>NZ_JAAVVL010000001.1:0-1716698 GCF_018728545.1 Streptomyces sp. ATCC 21386
GGGTACGGGCACCGGCCCGGATGCGCTCGCCGGCCCGGATGCGGACGCCGCTTCGGATGCGGGCGCAGACGTCTGCGCGGATCCGGGCGCGCTGTCGAGCCGTCGTGCCCAATGGTGTTCGCGTTGGAAGGGGTACGGGGGCACGGGGACCCGGCGTCGTGTCGTGTCCCGGGCCGGGGACGTCGGGGAGAGCGGGGTTCCCAGGGTCCAGAGTCGACCGACCGTTTCGAGCAGGGCACCCGCTCCCCTCGCCCCCGTCGGCCCTTCGCCGGTCGCCAGGGCGGGCAGGACCGTCACCTCGGCTCTGGCGGCGGCCGGGTGGGCGGCGGTGACCGCCTGGATCGGGGCGGAGAGCGTGGCGCCGGGGCCGAGTTCGACGAACGTGTCGTAGCCCTCGTCGAGGAGCCGGGCGACAGCGGGGCCGAAGCGGACGGGGCGGATCGCGTGGTCGCGCCAGTAGCCGGAGTCGGGGGTCAGGTCGGGGGCCCAGTGACCGGTGACCGTGCTCAGCATCGGAACGGCGGCCGGGTGCACGGTCAGGGCCTTCGCCGCGCTGTGGAGGGGGTCGAGCACGGGACCGAGCAGCGGGGAGTGGAACGCGTGGGAGACGCGGAGCCGCCGGGCGGCCACGCCCCGCGCGGTGAGCGTCGCCACCGCCCGGTCGACGGCCTCGGACGCACCCGACAGCACGATCTGCGTGGGTGAGTTGACGGCGGCCACGGTGAGGGCGCCGTCGGAGTCGGAGACCAGGGCGGCGACGGTCTCCTCGTCCCCCCTGACGGCCGCCATGGCGCCCGGCGTGGTGAGTCCGCCCATCAGGCGGCCGCGTTCGGCGGCGAAACCGACCGCCTCGGCCGGCGGCAGGGCGCCGGCGACACACGCGGCGGTGATCTCGCCGACGCTGTGCCCCACGACGGCGTCCGGCGCCACGCCCCACGCGGCCAGCTGCCCTGCCAGGGCCACCCCGAACGCGACGAGCAGGGGCTGTGCCACCTCCGTCCGGGCCAGGGCCTCGGGATCGGCGTCCTCGTCCAGACACCAGGCGGCCAGGCTGCGCCCCGACACCGGCCCGGTGAGCGAGGACGCCTCCTCCAGAAGGTCCCGGAACACGGGTGCCGAGCGCCACAACTCCCGCCCGAGACCCGGCTGTTGGGACCCCTGCCCGGGCAGGACGAACACGGTCCGCGCCCGTCCCCGGGCGAGCCCCGTCACCGCGCGGCGCGGACGGCCCGCGACGCCCGCCCGACCGGGGCCTCCCGGACCGGCCGGACGACCAGAACCACCCGGACGACCAGGATCTCCCGCTCCACCTACTTCACCCGCGCCACCCGCGTCACCGACACCTGGCCCGTCACCGACACCTGGCCCGTCACCGACACCTGGCCCGTCCCCGGCACCTGGCCCGTCCCCGGCACCTGGCCCGTCCCCGGCACCTGGCCCGTCCCCGGCACCTTCGGGGCCGTGGGCCCACGAGCGCCCGGCCTCTTCGAGTCGTTCCGCGAGGTCGCCCTCCGCCGGCAGGGCCAGTCGGTGCGGTCCCTCGTCGCGCGCGGTGTTGACGGTGGCGCACACGTCGCCCTCGTCCAGTTCGGGGTGGGCCCGCAGATGCGCGGCCAGCTCGGCGGCGCCGGACCGCAGGGCGCCCTCGGTCCGGGCGGACAGGGTCAGCAGGTGCGGGCCTTCGGCGGCCGGGGTGGCCCCGCGCCCGTGCCGGTCCCGGGGCGCCTCCTCCAGGATCGCGTGGGCGTTGGTGCCGCCGAAGCCGAAGCTGTTGACGCCGGCGATCAGGGGACGGCCGTCCGCGCCGGCCCACTCCTCCTGCTCGGTGACGAGGCGGAACCCGGGGGCGGTGTCGGCGAGGAACGGGGCGGGGGCGGTGACATGGAGGGACGGCGGGAGCCGGCGGTGCGCGAGCGCGAGGGCGACCTTGACCAGCGCGGGCATGCCGGCGGCGTTGAGCAGGTGCCCGACGTTCGTCTTCACCGAGCCGAGCCGTCGCGGAACCCCGTCGGCGCGGGGTGGGAACACCTGCCCGAGCGACCGCGCCTCGACCGGGTCACCGATCGGCGTTCCCGTGCCGTGCGCCTCCACGTACGACACGTCGGCCGGATCGACACCGCACTCCTCGTACGCCCGGCGGATGACCTCGCGCTGCCCGCGTGGGGTCGGCGCGAGCAGGCCCAGCGAGCGGCCGTCGTTGTTCACGGCCGTGCCGCGTACGAGCGCGAGGACCGGGTCGTCGGCGGTGCGGGCGTCGTCGAGGCGGGCGAGGACCAGCGCCGCGCCGCCCTCCCCCGGGACGAAGCCGTCCGCGTCGGCGCCGAACGCCCGGCACCGGCCCGTCGGTGACACCGCGCCCGTCGCCGCGAGGAGGCGGTGGCCGGTCGGGGTCAGGCCCAGGTTGACGCCGCCGACCACGGCGAGGTCGCACTCGCCTGACAGCAGGCTGCGCCGGGCCAGGTGCAGGGCGACGAGGGCGGAGGAGCAGGCCGTGTCGACGGCCAGCGCGGGGCCGTCGAGGTCCAGCACCTGGGAGACACGGGCGGCGATCAGGTTGGGCAGGTTGCCGGTGAGGGCGGACGGGTGGCGGGCGAGGTCCCCGTCGGCGGCCTCGGCGAGGATCTCGCGGTACCCGCTGTCGCCGGTCGCCGCGAAGACCCCGACCCTGCGGCCGGCCCGCCGGGGCCCCGCGTACCCGGCACGCTCCAGCGCCTCGTGCGCCAGCTCCAGGAAGATCCGCGCCTGCGGGTCGGTGGCCCGGGCCTCCGCGTCGTCCATCCCGAAGAAACGGGCGTCGAAGGCCCCGGGATCGCTCAGTCGGCCGCCCGCGTCCCCGCCGACGGTGTCCCCGCCGGTGGCGAGCAACTCCCAGAAGTCCTCGGGCGTCCCACCCCCGGGGAACCGACAGGCGACGGAGAGAACGGCGAGGGCACGGCCGTCGCCACCGCCTCGCCCCGAACGGACCGCAGGCCCGTCAGGGGCGAGGGCCTGTGACACATGCGGCTCCGCCGCGTGGGCGCGACCAGCCACGACGTGCCCGCACTCGCCGACGGACAACGCCTCCCGAACTCCCAGGCGCCCTCGGCTCTCACCGCCACCGCCACCGCCACCGGCACCGGCCCCCAACAACCCCAGCACATGCCCGGCCAGCGCCCCCACCGTGTCGTGGTCCCGCAGAGCACCCGGCTCCACCGTCACCGCGAACTCGTCCTCCAACCCGGCGAGCACGGCCATGGCCTTGAGCGAGGAGCCCCCGAGGTCGAAGAACCTTTCCCGCAGCCCGACTTCGGCCACGGGAACGTCCAACACCCGTGCCCACACCGCCCGTACGGCCTCCTGGACCTCGCGCAGTGAACGAGGAGCACCTTCGCCCCCTCCCTCCGCGGGGCTGTCCACCACCGCGGAGCTGTCCACCACCGCGGAGCTGTGCACCGCAGCCGTGTCGACCCACTGCCCCTCGACCGCCGCGTACTCCCCGGCCTCGAACCTCTCCCGCAGGACGCCCCGCCGCAACTTCCCGCTGGTCGTCCGCGCGAACGCCCCCGGCGGCAGCGGCAGCACCCGGACGTCGTCGTGTCCGAGGGCCTCCCGCAGCCGGCCGGCCGCGGCGCGGAGCACCCGGGCGGCAGTGGACCGCTCGGGCCGGGCCCACTGCACGAACGCGACGACCCGCTCACCCCCGCCGTCCGGGTCGGTGGACCCCACGACGGCCACGGCCCCGGACGGCAGTCCGGGCGTCGCGGCGACCGTCTCCTCCAGGTCGGCTGCGTGGAACGTCCGGCCGTTGGCGAACACGACGTCCTTGTGGCGCCCGGTGACGCACAACCGCCCGTCCCGCAGGAACCCGAGGTCGCCGGTGCGCAGCCAGCCGTCGTCCCCGAACGCCGCCGCGCTCGCCTCGGGCGCCCGGTGGTACCCGCGGCCCACCTGCGGGCCCCGCACCTCCACATGCCCGACCCGCTTCTCGCCCGCCGGGGTGCCGCTGTCGTCGGTGATCCGGACCTCGCACGCCGCCACGGGCCGACCGAGGTCCATCAACTCCAGCGCGTGCGGGCCGGGTCCGGTGTCCACGACCCGTCCGGCACTCAGCGCGGCCCGGTCCAGCACCAGCGGCGTCGCGGTCTCGCCCAGCGGCGGTACGGTCACCGCGAGGGTCGCCTCGGCCAGGCCGTACACCGGGAGCGGGGCGCGCGGGTCGAGCCCGGCCGGGACCGTGAGGGCCGTGAACTCCCGCCACACGCGGGGGGCGATGGGTTCGGCGCCGACGAGCAGCAGGCGTACGCAGCTGAGATCGAACCGGGCGAGCGCGGCGGCCGGGACGCGGCGGGCGGCGAGGGCAAGGGCGAAGTTCGCGGCCGACAGGAGGGTCGCGCGGTGGCGGTCGACGGCCTCGAACCACAGGGCGGGTCGCTTCGCGAAGGACAGCGGCTCGATCCGGATCTGCTTCACGCCCGCGGCCATGGGGACCAGGTGGGTGCCGATGAGCCCCATGTCGTGGAAGTACGGCATCCAGGTCGCGATCACGTCGTCCGAGGTGATCGCCATCGCGGCGCGGATCTGGCGGAGGTTGGCGAGGACCCCGGCGTGGGTCAGTTCCACGCCCTTGGGGGTGCCCGTGCTGCCGGAGGAGAACTGGAGGAAGGCGATGTCGTCGGGCGCGGGGCGGGGCAGGCGCCGGGGCGGGTGGCCCTGCCGCAGCTCCTCCAGCCGCAACATCCGTATGGAAGAGCCGAGTTGGCGGACCGTGGCCGTCGACGCGTCGTCCGTCAGCACGGGAGGTCTGTCGAGGAGTTCCCACACCGGGCCGATCCGGCGGGGCTCCGGCGCGAGGGGGACGGGGACGGCCCCCGCCGCCAGCGCACCCCAGAACAGGGGCTGGAAGGTGTGACCCCGGTCGGCGACCAGCGGCAGGGGAGTGCCCGGGGTCACGCCCGCCGCGAGCAGGCCGCCGGCCACACGCAGTGCGTCGTCGCGGAGTTCGGCGAAGGTGACCGTGTGCTCGCCGCCGTCCCCCCGGACGTGCACGACGCTCTGCCCGGGGGTCTCCCGCGCCGCCTGGAGCAACACGTCCAGCAGCGTCGGGTCCACGCCGTCGTTCACACGTTCATTCGATCTCTCCACCGTGCGGACACTACAAGCCGTCCGGGCCGGTGGCGGGCGGCGACGGCCGGTCGGGTCGGCGGTCCCGGCACGCCGGGACCGCCGACCCGAGGTCGTCCTGCGCTCCGCCCCTACGTCCAGCTGTGGGCCACGTCCACCACGAGGCGGTCGGAGAGTTGGAGCACCCGGAACGGCAGCCGGGCGCGGACGCCGACGCCGATCTGGGTCTCGCCCTCGAAGCTGCCGGCGAAGCGGGTGTCACGGAAGGTGCGGTAGCCGGTCAGGTCCACCCCGGGAAGGGGCCCTGCGACCTTGCCCGGGTAGACGACCCCGCCCGTCTCGGGGTCGTAGCTCGGCGCGGCGACCCGTATCTCCAGGATGGCTCCGCCGGTCACCGGGATGGGGTCGCCCGAGCCGACCTGGTGGAGCCGGTCGACGTAGTGGACCCAGTAACCGACGCGGTCACCGCCGTCGGGCACGTCGAACACGATGCGGTCGAAGCAGTCGTGCCGGCCGGTCCTGATGTCCGTCAGCGGCACGGCACCGCTGTCGGGGCTGCCCTTGACGCCACTGCCCCAGCCCGTCGGGCAGGCCGCGGCGGCTCGCGCGGCACCCCCGGGCGCGGCACTCGCGGTGGCCGCCGCCGTCCCGATCGCCGTCCCCGCGAGCGCCAGCGCCAGAACCGCGGCTCCGATTCGTCGCATGTCGTCCCCCCTTGTTCGTACAACGCTGCGGTAGCGCTGTTATCGGATGAGACGACCAGGTATGGCGGAAGGTTGTACTCCGGGTCCTACTTCTGCGCCACGGGCGAACCGCTGCGTTCCGGGTGGCGGCGGCGGGCCGTCGGGCTGGGGGAGGGGACCTTGTGGAGGAGGGGTGCGGCGGTCGGGCGGCCGGGGCCCGGGCCGGACGGGCGGCTCACATACCGGCTGTGCAGACTGTCGTCGATCCGCCAGAGGATGCCGGTGGTGCGGCCGGTGGGGGCAGCCGGGTCGAGTTTCGCGGTGAAGGAGGCCAGCCGGTCGTAGAGGGTCCGGGCGCGCGCTCCGGTCGCGGTCAGCTCCGAGGTGGTGGCGTCGTGGAGCGCGTCGAGGACGTGGACCAGGTTGTGCCCGGACAGCTGGACGTCCTGCATACCGCCGTCCGCCTTGGTGATCCGGCCGGGCGGCAGGTTGGGGTCGGCGGTGAAGTGGGCCGCCCTGGTCGCGGTCGGGCCGACGCGGTCGTAGGGGTCGCGGGTGCTCTGCGTCCAGGCGGGCTCCCAGACACCGAACGCCGTGCGGGCCAGGAACGTCCAGGTGTCCTCGTGGCAGCGCAGGGTGAGGTAGGAGACGCCGGCCGCCCGCCGGAGGGTGTCGTTGTGCCCCTCGAGGGCCACCCGGTTCGCGGCGAGGGCGGCCCGGAGCACCACCCGGTCCTCCTCCCGCCAGCGCCGCTCCTGCTCACCACGCTGAGCCAGCAGATCCCGTTTGAGCTGCTGGTTGCGCGCGTACTGCTCGACGAACGTCTTGATCAACGTCTTCACTGCCTGGAACATCTCGAACATGGCGCCTGCTGGGGTCGGGCCGGACATCCTGGGGTTGCAGCGGCCCAACGACGTTCATCAGATCTTGGTCACGGCACCCACGTCGGCGCCCCTGCCTCGCGCGAAGGCTGAAGGGACGTCAATTGCGTTGCCACTAAACGCTGTTGACCTCCCCGGCCGACGCGCGGGCCGGCATCAGGAGTGAGTGTGGAATTCCTGTGGCGGACTGCCGTACGTGTGAGTAGAACGTTAGGGTCTGCCGTATGAACGCACGGCTGGCCCTGCTCGGCGCGGTGGAGCCCGGTGTCGCGGAGAGCGAGGTCTTCCGGCTGGCGCTCCAGCACGCGGTCGGCGAACTCGGCGCGCTCGGGGCGATGATGCATCTCAGAGGCCCCATGTCGGCCCTGCGTCTGGTGTCGACCAGCGGTCTCCCGCCCGCCCTGACCCGCCCCTGGGAGATCATCGACCAGGAGGGCCCGCTGCCCCCGGCCCGCGCCCTGCACCAGGGCAGCGGGGTGTGGTCCCCGCTCGGCTCCATGGCACTCGCCTGGCCCGGCACCGGGCTCGCCGCGTTACCCGTCTCCGGACGCGACCGCACCGTCGGGGCGCTCACCGTCCTCACCGGCGACCGGGGTGAACCCACCGGCCTGCAGTGGGACTTCCTGCGGTCCGTCGTCGACTGGACCCAGGACCGCATGACGTGCGCCTCCCCGCCGCCCGGCCCCGCACCGGCCGAACCCAACGCCGAGCGGCTGCGGCAGGTGCTGAAGGAAGCCAGCGTCGGCTCCTGGGACTGGGACATCCAGAGCGGCGACCTGATCTGGGACGAGGCCGCCCTCCAGCTCTACGGCACCCGGCCGGCCGAGTTCACCGGCAGGATCGAGAGCTGGATGCGGATCGTCCACCCCGACGACCTCCCGCACACCCTGGCCGCCGCCGAGCGGGCGATCCGCGACCACACCGTGTACGAGGCGGAGTACCGCGTACGGCGCCTCGACGGCACCTGGGGCTGGACCCGGGCCCGCGGCCGGGCCACCTACGACGAGCACGGCGCACCCGACCGGATGATCGGCGTCGGCTGGGAGAGCGACCAGGCGCGCTCCGCCCGGGACGCGGTCGGCCGGGCCCTGCGCCACATGAGCGACGGGTTCCTCGCCGTCGACGACGACTGGCGGATCACCTTCTCCAACCTGGTGGCGGAACGCACCCTCGGCCTCACCGAGGAGGAACTGTTCGGACGGCAGCTGTGGGAGCTGCCCACCGTGCGCGAGTCGCCCTGCCTGGAGACCCGCTGCCGGGATGCCGCCGCCGAGGAGAAGCCCGCCGGGTTCGACGTCCATGTGCCGGGCCACGACCGTGTCTACCACCTGCGGCTGGTCCCCGGCCCCGACGGCCGCACCATCTACTTCACCGACGTCACCGACCGGCGGCGGCACGAGGAGGAGCGCCGTGAGGCCGAGCGCGCCGCCTCCGAACGGGCCCACCGCATCGCCGCGTTGACCGCCGCGCTCGCCAAGGCGACCACCTCGCAGGATGTCGTCGACGCGGTCGCGCTGCGGGTGCTGCCGCCGTTCGCCGCCAGCGGTCTCCTCGTCCAGACCGTCGAGAACGGCAGGCTCCACAACGTCGGCGCCGTCGGCTACTCGCCCGAGTTCATCGACCTCGTCGACCACCGCCCCCGCACGCCCTACGGCCCCGCCTGGGACGCCATCAACACCGGCGTCCCGGTGTTCATCTCCTCGCCGCAGGAGTACGCCGCCTACGTCCCCCAGCACGCCGACCTGCTCGCCCGCGCGGGCAAGGCGTCCTGGGCGTTCCTGCCGCTCACCGCGTCCGACCACACCTTCGGCGTGTGCGTCGTCTCCTTCGAACGGCCGCGCCGCCTCACCGACGAGGAGCGCACCCTGCTGACCGCGATCAGCGCCCTCCTCGCGCAGTCCCTGGAACGCGCCCGGCTCTACGACCTCGAGCACACCCGGTCCCGGGAACTCCAGCGCGCCCTGCTCCCCCAGGACCTGCCGGCCCTCACCGCCTGCGAGTCGGCCGCCCGCTACCTGCCCGCCGGCCAGGGAATGGACGTCGGCGGCGACTGGTACGACGTCATCCCGCTCTCCAGCGGGCAGGTCGCCCTCGTCGTCGGCGACGTCATGGGCCACGGCCTGTCGGAGGCCGCCACCATGGGGCGGCTGCGCACGGCCGTGCACACCCTCGCCGACCTCGAACTGCCCCCCGACGAGATCATGGGCCACCTCAACGACATCGTCGGCTCCATGGGCGAGGACTCGTACGTCACCTGCCTGTACGCCCTGTACGACTCCACCACGGAGGTCTGCTCCCTCGTCCGGGCCGGGCATCCGCCACCGGCCGTGGTCCTCCCCGACGGCACCGTGCGCTTTCCCGAGTGGACCGCCGACCCGCCGCTCGGCGCGGCCGAGCCGCCGTTCGAGACACTGGAGCTGAGCGTGCCCGAGGGCAGTCTGCTGGTGCTCTACACCGACGGGCTGGTCGAGTCGGCGACACGCGGCATCGACGAGGGCATGGCCGGCCTGGCCCGGCTGCTGCGCACCGCCCACGAGGACGGCACCGCCGCCGACCTGGAACGCCTCTGCGACACCCTCACCCACGGTCTGCTGCCCGCCGAGCACGCGGCGGCCGACGACGCGGCCTTCCTCGTCGCCCGGCTGCACGCGCTCACCGGCGACCGGATGGCCTCCTGGCCACTCCTGGACGACCCCAGGGCCGCCGGGCAAGCCCGCCGACACGTCCGCGAACAGCTCGCCGCCTGGGGTCTGGACGCCCTGGTCCCCACCACCGAACTGCTCGCCAGCGAACTCGTCGGCAACGTCGTACGCCACGCCAAGGGCCCCGTCCGGCTGCGGCTGCTGCACGGCTCGGCGCTGGTCTGCGAGGTCTTCGACGGCAGCCTCACCATGCCGCGCATACGGCGGGCCGGCGACACCGACGAGGGCGGCCGCGGCCTACAGCTGATCACCGCGCTCTCCCAGCGCTGGGGCACCCGCTACACCGCCACCGGCAAGTGCATCTGGACCGAACAGTCCCTCACCGACCCCGGCCCCCGGCCCACAGCGCCGTCCGGCCCGCAGGAGCACACGCTTCTGGTCCCGGCCGACTTCGACGGCGACCTGGACGCGCTGCCCTTCGACGACATCGGCATCGCCATCGACGTCGACACCGGCACAGGTGCCGGCACAGGTGTCGGCACCTGTGCCGGCACCGGCGGGGAAAAGCGGCGGGGCGGCAGCCGCCGGTGACTGCCGCCACCGGTTGCCGCCGCCCCGCACCGCAGGGTGCGTTCAGCAGTTGCGGATGGAGTAGACGGGACCCCAGTTGACGGCGTAGACGCCGCCGTCGGCGGGGTAGGAGGCCAGTGCGGTGCCGCTCGAACCGTAGGCCGCGCCTCATCGTCAGCGGCACCGCTCGGCCGGTGCCATGGCTTTCGAGCGTGGTCGAATGCCGCAGGTCGTGCCGCCTCCGAGGAGGTCGATGCCCAGGGTCGTGACGGTGTGCAGCACCGCACCGCCGATCCGCCGGCTGGTCAGCAGCCCCGACTCCCGGAGCACGGCCACATGGTGGCTGACGGTCGCCGGGCTGAGCCCCACCCGGGCCGCCACCTCGCTCGTGGTGCGGCCGTCGGCCACCTCCTCCAGCACGGCGGCCCGGGCCCGGCCGAGCAGCGCGGCGAGCGCCTGGTGCGTGCCGGGCGCGTCGGGCGGCGGGGCCAGCCAGCGGGGGTCGTGGGCCACCGGGTACACGAGCACCGGCGGCAGGGAGCCGTCCTTGAGCACGATCGGGCCGGGCCAGCAGAAGAACGAGGGGATGATGCGCAGGCCCCTGCCCTCCAGGTGCAGGTCGCCCTGGAGGTGGGCGCCCGCGATGTGCAGCACCGGCGCCGACCAGCGCAGGCTGGGGTGCAGCCCGGCAGCCAGACCGGCGAAGCCGGACCGCAGCAGGGCCCTGGCCGCGACCGACCTGGCATCGTCGAAGCGGGCCCGGACATGGGTCCAGTACGGGGCGACGAACCGCTCGTGATGTCTGCGGACCAGACCGCCGAGCCCCCGTAGGGCCTGGGGGTCGCCGTCGGCGAGCGGCCTGGCCCAGCCCGGCAGGGGGCGGGCGAGGGACAGCTCCGTCAGGTCGGTCCGCAGCCTGGCGCGGGGGGTGGTGAGCATCGCGTCGAGGCCCGCCTCGAAGCCGCCGGCCGCCCCGGCCGGGGTCAGGAAGTCCGCCGAGTAGCCGCGCGGCGGCGCGAGATGGCGCAGTCTCGGCAGCTCCGGGTCGAAGAAGCCGCGCGACGCCCGGCGCCAGCGGCCGAAGATCAGGGCGCCGTCCCGGTTCTGCAGCAGGTGCAGGCTGAGCAGCCCCTCCCACAGCGGGTCGGGTTCCTCGGCCAGCACCACCCTGGCCAGGTCGTCGTACGTGAAGTGGATCCGCAGCCCCATCGGCCCGCTCCCCCCAGATCCGTGCGGCGCGACGTGCCGCGGACGTGTCGCAGACATGCGGGACCCCGGGCCGCCCGCCATGGAGTGGAGGGGCGGGCACCCCGGGGTTCACGCTCGATCGGCCGGCCCGGACCGCCGGCTCATGGCCGTCGGCCCGGGGGCCTGGTCGCTCGACCTGACCGGTCGCTCGCCGTGACCGGATCGGCCGAGGCAGCCGGTCAGCCGAGGCAGCCGGTCGGTCGACACGGCCGGTCGGTCGACACGGCCGGTCGACCGACGCGGCTGGTCGACCGACGCGGCTGGTCGACCGACGCGGCTGGTCAACCGATGTGGCCGGTCCGTCGACGGGACCGGCCAGCCGAGATGGCTGGTCGGCCGACGCAGTTGGTCCACCGATGTGGCCGGCCGACCGATGTGGCCGGTCCGTCGACGGAGTCGGTCAGCTGGCGTCGCCGATGCGCTCGACGCGCTCGTTGACGCCGTTGCGCAGCTCGCTCAGGGTCGTGCCGGGCGGCGCCGTCTTCGGCGTCGAGGACGGCGGCTGGGTCTCGTCCGCGCAGGTGGTGCCGGAGGCCGGGACCACCTGGTCGACGAGGTAGTTCACGACCGCGTCCGTCGCACAGGCGCTGCGGCCGAACGCCGTGTGACCCTCGGCGTCGAACGTCAGCAGCGAGGCGTTGTCCAGCTGCCGGGACAGCGCGACCGCGTCCTGGTACGGGGTGTCCGGGTCACCGGTGGTGCCGAGCACCAGGATCGGCGCCGAGCCCTTGGCCCGGAAGGAGCCGTCGTAGCGGCTGGGCGTCTCGGCGGGCCACTGGACGCACGCGGTGGCGTGCTGGTGGTCGTAGGTCGGCGGACCGAACGCCATGGCCGGGCCCAGCAGCGGCGCGTCCTTCGCGTTGGCCGTGACGTTCCGCTGGAGCTTGCGCAGGCTCTTCGGGTACTCCTTGTCGACGCACTCCACGACCACGTTCGGGCCGAGGAAGTCGTAGCTCGCCGGGGACGGCGGCCGCAGCAGGAACGAGGTGTTGTCCCGCGCCTGCGCCTTCTTCAGCGCCGCACCGAGGGAGGGCCAGATGACCTTGCCCTCGTTGATGTTGAACATCAGCCGGTAGACGAGGGTGTAGCCGTTGGCCTTGCCGCCGTTCGCCGTGGTGACCGGGTTGGCGTCGAGGTCCTTCTTCAGCTGCTCGAACGCCCCGCGCGGGTCGCCGTCGCCGAAGCCGCAGGCCGCCTGGTCGGCGGCGCACCAGTCGAGGAAGCGGCTCATCGAACCGTCCAGCGCCAGGTACTGGGCCCGGTCGTAGGCGTAGGGGCGGTAGGCGTACTTGTACGGGTCGTACGCCCCGTCGAGCGTCAGCGCCCGCACCCGCTTGGGGAACATCGACGCGTAGACGGTGCCGATGTACGCGCCGAACGAGCGCCCGTAGTAAGTCAGTTGCTCCTCGCCGAGGGCCTGGCGCAGCAGGTCGATGTCGCGGGCGACGTACTCCGTGCCGACGTACGGCAGCAGGCCGCCCGAGTTGTCGAGGCAGGCCTGGTTGAACTCGGCGGCCTCGCTCAGCGCCGGGCCGAAGGCGTCCGGGCCGGGGACGCCCTTGGCGTCGGTGACGGCCTTGGTGTAGCGGGCGTCGTCGAAGCAGGTGAGCGCCGAACTGCGGCCGACACCGCGGACGTCGTAGCCGAAGACGTCGAAGGACTCGCGCAGGGCGGCCGGGAGGTCGTCGTAGTTGTTGCGGACGAAGTCCACGCCGGAGTTGCCCGGTCCGCCGGGCTGCATGAAGAGGGTGCCCTTGCGCTTGGCCGGGTCGGCGGCCTTCTTGCGGACCACCGCGAGCGTGATCTTGCGGCCCCCCGGCTCCCGGTAGTCCAGCGGGACGTCCGCGTTGGCGCACTCGTACCCGCCCTGGCAGTCGGTCCAGGTGAGCGTCGGCACGGGCGGCGGCGGGGTCTTCGCCGACTGCGGCTGCCGGGTCGTGTCCTGTGCGGCCATCGCCTGGGTCGCCGTCCCCGTCGCGGCGAGGACGAGCGCGGTGACGGCGGCACCGACGAGTCTGAGCCGAGAGGTACGTCTGGGTGCGTACCGATACGTGGTCATGAGTGTGTTCCCCCCTGGGAATACGTGTCCACGGCAACCCACTGGTCAAGGTGGGGCCGGAGCATGTCTAACTGAGGAGAGGGCAGAAACGCCAGAGAGGTGCCGTCGTGGCCGACTTTCCACGCAATCTCTTCACCCTGCTTGCCGGGCAGGACGGGCGGTCGGGGAACGTGGCGGGCGTCACACGCAGCCGTGTCACATCAGCGCGGGCCCGGCCCGTCCATGTGTTGTCACCGCACACGACGGCACAAGGAGCCCGCCATGGAAGCGCGTCTGAACCTGTTCGCCAACCCCCTCACCGGCAAGCTCATCAAGCACCTCGTCGGCGCCGACAAGGTGATCGCCTCGTCCGAACTCCCCAAGTCGACACAGGAGTTGGTGAAGATCCGCGCCAGCCAGATCAACGGCTGCGGGTACTGCCTCGACATGCACACCAAGGAGGCCGAGCACGCAGGGGAGACCGCGCAGCGCCTGCACATGGTGGCGGGCTGGCGGGAGGCCAAGGTCTTCACGGACGCCGAGCGCGCCGCGCTGGAACTCGCCGAGCAGGGCACCCGCATCGCCGACGGGGCCGGTGGCGTCCCGGACGAGGTCTGGGAGAACGCGGCCAAGCACTACGACGAGGACCAACTCCTCGCCCTGGTGGCGCTGATCGCCCTCATCAACACCTTCAACCGGCTGAACGTCATGGTGCGGCAGCCGGCCGGTGACTACCAGGTGGGCATGTTCGGCTGACCCTCTCCCCGCACATGAGCAAGCCCCCGGGCCGTTCGAAGGGTACGGCCCGGGGCTCGACATCACCGCGGATCAGTACCCGCGGCACCTGCCCACGTCGACCGGCACGATCTGCGGGTCGTGGTCGCTCACGAGACCCGAACCTCCCTGCCCCGTTCAGCCCCGGCCGGCCCGGCCCGCGCCCGCCCCTACTCCCCCTCCCGCTGTGCGAACTGCAACGAGAGGGATCGCAGGACGTCCGTGGCCGTCGTGTCGGTCCGGCCCTCGTCGTGTACCTCGGCCAGGTGCACGAAGGCGTACGAGAAGCAGTTGGCCAGGGTCACGATGGCCGGTGCCAGGGCGTCCGTGATGATGTGCGCGGTCTCCTGCGCGGAGGCGTCGGCGGGCAACTCGATCTTGGGCAGGGTCTCCACGAGCAGCGCGGAGACGGCCCCCGTCAACGCCACCTCGACGCCGGGGTTCTCGCGGGTCTGCCGCCGTACCTCGACCGCCTCGGTGAGAATCCCGACGACGCGCTGCATGATCTCGGATCGCTCCATGGGGGGGAGCTTAGGACTCCGTCGGTGCCCCTAAACCTCCGACCGAGCCGCCTCGACCGCGCGTCTCTCCATGCCCGCGCCGCCCGACACGTCCGCGCCGCCCGACACGTCAGCGCCGTCCGTCATGCCCGCGCCGTCCGACACGTCCGCGCCGCCCGACACGTCCGCGCCGTCCGTCATCCCCGAGCCAGGACGCGCGTCGGCGCCCGGAGGCTCCGGATAGAACTGCGCGTACCACCGCCGCAGCGCCCTGATCCCCTTCTCGTGGGGCAGCAGCACCGGCCGGGCCTGATGGATCTTGTGGTCCCAGATCCGCACCTCCTCGCGCACCTCGCCCAGCGCCTCGGCCCGGAAGACGAGCTTGAACAAAGGGGTGAGGAAGGGAAGTCGGCGTGGTCTGCGCAGGTAGTACAGCATCCGCAGCTCGCTCGTGCGGTCGTCGACGGGAGTGCTGAGCGCGATGGCGGTCACCGACAGCACGGGCCCGTGGGCCCGGACGACCATCACACCCGGCCCGTACATGAACGCGTCGAACGTGTTGTGGATGTCCCACCCGAACACGCGCCGGCTGATCGTCCCGCGCGCCTCGGCGAACGGCCCGTCCTCCCGCCACTCCTGGACCGGCGGCTCGCTCTGCCCGTGGATGAAGTGGAAGTGGGACTCGTCGACGATGTTCTCGCGCATCTCCTGGACATGGATCCGCGCCCGGCACGTGTCGTCGATGGGCGAGGCGAACCGCCGAGACCCCGCCTCCTCGATCTCCGGCACCTCCCAGGAGGGTTCGCCCACCCCACCCGGCGTCACTCCCTGCATCACACCCGGCGTCGCACCCGATTCGCCCGGCGCGTCCGGCCCGACGTACACCAGGACGAGCCCACTGTGCTCGCGCACCGGAAACCCGCCGATCGACACCTTGGGCGTCCGCACGGCGAACGGCGCCTCCACGCACCGCCCGTCCGCCCCGAACCGCCACCCGTGGAACGGGCACTGCACCGTCCCGTCCACGACCTTCCCGCCGACGCCCAGATGCGCGCCGTAGTGCGGACAGTGCGCGTCCCGTACGGTGGCCCGCCCGTCCGCCCCACGGAACGCGATCAGCGCCCGCCCGAAGTAGTGCAGGCTGACGACCTTCCCCGCCGGCAACTCCACGCTGCGCAGCACCGCGTACCACCCGTAGGGCACGCTCGGCATCGGATACGCGTCGGCGCGCGGATCACGGTCCGAATCCCGGCCCTGGCCCTGGCCCCGGTCCCGACCCCGGGCCCGACCTCTGTTGTCATGGCTCCGACGCATTCGCATGCCGCCGATGCTAGGGGCCGAAGTGATCCGGCGAGCTCAACTAGCCGAATTTCTAGGTCAGTTGTCCTGATCGCGCCCGCCCGCTACGACGGCGTCCCGTACGCCGCCACCATCACGTTCACGGTCACCTTGTTCATGGCGCTGCCCTTCGCGTCGGTGGAGTTGACGCTGTAGACGAGGGTGCGCGAACCGTCCCGCGTGGAGGCGACGGCGCTGTTGTAGCCCCAGCGGCCACCCGTCTTGCCCCACACCTCACGCCCGCCGAGCACCTTGCGCGCCAGCCCGACGGCGTACTCGGCGGGCCTGCCCGTCGTGTGGTCCGTCACCTTCGGCACCGTGAACATCTCCTCCAGCACCGGCCCGCGCGGCACGACCCGCCCCCGGAACAGCGCATTCGTGAACCGCTCCAGATCGGCCGTGGTCGAGACGATGTCCCCGGCCGCCCACCCGTCCGTCACGCCCCACACGGTCACGTCGCGCAGCCCGGTCGTCCCGTCGTCGAGGGTCATCCGTTGGTACCCGTGGTTGTGCGGGCCGACGATGCGCGGATCGGTCCCCGGGAAGTACGTGTCCCGCAGCCCGAGCGGCCGCAGCACATGCCGCGCGACCTGGTCCTCGTACGAGTCCCCCGTCACCCGCTCGATGATCAGCCCGGCGACCGTGTACCCGATGTTGAGGTAGTGCTGCGCGTCGCCCGGCGCGAACTCCGGCTCCTTCGCCGTCGCCGACCGCACCATCTCCTCGGGGTCGTGGATCCGGAAACGGTTCGCGTACGCCCCCTCGACGGTCGTCCACGGGAAGCCGGGCGCCGGGATGCCGTGCGTGTGGTTGAGCAACTGCCGGACGGTGACACCGCCGTACGACGCCGGGATCAGCTCGGGCAGGTAGGAGCGGGCGCTCCGGTCGAGGTCGACCTTCCCCTCGGCGACCAGCCGCAGCACGACGGCGGCCGTGAACACCTTGGTCACCGACCCGGCCCGGAAGCGGGCGTGCGGATCGGCGGCCCGGCCGGTGGTGAGGTCGTGCACGCCCGAACTGCCGCGCCACACGCCCTCGCTTCCCCCGACCCGCACGAGCGCGGCGGTCGCGTCGGCGGAGGGCAGCCCGGCGATGGCGGCCTCCATGGCGGCGGCGAGGTCGGGGTCCGTCCGTGACTCCGACGTGGTGGGGGCGGTGAGGGAGGCCGCCGCGGTGGCGGGCAGGACCGCGGGCCCAGCGGCCACGCCCAGCAGGAGCGCGGCGGCGATCAGCGTGCGCGTGGCGCCCTCCCTGATCTTCGCGTTCCCCGTGCTCCCCGTGTTCTTCGCGCCCTTTGTGCTCGGCATGGTCAACTCCTCGGATGTGGGACGGTGTTGTCGCTGTCGTGACCCTCATCCTCCTGACCGGCGGCTCCGCGCGGATCGCCCGAGCGAGCGGTCTCAGGGGCGCCGTTTCCTCGCCGACACGGGGGAGGACCAGGCCCGGCCGGCTCCCCCGCGCGGGGTACCGGTGGCCTCCGGAAGCGCCGCGTCGCCCGCCACGATCAGCCCCGTCTCGTACGCGCAGATCACCGCCTGGATACGGTCGCGGAGGCCGAGCTTGGCGAGCACGTTCCCGACATGGGTCTTGACCGTGTGATCGCTGACGACCAGTTCGGCGGCGATCTCGGCGTTCGACAGCCCTCGCGCCAGCAGCAACAGGGTCTCGCGCTCCCGCCCGGTCAGTACGTCGAGCCGGGGGCCGGGCCGCCGGGCGCGGAGGACGGAGGGGGCGGGCCGCGTGTACTGCTCGACCAGCCGCCGGGCCACGGACGGCGCGAGCAACGAGTCGCCCCGCGCCACCACCCGCACGGCGTGCACGAGATCGTCCCGCCGGACGTCCTTGAGCAGGAACCCGCTCGCCCCGGCGTGCAGCGCCTCGTAGACGTACTCGTCGGAGTCGAAGGTCGTCAGCATGACCACCCGGCAACCGCCGCGCTCCTCGTCGGTGCCCCGCTCCCCGTCCGCGCGACGCTCGCCCGGTCCTGCCGGGCCGTCCGCACTGATCGCCCGACACGCCTCGATCCCGTCCATCCGTGGCATCCGGATGTCGAGCAGCGCGACGTCGGCCCCGTACCGCCGGACCGCCTCGACGGCCTCCGCCCCGTCGCCCGCCTCCGCGACGACCTCGATGTCCGGCTGCACGCCGAGGATCAACGCGAACCCGCTCCGCACCAGCTCCTGGTCGTCGGCCACGACCACCCGGATCACCTGACCGGTCAACGCCCCTCCTCCGCCGTCACCGTCGCCGTCGCGTCCGGCACCCCGGCCACCACGGGTATCCGCACCCGCACCTCGAACCCGCGCCCACCGGGCCCGGCCCCGACCTCAGCCGTACCGCCGTGCGCGGCGGCCCGCTCCCGCACCCCGACGAGCCCGTGCCCACCGCCCCCGGATCCCGCGCGGGCCCCGACCCCGTCATCACACACCCGGATGAGCAAGTAGCCCTCTCCATAAGCAAGTTGAACATCGACTGTCCGGGCCCTCGCATGCCTGACCGTGTTCGTCAACGCCTCCTGCACGACCCGGAACACGGTCGCCCCGACATCCGCCGCCAGTCCCCGCTCCGCCCCCACCACCTCGTACCGGACCTCGGGCCCACTGCCCCGCACCCGCTCGAACAGCGCGGGCAGCTCCCCGACCCCGGGCTGAGGCGCGCGGGGAGCGAGCCCGGACGCGCACGCCGTGAGCGCGTCTCCGTCGTCCTCACGACCTCCTCCCTCACTGTCGCGCAGGAGGCCGAGCATCCGCCGCAGCTGGACCATGGCGTCCCGCCCGGTCTCGGAGATCGCGTCGAAGGCGGCCTCGGCCCGCTCCGGCGCCGTACGCACTGCCACGGGCCCGGCCTCCGCCTGCACGATCATCAGGCTGACGGCGTGGGAGAGGATGTCGTGCATCTCCCGTGCGATGCGGGCCCGTTCACGGGCGGCGGCCCGCTCGGCCTCGATCCGATGGGCGCGCTGACGGGCGTCGGTGAGCCGCCCGAAGACGTAGGCGGCCGCGAACACGAAGGCGGAGAAGGTGAGTTCACGCGCCGACCGGGTGTTGAGCCAGACCCCCACGGGCACGGCGATCAGCACCAGCACCCCGCAGACCAGCCGCTTCCAGGGCGGCGACAGGACGGCGATCGTGTAGACGATCACGAGCCCGTTGTACGGCAGCGGCTGCCCGGGCCCGTCAACCGCCAGCTTGTAGACCATGCTGGCCAGCAGAATCGCCAGCAGCACGGCGAGCGGAGCCCGCCGCCGCCACACCAGCGGCACCACGGTGAGCGTGGTCAGCCCGTACGCCGCCCACGTGGCCGGCGCCAGCCCTGCCGCCCGAGGCACCACGAACGGCATCGTCATGGCCCCCTGCACCAACAGCGCGACCCCGACATCAACCACCCACGGATACCGCTCCGCGAGCCCCCGCCCCCGTGCCCACCAACCCCGCGTGTCCCCCATGAAGTCCACGGTCCCCCACCGTAACGGCCGCACCCAACTCCCATGAGAACCACGTGACCTGACCTTGTCTCACCCGCCGCAGGGGTCTGGGCCGGGCCCCTCCCCGTACTGCACACTGTCCTGCACGTGATCGGCACAACAGGGTCGGGGGACGACATGCTGGACGTAACGCTGAGACTGCTCACCGACGACACAACCCCCTCCACCGACGGGGACTCCCTCGCCCTCCTCCGCCGGGGCCTCGTCGCCGAACCCGAACTGCGCGGCCGGGTGACCCTGGTGAGCAGGATTCCGGAAGAGGGCGAGATGGGATCCGGTGTCGAACTGCTGGCGATAGCCATCGGCAGCAGCGGCGCCGTGACCGCCCTCGTACGCTCGCTCCCGGCGCTGCTCAAGGCCAGGCGGGCGGCGGCCACGGTCGAGCTGACCCTCCCCGACGGCCGCAACGTCAAGGTCACCGCCGACTCCGCCGACGACGCCCACACCCTCCTCGACGCGGCGCTGCGCGACCACCGCCAGCCGTGACCACCCGACTGCCGGACCCCCGGGGTTCCCGCGCGGTCCTCATCGGCACCTCCCGGTACGACAGCGACCTGCCGGACCTGCTCGCCGTACGCAACAACCTGGAGGTCCTCCAGGAACTGCTGACGTCCGACGCGTCCGGCGGGTTTCCACGCGAGCGCTGCGAGGTCGTCCAGGACGCCCCGGACCCGCGCGCGGTCTGTGCGACGATCCGGGAGGCGGCCATGACCGCCACCGACACCCTGCTGGTGTACTTCTCCGGCCACGGCGTCCTCAACGACGACCTGACCCTCCACCTGGCGCTGACCGGCACGGACGAGAGCGATCTGCGCTGGACGTCCATCCCGTTCGAGGCGATCCGGGAGATCCTCGAAGCGTCACCGTGCCCCAACAAGATCCTGATCCTCGACTGCTGCAACAGCGGCCGGGTCCTGGACACGCTCATGGGCAACGGCCCCGAGCCGCCCGCCACCCTCACCATCCGCGGCACCTACATCCTCACGTCCTCCGCGAACGCCCCCTCCTACGCCCCCGTCGGCGAGCGCTACACCGCCTTCACCGGCGAGTTCATCCGCCTCCTCCGCGACGGCCTCCCCGGCGGCCCCGACCTCCTCACCCTCAGCGCCCTCTACGACCCCCTCACCAAGTCCCTGACCCGCCGCGGCTACCCACAGCCCCGCCAGCAGAGCTCGGACGGGCATGCGCGGTTGGGGTTGGTGCGGAACCGAAGGGCGGTGGCACCTGCCGAAGCGGAGGGTGATGGGGAGGACGAAGGGGAGAGGGCCCGGGGCGGCGAGGTCCGGTTCGGGGCGAGTCGGGTCTTCCACCGCGTCCGCAACTGGAGCATCGGAATCCCCGTGTCCGTGGCCCTGTTCGCGGTCGCGGCCACACACATGCCCAGCGAGAAAGAGCCCTTGATCCTGACCGACCCGAGACATGTGACCGGTTTGCTGGCGCTGCTGGGGTGGATCGCTCTCCTGGCGGCCCTCGGGAGGTGGAATCCGGCGGACTATTCGCTGGTGCTGAGTTCGGACGGTGTCGAGGTCCAGTACAAGAGCGAGCACTTCTCGTACCCGTGGCATCGGATCGGCCGGTGCTGGATACGACAGCGCCCTGCGACCAGGCTGCGCGGCCCCCGGTACGAGCTGATGGTCCGCCCGATGCCCGGCGTCTTCCCTCAGACGGCGAGTTGGAGGAGCGCTGGTCCGCAACAGGACGACACGGAGGGCACCCTGCGCTTCGTGGACCTGCGCAGGCTCGCGACGACACCGGAGGCCGTCGAGAGCGCGCTCGCCGGTTACGCGGGGGAGGCGTGGACCCCCAGCCCGGACCTGGTCGTACGGCGGCCCCGGGTTCCGAAGGGGGAAGAGGTCTTCGCCGTGGATCGCCGGCTCCTCGTCGCCGTGGCGGTGCTGTGCGCGGTCCTGGGCGGCAGGTGGTTCCCCTACGAGGTGTTCACCAGGCCGGCGGAGATCCTCACGATGCCGGTGTCCTTGGCTTTGAGCGCGCTGTTGTTCGGGACAGCCTGGTTCGCGGTGGCGCGTCTGGTGCGGCCGGTACGGCTGGTGGTGGGCGCGGCCGGGCTCACTCTGACCCGGGGCGCTGCGGAGATCGCGTACGCCTGGACCGAGATCGAGAAGGTCGGGGTGGTGTACTGGCCGCGCGGTGCCCGTCACCTGGGCCTGCTGGCGGTCCGCCCCACCGAGATGCAGGAAAGAGCCGGTCCGGCGCACATGCCGGCACGGAAGCTGACTCAGGGCGCCGTGGCCCTGTGTCTGCTCCAGGAAGTGACACACGATCCGCGGCGCCTGGAAGACGCGCTGGCGCGGTTCGCGGACGAGGAGCAGCTCGCCCTGCCGCAGGAGGCCTGGCTGCGGACACCGGGCGCGACCCCGGCACAGCCAGGCTTCGGCCTCACGCTCCGTGGCCTGCAGCCGGCGCGGGTCTCCGCTCTCGTGTGTGTGGCCTTCCTCGCCCCGTTCGCGATCGGCGTGCAAGTGGAGGACGCCTTTCCTCGGGCATCCGACTGGACGACGCTCTCCCGGGATCTGCTCCTGCGCCCACTCCTCGTTTTCGGCCCCCTTGCCTACTTCCTCACTGGCAGGCACCACGTGTCCCTCCACATCAGCTCGTCGGGACTGACCCTCCGAGCCTTCGGCAGCCACCAACTGCACATCCCATGGGGTGACGTGGACCGCATCGGTGTCGTCGCCCGCTTGGACACCGACGAGCACACCCTCGTGCTATGGCCACGCCATGGGGCGACCATCCCCCGGTCGCTGTGGCTGCCCATGCGAAAAAGTCACGGCGGCTTGCGTCTCCTGACCCTGGAAACCCATCGTGTCGAGATCTCCTCCGAAGCCCTCGACCAAGCGATAGCCCGCTACGCCGGCCGCCGTCACACCCACATGGCGCAACTCCGCCAGTCCGCCCGGAAGAAAAACTGAGCGCGGTTGTGAAGAAACGGGGCCGAGCGTTCGCCGATCCTCGCGCACTCACCACCCCGAAGGCATCATGGCGAGGTGGAGGCCGGGGGGCCGTACATGAGATCGCTTTGACCGCCGGTCCATGGCAGGGGAGGGCACATCATGGCCGAACAGAACGAACCGCACAGCGAGCCCCGCAACGAGCCGTACACAGCCATTCTGTTCAAGTTCGTCGTGCTGGTCGGCCTGTTGTACATGCCGGTCCTCGTCTTCCACCTGGGCACATGGTTCCCGTTCGCCGGCGCCAGCGCTTACCTGCTCTGGGAACTCGGCCGCCTCCACCGGGCGTACGGCAAGGTCACCTGTCACGGGGACGAGCAGCGGCGCGAGGGGCCGACGAGGACCGTCACCTGAGCGCTCAGCGGGCGGACCCCGGCGGCGGTGCCGTACTCCGCCGCCGTACGAGCCGCGTCGGAACGAGCGTCGTGCCGTGCCCTTCCGTCTCGTCCCCCTCTCGCCCGCCCTCCCGCATCTTGCGGAGCACCCCCTCCACGCACAGCCGTCCCACCTCCGCGAAGTCCTGGTGGACGGTGGTCAGGGGCGGCAGGAAGGACGCGGCCTCCGGAATGTCGTCGAACCCGACGACACTCACGTCCTCGGGCACCCGCCGCCCCCGCTCGTTCAGCGCCCGCAGCAACCCCAGCGCCATCTGATCGTTCGCGACGAACACGGCCGTACAGTCCGCCTCCTCGGCGATCCGCAACCCGGCCCGGTACCCGGACTCGGCCGACCAGTCGCCGCGCACGAGCGGCGGCGCCTGCGCCACGCCCGCCTCGGCGAGGGTGGCGCGCCACGCGTTCGCCCGCCGCTGTGCCGCGAACGAGTCCTCGGGCCCCGCCAGGTGCCACACGGTCGCGTGTCCCAGCTCCAGCAGATGGCGTACGGCGTCCCGCGCGCCCCCCGCCTGGTCGGTGTCGACGACGGTGTACCGGTCCCCGGCGTCGGAGTCGGCGACCACGACCTGCACCCCGGGCGGCACGGACACGGTCGCAGCGTCCAGCAGATGCACCTCCATGATCACGATCACGGCGTCCACGGCCAGCTCCCCGAGCCGGGAGAACGCCCCGTTCACCTCGTCCTGCGTCGGCACGGCGACGGGCAGCAGCGTGACGGCGTACCCCTCCCGCGCGGCGGACGTGGCGATGGCGTCGAGCGTGCGGATGTTCCCGAGAGTGGAGAGGGAGAAGGTGATCACCCCGAGGGTCCGGAACTCCCCGCGTCGCAGGGCCCGCGCCGCGCTGTTGGGCCGGTACCCCAGCTCCCGCATGGCGTCGAGCACCTGTCGGCGGGTGTCCTCGTTGACGCCGGCGAACCCGTTGGAGACCCGGGAGACGGTCTGGGCGGAGACCCCGGCGACCCGCGCGACATCACCCATGGAGGGCCCTTGGCGGGGCCTGCCACCGCGTCTCCTCGTGCGTCCGTCGGTTGTGTCCACCTTGTTCCCCCGACTCCTCACACGACTCTTGACGACTCCTTGACCACCGAGATTCGGACAGTGTAGACATCCGCCTCAGTGGATGTTTACGTAAACATCCACTGTGACAAACCATACGAGAGCACCGCGAAACGCAGTAAAAAACACAGCGGACCGCAGAGAAAAGCACGACGAACCGCAGAAATAACTCAGCGAACCGCAGCAAGCAGCACCACCGCACCGCGAGAGACCCTCTCGCCAGGCAACCCCCGCACCGCGCTGAACGTCGGCCCCGATCTCCGTGTATGCACCGCCGGGACGCGGCACACGGAAGAGTTGGAGTACTCGAATGGCACACCGCACCCGTACGAGACGGCTCCTCGGAGCCATCGGCATCACGGCCCTGGCCACCGGCACCGCCATGGCCACGACCTCCCTGCCGATGGCGCACGCCGACACGTCGGCCCCCGCCGCCGCGTCCGTGACGGTCAGCCCCGACCCCTCCTACAAGGGCCAGAGCTTCGAGGGCTGGGGCACCAGCCTGGTCTGGTTCGCCAACGCGACCGGCGACTACCCGCCCGCGATACGCGAGAAGCTCGCCAAGCTCCTCTTCGGCGAGGACGGCCTCAACCTCAACATCGCCCGCTACAACATCGGCGGCGGCAACGCCCCCGACGTCAAGGACTACCTGCGGGCCGGCGGCGCGGTCGAGGGCTGGTGGAAGGCCCCGGCGGGCACCACCCGCGAGGACGTCGACTGGTGGAGCGCCGACGACAAGAAGGACTGGAACAAGAACGCCGACGCCACCCAGCGCTGGTGGGTCGACCGCATCAAGAAGGACATCACGCACTGGGAGACCTTCAGCAACTCCCCGCCGTGGTTCATGACGGAGAGCGGCTACGTCTCCGGCGGCTTCGACGCCTCGAAGGACCAGTTGAAGGAGGAGTCGGTCGAGGACTTCGCCGAGTACCTGGTCGGCGCCACCGAGCGCCTGGAGAAGGCGCACGGCATCAAGGTCGACACCCTCGACCCGTTCAACGAGCCCAACACCAACTACTGGGGCACCAAGCTCGGCGCCGACGGCCAGCCGACCGGCGGCCGCCAGGAGGGCGCCCACATGGGCCCCGAGCTGCAGCAGAAGGTCCTCAGGGCGCTCGGCCCGGTCCTGGACGACTCCCGCAGCCGCGCGAAGATCTCCGCGATGGACGAGACGAACCCCGGCACGTTCGCCACGAACTGGAACTCCTACCCCCAGGAGGTCCGTGACCTGGTCGACCAGATGAACGTCCACACCTACGGCACCAGCCAGCGCACCACGGTCCGCGACCTCGCCAAGGGTGCCGACAAGCCGCTGTGGATGAGCGAGGTCGAGGGCGACTGGGGCGACGGCCAGAGCTTCACCGACATGCGCCCCGGCCTGGGCCTCGCCCAGCGCATCGTCGACGACCTGCGCGAACTGGAGCCCCAGGCCTGGGTCTTCTGGCAGCCGGTCGAGGACTACGACAACATGAAGCCGGGCGGTGAGTCGGAGAAGGGCGGCAACTGGGGCTCGATCCAGCTCTCCTTCGCCTGCGGCAAGTCGGACACTCTGAAGACCTGCCCCATCTACACGAACACCAAGTTCGACACGGCCCGCAACTTCACGCACTACATCAAGCCGGGCGACCGTCTGATCAAGACCAACGACGAGTCGAGCACGGCCGCGGTGGCGAAGAAGGGCGACAAGGCGACGGTCGTCCACGTCAACAGCACCACCGAGTCCCGGGCGGTGACGGTCGACCTCTCGAAGTTCGGCAAGGTCTCCAAGAAGGCGACGATCACTCCGGTGGTCACGGACGCGGCCGGCAAGCTGATCCGCAAGAAGGCGGTCAAGGTCACCGGCAAGCAGGCGACGATCACGGTCCCGGCCCAGTCCGTGACCTCCTTCCTGGTCAACGGTGTCTCGGGGGTGGCGACCGCCAAGGCCGAACTCCAGGACAACCACAGCTACACCCTGACGGGCGTCCAGAGCGGCAAGAACCTGGCCGTGGGCCCCGACGGCAAGAGCCTGGTCATCAAGACGCCGAGCACGGCGGCCGGCAACGCCCAGCAGTGGACCCTGGACCGTATCGGCAAGGGCGCGACCGACAACCGCACGCGCTACGCCCTGACGGAGCCGACCTCGAAGAAGCGACTGGCCATCCGCTTCGACTCCCTGGTGGCGGAGCGCGACACGGCCACGCGTGACGAGGCCGCCCAGTGGATCCTGTCCTCGACGGGCAACGGCACCTGGACCCTGGTGAACGTGGCCACGGGCCAACTCCCGGACGTCCACGGCCAGTCGACGAACGACGGCGCGGGCGTAGGGGTCTGGACCCCGAACTCGGGCCTGAACCAGCGCTGGAAGCTGACGGACGTGACACCGGCCCCGGCTTCATAGCCCCAGCTCCCGCCGAGAAAGCCCCAGGTCACGAAATCGACCTGGGGCTTTCTCATGCCTCGCGCCTTTCGGTGTTCACCGCGTCAACCGGCGAACTCGCGCCACACGAAGGGCTTATGTCGGAACGATGACGCAACCCGAATTGTTCCATTGCCGTCGTATGGGAGAAATCGGCAGATCGGCCCTTTCGGGAGGTGGTGTCTTCGTGCAGATTCTTGACGGTGTTCGCGCAACGTCACGGGTCATGCGCAGGAGCAGGGGACCCGTGATCGGTATCGCGGTGATTCTCCTGCTCGCCCGCATGGAGGACGAGATCGTGGAAGAGCACTATTTCTGGCTCCTTCAGGGTGCGCTCCTCTTCCTGCTGCTGCTCTGCTTCGTCGTGCCCTGGTTGGGCAGGAAGCTCGTGCGCGAGTCCGCCGAGGAGGAGCGAGCGAAATCGCGGGGAACCATCTCTCCGGACATCGAAGAGGAAATCCGTGAGGAAGGACGTCAGGAGGAGCGGGCCAAGGTCCGCGCGGATCTCCCCAAGCAGGTGGCACGGGCGGTCGACGAGGCGCTGCAGCGCAAGGACGACTGACGGGGCCCCCTCGGCAGGGCTGAGCGCATGCCGCTCCAACACCCGCCGCTTGGCCTTGACTTCCCGCAGGACACGTACGGGGTCGTGCAGGGCCACGTGCTGGGCGAGCGCGGGCGGAAGACCATCAAACCCCACCAGACCGACGTCAACTCGTCCCCCACGAGCAACCCACTCCCCACACCCCTCGACCTGCCCGTAACGACGAGCCGAGTCGCCGTCCTCATCCAGCCGGGCGTGCAGGAACACCACCAACTCGTCGCTCATGACTCATCCTCGCCGAGAGCCTCGTTCGTCGAGGCTGGTCGCCAGGGGGACGAACGGCAGCTCGGAAATGCCGAGTTCCCGGCGCATGGCGGCCGCTGTGGCCTGGGTGGCCTTGTAGTAGGTGTGCTGCGCGGTCTGGAAGGCCCCGTCGGTGACGTGCGCGCCGTCGGCGAGGAGGTCACGTAGCGCCCGGACGGTGCGGAACGCGTCGACACCCAACTCCACCACCCGCGGCGGAGCGAGCATCGTCAGCCCGAAGCGCTGCTCGAACAGCCCGGACTCGGAAAACGCCGCGCGAACCGCCCGCCTACGCTCTTCGGGGGAGTCGTAGCGCGCCTCGGCGGCAAAACGCATGCCCTCGGTCGCGCGAGCCAAGTGAGCAAGGTAGGCCACGAAGGCCTCCCGTAACACGGCCTGCGCATCGGCCTGCTGTGCCCGTTTCCAACGATCCCGATCCACGACGAACGTGGCGACAATGCCGGCCAGTGCACCGGCTATGGCACTCAGAGGTGCGGTCCAGTCCATGGGAGGAACTGTATTGAGCTCAGAACGGGCCCAGCCCACAGGAGCGAGGGGCAAGGCAACGGCCCCCTTCTGGCGAGACCTTCTCTGATCCCCGCTGCACGCGAGCAGGACCGGGCTTCCGCCCTTGTCGTGGGGAAACGCCCTCCAGGCTCCCTGCGTCATCGGGATGCCCGGCTGCTAGCGTCCGCATCCATGTGGGCTCAAGAGATCGTGGCAGGCCGACCAGCCTGGCGGCACACCCACTCCGGAGTGGTCTTCCGGGAGGTTCCCGGCGGAACGTTCCGGATGGGCCTGTCCGACGCGGAACTGGACGCGGTGCGTGCCATCGAGCGGACCGGGGGCGCGGAGGACGACCTCGAAGCGTTCTACGCCGAGGCCGGCCAAGCCCGGCCGGTGCGAGAAGTACGGGTCGAGCCGTTCCTGATTGCCCGGCATCCGCTCACGGTGGCGCAAGTACGGCACTGGCTGCCCGAATACGAGGACAGCCTCGCCGACTCGACCTCGACCACGGCCCGGTTGCAGGACGACTTGGACGACCTGCTGGGCAAGTTGCCGTTCCGGCTGCCGAGCGAGGCGGAGTGGGAGTACGCGGCCCGGGCGGGCACGACCACCCTGACCTTCCGCGGGGACGCGAAGCCGGACGAGGACCAGGTACTGGACGACTTCGCCGACGAGGAGCGCACCGCCGCGGCCGAGAACGCCTTCGGCCTGGCGGCGATGGGGTCGGCGAGCGAACTCTGCGCCGACGTGTGGATCCCGCACTTCATGGCCGCGCCGCTGGACGCACGCCCCCGCACGGGCGACGGACTACGAGTGGTCCGAGGAGGAGCCGGCGACCTCTATCCCTGGCAGGGCTGCGACGAATGGCTGCTCCTGCTCTCCGCCACCCGCGACGAACTCCAGGACTTCACCGCGATCCGCCCGGTGGAAGCGGTGCCCACCGGTCGGGAGACGTGATCAGCTCGGATGGGAGACGAGGCGCGTCCCCCGGCCGGGAGCGGAGACGGCGGCCCTGCTGCCAGAGGGGACGGCTGAGTCGCGGGCGATGACCGCCATGCGTCCCGCCCAGTCCGGCTGACCTACAGGTCCACCCGGGTTTCGCTGTCGCCGTGCCTGAGAATGACGTGCGCCGGCCTGAACGGCAGACTGCGCAAAGTCGGCTCCACGATCTCGAACGGCGCACCGGCATCCGGCCCGTAGACGTACACCACGGCCTCGCCCCCTCCGAACTCGTCGCCGTTACGACATGCTCTTCCGCCCCGGCACCTGTAAGGAGGGGCTGCGACCGCGCCCGCCTATTTGCCGCTCTCCGGGCCGTACCACTGGAGGGCCTGGCCGGTCACTGCCGCGATGCAGGCGAAGTCGTGGTCGCGGTGCAAGAGGGTGAGCCCTTGCAGCTCGGCCGTCGCGGCGACGACGAGGTCCACCGGACCTGCGCTCCTGTGCTTTCCCTGTTTGGTGAGAGCTTCCTGGACCTGCCAGGCACGGTCGTAGGCGCGATCGTCGACGGGAACCCAACCGAAGATCAGCCGCATGTCCTCGATGCCGCGTGCCCTGTCGGCAGCCGACCGCGCGCTGTAGAAGAACTCGAGCTCGGTGATCGAACAGGTGGCGATGAGTCCGGCGGCTGCCGCCTGGTCCCAGCCGTACTGCTCGGCGTCCTCACGCATGAACCGAGCGAGTGCGCTGGTGTCGATCAGGAACTGGGCCGCGTTCACCGGCGGTAGTTCCCCTTGTTCTCGAACAGTTCCAGGTCGAATGCGCCGTCCCCGGCCGCCGACCGCAGCCGGGCGAGCGCCAGGGCGCGACGCCGATTCTCCAGCACCTCGCGAAGAGCGGTGTTGACCGTCTCCTTCTTGGTGCTCGTCCCGAGGGCTTTGGCCACGTCCGCGACCAGGTCGTCGTCCAGGTCGATAACCGTTCGGCTCACGAGTGCCTCCCTGATATCAAAGATGGAGGCAAGTATATCTCCTGTGATGCCCATCGCTGCGCGCGCGGGCATTCGTCCTGGCCGCCGAGCCAAGTTGCGGGAGATGACCGCCATGGATCCCCTCGCGCCCGCCCTTGCATCGTTGGCTGTCGACACCCTCTGGTTCCTTGAGAGCTGCGACGACGACGAAGTCGATCTCGATTCCTTGAAGCCGGCGGGTGCCGGCCGTCCGGACCGCTACGCGCCGGGAGCCCGGTACTGGACCTGCCCGGCCTTGCGCAGGGCGTCCATGGTTTCGTCGACGGTCAGGAGAACGGTCGTCTCGAACGAGCTGAGTGCGCCGCCTCCGCTGATCGCCAGGGCGACCGCGGCCATGGAGACGTTGTCGGGGGCCTCCCACAGGTTGTAACCGTCGCGGGTGCCGAACGCGTACCAGAAGCCGTGGAGCTTGCCGCCGACGGACTCGATGTACGACTGAGCGGCCCTCGCGCGGTCCTCGGGGTGGCCGATGAGCCTCGCCCAGGTCTCCGGCGTGTAGCTGAACCTCGATAGATAGAGCGGCATCATGTCTCCCTTTCGTCCCAGGAAGGGATGCCCCCGCAGGACGGGACACGTCTCCGCGGCCGCCCGCGTATCCCCCGAACGGCCGGGATGACGACCGGCATGGCCACTGCCGGTGAGCGACCCACCGCAGCAGGCGTTGTCACGCAGAACACTCAAGGGTTCCCGGGGGTGGGATACAGTCCGCGCCGTGGACATACCCGGCTGGTTCGTCTGGCTCGCTCTCGGTCTGGCCCTCTTGCAGGCCCTCGGCCTCGTTCCCGTCATCCGCCGACTGCGCGGCTCCGACTCGGCGGTGCGTTTCGAGGCGCGCCTCGACCTGCTGGACGTCGTCGCCTCCCTGCTGCTCATCGGCGGCCTGGTGCTGAGTCTCGCGGTGGCTGAATCCTGGTTCTGGCTCACCTGCGCCGGCTTCGTGCTCATGACCGCCGTGTACGCCGTGAAGGGGGTCCGCCGGCTACGCGCTCGCCGACGTCACACTGCCTGACCCAGCGGATCGCTCCTCGTCAGCCTCGACGGACCCGACGCCGTCACCGCCGGCTCGGACCCCATCAGCCCGTCGGCACCGCGGACATCACTTCACGACGACGGTGTCCCCGGACGATGTCGACGTTCCGGTGGCGGTGTTGCCGTAGTACACCCAGCGCCACGTGCCCGTCCTGGCGGCCTTCACGGTCGTCCGAAGACCCCCCGAGCTGTTGGCGCGCACCTTCTTCACCGTGGTGTAGGAGGCGGCGCCGGCGGGCTTGAACTGCAGGGTCACCAGGCGGCCTCCGTAGGAGGCGTACTTCCTGGTCTCCCAGTTGGCCCGCGTCACCTTTCCGGTCACGGTGATGGTTTTGTCCTTGGCCACCGGTTCGGGCGAGGCGTTCACGGTCAGGCGGGAGTCGCGCTTGACGTGGACCGTCAGATTCTTGTCGTCGGTGTCACCACCGCCGCCCTCGAAGTGCACCTCGGCCCCGACCTTCCAGGCCCCGGCCTCGCTGTTACGCATGTCCCACACGCTCGGGTCGAAGTACATCGTCTCGTTGAAGTCGCAGACGCCCGCGCTCACCTTGACGCAGTCGCTCGTCTCGACGGCGTGCCACAGCCGGTCATCCGCACCACTCCGGTACAGGAACACCGCCGGCCACTTCCACTTGCGCGTGGTCGCCATCCGGAAGGAGGCGGGCACCGCCACCTCCTTCGATGCTCCGATCACAATCGGCTTGCCGCCGTTCACCTGGACACGGGTGAACGAGACCCCACCCTCGGCAGCTCCCGCCGGCGCCGCAGCCACGGCCGTGAACACCGCCGCCGCACCAGCGGCCACGACGACTCTCCAGAACTGCTTCCCCACCTGATCCCCCATCTCGTCACGGAAAGGCACCGAAGGTTCATCCTCCCAGCGCCTTACAGACGGTCGGCATCCGCACGGGGTTGTACACCCGAGGATCACAATGAGGCATCGGACAATCCGGGACCGTGCCTCCCGGTCGGGCCCGGCAGGAGGCCGATCGGGAGGGGGTCTCATGAGCCCGGCCGTGCTGCGCGACCTACGCCCGCCCGATGATGTGCGCCGCCCCGGGCGAGGCCTGAACCGACTGGCGGCAGTCGGGCGCGGCCGGAGGCGACGGCTCACCGTCGAGCGCGCGGCACAGTGCGGCGTGCAGATGCTCGGCCTCGGCGAGGGTGAGGACCAGCTCGGTGTCCGTCGCGTGTCCGTCCTTCAGGGAGAGACGAAGGGGTACGGCCAGGCGGTTGACGTCGGTCCGGCGTACGGGGCGGCCGGGTGCGCGTTCGATGGTCCAGCTCATGAGGTCGTGGCCTTTCCGATGCGCGCGAGGCGGTACGTCCCCCACAACCGGCGCCCGTCCTCGCAGCCGTCCTGGGCCTTGGGCGCGCCCTTGCAGTCGGCGGCGCACTTGCGGGTGTGCTCGAACCAGAGGCGGTAGGCGCGGAGCATGGGCAGTTCCGTGCGGGGTGCGGCGGCTGCGTGCTGTTGGTCGGGCATCAGTACGCCTCCGTCAACTGGTACGCGTACCGCCTGCGCTGGCGCATCTCCGGGGGCAGGAGGTAGGCGCCTACGAGGGTGCTGTTGATGTCGTCGGTGGTGATGGGTGGCACTTCTGTGTGAGGTCGTGACCGCGAGCCGCCGTGAGCACGGGCACTTGCCAGAAAGTTGGCCCACATCTCCGGCGCCGGGTGGCGCGTCGACAAGCTCGACTCCGGATCCGAGTCGTGGCGAGGGCACATGGGCAGGCGATTGTCGTCGGATCCAGGTAGCCCAGAGAATGCTGTGCGGACCCGAGCAACCGCGCGTGATACAAGGTGCATTGTCGATCTCCCAGTTGGGTCGGCCATGCCCCGGGGCCGTATCAGCGGTCGCCCGGGTTTTCTTCGGCCTCATGGATGACGAGCGCCCAGAGGCAGTCACTTTCGCCGGTGCGTCGATGCCCATACGCGTCGGCGTCGGCGATAGCGGCCAGGACGGCACTGCGGGAGGCCTCGCTCAGGTTCCGTGGCAGGTTCACTTCCAGTCGGACACCGGCGGGGGCCTTTCCGTGTCGCACCTCGGCTCCTGTGGCCTCGGCCAGTCGTACGGCAATGCTTTCGGCCTTCGAGCACACGGGTCTCCCCAGTAAGTGAGTGGTCACATAGCGTGCTTCTACTTCAGTAGCTTCTACCTGATGCAGTAGCTTGTCAATGTCGTCGTCAACCGCACCACCAGCCCTGCGCGTTCGGGGCAGCACGGAGAGCCGTATGCCGCGAGAGGCCCCGTACCTCGATGTCGCGGACGACCTGCGCCGCCGGGTGAGGGCGGGCGAGTGGGCCGTCGGAGAGCGTCTGCCGTCGCGAGCTCAGCTCGCCGAGGAGTACGGGGTGGGGCGCAATGTCACGCAACGTGCCATGGAGCGCCTGATCATCGAGGGCGTACTTGAGGGGCGGGCCGGGTCAGGGACGTATGTTCGCGCGCCGCGTGAGCGGTTGCGGATGGTTCGATCGCGGCACCGGGAGCATCGGGGCGGTTCGCCGTTTCGCGCCGACATGAACGAGCAGGGGAGGCGCGGGACTTGGGAGTCGCACACTCAAGCCCGCGTACCCGCACCGGAGCACATCGCCGAGCGCCTCGCCGTCGATCCGGGAGACCCGTGCGTCGTCACCCGGTACGAATTCCTGGCTGACGGGCAGTCGGTCCAGCTGTCCGAGTCGTGGGAGCCGATGGCGATCACCGACGGCACACCGGTCGTGCTCCCGGAGATGGGGCCACTCGCCGGCATGGGGGTCGTGGAGCGGATGCGGTCCATCGGGGTCGTCGTCGAGGCCGCCGTGGAAATTCCGCGCCCCGGCCGTGCCACGCAGGAAGAGGCCAATCTGCTCGGCGTCAGTGTCGGTGAGCTGTTGACCCGTATCGAGCGCACCTACTACGACAGCGACGGTCGCCCCGTCGAGACGGCGGACATCACCGTGCCGGACGTGCGCTGGGAGATCGCCTACGAGATCCCGGTCGAGCAGCCCGCTCGGTGACGTGCGTGGGCGGTGCCACGGCGTCCAACCGTGGCTGCCGGCACGACACTTGGTGCGAACCAAGGGCCGTCCGGCGCACCGTGGATCGAAAATCGGGCGGCATCCGGAGACCAGGCGTTCTAACGTGCGCGCATGTCACCCTCACTTGAGCGTCCCCCCTTTCAGGCCGACGAACGCACCGCGCTCGTCGGCTGGTTGGATCTGCAACGGCAGATCCTGAGATGGAAATGCGAGGGCCTGAGCGAGGCCGACGCGCACCGTTCCGTCATCCCGACCTCGCCGGCGATGACGATGGCCGGGCTCATCAGCCATATGCGGTGGGTCGAACACACCTGGCTCGAAGTGCTGTTCCTGGGTGGCGACAAGACGCAGAATCCGTCCCTGGTCGAGATGGGTGCGGACGCGGACTGGCGGACCGACGGCAGCTCGCTGCAGCAGCTGCTCGCGGAGTACGAGGCCCAGGGCGTCCGGAGCAACGAGATCGTGGCCGGGGCATCCCTGGACGACGTCGGCCGCCACCCCGACTTCCGCTCCAGCAGCGCCAACCTCCGCTGGATGCTCATCCATCTCGTCGAGGAGACCGGACGGCACGCGGGCCACGCGGACATCGTGAGAGAGCTGCTCGACGGGGAGAAGGGGTACTACTAGGGGCATGTCGGAACTGCCCACGTAAGACGCCCCGTTGTAGGAGGACCAGCGGCGTCGGGCCGCCCGTCACGCCGCCCGTCACGCCGCCCATCACGCCGGTCGGCCGAAGCCTTGTACCAGAGGGTCGGTGCTGCTTCACTATGGCGACCTACGGGCCTCGTGCGGCAGTTCGCGCAGTCTTCGCTGCCTTCATGCCGTCCTCCAGGAAGCGTGACGCATGAAGGATTCAACACTGATCACGACCGGCTTGCCCGTCGCGCTCGCCATCATCATGTTCGGTCTCGGACTCTCGCTCACCACGGCCGACTTCAAGCGGGTGGCGCGTTCGCCGAAGGCGGTCGTGTTCGCGCTGACCGTGCAGATCGTGGTGCTGCCGCTGGTCGCCTTCGGCCTGGTCAAGGTCTTCGACGTGGACCCGTTGCTCGCGGTGGGCGTGATGCTGCTCGCCGCGTCACCGGGCGGTACCACCGCCAATCTCTTCAGCCATCTGTTCCGCGGGGACGTGGCGTTCAACATCACCCTCACCGCGATCAATTCCGTGCTCGCGGCCGTCACCATTCCCCTCGTCACCAACCTGGCCATCAACCACTTCGACGCCGAGGGCGACCTGGGACTGCAGTTCGGCAAGGTGCTGCAGGTGATCGCCATCGTGCTGATCCCGGTCGGGCTCGGCATGCTCGTCCGGCGGCGGTCCGCCGACTTCGCCGCCCGCGCCGACCGTCCGGTGCGGGTGTTCTCCATCGCCGTCCTGGTCGCGGTGTCCCTCGCGGCGCTGTTGGGAGAGCGGGACAACCTCGCCGACTACCTTCGCCAAGTCGGCCTGGTCACCGGCATCTTCTGCCTCGCCAGCCTCGGCATCGGCTACGGCGGTGCCCGAGCGCTTCGCCTCGGTCAGCCTCAGGCCGTCGCCAGCGCCATGGAGGTGGGGATCCACAACACGACCGTGGCCCTCACCATCGCCCTGAGCATCCTCGACAGCACCGAGGTCGCCATTCCCAGCGCCGTTTACTCGGTTCTGATGTACGTCCTGGCGACGGCCTTCGGGTACGCCATCACCCGGGGTCGTTCAGGAACTCCCTCAGGAACTCCCTCAGGGGCTCCGTCAGGGAGTTCCTCCACGGTGGGCTGAGCCCGCGAGTCCGCTCCCCTGTCGAGTCCCGGGTGCGGTCAAGGACGTATCCCAGGGCATTCCCAGGACCTCGTTCTTCGCAGGTCGACAGGGGTGGGACCGTTCTGCCGTCCGGGATGGGCCGGCAGCCGTTGTGGCGGGTCCCGGCGTCCTCGAAGCTCTGGGTGTCGCCCCGGCCGGGTCACCACGACCGGCCCGGCCGCCGTGTGGCGACGACACCCTCCCGACCCCGCGTACCGGGCATCTCCGTGCCCGAGCGCCGGGTCGACGACCAGAGATGGATGACGCACATGAACACGAAGTTCTCCGCCCGCCGCGGCCACGGTCTCCGCGCGGCCGCCGCCGGTCTCGTCCTCGCCGTAGGGCTCGGTGTGTCGGCGCAGATGCCGGCGCAGGCGTCCGTGGCCTCCGTCCCCGCCTCGGCCCAGGCGTCCACCGCCGCGTCGAAGCCGGCCGCCGCACCAAAGACTGTCGCCGCACCGAAGTCGGTCACCGGTACGCCCGGCACCGTGGTGACCCGCGTCGCCGACTTCTACGGCGCGTACATCGATGCGAAGGGCGACTACGCGGACCCGGACACCACGCTGGCCAAGGCGCTCCGCAAGCACTACCTGACGCCCGACTTCGCCGAGCGGCTCGCCGCCTGGGAGAAGAAGAACGGGGCCGACGGCGTCCTGCGCGCCCAGAACGTTCCGGCGCGGTGGACGGTGTCCGACAACGGCAGCATGGGGCACAGCCACGAGGTCGTGGTCACCCTGACCTTCGGCAGCGGAACGACGACGCAGAAGGTCAAGCTCTTCGTGGTGGTGGAGCGGTACGACCGCATCGCCGACATCGGGACCACGAGCGCCCGCTGACGGCGGTGCCCCGTCCCCGTGCCGTCCGGTACGACAGCGGGCGGCACCGGGGCCGGGCAACGGTGGAACCATCCCCCTGCATCTGACGTGCAGTGATACGTGTACTGATACGCGTAGTGATACGCGTAGTGATGCGCGTACTCATACGTGCGGTGGCGACAGGGCCCGGGATGCGGGATCGCGGGCGGCGGGGACGGCGGGGAAACGATGTCGATTCAGGGCGATGCCGACGAGTTCGCGGCGCTGCTGCGGCGTCTGAAGGACCGTACCGACCGGAGCTACGGCTCCCTCGCCCGCCGTCTCAACATGAACACCTCCACGCTGCACCGGTACTGCGCGGGCGATGCCGTACCCCAGGACTACGCGCCCGTGGAGCGGCTCGCGGCCTTCTGCGGCGCGACACCACAGGAGCGGCTCGAACTGCACCGGCTGTGGCTGTCGGCGGTCGCGGCTCGACAGCGGGTGCGTACGGCCGACGCACCGGAAGCGGTGACCACGGCTCCGGCACCGGATCCGGCACCGGCGGCGCCGACTGCGAGCGAGGAGAAGGACGAGGCCGAGGACGCACACACGCGCGCACACGCCGACACGGACGGGCCCCTCGCCGGACAGGGCGGCCCCGCAGAACACCCCGGGGACCATCCCGACCCGGACGTGCGCTCCCCCTCCTCCGCTCCCCGCCCCCTGCCCTGGTACCGCCGACGGTCGGTCCTGGCCTCCACAGCCGCCGCGTGCGCCCTGCTCGCCCTCACCCTCGTCGGCTTCTCCGCTCTGTCGGACGGCCGCTCCTCCGAGGCCGAGCCGGACCCCTCCGGCACCGGTCCCACGAGCACCGGCACCACCACCCCGGGCGGGGCCGACCGCCCCACGAACGCGTCCGCCGACCCACCCCTCACCTGGAGCGTCGACTCCCTCGTCTGGGACAAGGGGTGCGACCACGACTACGTCATCGACAAGCCGGCCGCCCAAGTGCCCCCGCCGCCGTCGGAGCAGGACGCCGAGGTCTGGGCGGCGACGCAGAACGCGGTGCACGGGCGGCGGACGAAGGTGCGGATCTCGGTGCAGGGGAAATCGTCGGCGGCCGTGGTCCTGGACGCGCTGCACGTCCGCGTCGTCGGCCGGGACACCCCGGACGGCGGCACCGCCTACAACATGGGCCAGGGCTGCGGCAGCGAGCTCACGCCCCGCCGCTTCACCGTGAACCTCGACGCGGACCGCCCCATCGTCCACCCGAAGGACGGCGAGGACGGTGCCGACGGCGGACGAGTTCTCCCTGCCGTGCGCTTCCCGTACCGTGTTTCCGCAGACGACCCCGAGGTGCTGCTGGTCGACGCGACGACACAGACCTACGATGCCCGCTGGTACCTCGAACTCGACTGGTCCTCCCAGGGCCGCACCGGCACGATCCGCATCGACGACGGCGGCCGCCCTTTCCACACCGCCAGTATCAAGGGAATGCCGCGCTACTGGTACGGCACGGACGACGCGGGACAGCGTGCCTGGGTCCCCCTCGACAGCGACTAGCCACTGCCACATCCACTGGGACCATCAGTGATCAACAGGGAGGCGTCTTCGTATGACCGACGCTGAGGACGACCCCGTTCCGCGTCGACAGCAGACCACCATCGCGGTGACCGGGCATCTTGATCTGACCGAACGGGCCATCCCCTTGGTGCGCGCGGCGTTGGACGAGCTGCTCAAGCCGTACGCCGGGGCCGGCGGCCCGCTCGTCGGGGTGTCCTGCATCGCGAAGGGGGCCGACACGGTCTTCGCCGAGGCCGTGCTCGCCGCCGGGGGGCGGCTGGTCGTCGTCGTGCCCTCCCGGGACTACCGGCGCGGCGTCGTCGAGCCCGAGCACGGCGGCTCGTACGACCGGCTGTCGGCGGCCGCCGAGGAGGTCGTCGTGCTGCCGTACGAGACGGCCGACCGGGAGGCGTACGAGGCCGCCAGCGCCGTGCTCGTCCAGCGGGCCGACCGCCTCGTGGCCGTATGGGACGGTGCGCCGCCCACCGGCAAGGGCGGCGGCACCGCCGATGCCGTGCTCGCGGCGCGGGCGGCCGGGATCCCCGTGGACGTCGTCTGGCCGGAGGGGGCCGCCCGCGGCGGCTGAATCTCGGGGTGCGCCTCGGGGTGGACCTCCCGAGGCGACACAGCTCAGACGGTCGTGAGGATCACCAGGCGCTGGGTCGCCCGGGTCATCGCCACGTAGTGGTCCACCGCCCCCTCGATGCCCTCGCCGAAGGATTCCGGGTCGACGAGGACCACGAAGTCGAATTCGAGGCCCTTCGAGAGCTCGGGGGTCAGCACGCGGACCCGGGAGGTCGTCGTACCGACCGGCGTCCCGGAGGCCGGTGCCGAGTTCGGCACGCGGGTCGGTGTGGTGATCACGCACGCCGTTCCGTCGGGGTTGGCGGACAGCCAGGTGTCGAGGGTCGAGGTCAGGGTCGTCGTCAGGTCCGACGTCGGGGTGTGGTCGACGGGGATGCCGTTGCTGCGGATGGACGTCGGGACGTTCGCGTCGGGCAGCGCGGCGCGGATCACCGGTGCCGCCTCCGTCATGATCTCTTCCGGGGTGCGGTAGTTGATGGTGAGGGAGGACTGCGTGACGCGGTCCAGGCCCACCCGGTTCAGCCGGTCCTCCCACGACTCCGCGAAGCCGTGCCGGGCCTGGGCTCGGTCGCCGACGATCGTGAAGCTGCGGGACGGGCAGCGCTGCAGCAGCATCTGCCACTCCGCGTCCGTCAGTTCCTGCGCCTCGTCCACGACGATGTGGGCGAAGGGACCCGCCAGCAAGTCCGGGTCGGCGGTGTGGAGTTCGGAGTCGTCGACCAGACTCACCCGGGCGTCCTCGCCGCGCAGCATCGTCACCAGGCCCTCGCCGTCGTCGCCGTCGGCGCCGGAGTTGGAGACCGCCTCGATCAGGTTGTCCACGACCTGCGTCATGCGCTCGCGCTGCGCGGCGAGGGTGGCCTCGTGGCGGCGTTTGCGGCGGGCCGTCTCCGGGTCGCCCAGGCGCCGGCGGGCGGCGTCGAGGAGGGGGAGGTCGGAGGTCGTCCACGCCTGGGGGTCGTCGCGCTGGAGGAGCCGGACCTCGTCACGGCTCAACCAGGGCGCGCACAGCCGCAGATACGCCGGTACCGACCACAGGTCTCCCACCAGGTCCGCCGCCTCCAGCAGCGGCCAGGCCCGGTTGAAGGTCGTGACCAGGTCCCTGTTCTGGAGCAAGGACCTGCGGAGGAGGGCGGGGGGTACGGCCGTCTTGGATTCCGGGTCCCCGTCGGGGTTTTCGTCGGCGTCGGTCGCGGCCTCGTGCTTGTCCGTCAGGATCGTCAGCAGCTCCTCCCAGACCTGGTGGCGGGCCTCGTTGTGCGGCGTGCCCGGTTCCGCCGCGTCGAAGGCCGCCGTCCAGTCGGCGGGGCTCAGCCGGATGTCGGACCAGGGGGTCGTCACCGTCATGCCCTCGGTGGGCGGTTCCTCGTAGAAGCGGACGGCCTTCTCGATGCCGTCGACCAGCGCCGCGGACGACTTCAGACGGGCCACCTCCGGGTCGGGTTCCAAGCCGGCCGTCGCCCCCTCCTCGACCAGGTCGCGCAGGATGCACGTCTGCACACCCTCCTCGCCGAGGCTGGGCAGGACGTCGGCGACGTAGGAGAGGTACGGGCGGTGGGGGCCGACGAAGAGGACGCCGCCCCGGCGGTGGCCCAGCCGGGGGTCGGAGTGGAGGAGGTACGCGGAACGGTGCAGGGCGACGACCGTCTTGCCGGTGCCGGGCCCGCCGTCCACGACCAGCGCGCCCCGGGAACTCGCGCGGATGATGGCGTCCTGGTCGGCCTGGATGGTGCCGAGGACGTCCCGCATGCGCTCCGACCTGTTGGTGCCGAGGCTGGCGATGAACGCGGACTGGTCGTCGAGGGCGGCGGTGTGCTGGTGGTCGGTGAGGCTGTCGAGCTCGGACGAGGAGAAGACCTCGTCCCAGTAGTCGCTGATACGGCCGTCGGTCCAGCGGTAGCGGCGGCGGCTGGTGAGGCCCATCGGGTTGGCGTGGGTCGCGCCGAAGAAGGGCTCGGCGGCGGGGGAGCGCCAGTCGACCAGCAGACGGCGGCCCGTGGTGCTGTCGGTGAGGCCCAGGCGGCCGATGTAGACGGGGGTCTCGGGATCGTCCTCGGTCACCATGCGGCCGAGGCACAGGTCCAGGCCGAAGCGGCGCAGGGTGCGCAGACGGGCGGTCAGGCGGTGGATCTCCGTGTCACGGTCCATGGCGTGGCGGCCCAGGCCGCCGGGGGCCCGCCGTTCGGCGTCGAGCTGCGCGGAGACCTCGGCGATCGACCGGGCGAGGGAGGTGGCGAGGGTGGCGAAGTGCCGCTCGTCGGTGGAGAGGAGGGCGGGGTCGGCCTTGGCGGAGAGCCGGTCGGGGAGGCGGAACGCGCTGGGGTGGGTGGAGGTGGTCGGGGGGTTCATCTCGTCTGCTCCGAAGGTCATGTCCGCGTGCTCCGGGTGCGGAGTCAGGGGCGGCGGGGTGAGGGACGCGTCACGGGTGGAGGCGTGGGGGGTGGGGGCGAGGGAGTGAGTCGGAGCCGCGCTCAGGCTTACGGGCCCAGCTCGCCGGTCACTGGTCCGGGCTCGCCCGCCGCACCCCGGCTCAAGCTGACGCAGAACGCCGCTCCCCTCCGTACGTGTCCAGCAGCAGCCGCGCCGCCCGCGTCGCCCCGTCCGGCAGGACCGTTCCGGCGACCTCGGCCGCCCGCGTCGCCGTCTCCGGCGCCAGGGCCACCTTCAGCGCCGCCGACAGGGACTCGAACGTCGGGGTCGGACCCTCGTGGGCCACGCCGATGCCCAGCTCGGCCACCCGGCCCGCGAAGTACGGCTGGTCCGCGCCCTGGGGCACCACCACCTGGGGCGCGCCCGCCCAGGTCGCCGTCGTCGTCGTACCCGCGCCGCCGTGGTGGACGACGGCGGCGACGCGGCGGAACAGCGCGTGGTGGTTGGCCTCGCCGACGACGAAGCAGTCGTCCCGGTCGTCGAGGGCGGCCAGTTCCGCCCAGCCCCGGGAGAGGATCACACGGCGGCCGTGGGCGCGGACCGCCTCGACGCAGGCTCGGGCGACGTCCTCGGAGCCGCCGAGGGCGATGCTGCCGAAGCCGACGTGGACCGGCGGCGCGCCCGCGTCCAGGAACGCCGTCAGCTCGGCCGCGAGCGGCCGCTCGTCCGGCACGATCCAGGTGCCGGTCTGCACGACGTCGGGACCGGGGAACGACGCGTCCTGCCGCACCCCCTCCCCGGTCGCCTCCGACGGCCACGACCTCCACGGATCCAGCACCGGGTCCGTCGCCAGCCAGGGCCGGTCGGTGAAGACGTGGTCGCGGACGGCGGCCACGGGTGGCAGGCCGACCGACGCCCGGTGCGTGTTGATCACCTCGCCGAACACCTCGTTCGCGCTTCGGGCGTCGTAGTCCCACAGGGCGCGGTTGTCGGTCGTGTCCGTCGGCAGCGGCCGCCCCGGCCGGGCCATCGGGGGATGGTGGGGCGAGGGCAGCGTGACGGACTGGAAGCTCGCGTACACGTACGGGATGCCCAGCTTGTCGGCCACCGACCGCACACAGGCCGCGGCCGGGAGCAGCCCCGTCGCCACCAGGACGTCGCAGCCCTCGGCCGCCTCGGCGACCGTGTCGAACTCCGCCAGCAGCTCGGCCGCACGGCGCGGCACACCGCCCGCCGTCGGCGGCGCCGCCGCGGTCATCAGCGCGCGGACGGGACGGCCGAACGGCACCAGCGGTACGCCGACACTCGCCAGCCGCCGCGCGAACTCCTCGTCCGGAGGCGCGCACACCCGCGCTTCCGCGCCGAGCTCACGCAGCCGGACCGCGAGTCCGACCAGTGGCTCGACGCCCCCGCGCGAGTCGTAGTTCGCCAACAGCACACGCATCGAAGCGCCCCCGGTGTTCGTCGATTCAGGCTCAGGCCGGAGATTCTGCGGCACCACGGGGGCCTTGCCGCAAGCCCCCCGGTGCGCTATACGTTGAGAGTGGCAAGGAGTGCATGACTCCTTGCCTTTGTCGTGTCCGGCCGGTCTCCGCAAAGAATCTTCGGGAAAATCCCGCGGCGATGTCGAGACCCCGCGTCCGGCTCCGTCCCCGGTATGAACGCGACCACAATGGGTCGCAGGAGCACCGAGGAGTACGACCATGGCCAAGTACCTGCTGCTGAAGCACTACCGAGGCGCCCCGGCCCCGGTCAACAACGTGCCGATGGACCGGTGGAGCCCCGAGGAGATCTCGGCGCACATGCAGTACATGAACGACTTCGCGGCCCGGCTGGAGAAGACCGGCGAGTTCGTCGACGGCCAGGCGCTCGCGCCCGAGGGGGCGTGGGTCCGCTACGACGGTGAGGGGCGCCCGCCCGTCACCGACGGCCCGTTCGCCGAGACCAAGGACCTGATCGCCGGCTGGATGGTCATCGACGTCGACAGCTACGAGCGCGCCGTCGAGCTGGCCGGGGAGTTGTCCGCCGCCCCCGGGGCGGGCGGCAAGCCGATCCACGAGTGGCTGGAGGTGCGCCCGTTCTACGGCGTGCAGCCCACCATCACGGAGTGACGGCACACGTGGGGCACGAAGTGATGGACGAGACCCTGCTCAGGAGCCTCACGCCGAGCGTGCTCACCGTCCTCGTCCGCCGCGGAGCAGACTTCGCGGCGGCCGAGGACGCCGTCCAGGACGCGCTGGTCGAGGCGCTCCGCGTCTGGCCGGCCGACCCGCCGCGTGATCCCAAGGGCTGGCTGGTCACCGTGGCCTGGCGCAAGTTCCTCGACGCGGCCCGCGCCGACGCCGCCCGCCGCAGGCGTGAGGACCGCGTCGAGGAGCAGCCCGCGCCCGGCCCGGCGCCCGCCGTGGACGACACGCTCCAGCTGTACTTCCTGTGCGCTCACCCGTCGCTGACGCCGGCCTCGGCGGTCGCGCTCACCCTGCGGGCCGTCGGTGGCCTCACCACCCGGCAGATCGCCGAGGCCTACCTCGTCCCCGAGGCGACCATGGCGCAGCGGATCAGCCGGGCCAAGCGGACGGTCTCCGGTGTGCGCCTCGACCGGCCGGCCGGTGTCGCCACCGTGCTGCGCGTGCTCTACCTCGTCTTCAACGAGGGCTACTCCGGCGACGTCGACCTCGCGGCCGAGGCCATCCGGCTCACCCGGCAGCTCGCGGCCGCGATCGACCACCCCGAGGTGGCCGGGCTGCTCGCGCTCATGCTGCTCCATCACGCCCGGCGCGCCGCCCGGACCGCGCCCGACGGCAGCCTGGTGCCGCTCGCCGAGCAGGACCGGGGGTGCTGGGACACGCGTCTGATCGCCGAGGGCATCGAGATCCTCCAGGCGGCCCTCGCCCGCGACCGGCTCGGCGAGTTCCAGGCCCAGGCCGCGATCGCCGCCCTGCACGCCGACGCGCCCACGGCCGCCGAGACCGACTGGGTGCAGATCGTCGAGTGGTACGACGAGTTGGCGGCTCTGACCGACAACCCCGTCGTCCGGCTCAACCGCGCGGTCGCCGTGGGCGAGGCCGACGGGCCGCGCGCCGGTCTCGCGGCCCTCGCCGAACTGGACGCCTCCCTGCCCCGGCACACCGCGGTCGCGGCCCACCTCCATGAACGCGACGGCGACCTGACCACGGCCGCACGGCTCTACACCGAGGCCGCCCACAGGGCCCCCAACCTGGCCGAACGCGCCCACCTCACCCGCCAGGCCGCCCGGCTCAACGCCCGCCGCCGTCCTTGACGTGACGTCCTTCGGCGGCGACGGCAAGTCGAAGGTCAGCTTCGGCCGGACACTGGGCACCAGCCGGATGCGCGTGCCGTGCCGGCCGTCTCGACGAAGGCCGTCACGGCACGCGCGTACGCCTCGGGGTGGGGCATGTGGGGGATGTGGCCCGCGCCCTCGAAGGGTGTCGCACCCCTCGGTTGTGCGCGCCGGCTCAGCCCTGCGGCTCGCTGATGTTGACCATCCACGGGACGCCGAAGCGGTCCGTGCACATGCCGAAGACGTCGCCCCACATCTGCTTGTCGAGCGGGACGGAGACGGAGCCGCCCTCGGACAGCTTCTCCCAGTAACCGCGCAGCTCGGTGTCGTCGTCCCCGCTGAGGCTGACGGAGAAGCCGCCGACGGGCTGGTACTCCATGCCGGGCGGGGTGTCGGCGCCCATGAGGGTGATGCCGTTCGGCGCCTCCAGCATGCCGTGCATGATCTTGTCGGACTCGGGGGCGCCCGGCTGACCGAAGTTGCCGAAGGTGTGCAGCGTCAGCTCGCCGCCGAAGACCTCCTTGTAGAACTCCATCGCCTGCCGGGCGTCGCCGTCGAAACTGAGGTAGGGGTTGAGCCGAGAGACCATGAGAACCTCCCTGAAAACGGACAAACGGGCATACGGTCGGTTGTCCGGAGACTAGCCCCCGGCACTGACAACGGCATGCCGGAAGCGGTCGCGAAGGGCCCTCGGGTGTGCTCAGACGTTCGTCGGCTCCAGGTCCGTGCCGGCTATCCGGGAGGCCAGCTTCGGGCGGACGGTGAGCAGGTCGGCGGCGATCGGGTCGTGGAAGTACTTCCGGTAGAGCTTGACGTAGGTGCCGTCGTCGATCATGGCGTCGATCTGGCTGTCGAGGTCCTCGACGAGCTTCGGCTCGCCGTTCTTGCGGAGCGGGAAGGCGCTGCCCTGGAGGCTGTCCAGTTCCACGGCGACCCGTACGGGGTGCTGCTCGGCGTACTCGTCCGCGTCGGCGCCGCCGAGGACGACCGCGTCGATGCCGCCGGAGAGGAGCTGGGTGATCAGGGCGGTCTGGTCCTTGAACTTCACCAGTTCCGCCCTCCCCATCTCACGGTTGACGAAGGTCTCCTGGACCGAGCCGCTGACCGCGCCGACCCGTCGGCCCTCGAAGTCCTGGAGCGCGGTGAACTTGCTCGCCTTCCCCGTCTTCAGGGTGACCACATCGGTGAAGCCCCAGTAGTAGGGGGCCGTGAAGGCGACCTGCTTCTTGCGTTCGGCCGTGGCGCCCACACCGGCCACGCCGATGTCGTACTGGCCGGCGGACAGGCCCGCGAGGATGCCCTGGAGGTTGGTCGTCTTGTACTCGACCTTCACCCCGAGGCGCTTCGCGGCCTCGTTCATCAGGTCCACGGCGAACCCGCTGGGGTTGCCGGAGGCGTCGGTGACCGCGAAGGGCGGCTGTTCGGCCTGGGTGGCGGCGGTGATCACACCGCTGCGGACCGTGTCGTACGAGCCGTCCGCGGAGCCCGCCGCCTCGCTGTCCCCGCCGCACCCGGTGAGGGGGAGCAGCAGGGCGAGGGCGAGGGCGGAGGTGGTGGCGCCGGGCAGCAGTCTTCTGTTCGCGGTCATGGCTGTTCTTCCTTCTGTCTTCTGTGGGTCTTGTGGCTTCTGTGGGTCTGTCTTCTCTGGGTGCGGCAGGGGGCGGCGGTCGGCGGGGAGGGGTGTCACAGGACCTGGGAGAGGAACTGCCGCAGCCTCGGGTGCCGGGCGTCCTTTCTGGGCAGGACGACGGCGGCAGCGGGCGGCCGGTGTCTGTGGGTGCGACGGCGGCGGTGGGGGCGGCCGGTGTCCGTGTGCGGGGCCCTCCGCGCCGTCCACAGCCTGTGGACGGCGCACGCCGCCGCACCCACTCCCGTCCCCACCCCCATCCGAACCCTCCGGCCCGACCCGAACCCTCCGACCCGACCCGAACCCTCCGGCCTGACCCGAACCCTCCGACCCGACCCGGACCCTCCGACCCGACCCGCCCCCCGGCCCGGCCCAAACCCGAACGCTCCGCCGATCCGCCCCCTGCCCCCTGCCCCCGCCCCACCTATAACCCAGGTACGACGCGGACCTCGGTCTCCAGCCGGACTCCGGGTGGGTGGTCTCCGCTCTAGCCTGGGGGCGCCATGATGCGGACAGAGGACGACCGGCTGCTCCCGGTCCTGCTGGTCGTCGCCCAGGCCGTGGTGTGGCCCGGGGCGGCACTGGGTCGTGGGACCGTCCCGGACGGTGCGGCCCTGCTGGTGGCGGCCCTGGTCGCCGGAGTCGTGACGGGCGCGCTGGCGCTGCGCCGCAGCCGCCCGGTGGTCGCGCTCGTCGTGGTCGCCGCCGCGTGCGCGCTGGGCGCGGGGCCGCTGCCCGTCGGAGCGACGGCCCTGCTCGGCACGGCGGGCGTCGCGCTGGCCCTGTACACCGTGGCGACCGAACGCGACACGTTCACCGCCGTGTTGTGCGTGGTGGCGCTCGCCGCCTGGCAGGGACTGATGCAGATCAGCCTGCACGGCCTCAGCGACCCCTCGGGCCTCGACCTCGTCCTCACCGCCCTCCTCTACGCCACCGCCTGCGGCGCCGGTCTCCTCGTACGGCGGGCCCGGCGCGCCCGGTGGGCGGCCGAGCAGCGCCTGAAGCGGGCCGAGTCGGAGCGGCACCGGCTGCCCGCGGTCGAACGGCGTCGTATGGAGCGGGAGTTGCACGATGTCAGCGCCCACCATCTGACGGCCGTCGTCGTCACGGCGGGGGCCGCGTTCGGGCTGCGCGACCGGCGGCCCGAACTGGCCGGGCAGGCACTGGAGTTCGCGGTCGAGACCGGTCGCGAGGTCACCCGGGCGCTCGGCGCGGTACGGGCACCGGCGCCCTCCCGTGAGGACCTGCCGTCACCGGAGGAACGGCTGGCGGACCTGGTCGCCGGGTTCCGCCGTCTCGACCAGCGGATCGATTGCGAGATCGACCCGCTGCCGGACGGGGCCGTCGCGGACGCGGCGTACGGCATCGTGCGCGAGGGCCTGACCAACGTGGCCCGGCACGCGCCGGGCGCGCACACGCGGGTGCGGGTGCGCTACGGCGAGACCCGCACGGACGTCGTGGTCACGAGCGCGGCGCCGCCCGCCGGAACGACGGCGCACGCGGCGGGTCTCGGGGGCGGGCGCGGTCAGGGGTTCCTGCGGTCACGGGCGCGGGAGGCGGGCGGCACGCTGACCAGCGGGCCCATGGGGGAGGGCGGTTGGGAGATACGGGCGGCGCTGCCCGGGCGGACGGCCGCGCCGGTGGAGGCGGCGTTCCCGCGTGGCTACCGGGTGGCGCAGCTGGTGGCGGCCGCGGGCCTCGTCCTACAGCCGCTGCTCCCGGCGCTGGTTGTGCGCCCGGACACGGCGACGGTCACGCAACAGGCCTCTGCGGGCACCCTCTTCGCCCTGCTTGCCGCAGCCCAGGCCCTCACCCTGCTCTGGCTCCCCCGCGCCCCCCGAACCGCCCTCACCACGCTCCTCGTCCTCCCCCTCCTCTGGCCCCTGGCCATGACCGCGACCCACTACACCGGCCCACCCCTCCTCCCCCCGGCCCTGAGCCTTTTCACCACGTGCGCGGCCGTCGCCGCCCGCACGGCCCGCAGCATCGCGAACGCCCCCGGGACGACCACGGATACGCCGGGCGGGACGCAGAAAACACCGTCAGGGACAGCGACGGCCGGGACGAGCCCGACAGCCGGGCTGGGGCGCGGAGTCCTGGGCGGGCCGAGCGAGTTGCTCTTCCTCCCCCTCGCCGCCGTCCTCGTGCACAGCCTTGCCGCCGTCGTCGCCGTGGTCGGGCGGGGCAACGGGGGGCCGGGGTGGGTGATCGGGGCCTGCGGTGGGGTGGTGGTCGTGGTGGGCGGTGCCGTGTGGGGTGGCGTGGTGCGTGGGCGGCGCGTCAGGGGCGATCGGGGGGCGTGGGACGAGCGGGTCGCCCTGTGGACCGAGGAGGCAGTGCGGGACGCCTGGGCCGAGCGGAGGCGGATCGCGGCGGGGCTGGAGACGACCGTGCTGTCCCGGACCGCCGACATGGTCGAGGAAGCCGAGGCGGGCCGCCTCGACGCGGTCGCCGACCGCGCCCGCGAGGCCCTCGCCGCGATGCGCGCCCTGCTCGACGCCGTCCGCTACGGCGACCGCGACGCGGGCCCCGGCCGCAGTCCGCAACCCACCCTCCAGGCCCTCGACCTGCTCGCCCACCAGTCCCGGGCCACCGGCCGCGACGTGCGGATACGCCTGACCGACCGGGTGCCCGAACGCCTCCCCACCGCCGTCGACCTGGCCGCCTACCACGCCGCCGAGACGATCCTCGCGGTCGGCGGTGACCAGCCGGCGATGCTCGAATTCGACGCGGACGGCGGTACGTTGACGCTCACCGCCACCGGGGTGCCGCACGCCGCGCGCACCGCCGTACGGGAGCGGCTGACGGCCCGCGTCGTGCCGCTCGGCGGCACCCTGACCACCGGCGGCCCGGACACGGTCCACCTCCGGCTGCCGCTCGCCGCGGTACCGGTTCCGCAGCAGGGCGACGTGACAGAGGACGAAGAGGGAAGTGACGGATGAGCCTCAGGGTGCTGGTCGTCGACGACCAGGGCATCGTACGGGCGGGGTTCGCCGCCGTGATCGACGCGGAGGAGGACATGACGGTCGTCGGTGAGGCCGCCGACGGCGCCGAAGCGGTGCGGCTCGCGGAGGAGTTGGCACCGGATGTCGTCGTCATGGACGTACGGATGCCCCAACTGGACGGCATCGCCGCGACCCGCATCATCACCGGCCGGGACGACGCGCCCCGCGTCCTCGTCCTGACCACCTTCGACCTCGACGCGTACGTCTTCGACGCCCTGCGCGCCGGCGCCTCCGGCTTCCTCCTCAAGGACGTGCACGCCGCCGAACTGCTGGCCGGCATCCGCGTGGTGGCCGCCGGCGAGAGCGTGCTCGCCCCGTCGGCGACCCGCCGCCTCATCGGCCACTACGCCTCCGGTACGACCCCGGGGACGACGGACGGCGGCGGCCTGCGAGCCCTGGACGCGCTGACCGGCAGTCAGCGCAACGTCCTGTCCCTGGTCGCCACCGGACTCACCAACGCCGAGATCGCCGAGGAACTCGGCATCACCGTCGGCACCGTGAAGTCCCACGTCAACGCGCTGCTCCGCAAACTCGGCCTGCGCGACCGCGTCCAGGCCACGATCCTCGCCTACGACCTGGGCCTGGCTCGCCCGAACCCCCCGGGCACCCACCTCTGAGACCCACCGCCCCGAGACAACCGGCCCCGAGACGACCAGGACCGCCCCATGACCGAGGAACCCACCCCTCCCGCGCCGGGCCGGCCGTCCGCGTCCCGCCGCCCCCGCCCCGGCGATCTCCTCGCCCTCGCCTACCTCGCGCTCTGCGTGGGTCTGCTGGTCTGGGCGATCGCGGCGAGCTCCGGCGACGGCTCGGACGGGTCCATGGCGATGGTCATACCGATCCTGGCGACGGCCCCGGTCGGCTTCGTGTGGCTCGCCCTGCCGGACGGGGCCGCGATGGCCGTCGTCGCCGTGGTGCTGGGCGGCCTGGCCAACGCGGCCGTCATCGCCTGGTGCGGCCGCGCCCTGCGCCGGGGCACCCGCCCGGACCCGGTTCCCTGAGTCACGGGAAGGCGCCCCGCGCCGCGTGGCTCGGCGGCTGGTGTCAGCCACGAAGGTCTGCCGGTGTGTCAGCCGCGCGGACCGGCGGCCGGTGTCAGAGGCCGAATTCCTGCGGGGACAGGCCGAGCGTGGCGCACGCCTCGCGCAGGACCTGCTCCTCCGTCTGCGCGATGTACCCGTCCGCGCCCGCCACCACGAAGCCGGTCTGGACGACCGCCCGCGCCTCGGTCGGCTTCTTCGCGGCCTTGGCGATCTCCGTGAGGGCCTCGGCCTTGCCCTGCTGGAAGTTGCGGGAGAGCTGGTCGACGTGCCGGTTGAAGCGCTGCCGCAGCTGGTCGGCGGGGAAGTTCTGCAGGACGTCGTTGTTGAGGATCAGCGACTCCACGTGCTGCCGCTCGGCCGGGTCCACGTTCCCGTCGGCGGCGGCGACCAGCGCGCACATCGCCATGCTGGCGTCCCGGTAGGCGCCGCTCTTCAGCTCCGTCTTCAGGGAGGTGAGCTGGGACTTGAGCGCGCTCACCAGCTGGGCCTTGGAACCGCCGGAGGACCGCCCGGACCCCGAGGACCTGCCGGCTCCCATGGAACCCAGCGGTCCCGCCCCCGGCTGCCCGTGTCCGTGTCCGCTGCCGCCCCGCGCGCCCTGCGCCTGCTGCTGCAGACCCTTGGCCTGGTCCTTGATCCGATCCCACATCGCCATGCGTGCCACCTCGGCTTCAGCCCGTGTCGTGCCGGTCGTTCCGGTCGTCCGCGTGCGTTCCGCACGTCTCCCTGTGAACGCCCGCCACCCCCGTAGGAGTTCCTCGTACGAGTCGAGCCACACCGCGCCGTGCGCCGAATCGTCCCGACGGGCTCAGCAGGCTGAGCGATCTCAGCGGCCGTTGCCCTTCGCCGGGGCGCGTCGGCGTCCCTGGGCGGACGGGCGGCCACGACGGCCGCGCGACGCCGAGGAGGGGCGGGCGGCCGGCTGCTGGGTGACCGGCGGGGTGAGGACGACCGGGACGCCGGAGGGTGCCTGCGCGCCGGTGATGCGGTTCAGCTCGGCACCGCCCGAGCGGACCGTCGTGGTCGTCGGGGTGATGCCGGCGACCGCCATCAGCCGGGTGACGTCACGGCGCTGGTGCGGCAGGACGAGGGTGACGACCGTGCCGGACTCGCCCGCGCGGGCCGTACGGCCGCCCCGGTGCAGGTAGTCCTTGTGGTCGCCCGGCGGGTCGACGTTGACGACGAGGTCGAGGTCGTCGACGTGGATGCCGCGCGCCGCGACGTTCGTGGCGACCAGGGCGGTGACGTCCCCGTCCTTGAACTGGCTCAGGGCCCGGTTGCGCTGCGACTGCGACTTGCCGCCGTGCAGGGCGGCGGCCCGCACGCCGACCGCCAGCAGCTTCTTCACCAGCCGGTCCGTCGCGTGCTTGCTGTCCAGGAACATGATCACGCGTCCGTCGCGGGCGGCGATCTCGGTCGTGGTGGCGTGCTTGTCGTCGTCCTCGATGTGCAGCACGTGGTGGTCCATCGTCGTGACGGCGCCCGCGGACGGGTCGACGGAGTGGACGACGGGGTCGTGCAGGTAGTCGCGGACCAGCCGGTCGACGTTGCGGTCGAGCGTGGCGGAGAACAGCAGCCGCTGGCCGTCGGGGCGCACCTGGTCGAGCAGCGCGGTGACCTGCGGCATGAAGCCCATGTCGGCCATCTGGTCGGCCTCGTCGAGGACGGTGATGGCGACCTGGTCGAGTCGGCAGTCGCCGCGGTCTATGAGGTCCTTGAGCCGGCCGGGGGTCGCCACGACCACCTCGGCGCCGCCGCGCAGCACGCTCGCCTGCCGGCCGAGGGACATACCGCCCACCACGGTGGCGAGCCGCAGCCGCAGCGCGCGGGCGTAGGGGGTGAGGGCGTCGGTGACCTGCTGGGCCAGTTCGCGGGTGGGGACGAGGACGAGGGCCAGCGGCTGCCGGGGCTCGGCGCGCTGTCCGGCCGTACGGGCCAGCAGGGCGAGACCGAAGGCGAGCGTCTTGCCGGAGCCGGTGCGTCCACGGCCGAGGACGTCACGGCCGGCCAGCGAGTTCGGCAGCGTCGCGCCCTGGATGGGGAACGGCTCGGTCACCCCTTCGGTCCGCAGCGTCTCCAGCACCCGTGCGGGCAGCTCCAGTTCGGCGAACGTCCCGACCGCCGGCAACGCGGGTGTGACGGTGACCGGCAGCGCGAACTCGCCACCGGTGGGAGCGGCTACGGTCCGCCCGCCGCCGCCCCGGCGACCACGGCCGGCCTTGGCCGCACCGCCGCGGGCCGAGCCGTTCTTGACGGCGCCGCCCTTGCCCTGGGCGCCCCTGGGGGTGTCCGCGCGGCCGCCGTTCTTGGCGGTCCCGGCGGCGCCCCCGCGACCCGAGGTGTTCCTGGAGGTGTCGCCCCGGCCGCCGGTGTTCTTCGCGGCGTCGCCGCGGCGCGGGGCGGTGCCGCCCGTCGCCGATCCGGCTCCGGCCGCACGGGAAGAAGCCCCTTGGTCACCCGCCCCCGCGCCGCGTGAGCGTGCGCGGTCGCCCCGGGCCGTGCCGGTGCGGGCGGAGCCCTCCGTACGGGACCGGGAGGAGCTGCTGCTGTTCGTACGAGCCGTGCGGTTCATGGGGACCTTCCTCGATGCGGCGGCGCCTGTCGCACACGAGCCGGGGCCCGCACCTTTCGGGCGCGGACCCCGGCTCATGCGTTACGCGTCAGCGTCAGGCGGGAACGATGTTCTCGGCCTGGGGGCCCTTCTGGCCCTGCGTGACGTCGAAGGTCACCTTCTGGCCTTCCTGAAGCTCACGGAAGCCGGAGGTGGCGATGTTCGAGTAGTGGGCGAAGACGTCGGGGCCGCCACCCTCCTGCTCGATGAAGCCGAAGCCCTTTTCCGAGTTGAACCACTTCACGGTGCCGGATGCCATGCTGAAACTCCCTTGATGCAGTGCCCGGAGCCCACACTGTGCGGACCCGGTGTCGCAGCAACGGTTCGACCCGACGGGAAGTTGAGAAAGTCCCGGAAAGCCCCGGAAACAACAAAGAGTGCTCGTCGACGGAAGGTCGAAGAGCACTCAGAAGCCTCTGGTAACCAAAACTGCCACTTCATGGCAAGGTAGCACAGGAGAGGGGTGCCCGCCGGGTGACACGACACACTCCTGCGGACACCGCTCGGTGAGAAGCCGGGATCGGCGACGGCTCAGCCCTGCGTCGGGGGAGCCGGGGGCTGGGCCGGCGGGAACGGTGGGGCCGGCTGAGCGGCGGCCTGTGCATCCGGCACTCCGCCGGGCGCGGACTGCCAGGGCTGTGGCGGCTGCGCGGGTCCGGGGAGGGCCGTGGCGGGGCGGCGGGTGCCGAGGACGGCGGTCACGGTCGCGCCGAGGGTCAGCAGGAACGCGACGGCCAGCAGATAGAAACCGGCGCCGAAGGTGGTGGTCCGGCCTTCCCCGTCCCACTGGGTGTCGTTGAACGCCTCCGTCAGCACCGACAGCGTCGTGCCGAGCAGCAGGACCGAACCCCCGACGGCGAGCGCGGGGCCCAGCGGGAGCCGGCGGCTGCGGCCTGTCAGCAGGAGCACGGCGGCCGCGACGGCGACCAGGGTGCCGAACAGCAGCAGAAGGCCGGAGAACTGCATGACCGACTCGGTCTCCCCGCCGATGTCCCCGCTGGAGTAGGACCACGGCTTCGCGACGGTCTCGTAGATCGGCTCCTCCCCCTCGCCGAGGTGCTGGACCGACTTGTCCAGCGTGGCGAACGAGGAGCCGAAGGCGAGGAGGGCGCCGAGGAGCAGCAGCGCGCCGGACGTACGGTCGGAGGCCGCCGCCGGGTCGCCCGGCGGGGAGGCGGGTCTGCCGTGGCCGACGGGCGGCGTGGCCGCGTACGGATAGGGGGCCCCTTGCTGCGGGGGCGGGGCCCAGCCGGGCACGGAGGCCATCGGCTGGTGCGGAGGCACGGGCTGACCCGTGTACGGGCCGGACTGCGTCGGTTCCGTCATCTTCCGATGATAGGGAGAGAAGATCGTGCGCATAAGGTGAAGTGCCCCTCGCGATAAGCGAGTTGGGGATACGATGCACGCCCTCGTCTGCCGGTCGGTATATCGGATCGACCTACGTCCATCTCGAATCATCACTGTGCGACCAAAATTCGTTACTCTCCGGCCATGGCACTCCTCGGTCGCCGACGCGGCACGACCAGACTCGCCCCCGAACTCGACGACGCGGATCTCGGGAAGGTCCGCAAACGTCTTGTGGAGAGGCGGAGTTCCGGCGGTCGCAGTCTCGCGGTGGCCATGGTCGAGCAGCTGCTGCGCGACAGCGGGCGTGACTGGGACCGCAGGGCCCACCGGCTGAGCGTCCTCGCGGAGTCGACCTCCCCCGCCCTCCAGCGTTCCTGGGCGGAGGAGCAGGGACAGGACCCGGACGCGCAGCTGCTGTTCGCGTGGGGTGTCCTGCTGCGGGCGGGGTACGAGGAGCAGCCGGTACCGGGGGAGACCCGGGAGGCGCTCGACGCCTGTGAGCGCGCCGCCGCGCTGCGGCCGGAGGATCCCACGCCGTGGGTGGTGCGGCTCGGTCTGCTGCGGCTGTGGCGCCGGCCGAGCCAGGAGGTCTTTCCGCTCTGGGACGAGATCGTCCGGCGTGACCCGTGGCACCGCGAGGCGCACTTCCAGATGCTCGGCTATCTCTCGCCGCGGGAGTGCGGCTCGCACGCGCAGACCGTCGACTTCCTGGACCAGGTGCGCGCGGGGACGGCGCCTACGGCACCGACGGCGGGGCTGGAGATCGCCGCGCTCATCGACCTCTACCAGGGCACGCTGGACCAGGGCGGTGTGGAGGCGCTCACCGCGGTCCACCTGTGGAGCCGGCCGAACGCGGTGGCGGCGCTGGACCGGGCGACGGCGGACTGGCCGCGTGCCGGGTATCTGACCCATGCGGCGGCCGTCGCCGACCTCAACCTGCTGGCGTACGCGTTGGTGCAGGCGAAGCGGGTCGGGGAGGCGGGGGAGGTGTTCCGGGCGATCGGGGGGCTGGTCACGGCGTATCCCTGGGCGCTGGAGAGTGGGGAGCCGCTGGAGACGTTCGGGGCGTGGCAGCGGCGCGCGGTGGGGTGACCGGGCACGGGGTGGGGTGACCGGGCGCGCATCGGGGTGGGGGTGCGGGTGCGTCGGCGGCCGCGGCCCGGTGGGGCTTCTCGCGCCGTTCCCCGCGCCCCTGAAAAGCAGGGGCTGCCCCCCATGTTTTTCAGCCACGCAGGGCCGTATCTTCCAGGCCCGCAGGGCCTGGTCTTTCAGGGGCGCGGGGAACGGCGCGAGAAGCCCCACCAGGCCCGCACCTGACCACGCACCCTCCCCGTCGCCCCACTCACCCGCACCCCGTCGGCCCCTACCTCCGGCTCGGTGGGTGCGAAAGCATCGGCATGGCCATCCCCGCCAGCAGCGCCGCCGGCACCGCCAACGCCAGCCACACCGCCGTTGTCGTGTCACCGCCGATGAGCGTGGTGAAGTTGGCGATGATCAGCCAGATCGCCCCGGCGATGCCGCCCGCGCCCAGCGCGGGGGCGATCAGTGTGTTCCACAGCCGCGTGTCGCCGGACCGCTCGTTGCGGAAGTACACGATGACCGACACCGAGGTCAGCAGGTACAGCAGCATGATCGCCAGGACGGCGAGACCGCTGAGCCAGGAGAAGAGCGTGAGGACGGGGTCCTTGCCGGCCAGCGCGAAGGGGAACACCAGCAGCGCGGCCACCCCGGTCTGCACGACACCCGCGAGCCACGGCGACCGGCGGCCGTTGAGCGAACTCAGCGAGCGGGGCAGCAGCCCCTCCCGGCCACGACATCCCTCGCCGCGCTCCTCGACCCGTTCCTGCGCCCCCGCTGACCGTCCGACGCGGAGCTGATGCCCACCGGGCAGGCGGGAAATAGTGTGAAAAGGATGTAGGCGGACATATCGAAGGTAGGGGTGTGGCCTCGGTGGGGTGCGGCCTCGCCGCGACCGGAGCCCGGTGAGAGCGAGGTGAGCGGACATGGAGCGGCGTGTCGTCGACGCATCGGGCGCGGGCTTGGGCCCGGACCCCGCCGGTGAGGCGTTCACCGCGCGGGCCACCGTCGACGAACAGGGCGCCGTCACCGGCTGGAGCGCCGGCGCCGAACGTCTCCTCGGGTACACCCCGACGCAGATCCTGGGCCTGCCGGCTGCCTCCCTGCTCGCGGAGCAGCCCCCGGCGGACGCACTCCCGGCCTTCTCCGACCTGCCGCGCTGGCACGGCACCCTGGTCCTCAGGCACCGCGACGGGCGCCGTCTGGAGGTCAGGGTGCTGGCGCACCACCGCACGTCGTACGGAGGGGTCCGCGACTGGTTCGTGGTCTCCGCCCTGACGGGGACGCTGTCCCGCCCCGGCGACGACGCGCTCGCGCTGCACGGCTTCCTCGACTCCCCCTTCTGCGCGACCGCGGTGCACGACACGGACCTGCGGCTCCGCGCCTCCAACCGCGGCTCGGAAGCGGCGCTGGGCCTGAGCGACGACGACCTGCGCGGGCTGCGCGTCTCGGAGGCCGTGGACGATCCCGCCATGCGGGAGATCGAGCGGCTGATGCGGCTGGTCCTGGAGACCGGCGAAGCGCAGTACCTGGAGAACCACTCGCGGGCCCCCGGGGAGACCCGCGAGCACGCCTGGTCGGTGGACATCTACCGGCTCCACGGCGAGGACGGCCGCGTCCTCGGGGTGGCCACCACGGGGCACGACGTGACCGAGCAGTACTGGGCCCGCAAACGCCTGCAGCTGATCGCCGAGGCGGGCCGGCGCATCGGCAGCACCCTCGACGTGCAGCGGACGGCGCAGGAACTGGCGGACATCGCCGTGCCGGACCTCGCCGACTTCATCAGCGTCGACCTGCTGGCCTCCCTCGACGAGGGCTTCACCCCGGTCCTCGGCGCGGCGGAGGAGTACGGCCGGACCCCGCGGCTGCCCGCGGCGGGCCACGCCCTCGCCCTGCGGCGGATCGCCCACCGGTCCGTCCGTCAGGGGACGCCCGAGGCGATCGTCGCGCCCGGCGAGGTCGACGAGTACCCGGACGGCTCGCCGCCGGTGCGGAGTCTGCGGTCGGGGCGTGCCGTGCTGTTCCAGCTGACCGAGTCCGCGATCGCCGACTGGGTGGCCGAGGACCCGCTGCGGGCCGACCGCATCCGCGAGTACGGGTTCCACTCGGCGATGACCGTGCCGCTCTCCGCGCGCGGCACCACCCTGGGCGTCGCCGTCTTCGCCCGCCACCGGCACCCCGACCCCTTCGAGCAGGACGACCTCGTCCTCGCCGAGGAGTTGGCGGCCCGCGCGGCGGTCAGCATCGACAACGCCCTGCGCTACACGCGCGAACGCGGCACCGCCGTCACCCTCCAGCGCAGCCTGCTGCCGCAGAGCCTGCCCGAGCAGGCCGGAGTGGAGGTGGCTTCCCGCTATCTGCCCGCCGGCGCCCGCGCCGGGGTCGGCGGCGACTGGTTCGACGTCATCCCGCTCTCCGGGGCCAGGGTCGCGCTGGTCGTCGGCGACGTCGTCGGCCACGGCATCCACGCCTCGGCGACCATGGGCCGGCTGCGCACCGCCGTCCGTACCCTCGCCGACATCGATCTGCCCCCCGACGAACTCCTCACCCACCTCGACGACCTGGTGGCCCGGCTGGCCACCGAGGCGGAGGCCGCGGAAGGGTCCGCGGGGACGGGCGACCGCGGCCGGGGCCGGATCAACGGCGACGCCGCGGCGGACGTGACCCCGGGGGTCGTCGGAGCGACGTGCCTGTACGGCGTGTACGACCCCGTCTCGCGGCGGTGCACGCTCGCGCGCGCCGGGCATCCGCCGCCGGTCGTGGTGGGCCCGGACGGCGCCGCCGCCCTGCTGGACATCCCGGCGGGGCCCCCGCTGGGCCTGGGCGGTCTGCCCTTCGAGTCGCTGGAGACGGAGCTGCCCGAGGGCAGCCTGCTCGCCCTCTACACCGACGGCCTGATCGGGTTCCGCGGCGGTGACGACGATGGCGCCCGCACCGACATCGACGACGGCATCACCCGCCTGTGCCAGGCCCTCGACACCCCCGCCGCCGGCTCCCTGGACGCGCTGTGCGACCGGGTCCTGGGCTCCGTACTGCCGGAGCGGCCCACCGACGACGTGGCCCTGCTCCTCGTGCGCCCCCGCGCCCTCGACCCCGGCCGGGTCGCCACCTGGGACGTGGCCGCCGACCCCTCGGCCGTCGCCGAGGCCCGCAAGAACGCGCTCGGCCGACTGGAGGCCTGGGGCCTGAACGACGCGGCCTTCGTCACCGAGCTGGTCGTCAGCGAACTGGTCACCAACGCCATCCGGCACGCCGAGCCGCCCGTCCGGCTGCGGCTCATCCACGACGAGAGCCTCATCTGCGAGGTCTCGGACGGCAGCAGCACGGCACCGCACATGCGCCGCGCCCGCAGCTTCGACGAGGGCGGCCGGGGTCTGCTCCTGGTCGCCCAGCTCACCCAGCGCTGGGGCACCCGCCCCACCCCGACGGGCAAGACGATCTGGACGGAACAGACCGTTCCTAAAAACTGAGCGGGAGTGAGTCCTGTCGCCAGGTCTCATGCTCGGCCGAACGCCCCGGACGGTGTTGGGCGTTCTGGTTGCCCGCGTTCGCTCCGCACCCGGGCGGCACGGATCGTGTCCGTGGTCCGGGGATACGGGGGCGGGGTCCCTCACGCCCGGCAACGCCTGGTCCGGCCTGGACGGTCCGATGCCCCACCGCATCGCTCCGGTGCTGTGGGGGCGGTGCCGTCCGTCGCCGGACCGGGTGCTGCTGGGCGCGCCTTCCGATCGCCACGGCGGCAGCCTCATGGCGAGTGGTCTTTCGGGTGGTGCTGGTGAGAGGCTTCTGCCAGTGCTGGGCGCCCCAGCGGCTGGTGTAGGCCGGGTCGACGGCGATGACCGTGATCCCCGTGGCGTCGCACATCGAGGCCAGCCGGGCGCGGAGTCTGCCGGTGGGCATGCCGGAGATCAGCTGCCGGAAGCGAGTGCGGCGGCCGTGTTCTCCCGGGTCTTCTCGGCGGCGAAGTCCAGGTCCTCCACCGCGATCGCCGTCACCCCGCAGGTGCGGGCCCAGTGCAGGAGTCGGGTCAGAGCGTGGCGGACCTGAGCGTCCCGGTGTTCGGCGGTGCCGGTCAGGTCGTAGGAGAAGCGGCGTGGGCTGCCGGTGGGGTTGCCGTGGACATCCAGGTGCCAGGCGGAGAGGTGGTCGGCGTTCATATCCACGCCGATCACTCCGTGCGCGAGTGCGGCCTCGATGGGGAGGGTGGGGGTGGGCGGGATCTGCCAGGACGCGGTCACATACCAGCGGTCCCGGCCCGTATCCAGGTGGATGCGGTAGGCGATCGCCCGGTTCGTTCCGACGCGGTCCGCCCATTCGGTGCCCCGGTGTGCGAACGCGACCCGGCCGGTGAGGACGTAGCGTCCGTGCGGGGCGTTCGCCAGATGCGCGAGCGGGGCGGGGAGCTTGATGCTGACCTGGCCGTCGGGGCTGATGCGGATGGTCTCGTTGCCGTGGCGCTTGCCGGACTCGCCGTCGGCCTGGCAGAACCAGCGCTCCGCCTCCCACCGCCCACGCCACGCGGACCCCGTCAGCCCGGCCGCCTCCAGATGGTGGCGGGTGCGGGCCAGAGGCTTGCCGCCGCGCACCACGTGCACGATCCCGGCCTCCCGGTCGGCCCGTGCGGCGGCCAGCCGGTCCTGCAGCACCCGCAGCCGCCGCGCCTTCGCATGCCACTCCTGCCGCGACCGATAGCCTCCCGGCGCGTTCTTCGTTCCCTTCTGCCCGACCGGCAGGGACAGCCGCTCCTCGATCGTCCGGATACCCGCTTCCAGGCTCTGGATGTGCGCCGACTGGCAGCGGCGGGCGAGCGCCCACTGGTCGTGCGTGGCCTTGGTGATACTGCCCGCCCAGCGTGACGACGAGGCGGGTGTCAGCTCCCGCTTGCGGACCGCCCACGCCTGCCCGGAGTGCGCCAGACCGTCCCGGCAGGTGTCAGCTCCCGCTTGCGGACCGCCCACGCCTGCCCGGAGTGCGCCCGACCGTCCCGGCAGCGTGCTCTGAGGTCCTTCGAAGCCAGCGACCCCAGATGCGCGCCCACCAGACGCAGCACCTTCTCATCGTCCGGCGTCAGCTGCTTCAGACGCGTCCGCACGGCCACACCAGACGGCCCGGACGCGACGAACGGCGCCGCGATGCTCCGCAGCTCACCCACCCCGCCACCCCCCCGCCCGGCCCGACTCGAATACCCCGTCGCCCTGGGCGACGAGCACCGCCCATGAAGGTCACGCATTCGATGGGAGAACGCCAGTGCCCCACCAAAAACGGCATCACAAGCCAGGAGCGCGGCACGACACACAGGCCATCCACACTCACCCCCACTCACCCGAACGCTCTTGAACGCACTCCAACGCCAGCAGTTCCAAACCCTCGGATGACGTGCGCGGCCGGCTACCGCCTGCCTTGCTTGGGGCCGGCGAGGGTGTCCGCGGCGTGCCGGGGGCCGGGCCCGGACGAGAACTGACCGACGAGTTCACGGAAACACACCAGCGCGGTGATGGGCGGAATTCCGACGATCGCCATGGCCAGCAGGGAACCCGGTGACTGGCCGATGCACAACGCGACCGCCGTGCCGGACGCGAGCAGCATCACCGCCCAGGACCGCCGGGCGGTGCGCTGTTGCACGGACGCCCGGAGAATCGACAGACCCGCCAGCAGCCACGGCCCGTAGACGGTCAGCGGCCACCAGCGCGCGAGATGCTCCGACACCACCAGCAGCGCGATGTCGCGCAGCTGAATGTATGAATAGGAGACGGACCAAAAAAGCATGGTCAGTGCGCACACGGCGATAGTCGTAATTAAGAGCGCGACGGGGACGATCCGGGGGTTCCTGGCGAAGAAGTGGGCCCCCGGTCGGGGCCGCCGCCGGCTGACCGGGCGACGCGGGAGGTCACGGACCTCCGCCAGCGTCGGTTCGGGCGCCAGGGCGTGCGTCGCGTACGCCATCTGGATCAGCTCGGCGTCCGGGTCCCATACGTCCGAAGCGGCGCGCGGGCCCGGCAGCCAGATGGGCTGGGTGTCGATCTGCTGAACCCCGTCAGGGTTTTGACCCACCGAATCATAATCGGTTCTCATTTTGAATCATGCTCCATGAGGGATCCGCTTTTCCGACCGGCACGAGGAACGCCGAGCCTGATTTTTGGCATTCGGGAGAATAGCGATCGGCGCTGATTTCCGCGAGGCGCGAACCGCGGTGAATGGCTGTTGAAACAGTGAAGTACCGATCGCATCCGAACGAGTGGACTCGCGGAACGTTGTACGGGGCAGAGGCAATGCCCAGGGCTCGGACGGTGACGCTTGCCCCTTCGAGACCCCGCTCCGGGAAAGGCGCCCCGACATGCGACGCACCCCCCTTGGCCGTCCGTTCGCCGCCGCGCTGCTGGTGGCGTCCGTGCTGGCCCCGATGGTGACGGCACCCGCGACCGCCGTGCACGCGGCGGCGGGCCGGTATGACGAAGACCGGTACGACAAAGGCCGATACGACAAGGGCCGGTACGACAAGAACGACTGTCCGCGCGGTGGTCTCGGCCCCGCACTGACCGCCCGTCTGGACCAAGCCGTCGAGGGTGTCCGCCGCGAGGCCGGCATCCCCGGGGTCACCGTCGGCCTGTGGATGCCGGGCCGGGGCTGCTACGTCCGGTCGACCGGCGTCGCCGACGTCGTCACCCGCCGGCCGATGACCCCCGACCTGTTCATGCGGATCGGCAGCGAGACCAAGACCTTCACGGCCACCGCGCTGCTGCGGCTCGTCGACGACCGCCGGGTGCGCCTGGACGACCCGATCTCCCGCTACGTCCGGGGCGTCCCGAACGGCCGCCGGATCACCCTGCGCCACCTCGCGCAGATGCGCAGCGGCCTCTTCCCGTACAGCGCCGACCCGGGCTTCGTGCAGGCCCTGCTGAGCGACCCGAGCCGCTCGTTCACGCCCCGGGAGCTGCTCGCGTACGCCTTCCGGAACCCGAACACCTTCGCGCCGGGTGAACGGTTCCAGTACTCCAACACCAACTTCGTCCTGCTCGGCCTGGTGGTGGAGAAGGTCAGTGGCACGCGCTTCGCCGACTACCTGCGCCGGCACGTGATCGGCCCGGCCGGGCTGCGCCGCACGCTGTTCGCCGAGGGCCCCGGGTTCCCCGAGCCGCACGCGCGCGGCTACACCAACCAGACGCTCAGCGGTGCGATCGAGGACGCCACGGACTGGAACCCCAGCTGGGCCTGGGCGGCCGGCGCGATGATCTCGAAGCTGCGCGATCTGCGCCGCTGGGCCGAGGTCGTCGCCACCGGGACCCTGCTCAGCCCGGGGACCCAGGCCGAACGGCTCCGGATGCTGCCGACCGGCCACCCGGGCACCGACTACGGCCTCGGCATCTTCGAGAGCGGCGGCTGGATCGGGCACAACGGCTCCATCCCGGGCTATCAGAGCGTCACCGTGCACCTGCCGGAGCGCAGGGCCACCCTGGTGCTGCTGCTCAACACCGACGTGACGTACCAGGGCCAGGAGCCGTCCTCGCTGGTTGCCCGAGCGATCACGCAGGTCGTCACCCCGGACAACGTCTACGACCGCCCGGCGCCCCCGCGCTGAACGATTTGCCGTGAATGCGCATGTATGAGCCGTGCCCGCTCGGTTACCCGCACGGGCATGATGCGAACGCTGAATTGGCACAGAGGGCAGGGACGGCACGGCGGGCACTCGGGCTACGGCGGCCACACCGACCAGGCCGAGCGCACCGACCAGGCCGAGCGCACCGACCAGGTCGGGCGCGAGGATCAGGTCGGGCGTGACGACCGGTTCGAGCGCGCCGAGGAGGCCGGGCGCACCGAGGAGGCCCGGCCGGACACGCAGGCCCGGCGCGACGAGGAGGACGGGACCGCGCGGGCGCCGACGGCCGGGCCGGACGAGGAGGTGGAGCGGCGGGCCCCGGACAGCCCCGGTGAGCTGCCCAAACGCTCGTGGTGGGCGGTGCTGAAGGGCACCCTGAAGGAGTTCAAGAAGGACGAGCTGACCGACCGGGCGGCGGCGCTGACCTACTACGGCATCCTCGCCCTGTTCCCGGCGCTGCTGGCGCTCGTCTCCCTGCTGGGGATCGTCGGGCGCTCGGCGACGCAAGCGGTGCTGGACAACATCCAGCAGCTCGCCCCCGGCGCCGCGCGGGACATCCTCACCAACGCCGTCCGGCAGATGCAGGGCAACGCCGGACTGGGCTCGATCATGGCGATCGTGGGCCTGGTGCTCGCGGTGTGGTCGGCCTCCGGCTATGTCGCGGCGTTCATCAGGAGCGCGAACGCGGTGTACGACGTCCCCGAGGGCCGACCGGTGTGGAAGGTGCTGCCGGTCCGGGTCGGGGTCACGGTGGTGCTGATGGTGATGGCCGTGATCAGCGCCCTGATCGTGGTGTTCACCGGCGCGCTCGCCAAGGAGGTGGGCACCGCTCTGGGGGTCGGCGACACGGCGCTGACCGTGTGGTCGTTCGCGAAGTGGCCGGTGCTGGTCCTGCTCGTCACGATCATGATCGCGGTCCTGTACTGGGCCACCCCGAACGCGAAGGTCCGCGGCTTCAAGTGGATCACCCCGGGCAGTCTGCTCGCCCTGCTGATCTGGATGGTGGCCTCGGCCGGCTTCGCGTTCTACGTGGCCAACTTCGGCTCGTACAACCGGACCTACGGCGCGATCGCCGGTGTGATCATCTTCCTGGTGTGGCTGTGGATCACCAATCTGGCGATCCTCCTCGGCCTGGAGTTCGACGCCGAACTGGCGCGCCAGCGGGCCCTGGCGGGCGGCCACCCGCCCCACGAGGAGCCGTACGTCGAACCGCGCGACACCCGCGCCTGGGACGAGGAGGACCGACGGCGCATGGGCGCCGACGGCCGCTGACGCGCGGCGCGGTGACACGCCGTCGGATGGACCATCGGACCGGTTTGCGTGGCCCATGGTCATATGTTGCGGAATATGACGAAATGGCATATTGGCTATCTGGCGTGCGTCGCGGCGGTCATCGGGGTGGGGCTCGGGGCCGCCCCGCAGGCCGTCGCGCACCATCCGACCCATGTGGTCTTCCCGGGGGAGTCCATCCAGCAGGCGGTCGACGCGGCGGCGCCCGGGGACACGGTGCTCGTGGCCTCCGGCACCTACCGCGAGAGCGTCCGGATCGGCACCCACGGCATCACCCTGCGCGGCATGGGCCCCCGTACCGTCGTCGAACCGGCCGCGACGAAGGCCGCCGACGGGTGCGGTGACGCGGGCAACGGCATCTGTGTGACGGGGACGAAGGACCACAAGGTCCAGGACGTCACCGTCGCCAACCTCACCGTGACCGGCTTCACCGGCTCCGGCGTGTTCGCTCAGGACACCGACCGGCTGACCGTGCGACACGTGACCGCCGTGAAGAACGGCGTGTGGGGCATCGCCCAGGAGCGCTCGGTGCGCGGCGTGTTCCGCAAGAACACCGCCCGGGACAACGGCGACGCCGGACTGTTCCTCGCGAACACCGTCAAGGCCGAGCAGGGCGCCACGGACAGCGGCGGCACCGTCGTCGCTCACAACCGCCTTGAGGGCAACCGGATCGGCCTCACCGTCCGGCGCCTGCGCAACCTCACCGTCGCGGACAACCACCTCACCGGCAACTGCGCGGGCGTCTTCGTCGTCGGCGACGAGAACATGCCGAGGGCCGGCGCCCTGACCGTGCGCGACAACCTCATCGACCGCAACAACAAGTCCTGCCCGAAGACCGCGCGGCTGGACGCTCTCCAGGGCACCGGCATCGTGCTGACCGGCGCCGAGGACACCCTGGTGACCCGCAACCGGATCACCGGGAACGCCGGCGCCTCCCCGTTGTCGGGCGGCATCGTCGTCTGGAAGAGCTTCGTGGGCACCACCAGCGAGCGGAACCGGATCACCGGGAACGTCCTGGAGAACAACTCCCCGGCGGACATCGTCAACACCGACACCGCCGGCAAGGGCAACACCTTCTCGGGCAACACCTGCGGGGCGTCCAGGCCCGCGGGGCTGTGCTGACCGGCCGAGGCCGTCCATGAACGCGAAGAAGGAGGCCGTCGCATGACGACCGCTCAGACCAGACCGGCGGGGGAGCCCTCACCCACCGCCCGCACCGCACGGACCCAGGCCGTCCACAGCTCCGCCCAGGGGGCCCCGGCCGCCCCGCCGCCACCCATGCGGTTCAGGGAACTCGTCTTCGGCGCGGCGGTCGCCGCCTCCCTGCGCGCCGCCGCCCGGCTCGGTGTCGCCGACGCCCTCGGCGACACCCCGCTGCCGGTGGAGGACCTAGCGGCGGCGGTGAAGGCCGAACCGAAGCCGCTGCGACGGCTGTTGCGGGCCCTGTCCTGCCACGGCGTCTTCACCGAACGGCCGGACGGGACGTTCGCGCACACCGACATGTCCCGGCTGCTGCGCGAGGACGACCCGCACAGCCTGCGCGCCATCGCCCTGTGGTGCACCGAACCGTGGACCTGGGACGCCTGGCCGAAGCTCGACGAGGCCGTGCGCACCGGCCACAACGTCGTCGAGAACCTTTACGGCAAGGAGTTCTTCGTCTACCTCAACGAGGACGCCCCTCAGTCGGCCGACGTCTTCAACCGGGCCATGACGACGTCCAGCGTCCAGTCGGCGCGGGACGTGGCCGACTTCCTCGACCTGTCGGGGAGTTCCTCCGTCGCCGACATCGGCGGCGGGCAGGGCCATGTGGTCGCCAGCCTGCTGGAGAAGTACCCCGAGCTGCACGGCACCCTGCTCGACCTGCCGCGCGTGGTGGAGAACGCCGACCCCCGGCTGCGGCCGGGCGGCGCGCTCGCGGACCGCACCCGCGTCGTCCCCGGCGACTGCCGCGAGGCCGTCCCGGTCCGGGCCGACGTGTACGTCATCAAGAACATCCTGGAGTGGGACGACGACAGCACCGCCCGGCTGCTGCGCAACGTCACCGGGGCGGGCGGCCCCGGCACCCGCGTCGTCGTCATCGAGAACCTCGTCGACGACTCGCCGTCGATGCGGTTCAGCACCGCCATGGACCTGCTGCTGCTCCTCAACGTCGGCGGGGCCAAGCACACCACCGAGAGCATGACCTCCCGGCTGACGGCCGCGGGGCTGGTCATCGACGACGTACGGCCGGTCAACGCCTATCTGCACGCGTTCGACTGTCACGTGCCCGGCTGACCCGGGGACGGTGACCCGGACAGGCCGGCGGGCCCGCGCGACGCGCGGGCCCGCCGGCCTGTCGGCCTGTCGTTCCGTCGGTGCGGTCAGGAGGGGTTGCCCCGGTCCCACCGGTAGAAGCAGTTCGCCATCGCGTCCTTCGGCGAACGCCAGGTCGCCGGGTCGTACGCGGAGACGTACGCCGACAGCCGTTCGCTGACGGCCCGGAACTCGGGGTGTCCGGCCATCTTCATGATGACGGGCGTGGGGTCCCGCTCGGCCTCGACGAGGTGCATGTACACGTCGTCGAACTGGAAGAGGCTGCGCCGGGAGACCCCGATGAGGTGCGGCAGCTCCCCCCGGTCGGACTCCTCGAAGATCTTGGCGATGTCCGGCGCGGCGCCCGGGGCCATCCGGGCGACGATCAGGGACTGGTGCATGGGGTGTTCTCCGTCCGGCTCGGTCGGTCGGCGCTCGATGGCTCGGCGCTCAGTCGGTCAGGCCCGGCGCGGCGCCCTGTTCGGCGGCGGCCTTCTCGATGCGGTCCCGGATCAGGGCCATCTGGACCTTGGAGTTCCGGTTGATGTTGTCGGTCATCCACTCGTCGTCGACCGGCGCGTCCGGCTTCATGGAGAAGTCCTGCGTCCACGTCATACGGGTGCCGCCGGGGACCTTCTCGTACTCCCAGAGGATGTTCATGTAGGCGAAGGGCCCCGTCTCGACGCGGCGGGCCTCCACGCTGAGCGTCTCGCGGTCCGCCTCCCGTTCCGAGACCCAGCTCCACACCTTGCCGTTCTCGTCAGGGTGCATGGTCAGCCGGAACGTCACCCGGTCGCCCTCCTGGGAGAGGATCTCGGCGCTCGCGTACTCGCTGAACAGGCGGGGCCAGTTCGCGACGTCGTTGGTCATGTCCCAGACCAGGTCGACGGGCGCGGCGATGGTGATCTCGTTCTGCGTGTGTCCGGCCATCTCAGGCTCCCGCCATCAGCGCGCTGTTGACCTGGTCGAGGAACTGCTTCGGGGTCCTGCACTTCTCCGCGTCCGGCGGCATCGGCGTGCCGTACCGGTTCTCCAGCTCGCCGACGATGCCGAGCAGGCCGAGCGAGTCGATGCCGAGGACGTCGAAGCCGGACTCGTGGTGCTGCTTGAGCTCCTCCGGGGTGACGGTGACCCCGGCGGCCTTCTTCATCAGCTCGGACAGTTCTTCCACGGTGATGCGGTCACTCATGCGGTTCTCCTTGGTGCAGAGGTGGTGCGGGGTGGTGCGGGGTGGTGCGCAGGTGGTGCGTCGGGGAGGGGTGGTCAGGAGGTGTCGCCGGGGCCCAGTCGCAGCACCAGCGCCGAGTTCGACCCCATGAGCCCCCGGCTGAGGACCAGTGCCGTGCGCGCCTCGGCGGCGCGGGCACCGGAGGTGACGAGGTCGAGGTCGTGGCAGACGTCGAAGACGTTGGGGGTGGGCGGGATGACGCGGTGCTCCATCGCGAGCACCGCCGCCGCCACGTCCAGGACGGCCGCCGCGCAGTTGCCCCGGCCCACAGCGGTCTTCGGCGCCGTGACCGGGACCCGGGAGCCGTGCGCGCCGAGGGCGTCCGTGATCGCCAGGGCCTCGGCACGGTCCGCCTCGGGGGTGCCGAGGGCGTCGGCGAAGACCACGTCGATCTCCTCGGGGGCGCAGCCGGCCTCCGCCAGGGCGCCCCGGATCGCCTCGGCGAGCCCCGCCCGGGACTCCGCCCAGCGGGAGGCACCGGTGAACGTGGCCGCGTGGCCCGCGAGATGGGCCCGTACCGGCGCGCCGCGTTCCCGGGCGGTGTCCTCGGCCTCCACGACGAGCATCGCGCCGCCCTCGGCGGGCACGAAACCGCAGGCGGCGGCCGTGAAGGGACGGTAGGCGCGGTCCGGGTCGGCCACCGTGCTCAGCTCCGGGTAGCCGAGCTGGCAGACCATCGAGTAGGGGGCGAGCGGCGCCTCGGTCGCGCCGGTCACCATCACGTCGGTGCCGCGCCGCACGGCCCGTGCCGCGTGCGCCACGGCGTCGAGCCCGCCGGCCTCGTCGGAGGCGATCACCCCGCAGGGGCCCTTGAAGCCCCGGCGGATGGAGATCTGGCCGGTGCTCGCGGCGTAGAACCAGGCGATGGACTGGTACGGGCCGACGAACCGGCTGCCCTTGGACCACAGCTGTTGCAGCTCCCGCTGCCCGAACTCGCCGCCGCCGGACCCGGCCGCCGTGACCACGCCCACCGAGAACGGGGCCGCGTCGGTCTCGGGCCGGTCCAGTCGGGCGTCGTCGAGCGCCTGGTCGGCGGCGGCCATCGCGAAGTGCGTGAACCGGTCGGTCTGGACGAGATAGCGCTCCTCGACCGCCGACGGCGGATCGAAGTTCCGGACCTCGCCCGCCACCTTGAGCGGCAGGTGCTCGCAGCCCTCGCGGGTGACCCGGTCCAGGACACTGATGCCCTCCCGGGTGGACTTCCAGAAGGTCTCGGTGCTCGTTCCGTTGGGCGCGACCACGCCGATTCCGGTGACGGCCGCGCGCCGAGGACGCCGCGTGCTCCGTTCGCTCATCGTGTCTTCTCCCTCGGCAGACTCATGACCACCGCGGACTGGAAGCCGCCGAACCCGCTGCCCACGGAGAGCACGTTGGTCAGCTTCCGTTCGCGGGCGACGCGCGGGACGTAGTCCAGGTCGCACTCGGGGTCCGGGGTCTCGTAGTTCGCGGTGGGCGGGACGACCTGGTGGGCCAGGGCCAGCGCGCAGGCGACGACCTCGATGGCGCCGATCGCGCCGAGCGAGTGGCCCACCATGGACTTGATGGAGCTCATGGGCGTGTCGTAGGCGTGCGCGCCGAGCGTGCGTTTGACGGCCGCCGTCTCGTGCCGGTCGTTCTGCTTGGTGCCCGAGCCGTGCGCGTTGACGTAGTCGACGGCCGTGCGGTCCAGGCGGGCGTGGTCGAGGGCGTCCTCGATGGCCCGCGCCATCTCCAGGCCCTCCGTGGTCAGACCGGTCATGTGGTAGGCGTTGCCGAAGGTGGCGTAGCCCCCGATCTCGCAGTACACGTGTGCGCCCCGGGCCCGGGCGTGTTCCAGCTCCTCCAGGACGAGGACGGCTCCCCCCTCGCCCATGACGAACCCGTTGCGGTCGGCGTCGAAGGGACGGGAGGCGTGGGCCGGGTCGTCGTTGTTGGGGGAGGTGGCCTTGATCGCGTCGAAGCAGGCCATGGTGATCGGGGAGATCGGCGAGTCCGACGCCCCGGCTATGCAGATGTCGGCCCGGCCCTCCTCGATGGTGTGGAAGGCGTACCCGACGGCGTCGAGACCCGAGGTGCAGCCGGTGGAGACCGTCTGCACCGGTCCGCGCGCCTCGAAGCGTTCGGCGACCGTGGAGGCGAGGGTGCTGGGCGCGAACGCCCGGTGCAGATGCGGACCGGCCTCCCGGTGGTCCACGTCCCAGCGCCGGCCGCTGTGGCTGACCAGCACGTAGTCGTGCTCCAGCCGGGTGGTGCCGCCGACGGCGGTGCCCAGGGACACCCCGACCCGCCAGGGGTTCTCCGTGGCGAGGTCGAGGCCGGAGTCCGCGATCGCCTCCTCGCCGGCGACCAGGGCGAACTGGATGTACCGGTCGCAGCGGGCGATCAGGTCCGCGTCCAGTCCGTGGGCCGCCGGGTCGAAGTCGCACTCGGCGGCGATCCGCGAACGCAGCCCGGACGGGTCGAAGAAGGTGATGCCGCGCGTCGCCGTACGGCCGCCCGCCAGGAGGTCCCAGAACGCCGGGACGCCGATGCCGCCGGGGGCGACGATGCCTATGCCGGTGACCGCCACGCGCCTGGTCATGAGCGGACCTGGGCGTTCTCGGCCGGCCGTGCGGCGTGCGCCGCCTCCACCGGGATCGGTACGCCGTTCGCGTCCTCGGTGTCGACGTGGCCGAGCGGCGGGCTCGGGGCCAGCGGGCCGAGGTGGAAGACCATCCGGGCCTCCACGTTGCCGACGTTGCGGAAGCGGTGCCGCATGTGGGCGGGGATCAGCAGCCCCTGCTCGGGCCGGAGTTCCTGGGCCTCGCCGTCGAGGTCCACCTCCAGCTGCCCGCAGATGACGTAGATGAACTCCTCGGAGTACGGGTGGTAGTGCTCGGCGATGCGGTCGCCGGGCGCCACGATGGCCACGCCCATGAAACCGCTGGTGGAGCCGACGGTGCTGGGGGTCAGCATGGCGCGCAGATCGCCGCCGCGCCGGGTGTTGGGCTCGACCTCGCTGACATCCACGACTCTGGGAAGGCGATTGATCACGACGTTCCTCCGAACATGAGCTGCATCGGACTGGTGAGGGGTGGTCAGGCGTCGGGCGCCCGGCGGTCGGTGACGAGGTCCATGCGGGCGACCGTGAGCAGCCGGGCGGGGGCGTCGTCCCGCGGCGAGCCGTCCATGCCGAGGGCGGCGCCGTCGAGGAGCGCCGTCAGCTCGGCCGCGCGGGCCCGGTCGGTGAGCCCGAGCACCGGGCCCGGGTCGGCGTCGAGGCCGCCCCGCACGTCGACCAGCCGCACCACGATGTCGTCGCGCTGGAAGATCGTGCTGCGCAGCACCGGGCCCTGCGGGTCGTCCGCCGCCGCCTCGTCCTGCCGGGCGAGCAGCTCGGCCAGCCGCAGCCCCTGGCCCTCGCGGGCCGGGTAGTACAGGGCGTGCCGTACGGCGTCCGGGCTCTCCTGGCCGGCCGTCACATGGTGGACGGCGGGCAGCGCCGCGCGGGTGAAGAAGACCCGGGCCGAGTCGGGATCGTCCAGGTCCCGGTCCTGCTCCAGATAGGGGTTGAGGGCCTCCTCGACGGCCCGTACCTCGGGCTGCCGGGCGACGTGCCGCAGCGCGGCCAGCAGGTCGCCCCGCACCTCGACGGCCCGGACCACCCGGTTGCCGTGCATGAACAGGGAGGTGCGGCACAGCCGGGTGGTGTCGTCGACCCTCGGCTCCGGCGCGGCGTAGTCGGCGAGGATCTTGGCGACCTTCTCCTCGCTGCCGGGCTTGACCGTGAAGGTGAGCGCGTGCCGGATCAGGCCGTCGCCGATCCGGGGCGAGGTCTGGAGCCTGCGCTCACCGGCCTCGGCCGCCACGGCCGGGCCGCCGGTCTCGCGGACGATGTGGAAGCGCAGCGAGCGGGTGTCGCGGACGCAGTCGTGCAGCGGCCGCACCATCTGCACGTGCTCCTCGCTGTTCACCCAGGTGAGGAAGGGCGGGGCGCTCTCCCACTCGCTGGTGATCAGCCACTGGGAGGGGTTCTCGATGGACTGGCACAGCTGGTCGCTGACGTGCCCGGGGACGGACGCGACCTGGTTGCACAGCTGCTCGTACGCCTCCAGGAACTGCTGCTGGGCGCCGTCGTAGACGTCCACGAGGAGGACGACACGGAGCCGGGAGCCGTCGAAGACGGACTGGGAGACACGCTGCGACACCTGTCGCCGCAGTGACTCGGAAACACGTTCGGACGTGGTGGTCATCCTGCGCACATCTCCTCGGTGGGGGGCAGACAAGGACGGACGTCGCCCGGATCGGCGTGACGTCGGCGTGCCTCGATCCTGAGCCCGGCCCACGGGGCGCGCGACTCGTATGCACTGCGCGGGTGACCGGGGTGCCGGGCGGGTGACGGGGGCTCCGGGCGGGTGACGGGGCTTCGCAACACGCCCTTGCCGTGACCGGCCGGGCCGTCGTGCGGCGCGGCCGGTCACGCGGCTATCGGGCCCGGCACGGTCAGGCCACGCCTGCGGCGGTCTTCTTGCGGCGCGCCGCGTACAGCCCCGTCCCGGCGACGGCCAGGACGGCCAGCCCGCCCGCGGTCACGGCCGGGGCGGCGAGGCCGCCACCGCCGGTGTGCATGCCGCCGCTGGGCTTCTCGTGCCCGCCGCCCCAGGACTCCTCGTCCTGCTTGCCGCTCCAGGAGCCGTCCTCCTGCTTGGTGCCCTCGGCGCCGGCCTCCTGCTTGCCGCTCCAGGAGCCGCCGTCCTGCTTCTGGCTGTAGGAGGAGTCCGCCTCGTCCCAGCCGCCGGACGCGTACGCGACGGGCGCGCCGAACGCGAGGAGGGCGGAGGCCGCCGCGGTGGCCATGAGCATGCGTACAGAGCGCATCTGACGATCCTTCCGTCGACGGGGCGGGCAGCCGACACCTCGTCAGCTGTGGTGACCCGCCCCCGACGTGATCCACCGTCAGACAGCCGTCTCCACCTCACCACTCAAGACGATCACCCGGGTGAACCCGCCCGATCCGTCGGGCGAGTTCACGGCGGGGACGGGCTCAGGCCCGCGCGAGCAGCGTGGTCAGGACCTCCCGCAGGTGCGCCTCGGCGTCCGGGACCGGCCCCGGAGCCCGCCAGGCCACGAACCCGTCGGGCCGGACGAGTACGGCGCCGCCGGGGGCCGTGCCGTGGACCTCCGCCCAGTCCGCGTCGCCCTCGGGTGTCAGGTCGGCGGCGGGGCCTTCGCCGATCCGGTACGAGGCCAGGGGGAGGGACATCTTTTCGGCCAGCCGGAGGGCGGCCTCGTGCCAGCCACCCGAACCGGCACCGCCGGCAGCGGCGTCGGCCGCGGCGTCCTCAGCGGCGTCGGCGTCGCTGAGGAGGACGAGCGAGCGCTCGTAGAGGTCCAGCGTCGAGACGCGTTCACCCTGGTGCCGTACCGCCATGTGGGGCGCCCTGCTGCCCGGGGCGCCGGACAGGTCGAGGCTTTCCGGGACGACCGGGGACGCGGCGTCGGCGCCGAGGACGGCGCCCCGGGGATAGCGGTAGCCGAGGGCCACGTTGAGGATGCCGCGCTGCGGGCCGCCGCCACCGCCGACGCCGGGGGCCGGGGCGAAGCCGGGGTGGCTGTGCTCCACGGACCTGGCGGCGGCACGGGCGCTGGTCGCCTCCGCCACCGGGCGGCGCTCGGCGTCGTACGTCTCCAGCAGGCCCTCCCCGGCCCAGCCGCCGAGCACCGCCGCCAGCTTCCAGGCGAGGTTGTGGGCGTCCTGGATACCGGTGTTGGAGCCGAACGCCCCGGTGGGGGACATCTCGTGGGCCGAGTCGCCGGCCAGGAAGACCCGGCCCGACCGGTAGCCGCGGGCGACGCGCTGGGCGGCGTGCCAGGGGGCCTTGCCCGTGATCTCGACGTCGAGGTCCGCCACCCCGATCGCGCGGCGGATGTGCTCGACGCAGCGCTCCTCGGTGAACTCCTCCAGGGATTCGCCGTGTTCGGGGTGCCAGGGCAGGTGGAAGACCCAGTTCTCCCGATTGTCCACGGGCAGCAGCGCCCCGTCGGCGTCGGGGTGCGTCAGGTAGCAGACGATGAAGAGACGGTCGCCGACGACCTCGGCGAGCCCGCGGGAGCGGAAGGTGACGCTGACGTTGTGGAACAGGTCGCCGGGGCCGCTCTGGCCGATGCCGAGCTGCTCGCGGATCGGGCTGCGGGGGCCGTCGGCAGCGACGAGGTAGTCGGCGCGGACGGTGGTGTGCTCGCCGGTCTCGCGGCTCTTGACGATCGCGGTGACACCGGAGGAGTCACTGTCGAACGACAGCATTTCGGTGTTGTAGCGCAGGTCGCCGCCGAGCCGTTCGGCGTGCTCCCGCAGCACCGGCTCCAGGTCGTTCTGGCTGCACAGACACCAGGAACTGGGGCTGAACCGGGCGAGTCCGCCGCCCGCGTCGATCTCCTTGAAGAGCCACTCGCCCGCGTCGCCGACGAGGGTGGGCGTCTGCAGGATGCCGTGGTTGCCGGCCAGGGTGGCGGCGGCCCGGCGGATGCCCTCCTCGACGCCGGCCGTGCGGAACAGCTCCATCGTGCGCACGTTGTTGCCGCGGCCGCGCGGATGGATGGAGGTGCCGGCGTGCCGCTCCACCAGGGTGTGCGGCACCCCGAGGCGCCCCAGGAACACCGAGGTCGACAGGCCGACGAGGGAACCCCCGACGACGAGGACCGGGACGTGGTGGGTGCGGTTGCCGGTGGGGTCGTTCCGGTCGGGCCTGCGCCCCGTCTCGGGCCTCTGCCGTGTCTCGGGGCTCCGCCCCGTCTCATGGCTGTGCTTCATCGCGTTCATCGCTCAACTCCAGCGCGTCGTGTCCGCCGACTCGTCCGGATGGGGCCGGGGGCTTCATCCATGCCCCGCCCTGCGAGAACGGGACCGGGCTTCACCCGCTTAGGGGGCGCTCGGCGGCGGCGTCCGGAGCTATGCGTGATTCGCTCATGTACTCGGGCGCGGCTGAGTACTTGCGCTCTGCCGGGCAGGGCGGCGCGCCGCGAGGCTGGGGCCATGAGCCAACGACTCCAGCACCTCCTGAAAGCCTCGTCCCCGCTGCTGCCGACCCTGGTGTCGGCCGTGGCCTCGGTGACCCTCTGGGCCCTGTGGCTGGGCTGGGACCAGCGGCGTGATCTGCATCCTGACGGTTCGTCGACCGGGCCGTACGAGGCGTGGCAGGTGATCGGTCTGGTGCTGACGCTGCTGGTGCCGGTGTACTGGGCGGCGTCCAGGCGGCATGTCGCGGGCGCGGTGATCGGCACGACGACCGGTCTGGCCGTCGCCTCCTTCTACGACTGGTCGGACGACGCCAGTGGCCTCTTCGTCATCGGCGTCGGGATGGTGACCCTGGGGACCGCCGCCGTGACCACCGGCGTCTCGTTCCTGATCGCGGCCGTCACGGCCGGCGGTTCGCGGCCTCAGCCGACGGCCCCCGTGGCCTCGTAGGACCCCGTGGCCTCGGAGGACCCGGTGGCCCCGTAGGCCTCGTAGGCCTCCGGGTCGAACCGGGCCAGGCGGCGGCGCATGCGGCCCGTGGACCAGGGCCAGCTGAAGCTGTTCACGCCGTTGGTGTCGACGTAGTAGCTGGAGCAGCCACCCGCGTTGTAGACGGTGGAGGGGAGTGCTTGCTGGACCTCCGCGTGGAACGCGGCCTGTACTTCGGGGCGTACGTCCATGCTGGTCCAGCCCGCCGCGCGGAAGTGCCGTACCGCGCCCGCGACGTAGGCCAGTTGGGCTTCGAGCACCGCGTACGCCGAGGAGTGTCCGGTGCCGAGGTGCGGTCCGAGGAGGACGAAGGCGTTGGGGAAGCCGCTGACGGTGGTGCCGAGGTAGGCGTCCGGGCTGCCCTTCCAGTGGTCGTCGAGGCTGGTGCCGTCGGCGTCGAACACGCGTTGGGCTATGGGCATGTCGAGGATGTGGAAGCCGGTGCCCAGGACGATCGTGTCGACGTCCGCGCGGCTGCCGTCGGCACCGATGATCCGGCGGCCCTCGACGGCTTTCACCGCTGTGGGGTGGACGGTGACGTTGGGCCTGGTCAGAGCCGGATAGTAGGTGTTGGAGAGGAGGAGTCGCTTGCAGCCAAGGGTGTAGTCGGGGGTCAGCGCCCGGCGCAGGGCCCGGTCCTTGACGGTGGCCCTGAGGTGCAGGGTGCCCACCTTCTGCACGGCCCGCAGCAGGGCCGGGTGGCGGAAGCCGACGCCGAGGGCCTCCAGTGCCGCGTACTCCGCCGTGCGCAGGGCCCGTTGGGCGCCGGGGACGCTCCGCAGCAGCCGGCGTTCGGCGCGGGGCACCGCGTGGTCGGGCTTGGGCAGCACCCACTGGGCGGTGCGCTGGAACAGGTGGAGCCGGCCGACGCGGGGCTGGATCGCGGGCACGAACTGCACGGCCGAGGCGCCGCTGCCGACGACGGCCACCCGGGCGCCGGTGAGGTCCACGTCGTGGCGCCAGCGCGAGGAGTGGAAGACCTCGCCGGGGAAGTCGGCGAGGCCCGGTATGTCGGGGAGCAGCGGTTCGTGCCAAGGGCCGGCCGCCGAGATCAGGAAGCGGGTGGTGTAGGCGCCGCGGTTCGTCTCCACGCGCCAGCGGGCCTCCCCGGGGTGCCACTGCGCCCGGGTGACCTCGGTGCCGTAGCGGATGAGGGGTGTGATGCCGTACGCGGCGGCGGTGTCGCGGAGGTAGGAGCGGATCTCGGGCTGGCCGGCGAAGGCACGGGTCCACTCCGGGTTGGGTGCGAAGGAGTACGAGTACAGGGCGGAGGGCACGTCGCAGGCGCAGCCCGGGTAGGTGTTGTCCCGCCAGGTGCCGCCCAGGTCGTCCGCCTTCTCGACGATCACCAGGTCGTGGACGCCTGCCTCGCGCAGCTTGATCGCCGCGCCGATGCCGGAGAGGCCGCTGCCGATGACCAGGGCCTCGACGTGGTGGGACTCGCGGGCGACGGTCGCGGCGGCCGGGCGGTCGCGGGTCGCGGGGTTCTCGGTGTTCTTGGTGTTCTTGGTGTTCTCGGCGTCCTCAGGGTGTGGCATCTCAGGCTCCTGTCCGGGTGGCGGCGGTGGGTGCGGCGGTACCGGCGGCCTGGCGGTCGGCTTCGCGGAGCGCCTCGCGGACGACGGCGCGGGTCGTGCGCAGGGCGGTCTCCAGGACCGTCGGGCGGCGCCGGGGGTCCATGAAGTTGCCGCCCATGACTTCCAGGTCGGCGGCGGTGGGCTCGATCCGTACGACCCGGGTGCCGGCGGCTCGCAGCGCGGCGCACTCCGCGTCGAGCGTGCGGGTCATCACCCGGCGCAGCAGCGCCTCCGCCCGGCCGAGCCCCCGGCGAGGTCCGGGGACGCGGGAGCTCATCGGCGCGACGACGTACACCTCGTCGAGTCCGTTCGGGACGAGCAGGTCGGCGGAGGCGGTGGAGAGGATGCCGCCGTCGGCGTAGCGCCGGCCCCCGATGCGTACGGGCGGGAACCAGCCCGGCACCGCCCAGGACGCCCTGAGCGCGTCCCGCAGGGCGGCCGGGCGGGTGTCGGGGTGTCCGAAGACCGTACGGCGGCCCGTGTCGAAGTCGGTCGCGACCAGCCAGGTCGCCGGGTGCGGGACCCACCGTCCGGCGGGGGTGAGGGAGTCCGCGAGGGCCGCGAGCCATCGGGCGTCACCGCGCCCCTGGGGCAGCAGACCGGACAGCCCGGCCACGGCGGGGACCGTGCCGCGCAGGGCGCGGCGGGCCAGCCCCGGTGATCCGAGGAAGGCCGCGGGTCGGGGCGGGAGCGCCCGGGGTGGGCCGGCGAAGTGCCGGAGGAGCTCGGGGCGGGCGTCCCGGCGGCCCAGCTGCGCGGCCAGCAGGTCGTCGACGCCCACGCCGGAGCCGAGCATCGCCGCCACCTCGGCCCCGGCGGAGGTGCCCACCAGGACCTCGGCCTCGCGCGGGTCCCAGTCGGTGGCCCGCCGCAGCGCGTGCAGGGCGGCGACGGTCCAGGCCGCGCCGAGGGTGCCGCCGCAGCCCAGGACGAGACCTCGGGAGGGACGGGAGGGGCTGAAAGGGGTCGTGCGTGTACTCGTGGCGTTCACCGCGTCCACATCCACCTACTCGGGTGCTCGGAAGTCGAATACGTGCGATTCAGATACCGATGAGATCGGGATACTAGTGGTATCCGAAATCCTTGGACAGACTTCGGCAGGGATAAGATCCGGGGACTTCGAGGTGGTCGGCGCCCGTAGCGGGAAGCCACCCGGAGAAGGAGAAGGAGAGGGAGCGAGACATGGCCCGCCTCAGCCGCGTCGAGAGTCAGGAACGGACGCGTGAGCGGCTGGTCGCCACCGCGCGGCGGCTGTTCCTCTCCCACGGCTACGCCGCCACCTCGCTCAGCGACGTCGCCGAGACGGCCGGCTACTCCAAGGGCGCCGTCTACTCCAACTTCCGCAGCAAGGACCATCTGTGCCTCGCCGCCCTCGACGACATCCGGGCCGAACAGCTGGCGTTGCTCACGGATGCCGTGATGGGCGAGGCCGGGATCGAGGAGCGGCTGGCGGCCTTCGCCGCGTGGGCCGAGGCGCACATCGGCGACGAGGCCTGGACCACGCTGGAGGTCGAGTTCCTGACCAGCGCGCGGCACGACGACGAACTGCGGCGGGAGATCACGACGCGCGTGGCGGCGGTCCGTGAGGCGCTCGCCCACCTGCTCGACGCGCTGGCGCTGGAACTGGGTGTCTCCCCGGCGATGCCCGCCGACCGGGCCGCGATGACCCTCCTCAGCCTGGGCATAGGCCTCGGCGTCCAACGCGTGGCCGACCCGACCGTCCCGACGGCCGTGCTGACGGAGACGCTGCGGCTGGTGCTGCGGATGGGGGACCGGGGGACGGAGTGAGCCGGGCCGGTAGGTCGAGTCCGGCCGGTGGAGTCAGGCGAGTCGGCGGGCCGGCGCGTCGGGCGAGTCAGACCCGTCCCCGGGACTCCGCCGCCCGGCGGGCCAGGGAGTCGAAGACCACGGCGACCAGCAGGACGCCGCCGGTGATCATGAACTGGACGGCCGGCTGGACGCCCAGCAGGGCCATGCCCGAGGCGATCGACTGGATGATGAGGACGCCGAGCAGCGCGGACCACGTCGAGCCCCGGCCGCCGAAGAGACTGGTGCCGCCGATGACCGCGGCGGCGATCGCGTTGATCAGCAGCATCCCGGAGCCCGGCACCTGGGTCGCCGAGGTGAGCCGGGACGCGACGAACAGACCACCCACCGCGGCCAGGGTCCCCGACACCACGAACACCGCGATCCGTACGCGGGACACGTCGACGCCGGACCGCCGCGCCGCCTCCACGCCGCTGCCCAGTGCCATGACCTGGCGGCCGTGGACCGTGCGGCGCAGGAAGAGGTCCGCGGCGATGACGACACCGAGGAAGATCAGCAGCGCCAGCGGCAGGCCCTCGAAGCGGTCCAGGACGTAGACGGTGGCGAAGCAGACCAGCGCGAGCAGCGCCGTCCGCGTCCAGATGCCGCCCCTCGCCCGGTACGGCATCCCGGCCGCGCCCCGGCGTGCGCGGTCGCGGAGGCAGACGAGGAGGTACATGAGCGGACCGAGCGCCGCGAGGCCGTAGGTGACGGCGGCGGAGCCGAAGGAGCGGCTGGTCAGTTCGGCGACCAGGCCGTCGTCGCTGAAGCTGATGGAGCTCTCCGGGCCCAGGAGGTAGAGCATCAGGCCGTTCCAGGCCAGCAGGCCCGCGAGGGTGACCACGAACGCGGGCACGCCGATCTTGGTGAACACGAACCCGTGGACCGCCCCGGCCGCCGCGCCGCAGGCCAGCGCGACGAGCACGGCGAGGCCCTCCGGCATGCCGTGGTTCACGTTCAGCGCGGCGAACAGGGCGCCGGAGAGCCCGGCCAGCGATCCCACCGAGAGATCGATCTCGCCGATCAGCAGGACGAAGACGACGCCGACGGCGACCATGCCGGTGCCCACGATCTCGACGCTCAGGACGGAGAGGTTGCGCGGGGAGAGGAAGTTCTCGTTGAGGCTCTGGAAGACGATCCAGGTCACGGCGAGAGCGAGGAGCGCCGGCGCGGGGCCCAGCTCGCCCTCGTGCATCCGGCGGCGCACGGCGTGCGCGTACGCGCGGGGGCGCTCGCCGTACCACCGCGGCCGGGCGTCCTGCGAGCCCCCCTCCCGGGAGCTCCCCTCTCCGTTCCCTCTCACGGCCATGTCTCCTCCGGGTCGGCCGGGTGGTGGCCCGCCGTGTTGTCCACCGCGCCGGTGATGGAGGAGATGATCTGCTCCTGGGAGGTCGTGCTGACGTCGAACAGGCCGTTGTTGCGGCCGAGGCGCAGGACGGCGATGCGGTCGGCGACGGCCTTGATGTCGCCCATGTTGTGGCTGATGAGAAGCACTCCGGTGCCCCGGTCGCGCAGTTCCTCGATGAGGTCGAGGAGCTGGTTGGTCTGTTCGAGGCCGAGGGAGGCGGTGGGCTCGTCGAGCAGCAGCAGCCGGGGCGCGCTGACGAACGAGCGGGTGATCGCGACGACCTGGCGCTGCCCGCCGGACAGCGTGGCCAGCGGGACGCGTACGTCGGGGATGCGGATGGAGAGGGTGCGCAGCAGCTCGTGGGTGCGGCGCTCCATCTCCACCTCGTCGAGTACGCCGAAGCGGTGGATCTCCCGGCCGAGGAAGAGGTTGCCGACGACGTCGAGGTGGCCGCACATCGCGAGGTCCTGGTAGACGGCCGCGATCCCGAGGAGCTGGGCGTCCTGGGGGCGTCTGATCTGGACGGGCTCGCCCTCCCACTCGATGACGCCCTTGTCGGGGGGACCGACGCCCGAGATCACCTTGACCAGTGTGGACTTCCCGGCGGCGTTGTCGCCGACCAGGGCGACCACCTCGCCGGCCCTGATCTCCAGTTCGACGTCCACGAGCGCGTGGACGGCGGCGAAACGCTTGGAGACGCCGCGCAACGCCAGCAAGGGCTGAACCACCGGGTCACCTCCTGGACGGTGCGGACAGGGCACACGGGACTGATCACGGGGTGAGTCCCGCCTTGTCGCACGCGGGCCGGAGCTTCGGGGTGCAGATCTGGTCGATGGTGTACATACCGTCCTTGACCACGGTCTCCTCGATGTTGTCGACCGTCACCGCGACCGAGGGGAGGAGGACCGCCGGGATGTTCTCGTCGGTGGGACTGTCGACGGTGCCGGTGGCGATGTCGTCGACCGCCTCGTCGCGCCCCAGGGCGACGGCCATCTCGGCGGCGGCGTCGGCGGCCGGCTCGAACGGCTTGTAGACGGTCATGTGCTGGCTGCCCTGCACGATGCGCTGGATGGCCACCAGGTCGGCGTCCTGGCCGGTGACCGGGGGCAGCGGCCGTACCGCACTGGCGTTGAGGGCGGAGACCACGGCGCCGGCGAGGCTGTCGTTGGCGGCCAGGACGCCGTCGATGTTCTCGCCGCCGAGGGCGGAGATGGCGCCGCTCATGTTGACGTAGCCGTTCTCCGGCCGCCAGCCGACGGTGTCGTAGGACTTTCCGATCTTCACCTCGCCCTCCAGGACGGAGAGCGCGCCGCGCTTGTACCAGCCGGCGTTGGGGTCGGTGGTGGCGCCGTTCATCATGACGATCTGCCCGCCGTCCGCCTTGTCGCCCATGGCCTTCAGCAGTTCCTGGGCCTGGAGTTCGCCGACGGTGTCGCCGTCGAAGGTGACGTAGCCGGAGATGGGGCCCTGGGCGAGCCGGTCGTAGGCGACGACCGGGATGTCGGCCCGCTCGGCGGCCTCGACCGACGAGCGCAGTGCCTTGGGGTCGACGGCGGCGACGATCAGGACGTCGACGCCTCTGGTGATCATGGCGTCGAGCTGCTGCCGCTGGACGGCCGGCTCGGCCGTGGCGGCGACGGTCGCCGCCGGGCAGCCGGGGCACAGTTCCTTGAGCCGCTTCTCGATCAGGGGTCTGTCGAACTGCCCGAAGCGGGACGCTCCGCCGCCCGGCAGCAGCACGCCGACGGTGAGGTCGTCGCCTGCGCTCCCGCCGTCCCCGCCACCACATGCCCCGGTCAGCACCAGACCGGCACCGACCACGAGGGCCGCGCCCGCCCGGCTGAGGGACCTACGCTTCACGGCCGCACGGCCGACGCCGAGACCCATGTCGGTTCCTTAGGGAGAATTGCCTAATCTTGCCCATTCTTGTCCTGGTATGCACGCCTCTCGTCCAGCCTAATCAAGAGTGCGACATTGGTGGCATGAGTGAACGACTGGCCGCGTCGATGCTGCGCCCGGATCAGGGCTGACCCCGTGAGAGGCGTCGCCCGGTGCGGCAAGCTCCGTGCCGAGGTTGCGAGGGCTGTGCGGGGCGCTGAGCATGAGCCGGGGGAAGACGCGACAGAGGCCGGTACCGGTATGAACACGTCCCGTACGACCCACACCACCCGTACGACCCACACCACCCGTACGACTCCTGCGACCGATCGTGGCGCCGATGACGACCGCCCGCTGAGCTGCCTGGTCACCGGCGCCTCCGGGTACATCGGCGGTCGGCTGGTGCCCGAGTTGCTGGAGGCCGGGTACTCCGTGCGATGTCTGGCGCGGTCGCCCGGGAAGTTGCGGGACCATCCGTGGGCCGGGCGGGTGGAGGTGGTGGGTGGGGATGTGACGGACGCGGAGTCCGTCGGGGCGGCCATGGAGGGCGTGGACGTCGCGTACTACCTCGTGCACGCGCTCGGCACCGGGCGGGGGTTCGAGGAGACCGACCGGCGCGCGGCGGAGATCTTCGGGGAGCGGGCGCGGGCGGCGGGCGTACGGCGGATCGTCTATCTCGGCGGGCTGACCCCCGCCGGAGTCCCCGAGCACGAGCTCTCGCCCCATCTGCGGTCCCGCGCCGAGGTGGGCCGGGTGCTGCTGGCCTCGGGTGTCCCCACCGCCGTACTCCGGGCCGCTGTGATCATCGGGTCCGGGTCGGCCTCGTTCGAGATGCTCCGCCATCTCACCGAACGGCTGCCCGTGATGGTGACCCCCAGCTGGGTGCGCACCCGTATCCAGCCGATCGCCGTCCGGGACGTGCTCCGCCTTCTCGTCGGCTGCGCGGGACTGCCGGAGGACGTGAACCGGACCTTCGACATCGGCGGGCCGGACGTCGTCACGTACGAGCAGATGATGCGCCGGTACGCGGCCGTCGCGGAGCTGCCGAAACGGGTCATCGTGCCCGTGCCGCCGCTCACCCCACGGCTGTCCAGCCTGTGGGTCGGGCTGGTCACCCCGGTGCCCGGCGGTCTCGCGCGCCCGCTCGTCGAGTCGCTGCGGCACGAGGTGGTGTGCGGCGAGCGGGACATCGTCCGGTACGTGCCCGACCCGCCGGAGGGGCCGGTCGGCCTGGACCGGGCGATCGCGCTGGCCCTGCGGCGCGTACAGGACGCCGACGTGGCGACCCGGTGGTCCTCCGCTGCCACGCCCCGCGCCCCCAGCGATCCACTGCCCACCGACCCCGACTGGGCGGGCGGCAGCCTCTACTGCGACCACCGCGAGCGCACCGTCTCGGCCCCGCCGCGGGCGCTGTGGCGGGTGGTGGAGGCGATCGGCGGCGAGAACGGCTGGTACTCCTCGCCCCTGGCCTGGTCCCTGCGCGGCTGGGCGGACCGGCTGGTCGGCGGGGTCGGACTGCGCCGGGGCCGCCGCGACGCCGTCCGGCTGCGGATCGGCGACAGCCTCGACTTCTGGCGGGTGGAGGAGATCGAGCCGGGCCGACTGCTCCGGCTGCGCGCGGAGATGCGGCTGCCGGGGCTGGCGTGGCTGGAGATGACCGTCGACCGGGACGGGGAGGGGCGGACGGTCTATCGGCAGCGTGCCCTGTTCCATCCGCACGGGCTGGCGGGGCATGTGTACTGGTGGAGTGTGGCGCCCTTCCACGCGGCGGTGTTCGGGGGCATGGCGCGCAACATCGCGGACGCGGCGGAGGCCGAGGCCGAGGCCGACGAGGCCACCGGCTCCGAACCGGCTCGCACCGTGCGCCGCTGACGCGCCGCGGGCGGGTCCACCTCCGGCTCGGGCAACCGCGTGCCGCGTGACTCGGCCACGCGCGGGGCGTCGGCCAGGCCACCTTGCGGGTGCCGAGGACGGGGGCCGGTACCGCCGGCAGTGCCGAGGAGGACTGGCGCACCGGTTGACGGGGTGGAGCACGGGTGGAGCCCCTCGCCGACCGTTCGGCCGCCGTCCCGATACGGCCCCGACCGCCCGCGAAGCTATCCCAGGCAAGCACGTATCCGCAGGTCAAATGGGGTGGGATGGTTCCAGGGGGTCCGAGGGGGCGATGGCTGTTGCGTTCGGTTGCCGGGGGCGCTGATGCTCGTGGTGTCGCACCGAGCAGGGCCGGGCCGACCAGCCGGTCCCTTCGGGGCGTTCCGTTCACGCATCACTCACTCATCCACGGGGGAACACCCATGTCCATGCGCATCCGTACCAGCGCTCTCACCGCCCTCGCCGTCGTCGCCCTCGCGGCGGGATCGGTGCTGACGGCGCCGGCCGCCGGGGCCGCCACGAAGCCCGCCGCGCCCAAGTTCCTGTCGGCGTCCCAGCTGCCGCCGCACCCGTCGTCGTCCTGGACCGCCGGGCCGATCGCCGAGGGGGTCCCGGCGTCGCTCGACCTCTGCTTCCACACGGAGAACGTGCCCGCCTACAGCTACCGGCACCGGGAGTTCCGGACCGACGTGGACACCGGCGCCGTGCAGCTGACCGTCGTGGCGAGCACACCCGCTCTGGCCAAGGGCCTGGCGAAGCACTACGACGACCTGTTCCGCACCTGCGCCGACCGCCTGGAGGCCGGCTCGCCCGACATCGACGCCGAGGGCCGGGACTTCGGCACGCTGCCGGTCGAGGAGGGCGCGCGCGTCCGCGGCGTGAACACCGAGACGTCCTCGGGCGCCACCGACGTCGCCCTGATGTCGGTCGGGCGGGACGGCAACACCGTCACCGTCGTCCAGTGGGGGCAGATGGGCGACTTCACCGGCGCGCCCGTGACCGCCTTCAAGAAGACCACGACCACGGCCGTCAACAAGCTGTACTGACCGGGCGGGCACAGGCAAGCGCCGGGGCCGTCCTCCCGCCGGAGGGGGGCGGGAGGACGGCCCGTACCACAGGGTCAGCCGGGCTCCGCTCGTCGTCGAGTTCGAGGGCCGATGGTGGGGGCTGTCGGTGGCTTCGGCGCCGAGGCCCAGATACGTCATGACCGCCTCGTCCGACTCGACGAGGGCGGACGCCCCGTGCCCCAGCACGCTGAGCACGTGCGCCTTGCGCGCGTGGACGTCGGCGAGGAGCGGCACCATGTCGTACGCGGCATTCCCGCCGGACGCGGTGTCCCCGCCGGACGGCGCGCTCCCGCCGTCTCCGGCAGGCTGCTGGGCGAGTTCCTCCCAGAGGGCCGCACACTCCGTGAGGGCGTCGAGGGCCTGCCCCGGTTCGTTCGCGCTGGTCAGCGTGGAGCCCAGGCCGTACAGCACACTGCCGAGCATCGCCTTGGCCGCGCGGTCGGCCTGGTGCCGCTCGATCAGGTCGTACATCAGCCGTCGGGCCTCCTGCTGCAACGGCACGCCCTCGGCGGGCCGCCCGGTGAGCATCAGCAGCTGGGCCTCGGTGAACAGCTCGCCCACGCGCCGTCTGAGTCCCGCGTCGGCGTCCTCGTCGGCCTCGCCCGCCTCGTCGGCGTCCCGCGTGGGGGCGGGCCCAGGCTGCGCACCGCCCGCGGAGGCACCGGACTTCGGCCGACGACGCCATCTCATACGCCCTTCCCAGCCCGGCCCCGAACGGGTCATCCCATGCCAAAGTCCTTGTAAGCAAGGGGAGTTGCCGCGAGCTCAGAGGAGTGTGCCGAGGAAATTCGACGGCGCGTCCCGAACCGGTGCGAACCCCTCCGAATCGTGTCGCCCTTCGCATACATCCAAGGCCGCGCCGTGTGCGTCTTATTAGGAAGTCCGTTGCCCACAAGGGAAGTTCAGGGACGTTCCAGGAAAGTCACCAGTGACCGGAGGACCCGATGCACCGTCGCCTCGTCATCTCGGCCGTCACCACGGCCCTGTCCGCCACCATGCTCGTCGGCACCGCCACGTCCGCCTCGGCCGCGCCCCGGGCCGTCGACTGCCGCAAGGTGAAGTGCGTCGCCCTGACCTTCGACGACGGCCCGGTCAAGGACACCCAGCGGCTGCTGGGCATCCTCAACGACCGTGACGTCAGAGCGACGTTCTACGCCGTCGGCGCCAACGTCCAGAAGTACCCGGCGACGGTGCGCGCCGCGGCGCAGGCCGGTCACCAGATAGGCAACCACAGCTGGGACCACGCGAACCTGACCAAGCTCAGCGCCGCGAAGGTCAAGTCGCAGCTCTCCCGCACGGACACGGCGATCAAGCAGGCGACCGGCATGAAGCCCACGACCTTCCGTGCCCCCTACGGCGCCCACAACGCGACCGTGCGCTCGGCCGCCGGGCGCCCGCTGGTGCACTGGAGCGTCGACACCCTCGACTGGAAGTACAAGGACACGGCCCGGCTCGTGAAGTACGTCAACGCCGAGACCAGGCCCGGCGACATCGTCCTCATGCACGACATCCACAGGACGACGGTCGACGCGGTGCCCGGCATCATCAAGGCCCTCAAGGCCCGCGGCTTCCACTTCGTCACGGTCGACCAGCTCTTCGCCCCCGCCAAGCTCCCCGTCGGCAAGGTCACTTACCACAACCGCGCGGCCTACCGCCCCTGACCGGCGCCTCCACGGGCACGGCCGCAGAACGCAGTTCGGGTGGGTGCGCCCCAACCGCCCCCACCCACCCCACCCCACCCGCCCCGCAGGTCCCGCACACCTCTGCAACCATTCGCGTTCGTTCCGTTGACACTCCGCTCGTCCCCTCCTAAGGTCACGCCAGCATTCCGACCATGTGACGAGATTTCGAACGGTTGAAAGGCACGTGCCCGCGTATCACCCGGAAGAAGCAGCACCCACGTGGTCGGAGTGGCGAGACGCGGCCCGACTCGTGCGGCGGCGCGCTCCGGCAGCGGGGCCGGAACAGCCGCTGTGGGGCGAACCCCCGACGGCCCGGCCGGCCTCCCCTGGTCCGCCCGGCCGTGGAGCGGATGTTCTCCGGGACCACCCGATCCGCTCCGCCGCCCTCCCGCGGTCGTCCGGCACGCCCTCACCCTGCCCCCACGACGACCAGAACGGGAAATGACCACCATGCGCAACCGAAGAGCCGTCCTCGCAGCCCTCGTCGGAGCGACCTCCCTCGCTCTCACCGTCTCCGCCTGCGGCGGAGAGGTCGGCGAGGCCGCTTCCGGGGGCGGCACGATCGGTATCGCCATGCCGACCCGGGCCTCCGAGCGCTGGCTCACCGACGGCAAGAGCGTCGTGGAGGACCTGGAGGGCAAGGGGTACAAGACCAAGCTGGTCTACGGCGACGACGACCCGAAGGCCCAGGTCGCGCAGATCGAGAAACTGGTCGAGCAGCGTGTCGACGCCCTCATCATCGCGGCCATCGACAACAAGTCCCTGGGCGGCGTGCTCAAGAAGGCCGCCGCCGCGGAGATCCCGGTGATCTCCTACGACCGGCTCATCCTCGGCACCAAGGACGTCGACTACTACGTCTCCTTCGACAACGAGCAGGTCGGCCGGCTCCAGGCCCGGCACATCATCGACAAGCTCGGGCTCGACGAGGGCAAGGGCCCTTTCAACATCGAGCTGTTCGCCGGTTCCCCCGACGACAACAACACCAAGTACTTCTACGACGGCGCGATGCACCTCCTCCAGCCGTACCTGGACAACAAGCAGTTGGTGGTCCGGTCCGGCCAGACCGAGCTGGAGCGGATCACCACGCTGCGCTGGGACGGGCCGACCGCGCAGAAGCGCATGACCAAGCTGCTCGCCGAGTCGTACGGGACCGAGAAGGTCGACGCGGTGCTCTCGCCGTACGACGGCATCTCCATCGGCGTCCTGAACGCCCTGAAGGCGGACGGCTACGGCACCGCCGGCAACCCCGTCCCCGTCATCACCGGTCAGGACGCCGAACTGGCCTCGGTGAAGTCGATCATCGCGGGCGAGCAGTCGCAGACCATCTACAAGGACCTCCGCCAACTCGCCGAGGTCGCCGCGACCATGGCCGACGACATCCTCAACGGCGCGACGCCGGAGCTCAACAACAGACGCAGCTACAAGAACGGCGTCAAGGCCGTGCCCGCGTACCTGCTGCAGCCGATCAGCGTCGACAAGTCCAACTACGAGTACATCCTGCTCGGCAGCGACTACTACACGGCCGAAGACCTGGAGTGATCCGAACCGGGAGGGATCCGGTGTGGCCCGGGTCACACCCGGGCGTCGATGGCTTCTCCTGTCCCAGCCGGTCATGACCTATGACGACCCGCAGGACAGGAGAGGACACGACCACCATGACCGCACCCGTGAAGGGCCCCGCGAGCTACTTCCCGTCGATCGAGAAGAAGTACGGCCGTCCGATCGCTGAGTGGAAGGACCTGATCCGCTCCTCGCCGCTGACCGGACACATGGAACTCGTCGCCTGGCTGAAGAGCGAGCACGGTCTCGGGCACGGCCACGCCAACGCGCTCGTGGCCCACACGCTCGCCGAACGGGCCGAGGGCTGAACCGGGCGCCCCTCGCGCCACGTTGCCGTCAGGGGCCGGTCGTCCCTCCGAGGGATGGGCCGGTCGTCCCCTTCAGGACGGCCAGGAGCTCACGCATCGCGGCGAGGCCGGCTCTGGCCTGCCGCGCGGCGCCGTCGAGGTCCTCGCGTTCGGCGTGTGCCACCACCTCGTGCGCGTGGTGGAGCACGGCCTGACGCAACTCGGCGGCGATCCGCTGCCGCTCCTCGTGCGCCTCGGCGACGGCGGACCACACCACCGCCGTCAACGCGCTGCCCTCGCGCCGCGTGACGCGCTCGCGCCGCCTGCGGACGAACACGCCCGCGCCCCAGACGCCGGCCGCCAGCAGGGCCAGGGGCAGCGTGAGGACGATGACGAGGAAGGCGTGGAACCAGGGCCCGAGGCCGTCCGCCCCGGCCGTGTCGAAGCCGTCCTGCGCGTCCAGCGCGACCGTCGTCGACGCGAGACCGACGGCCACCGGCCCGATCGCCGGCCAGGTGCGGCCGGGGGGTCCCGCGAAGGCCGCGACCGCGTACAGGGCGACACAGTCCGCGCAGACCCCGGCCACGGTCAGCGCCCAGGCCACCTCCGCCGGCAGCAGCCCGAGCGCGAGGCAGGCCGCCGGGATCCAGGCGGTGGCCAGCACGAGGAGAAGCACGGTCCACGGGGCCCGGCGCCGCCACAGCAGGGGCAGCGCGTGGAGGACGGCGGGCAGGACGGCGGTGACGGTGGCCGCGGGCCGCTCGATGAGGACGACGACGACGGGCAGCGCCGCGAGGGCCAGTACGGTCGTCGCCTCTGTCCAACTCCAGCGCGGCAGGACCGAGTTGATCCCCGCGCCGGTCGGGGGACGCGGCAGCCGGGCCCGCACCGACCACCCCGGAGCGTCCGCGCGGGGCCCCGCCACGAGGGTCCCCCCGAGCCCGGCCGCCCGATCCCGCATCCCGGCGGTACCGCGCCCGCCTCCCAGCCCGCGCGCCGCCACCGGGGCGGGAGCCGTCGCCGTGACGGGAGTCGGCGCCACGGTGAGGGGCGGTCGTGTCCCGCCGGGTGACGTGTCCGTCGATGACGTGTCGGTCGGTGAAGTGTCGGTCGGTGCTGTGTCGGTCGGTGCTGTGTCGGTCTGTGCTGTGTCGGTCGGTGGTGGGGGTGTGCCGTCGTCCTCCACCAGGACGTCCAGTGTTCCGGCGTCGTCGCGGATCACCAGGCGTACCGTCGCGCCGGGGGCGTAGCGCAGCGTGTTGGTGAGGGCCTCGCGGGCGATGCCGAAGGCGGCCTCGGCGGGCGGTCCCGTCAGGTCGGCAGCGCCGGGGGCGATGCTCACGTCGACGCGCTGGCCCAGACGCACGCATCCCGCCACGAGTGCGGCGACGCGCTCCGCGAGAGGGCTCTCCTCGTCGGCCGCCGAGGTCCGCATCACCGTGACGAGCCGGTTCAGCGCGGTCACGGTCTCGCGCCCGGCCTCCGCCGCCAACCGCAGTGCGTCGGCGGTCAGTTGCGGGTTGCGGTCGCCGACGTGACGGGCGGCGTTCGCGGTGACCACGACGGAGGTGAGGTGGTGCGCGCTGACGTCGTGCAGCTCACGGGCCAGCCGGTGGCGTTCCGTCGTGGCCGCGGTGACCCGTACGGCCTCGGCCCGCGCCAGTTCCCGTTCGGCGGCCCGCCGTCCGGCGAGCCAGCGGCGACGGCTGCGGCCGGCACCGACCGTTCCCGCGTAGACCACGACACTGGCCAGCGCCTCGCCGCCCACGTCCACCGGGGAGTCGTACAGCAGCAGGGCCCGGACCGTTCCCGAGGCGACCAGTACGGACGCGACGAGGACGGCCGTGCGGGCCGGGCGCCGTACCGCCACCGAGTACAGCGCGACCACGCCTGCCACGGCGGCGGCGATCAGCGCGCGGTCCGGTAGGACGAACCCGGCGGTCAGCAGGGCCTCGACGGTGAGCGCGGCGGCGACGGGGAAGCGCAGGCGTGCCCCCAGAACGGCGGCGGCCGCCACGGTCACGATCGGGCCGACGGCGAGCGGCACCGCCTCCACCGTCTCGCCGTGCGCGAGTGCGAGCCCCGGCCAGGCGACCAGCTGCGCGACCGCCAACACCGCGGGCAGCAGCCAGTTCCGTAGGTGCCCCATGATGCGGTCGATCATACTTTCGGCCCGCCGACGGGGCGGTCCCTATCCCAGGTTGGAGACGGGGGTCGTGCCCACGGCCGACGTGCAGCCGACCGCCGTCGGGAATGCTGCTGCGTATGGCGACGAGGCACACCTTCGACAACGACGATCCGCGACGACTGCCCACCGGGGACGGGACTCCGCCGATGCACGATGTCCCGTCCGCGCAGGCGGGCCCGGCCGCGGGTGGGAGTGCGCCGTCGTACGGGGGCGCCGTCGGCGAGGTGAGCCCGCCCGGGTACGGGGGCGCGTTCGCGCTCGGGCATCCTGCCGCGCCCGGGACCCCGTCGCCGCACGGCAATCCCCACCCGTACCCCTACCCCAACTCCCACCTCGCCGCCACGCACACCCTGCCGCAGTATCCGGCCCCGGTTCCCGTCGCCCCGGGGCCTCCCCTCCCGTACCACCGGATGGCCTTGGCGGCCGGTGCGAGTGGGTGGTGGCGTCCGTTGCTGGGGACCGTCGTCGTGCTCTGTGGCGCGGTCCTCGCCGCCATCGCCGTGTTCGCCGGCAGTGAGATCGTCGGCGCGGTCCTCGACCGCCCCCGCGACGCCGACGGCAACGTCCTCTGGGGCGGCATCGGCGACACCGCCCTGGCCCTGCTCTCCCTCGCCCTGTGCATCCCCGTGGTGCTGCTGGCCGCCCGGTGGACCCAGCGCCGCCCGATCGGCACGGTCTCGTCGGTGACCGGTGCCCTGCGGTGGCGCTGGCTGGGGCTGTGTCTCGCGGTCGCGCTCCCGGTGTCCGCCGCCATCCTGGGCATATCCCTGCTCCTGCCCGACCCCGAGGGCGGCGGTCAGGAGATGACCTGGGCCGGGCTGCCCCCGTTCCTGCTCGGCCTCGCGATCGTCTGCCTGCTCGTACCGTTCCAGGCGGCGGCCGAGGAGTACGTCTTCCGAGGCTGGCTCTCCCAGGCGGTCGGAACCTGGTTCCGCTCACCGTGGGTCGCGATCGCACCGCAGGCGGTGCTCTTCGCCGCCGCGCACGGCTGGGGGACACCCTGGGGCTTCGTCGACCTGGTGGTGTTCGGCCTGGTCGCGGGCCTGCTGACCGTCCGCACGGGCGGCCTCGAAGCGGCGATCGCCCTGCACGTCCTCAACAACGTTTTCGCCATGGGTTTCATGGCCGCGCTCGCCGGGGGCCTCGCGACGGACGAGACGGCCGCCGACATGGACGGGCTGATGCTGGCCGTCGACGTCCCGTTGGTCGTCGTCTACGCGGCCGTCGTCCTGTACCTGGCCCGCCGCCGAGGCATCACGACCCACGCGCCACACTCCGCCAACGGCCACGCCCCCCACCCGGCCCATGGTCTTCACCCCGTCCACGGTCCTCACTCGGCCCACGGTCTCCACCCCGCCCACCGTCCTCACCCGGCCCACGGTCTTCACCACGCCGAGGGCGGGTACCCGGTGCCGTGCGCGACGGCCGAGACCGAGAGGACCCCCTGAGCGTCAAGCGTCTCCGATCCGCAGTGAGGGGCGACGGCATGCAGACCTTCCTCCCCTATCCCGACTTCCGGGACTCGGCGCTGGTCCTGGACCGGCGCCGGCTCGGCAAACAGCGGGTCGAGGCGCTGCAGGTCCTGCGCGGCCTCATCGTGCCGGGGTACGGGTGGCGCCGGCATCCGGCCGTCCGCATGTGGGCGGGGTACGAGGAGGCACTGGTCCGCTACGGCCTGGAGGTCTGCGAGGTGTGGAGCGAGCAGGGTCACCAGGACAGCTGCGCGGCCACCCTGGTCGCCGACTTCACCGCGTTCCGCCCCGGCGCACGGACCCGCGACCAGCGACGACTGGCCGCCGCCGGGGAACTCCCGCCCTGGCTCGGCGACGACGCCTTCCACCGCAGCCACCGCTCGGCGCTGCTCCGCAAGGACCCGGACCTCTACGCCCCGGCCTTCCCCGACGAGCCGGACGATCTGCCGTACGTCTGGCCGGCCTCGGACCGCGAGACCTCTCCGCCCTCCGACGGGAGCCCCGGCGCCGCCGCGTAGGAACAATTCGGTTGCCGGGCCGGGGCATGGCTGACACCCTGCGGGTTTCCGCGACATCGGGTGGGGCGAGGTTCCGTGACGATCTATTTCTACGGTGCCGGCGAGGTCCCTTACGGCTGCTTCTCGAACTTCTCCGATCACGGCTTCGACCTCGACGGAGTCTGGTGGCCGACCTCGGAGCACTACTTCCAGGCGCAGAAGTTCAAGGGCACCCGCCACGCGGATCTCGTCCGGCGCGCGCGTACGCCGTTGCGGGCGGCGGAGTTGGGCCGTGACGCGTCCAGGCCGCTGCGGCGGGACTGGGAGCGGGTCAAGGACGACGTGATGCGCCGCGCGGTGGCGGCCAAGTTCCGCGCGCACGCCGACATCCGCGCCATCTTGTTGTCCACCGGTGACGAGAAGATCGTCGAGGACACCGCCACCGACCACTACTGGGGCCGGGGCCGGACCGGGAACGGCAAGAACATGCTCGGCCGGATCCTGGTGCGCACCCGCGACCAGTTGCGCGCCGAACACGCCGACGCCGACGACAACGCAGACCCCGACGCCGAAACCCTCGCCCACGGCGAGGGCCGCCGCCCTCGCAAAGTCGCCGGGCGGCCGCGGCGTTAGGCCCTGTCGTCACATTCCCGCCTGCCCTCCGGGCGACGACGGGAATATGACGACAGGGCCTAGCCCTGCCGAGGAGCCACCCACAGGGCCGAGGACAAGCCGCAGAGGTCGCCCTCGGCCGTGGCCAGGGCGGCGCCCACCCGGTGCTTGCGTCCCTCCTCCGCGACGACCCACGCGTACGACACCAGCCGCGAGGCGATCGGCACCGGCCGCAGCAGCCGGGCGGCGAGCGAGGCGGTCACCGCACCCTCGCGCATGGTCCCGAGCAGCCGGCCCGCCGCGTTCCCCGGGCAGTCCAGCGCGCCCCACACCAACTCCGCCGGCAGCATCCCGTCGGCGTCCGCGAGCGCGGCCCCGGGTGTCCAGGCGGTGGCCACCACCTCCCGCCCGGGGACGCCTCCGCAGTGCAGTCGGAGCCCGGTGTCGGGCGTACGGTCGAGCCCGCATCCGAAGCAGTCCACGGACCCCGTCGGGGGTGCCGCGCGATAGGCCTCGGCCGCCGCGGTCGCCTCCGCCCAGGAAGGCGGTGCGGGTACGCCGAGCGCCGCGAGGTCCTCGTCGTCGGGCACGGCCACGGCGAGGTCCCCGTCCGCACCGGTCAGCACCGCCCCGCCGTCGGCGGTGCGCGCGAGCCCCACCGGCACCTCGACGGGCGTCGGCCGCCGGAAGTCCACCCGCACGGACCCGGCCTCCGCACGCCGGGCCAGCACCCCCGCCACGTACCCGCCGAACGCCACCCCGGGATAGCCCCGCAGCAGGTCGGGCACCGTGATCGTCTCGCTGTCGCTCATGCCGTCACTCCACCACACGCCCGCCCCCGACGACCGCCGGAGCGCGCCCCACCGCCATGGGCGACGGCCGGGCGAGGTCCGCACGGGCCGTCCGAACGGACGCCTACCCGGAGCGGAAGGTCGGTTCCCTCCGCAGGGGCGACCCGCTGCCGGACAGCAGTCCGTGGGCCAGCGGTGTCGCCGAGTGCTCGACCCGTTTGCCGGCCCGGCGGCTGACGATCAGTCCCGCCCCGCGCAGGACCCCGATCTGGTAGCTCGCACTGGCCGGTGCCAGGTGGAGGGTCCGGGCCACGTCGGCCGTCGTGCGCGTGCGGTGACCGGCCACCTCGGCGAGGACCGCGCTCCTCGTCCGGCCCAGCAGCCGTTCCAGCCCTTCCTCGCCGGTGAGCGCGTTGTCGAACGGCTGCTTCGCGACCGGGTAGACGAGGACCGGGTCGAGGTTGGGGTCGGCGAGCGCGGTGGGCCTGCGCCAGCAGAAGTACGACGGCACGAGCGTCAGTCCGCGTCCCTCCAGGCGCAGTTCCCGCTCGACGGGATAGTCGACGTCCAGATACGGAGGATTCCACCGGGCGAACGGGTGCAGCCCCGCGAGGAGAGCCCCGGTGCCTCCGCCGAGCGCGGCCCTGGCACGGACGGCGACGTCGTCGCCCACCGCCGTGCGCACCTGCCGCCAGTACGGTTCCAGCAGCACCCGGAAGGAGTCCCGCAGGGCGTCCGCGGTCAGCAGCAGGGTGGAGGTGTGCCGTTCGTGCGGGCCTCGCACCCATCCCGGCACCGGCCGCGACGAGGCGAGCCGGGTGAGTTCGGCCACCAGCCGTTCCCGGGGAGTGGCGCGGACCTTGTCGAGCGCCGCGTCCAGGTGCTCACCGCTGACCGGAGGCGTCAGGAAGTCGGGGATGTACCCGGTGGCCGGAATGAGGGTGCGCAGCGTGCGCAGGGCGGTGTCGGCGCGGGCGTCCCGCGACAGCAGGTGGGTGGACCGCTGACGCCAGTGCCCGAACTCCAACGGCCCCTCGTCCGTCTGTAGACGACAGACGGCACACATCAATTCCCAGAGGGGATCAGGCTGTTGAAGCAGACGTACGTTCTCCAGGTCGCGCCAGCCGAAGTGGATGCGAAGCACATGGCTCCTCGCCGCTCGTGTCCCGGGAACAACTCCTGTGATCGTGACGCAGATGATCGGTACGGAGAAGTCGAGAATGAGAAGAGGATCGGATTCGCGTCGATAACCTTTTCTCCATGAGCCCTGGTCACGGCACTGGTGGAGCACGAGAACCGAGCCTGCACCAGCTCCGGCTCCTCCTCGTTCTCGCCGAGGAACTCCACTTCGGACGGGCCGCGGCGCGCGTCTACGTCACCCAGCCCGCGTTCAGCCAGCAGATCAGGTCGCTGGAACAGCGGCTCGGTGTCACCCTCGTCGCGCGCGGCGGGCGGGGCACGCGGCTCACGCCGGCCGGCCAGGCCCTCGTCGAGGAGGCACGGGCGGTGGTCGACGCGATGGCCCGATTACGACGGACAGCGGACTGCCACGCGGGATCGGCGCGCGGGCGTCTGCTGATCGGCAGCCTCGGCGCGGAAGCGGCCATGCCCCACGCGCATGCCGTCCTCGCCCACCTCCGCGAGCTCCACCCCGACCTGGAGATCGAGGTCCGCAACCTGACCTTCGTCGACATGTTCGGGGCCCTGCTCGCCGGGGAGGTCGACGCCGCGTTCCTGCGCGGCCCCCTGCCCGGCGGGGTCCAGTCCCTGCGTCTGGCCACCGAGACCCGGGTGGTCTGTCTGCCCGCCGACGACCCCCTCGCGGGCCGGGAGACCGTCACCCTGGCCGACCTCGCCGACCGCACCGTGGTCGACATGCCCCCGGAAGTGCCCCGCGCCTGGTGGGACCACCTCACCGTCAACCCACGCCCCGACGGCACGCCCGTCCGCTACGGCCCCGTCATCAGGGACACCGAGGCCATGGTCTTCGCCGTCACCCAGAAACAGGCGATCGCCTTCCTGCCCTCCGCCGCCCGCCACCTCTATCCGCGCACCGGCGTCACCTACGTCCACTGCCCCGAGCTGGGCGTGTCGACGGCCGAACTCGCCTGGCTGCCCGACCACCGCGACGAACCGACCGTGACCGCCCTGCGCGAGGCGGCCCACCACGTCCTCCACCGGACGCACCCCCGCCGAGGGCCTTTCTGACCCGGGCCCCGTGCTGGCGGCTTCCCGGCCACTTGGCCGGAAGGGAACCCATGTTTTCGACGAGCATCGAAAACATGGCGGCGGGCATGGCTCGCCCCGCACGATGTGCTGAAGCAGCGGCTCGACCGACCGCTGCGGTGTTCGGAGGGGGAACCGGCTGTCATGGCCGTGCGACCGGACGAGACGGGGGTGATCATCACCGTCGAGACCGGGCTTCTCCCTCACTTTCAGTGAAGGGCAGCATCGGCATGAAGACTCGGGCACGTGTGGTGGCCGCCCTGTGCGCCGCCGCTTCGGCGGCCGCGATCGGCCTGGCGACTCCGGCGGTGGCCCAGCCGGACCGGGCCGACATCGTGTGCAGCACGTATCGCACCTCGGACGGCAAGAGCGTCGGGGTCAGCTGCGACAGCGGCCGCTACTACGTCGTCGGCACGGCATGCAGCGCGGGTGGCTGCACCACGATCGGCGGCAACATCGTCAGCGCTCCCAACATCTCGTGGGCCCGGGCCGGCAGCGGGTACTTCGGCGGTGACATCAAGGCCGTCTTCGTCTGAGTGCTGCCGCACCCGAACACGGTCGGGTACTAGCCCGGCCGTGGCGCTCCGCCCTCTTCCGATCACCACTCGTCGATCCAGGAGGATCACCATGACCTACACCGTGACCGCCGACGTCCGGACCACCATCGAGGCCGGTACGTCCGCCGAGGAGGAGCTCGACCTCGTCATCGGCGAACTGGAGCAGGACATCCCGCAGCGCACGAAGGCGGCGGCCAGCACGTGTGTCCGCTGGTACTGCCTCTGACGGAAGCCACGGCCGAACCACATCACCGGCCATCGCACAGGTGCCGCCCGAGCGACCGGCGGGCGGCACCGTTCAGGGGGAGGCACACCAACCGTGATCGACGTGCTGTGGGACGCGGCACCGGCCATGTCGGACGCGGCACCGGCCGCCGGTTCGCGGCTCGCTGGTCCGCTCGGCTCGGCCGCCGGTTCGCGGCTCACGAGCCCGCACGGCTCGGCCGCCGGTTCGCGGCCCACGGTTCCGCTCGGCTCGGCCGCCGCCCGGAAGGTCGTGGCGGCGGTGAGGGCGGGCACGGCGGGCCGGTTGTTCCCTCCGGTGCTGCGGCTCGCCGACGACGGTCTGCTCGTGCACGAGCGCTTCCTGGCCGGCGACGGCGACGCGGACGTCCTTGCGGCGGCCCTCGCCTCCCCTCGATTCGCCCCCGTCGTGCAGGTGTTGGACGCCCTCGACGCCTGGTGCGGGCACGCCACTTCCCAGTACGGCGCCCTGCTCGCCCCCGGTCTGCTCGACGTGACCGACGGGGCCCTCTTCGGACCGCTCGTGGCCGAGGCGTTCACCGCCTGTGCCGCCGGCGTCCCCTACGCGGCCGACGAACAGCACACCCACTGGACGACGTTCCTGGACCGGTTCCTGGAGCGGGTGAGCCGGGACGTCACCGGGCCCTGGTTCGACCGGCCCGCGCTGCGTCCGCCCCTGACGGGCATCGAGGCCCAGGGCGGAGAGACCCACAACGGTCGCGGCAGGATCCTGCGCGTGAGCCTGGGCGGCGGTGGCGTCGTCGCGTACAAGCCCCGCCCGGCGGACGGAGAACTGCTCTTCCTCGCCCCCGAGGACTCCGTGTTCGCCCTCCTCAACTCCCTGCCGCCCGTCACGGGACCGGTCGTCCTGCCCGTCCTGCGCTGCACGGCGGGCAGCGGCCCCGACCGCCGGGACTACACCTGGCAGGAGTGGATCGAGCCGCCCCCGCAGTGGGGCCCGATCCGCTCGGCGCCCGGAAGACGGCTCGACGGGACCCGGCTCGGCCGGCGCCGCGCCGAACTGCTCTGGCACCGGGCGGGCTCCCTCGCCGCCGCCGCGTTCCGCTTCGGCATCACCGACCTGGCCGAGGGCAACATCCTCGCCGGGACGCGCCCCGACCTGCCGGAACCCCTCCTCTACCCGGTCGACCTGGAGATCTTCCTCGCGCCGCTGCCACGCCTCCACGACACCGGACTCGTCGCCGACACCGAAGCCGGCGACCACCACCACCCGGGGCTGGAGGACCAGCCGCGCTGGTGCACCCTGGACGGACCGGTCGCCCACTTCACCGAACTCCCCGACGGCGGCCTGCGGTTGGTGCGCAGAAGCCGGCCCTGCGCGCGCGGCCGGACCCGCACGGTCGTCGCGGACACCCTGGGGCGTACCGGATACGGGCCCTACCTCCCGGAGTTCCTGCGCGGGATGTTCGACGCCTGGACCCTCATGTCCCGTCACCACGACGTCATCCGGTCCTTCCTGGTCCGCGCCGGACGTGAGCGGCACGTCCGTGTCCTGCTGAAGCCGACGGCCGCCTACACCGAGGTGCTCGCCGACCGCCTCACCACGACGACACCGGGTCCCTCCGACACCGTCTTCGGCCCGGAGGAGACGGCTCAGCTCGACGTGCTGGACGCCCCCTACTTCTTCCGTTCCGTGGAGGGCGGTCCGCTGCTGCGCACCGGGCCGGCCCCCACACCGGTACCGGGCGCCCCGCACCCGGACTGGCCGCCGTCGGCCACCGTCCGCGACGACCGCGGCCGCGACCTGGCCGGCCTCGGCGTGGCCCTGCGGGACGCCGTGGAGTACGTGTACGGCGCCGTCGGGCCCGGTGACCTCCACGGGGACGGCGTGCACGTCCGGCTCACCGACCGGCACACCGGCGAGGTCGCCTTCGACTGGCCGCAGGCGGGGCGCCGGATCGTCTACAGCTGGGACCGCGACACGACGAGGATCCGTTCGCAGCGGCGGGCGCGGCCCGCCCCCGCACTCGACGTGCGGCGGCGCCTGCTGGCGATCGACCGGGTGGACGCGGCACTGCGGGCCCGCTGGACCGACTCCCGCTTCGGCGACGAGGAGACCGGGGAGCGACTGCGGGCCCTGACCGCAGCGGCCGTCCGCTGGCTGGAGGACGTCGTGCGACGGCACGGCTGGCCGGGCAGGGCCCTCGTCGGCCCGGCGGCGGCTGCCGCGGCCTGCCGGCTCCTCCAGCACGCCGAGGGGCCGGCGGACTTCCAGTACGAGTGCCTCGGGCTCATCGAACAGGCCGCCCGCGACGGGGATCTGCCCTGGCGTCAGGTGGCGTACGTGACCGACGCGCTGCGGGTCCGGGAAGGCCGGCCGCAGCTGTACGGGACCAAGTTCCGCATGCGGGAAGGGAAGCTGGAGCCGTGCCCCATCGAACAGCCCGAGCGGGTGGACGAACGTCGTCGCCGTCTGAGGATGGAGCCGCTCGCCCGGTACGCCGGCCGGCTGCACCGCCGGTACCAGCCGCACACCGGGTGACCGGGACCGCGTGGGACCTCTTCGCCGCCCGCCACTGGGAGCGGACACCGGTGGTGGTGCCGGCTCCGGGCGGCCCGCTCACCGTCGACGCCGACCGCGCCTACACGACGATGGTCGAGGCCGCGCGACCCTTCCGCGCCGGGACCCGTTTCCAGGCCCTGCCCGATGTCCGCTTCCACGTCGAGGACGGCCGGATCCGGGCCCCCGGTGACCTGCTGCCCGGGCCGGGGGACACGACCGCCGAGCGGTACGCCGAGCGCCTCGACCAGCGGATGGCGGGAGGCGGCCGGCTGCTCGTGGTGGAGCAGGGACTCATGCTCGACCCGCCGTTGTGGGCGGGGGTGCGCTCCCTGGTCGCGCCCCTGTGGGAGCGGGTCGGCTTTCCCGTCCTGCCCGTCGTCGCCGAGCTCCTCCTCGGCGAGAACATCGTGGAGAGCCAGGGCTCCCCGCACTCCGCCCTGGTCTGGGTGCTGCGCGGCAGCGTGACGGCCACGCCCCGGGACTCGGGGTCCGCCCTCGACGCCGAAGCGGGCGACCTGCTCCACTGGCCGGCCGACCGGCCGCACACCCTGAGCTTCGGTCCGCGCACCATGGCCCTGCGGCTCCTGGTGCCCCGCGATCCCCGACTGGCGACGGCGGAGGTCACGGGCGTCGTGGCCGGCCTGGTGCAGGCGCGGCGCGGCCAGGAGCGCGTCCCCTATCTGCCGTACCCGCCCGACGGCCCGACCCCGCCCGACGTGCCCGAACTGGCGGGTACGGCGGAGCTGGTGCGCGAGGTGACGGCGACGCCACGGCTCGGCCGGCTGCTGAGCGCCGTGTGGGCGCGCAGGGTCAGCGCCGCCGGTCTGGAACCCGCCCCGGACGCGCGGCCACCCCTACGCCTCTCCCCGGACGACCGCCTGCGGCCGGCGTCCGCCGTCGTCCGGATGCCCCTCGACGACGGGCAGGCATGGCTCTGGGCGGTCGACGGCCACGCCTTCTCGCTGCGCGGCACCCTCGGCGAACGCGTCCTGGACCGCCTGCGGCAGGGCGACACCCCCACGGTCCGCGACCTGTGCGCCGTGGCGGGCCCCGGCCACGACGAGGCCGTCGTGGCCCTGCTGGAGAAGCTGTACACGCTGCGCGGCGTGGACGTCGACGTGCACAAGGACGTGGACACGGACGTGCACAAGGACGTGGACACGGACGTGCACACGGACGTGGACGGACGGGAGAGCGGCGCATGAGCACCTCGGAGGCGGTGGCGGTGGCGGTGACCGTGGAGACGGAGTTCGACTGGACCACCTTCGTCGAGCGGTACTGGGACCGGTCGCCCGTGCTGTTCCGTGGTCTGTCGCCCGCCCCCTTCGAGGTGTCGGAGGTGTTCCGGGCGGCTGTGCACGCCGGCTCGTGCCCGGGACCGGAGGAACGGGTGCCGCCCCACGCGCAGTTGACGGTCGAGCGGGTCCAGCGCGACCTGGCCGACGGCCTGCTGCCGACCGCCGACGACGGGGGCTTCGACGGATACGACACCCGCCTGGCCGCCCGTCTCGACGGCTCCCGGTACGCCCTCGTCGTCAACGACTTCCACGCGTTCGACGCCGCCCTGTGGTCGCGTGAACGCGCCTTCTACGCCGGCCTGTGGGAAGCGGTCGGCCTGCCGGTGACCGGCGCCATCACGACCCTGTTCCACGGCACCTACGAGCACAGCCCCGTCGGCGTCCACAAGGACCGCTTCGCCACCTTCATGTTCGGGCTCCGCGGCCGCAAGCGCATGCGGTTCTGGCCCCGCAGGCCGTGGGACGAGGCCGTCTCCACCAAGGTCGACTACACCGGTTACCTGCCCGGGTCCTTCTCCGCCGACGTGGGACCCGGCGACCTGCTGTACTGGCCCGCCGACTACTACCACGTCGGCGAGAGCGCCACGTCGTCCCCCGCGACCAGCGTCAACGTCGGTGTGCCCCGCGACGAGCACCACGCCGGTTACGAGGTGGAGGCCCTGATCGCCGACCTCGACCCGGCCCGGCTCACCGGCCGCGGCAGCCTGGACACCCTGCTCCACGTCCCCGAGGCCGAGGTCGGCGCACCGGGCCCCGGCCCGGACGGCCTGCTGTCCCCCGTGCTCCCCGAGGCGCTCGGCGGTGCGGTGCGGGCGCTCGCCGCCTTCGCCCGGCCCGAGCGGACGGGCCCCCGCGTCACCACCGTCTCCCAGCGCCACTGGACCTGCGGGGGCTTCGCGCCCGCACCGGCCGCCGCCGCGCCGCGTCCCCTCGCCGACGCCGACCGCCTGCGGACCGTGCCCGGCGCGCGCGTCCTGTGGGCCCCGGACGGGGACGACGGGACGCTGTGCACGGCGAACGGCCTCCAGACCCACACCTCCCTCGGGCCCGACGCCCTGACGGCGGTGACCGGGGCGCTGGCCGGACCGGACCCGGTGCGGGTGGCCGACGTCCTGTCCCACGTCCAGCCCGGCACACCACGCGACGACGTCCGCGCCCTGTTGGAGGCCCTGGAGAGCTTCCGAGCACTCCGCCGGGAGCCCTGAGCCGCACCGGACGGCCGACCGGCCGCACTGCGGAGGCTCAGGTTCGGCAGGCGCACCCCGCCGCCGACTTCGCCTCCGCCACCGTCGTCGTGGGGGAGGCGGACCGTTCGCCCGGCGTGCAGCAGGCGGTCACCCCGCAGCACGTGTCGGCCGTCGCCGCGGTGGTCCCCGTGCCGCCTTCGGCCGTCGCCGCCGTGCTCCCCGTGCCGCCTTCGGCCGTCGCCGCCGTGCTCCCCGTGCCGCCTTCGGCGGGCTTCGTGGCGCGGACGACGGCGGAGTGCATGCCGTCGGCGACGAGGTGGGTCGGGGTGATCTCCACCCCGGTGAACCCGGCCGCCTCCAGACCCGCGCGGTACTCGGCGAACGACAGCGCGCCGGCGACACAGCCGACGTAGTCCCCGCGCTCGGCCCGCTGCGCCGGCGTCAGGGCGTCCTCGGCGACGACGTCCGTGACGCCGATCCGGCCGCCCGGCCGCAGGACGCGGAAGGTCTCGGCGAAGACGGCGGGCTTGTCCACGGACAGGTTGATGACGCAGTTGGAGATGACGACGTCGACGCTGTGCGCGGGCAGCGGGACCGCCTCGATCGTGCCCTTGAGGAACTCCACGTTCGTGGCGCCCGCCTTCCGCGCGTTGGCGTCGGCGAGGGCGAGCATCTCCTCGGTCATGTCCAGGCCGTACGCCCTGCCGGTGGGGCCGACACGGCGGGCGGAGAGCAGGACGTCGATGCCGCCGCCGGAACCGAGGTCCAGCACCCGCTCCCCGGCACGCAGCTCGGCCACGGCGATGGGGTTGCCGCAACCCAGGGAGGCGGCGACGGCCTCGGCGGGCAACGTGTCCTTCTCGTCGGCGGCGTAGAGGGCGGAGCCGAAGTTCTCGTCGACCTCGACCGGCTCGGGCCCGCAACACGCGGCGCCGCCCTCCGTGACACTCACGGCCGCGGCGGCGTAGCGCCTGCGGACGCTCTCCCGCAGCTCGCTGGACTCGCTCGTCGTTCCCTTCGTCATGTCGCTCATCATCTCGCTCCTCGGATGCGGGGCCAGGCATGGCCCGGAACTGGCTGTATTGAAGTCCGTTGATGCAAGCTTGCGCCTTGTATCGAAAAACGTCAACATAGAGGCATGTCGAAACAAGAGCTTGAGGTCATCGGGCAGGACGCCGCCTGCTGCCCGCCCGTGACCACCGCACCGCTGGACGACGAGCGCGCGGCGGAGCTGTCCAGGGTCTTCAAGGCCCTGGGGGACCCGGTCCGGCTGCGTCTGCTGTCGCTGATCGCCGCACGCGGGGAGTCCGGCGAAGTCTGCGTCTGCGAGCTGACCCCGGCCTTCGACCTCTCGCAGCCGACGATCTCCCACCACCTCAAGCTCCTGCGCCAGGCCGGTCTCATCGACTGCGAGCGGCGCGGCACCTGGGTGTACTACTGGGCGCTTCCGGCGGCTCTCGACCGGCTCGCCGCGTTCCTGGGGACACCGGCCGCCGCGGTGGCGGCGGCCCGGTGAGCGGCCGTGGGGCGGCGGGTCCTCGACGACGAAGACGTTGTTGTCGAACGCCTTCGCGAGATCACCGCACTCGGGCGTGGAGCACGTTCCCGTCCAGGGGCAGCGGGCTTCGGTCCACCAGGGCGAGGCCCGCGTCGGCGAACAGCCGGCCGTAGTGGTCGGCGCGCCGTTCGCGCCCGCCGACGTTGCACATCATGTGCAGATCCCAGGCGGTGGCCAGCGAGGCCGAACCGTCGGAGGGCAGGACGCGCTCGACGACGAGGAGAGCGGCGTGGTCGGGCATCGCGCGGGCGCAGTGGCGCAGGATCTCGCGGCAGCGCTCGTCGTCCCAGTCGTGCAGCACGCGCGAAAGGACGTAGACGTCACCACCCGCGGGCACGTCCGCGAAGTCTCCGGCCACGAAGGCGCACCGCGTGCCGTGCCCCGCCTCCGCGAGTCGGCGGCGGGCGGCCTCGACGGCGTGCGGACGCTCCAGCAGGACCCCCTTCAGACGGGGGTGCGCGGCGAGCACACGGCCCAGCAACTCCCCGATGCCGCCCGCCACATCGACCACCGTGCCCCCGCCCGGCGACTCGGCCGCGGCGGTGAGCACCGGATGCGCGGGCAGCGGGTCGAACATGGCGGAGCCGGCGGCCATGGACCGGTCGAAGAGTTCCGCCAGTTCGGGGTCGCGGGCGAAGTGGTCGAAGTGGTTCTCGCCGAAGAGGTGCTCGAAGGCGACCTCTCCGGTGCGCACGGTGTGCCCGAGCCCGGCGAAGGACCGGTAGAACGGGCCGCCGTACATCAGCGCCAGCGCCCGCATCGACCCCGGGGCGTCCGCCCGCAGCAGCGCGCCCGGCCCGGTGAGCCGGAAGCCGTCGCGGCCCTCCGCCACCACGCCCAGCATCACCAGGTAGCGCAGCAGCGTCGCCAGGTTCTCCGGCCGCGCGCCGACCTCCCGCGCCAGCTCCGTCACGTCGGTTCCCCGCTCGCCGTCCATCGCGTCGGCCACCCCGAGCTGCGCGAAGACGGTCAGCGCCTGGGTGGTCCACGCCCCGGTCAGCAGGCGCAGGAGCGTTTCGGCCGGCTGTCGTGCGCGGTGCTTGGAGAGGTGGTCGGCGAGCACGTCGCGGTGGTCGCCGCGGACGTACAGCTCCACGCGCCGGTACCCGGCCTTGGCTTCGGCGGGCGCGTCGAAGTAGAAGACGGTGCCGTTCTCGTGGGGGTTGTAGCCGCCGCCGTCCGGGGTGGCCCCGTACCGCGCGAAGGTCGCGCACAGGCCGCGCAGCACCAGCGGGTCGGGCGCCGTGACGTCGAAGGCGAGGTGGGTCTCGTGCTGCCGCTCCCGCTCGTGCGCGGCCAGCGTCTCCAGTCCTGATCCCGGCGGCACGGTCAGCGCGAACACCTCGACCGTCCGGTGCTCCCCGTCCGCCCCGACCACCGAGGGGCGCACGATGCCGATGTCCAGCTCGGCCACCGGCCGCCGATGCCGCAGCGCGAGCCGCTCGCGTACGACGACACTGGGCCTCGGAGGCGGGACCGCGCCGAGCCCGCAGTCGGTGAGCATGGCGCGCAACTCCGCCTCGTCGGAAGGGAAGACGAGCAGCGCGGCATGGGAGAAGCGGCAGCGCTCCGCGAGTGCCCGTAGCTCGGGACCGTCGAGGCCGGGCAGCAGCAGCGGGAGCAGTGCGGCGGTGTCCTGCTCCCTGACGAAGCCGACCGTCGCGCGCAGGCGGGACGTGTCGCTGTCGCCCGACAACGTCGTGATCATTACGGGGATCCTCATTCGGGGTGCGGAATTCGGGTGGGCGGGGGGAAGAAGAAAGGAAGGGGCTCATACGCCGACGTAGTGCTCGGCGAACCAGTCCTGCCGGGTGCGCGAGGTACGCAGCGACGCGAGGCGGGCGCGCCGCAGGGAGTTGTGGAACGAGAGCGTGCCGTCCATGCCGCGGCCGTCCGTGCCGTCGCCGTCGCCGTCGCCGTCGCTCTCGGTGTCGTGGCCGTCCGTGCCGTGGCCGTCGTTGCCGGACGGGCCGTGCAGCAGTCCGATCATCCAGTGCGAGAACTCCTGCGCACGCCAGATGTACGGCAGGCAGCGCGCGGAGTACGTGTCGAGCCCTTCGGAGTCGCCGTGCCGGAGCGCGTCGATCAGGGCGCGGGCGAGGAACTCCGCCTCCAGGACGGCGAGGTTGGCGCCCTTCGCGGCGGACGGGCTGATGAGTCCGGCGGCGTCGCCCACCAGGAACAGCGAACCGTGCCGCAGCGGTTCGAGCACGTCGGACTCCAGGTCGACGACGGCCCGCTGCACCACGGGGCCACGGTGCAGCGGGCCGTACTCCGCCGCCCGCATCCGCAGCTCCAGCTCGTCCCAGAGGCGTTCCTCGGACCAGGCGTCGGCCGGGGTCCCGCGCTCGCACTGCAGGTAGTACCGGGTGATCTCCCGGGTCCGTGCCATGTGCCCGGCGAAACCCCGCTCGTGCACCGCGTATCCGACGGCGTCCAGACTGGGCGGCGCCTCTGCGAGCAGTCCGAGCCAGGTCACACCGTGGTCCAGGTGGTGACGGCGTACGGAGCCGGCCGGCAGCGACCGGCGGGCCACGCCGTGCCGTCCGTCGCACCCCGCCACGTACCGCGCCTGCCACCGGCCGGGCCGCCCGTCCGCGTCGCGCACGGTCACCGAGGGCCGGTCCGTGTCGGCGTCGAGGACGTCGACGGCCTCGGTGGTGAACTCGACCCGTCCGCCGGAGGCCAGGAAACGCGTCAACAGGTCGGTGACCAAGCGCTGTTGGGGGTAGACCGTGTGCCGCTCACCGCGCCCGAGGCCGCTGTAGTCCAGCCGGAACCGGCCGTCCTCCGTGCGGAACTCGCAGGTGCTGTGGTCCTGTCCGTCCCGACGCAGCCCCTCGGCCAGCCCGTGCCGCTCCAGGATCCGCACGGTGTGCGCGGCCAGGAACCCGGCCCGCGCCCGCGTCTGGACGTGCGCGCGCTCGGCACGCTCCAGGAGGACGCAGTCGATCCCGCTGTCCTGTAGGAGATTGCCGAGCACGAGCCCGGCCGGACCGGCACCGAGGACGACCACATCGGCTGCTCGCCGGATCTTCCTATCTGTCACGGGAAGGGATATTAGGTGTCGGGAAGTTCCTTACCGGACGAAGATCACCTGAACGAGAAGACCACAAACCGTGACGTCGGGCCGGTCCCGTGGCACGTCTCGGTCATGCCGGACCCCGTGGAGGCCCAGTCCCCGCGCCCGACCCGAAAGACGAAGGATGACGGCGAAAGGCGACGGACGACGGCGGAAGGCGACGGGCGACGGCGGAAGGCGACGGGCGACGGGCGACGGCGGAAGGCGACGACGAACCACGGTGGAAGACGACGAACCACGGCTCACCGCCCGGGACTCCGCTCCCTTCGGCGCGGTCACCCGGGCGCGGGGCTCCCGTGCCAGGTGGCCGTGTTCGCTTGCCGGGCAAGGTAGATCCAGTCGAAGCCGTCGTATCCCTCGGTGTCGAGATGCTGTGCTCGGCTGAGTCCGGCACGTATCGCCACGCGCTGAGAAGCGACGTTGGCCGGTCGGACGCGGGCGATCAGCGGGAGGTCGGGCAGGTGACGGGATGCCCAGGTGGCGACCGCGGCCGCCGCTTCACCGGCGTAGCCCTGGCCCCAGGCCGAGGCGGCGAAACGGTAGAAGAGGTTCAGGACCGAATTCCCGTGCAGTTCCATGGGCTTGACTCCGCAGAATCCGAGCTGCTGGGCGGAGTCGTGGTGACGGACGACCCAGTACCCGTATCCGTGCCGCTGCCACTGATCGTCCCAACGCCGGTAGAGCGACTCCGCTTCCTCGAACCGGGCGAGCGCGTCGGACGGGTTGTGGGTACAGGTCCGCGGATCGCGGTGGACGGTGAAGATCGCGTCGATGTCGGCCGCGGTGGGGCGTCGCAGCGACAGCCGGGCGGTTCGCAGCTCCAGGGTTGATGGGCTCAGGTCACTCATGTCACGACCGCCTCACCGGTGCGGAAGATGCGGTTCAGGTGGTGATCCAGGACCTTGGTCGCGGACTCCGGGCTGCGTTGCCCGACGAGGATGCCGGTGCCGAGTCCGGCGGACATGGCGAGCAGGCCGGCCGCCTCCAACCGTGCGTCCACGCCGGGCTCGAGCAGTGCCGCTTCCTGCGCCTGCCGGAGGAGGTCGGCCAGGGCGTCCTCGGCGGCATCGGGGTTCTTGATGAAGGGCTGGGCCGCGAGCGCCGGGTCGTTCACGGCCAGAACCGCGTACGACGTGTACAGGTGGTGGAAGATGCGGCTCTCGTCGTCCGTCGGCAGCGCCGCCATCAGCAGCGCCTCGACAATCGCGCGCGGACCCGGACTGTTCCCGGCGGCCCGTACACGAGCGGAGACCCGCGCCGCGAATCTCTCCGCCAGCAGCTCGAGCCCGAAGAGCAGCAGCTTTTCCTTGGTCTGGAAGTAGTACTGCACCAGCCGCAGCGATACGCCCGCCTCGGCCGCCACATCGCGCATCCCGACGGCATGCAGTCCGCGTCGGCCGGCCACCCGGACCAGGGCCTCGGCGATCTCGGTGCGCCGTTCTGCGTGGTCCACGCGCTTGGGCATCGGCCGCTTCTCCGATCGTCGTTCCTGTCACGGCTCCCTCGGAGCCTCTTGATGATACAGCTGTACCAACTTCGTGGTACGTTCGTATCACAAAACCGAGACGCCGGAGGTGACCATGCCCGAGACGGCTGCCCGAACCCGGACCGACGTCGGCCGCTATGTGAGCGAGGCCTGGCGGGAGCGCTACTTCGCGGCCTGCGACGCGGTCTACGCGCTGGGGGCGCCCGCGCTCGCGGAAGAGGACGTGGAGACGTCCTTCGGCACCACGCACGTCTACCGCTACGGTGCCGAGAACCACGCTGCCCGAGCCCGCACCCCCGTCGTCCTGGTGCACGGGGCTGGCTCCTGCTCCGCCATGTGGTACCCGAACACCCCCGCCCTCAGCGCGGACCGGCCGGTCTACGCGATCGACACCCTGGGTGATCCCGGCCGCAGCGCGCAGCGCGAACCCGTCCACCAGCCCGAGCACGCGGCGCAGTGGCTGGACGAGACGCTCGCCGGGCTCGGGCTCGACCGCGTCCACCTCGTCGGCTCCTCCTACGGCGGCTGGCTCGCCCTGAACCAGGCGCATCGCAGGCCCGGTCGCCTCGCCTCGGTTACGTTGCTCGATCCCGGCGGCCTGGAGAAGGTGGGGCTGCGCTTCTTCGTCTGGATCTTCGCCAGCCTCTTCGCGACCTTCGCGCCCAAGGCGTTCCGCCCGCGGCTGGCCGCATGGCTCGAACAGCCGGTCCTCGTCGTACCGGAACTCCGCGCGATGATCCGAACGGCGGTTCGCGCCTACCGCATACGCCGCCCGGCACCGCTTCCCCTGTCCGAGGAGGAGCTGTCCACCATCCGGACCCCGCTCTATCTGGTGCTGGGCAAACGAAGCCTCCTCGTGCACCCGCAGCGGCAGGCGGAGCGTGTGCCACGCCTGATCCCCGGTGCCCGAGCGGAGATCATCTCCAGCACCGGCCATGGGCCGCAGATCGACCACGCGGAGGAGATCAACCGCAGGATGCTGCACTTCATGGCATCCGCCGACTGACCATGGCACACACCGGCCCGGGGGGAAGGGCGGGGCCGCGGTGTCGGTGAGTGCCGTCAGGCGGCTGTGGCGGGGCCGGTGGCGGGGCGCGGTGTGCCGCGGAAGACCTGGCTGATGTGCCAGTCGAGGTGGTCCGCCGCCACGGGGCGGACGCCCGGCTGCGGGCCCACCAGCGCCCGTCCCGCCAGGGCGATGACCTGCTCCCGGGCGGCGGGGCTGTGGCCGACGAAGTGCTGGGAGACGAGGACGCGGTGGTCGCCGTCGACTCCGAGGACGCCTTTGTCGAAGAGCTTGTGGTGGAGCGAGCACAGGCACAGCCCGTTGTCGACGTCGTCCGGTCCGCCCAGCGCCCACCAGCGCACATGGGCGGCCTCCAGCCCCACCGGGACCGGGCCGAGCCTGCCGTCGTAGCCGCAGAAGGCGCACCGGTACTCGTAGGCCGTGAGTACCAGTTCGCGCATGCGCCGGTCCCGCTGCTTGCGCACGGTCGAGAGGGGGACGGCCTCCGCCGGGTCCAGTTCCAGGCCGACGGCTTCGCACAACTCCCCGTGGACGGAGGGCGGGAAGTGCCGATCCAGCAGCAACCGCGTGACGCGCGGCAGCAGTTCCGGCTCGCTGCGCAACGCGGCGCCGAATTCCGCCGAGAGCCGACCGGTGGCGCCCGTCTCCCGGAGGTCGCGCACCCCGCTCCCGGGACTGCCGGGGCCGCGATCCGTACGGACCTCCCAGACGCCGTCACTGACCAGGTGGTGGAACGGGTAGGCGGGTGAGGTCCTGTGGGGCGGGCCGTACTCGATCAGCAGACGTTGGAGATCCTCCTCGACCGCGCTGTACCGAAGTTCGCCGTCGGGGTCCTGCTGGAACCGGCCGAGGGCGTGCAGAAGCAGCAGCGGCTTGTGCGGAGCGCGCGTCCCGTTCCTGGTCCACTGCCTCAGCTTCGCGACACGCTCCAGCCAGTCCATGGCCGCTGATCGTAGTGAGGCGTATGGGCCGGAGGCGAGGGCCACGGGTCGAGCGGGACGGCAACCGGGTCAGTGCGGGCAGGATCGCCGTCCCGTCGGTGCCGGTGGTTCAGAGGATCCTGAACTTGTCCATCCGCACGCCGCCCGGGTGGTTCGAGAAGGTGTAGACGGTGTTCTTCGCGATCGGTGTGTCGGGCTGCCACCTTCCGTCGCCGTACCACTGGACGCGGTTGTTGCCGGTGGAGATCCGGTGCAGCCACATGTTGGCGCCCGACATGTCCCACGTGCCGGCGTTGGCGACACACCAGTCGTAGGGGCCGCCGGAGTCGGTCGTGTGGACCGTGATCCGCAGGAATTCGCTAGGGCCGCACGGCACCGTGTTGATCGCGAACGCCTCCGTGGCCGTGACGGCGGTCAGGGAGGCGGTCAGGGCCAGGGTCGTCGTCGCGGCCAGAGCCGCCCGCTTGGCGATGTTTCTCATGGAATTCGACGCCTTTCAGAATTGTGGTCACCGGCCGGGCTTTTCGTGCTCGCCGGGCCTGCACTCGGGTAATTGCCGTGCGTTTCAGAGGATCTTGATCCAGGAAGCGCTCACCCCGCCGGGGTGATTCGGCCAGGTCATCACGTTCCACTTGTTGATTCCGTTGGCGGGCTGCCATGCCGCGTCCCCGAACCACTGGACGCGGTTGTTTCCGGTCGAGATGCGGGTGATCCACGAGTTGCCGGGCAGGGGAGCCGTTCCGGCGTTGGCGAAGCACACGTTGGTGTCGGAGCGACCGGGCTGGTGGTAGGTGACCTGCACGAAGTCGCTCCGGCCACAGCCGACCTCATTGATCGCGAACGCGTTCGTCGCGGTGAGGGCGGTCAGGGAGGCCGTCAGTGCCAGGGTCGTCGTCGCGGCCAGGGCCGCCCGCTTGGTGATGTCTTTCATGGAAATTCTTCACCCTCCGGAAGTCGACAGAATGTGACTCGGTCGACTGTTAAAACGGATCTACGGGGAAAGGGGTTGCTTCGCCGGAGCGGATTCTTCCGGCCTGCCCTTCGGGGCAACTCCGAGGGCAGAAAGGGCATCGGCCCGACACCGACCCTGAATGTTCCGGGTTCCTGCGTCAGCCCCTCACGGCCAGGTGCGCTCGATGCGGTCGTGCCGCACGGCGTAGGCCGCCGGCCCGCCCTTCTCGATCGCCCGGTGGATCGCGTTCCGGTTCATGGAGAGGCGATCGATCATCTCGGCGCTGCGAAGCTGCTGGTTGTCCAGACAGAACAGCACTGCCTCGCGTTCCAGGACCGGTCGGATCTCCAGGTCGCGGGTCTTGATCCGTCCGTCCTTCGACAGCGGAACCCAGGAGCGGTCGAGACCGTGCGCGATCCACTCCTCGTCCGGGATGTCCTGGCCGTCGTCCGGGAAGACGACCCGATGCGGTGAACCGTCCACCCGCAGGCTCTCAGGCCCTCTGCCACACGGCGACCGAGATTCCGGTCGAGGAAGAATTCGCGGGAGGACTCAGGCGACAAGGTGCACCACTGCCTGGCAGAGCGCGTCCACCTGCTCAGGCGTCATGTCGTAGTCGTAGGCGATGTCCTCGACGGTTTCCCCGGCCTCCCACAGGTCGGTGATCGCCTGGACCGTGACGCGGTTCGCGGCCACGACAGGGAGACCGTGGCCGAACCTCGGGTCGATCACTACGGGGACGGAGTCCGGGTACTGCCTCAGCCGCAGGCTGGAGGGGAAGTCCTCGCCCGGCTCCCAGGTGAGGTAGCGGAGATAGTCGGAGACGACTTCGTGGATGGGGACTTGGCCGTCGCGGGCACTGCGGAGATCCCCCAGCCGTGCTCGATGAAGATGTCCACCCCGTCCGTGGCGATTCTCTTGGAGACGAGGCCGTAGGGAGTGTCGAGAGCGTCCCGTACGGCGGCAGCCGCCTCCCTGATCTCGCTCATGCGGAGCCCCAGAGAACGGAGGGAACGCAGGGCGTGTGCCTCGGCCACCGCGATGAACGGCACCGAAGGCTGACCTTTCCGCACCGGCTCCACCTGGTGGACCAGTGGTGCTCCAGCGGCTTTGCCCTTCAGCCACGAGGTGAGGGTCGACTGAGGAATCTGAAGGTAGGAAGCCGTTTCCGTGGGCGTCAGAAGCCCGTCCGTGAACCTGTCGACCATGTCCCACCTCCTCTTGGCGTCAGATTTCGCATCGTGCCACACCAAGCCTCCCACCTGCGGGTCGACCGCACACCCGGCCACCGGCTCAGCCGGTGGCGGGGAGTTGGTTCCGGGAGCGGCAGTCCCGGCAGTGGCTGTGTCCCGCTGAGCGGAAGCCCCGGTCGCAGCCGTCGCAGTTCCGCATTTCCAGGATCACCGGGCGTTCTGGGGTTTGGGGACTTCCGGTCGCCGGTGCCGGTGCGGTCAGGGGTGTCTCCTTGAGCCGGTAGGCGAGGATGCCGGCCGGGCGGACGAGGAGGTCTGCCGGGAGGCGTGCGGTGAGGTGGTCGGTGATCTGGGTGGGCAGGAGGCCTGCCGTGAGCCACCGGGTGACGGCAGGGGCGAGGCGGGCGGCTTCCCGCTCGGACAGGACGAGACGGGGGTCGACCCGGCGGAGGCCGGCGAGTACGGCGATGGCTCGGGGGTCGGCGTCGGAGAGCGGAGCCGGTGCCTCTGGCTTGGACTCGGTCTCGGTCTCGGTCTGTGTTTCCGGCTCCGCTGCCTGGTCCGTCTTCTCCTCCGCCTGTACGGGCGTCTCCACTGTGTCCCGCACGGCCCCGGACGCGGACGCGGGTGCGGGCGTGGCCTCGGCGGGCTGCTTTCGGGGGTGACGAGGCTTGGGCGGCCTGGGAGATCCGCCGGGATCCGGGTCGGGCTTGCCGCCGGGTACGTCGTAGAAGTACGTCCGGGTGCGGACCTGCCCGGTGGGTGTTCGCTCGCGGCGGCGTTGCAGGTATCCGGCCTCCTCCAGTTCCCTGAGCGCTCGCGAGATGAGGATCTCGCCCTCGTCGAAGTGCGCGCACAGGGCGGTGATGCTCACGGGGGTTCCGGTGGGCAGGGAGGAGATGTAGGTCGCGACGCCGATCGTGACCGCGCTGCCGCCTCGCTGGGCGAGGGAGTTGGAGATCACGGTGAAGTCGGCCGTCAGCCGGGTGCGTACGTGGATCACGCCGGAGGTGGGTACTCCGGCGTCGGCGCGCAGGCGCGCGTTAGACTGCGAGTCAGCCATCGGGAAGTGTGCTCTTCCTGATCGGTCAGGCCCTCGTTCGGGATGCCAGTCCCGGCCGGGGGCCGAAGTCTTTGTGCGGTTGTCGCGGCGAACGTAACCGTCCGCATCCTCCGCCTGCAAGCCGGTCACCCGGACGGGTGACGCGGGCCTCGCGGCCAGGGAGGGTGGGTGGGCGGGTAGTTCTTTCCCCCGGTTCTTTGGGGAGGTCAGTGGCCCGCCGGACCCTCGCGGACAAGGGCCCGGTGAGCCCGGAAGACGGACGGCGACCAGTACCCGGCCGCCTCAGGGGCGGTGCCGGTGCGCGGCCTTCAACTCGCCTATGAAGGCAGCCCAGGAGGCGGCTTCGAAGCACAGCGCCGGACCGTACGGGACCTTGCTGTCACGGACCGGGACGACGGCCTCCCGGAACCCGTCGGCCACCTCCACGCAGTCGCCCCCCGCCTGATTGCTGTAACTGCTCCTGCGCCAAGCGGCGCCGTTCAGATCGAGAGGGGAGATTCGAGCCACGGTAGTTGCCCTCCATCGTGGACCGGATCATGTCGATTGACATGACCGGGGGCAGGGCTGCCGCCCGCAGCCGATCGTAAATCACCTTGTAGCGGCTGACGTTGGCTGGTTCCTCGATCAATTGGCCATAGTCCGAACCCTCTGTGTAGGCCACTTCTGAGCCGTCCGGCAGGGTCAGGATCGTCAGCGAGCCGCCCATGGCCTCATGCCCACCTTGGTCGAACGGCAGTGCCTGCACAGCGATGTGACGTTCCGTGGCAGCGTCGAGCAGTCGCGCCAACTGCTTCCGCATCACGGCATGGCCACCGATCGGACGCCTCAGTACCGCCTCGTCCAGGATCACGCACAGCTCCGGCCGCCCGGGGGAACTCAGCCTCTCCTGCCGCCCCATACGGGCTGTGACTCGCTCATCCAACTGTTCCTCGCCGTCCAGCAGAGCGTCCAAGCTGAGAACAGCCCGCGCATAGTCCTCGGTCTGCAACAGACCCGGCACCACATGTGCCGCGTACTGCCGGATGACCACCGCCCGCGCCGAGTACTCCATGAACTTGCGCGACCAGTCCGGAAACGCCTCCCGGTACACGTACGGCCACAAATCCACCAACAGGTCGTCCGCGCCGAGGGCCGCGTCCAGCGCCCGCGCCAGCTCCAGCGTCGGCTTCGCTCCGGACGCCCGCTCGATCTGGGTGATCCGCGTGCTCACCACGTGCGTCCGGTCGCCGAGCTCGGCTTGCGTCAGTCCGGCCGCCGTGCGGAGCCTGCGCACCCGCGCGCCGAACAGCGCCGCCATCGACGAGCTGGGATCAATTCCGTTGGCCAAAGCGTCACTTCCGTTCCTTACGGACTGAAAAGTAAGGCTGCGTCACCTGTCGAGCGTAGGGCGATCGGACGACTCTTGGACACGGAACGTGACGAATCGCGTACGCCGCGAGAAGTCTCAGCTCGACAGACAAGGACAGGCCAGCCGTGCTGACAGCAACGACCACCCCGGCAGACGAACCAGGACTCCCCGTGGTCGCCCAGCGGTTCGTCTCCTCCCCGCGAGGTGCGCGGCTTGCCCGGCACCTCGCCGTCAGGCGCATGGAGGAGTGGGGCTACCCGGCCGCGTCCGACGTGTCGTGCAGCGTCGCTCTCGTCGTCGCCGAACTCGCCGCCAACGCCGTACGGCACGGCCGGGTCCCCGGACGGGACTTCGGTCTCCGGCTTGCCCTCGACCTGGCGGCGGGCCTGGTCCGTATCGAGGTCGCCGACGCCGCCTCCGCGAAGCGACCACGCACGGCCTCGCCCTCGTCGTACCCCGAGGGCGAGTCCGGCCGAGGGCTGCTGCTGGTGGACGTCCTGGCCGCGCGCTGGGGATCGGAGCCTCGACGCCCGGTGGGCAAGACGGTGTGGGCGGAGGTACGCCTTGAGGCGTCAACTCACATGTAGATGACTGGAATTGAGTCAACCCGGGTGATCGTCGCACAGATTCCCTGCCCTCACCGAACCTCTTGCGTGCGGCCCGCATCTACAGGGGGGCAGGCGCGCACCGACCTTGCGCGCCGCTTCGTATGCGAGGGGAACCCGACAGTCCATGAAGAGCAAGCTGACCGCCATGACCCTGGCGGCGATCGTCGTCGTCGGCACCGCCGCTGCCGCCGCACCGGCCTCCGCCGCCCAGGCTGCGCCGACCCGCTGTCACACCGCCGACCTCAAGGCCGGCTTCGCACTGGGGGACGGTGCGAAGCCGGAGATGGACCAGACCGAGAAGCAGACCCAGGCCTACATCTGGTTCACCAACCGGAGTGAGCGCACCTGCACGCTGTCCGGCTTCGCCGGGGTCGACATGGTCGGTGCCCAGACGACCGACGGCACCTGGTCGTTGGTGCGCTCCTCCCAGAAGCCCCCGAAGATGACCCTGGAGAAGGGCGACACGGTGGACTTCAGCATCACGCTGCTCCCGGTGGCCGCGTCCACGCCGCGGGCGGAGAAGTTCGTCCCGTCGAAGTTCCTGGTCACGCCGCCGAACGAGACGGAGCACTTCACCCTGACGTGGCCGTTCGGCGGCCAGATCCTCAAGCAGGACGCCGCCACGCGCCCGGCGACGTACCTTAACCCGATCGGCCTGTAGGCGCGGTAGGCGCGGTAGACGCGTCCCGTCAGCTCTCGCGGACGCGGAGCGCGCCGCAGATGACGAATCCGTCTTCCGCCCCGTCGGACACGAGCAGCGTGGTGATTTTGGACCGATGCCGGTCCGGGACGCTGACGAACGCGTCGATGTCGACGGCGGCGGCCGTACCGGGGGCGGGCGCGGGGGAGATCAGGAGCTGGGAGTACTGGGACTTCACCTTCATGCCCAGCACGTTCAGGAACTCGACCTTCACCGCCCCGCCCACCGCTCCACCCGTCGCTCCGGCTCCCGGTCGCGACCGCAGCACGAGTCGGCGATGGGACACCTCGTAGGACCAGAGAAGAAACGGCCGTTCGATACGGAGAGGAAGCTCCTTCTCCAGGACCACGGCTCGACGTGACACAGGGCTCCCCCCATTGGTGTTCGTGCCTGGGTACTTCAGTCGGCCATCTCTCAGTGATCAGTCGCCGCGTCGTGTGGTGGACGGCTGGAGGAGCTGGTCGACGGGGGCGTAGTCGTCGGTGAGGGGGTGGGCGCCGTCGATCCAGGAGGTGAGGTCGTCACCGGTGGTGGTCCGCCAGCCGGTTCGCCGGGCGTCCAGCGCCTTCTGCGTCGCGCGCAGGTCGAGAGGGCGGTCGGAGGCGAGCACCACCAGGTTGCCGCCCTCGGAATTCGCGGCCCTGTCGAGGCCGATGTCGGCGGGCTCGCCCATGACGGCGACGTGCTCGAAGGTCTCGTCCAGGGTGGACACTTCGGCACGCGCGAAGTCCATCCCGCCGTGGTCGATGAGGTTGGCGACGTACAGGCCGCCCGGGACGAGCACCCGCCGTACGTCGGCCATCGCCTCCACCGTCGTGAGGTGCCACGGCACGCTGACGCCCCCGAAGGCGTCCCCGACGACGAGGTCCCGGCTGTCGGCGGCCAGCGCCCGCAGGCCGAGCCTGCCGTCCTCGACGCGTACGTCGATCCCGGCGCCCTGTCGCAACCCGAGCCGCTCGCGGTCGATGCGTACGACCCCGCTGTCGATCTCGGACACGAGGCTGCGCGTCCCGGGCCGCGTGGCGGCGAGGTAGCGGGGGAGGGTGAGTCCGCCGCCGCCCAGGTGGTGCGCGGTCAGGGGCTCACGTTCGGGGAAGGCGGTGTCGACGGCCGACGCGATGGCGCGCACGTACGCGAACTCCAGGAACGTCGGATCGTCGACGTCGACGTAGGAGTGCTGCAGGCCGTCCAGCACGAGCGTGCGGCCGCTGTCCCGGTCGGGGTCCGCGACGACCCGGGCACAGTGGTACCTGGTCTCCGCGTCGCAGCCGCCGGGCGCGACCGCCGTGCCGAGGCCGCCGGCGACGACCGCGAGGGCCAGCGCGGGGGTGACTCGCCCCCTCCACCGCCGGGTTCGCCACTCGACCACCGCCGAGCCGACCACCAGCAGGGTGCCGAGGCCGATCAGGATCCCGCTGACCGGCAACCGCGACACGAGGACGAAGCCGGTGAGGACGGTGCCGACGATGGCGCCGACGGTGCCGACGCCCGACAGCCGGCCGACGACCGTCCCGGTCTCGGCGAGACTGGTCAGCCGTAGCTTCGTCACGATCGGTGTCACCGCGGAGAGCAGCGCGCCCGGCACGAGGATCGCCGACGACGCGGTCAGCAGCAGCAACGCCGGTGCCCACTCCGCGGCGGTGCGCAGTACGGCGGGGGTGAGCGCCACGACCGCTCCCGACACCCCGAGCGAGGGGCCGATGAGCCGCCGTGGATCCACCTGGTCGGCGAGGCGCCCGCCAAGCCAGGAGCCGACGGCGATCGCCGTGAGGGCGATGCCGATCACCAGGGTGCTGGTCTCCAGGGTGAGACCGAGATAGGGCGCCAGCAGCCGCAGAGCGACGATCTCGACGACCAGGACCGCGGCCGAGGACCCGAACACGAGCACGGCGGCGGCGCGGGGACCCAGTCCCCGGTCACGAGGACTGTCCTCGGCACCAGGTCCGGGCAAGGACGAAGATCCGGTCACGGCCGACATCCTCGCACGCGACATGACACGCCGTCACAGCGGAGCGACTCGACGCCGTCCGGCAGGACGACCGGCCATCAGTCGCCTTCGCGCTGTCCTCGCCGGCCTGGGTCCGCCACCGACGCGGCCGTCCGGGCCGCCGCCCGGCCCCTCGGCGCCCGACGGCGTCCAGCCTCCTCTTCGGCACCGTCCCCAGCGAACGCCCGCCCCGCGGTCCGCGTCCGCCGGCGCAGGCGCGGACCTCTGAACAGCCTTCGTCTGCACGCCAGTTGACGTGTATTCGCCCAACTCCGCCTGATCGCAAGTGCCTTGTTGGGTAAACGGGGTGGAACTGGGTGATCGAATGTGCTCCTTTTGGTGCGTCGGGGGAGCCCGGGACCCGTGGGGGCCCCGGGGCACTGACCACGAGGAGGAGCAAGAAGTGAAACGTGTCTCGCGCGTGACGGCCGCTGTGGCAGCGGCCCTCGCGCTGGCGACTGCCTCGCCGGTGACGGCGCAGGCCTCGCCGCAACCGGGGGCCGGGCGGACGTCCGCCCCCGCGTCCCCAGGACTTCCCGAGGGCTGGCTGACCACCGGCTCCGGGGACTCCGCCGAGCTCGTGTGGCGCTCGCCCGAGAAGGTGCCGGTGGGTGACGCCCAGGTCGAATTCCGCAGCGGGGAACGCCTGTTGGGCACCCCGAGACCCGCCGCCGACGGACGCACCTTCCGGCTTCCGCTCGACGGGGTGCGCCTCGGCAGGACGGACGACCTGCGGGTCGAGGCCGCGGGACGTCGGCTGGACGCGGCCGGAGCGAAGGCCGACGCCCGTGCGCGCCGCGAGCTGGACAGCTCGCCGGATCCCTCGCGCCCGCCACGGACGGCGACCGTGCACAAGGTCGACCCCGGCGTGCCAGGCCCGTTCCGCACGACCAGCGGCGAGTACACCCTGCCCTCGGTCCGTCTCCCCGGCTACGACACCGACGTGGAGATGAAGGCCGCGGTCGTCGCGCCGGAGGACGCCCCGGGCAGTCGCCCGCTGGCCCTGTTCCTCCACGGGCGCCACGCCACCTGCTTCAAGGGCGACGACCTGACCCTGGAGTGGCCCTGCCCGACCGACTACGAGTCGGTGCCGAGCTACCGCGGTTACCAGCACGACCAGCGACTCCTCGCCTCCCAGGGCTATGTGGCGGTCTCGATATCCGCCAACTCCGTCAACGCCCAGGACTGGCAGGCCACCGACGCCGGCGCCCAGGCCCGCTCCTCGCTGATACGGCTGCACCTCGCGCACTGGGCGGACTGGGCCGCCGACCCGTCCGAGGCCCCCGAGGCCGTACGGCGGGCGCCCCGCGCCGACCTCGGCCGGGTGCTGCTGGTGGGCCACTCACGTGGCGGCGAGGGCGCCGACCGGGCCGCGCTGGACAGCCTCACCCCGCCGCCCGCCGACCAGGACGGCTACCACGGCGAAACCCGCTGGACGATACGCGGAACCGTCCTCATAGGCCCCACGATCTTCGGCCAGAACCCCGCACCCGACGTGCCGTCCGTGACGCTCCTGCCGGGCTGCGACGGAGACGTCATCGACCTCCAGGGCGAGCTCTACGTCGACGGCACCCGAGGCGTCAGCCGCGGCAAGGCCCTGCACAGCGCCGTCTACATGACCGGCGCGAACCACAACTACTTCAACAGCGAGTGGACCCCCGGCCAGGCCACGGCCCCGGCGAACGACGACTTCCTGTACGGCGGCGACGAGCACGACCCGCTGTGCTCGCCCGGCACCGCCACCCGGCTCACCGCCGAGCAGCAGCAGAAGGCGGGCTCGACGTACATAGCCGCCGCGGCGCGGCTGTTCGTCGCCGGTGACGACCGGGCCCGCCCGCTGCTCGACGGTTCCCCCGTACGGGCCGCCTCCGCCGGGCCCGCCCGCGTCGCCACCCACGCCGTCGGCGCCGCCCGCGCGGGGGCGTTCCTCCCCGCACCCTCCGCCACGGTCAGCGGCGGCGGCAGGCTGTGCGCCCAGGTGGACCCGGACCCGGGCGTCTCCTGCCTGGACCCCGACCTCAGGACCGCTTCCCCCCACTTCGCCCAGTGGCGCGGGGTGTCCCCCGGCAAGGAGCCGGACCGGTACGCGCTGGCCATGAACTGGAACAGCGCCGGCACCACCACCGGACTCAGCCCCGCCCGCCCGGTCTCCCTGTCCGGCGCGAAGGCGTTGAGCCTGCGCGTGATCGTCCCGCCGAACACCACCGGCACGGACCTGGACGTCGCCCTCACCGACACCTCCGGCAGGCGGGCCGCCCTCGGCCGGGTTCGCGTCGACGGCCTGCCGGGCACCTCCCGCACCTCCTCCTACTGGGCGCGCGAGGTCCGCGTACCGCTCTCAGCAGAGGCCCGGAAGCGCCTTGACCTCGGCCACGTCAAGACGCTGCACCTGACCCCGCGCACCGGGTCCGGCACGGCCTGGCTGGTGGACGCCCACGGCTGGCGCCCCGGCACCCCGGCCGTCGAGCCCGCGCGGCCGGCGCGCGTGGACGTCGGCCACCTGACCGTCGAGGAGGGCGACTCCGGCACACGCACCTACCAGGTGCCGGTCGAGGTCTCCGGGTCGGGCAGCGGCGAGGTCCGGCTGTTCGTGGAGGAGCCGGGCGGCGACCGGCCGGTGGCGCGCACGGTGACGGTCCGCGCGGGCACCCGCGTCGACGTACCGGTGACGGTCGAGGGCAACACCCGCTACGGCTCCGACGATCCCCACCGGGTGGCCGTCAAGGCCGTACGCGGCGCCGTGGTCGGCTCCTACCTGGGCGGCGTCACCGCGCGCAACGACGATCCCCAGCCCACGGTGACCGTGACACCGGTCGCCGACCGGGTCACCGAGGGACAGCCGCTGGTCTGGCGGATCAGCCTCTCCGCGGTCGCCGACGTCACCATGTGGACGGACGTGCAACTGCTGCCCGTCACCGCCGGCACCGAACTCTCCACCAAGGACGTCCCCGCGACCTGGCTGGACGAGACCTTCCAGGTCGCGCCGGACCCCGAGCGCCCCCTGTCCGCCCTCCCGGACGGCGCGATCCTCATGTCCGAGATCCCCGCGGGCGACCTGAGCATCGACGTCTCCGTGCCCACGACCCCCGACCACCTGAGCGAGGACACGGAGTCACTCAGGTGGCACCTGTGGACCTACGACCCCGAGGGAGCCCCGACAGAGGGCCCGGAACTCACCGGCACGGTCCACGACGCCGCCTAGCGCAGCACCCGCACGAGCCGGCGGGCCGGTCTGCCGGAGGCCGAGACTTCCGGCAGACCGGCCCGCCCTCGCGCCTTCGATGGCCTGTGCCTTCACGCCGAACGCCAACGGTTGCGTCCGTCGGAGCCGGGCCCGCACACCATGGGGGTACCCGCGCTGGTCACGCCGGTGGCACCTGGGGGCGAGCAGAACGACCCCGGGTGCACGACCGGTGCGCCGCCCCCGCCGGTCGACGATCCGCCGGTCGACGACGATCCACCGCTCGTGGACGACCCGCCGGTGGTGCCGCTCCCGCCGCTCGAACCGGTGTCGCGAGCGTCCGTGTGGTCACGGTCGTCCGTGCGGTCGCGGTAGTCCGGGCGGCCGTCGTCGTCCTTGTCTCCGAGGTAGGGCCCGTCCGTGGAGCAGCCGACCTCGGGGTGCGCGAGCCCGAGGGTCACCTCTGCGGTGATGTCCGCGCCCTCCTCCGGGTCCTGCTCACACACGAGCCAGGTGTCGTGATCCCCCTCGGCCAGATCGTCGTTCAGGTAGTACGCCTCGGCGTCGATCGCGTCCTCATCGACCCCCAGATCCGTCAGCACCGTCACGGAGTCGCGCCACGTCCGTTCCAGCAGATCCGGCATCGTAGGCCAGGGGATCTTGGCGCCGTCCTTCTTGGGGCAGGGCTCGCCCCGCTTGACGGCGGCGAAGTCGATCAGCTTGCGTCCGTCGTCGTGGTCGGCCTTCTGGAAGCACACCACCCAGCCGGACCGCAGGACGATCGAACGGTCCTCGGCGGACGCGTCGTGGCGGCCGGTGGTGTATCCGGAGTCGCGGGCGTCGGCCTCCGCATCGTCGAGAGGCTTGCCCCGGTAGTTGGGCACCTCGGGCTCGGCGGCCGGGCTCGGGGACGCCTTCGGGCTCGGCGTACCGGACGCTTCCGCCACGGACTTGGCGTCGTTCCGGGCGCCTGCCTGGTCGGCGTCGTCCAGCTGTCCGCCCAGGCCCGAGCCGATCGTCAGCAGGAACAGGGCCCCGATGCTCGCACCCAGCTTGGCGAACCAGCGCCACGGCGGCAGCACCCACATCAGGACGACAGCAGCGATCAGCGCGAGAAACCCGAGAGGGAAACTGAACGCGCCGACGAAGGCGACCAAGGCGAGGATCCCCAGCGCGGCGCGGGTCGTCCGCCACCAAGGTCTGGCCGGGGACGACGGAGGCGCCGGGGAGGGCTGCGCGGGCGCAGAGTTGTACGGGTTCACCTGAGGGTCTCCCTGGTCCGCCGGGCACATGGATGATCCGTTTTGCGCGCCACATGTGCCCAATTCGCGGATCCACCGAAGTCGCCCGATTTTAGTGGAGATGCCGGGTCCGTGAGGTGAGTTCGCCGTAAATGAGCCGCCCTTGGCGCCTGCACTTCTCCGTTTCTCCTTTTTCTCCTGTTCCTCCTGTTCCGTCCGCGCGGCCCTTCGACGTGTTGCCACCACCCCGCCCGATCAACCGTCTTAACCCCGCGAAGCGCAACCCTCGCAACCTCTTCATCCGACGAAGCCGGAAGGACAACGTGTGAGCGGGAACTTGGTCCGGGAATTGGCGGTGGCCTCTGCCGCCGCGGTCACCACGGTCGGCGCCGTGGTGGGCGTCGGTCAGAGCAACAGCGGCCAGAGGGCGGACGACGCCGAGACGACGGCGAGCGGCTCGACCCTCCTCGCGGACATCCCCACGGGCCGGCAGGCGCAGATACAAACGGCCACCTTGAGCCGACAGGCCGACGCGCAGTCCGTCGCCGCGGACAACAGCGCGAGGCAGACCGCGGCGGAGACGGCCCGCGTGCAGGCCGCCAAGGACGCGATCGCCAAGCAAGCATGGTCACGTTCGAGTCGACGACCGCGCTCCAGGCCTTGTCGAACCCGGTGCGCAGCGGCTTGTCCAATCGCGTCGAGGCCGACTTCAGGGCGCGGGCTCCCAGGTACTCCTAGGGGGCAGGGCGCCAGGGCGAGCCAAGCGCGGGGCGACTCGGTGGCGCAGTCCGCGGCCGCACAGGGCACGTAGGGCGACGCGCAGGGGACACGCCGGGCGATTGGTGATCTCCGTCGGCGTCAGAATCGCCTCGCCCGCGGAAGCGCCCCAGCCCGCAGCCGGGGGAGGGGTCAGCCGCGGCGCACGATCTGCTGTCACCGGTCGGCGCGTGCCGCTGTGCTCAGCCGGCACCGGGAAGGGGAGAGGCGGAAGCATCGTGTTCGGCGCGCCGGCGGTACTCGGCGTTGATCCGCTGGGCTTCCTCGAGCTGGTCCTCAAGGATGACGATGCGGCAGGCAGCCTCGATCGGGGTGCCCCGGTCGACGAGCTCGCGGGCGCGCGCCGCGATCCGCAGTTGGTAGCGGGAGTACCGGCGGTGTCCGCCCTCCGAGCGCAGCGGAGTGATCAGACGAGCCTCACCGAGGGCTCGGAGGAAGGCCGGGGTGGTGCCGAGCATCTCGGCGGCCCGCCCCATGGTGTATGCGGGGTAGTCGTCGTCGTCCAGACGATCACTGAGGGGGTTATCTGCTGTCATGTCACCTCTTTGTGCAACGCGTCGAGGGGCCCTGATGCCGTACGGCACCAGGGCCCCGAAGGAAATTCAACACCATCCGTCGGCCGTGATGCTCTGCCGACCTTCTGCTTCCGCTACCCAGCCCTGCTGAAGGGGGGGTGCGGGGATCGCGGTTGCGTGACCGGGGACCACCTTCCAATCCGGGGTCTTGCGGTACCCGGCCGGGTACTTGACGGGCCGGGCGATCCTGATGGCGTCTGCGTCCTCCGTCCTTCCTGTGAACCAACCACTCGCTCCAGGGCCGTAAGGCCCTGCGTACTGCATGTACTGCGTGTACTGCACCCCGCCAGTTCGTGTCTGCCGGGTTCGCTCGACTCGTGTTGACGAGGAAACACTAACTGAGCCAGCGCCCAATGTCTACTGTGGCAAAGGTAGATTTCACTCGTTGGGGGAGGTAGATAGCCTGTGATCTGGGAGAACGTCGACCGGTAGGTCGTCGTGGGAGACCCGCGTGGCGGGGGGCAGGCGTGGTCGGTGAGGCCGGTGAGGCCGGCACGCCGAGGCGGATCAGGGGGACAGGGCGAGGGCGCCCGGGGCCCGGGGCCCGGCCGTGCTCTCCGTCGGTGACGGGGCCGAGGGGCGGGCCGGTGCGTTGATCGTCGCCGTCGCACAGGAGATCGTCGCCGTCGCACAGGAGATCGTCGCCGTCGCGCAGGAGGTGGCGTGGCGCCCCCTGAAACACAGCAAGCTGGGACCCGCACCCCAAGGGGGTGAGAGTCCCAGCTGCGAAGTGTGCGTTGTCGCCGGTGTCAGATCAGGCGGGAACGATGTTCTCGGCCGTCGGGCCCTTCTGGCCCTGCGCGATGTCGAACGACACCTTCTGGCCTTCCAGCAGTTCGCGGAAGCCCTGGGTGGCGATGTTCGAGTAGTGGGCGAAGACGTCGGCGCCGCCGCCGTCCTGCTCGATGAAGCCGAAGCCCTTTTCCGCGTTGAACCACTTCACGGTGCCAGTAGCCATGTTTTTCTCCTTCGGGACGATGCCAGGAATCCGCCCTGTGCGGATTCCGTGTCGCCGTGCTGATTGACCCGTCGGAAATAAACCTTCTGGCAACCACACCTGCAACTGAAAAAGACGTTAGCACGGCCTGAGCGGCCCTCTTCGGTCAATAAATTCCACCGGTGTCGGCGTTCGAGGAATGCTCGTTGTGTGTCGTTCCTATTTCTTACTTCGCGGATACAGATATTGCTCCGCGCGGCCGGCAGCGTACTTGCCGGGCACGCCGGTCGCAGCGCCCTGACCTCCGTCGAGCCCGTCGGTGCACGCCCTTCACCGGCGCGGGTGGCTGTCTCCGTCTTCCGTGGACCGGCCGTCCTCCGTGTGTCGGGCGTCTCCCGTGGACCGGCTGGTCTCCAGCCACGATCGGACGGGTTCCGCCGCGTGGGTGGTGTCCACGGTGAGGTCGAGGCGGGTTCCTCCGTCGGGGCCGGCGGGGTAGCTGCGCTGCTCGGTGGAGTCGAAGCAGCGGCGGAGAACCTCCGCCACCCGACGGGCGACTTCGGGTGAGGCGGCGACGACACGGACCTCGGCGTGGCCGTCCGAGGGTGTTTCGATCGACGGCATGGCGACCTCGGATTTCTACGTGCCCGTACGAGACGGGCCGTGCTCACCACCCTACTCCGGCAGTCGCCGCAGGTCCCGGGCCTCTTCCCGACACCGGACGAACGGGCCCCGGCGCCACGCGAGCCCATGGGGGCGCGGTGAGGAGCCCGGTGAACAGCCCTGGTGATCAGCTCCGGTGATCAGCCCGGCGTGAATGGCAGGCGTGGACGGCAGGCGTGGACGGCAGGCGTGGACGGCAGGCGTGGACGGCAGGCGTGAATGGTGGGCGTGAGTGGCAGGCGGGAGAGGTCACAGGAGCGCGTCCACGTCACGGGTCTGCCGGGTCGGCAGGACGCGTCGAGGCCGGGCGGGTACCACCGTTCAGGTCACCCCGGGCGCGCACCGTCCGGGCGGCGGCCGAGTGCTCCCGCCGCCTGGCGTCACGCGTTCTGCGGGTCCGGGCCACCGAGCAGTGCCGAGGCGGCCTGGAGGGGGCTGAGGGCTGCCGGGGCCGGGGGCCGCGCGGCCCGAGGGCCGGCATGGCAGGTGAAGCCGAGGCGGACCATGGCCCGGACCACCTCACCGCCGCTGAAGTCGCGACGGTCCTGTCGGGTGATGACCTCACCGACCTGCTTGACGGGATACCGGCGGCGGCCGATGGTCACCGAGTCACCGGTGACGATCTCGGGACTGACGCCCGCCATCGAGGCGAGCACTCCGACCCTGGTCAGTTCGAACGGGTATTGGGCGATGACACAGCGCATGATGCCTCACTGGGAGAAGGAGGAGGGGCTGACGATCGGGCAGGCGAATGGTCCGCCGAGGACGTCCCGCAGGCGGACGCGGTCCGTATAGGCGGAGCTGCCGCGGTGCACGACGAGTTCGGCCCGGGAGACGCGGCCGGTGCTCTCGTCGTCCCCGTCGCACAGGAGCAGGTGCTCCACACCGGCACCGGCCATGACGGACAGGGCGACCTCGACGGTCATGTCGTCACCGACCCGCAGCTCGGTCGTGTCCCGGTGGCCGGCCCTGTGCGTGAACTGGGGAGCGATGGAGCTTCGATGTGCCTGAACCGGTGTCACGACTGCCTCCTGCGGTACGAGTGGACGTTCGGGTCGAGATCGAGGCGGCTCCGGACGGCCCCGGGGGCGACGGCGGCCCGCCGGCATGTCCCGCGGCCGGCCGACACATCACGCGGCGCGACGCTTGACCGCGGACCGGCCCCGAGCGGTGCGGCCTCGTCGGCCCCGGGGTGAGGCCGGTGCCCCGGTCTCGCCCCGGCGGGACGGTTGCGCGGTCGGCGCGGTGATGACCACCGGGACACCGGAAGGGGCCTGGGCGCCGGTGATACGGCTGAGCGCTTCCTCGCCCGAGCGCACCGCGGTGGTCGTCGGGGTGATGCCGGCCGAGGCCATCAGCCGGCTCATGCCGCGGCGTTGGCGGGGAGTGACCAGGGTGACGACTCGACCGGACGCGCCGGCGCGGGCCGTACGGCCGCCCCGGTGCAGGTAGTCCTTGTGGTCGCCGGGCGGGTCGATGTTGACGACGAGGTCGAGGTCGTCGATGTGGATGCCGCGTGCCGCGACGTTGGTGGCGACCAGCACCGTGACGTGGCCGTCCTTGAACTGGGCCAGGGTCCGGGTGCGCTGGGGCTGGGACCTGCCGCCGTGCAGGGCGGCGGCGCGGACACCGCTGTCCAGGAGGTGCCTGGTCAGCCGGTCCACCGCGTGCTTGGTGTCCAGGAACATGATCACCTGGCCGTCCCGTGCCGCGATCTCGGTCGTCGTGCGGTCTTTGTCCGTCTCGTGCACATGGAGGACGTGGTGCTCCATCGTGCTGACGGCGCCGGCCGACGGGTCGACGGAATGGACCACCGGGTCGGTCAGGTAGCGGCGGACCAGCAGGTCGACGTTGCGGTCCAGGGTGGCTGAGAAGAGCATCCGCTGGCCACCGGGTCGCACCTGGTCGAGCAGCGCGGTGACCTGGGGCATGAACCCCATGTCGGTCATCTGGTCCGCCTCGTCCAGAACGGTGACGGCGACGTCGTCCAGTCGGCATGCGCCTCGGTCGATGAGGTCCTTGAGCCGTCCCGGTGTCGCCACGACGACTTCCGCCCCGGCCCGCAGCGCGTTCGCCTGCCGGCCGATCGACATCCCGCCGACCACGGTGGCCAGGCGCAGCCGTACGGCGCGGGCGTACGGGGTGAGCGCGTCGGTGACCTGCTGGGCGAGCTCGCGGGTGGGCACCAGGATCAGGGCGAGCGGCTGCCGAGGCTCGGCGCGGCGCCCCGCCGTACGGGCCAGCACCGGCAGGCCGAAGGCGAGGGTCTTGCCCGAACCCGTGCGGCCGCGACCGAGTACGTCACGGCCGGCCAGGGAGTTCGGCAGGGTCGCCGCCTGGATCGGGAACGGCACGGTCACACCCTCGTGGCCGAGCGCGGCCGACAACGGTGCCGGCATGGCGAGTTCGGCGAACGACTCGACGGCGGGCAGCGCGGGCGTGACCGTCTTCGGCAGCGCGAACTCGCCTCCGGGCGCGGCGGGCCGGCGGCCACCGTTGCCCTTGGGCCCGGCCGTGGGACGGCGCCGGGTGCCGGAGCGGCCTGCGGCGGGGCCCTCGAAACGGTCGTAGGCGCGGGTGGTGGGCGTGGTGCGGGTGGTGCGGGTCGTGCGTGAACTGCGTGACGGACGTACTCGGTTCATACGGAACCTTCCTCGATGCGGGCGCGTATCAAGGAATTCCCGCAGCACGGTGAACGGCGCAGAGAATCGCAAGAACGGACCGAAGACAACGGGGGGGAACCCCCTGGAAAATGCAGCGAGCTGGGGCCCGCACCCCAAGGTGCGGGCCCCAGCTGCGAAGTAAGCGTCAGAGCGTGTCAGGCCGGAACGATGTTCTCGGCGGTCGGGCCCTTCTGGCCCTGCGCGACGTCGAACGACACCTGCTGGCCTTCCTGGAGCTCGCGGAAGCCCTGGGTGGCGATGTTCGAGTAGTGGGCGAAGACGTCGGCGCCGCCGCCGTCCTGCGCGATGAAGCCGAAGCCCTTTTCGGCGTTGAACCACTTCACAGTACCGGTGGCCATGTCATTTCTCCTTCGGGAACGGGCTCGGAGCTCACCGTGTGTGGGCTCCGTGTCGCCGCGATGATCAACCCGTCGGAAAATGAACCCTTTTGGCAACCACAACTGCAACCTGATTCGACAGTAGCACGGCATGCTCGACCACGCGGTCGGAAATAATCCCGCACGATTTCGTGTTCGGCCCCGTGGATTCTCGGATTTACCGCCCCGCCCCGCCCTGTACGGCCTCCTACACGCGCAGCAGCCGTGCGGTGATCTCCCGGTATTCCCGCAGTGCGAACCTCAGTTCGGTGGACTGTGTCTCGTGGTCCAGGTCCGCCCAGCCCGCACGCAGGGCTTGCCGCCGCTCCGCGAGGGCGTTCATCAACTGGGCGGCGGCTTCGTCGAACGCCCCCTCCGCCTCCTCCAGAGCCTCGCGCGGGCTGTCCGCGAAGGTGTTGACGGCATGCCCGAGGCGGTGCGCGATCTCCTCCCGTCCGTCCGAGGGGAGCAGCGGCTCCGGGCCCGTGGCATGGCGTCCGGCGTGACCCGAGGGCCGGTCCGCGGGCTGCTGGGCGCGTGTCTGGTCGTACATCGTCGTCTGTACCGCTTCCACTGGGAATGAGTCACCGCCCGAAGGCGCCGTTCGCCTCCTGGACGGCCTGCCGCAGGCTTCCGGAGACCCGGTCGCCCCTGCCCTTCCCGGCCCTGTGCCGTGCTGCCAGTCAACGTCCGGTGCCGGTGGGTGTCAACGCGCCGCCGGCCCGGGCTTGCCTGCCGGAGGGGGCTGACCAGGGCGGCGACCGGGACGTGTGTCGCGCCGACCCGGCACGACCGCCGACCCGACACGAGCGAGGAAGCCGCGGAACCGCTCTTGGCGGCCGCGGCGGCCTGCCGACGCGGCGCCCGGACCAAGCCACCCCCGCGACCCTCGCCGCGTCCTCACACCACGGCGCCGGAACCCCGCGCCCGCCCACGCCGCCCCAGCGGGCCGCGCGCCCCGCTGTCCTCGTCGTGCTCGCTGCGCTCGGGGCGCGCCGGCGGTGCCGGGTGGCTGCTCTCCAGTTGCACGGCGATCGGCACGGCGGTGAACACGCTCGACGCCATGCCGATCACCACGCCGGCGATCAGCGCCACGGAGAAGTCGGCGAGCGAGTCACCGCCCAGTACGGCCAGGGCCGCCAGGATGAACAGCGCGCCCGTACCGGTGTTCACCGTGCGCGGCAGCGTCTGGACGACGGCCCTGTTCGCCGTGGATTCCAGGTCCGCCGCCGGATCGCGGCGGCGGACCTCGCGCACCCGGTCGAAGACGACGACGGTGTCATTGACGGAGTACCCGACGACCGTCAGCAGCGCCGCCAGGAAGACGCTGTCGACGGGCCTGCCCAGCCAGGCGAACAGGCCCACCACCAGCAGCACGTCGTGCACCATGGCCGACACCGCCGCGGCGGCGAACGTCCACCGGAAGCGCACGCTGAGGTAGATCAGCTGGGCCGCGACGGCGACGCCGAGCGCGATGAGCGCGTGCCGGCGCAGTTCCTCGCCGAGGCTCGGACCGATCAGCTCGTCCCGCTCGACGGTGACCTCGCCGCCCTCCTTCGCCAGCGCCGTCCTGATCGTGTGCTGCTGGTCGTTGCTCAGCTCCCCGGTGCGTACCGAGATGTCCCCGTCCCCCGACTCCTGCACCACCGCGCGCGGGAACCCCGCGTCGGCGACGACCGTGCGCGCCGCGTCCACGTCCACGGGCCTGCTGGTGCTGTACTCCACCAGGCGCCCGCCGGTGAACTCCACCCCGAAGTCCAGGCCGCGCAGGCCGATTCCGGCGACGGCGACCGCGACCAGCAGCGCGCTGACGCCGAGCCAGCGGCGCCGGTGGTGCACCAGGCGCAGTTCGCGGCGGGCGAGCCAGGCCCGCACCCTGCCGGTGGAGGTGATCCCGGTCAGGCCGGGCCGGTCGCGCACGAAGCGGCGCCGGATCGCGAAGTCGGCCAGGACCCGGGTGATCACCAGGGCCGAGACCATCGAGACGAGGACACCGATGGAGAGCGTGACGCCGAAGCCTTTGACGGGCCCGGTGGCGAAGAAGAAGAGCAGCCCGGCCGCGAGCAGCGTGGTCACGTTCGAGTCGACGACCGCGCTCCAGGCCTTGTCGAACCCGGTACGCAGCGGCCTGTCCAATCGCGCCGAGGCCGACTTCAGGGCGCGGGCTCCCAGATACTCCTCCCGGGCCCGCTCGAAGACCAGCACGTTCGCGTCCACCGCCATGCCGATCGCCAGGACGAAACCGGCGAGTCCGGGCAGCGTCAGGGTCGCGCCCAGGGCGACCAGCGCGGCGTAGGAGATCAGCCCGTAGAGCGCGAGCGCGAGGGTGGCCAGGGCGCCGAGCAGCCGGTAGACGACGAGGATGAACAGCCCCGTCAGGGCGACCCCGATGATCGCGGCCTGAGTGCTGGCCGCGATGGCGTCGGCACCGAGCGTGGGGCCGACGGTGCGCTGCTCCACGACCTCGACGGGCACCGGCAGCGCACCGCCCTTGACGAGGGCGGCCAGCTCGCGGGCCTCTTCCCGGCCGAAGCCGCCGGTGATCTGCGTGGAGCCGCCGGAGATGCCGACCCCGCACGCCACCTTCGCGTCGACGCCGGGCGCCGAGAGGATCCTGCCGTCCAGGACGATGGCGACGCGCCGCTCGGGGGCGCCCTGGGGTGCGCAGGCCGCCGCCCCGGTGATCCGCGCCCAGTCCTTGCCCGCCTGCTTACGGAAGCTGAGGTCGACCATCCAGCCCGATGTCGTCCGCTGGTCGAGCACCGCCTCGGCGTCCTTGACGCCCTCCCCGGTGAGAGCGGTGGGCCCGAGCTCGAGGTACGCCCCCTTCTGGTCGGGGTCGGCGATGACGCGTGAGCCGTCCTTGGCGGGTTCCCCCTTGCCCGTGTCCCGCGCGTCCGTGGCGCCCTTCACCGGGTGGACGGTCAACTGCGCGGTACGGCCGATGACTTCGGCGGCCTCGCGCGGGTCCTGCACGCCGGGCAGCTCGACGAAGATCCGCTGCTGTCCGGACCGGTACAGGCTCGGCTCGGACACGCCGAGCGCGTCGACCCGCTGGCGGAGCACCTCCAGGGCCCGCTGGGTCGATTCGGCGTCGGCATCGACGACGGGTGAGTCCCTGGTCTCCAGGACGATCTGGGTGCCGCCGCGCAGGTCGAGGCCGAGGCGGGCGGTTTGGGTGAGGGCGAGGAAGAGCGAGGCGGCGATCACACCTAGGGCGACGATCGCCCGCCACATGGGCGCGCGAGACATGGGTTCTCCACGATGGGCAGGCAGACGGAACCGACGTCTGTGCCGGGCGCGGAGGCGAACGGTCAGGCGTCGGTACGGACTTGGGTGCTCCATCGGGAGGGAGGGCCACGCGGGCGATGGGCGTGGGCGACCCGGCCCGCTCCGGCGGCGGCCGCCGCCACGGCCACGGCGGGGCCGCCGACGGCGCGGTGCGGGGCCGCGTCCCCGGCGCCAGGGCCCAGGAGGCCGGGGAACGGGTAGGGGACGGCCTCGGCGTGACCGGGCGCGGGGTGCGCCACGGTGACGGGGCGCGGCGCGTCGGAGGTGGTGGCGGACGCCTGTGCGGTCGCCGTGGCGGCGGTGCCCGTCGAGAACGGGCGTGCTGCCGACGCCGACTTGGCCGACACCGGCAGGAAGAAGGTCAGGACCGCGAGCAGCGCGGAGACCACGACCGCGGCGGGGTGGGCGACGGAGGCGGGGCGCGCGGGACGAGCACGGTGCTGCTGCACGCCTCGCCCCCCGGTCAAGTCGCCTTGTGAATAACGCAGTTGGGTCCTCGGTGTCGCCGGTGCGGTTCGTCCGGCCGTCATGACACGAACGTTGTCGGGCGTCCGGAGGTTCCCGACCCACCCGGGAAGGTCGCTGCCGGTGGGCTGTGCTGGTGCGGCGGCACGGAAGTGCGGGGGAGGGGGCACGAGGCCGCGCCATGAAGGACGTCTTCCGGGCGGCGGGGATCCTCGCCGGACCGGACCTGCCGAAGACCGGTGCGGGCCACCGCCGGGTACACGTGCCGTCCCGCGCTTCCTCGGCGTGACCCCACGCGTTCCGGGTACTCCCGGACGACCCTGCCAAGCGGCGGGTGCCCGGGGCTTCACCCAGGTGACGCCGCAGACCAGGACCATGCCAAACGCACCCATGGCGTCGATCCGCGGTCACGCGGAATCCGCAAGTCGGCGCGACGGACCTCGGTTTCGAGATCCTTGTCCTCCGGCGCTCGCGGCCGACGCCACATCGCCTCTACAGACCGGAATATCGCTCTATATGGCTTTATTATCCTTGTTCTGGAGAGTGCTGACTGATGCTTCCTTCACAAGGGATGCGGTGACGAGAGAGCAGCAGGCGCCCGGACTGCCCGGCGCACGTGGAGCGGTACAGGCCGATGGTCTGCCGTTCCGGGTGTCTGTCCTGGCCGCTGCTCGCGCGACGGCACGGGCCGCCGCCCTGACGGCAGCCCTGCTGGGCGCGTTGAGTCTGGCCGGATGGGTCGTCGACGTCGATGCGCTGAAGAGCGTGCTGCCCGGTGACACGGTGAGTGTCAAGGCGAACACCGCCGTGGGCATTCTGGTGCTGGGGCTCTCCCTGGCCGTGGTGGCCACCGGTCCCGGCCGCCGAAGGATGGCCGCGGCTCGTGCCGCGGCGGCTCTGGCCGCCCTGATCGGCGTGCTCACCCTCGTGGAGTACACGACCGGCCCGGGCCTCGGCATCGACGAACTCCTCTTCACCGACGACACCGCGGAAGCGGCGACGGGAAAGCCCGGCCGGATGGCCCCCAACACGGCCGCGGCGCTGACCCTCGGGGCCGTGGCGTCGCTGTGCGCCAGTACGTCCCGCGTCCCCGCCTGGTGCAGCCAGATCCCGGGCCTGACCGTGGGTGCTCTCGGCATGCTCCGGCTGTACGGCGCCGCCTACGCGGTGCCCGAGCTGGAGCGGTTCGGCGCCTACACGGGCATGGCCCTGCACACCGCGCTCGCTCTGGTGCTGCTGGGCACGGCCGCCTTCCTGGCCCGGCCGGACGAAGGTCCCGCGGGGCTGCTGACGAACGCGGGCACCACGGGCACGCTGGGCCGCTGGCTGTTCGCCACCGCCGTGGTGGTGCCACCGCTGCTGGGCTGGAGCGTTCTGGCCGGTGAGGACGCGGGGCTGTTCGGGACGCGGCTGGGCACCGCGCTGCTGGTGGGCGGCCACGTCGCCGTGTTCACCGCCGTCGTCTTCGTGGCCCTGGGCGTGGGCCGCCGCGTCGAGGTGGCTCATGCCCGCGCCGAAGGGCAGGTGCGGCAGTACGCGCTGCTGCAGGCCTTCATGGACCACACGCCGGCCGCGGTCTTCATCAAGGACGTGCACGGCCGTTTCCTGGCGGTCAACACGACGTTCGAGGAGAACATGGGGCTGTCCCGGGAGCAGGTACTGGGCCGTCTGGACAAGGACGTCCTGCCCCCCGGCCTCGCGCGCCAGGCGCGGGCTTCCGACCTCGCCGTGCTCATCGATCGCGCCCCCGTGCAGCGTGAGGAGTCGATCACCCTGCCGGGGGGTACGCAGGACGTCCTCACTTCCCTGTTCCCGCTGAACGACGCGAACGGCACGCCCTACGCGCTGTGCGGCGTGGTCACCGATGTCACCGAGCGGGTCGCGGCTCAGCGTGAGGTCCAGCGGGCGCACCGGCGCTTCCGCGCGCTGCTGGAATCCGCACCCGACGCCACCCTGATCACGGACGGCCGCGGCATCATCGTCATGGCCAATACGCAGGTTGAACGCCTGTTCGGGCGTGCGCCCGGTGACCTCGTCGGGACCGAGGTCGTCGACCTGGTGCCCCGACCTCTGCGTCGGCGGCACGGCGCCCTCCTCGGCGCCTACCTGCGCCTGCGTGCCCCGAAGCCGACGATCATGGACAGGGAGCTGTACGGGCTGCACGGCGACGGCCGTGAGTTCCCCGTCGAGGTGAGCGTCAGCAGCCTCCGGGCCGAGCACGAGACCCTCGTGTTCCTGACCGTACGGGACATCACCGAACGCAGACGTGCCGAGGCCGAACGAGCCGAGCGCTACGAGCAGCTACGCCACATCGCCTACACCCTGCAGCACAGCCTCATGGGCGAGCCGCCCCGCCTCCCGTACCTGCCCAGCGCCCACCGCTACCTGGCCTCCGTCCAGGACCCCGGCGTCGGCGGTGACTGGTTCGACGTCATCCCCCTCGGCGGGCACCGCACCGGCGTCGTCATCGGCGACGTGATGGGCCGTGGTCTGGAGGCGGCGGCCGTCATGGGACAGCTGCGTGCCGCCTCCCACGCGCTGGCCCGCACCGGCACGTCGCCCAGCCGGCTCATGACCGGGCTGGACACGTTCGTCGGCGACCTGGCGGACCAGCTCGTCACCTGCGCCTACCTGGTGATCGACCAGGACGTGTATGAGGTCACCCTGTGCTCGGCCGGGCACCTGCCCGTCATCGTCGTGCCCCCCGACGGGCCCGCCCACCGGCTGCCGGCGCCGGTCGGTGTGCCGCTGGGCGTCAACGACGCGAGCGACGGCGAGGTGCTGTTCGAGGAGGTGACCGTGCCGCTGCTGCCGGGGAGCACCCTCGTGCTCTACACCGACGGACTGGTCGAACGGCCCGGCACCGACATCGAGGCCCAGATCGACGTGCTCACCCACGCCCTCGAAGCCCTGCCGAAGGGCGGTCCCACGGATCCGGAGAAGCTCGACCGTGCCGCGGCCCGGCTGATCAGGACGCTCATCCCGGACACGGCCGCCCACGACGACGACGTGACGCTGCTGATGATCGCTGTGCCCGGCCGGGAGGGGGAGGGCACCTGTGCCTGATCGCCGACGCGGCCCTCGCCGCACCGCGTACGCCCGCGGCATCGATCCGAGGTCGGGCGGAACCGGCGCTTCTCCGGGCCCGGTGTCGCAGCAGGCCGTGCGAGCCCTGGGGCGCTGGACGCTGGAGCTGCCCGAGGAGCCGGTGCCGGTGCAGGGTGAGACCCCCGTCTCCGTCAGGTACGGGCCGACGCCCACCCGTACACCCTCGGGAGGAAGGGCTTCACGTGCGCGGACCGTCGCAGCGCCGAGAGTGCGGGCACCGGCACCGGGCCTCGGCCTGTCGATCGGTCGTGGGGCCCCCTCGGCCCGCTCCGCCCCGGGCCACGATCCGCCGGGTCGGGCCGACCGCGTGTCAGCAGGTTGATCGATGCACCGGAGGCGCAAGTCGCCCGCTTGTGACCTGAATCTGTACATTTGTACGCCGGGGTGTACGGCTGTCGGGCGTGCCGACGGTCGCGCCCGTCTCATGGACCTCGCAGGCGAGGACGGACATGTTCGACTTGAGTGCGCCGGTCGTGACCGCGTTCGTCGTGTACGTGGTCGCCGTGATCGGAATCGGCGTCTGGGCCTACACCCGCACTCGCACCTTCGCCGACTTCGCCCTCGGGAGCCGCAGGCTCAGCGCGTTCGTCGCCGCCTTGTCCGCAGGGGCCAGCGACATGTCCGGCTGGCTGTTCCTCGCCCTTCCCGGAGCGGTGTACGCGGCTGGTCTCGGCGCCGGCTGGATCGCGCTCGGCCTGGCGGTCGGCACCTACCTCAACTGGCTGTTCGTCGCTCCGCGGCTGCGCACCTACACCGAGCACGCCGGCAACGCCGTAAGTCTCTCGGCCTATCTGGAGGAGCGGTTCGAGGACCGCACCCGGCTGCTCAGGATGGTCTCGGCGGCGGTCACCCTCGTGTTCTTCACCGTCTACGTGGCCAGCGGTCTGGTGGCCGGCGGGTTGCTGTTCGAGCAGGTCTTCGACCTCCGTTTCGGACTCGGGGTGACGCTGACCGCCCTGGTGATCGTCATCTACTCGGGTCTGGGCGGCTTCCTCGCCGTGAGCCTGACGCACGTGGTGCAGGGCACGCTGATGTTCCTCGCCCTGCTCGTGCTCCCGCTGGTCGGTATCGCGGCGCTCGGCGGCTTCGGGGCACTGGGCGAAGCCGTGGAGAGCAGGACGCCGAAGCTTCTGGACGCGGGGGCCGACGTCGGCTACGCGGGCGGTCAGTGGTCGGCCGACGGGTCGCTCGGCGCCGTCGCGATCATCTCGCTGCTCGCCTGGGGCCTCGGCTACTTCGGTCAGCCGCACATCCTGGCCCGTTTCATGGGCATCCGCAGCATCCGTGCCGTCCCCGCGGCCCGTCGCATCGGAACGGTGTGGGTCGTCGTCGTGCTCGCCGGTACCACACTCGTCGGCCTCGTGGGTATCGGGGAGCTAGGGGTTCCGCTCAGCGACCCCGAGACGGTCTACATCGACCTGACCCGGACCCTGCTCAACCCCTGGGTCGCCGGGCTGATGCTGATCGCCGTACTGGCCGCGATCATCTCGACCGCGGACAGCCAGCTTCTCGTGTCGTCCGTCGCCCTCACGGAGGACGTCTACCACGCGTTCCTCAACCGGCGTGCCTCCGACAGGGCGCTGGTGTGGATCGGCCGCGGCGCCGTCGTCGTGGTGATCCTGGTGGCCTGCGTGATCGCGCTGGAGGGCGGCGGTGTGCTGAGCATCGTCGCCTATGCCTGGGCGGGCTTCGGAGCCGCCTTCGGGCCGGTCGTCCTCCTCTCACTGCACTGGCCCCGTATGACCTGGGCGGGGGCCATGGCCGGGATCGTCTCGGGCGCGGCGACGGTGCTTCTCTGGAAGAAGATCAACCCACTGCTCGGGCCACTGGAGTCGGGCATCTACGAAATGGTCCCGGGCGTGCTGGTCGCCACGGTCGCGGCACTGGTCTTCGGCAGGTTCGTCGGGCGGCCGCCGAAACGGGCCTTCTGGCGGATGCCGGGCGGCGGGATGAGCCAGTTGATGCTCTCCCCGTTCCTCGCCCACGCACCGGTCGGCATGGCCGTCCTGGACATGGATCTGCGCTACGTCTGGGTGAACCGGCCGCTGGACCGCCTGATCCCCCTGGAACAGCGGCTGGGCCGGAAGGCGACGGAAGTGCTGCCGAACGGGGAGGCGGAGGCCTTCGAGGAGAAGATGCGGACGGTTCTGGAGACCGGGTCCCCTGTGATGGACTACGAGTTCCGAGCCCTCGGCTTCACGGGCCTCGACCGCAGACGCGCGTACTCCGCCTCCTTCTTCGCGATGAAGGACCGCCGGGGCCGGGACGTGGGTGTCTGGTACATGATCATCGACGTCACCGAGCGCTGGCGGGCCCAGGAACGCCTGGCCCTGCTGAACGATGCCGGTGCCCGTATCGGCAGCACGCTGGACGTGACGCGGACCGCTCAGGAACTGGCCGACGAGGTCGTGCCGGTCGTCGCCGACTTCGTCGCCGTCGACCTGCTGGACTCGGTGATGCGCGGCGAGGAGCCGGCCCCCGGACCGGTCGACATGACGCCCGTGCTGCGCCGCGCGGCGCAGCAGTCGGTGCACGAGGGCTGTCCGGAGGCGTCCCTGGCCGTAGGAGAAACGGTACGGCGTGCCGCCTTGTCGCCCGTGACCCGCTGTCTGCTGGAGAGCAGAACCCTGGTGGAACGGATCCTGGACCCCTCCACCAGCGCCTGGGTGACCGAGGACCAGTCACTGGGCGCCACCCTGCGCGAGTTCGACTTCCGCTCGCTGATGGTGGTTCCGGTACGGGCGCGCGGCGTCACCCTGGGCGTGGCGACGTTCGCCCGGTACCGGCACCGCCACCCCTTCGAGGAGGACGATGTCCGTCTCGCCGAGGAACTCGTCTCCCGGGCGGCGGTGAGTGTCGACAACGCGCGCCGCTTCACCCGCGAGCGCGCCGCGGCCCGTTCCATGCAGCGGTACCTGCTGCCGCAGGAACTGACGGCGGGGTCCGGTCTGGAGGTGGCGTCCTGGTACTTCCCGGCGGACGCTCCCAGCGGAGTGGGCGGCGACTGGTTCGACGTGATCCCGCTCTCCGGAACCCGGGGTCGCCCTGGTCGTCGGGGACGTGGTCGGGCACGGCATGAACGCGGCGGCGACCATGGGACGCCTGCGTACCGCCGTACGCACCCTCGCCAACCTGGACCTCCCTCCCGACGAGTTGCTCGCTCATCTGGACGACCTGGTCATCGGCCTCACGGAGGAGGACGGCAGCGGGGAGTCGGCGGCGTACGGGGACGGGACGGCGGGCACCGCGTTCATGGGAGCCACCTGCCTGTACGCCGTGTACGACCCCGTCAGCAGACGGTGCACGCTGGCCCGGGCCGGTCACCTCCCGCCCGTGGTCGTCGGCCCGGACGGCGTCGCCGACATCCTGGAACTGCCCGCCGGACCGCCGCTCGGCCTCGGATACCTCCCCTTCGAGTCCGTAGAACTGGAACTGGCCGAGGGCAGCCTCATCGCGCTCTACACCGACGGCCTCATCGAGACCTTCGACCGGGACATCGACGTCGGTCTGTCCCGGCTGGGCGAGGCCCTCACGGTGTCCCGGCCCCTTGAGGACATCGGCCACAGTGTGGTCGACGCCCTGCTGACCGGTCCGCCGTCGGACGACGCGGCCCTGCTCCTCGCCCGGACCCGCGTGCTAACTCCGGACCGGGTCGTCTCCTGGAACCTGCCCAGCGACCCGGCCGCCGTGGCGCACGCCCGCGCCCTCGTCGGCCGGCAACTCGCGGAGTGGGACATGGACGACCTGACGTTCACCACGGAGCTCATCGTCAGCGAGCTGGTCACCAACGCCATCCGCCATGCGAGCGGACCGGTCTGCCTCCGCCTGATCCGGGACCGCAGTCTGATCTGCGAGGTCTCCGACGCCAGCAGCACCTCGCCGCGCCTGCGCCATGCCCGGACCACCGACGAAGGAGGGCGGGGCCTGCTGATCGTGGCCCAGCTCGCCCAGCGATGGGGTACCCGCTACACCGCGACCGGCAAGATCATCTGGGCGGAACAGGTCGTTCCCGGCCTCGCCGCCGCCACGGTCCGCCGCGCATAGCGTTCCGGCACGCACGCGGCACTCCTGCCGACGGCACCCGATCACGTCGCCGTACGGTGCGCGAGGCGGACGGCGAGCCTCACGTCACGACAACCCGGTGATCACCATGCGTACTTCGGTGGAGACGGACGCCGGCACCGCGCGGGCAGGTTGCGGTCGCGACAGGCCGGGCACGGACCAGTGCCCGCACCGCGAGCGGTTCCGCACCCGCGCGTGAACCCTCCTGGCCGCTTCGGACAACAGGGGGTGGAATGCACTCCACTCCTACTGCACGAAGAAGTGAGGGCCTCGTGGGGGATCCACCCACCGACGACGCGCTGGTCATCCAGGAATCACTGGAGCAGCCGGAGATGTTCGCCAGGCTGTACGACAGACACGCCGCCGAGATCCACCGGTACGTGATGCGCCGGCTGGGCGACAGTCACGCCGACGACATCACGGCGCAGACCTTCCTCATCGCCTTCCGCGGCCGCGCCCGCTACGACGTCACGCGCGCCAGTGCCCGGCCATGGCTCTACGGCATCGCCGGCAACCTCATCGGCAGCCACCGCCGCTCCGAGGTGCGGGCGTTGCGGGCGCTGGCCCGGACCGGCGTCGACCCGGTGGCCGAGTCCTGGTCGGAACGGGCCGACGAGCGGGTGACGGCCGCGGCCTCGCAGCAGGCGCTGGCCGGGGCGATCGCGTCCCTGCCCGGGAAGGACCGGCATGTGCTGCTGCTGGTCGCGTGGGCTGACTTCACCTACCAGGAGTGTGCCGACGCCCTCGGGGTGCCGGTCGGCACGGTCCGCTCCCGGCTGAACCGGGCGCGGCGCAGGATGCGCAAGGCGCTCGGCGCCGACCCCACCCTCGTAAGCGACCACAACGGGGCGGTAACCCATGGATGACATGACCAGGCTGAACGAGCTGCGCGCCGACGCGCCGACGCCGGACCGGGCGCGGCTGGTTCCCGGCCGCCAAGAGCTGCTGAGCGCCGCGCAGCGGGGCCCAGCCCGCAGGATGCGGATGGACTGGCGCGTGACGGCCGCGGGGGTCGCCGCGACGGTGGTCACCATCGCGGTGCTGGTGACCATGCTCGTCGGGGGCGATGAACCCGAGCGCGGCGTGCAGCCTGCCGGCTCCGATCCGACGTCCGCGACGGCACTGCTGGAGCGGGCGGCGGAAGTGGTGTCGCAACAGCCGGATCCGCGTCCGCGCGACGGCCAGTGGGTCTACCTGAAGACCGCGCAGTGCCGGAACGGAGCGTCGGACGCGGCGCCCGACGCCGAGCCGGAGGTGGGCGAGGAGTGGGTCCAGTACGACAGCCCCGTGAGGGAGGACGACGAGGACGGCGACACCGAGCCCTCGCAGCGGCGGCTGTATCGCCTGCTCGCCTCGCTGCCGGACGACCCCGCCGAGATCCGGAAGCGGGCGGCGGAGATGTTCCCCATGGGCAAGGACACCGGCTTGACGCGTGAGCAGGCCGAGACCTTCGCGCTCCTGGCGACCCTCGACGAGGCGTATCCCGTGCACCCGCAGGGGATGGCCAAGCTGTTCCGGGCCCTGGCCGCGGATCCCGGGATCGAGGTGGTCCCGCACCTGGTGGAGGACCCCCTGGGGCAGGACACCATCGCCATATACCCAGATCTGGGCAGCAAGGCCGTACAGCGCCGGGAGTACCTCCTCGACCCCGACACCTTCCAGTACCGGGGGACCCGGTCGGTCGCGGTGCGCGACTACGAGGAGAAGTACGAGGACGGCTCGTCGGCCGGGCGCTCGTACAAGAAGGGCGAAGTCACCTTCTGCGAGATGAAGATGGCCCAGTCCCTCGTCGACCAGGACGGCGAGAAGCCCTGAACGGGCCGGGCGGGGCGCCCCACGGACGGCCCCGCCCGCGGACTCCTATGTCTCGGTCGCCTCCGGCGCTTGCGTCGCCGCCGAGGGTCGCCACGGCGAAGGCCAAGGCGGCGAGCAGGACGAGGAACGCGCTGTCGAACTTGCGGAGATCTCGGCCGGTTCGAGGATGACGTCGCCGTACACCTTGCCGACGGCGGCAGCGGGCGCCGCGCACGTCCGGCCGGTGACGGGGGTGGGAGAAGACGCGCGTCGGGTGGCGGAGTCTGGTCTATTTCAACAACTCCTGCCCCGGTAGCCTCACCTGTGGCCAGTAGCGCACCATCCCCCCACCCCCCAGGTAAGCGTGCCGGCATGGACGACACCCATGGATCTGCCCCCGGCAGCCGGGTGCTCTCCTCCGTTCGCCGCCTCTAGGAGGATCACGGTGAAAGTTCGCACCAGAAGCTCGGCGATCATCGGCACTCTCTGCCTCGTCGCTTCCCTCGCTTTGACCACGGCGTCCGCCGACGAGCCCAGCGCCCCACGTCCGGCGGCAGCGAAGGCCGTGCTCAAGAAAGTGGCCACGGCCCAGAATCCATCCGCCGGTGCGGCCGGCCCCGGCGGCACGGTCTGGATAGCCGAACGCGCGGGCAAGGTAAGGGTCTTGGGCGATGAAGGGCTCGGCGCGCCCGTCATCGACATATCCGGCGAGACCACCACCAACGGCGAACGCGGCCTGCTGGGCATCGCGTTCGACAAGGAGTTCGCGCACTTCTACATCTCGTTCACGAACCTCCAAGGCACCAGCACCGTGGACGAGTTCGCGGTGCGGGACGGCAAGATCCAGCCGGACACCCGGCGCACCGTCCTCACCCAGACACAGCCCTACGCGAACCACAACGGCGGCGACATCAAGTTCGGCCCCGACGGCTACCTCTACATCGCGTTCGGCGACGGCGGCTCGGCCGGCGACCCGCACGGCAACGGGCAGAACCTCAACACGCTGCTCGGCAAGCTGCTGCGGATCGACCCGAGCGGCGGCAAGCCGTACACGATCCCGCCGGGCAACCCGTTCGTGGACGACCCGAACGCGAAGGACGAGATCTGGGCGTACGGGTTGCGCAATCCGTGGCGGTTCTCCTTCGACGCGGGCACGGGCGACCTGCTGATCGCAGACGTCGGCCAGAGCGCCTGGGAGGAGATCGACTGGGCGCCGGCGTCCAGCAAGGGTGGCGAGAACTACGGCTGGTCCCAGATGGAGGGCAGCCATCCCTTCCGGGGCGGCACGGAGCCCGCGAACCACGTACGGCCGATCCACGAGTACGACCGCAGCGGGCGCGGCTGCTCGGTGACCGGCGGATACGTCTACCGGGGCGAGGCGATCCCGGACCTCAAGGGCCAGTACGTGTTCAGCGACTACTGCGACGGCACCATTCGCACTCTGCAGATGGAGAACGGCAAGGTGACCGGCGTGGGCGACCTCGGAGTCGACGGCGGCCGGGTCGTCTCGTTCGTACAGGGAGGCGATGGCGAGCTGTACGTGCTCGACCTGCGCGGCAGCGTCTCCCGCATCGACCCGGCGTGACGACGACCGCATGAAGAAGTCCCCGAGCTGCCGGTACCACCCAGGTCGGCGGGATCACCTTCGGGGTCATCTCTTCGGGCCGGGGCCGGGGTACTCCCCGCCCGGCCCGGAACCGGCTGCATGGCTACTGAACTGCGGGGATCTGTCGCACCGATGCCTTTGCGCGGCCCACCGGTAGTGTGTCGGCGCACGTTGGTCAGCGCCTCTTGTGCGACTCGCTGCACGGACGTCTCGACCTGATCGCCGCCCGAGGAGAAGTCGGAGACCTTCCCCGTGGTCCTGGTGTGGCGGAGGCCACAGGAACCCCGCAAGGGCCGCGGGGAGTAACGGGTGTGAGGCAAACAGAACCAGCGGAGCCGGTACGGGCACGCATTCGGGCAGGAGATCGTGCGGCGTTCGCCGACCTGTACGACCAGTACGCGCGGGCTGTCTACAACCATGCCCTGCGTCTGACCGGCAACTGGTCGGAGGCCGAGGAGGCCATGTCCGAGACCTTTCTCGCCGCCTGGCGGACGCGGGAGACGGTGGAGCCGGAGGGCGGTTCGCTCAAGCCCTGGCTGCTCGGCATCGCCACGCACAAGGCGCACAACGTCAACCGTGGACTGCGCCGCCGGCTCGCCTTCCTGGCGCGCAGCCCGCAGCCCCGTCCCGTCGAGGACTTCGCGGACGAGGCAGCCGGCCGGATCGACGATGCCCGCCGTCTCGCGGTGGTGCACGAGGCGCTGGGCCAGTTGCGCCGCCAGGACCGGGAGGTGTTCGCCCTGTGCGTGTCGGCCGGGCTGGACTACCAGCAGGCCGCCGAGGCACTCGGCATTCCGGTCGGCACCGTGCGGTCGCGGTTGTCGCGCGCCCGGGCGCGGCTCGCCCGGATCACCTCCGGTGAACTCGACCGCGCCAAGGCGGAACCGCGGGGCCCTCACGGAGAGAAGGAGAGTGAGGCCGCGTTCGCGGCCATGTTTCTGCAGGAGGAAACCGGATGAACAACAGCAATACGCCGCACGCCGCTTCCGTCAGGAGTGAGGCCGAGGAGTTGCTGTCGGCTCCGGCCGAATGGGACCTCCCGCCGAGCAGACACCTCCACCACAAGGACGTTCTGATGCAGCACATCGACCACGACCGCACCCGTTCCACCCAGGCGCGTCCGACACCACGCCGTCGACTGGCGCGGGGAGTCGTGCTGTTGCCTCTCGCGTCGATGGCGCTGGCGGGGGTGCTGATCGTCACGCTCTCCGGCGGTGACGACGACACCTCCGCCCCGGCTACCCGAGCCGACCGGGCCAGCAGCGCCTCCGCCACCCTCAACCGGATCGCTGTCGCCGCCATGGCAACCGACACGAAGCCGGTGAAGGACGGCCAGTTCGTGTACGTCGAGAGCCTGATCCGCTCGAACGAAGGCACCTTCGACGGCCCCGTGCGGCTCGGCGCGGTGCACACACGTGAAGCCTGGATGTCGCAGGACCCCGGCCCGGTCACCAACACCGGTTGGATCCGCGAGTCCGGCAAGGGCGCCGTGATGCCCGGTCAGCTGGTCCCTGTCGAGTCCTCCGATCCCGTCCCGGCGGGCATCGACCACCCCACCTACACGTGGCTGGCCTCGCTGCCCACCGACCCCGACGCACTCCTCGAACTGCTCTACGCCCAGACCAGGGTGGACGGCGGCGAGTCGAAGGAGCAGGCCGTCTTCTCCAAGATCGGCGACCTGGTGAGCGAAACGATCATGCCGCCGGCGAACGCGGCCGCGTTCTACAAGGCAGCCGCGAAGATCCCCGGCGTGCAGGAGATCCCCGACGCCGTCGACGCCGCCGGCCGTCGCGGCATCGCGGTCACCCGGGAAGACGCCTCCTCCGCGACCCGTGACGAGTGGATCTTCGACAAGGAGACCCTCGCGTTCCTCGGCGCGCGCTCGTACCTCACCAAGGACGAGGCCCACGGGGTCACTTCCGACACGCTGTTCAGCACCAGCGCCATCATGGAACGCACGGTCGTCGACCAGCACGGCAAGGCCCCGGCAAAGACCGACAGCTGACCTGCGCTACGTGGGGTCCCTCACGGGGTGCCGTCCTCCCTCAGGGGGACACAAAGAAGGGCCCAGGTCTCTGTCCTGGGCCCCAGTGCTGGAGCGGGTGACGAGCATCGAACTCGCGCTCTCAGCTCGGGAAGCGACGGAGCTTGAGTGGCGCATATGGCCTGACCTGTCGAGATGGCTTCTTCCACTGTGGCAAGCGGTGTCGTACACCTCGGCTGTGGCGGAGGCGCGGATCGGCGGCGATCTGTACGAGTTGGCGCAGCGTGGAACGGGAGTCGGAGGGTGAGAAGTTCGTCACCGCGATCCTCGGGTTCGCACCGGGCGAGCAGTTGCTGCTGTGCACCGACGGCGTCACCGAGGCGCGGGACGAGGACGGGCACTTCTGTCCGCTCGCCCAACGGACCGCTCTGCTCAAGAACCCTGACGCGCATACCGCGCTCGACGCGCTGCCCCGCGATGTGCACGGCCATGCCGAGGGGCCACTCCCCGACGACGCCGCGATGCTGCTGCTCCGCTATCGCGGCTACGGGAGGGACCGGGGAAGGCGGGCGCCGAGAGGAACCGTGGAAGGGTCATGGGAGTGGAAAATCTGTTCCTATGGGGAGAGTGGACGGTGCCCGCGGCGAGGTAGAAAGGTCGCATGGTGCAACGTGAGGCCCCGGCCGGGGGCATGGACGATGTCGACGTGGTGACCCGTGCGGTGCTCACGGCGTCGAGAGTCTTGGTCGCCGTCTCCGCCCGGTCGCTCGCCGAGGTGGAGGAGAGGGTGACGCTGCCCCAGTTCCGCATGCTCGTGGTGCTGTCCACGCACGGGGCCACCAAGCTGGTCACCCTCGCCGACCTTCTTCAGGTCGCGCCGTCCACGGCCATGCGCATGGTCGACCGGCTCATCGCGGCCGGGCTCGCCGACCGGCAGACCAATCCCGGCAACCGCCGGGAGACCGTGCTCCAGCTCACGGACGAGGGACGGCGCACCGTCGAGGACGTCACCGCTCGCCGCAGGACGGAGATCGCCGGGATCGTCGAGCGCCTGTCGTCGGACCAGCGGTCGGCCCTCGTGGACGCGCTCACCGCCTTCAACGAGGCGGGCGGCGAACCGCTCGCCCCGGAGGCGGACGACACCGAGCCGTACCCTCTGGGCTGGGTCGCCCCGGTACTGCCCAGGGGTGCCTGATCGCACCCGCGGTCTGCGCGGCCACGGTTTGTGCGGTCCTTCCGGCTGGTCCCGCCCCCTTGAGGGTGACTCTTCGTCGAGCGCGAGCTCTCGACCGGGCGTCGCCGGGGCCCGTCGCCCGCCTGTTCGGTCGCCCGGCGCGGGGCCGAGGCGACCCGGCGCGGTGGACGCCGATGTCACTCCTTCCCGGTGGACGGCGACGCCGAGGGGCTGGGGGGAGCGGTCGGTGCGGCGGTGTTGACGTCCAGGTCGGGGCGCGGAGTCAGGACGACCATGGGAGCGCCCGGCTGGGGCACGGGCGGGGTGACCTGGTCCTTGGGAAGTTTCGGGGGGTTGGTCTGCTGGTAGTTGACGTTCTCGTGATTGACCAGGCCGGTCTTCTCCAGCACGGTGATGTGGTCGAGCACGGTGTCGTTGGCGAGGTCGGCGAGCTGGCGCACCAGGGTGTTGCGGGTGCTGGCGCGGATCTTGGCGATGGCCGGGAAGATCTGGCCGTGCGTGACGCGCATGATCTGCACGGCGGTGGAGTCGAACTCCTTGCCCTGGGCCGCGTCCACGGTGGCCACGAACTGCTGCTGTTGCGGACTTGCCTGGTTGTTGAGTGTGATGCCCAGCTCCGGGGCGATCCTGCGACAAAGATCGTCGAGACCGGCGTGCCCGACGACCAGATGCTCGCCGGCCTCCTTCATCTCCGGGGTCGTACCGCGTTCCATGGCCATCTCGCCCAGCGGATACTCCCAGAGTCCCGCCGAGCGCACTTTGATCACGAAGTCCCGGTCGGCCTCCGTCAACGGACCGAACGGCGTGCTGGCGATGATGCGCTCGGTCGAGGTGGCCGTTTTCTCGACACCCAGCATGGCGGGGTAGGCGAGCGCGACGACGGTCATCAGGAGGCCGCCGCTCATGAAGATGGCTCCTGCGGTACGTGGGATGCGCATGGTTCCTCCTGGCATGCGGACGCGGGACCCCGGTCGGGGCGCGAGCGCGAGGGCTCCGCCGGGGAGCGAATCTCGGTCGCCAGGAGGTACGGACGGGCGTGCCGGATGAATCATTGCCCAGAGCAAAAATTGCATCAGGTGGCGTGATGTGTGTCACGTCTGCCCGGCGTGGCAAGACCGTCGAGACCATCGGCCTGAACGAGCCCAGCGCCCGTATCCACAGGACACTCAGCGGCGAACTCGCCCACGGTCACTGATCGGCGCAGCCGAGGGGTGCGGGGACGCAGCTCCCGTAGTCCTCGGCCCGGTGCACCTCGCGGACGGGGTCGCCGACCTCGCGCGGGGCGCAGCCAGTCGAAAGTGGCCACCGACACCATGACCATCAATGCGACCAAAGCGACCATCGGGATGTCGGAGACGACCGGACCGAAGACGAACGGTTGCCGCGTCTGTCTGCCCGGCGATCCGGAAGGTAGCTTGGTGGAGAAAGCCCCTGAAGGAGGGCGATTCGATGCCGTGGTTCTTCTGGCTGATCGCCGCCGCGGCGCTGGGTGTCGCGGAGTTCTTCACCCTGACCCTGGTCTTCGGGTTGCTGGCGGGCGCCGCGTTGGTCGCCGCCGTGGTCGCCGGTGCGGGCATAGGCCTGCTCGGCCAGCTCGTGGCCCTCGCGGCGGCATCGGCGGCGGGTCTCCTGATCGTGCGTCCTGTCGCGCTGCGGCACATGGCGCAGCAGCCGCTCGTGCGGGACGGCACCGACGCGCTGATCGGCAAGCGGGCCGAGGTCATGCAGGAAGTCACCGCGACCCATGGCCTGATCAAACTCTCCGGCGAGGAATGGTCCGCCCGAGCCCTCGACGAGAGCCTCGTCATCCCGGTGGGCGCGTGGGTGGACGTCATGGAGATCGAAGGAGCCACGGCCGTCGTCTACCCCCGCGAACTCCTCCCATGAACGGCTGAACGGCTGAACGGCTGAACACACAGCAACGGAGGCACTGTGGACCCCGTCGTCATCCCCCTCCTCGTCGCGGCCATCGTCGTCGTCTTCCTCGTGGCCTCCACCGTGCGGATCGTCCCGCAGGCGCGCCGCTACAACATCGAGCGGTTCGGCAGGTACCGCCGGACGCTGCAGCCCGGCCTGAACCTGGTCCTGCCGGTGGCGGACCGCATCAACACCAAGCTCGACGTGCGCGAACAGGTCTATTCGTCCGACCCCAGGCCCGTGATCACCGAGGACAACCTCGTGGTGAACATCGACACGGTGCTCTACTACCAGATCACCGATCCACGGGCGGCGGCCTACGAGGTCGCGGACTACCTCCAGGCGATCGACCAGCTCACCGTGACCACGTTGCGCAACGTCATCGGCAGCATGGACCTGGAAGAGACGCTCACCTCGCGCGAGGAGATCAACTCCCGGCTCCGCGCCGTCCTCGACGACGCCACCGGCAAGTGGGGGATCCGCGTCAACCGCGTCGAGATCAAGGCCATCGATCCGCCGGCCACCATCAAGGAGGCGATGGAGAAGCAGATGCGGGCCGAGCGTGACAAGCGTGCGGCCATCCTGCACGCCGAGGGCGAGCGGCAGGCCAAGATTCTCACCGCGGAAGGCACGAAGCAGAAGGACATCCTGGAGGCCCAGGGTGCGCAGCAGGCCATGATCCTCCGGGCGGACGGTGAGGCCAAGGCGGTGGAGCTGGTCTTCCAGGCCGTCCATCGCAACAACGCCGACCCGAAGGTGCTGGCCTACAAGTACCTGGAGACGCTCCCGCACCTGGCGAGCAGCGACAACAACACGTTCTGGGTGATCCCGGGGGAGCTGACCGAGGCGGTCCGCACCGTCACCCGAGCCTTCGGTGACGAGTCGACGACGGTCGCACCTACCCCCGGGCAGTCCGGGGAGGCGGCCACCGCCGACGATCACACCGCCCCGGACGAGCTCCGGACTCCACAGCTGGAGGCGGGCTCCATGGTGTCCCTCGACGCCGCGGCCGCGGCGGACGAGGCCGGGAAACAGGCCGCCGCTGCGGTCAGCGACGCCAAGGCGGAGGTCGAGGCCGCGAAGTCGGCGCAGATGCCGCGCCGGGCGCGGACCTCCGACGGTTGAGCCGCCCCGGCCGACCGAGCACCGTTCGTGCCCCGGACACGGGGGCGACGTCGTTCGCCGGTACGACCGCCGCGCCGGCCCATGTGCCCGTGTGCACCCCACGACTCCGAGGAGGAAGCCCGTCGTTTCCTGACGCCTTCTTGGCAGGGACCCGGCATGGACGATCCCTTGAAGACTGCCGGGATCCGGCAATGCGATGAGGGGCCGATGCGGGCAACTTAGGGGGCCAGGGGAGCACGCGACCGAGGTCTGGATGCCGGGAACCGGCAGGTGCCCGGCATCCGCGCCGCGGAGCTGTGCCGAGGTCGTGTGACGGGGTCGACCGGGGGGTGGGCATGCGGACGTTCTTGGAGGCCGCCACAGGCCTTCCGACGTTCCTGTTCACGGTCCCGCTCGTGGCGGCCGCGGGTTTCTGGCTGCTGGTCGCGGTGGGTGCCGCCGACTCACGCACCTTCGACGGGGACGCCGACCTCGGTGCGCTGGGGCTGGACGGTGTCCCGGTCGCGGTCGCGTTCTCGCTGTGGACGGGCTTCGCCTGGGCCGGCGGCCTCGGCGCCGTCGTCCTGCTGCAACCGCCGGCTTCGTCGGGGCCGGCGCATGCGCTGACGGGGCTCGTCGTCCTCGTCGCGGCGCCCTCGGTGTCGTGGGGTGTCACCCGATCGGTGGTACGGCTGCTGCGCCGCCTCCGTCCCGATGAACCCGAGTCGTCCTCGCCTCACTTCGCCGGGCCGTCCCGCACGGTCCGTTCGGAGCGGGCGGACGGCGGCCTCCTCCAGGGCGACCACGCGGCCCCGGAACTCCACGCGCGCCGTCGGGCCGCCTGAGCCGCAGCCCCGTCCCCTGTCTCTCTCGGGGGCCGCCCTCCTGAGGCGCACGGAAGCGCGCGGGCTCCTTCCTGCCCTCGGCATGCGCTCCCTCCTGATCTTTCCCCTTCCCGATGACGTCCGGGCACTCCCGGTCTCGGGTCCCTCACCTGCCAAGGATGTTTCTCATGTTTGCCATGTCCGCCATCGCTCGGGCCGCAGACCCCCGCAACCTGCTCGCCAACCCGAACGCCCGGCACGCGGCCCACCCTGTACGCGACGCGGAGGGGGACTGATATTCCCCTGGCGTTCCTCGCGGCCGCCGGGTGCGGCGCTCGCGCTGTGCGGCGCGGTGATGTGGGTGCTGCCCACGAGGTGCATCAGAGCCTCCGGGAGCAGGCCGACATGACCGCCGACCGGACTTCCCGGCACACCCAGGCGCCGCGTCGGCCGACCGGCCTTCGACGACCGCTCCCGCCGCGGGCGGGAGTACGCTCCTGCGACCGTGCGTCAAGAAGACGACAAGGGCGCATTCGATCTGGGGGACGTGATGGCGGGACGGGACGTGTCCGAGGGGCGCGGGGCAGCGGGACACGAGGCGTACCTGGAGGGATACGCCGATATCCTCGCCCATGCCTCGGCCACCGGCCGCAGGCTCTCCCGGGACGAACTGGCCTCGCGCCGTACCCTGGGTGAACAGGCGGCCGAGGCCGGGATCGGGCTGCGTGCCCTGGTCGGCGCCCACATGGCAGCCACCCGGGTGCACTGGCCCACCGGCAGCGAACCGGTCGTGGACGACGTGCTGGCCGTCGCCGCGCAGGCTCTCGACGCGTTCGCCGAGGGCTACGAACGGGCCCAGCGCCACGCCGTGCGCCAGGAGGAGGCCGCCCGCCGGGAGTTCATCGACGACCTGCTGTACGGCCGCAGCGACCTGGGACGACTCGCCCAGCGCGCGGAACGCTACGGGCTGCGGCTCTCCTACGAGCACGCGGTCGCCGTGGCCCGTGGCCCGGCCGCCTACGAGGAGGGCGACTCGGTGCTCCGGGAGGTGGAGCGCGCGTTGAGAGGTCGGTTCGGCGACCGCAGCATCCTGCTCACGACCAAGGACGGCCGACTCGTCTGCGTGGCCCCGGGCGACCAGGACGACGTCCTCGTGTACTTCGCCAAGCAGGCGTTCGCCGTGACCGGGGGTGGACAGGTGGCGCTCGGGCGGCCGCACACCGGCCCGGCGGGCGTAGTCCAGTCGTACGAGGAGGCCCTCAACGCCCTCGACCTTGCCGAACGCCTGGAACTCGACGATCCCGTGCTCCGTTCCGCCGACCTCCTCGTCTATCCCGTTCTCACCCGCGACCGGCAGGCCATGGCCGACCTGGTGCAGAACACCCTCGGCACCCTGTGCCAGGCCCGTGGGGGAGCCCAGCCGCTCCTCGACACCCTCACCGCCTACTTCGACTCGGGTTGCGTCTCGGCCGAGGCCGCCCGGCGACTGTCGCTGAGCGTGCGCGCCTTCACGTACCGCCTCGAACGCATCCACAAACTGACCGGCGCCGACCCGTCCGACCCGGTCCACCGCTACACCCTCCAGACCGCGGTGATCGGCGCCCGACTGCTCGACTGGCCGACGAAAACCCTCTGACCCGACCCCGGCAGGCACCCGAACGTGATGATGATTGCAGCGGTCCGCCCGCATCGGACACGCTCGGACCGCATGCCCCGCGCCGTGGCGGTTAGTGTGAAGAACGCGTCAAAGGCGCGGGGTGTGCCGGGAAGTCTGGTCGGCGTCGAAGGGGCGCGTATGCCCGGAGCCCGATGCTGTGGAGGTCTTCCCGGATGCGTGCCCCCCGTCGTGAACGTTCCGTCCTCCTCGGCCTGCTGCCCTGGCCCGAACAGGTGCGGGTGGCCCGCGCCCTGCGCAGGGAGACGGTCGGGGGGCTCGTGCTGCTGACCGTGTCCTTCCTGGTCGTCGGCATCGAGCGGAGGCCGGCGCGAGACGGTCTCCGCGCACGGCAGCGCCACTCCCGCGCAGACCCCCGAGCGGTCGACGCGACGCTGCCCCAGCTGGGGCATCTGGGCGCCCACGACTTCCTTCAGAGCCCTCGACACCTCCTGACCACCGCGTCCCGGCCGTCCGCCCGCTCTCCGCGGCGGCCGGCCTGCTTCCCGGCCCCCGCCGCCCTAGTGAAAGAGTCGCCTTGACGAGCACCGACTCCGCCGCGACCGAGATATCCCCGCGCTCCCGTACGCAGCGACGGGTCCTGACCGTCCTGGTCACCGCCCAGGTCCTCAGCGGCGTCGGCCTCGCCGCCGGTATCACCGTCGGCGCCCTGCTGGCACAGGACATGCTCGGCTCCACCGGCCTGGCCGGACTGCCCAGCGCCCTGTTCACCGCGGGATCAGCCGTCGCCGCCGTCGCCGTCGGCCGCATCTCCCAGGCCCGAGGCCGCCGCCCCGGCCTCGCCGCCGGATACCTGGCGGGAGCCGTCGGCGGAGGCGGTGTCATCGCCGCCGCCGTCGTGGACAATCCTGCCCTGCTCTTCCTCGCGCTGTTCGTCTACGGCGCCGGCAGTGCCACCAACCTCCAAGCCCGCTACGCGGGCGCCGACCTGGCCGCCCCCGCCCACCGCGGAGGCGCAGTCTCCACCGTCCTGGTCGCCACCACCCTCGGCGGCGTCGCAGGTCCCAACCTCACCTCACTCACCGGCGACCTCGCCCACACCCTCGGCATCCCCCGCCTGACCGGCCCGTTCCTCCTGGCCACCGTCGCCTACCTGGCCGCAGCCCTCGTCCTGGCGATCTGGCTGCGCCCCGACCCCCTGCTCCTTGCCCGGACCCTCGAAGCCGAACAGGCCATCGGCGGCGGCATCACCAGCGGGAACGAGGTCGCTCCGGCCCGGGGGCGCAGCGCCGGAGTCGTCCTGGGCGCGCTGATCATGGTCCTCACTCAACTCGTCATGGTCGCGATCATGACGATGACACCCGTCCACATGCAGGACCACGGCCACACCACCACTGCCTCCGGCCTGGTCATCGCCGTCCACGTGGCCGCGATGTTCCTGCCGTCGCCCGTGACCGGACGGCTCGCCGACCGCTACGGCCGCATCAAGGTCGCCATCGCCTCCGGCATCACGCTCCTGGTCGCGGGCATCCTCGCCGCCACCGCACCCGCCGACTCCGTCGCCCTGCTCGCCGTCGCCCTCGCCCTGCTCGGTCTGGGCTGGAACCTCGGTCTCGTGGCAGGCACCGCGATCATCACCGACAGCGTCCCGTTGGCCACCCGCGCCAAGACCCAAGGCATGGCCGACGTCTCGATCGCGATCGCGGGTGCCACCGGCGGCCTGGCCTCCGGCCTCGTCGTGGCCGTCGCCGGCTACCCCGTCCTCACCCTCACCTGCGGCATCCTCGCCCTCGCTGTCCTCCCCGTCATCGCCGCCACCGCGAGCCGCCGATGACTGCTCAGCCCGCCGTCCGCGGTCGGCGCCGGCTGCGGGACCCGGTCGCCCAGGCGAGCAGAGCGAACCCCAGGGCGAAGCCGCACATCGTCCAGACCCCGCGCGGCCAGAAGATGTGGCTGTCGACGAAGGACCAGCCGGCCGCGACCAGCACGGCTGTGCCCGGCAGGACGCGGGCGCCGTGCCGCGGCCACAGCGCCGCCGCGGCGGCCACGACCGCGCAGATCAAGGCATAGGCGCCGACCTGCCCAAGGGACTCACCCACCTCGTAGAGCGGGCGTTTCAACGGCCCTGGGTCCGCACCCGCGACGGCGTGCTCGACCGCGGTTCCGGCCGCGATGCCGGCGACGGCGTCGAGCCCGGTGTAGAAGGCCGCGTAGACGAAGGCACCGGCCCAGGCCGCGATCGTGGCGGCGCCTTCGATGCCGGGCGGGGGCCGGTGCCACAGCGGCACCAGGAGACCGAGGGTGAGCAACGGGAAGAGAGGCAACAGCAGGATGTGCAGGTCCGCCCAGTCCGCCGCCGTCGACGTCGAGAGCCCGTGGGGATGTACAAGGCCCACTGCGGCCAACACCAGGGGCGCGGCAGTCACCAGGGCGATGCGTAGGGAAGTCGTCACGAGAGAGGCCGTCACGCCGGCGATCGTAGGTGCGGGATCCCACGCCGGGTGGGTGCGTAAGGGTTTCGTAAGACACCGGAGTCCCGAGGGTCGCTCGGAGACGCTCTGAAATCTGGAACACGAGTCTCGCCGTACTGAAGCGCCCAGGCGGTGGACCTCCTCATCGCCGCCGCAGCCGCCCACCAGGGTCTGGTTGTGAACCCGGACTTGTCGCGGTCAGTCGCGGCGGCCCCAGTCCAGTCGGTCGGCCAGGCCGGCGGAGGTGAAGGCGGCTTCCAGGTCGTCGTGGCCCTCGGTGAAGTGGGTCCAGCTGTCGTAGTGGACGGGAACCACGCGGCGAGCGCCGAGTATGCGGGCGGCCTCGGCGGTCTGGGCGCTGTCCAGGACGACCGGCTGGCCGTCGTAGAGGCCGGGGAAGCGCGGGGCTCCGGCGAAGAGGACGGCGACGTCCACCGGGGCGAACCGCTCGGCGATCTCTTTGACGAGGGTGAGTTGGGCGTTGTCGCCGCTGACGTAGACGGTGGGCAGGTCCTCACCGGTGAGGACGAAGCCGACGACCTGGCCGGAGATCGGCTCGGTCTCCTCGCGAGTGCCGGGGCCGTGGATGGCGGGGACGCCCGTCACGGTGATCGCGCCGCCGTCGGGCCGCTTCAGCTCGATGGATTCCCAGTCGGCCAGACCCTTGGCCTTCTCCCCGAGACGGTGTCCGCCGCCGGGAGTGGTGAGAGTGAGGGGGACGTCGGCGAGCAGGGCACGCCCGGAGCGGTCGAGGTTGTCGGCGTGCTCGTCGTGCGAGAGGAGGACCACGTCGATGGGGCCGAGGTCGGCGGGGACCGCGGTGGCGGGGGCGGTCTTGGTCAGGGTCGGGCCGCCGGGGGCGGGGTAGTCGCCCGGGCCGTCGAAGGTCGGGTCGGTCAGGAAGCGCAGGCCGCCGTATTCGAAGAGGGCGGTCGGGCCGCCGAATACACGGACCGGGAACACGTCGGTCGTCAGGGGAAGGGAAGACACGGCGAGACAGCTCCTCACGGATAAATTCGTATGAACCGTGAGGTGAAGGTAGCTGTTATTCACGGATAGATGCAAGCCGTACCATGAGGAGAGTGAAGGAGACCGCCATGGAAGTCCCCGCTCCGCCGCCCGCGCCGGGCGAGGAAAAGCACCTGTCCCTCGCCCTCGCCAACAGCGCCATCGCGCTGCCCGGCGGACACAGGGTCGATTTCCTGGGCACTCCGGCGCAGACGAACCACTGGCTGGCCGAACGTGGCCTCGCCCCGGCAGACGTCGGCATGCGGGAGATGTGCGCGACGCAGCTGCGCTCACTGCGCGAACAGATCAGATCGCTGTTCGCCTCTCACACCGAGGGGCTCCCCGCCCTCCCCGCTGCACTCACCGCCATCAACGACGCGATGACCCGCGTCCCCACAGCCCCGCTGCTCCTGTGGGACGAGAAGACCGGCCCCTACCGCGCCAGCCCCCACCCCACCACCGCGATCGTCGACCACTCCCTGGCAACCCTCGCGGCCGACGCCGCCGACCTCCTCACTTCCCCTGCCGCAGAGCGCCTCACCGCCTGCGGCTCCCCGCCCTGCACCCGCTACCTGATCCGCCACGGCCGCCGCCACTGGTGCTCCACCCGCTGCGGCGACCGGGCCCGTGCGGCCCGCGCTTACGCCCGCCGCACCCAGCCCGGCGCGGAATGACGAGTCTGCCCGGGGCCGGATGCCGAGGCCGTCGCCAGCCGCACAGCATCAGCTCGACGGCGAGACCCCGATCGGCTTCAACCACTTCGGATTCCACATCGAGGACACGGGGGCACCACCAAGGCCCTGATGGCGGCCGGCACCCTTGACCGGCCGAACGCTTCACCAACCGCCCCTTCGCCGAGCGCCGCGCCATGGACCCGGAGGGCAACTGGTCCGACCTCTCGGAACGCGGAGCGCCGGCGCCTTCGGGCCGGAGGCCGCCGCCGTGAGGCACCCCTCCGGGCGTCTTCAGCACCGACCGGATGCCCACCGCCGAGCAGCGGCAGAGGCTCGACGCCGGGAGCGGGCCGACGCGGGGCTGCACATCATGGGCGGCCTCGGCGGACGTGCGGCAAGGGCAGGCCCCTGGTGGACGCCCTGCACGATGGTGCTCAAGGGGCCATCCTCCAGCAGGACTTCGCACTCGCCCAGCGCTTTCAGCGCTTCGCCGGCTACGCCATGGGCGACCTGTTCCGAAGCGTCGTATTCAGCTGGGACCGGCGCCCGGGGTGGCTGGTGAGGACTGGCGGGGCTTCGTGTGGCCGTTGGCGTTCTCGACGTCGGTCACGGGTGCGTGGCGGCGGTCAACGCACTGACGAGCTGGACGAATTCGCTACGTTGCCGGTCGCCCAGCGTGGCGTAGAGCGGCGCCTGCAGCTCGTCGGTGAGGTGCTCGGCACGCCGCCATCGCGGGACCAGCTCTTCGGCAACGGGCTGTGGGTCCTGCCAGCCGTAGTGGGCTGCCTGCTCGACGCCGAGGTTGATGACCATTGCCTCTCGGGTGCTCAGCCCGCTCAGGCGCACCGCCGCCAGATGGCAGGCGCCTCGGTGTTCGCGCAGTACGTGTATGCGCTGCATGGCCGCACCGACCGGGTCGTCGGTGGGGCAGGGCTGTGTGCGCCAGCCGTCGAACAGAGGCAGCGCGTCGGCGTCGGCGGCGTCGATCAGCCGCTGCGCCAGGCGGTTGAAGTGTTCCACGTCGACGTCTGCGGGGATGTGGGCGTGCCCCCACGTCCGGAGGGCCTGCGCATACCAGCCGGCGGCTTCCTCCGCCGGCATCACGGGCCGTCCCGCCAGCCAGCCCGTGGCGACCAGGCCGGGGCCGAGGAAGCCCTGCACCGCTTGGACCACGTCGACCGATGCCTCGCCGAGCACGCCGAACCGACCGCGGCAGTAGAAGCCGCGCCCTGCGGGAAAGCCGGCACGAAGACCGACGGCGGCGGTCGCCTCGTCGGACATGAACTCGTCACCGAAATCGTGGATGGGCCGGGCAACCGCGGCGATGCAGTCGAAGATCTCCATGGGCTGAAGGTCACTCACCATGACTCAACAGGTCAAGGGGTGTATTTCTGATGGAACCCTTTAGGTAATCTATTGAGTCATGCTGGATGTCCGCCGACTGCACATGCTCAAGACCGTCGCCGCCCGCGGCTCCATCGCCGCGGCCGCCCAGTCTCTGGCACTGTCCGCCGGTGCCGTGTCCCAGCAGTTGTCCGCGCTGCGGCGCGATGTGGGAGTCGATCTGCTGCGCCCCGACGGGCGGACCGTGGCGCTGACGGAGGCGGGCCGGGTGCTGCTCGAACACGCCGACCGGATCCTCGCCGCCGTGCAGGAGGCCGAGAGTGCCGTCGCGGCGGTCAAGGGCACGGTCGGCACCACCGCCACGCTCGCCGCGTTGCCCTCGACCGTCGCCCGGATCGTGGCCCCCGCACTGACCGCGCTGGGATCGGACCACCCGCAGCTCACCGTGACCTGCCTCGTCACCGACCAGGCGCAACTGCGGGAACTCACCCTCGGCACCGTCGACGTGGTGCTGGGACAGAGGTATCACCACCTGCCCGATGCCACACCCCGGGGCATCCAGGTCTCCCCGCTGCTCGACGAACCGCTGCTCGTCGTCACCGCGGCCGGCCAGGGCGACGAGCGGCCCGTAGCCCTGCGGGAACTGGCCGGGCACAGCCTCGCCGTGCCGCCGCCGACCACGGACTGCGGACAGGCCATCCTGCACGCCTGTCACCAGGCCGGCTTCACCCCCACGACGCGCTACGTCACCGCCGACATCGCCGCCCAGCTCGCCGTCGCACGGGCCGGCCTCGCCACCGCGCTCATCCCCCGGACGGCCATCGACCCGGCCACACCCGGAATCCGCACGGCGCCCATCGAGGGCCGCCCTGTCCGGCGCCTGCTGTTCGCCGCGACACGTCGCACCCAGACCACGAACCCGACGACCACGGCCGTCGTCGCAGCGCTGCGCGCGGCCGCGCGGGAGACCCGCACCCCGCGCCTTCCTCCGGTCTAGGACACACCGTCGAGCGGTCGCAGGAACCGGCGCTCGTACCGCCTGATGCAGCGGGTGTCACGGGCCAGTCGGAACGCTTCCCGGCACTCCGGGTCCGACATGCTGTCCGTGCGGTACTGCTCGTACGCGGCCAGGCTGGGAAACGAGAACAGGGCGTAGGCGATGTCGCTGTCGCCCTCACTCGGCAGGAAGTAGCCGTGGTGCGTCCCGCCGAAACGGTTGACGAGCCGAACCCAGCGGCGGCCGTATTCCTCGAATTCCTCGAGCTTGTCGGCGTCGATCTCATACTTCAGATGAATGGTGATCACGCCTGCATGATGCCGCGTGACGGTGGGACGACACCTGGCGAATGGTCTGGGCACCCGACACCCAGCCGCATCGGCAACCGCCGCCGACACCCCCAACCCCGACGGCCAACACCGAAGCGTCAACGCGGCGTTGTCGATCCACCCCGCCATCCAGGAGCGAGCCACCTCCCGCCGTATCCAGCGCAAAATCTGGGCGGGGAAGGGTCCGTAAACGCTAGTCTCGCCCCCCGTGCCCACCGCAGTCCTGGAGATCTCATGGCAGGCGTGCTCCCGCGGCTCAAGCGTGAAGGCGCCAAGTCCAAGCCCGAAGTGGCTCCCGAAGAGGTCCTGTACACCGACACGGACCGCAGCGGGGACACCCTGGACCCGGATCCGTCGTCTTGGTGGTGGTACGACTCCGACTTCCGCCCCAAGGGCCGGAACTGGCCCCTCATCTGGGCGTACATCATCGAAGGCGGCGGGTCCACCAAGACCACCAGCGCCACGTCCATGGCCGTCATTGCCGCCCTGGACGGCTACCCAGGCGTTGTCTTCGACCTCGACAGCAACATGTCGGCGACCACCGTCCTCGGCTACGACGAGACCGCCCTCAAGGGCAAGAAGACCGCGATCGACCTGCTCTACGGCAGGGCCACCCTGGACGAGGTCGCGCTGCCCGCCCGCTACCGCATCGGCGACGGCGACGACCCCGAAGAGGACTTCGAGCCCATCGAGAACCTGCGCGTCGTGCCCGGCAGCCCCGCCATGGCCGACGCGGACCGCGCCATCGCAGAGGACGCGGACCGCAACGACTGGTTCGCCGAGATCCTGCACTCCTACAAGGGCGACGAAGCGGTCTTCTACCTGGACTTCCCGGCGAGCTACGGCAAGATGCCCTCCTCCGTGCTGCGCATGCTGGACGAAGAGGACTCCGTCATTCCGTCGATCAAGGCCGACCCCAAGGCCGTCAAGCTGGTCAAGCGGCTCACGGACGAACTGGAGCGAGTCCGCGACAAGAACCGCGGCAGCCGGTCCGTCCCCGGCCGGCCGACACTCAAGCGCTTGATCCTCACCGGCACGCAGCCGCTGACCTGGCCCGAGCAGGTGGCAGCCCGCCGCGGCACGGCCGCGGCAGAGGCGATGTACAGCTCCGTGCTGCTGCCCTACATCCGGTACTCGGCAGACGCCGAGAAGATCTACGAGGACGCAGTTCCCCTGCCGATCCTCCTGCCCAACTCGGTGGCCTCCGTGGACTACCGGGAGGTGACGAGGTGCATGTGGATTGTCCCGTATCTCGTCGAGTGCGAGTGCGACTACTGCCTGGATCCCCTGGTGTAATACCAGCCCGCCTCGCAGTCCTCCACGACGTGACCGACTACCGTGCCATCGCCCGGCACGCATCCGATCTGGCCGAGCACGACATCCACGACATCGTCTGAGACGTTTCCGCCGGGTGCGTGCCGCCCGGCCTTTCGTGGCCACCATGGCGCGTCAGTCGCAGTACTGCCTCTTGGGCTGAAGTGCGGCCTCCTGGGAATGAGTTGGGCGGCCGACAGAAGGCTGCGGCGTCCACCACCACCGTCCGCACAGCGAAATGGCAGGTCGGATACCGCCTTTCGGCGCCGGCAGCGACGAGCCCGCCACGCGGCCGAGACCGGCCCCCCGCCAATCGGAGGGGGTCGGTCGGCTGACCGGCGGGACATCTCCCGAAGCTCGGCGGATGGTCGACAGCCCCCGCCTCGGCAAGGTTGTCCCGGTGACCGACATCCAAAGCGCCAAGGAGGCGCCTCCCCAGCCCTTACCCGCGTCCGAGTCCGCCACGGCGACGGAACGCCCTTCGTCGACGGCGCGGCTGGTCGGGGTGGACCTCGCCCGCGCACTGGCCGTGTTCGGCATGTTCGCCGTGCACACCGGCCCCTTCAACCCCTTCCCCGAGTCCGGCAGCGGCGTCGGCGAATGGGTCGTCTGGCTGGCGAGCGGCCGGGCCTCGGCGCTGTTCGCCACCCTCGCCGGGTTCTCGTTGGTGCTGATCGCCGGCCGCCTGGAACCGAAGACCGGACTGGCCGGCCGGCAGGCGAGGGCCAGGATCGTGATCCGGGCCGTGATCCTGCTGGTGGTGGGCACCGCGTTGACGATGACCAACTTCGGCGGCGCCACGATCCTCAACTTCTACGCGGTGTACTTCCTGCTGTCCCTGCCCCTGCTGCGGCTGCGGGCCAGGACGCTCGCGCTCATCGCGGTCGCGCTCGCGATTGTCGCGCCGCAGCTGGCGTACGCCCTGAGAGCGCTGCTCAGCGAGTCGATCGTGAACACCATCGACTCGTACGACCCGATCGCCCGCCTCTCCGGCGTGGGTGTGCTCGACTTCCTGCTCACCGGCTTCTACCCGGCGATCACCTGGATGACGTTCGTGGTCACCGGCATGGCGTTGGGCCGGCTGGATCTCGCCTCAGGCGCGGTGCGGCGGCGGCTGGCCGTGGTCGGTCCGGCGCTGATCGCGTTCGGATACGGCGTCTCGTGGCTGGCGCTCCGGCTGACCGGCGGCGCTGAGAAGAGCATGGCCGGGATGCCTGGCATGAAGGACCCGGGTGCCATGAAGGACTTCGGTGCCATGAAGGATCCCGGCGCGGCCGAGGGATCTTTCGACTTGCCGGTCGGTGGCGGGCTGGGGGGCCCCGACGCCTGGGGGCTGCTGGCGGCCGAGCCGCACAGCGGTTCCACGTTCGACCTCGTCGGCTGCCTGGGGGTCGCGATCACCGTGATCCTGTGCGCGACGGTGGCGTTGGACCGACTGCCGTGGCTGCGCCGGGCGGCAACGCCGGTCATCGCCGTCGGCACCATGTCCCTGACCCTCTACGTAGGCCACATCCTGGCAATCCTCGCCCTGCCCGGCGAAGCGGCCACCCCGCCGCAGGCCGCCTCTTTCGGGCTGCTGCTCTGCTTCGTCGCCGGGGCCACCGTGTTCGCGGCCCTCTGGTCCCGCTTCTTCCGCCGCGGCCCCCTGGAGCACCTGCTCAACGACGCCACGAAACTGGCACGTCGCGTCCGATGAGCCGCGGGCGGGCACCCCGGGACGTCCGAGCGTGAGTCGTCCTCCGGCGGGCGGTCGCCGGAGGCCGCAGCCCCGCGGCTCCCGCGCAGCCGTCCGCCTCACCCGGTCTTTGACCGGCCCGCCCCCGTCGGCAGCCGGCCGCCCCGGCTCCCCGGGGACCGACGAGCCGGACGCATCGGTCGTCGCCGCGCAGAGTTGATGGGCCGTACTACCCCAGGCCGGTCTTCTCCAGCCACTCGGCGGGGGTCGGCCCGACAGTCGCCGGATGTGCGCGGAGCGGCCGGGCGTCCAGCCTGGAGGCATGACACAGCACGTTCGCGACAAGGGGCGCTGGCACTTCTCGGCTTGACGTTGGTGGGGGCGCCGGTGTCCTGTTCGTCGTCCGTCCTGAGTTCCACGAGGCAGGGGCGAACGTCTTCGCCGCGGGTGCGGCCTCGCTGGTCCACTGAGCCGGCGATCGCTGATCTCTCGGAGCAGGCGCCTGGCCGTCGTACGCCCTGATCAGCGTGATGCCGTTGTGCACACGCTCGCGACGAGGGCCGCGGCAACCGCCGACGCGGTGCGCGGCCGACCACGTAGGAAAGGAATCCTGTGAACACCGCATCCGCCCCAGAGGCGACGGGTGCCGAGACCTTGCGCGCCCGCGAGACGCTCAAGGCGCTGTACGGGTACGTCCGTCCGCACCGGTGGGCCGTCGCGCTCGGTCTGCTGTTGGCGCTGGCAGGGGCTGCCGGAGGGCTGCTGCAGCCGCTGGCCACGAAGGCGCTGGTCGACCGGCTCTCGTCCGGGGGCACGATCGGCACCATTCTGCTGGCCATGACCGTTCTGGTCCTGCTGAGCATGGTGGCCGAGGCGTTCGGTGCCTTTGTGCTGGAACGGACGGCGGAGTCGGTGGTGCTCGCCGCGCGCCGCAGCCTCATCGGACGGTTGCTGCGGCTGCGCCTCACGGAGGTGGACCGGATGCAGCCGGGCGATCTGATGTCCCGGGTGACCTCCGACACCACGCTGTTGCGGGCCGTCAGCACCCAGGCGGTGGTCTCCGCGGCGACGGGGGCGGTGACGCTGGTCGCGGCGGTCGTGGTGATGGCGTTCCTCGATGCCGTCCTGCTGGGCGTCACGCTCGGCGTCGTCGCGGTCGTAGGTGTGGCTGCCGCGCTGGTGCTGCCGAAGATCGGGGAGGCCGCCGAGCGTGCGCAGGCGGCTGTCGGGGAGATGTCCACGGGCCTGGAGCGGGTCTTCGGCGCGTTCCGTACGGTGAAGGCGTCCGGCGCCGAGGAGCGGGAGACCGCTCGCGTCGAGGCGGCGGCACGCAGGGCGTGGCGCCACGGCGTGCGCAGCGCGAAGTGGGAGGCCGTGCTGGGTTCGGCCGACAACCTCGCCGTCGAGCTGGCGTTCCTCGCGGTACTGGCCGTCGGCGGGGCGCGGGTGGCGTCCGGGGACATGCCCGTGTCCACCCTGATCGCTTTCCTGCTGTACCTCTTCTTCCTGATGGAGCCGGTGTACCAGCTGGTCGAGGCAGCGTCCCAGTACCAGGAGGGCGCGGCCGCGATCGCCCGGATCGCGCAGGTCGACCGCCTGGCGACAGAGGAGCAGGACCGGCACCGGTCGGCGCGGCCCGCGGCGACCAAGACGGTGCGGCCACGTCCGGCGTCGGTTCGCTTCGAGGAGGTGTCCTTCCGCTACGGGACCGGGTTGCCGGACATCCACCAGCGGGTGGACTTCGAGGTGCCGGGCGGCGGGATGACCGCGTTCGTTGGCCCCTCCGGCGCGGGCAAGTCGACGGTCTTCGCGCTCGTCGAGCGGTTCTACGAAGCGACCGGCGGCCGTGTCCTGGTCGACGGCAAGGACGTGACACAGTGGCCGCTGCCCGAGCTGCGGTCCGTCATCGGATACGTCGAGCAGGACGCGCCGGTGCTGGCCGGCACGCTGCGGGAGAACCTGGTCTTCGCCGCGCCCGGCGCGACCGACGACGAGATACGCGAGGTCCTCACCCGGACCAGGCTCGACGCCCTCGTCGAGCGTCTCCCGCACGGCCTGGACACCCCGGTCGGGCACCGCGGCACGAAACTGTCCGGCGGCGAGCGCCAGCGCATCGCGATCGCCCGCGCGCTGCTGCGCGGGCCCCGGCTGCTGCTCCTGGACGAGGCGACCTCGCAGCTCGACGCCGTCAACGAGCTGGCACTGCGGGACGTCATCGCCGAGACCGCACGCGAGACCACCGTGCTGGTGGTGGCCCACCGCCTGTCGACCGTCACGGACGCCGACCGCATCGTCGTCATGGACGCGGGCAGGGTCCGCGCGGTCGGTACCCACGAGGAGCTGGTGGCCGAGGACGAGCTGTACGCGCGGCTAGCGGCGACGCAGCTCCTGACCTCGGCGGGACGCGGGTGAGACGGGCCTGACCCGGGGGCCCGCCGGTGCCGTCGGGCCTCGTCCACCGGCTGCCCCCGCCGTGCGGCGGGGGCAGCCGGCTGCTGCGGTTCGCTGCCCGCCCAGTCAGTCCCTCACGCGGGAGTCCCCATGCCCGTGCTCGCGGCCGAGGGCGAGCAGGCCCGCTGAACAGGCCGGACGGCCGCCCGCTCGACCTGACGCGCACGGGCACCGACCGGCAGCCCACTCCGCGCCCCGGTACACCCTTTCCGCTGCGGGCTCCCACGGCGCTGATCATGGCGGCGGTGACCGCGGAGCCGACGCGTGGATCATGACGGTCATCGTCGAACCGGCGTCTGCACCACCTTCGCGGACCTTCTCCAGGCCATCGAGCGCCATGGCGGAGCACGCGCGCACGATCCCCGCACCACTCGGCGCCGCAGGCACCCGGCACACCGGCCAACGGCGCGCGGCACACGAGGATTTCGGGGAGTACGCACGCCTGCGCCGCGACGCCCTGTCGCGCTACGGGCGACCTGGCCGGGCGTCAACCTGAGGACCGGGTGGTGGTGGCGGCCACCGTGTCCTGAACCCGCACCGGTCCTTGCCCCCGGCCGCGCCGACATCAGGCCCACGGATGTCCCGCGGTTGTCCAGACCGCGTCCGTGGACGACCGGTTGGCGCCAGGCGGAGCTGAGATCAGTCGGTCAAAGAGCACAGCTGAGGCCCGCAAGGGCGATCCCCTTGCGGGCCTCGGACGGCTGACCGGGCCGGGGTGGGGCATGAAGCCGAGCCACCCCGACCGGACATCAGCGGATGTACTTGGCGGGTTTGGTGGCTGCGTTGAGCAGGTACTCCAGGGGGCCGCGGCGGAAGAAGCGGGACCAGACCGTGGCGAACACGATCGCTGTCAGGATGTACGTGAGCACGGGTACCCAGGACGTCGTGGTCCCGGCGCCGGAGGCGGGCCACGCGGACTGGGCGATGAAGTGGCCCACGTAGGCGGTCAGGGACATGGTGCCCACGGCGATGACCGGTTTCGCCAGGCGGCGCAGGAGCGGCAGGCGGTCGATCGCCGCCGTCGCGCCCACGATCACGAGGATCGCGACACCCACGCAGCCGATGGTGTCGAGGGTGGTGCCGGTGTGCGACATGGCACCCAGCAGGTCCGAGGCCGACGACACGAGCTGCCCCTCGGACCCGCTGCCCATGGACCCGCTGCCCATGGACCCTGCCCCGGCGCCGCTGCCCATGGACCCCGCTCCGGAGCCGCTGGGCGGCCCTCCGCGTCCCTCGAAGCTCAACACCGCGCTCGTGCCACCCAGCAGCGTGGCCAGGCCGTAGGCGCCCACGGTGAGGCTTGCACCGAGCGCCGCCAGGCGCCGCCGGACGGTGGCGGCGGTCAGGTCGAGGCGGGCCAGGGCCATGCCGGCGGTCACGAACGCCATCCATGTGATCGTCGGGTAGAGGCCCGTGAGCAGCAGATCGAGTACGCCCACGGTGCTGAGCCGTTCCAGCGGGTCGTAGGCGTTGATGCTCTGCTGGACGGAGTCGCTCAGCCACATCTTCAGGACGAACGCCAGCTGCGGCATGACGAGCGCGATCCCCGCCGCGATGATCGCCAGCGTCCTGGCGCTCAGTCGCACCAGGAGCAGCGCGAGGAGGAAGTAGACGCCGTAGTAGGCGAGGATGATGATGTCCCCGTACTCCATCGCCAGCACGGTGCCCAGCGCCAGCAGGATCACGGCGCGGATCGCGATGCGGGCCTTCGCCTGCCGGCCCGCCAGGCCGGTCTTGGGCTCACGGCGGCCGGCGATCAGCATCAGGGAGAACCCGGCGAGGGTGGCGAACAGGGCCGACGCGCGCCCCTCGGCCAGGGAGTACACCCAGCTGCCGAGGTTGTTCCCGGTTGGCATCGGGGCGATGTGCACGATGTACATGCCGAACACCGCCAGCGCGCGGGCCAGGTCCAACCCGACCAGGCGTCCCATCGAAGGGCCGGGCGAGACCTGCCCGGCGGACTCGGGTGAGGTTCTGGGCCCTGGAGGCGTGTTCTCCGGCGGAGCCGATGTCTCCTGCGGCGGCTGTATCTGTGTCATGCACAGAATGCTTCGGTGCCGGCAGGAGACGGACCATCCGGCAGGCTTCGGTGACGCCCCCGCCGACCGGCCGGGCCCACCCCGCCGACCGGCGGAACAGCGCCGCGGCGGCCGGCCGGCGGGCCCGGACAGCCAACTGCCCTATTTGATGATGGCGTTGGCCACCACGACCGTCAGCCCGAGCAACGAGTCCACGGTGCCGATCATCAAGGCGGAACTCCACGTGCGACCGGCAGCGCGGGCCGCGAGCAGGCCCCAGACGAACAGCAGCACCACGTTCACGGCGAAGGCCACGTACTCGATGCCCGCCGAGGGCCACCACCCCCAGCCCGCACCGAGCAGCAGGACCACCGTCGGCACCGTCGCCACCACCAACGGCCACTCGGACAGCAACATCCGCACCGCGGCGCGCACACCGTGATGGGTCCGGTCGCCGCGCAGGGCGATCAGATGCGCGTAACCGTGCGCCAAGGCCGATGCGGCGGCCGTGATCAGGAGCCACTGGGCGCTGATGAACCGGTCGGCGGGCGCCGTCTCACCCTGCTCCGTCAGGGCGGCCACCATGGAGCTGGCAAGTACCGCCCCGTACACGCCTCCGAACAGCACATGGGGCTGCGCCGCACAGCGGCGCAGAGCACGGACAGGCCGACGAAGGTGCAAATCGGGCATGGCTGGGTGATCCTCGAACGGTTCGGGAAACGACTGCGGCCGGCAGACCCGGTCGGGCCCACGGACGGATCCCACCGAACGAGAACCGCCGACACCATCCGCCGGACCTCGCCCACCCGCCCGCCGACGGGCCGGATCGCTCCCCCCGAACGGCTGGAACCATCCTGCCAGGTGGCGGGAGTCTACAGCGGCCGCACCGTCCCGTACCTGGCCGGACGTACTGTCCACAGGGAGCGATCACCGTACGGGAACGTGAGCGCCCCGACGAGGGGCGTAGGGCGTACAGGGACGCCGAGAAGCTGGACAGGGCAGACGAGTGTGAGGCGGAACGCCGGTGATCCGGGTAGTGGTGGTGGACGACGAGGCGCTGGTGCGGTCCGGGTTCCAGCTGATCCTGAATGCCTCTGACGGCATCCAGGTCGTGGCGACCGCGGAAGGATCGCACGCCGCCGACGTGATCCGGCGTGAGCATCCGGACGTCGTGCTCCTCGACATCCGCATGCCGGACGTGGACGGCCTGACCGTCCTGAGGGAGATCCAGACGCTGCCCGAGCCGCCGAAGGTGGCCATGCTGACCACCTTCGACACCGACGAGTACATCGTGACCGCGCTGCGCTCGGGAGCCGCGGGCTTCCTGCTCAAGGACACCGAACCCGAACAGCTCGCCCACCTCGTACGCACCCTGGCCGCGGGCGGGGTGGTGATGTCCCCGAAAGCCTCGCGGGCCCTGCTGCGCGGCCGTCCTGGGGCGGACACGCCCCAGGACGCGGACGTGGCGCACGTGAACCTGCTCACCGATCGCGAACGTGACGTCCTCGTCCTGATCGCGGAAGGACTGTCCAACGCCGACATCGGCACCCGCATCCACCTGAGCGCGGGCACCGTCAAGGACCACGTCAGCTCGATCCTGACCAAACTCCGGGTCACCGGCCGCGTCCAGGCGGCACTGCTCGCCGAGCGGGCCGGACTGCTCGGCGACAACGGCGACGTCGGCGCCGGCACGGCACGGGACAACCGGTGATGGGCACGGGTGAGGCACTGCGGCGGCGGGTGCCGCCCTGGGCCGTCGACGCGGGCCTCGTCGTCCTCGCGGCCCTCGACGCCTGGATCAACCTCTACGGCGAGGCGCCGGCGTTCATGTGGGCCTGCGCCGCCGGCTGCGCCGGGCTGTTCCTGCGCAGGCGCCTTCCCCTGGCCGTGTTCCTGCTGACACTGCCGATGACCCTGTTCATGGACGTGGCAGTCGCGCCGATCGCCGCCCTGTACACACTGGCCACGCACACCCGTAACCGCCCGCTGCTGGCCGGCTGCGCGCTGCTGAACGCGGCGGCGACCACGCTCGCCTGGCCCCTGTCCGACACGTTTTCCGGCGGCATGTTTCCCGGCGACCGGACCTGGACGCTCATCGAGTTCGTCTACACGCTGGCCATGGCCTTCGCTCCGATCCTGTGCGGCCAGCTCGTGCAGGCCAGACGCGACGTGGCCCGCCAACTCGTCGAGGTCAAAGTGGCCCGCGAACACGAACGTGCCCTGTACGCCCAGACCGTCCTCGCCCGCGAACGCGCCCAACTGGCCCGCGAGATGCACGACGTCGTCTCCCACCAGGTCAGCCTCATCGCCGTACAGGCCGGAGCCCTGCAGGTCGCCGCCAAGGACCCGGACGCCCGCGACGCCGCCCGCACCATCCGCACCCTGAGCGTGAACACCCTCGACGAACTCCGCCACATGGTCACCCTGCTGCGCGCCTCCGGCGGCAAGGACACCGAACTCACTCCGCAGCCCACCCTCGCCGACCTCCAGCAACTGATCGCCAACAGCGGCATAGAGACCACGCTGACCGGCGAGCTCCCGCCCGGCATCAGCACAACCGCCCAACGCACCGTCTACCGCACGGTCCAAGAAGCCCTCACGAACGTCCGCAAGCACGCCCCGGGCGCCCGCGCCGAGGTGCGTCTGTGGCATGACGCGCAGCACTTCGGCCTCACCGTCACCAACACCGCCCCCACCCGCCCGTTCGTCGCCCTGCCCAGCGCCCGGCACGGCCTGATCGGCCTGAGGGAACGCGCCGAACTGCTCGACGGCACCCTCACCGCCGAACCCACCCCGAAGGGCGGATACGAGGTCGCACTAAGGGCCTCCATCCGGCCCGCCTGAGCACAGCCCCCCGACGCGGATCGGCGTGCCCGGACACGACAAACCCCAGGCCACTGACCTGGGGTTTCAATGGAGCGGGTGACGAGAATCGAACTCGCGCTCTCAGCTTGGGAAGCCATGACGCTCAGGGGGAGGCAGGGGGGCTGACCTGCTCGTTCGCGGTCCGGGGGCGGATAGCGACGGCCCGGATCGTACCGCTGTCGACCGTGGTTCTCCGCTCGTACGGGCACGCCGAGGGCACGGCGTCCCAGCCGACGGGACCGGGCAGGGTGGTGGCTCTCCGCCCGCTCGTCGGCACTGCGGGCCGGGCACCCTTCGCCCCGTGTTCGCTGACGCGTACCCGGCGCACCCTGCGGGTCGGGTCTGGAACGTCGCCCGTCCGCGCTCACTCCGACGGCAGCCGCAGGGCGAGGAGGGCCACGTCGTCGGTGCTGCCGGGCGGCAGCCGGGCGAGCAACTGGTCGCACAGTGTGTCCAGGGACGCGTGCGCGAGCCCCAGGGCGTGGCGGCGCAGGCGGGCCAGGCCGGTGTCGAGGTCACTGCCGGGGATCTCGATCAGGCCGTCGGTGCAGAGCAGCAGCGTGGAGTCCGGCGGCCCTTGCCCGAGCGCCCGCCAACGGCTCGAGCACGACGCCGTACACCGCGTCGGCCCCGGCGTCAGCGGACGGGACGCCGCCTGGCACGCCGGGAGACCAGCGCCGTGAAGGAGATCACGGCTGCGGCGAAGACCACGATGCCGATGGCCAGGAGAAAGCCGAGGCCCTCCGCCGCCACACCGATGATCCCCAGTACGACGGCCACCAGGAGCAGCAGAAGGAAGAGCGCCATCACCGCGGACCATCTCCTCCGTGCCGTGCGCGCGTGATCACCGGCGTGCGAGCTGACGTTCGCCGGCCGCCCCCGGCCGGTACGTCAAGCCGTAGTGCTGGAAGATCTCTTCCTCCCGCTCGGCCGGCAGGACGTCGTCCGTCCCGATCGACGGGGCCTTCCGTACCTGCCCCTTGGTGTAGGGGACCCGGACGTAGTCCGGTCCGAGGACCGCGTCGTCGAGGGGGACGAAGACCAGCCGGTGGCGAGTGGGCAGTCCGGTCCGGACGGTGGCCATGGCCGGTTCGTCGGTGGCGGTGTCGACGTAAACCGCTTCGAGCATGCCGATCCTGCGCTGCTTCTCGTCGACCACGTCCTGGTTGCGCCACTCGCGGATGTCGGCTGGACGGATCATGGCCTGCTCCCTGTCTGCACGCTCTGCCGGGTGGTATGTACGAATACCCCGGCCTCCGTGTCCCAAGGCGCCCTCGCCGGGTCAGCCGCGGTTCTCCTCCTCGGCCTCCATGAGCCGTATCCCCTGATGCGTCAGCACGACCGTCGCGGGCACATCTCCATGGGCCCAGCGGACCGTGACCAGTCCCTCGCCCACCAGATAGGTGCAGGCCGCGGCCAGATCGTGCTCCGGGATCTCCAACTCGTCACGCAGCCTGGCCCCGGAGACGTCTGGAAGGCCACTTCCTTCCAAGTCTTCGTAGAGGGTCTTCATGATCGCTTCGCGGTGGGTTTTCCGCTGGTGCAGTGTTGCCATGGTCGCCGCCACTCGTCTGGGCTCCCGAACCGGCTCTCCGTGTTCACTCTACTCCGGGCGGTACGCCGGTACCGGCCCGCGGCCAGCGGTTTTGCAGGGCAGCGCACGGGCAGCGCACGGGCGGCGCGGTGGTGCGAGGTGGTGGTGCGGCGTGGGCATGGGGGGCGGTGGGCCCGCGTGCGGTACGTCGCACAGCCGGACCGTGCGCATGGTCGCGACGGGCGGATCCGGCAGCGCATGTGCGGCTGAGAGCGGCTGTTGTCGACGGTTCCGGACGGATGATCGGCCAGGGTGGCGAGTGCGCTCACAGGTCGCTGAACTCGGTCACCAGGCGTCGTCCGACTCGGCGGGACCTCCGTCGGGGCCCGCGGGGTAGCTGCGCTGCTCGGTGGAGTCGAGGCAACGACGGAGGACCTCCGCGACCCGACGGGTGACTTCGGGCGAGGGGGCGACGACACGGACCTCGGCGTGGCCGGCCGAGGGGGCTTCCATGGACCGCATGGCGACCGCGGAGTTCGACGTGCCCGTACGGGACGACCGGGTTCGCCACCTTACTCCGGCAGTCGACGCAGCTCCCGTGGGCGACCGGCGACCTCCCGGCCCGCTGTCGGGGCGCGGAGTACCGTGAGAACGAGGAAGCCACCCGGTCTCCTCGGTCCAGGTAGGCAGGCGAGTGCCATGGTCGACTCCGGCTCCGACTCCCCGCGGATGACGAGACTCCTGCCGGACGCCGTGCACCGGGCCGTGCGGCCCGGGACGGCCCTCGTGCGGCTGGAGACGACACATGACCGGCAGGGCGTGCTCGACGGGGTGTGGTGGCCTCGTTCCCGCGACATCGCCGCCGAACTCCCCAGCCTGATCGGCGCACTGACCGAGCACCTCGGGCCCATCACACGCGTCGGCCTCGACACCGGGGCGTGGGACGAACTGCCGACGCGGATGACCGTCGACGACCGCGTCGTCCACATCGACTCCTTCCCGGTCGGCGACGACACGGTTCTCATCACCCGGGGCGAGCAGGATCTCTTCTCCCTCCTCGTGGTCCCGCCGCACGCGACGCCCGACGCCGCGCGCGCTGCCATGGCCGAGGCCGTCCGCCCCGGCAGCGGGAGGCGGGCCGAGCAGATCCTCATCGACACGGGCACCGGACGAACGGACCCGAGCACTGCACAAGCCCACGGGGGCGCGGTGATGAGCCCCGGTGAACAGTCCCCGGATGAACGACCCGGCGATGAAGAGCCGGGCGGGCCCCACCAGTCGCCCGCAGGGTGATCTTCACCGTGTTCGTGGCCCCAGGGACAGTCATTCGGGGGGTTCCTGGCCCCAGGGACAGTCATTCGGGGGGTTCCTGGCCCCAGGGACGGTCATTCGGGGGGTTCGGGAATTCGGGAAGCGGCCTCCAGGACCGGGTCTCCCGTACGGGGCCGGGCTCCGTCCGAGCCGTGGTCCGTGCGGCCCGTCCGAGGAGTACGCTCGAAGGCACCGAGGATATTTCGCACACCGGCTTTCAGGCTCGTGTCGTTTTCGGCGATCGAATACACCGGGCCGGTCGTGGCCGGCCCGGGGCAGGGTCCGCGTCATGACCGTGACCATTTCCCACCCGCCGACAGCCGAAGCCGCTGACCGTTTCTCCTCGACGTCGCTCCGTCTGTCGTTGGCTCCCGTCGGTCCCGCACCGGCCTTGCTGGACGGGGCGTGGTGGCCCCGTTCCCGCGATCTCGGGGCGGAACTCCTCTCGCTGACGGCCGCATTGGACGCTGTGTGGGGGCGGATCACCCGGGTGACGGTGAACCCCGTCCACTGGCCGGTCGTCCCGCGCAAGGTGCGCGTGGCGGGGCACGTGGTGAAAGTGGGCTGGTTCCGGTCCGAGCAGGACCCGCACGAACTGCTGTTGCTCTCCTACCACGTGGGCCGTTGGAACCTCCTGGTGATCCCCCCCCCGCAGACGCCCGCCGCATCGGCCGCCCGGCTGATGGCCGCCGCGAGTGACCCCATGGGCATGTCGACCGCGAGCGTCACGGGCGCCATGACCGTGATGCCGCCGCCATGACCGCGGCGATGCCGCGCCGGCAGATGGGAAGGTGAGAACCGTGGAGACGTTCCTGACCGTGGTCGTGATCATCGCAGTGATCGCCTTCGGCGCGCTCCTCATCCATCAGCTCAACTCACAGCACGGCGACCGTATCGCCGCCTTCCCCTACGGCCGCTCCAGGAAGCCTGTCGCGGGGCCGTCACCGTCGGCTCCGCGGAAGGCCCGTGTCCGGGCGGGGACGACCGGCACGGGCCGTCAGCGTGACGCCGGACGTGGACGGCTCCGCCACCGCCTCCGGCGTCGGACCCATGAGGACGCTGTGAGCACCCGCCCTGACCCCCGGCACAGGGCGCACCCCCGCGGTGTCGCGGACCGGGACCCCGAAGCGCACGCCCAGGAAGGGGACGGTTCACGCGGCTAGGTGTACGAGGTGCGCTGGCCCACGCGGCTGGGTGTACGACGTGCGCTGGCCCACGCCGGAGCGTGTCGCGGCTTGGCGCGCCTGACGTCAACCACCCATCCGCGCACGGCAGTCGACAGGAGCACCGCCCATGACCACCGCACTGCAACCCCCACTTCCTCCTCAACCCGTCCTGCGCCTGCGCCTGGCACCCCACGGCGGCCTGCCCCGGGCCGTCGACGGAGCGTGGTGGCCGCGTTCCTACGACCTCCTGGTCGAACTCCCGCTTCTGCTCGCCGGGTTGCCACGGGAGTGGGGTCACGTCACCAGCGTCACCGTCAACGGGGCGGCCTGGCCCGTGACGGCCGGCCGGATGTTCGTGTCCAACCAGGTCGTACGACTGTGCAGGACCCTGGCCGCGTCCGCCCCGCCCACCGTCGTCCTGCTCGCCCCCGGCCGGGGGCGCTGGGACCTGCTGGTCGTGCCCCCGGACACGACCGAGGAGGCCGCCGAACCGCTCATGGCGGCCGCGGCGGGCACCCCTGCGGGAGGCTGACTCACCGCGCTGACCGAGCTGCTGGGCCCGGTCACACGGCTCGGCCTGGACGCGAGCGCCTCGGAGGAACCACCGACGCGGCCGGCTGTCGACGACCGCGCCGTCCGGATCGACTCCTTCCCGGGCGGTGCCCACACCGTCCTCGTCACCCGGGGCGGGGCGGAACGCCTTTCCCTCCTCGTGGTCCCGCCGCACGCGACGCCCGAGGCGGCACGCGCCGCGACGGCCGGATCGGTACGCGCGGACAACGTCACCCGGGCCGCACAGATCCTCACCGACACCGGCACCGGGACGTGAAAGCGGTCAGCCCCGGCGGTCTCGCACTCATCTGCTGGCGGTGACTGTGCGCTCTGGCGAGCGATGCCCTGGGCTAGCCAGCCGCCGCCAGTCGGTTGAGAACTTTGGAGCTCTGGTCGGACCCGTGGCAAGTACCCGCTGTTCCCCGTGGTTCCCGCAGGATCCGGCACGCGAATGGCACGACCCGTTCGCCCCTGAGAACCCTGGACGGAAGCTCGGTCTTCGAGATGTGCGCCTCAGCCGACGACAGTAAGCCACGACGGCGGGTGCGTCGGCGGATCAGGCGCGCGTGTGTCTCGCTGTACCCCACCCGCCTCGGCCGCGCTGTCCGAAGTGAGAGTCATACCGGTTGGCGGCGTGCGGTGCGTCGACAGGCCGGTGCCCCGGCCTCCGCGGTGGACTTGCGGAGGCCGGGGCACCGGTGGGTGGGATGCGGTGGTGGTGGGTGTCCCCATGAGGAACTGACCGCGTCCCGGACAAATGGGACAGGGAGGGCGGCAGCGCCTGGTCACACCCTCGACCGACGGGTGCTTCACGCTGCGCCCGGCCGTCGGCCCGACCGGCGTCCGGTCAGAACTCCAGCACCTCGCGGTCGAGCGGATACCGCGCACGGTGACGGCCGTCGTGCGGCGAGGGCGTGATCGGCAGGACGCCGGTCGGCTGCAGGCCCAGGTTGTCGTCCCAGATCCGGGGTTCGACCTGCCCGACGACGCGGAACTGCCGGAAGGTGAACGGCGGGCTGTCGGTCGGGAAGAACTCGGCTGTGGTCATCACTTGGAAGTGCAGGTGCGGCGTGGTCGAGTTGCCGCTGTTGCCGATCAGCCCGAGGACCTGGCCGGGTTCGACCCGGTCGCCCTCCCGGACCCTGAGCGAGCCGGGTGTCAGGTGGGCGTAGAGCAGATAGCGGCCCGGCGCGACTTCCACGGTGACGTGGTTGCCGACGGTGTCCTCGATCGGCGGAGTGGGCGGTGTGACGGGCGGCGTTTGGTCCGGGAGTCCGTCCTGGACCTCCACCACTCTGCCGCCGGCCGAGGCCACGACCGGCTGACGGTAGCTCAGGTAGCTGGTGAGCCGTGCGGGGTCGCCCTCCCAGGTCTGCCCCTGCTCGCCGACCCGGTACCAGTCGATCGCGAAGCGCTGCGGCACATAGAAGCGGCCGTTGATCGGGGCGAGGCCGCGCCGGTGGTGGGTGTTGCCGCAGCACGACTCGCTGGAGTACCAGGTGCCGGGACGGACCGGCGGGCTCAGGTTCAACGGCGGAGTGCGGGCGATCCGGGTGGCCTGCACCGTCTCCTCGAAGGCGGCGGAGGGGCCGGAGGGGGGCAGGACGGCACCCGAGAGCCGGTGCTCGAGGACCTTGGGCACCCGCTGACCACGCTCGAGGATCAGGTCGAGCCAGATGATCCACTGCTGGGAGCCCTGGATGACGGTCGGCGTCGGTCCCGGAGGCGCCGGGGTGTACCCGTCTGCACCCGGCAGCGGGTCACCCACCGGATTGGCGGCATCGGCCAGCGCCTGCCCGCTCAGGGAGCCGACGACCCGGTGCGTGTGGGCGTCGCGGACGTCGACACGGTCGAGCCGCAACGGCGTGCTGCTGGGCAGGGAACTCGTGGTGAGCAGTTCGTACGAGATGTGCGTCTTGCCGTCCGTGGCGACGAACGGCGTCGGTTTGGTCAGCACCGCCGCCGTCAACGGCGTGAACTCTGCGCCGGGCGCCGGAGTGGCCGCGCCGGTTCCGTGTCCTTGTCCCGCTGAGGCCACCAGCATGCCGGCCGCGAGCACGGCAGCGGCGAGCCCGCGAAGTAGCGGGCGGCGGCCAGTGCGGTTACGAGGGTCGCGCTCTGCCATTGCGCTCTTTCGTTCGTCGGATCCGGGGCCGTGAAGGACGCCGGCACGCCCCGCGCCGAGACGCAGGCCCATGTAATCCGTCGGCACACCGCTCCGGGCGGAGGGCGCCGGAGTCAGGTGCCGAACTGCACCCGTCCAGCCGCACCGACCACCGAGTTCTCGCCTCACGGCCGCTTCGCGACGCTGCACGTACGGTCAACGAGGTCCGGAAAATGTCGAACGGTGGGACCCTTCGACAACGTGCCCGGTGCAGCACTGGCGGAGGATACGAGATTCGACCTCGTGAGGGGTTGCCCCCCAACATGCTTTCCACCTGTGGTGGTGGGGTCTTGGGCGTCGTTCGGGGCCGTTCCCCTGGGTTCATGGGCGGATGACCACTGGCGTGGGGACGGCTCCGGGTCTCGCCTGAACGACCGTGAGCGGGGCTGAATGAGACGGAAACTGAGACGGCCGCGTTCCTCCGCAGCACCGGAGACGGCCCGTGGCCGGCTGCCGAAGTCACCGTCATTCGTGAAGCCGCTCCCCGTGCCGGATCAAGGGCGCGGGGAAGGAGAGAGCGGCGGAGCGCCGCATCGCCACCGTCGCCCAGGGCGACGCCCTCGCCGAAGCGGTAGGGATGCGGTGGCGACTCATGGTCCACTTCGGCGCGTACGGTCCGCTGCGGCCGGAGGGGCTGGCCGGCCTCCGCCGCCGGGACGTCGACCTCGACAACCTGCGCGTTCGCGTCCGCCTCGCCGAGCCGGAGCGGATGAACGGCCGACGCGTCCAGGGCGACACCACATCCGAGGCGGGCACCAGGACTGTGATTCTTCCCGCGTTCCTCCGCCGGGAGCTCCGCTGGCACCTGGATAGCTACGCCGAGCCAGGCCTGGACGGGCTGATCTTCGCCGGGGAGAAGGGTGCTCCCTTTCGGCGCAGTTCCTTCGGACGGAAGTGGCGGCGGGCGCGGGAGGCCGTAGGGATGCCCGAGGGCTTCCGGTTCTACGACCTCCGGCACACCGGGCACACGCTCTCCACGGGCTCCGGTGCCACGCTCAAAGACACCATGGTTCGCGCCGGGCAGTCCTCGGAGAAGGCCGCGCTGATCTACCAGCCCTCCGACGACGAGCGGCAGGAGGTGGTGGCCGCCGGGCTGGATGCGACCGTGCGGAAGGCGCGCGCTGCCACCCGGGACAGGGGGCTCGACGAGCCTTCTGGCACGAATCCGGCACGCGGCGAGTGATCACAGCGGACAGCAAAAAGGCCCGGGTCTCTGACCTGGGCCTTAGCCATGGAGCGGGTGACGAGAATCGAACTCGCGCTCTCAGCTTGGGAAGCGACGGCGCCTGGCCGGGCCGTATGGCTCTGACGTGGGCAGATGGCTCTTGCTCGGGCGGTCGTGCGCGTCGGATCGAACCGCCGTTGACCGTGGTTGTCCGCTCCTACGGGCACGCTATGGGCACGGAGCGCGAGGCCCGGTGGGGAGGAGTGCCTGCTTGGACGGACACGGTGTTGAGCTGGGGCTCGGTCGGACGTCCAGTCGGAAACGTCTTCGCGCGTGCACAGAGCTTGGAGGAAACTCGTTTTACGCTGCAAGGTCAATGGTCGCGGCTTCCCCGGAACGGCCGGTGCTCGCCCTTGGTTCATTTGCCAGCTTCGGGTCCGTACCACTGGAGCGCCTGGCCGGTGACGGCGGCGATACACTCGAAGTCCCGGTCGCGGTGCAGCAGAGTGAGCCCCTGCAACTCGGCCGTGGCGGCCACCACCAGGTCGACGGCCCCGGCGCTGCGGTGCTGTCCGCGCTGGGTGAGGACCTCTTGGACCCGCCAGGCGCGGTCGTAGGCGCGATCGTCGACCGGCACCCAGCCGAAGATCAGGCGCATGTCCTCGATGCCTTGTGCGCGGTCGGCGGCGGAACGTGCGCTGTAGAAGAATTCCAGCTCGGTGATGGGGCAGGTGGCGATGAGCCCGGCGGCTGTTGCCTGGTCCCAGCCGTACCGCTCGGCGTCGCCTCGCAGCATGCGGGCGAGTGCGCTGGTGTCGATCAGGTATTGCGCGGCGTTCACCGGCGGTAGTTCCCCTTGTCCTCGAAGAGGTCGAGGTCGAACGCGCCCTCGGCCGCCGAGGCCCGCAGGCGAGTGAGCGCCAGGGCCCGCCGACGGTTCTCCAGGACCTCGCGCAGTGCGGTGTTCACGGTCTCCTTCTTGGTGCTGGTGCCGAGGGCCTTGGCCACGTCCGCGACCAGCTGGTCGTCAAGGTCGATCACGGTTCGACTCATCGATGGCACCTCCATGGATATCAACAGTGCCATCTATTATATCTGGCCCATGAGCTCTTGTGAGCAGGTCCGGACGGTGGTCCGGGTGGGTAGGTACATCGTGAGGAGGTCGCCGTCGAAGACGGCTCTGCCGGAGACGTCGGCGACGGGACAGCCATGCTGACCCTCAACCCCTCCGACCGCTCCTACGCCGCCGAACTCTCCGCCGCGCACAGCCTGGTACGCGACCCCGCCTCCGCGGGCATGCGTGATGTGAAGGTCACCGAGGCCACAGGGCTGGGACAGGGAGCCTTCAGCGAGAGCGCCCAGGTGGTGCAGCCGAAGCAGAACGTCGCCTCCGTGGGTGTGGCGCGCGGCTTCCAGGACGTGGGTGCCCTCGCCGACACCAGCGGCAGGGCGCAGGGCGACGAACGTCTGGTGCCCCTGGCCCGGAGGATCACCCCCGGCTCCCCGGCTGACGGCTGACCCCGCCGTCGATCACTCCGGACCCGGCGTCCGAACAGGGCAAGGCCCTTTGAGCACCGACACGAGTCGTCGCACCGACCAGTCCCAGGTCACTCAATGAGGGTTTTCAGCGGTGCCGCTCCAGGGTGAGGACGGCCTTGGCGATTGACGTCATGCGGGTTGGGCTGCATCGGGCTCTGCGGAGGATTCGCCAGGATTTGAGGCGGGCGATTCCTCGTTCGACGGGTGCACGAGCGGCGGACAGCGCCCGGTTGACCGTCCGCTCGGTCGAGGTGAGTTCGCCTTGGGGCGGTCGGCGTTCGGGGGTGGTGACCCACTCGCCCGCGCCGATGTAGGCCATGTCGGCGAGGACCGGGACGCCTTGGCGCTCGCAGATCCTTTCGAGCAGCACTCCCGTCCTCGCGGGTGCCGTCCTCGCGGGTGCCGGTCTCGCGGTCGCGGCGGTCGGTGCCGCCGCGGTCTACCTCGCGCGCAGGCGCCGCACGAATGAGGAGAGCTGACGAGCAGTCAGTGGACCCCACTCAAGCAGAGCAGGCCGGCGCAGTGCCGCGGGGGCCTGCTCTGCTTGGCTACGGAGGGCCGGGGTGCACACCCCTCAGCTCCCCGGGGACTGTGCCCCCGCGAACTCACTTACGCGGAGCTTTGGTTGCTGACGGAGGTGGACCGCGTGAACAGACGTGCCGCTGAGGTGACGCGGTGCGCGCCTTCGCGACGTCTCTCGGCCGTCCGTGACTTCGCCGCCTCGGAAGCCGTCGAGTACCTCCTGGTCGAGGTGAGCCGCCAGCAGTTTGCTCTGTACGTCGGCGCCGTCATCAGACGTCCTTGATGACAGGTGACGACCTCGACGGTGAGGCCCTTCTCGGCGGCCGTCTCCGGGTTCGGCCTCGGTGTGCGCGCTGCTCCGAGCCGTGTGGCTGCCCGGTCTGCCTTCCCCTCCTGGCGCTGTCAGCCAGGCTGGGTGGTCTGGTACTCGTGCCCTGCACCGAGTGCTCCGTGCCGGGCGCGACGGCCACGGCGGTGCCGAAGCAGAGCAAGGGCCCGTGCGGTGACGACCGCGGTGGAGGCAAGGGCGCCGACGCCCGCACAGACGACGAGGGCGGGCCAGGCGTAGGCGGTCTGAGCAAGGGTTCCGGAGCGGTTCATCAGCAGGCCCAGGAGTGAGGCGAGTTGGGTCAGGAAGAGGACCGGAAGGGCATGGGGCAGCAGCCGCAGTGCCACTCTCCACCACCGTCGCCGTGCGGTGTGCCGTGCCCAGCGCCGAGCACGAAGCACGCCGCGGATGCCGAGGCCCGTCGCCAGCAGGGTGACGGCCGCCAGAACCCGGTCGGCCGTCATCGAGAAGGGCTTGGCCACCTCGGGGTTCCTGCCCCGGGCCAGCTCGACGAGACCCTGCGCGATCTGGGGGGCGTCGTCTCCGGAAAGCAGGCCGGTGTTGGTGACGACCGCGATGCCGACCTTGCTGTCAGGCAGCAGAATCGCGATCGAGTTGTGGGTCAGGAGCTGGCCCGTGTGCTGGATCTCCTCGGGCTTGTTGCCGCGTCCGTCGTCGTCTCGGATCGCCCGCCAGCCCATCGCGTAGTCGCTGTCCTTCGGCGCATTCGGCGGGGTGTGCGTGAGCTCGATGGTCTGCGCGGTGGCGATACGACGGCCATCGGCGGACACGCCCTGATTGTTCTGGGTGATCAGCCACTGGGAGAAGTCGTCGGCGGTGGTGACGACGCCGTGGCCGCCCGCGGTGAACCAGCGAGGGTGGGGACGGGAGAACGTCCTGCCGTAGGCGCGGACGTGGCCACGGGCCTGGTCGGGCATCTCTGTGGTGGTGTTGACGGAGGCGGTACGCGTCATGCGCAGCGGTTTGAAGAGTTTGGCGGACATGTAGTCGGCGAAGGGCCGACCGCTCACGACCTCGACCAGACGGGCCGCAACGAAGTAGTTGGGGTTGTGGTAGCCGTACTTGGTGCCCGGCGCGGAGGCGAGGTGCGCTTCGCGCATCGAGGCGATCGCCTTCTCAAGGGTGTGCGGTTGGGCACGGGTCAGGTCCGGGTAGGCGGAATCGGCCATGCCGGAGGTCTGGGTCAGCACCTGTCGGACGGTGATCTCCTCGGCGCGCCGGTCGGCCATGCCGAACTCCGGCAGGTAGCGGCGCACGGGCTGATCGAGGTCGACCTTGCCCGCCTCCACCAGTTGCATGACGGCGAGAGCGGTCATGGACTTCGACAGAGATGCCACGGGCAGGCGCGTTCGCGGTGTCATGGTCTGGCCGGACGCGGTGTGCCCGTACCCCGCGGTGTGCACGACCCGGTCGCCCTTGGTCACGGCGACCACGGCGCCCGGCAGGCGGGTCTGCTCCAGGTAGTCGTCCACGAAACGGTCGATCGAGGCCGGATCCAAGGTGGCGGTGGACTGCGCGACCGAGGAGCCCGGCACGGCGGCCACAGCGACACCGAGCGCGGATACGAGGACAGCGAGTCTGCGACGGGGGCCGGTGCGGAGGGTGATCAGCTTCATGGACCCAGTGCACCGGTCCGTCCCCCGCCGACGCACTGGCGTGCACGGGAGTCCCAAGGTAGTGCCGGCACTACCGCTTCAAGATCCTGGACTCGCTACGGTCGCAGGATGCGACATCGAACCGCCTGGCAGGCGCTCGGCCAGAACCCGCTGAAGGTACTCGGCTCCAGCTGGCCCTGGAGGTCCTTCGCCTACCTGCTGTCCGGCGTCGTCTTCGGTGCCGTCACCAGCACCGTTCTGGTGGTCGCGCTGGTCGCGGGGCTCGTCTCGCTGGTCGTACTGGTGGGGGCGGTGATCCTGCTCGGTGTCGCGTTGTCCGGCGTCGTCGTCACACGCTTCGAACGGTGGCGCCTGCGGCTGGTGGACCTGGACCCGGTGCCGGACCCGCACCGGTCGGCTGAGCGCGCGGGACTCGTCGGATGGCTGCGGACCCGGCTGCGGGAGCCGGCGACCTGGCGCGAGCTCGGCTTCACGGCGGTTTCCGTAACCGCTCTGTGGTGGATGGATCTCCTCGTTCTGGGCTTCGCCCTGGTCGTCCCCGTACTGGTGATGATGTCGCCACTGGATGATCCCGGCGCCTGGCCACTGGTGTTCGTCGGCCTCTGCCTGCTCTCCGCCGCGCCGTACACCATCACCGCATGGGCCGGCGCCAGGGCGGCGGTCACGCGTCTCATGCTGGCGCCGCGCGACAGCGAACTCGGCCGCCGGCTCACCGACGTGCGGGCCTCGAGAGCCCGGCTGGTCGATGCCTTCGACGCGGAACGCCGCCGTATCGAGCGGGACCTGCACGACGGGGCGCAGCAGCGGTTGGTCTCCCTGAACGTGATGCTCGGCCTGGCCCGCCTCGACGCCGAGCCGGACTCCGCACTGGCCGGGCAACTCGACAAGGCTCAGGAGCAAGTCGCGCTCGCCGTCGACGAGTTGCGTGAGCTCAGTCGTGGTGTGCACCCGAAGGCCCTCACCGATCACGGCCTGGCCGCGGCGGTCGAGAACCTCGCGGCCCGCTCGGTTCTGCCGGTAACGGTCGACATCAGCCTGCCCCGCCGTATGCCCGTCTCCGCGGAGACCACGGCGTACTTCGTGATCGCCGAAGCCCTGGCCAATGCCATCAAGCACAGTGAGGCGATGCGAGTGGAGGTACACGCCCGCCTGCACACCGACGTGCTCACGCTGTCCGTCGGCGACAACGGCATCGGCGGCGCCACCCCGGAGGGCGGTACCGGACTGACCGGCCTGGCCGACCGCGTCGCCGCCGCGGACGGCCGATTCCGGATCTCCAGCCCGCAGGGCGGGCCTACCCTGCTGCATGTGGAGCTGCCATGCCGCTGACCGTCGTAGTCGCCGAGGACTCCCCGCTGATGCGGGACGGCCTCGTCGGGGTGCTCACACGCTTCGGCCACCAGGTACTCGCCGCCGTGGCCGACGCGGACACCCTGATCACCGCCGTTCGGGACCACCGTCCCGACATCGTCGTCACCGACGTCCGCATGCCACCGGACAACACCGACGACGGCTTGCGCGCCGCCGTCGCCCTGCGGCAGGAGCGCCCCACGCTGCCGGTCCTGGTCCTCAGCCAGTACATCGAGCAGTCCTACGCGACCCACCTGCTCGACCTGGGCAGTGACACCGGGATCGGCTACCTCCTCAAGGACCGGGTCAGCGCCGTCAGCGAGTTCGTCGACGCTGTCGCACAGGTCGCCGCGGGCGCGACGGTCGTGGACCCCGAAGTGGTCCGCCAACTCCTCAACCGCCGCCACGACCCCCTGCAGCGTCTCACCCCACGGGAGCGAGAGGTGCTTGCGCTGATGGCCGAGGGCCGTACCAACAACGAGATCGCCCGCGAGCTGTACGTCACCGAAGCAGCGGTGAACAAGCACGTCAGCAACATCCTGCAGAAACTGGAACTCCACCTCGACGGCGAGGGACACCGCCGCGTCCTCGCCGTTCTCACCTACCTTCGTGCATGATCACGGGTCGAGCCGGGGTGCCTGGTTGCTGGAGCGGTTGTGCCTGCGGTCGCCTCTGGGCTCTGGGTTGCATCGGCGCCACTGCGCGCCACCCGGCGTCACACTGCCGCGGCACCGAGGACGGTCGACCAGGCAACGGAGTTCCGGGGTTCGAGCGAGCCGTCCCCCGACTTCGTGTTGATCGACGGGCACGTGGCTCCTCCAACCCCTTCGCTTGGAGGAGCCACCGCCCAGATCCGAGCCCGATGCGTCGGCTCACGCAACCTCGTGGCCCGGGTCCCGTGCGGCGGCCGAGGCGACACTTCCGGTGCGCCTTGTCCGGGATGGAGGCAAGGGTGCGGCACAGGCTGCCCGGCCACCAGAACCAGCGGCCTGGGCCCGAAGAGCAGGTTCTAGGCGCCGAGGGCTGCGAAGTATGACAGCACGACCATGACTGGCAGGAATGGGGAGATCAAGGCTCGTAGCAGGATGATCAGGACACGCAGGACGAGGGACACGCTCGGGACGGCCGTAGTCAGGTTGCGGTCGTCGGCCCGCTGAGTGTCGAGGGCCTGCCTGCGCGGTGGTGCCGCCGGCCAGGGCGTTCGCGCCGTCGACCTGATGGACGGCCGCACGCAGGTCCTCGATCGTGTCCTCCGCCGCCTGGCTGTCGGGTGCATCCTTCAACACCACAGCGAGGTTGGTGAGTTCAGACTTCCCGTTCGCCTCGACTCTGCCCAACCGCTGGCTGGGGCGTCACGCCCCCCACGGACTCGACGACAAGGGCCTGTAGCTGTACGGCCGTTCGCTCGTGCTCATCGGCGACCTGCCGCGGGATCAGGTCGAGTCGCTGCTGCTGATCTCCAAGCCGCACATGGAGCGCCGCTCGTACGCGACCTGCCGCAACCTGTGACCCGAGGCCGACGTCGCCTGCGCCTCCGAGCCGCTGAAACTGGACGACTACATCGACTCCATCGGAGACGAGAAGCTCGTCGTGGACATGCTCGTCGGTGACCTGCAGCGGGTGATCGAGTATCCAAAGCCGGGCCTCGCCCTCGAGCAGGATGTACCGGGGGACGTCCATGACGCGTATGAGCGCCTTCTGCGCGACGGATTCGACAGCCGCCTCATCAGCACCTGATGTGCGTCGTGTCGAAGCGCCGGGCAGGGTCAGTGCCGTCTCCTGATGGGTTCGTAGGGGCCACACCGCCTCGGGTCGGGCAGTGGCGCGGCCCGATTTCGCCCGAGTAGATCGCGTAGTGGTGAGCATCTGGCGCGGTAGTGGCACGCGGCGGTTCGCCACGGCTCACAACACCAAGCCCCAGGCCACTGACCTGGGGCTTCATCATCATGGAGCGGGTGACGAGAATCAAACTCGCGCTCTCAGCTTGGGAAGCGACGGCGCTTGGGTGGGCTCCAAGGTCCTGACCAGCACGGATACCTGGTTCTGGGAGCGGTCGTCTAGGTCGGATGGCGCCGCTGTTGACCGCTGTTCCCCGTCCTTATGGGCACGCGGAGGGCACGGAACCCTGCAAGAGGTAGGCAAACGCCGGCGGCGGAGCCACTCCGAGTGGCTCGCCTGGTACGGAGATCGACGGCTGAAGCGGCGTTGTGTCCGCGTACGAGTGATCGCGCCACGGTCACCGCAGAGGCGTGTGGGAGAGAGGCGGCGGATATGGCGGGCGGCGGTGGCGGGTCGTGGTGTGTCGTGGGAGACCTGACCGATGTGCCAGGCACTGGGTGGCGGCCGCGACAGGGTGGCGTCCGGTTGTGGGCCGACGAGCCGGGGGAGCGCGACAGCTCAGCGTGGTGGCCCTGCCAGGCGGGGCTGAGATCAGTCGGCCGGGACCACGGCCGAGGCCCGCAAGGGTGAGCCCCTCGCGGGCCTTGCGGGCGGCAGGCCGTCCAGGTCGGGACGGGCAGGAGGCGGGCCACCCCGACCGGTCCTCAGCGGATGTACTTGGCGGGTTTGGTGGCTGCGTTGAGGAGGTACTCCAGGGGGCCGCGGCGGAAGAAGCGGGACCAGATCGTGGCGAACACGATCGCTGTCAGGATGTACGTGAGCACGGGTACCCAGGACGTCGTGGTGCCGGCGCCGGAGGCGGGCCAGGCGGACTGGGCGAGGAAGTGGCCCACGTAGGCGGTCAGGGACATGGTGCCCACGGCGATGACCGGTTTGGCCAGGCGGCGCAGGAGCGGCAGGCGGTCGATCGCCGCCGTCGCGCCCACGATCACGAGGATCGCGACACCCACGCAGCCGATGGTGTCGAGGGTGGTGCCGGTGTGCGACATGGCACCCAGCAGGTCCGAGGCCGACGACACGAGCTGCCCCTCGGACCCGCTGCCCATGGACCCGCTGCCCATGGACCCTGCCCCGGCGCCGCTGCCCATGGACCCCGCTCCGGAGCCGCTGGGCGGCCCTCCGCGTCCCTCGAAGCTCAACACCGCGCTCGTGCCACCCAGCAGCGTGGCCAGGCCGTAGGCGCCCACGGTGAGGCTTGCACCGAGCGCCGCCAGGCGCCGCCGGACGGTGGCGGCGGTCAGGTCGAGGCGGGCCAGGGCCATGCCGGCGGTCACGAACGCCATCCATGTGATCGTCGGGTAGAGGCCAGTGAGCAGCAGATCGAGTACGCCCACGGTGCTGAGCTTCTCGAGCGGGTCGTAGGCGTTGATGGTCTGCTGGACGGAGTCGCTCAGCCACATCTTCAGGACGAACGCCAGCTGCGGCATGACGAGCGCGATGCCCGCCGCGATGATCGCCAGCGTCCTGGCGCTCAGTCGTAGATGCCGGCCCCGGATGTGACGGTGTGGCCCCGATTCCTCCAAGCCGGCCGATGCTTGCCGCGACGCGGAGGCAACGGGTCGCGGAACAAAGGACGCAGGCCACGGCCGCCGCCGCGGCGGCCCTTCGTGCCGCCCGTGCTCTCTGCTGCTCGGCGACCGACGACTCCTGGCATGCGGCGGCCGACCCCACGACGCGGTCCCGCTCGATCTCCGCACGGGCCTGCGCTCGGCCGCCACTCGCGCCGCTCGCACCTCCGTGGAAGTCGAAAGGTGAACGGTGCCGCTCGGTGGCACCTCGCGGCTGGACGAGACGTTCGGCACGGTCGCCACCGCTCGGGTCGGGCCGCTGACGGAACGGTCAACGGCACAGGCGTGTAACGGACCGGGCGATGATCTCGTCACATCAGCAACGCCCTTGCGGACGAGCGTACTTCGGCCGGTGGCGGGGCTCCGGCTTTCGCCGCGCGCCTGCCTGACCGGGCCCTACCGGTGTCACGCCACCTATTGACGCACCGCGAACCCGGCCATAGCCTCCCGCTACCGTTCGGGACACGGACAATATTTCGCACAGCGCACACACTCGTCAGGAGAGGCCCATGCGAAGAGGCATCATCGGGCTTGCCATAGCAGCGGTCACGTTCACGGCCGCGACCGGATGCGGATCCTCGTCTTCTGGGGCAGGCGGTTCCTCGCCCTCGGACGGGGGCAAGGCAACGCAGGTCAAGGTAGGGGTCATTCCCATCGTCGATGTGGCGCCGCTGTATCTGGGACAGAAGAAGGGCTTCTTCAGCAGTCGCGGCATCGAGCTGGAGCTGGTGACCGCCCAGGGTGGTGCCGCGATCATCCCCGGTGTAGTGAGCGGCGAGTTCCAGTTCGGGTTCAGCAATGTCACCTCGCTGATGATCGCGCAGTCCAAGGGTGTGCCGGTCAAGTCCGTGGTCAACGGTGTCGCCTCCACCGGCGTCACCGGGAAGGACGTCACGGGAGTCGCGGTCAAGAAGGACAGCAAGGTCAAGTCCGCGAAGGACCTCGCCGGGAAGACGGTGGCTGTCAACACCCTCAAGAACATCGGGGACACCACCGTCCAGGAGTCGGTGCGCAAGGACGGAGGAGACCCCTCGAAGGTCAAGTTCGTCGAGTTGCCGTTCGACCAGATGCCGGCCGCGCTGGACAGCGGACGGGTCGACGCCGCCTGGATGGCCGAGCCGGCGCTGACCATCGCCAAGGGGCAGGGCGCCCGTGTCGTGGCGTCCCCGTTCGCCGACACCGACCCGAAGCTCACCGTCGCGACGTACTTCGCCTCCACCAAGCTGGCGCAGGAGGACCCCGAGCTGGTGAAGAAGTTCACCGAGGCGATGACCGAGTCCCTGGAGTACGCCGCCGGGCACCCCGACGAAGCGCGCCAGATCCTCACCACCTACACCAAGATCAGCGGTGAGGTGCTGAAGAACCTGACGCTGCCGAGCTGGACCGCGGAGTACGACATGAACTCCCTGGAGAAGCTCGCCTCCCTCGGTGAGAAGGACGGCCTCTTCGACGGCAAGAAGCCCGACCTGGACGCCCTGTTCTCATGAGCGGTTCCCAGAGCACCCCTGCGCTGACGAAGAGCGGCGGCGCCGTCGGGACCGTCAGCGGTCCCGACGGGCCGGACACGCGACGTGCCCGGCGCTCTCCGGGGAAGGCCGCCACGATGTTGCGTGGGGCAGCGGGCCTGGTGGGCCTGGTGGTCCTGCTTCAAGCGCTGCCCCACACCGGTCTGGTCTCCGCCGACTACCTCCCACCCGCGTCGGAGATGGGCCGGGCCCTGTGGCAGGTGCTCGCCGAGGACGCGTTCTGGACCGCGCTCGGCGACACCCTGACCGGGTGGGGCATCGGACTGGCCGTCGCCGTCGTGGCGGGCGTGACGGCGGGCATCGTGATCGGATCGGTGCCCGTGCTGCGGGCGGCGACCGCCTCGACGATCGAGTTCCTGCGGCCCATCCCGTCGGTGGCGCTGATCCCGGTGGCCGTACTGCTCTACGGCACGGACCTGAGATCGAAACTGCTGCTGGTGGTGTACGCCTCCTTCTGGCAGGTTCTCGTCCAGGTGCTGGCCGGGATGCAGGACGTCGACCCGGTCGCCGACGACACCGCCCGCAGCTACCAGCTGGGCACGTGGGGACGCGTGCGCCACGTCATGTGGCCCACCGCGCTGCCGTATGTGATGACGGGCGTACGGCTGGCAGCCACCGTGGCGCTGGTCCTGGCGATCACCGCCGAGCTCGTCATCGGCTCGCCGGGTCTTGGCAACCAGATCGCCGTCGCCCAGACCTCCGGCGCGGTGGCCGACGTCTACGCCCTGGTCCTGGTCACCGGGCTGCTGGGCATCGCGATCAACCTGGTGGCCCGTGCCGTCGAGCGGCGGGCGCTGCACTGGCATCAGTCCATCCGCAGGGAAGGGTAGCCGGATGATCCGGACGACTGTCCTGGGCGTGGCCCGTCGGGCCTCGCTGGTCCTGGGCCTGCCTCTGGTCCTGTTCGTGCTGTGGTGGTTCCTCACCGCCGGCAGCACCGACTTCTACAGCCCTCCGCTCTCCACCGTCCTGGGGAGATTCGCCGACGTCTGGACGGGCGAGCGGCTGGCATCCGACGTGGTGCCCAGCGTGATGCGGCTGACCGCCGGCTATCTGCTGGCCGTCATCGTCGGAGTCGGGCTGGGGCTGGTGATCGGCATGAGCCGCCTCGTGCGCGACTTCCTTGAGCCGGTCATGGAGCTCTTCAGGGCCATACCGCCCCCGGTGCTGGTACCGATCATCATGCTCTTCGCGGGCATCGGCGACACCATGAAGGTGCTCGTCATCGTCAGCGGGTGCATGTGGCCGATCCTGCTCAACACGGTCGAGGGTGTCCGTGCCCTCGACGAGGTACTCAGCGACACCTGCCGCTCGTACGGCATCACCGGCACTCGACGCCTGTGGCACCTGGTGCTGCGCTCGGCGAGCCCGCAGATCGTCACCGGCATGCGTCAGTCCCTGTCGATCGGCATCATCCTCATGGTCATCAGCGAGATGTTCGCCGCCAGCAACGGACTCGGCTTCGCCGTCGTGCAGTTCCAGCGGTCCTTCGCCATCCCCGAGATGTGGAGCGGCGTCCTGCTGCTCGGCCTGCTCGGTTTCGTCCTGTCGCTGCTCTTCCGGTTCGCGGAGAACCGGGTCCTGGCCTGGTACCACGGCTTGCGCCGGGCACAGCGCAATCCCTGACAAGGAGACGTCGATGCTCGACGTACGCAATCTGCAGAAGATCTACACCGGACGCAACCGCAGCGTCGAGGCTCTGCGGAACCTGACCTTTCATATCGCTGCCGGAGAACTGGTGTGTCTGGTCGGACCGTCGGGGTGCGGCAAGACGACTCTGCTGAAGTGCATGGCAGGGCTGCTCGACCCCACCAGCGGCGAAGTCCGTCTGGCAGGTCGTCCCGTCGCGGGACCGCCACCCGACATGGCGGTCGTGTTCCAGGAGTACGGCCGGTCCCTGTTCGCCTGGATGAACGTGCGCGACAACGTGGCCCTGCCGCTTCGCCGCAAGAAGCTGGGCAAGGCCAGGGAGAAGGAACTGGTCGACCACGCGCTGGAGGTGGTCGGTCTCGCCGATGCCCACCACGCCTACCCCTGGCAACTCTCGGGAGGAATGCAGCAGCGCGTCGCGATCGCCCGCGCCGTCGCGTTCGAACCGAAGGTGCTGCTGATGGACGAGCCGTTCGCGGCCGTCGACGCACAGACGCGCGCCGAGCTGGAGGACCTCATCAGGCACCTGTGGCACAAGCTGGGCGTCACCGTCCTGTTCGTCACCCATGACATCGACGAAGCGGTCTACCTCGGCCAGCGGACCATCATCCTGTCCAAGTCGCCGACCGTCGTGCAGGAGGATCTGGCCATCGATCTCCCCGACGAGCGCGACCAGTTGCACACCCGCTCCAGCACGCGATTCGCCGAACTGCGCGCCCACGTCTACGAACAGATCCAACGCGCGAAGCACCTCAGCGGCGACACGGACACAGAGGCGACCGACCGCAGCGAGGACTTCGCCGCACAGGAGGCCGGGGCCTGACCCACCGCACGGCACGGGGCCGGCCCGTGACACTGCACGTACCTCTGGCGATGCGCCATTGGGTACGGCGGCGCGCGCGGTCGGCTCGGTGTTCCCCGCCCCTCCAACCTGTCATTCGAACCGTGGAAAAGTGGGCAACGCCATGGCGTTCAGTTCAAGAGTCCAGGCCAGAGGCATCCAACTGCTGCTCGGCCACATGATGTCCCGCGTGCACAAGGACCTGCGCTTCACCGACGTCCCGCAGCGCACCGGAACCCTCCGGGTGGAGACCGGTGCCGGACCGGTGACCTGCACCGTCTACCGCCCGCCGGCCACGACCGGATCCCCCGCTCCCGTGTACGTCAACTTCCACGGCGGTGGTTTCGTGGTCGGCCGCCCGGAGCAGGACGACCACATCTGCCGCTACATCGCCGCCACGGCCGGCTGTGTGGTGATCAACGTGGACTACGCCGTCGCCCCGCAGCGGCAGTTCCCCGTACCCGTGACCCAGGCGTACGACGTCACCGCGTGGGTCGCCGAGCACGGCCCCGAGGGCGGCTGGGACGGTTCACGCCTCGCCGTGGGCGGACACAGCGCCGGAGCCAACCTGACCGCAGCGGTCTGCCGCCTGGCCCGGGACCGCGGTACCTTCTCGCCGCGCCTCCAGATCATCGACTCCGCACCGCTCGACCAGCTCGCCGACCCGGCCACCAAGCAGTCCCTCATAGCCAAGCCGCTGCTCAGCCCTCAGCTCATGCGGATCTTCACCGCCGCCTACGTCCCGGATCCCGCCGACCGTGCGCATCCCCTCGTCTCTCCGGCACTCTCCGACGACCTCGCCGGACTCCCTCCCGCCCTGGTCATCACCGCGGAGAACGACCGCCTGCGCGGCGAGGGCGACGCCTATGCCAAGGCTCTGGAGGCCGCCGACGTCCCGGTCACCCATCGTGTCTTCGAGGGGGCCGACCACTACTTCACCCACACCGGCCCGGTACCGGCGGCGAAACAGGCCATCGATCTGATGGCCACCACCTTGCGCACCGCACTCGACGACTGACACCGGCGCTCCGGTCGGCGACGAATCCAGGGATGAGCGGTACGGGGGACGGCCTACCGCCCATCGACGGTCCCGGCAGGGCGGGGCAATCTCGTTGCACCCGCGTTCCGTCGCCCGTTCCTGGCGGAGCGACGCGGACTCCCAAGCTCTCTGGAGGACTGATCGGCTACTGTTGCCCGCACCGAAGCAAGGAGTGACGGCATGACGGCCGAGGTCGCGGCCAGCGAGGTGGACGGTGCCGCAACGGAGCAAGTGCCCACCGAGGCGGTCGGCCCTCTGATACGTGGGATCGCCGTCCTCAAGGCTCTTGCGGACGCCGGCGGGCAGGAGGACCTGCAAGAGCTCGCGAACCGCACAAGCCTCGCGCGGGCCACCCTCGACCGCATCACCGTCACCCTCAGCGCCATGGGCTACGTCCACATCGACGGGCGTAGGGCCATGCTGGCCCCGCCACTGATGGAGCTGGGCAACGCTTACCTGACTGCCGCCAGGATCCCCGAACTCCTGGGACCACGGGCCGACGCGCTGGCCGACGAGCTGGACGAGGGGGTCACCCTGACCGTGCCGGACCGGCACGGCGCCCACTTCGTCCACTCGGCGGTGCGCGACCGGCGGATGGGAGTCGTCTGCAGCATCGGCGACAGGCTGCCACTCGACGCCTCGGCGCCGGGCGCGCTGCTGGCCGCCGCCTGGAGCCCCGCCGAATGGGAACACCACCGGGCACACCACTCCTGCGTGCGCGGCGCGAAACTCATCGAGGCGTGTACGGACGATCTCCGCGAACGCGCCGCCGCCGCGAAAGCCAGCGGCTGGTCCCTCGACGACCAGTGGCTGGAAGCGGGCCTGATCGCCCTCGGCCACCCCGTCCATGCCCCGGACGGGGACCTGGTGTGCGTGGTGAACGTGGTCAGCCTCATCGGACGCTACCCGAGCGCGGAAGCGCTGGCACGGGCCGCGCTGCCCGCTCTGCGGAGCGCCGTGGCAGACATGGAACGACAACTGCGCACACCGCCGCCAAAACCACCGGCCGCGGCGGTCAGACCACCGCTCGATACCGAAGCCTCCAAGCCCGGGCGCGGAATCATCGAGTCCCTCGCCCGCGGCCTGAGCGTGCTGACGGCCTTCGGCCCGGGCCGCGACGCCCTCAGAATCGCCGAGACAGCCCGTCTCACCGGCTTGCCACGGGCGACCGTACGGCGCGCGCTGATCACGCTGGACCACCTCGGGTATGTCACCGGTCGGGACGGGCTGTACCGGCCCAACGCCGCGATCCTCTCGCTGGGCTACGCTCCGTTGTCGCGTCTGTCACCGGCGCAATTGGCCCAACCTCATCTCACGGCCCTGTCCCACCGGCTCTTCGACTCCGCGTCCATGACAGTGCTCTCCGGTTCGGAGATCCTCTACGTCGCCCGCGCTGCCCCCGCCCGCCTGATGACGGTCAACGCCACCGTGGGCACACGACTGCCCGCGTACGCCACCGCGATGGGCCGCGTACTGCTCGCAGGCCTGCCCAGGAACGAATACGCCGCGATCCTTGCCTCCTCGGCTCCGACGTCCCTCACCGCGCAGACGGTGACGGATGTCAATGAACTGATCCGGCTTGTCGCACAGGCCGACGACGACGGATACGCCCTGGTCGACGGGGAACTCGAAGTCGGTCTGCGCTCGATGGCCGTGCCGGTCCGCAGCCGGGACGGCAAGGTGCGCGCCGCGATCAACGTCGCGATGCACTCCAGTCGGCGTTCGGTCACCGAATGCCTTGAGGAGGTCCTGCCCGCGCTCCGCGCTGCGGCGGCGGGTATCGAACGAGACCTGGGGCCGGTTTCCTCGATCAAGACCTGACGGCGCCACGGCCGCGCGACGGCCGGGGTGTTCGGCGCAGGATCGCGTGAGCGCCGGGGCGCATCGCCGCCCGCGACGTGCGCCTGTCACGGGCCGGGCGAGGGCAGCCGAAGCCCTCGCCGTGGCGCTGTCGCCGGCCGCAGCCGGTGGGTCGTGAGCCCGTGCGTCTTCACCACCATTGACACCCGCTCGATGCCGGACCCACACTCATGCCAGCCGCTCAACGAATTAAATTTCGCCAGGCGAACGTGGCTTCATCTGCTCCAAGTAGTCCGGCCATCCCGGCTGTTCGGCATCAGAGCCGGCGGCCGCTTCCCACTCGAAGAGGAGTGAGCATGAGGATCCGGCATCGACGACCTACGCGGTTGCGTATGGGTCGCGTTCTCACGGCGCTGGCGGCATCTGCCATCGCCTTGGGAGTCGCCATGGCCCCCGGTCACGCGGCCCCCGCCCCCGGACCCGAGGACGTGAGAGTGACCAGGGACATCGCCTACGCGCCGGCCCAGCCGGCCGACAGCCAGGGCCACCTGTTGGACTTGTACATCCCCCGGTCGCAGCGGCCGGTTCCGTTGGTGATCTTCACGGGAGGCTCGGCGTGGCTGGCCGACAACGGCCGACAGGGCGCTGACCAGGTCGCCGCCCAGCTCAACCCGCATGGGTTCGCGGTGGCGGGTGTGTCGGTCCGTTCCAGCTCACAGGCCGAGTTCCCGGCCCAGCTCCACGACATCAAGGCCGCCATACGCTGGCTGCGGGCGCACGCCGAGGTCTACCACCTCGACCCTCGACGCTTCGCGATCATGGGTGACTCCTCGGGCGGCTGGACCTCGGCGATGGCCGCGGTCACCGGAGACATCCCCCGGCTGGAGGGAGACGTGGGTGTGCGCGGTCCGTCCAGCGCGGTGCAGGCGGCCGTGCCGTTCTACCCGCCGACTGATTTTTCCCAGATGGATGCGCACATGCTGGACAACTGCAAGGTGTTCAACCAGCTCCTGGGGACGACCGACTGCCACTCGGACGCACGCTCGCCCGAATCGCGGCTGCTCGGCTGTCCCATCAAGAACTGCCCGGACAAGGTCGCGGCCGCGAACCCTCTCACCTATGTCACCGACCGGCCCCTGCCCCCGACGCTGATCTTCCACGGCGGGCAGGACCCCTTGGTGCCCTACCACCAGGGCCGACTGCTGCGCGACGCTCTGGCCTCCGCCAACGCCGATGTGCGCATGATCTCCCTCCCGCACGCCGGTCACGGTCCGATTTCCAGCATGCTGGGCGACCCCGACACCCGCCGGGACGCCTACGAGGAATACGCACGGCACGGTCACACCACGCCGCCTCTTCCCGTGACACCGTCGTGGCAGACCATCGTCTCCTTCCTGAAGTCCGAGTTGCGGCCCGCGGCAAGATAGGCCCACCGCAAGGCGACCTCACGATGCATACCGCTCATTGAGCGGTATGCATCGTGAGGTGCTGGTCATTGACCGACCCGTGAGCACCCAAGTACAAGAGGCACTGCAAGCGCTCGGTGCCCGGCTGCGCGGCTTCCGCAAGGACGCCGGATTCGCCAGCGGCCGGGCATTCGCGCGCGCCACCTCGTGGCAGGAGTCGAAGGTCTCCCGCATCGAGAACGGCAAGCAGCGCCCCAGCGAGGACGACATCCGCGTCTGGTGCGAGACGACCGGCCAGGGCGACCAGCTCGGCGACCTGGTCGCGATCGTCCGCCACGTCGACGAGCTGTGGCTCGAACGGCGTCGGCAACTCCAGACCGGCGTCGAGAAACGACAGCGCCAAGCCATCCCGGTCTATGCCAAGACCAAGGTCTTCCGCATCTGGCACCCCACACTCGTCTGGGGAACCCTCCAGACCGCAGACTACGCCGCCGAGGTCTTCCAACAGGGCGTCAGCTACTACGAGATACCCAACGACACCGAAGCGGCCGTGGCGAAGCGACTCGAACGCCAGCAGTACCTGTACCAGGGCGAACGCATCTTCAACGTCCTCCTCGGCGAACAGGCCCTCTACACCAACTTCGGCGGCCCGGAGGTGATGAAGGGGCAGCTCGACCGTCTGCTGGCGGTGATGAGGCTGCCGCGCCTCAGCCTGGGCATCGTCCCCAAGTCCGCCCCCACCTTCATCTGGCCGGGCAACGCGTTCTCGATGTTCGACAGCCGACTCGTCCTCGTCGAGACCTACTCGGCGGAGTTCTCCGTCTCCCAGCCCCGCGAAATCGAGCTGTACACCAAGGCGTTCGCCCTCCTGTAGCAGTCAGCGGTCTACGGCACCGCCGTCCGAGACCTCATCTCCACGGCGATCCAGCACTACGACCAGATCCCGAACGACTAGGAGAGCGCCCCGTGCAGCCGATGACCCCGAACTGGCGAACCAGCTCCTACACAGAGACGCAGAACTGCGTTGAAGTGGCCGACAACGACCCTGAGCACGTGCTGGTTCGGGACACGAAGGTGCGCGGGCGGGGAATGCTGGCCGTCCAGCGAGGCAGCTGGGCGGCATTCGTCGAGTACGCCAAGGAAGCGTAGCGCTGTCTGCCTTCCTTACGTTGACCGCGAGATTCCCAGCTGTTCACTCAGGAAACGGGAGCGGCGTTCACTCGGTGGACGCTCGCTCTGTTCACTCAGGAAACGCCAGCTAGGACCCTCAGGATCCGGGTAGCAGGGCTGTGACCGTCGACTGGACGAGCTGGGCTGCGGCGAGGACGCCGGGGATTCCGCCGCAGCGTTCGACGAGGTTCTGGAGCATGTAGCGCAGAGTGCCGGGGTCCTGAGCGGGTTCGTCCAGCCGCGGGCCGATCATGTCGAGGTCGCGCAGGGCGCTGTCCACCTCGGGGTACTGGCCGCGTAGTTCTTCCAGGCGCCGTCGCAGGTCGTCGATGCTGTCGCGGGCCTTGTCGACGGCTTCGTTGGTGATGTTGTTGGTCTGGGTGGCGTTCTGGGAGAACGGCGCAGCTTGGGCGGGGCCGGTCATGTGGCCGGTGTTGATGATGCCGAAGTTGGGGCCGTAACCCGAAGCTCGCCGGGCTCCAGCCCGCAGATCCGCGCAGCCTGAAATAGCTGAGCCGCACCACGTTCAACGCCCTCGGCGACATCTACGTCGGACTCGACCGGCTCATACGCCGCAAGGCCCGCAAGCGCCCCGAGCTCGACCCGGGCAGCGGACCAGTCAGCCTCCGCGAGGTCTACAGCCTCCGCTGGCTGGAGGACATGCACATGCACGACGACGCCCGCTACTACGTGCAGATGATGCAACGCCGGGTCTTCGACTCCACCGAAATCTTCCTGCGCGACCACAACGTCGACATCGCCGCATACCGCCAACAGTCCACCGCCATCTACAACTTCGGCGTCATGAACGGCGGCACGATGACCGGCGCAGTCCAGGCCACGCCGTTCTCCGTCAACCCCTCCATGACGAACTGACCCAAGAGCCCGCCAGGAGCCCCCGCATGCCCATCCGTCGCCAGCCCGAACAGCGTCGCCCAAGGCTGAGCCGGAACCACGCCGCCGTGGTGTGAGCACGCACCTCGTCGGCCGATTGAAGTGGACAGCCATCCGTCGGCGCAGTGAGCAGGCGACGGCATCTCGACCCGTCTGACTTCGGTGGGCGCCCGTTCTATCCGGGAGGCAGCGGCGGCGAAATCGTCCCCGAAGCACTCTCGGTGATCGAGAACAACGCGTGCTGCCTGCCCGGCCAAGGCCCGCTTCTCGGAGTACGCCCTGGATATGTCCAGCTCGGTCGCGGAGATGGCGTCGAGGCTTCCCAGGTCTTCGGGGAACTCCGCCCCAAGCTGCAGGATGCTGATGTTCGGGTCGCCGGCGAAGACCATGGGAATCCGCACGGCGCGGGCCTTGTCGCTCAGGGCCAGTGCCTGGGTCCGGTGTGGCTGGCACATGGACTCGTGCTCATCGTCCTTCCATCCGTTCCAGATGCCGACACCGAGGCCGGCGAACACGGCCACGGTGACGAGGGCGACCACAGTAAGGATGGCCCGTCGCTCCCGTTCCGCCTGCTGTCTTGCTCTCTCGGCCCGAGCCCTCGCCTCCTCTGCGGCGGCTTTGCGTTCTGCTCCAGTGGCATGGTGTCGGCAGCCCTTCCCGATCTCCTGCGGGAGCTTGCATGGCGACCCCTTCTTCGTGGGGCGACCACAGCGCGCTGCCGCTCGGCGCCTTCGGGAACGGTCGTACCTGGTGGGCATGCCGGGCATTGTGAACCACCCGGCCACACCGGCGCCGCGCAACCGGCCCTTTGCGTAAGCGACTTGGTCGCCATTTGCTCGACCTGTGGCGCGGGTCATATGAAATGCGTCTCGCCATTTGAGACGAACGAGGGTCGGGTGGCGCAAAGTGATGCCCGCAGACCCTGGGGATGGCCGCTCGGTCCCGACTTAGGCACGCAGAGGGCACGCGACCCTCAAATTGGACTAGACAACAAACAAACCCCAGGCCACTGACCTGGGTTTCATCATGGAGCGGGTGACGAGAATCGAACTCGCGCTCTCAGCTTGGGAAGCGACGGCGCTTGGGGAGCCGAATGGCTTCTGACCTGGGCATACGTGCTCTGGCGTGGCGCCCGGGGGCGCAGGATCGCACCGTTGTTGACCGTGGTTTACCGGTCTTATGGGCACGCTATGGGCACGCCACCGACTCGGAGGCGTGGCGGGTCCCCTCTTGGTGCTGACGGTGGCCGAGCCGTGGAAGCGAGCCATTGCCGGAAGGGCTCCGTTGCGGGAGCACATGGACGACATCAGCGGCGGCCGAACAACTCAGGGCGGAGGTGGTCCGGAGCGGCTCCCGCGACGCGGGCCTGCTCGGGGTGGACACGGCTCGGCCTGATCAGCAAGGACGACTCCGAACTGATCACCAACACGCTCACCGAGCCCCAGACCCCGGTCGACGATCTCCAGATCCCGGCCGCCGAGATCACCTCGGTGCAGGCCGAGGCCGACCTCGACACCATCCTCGCCACCGCGACCGAGCACGACCGCAGCCGACTGCTGGTCCGCGACGGACCGCTGGTCGTCGGCTCCGTCCACGCCCGCGACGCACTGATCGCCCGCGGACGCGGCCGAACCGTCACCGCCAGGGAACTCGCCCGGCCGGTACCGGAACTGGCCGCCCGCGACACCGTCGGCCACGCCATCGAGCAACTGCGCCGACGCCGCGCCACCCTGGCCGTCGTCTGCGACGACAGCGGACGGCTCACCGGCATGGTCACGCTCGACGACCTACTGGCCCGGCTTCTGCACCCGCAGCAGGCGTGAGGCAACCCCCTTGCCCGCCCGTCCCTGTCCGGCAACCGCCGTGAGGACGGACGGGCAAGGGGGATCGGCTGGGTCCCGGACCATCCGGCGACTGATCAACGGGAAAACGCGGAACTGGAGTCCATCTTGCCGACACCGTAGCCGGGGGTGCCGTAGCACCAGGACAGCACGGCCAGGTGCGGTGGCACGGTCGTGATTCTGGTGATCCAGCGCGGCTGACGGGTGCTGTGGTCATCGCTGACGCGTAGCCGGTCCAGCCAGCTACAGATCCGCAGCATCGCCTCGGCGTTGCGGGGCAAGGTCGCCGCCCGCTCGCGCCGGGATCCTGCCCTTCTTCCACATCTTCGGGCTGACCGCGCTGGTCAACAACGCGCTGCGCCGTGGCGCGACCGTGTACGTGCACACCCGGTTCGATCTCCACGCGTTCCTGACCAGCCTGGAGCGCGACCGCATCACCCACGCCTACGTCGCCCCGCCGGTGATGCTCGCGCTGGCCAAACACCCCGCGGTCGACGGACTGGACCTGTCGCATCTGCGGCGCGTCATCTGTGCGGCGGCTCCGCTCGACGCCGGAGTGCAGGCGGCCGTGGCCGACCGGCTGGGGGTGGAGATCGGTCAGGCGTACGGCATGACCGAGCTGTCCTCCGCCTCGCACATCCATGCCGACGGCGGGACGAGCCGGTCGCGTGCGTGGGGCGTTTGCTTCCGTCGACGCAGGCACGCCTGGTCGATCCCGATACCGGGCAGGACATGGCGGAGGGCGAACCGGGCGAGGTGTGGATCCGTGGACCACAGGTCATGAAGGGCTACTTCGGGCGACCGGAGGATACCGACGCGACGGTCGACGCCGACGGCCGGCTGCACACCGGTGACATCGGCCGGGTCGACGAGGACGGGAACTGGTTCATCATCGACCGGGTCAAGGAACTCATCAAGTACAAGGGTCACCAGGTGGCACCGGCCGAGCTCGAAGCCATCCTGCTGCGGCACCCCGGCATCGCCGACGCCGCTGTGATCGGTGTCGGCGACGAGGAGGCGGGTGAGATACCCAAGGCGTTCGTGGTGCCCGTGACCGGGGTGCCGATATCCGCCGCCGAGGTGATGGCCCATGTCGAGGGCCAGGTCGCCCCGTACAAGAGGATCCGCCAGGTCGAGTTCATCGAGACGGTACCGAAGGCGGCCTCCGGGAAGATCCTCCGGCGTCGGCTGCGGGAGAGGGAGTCGGCGGGCTCCTGAGCGGTGTCCCTGCTCGCGGGCCCGGCGCTCGGGGCGGACCGGGGCGGGCACCCAACTCCCAGCAGATGCAAGGACGTTGTAAAGTTTTCGTGTGGACAGCGCGGTTTACCGATTCGGGCAGTACGTGCTGGACGCGGACCGCCGTCGGCTCAGTCATGACGGACAGTGGGTCGATGTCGAGCCCCGTGCCCTGGAGTTCCTGTGCTACCTGGTCGAGCACCGCGGCCGCGTCGTTCCCGAGCAAGAACTGCGTGACCTGATGGGACGCGGACGGGCGGTCAGCGAGGTCAGTGAGGCGGCCCTCGCCACGTTGCTGCGCATGGCCCGCCTCGCGATCGGTGACAGCGACACACGACAGCAGCTGATCCGCACCGTGCGCCCGCACGGCTATCGGTTCGTCGCGCAGACGACGGTCGGTTCCACGACTCCGGCCGCAACGTCCGGTTCCCCCGCCGTCCGGACGGCGGGGGAACCGGACCACGAGGTCATCCGGTTCTGCCGGTCCGTCGACGGCACCCGTATCGCCTACGCGGTCACCGGCGAGGGCCCGCCTCTGGTGAAGACCGCCAACTGGCTGACGCACCTCGACCTCGACCGGACCACCCCGATGTGGGCGCACTGGTTCGACGGTCTCACCCTCGGTCGGCGGCTCGTCCGCTACGACGAGCGGGGTTGTGGCCTCTCCTCATGGGACATGGGCAGCTTCACGCTCGACGACCTGGTCGCCGACCTCGATGCCGTGGCCGATGCCGTCGGCCTCGACCGCTTCCCTCTGCTCGGGGTGTCACAGGGGGCCGCGGTGGCGGTCGCCTACGCCGTGTTTCGCCCCGAGCGGGTCAGTCATCTGATCCTCACCTCCGCCTATGCCCGGGGGCAGCAGATCCGTGCGGACAACGCCGCCGAGCGCGACGCGGCCGAGGTCGACCTCAACATCGCCCGCGCCGGGTGGCGTTCGCAGGACAGCAGCTTCCTGCGCTACTTCGCCTCCCAGTTCCTCGCCGACGCCACTCCCGCGGAGTGGGACGCGTTCGCTGCCTACCAGCGGCAGACGACGTCGGTCGCCAACGGCCTGCGTTTCCTGGAGGAGTTCTCCCGCATCGACGTCTCGGACATCGCTGACGACGTGACCTGTCCCACGCTGATCATCCACTCCCGTGACGATGCGCGAGTCCCCGTCGCACAGGCCCTGGAACTCGCCACGCTCATACCCGACAGCCGGCTGGTCCTGCTCGACAGCCGCAACCACCTGTTCACCGCCGACGAACCGGCCTGGCCGACCTTTCTCACCCATCTCCACCACTTCCTCGCCGAGTAGCCCGGCAGACGGAACGCCCGCGACGACGGCCCCCCCCCGGTAAACGCACCGGTGCTGCCGCGGCCGGTCCGGCTTCGCCGCGGCAGCACGAGGAGGAGATGAGCGACGGCGGAGGGCCCACCGGCACAGCCTCGGCCGGTGGCCATGTCGCCCGTCAGGTGGCGATCACTGCTGGATCTCGGTGACGTCGGACTCGGTCAGGATCTCGGGGGCGATCTCCATGTCCTGATCTCCGCGTCTGAGAACGTGCGGCCCACGTAGCTGCCGGAGTTCAGCTTCAGGCGCGCGTCGTGTGCCGGTGCGCGGTGTAGGCGACTTCCAGGTCGCCGTCGCGCTGAGTGATCACTTGTCCGGGTCCCCCGTGGTGTTCCACTACGGCGTCCGTGAGGTCGGTGGACGACTTCACGGACGCCGGTGGTCCAGTCGGGCCGGCGTTGCCGGCCTATGCGAACGGTGTGGGACTAGCCGATGACGATGTCGCAGTCGGCCGTGCCGCGGGCGGCGATGGTGGCGAAGTCCGCCTGGACGAAGGGGTCGTACGCCTGCGCGGTCAGGGTGCGGGTCGACTTGCGGGGCACCCACTTGGTGCCGGTGGAGTGCCGGACGTCCGCCGCGTCCCACGACAGGTCACAGACCCAGTGGACGTTGCGGCCCGCAGGCCGCGGGTTGGTGGCCTTCGCGTCGATCCTCCAGTTGCCGTCCGCGTTGACGGTGAACGTGATGTTCCCCCGCACGTCGTGGCTGCTGTCGCTCGTCTTGAACTGGACGGACATGCCGTCCGCCGCGACGTGCTTGGTGGTGGCGTTGGCGTGTGCGGGAACCGTTCCCAGCAGCAGGGAGCCCAGCCCGGCACCCGTCGCGATCAGCAGCGCCAGCCCCCGGTGACTCCGGGCCTTGCCGGACGTCCTGGTGGTGTCGAGTCGCATCTTCTGTCCTTCTCTCTCGTGTGTGTCCCGCATCTGAAGTGAGTGCCGGGCTGGGGGAGATGTCCTCACGACCGCTCCTCGGCCCGGCACCGCTCAAGCATCCGGTCTGCCCGCAGGCCAGGGCTTGGCGGAGGTCTGAGGCTCGCCTGAGGGCTTGTCTGAGGAGGGACTGAGGGTGTTTCCCTGAGTCGGCGAGCCGGGTTGATGGGGCGCGCGTGAGTACCAGGGCCGACGGACTGGAAGGGAACGGGGTGTGCGAGGCCACGGGGATGTCCCCTCTGCCTGCCGCAGGCGGGGACATCGGGCACCAGCGAGTGGACGGCCGGCGAGCAGACGACCGGAGATCGCGACATCTGTCCACGGCGCGCGTTGATCACTCACCGTCACCGTCACCGTCACCGTCACCGTCGACCGGCCCGCACGGCGCCGGCGACGCGACCGGGTCGACGCTTGCCGCTGAGCCCTTCCGCGGGTGTGCGGCCTGTCGTGAAGCCCAGGATGAGCGACTCCCGGTGACTCAGGCACGGCGCGGGGAGACTCGGATGCCGTCGTCACCTGGACAGACCGCAGGCGCTGACGTCGGTGACCCGGCGCTCCGGGCCGTCGGACCGACTGCGTCGGTCCGAGTCTGTGAAGCGGCGGTCACGGACGCCCGGATCCCGTCCGCCGCCCGTCCGCCCGCGGAAGGGCGGTGGCGCGCCCGGCCCGGCGCCTACCCGGCTGCCGGATGCTCAGGCCCCGCGACTCACTCGGCGAGGAAGGCGTCGATGTGCGACAGGAACTCGTCCCAGGCCGGTTCGAACGCGGTGAGCAGGTGACTGCGGCTCTTGAGCAGAACCAGCCGGCTGTCGGGAATGAGAGCGGCCAGCTCATTGGCCTGGGAGGCCGGCACCCGCTCGTCGTCGCGGGAGTGGAGGATCAGCGTCGGACAGGCCACTTGGTGGGCGATGTCGGACACGTCGATCCTGGCGAACTCCTCAAGGAAACGGCCCCCGTTGGCGGGCGAGGTCGTCTGCCGCTGGAAGACGGTGAACGCGTCCCAGTCCTCCGGCGTGCCGTCGGGCAGGAACTGGGAAGCGAAGACCCGCAGGAACCTGGGGTCCTGGTGGATCCATCCGACCCGGGCCACATCCAGGTCGAGTGCCGCCTCGGCACTCTCGGTCTCGCTTCGGGCCCGGACCCGCCGGCCGCGGGCGTAGGCTCCGGCGAGGATCAGTCGGCTGACCCGCTCCGGATGCCGTACCGCATAAGCGACCGCCACCGCACCGCCCTGCGACACCCCGAGCAACGGGAACCTGTCGAGCCCCGCGGCCTCGACCACGGTCTCCAGGTCGTCGACCCAGTCCTCGAACGTGAAGCGGGGCACCACCCAGTCGGAGAGGCCACACCCGCGCTCGTCGTAGCGGATCAGCCGGTGGTTGCGGGCGAGCCCCTTCAACCAGTGCGACCACACCGGGGTCGTCCACTCCAGGTCGAGATGGGACAGCCAGTTGGCCGCCTTGAGCAGGGGTGGGCCCGAGCCGACGGCGGCGTAGGCGATGCGTGTGCCGTCACCGGCCCGGCAGAACCGGATGGTCTGAAGGTCGGCGCCGACCGGTCTGCCGGCCGGTGCCGATCGTTCATGGGCCACATCGTCGGAGCCCCGGAACGGGCCGCCCTCGTCGACCGTCGTCGCGGCCACGAACTGGTAGCCCCGCCGGTGCACGGTGCGGATCACCTGTTGTCGGCTGCCTGTGTCCTCCACGGCCAGCCGAGCGGTCCGTAGCGCCGTGGTGAGGGCGGCCTCGCTGACGAAGCGATCACCCCACACCTCGTCGAGCAGCTCGGTCTTCGGGACCACACGGTCCCGGTGGACGACGAGGTGGCACAGCAGATCCAGGGCCCGAGGCTCGACGTGGACCGCCGCACCGGCTCGGTGGAGCTGGTGCCGAGCCGTGTCCAGCTCGTACTCCCCGAAGCGATGCTTGTCCCCCTGCACCTTTGCAGCGTACAACTCCCCTGTGTCGGCGTACATATGAGCGAAATCCGGGTGTGTCGTCGTGGCGGCGGTGGCACCGTCGCGTCGGCCGGAGGCCGGATCGGGAGCACCCCGGCAGGCACGAGCCGTAAGCGTTCTGTCATCTGCTCAAGGGTCCGAGACGGTCGACCGTCGCGTTGAATGGCGTGGTGGGGCGAGGCACTCTCCGAGGGAGGCACGTGATGGGGCGCGTAAGGGCCGTGCTGGTCAGGCCGTGGGTGGTCGGGGTTTTGGTGGTGGCGGTCGCGGCCGTCGGCTTGGGGTCGTACTGGTTCCAGCCGTGGAAGCTGTGGCAGGACCAGACGGTGACGGAGGCTCTGCCGGGTGCCGTGGAGACCTCCGCGGTCTCTGAGCCCGAGCGGGCCGGTGCGACCTCGCCGACCGGTTCCCCTACGCCGTCGGCGCCGGCGCCCGCCGGGCCGGAGACGTTGGCCGATGGTGAGCTGATCAGCCATGAGCACACCACCTCCGGCGCGGTGAAACTCGTGCGGCTCGCCGACGGCTCCCACGTCGTGCGGCTGGAGAACCTGGACACCAGCAACGGGCCGGACCTCCGTGTGTGGCTGACCGACGCGCCGGTGAAGGAGGGCCGTGCGGGGTGGCATGTCTTCGACGACGGAAAGTACGTCAGCCTCGGCAGGCTCAAGGGCAACAAGGGCAGTCAGAACTACCCGCTGCCTGCGGATGTCGACCCGGCCGGGTTCAGCAGTGTCAGCATCTGGTGCGACCGTTTCGACGTCTCGTTCGGCGCCGCGGAGCTCACCCGGGTATGACGGGCACCGCAGAGGCGCTCTGGGCGCGGATCGCCGGGCACCGCGTCGGAGAGCGCCCACGGGCTGGTGCTGCCGCAGCCGTGGTGGCGTCGGAGGGCCGGCGGCCTGCCGCAGGAGGACCGGCTGATCCGCCACCTTCGGCGCCACCCCGAATGGCGACCTCGCGCATGGGTTGGCGGGAGTTCCGGCGGCCGCGCGCCGGACGCGGTCGGAGCGGCAGGGCGCGCGTGTACGGGTGTGCTCAGCCGAATCGTGCGGCGAGGCGCCGGTACAGCGCCGGTGCCGCGCCGCGTAGTCGGGCGGGAAGACGTACCCACCCGGGGACGTAGACCTCGTCCTTGCCCCGCGCCACCGCCCGCCACACCGCGTCCGCCACTCGTTCCGGCGGCACCGGCCTCGGTCTCGACCGCTGGTAGGGGGCGCCACGGTGGTCGAGGAACGGTGTGTCGACGACTCCCGGCACCACGAGGGTGACCCCGACGCCGGCGGCGCGCACCTCGTATCGCAGGGCGTCGGCGAACGCACCGAGCGCTGCTTTCGCCCCGGAGTAGACGGCCTCGCCCTTGACTCCGACGGCCCCCGCGACGGAGCCGATGAGCACCACGTGCCCGGAGCCGGCCTCCAGCATGTGCGGCAGCACCTGACGGACCAGACGCATGGTGGCCAGCACGTCCACGCCGATCACCTCGTCGATGGCCTCTTCGGGCATGGTGGCGAAGTCTCCGGCCCAGCCGATGCCCGCTCCCGCCACCAGAAGGTCCACCCGGCCGGCCTTCTCCAGGGACGACTCGACGAGCCGCCGGTCGGCGCCGGCCCTGGTGAGATCGGCGGGGAGGACCGCGGCGGGCAGGTGCGCTGCCACCTGGGTGAGCCTGGTCGGGTCACGTCCGTTGAGCAGCAGTCTCCAGCCTCCCGCGGCCAGTCGGCGCGCCACAGCCGCCCCGATGCCGGAAGAGGCTCCGGTGACCAGCGCCACGCCTGGGTGCGAGCCGTCCGTGGTGCGATGCACGACGAGGGGAGCGGGGAGAGCGGTGGGTGGGGGAGCGGACGGAGAAGAGGGAGTCACCTGGGGCATGTGCCAGACCTCGGCTCGTGGATCGGAGAGGGAGGGCGGGGGCGACGACCGTCTCGGCCGCGGAACCGGCCCGGCGTCGAGCCGCGCGCGGACCGATCATGGGCCCGACGGTACGTGGCTGCCGAAGGGCTCGCACGCGGTGGACCCGCTCGGGCGGTGCCGCACAGCGGCCTGCCCGGTTCTGGGATCGGCGCCGCCGGGCGGAATGAACGCGGCCGGGGCCTTTGGCGCACACAGGGCCGGCCACGGTGAAGACGCGGACCACGGGTCGGTTCCGCACGCAACCGAGTGGAACGACGACCCGGCGGACCCCGGCCGGGGCGGGTACCCGTATGACCATGCGCCCTTCCCCACCGTCCTCGGTCCCTGTGCCACCGGTGCCTCCTGGTGGTTCCCTCGTCTCCGTGGCCGTTCTGGTGGAACTCATGAGGTCGGAGACGGCGGGCGGCCACGTCAAGTGCTGGGAACGGTTCGCCGAGGCCGCGGCGCTGCGCGCCCGCGACGTCGACGAGATCGACCTGACCTTGTACGTGCTCGGGAAGCGGGAGTGCGTCGAGGAGTTCTCGCCATGGGTACGTGTGGTGGCCCTGCGGCCGGTGCTCAGCTCCGCGCGGATCACGCCTCTGGTCGGTGGGGTGGACGTCACAGATCTTTCCCCGTTCCATCCCCGGCTCGCCCGACTCCTGCGCCGGCACGACGTATGGCATCTCACGCACACCTTCGCCTTCGCCTCGACCGCGGCTCGACTGGCCGGCCGCACACGCCGGGAACGGCGGCCGGGCCTCGTGGCGTCCGTGCACACGGATGTTCCGGCGCTGTCCGCCGTCTACGCCCGTCAGGCCGCCCGAGGGCTGCTGGGGCAGTCCCGGTGGGTCGATCGCTTCGGCGCCGGACCGGAGCGAGTGGCCGAAACACTTGCTCGGCGGCGGCGGGACCGGCTGCTGCGGCTCAGCGATCGGGTGCTCGTCGCGGCACCGGACGGCCGGGAGGAGATCGACGAGGTGGTCGGTTCCGGCCGGGTGTCACTGCTGCGGCGCGGTGTCGACCACCGGCGCTTCCGTCCCGATCAAGGGGCCCGGCAGGCACTGGCCCGCTTGTACGATCTCCCGGACGACCGTCTGCTGGTGCTGTTCGTCGGCCGGGTGGACGCGTCCAAACGGGTTCTGCTGGTCGCCGAGGCCGTACGCCGTCTGGTGGCGGACGGGTGGCTCGTGCACCTGGTCGTCGTCGGTGCGGGCGCCGACGACGAGCGCGTCGCCGAACTGCTGGGCCCCCATGTCACCCGGCTCCCCCCGCTGGCCCAGCACCGGCTCGCCCGGGTGTACGCCGGCTGTGACGTCTTCGCGTTTCCCTCCCGCACCGAGACGGTCGGGAATGTCGTGGCCGAGGCCATGGCCTCCGGCCTTCCCGTCGTGCTGCCGACCGGCGCGGCCACGACCCAGTGGCTGGCCGACCCCGGTCGGGACGGCGTCGTGGTGCGCGACGACACTCCCGAGGGCTGGGGCCGGGCCCTTGCCGAACTGACAGGGCGCCCCGAGGCGCGGCTCGCGATGGCGCGGCGCGCGACTGAGACATCGCGCGAGTCGCACCCCACGTGGGCGCGGGTCCTTGAGGAGGACCTCGTGCCGGTCTGGCGGGACGTGGCCTGGTCCAGGACGCGTCCCGGACCTGGGTGAAGGACGCTCATCGGTGGGTGACAGCCACCGTTCAAGGGTGCTGTCGGGCCTGCTCCCGCCGGTGCAGGGCGGCGACCGTGGGCGAGGTGTCCAGGGACACGATGCCGTAGAGGGCCGTTCCCACGCCGAGCACCGTCAGCGCGGTCGCCCAGCCGTCGACCCGCAGCGTCTCACCGAACAACGTCGTGCCGACCACGACCGCCACGACCGGTTCCGTCACATCGATCACCGTCATCGTCGCGGCCAGCGGCCCTTCCTGGAAGGCTGTCTGGATCAGCAGCAACCCGCCCGCGCTGGCGGCGACCAGGGCGTACGTCTGCCAGCCCGAGACGACGGCGCCGAATCCGTGCGCCATCCGGGCGACGGTGGTGTCGAGGAGCACGGACTGGAAGCCCATCACCGTGCCGCCGGCCAGCGCCACCAGGGACGCGCGCCGGACCCCCGTGACCCACGTGCGCGCCGCCAGCGCCCCGGCGACGACGGCGGTGACTCCGCCGACGGCGGCGAGCCAGGGCACCATCCGGTCTGTCATCGGGTCTCCGCCGCCCGGCCGCGCCGTCGCGAGCGCCGCGGCCAGGCCGACGACCACCGCGCATGTGCCTCCCCACTCCCGCGGGCCCAGTCGCACATGGGACAGGTGCGCGGAGAGCGGGACCGCGAACACCAGCTCACAGACGATCAAGGGCTGCACCAGGCTGAGCGGGCCGAAGGCGAGGGCCAGGGCCTGGAACCCGTAGGCGACCACCGCCAGAGCGATACCGCACACCCACCGGGGTTGCCGTGCCAGTCCTCGCAACAGGCGCCAGGACAGGCCCGTTTCGGGCGGCATGGCGCTCGCCGCGCGCTGCTGGAGCACGCCGGCCAGGGCGAAGCACAGACCCGCGGCCACCGAGGCGAGGACGGCGACGGTCATCGGGGACGGCGAACGTCACGTCGTACCGGCTCTCGAAGAGCGAGGGCGTGCCTCACCCGCGTGGCCGAGTGGCCCGACCATGGATGTACAGCTGACGCCGGTCACCGACGTCCAGGTGCCGGGGGACGGGGAGCTCGTAACGGACCGGGCGGCGGTGGTCGGCGAGTTGCCGCTCCGGGTTGTAGACGGTGTTGAACTTCCACAGCATGCGGGCGAAGTTGGTCTGCCCGCGCAGGAGGTTGCCGACGATGACGCGGCCCGCCGCCAGCGCGGTCCGCAGTCCGAGGTGCTTGCGGTTGATCACCGCCTGGGTGCGTACCAGTTCCCGGTAGAACTCCTCCAGCGGCAGGCGGGTCGGCACCACGGCGTGCTGGATGTCGAACAACCGGTAGTCGCGGGTGGTCAGGCGCCGGGCCTCGGTGTGCCAGATCTCCGTGCCCGGGTACGGCGTCATGACCGTGAGATGCACGATCTCGGGAACGGACAGGGCGAACTCCCGTACCAGCCGGAAGCGTTCCGCGTCCCAGTCGGGGTCGACGATCAGGTTGATGGCCACGTTGATGTCCAGTTTCCGCGCCGTCTCCAGCGCGCGGAAGTTGTCGTCGGGGCTGATCCGCTTGCGGAACCGGTCGAGCCCCTCGGCGTCGAGGGCCTCCATACCGAGGAACATGTAGCGCAGACCGAGTCGGGACCAGCGTTCGAACACCTCGGGGTGGCGCAGGAGGACGTCTCCGCGGGTCTCCAGGTAGTAGCGCTTGCGGATGCGGCGGCGCTCCACCTCCGCCGCGATGGCGTCCCCGTGTTCGGGTCGGATGAAGGCCACGTCGTCCACGACGAAGACGTTGGGCTCCCGGATGCTTCCCAACTCCTCGGCGGCCGCTTCGGGCGACGCCTTGCGGTAGCTGCGGCCGTAGAACGTCCACGCCGAGCAGAACGAGCAGTCCCACGGACAGCCCCGGGTGAACTCGATGGACGCGCACGGGTCGAGTTCGCCGATGAAGTACCGGCCGCGGTTGCGCATGAGGTCCCGTGCGGGACGGGGTGAGTCGATGCTGTGGAGCATCCGGGGAGGCGGGCCGTGGCCCGACGCCGTGACGACACCGGGAACACCGTCGACGCCTCCCTCGGCGACCGCCTGCAGCAGCGAGGTGACCGCGGGTTCGCCCTCGCCCCGCATGACCGCGTCCACCGTTCCCTCCGCTTGTTCCAGGACGTCCCCCGCGACGAAGGAGACACTGTGGCCGCCGAAGAAGACGAAGCAGCCGGGCCGGGCGGCCTTCACCCTGCGGGCGATCCCGATCGCCTCAGGGATGTTGGCCAGGTAGTTGAGGGAGATGCCGAGGGCCTCGGGGCGGAAGGAGACGATCTCTCGCTGGAGATCCGTGTGGTTGAGGACCTGGAGATCCACGACACGGACCTGGTGCCCCGCGTCACGGGCGGCACCGGCCACTCGTTCGAGGCCGAGCGGCTCCAGACGGAGAAAGATCTCCGAGTACATGAGAGCGCTGGGATGGACGAGCAGCAGGCGCATGAGTCACCTCAGGGGCGGGAGACGGCCTTTGCGAGGTATCACGGCGGTGAGCGCGTGAAACGCCGTGGTGCCCCGGCCATCCGTTCGGGGCCGTGTTCTGCCGTCGCCCGGCGGTACGGACGTTCTGACGGGGGGCGTCATGAATTCGTCGTCTGGTTCTGCGCAGGGCCGAACGATGGGTGCTCCCCGGTGCCCGGCGGGTCGTCCTCGTCGGGATGCCGCTCAGCATGCGTGCCGTGTTGACCAGACCGACGAGGCTGAACGCCTGGGGTCACCGGTGTTGTCCACACCCACGATCACGGGCTTAGCGTCGGCCCTGTCGGCTTCCACCGGGACCTGCTCCGCTCCCGGAACGGACTACTGGCGGGTGGAGGAGGAGCCGAAGCGGCTGGTTCGTGCACCTCACCTCGGCGCGGAGACGACCACGGCGTAGCCACCGATGCCCAGCAGTTCGTCGCCCGGGATCCGCTCCTCCCCCGTCACGAGGTGGCTGACGCGTCCGGAACGCTCGTCGAACTCGACGTCGATCACGGTGCCCTTCTCCAGTCCCGTCTCGGTCAGGACGGGCTTTCCGACGGGATCGTGCACGGGAGCGGCCTGATCACCGGGATCCATGTCCTTCTCGTCTCGTAGCCGGTCCGCGTTCTCGATGGCGATCTCGTCCTGGCCGAACGACCGGACGCCCTCCCACGGGAGGGTGTGGTGTCCGCGGCCCCGGGTCTTCAGCCGCAGACCGGCGATACGGGCCGGCGAGGGAGCGACGGCGCACGAGGCGACCGTGCCGACAGTCTCGGCCGTCATGAGGTTCATGACGGCCCTGTTCCGGGCGTTGCTGAACAACATCGCTCAGTCCTCACGGGAGTCGCGCTCGGGCAGGTCGCGCAGCTTCTCCACGGCTTCGGCGAACCCTCCCAGGTTCGCCGCACTGTGCTGCGCGGTGATATCGGCGACGAGTACGCGTTCGCCGGAGACGGTGACCGCACCGGCGACCGGCAGCAGAACACGTCGGTGCTCCGCCGTCTCGACCTCGTAGCCCGCCACCACGGGCGCCCTGCCGGTGGCGACGACGGCGTCGGTCACGGTGCCCAGCTGTGTGCCCGAGCGGGTCGTGACCGCGAGGCCCAGTACGTTGACTCCCGCGCGCTCCTCCTTGCCCGGACGGGCGGCGGTGTCGTCCTCCTCCAACGCGCGCTCGTCGCGGACCGTGACCGCGTGCGGCCCCAGAGCGTGGACGTCCTCCCACCGCAGCGCCTGGTGGAGCGGCCGTGAGAGCAGTCCGCGGCCGACCAGGGTGAAGCATCGGATGCTGCCCGTCGAGGAGTCGAAGACGATGTCCTTGACCTGTCCGACGGCGTCCCCCGACAAGGTCACCACTGGCTTGCTGATGATCTCGCGGGCCCGCATGTAGACGGTCATGGCTTCTGCTCCTCTCCGCCCGGTGGCCGACGCCCCTGCGCGATCACGCCGCCGGACCGACTTCGCACCCGGAGCGCCACACCGAGCGCGGCGACCACGGCGAGAATCGCGAGACCGATGACGAGCCAGCTCCACCACTCCATCTCGATGTCCCTTCGCCCGTGGGTTCACCGACATTCCCGTCTGCTTCCAGGTTCTCTCCCCATGCGTCCGGGTGCCGCTCGGACGGGGCCCCGGCGCCGCTGCCGCCGGGCATGACGCCTCGTCATGCGTCGGGGAGCTGGAGGACCTCGTTGGCGTAGTCGACGGTGATCGAGCCGAAATCGCTGAGCACGTCCGAACCGAGCAGGCCCTGGATACCGCCGCCACCCCTGGGCGGGCCCAGGTCGATGACGGTGACCTCACCCGGATCGAGGCGTACGTCACCGACCTCCCACCGGTCCACCTCCGCGACGGGAACCTGGCCGGTGCCCAGGATTCCGCTCACCGAACGGCGCTCGCCGGTGCGCTCCAGGTCGATCCGGTCCGCGACTTCGTCGTCCACCACGCTTGTGGAGGCACCGGTGTCCAGGGCGAACATGAAGGGCCCCCGGCCCTCGATGCTCACCGGCACGAAGGCCAGCGTCCGGTCATCCTGCTCCACGATCCTCAGCGGTACCTCGCGCGTCGCCTCCGGGGAGGAGCTGTCTCCCTCCGCGCCGTCGCGGCCGTCGACGCTGACGCAGCCGGTCAACAGCAGTGCGGTCAGCGACGCGGTCAGCAGTGCCGCGAAGCCCCTTCGGTCCCCGCGTCGGTGCCTGATCCCGGACGATGTGTCGTCCTGGCTGGTCATATGGGCGGGGTGCCCGGCCGAGGGGTGCTCAAAACGGGATTATTCAGATCGTATCCGTCGTCTGGATGGGGGTACTCCGCCTTAAGAGGTCATCACTTGAGTGAACGGAGCGAATGAAGGAGGAGGAGGTGAGAGCGGTGCTGGTGCTGGGGTTGCTGCTGGTGCTGGCCAGTGGGGCGTTCGCGGTCATCGCCGTCGCGGAGAACTTCTCGGGCGGGCCCGAGTACGCGGTGGAGATCTTCGGCAATCGGATCGCGACACTCGGCGCGCCCGGGCTCTTTCTGTCCGGCGTCGCGCTGGCGTTGATCTTCTGCCTGGGTCTGGCTCTGCTCGCGGCCGGGCGCAAGCGGCATCGTCGGGAGCGTGTGCTGCTAGGTTCCGCGCCCGCGGCGCGGACGACGGCGCAGGAAGCAGGGGAGGCGGAGGGACGGCGCCCACGGTCGGGCCATCGCCGGCGCCGACACCTGTTCGGACACTGACACCACTGAACTCGGGGCACGCGCGTGGCTGTCCCTACCGACGTGCGGACCGGTCCTGGACGTCCGCCGGCGCCGTGCCTGGATGAACAGGGGCGAACCAGGGAGGTGGCCGCTGTGCGGTCGACGTTCTGGCTGGGGCGTGTGGCCGGGATCCGGGTGGGCGTGCACTGGAGCGTACTGGTCGTCTTCGCCCTGATCCTGGTGGGACTGGCGGGAGGCGGTCTCCGCGAGGCCGAGCCGGACCGCCCCGCGTGGCAGTACTGGCTCGCTTCGGCGGTGACCGCGGTGCTCTTCCTGTTGTCGTTGCTCGCGCATGAGATCAGCCACGCGCTGGTCGCCCGCCGCAACGGTGTGTCGGTGGAGGACATCACGCTGTGGCTGCTCGGCGGACTCGCGCGGCTCAGGAGCGAGGCGGCCACCCCCGGAGCGGAATTGCGCATCGCCGGCGTGGGACCGCTGGTCAGTCTGCTGCTGGGCGGGCTCTTCGCCTTGGCGGCCGGGCTGCTGGCCTGGATCTCCGGCACCGGACTCGCGGTGGCGGCACTGGTCTGGCTGGCGGTGATCAATCTCCTGCTCGCCGTCTTCAACGCCCTGCCCGCCGCGCCCCTGGACGGCGGCCGTCTGCTCCGCGCGTTCGTGTGGTGGAAGACCGGCAGCCCGCTCCGCGCCACCGCGGTGGCCACGGGCGCGGGACGCGTCCTCGGGTGGTCCCTGGTGGGTGTCGGCCTGTACCTCGTCCTGGTGGGGGCCGTGTTCAGCGGCATCTGGATGGTGATCATCGGCTGGTTCGTCATCGCGGTGGCTACGGCCGAGGGCGGACAGGCGAGACTGCGTGAGCTTCTGGGCGGAATCCCGGTGAGCGACGCGATGACACCCGACCCGGTGACCGTCCTGGCGCGCACCAGGATCGGCGACTTCCTCGACGACCCACGCTTCCGCTACCGCCACTCGGCGTTTCCCGTCATCGACGACAGGAACGCCGCGGTCGGCCTGGTCACCCTGAAGAGCGCCGACGCCGTTCCGGCACCGGAACGACCGTCCACCACTGTCGCCGACGTCATGACCTCGGTGGACGACTTGCCCACACCCCGCCCCGACGACTCGCTGGCCCGGCTCGTCCCCGAGTTGCAGGCCGGATCCGCGCATCGTGCCCTCGTGCTGGAAGGACACCGGCTGGTCGGCATCGTCACGTCCTCCGACATCAGCCGGGTGACCGCCTGGCTGAGCTCCTCGTCCGCCTGGCGTCGGCGGACCCTGTGACGGCCTCGCCCGTCGAGGTCCCTGGTACCCGGCACCGTGCTCCATGACGGACCCGCCGTGGAGCAGTGGCGAGCCGTCCAGGCAGGAGCCGGTACAGCCCTGCTCGTCCCTGACGGGGGCAACGCGTTCCCTGAGGCCGCACTTTTCCTCAGACAGTGACTGCGTGCTCAGCCCGGACGCCGCTCCTAGACGGGCGAAACCCTGCCTGCCGCGGCTCTGGCGACGCGGCACCGGCCCGTTGCAGCCCGTCCGGGCAAGCACTCCCACGGTGCCGACCAGCGGGAAACGGACGCCGACGGCGCCGATCACTGCCCTCCACGTCGCGCGCCTTCCGGAACGGCTCGTCGGACGGGCTGCCGCCTTGCCCGTGCGCCGCGGCCCGACCGGACCCGCACCGCAGCGTCCGCAGGGGCTTCCGCCGCACGTGCGCACCCAAGGCTCGCTTGACGCTGGCATGCTATTTTGCAGCATGCAAATTTTGACGTGAGAGGGCAGTAGGGATGCCGGGAGCAAAAGGGGGCCGACCATCGACACGCTTCGCCAGTCCCTGAATGGGTGGCGGGTTCGAGCATCGACTCGAACCCGCCGTCAGTCCCTTCCTCTGGAAATGCCTGTTTCCGGCTGCCTCCCCGAGGGAGCCGGGCCGACTGCCGGCCGTCCACTCGCCGACACCGGCGGCGGGATCTTCGCTTCTCTCGGCGTGAGTGTCCGGACGGTGCCCACATCGGACCTCGATCCTCAGGAAGACCCAGAGATGTTCGACGCTCTGACGTCCCATGACGCCCGCTGACGGGCGCCGAAGAGCCGGAGGCCGTACCTCATGCTGATTGCCCAGCGTCCCTCGTTGACCGAAGAGGTCGTTGACGAGTTCCGCTCCCGGTTCGTGATCGAGCCGCTGGAACCGGGCTTCGGTCGCGCCCTCGGCAATTCCTTCCGCCGTACCCTCCTGTCGTCCGTCCCGGGTGCGGCGGTCACGTCCATCCGCATCGACGGCGTTCTGCATGAGTTCACCACCGTGCCGGGCGTCAGGGAGGACGTCACGGACCTGATCCTCAACATCAAGCAGCTGGTCTTCTCCTCGGAGGACGACGAGCCGGTCGTGATGTACCTGCGCAAGCAGGGCCCGGGTCTCGTGACCGCCGCCGACATCGCCCTGAGGGGCAGCGTCGAGGTGCACAACCCCGACCTGGTCCTCGCGACGCTCAACGGCAAGGGCAAGCTGGAGATGGAACTGACGGTCGAGCGCGGTCGCGGTTATGTCTCCGCTGTGCAGAACAAGCAGGTGGGCCAGGAGATCGGCCGTATCCCGGTCGACTCGATCTACTCGCCGGTCCTGAAGGTCACCTACAGGGTCGAGGCGACCCGCGTCGGGCAGCGCACCGACTTCGACAAGCTGATCGTCGACGTCGAGACCAAGCAGGCGATGCGTCCGCGTGACGCCATGGCGTCCGCCGGTAAGACCTTGGTGGAGCTGTTCGGCCTCGCCCACGAGCTGAACGTCGACGCCGAGGGCATCGACATGGGCCCGTCCCCCGCGGACGCCGCCCTGGCCGTAGACCTGGCGCTGCCGATCGAGGAACTGGAGCTCACGGTCCGCTCCTACAACTGCCTCAAGCGCGAGGGCATCCACCTCGTGGAAGAGCTCGTCGCCCTGTCCGAGGCCGACCTCCACGACATCCGCAACTTCGGTGCGAAGTCGATCGACGAGGTCAGGGCGAAGGTGGCCGGCCTGGGCCTGGCCCTCAAAGGAAGCCCCGAAGCCGAACCTCACGCCATCTGAGGAACGCCGGAACGCTCAACGGCGCCGCCTGCAGCTGCTGCGGCAGTGGCGGCCCGGCAGGCGCTCGCGTGGCCAGTGCTGGAACGCCACAGCGGTCACCGTCGGCCAGACCGCGCCCAAGCAGTCGGCTCGTGCCGCCCGGCTGGATCGAAGAGACGGCACGACGGGCGCCGGACGGCCGCTCGGTGACGGTGCCAGGAAACCCACGGGGCCCCACAGCGCGCCGGAATCCCGCACCGCTCTGGTTCTCCGGGCGGCGCCCCCTGACGTCCGGGAACAGGTGCACCGGCCGCGGGGTGCGCGTGACGTGAGCGTCACGACCCGGCGACGGCGTGAGAGCGGTCGGCGGCTGATGAAGGATCCGTGAGCGCGGTAGGAGAAGGCCGCTCGACCGTGCCAGGGCGCCGAACGCGGGTTCACCAACAGTCCGGTGGGGGACCCGTTCCGTCGACGGGAGGGACGGCACAACCAGGGAGTGATCATGCAGTGCTACGACTGCCTCGCTGACGATCAGGCGACGACCGCGGTGGCGGTGTGCGCTTCCTGTGGTGCCGCACTGTGCAGGGAGCATGTGCGCGCGGAGCACAGGGAGATCCGGCAGCTGGTCGGTATGGGCAAGGCCACCCACGAGCCTTCGGCGCGAAGGCTCGTGTGCGGTATCTGCCACGAGGCGGAGAGCCCGCCCTCCGCGCCGGAGAACTGAGACCCGGTCGCGTATCACGGCGCGAACCGTCCGCGTACCACTGCGGCGGCGACTCGGCGCGTTCTGCCGCGCCGATCAGCATGCCTGTGGGCGAACCCTGGCCCCAGGAGCCGCTCAGGGGGCGGTCGTGTCGGGGGCTCGGTGCTCTGTTCCGGCCGGCGAGGGTACGTACCGCTCGCAGAGCGGGTTGCGACAGGGGTCCTCCGACCATACGGGGACGTAGACGCCCATGGTCTTGTGTCGCTTCACCTCGGAGTGCACGGGGTGCTCGCACACGGGGCAGATCCGCTTCGGCGGTCCGGGTGCCGGCGTGGCTTCGCGCTGCCTTTCGCTTCCCATAGTCATATTTTATGGCACATTTAGTCCTCTTTGGGGTTTTCTTGGGTCTCCGGCTTCGCGGGAGGTGTCGACGGAGGCCGCAGCACACTGAGCACCACGGAAGCGGCCAGCACGGTGGCGATCACGGCCAGACTGAGCAGCGAGGGGACCTCGGGGACGGCGGTGCTGATCGTCTCGTGGGACGCCTGGAGGACCAGCTTGACGCCGATGAACGCGAGGATGAGCGCGAGGCCCTTGCTGAGGTAGTGGAAGCGGTCGAGCAGGCCGGAGAGCATGAAGTAGAGGGCGCGCAGACCGAGGATGGCGAAGGCGTTGCTGGTGTAGACGATGAAGACGTCGCTGCTGACGGCCAGCACGGCGGGGACGCTGTCGACGGCGAAGACGAGGTCGGCCGCCTCGATCGCGGCGACGACGGCGAGCAGCGGGGTGGCGACGCGTCGGCCCGCCTCCCTGACGAAGAACCGGTTGCCCGCGTAGTCGTCCTGGACGGGGACGACCTTGCGCAGGAGGCGGACGGCGAGGCTACGGCCGGGGTCGAAGCTGTCCTCCTCCTCTCTGAGGATCTTGTACGTGCTGTAGAAGAGGATGGCGGCGAACACGAACAGGACGACGGTGAAGCGGCTGACCACGGCGACACCGGCCGCGAGGAAGATCCCCCGGAAGACCAGCGCGCCGAGAACTCCGAGGAACAGCACTCGGTGCTGGTAGGCGCGCGGCACTTTGAAGTAGCCGAAGATCAGCGCGAAGACGAAGAGGTTGTCGACCGACAGGCTCTTCTCCAGCAGCCACGCCGTCGTGTACTCGACACCGGCGGTCGTGCCGACCACGAGGAAGACGACGGCGCCGAACAGGACCGCCAGGCCCACCCAGACCCCGCTCCACGCGGTGGCCTCACGGAAGCCGATGACGTGCGCCTCCCGGTGCGCCAGCAGGTCGACCGCCAACGACACCAGCACGGTGACGGCGAACGCGATCCACAGCCAGAACGGCACGTCGTGCACGGATCCGCCCCTCTGCGCGATCGACCGGAAGATCGCTTTCAAGTCTGGAACACATGAAGGTGTTTGTCGCTCCGGCCTGGTCCGCACGGCTGTCTCAGCGTGCCGTCGTAGGTAGACCGCTCCGTCGACGCGGCGGACCGCCTCGAAGGCCACCCCGCCGCCCTCCACCTGCGGATCCTGTCCACCATGACCGAGATGTCCGCCGAACGGAACTCCACCCTCATCTTCCCGCTGCCGACGGAGACCCTCCGCCTCGTGCACATGCTCCGGCAGCCCCAGGCCCCGCTCGATGCGGGGCGCCCGGACATGATGGAAGAGGACTCGGAGGTGGTCGGCATGAACCCGAGAAGAGATGAGGCCCACATCCTCGCGCAGCTCGAACGGCACCTTGCCCAGGACGATCCGGCCCTGGCCGCGACCATGGACGCGCTCAACGACCAGTTCGTCGAGACACCCGAGGAAACGGACCGAGCCGAAAGGGCCGATGGCGAGGAGAAACATCACCACCCCGCAGAGCACTCCATCGGCAGGGAGGACGAAGAGGAGACAGGAGAACAGGAGGAGGGGAAGAGGCGCCGGGACTGGCGGGTGACGGCCGCCACCGTGTTCGCCGTCATCGCGCTCGTGGGCCTCTTCATCTCCGCGCTGCTCAAGTACGATCCCGACAACCCGGGCCGGGAGAACCCCCCTCGCGGCCCTGGTACGAGCGTGACCGAGCAGAACGAGCGCCGCGCCCCGCCGAGGACGTCGCGTCGCCAACGCCTCCGGGGTCCCGGCGACATCGGCACACCGACCGCGCGGCAGCACCTGAGCCTCCCAGCCTGCCGCGACGGCAACCGCCGCATCGGCCAGGGCCGTCTCGGAGCGCTCCTTCATAGCAGACGCCGCGCGCGGAGTCCGAGCCGCTCGCGCAGCGACGGCCACGGCAGATGAACGAACGCCTGGGCTCGGTCGGTTCTCGGCCCGGCCGGGCTCAGGCGCTGCGTCGCGTTTCGTCAGTGGTCGTTCACGTTCCACGCAGTGTGCGCACGGTGAGGAAGCCCGCGCCCACGATCACGACGACCGCCCCCGCGAGGAGGGCCAGGGCCGAGGTGCGGCCGAGCCCGAGGAACGCGTCGTCCTCGACCGTGTCCGAACCCGTGCCCGTGTCCGAACCCGTGTCGGGTGGCTGAAGGCTCAGCTTTTGGCAGGCGGCTGCGGACTTGGCGGTCGCGGCGCCCTTCGCGACCTCGAACTGGAAGGCGCTGCTCTGGGTGTCTCCGTCGGCGGAGGTGATGGTGTACGTGAGGGTGTTGACGCCGGTGGGCAGGCCCGTGACCGCGGCGCAGGTGACGGAGTCGTCGGCCACGACCGGCTTGCCGACGGGCACGGTGGCGCCGTCGGGGCCGACCAGCCCGATCTTCGGTGTGGTGCCGGACTTCAGCCGGCCGAAGGTCAGCGAGACGACCTCGGCACCAGGGCCGACCGTGTCCCCCGGTCCCGGTGACGCGTCCTCCAGTGCGGTGTGGGCGCGGGCGGGCGTGCCGCCGAGGAACAGCAGCACGCCCACGCAGCCCGACAGGACCGTCGTCGCCCTCAGAACTCGAAGTCCGCGCATGCGATCCGGTTGTCCTGTGCCTCGGAGGGGTGGACGACGATCGCCTTGGCGTCCTCGCCTGTCTTCCTGTCGTTGTTCACCGTCGTCATTCCCATGCCCGACTTGTCGGCGGTGAACATCAGATGCACCTCGTTCGGTGGCGTCGTCGCACCGCCCTTCTCGAACTGGAAGTGGTCCCCGCCGTTCTTCGCCGAGCACGACTGGGCGTGCAGGTGCGACATGTAGGTGGCCCCCGGCTTCAGACCGCTCAGGGACACCGTGACCGTGGTGCCCTTCGGGCCCTGCGCCAGCCACGCGGAGCCCTTGACGTCGTCCATGCCCGGCGGGCGGGTGTCGAGCAGCTCGAAGGTGCCCTTCACCACGTCGGCGTCGGGGATCTTGTCGGCGGGGGTGGCCGACGGGTCACCCATCGCCATGTCCTTCATGTCCTTCATGCCGTCCATGCCGGACATCTCGTCCGTGCTCTTGGACGGCGACGCGGACGCCGCCGTGCCGGCTGCGGCGTTCGATGTCTTCTCGGAGGATTCGCCGCCGCAACCCGACAGCAGGGCGGCTGTGCAGGTGACGGTGAGGCAGGTGACGGCGAGAAGGGTGCGTGGGCGGCGGCGTGTGGCGGCTGGGGGTGTTGTGCGGTGGCTCATGGGGTGAACTCCCGGTTGTGGAGCGTGGACGGGACGGGCCGACGCGCGTAGGGGCACGCAGACCGCTCGCCTGTCTCCGACCACGACCGAATGTCACCGGATCGGGCGTTTCAGGGCCCTGCGGCGAGTGGTGGGGCGGGAGACGGGCGGCTCAATGGCATGCGTTCCCGCGGTGGTCCCCTGCGGACGACGGCGTGTCTCAGCGCGGCGGTGACGGGCCGACGGCTCTCCTCGTCGCCGACGAGGGCCCCGCGAGACGGAACCTCGTGCCGGGCCGCCGTACGGAAGAGCACCCGATAGACCCGGCGCAGCGGCGCGACCACGACGGCGGCCAGAGCCCTGGCGATCCGATGGACGGCGGCCTCACCCCGCCACAGCCATACTCCGCACGCGACGGCGGCCACCAGATGCGCCAGCAGCATCCCGAGGGAGCCGCCATGCGTCGCGGCGGACCACAGTGACTCGTCCGCGGGCGTCCCCATCGCCTCGGAATGCGCTCCGGCGTGGTGCATGGCCATGCCGGAGTGGGAGATGTCCACTCCGTGGCTCGTGCCGGAGCGGACGCCCGCCGCTGCCGGTCCCCCCACTGCCGCGTTCGACGTCGGTGTGAGCTCGGGGGACAGGCTGAACAGCAGGTGCAGCAGGCCCTGCGCCACGACCGTGGCGCCCACGACCGTGGCGGCACCGCGTTCCCGGCCGGTAAGCCACCACGCGCCCGAGGCGGTTGTGGTGAACGCGGCACCCATCGCCCACCAAGGCAGAGTGTCGCCGGAGATCAGCGCATGCCCGAGTGCGGTGGCCACGACGCACACGGCCGCGAACACGGCTGCCTCTACCGGGCGCAGGACGCCGACGCTTCCTTCGCCGCCGCGCGTCACACGGCACTCCCGACCCGCTCCACCGCCGAGGTGGTGCATCCGGGGCATCGGGCAACTCCTTGGTGCTGGCTGGCTTCCCGTCTCTTACGGGCCGCCGGACGCGAGCGTTCAGATGGGGGTGCGCTTCGGGTACCGCGCTCCGGTCCGGTGGCCCCCCCGCCCGGTCTCACGGGGCGATGGTCACCTTCTTCTCGACGGTGACCTGGTCGATGTCGGAGACACGGACGGTGGCCCGCATCGTCCAGGTCCCGGGGAACGGGAGCGCGAGGGTGTCGCTGCCCCAATAGCCGCTCTGGTCGACGAGTTCGGCGTCGAGCGGGCCGACGTGCCGCGCGGACTGGGTGAAGGTCAGGCGCAGTTCGGGGATGGCGATGAGACCGCCGTCGGCACCGAAGACCACGGCCTCGACGACGTTCCGGCCGACCCGGCCCGGCTCCAGGGTGATCTGCACCCTGCCGCGTCCGGCGGGAGCCCCGGTGTCGAACGGGACCACGCTCAGGTTCACCACTGGCTGCTCGGAGGCAGCGGCGGCCTCGGTGGCGGCCCGCCCCGGCCGGCTGCCCGTCAGCACGGTCGTGAGAGCGAGGACGACGACGCCGATCACCACCTCCGCGAGCACGGACCTGCGCAGGCCGCGCCGCCGAGACTCAGGGTCGGTGCCGGTCTCGGTTCCGGTGGCGTCGTCCGGTCCGGGACCGACGCCGGGTCCGGGGTCCGCCCCGATCGCCGGCACCGACAGCGGGGCCCGGTCGTCGCCGCCCACCGCGGCCGGCACCGGTTCCCGCCGGGGCAGCCGCGTCAGCCGCTCGGTCCAGCTCCGGGAGTACGACGCCGCCAGCACCATGAGGATCACCGCCCCGGTCTTCAGGGCGAGCGTCCTGCCGTAGGGCGTGGTGAACGCCTCCCACGAGCCGAGCCCGCGCCAGGACTGGTAGACGCCGGTGGCCGCCAGCACGGCCACCGCACCGAGAGCTAGCCGCGAGAACCGGCCTACGGCGGCGGACGGGAGCGAGTCGCCGGCGGGCGCGCGGTAGAGCGTGAGCAGCAGCGCGGCCAGCCCGCCGAGCCATACGCTCATGGCGAGCAGGTGCAGCACGGAGGAGGGCATCGCCACCGGCACCTGGATCCCCGTGGAGGCGTGCTCGGCCGCCGCCCAGGTCGCGGCCAGAGCGACGGCGAGGGCGGTGCCCACGACGGCCGTACGGCGGTCGGCCCGCCCCTCGGACCGGCCGCGTGTCAGGAGCAGGGCCACCAGGAGCAGCAGGGCCAGGCGGACCAGTAGCGCGATGCCCGGGCGGCTGCCCGCAGTGCTCCACAGCAGCCGGGGGTCGAACACAGCGGCCGGTCCGTCCCCGCTCGCGTACGGTCCGCGCACGAGCAGCAGCGCGGCCGTCGACAGCGCCAGCGCCCACCATCCGACCAGAAACGGCCCACGCACGACCCGCGCGGCCGTGGCTCCGGGCCGGCAGACGAGGACGAACACGGCGGTGCCGATCAACAGGGCCAGGCCCCCGTAGGCGACGTACCGGCCGATGCCGTACAGCACCTCGACGGACGGGTCGACAGCCGTCTCCGCGGAGGTCTCGGCGCGTGTCTGCGAGGGTGCGCCGACAGCGAAGGTGAAGGCACCGGAGATGGCGTGGCCGTCCTCGGAGAGCACCCTCCAGGAGACCGTGTACGTGCCCTCCTCCAGGCCGTCGGTCAGTGGCACACGCGCGGTGTTCGCTCCTCCGTCCGCGTGCTCGGGATCGCCCGCGGTCACCGGGCGGCTCTCGGGGTCGAGGACGCGGACGGAGTCCTCCCTGAGGGCGACGGATTCGTTGAAGGAGACCGTGACGTGTTCGGGCGCCGTCTTCAGCACCGAGCCCTCGCGTGGATCGCTGCCGGTCAGCACGGCGTGCGCCGAGGCGGGCGCAGCGCTGCCCAGCAGGACACCGGCGAGTACGGCGACCACCAGCAGCAGCGCCCTGCCCCCACGCCCGCCCTGCTGCGTCAGCCGTCGTTCCGGCAGTCGTCGTTCCACGTCACGCCTCCCGGACGGCTCGGTCCGCGGCGCGGGACCTTCCGCGCGTGCGGAGAGTCGAGGTGTCATCCGGGCGGCGTGATCGTGGCGTTGGGAGTCGCGGCAGTGGTGGGCCACCTGGTGGGGGCCTGCTCGGACTGCTGCGAGATGGAGTCGTCCTGCTCGTCGTACGAGCTGCCTGGGGCCGTCAGGAGGGCGAAGAGGCCGAGGACCAAGGTGATCGCGGAGGCCGTGCCGAGCACGCGACCCGCACGGTGGCGCCTCGCCCGGCCGTCCAGGTCGCGCCAGGGCGGGCCGGGCCACGGGTCTGCCGACTGCCAGAGTTCCCCCACTGCCTCGGCCTCGTACGGCGAGACCGATTCGCCGTGGACGGGGGGTGGTTCCGCCTTGGGCCCCGGCCACTCACGCGGATCGGGGAAGTGCCGGGGCGGCGCTGGGGCCGTACGCTCCCGGGCGGAGAGCTCCCTGGGCGCGGTCCGCCGTATCGCGGGTTCGCTGTCGGTGAGGAACCGCTGCCACACCTCGTCGGGAACGGGCGGCGTGCGGTCTTCCCCGTCCGGTGTCCCGCCGCCGTAAGGCGGTTGAGCGGCCACTGTTCCCCCTTCCCGTTCTTCGGCTGTGCCGACCCGACGGCGGATCCGCTGGCGGGGGCGTCCGGCTGCCGACGCGCTGACCCCCCACCGGGTTTCTGCCGTCGTCACTCCTGGTACCGGGTGGCAGCCGGCTGCCGGACGGCCCCCGCTCGATCATTGCACAGTACAAAATGAGATCGCCACCGGTGGTTCTTACAAGACCCTGACGTGGAAGCCGAACCCCTTCAGCCACCCCTGTCCCGTCGGTAACTCTGGCTGCGCCCGCCACCGTTCCGGGGTGGCGGATAGGCAGGAGGAGCACAGAGATGAGCAGGCACACCAGGCGCAGGTCCTCGTTACAGGTTCGACTGACGGTCGCCGGAGCCGGTGTCCTCGCCACCGTCGCGGCCGTGGCCACCGTGACCGTCGCGTCGGCGGGGGAGACCGGGCGCCGGTACACGGGTTCACCGGCGTCGACCGGGGCCGACCACGCGGTGTTCGTTCAGGGCAACGAACTCGCCGGCAACACCATCCACGCCTTCAAGCGCGGCGACGACGGCAAGCTGACCGCGGCCGGCCGTTACGCCACCGGCGGCGAGGGCGGCGACCAGGTCGACGCGCCCACCGACTCGCTCGCCTCCCAGGGCTCCCTCGTCTACGACGACGCCTCCGGGCTGCTGCTGGCGGTCAACGCGGGCAGCGGCACGGTGACCTCGTTCCGCGTCCATGGGCAGAAGCTGACGGACCGTCGCGTGGTGGACTCGGGCGGCGACTTCCCGGCCTCGATCGCGGTGCACGGATCCGTCGCCTACGTCATGAATGCCGGCGGCGAGGGCAGCGTCCAGGGCTTCCGGATCACCGCCGGGGGACTCAAGCCCCTGCGCGGCTCGCAGCGTTCCCTGGGGCTGGACAACGACACGGTGCCGTTGTTCAGCAGCTCGCCGGGGCAGGTCGCGTTCACTCCCGGCGGCCGTGAACTCGTCGTCACCACCAAGTCCGCGAACACCATCGAGGTGTTCCCGATGCGGCGCGACGGGCGCCCGGCCGGGCGGGCTGTCGTCAACCGGTCCGCCGGGGAGGTGCCGTTCGCAGTCACCTTCGACAGGGCCGGGCGGATGCTGGTGGCCGAGGCCGCGAAGTCGACGGTCAGCGCGTACAAGGTGCGCTCCGACGGCCGCCTCGAACTGGTGCAGAAGCCGCTGCCGAACGGCCAGGACACGCTGTGCTGGCTGGAGCGCGCGGGCGACTTCTTCTACGGAGGCAACACCGGCAACTCCACCGTCACCGGCTACCGCATGGACCGCCGGGGCCGTCTCGCCCTCACCAATGACGTCGGCATCGCCACGCCTCCCTCGGTCAAGTCCCAGGGGGTGATCGATCTGGCGGTGACCGAGGACGAGAGGTTCCTGTACGTCCAGAACGCCGTCTCCGGCACGGTCGACGGCTTCCGTATCGGCCGGAACGGCTCACTCACCAAGGTCACCACCGCCACCGGACTGCCCGCCTTCGCCGAGTCCGGCATGGAAGGCATCGCCGCGGTGTAGGGAAAGCGGCCACCGCGGTGGGCGGCGCCCCCGGAACGACTCCGGGGGCGCCGCCCGGCCGGACCGCGCGGTGGTCGACGGCCGGTCCGCCCCGCCGTCACCGGCGTGCGGTGGCTTCTCACCTCAGGGGACAGGAACTCAGCGGTAGCCGTCCGAGGCATCGAGGCGTACGAACGGGATGGTGCTGCCGGCCGTCAGGAAGGCGGTCTCGCTTCCGTCGGAGGGCAGGCCCATGAACGCGCACAGCCGGCGGGCCGTCCGCGGATGCCGGCGGGAGTAGTCCGCCATGATCTCCGCCCCGGCCTCCGGCGGGAGGAAGTGCGCGGTGACGGTGTGGTGGCGGTTGCCGAACTGGACGACGGTGTGCGGGTGTCGGCAGAGGTTCTGGTACCAGTCCGACGCGGGGCCGAACCCGGCCGCGACGGTCCAGCTGCCGCATTCGCTGTCGTACGCCACCACCTCCAGGACCGTGCGGCGGTCGAGCCCGCTGACCCGGCCGATGTGGTGCAGCAGGAGCAGCCGCTTACCGAAGAGGGGAGCGAGCCCCGCCGTGAAGAGAAGGATCGGCAGCCGCAGCGGCACCCGCCGCCATCCGGCGGGACGGCGAGGGCGGCGCGGGGCGGAGTCCTGGTGTGTCGTCATCGGCGTTCTCCGTCGGTCCCGGTCGGTCCCGGTCGGTCCCGGTCGGTCCGGTGTCGCCTCCGGGCCTCGATTGGGTAAAGGCTCGTGGTGAGGGCCGGTCCACGACCAGACTCTTGCATAGTCTAAAGGTGAGGGGAGGGCGCCGGGTCGAGCGGCTCTCCAGGGTTCGCCACACCGCTGGAGTACGCCATGACCGGGAAGAAACCGCCGCAGAGCGCCACGTTGCTGTCGTGGATGCCGGGCGGGGTCATGGCGGTGGTGACCGTCGTGGACGTCGTGGTCGGGCCGGGGGTCGGACTGTTGCCGTTGGTGTCGCTGGGGCCCGCTTTCGCCGGACTGGTCGGCGGCTGGCGCCGCACCGCGCTGACGGGTGTGGCGGCGCTCGTACTGTGCGTCGGGCTCGGAATCTACGACGGGCTGTTCGCGGAACGCCGGGGATTCGCCGCGCTGGGGTCGGTCGTGGGTGTCACCGGCGCGGGGATCGCGGCGGCCGTGACGCGCTCCCGGCGGGAGGCGGAGCTGGCCGGCGTGCGCTCGATCGCGGAGGTGGCGCAGCGCGTACTGCTGCGGCCGGTGCCGCTGACGGCCGGACCGCTGCAGGCGGCGGTGTCGTACACCTCGGCCGTGGCGGAGGCACGGATCGGGGGCGATCTGTACGAGGTGGTCGCCTCGCCGCACGGGATCCGGGTGATCGTGGGGGACGTGCAGGGCAAGGGGCTGGCCGCCGTGGAGACGGCCGCGGTGGTACTCGGCGCGTTCCGTGAGGCGGCGCACGACGAGCCGGACCTGGTGGGGCTGGGGGAACGGCTGGAGCGGAGCGTGGAACGCGAGTTGGAGGGTGAGAAGTTCGTCACCGCGATCCTCGCCGAGATCGGCTCCGACCACGAGGCGGTCCTTCTCAACTACGGCCATCCGGCCCCGATGCTGGTACGGGACGACGGCACCGCGGACTTCCCCGAGCCGCCCGCTCACACGCTGCCGCTGGGGCTGGGCGCGCACGGCGACGCCGGGCCGCGGCCGTACCGGGTGGGGTTCGCCCCAGGCGAGCAGTTATTGCTGTACACCGACGGTGTCACCGAGGCGCGGGACGAGGACGGGCACTTCTATCCACTCGCCGAACGGGCAGCTCTGCTCAAGGACCCCGACGCGCATGCCGCGCTCGACGCGCTTCGCCGCGATGTGCGGGGCCACGCCGAGGGACCGCCCCACGACGACGCCGCCATGCTGCTGCTCCGCTACCGCGGACACGGGAACGGCCGGGGGACCCGGGTACCGAGATGAACCATGGAAGGGTCATGGGAGTGGAAAATCTGTTCCTATGAGCTGAGCGTACGGCGCCCGCGGCGAGGTACAAAGGTCGCATGGTGCAACGTGAGGCCCCGGCCGGGGACATGGACGATGTCGACGTGGTGACCCGTGCGGTGCTCACCGCGTCGAGACTCTTGGTCGCCGTCTCCGCCCGGTCGCTCGCCGAGGTGGAGGAGCGGGTGACGCTGCCCCAGTTCCGCATGCTCGTGGTGCTCTCCACGCACGGGGCCACCAAGCTGGTCACCCTCGCCGACCTCCTCCAGGTCGCGCCGTCCACCGCCATGCGCATGGTCGACCGGCTCATCGCCGCCGGGCTCGCCGACCGGCAGACCAATCCCAGCAACCGCCGTGAGACCGTGCTCCAGCTCACGGAGGAGGGGCGACGCACCGTCGAGGACGTCACCGGCCGCCGTAGGACGGAGATCGCCGGGATCGTCGAGCGCCTGTCACCGGACCAGCGGTCCGCCCCCGTGGACGCGCTCACCGCCTTCAACGAGGCCGGCGGCGAACCGCTCGCCCCGGCCGCGGGGGGCGACACGGAGCTGTATCCCCTGGGCTGGGTGGACTCCGTCGTGCCCAGGGGAGCCTGACCGCACCCGCGGCCACGGCCCCAGCTCCTTCGGTCGGTTCCGGCCTTTGGCCGGCCTGATCGTACTGTTCCTCCCTCTTGGCTCTTTTGCATAATGCAAGGGGGCTGTGGGGATGTCGTGACGTCCTGGATCATCACACGGGTGGCGCGGCTCCGAACATCGGGAGACGACCGGGGAGGAGCGGCGGGTGCGTCGACCCCCTCGACCGCGGCCGGACAGCCGTACGGGCCTGGCGGCCCATGTGACGGCCTTTGTGTGGGGACCCGCGGAGTTCGTCGGTCCGCCGCCGCGTTGGCTGCTCGCCGAAGGGATCCTTGTCGGTGCCCTGGCGGTGAGCACCATCGTCGGAGTCGGGATCGCCGGGGTCTGGACCGGGCATCCGGCGCTGGCGGCCGGTGAGGGCGGACTGGTGATCGTAGGCGCGCTCGCCCTCTACCTCGTGATCACCGGCGCGGGCCGCGCGCTCGTCGGCATTGCAACCATGCTCGGGCTGTGCCTGGCGCTGCTCACGCCTCAGGTGGCCGGCTGGCTGGTGCTGACCCAGCGGGGTGAGGTGCGGCCCGCGGTGGTGACCCTGGTCGAGGGCGGGCCCGGAACCGGCACCGAGAGCGGACGGTACCTGTGCTCCGTGGCCGACCGGGCCGGGGCTCCCCTCTCGACACGGATCTGGCGAGGATGTGCGGGCTCGACCAGGCCGGGGGACGCCCTGACGGTCGTGTTCGACCCGAAGGGAGCGGTGCCGCCACGAGGTGTGGCACCGGGTACGGACCGTGGCCCGCTGCTGGGGGTGGCTGCGGTGGCGCTCGCGCTCGTCGTCGGGTGTGCGCTTGCCGTCGTACGGTCCTTCCGGCTTGATCCGCCTTCCTGAGGCTCCTGAGGCTTGAGGAGCCCTTCGTCGAACGCGAGCCTCCTGGCCGGGTGCCGCTCGGCCCCGGTCGCCCGTCTCTCCGGTGGCAGGCGCGGGGCCGGGCCGACCCGTCACGGTGGGGCTCCGCGTCATTCCTCGCCGGCGGATGCCGACGCCGAAGGGCTGGGGGGAGCGGTCGGGGCGGCCGTGTTCACGTCCAGGTCCGGTCGAGGGGTCAGGACGACCATGGGAGCGCCGGGCTGGGGCACGGGCGGGGTGGCCTGCTCCTTCGGCAGCTTCGGTGGATTGGTCTGCTGGTAGTTGACGTTCTCGTGATTGACCAGGCCGGTCTTCTCCAGCACGGTGATGTGGTCGAGCACGGTGTCGTTGGCGAGGTCGGCGAGCTGGCGCACCAGGGTGTTGCGGGTGCTGGCGCGGATCTTGGCGATGGCCGGGAAGATCTGGCCGTGCGTGACGCGCATGATCTGCACGGCGGTGGAGTCGAACTCCTTGCCCTGGGCCGCGTCCACGGTGGCCACGAACTGCTGTTGTTGCGGACTCGCCTGGTTGTTGAGCGTGATGCCCAGTTCCGGGGCGATCTTGCGGCACATCTCGTCGAGGCCGGCGTGCCCGACGACCAGGTGCTCGCCGGCCTCCTTCATTTCCGGGGTCGTACCGCGTTCCATGGCCATCTCTCCCAGCGGGTACTCCCACAGCCCTGCCGAACGCACCTTGATCACGAAGTCCCGGTCTGCCTCCGTCAGCGGACCGAACGGCGTGTTGGCGATGATGCGCTCGGTCGAGGTGGCCGTCTTCTCGACGCCCAGGATGGCGGGGTAGGCGAGCGCGACGACGGTCATCAGCAGGCCGCCGCTCATGAAGATGGCTCCTGCGGTACGGGGGATGCGCATGGTTCCTCCTGGCGTGCGGGCTCTGGCCCGGGTCGGGGCGCGAGCGCGGGCATCCGCCGGGGAGCGGATTCGGTCGCCAGGAGGTACGGACGCCGGCCACGGATGAATCATTGCGCTGGGCAAAAATTGCATGAGGGTGACGTGATGTGTATCACATGTGGATTGCAGGTTGAGCAGTCGCGGGGGCCTGGCCGTCCGACGCTCGCAAGGACTCTGAGCGATCAGGAGCGAGGGCTCCCACGTCTGTTCCGCCCGGCGTTCCGGAAGGTAACTTGGTAAAGAAGGGCCCCGAAGGAGGGCGATGCGATGCCGTGGTTCCTCTGGCTGCTCGCTGCCGCGGCGCTGGGTGCCGCGGAGTTCTTCACCCTGCCCCTGGTCTTCGGGTTGCTGGCGGGCGCCGCCTTGGTCGCCGCCGTGGTCGCTGGTGTGGGTATCGGCGTTCTCGGCCAGCTCGTGGCCTTCGGACTGGCGGCGGCAGCGGGTGTCGTCATCGTCCGGCCCGTCGCGCTGCGGCAGCTGGAACAGCAGCCCCTCACGCGAGACGGCAGTGATGCCCTGATCGGCAAGCGGGCCGAGGTCTTGCAGGAGGTCACCGCGACCCGTGGCCTGATCAAGCTCTCTGGTGAGGAATGGTCGGCCCGCGCCTTCGACGAGAGCCTGGTGATCCCGGTGGGCGCGTGGGTGGACGTCATGGAGATCGAAGGCGCCACGGCCATCGTCTACCCCCGCGAACTCCTTCCGTGAACGGCTGAACCAACAGCAACGGAGGCACTGTGGATCCCGTCGTCATCCCCCTCCTCGTGGCGGCCCTCGTCGTCGTCTTCCTCGTGGCTTCCACGGTGCGGATCGTCCCGCAGGCGCGTCGCTACAACATCGAGCGGTTCGGCCGGTACCGCCGGACGCTGCAGCCCGGCCTGAACCTGGTCGTGCCGGTGGCGGACCGCATCAACACGAAGCTCGACGTGCGCGAGCAGGTCTATTCGTCCGATCCCAGGCCGGTGATCACCGAGGACAACCTCGTGGTGAACATCGACACGGTGCTCTACTACCAGATCACCGATCCGCGGGCGGCGGCCTACGAGGTCGCGGACTACCTCCAGGCGATCGACCAGCTCACCGTGACCACGCTGCGCAACGTCATCGGCAGCATGGACCTGGAAGAGACGCTCACCTCGCGCGAGGAGATCAACTCCCGGCTCCGCGCCGTCCTCGACGACGCCACCGGCAAGTGGGGCATCCGGGTCAACCGCGTCGAGATCAAGGCCATCGATCCGCCGCACACCATCAAGGAGGCGATGGAGAAGCAGATGCGGGCCGAGCGGGACAAGCGCGCGGCCATCCTGCACGCCGAAGGGGAGCGGCAGGCCAAGATCCTCACCGCGGAAGGCACGAAGCAGAAGGACATCCTGGAGGCCCAGGGTGCGCAACAGGCCATGATCCTTCGGGCGGACGGTGAGGCCAAGGCGGTGGAGCTGGTCTTCCAGGCCGTCCACCGCAACAACGCCGACCCCAAGGTCCTGGCCTACAAGTACCTGGAGACGCTCCCGCACCTGGCGAGCAACGACAACAACACGTTCTGGGTGATCCCGGGGGAGCTGACCGAGGCGGTTCGGACCGTCACCCGAGCCTTCGGCGACGACACGACGGCAGGCCCTCCCACGCCTGGGCAACCCGCGGAAGCGGCCACCGCCGACGGTGACGGCACCTCGGACGAGGCCGGGATCCCGCAGCTGGAACGTGGCTCGACGCCGTCCCTCGACGCGGCCGCCGCCGCGGACGAGGCCGGGAAGCAGGCCGCCGCGGCGGTGAGCGACGCCAAGGCGGAGGCCGAGGCCGCGAAGTCGGCCCAGCTGCCGCGCCGGGCGCGGACCTCCGACGACTGAGCCCACTTTCTGCGAGCACCTTCACCCCGAGGCCCGCCTCCGGGCAGTCGCGCGGGTCGGTTTCGCCTCGCGTCCGCAACGTCGGGCCCGTGAGCGGTCAGACCTTGAGGAGGCGGCCTGCGGCCGCTGACGCTCTATCGGAGGTAGGGATGCAGGGCACCTGCACGTGTCCGGCACCCGGCTGCCGGGCGGTTGGTGTCGTGCCGCTGCCGGCTGGCGCCGCTTGCTGAGCCGGTCGGCCCCCCTCAGCTGGTTTGCCGGTCGGCCCTTCGGCGTCGCCGCAGCCAGTCGCCGGTTTCCCCGATCGCGGCGAGGAACGCGGCCGAGGCGATGCACTGGGCGAGCGTGGCGGGCTGGTCGAGCGCCTTGCCCACGAGCCAGAGGACGAGAGCGATCAGCGCCCACCAGACGGTGACGGAAACCGCGAAGCGCCATACGCGCCGTCGACTGGTCACGAGGCGGCCTTCCCGACTCTGCGTGGCGCAAGGGCTGCGTACGTGCAGCCCACTGCGGCAACAATGGCCGCGGTGGCCGTAGCCACCAGAGTGATCACGGGCGGCGCCTCGGCCAGGCGCGGCACCGTGTTGAGGGGCGCGACGGCGTAGAGAGCGAGCAGGGCCAGGCCGCGGGGGCGCAGGGGCGCGAACCGGTGCCTCAGTCGGCGCGGTATCCGGCCGCTGACCAGGGCCAGTCCGGCCGGGAGCAGGGTGAGGGAGAAGAAGACGAGGCCGATCCAGTGCCAGATCATGCGTGCGAGGACTCCTGTGGTGAGCGGCGGGCCGACGGAGGCACGGGGCGACTTCCGCCGCGACGGTGTCGGCGGTCGGCTGCGTCCGGCTGGGGAGCGTCGGGCACGGGCGGATTGGGCCCGACAGGCGTAGGCCGACGGAGCGCGTGGCCGCCAGGTCGATCCGGATGTGCCTGATGACGACCGATCACGGTCGGTCCTCGTCCCGGTGGACGAGGTGGGCGGTGAGTGCACCGATGAGCAGGGCCCAGGCCACAGCTGTGGGGCCTGCCTGGTGCCAGCCCAGCAGAATGGTCGCCCCTGCTGTCGCCGCTCCGGCGGCTATAGCACGACGGTCGGTGGCAAACGCCCACTGCTCACGGGCGGTTCCTTGCTGCCGGAGCGCACCGAGTGCCGTTCTGACCATCAAGGCGGCGATGATGATTGCGGGGGCCAGTAGCGAGGCGTCTGTGGCCATCAACCGGACGTCCCGTCAGGTCGGTCCGTCATCACGGCACCCATCGGGCCGTCGGCCGCTTCTGCCTGCGGAGCGTGAGCGACGGCCTGCCATGCCGCAAGAGGGAACAGTCCGGTGAACGATGAGCGGAATCGTGGGCCTGTGGCCATGACGGCACACCTCCGGGCAATGGCGACGGGCACAAGGCCCCTTCACGCCGACCAGACTTCCCGGCACACCCCACGTCCCTTGACGTGTTCTTTGCACTCTATCTGCCGTCGGCGCTCCCAAACAGCCCTGCAAGGAACGGTGTGGGCCATGGCCCCGCATACACGCTCACTCCCGGCCTGGTCCGCCTGGTGATCATGCGCGACAGCCCGCCGACGCAGTGGCGTTCACGGCAAGAGCCGCTACCCGCAGCGACTCCCTCCCGCCCAGGACGCTTCTGCGGCCATGACTCCCTCCTCCACGGGGCGAGACGTACACCGGTTGCGTGTCGGCGGCGCGGCAGCGGACTGCACAGCGGTCGGCCCGGTACGCGTCTGATGCTCGCTTGCCGACCCCCGGCCGCGCTCCAGCTGGGTCGATACGGCCGACTCCGGCCGAAGCAGGCCAAGGAGCGGCTGTGCCGACGAGTGCGTCAATGGCCCCCTCGGATTCACCCTCGACGAGATGCGTGCCCGCTGGAGGCCACCGACCGCCTCGACTCCGGCAAGGAACTGCCGCCCAAAGAGCGCGAAGAACTCCTGGACCGGCTGCGGGGCTTCGAAGAGGCCGCGCAGCAGCGCATGGCCGATCTGCGCTCCCAGCTGGCCCGGACAGAGGAGCTCGCGGCCACACTGCGCCAGCGCCTCCCGGTCCGGACCGCCGCGCCGGTCCGGACCCCATAGCCGATCGGAATCGAGCAGGGCTCGGCTGTCACCCCGCCACTCGTCAGCCGCGGTGCCCAGACCGTGGCTGAGGACCGGGCAGCCGGGCCGCCACCGGATCCCGCCACGTTCAGCGCGCGGTCTCGCTGAACGTGAGAACACACGGAACGGCAAAAAAGCCAGGTCCGCTGCGGCCATCGCTGATGGCTCAGCAGCTCCAGCCGCTCCGGGGCGCCGTCCACCTCCGGATCATAGGATGAGCCTCACAATCCGGATCTGATCTGGGCGCTCGTCAGGGCGGCCCCCGCACGCGAGCCACAGCAACCAACGCTCACGCAGACAGAGGAGGGGGACAGCCATGGGCGCGCCACGCCTGAGCAGCACACCGTTGCCGGGAATCGGTGTCCGCTACGACCTGACAACACGGGAGCACCGCCGTCTCTCCGTGGTCGCCCACCGGGATGGGCCGCGCACGATCAGCGCGTACCGGGAGGACGACCCCGACGCGTGCGCCCTGTCCGTACGGCTGACCGCCGAGGAGGCGGCCACCCTCATCGACGCGTTGATGCCCGCCCACCACAACCCGAACCTGCTGTCCACCACCGGCCTGGGGCTCGTGGCCGAGCGCATCGAACTGACCGCCGCATCGCGCTGGAACGGGCGCCTGCTGGGCGAGACCCGGATGCGCACGGAGACCGGCGCCTCGATCGTGGCCGTGCTGCGCCGGGCTGAGGCCATTCCCTCCCCGACCCCCGACTTCCGGCTCGCCGGCGGTGACACCCTCATCGTCATCGGTACCCGCGAAGGCGTGGAGACCGCCGCCGCGGTTCTCGGGCGGGAGTAACCCTTCATGCACTCCTCCGCTGTCTTCCTGATCGAGTTCGGCTGCATCATCCTGGTTCTCGGGCTGCTCGGCCGGTTCGCCGGGCGCTTCCGGTTCTCCCCGATTCCGCTGTACCTGCTGGCCGGACTCGCCTTCGGCAACGGTGGTCTGCTGCCGCTGGGTTCCAGCGAGGAGTTCGTGGCCATCGGTGCCGAGATCGGTGTCATCCTCCTGCTGCTTATGCTGGGCCTGGAGTACACCGCCAGCGATCTGGTCACCAATCTCAAGACCCACTACCCCGCCGGTCTGGTCGACGCCCTCCTCAATGCCCTGCCCGGCGCGGCACTCGCGCTGTTGCTGGGCTGGGGCCCGGTCGCCGCCGTCGTCCTGGCCGGCGTCACCTGGGTCTCTTCCTCCGGTGTCATCGCCAAGGTCCTCGGGGACCTGGGCCGACTGGGCAATCGCGAAACCCCGACCGTCCTGAGCATCCTCGTCCTCGAAGACCTCTCCATGGCGGTCTACCTGCCGATCCTCACGGCCCTGCTGGCCGGGACCGGCCTGGCGTCAGGCAGCGTGACCCTCGCCATCGCCCTCGGCGCAGCCGCGCTCGTCCTGGTCCTCGCGGTCCGCTACGGCCGCCACATCTCCCGCTTCGTCTCCAGCGACGACCCCGAGAAGCTCCTCCTCGTGGTCCTGGGCCTGACCTTGCTGATCGCCGGGCTCGCCCAGCAGCTGCATGTCTCAGCCGCCGTGGGTGCCTTCCTTGTCGGCATCGCCCTGTCCGGCGAGGTCGCCGACGGCGCGCACAGCCTTCTTGCCCCGCTGCGGGACCTGTTCGCCGCCGTGTTCTTCGTCTTCTTCGGCCTGAACACCGACCCCGCCAGTATCCCGCCCGTCCTCCTGCCCGCACTCGCCCTGGCCGCCGTCACCGCCTGCACGAAGATCGCCACCGGTTACTGGGCCGCCAAGAGGGCTGGCATCGCCACCAAGGGCCGCTGGCGAGCCGGCGGCGCCCTCGTCGCGCGCGGCGAGTTCTCCATCGTGATCGCCGGACTCGCCGTCGCAGCCGGCGTCGAACCCTCCCTCGGCCCGCTGGCCACCGCCTACGTCCTGCTCCTCGTCCTCCTCGGGCCCCTCACCGCCCGCTACACCGAGCCCCTGGCCACACGCCTGCTCAGGCAAGGCCGCCCACAACCCGCCCCGAAGCCCAACGGCACCACACCGCCGCCGGCGGACACATACGAGACCATCAGCGATCAGGACGCTGTCGGCCGCGCATAACTGATCGCGCGGAACGGCTCACAGCAGCCAAGCCTGATTGGCAGGTCCGGCCCCGGCCCCGCACCAAGTCCCGGACCCGGCGCCGGGCTTCAACATGCGCGAACCGGCCCGCTATCCGGCCCATGAGAAGAGTGCCGCGACCGCAATGCGCAGGGGGCCATCGCGCATGCATGCTGATGTCTGCCGACAGAAACGGGGGCGCCAGTGGAAGCAACCGCAACACGCTCAGTGACGCGTGCACGCGTGGGGTCGTGCCTGGCGGTGACGGTCCTCCTGCTTCCTCTCGGCGGCTACGGGCTGGCCAGGATGGGGGTAGCCCCCGAAGGCACACCGATCGTGCTCGGCCTGCTGTCCGCGATCGCCGGCTTCCTCGTCCTACCTTCACTGTGCGAGGAGCGGGTCCCGTTCCGGCACTCATCGTCGCACCTGACTGCGCACACCCTGACCGGCGAACGGTCCGTCGACCTCAACCGGATCACCACAGTCCGGCTACTGACGACCTTCTCCTATGGCAGCGCGTACCGGACCGTGCTGGTGCGTGACGCCCACGGCGTGCGCCTGGGTATCACGACAGAAAGAAGCCGCAGGAAGCTGCGCCGCGCGATCGAGAAGGCGGACGCGAAAGACGTGCGAGGCGCCTTCAAGCCCCGGGTGAGTCGTGCGGCACAGGCACATCTGGGTCTTGCCCCAAGGCGAGGGCTCGTCGTCCATACGGTTCTCTCCCTTCTGTTTGTGACGGTGTCCGGGAGCCTGTATGTGGCTGCTGTACTCCGACTCGGCGGGCAGTAAGCCTTCCATGCAACGACTGATCAGCCCGTTATAGCCCTTGCGACGACTCACTCGTGATCACTCGAAGCGGCGCCGGCCCGCAGCGGTGTCGGCGCGTGGAACCTGGTGCCCACCCCGACCCCGTATCCCTCAGCGGGGCTACCCTGCCGACGTGCCCTCCATCTATCGCAACGCCAGCAGTCGGCACCGGGTGCGGGATTGGTGTCTCGGACGGCTCGGTGAGTGGGGTGTGCCGCACCAGCGCCATGAGATCCCCACGACCGCCGGGGTCACCAGCGTCATTACCATGGGCCCTGCGCCTGCGCCCGCCGCGCCGACCGTGGTGCTGGTGCCCGGCACGAACACCAACGGCGCCGTCTACCGGCACATCTCCGAGGCGCTGGCGGCATGTTGGACCACCGTGGTGCTGGACGTGCCCGGGCAGCCGGGTCTGAGCGCTGATGTGCGTCCGCGGCGAGGCCGGTCCGCCTGGTACGGGCGGTGGCTCACCGAGGCGCTGGAACAAGTGGTGCCGGGACCGGCCGTCGTCGTCGGGCACTCGCTGGGCGGCGCCATCGTGCTCGCCTCCGACTCCCCCCGCATCACCGGGCGGGTGCTGCTGTCCAGTGCCGGACTGGTGCGGCTGCTGGTCCCGCCGTCCATCGTGGCGGCCACCGTACCGTGGCTGGCTCGGCCGACAGCGCTGCGCGCGGCCCGGGTGCTGCGCTCGATGGTGGCACCCGGCGGACGGGTGCCGGACGAACTCGCGGAGTGGATGACCGTGGTCGCCCGCTGCTGCCACAGCAGTCTCGCCCCTGCCCCGCTCCCACCACGGCTGCTGGCAGAGCGCCGGTCGGTGCCGTGCGTAGTGGCCACCGGCCGTCATGACATCTTCCTGCCGCCGCAGCGCGTGGCACCGGCCGCGCAGCGGCACCTGGGCGCCAGACTGCACGTCCTTGAGCGCTCGGGGCACCTGTTGCTGGACGAGTCGCCTGACGAGATCATCACGCTGGTGGCCCAAGCCCTGGGCACGACACCCCGGGACATCGAGTAGCAGGCACCACCGTTTCAGCTCGTGCCCTCGACACCGTCGTGGCCGGAGGCGGTGCGCTGGTAGATGTCGGGGATGCCGTCCGCGTCTTCGTCCAGGGTTTCGGCCTCCCACAGGCGGCGGTAGATTCCGTTGCGGCGTTTGATCAGCAGTGCCGCGACGGCTGCGGCGAGCAGTGAGCCGAGCAGGACGGCGGCCTTGATGTGCTCGACGTCGACCGGGTCGGTGAAGGCGAGTTCACCGATCAGCAGGGCGACGGTGAAGCCGATCCCGGCCAGGACCGCCAGAGCGAACACGTCCGCCCACGCCAGGTCCGGGTTGAGGCGGGCCCGGGTGAAGCGGGCCGCCAGATAGGTGCCCGCGAAGATCCCCACCGTCTTGCCCACGACCAGACCCAGCACCACTCCCAGGGGCTCCGGGCGCGTGAACACCTCTCCGAGGACTCCGACCGACACGCTCACCCCGGCGGCGAACAGCGCGAACAGCGGTACCGCCACACCGGCCGACACCGGCCGCAGCAGATGCTCGGTCCGCTCCCCCGGGGAGGCGTCCTCGTCGTCGTCGCGGACGGTCCGCAGGATCAGGCCCATCGCCACACCGGCGACCGTGGCGTGCACGCCGCCGTTGTACATCAGCGCCCAGATCACCACTCCCAGCGGTACGTACCACCACCAGCCGCGCACCCGGAACCGCTGCAGCAGGTAGAACACGACCAGTCCGGCCGCGGCGCCGGCGAGGGCAGCGGGGTTCAGGTCGCTGGTGAAGAAGACGGCGATCACCAGGATCGCGCCGAGATCGTCGACCACCGCCAGGGTCAGCAGGAAGGCCCGCAAGGCGGAGGGGAGATGGGTGGAGAGGACCGCGAGGACGGCGAGCGCGAAGGCGATGTCGGTGGCCATGGGCACCGCCCACCCCTGTGCGCTGCCCCCGCCGAGTCCGACGGTGGCCAGGTAGACGGCGGCTGGGACCGCCATGCCGCACAGGGCGGCGACCACGGGCAGGGCCGCCGTGGCGGGGGTGCGCAGCTCGCCGACGACCAGTTCGCGTTTCAGCTCGATTCCGGCGACCAGGAAGAAGATGGTCAGCAGCCCGTCCGCGGTCCAGTGCCCGACGGACAGATCCAGGCCGAGCGCGGGTATCCCGAAATGGAAGTCGCGTACGTGCTCGTACGCGCCGCTCCACGGGGTGTTCGCCCAGACCAGCGCCACCACGGCCGCCGCCAGCAGCACCAGCCCGCCGACCGTCTCCGTGCGCAGGGCGCGGGCCACCCGCACCTGCTCCGGCCAGGGCAGCAGGCCGAGGAAGACAGAACGCTCACGCTGGCCGTCACGCATCCGGGAGAACCTCCACAGCATCGGATATCGGGCACACGTGCCCCTTCGACGCCGACCAGACTTCCCGGCACACCGCGCGTCGATTGACGCGTTCTTTACACACTATCCGGGGCCGCCACGTGTATGCGCCCTGGGCGCCGCGGCCTACTGCGACCTCCTGTGATGGTCGTCACGGCCAGCGGGCGGAGACCGCTGCCCTACACCGTGCGGCGAGCAGAGCCGGGGCCTATTTGCGAACCTGCGACGGCTTCGACGGCCAGTCCAACAAGCGGGCGCCGATCACGGCGGTCTGGAGCGTGTAGCGGTGCACCGGTTCGGACGGGTCGGCACCGGTGAGCTTGTGGATGCGTTCCAGGCGGTAGGTGAAGGCGCGCACACTCAGTGACAGCCGCCGCGCCGCCTCCGCCGACACACAGCCGGAGTCGAAATAGGCGGTGAGGGTGTCGAGGAGCGGCTGAGGGCCGCCCCGGGCTCCGCGCAGCGGGCCGAGGGCGCTTTCGACCAGGTCGGCCATGGCCTGCCGGTCGCGGGTGAGGACAGGGTAGACAAGGAGGTCGGCGGCGTGCAGCACGGGTTCGTCGAGTTCGAGGCGCTCACCCAGGTCAAGGGCGTTGAGAGCCTCCTCGTAGGACTGGACGACGCCGGCCGCGCCGGGCTGCGGGCGGCCGATTCCCACCTGGCCGCCGCCGGTGGCGGCGAACGCCTGCTTGGCGAAGTGGGCGAGCACCTCGCTCTGGTCGCCCGGGGCGATGCACACCAGTCGGCCGTCCTTGGTGGTGAGCAGGATGCTGCGGTCGCCGAACCGGCCGATCAGCGCGTGCTCCACCTCCCGGAGCACGGTGTCTCCCTCTTCGTACGCGACCGTGCCGCGTGCCACGGCGACCGCGTGCTCGTACGACAGCCGCAGCCCGTAGCGTTCGGCGCGCTGCGCCAGCCGGCCCAGGTCGCTGCGGCCGTACAGCAGGTCGTCGATGAACTCGCGGCGAGCGGCTTCTTCCTGGCGTACGGCGAGCCGCTGCGCCCTCTCGTAGCCTTCGGCGAACGCGTCGACGGCCTGCGCGGCGGCGCCCAGCGTGTCGTCCACGGAAACACTGTCCCCGGTCGGCCAGTGCGCCCGGGTGGCTGCCATGTGGGCGCCGACCAGGGCGCGCAGTCCTAGACCGGCCTCCGCGGCCTGCTCGCCCAGCCCACGACGGGAGCCGAGTTCGTCCCGGGTCAGTCGGCGACCGGTCGCCGAGGCGTCCGCGAGGATGCGGGCGTACCCCTCCAGGTACTCCTCGTAGTCCTCGGACACGTCCCGCCCCGCCATGTGGGTCCCCTCGACGTTTGATGCGTTGTTGACGTCTTTCTAGCGCATGGTCGCGAACTTGACCCGGTACGAGTCATGCCATTGCCTGTCTCCGGCACTTTTCAGAGGCGAGGACATGCCGACTACGGGCAAGGCGTCACTGCCGCGCGGAGGGGTACGGGCGCGCTCTGGTCAGCGCATGGAGGCAACGTAACGGGCGGGCGCCGGTTATCACCCGTACGCTGCTCCTAGGTGTGCCGGGAAGCCTGGTCGGCGGACACGTCCGCCTGCCCGGAGGCTCTGATGCCCCTCTTCCGCCACCGCCGCCGCCCCGGTCCGTTCCCACCATCGGGCCGTGAGGTTGTCCGGCTGCGCGGCGACCTCGACGCTCGCAGTGCTGCGCGGACGGGCCGGCGCCTCCTGCGGGTCATCGAAACAGGACCGGATGTCCTGGAGGTGGACCTCACGGAGTTGCGGTACCTCAGCCCGGTCGGCTGCGCGGCGTTCTTCACCGCCGTCCGAGCCGCGCGGGCACGCGGCACCCGGCTGATCATCACGCATCCGAGCGACCAGGCGCGGGCGGTCATGCGGCAGATCGGCCTGACCTACGTTCTGACGCACTGGGACACGGGAAGCCACTGAAGCGCGTCCCGTGCAGCGCACCATGCCGGATCGCGGCAATGTCGGACGGCCGTCAGTGCACGGAAAGAGCCTGTCAGCACGGCGTAAAGAGCGTGTAGGGTTCCCCGCGGTGTGCCGGGAAGTCTGGTCGGCGGTTGTGGGAGAACTCTCTTCGCCGATCGGGGGTCGTGGTCATGCTGCTCGTCGTGGTCTTCGGGGTGGCGCTGCTCATCGCGGTGCTGCTGTCAGGTCTCGCGGCCCGGACCGTGCTGTCGACCTCGCTTCTCTTCCTGGTCGGCGGCGCGCTAGTCAGCGACGGTTTCCTGGGCTGGATCCACATCACTCCGGACAGCGAGATCGTGTCCGTGACGGCCGATCTGGCGCTGTTCGCGGTGCTGTTCACCGACGGCATGCACGTCTCCTTCCCCAAGCTGCGCGAGAACTGGCGCAACCCGGCCCGCGCTCTCGGCCTCGGCATGCCCCTGGCGTTCGTCGGCATGGCGCTGATCACGCACTACCTGGTGGGACTGGACTGGACAACCTCCTTCCTCGTCGGTGCCGTGCTGGCGCCCACCGACCCGGTGTTCGCCTCCGCGATCGTCGGCCGCAAGGAAGTCCCCTCCAAGCTGCGGCAGTTGCTGAACGTCGAGAGCGGCATCAACGACGGTCTCGCCCTGCCCGTCGTGCTCATCCTGATCGCCGCGGCCGGGCCGACCTCCGGGCAGGCTGAAGCATCCTTGGGGACGATCGCGCTGGAACTCGTCCTGGGACTGGTCTTCGGTGTCGTCCTACCGTTCGTGGTGATCGAGCTCGTACGCTTCCGGCTGCTGGGCGCCGAGCCGAAGCTGCAGCCACTGCTCCCACTGGCGATCGGCGTGATCCTGTACGCGCTCTGCCACCTCACGCACGCCAACCCCTACCTCGCCGCGTTCGCCGCGGGTGCCGTGCTCACCGCCCGGTCACTGGAGGCGAAGGAGGCGTTCGAGCCGCTCGGGGAGGCCCTCGCGGAGCTGGCCAAGTTCGCGGCCCTGCTGGTGTTCGGCGCACTGCTGACGCCGTCGCTCTTCGGTGACCTGTCCTTCGGCGGGTACGTCGCCGTGGTCCTCGCCATCGTGCTGATACGCCCGGCCTCCTTGCTGCTCTCCTTGCTCGGCACGCGGTTCACCCGCCAGGAGAAGCTGGTCGCGGCCTGGTTCGGGCCGAAGGGCTTTGCCTCGGTGGTGTACGGGCTGCTCGTCCTGCAGGCCGGTATCCCGCAGGGCGAGGAGGCGTTCACCCTCATCGCCGTATGCATCGCCTTCTCGATCGTCGCGCACAGCTCCACCGACGTGCCGATCGCCCGCCTCTTCCACGTTGACGACCTCGCCGGAATCCCGGCCGGACGCAGGGACGCCGACACGCAGTCCAAGGAGACCACCGCGGATGCGCGCGCGTGAAGCGCGGCTGTGCCGGCCGCTCGTGGGAACGCCGTACCGCGTGTTATGGCGCGGACCGGCGAAGGAACCGGGAGACCTGGCACTGAGGCGTCGGGAGTATGACGCCGGAGCCTGACCAGACCTGCTCACCCCGCGGAGACAGCAGGAGGTCCACTCTCGATGACCGGGTTCTGGAACGTCGACGCCCCTGACGGTCAGCCGGTACGACTGACCTACGTCTCCGCCGCTGCTCCGGGTGGTACGGCCGAGTTCATCCTGCGCGGTCCGTGCGGCCGTGTCATCGGCCGGCTTCGTTTCCGTGCCTGCCGAGCGTGCCGTACGGGGCGCATCCTGGACCTCTGGGTCTGCGATACGTGGCAGCGCCAGGGGCTGGGGCGAGGACTGGTGTGTTCCCTGTTCGCCCACCGTCGCGGCTACCGGTGGAACACCACCCTGCAGAGCCGCCCGGGGCGGGCCTTCTTCGCGGCGATGACACGGGAGACCACACTGAGCCTGTCCCACGGTGGCCCGTTATGTCCGCATCTCATGGGATGGTTCCGGCGTACTTGGCGTCGTCTGTTGCACGCCTACTGAAGGCGGGGCTCAGCACGGCCGGGGGCCCGTCATCACCTTTCGCGGCCGGGATGTCGGCGGATTCCTGACAGCAACCTGCAGGCAGACCGTAGCGAACGCTGCCGGAACCTGGCAGTGCGACCGCTATAGATGTGCGTGCACCATGAAAGATGGGGAGCTGGACCGGGCAGTGGGCCCTTCTCTCCCCAGCAGGCTGGAAGCAAGTTGCCGGTGCTCACGAAGGGGTGTCGGCCGATGGCGACGGTGCGGTGTGCCAGGGTGCGGTGGTGGCGGTGGCGGCGTAACCCGCTGCGGCGGCGCAGCGATGTCATCGAAGCCTGGGTCATCCTCGCCGGATGGGTGCTGGCCCTGGTGGGCGGCTTGTTCGCGGGGCTGGCGGCGGCAGACGCGGTCGAGCGGTCCGCGGACCGGCAGCGGGCGGAGCGCCGCGAGGTGTCGGCCGTACTCGTCGAGGACGCCAAAGGCAAGGTGCCCGCCAGGGCAGCGGGCGATCCCCGGGTGTGGGCGACGGTCCGCTGGACCGCGCCCGACGGTTCGACACGCACCGGCGAGGCCCGGGTGTCGGCCACGAGCCCCGCCGGCAACCGGGTCACGATATGGACTGACAAGGACGGTCACCTCACTGCCGAACCTCTGACCGACGAGCGGGCACGATCCCATGCGGCTGCCGCAGGATTGCTGGTCGCGGCAGGTGCGGGCGGCATCACCCTGACCGCTGTCTCCGTCACACGCACGTGCCTGAGCCAGCGGCGTCTGGAGCAGTGGGCGGTGGAGTGGGAGCGGATCGACACGCGGTGGGGGAGAAAGGCCGGCTGACCCGACCAGTTGATCAGCGAGACCCAGCGGGGCGACGAAGTCCGCCCCCCGTCCGGCTGGCCAGGGTCATCACAGCCGACCGCTGATGCCCTGTGCCTGATCGACAGTCTGTGCTCGCACTGCCCGCCGGTAGAACCACTCGCCCAGCTGCGATCCGGCCACGAGCCCTCCCGCGAACACCAACAGCCCACCCTGCAGCACGGTGGCGAAGAAACTGGCGTCCTCGGTGTCCAGGTCGCTCCACCGCAGGAGCGGGCCGGTCAGCCCGCCGAGCCAGATCACCAGCAGGGCGACGCCCCGGACGCGGATGGCCCATGGGGTCGTACGGCTGCGGATTCGTTTCGGCGCCCAGCCCCGCAGCGAGGCAATGGCCACGGGCAGCGCGAAGGCCGACCAGCCGACCAGCCAGAGCCACAGAAACACCCCCTCGTACCTCCTTGCGGAAAGCCGCCCCAGCGGCGGAAAGACCAGCGCACACACCCTGCTCCGATGCCAGACAGCGAAAGTGCCTTCGTGTACGAGCCCGGGCGGTTTCAGGACCACCCGGGCTCGTTCCTCTGGCCGGTGTCGGTTTCGGTGTCAGCCGGTGATCTCGACCTTCCCGTTGGCCTCGGCGGGTGCTGTCGTCGCGGGGTGCGCGCCGCCGACCCGGCCGGTGATGCCCTTCAGCAGCTCGGCGAGGTCGACTCCGGTGGTGGAACCGAGCAGTTCGAGGCCCTGGGCGACGTTGTCGGCGACCGTGCGCGAGAGCTGACTGGCGCCGTCGGTGGAGATGACGGTCATCTTGTCGATCGCGCTGAGCGGTTCGGACGCCTTGGCGACGACCTGCGGCAGCACCTCCACCAGCATCTGCAGGACGGCGGCGTCGCCGTACTGGGCGAAGGCGTCGGCCTTCTTCTGCATGGCGTCGGCCTCGGCGGCACCCTTGGCGCCGATGGCGGCGGCCTCCGCCTCACCCTCGAGGCGGACGGCGTCGGCGAGCGCGGCGCGCTGCGCCTTCTCACCCTCACCGGTCAGCCTGGCCCGCTCGGCGGTTGCCTCGGCCTCCTTGACCAGCGCGATACGGCGGGCCTCGGCCTCCTGCTCGGCCTGGTAGCGGGCGGCGTCGGCGGGCTTGCGGACCTTGGTGTCCAGCTCCCGGTCGGTCAGCGCGGCCTGGCGTTCGGCGACCTTCTCCTGCTCGCTGAGCACTTCCTGCTGCCGGGCTGCCTCGGCGAGCGGTCCGGCTGCGGCGGCGCGGGCTGCGGCCTCGTCGGTCTCGGCCTTGATCTCGGCCTGCTTGAGGTAGAAGGTCCGCTGGGCGATGGCGATTTCCTCTTCGGCCTTCAGCCGGGCCTGTTCGGCGGCGCGGCGGGCGACGGCCTCGGCGATGTCGGCCTCCTGCTTGGCGCGCGCTGCCTCCGGGCGGCCGAGGTCCTCCAGATAGGAGCCCTCGGTGGTGATGTCCTGGATCTGGAAGGCGTCCAGTACCAGGCCCTGCCCGGACAGGCTGGCCTCGGCCTCTTCGGCGACCTGACTGGCGAACGCGGCGCGGTCGCGGATGATGTCCTCCACGGACATCCGGCCGACTATGGCGCGCAGCGCGCCGGAGAGAACTTCCTGGGTGAAGCCGACGATGCCGTCCTGCTGCATCAGGAACCGCTGGGCGGCGGCGCGGATGGAGTCCTCGGTACCGCCGACCTTGACGATGGCGACGCCTTCGAGGTTCGCCTTGACGCCTCGCAGCGTGACCGCGCCGCGTACCGCGATCGGGATGTGGCGCGAGGACAGGTCCAGGGTGAACTTCTGCTGCACGAACGGCACGACGAACACCCCGCCGCCGACCACGACCTTCTGCCCGCTGTTGTCGGTGAACACCCGCCCGGTCTCCGGGTCGGTGGCCTGCTTGCCGCGCCGGCCGGTGACGATGAACGCCTCGCTCGGACCCGCCACCTTGTAGCGGGTGACCACGACGAGGCCGAGCAGGACAAGGAGTACGACGACTCCTGTCACGGCAATGACGACTGAACTCATGAGCTCTTTCCCCTCAGCCCTCCCAGGGGACGGCAGATCGATACGGTTCAAGTGGATGAAAGGGCGGGGCCGGTGCAACGGCGCCCGATGTGAAGAACGGCGTGGCGGGTCAGCGTTCGACCGGGCGTACGGAGACCGCTGTCTGCGACAGTGCCTCCTCCACCCAGATCTCGGCGCCTCGCGGCACCGGGCCTGGGCTCTTCGCCGCGAGCTTGACCGGTTGCCCGGCCAGGTGGACCAGCACCTCGCCGTAGCCGCCGTCCGGAATGGCCGTCACCACGGAGCCCGCAGTGCCGATCAGGTCGTCGCCGCGCGGGGCAGCGCTTGACCGGTTGTTCAACAGGGCCCGGCTGAGGCGGTAGGCGAGCCAGCCCGTGGCAGCTCCAGCGGGCACGCCGACCGCGGTGGCGCCGACCGCTCCGAGCCCGGTGGTGCCCAGGACGATCGCGCCGGAGAAGCCGAGCATGGACACGAACCCGGCGATGACCGGAAGCGACAGCCAGCCGTCGAAAAGACCGTCGAGCGCGTCGACGCCGCCGAAGAAGCCCTCAAGAACACCGTCGAAGACGAGAGACAGAGCGAGGAGTACGACTCCTGCGATGCCGAGACCCAGAAACCAGGCCATCCGCGTTCACCGCCCCTCTCCCACTGTCACCGCGCTGGTGACCGCAATACTCACATGGAGACCCCGGCGAAAACACTGCCTGGTTCCGGCAATCTTTACGCTCTCTTGATGTCGTCCTCCCCGCAGCCTGGCCGGAGCGCGGTGATGACCCGGTCGGCGGCAGCCCCCGAAGGGCAGCCGCGTCCAGACCAGTTGCTCGCGTACAGCCGCCCCTGTTCCGTCGAGCAGCCGCACCGACCGGGTCGGGAAGCGCCACGGAGCCAGGTCTACGGCCTGGCGGGGTCGGCCGGCCTGGGCTGGCGGCCGAGGAGTTCGGCGAGTCCCTGTCGAGTCGTTGCCAGCACGACCCGGTCCTCGGGCCGCAGGACGTATCCGGGGTGCAGTTCCCAGAGCAGCCCGGGGGGCCGGTCGTCGCCGTCGGCCGGATGTGCCGCGGCGAGGTCGGGGCGCCGGTCGGCTGGCGCGGCGGCGTCCAGCGCCAGGACGCGCCAGGCCCCGGGGCGGAAGGCTTCGGCGACCGTGCGGCCCTCCAGTTGCGGGTGGCCTGCGACGACGAGGGCTGCGACGAGGAGGACCTTGCGTTCGACGGGGATGGCGCCGAGGATCTGGCGGCCCATCATCGCGCCGGCGAACGCGGGGGCCGCAAGGCTGGAGACACTGCGGCTGCGGGTGAGGGCCTGCGGGTGGGCGGCGCGCAGGGTGCGGTAGACGGCGGTGGCGAAGTCGTCGTCGTACAGCCGCAGCGCGACACGCAGGTCGGGCTTGACGGAGCGTGCGTACAGGGCGGCTTCGAGGTTGGTGGTGTCGGAACTGGTCAGGGCGAGCAGGGCGTGCGCGCGGTGGATCTTGGCGGACTCCAGGACGCCCTCCTCGGTGACGTCCCCGATGACGGTGGGGATGCGCAGACGGCGGGCCAGCGGGATGCCGCGTGCCTCGGGGTCCGACTCCACACAGACGACGGGGATGTCGAGTTCCTTCAGCCGGGCGAGTACGCGGGTTCCGATCTTGCCGAGGCCGAGGAGGACGACGTGCCCGGACAGGCCGCGCGGTGGGCGGCGCAGGGCGGAGGCGCTGCGGAATGTGCCCAGGCCCTCCAGCACGGCCGCGGTCATCACCGGCAGCAGCAGCAACCCGGCCAGCCCGGAGAGGAGTTGCATGATCTGACGGCTCAGCGGCTCGCCGAGCGCCGGGTCGTCGATAGCGAACAGGTCGAGCAGAGTGAGGTACGTGGCGTGCAGCAGGCTGTCGTCGGTGGTCAGCCAGGAGGCGACGGCGAGGCCGAAGACGCAGGCGAGCAGGCCGGACAACGACCAGCGCAGCCGACGCGAGAACAACTGTCCGAGCGGGCCCCGGTTGGCCAGCCGCCCGCTGGGCAGGAGCGGCCCGCTGTACGAGACGGCCTTCAGTACCACCGTGCCGTGTCCGGTCGCTGCGGTCACCGCCTCCTCGCTGGGCAGGAGTCGGGGCGCCTCCGTCCCGCTGCGGTCCGAACCCTCGGCCCCCGCAGGATCGTTGGCCGTCGCCGAGAGCAGTGCCAGCGTGCACAGGCCAGGGTCGAAAGCCTCACCCCGACGCGACGGAGTGCGTTCGACCGCGCGCAGCAGCAGTCCATCCGCCTGTACCACCTTGCTGGTGCCCGCGACGGCCGTAGCGGCCAGTGCCGGTGCGGCGGTGTCCGCGTCGGACAGGACGGTCGTGGAGGTGTCCAGAGCCACCGGGTCCAGCCCCGGTGAGGCGAGTACGGCGGCCTGGTCCAGCAGCTCCTCCAACTGCTGGCCGAGCTTGCGGTTGTACAGCCGGATGACCAGCCGCACCTGCGGGTTGAGGCGCCGGGCGATCAACGCGGCGCGGATGTTCACCTCGTCGTCCTCATGCACCAGAGCGACCGCGGTGGCCCGAGCCACACCGGCCGCGGCTAACACCTCGTCGGTGAGCTCCGACGCCTCCAGCACATGCCCGTCGCCGGTGGCATCCGGTGCGGTGCCCGCGGCCCTCGTCATCACCGAGGACACTCGTCCGAAGAGTGCCGTCGCCCGGTCCCGGCCGGTGGGTGACGTGCCCGTCGCGACACCGCCCTGGGTGGGAGCGACGAGCGTGACCTGCTCGCGGTAGACGTCGCGCAGTTCGCCGGACAGCCGGTGGGCCAGCCCGTCATCACCACAGACGATCATGTGCCCGCTGCGTGGCGGCAGCTGGTGTGGGAGGGACGACATGGAAGATCACTTTGCCGCAGTTCGACAGCTGCTTCCATGCCTACGGAACAGATGCCGTAGGTGGGGGCCGCGAGGCGGAGAGTGGATCGGCAGATCCGCATGATGGCTCTGCCTCCGCGCAGCGGGTGGTGCGGCGAACCGTTGTTTCGACCCGGCCGGCTGCGCCGCTTCGCACGCCGACGCCTGCGGCGCATCGGCACGGGCCGCCGTTGAGCCCCGGTCACGGCAACCCCTACCGGAAGGCCGACCGCGATGACGCCGCCGCTCAGACACCGAAGCCGGCTTCCGCGTCGACGACGGAGTCATGTACCCGAAGGACTTGATCAGCCCCCGTCATCTGAAGGACCCGCTGGAGGGGATCGGGGACACTCGCCAGTACCAGCACGGCGCCGCTCGCCGCCGCCTGCCGCCACGCTCCGAGCAGCACGCTCAGTCCGACCGAGTCGCAGAACGAGACGTCGGACAGGTCCAGGACGATGAAGCGATCGCCCCGCCCCAACAGCTCTTTGAACTGTGCTCGGAACACCAAGTCGGTCCCATAGTCCATGTCGCCGCCGACCCTCGCTACCAGGCAGCGACCCGAAGTGGTCATCTCGACCGAAGGGTCAGTCACAAGCGCTCTCCTAGGCCGTCCTGGTAGGGAGAAGACGGAGGAATCATGAGGGGAGCCCATGCTTCGCGGCTGAGGGAAGCAGCGACTCCCGCGGTCATCACCGCAGGATGTGTCACGGACCGCCTCGATTCCACCGGCCGGTCAGCAGCACGATGCCAGCAGCCGCCAGGCACAGGATGCCGAGCAGCAGCACCGGGAGTCCGGGTCCGGGCAGCACCCACATCACCGCACCGCAGAGAGTGAGCAACGCGCCCACGACCGTGAGCACACCTACGAGGGTGCATCCCGTGAGAGGTCTGGACATGTGGCGGCTCCAGGGAAGGGGGCAGTCAATGCCGACCAGGCTTCCCGGCTCACCTGTGGCGCATTGTAGCCACAGGCGACAGAAGCACGATGGCCAGGGAGACGAGAGAGGGGCGGCTTCGACGCCGACAGCAGTGGCAACTCGACGTGACCGCTCCCGCGGGCAGGCGCGGATCGACCGGACGGTGCGCGTGACCTCACTCCTTTTCCGGCCCCGGGGCCGGGCGGGCCGCGTGGCGGGCAGTGGGGTTGGCGATGAGGTGGCGTGGGTCGGCCGCTCGGCTGATCGCCAACTCGACGGCGGCGATCCGGTCGGCGAGGAGACCCAAGGCGGCGACTGCGCGAGTGAGCTGGTCGTCTTCGGGACCACCGAGCGCCTGCGCACGGACGTACGCGGTCTTCAACTCGCTCCAGCGGGTGGATTGTTCGGGCGTGAGCGTCCCGCGCAGCTCGGCGAGCCGGAGCAGGTTGGCCTCGGTGCCGGTGGTGAGGGTCTGGGCCTCGGCGGTGTAGTGGTCGTCGATCAGCGCCGCCAGCTCGGTGTCGTTCATGACGGGCTGGATGCGCTGGGTGATCTTGTTCATGTTGCGGTAGGAGCCCTGGAGCTGGAAGGGCGGCTCGACGCGGGTGGCGTCGGTCTGCGCGGCGGAGGCGATGTACGCGGCGTTCACCGCGAGGACCGTCGCGCGGGCCGTGAGCAGGTGGCGCAGGACGGCCAGGACGCGCTCCAGTTCGACGTGCTCGTACGTGTGGGTGAGCCGGTCTGCCCGGGCCGTCGCGTCGCCCTGGGCTAGGCGGACGAGCAGGTCGAGGTCGGCGCGGTCGCGTCCGGCGAGCGGGGCGAGGACCGGGTTGGCGGTGAGGGCGTTCTCGATGAAGCTGAGTGCGAAGGTGTCCTCCTTGCCGGTCAGGACGTCGCCGAGGTTCCAGACGTCGGCGCGGTTGGTGAGCATGTCGGGGATGCGGAAGCGGCTGCCGGACTCGGTGTAGGGGTTGCCTGCCATGCAAACCGCGAAGCGCTTGCCGCGCAGGTCGTAGGTGCGCGGTTCGCCGTCCCTCACGCCCTCGATGCGGCGGGTGGCGTCGCAGAGCGGGATGAACTTCTGCAGCAGTTCGGGCGAGGTGTGCTGGATGTCGTCCAGGTACAGAAGGGTGTTGTTGCCCGCCTCCAGTGCGAAGTTGATCTTCTCGACTTCCCGGCGGGCGGTGGCGTTCGGGGCTTCGGCCGGGTCGAGTGAGGTCACCGCGTGGCCGAGGGCGGGGCCGTTGACCTTGACGAGGATCATCCCGAGCCGGTCGGCGACGTACTCCATGAGGGTCGTCTTGCCGTAGCCGGGCGGGGAGATGAGCAGCAGCAGGCCGCCTGTGTCGGTGCGCTTGGACTCGCCGGTGGTGCCGAGTTGCTTGGCGAGGCTGTCGCCGATGAGCGGGAGGTAGACCTCGTCGATGAGCCGGTTGCGGACGAACGCGGACATGATCCGCGGGCGGTACTCGTCGAGGCGGAGGCGAGTGCGCTCGGCGGCCACCAGCGCCGTGCGCAGGTGCTGGTACGCGCGGTGGGCGGGCACTTCGTGGGCGCGGAACTCCTTGGTGCGGGCCAGGAGTTCGTCGACCTGGAGGGTGAGCGTGCGTCCGGTGATCCGCGGGTGGGTGCCGAGCAGGCCCTCGACGGTCTCGGTCAGGGGTGCGTCGGACTCGTAGCGCGGCAGGTCCGGGCAGAGTTCTGCGGCCACCGCCTCGGCCAGATCGCCGGGGGTGGTGTCCGTTCCGGTGGCGGTGGTGTAAGACGTCAGCCATGCCTCGACGAGTTGCCGGCGGGCGGCCGGATCGGCGAGGGCGGCGAGGTCGTCGTCGTAGGCCGATGTGCCCACCGTGCGGCGGAACTTGTCGAGCAGGGTGCGGCTGCCGGCGCTGATGACGAAGCCGGCGGGGCCGGTCGTGAGCTCCTCGAAGAGGTAGGTGGCCGCCGCTTGCGTGCCGATCACCTGCGCGAGTTCGGCCACGAGATCGTCGATGGCGGGCGCGAGACCGAACGTGTCCCGGGCGCGAGCCAGGGACACTGCGCGCCGGGTCCAGCTGTCGCGCTCCTCGGCCGTCGTGTCGTGCGCCCAGAAGAGGTGTGCGGCGGCGCGGGCGGCGGGCTCGTGACGAAGTAGCCCGGCGCTTTCGTGCAGGCGCAGGAGCGCGGTGAGGATCAGGGTCGCGTCGTGGTCGTGGACACCGCGTTCGTAGCCCTCGTCGTAGGCGGTCTGCGCCGTCTGCCGGACCAGTGCGGGCAGGTCGTCGGCCTCCGTGAGAGCGGCCGGGCCGTGTTCGTCGAGGAGGCGGGCGGCCAGGTGTTCGGCCCGGTAGACCTCGGGCGACTCCGAGGGCAGAGGGCGGTCCCAGAACGGACGGGTGGCCGCGAAGTCGGGGTCCGTGACCGGGGAGCGGTAGTCGGTGCCGGTCAGCGCGAAGGCCAGGCCCTCGCCGTGGGGGACGAGGGTGAGGTCGAGGGGTTGGGTGTTGACGGCGAAGCGGTGGGTGCCCAGGCGAAGGGTACGGCCATCGTCGGCGTAGAGGTCGGTGCGGTCGCGCAGGGCCCGCAGGGCCTCCTGGCGGGCGGACTTCAGGCGGCCGTCCAGCTCCTCCGCCCTGACCTGGTCGCGGAGGTCGCGCAGTTCGGCGGCGATACGGCGGACCTTGGCGGGCATGGGGTCGGAGGTGAAGTACGTGGCGACGGCGTCCGCGTCGGCGAGCGTGGCGGCGCGGCGGGTGATCGTCTTCAGGACGCGGTTCGCCGAGTCGGTGAGGCGTTCGGCGCGGCGGGCGCGGGTGTCGGCGAGGGTCTGCTTGCGGGCGGAGAATGTCTCGTGGATCTCGTCACGTCTGTCCGCCAGTTCGCCGAGGAAGTCGTCGAACTCGGCGAACCGGGACTCCAGGTTCTCCACCTGCACGAGCAGGCGGGCCAGCTGCTCGTCGCACGCCTCGGGGCTGTCGGCGGCGGCGAAGGCGCCGTTGACGGCCTGGCCGAGCAACGCGGACTCGGCCGCGAACTCGGCCCGCCCCTCGCGCTCCTGGAGTTCACGGCGGCGGCCCTCGAGGGTGGCGCGGGCGCGGTTGACGCCGCCCAGCACCTCGGTGATCCGCTCCAGGACGGACGTACGGACAGTGGCGTCGCCGATGTCGAGCCCGGCGACGACCTCGGTCACCGTGCGCAGTTGGCCGGTGAGGTCCTCAAGACGGGCGGCGAGGGGTGCGGCCTCGGCAACGGTGGCGATCGCCACCGTGTCGGTGGCGAGTCGCTCGATATCGGTCAGGTGCTCGGAGAAGGCGTCCGCGCGGGCGAGGTGGGCGACGGCCCGCTGCCCGAAGGCGACGAGGTCGGCCTGAGCGGCAGCGGCGAGTTCGTCGACGCGCACGGCGTCGGCGTACCGCATGTCCTTGAGCGTGAGCAGGTGACCTTGCGCCTGCCTGAGTTCGGTCAGGCCCGCCACCCAGGCGGCGGCGCCCTGGGAGACCTCGCCGCGCAGACGGCGCACCACCGTGGCGATGCGGGCCGCCGCCTCGTCGAGCGCGTCGGCTGCCTGTCGCGTGAGTGCCTGGACGGTCTCGAACTCGGCCAGTACCTGCTCGGCGGTGGCCCGCACCTGGGTGAGCGGCTCGTGCAGATCGCCGAGTTCGGGTTCGCGCAGCCAGTGGTAGGAGTCGGCGGCACGAACGCAGGCTCCGGCCAGGGCCTCGTACACCGCACTGGTCGGAGTCGTCTCGGCGACGGCGCCCGCGATCGACAGGCAGTCGGAGATGCCGCGGACGAGATCGGCGTTGCCCACGCGGGCCAGCGGGCCGGTGCCGACGGGCCGGGCGGCGGCGTGGTCGTCGGAGACGTACGGGGAGTTCCAGAGCTGGAGCGGGTGAACGCGTTGCGGCTCGGCGTCGACTCCCGCGGGGTCCGCGCGCAGCACCATGAGCGTGCCGTCGTCGAACAGGGCCCAGCCGTGACAGGACAGCGGGGTCGCGACCTCCTTGCGGATCATGTTGTACGGCAGCAGCAGGCTGCGGCCCTCCACGCGCGCGTGGAACGCGAAGAGGACGTCCTCGCCGTTGGGCGAGCGGACCGCCCGCTCGAATTCCAGCCCGCCGGTGTCGACGCCGTCGAACGTCTTGTACGCCCCCGTCGCCAGGCAGTACCCGCCGGGGAAGACGATCCCCTGGTCCTCGGGCAGACGGCGGCACGCCTGCCCGATGCCGTCGAGGCGGACGACGGTCCTGGTGAGCGTGTTGAAGACCAGGTAGCGGTGGACGTCCTCCTTGTAAGGGAGGACGTCCAGCAGGATGAGGGCACCCACGCGGGCGTACGAGATGTCGGCGTCGGCGAGCGACTGCAGAGGCTCGGCGACCGGCTCGGCGTAGATGCCCTCGCCCGTCTCGGTGTCGTCCTCGACCTTGACCGTCAGCGTCCCGCCGACCGTCTCGACGAAGACCTCGCCCTCGATGGAGACGTGCGGGTGGCGGCCCAGGACGTGGTCCTCGCGGGTCGTCTCCGTCCACGCGAAGTCGTGGGAGGGCGGGAAGACGTGGTCGCGTTCGCCGCGTGCGTCCAGGAAGGCCGCCCGGCCGTCGTCGGTCACTGCCCAGCGCAGGACGCGGATGTCGCCGGCCTTCTCACCGGTCTGGAAGACGGCGAGCACCTTGCCGTCGACGCGGCGGAGCTGGAGGAGGTGCGCCTGACGGTAGTAGCGGTGGAGAGCCGCGAACTCCCGTACGAAGGCAGGGTCGTCGAGCAGACCGGGCACGGCGTCGTCGGTCAGCCGGTTCAGGTCCCTGTCGTACAGGGCGAAGACGTCGCCGACGGTCGTCTGCGGCTTCAGACCGAGGAAGACGTTGTGGCCGAACAGCATTACGTCACCGACGGAGACGATGTCGCGGGGCACGCAGTTGTGCTCGGTGCGCAGCCGCTCGGTGCTGCTCAGCTCCAGACGGGTGGAGCCGAACTCCTCGGTGCGGCGGACGTTGAGCGCCTCGGCGCGCCGGGCGAGTTCGGCGGCCTGGGCGGCCAGCCGGTCGCGCAGCACCTCGTACGTACCCGCGTCGAACGCGGTGGCCGGCGCGTCCTGCGTACCGGTGTCCGGGCCGGTGGTCATGGGATCCCTCTCAACAAGTCGGTGGAGCACGGTCCGGAGCCGCCGTCCCCTGTGCGGCAGCTCCGGACCGCGGATCATGGGCCGCCGGTCAGACCTTGGCGACGCTGCCGTTCAGAGCGGTGAGCGAGGCGTCCGCGAGACCCAGCTCACCGGCCTTGTCGAGCAGCTGCCTCAGCGCGGCCGAGTCGGCCCCGCCCGTCTTCATCAGCTTCATCAGCAGCGCGGAGACGGTCAGTTCCCGCACATCAGCCGTCGATACGGAGCCGAGGACGCGGCCGAGATCGTCCGTGAAGCTGGAGGTGCCGTCCAGCCAGGGCTTCGCCAGCGCCTGGGCGGTCTCGGAGTGCTGGACGAAGCCGTCGACGCCCTTGCCGAGCGCGATCGAGGACACCAGCCGGTCGAGGAAGACCGACTCCCCGCCGACGATGTTGATGTCCGCGTTCTCCAACCCGGTGGCCAGCACCGTGGCCTGCGCCTCGGCGACCTGCCGCTGCACGTCCAGCCCGGCCAGCCGGATGTCCTTCTCCGCCTCCAGCCGCAGCCGGTACTCCTCGTGGCCGCGGGAGGCGTCGTCCAGGGCGGCCATGGCGGCGGCCTTGTCGGTGAGACCAGCGGCCTCGGCCTTCAGCTTCCCGCTGATGCCCTCGGCCTCGGCCAGTGCCTTGGCCCGCGCACCGTCGGCTTCGGCGCGCAGCCGGGCCTGGGTCGCCTCGGCCTCCGCGCGGCCGGCCTTCTCGATGACCTCGGCCTCCTTGTCGCGGACCTGGACGGCCGCCAGGCCCTCGGCGGCGGATTCGGCCTGGACTCCCTCGGCGAGGCGCAGTTTGGCCCGTGCGTCGAGGTCGGCGGTCTTCAACCGGGCCTCGGCCAGCGTCAGTTCCTCGGCGGCCCGGTGCGTGGCGGCCTGCTCGGCGGCCTCCGCCGCCTTGATGTCCTTGACCAGCTTCTCCTGCGCCTGAGCCTCGGCGGCGATGATCACAGTCTGCCGCTCCCGCTCCGCCTCCTCCACGGCCCGCAGCTTCTTGATGGACTCCTCCTGCTCGGCGACCGTACGGTCCACGGCGACGCGCTCGCGGATGACCTCGGCGATCTCCCGCTTCTCCGCCTCGACCTCCTTCGACGCGGCGATCCGCGTCAGCTCCGTCTCCCGCTCCCGCGCGATGACTTCGAGAAGACGGTCCTTCTCGATCCGCTCGGTCTCGATGGCGATGACGCGCTCACGGTTCTTCGCGGCGACCGCGACCTCACGGGCCTGGTTCTCCCGCTGCACACCCAGCTGCTCCTCGGTCCGCAGGAACGCACCCTGCGACCGGAGCCGCTCCTCCTCCATCACCCGCGCCGTCTCGGCCTCCTCACGGGCCCGTACCGTCTCGATCTCCCGGCGCTGCTTGATCTCGGCATCCGCCTGGCGGCGCTCCAGCTCCAGGATGGCCTCGCGGGCGTCGACGTTCTGCCGAGTGATCTCCTTTTCCTCATGGCGCTGCGCCTCGTTGGTGCGCACATGCTCCACGGCCGTCAGCTCGGTGATCTTCCGGATGCCCTGCGCGTCAAGGACGTTGGCGGGGTCGAGCTGGGTCAGCGGCGTCTGCTCCAGGTAGTCGATCGCCGCGTCCTCCAGGTGGTAGCCGTTGAGGTCGACGCCGATGACCTCGATGATCCGGTACCGCAGCTCCTCGCGCTTGGTGTAGAGGTCGGTGAAGTCCAGCTGCTTGCCGACGGTCTTCAGCGCCTCGGAGAACTTCGCGTGGAACAGCTCCTGCAACGTGTCCCGGTCGCTCGCCCGTGCCGTACCGACGGCCTGGGCCACCTTGACGACGTCCTCGACGGTCTTGTTGACCTTCACGAAGAACGAGATCCGGATGTCCGCGCGGATGTTGTCCTGGCAGATCAGTCCCTCACGGCCGGCCCGCGTGATCTCGATGGTCTTCACCGAGATGTCCATCACCTCGGCCTTGTGCAGCACCGGCAGCACGACCTGCCCGGTGAAGGTCACATCGACCTTGCGCATCTTGGAGACGATCAGCGCTTTGCCCTGCTCCACCTTGCGGAACAGTCGGGCGACGACGAGTACGGCGAGCAGGCAGACGGCGACGAGCGCGCCGATGCCCACGATCATGGTGACCATGGCATACGTCCTTGAGGCGTAAGGGAGTTGCAGCGTGAGGAAGAAGAGCCGGGGCGAGATCCGGCGGCGTTGCGGGTCAGGTGGTGTTGCGGGTCAGGCGGCGCGGTCCCGCCGATGAAGCGCGATGTCGCGTGACGTCCCCCGGCGGAAGTCTTGGCCGTCGGCGTCTCGCAGTCCGATCACGTCGCCCGAGCGGGCCTCGCCCGGCACGGACGGCCCGGGTTCATCGGGGAAGAGGCGCTGCAACGGCCGTACGAGCACGCGTGCCACCCGCCAGGCGAACAGCGGCGCGGCGATCAGTACGGCGACCCCGGTCACAGCGCGCACCGGACCCGAGAGGACAAGCGGATCCAGGAGAACGGTCGCGCAGAGGCTGCCGAGCCAGGCCGCACCCGTCACCAGCGAGAACCCGACGGAGACCGGCACCCCGCCCAGTCCCCAGACTTCGGCGTCCGCATCGTCGTCGAAGCTGCCGGAGTGAGCCGCGCCCACCGCGACCAGCAGCCAGAAGCACACGACCACGATCAGGGCGACGGTGAAGGGGAAAACCGGGTACGTCGTGGCGGCCCCGAAGAACGTCCGCATTCCGATCCCCCGATCGTCCCCGTCTGTGACAGCCTCAGCGCACACTCCAGGCCCTGGTGCCGGTCACCTGCCGGTGCCCGGCACCGAGGCCGATCCGCGTGCTTCCCTCCCGACCAATCCTGCCTGGGGAACACTCGGAGCGCATTGCTGGCTTCCGGCAATCTTTACTCGGTCTTCCATGCCGGTTCCCGCTAAGAGTGCGTCAAGATGTTCGCCGGACGAGTGCCCGATGTTCAGGGCTGGTCCGAGGCGCAGCCTGCTCCAGTGCCTCGGTCAGCCATCGCCCGCACCACGCGGACCGACCCAGACGTGGGCGGACGTCAGCGCTCAGACCGGGCTGTCCGGGCACGTCGAGCACGACGGTCGGCCAACGGGTCGCGAGTACTCCGGACGCGACGGAACTCTCGACGAGCCAGAGAGCGGGACCGGCGACGACGTGCGCCCCGATCGCGACCACGTCGAACGCCGCGTCCGTGGACTGCTCGACGACCTTGCGGTCCAGGCTTGAACTGACCCCATCTCAATGCGGAAGGGGTTGCCGAGCAGTGAACCGAAGCGCCCCGGCCGCCTGCCGTCTCGCGGACGCCTGCAGCATGGGCACCCTGATGTACTTGAGGTGCGTGCCGCTGACCAACCCATCTGCTTTATTCTCGCGCACCATTCGTGGCCTTCTGGTATCGTCGCGGCCGTGGAAATCACTCTGCAGCAGGCTGTGAGTGATCTCCGGCGGGTGCTGGAGATCATCCGGGACGTCGCGCGCGATGTGTACGCGACCAACGCCGACCGTCATGACCCGTCTCACGGGGACGACAACGGCACTTTTGCTCAGTTGGTCTGGCGGAACATCGCCAACCTCTCCTTCCAGAAGCTCCACCAGGCAGGGATTCCGGTCCGAAAGGTCGCAGGCGGGGCGATCGAGGTCATCTCCCAGCGGTGGGTCGTGAGGGTCTACAAGTTCCCGCTCACTGCCCCTGGAAAGGTGCGCGACAAGCTCGAACAGCTCAGCTGGGACGGCAGCGCCGCCCGACTTCGGGGTGCCGTGCAGAACAGCACTGCTCAGGATCAGATGGCGTTCGACCAGGACCCCGACTGGGCCGACAGCTTCGCGGCAGCTGTTCCTCAGGGGCATGTTCGGATCGTGCACACGGGTGATCCGGAAACGGGTAACTGCGTCATCGAGGTGGGTCTTCCGCAGGACAACCGCGAGGGCGGCTCGCCCTGGCTTGATGGGACGGTCGAGATCCACAATGATCTCCAGTCGGGCCTTCCGGCTCCGCGATCGGCCGTGGATGAACTTGTCGTGCACGGCGAGCTGCCCGACGAGAGCCTCGCAGATCAAGACCACGAGCCGGCGTCTGAAACGGATTCCGACGAGGACCGTACCGTTGAAGAGGAGGCCCCCAAGGCGCCTGATCACACTGACCTCAAGGAGAACGATCTGCCGCTTCGCCGGCGCACCGAAGACACGCGCGAAGAGCGCGAGAACACAGACTGAGAAATCAATGCCGACACCGCCGCGAGGATCGAGAGGCGCTGAGCTCGCCTCCCGTTCCTTCGAACCCGAAGCTCTGACCACGGCTCGTCAGCTTCGAGGGCTCCGCAAGAACGAGCTTGCCAAGCAGGTCGGGCTCACGCCGGCAGCGGTCAGTCAGTACGAGCTGGGCCAGAGTCGGCCTTCAAGCACGGTAGTTGCGCAGTTGGCCATGGCGCTGGGAGTGCCCGCCACCTTCTTCGCTACAGGGCACCCGCATCCAGCGGTGCCCAGCGCCGCCCACTTCCGAAGCCTCCGGGCGACGACGCAACTTCAACGGGATCAGGCGGTGGCGTTCGGCAAGATCGTCTGGCGGCTGGTGACAACCGTCGAGCACTACGTGGAACTCCCCCCAGCGGCCCTGCCGCGCCTTGCTCTGCCGGCTGAGCCGAGCAGGGCGGACATCGCGGCCGTAGCGCGCGAGGCCCGTGAGGCCATGGGGGTGCCCAGCGGCCCGATCCCGCATGTGACACGACTACTCGAAGCCCATGGCGCCGTGGTCCTGGAGCTTCCTGCGATGTCCAAACGGGTGGATGCCTTCTCGCATTGGTATGGGACCAGGCCGCTGGTCTTCCGGAACCCCGCCAAGAACGACAAGGCTCGATCTCGCTTCGACGCCGCGCACGAGGCCGGGCACCTGGTCATGCACCTTGATGCTGAGCCCGGCAGCAGGATCGTCGAGAACCAGGCGCACGACTTCGCGGCTGAATTTCTGATGCCGAGCGCTGAGATCCTTGCGGAGCTGCCGAAGAGGCTGGACTGGGAGGCGCTTTACGCGCTGAAGCGACGCTGGGGCGCATCGCTCAAGGCCCTCGTCTACCGTGCCCACGCCCTCGGTGCCTTCCGGGAGACGACGTACAAGCGCGCCATGATGATGCTCTCTCAGCATGGCGACCCCGAGCCTTGCGATCTCGGCCCTCGTGAAGCACCCCTCCTGCTCGAAAAGGCGGTCCGCCTTTGTGAGGAGACGGGTGTGTCGTTCGACGACCTTGTCGCCCGTTCGGGCCTGCCCTTCGAGCTTGCGAACGAGGTCTACGCCACGGCGACGATGACGAGGCCGCGCCTTTCCCTGGACGCATCCGAGGAAGGCACAAAGCCAGCCGCTCCTGAGGTGCTCACGCTTTTCCCGAGTTGATCGTCGGGGACAACCGGGGTCAGGGAGACTCTTCGGTCACCTTCTCCCTGATCAGGCCAGATCTGTGGCCAGGGACCGGAGCGCCGGACGTGGCTTGGGAAGTTGCCCGGGTCCGCGTCGTATCGCCCTCCACCGTGACGCTGCATGTGGACGAACTGCGGCAGGCCCAGGTGTACCGTCCGGCCGATCTGATGGGCACGGAGTTCCGGTCCAGCGAGGTGGCGCAAGGCGCGGAGGATGGACTGGTCGCCTTCTTCCATCAATCGGGCGGCGACGACGGCTCAGCCTTCGCCGAGCGTCTTCGATCGCTGACCGATGACACAGTCGTATGGCGTCGAGAGCTGCTGAGGGACGGGCAGGGTCACCCGGTCGCCCTCTACGCATGGGCGTTGGACGGTCGGACGCTGATCGTCCCCGTACTGCGCACCGCGGGCCATCCGCTGGAGGAGACCCTGGCCAGGCAGCTGCTCTTCCTGCTGAAGCGCCAGGGGCGCGACTGCGGGGCGGAGACCATACGCATCAGCGACCCACACCTCTCCGCCGTGGCCAAGGCCGCCGCCGGGGACGACGGCTTCTTCGAGCACGACGGCAAGTTCGTGGCCCTCTTGGTGAACGTGTGCGGTACGGCAGCCGAGGTGGAGGCGGTGGCCGGCGGGCTCGCCCGCGAGCTGACCGTGGAAGCAGCCTCACTTCACGCCGGGATGCCGGCCGAGGTGGCCTCGGTGGTCGAGCGCGCATGGTGGCCGGCGAAGGTCATCGACTCCGAGCTGCCGTCATTCCTGGTGCCGATCGAACCGCGCTGGTCCACCGAACTGTTCAACGTCCCGGCCATGCTGCTGCCGCGCAGCGACGTACTGGGGATCAGCCGGGAGCACGTCTACTACCGGTCTTCCGGGCACCGCGGCGAGAGCGTCCCTGCCCGTCTGCTCTGGTACGTCAGCAAGGGCACTGCGGGTGTGGACGGCCAGATGGTGGTGGGCAGTTCGCGTCTCGACGAGGTGCTCATCGACACACCTGACACTCTCTTCTCGAAATTCGAACACCTGGGCGTATATGGTCGGGGTGAGGTCAAAGCAGCCGCCGACGCCTCGGGCCGCGCCATGGCGCTGAGGTTCTCGGACACCGAGATCTTCCCCAGGCCGGTGACGCTGCGGCGATTGACCTCCCTCACCAAAGGGCTGGGACTACCGTTGTCGCTGATCTCCCTGTCGAAGATCAGCAACGAGCTGTTCCAGGCGGTCTACAAAGAGGGGCACCGAACGACGTGAACGAGCCGGAACGCGCGATGCTGCTGTCCGTCCACCCGCGCTTCGCCACCGCGATCCTGGACGGCAGCAAGACGGTGGAGGTCCGCCGCCAACGCGTCGCCGTGCCTCCCGGAACCCCGGTTCTGCTCTACGCGACCGCGCCCACCATGGCCCTGGTGGGCATGGCGCGAATCGTCTCGGTCCACGTGGCCTCCCCTAAGGAGGTGTGGTCGGCCCACCGTGCTCAGACCGGGATCACTCGACGCGAATACGACGCCTATATGAGCGGTGCTGCCCAGGCGAGTGGGATCACGCTGGAGCATCCCGTGTCCTTCGACGAACCTGTGCCGCTCAGCGCGCTGCGCGCCACAGGCACCTTCCACCCTCCGCAGAGCTACCGCTACATGAAGAACGATGATCTCCGGCAGGTGGCCGAAGCCGGGCCCGTGGCGGGCACCGCCCTTCGCGAGGCACTGGGTGGCCTGGTGCCCGCATAGGGCGGGTAGCGGTTGACGACGTCATCCGTGCCGACCGGTTGTGTCAGCTGGACCAGTTGAAGATCAAGGTCGCCCAGGGCCTCGCAGGGACGACGCCGCCGTGGTAGGAACATGCCCCTTGCCGTCCGATGGACGTGGAGGGCCATCCGTCACGACAGTGGGCGGGCGAAGGCATCACCACCCGGCTGACTTCCGCAGGGGCTTGCTGTATTCGAGTGGCCTGGCTTATGTAGTCGTCACTGAAGCACTCTTTGTGGTCGAGAACGACTCGTGCGGCACGCCCGGCCAGTTCGCGCTTGTCGCTGTATGCCGCCGAGATGTCCAGCTCGGTGGCCGACGTTGCGCTGAGGTCTCCGAGGTCGTCAGGGAAATCGGAGCCAAGCTGGAGGTCGAGGAGGCTCGGGTCTAGGGGAGACACGTGGGGAATCCGCACCGCTTGCGCCTTGTCGCTCTGCATGCGGGCCTGAGTCCGGAGCGGGCGGCACGCGGCCTCGTGCTGCTCCTCTTTCCAGGAGTCCCATGCGCAGGAGCCCAGGCTGGCGAGCAGTGCCATGGTGATGACACCGAGGCCGAAGCGAATGGTCCGTCGTTCTTGTTCGGCCCGCTGCCTTGCTCTCTCGGCTTGCGCCTCTGCCTCTGCCCTAGCTGCTTCACGCTCGGCCCGTGTCGCGTGGTGTCGGCAGCCGCGGCCGATCTCTTGGCGGAGCTTGCACGGCGTCCCCTTCTGTGTGGGGCGCCCGCATCGCGGCGCTGGTCGGCGTCTTCGAGAGCGGCTGTACGCGGCGGCCATGCCGCGCATTGTGGAGCATCGGCTCGCACTGCCGGGGCGGAACGGCCGAAGCAGTGCTGCGCAGTGGTCGGCGCGACACTGCCCCTGCAAGTTGCCCTTTGCGTACGCGACTTGGCCGCCATTTGCACGCCATGTGACCAAGGTCACCGAAAACGCGTCTCACTACTCGAGACATTGAGTTACTGGAGTGCCTGCAGTGGGCCTTTGTGGCGCCTCCGAGTGGCGCTTGACCTCGACTTAGGGCACGCAGAGGGCGCGCCACCCTCAAATTGGACTAGACAATAAACAAACCCCAGGCCACTGACCTGGGGTTTCATCGTGGAGCGGGTGACGAGAATCGAACTCGCGCTCTCAGCTTGGGAAGCTGATGTTCTACCATTAAACTACACCCGCGTAAGACGCCGGTTGGTGCCGGTGTCGGAACGCATCGTTACTTTACCTCATGTCGGGCCCCGCGCGCTGAAGGCGTGGGGCCCGGTTGCCTTTCAGGGCGGGGATGGGGCTGCGGGGCGCGGGAGTTGGGGCGTACGGTGGAGGTGCGGAAGAGGGTCCGAGAGGGTCGTGGAACGGATCGGAGTGCCGCCTGGAGGGGCGTCCCGTTCATCCCGTAATGTGGCGCTTCGTGTCACGTCGACGTAGGTCGACAGCCAGACGCGGCTCTTGGGGAAGGGACTCTTGGACTTGATGGAGCGCACCGTCGTCCGTTGTGCCGATGGGCACGTGTTCAGCACCGCTTCGTTCCCGATGCAGCAGGCCGAGCGCCTCGGCCCCGGTCGGCTCATGCGCTGCCCACGCTGCGCGCGCCTGCGCAGCGTCGTGCCGGTGGCGTTGCAGAAGCGGTAGTCGAAGCGGTAGTCGAAGGGGCTAGCCACAGCGGTCGCCACAGGTAGAGCTACCTGCGGCCGGCAGTCGTCGAGGCGCGCGGAGTCCGTCCTGATGGTGGGCGGCCCGCGCGTCTTGCGTATCCTCGGGGCGTGCTTCTCTCAGACAAGGACATCCGGGCCGAGATCGACGCCGGTCGGGTGCGGATCGATCCGTACGACGAAACCATGGTGCAGCCGTCGAGCATCGACGTGCGTCTCGACCGCTTCTTCCGGGTGTTCGAGAACCACCGCTACCCGCACATCGACCCGTCCGTCGAGCAGTCGGACCTCACGCGGCTCGTCGAGCCCGAGGGGGACGAGCCGTTCATCCTCCACCCCGGCGAGTTCGTGCTCGCCAGCACCTACGAGGTGATCTCGCTTCCCGACGATCTCGCCTCTCGGCTGGAGGGGAAGAGCTCCCTGGGCCGGCTCGGGCTCGTCACCCACTCCACCGCCGGGTTCATCGACCCCGGCTTCTCCGGGCACGTCACCCTCGAACTGTCCAACCTCGCCACGCTCCCCATCAAGCTCTGGCCTGGCATGAAGATCGGGCAGCTGTGCATGTTCCGGCTCAGCTCGCCGGCCGAGTTCCCGTACGGCAGCGAGCGCTACGGCTCCCGCTACCAGGGCCAGCGCGGCCCGACCGCCTCCCGGTCCTTCCTCAACTTCCACCGGACGCAGGTGTGAGCGTGTCCCAGCCCCGGGAGAACCTCACCTACGAGGCGTTCGGCACCGCCGTACGCGAACTCGCGCAGACCATCGCCGACGACGGGTACGAGCCCGACATCGTGCTCAGCATCGCCCGCGGCGGGGTCTTCGTCGCCGGCGGGCTGGCGTACGCCCTGGACTGCAAGAACATCCACCTCGTGAACGTCGAGTTCTACACCGGCGTCGGCACGACCCTCGACATGCCCGTCATGCTCGCCCCCGTCCCGAACACGATCGACTTCTCCGACAAGAAGGTCCTGATCACGGACGACGTCGCCGACACGGGCAAGACGCTCAAGCTGGTCCACGACTTCTGCCTCGACGCCGTCGCCGAGGTCCGGTCCGCCGTGATCTATGAGAAGTCCCACTCCCTCGTGAAGTGCGAGTACGTGTGGAAGCGGACCGACGAGTGGATCAACTTCCCGTGGAGTGTTCTGCCTGTAGTACGTAAGTCGGGGGAGCCTGTCACTCCGTCCAAGGAAGCGCTCTGATCCGACGGGGCGGGTGACGCTGCGGCCCCTCGCCCGGTGGGGGAGGGGCCGGCACGGGGCGTCACCAGGGGCTCACCACCGTGAGGCGGTCGCGCATCGCTCCCCGTCCGACTTCCGTATGCGCTCGTCCAGTGACGTGCTCCGGTCGTACGGGTCGAGTGCCGGGCCTTCTCCCGAGGGTGAAGTCGCGCGTTCCGCGGCGAACTCGGGGGTGAGGTAGCCGGTGAAGGTGTCGCAGCCGCCGTTGGTGGTGTCCACCTTGTAGGAGACCAGGGAGAACGTGCCGGGCTCGGTGATGATCTTCGCCGGGTCGTCCCAGCTCATCACGACCTCGCGGCGCACGATGGTGCGGGCGACCTCGTCGCTCCCCGCCTCCGCGCGCACGACCGGGTAGACGTACGTGACATCCGTGGTCACCTCGACCGCGCCCCGCTTCCCTTCCCGGTACGTGATCCGCCCGCGTGTCTTGACCACATCCCCGACCAGCCGGACCTCGGAGCTCTCGAACCGGCTGAACAGCAGCAGGGGATCGTTCTCCCGGCTGGGCGAACGGAACGCGGTCGCCAGGAAGTCCCGCACGTCCTTCTGGTGCGGATTGATCAGCGCGATCGCCTTCTTCGGGCGTTCCCCGCGCAGCACACCGCGATCCAGACTGGACTCGGCGAGGAAGTCCCGGCTCTTCTCGAGTGCCTCCGCCACCTGCGCCTTGCTCATCCAGCCGGTCGCCCGTGCCTCGGGCAGGGCGAGCGCGGCCGTCCCGTCACCCCACCGGGCCGCGGGCGATCCCCTGAACGGCTGCTTCAGGGTCGGCTGTTGGGTCGCCGGTTCTGTCGGCGGGGGTCCATCCGGGCGCTGCGACTCCGCCGCGAGGGGTGCGCGTTCGCCGCTCTCGCCCGCGAACCATCCGACCACCTGCCCCGGAGCCAGTGCCACGACCAGCAACGCGGCCGCGACGAGCAGACCGATTACGTACCAGCCCTTGCCTCTACGACGTCGGGGCGGTTGGTGACTCCTCCACGGCTCCGGCTCGGCGGGGGCGTCCCGCAGCCGTCCCGCCACCATGCGGGCCCGCGCCGACGGCTCCTCCGGCGCGTCCTTGCTCCCCGCCTCGGCTTCGCGGAGAAAGCGCTCCCACTCCTCGTCCGATATGGACTCCCCACCCTTGCCCACCCCGGCCCCCGCCCTCTCGCCCACCCGGCCCCACCCCAGGACCGGTCAGTTTTCAGCATCATCACACAGTGCAACTCGGCCCGCTCCAGCCGCCGTCGGCTACAGGTCCGGCCCTCGTCGGCCACTCGCGCGACTCCTGACAAAGAGAAAGGGCTCCCGGCAAGTCGCCGGGAGCCCCTCACTCGTCACCTGTGGTCAGAACGTACCCAGCTTGATCAGGGACAGGATCGCCACCAGCTGGATCGCCGAGGCGCCCAGGGCCTTCGGCCACGGGAGGTCGTGGGACTTGGCGACCATCATGGTCAGGAGGGCGCCCGCAGCGACCCAGGTGATCCAGCCGAGGATCTGGACGAAGGAGGCATCGCCGCCCGCGAACATCGCGACGACCAGGCGTGGCGCGTCCGTGAGGGTCATGATCAGCATGGAGAGGCCGACCGTGGGCTGCCAGGCGCCGTCTCCGCCGAGCTGCCGGGCGAGGGTGTGCGTGACCACGCCCAGGACGAAGATGCTGACCACCATCGTCACGCCGGTGACGAGCACGATCGGCACGGCCGCCGAGAGCGTCGCCTTGATCGCCTCTTCGCGTGCGGCGTCGAAGCCGAAGACGGCCAGCAGGCCGTACAGGAACGTCACGATGAGAGCGGGACCCCACACCGCGTAGTCGCGCATCACCAGGAACGTCTGGTTCGGGCTGGTGACGATGCCCTTGAGGAGCGCCTTCCAGGGCAGCCGCGGGCCGAGCGGCGCCGCCGGGGCGTTGCCCGCGCGGTAGGTGTCGCCCTGCTGGTACGGGTCCTCGCCGACGGAGAACATCTGGGTGTGGCCCGGGTTGTTGGCCGCGTACGGGTCCGGGCCGCCGCCCTGGGGGTGCCCGCCGTCGTCGCCGAAGTACTCCGGCTCGCCGTGGTTCCCGTGCCCGCCATGGCCCCCGTGGCCCCCATGGCCTCCGTGGTTGCCCTGGGGCCCGTAACCGCCGGGGCGTCCACCGCCGTGCGTCTGGGGCCAGCCGCCCTGACCGCCGCGCCCGCCGCCGTACGGCGGTCCCGGGGGCGTCTGGGGGTAGCCGTACGACGGGCCGCCGGCCTGCGGGGCCTGCTGTCCGTACGGAGGGTTTTGCGGTCGCGCTTGAGGAGCGCCGTTGTCCCGGCCGCGTCCGATCCTGAATCCAGCCACGTCATCGAACGTACCTGGTCCCGGACTGCCGCGTGCCGGGCCGGGGCCAACCGGCCCGGCTTTGCGGCCGAGCTGTGACATCCCCTAAGGGATCGTCAGGGATGTGTGAGGGGTGGGGCGGGGTCGGCCCGGTGGTCGGTCCAGTGGTCGGTCCGGTGGGGGCGGTCACGGCCTCCGCGCAGGTCGGCGGCCGTGCCGGCGCGCGCTCAACGGCTGCTGACGTACCTGCCGTACGACAGGGCCGACGCCGGGGACGGCAGGCCCAGGTTCTTCGGGGTGAGGGCGTAGGAGCCATTGACCGAGGTCTTCGGGAAGCCCCAGACGCCGCCGGACTTCGCGTTCTCGCCCGGGGCGCCGACGGCCGTGTCCGGGGTGCCGTCCTTGTCGTAGTCGCCGGTGGCGACGGCGGTGCCGAAGGCGTCGTTCGCCTCCGCCACGCCGGGGACCTTGGGCCGGTCCTGGTGGTACGGGACGGACGTGGCCTCGCCGAAGCGGTCGACGATGCCGCCCTCGTGGCTCAGCAGGAACGTCATCGCGCCGGCCGCCGCGCGGGTGCCGATGGCCTCGCCCGGGGCGCCCACGACCAGGTCGTCGCGGCCGTCGTGGTTCCAGTCCAGTACGGCGAGGGAGGCGCCGAAGCGGTCGCCGTCCTCGGCGACGCCGTGAACGCCGACGGTGTCCTGGTTGAGGGTCTGGGTGCGCAGGCCGAAGGAGTTCTTGTCGCCGTAGAGGAGGTGGATGCCGCCGCCCTTGGCGTACGACTCGGGGCCGCACGGGTCGTCGATGTTCTCGTCGGCGATCTCGCGGCACTCGCCGAGGGCCAGGTCGTCCAGTCCGTCACCGTCGAAGTCGCCGACGGCGAGCGCGGAGGCGGCGCCGTTGTCGGAGTTCCAGACGTTGGCCATACGGCGCTCGGTCTCGTCCCAGGACCACAGCCGTACGTGGGACTGGGTGAAGGGGGCGTCGATCGTGTAGTAGGCGAGGGCGAGGTCGTCCGTGCCGTCGGCGGTGAAGTCGCCGGTGGCGAGGACCGGGGCGCGGCCGCCCATGGGCGTGGCGAGGACGGTGGTGACGACCAGGTCCTCGCCGTTGTCGACGGCGGCCCGCACGACGACCTTGTCCCGGCCGCCGACCACGAGGTCCCGGCCGCCGTCGCCGGTCAGGTCCGCCGCCGCGACCGACCAGCCGTACGCCGCGTTCCCCGACGGGCCGGTGAGGGCGTTGGACGCCGGGCCCGTGCCGCTCCGCGCACCGCCGACGACGGTGACCGTGCCCGCGTCCGCGCCCCGGCCGGTGACGTCCTCGCCGGGCGCGCCGACGATCAGCTCGGCGAGGCCGTCGCCGCTCAGGTCGGCCAGCAGTACGGAGGCGCCGAAGCGGTCGCCGGCCTCGGGGGTGCCGGGGACCTCGGCGGTGGACTGGCTGACCCGGATGCTGCCGTTTCTGCCCAGGCCCTTGGGCCCGCCCCAGACGAGGTTCACATAGCCGGCCTTGGCCTTGCCGTTCACGGTCGCGTCGGGGACGCCGACGGCGAGGTCCGCGTAGCCGTCACCGTTGAAGTCGCTGGTCACGGCTGCGGCGGAGGGGGCGGCGGTGGCGACCGGCGCCAGGGTGAGGGCGAGGGCCGCCGTGGTGGCGGTCGCCACGGTGGCGGCGGCCAGGGCGTATGTCCGTCTGTGCACGGGGGGCTCCAGGTGATGGCCGGATTTCGGGGTGGGGTGCTGGCTGGTTCACCTGTGTGACACCTGGAGGCCGCGCGGGGTTGTAGTACGGGAGCCGGGAGCCGGGAGCCGGGAGCCGGGAGCCGGGAGCCGGGAGCCGGGAGGGGCTAGGACCAGAAGTCTGCCTCCTTGTCCATGTCCTCCTGGCACTCGTCGATGTCCGTGAACTTGCCGCCGACGATCCTGAAGACGAGGCAGCCGTTCTGCTCGATCCGCTTGCCGCCGCGCTCGGCGGTGTACCGGTGCACGGAGACGGCGTGGCCCCGGCCGTCCACGCACACATGGCTGAGGGTGACGTCGAACGTCCCGGCGGTCTCCTCGAAGAGGCGCTGGAACATGCCGATGATCGCGTCCTGCCCCTTGTAGTCGCCCGACAGCAGGTGGCTGCCGGGGACGTGGTGCGTACAGTCCGAGGCCATCAGGGAGCGGAGGGTGTCCATGTCGCCTCGGGTGAAGGCGTCGTAGCCCTTGCGGACGAGCGCTGCGTTCGGGTGTTCGGCCATGGGGATCGCCTACTTTCCGGATGCCTGCCTGTTGTGCTCCTTTTGTGTGATTATCGCCACTAGTGGGGTGCTTCGCAGGCTAGGGCTGGGTGCGGGCCAGGAGGAGGATCTGGTTTGGGCGGGGGCGCCGGGGGGCGGGGACGTCAAGTGCGGTGAGGCTCAGCCAGGCGAGTTCGAGGAGAGGGATGGGCTGGCCGTCGAAAGACAACGCTTCTTGGAGCACCGCGATGGCGACGAGGAGGGCTGTGCGGACACAGGGCAGCGTCCGGGAGTCGATGGGTGTGGCCCGGGACCGCATCGAGGCCAGCAGCGTGGAGATACACCCTGCGGCTGCCGCGAGCGGTGCCCTCGGCGGGGGCGGGGACGGCCCGCTCGGAGAGCAGGAAGCTCAGGACCGCGACGCCGAACGCGGCGTACATCCACGTCCAGCTGAGCCTTCCGTCGTTCAGCACCTGGTTCGTCGCCACGCCGCCCGTGACCAACAGCCCGGCCAGGCCCACGACTCGGAGCACACCGCGTACGCCCGTCATTCCCACCCCCGTGGTTCTCCGCGGTCAGTCCGGCTTCGGCTCAGTACCCAGTTCACACCAGATGTACTTGCCGTCCGTCCCGTTCGCCGTGAACCACCCCCAGTCCTCCGCGTAGGCGTCGACGGGGTGGAGGCCTCGACCGGAGGTGGGGGTGAGGGCGGGGGTGGTGATCGTCGGGGGTGTCGGGTCCGTGTCCCGCTCCAGGGGAGAGGGAAGGGAGGAGAGCGGGGACGCGAGGGGGGAGGGCGTACGCCGTCGTGGTCGTACCGGGGGCGTACGCCGTCCGGTCAGCCCGGGACGTACGCCGTCCGGTCAGCCCGCGAGTACGTCTCCGAAGTACGCGTCGCCCGAAGGGCCGCCCACCGTCTCGCCGTTGAAGGACTTCGCACCGGTGCCCGTGATGCCTGACGTGCCGGACTTCAGCGTCCAGACGGCACCGTCACTGGAGTTCTCGCCGTAGGCGCCCGCGACCAGTTCCGCGAAGCCGTCGCCGTTGCTGTCGGTGAGGCGGACCGCCGCTCCGAAGTAGTCGTACGCCTCCGCGGCGCCGGGGACGCCCGCGGTGTTCTGGGAGTAGGACTTGGCGCCGCTGCCGGTGAGGCCGGACTTCGAACCGCGCAGGACGACGACGGCACCGGCGTGCTTCTTCGAACCGACGGTCTTGTTGAGGACGCCGACCGCGATGTCGGTGTGGCCGTCGCCGTTGACGTCTCCCGCGGAGAGGCTCCAGCCGAACGCGTCGTTCTTCGTGGCGGTGCCGGGCACGCCCGCGGTGTCCTGGCCGATGCGGACCGGGGTGCGGGAGCTGAGGCCCGTGGCGCTGCCGTAGGTGACGGTGATGGCGCCGCCGAGGCCGCCGTTCGGCTCGTCGGTGGACTTCTCCATGAAGTTGCCGGTGACGATGTCGCCCCGGCCGTCCTTGTTCACGTCGGCGATGACGGCGGCGTAGCCGCCGGCTACCTTGGGGCCCGCCTTGAGGCCGGAGGCGGAGCCCTTGTAGAGGACGCCGCGCGTGCGGTAGCCGTCCTTGATCTCCTGCTGGCCCATGACCAGCAGGTCCGTCGCACCGTCGCCGGTGACGTCCCCCGCGACGATCTTGTCGGTGTTGATGCCCGTCTGCTCGTACGTGTCGATGCCGACGAGTTTCGTCGCCTTGCCGGTGCGGGAGATCGGGCCCTCGAAGATGTTCAGCTCGGGGAACGCGATGTTGGCGGCGGCCAGGTCGGTGTCGCCGTCGCCGTCGAAGTCACCGGTGGCGACGGACCAGCCCAGCTCGTTGCGGTTCTCGGGGAGGGGTGAGGTGATGTCGGTCGCTGTCTTGATACCGCTCGCTCCGCCCCACAGCACTGTGAGGGCGCCCGAGTCGCCGGACGAGCCGAGGGAGCGGCCGTGCGCGCCCACGATCAGGTCCGTGTAGCCGTCGCCGTCGAGGTCGCCCGTGGTCAGACGGTCACCGAAGTATCCGGACGACTGCGGGGAGCCGGGCACACCGGCCGTGGCCTGGCTGATGATCTGGCGCTTGGCCGTGGTGAGGCCCTGGGCGGTGCCGTAGACGACCGCCACGTAACCGGCCCCCTTCTTGCCGGAGACCTTGGCGATGGGAGCGGCGATCGCGAGGTCGCGGTAGCCGTCGCCGTTGAAGTCACCGGAGAGACCGGAGGGCGCCGCGACGCTCGTCGCCGGGAGCGCGGTGAGGAGGCCGGTGGCGAGGGCGGCGGCCAGGAGGAGGGAGCGGGTACGCAAGAGGGCTCCAGGAAGCAGGAGGTGGAGGAGGGGCTGGATGGAGGGCAGGTGCCGAGCGGACGGGGGCCCGCACCCGGTCGGGTGCGGGCCCTGCCACAGGCTGTGGAACGTCGGTCCGTGACTTCTCAGTTGGCCGCGTTCGCGCCGAAGACCGGCTGCCCGGAGGTGGAGACGCCGACCGCGGACGGGGCGATGGAGCGCGAGCCCGTCGTGGTGATCTTCGTGCCGTCGGAGGGCAGGTAGATCAGGGAGCCGTTGAAGTCGTTCTCGCCGTACGCGCCGACCGTCAGGTCCGCCTTTCCGTCGCCGGTGACGTCGGTGAGCTTGACGTCGCTGCCGAGGCGGTCGTCCGTCTCGTCCGAACCGGGCACGCCGGCCGTGGACTGGGCGAAGTACTGGTAGCCGGAGGTCGTGTTCAGACCGGCGTCCGTGCCGTACAGGATGGTCAGGGCGCCCGTGTTGACGACACCGCCGAGGTTCTCGCCGGGGGCGCCGGCCACCAGATCGGTCTTGCCGTCGCCGTTGATGTCGCCGAGGGACAGCTCGCTGCCGAACCAGTCGCCGCGCTCGGAGGAGCCGGGCACGTTGCCGCTGTTCTGCGTCACCGCGACCGTGGTGCCCGGGCCGTCGACGGTGCCGTAGACGACGTGGACCTTGCCGCCGGTGGACGACTCGGGCACGGAGGGCTCGCTGCCGTCCTTCGACGGGTCCCAGTCCTGGCCGGTGACGATGTCGCCGTAGCCGTCACCGTTGACGTCGCCGATGCCGGTGATGATGCCGCGCTTCAGCTCCTGCGCGCCCGAGGCGCTCAGACCGGAGGCGCTGCCGGGGACGTACCAGTTGGTGTTGTAGTGGTAGTCGCCGTCGGTCTCGTAGCCGTTGACGACGAGGTCCGTCCGCTTGTCGCCGTTGACGTCGCCGGCGCTCATCACCAGGGTGCCGGTGCCGTTGCCGGAGAGGATGTCGGTGGTGAAGCTGTAGCGGGCGCCGTACGTGCCGGACTTGCTGATGCCGCCCTTGAAGACGTACACCCGGTTCGACGAGGAGCCGACCGCGAGGTCCTCCTTGCCGTCGCCGTCGAAGTCGCCGGACGCCAGCGCGGTGCCCCAGTAGTCGTGCGAGGAGGTCGCCGGGTCCTTGACGGTGGTGGCGCCGGACAGGCCGCTCGCCGAGCCCCAGACGATGAGGACCGTGCCGCCGTCGGTGTCGCCGTCGACGTCCTCGGCCAGCGCCGACACGGCGAGGTCGTCGTAGCCGTCGTTGTTGTAGTCGCCGTACGCGCTGACCCAGCCGAAGGCGTCGTTCTTCTCCGCGCTGCCGGGTACGCCGGTGGTGTTCTGGCTGATCGTGGCGCGCTTCGTCGAGGTCACGCCGCTCGCCGAGCCGTACAGGGCGACGATCTGACCGGCGCCCGAGGCGCCGCCGACGGTGGCGTTGCCGGCCGAGTACGCGACGTCGCCGTAGCCGTCGCCGTTGAAGTCGGCCATGGGCTGGTGGACCGAGTCGGCCGCCGTCGCCGTCACGGACGAGAACGTGAGCAGACCGCCGGTCAGCGCGGCCGCGGAGGCCGTCGCGAGGGCGAGTCGCAGATGCTTGTGCATGCGGGAATCTCCTGCTGCATGCGGACGCCTGGCAGACGTCCGCAGTCAATGGGGTGCCCGTTCCATCCCTGTTCGTCTGTATTTCAGCAGGACGTAAGGAGGTCGTTGGCTAACAGGAGACCGCTGAGGGGGCCGGTGGGTTGTACGGGTATTCGAGAAACTTCTGCGGCCACTGAGATCGGTGGGACAACGGGAGCGAAAGGGGTTCGTAGGGCATCGGGCAGGCCGGGTGTCCGGGCGAACGTTCCGTCGCGCTCGTGCGTCTGCGGTGCGAGGCAACGACCGACAGGCCGGCGAACCGGAGGAGACGACATGCTGAGCGGTACCCGTGTACGGATCGCCCTGGCCGCCCTGGCGATGGCCCCCCTGACCGTCGGGTGCGCGGCACTGGACACCGGGGGTACGAGTTCCGCCTTGTGCGTGTTCGCCGTGGACTACGACGACCGCCAGTACGTCGAGGCGGGCAAGGTCGCCTACACCCTCGGCGCCGAGGTGGGCACCGCGCGGGACTCGGTCTGCGAGGACCAGGGCGGCGGCGAGGAGGACCGGGTGGCGGCCGAGGACCTGGCCGTCTACACGGCCTACGCCATCAAGGGCGTCGACACCGAGGACGCGATCGCGGTGCGTGAGTCGCCGGGGAGCGAGGTGCGCGTCCTGGTCAACGCGGTCGAGGACGAGGGGATGACCGCGGCGGTCGAGCGGGTGTTCGGGAAGGGTGAGCAGGGCGGCGAGGACAGCGCCGACGACGGCGCTTCCGACAGTGGCGACGGCGACAGCGCGGCCACCGTGGGGAAGTGCGCGCTCGTCGTGGAGTACGGGAACAAGGACTACATCGGCCGGGGCGACGCGAAGATCGAGCTGGGGGCCAAGGCCGGGTCGGCCCGTGCGGTGCCCTGCTGGGACACGCCCGGCGAGGTCGACCCCTCGGCCGACCCGGAGGTGTTCCAGGCGTACGAGATCAAAGGGCTGGACCCGGCCGACGCGATAGCGATCGACTTCTCGGCGGACGAAGAGCCGTTCTTCATGGTCCGCATGGGCGACGGCCTGCCGCCGGAGGTCGAGGCCCTGCTCGCGGCCGAGGAGGGGTGAGCGGCGCGGGGCCCGAGGCGTCCGTCTCCTGGCCGTACGTCTCCTGAGCCGTGCCAGTGGTGCCCGCCCGTGGCGTGACGGTGCCCCCGGTCCGAACCGGACCGGGGGCACCGTCACGCCAGTTGCTGTGCGCACGCGGCTACTTCACCGGCTGCGGCTCCGGCTCGCTCTCCGTCTCCGCCGTGCCCGCCGGGGGCTCGTCGTCCGGGACCGGGGTCTTGACGGACTCCAGCAGCAGCTGGGCGACGTCGACGACCGTGACGGACTCCTTGGCCTTGCCCTCGTTCTTCTTGCCGTTGACCGAGTCGGTCAGCATGACGAGGCAGAACGGGCAGGCGGTGGAGACGATGTCGGGGTTGAGGGAGAGGGCCTCGTCGACGCGCTCGTTGTTGATGCGCTTGCCGATCCGCTCCTCCATCCACATCCGCGCGCCACCGGCGCCGCAGCAGAAGCCGCGTTCCTTGTGGCGGTGCATCTCCTGCTGGCGCAGGCCCGGGACGGCGGTCATGATCTCGCGCGGCGGCGTGTAGATCTTGTTGTGGCGGCCCAGGTAGCAGGGGTCGTGGTAGGTGATGATGCCCTCGACCGGGGTCACCGGGATCAGCTTGCCCTCGTCGACGAGGTGCTGGAGCAGCTGGGTGTGGTGGATGACCTCGTAGTCGCCGCCGAGCTGCGGGTACTCGTTGCCGAGGGTGTTGAGGCAGTGCGGGCAGGTGGCGACGATCTTCTTGGCCGACTTGGGCTTGCGGGACTCGTCGGTCACCTTGCCCTCGTCGTCCATCTCCTCGCCGAACGCCATGTTCAGCGCGGCCACGTTCTCCATGCCGAGCTCCTGGAAGAGGGGCTCGTTGCCGAGGCGGCGGGCGGAGTCACCGGTGCACTTCTCGTCGCCGCCCATGATGGCGAACTTGACGCCCGCCATGTGGAGCAGCTCGGCGAAGGCCTTGGTGGTCTTCTTGGCGCGGTCCTCCAGGGCACCGGCGCAGCCGACCCAGTACAGGTACTCGACCTCGCTGAGGTCCTCGATGTCCTTGCCGACGACCGGGACCTCGAACTCGACCTCCTTGAGCCACTCCAGGCGCTGCTTCTTCGCCAGGCCCCAGGGGTTGCCCTTCTTCTCCAGGTTCTTGAGCATCGTGCCCGCCTCGGACGGGAACGCGGACTCGATCATCACCTGGTAGCGGCGCATGTCGACGATGTGGTCGACGTGCTCGATGTCGACCGGGCACTGCTCGACACAGGCGCCGCAGGTGGTGCAGGACCACAGGACGTCCGGGTCGATGACGCCGTTCTCCTCGACGGTCCCGATCAGCGGGCGCTCGGCCTCGGCCAGGGCCGCGGCGGGCACGTCCTTCAGCTGCTCCTCGCTCGCCTTCTCCTCGCCCTCCATGGTCTTGCCGCCACCCGCGAGCAGGTAGGGCGCCTTGGCGTGGGCGTGGTCGCGCAGCGACATGATCAGCAGCTTCGGCGAGAGCGGCTTGCCGGTGTTCCAGGCCGGGCACTGCGACTGGCAGCGGCCGCACTCGGTGCAGGTGGAGAAGTCGAGGATGCCCTTCCAGGAGAACTGCTCGACCTGGGAGACACCGAAGACGTCGTCGTCACCGGGGTCGGTGAAGTCGATCGGCTTGCCGCCGGAGGTCATCGGCTGCAGGCCGCCCAGGGCGGTGGCGCCGTCGGCGTTGCGCTTGAACCAGATGTTCGGGAAGCCGAGGAAGCGGTGCCAGGCGACACCCATGTTGGTGTTCAGCGAGACGACGATCATCCAGATCAGCGAGGTGCCGATCTTGATCATCGCGGTGAAGTAGACCAGGTTCTGCAGGGTGCTCGGGTCGAGGTCCTTGAAGGCGAGGACCAGGGGGTACGAGGCGAAGTAGCCGGCCTCGTAGTGGTCCACGTGGTGGATGGCGCCCTCGAGACCGCGCAGGGTGTAGATCGCCAGGCCGATGGTGAGGATGACGTACTCGACGAAGTACGCCTGCCAGGCCTTCGAGCCCGCGAAACGCGACTTGCGGCCGGCCCGGGAGGGCAGGCTGAGCAGCCGGATGGCGATCAGCACGAGGATGCCGAGGATCGTCATCACACCGATGAACTCGATGTACATCTCGAACGGCAGGAAGCCGCCGATGACCGGCAGCGTCCAGTCGGCCTCGAACAGCTGGCCGTACGCCTGGGCGAGGGTCGGCGGCAGCGTCAGGAAGCCGATCGCGACGAACCAGTGGGCGAAGCCGACGATCCCCCACCGGTTCATCCGGGTGTGGCCGAGGAACTCCCGGGCCAGGGTGATCGTGCGCGCCTTCGGGTCGTCGGTACGGCTGCCCGCCGGCACCGGCTGACCGAGCTTCACGAACCGGTAGATCTGCGCCACGGCTCGGGCGATGAGCGCAACGCCGACCACGGTCAGGACCAGCGACACGATGATCGCGGCGAGTTGCATTTCGGGGCTCCTCGGGCCTGCGAGGGGGTTTTCTCCGGCGATTTCTCCGGCGATTTCTCCCGGGGACCCGTCGGGTACCTCGAAGATCGCTGGAGATCACTGGAGATCATTACTAAGCGGTAACTTATGCAGTCCGTCTGAGACTACCCAGTTCTTCTGCCGCACTGTAGCCAGGGGGGCGGTGATCTGCGTCGCTGAGGGTTGCCTGAGTGCGACGCCGTGGCGCCCCCGTCGCGACATCGGGCGAGCGTGCTATTTCAAAACGATCGTGTTATTCATCAGGAATTGTGACATTTGTGCCTAACTTGGATCCGTGCTGTACGGAATCCTCGCCGCCGCCTCCGCCCTGTTGCTGACCGCCGTACTCTCGGCGGCCGTCCGCGTGCCCGCCCTGCGGCTGGGGATCGTGGAGCGCCGGCGCGGGCGGCGGGTGCCGTTGCTCGGGGGCGTCGCGGTGCTGGGCGGGGTGGGAGCCGTGGCCTGGGGGGGAGTGGAGCGAGGTCGCTCCGCTCGGTCGGGAGGCCGGATGGCTGATCGTGGTCGGGGCGGGGCTCGGGGTCTTCGGGCTGGTCGGGGACGTGTGGCGGCTGCCGGCCGTGGTGCGGGCGGCGGGGGTGGTCGTCGGTGCCGCGCTGGTCGTGCCGTACCGCGAGCTCGGGGTGCTGGGCGGGATGGCGGGGGTCGTCTGGATCGCCCTCGTGGTGCACGGGTTCAAGGGGATGGGACGCTCCGACGGGGTGCTCGGCGTGGTGGGGGCGGTCACCGCGTTCGCGTTGAGCGGGTGTGCGGCGGCGGAGGTGATGGACGGGCTGGCCACGCTGTTCAGCGTGCTGGCCGCCGCGCTCACGGGGTTCCTGATGCACAACTGGCCGCCCGCGCGCGTCGTGATCGGCACGTGCGGGGCGCTGTTCGTGGGCTTCCTGCTCGCGGGGGGTGCGCTGCATGTGTACGCCGTCGGGTACGGGGCCGGGGTGGGCGCGCCCTTCGCCCTGACGGCCGTGGCGACCGCCGACGCGGTGCTCGTCCTGGTCTCGCGGAAGCGGGCGGGGCGGGAGCTGTGGCGGGGCGGGCCGGATCATCTCGCGCACCGGTTGCGGCGGGTCGGGCTGACGCCGCCGGGGGTGGTGGTCGTGATGGGGGTCGCGGCCGCGGCGTCCACGGGTGTGGGACTAGCCATCCACATGCTGTGGACGCACCCGCGTTCGGCGTGGTGGGTGGCGGGGGCGACCGGCCTGGTGGTCCTGGCCATGCTCTTCGTCCCACCTGGCCCGGCCAGACCGTCCCCCACGGCCGTGCACCCCGCCTCCACGGGCATCCACCGCCCTCGTCCAGCTCCCACAGGGGGCCACCGCGCCCCCGCCCCGCCGGCTCGCCCCATCCCGGGAGGCCGCGCCCCCGGCCCCCGACCCCGCTCCCCACGCTTCCAGGAACAGGAGTCGGCGGAGCTGGGGCGGAGGGGGTGGGTGGGGTAGAGGGGCAGGCCGGGAGGTGTGGGACCGAGGGGGCGGGGCGGGAGGCTGTGTAGGGCCGAGGGGCGGGGGGAACTTGCGCGAGAAGCCCCACCGCGCCCGCGCCCGAAAATCGGACCGGCGCCGATCCTCACCCGACGGCGGTGCGGCGGTCGTCGGCCACTGCTGCGGACCCTCTCGCACGCTCCAGGGCATCGGGCGTCCACGGCGACCGCCCCCGACCGACCGCCATCCGCACCGCCTGCCTACCCCTCAGCGCCCGCCCCCCGGCCCCATCGCCCCGCCACCACCGGCCTGCCGTCACCCCCCAACTCTCCCCCGTGCGGAGCATTCCCGCAGGTCAGGCGCCCCTTGCGTATAAGGAAAACATAAGACTTGAGCCCCCTCGACTCAGCTCTGTTGACCCATCGGTGGGCGTCATGCACACTTGAGTCCGTTCCACTCAAGTCATTGTTGGAGGAATTGAAATGGCACGTGCGGTCGGCATCGACCTGGGCACGACTAACTCCGTCGTCAGCGTTCTGGAGGGCGGCGAGCCCACCGTGATCACCAACGCCGAGGGCGCCAGGACCACGCCGTCCGTCGTCGCCTTCGCCAAGAACGGTGAGGTGCTCGTCGGCGAGGTCGCCAAGCGTCAGGCGGTCACGAACGTGGACCGGACGATCCGGTCCGTCAAGCGTCACATGGGCACGGACTGGAAGATCGAGCTCGACGGGAAGCACTTCAACCCGCAGCAGATGAGCGCCTTCATCCTGCAGAAGCTGAAGCGCGACGCCGAGGCCTACCTGGGCGAGAAGGTCGCGGACGCGGTCATCACCGTCCCGGCCTACTTCAACGACTCCGAGCGCCAGGCGACCAAGGAGGCCGGTGAGATCGCGGGGCTCAACGTGCTCCGCATCGTCAACGAGCCCACCGCCGCCGCCCTCGCCTACGGCCTCGACAAGGACGACCAGACGATCCTCGTCTTCGACCTCGGTGGCGGCACCTTCGACGTGTCGCTCCTGGAGATCGGTGACGGCGTCGTCGAGGTGAAGGCCACCAACGGTGACAACCACCTCGGTGGTGACGACTGGGACCAGCGCGTCGTCGACTACCTGGTGCAGCAGTTCCGCGCCGGCCACGGCGTGGACCTCGCCAAGGACAAGATGGCGCTCCAGCGTCTGCGCGAGGCCGCCGAGAAGGCCAAGATCGAGCTGTCCTCGTCCACCGAGACCTCGATCAACCTGCCCTACATCACCGCCTCCGCCGAGGGCCCCCTGCACCTCGACGAGAAGCTCACCCGCGCCCAGTTCCAGCAGCTGACCGCGGACCTGCTGGAGCGCTGCAAGACGCCGTTCCACAACGTCATCAAGGACGCCGGGATCGCCCTCTCCGAGATCGACCACGTCGTTCTCGTCGGTGGCTCCACCCGTATGCCCGCCGTCGCCGAGCTCGTCAAGGAGCTGACCGGCGGCAAGGAGGCCAACAAGGGTGTGAACCCGGACGAGGTCGTCGCCATCGGCGCCTCGCTCCAGGCCGGTGTCCTCAAGGGTGAGGTCAAGGACGTTCTGCTCCTCGACGTCACCCCGCTGTCCCTCGGTATCGAGACCAAGGGCGGCATCATGACCAAGCTCATCGAGCGGAACACGACGATCCCGACCAAGCGGTCCGAGATCTTCACCACCGCCGAGGACAACCAGCCCTCCGTGCAGATCCAGGTCTACCAGGGCGAGCGCGAGATCGCGGCGTACAACAAGAAGCTCGGGATGTTCGAGCTGACCGGTCTGCCGCCGGCGCCCCGCGGCGTCCCGCAGATCGAGGTCTCCTTCGACATCGACGCCAACGGCATCATGCACGTGACCGCGAAGGACCTGGGCACGGGCAAGGAGCAGAAGATGACCGTCACCGGCGGCTCCTCGCTGCCGAAGGACGAGGTCGACCGCATGCGCCAGGAGGCCGAGCAGTACGCGGAGGAGGACCACCGCCGCCGCGAGGCCGCCGAGACCCGCAACCAGGGCGAGCAGCTCGTCTACCAGACCGAGAAGTTCCTCAAGGACAACGAGGACAAGGTCCCCGGTGACATCAAGACCGAGGTCGAGGCGTCCGTCGCCGAGCTGAAGGAAGTGCTCAAGGGCGAGGACACCGCCGAGATCCGCACGGCCACCGAGAAGGTCGCGGCCGTCTCGCAGAAGCTCGGCCAGGCCCTCTACGCCGACGCCCAGGCCGCGCAGGCCGCGGGCGGCGAGGCCGGCGCCGGCGCCGGTGACGCCAAGGCCGACGATGACGTCGTCGACGCCGAGATCGTCGACGAGGACCGTAAGGACGGTGCCGCGTGACGGAGGAGACCCCGGGCTTCGACGAGCAGCAGCCGCAGTCGGCTCAGCCGCAGCAGCCTGATGTCCCCTCCGGCTCCGCCGAGGACGCCGAGTCGAAGGCCGCCCCCCAGGAGGGGGCGGCCCCGGCCGGGGACGCGGCAGCGACGGCCCAGGTGGCCGGTCTGACGGCGCAGCTGGACCAGGTGCGTACGGCGCTCGGTGAGCGCACGGCGGACCTCCAGCGCCTCCAGGCCGAGTACCAGAACTACCGTCGGCGGGTCGAGCGCGACCGGATCACGGTCAAGGAGATCGCCATCGCGAACCTCCTGACCGAACTCCTGCCCGTACTCGACGACATCGGCCGCGCGCGCGAGCACGGCGAACTCGTCGGCGGCTTCAAGTCCGTCGCCGAGTCGCTCGAGACCGTCGCCGCGAAGATGGGCCTCATGCAGTTCGGCAAGGAGGGCGAGCCCTTCGACCCGACGATCCACGAGGCCCTGATGCACAGCTACGCGCCCGACGTCACCGAGACGACGTGCGTGGCGATTCTCCAGCCGGGGTATCGCATCGGCGAGCGCACCATCCGCCCCGCGCGGGTGGCCGTGGCCGAGCCGCAGCCCGGCGCGCAGACCGCCAAGGCCGAGGAGGCCGAGGCGGCCGACGACAAGGAGAGCGGTGGCCCGGACGAGGGCTGACGCCACAGGCCGACACGGCATGCAGGGTGAGTGGAAGGAGGGACGTCGAGGATGAGTACCAAGGACTTCATCGAGAAGGACTACTACAAGGTCCTCGGCGTCCCCAAGGACGCCACCGAGGCCGAGATCAAGAAGGCGTACCGCAAGCTCGCCCGCGAGTACCACCCGGACGCCAACAAGGGGAACGTCAAGGCCGAGGAGCGCTTCAAGGAGATCTCCGAGGCCAACGACATCCTCGGTGACCCCAAGAAGCGCAAGGAGTACGACGAGGCCCGCACCCTCTTCGGCAACGGCGGCTTCCGCCCCGGACCCGGCGCCGGCGGCGGCTCGTTCAACTTCGACCTGGGCGACCTCTTCGGAGGCGGCGCGCAGGGCGGCGGGGGGAGCGGGCGGCTTCGGCGGGGGCATCGGCGACGTCTTCGGCGGCCTGTTCAACCGGGGCAGCTCCGGCACCACCCGGGTGCAGCCCCGGCGCGGCCAGGACATCGAGTCCGAGGTCACGCTGAGCTTCACCGAGGCCATCGAGGGCGCGACCGTACCGCTGCGCATGTCCTCGCAGTCGCCCTGCAAGGCCTGTTCGGGCACCGGCGATGCCAACGGCACCCCCCGGGTGTGCCCGACGTGCGTCGGAACCGGCCAGGTCGCGCGGGGCTCGGGCGGCGGTTTCTCGCTCACCGACCCCTGCCCGGACTGCAAGGGCCGCGGCCTGATCGCCGAGCACCCCTGCGACATCTGCAAGGGCTCAGGCCGCGCCAAGTCCTCCCGCACCATGCAGGTCCGGATCCCGGCGGGCGTCTCCGACGGCCAGCGGATCCGGCTGCGCGGCAAGGGCGCCCCCGGTGAACGGGGCGGCCCCGCGGGCGACCTGTACGTCGTCGTGCACGTCGACCCGCACCCGGTGTTCGGCCGCAAGGACGACAACCTCACGGTGACCGTCCCGGTGACGTACCCCGAGGCGGCACTCGGCGGAGAGGTCCGGGTCCCGACCCTGGGCGGTCCGCCGGTCACCCTGAAACTGCCTCCGGGCACCCCGAACGGCCGTACGATGCGGGCCCGGGGCAAGGGCGCCTTCCGCAAGGACGGCACCCGCGGGGACCTGTTGATCACGGTCGAGGTGAGTGTCCCGAAGGACCTGTCGGGGAAGGCTCGTGACGCGCTGGAGGCGTATCGCGAGGCGACCGCGGGCGAGGACCCGCGAGCGGAGCTGTTCCAGGCCGCGAAGGGAGCATGAATGTGATGGACGGCCGCCGTAGGAACCCTTATGAGCTGACGGAAGAGACACCGGTGTACGTCATCTCGGTGGCCGCCCAGCTCTCCGGTCTGCACCCGCAGACCCTGCGCCAGTACGACCGTCTCGGCCTGGTCTCCCCGGACCGCACCGCCGGGCGGGGCCGTCGCTACTCGGCCCGTGACATCGAACTGCTGCGCACCGTCCAGCAGTTGTCGCAGGACGAGGGCATCAACCTGGCCGGCATCAAGCGCATCATCGAGCTGGAGAACCAGGTCGCCGCGCTCCAGTCCCGGGTGGCCGAGATGGAGGCCGCGCTCGACGGCGCCGCCGCGGCCATGCGCCAGCGCGAGGCGGCGGTCCACGCGTCGTACCGGCGCGATCTGGTGCCGTACCAGGAAGTGCAGCAGAGCAGCGCGTTGGTGGTGTGGCGGCCGAAGGGGCGGCAGCCGTCGGCAGACTGACGGTACGTCAAGTAGGAAGAGGGGCCCGGAGGTTCAGCTGAACCTCCGGGCCCCTGCTGTGTCCTGGTAGGTGTGCTCAGGGGGCCAGGGCCGCCCAGGCGTCGTCGGGGGCGGATTCGGTGCCGTCGGTGTGGAGGGCGGTCACCCAGTAGAAGTGGGTGGTGCCGGCGGCGGCCGTGGTGTCGGTGTACGACGTGCCGGTGACCGGGTCGGCGGTCAGGGGCTCGTAGGCGGCGGTGGCCGGGTTCCACCGGTACACCCGGTAGCCCGTGATGTCCGTCCCGTCGGAGTCGCCTGACAGCTTCCAGGTGAGGTCGACGCCGGCCCCGCCGGCGGCCTTCCCGGCGCTCGCGTCGACCAGCCGGTCCGCGGGGGTCTCCACGGTGGGCCGCAGGTCGAGCTCGGTGACGGTCGTGGACACCATCTTGTCGGCCGACGTGTAGGTGGAGTTGCCCGAGGTGTCCACCGCGTCCACGAAGTACGTGTGGTGCTCGCCGTCCTGGAGGTTCGCCGAGTCGACGAGCCGGCTGGTGCCCGCCTCGACCGTGCCCACATGCGTGTACTCGGTCCCGTCGTCCACCGTGCTGAGGCGGAACACGTTGTACTCGGCGAGGTCGGAGACCGGGCTGTCGTCCCAGTCCAGGACCGTGCCGTACTCGGTGGCGGTGGCCGTGAACCCGGTGACGAGCGGCGGGGCGGTGCCGTCGCCGTAGCCGTGGGAGATGGTCTGCGAGGGGGCCGACTCCCGGCCGAGCGCGTCGACGGTCGTCACCCAGTACACGTAGAACCCGTCGTCGGGGCTCGGCACGACCGTGGTGTCGGTGCAGGTGTAGGTGTACTTGGTGCCGTAGGCGGTGTCGGTGAGCTTCGGTTCGCAGGGCACCACCCGGGAGTCGACGACGTCGAAGGTCCCGGTCGCCTCGTCGAAGCGGCGCTCCTCGCGGTGGACGCGGAACTCGGTCGGCGCGTACGGCGACACGTCCCAGCGCAGATCGACGCCGCCGCCGTCCTCCGGCCGGTTCTCCGTCTTCCAGAAGTACGTCGTCGCGAGCGGCCGGGCGATCGACACCACCGACGAGTACGCGGTGTTGCCCGCCGCGTCCGACACCGCGACCTTGTAGTACGAGGTCTCCCCGTACGGGGCGGTGGCATCGGTCGCCGAGTTGCCCCAGGGGCCCTTGACCTCCTCGAACGGTCCGTCGGGCGAGGCGGCCCTCAGCAGCCGGTTCGTCTCGGCACCTTCGGACATCCACCAGAGGGACACCCCGTGGAGGGAGGACTCACCGCTGACCTTCAGATCCCGGACGGTCGGCGGGATCCGGTCCACCGTGGTGACCAGCTGATCGGCCGTGCCCGTCGACGTGTTGCCCGCCTTGTCGTAGGCGCGGACCTCGTAGTAGTACGCCGCGCCCGACTTCGGCAGCCCGGTGTCGGTGTACGAGGTGGAGGTGGTCGTCGCGACCGGCGTGCTGCCGAACGAAGCGCCCTTGAGCCGCCGGTAGACCTTGTACCCGGCGAGGTCCATCTCCTTGTTCTTCGCCCAGGTGACCTTGGCCCTGCCGGTGGCCTCGTCGTACGCGACCGCGGCCCCCGTCGGGACGAACGGCTTGACCGTGTCGACGGTGGCGGAGGTGCGGGGCGTGTAGGCGAACTTGACCTTGGCGGACCCGGTCCAGTTGACGTAGTCGACGCGGAGGGTGTGCTTGCCGGAGGGGATGGTGACGTTGACGGTCTTGGAGACGGTCGTCGAGCCGTTCGTCCAGAGGTTGATCTTGCGGGCGTCGGTGGTGCCGGGGTCGAGGTAGACGCGGATGCCGTCGAGGCCGGTGGCGGAGAGGGTGAAGGGGCCGCCGGAGCCGAAGTCGCGGGTCACGGTCCAGCGGACGCCGAAGTTGTTGGCGGGCAGTCCGGTGGCGGGTGCGCCGGTGCCCCAGTTCTGGTCGATCGCGCTGTCGCAGTCCGTCTTCTTCGGGGTGCCGGAGAAGGTGGTGTTGGCGAAGAGCTGCCGCTTGAAGACGGGGGAGGTGCAGGTGACGGCCGCGTTCGCCGTCGTGGCGGTCGAGACGAGCAGACCGCCGGCGGTGGCGAGCACGACGACGGCGGCCGCGGCGGCCGTCGTCGAGCGTCTGACTGAGGTCATGGGGTCCTGGGGTCCTTCAGGGCGGGAGGGCGATCGTCACCGGCGGAGGTTACACCGCCGGTGACGATCAGACGTTTGGGGTGGGGGGATGGTTGTACGGGGTGGATGGGGCGCGTGGGTGGCTTGGGGTGTGTGGGGTACTTCGCCGCGTGTCCAGTCCTGCTCGCGCACATGCCGCATGGCCTTTGCCGCCGTCGCGTTCACAACGCCGAACTCCTGGGCGATCTCCAGCGTGGACGGCACCCGGCTGCCCGGCGAGTACGTGCCGCCCTCGATGCGCCGGATGATCTCCGCTGCGATCTGCCGCCACAGCGGGCGCGTACGGTGTTCCATGGACGTGGTGTGGCCCGGCGGAGCGGCCCGCACCGGCTGAGGCACCCACCGGGCCCGTGCCGCAGCGAATGGCCTTCGGTGCCAGGCGCAGGACGCCGCGCGGTGCGCAAGCCAACGTCGGAGCGTCGGCCACGCCGCGAAGGCGAGAGCCATACGCAGCGAGTTGTGGAACGGCGAGTAGGCACGCACGGGCACGAATGTGGCCGCGCCGTTTCCTTGCGAAAGCGTTCGTACGGGGTTGGCCGACGTGCGCGCGCTGAAGGCCGCTGCGGATGACGTGGCCATGATCGGTTAGGGTCGGGTCTCGTCGCGCGTACGCGCGCGGGAGATGTGGGCCGACTCGGGGGAGAACGCGCGTGGAGACTGGATCGGGGCTGGGGCGATTCGGCCGCCTGGCATTCGCCGGCCCGGTGGTGCTGGCCGCTCCGATCCGTCCCGATCGGATATCGGACCCGGTCATCGACCGACTCCAGCGGGCCCGGACGGCGTTGGGGCTCCTGGCCAGCGTCTGGCTGGTGATGGCCTACCCGATGCGGAAGGGGCGGGAGGACTTCGTCCTGGGCAAGGTGGAGAACCTGATGATCGGCTGCGCCGTCCTGGTGGCCGCCGGAGCCGTGGGCATCACCGTCTTCATCTTCGCGGCGCGCCCACCGCTGCGCCGCCTGTACGCGCGCCGTCTCGTGAGTCCGCTGACGGTACTCGGCGTCCTCGCCCTGGAGATGGGCATGTTCTGGCTCATGCTCCAGGCGGTGCGCGGCAACGTCCTCTCTCCCGATGGCCTCAATGCGTGGTCGTCCGAGTCCGGTAACGTGCTCCTCCGCCTGGTGCTGGGCCTGCTCGCCCTCGTGGCTCCCATCGCCTATTTCGTTCTGATGCTCGCCTCCGCGCTCCTGATTCTGGTGACCACCTACTCGGCGCTGAACTCATGCTTCCGCGTCAGCGATGTGCACGAGCTGTTGCCCGGACTCCTCTCGCCGTTGCTGTTCTGGTCGTTGTTCTTCATCAGCCTCTCCGACAGCCCTGACGTCGCGGCCCCGCCGGAGGTGCTGTACTCCTTCCTGCTCGGCGGGCCGCTGTCGGTGACGGCACTGTCGGTGTGGGAGATACGACGTCTTCGTACGAGGTACGGCATGAACTTGCGGACGGCGCTGGCCCGTTAGGAGTTGCGGGGGCGGCATCCGGCAGCGTGCGCGCGGCCTGTGCATCGGCAGGTTCGACCTGGGAGGGTGTTCGACCGGGACATCCGGTTGGAGAGAGCGCGCTCTCTCCGAACTGCACCGTTTTGGAGACGAAATGACGACTCAGGAAATCGCGATCGCCCCCAACACCCAGACGAACAGGCCTATCGGGAGTTTCAGCGTCATTCACGTCCACGCACCGCAGGGGCAGCCCACGACGGTCCGGCTCGCTGTCGAATCCGGAGGTGAGGAGGCGCGTCACTCACTGACGGTAGGAGACGTTTTCCCGGTCCAGGACAGGCTATGGAAGCTCGACCGCGTCGAGGATCTCCATTCCCCGACGGGCAACTGGACTGTCGTTCTGTCCCGGGTGGAGTGAGCGACGGGGGCCGTTCACGCATCGTCAGAGCGCCTCGGGCGTGGGGCCCGTCGCCGAGTCGCGGACAGGGCCACGCCACCTGATTCGCCGGAGGCTGGGTTCCTGAGCCGTCGGCTCCTAGTACTGCAACGGTGCTTGTTCTGAGTCCGGGCAGTTTTCAGTGGCTGTGCCCGCGTCGTTTGTGATGGCCGACGCGGGCCTGGCGCTGGCGTCGTCGTCGCCAGGTCGAGCAGTGCAGGATGTGTTCGATGGGGATGGGGCGTCGGTCGGCGAGGCGGGTGATCAGGCGTCTGATCTCGACAAGGTCGAGGTGGATGAGCTGGGAGGATCCGTTTCTGCTTTGTCCGTGCCCAGTTCGCGGGCCCGCAGGACGGTCAGGCATGCGTGGGCGGCCATGGCGAGGGTCATGTGGCGATCAGTCCTCGCATGTAAGCGAGCACCGACTGGCGCGGCTCAACTGCCACTGTCTGCCCTCGAGCCGAACTGGGCTCAGCCGAGACCGCGGTGGGCTGCCCACAACGTCCCGGCGCGGCTGGCCGCGTCGACAACCAGAGCCGCCAGTTCTGGTTCGTCGGGGACCGGGAACGAGACATATGCGCCCCGGCCACCGCCGACTGGTCGGCCATAGGCTTTCGCGGCGAGGTGACCGTCCGGGAGAAGCCGGATGTTCAGTGTGGTCAGTTGGAACTCTTCACCACGTCGAGTGTCCGTCCAGCGGAGCGCCTGCGGGATCACGACGTTGATCGCCAGAGCACTCACTTCCAGGTCGCCACTCATGGACGGATGCTCTCACGCGAGCCGCATAGGCGGGGCGAAGTAACCAGTTTGATCACAGCTCGCTACGCACCCTAGTCGAGCTGTTCTGTCGTCCCGTCCGGGTGGATCAGGAGGCGGATGGCGCCGCCGTAGCGGTTGTCGGTGATCGTGGCCGGGGTCGGGGCGCCGAGTTGCTGGGCCCGTTGCTGGAGGATCGACAGGACGACGTCCTGGATGTCGCCGTACGGCGGCGCGGTGACCGGGACGCCGTCGATGAGGCCGGCGTTGGGGGAGAAGACGTGGACCTGGGCGTCCGCCGCGCCGGGGTTCGCGGCGGGCGGGATCGGAGACGGGGTGGGTTCGGTCATCTCGGGTCGGGGTTCCTTCCGGCTCGGCTCAGGCGCTCTTCGCCTCTCCCCGCTCGGGGAGGAGGGTCTCGTCGAGGTCCTCGACGTTCAGGGCTTCCAGGACGCGAGCGTACGTGCCGCGCGAGAGGCGTTGCAGGCGGCCCGACTTGACCAGGGTGGAGAGGACGTTGCTGATGGTCTTCGACGGGTCGCCGTAGACGCCGGCGGGCAGCGCGCGGAGCACGTCGCGGGCGGAGAAGGCGCCGGGGAAGCCGGCGACCGCCTTCTCGACGGCGGCGCGGATGCTGGGGGTGGAGGAGGCGCGGCGGGAGGCGGGTCCTGCCGTAGTCGGGGCCGGGTGCCCGGTGTGCGTGGGGTGGGGTGTGGGGGAGACCGAGCGCGGGAGGTGGTCGTGGATCTCTTGCACGGCTGCGCGGATCGTCTCCAGGGAGGCGTCGCCGATTGCGTCGCCGGCGGCCGCGAGCATGGTCGCGACCTTCTCTATGTTCGTGAGGGTGGCGGCCAGTTCGCGCAGCAGCGGTTCCAGGAAGTCGCGGCGGAGCGCGGCCACCGGGTCGGTGGTGGCGAGTTCGACGGAGACGGAGCCGGTGAGGGGGCGTCCAGGGGGGAGGGGCGCGCCGTCGGTGCCCTCGGAGGTGTCGGCGCCGTCGGGGAGCAGCGACTCGACAGCCTTGCGTAGGGCCGGCAGGTCACGCGGGGCTTCGGCAGCCGGATCGGTGCCGCCGGGCATGCACGTCAGCATCGCGACGAGTTGTTCGAGGCTGGTGAGCGCGGGGAGCGCGGAGCGCACCAGGGGGCCGAGCACGGCCTGCCGTACGGCCAGGGCGGGATCCTCGTACGAGAAGGTGATCCGTTGCCCGGCCTCGGCCGCTGCCATGGGTTCCTCGCTCCTGCCGTTCGACGGTCCGGACGTGTGGGGCGACCCGTCCGGAGGGGGCGTCTGTCTGTGCGTCGGCTGTGTGGGGGTGTGCGGTTGCAACAGCGATGTCAAAGCGGCGCGCGGTGGGCGTTCCCTCAACATGCGTTGATCATGGGCCAGTTGACCCTGCAGCTGCTGGAGCTGGTCGAACGCATCGAGGATCCGCTCCAGTTCGGGAAGGTCCGGGGCGGTCGACCGACGGCTTGCGGATTGGGCCGCGGACGACTCGTCCGCGCGGGACCTGAGGCGGGTGAGCCGTCGAGGCTGCGAGCCGGAGTCGAAGCGGACGGCGGCGTGGGCCGGCAGGTTGCCGTTCTCGTCGCCGAGGTCGAGCATGCGGCGCAGCGCGCGGCGGTCCTCCCGGGTGGTGGCCGCGGTGTAGCCGTACGGCTCGGCGTACGCGACGGCGTCCTGGAGACATTCCGCCCAGAGGGGGCAGGAGGCGCACAGATCGCGCGCGGTGCGGAGGAGGACGAGGTGTTGGCGGCGCTGATCGGGTGAGACGCCCGAGGGTGTCGGAGTCGCGGCGACCGGGGAGTGCGGGCCTTGCGGATTCTCCGAGTTGTCCAGCAGCGGGTGTTGGAAGACGTCCGGCCGACGCCGGCACGGCAGAGCCGCGTCGGGTATGTGGGCCTCCCGGTCGACCGCCCTGCGGGCAGGTCGGACAGGCAGCCTGGCCAGCGTCGTATGGCTTGCCATACGCATGAGTAATAGCCCCCGTGGTGATCTGTGATCGCGGGGGACTCTAGAACAAATTGTCAAACTGATGCAACGCATGTGCAAAGTGCTGGCTGGAAACGAACAGTGCCGCGACGAACCATTCACAGAAGCCTCAACTGTCCGCCGTTTTCCGGGCGTCACGAGGACGCGGCCGACGTATCGCCCTGCCCAACCTTCTGACCCGGGCTGTCATGGCCTTCGCGGATGCGCCGCGCAAGGCCAGGACACCGAGTACACCCACGAAACCGATCGGCACGCCCGCCTCCGGCACGAACATGCCGACGACGGAGCCGATGACCAGGATCACATCGGCGATCACGACCGTGACCCCGCGCCGCCCCGGGTGCTCCTTCACCATCCACGCGCCCAGCAATGCCATTCCGGCCAGCGCCCAGTAGCCGAAGGCCGCCGTTCCGGTGACGGCTGCGCTCGTGTTCATCCGGGCCGAGTCGCCGGCCGCGGAGAAGTAGCCGCTGAAGGCTGCGGCGAGGACCGTTGAGGCGAGGGCGAGGAGGAGTTGGGTGCGGCGACGGAGCAGCCAGACGGCTCCGCCGAGCAGCAGCGTGGCGCAGACCATCACGAAGGATGAGCCGCTCTGGGAGGCGATGGTGAAGAGGGTGTAGGCGGCGGCCAGACCAAAGACGATGCGGGGGAGCATGCGTACGGCCCAGGGGTCGGTCTTGTCCTGGCGGAGGAGGCGGCGGAGGCTCGCCGCGGGCGATGTCGGGCGGACCGGATCAGGGTCAGACGGCTTCGGCTGCGGCCGCGTGTCCGCCTTGGGATTCGTCTTTGTGCCCGTCTTTGGCTGCTTGCTCGTCTTCGTGGTCATTCCAGCCCTGTGCCTGTGGCTTGTTTTCCGAGGTCCGGGACCGGCGGGTCCGTGAGGCCGGCCGCCGGGGTAGAGGCGCGTGCTTCATTCTTGACAGGTACGGGTTTGAATCCGACCTGCCAGACAGGGATGTGGGCCGACGGCTGGGGCCGGACCGGATCTTTGACGGTGAGGGGAACCGTTTCGGGAACCTCGGACTCGGCAGCGGTCGCTTCTTCGGCCTCGGGAACCTCCGTTTCGTTCGTGGTGGAGGTGGCCGCCGCCTTCGCGGCTGCTCTCGCGTTGCGTTCGACCGTCACTGACGCGCACTCGGCGGCCAGCGCCTCCTGGCGTTCGACGGGATCCTGTTTCGCGTACGCGGCAACGTCGACGTAGTGCGGCAGGGTGGGGTCGTCGACCTGTACCTGCGCGCGTATCTGGTGCGCGCCGATCTCGTTCCGTGACGCTTCCGGCCACTGCTTGCTAGGCGCGTAGGCGAACTTGACGTTGTCCACGCCGACGTACGGATTCGTGTGCAGGGCGGGGAGCTCTTGGTTGTAGAGGATCGAGCGCGTGTGGGCGGACTCGGCGAACACGATGACCTGGCCGCGGGCTGCGGCGGCGTAGGTCTCGGAGATGTTGGCCCAGACGCCGCGGGCCCATTCGTAGGTGAAGCCCTGGCTGTCGCCACCGAGTACTTCTCGGACCGTGTCCTCGAAGAGGTACATCCGGTTCAGCTGTCGGCCGCCCTCTGTGGTTTCCAGGGTCTGGGCTGTTCCGAGCTGTCGCTTGTTCTGGGTCCTGGCCCAGGCTTCGGCGACGTACCGGTTGTCGAGGAAGTTCTCGTTCCTCCAGTTCAGCGGTGCATCCGGGTGCTCGACACCGTGAGACCAGAAGGCGCTGGTGGGGTTGGTCCCCTCCGGGGGTTCGACGCCCTTCGGATCCCTGCTCAGAGCCTCGATGTATGTCTTGACGGACCCGAAGCCCGCTGCTTCGGATTCCGCTTCGAGGCGATCGAGGATGGCCTGGGCCCCCTCCAGGGTGCTTGCCTTATGAGCCTCCGCAGCTTCCTCGTTGGCGATTTTGAGAGCGAGTCGTTCGATGTACCTGGGTATCGGTTGTGGGCTCACAGTGCTCCGATGTCGACCGGGCGCGGGTGGAACTTCACGGACAGGTTGGCGGCACCAGCGCGTGGGGCCCGCGAGGCGGTGTTCCCCTTGAGGAAGATCTCCAGGACCACCAGGGAACCGGTCGATTCCCGGGGCATCCAGTACGCCAGGCGGTGGGGGTTCTGCTGTGCGTGCCGGTACTCACGTGAGCCGACGTCGTGATTGCCGAGGTTCTCGGGAAAGTCCTCCGCGTCCCAGGCGCCTTCCCAGGTCGGCTCTCCCAGGACTGCGCAGGCGGCTGTCAGGTAGAGAGGCCATACGCGTGCCGCTTCTGCCAGCACCTCGGGGTTGTCCTCGACGGCTTCGGCGCCCGCTCCCCAGAGCCAGTGGCTGACGTGGGTCACCGGTGCCCAGCTGCCGCCGAGGTTGTTGAGGGTGAACGAGCCGCCCGTGTCGGTTCGGATCTGGAGCACCCGCTCGAAGCTCGTCGGTACCCAGTCGAACTGCGCGCACCACATGTCCAGGCCCTTGCCGGGGTAGGGCGGGCCGGCCCAGACCGTCGGCCAGTCCACGTCCGACAGCCCGCGCAGTTCGGTGATCAGTTCCTGCGGGGTCCGGTTCTGCGGCCCCGAAGCGGAGAGTCCCATGATCAGTACCTCTGGTTCCTCTTGTTCCTCGTTGTCACAGCAGCCAGCCGGAGCCGTCGTCGTCGGGGTCGGCTGGGCCGTGGCAGGCGAGGGAGATCGTCGCACTGCCGGGTCCCCACCCGGCCGCCGTACCCGCCGACAGGTTCGCCCTGAGCGCGCACATGGGCGCGCCCGGTGTACGGGGGAACCACACGGCGAGGCGGTGCGGGTCGCGGTGCTCCCGGCGCCACTCCTCGTCGCGCCAGTACGCGCGTCCGGGGGGCTCCGGGAACCCGTCGGTGTCCCAGTCGCCCGACCAGACAGGCGTGCCCAGGACAGCCTGGGCAGCGGCGAGGTAGCTGGGCCACTTGCGGCTGACGAGGGACATCACGGGCGCGTTCTCCGCCGCCGAGCCGGACCGGACCGACCACAGGACGTGCTCCACCCGGGTGATGGGCCGACCAGGGGCGACCGACGCCAAGTGCAGCTGGCCGCCCTGTGCCGTACGCACCCGCTGGCCCGCCTCGAACCACAGCGGCTGCCAGCCGAAACCGGCGCACCAGGACGCCAATTCCTCATCGTCCTCCGGTACTCCGGCCCAGAGCGCGGGCCAGTCCAGGCCGATGAGCCGCCCCAGTTCCTCGACCAGGTGGTCGGGGGTGCGGTCGACGGTCAGGGCGGGCATGCGGTGGCTCCTAGGTGTGGGGCGGTGCGGCAGGGGACGGCGGCGGTTTGATCACTCGGCCAGGGTCGGGCCGCGCACCTGCTCGGGGGCGGGAGGGGCTTGGGAGGTTGTGGCGGTGCTCGGGACTTGGGCGGCTGGGGCCGGTACGGGCTTGAGGGTGACTCCGGGCAGGAAGTGGGCGCCTGCGATGGCCGACGCCGAGGGCTCGGGCGGCTGGATCTGTTGCGGGCCGGTCCTCGCGTTCACTTCCACGCCGGGGAGGAAGGCGCCGTGGGTGCTGACCACCGGGGTGGCCTGAGCACGGGCTTCGTGCGCCCAGGCCAGATCCGTGGAGTTGGGCAGGGCCACTTCGTGGTCCGGGCGCAGAACCTTGATCTCCTCGACGTACTTCTCGACGTCGGCCGCGCGGGCGGGGCCGTCCATGGCCGCCACGCGGGCGCAGACCTCGAGGACGGCAGCGCGCTGGGCCTCCGGAGTGGGGAGCGACTTCAGGTGCTCCAGGTCGAGGTGGCCGGCCTTGGTGAGCGGCGTGTACTTGGGGTCGTTCTCGTCGTATCCGAAGGTGTGGACCTGGGCGCGTACTGCCCGGGAGGCCAGCAGCTCCTGGGTTTCCGGAGCGAGGTCCGCGTACTTGCCCATCGGCGGCGGATACATGAAGTCGATGATGTCGAGCTTGCCGTCTCGGCGGAGCTGCGGGGCTTCCGTCTGGTAGGCGACGGCTCCCGGGTTGAGCTCGGCCATGAAGAAGAGGGCTTCGGTCTCGGTCGTGGCCGCGTATCTCTGGGAGAGGGCGCCCCAGGCGTCGTAGGCGAGGGCCGTGCCCGTGTCCCGGTCCAGTTTCAGCGCCCTCTGCACGTTCGCATCCCACAGGTGGAGCTCGCCCAATGCCTTTCCGCCGGGCGTGCCTTCCAGATAGCGCAGAGTGTCCTCGACTATTGAGTTCTGAGCCTCGGTGTACGCCGCCGCTACGTGCATGCTCTGAAGCTGTTCCCCAGCCTCCACGTCGACTGTCGGGTGGTCCTCCAACCGGTAGGACCAGAACGCCGATCGGGTGTCGGGAGTGGGAAGTTCCATGTCCTGCTCAGCAGCGAACTCCCTCAGCCGCTTGCGGAGCTGCTCTGTGTATTCCTTGTCCGGAAGGTGGGCGATGCCTGCGCGCAACCGCTTCGAGATTCTCCTGACCTCGTCAGGAGTCGGTGCGGCCTCGCCGGTGTGCTGTCGGTCTCGGGCGTCGTCGAGGACTTGGCCCGACACGTGTACCTGGATCACGCAGCCTCCGGCGGGTAGCAGTCGACATTGATGAGTGCGCGCCGAAGCTCGCCGGGTTCCAGAGCGGCGCCCAGGCTGACGGTCAGAACCGTGATGCGCCCTTCAGGGCCGCTCTCGCGCCACACAGCCATGCGATAGGGGTCCATGTCCTCCAGGCGGATGTCGCGGGGCATGAGCCAGTGCCGGTCGTGCGGTGGTTCCGGGAAGGAAGGGTCGTCCCAGGCCCCGGCGAAGGCAGGTTCACCGAGCACAGGGCGTGCGGCAGCCAGGTACGCGGCCCACTTCTCGGATGCCTGCGTGAGGACCTCGTCGTTCTCGGAGACTTTGTCGGCCGACTGCTGCCAGCTCGTCCAGCCCAGTTGCTTGATCGGAGCCCAGCCGGCCTCGCGCACGGGGTCGAGCACGAAGGTCTGCCCCGTGGCGCTACGCACTGTCAGCACCCTCTCCGCCGAGGTCGGCTTCCAGCCGAACAGCGCGCACCAGTCGTCCAGCGCCTGACCGGGGTTCGGAGGACCCGCCCAGACCGCGGGCCAGTCCACGTGCTCCAGGCCCCTGAGCTCCTCTGCCAGCTGGTCAGGGCTGCGGTCGATCCTGAGCGTCGTCATCGTCTGTTGCCTTCCTCGTCTACTGGCCGGCTCCGGTTCATCCGCGCCGTGCCTGCCGCTCCGCGTCCGCGTGGGCGGGGTCGTGGCAGGCGAGCACGATCCTCGCATCGGCCGGTACCGGGCCGCGCCCGGTGACCGCGCCGAGCGTCATCCGCAACTCCACAAGGGGTGCGTGCGGTGGAAGGAAGCGCCACACCGCGACGCGGTACGGGTCTCGGTGCTCCGTGCGCCAGTGCGTGTCCGGCCAGGGCTGCGGGCCGGGCAGTTCCGGGAAGTCCGGGCTGTCCCACGTGCTGTGGTGGGTCGGGTTGCCCAGGTAGCCGCGCAGTGCGTCGAAGTGGGCCTGCCAGCGGCTCTCGCTGAGGTCCGTGACCCGGTCGTTCTCTGACAGGTCCCGCGACCGGGCCGCCCACAGCGTGTACTCGACGCGGGGCACGGGGAGGGCCGGGCCGGGTGAGACGAGGTGCAGGCGGCTGCCGAGCGTGGTGCGGACGCGCAGGCCGGACTGGAACCACAGGGGGTACCAGCCGAAGCCCGCGCACCAGTGCGCGCGCTTCTCCACGTCCGCAGGGGCGCCCGCCCAGACCGTGGGCCAGTCCACGCCGGTGAGCCGCTGCATCTCCCCGACCAGCTGGTCGGGGGTGCGGTCGGCGGTCAGGGCAGGCATGGGCTGGCTCCTCGGAGTGGGGCGGCGCCGGGTGCGGGCGGACGGGGCCGACTAGACGCGACCACTCGGGTCACGCGGGTCCCGTGGGGCCGGTCGCGGTGCGGGCGGAGTTGGATCCGCCGGAGCGACCCGGCGCGGTGCCGGCTGTGGGTCCGGCTCCTGGCGCGGTGCGGGGGTTGTGGGCGCGGGGCTCGGTGCGGGCCTGGGCGACGGCTGCTGGGTCTGCGCGCCGCTCGAACCGCTGACGCGTCCGCTGCGCCTGGAGTTGGCGGAATCCTGCCCCTCCGGCTCCTGTTCCGGCTCCGGCTGGGGTGACGGCGTGTTGGTGTTGTTCGCCGCGCGGGCTGCTGCCCTGTCCGCTCGGGCAACGCGCGCGTCCTCCTTCGCCCAGTACGCGGACTGGTTCTGCTCGCGCTTGGACTGGCCGAGCCAGCCCTTCTGCTGCATCTTGCCGCGTCCCTTGCCCTTGAAGATGGCGCGGTCCACTGCCCAGGCCGTGCCCTTGGCCGCCGTGCCCGCGACTCTCCCGGTTACCTTGGGCGCATTCGCCATTGCCTTCTCGCCCGTGGCTACCAGCTTGTCGCTCCCGGCTCCCGCAGCCTCCCGGATGCCCAGCGCGTCACCGCCGCCGCCCGCGAACTCGGGGCTGAAGTTCCCGGCGAGGAGCTTCTTCAGCATCATCACAACCGCGGCGGTGACCAGGACCAGCATCAGCAATTGTGTACCAAGAGCGACCTGGGCCGGAAGGATGACCTGGTAGAGGACGAGCAGGACGGTCAGGATCACGCCGAAGCCCGCCCGTAGCACGAAGCTGTGGATGAACGTCTCCAGCCAGCCCTTGAGCAGCTTCTGTTGCGAGGGGTGGATACCGAGTGTGGCGACCAGCGGCAGCATGATGACCAGGATCAGTGTGACCGCGTGCCAGAGCAGGGTCAGCACGCTGAGCACGATGACCATCACACCGACGATGAAGGAGGCGATGAGTGAGTAGAAGGCTATGCCCACTCGGTCGGTGGCGTTCTTGCCTGTCCAGTCGGAGAACGCCACCGGGTAATACGTGCCCTTGGCGATGTCTCCGCGGATCAGCTGCCAGTCCTTGAACTGGTCGAGTCCGTCCCTGTCGATGTTGGTTGTGGACTGGGTGACGGCCTGGCGCACACGGAGATCCGCGCAGCGTGTGCTGCCCTCAGTGCCCCAGTAACAACCGGCCTCTGGGACTCCCATCGAGACCCCGTCCGGGACCTTGGCCGGGCAGTAGCCGTTGACGACGGTCGATCCGTCGCTCTTCTTCCTGAAAATGCAGGTGCTGCCTGGCTGTCCGAACTGGCCCAGCGCCCATGGGCGGAACGCCAGTGTGTCGTACATCGCACAACTGGAGAGACGAAGACCCTCATTCGGTCGGTCGTCCTTCAGATCGCAGGGTGGCTGCGCCGTCCCCGACACACTGGACAGCGCGGCCGAGGTGAGCGCCGAATTGGCCTCCGCTATCCATTTGTCGGCGCCTGATACGAACAGGTTGTAGTTGTTGTTGCCGCCCAGAAAGGCCAGCACCGCGATTGTGGTCAACGCGGTCCAGGAGATCCCGGCCCAGACCTCGCGCATGTCGCCCTTGCGCCACTTGGTGAACACCCAGAAGCCGACCAGCACGATCATCACGGGTACGGCGGGTTCGAGGACGTGGGACTTGAGCGTCGCGACGACGTTGTCCCGTCCTGAGTAGAGGCTGGCGAAGGGACTCGGGTTGGAGGCCATCTCCTTGATGGAGATGGAGAAACGGGTCAGGACCTTGGTGCCGTAGAAGATGATGTTCGCCATGCCGTTGTTGACATAGGTCATGAACTCACAGTTATCAGCCCCGCTGAACCGTGTGCCGTTGCTCTTGGCCGCGTCCTTCTCGTCCTTGAAGGTCATGGACCAGTTGAGGCCCCGCATGCCGTTCAGTTCGTACAGGGTGTAGCTGCCCGCATCCTTCGGCTTCACCTTGAGGTCATCGGTGTGGGCTCCTTCTTCGTTGTTCAGGAGGTCGCCGTTTGGCTTGGTGGCCCACTGCGCGACCCCGGGTATGAAGTCCTCGCCGTTACTGCCCGGGGAGTCCTGGTGATAGGTCTCGTCCCCGGTCAAGTCGCAGGTGAAGTCCGCAGACGCTGACGTCGGTGCGGCCAGGGTGAGAGCGATCAGCGCCAGCACCAGGAAGAGGCCGGCACGGACGGCTGCGCCGGTTTTTCGGATGCGGCGGCTCAGCGCGTTGCGCGAGGGCATCTTCGGTCCTAACGGAGACAGGGAAGGGAAAGGAGCACGGCTGCGGGTCCGGTCTGCGTCAGGAGTCCGCGAGGTAGTCGGTCACCACGCATCCGTCGACGAGTCCGTCGATCTTCTTGTAGCCGCTGGGCACGGTGAGATCCGGGCTGCAGGACAGGGCCATCATCTTGCTTTCGGCGAGTTGGTGGACCGTCTCGCCGTTCACCGGGGCGATGGCGAAGTCCTGGCCGATCTGCCACGACTCCTCGCCCTTGGCGCTCTGCTCCTGGAACTTCCGCATGTCGTCGATGAGAAGAAGCGTGATGTCGTCGCCATGCTCGTCTTCACAGTGGGCGCGTTCCTTGATGCCCCACGCGGGGTTCTTCGCCTCGTCCTTCATGTAGTCCCAGTCCGCAGGGTCTGTTTCCAGATCCTGACAGGCCGCGTGTTCGTTGATCAGCGAGGCCAGGGACGCCATGTCCGAGGCGGAGGGCAGCCCGAGGTCCGCCATCGGGTCGTCCTCACCGCAGCCGGTCACAAGGACCAGGGCCGCGAGAGCTGTGGTGCCAGCGATTACTGCACGCTTCAGTCGCATGGTGTGCTCTGCCTTACTCGGAGACGTAGTCGGTCAGTACGCGGCCACGCACCAGCGTGTCCTGGATGCGATGGTCGGAGGGGAACGCGAGATCGAGACACCTCATGCGGCAGCCTCTTCCGGAGGCGCGGACCGAGCCGCTGCCGGGTCCTCCGCCGCCTCCTGCAGGAACGTCCAGTCCCACACGCTCAGCGGCGGGTTGACGCCCTGGCGGGCCGGGCGGGTCGTGCCGTTGGTGTCCGTGGCCGCGAGGATCTCCTTGAAGACCAGGTCGACGGCGACCGTGCCGACGCGTTTGTCGGCGTCGCGCTGGAGGCAGACACCGGTGCGGAGCTCCTGGAGCGCGGCCACGACCTTCGGGTCGTCCTCGGGGCGGCCGAGCAGCGGAGCCACCAGGGACGCCTCCTGCGCCGACTTCTGCTTGAAGGCGAAGACCGTGTGGATCTGGTTGGCGCCACCGCTGCGGGCCTCGGAGTCCTCGATCTGGACGAGGTCGATGGCCTGCTGGGTGATCAGGACGGTCACGGCCATGTACGAACGGCCCTGCTTCAGGGCGCGGCGCATCAGGTCGCGGCCCGACTCCGTGGCCGTGACGACGTACGCCTCGTCCACGAACAACGCCTTGGGGCGCAGGCCGATCTCGCCCGTCACCGGGTTCTTCTCGTAGCCGACGTCGAGCATCTGGCTGCCCAGCTCCACGACCGCCATCAGGGCCGTCGCCGCCAGGCGCTCCGCCGGGTTCCAGCTGCGCGGGTCGGAGGCCGCGGGTGACTGGAAGCCGCGCAGGGTGATCACCGTACGGCGCTTGCGCATCGCCGAGAGTGGCTGGGGCTGTTCGGAGAAGGCGAGACGGGCGTAGGGGAGGGTGCGCAGCTCGGTGAGGAGCATCTGCGCGAGTTTCAGGTCCTTCGTCGCCTCCCGGTCGCCCGAGGCGAGCGCCTGCTCGTACGCCGTCACGACCTCGTCGACCACCTGCCACAGCGTCGGGCGGGGGACCTGCGCGTCGGCGTCCCGGGCCGTCAGGCCTTGGTCGACCGCCTGGCGCATGGCCGAGTTGTAGCGGCCGACGACCGTGGCCATCGCCTCGATGACGGGGAGGCGTACGCGCTGGTAGTCCTCGTCGCCGAGGAAGCCGCGCAGCATCGACTCGGCCAGCAGACGGCCGGCCGGGACGTCGCGGGCGATCACCCATGGGTCCAGGACGCCCGCCTGGCCCTTGAGAAGGTCGACGACCTCCGTCTCCGCCCAGAACTCCGGGTTCACCGGCTGGAACCGGCTCTGCGGGGTCCCGAGGAGGCCCGCCTCCGCGTCGGAGGTGAACGCCGGGTCGTTCACCTGGGAGCCGAAGGCCAGGTAGTAGCAGAGCTGGGCGAAGTCGGTTTTGGGGTCGATGACCAGGCAGCGGACGCCCGACTCGGACTCCTCGTAGAACTTCTGCAGGGCCAGGGAGGACTTGCCACCGCCGGACGCGCCGACGATGGCGAGGCCACCGCCGTCGTTGCGGGCCGGGCCGACGTGTAGCGAGTAGTGGACCGGCATCTTGCCCGCCCAGCCGACCAGGTTGCCGACCCAGCCGAGGCGCTTTCCGGAGCGGTGCTCGGGGTTGTCGCCCAACTCCGTTCCTGCGGTGGGGAGTCCGGCCCCGAGCTGCTCGACTTCCTGGAGCCGGAGATACGGAGCGATAGGGAGCTTCGGCGCGTCACCCGGGAGTTGCGACTGGAGCAGACGCCACTGCTGGCGCGTCGGACGGAGCAGCGTGACCTTCAGGTCCTGCTTGAACTGCATTTCCAGGACCCGGCGGCGGCGCTCCAGCTCCTTCACGCTCGGAGCCGAGATCGTGAAGCGGATCTGCGCCTCCATCCCCGGCATCTTGTGCTCCTCGATGTCGTCAACGAGCTCCTGGGCGCGGGTGACCTGGTGGGCCAGCTTGGTGTCCGGGGTACGACCGGAGTTGGCCATGTCGTTCATCTCGTCGACGAGGTTGCCGCGGATCTTGTCGGCGCGGTCCTTGAACTTCAGGTACGGGATGAGCGTGAACCGCATGTCGATCTCGACCGGGAAGTCCACGTGCTGTGCGGCGTACCGGGCCCAGGCTGTCGACTGGCGGAAGCGGGTCTCGGCGGGCCAGTTGGCGGCGACCAGGGTCGTGGTGTAGCTGGTCTGCTGCTCGCCGGTGACCTCGTCGTACTGGTTCAGGACGATGTGCGTCTTGCGGTTCTCGCCCGAGAAGTCGACGACGAGGTCGAAGGCGTTGGGGCCCCAGGCGCGCGAGCCGAGCACGGGCTCGGGCGGGACTGGCAGGTCGCCGTGGAGGGGCTTGCGGATCAGCCAGACAAGCTCCTCGCGGGTGAGCGGGGTGCCCCGGAGGGTTTCCAGGCTCTCGTGGACCTCGGTCGCCACCTGCGTCCATTCCGCGACGACGGAGGGCGACAGATACTCGTCGGCGACCCCGGTCGCGGTGGCGGCCACATGGTCGGCGGCGCCCCGTACGCCGCGGAGCAGGCCCGGCTCGTCGTACGGCTCGTCGTCCTCGGACATCACGCCGGAGCCGCCGCTGTTGCGCTTGAGCGAGCCCAGCTTCACCAGCAGGACGTTGCGCTCCCGGTTGGCGCCGATGCGCTCCTGGTACTCGGCCTTGCGCAGGTTGTAGGCCTTGTAGTTGTCGGTCGGGTCCCAGGCGACCGCGTTCAGGTCCTCCGCCCAGGTCAGTGCGGTGATCGGCTGGTAGACCTTGCGGTAGTGGCACTCGACGTTGCGGTCACCTCGGGCGAGGTTGAGCAGACCGCGCGGCGGACCCTCGGCCATCGCCTGGAGTTCCTGGGCGTTCAGGTACTCGTCGATGGCGTTGGGCAGGACGAGGCCGGTCCACACCGAATCGCCGTGGACGAAGATCATGTCGTCCGCGTAGCGGTACGGCAGCCGGAGGTCCTCACGACGTGCCGAGGCACCGGCTCCGGAGGACGACCTGGAACGGCCGGCCGACGAGTTCGCCCGACCACCGCCACCGCCCTGGCCCGGCTTCTTGCTCGACGTGGCGGCCATGATCATGGCGACCACGAAGAAGGCGGCCGCCCCGACCAGAAGGATCAACAGGAACATGGACATGGAGGAGTCATCCTGCGGTAGTCGGCTTGGTACGGGGGTGGGTGAGCGGGGAGAACGGCCTGTTCAGCGGTTCAGCGGGGTGCCGAGAAGGCCGTACCGCGTTCGGCGGCGGCCCTGCGGGCGTCTTCGTAGCGGGCCTGCCAGCGAGGTCCTCCGGGGTTCCAGAGGATGACCTGCCAGTGCAGTTCCTCCGGTTCCTGATCGGCGGAGAGCCCCTGCAGCCGCTTGGGCTGGAACCACCAGTCGGTCCACACCACCAGCTGCTGGCTCAGCGTGAGTGCCGAGGGCAGGGGCCGGCCCCAGACGAAGTAGACGGCGAACGGCGGCCCGAAGTAGAGGACCGACGTGAGCATCGACATGCCGAGGAAGGGGAGGAACGCGGACAGGGTGAACATGGCGATGAGCCACACCAGCCCGAAGCCGAAGGCCGCACCCAGCGCCGGCAGCAGCAGGCCCGGGAGGGGAATGTTGCCCCAGTTCCAGATCCGCTTCGGCCGGTTGACCAGATCGGTGTGGTCGTAGGCGACCAGTGGCTCGGGCGCGTCCTGCGCCACGACGATCAACTCCTCCCTTTGGCAGCTTTAGTGACGGATCGTCAGCTTCCGTTGCCGATCTGGTCGCCGAGCGAGATGAGGAGACCGGCGAGACCACTGGCACCACCGATGACCAGGGCGGCGAGCGCGATCATGCCGAAGCCCTGGAAGGCCTCGCGCATACCGTCGCCACGCTTCATCGACATCAGCATGCGGATGCCGAGGACGAGAAGGGCGATGACGGCGACGAGCGTGCCGGCGCTGGTGAGGATGGACTGCACCTCGCCGAACATCTCCTTCATCTTGTTGGTTCCGTCGCCGTCGGCGGCCAGGTACATGGTGGTGGTTCCTCTCGGGTGGTGAAGAGCGAGCGATGTAGGTGGGGCGTAGAGGATCAGGGCTTCTGGGGCTTGTCGTCCCCGGACGGCTTGGACGAGCCGGAAGGCGACGCCGAGCCCGAGGGCGACGCCGACGGTCCGCCGGTGCCCTGCTCAGGCACGGTCTGCTCGTCGGAGTCGGCCCGGCCGCCCTCCGCGTCCAGCACGCCGCCGCGGATGTCCTTGATGAACCAGCCCTGCGCCGTGTTCACGACGGTCATCCGGTACGCGCGGCGCACGGTCGCGCCCTTGGCGTCGGCCCAGGTGACGCTCACACGGAGCTGCACGGCCTGGTCGTTGCCGTAGGTGTACGAATCGGCGCCCTGGAGGTTCTTGGGCACCAGCGCGACCACGTCGTCGACTGTCGGGTCCGTCAGCCGGCCGGCCAGGCCGGCGGTGGCCACCTGGGTGGCGCCGGGAGCGGCGAAGCGGGCCATGGCCGTGGCGTCGGAGGCCCCCCATGCCTCGAAGTAACCAGGCAGCACCTTCTCCTGGAGCTGTGCCGCGAGTGCGTCGTCGACGACCTCGTCCTTGCTGATCTCGGGCACGTCGGCGCGGGCGGGCAGCGGCATCTGGCCGACGTCGCCGGCCACGCGCAGACCCTCGCCCGTCGCGAGGTCCTTCACGTACACGGGCACGGTGAGCGTGGTCAGGGAGCCGTCCTCGCTACGGACCTGGATACCGAGGTAGCGGCCGCGGTCGCCGTACTCGGGAAGTTCTTCGAGGGTGCCGTCCCAGACGGCGGACAGGGCGGTGTTGGACCCCTCACCGCTCCAGCCGCACTCGGAGTCGACGCCGGAGGAGGCGTAGCGGGCCAGGTTCTCGCGGCGGTCCGCCTCCGTCTCCGGCGAGTACGTCATGCACAGCAGCGCGTACTGCTCGGCGAAGGTCGCCGCCTGCTGCGTCGGGAACTCGGTGAGGCGGTACTTGGCGGCGTCGTCGGAGTCGAGTCCCGCCGTGACGGAACTCGACGACGCGCCGACCACCATCCCCATCACACCGCACGAGCCCAGCGCGAACACGCACGTGGTGATCAGCAGGGTGGCGCGCAGTGCGACGTGCGTGCGGCGCCCGCCGGCGGGTGCCCGGCCACCGGGCTTGGGGACGTCGAAGTCGCGGGTGGGGCGGGACCCGGCAGCGGTGGAGGCGGTTCCGCCGGTGGTGGCCGGGGCGGTTGCGCCGACGGTGGCTGGGGTGGGAGCGGCCGGGGCGCCGGGGCGGGTGCCGAGGGTGAGGGTCTGGTTGCCTGCGGCCGGCGCCTGCGGCGCGTGGGTGACGGTAGTGGCCGCGGGAGGGGCGGTGGCAGCCGGCGCCCCGCCGTTCTTGCGCTGCTCCTTCGCAGCCTTCTTCTGCTCGTACGCGGCCTTGCGGGCCGCCCGCTCCCGCTCGCGCTTCTCCTTCTTCGACTCGCTCGCGGGGCGCGTCTCGCGCGGCGGCAGCGCCGGTACGGCGGCCTGTCCGGCCTGGGGCGTGTTGCGCACCCAGGCAGCGGCGACCTGCGCGCGGGCCGCGTCGGAGGGGAGTTGCTGCGGCTGGGGGTGGGAGGGCTGCGGGGCAGGGGGCTGGACCTGGTGCTGGGCAGAGGGCTGCTGCCCGTGGCCCTGCGCCTGCCAGGCCTGCTGCTGGGGCTGCTGAGGAGGACCGAAGGACCCGGGCTGGCCGGAAGGCTGGCCTCCGCCGACCGCGCCAGCAGGGCTGTTGTGGTCTGTCATCGAGTCGGTTACTCCAGCGAGTCGGTTCCCCGTCCGCCTCGGCGGGCACGACCGCACCGCACGACGGGCCCTGGCCCAGCCAGGTGCGCAGGCAGTGTGACAAAGACCTGTCACCTGGCCGCCGCCGAATTCCTCGCAGGGAGACGGGAATTCCCGCGAGGGCGGAGTTCGGGAAAGTGTTCGGGAAAAGTGTCAGGGACACGCCGGGGAGTCGCTTGGTCGTCCCGAACCGCGCTGGGCCCACAATGCGCTGGGGCGCGTCCGCGTACGCACGACGTTCCCGCACACAACCTGGACCCGACGGACCGGCGAAGGACGACAGTTGACCGACCACAACGGGCACCCCCAGCCGCCGCAGCCCGACCCGGGCACCTGGGGCGCTCCCCAGCAGACCCCGCCGGTCCAGCAGGCACCAGTTCCTGCCCCCGCCGTCGCACCGATGCCTCAGGTCTTCCCGGCCGACCGTGCCTGGGTCGACGGCTACGAGCCCGGCAACCCGTGGCAGGCACGGCTGTGCGTCGAGACGCCGTACGGCACCTTCGCCTATCCTCTGACCCCCAACACGATCCCCGAACTCCTCGAACAGATGGTGCTGGTGGCCCAGGAACAGCAGGGCCTGCCGGTCGGCTTCGACGCCGACCCCGAGGCCGAGGCCGAGCCCGGAACGGCACCGGCGAATGCCGAGGACACCGACGAGGACGAGCAGGAGCAGCCCGGCCTCCACGGTGGCCGCGCCGCGCGGCTGACCGGCTGGGCCCTCGTCCACGACCTGTGGGAACGCGAGGATCCGACGGCGCGGATCGTGATGGGCGCGATCGTCGTGGTGTTGTTGCTGCTCGGTATCGTCCTGTCCTGATCGCCCAACCCGCAGGAGTGGAACGATGACCGGTACCCAAGCCGACTCCACGGAGCCGGAGTTCTACTTCGCGGACGTCTACGTATTCGTCTCCGACTATCTCGCGCAGATGGTGCGTCGCCGGGTCAACGGCTCGTCGGCGACCTGGTGTCCCAAGTGGTGGGAGCACCCCGAGGCCGGTGCCCGGCTCTCCGCGCTCTGGCTGGCGTGGGAGCACCTGCGTCAGGACCCGGCGCTCGGCATGTCGACGTGGTGGCTGCACCATGCCGACCCGCATCTGCGTGTGCTGATGGACGCCGACTCGGGCCCGTTCGCGGCCTGTTCGCCCAAGGACGGGCACACCGCGTACCCGTTCGATCCCCTGCCGGTGGATCCGCGGCCGGAGTGACGCCCTCGGGCTTTCCCCGCGTTCGATTCCCTTTCCCGACCCATTCCCCGCCGGGAAAATCCGAGCCTCTTGCGCCCCCACCTCCCCCTACCGTGTCCCGGTCAGCGCCCGACCGCCGTACCGGCACAGCACGAGGGAGACGCGGGAACCGTGGAGTCGCCTGCCGAGAACAAGCGCACGGCACTGCTGGCACTGGCGGTGCTCGGCGCTCTGCTGGTTGCCGCGCTGACGGTGTTCATCGTCTTCGACGGGGACGACGAGGACTCGGCCGGCCAGAACGCGGCGTCCGCAGCGCCGTCCGAGGGGAAGCCGGGATCCGGCGGTGGGAACGCGGACTCCGGCTCGGACGAACCGGGCGACGCCGAGGCGACTCCCATCGTCCCGCTCTCCGAGGTGGACGAGGCACATACCGTCATGGCGAAGTACATGGCCGGCATCAGCACCTACGACTACAAGAGCAACGCCGTCACCTGGGTTCCCCCGCTGCTCGAACTGACCACCGACGACACCCGGATGAAGCAGCTGACCAGGTTGCCCTCCGGCAAGGCGTGGGCGACCTGCCAGGCGGAGCAGTGCGAGTCCAAGGGCACGGCCGTCGTCGTACGTGACGCGGTGATCTCCGACGATCTGGTGCGCGGCAGCGGACGGACGATCTCCAGCCTGGTCAAGGCGACGTCGACGGTCACCGCGGGCGGGCAGTCGACCACGGAGTCCAACGAATGGCTCGTGACCGTCCAGGAGGACCGGGGTAAGTGGGTGGTCTCCGGGTTCGACATCTTCGGCCTGGGTGACGTCGGCGCCTCCGAAGAATCGGGGGAGTGAGCCTGCCATGGTGGCACCTGCCGTACTGGCGGCCGCGGCGAAGGCCGCGAAGGTCGCCAAGACCGCCAAGGCGGCCGGACAGTTGGCCGCGAGTGCCCGCGGCTCCAAGGGCGGCGGCGGAGGCGGCGGGGGCAAGAAGAAGAGCACCTTCAAGTGGTGGATCTTCCTCGGCGGCGGAGGAGGCCTCGCCGTCGCGGGCATCTGTCTCGTCCTGCTGCTCATCGGCAGCATGCTCGGCGGCGTCGGCAACGGCGCCACGAACGCCGCCTGCGGCGACTACGCCGACAATGCCGAAGCCGGGAACACCGGCGACGCCGCGGCCACCAACCCGGTCATGCCGGCCGGCAAGATGTACATGCCGAGCGAGACCGCGCGCAACGAGATACCGCCGAAGATGATCCTCGCCTCGATGCGCGCCGCAGCCCGCTACGACGGTCTCGACTGGACCCTCATCGCCGGGCAGATGTACCAGGAGACCAAGTACGGCCAGGACCCGTCGGCCGCGCCCGGCGGCGCCAACTCCCTCGGCTACATGGGCATTCTGCAGTTCGGTAAGCCGGCCTGGACGGACTACGGGGACGACGGCAACGACGACGGCAAAGAGGATCTGTACAACATCGACGACGCGGCCTACGCCGCGGCCAACTTCCTGCACGCGAAGAAGGCGGAGACCCAGCCCTTCAAGGCGCTGCAGATCTACTCGGGTTCGTTGGCCTCCAACACCATCTACCCGCGCGTGGTCCTCACCCAGGCCGCCCGGTACCGCGGTGCGCTCACCGGCGACAAGGACCTCATCAAGCGCTGGTACGTGCACCTGAAGGAAACGATCGAGAAGAACCCCGACTTCCCCACCCTGGGCAAGCAGTCGGACATCCCGGAGCCGGTCGGCAACGACGCACAGCCGAACAAGGCCCTCAGCATCGCCGCGACCTCGCCCCGGTCGTGGTCGACCCCGCCGCTGAAGGGCGAGACCGAGGAGGTCGTCTCCGCCATGGCCCCGGTCGCGCACACGGTCGCGAGCGGCACGAGCGGCACGAACATGGCCCCGGTCGCGAACGTCATGGACGTCATGAACGCCACCGACGTCACGCCCGTCTCCTTCCCTGGCGCCAAGCCGCCGCCCAGCGCCGGCAAGGACTGGCAGTGGCCCATGAAGCGGGGCACCTACACGATCGGCACGCCGTACCACAAGAGCGGCGGCATGTGGAGCCTCGGCTACCACACCGGCCTCGACCTGGTGGCGCGCAGCGGCACCCCGATCTACGCCCCGGCGGACGGCAAGGTCGTGGCCGCCGGTCCCGGCGGAGCGTACGGGAACATGACGAAGCTGCGGCACGAGGGCGGCGTCATCACGCTCTACGCCCACCAGACCTCGTTCAACGTGTCCGTCGGTGACTCCGTCAAGCGCGGCCAGCAGATAGGAACGGTCGGCGCGACCGGCAACGTCACCGGCCCTCACCTGCACTGGGAGGTCCTCGTCCCCGGCGTCGACAACCCGTTCGTCGGTGGTCAGGACCAGGGTCCCGGCATGGTCGACCCCGAGGAGTGGCTGGCGGGTCGGGTCACCGCCAAGCCGGACTACGGCACGGTTCCCGGCTCGGACTCCGACGACAAGTCCCGTGACGCCGAATACGCCGACTGCGCGAAGGGCGGCAGCGGCGCGGCCGTCGCCCCCGACGGCGCCGGCGCCTCCGGTGTCCTCCCCGACTCCGACGACCCCGTGATCCGCGCGGTTCTCGGCTGGGCGCAGCGCGGCATCGGCGTCCCGTACGTGTTCGGTGCGCCCCGGCTCCAGGGTCAGAACCCGCGCAGCTTCGACTGCTCCAGCTTCACGCAGTGGGCCTACTACATGGCCAGCGACGGGAAGATCGACATCGGTGGCACCACGTATGTGCAGGAGCCCCGCCTGGAGAAGTACGAGGTGCAGCTCTCCGAGGCACAGCCCGGTGACCTGATCTTCTTCCGGCCGGAGGGCGACAACCTGTCCGGGCACGTGGGCATCGTCTGGGATCCCAAGAGCAAGAAGATCATCCACGCCCCGCGCCCGGGCAAGAACGTCTCCTTCAGCACCTGGGACGTCCAGGACAAGATCACGGGCGTCTACCGCGTACCGATTCCCGCCGGCACGAACCCGGTCGAGGGCGACGGCCACGCCGAGGCATAGGGCTCGGGGCGGGCCCGTGGATTCCGCCCCGGGTCTCTACACCACCGTACGGAGCAAGGAAGTTGATGAAGATACGCACGGGTCTCGTCGTCGGAACCGTCCTGTCCCTGGGACTGGTGACCGGCTGTGGCGGCGGTGACGAGGACGCCGGGACCGGTTCGAAGGCCAGCGGAAGCCCGAAGGCGTCCGCGTCGGCCGGCGCTGCCGACGAACCCGTCTACAAGGGGAAGCCGATCCCGGGGCTGGCGGCGAAGCCCGCCTGGGCCCTGGCCCAGAAGGACGGCGAAGAGTACTCCTGCCCGGGTGAGGCCGCCTTCGACGGGCAGAACGAGAAGGGCTTCCCGACCGTCCAGAAGGGCGTGTGCCAGGTGGGGGACGCCTTCGTCCTGGTCCAGGAGCGCTCCGTCCCGGACGAGGAATCCGAGACGGAGACGCCGACGGTGCACCTCGTCGCCCACCTCTTCGACGCGGCCACCGGTGAGAAGCGCAAGTCCCTCACTGTGAAGTGTGCGTACGACCCCGCGCTGGAGGAGCAGCCCTCGCTCGACACCCTCGTCCAGGTGGGCGAGTGGAAGGACGGCTCCCCGGCCCTCCTGATCCGTACCTGCGAGAACACGGAGGCCAGCGGTCTGAAGGCGGCCACCCTCAAGAAGATCTACACGATGTATGACCCCAACGGCAGGGAACTGGGCAGCTCGACCCTCACCGGTGAGGGCAACGTGGACCTGCCGGTGGTCCGGGGACATGTCGAGATGCCCGACGGCGAGGTGACCTTCGCCCCGATCGGCGGCGGCAAGGACTTCGTTCTCGAGCGGTTCCTGGCCGACGAGACCATCTTCGGCTCAGGCCAGGGCTATGTCGCCAAGTACGACGGCGCGTACTCCGCCCTGCGGTTGGCCGACCGAACCACGGGCGAGATCGTCTGGAACTCGGACGACGACGTCACCCCGCCCCGTGAACTCCGTGGCGAAAGCGACGACATCAAGGACGGCCACAAGGACCTCTTCCCGCTCCGGGGCGACCGGGCGACGCTCATGTGGACCCCGCTGGGCAGCAGCGAGTCGGTGATCACCACGGTCGACCTGCCGACCGGACGCACCGTGGCCACAGGGCCGACCGTCGAGGTCAACCTGGCCACGACCGACCTGGCCAAGATCGTCGTCTCACCCGACGGCAAGACGGCCGTCTGCAACTTCGGTGAGGGGGCGCTCGCCTGGAACACCGAGACCGGCGCCGAGCTGTGGCGCCAGGAGGCGGACGAGAAGGACATCGAGCCGTTGCAGATCACTCCCGGCGGTGTCCTGTACGCGACGCTCGACGACGGCGAGACCGCCGCTCTGGCCGCGGACAGCAAGGAACTGCTCGGCATGGTCCCCGAGGGGACGGAGCTGCCCGAGGCGTTCTCCAGCAACGGCTACACGCTCGTCGACACAGCCGACGGCCTCTTCGCCTTCGAGGGCGAGAAGGCCTGACGGCCCGGCCGTTCCACCAGCTTCGCCCCACCCCCAGAAAGGACGGACCCGCGGGTGACCGCAGAACAGCAGAAGAAGCCCCGCGCCGAGGACGACTGGACGATCGAGATCGTCATCGTCGTCGCGATCGTGCTCCTGGGGGTCGTCGGGGCCTGGCTCGCGGCGAAGATCGGCGCGCCGTTCGCGGACGCGCCGGCGCCCGCGTCGAACCCGCTGACGTTCCTCGTCGCCATGGTCAAGGGCGACTACAGCTGGCCGGGGTCCCCGGCCAGCGCCGTGGCCGCCGGTGAGGCCGTGCTGCTCGGCATCCTGGGCACCGCCGCGTACCGCGTCGTCCAGCGGTTCAAGAAGAAGCCCAAGGTGGACAACGCCGCTCAACACCTCGCCAAGGGCGAGGAGTTGGGCAAGCTCACCATGAAGGGCGCGGCGGCCATCGCCGAACGGCTCGGCGTGAAGGCGCAGACCCCGGGCGTCTTCATCGGACGGTCCGTCAAGGGACGCCAGCCGCTGTTCGGTTCGTACGAGGACATGCACGTCGACATCTGGGGCCCGCGGACCGGCAAGACGACCCGACGGGCCGTTCCCGCCATCCTCGACGGGCCCGGCGCGGTCCTGGTCACCTCCAACAAGCGGGACATCGTGGACTCCACCCGGGGCCCCCGTTCCGCGCGCGGCCCGGTCTGGGTGTTCGACCCGCAGCAGGTCGCCGCCGAGACGCCCAGCTGGTGGTGGAACCCGCTGTCGTACGTCACCGACGTGGCCAAGGCCCGCAAGATGGCCGACCACTTCGCCAGCGGCTCGCGGGACGCCAACGCCTCCACGGACGCCTTCTTCGACCCGGCGGGCCAGGACCTGCTCGCCAACCTGCTGCTCGCCGCCGCCTGCGGCAAGATGCCGATCACCCAGATCTACACCTGGCTGTCCAACCCCAAGGACGACACCCCCGAGCGGATCCTGCGCGGCTCCGGGCACACCATGGCAGCCGACGGCCTCAACGGCGTGCTCACCGCCCCCGACAAGCAGCGCAGCGGCATCTACGGCGTCGCCCAGCAGATGGCGTCCTGCCTGATCAACCCCGAGGTCAACCGCTGGGTGACCCCGCCTGCCGACCCGAACGCACCCCAGTTCGACCCGCACGCCTTCGTCCGCACCGGCGGCACCCTGTACTCCCTCTCCCGTGAGGGCCGCGACTCCGCCGGACCGCTGGTCACCGCGCTCACCGTCGCCGTCGTCGAGGCGGCCGAGGAGTACGCCACCACCCAGCGCGGCGGCCGCCTCCCGCTGCCCCTCGTCGGCGTCCTCGACGAGGCCGCCAACGTCTGCCGCTGGCGCACGCTGCCCGACCTGTACTCCCACTACGGCTCGCGCGGGATCATCCTCATGACCATCCTCCAGTCCTGGGCCCAGGGCATCGAGGTGTGGGGCGAGCGCGGCATGGAGAAGCTGTGGTCCGCCGCGAACATCCGCGTCTACGGCGGCGGCGTCTCCGACACCCGTTTCCTGGGCGACCTCAGCGAGCTGGCGGGCGAGTACGACCAGCGTGAGTACCAGGCGAGCCGCGAGTCGGAGTTCGGCGGCTGGAGCGGCAACCGCACGGTCAGCGAGTCCGTCAGCCGCCAACGCGTCCTCGGCGTCTCCGACCTGGGCGCCATGCCCCCGGGCCGCGCCCTCGTCCTCGCCTCCGGCACCAAGCCGGTCCTCGTCGAGACCATCCCGTGGTGGGAGGGGCCGTACGCCCGTGAGGTCCAGGAGTCGCTGCGCAAGTACGACCCCGGGGCGCGCTGAGCGCGGGCCCGGCGCTCGCGTGAGCGGTCCGGGCAAGGGTGACGACGAGGCCGGGGCGGACGAACCGCCCCGGCCTCGTCCGTCATACCTCGATTTCGCCGCCGCGAGGCCCCGACAGATCCGGCGGCGGCTGCTGCGCACCCGCGGACCGCCCCGGTTCGCTCTGCCCGGTACCGCGCCCTGCAGAGGGCGGGTCCTGGTCCATGCCCACCTGCCACAAAGGCGTCGCACTCTCGGCGGGAGCGGCACCGCGAGGGCTCCCGGCCCCGGCCCCGGCCTGGGACTGCGGGAGGCCGACCTGCCACAGGGGGGTCGGGTTCTCGGGCGATGCGGCGCCTTGGGCGCTCTCGGCCCCGGCCCCGGCCTGATGCTGAGCGCTCTGCGCGTTCTGTGGCAGACCCGCCTGCCACACGGGCGCCGGAGCGCCGGGTGCCTGACCCTCCTGCGCCGGCCCGTCCCGCTGCACGCCGACGCCGGGTCCCGGCTGCTCCTCCCTCACGGGCGGCGCCAGTTCCGGCGCGTCGGGCCTGAGTAACTGCCCGTTGGGCCCCTGCACCGTACGCAGCAGGTCCCGTTCCTGGGCGGTGATCAGAGTCCGGGGGTCGCGGTGCGGCAGCGGCGTCTGCTCCATCGCGGCCTGGACGGTGGCTTCGGCGGCGTGCTCCCAGGAGTACTGCTGGAGGATCTCCCGCATGCGCAGGGCACCGGCCTGACGTGCTGGGAGCTCTTGCCTGAGCTGACGGATCGCCTGCATCCACGCCTGTGCTCGGCTGCTGCCGTCCGTAGGCTCGGCGACCACGCACGGTCGGCCGATCTCCGGCGGGAACCGCTCGGTGTCCTGGAGGAACTGAGCGGCCCCGCTCTCCTCGTTGACGAGGACGGGGACACCGTGCCCCAGACCCTCCGAGGCCACCATGCCGAAGCCCTCGTGCTTGGACGGCATGATCATCGCGTGGGAGGCCCTGATGTCCTCGTTGATTTCGTCCACGCTTTTCGTGCGGGGTTTGACCGTGACGTTTCCGCCCGTGAGGTCCTCAAGCCTCTCGAACTGTTCTTCAAGCTCTTCCTGGCGGATGCCACGGACGGTGAGGTGTACCCGGAGACCGGCCTCGTTCAGCCGTTTCACTGCCATTGCGGCGTCGTCCACGCCCTTGAGGGGGTCCCCGACGCGTCCCATGACCAAAAGGTTCAGCGTCTCCGGCGCGGGGTCGTGCTGCACGGGATCGTAGACCCTGGTGCCCGGAACGAACTCGTGGGAGTGCGGGATGTGCTCGCCCTCGGCGGAGAGGTCTCTGCTCGCCTGCGCCAGCAGTGGGCCGACTCCGGCCACGACGTCCGAACGCTCCATCAGACCGCGTTCGATGGCGGAGTCCTTGGCAGCCTTGGCTTCGGCCCTCTCGGGAGTGAGGCCCCGCACGAACGGAAGCCGCTCGGGGCTTGTGTGCAGGAAGTGCACCAGGCGCGCGTCCTGGTACCAGTTCTCCCGTAGCCCGGCGGCGGCCGGCCCGGAAAACCGTGAGTGCCCGATGATGATGTCGTACGGCTGGGCAGCCGGGTCTTCCAGCCCGTACTGCTGCGGGTCCTGACCGGCGAGTTGTTCGAGCCAGTCCCGCCGTTCCATCGGCTTCGGTTCACCCTCCTCGCCCGGTCCCGGCTCGATCAAGGGCGGTTGCGTCTGCACCGTCCTCTGAATGCCCTGGTGCGCGGGCATATCGGGATTGGCCGTGAACAGCGTGACGTTGTGCCGACGGGCGAGAGCCTCGGCCAACTCCTGGTTGAAGACCTCGGCACCTCCCTCACCTCTGCCACTGTTGTCAGAGACGACGAGAATGTTGTAGCGCGCTCCAGACACCGATTCCCCCGTGCTTCGCAACCTTCATCCGTCCCGTCTCAGAAGCCGTACGTCGCCCTGAGTTCGCGGCCGATTCCCTGGGCGATGAAGTCCGTCAGGTCGTAGGAGGACAGGTGCATGACGCCGCACTGGGCGCCCGGGTGGATCCGCGCCGCGTACTCGTCCAGAAGCTCGGCCAGGATTTCCGCGCGGACGGCGGAGATGGCCACGTCCTCGGGGTTGCCCTTCTCACGGAAGATGCGGTGCTCGTTCGCGCGTGGGGCCCTCGGCTTCCGGCCCAACTCCACACTGCGCAGGAAGCCCTTGGCCATGCCCGTGACCGGCCGGGGATCCGGCTGGCCCTCGTTCCACTCCACCCCCAGCAGCGTATGCACCCGCGGATCGATCGTCTCGTGCCGCTCCCGCCAGTACAGCCCCGACCGCCCGGCCAGCAGGTTCTGCAGATCGTCCGCCGCGATCGTCGTCGCCGGAGTCACCGAGAAGTCCCCGTGGTCCCGCATGTCCTTCAGTGACGGCAGGTTCTCCGACGCACGCCAGGCCGCCCGGGACATGGTCTCGTACCGCGTCTGCAGGTCGTCCACGTCGGACGGCCGGTGGAACACCCGCGCCACGTCGACCGTGCCGACCGGGTGAGGGGTAGGTGTGGGCAGGCCGATGGCCGCCCTCAGTTCGTCGGCCGCCTCATGCAGTAGACGGCTCAACTCCGCGGTGTCCGCGGCGATGGTCACCGGGGGACGTCCCGCCGCCAGCCGGTGGACCAACTCGTCGAGCGGGCGACACAGCACCATCATGTGGCCCTCGGGGATCACCACGGCCCGGCCCGGCACCATGTAGTCGTCCGGGGAGGGCTTCATCCGCGGCTCGTAGGGGCCGGGATCCTCGATCAGCCGGGCCGTCCACTCGGCGACCGCCTCGGCGAAGGTGATCGGTCGGTCGACAGGACCCGCGGCCCGACGGGAGATCAGATGACGTACGGGATCGGACGGTTCACCGGCCTGGGGCTCGGGTGCCTCGGAGACGCTGAGTGCCGCCTCCAGTTCCCGCCAGGCCTCCCGGCGCTCCTCCGGCCAACCGCCGCCCGGGCTGTCCAGGCGCCACACCCGGGTCTCTTCCACCCACATCATTCGCGCCGCCGCCGAGTACACGAGGTCGTAGGCGTCGGCAAGCTGCATCTGGCCGCTCATCCCGGCTCTCCTTAACGACTGATCAAGTAACTCACATTCTCACACTGCGCTTTGGCGAAGAGGTGAAGATCGAATCGGTGGGAGCGGGGCCTTCGGTGAGCGTCGGGCGAAAGCCGAGGACGGCAGTTCGCCCGCCTCGCACGGAGCCTGCGTGTCCGTCAGGTGTGCCCCGGCGGACGGCTCGGGGCGTTGAACCATCTACGGCCGAGTAACGTCTCACCAGGTGAAACGCGTACGTCGCCGGTTGGGGAGGCACTCATGGCCATGGTGGGACTGTTCTGGATCGCCGAGGACGGTGGCGTGTACGTCGGGGCGCAGCCGGAGGGGTTCGGGCCCGGGGTGCGGCTGACGCCGGACTGGGTGGAGGGGCTGGGGACCGGGCAGAGCGCGGTGTGGGGTTGGTCGGAGATCAGGTCGGCGGCCGTGCGGTACGTGCGGATCCGGTCCGGCGCCCGGCTGCTCGCCACCACGGCCGTCGACCTCGTGGCCAACGCCGTCGCAGGCGGCGGGGATGCCGCGGCCGCGTTCGAGGTGCACCTGGAGACCGCCGACAGGACCGTCGAGCTCAACGCGCACTCGGCCGCGGCCCTCGGCGGTTACGTCCAGTCCGAGTACGACCTCTCCGTCGCCCTGCTGGACCGCCTCGTGGCGGGCACGGCGGACGTCGAGACCCTCGCACGCTGGGGCCGCGCCCACGCAGCTGAGGGCACCCCGAGACGTGAGCGGCGCGAGGCCCTGCTCCGGGAGTGGGCGACCGAGGCCTGAGCCGCCGGAGGCCGCGCCTCACCGAGTTCCCGGGAACCCCGTTCCCCTTCTTCACCGTCCCCCACAATGACCACTGACACCGGGACACGGGAGGGACACATGACCGCACGGGACACCCCCCAGAACACTCCGCAGAATCCCGCTCCACAGAACACCGCACGCGGCAACGGCATTTCGGTGACCCACGACCTGGAGCCGCACGACTGGTCGAACGAGGAGACCGCGGCGTACGAGGCGGCGATCGAGGCCGTGAACGGCGCGGTCGGCGCGTACAGCGCGACGATCGCGGCGGAGGAGGCGAAGGACGTTCCCGACCCCGCCGTCATCGAGGCCGCGCGCGCCGCGCAGGGGCGGCTGGCGAAGGAGCGCGAGCGGCTGCGCTCGGCCGACCGGGAGCAGATCGCCGAGGCCCGCTCCCGCTACGCCCGACTGGCCCGCGAGGTCATGGCGGACCTCACGTGACCGACCCGGCCGAGCGCACGACCCCTCCGGGCGATCGGGCACCCGAGCCGCCCGCACGCGTGATCGACCCCGCCGAGGTCGAGCGGCACCGGCTGTCCGACGCGGAGAACCGGCGGATCTTCCGTGAGCGGATCGTCCCCGACCTCCTCGCGGGCCGCGCCGGGCAGGAGATGCCCACCGTGGTGTTCCTGGTCGGGCAGCCCGGCGCGGGCAAGAGCCGGGTCACCGAGATGGTGGCCGCCGCACTGAACCGGCACGGCGGCTTCGCGGACGTCGACAGCGACCTCTACAAGCCGTACCACCCCGCGTACGCCCGGCTCATGGCCGAGGACGACACCCTGATGGCCGCCTACACCCGCGCCGACGGGCGCGCCTGGATGGCCCAGGCCGAGGCGTACGTCCGCGAGCACGGGTTGCACGCGATCATCCAGGAGACCTCCCAGAACGCGGCGGCCGTCGAGGAGAAGATGCGGGCCTACCGGGACTCCGGCGCCCGTGTCGAGGCCCTGTTCATGGGGGTGCCGCAGGCGATGAGCAACCAGGGCATCGTCAACCGGTACTTCGAGCAGCTCGCCGACCGGGGCCAGGGGCGGCTGACCGTGCAGTCCAACGCGGACGAGTCGTACCTCGGCATCCTCGAACTCGCCGACCGCGTCGACCGGGGCGCCCTCGCCGACCTCGCGAGCGTGTACCGCCGGGGCGAGAGCAAGCCCCGCTACAGCAACTCCGTCGACGACACCGGCCGCTGGACCGGCCCGCCCGAGCTGCGCCAGGCCCTCGCCGCGGAGCGGGCCCGCCCGTGGACGGCGGCCGAGAGCGACTCCTTCGTCAGCACGCAGCTGCGCCTGCGCGAGAGTGCCCGCGCCCTGGGCCCCGAATGGCCGGACCGACTCACCCGCATCGAGGACCAGGCCCGCCCCCTGCTGACCCCGACCGCCGCCGCCCAGCTGCCCTCCTCGGCACCATCGACGGCCCCTCCGACGCCGCCGCGGACGACCCAGGCGACGCCCTCCCCTTCGCCCTCTCCTTCGGCCCCTCCTCCCACCTCGCCCTCGGCCGCAGCCGCGCGCTCCCGCAGTACGCCGCGCTCCGGCGGTCCCGCCACACCGGGACAGGCGCAGCCTCCGGGACAGGGGCCCCGCCCCGCCTCCGGTCGGACGGTGACGCCCCCGCAGGGGCCGACCGGCCCCGACCCCCATCGGCGCGGCAGGTAGCGGCCAGCAGGCAGACGCCGGCAGACAGCGGCCAAGGGGCCAGGGACCAGGGGCCCGGGGCCGGGGACCAGCGGACAACAGACAGCGGCCCGGTCGACCGGCGCGGCAGCAGCGACAGGCCCGCCGCCCGCTCGACCGGCCCGACCGCCCCGACCGTGAGGTCCGCCACCCTCCTCACCCGTCCGTCAGCCGGAGGAGCGGGTCGGCCCGGCCAGGCCCATGGTGATCCCTGTCGCAGTCGGCCGCCGCCGTGCCCAGCCCCACCACACGCGCCCACCGCCTTGACCTGCCCCCCTCCACGACCACCCCGCCCCGACCCCCGCACTCCCTGTTCCCACAACCCCCGGCGGTACGGTGGACATTGGCGAGCGGGGGCACCCGGCGAGGCGCCGCCGGCCCGTGTCGGGTGAAGGTCGCGCGGCGACACCGAGGGCCCCTTGCTTTACCCTCTTCACACCGAGAACACACAAGGCTGTTGTCATCTCGTTAAGTGATTGGTCCTTGACGCAGAGGTGATCACCGCGTTGGCTTTCAGCCACCTGGGTCGCAGTGCTGCGCACCCACGCCCGGAAGGCCCTTGATGTGAACGCCCGTACCACCAGCACCACCCTCAGCACTCGTATACGTCGTCGCGCCACAGTTCTGCGCCGTACCGCCACCGCCCTCGTCGCCTCGGCGGCAGCCGTCTCCCTCGCCTCCTGCGGGGTCTCGGACATCGGCGACAGCGCGGAGGCGAGCCCGACGAAGGGCGACGACATCACGGTGGGCGTGCTGTTCCCCGACAAGGACACCAAGCGGTACGAGCAGTTCGACTACCCGAACATCAAGAAGAAGATCGCCGAGCTCACCGACAACAAGGGCGTGACCAAGTACGCCAACGCGGACAAGGACCCGGAGACCCAGAACAGCCAGATCGAGCAGATGGTCGCCGACAAGGTCGACATCATCATCCTCGACGCCGTGGACTCCAAGGCCGTCGCACCCGCCGTGCAGAAGGCGGACGACGCGGGCATCCCCGTCATCGCCTACGACCGGCTGGCCGAGGGCCCGATCGACGGCTACGTCTCCTTCGACAACCAGCTCGTCGGGCAGGTACAGGGACGCTCGCTGGTCGAGGACCTGGGTGACAGCGCCGCCAACAAGATCGTCATGATGAACGGGTCGCCGTCCGACCCGAACGCCGCCATGTTCAAGGAGGGCGCGCTCTCCGAGCTCCAGGACAAGGTGACGATCTCCGAGAGCTTCGACACCAAGGACTGGGACCCGAAGGTCGCCAAGGTCAACATGGAGCAGGCGGTCGCCAGGCTCGGTGCCGACAACATCGACGCGGTCTACGCGGCCAACGACGGCATCGCCGGCGCGGTGATCGACGTGCTGAAGACCGCCGGCGTCGCCAAGGTGCCGCCGGTCACCGGGCAGGACGCCGACCTGGACGCGGTGCAGCGGATCCTCGCGGGCGACCAGTACATGACCGTGTACAAGTCGTTCCCGACGCAGGCCAGCGCCGCCGCCGAGATGGCCGTCGCCAAGGTCCAGGGCCGCTCGATCGAGTTCGACGCCCTCGCCGCGGACAGCGTGGACTCCCCGACGACCAAGAAGATCCCGGCCCAGCTGGTGCCGCCGGTCGCCCTCACCAAGAACAACATCCAGGACACGGTCATCGCCGACGAGATCTACACGGTCAAGCAGATCTGCACGCCCGAATTCGAGTCCGAATGCGACGCGGTCAACCTGACGTGACGCCCAGGCGGCCCGGACGACCCGAAGTAGCGCACTGGCCGCCCGGACCGGCCTGAGGCAACGCCCAGGCGGTCCGCCGGCCCGAGGCAGCGCCCAGGCGGCCGGCCGGCCCGAGGCAGAGCTCGGGCGGCCCGGCCATCCGTGGCAGCCCTCAAGCCACCCGGGTGAACTCGACCGTCACCTCCGGTGGGCCCCCCGCCACCCCCCGGTAGATGCCCTTGTGCGGTGTCACGTCGTCGTAGTCGCGGCCTCGGCCCACGACCACGTGGGACTCGTCGGCGGGGACGCTGTTCGTGGGGTCGTAGCCCGTCCAGTCGCCCGCCCAGTACTCGATCCAGGCATGGCTCTGGCCCGCGACGGGACGGTGGAGTTCGGCCTCGCGCTCCGGGTGGAGGTAGCCCGAGACATAGCGGGCCGGCAGGCCGAGGCCGCGGAGCATGCCGAGCGTGAGGTGGGCGATGTCCTGGCAGACGCCGGCCCCCTGCTCCCACGCCTCGGCCGCGCTCGTGTGCACCCCGGTCGCGCCCGGCACGTACGCCACGCGGTCCGCGACCAGGGACGAGACCGCGATCGCCGTCTCGTGCGCGGAGAGACCCTCCGAAGCCTCCCGGGCCCGGTCCAGCAGGTCCTGCGGCAGCGTCGTACGGCCCGTCGCCGTCAGGTACTCCAGCAGCCGGGAGTCGGCGCTCGCCCGGCGGATCGACGCCCGGTCCGGCGCGTCCGGGAGCCGCTCGGGCGGGGACGTCTCCACCAGGCTGGTCGCGGTGATCGTCAGGTCGGAGTGCGGCTCGATGAGGTCGAAGCCGGTGACCTGGGTGCCCCAGTAGTCCCAGTACGACCAGGTCGGTGTCGACGGGTTCACCAGGACCCGGGCGTCCAGGGTGGTCTGGCCGGGCAGCGTCAGCGGCGTCATGCGGACCTCGTTGTGGGAGGAGGCCGCGGGCTGCGCGTACGCGACGCGGGTCGTGTGCCGGATGCGCAGACGCCGGGTCGCCCGAGGAGCCGTCGCGGCCGTTGCGGGCAGGTTCATCGTGCTCACGCGCCTTCCTGAGCCCATTCGACGGGCCCCTGGTACGGGAAGAACTTCTCGGCGACCGCCTCCGCCGAGGCCATGCACGCCTGCTGGAGGTCGCGCAGCAGCGCCGGCAGCCCGGCCTCCAGCGACTCGGAGTCGAGATATTCGAGGTGGGTGCGCAGGGCGCCGATCGGACGCCGGGCCGGGTCCTGGCGGGGGCGGCCGAGCGCCGCCAGGCACTCCTCCGCCGTTGTGAGGGCGTGCAGCGCCGAGCGCGGGAAGTCGCGGTCCAGCAGCAGGAACTCCGCCACCTTGGGGCTGTCGCCGAACCCGCCGTGCACCCGCGCGTACGCCTCGTCGGCGCCGCTCGCGCTCAGCAGGGTCGGCCAGTCCGGCGCGTGCGCCGCGTCCAGCACCCGTACCGACAGCAGCCGCACCGTCATGTCCACCCGCTCCAGGCTGCGGCCCAGCACCACGAAACGCCAGCTGTCGTCCCGGCTCATGGTGGAGTCCGCGAGCCCGAAGAAGAGGGCCGCGCGACGCCGTACCAGTTCCAGGTACGCGTACGGGCCGCCCGTGCGGCGCGCGGCCGTGCGCTGGTCGGCGAGCGCGTGCCAGGTGGAGTTCAGGCACTCCCACATCTCCGACGACACCGCCTCGCGGGCGCTGCGGGCGTTCAGCCGCGCCGCCCCGAGCGCGCCCTCGATCGACCCCGTCGAGCGGGCGTCGAAGGCCAGCCGGTCCAGCACCTGCTGCATGTCGCAGTGCCGGTCGGGCGCGTCGACGCCGAGGATCGCGTAGAGCGAGCGGCAGGCGGCGTCCTCGTCGCGCCAGGGGTCCTCCAGGAGGCGGTGGAGGTAGGCGTCGAGGATGCGGCCGGTCGCGTCGGCCCGCTCCACGTACCGTCCCGTCCAGGTCAGGGCCTCGGCTATCCGGGAGAGGATCACGTCGTTCACTGCTGCGCCCCTTCCTGTACGACCGCGCGGGTGCCGTCGGGTCCGAGCAGGCGCGGTGCCTTCTGCGGCAGCGGGCCGCCGATCGCCTCGGGGCGCTGCTCGGCGGGGCCCTCGGCGAGCACCCAGGTGTCCTTGGAGCCGCCGCCCTGGCTGGAGTTGACGATGAGGTTGCCCTCCTGGAGGGCGACGCGGGTCAGCCCGCCGGGCAGGACCCACACCTCGTCGCCGTCGTTGACGGCGAAGGGCCGCAGGTCGATGTGGCGCGGGGCCATCCGTTCGCCGGCGAGGGTGGGGGAGGTGGACAGCGCGACCGGCCGCTGCGCGATCCAGCCGCGCGGATCGGCCGCCACCGCCTCCCGGGTGCGCTCCAGCGTCTGACGGTCCGCCTTCGGCCCGATGACGATGCCCTGGCCGCCGGCCCCGTCGACCGGCTTGATCACCAGCTGGTCGATCTGGTCGAGGACCGCCTCCAGCTGTCCGGGCTCGTCCGGCCGGAAGGACTCCACGTTCGGGAGGATCGGTTCCTCGGAGAGGTAGTAGCGGATGAGGTCCGGGACGTAGGTGTAGAGCAGCTTGTCGTCCGCGATGCCGTTGCCGACCGCGTTCGCCAGCGTCACGTTCCCCGCCATCGCGGCGCTCATGATCCCGGGGCAGCCGATCACCGAGTCGGGCCGGAAGTGGAGGGGATCGAGGAAGTCGTCGTCGAGGCGCCGGTATACGACATGGACCGGCATCTCCCCTCGGGTGGTCCGCATCCACACCCGGTTGCCCCGGCAGACGAGATCGTGGCCCTCCACCAACTGCACGCCCATCAGCCGTGCCAGCAGCGCGTGTTCGAAGTAGGCGGCGTTGTTCGGGCCGGGGGTGAGGACGACCACGCGCGGGTCCCCGATCCCGCCGGGCGCGGCGGCTCGCAGCGCGGCGAGCAGCCGCTGCGCGTAGCCGTCGACGGGCACGACGTGCTGCTCGGCGAAGAGGGACGGGAACACCCGGGTCATCGCGCGCCGGTTCTCGATCACGTACGACACCCCGGACGGCACCCGGACGTTGTCCTCCAGCACCCGGAAGTCACCCGCCTCGTCCCGTACGAGGTCGATGCCGGCGACATGGATGCGGACCCCGCCCGCGGGCTCCACGCCGTGCGCGGCCCGGTGGAAGTGGGGGGAGTTGAGGAGCAGCCGCCAGGGCACCACCCCGTCCTCGAAGGCCCGGCACGGCCCGTACGCGTCGGCGAGGTACGCCTCCAACGCCCGTACCCGCTGGGCGACTCCGCGCTGGATCAGGTCCCACTCCAGGGCGTCCAGGATCCTCGGCACCAGATCCAGCGGCCAGGGTCTCTCCTCGCCCGCGAAGGCGTAGGTCACGCCCCGGTCGGTGAACGCGCGGGCCATCTGGTCCGCCCTGAACCGCAGTTCGGCCGGCTCGATCGGCTGGAGCGCCGCGAGCACCGGCTCGTAGGCGGCCCTGACCTCACCCGGCCGCTCGAACATCTCGTCCCACGCGTCGGCCAGCGCGTACGCGTCAAATATGTCCGCCATGGGCCGACGGTAAGCGCGCTCAGTAACACCCTGATCACCAACGCGTTTCCGCCACCTTGCGGGGGCGGCCACGACCTGCGGAAACGGAGGGTTTGAAGTACGGCCGGGCGGGGGATGCGGGGTGCGGCCGCGCGCGGGGAGCAGGCACCGGGGTCTCCGTCCGACGCCCAGCCGTTCGCGCGGGCGTGCGGGCGTGCGGGCGTGCGGGGGTGCGGGCCGCGGGGGCGCGAGGGCGCAACGGACCCGGGCGCAGTCAACCGCCCCAGACCCGCCCCCGAGATCCGGGGGCGGGACCGGACGCAAGCGCAGCACCACAGCCAGTGGCGCCCGCTGTGCAAGCCCGGGACTTGAGTCCCGGGTCGTGGACCTTGTTGCAGAGCGCACTGCCTGAGGGGTGGAGAAAGGCGGACACTATCCCTCCTATTGGGGCATAACCATGGCGCAGCCGTGTTGCGGAGCCGGTGCGGGCCGCGCATAGTTGCGCTGCGAAGGGCTGGAACCGGGGGTGAATGGGTGATGGCCGGGCACGCGACCGAGGAGCATCCGCACGGTGCCGACCGGCTCTGCGCGGCCGGGGACCGGGTGTACTCCAGGGCCGTACGGCGGGGCCGTGTCCCGCGCGCGGACGCCGACGCCGTGCCCTGTCTGCTCGAACTCGCGCTGCTGCACCCCGACCCCGACGACATGGGCTGGCTGGTGCCGACCTCCCCGCAGGAGGTCATGACCCGGCTGCTGCGCAGTGTTCACGCCGAGGTGAGCGCCAGTCAGGCCCGGATGGGCGCGGCGGTCGACGCGGTCGAGTGGTACGCCGGGCTCGGCAGCTCCCGGGGACCGCATCCGGCCGAGAGCACGGCGATCCGGGTGCTCGACGGGCTGTCCCGGATCCGGGCGGCGATCGACGAGGCCACCGACCGCTGTACGACCGAGGTGCTGACCGTGCAGCCGGGCGGCATCCGGCGCGAGGACGAGCTGCGCGAGGGGCTGCACCGGGCACTGGCGATGTGCCGCCGGGGCGTGCGGATGCGGGACCTGTACACGCATGTGGCCCGGCACGGGCAGGGCCTGCACAACTACATGGAGCTGATGGGGGAGTCGGCGGAGGCCCGCACCCTCGACGAGGTCGTGGAACGCCTCATCGTCTTCGACCGTACGGTGGCCTTCATCCCCGCGAACTCCGACCGCACCATGGCCCTGGAGATCCGCCACCCGGCACTGGTGGAGTACCTGGTCACCGTCTTCGAACGCCTCTGGCGCCTCGGCGTCCCGCTCGCCGCGTCCCTCCCCTCGACCGGCGTCGCGGGCATCACCCACCGGGAACGGTCCATCGCGGCGCTGCTGGCGGAGGGCCACCAGGACGCGGTGGTCGCCGAGCGGCTCGGGATCAGCGTGCGCACCTGCCGTGCCCACATCGCCCGCCTCTCCGAACGCCTCGGCGCGGCCAGCCGCACGCAGTTGGGCGTGCGCATCGCGGAGGCGGGCCTGGACGGTCCGCCCCGCACGACGCCGGCGGACGAACCCCTCAGGGTGCCCGCCCCTACGGCGCCGCTTCCCGCTCCAGAATCCCCGACTGCCCTATGAGATAGCCAAGTTGCGCCCGACTCTCACTGCCGAGCTGGGCGGCGAGTTTGGCGATGTGGGCACGGGCTGTCCGGACGTTGAGTCCCAGGCGGTCAGCTATTGCGGTGTCGGTGTGGCCTTCTACGAGGAGGCGGGCGATGGCGCGTTGGCGCGGGGTGAAGCCGTCGATCACGGGGAGCCGGACGGCCTCGGGGTACATGGGCGTCGCCAAGTGCCAGAGGCGGTCGAAGGTGGTGGCGAAGAAGGAGATCAGGGTGGGGTGGCGGATTTCCAGGGCCAGGGTGTGATCGGCGTCGGCGGGGATGAAGGCCACCGTGCGGTCGACGACGATGAGGCGGTCGGTGACCTGGTCCAGGGTGCGGGCCTCGGCGTCTCCGCGCAGTCGCTCGTAGCGGTCGAGGACGAAGGGGGAGTGCCGGAGGGTGTGCGGGTAGAGCGTGCGGATGCGGGCGCCTCGGGCCAGCACGGCCTGATCGCGGCCGAGTGAAACTGCTTGCCCTTGCTGGCCGCGCTTGCCGTGCTGGTGGCTGTGCGGCTGAATGCAGAGCAATTCCTGCTTCGCCTCGGCCAGGGCCTCGGTGATGGCGGTGTTGATCTGCTGGACGCCGCCGAGCAGGGTGATCGCCGAAGCGCCGATGTCCGCCGGTGTTGTCGACCGCTCGGCGGCCCGCAGCAACGGCTCGAAGACCGTCGCCAACCGCTCCTCCCGGCGCCGCTCCTCGGCGATCCGTTCCTCGATGCCCCGCAGGAGACGGTGCAGGGCGGTCGCGGGAGTCGCAGGCTCCAGCCGGTCGGGATCCTCGATCGCCGGGTGCAGCAATCCTGCCTGGATCAGGCAGGGCGCCGCGGACGCCTCCTCGCCGCGCACCTGGCCGTCCCGCAGCGCTCGCGCGTACAACTCAAGGCCCGCTGCGCACAGTTCGTCGGCCCGATGCCCATGGACCTCGCTGGTCACCTGCGCTCGCTTCCCTCGGCTGTCAGTGGCTCTGCCCCTGCTCCAACATCCCCGACTGGGCGATGAGATAGCCCAGTTGCGCCCTGCTGCCGCTGCCGAGTGCGGTGGCCAGTTTGGCGATGTGGGCGCGGCAGGTGCGGACGTTCATGCCTAGGCGGCGGGCTATGGCCTCGTCCACGTGGCCCTCGACGAGGAGTTTGGCTATGGAGTGCTGGATCTCCGTGATGCCGTCGGAAGCGGTCTCGTAGGGGGCGCCGGCAGTCAGCGGGACCGCCCGGGACCACATGAACTCGAACACCTTGATCAGATAGCGGACCAGGCCGGGGTGGCGCAGTTCCAGGGCGACCTGCCGGTCGTCACGGGTGGGGATGAAGGCGACCGTCTCGTCGCACACGATGAGGCGTTCGACCAGTTCGTCGATGGTCCGTATCTCCACCTTGCCGGCCACCTGGTCCACGTACGCCAGGTTCGCGGGGCTGTAGCGGGCGGTGTGCTGGTAGAGCGTCCGGATGCTCACGCCGCGTTCGAGCAACGGCCGGTCGCGCTCCAGGCCCTGGACGATCCTGCGCTCGGGGCGGTTGGTGCTCGGCTGGACCGTGAGCATCTGGCTCTGGCACTGGGAGGTGGCCAGGTCGAGCGCGGCGTTGATCCGGTCGCTGCCCTCCAGCACCGTGATCGAGTGGGTGTCGCTGGTGGCCCGGGCGCTGAGGGCCATGAACGGCTCGAAGGTCTCCGCCAGTTCGGTGGTCAGCCGTCGGCGCTCGTTGATCTCGCGTTCCAGCGGGTGCAGCCGCTGGGCCAGGGCGGCCGACGGAGGGACGGGGCGCAGCCAGTTCGCGTCGTCTGGATCGGGCTGGAGCAGACCGAACTCCATCAGACAGGGAGCCGTCTCCACATCCGTACGGTCGATACGTCCCGCGCGAAGAGCATTCGCGTAGAGACGGCTGCCGTCCTCGCACAGTTCGGTCACCGCATGAGGATGTGTCCCTTTGGTCCAGCTTGTTGCCAAATCTCCACCCCCCAGGGTCCTGAACATGCAGGAACATGATGCACCGATTATGTGGCCATGACGTGCCCGAATGAGCCATCGTCGTATGCGACGGGGGAAGAGGGGACCTTCAAGTGAGGACGAAGCCGACTATGCGTAAAGGATTGCTTCGCTCGGTGCTTGTCGCCGCCTTCTCCGCCGTTATGGCCTTCGGGGTGGTAAGCACACACTCCGCTGCGAAGAGCGACGCGCCCGCGGACAGCTACTGGGGTGGGGCGGTGGTGCAGATGGACACCATCGTGCCCGGCGACAGTATCTGGCCAGTGGCGCCACAGGGTTCGGACGAGACTGTGCAGGCCTGACATGACCACTCCTCCCGACGACCGTTCCTTCCGGCGCGAGATGGCCACCGCCTATCGCTCCGGCTGGCACTTCATCGACCTGGCCACCGCCATCCCCCACAGCGGTGACTCGTTGATGGTGACCGTGTTCGGCGAACCGGTGGTGGTGACCCGGGACGAGGACGAGGACATCCGGGCGTACCGATGTCTGCGGCGACCGCGCGGCGCGCCGCAGCCCGTGCGGTGTGCCGTTCGGTACGGGATGGTCTTCGTCAATCTCGACCAGCGCGACCACCGGCTCGCCGAGCCGGAGACCCAGGCCTCCACGGCCGTCTCAGCCACCCCCCGCAGTGCCTGAAGCGATTCCCCCGTCGTTTCAAATCGCTCAGGCGCTTCCCCCCAGCAGCGGCGTCACCGTGACCTGAACACGGTGACGCCGCTGCAGGTTTGCGGGGACATTTCGGGACCCCTCCCGGTATCGGAGCCGTACCGCCGCCCGCTCGTCGGCCCGGCGTCGGGCCGACGTCCGTCCGGCATCTGTCCGAAAAAAGGTCAACCGGAAGCAGGCGGTCACCATTGGCCCGCCCTCGCCCCTGGTGGCCCGCCGCCGCCCTCGGCGGCCCGTCACCGGCGCGGGCGGCCGGCCCCGTAGCCCTCCCCTCCCGCCGGCGGCCCCGTCAGCCCCGGCCCAGCGCCCGCGTCAGCTCGATCTCGATCACCACGCGCTGCGGATTCGGTCGCGGATCCCTGCCGTACCGCTCGGCGTACCGTCGCTCGGCGTCCGCGATCCGCTCCCGGTCCGTGCGGACGAACGCGCGCCCTTCCAGCGTGGCCCAGCGCTTGCCCTCCATCTGGCAGACGGCGACCCGGGCGCCCTCCTCCCCGGCGAGAGCCACATGCCGCGCTTTCGCGCTCGTCGAACTGGTGATCACCCGAGCGAGCCGCGCCCCGGGCTCGTATGTGACCCCGACCGGCACCACGTGGGGGCTGCCGTCGGCGCGGAGGGTGGTGAGGGTGCAGAGGTGGCGCTCCCGCCAGAAGGCCAGGTACGCGTCGTCGGGATCGCCCGGATCCACTCGGTAGGTGCTCACGGTCCTGGAATCTAACGGGGAACGCTCCCGACTCCACCTTGAGTGGAATAGACTCAACTTTGTGTACGTTACTCAAGTCACCATGGCCGACGGCTGACGCCAGGAGGGAAACGCGAACGTGGACGCCGAGCTGACCAACAGGAGCCGGGACGCGATCAACGCGGCCAGCAACCGGGCCGTGTCCGAGGGACACCCCGACTTCACCCCCGCCCACCTGCTGCTGGCTCTGCTCCAGGGCCAGGACAACGAGAACATCACCGACCTGCTCGCCGCCGTCGACGCCGACCAGGCGGCCGTACGCGCGGGCGCCGAGAAGATCCTCGCCGGCCTGCCCAGCGTGACCGGCTCCACCGTCTCGCCGCCGCAGCCCAACCGCGAGCTGCTGAGCGTCGTCGCCGAGGCCCAGGCCAAGGCCAAGGAGCTGGGCGACGAGTACGTCTCCACCGAGCACCTCCTGATCGGGATCGCGGAGAAGGGCGGCCAGGCCGGGGACGTACTCTCCGGGCAAAGGGCGAGCGCCAGGAAGTTGCAGGAGGCGTTCCAGAAGGCAAGGGGAGGACGCCGGGTGACCACCGCCGATCCGGAGGGCCAGTACAAGGCCCTGGAGAAGTTCGGGACCGATTTCACCGCCGCCGCGCGGGAGGGGAAGCTCGACCCCGTCATCGGCCGGGACCAGGAGATCCGCCGGGTCGTGCAGGTGCTCAGCCGCCGTACGAAGAACAATCCCGTGCTTATCGGTGAGCCGGGCGTCGGCAAGACGGCCGTCGTCGAGGGGCTCGCCCAGCGGATCGTGAAGGGGGATGTGCCGGAGTCCCTCAAGAACAAGCGGCTCGTCTCGCTCGACCTCGGTGCCATGGTCGCCGGGGCGAAGTACCGGGGCGAGTTCGAGGAGCGGCTGAAGACCGTGCTCGCGGAGATCAAGGACTCCGACGGGCAGATCATCACCTTCATCGACGAGCTGCACACGGTCGTCGGCGCGGGCGCCGGCGGCGACTCCGCCATGGACGCCGGCAACATGCTGAAGCCGATGCTGGCCCGTGGCGAACTGCGCATGGTCGGCGCCACCACCCTCGACGAGTACCGCGAGCGCATCGAGAAGGACCCGGCGCTGGAGCGCCGCTTCCAGCAGGTGCTGGTCGCCGAGCCGACCGTCGAGGACACCATCGCCATCCTGCGCGGACTCAAGGGCCGCTACGAGGCCCACCACAAGGTCGTGATCGCGGACGCGGCGCTGGTCGCCGCCGCCACCCTCTCCGACCGGTACATCACCTCGCGCTTCCTGCCCGACAAGGCCATCGACCTCGTCGACGAGTCCGCCTCCCGCCTCCGGATGGAGATCGACTCCTCGCCCGTCGAGATCGACGAACTCCAGCGGTCCGTGGACCGGCTCCGCATGGAGGAGATGGCCCTCGACAAGGAGACCGACGCCGCCTCGCGCGAGCGTCTGGAGCGCCTGCGCCGCGACCTCGCCGACAAGGAGGAGGAGCTGCGGGGCCTCACAGCTCGCTGGGAGAAGGAGAAGCAGTCCCTCAACGCCGTCGGTGAACTCAAGGAGAAGCTCGACGAGTTGCGCGGCCAGGCCGAACGCGCCCAGCGCGACGGCGACTTCGACACCGCCTCCAAGCTGCTCTACGGCGAGATCCCCACGCTGGAGCGGGCGTTGGAGGAAGCCTCCGAGGCGGAGGAGGAGGCCGCCGCGTCCAAGAACACCATGGTCAAGGACGAGGTCGGCTCCGACGACATCGCGGACGTCGTCGCCTCCTGGACCGGCATCCCGGCCGGCCGCCTGCTGGAGGGTGAGACCCAGAAGCTGCTCCGCATGGAGGACGAGCTGGGCCGCCGTCTCATCGGCCAGACCGAGGCCGTACGCGCGGTGAGCGACGCCGTGCGGCGTTCCCGCGCGGGCATCGCCGACCCGGACCGCCCCACCGGCTCCTTCCTCTTCCTCGGCCCGACCGGTGTCGGCAAGACCGAGCTGGCGAAGGCCCTCGCCGACTTCCTCTTCGACGACGAGCGGGCCATGATCCGCATCGACATGTCGGAGTACAGCGAGAAGCACAGCGTGGCCCGGCTGGTCGGTGCGCCCCCCGGATACATCGGCTACGAGGAGGGCGGCCAGCTGACCGAGGCCGTCCGCAGGCGCCCGTACTCCGTGGTCCTGCTCGACGAGGTGGAGAAGGCCCACCCGGAGGTCTTCGACATCCTCCTCCAGGTGCTGGACGACGGCCGGCTCACCGACGGACAGGGCCGCACGGTCGACTTCCGCAACACCATCCTGATCCTCACCTCGAACCTGGGCAGCCAGTATCTGGTCGACCCCGTCACCACCGAGGCGGAGAAGAAGCAGCAGGTCCTGGAGGTGGTCCGGGCCTCCTTCAAGCCGGAGTTCCTCAACCGTCTGGACGACCTGGTCGTCTTCTCCGCCCTGCACAAGGCGGAGCTGGAGCGCATCGCCAAGCTCCAGATCGACCGCCTCTCCAAGCGGCTCGCCGAGCGCCGCCTCACGCTGGAGATCACCCCCGAGGCCCTGGCCTGGCTCGCGGACGAGGGCAACGATCCCGCCTACGGCGCCCGCCCTCTGCGCCGCCTCGTCCAGACCGCCATCGGCGACCGCCTCGCGAAGGAGATCCTCTCCGGCGAGGTCAAGGACGGCGACACGGTCCGGGTGGACGCGTTCGGGGAGGGGGAGGGCCTGATCGTGGGACCGACGACGGACGGCCAGGCTGCCCCGTCGATGGAAAAGAACGCGTGACCGGGGGTACCCGAAAGGTTCCCGTCCACGCTCGTAGCTGAATCCGCAGGCGAATCCCTTCCCGGATCCGGCCAAGGGCGACGAACCACGCGGGGCGGGGGTTGCCACTCCCGCCCCCGCATGGGGGAGGATGGCGGAATCCGTACGAAGGGAAAATCACGGTGAGCATCGACCCGTCCTCGATTCCGAACTTCGGGGGCCAGCCCGAGCCGCAGCCCGGCCCGCCGCCCGGCCCCGTGGTCCCGGATCAGGACCTCGTGAAGCAGCTCCTGGACCAGATGGAGCTGAAGTACGTCGTCGACGACGAGGGTGACCTCGCGGCGCCGTGGGAGGAATTCCGTACGTACTTCATGTTCCGTGGCGAGGGTGACCAGCAGGTCTTCTCGGTGCGCACGTTCTACGACCGCCCGCACCAGATCGACGAGAAGCCGGCCCTGCTGGAGACCATCGACGACTGGAACCGCCGCACCCTGTGGCCCAAGGTCTACAGCCACACCCACGACGACGGCACGGTCCGCCTCATCGGCGAGGCCCAGCTGCTGATCGGCACCGGCGTCAGCCTGGAGCACTTCGTCTCGTCGACGGTGAGCTGGGTGCGCGCCGCCATCGAGTTCGACAAGTGGCTCGTCGAGCAGCTCGGCCTGGCCGAGGACGTCGACGAGGCCGACAAGCCCAAGGACGACGAGGGCGACGCGTAGCCGCCCCGCCCGCTTCCGTGGCCACCGGCGGCCGACCGCCCCCGGTGGCCGTCCGGAGGCACGCCAGAACCCGGCCTTGAGCCGCTTCGCGGCCTCCGCGCGGTGGTCGTGGAAGGCGGCGTCGCAGGTAACCGCGTCGCCGAGCGCACCGCCGTCACCGGCTCGGACGCAACCGACACCCGGTGTGCCCCAGGGCGGTCCGGCCCGGCTCGTAGCCCTTGCCGCCGCTCGGTGGTGCGGCTCCGTCCGCCGTATCCTGACCGCACAAGGGAAGGAGCCGTTCATGACCGTCGACGCGATCGTGCACACCCAGTTCCCCAAGGGGTACACGGTCCTTTTCGGGGCCGACGGAAAGGTGATCATGACCCCGCAGAGCGAAGAGCACTCCAGCACCATCAGGTCGATGCAGATCGACTCCGCTCACGCTCTCGGCCGTCACGCAAAGGTCACCTCGGATGTCTACATCGACTTTCCCGCAGACGAGAACTCCGCCCCCGACCTGGCGATCCTGCGCGAGGACGCACGCAAGGAAGGCAAGCGGTACAGCTTCGACGACGTCCTGCTGATCTCCGAGGTCGTCTCGACCTCCTCCGCGCGCAAGGACTACGACGACTGCACTGCCAAGTACGGACGCTACGGCATCCCGATCTACCTGGTGGTCGACCCCTACGCGCAGGAAGTCGTCCTCCACACCCAGCCGACCGGCGCGGGTTACATCGCGGCACACACCCACAAGTACGGCACGGGCAAGCTCCCCATCCCCTTGGCGGACGGCCGCACCTTCACCCTGGACCTCGACGAGCTCCCGCGTCCGGACTGAGAGACCCGCGCTCACGCCGGTGGTCATGCATTTCCTTACGGCGTCGGCCGTACGGGACCTCCCCTGCTCGGCTTCCTGGTCTCCCGTCCCCGTGTATTGAGTATGGACATGACATGCTTCTGTCCTCTTGAATGCCAGCACAAGATCGGTGCCGTCCCCGGCGCCTCTCATGTGCCGCACCCCGGTGCCCGCCCCACGCGCGCCCGCGGGCATTTCCCCAGGAGACAGAAGACTGATGAGCCGGTTACGGCAGCACGTCCGAGGTTCCCGTCTCGCCACCGCCGGCATCGCCACCACCGCCACACTGCTGGCCGCCGCGCTCTCCCCGGCCGCCGACGCCGCCGACAGGCCGACGCGTGCCACCGCCCTCGACAACGCGGCGGCGGTCCTCGCCGACCGGGCCGCGGTCCTGGGCCTCACCTCCGCGCAGGACACCTCCGTGCGGGACGTGGTCGTGGACGAGGACGGCGCCCAGCACGTCCGGTACCACCGGACCTACCGCCAACTCCCCGTGCTCGGCGGCGACTTCGTCGTCCATCTGGCCCCCGACGGAACGTACCGCGGCGCGGACCGGGCGGCGGAAGCGGCGATCTCGCTGCCGAGCACCACCCCCAAGGTGCCGGCCCCCAAGGCGGCCGACGTCGCCGTGAACGCCCTGCGCTCGGCCAGGCCGGGCGAGACGCTGCGGCAGGTGAAGGCCAGACCCCGGCTCGTCGTCGACGCTCTGCACGGTGCTCCGAGACTGGCCTGGCGCACGAACGTCTCCGCCCTGGACCCGCTCGGCAACCCGGTCGCCCGCGCGGTGCTGTCCGACGCGCGCACCGGCGCCCGGATCGACGCCTGGGACACGATGGAGACGGCGACCGGCGACGGTCAGTCCCTGTACAGCGGCACCGTCCCGCTGGAGACGACGCTCTCGGGATCGACGTACCAGCTCAAGGACCCCACACGCGGCAACACCTACACCGGTGACGCGGCCGACAGGACGGACGTGTGCGGCGGCGGCACCTGCAGCAGCCGTGTCCCCCTGACCCTCTTCACGGACGACGACGACCACTGGGGCACGGGCACGACCGCCGACCGCTCGACAGTCGCCGTCGACGCCCAGTACGGCAGCGCCATGACCTGGGACTACTACAAGGACGTCCACGGCCGCAACGGCATCGCAGGCGACGGCAGGGGCTCGCACAACCGCGTCCACTACGGCAACAGATACTCGAACGCGTACTGGACCGACGACTGCTTCTGCATGACGTACGGCGACGGCAACGGCGTCCACTTCGGGCCGATGGTCGGCCTGGACGTGGCCGCCCACGAGATGTCCCACGGCGTGACCTCGAGAACCGCCGGGCTGGTCTACTCGGGCGAGTCCGGCGGTCTGAACGAGGCGACGTCCGACATCCTCGGAACGCTGGTCGAGTTCTACGCAGAGAACCCGAAGGATCCCGGCGACTACCTGATCGGTGAGAAGGTCGTCCGTTCCGGCCTGGGGCGCGACGCCCTGCGCTACATGGACAGGCCGAGCAGGGACGGCGGCTCCGCGGACCACTGGAGCGGTTCCGTCGCCAACCTCAGCGTCCACCACTCGTCCGGCGTCGCCAACCACTTCGCCTACCTCCTCGCGGAGGGCAGCGGCACCAAGACCATCAACGGGGTCACCTACAACTCCCCGACGTACAACGGCTCGACCGTCACGGGCATCGGCCGCGCCAAGCTCGGCGCGATCTGGTACCGCGCTCTGACCGTCTACATGACGTCCACGACCAACTACGCCGGCGCGCGGACTGCCACCCTGAACGCGGCCCGCGACCTCTACGGCGCGGGCAGCACGGAGTACGACACGGTCGCGGCGGCCTGGAGCGCGGTCAACGTGAACTGAGCGGCCGTCAACTGGCGGGACCGGCCGCGGTCAGCCCGCGAATGCCTTGCGCAGCCGTTCCGTCGCGTCTGTCAGCACCTCGATGCGCTTGCAGAACGCGAACCGTACGAACGGGGCGCCGGCCTCGCGGTGGTCGTAGAAGACGGCGTTCGGGATGGCGACCACGCCGGCGCGTTCGGGCAGGGCGCGGCAGAAGGCGAAGCCGTCCCTCTCGCCCAGGGGGCGGATGTCGGTGGTGACGAAATAGGTGCCCGCTGTGCGGAACACTCCGAACCCGGCGTCCGCGAGTCCCGCCGACAACAGGTCGCGCTTGGCCAGCATGTCCGCGCGGAACGCGTCGAAGTAGCTGTCCGGCAGGGCGAGGGCCTCGGCGACGGCGTACTGGAACGGCCCGGACGCCACATAGGTCAGGTACTGCTTCGCCGAGCGCACCGCCGTCACCAGCGCGGGCGCGGCCGTCACCCAGCCCACCTTCCACCCGGTGAACGAGAACGTCTTGCCCGCCGAGCCGATGGTGACCGTCCGCTCGCGCATCCCCGGGAACGACGCCAGCGGCAGGTGCTCGGCGTCGTCGAAGACCAGGTGCTCGTAGACCTCGTCCGTCACCACCAGCAGGTCCCGCTCCACCGCCAGCTCGGCGATCGCCGCCAGCTCCTGGCGGGTGAGGACCGTCCCGGTCGGGTTGTGCGGCGTGTTGATCAGCAGCAGCCGCGTCCGGTCGGTGACGGCGTCCCGCAGCTCGTCGAGGTCCAGCCGGAACCGCCGGCCCCCGTCTGCAGCGCCGGACCCCTCTCCCTGTTCGTCGGACGGCCGCAGCGTCACCGGTACGCGCGTCCCGCCCGCCATCGCGATGCAGGCCGCGTACGAGTCGTAGTACGGCTCCAGGGCGACCACCTCGTCCCCCGGCTCCAGCAGCCCGAGCAGGGCGGCCGCGATGGCCTCCGTGGCACCGGCGGTGACCAGCACCTCGGTGTCCTGGTCGAACGTCAGTCCGTACCGTCGCCGCTGGTGGTCGACGATCGAGGCCCGCAGCTCGGGCACGCCGGGGCCTGGCGGGTACTGGTTGCCCCGGCCGTTCCGCAGTGCCCGTACGGCGGCCTCGCGGATCTCCTCGGGCCCGTCCGTGTCCGGGAAGCCCTGTCCGAGGTTGATCGACCCGGTCCGCAGGGCGAGCGCCGACATCTCGGCGAAGATCGTCGTCCCGAACTCGGCGAGCCGCCGGTTGAGCGCGGGGCGAGGGGCGGGGCTGGAGCTGGAGGTCATGGCCGCCATCCTGCGCCGAAGCCCTGGAGTTCCTCAACCCGCGGTCGCAATGTGGCACCTGAGGTGTCGCTCCTCGCGCGGCCCCGCGCGCCGCCCGGCCGGGAAACCCCGGGCCGGGCGGCGTGCTTCCCGGGATCAGGCGGGCGGACCGTCGAAGGAGGACCACTCGGACCAGGCGTCGTCGGGGTGGGTGCTCACTTTCCACGAGGACACCGAACCGTTGTCGGTGCCGACCACGATCTGCGGGCGGCCGTCCGTCAGGGTGGCCACACCCACGCTGCGGGCCGACCCTGGCAGGCCGTTGAACTTCGTCCAGTCGGCCCAGGCGGCGCTCGCGTCGGTGGTCACCTTCCAGGTGCTCCACAGCTCGCCGCCTTCGGACACGGCGAAGATCTGCGGCCGTTCGTCCGTGAGCGGGGCCGCGGCCAGCGACACCACGCGGCCGTGGTCGAAGGGGAACGGCTGCCAGTCGGTCCAGCCGGCATCCGGGTGCTCGCTCTCCTTCCAGCGGGTGAACAGCCCGTGGTTGCTCCCCGCGAAGACCTGCGGACGACCGTCCGTGAGCCGAGCCGACGTCATGCTTCGAACAGACATATGATCCGTCTCCTTTTCAACGCCCAGGCAGGCGTGCACGTCCCTCCCCTCGGATCCAGCGTTCGTGCGACCACCCGGGACCGCAAGTCGGACGGCCCCCGACCGGCATGTCTGCGCAGGTCAGGAGGTGTTGACCCGAGAGAACCCTCTGAACTTGCTCAACTCGTCTTTGGCCGGTGGGACGCCCGGGCATCCCCACGTCACGCACGGCCCACGGGGGGTCCGTACGGGGAACGAAAGGCGGGTGCCGTCATGGATGGCTTCTTCATTCTCTTCCTGGGCGCGGCGGCCCTGATCGGTGTGCTGTCGTCGCTCGGCCGAGGCTCGCGGCGCAGCCGCAGCAGCTGGTGGGCGGACGGCGGACCGTCCCACCGGTCGTCCGGGAGCGGCAGCTGGTTCTCCTGCGGCGGTGGCTCGTCGTGCGGCGGGGGTGGCGGTTGCGGTGGCGGCAGCTGAGGACGCGCCGCCGCGCCCGAAGCTCTGGACTTGCTCAACTCGGCTTTGAGCGGTCACCGGCGGGGGCATCCCCGCCACACGCAAGTGAGCGAGGCACCCACGGGGGGTCGCTTCGGGGGACACACGCAAGGAAGAGGGGAGGGTGGGTCATGGCGGAAGTCGGTCTCATCCTGGTGCTCGGCGCCATCGGTCTGGCCATCGTCATCGCGGTCGTCCGGAGTTCCCGGCGACGCGGCCGGGGCGACAGCTGGTGGGCGAGCGGGGGCTCGTCCGGGGGATCCAGCGGTGCGTCGTGCGGAGGCGGTTCGTCGTGCGGCGGCGGGTCCTCCTGCGGTGGAGGCGGCGGCTGCGGTGGCGGCAGCTGACCGCGCGACGGCGCCCACGAAGGAAGTACGGCGACGGCGCCCACGAGGGAAGTACGGCGACGACATCGGGCGAGGCACCCACGGGGGGTCGCTTCGGGGGACTCAGGACAAGAGGGGAGGGGTGACGCCATGAACGCGATCGTGGTGATCGGCATCATCCTGGTGGTGGTCTGTGCGGTGACGGTGGTCGGCGTGGCCGTCAACCGCAGCAGGGCGAACGCGGCGCGTACGGCGGCAGGGCGCCGTCGGGCATCCGCCGGGGGCGGTAGCGCGTACCGCGGCAGCCGAAGCGACAGCGGTGCCCACAACAGCGGCTCCGACAACAGCTGGTGGGTGCTCGGGGCCGCGACCGTCGGCGACTCGGGATCGTCCCACTCCTCCGACGACCGCGGTTCGTCGTCCGGTGGTGGTGGCTCGTCCTGCGGCAGCAGCAGTGGTTCCTCGTGCGGAAGCAGTAGTGGCTCGTCCTGCGGTGGCGGGTCCTCCTGCGGAGGCGGCGGCGGGGGCGGATGCGGTGGAGGCAGCTGACACGGGGCAGCTGAGCTCCACGACACGAGCGCCCGCCGGGACGACCTCCCGGCGGGCGCTCGCGTGTCCGGGTCTGCTGTCCGGGTCTGTGTGTCCAGGTCTGTGTGTGTAGGTCCGCCATGAGGGGGCAGGCGCACCGATGTGGCGCTTCTTCACGCCTGAGTACGCCGGGTGGGCCCGGTTGTCCGGCAGGCGCTCCCCCGAGTTCGCGCGCCCGGCCGCGCGGGCGCGTGGGGAGCGCGTCGGACGACGGGGCGTACGCCTGGTTGAACAGTTGAGCTGGGCAGCCCTCGGGGGGATGGAAAGCACGTCAAGTTGGGTAAAAACGCTGTGGTGGCGCCACAGTTCATGATTCCCTATAAATCGCCAACGCAGCCCCCGGACGTCCCTCCCGGGCAGGCCTGACCTGGCTGACCGGACCGACCGGGACGTCGTCCTCACGTGACCTGGCTGACCGGGCCTCAGCTCCCGGTGCCGACCGGGGTGCGCCGGACCCACCTCCTCCTCTTCTTTGCGTCGCTGCGGAGCCGACCCATGCTCACGACCCTGAACACCGCCTACACCGACACGCGCGCGGCCGACCTCGCCTGGGCGCTGGGGCGCGAGCCGCTGCCCGCGCTCGCCACGCTCGATCTCGAACTGACGGGGGCAAAGCTGCAGTTGAGGCTGCTCGGCGCGTCCCACCAGGTTCTCCTGGAGGAGGAGCGGGGGAGCCACTGTTCGGAGACGGTCGCGTGCATCCCGGGATCCAGCACGCCGCTCCCGCTCGGGGTGGCCAAACGTGTGGGTGACTGGGAGTACGAGTTCGCCGCGCGCGTCGAGGTCTTGTCGCCGGGGTCCTTCGCGGGCCGGGCCCAGGAACTCCTGGCGCTCGTCTCCGACCATCCCCATGGGCTGGCCGGGGTCTTCCCCGGCAGCCCGCACGCCTTCACGGCGATGCTGGCGCAGCGTCACGAGGGGCAGGTGCACTGGCGTACGTGGCACGCGTATCCCCAGGACGGGCAACTGGTGGCCACGAGAACGAGGGTGGGGGTGAGGGCGCCGGTGCCGGTGCCTGCGGCGCTGTGACGGGTGCCTGATGGCTCGGGGGTTCGGGTTCGTCGCCGGGTGCGGCCCCGGTGGGGCTTCTCGCGCAGTTCCCCGCGCCCCTAGAAGATCAGGCCCTGCGGGCCTGAAAAGCACGGAACGCAGCCCCGGCTTTTCAGGGGCGCGGGGAACTGCGCGAGAAGCCCCACGCACCCGCAGCCGCCCATCCACCCGAACCCCCGAGCCACCAGGCACCCGGCCACGCGTCGCAGACCACCCGTGTGGGTGACCCAGCGCAGCGCGACCGTGACGGTAGCGTGCCAGGAGTGATCGAGCCGCACGCCCCCGCACCCCCCGGCGCCCCTCCCCCCTGGCGCGGCCCCGGCGGCCATGGCGGCCCCGGCGGCCCCGCCGCCCACGCGTGGCTCCCGGTCCGCCCGGGACTCGGCCGTTTCCTCGTCCTCGCCGGCGTGTTCGTCTGCGCCGCCTGCGGACTGGTGTACGAACTCGAACTCGTCGCCCTCGCCTCGTACTTGATCGGCGACTCCGTCACGCAGGCCTCCGTGGTCCTCTCGGTCATGGTCTTCGCCATGGGCATCGGCTCCCTCGGCGCCAAACGCCTCCGCCCCCGGGCGGCCCTCGGTTTCGGCGCCATCGAGGCCGCCCTCGCCCTCGTCGGGGGCTGCAGCGCCCTCGCGCTGTACGCCGCGTTCGCCTGGACCGGCGACTGGGGCGGCATGTGGGCGAGCGGCTCCCGCTACCTCCTCGTCGCCTTCTCCCTGGCCATCGGCCTGCTCATCGGCGCCGAGGTCCCGCTGCTGATGGAGCTGATCCAGCGCATCCGCCGCCAGGACGCGGGCGGCGCGGTCGCCGACCTGTTCGCGGCCGACTACGTGGGCGCGCTCGTCGGCGGCCTCGCCTTCCCCTTCCTCCTGCTGCCCTGGCTCGGCCAGTTGACCGGCGCCCTGCTCACCGGCACGGTCAACGTCCTGGTCGGCGGCGCGCTCGTCCTCGGTCTGTTCCACCGCGACCTGACCCGCCGCGCCCGCTGGCTCCTGCTGGTCACCAACCTCGCCGTGCTCGGCCTCCTCGCCACCGCCGCCGTACACGTGGACGACTTCGAACGCGCCGCCCGGCGCGCGGTGTACGGCAAGGACGTCCGCGTCGCGCTGCAGACCGGCCGACAGGAGATCGTCCTCACCGGCGGCCTGGACGGCAGCCCGCTCTCCCTGTACCTCGACGGCCGGCTGCGCATCAACGGTCGTGACGAACAGCGCTACCACCGGGCCCTCGTCCAGCCCGCGATGAACGCCGGACCGCACGCCCGCGTCCTCGTCCTCGGCGGCGGTGACGGCCTGGCCGCCCGCGAGGTGCTCCGCCACGACGGCGTACGCCATGTGGACATCGTCGAGATCGACCCGGGCGTGGTGCGCCTGGCCCGCACGGACCCGGCTCTCTCCACGCTCAACGGCCACGCCCACGACGACGACCGGGTACGCGTCCACACGGAGGACTCGTTTGCCTGGCTGCGCGGCGCCCGACCCGCCGAGCCGTACGACGTCGTGATCTCGGACCTCCCCGACCCCGGGATCACCGCGAGCACCAAGCTCTACTCGCAGGAGTTCTACGGGCTGGCCCGCGAGGTCCTGGCGGTCGACGGGCGCATGGTGGTGCACGCCGGGCCGGTGGCGTCCCGGCAGCAGGTGTTCTGGACCGTCGACGCGACCGTGCGCGCCGCCGGGCTGCGCACCACGCCCTACGGGGTCACGGCCGCCGACCTCGGCTTCGTCACCCGCCCCGACCGTACGGCCCACACCTCCCGCGCCCCGCACGACTGGGGCTTCGTCCTGGCGACCCGTCCCTCGCCCCACGACGGCCGCCGTCCGGGCCCGGACCTCGGCACCGGGGCGACGCGGCTCAGCGCCGCCGACGGGGTGCGGGACCTGCCGCCGTCGACGCTGGTGCACCCGAGGTACGCGGGCTGAGCCGTGGCCGGGGTGGAGGGGGCGGTGGGCGTGGTGGGGTGCATGGGTGTGTGTGGGGCCGCGTGGGCGGAACACGAGCAATAACGCGTATGTACGGGTGCGGTGCGGGGCCACGTGGGTAGGCTCGACTGCCATGGAGCATGAGGTGTTCGTTCCGGTTCCCGTCGGCCGCCTCCGGGAGGCGTTGTCCGACCCCGAGCGGGTGGCCCGGGCGGTCCCCGGGCTCCAGCAGGACGCGGGCACGCCGCCGGTCGCCGGGCGCCTGAAAGTACGGGTCGCGGGGCACACCATCACCTACCGGGGCACCCTGCGCGTCACGCCGCAGGAGGACGGCTCCTACGTCGTGGAGGGGGACGCCGCCGAGGCCCGGGGCTCCGGCACGGTGAAACTCACCCTGACCCTCCGCCTCGCCCCGGCCCCCGAGGGCACCACCCTGACCTGCGCGGCCACGGCCACCGCGACCGGCCGCATCACCGAGCTCCCGTCCGACTCGGTGACCTCGGCGACGACGCGTCTGCTGGACAGGTTCGCGGAGAACCTGGGGGCGGGGCCGACGGCCGAAGAGCAGCCCGCCGCACCCGAGACCAAGGACGAGGCCAAGGACGAGGCCAAGGACGGCGCCGAAGCCGAAGCCGAGGGCGGGGCCAAGGACGGGGCAGAAGGGGAGCCCGGTGCCAAGACCGAGGCCGAAGGCGAGCCCGGTGCCACCGCCGACGAGAAGTCCCCGGCGCCCGCCGGCGAGAAGTCCCCGACGCCCGCCGACGAAGAACCCCCGGTCCCCGCCGAGGGCGAGCCGTCGGCCTCCGTCTTCGAGACCGACGTCCCACCCTCGGCTCTGGACCCCTTCGGTGAGGGCGGCTTCGTCGCCGGGGACGAACCCCCGGCCGAGGCGGCGCACGCCCGCCGGACGATGATCGGCCGCAGCGCGGAGGAGGTGGACCACGCCCCGCCACGCGGCAGATACGCCCCGGTCCCGGCGCCGGAAACGGTCTCCGCGAGCGCTACGCTCCGCTGGGCGGCGCCTGCGGCGGCCCTGGCCGTGGCGTCGGCCATCATCGTGAGCCGAGCCCTGCGCAAACGCCGCTGACCGCACGCCACCGGGCTCTGCCCCATCCCGGGCCCAGCCCCTTCCTGTTCCCGGCCTCCTCCCGGCCCCCCCACGTCTCCGCGCCATACACCCCAGCGGCCCGCGCCCCGGCACCGTCGTCCGTAACTCCCCCGTCCCGTCAGACCAGTAGGGTCGAGGCGTGAGTAGTGAAGAGATCACGTTGGCCGCGGGTGACGCGGAGGTCGTGTTGGCGCCGGGGAACGGTGGCCGGGTCGCGGGGCTGCGCGTCGGTGGGGTCGAACTGCTGCGGCAGGGCGAGCGGTTCGGCTGCTTCCCGATGGTGCCGTGGTGCGGCCGCATCCGCGACGGACGTTTCCTCAGCGGCGGCACCGTCCAGCAGATGCCCCTCAACGCCCCGCCCAACGCCATCCACGGCACCACCCGCGAGGGCGCCTGGCGCGTCGCCCGGCACGACGCCACCGAGGCCGTCCTCACCTACGACCTGGTCGAACCCTGGCCCTACCCCGGCCGCGTCACCCAGGTGTTCACCCTCACCCCGGACGCCCTCACCCTCACCACGTCCGTGGAGGCGTACGACTCCTCCTTCCCGGCGCAGGTCGGCTGGCACCCCTGGTTCAACCGGTCCCTGGCGGGCGGTGGCGAGGACGTACGGATCGACTTCCACCCCGCCTGGCAGGAGGAGCGCGGCGCCGACCACCTCCCCACCGGCAACCGCGTCGACCCGAAGGCCGGCCCCTGGGACGACTGCTTCGGGATGCCCGACGGCGTCGACGTCACCCTGACCTGGCCGGACCGGCTGGAGCTGAAGGTGACTTCACGCGAGGAGTGGGTCGTGGTCTACGACGAGCAGGCGGAGGCCGTCTGCGTCGAACCGCAGACCGGCCCGCCCAACGGCCTCAACACCCACCCCCGGCTGGTCACCCCCATCGACCCGCTGGAGGCGAGCACGACCTGGACCTGGCGTCGCCTGTAAGCGGACACGCCTGTAAGCGGACATAAGGGCCCCCTTAAGCTGACTGCCATGACTGACGTGGACGTACGTGGATCTTTGCTGCAGCAGATCAAGGACAAGGCCGTGGTGCACGGCAAGGTGACCCTGTCGTCGGGTCTGGAGGCGGACTACTACGTCGACCTGCGCCGCGTCACCCTCGACGGCGAAGCCGCCCCGCTGGTCGGTCAGGTCCTCCTCGACCTGACCTCCGACCTCGACTTCGACGCGGTCGGCGGCCTCACGATGGGCGCCGACCCGGTCGCCGGCGCGATGCTGCACGCGGCCGCCGCCCGGGGCCGCACGCTAGACGCGTTCGTCGTCCGCAAGGCCGCCAAGGCGCACGGCCTGCAGCGCCGGGTGGAGGGCCCCGACATCAAGGGCCGTCGCGTCCTCGTCGTCGAGGACACCTCCACCACCGGCGGCTCCCCGCTCACCGCCGTCGAGGCCGTCCGCGAGGCCGGTGCCGAGGTCGTCGCCGTCGCCACGATCGTCGACCGTGCCACCGGCGCCGCCGAGAAGATCGAGCAGGGCGCCGGGGTCCCGTACCGGTTCGCGTTCTCGAAGGACGAACTGGGTCTCGACTGAGGCCGACCCGCCGGGCGGAACACCAAGGTCAGGGGTTACTCAACAGTTCCGGACACCCTGGCCGGAGCATCGGGCCCCGTCTGCAAGGATGGGGCCGACGATGATGTCGCAACCCTAGGTCAGGGACCGTAAGCACAACGCCACCCGCACATACAAGGAGCGGACCATGCCCATCGCAACCCCCGAGGTCTACAACGAGATGCTCGACCGGGCGAAGGCAGGCAAGTTCGCCTACCCGGCCATCAACGTGACCTCGACCCAGACGCTGCACGCCGCGCTGCGGGGCTTCGCGGAGGCGGAGAGCGACGGCATCGTCCAGATCTCGACCGGCGGTGCCGAGTTCCTGGGCGGTCAGTACAGCAAGGACATGGTGACGGGTTCCGTCGCCCTCGCCGAGTTCGCGCACATCGTGGCCGAGAAGTACCCCGTCACGGTCGCCCTGCACACCGACCACTGCCCGAAGGACAAGCTGGACGGCTACGTACGTCCGCTGCTGGCCGTGTCGGAGGAGCGGGTCAAGGCCGGTCGCAACCCGCTGTTCCAGTCGCACATGTGGGACGGCTCGGCGGAGACCCTCGCCGACAACCTCTCCATCGCGCAGGAACTCCTCGCCCGCGCCGCCGCCGCGAAGATCATCCTGGAGGTCGAGATCACCCCGACCGGTGGCGAGGAGGACGGCGTCTCCCACGAGATCAACGACTCCCTCTACACGACGGTCGACGACGCGATCCGCACCGCCGAGGCGCTCGGCCTGGGCGAGAAGGGCCGCTACCTGCTGGCCGCCTCCTTCGGCAACGTCCACGGCGTCTACAAGCCGGGCAACGTCGTCCTGCGCCCCGACCTCCTCAAGGAGCTGAACGAGGGCGTGGCCGCCCGCTTCGGCAAGGAGTCCCCGTTCGACTTCGTCTTCCACGGCGGCTCCGGCTCCACGGAGGAGGAGATCCGCACCGCGCTGGAGAACGGCGTCGTCAAGATGAACATCGACACCGACACGCAGTACGCCTTCACGCGTCCGGTCGCCGCGCACATGTTCCAGAACTACGACGGCGTCCTGAAGGTCGACGGCGAGGTCGGCAACAAGAAGACCTACGACCCCCGCACCTGGGGCAAGCTCGCCGAGGCGAGCATGGCCGCGCGTGTCGTCGAGGCGACGCAGAACCTGCGCTCGGCGGGTCAGAAGATCAAGTAAGCCCAGCCGCACACCTTCCTTCGTGCAGCGAGCCCGGTGCCACGGCGCCGGGCTCGCTGTATACCTGGACCCATGCCCGACATCCGGCTCTCCTCGCCCCAGGGCAAGTGGGTCCTGTTCACCACGATCCTCGGCTCCAGCATGGCGCTGCTGGACTCCACCGTCGTCAATGTCGCCCTTCCCCGGATGGGCGAGGACCTGGACGCGGATCTCGCGGCCCTCCAGTGGACCGTCAACGCCTACATGCTGACCCTCGCCGGTCTGATCCTGCTGGGCGGCGCTCTCGGCGACCGCTTCGGGCGGCGCAAGGTGTTCGTGATCGGCGTGGTGTGGTTCGCGGCGGCGTCCCTGCTGTGCGGTCTCGCGCCGAACGTCGGCGTCCTGATCGCGGCCCGCGCGCTGCAGGGCGTGGGCGGGGCTCTGCTCACCCCGGGCTCGCTGGCGCTCATCCAGGCCTCGTTCCACCCCGACGACCGCGCGCGGGCCGTCGGCCTGTGGTCCGGCTTCGGCGGCATCGGCGCGGCCGTCGGCCCGTTCCTGGGCGGCTGGCTGGTGGACGGCCCCGGCTGGCGCTGGGTCTTCCTGCTGAACGTCCCCCTGGCGCTCGTCTGCGTGCCCGTGGCCACCCGGCACGTCCCCGAGTCCGGCGACGGCCGGGCCCACGAGAACCGCTTCGACGTGCTGGGCGCCTGCCTCGGCGCGGCCTCGCTGGCGCTGGTGACCTACGCCCTGATCGAGGCGGGGGAGGGCTCCCTGGTGGTGACCGTCTCGGCCGTCGCCGGGGTCGCGGCGGGCGTGGCGTTCGTGTACGTCGAACGCGGCCGGCCCGACCCGATGATGCCGCCGGAGATCTTCGCCTCCCGCCAGTTCACGACGGTCAACCTGGTCACCCTGTGCGTGTACGCGGCCTTCGGCGGCTTCTTCTTCCTCGCCGCGCTCCAGCTCCAGGTGGTGTCGGGGTACTCGGCGCTGGGCGCGGGCACGGCCCTGCTCCCCATCACGGTGCTGATGCTCCTGCTCTCCTCCCGCGCGGGCGCCCTCGGCGAACGGATCGGCCCCCGGATCCCCCTCACCGTCGGCCCGCTGCTGTGCGCGGCGGGCATGCTGCTGGCGCTGCGGGTCGGGCCGGACGCGTCGTACGTCCTCGACGTCCTGCCCGCGCTGCTCGTGCTCGGCCTGGGCATGGTCACCCTGGTCGCGCCCCTGACCGCGACCGTCCTGGCCTCGGTGGACACCGAGCACGCGGGCCTGGCGAGCGGCATCAACAACGCGGCGGCCCGTGCGGCCGGCCTGGTCGCCGTGGCCGCGTTGCCGCTGATCGCGGGGATGGGGCCGGAGGCGTACCGGTCGGCGACCCAGTTCGACGAGGCGTTCGGCACGGCGATGATCGTCTGCGCCGCGACGCTGGTGGTGGGCGCGGTGCTGTCCTTCACCACGATCCGCCGCCCGGAGCCGGACTGCCGCCACCCCGAGTGCCGGACGCACTGCGGGGTGGTGTCACCGCCGTTGGAGGCGGGCCGGGCGGGGGATGAGCCAGACTGGAACCCATGACGATTCACCAGAACCTCCTCGGGGGCCCGCCCCCGACGCACCTCCCCGACGACCCGGAGCCCCGCGAACTCCTCGCGAACGGCACGCCCCCGGCCGACGTCGCGGCCAAGCACCCCACCTCGTCCCTCGCCTGGGCCCAGCTCGCCGACGACGCCTACGAGCGGGGCAGTGTCGTGGAGTCGTACGCCTACGCCCGTACGGGCTACCACCGCGGCCTGGACGCCCTGCGCCGCAACGGCTGGAAGGGGCACGGGCCCGTGCCCTGGGAGCACGAGCCGAATCGCGGCTTCCTGCGCGCCCTGCACGCCCTCGCCCGTGCCGCGGGGGACATCGGCGAGCAGGAGGAGTACGAGCGCTGCTCCCAGTTCCTGAAGGACTCCTCCCCGACGGCGGCGCAGACGCTGGGCTGAGGGGACACCCTGATCCGGTCGCTGAGCCGGCCGGAGGGTCGTTCGCGACAGGTCCGCCTGGTGTGACCAGGCGGACCTTGCGGTGCGGGGGTGGTATCGCCGACCATGCCGGTGGGGACCGGGGCCCCCGTGTCGGAATTCGGCAGGGGCGGACCGCTACCCGGAGTGCACAACAGGAGACAGCGATGTCCCAGCAGGCTCAGCCCCACGAGGCTTCGGAGCCCGAGACCCCGCATCTCGACTTCCAGGGCACGACCCCGTACGAGGACTACGTCCAGGCGGATGTCCTCACCCACCTCCAGCACCCCCTCTCCGACGACCCCGGCGAGATGGTCTTCCTGGTGACGACCCAGGTGATGGAGCTGTGGTTCACGGTCATCGTCCACGAGTGGGAGACCGCGACCACCGCGATCCGGAACGACGACGTGGCGAGGGCCAGGGACGCGCTGAAGCGTTCCGTGCGCGAGCTGGAGGCCCTGAACGCCTCCTGGCGCCCGCTCGCCCAGCTCACCCCCGCCCAGTTCAACTCCTACCGCGCCGCCCTCGGCGAGGGCTCCGGTTTCCAGTCGGCGATGTACCGCCGGATGGAGTTCCTGCTCGGCGAGAAGTCCGCCTCCATGCTCGTCCCGCACCGCGGCGCGCCCCGTGTCCACGCCGAACTGGAGAAGGCGCTGCACGAGCCGAGCCTCTACGACGAGGTCCTGCGGCTCCTGGCCCGGCGCGGCCACGCGATCCCCGAGTCCGTCCTGCGCCGTGACGTCTCCCAGCGCTACGAGCCGTCCCCCGAGGTCGAGGAGGCGTGGACCGCGCTGTACTCCGGCGATCCGGACCATGAACTCGCCCGCCTCGGCGAGGCGTTGACCGATGTCGCCGAGCTGGTGTGGCGCTGGCGCAACGACCACCTCGTCGCCACGCGCCGCGCGATGGGTGCCAAGGCCGGCACGGGTGGCTCCGCCGGTGTGGCCTGGCTGGAGAAGCGCGCCCGCAAGAACGTTTTCCCCGAGCTGTGGACGGCGCGCTCCCATGTCTGAACCGACCGCGCTCAGCGCTGAACTGATCTCCCTGGCAAGGGAGTTGGACAAGGCCGACGAACTGGCCTGCCTGCGCACCCGCTTCGTCCTCGACGACGCGGTGTACCTCGACGGCAACTCGCTCGGCGCGCTGCCGGTCGCGGTCCCCGGCCGGCTCGCGGACGTCCTGTACCGCGAGTGGGGCGAGCTGCGCATCCGTTCCTGGGACGAGAGCGGCTGGTGGACCGCGCCCGAACGCATAGGCGACCGTATCGCTCCGCTGGTGGGCGCGGCCCCCGGGCAGATCGTGGTGGGCGACTCCACGAGCGTGAACGTCTTCAAGGCGGTCGTGGCGGCGGTCCGGATGGCCGATGAGGACGAGGCCGCGCGGGAGGGCGCGACCGGTGGGACTGGTGGGACTGGTGGGGGAGGTGTCGGGCGTCGGGACGAGATCCTCGTCGACGCGACGACGTTCCCCACGGACGGCTACCTGGCCGAGTCCGCGGCCCGGATGACCGGCCGCACGCTCCGCCCGGTGACCCCGGCGGAGGTCCCGGCCGCCCTGAGCGACCGTACGGCCGCCGTCCTCCTCAACCACGTCGACTACCGCACGGGCCGCCTCCACGACCTCCCCGGCCTGACGGCGGCGGTCCACGAGGCCGGGGCGTACGCGGTCTGGGACCTCTGCCACAGCGCGGGCGCCCTCCCGGTCGGCCTCGACGAACACGGGGTCGACCTGGCGGTCGGCTGCACCTACAAGTACCTCAACGGCGGCCCCGGCTCACCGGCCTACCTCTACGTCCGCCGCGACCTCCAGCCCCGCTTCGACTCGCCCCTGCCCGGCTGGACCTCCCACACCGACCCCTTCGCCATGCGCCCGGCCTACGAGCCCGCGCCGGGTGCGGTACGGGGCCGGGTCGGCACGCCGGACATCCTGTCCATGCTGGCCCTGGAGGCGGCACTGGACGTCTGGTACGGCTGGGGCGGAGAGGGTGACGGGAAGGACCTGGGCCCGGCCCGGGAGGCCGAGGCGATGATCGAGTCGGTCCGCGCCAAGTCCCTCGCCCTGACGGACTTCTTCCTGCGCTGCGTGTCGGCGTATGTCCCGGAGGGCCGCGTGGAGTGCCTCACGCCGACGGCTCACGCGGAACGCGGCAGCCAGGTCGCCCTGCGCTGCGACGACGCCGGCGACATCATGAAGCGCCTCATCGCCCAGGGAGTCATAGGCGACTTCCGCCATCCCGACGTCCTCCGCTTCGGCTTCACCCCGCTGTACGTCAGCTTCACGGACGTGGAACGAGCGGCACGGGTGCTGGCGGAGACGCTGGAGGGGGCGGCGTAGCGAGCGAGCGGGGCGGGGGTGGGGTGAGGGGCCGGTCTCCGGCCCCTCACCCCACCCCCTGACCCCCCGTCACATCCCCGTGTCCGCGCACGTCACCCGCCTGATACCGTCCCCGCCAACGGCAGGCGCCCTTTCCCCGGTACCCGCCCACCCAAACCCTTCCAAATCCGTTCCCCCGAGAGGTGCCGCATGCCGGACGACGACGCCGCAGCCCGCGATGCCGCCGAAGAGGCATCCGCCTTCTCGCACCCCCCGGTCACCCCCGACGCGACCGCCCCCTACGGCGACCACCCCGACCAGGTGATCGACTTCTACGCCCCCCGGGGCGCGGTCACGGCCTCGGCCACCGCCCCCCTCGTCGTAGTCCTGCACGGCGGCGCCTGGCGAGCCCCGTACGACCGCCACCACATCACCCCGTTCGCGGACTTCCTCGCCCGCCACGGCTTCGCGGTGGCCAACGTCGAGTACAGAAGGGGCAGTTCACTCCCGGCCCAGACCGGCACCGACGGCACCCCCGCGCCGGTCGCGGGCCGCTGGCCGGAGACGTTCGACGACGTCGCCGCCGCCCTCGACGCCCTTCCGGACCTCGCGCGCGCGGCCCTGCCCCAGGCCGACCCCCGCCGCACGGTCCTCACCGGCCACTCCGCGGGCGGCCACCTCGCCCTGTGGGCCGCCGCCCGCCACGTACTGCCGCCCGACACCCCGTGGCGCAGCCCCCGCCCCGCCCCCCTGCGCGGCGTGGTGGCCCTCGCCCCGATCGCCGACTTCGCCGTGGCCGAGAAACTCGACGTCTGCGGCGGCGCGACCACCCAACTCCTCGGTGGCCAGGACAAGTTCGCGGACCGTCGCCCCTACGCCGACCCGGCCCTTCTGCTCCCGACCGGCATCGCCACCACCCTCGTGCAGGGCCGCTCGGACATCGTCGTGCCCCAGGCCGTCGCCGAGGCGTACGCCGACGCCGCGGCCAAGTCGGGGGAGGTCGTGGGCCTGACCCTGCTGGAGGAGGTGGGCCACTTCCCGCTCATCGACCCGGCGGCGGACGCCTGCGCGGTGGTGGTGGAGGAGATCGCCCAGCTGGCCTGGTGAACGACGGAGCCGAGCCCCCTCCCGGGCCCCCGCCCCCGCATTCGTACCCGTAGTACCTGAGACGGACCCGGACAGACCCTCCTCACTGGTGACGACGGCGCACCCGCCCTCCGCCTACCGTTTTCCACGTGACCGAGACGACCCAGACGCAGACGATGCCCTCACGCGGCGGGGGCAAGCTCAGCAGCCCGGAGTTCCGGGTGGCGATGGACGCGTGGCGCAGGCTGCGCCAGGACCTGATCCATGACGCGTTCGCCTACCGGCCGATGCCGCCCATGAAGATGGACGGCCTGTTCACCAGCAGGCTCTCCGGCCGCCTTCGCGAGTATGTGGCCTGGGCCCCGCACGCGGCGGTGGTGACGGCGGGCCTGCTCTCGATGACCATCGCCGCTTCCGCCACCGACGGCGACGGCATCGCGGCCCTGATCGCGGCCGCCTTCGCCCTGATCCCGATCCTGCTGACCATGGTCCGGCCCGTGGCCGCCTTCTGGGCATCCATGATCACCATCCCGCTGACCTCGGTCTCCAGCGACATGTGGGACGACTGGCCGTGGACGGCCGGCAGCTTCGCCACCCACCTCGTGGTGATGACGGTGGTGGCCCTGCGCAGCCGGCCGCGCATAGCCGCCTGGATGTGGGGGCTGACCGCGGCGTACGGGATGATCGTGGAAAGCACCCTCAGCGCCGGCCACTACGCGTCGAACACGGGCCCCCTGCTCGTCGTCTCCGCCATGTCCCTGCTGGCCGCCTCCGCGCTGACCATCCGACGCACGGCCCAGCGGGAGGTCACCGCCCAGCAGACGGTGACCGAGCACGAGCGCTCCCGGCGCACCCTCCTGGAGGAGCGCACCACGATCGCCCGCGAGCTGCACGACGTGGTCGCCCACCACATGTCGGTCGTCGCCATCCAGGCCGAGGCCGCGCCCTACCGCGTGGAGAACCCGCCGCCGGAGCTGGAGCAGGCCTTCGCCACGATCCGGGAGAACGCGGTGGCCGCGCTCACCGAACTGCGCCGCGTCCTCGGGGTGGTCCGCGCCGAGGACTACGAGGCCCCGGACGCCCCGCAGCCCACCCTGGCCGACCTCGACGGCCTGCTCGCCAATGTGCGCGAGGCCGGCCTCACGGTCGACAAGGTGGTCACCGGAGCGGTCCGCGAGCTTCCGCAGGGCGTGGAGCTGTCGGCGTACCGGATCGTGCAGGAGGCCCTCAGCAACACCCTGCGGCACGCACCCGGGGCGACGGCCCGCGTGGAGATCGGCTACGTCCTGGGCGGCCTCGGGCTGCGCGTGGTCAACGGCCCGCCCCCGGAGGTGAACCTGGTGAAGTCCACCCACGGCGCGGGCCACGGCCTCACCGGTATGCGGGAGCGCGTCACCATGCTGAACGGCGAGATGACGACGGGCGAGACGGCGGACGGAGGCTACGAGGTGACGGTGTTCCTTCCGGTGGCCGGCGCGAGCGAGGCCGACGCATGACCATCCGCGTGCTGATCGCCGACGACCAGATGATGGTCCGCGAGGGCTTCTCCGTGCTGCTCGGCGCGATGCCGGACATCGAGGTGGTCGGCGAGGCGGTGAACGGCCGGGACGCCGTCGACCGGGTCCGGGAGCTGTCGCCGGACGTCGTCCTGATGGACATCCGGATGCCCGAGCTGAACGGCATCGAGGCCACCCGGGAGATCGTCGCGTCGGACATCGGGGCGAAGGTGCTGGTGCTGACCACGTTCGACCTGGACGAGTACGTGTACCAGGCGCTGCGCGCGGGGGCCTCCGGTTTCCTCCTCAAGGACGCCTCGGCCCGCCAACTGGCCGACGGGGTAAGGGTGGTGGCCTCCGGTGAGGCACTCCTCGCGCCGTCCGTCACCAAGCGGCTGATCACGGAGTTCTCCAAGCTGGCCCAGGCCCCCCGCCCCTCGGCGGCCGCCCAGCTGGCGTACGGCGAGCTCACCGACCGGGAGACCGAGGTCCTGGTCCTGATCGCCCACGGCCTGTCGAACTCGGAGATCGCGGAGCGCCTGGTGGTCGCCGAGTCCACGATCAAGACCCATGTGAGCCGGATCCTGGTCAAGCTGGGGCTGCGCGACCGGACACAGGCGGCGGTGTTCGCCTACGAGGCCCGGCTGGTCACCCCCGGCTGACGGGACTCCGGCTGACGGGACTCCGGCTGACCGGACTCCGGCCGGTAGGGCTCCGAAGGCGGCTTTGGCGAGGTCACGCGCCGGTTCCCCCTGTTCATCCGCACCGATCACGGGTTAGCGTCCGGTCATGGCACGTGCTTCCGACCCCGCTTCCGGTCCCGCTTCCGACCTCGCCTTCGACCCGTGGGACCCCGACTTCGTGGCCGACCCCTACCCGGCCTACGCGGAACTGCGGGCCCTGGGCCGGGTGCGGTACTTCGAGCCCACGAACCAGTGGCTCGTCCCGCACCACGCGGACGTCTCCGCGCTGCTGCGGGACCGGCGGCTCGGGCGGACGTACCAGCACAGGTTCACGCACGAGGACTTCGGCCGCACCGCCCCGCCCGCGGAGCACGAGCCGTTCCACACCCTGAACGACCACGGGATGCTCGACCTGGAGCCCCCGGACCACACCCGGATCCGGCGGCTGGTCTCGAAGGCGTTCACCCCGCGCACGGTGGAGCAGCTGAAGCCGTACGTGCGGGAGCTGGCCGGTGAGCTGGTGGCCGCGCTGGTGGAGGACGGCGGCGGCGACCTGCTGGCGGACGTCGCGGAGCCGCTGCCGGTGGCGGTGATCGCCGAGATGCTGGGCATCCCCGAGTCGGACCGGGCGCAGCTGCGGCCCTGGTCGGCGGACATCTGCGGGATGTACGAGCTGAGCCCGTCGGAGGAGACGGCGAAGCGGGCGGTGCGCGCGTCCGTGGAGTTCTCGGAGTATCTGCGGGACCTGATCGCGCACCGCAGGGCGGAGCCGGGCGAGGACCTGATCTCGGGCCTGATCGCCGCGTACGACGAGGGCGACCGGCTCACCGAGCAGGAGATGATCTCGACCTGCGTGCTCCTGCTGAACGCGGGCCACGAGGCCACGGTGAACGCCACGGTCAACGGCTGGTGGGCACTGTTCCGCAACCCCGACCAGCTGGCGGCCCTGCGCGCGGACCACTCGCTGGTGCCGACGGCGGTGGAGGAGCTGATGCGGTACGACACCCCGCTGCAGCTGTTCGAGCGCTGGGTGCTGGACGACATCGAGATCGACGGGACGACGGTCCCCCGGGGCGCGGAGATCGCGATGCTGTTCGGCTCGGCGAACCACGACCCGGCCGTGTTCGCCGACCCGGAGAAGCTGGACCTCACCCGCCGGGAGAACCCGCACATCTCCTTCAGCGCGGGCATCCACTACTGCATCGGCGCGCCCCTCGCCCGTATCGAACTCGCGGCCTCGATGACGGCGCTCCTGGAGCAGGCCCCCACCCTCGCCCTCGCCACCGAGCCGACCCGCAAGCCGAACTTCGTGATCCGGGGCCTGGACGGCCTGGCGGTCGAGATCTGAGGGCCCTCCGGGCGCGCCCCGCCTCAGCGGCACCTCCCGGCGTCCCCTCAGCCGCCCACGTCCCGTCGCCGCAGCCCCGCCAGGCCCCCGGCCACCAGCACCACCGTGATCCCGGTCAGGGTCAGTACCGGCGTCCAGTCCATCGTGCCGCCCGGCAGCTTCGGGAGGTGACCGAAGGGGGAGAGGTCGAGGACCGCGCCGGGGGCGTCGAGCGCGGGGCCGATCCAGCCGATGAGGAGGACGGCACCGGCGAGGCCCCAGGCCACGGTCGCCGCCCGGGGGCTGAGCCCGTGGAGCAGTACGGCGGCACCGCCGATCACCCAGACCCCGGCGACCTGGACGAGACACGCGCCCAGGATCGGGCCGGCCTCCTTGCCGTAGCCGAGGATGAAGCCGAGACCGGCCAGGAGCATGATCCAGACGGTTCCGCCGAAGGCGATCACCAGGTGCCCGGCGGCCCAGCGCAGCCGGCTCAGCCGGTTCGCGAGGAGCGGCTCGGCGCGCCCGGAGGTCTCCTCGCCATGCAGCCGGAGCACCGCGCCGACGATGTACAGCGCAGCGATCAGCCCGAGCATGCCGATCATCGACGCCAGGAAGGCGTTGGTCAGTCCGGACTGTCCGCCCATGCGTTCGAAGATCTCGCGGGCGCGCTCGTTGTCGCCGACGAAGTCGGCCGTGCCTTCGGTCAGCCCGCCGTAGACGAGCCCGGCGAGGAAGAAGCCGATGCTCCAGCCGAGGACGCTGCCACGCTGGAGCCGCCAGGCCAGCGCGCCCGCCGTGCCGAGCCGGCCGACCGCCGGTCCCGGCCGGGTCGGCAGGAAGCTCATGCCGACGTCGCGGCGCCCGGCGAGCCCGTACGCCACCACGCCCTGGATCGCCGCCGCCGCGACGAACAACAGCAGCACCCACCACCGCTCGTCCGCGAACGAACGCTCGTTTTCGAGCCATCCCAGCGGCGACACCCACGTCAAGAAAGACGAACCTTCGTTCTCGGAAGCGTCGCCCGCCGCTCGCAGCACGAACGCCGCGCCCAGCACACCGGCCGTCAGCCCCCGCGCCAGCCGCGCGCTCTCCGTCAGCTGCGCCACGACCGCCGCCATCGTCGCGAACACCATCCCGACGCCCGCGATCCCCAGCCCGAAGGCCAGCGCTCCCGCCGCGCCGTGCCCCGCCAGCCCCAGCGTGACGAGCAGCGCGAGCCCGCCGTTGGCGACGGCCGCCGTGAGCAGCGCGGCGGTCAGCGAGGCCTGGCGGCCGACCGTGCCCGAGGCGATCATCTCCTGGCGGCCGCTCTCCTCCTCGTCGCGCGTGTGGCGGATGACGACGAGGAGGCTCATGACGGCGGCGAGGAGACCGGCGTAGACGCCGACGCGCCAGGCGGTCAGGGCGCCGAGGGAGTCGTCGAAGACCGGGCCGACCAGGGCGCGCAGCGAGGAGTTGGTGGCCAACTGGCGCATCAGGTCGGCGCGTTCGTCGGCGGTGCCGTACAGGGCGTCGAGGCTGTTCGGCATGGAGATGACCATCAGCCCCGTCACCGCGACCCAGACGGGCACCATCACGCGGTCGCGGCGCAGGGCGAACCGCAACAGGGTTCCCGTACCGGCCAGTTGACGGCTGCCTCTGGGCCCTACGGCGGGCGGGTCGGCGAGGGTGGTGCCGGCGCTGTCCGCGCTCTCGGGGGCCGCGGTCATCGCGCGGTCACCTCTTCCGCCTGCTCCGCCTCTTCCGCCTGGTAGTGCCGCAGGAACAGCTCCTCCAGCGTCGGCGGAGTCGAGGTGAGGGACCGTACGCCGGACTCGGTCAGAGAGCGCAGGACGGCGTTGAGTTCGGCGGTCTCGACCTGGAGGCGGACGCGATTGCCCTGGACGTCGAGGTCGTGGACGCCGGGGAGGTGGGCCAAGCCGTTCGGAGGCGCCGCCAGTTCGGCGGTGACGGTGGTCCGGGTCAGATGGCGCAGGTCGGCGAGGGAACCGCTCTCGACGGTGACGCCCTTGCGGATGATGCTCACCCGGTCGCACAACTCCTCGACCTCGCTGAGGATGTGGGACGAAAGCAGCACCGTCCTGCCCCGGTCGCGCTCCTCGCGCACACAGCGCTGGAAGACCTCCTCCATCAGCGGGTCCAGGCCCGAGGTCGGCTCGTCCAGGATGAGGAGGTCGACGTCGGAGGCGAAGGCGGCGACGAGGGCGACCTTCTGGCGGTTGCCCTTGGAGTACGTACGGCCCTTCTTCGTGGGGTCGAGTTCGAACCGTTCGACGAGCTCGGCCCGGCGCCGGGCGTCCAGACCGCCCCGGAGCCGTCCGTAGAGGTCGATGACCTCGCCGCCGGACAGGTTGCGCCAGAGGGTCACGTCACCCGGCACGTACGCGATCCGGCGGTGCACCTCCACCGCGTCCGACCACGGGTCGCGGCCCAGCACCCGCGCGGCGCCCGAGTCGGCGCGCAGCAGGCCGAGCAGGACGCGGATGGTGGTGGACTTTCCGGAGCCGTTGGGGCCGAGGAAGCCGTGGACCTCGCCGGTCCCGACGGTCAGGTCGAGGCCGGCCAGGGCGTGGGTGCGTCCGAAGGACTTGTGGAGTCCGGACACCTCTAGGGCGGGGTTGGCCATCGTCATGCTTCAGAACGTACGCTTGCTTCAGAAATTTGTGAAGTTAAGGAAACGTATAAACCGCCGGTAGGCTGGCTGGGCGTGTCGCGAGAGCGCGCCTGAGTACGGAGTGCGGTGTCTGACCAGGGGAGATGGCGAGGGATGGTGAAGCCGGAGGGCGAGGCGGATGTTCCGGAGCGGGACCCGGAGGCGGTCTCCCGTTTCGTCGAACACTTCGCGGCGCAGCTCGTCGAGGCCGGGATGGCGCGTATGCCGGCCCGCGTCTTCGCCGCGCTCCTGGCCTCCGACACCGGTGCGCTGACCTCGGTCGAGCTGGGTGAGCAGTTGCGGATCAGCCCCGCCGCCGTCTCGGGCGCGGTGCGCTATCTCGCCCAGGTGCACCTGGTCTCCCGCGAACGCGAGCCCGGTTCGCGCCGTGAGCGCTACCGCGTCCACAGCGAACAGTGGTACGAGGCCCTCACCAACCGCGAGGCCACCATCAAGCGGTGGGAGGAGGCGCTGCGCGAGGGCGTCGCCAGCCTGGGCGCCGACAGCCCGGCGGGCCGCCGGCTCTCGGAGACCCTCGCCTTCTTCGAGTTCATCGAGGTCGAGGTGGAGGCGATGATGGCCCGTTGGCGCACCCGCCGCGTCGAACTGTTCGGCCGGGACTGACGGACGGGACCGACGACCGATCACGATCACCGACCGCCAGCGAGTCGTCGCGGGCCCGGTCAGTCGGCGTCGAGCCTCTTCTCTGCCGCGGTGTCGTAGGCGGCGCGGGCTTCGGTGATGGCGGATCGATGCCGCTCGGCCCAGCCGACAAGACCGGTCAGCGAGGTGTGAAGTTCGCGGGCCATGGGTGTGAGGCTGTACTCGACTTTGGGCGGCACGGTCGGATGGACGGTGCGAACGAGCAGTCCGTCCCGCTCCAGCCTGCGCAGGTTGAGGGTGAGCATCCGTCGGCTGATGCCGTTGATGGCGCGTTCCAGTTCGGTGAAACGGACGGGGCCGTGGGCAGCGGCGATCAGGATCCCGATACTCCACTTGCCCGCGACGCGGTCGAGCACCTCGGTAACCGGACAGGCTTCTTCCCTGAGCGCTTCGGTAACACGGATGTGACTGCGTGACATGAAAGTGCCTTCTTCCGACGAGCAGCGACGTTGTCGATGATTACTGCTGTGACAAGTCGTCACCAAGGGGGGAACATGTCTGTTCGCGCGCTCGTCGTCGATCCGGCCGCAGCGGCTGCCGTCCGTCTCGCCGAGGTGCCCGACCCCGCGCCGGAACCGGGGCAGGTCCTGGTTGAGGTCTCCCACGCCTCGTTGAACTACGGCGATCTCAACGATGCCCGCTCCGGGAGGGTCCCCGAGGGTGCGGTGCTCGGTTCGGACGCCGCGGGAGTCGTCGTGCAGGCCGCAGGCGACGGAACCGGCCCGGCCGTGGGTACCCGGGTGGTGGCCCTCACTGCGGGGGCATTCGCCGAGTGCGTAGCGGTCGATGTGGGTGCGCTCGCCAAGGTGCCCAAGGGCTTGCGTCTGGCGCAGGCGGTGGCTCTGCCGGTCGCCGGGCTGGCGGCTCTGCGATCGCTACGGGCCGCCGGACTCGGGCCGGACAAGCGGGTGTTGGTCACCGGCGCTTCCGGCGGGGTCGGCCGGTTCGCCGTTCAGTTGGCGGCGCGGGCCGGTGCCCATGTGATCGCGTCCGTAGGCTCGACCGCCCGTGGGGAGGGGCTGGCCGAGGCCGGCGCCGACGAGGTGCTGATCGGACTGAAGGGACTTGAGCGACCGGTCGACGTGGTGATCGACAACGTCGGCGGCCCTCAACTGGTCCTGGCGTGGGGCCTGCTCGCTCCGGGAGGCAGCGTGCAGAGCGTGGGGTGGACATCCGGGCAACCGGCGGTCTTCCCGCCGTACGCGACCGTCGGCCCGGCCAAGTCGCTGACCTCCTTCGTCATCGAAGGAGATGTCAGCGCGGACCTGGCCGTTCTCACCGAACTGGCCGCAGAGGGGGCCCTCGGCGTCGAGATCGGCTGGAAGGGATCCTGGGACCGCTTCGAGGAAGCGGCCGAGGCGCTTCGCGGGCGTCGGATCTACGGAAAAGCGGTCCTGGAGGTGGCGTCCGGTCAGACGCGGCCCCGGTGACTTCCCTGCCCGACAGCAGGGCGGACGTTGCTTGATTCGGCGCTAGGTGTCCGCTCTCTCCGTACGGCTCGCCAGGCGTTCGTAGCGCTGTCTTGCCGCCTGGGGGGTCTGGAGCCCCAGGCCGAAGGCGATTTCGGGCCAGGTCATGCCCCTGCCTCGGGCCATCTCCAGCAGGCCGACTTCCAGTTCGTCCATCTCGCCACGGGCGAGGGGGATGAGGGTGAGGGCGGCGGTGATGTCCGCGCGGTCGACCTCGTCCTCCCCGTCGTCGACGAGCGCGGCGCCGCTCAGCAGGAACGACACCAGCCGGATCGCCTCGTGGGGCCCGAGCACATGCGGATGGGCCTGGCGGCGACGCTGCTCGTCCGTGGCCGCGTGGCGCTCCGCGATCCGGAACAGGGACGCGGGGACGCGCTGAGCCCGTGCTTCGTCAGCGCTCGGCGGGGTGAACGGATCTGTGGGGTCTGCGAGTTGTGGAGTGTTCGGCGGTGTCATGGGGTCAGCGTCGATGGCAAACAATCTGTTGTCAACGTCTTATTGTCTCGGGCTTGGGCTTCTGACTGCGAGTGGGTTTTTGAAAATAAAACATGTGCGCGAATGCCTGTCGGCTGATCTGATGGCTGTCGACCAACAACGCTCAACCAACGGGGAATTACATGCGCATACGTACGACTGCGGCCTCCGCCGCCCTGGCCGGCCTGCTCGCTCTCGGTGCGGCTGTCCCGGCTCACTCCGACGACAGCGACAGCACGCCGGAGACTGCCAACACCTACAGCCTCCAGACCGAGGCCGCCGGCGCGGCCGCCGCGGGCGTGGGCGCGTTCGTGACGGGCGGCGACAACGTCCACTTCTCACACACGGTGGCCGGAGCGGTCAACGCGCACGGCTGGTGGAAGCGCATCAGCGGTCCGGCGACCAAGGCCAAGGTCACGGTGGACATCCAGGTGAAGTCGGGGGCCGGCTGGCGCACGCTGAACACGGGCACCAAGACGGTGTACTCCGGCGGCGGCAGCGCCAAGCGGGCGTCGGCCGCCTGGAAGTGCACGAACCTGATCCAGCGGAACTCCTTCCGCAGCATCGTCGACGTCGACCTGGTCGGCTATCCGGACGACGCCAACAAGAAGATCACCGCCACACAGACGCTGTACTGTGGCACGTGATGAAGAGCTGACAGCGGCGCCGGAGGAGGAATCCCCCGGCGCCGCGTGTTTTCCGGGAGCGCTCGCGATGTCCCCGATGGAGATCCCCCCGTCCGAGGTGTTGCCGACGGAGATCCCCCCGACCCTGATCGTGGGTCTGCACGGCCTCCTCCAGCGCCACCCCTGGCTGGACCGCGTGGTGGAGCGGGACCCCGAGAGTTCCGTGGAGGAGGACGTCCTCGGTCTCGCGATCGAGCGGGCGGGTGCCTACGGCTGGCAGACCGTCAGCCGGTGGCTGAGCGAGGGGGGCCAGGTCACGGCCCACCACGAGCCCACCGCGTGGGCCCACGAGGAGGTCGGCGGCGACTGGACCGACGACGGCCGGGTGCACCAACTGGGCTGGCTCCAGGCAGGAGTTCTCCCCGACCCCGTACGCCGGAGGCTCCCCGTACGGCCGATCGCCCTGCTGCTGTCCGAGACGCTGGCCCGGGCGGGGGAGGTGGCGTTCACCGGTCTGCACGCGCTGTTGCCGCTACGCCCCGGCGAGCGTGACACCAACTTCCACCAGACCGAGTTGGCACCGTGGTTCGGCCTCGCCGATCCGGACGCCCGGCACGAGGTGGTGCTGACCGTCTCCGGCCGCCCCTCCGAGTGCGCGATGAGCGAGGACGACGTCGTGGCCGTGCGCGACGTGGTGCGGGACATGGCAGAGGACTCCGTGACGGACGTCTCCGTGGCGGATACATCCGCGACGGCAGGCCGCTTGCCGGGACTGGACCTCGACCTCGACCGTGTCCTGCACACTCGGGGGATGCGTGAGGTGGCGCGATTCGGCTGCCGCACTCGTGAGTGGTCGCCGGACATCGCCGTGTGGCTGGTGGAGATGGTCGCCGACGGGCTGCGCGCGGCCGGGCTGTCGGCCCAGCTGGTGATCACGGTGTCCCTGGCATCACCGACGGTGTAGCTCCGGACTTCGGCGTACCGGAGCCACCTCGTCATCGGCCTCAGTCCTGGCTGTTCCGCCGGGCCGCCCCCGCCGCCTTCCTGGCCGCGCGCCAGCGGCCTGGCCTGCGCGCTGGCCGGGGCCGCGTTCACGACCCGGACAATGCCCCCGCCGGCACCTGGCGGGTGTTCCTCCACGTCGACGCATGGGAGGGCACCCCTAACAAGAGCAACGACGTATACCGCGTCAAGGTGCTACGCGCCGCCAGACTCACCGCCTACGCCCCGCCCGAGCCGGTGCGGAAGGGCAATGATGGAGCCGGTCGGAGGCCTCGGTGGGATGGACACGGCTCGACGTGGTGGTCGATGATCCCCGCATGATCCGTACCGCCACCGTGCACGACGTCGCGGAGATCATCGTGATGATCCGCGAACTGGCCGCCTACGAAAAGGCCCTCGACCAGGCCCGGGCCACCGAGGGGCAGCTCCGCGAGGCGTTGTTCGGTGAACACCCGGCGGCGTACGCGCTGATCGCACAGGACGACGACACGGGCGAAACCGTCGGCTACGCCCTGTGGTTCCCGCTCTTCTCGACCTGGACCGGCACGCGCGGGATGCATCTGGAGGACCTCTACGTACGTCCGGGTGCCCGGGGTGCGGGCCACGGCAAGGCCCTGCTCGCGGCCCTCGCCGCGATCTGTGAGCGCAGTGGGTACGAGCGCTTCGAATGGTGGGTCCTGGCCTGGAACAAGCCGACGATCGACTTCTACCGATCCCTGGACGTCGAGTTCCTGGACGAGTGGAAGGTGTGCCGCCTCAGCGGCGAGCCCCTCAAGGCACTCGCCGCCCAGGGCTCACCCGTCGTGGACGCCCCCGCCGGGTAGCGGGCGGCACCTCACGTGTTCAGCCGCGCCGCACTCGCCGCCTTCCGCGCCGCGCGGTGTCGCTTGGCGAGCCGCATCGAGTGCAGGCACGAGACCCCGTCCCTCCGGCACGCGTCCACGCAGGCCACGGCATGGTCCAACCACTCGCCGAACGTGGCCAGGACGGGGTCGGAGGGCGGGGCGGACCCCTCTGCTCGTTCTGTCGTTCCGTCGGTCATGCCGTACGTCCCTCCCCGAGGTACGCCGTGACATACGCCCGCACGAGGCATCCCTCGTCGGCTTCATCCGCGTGCGGTCCATCCATGAGTACGGCCCGCACGGGCGCCGCTCTCATCGGCCGCCTCTCCCAACAGGGTTCGCGCGCCGGGAACGGCAACCACCGGCCATAGGTGGCCCGATACCGTCCCGCCCGAGCCGCCCAACGCCGCCACCGCGCGCGGTACGGGCTCAGCACCGCCGCGCTCACCGTTCCACCTGCCCCGGGATCGCGAAGTACGCCCACACGCACTTGGTGAACGGCCGCGTCTCGTGTCCCCACCGCTCGGAGAGCGCGTCGACCAGGACGAGACCTCGGCCGCCGTCCCGTTCGGCGTCCCCGCTGCGCGGTGTCGGAATCTTCTTCTTGTCCGGGTCCGACACCTCGACCAGTACGCCGTACCCCCGGACCGACACGACCACCTCGACCTCCGCGAGGGTCACCCGACAGTGCCGGACGGCATTGGTGACCAGTTCCGTCGCCACGGTGGCGATGCCGTGGGTGAGTTCGGCGTCAAGGGCCCAGTCCTTCAGGATCCGCCGCACGTGAGCACGGGCTTCGGGGACGTGTCTTTGACGCTTGGGGATACGGAAGGAGTCGCGACGTGGGGTGAGAGCGGGCATGGCGAATAGACCCCCTGACGTGCAGGCAAGTTCACGCCCTGTAGCGGCGCGTGTGCAATGAGGCTATGGCAAATATCGAGCCTGCATCAACTGGCTCTCGCAACATTTATGTAGATCGCTGGGGTGTGTGGGATGGCTCTAGAGTGGTGCTCGCCAGGACGGGGAGGAGAGGTGAGCGCCTGATGGCCGGACGGCCGACCGTGCGCAGCAGGCGACTTGGGGCAGCGCTGAAGAAGTACCGGCTGGTTGCCAAGTTCGATCAGCCGCAAGCCGCAGAGGTGATCGCGAACCATCAGGCCAGGGTCAGTCGCATCGAGAGCGGACACGTTGTCGCTCGCCCGATCGAGATCCGTGTGCTGTTGGCTGCGTACGGGATGGACGACCCGGAAGTGTGCGGCAGGCTGGAGAAGTTGGCCAAGGACGCCAACCGGCGCGGCTGGTGGCACGAATACGCAGAGCGGCTGCGACCGGACTACGTGGACCACATCACGCTGGAGAGCGACGCGACCCACGTCCGGGACTGGCACCCCGCCATCGTGCCCGGACTGCTGCAAACCCCTGCCTACGCGGAAGCGGTGATGCGGTCGGGCCCCATGAGCCTTACTCCCGAGCGGCGCGAGTTCCTGGTCCAGGTGCGTATGAGGCGACAGGTCAAGGTCGCCGAGAGTGGCACGGTGCGCGAGTTCATCATCTGGGAGCCTGTCGTCGTGCACCCCATGTCGAGCGCCGAGGTCCACCGGGAACAGCTGGCCGCGCTTCTCGAAGCGGGAGAGACGGAGAACGTGACCATCCGCGTTCTTCCGTTCAGTGCCGCCGTGCTGGCGGGAACCACAGGTTTCGCCGCCTTCAGCTTCGGAGCCGAACCGACGGCGGAAGCGGTGACCGTGGAGCACCTGGGAGGTACGTTGGTTCTGGAGGAGCCGGAGGACGTCGCTCCTTACGAGCACACCTTTGACCTGCTGAGATCGGCGGCGATGACGCCGGAAGAGTCAGCCCTGAATATTCGGAACGCCCTGCGGAGTGTTGATGGCCACTGAAATCGCCAGCGCCTTTCAGAAGTCGTCCTACTCTCACCAGTCGGGTGACTGCGTCGAGGTCGCGTTCACGTCCGGCGGCGATCGAGTAATCCGCGACAGCAAGAACCCCCACGGCCCTCTCGTACACATCTCGCGTACCGGCTGGCACGCCTTTCTCGGCGGCGTCGCCGGAACGGCCGTGCCGCGCTGACTACCATGGACAAGGTCATCCCGCAGGGATACCCCCGTGCCGGAACCCCGGCTCGATTACGGCGAGCCGGGGTTTCCGATACAGGGAGGAGACCTTCGGGTCTCCATCGTCGGACTCAGTGGTGTCCGTATCCGTTTCCGTTGATCACGCGGAAGCTACCCACGACAGCCACAATCTCCGTCGTCTGCTGCCCGGCGACCGCGTGGCTGGAGCTGCGAGGGCCCACTGTGGCGACGGGAGCGCCTTGGTCGCAGGTGACGCCGCGGTAGAACTCTACGGTCCGGTCGCTTTCATTCCGGATGTTGAAGCTGGTGGTGTTGACCGCAGGGGCCAACAGGCTGTTCACGTTGATCACGGCGATGCAGGAACCCGGGTCAGATGAGTATGACCGCTCGTTGATGTAGATCCGGCCCTCGTCGTGGTTTCCGCGATGCTCGCCCCGGTTCTCACCCCCGTTGCCCCCCCGACCCTCGCTGCCCTTCCTGGAACCGCTCCAGCCTTCCTTCCCCCCGGCGTCCGCCGGAGCGCTGGCCGCGTTCGAGCCGGCCTCCGTGCCCGTTCCGTTGCCGCCACGCGGGGCGACGGGCGCGGCGTCCTGGACGATCGAGGCGGACTTGGGGGCCGACTCCAGGGCGGAGCTGGCGTAGGTGACACCGGTGGCGGCCGCGACTGCCACGCCGACGGAGGCGGCGATCACTGTGATCTTACGAGTGCGCAATGCACTTCCCCTTCTCTTCGTTCTCGTCGACAGGACCTGCCGACGAGAACGAACGTAATGACGGGCATTTCCGCTGTCATTTCGAAGAGGGCTGGAGTGGGGCCGGAAAAGAGGCTGAACGGCCGCATAAATGGTCGCTCTGACGGGTGACGATCGGCGTGCCTGACGCGCCATCAAAATATGGCAGTGAGCTGGTATTTCGAATTCGGGTGCGATCTACACCCACGCGCGCTGACGCGTCGTCACCCTCTTGGAGCCGCCGGTACGTACCTCGCTCACTGATTCCACGTCAGGTCGCAGCTCCGAGGCGTATCTGACGGTTCCTCAATGGCTTTTAGGTGCCTGCCGGAAGGCTATGCGTCCTGCCGCGTGAATTCCGTCGCCGAGAAGTGATCGCCACGGCGTGTCGCACCCTCGTGCGGGCCTCACGGCGCATATTGTCGTCGGCCCGCCGGGGAGGATCGCGGCGTCGACAACACGCGCCCCCCACGCGCTCGCCGGTACGGGTGGAAACGGGCATATCGGCGTGCGCGGTGGGCAGGTCGCCGTGTCAGCTGTGGCTGGCCCCTGTCGACCGACGACCGTCCCCGGGAACCCCCTCCCATGCGCCGACCAGCCATCTCCACCCCCACCTCCACCCTCATCCCCGCCACGCCCTTCGCCGTCCTCCTCCTCTGCGGGCTGCTCCTCGGCGCCGGCACCGCCTGCTCGACCGCACCGTCGCCCGCTCCGGCGCCCGCCTCGCCCCGGTACTCCCCGGACGACGTCATCAGGGCCGCGACCCAGCGGCTGACCGACGACTGCCTCACCCGGCAGGGGCTCACCCCGCCGCGCCCGGGGCAGAGCGGCCCGCCGGGCGTCGGGCGGACGCGCGTCGCGGAGGCCGTGTTCGGCGCGGGGCGTACGGAGCTGGCGTTGCGGCTGCCCACCGGGCACCTCGTCCGCGCCCACACCGACGGCTGCCTGGCCGAGGCCCAGCGGCGGCTCTACGGCGACCAGCGCCTCTGGTTCCGTACGTCGACGATCGTCAACAACCTCGCTCCCGAGGCCGCCCACACCGACCGCACCCTCACCGAGGTCCGCGCGGACCGGCGTACGGAACTCGCCGAATGGCGGCGGCTGCGGTCCCGGGCCCTCACCGAAGCCACCTCTCTCATCGGTAGTACCAGCAACACCAACCCCCCACCCTCGAAGGGAAACACACCACAGTGAAGCGCTTCACCGCCCTGTTCTCCGCCCTGCTCTTCTCCGCCGGACTGGTTCTCGCGTCGTCCGTGCCGGCTCAGGCCGCCGCCTGCGGCACCGGCAACTTCTGTGTCTGGACCGACGCCAATTTCGGCGGCATGAAGGTCGAGTGGCCCGGCGACGACCGCTGGTGGGAGAGCAACATCGCCGACCAGGACTCCTCCTGGGCCAACCACGGCGTCTCCGGACCCGGTGTCAAGGACCACGTCAAGGTCTACTCCCGCGCCCACCTGGGCGGACACATGACCATCTGCCTCACCCCCGGCCAGGAGGTCGGCTACAACGGCGCGGCCAACGACAACGGCGACTCCCACACCTGGGCCATGAGCTGCTGACCCGGTGAGTCGCTGATCCAGGGCGCCCGGCACCCGCCGGGCGCCCTTGCCGACAGCTGACGCTCACCCCGGCAGCGTCAGCCCCCACGCCGACTCCCGTACCGTCCACGTCCGCGTCCGCACCGGACCCGCCACCAGGGAGTCCGCCCGGTAGCGGAAGTCCGCGCCGGAGACGGTCACCCGGTGGCCGGTCGCCAGCAGCGGGGCCGCCTCGGCGCCCACCGACACCGGCCGGATCTCGACGTCGGCGCCGCCGTCCACGCCGGGCATGACGGACACGGCCTCCACGGGCTGGTCCAGGTCGACGAGGATCACCCCGTCCACCTCGACCCGCAGCCGCGAGGGCCCGGGCCCGCCCCCGGCGGCGACCCGTATGCGCGAGGGCCGCAGCGGACGGGACATCCGGGCGGGTATCGCCGGACGCGTCGACAACGTACGGGCGAGGGACTGCGGCCAGGCGCGCAGCCAGAAGTGGGAACCGGAGCCCGACGGCGGTGACGCACAGCCGTCGGCCGCCCCTTCCCCGGACCGGGTCGCCCCGTCCGGCCCCACGCCACCGCCCGCCTCCCGGCCCGCCCCGGAACCCGCTCCCGAGAAGCCGGTTCCGGAGGGGTCCGTTCCGGAGGAGCCCGTCCCCGTCCCGGAGGCCGTCCCGGGCCGCCCCGGAGCCGCGCCCCTGTCGGACCCCGGGGCCTTGCCCCTGCCAGGGCCCGTTGGGGCCGTGCCTGCCGTCGGCCCGCCCGCCTCCGGTGTGTCCCGCGGCGGCGCGGCGCCCGGCAGGGCCGGGATGCGCAGGGCGCCCAGGACCACGCCGTCGCTGTCGTCGACGAGCAGATCCAGCCGCCGCTCGACGCCGTCGAGGGCGGCGCGGGCCGCCGCGACCGCGCCGGTGGGCACGCCCAGGGAGTGGGCGAGACCCAGGGCGGAACCCACGGGAACCAGGGAGAGCGCGCACCCCGCCAGCTCCCGCCGCCGGTGCAGATGAGTCACCGCCCGCAGCAGCGCGCGGTCGTCGCCGACCACCACCGGGCGCCGGGAACCGCGCCGCGAGAGCGCCCGCGCGAATTCCTCGGGCCCTTCCGGAAGGCACACCTTCGTACTCGCCGCACCCGCGCTGAGCACGTCTTTCGCGATCCGTACGGCCTCGCCGTCCGTGCGACGGGCGAGGGGGTCGATGACCACGAGGAGCTGGTCGTCAGTCGCCACCTCGGTCCTGCCTCGCTTCCTCGGGTAGCATCTTTGTGCAAGAGCCCCTTGCGCTATTGCGCCAGGGGCTTCGTCTATTCCGGGGCATCCGGGTCCACAGTGTGCGGCCAACGACGGTCGCGGCGCACGCGACGGTAACAAGCCATCGCGTACGCCCCCGACCTTGGACATGCCCCGCCCGGAAGGGGTGTACGCGCGTGCCCGCACTTGTGCTGCTCGGTGCTCAGTGGGGTGACGAAGGCAAGGGAAAGGCGACGGACCTGCTAGGCGGATCCGTCGACTACGTGGTGCGCTACCAGGGCGGCAACAACGCCGGCCACACGGTAGTCGTGGGTGACCAGAAGTACGCCCTCCACCTTCTCCCTTCCGGGATTCTCTCCCCCGGCTGCACGCCGGTCATCGGCAACGGAGTCGTCGTCGACCCGTCGGTCCTGCTCTCCGAGCTGAGCGGTCTGAACGAGCGCGGCGTCGACACGTCCAAGCTCCTGATCAGCGGCAACGCTCACATCATCACGCCGTACAACGTCACCGTGGACAAGGTCACGGAACGTTTCCTCGGTAAGCGCAAGATCGGTACGACGGGGCGGGGCATCGGCCCGACCTACGCCGACAAGATCAACCGCGTGGGCATCCGGGTCCAGGACCTGTACGACGAGTCGATCCTGACGCAGAAGGTCGAGGCGGCCCTCGACGTCAAGAACCAGCTCCTCACCAAGCTCTACAACCGCCGCGCGATCGCCGTGGACCAGGTCGTCGAGGAGCTGCTGGGCTACGCCGAGAAGCTGGCGCCGTTCGTCGCCGACACCGTCCTGGTGCTGAACCAGGCGCTGGAGGAGGACAAGGTCGTCCTGTTCGAGGGCGGCCAGGGCACGCTCCTGGACATCGACCACGGCACGTACCCCTTCGTGACCTCGTCGAACCCGACGGCCGGCGGCGCCTGCACGGGCGCGGGCGTCGGTCCGACGAAGATCAGCCGGGTCATCGGCATCCTCAAGGCGTACACCACCCGCGTCGGCGCCGGTCCGTTCCCGACCGAGCTGTTCGACGAGGACGGCGAGGCGCTGCGCCGCATCGGCCACGAGCGGGGTGTGACCACGGGCCGCGACCGCCGCTGCGGCTGGTTCGACGCGGTCATCGCCCGCTACGCGACCCGCGTGAACGGCCTGACGGACTTCTTCCTCACCAAGCTCGACGTCCTCACGGGCTGGGAGCAGATCCCCGTCTGCGTCGCGTACGAGATCGACGGCAAGCGCGTCGAGGAACTGCCGTACTCGCAGTCCGACTTCCACCACGCGAAGCCGATCTACGAGACCCTGCCGGGCTGGTCCGAGGACATCACCTCGGCCAAGTCCTTCTCCGACCTGCCCAAGAACGCCCAGGCGTACGTCAAGGCACTGGAGGAGATGTCCGGCGCCCCGATCTCCGCGATCGGCGTGGGCCCCGGCCGCGACGAGACGATCGAGATCAACTCGTTCCTCTAGTCTGCGCCCCCGCACGCGAGGCGGCCGACCCGGTGACGGTGTCGGCCGCCGCCGCGTCCTCGGGACGGCGGCCGGATGGTCTGACTAGTCTGTCGGCCATGAAGGAGACCGGATGCTGCTGAGATTCAGGGTGGCGAATGTCAGGTCCCTGCGCGACGAGCAGGAGCTGTCGTTCGTCGCACCGGAGGGATCCGACGGAGATCGAGCGGCGGCGCGCGAGGTGACGCTCTCCGACGGCCGGCACTTGTCCGTCCACACCGTTCTCGGTGTTTTCGGTGCCAACGCGTCCGGCAAGTCCAATGTCATCACCGCGTTGAAGAACATGCGCCACGCTGTACTGCGCTCCTACGCCGAGTGGACCTCCTACGACGGCATCCCTCGCGACGAGTTCGCCCTGGATCCGAAGGCGGCGGCCGAGACCACGCTGTACGAGGCTGACTTCCTGCTCGACCGCAACGTCCGCTGGACCTACGGTTTCGAGCTCGGGCCTCGGCAGGTGGAGGCCGAATGGCTCTACGCGTACCCCAAGGGCCGACGCCAGGTGTGGTTCGAGCGGGACGCCACACGGGAGAAGGAATTCGAATTCCCGGCGGACCGGTTGCAGGATCGTGCGCTGCTGGCCCGCACCACCCGGCGGGACGCCCTTCTGCTCACTCGTGCCGCCAATGACGGGCATGAACAGCTCACCCCTGTCTTCGACTGGTTCAGAAGCAATCTCTGGGATGTGACCCCCGAGACCGAACGCGCCCAGCGCGAGGACTACACGGCGACGCGACTGCTGGAGAGCGAGGACTTCCGGCGGCGGACCGAGGAGCTGTTGCGTGTCGCGGATCTCGGTATCTCCGGTGTGGAGGTCGAGCAGTCGTCGTCCGGGCGGCCGACGGTACGTCTCCTGCACACGGGCAGCAGTGAGCGGTTGACCTTGGACTGGGCTTCGGAGTCGTGGGGGACCCGCTCGTGGTTCGCGCTGATCGGCCCGCTCCTGCTGGCTCTGGACACCGGGGCGATCCTGCTGATCGACGAACTCGACGCCAGCCTGCACTCCCGCTTCGCGGCGGAGGTCGTCCGCCTCTTCCAGGCCTCCTGGGTAAACCCGAAGGGTGCGCAACTGGTGTTCACCGGGCATGATCCCTCCCTGTTGCAGACACCGAGTGGCGGCAGGCTGCTGCAGCCGGGGCAGATCTGGCTCACCGAGAAGGACGAGCGGGGCGCCACCGAACTGTCGTCGGTCGCCGAATGGGAACCGACGGAGGAAGAGGACCTCATGGCCGCCTATCTGGCGGGGTCCTTCGGCGCGGTGCCCAAGGTGTCGGAGGGGCAGGTCGGACGCCGGCTGCTGCGCACGGACGAATGGGCTCGGGTGGAGCGGACGGGGGCGGAGGGGGCCTGATGGCCAGGTCGAGGGGCGGGGACAGGATCACCCCCAAGAAGGGCGGTGCGAGGGGCAGAGCCACCCGGGACCGTCAGGTGTACATCTACACCGAGGGCGAAGTCACCGAGCCCGAGTACATCGACATCATCGTCAGGAAAGGCCTCTGGGAGAGGCCCGACCGCAAGGTCCAGCACCACATCTCAAACGAGAACGCGGAAAGCAAGTACCGCAAGCCGTACCGGATGGTGCAGGAAGCGGTCCGTACGCGGCTCAAGGCCGAAAGAGAGGCCAGGAGCGCGGGCCTCAGGCCGTACGAGGTCCTCCCGAACGGGACCGAGGAGGGGGACTGGAACTGGCCGCAGGTATGGGTGGTCTTCGACCGGGACGATCACCAGGGCATCGCCGAGGCGATGAGCCTTGCCAAGGACGAACGGATCCACGTCGCCTACTCCCACCCCTGCTTCGAACTGTGGCGGCTCCTGCACTACACCAACTACACCAGTACGTTCGGAGGGGTCTGCGGCGACGCCAACAGCCGACTGCGATCGCGTCCTGGCTTCGCGGCGACGTACGGGCCGGGTGTCCAGCGCGTCTCCGAGCAGGAGTCCAAACACCTGCGTGAGAACCAGGTGCTGAGCGAGGATGGTCACCGTTACGAGGCGGCCAGGAAGTACGCGAAGAAGATCAACGAATATCACTCCTCGCTCAATCCCAACGCCTGGGACCCCTACACGAACGTCTGGTGTCTCGTTGAGCAGGGACTGCTGCTCGGCGGTTACTAGTCAGCGAGGACCCTCGTGCCCAGTTGTCAGCATTGGATCATTCGTCGAGGAGCTCGTCCGTGGCCAGACTCACGCTCGCCCAACTGGAGCGCCATCTTTTCGCCGCGGCGGACATACTGCGCGGCACCATGGACGCCGCCGAGTACCGCGAGTTCCTGCTGGTGCTGCTTTTCCTGAAGCGGGCCAACGACGAGTTCGAGGCGACGCGTGAGCAGATCATCCACGAGGAACTGATGTCGGGTGCCACGCGTGAGAACGCCGAAAAGGCAGCCGACGAGCCTGCCCGGTACCTCGCCCGTGGAGTCGTGTACGTTCCCGGCGAAGCCCGCTGGGAACGGCTGGCCGACCCCGTCGACGACGTGGCGCCGAACAGGCTGCGGCGCGCGCTGGACGCGCTGGAGAACCAGAAGGGCAATGAGCGGCTGCGCGGCCTGTTCGAGCACATCGACTTTCGCCGGGTCGGCGGTCATGGCCTCTCGGCGGGTGGGGCGTCGGACAAGCGACTCACCGCGCTCATCGGCCACTTCGGCAACGTGCGGTTGAGGGCTGAGGATCTTGAGTTCCCCGACGTTCTCGGTGTGGCGTACGAGTACCTCTCGAAGGCGTTCGCCGACTCGTCGGGCCCCCGGGGCGGTGAGTTCTACACACCGCGAACCGTGGTTCGCATGATGGTCGAACTGGCTCGTCCCCAGGAGGGGCAGAGCGTGTACGACCCGTGTGTGGGCACCGGCGGAATGCTCCTGCACGCCAAGGAGTACGTCGAGGAGCGCGGCGGCAACGGCGAGAGCCTCGTCCTCGCCGGTCAGGACGCCAACCACGGCTCGTGGGTCATGGCGACGATGAACATGCTGTTCCACGGCGTCGACACGTTCGACCTGAAGACCGGTGACACACTCGCGGCTCCGCGCCACCTGGACCAGTCGTACGACCTCGTCCTGAGCAACCCACCGTTCTCCATGGACTACGAGGCCGAGGGCATCAGGGACCTCGAAACACGTATGCCGTACGGCCGGACACCGGAGCGGGGCAAGGCCGACCTGATGTTCCTCCAGCACATGCTGTACATGGTGGAACAGCGTGGCGGCTCTGTCTTCACGGTCATGCCGCATGGCGTGCTGTTCCGGGGAGGCGAGGAGGGCAGGATCAGGGCCCGGCTGATCGAGGCCGATCTGCTGGAAGCAGTGATCGGCCTGCCGCCGAACCTCTTCTACGGGACCGGAATACCGGCGTGTGTGCTGGTGCTTCGCGCATCCGGCGCGAAAGACGTGGCACGGCGTGACAAGGTCCTCTTCATCAACGCGGACCGCGAGTTCCACCCCGAGCGCGCTCAGAACGTGCTGTTGCCGGAACACATCGAGAAGATCGTCTCCACCTTCCACGAATTCGCCGAGACCGCGTGCTTCTCACGCGTGGTGAGCCGTGCGGAGCTGGACGCCAACGGCCACGACCTCAACGTCCGGCGGTATGTGGACAACACGCCCGCGCCCGAGAGGCAGGACATCAAGGCCTACCTGCAGGGTGGCGTGCCCGTCGCTGAGATCGAGGCGGCTGGGTCCCTGCTGGGCGCATACGCCCTCCGGGCGAGCGACCTCTTCACCGTACGAACCCATGATCCTGCCTATGTCGACTTCCCGCCGATGAATGAACGGCCGGGCGGGCTGACCGAGCTGACGAGCGGACAGGAGAACAGGCTGTGGGATGTCTTCGACGAGTGGTGGGCATCGCAGGCGGGCCGGATCGAGGCCCTGGAACCGAGCGAGAGCGGCGGGACTGCGGAGGGCGAGCGCAGGGCTCGGCTCGCCCGCTGCCGGGCTGACCTGACCGAGTCCTTCCTGGCCGAGTTGCCCGCCGTGGGGTTGTTGTCGCGGTACGCGCTCGCCGGTGCGGTGGCCGGCTGGTGGCGCGAGACGAAGAACGAACTCCAGGTCCTGTCGGGTTTCGGGTTCGGTGGCGTCGTGGACGGCTGGGTGGCGGACGTCGAGACAGCGCTCGCACCGGAACCTGATCCGCTCGTGAGCGGAAGGAGTGGGGCTACGGCGGCGCAGCGAGCGTCGGCGTACGACCACAGGGTCGTGGCGGCACTCGTTCCGGACTTCCTGGACGAGCTCAGGTCCGCGAAGGATTCGGCCGCCGAAGTGGAGGTGGAGTGGAGGCAGGCGCGCGCGGCGTTGGCGCAGGCTCAGGCGGATGCCGACGCTGATGGCGATCCAGACCCGGAAGCCGTTGAGCGGGGAGTCAAGTCCGACCAGGCCCAGTACGGGCAGACCGCGGTGGATGCCTGCGAAGCCGCACTCCGTTCACTCAAGCGGCAACGGACCATGCTCCGGCGGACGATCAAGGAACTGGAGCAGGACTTTCGGCCACGACTGGAACGGGCGCGTGTCGCGCTGGTCGGGGTGGAGGGCGAGCGGGCTGTCGTTCTCGCTGTGCTGAGGAAGGAACTGGCCGCCGGGCTGGAGCGGTTGGTTGCCGAAAAGCGCCGCGAACTGTTCCAGGTGTACGAGCGGTGGGAGGAGAAGTACCGGCTCTCCTTCCGTGAGGTCGAGCAGCAGTTGTACGGCACCTCGGCGGGCATGGCGCAGAACAACCCCTGGTCCCAGGGCCGTGCTTGGGACTTCACGGCGGACAGCCTGCGGACCGCCTCCGGCCGCCGAAAGATCGTGACCGCCGTCCGCGAGCTGATCGACGCCGAGAAGACAGCGGAAGCGGAACTCGCCAAGCTGGAGTTCGACCAGTTGGCCGCACCGCTCGTACTGCTGGAGCCCGGAGCGGTGGAGCAGGGCCGGGCGAAGCGGCTGCCGTTGCGCGACGTCCTCTTGTCGGCGCACACCGGGGTCTCCGCGCGTGCCCGCGCGAGCGCCGACGCAATTCCGGTGATCCGGCTCAGCAATCTGACGGAGCAGGGACTCGACCTCACTCCGTCCCACCTCCACCATCTCGACACCGCCAACGCCGGCGCCCTGCTGGAGGACGGAGACGTCCTGCTCTCCGCGGCAGCCGTGAACAACGTCTTTCGGACAGCGGTGTGGCAGGTGCAACTTCCCTACGCCGTGTTCGGGCATCTGCTCATCTGTCTCAGGCCCCGAGCGACACTCTTGACCCCTCACTACCTGTCGGCCTGGTTGGGTCTGCCGCACGCCCAGGAGCGAATCTTCGAGGTGGGTCGGACGAGGACGCAGCATGACCTCACGCTCCTCAGCGCCGGACGTGTGCTCGACGTGGAGATGGAGTTGCCCGGCCTCAGGCAACAGGAGGAGCTCGGCCGCCAACTGTCGGACCTGCACGAGAAGATGGCCGTACGGCACCGCCAGCTCGCCAAGCTACGACTGATCAGGAAGGCGCTGACAGACGCCCTGACGACTGACCGCTGAGGTGAGCGCCTGCTGCGTGCTGCGTGGTCCTTCAGGAGATGTACTCGAACCCGGCGCTGCGAGGGACCTCGCAGCCGGCGTCCGAGCGCTTGGGGTCGAGCTGGGCGGGGGAAGCCCTCAAGAACTCTGCAGTTGTGTTCATGACCACGGCGGACATGACGCAGTGACGCCCCTCCGCGTCGCGGATGCCGGATACGGCAATTGAGCCGACCGTGCCATGATGCACGGTCACCGTCCAGCCCTCCGATTTCTTGCGGGTTCCGAGGAAACGGGCCGGAATGGGGGTTCCCGGTGAGGAAACTCTCCCCAGTGAGAACGGGGTGATGCCCCACCGTTTCCAGGTCAGTGTGTCCTGGTTCTTGGCCTCGGCACTCAGATGCAGGTCCAGCACTCTCGGGCACCGGTCTGCCGACAGGTCTTTCGGCAGGATTGGCTGCTGGGTGGGACGGGACAGAAGCAGGGCCGTCTTGGTGACGTCGATCCCTCCGAACCTGCCTGAGCAAACGGCGTGGGAGGTCGCGGCGATATAGCGGGGGCGGCGGGCGTCTGCCAAGTCGATGCTCAGCACGTAGGGTTTCTGACCGCCGAGTTCATACACACCCATGCTCCACGCTCCCCCACGGTCGAGGATCTCCGCCCCGCTCAGAGAGACGCCCTCCGGTGGGTCCTCCGACACCTGGTCCGCACCGTCCGCGTCGCCGCCTTCCATGAACATCCCCACAGCGGGCGTTGCCACCCACACCCCCAATGCTGTCGACAGCGCTCCGGCCACAGCCACTGCCACGGCGACGAGGCGTCGTCCGACCACCGTCCGACGCGGGAGCGGCTGATGACGAACCGCGGGTGGCTTGATTCCCGACTCGGGCGCGTTCAGCGGATCGTGGCGGGCCGCAGGATCAAGGGCTTCAGAGGGCTCTGGGAACGGGTCGGGGAAATCGAGAAATTCTGGCTCGTCGCAGGTGTCGGCCGGCTCGGACGTTTCGGGCGGTGACGCCAAGGACATCGGAGGCCTGAGCAGGGGGCGTGCGGCCACCCGGTCGAGGCGGGTCAGCAGAACATCGGGGAGCCAGGCACCGGCCGGGGCATGGCGGGTGTGCGCCAGGATCTCGGGGACCGTCGGGCGGTCGGTGGGGTCCTTGGCCAGGCACGCCCGTACGAGTTCCTCGATGGACTCGGGTAGCTCGGTGAGGTCCGGGTCCTCGTAGGCGATGCGGAACATCAGCGCGTGGACCTGGCTCTCCTCACCCCGGAACGGGGAATGGCCGGTGGCGGCGTAGGCGATCACGCTGCCCAGCGAGAAGATGTCGGACGCCGGGGTGACGCGTTCACCGCGGACCTGCTCGGGCGACATGAACTCGGGTGTTCCGATGAGGGAACCGGTGCGGGTCAGGGTGCTTTCGAGGGATGCGTCCATAGAGTGCGCGATGCCGAAGTCGATGACGCGCGGGCCGTCGACGGTGAGCAGGATGTTGGACGGTTTGAGGTCCCGGTGGATCAGTCCGGCTTGGTGGATGGCGCGCAGTGCGAGTGCCAGCCGGTCGGCGAGGACGAGTACGGAGGCGGAGGGGAGCGCGCCGAAGTCGCCCGCTACGACCGCCCGCAAGGATGGGCCGCGTACGTACTCGGTGGCCACCCACGGCACGTCCGCAGAGGTGTCGGCGTCAAGGACGCGGGCGGTCCACTCACCGTTCACCTTGCGGGCGGCGGCGACCTCACGGCTGAATCTGCGGCGGAAGGACTGCTTGTCGGCAGGGTCCGTGAGATCGGCTCGGATGAGCTTGACCGCTACGGGCGCGGTGTCGGGGCCGCAATTGTCCGGCCGCGCCAGATATACACGTCCCATACCGCCCTTTCCGAGCAGAGACAGCAGACGGTAGGACCCTAAGATCACGGGGGCATCGGGACTCAGCCGATCCATGGTCAGGCGCTTCCTTCCGCCAATCCCGAATCCGCCGGGTTCGCTGTCGGCGGCCGTGCGCGGATCTTCGCACAGGGGCAGGGGTCAGTCACAGTCGGCGAGTGAACACGTTGGGCGTGGCGGGCCTATCCTGAAAAAGTGCGCGAATGTGTGCATATCGGGCGGACTGAGGAAGTGACTGCGATGCGCATGATGCTCAAGGCTCGGCTCGACACCGAGAAGTCCAACGAGGCCATCCGGAACGGGACTCTGGGGAAGCTGATGCAGGCCTCCATGGAGCAGGTGAAGCCGGAGGCCGCGTACTTCACCGCCGACGGTGGGCAGCGGACCTGTTACCTGGTCTTCGACATGCAGGACAGCTCGCAGATGCCCGCCATCGCCGAGCCGTTCTTCCTCGAAATGGGTGCCGAGGTCACGTACACCCCGGTCATGAACGCGGAGGACATGCAGAAAGGCCTCGCGGCCCTGGGGCGCTGAGCGCCGGTCGTCGAGAACCGGGCTCAGCTGAAGACGATCATCGAGCCCTGTGCCAGGCTGCGGGTCGTCGCCGCGTGCAGGCCCAGCCAGACGTGCCGTTCACGGGCGAACGGGCTGGGGTCGTAGGGCGCCGGGACGGCCGGTTCCTCCAACTCCGTGGGCGCGAGCGGCGCCTCGGGCGGGGCCGGCGGGTTCGCCGGGTCGATGCCGATGGCCGGAGCCACGAACTCCAGTTCCCTCAGCAGGCCCTGGGAGGAGCCCAGGGGGCCGCCGCCGGCGAGGAGTTCGTCGCTGGCGAGGGGCTGCGGGAAGTCGACGGGGACGTAGGCGCCCGCGTGGTCGTAGTGCCACACCAGGTGCGACTGCTGGGCCGTGCCCTCGAACATCTCCAGGAGCTGCTCGTAGTCCCCGCCCAGCGCGTCCACCGGGGTCACCGCGAGCCCGCACGCCTGCAACAGATAGGCGCGGCGCAGGAAATGCAGCGCGTCGTAGTCGAAACCCGCGACGGGGGCGACCTCCCCGGTCAGCCCCGGCATGTACTGGTACACGGGGACCGGTGGCAGCCCGGCCTCGCCCAGCAGCTTGTTGTAGAGCGCGAGTTCCTCGGCGAAGGGGTTGTCGGGCGTGTGGCACAGCACGTCGACGAGCGGGACCAACCAGAGGTCACAGGCCAAAAGAGAACTCCTCGGTCATCCGGCACGCACACGCACGGTAGGCATACGTTCGCGTACGGCACACAGTGGTCAGGGAAGCGTAGTCGCTCAACGCGTCTTCAGTCCCCTTCGTGCAGGTCCCATACCCACACTCCGGCCACCCACCTCCCGGGCCGGCCGACCAGCTTGTCCACGGCCTCCCGCAGCTGCTCGTCGTACGGCTGCGGGCGCAGGACCAGCGCGCCCGCGTGCCAGTACGCGAAGTCCCTGCGCGCCTGCGCCTGCCAGTTCTCCCCGATCACCGGGAGCTTGCCGGTGTAGCGGACGTCACGCAGCAGGTTGGAGGTGTGGCGGGGGACGGCACCGTAGATGCCGACGCGGTCCTCGCCGAACGGGCCGTTGAAGTAGCCGCCGGGCATCCGGAACCCGAAGTCCGCCGTGGTCTGCCAGTGCAGCGCCTCCGCGTTGCCCGGGTCCGGCAGGGGTACCGGCACCAGGGTCTCGCCGGCCGAGGCGTCGACGTACGACCGCCACGTGCCGTCCGCGAAGAACGCCGGGACCTCGGCGCGGTCCACGGACTTCAGCGGGGCCGGGAGGATCGGCAGCAGGGCGAGGGTCACCGCAAGGAATCCGACGTAGCGCGTGCCGAGGGCGGGGGTCGCCGCCAGGCGTTCGCAGGCGATCGCCAGCAGCATGCCCAGCACCGGGGCGCAGATCATCGCCACCCGGCCCTCGATGACCGACTCGAAGAGCGGCTTCTCGGCCAGCAGCGCCCATGGGCCGGGCAGGACGAGGTCCGTCTGCGGGAGGCGGATCTCGGGGCCGAGGGAGAGCACGGCGGCGGCGAAGGCGGTGGCGGCGAGCGCCTTCACCAGGGGGCGCTCCCACAGCCGTACGACGATGCCGAGGGCCAGCAGGACCAGGGGCCAGCCGTAGAAGGCGTTCTGCTCGGTGATGTTGAGGGAGAGCGCGTCCGCGCGGTCGCGGTCGCCCGCGAGGAGGGAGCGCTCGGCGAAGGAGAGGAGCGCGAGCGGGCTGTTGCCGGAGTTCGCGCCGTGCGCGATGTTGCCGTAGCTCTGCGGGCCGAAGAACTGCCAGGAGAGCGGGAAGGTGACCAGGGGGAGGGCCACGACGACCGCGATGCCGAGGCCCTTGAGCAGCGGGCGCCAGGAGTCGCGGGCCACGTCCCGGCGGACCAGGCCGTACGCGACGGCGAACAGCAGCATGCCCATGGCGGCGAGGAGGAGCGGCTCCTCGCCGAGGAATACCTGGTAGGCCGCCATCAGGCCGAGCACGATCCCGTCCCGGCGGGTCCGGGCGCCCGTGCACAGGCGCAGCGCCCGGTCGACGATCAGCGGGAGCATGAACAGGACGACGAAGTTCGGGTGCGCGTTGGCGTGGCTGACCATAGGCGGCGCGAACGCGGCGAGGGCCGCTCCGGCGAAGGCCGCGCCCCGGTGCCGTACGACCCGTTTGACGATCAGCCAGTACCAGGCGGCTGCCGTGGCGGCCAGGCCCAGGGTCATGACCAGGGCGAGCGAGACCGCCGGGCCGAGGAGGAGCGTGACGGGAGCGAAGGGCACCGACAGGCCGAGCATGACCGTGTTGGCCATCAGGTTCACGCCGTCGGGGAAGCCCTGGAAGGTGGTGAAGAGCGGGTTGCGGAAGTGCACGAGGTTGTCGGCCGTCACCGCGAAGAACCACTCCCACTGGTTCTGGTCCTGGAGGGAGTCGGGGAGGTAGCGGCCGTTCGGGTCGATCCACCGGCCGATGTAGAGCGTCACCGCCATCAGGAGGAAGCCGAGCACCGCGAGGATGTCGGCCCGGCGGACGGAACGGGCCCGCAGGGCGGCGAGTTCGCCCAGGACCCGGGCGTAGTCACTGGGGCGGATCTTCGAACCGGGCTGGTGGGACCAGCGGACGGGGACCTCGGCGACGGGCCAGCCGCTGCGGTGGAAGTACCGCAGGATCTCCACGTCGATCCCGAACCCGTCGAGTCGGGAGGCGGCGAACGCCTCGCGGGCACGGTCGCCGTCGAACAGCTTGAAGCCGCACTGGGTGTCGCGGATGCCGGGCACCGCGACGCCGCGTATCAGGAAGTTGCCGGCCCGGCCGAGCGTCTCGCGCAGCCGGTGCTGGTGGCGCTCGATGCTGGCGCCGGGCGCCTCGCGCGAGCCTATCGCCGCCGTGTGGCCGTCGGAGAGCGCCTTGTCGAGCCGCTCCAACTCGTCGATGGGCGCGGAGAGATCGGCGTCCGTGAGCAGCACCCGGCGGCCGTGCGAGGCGAGGACACCGAGCCGCAGGGCGTGCCCCTTGCCCCGGTTGCGGGGCCCGCCGGAGACCAGCTGCACCCGGGCGTCGCGGGCGGTGACGGCGGCCACGACCTCGGCCGTCGCGTCGGACGACCCGTCGTCGACGACGATGATCTCCCAGCGGGCGGCGGCCTCGGTCGCCGAGAGATGACCGATGATCGCGTCGAGCGTGGGGGCGAGGCGGTCCTGCTCGTTGTAGGCGGGGACGACCACGGAGAGGTCGACGCTCAGCTGCCCGCCGCCCGTCTTCGGGGCCGTGCCCATCCGTCCGCCGCCCGTTTTCGGGGTCGTGCCCATCCGTCCGCCGCCCGTTTTCGGGGTCGTGCTCATCCGTCCGCCAGTCGTTCCACAAGCATCAGGGACTGCTCGTCGTAACCGGCGATGATCTCCTGCGCGCTCTGCGCGTCCCGGCGGCTGAGGGCGTCGACGAGATCGGTGTGGTCGGCCCACAGCCGGCCCTTGAGGTCGTCCGTCCCGTCGCTGCCCTGCCGCAGGTACTGCACCGCGCACACCCAGGACTGCACGCGCAGCCGGTGCAGGAAGTCGGTGAGGTACGGGTTGCCGAACAGGGCGCTCAACTCGCGCCAGAACCGCAGGTCGTAGCCGATGAGGATGTCCAGGTCCCCGGCGGTCGCGGCCCGCCGCGCCTCCTCGCCGCGCCGCCGGACCCCGGCGAGCGCGGCCGCCGTACGCGGGTCGACCTTGCGGTCGCCGAGCCGCCGGAACATGCCGTCGGCGACCAGGATGCGGGCCTCGACCATGTTCCGGTAGTCGGCCACCGAGTACGCGCGGACCTCGAAACCCCGGTGCTGCACGGCGTCCAGCAGCCCCTGCGCGGACAGGTCCACCAGCGCCTCGCGCACGGGCGTCGCCGAGACGCCGTACTGCTCGGCGATCTCCTTGACGGTGAACTCCTGCCCGGGCTTGAGTCTGCCGGCCAGCACCTCGTCACGGAGCGCGTCCGCGAGCTGCTGCCGCAGTGTGCTGCGGGTCACGGCGCCATTGCCGCCGCCGGTGCCGGGCATCGTGGTCTGGGCCCCCCATCCGCGTACGCGTACGCGTCCTGTGCGTGCTCTGAGTTCTCTTCCGAGTTCTCTTCTCGTGTTCTCTTACGAGCACGTCACCTTACGCGTTCGGGTTCGGGGGGTGGGTTTTCGCCCTTCCGCCCGGCACCGCCGCCCGTCACGGCGTCACACGGTGTACTCGTCCGCCACGGACAGGGCCGCGTCCAGGGCGGCGAGACCCTCCTTGGCCTCGGCCTCGGTGATGTTGCACGGGGGCACGACGTGGGTGCGGTTCATGTTGATGAAGGGCCACAGGCCGCCCGCCTTGGCGGCCGCGCCGAAGGCGAGCATGGGGGCGTTCGCCTCACCGGTGGCGTTGTAGGGGACGAGGGGTTCGCGGGTCTCCTTGTTCCGCACCAGCTCCAGCGCCCAGAACATGCCGGTGCCGCGCACCTCGCCCACGGAGGGGTGCCGGTCGGCCAGGTCGCGGAGGGCGGGCCCGACGAGGGTGGCACCGAGGGAGGCAGCGTGGGTGACGACGCCCTCCTCCTCCATGACGCCGATCGTCGCGACGGCGGCGGCGCAGGCCAGCGGGTGGCCGGAGTACGTGAGACCGCCGGGGTAGGGGCGGCGGGCGAAGGTCTCGGCGATCGCGGGGGAGATGGCGACCCCGCCGAGGGGGACGTAGCCGGAGTTCACGCCCTTGGCGAAGGTCATCAGGTCGGGCACGACGTCGAAGAGGTCCGCCGCGAACCAGGTGCCGGTCCGCCCGAAGCCCGCCATGACCTCGTCGAGGACGAACACGATCCCGTACTTGTCGCACAGTTCCCTGACCCCGGCCAGATAGTCCGGCGGCGGGACCATGATCCCGGCCGTGCCCGGGACGGTCTCCAGGATGATCGCGGCGATCGTCGACGGCCCCTCGAAGGTGATCGTCGTCTCCAGGTGCTCCAGCGCGCGGGCGCACTCCTGCTCCTCCGTCTCCGCGTGGAAACGGGTGCGGTAGAGGAACGGCGCCCAGAAGTGCACGACGCCCGCCGTGCCGGTGTCGGAGGCCCAGCGGCGGGGGTCGCCCGTGAGGTTCACGGCCTGTTGGGTGCCGCCGTGGTACGAGCGGTACGCGGCGAGGACCTTGGGGCGGCCGGTGTGCAGACGGGCCATGCGGGTGGCGTGCTCGACCGCGTCGGCGCCGCCATTGGTGAAGAAGATCTTGTCCAGGTCGCCGGGGGTGCGTTCCGCGATGAGCCGGGCGGCCTCGGAGCGGGCCTCGATCGCGAACGCCGGGGCGAAGGTCGTCATCGTGGCGGCCTGCTGCTGGATGGCCGCGACGACCTTGGGGTGCTGATAGCCGATGTTCGTGTAGACGAGGCCGCTGGTGAAGTCGAGGTAGCGGTTGCCGTCGTAGTCCCAGAAGTAGGAGCCCTCCGCGCCGGCGACGGGGAGGGGGTCGATGAGTTCCTGCGCGGACCAGGAGTGGAAGACGTGCGCGCGGTCCGTGGCCTTCACCTGGGCGCCGGTCCGGGGGTTGGGGCGAGGGGTCATGGGGGCGAGGGTAGGGGTGGGGGGTGGCTGGGGGACATTGGCTTTGTGTCTGTGTGGGGTCGGTCGGGCACGACAGTCTGTCGCCCCCTCCGCCCCTACCCGTCCCGTCCTCAAGGGGCTGCGCCCCTTCGACCCCCATGCGTCCGTCCGGTGGGGGCTGGTCGCGCGGTTCCCCGCGCCCCTGAAAAGCAGGGGCTGCGCCCCGTGCTTTTCAGGCCCCGTCGCCGGTCGCCTTTCAGGGCGCCGGGGGCCTGGTCTGTCAGGGGCGCGGGGAACTGCGCGAGAAGCCCCACTCACCTGCAGTCGGCACTCAACCTTATTGACAGCATGCTGTCGCAATGTCAGGATGCTGTCATGAGTAATCGGAAGCCTGTTCATCTCGCCGTGTACGACACCTACGCCGACTGGGAGACGGGGCACGCCACCGCGTGGCTCGCTCGGGGTGGGTACGAGGTCCGGACGGTCGGCGAGGGGACCGACGCCGTACGGACGATCGCGGGGGTGCGGATCCAGCCGGACTCCGCGCTGGAAGGGCTGCGGCCCGAGGACAGCTCGCTGCTCGTGCTCACCGGTGCCGACCTGTGGGACACCGGAGACACGCTCGCGCCGTTCGCCCGGAAGGCGCGGGAGTTCCTCGCGGCCGGCGTGCCCGTCGCCGCGATCTGCGGCGCGACCGCCGGTCTCGCCCGCGAAGGGCTGCTGGACGACCGGGACCACACCAGCGCGGCCCCCTTCTACCTCGCGGCCACCGGATACGGCGGCGCCGAGCGGTACGTCGACGCGGACGCCGTCACCGACGGCTCCGGGCTGCTCGTCACCGCCGGCCCCACCGAACCCGTCGCCTTCGCCCGCGAGGTCCTCCGCCTCCTCGGCGTCTACGAGGGCGAGGTCCTCGACGCCTGGTACCGCCTCTTCCACGACTCCGACGCGCAGGCCTACGCCGTGCTGGAGGCGGCGGCCCGGTGAGCCGCGAGCAGCAGGACCTCCTCAGCCGCGCCGCCCTCGGCGTCTTCCGCCTCAACGGCCAGTTCCTCTCCGTGGCCGACGAGTTGGCGGGCCCGGCCGGGCTCACGGCCGCCTGGTGGCAGGTGCTCGGCGCGGTGCTGCCCGAACCGCTGCCGGTCGCCGGGGTCGCCCGCGCCATGGGCATCACCCGGCAGAGCGTCCAGCGGGTCGCCGATCTCCTCGTCGGCCGAGGGCTCGCCGCGTACCTGCCGAACCCGGCCCACCGTCGCGCCAAACTCCTCACGCCGACCCCCGCCGGCCGCGCCGCGATCGAGCGGATCGACCCGGGCCACGCGGCCCTGGCCGCCCGGCTCGCCCAGGCGCTGGGGGAGGAGGAGTTCGCGGCGACCGTGCGGGCGCTGGAAAGGCTGTCGGCGGTCCTGGACGACCTCGCGGCGGACCCGGACGCTGTTACGGAACCGTAGACACCGCCCCATCCGCCTCCCCGCACTGCCGCACTACGATCGGTCCGTTGCGCACGTACGCGACGTAGACGACGTTGATGAGGTTGCCGACGTAGCCGACGTACCCGTACGTACACGCACACGGAGACACGGATACGTGCACGCGTCCACGGGCGCGGCGGGGGCGGCACGGGGAATCGGGGGGACGGTGGCCATGGAGAAGCTCGGGCCCGGGGATCCGCAACGGATCGGGGCGTACCGGCTGCTCGCTCGGCTGGGTGCCGGCGGCATGGGGAACGTGTACCTGGCCCGGTCCGAGCGGGGCCGTACCGTCGCCGTCAAGCTGGTCCGGAAGGAGCTGGCGGAGCAGGAGGAGTTCCGGGCCCGGTTCCGGCAGGAGGTGCGGGCCGCGCGGCAGGTCGGCGGGTACTGGACCGCGCCGGTACTGGACGCGGACACCGAGGCGGGGATCCCGTGGGTCGCCACCGGGTATGTCGCCGGGCCCTCCCTCCAGGCCGTGGTGGGGCGTGACCACGGGGCGCTGCCCGAGCGATCCGTACGCATCCTCGCGGCCGGGCTCGCGCACGCGCTGGAGGACATCCACGCGGCCGGGCTCATCCACCGGGACCTCAAGCCGTCCAACGTGCTGGTGACCATCGACGGGCCGCGCGTCATCGACTTCGGGATCGCGCGGGCGCTGGAGACCGTCACGGACGGCGGGCTGACGCGCACCGGCGCGCTCGTCGGGTCGCCGGGTTTCATGGCGCCCGAACAGGTGCGCGGCGACCGCGTCACCCCCGCCTGCGACATCTTCTGCCTCGGCTCCGTCCTCGCCTACGCCGCCACGGGCAACCTGCCGTTCGGCGCCGCCAACTCCGGTGTCCACGCGCTGATGTACCGCATCGCCCAGGAGGAACCGGACCTGGACGGGCTGCCGGAGGGGCTCTACGACATCGTCCGCGACTGCCTGCGCAAGGACCCCGCCGCGCGTCCCACCCTGGCCCAGATCCTCCAGCGCACCGGCGCCGAGGACACGGTCTTCGCCGGCCGCTCCCGCGACCCGTGGCTGCCGAGCGCGCTGGTCGCCCAACTGGGGCGGCACGCGGTGCGGTTGCTGGAGGCCGAGGATCCGGAGGAGAACGGGGAGCCGGGGCAGCCGGGGGGACCCGGGGAATCTGGTCGATCGGGGCAGCCTGCCGCAGAGGCTTCCGCCGGCTCGGCGTCCGCGCTCGCCGAGGGCCCGCGCCCGGGGGCGCCGGGCCGCCAGTCCCCGAGCTTCCCCACTCCGCCGTCGACCCCGCCCGCGGCCGCACCGTCCGCTCCGCCCTCGGGTCCGTCGGCGAGCCCGTCGGAGGCCGCCGCGAACCTGGCGGGCGGTGCCGCTGCGCAGCAGTCGCCGTCGGCCGGTACGCCGTCGGCCGGTCACGCGTCCGTGACCCCGGCCGGGGCCGCCGGGCCGCCGTCGACTCCGCCCGTGTACCCGCTGGGTGATCCGCATTCTCCGTACGGTGGTTCGGGAGCCGCGTCGGGTGCTTCCGCGTCCCCGCACGCGGGCGGGCCGGCTGGGGCGGCGGCAGCTCCCGGGGCCCCCGGTTCTCCGGCCGACCACCCCGCCGCCCCGCCCGAGGGCGCCGTGCCGCCTCCGCAGGGGGCGCCGGGCGGGGAGCCGTTGGACCGGATGCCGACACGGATCGCGGGAGCCCCCGCCGTACAGCCCCCTCTGCCGACCACGCCGCCGGCCGCCCCACCCGGGCCCGCCACGGCACCCGGTGGCTACAACCCGGGGCCCGCGCCCGCCGGCTACGGCTTCCCGCAGCCGTACACCCAGCAGCCCGCCGGTGGCTACGGCCAGCGCCCCGCCCCACACGGACCCGCCTACGGCTACCCGCAGCCCGCATACGGGTACCCGCAGAGCGGGCCGCAGGCCCCGTACGGGGCGGGGCTGGGCGCGACTCCGCCGTACGGGCCGGAGCCCCTCCACGGATCGGTGCCCGAACCGGAGCGTGGGAGCAGACGCGGCTCCGTGCTGCTCGTCGCCGTCGCGCTGGTGGTCGCCCTCGGGGCGGGCGGCTCGGTGTACACGCTGATGAAGAAGGGCGGCGACGGCGAGGAGGACGACGCCAAGGGTGGTACGAAGACGAGCGGGCCCGAGACGCCGGGGCCGACGGCCGACGAGCCCACGGACCCCGTGACCTCGCCGGACCCGACCACCGAGTCGCCGGACGCCGGCACGATCCCGGCGGACTTCCTCGGCACCTGGAACGCCACCCTCGACGGCTCCGACGGCGCGGACACCCGCCAACTCGTCATCCAGCAGGGCGAGGTGGGCGACACGGTGCTCTCGCTCACGGCGGACGGCCCGCTCGAAGGCGGCGGAACGTACCACTGCGTGTTCGAGGCGGCGCTGACGGACGAACCGGACGACGACGGTCCGCTGCAGATCGGCCCCTCCACCGTCACCACCGGTGAACCGGCCGAGTCCTGTTCCCCCGGCGCCGCCACGACCGTCACCCTCCTGCCCGACGGACAGTTGCGGCGCGTCGACACGGCGGGCAAGTCGGTGACGTACTCCAAGGCCGGCTGAGAGGTTCGGGGTGCGTCGGCGGGTGCGGGCTCGGTGGGGTTTCAGGGCCGTGCGGGCCTGAAACCCCGGGGCGCAGCCCCGCTCTTTTCAGGGGCGCGGGGAACTGCGCGACCAGCCCCCACGGACCCGCGGACGGGGGCCGAAGGGGTTCAGCCCAGGCGGGTAGGGGTTTGCTCACCCCCGCCGCCCCTACCGAGCCTCCGGCGGCCGCTGTCGTGGCATGTTCGGCCGAGCACCCGGAGGCAACGGCACCCGCCCGTTCGCCACCCCCTCCGGCCGCCCCACGGATCCCTCCACCCGCAACCCCGACGGCGCCGCCCCCGCCCGGAACTCCACCATCCAGTCCACCGTCTCGGCCCGCACCAGCTCCGTGATGTCCTCGGAGAACCGCCGCAGCACCCCGAGACACCGCTCGGCGGCCTCCCCGGCCGTCCCCTCCGCCGGCCCCAGCACCTCCCGCGCGCTCTCCGACGCCCAGTCGAACCGCAGCATCTGCAACCGCCGCTGCACCGCCTGGGCCGTGGCGACGTCCCGCATCCACCCGGAGGTGACCCCGAAGAACCGATCCACCGCCACGCACGCCACACAGGACAGCAGCGCGAGATACCCCCAGGGGGCCGCTCCGCCCACCGCCCCGGTGAGGTCGAGCAACGGCAGCGCGGCCCCGACGAGCGCGCCCGTCGCCGCCCCGACCCGCAGCACCCGTGCCGCGAGGCGTTTCCACACCCGGTCCGCGAGATACCACGACGCGGTCTCCAGCGCCGCCCGCTCGACCCACTGGTACAGCTCCTCCAGCCGCTCCGCCGGCGCCCCCCAGTCCCCCTGCGGGAACGGCCGTCCGGCCAGTTCCCCCACCCACGGTCCGGTCGCGGCCGTCCACGGCTCCGCCCACAGCCCGGACCCCTCACCCCGCCCGTCCTGGGGTCCCCCCTCGGGCTGCATCTCCGGCTGGCTCACCCGGCACTCCCTACGTACGTACGGCGCTCACGCACCACCCTGACGCGGCCGGACCCCTTCCTACCGCCCAATGGGTGGCGAAGATGGTGTTTTCGCCGCTTATCCCCTGGAAGATGCCCTTGATCGGATATACGAATCCCCGCCGACTCACTCGAAAGAGTGGCGCGGCAGAGGCCGTGCCGACCACGTAGGCTCGTTGCGACCGCAAGAAGGTCCCCGGGGGCGTCCGTAGAACCGTCCCCGCGGGCCTCCGCAAGTACTCGTGCGAGGGAGCTGAACGTGATCCCCGGTGGTGGCCAGCCCAACATGCAGCAGCTGCTCCAGCAGGCCCAGAAGATGCAGCAGGACCTGGCGAGGGCACAGGAGGAGCTCGCGCGCACGGAGGTCGACGGTCAGGCGGGCGGCGGCCTGGTGCGGGCCACCGTCAACGGCTCCGGCGAACTGCGCGCCCTGAAGATCGACCCCAAGGCGGTGGACCCGGAGGACACCGAGACCCTCGCCGACCTGATCGTCGCGGCCGTCCAGGCGGCCAACGAGAACGCCCAGACCCTCCAGCAGCAGAAACTGGGCCCCCTCGCCCAGGGCCTCGGCGGCGGTTCGGGCATCCCCGGCCTGCCCTTCTGAGCCGGGCTCCTCGGCCGCCCCCCCGCCCACCCCTCTCCGCGCCCCCGGCGCGACCTTTCCGCCGAACTCCTCCCGACACCTCCGAACTCCGCAGAACTCGCCCGCAACCCCCCGGCGAGCCCATCCGTGTCCGGTACCGCCTTCCTCGGAGCGGCGGCGGCCGACTACGGTACGTACTGAAAGACACCAGGAAGGACGGCAGTCCGTGTACGAAGGCGTGGTCCAGGACCTCATCGACGAGCTGGGGCGGCTGCCCGGCGTCGGTCCCAAGAGCGCGCAGCGGATCGCCTTCCACATCCTGCAGGCGGAGCCCACGGACGTACGACGGCTCGCGCAGGCCCTCCTCGAAGTGAAGGCGAAGGTCCGTTTCTGCGCGACCTGCGGCAACGTGGCGCAGGAGGAGCTGTGCCACATCTGCCGCGACCCGCGCCGCGACCTGGCCGTCATCTGTGTCGTGGAGGAACCGAAGGACGTCGTCGCGATCGAGCGCACCCGCGAGTTCCGGGGCAAGTACCACGTCCTCGGCGGCGCGATCAGCCCGATCGAGGGCGTCGGCCCGGACGACCTGCGCATACGGGAGCTGCTGGCCCGCCTGGCCGACGGCACGGTCACCGAGCTGATCCTGGCCACGGACCCGAACCTGGAAGGCGAGGCCACGGCCACGTACCTCGCCCGCATGATCAAACCCATGGGCCTCAAGGTCACCCGCCTGGCCAGCGGCCTCCCGGTGGGCGGCGACCTGGAATACGCGGACGAGGTGACCCTCGGCCGCGCCTTCGAGGGGAGACGATTGCTGGATGTCTGACGCCACGCTGCACGCGACGGACCTGAACCCGGACGACTTCGCGGTTCAGATCGCGGACCAGATCGAGAGTTTCCTCGTCGCGGTCACCGAGGTGGCCAAGGGCGACGAGCCGGACTCCGCCGTCCCGTTCCTGCTGCTGGAGGTCTCCCAGCTGCTGCTGGCCGGCGGTCGCCTCGGCGCGCACGAGGACATCGTGCCCGACGAGCGCTACGAGCCCGACCCCGGTTTCGAGCCGGACGTGGACGAGCTGCGCGAACGCCTCGCCCTGATGCTCGACCCGGTCGACGTCTACTCCGAGGTCTTCGACCCCTACGAGCCCCGCAAGGCGCCGGTCCCGGCCCGGATCTCCGACGACCTCGCCGACGTCATCGCCGACCTGCGTCACGGCATGGTCCACTACCGCGCGGGCCGCACCACCGAGGCGCTGTGGTGGTGGCAGTTCTCCTACTTCTCCAACTGGGGCTCCACGGCGTCGGCGACCCTGCGGGCCCTGCAGTCCCTCGTGGCGCACGTCCGCCTGAACCAGCCCCTCGCCGAGCTGGACGGTCTCGACACCGACCAGGAACTGATGGGCGACGAGACCCTGGAGTTCGAGGCGGGCAAGGTCATGGCGGAGGAGATCGCGGGGCCGCTGGGGTTGGGCCGCAAGGTCAAGTAGCCCCACCGCCCCCGCCCGCTGCAAGGCTCGCCCGCCTCAGGGGCCGGGGGAGCCAGGTGGTTCCCCCTTCGACCCGCCGTTCGCCACAATGCCCCCATGACATTGAAGCCGTGGGCTTGGGCCGGGCTGGGGATCGCGGGGGCGGGCGTGGTCACGCTGGCCGGGTTCGCCTTCGTCGATCTGGGATCGGCCGATCAGATCGCGAGCGTGGCCGGTGGGTCCGCGGGCGTGGTCGGCCTCGTCCTCGCCGCCATCGCCCAGTTCGGCGGCTCGTCCGCGCCGCCGCCGGCCCCGCCCACCCCCGCGCCCCCGCCGCGGAAGGTCGAGGCGTCCGGTACCGGTGCGATCGCCGCCGGAGGCGGCATCGGCTCGGCCTCCACCGGCGGTACCGCCCCGCAGCAACCCTCGCCCGCCCCCGCCCCGCCCTCCTCCGGCACCCCTGGGCCGGGCGCGGACGTGACCGCTTCCGGCCGTGGTTCCATCGCGGCGGGCGGCGACATCGGATCGGCGTCGACAGGCACTTGACCGTCGGCGGACCGGCAACGCTTGGGGGCTGGCATCCGCCCCGCGCACCGGTAGCGTGTCCCCCGGCCGTGGAAGCCGCGCACCACCCAGCTCGTGTACGGCCCGCCCGTCCCCGACCAGGAACCGGACCCAGTGACGTGACCGCTCTCCTGCTCCTTCTCACCGCCGTGGCCCTGACCGCCGCCGTGCTGGGCCCCCGTGCCCTGGGGAAGGCGAGGTGGCCCGAGCGGGAACCCGTGGTCGCGCTGTGGACGTGGCAGTGCCTGGTGGCGGCGGCGCTGCTGAGCTGTCTCGCGGCGCTCGTGCTGGGCGCGGCGGCGGTGTTCGAGACGGTTCGGACGCATGCCTTCGCCCCCGCGCCTCCGGCCGTGACCGCCGCGTACGACCTCACGGCGGCGCCGCCCTGGACGGCCGTACTGACGCTGGTGCTGGCCCTGGGGGCGGCCTGGAGCGGTGCGATGCTGGCCCGGGAGCTGGTCGAGGCCCGGCGCCGGCGGCGGCTGCGCCGTGCGCACCTGCGGGAGCGGGCCCCCGATCTCCCGGCCGGCCTGCCGCAGGCGAAGGGGCCGCTGCTGGTGCTGGAGGACGAGTACCCCGACGCGTGGCTCATGCCGGGTGCCCCGCCCCAACTGGTCGTCACCACGGGTGCGTTGAGCAAGCTGAGCGACCGTCAGCTCGACGCCGTGCTCGCCCATGAACTGGGTCACGCCCGTGCCCGTCACGACTGGCTGCTCCACCTCTCCACCGCCCTCGCCACGGGCTTCCCGCGCATCCCCCTCTTCGCCCACTTCGCCGACCAGACCCACCGGCTCGTCGAACTCGCCGCCGACGACACGGCATCGCGCCGCTGCGGTCACCTCACCACGGCCCTCGCCCTCATCGAACTCAACCAGCACCGGGGCGTGTTGAGCTGCTCCAGCACCCGCCGTCTGCTGGGCGACCGGGTGGAGCGGCTGCTGGAGCCGCCGCCCCGCCTCGACCGCGTCCGCCGCGCGGCCACCACCACGGCCGCCGGGCTCCTGGCCCTGCTCCCCCTCCTCATCGCGTTCGCTCCGGCGCTGGGGACGCTCTAGCCGTCCGCCTGGTCGGCCGACTGCTCCTGCAGGAAATCCATCAATACGGCGGTGAGTTCGGCGGGGGTGTCCTCCTGGACGAGGTGCCCGGCGCCCGAGATCGGCTCGAACCGTGCCCCCGGGATACGGTCGGCCAGTTCGCGTCCCTTCGCCAGCGGGATCCAGGCGTCTTCCTCGCCCCAGCACACCAGCGCCGGGATGCCGATGTGCCCGTACCGGTCCTGGATCTCGTCGGTGTGGGCTTGGTCCGCCTGGGCGATCTGCCGGTAGAAGGCGGGCTGCCCGTGTTCGCCGAGCCACGGCTCGACGAGCCGGTCGAGGACGGTGGGGTGCAGCCCCGGCCCGCTGGCGGAGCTGACGTACTCCCGTACGAGGGCCCGGTGCAGCGCGGGCGGCAGCTGCTCGAACACCTCCGCGTGCCGGCCGAGCAGCCGGAAGGAGGGGGAACCCCACGGGGCGAGCGCCACGGGGTCCACGAGGGCGAGCGCGCGGTAGCGGGCCCCGTGCAGCAGATGGGCCCGCAGGGACACCGCCCCGCCGAAGTCGTGCGCGACCACGAAGGGCTCGTCCGGCCCCCAGTGCGCCAGCAGCTCGGCGAAGACCCGTCCCTGCGCGGCCAGGGACACGTCCTGACCGGCGTGCATGTCCGACTCGCCGTACCCGGGCATGTCCCACACGAACACCTGGTACCGGTCGGTGTCGGCCAGCGCCTGGGCGATGCCGCGCCAGACGTAGGAGGAGAAGGGGGTGCCGTGGCAGAGCACGACCGGTTCCTGCCCGGCCTCCCCGATCGTGCCCCACCGCACGGCCCCCGACGCACTACGGAAAGTCTCAGTCAGCAGCACTTCGCTCATGGCTGTCGGTTACCCCACGGAACGTCGCCGTCACAGCGGTCAGCAACGACTCCGGTTCCACGTACGGAACTTGGGCTCGGAGTACCAGCGCAGCGGATACGTGTTGCCGTCGAGGGCGGGGATGCCGACGTACGTGATCCGGCGCATGTGGCTTAGCGTGATCCGCGCGCAGGCCCTCAGCCTCGCTGAATCGGCCCGTTTCATCGAGCGGATGGTGGACGAGTGATGAGTGATCAGCTGGCGTGGTTCAAGTCGAGCCACAGCGACAACGAGGGCGGCGACTGCGTCGAAGTCGCTCTGTCCCACGCGCGCCTGACGGTCCACGTTCGCGACTCGAAGAACCCCACCGGTCCCACCCTCACCCTCCCCGCCCCCGCCTGGGCCGCCTTCATCGCTGCAGGTCAGCCCGGAGCTTGAGCCCCGGGACCCGAGCTCTTCCCATGGGTTTCCAAGACTCTGGGAAAGACTTGAAAACCAACCCAACCAACCAAGCTCGTACGTGAGTTGAAGGGGCGTAACTCGAAAGGGTGACGTTCCGTGATCGACTTGCTTCGGAACGTGAAGCCGCTCTAGGTTCGCGGCATCTGACCACATAGATCGGCCCCGGCCGGTGCGCCAACACCAGTGCCAGGGCCTAGACCTACGGATCGAAAGCGACTCGATCGTGGCTTACGCCCAGCCTAGTGCTGCCCTGCCTTCCCCGTCCCACCCGATGGCCAAGACGGGTTACGGAAAACGCTCCGTGGGTGACGAAGACCCGCACGCGGATCCGAACTTCGCACACCTGAGCCCCCGCGACGCCGAGATCGCCATCTTCATCGACCACCTTGAGGACGGCCACGCGATGGGCCACAAGGTGATCGCGGCAGAACACCCTCACTACGGCCAGCAAGCCGTGCGTACGTCGGCGGGCCGCCTCGTGCGCGCCGGGCATCTGCGCTGGATCAGGGAGCACATCACCGTCGAGGAAGGCTCCATGCGGTGGGTGACGCGGACGTACTGGTCGCGCACGCCCAGGTCCGTGGAGTGGTGGGCGGAGTTCGCGCGGAAGCGCCACGGCAGGGACGTCACGGAGCACTACCGGTCCGGGCTGGCCCGGGTCGAGGAGGGCGAGCCCGCCGACGAGACCCCCGAAGAGCTGGCTCCGACCCCGGCCCCGACTCCAAGCATCGCCCCGAGCCCGGCTCCGGGGGACGCGCCCAGCACCGCGTACCAGACCCTCGCCGACATCCGTTCCGTCGATCCCCGTATGCCGCTGTCCGAAGCCGACTGCCTCTCCCTCGAATCCCTGGTCACGCAGTGGCTGTCGCGAGGGGCGACGCCGCAGGACGTCACCACGGCGCTGACCGACGGGTTGCCGTCGGAAGTCACCAACCCGGGCGGATTCGCCCGCAAACGATTGGAGCAGAAGATGCCCCCTACCCCGTCGCCGCGTCCCAAGAAGGCCAAGCTGCGACAGAAGGCGGCCCGGCGCGCTCGTGTGACCCGCGTGATCATGGCCTGTGGTCTCTGCGACGCGGACGAGCGGACCGTCGAGATCGTGCACGGGCTGTGCCCCGAGTGTCTTGCCGAGATCGAGGCGGACGGGCCGATGTCGGTGGACACGCCGGTCCCGGACACCTTCCTCCCCGCCCCGCGTGCCGGTGGTCTGCCCGGCGCCGACGAGGTCGTGGACGTCACGGCCCGGGTGGACGAGCTGCGCCGGGCGGGCCGTCTGGGGCGCTGGAAGTGATGACCCGGAGGGATCTCGCCGGCGACCCGGCGGACGGGAGGGGCGTATGAGCGTCCAGGACGTGCCGGTCAGGGCACCATGGAGTCGAGGAGGCGACGCCATGACCCCCAGGACCGAGCACCGGCCGCAGATGTCCGTCGAGGAGTTCGAGGAGCTGGAACGCCATGCCCCGGAGACCGTGTGGCTGGAGTTCATCAACGGAAAGGTCGTGGTCAAGCCCATGGCGGACGGCAACCATCGCGAGATGATCGCGTGGCTGCAACGGGTGTGCATGCAGCATCGCCCTGACCTGTGGCTCCACGCGGAGAGCGGTCTGAAGACGGAGCGTTACCGCAAGGGGCGTGCTCGCGCGGACGGCGTTCTCGTGCCGGTGGGGGGTCTCAAAGGGCATGGGGAGTGGTCGGAGAGCGGCGGTGCCCTGATGGCGGTGGAGGTCACGTCGTACGACTCCGACACGAACCAGCGAGACAGGATCGAGAAGCCCGACGGCTACGCCGCCGCGGGCATCCCCGTCTACCTCCTCATCGACCGCGACGACGGCTCGGTCGTCGTGTTCAACCAGCCGGAGGGCGGGCGTTACCGGCACGAGGAGAAGTTCGCCTTCGGGGCCATGGTCAAGCTGCCCGACCCGGTGAACATCAGCCTCGACACCGAGCACCTCAAGGAGTACGTGGATTGACCGTCTCCCCGCCATGATGGGTCTCACGGGTCGTGTGGGAGGGGGACGAACGGTGAGAGACGCGTCGGCGGGGGACGAGGCGTCCGGCGGGCGTTCGGTGGAGGCGTCCGGGGAGCGGGCCGTCGCGGCCGGACGGGATATCCGGCAGGTGGCCACCGGTGATTTCGCCACCCAGGTCCAGGTCGAACAGGGCACCGTCCTGCCCGCCGAGGCGCTCACGGTCGGGGATGTGATGTGGCCCGTGAGATATCTGCCCGGGCGGACCGGGCATTTCGTGGGGCGGGAGCGTGAACTCGCGCTCCTGGACGAGGCGTTCGAGGCGCCCGGTGGGGTCGTGGTGCACACCGTGCACGGGCTCGGCGGGGTCGGCAAGTCGACGCTGGCGGCGCGGTGGGCCGCCGGGCGGGGCGCCGACGTCAACCCCGTCTGGTGGATCGCCGCCGAGTCCCGGGCCCAACTGGACGCGGGGCTCGCCGATCTCGGCCGGGCCCTGACACCCGCGCTGGCCGGCACCCTCCCCGACGTGGCCCTCCGGGAACGCACGCTCCAGTGGCTCTCCGCCCACGACGGCTGGCTCCTCGTCCTGGACAACGTCGACGACCCTGCCGATGTGAGGACTCTGCTGGATCGGGCTCCGAGAGGCCGCTTCCTGATCACCACACGGAGGGGGCCGACGAGTTGGCGAGGGATCGCGCGCACGCTGGACCTGGATGTGCTCGCACCCGACGAAGCCGTGGAACTGTTCACGACCATCTACGAAGGCTCGACGGACGGCGTCGAGGAACTCTGTGCCGAGCTGGGGTGTCTGCCCCTGGCCATCGACCAGGCCGCCGCGTACTGCCGCGAGGCCGGGATCACGCCCAGGGCGTACCGGGACCTCCTCGCGCGGCGCCCCGCGAGCCTGTACGCCTCGGGCCCCGAGGGCGGTGACGCGGAGCGGACTGTCGCCCGGGTCTGGCGCGTGACCCTGGACCGGCTCGCGGACACGCCGAAGGCGCTGATGCTGCTGCACATCCTCGCGTGGCTGGGCTCGGAGGGCGTTCCGCGCGGGTACGTCGAACTCCCGGGTGACCCGCTGGAGGCGACCGAGGCGATCAGACGGCTGGCCGCGCACAGCATGATCACCCTGGGGGACGGGACGATCTCGGTGCACCGGTTGGTGCAGGCCGTGACCCGGACGACCGACCCCGGCGACCCTCATCGGATCGAGGCCCACACCGCCGGCGGTCGTCGAGTCGCCGTCCAGGTGCTGGTCCTGGCCGAACCGAGGTGGCAGGACGGGGACGACACCGGCATGAGGTCCGTGCTCCGGCCCGAGGGACGGGTGTGGGCGACGCACGTGGAGGCCTTCGCGGCACGGTATCCGCAGGAGGAGGACACGCCGGACACCGCGACCCTGTTCACCAGCGCCGGTCTGCTGCTCGTCGTCAACGAACCCGGTCCGCGTGCCGTGGCGTTGTGCGAGCGAGGGCTCGCGGCCGCGCTGCGCGCCCTCGACCCCGACGACGAGGGCGTCAAGTTCGCTCGGGAGGCCCTGGCCGAGAGCTGTCTGATGACCGGGGACGTCGACCGGGCCCTGGACCTGAGGCTCCGTATCCTGGCCGACTGCGAGCGTCTGTTCGGCCCGGACCACCCGGACACGGTCCGGGCGCGGAGCGAGTTGTCCGACGCGTTGGAGGAGGCGGAGGACCGGGCGCACGCGCTCGGGGCGACCTTCGCGCACGCCCCGCAGGCGCGGTGGGCCCTGGGCGCGGACCGTCGGCCCGACGAGAACACGCCGGGCGCGCCGAACGGGACGCCGTCGGCGCAGTCCCCCGCCGAGCCGGAGCGGCGCCAGGCGTGGTCCCTCAGCGGATCCACGGACGACGACCCGGAGGACCCCCTGTGGCTGCTGGACCGGGCGCGGACAGCCTCCGAGAGCGGTGACCGGCAACGGGCCGTCGACCTGTCGGCACGGGCCGTCGATCTGGCCCGCCGGGATCTGGGGGACGTCTCACCCGTTACCCTCCTCGTCCGCGCCTACCACGTCGTCCTGCTGCGCCGGGCAGGGCGGCACGCACACGCCGAGGAGTTGGCGGCCGGGGTGAACGAGGATTCCCTGCGGTCGCTGGGCGACTCGAAGATCGGCAGGAACGTGCGCCGCCTCGCTGCCGCCGCCCCCGCGCCGGACGACGCCGACTGACGTCGGTCCGGCCCTCACGCCGCTCCACCTGCGGCCGACCCCTGCGCCGATCGCCCGGCGCCGACCGCTGTTCCGTTCCTCCCGGACATGCTGTACGAACCTTGCCCGCGGCCTGTACGTCCACTGCACGGCCCCTAACCGGCGTCACGCGAATCTGGAGTCACTTCCACCGCACACGAGGCGGAGGCAGTAACACCCCACACCCGCACAGGAGATCGCGATGACCCGCAAGAACCGGATACGCGCCGCCATCGTCACCGCCACCGCTCTGGTCACCGCCGGCACGGTCACCGCCGGTGTCGGCATGGCCGGGGCCGAGGCCGCGCCGAAGAAACCCTCCAAGAAGGAGATCGCGGCGCTCTTCGACGGCTGGAACAAGGCGCTGCAGACCGGTGACTCCAAGAAGGTCGCGGACCGCTACGCGAAGGACGCGGTCCTCCTGCCGACCGTCTCCAACAAGATCCGCACGAACCGCGCCGGCATCGTCGACTACTTCGACCACTTCCTGGAGAACAAGCCGGTCGGCAAGAAGACCAAGACGATCATCAACGTCCTGGACGGCAACTCCGCGATCGACACCGGCTCCTACGCCTTCACGCTCACCGACCCGAAGACCGGCAAGAAGCGGGTGGTCGAGGCTCGTTACACCTACGAGTACGAGAAGCGGAACGGTGTGTGGAAGATCGTGAACCACCACTCGTCGGCGATGCCCGAGGGCTGAGCACCCGTCCTCGCGAGCGTGACTGAGCACCCACCCCCCGGCTCAGCCACCCGAGGCCGGCTGAGCCACCTCTCCCGGCTCAGCCACCCCCGTGCCGCGCCGCGCGCAGCGTGAGCGCGACGCACAACCCGCCCCCGGGCGCGTCCTTGAGGGCCACGGTCCCGTTGTCGTCGGTGACGAGTTGCTTGACGACGGCGAGACCGAGGCCCGAACCGGACTTCCCGGTGAGGCCCTGACCGCGCCAGAAGCGGTCGAAGGCGCGGGACTTCTCGGCGTCCGACATACCGGGCCCTTCGTCCAGCACCGACAGCACCACCTCGTCGCCCCGGGTCTCCACCGAGACCGTGATCGTCGCACCGTCCGGCGAGACCTCCAGGGCGTTGGAGAGCACGTTGTCCAGGACCTGGTCCAGATGGCCGGGACTGGCCAGCACAAGCGGCCGGCCGTCGGCACTCCCCCTGAGCGTGATGGTGACTCCGCGCTCGTCGGCGGCCGGTCTCCACACGTCGAGCCGTTCCTGGATGATCTCCCGGAGGGACAGCGGTTCCGCCACCGTCACCTTGGACTCCGCCCGCGCCAGTACCAGCAGGCCGTTGACCAGGCGACTCATCCGGACCACCTCGGCGGTGGCCTGCTCCACGTCCTCCCGGACGAACTCGTCGTCCACCCCGTCCGCGATGTTGTCCAGGGACAGCCGCAACGCCGTGAGGGGGGTGCGGAGTTGGTGGGAGGCGTCGGCGACGAAGATCCGCTGCGAGGCGATCAGTGTGTCCAGGCGTTCGCCCGCCTGGTTCAGTGTCCGCGCCAGGGTCTGTGTCTCCTGGGGGCCCGTCACGGGGGAGCGGGCCGTGAGATCACCGTCGCTCATCTTGCTGGCCATCTCGTTCAGCTGGCGCAGCGGGGCGGTCAGGCGCCGGGCGGCGAACACGCCGATGATCGCCGCCGCCAGGAGTACCAGGACGGCCAGCGCCGCCCGGAAACCCCAGATCTGCCAGAGCCGGGCCGTGAGGTCATCGGTGGCGAACTTGATACGGACGGCGCCGACGACGCCGTCCGTCTCGGTCCTCCCGTCCGGTGAGCGCTCGAAGGCGGGGACGGTGACCACGAGGTTGTCGCCCCAGATGAAGTCGGAGCCCCAGTCGACGGTGCTCCTGCCGTGCTCCAGGGCCTCGGTCAGCGCCGCGTCCTCCGTGGGTTCCTCCAGCCCCTCCCGCGCACACCGGTTGGTCGCGGTGACCTCGACCTCCTCCTCGTCGGGCGGATAGGCGCCCGCCATCTTCGCCAGGGCCGCGCAGGACGCGGAGTCACCGGACCCCAGCAGCTGGGCCATGGTCTCGGCGTCGCGCTTGAGCGCCTGGCCGGTGTCCCCCCGCAGCTGATCCGTGAGCGTGAACGCCACCGGCACGGTGAACAGGGCGATCGCCACAGCCACGAGGAGCACGTAGCTGCGGATGAGCTGACGGATCATGACGCGCCCGAGCCCTCACCGCCGGTGCCGTCACCGCTGGTGCCGTCACCGCTGGTGCCGCCCGAGCCGTCACCGCCGACGGCCGTCGCGCCCTCGCTCACGATGAGCCGGAACCCCACGCCCCGCACGGCCTCGATGGTGATCGCCCCGGCGAGCTTGCGCCGCAGCGCGGCCACATGGACGTCGAGCGTCTTCGTCGGGCCGAACCAGTTCGCGTCCCAGACCGCTTCCATGATCTGCTCGCGCGACATCAGGGCACCCGGCTCCTCGGTGAGGAAGGCGAGGAGGTCGTACTCCTTGGGGGCCAGCGCCACCTCCGTGCCGTCCAGGTGGACGCGCGCGGCCTTGCGGTCGACGGTGAGTCGGGGGCCGTAGCGGTCGGGGCCGGCGGCGGGCGTGTCGGCGGCGCGCGGCTGCACCCGGCGCATCACCGCCCTTATCCGGGCGATCACCTCGCGCACGCCGAACGGCTTGGAGACGTAGTCGTCGGCGCCCAGCTCCAGCCCGACCACCCGGTCCGTCTCGTCGCTGCGGGCGCTGATCACGATGATCGGCACCTGGCTGCGGTCCCGCAGCGCCTTGCAGACGTCGAGGCCGTCGGTGTCGGGCAGTCCGAGGTCCAGGAGGACGACGTCGTACGGGCCGTCGTACGACAGCGCGGCCCCGCCCGTGCTGACCCACCGCACCTCGAAGCCGTACCGCAGGAGCCCTCGTCGCAGGGACTCGGCGACCGGCTCGTCGTCTTCCACCAGAAGTACGCGCACGGCCATGACCTTAGTGCTTGAAAGTTGCGGTTCCGTCGGCGGAAGGGCCCTCGGCGGCCAGGGGTGTGACTCCAGGCACTTTTCGCCGTCCGCGCCGACTGTTCGGCGACGACCTGGGCAGGGACGTTCCCGGAGCGGTCGAGGCTCCGGGCGAGAAGCCGGGTGAAACCGGTGGACGGCCCGGAGAAAACCCAGGTGATCAAAGGGTGAGCGGGACATCTCACCATGCGGTACCAGGGAAGGGATATTCGACCGCTCGATAGACTGAGCCGACCGCCGCAGCACGTGTGAGTGCGTGTGTATGTGCGGATAAGGGACTGAAACGGAGCGAGGAGCGCACGTGGGCCTTGTCGTGCAGAAGTACGGAGGCTCCTCCGTAGCCGATGCCGAGGGCATCAAGCGCGTCGCCAAGCGGATCGTGGAAGCGAAGAAGAACGGCCACCAGGTGGTCGTCGTCGTTTCCGCGATGGGCGACACGACGGACGAGCTGATCGATCTCGCCGAGCAGGTGTCACCGATGCCTGCCGGGCGTGAGTTCGACATGCTGCTGACCGCCGGAGAGCGTATCTCCATGGCGCTGCTGGCCATGGCGATCAAAAACCTGGGTCACGAGGCCCAGTCGTTCACCGGCAGCCAGGCAGGCGTCATCACCGACTCGGTCCACAACAAAGCCCGGATCATCGACGTCACGCCCGGCCGCATCCGGACCGCGCTGGACGAGGGCAACATCGCCATCGTCGCCGGCTTCCAGGGTGTCAGCGCGGACAAGAAGGACATCACCACCCTCGGCCGCGGCGGGTCGGACACGACCGCCGTCGCGCTGGCCGCCGCGCTGGACGCCGAGGTCTGTGAGATCTACACCGACGTCGACGGCGTCTTCACCGCCGACCCGCGGGTCGTGAAGAAGGCCCGGAAGATCGACTGGATCTCCTCCGAGGACATGCTCGAACTGGCCTCGTCCGGTTCGAAGGTGCTGCTCCACCGCTGTGTCGAGTACGCCCGCCGCTACAACATCCCGATCCACGTCCGCTCGTCCTTCTCCGGACTGCCGGGCACCTGGGTCAGCAACGAGAAGCCAGAGTCGCAAGGGGACCACAAGGTGGAGCACGCCATCATCTCCGGAGTCGCCCACGACGTCTCCGAGGCCAAGGTCACGGTCGTCGGCGTCCCGGACAAGCCGGGCGAGGCCGCCGCGATCTTCCGCGCCATCGCGGACGCCGAGGTCAACATCGACATGGTGGTGCAGAACGTCTCCGCCGTGACGACCGGGCTGACGGACATCTCCTTCACCCTCCCCAAGACCGAGGGCCGCAAGGCCATCGACGCGCTGGAGAAGAACAAGGCCGGCATCGGCTTCGACTCGCTGCGCTACGACGACCAGATCGGCAAGATCTCCCTGGTCGGCGCGGGGATGAAGACCAACCCGGGCGTCACCGCCTCCTTCTTCGAGGCGCTGTCGAACGCGGGCGTGAACATCGAGCTGATCTCGACCTCCGAGATCCGCATCTCGGTCGTCACCCGCGCCGACGACGTGCCGGAGGCCGTGCGCGCCGTGCACACCGCCTTCGGGCTCGACTCCGACAGCGACGAGGCGGTCGTCTACGGGGGCACCGGACGATGACGGTCCGTTCGTACCGGGCGTACGACGGCTCGTACCGCTCGTACGACGGCTCGTGCCAGGCGTACGGCGGCGGTGTCGGCGTAGGCATCGGTGGCGGTGTCCGCAGCGGTCACGGCATCGGTCGCTGATGGCGGTCGATGCCGGGCGCGCCGGCAGGCCGACGCTCGCGGTCGTGGGCGCGACCGGGGCCGTCGGCACCGTCATGCTCCAGATCCTGTCCCACCGCGCGGACATCTGGGGCGAGATCCGTCTGTTCGCCTCCCCGCGCTCGGTCGGCCGCAAGCTGACCGTGCGCGGGGAGCAGGTCGAGGTGTCGGCCTTGTCGGAGGATTCCTTCGACGGGGTCGACATCGCCCTGTTCGACGTTCCGGACGAGGTCGCCGAAGAGTGGGCGCCGGTCGCGGCGGCCCGGGGCGCGGTCGTCGTCGACAACTCGGGCGCCTTCCGGATGGACCCGGAGGTGCCCCTCGTCGTCCCCGAGGTCAACGCGCACGCCGCCCGGAACCGGCCGCGCGGGATCATCGCCAACCCCAACTGCACGACCCTCTCCATGATCGTGGCGCTCGGCGCGCTGCACGCCGAGTTCGGGCTGCGCGCGCTGGTGGCGTCCTCGTACCAGGCGGTCAGCGGCGCGGGCCGGGCCGGCGTGGACACCCTGCGCCGGCAGATCGCCCTGGTCGCCGGTACGGAGCTGGGGACCACCCCCGGTGACGTACGGCGGGCCGTGGGTGACAACACGGGGCCGTTCCCGGAGCCGGTGGCGCTCAACGTGGTGCCGTGGGCCGGGGACCTGCGCGCGGACGGCTGGTCCTCGGAGGAGATGAAGGTGCGGGACGAGTCCCGCAAGATCCTCGGCATGCCGAAGCTGCCGGTCGCCGTGACCTGCGTACGGGTGCCGGTGGTCACCGCGCACTCCCTCACCCTGCACGCCCGCTTCGAGGGCGAGGTCACGGTCGCCAAGGCGCGGGAGATCCTCGCCACGGCCCCCGGGGTGGTCCTCTACGACGATCCGGGGTCGGGGGAGTTCCCCACGCCGGCCGACGTGGTGGGCACGGACCCCACCTGGGTCGGGCGCGTACGCCGGGCCCTCGACGACCCGACGGCCCTGGAACTCTTCGTCTGCGGCGACAACCTGCGCAAGGGCTCCGCCTTGAACGCGGTTCAGGTGGCTGAGCTGGTGGTGAAGGGCGCGTAGTCGCTCGGGGCGCGGGTCGTGTGGGCGGGTGCGGGTCCGGCGGGGCCTCTCGCGCAGTTCCCCGCGCCCCTGGAAGATCAGGCTCCGAGGGCCTGAAAGACCGGCCCTGGGGCTGGAAGGCCGCGGTGCTGCGGGCCTGAAAGACCGGTCCCGGGTCTGGAAGACCGCCGTGTGGGTCTGGAAGATCGCGGTCCTGTGGGTCTGGAAGACCACGGATCCGCGGGTCTGGAAGGCGCGGGGCCGTTGGATGAAAAGCGTGGGGCGTAGCCCCGGCTTTTCAGGGGCGCGGGGAACTGCGCGAGACGCCCCACCGGGCCCGCGGTCGCCGGCGAACCCGCACCCCCCGCTCCTGCGGCGTCGGCCCTTGTCAGCCGTGGCGTGTAAGTTCTTCGAGTCGACGGTTCCACGGACGGACGATTTCCGCCGTACCGTCGCCGGATTTCCGGGTTGATTCAGGCCTCCCGGTGATCGAGGATTTTTCTCCCCGTCCGCCGCAACCGCGCGGCGCACGGGGAGCGTCTTTACCGGGCGCCCTTCGGCGGGGCTGGGCGCCACCACTTGGGGCATAGGGGAAGAGCTGGTACGCATGAGGGCGTTCGACGCGCTGTCCGGTGTTCGGTGGGCCGTACCGATGGCTGCGCGCTGCGTGCCGACGGACGTGGCCGCCATACCGACCGGCGCACATGTCATACGGACACGTGTGCGGTCTGACGCAAAAGTGATGCCTGTCTCGTACAACCCCGACGGGGGGATGCGGGTCCAACTGGCGTGGCAGAGGTACTCGATTTCACCGCGGTACAGACGAGGGGCACCGCCCTGCGTCCACCCCGCCGTCCCCGCATGCCCGGTTCGGCCGGCGGCATGCCGGTGATCGCGCCGATGCCCGCGGCGCGGCCGACCCGCATACCCGACCAGCGCGACGGCGCGGACGACACGTCGACGGTGCCGGCCTCCGGTACGACGGTCGACCACCTCACCGAGACCTACCGCGCCCACTACCGTTCGCTCCTCGGCCTCGCGGCGCTGCTCCTCGACGACACCGCCTCCTGCGAGGACGTCGTCCAGGAGGCGTTCATCCGGGTGCACTCGGCGCGCAAGCGCGTCCGGGACCCGGAGAAGACGCTCGCCTATCTGCGCCAGACGGTCGTGAACCTCTCGCGCTCCGCCCTGCGCCGCCGCATCCTCGGCCTGAAGCTGCTGTCGAAGCCGATGCCCGACATGGCGAGCGCGGAGGAGGGCGCGTACGACCAACTGGAGCGCGACTCCCTCATCAAGGCGATGAAGGGGCTCCAGCGGCGGCAGCGCGAGGTTCTCGTGCTGCGCTACTTCGCCGACATGACCGAGGCCCAGGTCGCCGAGACGCTCGGCATATCGCTGGGCTCGGTGAAGGCGTACGGCTCCCGGGGCATCGCGGCACTGCGCGTCGCCATGGAGGCGCCCGCATGAGCACGCACGGCAAGGACGACGGACCCGACAAGCACGGCGGAGCCGACAGGCGCGGCGGGCCGGGCGGTCGGGACGAGCTCGGTGCCAGGAGGCGTGCCTCCTGGGGGCGCCGGGACGAGGACGAACGCGCCGAGGAGCGCGGGGACGAACGCGCGGAGCGGCGCGGGCGGGACGGGCGCGTCGGGGGGCGCGGGCTCGAAGAGCACGAAGACACGCAATCGCACGCTGGGAACGGAACTGTGAATCACGGCCCCGAAGAACAAGGCCCCCACCCCGAGGGCCAGGATCTCGAAGGCCACGCTCCGGACGACTCGCGTGGGGACGACCCGCGTTCGGCCGACCTGAATTCGGCTGACCAGGGTACGGACGACGCGACCCCGGACGCCTTCGCGCCGGACGGCCCCCCGCCGGACGGCTCCACGCCGGACGGCTCCACGCCGGGCGGTCCCACGCTCAACGGCTCGGTGCTGAACGGCTCCGGGGCGAAGGGCCTCGGCACGTTCGACTCCGACGAACTGGTGCTGCGCAATCTGCTGCACCAGGCGGTGGCGGAGATCGAGCCCAGGGACGGCACCCTGGAGCATCTGCGACGGGCGGTGCCGGCGCGACGGACCCGCAAGCGTCAGGCCGTCGTCGGCATGGCCGCCGCCGCGCTCCTCATCGGCACGGCGATCCCGGCCCTGGTGCACGTCTCCAACTCCAACGGCTCCGACGTCAACACCTCCATCATGGGCAACGGCTCGCACAAGCAGGAGACCGAGGGCCAGTCCAAGGGCCAGACCGGCGGGAACGGTTCCTCGGGAGGCTCCTCCGGCGGGTCGAAGGAGTCCGGCAAGAGCAAGGACAAGGGCAAGGGCGACAAGGGCAAGGGCCAGAGCAGCGGCTCCACGAGCGGCACGCAGGCGACGCCGACGGCCGCCGCCTCCGCGCTGTGCACGGCGGCCCAGCTCGGCGGGGGCGGGAGCGTGGGCGCACCGGACTCCGGCGGAGCCGTCTACGGCTCGTTCCGCGTCTCCAACATCTCCGGCACGAGCTGTACGGTCACCGGCGGAGGCTCGGTGAGCGCCGTCCCGCAGGGTGCCGCGGACGGGTCGAAGATCACCGTGGCGACCCATGTCGCCGGTGACGCGGCGGCCGGACTGCCCGACCCGTCGCTGTCCCTCGCCCAGCTGGTGCTGGAGCCGGGAGCGGCGTACGAGGTGCGGTTCGCCTGGGTGCCGTCCGAGCCCTGCCCGACCACCGGCGGGACGACCGGCGGCGGCACCGGCGGTACGGATCCGTCACCGGACCCGACGCCCACGGGAGAGGCGACCCCCGGCACCACCACCGACGGCACCAACTCCGTCTCCACCCAGCTCTTCACCGAGGACGGCGTCGTCGACGGCAGCGTCCTCGTCTCCCACACCATCGAGGGCGGCATCGCCACCTTCTCGGCGAACGTCGGCAACGCCTGTGCGGGCGTGGTCTACCGAACGGGTTTGATGGCAGCGACCTGACGGGCCCACCGGTGGGTGCCTTACTGGCCTTCCGGGGGTGCCTGACGGGGCGGCAGGGCCGCGGGGCCCCGGCGTGGCCGTGAGGTGCCGTCGGGTTCCCGGGCGGAACGGCCGGGATTCCCGGCAGCCCGGTGGGGTTGGCGGATTCCTCGGTGGGACCCGGGAGGCCGGAACTGTGGGGCACCCGCGTTCGGTGAGCCGATGCGGTGACCCCGCCGGTCCTACGGGGCCGGCTCGGCCTCGCGGGAGCGGTTCTCGTCGGCTCGGTCGCCGTGCGGCTCGTCCCGGTTCGTCTCGCCGCCGACATGCTCGTCGCTGTCGCTGTCGCTGTCGGGCAGTATCCCCAGTTCCGCGTCGCGGATGAACTCGACCTCGCGGCGGATCAGGCGGAACCACATGAAGACGACGAAGCCGGCGAAGACGAACCACTCGCCGGTGTAACCGAGGTTCTGGAAGGCCTTGAGGTCGAGCCCGGTGTCCTGCGGCGCCGTCGCCGGGACGGCCTTCATGCCCGAGTCGCCCTTCTCGAGGGTGATCCAGGCGTCGTACAGGTCGTCCGGCACGAGGTTCACCAGCGCCGCCGCGCTGATCGCCGAGGTCTGCCCGGCCGGCAGCCCGCCCTGGACGGGCACGCCGTTCGACCCCGGGGTCTCGGAGGCCTGAAGCGAGCCGGTGACGGTGACCTTGCCGGAGGGGGCCGCCGGGGCCCGGTCGGCGTCCGCCGCGCCGGGCAGCCAGCCCCGTACCACCGGGAGGGCCTTGCCCTCGTCGGTGCGCAGCAGTGTCAGCACGTAGAACCCGGTCCGGCCGTCCAGCTCACGGTTGGGCACGAGGAGCTGCTCGCCGTACCGCCCGCTCACGGTGGCCAGTTCGCCCGAGGTCTCCTTGTCCACCGGCAGCAACGCGTCCAGCGGGCGTGCCGGGGCCCGGTCCGCCGGGTCGACCCGCTCGGTCGCCGCGCGATGGTCCTGCATCCGGTCCTCGAACCGGCTCAGCTGCCACGACCCCATGAACACGCAGAACGGGATGGCGAGCAGCACGAAGACGTTGATCCCCCACCATCGGGGCGTCAGCAGGAACCGGTACACGCCTTCCACCGTACGGTGCCCGCTCGGGGCCCCCGGCCCCGGGGTCGCCCCGCCGAGACCGCCGCGACGCCCCCTCAGTACCGTTCGACGAGGTGCTCACGCCCGGCCGGAGGCTCGTACGGCTCGGGCCAGAAGTCGGTGATCGCGGCTATCCGGCCGTCCTCGTCCACCGTGAAGAAGGAGATCGCGTGCATCTCCTCCAGCCCCACGGTGACGTGCGTCCAGCTGACGACCTGCCCCGGCTGCCCCGGCTGCCCCGGCTGTCCGGGGCGACGCGGCTCCGTGACGATCCGTTCGATCCGGGCGTGCCAGTCACCGGGATACTCCCGGTTGAACTCCACGTACCGCTCGCGGCCGCGAATGCGCTCCCGCGTCTGCGGCAGCTCGTACATGACGTCCTCGGCCAGCGTCTCGGCGAACGCGGCCCAGTCCCGGGCCTCGGCGGTGGCCCAGAACCGCTCGACCGTCCCGCGCAGATCGGCACGCGCAGACGTCCCCTCGGACGGCCCCTCCGGGGTCCCCGCAGTCATCCCCGTGCCCGTCCGTCGTGTTGTTGAGGTCATGCGGCGAGTCTGCACCCGGGCACTGACAATCGGGTCGGCCGACCCCGACCCGGGCGCGGGTGATCAGCCCGGCGGGCCCCGCGGCGGCCGGAGTTATCCACAGGCTGGGGACCTCGTCGGCGCGATGCCGTGCGGTCGGGGCAATATGGGGCCATGACTGAGAGCAACGGGGCCACCCCGCAGCAGCAGCACGGGTCCATGCCCGACTGGGAGAAGAGGTTCCGGGCACCGAGGGTGTCCCTGCCGGACTGGGCGGAGGACGCGCCGCACCGCTCGCTGTTCGTCTCCAACGCCACGGGCACGTACGAGCTGTACGCGTGGGACCGCGCCACCGGCGAGCAGCGCCAGGTCACCGACCGCGCCAACGGTACGACCGACGGTGTGCTCTCACCGGACGGCGAGTGGATCTGGTGGTTCGACGACAAGGACGGGGACGAGTTCGGTGTCTGGCGGCGCCAGCCGTTCCAGGGCGGCCCGGACGAGAAGGGCGCCCCGGGCCTGGAGCCGTCGTACCCGGCGGGCCTGGCCCTCGGCCGGGACGGCCGGACGGCGGTCGTCGGCCGCTCCACCGACGAGGACGGCTCCACGATCCACCTGTCCCGGCAGGGCGAGGTCCCCGTCGAGATCTACCGCCACCGTGAGTCGGCCGGCGTGGGCGACCTCTCCCACGACGGCTCGCTGATCGCCATCGAGCACACCGAGCACGGCGACGCGATGCACTCGGCGCTGCGCGTGGTCCGGCCGGACGGCACGACGGTCGCCGAGCTCGACGACACCAAGGGCGGCACCATCGAGCTGGGCCTGGAGGTGCTGGGCTTCGCCCCCGTCGTCGGGGACACCCGGCTGCTCATCGGCCACCAGCGGGGCGGCCGTTGGGAGCCGCTCGTCTGGGACGTGGTCTCCGGCGAGGAGACCGACCTCGGTCTCGCCGACCGGCTGGAGGGAGACCTGAGCGCCGAGTGGTATCCGGACGGCTCGGCGCTGCTGGTCGCCCACAGCTTCGAGGCCCGCAGCGAGCTGTTCCGCTACGACCTGGCGACCCGCGCCCTGGAACGGGTGGACACCCCGCGAGGGACCGTGTCGGGGGCCACGGCCCGCCCCGACGGCAGCATCGAGTACCTGTGGTCCTCGGCCGCCGAACCGCCGGTCGTCCGCTCCACGACCGGCGAGGTGGTCCTCGACCCGCCGGGCCTGAAGTCGCCCGGCTCGGTGCCGGTGGAGGACGTCTGGGTGGACACACCCGGGGGCCGCGTCCACGCCCTCGTCCAGCGCCCGGAGGGCGTGTCCGGGCCGTACCCGACGGTCTTCGACATCCACGGCGGCCCGACCTGGCACGACAGCGACGCCTTCGCGGCGGGCCCGGCCGCCTGGCTCGACCACGGGTACGCGGTGATCCGCATCAACTACCGCGGTTCCACCGGGTACGGCCGCGCCTGGACCGACGCCCTCAAGCACCGGGTCGGCCTGATCGAGCTGGAGGACATCGCGGCCGTGCGGGAGTGGGCGGTGGGCTCCGGCTTCGCCGACCCCGACCGGCTCGTCCTCACCGGCGGTTCCTGGGGCGGGTACCTCACCCTCCTGGGCCTCGGCACCGAGCCGGACGCCTGGACGCTCGGCATCGCCGCGGTCCCCGTCGCGGACTACGTGACCGCCTACCACGACGAGATGGAGGCGCTCAAGGCGATGGACCGCACGCTCCTCGGCGGCACGCCCGAGGAGGTCCCCGAGCGTTTCGAGGCCTCGTCCCCGCTGACCTACGTCGACGCGGTGAAGGCCCCGGTCTACATCTCCGCCGGTGTCAACGACCCCCGCTGCCCCATCCGCCAGATCGACAACTACGTCGACCGCCTCGCCGCCCGCTCCGCCGTCCACGAGGTCTACCGCTACGACGCCGGCCACGGCTCCCTGGTCGTCGACGAACGCATCAAGCAACTCCGCCTGGAACTCGACTTCGCGGCACGCCACCTGGGAGGACGCCCCTGAGAGAGTCCCGCACCCCGCGCCCTGAAAGGGGCGCGGGGAACTGCGCGAGAACCCCACCGGACCCGCGGACGAACGACTCCTCAGGCCGCCAGCAGCCGCACGAGCGTGCTCCGCGCCCGTGACACACGTGACCGCACCGTCCCGACGGGGCATCCGGTCAGCTCCGCCGCGTCCTCGTACGACAGCCCCAGCATCTGCGTGAGCACGAACGCCTCACGCCGTTCGTCGGGCAGCGCGCCCAGCAGATCGGCGAGAGCGATCCCGTCGTCGAAGCCGGGCAGCCCGCGCGGCTGGGCGTGCTCGACGGCCAGCCGCCAGTCCGGTACGTCGGACAGCCGGGGCCGGGCCGCCGCGTACCGGAAGCTGTCGGTCACCGCCCGGCGGGCGATGGACAGCAGCCACGTACGGGCGGAGCAGCGGCCCTCGAACCGGTGCAGGCTGCCGAGCGCGCGCAGGAACGTGTCCTGCGCGAGGTCGTCCACCGCCTGCGGGTCCGCGCAGAGGTGGGCGACGAACCGCCGGACGTCACGGTGGAGCGCGCCGACGAACCGTTCGACGGCCTCCGGGTCCCCGCCGCGCGCGGCGAGCGCCCAGGCGGTTATGGACTCGTCGGTCGTGGACCGGGAGGCACGCGGGATCGACGCGGGCGGGGGAGTAAGGGTGATCACCTGATGTCCTTCTCGGGTCGTCCGGGACCCGGACCATCCGTCGCCGCGGGCACGCGGGCACGCGGGCACGCGGGCACGCGAGTGCACGAGCGCCACTCGGCCGCACAGCGGGCGGGCAGGCAGGCGTGCGGATGCGTGCGGACGTGTGCGACACGTGGGAACGCGTTCGGTGGTCCGGTGGGGAGGAGGCCGGCCGTACGGCACGCGTGTGGGCGGCGTACGGCCGTAGCCCGGGGCGAGCCGTGGAGGCCGGCCCGGGGCACCGGCTGTCGTCAGCTGACAGCGGTCCCGGCGGGCGGACCCCGAGAGGTGATCGCGTGGACGAGGAGGAGTTGACGCGGCGAGCGGTCCGTACGGCCGCGCCGCACCCGCGGACGCGGCCGCTCCACCGCGACGGGCACGGCGAGCGCCAGCCGCAGCGGTGCGGCCAGCCGGCCGGCCACCGCTCGCAGCAGCGCGAACGCGGCGCGCTCGCCGTGGGCCAGCCACAGACCGCACAGCAGCGCGGCCAGCAGGTGCGCGGCGAGCATGCCGGAGGAGGACGCGTACGTGCCGTCCAGGAGGGAATGGGTGGGGTCCCCGTGGGCCATGTGAGCGGTCGGGCCCATGTGGACGGTGTGCTCCATGGGGGCGGAGCCCATGTCCATGACGCCGACGGACACCGCGCTCGTCCCGGCCGAACCCGACGGCCCCGCCAGCTCGAAGCCCCAGTGGAGGGCCGTCTGCGCGGCGACCACCACGGACGTGATCAGCGGGAGGCCCCGCTCACGTCCGGCCAGGCACCAGCCGGCCGCACCGGTCGCGGCGGCCCCGACGGCCAGAGCCCACCAGGGGACGTGAGCCCCCGACATCAACACGTGGCCCAGGGCGGCGAGCAGCACACAGACGGCCGCGAACATCGCGGCGCGTGTCGTGCGCGCAGCCCACCCTGCGGTCATGGCGCCCCATCCTCGCATCCGGACACCGCCGTCATCCCGTCCCCCTTGAGTACGTTTTTCCACCCGCCGTGGCACTCACACCGCCAACTGTGATCCAGATCACTGCGGAACCAGCGGGGCCGATGAGGCAGTCTTCTGCCTCGTGGGGAGCCCTTCGCAGTACAACAGCCGTACCGGCCCAGGCCGGCAGCCGGGTCCCGCCGACCCGGGCGCGCACATGGTCGTCTGCGGGGACGACGGGCTGGCGCACCGGCTCGCCGCCGAACTGCGCACCGTGTACCGGGAGCAGGTGACCCTCGTCGTGCCGCCCACCGCGCGGATCGCCCAGCGGCCGGTCGTCGGGCGCACCCGCACCGCCGCCGCGCTCTTCGACCGGGTGACGGCGGCCGTCAACAGGGCGGCGGGCAACGGTGATCCGCCCACCGGCGACCGGACCGGCGACCGTGCCGGGGACCGTACCGGTGATCGGGCCGGCGTGGCCGGAGACCGCCTCGGCGGCGGCAGGAACGGCCCGCGGGACGGCGGCGAGCGGGTCCTGGAGGCCGCCGAGGCCACCGAGGCGGTGCTCGCCGAGGCCGGGGTGGACCGGGCCGCCGCGCTGGCCCTGGTCTACGACGACGACGAGACCAACATCCGCGCGGCCCTCACCGCGCGCCGCCTCAACCCGCGCCTGCGGCTCGTCCTCAGGCTCTACAACCGCCGGTTGGGCCAGCACATCGAGGAACTCCTCGACCAGGCCTCGGCGTTGGCGACGGGAGGCACCGCCGACGACGGGGTCGACGGTCTCGGCGCCTCGACGACCGTCCTGTCCGACGCCGACACGGCCGCACCCGCGCTGGCCGCGACCGCCGTGGCCGGGACCAGCAAGGTCGTCGAGACGGACGGACTGATGCTGAGGGCCGTGGAACGCCCACCGGGTCACGCGGGCCAGGGCGCGGGAGGCCAGGGTCCGGGCCCGCAGGGTTCGGGAGGGCAGGGTTCGGGAGGGCAGGGTTCGGGTGGACTCTGCACCCTCGCGCTGCTGTCGGCCACCACCAACGACCCCGCCGGAACCGAGGGTTCCGAGGGCAGCGGGGAACGCGGCCCCCAACTCCTGCCCGACGAGAGGGCGGTGGCCGCGGCCACCGGGCGCGGCACCGTCGTCCTCGACACCGTGCGCTACACGGGGCCCGCGCTGCCGCCCGGCCGGTCCGGCGGCGGCCCGCTCGGTGCCGTCGGCTCGCTGCTCTCACGGCGGCTGCGGTGGTCCCTCGCGGGGATGATCGGGTGCGTGTTCGCCCTTGCGGTCGCCCAGATGGTGATCACCGGGGAGCATCCGCTCCAGGCGACGTACGCGACCCTGCTCGACCTCTTCGGGATCGCCGACCCCGCGACCGACCAGAGCGACTCCCGCCAGATCCTCCAACTCCTGTCCGGCCTCATGGGCTTGCTCCTCCTGCCCGTGCTCCTGGCCGCCGTGCTGGAGGCGCTCGGCACGTTCCGCAGCGGCACCGCCCTGCGCAAGCCGCCGCGCGGCCTGTCCGGACACGTCGTCCTCCTCGGCCTCGGCAAGATCGGCACCCGCGTGCTCGCCCGCCTGCGTGAACTCCACATCCCGGTGGTCTGCGTCGAGGAGGACCCCGAGGCGCGCGGTCTCGCCGAGGCCCGCCGGTTACGGGTGCCCGTCGTCCTGGGCGACGTGACCCAGGAGGGGGTCCTGGAGGCCGCCAAGATCCACCGCGCCCACGCCCTCCTCGCCGTCACCAGCTCCGACACGACGAACCTCGAAGCCGGCCTGTACGCCCGTTCCGTACGCCCCGACCTGCGTGTCGTCCTCCGCCTCTACGACGACGACTTCGCCACCGCCGTCTACCGCACCCTGCGCGCCGCGCACCCCGGCGCCCTCACCCGAAGCCGTAGCGTCACGCACCTGGCCGCGCCCGCGTTCGCCGGCGCGATGATGGGGCGCCAGATCCTGGGTGCGATCCCCGTCGAGCGACGCGTGCTCCTCTTCGCCGCCGTGGAGGTCCGAGGGCACCGGCGCCTGGAGGGCCGGACGGTCGCGGAGGCGTTCCGGGCGGGGGCGTGGCGGGTGCTGGCCCTCGACACGGCGGCGTCGGGGGAGGCGGGCGCGGAGCGGGGGCCGGGGCCGCCGCCGGGTTCGGGGCTGATCTGGGACCTGCCGCCGACGTACGTCCTGCGGGCCGAGGACCGTGTGGTGCTGGCGGCGACGCGACGGGGGTTGGCGGAGTTGTTGGGGAGGCGGGCGGGGGAGTAGGGCTTGACCGAGTGTTGTCTGCGGGTGGGTGGGGCGTCTCGCGCAGTTCCCCGCGCCCCTAAGAGATCAGGCCCTGCGGGCTTGACAGCCCCCGGCCCTGCGGGCCTGAAAGGACGGCGGTGCTGCGGTCCGAAAAGCAAGGGGCGCAGCCCCTGCTTTTCAGGGGCGCGGGTAATTGCGCGACCAGCCCCCACTCACCCGCAGCCGTCCCACACCGCCGACCGCACCCCCGTAGCCGCCCTCACCCGCAAGCCACCCCATGTGTCTCCCACGCCGGAAACGGATCGTCGAAGGCCACCCCGGACCGAACGTCGGCCTCCGTCACCAGGCACCCGGCGAGAGCCGCCCGCAGGGCATCCCCCCGCAACCCCGTCCCGATGAACACCAACTCCTGTGCGAACGGGGCCTCTTCATCCTGCGCGGCCGTCGGTTCGAAGCGCGCCACCGACCCGGCCTGGGACCACAGCCCGACGACCCCCGCCCGCCCGGCGAGCGTGAAGAACCCCTTGGACCGCAACACCTGCCCGAACGCGCCGCTGTCCAGCCCCTCGGTCACGAAGTCCCACAACCGCCCGGGGTGAAAAGGCCGTTCGGCGCGGAAGACGGTCGACGAGATGCCGTACTCCTCGGTCTCCGGCACATGCTCCCCGTTCAGCTCCCGCACCCACCCCGGCGCCTGCTGAGCCCGCTCGAGATCGAACGCCCGCGTGCCGAGCACCTCCCCGAGCCGGACCCGCCCATGGCTGACCGGCACGATCCGCGCCGCCGGATTGAGCCGCGCCAGGGTCGCCGCGAGCCGCTCCGCGGTCGCCGCGTCCACCAGGTCGGTCTTGTTGAGCACGATCACGTCGGCGAACTCCACCTGGTCCATGAGCAGATCACTCACGGTGCGTTCGTCGTCCTCGTACTGGTCGAGCCCCCGCGCCACCAGTTCGTCGCCGCCCGCGAGCTCCGGCAGGAAGTTCACCGCGTCGACGACCGTGACCATGGTGTCGAGCCGGGCGAGATCCCCGAGCGTGGCCCCGTCGTCGCGCGCGAAGGCGAACGTCGCCGCTACGGGCATGGGTTCGCTGATCCCGGAGCTCTCGATCAGCAGGTAGTCGAAACGACCCTCCCGCGCCAGCCGGTCCACCTCCTCCAGCAGATCGTCGCGCAGGGTGCAGCAGATGCACCCGTTGGTCATCTCGACGAGCCGCTCCTCGGTGCGGGACAGCGCCGCCTCGCCCCCGCGCACGAGCGCGGCGTCGATGTTGACCTCGCTCATGTCGTTGACGATGACCGCGACGCGGAGTCCCTCACGGTTGCCGAGGACATGGTTGAGCAGGGTGGTCTTGCCGGCGCCGAGGAACCCGGACAGGACGGTGACGGGCAGGCGTTCCCGGAGCGTGGTCACGGCCTCAGCCCTCGGGGTGGAGCAGCCCGCGCTCGTACGCCTTCAGCAGCCGCTGCGGTACGAGGTGGGTGGTGCCGTCGACCGTGAACGGCACCAGCTGGGGCGTGCTCGCCTTCCACTGGGCGCGCCGGTGGCGGGTGTTGCTGCGGGACATCTTCCGCTTGGGTACGGCCATGGGTCCTCCTCCACAGGGTGATGGACCGGAACGCTACATGAAAATGGATCCCATTACTAAAAATGGGATTCGGGGGCCGTGAGCAACCGAGGGCCGGGCGCCGTATGGGAGGAAAGGGTCGAACAGGCCCGCTCAGCGCAGCCGTTCCCTACGGAGGTACCGTCCCCCGTGGCCACAACCAAGGAAGAAGCCCCCCGCCGCGGCCGGCATCTCGACCCACCCCTGCTGCTCACCATGCTGCTGGTCCTCGCGGTGGTGGCGCAGGCCCCCCTGCGGGGTCTGCTGTCCGCGCCCGTGGCCCAGAGCTGGATGACCGTCTTCGTCGCGGTGGTCGTGCAGGCCCTGCCGTTCCTGGTCATCGGGGTGCTGCTGTCGGCGGCCATCGCGGTGTTCGTGCCCGCGTCGTTCTTCGTCCGCGCGCTGCCGAAGCGGCCCGCCCTGGCGGTCCCGGCGGCGGGCGTGGCCGGGGTGGTGCTGCCGGGCTGCGAGTGCGCCTCGGTGCCGGTCGCGGGCGCCCTCGTACGCCGGGGCGTGACGCCCGCGGCGGCGCTCGCCTTCCTCCTCTCCGCCCCCGCGATCAACCCGATCGTGCTGACCGCGACCGCCGTGGCCTTCCCGGGGAACCCCGAGATGGTGCCGGCCAGGCTGGTGGCGAGCCTGCTGGTGGCGTGCGCGATGGGCTGGCTGTGGCAGCGGGTGGGCCGCGGTGAATGGATGCGCCCGCCGGAGCGGCCGTCCTACGAGGGGCAGAGCAAGGGCGCGGCCTTCTGGGGCTCGGTACGGCACGACGTGATGCACGCGGGCGGCTTCCTGGTCGTCGGCGCGATGGCGGCGGCCACGCTCAAGGCCGTCGTCCCGGCGAGCTGGCTGAACGCCGCCGCCGACAACCCGGCGATCGCCATCCTCGCCCTCGCCGTCCTGGCCGTACTGCTGTCGATCTGCTCGGAGGCGGACGCGTTCGTCGCGGCTTCCCTGACCCAGTTCTCCCTGACCTCCCGGCTGGCCTTCCTGGTCGTCGGCCCGATGATCGACCTGAAACTCTTCGCCATGCAGACCGCCACCTTCGGCCGCGCGTTCGCGCTCCGCTTCGCCCCCGCCACCTTCGCCCTCGCGATCCTGGTGTCGGCCCTGGTCGGGGCGGTGCTGCTGTGAACCGCCAGGCCCAGACCGTCGTCCTGTTCCTCACCGGCGGAGCCCTGCTGCACGCCGGCTTCACCGACCTCTACCTCCGCTACGTCAAGGCCGGCCTGCGCCCTCTCCTCATCGGCGCGGGCCTCGTCCTGATCACCGCCGCCGTCGCCACGCTCTGGTACGAACGCCGGGCGCGACGCCAGAGCGACGGCCGGCCCGAACCGGACCACCCGGACACCCCCGACGAGCCGCACGCCCACGCCGACGAGCCGCACGCCGGCCGGTCGCCCGCAGGTGAGCCGCACGCCCACCGCGAACCCCGGGTCTCCTGGCTCCTCGTCCTCCCCCTCCTCGCCCTCGTCCTGGTCGCCCCGCCCGCCGCCGGTTCCTACACCGCGATGCGCACCGGCACGGCACTCCAGGAGCAGCCCTGGGGCTATCCGACGCTCCCGGCCGACGGCACCCTGCGCCTGAGCGTCGCCGACTACGCGGGCCGCGCGGTCTACGACAAGGGCCGGGCCCTCGCGGGCCGCACGCTCAAGGTCACCGGCTTCCTCGCCTTCGACGACTCCGGCCGGCCGTATCTGGTCCGGATGGCCCTCAACTGCTGCGCCGCGGACGCCCAGCCCGTCAAGGTCGCCCTCACCGGCGAGCTCCCCGCCGTCCTCCAGCCCGACACCTGGATCGAGGTCACCGGCACCTACACACCGAAGCGGACCGAGGACCCCCTCAACGGCACCGCCGTCCCCTACCTCCAGGTCACGACGACCAAGCCGGTCAAGGCACCGCAGGACCCGTACGACGAGGCCTGGAACGGCTGAGACGGGCGGAGGGGGAGGGGAGAGCGGAGAAGAGCGCGCGGAGGGGGCGAAGGCCCCGGCGGGCATGAAAGGGCCCGGTCGCTGGCGACGGGGGATGCACCAGCGACCGGGCTATGGCCAAGGCTAACAAGGCTGTTCGCGGGACGGGACCCGACTGGTCGATAGCGTTGACAAGTTGTGATCGGGATCACGCTGCCGCCCAGGCCCCTCCACCCGCCCCCGGCCCCGCCCATCAGGCCGGACGGGACCGGCGGCAACCGGGAAAAGAGCTGCTCAGAGGCGGTTCAGGAACCCTCACACGGCGGCTCGTACGACAGCCGGGGCAGGTACTCGTCCCACTTCTCCCGCGTGAGCACCCCGCGTGTCGACGAGCAGATGTGCCGTACGGCGTCGTCGACGTCCAGATTCCACAGCCGTACGGTGTCGGCGCCGCTGGAGACCCCGAGCATGTCGCTCTTCGGGCTGAAGGACAGGAACTGGCCCGTCCTGGCGTTGGGGCTCATCGCCCGGCCGATGGGGGAGGCGTCGGCGGGGCGGGAGACGTCCCAGAGGTGGACGGTGCTGTCGTTGCCACCGCTGGCCAGAGTCCGGCCGTCCGGGCTGAAGGTCAGCGAGACGATCGCCTCGGTGTGACCGACGAGCGGGGCGCCCAGGCGTGTCGCCTCCCGGGGGTCGGAGACATCCCAGAGCCGGACCGTGTCGTCGCCACCGCCACTGGCCAGCGTCCTGCCGTCCGGGCTGTAGACGAGGTCGCTGACCGCGCCGCGGTGGGCGGTCAGGGGCCCGTCGAGCCGTGTGGAGCGGGCCGGGTCCGCCACGTCCCACAGCCGGATGGTGCCGTCCGCGCTGCCGCTGGCGAGGGTCCGGCCGTCCGGGCTGAAGACCAGGGCGAGGATGTAACCCTTGTGCCCGGTGAGGGGCTTGCCGAGCCGGACCACGTGCGACGGGTCGCGGACGTCCCACAACTGCACGTCGTGGTCGCCGTAGGAGGTGGCCAGGACCCGCCCGTCCGGGCTGTGGGCCTGTGCGTCCGTGTACCGGATCCGCAGCGGGAGCGGTGACCCCCGCAACACCGGGCGGGCCGGGTCGCTGACGTCCCACTGATACAGCGCCCTGTTCCCGGCCACGATCGACAGCGTGCGGCCGTCCGGGGAGAACGACAGGGAACGGTTGCCGCCGTCCTTCAGCGTGAACGCCTTCCCCAGCAGGACGGGCCGCCCCGGCTCCGCCACGTTCCACAGCCGGATCCGGCCGTCGCGCCCGGCGGTGGCCAGCACCCGCCCGTCCGGCCGGAACGCCCCGTTGCGGCCGACCATGTCGGAGGTCGGCAGCGCCCACAGCCGGACCTTGCTGTCGCCGCTCCCGGTGGCGAGGGTCCGGCCGTCCGGGCTGAACCCCAGGGCGAACATCTCCCCGCTCGCCCCGGCCAGCGGCTCGCCGACCTGCGACGGGTACGCGGGATCCTCCACGTTCCACAGACTCGCCGTACTGTCCGCGCTGGCGGCGGCGAGCGTCCTGCCGTCCGGGCTGAAGGCCACGGACCAGATGGGGCCGGTGTGCCCGGTGAGCGGCGCCCCGAGCGCACCGGCCCGCCGGGGCTCGGCCACGTCCCAGAGCCGGACGGTGTTGTCCGAACTGCCGCTGGCCAGCGTCCGCCCGTCGGGACTGAAGGCCAGCGAGTGCACCAGACTCGTATGACCCTTGAGCACGGTTCTCAGCGCGCGTGGCGCACGCGGATCGGCCACGTCCCACAGCCGGATCGTGTTGTCGTCGCCCCCGGTCGCCAGGGTCTTCCCGTCCGGGCCGAACGCGACGGCGCGCACGGGAGCGCTGTGCCCGGTGAGGGGCGCGCCTATCTCCTTCGCGTGCGCCGGATCGCTCACGTCCCACAGCCGTACGGTGTGGTCCTCGCCCACGGACGCCAGGGTCTTCCCGTCGGGGCCGAAGGCGATCAGGAAGATCGTGCCGTCGTGGCCGGTCAGCGGTGCGCCCAGCGCGCGCGGCGCACGCGGGTCCCGTACGTCCCACATTCGGATGGTGCCGTCGTCGCCGGCGCTGGCGAGGGTACGGCCGTCCGGCGCGAAGACCGCGCTGCTCACCCAGCTGGTGTGCCCGGTGAGGGGCTTGGCCAGGGCCTTGGGCCGGGACGGGTCCGCCACGTCCCACAGCCGTACGGAACGGTCGTAGCTGGCGGTGGCCAGGTACCTCCCGTCGGGGCTGAAGGAGGTGAGGTAGACGGCACCGCCGTGGCCGAGGAGAGGAGTGGCGAGGGGCGCGTTGACGATCGAGACGAGCCGGTTGCCGGTGCCCTCGTCGTCGGGCCGCAGCTCGTGCGCCACCAGGTCGAGCTGGGCGGACAGCGACGGATCGGAGAACTGCACCCGATCGGCCTGGGCGACCACCTGTTCGAACACCGCGTCGTTGCGCTGCTGCCAGGCGACCACCGCCGAGCCGACGGCGACCAGGGCGAACGCCACCAGCGCCGCCACGGCACTCCGCCGGATCCGGATGGTACGCCGACGCAGACGGACCGAGGCGGCCAGGAACTCCACGGCGCTCCGGGTCAGGAAGGCGCCCCCGATGTCGCCGGTGTCACCGGGGTTGCCGGGGCCCGCGGCGCGCCCGTCCCCGCCGCTCGGCTCCTTGCCGCCGCTCCGCTCCTTGCCGCCGGCCCGGCCGGCACCGCCGGTGCTCCCTGCGTTCCCTGTGCCTCCGGCGCCGCTGGTGGACCGCGCCCAGGTGTGCGCCTGTTCGAGGCGCGAGCCCCGGTAGAGCAGCGAGGAATCGCGCCCGGAGTCTTCCCAGGCGCGGCCGTCCTCCTCCAGCCGCTGCCGCAGCAGATGGTCGTTGCGGCCCTCGTCGATCCACCCCCGCAGGCGCGGCCAGGCGTGCAGCAGCGCCTCATGGGTGATCTCCACGGTCTCCGCGTCCAGCGTCAGCAGCCGGGCGCGGACCATCGCCTCCAGCGACTCCTCGGTCTTCGCCGGGTCCGCCGAGCCGTCCGCGAGCTGCCGCCGGGTGCCCCGGCGCCGGGTGGCCTGGGTGTCCTCGCCCAGCCGGACCAGCCGCAGCAACAGCAGCCGCGCCGCCGCGCGGGCCGCCGGGTCCAGCCCCGCCCAGGCCCGCTCGGCGGTGGCCGCCACCGCGCCCTGGATACCGCCGGCCGCCCGGTAACCGGCCAGCGTCAACCGGCCCGCCTTCCGCCGCTGCCACGTCACGAGCAGGGCGTGCGACAGCAAGGGCAGCACGCCGGCGTCGTGCGCCCCGCGCGGCCCGTCCGCGCTCACCTCGCGCACGATCAGCTCGGCCAGCCCCGGTTCCAGCTCCAGCCCCACGGCCTTGGCGGGGCCGGTCACCGCCTCCCGCAGTTCCGCCGTGGTCAGCGGCCCCAGCACCATGTGCCGGTGCTGAAGGGCGTCGGCCAGCTCCGGATGGCCGAGGCACTGCTCGTAGAAGTCGGCCCGTACGCCCAGCACCACGACCATGGGTGCCGCCCCGCCCTCCTTCCCGGGCGAGCAGGCCGCAGTGAGCACCTGCACGAACGTCCGACGGTCCGCTTCGTCGGAGGAGAGCGTGAAGGTTTCCTCGAACTGGTCGACGATGAGGACGGGGCGGAGGGGGGTGGGGGAGGGGGCACTCCCGGTCTCGCTGGTGCTGGTGCTGGTGCTGTGGCCATGGCTGCCGGTGCCGGTGTTGTCGGCGGTGGTGTTAGTGCTGCCGTGGCTGGTGATGTCCTTGCTGTCCCTGGTCTCGCCGTCGCGGATCTCGGTCCCGCGTCGCCGTGCCCACGCCGCGACCGCCTCCCGTACCGCCTCGGCGAACATCGGCGTACCGGGCTCGTAGGCGGCGGACACGACCTGCGCCAGCTCCGGTATGTGACGGGTCAACTCCCCGACCGGATCGGCCCCCGGTACGACTTGAAGCACATCACCGGTCCTCCGCCCACCGGCGGGGCCCGTGCTCCCGAGGCCCGTGCCGCCGACGCCCGCGCTCCCCCGGCTGTTGCCGCTGCCACCCTCCGACTCCAGGGCGCCGCCGCGCACGGCGGGCACGAGTCCGGCGTTGAGCAGGGAGGACTTCCCGGCGCCCGAGGCCCCCACGAGCATGACCAGCCCGCCGGTGCGCCCCGCCGCGCGCAACTGCTCCACGAGCGCGTCGGTGCTCCGCTCCCGCCCGAAGAACCAACGGGCGTCCTGCTGCCGGTACGAGGCCAGCCCGCGATAGGGGCAGACCCCACCGGGGAGGGAGGCGCCGTCGCCGGGAGGCTGCTCGTCCGTGACGGCACCCGACGCGGCGGTGGCGGCGCCGGACGCGGAGTCCGCGGGGCGCTCCCCGGCGGGATCGGCCAGGGCACGCTCCCAGAGCCGCTGCCACTGGGCCATGTCGTACAGCCCCTTGGAGACCGGAACGGGCCGCGCCCGTCGTGCCTCCGGGATCAGTACGTGCAGGACGGCGGCGAGGGCGGCGAACTGCGCGGGCACGTTCCGGGCCCGCCGCCAGTCACTGATGCGCTGGGCCGAGACCCGCACGGGACGCCCGCGCTCGTCGACCCGCTGCAGCCGGACGACCGACTCGGAGACGCTCTTGAGGGGAGGGTTGCCCGCTTCCTTGTAAAGCAGCGCGAGTCGTTCCGCGAAGGCCGTGCGTGCCTCTGAGCCGTGACTCAAGGCCTCTACCCCTTACTTTCCCCCGCTACGTGGACATCCGGACCGGAAAACTCAGATTGCTGGTCTGATCTGCGAAAATGCCGTCACCGGACACCAGGGCCCTCCTCTTTCGCCAGCCCCGACTGGCAGGATCTGGCCCAAGCCGCCCACGCCGGTGCACGCCCCGCAGGGCCACCGGCGTAGCGCCCGCAAATCCGATCCATCATGCCGCACGCTTCCGGCCACCCTGGGCGATGCCCCCTGGCCACCTCCCCCTCGGTCCACGTCCCCAAGCGTGGATCGACATCCCGCTCCGTTCGGCACCGGTCCCCACGTGGGGAGGGACCGGTGCCGAACGAGGCGCCCCGGGCGCCGACGCGCGTCACGGGTAACGGGGAACGGGGAAGTGACTCAGGATGAGGATGGGGATGAGGAAGCGGAACGGCTCCAAGGTGGCCGGGCCCACCCCCGCGGAACCCGGCCACCGGCTGGGAGCTCTCATGGCCCGCGCCGAAGGCAGCCGATCGGAGCCATGGAACACTCTGGTGTGAGTGACCCCCGTAGAACGTACACCGTAGTTGTGGGCGATCGTCAACTAAAGTTGATGAGAAGCCACCAGGGTCCGCACTCGCACACACCAGAGTGGACGCAGCGGCGATCAGGACAAGGACGAACCGGACGTGACAGACGACGAGCCGCGCACCTTCGCGCAGTTGCTGGACCACCTCTTCCAGGAGGTCCACCCTGCGGGTCGCGGGCCCTACACGTACGCCGAGGTCGCGGAAGGGATCAGAGAGGCTTCGGGGGACGAGGGCAAGGGGCTCACCGCGAGCGCCATCCAGCAACTGCGTACCGGCACGAAGAAGAACCCCACGAGGCACACGATCAAGGCTCTGGCCGACTTCTTCGGCGTGCCCGCGGGGTACTTCGTCGACGAGAAGGCCGCCGAACGCACGCGCGCGGAGATCGCCGTCCTCGCCGCCATGCGGGACCAGAACGTCCGCACGGTCGCCCTCCGGGCCAACGGCCTGAGCGCGGAGACCCTTCAGATGGTCACAGCGGTGATCGAACAGGCCCGGATCCTGGAGGGCCTCCCGGGCGACACACCGCCGCCCGACCTCGACCTGGACAATTAAGGGCTGCAGGGCTGCAGGGCTGCAGGGCTGGGGATTACGGGACTGCGGTGCCTGGGATCGCGGGCCTGCGGTGCTGCGCGGCCGACGAGCGGCGCTCGGCTACGGGGGTCGGCGTTCAGTGACTGATAGTCGGTGCCCTGGCGACCGGGTACCGGCGACCGGAGGATGGCCGGCTCACCCAGGATCCGGTGACCAGGCCCAGCCCCGGATTCTGGCCCCGGCCCGGCCCGGCCCGGCCCGCCCAGCCCACCCCGGCTCCTGCCCCAACTCTGGTGCCCCCCAGCAGTCGACCGACGCCGACGCCGACGCCGACGCCGCTGCCGGCACCGGGCGCTGGCACCGGCACCAGCACCGGGTCCGGGTGCCGGCACCCGCACCCGCACGCATCCATCGCGGCACCACCCGCTGATCCCCGACCCCGACCCCGACCCGGACCCCGAGATCCGGCCATTCGGCCGCAGCCCGGAGATGCCCTTGGACCGGCCTACGCGTTCGCCTAAGATTTCGAGCGATTCGGTGCCGGGGATCCCGGATCGCACTCCGGCCTTACGGGGGCACGCCGTCAGCGGCCAGACCCGAGCGACGTCAGGACCGGACATGGACCTTGAGCGGTTACGCCGCGCGTGCGAGGAACGCGTGGACGCGCTTCACCTCCCCCACCGCTTCAACACCCGGGACCTCTGTGACGCCGTGGCGGAGAAGCGCGGCCGCCCGATCATCCTCAGACCGCTGAGCACCCTCGGCGCGATCGACGCACCCTGCGGGATCCGCCTGGAGACACCCGACGCGGACCTCCTCTTCTACGAGGAGGGAACGTCCGCCCTGCACCAGAACCACATCCTCGCCCACGAGGTCAGCCACATCATCTGCGACCACCCGGGCACGCTGGAACTGGACCCCGAAGCCTTCCGGGCCCTCGGTCTCCACCCCACCCTTGTCCAGCGGATGAACGGACGCACGAGCTACTCCACGGATGACGAACGCGAGGCCGAGACGATGGCCACCGTCATCCGACAGCACATCTACCGCGGACGTGAGTTACCTCCCCGTGAGCCCGAGAAGGGCGCCGAACGCTGGGAAGCCCTGTTCGCCAAACCCACCAGGAAGGGCCGTCGGCGCCGATGATCGACCTCTTGTTCGCAGGCGTGGCCCTCGTGCTGCTGCTCGCCGCCGGTTACTGGGTCCGAGGCCGCGGCGGCCACCGGCCGACCGGTACCTGGGCCATGGCCGCACTGCTCGTCTCCTTCGCCTGCGCCTTCGGCTCGTACGTGTCCGTCGTCGAGAACGCCGTCGAAAACGTCGTCCCCGACGGCGGGCGGCTGCTCAGCAACTCCTTCACACTGGCCGCCGCGACCGCCGTCCTCGCGTTCATGCTCCAACTCGATCTGGAGCCCGACGAGGCCCGGCGCAGCATCCGACGGCGCGTGCTCTTCCTCGGCATCTCCGTCACCGGCATGACGGTGCTGTTCACCGCCAGCCGGCTGAACGACGACTCGCCCCAGCTGTACGCGCTCTACGTCCTGATCTACATCACCTACCTCGGCGTCACCGCGAAGGACTTCGGCAGGCAGACCTGGAAGCAGGCCGGTCACTCCCGCCGCAGGAGCCAGCGCGTCGGACTGCGTGTCACCGCCGTCGGCTGCGTCTTCGCGCTGCTGTACGCGGCCTACAAGGTGTTCGGCCTGGTCTCCATCGGTCTCGAACTGAACCTCCTGCCGCACGGCGTCCGGTGCTCGACGCCCATCAGCCCCGTCCGCTGCGTGTTCAGCGTGACGGCCCCGGCGCTGGCCGTACTCCTCATCACTCTGGGGCTCACGCTCCCGGCGGTCGTCTGGCCGTTCAGCCAGTTCCTGCGCCGTCGTTGGGAAACGAGGTCGTTCGCCGCGCTGGCCCTTCTCTGGAAGGACATCACCGACACGATCCCCGAAGTCGTCCTGGCCTCGGAAGGCTCGCAGCAGGCGGACGACTCCGACTTCCTCCTCCACCGCCGGGTGATCGAGATCAACGACGGCGTATTCGCCCTCCGGCCCCACCGCTCGGCGCGCGTCCAGGAGAGCGCCGAACGAACCGTCGCCGCGCGCGGCCTGACAGGCACCCCGGAAGGCGACGCGATCGTGGAGGCCGCGATCCTCCGCGCGGCCGTCCACACGAAGCGAACCGGACCCGAACCGATGACCGGTGCCCCATCGATGACCGGGCTCCCATCGACACACGGAACTCGACCGGGAACCGAAACCGTCCCACCGCCCCCCAGAACCCCCTCCCGACCGGGCGACCTCCGCGCCGAGACCGAATGGCTGCTCCTGGTAGCCCGCGCCTACACCCAGAACGAAACCCCAACCCGGGCCCCCACCCCCACCCCCGAACCCCTGACACCGTCCGGAACGGACCCCCGAACGTGACCAACCCGCCCAACTCGCCTCACCGGCCCAGCTCGCCCCACCCGACCCAGCCCCACCCGACGCCCCACCCGACCCCGTCGCGACCCTCGGCCACCGACCCCCTGCAGGACCCCACCTTCTTCGCCGACCCCTACCCGACCTACGCCCGCCTCCGAGACGCGGCACCGGTACACAAGGTCCCCACCGGTTCAGGGGGAGGAGGCCGCCACAGCTACGTGGTCACGGGCTACGCCGAGGCGCGCGAGGCCTTCACCGACCCCCGCCTCTCGAAGGACACCGCGAGGTTCTTCGCAGGCCGGCCGTCGCAGCGCGATCTCCATCCGGCCGTCTCCCGGAACATGCTCGCCACCGACCCTCCGGAACACGCCCGGCTACGGGCGCTGGTGACGAAGGCGTTCACCACGGGGGCCGTGTCGCGGCTGCGCCCCTACATCTCCTCCCTGGTCGACGAGTTGCTCGACACCTGGCCGGACCACGGAACGGTGGACCTGATCGCCGACCTCGCGGTGCCGCTCCCCGTAACGGTCATCTGCGAGCTGCTCGGGGTGCCCGAGTCCGACCGCGCGTCCGTACGCACCTGGTCGAGCGACCTGTTCGCCGCCGGAGACCCGCAGCGGATCGACGCCGCCTCCCACGCCGTCGGCGACTACATGACCGCCCTGGTCGCCGCCAAGCGCACCGCACCCGGCGACAGCCTGCTCGACGACCTCATCGCCGTACGCGACGGCCAGGACCGCCTGTCCGAGGACGAACTCGTATCGCTCGCCGTACTCCTGCTGGTGGCCGGCCACGAGACCACGACCAACTTCATCGGCAACGCCGCCCTGGCCCTCCTACGGCACCCGGAGTCGCTCGCGCGACTGAGGGCCGAGCCGCAGCTCCTCGGGGGCGCGCTGGACGAGCTGCTGCGCTACGACTCGCCCGTCGGGATCGCGACGTTCCGCTTCAGCACCGAGTCGCTCACGCTCGGCGGCACCGAGATCCCCGAGGGCGTGCCGGTCCTCATCGCACCCGGCGCCGCCAACCGCGACCCCGACCGCTTCCCTGAGCCCGACCGCCTGGATCTCACCCGCAGCGCCACCGGTCACCTGGCCTTCGGCCACGGCATCCACCGCTGCCTGGGAGCCCCGTTGGCCCGAGCCGAAGCCGAACTCGCCCTCCACGCCGTCATCACCCGCTACCCCCACGCCGCCTTGGCGACGCCCACCGAAACCCTCCCTTGGCGTCACACCCGCCTGACCCGAGGCCTGGCCTCCCTGCCCATCACCCTCCGGGATCACTCCACTCAGTCCACGTGAGCGTGGTCTCAGGCAGCGGTTCGCCGCAACGCCGAAGCCCCTCCCGTCGTACTGACACACATGGATGCAATCCACGAAGACATCGAGGAGTTGGCGCTCCTGCTGACACGCCTCAAGGAGCGCTCGCACCGCAGTTACGCGGCCCTGGCCGGCCGTCTGGACATGAACGCCTCCACGCTGCACCGCTACTGCGCCGGCGAGGCGGTCCCCCTGGACTTCAACACGGTCAAGCGGTTCGCCGCACTCTGCGGTGCCTCTCCCGAGGAACTCGTGGAACTGCACCGCCGCTGGATCCTGGCAGTCGCCGCACGACAGCGCCCACGCCGAACCGCAGCCCGTCAAGCACGCGCGGAGGCGAGGAAGCAGACCCCTCACGCCACCAGGAGCACCGCCGCCGCACCGGCAGCATCGGCAAGCCACAGCGCCCCGCCGAACGAGGCACCGGCCCCGACCCCCTCGCCCGAGGGGCGCCACGAAGCCGCACCCACCCCACGACGCTCCACCCCACAACGAACCACCCCACAACGAACCACCACACAACGAACCACCCCGCCACCCTCTCCCCGCCCCCACCCCCTCCGATCCATCGCACTCGCGGCCACGCTCGTAGTCGCCTGCGCCGGCCTCACCGCATCCGCCGCCGGACCGACCGCCGGTGGCGGCGAACCGACGGCCTCGGCTCGCGTCGCACCGAAACCCTCGGCGTCGACCACCCCCAGCGGCAGCGGCCGCCCACGACCCGCTGCCACACCGTCCCGCGGTGCAGGTGAGCCATCGCCCTCGGCCGCCCCCACAACGAAAACGTCGGATCCGGCCACGATGCCCACCGACAGCAGCAGCCCTCCTGACAACCGGACGAGCGCAGACACGACCGCGCGTCCACCAACGGTCCCCCTGACCTGGACGGCCGACTCCCACGTCTGGAGACCCGAATGCGACCATGACTACGTCATCGCCAAGCCCCCACGGCAGGTCCCGCCGCCGCCCGCCCCGCAGGACGCCGCCGTGTGGGCCACGTCCATGGGGGCGGCCCACGGGCGTACCACCCATCTGCAGATCACGGTCCAGGGAAGCGGCTCCGCCCCGGTCACCCTCGAAGGAGTACGGGTGCGGGTGCTCAACCGCGCCGCACCCACCGCCCCCAAGGGCATCGCCTACTCCATGTACGAAGGCTGCGGCGCCATCCTGATCCCCCGCCACTTCTCGGTGGACCTCGACGCGCACCGCCCCCTGGCCCGTTCGCTCCCCGGCAACCAGACGGACGACCCGGACCCGGCCCTCGACTTCCCCTACCGGGTGTCCCTGCGGGAGCCGGAGGTCCTGCTGCTCTCCGCACGCACCGACTCCTGCACCTGCGACTGGTACGTGGACCTCGACTGGTCCTCACAGGACCGCACGGGAACGGTGCGCATCGACGACCACGGCCGCCCCTTCCGCACCACCACCATCAAGGGCCTGCCGCGCTACTGGTACCAAGACGCCGGCTGGGTCCCCATGACCTCGGCCGAGGCCGCGTCGGAGACCGGCGACTGACACCCGACGAAGGCACGAGCCGCGATCAACACCTGGAACTGCTGCTGATCCGAATCCCGTTGACGCTGTAGGCGTTGGTGAACACGGTGTGGGAGTTCGGCCTCAGACAGACCGAGCCCCCACTCTGCAGCCGCAGATGCACCACGTCGTCGTTGCGGGTGTTCAGGACCCCGTAGTGCGGCCGAGGCGTGACCGGCTGGAAGCCGCTGGTGACGACCTGGTATTTCGCCATCGGCCGGCCGGCCAGCAGGGCGTCGTTGTCCACGTAGAGGCAGACATAGGGGTACGGGCAGCCCTGCGTCGGGGCCTCCGCGTGTGCGGCGGTCGCGCCGGTCACGGACATGGTCGCCACGGCCGCGCCCACCCCCACGAAGCCGGTGACCTTCCGGATGACGGATCTCATCAAATCTCCACTGAATGCGGTTCGTTGGGCCTGAAGCGGATACGGACCGAGACCTCACCGCGACATGATGAAATCCAGGGCGAAACCGGGAGCGGTCGTCCAGTAGGTGACCCGCTGAAAGTCGTTGGCGTACAACGTCTCGACGGGCATCGGCACGTCGATCGGCTTGCCCGCGCCGCTGCCGGGCTTACGACCCTGGAGGCTGAGGGTGATGCTCTTTGCCTCGTACTCGTCCATGGGACCGTTGACGAGCAGACCGGCATACGCCTCGTCACCCGGAGCGAGGGTGACGGGAACCCCCGGGTTCGGGTCGCTCTCCTCGATCACGGGGGCCGTGCGCTTGCCGTCGCCGAGCCGCACGAGCGGGTAGCGGTGGAGGTCGCACTTCACGGTGCCGGTGTTCTGGACGGTCAGCAGCAGATGCCTGGCGTCCTTGCTGTCCGCGGGCTCCTTGGTGGCGGACACCCCGAGAACCTTCTGGGTGCAGGCGGGCACGGCGGCCTTGCCGCTCTTCACCACCGGCCCCGTGGCGGAGGCCTGGGCCGACACACCCCACCCGAGAGCCAGGACGAGACCCGCGGCAACGGCCGCCCGGCGGCCCGTAAGGGACTTCACGTTCATTTGCGTGCTCCTTCGCTGATCTGCATGAGGTCGCACACGCTCACGGCCCGCGTCCCGGGTACTCGAAGAACCGAACGCTCCCGCGGACGGGCAAGGCGGAAGCACCGAGACACCGCAGGGCGCCCGGCCGCTCCAGCCGGTGCGACATCCGTAGCCTCGGCCGCCCCACGAACCGAGGACAACACCCGCCCCCCAACCCGCAACGATGGAACGATCCCACCCCCACCACCTGCGAAAACAACCACACCTGGGATACCGACCCGGGACGCCGTCGCCCGGAAAACGGCCTGACCCCGAACCACTCACCACCCACACCAACGCCAGAGGGCCCTCACCAACGAGGTGAGGGCCCTCTGGCCTGCGACTGGAGCCGGCTCGGACGACGGCCGTCACTCCCGCCTGATCAGCCCGGAGACCCGCGAGTCAGAGACCTCGCCGCTGACGACGCAGTCTTCCGCAACGTCCCCTCAGCCGAGCCCGAGCCGCAAGTCAACGCGGTGCGGTTACGCGGCGCGGGTGAACTGCCACCAGTTGACATTGAACAAGTAGCCGCTGCCGCCGCTGAACGTCAGGTAGAGGTCACGGGTTCCCGTCACGCCGCTCACCGGGCAGGTCACCGTTCTCCAGGACTGCCAGCCACCGGTGTTCGGCACACCGCACCGGCCCACGATCGGCCCGCTCGGACTGTCCAGGCGCACTTCGAGGGTGCCGCCGCTGGTGGCCGAGGCGACGCGTGCGGCGAAGGAGGAGGCGCCGGCCCCGAAGGCCACTCCCTTGACCTTGATGTAGTCGCCGTTCTCGATCCAGCCGACGTTCATTCCGCCGTCACTGGTCCATTCGGTCTCGATCCCGGAACCCCAGGCGATCGTCTCGGCCTCCTGGCGGACGTACGGATCGAGTGGGCCGACCTGCGGGGCACCCGTGCTCGTCATGTTGATCGTCGGAATGGTGCCGTCGGCGTTGTAGGAGAACTTCTCCACGGCTACCGAGCGGGTGAAGCCGCCTCCGCCTGGGAGGGCGCCGTTGTGGTAGAAGAAGTACGAACCGCCCTTGAAGTCCACGATGCCCGCGTGGTTGGTGAAGCTGTTGCCCTGGGCGGGCATGACCGTCCCACGGTAGGTCCACGGCCCGGTCGGGCTGGGTGCCGTGGAGTAGGCGATGAACTCCTGGCAGCACCTGGCCGCGTACACCAGGTAGTACAGACCGTTCCGCTTGTAGACCCACGGCCCTTCTTCGTACAGCGTGGGACGGTCGGGGTTGTCGGTGCGGGTGCCGAATCCCGCGGTGGTGAGCGGGATCCTGGTGGGGCTGCCCGAGTAGGAGATCATGTCGGCGTTCAGCTTGACGTACCACAGGTTGGGGTTGCCCCAGTAGAGGTAGGCCTGACCGTCGTCGTCGATGAAGACGGTCGGGTCGAACTCGGTGTTCTCCAGCAGCGGGCGGCCGAGGGCGTCCCGGAACGGTCCGGTGGGGCTGTCCGCCACCGCCACGCCGATGGCGAATGCGCCGGTCGCCCGGACCGTCACCGGTACGTACCAGTAGAACTTGCCGTTCCGTTCGATGGCCTGGCCGGCCCACGCGTTGGCGCTCGCCCAGCTGAAGGTGCCCAGGCTGAGCGGTGAGCCGTGGTCGGTCCAGTTGACCATGTCGGCGGAGGAATACACCCGCCAGTCCTTCATCACGAAGGAGGAGGTGGAGCCGTCCTCGTCATGCCCGGTGTAGAGGTAGACCCGGCCGTTGTGCACCAGCGGGGCCGGGTCGGCGGTGTAGACGTTCTGCACGATCGGGTTGTCGGCCCTGGCCGCCGTGGGATGCACCGCGGCAGGAAGGACGGCGAACGCCAGCATGAGGATCAGCACCCAGGTTGCCCGGGCGAGTCTCGTAACGGTAGCGGGTGGTCTCACTGCGGTCGGGGGAGCCATTGGCCTGTGGACGTCGGCCCTGGACATGGTGTGGTCCTTCCTGATGCTGCGGCTCGGGGACTGAGCAGCCGGTCAGATCGGGGAGAGGGACGTTGCTGCGCTCGCGGTGCGGTCAGCGCCAACCGTGCGACGCGGATGGAGCCGCCGAGTGTCTGCGTGGCGTAGTTGGTAAGGGCGAAGCGGCAGCCCATGACGAACTGTCAGGTGGGGCCCATGGTGGACGCGGGCCCCAGGCGGGTGAAGTCGGTGCCGTCGATTTCGATGCCGATCCACGCGGAGAGGTCGCGCAGCAGGGCGAGTCCGGCCCGGTCGCCGTCGCGCATCGTCGCGTGGTCCAGCTGGATGGTCGCGGTGGAGGTGGTGAAGGGAGGAACCCCGGCCGCCGCGCGGCTGGGGTTCCTCAGGGTGGTGGGTCGGTCAGCGGGTGGGGTCAGCGCTGCAGGGTGAGCAGGGCCGGCCGGTACGGCAACGACAGGTAGCCGGTGCCATCCGATGAGGGAGACCTGCCCTGGTAGAGGAACTGCAGGTTGCAGGGGTCGATGGTCATGGTCTGGTCGGAGTTGACGCGGATCATGTCACCGTGGCTGATGTCGTTGGTCCAGGTCTGGTTGGTGTTGACCTTGCCCGCGAAGGGGTTGCTCTCGGTGCCGGCCTGCTCGGTCCACCTGTTGTCGTTCAGGCTGGAGGCGGTGAAGGAGCGGAAGTAGCGCCCGTTGGCACCCCGCGCCTCGACGATCATGAGGTACTGGTTCTGGCCCTGGACCTTGTAGACCTCCGGGGCCTCGAACAGGCGCTCCTCGGTGTCGCTCATGACCGTCTCGTACGACGAGCCGAAGCTGCTGGGGAAGTTCGCGAGCGGCATGGTCGACTTGAAGATGCCGCCCTTGTCGTTGGCGAAGAACAGGTACATGTTCTGGTCGTCGGCGATCAGGGTCGGGTCGATCGGGCCGCCGACGGGGAGGCTGCCGGTGAACAGCGGCTGCGGCGCGGACCAGCTGTTGGGGTTGGTGGGGTCGGTGGACGTGCGGTAGGTGAAGGGCCAGGCGGTGTCCCACCCGTTCGAGGCCATCACCCAGATGTTCTTGGTCGAGAGGTAGAACAGTTCGGGCGCGATCACCGACCCGCTCACCTCGGACTGGGTGGCTGTCCCCATGTCCGACCAGTTCGTGAAGGGACGGAACATCGCCGCGTTCCACCCGTTTCCGTCGGAGGTGGTCGCGTAGACCAGGTGCTGGCCGTTGATCTTCGCGGTGGTGAAGTCCTTCAACGCGAGCTCGCCGTTCTGCGGCTGCGCCAGCGGGCCGGTCGAGGACCACCGGTACGTCGACGGAAGTGCGCACGTGGTGCTCGGCGCCAGGCCGCTCCACTTCTGGTTGTTGCCACCGTTGCAGTCCCACAGCTGCACCGCCGTGCTGTTGGCCGAGGCGCCGCCGCTGACGTCCAGGCACAGCCCGGACTCCACGGCGACGATCGTGCCGTCGGCGTTCGCCCGCCACTGCTGGTTGGCACCGCCGTTGCAGGACCAGATCACCGGCCGGGTACCGGCCGTGGTGGCGTGGTTCGGAACGTCCAGGCACTTGTTGCCGTAGACGGTCAACTGGTTGTTGTCCGTCAGCGTCCACCGCTGGTTGGTACCGCCGTTGCAGTCCCAGATCTGCACGTTGGTGCCGTCGGTCTGGCTGGCGCCCGGCACATCGAGGCACCGGTTGGAAGCGACGCCGCGCACGGCGCTGGTGGTGGCCGCCTCAGCGGGGCTGGCCAGGAGCGTCGCCGCCAGGGCGGCCAGGGCGGCGACGGTAGCCGCGAGCACCGCAGACGGGTGTTTGCGGCTGAAGCGACGTCTGTGCATGCGAACCTCGTCATCGTTGGAGCTGGCGGTACCGGTTCGCCCGTCAGAGGCTGTCCGGAACCCGGCGGGGCGCGGCCTTATGCGTTCGAGATAACGAACGACGGTCGAAGTATCGATCGACTGGATCTTAAGGTTCCGGTGAAATGCGTCAATACTTTTCGCGCGATTCGTGAGCCGAAATCGCAGATTGAACCAAGCGGCTTCGGCTTCCGTGGTTATGCGGGTCTCTTGTCGTGAGGGGGGATAGCAGCGCGTGCGGGCGCGGGCTTGGCGATCATTACCGGCCACGACGGCGGGGCCCCGACCGATCAGGCGCGCGTGTGCCTCGCTGCCCTGCTCTGGTTCGGGACGCTCGAAGGCACCGGCACTGAGGGAACCGTGGCCGAGCCGCTCCGGTCGCTCTAGCTGGAAACGATTCCCTGGTACGCGAGACCTACAAGCACCGCGACACCGTCGAGCGGTGCGTCGACCGCCTCAAGCAGTGGCGCGGCATCGCCACCCGCTACGAGAAGACAGCCACGATCTACCTGGCCGGACTCCACATCGCAGGCATCTTTCTGTGGTCCGCACGGTGGTCCGAGCGAAAGCCCCTAGATGCTTGATCCGCCGCCGGAGGTGTTGCTCCACCAGGCGCTGTACGAGTTCAGCGAGTACCGCTTCTGTACGCCGTTGGTCGAGCTGATCTCGAGGCCGAACTGCATCGTGTCGAAGGTGGTGTTGCGCAGGAGGTTCTGCGACGCGGCCCATCGCCAGACCGCCGCGGCGTCGATGGTTCCGGTGTTGCTCTGCTGGGCGGGGATGAACTGCAGGACGTTCCAGCCGGGATCGGCCTGCCAGACCGACGCGTACCGGACGCCGCCGAGGGTCACGTCGGACGCGACCTGCCTTCCCCAGCCGCCCAGCGGTCCCGGGGTCCAGCTGGTGAAGACCATGATCTCGTCCTGGTTGTTGGTGGACCAGAGGTCGGCCGTCCAGCCCCAGTTGTCACCGCCGGTGGCGGGAGCCGACGACGTGTTGTACCAGAAGCCCGCCGAGTTCAACTGAGACAGCGGCGTCTGGGGCCGGACCGAGGTGTTCGAGTAGGACTTGATCCCGCCGCCGGAGTGGTTCGCGTCGATGTACCAGGATTTGATGCTGTCGACGGTCAGGCACTGCCTGCCGTGGTTGTCGCCCCATAGGTTGTTGTGGATCGTCCAGGTGCCCTGGGTGTACTGACCGTACCGCTCGCAGGTGGAGTACACCGCTGCCTGCGCCGGAGACGCGAAGCTCAGGAACCCGGCGATCACGGCGACGATCAGGGCCAGCCGGCCGAACCCGGCCGACTTGCCGCATATGGATTTACGGGCTTGCCATCTCATGTGTCCCTCCAAGGACGGCGATGGTGGTTCTCCGGCTCCCCGGTCCGGTGGCGGACTCGCGCCGCGAGGGTGTCGCTCGCAGGCGAGTCCGGGCTCGGGACGGCGCGACTCGGCTCATGCGGTGCTGCTCGCGATGGTGGGTGGCTCGTGTCGTCGAGGTGGCGCGCTCAAGAACTGCGGGAACGGTGCTCGGTCCCCTTACCTCAAGCACCAGGCTGGCCAGACATAGGTGCGAAGTGTCGAAGCGCTTGCGTCTCCGGGGACAGTAATGATGGGACCTCTGAACAGCAATACTCTGCGCAGGCAAACACATTTCTTTCACCTGACGACTTCATTGTCGAAGCGCATCGAATGGCATCGAATGGCATCGGCCGCGCCAGCCACCTGGCTTTCGCCGAACCGCTGCTGGTCCTGGTGGATGTGGCGGAAGGCGCCGGGGCAGGTTGCCGATGAGACGGGTGAAGGACTTCGCGAAGTTGGTGGGGTCGGGTACCAACACCGCGACGGGACACGGCGACGGCATGACCCTGAGTCGTGTCCCGGCCTCGCCCACCTACAACGCCCGTCCTCAGGTCGCTTGCTGGGCAGCAACGGCAACACCGGCAACGTCACCGTCGCCCTCAACCGCCTCGACACCACCTCCCTGGTGGAGAACGGCCGGGTCCGCGCGATCGTCCAGCGCGTACCGAACAACAACGGCGGCGCGGTGACAGGTCCGGTCACCGTCTCCGACCAGACCCTGACCGTGAGCGGTGACTCGGCTTCGGTGAACGTGCCGTGGACGAACGCCGTCGACGGCTACACGGTCACCCTGCTCCCGCCGTCCAACACCACCGTCTCCACGGTCGCGGTGGCTCAGCACAGCGGTCAGTGTCTGGACGACACCAACCTGTCCACGGCCAACGGTACGCAGTACCAGCAGTACTACTGCGAGGGCGGCTACCAGCAGACGCTGGACTTCAAGCCGGTCGCCGGACGGGCGAACACCTACACCATCGTGAATGAGCACAGCGGCAAGTGCCTGGACGTCGCCAGCGGTTCCACGACCGACGGTGCCGCCGTCATCCAGTACACCTGCAACGGCTCCACGAACCAGATGTTCACCCTGAAGCCGGTCACCGCGCTCGGCAACAGCAAGGACTACCAGCTGGCCGCCGTCCACAGCGGCAAGTGCGTCGACGTCAGCCAGATCTCGACCGCCGCCGGAGCCAAGCTCCACCAGTGGCCCTGCGACCCGGAGAGCGCATTGACCAACAAGAGGAACCAGATCTGGCGCCTCCAGGGCATGGGCTGAGCCACGCCCCCGTTCTCCATGGGGCTCCCGGCCGGCCACAGCCGGGAGCCCCCACCTCCTCCTCGCCCGACTCCGGCAGGAGTACTAGGCGAGCCGGATCACGTTCCATGACAGCGGTTCGAGGACGGAGCTGAGGGTGCCGTCGCTCAGGGTGGTCCCGGAGACCTGGTGCGGGGTCACGCGTTCCGGACCGGTGAGGGTGTTGCGTGCGTCGGGGTCGGCGTCCGCGAGGGCGCTGTGCTCGACGACCGACGTCAACGCGAGTCCGTTCAGGGTGACTTGCAGTGGCAGGGATATCGTGCGGCTGCGGTTGACGGCGAAGACGGTGACCGAGCCGTCCTCGGCGCGCACGGCGGTGGCGTGCAGCAGGTCGGCCTCGCCGTACTTCTCCGTCTCGTACGTCGGCGAGTCCACCCGCACGTCGAGGACCTGCCCGCGGCCGTACTGCGATGCCTGCGCGAAGGGGAAGAACGTCGTCTGCCGCCAGGCCGGGCCGCCCGGCTCGGTCATGATCGGGGCGATCACGTTGACGAGCTGGGCGAGGCAGGCGACGGTCACCCGGTCCGCGTGGCGCAGCAGCGCGATCAGCAGCGAACCGACGACGACGGCGTCCAGGACGCTGTAGCTGTTCTCCAGCAGACGGGGTGCCTGCGCCCAGTCCCGCGAGTCGGGGTTCTCTGTCCCGTTCAACTCCAAGCCGTAGCAGACGTTCCACTCGTCGAAGGACAGGTTGATCTTCTTCTTGGACTTCAGCCTCGCACCCACGTGGTCGCAGGTGGCGACGACGTTCTCGATGAAGGACTCCATGTCGACGGCGGAGGCGAGGAAGGAGTCGATGTCGCCGTCCCGGGGTTCGTAGTAGGCGTGCAGGGAGATGGAGTCCACGAGGTCGTACGTCTCCTGCAGCACCGTCGCCTCCCACTCGGCGAAGGTGGGCAACCACTGGGCGGAGGAGCCGCAGGCGACCAGTTCCACGGACGGGTCGATCTGGCGCATGGCGCGCGCGGTCTCTGCGGCGATGCGACCGTATTCCGCGGCGGTTTTGTGGCCGGTCTGCCAGTGGCCGTCCATCTCGTTGCCGAGGCACCACAGCCGGATACCGAAGGGATCCTTGTCGCCGTGCGCTCTGCGCAGGTCCGACAGGGCCGTGCCCTGCGGATGGTTGGCGTACTCCTGGAGTTCCAGGGCCTCGGCGACGCCGCGCGTGCCGAGGTTGATCGCCATCATGGGCTCGGCCTGAGGGCCGATCTTCTTCAGGAAGGCGATGTACTCGGACAGGCCGAAGCGGTTGGTCTCGGTCGACCGCCAGGCGAGGTCGAGGCGGCGCGGGCGGTCCTCGACCGGGCCGACCGAGTCCTCCCACTTGTAGCCGGAGACGAAGTTGCCCCCGGGGTAGCGGATCGTGGTGACGCCGAGCTCGCGGATCAGCTCCAATACGTCCGTGCGGATGCCCGCCTCATCGGCCGAGGGATGGTCCGGCTCGAAGATCCCGGTGTAGACGCAGCGGCCGAGGTGTTCGACGAAGGAACCGAAGAGGCGGGGGTCGACCTCGCCGACGGCGAAGGAGGGGTCGAGGGTGAACCGGGCCGGGCGGGTGGGAACAGCATGGGCGGTGCGGGGGCTCATGGGGGTCCTTTCCACAGAGGTGCTCGAGCGTGGCCAGCCGTTGCGCATCGGTGTGCCCGTGCTGTCAGCGTATGGACCCGTCACGGACGTGGACCTGCCGACTCTGAATTCTGCAGGTCGAGTTCACGCGGCGCAGCGATGTCGTAGGAGGCGAAACCCCTCGCTGTCAGCCTTGGGTGAGACGTCCCGCTGGGCGGTTCAATACTCCTGCCGGAGTTGTGATCGTGCTGGTCGGGGCGGCGGGGAGACGGCTGCGGCCACGGGCGATCATCGTCAGGTGTGTGGACTGAGGACGAGGCGGTGGCCGCGGGTCACAACGTGGTGCCTGACCGCTGGCAGCCGATGTCCTGCAGTTGGCGCCAGCGGACGCCGATCTCTTCCAGTGCCTGGGCCAGGGCCGTGACTGATCGCTGTTCGACGGGGCATTTCGAGTGGTAGAGCCTGTCCTCGGCGGACACGGGCCCGTGGACGAGGGCGACGCCGAGGCCCTGGCGGCTCTGCCCTCAACCGCGAAGCTCCTCGGCGGACTTCTGGACCGCGCGGTCCGAGCTGGGGTTGAGGAAGAGAGTCATGCGAGTACCTCTTCGAAGGTGTGGGTGACCGGGCACGGCCCCGCTGCCGGACGACAGGGTCTCCGCCTCGACCCCGCGCTCGTAGGTGCGGATCGTCAGGGCCTGGCGGCCGGCGGGCTGAACGAAGTTGACGTTCGTCCCCAGTGGAGCGAGGTCGGCGTGCACATTCGGAACCGTCGTCGACCCGACGGGCACGGTGGTCAAATTTGCCACCAAGCGTGAGGCGAAACAGGCTGCGGACGAGGAAGAGGCCAAGGCCCGGTACGGCACGTGGCGCGATCCGGCGGCCGGGCTGGAGACGTTCGGCGAGTACGCCAGCCACGATTGCGAAAGACGCCGGGCCCGTCTGGGAGATGTCGGCCAAGAGCTTCTCCCATATGTCGTTCCAAACGATCTGCAGAAACCCGTCAGGGGCCTGATCCACTTGATGGATCAGGCCCCTGACCTGGTATTTCTCTGTCGGGGTGGCGGGATTTGAACCCACGACCTCTTCGTCCCGAACGAAGCGCGCTGCCAAGCTGCGCTACACCCCGATTGTCGCTGCTTGTCGCGGCGACGTCGTTTACTTTAGCCCACCGGTGGCCGGAGACGAAATCCGGTTTTCGGGGTGGCGGTCCGGGCGGTCCGGGCGCCCTCGGCGGGGTGCACCGGGTCGGGGCGGAGGTGGTCGACGACGACGATCAGGAGGGCGGCGGCGCAGAAGGCGAGGCCCAGGAGGAGGGCATTGCCGAGGACGTCCCTGTAGCCGTGGCGGTCGACGTCCAGGAACGGGTAGAGGTACGGGGCCGGCCAGTCCGTGGTCACCAGAGCCGCACGGCCGAGCGTGGACGCCAGGTAAGCCAGCGGGTAGAGCAGCCAGGCCGCCGCGTGGATCAGCCGGGGTGGGGACGGGCGCGTCAGCAGTAGCCAGTCCGCCACCACCGCGAGGGGGATCACCGTGTGGAAGGCGACGTCGGTCACGGCGAGCCAGCCGGCGGGCGTGACCAGGGCGCCCGTCGGCGACGTGGTCATCGAGAAGGTCACCGGGCCGTTCGTCAGGAGCAGGTGATACACCGACGCCGTGATCACGGCGTAGAGAACCGTGCCGCCCGTCACTGCGGACGGCAGGGGGCGGCGGGCCGACCAGGCGCGGCGGGCCGAGACAGCGAAGACCAACGCCACCAGGACCGTGCTCTGGACCGCGAAATGGCTGAACGCGCGCAGCGGGCTGCCCAGCACCATCTCGGTCACCACGGCCGCTGCCGCCGTCAGTGCGACCAGCGCGCGGTAGGTCCCCGCCAGTGGGCGTCGCGCAGGTGCCACCACCGCCGCCGCGGGCACGACGGACGTCACCGGGGCGGGGATGCCCGAGATCGCGGGCAGATCGGGGATGTCCCTGGGTATCGGTGCGGTCATGCGCTCACGCTAAGCCGACCGGATAAAAGAGGCTATTTGGGGTGATCTGTATGGGTGGGGGTGTCAGGGCGGGGCCTGTTCATGTCGGGCGTGACCGACGGCCCCGCCTCGGCCCAGCTTGAGCCCCGCCAGGCACAAGCCTGCCGGGGAGCGCCGAGGCCCCTCGAACCCGATCCCAGCCCAGCCAGGCTCCGCCGAGTGCGCACGACCTCGCCCAGGCCCAGGCCAAGGCCCAGGCCCAGGCCCAGGCCCAGGCCCAGATCCGAACCCGCAGCCCTATGCCTCCTCCCGTCCCACCAACGTCAGCAGCGAAGCCTCCGGCGGGCACGCGAACCGCACCGGGGTGTAGCGGTTCGTGCCGCAGCCGGCGGAGACGTGCATGTAGGCGGTGCGGCCGTCGGCCGTGTGGGTGGAGAGGCCCTTGACGCGGTCGGTGTCGAGATCGCAGTTGGTGACGAGGGCGCCGTAGAAGGGGACGCAGAGCTGTCCGCCATGGGTGTGGCCGGCGAGGATGAGGGGGTATCCGTCTGCGGTGAAGGCGTCGAGGCTGCGGAGGTAGGGGGCGTGGACGACGCCCAGGGAGAGGTCGGCGAAGTCCGACGGACCGCCGGCCACCCGCGCGTACCGGTCCCGCTTGATGTGCGGGTCGTCCAGGCCGGTCAGCTCGACCGCCATGCCCTCGATCTTCAGCGTGCCGCGGGTGTTGGTGAGGTTGAGCCAGCCGGCTCCGTCGAAGCCGTCCCGCAGGTCCTCCCACGGGTTGTGGATGGCGCCCACCACCGGCTTGTTCCCGTTCAGACCGTGTCGGCCCTGGACCTTCTCCAGGAGGTAGCGCGCGGGGTTGCGCAGCTTGGGGCCGTAGTAGTCGTTGGAGCCGAAGACGTACGCGCCGGGGAACTCCATCAGCGGGCCCAGCGCGTCCAGCACCTCGGGGACGCCCTCGGGGTCGGAGAGGTTGTCCCCGGTGTTGATCACGAAGTCGGGGCGCAGGCCGGCCAGGGACCGCAGCCAGCGCTGCTTCTTGCGCTGCCCGCTCACCATGTGGATGTCGGACACCTGGAGTATGCGCAGCGGCCGCATGCCCGGTGGCAGCACCGGGACCGTCACCCGCCGCAGCCGGAAGGAGCGGGCCTCGAAACCCGCCGCGTACACCACACCGGCGGCACCGACCGCCGCGATCCCCAGAGGTACTCCGTATCGCGCTCGCATGTGTCCATCGTGTCAGACCCCGCCGAGCCCGAGCGCCCGCCTGTGGACAACCTCCGCTCACCACCGCCGATCGTCACCAGTCGTCAACTCACCCTGTGGACAACCGACTCCGGCTCCCGCAACCGAGCCGCACACACCAGCGAAATCAAGGCGCGCTCCACACGCCACACCTGCGACAATCGACGCCATGACCACGCTCAAGTCGAAGCTGCAGGAAGACCTCAACGCCGCCATCAAGGAGCGCGACGAGCTCCGCTCCTCGACGCTCCGGCTGACGCTCACCGCGATCACCAAGGAAGAGGTCGCGGGAAAGGAGAAGCGTGAGCTCTCCGACGACGAGGTGCTCAAGGTGATCACCAAAGAGGCGAAGAAGCGCCGCGAAGCCGCGGAAGCCTTCGCCCAGGGCGGTCGTACCGAGTCGGCCGAGCGCGAGAAGGCGGAGGGCGAGCTTCTCGCCGAGTACCTGCCCAAGCAGCTTTCCGACGAGGAGCTGCTGCAGATCGTCGTGCAGGCCGTCGAGGAGGTGCGGGCCGCCGGTGCCGAGGGGCCGCGCGCGATGGGTCAGGTCATGAAGATCGTGAATCCGAAGGTGGCCGGGCTCGCCGAGGGCGGCCGAGTCGCTGCTCTCGTCAAGCAGCAGCTCACGGGCGGCTGACGCCCCCGGCTCCGGCAGGTCCCTGGCTCCCGGTCGGCCTCCAGCCCCGGTCAGCCAAGCCTCCCGGCTCCCCGGCACCAGGCCGACTTCCGGCTCCGGCCAGCCAGGCTCCCCGGCGCCAGGCAGGCTCTCGGGCGCCCACCCGGCGCCCCGGTGCCCACCCGACCCCCCGGGCTCCCGCAGCCCCTCCCACTCAACGGCGGTGGGGGCGCCCCTTCTCCAGGGGCGCCCCCACCGCCGTACCTATATCTCCCGGCCCGGCTCCACGGCCGTCACCGGTCCATGGGGGTCAGCGAACCGCCTCCCGGGCCCCGGCCGTGCTCCCGTCCGTCGGTCCGTCGGTCCGTCGGTCCGTCACCCGAACCCGCCGCCGTTGCCGTTCCCGTTGTTCCCGCCGTTCGTCTGGCCCTCGAACCAGTTCTCCGGGATGGTGAAGTCCGGGGTCGGGAAGGTGGTGCCGCCGTTGTTGCCGCCGATGAAGCCGCCGTCGTCACCGTTTCCGTTGTCGTCGCCGTTCCCGTTCCCGTTCCCGTTTCCGTTCCCATTGCCGTTGTCGCCGTCCCCACGGTCGCGGTCCGGCCGCTCGTCGGGGATGTAGACGCGGTTGAAGTCGGGGCTCGGCTTGCCCGCCAGCGCGCCGGACATCATGTCGCGCCAGATCGGGCCGGGAACCCGGCCACCGAAGACCTTGTCGTGCCATTTGCCGCCGATGGTGATGTTCACCATGCGGCGCTTGTGCGCGGGGTCACCGACCCAGACCGCACCAGCCATGTTCGGGGTGTAGCCCACGAACCAGGCCGCGTAACGGAAGTCCGTCGTACCGGTCTTACCGGCGCTGGGGCGGCTGGGGCCGAGGCCCGCCTCCCGGCCCGTACCGTCCTCGACCACGCCCTCCAGCAGGGTGCTGATCGTGTCGGCGGTCTTCTCGGACATGGCGCGCGAGCACGTCGACTTCGGGACCTCCAGCGACTTCGACTTGTCGCCGACCCGCTGGGTGATGGACTCGATGGCGACCGGGGTGCAGTACATGCCGCGGGCGGCGAAGGTGGCGTACCCGTTCGCCATGGTCAGCGGGGACATCTCCTGTGTGCCGAGCGCGATCGACGGAGCCTGGTCCATCTTGCGGCCGTCGGCCCGCCCGACACCCATCTTCTTGGCCATCTTCGTCACCGGGCAGATGCCGATGTCCGCGATCATCTGCACGAAGTAGGTGTTGACCGACAGCGCGGTCGCCTTCTCCATCGAGTACGGGCCGACCTCGCTCGCGCTCTCGTTCTCGAGCTTCGCGGCGCCGCTGCCGGTGCCGTTGCGCCAGGTGCCGCCGCCACAGGTGGAGATCGGACTCGGGTAGGCCATCTTGTACGGCGCGGAGTAGATCTTCCCCGGGGACATGCCGTCCTCTATGGCCGCCGCGGCGACGATCGGCTTGAACGTCGAACCCGGCTGGTAGCCCGCTCCGCCACCCATCGACTCGTCGACCGAGAGGTTGATCGACGTCTCGTTCTTCTTGGTGTCCAGGCCGTAGGGCCTGGACTGGCCCATGGCGAGGATCTTGCCCGTGCCCGGCTCCACGATGGTGGCGGCGGTGGCCACGTCGTCCTTCTGCCGGACGTGCGCCTTGACGGAGGCCTGGACCGACTTCTGGGCCTGCGGGTTCATCGTCGTCCGGATCGTCAGGCCGCCCTGGTTCCAGATCTTGACCCGCTCTTCCTTCGTCTTGCCGAAGATCGGGTCGTTCAGGAAGATCTTGCGGACGTAGTCGCAGAAGAAGCCCGCGCCCTTGACGGCGGTGATGCAGCCGTTCTTCGGCTTGCTGATGTCGAGGCCGAGGGGCTTCGCCTTGGCCTTGTCCGCCTCCGCCTGGGAGATGTCGCCGACATCGGCCATCCGCTGCAGCACCGTGTTGCGCCGCTTGGTGGCCTCCTGCGGGTCGTTCACCGGGTCGTACCGGCTGGGCGACTGCACGATGCCCGCGAGGAGTGCGGCCTCCTCGACGTCCAGGTCCTTGGCGGACTTGGAGAAGTACCGCTGGGAGGCGGCCTCGACGCCGTAGGCCTGCTGGCCGAAGAACGTGATGTTCAGGTAGTTCTCGAGGATCTTCTTCTTGCTCAGTTCCTCCTCGAGCTGGATCGCCTTCTTCAGCTCGTTGATCTTCCGGCCGAGGGTCTGCTGGGTGGCCTGGGCGACCAGCGTCGGGTCGTCACCGGCCTCCTCCACCGCCACGTTCTTCACCAGCTGCTGCGTCAGCGTGGACGCGCCCTGGGTGACACCGCCGTCCTGCGCGTTCCGGTTGAGCGCGCGCAGGACGCCCTTGAGGTCGATCGCGCCGTGCTGGTAGAACCGGGCGTCCTCGATCGCGATGATCGCCTGCTGCATGTACGGCGAGATCTCCTTGAGATCGACCACCGTGCGGTCGCGGCTGTACACCGTGGCGATCGAGTCGCCCTTGCTGTCGAGGATCGTGGTGCGCTGGCTCAGCGGTGGCTGCTTGAGGTTGGCGGGGAGTTCGTCGAACCCCTCGACGGAACCCTTGGCCGCGAGCCCCAGGGCGCCGACGGCGGGCAGGGCGATGCCCGCCATGACGGCGCCGGCGAGCACGCTGACACCTAGGAACTTGGCGGCCTGCTGTGTGGCGGACAGACCACCACCCGAGCGCTTGTTTGGCATGAGGGCAGCCTAATCCGTACCGATGACCGTTCCGAAGGAGCAGGTCGGTCCAGAGGGTTACGGGTGCCGGATCGTGACATCCGAGATGCGGGGCCCGGAGGCCGGTGCGCGAGGCGCGGCCGACGTCGGGGCGTGAAGGAAACATGAACGGCTGTCTAGGTTCTCATTCGCCGGACACGCGCGCAGGCCTTGGCCTAAGCTGCTCTCAACTGTCACAGCCGTAGGCCCTTGTATCAAGTACGTCCAACGAGCCCGAATCGTTCTGACGTTCTTCCGATTTTTTTCCGGTGCCGTGTCCGAATCCACCTCGTGTGTCATTCGGTGTCCGTTGTGACGCATGTCAACTGTCCCGTTCTGACGGGATAGTCACGTATGTCCTCAGGTCACTCCCGCGGGTGATCTGCCGCTTACGCATAGTCCGTTCGGGCCATTCAAGATTGGGCCCGAAGGGGGTGTTGCGCTGTGCCCACCTTCCGTAACGTCCTCAACTGGCGGCGGTGAATATGCCGCTGCCGCCGTGGGGGAGCCTCGATTCGGGAGAGGACGGCGCCGGTATGGGCTGGGTAACCGACTGGAGTGCGCAGGCTGCCTGCCGCACTACCGATCCGGATGAACTGTTCGTTCAAGGAGCAGCGCAGAACAGGGCCAAGGCGGTGTGCACCGGATGCCCGGTGCGGACGGAGTGCCTGGCGGACGCGTTGGACAACCGCGTCGAGTTCGGCGTGTGGGGAGGAATGACGGAGCGAGAGCGCCGCGCACTGCTGCGCAGGCGACCGACCGTCACGTCGTGGCGCAGGCTGCTGGAGACCGCGCGCACGGAGTACGAGCGTGGCGCGGGCATTCTGCCGCTCGACGATGACGAGATGTACGAGAACTACGCGGCGGTGAGCTGAGGACGAGGCCCTTCCGGGCCACGTCGGTCGAGGGCGCCCTTGAGGTGTCGGCGCGTCGGGCAGGTGTGCCGGCTCTCGGGTGCCCCGAGACGTGGATCGGCCTTGGGGCCGCGGACGACTCCTCGGCCTTCCGTCAGTTCACCAGGCCGGCCGGTCAGTCGTCGGTAGGCAGCCGGTCAGTTGTCGGTAGGCCAGCCAGTGAGTTGTCGGCAGGTCGGCCGGTCAGTTGTCGGTGGTGGGCAGCTCCGGCCTTATGGCCGCGAGCCGGTCCCCGATGTCCCGCAGCCCCGCCAGGTCGTGGACATCACCGGGCAGCGCGGCCACCTCGGCCACGGCCACCTCGGGATGCAGCGCGGTGAAGCGGTCACGCGTGCGCTGCTCGCGCGTGAGCAGACGCATCCGCTCGGCGTGCAACCTGAGCAGGCCCGCCGTGAGTTGTTCCACCGTCAGGTCCGGGGCGGGGGAGCCGTCCTGCGGACCGGTCGTTGCGGGAGATTCTGAACTGGCTGAACTGGCTGGACTGGCTGGACTGTCGTACGTGTCGGGAGAGTTACGAACTGCTTTCCCGTCCATCTGATCGACAATGCGGGGCTCGTCAAGATTTTCCGCGGCGGCGAGCGCGCGCTCGGCGGACAGCTGAGCCGCGCCGCTGCCATGGACGCGGTTGAGCACCAGGCCGGCCAACGGCATGTCCTCGGCTGCCAGCCGTTCCACGAAGTACGCCGCCTCACGCAGCGCGTCCCGCTCCGGTGCCGCCACCACCAGGAAGGCCGTGCCCGGTGCCTGGAGCAGCTTGTACGTGGCGTCCGCCCGGGTACGGAAGCCGCCGAACATGGAGTCCATCGCGGCAACGAACGTCTGGACGTCCTTGAGCAGTTGACCGCCGAGCAGCTTGCCCAGGACGCCCGTCATCATCGACATGCCGACGTTCAGGAACTTCATCCCCGCCCGCCCGCCGACCTTCGCGGGCGCCAGCAGCACCCGGATCAGCTTGCCGTCGAGGAACGAACCCAGCCGCTTCGGCGCGTCCAGGAAATCCAGCGCCGAGCGGGACGGCGGGGTGTCGACGATGATCAGGTCCCACTCGTCCCGGGCCCGCAACTGGCCCAGCTTCTCCATCGCCATGTACTCCTGCGTGCCCGCGAAGCCCGCCGAGAGCGACTGGTAGAAGGGGTTGTTCAGGATCGCGGAGGCCCGCTCGGGGTCCGCGTGCGCCTCGACGATCTCGTCGAACGTGCGCTTCATGTCGAGCATCATGGCGTGCAGTTCACCGTCACCGTCGATGCCCTTCACCCGGCGCGGGGTGTTGTCCAGCGAGTCGATGCCCATGGACTGGGCGAGCCGCCGGGCGGGGTCGATGGTGAGCACGACCACCTTGCGGCCGCGCTCGGCTGCCCGCAGCCCGAGGGCCGCCGACGTGGTCGTCTTGCCCACACCGCCCGCGCCGCAGCAGACCACGATGCGGGTCCCCGGGTCGTCCAGCAGGGGATCCACGGCCAGGGGCCGGGCCGAGCCGATCACGCGATGCCCGTCCGCCGCCTGGGCGGGGGAGTGGGCGGGGTCCAGGTCGTGGTCGTGCGCCGCGACGCGCTCGGCGGCCGGGTCCGGAGTCATGAGATCCCTTGCTGACGCAGTTCCGTGGCGAGTTCGTACAGGCCCGCGAGGTCCATTCCCTCGGCGAGCAGCGGCAGTTCGTGCAGCGGCAGGCCCAGCTCCCCGAGGACACCCCGCTGCTCGTGCTCCAGGGTGTACCGCTCGGCGTACTCCTCGGCCTGCGCGAGCAGCGGCTCCACCAGCCGCTCGGCGTTGCCGCCGCGCCGTGCGCCGCCCAGGCCCGCCGCGGACAGGGACTTGGCGACGGCCGTACGCGGCACCGCGCGCGCGAACTCCAGCTCGCCCGCGTCCAGCACCTCGGGCCGCACCATGTTGACGATGATCCGCCCCACCGGCAGCCTCGCGGCCCGCAGCTCGGCGATGCCGTCCGTCGTCTCCTGGACAGGCATCTCCTCCAGCAGCGTCACCAGGTGCACGGCCGTCTCGGGAGATTTCAGGACCCGCATGACGGCCTGGGCCTGATTGTGTATCGGGCCGATCTTCGCGAGGCCCGCCACCTCGTCGTTGACGTTCAGGAAGCGCGTGATGCGGCCGGTGGGCGGCGCGTCCATCACCACGTAGTCGTACGTGAATCGCCCGCTCTTCTCCTTGCGCCGCACCGCCTCGCATGCCTTGCCCGTCAGGAGGACGTCCCTGAGGCCGGGCGCGATCGTGGTCGCGAAGTCGATGGCGCCGAGCTTCTTCAGGGCCCGGCCCGCCCCGCCGAGCTTGTAGAACATCTGGAGGTAGTCCAACAGGGCCAGTTCGGGGTCGATGGCCAGCGCGTACACCTCCCCGCCCCCGGGAGCCACCGCGATCTTCCGCTCCTCGTACGGCAGTGCCTCTGCCTCGAAGAGTTGTGCGATGCCCTGCCTGCCCTCGACCTCGACCAGGAGGGTGCGCTTCCCCTCGGTCGCGAGGGCGAGCGCGAGTGCGGCGGCGACCGTGGTCTTTCCGGTCCCGCCCTTGCCGCTGACGACCTGGAGCCTGCTCACGTATTCGAGCCTAACCAGTCCGCGCGCGGCATACGCGGGAGGCTGTGGACAACTTGTGCCACTCCCGTCCGTCGGCCCCCGCGCGCCCCGTGCCTGGACGGCGACGGAACCCGTGCCGGGCGGCGGCCGGGCAGCGGATAAAGTCGGCCACATGACCAAGTGGGAATACGCAACCGTGCCGCTGCTCGTCCATGCCACGAAGCAGATTCTGGACACCTGGGGCGAGGACGGCTGGGAGCTCGTCCAGGTCGTGCCCGGGCCGAACAACCCTGAGCAGCTGGTGGCCTACCTGAAGCGGCCCAAGCCGTGAGCGCCGTCGAAGCGAAGCTCGCGGAACTCGGGCTGAGGCTGCCCGAGGTCGTCCCGCCGCTCGCCGCGTACCAGCCGGCCGTGCGCAGCGGCGTGTACGTCTACACCGCCGGGCAGCTGCCCATGGTGGAGGGCAAGCTGCCCGTCACCGGCAAGGTCGGCGCCGAGGTCACCCCCGAGGAGGCCAAGGAACTCGCCCGTACCTGCGCGCTGAACGCCCTGGCCGCCGTGAAGTCCGTGGCGGGCGACCTGGACCGGGTCGCGCGTGTGGTGAAGGTCGTCGGCTTCGTGGCCTCGGCCTCCGACTTCACGGGCCAGCCCGCCGTACTGAACGGCGCGAGTGAACTCCTGGGCGCCGTCTTCGGCGACAAGGGCGTCCACGCGCGCAGTGCGGTCGGTGTGGCGGTCCTGCCGCTGGACGCGCCGGTCGAGGTGGAGCTCCAGGTGGAGCTGGCCGAGGCCTAGAGCCCGCCGGGATCACGGAGGCTCACTCGAACATCAGCCCGTGACGAGTTAGCCTCCGCCCATGGCAAACGGGCAGTGGTATCCCGCCGAATGGCCGGACCGCATCCGCGCACTCGCGGCCGGCACGCTGACACCGGTGACCCCCAGGCGGGCCGCCACCGTCATGCTGCTCAAGGACACGGCCGACACCCCGGTCGTGCACATGCTGCGCCGACGCGCCTCCATGGCCTTCGCCGGAGGCGCGTACGCGTATCCGGGCGGCGGGGTGGACCCGCGCGACGACGATCACCAGATCCGCTGGGCGGGCCCCACGCGCACGTGGTGGGCGTCCCGCCTGGGCGTCGACGAGACCGACGCCCAGGCGATCGTCTGCGCGGCCGTCCGGGAGACGTACGAGGAGGCGGGCGTCCTGCTCGCCGGGCCGAGCGCCGACACCGTGATCGACGACACCACGGGCGACGACTGGGAGGCGGACCGCGCCGCGGTGGCCGCCCGGGAGCTGTCCTTCGCCGAGTTCCTGGAGCGCCGGGGACTGGTCCTGCGCTCCGATCTCCTCGGCGCCTGGGCGCGCTGGATCACCCCGGAGTTCGAGGCCCGGCGCTACGACACCTGGTTCTTCGTGGCCGCCCTTCCGCAGGGCCAGCGCACCCGCAACGCCTCCACGGAGGCCGACCGCACGGTGTGGATCCGCCCCCGGGACGCGGCGGACGGCTACGACAAGGGCGAGCTGATGATGATGCCGCCGACCATCGCGACCCTGCGCCGGCTCGCGGAGTACGACTCGGCCGCCGCCGCGCTCGCCGCCGCCCCCGCCCGCGACCTGACACCCGTCCTCGCCCGGGCCCGCCTGGAGAACGACGACGTGATCCTCTCCTGGCCGGGCCACGACGAGTTCACCAAACGAGTTCCGGCCGCCGGAGACCCGACATGACGGCGACGACAGCCTTTCGGGACGGGGCGACTGCGTCGCCGGGAAGGGTGACTGCGCCGGTGGGGCGGGCGGCGGTCCTTTCGGGCCGAGCGATGGCGCTCCCGGGCCGAACGAAAGCCCTTCCGTGCCGAACGAAAGCCCTTCTGGGCCGGACGACGGCTTTGCCGGGACAGGCGGCAGCCTCTCCGTGTCGGGCGGCCGTGCTTGCCGGGGGAGTCGCAGCCCGCCCGGGTCCGTCGAGCGGTCGGTCCGAGCCCGTGCCCGCGTGCCTTGTGCCGCCGTGTGCGGGCCGGGGCGCCGCCCACGCCCGCTCCCGGCAACGTCGCACTTCTCCCCTCCCGCTGGAAGGCACCTCCGCATGACCGACGCAGCAGCCCTTCCCGGCCGGCCCAGGGGCGGTGTCCTGTCCGGCCCTGCCACCGCCCGCGCCGTCAACGTGCTCGCGCCGAACGCCTCCGTGATGACGCTGGACGGCACCAACACCTGGATCGTCTCCGAACCGGACTCCGACCTCGCCGTCGTGATCGACCCCGGTCCCCTGGACGACGCTCATCTGCGCAACGTCGTCGCCACGGCGGAGAAGGCCGGCCGTCGCGTCGCGCTGACCCTGCTCACCCACGGGCACCCCGACCACGCGGAGGGCGCTGCCCGCTTCGCCGAGCTGACCGGCACGAACGTACGAGCCCTGGACCCGGCGCTGCGGCTCGGCGACGAAGGACTGGGCGCGGGCGACGTCGTCTCGGTCGGCGGCCTGGAGCTCCGGGTCGTCCCCACCCCCGGCCACACCGCCGACTCGCTCTGCTTCCACATCCCGGCGGACCGGGCCGTCCTGACCGGTGACACCGTCCTGGGCCGCGGCACGACGGTCGTGGCGCACCCCGACGGCCGCCTCGGCGACTATCTCGACTCGCTGCGCCGCCTCAGGTCCCTCACGGTCGACGACGGCGTCCACACCGTCCTCCCCGGTCACGGCCCCGTCCTGGAGGACGCCCAGGGTGCCGTCGAGTTCTATCTGGCCCACCGCGCCCACCGGCTGGCCCAGGTGGAGACGGCCGTCGAGAACGGTCACCGCAGCCCCGGCGACGTCGTCGCCCACGTCTACGCGGACGTCGACCGCTCCCTGTGGCCCGCCGCGGAACTCTCCGTACGGGCACAGCTGGAGTACCTGACCGAACACGGTCTGATCTGACCGCTTCGAGGCGGGTCCGACGGCGAGCCCTGACCGACTTTGGGCTTGAGTGTCCGTCTCCGGGCTTTTCGGACGCTCGGGGTGGCCACCCGACCTCAGGCCCCTCTCGTGCCCCAGAAGCCCCTTCCAGGCGCGTCCAGGGCGGCACAGAGCGATGGGGCCCGCCTCGAGAACGAGACGAACCCCATCGAAAGACGAGCCCTGCGTCAGCGAGAGCGCTTGGCCAGCCGCTCCACGTCCAGCAGGATCACCGCGCGAGCCTCCAGGCGCAGCCATCCGCGCTGCGCGAAGTCCGCCAGAGCCTTGTTCACGGTCTCGCGGGACGCGCCCACGAGCTGCGCCAGCTCCTCCTGCGTGAGGTCGTGCACCACATGGATGCCTTCCTCCGACTGCACGCCGAACCGGCGGGAGAGGTCAAGCAGCGCGCGAGCGACCCGCCCGGGCACGTCCGAGAACACAAGGTCGGACATCTGGTCGTTGGTCTTGCGCAGTCGCCGGGCGACCGCGCGCAGCAGCGCCGCCGCCACCTCGGGCCGCGCGTTCAGCCAGGGCTGGAGGTCGCCGTGGCCGAGGCCCAGCAGCTTGACCTCGGTCAGCGCGGTGGCCGTCGCCGTCCGCGGACCCGGGTCGAACAGCGACAGCTCGCCGATCAGTTCGCCGGGGCCGAGCACGGCCAGCATGTTCTCGCGGCCGTCGGGCGAGGCGCGGTGCAGCTTCACCTTGCCCTCGGTGACCACGTAGAGGCGGTCTCCCGGGTCACCCTCGTGGAAGAGAGCGTCACCGCGCGCGAGGGTCACCTCACTCATGGAGGCGCGGAGCTCCGCGGCCTGCTCGTCATCGAGCGCCGCGAAGAGCGGGGCGCGCCGCAGAACGTCGTCCACGAGTTCTCTCCTTGTCGACCTGCTCAGGGGATCTTGCTCCCCGTACTACCAGGGGACCGTGTTCCCCATCTTGCCGGACGGTCCAAACAGTGTGATCTGTCACAAGGATGCCGCACACATGTCCCGGGGTAAGCGTCAGGGGTCCAATTGGGGGCCGATCTTCTGGGCCCGGGGCGGATGTCGGTGCCGGGCTTTAGGCTGGCCGGGTGTCCAAATCGCCGGTGAGAGCACAGGCCGAGGGGGCTGGGCGCGTGGTTGTACGGCGCGATTCCGCTGTGGGCGAACAGAGCCCCACGGGAGCGAACAAAACGGCAAAGGCGACGAAGGTGTCCGATCCATCAGCGGCGGAGAACTCCGCCCGAGAGACCACGGCCCCGGCGGAAGCAGCCTCGGCGAGCAAGCCGGCCCCGGCTGGCCGACCGGCCCCGGTGAGCGAGTCGGCCCCGGTGAGCGAGTCGGCCCCGGCGAAGAAGGCCACCGCCCGGAAGACGGCGTCGGTGAAGAAGGCGGCGGTGAAGAAGACAGCCGCGGCGCAGGGGACCGCCGGAGCACAGGGAACCGTCGCGGCGCAGGGAGCGGCCCCGGCTCGGAGAAAGGCCTCGGCGGCCAAGCCCGAGTCCCGGACCGCCCTCGTCCGCCGTGCCCGCCGCATCAACCGCGAGCTCGCCGAGGTGTACCCGTACGCGCACCCGGAGCTGGACTTCGAGAACCCCTTTCAGCTGATCGTGGCGACGGTCCTGTCCGCCCAGACGACCGACCTGCGGGTCAACCAGACGACACCGGCGCTGTTCGCGAAGTACCCCACCCCCGAGGACCTGGCCGCGGCCGACCCGCAGGAGGTCGAGGAGATCCTGCGGCCCTGCGGGTTCTTCCGCGCCAAGACGAAGTCGGTGATGGGGCTTTCCAAGGCCCTGGTGGAGAACCACGGCGGTGAGGTCCCCGGCCGTCTCGAAGACCTGGTCAAGCTGCCGGGCGTCGGCCGCAAGACCGCCTTCGTCGTGCTGGGCAACGCGTTCGGCCGCCCCGGCATCACCGTCGACACCCACTTCCAACGGCTCGTGCGGCGCTGGCGCTGGACCGAGGCGACCGACCCGGACAAGATCGAGGCGGCCATCGGCGCGCTCTTCCCGAAGAGCGACTGGACGATGCTGTCGCACCACGTGATCTTCCACGGCCGCCGCATCTGCCACGCCCGCAAACCGGCCTGCGGCGCCTGCCCCATCGCGCCGCTCTGCCCGGCGTTCGGTGAGGGGGAGACCGATCCGGAGAAGGCCAGGAAGCTCCTGAAGTACGAGAAGGGCGGCTTCCCCGGTCAGCGCCTGAAGCCGCCGCAGTCCTACCTGGACGCGGGCGGCATTCCGGCGCCGCCGCTCGGAGCCGCCGGATGACGGCCCACACCGAGCGCCCGGACATGGCCACCGACAGCTCCTCCGGCGCACGTCGCCCTGCCTTCCGCCACCCACAAGAGGGACGTGGGGCCCAAGTGGAACGATCAGCGGCCCTCCGGGCGTTGGGACCGGAACAACGACGGGGGTGGCTATGACACGCGCGAGCCGGACGGACGGCGGCACGGACACCGACAACGGGCACCAGACGGGGCGGCACCCCGCGTGGGCCGGACACGTCGCCTTGGACAAGGCGGGCCTGCCCCCCTGGCTGGACCCGGTGGTGCGTGCCGCCGAGACGGTCGAGCCGCTGCAGCTCAGCCGCTTCCTGCCGCCGGAGAACGGCTCGGGCCGCCAGTCGGCGGTCCTGATCCTGTTCGGCGACGGCCCGGACGGACCCGAGCTGCTGCTCATGGAGCGCGCCGGTTCGCTCAGATCGCACGCGGGCCAGCCGTCCTTCCCGGGCGGCGCCCTCGACCCCGAGGACGGCGACCCGGGGACCGACGGCCCGCTGCGGGCCGCCCTGCGCGAGGCCGAGGAGGAGACCGGTCTCGACCCCGCCGGCGTCCAGCTCTTCGGTGTGCTGCCCAAGCTCTACATCCCGGTCAGCGGCTTCGTGGTGACCCCCGTCCTGGGCTGGTGGCGCCGCCCCACCCCGGTCCGGGTCGTCGATCCGAACGAGACGGCCCGCGTCTTCACCGTTCCCGTGGCGGATCTCACGGATCCCGCCAACAGAGCCACCGCCGTGCACCCCCGCGGCTACGCAGGTCCGGCATTTCTGGTCGAATCGGCCTTGGTGTGGGGTTTCACGGCCGGAGTGATCGACCGTCTGCTGCACTACTCGGGCTGGGAGCGCCCCTGGGACCGCGAGAAGCAGGTCCCGCTCGACTGGCGCGCATGACAGGGTGTCTGCCGTGCTGCGTCTTTTGGGACCTGTCGCGTCCCCCTGTCGCCGCGCGGCGGACCGGTCCCCCGGTCGGCCTGTAGGGATCGCGTAGTGACGAGGCGAGGCTTGAAGCGGTGAACGTGCTGGACATCCTGTTGCTGGTCGCCGCCGTCTGGTTCGCGATCGTGGGCTATCGACAGGGCTTCGTCGTCGGCATCCTCTCGGTGATCGGCTTCCTCGGCGGCGGTCTCGTCGCGGTGTACGCCCTGCCCTTCATCTGGGACTGGATGACCGACAACTCCGAGGTCAGCACGGCCGCCGCGGTCGTCGCGGTGGTCATCGTGATCGTCTGCGCCTCCGTGGGCCAGGCCCTGACCACCCACCTCGGCAACAAACTGCGCCGCTACATCACCTGGTCCCCGGCCCGCGCCCTGGACGCCACCGGCGGCGCCCTCGTCAACGTCGTCGCGATGCTCCTGGTCGCCTGGCTGATCGGTTCCGCACTCGCCGGGACCACCCTGCCCACGCTCGGCAAGGAGGTCCGCAACTCCAAGGTGCTCCAGGGCGTGGCCGGTGCCCTGCCCACCCAGGCCGACACCTGGTTCGCGGACTTCTCCTCCGTCCTCACGCAGAACGGCTTCCCACAGGTCTTCAGCCCGTTCTCGAACGAGCCGATCACCGAGGTGCAGCCCCCCGACCCCGCGCTCGCGAGCAGTCCGGCCGCCCAGCGCGCCAAGCGATCCATCGTCAAGGTCATGGGCACGGCCCAGAGTTGCGGCAAGGTCCTGGAAGGCACCGGTTTCGTCTTCGGCGAGCGCCGGGTGATGACCAACGCGCACGTGGTCGGCGGAGTCGACGAACCCACCGTCCAGATCGGCGGCGAGGGCCGCAAGTACGACGCCAAGGTCGTCCTCTACGACTGGGAGCGCGACATCGCCGTCCTGGACGTGCCCGGCCTCAAGGCGCCCGCGCTGAAGTTCACCACCAAGGACGCTGTCAGCAGCGACGACGCGATCGTCGCTGGCTTCCCGGAGAACGGCGCGTACGACATCCGCCCCGCGCGCGTGCGCGGTCGCATCACGGCCAACGGCGCCGACATCTACAAGCGCGGCACCGTCCACCGTGACGTCTACTCGCTCTACGCGACCGTCCGCCAGGGCAACTCCGGCGGTCCGCTGCTCACGACCGACGGCAAGGTCTACGGCGTGGTCTTCGCTAAGTCCCTCGACGACTCGGAGACGGGCTACGCCCTCACCGCGGACGAGGTGGAGGAGGACATCGCCAAGGGCCGTACGGCCAACCAGCAGGTGGACAGCGACAGCTGCGCGCTCTGAGGCCGGGCGGGGCCGGTGGTGGTGTGAGGTGTGAGGTCCTGTGCGGGTCGCCCCGGTCGGGGATCGCCCGTACAGGTCAGGGACGGGGATGGCGCAGGCGGGCCGAGACCCAGCGGGCCCGGCGGCGCAGGATGCGCGGAATGCCCAGTCGGGGATCGGTGCCCTGCAGTTGCGGGCCGCCCCTCTGGTGCGAGCTCAGGCCCGAGGCCGAGCGGCGGTTGCGTGCGGCGTCACTGTAGTCGTGCGTCCAGCCCATACCCCGACGTGTGCCCCCGCCCCAAGGTCGATAACCGCCCCCACGCCCCCCAATTGGCCTATGCGCCGGGCAAGTGGCTGTTCGTGGAACAGGTGTTCACGTTCGGATAGCGGGCGACCTGGCCGACTCACCGGTCGGGCTCGGGGTCCTTCAGCCAGTTGATGAGCTCCGTGGAGAACGCCACCGGGTCCTCCTCGTGCGGGAAGTGTCCCAGACCGTCGAACAGCCGCCAACGGTACGGCGCTTCGACGTACTCCCCGGAGCCGGCCGCACTGCGCGTGCGCATCACCGGGTCGAGCGAACCGTGCAGATGGAGCGTGGGCACCCGGACCGGCCGCTTCATCCGGCGGTTGAACTGGATGCCGTCCGGACGAGCCATGGACCGCACCATCCACCGGTACGGCTCGATCGAGCAGTGCGCGGTCGACGGGATGCACATCGCCCGCTGGTACGCCTCCACGGCCTCGTCGTCGGGCAGCCGTGGCCCGGACCAGTCCCGGATCAGCCTGCCGACCAGGGCACCGTCGTCGGCGGTGAGCTGTCGCTCGGGGATCCAGGGCCGTTGGAAGCCCCAGATGTAGGAGCCCGCGGAGGTCTGCTTGACGTCGGAGAGCATGGCCGAGCGCCAGCGCCGCGGGTGCGGCATCGAGGAGACCGCGAGCCGTCGTACGAGCTTGGGGCGCATCACGGCCGCCGTCCACGCCAGATAGCCGCCCAGGTCGTGGCCGACCAGCGCGGCATCGGGCTCGCCGAGGGACCGGACGACACCGGTGATGTCGAGGGCGAGGTTCGCCGGGTCGTAACCCCGGGGGGTGCGGTCGCTGCCGCCGACTCCGCGCAGGTCCATGGCCACGGCCCGGAACCCGGCCTCGGCGAGCGAGACCATCTGGTGCCGCCAGGTCCACCAGAACTGCGGGAAGCCGTGCAGCAGCAGCACCAGCGGCCCGTCGCCCACCTCGGCGATGTGGAAGCGCGCGCCGTTGGCGGCCACGTCCCGGTGGATCAGCTCCTTGGCGCCGGGCACGTCGAGCCGTACGGGAGACGCGGGCTGATTCGAGGGGGCGGCCGGGGTGGTCGCGGGGTCGGTCATGACGACGAGCGTGCCACAGCCTCGACGGCGCCGTCGGCCGGGGCGGTCCGACGGGGGTGCGGCTTGGCGTTCTGCAGCACGCCCGCCGTCTCCTTCATGGACGCGGCGACCTTCTGCGGGCCCTGGCCCTTCTTGGCCTTCTTGGAGAAGACGACGCCGACGAGCGTCAGCACGAGGGCGACCACGACGTTCGCCGCGAACGAGAGCAGGAAGCAGATCGCCAGGTTCCACTCGCTCCAGGTGCGGATGCCGTACGCCAGGGCGAAACTCAGCATCGGCAGGGAGAAGATCAGTACCGCGCCGGCCGCGGTGAACGCCCCGCCGCCGATGACTCCTCGCTTGACGTCCTGCCTGAGCTGGGCCTTGGCCAGCGCGATCTCGTCGTGCACCAGCGCGGACATCTCGGCCGTCGCCGAGGCGACCAGCTGGCCGACGCTGCGTTCGGCTCCGACCGGGCTGCCGTCGGGTGCGCTCATCGGGGTCTCCCTCATATGCGTTTGTACGGTCCTGTCTTCGGTCCTGTCAGATCATGCCGGACCGTCGTCGCCGACGCCTGCCCCGCCCGCCACTTCGGCAAGCCTGCGATGTTCGGCGGCCTTGCGTTCGTAGATCTCCGCCATGCGCAGGTGGTACGCCGGGTCGTCCTGTTCGTAGATGTCGGGGATGCCGTCGAGGTCGTCGTCGCGCTCCTCGGCGGCCCACAGCGCCTGGTACTTGGCGTTCCGCAGCTTCAACAGGACGGTCGCCAGGACCGCCGCGACGAGCGAACCGCTGAGGACGGCGGCCTTGACGCCCTCGGTGAGCGCCCGATCGCCCTCGAAGGCCAGTTCACCGATGAGCAGCGACACGGTGAAGCCGATCCCGGCGAGGGAGGCCACCGCGAAGACGTCCGGCCAGGACAGGTCGTCGGAGAGCGAGGCCCGGGTGAAGCGGGCGGTCAGCCAGGTCCCGCCGAAGATCCCGACCGCCTTGCCGACCACCAGCCCGAGCACCACCCCGAGCGTCTCCGGCTGCGTGAACACCTTCGCCAGCGCATCGCCCGACACCGCGACACCCGCGCTGAACAGGGCGAACAGCGGCACCGCCAGACCCGCCGACAGGGGGCGCACCAGATGCTCGATGTGCTCGCCGGGGGAGCGGTCCTCCCCTTCGCGCCGGCTGCAGCGCAGCATCAGCCCCATCGCGACCCCGGCGATCGTGGCGTGCACGCCGCTGTTGTACATCAGCGCCCAGACGACGAGCGCGAGCGGGACGTACACGTACCACCCGCGTACGCCCTTCCTCAGCAGCAGCCAGAAGACGGCGAGCGCGGCGACGGCGCCGCCGAGCGCGGCGAAGTTCAGGTCGTCGGTGAAGAACACCGCGATGATCAGGATGGCGCACAGGTCGTCGACGACGGCGAGGGTGAGCAGGAAGGCCCGCAGCGCGTTCGGCAGGGAGGTGCCGATGACGGCGAGCACGGCCAGCGCGAAGGCGATGTCGGTGGCCGTGGGCACGGCCCAGCCGGCCAGCGAGCCGCCGCCGGAGAGGTTGGTGAGCGTGTAGACGAGCGCCGGTACGGCCATGCCGCACAGCGCGGCGACCACGGGCAGCGCGGCCGTCCTGGGGTCCTTGAGGTCACCCGCGACCAGTTCCCGCTTGAGTTCGATGCCGGCGACGAAGAAGAAGATCGCGAGGAGCCCGTCGGCCGCCCAGTGCGCCACGGACAGGTCGAGGCCGAGGGTTTCGGGGCCGAAGTGGAACTGGCTGACGCTCTCGTAGCTGTCGCGCAGCGCGGGGACGTTGACCCAGACCAGCGCGGTGATGGAGGCCAGGAGCAGCAGGACACCGCCGACGGTCTCCGTGCGCAGCGCGTCCGCCAAGAAGGTCCGTTCCGGCAGGGAGAGCCGGCCGAAGACCTTGCGGGTGGGGGTGGTGCGGGACGCGGCCACGGTCGGGACCTCCGGTCGGTGGACAGCACGGAACACTCGCCGACCAGACTTCCCGGCACACCTGTTCTTGAGCTTAGCCAAGGGGCACCCGGCGCGCTTGTGGCCGGGTGCCCCTCGAGGCCTTACGTGACGCGTCAGTCCTCGCTGGGCGCCGCCGGCAGCTTGGCCTGGATGAGGTCCATGACCGTGGAGTCGGTCAGCGTCGTGACGTCGCCGAGCTGGCGGTTCTCCGCCACATCGCGCAGCAGTCGCCGCATGATCTTCCCGGAGCGGGTCTTCGGCAGCTCCTGCACCGGCAGGATCCGCTTCGGCTTGGCGATCGGGCCGAGGGTGGCGCCGACGTGGTTGCGCAGGTCGGCGACGAGGCTCTCGTCCTCGGCGTTCGCCGTGCCGCGCAGGATCACGAACGCCACGATCGCCTGACCTGTGGTCTCGTCGGCCGCGCCGACCACGGCGGCCTCGGCCACGGACGGGTGCGAGACGAGCGCGGACTCCACCTCGGTCGTCGAGATGTTGTGGCCGGACACGAGCATCACGTCGTCGACGCGGCCGAGGAGCCAGATGTCCCCGTCGTCGTCCTTCTTCGCCCCGTCACCGGCGAAGTACTTGCCCTCGAAGCGCGACCAGTACGTGTCGAGGAACCGCTGGTCGTCGCCCCAGATGGTGCGCAGCATGGACGGCCACGGCTCGGTGAGGACGAGATAGCCACCGCCGCCGTCGGGCACCTCGTTCGCCTCGTCGTCGACGACCGTCGCGCAGATGCCCGGCAGCGGCGTCTGCGCGGATCCCGGCTTGGTCGACGTCACTCCCGGCAGTGGCGAGATCATCATCGCGCCGGTCTCGGTCTGCCACCAGGTGTCCACGATCGGCGTCGCGTCGGCCCCGATGTGCTTGCGGTACCAGATCCACGCCTCGGGGTTGATGGGCTCACCGACGGAGCCGAGCACGCGCAGCGAGGACAGGTCGAACTTCGCGGGGATGTCGTCGCCCCACTTCATGAACGTACGGATGGCCGTGGGCGCCGTGTAGAGGATCGTCACCCCGTATTTCTGCACGATCTCCCAGAACCGCCCCTGGTGCGGGGTGTCCGGCGTGCCCTCGTACATGACCTGCGTCGCTCCGTTCGCCAGCGGTCCGTAGACGATGTACGAGTGGCCGGTGACCCAGCCGACGTCGGCCGTGCACCAGTACACGTCCGTCTCCGGCTTGAGGTCGAAGACGGCGTGGTGGGTGTACGACGTCTGCGTGAGGTAGCCGCCGGAGGTGTGCAGGATGCCCTTGGGCTTACCGGTCGTGCCGGACGTGTACAGGATGAACAGCGGGTGCTCGGCGCCGAAGGGCTGCGGCGTGTGCTCGCTGCTCTGGCGGTCGACGATCTCGTGCCACCACACGTCGCGGGAGTCGTTCCACGCGACGTCCTGGCCGGTGCGGCGGACGACGAGGACGTGCTCGACATTGCCGGCCCGGTCGGCCGCGTCGTCCACGGCGGGCTTCAGCGCGGACGGCTTGCCGCGCCGGTAGCCGCCGTCGGCGGTGATGACCACCTTCGCGTCGGCGTCCTGGATACGGGTCGCGAGCGCGTCCGCCGAGAAGCCGCCGAACACGACGGAGTGCGCGGCGCCGATCCGGGCGCAGGCGAGCATCGCCACGGCCGTCTCCGGGATCATCGGCATGTAGACCGCGACCCGGTCGCCCGCCTGGACGCCCAACTCCAGCAGGGCGTTGGCCGCCTTGCTCACCTCGTCCTTGAGTTCGGCGTAGGTGAGGGCACGGCTGTCACCCGGCTCGCCCTCGAAGTGGATGGCGACCCGGTCGCCGTTGCCGGCCTCGACATGCCGGTCGACGCAGTTGTACGCGACGTTGAGCTCGCCGTCCTCGAACCACTTGGCGAACGGCGGGTTCGACCAGTTCAGCGTCTCGGTCGGCTCCTTGGCCCAGGTCAGCCGCCGGACCTGAGCCGCCCAGAAGCCGAGCCTGTCAGCCCTGGCCCGTTCGTACGCCTCGGCCGTGACGTTGGCGTTCTCGGCCAGGTCAGCGGGCGGCGCGAAGCGTCGCTCCTCCTTCAAGAGGTTGGCCAGGCTTTCGTTGCTCACGACATCTCCCTTGCGGTGCTTTGCCGGGGGGCGACCGTTGTGTCCCAGGCCACAGCTCATCAGACCCGGACCCCCGATGACAAGGGCCTTCGTCGGATTGGTTTAGACCTGTGGGCGGGTGGCCGTGCGGCCAGGACGCCACCCGTTCCCACGGACCCCGACGGACATCGGTTCACGCGCGAGTGTCGTACAGGACCGTCCCGTTGGGCTCGGCCGGGTCCACCGCGCCGGTGACCTGATCGAAGACTCCGCTCTCCGGCGCCGCTTCCGTGAGCAGGTAGGCCTGTGCCTCACCCACGTGGAAGTACATGCCGTGCAGTTCGAGCGCCCCCTCTCGCAGGGCGCGGGCGACGGATTCGTGGGCTCTCAGGTGCTCCAGCTGCTGGATGATGTTGGTCAGGCACAGCTGCTCGACGGCGTCGGCGGGCTCGCGGCCCGCGAGCCGGGCCCAGGGCCGGTTCTTGTCGGTGGCGCGCTCCAGGCTGGGCCGGCCGTGCCGCAGCCAGCGCTTGAGGGGTGTCTGGACGCCGTGCGGATCGGCCTTGAGCAGGGCCTGCATCGCGCCGCAGCCCGAGTGCCCGCAGACCGTGATGGACCGTACCTTCAGCACGTCCACCGCGTACTCGATGGCCGCCGCCACCGAGTCGTCGCCGCTCTCCTCGCCGGGCAGCGGCACGAGGTTTCCGACATTGCGGACGACGAAGAGGTCGCCGGGGCCGCTGGAGGTGATCATCGACGTGACGAGCCGGGAATCCGCGCAGGTCAGGAAGAGCTGCGAGGGCTGCTGCCCCTCGCGCGCCAGCCGGGCCAGCTCCCCGCGGACCAGGGGGGCCGTGTTGCGCTGGAACGCGCTGATGCCGCGCGCCAGTTGATGACCCCTCGGGCCTTCGGCCGCCTCCTCCTGCGGTGTGCCCGCGGTCGGGGTGTCCGGGGCCTCGCACTGGTGGTTGCGCCAGGGCGTCCAGGGCCGGCAGCGACAGCCCGCCGTGGTGCTCGCGGGCTCGGCGATCCGGGTGCCGGCGCGGCCGGTGATCTCCACGGAGCCGCCCCGCGCGTGGTGCGCGTGCTGCCAGTCCTGCAGCGACTCGTACGCCGCGTGGTCCATGAACGACCCGTCCAGCTCCACCACGGTGGCGGCGCCCGCGGGGACCTGGTGCAGGGCGCGGCTGAGGCGGGGCACCGCGAGGAACGTCAACTGGCCGCGCACATGGACGTGATGGACGCCGTCCCGCTCGTCGTGGGTGATGCGGGTGCGCGTGAGGCGGTGCAGGGCGACGCCGACGGCCACGGCGATACCGAGCGCGACGCCCTCCAGGACACCGAAGACGACGACGCCGAGGGTGGTGACGGCGTAGACCAGCACCTCCCGGTGGCGGGTGACCGTGCGGATGTGGTGCAGGGACACCATCTGGACCCCGACGGCCATCACCAGCGCGGCGAGTGAGGCGAGGGGGATCAGCTCCAGGACGGGCACCAGGAGCAGGGTGGCCGCCATCACCCAGACGCCGTGCAGCATCGTGGAGTTCCGGCTGGTGGCGCCGGCCCGGACGTTGGCCGTGCTGCGGACGGCGACGCCGGCGATCGGCAGGCCGCCGAGGGCGCCGGAGACGACGTTGGCCGCGCCCTGGCCGCGCAGTTCGCGGTCGAGGTCGGAGCGCCGTACGTCGGTTCGTCCGGCCGCCAGTTTGTCCATGGCGACAGCGCCGAGCAGGGACTGCACGCTGCACACGAGCGTGGTGGTGAGGACGGCCGCGACGAGGCCGAGCGCCGGTCCGTCGGGCACGCCGGCCAGGGCGTGGCTGCGCCAGGACGGCAAATCGACCTTGGGCAGGCTCAACGCGGCGAGCGCGGCGGCGGCCGTGGCACCGGCGACGGCGACCAGGGCGGCCGGGATCGTGCGCAGTTGCCGTCCGACCGAGCCGGGGAGTCGGGGCCAGGCGAGCAGCAGGACGAGGGTGAGGACGCTCACGGAGACGGCGGCGGGGTGCAGGTGTGCCAACTGGGCGGGCAGGGCCCCGAGGTTGGCGCTGACGGAGCTCTGCGGGGTGCCGCCGAGCACGATGTGGAGCTGGGCGACGGCGATGGTGACGCCGATGCCGGCGAGCATGCCGTGCACGATCGCGGGACTGACGGCGAGCGCCGAGCGGGCCACGCGCAGATGGGCCAGGCCCAGTTGGGCGATGCCCGCGAAGACGGTGATGGCGCAGGTGGTGCGCCAGCCGTACTGGTGGATGAGGTCGGCGGTGACCACCGTGAGACCGGCGGCGGGGCCGCTGACCTGGAGGGGGGATCCGCCGAGGCGTCCGGCCACGAGTCCGCCGACGGCGGCCGCGACGAGGCCGGCCTGGAGCGGTGCGCCCGTGGCGAGGGCGATGCCCAGGGACAGGGGGAGGGCGATCAGGAAGACCGCGATGGAGGCGGACAGATCGGCGGCCGAGACGTGGAACCGGCGACGCGGGCCCTCCGGCGGGCTGTGCGGTCGGTGGTCACGCTCCGTCCGGTTCGAGTCCGGGTCGGTGGTGGGGGTGGGAACGCAGGCGGACATGTTCTCCCGTCTCCTCCGGGGCTGCGCGGTCGCGTCGGTTCGCGGCCGTGGGACACGGCGTACAGCGGCGGGATATCTCAACGCTCAGTAAACGAATCGTAATGCAGGGTAAAGGATGCGCAAGAACATTAGCCGCAAATAGGTCATTAGATCACTCGCGGGAGTGAATGAGGCATTTCATCGGCTTGTCGTATTAATCATGATCGGAACTCTGTGTGACCTTGGCCGCTCTGCCTCAGAGCGAAGGAAGGTGGGCGGGACATGGCCGTCACCCAGAGGATCGCCGCCGGAGTCACGCTCGCCGCGACCGTCGCCGCGGCGCTCGCCGGATGCGGGATCGGTGAGCCGACGTCGACCGCCGGTTCACCCGGCGCGAAGAGAACGGAGCAGGAGGGCCGGCAGGGCGGACCAACGAAGGAGGGTGCCCCGGCACCGCCCAAGACCGCCGTCCGGCTGATCGGCGACGGCTCCACCGCGTACACCGGTGCACAGCCGCACCTGCCCAGGCCGCAGCGGTTGGAGCCCGGTCAGCGGCCCCCGCAGTTCGTCGTCTTCTCCTGGGACGGCGCGGGGGAGGACAGCCAACGGCTCTTCTCGCACTTCCGCAAGGTCGCCCGGGCCAACGACGCGACCATGACGTATTTCCTGAGCGGCGTGTACATGCTGCCGGAGGAGAAGCGGGACCTGTACCGGCCGCCCCAGCACTCACCGGGCCGCTCCGACATCGGGTTCAACGACGTCCGCGGGATCAAGGACACCGTGGATCAGCTGCGCGGCGCGTGGTTGGAGGGCAACGAGATCGGCACCCACTTCAACGGCCACTTCTGCGGTCCCGACGGCGGGGTCGGCGAGTGGTCGGTCGAGGAGTGGAAGAGCGAGGTCGCCCAGGCCAAGTCGTTCGTGAAGGCGTGGAAGACCAACACCGGCACGGAGCGGGCCGAACCCCTGCCCTTCGACTACGACAAGGAGCTGATCGGCGCCCGCACGCCCTGCCTCGAAGGGCAGACCAACTTCATGCGGGCCGCCCGGGAACTGGGCTTCCGCTACGACACCAGCGGCGTGCGGAACCAGGTCTGGCCCGAGAAGAAGGACGGGCTGTGGGACCTGTCGCTGCAACTCGTCCCCGTCCCGGGACGGAACTTCGAGACCCTGACCATGGACTACAACTTCTACGTCAACCAGTCCGGCGCCCGGGCGGGTGCACCCGCCCGGCGGGAGGAGTGGGGCGACCAGTTCCGTGACGGGCTGCTCGCGGGCTTCGATCGCGCCTATCGGAGCAACCGCGCGCCCCTGATCATCGGCAACCACTTCGAGTCCTGGAACGGCGGCGTCTACATGCGCGCGGTCGAGGAGACCGTCGAGGCGGTCTGCGGCAAGCCCGAGGTGCGCTGCGTCTCCTTCCGGCAACTCGCCGACTGGCTCGACGCCCAGGACCCGAAGGTCCTGGACAGGCTGCGCGGCCTGGGCGTCGGTCAGTCCCCGAAGGACGGCTGGACGTCCTTCCTCTCCGCAGCAGCGGCACCGGCCCCGAAGGGGGTTCCGGGGGCACCCGCGGCCAAGCCGTAGCAGCGCTCAGACGGCGGCGGCGACCTGTTCGCCGAGCACGAACCCGGGGTCGATCTGCGAGGCCAGATCGGCCCCGGTCCGCTCGTTGCCCCAACTGGTGGCGTTCTTCAGGTGGAAGTGCTCCATCTGACGGGTGTAGCGCTCCCAGTCACGCAGCTCGTACGTGCCGTCGGCCGCTTCGTGCAGCGTGCGCAGGGAGCGGCGGTTGGCCTCCTCCAGATGCTCGAAGCGGGGCGGGCGGCCCTTCTCCAGGGCGCGCACCCAGTCCGAGTGCCCGAAGGCGACCAGCAGGTCGTCCCCGACCTCGGCGCGGAGGAAGTCGAGGTCGTCCTCGCCGTGCACCTTGTTCCCGACGACCTTCAGGGCGACGCCGAAGTCGGCGGCGTACTCCTTGTACTGGCGATAGACGGAGACTCCTCTGCGCGTCGGTTCGGCGACGAGGAACGTCATGTCGAAACGCGTGAACATGCCGGACGCGAAGGAGTCCGAACCGGCTGTCATGTCGACCACCACGTACTCGTCGCGGCCGTCCACCAGGTGGTTCAGGAACAGCTCCACCGCTCCCGTCTTGGAGTGGTAGCAGGCGACCCCCAGGTCGGCGTCGGTGAAGGGGCCGGTGACCATCAAACGGACGGCTCCGCCGTCGAGTTCCACCGGACGGGCGCAGGCGTCGTAGATCGCGTTGGGCTCGCAGATCCGCACCAGGCGCGAGCCGTCGCCCGGCGGGGTCGTCTTGATCATCGTCTCGGCGGAGGCGATCCGCGGGTTGGAGCCCCGCAGATGGTTCTTGATCAGCGCCAGCCGCTCGCCCATCGCGGGCAGTTCGGCGGCCTCCGACTCGTCGAGGCCGAGAGCGGCGCCGAGGTGCTGGTTGATGTCCGCGTCGACCGCGACGACGGGGAGACCTGAGACGGCGAGGTGGCGGATGAACAGGGAGGACAGCGTGGTCTTGCCACTCCCGCCCTTCCCGACGAAAGCAATTTTCATGTTCACTAACGGTAGTGGGGCGGCCGCCCAGGGTGTTCGCGCGATCGGGAAGACCACTCCTTCGAGGGGTCGGCCGCCAGTGCGCGTAGGGTCGTACTCATGAGTACGACAGGTGCGGCCGCCGATCCGCTCGCGGCCCTGGGAGAGCTTCCCGGTGTGGCCGAATCCGTGGAGTCCGTGCGCAAGGCCGTGGACCGGGTCTACGGCCACCGCGTCATGCGCCGTCGCAGCAACGCGGTCACCTCCGAGGCCGCCCTGCGGGGCGCGCGCGGCTCGGCGGCGCTGTCCGGCGCCGACTGGGCCCTCGAAGAGGTGCGTCGCCGTACGGACTTCAGCGGCCAGGACGGTGACGACGAGGCCCGCGCCGTGGGTGCCGCGCTGCGGCTCACCGCCGAGGCGGGCCAGCTGCTGTCGATCTGGCGGCAGTCGCCCCTGCGGGTGCTGGCCCGGCTGCACCTGGTCGCTGCCGGGAGCGACGACGCGCGCGTGGGGCGCCCGCGACAGGACGGCGAGCCCGTCGAGGAGCCCCTGGTCGAGCTGCCCCTGCCGGGTCCGGCGGAGGTGGCGGGCCGGCTCGACGGGCTCTCCGAGCTGATCATCAAGGGCAGTTCGGCCCCGGCACTGGTGACGGCCGCCGTCGTGCACGGCGAACTGCTCGCCCTACGGCCCTTCGGCTTCCACAACGGCCTCGTCGCGCGCGCCGCCGAGCGGATCGTGCTGATCGGCAGCGGCCTCGACCCCAAGTCGGTCTGCCCGGCGGAGGTCGGCCACGCGGAACTGGGCCGCGCCGCCTATCTGGCCGCCCTCGACGGCTACGCCTCCGGCACCCCGCAGGGCATGGCCGCCTGGATCGCCCACTGCGGCAGGGCGATCGAGCTGGGCGCTCGGGAGTCGACGGCCGTGTGCGAGGCGCTCCAGCGCGGGGCGGCGTAGAAAGCCGCGACCCAGGCGACGGAGAACCCCCGGAAAAGGGTTGCGGCGGTACGAGAATTCGTACCGCCGCTGGCATGTCCACCTGGTTACCAAGCGTCCTCGATATGTGCCCATCAGGCCGGGAACTCAGCCCGTGACCTGGTGCGGCTGGCCCGTAATCGACGGGTCGACGTCGCGTGGGTGCCTGGTGTTCATGCTAGGTCCGTGGGGCCAAAATGAGTTGTAAAGGTGATCCTCTCGGACGTCCTTTGGTCTCGCGGGCCTTGAATCCTTTCTACTCCAGGACCCGGGCAAGCGGAACCCCTCGATGTGCTTCTTTACTTTTAGGTTCAAAGAGGGTGATTCCGCAGCCGGGGCGCGGAGAGCGGGTCAGACGGTCGCCACACGGCGCCGGCTCGCGTACCAGACCAGCCCGGCGGTGGCCGCCGCGGCGCCTATGGCGGCGGCCGCGAGAAGAGCGGGCCGCGGCCGTACGGCCAGGCGCTGCTTGAGACGCACCGGGCGGTGGAAGTCGAGAATGGGCCACCCGCGCGCGAGGGCCTCCTTGCGCAGCGTCCGGTCCGGGTTCACCGCGTGCGGGTGACCCACGGCCTCCAGCATCGGCAGGTCCGTCGCCGAGTCGCTGTAGGCGTAGCAGTGCGCGAGGTCGTACTCCTCGGACTCGGCCAGCTCCCGGATCGCCTCCGCCTTCGTCGGGCCGTAGGCGTAGTACTCCACCTCGCCGGTGAAGCAGCCGTCGTCGCCTACGACCATGCGGGTCGCCACCACCCGGTCCGCGCCGAGCAGCTCGCCGATCGGCTCGACGACCTCGGCGCCCGAGGTGGAGACGATGACCACGTCCCGACCCGCGACGTGGTGCTCCTCGATGAGGGAGGCGGCCTCGTCGTAGATGATCGGGTCGATCAGGTCGTGCAGGGTCTCGGCGACGATGTCCTTCACCTGTTGGACGTTCCAGCCCCGGCACAGCGCGGACAGATACTTCCGCATCCGTTCCATCTGGTCGTGGTCGGCGCCGCCCGCGAGGAACACGAACTGGGTGTACGCCGTTCGCAGGGCAGCCCTGCGGTTGATCAGGCCGCCTTGGTAGAACGACTTGCTGAACGTGAGCGTGCTCGACTTCGCAATGACCGTCTTGTCCAGGTCAAAGAAGGCCGCTGTGCGGGGCAAGGAGTGGTTTTCCACGGGGCCGAGCATATGCGCCCGCCATTCGGGCTAGTGTGGGGCGCGTGGGTTTGCCTGAGAGGCCTCTCGGGTACACCATGGAAGTCACGGATCGTTCGCGACCGTGCTAACGCGGTCCGGCTCCTCCCCCCCCGAGTCGGCCGTGAAGACGACCCCCACTCTCCCCCCCGGTGGGGGTCGTCGCATGTCCGGACACGTTTCCTCTCTTCTCGCCGGCCCGCGAGGCGCCCTCAGGCACTCGTGGGCTTTCCTCTGCCCCGGCACAGGATCCGTCACTGTAGGTAGTCGCCGGGCTGCGCTGCGGAAGCCGCACAGGAGTCGCCTGTTCGGGTGACGGCGATATTCACAAGGACCCAGTTGTCCACAGTTTTCGACCAAGATCCACATGATTTCCGAGGCCGTCGCACCGTGATTCCAGCGCGTCCCGACGGCGGCGAGTTCATGGCCGGTTCCGTTTCGCGGATGCGTAGGGCCGGATTCCGTCGACCGCCTCCGTGGCGGCCGATCTCCGGTGCTTCACACAGGAGTTGAACACGTCGTCCGGAACACCGGACGACCGCGTTCACGCAGCGAAGGGGGCTGGAGATCATGGCAGGAGCCATCACCGACGACCGGCCGTCCGCCGCCGAGGGGCGGCAGGGCAGGCCGTTGATCGTCACCGAGGACGTGGAACTGCTGGACGACCTGCTGCGCCTGTGCGCGGCCGCGGGCGCCCGGCCGGAGGTCCACCACGGGGTGCCGGAAGGCCGGGGCCGATGGGACACGGCGCCGCTGGTGCTCGTCGGGAACGACGCGGCACGGCGGCTGCGCGGGGCCGCACGCAGACGAGGAGTGGTGCTCGTCGGCAAGGACCAGGACGACTCCGGGGTCTGGCAGCGGGCCGTGGAGATCGGCGCCGACCACGTCCTGATGCTGCCCGACGGCGAGCAGTGGCTCGTCGACCGCATCGCCGACGTGGCGGAAGGCGTCGGCAGGCCGGCGCTCACCGTCGGCGTCGTCGGCGGTCGGGGCGGCGCCGGGGCCTCCACACTGGCCTGCGCCCTCGCCGTCACCTCCGCGCGCCGGGGCACCCGCACCCTCCTCGTGGACGCCGATCCGCTCGGTGGGGGCCTGGACGTGCTCCTCGGTGGCGAGGGCGCCGACGGACTGCGCTGGCCGGCCTTCGCCGCCTCGCGCGGACGGGTCGGCGGTGGCGCGCTGGAGGAGTCGCTGCCCGAGGTGCACGCCCTGCGCGTCCTCAGCTGGGACCGGGGCGACGCCGTGGCCATTCCGCCCCAGGCCGTGCGCGCGGTGCTCGCCGCGGGGCGACGGCGCGGCGGTGCGGTCGTCGTCGACCTGCCGCGCCGCATCGACGAAGGCGTCGCCGAAACCCTCGCCCAACTGGACATGGGGCTCCTGGTCGTCCCCGCCGAACTGCGCGCGGTCGCCGCCGCCTCCCGGGTCGCCTCCGCCTTCGGCATGGTCCTGCGCGACCTGCGCGTCGCGGTCCGCGGCCCGTACGCCCCCGGCCTCGACGACCACGAGGTGGCCCGCCTCCTCCGGCTGCCCCTCGTGGGCGAGGTACCCACCGAGGCCGGGCTGTCCGACGGCGGCGGACCCCCGGGTGTGCCACGCGGACCGCTCGCTCGCTTCTGCGAGGGCTTCTGGGAACGCGCGGCGGTCCGGGGTGAGGCGGCGTGAACCGCGTGAACGGGATGCCCGACGACGGTCTGCTGGACGGCGTACGGCAGTGGCTCGTCGAGAGCGGGGCCGAGCCGACACCCGCGCGCGTGGCGCAGGCGCTGCGCGAGCGGGGACGGGTGCTCGGGGACGCGGAGGTGCTCGGCGCGGCCGAGCGGTTGCGGTCGGAGCTGGTGGGGAGCGGGCCGCTGGAGCCGCTGCTCGCCGATCCCTCGGTCACCGACGTGCTGGTGTCGGGCCCTGACCGGGTGTGGGTGGATCGGGGCGGCGGCCTGGAGCTCACCGGGATCTGCTTCCCGGACGCGGCGGCCGTACGACGCCTCGCGCAGCGCCTGGCGGCCGTCGCCGGACGCCGGCTGGACGACGCCCGACCGTGGGTGGACGCCCGGCTCCCGGACGGCACCCGGCTGCACGCGGTGCTTCCGCCGGTGGCCGTCGGTTCCACCTGTCTGTCCCTGCGGGTCGTCCGGCCGCGCGCCTTCACCCTCGCCGAACTGGTGGCGGCGGGCACGGTGCCGCCCGGCGGCGACGGGGTCCTGCGGGCGCTGATCCGCTCCCGGTTGTCGTACGTCATCAGCGGCGGGACGGGGACCGGGAAGACCACCTTGTTGAGCGCGCTGCTCGGGCTGGTCGACCCCGGCGAGCGGATCGTGCTGGCCGAGGACTCGGCGGAGCTGCGGCCCGACCATCCGCATGTGGTGCGGCTGGAGGGGAGACCGGCGAACCAGGAGGGCGTGGGCCTCGTCGAGCTGCGGGACCTGGTGCGACAGGCGCTGCGCATGCGCCCGGACCGGCTGGTGGTCGGCGAGGTGCGGGGGCCCGAGGTGGTGTCCTTGTTGGCCGCCCTGAACACCGGCCACGAGGGCGGCAGCGGCACGCTCCACGCCAATGCCGCGGGGCAGGTGCCGGCCCGTCTGGAGGCCCTCGGCACGGCCGCGGGGCTGGACCGGGCCGCACTGCACAGCCAACTGGCGGCCGCGCTGTCGGTGGTCGTGCATCTCGTACGGGACCGGGACGGCCGACGGCGGATCGACGAGGTGCACGTGCTGGAACGGGACGGGGCGGGGCTGGTGGGGACCGTGCCGGCCCTCCGCTGGGGCGAGGCGGCATTCGTGTACGAGCGGGGCTGGGAGCGGCTGCGGGGTCTGCTTCGGGGCGGAGCGCACGGCCGGGTGGACGAGGTCTCCGGTGGGGTGCGAGGCCCGGGCGGTGGGGTGCGAGGCCCGGGTGGCGGGCGGATGGACGAGACCGACGGCGGGCCTGGCGGCCTTCCGGAAGGGAGTGGGCGGCGGTGACAGGGGTCGGGGAGATCTCGGGGGTCGTGGCCGTGATGTGTGCCGGGGCCGCGGCCTGGATGTCGGACGAGGGGCGGGGCGCGGGAGCGCGGCGGGCGCGGTCGTTGTTGCCGGGCGGCGCGGCAGTGGGGCCGCCGCGATGGAAACGGGTCGCCGGCCGGGTGCGGACGCTGGGGGCCGAGTGGTGGGCGCCGGTGGCCGGGGCGGTGATCGCGGTGCTCGGGGCGTCGGTGCTGCCGGTCGTCGTGGGAGCGGCCGGGGTGCCGTTGCTGAGGCGGGTACGGCGGGCGGCGGAGGAGCGCCGGGGCCGGGAGCGGCGGGGCGACGCCGTGGTCGCGCTGTGCGCGTCGCTCGCGGGGGAGGTGCGGGCCGGGCGGCAGCCGGGCGAGGCGTTGACGCGGGCCGCGCGGGACTCCGCCGGACTGGGCGAGGCCCATGCCGTGGTGCTGGCGGCGGCCCGCTTCGGCGGTGACGTGCCCGGTGCCCTGCTGGACGCGGCGCGGCAGCCCGGCGCCGAGGGGCTGTCCGGGCTTGCCGCGTGCTGGCGGGTGGCCGTCGACCGGGGGGCGGGCCTGGCCGCCGGCCTCGACCGGCTGGAGGGCGCTCTGCGTGCCGAGCGGGACCAGCGGGCGGACCTGCGTGCCCAGTTGGCCGGCGCGCGGTCGACGGCCGTGATGCTGGCCGGTCTACCGGTGCTGGGCCTGTTGCTGGGGACCGCGCTCGGCGCCGATCCCCTGCACGTGGTGCTGCACAGCACGGCGGGGATGGGCTGTCTGCTCGTCGGTGCCGTGTTGGAGGGCGCGGGCCTGTGGTGGGCGCTGCGGATCGTGCGGGGAGCTGAGACGGCGTGAGCGGGGAACTTGTCCACAGGCTGGGGCTGACCGTCGCCGTGATCGTGGGGCTGTGGTGGCTGGTCCGGTCCTTCGACACCGCGCGACGCCGGCGAGGGCTGCGTGCCCGGCTGACCACGGTGCTCGCACTGGCGGCCGACCCGCCCCGGCGGAGCCTCCTGACACAGAGGGCCGTACGGCGATGGCTGCCGGTCGTCGGCGCGGTCTGCGCCGGGTGGGTGCTCGTCGGCGGGCTCGTCGGCCTGCTGCTGGGGCTGGCCGCCGGGGTCGGGGCCTGGCAATGGCTGAGGAGGGCGCGGCGCGCGGACGCCGAAGCGGGCGAGGCGTACGACGTCGCCGCTGTGGCGCGTCAACTGCCCCTCGCGGCCGACCTGCTGGCTGCCTGCATCACGGCCGGGGCGAGCCCGGTGGCGGCCGCACAGGCCGTGGGCGAGGCCCTCGGCGGACCGGTGGGCGAACGGCTGGCCAGAGGGGCGGCGGAAGCGCGGCTGGGCGGAGAACCGGCCGAAGCCTGGCGCTCGTTGGCGGCGCTGCCCGGCGCCGGAGCCCTGGCGCGGCTGCTGGAGCGCGCCGACGAGTCCGGGGTGCCGGCCGCCTCACCGGTCGCCCGCCTGGCCGCCGAGGCCCGCGCCGAATGGGGCCGCTCGGCGACGGAGCGGGCCCGCCGGGCCGCCGTGATGGTCACCGCACCGGTGGGGCTGTGCTTCCTGCCCGCCTTCATCGCGGTGGGCGTCCTGCCGGTGGTCATCGGGTTGGCGGACGGTCTGTTGCGAGGAGGCGGGCCGTGACGGGGCGGACGGGGGCGGGTGTTGCGCGGGGGCCGCCCGGACGGACCGGAAGGGCGACGACGAACTGCGGTGATCAGCGGACCAACGAGACAGACGAGTGGTCAACGGCACAGAGCCTCACGGGGGTTGAGATGCGCAAGGCAGTACATGCAGTACGGGTAGTACAGGCGACGCGGGCTGTGGAAGCAGTGCGGGAAGTGGTGCGGGTACGGGTGGTGTCGGCCGTGCTGTGCCGGGTGCGCGCGGCGCGGAGGGACGCGGGGATGGTGACCTCCGAGTACGCGGTGGGGATCATCGCGGCCGTGGCCTTCGCCGCGGTGCTCTACAAGGTGGTGACCAGCGGACAGGTCCAGGCGGAGCTGCAGCAGATCGTCGGGCGGGCCCTCAATGGCGGGGCGTGAGCCGCGTCGGCTTCGCGGGGCGCTGGGCGGCGACGGCGGGTTCGTGACGGCGGAGGCGGCCATGGCCCTGCCCGTGATGCTGCTGTTCGCGACGGCGCTCGTGTGGGCCCTGCTCGCGGCCTGCGCACAGATCCAGGTCGTGGACGCCGCCCGGGCCGGTGCCCGGGCGGCGGCCCGGCAGGACCCGCCGGGGGCGGTCGAGGCGGCGGCGCGGAAGACAGCGCCGGACGGGGCGGAGGTGCACGTGGGCCGCGAGGGTGATCTCGTACGCGTCGTGGTCTCGGCCCACGCGCCGGGGCCGGACGGACTGGACCTCGACCTCAGCCACGCGGCCGTGGCGCTCGCGGAGGAGACGGTGGGGGAGGCGGGCGGGTGAGCGCGTTGTCGTGGTGCGGCCGACGGTTCGGGGGCGTGCGCCCGGTCCCGGGGCGGCGGGCTGCTTCGGACAGAGGGTCAGCGACCGTCTGGGCGGTGGGGGCGATCGCGGTGCTGTGCGCGGTGTTCGGTGCCGTACTCGCCTTCGGCCAGGCTGTCGTGATCCGGCATCAGGCGGAGGCGGCGGCCGACCTCGCGGCCCTCGCGGCCGCAGACCACTGGACGAAGGGCGCCGAGGGGGCCTGCGCGACCGCGGAACGGGTGGCGAAGGCCCAGGACAGCCCACTGGTGCGCTGTGAGCTCCAGGGAGAGATCTCGGACGTCACGGCCACCTCGGCGATGGGCCCGTTCACCGCCGAGTCCAGGGCACGTGCGGGGCCACCGAACGCAGCGGACAGTCCCGCAGAAGCGCCCCTCAAGGGACGCGGGGAACTGCGCGACCAGCCACACACGACCGGCAGCCGCCCGATCCCTGACACCCCCGAACTCTGAGGCGCTCAGCACCCCGGGCTTCCCGGGCAGGCAGCACCGAGACTAGGGCACCCGGCCCTCCGGCGGAGCCCCCGGCGCGGTGCGCAGCAGCTCGGTCAGGAGGCGTACGGCGCCCCGCTTGTGCAGCGGCTCGTTGCCGTTGCCGCACTTGGGGGACTGGATGCAGGACGGGCAGCCGGCGTCGCACTCGCAGGAGGCGATGGCCTGGCGGGTGGCGGTGAGCCAGGCACGGGCCGTGTGGAAGGCACGCTCGGCGAAGCCCGCGCCGCCCGGGTGGCCGTCGTAGACGAAGACCGTCGGGAGCAGGGTGTCCGGGTGGAGCGGGACCGAGACACCGCCGATGTCCCAGCGGTCGCAGGTCGCGAAGAGGGGCAGCATGCCGATCGAGGCGTGCTCGGCGGCGTGCAGGGAGCCGCCGAGGATCTCGGCGTCGATCCGGGCCGCGTCGAGCTGGTCCTCGGTGACGGTCCACCAGACGGCGCGGGTGCGCAGCGTACGAGGAGGGAGGTTGAGTCTGGACTCGCCGAGCACCTCGCCGGTGATGAGGCGGCGACGGAGGAAGGAGACGACCTGGTTGGTGACTTCGACGGAGCCGTAGCACAAGCGGCCGTCGCCCCAGGGGACTTCCGTGTCGGTCTCCAGGACGGAGATGGCGGTGGTGTCGCGGGCGACCGTCGAATAGGGCGGGTCGGCTTGTTGGACGAGGGCGACGGAGTCCTCCAGGTCCAGTTCGCGGACCAGATAGGTGCGGCCCTGGTGCAGATGGACCGCGCCCTCGTGGACGGTGGTGTGGGCGGCGCCCGCGTCGACCGTGCCGAGGAGCCGGCCGGTGCCGGTCTCGACGACCTGGACGGGGCGACCGCCCTGGCCCCGGATGTCGGCCAGGTCGGCGGCGCGTTCGCGGCGGGTCCAGTGCCAGGCCTTGGCCCGGCGGCGGAGCAGTTTCGCCGCCTCCAGTTGCGGCAGGAGGTCCTCGCAGGCGGGGCCGAACAGGACGAGGTCCTCGTCGGTGAGGGGCAGTTCCGCGGCTGCGGCGCAGAGATGGGGGGCGAGGACGTACGGGTTGTCGGGGTCGAGGACGGTCGATTCCACCGGTCGGTCGAACAGGGCCTCGGGGTGGTGGACCAGGAAGGTGTCCAGCGGGTCGTCGCGGGCGATCAGGACGGCGAGGGCGCCCTGGCCGGAGCGTCCGGCGCGGCCGGCCTGCTGCCACAGGGAGGCGCGGGTGCCGGGGTAACCGGCGATGAGGACGGCGTCGAGGCCGGAGATGTCGACGCCGAGTTCGAGGGCGGTGGTGGCGGCGAGGCCGAGGAGCTCGCCGGAGTGGAGGGCGCGTTCGAGGGCGCGGCGCTCCTCGGGGAGGTATCCGCCGCGGTAGGCGGCGACACGGCGGGAGAGGGAGCGGTCCACCTCGGCGAGGCGTTCCTGGGCGATCACGGAGATCAGCTCCGCGCCGCGCCGGGAGCGGACGAAGGCCACCGAGCGGACGCCCTGGACGGTGAGGTCGGTGAGCAGGTCGGCGGTCTCGGCGGTGGCTGTGCGGCGTACCGGCGCGCCCTTCTCGCCGTGCAGCTCGGTGAGCGGCGGTTCCCACAGGGCGAACACCAGTTCACCGCGAGGTGAGGCGTCGTCCGCGACCTCGGTGACCGGGACGCCGGTGAGGCGGCGGGCGGCGACCGAGGGCTCGGCGGCGGTGGCGGAGGCGAGGAGGAAGACGGGCTCGGCGCCGTAGCGGGCGCACAGGCGGCGCAGGCGCCGGAGCACCTGGGCGACGTGGGAGCCGAAGACGCCCCGGTAGGTGTGGCACTCGTCGATGACGACGTACTTCAGGGCGCGCAGGAAGGAGGACCAGCGAGGGTGGGAGGGGAGGATCCCCCGGTGCAGCATGTCGGGGTTGGTGAGGACGTAGTTGGCGTACTGGCGGACCCACTCGCGTTCCTCGACGGGGGTGTCGCCGTCGTACACGGCGGGGCGTACGGCGTTTCCGAGAGGTTGTGAAAGTTCCTTCACGGCTCGGCACTGATCCGCCGCGAGGGCCTTGGTGGGGGCCAGGTAGAGCGTGGTCGCGCCCCGGCCGTTGGGGGCCTCGGAGCCGTCCAGGAGGCGGGAGAGGACCGGGACGAGGTAGGCCAGCGACTTGCCGGAGGCGGTGCCGGTGGCGACGACGACCGATTCGCCGTCCAGCGCGTGCTCGGCGACGCGTGCCTGGTGGGCCCAGGGATGTTCGATTCCGGCGGCCTGTACGGCGGAGACCACTTCCGGCCGGATCCGGTCGGGCCAGACGGCATGGCGACCCGCACGTGGGGGCACATGCTCCGTATGAGTGATGCGCGAAGCCCGGCTCGGCCCCGAGGCGAGCCGGTCCAGGACCGTGCCCGGCGAGGGGCTGGAAGCGGTGTCCGTCCGGGTTCGATCGGATCGGTGATTCTTGGCCATCGGCATCGAGTGTGTCACCGGCGTGACGGACAATGGAGCCAAGGCGTCGTGCACGCCTGCCGGTAAGTGATTGAATGCCATCGCGGCTGGCGAACCGTCCCGGGGGCTTTCAAGCCGAGGTGTCCCGAGGGGCGAACGCTCGATAGCAAGGTGCTGGAGGATCCGTGGACCTGTCCCTGTCGACCCGTACCGTCGGCGATCGTACGGTCGTCGAGGTCGGTGGCGAAATCGACGTTTATACCGCGCCCAAGCTGCGTGAGCAGCTGGTCGAGCTGGTCAACGACGGGAGTTTCCACCTCGTCGTCGACATGGAGGGCGTCGACTTCCTCGACTCCACCGGGCTCGGCGTACTGGTGGGCGGCCTGAAGCGAGTACGGGCCCATGAGGGCTCGCTGCGCCTGGTGTGCAACCAGGAGCGGATTTTGAAGATCTTCCGCATCACCGGTCTGACCAAGGTGTTCCCCATCCACACCTCGGTCGACGAAGCGGTGGCGGCCACTGACTGATCACGTCCGTCCGGGCCCCGTGCCCGGACGGCCACAGACAAGTGAGGAGGACCGGGCCCGTGCGGCCCGGCCTTCCGACAGCACGCCCGTAGTTCCGAGGGGGACGCATGGCCACCGTTGAACTCCGCTTCAGCGCGTTGCCCGAGCACGTCAGGACCGCCCGACTGGTGGCGGCAGCGGTGGCGCGCAGGGCCGGAGTGGACGAGGCCGTCCTCGACGAGGTCAGGTTGGCCGTCGGCGAGGCGTGCACCCGTGCCGTCGGACTGCATCAGAGCAGCGGTATCTCGGCGCCGGTGCGGGTGTCGCTGATCGAGGAGGAGAAGCAGTTCTCCATCGAGGTGGGCGACGAGGCGCCGCACGCCGTCCCCGGTGACCGGTCATCGGGTGCCGGGAACGCGGACGCCGAGGTCGAGGAGGACGACATGGGCCTCGCGGTCATCAGCGGCCTCGTCGACGACGTGGAGGTCACCGCCGGCGAGAACGGCGGCCTGATCCGTATGACCTGGCCGACGACACCGTCGGTCGCGGTCGTGCCCTGACCCTGCGTACTCCCAGTTTCAAGTAGTACCGCGAGGGCCCTGCTGAGCAGGGCCCTTCGTGTTTTTCCGGCAATCTATTCCGATCATTGTTCATCGGAACACCGGAATTCGTGAAGGAATTCACGATCATTCGCGTGATAATTGATCAAGCGTCAATGCCTTTGAGGCGTTACTTCTTTCGAGTAGCGTTGTCGGGTCCGGATCATTTGCTGAAGAGCATGTGAAGGCCAATTCCGTTTCCCGCGCACTGTTTTGATCAGGTCCACCTCCCTACAATCCGTCCACATCTTGAGCTCAGCCCAAGCGTCAAGGAGGACGAATGGCGGGGCTTTCTACCCCTCAAAGGTTTGACCACACCGCGAACTTCGCAGCCGCGGTGCTCACCGACGACAACCGGATCATCGTCATGGTGATCGGCGTCGTGGCCCTGGCAGCACTCGTCGTCGCCGGGGTCCTGGTGCGCCAGGTGCTCGCGGCGGGCGAGGGCACCGAGAGCATGAAGAAGATCGCGGCGGCCGTACAGGAAGGCGCGAACGCCTATCTGGCACGGCAGTTGCGCACGCTCGGCGTATTCGCCGTCGTCGTGTTCTTCCTGCTCATGCTGCTGCCCGCGGACGACTGGAATCAGCGCGCCGGACGATCGGTGTTCTTCTTGATCGGCGCGGCGTTCTCGGCGGCCACCGGCTATATCGGTATGTGGCTCGCCGTGCGCAGCAATGTGCGCGTCGCCGCGGCGGCCCGGGAAGCGACACCGGCGGAAGGTGAGCCGGAAAAGGATCTCACCGCCGTCTCGCACAAGGCGATGAAGATCGCATTTCGCACCGGCGGCGTCGTCGGCATGTTCACGGTGGGGCTCGGCCTCCTCGGCGCGTCCTGCGTGGTCCTCGTCTACGCGGCCGACGCGCCCAAGGTGCTGGAGGGCTTCGGCCTCGGGGCCGCGCTCATCGCCATGTTCATGAGGGTCGGCGGCGGCATCTTCACCAAGGCCGCCGACGTCGGCGCCGACCTGGTCGGCAAGGTCGAGCAGGGCATTCCGGAGGACGACCCGCGCAATGCCGCGACCATCGCCGACAACGTGGGCGACAACGTCGGCGACTGCGCGGGCATGGCGGCCGACCTGTTCGAGTCGTACGCCGTGACGCTCGTCGCCGCGCTGATCCTCGGCAAGGCGGCGTTCGGCGACTCCGGTCTCGCGTTCCCGCTGATCGTGCCCGCGATCGGTGTGATCACCGCGATGATCGGCATCTTCGCGGTGGCACCCCGCCGCACCGACCGCAGCGGCATGTCCGCCATCAACCGCGGGTTCTTCATCTCCGCGGTGATCTCGCTGGTGCTCGTCGCCATCGCCGTCTACGCCTATCTGCCCTCGTCGTACGCCGACCTCGACGGGGTCACGGACACGGCGATCCAGGGCCATGCCGGCGATCCGCGGGTCCTCGCGGTCGTCGCGGTGGCCATCGGCATCGTGCTGGCCGCGCTGATCCAGCAACTGACCGGCTACTTCACCGAGACCACCCGGCGTCCCGTGAAGGACATCGGCAAGAGCTCGCTGACCGGCGCGGCCACCGTCGTCCTCGCCGGTATCTCCATCGGTCTCGAATCGGCCGTCTACACCGCCCTGTTGATCGGCCTCGGCGTGTACGGGGCGTTCCTGCTCGGCGGTACGTCCATCATGCTCGCGCTGTTCGCGGTGGCGCTGGCCGGCACCGGCCTGCTCACCACGGTCGGCGTCATCGTCGCCATGGACACCTTCGGACCGGTCTCCGACAACGCCCAGGGCATCGCCGAGATGTCCGGCGACGTCGAGGGCGCGGGCGCGCAGGTGCTCACCGACCTCGACGCCGTCGGCAACACCACCAAGGCCATCACCAAGGGCATCGCCATCGCCACGGCCGTCCTCGCGGCCGCAGCGCTCTTCGGCTCGTACCGGGACGCCATCCTCACGGCCGCGAACGACGTCGGGGAGAAGGTCTCCGGCGAGGGCGCGCCCATGAACCTGATGATGGACATCTCGCAGCCCAACAACCTGGTCGGGCTCGTCGCGGGCGCCGCGGTCGTCTTCCTCTTCTCGGGGCTGGCGATCAACGCGGTCGCACGGTCGGCCGGTTCGGTGGTCTACGAGGTGCGGCGGCAGTTCCGCGAGCGGCCCGGGATCATGGACTACACCGAGCAGCCGGAGTACGGGCGGGTCGTCGACATCTGCACCAAGGACGCCCTGCGGGAGCTGGCCACGCCCGGTCTGCTCGCGGTCATGGCACCGATCGCGATCGGGTTCACGCTCGGGGTCGGGGCGCTCGGCGCGTATCTCGCCGGCGCGATCGGGACCGGGACGCTGATGGCGGTGTTCCTCGCCAACTCCGGTGGCGCGTGGGACAACGCCAAGAAGCTCGTCGAGGACGGTCATCACGGCGGCAAGGGGAGCGAGGCCCATGCCGCGACCGTCATCGGCGACACGGTCGGCGACCCGTTCAAGGACACGGCGGGGCCGGCCATCAACCCGCTGCTGAAGGTGATGAACCTCGTCGCGCTGCTGATCGCGCCCGCGGTCGTCCAGTTCAGCTACGGCGAGGACAAGAGCGTCGCGCTGCGGGTCGCCATCGCGGTGGCCTCGATCGCCGTCATCGTGGGCGCGGTGTACGTGTCCAAGCGGCGGGGGATCGCGGTGGGTGACGAAGGCAACTCCGAGCGGGTGGCCAAGTCGGCTGATCCAGCGGTGGTTTCGTAGACGGTCTTACGACCGGCTCTGTCAGGGGCCAGCTCAAGGGGCGGGCGGACGGCGCGTGTTGACGCGTCGGCCGTCCGCCCCTTGGCCGTGCCGGGGGGAGCCCGTGAGCCTTCTCTCTCTTGGTGCAAACGGTTACAAAAGGGTGCACCGGGGGTGCTCGGCACACGGGTGGCTCCCATTCGGCGTGTATGTTCCGGGGCCGAGAGCCATGGAAGGGACCAATCCGGTGAACAAGAAGCTCGCGGCCGCACTGTCCGGCGGTGCGGTACTGGTACTGGCGCTGTCCGGCTGCAGCGGCGACGACGAGACGAACGACAAGCTGAACTCCTGGGCCAAGGAGGTCTGCGACTCGGTGCAGCCGCAGATCAAGAAGATCGCGGCGGCCAACGCCTCGATCCAGAAGGAGACCTCGGACGACAGCGCGCCGGCGGACGTGCAGAAGGCCGACTCCCAGGGCTTCCAGGACATCTCCGACGCCTACAAGGCGATGGCGACGGCCATTCAGCAGGCCGGGGCGCCGGATGTCGAGGACGGCGAGAAGAAGCAGAAGGCCGCGGTGGCCGAGCTGAACCAGCTGTCCACGGCGTACGGGGAACTGAAGAAGAAGTCGGACGCGCTGAACACCAAGGACCAGGCGAAGTTCGCGGACGGGCTCGAAGGGGTCGCGACGGAGCTGGAGAAGCTGAGCAAGACCGGGAGCGACGCGCTGAAGGAGCTGGAGAAGGGGGAGGTCGGGCAGGCGATGGCCGAGCAGCAGAGCTGCAAGTCCGCGGGCACGTCCGGGGCCGCGTCGGTGCCGGCTGTGCCTTCGGAGGGGTGAGGGTTGCTCTCGCGTCGAGCGGCGGCCGGTGCGACGAGCCGGGCCGGGGGTTGATCGGACGCGCCCAGGGGTGCAGGTAGGCGGGCGGGGTGGGCCGGGGTTTGATCGATTGCCCGGCGGTCGGGCCGGCCGGGGATGGGTTCCGCGGCTCGGCGGTCACGAAGTGCCGCCTGCGCCCACCCGTGCCCCCCCAGCGGCACGACTGCCCGCAGTTCAGACGTCGCGCCGCAGTTCTGACGTGGTGTTGGGGCGTCCCCTCTGGGCACGACTGCCGTAGCCGGGACACCGTCGGGGCCGTGGCTGGGGCGGCGTCGAAAGTCGCAGCTGAGACGCCGTCGGGGGCCGCGAGGGAGAACGCGGAGTGTGTGTCGCTGAGGCGGGTCGTGGGGCGCGGTTACGCTGGGCGGTGTGAGTGACTCCAGGCTGTCTTCGTTGCCCTCTGTTGATCGGTCCGATGTCGCCGCTCGGTTGCGGGAGGCCTTGCTCGGGGCCGAGTTCACCGCCGACGGGCTGCTCGAACTGCTCGGTGCGCCGGCGTACGCGGCTCTCGCGCGGAGCGAGGTCGTGCCCGCGCTGAGGGCGACTCGGGGGGACACGGCGCTGGAGGCGCTGGTCCGGCTGTTCCTGTTGCAGGAGCCGGTCGTACGCGCGCGCGTGGAGGGCGTGCTGCCTGTCGACGCGTGCGTCGAGAGCGGCTGGCTCGTGCGCGTCGGTGACGACGGGGACGAGGTCGCCGCCACCGTCGACGTCCGGCCGTACGGCGGCCCCGGCGGCGAGGACTGGTTCATCGTCTCCGACCTGGGGTGCGCGGTCGGTGGGGCCGGCGGGATCGGGAGCCCGGACGAGGGCGTCGTGCTGGGGGTCGGCGGGGCGTCCACGACGCTGGCCGGGATCACCGTACGCACGCCCGTCGCCGCCGCCCTCGACCTAGGGACCGGCTCCGGCATCCAAGCCCTGCACGCCGCGCAGCACGCCACGCGCGTGACGGCGACCGATCTCAACCCGCGCGCGCTGCACATCACGGCGCTCACGCTGGCGCTTTCCGGAGCCCGCGCCGCCGAGCTGCGGGAGGGTTCGCTCTTCGAGCCGGTCGGGGCGGACGAGACGTACGACCTCATCGTGTCGAATCCGCCGTTCGTGATCTCGCCCGGTGCCCGGCTGACGTACCGCGACGGCGGGATGGGCGGGGACGACCTGTGCCGCACGCTCGTCTCGCAGGCGGGTGAGCGGCTGAACGAGGGCGGGTACGCGCAGTTCCTCGCCAACTGGCAGCACGTGGAGGGGGAGGACTGGCAGGAGCGGCTCATGTCGTGGGTGCCGCGCGGCTGCGACGCGTGGATCGTGCAGCGCGAGGTCCAGGACGTCACGCAGTACGCCGAGTTGTGGCTGCGGGACGCGGGCGACCACCGCGGTGACGTGGCCGAGTACCAGACGCGGTACGACGCGTGGCTCGACGAGTTCGAGGCGCGGAAGGTGAAGGGCGTCGGGTTCGGGTGGATCACGCTGCGGAAGTCGGCCGCGGCGGAGTCGGAGCCCTCGATCACCCTGGAGGAGTGGCCGCATCCGGTCGAACAGCCGCTCGGTGAGGCGGTGCGGCAGCACTTCGCGCGCGTCGACTACCTGCGGGCGAACGACGACGCGGCCCTCCTGGAGGCGCACTTCCGGCTCACTGCCGAGGTCGTCCAGGAGCAGGTCGGGCTGCCCGGCGCCGAGGACCCCGAGCATGTGGTGCTGCGTCAGAACCGTGGGATGCGCCGGGCCACGAAGGTGGACACGGTGGGCGCGGGATTCGCCGGTGTGTGCGACGGCACGCTCAGCGCGGGGCGGATTCTGGACGCCATCGCCCAACTCGTCGGCGAGGACCCGGTGGCCCTGCGCGACCGGACGCCGGTGCAGATCCGCCTCCTTGTCGAACAGGGGTTCCTCGAACCGGCTCGGTGACCCGCCCCGCACCGGTGAGGGGGCCCGTCCGGGCTCCCTCACCCGGTGACGATTTCCGGACCGTCCGATGACGGGACCGGTACCCCGCGCGGCGCCCGTTCCCGTGAAGGGTGGGGCTGGTTCGCACCTCTGAGATGCATGTGTCTCCTCTGTCTGGATTGGTCCGTAAAAAGGCTCCTGTCAGTGGTGCGTGCGAAGCTATTTTCAAGAGACGGATCCGACGTGTCCTCGGGGGAGGCACGCGCTGTCTCTGGGGGATCGGGGGATCGCGATGGCGGGGGAAACGCCGGAGCAGGGCCGGGGAAGGATCATCAACGACCGGTACCGACTGCTGCGCACCCTGGGCGCGGGCGGTATGGGCCGGGTCTGGCTCGCGTACGACGAGGAGCTGGCCTGCGAGGTCTCCATGAAGGAGATCTCGCTGCCCGATGTCCCGCTGGACGCGACCGAGCCCGCCCAGCGCATCGCCCGGGCCCGCAGCGAGGCCCGGCACGCCGCGCGGCTGCGCGGCCATCCCCATGTGGCCACGGTCCACGACGTGGTGCTCCACGAGGGCCTGCCGTGGATCGTCATGGAGTACGTGCCGGACGCGATCGACCTCCAGGCGGTCGTACGGCAGCGGGGACCGCTCTCGCCCGAGCAGGTCGCCCGGGTCGGGCTCGCCGTCCTCGACGCGCTCACGGCGGGACACCGCATCGGCATCCTCCACCGGGACGTGAAGCCGGCCAACATCCTGCTCGCGGCCGACGCCTCGGGCGACCCCTACGCGCGCGTGCTGCTCACCGACTACGGCATCGCGCTCCAGCCGGAGTCCCGCGAACCCCGGCTCACCGCCACCGCCGGAATCCTCGGCACGCCCGGATATCTGGCGCCCGAGCGGGCTCGGGGCGAGCCGCCGACCCCGGCCGCCGACCTGTTCTCGCTCGGCGCCACGCTGTACGCGGCGGTCGAGGGCCGCGGCCCCTTCGACCGGCACGGCGAGTACGCGACGCTCACGGCCCTGCTCGGGGAGGAGCCGGCGCCGCCCGCCCGCGCCGGTGAACTCGCCCCCGTCCTGCACGGGTTGCTCATCAAGGACCCCGTTCGTCGGCTCTCGCCGGAGGCCGCGGCACGCGGCCTGGAGCGGGTGGCCGCCTCGGGCGGCGAGCCGACCCCGCCCGGCTGGGGCGCCACCCCCGCGTCGGCAGCCGGCGCCTTCGGACCCGCTCCCCGCACCCCCGGCGCCCCCGCGACCCCCGGCACTCCCGGCGCGCCTCCGGGGTATGCAGCGAGCGCGCCCCCCGGGTACGTCGCCGCCGGGCAGCACGGCCTCGGGGGCACGCCCGACACGCCTGGCCCACCCCACACGCCGTACACACCGGGGGTCCCGCACACCCCCGGCACGCCCTCGTCACCGAACGCCCCGAACACTCCCGCCGGGGGCCCGCCCACGCCGGGCGCGACGCCGGCCGGCCCTTCGCCGTACGACCCGTGGCAGCGGGGACAGCAACCGCGCGGTCCCTACGACAGCCACAACCCGTACGGGGGCGGCCCGCCCACGCCCTACGGGAGTCCGGCGGGCGGCGGGGCCACGCCCTACGCGGGTGCCCCCGGTGGCCGGCCGTCGGCGTACGGCGGCGCAGGCGCTCAGTCACCTGGGTACGGCGGCACGGTCGGCAACCAGTCGCTGCCGTACACGGCCAACGCGTCCGTGCCGTACGGCGGTGGCGGCGCCACGCCCCCGGGGAACGCGGGGCTCCCGACCATCACGGCAGGAAGCCCGCCGCCCGGCGGACCGCGGCGCAGGACGCCCGCGGGGGCGGTCGTCGCGATCGTGGTCGCCGTGCTGCTCGTGGCGGGCGGCGGCACCTGGGCCGCGGTGAACCTGTCGGGCGGCCCGGACCCCAAGCCCTCCGACAGCCCGGGCCCGTTGTCGTCGCCGACGTCGGAGTACCCCTACGGCAAGCAGGCGGCCCTCAAGAAGGCGTTGGAAGTGGGGGACTGCGTCAAGGCCGTCTGGACGGGGACGGCGTTCGACTCGGTGCCCGACCTCGGCGTGGTGGACTGCGACGAGGACTGGCCGGACGGTCAGGTCGTGGCGATAGCGACGGCGTCGGACCCCGCCGAGGCCAAGGCGAGCGGAGAGCAGCGCTGCGCCGGCCAGGCCGACGCGCTGGCCGAGGCCCTGCCCGACGCGGGGGTCTACGCACTGATCCCGACGAAGGAGGGCTTCACCGCGGCCAAGGGCGGTACGGCATGTCTCGTCCTCGGCAAGCACGTCCCGATCGGCGGCGAGGTGGGCCGACTCCGTGACGTGGGCATGAACCTGTGGCCCACGCAGATGGCCGTCGGTGACTGCTGGGACTACGCCACCAGGGAGGACGAGGGGTACGACGCCCCGCTGACCGACTGTGCCGAAGCGCACACCGACCAAGTCGTCGGATCGGTGCAGGCACCCGACAACATGACCTTCGCCGGAGCCCTCGCCGAAGGCGGAAAGCTGTGCACCAACAGGTTCGAGTCGAGTTGGGCGCCCGGCGCTGACCTGATCGTGTCGGGATGGGTCTCCGACGAAGAGGAGTGGAAGAAGGGCTTCAACAAAGTGGTGTGCACGGTGCGCAACGCCGACGTGTCGCAGACGACCGGCAAGATACCCACGCCCGGTTCGGTCTGAGAGTCCGGACGCCTCACGTTCACCTCGGGTTCGCGCGCCCGCTTCCCGTCCGTGCCAGCCTCCCGTCCCGGTGCAGTCGAGGGGTGGGAGGACGGGACATGGAGAGCGGTCCGGCGATCTTCGTAGGAGTGGTGTTCGCCCTGTTCGGGGGCGGACTGATGCTGTGGACCGTGCGGCGGCTGCGCCTCGGCGAGCCGGTCGCGCAGGGGGTGCGTCCCGCGATGTCGGCGACCCTCGCGAGCGTCACCGCGGTCACCGCCCTGGTGCTCGCCGCGTGGTGCCTCGCCCGCGTCTGAGCGGGCGCGGGGAGCCGGGGCCGGCGAGCGAGCGGGGTAACCGCGATGTGACCCTCCGCATAGGCCCCGAACGGATCGCTGAGGACGCCGGGCGGCAGGAATGGCGGTAGTCGGGTTACCGTTCGAGTGGCCGTTGCGGGCTTTTCCCGTTTGACACGGGGGCGGGATGTACCGTCACACTCCGCAGCGTCAGCATGACCCGACCCCCGGGCCGACCGCCGAGCCCCGTGCGCGGCAACGGCCTTCGGGGTCGCCCGCCCCGGGACGCAAGCCTGGGGAGACCCAGCGTCGACCGGAGAGAAGAGCGAAGTTGTCCCCGACCAGCGAGACCGCGAAGGGCGGCCGCCGACTCGTGATCGTCGAGTCGCCTGCCAAGGCGAAGACGATCAAGGGCTATCTCGGCCCCGGCTACATCGTCGAGGCGAGCGTGGGGCACATCCGCGACCTTCCCAACGGCGCCGCGGAGGTGCCCGAGCAGTACACCGGCGAGGTGCGCCGCCTCGGCGTGGACGTCGAGCACGACTTCGCGCCCATCTACGTGGTCAACGCGGACAAGAAGGCGCAGGTCAGGAAGCTCAAGGACCTGCTGAAGGAGTCCGACGAACTCTTCCTCGCCACCGATGAGGACCGCGAGGGCGAGGCCATCGCCTGGCACCTCCAGGAGGTGCTCAAGCCCAAGGTCCCGGTCAAGCGGATGGTCTTCCACGAGATCACCAAGGCCGCGATCCAGGCCGCCGTCGCCAACCCGCGCGAGCTGAACCAGCGCCTCGTCGACGCCCAGGAGACCCGCCGCATCCTCGACCGCCTCTACGGCTACGAGGTCTCGCCGGTCCTGTGGAAGAAGGTCATGCCGCGGCTGTCGGCGGGCCGCGTCCAGTCCGTCGCGACCCGTCTCGTCGTGGAGCGGGAGCGGGAGCGGATCGCCTTCCGCTCGGCCGAGTACTGGGACCTGACCGGCACCTTCGCGACCGGCCGCGCCGGTGACGCCTCCGACCCGTCGTCGCTGGTCGCCCGCCTGCAGTCCGTGGACGGCCGCCGCGTCGCCCAGGGCCGCGACTTCGACTCGCTCGGGCAGATCAAGGGCGCCAATGTCCTCCACCTCGACGAGGCGAACGCCCGCGCGCTCGCCGCCGCCCTGGAGAACACCCGCTTCTCGGTCCGCTCCGTCGAGTCCAAGCCCTACCGCCGCTCGCCGTACGCCCCCTTCCGTACGACGACGCTCCAGCAGGAGGCCTCGCGCAAGCTCGGCTTCGGGGCGAAGGCGACCATGCAGGTGGCGCAGAAGCTGTACGAGAACGGCTTCATCACCTATATGCGTACGGACTCCACGACGCTCAGCGACACCGCCGTGGCCGCCGCCCGCGCCCAGGTGACCCAGCTGTACGGCGCCGACTACCTGCCGGCGCAGCCGCGTACGTACGCCGGGAAGGTCAAGAACGCGCAGGAGGCGCACGAGGCGATCAGGCCCTCGGGTGATCGTTTCCGCACGCCCGCGGAGACCGGTCTGACCGGTGACCAGTTCAAGCTGTACGAGCTGATCTGGAAGCGGACCGTCGCCTCCCAGATGAAGGACGCCACGGGCAACAGCGTCACCGTCAAGATCGGCGGCACCGCGTCCGACGGCCGGGACGCCGAGTTCAGCGCCTCCGGCAAGACGATCACCTTCCACGGTTTCCTCAAGGCCTACGTCGAGGGCGCCGACGACCCGAACGCCGAGCTCGACGACCGTGAGCGCCGGCTGCCGCAGGTCGCCGAGGGCGACCCGCTCTCCGCCGAGGAGATCACGGTCGACGGGCACGCCACCAAGCCCCCGGCCCGCTACACCGAGGCGTCGCTGGTCAAGGAGCTCGAAGAGCGCGAGATCGGCCGCCCGTCGACGTACGCGTCGATCATCGGCACCATCCTCGACCGGGGCTATGTGTTCAAGAAGGGCACGGCCCTCGTGCCGTCCTTCCTGAGCTTCGCCGTGGTCAACCTGCTGGAGAAGCACTTCGGGCGGCTCGTCGACTACGACTTCACCGCCAAGATGGAGGACGACCTCGACCGCATCGCGCGCGGCGAGGCCCAGGCGGTGCCGTGGCTGAAGCGGTTCTACTTCGGCGAGGGCACCGACGTCAGCGGCACGGCGGCGGCCGAGGCCGGCAACGGCGACGGGGACCACCTCGGCGGCCTGAAGGAACTGGTCACCGACCTCGGCGCGATCGACGCCCGCGAGGTCTCCTCCTTCCCCGTCGGCAACGGCATCGTGCTGCGCGTCGGGCGCTACGGCCCGTACATCGAGCGGGGCGAGAAGGATGCCGAGGGGCACCAGCGCGCGGACATCCCCGAGGACCTGGCGCCGGACGAGCTGAGCGTCGAACTGGCGGAGGAACTGCTCGCCAAGCCGAGCGGCGACTTCGAGCTGGGCGCCGACCCGGCGACCGGTCACCAGATCGTCGCCAAGGACGGGCGCTACGGCCCCTACGTCACGGAGATCCTCCCCGAGGGCACCCCGAAGACGGGTAAGAACGCGGTCAAGCCGCGCACGGCCTCCCTGTTCAAGTCCATGTCCCTGGACACCGTGACCCTCGACGACGCCCTGAAGCTGATGTCGCTGCCGCGGATCGTCGGCGCCGACGCGGAGGGCCAGGAGATCACCGCGCAGAACGGGCGCTACGGGCCGTATCTGAAGAAGGGCACGGACTCGCGTTCGCTCCAGACCGAGGAGCAGCTCTTCACGATCACCCTCGAAGAGGCGCTGGCCATCTACGCCCAGCCCAAGCAGCGCGGGCGGGCCGCCGCCAAGCCGCCGCTGAAGGAGCTGGGTGAGGACCCCGTCAGCGGGAAGCCGGTCGTGGTGAAGGACGGCCGCTTCGGTCCGTACGTCACCGACGGCGAGACCAACGCGACGCTGCGGTCCGGGGACAGCGTGGAGACCATCACGCCCGAACGCGGGTTCGAGCTGCTGGCGGAGAAGCGGGCGAAGGGGCCCGCCAAGAAGACGGCCAAGAAGGCTCCGGCGAAGAAGACGGCGACGAAGGCTGCCGCCAAGAAGGCCGCGCCGGCGAAGAAGACCGCTGCTGCGAAGAAGACCGCTTCTTCGAAGACGGCCGCGGCGAAGAAGGCGACTCCCGCGAAGAAGGTGGCTGCGAAGAAGGCGACGTCGGCCGGGGAGAGCGCCTAGTCGCTCGGGGGTGCGGGTGCGTGCGCGGCTGCGGGTGGAGTGTGGCTTGTCGCGCGGTTCCCCGCGCCCCTCAGGGGCGGCTCCGGTGCGCGTTGGCTGAATCTTCACCTCTCGGGTGCTGAACCCGCACCCTTTGCGCGACTTGGTGTCGACGTGTGTGTGCGCTCGGGCGCTGCTTCTGGGTGTCGGCGCGTGCCGATAGGCTGAAAGCATGATGCGAGCCGAGCAGCCGACGGCCCACAACCCGGCCCCCGACGACGCCCTGGCAGCCGACTCCAGGGAGCGCGCCGTCCGGGCGCTGCTGCGCCGGCCGCAGCTGAAACGGTTGTGGAGCGCACAGCTCGTGGGTGGCGTGGGCGACGTACTCGCGCTGTTCGTGCTGGTGCTCCTCGCCTTCCAGGCGGCGATCGCCGAGGGTGCCTTCGGCGGCGGATACCGGGGCGTCGCCCTGACGGTCGCGGTCGTCTTCGGGACGCGCGTCCTCGCGACCCTGCTCTTCGGTGCCGTGCTCCTCGGGCCGCTCACCTCCCTGACCTCGCAGGACGGTCCGCTCGACCGCCGCTGGACCATGGTCGGCGCGGACGGGCTGCGGGTCCTGCTGCTGATCGTCGCGCCCCTGTGGATCGACTGGACGCCGGCCAACGCGCTCGCGGTGCTGCTGGTCACCGTGTTCGTCGCCGGTGTCGCCGAGCGGTTCTGGACGGTCTGCCGCGAGAGCGCGGCCCCCGCGCTGCTGCCCGCGCCGCCGCTGGAGGGCGCGACCGTACGGCCGCTGCCGGACCACATGGACGCGCTGCGGCGCCTGTCCCTGCGTACCGGATTCGTGGCCGTTCCCCTCGCGGCCGCCGTACTCGTCGTCGCCTCGCTGCTCAACAACCTGCTGGGCGCGGGCCTCGACTGGTTCGGACAGCACCAGGCCGCGCTCGCCTCGTACGTCGCCGCCGGGCTCTTCGCCGCCTCGCTGTCGGTCGTGACCTTCCTCGAGCTGCCCAAGACGCGTACCCCCCGCGCGCGGTCGCCGCTGGAGGGACTGCGCCGGCCCAAGACGGGCACCGGTGTCGACAAGGGCCGCACGGGCGCGATCCCGCTGCTGGTGCCGGCCTGCGGGGCCGTCGCGGGTGCGGTCGCCGCCGCGGTCGCCGTCGCCGTGCTGCACGCCAAGGACCTGGGCGGCGGGCCGGTGATGTACGGGCTGTTCGTCACCGCGCTGACGGGTGGCGTGGTCGTCGGGATCCGTCGGGGCCCGTCCGTGCTGCCCTCGCTGTCCCGGCGCAGGCTGCTCGCTCTCGCGATCGCCTTCACCGGGATCGCGCTGCTCGCCGCCGGTCTGACACCGGACGTCACGAGCGTCGTGCTCATCCTGGGGCTCGCGGGTGCCGGCGCGGGAATCGCCGCCAACACCGGGCACACACTGCTCGATCAGGAGGCCGAGGACTCCCGCCGTGCCCGGACGACCGAGCATCTGCACGCTGTCGTAAGGGTGTTCGTGGCGCTGGCGGTGCTCGTCGCTCCGCTGGTCGCGGCCGTCATCGGACCGCACCGGCTGGAGAGCGGCAAGTTCGTCTTCGCGCACGGCGGTGCGGCGTTCACGCTGATGCTGGTGGGGGCGTTGCTGCTGCCGGTCGCCGCGCTGGTGCTCGCCAAGGTCGACGACCGCTCCGGGGTGCCGCTGCGGCAGGACCTGCGGGACGCGCTGCTCAAGGGCGACGACCCGGTGCAGGCGCCCGCGGCGTCCGGGTTCTTCATCGCCCTGGAGGGCGGGGACGGCGCCGGGAAGTCCACCCAGGTCGAGGCGCTCGCCGAGTGGATCCGGGCCAAGGGGCACGAGGTCGTGGTGACGCGCGAGCCGGGGGCGACCCCGGTGGGGAAGCGGCTGCGGTCGATCCTGCTCGATGTGTCGTCGGCCGGTCTGTCCCATCGCGCCGAGGCGCTGCTGTACGCGGCGGATCGTGCCGAGCACGTGGACACCGTGGTGCGACCCGCGCTGGAGCGGGGCGCGGTGGTCATCTCGGACCGGTACATCGACTCGTCCGTGGCGTACCAGGGGGCCGGGCGGGACCTCTCGCCGACCGAGATCGCCCGGATCTCGCGGTGGGCGACCGACGGACTCGTGCCGCACCTGACGGTGCTGCTGGACGTGTCGCCGGAGGCCGCGCGCGAGCGGTTCACCGAGGCGCCGGACCGGCTGGAGTCCGAGCCGGCCGAGTTCCACGAGCGGGTGCGGGCGGGATTCCTGACGCTGGCCGCCGCCGACGCCGGGCGCTACCTGGTGGTGGACGCCGCGCAGGACCCCGAGGCGGTGACGACCGTGGTCCGGCACCGGCTCGACGTGATGCTGCCGCTGTCCGAGGCCGAGGTGAAGGCGCAGGAGGAGGCCCGGCGCAAGGCCGAGGAGGAAGCCCGGCGCAAGGCCGAGGAAGAGGCCGCGCGCAAGGCCGAGGAGGAGCGGCTGGAGCGCGAGCGCCAGGAGGAGCTCGCGCGGCTGCGGGCCGAGGAGGAGGAGCGCAAGCGGCGCGAGCTGGAGGAGGCTCAGCGGCGCGAGGCGGAACGGCAAGCGGAGGAGGCCCGGCAGCGGGCCGAGGAAGCGCGTCGCCGGGCCGAGGAGGAGCAGGCGCGGCTCCTCGCGGAGGAGAAGGCACGGGCCGAGGCGGAGGAACGGCGTCGGGTCGAGGAGGAACGGCGTCGTCAGCAGGCCGCGGAGGAGCAGCGGCTGCGGGCCGAGGCGGAGGCGCGGCGCCTGGAGAAGCAGCGCAAGGCCGAGGAGGCGTTGCTGCGGGCCGAGGAGGCCCGGCGGGTGGCTGCCGCGGCGGAGGCCGAGCGGGCGGCGGCGGTCGCGGCCGAGGCGGAGCGGGCCGCGGCGGAGCGTGCCGAGGCCGACCGGAAGGCCGAGGCGGAGCGGGTCGCGGCCGCGGCGGAGGCCGCGCGGCTTGCGGCTGAGCGGGGGAGTGGGGCCGGGTCCGGATCCGGGTCGGGTCCGGGCGCGGGTGCCGGCTCTGGGGCCAGCGACGACGCGGTGACTGTGGCTACGCCGTTGGTGACGCCGACGAACGCGTCCGGTGGGCCGCTGGATGAGACGGCTGTGCTGCCGCCCGTGCGGGACGCGTCCGGGGCCGACTCCGAGACGACGGCGAAGCTGCCGAAGCCGCCGGTGCCCGCAGTGCCGCCGACGCCGCCGGTGCCGTCGTCGGGGGCTGCCGCGGAGGACGAGACCGCGGTGTTTCCGCCGGTGCCTTCGGGGGCGGCCGACGAGACGGCTGTGCTGCCGCCGGTGCGGGACGACTTGGTGCCGCCGGGATACTTCCGGGACGAGCGGCCTGCGGCCGGCGCGGCGGACGGGTCCGACGCCGTGGATCGGACGCGGGAGCTGCCGCAGGTCGATGAGCAGGGGGTGCCTCGACGGAGGCCTCGGTCGGACTGGGCCGAGGAGACGCCGTTGGACGATCTGCCCACGTTGGCGGACGAGTTGCTGGGGTCGCACGACGAGGACGACGCCGATGAGGGGCGGGGCTGGCGGCGGCGCCGCCGCTGAGTCGAGCTTCAGCCGACCCGAGCTGAGCTGACCGAGCTGAGCGGCTGAGCGGCTGAGCTTCGGTGGGGCGCGTGCGGCCGGTCGGCCGGTACGTGTTCCGCCGGTGGTCGGGTGGGGTCGGGGCCGTGTCGGTGCCTCAGATCGTCGCTGGTGCCCTACTGCCCGGGGGGTCCCCCGGGCTCTCTGGGCCGCTGTGTGCGACGGGCTGACGTACCGGCACGGCCCCTTCCCCGTGGGGGCGACGGACCGTGGGGCCGGGTGTCAGTGGGGTCGCGCACAATGGGGCGCGGTGAGGGTTTTGTGTGACGGAGGCGGTGGGGCATGGCTGTGTGGGACGACCTGGTGGGGCAGGAGCGGCTGAGTGCGCAGCTGGACGCTGCCGCTCGGGACGCGGACGGGATCGTCACGGCGGCCGAGAAGGGGATCGCGCCTCCGGAGGCGTCGAAGATGACGCACGCGTGGCTGTTCACAGGGCCGCCGGGGTCGGGGCGGGTGACGGCGGCGCGGGCGTTCGCGGCGGCTCTGCAGTGCGTGAGTCCGGACCGGGCGCTCGGCGGGAGCCCGGGCTGCGGATTCTGTGACGGGTGCCATACGGCGCTGGTGGGGACGCACGCGGATGTGAGCACCGTGGCGGCGGTGGGCACGCAGATCCTGGCCGACGACATGCGGGACACGGTGCGGAAGTCGTTCACGTCGCCGGCGAACGGCCGCTGGCAGGTGATCCTCGTCGAGGACGCCGAGCGGCTGAACGAGAAGTCGGCGAACGCCGTGCTGAAGGCCGTGGAGGAGCCCGCCCCTCGGACGGTGTGGCTGCTGTGCGCGCCGTCGTTGGAGGACGTGCTGCCGACGATCCGGTCGCGGTGCCGGCACGTCGGGCTGCTCACCCCGTCGGTCGACGCCGTGGCGGACATGCTCGTACGGCGGGAGGGCATCGAGCCGGAGGCCGCGGCGACGGCCGCGAGGGCGACCCAGGGGCACATCGAGCGGGCCCGGCGGCTGGCCACCGATCCGCGGGCCCGGGAGCGGCGGGCCGCTGTGCTGAAGCTGCCGTTGCGGGTCGAGGACATCGGCGGGTGCCTGAAGGCGGCGCAGGAGCTGGTGGACGCCGCCTCGGAGGAGTCGAAGCAGCTGGCTGAGGAGGTCGACACCAAGGAGACCGAGGAGCTCAAGGCGGCCCTGGGTGCGGTGCAGGGCGGGCGGATGCCGCGCGGTACGGCGGGGGTGATGAAGGACCTGGAGGACAAGCAGAAGCGGCGGCGTACGCGGGCGCAGCGGGACAGCCTGGACCTCGCGCTGACCGAGCTCACCGGGTTCTACCGGGATGTGCTGGCTCTGCAGCTGGGTTCCCGGGTGCCGCTCGCCAATGTCGAGGTGCGGGACAGTCTGGAGCGGTTGGCGAGAGGGGGCACGCCCGAGGCGACGCTGCGGCGCATCGACGCGATCGCGGCGTGCAGAGAGGCGTTGGACCGCAACGTGGCGCCCCTGCTGGCCGTGGAGGCGATGACGATGGCCCTGCGTGCCGGGTGAGGGGCCGGCGGTCTATGCGGGTGGGGCGCGGCCTGTTGACTGTGTCACTCGTACGAGGCGCCTTCGTCGCTGTTCGTGATGAATTGGGCGGTTCTGGTTAGGCTCGCGAGATGCACACCAGGCGTACTTCCCGGCCGAACCGCTCCGTGCGGGCCGGCGGCGCGTTGCTCGCGGCCGCCGCGCTGCTCGTCGCGGGCTGCTCCTCCGGTCACTCCAGTGCGGCGGCCACGACCGTCGACGGGGGGCCCGCCCTCGGCCCGCTGCCCCGTGCGACTCCGTCGGCGCTGGCCCCGTACTACGAGCAGAAGCTGAACTGGCGGGGCTGCGAGACCCCCGGTTTCCAGTGCGCCACGATGAAGGCGCCCCTGGACTACGCGAACCCGGCCGAGGGCGACATCAGGCTGGCCGTCTCACGGCGGAAGGCGACCGGCCCGGGGGAGCGGCTCGGCTCGCTGCTGGTGAACCCGGGTGGTCCCGGCGGCTCGGCGGTCGGCTATGTGCAGAGGTACGCGGGCATCGGCTACCCGGCCGAGGTGCGGGCGCGGTACGACATGGTGGCCGTGGACCCCAGGGGCGTGGCCGGCAGCGAGCCGGTCGAATGTCTCACCGGGCGCCAGATGGACACGTACACGCAGACCGATCTCACCCCCGACGACACGGCGGAGAAGGGCCGGCTGGTCGCCGCGTACAAGCGGTTCGCGGAGGGGTGCGGGGAGCGGTCGCCGAAGCTGCTGAGGCACGTCTCGACGGTCGAGGCCGCCCGGGACATGGACATCCTGCGGGCCCTGCTGGGCGACGAGAAGCTGACGTACGTCGGCGCCTCGTACGGCACGTTCCTCGGTGCGACGTACGCGGGGCTCTTCCCGGAGCGGGTCGGTCGCCTGGTGCTGGACGGCGCATTGGACCCCTCGCTGCCGGCCCGTCGGCTCAATCAGGAGCAGACGGCGGGGTTCGAGACGGCGTTCCAGGCGTTCGCGAAGGACTGCGTGGGGCGCAAGGACTGTGTGCTGGGGCGTACGCCCGCGCGGGTCGCCAAGAATCTGAGCGCTCTCTTCGCGCGGCTGGACGAGCGCCCGCTGGCGACCGGCGACGCGGACGGGCGCCGGCTCGGGGAGTCCCTGGCCACGACCGGCGTGATCGCCGCGATGTACGACGAGGGCGCCTGGCCACAGCTGCGGCAGGCGCTCAGCGAGGCGGTCAGGAACGACGACGGCGCCGGCCTGCTCGCGCTCTCGGACAGCTACTTCGAACGCGCGCCCGACGGCACCTACTCCAACCTGATGTACGCCAACGCCGCCGTGAACTGCCTGGACCTCCCGGCCGCCTACGACACCCCCGAGGCGGTGGAACGGGCCCTCCCCGAGTTCGAGAAGGCCTCCCCGGTGTTCGGCCGGGCCCTGGCGTGGGCCTCCCTGAACTGCGCGTACTGGCCCGTGGGGCCGACGGGCGGGCCGCACCGCATCGAGGCGAAGGGCGCCGCCCCGATCGTCGTCGTCGGCACCACGCGCGACCCCGCCACGCCCTACCGCTGGTCCCAGGCCCTCGCCTCCCAGCTCTCCTCCGCCCGCCTCCTCACCTACGACGGCGACGGCCACACCGCCTACGGCCGCGGCAGCGCGTGCATCGACTCCGCGATCAACACGTACCTGCTCCGCGGCACACCCCCGACCGACGGAAAGCGCTGCTCAGCGTCCTGATCATCGACGTCCGGGCCGGTCGTGCCGGGGCGGCCCCGGGGTGCTCCGACCCGTGGTCCGGAGCACCCCGGAAACTGTGTAGACTTACCGACGTTGCTGATCGCACCATGGTGTGGACAGCGCGCCGCCTTAGCTCAGATGGCCAGAGCAACGCACTCGTAATGCGTAGGTCTCGGGTTCGAATCCCGAAGGCGGCTCCATGGTGAACCCCAGGTCAAGCCTTTGACCTGGGGTTTCTTGTTTCGGATGACCTTGAAATCGACCCAAGTTGCGCCTCTGGGGTCTGTGCATCGTAATGCGTGGGTCGGGGGTTTGGTTTCCGTGACCGTGTAGACGGCTTGAGCCTCCGAGCTGGGCTTTTGCTCATCTAGGAGGGGCGGGTCAGGCATACGCGGTCGGTCTCGGTGGACAACCGGTGGACAGGCGTGCGTGACGTTCCATCAGGGGGCTGTCGCTGGCCCGGGACCGACGGGTGAAGTGCGATCGTCTTCGATGGGGCGATCGGGAGTGGTGGGACTGTCCGATGCCGATAGGTCTCACGTCCAGCTCGGGTCCTGGAGTTGATCAAGCTGTGAACCCACTCAGTAGCCGATCGGGGCACAGGGTCAGGATCGGCCGGTGGGCCGCACTGCTGCCTGTTGTTCCCTTGTGGCACAGCGTTCCTGGCGAGTACGCGTTCAGCATGGACCGGCGCGGACCCAGCGCAGCATGTGTGGGCACTTCCGCCTCAGGCCTCCAGCTTCCACAGGAAATGCCACTACAAGCCGGACGGCGCTCTCCTGTAGGGGTGCGGCGGCCCTGACGGCGCTGGCCGGAGGTCGTGCGTCGTCGAGAGGCATGCAGCTGACGGTTGACGGAGCAGAGAGACAAACTGGCCGCACTGCGGCAGCTCCCCATGGCGAGGGCCTGCCGACTGGAAAATCACCCAACGTCCGGCGACTTGCCGGAAGCTGGCCTGAATATTGATCAACAGGGTGATCACGAAGCAAGGAGTTGTTGATGTACTCGTTCACACATGTGTGCGCCGACGATCCGCTCTTCGGTTCGATCGGCATCGAACTGGACCATGAGAACGGGGCTTTGGTTGTCGACGGCGGTGGTCTTCCGCGGGCCGAGATGACGCGGGCCGCCGGTACACCGCTGGAGAGCCATGTGCCGATCGGTACGCGCGACCCGCAGTGCCTGATCATGACGGTCGACGACACGGCCGTGACCCTGCGCCCTGCCAAGGGTTTCCTGACCCGCCGGTCCTACCGAGTGGACGTCGGGTCCGAGGAGACGGGATCCGGGCACCGGTTGGTGCCCGATTCCCTTGGCAGCAGCCGCCTGTTACGGGACGGCGTGGTCATCGGTGCCTTCACGTCGACCGGAGACGGGGAGGTGACGGCCGAATGGGAGCCGGACGCCGCCCCGGAGCCCCGCGACGCGGCCATCGGATACGCGCTCGCTGCGGCCTTCGGCACCGGAGCTGAGCCGATGTGGAAGTTGACTCTTGAAGCCGTGCTCGCCATGTGGCCATAGGAGTGAAGGCGTTGCTCACACCTCCGGCGGCAGCAGGTGCGAGCAGGTTGAGCGGGCGACGAAGGCGATGCCGTCGTAGTCCTGCACTGGCACCAGCGGCGCCACATGGAAGCGGTAGAAGAATCGCGGCACATTGGCACCGAAGCCGCGCTGGGCATGTGGGGCGTACAGCCACTGTGCGGCCTCGGGTGAGGTACCGCCGACTCGCAGGTCGGTGTAGTAGTCACCGAGGACGCTGTCGGCGAGCTGTGCCTCAATGGACCGGAATCCCGTGCCGATGTGATGCTGAACCGGCGAGCCCTGGAAATCGTCACCGCGTCGTGCGAGGAAGGAGCCCTTACCGAAGAGCAGGGCCAGCGCGTAGTAGGCGTCGCCGTAGCGTTCGCGGAGCCCGCTGCCGAGCGCGGGGACGTTTTTGCCGTATGTGCTCTTCGCGATGTGTCCGTTGTGCGCCCAGAGCATGACCCGCGCCTTGGGGTTGTCGTCCACGAGCCGTGCCACGGCCTCGGCCATGTAGCGGTCGCGTACGGCGAATACGCTGTCCGCGCCGGAGTGCGGGTCCGGGGAGCGGGTCACCAGATCGGCGGCACGCACGAGGATCCGTGCGTGTTCCAGGGCTTCGGCGATGCCGTCCGCCGGTTCCGACGTCTCGTCCGCGGTGTGCCGGGACAACTTCTCGCGGAGGCTCTCCAGGAAGTCGGCGAGTGCTTCGGCGCGGCGCATGAGCGTTTGTCGCGGGTCGGGCTGGGACGCCGGTCGAGCTTGCTTCAGTACATCGAGTTCACGTATCTCCTCCGTCCGCTCGGGTGCGACCCGCTGGAGGAAGGCGGCGACCGCCTCGACCGAGTCGGTGCTGCGCTGGGGGTCCGTGCCGACGAAACGGACCCGCCGTTCCTCGGGGAGAGCGCGGTTGTGCTTGCGCAGCCACTCGACGAGGTCGAGCATCTCCTGTGTGCGCCAGGTCCAGAATCCCAGCCTGGCGACGAGCCGTGCGGGGTCGCCGGTGCCGTGCCGCACGTACGTGTCCAGGGCGTGGGCGGCTGACTCGCTGGCCTCCATGGCGAGGACGCCGAATCCCGCCTCCCGCACCAGGAACTCGATGATCCGGTGCTTCAGCCGGAAGAACTCGCTGGTGCCGTGGGTGGATTCACCGAGACCGACAATCCGCACACCGCGCAGGATGTCGCGGAGCGGTTCAAGGTCGTCGGCGGGAGCGCCCGGTGTCAGCGTGCTGAGCGGTCTGGCGTGCTCGGTCAGCCAGCGCGCGATGTCGTCGGGCACTTGGTGTCTCTTCTCGTCGGGCGGCTGAGCGGCGCATGGCGGGTCCGGGATGCCCTACCGGATCGGGTGACCGTTCTCCAGGCCCCGGCACGAGGTGAGGATGTCCTGGAGGTCTTGCACGGCGTCCGGTTGGCCATGTTCGGAATACACGCCGGCGAGGTTGAGGACAACTTCGTCCACGCCGGCCCGGCCGTATTCGGCCAGTTGTACGGCGATTTCCTCGGGCGTGCCGTGCACGAAGGTGCCCGAGTCGACCAGGGCACGGGCGCCGAGGTTCGGTCGGCTGTGATGCACGCGCAGGCCTGCCCGGCGCAGCATGTCGGTGTAGTGCGGGCCGGCGAGGTGGGCGCGGGCCGCCGTGTAGGCGAGCCGATACGCGTTGCGGTGGGGGCGGTCGACGGCGGCGTGCACGACCGTGACCATGCGCGGCACCGGCCGACCGGCCTCGGCCGCCCCTTTCGCCATGGCGGGCAGCAGCGTGTCGCGCACGTAACCGGGCGGAGTCATCCAACTGATCGCTGTGTCAGCCACGCGGCCGGCGGCGCGCGCGAGGGCGGGCCGGAGTACGCCGAGCCCGGTCTCCACGTACGGGTGCGGCATGCCGGGCAGGCTGACGGCACCACCGTCGTCACTGGTCGGCTGTGTCTGCTCGGTGTCCAGCAGACGGCGGACCTCACCGAGGTAGGCGGCGCAGGCGTCACGCGGGCTGTCGTACGGCTTCCCGTGTAGTCCGGTGACGAAGTCCGGCGTCGCCGCTCCCAGGCCCAGGACCATGCGGTGTCCGGTGAGCATGGCCAGGGAGCGGGACTGGATCGCGGCGTCCATGGGGTGGCGAAGCGGCATCAGGACGACGCTGGTCCCGACCGGTACGCGATATCCCATTCCGGCGAGGTAGGCGAACACCTGGTGGGTGTCCGCGCTCAGGGACTGGCCCTGCCACAAACGGGCGGCCCACCCGTCACGAACGAACTCGGCGAAAGGAACCACCGATCGAGGATCCGTCGGCATGACGGGGTACAGGACGGACACACGCATCGCTCGACCTCTAGGGGGACACGGCTTCGGTCAGGTAGCCCGAAGCCTGGAGACGGAAGAGACGGGCGTAGACACCGTCGGCCCGGACGAGGTCCTGGTGCACGCCGTGCTCGATCACCTTGCCGTTCTCCACCACGACGATGTGATCCGCCATCCGGACCGTGGAGAAACGGTGGGCTATGACCAGGGACGTGGCGCCGCGGGCGATTTCCTTCAACCGGGTGAAGATCTCCGCTTCCGCTTCGGCGTCGATGGCGGCCGTCGGCTCGTCCAGAACGACGACCGGTGCGCGTCGCATGAACGCCCGGCTCAGCGCCATCTTCTGCCACTGCCCGCCGGAGAGCTGGTGACCGTCCTCGAAGTGGCGTCCGAGCATGGTGTCGTACTTCTGCGGCAACGACTCGACGATGCCCTCGGCCCCGGCCGCACGTGCCGCCTCGGCGACTCGCTCCGTGTCCTGACGAGCCTCCACCCGGCCGAAGCCGATGTTGTCGCGCACTGGCAGCTCGTAGCGGATGAAGTCCTGGAAAATGACGCCCATGTGACGTTGCAGGTCGTCGATGTCGTACTCCTCGATGGGCACGTCGTCGACGAGGATCCGCCCGCCGCTCGGCTCGTACAGGCGAGTGAGGAGCTTGACGAGCGTGGTTTTGCCAGCACCGTTCTGCCCCACCAGAGCAACGCACCGGCCTGCGGGGATGGTGAAACTGACACCGTCCAGGACGACGCGATCGGTTCCGGGGTAGACGAAGCGTACGTCGCGGAACTCGATGCCCTTGCGGAGCTTGTCGGGGAAGGCCCTGGTGCCGCCCTTGAGCTGCCGTTCGGGCAGCGCGAAGAAATCGAAGAGGTTGCCGAGGAACAGGCTGTCCTTGTACAGGGCGGCGATGCCGAGCAGCATGGCATGCGCGGACACCTGGATCGATCCGACGGCCTGGAGGTAGCCCGCGAGCTGCCCTATCCGGCCGGCGTCGATGGTGGTGTGGATGGCCCACAACACGGCACCCGACGAGGCGGCGACGCTGAGAAAGCCGAGGGCGCCACCGAGCAGGGACTGGCGACGGGCCAGACGCCGGTCAGTGTCGAAGAAGGTCCGCACGAGGCGGGTGTAGAGGTCCAGGAGGTGCGGGCCCAGTTGGAAGAGCCGTATCTCCTTGTACGAATGGTCGCTGGTCGTGAGGTGCTGGTAGTAGTAAAGGCGGCGTCGGTCGGAGGCCCGCTCATACTCGATCTCGTAGCCCTTGTGGCTGAAGAACATGTACGAGATCACCGACGGGACGGGCGAGAACAGGATCGCCAGGGCGATCCAGGGACTCCAGGAGAACAGCACCACGCTGACGGTCACCAGAGTGACCAACTCCCGGGCAACCTCAAGGAGTTGGGTGAACACCTGATAGACACGGCCGCCGCTGCTCTCCTGGAAGGCGCGCTGCATGTTGTCGTAGACCGCCGCGTCCTCATACTGCTGCAGATCGAGCATCGTGCCCTTGCGCATCACCCACTCGCCCACGCGGGCGGTGAGTTCGAGCCGCAGGAGCGAGTCGAGGTATTGGAGGCAGGTGCCCAGCAGGTGGCTGGCGAGGCTCACCGCCATCAGGAGGCCACCCGAGAGGAGGGCGGACCGCCCAGCGTCGGCATCACCGGCGACGGCGTCGGCCACGCTCTGCACCGCGGAAGCGACGAGCCCGATCTGGGCGGCCGGGACGAGGGCGAGAAGCATGGACACGGCCGCGAAGCCCGATACCCGCAGAGGGCTGAGTCCCCAGAACAGGACGGTGACGCGGAGCCAGATCATCGTTCCTCCCTGGCCGCCGCGGCGGCACGGCCGCGGATCGCGCGCAGTACGTGCGCCCACAGGGCATGGCTGCGAGCCTCCCGGTCCAGGTCTATGGGCAACAGGCGGTTGATCTGCATATGGGCCAGGCTCGCAAGGATCCCGTCCTCCGATCCGACGAGCACCCCGTCCCGCTCCGCCTGGCGTACGGCCTCGGCCATCCGCCCGGCGGAGGACGCCTGGTCCGCGAAAATCTCATGGAGCAGCAGCCGGTGGCTCCTGCCCTCCTCGTGCGGGGCGCGATCCCAGGGGCTGAGAAGCTCGCACAGGTAGGCGCGGTGCGCGTGGAACAGCTGCCGGGTGTCACGTACCTGGACATCGTCCTGGTCGATGATGTGCCCAGTGCGCAGGGACGGTCGGCCACCCCACTGCGTGTACAGCGTGTCCAGGGCGGCGACGGCGAGGAACTCCGGTCTGATGTCGAGCCGTCGAGCCAGCAGCGTCGCCGTGGTCTCGCTGCTGGCCTGGAACATCAGCTCAGCGGCGTCGAAGACCTCCGGGCCCCCGTAGCGGGCGATCTCCGGTGCGTAGCCGGCCAGTTCGATGTCCCTGGCAAGCCCCTGACCGACCAGGCTCCGGCCCCATGTCGTTACGAGGGTCAGAGCGCGGGCGGCGTCCGTCCCCCGTACCCGCAGTCGCAGGTGGGGAAAGGGGTCGGCGTAACGGATGTAGAACCAGCGGTCGAGCAGGCCCTGTCGCCGCAGTTCGGCGACGAGGTCGCGCAGTGAGCCGGCGATGATCTCGTCCTGCCGCTCGGGTGCCGCGTAGACCTTGAGGAAGGTCCACTCGCCGCCCGGTAGATGGCGTTCCACGGGGACTTCCCGCCTGCCGCGCGGCAGGGAGCGGCGGGTGGCGCGCACTGCGTCCCGGAGCACGACCGGTACGACGACCTCGGCCGCGTAGCGGTCGCCGGCGGTGTCCTGGAGCCACATGCCGTCGAACGACGGCAGCATCTCGTGGAGGACGAGGGTGCGCTGCTTGTCCAGTTCCTCGCGGAGTTCGACTCGGCAGGCGGGGTGGTCGAGGTCCAGCAACAGCCGCTGGTCGGCTTCGACGAGGTAGACGTGGCGGGGTACGCGCCACCGCTCCCGCCAGCCGTCGAGGTCGTCGGCGGTGCCTGCGGTGAGCCTCCATTGCGCGGGGCGCAGAACCACCCTGCCGCGGGTCACCCGTGGCAGGAACGGAGCCGCCTCGGCCGGCCCCCAGTGGAATCCGGTCGGCTGGATGCAGCCGTCCTGAGACACTTCGATGAGGAAGCGCGCGACATTCGGCGCGAGGGTCGGGCTGAGCATGTGGTGCTGGGCGACCACGATCTCCCGGTCCAGTCGCCGGGACCAGAGGTGGAACCGGTCGTCGGCGACACCCACGAGGATGTCGTCCAGCGGGACGACCCGGTCCGGGGCCACCGACGGCGTCGTGTTGACGGGAATCTCGTACGGCCGGATGGCGGGGCGCAGTGTCACATTGGCCGCCCGGCCGTACGGCGGCAGGAACGCCAGGTCCGCGTAGGCGACATCGGGGAAGAGTGCCTCCTCGCGCCGCGCATAGTCGCGCAGCCGGTCCCCGGCGGCCTCACCGAGCAGGTCGCCGAAGCGTCCGAAGGTGCGTCCGCCGTAGGCGAGGCTGTCGGATCGCAGGACCGCCCGCCACTCGCCCCGGTCCAGGGCCTTGCGGTCCGAGGCGTCGATCTGGACGTACGCCTCTAGCGCGGGTGGCGGGTCCCCCGGCCCGAGGCGGGCCGGGGCGAGCCGGTCCAGCCAGGCGTCGGTCAGCTCGACCTCGACGGCCCGGTCCCACCACGCCTGCTGGGCGAACTCGACGAGCGCGCCGTCCAGCCGGGAGGTGTCCTCGGCGGGCGCGGGAGGCAACGCGATGCCGCGGGGCGGATTGGTGTAGGTGGGCGGCGCGTCCAGCCCGGTGTCGGGACTGAGCAGGCTGAGGACCGGTACGCGTGTCCCGGCGCCGTAGCGCTCGGTGAACTCCTCGCGGTAGCGGGTCAGATGGGTGCGCGTGCCGTGGGCTGCGCTGAGCCGGACCAGGACGCCCACGGCTTCGGCGACTTCCTGCGCGATCGACTCGTTCAGGTCCGGATCGCGCAGGTCCAGTGCGGTGTCGGCCTGGTAGGTCCGGTCCGTGTGCTCGGGGACCAGGTCGCGCTGGGCGACCGACAGCCGCCGCAGCGACTCGGTGTCGTGGACACGGTCGGCCAGGTCGGCCACCGCACGCAGCTGTTCGGCGGCGGCGGTGGCGGCCGGGACGCCGGTGAGTTTCTTCAGGACGTGCAGCTCAGGGCGTTCCGCGGTTTGCGGGGGCCGCAGGTCGCCGGTGAGGAAGCCGAGGTCCCACAGCTGGCGGACCAGCCTCTCGACGGACTCCGGCGACACCTCCGGGAAGGCGGTCGACAGTTCGGCCGTGAGCCGCTCGTAGGGGACAGGTACGGCGGCCGTCCGCATGACCAGGTCCACGGCGGGGGTGGCCCGGACGCGCACCGTGCGCGCGTCGTGTCGGCCGTACTTGTCGGCCTGCGGCAGGACGACGCGGTCGCCGGCGAGATGGGCCATGGGGTTGAGGACGAGGTGGAGTTGGCGCAGTAGGGCGGGGTCCGTCTCCAGCCGCTCGATCAGGGCGAGCAGCCAGCCCATGTCGGCGCGCACGCGGACTCGGTGCTCCTGGGGCCGGCCGAGCCGGGCTTCCGAGCCGGGTCCGAACGTTCCCATCGCCACGCCGGAAAACGCGCCGAAGGGCGTGGGCCGAGTCGCCATGCGCGTCGCGTACCGCAGCAGCCGGGAGTGCAGCCGCCGGGTGCGCTTCTCGCTCAGGCTGTCGAGCCGGTCGAGACCGCCGGTCAGATCCTCGCTCGCGATGAGCAGAGCGCGGGCGATGTCGGGACGGCCGGCGAGGTCGACCAGGGCCTGCGGGGTGCGGGCGGGGTCGGCCATGATGTCGAGATAGGTGTCCACGGGCAGGACAGGGGAGCGGAGGAGGAAGAACCCGGCGGGCTCGTACGGGGACATGGCCGTCACCGGGCGAGGAAGATGCGGAACCAGTGGGGTCGCTCCTCGCCGATGGCGGCGAGCAGGGTGAGGGCGACGCCGGTGGCCCCGGTGAGGAGCCCCGGATCGTCGACGGCCTGTCCGGGGCGGGGCACGTCCGTGAAGCCGAGCGGGCGGTCCGGATCGTGTCGGTCGAGCAACTGCCCGACCAGCTCCGGCAGCCGGTCGCGGGCGGTCGCGCTCCAGGGCGCGAACTCCAGGGCGAGCATGACGAGTCCGGCGAGGCCGTGGCAGAGAGTGGGTGACAGCGGTGCGAGATCTCGAGCACGGGTCAGTGCGGCGTCGAAGGCCGCGACGGCGGCGGCGTGCAGTTCCTCGTCCGCGGTGGCCGTGGCGATGGTCAGGAGCGCGCCGGCGACGCCCACGCTGCCGTAGCACCAGGCGACCCGATCGTGTCCGGACCCGGAGGTGACCTCCTGACCGTGCTCGTCGACGGGCGTGCCGTCGCCCCACACGGGGCCGTGCTCGTCGACGGCGGCCTGGGCCCGGATCCAGCGAGTGAAGGTGGCGACGGCCTCCAGGTGGCCCGGGCGGCGGTGGCCAGCCTCCCAGGCGACGGCGAGCGCGGCGGCCACCCCCGGAACTCCGTGCGACAGGCCCAGGTTGAGGTAGCCGTGCGGGTATTTGGCGTGGTAGTCGGCGACGGGCGGGTAGTACGCCGGGGTGATGAGCCAGCGGTGCGGTGTGCCTGCGGTCTCGGCAGGTCGGCTGAGCCAGATCAGGTAGTCGACGAGTGCGCCGGCGGCCTCGGAGATCCGGTCGGTTGGTTCGGTGAGGGAGCTGAGCTGGACGAGGGTGCCGGCCGCTCCGGTCACGAGGTCGTAGTCCAGGTCGCTGACGGCCCGCTCGGTCTGTCGCGGTGGCGCGGCGAGGATCTGGTCGGCGAGTTGTTCGTACAGCCGGTCCAGGCTGGGGCGGAAGCGGGGCTCGTCGCGGGTGACGTCCGCGAGCGCGAGGGCGAGGCCGCTGGTGCCGGCGAACAGACCATGGTGGTCGAGGGGTTCGACCTGGGTGGACAGAACCGCCTCGCGCATGTGTGCGAAGGCCGTGTCGAGGTCGCCCATGTCCGCCCGTGCGGCGTAGAGGTGCAGGAGCGCCGTACCCGCCTGCCCGTGGGCGACACTGGGCGGGTACCAGCCGCCGGACGTGTCACTCTGTTCGGCGGCGAGCAACGCCAGGTGGTCGACCTGCGCCGTGGTCGACGTCTGTGCGACGACGTGCTGGACGGCCGTCCGTACGCGGTGCACGAGTCCGAGGTCGGCCGCGCGGATCCTGGTCCCCGTACCGTGGTGGGCGAGTTGCATGGTCTGTCCCTGTCTGTTCGGCGTGTCTCTCGGGCTCTGTATGACGGGTGCCGCCGTGACGCGGGCACGGCGGCACCCGTCAGGCGTTCAGCCTGAGATCACTTACCGGGCGAGCAGAAGACCGTGCACACCGAGGTGCAGGCGCAGGTGCTGGTGACCTGGCAGACACTCTTGGTGCAGACCGTCTTGGTCGCGATCTGCGAGATGGACGGCGGGGGCGCCTGCTCACCGGCGGGGCCGACGGAGGGAGCGGAGATCCGGGCGTCGAGGTCGAATGCGTCCGACATTTTATTTCCTTTCGTGATTCCTTTCCCGGCCGTGAGGCCAGCCGGGAGCGCCGGTGTTTTCCCGGCGTGCAAAGAATCATGTCGAATCGTGTCAGGGAGTTTCTATTGGCCGTGACGACAATATTTCCGGAGTCAGCTTCTGGATTTATCCAGCTCGCCCGGGGGGGCGTCGGATCGTCTTTCCGTCAAGAATATGTACGACGCCAGGCACGCCGTCAGGCGGGAACCGAGTTCCAGTTTCTCCATGACGGCTGCCACATGGGCACGTACGGTCCGCTCGCTCACGTGGAGGTGCTGCGCCATTGCCTCGTTGGACAGTCCTTCGGCGAGTAGAAGAAAGGTCTCCTGCTCGCGGGGGGTGAGCCGGCCCACTCGGTCCAGGGCCGGTCTCCAGTGCGGCTCCGCGCATGCGGAGCCGGAAGGGGGTGCGCCGGTGCCACTCACGGTGCTGCCATGCTCCTGTCCGCGTCAGGGTGTTTGAGATGGTCGGTGGTCAGCCGTCGGTAGAACGGGTCGTCGGTGAGCAATTGTTCGTGCGTGCCCATGGCGCTGACCCGGCCATCGTCCAAGACGACGATCCGGTCGGCCGCGCGTACCGTCGACATTCGATGGGCCACCACCAGCAGAGCGTGTTTCCGGGATATTTTCCGTAACATCTCGGTGATTTCCCGTTCGTTGATGAGGTCGAGTTGCGATGTAGGTTCGTCCAGCAGCAGGAGATGCGGTCGGCCCAGCAATGCGCGAGCAATGGCGACTCGTTGGCGTTCTCCGCCGGAGAGATTGAAACCGCGGTCACCGACTTCTGTCCGCAGCCCGTCCGGAAGGCGTTCGACGAGTTCTTCGAGGTTGACCATTCGCAGCGTTTCGCGAAGGCTTTCCTCGTCCGCCGCCGGAGTCGCGTACACCAGGTTGTCGCGCAGGGTTCCGTGCAGCAGGGGCGCGTGTTGCTCTACGAGACCGATCCGGGCACGGTGCGCGCGCGGGTCGACATCGCGGATATCCGTGCCGTCGAAGGCGATGTGTCCGCCGTCGGGCTCGTAGAACTTCTCCACGAGCGACACGATGGTGGTCTTCCCGGCACCGGAGCGTCCCACGAGCGCGACGATGCCGGTCCGCGGCACCGTGAAGGAGACGTCGCGCAGCACGGGCCGTTCACCGTACGAGAAGGTGACGTTCCGCAGATCGAGCAGCGTCGATGAGGAAGCCGCGGGTGGCGTCGCCGACGCCTGCGTGACCTCTTCCACGGGCAGCCCCAGGACATCCTCGATCCGGCCGAGCGATCCCAGGCCGCGCTGGATGAGGCTGAGCGCGTTGAAGAGTCCCGCGAGCGGCATGACGAGGTAGGTGGCGAACAGGAGAAACGCCACGAGCTCGCTGACGGTCATCGATCCGTTCGACACACGGACCGCGCCGATCAACAGGACGAGGAGGAACGAACCGTTGACCGCGATCTCCATGGCCGGTCCCACGACGGAGCCCAGCCGCGCGGAGCGCAGTCCCGCGGTGTAGGCGGTGTCGACGTCCGCTCCGATGCGTTCGGCCTCCCGGCGCTCGGCACGGGCGGCACGGACCGTCCTGATGCCGCCGAGCGCGCGTTCGAGGTCGGCGGTCATCGCTCCGACGCCGGCGAGGGCCTGCTCGGTGCTGCTGCGGATGCCGGCCATCACACCGGCGACGAGGACGGCGGCGACCACAAGTGTCGCGGAGACCATGAGAAACATCACCGGGTCGATCCAGAGCATCAGCCCCGCGGCACCGACGCCGGTGACGCCTACGGTGACGAGTTGGACGAAGCTGCCGGCCACCATGTCGCGCAGCACGGTGGTGTCGGTCCCGACCCGTGACAGCAGATCGCCGGTCCGCCGGCCGTCGAGTTCCTGGATCCGGACGAACATCAGTCGCTCGACGAGCCGGCGCCGCAGCCGCCGGACTACGCTTTCGCCGGTCACGTCCAGCAGGTACTGACCGCCGGCCTCCAGCGCCGCCTGGGCGAGGAAGAGAGCGGTCAGGGCCACGACGAGCGAAGCGACGGCTTCGTGGGCCGAGACCCGGTCGATCAGACGCATGGTCAGCAGCGGCTGGAACAGGCCGACCACCGTACCCGTGACCGTCAGCACGAGCGCCGCGACCACGGTACGGCCGCTGCCCCGCAGCAGGCGCAGCAGATCGCCGATGCGTGGGCCGTCGGTCTCCTGGGCCGACCCCGCCTGGTCCTGGACCGCCCCGGTGCCCCCGGCAGCGGTCGCCTTGACGTCGCCGCTCATGAGCGACCCCTCTTCCCTGCCCCGGGGCTCACACCGATCAGCACCTGGAAGTAGCCCTGGGGCAGCTCCTCGCCCACCAGTCGGCCATCCGCCTCGACCCAGGCGTGGGCGCCGAACGGCGGCGCGCTGCGGACGCCGACGCACCAGGTGGGCCACTCTCCCCTGGCCCGGCACAGCAGGGCCGTGGCGACGGAACGAGGCAGACAGCCCTCCCGTCCGGCGCACACCGCGCTGACGGTGGTGACCGCTCGGCGGGCGCGAAGGGCTCTGTCGTGACCGGCCGGGCGGGCTCCGCGCGCCACGCGGCGGAGCAGCCGGCCCAGGCGGGCCGGCGGGAGAAGCAGGAGCGGCCGCGCCACTGCGACGGCGACACGGGCCTGGGCGCGTTGCCCGAACGACGTTCCCGTATGCGTCTCCGGCACCGGGTGGAAGCTCATGCCCTCACCAGCCGGGCCTCGCGCAGGGCGGACAGCAGCGCGGCCACGTCGGTGGCCGCGCGGTCCTCGTCCACCTCGAACTCGGCGCACAGTGTGCCGATGATCTCCTCGGCCGGACTGCCTTCGAGTAGGGCCGCCAGGATCAGACCACCGGTCGGGTTGAGTTCCCAGTACTCGCCCGTACCGCCGTTCAGCAGGACCTTGCCGTAGTCCGTGTCGACCAAGGACACGTCCTCGCGCAATTGCATGGAGATGTTCCCCTTCAGATGGTGCGAAGCCAGATCTCGCAGGCGAGCGTGGCGTCGAGGCCGCCGTGCCGCAGTTCGGGCGAGGAGGGTCGGAGGGTGATGTCCACGAGGCGTTTGGCATCGACGAGGCCGGCCTTGGCGAGGTGCGACTCCCGCCACAGTTCGGCCAACCGCACCCGGTTCTCCCGCAGGCCGTTGGCCGCGTCGACCGATGCCTCGCCCTTGGTGGTACGCCGCAGCAAGGCGTCGGGTACGTGACCGCGCATCGCCGTCTTCAGCAGCGGCTTGAACTCCCAAGGGGTGGTGCGCTCCTCGGAACGTACGGACCAGCACGCCATGATGACCCGGTCGTCCAGGAACGGGCTGGCCAGCGGCAGTCCGCTGTGCTCTGCTACCTGGTGCAGAACGCGGGTGGCGCGCGTCCCGTGGTGAAGCGTGTGGAGTTCGTTGTGCAGCGCGTGGGTGGCGCCACGAGGCTCGGCCGTCGCCGCGGCCTCCCGTAGCTTCCTGCGTACGGAGTCGGCGGCGTCGGGTGTGACCCACGTCGGCAACCGCGGCGGTATGTCCCAGGCGAAGACGTCCGGACTGTGCGGGGCCGGCCGGGGGGCGGTGATCCGGTCGGCGGTGTCCGCCAGCCACTGGCCGTACGGCCGCCGGTCGGTGAGCACCGACACCGTCTCCCGCAATGACCAGCGGTTCTGGGCACGGTAACCCCGGATGCTGCGCAGCGCCTTGAGCGGACGGGTGGTCAGCAGATCCCGGTGATGGGCGGGGTGCCCCCACAGGACGTGGTCGCCGCCCATGCCGGTGAAGTGCAGCCGCGAGCCACGGGCGAGGAGCCCGTCGTGGCCGACCAGTTGGCGGGGCTGGTCGATGATCGTGGGCAGCGGTTCGTCGACGGGACCGGTGACGTCGAGCAGACCGCTGTAGAACAGCGGGATCTCGTCGATGTCCAGCAGGATGTGTTCCAGGCCGTCGATCTCGGACGCCGCCAGCCGGGCCCAGTGCACGTCGTCGTCACCGATGTCCCGGCTGGGCATGGTGAGCGCGGGCAGCGGCTCCGCGCTCGCTCGGGCGGCTAGGGCGCAGATGGTGGTGGAGTCCAGGCCGCCGGACAGGTCGCAGCTGACCGTTTCGGCCGCGGCCACCCGGAAACGTACGGCGTCGTCGAGTGCCTCGCGCAGTGCCTCGGCACCCTCGACGAGCGGGACATGGGTGTGCGGGGGTTCCCACCAGCGGACCGTCCCGGCCCTGCCCCGGCCGAACCGGAGGAGGTCGCCGGGAACGACGGCGTGCACACCGCGCCACAGCGGCACGTCACCCAGCGGATGGGGTACGAAGTCCAGGAGACGAAGGGCGAGCATGTCCTCGTCCAGTGGTGCGTCGAGCAACCGCGCCAGAGTGTCGGCGCGGTTGGCGGACACGGTGACCTCGCCGACGGTGGCGTGGAACAGGCGGCGCAGCCCGCCGGCCGTGCCGCGGGCGTGGATCTCGCCGTGTGCCTCCACGACGGCGTGGAAGTCGCCGGGCAGGCGTGCAGTCAGGCGGTCGAGTGCGTCGATGTCCCTCACGTCGGCGATGTGGGCTTCGAGTTCGCGTTGACCGACGGGCGTGTGCCCGATCAGCGCCACGAACAGGCCGTGTCCGTTGCGGGCTTGGACGGAGGTGAGCCAGTCGCCCAAAATAAACGGGTTTCCGGAGGGGTGGGCGATGGTTCGAGCAGCACGTGTCACCATGCGGGAGGCCACGGCGAGGGCGGCCTCACAGTCCGGGAACAGCGTGAACCATCCCTCGCCGTGGTCTGTCATCGGACTACAGGCCCAGCGGCAGACGGACCTTGGGCTCGTGCGGCCCGCGCTTCAGGAATCCGGTGTCCTTGCGGAAGTCGCCGGCCTTGGACAGCGCCGGAACCTCGTAGACCTTCCTGGCCATATTCCTTGTCCTTTCTCTCACGGGAATTTCTGACGGGGCGGCACTCGATTTCGGGAAATCGGGTGCCGCTCACAGAGAAAATCTTGGTCCCACTCCGAGAACCGATCAAGAAGCAGTCCGGGCCCACCACTTTGGGTGGCCACCCCCGGTCCGCCGTTCGGCGTCCACCGACATGGCTGCCACCAGCGCGAAGACGTGCCGTCCACTCGTGGGGCGGGTAGACCCGGCGCAGTGGATCGACCTGGCTTTCTTAGGTTCTTCTTCACTCTCCGTATGAGCTTCATTGGTACCACGCCGATCCAGCAGTGGTGTCACAGAGTCCGCCGGGCCTGCGGCGAGTGGAGTGGACCGCACTGCGTCCTCCCGTGGCGCGCCACCACGCGAGGCATTCGCTCGATGGCGGAGATGATCGCGGTGCGTGAAATGCCGGATACATCCGCCAGGTTGACGACCTGCTGGAGTTGTGCGGAGATGTCGTCCATGTTCATCGGATGTGAGGAATGGAGGACGACGGGGCCGCGGCCACGGCCGAAATCGATGATTCCCTCGCTCCGCAGCATCCGCAGTGCCCGCAGAACGGTGTTCTTGTTGGCCCCGTATTTCTTGCCGAGTTGGTCCGCCGGGGGAAGTTGCTCTCCCCGGGCATACAGGCCGGACGCTATGTCTGCTCTGAGTCTCACCTTGATCTGGACATAGAGCGGTGTCGTGGTCTCACCGCTCTGTCGGCGGACATTCGCGACACCAGACACAGGTAACATCCTGCTGTTCCCCCCCCCATAGTTCGGATGTGCTCAAAAAACGCGCCAAGTCGTTGACTTACCGGCGCGGTGATGACCGAGGCAGCCCCGTGGGCCCGGCCTCCGCGTGGTCGGCGCGGGACCGAAATCTGCCTGGTCGGTATTGCGGTCCTCGATGGGCCGGTGGGCTGTGCGAGCCGGGAGTCGTGACAACGCTGTCGTGGGGGCCCTGTCCGGATGAGTTTCGTGCCGTCCGGAACGGGGCGCGCGGGGCGAACGTGATCAGGGCTAGGTTTGGGCTCGTGTGTTCAGTCACCGGCAAACGCGTCGGCGTCCGGTGCGGCGATCAAGTCGCCAGGGCGGTACGGCATCTCATCGACACCAGGACCGGTAAACGGAGCCGGGAGACGGTCTACGTCATCACCGACCTGACCAGCGGCCCGGTATCCCCTGAGCGGATCGCGAAGAACCTGAGGGCGCACTGGGTGATCGAAAACCCGCTCCACTTGTTCCGGGACACCGCCGCCCGTGAGGACGTCTCCAAGGTCCGTGCCGGTCACGGCCCGGAGAGCATGGCTCCTGCGTAACCTCGTTATTCACTAGTTCCGCACCACAGCCCTCGCCCTACCAGTGGGCCCTCCTCGGCCTCCGGCCGACCAGCACTGATCCATGATCAAAAATCTTTGCCAAGCGCCCTCGGGTCGCCTGGCATGCGGTGTGAGGAAAATGCGCATGCGGGAACGTCGCACACGGCGGTGACTCTCTAGGCATAGATGGCTCTTTCGGTGGGTGCCTACCGATCGACGATCACGTGGACTCGTCGGATCGAACGATTCCGCTGCCGGATCTTGCTACGCCCCCGCAAGCGTGTCAACGATCGTTTCCTGCCACGGAACGATCGTTTGAAGGACTGCTGACGAGCCGAGTAATGTGCGTGGGACAGGCACACCGACCTTGGGAGCGATTGGTGGAGCAACCTCTCACCGAAACTCTTCGGCGCCTCAGTGCGCACCGTGAGACGGAGAGTCTCAACTCCCGAGAGCTGGCAGCTCAGACGGCTCTTCCTGAGAACATCGTCCGTGAGTTGCTTCGCGGTGGTAGCCCGCCACCGGACACTGTGCAGCAAAGGGTCTGCGCGCGCATCAAGGCCCTGGCGGAGGACTACTTGTCTCGTACGGACAAGAAGCTGAGCGACCTTGTTTCTGAGGTCGCTGATCGCCTCGCGGTCTCCGAAGTTTGGGCGCGAAAGCTACTCAAGGGCGAGAAGATGCCCAACGTGCCCTTGCTCCACGACTTCGCGGATTTCTTCGACGTCGAAGGAGGGGAGACGTTCTTCACCATGTCAGCGGAGGACTCACTCAATCGTGTTCTCCAGCCGATCCTCCAGAAGTACGAGAACCCCGCGTCCGATCCTGTCCAGGCGCTGATGAAGAAGTACGGCGTCGTCAACGCCGACCTCAGGCACGCCGGTTCCCTGACACCTGAGCAGCTTGAGGTACTCCTTGCCGGCGTTATCCGGTCGGTCCTGCCCTCGGGGGGAGACTCAGCCCGTTGAGCATCCGAGCCATGAAATCACTTTTGTCTGCGCTCGGGAGAGAAGCAGCTCATTCGGTCGACCGGCCGGCAGACGCGGAGGAGGTCATGCGGGAGTTCTGCCGGGCGATGAGTGTTCGCACCGGACGCCCGATTGAACTCCTGTTCCGGCGCTTTCCCTCAGACATTCCCGTGTCCGGCATGCGCCTGGACTGCGGGGATCGGTCGATCATCGTGGTCGAGAAAGCAACCGTTCCGGAGGCACAGCTGGTCATCCTCGGACACGAACTGTGGCACGAGGAACAAGGCGACTGCGGCCACCACGCCCCCGGATTGGCAGCTGCCGCCCGCGCGCTCGTGCCCGACCAGGCCCCCGGCACGCTGCAGCGCGTAGTCGATCAGATCCTGACCGACCAGGACGTGCCACGCGAAGCGATCCGGATGGGCGCGGCGCGTGCGGAGTCCCTTTCGGAGCGCGAGGCGGCAGCGGAGACCTTTGGCCTGCTGTTCGGCAGCGAGGTCCGTGCATGGGTGAAGGGCCGCTACGCCGAAGGGCCCGTCAGTGAGTCGACTCTCGAGGGACGCATCAACGTGTCGCTCACCAACCGCGGTGGACGCATACTTTTATGATCTACGTCCCTTACTCGGTCCCTGCCGTCCTGCTGGCGCTTGCGCTGTTCTTCAAGATCCCGACGTTCATCCGAGCCTGGCGCAACCCCGAGGTAAGAGCAACAACCCTGCTGCTTGTCTGGGCCACGGCTGCGTTCACCGTCATCATTCCCGTCAACATCGAGCGCCTCAACGAAGTCACGGGTGTCCCGAACATAGCGGCACCCTGGGCCTATTCGTTCCTGACCGCGTCCGGGGCCACCGGCCTGGCCATGATCATGCGCTGGAGCGAGGAACCGTCCGAGCACCGACGGCGCAAGATCCGGCGCATCTATGCCATCTACACCGGCATGATCGTAGTTCTGTGGGTCACTTTCTTCCTTGCCGATGCGCCGGACGTGCGGATCTACGACCTCGACACCTACTACGCCAGCACCCCGTGGATGCGTGAACACATCCTGCTCTACCTGCTCGCGCACTTCACCACGTGTTCCGCCTCGGCGTTCATGCTCTGGAAGTGGTTCAAGGCAGTCCAGAACCCCTGGCTGAAGTCAGGGGTCGTCTTCCTGCAAGGCTCTTTCGTCCTAGGCCTGGCCTTCGACATAAGCAAACTGACTGCGATCACGGCCCGCTGGTCCGGCGCTGACTGGGACTGGCTCAGTACAAAGGCCGCACCACCTCTGGCACTCATGGAGGGGGTGTTCGCAGCCATAGGCTTCATCACTCCCCAGGCCGGCCCGGCCCTCAAGGAGTGGAACCAAAACCGGCGCGAGTACCGCCGGTTGAGACCACTGTGGCGCGCGGTACTCGTCCTGGCCCCCGCCGCAGCAACGGCACGGTTCGGGTACTGGGTTCCACTAGAGCTGCGTTTGCTGCAGCGCCGCCAGCGCATCCACGACTCTCTGCGCCTGCTCGCCCCGTACTACAACACGGCCCTGTACCACCAGGCGTACACGGAGGCAGACACCACCTACCCCGAGCCCAAGGCCCGCGCCATCGCCGGAGCCGTCGCCATCCGCGACGCGATCTCCGCCTACACCAACGGCACACCTGTCTCCGTCAGCGGACAGTCCCCACGGATCGGCGCCGAGATCACCGATCACATCGACGCCATCTCCGTCGCCCTCGACAGCCCTGCCACCGCCAACAGCCTCCACCAGCGGGCAACCGGAACAGAAAGCATGAACGCACATGCCTGACAGCGCCACCACCCGCCGGCCCACCGCAGTCGTCATCGGCGCCAGCGCCGCCGGGCTCTTCGCCGCCGCAGCTCTCGCTGAGTTCGCCGACGTCGAAGTCATCGAACGCGACACCCTGCCCAAGGGGCCCGAACCGCGCCGAGGCGTTCCCCAGGCACGGCACGCGCACGTTGTGTGGAGCGGCGGCGTCCGGGCCTTCAACGACCTTCTGCCCGGTCTAACCGACGACGTCGTTGCCCGGGGCGGGCGCATGGCCCACATCATGGGCGACATGGTCTCCCGTTCCCCCAACGGCGTGTGGTTCCGCCGTTTCCGGTCCACTCACCACCGCAATGTGGTGTGCTCCAGAGACCTGCTCGACGCCGTCGTACGTGACCGCGTCCTCACCAATGCACGGATCACATTCCGGGACACGACCACTGCCCTGTCGCTGGAGGGCACCGCCACCCAGGTGACCGGCCTCCGTGTCCGTACCGGCGAGGAAGCATTCGCCCTGAACGCCGACCTCATCGTCGACGCCTCCGGCCGCGGCTCCCGTGCCTCACAGTGGCTCGTCGGCCTAGGTATCCCCAGAGCAACTGAACGGGAAGTCAATCCTGGCGTCACCTACGCAACTCGCCTCTACAAGGCTCCGAGTTGTGTCGGCAGCGACTTCCCGCTGATCAACGTGCAGGCCAACCCCAGACAGGCCCCTGGCCGGGGCGGCATCATCCTCCCCATCGAGAACAACCAGTGGCTCGTCACTCTGGGAGGCACACGCGGCGGCGAACCCACCGCCGACCCGGACGCCTTCGCTGCTTTTGCCCTGGGCTTCGGCCACCCGGTCATAGGCGAGCTGCTCCAGAAGCTCGAACCCGTCAGCGACATCGTCACCACGCGCGGTACCGCCAACCGCCGCCGCTACTACGAGAAAGCGAAGCACTGGCCGGACGGTTTCATCGTTCTCGGCGACGCCGTCGCCACCTACAACCCCGTCTACGGACATGGCCTGACCGTCGCAGCCCAGAGCGCGACCGCTGTCCGCGACGTACTCCGCTCCACTGGCCTCACAGCGCCCGGCACAGCCCGCCGCCTCCAACGAGCCGCCTCACGGCCCGTTGCCGCAGCGTGGGACCTCGCCGTCGGCCAAGACGCCTTCTACCCCGGCGCCACAGACACCCCACCCACCTCAGTTGAAAGGTTGCTCGCCCGCTTCGTCGACCGCGCTGTTGCAACCGGAGCCCGAAACCCCCGCGCGATGAGGGCACTGCTCGACGTGATGAGTATGGAAAAGCCGGCAACTCGCCTGCTCTCCCCGGACATGCTGATCCCGATGCTCTTCGGTCCCAAGAAGCCCCACCTGCAAGGCCCGCCTCTGACCGAGAAGGAACGAGAAGCGGCAACCTCCTAACCATCCGTGTCGACCGCTGCTGCAGCTCGACCTGCATCAGAGGCGCTTGTGTCGAGGTCGGACAAGCACCCTCGTGTGCTCGTCTGGTCTCGTCGCAGCTACGCTTGCAGCCTCTCCGCGCACTGGTTGACCTCTTCCGGATGCCCCGTCGGTGGACAGCCGGTGGACAGACGCCTTTGGACAGTGCATCACGGGGTGGCACGGGTCAACCTGTCGTACGTGCTCTGATCAGGCAAAACGTCACGGCACAGTACTACGCGGCACTACGCAGCACGGACCCTCACGGTCTCGTAATGCGTAGGTCTCGGGTTCGAATCCCGAAGGCGGCTCCATGGTGAACCCCAGGTCAGGCCTTTGACCTGGGGTTTCTTGTTTTCGTTGACCTTGAAACTCGGGTCAATCGGGCAGACGCGGTCTGTGCATCGCAATGCGTAGGTCGGAGGTTTGGTTTCTGTGACGAGATTGACGATCTAGTGCTCTGACCTGGCTCTTTATCCGCTCGCAGAGGGCAGGTCATACGAACGCGATGGGTCCCGGTGGACATCCGGTGGACAACCGTGCATGACGCTCCATCAGGGGACTCTTGCTGCTCCTCGGCGACGGGGGCAATCCACCAGTGCCCGAAGACGCAATTGGTGTCGTCGGGATTGTCCGGCCCGAACAGATCTGATGTCGGGCGAGCGGCCTGGTGATGACTGCTCCGCCGCGTCTGCGAGGCCACCGATGATCTCCGCGGCCCCTGGGAACCGCCCGCCGAGTCGGGGGGTGGGGCGGGGGCGGCCTCATCCCCGCGCAGGTGCGCCGCCGAGGGTTCAGGAACCTCCGCCCACCACTCGGTCTTCCCCGTCCGAGCGCCGCATCCATCTGGGCCGGGGACCTGGCCCGCCTCCGGCTCGAAGAACGCGTCGGCAAAACCGCCGAACGGCCCGAGAGCATCAAGGATGCTCTCGGGCCGGAGGATCACGAAACAAGCTAAGACGCGCTGTGCTGCTTCGGGCTGATGAGGACGCAGGAATCTCCATCGCCCCAAGTCATCAAGCGTCTCATCTGCTTTCATCTCCCACGGACTGACCGGCGTGCGTGTGTACAGGCCGACACTTCAGCTGAGGGCTTGGTAGCCGCTCCAACCGGCACCCAGATCCCTGAGGGGCAGGTCGCCCTTGGAGATCCGGGGTACGAACCAGAGGTGGCCCGTCTCGAGGACGGTCCACAGGTCTGGTACTCCGTCGTGGTCGGCGTCTCCGGGGGAGGTCACCAGTGGGGCTCTCCCGGTGGTGAACCCGTAGCCGGTCTTGATCTTGGTGGACTGGTCCGCGAGGCCGTCACCGTTGTCGCCGGTGCCGGTGTGGATGTAGAGGTCGCCGGTCTCGGTGTTGCGGGAGATCAGGTCGACCCGGTCGTCCCCCCGTACATTGCCGGGGGCGATGAGCGTGGACTTCGCCCAGCCCTCGGTGCCGATCAGTAGGGGTTCCCGGTCGCTGTCGAGTCGGTTGTCGGGCGCTCCGAAGTAGAGCCACAGCAGGTCACCATTGCGGACCAGGAGGTCGGGGTGGCCTGGGATATCGGGCGTGCCGTCGTCGTCCACGTCGAGCGGACCGTCCACGTCACCGATGGTGAGGATCTCACTGGCCTGCTGCCAGTGGTTGTTGGCGGGGTCGTAGAGGGTGAGTTCCTGGCTGTCGTGGAGGTCGCCGGAGCAGTCTGTGCAGGCGAAGCCGTATCCGGAGTTGGGGTGAATCCACAATCGGTCGGTGTCGGTCGTGGCGTCGTGTCGGAGGGCGATGAGGTCTTCGTAGCCGTCGCCGGTCCAGTCCCCTCGATGAGAGATTTTCACCCCGGCCCAACTGGCGTTGCTCGCTGTGGACGAGGCCTCGGTTGCGGTGCCGTCCCCGGGGCCGAAGAAGCGGCGCAGAGTGCCGTCCTTGTCGACGCCCCACATGTCGGGGTTGCCGTCGCCGTTGATGTCGCCGGGCTTGTCGCCCTCCTTGAAGCCGTTGGCGTAGAAGAGATAGTCCGCCTGGTCCGACTTGTTGCCGGCCCTGTCCACGCTGCGGGCGTAGAGGTGGTTGCTGCCTGCGGCGGTAGGGGTGAAACTGACGTTGACGCCGCCTCCGGCGCTGGCGGGGGTTGCGGTGCGGACAGCGGGATCGGTGTCAGTCCAGTACTCGTACCTGGTCACGTCCGCGACGCCGCCGCTGGAGAGGGCGAAGGCGCCCTGGGTGCGGACGCTGCCGGTCGTAGCGGGCCAGCCGTCACTGCCGTCGGGGAACTGGCTGGACGTGATGCCGGGTGGGGTGCTGGGCCTGGTGGGGTCGAAGACGAAGCGGCAGCCGACTGCGCCCTGGACGGGTGTCCAGTCGGAGCTTGCCTTGCCGTCCTCGGCCTGCACCTTCCAGGAGAAGTTGCCGCCGGCCACCTTCAGATGGGGCGTGAGCTCAGCCTTGCTGACTTTGACCTTGGCAACGGTGCCGGAGGTAACAGAGACGGTCTTGTCGAAGAACACGCCGGGACCGTCGTCGTGGTGGCCGGTGGCCCACAGGTGGAACTGGGCCTTGACCGTGCCGCCGTCGCGGTCGGAGACCTTGGCGGTGAGGTAGAAGTCGGTGTTGCCGATCAGGCCGTACGGGGCTACGTCGCCGCAGCCCTTGGCGTTGCGGGTGCTGACCGGCGAGGTGTCCAGGGCGGTGGGCGCGTTGGGCACGGTGTTGTACTCGGTGGACATCACGGCCGACTTGGCGGCGAACTTCTTCCAGCCGTAGACGTCGGATTCGTTGGAGGCGGCGAGTTCCAGGGTGATCGTGTTCCATTTGCTCGCGGCGGCGTCCTTGGCTCCCTTCGTGATGTCGAAAGCCAGGTTGCCCGCCGGGCAGCTGGAACTCCAGCCCTTGGCATCATTGACCGAGTCCATCTGCTCGCGCCGGTCGGGCCGGTTGTTCCACGTCGTGGACGAGCCGATCGCGGCGGTGCGCCAGAGCTGCACCGGCTTTGCAGTGCACGACCAGGACCAGGTGTTCTTGATCCGGAAAGTGGACTTCAGAACCTGCTTGTTCGTGCTCCACAGGTTCTTGGTGTTCATCCGGAAGTAGGAGCGGGCCAGGCCGTTGGTCTCGTTCTCGTACCCCGCGCGGGCGGTGGAGGTGGAGGAGCCGGAGCCGCCCCAGCCGGCTCCGTTGTAGAAGGAGCTGTTGGGGAACTTCTTGTAAGCGATGGTCCACGAGTAGCGCGAGCCATCGATGTACGGGTCGATGTAGACCGGGTACGTGGTGTCCTCGCCGGTCATCAGCTCCGTGTCGGGGGTGAGTCGTAAGGTGTCGTCCGTGAGCTCGACCGGGATGGCGGCCTGCTGAGCTCCCCGCCCTGGTTCGAACTCGTCTCCGTCCGGTGAGGGATCAGCGGAGTCCTCGGCTGCGGTTGTCCGGAGACTCACGGCCTCCGTGCTGCTCTCGGTCGAGCTGTCCCACATCCGCGGTGTAGGCGCCGTGAACAGTTCCTGTCCGCCGGGATTGACGGCGCTCAGGTTGCCGTGCTCATCGACGCTGACGTTCACGCCGTCGCTGGACATCTCGTACGCGACCGTCTTCAGGTCCGGATTGGCCGCCGCTTGAGCGGACTTCACCACGAGAAGCTGCGCGAATCCAGACGCACCGGCACGTAGCTTGAGGTCGACGTCGGGCAGTACCTCCGGGTAGGTGACGGTGTCATTCGCGATCACCGGCTCCGGCAGGGCCGTCGGCCAGGACAGGGAGATGCTCCGGCCGTCGCGGGTGATGGTCGCCAGGGGCCCCTCGCCGCCGCCGGAGAACTCAAGACCCACGGCAGTGGCCTTCGGTGTGATCTTCCCGTTCCCGTCCGTGCTCAGGCTGGTGTCGAAGTCCACCAGTCTGTTGCCCTGACGTGCCCACTGGGCGGTGGCGTACCGCTCCTCGGTGAAGGTGCCCTCGGGATTGGCGAACACCTGCGACGCTTCACCCCGGTGAGACAGCAACTCCACCGGCTCTCCCGACTCCGCGGCCTGAGTCAGCGCCTTCGACTCCTCCGCGGAGTAGCCCTGCTCGGTCAGCGGACGGGAGGGTGTGTCATCGGCGGCCGAGGGCAGGGCCATGACCAGCGGCGCCACCATTGCCGCCGCCATGACGACGGCAATCGGCATACGACGAGACTTTCCGGTTCCCGGCCATCTTCGACGTTCTCTCATTACGCCTCCTATTCATTCTCTGCGCTACGTTCAGCGCACCCTACAACTTTGACAAGGCGGCACGACGAGAGATTGTGGAGGATTTCCCACTGACTTGGCTCGCACGAGTCGATGGGTGCACTACACCGCGACGTGTCCCAAGTCCAGGCGCTACGCGCGGAGTTCAACCAACCCCCGCAAGGGTGCGTTTCAGTCATGTGGTAGAAATCTCGCCAGGAATTCAAGGGCCTCCTGACGTGCCCTTTACGGCAGCTTTACCCAGTGATACCTTCCGCGAGATCTTCACGCTTCTGGACTTTCCATGGGGGGATTCCATGTCCGTTTTACGAGCGGAGAGACCGAGACATCCCGGTCGTGCGGTAAAGAGACGTGTGCGTTGGGCACGCTGCATCGCGCTGTCATTGGTGGCCTATCTGGTGGCCGGCCTGTTAGGCGGGCCTGTGGCCGCCGCAGCCGAGCTCACGCTGGCCAAGCTCAAGACGCCGGAGCCGGTGCCAGTCTCCCCGGCCGAGAAGCACCGGATCTCCAGGCCCGACCAGACCGCCAAGCACGCCTGGAAGAGGACTTCGAAGTCCTCTTGGCCGAAGCCGGGAACCACAGCGGTGGACCTACCCGCCGAGGGCAGTGCCGAGGCGGAGGCGGGAACACTCCCGCTGCGTATGGGACGCGCCGCACGAAGACCGCCAAGTCGGCGGCAGGCCCCGCGCGGGCGCAGGTCCAGGTGCTCGACCAGGAGGCCGCAGAAGCCGCAGGTGTCACCGGCGTGCTTCTCGCGGTGCGCCCGCTCGAAGGGGAGAGGGGTACGGTCGACGTCACGCTCGACTACTCCGGCTTCAAGGACGCCTACGGCGGTGGCTGGGCCTCTCGCCTGACGTTGCGCCAGATCCCCAACTGCGCCCTGCTCAGCCCGGACAAGAAGGAGTGCCGGAAGAGCAAGGCACTCGCGACAGACAACAACCTCGAGTCCACGGTTCTGTCGGCCTCCGTCGCCCTTCCGGCCGCCGATGCCCTCGCCGAAGACGAGACAGCGCCGGTGGTCAAGGCTCCTGCCGCGGCCCGCTCCACGAGTGGCCTCGCTGCCACCGATGGCACCGTGCTCCTGGCCGTGACAGCCGCCGCCTCCGGAGCCTCCGGGGACTTCAAGGCCACCTCCCTGTCACCGTCCGCGTCCTGGTCCGCCGGCGGCTCCAGCGGCGCCTTCACATGGACGTACGACATCGACACTCCCGAGGTACCCGGCGGCGCCGCACCGGACCTGAGCTTGTCCTACTCCTCCCAATCCATTGATGGACGTACAGCATCGACCAACAACCAGGCCAACTGGATCGGTGACGGCTGGTCGATGGAGCCCGGCTACATCGAGCGCCGCTACGTTTCCTGTGCCGACGACGACAAGGACGGCAACGGCACCGACAAGAGCGGCGACCTGTGCTGGAAGAAGGACAACGCGGTCCTCAACCTCGGCGGCCAGTCCAGCGTGCTCGTCAAGGACGACACGACCGGCGAGTGGCGCCTGGAGGACGACGACGGCACCAAGGTCGAGAAGCTCACCAGCACGGCTCGCGGCAATGGCGACAACAACGGTGAGTACTGGCAGGTCACCACGCCGAACGGTACCCGCTACCACTTCGGCTACAACCGTCTGCCGGGATGGAGCGAGGGCAAGCCGGAGACCAACTCCACGTGGACGGTGCCGGTGTTCGGCAACCACACCAGCGAGCCGTGCCACGCGGACGCGTTCAAGGACTCCTGGTGTCAACAGGCCTGGCGGTGGAACCTCGACTATGTCGTCGACCCGCACTCCGATGCCATGGCCTACTACTGGGCCAAGGAGACCAACCACTACGGACGGAACGTCGTCGCCGACACCGGTGCCTCGACCGCGACCGCGTACACGCGTGGCGGGCATCTGGATCGCATCGAGTACGGGCTGCGGTCCGACTCCGTCTACAGCGAGAAGGCAGCGGCCAAGGTCGACTTCACCGTCTCAGAACGCTGCTTGAGTGACTGCGGCACCTTCGACAAGGACAACGCCAAGAACTGGCCGGATGTGCCGTTCGACCAGTACTGCAAGTCCGGTGACGAGTGCAAGGACCGTTACTCGCCCTCGTTCTGGACCCGCAAGCGCCTCACGAAGATCGACACGTCGGTGCTGACCGGCGGCGCCTACAAGAGCGCGGACACCTGGGTGCTGGCGCACCAGTTCCCCTCCACCGGTGATGGGACGGACCGCGCGCTCTGGCTGGCCTCCCTCACCCGCACCGGGCACACCGGCACCGGGGACGTCGTCATGCCTGCCGTCACCTTCAAGGGCCAGCAGCTGGCCAACCGTGTCGAGGGCGCCACCACCGGCGGCGACGCCGACCCCGTGCCGCCGATGGTGCGCTACCGCGTCTACGGCATCGACACCGAGACGGGGGGCTCCATCGGGGTCACCTACTCGGCGGCCGACTGCAAGGCCGGTGACGTACCCACACCGTCGTCCAACAAGCGGCGCTGTTATCCCGTGATGTGGTCGCCCCCGGACGCGCCGGCGGCCGACTACGAGCCCTATCTGGACTGGTTCCACACCTACGTCGTCACGCAGGTCCTGGAGGCGGACAACACCGGCGGCGCCCCGGTCAAGCAGACCAGCTACTCGTATCTGGACGGTATGTCCTGGGGCAAGGAAGAGGACGAGTTCGCCAAGGCCAAGCACCTCACGTACGGCGACCGCCGAGGCTACGGACGGGTCCAGGTCCGTACGGGCGCCCCGGCCTCGGACAAGCAGACGCTGAAGGAGCACCGCTATTTCCGAGGCATCGACGGGGCCGAGGTGAAGGACCACGAAGGCGTCGCCGTCACCGACCACCCGGCCTTCGCCGGGATGCCCCGCGAGGAGGCCACCTTCAACGGCGACGGCGGCAAGCTGGAGAGCACCACCAGCTACGAGCCCTGGCATGGAGCCGCCACCGCGACACAGAGCCGCTCCGGCCTGTCGGCGTTGAAGGCATACTCCACCGGAACCAAGATCGAGAAGACCCGCACGGCCGTCGGTGACGGCTGGCGCTCCACCCAGACCGTGCGCACCTTCGACGAGTACGGCCAGGTGACCTCCGAGTCCGACCTGGGCGACACCGCCAAGACCGGTGACGAGGAGTGCACGACCACCGCGTATGCCCGGAACGACAGCAAGAACATCCTCAGCCTCGCCAAGGAAATCAGGAACGTCGCGGTCGCCTGCGACAAGACTCCGCGACTGCCGGCCGATCTGATCTCCGTCGCCCGGTACTACTACGACGACGCCACCAGCCTGGACACCGCTCCCGCCAAGGGCGACGTCACACGCCTGGAAGAGCAGGACGCCACGGGCACCGGCTACCTGACCACGGCCAGACACACCTACGACATCCACGGCCGTGAACTGACCGACACCGACGCTGACAACAAGACCACCAGCACCGCATACTCTCCGAAGAGCATCGAAGCGCCCACCTCGAAAACTGAGACCAACCCCCTGGGCCATGCGAGCATCACCGAGTTCGACCCGGTCCGCGGCGTGACCACCGCCACCGTCGACGCCAACCGCAAGCGCACCGACGCCGTCCACGACGGCCTCGGCCGCGTCGTCAAGGTGTGGCTGCCAGGCTGGTCCAAGGCGGACCACGCCAACCAGCCGTCAGCCCAGTACACGTACACCATTTCCAAGACGGCGGTGAACGCCGTGGCCACCAAGGCTCTCCAGCACGACGGGTCATATGCCACCAGCTACCAGCTGTACGACGGACTGCTGCGCGAGCGGGAAACCCAGGCACCGGCGATCGGCACAGCCCACCGGATCGTGACCGAGACGCTGTACGACAGCCGCGGCTCGGCCCACAAGTCGTACGGCGCCTACTACGCCGAGGGCGCCCCCTCGGCCGACCTGGCCGAGGCCGCCGACAACGCCGTGCCGTCCATGACGGAGAACGTGTACGACGGCATGGGCCGCGTCACCGACGCCATCACCCGCACCTACGGCGACGAGAAATGGCGCACCAAGAGCGTGTACGGCGGCGACCGCACGACGGTGATACCGCCCAAGGGCGGCACCGCCGCCACCACGGTCACGGATGCGCAGGGCCGTACCGTCGAGCGGATCGAGTACACCAACGCCGCACGCACCGCTTCGCAGAAGACCCGCTACACGTACGGCAAGTGGGACGAGCCGGACCAGGTCGTCGACCCTCTCGGCAACACCTGGACCTACACCTTCGACGCCCGTGGCCAGCGCAAGGTGATCGACGACCCGGACAAGGGAACGACAGAGATCAAGCACGACAAGCTCGGCCGTGAAGTGGAGACCACGGACGCGCGGAAGATCACACTGACTACCACGTACGACGAGATCGGGCGCAAGACCACGCTGAAGAAGGGCGACAGCCTGCTGGCCAAGTGGACCTACGACACCATCGCCAAGGGCCAGCCGACCAGCAGCATCCGTTACGTCGACGGCAAGGAGTACACCTCCACCACGGATGCCTACAACGACGCCTACCAGCCCACCTCAACAACAGTGACCGTCCCGGCCGAAGCGGGCGCCCTCGCAGGCTCCTACACCTGGACTTACGGCTACAACACGTACACCGGCCAGCAGGAATGGATCCGGCACCCGGCCGTCGGCAATCTGCCCAGCGAGCGCGAGACGACCGTCTACGGCGAAGGCAACCTGCCGCAGAAGACCACCGCCGGTTCCGTGACCCTTGTCAACTCAACCGCCCACGACGTGTTCTCCCGCCCTGTGCGCACGGAGTACGGCACGCTCGGCAAGAGGGTCTACAAGACGCAGGTGTACGACGAAGTCACAGGCCGGACGACCCGTCAGACGACCGATCGCGATCTCGCCCCCCAGCGGATCGACGACGTGGCCTACGCCTTCGACGACGCGGGCAACGTCACCGGCATCACCACCGCCAGCGGACAGGACACCCAGAGGACCGTCGACACCCAGTGCTTCAACAACGACGCCCTCCAGCGGCTGACCGAGGCCTGGACCGCGAAGACCGACTGCGCCACACCGCCGTCAGCCACCACGGTCGCAGGCCCCGACCCCTACTGGCAGTCCTTCGCATACGACGCCATAGGCAACCGCACCAAGCTCACCGAGCACGGCACGGGCGCCCTGGCCGGCGCCGACGTCACCACCACGTACACCGTCAACTCGCCCGGAACAGGCACACCGCACGCCGTGCAGGAAACCACGGTCGAAGGCGGCGCGGACGACGGCCGCAAGAGCACCTTCACCTACGACCCCGCCGGCAACACCGACATACGCACCGTCGGCAGCCGCACCCAGGACCTCGACTGGAACGACGAAGGCCAGCTCGCGACGCTCACCGAGTCCGGCAAGACCACCAGCTACCTCTACGACGCCGACGGCAACCGCATGATCACGCGCGACGCGGACGGCAGCCAGACGCTCACTCTCCCCGGAGACAACGAACTCAAGATCGCCGCCGACGGCACCAAGCAGGGAATCCGCTACTACTCCCACGGCGGAGAGAGCGTCGCCGTCCGTACCGGCAGCGGCTTCTCCTTCCTGATCTCCGACCACCAGGGCACGGCCATGACCGCCATCGCCATGACCACCCTCGCCGTCACCCGCCGCAAGCAACTACCCTTCGGCGGGCTGCGATCCGAGACCAGCCAGGCCCTCCCCGGCTCCCGTGGCTTCGTCGGCGGCACCAACGACCCCACGGGCCTCGTTCACCTGGGCGCCCGCGAGTACGACCCCACACTGGGCCGCTTCATCTCCGTCGATCCACTCATCGACATCGACGACCCCCAGCAGATGAACGCCTACGCCTACGCCAACAACCGCCCCATCACGGCCTCCGACCCCGACGGCCGGATGATCTACGACGACTTCACGGGCCTCGGCTACGGCAACGCCAAGGTGATGAAGAACAGCTACAAGAAGCGGGGTTACCTCGACAGCAGGGGGCGGCCCACAAAGAAGTACAGGAAGGCTGTGGCCGCTTACGACAAGCGGTGGAACAGCTACTACAACTCCAGCTACTACAAAAAAGAGATGCAGTGGGCCGAACAGGCAAACGCCCGCGCCGCAGCCGAACGCAAGGCCCAAGCGGAGGCCCGACGCAAGGCCCAGGAAGCCGAACGGCGCAAGAAAGACGGAATTCTCGGCAGCATCGGTAAAGGGCTGAGCAATGCCTGGGACAATACTGGCGGCAAGGCTGTATCAGGAATCGCGGACGCAGCAGGGGCCGTCGGGGATCACTTCTCCGACCATTGGCGGGATTACTTGGCGAATGGAGTGCTGGTCGCCGGGGCCGTCGGAGGACTTGCATGTCTAGCGTCCGTGGTCTGCGGAGTGGGCGGGGCCATTGCCATCGGTGCAGGCACGGCGGCCGCAAATTACGCTGCCTCGAACGCGGGAACAAAGAACTGGAATACCACCTCGTTTGCGATTAATACGGCGACCGGTGCGGGGCTCGGTTACCTTGGAGGTACTAGCGCTGCAGGCCAATCGGTAGCCAGTAGGATGTCCTTCGCTCGAATGGATCGAAGCCTGAATCGCATTGAGAAGGTGGTCCGGAGAATGAAGGATGATCAATGACAAAGTTGCAGCGGGAAGTCCTCAAAAGCATCGTTCCGCTGGCGATTCTTACTGCGATCGTCGCTGTGGTCTCCAAAGCGATTGGGGGATGGGTCCAAGTCATGGGCCCAATGGTGATCGTGATAGGAGCTGCGATGGTTTGGGGGACCGTGTTGCGGGCGAAGTTGAATCGCGAGGCCGACAAGGGGGATCAGCATGAGTAGCCTGTTGAGCCTTTCCCGGTAGTGGCTCCCGGGGGTGATCTCAGCCAGCCCTGGCGATCGCTTCATGCAAGAACACTGTAGAACGCCGGGCTGAGCTGGCGTTGTGGATAGCCTCGTGGGCCGTCAGCTTTCGCTGGCGGCCCCTGCGAGTTCATGGGTACACGAAAGAGCGGCCCCGTCGCCTGTACCGCTGTGTCAGCTATGGGCGGGGCCGGGCGGGGCAGCAGGAGCAGTTGCCATTGGCGCGGCAAGCGCTGGGGCTTCTTATGCTGCATTCAATGCAGGGACTACAAACTGGAACACGACGTCGTTTGCGATGTCCACAGCGACCGGAGGCATAACCGGATACGCAGGAGGAAGCTCAGCGCTGACAAGCAGAGTTGTGAGCCGAATGAGTTTCGCGCGACTGGAACGTTCATTGAAGCGGATAGAGAAGTCAGTGAAGAACAATGAAGGACTCTGAATGAAGAAAAACTGGAAGGTTATCCTGGCCTCTCTGGTCCCGCTGGCTATCCTGATCGTGATCGTCACTCAGGTGGCACGCACTCTGGGCGACCCAACCTCGGCTGTCGTTCCACCATTGTTCGCCATAGGAGGGGCAGTGATATGCGGAAAGATCATTCGGAGAAAGCTCCAGCAGGAGAATGGTAGGGAAACAAAATGAAATGCTCTCATTGCGGGCGGGAGCACGTCTCCGCACACTGCCTGATGCTGCCCTCGGGCGAAGGTAATCCCTGCTCACTGCTCACCCAGTTGACCCCGCCCAGCCCCGCCCAGTGGGGCGCGCTGGTACACGAACGGCTCCCGACTAATGGCGGGGGCTGTTCGCCGTTCCCTTACAAAAGGAGATGCAGTGAGCCGAACAGTCAAACGCCCGAGCCGCAGCCGAACGTAAGGCCCAGGCCGAAGCCCGACGCAAGGCACAGGAAGCCGAACGGCGCAAGAAGGATGGCATCTTCGGTCAAATCAAGAACGGCATCAGTGACAAGTGGGACTCATTCGAGAAGGACGTCACCAGCGTCGACTGATGGAAACACAAAGGTGTAGACATCGGCGTCGGTGTGCTCGCTACGGTAGGAACCGCAGCATGCATTGCATAGGTTGTCTGTGGCGCCGGACTGTTCACAGTCGGAGCAGCTGCACTTTTCACTGCTGGAATGGGAGCCCACATGGCGGTCGCCACAGATGAGGAGCGAGAACGGGGAGCATCTCAATTCATGCTAAGAACCGCGAAAGCGGAAGTAAAAGGAATGGCTTTCGGTACAGTCTTCGGGAGAGGACTGCTCGGTGCCATCCGCAAGTGAGGTAACCTCTCGTGGTCGCGATGGGCTGTCAAGGGTGGCCATGCTCGAGTCAACAGCATAGTTTCCGGACCGCGGCAGGGAGGGCTGCCGCTCCTCTGGAACCAATGCGGCCTCTTTAATTAAGTAGCCCAACGAGTGGCGCGGATACTCAGGGGTGGCCGTTGATGTTTCTTCTGCCGCCCCTGAGCTTGTCTCAATGGGAGATATCGAGGATCAAATGGATACATTCTACTGCGCAACGCGCAATCATGTTTCCGTGGACAAAAGTGCTGGGCTGCCGGACCGGCCGGAGCCCCTCTCGTTCTGCTCGGTAATCCGCGGATGCAGATTTGGGGTAGTCGCATGGTCTGCGGCAGTGGCTGCATTGACGCTGCTGATCGGATGGCAGGCGGGGGCGTTCCTGTTGGTTCTCTTCTTGTTCGTCTGCGTGTCATTTTTCTCGCCAGGAAGACGAAGGGGCATACGCTGAAATGCAGCCTGATGGGGTCATTGTCTGGAACCTTGCGATTGACGGATCTGATTTCATAGTCGTCCGGGTCCCTGATCCTCTTCCGCTCGTTTATTCAGTTAATGGGTAGGTTCGGATGTTAATCTTGATTGAATTTATCATTTTTGGGATATTCGGCTGGGGAGTTGCGGTGTTTGTGCGCTCCATGATTCGCAGGAGAGGTGCTCGGAGGAATTCTGCACTTGCCGATTCTGGTCTTGTGAAGTTTCCGTGCCGGATGTCTTGGCAGGGCTTCGGCGTAGTCGCATGACGTCCGGTTCGTGGTCATCCGAGGCCGAGGAGTGAGAGGGGTCGGTGAGGGTTGCGGGCGTTGCGGCGGAGACCGGCCGCGATGTTCTTCACTCCGGCCGTGCGGAGGGCTCCGATGGCGAGGTTGCGCCAGGTGGCCATCGCGCGGGGTGCGTTGCCGGTTCGCAGCTGGGAGGCGTCTTCGGCGAAGGTGGTGTCGCGGACGTGGTGCAGGGCCTCGATCTTCCAGTGGTCACGGACGAGTCGGGCGAGCTGGGCCGGGGTGGCCTGCTCGGCGGTGAGGCTGGTGACGGCGTAGACGGTCTTCACGGTGGTCTTGCCGGTCTTGCGGTCGGTGCGCCGGCGCTTGATCTGGATGGCCTGACGGGCGCCGGGAAAGAGCAGGTTGTTCACGGTGGCCACCTTGATCCGACGGATTTCGCAGCGGCCGTGGCCGACGTTCTGGGTGCGCCCCTGGAGCGGGATGCGCTTCCAGGGAAGGGATTTCATCTGCTTGCGCAGCTTCTTCTGGTTGCCCTTGACGATCACGATGTAGTGGGCGTCACGGCCGAGCAGATAGTCGGCGTGGTCGCGCTGGGTGTGCAGCGCGTCGCTGGTTACCACGGTGCCGGCCAGGTCGGCGACGGTCTCCAGCAGCGGCTGGAAGCACGTGATCTCGTTCGTCTTCTCCCGCACGTCCAGCTGGGCCAGGACCAGGCCGGTGGAGTGGTCCAGGGCGGCGAGCAGGTGGATCTTCCTGCCCCTGGCCCTGGCTGCTCCGCGCAGGCTCTTGCCGTCCACGGCCAGAGCTCGCCGACCGCCGCTCGCGGTGCGGGAGCGGCGGTCGGCGAGCCACCGGCCCACGGCCTGGTCCAGGGCATCGCCGTCGACCCTCGCCAGCAGTCGGCGAACCGTCGATTCCGCAGGCAGGAGCCGCTTGGGAAGCAGAGGATCGGGGGGCGCGCCGACAGCTTGCAGCACCTGCGGCGGGGCGTCGGCGATCCACTCGCCGACTGCCAGCAGCGACCTCGCCCCGGCCAGTACCGCGCACGCGGTGAGCGCGAGCACGACGACCAGAGCATGCCGTACTCCGCGCGGATCACGCGGGTCGGGTACTTCGGTCAGCCGTTCCAGCAGACCCGGCACGTCTGCGGGTTCGGCCCGTGGATGGCCACGGAGTTGGTCAAGGGCAGGCGGGATCGGCGATGATGCGTCGGCAGGCACGGTCTTCCACTCGGATCACGGGGCGTCGAGAACTCCATGATCTTGGGAGTCCGTGCCTGTCACGCTCTCCACGAGTCATCAGCAGCCAGAGCCGGGCCCCGGCCGACCGCCGGTTGGGCAGGGGACTAACCAAGCGGCAGCTCAACACGTCGTCCGAGGCCGATCTCCTCCGCCTCATCACTGGTGACCATCGCGAACACTCCGCTCGGGATGCCTGCAAGACCAGCCGCGCGAGATGCCACGGCCAGGAGATCCTCCTCGGCGGCCCCGGTGATGAAGAAGACGTACGCCTCGCCGTACTCCTCACCGTCGTCATACACCTCCGCCGCCTCCTGCTCGGCGAGGAAGTCCTCGACCTGGTCGATCCACGGGAAGAGATAGGAACCCTCCACAGTGCCCGCAGCCCCCCCAAGGGGCACATGGATCTCAACAACACTCTCCATGAGGCTCATTGTCGCTGGCCAGCCCCCGGACACCGGTACCCACCCCGCTCCCGGAGCACCGCGAAGCTCGGCAACCGCCATGAACCGGACACCACTCGACTACGCCGAAGCCCTGGATGTCTTGGGAGGCCGGGATGGGGAGGAAGGCCTCTACGTACGGCAAAATCCAGGTTGGTGCGGATGGCGGATTGACGTTCGCGCGCCGAGTCGGCGGCGTGGTGGACCTGCCTCGATGCGCGCGTGTTCACCGCGAGCCCAGCTGGCGCACCGGCCTCGTGACACTTTGGTACTCGGTTCCCGGAAAGGGGGATGTTCGGATCCTGCTCAGCGAGACCGATGCTGAAACGATCGAGGGTCTTCTGCAGATCTGACGCGGCACGCCGCGATCGGAACAAGCGGGGTCAGACACGAAAATGGCCTCGGTTCACAACCCCGGCGGAACGCATCCGCGCCAGGAGGGGAAGCATCCGTGGAGAGCCTGCTGGCGGACGGCTGTAGAGGTCCCACAGTGACCTTCGCCCGCCTCTCCAGCCGCTCGACAGCATCGCCGGCAGCCCAGCGGCAGTCTCACTGGCGGGGCGGTGAGAGCCCCGGCGGTGGACGGCCGGTGGACAGACGCCTTTGGACCGTGTATCACGAGGTGGCACAGGTCAACCTATCGCACGTGCTCTGATCAGGAAAAACGTCACCACGTAGCACAGCGAGGCATCAGTCAACACGATCGCTCATGGTCTCGTAATGCGTAGGTCTCGGGTTCGAATCCCGAAGGCGGCTCTATTGTGAACCCCAGGTCGAGCCTTTGACCTGGGGTTTTCTGTTTTCCTTGACCTTGGATATCTGGCGAATCGGGCACTGCTGGTCTGCGCATCGAAATGCGTAGGTCGCCGGTTCACAGCTTGTGTCCGGTTTTCGGCGCGCCGCTGTGACCTGCGACTTCATGGTCCTGAGGGCTTCTGCATCGAATTTCGGAGTGATCGCCGGTGGCCATCCGGTGGCCATTTGTGCAGCGCGCGTGCAGGGAGCATCCGCTCTCGGCCCTGCAGGTGCTGTCTCAGATGCCCCGTCTCTTGTGCAGTCTGAACAGTGAGCCTTTTCTAACCTCACGCTGATGCGTGGTGAAGGACGAGGCCGGCCTTCACCACATCGGTGATTCGGTTGGTGCTGCAGCGGAGCTTCCGCAGGAGGCGCCAGCCCTTGATGGTGGCCATGGCCCGCTCGCCGAGGCAGCGGATCTTGGCGTGGGTGGTGTTGTGGCGACGCTTCCATCGCTTGAGGCGGCGGCCCCGAAACGGTACGCGGACGGGTCCGCCGGCGCCTTGATATGCCTTGTCCGCCCAGCGTTTGAGTCCCGCATCGGCGAAGGCTTCGATGATGCCGTGCTGCCGCGCGGCGGTCAGGTCGTGAGTCGAGCCGGGCAGAGCCGGCGAGGCCCAGAGCAGCCGTCCGAACGGATCAGTGAGGACCTGGACGTTCATGCCGTGGCGTTTGTGTTTCCCGGAGTAGTACGGGGTGTCGGCGGCGATGCGGTCGATCGGCAGCAGGGTGCCGTCGAGGATCACGAACGCCTTCGTCCGGATCGTCTTCATCGCCTCGGCCAGGGACGGGGCGAGGGCGGCCAGGGCCTCGACGGCTTCACGTATGTAGCGGTAGACGGTCGCAATCCCGATGCCGAACCCGGCAGCGAGCTGGGCGTAGGTGTCACCGCACCGTAGATGGGCCAGGGTGAGCAGTGCCTGACGTGCGGCGGGAAGGCGCCGCCACCGCGTTCGGATCTCCTGCCGCCGGGCTGTCAGTTGTCCGGTCAGGAACCGCAGGGTGCGGCTGGACAGATCAATCGAGGACGGGTAGACAAGCACGCGAAGCTCCTGGGCGGACACGGGTGATCTTGGTCGAGAACCCGTCTACCAGGAGCTTCGTCGTTGCGCAGGGCAGTCCAACTCGCGGTCGCACCGCAGCTTGAAAAGGACTCAGTGGAGACACTTGCCGTGGAGTCGTCGGCGCCGGTGTGAAGCGGCCCGGTCGCAGGTCGCTTTACCTCTCGTGCGGCACCGTTGTGGCCCTGCTTCACCCAGCCAGGCACTGTCGCAAGATCTGCACCCGATGGCATTCGACTCAAGGGTGGGTTGACCATCGCCACCCGTAACAATGCGCTACGGCATTTGAGTTGACGCTTGGCCTGATTCTGCTGTGCCGTGTTGCCAGTCTGTCGTGAGCGGTAGTTGAAGGTTAAGGAGCTCATCGAGGCGGAGCGGCCGTGCTGTGGCGGTAGGGGTGTTTGCTCGAGCGGTCGTTGAAGAGTGGCGTGTTCTGTGCGTTTGACCTTCATTCGCGTGCGGAGAGTGAAGATGTGTGGCGTTCGAAGGTTCGCCCGACTGGTCGGTAATCGCCCGCTGTCGTCCCAGCTCAGAGGTGATCCGGCAGTCCAATTTGTGATGCGGGTCACGTTGACGTCGGGAACTGAGGTCGCGTTAGATCGCGGGATCTATGAAGGTTCTGTGACTACGGGGTGGGTTCGTGGGGTTGAGGCGGGGGCATCGCCATGTTCAGATGCGAAGAGGTCGTTCGCATCGTGTAGTCGGTGGGATCTCGGCAGCGGCGACGCTGTTGTCGCTGTTGCCCGTTGTGTCGATCGCGAGCGTGAGCGACGCGGCAGCCGCAGTTCCCGCATCGGCGCTGACCGAGCAGTCGGCCTCGGAGCGTGCGGCGGCAACCGGTGAACCGGTGGAAGTGCCGTCGGAGCGGACCGAGTACACGACGACCGTGGCGAACCCCGACGGTACCTTCACTCTCACTCAGTCGACACAACCGCAGCGCGCACGGGCCGAGGACGGCACGTGGCAGGACGTTGATGTCACTCTGGAAAAACGTTCCGACGGGACGGTTGGACCGAAAGCCGCCGTGGTGGACATGGCCTTTTCGGGCGGCGGTGACGGAGCAGGGCTGCTGCGCCTCGGGCGTGACGGCCAGGAGCTGAGGATGGGCTGGCCCACCTCCCTGCCGACGCCGACGCTGGACGGTGCCACGGCGACGTACGCGAACGTGCCGGTCGACGGGGTGGATCTGCAGATGACGGCGACGGCCGAGGGCTACCGCGAGGTGCTCGTGGTCAGGTCCGCCGAAGCCGCTGACAGCGCTGAGCTGGAGCACATCAGCCTTACGGCCACAGGGTCCGGCCTGAGTGTCGTGCCTGGTGAGGGCGGCGGGCTGCGTGCTGTGGACGCCGACGGGAATGCGGTGTTCCGGGGGCCTGCGGGACAGATGTGGGACTCGGCGGGAGACGATGCGGTCGCCGGGCCGCAGACCCAACTCCTGTCCAAGGCCGCTGCCTCGGAGGCCGAGGCCGAGGCCGCTGTCGAGGATCTCTCCCACCCCGGTGAGGGGGACGCCTCGGCGGAGTTGCCGGTGACGGTGGGGGACGGCACCGTCTCGGTGAAGCCGGACCTGGAACTGCTCCGCGGCCAGGAGACGGTGTACCCGGTCTTCATCGACCCGCCCGTGGGACTGGGTGTCTCCGAGTGGACGAAGCTGTCGTCGGACGGTGACAAGTTCTGGAAGTTCACCGAGCCCAAGGGCGTCGGCCGGTGTGGTGTCGCGGACGGCTACGCCTGCGGTCCCGGCTACACGGATCGCATGTACTTCGAGTTCGGTCCCGGAAAGCTGGCCGGCAAGCATGTGCTGGACGCGACGTTCCGGGCGTACGAGACCTGGTCGTTCAACTGCACGCCGTACTGGGTGGACCTGGAGCGCACGGACAACATCTCGGAGGGCACCCGCTGGCCCGGTCCCAAGCAGCTCGACCAGATGGGCGACAAATACGTCTCGGCGGGCCGCGGTGACCTGTGCAGTCCTGAACAGCCCAACATGTGGGTCGAGTTCAACGACAACCCCGCGGAGTCTGATGAGAATCTCGCCTCCACTGTGCGGGCCTTCGCGGCGGGCAAGTTCCCGCGGCTGACGCTGATGCTGCGGGCCAAGGACGAGACCGAACCGCGCGCTTGGAAGCGGTTCGACAACAACGCCGAGCTCAAGGTCTGGTACGTGCACAAGCCGGGTGTACCGACCACCGTGGGCGCGATTCCCGGAACCGGCAACAAGACCGGGCCATGCCGACCATCGTCGGACCCGCTGACCGTGACGGTGCTCACGCCGACGCTTCACGCGCGGGTGCAGACCCTTGTGCAGCCGGGTGCTGGCGAGACGACGCCCGCCCTGCAGGCCGAGTTCGCCATGCAGCGTTCCAGTACCGACACGACCAAGGGGACCTGGTCGCAGGTGTGGAGCGGGTACAGACCGGCTGAGGGGTGGGCGACGGACGGCGACCTTCTGCACATCACCACGACGAACCGGGCGGACGGAGGTCTCTATCGATTCCGTGCTCGTACCCAGTCGCACTGGAGCTATGACGGCAGGTCCGGCGACCTGTTCTCGCCGTACTCCTCCTGGTGCTACCTGAGGATCGACTCGACCGCACCCAAGGCACCGACCATCGTGTCCGGGCAGCCGTACACCGAGTGCACGGTCAATGACTGTGCACCGAACGGCGCCCCGGGGGTGGCAGGCACCTTCACCTTCCGGCCGAACACTTCCGACAACGACGTGAAGGCTTACCGCTGGCGGTTCCTCTCTACGGGCGCGGGTGCGACCAAGCAGGTCAACGCCGCGACGACGAACGCGCCCGTGACTCGAAAGGACATCACCCCAGGCCTGCCCGGCACACAGACCTTGTCGGTGGAGGCCAGCGACCTCAAGCTGGACAAGGACGGGCGGGTGCGCTGGGGACCGCCGGCGGAGTTCGTCCTCAAGGTGGGGCTGCCGCCAGGTCCGTCGGGCCGCTGGCGCTTCGACGACGGCACGCCGGGATCGAAGGTGGTGGATGCCCAGGACACCGGCGAGGTCGGAACACGCCACAAGGCCGTCCTGCGCGACACGGCAGGCACAGGTTGGTCGACGATGGCCCGCCGTGGCGCGGGTGATTACTCGCTCTGGTTGAACGACAGCACGGACCCCGCCAAGCAGACCGGCTACGCGTCGACCGACGGACCCGCCGTCAACACCCAGGACTCCTTCACCGTATCGGCATGGACCTACCTGACGGACGCCTCCGCGAACAGAACGGTGCTGTCCGCACCCGGCGACCGGGGATCGGCGTTCACGCTCTACTACTCGTCCACGTACAAGAAGTGGGTGTTCAACCGGACCGACCAGGACAAGGACAGCCCGGTCTACATCCGCTCGGTGGCCGATGAGGCCAATCCTCCGCTGCGGGTCTGGACCCATCTGGCCGCGGTCTTCGATGCGAAGAAGGACGCGGACAAGAGCAACGACACGATCCAGCTGTACGTCAACGGAAAGCCGCAGGGCGATCCGGTCGTGCTGTCCGACGCCGCGTCGACGTACACGCCCTGGGCTGCGGACCGGAACCTGATGTTCGGAGTCTCGAAGGTCGGCGGTGTGTACGGCGAGTACTTCCGTGGACGGCTGGATGAGGTCGCGGTGTGGCAGGAGGCACAGCAGCCTGAGCAGATCCGCGAGGAACACCAGCTGAAGATGGACGATGTGCCGACCGATGAGCTGGTCGCACACTGGGACGCCACCATCTCGTCCGGTACGAAGGTCTCGGAGAGTTCGGAAGACCCCGACAACCCGGCCAGTACGTCGTTTCCGTACCAACGCGGTGGTCTGACCCTGGCGGGCGGCGCCGAACTGACCGGTCAGGACGCCACAGCGCTCGTGCTCGACGGCACCTCGGGTTACGCCTCGCGGACGGGCCCGGTGATCGACGAGACCGGATCCTTCACGGTGTCCGCCCGCGTACGACTCAACAAGGCTCTGCTGGACTCCAAGCCCGACGGCTACCGAGGAGTGGTCGCTGCGCAGGCGACTCCGGCGGGCAAGGAGTCCTCCTGGGCCCTGTGGGTGGAGAAGGCCGCGGACGGCGCCTACCAGTGGAAGTTCGGTCGGACGGCAGTCGACTCAACCGGAAAGGTGGTCGACAGCTCCGTCTCCGTGGCCCAGGAGCTGATCGGCGAAAACGAGTTCGGCACATGGGTCGATGTCACCGGAGTCTTCGATGCCGTGAAGCCCTTCAGCGCTTCTGACGGGACAGAGGGACTTGGGGTGGCCCAGCTGTACGTCGGTCAATTCCCCCAGCAGAGCGAGGAAGACGACGGGCTGGAAGCCGCTCAGCAGGGTTCGGGCACGCTCTCGGTCGGTCGGGGTTCGGCGGGCGGTACCACTGGCCACTACTTGCCGGGTGATTTGGCGAAGTTCCGTGTGTGGTCCGGTGCCATGCCGAAGGAACAGGTACTGAGCCAGATCGCCGAGCCGTCCACGTAGATCGCGCGAGCCCGCCCCAGCGAGCTTCCCTGCTCTCTTCCATTGACCTTCAACGGCGCGCGCCGTTTCAGCGGAGCTGTCGCCGCAAGGAGACTTGTCATGACCCAGTTCGCCCCAGGCTCGTCCGGAGCGGGGACAGCCATATCTGGCAGACGCGTCTGGACGAGGCGCATCGCCTCGGTGGTGGGCTTCGCGATGCTGCCCGGCCTGCTGACACCGGTGGTGTTTGCGGCTGACGCGGACCCACTGGGCAGGCCTGATCTGGAAGCCCCGAAGGCGACCAAGGTCTCCCCGTGGACGGTGAAGACGAACAAGAAGGTCGCGGCGCTGGGGGAGAAGATCGAGTCCGCGAACCGTGCCGCGGCGAAGCGCGCCGGTCAGGACAGAGCACGGAAGGTCACCTGGCCGGGCAGCGGCTCGGCAACGCTCTCTTTGTCCGCATCGGGTAGAGCCAAGGGGACCCCCGGTTCGTTGCCGGTTTCGCTCACCGAACCGAAGGCTGCCAAGGGCAAGAAGCGGCCGCGCACGGCCGATTCGGTCAAGGTCGAGGTCCTCGACCAGAAGACCGCCGAGAAGCTCGGCGTCAAGGGTGTGGTGCTCAAGGTCACCGGGCCTAAGACGGGCGGGCAGGCCCGGCTGGGTGTCGACTATTCGGCGTTCGCCTCCGCCTATGGCGGTGACTGGGCCGGCCGTCTTAATTTGTTGAAGTTCCCTGCGTGTCTGCTCAGCGACAGCGGTACGGGTAAGTGCCGTGCTCCCAAGCCTCTCGTTTCGGTCAACGACCGGGCCGGGGAGCGCCTTTCGTCGACGCTGGCGTTCAAGCCGGCTGCGTCCCGCGCCGAGACGATGGTCCTCGCTGTGGCCGCTGGTACCCAGTCCGGTGGCGGCGACTACAAGGCGACTCCTCTGTCGTCCTCCTCGACGTGGGAGGCGGGCGGTTCGGCCGGCACGTTCACCTGGTCCTACCCGCTGCGCACCCCGCCGGCCGCGGCCGGGCCCGCCCCCGGGCTGTCGATCTCGTACGACTCCGGCGCCGTGGACGGCCGTACCGCCAACACGAACAACCAGAGCAGCCAGGTCGGCGAGGGTTTTGACCTCACCTCCTCTTACGTCGAGCGTAAGTACGGCTCCTGTGACGACGACGGGCAGGACGACAAGTTCGATCTGTGCTGGAAGTACGAGAACGCCTCGCTCGTCCTGAACGGCAAGGCGACCGAGCTCGTCAAGGACGACACCACCAAGCGGTGGCGCCTGAAGAACGACGACGCCTCCACGGTCACGCACTCCGTCGGTGCCGACAACGGCGACGACGGTGACGCGAAGACCGACACCTCGCAGGGTGACAAGGGCGAGTACTGGACGGTCGTCACGGGTGACGGCACCAAGTACGTCTTCGGCCTGAACAAGCTCGACGGCGCGGGGACGAGCGACCGCACGGAGTCGGTCTGGACCGTCCCCGTCTTCGGCGACGACTCCGGTGAACCCGGCTACGGCAGTGGCAGCGGCTTCTCCGGCCGGGAGAAGAAGCAGGCCTGGCGGTGGAACCTCGACTACGTCGAGGACACCCACGGCAACGCGATGAGCTACTGGTACCAGGCCGAGACCAACCACTACGACATGCTCGGCGACGACACCACCGGCACCGAGTACGTCCGCGGCGGATACCTCAAGGAGATCCGCTACGGCCAGCGCAAGGGCGCCCTCTTCTCCGCCACCCCCGCAGCCTCGAACAAGGTCGTCCTCGACTACTCCGAGCGCTGTGTCGCCTCCGGCACCGGCTGTGACTCGCTCACCGAGGACACGCGGGACAACTGGCCCGACGTGCCCTTCGACGCCGTCTGCAAGAACGGCGACAAGTGCACCGGAAACACCGGACCCTCTTTCTTCACCCGCAAGCGGCTGACCGGCCTCACCACGTACGCGTGGAACGCGGCGGCGTCGACACCCGCGTACGCGGCCGTCGACAACTGGGCGCTCCAGCACAGCTACCCCGACCCGGGCGACACGGGGGACTCCGCCGACCAGTCGCTGTGGCTGAAGGAGATCAAGCACACCGGCAAGCGCGGCACCGACCTCGCCCTGCCGCCGGTGACGTTCCAGCACACACTGCTCCCCAATCGCGTCGACGGCCAGAGCGACAACATCCTCTCCTTCGATAAACCGCGCTTGAAGACGATCACGTCCGAGGCGGGCGCGGTGACGACCGTGTCGTACATGGAGGCCGACTGCGTCCACGGGCAGACCATGCCCAAGGTCGACGAGAACACCAAGCGCTGCTACCCGGTGTACTGGTCGCCCAACGGTGAACAGACCCCGATCCTCGACTGGTTCCAGAAGTACCCGGTCACCTCCGTGATCACCTCCGCCCCGGACGGCGGCACGGAGGCCGTCCAGCACACCTACCAGTACTCGACCCCGGCCTGGCACTACAACGAGGACCCGTTCGTCCCGGAGAAGGAGCGCACCTGGTCGCTCTGGCGGGGTTTCCAGCGGGTCACGCACCTGACGGGTACCAGCGACACGGCTCAGCTGAAGACGGTCACGGTCTACATGCAGGGCATGAACGGCGACCGGGTCCTCGGCACGGACGGCAGGACACCGCACCCGGACAACCGCAAGTCGGCGTCGGTGACGGGCATCCTCGCTGGCGCGGCCACGGACCGTGATCAGTACGCCGGCTTCGTCCGGGAGAGCGTCACCTACAACGGGTCCGCCGAGGTCTCCGGAACCATCAACACCATCTGGTCCGAGAAGACCGCCACTCAGCACAAGTCCTACGCCGACACCGAGGCGTACATGGTGCGGGTCGCCAGCAAGACGGACCGCACTCGGGTGACGACCACCGGCACCGCCGTCAACCGAGCGCATCGCATCTCGTACACGTACGACGACTTCGGCATGGTCAGCACGACCGAGGACGAGGGCGACGCGGCCGTCACGGGCGATGAGAAGTGCACCCGCACCTGGTACGCCCGCAACGCCGACAACGGCATCAACTCCCTTGTCTCCCGCAACCGGACGGTCGCCAAGGCGTGCGCCACGACGGACTCCGCCCTCGACCTCCCGGCGGACTCCACCCGCCCCGGCGACGTCATCTCCGACACCGCCACGGTCTACGACGACGCCACCACCACAGCCTGGTCGGCATCGCAGAAGCCCACGAAGGGTGAGGCGGTCTGGGCAGGCCGTGCCAAGTCCTACGGCAGCGACGACGCACCGGCCTGGCAGAAGATGGCAACCACGACGTACGACGCGCTCGGCCGTCCGCGTCTGATCAAGGACACCAACAACGGACTGGTCACGGACACGGCCTATGTCCCGGCGGACGCCGGCCCGCTGACTTCCAGCAGTGTCACCAACATCAAGGGTCACAAGGCCACGACCGCTGTGTCGTTCGCGACAGGTGCGCCGCTGAAGGTGACCGACGCGAACAACAGGATCACCGAGTCCGAGTACGACAGCCTCGGCCGTGTCACCAGCGTCTGGTTGCCCAATCGCCTCAAGGTCGTCAGCCAGAAGCCGAACTACGTCTACGCCTACAACATCACCAACTCGGGCCTGTCCTGGGTGTCGACCGGTGCGATGAAGGGCGACGGCTCCGGCTACAACACCACCTACGAGTTCTACGACAACCTCCTGCGCACCCGGCAGGTCCAGACCCCGACCCCGGTCGGGGGACGCTTGGTCTCGCTGACGCGCTACGACAGCCGTGGGCTGGCGATCAGCGCGCAGGGCGACATCTGGGACAACACCTCCGCCCCGTCCGGCACTCCGGTGCAGACGGAGGGCAGCCAGGCCCCGATCCAGACCGACACGACGTACGACGGCGCCGGCCGCGCCACCAAGGCGGTCACGAAGACGCACGGCGTGACCCGCTGGACCACGGAGTCCACGTACACCGGAGACATGGTTACCTCGTCCGCCCCGCCCGGCGGCCAGGCCACCGCAGTGATCACCAACGCCCTCGGCCAGACGACCGAACGCCGCGAGTACGCGGGCCCGAACCCGACGGGCACGGACTACACGACGACCACCTACACGTACACGGACGCCGGACAGCAGGAAACGATCACCGGCCCGGACAAGGCGGCGTGGTCGTACACCTACGACCTGTTTGGTCGTCAGGTCACCGCGACCGACCCGGACAAGGGCACGGCGAAGTCGGTCTATGACAGCCTCGATCGGGTCGAGTCGTCCTTCAACGTAGAGGAGGAGAGCAAGAAGCTCCTCTACGGCTACGACGAGCTGAACCGGAAGACCGGCCTGTGGCAGGGCACGAAGACGGACGCGAACAAGCTCGCGGCCTGGACCTTCGACACGCTGGCCAAGGGACAGCTGGACACGGCGGTCCGCTACGACGGTGGATCGGTGGCGCCCGGCAAGGCGTACACGAAGAAGATCACGTCGTACGACCCTCTGTACCAGGTGAAGGAGAGCCAGCTCCTGCTCCCCAAGAGTGATGAGCTGGTGGCGGGGGGCTTCGTGCCGGAGACCCTGTCGTTCGCGACGGGTTACCGTCTGGATGGGACGGTCAGCCTGTCCTCCCATCCGGCGGTGGGTGGTCTCCCTTCGGAATCGGTCGGTTACGAGTACAACGCGACCGGCCAGCAGATCGAGTCGACGGGGACGAGCGGTTATCTGCAGGGTGCGGTGTTCTCTCCGCAGGGTGACCTGCGTCAGCTCACGGTGGGCAAGGACGGCACGTCCTCGGCCAAAAAGGCCTACCTGAACTGGGACTACGAGTCCGGCACTCGCCGCCTGACCCGCTCCTACGTCACCGACGACGTGCACGGCTACATGCCGCAGGAGCTGAAGTTCACCCAGGATGACGCGGGCAACGTCACCTCGATCTTCGACGCTGCCACCCAGGGCGGAACGGCGAAGCCCGACTACCAGTGCTTCACCTACGACGGCCACCGCCGCCTGACGGAGTCCTGGACCCCGAAGACGGCCGACTGCGCGGCTTCCGGCCGTACGACATCGAACATCGACGGTGCGGCCCCGTACTGGACGTCGTACACGTACACGGCGGCCGGCCAGCGCAAGACGGAGACCAAGCACGCCGGTACGGGCGACAGCACGACGACGTACACGTACGACGACACGAGCACGGCCGGCGACAAGAAGCCCCACACCCTGGACAACACGACGGGCGACAGGGCGGCCGACTACGACTACGACGCGAACGGCAACACCACGTCCCGACCCGGCCCAGCCGCCAAGCAGTCCCTCCTCTGGAACGGCGAGGGCAAACTCGCCAAGACCACCGAGGGCACGGCGGAGACGAGCTACCTCTACGACGCCGATGGCGAGCTACTGATCCGCCGCGCCAAGGGCGACGGCGACACGGTCCTGTACCTGGGCGGCACGGAGGTCCGCCTGACGGTCAAGGGCACGACGAAGACCCTCTCCGGCACGCGCTACTACTCGGCGAACGGCCAGACGATCGCGGTGCGTTCGGCAACCGTGGGCACGGCGGGTACGAAGCTGAGCTTCCTCGCCTCCGACCATCACGGCACGTCCAGCATCACGCTCGACGCGACGACGTACGCGATTACGAAGCGGTACACGTCACCGTTTGGCGCGTCGCGCGGTACGGCGACGGGTCCGTGGCCGGACGACAAGACCTTCCTGGGCAAGCCGACCGACGCCGGCACGGGGCTGACACACGTCGGGGCACGCGAGTACGACCCGAAGACGGGCCAGTTCGTCAGCGTCGACCCGGTCCTGGTGCCGGACCAGCACCAATCCCTTAACGGTTACACGTACGTCAGAAACAACCCTGCCTCGTCCTCCGACCCCACAGGACTTATGGACCCTGGTGGCGCTGACTGCGGCCTCACGGGAACCTGCAATGTCGGTAGCGAGCCTAAGCACATCAAGAACAATCCTGACGGAGTGCTGCGTGGGAGCAGCGGGACGACCAAGAAGAGCAGCGGAACAGCGTCCGCAAATGGCAACAGTGGTCAGACAATCATCAGTGATCGCGGTGAGGTGTTGTCCTGTGCGTATGGCCGTTGCTGGGGCAGTAATGTCGAACCAAGCGACACAGAGGTGCACGTTGGTAACTACCTCGGCAGTCTGCTGAGCAACGGCGACTTCTGGTCCGGCCTGCTTGAAACAGTGGGAGGGTCTCTCTGGGGCGGCGCTGGACTCGCTGTCACAGCATCCGGAGTTGTGGAATGCGGCACCGGGGTCCTGTGCCCGGTTGGTGCAGGTCAAGTAGTTGTCGGCGGCGGTATGACCATCAGCGGAGCTGCGATGGCTTCGTCTGGTTCCGACAAGCTTGGTAGAGCCTTCAGGGAAGCTGATGGGGCCGCGGAATCTGGAGGCGGCGGTAATGCAAGCGAGGTCGCTTATGGTGGTAGCGATCTGAGCAAGTCAGTGCAACTTCAGCGTCTGATAGATAAGAAGAAGACCGGAAATTACGGAGCTGCGCGACTGGATGACGGGACAATCCTTGTCGGACGGTCGGCGAAAGGTATACACGCCGAAGAAGATCTGATTCAGCAGGCTGGGGGCCGTAAAATAGTCGATCTGTACACCGAACGTGAACCCTGTGCAAACAAGTGCGCCGGACTGGTCAAAGATATCAATGTGACCTATAGTTATCGCTGGAATGGCGTGGATAGGGATAAGAGTAATGCGGCGCTGAAGCGGGCTATCGATGATCTCTTCAGTGGGCCGTGAGGTCGAGACGGGGTGGGGTGCTCGGTGTATGCTGGGCGCCCCGGCTTTCCTTGTGAGGGATGTAATGACATCTGGTGATTCAAGTCTCGCCTTCGAGTTCGTTGATTTGGTAGAGGGGGCAGGGAATTCACTTGGAGTTCGCGCCTCGCTGAGGGTTCCTGGGAATTCGATTGGAAATGCCTATCGACCCGCGGGATCCCTTGAGCGTATTTCTGTGAATGGAGCGGACTTTTTGCGCTTCGGTGCTGTGGGGGCTTTCGGTAGCGCACTCTTTGATCTGAATTCCGGCCATATTGTGGAGTGGATCCATGATTCCTCGGAAGTTGGTCTTGTTAACACGTCAATCGATGCCTTCAGTGAATGCGTCAAGGCGTTTGTGGAGAAATTCCCGCTGGAGGACGTGGAAGATGAGGGCGAGAGGGATGAGAGGGATAATATGCTCGCTCGTGAGATTGAAGGCGACGTGCGCCGCATCGACCCCGAGGCGTATTTTGAGGGTGGATTCTGGTACGAAATTCGCTGGAGTGTGGCCATCGGAGATTTTTCGGACTGATTGAATGTTGAGCCGAGGGCGGGCTCGCGCTGGCGCTCCCGTAGTTTTATCATCCCAAAGGACTTTCTGCTGTACCGTCCTCGGCTCGGGCGACGCGGGGAGATTCGGCTGTTGGGTCACTCCTCGCGCAGACACGCAGGACTCTCGTTAAACTGTGCCCAGTTGGTCGGGAAGAGATACGTCCACCAGCAGAGGATGACGCCGGTTCCCCGCTTGAAGCGTGGTGTTTTCCTTGCGGCTATCGGTACCCGCGCACGACGAAGATGCTGTCTCGGTGACGCCGACAGGAGGGTCCTGTGGGAGGCCGACAATCTGGGCGATCCGGTTCCGTGCCACCCGCGGCGCCTGTCCCGGTGGCCAGCCGGTGGCCGGACGCCTTTGGACGACGTAATACGAGGTAGCACAGACCAACCGGCCGCACATGCTCTGATCAGGAAATACGTCACTCAGCAGCACGAACGGGCACCACGCAGCACGATCGCTCCCGGTCTCGTAATGCGTAGGTCTCGGGTTCGAATCCCGAAGGCGGCTCTATGGTGAACCCCGGGTCGAGCCTTTGACCTGGGGTTTTCTGCTTTCCTTGACCTTGGATACCCGGCGAATCGGGCACTGCTGGTCTGCGCATCGAAATGCGTAGGTCGCCGGTTCACAGCTTGTGTCCGGTTTTCGGCGCGCCGCTGTGACCTGCGACTTCATGGTCCTGAGGGCTTTTGCATCGAATTTCGGAGTGATCGCCGGTGGCCATCCGGTGGCCATTTGTGCAGCGTGAGTGCAGGGGGCACCCGATCTCGGCCCTGCGGATGCTGTCCCAGGTGCCCGATCTTTTGTGCAGTCTGCACAGTGGAGAGACGTGCCGTGGAGTCCTCGGTGTCGGCGCGAAGTGGCCCGGTCTCAGGTCGCGTTACCTCTCGTGCAGCACCGGTGTGGCCCTGTTTCACTTGGACCCGGATCGCGATTGCGCAGACCATGCACGACCTCGGGATCAACACGGAGAGTTGGCGGAACTGGAGTCGTGCCCCGGCGTTTGCGGTCCCGATCTTCCTCCAGGCCAAGAACGGCACCGATACCGGTTCCGGCCCGCGGAACACCCAGGGGTGCGATGGCCAGGTCGGCGGATGACCGTCGCCAAGCTCAGCTTGCTCTCGTCGGCTCGGTCGCTGGCCAGTCCGACGACGGCGACCCGTTGTGCGCATCTGCGACACCCGGCTGCGCAGCATCCTCGGGTGGGTGTCCAGATCCTCAGTGCTTGGATTGAGTGGTGGCTGCTTGCCAGGCGGCGCGCCGCAAGCGGAGTGTGAGATGTCCGTCACTGAGCACTCTTGGTAAAGATCTACCCACCAGTTACCCTCCCTTCGTTCAACAAATAATCAAAAAATAAAGAATGCAGGGGGGAAGGTGCGACCAGCCAGTCGCAATAGAGCCGTGCGTGGGGTGATGACCATCGCCTCGGCCGTGCTGGTACTGGCAGGCGGCATGCAGGCTGCACCGGTCCAGGCGGCTGACACTGACACGGGGGGTTCCAGCACTCCGGCTGACGAGGGGGCGCGGGGCAAGGAGTTCTGGGAGGACGACGCGCTTCCGGCCTCCACGCCCGAGCAACGCGCTTCTGAGAAAGCGGTTGCCTCCGGTAAGAGCGTGGAGATCGGCGAGTTGACGTCGTCGACCAGCCGGGTGGTGGCCAATCCTGACGGGACGTTCACCGCCGAAACGGCGGCTTCGCCTGAGCGGGTCCTCAAAGCAGGTATGTGGACGGATGTCGACACCAGGCTCGACACGCGTCCTGACGGCAGCCTGGTACCGCGCGCTGCCGAGGACATCCGCTTCTCCAGTGGCCGCGCTGGCGAACCGCTGGCCCGGATGGTGACGGCAGGCAAGGAGTACGCGGTGTCGTCGCCGTGGGCGTTGCCGAAGCCGGAGGTCAACGGCTCGTCGGCTGTGTACCGATCGGTGCTCCCCGACGTGGACCTCGCCGTCCAGGCCCACCCGGACGGATTCACCTACCACCTGGTGGTCCACAGCCGCGAGGCCGCAGCCAACTCGGCCCTGGACAAGGTGAGTTTCCCGATCGAGGTCAAAGGGCTGTCCGTGCGTACGGACGACTCCGGAGCGGCCACCTTTGTGGATGGTTCGGGGCATGCCGTGATCTCCAGTGGGTCGGCTCTCATGTGGGACGCAGGCACAACCACTGCGAAGGCCGGCGGTGAGGTGCAGACCGCTTCCACGGCCTCCGCGTTCGTTGCGAAAACCTCAGCCGACACCCTCGGCGCGAGTCCCCGGTCCCGTACAGCTGTCATGGACACAGATGTCACCAACGACGCTCTCTCCATCGTTCCGGATCAGGACTTCCTTGGCAGCAGTGCGACCTCGTACCCCGTGGTTCTCGATCCGCCGGCGGTCAAAGCGACCCTGACAGGGTGGACGGCTCTGTGGTCCAACTCGCCGGGCACCAGCCTTTGGAAGACGAAGCACGCGCTCGGTGTGGGCTACGACGCGTTCGTGGACAACAAGAAATCGCGCTCGCTCTTCCAGTTCGACACCCGCAGGGTGGCAGGCAAGAAGATCGTGAACGCGACCTTCACGCCATACGCCATCTGGTCGGCGAACTGTGTGAAGCACGACGTCGATCTCTATCGCACGAGCCAGATCTTCTCCTCCACGACGTGGAACGATCCCCCGAAGTGGCTCGCCAAGGTCGACACAGTCTCCGCCGCCAAGGGCCACTCCTCCGACTGCCCGGACGGGGACATCGAGTTCGACGCCACGGCGGCCGTCGCGCACACCGCGAAGGCGAAGGACACTCTCACCACGCTCGGACTGCGGGCCGACGAAGGCGACCCGATCGCCTGGAAGCAGTTCCTGTCTCCGCTGGACCCGGACGCCACGTCCTCCCGCAAGCCCCGGCTGTCGATCACCTACGTGACTCCGCCGAACAGCAAGCCCTCATCGGTGAAGATGTCCGATCCCAAGGTCTCCTGCTCAGCCTCTTCCGCCCCGGCGCAGATTCGGGACACCACTCCGCGACTGACCGCGACACCGACATCAAGCGACGCCTCCAACTCTTCGCTTCGCCCCAATTTCGAGCTGTACAGGGGCAGCAGCACCACGGAGACCTCTTTGAAGCCGTCCACATGGACGGACAGCGGCACGGCCGGAACAGTGGTCACGGCCGCCTTGGACCAAGCCGTCACCTACAAGTTCCGCGCCCGTACCGAGTACAAGTACACGTGGCAGGGCGACACCCATTCCCTGTTCGGGCCGTGGTCGAGCTACTGCTACTTCAGGGTGGACTCCAAGGGGCCGCCGGTACCGAAGGTGTCCTCCACCGTGTACAAGGAGTGCGGCGGCACGATCTGTGAGGCCGCCGACCCGGAGCTGGGCAGCGTCGGCATGACCGCTGGCTTCAAGATCGACGCGGGTGCCAGTGACGTACGCCGCTACGACTGGTGGCTCAACGGGGCGAAGCTCGGCAGCAAGACGTTCACGGCCAACACCTCGACGTACGAGATCGAGGCGGCACCCGACAAGCGGTTGACCAACACCTTGCGGGTGCAGACCTACGACGGGGCGGGGAATCCGAGCGCCCACTACGACTACCTGTTCAAGGTGGCCAAAGGCTCGGACCCCGTAGCGAGCTGGAAGCTGGACGACGGCAGCGGGGCCACTGCTGCCGACAGTTCGGGCAAGAACCGGCCGCTGGCGCTGACCTCGGCGGCCTGGACGGACAAGGCCCGGCTCGCCGGCGGACTTCGGGTCAACGGCACGAACACCGCAGGCGCCACCGCCACATCGGTCCTGGACACCACCAACAGTTTCACTGTGTCCGCCTGGGCCCGGCTGACCGCGAAGGACCACATCTCCACCGTGGCCACACAGAGCGGGACCCGGGTCGGCACCTTCCAGATCTACTACTCGCAGACGTACGACCGTTGGATCTTTAACCGGTACTCGGCCGACACCGACGACCCGACGATCGTCCGCGCGGTGTCCAAGAAGCCACCGGTTGTGGGTGCGTGGACCCATCTGACGGGTGTGTACGACCACAACAAGAAGCAGATCCGTCTGTATGTCAACGGTCAGCTCCAAGCGACCGCGGAGTTCACCACACCGTGGGCGGCGAAGGGGTCCTTCGAGGTCGGCCGCATGAAGGGATCAGGCACGTACTCGTCCTGGTTCGAGGGTGACCTCGACCAGGTCCAGGTCTGGGACCGTGTGGTCTTCGAGAACGAGATGTGGTCGATCGCCAATGCCTTGAACCCGGCCAACGGCAGGACAGAGCCCGCGCTTCTCGCCAACTGGGGATTCGACGAGGCATCAGGCAGCACGGCGGCGGACGTCACCGGCCGGGGCAATCCGCTTCAGCTCCAGGCAGGCGCAGCCTTCGTCGCGACCGAGGATCCGGCCCACGGCAACGTCCTGGAACTCGACGAGGAGAAACTGGGCAGGGCCACCTCCACCGTCGCACTGGACGAGTCAGGCAGCTTCAGCCTGGCCGGCTGGGTCAACCTGGCCGCCCAGTCGAAGCTCGACGACACCACCGTCGCGCATTCCCCGAGTGTCTTCTCGCACCCGGGCGCCGAGAGGAACTCCTTCCGCCTCTGGTACCGCCAGGAAGCGGGCCAAACCATCGGCGACTGGAACTTCGGCCGGTACGAGACGGATGTCCTGGGCGGGCCGGCCGTCGCTGCTGTCTCGGACGAGGTCAACTCGCCCGGTGGCTGGGTGCACGTCGTCGCCGTCTTCGACTCGGTGAACAAGTCCATTCATCTCTATGTGTCCGGGCAACGACAGGGCGACGAGGACGGCGTCCTGAGCGAGGAAGCCTTCCAGCCCACCGGCCCTCTGATGGTCGGCGGCGCACGTCGTCACGACAACGGAGAGTGGGGCAACGCCCTGCCCGGCCAGCTCGACGACCTGCGTGTGTACGCCGGCGTCTTGTCCGACGACGAGATCACGCAGCTCGCGACGGTTGACGAGCCTCCTGTGCCGGTCGAGTAACCCCTCGTTTCCTTCCTCTCTCCAGCGGCGTACCGGGCCCGGGGCCCGGTACGCCCTCACCACTCAGAATCCAGGAGCACCCCCCAAGTGTTGTCCAGGAACAGCTCACTGCTGCCCAAAAGATGGGCATGGAGCAGAGCGAGTCGGCATCGTCTGGCCGCTGTTGTCCTGCCTTTGTCATCGGCGGTCGTCGCTGGTCTGCTGATCGCCGCGCCGGTACAGGCAACTGCGGCAGACCGCGATCACACCGCCCTGCAGAAGGCGAAGTACGGTAAGGCCGAGCCCTTCGACCCGAAGGTCACCAAGGTCAAAGATCCGACGGAGGCCGCTGCCCGCAGGACGCTTGCCAAGGCTCGCGCGAAGGTGAAGTGGCCGGGAGCGTCGGCGGTGACGGTCGACCTGCCGCCGGAGAACAGCAAGAAGTCGGTCAAGGCCGCTGGGCTGCCCATCATGCTTGCCCAGCCCAGTGGCAAGGCCGCCGGGCGAGCTAAGACCGCCGAGGCCCCTGACGAGGCCAAGGTCCGCGTCCTCGACCGGAAGACCACCGACCGGCTCGGCATTGACGGAGTAGTCTTCACGGTCGCCCGCGCCGACGGCGACACCAGCGCGGCGAGCCTCGGCGCCACCTTCGACTACAGCTCCTTCGCCGACGCCTACAGCGGCAACTGGTCCTCCCGGCTGCGTCTGGTCCAGCTTCCCGCGTGTGCCCTGACGACGCCGGAGAAGGCGGAGTGCCGTAGGACTACTCCGGTGGCGTCGGAGAACGACGGTGAGGCCGAGACGGTCACCGCGCAGCTCACCACGCCGAAGGCGGCCACGCCCGGTACGAAGACCAGGACTGCGATGGCCGCGAAGCCCGCCGCCATGGTGATGGCCCTGTCCGCCGCGGCCGGCTCCGACCAGGGCACCTACGAGGCCACCCCGCTGGCGGCCTCCTCGACCTGGTCGGCCGGCGGTTCCAACGGCGACTTCACCTGGAACTACCCCCTGGAGACCCCGCCGGCCCCGGCCGGTCCGGCACCCAACCTGTCCATCGGCTACTCCGCGCAGAGCGTGGACGGGCGTACCTCCTCCACCAGCGCGCAGTCGTCCTGGATCGGTGAGGGTTTCGATCTGTCGACGTCGTACGTCGAGCGGGCGTACGGCAGTTGTGAGGACGACGGCCAGGACAAGAAGTACGACCAGTGCTGGAAGGAGGACAACGCCTCCCTCGTCCTCAACGGCAAGTCGACACCACTGGTCAAGGGCTCCGACGGCAAGTGGCGGCCCAAGAGCGACGACGGCGAGCGGATCGTCCACGACACCGGAGCCACCAACGGTGACGACGGTGACACCGGGGAGAATGGCGACAAGGGCGAGTTCTGGACGGTCACCTCGACCGACGGCACCCAGTACGTCTTCGGCAAGAACCGCCTGCCCGGCTGGAGTTCGGGCAAGCCGGAGACCAACTCGGTCTGGACGCTGCCGGTCTTCGGCGACGACTCCGGCGAGCCCGGGTACTCCTCCGGTGACTCCTTCTCCGGCCGCGCCAAGACGCAGGCCTGGCGGTGGAACCTCGACTACGTCGTGGACCCGCACGGCAACGTCATGACGTACTGGTACGACAAGGAACTCAACCACTACGCCAAGAACGGCACCACCGGCAACGGCACCGCCTACGTCCGCGGCGGCTGGCTCAAGCGCATCGACTACGGCCAGCGCACCGACACCATCTTCTCCACCACCCAGCCGGCCGCGGCCCGGGTGAAGTTCACCGTCGCCGAGCGCTGTCTGCCCGTCTCCGGCGGCGAGAGCTGCGGCTCGCTCACCTCGTCCAACCGCAACGCCTGGCCGGACGTCCCGTTCGACCAGATCTGCGCCGCCGACAAGCCCTGCACCGACCAGCCCAGCCCGTCGTTCTTCACCCGCAAGCGGCTGACCGACGTCACCACCCAGGTGTACGACGGTGCCGGCACGGGTGCCGAGAGCGACTACCGCGCGGTCAACGCCTGGCACCTGGGCCAGACCTTCCCCGACCCGGGCGACGGCTCCGACGCCGGCCTGTGGCTGGACTCCATCAAGCGCACCGGCAAGGTGGGTGGCGACGCCTCCCTGCCCTCGGTCACCTTCAGCGGCATCCAGCTGCACAACCGCGTCGACCGCACCGGCGACGACGTCGCCCCGTTCATCAAGTGGCGCGTCCGTTCGGTCCTGTCGGAGACCGGCTCCAAGCTGACGGTGAACTACTCCAAGGAGGACTGCGTCGCCGGCAGCGACGTCCCCTCCGACCTGGACTCCAACACCCGCCGCTGCTACCCGGTCAAGTGGATCCCGCCGTCCAACCCGACGCCGGGCACCGACCCCAAGCCGCGCACGGACTTCTTCCACAAGTACGTCGTCACCCAGGTCACCGAGTCCGACCCGTACGGCGGCGCGCCGCTGAAGCAGACGGACTACACCTACAGCGGCGGCGGCGCGTGGGCGTACGACGACGAGTCGCCCATCACCCAGGCGAAATACCGCACGTGGGGTATTTGGCGCGGCTACCAGAAGGTCACCACGACCACCGGTGAACCTTCCGGCACCCAGTCGAAGTCCACATCCCTCTACTACCGGGGCATGGACGGCGACAAGCAGTCCGACGGCACCACCCGCAAGGAGACGGTCACCGACTCCAAGGGCGTGGTGAAGACGGACGCGGAACAGTTCGCGGGTCAGTTGCGCGAACAGATCACCTACAACGGCGTGAACGGTCCCGAGGTCTCCGCCACCGTCAACACACCCTGGTCCCGTACAACGGCCACGGACAAGCACTCCTACGGCACGGTCAACGCGTACATGGTCCGCACCAAGGAATCGGTCTCCCGCACCGCGCTGGCGGGCGGCGGTGAGGCGACGGCGAGCAAGACGACGACGTACGACCCGACCAGCGGCCTGCCGCTGAAGGCGGAGATGGACGCGGCGGGCGAGAAGGACTGCACCGTCACGGAGTACGCCACCAACACCTCGGCATGGATTCTCACCTTGCCCAAGCAGGTGGAGAAACTGTCCACTGGCTGCGACGCGACCCCGAAGCGGACCGGGGACCCGAAGACGACCGACGTGATCTCGGACGTGCGGACGTCCTACGACGACCAGGACTGGGGAAAGGCACCGACGAAGGGTGATGTGACCCGCGTCGAGAGAGTGACCGGCTACGACGGCTCCACAGCCAAACTCCAGACCGTCAACACCACCAAGTACGACGCCCTCGGCCGCGTGACGGACTCCTACGACACCAGGGGCACCCGGGTCTCGCACACCGAGTACACCCCGGCGGCGGGAGGGCCGCTCACCAAGACCGTCGAGACCAACGCGCTCGACCACACCGTCACGACCGAGATCGCCCCTGACTGGGGAGTGCGTACCTCGACCACCGACCCCAACGGCAACCGCACAGAGTTGGCCTACGACAGCTTTGGGCAGCTCACCGATGTGTGGCTCGCCAACCGGGACCGTGCCGCCGGTCAAGCGGCCAGCTACAAGTTCGAGTACAAGTTGCAGAACACGGCCGCGTCGTGGGTGGCGACCAAGTCCCTGAACAACGACGGCACCACGTACCAGACCACCTACGAGATCTACGACGCACTGCTCAGGCTGCGGCAGACACATGCACCCGCCGCGTCCGGTACCGGACGGGTCATCACGGAGGCCAAGTACGACACCCGTGGCCTGACTGTCGAGACCTCGACCGACTACGTCGACACCACGTCCCCTTCAGGCAAGCTCGCCACGCTGCTCACCGCGGCGCCAGCTGGTACGGAGACGGTGATCGATGGCGCCGGGAGGGTGACGATCGAGAAGGTCCTCGCCAACGGCAAGGAGTTCTCACGGACCAAGCACACCCATGACGGCGACTCCACGCTCGTGGAGCCCCCGGCGGGCGCCTCGGCCATCCGGGAGAGGGTCGATGCCCGAGGCCGTACGGTGGAGAAGCTGGAGTACGACGGCAACGCGGTCAGCACCAAGTTCTCCCGGTTCGCCTACGGATACGACCACGCCGACCGGTTGAACAGCGTCAAGGACGACGACGGCAACACCTGGACGTACGGATACGACTTCCTGGGCCGCAAGGACAGCGCCACCGATCCCGACGCCGGTGCAAGCTCGTCCGAGTTCAACGATCTCGACCAGGTCGTCTCGACGACCGACGCACGTGGCAAGACGATCGGGCTCACGTATGACGTGCTCGGCCGCCCGACCGGCAGGCTCGACGGCAAGGTGCCCCTGGTCAACGGCCAGCCGGCGCCCGAGGACTCCAAATACCTGGCGCGCTGGACCTATGACTCCATCGCCAAGGGCGAATTGACGTCGGCGATCAGATACGTTGGCGGCAAGGGCGGCAGCGTCTACGCCAAGACCAACGCCAAGTACAGCAAGACCTACGAGGTCCTCAGCGAGCAGTACACGATCAGCAAGACCGAAGGTGCCTTGGCCGGTTCCAACGGGACCTGGACCATCGCCAACGCCTACAACCTCGACGGCACGCTCCAGAAGCGCACCATCCCCGCTATGGGCGGCCTCGCCCAGGAGGTGTTGACATACGGCTACACCGACCAGCGCCTGCCGGATACCCTCCAGGGGCTCACGGGCATCGTCCAGAACACGGACTACCTGCCTGCCGGTGAGCAGATCCGCACCACCCTCGGTGTCTCGCCCCTAGCGGACTGGACGGAGATCAACCGCAGCTACGAGACCGGCACCAAGCGCCTCGCGCGCCAAAGCGTGGTCTCCGAGACCCACACCGGCACGGACTCCGACGTCCATTACCGCTACGACACGGCAGGTAACCCGGTCGAGGTCGAGGAGAAGGCCACCAGCCCCAGCGACCGGCAGTGCTTCACCTTTGACGGCCACCGCCGTCTGAAAACGGCCTGGACGACGACGGCCGACTGTGCCACCGCACCCGCCAGGACGAACGTCGGCGGCCCGGGCCCGTACTGGCAGTCGTTCACCTACGACAGCGCCGGCAACCGCAAGACAGCCACCGACCACCTCGCCGACGCCACCACCTCCTACACCTACAAGACACCCGACCAGTCCCGCCCGCACGCCCTGGCCTCCACCGAGACCAAGAAGACGGACGGCACGGTCACCGGTTCGACCAGTTACACCTACGACTCCGCCGGTAACACCGACATCCGGACCCTAGGTGGAAAGCCGCAGGACCTCGACTTCAATGTCGAGGGCAGCCTCGAGAAAGTCACCGAGGCGGACAAGACGGCGACGGAGTACCTGAACGACGCCGACGGCTCCCGGCTGATCCGCCGGGACACCACCGGCACCACGCTCTACTTGGGCGAGACCGAACTGAGGCTGGACAAGGCCAGTGGCAAGGTCGAGGCCACCCGCTACTACAGCCACAGCGGGCAGACCGTGGCGGTGCGTACGACGGCGGGGCTGACCTGGACCGCCGCCGACCACAACGGCACGGCGAGTGTGCAGGTGGACGCCGCCACCCAGGCCGTTACCCGTCGCCAGATGAAGCCGTTCGGCGAGGACCGGGGCGAGGCTGCCAAGGCATGGGTGGGCGAACGAGGTTTTGTCGGTGGCACTAAGGAGCCGACCGGCCTCACCCACCTCGGAGCACGTGAGTATGACCCGTCCACCGGGCGCTTCGTCAGCGTGGACCCGGTCATCGACCTCACCGACCCCCAACAGGCAGGGCTTCGGCGTAGTCGAGTGGTGTCCGGTTCATGGCGGTTGCCGAGCTTCGCGGTGCTCCGGGAGCGGGGTGGGTACCGGTGTCCGGGGGCTGGCCAGCGACAATGAGCCTCATGGAGAGTGTTGTTGAGATCCATGTGCCCCTTGGGGGGGCTGCGGGCACTGTGGAGGGTTCCTATCTCTTCCCGTGGATCGACCAGGTCGAGGACTTCCTCGCCGAGCAGGAGGCGGCGGAGGTGTATGACGACGGTGAGGAGTACGGCGAGGCGTACGTCTTCTTCATCACCGGGGCCGCCGAGGAGGATCTCCTGGCCGTGGCATCTCGCGCGGCTGGTCTTGCAGGCATCCCGAGCGGAGTGTTCGCGATGGTCACCAGTGATGAGGCGGAGGAGATCGGCCTCGGACGACGTGTTGAGCTGCCGCTTGGTTAGTCCCCTGCCCAACCGGCGGTCGGCCGGGGCCCGGCTCTGGCTGCTGATGACTCGTGGAGAGCGTGACAGGCACGGACTCCCAAGATCATGGAGTTCTCGACGCCCCGTGATCCGAGTGGAAGACCGTGCCTGCCGACGCATCATCGCCGATCCCGCCTGCCCTTGACCAACTCCGTGGCCATCCACGGGCCGAACCCGCAGACGTGCCGGGTCTGCTGGAACGGCTGACCGAAGTACCCGACCCGCGTGATCCGCGCGGAGTACGGCATGCTCTGGTCGTCGTGCTCGCGCTCACCGCGTGCGCGGTACTGGCCGGGGCGAGGTCGCTGCTGGCAGTCGGCGAGTGGATCGCCGACGCCCCGCCGCAGGTGCTGCAAGCTGTCGGCGCGCCCCCCGATCCTCTGCTTCCCAAGCGGCTCCTGCCTGCGGAATCGACGGTTCGCCGACTGCTGGCGAGGGTCGACGGCGATGCCCTGGACCAGGCCGTGGGCCGGTGGCTCGCCGACCGCCGCTCCCGCACCGCGAGCGGCGGTCGGCGAGCTCTGGCCGTGGACGGCAAGAGCCTGCGCGGAGCAGCCAGGGCCAGGGGCAGGAAGATCCACCTGCTCGCCGCCCTGGACCACTCCACCGGCCTGGTCCTGGCCCAGCTGGACGTGCGGGAGAAGACGAACGAGATCACGTGCTTCCAGCCGCTGCTGGAGACCGTCGCCGACCTGGCCGGCACCGTGGTAACCAGCGACGCGCTGCACACCCAGCGCGACCACGCCGACTATCTGCTCGGCCGTGACGCCCACTACATCGTGATCGTCAAGGGCAACCAGAAGAAGCTGCGCAAGCAGATGAAATCCCTTCCCTGGAAGCGCATCCCGCTCCAGGGGCGCACCCAGAACGTCGGCCACGGCCGCTGCGAAATCCGTCGGATCAAGGTGGCCACCGTGAACAACCTGCTCTTTCCCGGCGCCCGTCAGGCCATCCAGATCAAGCGCCGGCGCACCGACCGCAAGACCGGCAAGACCACCGTGAAGACCGTCTACGCCGTCACCAGCCTCACCGCCGAGCAGGCCACCCCGGCCCAGCTCGCCCGACTCGTCCGTGACCACTGGAAGATCGAGGCCCTGCACCACGTCCGCGACACCACCTTCGCCGAAGACGCCTCCCAGCTGCGAACCGGCAACGCACCCCGCGCGATGGCCACCTGGCGCAACCTCGCCATCGGAGCCCTCCGCACGGCCGGAGTGAAGAACATCGCGGCCGGTCTCCGCCGCAACGCCCGCAACCCTCACCGACCCCTCTCACTCCTCGGCCTCGGATGACCACGAACCGGACGTCATGCGACTACGCCGAAGCCCTGCCCCAACAGGTCAACGGCTACTCCTACAGCAGCAACAACCCGGTCACCTTCGCCGACCCCGACGGCAAATTCCGCGCCTCAGCCATCCTGCTGTTCCTGGCCCGCCAGCTTGGAAAGGCCATTGTTGCAGCCCAAGCCGTCATCATGAGGCAGTCGGGTTCATCCAGCTCGGGTGGTATGTCCACTGGAGGAAGCGCCAACTACACGTCATCGGGTAGCAGTTCGTGCATGCCGCCCAGAATCTGCGGCAACGTCGAACCGGCGGATCCCAGATCTGTGGGTAGCTGGAAAGACGTTGCGGGAGGCATCGGAGATTTCTTCGCCGAGAGCGCGGATGTGGCCGAGTTCGCCACCGAGCCCTGGTGCTGGAGCGGCACAAACCCGGACTGCGGTGGTACCCAGGACAGCTATCAGGAGCTGGTTGAGGGGTTCGGCGCTGATCCCGACTCTGACGTGTATCAGGGGACCAAGACCGTCATGGATGTCGGGTCGGTGTTCGCCGGTGGCTTCGGTATCGGAAAGTTTGCCCTGAAGCAGCTCTTCAAAAAGGAGATGAAGAATAAGGGCAGGGGTAAAAGCCAAGCTCCGGGCTGCCCCAAGTGTTTCCTGGCAGGCACTGACATCCAGATGGCCGACGGCTCGACCAAGGACATTGAGGACGTCGAGGTCGGCGATGAGGTCCTCGCGACTGACCCGGAGACGGGCGAGACTGGCGCCCGCAAAGTGACCCGCCTTATCGTCACCGACGACGACAAGCGCTTCAACGAACTGTCGATCGCCACCTCGTACGGTATCGAGAAGTTGACGGCAACTTACGAGCACCCATTCTGGTCACCGTCAGAGCACGGCTGGGTCAGGGCGGGCGACCTCGCGCCTGGCATGAGTCTGCGCACCGATGAGGGCGAAATAGTCGTCGTCACCGGAAACCGGGCCTACACGGATCATGCTCGCACGTACAACCTCACTGTCGATGACCTGCACACGTACTACGTGCTTGCGGGTCGGACCCCGGTGCTCGTCCACAACAGCGGAGAAGACCCAACATCCTTCTCGAACCTTCAGCCTGAGGACAAGCCCGATTGGTTCAAGCCAATCGCACCCGGAACCGCCTTGTCCCGTTCAGGCAACTACGCCTACGTAGTGCGCGCCGACGGGGAACTCATCATCGGAAAGAGAACTGCAGGTCATGTGAGCCTTGCCAAGGGCGGACAGGTTCTGGCTGCCGGCGAGTTCAAGACGAAGGGTGGTGCGGTGGTGTACCTCGACAATAAGTCTGGACACTACCGGCCCTACGGAGCCAATGCACAGAGAGCGGCGGTCGACGCCTTCAACAGCAATGGAATGGATGCGAATGGAAAGTACATCGCCGCTTGGGGGGCACCCGACTGCTGACCCAGTCGCCGAGCTCAGAGGAATCGTGCAGGACATTCGGAACGCCGCCGAAGAGTCGTGCGGAGTCGAGTCCGTCGAGCCGGATCTCGAACGGGCGCTCGAAGTCCTAAAGTCGAATCCTGGATCCAGGGAGGCCTTCGAGGAAGTGCTCGTCTCGGTGATCGATTCGCTGGGGGAGGGTGCCGTCGAGCTGATCTCATTTAGCATGCATGAACTGAGATGGCAGGCAGTCCAAGAGGCGATCACAGCGCGGATTTCGGATCCGCGGCGGAATGTCAGCGACCTTCGCCTGTATGAGGCCATGTTGGACGCCTTCTCTGACTCATGGAGAGATCGTGATCTCTATGCGAGATTCGATCGACAGGACGGATGACGCACACTTGTGAGCGTGCAGCCCCACCGGATGGCTGGTGGGGCTGCGGTCTCTTGAGCGGAAATTTCGATACGCGTGAGCTGACGTATCTTTCCGCTCATCTCTGCAGCAAGGGAACGCCTGAAGCGCCACCGATGGCAGCGCCAATGCAACCGTCCAGGGGTCGCGAGCTCAGATAGACGCGTGGGGGGGGGACTGACATAAAAGTAGATTTCTGTCATCCCGTTGGGATCAGGCGGCGCGGAGCGATTCAGCTTTCGGATCGCTACTGCACAACAACACAAAACTTTCGTTCAAATGTGCCCAGTTGTGGGGATGGGATACGTCCACAGGCACAGGATGGCACCGGCGCCCCGATTGAAGCCCGATGTTTTCCTTGCGGTGATCGGAACTCTCGCACGATGACGATGCTGTCTCGGCGACGCTGAGGGGAGGGGCTGTGGGAGGTCGACAATCTGGGTGATCCGGTTCCTTGCCGCCCGGAGTGCTCGTCTCGGTGGCCAGCCGGTGGCCGGACGCCTTTGGACGACGTAGCGAGAGAGAGCACAGGTCAGGCAGCCGCACATGCTCTGATCAGGCAGAACGTCACTGGGCAGCACGACCAGGCACCACGCAGCACGATCCCTCACGGTCTCGTAATGCGTAGGTCTCGGGTTCGAATCCCGAAGGCGCGGCTCCGGTAGAGGCCAGGTCACATAGCTCGTGACCTGGCCTTTTGTGTTGCTCGGGGCATGGCGCGTCACACGGCCGGGGTGCCGTGGGGTGGCTTGCGTGAGCGTCCCCCGGCGTAGCGACGCCGGAGGCTCGGGGAAGCCGGCCGCCCGCATCCAGCGAAAGGGAAACCGCAGGTCAGGTAGTTGGACTGCGGCTTTTTTGTTGCGCTGTGGGGGTGGGGTGGGCGGAGCCATGGGGAGGCCGTCTGGGTCAGCGGCCTACCTCGTGGTGGTGGCCCGTCGGGCCCGGGAGGGGTTTCAGGTCGACCTGGATGCGGTGGGTGGTGTCGTGGCTGACCGTGCCGCCCAGGCGGGCCTCGACGACGCCGAGGCGGAGGCCCGCGCCGCCCTCGCCGGAGCGGTGGAACTGGACCGCGAACTCCAGGCTGACCTGCTCCACGCTGAACCGCCAGTCGCTCGCAGCGCCCTCCTCCTGGGCCCGGGCCAGTTCCGCGCGGACCGTGCCGATGGCCTCCGCCAGGCCGACCGGTTCGGTATCGCTCATGTCAACACCCCGTCGGATTGCGTTGATTGCCTGAACCGATTGACCGATTCAAGTTGGTTCCCAAGTCTAGGGAGGCGCCATGCCCCGCGCGTAGTGTGAGGTGGCATGGGGGAATTGCGTGCGGACTGGAGACTCCGGCTGCGGCGCGGGAGTGCGCGGGGCCCCATCTGCGGCGCCGGGGTGCTCGTCGATCAGAACACCGTGTTGACCTGCGCGCATGTGGTGCGCGATCCGGATGCCGTGATGTGGGTGGAGTTCGCGGAGAACGGTGAGATCGAGGCGGTGTCCGCGCGCGTGCAGCCCGGCGGTTGGCTCGCTGAGGGGGAGGGTGGCGAGGACGTCGCCGTACTGCGGTTGGACGCCCCCCGGCCTCAGGCGCGGCCCGCCCGGCTGGAGACCCGGCTGTGGGGAGGGATGGAGGTGTCCGCCACCGGGTACGCGGAGGGCTTCGACGACGGGATGAGTCTGTGGGGGCGGATCGGCGGGGTCAGCGGTGAGCGCGTGCAGCTCGACGCCGTGACCAAGGCCGAGGTGGTGCGGCGGGGGTTCAGCGGGGCCGCCGTGTGCACCCGGCCCGAGGAAGGGCGCCCCGCGAGGGTCGTCGGGCTCGTCGTCAGTTGGCGTGGAGACATGGGCGAGTTGTTGCCGGAGAGCAATCGGCTCGCGTTCTCGTACCTGATTCCCGTCTCGCGTATCGCCGAACTGTGCCCACTGGTCGCCGAGTTGAGTACGCCGTATGCCTGGGACCATGGTTTCGAGGAGAGGCTGGTGCGGTGGTTCGGTGACGAGCACGCCGACGAGGAGCCGGTGAAGGTCACCGTGGTCCCGCCGGGGAGCGGGAAGGAACGATCCCTGCGGCATCTCGTGCATCGGGCCGATCTCGTCCACCGGGGTGGCGTGTCCAGTCGGCCCGACCTCGCCGATCACGCACTCGGGCACATCGCCTGTCCTCCCGGGCAGTATCTGGCGTACTGGGACTGGCTCCTCGGGACCCGGCCGCCCCCGTCCGGGCCCGCGCCCGGCTCCGTGAGCGGGCAGCGGGTCACCGTCGTCGTCGACGGGCTCGACGAGGAGGCCGAGCCGGGGCCGTTGATCGCCCTCCTCGCCCGATTACGGACCTTTGGCTTCCGGTTGCTGCTGGTCTTCCGGCACGAGGGCGGCACCGGTTGGAACGCCGCCCGAGACGACCTTCTCGCGCCCGCGCTGCTCGCCCACGCGGACACATTGCTCGCCCGGCTGGAGCGGGCCGAGTTCAGCCGCGCGGTTCGGCACGGCGTGGTCGACAGTGCGTCGCTGGGCTCCCTCACCGAGACCGCCGAACGGCGCCGGGGCGAGTTTCGGTTGATCGACGGCGGTGGTGGGGCCGGTGGGGGTGTTTGGGGTGGTGCGGGCGGCGGCACCGGTGGGGGCGCGGATCCGCAGCAGCGGCTCGCCCGGCTGCGGGAGTTGGTCCGCACGCTCCGTGCCGATCTGCGGCGCATCGGGGAGCGGGCACCCGGAGGTCTGACATGAGGTCCGGGGGGCTGACTTGAGATCCGGAGGCCTGGAGGCATGGCATGAGGTCCGGTGGCCAGCGGGCGCTGGCATGAGGTCCGGGGAGCTGGCATGACGCCCGGCGGTCGGTTCGGGCCGGGGAGTGGGGACCGGGGGATGGGTGCCTCAGGGGCGGGTGGCCATGAAGCACGGGGAACGGGGAGAGATGCTCCCGGGGAACGCGGCCGAGGGGCCGCCGGTGGCCGTGGGGCGCCCAGGTGTCCGCATCGGCGGTTCAGCGGGGCCCCCTGTGGTGGGTTCCTGTTGCCCACCCGGCACTGTGCCGTGTGTGGTCGTGCGGAGGACGGTCCCCGGCTGCCCGCCCTGCCCGACGAGGCCCGGGAGTTCGGGCCCACCGAGCTGCTCGCCCTGCCCGAGCGTGCCTCGCGCCCCGCACAGGAACGCCTCATCCATCCCGAGGCGCCGCTGCGCGTCCGCATGGTCTGTTCGTCCGGCGAGTGCGGCATCACCTTCGCTCCGCCCTACACCGTGGTCCCGGTGCCGGTCGAGGGGTACTGCCCGGCCTGCGGCGAGCCCTACTCGTACCGGCCCGAACTCGCTGAGGGCGACGTGCTGCGCGACCAGTACCGGATCATGGGGCCCATCGCGCACGGCGGCCAGGGCTGGGTCTACCTCGCCGAGGACACGCACCTCGGTGACGTCGTCGCCGTGAAGGGGCTGCTCAACCGGTACGAGCAGGACGGGGCCCGGCTCGCCGACGTCGAACGCCGCAACCTCGTCGCCATCCGCCACCCCCGTATCGTCCAGATCCGCGACTTCGTCGCCCGGCGTGACGACTCCGGGCGGGTCACCGGCGGGTACATCGTCATGGACGACGTCGGCGACGGCACCCTGGACAAGGTCGTCAAGGAGACCCGGCGCGGCGAGTCCGTCCTCGACATCGAGCACGTGGCCGCGTACGGCTGCCAGATCCTCGAAGCGCTCGTGCACCTGCACACGGGCGGCGAACGGGGCTTCGTGTACGGGGACATGAAGCCCTCGAACGTCGTCCACCACGGCGACGGCGTCAAGGTCATCGATCTCGGCGGCATGCGCGAACAGGGCCAGGACCAGCCGCCCGCGCATGTCACCCCCGACTACATGGCGCCCGAGACCGCCTCCTCGCCCATGCCCACCACCGCCCACGACCTGCACACCGTCGGCGTCACCCTGCGGGAACTCGCCGGCTGGGCCGTCGACGAGGTGCCCGGCCTCGGCACCGCCTCCTTCCACGAGGTCGTCGACCGCGCCACGCGCATCGATCCGGGGCTCCGCTTCGCCGACGCCCGCGAGATGGCCGGCCAACTGCGGGGCGCGCTGCGGGAGATCCGTGCCCTGCGCGGCAAGAGCGACCCGCCCGAACCCTCCGACTACTTCTGGCCGTCCCCCCAACTGCTCGGCGCCCGGCTCGGCACCGTGCCCGGCATCGAACACTGGCTCGACCGCCCCCGCCGCGACCGGTACGACCCGCCCCTCGCCCCCGCCCTCGACCTCGGCGCGCCCACCCTCACCGAGATCGCCCGCCGGCTGCCGGTGCCCAGGCGCTACCCGGGCGACCCCCAGACCACGCGGTTCGAGGTGAGCAGCGGCTACGACCCCGGCCGGCTCCTCGACCAGGAGGAGGGCAAGCCGCCCTCGGTCGAGATCCGCCTGCACAACGTACGGGTCCTGCTGGGCCGGAACACCCGGGACGACCTGGAGCGCGCCCAGGAGGAGCTCGACACCGCCGACTCCATCCCCGGGCCGTCCGCCGTGCGCCGGTGGCGCCTGGAGTGGCACCGCGCGCTGGTCGCGCTGCGCCGCGCCGACCTCGACGGCGACCCGCGCCGGGTCGCCGAGGCCAAGGGCCACTTCGCCGCCGTCCGCCTCGAACTGCCCGGCGAGTACGCGCCCAAGCTCGCCCTCGCCTATTGCGGCGAACGGCTCGGCGACGACACGGCCGGGCCCACGGCCAAGCAGCTGTACGAGGCCGTGTTCGCCCGCAACCCCGCGCACGGGGGCGCTGCCCTGGGGCTCGCGCGGCTCGCGCTCCGGGCGGGCGACCGCCGGGCCGCGCTCGACGTCCTCGGCCGGGTGCGTCCCGGCACCCTGGACCACACCGTCACCCGGATCGCCTCCCTGCGCATCCGCGCGGCCCGGCTGCCCCGCGACGACGATCCGCTGCCCGCGCCCAGCGAGGTCGACGCGGCCCTCGCCGAACTGAGCGACCTCGTCCTCCGGGAGCCGGGCGCCGGCGGGCCGAGCCTGTCCGAGGACGAGGCGTTGCGCCTCAGCACCGAACTGCACGAATGGAAGCTGGACGCGCTGCACAGCCGTGGCGACCGGCCTGGTCCCGGGGGAGCGGGTGGCGGGCGACTTGATCCCGGCAGTCTGCGGCGGCTGAGCCCGCAGGAGCGGGAGCTGCGCGCACGGATCGAGTCCCACTATCGCCAACTCGCCGCCCGGCACGGGGAGACCGCCGCCGCGCACGAACACCTCGTGGACCTCCTCCAGGCGGTACGGCCACAGACCGTGGTCTGACGGGGGAAGGGGAGGAGGGAGGGGAGGGAGGGGAGGGAGGGGAGAGGCGGGCAGTGGCCATGTGGTGCGTACGGCGACGAACGGGGAAGGAACGGTGACGCACGACATGAGCGGGCGCGTGGGCGGGCACATGAGCCGGTGCGTGAGCCGGCACATGGGGCGGTGCGAGAACGGGCACATGGGCCAGGGCGTGAGCGGGCGGACGGGCTGCGGGCGTGGGGGCGGACGTATGGAGCGTCGTACGGGCGGGCAGGGGGACGGCCTCGTGGGCGGGCATACGGGCGGGCATACGGGCGGGCAGGGGGAGGGCCTCGAGGGCGGGCGTACGCGCGGTGGTGCGGAAGCGCGTGCCGGCGGGCGTACGGACGGCCACGCGCGGGGCGAGCGTACGGGTGGTCACGCGCGGTCGGCTCGGCCGGAGATCCGCGTGCGGGTCGACCTCGACGGTGATGTGCGGCCGCATCGCAGCGCGAAGATCGAGGCGCATCTCCGGGTGGACGTGAACGCCGGGGACGCCCCCGCCGAACTGCCCGCGATCGAGCTCGCCGTGATCATCGCGGTCGATGTCGCCGAACCTCTCCGGACGGTCGTCCGGCACGCCTTGCCGGCCGCGCTCAGGGGACTGCCCGACGGGATCTCGTTCACCGTGCTCGGCGCCGGCCCCGAGCCGGTCCCCTGCTACCCACAGGGGAACACCGAGTGGGCCGTCGCCGATCAGCACGAGAAGCGCCGGGCCGCCTTCGCGGCGGGCTCGATACCGCTGCACCGGGACGGCCCGCGCCCCGCCGGGTACGCCGTCTGGGCGGCCAGGGCGCGCGCCCTGCTCGCGGCACGCCCGCTGTCCGTACGGCATCTGCTGCTGATCACCGACGGCAGCAGCGGCCCCGGCGAGACCCGGCTGGAGGAGGAACTGGACGTGTGCGCGGGGCACTTCACCTGCGATGTGCTCGCCGTGGGCGTCGACTGGGCGCCCGAGCCGTTGCTGACGCTCGCCGAACGGCTGCACGGCAGCGCCGAGTTCGTGGACGAGGGCCTCGGCGGGGCGATCACCGGCGCCGTACGGCGACTTCGCCGGGTGCACGCCCCGCAGTTGCCGATCGAGGTCACCGTACGGCCCACGGTGCGGCAGGTCGCGCTGAACGAGAAGGCGCCCCGGCCACACCGTCTCGGGGGGCTTCCGCAGCCCGGTCGGCCGCATCGCTGGAGCTTTCCGACGTACCAGTGGGAGCAGGGCGGGCGCGACTATCTGCTCACGCTCGTCGCCGACGCCGACGGTGACCCGTTGGAGACGTGGTTGCAGTTCGCCATGGTGTCCGTCGGGGACGTCCACGCGGCCGTCACCGCGCGCTGGCACCGGCCCGAGCTGCCGCCGCCCGAGGTCGCGGCCGGGGGAGGCAGTGTGCGCGAGCAGAAGTCGCGCACCGCGATGCGGGACGCGTTGCGCCGGGGGCTCGTCGCGCTCGGGGAGCGGCGGTTTGAAGTCGCCGAGGGGCAGTTGGGGCTGGCGGCGCGGCTGGCGGCCCGGTTCGGCACGGACTGGGTGCTGCACCAGATCGCCGCGGTCGCGGACATCGAGGACGCGTCGGCGGGTCGGGTCCGGCTGCGCCCGGGCGACGCCGTCGACGCGTCCACGCTCGGGCCGATGATCCTGCGCGCGGGGTCCCGGCCCGTGCCGCTGACCGACACCGCGGCACCGCAACCGGGCGCACGCTGCGCCCGGTGCGCCGCCCCGGCCGGGAGCGAGGCCCGCTACTGCATCGCCTGCGGGGAGAAACTGCTGTGACGGCCGGCCAGGGGGCATTCGGGGGCGGGTGGCGGGAGCGGGCCTCACGTGACGGGCGGCCGGAGCGGGCTTCCCGGGAGGGCGCCGCGCTCTCGACGCGCCGAGCCCGGCTCACGTCCTTACGCTTCACCGCCACCGCCACCGCCACCGCCACCGCCACCGCCACCGCCACCGCCACCGCCACGGCAACCGCGTCCGCGTCCGCGTCAACGCCGGCGCGCCGGGGCGGGCCCCTGTTCTTCGCCGCCCGGCGTTCCTCCTCACGGCGTCGGCGGTGGTCGTACTCCCCTGGTGGCTTCTGGCGGGCCCGGCTGGGGCGGTGGCGGACGCGGCGGTTGCTGGAAGTGCATCTGGTGCTGCTGGCGGTGTGTGCGCTCGTGGCAGCCGGGGCCCTGTTCGTCTCCTGCCGCCAGATCCAGAGCGGCGCCGGGACGGTCGCCGAGCAGGAGGCACCGGCCGTGCAGGGGCTCGCCGCCACCCGGCTCGCGGTGCTGCGCGCCGACCGCGAGGCCCGTGCCCTGGGCGAGCGGGAGTTCGTCGACGTGGCGGGCCGCGGCGAGACCTACCGGGCCCAGCTCTCCGCCGCCGACCAGGGGCTGTCCAGGATCGCGGACCGCACCGACCAGGACCTCGGCACCGTCAACGGGCTGCTCGCCACCTACAGCAACTCCCTCACCCTCGGCACCGTGATGTACCGGGACCAGCCGCTCATGCGGCACCAGAAGCTCACCGAGGCACGCTCGCTGCTCACGCGCGAGGGCGTGGGACTCGTACCGCGTCTGGGCGCGATGCAGCGGACGCAACTGAAGCACGCCGAGGCCACCGTCGCCGAGGGATGGCTTCAGCGCGGCGGCTGGTGGATCGCCGAACTCGCCCTGGTGGCCCTGGCGTTCACCATGCTGTCCACGCTGTTCGTGCTGCGCGACCGCTGCGGCCGGGACTGGAACCCGTATCTGCTCGCGGCCTTCGCGATCACCGTGCTGCTCGCCGTCGTCCCGCTGCTCACGATGGGCTCCGCCCAGGACGACCTCGACCGTGTCACCGGGGATCTGCGGGAGATCACCCGGGTCTCCACGGACGCCTGCTGCGGCCTGGAACTGGAGCGCGCGCAGCGGACCGTCACGGCGAAGTCCGAGGAGGTGCGGAGCGTCCTGGCCGACGACGCCTGGACCGACCGGGTCTACCAGGGCACGCTGACCGGCGGTCTGCTGATCGTCGTCCTGCCCGTGATCGGCGTCGGCCTCCGGCTCGACAGCGACTACTGGAGGCGACGGTGACCCGGCGGTTCAAGGTGCTCGTGCTGCTCGCGGCGCTGCTGCTGGTCTGCGCCGGCGGCATGGTGGCGGTCTGGTCGGAGCGGGACGACGAACCGGTGACCATCCTCGGGCCGTGGACCGACAAGCAGGGGGAGCAGTTCGAGGACGTCCTGCGGAGCTTCGGCATCCCCTTCGAGTACCAGGGCACCGCGGCCCAGCGCGAGGTGCTGCTGTCCAAGGTGCAGTCGGGGGAGCCCCCGGACATCGCGATCATGCCGGGGGTCGGCGAACTCGCCGAGTACGCCGACCAGAACCTCCTCAAGTCGCTGAACGGCCTCTACGCGGAGGAGGAGTACGGGGCCCCCTGGAAGCCGGTGAGCTCGCCCCGGGAGGACGCGTACTGGGTGCCGGTCAAGGCGGACCTGAAGAGCATCGTCTGGTACCGCGAGGGCGAGCGCCCCGCGGACTCGCCTGCCCCGCTGACGAGTTGGTGCATCGGCATGGGAGACGACGGAGCGTCCGGCTGGCCCGGCAGCGACTGGATCGAGGACCTCGTGCTGCAACGGGAGGGCCCGGAGGTCTACGGCAAGTGGGCGCTGGGCGACGCCTCGGTGCCGTGGACGGGGACGGCGGTGCGCGAGGCGTGGGAGGCGTGGGCCGGACTGCTCCGGCAGGACGAGGCGGCGGCGGGGCGCGCCCTGCTCACCGACCATCGAGGCGCCCCCGGCGAGTACGGGCTGCTGTTCGAGGGCAAGGGCGGGTGCGCGCTGGAGCACCAAGGCTCCTTCGCCCGCTCCTTCTACGGGGACAAGCGGCAGGGGGCGGGCCTGATGGACTCCGCTCCCCTGCTGCCCGGCGGCGGCTACCGGGTCCGGGGCCACGAGGTGACCGGTGACTTCGCCGCGTTGTTCAGCGACCGCCCCCGGGCCGGTGACCTGATCGAGCGGCTGGCCTCCCGGGAGGGCCAGCGGAAGTGGGCGGAGGCCGCGGACGTCTTCTCGGCGAACCGGCGAGTGCGACAGGAGGGCGGCCCTGTCGCACGGGAGATCGCCGAGCGCCTCACGGGAGCCGGCCCGCGCTGTCTCGACGCCTCCGACGTGATGCCCCCCGCCGTCCGGGACGCCTTCTACGAGGCCGTCCTGCTGACGATCGCCCGCGCCGCCGCCGGGGAGGAACTCGACGTGCCGGGGCTGCTGGCCGACGTACAGAACGTCGCGGAGGCGCGGCCCGACCGGCGGGCGCCGTTGCGGACGGTGTGCAGTACGTAGGCGTAGCGCGGAGAGGTGCGGAGCGGAGAGGCGCAGACGGGAGAAGTGCAGTCCGGGGAAGTGCAGTCCGGGGAAGTGCAGTACGGGGTCAGCGGGTGGTGCCGGGCTGGGAGGCGTGGAAGGTGCGGCGGTAGGTGTCCGGGGGGACGCCGAGGGTGCGGTTGAAGTGGCGGCGGAGGGTTGCGGCCGTCCCCATGCCCGTGGTGGTGGCGATGGCGTCGACGCTGTCGGAGGTGGTCTCCAGGAGTTCCTGGGCACGGCGGATGCGTTGGGTGAGGAGCCACTGGAGCGGGGTGGTGCCGGTGGCCGCGCGGAAGTGCCGGGTCAGGGTGCGCGAACTCATGCTCGCGCGGCGAGCCAGATCCTCGACGGTCAGGGGCTGGTCGAGGCGTTCCAGGGTCCAGGGGAGCAGGCCGGTCAGCGGGTGGTCGCTCCGGGTGGGCACCGGGGCGGGGACGAACTGGGCCTGGCCGCCCGAACGGTGCGGGGGTACGACCAGTCGGCGGGCCACCGTGTTGGCGACCGCCGAGCCGTGGTCGAGGCGGACCAGGTGCAGGCAGAGGTCCATCGCGGCGGCCTTGCCCGCCGAGGTGAGGACGCTGCCGTTGTCGACGTAGAGGACGTCCGGGTCGACCTCCACCTCGGGGAAGCGGGCAGCCAGGACGTCCGTGTGCGCCCAGTGCGTGGTGGCCCGGCGGCCGTTCAGGAGTCCTGCGGCGGCCAGGACGAACGCGCCGGTGCACAGCGAGGCGATCCGAGCGCCCGCCTCGTGCGCCGCGCGGACCGCGTCGACCAGGTCGGCGGGCGGGGGCACGTCCACATCGGTCCAACCGGGGACGATCACGGTGTCGGCGTGCGGGAGCCGGTCCAGGCCGTGGTCCGGCTCCAGGCGGAAGCGGCCCACGGAGACGGGGCCCGGGCCGCAGAGGGCGAACTCGTACCAGGGGTCCACCAGGTGCGAGAGATCGGAGCCGAACACCTCGTAGGCGAGGGCCAGTTCGAAGTGCAGCATGCCGTCGGTGACGGCGAGCGCGATGGTGGTCCGGTCCGGGCTCGGCATGTCGGAAATTGTACGGGGCTCGTCGTTTCGGACACTCGTGGTGGCCGGCCGCGCTCGGAAGGATGGTCGTCAGGCAGGGCGGTCGACGCTTCGCCGATGGGGACACTGAATGTGGGGGAGTACTGATGACGGCTGGGCGTACGGTCGCGGTGTTCGGGGCGTCCGGGCACACCGGGCGGTTCGTGGTGGCGGAGTTGCGGGCGCGGGGGTTCGTACCGCTGCTGGTCGGGCGGGACGCGGCGAAGCTGCGGGCGGTGGCGGCGGGGCTGCCGGGGGCGCAGGAGCGACAGGTGCCGGGGCCGCAGGAGTGGGTGCGGGTCGCCACGGTCGGTGAACCGGGCTCCCTGGACCGGGCGTTCGCCGGAGCGGACGCCGTGGTCAACTGTGCCGGGCCCTTCGCGGAGACGGCCGCGCCGGTGATCGAGGCGGCCTTGCGCGCCGGGATTCCCTATGTGGACGTGGCGGCCGAGATCGAGGCCAATCTCGACACGTTCGCGCGGTTCGGGGAGCCGGCGCGGGCTGCGGGGGTCGCCGTGGTGCCCGCCATGGCCTTCTTCGGCGGACTCGGGGACCTGCTGGTCACCGCCGTGACCGAGTCGGCCGGCTGGACGGCGGTGGACGAGGCGCACATCGCGTACGGGCTGAGCGGATGGCACCCCACGGCGGGGACACGGGACGCGGGCGCGGTCTCGCGGCAGCGCCGGGGCGGACGGCGGGTCCGGTACGCCGACGGGCGGCTGGAGTACCGGGACGACGCGGCCCCGGCCACGACGTGGGACTTCCCCGAGCCACTGGGGACGCGGGCCGTGATCGGGGAGTTCAGCATGGCCGACATCGTCACCGTGCCGACCCATCTGGCCGTCCCCGAGGTGCGGACGTACATGACGGTCGAGGCCGCGCGCGATCTGGCCGCGCCGGACACGCCCGCGCCGGTCGCCGTCGACGAGCGGGGCCGGTCCGGGCAGACCTTCGTGGTCGACGTCGTCGTCCGTTCCGGGGGCGTGGAACAGCGGGCCACGGCGCGCGGACAGGACATCTACGCCGTCAGCGCGCCGCTCGCGGTGGAGGCGGTGCGGCGCGTGGTCGAGGGGCGGGTGAAGGGGTCCGGTGTGCTCTCCGCCGGGGCGGCGTTCGACGCGGCCGACTTCCTCGGCGCGCTGTCCGCGCACGTCTCGGTGGAGCTCGGGAAGTAGGGGAGAGGGAGAGGGCCCCTGAGGGCCTGGCGCTATCCCTCGGGAGGCGGCGTCCCGGCTGTCGATCCCGGAACGATCAGGCCCGTCTCGTACGCCACCACGACGGCCTGGGCGCGGTCGCGGAGGCGGAGTTTGGCGAGGATGCGGGCGACATGGGTCTTGACGGTGGCCTCGCTGAGGCGGAAATGGGCGGCCAGTTCGGCGTTGCTGAGGCCGGTGGCGAGGGACCGGAGGACCTGTAGTTCGCGGGGCGTGAGGGGGGCCAGGTCGCGGTGGAGGACCGGGGTCTCGGGGGACGGGGAGACGAAGCGTTCGATCAGGCGGCGGGTGATGGCGGGGGAGAGGAGCGCATCGCCGGTGCGGGCCAGGCGGACGGCGGCGACCAGGTGCTCGGGGGTGACGTCCTTCAGCAGGAAGCCGCTGGCGCCGGCGGTGAGGGCGGCGTAGACGTAGCGGTCCAGGTCGAAGGTGGTCAGCATGAGGACGCGGGGCGGCTCGGGGACCGTGCCGGAGAGGATGTGCCTGGTCGCCTCCAGGCCGTCCGTGCCGGGCATGCGGATGTCCATCAGGACGAGGTCGGGACGGGTGCGATGGACCGCCTCGACGGCCTGGTCCCCGTCGGCCGCCTCCGCGACCACGTCGATGCCGTCGGCGGAGAGGATCATGCCGAACCCGGTGCGGACCAGGGCCTGGTCGTCGGCGATCACCACGCGGGGCGGGTCGGCGTCAGCCGGGGACATGGCAGGGGGGTGCGGGTGACCTGCCGTCACGGGCGCTCTCCGAGGGGTGGGGGCGGGGTGCCATGGGGGTTGCCCAGGGCATGCGGGGCGTGCGGGGCGTGTGGGGCGTGTGGGATGAGCTGGGCGCCCGGGGCCCGCGGGGCGGTCGGGGCGCGGGGGATGGTCGCCCGGACGCGGTAGCCGCCGGTCGGACGGGGGCCCGTGTCGAGGGTGCCGCCGTGGACGGTGAGGCGTTCGCGCAGGCCCAGGAGGCCACGGCCCGTGCCGGAGGCGGCCGCGGGCGTGGGGGTGCCGCCGGTGTCCGTGATCTCCAGGTGGAGCGCGGTGGGCGCGTGGTCGACGCTGATCCGCACCCGGGCGCCCTCGGCGTGCTTGACGGTGTTCGTCAGTGCCTCCTGGACGACGCGGTACGCGGCCAGGTCGGCGCCCGGCGGCAACGGTGCGGGGGTGCCCGTGACGACCAGCTCCACGGGGACGCCGGAGGCGCGGACGCGCGAGGCGAGGGCCGGGAGCTGATCGAGGCCCGGTTGTGGGGCCAACTCGCCGTCGCCGGCCGGATCTTCCCAGGAGTCCGAGCGGGCCGGACCGCTCCACGCACCGGCCGGGGCGGCGGGCCCGGCGGCTGGAGGACGGTCCTCGTCGGACATCGTCAACAGGCCCATCACATGCCGCAGTTCGGTCATCGCCGTACGGCCGCCCGTCTCGACGGCGAGGAGCGCCTCGCGGGCCCGGCCCGGGGCCACGTCCATCACCTTGCGGGCCGCGCCCGCCTGGATCACCATCACGCTCACATGGTGGGTCACGACGTCGTGCAACTCCCGTGCGATCCGGGAGCGTTCGTGCTCGACCGCCAGTCGCGTGGCTGCCTCCTGCTGTTCCCGCAGAGCGTGCACCCGCTGCTTCCAGGTGTGGATCGCGTTGGCGCCGAGCCCCACGCCGAGCAGGACGAGGAACGGGATCACGCCCGGCGTGACGTACGGGAAGTTGTCCTCGGCGAACACCGCGATCAGGGCGGCGCCCGCCACCAGACTGCCGAGCGCGCGCAGCCGGTACGGGCTGTGGACGGCAGCGCTGTGCGCGGCGACCACACAGGTCAGGAACGTGTACCCGGTCGCCTCGGCCGCCCCCGCACGCTCGTTGAACACCATCGTCGTGATGATCACCGCCCAGAACGCGGTCAGCGGGTAGCGGCGCCGGACCAGCAGCGGGAGCGCGGTCAGGGCGGCGAGGAGCAACTGCCAGGCGTGGGGCGCGCCGAGGTCCTGCGTCAGGTACGGGGGTGCCGGCAGGGGCGGGGCCTCGGGCGGCACCGGCCCGCCTCCCGGGGCCGGTGTCAGCACCCTGTGCGGCAGGCGCCCGCCCGCGCTCGCGTCCTGTGCCGTCGTGGCCATCACCGTGCAGGCGGCGAGGAGGAAGGCGAGGCACGCATCGGCGGTCCAGGCCCACCGGGACGGGCGGGGCGGCGGGGCCGCGGCACGCAGCAGGGAGGGCAGATCCTCCCACCACCGGCGCGCGACCGCCGCCCACCGCCGGAACACCGCACCCGCCGAGCCGGCCCGCGCCTGATCCTGGGCCTGCGTCGGCTGCGCCTGATCCTGGGCCTGCGTCGGCTGCGCCTGATCCTGGGCCTGCGTCGGCTGCGCCTGATCCTGCGCCTGCGCCTGCGCCTGCGAACGAGGGTCCGCCGTGGCCCGCGCCTCCGGGAGCGGGTCGCCCGGCGCAGGTTCCTCCGTCGACCGCGCTGGTGCCGCCCCTGCCACCCGTGCCGATCGCGCCCCCGGCCCGTCGCCCCGCGTCTCCCCGCCACCACCCATGGGATCAGTCTGGCAAGCGGCAGCGGGCGTCACATCCGTCCTGCTGGGGACGGGCGGTACATCCTCCGCGTACATCTCCGGGATGACGTGCGCGCGGGGTCCGTCCGGTACGGCAGAGGGGTTCGCCGTCGTGGGGGACGACCGGGCGCGGGGCCGTCCCTAGCGTCGGTGCCACACGTCAACCACCCTCCTGAGGAGGCCCCGTGCCCGTGCCGCCGACCCCGCCCCCGACCAGCCGTCACCGCCACCCCGGCGTGACGGCGTCCGCCGCCGAGCCCGTCATCGACATCCGCGAGGTGCGCAGGACGTACGGCGGTGAGGGGCCCCCGGCGCTCGACGGGGTCTCGCTGCGGGTGCGGGCCGGGGAGGCGGTGAGCGTCATCGGCCCGTCGGGGAGCGGCAAGTCGACGTTGCTCAATCTGATCGCGGGGCTCGACCGGCCGAGTTCGGGGAGCGTCACGGTCGACGGCGTACGCGTGGACCGGCTGGGCGAGGCCGGGGCGGCGCGCTACCGGCGGGCCAAGGTCGGCATGGTCTTCCAGTTCTTCAACCTGCTGGACGACCTGACCGTCGTGGACAACGTGCTGCTGCCCGCCCAGTTGGCGGGCCTGGGCAGGGCCGAGGCCCGCCGACGGGCTGCGGGCCTGCTGGAATACCTCCGCATCGACCGGCACACCCACGCGTACCCCGGCCGGTTGTCCGGCGGCGAACGACAACGGGTCGCCGTGGCCCGCGCGTTGATGAACCGCCCGGCACTCCTGCTCGCCGACGAGCCCACCGGCGCGCTCGACACGGCGTCCGGCGACGACGTCCGCGCCCTCCTCACCGAGCTCAACGCGGACGGTCAGACGATCGTCCTCGTCACCCACGACCCGCACCTGGCGCGGTCCTGCGCGCACCGGACGGTCGAACTCGTCGACGGCCGGATCATGCGCGAGACGGCCCATACGCAGACGTGGGGCGCGGCGGAAGTTCCTCACAACGGCCCCGATCCCGGCCCTCACTCCCGCCCCCACCCCGGCCCCGGCGGAGCCCTGGGCGGCGGCTCGGCCGCGGCGGCGGTGGACCGGTGAGCGCGCTCGGGCGGGTGGTGCGGGCCGGGGTCGGGCGGCGGCGGGTGCGGACCGTCGTCATGGTGCTGACGACGCTGATGGCCGTGACCGCGTCCGTTCTCGCGGTCGGGTTGCTCGTCGCCGCACGGGCACCCTTCGATCGGGCCTTCGCGGAGCAGCGCGGCGCGCATCTGACCGCGCGGTTCGACGGGACGAAGGTGACGGCGGCGCGGCTCGCGGCGACCGCCGACGCGCCCGGAGTGACCGCCGTGGCCGGGCCCTTCCCGACCGTCTCCGTACGGCCCCGCACGGTCACCGGCTCCGACTTCCTGCCGGCCGGGGTCGACCTGCCACCGATGACCGTCGTCGGCCGGGAGGAACCGGGCGGCCCCGTCGACGTCATCGACCTGGTCGAGGGCGAGTGGGCCACCGGACCGGGCCAGATCGTCGTGGCCCCCGACGCCGGGCCGTTCCGGCCGGGCGACCGACTGGCCGTCCCCGACGCGCCGGGCGCCCCGACGCTGACCGTGGTCGGCCTCGCCCGCTCGGTGACCGGCACGGGCGAGGCCTGGGTGACACCGGCCCAGGCGGAGTCGCTGGCGGGCACGGGCGGCGGGGCGGGTCGCGCCGGTGGCGCTGCCGCGAGTGACAACACCGCGGGTGTCAGCGGCGGTTCGACCGCGTACGAGATGCTCTACCGCTTCCGGCAGGCCGCGACCGAGGCCGACATGGGCGCCGCTCGCGCCGCGCTCGTCGCGGGCGTGCCGGAGGGCGCGTTGAGCGGTGTGCGGTCGTATCTGGTGGTGAGGCAGGACGAGACCGCGAACGCGATGGCGTTCGTGCCGTTCCTGGCCGCCTTCGGGGTGCTCGGGCTGTGTCTGTCCGTGCTGGTGATCGGGATCGTGGTCGGTGGGGCCGTGGGGGCGGCCACCCGGCGGATCGGGGTGCTCAAGGCGCTCGGTTTCACGCCCGCGCAGGTCGTACGGGCGTACGTGGCGCAGGCTTTGGTGCCGGCGGCGCTGGGCTGCGTCCTCGGGGTGGTGCTCGGCAACGCGCTGGCCCGGCCGGTGCTGCACGAGGTGGGGGAGGCGTTCGGCGCGTCGGCCGGAGGGATCCCCGTCTGGGTGGACGTCGTCGTGCCCGGCGCCGCGCTTCTGCTGGTCGCGGTGTCCGCCGTGGTGCCCGCGCTGCGCGCCGGACGTCTGCGGACGGTGGAGGCGATCGCGGTGGGGGGCGGGTCCGGACGGGCCGTGCGGGGCGGCGGAGGTGCCGGACGAGGGCGGGGCGGGGTGTTCACGGCGCGACGGCTGTCGCTGTCACGGCTGTCGCTGTCACGGCTGTTCACGTCGCGGCTGCCCTTGCCTCCGGCGGTCCGGCTCGGCCTGGCGCATCCCGTCGTCCGGCCCGCCCGGTCCGCGACGGTGGCCGCGGCGGTGGTCTTCGGCGCCCTGTCCGTCACCTTCGCCGTAGGGCTCGCGCTGACACTGGGCAAGGTCCAGGAGGGCCGCATGCTCGACTCGGCCGGCTCGGTCGTGGTGGAGGCGGGCGGCGGTCAGGGGCCGCCCGGCGCCGAGGTCGTACCGGCGGAAGGTCCGGAAGGTCCGGAAGGTCCGGGTGGTTCGGGTGGTCCGGGCGGGCCGGGCGGTTCGAGTGACGGGCGGGAGAAGGCCGATCCGCAGGCCGTGGCCGCCGTGCTCCGGGCCCAGGACGGCACCCGACGGTTCTACGGCACCGCCCAGGCCCAGGTAGCGGCCTCCGGGGTCACCGGGCCGACGACCGTGGTTGCCTACGAGGGCGACTCGGCGTGGGGCGCGCCCGAACTGGTCTCTGGCCGGTGGCTCGACGGGCCCGGCCAGGCCGTGGTGACCGGGCGGTTCCTGACGGCCGCCGGTATCGGGGTCGGGGACACGGTGACCCTCGAAGAGAAGGGCGGACGGGCCACCGTACGGGTCGTGGGTGAGGCCTTCTTCACCCAGGGCGGGGGGACGGCGCTCCTCACCTCGACGGCCACTCTCACCGAACTCGGGCTCGGGGAGCGGGCGTTGCCAGGCCGGTTCCACGTCGACACCACGTCGGGCACCGACCAGGCGCAGTACCTGGCCGCACTCGACCGCGCGCTCGACGACGCGGGTCTCGCCGCCCTCGCCCGCGCCGCCGACGCCAACTCCTCCAGCGTGATCGTGGCCATGGACGCGCTGATCGGGATGCTCACGCTCATGCTCGTCGTGGTCGCCGGGCTCGGAGTCCTCCACACGGTCGTCCTCGACACCCGCGAACGGGTCCGCGACCTCGGAGTGCTCAAGGCACTCGGCATGACACCCCGCCAGACCGTGACCATGGTCGTCATCTCCGTCGCCGGGGTCGGCCTGCTCGCGGGGCTGGTCGCGGTCCCCGCCGGGATCGTCCTGCACGGTGTCGTCACGCCGTTCATGGGCGACGCCGTCGGCATGAGCCTGCCGGACAGCGTCCTGGCCGTGTACGACGGGCCCGTCCTCGTCGCACTCGCGCTGGGCGGGCTGGTCATCGCGGTGTCCGGGGCGCTGCTGCCGGCGGGGTGGGCGGCGCGGACGGGTACGGCCAGGGCGCTGCGAACGGAGTGAGCGACGACACCCCAGAAGCGGACAAGTCGGACTTACTGGGGGCGTGAAGGGGGCGTACCCGGCGCTGCGTCGGATGCCGTACGGAATGTTGTACGCGCTCTTACCGTGACTGGCTCCCTCCTAACCCTCACCTGTCCCCGCCCTGTCCGGCCGCATCGAACAGTGGTGTCCGGCACCGCTGAACGACCGCGAGGTCCGGGTCGCGGAGGACTGGCCTCGCGGTTCCGGGTCCGGGGCCCGGAGTGCGCGTGGCGGAGTCCGCGCACCGGGCCCGGGATCCCGCGGGCGTCCCGCGCACCCATGAGGTGCCGGGGCGCCCCCTCCGCAACCCGGTCACCCACCTCCCTTGCCGCGCACGGGCGTTGACCCGGGCGGGGTGCGCCAGCAGAATGAGCCCCCATCCGCTTGAGAGCGCTCTCAGAACCGACTCCGGGCGCGCACCCAACCGCATCCGCACCTCCCACCTGCCCCGCGCACTCGCACCTCGCGCCCACCTCTCACCCACCCCTCGCACCCGCCCCTCGTATCTCCAAGGGAGACCCATGACCGGCAGCACGGGCACCAGCGGCACCACCGGCAGCACGGGCAGTACCGGCAGCACCGGCGGACGAGCCCGCGCGTTCAGCCGCCGCAGGCTCCTCGGCACCGGCACCGGCCTCGGCGCGGCGGCGGCCCTCACCGCCGTCGGCGCGGGCGCCGGCACGGCCCACGCGGCATCCCCGGCCCCTTCGGCATCGCAGGCATCCTCGTCCGCCGCACCCGGCGGCTCGGCTCCGCGGCGCGGGCACGCCTTCCTCGCCGCCGCCATGGACGCCTACCCCGACCACGGCGACCTCCGGCTGACCCAGAGCTACACCGACCAGGCGGGCCTGTTCAGCACGGCCTTCACCTACGACAACGCCCTCGCCGTCCTCGCCCACCTCGCCGTGCGCACCGAGGACGGACGGGCCCGGGCGGTGGCGCTCGGGGACGCGCTGATCTACGCCCAGGAGCACGACCCGGCGTACGACGACGGCCGGCTGCGCCAGGCGTACAACGTCGGGCCCTACGTCTACTACGACGGCGTCCCACAGCCGGACGGGTTCGTCCGGGCGGACGGGACGGCCAACGTCGGTACGCAGTTCGGCTTCACGGGGACGGCCGTGGGGGACATGGCCTGGGCGGGTATCGCCCTGAGCGCGCTGGCCCGGCGGACCGGAGCCCCGCGCTTCCTGGCCGCCGCCGTGCGGATCGGGGAGTGGATCGAGCGGACCGGCCGTACCGACGAGCCCCTCGGCGGCTACAAGTTCGGCGTCAACGGGGCGAACGAGAAGCTGCCGTTCACCTCGACCGAGCACAACACCGACCTGATCTGCCTGTTCGGGCGGCTGGCCCGGCTCACCGGCGACCGGGTGTGGTGGCGGCGGCGGGCGCGGGCCGAGGCCTTCGTGAAGGGCATGTGGGAGCCGGGCCGGGGCGCGTCCGGCGGCTTCTTCTACACCGGCACGAACGACGGCATCACCGTCAACAAGTCCCCGATCCCCGAGGACACCCAGACCTGGACCCACCTCGCCCTCGACTCCGACCGGTACGCGCGCTCCCTCGACTGGGCGGCCCGGGAACTCGCCGTCTCGGACCACGCCGAGCGCCGCAACAGCACCGTCCCCGCCGGGCAGTCGTACGAGGGCGTGACCTTCAGCTCGGCCAGTCTCCTCGCGAACGAGGACGCGCCCATCGCCGAGTTCCAGCCCAAGCCCAACCGCAACGGCGTCTGGTTCGAGGGCACCGCCCATCTCGCGCTCGCCCTGCGCGACCGGGGCGCACGCGGCGACGAGAAGCGCGCCCGGCGCCTCCTCGCCTCTCTCGAACGCGCCCAGGACCTCCTCGGCACCGACCAGACCATCGGCGGCCGCGCCCTCCCGGGCCGCTCGGGCGTCGTCTCGGCCAGCAGCCCCCTCGACACGGGCTTCGGGTTCGGCTACTACCCGTACCGGCACACGGGCGCCACGGCCTGGTACCTGATGGCAGCGGTCCGCTCGAACCCGCTGCGGGCCTGAGGCCTGCACCCGCACCGGGGCCCGGAGCGCCGACTCGCGCTCCGGGCCCGGGGGCTGTACGCCCCGTCACGGCGGGAGAGGGGCGCGGCCGGCGGTCAGCCCTCTCCACGCCTCGCCGTGCGCTCCCGGTGTCCCGACGCCTCGCCGTGCGCACCCGGTGTCTCGCCCGATCGGGCTGTCCCGCGTACGACGGCGGCTGCGGCACCCTGCCGAGGAAAGATCGGGGGCGTCCAGTAGCTCCCCACTCCGGCGAGCGAGTCCCAGCGGATCAGCGCATCAGCCACGCGGCGGTGAGGCGGGGCCGCCAGCCCTCGGAGAGCAGGGCCTCCAGCTCGGCGTCCGTGATCGACGCGGCGTCGGCGAGCAGCGGATGCAGGAACCGCCTCCGGGTGGCCCCCTCGTACCGGAGGAACCGGCCGCTCATCAGTTCCCCGTACCGGCCGATGCTCCGCCGGTCGGCGCGCGGCTGGACGTACCGCTTGACGGCGTTCCACCGGAACGCCTCCTCCGGCGTCATGACCGGCACACGCCACACCCGCGACCCGCGCAGCTCTCTCCGCCATCTCTGCTCCGCCATGCAGGAAGCCTGGATGCGGACATCCCGTCCCGGAGGAGGCGTTGTACGCCGTGAGTGCTGTCAGTGCCCTGCGGGAGCGCGGTGAGAACGGCCGAGAACGACCGGCGTGGGCGCCGGGTCTGATGCGTACTCAAGTGTGGCCGGAAAGACCGCAGTCGGTGTCACGGCGGGGGAGAACCTGCGTGACGAACCGGGGCCGGGGCGGCGAAGTGGAGGAGTCGATGCGAAGTCTCCGGCGTGAACGACTAGCATCCCGGCCGTAAACAGTCGGTGGGGGACGGGAAGCGCGTCGGCGGTCGCCGGCCGCGCCGGTCGTCGTCGGCGGTCCGTGGACGGAATGGGGTTGGTGTCGTGGTGGAGGCCGGGCCTCGGGTCGCTGTCGCCGTGGTGACGATGGGCAATCGGCCCGCGGAGGTGGACGCGCTGCTCGCCTCCGTGGCCAAGCAGGACGTCGCGCCCGAACGCATCGTGATCGTGGGGAACGGCTGCCCGCTCCCCGAGTTCGCCGAACGGCTCGACCTGCCCGGCGAGGTCACCCTCATCGAGGTGGACGAGAACCTCGGCTGCCCCGGCGGTCGGAACGTCGCCCTGGAACGGCTGCGCGCCTTCGGTGACATCGACGTCGTCGTCGAACTGGACGACGACGGTCTGCTCGTCGACGCCGATGTGCTGCGCCGCGTACGGGACTTGTACGCCGCCGACCCCCGCCTCGGCATCGTCGGGTTCCGGATCGCCGACGAGCACGGCGAGACCCAGCGGCGGCACGTACCGCGGGTCGGGGCGAAGGACCCGATGCGCGGCGGCCCGGTCACCGGGTTCCTCGGGGGCGGCCACGCCCTCTCGATGGCCATGCTCGGCGAGACGGGCGACTGGGCCGCCGAGTTCTTCTTCGCGCACGAGGAGACCGACCTGGCGTGGCGGGCGCTCGACGCCGGCTGGACCGTGCTGTACGCCCCCGAACTGCTCCTCCAGCACCCGAAGACCTCACCGGCCCGGCACGCCATCTACTACCGCGTCAACGCCCGCAACCGCGTCTGGCTCGCCCGCCGCCGCCTCCCGCTCCCGCTCATCCCCGTCCACCTGGGCGTGTGGGTCCTCATCACCTTGCTGCGGATGCGCTCGGTCGGCGGTCTGAAGGCCTGGTTCGGCGGCTTCGCGGAGGGCTGGCGCGAGTCGGGCGGCGAGCGCCGGCCGATGAGCTGGCGGACGGTCTGGCGCCTGACACGGCTGGGCCGCCCGCCGATCCTGTAGGGCGGCCGGCCCGCCGCGCCTCCGGGGCCGCTCGCCGTTCCCGTAGGGCCGCGTCCCGATCCCGTGAGGCCCTCCGGGGCCGCTCGCCTACCCGTACGGCCGCTCCCCTCCCTACCCGTACGGCCGCTCGCCGACCCGTGCGGCCGCTCCCCGCTCCCGCACGGCTGCCCGTCGACGCCAAGCGACGGCTGCCAGTCGCTTGCCGCTCGCTGCCGCGTCCGCACACACGAAGGCCCCGGTCGTTCACCTCCACCGACCGGGGCACAGCGCTTTGTGCGGTTCCCGGATCCGGCGGCGGCGGCGGCACTCCCCCGAGCTACGCGTCTCACGCGTGCGCCGTCGTCGCCGGATCCGATGAAGTGATCACATCAGGTCCCGCCAACGGATCGCTAACATGAGCCCAACGGTTCCACGGGGAGCCGTACGGGAGGCGGCGGCAGGTCGCCGCGGGGCGGGCCCGGAACGACGGTGCGGAAAGGCAGCGGACGGGTTCTATGCGGGACGGGCTGCGGTTCGGACTGCTCGGTCCGCCGGTTCTGTACGGAACCGGCATCGGGGCCGGGGCCGGGGCCGGGGACGCGGACGCGGATGCCGCCCAAGCGCCCGGAGGGGCCATGGCTTCCGGCGGCGCCCCTTCGAACGGCCGCGGCCCCGGTGGCGGCGTACGGTCCGTCGGCAGCGGCAAGATGCGCGCCCTGTTCGTCGCACTGCTGCTCGAACCCGGTCGGGTCGTCTCCGTCGACACCCTGAAGGACGTGCTGTGGGACGCGGCGCCACCGCCCTCCGCCCAGGCCTCCCTGCAGAACCACGTGACCCGGCTGCGCAGGCTGCTGGACGACCCCGAGCGGCTGCGCGCGATCCCGCCGGGCTATCTGCTGCGGGTCGACGAGGGCGAGTTGGACGTCCGCGTCTTCGAGGCCCACGCCCGCGCCGCCCGTGCCGCACACGCCGAGCGCGACTGGGCCCGCACCGTACGCGAGTCCACCGCCGCGCTCGCCCTCTGGCGGGGCGCCCCGCTCGGCGGACTGCCCGTCGAGGAGTTCCGCGCCCAGGCGTTCGTCCAACGCCTGGAGGAGGCACGGCTGTTGCTGCTGGAGCGCCGGTACGACGCCGAACTCCACCTTGCGGCCGCCAGGGCGCAGACGGAACCCGCCGGGGCGCACGCGCTCGGCGCCCTCGCCCCCGAACTCACCGCCCTCGTCGCCGAACACCCCCTGCGCGAGGCCTTCCACCGGCTCCTCATGCTCGTCCTGCACCGCACGGGCCGCCAGGCCGAGGCCCTCGCCGTCCACCGTGACCTCCGGGCGCGCCTCCTCGACGAACTCGGTGTGGAGCCGGGCCACGCCGTCCGCGAGGCCCACGTGGAGATCCTGCGGGAACCCGAGGAACACACGCAGGGCCCGCCTCTCGAATCCACTCCCACCGATCCCTCACCTCGCCCCGCCCAACTCCCGCCCCCACCAGCCCATTTCACGGGTAGGCGGGATGCGCTGGCGGAGCTGCGCCATGTCCTCGACCCGACCGTCAGCGCCCCTTCAGGGGCGCGGGGCGGCATTGAATCTGCGGCTACCGCCGCGTGGGCGCGACCAGCCGCGGACGATGCGCACTCGCCCACCACCAGCGCCCCCCGAGCTCCGAGGCGCCATCCGCTTCCGAAGGGGACCGCCACGGCAGTCATCAGCGGCATGGCCGGCGTGGGCAAGAGCGCCCTCGCCCTCCACCTCGCTCACGAACTCGCCGAACACTTCCCCGACGGCCAGCTGTACATCAACCTCCACGGCGCCACCCCGGGCATGACCCCCCTCACCCCCGCCCAGGCCCTCGCCGCCCTCCTGCGGGATCTCGGCACCGACCCCCGCCGTATCCCCGAACACCCGGACGCGGCCGCCGCGTCGCTCCGCTCGGCCCTCGCCCCCACCCGCACCCTGATGGTCCTGGACGACGCCGCGACCGCCGCCCAGGTGCGCCCCCTCCTCCCGGCGGGCCCCGGCTGCGCGGTCATCGTGACGAGCCGCTCGCCCCTCACCGCGCTGGACGGCGCCCACCGCTTCCCGCTCGCCCCGCTGTCGGACGACGAGAGCGTGGCCCTGCTGCGGGCCGCCTCGGGCCGCGCGGCGGGCCTGGACGCCGCGCACCCCCTCGTGGAACTCACCGGCCGCCTCCCGCTCGCCCTCCGCGTGGTCGCGGCCCGCCTCGCCGCCCGGCGCGCCCTCACCCCGGATGCTCTCGCGGGCCAACTGGCCGCCACGGAGGGGCGGTTGCAGCATCTCGAATACGACGACCTGAGTGTCCGCCGCTCCCTCGCCGTCGCCCACGAGGCCCTGCGCGCCTCCCACCGCGAGGCCGACCGCGACGCCGCCCACGTCCTGAGCCGCATCGGCGCCCTCGACCTGCCCGCCTACGGCGCGCCCCTCCTCGCCCGCCTCACCGGCACCGACGAGTTCCGCGCGGAGGCCGCCCTCGACCGCCTCGTCGACGTGGCCCTCCTGGAGGAGACGACGTACGGCCGTTACGTCCCCCACGACCTCGTACGCCACTTCGCCCGCGAACTCGCCGACCCGGCCGACACCTCCGAGGCCGTCCAGCAGGCCCTCGGCTGGTACGCCGGACACGCCCGGCAGAGCCTGCTGGTGATGCTCCCGCCGGGCTACGAGCGCGACGAACGCCTGCGGACCACCGCCCCCGTGCCGGATCCGGGGCCCCCGGAACTCACCTCCGCCGAGGCGGCCTTCGCCTGGGGCGACCGCGAACTCCCGAACATCGTGGCCCTGGTGGAACGCTGCGCCCGGGAGGACGGCGGCCCGGCGGCGGCGCTCGTCCCCACCCTCGTCCGCCACCTCTTCCCCCATCTGCACCGAGGCGGCCGGCTCGCCGAGTTGGACGTGCTCGGACGGCACGCGCTGGACGTCGCGAGGTCCCTCGGGGACGACGCGGCCGAGGCGTTCGCCCTCACCGATCGCGCGGGGCTGCACTTCATGTCCGGCCGGGCCTCGGAGGCGCTCGCCCTCAACGACGAGGGCCTGAAGCTGTGGCGCCGCCTCGGAGTGGTGTCGTGCGTACGGCGGTGCCTGAACAACCGGGGGCTCGTCCTGGCGAGCCTCGGCCGGTACGAGGAGAGCGAGGAGACGCTCCGCCAGAGCCTGGAACTGTCCCGGCAGCTCGGCGACCCCTACGGCGAGGCGGTGACCTTCAGCCACCTCGGCAACCTGTACAAACACACCGACGCGCGCGCCGCCATCGCCCACCACGAACGGAGTCTGGCGCTGGGCGAGATCGCCGACAGCCTCGTCGTACGGCACACCGCGCACTGCAACATCGGCTACGCCCACCTCCGCCTCGGCGAACCGGCCGCCGCCGTACGCAACTTCGAGCAGAGCCTGCGCATCCTCGGCGACGACGAGGACTGGCAGGGCGAGTCCAAGTCCCGGCTCGGCCTGGTCCGGGCCCTGCGCGAACTCGGGCGCCCGGACCGCGCGGCCCAGGAGTGCGCGGTCCTGCTCGACCTCGCCGAACGCCGCGCCGACCAGTACGCGGTGGGCCTGGCCCGGCACCAGCGAGGGCTGCTGCTCCGCGCCGGGGGCCATGAGGAGGAGGCCTACCAGGAATGGGAACGCGCCCAGGAAATCCTGGACGACACGGACTCGACGGTGGCGACGGACCTGAGAGAACTACTGAAGCACCGCGCGCCGAATGGCGGCGCAGCCGCCTTCTAGGGGCGCGGGGAACTGCGCGACCAACCCCAGCGCTCCCGCAGCCGCCGCCCGCCGGACGCCCCACCCCGGAAGGCGCGCCGCCCGCCCCCGCACGCGCCCCCTTCACTTCGCATCCGCGTAGCACTCCACCACCGCCGTAGTGAAAGGAAACCGCACCGGCGTCTCTCCGAACGCCAGCCGCCCCGACAGCTCCGACGCCTCACGGATCGCCCTCACCACGGCCTCCGCCTCCCGCTCCGGGCAGTGCACGATCACCTCGTCGTGCTGGAAGAAGACCAGCTCGGCCGCCATGCCGTCGAGGGCGCGGCGGAGGGCCGCGAGCAGCAGCAGGGTCCAGTCGGCGGCGCTGCCCTGGACGACGAAGTTACGGGCGAAACGGCCCCGGGCGCGGGAGTTGGTGGAGGCGTACCCAGGCACCCACTCGTCGCCCTGCGCACGCTCCCGGGTGTCGGGGTCACCGTCGTCCTGGGGAAGGCCCGCCTCGTCGCCGGCCGAGTCCGAGGCGCCGACCGCCGGTGGGCACGTACGCCCGAGCCAGGTCCGTACGAGCCGGCCCTCCTCGCCCGCGCGGGCCGCGTCGTCGACGTACCGCACGGCGAGCGGGAACCGTCGGCGCAGCGCGGCGAGGTTCTTGAGTCCGTCCCCGGACGTCTGCCCGTACACGGCTCCGAGCACGGCGAGTTTGGCGTGCTCGCGGTTGCCGGAGAAGGCGCGGTCGGAGACGGACTGGTAGAGGTCGGTGGGGCGGCCCGCGACCTCCATCAGCCCGGGGTCGCGGGAGATGGCGGCCAGTACCCGGGGTTCCATCTGGTCGGCGTCGGCGACGACGAGCCGCCAGCCCGGGTCGGCGACGCAGGCGCGGCGGATCACCTTCGGGATCTGCAGGGCGCCTCCACCGTTGGTGACCCACCGTCCGGTGACCGTGCCGTGCGCGAGGAACTCGGGGCGGAAGCGGCCGTCGCGGACCCAGTCGTGGAGCCAGGACCACCCGTGGGCGACCCAGATCCGGTACAGCCGCTTGTATTCGAGGAGGGGCTTCACCGCCGGGTGATCGAGGCTCTCGATCTCCCAGCGCCGGGTGGACCGGATGCGGATGCCGGCCCGGGCGAAGGCCTTGACGACATCGGCGGGCAGATCGGGCCGCACCCGCCGTCCGAACGCCTGCGACACCTCCTCGGCGAGTTCGGCGAGGCGACGTGGCTCGCCCCCGCCCGCGTACCGCTCGCCGAGCATCTCGTGCAGCACGTCACGGTGGACGTCGGCCCGCCACGGCAGCCCCGCCCGGTTCATCTCGGCGGCGACCAGCATCCCGGCCGACTCGGCGGCGGTCAGCAGCCGCATCCGGTCGGGGTGGGCGGTGGCGTCGTGCCGCCGCTGCTGGTCCGCGTACACCTCGACCAGGTCGGCGAGGGGGACGTGGACGGGGCGGGGCTCGAACAGGGAGGGCTGGGCGCCGGGGTCGGCCGAGCGTTGGGGCGGGTCCGGGGGGACGGGGGCGCGACGGAGCCGGGCGAGCGCGGCGGCGGCGGAGCGGGGTTCGCCGAGCCGGCCCTCATGTCCGAGCAGCAGGGTCTCGGCGTCCTCGATGTCGTAGCACCGCTCCACTCGCACCCCCGTGGCGAGCAGCCGTGGATACACCTCACCGGTGGACCGCCACACCCACCGCCCCACCTGCGGTCCGCGCCGCCGGACCGCCTCCGCGAGGTCGGGCTCCCGCGTGACCGCCCCCGCGAGCAGCCCGTCGGCGCCGAGCGGGGCGATCTCCACGCCCCCGTCCTCGGCCGTCGCGAGCACCCACCGGTCGGTCATGGGTGCGAGTGTGACAGGGGGGTCTGACAACGACCGGCCGACGCGACCCGACCCACCGCACGCCCGCCGACCCCGGCCCCTCTGCCTGCTTGCCGTCCTGCTGGCCCTGGCCCTAGCCCCGGCCCTGCTCTTGCTCCTGCATGAGGGCCTGGAGTGCCTGGAGGGCTTCGGTCACGTTCGCCTCTGTTGCCTCCTTGGTGACGCCGAGGCCGCTGAGCACTCCCTGCCCGTTCTCGAACTCCAGGAGGGCGAGGAGGATGTGCTCGGTGCCGATGTAGTTGTGGCCGAGGCGGAGGGCCTCGCGGAAGGTGAGTTCGAGGACCTTCTTGGCGTCGGGCCCGTAGGGGATGAGCTCGGGGACCTCGGCGGCGGCCGGCGGCAGGACGGCGGTGGCGGCGTCCCGTACGGCCTCCGGGGAGAGGCCCTGGGCGACGAGCGCCTTGGCCCCGAGCCCGTCCGGCTCGGCGAGGAGCCCGAGGACGAGGTGGGCGGGCAGCCCCTCGACGGCGCCGGCGGCCTTGCCTTCGTTGTGCGCGGCCGCGACCGCGTTCCGGGCGCGGGGGGTGAAGCGGCTGAAGCCCTGGCTGGCGTCGAGGTCGTTCTCGGCCTTCGGCACGAACCGCTTCTGCGCGGCCTGCCGGGTGACCCCCATGCTCCGGCCGATGTCCGTCCAGGACGCGCCCGAACGCCGGGCCTGGTCCACGAAGTGGCCGATCAGATGGTCGGCCACGTCACCGAGGTGATCCGCGGCGATCACCGCGTCCTGGAGCTGGTCGAGCGGTTCCGGGTGCACCTTCTTGATGGCTTCGATGAGTTCGTCGAGACGGATGGAGGAGGTGACTCGAGGATTCGTCGTCATGTGTCAACCGTAGGTTGACACTCTCCAGCTGTCAACCCGAAGTTGACACCCGCTCCATGCCGACCACGCTAGGCCCCGCAAGGGGTGCGGGGAACGGCGCGCCCAGCCACACCCGACCCGCGCACGCCCCTCAACCGCACCCCCACCCCCCTCCCGCACCCCCACCCCCCTCCCGCGCCCGGCTACCTCACCCCCGCGCTCGCCACCGCCACCACCCCACCCACCCCGACGCACGCCCCCACGCACGCTCCGAGCACCTCCCACGGCACCGTCACACCCACCGGCGCCGACAGCACACCCAACGCCCCCGCCACACCGGCCAGGTTCACCGCGGTGACCGCGACCCCCAGCAGCGCGCCCACCGCGATCGCGGCCAGCGCCTCGCCCACCACGACCGCCCGCACCTGCCCCCGCGTCGCCCCCGCCAGCCGCAGTGACCGCAACTCCGCGCCCCGCGCCGACGTGGCCATCAGCAACGTCCCGGCCAGCGAGATCCCCGCGTACACGAGCGCGATGCCCAGCACCACCGCAAACCCCAGCCGGGTGTGCGCCTTCGTGCCGGGACGGTTCGCCGCGAGCCACTCCCCGGCCGACCGCACCGTCCAGCCGGCCCGCTCCGACCGCCCTTCCAGCGCCGCCGCCACCCCGGCCCGCTCCACCCCGCTCCCACGCGGAGCGACCCGCACCTCGACCCGGTCCACCACCGCCCCACCCGCGTTCGCGGCCGTCACATACGCCCCGTTGTCCCCGGTCCCCTCCGCGAGCACCGCCGCGATCCGCAGCCGTACCGGCCGCCCGTCCCCGAGCCACACCCGTACGCTCTCGCCGACCTCGTGCCGCTCCCACTCCTCGTTCACGACGATCGACCGGTCATCGAGATCCCGCACGTCACCGGCGACCACCGGCAACCGCGACACCGACGTGAGCGCCGCCGCGTCCGTCACCGCCCGCGCCTCGGACCGCACGAGCGCGGTCCCCTCCTCCACGACGTACACGGCGGTGGAGGCGGACCCGACCACCGTCGCCCCGTCCCCGACGGCACCCCGCACCGCCGTGTCCCGCAGCCCCGTCCCCGCCCCACCCGTGATGACGAAGTCCGCCCCGGTCCGCGCCGCCGCCTCCGCGCCCTTCGCCCCGGCGACCGTCCCGGCGGCCCCCAGCAGCGACCCGGCCAGTGCGACGGTCACCAGCACCGGCGCGGCGACGGCCGCGGTACGGCGTACGGACGTGGCCGCGTTCTCCCTGATCAGCAGCCCGACGGCCCCGGGCAGCGCGGCACCCGCCAGCCGTACGACCGGCCGTACGAGCAGGGGCGCGAGCGCGGCCACGGCCGTGATCAGCAGCATCGGCTGGGTGGTGTACGTCTTCCGCTTCAGCAGCTCGGCGGGGTCCGTCCCCACCTTCCAGGCCAGCAACCCCAGTCCGGCCACCAGCAGCAGGCCCCCGATCACCCGGCGGGACAGCGGCAGCACCCCGGTGTCCACGGACGCCTCGCGCAACGCCTCCACGGGCCCGATCCGCCCGGCCCGCCGCGCCGCCACCCACGCCCCGGCAAGGGCCACCGACACCCCCGTCCAGAAGGCCAGGTGATACGGCCACACGACCGTGTCCGGCACCGCGAACCACGTCGGCGCGACCCCGCCGCCCACCAACTCCCGTACCAGCAGCGGCGCCCCCCACGCCCCCAGCGCACACCCGGCGCCGGACGCCACGAGCCCCACCGCCACGGCCTCGCCGAGCAGCAGCCGCCGTACCTGACCCGGGGTCGCCCCCGCCATCCGCAGCAGTCCGAACTCCCTTCTGCGCAGCGCCACCACGAACGCGAACGTGGACGCCGTCACCAACACCGACACGAACGCGGCGACCCCGCCGGCCGTCCCCAGCAGCGAGTTCACGGCGACCAGCGCCTGAGCGTCCCGCTCGTACGACGGGTCCACCTGCCGCCGGGCGTCACCGGTCAGCACCCGCGCCCGCTCCCCGACCACCGCCCGCACCTCGGTCACGGGCGCGTCCACCCCGACGGCGTCCACCCCGCCCGTGGCCGCCCCGCCGCTGTCCGCCCCGGCCGCGCCGACGCCGGTCGTGTCCGTCCCGCCCGCGCCCGTCGTCACCGGCCCCAGCTTCCGCAGCTCCGCCAGCAATCGCTTGTCCACAGGCTGTGGACGGGCCAGCTTCTGCGACACCCTGGCCGTGCCCGGCCCCCGCCGGACCTCCACCGTGAGTCTGTCCTGGCCCGCCACCACCACGGGGGAGGAGCCGAAACGCTCCGGCGCACGCGCGGGCGGATCGAGCGACGCCGCGAGCCCCAGACCCATGGCCGTCATCACCCCGACCCCCACCATCACGGCGACGAACGACCCGAACAACGCGGCCCACCGCGTACGCAACGACGACAGAGTCAGCACGTCACACCCCCGGCGACCCCGTCACCCGCGACCCGCTCCATCCCCGCGACCCGCTCCATCCCCGCGACCCGTTCCGGCGTCGCCGCCCGCTCCAGTCCCGCCATGCGCGCGGCCACCGCCTCGACCGACGGCCGGATCAGCTCACCGCTCACCCGCCCGTCGACCAGGAACACCACCCGGTCCGCGTACGACGCGGCCACCGGATCGTGGGTCACCATGACCGTGGTCTGGCCCTCCCGGTCCACCAACTCCCGCAACAGACAGAGCACTTCACGGCTGGTCGTGGTGTCCAGCGCCCCGGTGGGCTCGTCCCCGAAGAGAACCGCGGGCCGGGTGATCAGCGCCCTGGCCAGGGCGACCCGCTGCTGCTGGCCGCCGGACAGCTGTGCCGGCCGGTGTCCGGCCCGCCCGGCCAGCCCCACCCTGGCCAGGGCCTCGCGCACCGCACCCCGCGAGGGGCGGCGCCCGGCGAGTCGCAGCGGCAGGGCGACGTTCTGCGCGGCGGTCAGGGAGGGGAGGAGGTTGAAGGCCTGGAAGACGAAACCGATCCGGTCCCGGCGCAGCAGGGTCAGCCGCCTCTCGCTCAGCCCGGCCAGCTCCACGCCGTCGATCCGCACGGTCCCGCCCGACGGCCGGTCCAGCCCCGCCGCGCACTGCAACAGCGTCGACTTCCCCGACCCCGACGGTCCCATCACCGCGGTGAAGGTCCCGACCCCGAAGTCCAGGTCCACCCCGTCGAGGGCGACGACCTCCCCGTACGTCCTGCGCAGACCCCGTACGCGTACGGCGACACCGGCCGCCTCCCCGTCCCCCGCCGACACCCTGCCCGCCTCCGAGGAGGCCCTGTCTCTCTCAACCGTGGTCATGCCCCAAGCGAACCGTCTCCGCCCGGCCCACACACGACCCCTGAGGGGCGTCCTGGAGGTAGGGCCAGCCCTACCGTTCCTGTTCAGTGAGCAGGAGTGAGTCTTGGACCCATGCCTGGTCACTGCGGACATCCCGAACGGTTGTGGATGTCCTGGTCGCCCGCGTACTCGCCGCGTCCGGCGGCACGGATCGTGTCCGTGGTCCGGGGATGCGGGGGCGGGGTTCCTCACGCCCAGGGGCACGCCGGTCGGCCTGGACGGTCCGATGCCCGTGCGCATCGCTCTGGTGTGCACGGGGCGGTGTCGTCCGTCGCCGGATCGGGTGTCCCTGGGCGCGTCGTCCGATCGCGATGCCGGCCGCATCGTGCCGGGTGGTCCTACGGGTGGGGCCGGCCATCGGTTTTTGCCAGTGCTGGGCACCCCACTTGCTGGTGTAGGCCGGATCCACGGCGATGATCGTGACACCGGTGGTGTCGGCCATGGAGGTCAGCCGGGCGCGGAGCCTGCCTGTCGGCATGCCGGAGATCAGCTGCCGGAATCGGCGCCTGTGCCCGTGTTTCTCTCTGGTCTTCTCGGCCTGGAAGTCGAGGTCTTCGACCGCGATGGCCTTGACGCCGCAGGTGCGGGCCCAGTTCAGCAGCCGTGTGAGGGCGTGCCGTACCTGGGCGTCGCGGTGCTGGGCGGTGCCGGACAGGTCGTAGAGGAACCGGCGCGGTCGGCCGACCGGGTTGCCGTGCGTGTCCAGGCGCCATGCGGCGAGGTGGTCGGCGTTCATGTCGATGCCGATCACGCCGTGGGCGAGCGCTGCCTCGATGGGGAGGGTGGGGGTGGGCGGGATCTGCCAGGACGCGGTCAGATACCAGCGGCCCCGGCCCGCATCCAGGTGGATGCGATAGGCGACAGCCCGGTTGGCTTCGACACGGTCCGCCCAGTCACTGCCCCGGTGTGCGAAGGCGACCTGGCCGGTGAGGACGTACCGTCCGTGCGGGGCGTTCGCCAGATGCGCGAGCGGCGCGGGGAGTTTGATGTTCACCTCGCCGTCGGGGCTGACGCGGATGGTCTCGTTGCCGTAGCGCTTGCCGGACTCACCGTCCGCCTGGCAGAACCAGCGCTCCGCCTCCCACCGCCCACGCCACGCGCACTCCGTCAGCCCGGCCGCCTCCAGGTGGTGCCGGGTGCGGGCCAGGCGTTTACCGCCCCGCACGACATGCACGACCCCCGCCTCCCGGTCGGCCCGCGCGGCGGCCAGCCGGTCCTGCAGCACCCGCAGCCGCCGCGCCTTCGCATGCCACTCCCGCTTGGACCGGTAACCCCCCGGCGCGCTTTTCGTCCCCTTCTGCCCGACCGGCAGCACCAGCCGCTCCTCGATCGCGCGGATACCCGCTTCCAGATTCTGGATGTGCGCCAGCTGACAGCGGCGGGCCAGCGCCCACTGATCGTGCGTGGCCTTGGTGATACTGCCCGCCCAGCGTGACGACGAGACGGGTGTCAGCTCCCGCTTGCGCACCGCCCACGCCTTCACGGAGTGCGCCAGGCCGTCCCGGCAGCGCGCCTTGAGATCCCGCGAAGCCAGCGACCCCAGATGCGCCCCCACCAGCCGCAGCACCTTCTCATCGCCCGGCGCCAGGCCCTTGCGGCGGGTGCGGATGGCCACACCGGACGGCCCGGATACGACGAACGGCTCCGCGATGCTCCGCAGCTCACCCACCCCGTCACCCCCTCCGAACCCGCCCGAAGATCCTGTCGCCATGGGAAACGAAGCACCACCCGCAAAAGGTCACGCATTCGATGATCAAACGTCAGTTCCCCACTGAAACCGACCCGCCAACGAGGCAGGCCACACGGCGAAGGCCAGCAGCACTCACCCCCGCTCACTCAAGGGCTCCTGAACGCACGCCACCAAGCAGTTCCAACCCCATGACACGATCGAACACGTGAGTACGACCAGCACGGTGGACCGCGCCTTCGAGGCCGCGCTCTACGCCGACACCGACGCCGCTCTCGACACCGGCGCCTCCCTGCTCGCCGCCGACCCGGCGGCCGGCGCCGAACTGGCCCGGCGCGGGCGGGAGTTCGTCGCCGGGGCCTGGCGGCGGGGCTGGCAGCCCGCCGATGTCGTCCGGTTCGCGCGGCGCGAGCTGGAGGACGAGCACGTACGGCTCCTCGCGCGCCTCGTCGTCGAGGAACACGAGTCCGCCGCCGGGGAGCACGGGACCGCGCGGCCGGGCGGCCGCCGGCCTCCCGGCCCACGCTGGGCCGCCCAGCTCGACGAGATCAGGGAACTCGCCGCGCACCCCACCCGCGCGGACCGCTTCTCACAGGCCACCACCGCCCTGGAGCTGTACCGCCTCCTCCTGCGCCTGCCCACCCTCGAACCCCTGGACCGCCCGCGGGAGGCCGGCGCGGCCAAGAACTCGCCCCACCCCGAGTCCCGCATGCTCAGCCGGATCCGCGCGCTCCTCGCGAAGGCGGAGGCGACCGGATTCCCGGAGGAGGCGGAGGCGCTCAGCGCGAAGGCGCAGGAGCTGATGGCGCGGCACAGCATCGACGAGGCGCTGCTCGCGGCCCGCGCACACAGCAAGGACGCGCCCGGCGCGTGCCGGATCGGCGTCGACCCGCCGTACGAGACGGCCAAGGCGATCCTTCTCGACGCGGTCGCCCGGGCCAACCGCTGCGAGGCCGTGTGGAACGAGGCCCTCGGCTTCTCCACGGTGGTCGGGTTCGAGGCCGACCTGGAGGTGGTCGAGCTGCTGCACACCTCGCTCCTCGTCCAGGCCACCACCGCCATGACCAAGGCGGAGGCGGCCCAGCGCAAGGGCGGCCGCAAGCGGACCAAGACCTTCCGCCAGTCGTTCCTGGCCGCCTACGCCCACCGCATCGGCGACCGGCTGGCGGCGGTGGCCGAGGCCCAGGTCGCCGAGGCGCGGGCGGCAGAGGCGGCGGCCGGGGGCGCGGGTGGGGCGGGCGGCTCCGACCAGGACCTGCTGCCTGTCCTCGCCGCCCGCGATGTGGCCGTCCACGACGAGTTCAGCCGGATGTTCCCGGACACGGTGACCACCCGAGTCCGAGGCGTCAGCGACCTCGCCGGCTGGCAACAGGGCGCGGCAGCAGCCGACCGCGCCCAGGTCAGAGCCCGCCCTCGACTACCGGAATGACCCGTACCGGACACTGCCCCGGAAACCGACGCCGCCTTGGGAACCGACCCTGACTCGTCCCCCCTCCGTACCCGGCGTCGTGCCCCGCGCCTGGACTCATGACCCGACCAGGGCCCGGCCCGGCCCGTGCCCTACCGATGACCCGAGCACTCTGTCCCAGGCCCAGGCCCAGGCCCCGGCCCCGGCCCCGGCCCCGGCCCCGGGCCCCAAGCCCCCGGCCCGCCCAGGCGCTGTCGGAGCAGCCGGCTCCGCGTGCGGCCCCCGAGGGCCCCGACCCGGGCGGGGGCGCGGATACCGTCCCCGCCTCGGCCCCGGCCCGGCCTCGGCACTGACGGCGTCCCCCGTTCGGCCCCGAGACCCAGGCGCCCGCCCGCAGGAACGCCCCCGACGTCTCAGTCGCCCGCCGACACGCGTGGCAACGAGAACTCAGTCGCCCACCGGCAGGAACGGCCCCACCGTCGCCTCCAACGTGCTCTCGGACTTCACCGCGACCTCCGCGTCCGGCCACTTGAAGCTGCTGACCTTGCTGTCGCCGGGCAGGGTCAGCTTCACCTCGTCCACGGCGGCACCCTTCTCCGCGTCACCGGCGACCCCGCGCACGTAGGTGATGGAGAAGCTCACCGACTGGCCGCCCGCCAGCTTCACCTCGGTGTCCTCGGACGCGCCCTCCTGCGGCTTGAGCGCCCACGACTTGTCGCCGGCGAACAGATCGACCCCGGCGAGCCCCTTCAACGTGCAGGCCGCGTCGCCCTTGTTGGTGACGGTGATCGGGACGGCCCCCTCGTCCCCGGCGGCCGGTGCCGCGCTGCTGGGCCCGACCTCCAAGCCGACCCGCGCGGCCGTGCACGCGCCCTCCTGGGCGCTCTCGGTGGTGGCGGCGGCACCGGTCTTGCCGTCGTCCCCGCCGTCACCCCCGTCACTCCCGCTGCAGGCGGTCAGGGTGAGGGCCGCGAGAAGGGCGGCGGCGATGGCGGTCGGAGCGGTGCGCATGGTGTTCCCGGTGGAGTTCGTGGCTGTCACGGCACAGCCGGCGGCGGTGTGAAAGTGCGGACGGGCCACCGAACCCGGCGGTTCCGCGGCCCGTCCGACACATGATCTACGACCCGGCCGCCGAGCGAGGCCCATTCCACAGCCTCACAGCCCTACCGCCCGCTGAAGACCCCACGGCCCGGGCCCGAGCAGCCCATGCTCCACCGCCCGCTGAAGACCCCACGGCTCCGGCCCGGACAGATGACCCGGCGCCCGAAGCGGAGGCGCCCGCCCTCGCCCCTCCCGCCCGAAGCGGAGGCGCCCGCCCCCGCCCCCTCCCGCCCGAACCGGCCTACGACCCCGCGCTCGCCGTGGGCAGATCCGTGGGCAGATCCGTCGGCAGCCCGGACGGCATCGACCCCTCCGCCTTCCGGAACGTCTCCTCGCCGACGCCGCCCTCCCAGGTGATCGTGAGGGACTTGGCGCTCACCTTGTCCACCATGCCCTCGGTGCGGTCGTCGCTGCCGTCCTGGCACTTGAGGCTGATCATCTGCATGTCCGCCTCGTCGGAGACCTTGCCGCTGCACACCGAGGTGCCCGCGAAGACGGCGACCTCCCCGCCGTTGACGAACAGGGCGACCGGCTTGCCGCCGGTCGTGGCCAGCCAGTTGCCCTGGAGTTCGGTCTCGGAGCCGGAGGAGTCCCCGGAGCCGCCGCTGTCCGAGCCGTCCGCGCCGTCCGACGGCTTCGGGGCGGCGGACGACTCCTTGGTCGCGGAGTCGTCACTGCCGCCGCTGCACCCGGTCAGCACGAGCGCGGCCGTGAGCCCGGCCGCCGCGGCCACGACGCGTATACGCCTCCTCGCGGAGGAAGTCCTGGTCGCGGGCCTTGCCGTCTGCGCGGTGGTCGCCGCGGTCACCGTAGTCACTGGAGGTCTCCCAAAGCTGTGGCCGGATCCGGTCGCCGCGGCGACAGCGGCAAGCTACCAGCAGCCCTTCGGCGCCAGACGGCCGGGAACTGTGAGAATTCCGGGAAGGACGGGACGCCCCGGCACCCCTGGGACAGACTGCCCCAGCGGCAGGCAGACCCAGGCCGCCCCCGTCACCCACCCCCTACCAGGAAGACTTCCGCACCCCCGGCAGATACCCCGCGTGCGCCTGCTCCCGCAGGCTCACCCGGGACAGCCCGAACTTGCGGAAGTGCCCCCGGGGCCGGCCGTCCACCTGGTCCCGGTTGCGGACGCGGGTCGCGCTGGCGTCGCGCGGCTGGGCGCGCAGCTCCCGCTGGGCGGCCTCGCGCTCGGCGTCCGAGGCGGACGGCCGCCGGATGATCTCCTTCAGCTCGGCCCGCCGCTCGGCGTACCGCGCGACGATCTCCCGGCGCTTCTCGTTCTTCGCGATCTTGCTCTTCTTCGCCATCGGCTCTTCAGCCCCTCAGATCTTCACGCCGCGCGCGCGGATCCGCGCGACCGCGGCCTCGACGCCGATGACGTCCACGGTCTTGATCCCCTTCGTGCTCAGCCGCAGCCGCACATGGCGGTTCTCGCTGGGCAGCCAGTACCGCTTGGACTGGATGTTGGGGTCGAAGCGGCGGGACGTACGCCGGTGGGAGTGCGAGATGCGGTTGCCGAAGCCGGGCTGGGCGCCGGTCAGCATGCAGTGGGCGGACAAGGTGATGCACCTCTCTCGATCAGGTGATGTAAATGGAATTCATTTTCAGTAAGGTAGCAGCATGGCACGCAACGAACTCCGCCCGGTCATCAAACTCCGGTCGACGGCCGGCACCGGCTACACCTACGTCACCCGCAAGAACCGCCGGAACGACCCGGACCGGCTGACGCTGCGCAAGTTCGACCCGATGGCGGGCCGTCACGTCGACTTCCGAGAGGAGCGCTGAGGCGCCGATGAAGAAGGACATCCACCCGTCGTACGGGCCCGTCGTCTTCCGGGACCGTGCCGCGAACCACACCTTCCTCACCCGCTCGACGATGACGAGTGAGAAGACGATCGAGTGGGAGGACGGCAACACCTACCCGGTGGTCGACGTCGAGATCTCGAACGTCAGCCACCCCTTCTACACGGGCACCGCACGTGTCCTGGACACCGCGGGCCGCGTGGAGAAGTTCCAGAAGCGGTACGGCGCCGGGAAGGCCGGAGCGGCCGGCCCGAGCGGATCAGTCGGCGCGACCGGCGCGGCTGACGCTGCCGGAACGAAGCGAGGCTGACCGACGTGACCCAGCTGTCTGTCGCGATCGTCGGCGGGCTGCACGCCGACGCCCGGCGGGCCGCCGTCGAGGCGCTGCTCGCCGGGGTCCCGGGCAGCGTCGCGCTGCACCACGACCTCTCCACCGCGACCGACGGTCCGGACGCCAAGGTCGTCCGGACCGTCCGGGACGCGGCGGGCCTCATCTCCACCGGTGAGACCCCGCTCGTGAACGACTGCGCCTGCTGCGCGCTGCGCGAGGACCTCGTCCCCGAACTGGAGCGCTTCGCCGACGCGGGCCTCACCCGCCTCGCGGTCGTCGAACTCTGGGACTCGGTCGAGCCGAAGGCCATGGCCGAGGTGGTCGCCGCCAGCGGCCTCCGCCTCACCTCCGTGATCACGGCGGTCGACCCCGCCCTCCTGCTGCCCTACCTCGGCAACGGCGACGACCTCGCCGACCGGGGCCTCGCCGCCGCCACCACCGACCAGCGCACGGTCGCCGACACCTTCGCCCGCCAACTCGAATACGCCCCGGTCCTCGCCGTACTGGACTCGGAGGACGCGGACGACGAGGACAGGGCGTTGCTGGCCCAACTCCACCCGACGGCCCAGCGAGTGCCCATCGGTGACGGAAGCTGTGCTCCTGAGGTGGCCGCAGGCCCCGAAGGGGGCGCGGGGCGGCATCCGTCTGCGGCCCCGCCGCGGGGCGCGAACAGCCACAACGCACCCGCACCCGGAGACGTGCGCCAGCCGCTGCGGCGCCCCTCGGCCCTGCTCGCCGCCGCGTTCGCCGGCTTCGACGTGGACGCCGCAGCCGCGGCCCAGCACCCCGCCTCCGCCCTCCTCCCCACCGACGCGGACGAACACGGCGTCACCACCCTGGTCTGGCACCGTCACCGCCCCTTCCACCCGGAGCGGCTCTACGCGGCACTGGAGGACCTCTGCTGTGCGGCGGCCCGCAGCCGAGGCAGGTTCTGGCTGGCCGAGCGCCCCGACACCCTGCTCCACTGGGACGCCGCCGGCGGCGCCCTGTGCGTGGAGTCGGTCGGCCCCTGGCTCGCCTCGCTCCCGGACGCCGCCTGGGACATGGTGCCCCCGGTCCGCCGGGCCGCCGCCGCCCTCGACTGGCACCCGGAACACGGCGACCGCTGCCAGCACCTCGTCTTCACCTCCCCGGGACTGGACCGCGACGGACTCGAGCGCCTGCTGGAGTCCTGCCTGCTCACCGACGCCGAGTACGCCGCGGGTCGCGCCGCCTGGGAACGGCTGCCGCGCCCCTTCGACACCTTCCTGGAGGTCTGACCGCCATGCCCCGCAAGCCCGAGCGCAAGCCCGCCAAGTCCCGCCCCAATCCGCTGGACCAGGCGAAGATCACGTACATCGACTACAAGGACACGGACCTGCTGCGCCGGTTCATCTCCGACCGGGGCAAGATCCGCAGCCGCCGTGTGACCCGTGTCACCGCGCAGCAGCAGCGCCAGCTCGCGCGGGCCATCAAGAACGCCCGCGAGATGGCCCTCCTGCCGTACTCCACGCGCTGAGCCCGCTGCCTGAACCGACCCGAATACCCACCCGCACCACCTGCACTACCCGCACCACCTGCGCCGCAGGCGATGCCGGCACCACCCGTACCACCTGGACCATCTGCACCATCTGAACCACCACCCCCACCCGGCCCCGGGGAGGCTCCACGGCCTCCCCGGGGCCGTCCCTTTTCCGCCAATCCGCGGAACCCTCTCCCCGCCCTGAACCGCCCGGTTCCACACGCCGTACGGAGAGATATGGGCCCGGATGGAACAGGATCGCGCCGTCCTACGTCTCTCTGGTGCTGTAACCGGGAAGACACCCCGCGTGCACGTGCATCCGCTCATGCATCTGCACGTGAACAAAGCTATGATCCGGGGCAGTTGACTGCTGCATCACTGGTGTCACTGACAACACGGACACCACTGACGCCACTGGCAGCACAGACGCCACTAGCAACGAAGGAATCACTGGCAACACCGGCCACATCAGAGCCAACGCGCATCCAGCGCACTACTGCACCACCCCGGGGAGCGACCTGTGGACCACGACGTGTACGGCGTGGATGACGTGTACAACGGCATGGCCGCGACGGAGCTCACCGAGCTCCACGCGGTGGCCTGGCAGAAGAGCCGGCACAGCAACTCGCAGGGCAACTGCGTGGAGTTCGCCCGGCTGCCCGGCGGTGAGGTGGCGGTACGCAACTCGCGCTTCCCCGACGGGCCGGCGCTCGTCTACACCCGCGCGGAGATCGAGGCGATGCTGCTGGGTGTCAAGGACGGGGAGTTCGACCACTTGGTCGGATAGGACCCGCCCGGTGGCGGGAAGTCGGCGGGCCCGACGGGTGTGACACGCGTAGAACCGCGGCGCCGAAAAGCGCCGCGGTTCATCGACAGGTGGACGGGCGGCCCGGCACCGGCTCCACCTGGAACAGCGCCCACACCACCTTGCCGTTGAGCGCGCCGCCCAGCGGATGCCAGCCCCAGCTGTCCGCGAACGAGTCGACCAGGAACAGTCCGCGTCCCGACTCCGCCGAGAAGTCCTCGGAGTCGCCCGCGACCGGGCTGTCGTGACTGGGATCGCGCACGGCGCACACCAGCCGCTCGGTCCAACGCATCAAGTGCAGTCGTACGGGCGGGTCCTGGGCCGGGCACGCCCCGTTGCCGGTGGTCAGACCGTGGCGCAGGGCGTTGGTGACGAGTTCCGAGACCACGAGGCAGACGTCGTCGAAGCGTTCGTCCAGCCGCCACCGGTCGAGCGTGCCCCGGGTGAACTGCCGTGCCTCGCGCACCGCTTCGTAGCGGGGCGGCAACGCGCAGGACGCGGCGTCCGACACGGTCGCGGGATCAAGTGGCGGAAGTCCCTGCCGTAAGGGTTCGAGCATGGTCGATCCATTCGTCCCCATGCGAGGCACTCCCGGGAGTTCGCGGTCGTTGCGATGCAGCGGTGGCGCGGGACCATGGTTTCTGATGCGCACAGCAGATGCAAGGGCAGATGCACGTGCACGCGCCCGAATTGGACCTTCGCATACCGCTTGCTGAACATTTCTTCTGCCCCCTCAATCCCTCCGATTCCCTCCGAACGGGCCGCGGATGACGACTTGCCGGCGACCTGCTGACGACTCGCTGACAACCTCCTGTCGACTCGCTGGCGACTTCCTGGCGGATTCCTGTGTCCGCGGGGTGTTCTTCGCGACGCATCTCGGCCACACTCCCTTCTCTCCTCATCCGTCTCATCCGTCTCAGATGTTGAAGACTTTCCATTTCTGTAACCGGGCGAGTGCGGATCGGAGTGGTTTAGTGGCAGACTGCGGCCCCTGGAGAAGTTGGGGAGGCTGGACGAACGTGGGCGCCGGTGAATCGAGCGGGTCGGTGGTGAGGCGGATGCTGCTGGGCTCGCACCTCAGGCGACTGCGTGAGTCGCAGGGGATCACCCGGGAGAAGGCCGGATACTCGATCCGCTCCTCGGAGTCGAAGATCAGCCGGATGGAACTCGGCCGGGTCAGCTTCAAGACCCGTGACGTGGAGGACCTGTTGACCCTCTACGGCGTCACCGACGAGGCCGAGCGCACCTCGCTGCTCTCCCTGGCCAAGGAAGCCAATGTCGCCGGCTGGTGGCACAGCTACTCGGACGTCCTGCCCAGTTGGTTCCCCACCTACGTCGGCCTCGAAGCGGCGGCCCACCTCATCCGCAGCTACGAAGTCCAGTTCGTGCACGGCCTGTTGCAGACCGAGGCGTACGCCCACGCGGTCGTCGCCCGGGGCATGAGGGGCGCGAGCGAGGCGGAGATCGACAAGCGGGTCGCCCTGCGGATGGAGCGCCAGAAGTACCTGGTGGCCGAGCGGGCCCCGGAGTTCCACTGTGTCCTCGACGAGGCGGCGCTGCGCCGACCGTACGGCGACCGGGACGTGATGCGGGGGCAGTTCCAGCATCTGATCGACATCTCGGAGCGCCCGAACGTGACGATCCAGATCATGCCGTTCAGCTTCGGCGGCCACTCCGGGGAGAGCGGGGCCTTCACCGTGCTGAGCTTCCCCGAGTCCGACCTCACCGACGTCGTCTATCTCGAACAGCTCACCAGCGCGCTCTACCTGGACAAGGGTGAGGACATCGCCCAGTACGAGCGGGCGATCAAGCGGCTCCAGGACGACAGCCCGTCCCCGTCCGAGAGTCGGGACCTGCTGCGAGGGCTGATCCAGCTCTCCTGAGCCGCCTCGGGGCTCCCCGGGACCGCTTCCGGGCCTCCCTGAGAGTCTTCACAGAGTCTCCCGAGTAGCTCTCAACTCCCTTTACCCACCAGTACGATGACGTGTGATCAATCTTGATCGATGCCGACTGATTGAGGATCACATGTCGTCCTACTTCACCGACCTGGCCCAGCAGTACATCGGCGGCGAGTGGCGCCCGGGCTCCGGCTCCTGGGACATCATCGACTTCAACCCGTACGACGACGCGAAGCTCGCGTCGATCACCATCGCCACGGTCGACGAGGTGGACGAGGCATACCGGGCCGCCCAGGCGGCCCAGAAGGAATGGGCCGAGGTCAACGCCTATGCGCGTCGCGCGGTCTTCGAGAAGGCCCTGAAGGTCATCGAGGAGCGCGAGCAGGAGATCACCGAGGTGATCATCGCCGAACTCGGCGGCACGCACCTGAAGGCCGGCTTCGAACTGCACCTCGCCAAGGAGTTCCTGCGCGAATCGATTCAGCTGGCGCTGCGCCCCGAGGGCAGGATCCTTCCGTCACCGGTCGACGGCAAGGAGAACCGCCTCTACCGCGTACCGGTGGGTGTCGTGGGCGTCATCAGCCCCTTCAACTTCCCCTTCCTGCTCTCCCTGAAGTCGGTCGCCCCCGCCCTGGCCCTCGGTAACGGTGTGGTGCTGAAGCCGCACCAGAACACCCCCATCGCCGGCGGCACCCTGGTCGCGAAGGTCTTCGAGGAGGCCGGCCTGCCCGGCGGGCTGCTCAACGTCGTCGTCACCGACATCGCCGAGATAGGCGACGCCTTCATCGAGCACCCCGTCCCGAAGCTGATCTCGTTCACCGGCTCCGACAAGGTCGGCCGTCACGTCGCCACCGTCGCCGCCGCGAACTTCAAGCGCGTCGTCCTCGAACTGGGCGGCAACAGCGCCCTGGTGGTCCTGGACGACGCGGACGTCGACTACGCCGTCGACGCGGCCGTCTTCTCGCGCTACGTCCACCAGGGCCAGGTCTGCATGGCCGCCAACCGCGTGCTGGTCGACCGCTCGGTGCAGGCCGAGTTCACCGAGAAGTTCGTGGCCAAGGTGAAGTCCCTGAAGGTCGGCGACCCGAGCGACCCGAGCACGGTCATCGGCCCGGTCATCAACTCCTCCCAGGCGGACTGCCTCAAGTCCGTCGTGGAGCAGGCGCTCGCCGAGGGCGCCACCGCGCTCGTGCACGGCTCCACGACCGCCAACCTGGTCGAGCCGACCGTCCTCACCGACGTCCCCGCCGGCTCCGCCCTCCTCCGGCAGGAGGTCTTCGGCCCCGTCGTCTTCCTCATCCCCTTCGACGAGGAGGAGGAGGCCGTCCGCATCGTCAACGACACCCCGTACGGCCTCAGCGGCGCCGTGCACACCGGGGACATCGAGCGGGGCGTGCGCTTCGCCAAGCAGATCGACACCGGCATGTTCCACGTCAACGACGGGACCGTCCACGACGAGCCCCTCGTGCCGTTCGGCGGCGAGAAGCACTCCGGCATCGGGCGCCTCAACGGCGAGACCGTGGTGGACGCGTTCACCACCCAGAAGTGGATCTCGGTCCAGCACAAGCGGAGCTTCTTCCCCTTCTAGCCCGCTCCTCGCCGGCCCTGCTCCTCGCCGGCTCGCTGTTTCTCGCTCTTCGAATTCCCGGGCCCTTGCGGACAGAACCTGACCGCAAGGGCCCGTAGCTTCGTCTGTGTCAGAGGGGCTCACCGGAGCCCCCGGGCCCGACGAGAGGCAGACGGTCATGGTCATGCACGTGCGCGCGGAGGAGACGGTCGACGAGCGCGGGGCGCTGCTCGCCTTCCTGGCGGAACAGCGCGGCGGCCTCCGCCGCTCGGTGCTCGGCCTCACCGACGAGCAGGCCTCCAGCCGACCGAGCGCCAGCGAGCTCTCCCTCGCCGGGCTCGTCAAGCACGTGGCCGAGGTCGAGCAGTGGTGGGTCGCCAGGGCCAAGGGCGAGGAGCCGGCCGTCCGGCGGGACCAGTCGAACTGGCACGAGTGCTTCACCCTCGTCCGCGACGAGACCGTGGAGTCGCAGCTCGCGTACTGGGAGAAGGTCGCCGCCGAGACGGAGTCCTTCCTGCGTACGGTGCCCAGCCTCGACGACACCTTCGAGCTGCCGAACGAACCGTGGTTCCCGCCGAACGAGCGGGTCTCCATGCGCTGGCTGGGCCTGCACCTCATCCGCGAGACCGCGCGGCACGCCGGTCACGCCGACGTCATCCGTGAGTCGCTGGACGGCGCCACCGCCTTCGAACTGGTGGCGAAGGCGCAGGGTGCGAACGGGGGGTGACGTCCCGTGGTTCTACGCTGGGCCCATGTCAGCGATCCGTCTTCTCGTGCTCGGCGCGGTGCGCCAGCACGGGCGGGCCCACGGCTACCAGGTGCGCAACGACCTGGAGTACTGGGGCGCGCACGAGTGGTCCAATGCCAAGCCCGGCTCGATCTACCACGCCCTGAAGCAGATGGCGAAACAGGGACTGCTGGTCGCGCACGAGATCGCCCCCTCCACGGCCGGCGGGCCGCCCCGCACGGAGTACACGATCACCGACGCCGGCAGCGAGGAGTTCTTCGCGCTGCTGCGGGAGTCCCTCGCCACCTACCACCAGAAGCCGGACGTGCTCTCGGCCGGGCTCGGCTTCATGGTCGACCTCGACCGTGCGGAGGTGCTCGGCCTGCTGGAGGAGCGGGTGAAGGCCATCGGCGCCTGGCGCGAGGGCATCACCGAGTACTACGCGCCGGAGAAGGGCCCGGCCCAGTTCGGGCACATCGGCGAGATCATGAACTTCTGGCTCGACTCCTCCGACAGCGGCGCCGCGTGGACCCGCAGCCTCATCGAGCGCATCCGCGCAGGCGCCTACACCTTCGCCGGGGAGGGCGAGCCGTTCGTCGGTGTCCTCGCGGAGGGCGAGGAGAACCCGTACGCGACGGGGGAGCGGCATCCGGAGGACGACCGCTAATCAAGTTTGACCACTCGGCTTCGCAAGGGTTACCGTCATGCTTGTAGTCAACTTTGACTACCGAGGGGGCGTGAACGGTGAGGCGAACATCGACCGATGGGGAGGTTCCGATGGCGGCGGACACGGCGATCACTGTCGAAGGAGTGCGCAAGAGGTACGCCGGCAGAAGCGGCAAGAGCGAGAGGAGGGACCAGGGCGGCAAGGTGGCCCTCGACGGGCTCGACCTCCACGTGGCGCGCGGGACCGTGCACGGAGTGCTCGGGCCCAACGGCGCGGGCAAGACGACCCTGGTCAGGATCCTGGCGACCCTGCTGCGGCCCGACGCGGGCCGGGTCGAGGTCGCGGGGCACGACGTGGTCGCGCACGCGCGGGAGGTGCGCTTCCGCATCGGCCTGCTCGGCCAGCACGCCGCGCTCGACGAGGAACTCGGTGGTCGGCAGAACCTGGAGATGTTCGGCCGCCTCTACCACCTGGGCGCCCGCCACGCGCGGGTACGGGCCGACGAACTCCTGGAGCGGTTCGGGCTCGGCGACACCGGGCGCAAGGCCGTCAAGCAGTACAGCGGCGGCATGCGCCGCCGCCTGGACCTCGCCGCTTCCTTGATCACCGAACCGGAGGTGCTCTTCCTGGACGAGCCGACGACCGGCCTCGACCCCCGTGGCCGCACCGAGGTCTGGGACTCCGTCCGCTCCCTGGTCGGCGGCGGTACGACGGTCCTGCTCACCACCCAGTACCTGGAGGAGGCCGACCAGCTCGCCGACCGGATCTCCGTGGTCGACGGCGGCCGGGTCGTCGCCGACGGCACGGCGGACGAGCTGAAGCGCCTGACCGGCGGCGACCGCATCGACATCGTCCTGCGCGACGCCGATCAACTGGACGTCGTGGCGGCCCTGTTGCCGGTCCCTGAGGCCGACGTCTCGGTCGACGCCGACCGCCGCCGGATCAGCGCCCCGGTCACCGACCGCATGACGGCCCTCACCGCGGTCGTACGCGCCCTCGCGGACGCGGGCATCGAGGCCGAGGACATCGCCCTGCGCCGCCCGACCCTGGACGAGGCGTTCCTGCACCTCACCGGGGACGACCGTACGAAGGAGGCCGTACGCGCATGACCACGACGACACGGACGACACCGACGACAGCGACGACCGCGCACACGGGTGCGGGCGTGCACGCCCTGACCGACTCCTGGACCATGACCCGCCGCGAACTCGCCCACTGGGCACGGCAACCGGTGCAGTTGCTGGTCGGGCTGGTCTTCCCCGTGATGCTGCTGCTGATGTTCGGCTATCTGATCGGCGGCGGCCGCGGGGTGACCGGTGACTACCTCGACTACCTGGTCCCCGGCATGCTCGCGCTCACCATGGCCTTCGGCCTGGAGGGCACGATGCTCGCGGTCACCCAGGACCTCAACAAAGGAGTGATCGACCGCTTCCGCTCGATGCCGATGACCAACGGAGCGGTCCTGGTGGGCCGTTCGGTCGCGGACATGCTCCAGTCGGCGGTGGGCCTGGCTGTCCTCATGGCCGTCGCCCTCGCCCTCGGATGGCGCGCGCACGGCGGCCCCGCGGCCTTCCTCGGGGCGGTCGGCCTCCTGCTGCTCTTCCGCTTCGCGATGCTGTGGATCGGCATCCACCTGGCGATGCTGGCAGGCCGGCCCGAACTCCTCACCGCCGTGCAGATCCTCGTCTGGCCCGTCGGCTTTCTCTCCAACGCCCTCGCCACGCCCGCCTCCATGCCCGACTGGCTCGGCACGGTCGTCGACTGGAACCCGATGTCCCACACGGCGACGGCCGTACGCCACCTCTTCGGCACCCCGGGTGCCGAAGCTTCCCACCTCTGGACGGCGATCGCCTGGCCCTTGGCCCTGCTGGCGGTCTTCTTCCCCTTGGCGGTCCGCAGATTCGCCCGCCTGAGCAAGTGAGGCCGGCCCCGCAAGGGGCGCGGGCGCCGCCCTAGTGGTGAAACCCCGTCGCCGCCCCCTTGTCCCGCACCGCCGGCCCCGACTGCCGTCGAAGCTCGGGCAGCAGCCGCCCCAGATCCTCCAGGAACAGCCCCGCGAGATCGGTCGTGAACCCGTTCCGGCACACCACCCGCAGCACGGACAGATCCTGCCGGTTCTCCGGGAACGTGTACGCGGGCACCAGCCACCCCCGCTCCCGCATCCGCCGCGCCACGTCGAAGACGTCGAACGCGGTGACCCCCTCCTGCGTCGTGAAGGCGAACACCGGCAACTCGTCACCCCGGGTCAGCAACCGGAAGTCCCCGAACTTCGCCACCTCCTCCGCGAGCCCGGTCGCCACGTCCCGCGTCGACCGCTGCACGGCCCGGTACCCCTCCCGCCCGAGCCGCAGGAACGTGTAGTACTGCGCCACGACCTGCGCGCCCGGGCGGGAGAAGTTCAGCGCGAAGGTGGGCATGTCCCCGCCCAGGTAGTTCACCCGGAACACCAGCTCCTCCGGCAGCTCGGCGGCGGAGCGCCAGAGCGCCCAGCCCACCCCCGGATACACCAGCCCGTACTTGTGCCCGGAGGTGTTGATCGACGCCACCCGCGGCAGCCGGAAGTCCCAGACCAGGTCCTCGTCGAGGAAGGGCGCGACCATCGCCCCGGACGCCCCGTCGACATGCACGGGCACATCCAGCCCCGTCCGCTCCTGGAGGTCGTCGAGGGCCGCGCAGAGCTCGGCGATCGGCTCGTACGACCCGTCGAAGGTGGAGCCGAGGACGCCCACCACCCCGATCGTGTTCTCGTCGCACAGCGCCGCGGCCGCCGCCGGATCGAGATGGAACCGGTCGCCCTCCATGGGCACCTGCCGGGCCTCCACCTCCCAGAAGTTGCAGAACTTGTCCCAGCAGACCTGGACGTTGACCCCCATGACCAGATTGGGCCGGGCCCCCGCCGACGGGTAGCGGTCCGTGTTCCGTTTCGCCCACCGCCGCTTGAGGGCCATCCCGGCGAGCATGCAGGCCTCGCTGGACCCGGTGGTCGAGCAGCCGACGGCGGCGGCCGGATCCGGCGCGTTCCACAGGTCGGCGAGCATCGACACGCACCGCCGCTCCAGCTCGGCGGTGCGCGGGTACTCGTCCTTGTCGATCATGTTCTTGTCCCGGCACTCGCCCATCAGCACCCCCGCCTCGGGCTCCATCCAGGTGGTGACGAAGGTGGCGAGGTTCAGCCGTGAGTTCCCGTCCAGCATGAGTTCGTCGTGGACGAGCTGGTACGCGGTGGAGGGGGCCAGCGGCGCCTCGGGCAGCCGGTGCTTGGGCGGGGCCTCGGTCATGCCGCCCACCGGATTGGCCTGGCCGTAGAAGGGGTTCACGGCGAGCCGGTGCCCGTCGTGCCGGTCGCGCCCGGCGTCCTGCGGGGCGTCGCTGTCCCATCGGTGCAGTGGCATGCCTTCGACGGTAGGTCCGCCGCCGGGGACGCGCACCTCACACATGTGCGGAAGGGGTGCGGGTGGCCCGTGAGGATGATGTGCCGGTCGTATCGTCCGTCCATTACGCTGCCGAATGCACACCACGTATGACAAGACGTATGACAAGAGCGAACACAGCAGGTGGAGTTGAGCGTCCCGCGCACCCACGTGCGTGACCGGGGAGGGACGGCGCAGTTGCCCACCCTTGACTATTTGATCAACGAGCAGCAGCTGCGGCTGAGGTTCCTCCAGCCGGGCCACGCCTCCCGACACGGCGCGACCCGGGTCACCGAGGTCGTCGCCAGGCCACTGACCGAGGCCCCGCACACGCTCGGCGACCTCGCGGCCGACCCCCCGTTCGAGGACGGGACACTCTTCCTGGTCACCCTGGACACGCCGCGGCCGACCCCGGCCCAGCTGCGCGCGCTCGACCACCTGATCCGGCTTCTGGACCGGCGCAAGGCGGCCGGCCTGGTGATCGGCACCCCCGGGCACGACCTGCGCGCCCTTCCCGACGCCACCCTCACCGCCGCGAACCGCGCGGAACTGCCCCTGCTGGCGACCTCCGCCGAGACCACCGCCTGGGACCACGTCAACGAGGACCTACGGCTGCGGCGCGTCCAGTTCGCGGAGCGCCAGGTCCAGCACCTCGACGGCCTCCTCAACCGGCTCCCGGCCCGCCTCGCCGACCCCACGGCCGCGCGGCGCATCGCCGACTGGCTCTCGGTGGCCCTGGACGCCGAGGTCCTCGTCAGCTCGGCCCGGCGCGGCGTCCTCGCGGCGGCGCCCGACAGCGCGCCCGCCGGCCTGGCCCACGCCGTCATCACCAGCGCGCACGGCGCACCCGAGGCGCACGGCGGCGCCATGCACACCCGGATCGTGTCGATCTCCCCGGGCTCCCCGGGCGGCGAGGACGAGGCCCGGCTGGCCATCGCCTCCCACGAACCCTTCGACAGCGCGGCCACGGCCCTGATCCAGCACGCGGCGAAGCTCCTCGGACTGTGCGACCAGGCCCGCCGCGAGCACCAGGCCAGGACCCGGACCCCGCGGGCGGTGCGGCACGCCGCGTTCCAGCTGCTCATGCGCGGAGAAACGGTTCTGGCGCAGGTGGTCTACACGGGCGCCGCACAGGCCCTGCTGGACACCGACTCCGCCCGTGTCTTCGTCGTCGACACCGGACCGCAGGAGCGCGAGGCAACCCTCAGCTGGTGCGAGCGGGCCCTGGCCGAGGAGGCCATCGTGGCCCCGTGCCCGGGCAAGCCGAAGCACATCCTCATCCTCGACCCCGCCCGGGAGGGCGACCGGGTCGAGACGGTGCTCAAGGAGATGATCGCCGCCCGCGAGGGTCATCTGATGGGCCAGAGCCGACCGCACGCGCTCGCCGAGACCGCGGTCGGCTATCTGGAGGCCCTGACGGCGGTCGGCGACGCGGCGGGCACCCCGCACCGGGTCCGGCTGGGCGGCTCCAAGGCCAAGTTCGCCCCCCTCCTGCCCAGGCGGGCGGCGAAGGCCTGGGCGGCGGCCCTGATGTCCCCGCTCCTGGACCACTTCCCCGGCCGCGGCGACGAGCGGAAGCTGCTGCTGGAGACCCTCCCGACCGCCCTCAGCTTCAAGCACACGGAGGCCGCCGGGGGCCTCGGCGTCCACCGCAACACGGTCACGCAGCGCCTCAACCGGGCCGGGAAGATCCTCTCCCTGGACCTCCGGGGCTCCGCCAACGACCGCGTCCTGACGCTGCTCGCCCTCGACATCCTCGCCCTGCCGGACCCGGACCCGGACCCGGACCCGGACCCGGGGACCGACACGCCCGCCACGCCACCCGACTTCGCGGCGCTGATGGCGGCCGCGGCCGAGGACGGCGGCCCCACCGCCTGGGCGGAGGAGCGCCTGCGCCCCGTACGGGCGGATCAGCGCGACCTCGTCGAGACCCTCTGCGTCTGGCTGGAGAGCAACCTCAGCACCAGGGAGACCGCCCGCGCCCTCGGTCTCTCCGAGGCCACCGTCCGCAACCACACCCGGGACGCGGCGGGCCTGCTGGGCATGGACTTCTCCACGAAGATGGTCGGCATCACCGACACCGACGTGGTGACCGTGGCCGACATCGCCCTCGCCCTGCACGTGCTCCTGGGCCGCCCGGCCCTGACCCAGCCGCCCCGCGGCTCCTGAGTCGCCGGCCCCGCAGGACCTGTGCCGAGTACCGAAACCCGCGCACGTGCCCCAACACGTGCGCGGGTTGTCCAGGGGGTCCTCACGCGGGTACGGGCGCCCGCCACAGGACGAGTTGGGCGCCCTCGGTGCCGGCGCGCGGGTGGTGCACATGGTGCGCCGGGCGCATCCACAGGCTGCCCGCCCCGTGTTCCGTCCCGTCCTCGTCGATGATGCTGCCCGCGACGATGTGGGCGGCCTCGGCGAAGTCCTCGTGCACACAGGCCTGGCTCGGCGCGTTCGGCGGCCACACCACGAGATGGGCGGTGAGCCCGGCGTCGTCGCCGGCGAAGAGGGGCACGATCGTCAGCCGGTCGCGGTCCACACCCTCCAACGCCGTGCCGAGGTCGGCGAACGAGGTGTCCCTCTTGTCGGTCTGGTTCAAGACAGTCCCTCCGCTGGGAGCTACGAGGTCGGAAGAGGCGACGGTGGCCGTCGACGGAACGCCTGGCCCGCACCCCCGTGACGGGCCGGGCGTTCTCGTCCGCGGACACCGCGCGGGCGGTGGCCAGCGTCGTCCGGTACCACCTGGGGAGGAAGGCCCCGGACGACGTGCGCTCAGCGTAGGAAGTGCGCCGGGCCGCGGGCCATTGCACAAGTGCACGGTCCACGCGCCCCGGCTTCGCGTTGTGCACAGTGAGACGGGTGTGACGTGTCGCCAGTGCGTTTCGCCAGCCCCGAGCCTTGCGGAAGTGCACAGTCCGCTACAGCCCGGCGCTGACCGCCGGAGGGCCACTGCCCGGCCCCGGCGGTCGGTGGGCACGAAGGACTTGCACCTCACGCCACGTGAGGACCCAGCGTGGAACACGACCGACAAAGGAGCGGAAGCCATGAGCCACACTGTGGGACAGGTCGCGGGCTACGCCGGGATCACGGTGCGCACGCTGCACCACTACGACGAGATCGGCCTCCTCGTACCGAGCGAGCGCACCCACGCGGGTCACCGCCGCTACGGCGACGACGACCTCGACCGGCTCCAGCAGATCCTGTTCTACCGGGAGCTCGGCTTCTCCCTCGACGAGGTCGCGACCCTGCTCGACGACCCGGATGCGGACCCGCGGGCGCACCTGCGCCGCCAGCACGAAGTGCTGACCGCCCGGATCGAGAGACTCCAGAAGATGGCCGCGGCCGTGGAACACGCCATGGAGGCACGCAGGATGGGCATAAACCTCACCCCCGAGGAACGGTTCGAGGTCTTCGGCGACAAGGATCCCGAGCAGTACGCGGAGGAGGCGGAACAGCGCTGGGGCGGCACGGAGGCGTACGCCGAGTCGCAGCGCCGCACCGCCGGCTACACCAAGGAGGACTGGAAGCGCATGCAGGACGAGGTGGCCGACTGGGGCGCGCGCTACGACGCCCTGATGGCCGCCGGCGAGGAGCCGACCGGCGAGGCGGCCATGAACATGGCCGAGGAGCACCGGCGGCACATCGTCACCTGGTTCTACGACTGCCCCTACGAGATGCACCAGGGCCTCGGTGAGATGTACGTCTCCGACGAGCGCTTCAAGGGCTTCTACGACGCGATGCGCCCCGGCCTCGCCGAACACCTCCGGGACGCGATCAACGCGAACGCGGCCCGGAAGCGCCCCTGATCGCGCCTCCGCCCACCGCGCCGACCACGCAGCTTGGTCTCAGTGCGGCCACAGGGCACTCTGGAGGAACCCGTGGAACCTAGTGGGGTGACCGTGCGTTGATAGCTTTGGTCACCCCTATGGGTCCCACCGCCTGTGCGACCCGCCGTCGTGGGTCCCCGCCCACAGGCGTTCCCTCTTCCTCACCCCCCAGGAGCCCGGAACCGTGCAGACGATCGCCCTCGGACCGAGCTGGCTGGATCCGGACTATCTGCTCAATTCGTTCGGCATCTGGGGCCTGCTCCTGATCGTGTTCGCCGAGTCCGGCCTGTTCTTCGGGTTCTTCCTGCCCGGTGACTCGCTGCTGTTCACGGCCGGCCTGCTGATCACCACCGATCAGCTGGACTTCCCGCTGTGGCTGGCGATCGTGCTGATCTGCGTCGCGGCGATCCTGGGCGACCAGGTGGGGTACATGTTCGGCAAGAAGGTCGGCCCCGCCCTCTTCAACCGCCCCGACTCCCGCTTCTTCAAGCAGGAGAACGTCACCAAGGCCCACGAGTTCTTCGAGAAGCACGGCCCGAAGTCACTGATCCTGGCCCGCTTCGTCCCCATCGTGCGGACGTTCACGCCGATCATCGCGGGCGTCAGCGGCATGCGGTACCGCACGTTCCTCGTCTTCAACATCGTCGGCGCCATCCTCTGGGGCGCGGGCGTCACGCTCCTCGGCTCCTGGCTCGGCCAGATCGAGTTCGTGCACAAGAACATCGAGGCGATGCTCATCCTCATCGTCCTCATCTCGGTGCTCCCGATCATCTTCGAGGTCCTCAAGGCGAGGAAGGCGAAGAAGAACCAGCCCCAGCAGGACCCGCAGCAGCACTCCGCCGCCCCGGTCATGGACGACGCGACGACCCAGCTCCGCCGCGTCCCGCCGACCGACCGGCCCCAGCAGCCGTCGTACGACCAGAACCAGGGCTACGGCAACCAGGGTTACGGCAACCAGGCTCACGACAACCAGGGCTACGGCAACCAGGGCTACGGCAACCAGGGTTATGGCAACCAGGGCCACCAGCAGCAGGGCCACCAGGAGAACTACGGCTACCAGCAGCCCCCGCAGCAGCCCTACGCCCAGCAGTACCCGCAGGGCGGCCAGTACCCCCAGAACCAGAACCAGCAGGGCTACCAGGGCCAGGACCACCCCCGGTACTGACGACCACGGTCCCGCGCCCCGCTTTCCAGGGGCGCGGGACCGTGTCCATGTGCGGCTCCGCCGCGTGGGCGCGATCAGCCACAACCGACCCGCAGCCGCCAACACCCAGCAGCACCCGAGCTATTAGGCAACGGCGCTAGAACCCCCGCGTCCGCTTCGCCGCCTTCCGGCCGGCCCGCGCGGCCCCCGGCAGGAACAACCGGAACAGCTCGGACCCCAGGTTCACCCCGATCGCGATGGCCATGGCCAACGCCGCGGCCTTGGTGAGCGACACCAACCCCGCGTCCACATCGTTCTGCGCGAAGGCCAACAACCCGAAATACGTGGCCGACCCCGGCAACAGGGGCCCGATCGCCGCGGTCGTGTAGGGCAGCGCGGAAGCGAACCGGTACCGCGACAGCAACTGTCCGAACAGCCCCACCAGCCCCGCCGCCACGGCGGTGGAGGCCACCGGCGAGATCCCGCCCGCCTCGTGCATGGCCCCGTACACGGCCCAGGCCACACCGCCGTTGAGGGTCACCGCCAGCACGGTGGATCGTTCCTGCTGAAGCAGCAGAGCGAACGTCAACGACAGCAGCATCGACGCCCCGAGCTGCAACAGCGGCCGGTCCGCGCTGCCGAGCGCCGCGTCCGGGTTCAGCTCGGCGCCCAGCTTCACACCGAAGTACAGGACGAGCAGCACCCCCACCACGATGCCCACGAAGAGGTACATGACCTCCAGCAGCCGCGCGGAGGCGGTGATGTAGAAGCCGGTCAGCCCGTCCTGCACACCCGCCACCAGCGCCCGCCCGGGCAGCAGCGCGAACAGCCCACCGGTGATGACGGCGGACGCCTCCACGTCCACGTGCGCCGCGGTCAGCGCCACCCCGATCGCCGCCGGGGGCATCGCGGCCACCAGGAACTGGTAGAACTCCGGCAGCCCGCGCCCCGAGCACAGCCACGCCAGCCGGTCGCCGAGCATCGCGCCGAGCGCCGCCGCCACGAACACGACCACGCCACCGCCGACCAGGACGGACGCGGCCCCCGCCAGCAGCCCGCTCGCCAGGGTCAGCGTCCAGCCGGGATACGGGTGCCGGTTGCGCCGTATCTCCGCGAGCCGCCGGTACGCCTCCTCCAGCGAGATGGCGGTCTCCGGGTCGCTGAGGTCGTCCACCAGCCGGAAGACGGCCGCGAGCCGGTTGTAGTCGGTGGCCCGGCGCCGGACGATCCTCGACGCCGTGACCGGGTCGTCCACCAGCGACGGCTGGTAGGTGACCGACAACTGGGTGAAGGTCACCGTCGGCTCGCAGCGGTCGAGGCCGTAGGACCGGCACACGGCGAACATCGCCGCCTCCACGTCCTCCGCGCCCTCGCCGCCCGCCAGCAGCAGCTCGCCGATCCTCAGGGTGAGGTCGAGCACACGCGGCACGGCGGGCCCCGAGTCGCCCTCCGCGCGCGCCGGCGGCTCCGGCGCGGGCCGCTCCGCCACCGGCATCCGCAGCATCGTGCGCATCCGGTCCTGCCAGGGCGCGTCCTTGGTCAGACTGACGGCCGGGATCCCGCCGGCCGGTGTGAACGCGACCGGCGCGTGCCGCGCGCTGTAGGTCCGGGGCACGCTGAACGCGGACCCCTCGTGCTCGTCCGGGACCCCCTCGGGCGGCGCCAGCCCCTCCGGCAACGCGAACTCGGAGGTCGTCTGCGCCTCGGCCTCCGGGGTCGGCACGTCCAGTCCGGCCGGGATCGCGAACTCCGAGGTCACCGACGCGTCACCGTCGATCCCCAGCGTGAATCCCACCGGCGCGAAGGCACTGCCCGCCTCGTCCGACACCGGCTTGCGGTCCTCCACCGGCCCGTCGCCCCCGGGCTCCGTCACTGCCACTCCGCCGCGCTCCCTGTACGACACCTCAGGTACGCCTCAGTATGCGCACCGACACTCACGGATACGCGAACGGGCCACGCGCCCCTCCTGGGGACACGCGGCCCGTTCGCGGAATCGATCGGCAAGACGGCCGACAAGCTCAGGCGGGGTCAGTGACCGCCCTGCTCCTTGAAGCGCTTGTACGACTTCTCGACCTCGGCCTCGGCCTCGGCGCGGCCGACCCAGTCGGCGCCCTCGACGGACTTGCCGGGCTCCAGGTCCTTGTAGACCTCGAAGAAGTGCTGGATCTCCAGGCGGTCGAACTCCGAGACGTGGTGGATGTCACGCAGGTGCTCCACACGCGGGTCCGTCGCTGGGACGCACAGCAGCTTGTCGTCGCCGCCGGCCTCGTCCGTCATACGGAACATGCCGATCGCACGGCACTTGATGAGGCAGCCCGGGAAGGTCGGCTCGTCCAGGATGACCAGCGCGTCCAACGGGTCGCCGTCCTCGCCGAGGGTGTTCTCGACGAAGCCGTAGTCGGTCGGGTAGGCGGTCGAGGTGAAGAGTCGACGGTCCAGGCGGATCCGACCGGTCTCGTGGTCCACCTCGTACTTGTTCCGCGAACCCTTCGGAATCTCGATCGTGACGTCGAACTCCACCGGTGACTCCTCCATGATCAACACATAGTTCTGGTGGTTAAGTGTCCCTCACGCAGGTGTGTGATCGCGAAAGGGGCTGGTGGTCGTGCGGGAGCCGAAGGTCTGGCGGGCCGCGAGACCGCGTGTGGTGCGGGTGGTGCACGGCGTGAAACCGGGGATCGCGCGCGTCACACGCGCCGTGAAGCCCGGTGCCGCGCGCGTCGCACAGGCGGTGAAACCCGGCGTCGTACGCGTCACGAGCGCCGTCACGGCACGTTCTTCGCAGCTCACGGGGAGAGCGAAGAAGCTCACGACCCTCCAGTTCACCGCCGGCGCGGCCACCCTGGGACTGGTGTTCTCGGCCGGGGCGGTGGCCGCCGCCGGACCTTGGGACTCCTCCGGTCAGCGTACGGCCGAGCGCGACTGGGCGGCATCGCGCGAAGGTCAGGGTGGCGCAGATCACGGACGTGGTTCCGGTACGGCGGCGGGGGCGCCCAAGCCCGCGCCGAGCGCCCCCGCCGTCCTGGCCGGCCTCGGCGGCACCTCCGGCGCGGGCTCGGCGCCCGACTCCGCCGCCCTGGCGGCCCTCCTCGACCCGTTCCTGAAGTCCCCCGTCCTGGGCCCCCGCCGCGCGGCCTCCGTCGTCGACGTCGAGACCGGCGAGCAGCTGTACTCCCAGAACGCGGACGAGGCTCTGACACCGGCCTCCACCACCAAGATCGCCACGGCTGTCGCGGCGCTCTCGGCGGTGGGCCCCGACCACCGCATCGAGACCCGGACGGTCCTGGACCCCGACTCCGCCGAGGTCGTCCTCGTCGGCGGCGGCGACCCCACCCTCACCGCGCACAAGGACACCGGCGGCTACGCGAGCCTGCGCACGCTCGCCGACAGGACCGCCGACGCCCTCGACAGGCGTCACCTGAAGGAGATCACCCTCACCCACGACGTCTCCCTCTACGAGGGCCCCGAACAGCACACCATCGGCCCGAACGGAAACCTCGCCCTCGTCGTCCCGCTGATGGTCGACGAGGCCCGCCTCGACGACTCCTCCAGCGGCAGCGCGGACCGCGACCCCGACCCGGCGGGGGACGCCACCGCCGAGTTCGCGGGCCTCCTGGAGGACCGGGGCATCAAGGTGAGGACGGAGGGCGACGCGGGGGCCCCGAAGAACGCGAAGGAACTCGCGGCGGTCTCCTCCCCGCCCCTGGCCACCCTGGTCGAGCGCATGCTCACCAACAGCGACAACGACATCGCCGAGGCCCTCGCCCGCCACGTCGCGCTCGCGACGGGCGAACAGCCGAGCTTCGAGGGCGGCGCGGCGGCCATCAAGAAGGAACTGAAGAAGCTGGAAGTGCCCCTGGAGGGCGTCGAGTTCGCGGACGGCAGCGGCCTCAGCCGGGGCAACGCGCTGACCCCCGCCCTCCTCACCGCCCTCCTGGCCGAGTCGGCGGCCCCCGGCCACCCCGAACTCCGCCCCGTCCTCACCGGTCTCCCCGTCGCCGGTTTCACCGGCACCCTGCGCACCCGCTACACCAGCGATGCCACCGGCACCGGCATCGTCCGGGCCAAGACCGGCACCCTCAGCAACGTGAACACCCTCGCCGGCACCGTCGTCGACGCCGACGGCCGCCTCCTCGCCTTCGCCTTCCTCGCCACGGAAACCCCCCTGGAGAACACCGACCCGGCCAAGAAGGCCCTGACGGACGCCACCTCGACCCTGGCCACCTGCGGCTGCCGCTGAGGGGAAGGCCGGGGAGAAGCAAGGGGCGCAGCCCCTGCTTCTCAGGGGCGCGGGGAACTGCGCGAGAACCTCCACCCACCCGCACGCACACACCGCCCCCAAGGCACCCCCCACCCCCCACGGCCTGCCCCCAGCGGCAGCGCTCCCGTACGGTTGACAACATGACTCGTATCGGTGGTGCCGAGATGGTCGACTGGAATCTCGCGGTGGCGACCGCGACCCGGCTCGTGCGGCCGGGCCCCGAGGTGAGCCGCGACGAGGCCAGGGCCATCGTCGCCGAGCTCCGCCGACACGCGAAGGCCTCGGAGGAGCACGTCCGCGCCTTCACCCGGATGCTCCCCGACACGGCCGACGACACCCCTGTACTCGTCGTCGACCGGCCCGGCTGGGTCCGGGCCAACGTCGCCGGCTTCCGGGAACTGCTGAAGCCGCTGCTCGACAAGATGCAGGAACGTCGCAACACCCCCGGCGGGGCCGTCCTCGGCGCGGTCGGTGGCAAGGTCACCGGCGTGGAGCTGGGCATGCTCCTGTCCTTCCTGGCCTCCCGGGTCCTCGGCCAGTACGAGACCTTCGCCCCCGCCACCCGCGACCTGCCCGCGGGCGAGAACGGCGGCGGGCGACTCCTGCTCGTCGCCCCGAACATCGTGCACGTGGAGCGCGAACTCGACGTGCAGCCCCACGACTTCCGCCTCTGGGTCTGTCTGCATGAGGAGACGCACCGCACGCAGTTCACCGCCGTCCCCTGGCTGCGGGACCACCTGGAGGGTGAAATCCAGTCGTTCTTGGGGGAGACGGAGGTCGACCCCACGACCTTCCTGGAGCGCATCAGGGAGGCCGCCCAGTCACTCGCGGGTGGCCGGCCCGAGGGGGAGGTCGGCGACGACGGTCACTCGATCGTGGAGTTGGTGCAGACCCCCGCCCAGCGCGAGATCCTCGGCCGGCTCACCGCCGTCATGTCCCTTCTGGAGGGCCACGCCGACTTCGTGATGGACGGCGTCGGTCCGGCCGTCGTGCCCTCGGTCGCCGAGATCCGCGAGAAGTTCCAGCAGCGCCGCGCGAAGGGCGCCTCCCGACTGGACCAGGCGCTGCGCAAACTGCTGGGCCTGGACGCCAAGCTCAGGCAGTACAGGGACGGCGAGCGGTTCGTACGGGCGGTCGTCGAACAGGTCGGCATGGACGGCTTCAACCGGGTCTGGACCTCCCCGAACACCCTGCCGACCAAGGCGGAGATCGCCAAACCGGCGGACTGGGTCGCGCGGGTGCATCGCAAGGCGGATTCGTGAGCCGCGCGTGAGCGTGGTGCACGAATCCGGCCGACGGCAGGCGAACGCCCCTCCAATCACCCGTCCGAGGGACCGTGAGCGAGGGGTAGGCGTGCAATGCTCGGGGAACCGCCCGGTTCTGTCACCATCTACACACTCTGAGTGACCGAGCTCGGGCTCACCCCCCGACAATTTCATGAAGGGAACCGGACATGGGTCCCCACCCCGCGGTCGCGGCGATACGCCTGGCGGTCCGCCGCGTACTCCACGACCTCCTCACCGAACACCACACGAACACCACCCGGCACGCGCCCGCCCGCGCGCTCCCGGGCGCGCCCTCCGACCCGGGCGCACCACCGGTGCCCACGCCCCCCACGGCCGTACCCCCCGGGGCCGTGCCCGTCGAGGTGAGGCGCGGCAGTTCCGCGCGCCCGGGTGCCGGCCGGCCGGGACCCGCCGCACCCGAGAGCCCGCTCGTGCTCGTGGCGTGCTCCGGCGGCGCCGACTCCATGGCGCTCGCGTCCGCCCTCGCCTTCGAGGCACCCAAGCTCGGCGTCCGAGCCGGCGGCATCACCGTCGACCACGGTCTGCAGCCCGGCTCCGACCTGCGCGCCGAGGAAGTCGCCCTGCGCCTGCGGGAACTCGGCCTGGACCCGGTCGAGTCCGTCGCCGTCACCGTCGGCCGCGAGGGCGGCCCCGAAGCCGCCGCCCGGGACGCCCGCTACGCCGCCCTGGACGCCGCCCTCGAACGCCACGGGGCCACCGCCGTCCTCCTCGGCCACACCCGCGACGACCAGGCCGAGACCGTTCTCCTCGGGCTCGCCCGCGGCTCCGGCATCCGTTCCCTGTCCGGGATGGCCGCGGTCTCGGGGGCCGACGGCCGCTACCGCCGCCCCTTCCTCCAGCTCGACCGGCAGACCGCCCGCAAGGCCTGCATGGTCCAGTCGCTGCCCGTCTGGGACGACCCGCACAACGCCGATCCCGCCTACACCCGCTCCCGGCTCCGCCACGAGGGCCTGCCCGCCCTGGAGAAGGCGCTCGGCAAGGGCGTCGTCGAGGCCCTCGCCCGTACGGCCCAGCTCTCCCGGGACGACGCCGACGCCCTCGACACCTGGGCCCGCCAGGCAGAGGCCTCCGTCCGCGACGCGGCGGGCCGGCTGGAGTGCGCCAAGCTCTACGCCCTGCCGCCCGCCGTGCGCCGCCGGATCCTGCGCCGGGCCGCCATCGAGGCCGGAGCCCCGGCGGGTTCCCTCTTCGCCCGGCACATCGAGGAGATCGACCGTCTCATCACCGGCTGGCGCGGTCAGGGGGCCATCAATCTCCCCGGCCGGGTCGTCGCCCAGCGGCAGGGTGGCAGACTGGTGATTCGGCAAGGCTGAAACCGGACGCCGAGGGGGCCCGCGCGACGGGCCCCGAGCCCCCGCACGGGGAGCGGGCGTCCGGGAGCGGCCCTGGGACGACCGAAAGTGATGCGGGTGGACGCGAAAGACATGGGCACCGACCTCAAAGAGGTGCTCATCACCAAGGAAGAGATCGACGCGAAGCTGGCCGAGCTGGCCGCGAAGATCGACACGGAGTACGCGGGCAAGGACCTGCTGATCGTCGGTGTCCTCAAGGGCGCGGTGATGGTCATGGCGGACCTCGCCCGGGCGCTGTCCACCCCGGTCACCATGGACTGGATGGCCGTGTCCTCCTACGGCGCGGGCACCCAGTCCTCGGGTGTGGTGCGGATCCTCAAGGACCTCGACACCGACATCAAGGGCAGGCACGTCCTGATCGTCGAGGACATCATCGACTCGGGTCTGACCCTGTCCTGGCTGATCTCCAATCTCGGCTCCCGCGAGCCCGAGTCCCTGAAGATCTGCACCCTGCTGCGCAAGCCCGACGCCGCCAAGGTCGCCATCGACGTGGAATGGGTCGGCTTCGACATCCCCAACGAGTTCGTCGTGGGCTACGGCCTCGACTACGCCGAGAAGTACCGCAACCTCCCGTTCGTCGGTACGCTCGCGCCCCACGTCTACGGCGGTTGAGCCAACCCTCGTAAGACGCTCGGGAACCCCAGCGGGTTTCGCGCCGTTGAAGCATGCGAGGACGGGATTGCGAGCAGTCCCCTGCGGCTTCGGGTGACAATGCTGGGGTACCGTCCGAAGAACAGTCTTTTATCAAACTCACTATGGCAGGAGGGACGGGGCGGCACCGCTCCGTATGGATGGACGTGAAGCGATACTTCCGTGGGCCAGTCATGTGGATCGTGCTGGCCGTCCTTGCCGTGGTCGTGTTGATGCAGGTCGTCGGCTCGTCCGGCGGCTACAAGACGGTGGACACCGGCCAGGTGGTCCAGGCGATCAATGACAACAAGGTCAAAGAAGCCAAGCTGACCACCGGCGAAGAGTCGACCATCAAGGTTCAGCTCAAGGACGGCCAGAAGATCGAGGGCAGCTCGAAGATCCAGGCGAGCTACATCGGCGACCAGGGCGTCACCCTCGCCAACACCCTGCAGGACAAGTTCCAGAACAAGCAGATCCCCGACGGCTACACGGTCTCCCCGACCAAGCAGAACGCTTTCGTCGGCATCCTGCTGTCTCTGCTCCCCTTCGTCCTCATCGTGGTCGTCTTCCTGTTCCTGATGAACCAGATGCAGGGCGGCGGCTCCCGGGTGATGAACTTCGGGAAGTCCAAGGCCAAGCTCATCACCAAGGACACCCCGAAGACGACGTTCTCCGACGTCGCCGGCGCGGACGAGGCCGTCGAGGAACTCCACGAGATCAAGGAGTTCCTGCAGGAGCCGGCCAAGTTCCAGGCCGTCGGCGCCAAGATCCCCAAGGGTGTGCTGCTGTACGGCCCGCCCGGTACGGGCAAGACGCTCCTCGCGCGTGCCGTCGCCGGCGAGGCGGGCGTCCCCTTCTACTCGATCTCCGGTTCCGACTTCGTCGAGATGTTCGTCGGTGTCGGTGCCTCCCGGGTCCGTGACCTCTTCGAGCAGGCCAAGGCGAACGCCCCGGCGATCGTCTTCGTCGACGAGATCGACGCGGTCGGCCGCCACCGCGGCGCCGGCCTCGGCGGCGGTCACGACGAGCGCGAGCAGACGCTCAACCAGCTGCTCGTCGAGATGGACGGCTTCGACGTGAAGGGCGGCGTCATCCTGATCGCCGCCACGAACCGCCCGGACATCCTGGACCCGGCGCTCCTGCGCCCCGGCCGTTTCGACCGCCAGATCGCGGTCGACCGTCCGGACATGCAGGGCCGGCTGGAGATCCTCAAGGTCCACCAGAAGGGCAAGCCGGTCGCGCCCGACGTCGACCTCGGCGCCGTCGCCCGCCGTACCCCCGGTATGACGGGTGCCGATCTCTCCAACGTCCTGAACGAGGCCGCGCTCCTCACGGCCCGCAGCGACAAGAAGCTGATCGACAACCACATGCTGGACGAGGCGATCGACCGTGTGGTCGCGGGCCCGCAGAAGCGGACCCGGATCATGTCGGACAAGGAGAAGAAGATCACCGCGTACCACGAGGGCGGACACGCCCTGGTCGCGGCGGCCTCCCCCAACTCCGACCCGGTCCACAAGATCACGATCCTGTCGAGAGGCCGTGCCCTCGGCTACACGATGGTCCTGCCGGACGAGGACAAGTACTCGACCACCCGCAACGAGATGCTCGACCAGCTCGGGTACATGATGGGTGGCCGCGCCGCCGAGGAACTGGTCTTCCACGACCCGACCACCGGCGCCGCGAACGACATCGAGAAGGCCACCAACCTGGCCCGCGCGATGGTCACGCAGTACGGCATGACCGAGCGGCTCGGCGCCATCAAGTTCGGCGGCGACAACACGGAGCCGTTCCTCGGACGTGAGATGGCTCACCAGCGCGACTACTCGGAAGAGGTCGCCGCGCTCGTGGACGAGGAAGTCAAGAAGCTCATCGAGAACGCGCACAACGAGGCCTGGGAGATCCTGGTCGAGAACCGCGACGTCCTCGACAACCTCGTGCTCCAGCTGCTGGAGAAGGAGACGCTGGGCAAGGAGGAGATCGCCGAGATCTTCTCCGCCATCGTCAAGCGTCCGGCCCGGCCCGCCTGGACCGGCTCCTCCCGCCGCACCCCGTCGACCCGTCCGCCGGTGCTCTCCCCGAAGGAGCTCGCACTGACGAACGGCGCCAATGGCGCGGCACCGGCGATCACCACCAAGGCGCCCGCCGAGGCGACACCGGAGGAGAGCACGGAGAGCTGACGCTCCACCGATGAGCACCGGCCACCGGGAGCCTGCCGCTCCCGGCCCAGGCCGCCTCGTCAGGCCCGGAATGATTGCCGCGTCCCCCTGGTTCTAGCCTGGGGGGCGCGGCATTTTGTATGGCCGAAAGAAGGCTGCAAGAAGGCCGAGGACGAGACGCGTCATCCGTACGTGTCACAGGCTCAGGAGCGAGGCACGACATGACCGACCCCGTGACGCTGGACGGCGAGGGCACCATCGGTGAGTTCGACGAGAAGCGCGCAGAGAACGCCGTGAGGGAACTGCTGATCGCCGTCGGTGAGGACCCCGACCGGGAGGGCCTGAGGGAGACACCGGCGCGGGTGGCGCGGGCGTACAAGGAGATCTTCGCGGGGCTGTGGCAGCAGCCGGAGGATGTGCTGACCACCACGTTCGACCTCGGTCACGACGAGATGGTGCTGGTCAAGGACATCGAGGTGTACTCGACCTGTGAGCACCACCTCGTGCCGTTCCGGGGCGTGGCGCACGTCGGGTACATCCCGTCCACCAGCGGCAAGATCACCGGGCTGTCGAAGCTGGCGCGGCTGGTGGACGTCTACGCCCGGCGTCCGCAGGTGCAGGAGCGGATGACGACGCAGATCGCGGACTCGCTGATGGAGATCCTGGAGCCGCGCGGGGTGATCGTGGTCGTGGAGTGCGAGCACATGTGCATGTCGATGCGGGGCATCCGCAAGCCCGGCGCGAAGACCATAACGTCGGCGGTGCGCGGCCAGCTCAGGGACGCGGCGACCCGCAACGAGGCGATGAGCCTCATCATGGCCCACTGACCCCCGGTGGCCCACTGACTCCCCGGTGGCCCTCCCGGCCCTTCGGCGCCGGGAGGGCCGGACCGCGGCCGCGCGCGGGGGCCTAGGCTTGACGCATGAGCAAGCAGAACCGGCGCGGGTGGGTGGCCGGATTGCCCCGATGGGACCGTTGTGCGGTCATGGGTGTCGTCAATGTCACCCCGGACTCCTTCTCCGACGGAGGCCGCTTCTTCGACACCACGGCGGCGGTCAAGCACGGTCTGGACATGGTCGGCGAGGGCGCGGACCTGGTGGACGTCGGCGGGGAGTCGACCCGCCCCGGCGCGCCCCGGGTCGACGAGGCGGAGGAACTGCGCCGAGTCGTCCCGGTGGTGCGGGGACTGGCCTCCGAGGGCGTCACCGTCTCCGTGGACACCGTGCGCGCGTCCGTGGCGGAGCAGGCCCTGGCCGCCGGCGCGGCGCTCGTCAACGACGTCAGCGGCGGGCTGGCCGACCCCGCGATGATCCCGGTGGTCGCCGACGCGGGCGCCCCCTTCGTGGTGATGCACTGGCGCGGCTTCCTCCAGGGCGGCAACGTGAAGGGCGTCTACGAGGACGTCGTCGCCGAGGTGCTCCAGGAGCTGCACGCGCGCGTGGAGGCCGTCCTGGAGGGCGGAGTGGCGGCGGACCGTGTCGTCGTCGACCCCGGCCTGGGCTTCTCCAAGGACGCCGAGCACGACCTCGCCCTGCTCGCGCACCTCGACCGGCTGCACGGCCTCGGCCGGCCCCTGCTGGTCGCGGCCTCCCGCAAGCGGTTCCTCGGCCGGGTGCTGGCGGGCTCCGAGGGTGCACCGCCGCCCGCGCGGGAACGGGACGCCGCAACGGCCGCCGTGTCGGCCCTGGCCGCACAGCAGGGCGCCTGGGCGGTCCGGGTGCACGAGGTCCGCGCCACTGCCGACGCGGTCCGGGTGACCCGCGCCATCGAAGGGGCCCGTGAGCGGTGAGCGCTCCCCACCTCGACGTCGAACAGGTCGAACTCGCCAACCGGGCCTTCTACGAGGCCCTGGAACAGGGCGACTTCGAGACGCTCTCCGCGCTCTGGCTGACCCCGGCCGACGTGGGCGTGGACGAGGAGTACCACGACCCCGCCGAGGCCGGTGTGATCTCCTGCGTCCATCCCGGCTGGCCGGTGCTCACCGGGCGCGGCGAGGTGCTGCGGTCGTACGCGCTGATCATGGCGAACACGGAGTACATCCAGTTCTTCCTCACCGATGTGCACGTCTCGGTCACCGGGGACACCGCGCTCGTCACGTGCACCGAGAACATCCTCAGCGGGGGCCCGGCGCCGGACGGCGGTGACGAGCTGGGGCCGCTCGTGGGGCAGCTGGTGGTCGCCACGAATGTGTTCCGTCGCACACCCGACGGCTGGAAGCTCTGGTCGCACCATGGTTCCCCGGTCCTGACGGAGTCCGACGACGACGAGGGCGAGGAGTCGCCTTCCTGAGCGGAGTCACCCTCCTGAGGGGGCCGCTGGTCCGTCGGGCCCAAGGGGCGATTGGGAACCCGGGGGCGCGGGTAGGGGCGGCTTCCGACCCGTGAGCCGTCACGTTCCCCGGGAGAACGCTCGATGAACCCTGTCCGTACGGAAGTGGAATCGAGCCCTCCGGGGGGTGAGCGCTGTCAGTGCCCGCAGGTAGATTCGAAGGTGGCCGGTGTGCCGACCGTGTTCGCACGACACGGAGGACATCGGCCGTTCCCGACGACTGCAGGAGTGATTCGCGTGGATCGTGTCGCGCTGCGCGGCCTCAGGGCCCGTGGGTACCACGGGGTGTTCCCGGGTGAGCGCGAGGAGGGCCAGACCTTCGTCGTGGACCTCACGCTCGGGCTGGACACCCGGCCGGCCGCGGCCGACGACGACCTGGCGAAGACCGTCCACTACGGGATCGTGGCGGAGGAGGTCGTCGCCATCGTCGCGGGTGAGCCGGTGAACCTCATCGAGACGCTCGCCGAGCGCATCGCCCGGGCGTGTCTGCGGCATGAGGTGGTCCAGGAGGTCGAGGTCACCGTCCACAAGCCGAACGCGCCGATCACGGTCCCCTTCGACGACACGACCGTCACCATCACCCGGAGCCGAGTATGACCGCGTTCTTCACCGGGGGTCAGAGCGACCCGACCGTCCAGCCGGTGCCGGCCTCCGTCGTGCAGAAGGTGGACGAGGCCGACACGACCCTGCACAACCCCCGCCGGGCGGTGATCTCCATCGGCTCGAACCTGGGCAACCGGCTGGAGAATCTCCAGGGCGCCGTCGACGCCCTGGAGGACACCCCGGGCGTCCGCGTCAAGGCCGTGTCGCCGGTGTACGAGACCGAGCCGTGGGGTGTGGCGCCGGGCAGCCAGCCCTCGTACTTCAACGCGGTGGTGGTGCTGAAGACCACCCTGCCGCCCTCCTCGCTGCTGGAGCGGGCCCAGGCCGTGGAGGAGGCCTTCCACCGGGTGCGGGACGAGCGCTGGGGCCCGCGCACGCTGGACGTCGACATCGTGGCGTACGCGGACGTCGTCTCCGACGACCCGGCCCTGACTCTGCCGCACCCGCGGGCGCACGAGCGGGCCTTCGTCCTCGCGCCGTGGCACGACGTGGAGCCGGAGGCCCGGCTCGCCGGGCGGGGCCCGGTCGCCCAGCTCCTCGACGGCATCACCCGCGAGGGCGTGTCGCCCCGCGCCGACCTGGAACTCCAGCTGCCCGAGTAGTCGTTAAGGTCTACCGGGTCGGGATCATCCCCGACGCCGTCGGGACCACCGGCCGGGCCGACCACCCGGCGCCCGTGGACCCGGCGTCCGTGGACCATCGGGCTCGTCGAAGGGGCATCGTGAAAGAGCTGCGCATCAGGACGCTGGCCGCGGTGTTCGCGGTGGCGGGGGTGCTGTCCTGGGCCGGGGCCCGGCTGTGGAACTCGGTGGACACCCTGCCGAGCGTCCCGCTGGCCGCCCCCATCGTGCTCGCCCTGATCGCCGCCGTCCTGACGGCCACCGCGCTGTCCCTGCGCAGCCGGCTCAAGGCCCAGCGGGAGCGCAGGCCGGAGGCCAAGGGCGTCGATCCCCTGATGGCCGCCCGCGCGGTCGTGTTCGGACAGGCCAGCGCCCTCGTCGCCGCTCTCGTTGCCGGCATGTACGGCGGCGTCGGCGTCTTCCTCCTGGAGTACCTGGAGGTCCCGGCCCGCCGGGACCAGGCCATCTACGCCGGCTTCTCCGTCCTCGCGGGGATCGCCGTCATAGTGGCCGCCTTCTTCCTGGAGCGCGTCTGCAAGCTCCCGGAGGACGACGACACGGGCGGCGGGGCGGCGCGGGCGACGTAGCCCGGCAGGGCTCCGGCGGGGCTGCGGGAGCGGGCGGTCCGTCGCGCGCGGGCCGCACCGATCACGCCGCGCTGCGCGCCGGGTGTTCCGCCGAGTGCGTCGCATGGGCGCAAGGGGCCGGAGCCTTCGCGCGGCGCCGCAGCAGGCGCGGCAGGGCGAGGTTGACGAAGCCCTCGGCCTGCATGGCGGCCAGCCCGATGCGCGGGAGGTCGCGGGAGGCGGCGTAGACGACGAAGCGCGGTTCCCAGCGGGGGCGGAACTTGGCGTTGAACTTGTAGAGGGACTCGATCTGGAACCAGCGGGAGAGGAAGACCAGCAGGCCGCGCCAGGCGCGCAGGACCGGGCCCGCGCCGATCTTCTCCCCCCGGGCCAGGGCCGAGCGGAACATCGCGAAGTTCAGGGAGACCTGCCGGACGCCCAGGCGGGGGGCGGCCTGGAGGGCCGCGACGATGAGGAGTTCGTTCATGCCGGGGTCGGCGGAGCGGTCGCGGCGCATCAGGTCCAGGGAGGCGCCGTCCGGGCCCCAGGGCACGAAGTGGAGAACGGCCTTGAGGTCGCCGTACGGGCCGGGGACCTCGTCGGCCTTGTGCGCGGTGGCGATGAGACAGTCCCCGTCGGCCGGGTCGCCGATGCGGCCGAGGGCCATGGAGAAGCCGCGCTCGGTGTCGGTGCCGCGCCAGTCCTCGGCGGCGCGGCGGATCCGGTCGAGCTCGGCCTCGCCGAGGTCACGGACCCGCCGTACCCGGGTCTCGTAACCGAGCCGCTCGATGCGCTTCACCATTTGACGCACGTTGCGCATCGCGCGTCCGGCGAGGGAGAAATCCGCGACGTCCACCACCGCCTCGTCGCCCAGTTCGAGGGCGTCCAGGCCGGTCTCCCGGGTCCAGACCTCCGCCCCGGTCTCCGAACAGCCCATGACGGCCGGGGTCCAGGAGTGGGCCTTCGCCTCGTCCATGAAGCGTTCGATCGCGCCGGGCCAGGCCTCGACGTCGCCGATCGGGTCGCCGCTGGCGAGCATCACCCCGGAGACGACGCGGTACGTCACCGCCGCCTTGCCGCTGGGGGAGAAGACGACCGCCTTGTCCCGGCGGAGCGCGAAGTGGCCGAGCGAGTCGCGGCCGCCGTGCCGGTCGAGCAGGGCGCGCAGCCGTGCCTCGTCGTCGTCGGTGAGGCGGGCCGCCGGATGTTCGGGGCGGAAGGCCAGGTAGACGGTGGTGACGGCGGTCAGCAGACCGAGGGCGCCGAGGGAGAAGGCCACCGTCCAGGACGTGTTGCCGGCGTAGGCGACCGGGCCCTCGAAGCCGAACAGGCCGTAGATGACGTGTTCGAGCCGGTCGGCGAGGCTCGGGTCGCCGACCATGCGTCCGGGGTGGGCGCTGACGACGACCAGACCGAGGACGATCGAACCGGCGCCCATCAGCACGAAGTTGGCGAGCGCCCGCCAGCGGCTGGTGGGGTCGGGCAGGGCGCGGAACTCGTCGCGGTGGCGCAGCAGCGGGACGAGCAGCGCGAGCGAGATGAGCACGCCGACGAGCGAGTGGCGGTAGGTGAACTGGGCGATCGCCCCGGCCGGGAGCAGGATCACGGCCGCCCGCCAGGCCCGCCGCTTGCGTCGACGCAGACCGTGGGCGAGGAGCAGCAGCAGGACGCCGACGCTCAGTGAGAGGGCCGCCGCGAACGGGCCGAGCGCGCCGGGGAGCACCTCGGCCAGCGCGTGCATACGGCTGTTGCGGAAGCGGGGGAACACCCCCGCGGCGATGTCCACGAGCCCGACGAGTGTGCAGGCCCTGGCGACCAGGGCGGGTACGGCCTCGGGGCGCGGGCCGCGCAGCACGCCACGCACCGCGCCCGGGACCCCGCCCGGCACCGCGCCAGGCGCCGCGCCCGGGTGAGCGTTCTTCGGCTGCCGGTCGGTGTTCGGCGCGAGCCGGTCCGACCGGACCGGAACCCCACCCGACATTTCCCCATCTGTCCTGACAGACATCGCATCCCGTAGTTCCGCGAGAGAGCTTGGATCCGGTGCCTTATCCGGCATCCGGCGACATTGCGCCCTCTAGGACGGTGGCTCGGCGGGGGAGGTTCACTCTCCTTCGGAAAGCTGAACCAAAGGGCGGGGAAAGACATGGAAAGAAAGGTCGGCGGGGGACAACCCGATGGGTCTTACGAGCAACAAGGTCCTGGTGTTGGCGGTGCTGTCCGCGGTACTGCTGTTCGTCGGCACGGTGTGGCTGTGGCCGCGGCTGGCCCGGCGCGGATGGCGAGCGGTCGGCGGCCGGATCGTCGTGCTGCTGGCCACACAGGTCGCCGTCTTCGTCTCGGTCGGCCTCGCCGCCAACCAGGCCTTCGGGTTCTACGCCAGCTGGGCCGACCTCCTCGGCCGGGAGACCGGGCAGGGGGTGGTCGTCGACCACGACGGGGCCGACACCGGGGGGCCGTTGCGGGTCGTCGGCACCCAGCAGGTGAACGTGGCCGGGGGCAATCGTCCCGCGGTCGGCGGCCAGATCCAGAAGGTCGAGATCGTCGGACGTACGAGCCGGATCGCGAGCCCGGCGTACGTGTATCTGCCGCCGGAGTACTTCCAGCCCCGGTACCGCACCCGCACCTTCCCCGCCGCGGTCGTCCTCACCGGGTACCCGGGCACCGCCGAGGCGCTGATCAAAGGGCTCCACTTCCCGCAGACGGCCCACGCGTTGGCCCGGGACGGGAAGGCTCAGCCGATGATCCTGGTGATGCTGCGGCCGACCGTGGCGCCGCCGCGCGACACCGAGTGCGTGGACGTGCCGGGCGGGCCGCAGACCGAGACGTACTTCGCCCGGGATCTGCCCGACGCCGTGGGGCATCACTACAGGGTCGGGAAGAAGCCCGGCAGTTGGGGCGTCATCGGTGACTCGACCGGTGGCTACTGCGCGCTGAAACTCGCCATGCACCACCCCCGGGTGTTCGCCGCCAGCGCGGGCCTCTCGCCGTACTACAAGGCGCCGATCGACCCGACGACGGGCGATCTCTTCCAAGGCGACAAGACGCTACGGAACGAGGCGGACCTGTTCTGGTATCTGAAGCACCGTCCGGCGCCGGACACCTCTCTGCTGGTCACCAGCAGCAAACAGGGGGAGACCAACTACAAGGCCACGCTGGAGTTCATCGAACAGGTGAAGGAGATGCGGCCGACGCGGATCTCGTCGATCATCCTCGACAGCGGCGGGCACAACTTCAACACCTGGCGCCGGGAGATCCCGGCGACGTTGCAGTGGATCAGCGGGCGGCTGAGCGACCGGTGAAGTGGGCCGGTGAGGGGCGGGTCGGTCACGGCTCGGCGACGGGTCGGCGACGAGTTCGGTAACGGTTCGGCGGCGGGTTCCGCAATTCGCGGAATTCACCGGAGGGGAAAGAGACGGATGCGGCCAAGGCGTATCCGGATTCAATGAGGTTGATCCAGAGGAGGAGCCGCCGGTGGGCGCATTGCGGGACCGGCGGTGAGGAAGCTTGTGAGGGCTTGTGAGAGGTGAGAGGGGCGGCTGAGTTTTTGCGTCCCGGGGCACCATCATTCGCCTACGCGCGGTAAGTTTCTGGCCATGCCACGTGGACGTCACCGCCATTCACCGCCTCTGCACAGGCTGCTGCCCCCCACGGCGATCGCAGGCGTCTCGCTCGTCTGCGCCCTTGGGCCATGGATGTTCTCCGAGCCGGCGGTGCTCAGGGTCACCGCCGCCGTCGCCGCGGCGACCGCGGCCGTGGGCGCGGCGGTCATGCGCCGCTGGGACGTCGAGGCGGGCAAACGCGTCGCCGACCTCACGCGCGCGCGGGCGAGCGACGAGTGGCGTCACGAGGAGAAGGTCGCCGAACTGGAGACCGACCTCGACGAGTCCCGTGAGCTGCGCACCAAGCTGGAGCACAAGCTCCGCGCCAAGCGCACCGAACTGGCCAACCTCCGCAACGAGCACGCCGCGCTGCTTCGGCGCTACGCCACGGCCGAGACCGAGCGGGCCAGCGCCCTGGAGGGCCGCCGTCTGCTGGAGATCGAGACGACCTCCCCCGAGGACGCACGGGCGTTGCCGGCGGCGGGTGCGGACGCGGGCGACGGCGACGGCGGGACCACGGCGGCGTCCCGGACCTCGACGGTGCCGCAGCAGGGGACTCCCGCGCCGGGGGCGCCCTGGGCCTCGTGGGAGACGGCGTCCAAGGCCGCGGCGGCGAGGGCGGCGGCGCAGGACGGGAAGGGCGTGAAGGGCGGGGGCGCTGCGGATGCCTCGGCCGGTGCCGGTGGCGGTGCCGATTCGGGTGCGGGAGAGGGTTCTTCTGCGAGGCGGGCCGAGGCCGAGGAGGGCTCGGGGGCGGAGAAGTCGGCCCCCACGGTGTTCTCGCCGGCCGGTTCGTCGCTCTTCCTGCGCGCGAACTCGGCGTTGGACCGGATCATCACCCAGCGGGGCTCGGTGACGGGCACGAAGGACGCCGGGGCCACCGCCGGGGCGGACGCGGAGGGTGCCGCCGAGTCCGTAGCGGTGGGGGACGCAGACGAGGTCACCGGTGAGCGTGCTGGTGAGGGCGTCGGCGAAGCTGCTGGCGAGTCCCTCGGTGGCGCCGTGGACGAGCCGGTCGGCGCATCGGAGGACGGCACGGTCGGTGAGCAGAACGGCGACTCGGTCGAGACGTCCGCCGAAACCAGCCAGTCATCCGAGCCCTCAGAGCGCTCAGAGCCTTCCCGGGCCGCCGCCGCACCCGGCCCGGCCACGGAATCCGCCGAGTCCGCCGCCCCAGGCGAGTCCGCCGCAGCAGCCGAATCCGCCGACGGGCCGGTCAAGGGCGACGGCGAGGGCAAGGTGAAGGGCGAGGCCAAGGGCGAGGCAGCGAAGGACCGGTCCCCGAAGGGGCCTTCCCCCAAGGGTGATCCGGACGGGCCCACGGACGGGGGCACCCGGCAGGGACGTTCCGCCGAGGTGGAGGAGGAGCCCGTTCCGGTGCTCACCGCCGAGGAGGGCGACGCGGTGGGGAAATCGGTGGCGACCCGAGGACATGAGCGCGCCGCCGGCGGACCCGTACCCGTGGTCGCCGCGCCGGCCGGCTCGACAGGAGTCGGGGAACTGACCCGCGTGGAGCCCTCGGGGCGTGTGGAGCCGGTGGTTCCGTCGGTCGGTCACTTCACGGTGCCCACGGCCGTGGCGGTCGTCCCGGCGGCGCCGCGCCGGCGGACGGCCGTCGAGGGAGGGTTCGACTTCTTCGGTACGCAGAAGTCGGCGGACGCCTTGGAGGCCGTGCAGAACGAGGACCTCGCCGACGTGGTCGGTCAGGAGGCACTCGCGCTCCACAAGGCCGAGTCGGAGGCGCAGTTCAAGCGCGCCGACGAGGCCTCCCGGGGGATCGGCCAGGTCATCGACCTCACAGCCCACGACGAAACGGAACAGATCGACGTACAGGGCCTCCGCACAGCGGCGTCCTGACCACCCACCACGCGCCTGACTGCGGCCGCCCGCCCCTCCCGGCGAGCGGCCGCACCGTTTGTCCGGCCGCCCGGCCCCCCGTCCGGCTCTACACCATCCACCGATCCGGCAACGCCTCCCGCCGCCCCGTGCGGGACCGTTCCGCCTGGGCGCGCAGCAGGTCCGCCGCCTCGGCCGCGTCCCGCAGTCGCGCCGTCACGGTCTTGTTGGCGCCGGTGTCGACGTGGACGTCGGCGAGCCCCTTGTACCGCTGCCAGGGCCCCTGCGACAGCCGCACGCTCTGCACCTTCGCGTGCGGCACGAGATCGAGCCGGCGGCGCAGCAGCCCGTGCCGCGACGCGAACACGGCGTCGCTGACGGCCAGCCCGTACCCCCGCCACCACCACGGCACGCACCACCGCGCGCGCCCCGGCGGCCGTACGAGCGCCGGGGCGTCCGGCACGCTCACCCCGGGCAGCACCCGCGCGATCACCGACTCGGCCACCTCACGTGGCGCGACCGGCAGCAGGACGGAGTTGGTCGAGCCCGCCACGTCCAGCTCGACCCGGACCCACCCGCGCCGCCGCCACAGCAGCGGTTCGACGATGCGCACCGTCTGCACACGGCCGGGCGGCACCGTCTCGTGGGTCCGGTCGAGGAGCCCGTGGTCGATGCGGAGCCCGTCGGGGGAGTCGCCGACCGTCCAGTCGTACTCCCCGACGAACCGCCCCACACTGCTCGCCCCGGCCGCGCCGAGCAGCGGCAGCGCGGTCGCGAGGACGCTCCACACGCTCTCCGTGGCGAACCACAGCACGGACGGCACGACGACCGCGGCCACCAAGGTCCCCCAGGTCGCGCCGGTCAGGACGAGGGACATGGCGAGCACTCCGGCCGGGACCTTCAGCAGCTGCCGTACGGGCGCCTCGCCCACCTCGTGCGCGGTCTCCGGTGCGAAACCGGCCGCGCGGGCCAGGAGTTCGGCCCGTAGCGCGCCGGCGTGCGCCTCGCCGAGATAGGCCAGCTCGTCCTTCTTGTCGGTGCCGACGACGTCGAGTTTGAGTTTGGCGACGCCCGCGATCCGGGCCAGCAGCGGGCGGGTGACGTCGATGGCCTGAATGCGTTCGAGACGGATGTGGGCGGTGCGGCGGAACAACAGGCCGGTACGGATGCGCAGTTCGCTGTCGGTCACCGCGAAGTGGGTGAACCACCAGGTCAGGAAGCCGTAGAGGGCGGCGGCCGGGACGAACACCGCGAGCCCGATCAGCAGGGTCGACGTGTCGAGCCGCATCAGCTGCCGCTGCGCCCCGTCCGGATCGTGCACCCCCCACCCGATCAGCACGGCCACCGGCGCCCAGGCCCGCCGCAACGGCGTCACCGGATGCAGCCGATGCTCGACGACCGGCTTCTCCGCCCCGGCTCCGCCGCCGTCCGCCGGCACGGTCTCCGCCCCGGCTCCGCCGCCGTCCGCCTGTACGGCCTCCGCCCCAGCCTCGCCATCCACTCGTACCGTCGCGTCGTCCACCACGCCGTCAACCCCCACCGCGTCGTCCCCCGGCGCGGTGCCCGCGTCCGATGCCGGCACCGTCACAGCCCTGCCGATCGGGCCTCGCCCAGCTGCGTGAGGTGGTCGCGCAGGCGTTCGGCCTCGGCCGGGTCGAGGCCCGGGATGCACGCGTCCGTGGCCGCCGCGGCCGTGTGCAGCTGCACGCTCGCCAGGTTGAAGTGCCGCTCCACGGGACCGGAGGTCACCTCGACCAGCTGCATGCGCCCGTACGGCACGACGGTCTCCTCGCGCCACAGCACACCCCGGCTGATCAACAGGTCGTCCGCCCGTTCGGCGTACCGCCACGACCGCCAGTTGCGCCCCAGCATCGGCCAGCCCCAGAGCAGCAGCGCCAGGGGCAGGAGCGCGAACGCCGCCCAGGGCGGCCCCGCCAGCCAGCCCGGCAGGACGGCCGTCGCGACGGTGATCGGCACCAGCCACACCACCAGCAACAACCGCCTCATCCGCAACAGCCCCGGCGGCAGTCCGGTCCAGACCGGCTCGTCCTCCGCCCGCCCCGCGCCGTCTTCGAAGGTCCCCACGCTCCCCGTCTCCATGACGCCAGCGTACGTACGACAGACTGTGTCCATGACTCCCCCGACGGAGACCCGAGAGACGACGGTCGGTATCGGCGGTGCCGCCGAGAGCACGGACATGGTGCTGAACATCGGCCCGCAGCATCCGTCCACGCACGGTGTGCTGCGGCTGCGGCTGGTCCTCGACGGCGAGCGCATCCAGCACGCCGAGCCGGTGATCGGCTATATGCACCGGGGCGCGGAGAAGCTCTTCGAGGCGCGCGACTACCGGCAGATCATCATGCTCGCCAACCGCCACGACTGGCTCTCCGCCTTCTCCAACGAACTCGGCGTCGTCCTTGGCGTCGAACGCATGCTCGGTATGGAGGTCCCGGAGCGCGCGGTCTGGATGCGCACGCTCCTCGCCGAGCTGAACCGCGTCCTGAACCACCTGATGTTCCTCGGCTCCTACCCGCTGGAGCTCGGCGGCATCACCCCGGTCTTCTACGCCTTCCGGGAGCGCGAGGAGCTCCAGAACGTCATGGAGGAGATCTCCGGCGGGCGCATGCACTACATGTTCAACCGGGTGGGCGGCCTGAAGGAGGACCTGCCGGCGGGGTGGACCGCACGCGCGCGTGCCGCGGTCGCCGATGTCCGCTCCCGCATGGACGTCTTCGACGACCTGGTGCTCGGCAACGAGATCTTCCGGGGCCGCACCCGGGACGTGGGCGTCCTCGCCCCGGAGACCGTGCACGCGTACGGGGTCAGCGGCCCCATCGCCCGCGCCTCCGGTGTCGATTTCGACCTGCGGCGCGACGAGCCGTACCTGGCGTACGGCGACCTCCAGGACGTCCTGAAGGTCGTCACCCGTGACGAGGGCGACTGCCTCGCCCGCTTCGAGTGCCTGCTGGAGCAGACGCACAACGCCCTCGCCCTCGCCGACGCCTGCCTGGACCGGCTCGCCGAACTCCCGCCCGGTCCCGTCAACCAGCGGCTGCCCAAGGTCCTCAAGGCCCCCGAGGGACACACCTACGCCTGGACCGAGAACCCCCTCGGCATCAACGGCTACTACCTCGTCAGCAAGGGCGAGAAGACCCCCTACCGCCTCAAGCTCCGCTCCGCCTCGTACAACAACATCCAGGCCCTCACGGAACTGCTGCCGGGGACACTGGTGGCCGACATGGTGGCCATCCTGGGCTCGCTGTTCTTCGTGGTGGGGGACATCGACAAGTAGCCGCTCACCGGCCCGCCCTCCCCGCTCGGTACCGCCCGCCCTACGCGAGCGGATCCGGGATCCCGACCGGCTGCAGGAGCCATCCGAAGTCGCCCAGGCCGCCCGGCGCGGTCAGCTCGGCGGCCTCGCCCGCGCCCGCCAGGGCCCGTACGTACGCCGCCGGGTCGGTGGTCGCCAGGGACAGCGGCGGGCGCCCGCCCGTGACCCCCAGGGCGCGCAGGGCCTCCCGCTGGGTGAGCAGCCGGGCGCCCGGCAGCGCGCACGCGTCCAGCGCCACGTGCGCGGTGATGTCGCACGACCCGTCCGGGACCGGCGCGGTCTCCCGCCCCTCCCGGAACCCGGTGAGCGTCCCGAAGGGCGGCCGGGAGCCGGCGAGGTGCGCGTAGTCGACGGCGACGGCCAGCCCTCGCTCGACGCCCGCCACCGCGGCGGCCCACGCCCGGTCCCGGGGCAGCCCGACCTCGGCCCGCAGCCCCTCCTCCGGGGCCAGCGGCCACCACCGGCCCAGCCACTCGGCCTCGGCCCCGCCGACGGGCTCCCCGAGCACCTCGCCGCCGTCCTCCCGTACGAGCACCAGCCGTGGCACGCCCGCCGGGTCCACCTCGACGACGTCCACGGGCACGTTGTCCAGCCACTCGTTGGCGAACAGCAGCCCCGTGACGCCCGCCGGCGGTTCGGCGACCCACTCGATGCGGTGATCCAGGCCGGGAGGCCGGTCGGCCAGTTCGACGGCGTACGCGCGCGTGCGCTCCGCCACATCGGCGGGCAACGCGTCCAGCACCCCGGCCACCAGCTCCCCGCGCCCGGCCCCCATGTCCACGAAGGTCAGCTCGTCCGGCCGCCCCGCCCCGTCGTCCACGCGGCAGAGCAGCCGGGCCACGGCCGCGGCGAACAGCGGGGAGGCGTGCACGGAGGTCCGGAAATGGCCCGCCGGTCCCTCCGGCCGCCGGTAGAAGCCCTCGGGCCCGTACAGCGCCTTCTCGGCCGCCGCTCGCCAGGGCCGCGCCTCGTCGGGGGCGGGAGTTCGTGGGCGATGCGTCACAGCGCCAGGCTAAGCGGAACGCACAACAACGCCTCCACCTTGGGGAGTACATGTCCCCGTCATGGATCGGCCCTCCGGTTGACCCCGGCACACCGCCCGCTTCCCTACGCTGGGTTACGTGCAGCGCCTCTATGACTTCCTCCGCCGACACCCGACCTGGGTCGACAGCTTCTGGGCCGTCGTCCTGCTCGGGGTGACGCTGGCCGGCGGAGCGATCGACCCGGACTACGCGGGTGACATGAACGAGACCGCGTTCGTGGTGATCTCGCTCGTGCTGTGTCTGTCGATCGCCCTGCGGCGCCGTATGCCCGAGAAGATGCTGATGCTGGCCGCCGCGGCGGGCATCGCGCAGCTGATCCTCGACGTGCCGAGAATCCCGGCCGACTTCGCGATGCTCGTGGTCATCTACACGGTCGCGGCGAACGGCGCCCGCTGGGCCTCCTGGTTCGCCCTGGGCGGCGGCCTGTGCGCGGCGTCGCTGGGGCAGCTGCGCTGGAGCGAGGACGACACGAGCACGATGGGCAACGCGGTGCTCGCGCTGTTCCTGACCGTGCCGTTCGCCCTGGCCTGGGTGCTCGGCGACTCGCTGCGCACCCGCCGCGCGTACTTCGCGCAGCTGGAGGAGCGCGCCGCCCGGCTGGAGAAGGAGCGCGAGGCACAGGCCAAGGTCGCGGTCGCCGCCGAGCGCGCCCGGATCGCCCGTGAACTGCACGACGTGGTCGCGCACAACGTGTCCGTGATGGTCGTCCAGGCCGACGGCGCCGCATACGTCCTCGACGCCGCCCCCGACCAGGCGAAGAAGGCCCTGGAGACGATCTCCTCCACCGGCCGCCAGGCCCTCGCCGAGATGCGCCGCCTGCTGGGCGTGCTGCGCACCGGTGAGCACAAGGAGGGCGGCGAGTACGTCCCGCAGCCCGACGTCGAGCAGATCGACGACCTGGTCGAGCAGTGCCGGGTGGCCGGGCTGCCCGTCGACTTCAAGATCGAGGGCACTCCGCGCCCGCTGCCCAGCGGGGTGGAGCTGACGGCGTACCGCATCGTCCAGGAGGCCCTCACCAACACCCGCAAGCACGGCGGCCCGAACGCCGGGGCGAGTGTCCGGCTGGTCTACTTCGACGACGGCCTCGGCCTGCTCGTCGAGGACGACGGCAAGGGCGCTCCGCACGAGCTGTACGAGGAGGGCGGCGCCGACGGTCAGGGGCACGGCCTCATCGGGATGCGGGAGCGCGTCGGTATGGTCGGCGGCACGCTGGACGCGGGCCCCCGCCCCGGCGGCGGCTTCCGGATCAGCGCCCTGCTGCCCCTGAAGCCCGCGCACTGACACGACCGTGCCGGCTGCCGACACCTGTGGACCCGGCACCCGCAGACCCGACACCTGTAGATCCGACACCTGTAGACCCGACATCTGTAGACGGAAGAGGACCCGATGGCGATCCGCGTGATGCTCGTCGACGACCAGGTGCTGCTGCGCACCGGGTTCCGGATGGTGCTGGCGGCCCAGCCGGACATGGAGGTCGTGGCGGAGGCGGGCGACGGCGTCGAGGCCCTCCAGGTCGTGCGGTCGACCGAGGTGGACGTGGTCCTCATGGACGTCCGTATGCCGAAGCTGGACGGCGTCGAGGCCACCCGCCGCATCTGCGCGGAGCCCGAGCCGCCGAAGGTGCTCATCCTGACCACCTTCGACCTCGACGAGTACGCCTTCTCCGGGCTGAAGGCGGGCGCCTCCGGCTTCATGCTCAAGGACGTGCCGCCCGGTGAGCTGCTGGCCGCGATCCGGGCCGTGCACAGCGGCGACGCGGTCGTCGCGCCCTCCACGACCCGGCGGCTGCTCGACCGGTTCGCCCCGATGCTCCCGGGCACCGGCTCGGAGCCCAAGCACAAGGAACTGGAGCGGCTGACCGAACGTGAGCGCGAGGTCATGATCCTCGTCGCGCAGGGCCTCTCCAACGGCGAGATCGCCGCCCGCCTCGTCCTCTCCGAGGCCACGGTCAAGACCCACGTGGGCCGCATCCTGACCAAGCTGGGCCTGCGCGACCGCGTCCAGGTGGTCGTCCTGGCGTACGAGACGGGTTTGGTGCGCGCGGGGGGACACGGCTGAGACGGCCGGCGTACGGCTGAGACGGCCGGCCCACTGCCCTCCGGTGCGCCCGTGCCGCCGTGCGTCCGTGCCGCCGTGCGTCCGGCTATCTGAGCAGACCCTCCAGGAAGTCGCTCCCCAGCCGGGCCACCATCGTCACGTCCAGCTGGTGGAGCACATAACGGCCCCGGCGGCGCGTCGTGAGGAGGCCCGCCTTCTTGAGGACGGCCAGATGCCGGGATATCTCCGGCGGGGTCATGCCGAGCATCTGGGCCAGCTCGCCGGTGGTGTTCGCGCTGCGGGCCAGATTGCGGCACAGGCGCATCCGGACGGGGTGGGCCAGCGCGGTCATGCGCAGGGCGAGCTGCTCCACGGAGGGCGGGGCGGCGGGCTCGGCCGCGCTCACCGGGTACTGGATCACCGGCTGCCAGCCGAAGCGGTGCAGGACCGTGAGGTGGGGCCGCCCCAGGCTGGTCGGCACGAGCAGCAGGCCGCCGTCACCGGTGTGCGTACGGCCTTCGACCAGCTTGTCCACGACGATCCGGCCTGCTGCTCCGCCCCGGCCGTCCGTTCCGCCCCGGCCGTCCGTACCGTCCGCGCGGTTCCGGCCGCCCGGAGCGTCCAGGGTCAGTGACGGCGAGACGGCCCCCAGCGCCTCGGCCAGCCCCTTGTGCCGCAGCAAGTCGGTCTTGTGGCGGGCGTCCGCCGCGAGCGGGTGGCGCAGCCTGGACCAGGTCTCGGCGAAGAAGGCCGCGTCGCAGTCCGCCAGGAACTGCCGCAGCCAGGCCCGTACCCCGGGCGGATCCGTCAGCAGCCGCCCGGCGAAGCGCAGTTGCCGAGGTCCGCGAGCGGCGGCCAGCTCCAGGGCGCGGCGCCGCATCTCCGCGTCGGCCAGCGGACCGGGCCGCGGCGAGTCGTAGGCGTAACCGGGGGAGCAGACGAACTCCAGCCCGGCGTCGACGAACTGGTCGTCCGTCAGTTTGTCCAGCAGATCGAGGTCGTCGGCGAGCGTCGCACCCGGGAGGGTGTCCCGGCCGGGGATCCCGGCGAAAGGGAGGAACAGGTCCGAGAACGACGTGCGCCACAGGAAGTCCGCCTCGGACATCCGGTCCGCGAGATGCGGGTCGAGCCGGGAGGTCACCCCCGTCACCCAGCCCTGGAGCCCCGGGTGGTGTCCGGGCTCGGACAGCACGTGCAGCGCCATGCCGAGCTCGGCCAGCGGCGAGGGCACGACGGCCACCTTCTCCCGCCGCAGCCCGGTGATGTCGATGCGCACACTCATGGCCCCATGGTGCCCCCGACCACTGACACCGCCCCCTCCACCGCCTCGGTCACCCGCCAACCCCCGCGTCCGGCGGGCCTATTCGCCGGCCACCTTCTCCACCAGGCCCACGAAGTCCGCCACGGCCGCCCGGACGTCGTCGGCCGTCCACTCCAGCCCGGCGGCCCGCACCTCGATCTCCGTGACGGCCAGTCCCGGCCCGCCCGGATCCCACGGGCGGGCGAAGAGCAGCGCGTCCGTCTGCTCGCCCTGGCGCACCGAGGCCTCCGCGACGACGTCGACCTCGTACGGCAGCCATACCTGGAACTCGTGGGTGTGGGGCTCCTCGGGGTGCACCCGGGCCCACGGCACCCCCGCCGCCGCGAACCCCTCGCGCAGCGCGGCCGCGACCACGCGCGCGTGGCGGACGTACTCCGGCAGCCGGGGCAGTTCGCGCTCCAGGCCGATGAGGGCCGACAGGGCGGTGGGGAACTGCTGGAAGAGGTCCCCGCCGTAGCGGTGCCGCCAGGCCTTCGCCTCGTCGATCAGTGTCCTCGGGCCGGCGATCGCGGCGCCGCCGTAGGCGCCCAGCGACTTGTAGTACGACACGTAGACGCTGTCTGCGAGGGCCGCGATCTCGCCGACGCCGCGGCCGAAGTGGGTGGTGGACTCCCACAGCCGGGCCCCGTCGAAGTGGACCACCGCCTCCCGCGCGCGTGCCGCCTCGGTGATCTCCTCCAGCTCCTCCCAGGAGGGGAGCAGGAAACCGGCCTCCCTGAGGGGGAGTTCGAGCATCAGCGCCCCGAAGGCCTCGTCGAGGCCGCGTACCTCCTCGGCGGTCGGTTGCCTCGATTCGCTCGTCAGCCGGACCGGACGCAGGCCGCTGACCTGGCTGAACGCATGCCGCTCGTACATCTCGGGGTGCGCGAGGGCGTGCAGGGCCACCGCCGGGTTCCCGGTGCGCGCCGCCCAGCAGCGCAGCGCCACCTGCTGGGCCATCGTGCCGGTCGGGAAGAACGCGGCTGCCTCCATGCCGAGCAGCGCGGCGGTCCGCTCCTCCAGGGTCTCGACGACCCCGTTGCCGTAGATGTCGGCGGTCCGCTCCAGGTCGTACACGTCCCCGGCGGCGTCCAGCAGCGCCAGGCGCTCCCGGACCGTCGCCAGCGCGCTCGACCGGACCAGCACCCGCTCGGCCTCCCGGTGCGCGACCTGCCGCCGCTCGTACCGCTTCCTCGCCGCTTCGCTCATCCTGGGATCATCCCCTCGGGCCGTCCGGCCCGGCACCCGGTTTTCGAGCCGAACCGGCCACATGGCGAAGCTCCCGACGCGACCTGCGCAAACGACCCGCGGCCGCCCACAGCCTGTGGACAACCGGACGCCCCTCGAAGCAATCGCGTTAACATGACGAGAAATCGTCCGGTACCCAGAGCGGACTGGAACGGGAAGGCCACCACCGAGTGAGTACATTCCAGCAGCCAGAGCCGAAGGACCGCCCCGCGCGGCTCGCCGTCGGTGTCGTCGGCGCCGGCCGGGTCGGTCCCGCGCTGGCGGCGTCGCTCCGGCTCGCGGGTCACCGGCCGGTGGCCGTCTCCGGCGTCTCCGACGCCTCCCGGCGGCGCGCGGCCGACCTGTTGCCCGACGTCCCGCTGATGTCCCCCGCAGACGTGCTGCGTCACGCGGACCTGGTCCTGCTGACCGTTCCCGACGACGCCCTCCCGGGGCTCGTCGAAGGCCTCGCGGAGACCGGCTCCGTACGGCCGGGGCAGCTCCTCGTGCACACCTCCGGACGGTACGGCGCGAAGGTGCTGGACCCCGCGCTGCGGGCCGGGGCGCTGCCGCTCGCGCTGCACCCCGCGATGACGTTCACGGGGACCGCGGTGGACGTGCAGCGGCTCGCCGGCTGCTCCTTCGGCGTCACCGCCCCGGACGAGCTGCGGCTCGCCGCCGAGGCGCTGGTGATCGAGATGGGCGGCGAGCCCGAGTGGATCGCCGAGGAGAACCGCCCGCTCTATCACGCGGCCCTCGCTCTGGGAGCGAACCACCTGGTGACCCTGGTGGCCCAGTCCATGGAGCTGCTGCGCACGGCCGGGGTCACCGCTCCCGACCGCATGCTCGGCCCCCTGCTCGGCGCCGCCCTGGACAACGCCCTCAGGTCCGGTGACGCGGCCCTGACCGGCCCCGTCGCGCGCGGGGACGCGGGCACGGTCGCCGCGCACGTCGCCGAGCTGCGCGCGCACGCCCCCGCCACCGTCGCCGGATACCTGGCGATGGCCCGCGCCACGGCCGACCGGGCCCTCGCCCACGGCCTGCTCAAGCCGGAGCTCGCCGAGGACCTCCTCGGGGTACTCGCCGGCGGGACGAGCGGAACCACCGGAGCGGACGGGTCCGACGGCACCGAAGGGAACGCCCGATGACCATCACCGTGCTGCGCACCGCCGACGAACTGCACGCACGCGCGCGTACGGGACGCCGGGCCGTCGTGATGACCATGGGCGCCCTGCACGAGGGCCACGCCACGCTGATCCGCACAGCGCGCGAGATCGCGGGCGACACGGGCGAGGTCGTCGTGACCGTGTTCGTCAACCCCCTCCAGTTCGGCGCCGGCGAGGACCTCGACCGCTACCCGCGCACCCTCGACGCCGACGTCAAGCTCGCCGAACAGGCGGGCGCGGACGTGGTGTTCGCCCCCTCCGTGGAGGAGGTCTACCCGGGCGGCGAACCCCAGGTCCGGATCACCGCAGGGCCCATGGGGGAGCGCCTGGAGGGCGCCTCCCGCCCCGGGCACTTCGACGGCATGCTCACCGTCGTCGCCAAGCTGCTCCACCTCACCCGCCCCGACGTGGCGCTCTACGGCCAGAAGGACGCCCAGCAGCTCGCCCTGATCCGCCGCATGGTCCGCGACCTGAACTTCGGCATGGAGATCGTGGGCGTCCCGACGGTCCGCGAGGCCGACGGGCTGGCCCTGTCCAGCCGCAACCGGTATCTCTCCACCGAGGAGCGCCGCACCGCCCTGGCGCTCTCCCAGGCACTGTTCGCGGGCCGCGACCGGCACGCCGCGCAGGAGGCGCTGCGCGCCCGCGCCCGTGAGGTGCCCGCCACGCGCGCGCGTGCCGAGGCCCTCAGCGCGATCGGCGAGTCCCGCGCGGCCGCCGACGCGCACGCCATGGCCAAGTCCGCCCCCGGCGGCCCGGCCGCCGTCCGCGCCGCCGCCCGTCTGGTCCTCGACGAGGCCCTGCGCATGAAGCCGCCGATCGTCCTGGACTACCTGGCCCTGGTCGACCCGTCGGACTTCACCGACATCCCCGACGACTTCACCGGCGAAGCCGTCCTCGCCGTCGCGGCCCGGGTGGGGACGACCCGGCTGATCGACAACATCCCCCTCACCTTCGGAGCCGCCTCGTGACCAGCACAGGCATACGACTGCACGCGCCCGCACCCGGCTGGTCCATCGACGCCGACGTCGTGGTCGTCGGCTCGGGCGTGGCCGGCCTCACCGCCGCGCTGCGCTGCGAGGCCGCCGGCCTGACGACGGTCGTCGTCACCAAGGCCCGCCTCGACGACGGCTCCACCCGCTGGGCCCAGGGCGGCATCGCCGCGGCCCTCGGCGAGGGCGACACCCCCGAACAGCACCTGGACGACACCCTGGTGGCCGGCGCGGGCCTGTGCGACGAGGAGGCCGTACGCATCCTCGTCACCGAGGGCCCCGACGCCGTACGCCGGCTGATCGCGACCGGCGCCCACTTCGACGAGTCGGAGGAGGGCGGCCTGGAGCTGACCCGCGAGGGCGGCCACCACCGCCGCCGCATCGCCCACGCGGGCGGCGACGCCACCGGCGCCGAGATCTCCCGGGCCCTCGTCGAGGCCGTACGCGCGCGTGGCGTGCGCACCGTCGAGAACGCGCTCGTGCTGGACCTGCTGACCGACGCCGCCGGCCGCACCGCCGGAGTCACCCTGCACGTCATGGGCGAGGGCCAGCACGACGGCGTGGGAGCCGTCCACGCCCCCGCGGTCGTCCTCGCGACCGGCGGCATGGGCCAGGTCTTCTCCGCCACCACCAACCCGTCGGTGTCGACCGGCGACGGCGTGGCCCTCGCCCTGCGCGCGGGCGCGGAGGTCTCCGACCTCGAATTCGTCCAGTTCCACCCGACCGTGCTGTTCCTCGGCGCGGACGCGGAGGGCCAGCAGCCCCTGGTCTCCGAGGCCGTCCGCGGCGAGGGCGCCCACCTGGTGGACGCCGACGGCACCCGCTTCATGGTCGGACAGCACGAACTGGCCGAGCTGGCGCCCCGGGACATCGTCGCCAAGGGCATCATGCGCCGCATGCAGGAGCAGGGCGCCGAGCACATGTACCTGGACGCCCGGCACTTCGGCGCGCACATGTGGGAGCACCGCTTCCCGACGATCCTCGCCGCCTGCCGCGCCCACGGCCTCGACCCGGTCACCGAGCCCATCCCGGTCGCCCCGGCCGCCCACTACGCCTCCGGCGGCGTCCGCACCGACTCCCGCGGCCGCACCACCGTCCCCGGCCTGTACGCCTGCGGAGAGGTCGCCTGCACCGGGGTCCACGGCGCCAACCGGCTGGCCTCGAACTCCCTCCTGGAGGGCCTGGTCTACGCCGAGCGCATCGTCAGCGACATCGTCGCCGCTCACACCGACCACGGCCTCCACGCGCGCGTGCCCCAGCCCGTCCCGCACGCGGAACAGCCCGCGCACCCGCTGCTCGCCCCGGAGATACGGTTCGCGATCCAGCGGACCATGACCGAGGGCGCCGGCGTGCTGCGCTCCGAGGCGTCCCTGGCCACCGCCGCGGCGGCCCTGGACCGGCTGCACGCCGAGGCCCGCGACGCCCTCGCCGAGAACGGCAAGACGGCCGAGCCGGGCGTCGACACCTGGGAGACGACCAACCTCCTGTGCGTGGCCCGCGTCCTGGTCGCCGCCGCCCGGCTGCGCGAGGAGACCCGCGGCTGCCACTGGCGCGAGGACCGCGCCGACCGCGACGACACCGCCTGGCGCCGTCACATCGTCGTACGGCTGAATCCGGACCGGACGCTCGCCGTACACACCACTGATACCGCAGACTTCCCCCCGACCCGGCAGCACCAGCAGGAGCAGTGACAGACGTGAGCACCCCCGACCTTCCCCTCGCCCAGAGCGGCGGATGCGGCGACGGCTGCGCCTGCGGCGCGGACGACGGCCTCGACGAGGAATACCTGGAGTGCGGGCTCGATCCCGCGCTCGCCCAGCTCCTGGCCGACGCCGGACTCGACCCCGTGGAGGTCGAGGACATCGCCAACGTGGCCATCCAGGAGGACCTCGACCACGGCGTGGACGTGACCACGGTCGCCACGATCCCCGAGGACGCGCGCGCCACCGCCGACTTCACCGCCCGCGAGGGCGGCGTCGTGGCGGGCCTGAGAGTCGCCGAGGCGGTCCTCTCGGTGGCCTGCTCCGACGAGTTCGAGGTCGAGCGGCACGTCGACGACGGCGACCGCGTCGAGGCCGGCCAGAAGCTCCTCAGCGTCACCGGCGCCACCCGTGACCTGCTCACCGCCGAGCGCAGCGCCCTGAACCTGCTGTGCCGCCTCTCCGGCATCGCGACCGCCACGCGCGCGTGGGCGGACACGCTGGAGGGCACCAGGGCCAAGGTGCGCGACACCCGCAAGACGACGCCGGGGCTGCGTTCCCTGGAGAAGTTCGCGGTCCGCTGCGGCGGCGGGATCAACCACCGCATGTCCCTGTCGGACGCGGCCCTCGTCAAGGACAACCACGTGGTCGCCGCGGGCGGTGTCGCCCAGGCCTTCAAGGCCGTGCGGGAGATGTTCCCCGAGGTGCCCATCGAGGTCGAGGTCGACACCCTGCACCAGCTGCGCGAGGTCGTCGACGCGGGCGCCGATCTGATCCTCCTGGACAACTTCACACCGCTGGAGTGCGAGGAGGCCGTCTCGATCGTCGACGGCCGCGCCCTCCTGGAGGCCTCGGGCCGGCTGACCCTCGCCAACGCGAAGGCGTACGCGGACACCGGCGTCGACTTCCTGGCCGTCGGGGCGCTGACCCACTCGTCCCCGATCCTGGACATCGGCCTCGACCTGCGCGCGGCCGAGTAGGGACGGGGACGGGCCATGCTGCTGACGATCGACGTGGGCAACACCCACACCGTCCTCGGTCTGTTCGACGGCGAGGACATCGTCGAACACTGGCGCATCTCCACGGACGCGCGCCGCACCGCCGACGAACTGGCGGTCCTCCTCCAGGGCCTCATGGGCATGCACCCGCTGCTCGGCGAGGAGCTCGGCGACGGCATCGACGGCATCGCGATCTGCGCCACCGTCCCGTCGGTGCTGCACGAGCTGCGCGAGGTGACCCGCCGCTACTACGGCGACGTCCCCGCGGTCCTCGTCGAGCCGGGGGTGAAGACGGGCGTCCCGATCCTCACGGACAACCCGAAGGAGGTCGGCGCCGACCGCATCATCAACGCCGTCGCCGCCGTCGAGCTGTACGGCGGGCCGGCCGTCGTCGTGGACTTCGGTACGGCGACGACGTTCGACGCGGTCAGCGCGCGCGGCGAGTACGTCGGCGGTGTCATCGCGCCCGGTATCGAGATCTCCGTCGAGGCGCTCGGCGTCAAGGGCGCCCAGCTCCGCAAGATCGAGGTCGCCCGGCCGCGCAGCGTCATCGGCAAGAACACGGTCGAGGCGATGCAGTCCGGGATCGTGTACGGGTTCGCCGGGCAGGTCGACGGTGTCGTCAGCCGCATGGTCCGCGAACTCGCCGACGACCCCGCGGACGTGACGGTCATCGCGACGGGCGGGCTGGCACCGATGGTGCTGGGCGAGTCCTCGGTGATCGACGAACACGAGCCGTGGTTGACGCTGATCGGGCTCCGGCTGGTGTACGAGCGGAACGTGTCGCGTCTTTGAGGGGTGAGTGGTCGGGTGCGGCCAGCCCTCACCCACCCGCACCCGACAACCGCACCCCGCGCGCCCCCACCCGGGTGGAACCGTCGGCGCCACGCCCCCTCATCACATCTGTTTTGTCTGATTAGCGCGTATCGTCGCCGCATGCCCACGCCCCACGGAACCCGCGGCGGCATGGCGTTCGGCGCTGAGGAGCTGCGTGTGCTCCGCCGTGCCCTCGCCCTCGCCCTCAACCCCAGTCCCGTCTCGGCGGAGGAGGTGCAGGACTGCCTCCGACTCGCCGAGTCCGTCGACGAGGCGGCCCGCGAGGACGCCCGTCTGAGGGCCTTCCTGCTGGCCGACCTCGCCCGGTACCGCGCCGCGCTCCCCGGCACCGTCACGGGCTACACGGCACTCCTGACGCAGGCCATGGACGCCGGGTACCGCCCTCAGCCGGACGACCTCGCCGCGCTGCGCGCCCTGCGCGGCAACCCCGGCGCCGCGTCGCTCCTGGAGCGTTGCCGCCCGCTCGTCGCACAGGACGTGCGCGCCCGTTTCGCGGGGCGCGCGGCCTCCTCGGCCGTCGTCGTCCCCGCCTCGCGCTCCGCCTCCGGCCGCTCACGGCTCCGGCTCACCGCGCTCCCCGGCGGTCTGGCGGCGCGGGACAACCACGTGCGCGCCGCCGGAGACCCCGCCCGGCCGAAGCCCGCCCGGCCGTCCCGTCCCGCCGAGCCCGCCGACAAGCCCGGCCCGGTGCCCCGCCCCGACGCCCCGCGCCCGGCCCGCCGCCCCATTCCCACCCCCGGCGAGGTCTTCCCGCCCAAGCGGAAGCCGGCCGCCCCACCCGCGAAGCCGCCCCAGCAGTTGGCCGCCGTCTAGCCCTGGCTACCCTGGACGCATGGACTACGTCTCCGCGCTGCTGCCCCCCTTCGTGATGGCCGTGCTGTTCATCAGCGTCATCCGGGTGATCGTGAAGACCCAGGGCGGCCCCAACAAGGCCAAGGAGGACGCGGTGGTCGACGCGGCCCTCGCCCGCGCGGAGAACACCCGCCAGGCCGACGGCGGCTCCCGGGCCACCGGCGCCTGACGCGTACCGCTCCGCCCCATCGGCGTACGACTCGTGTGTTTTTCGAGTCGTACGCCCTTTTTGTTCCCGCGCTCCGGATAGTGTGCGGAACTGTGCCTCGCCCATTGGGAGAACTCGAAGACGCGGTCATGACGCGGGTGTGGAAGTGGAACCGCCCGGTGACGGTTCGGGAAGTCCTGGAAGACCTTCAGCGGGAACGGTCCATCGCGTACACCACCGTGATGACCGTTCTGGACAATCTCCATCAGAAGGGCTGGGTGCGCCGGGAGGCGGAGGGCCGGGCCTATCGATATGAGGCCGTCTCCACTCGCGCCGCCTACGCGGCCGCACTCATGAACGAAGCCTGGTCGCAGAGCGACAACCCCGCAGCCGCCCTCGTCGCCTTCTTCGGGATGATGAGCGAGGAACAGCGACAGGCGCTCACCGACGCCGTACGCATCGTGCAGGGCCCGGGCCCCGGCAAACCCGAACCCGCCGCACCCGCCGCCCCCGCCCTCGAAACCCCTGTTGAAACCGCCGGCGAATCCGTCGAATCGTCCGGCGAAACACAGGGGACCCCCGGCGAATCACCGGATCTCCCCGGGCGATAGCGTCCGCTCATGCCAGCAACGAGTCCCGAAGCCACCGCAAAAGCCATCACCGTCAGGCGGGCTCGGACCAGCGATGTCCCGCACGTGCGCGATCTGCTCGACTCCTACGTCCAGCGCCGCATCCTGCTCGACAAAGCGACGGTCACGCTTTACGAGGACATCCAGGAGTTCTGGGTCGCGGAACGGGACGACAACGCCCAGGTCGTCGGCTGCGGCGCGCTGCACGTCATGTGGGAAGACCTCGCGGAAGTCCGCACTCTCGCGGTGAACCCGGACGCCAAGGGGCTCGGCGTCGGTCACCAGTTGCTCGAGAAGTTGCTGCACACCGCTCGCTGGCTGGGTGTTCGACGCGTTTTCTGTCTGACCTTCGAAGTCGAGTTCTTCGCCAAGCACGGCTTCGTGGAGATCGGTGAGACTCCCGTTGACACCGATGTCTACGCGGAGCTGCTGCGTTCCTATGACGAGGGCGTCGCGGAGTTCCTCGGTCTCGAACGAGTGAAACCGAACACCTTGGGCAACAGCCGGATGCTTCTGCATCTGTGATCGACGGCGGAGACCAATTCCGCTGAGGGGCGTTCCGTCGAGGGGCGCCTTGCCCACGGGGCCTATGTCCGAAACGCGCATGTTTCCGGTCTTCCCGGGCTCCTCGCCCTCTCCGGACTCTCTCCCCGGACTCTCCTCGGTCTCTCCCAGGGGTTTGTGTTTTTCCTTGAAAAGCGGTTTGCTTTCCGACGTACTGCAGTACTGCATATAACAGGGGACGTGAAACAGCGGCGCTCGCCGCAGCCTCGGCCCTCAAGTTTTCGATGAAAGGAAATCCGGTGGCACAGAAGGTTCAGGTCCTTCTTGTCGACGACCTCGACGGCGGCGAGGCGGACGAGACCGTGACGTTCGCGCTGGACGGCAAGACATACGAGATCGACCTCACGACCGCCAACGCGGACAAGCTTCGCGGCCTTCTCGACCCCTATGTCAAGGGTGGCCGGCGTACCGGAGGCCGCGCTGCGGGCGGGCGTGGCAAGGCCCGTGCCGCTTCCGGCGGCAGCCAGGACACCGCGGCCATCCGCGCCTGGGCGAAGGAGAACGGTTACGAGGTCAACGACCGCGGTCGCGTCCCCGCCTCCATCCGCGAGGCCTACGAGAAGGCCAACGGCTGAGATTCCGACGGCCCGGTGCTCGCGCGCCGCAGCCGGACGCGGTGGCAGTGCGTCGCCACCGTGTCCACCACTCGCACGAGGTCGGGGGCGCCCCCACCGCCCCCCAACGCCGACATGCTCGGCAGCGAGGGTTCGACCTCGCACCCCGGCTCGGGGGGCCGCACCCACTCGGCGGCCCCCTGTGAACCGGCCTCCCCGCGTACGCCCCCACGCCCACCGGTTCCGCCCGGGGGCTCCGGCGCCACCATGTGACCGCCCGTTCCGACGGCAGTGAGGTCCAGGTCGAGGCCGCCCCAGTCCAGCCACCGCAACAGCTCCGGCACCTCCTCCGCGCTCCCCGCCGCGACCAGCAGCAGCATCCGCCCGCCGCACAGCGCCACCGGGGACCCCGGGCCGGGCACCGGCCCCAGATGCCGGAGCGCCGCGACCCCCGCTTCCACCGGTACGTCGAGCACATCGAAGCGCAGGCCCGTAATGAGGTGTACGGGCGTCCCGGGCGCGGTCGCCCAGCCGAGTCCGTTCTCGTACCACCACCGCACCGCCTCGCAGGGGTCCGCGCCCGGGACGTCGCGCGGGGCGACGGCCGAGGAGGCGCTCGGGTCGAGCGGTCGGCGGGGAAGGGGGACGATGGTCATGTCAGGAGCAACCGGGCGAAGGGGCCCAGAGTTACGCTGGGTGTCGGCGCGGCTGCGAGGAGTGCCGGGAGAGGGGGCGTTCCACAGTGTGCGGTGGCGCAAGGATGTTCGCCCTTAGCGGAGGGAACCGGTGCATCCGGCATGGAGTGTCAGTGCCTACGGGTAAGACATCCCTAGTGGGAGGGGGCGACACGCAGGAAAGGCAGTCTCACGTTCGCCATCGGCGTACTGATGGTGGGGGTAACTGTCTGGCCTGCGGGAACATCGTCTCGCACCATCGGGTTGGAGCAGATGTCGGCGTTCGGGGTCAGGAGGCCAAGGACGGTGTCGGCAGTTGGAATGAGCGGTCCCCGCTTGCGGGACTAAGCTGCGGAAGGACAGCGAGGGGAGCGTCCCCTCACTGCCTGACCGCTCTGAGGAGCGATTAACGATGTTCGAGAGGTTCACCGACCGCGCGCGGCGGGTTGTCGTCCTGGCTCAGGAAGAAGCCCGGATGCTCAACCACAACTACATCGGCACCGAGCACATCCTCCTGGGCCTGATCCACGAGGGTGAGGGTGTCGCCGCTAAGGCCCTGGAGAGCCTCGGGATTTCGCTCGAGGCGGTCCGCCAGCAGGTGGAGGAGATCATCGGGCAGGGGCAGCAGGCTCCGTCCGGCCACATCCCCTTCACCCCCCGTGCCAAGAAGGTCCTGGAGCTGTCGCTCCGCGAGGCCCTTCAGCTGGGCCACAACTACATCGGCACGGAGCACATCCTGCTCGGCCTGATCCGTGAGGGCGAGGGCGTCGCCGCCCAGGTCCTGGTCAAGCTGGGCGCAGATCTCAACCGGGTGCGGCAGCAGGTCATCCAGCTGCTCTCCGGTTACCAGGGCAAGGAGACCGCCACCGCCGGCGGACCCGCCGAGGGCACCCCCTCGACGTCCCTGGTCCTCGACCAGTTCGGCCGGAACCTCACCCAGGCCGCTCGTGAGTCCAAGCTCGACCCGGTCATCGGGCGCGAGAAGGAGATCGAGCGGGTCATGCAGGTGCTGTCCCGCCGTACCAAGAACAACCCGGTCCTGATCGGTGAGCCCGGCGTCGGCAAGACCGCCGTCGTCGAGGGCCTCGCCCAGGCCATCGTCAAGGGCGAGGTGCCCGAGACCCTCAAGGACAAGCACCTCTACACCCTCGACCTCGGCGCGCTGGTCGCCGGCTCCCGCTACCGCGGTGACTTCGAGGAGCGCCTGAAGAAGGTGCTCAAGGAGATCCGCACCCGCGGCGACATCATCCTGTTCATCGACGAGCTGCACACGCTGGTCGGTGCGGGTGCCGCCGAGGGCGCCATCGACGCCGCTTCGATCCTGAAGCCGATGCTGGCCCGCGGTGAGCTGCAGACCATCGGTGCCACCACCCTGGACGAGTACCGCAAGCACCTGGAGAAGGACGCGGCCCTGGAGCGCCGGTTCCAGCCCATCCAGGTCGCCGAGCCCTCGCTCCCGCACACCATCGAGATCCTCAAGGGTCTGCGCGACCGGTACGAGGCCCACCACCGTGTCTCTATCACGGACGAGGCCCTCGTCCAGGCCGCGACCCTGGCCGACCGGTACATCTCGGACCGCTTCCTGCCGGACAAGGCGATCGACCTGATCGACGAGGCCGGTTCCCGGATGCGCATCCGCCGGATGACCGCGCCGCCGGACCTCCGCGAGTTCGACGAGAAGATCGCCGGTGTCCGCCGGGACAAGGAGTCCGCGATCGACTCGCAGGACTTCGAGAAGGCCGCCTCCCTCCGCGACAAGGAGAAGCAGCTCCTGGCCGCCAAGGCCAAGCGGGAGAAGGAGTGGAAGGCCGGCGACATGGACGTCGTCGCCGAGGTCGACGGCGAGCTGATCGCCGAGGTCCTCGCGACCGCCACCGGCATCCCGGTCTTCAAGCTCACCGAGGAGGAGTCCTCGCGTCTGCTGCGCATGGAGGACGAGCTCCACAAGCGGGTCATCGGCCAGGTCGACGCCGTCAAGGCGCTGTCGAAGGCGATCCGTCGTACGCGTGCCGGTCTGAAGGACCCCAAGCGTCCCGGTGGTTCGTTCATCTTCGCCGGCCCGTCCGGTGTCGGTAAGACCGAGCTGTCCAAGGCGCTCGCCGAGTTCCTCTTCGGCGACGAGGACGCGCTGATCTCCCTCGACATGTCGGAGTTCAGCGAGAAGCACACGGTCTCCCGGCTCTTCGGTTCCCCGCCCGGATACGTGGGCTACGAAGAGGGCGGCCAGCTGACCGAGAAGGTCCGCCGCAAGCCGTTCTCCGTCGTCCTCTTCGACGAGGTCGAGAAGGCCCACCCGGACATCTTCAACTCGCTGCTGCAGATCCTGGAGGACGGTCGCCTGACCGACTCCCAGGGCCGGGTCGTGGACTTCAAGAACACGGTCATCATCATGACGACCAACCTCGGCACCCGGGACATCTCCAAGGGCTTCAACCTGGGCTTCGCGGCCTCGGGCGACAAGAAGACCAACTACGAGCGCATGAAGAACAAGGTCTCGGACGAGCTCAAGCAGCACTTCCGGCCCGAGTTCCTCAACCGTGTCGACGACGTCGTCGTCTTCCCGCAGCTGACGCAGGAGGACATCCTCGCGATCGTCGACCTGATGATCGGCAAGGTCGACGAGCGCCTGAAGGACCGGGACATGGGCATCGAGCTCTCCCAGTCCGCCAAGGAACTGCTGTCCAAGAAGGGGTACGACCCCGTGCTGGGCGCCCGGCCGCTGCGCCGGACCATCCAGCGCGAGATCGAGGACACCCTCTCCGAGAAGATCCTCTTCGGCGAGCTGCGCCCCGGCCACATCGTGGTCGTGGACACCGAGGGCGAGGGCGACGCGGCCACCTTCACCTTCCGGGGTGAGGAGAAGTCGGCGCTGCCGGACGTGCCGCCGATCGAGCAGGCGGCCGGCGGTGCCGGGCCGAACCTGAGCAAGGACGCGTAACCGCCGCGCTCGGCCTGAGCGACAAAGGGGCTGCCCCGGGACTTCGGTCCCGGGGCAGCCCCTTTTCGCTGCCGGAATCCATCGTCCCGTGAGTGATGTGGGCCTCGTAGGGGGCGTCACATTCCGGAGGTCTTTCAGGTCGGTACCGGTGACGTGCCGCACAGGTCATTTGTCCGGTACTAGACGGAATAGTGGCGAAGGAGTGAAGGTCAAAACGGACATTTGGGTGTGATGGCGGGGGATTTGATTGCTGCCGTGCAGGTGGGGGACGGTTTGTGGGTGGGTGTCAATGTGAGGTGCGTTTTATGGGGACCTACGACGTTCGGTCGTAGGTCACATGTTTGGGGGGTTTCGGGGCGTCGGGGTACCAAGGGGTGTCCCATTCGGCGGCCGCAGATGTGTGCCGGGTGGGATTCGTGTCCGTCGAGGCACGTTCCCTGTCTCCGTCTCCCGTGAGGTACTCCATGTCGCAGCGTGTTCGCACTCCCCGTTCCCGTATGTCCCAGCTCCGTGTCCGTGCCGCCGTGGCGGCCGTGGGTGTGGGTGTCTCGGGTGTGCTGGGGGCCGGGGTCGCGGCCGCCGCCGGTGGTGCTCAGGCCACGAGCGCCGGCACCGCCACCGTCCAGACCGCCGCCGCCAAGAAGGCCGCCTCCTGGGTCAGCCCCGTCAAGGGCTACAAGCTGAGCGCGCGGTTCGCCCAGGCCGGCAACATGTGGTCCGCGAAGCACAGCGGCCAGGACTTCGCCGTCAAGAGCGGTACGGCCGTCGCCGCCGCCCACGGCGGCACCGTCGTGAAGGCCGGCGGCAACGGCGCCGGTGACGGCCCGGCGTACGGCAACGCCGTCGTCGTCAAGCACGGCAACGGCACGTTCTCGCAGTACGCCCACCTGTCCAAGGTGAACGTGAAGGTCGGCCAGGTCGTCAAGACCGGGCAGCGTATAGCCCTCTCCGGCAACACCGGTAACTCCAGCGGGCCGCACCTGCACTTCGAGATCCGTACGACCGCGAACTACGGCTCCGCCATCGACCCGGTCGCCTTCCTGCGGACCAAGGGCGTCAGCGTCTGATCCGATCGGACCCGAGGCCCGTGCCGCTCAGCACGGGCCGTAGTCCTGGCCCGTGCCGCACATCGGGGTGTCGGCGTAGTAGTCGTTGAAGAAGGCGATGAGGACGAGCATCAGGATCACGCCCGCCGCAGAGGTGGCGAGTGCGATGCGGTGGCTTCTGCGGTCGCGGGCGGCGCGCTCCTCGTCGGTCATCCGGGCGTAGTCGTCGGCTTTCACTCGGGCCTCCTCGTGGCGATGCGGCCGGGATGCGGTCGGGAGGTCCCCGAGGGCTCTGGGGGTATTACCCCGATACGAGGGCCCTCACGAGTGGGGGGTGCCGGCGTGTGCCTGGGTCACCAGGTCGATCGCGACCTCCAGAACGGCCTTGCGCTTCTCCTCTGGGTCGCCGTCGAGGTCCCTGAGGACGAACATGCCGGCGTGCATGGTGAACAGGGCGCTCGTGCAGCGGACCTGGTCGGCCAGGGCGGCGTCCGGTTCCTTGATGGTGTCGATCAGCCGGATCATGCGGTCCTTGAACGTCTCGCCGACGCTCAGCTCACGGACCGTCGCCTGGTTCTCCTGCATGAAGCGGAAGAGGGGGGCGACATCGGCCAGGGCCAGGCTGTAGCGGCGCAGGATCTCCCGCTTGGTGTCGAGGGTGCGCGGCTGGGTGCCCGCCCATTCGATCAGTTCGTCGATCGGGCGCTGCAGGTCCTGGAAGAGACCGATGAGGATGTCCTCCTTGGTCTTGAAGTGGTAGTACAGCGCCGCCTTCGTCACATCGAGGCGTTCGGCGATCTCCCGCAGCGAGGTCTTCTCGTAGCCCTGCTCGGCGAAGAGCTCGAGGGCGACGTCCTGGATGCGCTGGCGGGTGTCGCCGCGACGCTGCCGCTTCGGTGTCGGGCTCGTCGGGCCCGTCGCGTCCCGTGTCGTGCCGCTCATCCTCGTACTCCTCGCCGCTCGGACGGCCCGGGTCGGTCAAGCCTCGGCCAAGCGCGTCGAACTTACTTGACGCCCGGCTAGTTAGGGGCCTAGCTTCCCTAAGTGTAGACAACTAGCCGGTCGGCAAGTAAGTGCACGGGAACTCCGGGGGGAGTGGAGGGCCGCGATGGATGCGGAGAAGAAGAACGACGTGAGCGGTGGGGCCGAGGCGGAGGGGCCGCAGTCGCGCAGTGTGCGGGTGGTGCTGCTCGCACTCATGATCGCCATGCTGCTCGCGATGCTCGACAACATGATCATCGGCACCGCGATGCCGACGATCGTGGGCGAGCTGGGCGGGCTCGAACACCTCTCGTGGGTCGTCACCGCCTACACGCTCGCGACCGCCGCCTCCACGCCCATCTGGGGCAAGCTCGGCGACCTCTACGGCCGCAAGCGGGTCTTCATGACCTCGATCGTGCTCTTCCTGATCGGGTCGGCGCTGAGCGGCATGGCCCAGGACATGGGCCAGCTCATCGGGTTCCGCGCGGTGCAGGGACTCGGCGCCGGCGGGCTGATGGTCGGCGTCATGGCGATCATCGGCGACCTCATACCGCCCCGGGAGCGCGGCAAGTACCAGGGCATGATGGCCGGGGTGATGGCCCTCGCCATGATCGCCGGACCGCTGGTGGGCGGGTCCATCACGGACCACTGGGGCTGGCGCTGGTCCTTCTACATCAACCTGCCGCTCGGAGTCGTGGCGCTGATCGCCGTCAGTGCCGTGCTGCATCTGCCGAAGCCGTCGCGCGAGGGACGGTCGGCGCGGAACATCGACTACCTGGGCGCGGGCCTGCTGACCGTCGGCATCACGGCGATCGTGCTGGTCACCACGTGGGGCGGCACCGAGTACGCCTGGGGCTCGGCGGTCATCATGGAGCTGATCGCGCTCGGGGTCACCTCGCTGGTCGGGTTCGTGTTCGTGCAGAAGCGGGCGGCCGAGCCGGTGATCCCGCTGCACATCTTCCGCAGCCGGAACTTCACGCTGATGTCCCTGATCGGGTTCTTCACCGGCTTCGTGATGTTCGGCGCCGTGCTGTTCCTGCCGCTGTACCAGCAGTCGGTGCAGGGCGCGTCCGCGACGAACTCCGGGCTGTTGCTGCTGCCGATGCTGGGAGCGATGCTCGCGGTGTCGATGGTGGCCGGGCGGGTGACCACGAACAGCGGCCGCTACAAGGTCTTCCCGGTCGTCGGGAGCGTCCTGATGATCGTGGGGCTGTTCCTGCTGGCGCAGATGGACACCGGGACGAGCCGGGTGACGTCCGGGCTGTACATGGCCGTACTGGGTGCCGGTATGGGTTGCCTGATGCAGATCACCATGCTGGTCGCGCAGAACAGCGTCGAGATGAAGGACATGGGGGTGGCGTCGTCCACGACCACGCTGTCCCGGACCCTCGGGTCGTCCTTCGGGGTCGCGATCATGGGCGCGCTGTTCAACAGCCGGGTGCAGGACGTGATGGCCGAGCGGGCCGGGGCGCTGGGGTCCAAGGTGACCGAGCAGTCGGCGCAACTGGACGCGGCGAGTCTGGCGAAGCTGCCGGAGGCCGCGCGGGAGGCGTACCAGTACGCGGTGTCCGCGGGGACGCACTCGGCGTTCCTGCTGGGGGCGGTCGTCTCCGTGGTGGCGCTGGTGGCGGCGGTGTTCGTGAAGGAGGTGCCGTTGCGGGGGGCCGCCGGGTCGCCCGAGGCGGAGGCCTCGGGCAGGGCGGAGGCCGCCGAGGGCATGGTGCGCGCCTGAGAGTGGGGGTGCGGGTTCGTTGGCGACCGCGGGCCCGGTGGGGCGTCTCGCGCAGTTCCCCGCGCCCCTGAAAAGCAGGGGCTGCGCCCCGTGCTTTTCCCCCGCGGCCCCGTCGCCCTTCAGGCCGCAGGGCCGTGGTCTTTGAGGCCCGCAGGGCCTGGTCTTCAGGGGCGCGGGGAACTGCGCGAGAAGCGCCACGCACCCGCACCCGAGACGCCGCCCCCGCCGCCCGCCAGGGCTAGTCGTTCGACATCGGCAGCATCGGGTAGCTCCCCGTGTTCGTCGGGGCGTGTTCCGGGAGCCACAGGACCGCGACCGCGCCCTCGGCCGGGACCGTGTCCGGGGAACCCGGCGGGCGGACGTTGCGGAAGGTGAGGCGGGCGCCGAGGACGCGTGCCTGACCGGCGGCGATGGTGAGGCCGAGCCCGTGCCCCTGGCCGGCCCGGTCCGAAGCCCCGGTGCGGAAACGGCGGGGCCCGTCCGCGAGAAGCTCCTCGGGGAAGCCGGGGCCATGGTCGCGGACCCGGATGACGCGGCCCTCGACGGACACCTCGATCGGCGGTCGGCCGTGCTTGGCCGCGTTGGCCAGCAGGTTCAGCAGGACCCGCTCGAGACGGCGGGGGTCGGTCGTCACCTCCGACTCGTGCACGACCTGCACCCGCACGTCCGCGTTCTTCGCCGCCACCCGCCGGGCCACGAACTCACCCAGCATGATGTCCTGCAACTCGGCCCGCTCGGAGGCCCCGTCGAGACGGGCCACCTCCAGCACGTCCTCGACGAGCGTGCGCATCGCCTGCGCCCGGTCGCGGACCAGCTCGGAGGGGCGGCCCGGCGGCAGCAGCTCCGCGGCCGTCAGCAGCCCGGTCACCGGCGTACGCAGCTCGTGCGCGATGTCCGCCGTCACCCGGCGCTCCGCCTCGATGCGCTGCCGCAGGGTGTCGGCCATGGCGTCCACGGCCCGCGCCAGCTCGGCGGTCTCGTCGCGGACGACACCGCCGATCGCGTCCTGCACCCGTACGTCCGACTCGCCCTTGGCCACCTCGTGCGCGGCGGCCGCCGCCTTGCGCAGTCGGCGGGACATCTGGCCGCCGATCAGGACCCCGAGGGCCGAGCCGCCGAAGACGACCGCGATCGAGCCGATCAGCAGGGCCTGGTCGAGGTCCCGCATCACGGCCGAGCTGTGGTCGGTGAAGTCGGTGTGGAGCGACAGGACACGCTTGTCCTTCAGCGGGACCGCCGCCCAGATGTCGGGCACCCCGTTCTCGCCCTCGGACACGTACGTGGCCCTGCGGCCCTCCCTGACCTTGGCCAGAAGGTCCCCCGGGATCTCGGGGTCGTCGATCTTCACGCCGAAGGCGCCCGACTTCAGCGGGCGGCCCGACTCGTACATGCGCTGGGCGACCTGGATGCGCTCGTCGGCGAGGTCCCGCGAGTTGTCGAGCATCGAGACCCGTGCCGCGTTGTGCACGACCAGGCTCAGCGCGACCGCCACCAGCGCGCCCACCAGGGCGATCGCCGCGCTCAACTGCCAGCGCAGCCCCGTCCGGATGCCCGAGGCGGGCCCGGCGCCGGCGGCTGGCCCCGCGCCTGCCGCACGTCTCGTATCCGACGCGGAACCCGCGGCGGACGGGCGACCGACGACACGGGTCGCCTCCGGGGCCCGCCGTGCCCGTATGCCCCTCGACTCCATCTCGGCCCCGTCCCCGCTCAGGCCTTGAGCTTGTAGCCGAAGCCGCGGACCGTGTCGATCCGGTCCTGGCCGATCTTCGCGCGCAGCCGCTGGACATGGACGTCGACGACCCGGGTGTCCCCGCCCCAGCCGTAGTCCCACACGCGTTCGAGCAGCTTGTCGCGGGAGAGCACCGTGCCGGGGGCGGACGAGAACTCCAGCAGCAGCCGCATCTCGGTCGGCGTCAGCGCCACCGGCTCCCCCGACCTCCGTACCTCCATGCCCTCGGTGTCGATCTCCAGTTCGCCGAAGGTGAGCACCCCGCCGGTGCCCGCCGCCCCGGTCTCCTCCGCCTTGGCCTCGCTGCCGCTCGCGTGCCCGAAGCGGCGCAGCACCGCGCGGATCCGGGCGACCAGGACCGCGCCGTCGAACGGCTTGGTCACGTAGTCGTCGGCGCCCGCCTCCAGCCCCAGCACCACGTCGATGGAGTCGGCGCGCGCGGAGAGCATGATCACCGGGACGGTCGACTCGTCACGGATGCGGCGGCACAGGGAGACCCCGTCCAGACCCGGGACCATGACGTCGAGGAGGGCGATGTCGGGCCGGTTCGCGCGGAACGCCTCCAGCCCCGACAGTCCGTCGGGCATGGCCGTGACCGCGAAGCCGTCCCGCTCCAGGGCGAGCTGGGTGGCCTCGCGGATGACGTCGTCGTCCTCGACGAACAGGACGTGGGTCTGCTCTGCCATCCGGTGATCTCGCTCGCTCTCGGTCGCGGTGGGTCGCAACGGTTTCGGGACGGTGGGACGGTGGGGGACGGTTGGCCGTCGTGGTCGGGGACGGTCGGGACGTCGTGATCCGGGGCGGGTCCGGGACGGTCAGGAGCGTCGTACGCGGTCGGCGGTCGGTCGGGATCGCTGTGACCGGACGGGCTCAGCTCGGTTCGGGCGTCGCCGACTCCGTGCCGCCCACGGCACTGCTGTACTCGGTGCGTGTGTTGGAGCGCTGGACGAAGTCGTCCTTGATCCAGCGATAGGTGGCCACTTCCTCGCTGGACGGGTACGACGACGGGTCGCCATTCTCGTACAGCTGCCGGGTGACGAGGAGGTCGCCCCGGTCTATCTCCGCGTAGACGGGCGGCTGTTCGGACCGGAAGACGCTCCGGTACGTCCCCTTCCTCTCCGCGCGGTACACGTACGACGCCACACCGACGGCGTCCGCACAGGTCATCACATTCACCACGAGGTCGTCGGACGAGGCCCCGGTCAGGTCCCCGTACGTCACGTCCACCGGGTACTCGTCGGCCACACACGGCCGCAGATCGCTCTTGACCGCCTTGCTGACCTCCGGGTCCGCGCGGACGATCCGGACGACCTCGTCGACGCTCGGATGGTCGTCCTCGGCGTCCGCCGAACCGGAGGCGGACGGGGTGGCCGCGCCCGTCGCGAGGGAGTCGCTGTCGGCCGGCCCCTCGTCCCGGGCACCTGTGCCGCCCGTGCCGCAGGCGGACACGGAAAGGGCGAGGGCGGCGAGCACGGCCACCGCCGTGATCACCGCCTTCGTCGCCTGCCTGACCCCCGGACGGGGACCGGCCGCTGTGCTCAGGCCGCGCAACGCTCCTGCTCCTCGCTCGCTTCGAGCGCACGGGCGGCGCGCTCTTCGTGGTCCCGCGACTCCAACTCCTCGCGGAGCCGGGCCAGTGCACGGTGCAGCGTGCTCTTGACCGTGCCGGCCGACATGCCGAGGGCGGCGGCCGTCTCCTCCGTGGACATCTGCTCCCAGTGTCGCAGCACCACGACACTGCGCTGCTTGGGTGCCAGCACCTTCATGATGTCCATCAGGAGGGCGCGGTCCGCGTGCTGCTCGGTGGAGTCCTCGATGCGGGCGTCCGGCAGCTGCTCGGTCGGGACCTCCTCCAGCTTCCGGGCCCGCCACCACTCGGTCCGCGTGTTGATCATGACCCGGCGCAGATAGGCGTCGGCCAGCCGCTTGTCCGCGATGCCGTCCCAGCGGCCGTACGTCCGCGCCAGCGCCGTCTGCAGCAGATCCTGGGCGTCCACCGGGTCCGGCACGAGCCGACGGGCGCTGCGCAGCAACGCGTCCTGCCGGGTACGGACGTACTCCTCGAATTCGAGCACCTCGCCGTGCGCCATGATCAACCGCCTCCGTTCCCCGTTTCCGACGTCCGCGCTGTCGCGCGGTGCCGGTTGTCCGCCGCTTCGTGCCGCGCGGTGTGTCGCGCGGTGCGTATCGCTCGTTCCGCCGGATCCGCCGGTTCGTTTCGCGGGTTCCTGCGGTACGCCAATGAAGCTACGGAGGGGTTGTCACGGAGACGTCCGAGGCAGCCTGCGGAGAACGCTCGGCTGTCCGTCGGTTGTGTAACGAAAGTAGGAACGGGGTAAAGCGGGGTGGGCTTTGGGGATGAGATGGGCCGTTTTACCCCGTCGACGACACCGGAGGGTCAGGTGAGGGGGAGCCGGTAGAGGCCGCCCGGGAGGGGTTCCACCAGTCCGTCGGAGACCAGTCCGTCCAGGGCGCGGGCACGTTGCACGGGCTCGTCCCACACCCGGTCGAGAACCGCCTGCGGCACCGGCGCGATCGCGTCCCGCAGGACGGCGAGCAGCTTGCCGCGGACCTGACGGTCGGTACCGGCGTACGTCTGCCCGCGCCGTGCCGGGCCCTCGTGCGCGGGCTTCCCGGCCAGCCGCCAGGCGCACTGTCCGGCGATCGGGCAGCGCCCGCACGTCTCGTTCTTCGCCGTGCACACCAGCGCGCCCAGCTCCATCGACGCGGCCGCCCACCGGGACGCCGTCCCGTCGTCCTCGGGCAGCAGGGCCCGGGCCAGCTTCCGCTCGGCGGCCGTGGTCGCGTTCGGCGGGTACTGCGTGCCGCTCACCGCGCGGGCGAAGACCCGCCGCACGTTCGTGTCGAGCACGGCGTGCCGCTGTCCGTACGCGAACGAGGCCACCGCCGCGGCCGTGTACTCGCCGATCCCGGGCAGCGCGAGCAGCTGCGCGTGATCACGGGGTACGTCTCCGCCGTGCCGTTCCGTTATGGCCACCGCGGCGCCGTGCAGCCGTAGCGCGCGGCGCGGGTAGCCGAGCCGGCCCCAGGCGCGCACCGCCTCGCCCGGGGGTTCCTTCGCGAGATCCGCCGGGCGGGGCCAGCGCGCCAACCACTGCTCGTAGACGGGCAGTACACGGTTGACCGGTGTCTGCTGGAGCATGAACTCGCTGACCATCACCCCCCAGGGGCCGGCCTCCGGTCGTCGCCAGGGCAGGTCACGGGCGTGCGTCTCGAACCAGGCGATCACCGGGGTGTGCAGGGCGGTGGGTGCCGGGGCGGGCGTGGGGGCGGGGACGGAGGTGGGGGTGGGGGTTGGGGTTACGTCGGCAGGGCTGCTCTGGGGTTTCGTGGGTGCAGTCATGGCACGGTCGATCCTGCCATGCGGGGGGTGGTGGGGGCGGGTTCTGGTGGGGGGTGTCTGGGGTGGGTGTCTGGGGTGGGTCAGCCGGGTGCGAGGCGCTCCACCGGAGCCGCACCCGGCCGACCCACCTGACCCACTGAGCTCTTCCGCGGCACGTCAGCCCGCCGGCTCCCACCCCAACGCCGGCCCCAGCTTCGTCGCGATGTCCGTCAGGATCTGCACATAGTCCTCGTGCTCGAACGTGAACGGGAGCGCGAACGCCACCTCGTCGACCTCGCGGAACCCGGCGTGCGCCCGCAACCGCTCGGCGATCTCCGCGGACGTGCCCACCAGATCCGGCGCGAACACGAGCCGCCCCGGCCCCTGCGGCGCCGTGGTCCGGGGCAACCGCTTCGCCGCGTACGCCTCGTACCTGGCGCGCTGCTCCGCACTCGCGGAGTCGGTCGGGATGACGACGAGTCCCTGGGAGACCCGGGCCCGCTCGCCGTCGGGGTGGTGCGCCCGGAACTCCCGGATCTGCGAGCGCTGGATCTCGGCGAAGTCCACCGTCTCGGATGCGGCCGCCGTCCCCGGCTCCGCCGCCGCCCCCTCCGCCGGCTCCGCCTTCACCACGCTGCTGGTCAGGAAGTTCATCCCGTTCTCGCCGGCCCACCGCGCCGACCGCAGGCTGCCGCCGCCGTACCACATCCGGGCGCCCAGCCCGGGGGAGTGCGGCTGGACCCGGTCGGAGAAGACCTCGAACCCCTCGGTGCCGCTGAAGCCGGTGGCCGTCTCGCCGCGGACGAAGTCCAGGAGCCGCCGGACCCGTTCGAAGCTGAAGTCCTCCGCCTCGGCGGTGTCCGGATAGAGCGCCGCCTTGACGGTGTCGTAGTGCATCGGCGGTCCGACGCTGACCCCCGGGTTGACCCGGCCGCCGGAGAGGAGGTCGACCGTGGCCAGGTCCTCGGCGAGCCGCAGCGGGTTCTCCCAGCCCAACGGGATGACAGCGGTGCCCAGTTCGATACGGCTCGTGCGCTGCGAGGCGGCGGCCATGACCGCGACGGGAGAGGAGATGCCGTACTGCAGATGACGGTGGCGCAGCCACGCGCTGTCGAAACCGAGCCGCTCGCCCAGTTCGATGATCTCCAGTGTGGATTCGTGGCCCCGGCGCGGGTCGACCTCGTCGAACAGCCCGATGGTCAGGAACCCCAGCTTCCGCAAAGGCTTCGACGCCGATTCACTGACGCTGTTCTCCACGGTCGCGGATCCGGCCATCGTCTTCTCCAAGTCCTGCGGCGCGCTGCGTTGGTGGAGGGACGATTGTGGCAGGTGGGTCGAGGGAAGCGGCGAGCGAACTCGGGCCCGGGAGCGGATGCCCCCCTGAACGGGCTTGGCGGGCCGAGGAGTTGGTGATGCTCGCGTGGCGTGGGTCCGGTCACGGAACGTGCCCGTACGGGCTCTGTGATCACGCACCGCGATCATGGGGCGCCCGGGCGGGGTGATCACGGGAAGGACCGGGATGATGATCCGGAAAAGTTGAGGTTTCGGGCGGCGGGTGGGGCCAGCGAAGTGCCGGATCTCTCGTACAGTTTGCGCCGTGGGATCTCTGCGCAATCCGATCGGGCCGCTTCCCTCCACCATCTACTGGCGCCGGAGGGCCGTTCTGCTGACCGTCGTCGGTCTGCTCGCGATTCTCGTCGTGTGGGTCGTCACCGGCGGGGGCGGGGACGGCGACAACAACGCGGGTGGGCCCGACGGAAAGAATCCCGCGCCCTCGATCACTCCCGGCCCGTCCGGTTCCGGTCCCGCGATCAGCGAAGCGCCGGGCGGACGCGACGAGTCGGGTGACGAGTCGAGCTCCGGGGGCGACAGCTCCGGCTCCGGGGCGGGCGACGGTTCGGGGTCGGGTTCAGGCTCCGGCTCGGCTTCCGGTGGTGGGGACACGAGTGCCGGATCCGGTGCCGCGGGCGGGGGTACGTCCGACGACGGCGGCAAGAACGGCAGCAGCTCGGGCGAGCAGGTTCCGGCGGGGTCCAGCCTGCCCAACTGCACCGCCGGGGCCGTGAAGTTGACCGTGCGCAGCGTGCGCAACGCCTACGCGCCCGGGGTGAACCCCACGTTCGAACTCATCGCCCGCAACTCCTCCGGCGGCGACTGCAAGCTCGATCTCGGCCCGGACAACACGGTGGTGACGATCACCCCGGCCGACGCCGATGACGACGACGCGTTCTGGGCGTCCGACGACTGCCACGAGACGGCGGGCAGCCTGATGTTCAAGGTGCCGGCCGGTGACCGGGTGACTTACACCGTCGAGTGGAACCGTGACCCGAGCGCGCCCAACTGCGCGACCCCGTCGGCCGGTTCGGCCACCGCCGGGACGTACCTCGTCGAGGCGAAGGCGCCGGGGCTGGCCACGGCCCGCACGTCCTTCGTACTGGAGAAGGACTGACAGCTGGAGTAAGGACTGACAGCTGGAGCAGGACCGACGGCTGGACCAGGGCGTGACGGGTCAGGGGGTCGGCGGTCGCAGGGCTGGCTGACGGTCAGGGGGCGGGCCGGGCCGGGTGGGCCTGGTGGGCTGGAGGCGGTCGGTCAGACGTAGCGTTCCAGGATGGAGGACTCCGCCAGGCGGGACAGTCCCTCGCGGACGCTGCGGGCGCGGGCCTCGCCCACGCCGTCGACCGTCTGGAGGTCGTCGACGCTGGCGGCGAGCAGCTTCTGGAGGCCGCCGAAGTGCTCCACCAGGCGGTCGATGATGGCGCCGGGCAGACGCGGAACCTTGGCGAGGAGGCGGAAGCCGCGCGGGGAGACGGCCGAGTCCATGCCCTCGGGGGATCCGGTGTAGCCGAGGGCGCGGGCCACCGTGGGGAGTTCGAGGAGCTCGGCGTGGGTGAGGGCGTCGAGTTCGTGGAGGGCCTCGTCGACCGTGCGGGAGCGCTTCGCGGTGGGCTCGGGGACGTAGTCCCTGACCACCAGTTCGCGCTCCGGTTCGACGCCCGCGATCAGTTCGTCGAGCTGGAGGGCCAGGAGACGGCCGTCCGTGCCCAGTTCGACCACGTATTCGGCGATTTCGGTGGCGATGCGGCGGACCATCTCCAGTCGCTGGGCGACCGCCGAGACGTCCCGGACCGTCACCAGGTCCTCGATCTCCAGCGCGGAGAGAGTGCCCGCCACCTCGTCCAGGCGGAGCTTGTAGCGCTCCAGGGTCGCCAGGGCCTGGTTCGCCCGGGACAGGATCGCCGCCGAGTCCTCCAGGACGCGGCGCTGCCCGTCGACGTAGAGCGCGATGAGGCGCATCGACTGGGAGACCGAGACGACGGGGAAGCCCACCTGTTTGCTGACGCGGTCGGCCGTGCGGTGGCGGGTGCCGGTCTCCTCGGTCGGGATCATCGGGTCGGGGACCAGCTGGACGCCCGCGCGGAGGATCTTGGAGAGGTCCGAGGACAGCACGATGCCGCCGTCGAGCTTGCACAGCTCACGCAGACGCGTGGCGGTGAACTCGACATCCAGGACGAAACCACCGGTGCACATCGGCTCGACTGTCTTGTCGAAGCCGAGCACGATGAGTCCGCCGGTGTTGCCGCGGAGAATCCGTTCAAGCCCGTCGCGCAGGGCCGTGCCTGGGGCCACGGCGCTCAGTGAGGCGCGCATCAGGCCATCGGCACCGGAGCTCCCACCGGACTTTCCGGGAGCTGCTGCCCGGTCGTTGGCTGCCACTGCACTCCTCCGGTCGCAGGTTCTGGGGCGCTCCCGTTTCGCACACGTGGTTCGTACGGACGGGCGAGACCTGGGCAAAGTCTACCGGCGGTCCTCCGCGTCCCGTGGGGCCTCTCGCCGACGCGATCGGGGCAGTACCCGGAGCGCGTCCCCCATGTCGGCCACTTCCAGGACCTTCATACCGGGAGGAACCTTGCCGGGATCGGACGGAACGAGCGCGTGCGTGAAGCCGAGACGATGGGCTTCGGCCAGGCGCCGCTGCACCCCTGTGACTCGTCTGACCTCGCCCGCGAGACCCACCTCGCCGATCGCCACCAGGTTCTTGGGGAGAGGGGTGTCGCTCGCCGCGGAGGCCAGCGCCAGGGCGATCGCGAGGTCCGCGGCCGGCTCCGACAGCTTCACACCGCCGACCGTCGCCGAGTAGATGTCCCGCTTGCCGAGGGCGCTGATCCGGCCGCGCTGCTCCAGGACCGCGAGCATCATCGAGACCCGGGAGGTCTCCAGGCCGGACGTCGTCCGGCGGGGGGAGGGGAGCTGCGAGTCGACTGTGAGCGACTGCACTTCCGCGACCAGGGGGCGGCGGCCCTCCAGGGTGACGGTCAGGCAGGTGCCGGGGACGGGTTCGTCGCGGCGGGTGAGGAAGAGGCCGCTGGGATCGGTCAGGCCGGTGATGCCCTCGTCGTGCAGCTCGAAGCAGCCGACCTCGTCCGTGGCGCCGTAGCGGTTCTTGACGCCGCGGACCAGGCGGAGGCGGGCGTGCCGGTCGCCCTCGAAGTGCAGGACGACGTCGACGAGGTGCTCCAGGAGGCGGGGCCCCGCGATGGCGCCGTCCTTGGTGACGTGGCCCACGAGGAGGGTCGACATGCCGCGCTCCTTGGAGGCGCGGATCAGGGCGCCGGCGACCTCGCGGACCTGGGCCATGCCGCCGGGAGCGCCGTCGATCTCCGGCGAGGCGACGGTCTGGACCGAGTCGAGGATCAGCAGGGACGGCTTGACCGCGTCCAAGTGACCGAGGACGGCGGCGAGGTCGGTCTCGGCGGCGAGGTAGAGGTGGTCGTGCAGGGCGTTGATGCGGTCGGCGCGGAGGCGGACCTGGCTGGCGGACTCCTCGCCCGTGACGTACAGGGTGGGGTGCTCGGCGCTCGCGGACTTGGCGGCGGCGTCGAGGAGGAGGGTGGACTTGCCGACGCCGGGTTCTCCCGCGAGGAGGACGACGGCGCCGGGGACGAGGCCGCCGCCGAGGACGCGGTCGAGCTCGGGGACGCCGGTGGAGCGGGCGGTGGCCTGGCGGCCGTCCACCTGGGCGATGGGGACGGCGGAGGTGGTGACGCGGCCGGGGGCCGTCGTGCGGACGGCAGGGGTGCCGTACTCCTCGACCGTGCCCCAGGCCTGGCATTCGGGGCAGCGGCCCAGCCACTTGGCCGTCTGCCAGCCGCATTCCGTGCAGCGGTAGGACGGGCGGTCCTTCGTGGTCTTCGTGCGGGCAGCCATGGACGAACCGTAACGGAGGGCACTGACAGTGTTCGACGGTCGGCCGGACGGGGGGCGTGGGGATGGGCCTTGGGAGGGCGGTGGGTGGGGCGGGGCCGTGCCGGTGCGTGGAGCCCGTCGCGTGCTGCCCCACTGCGCGGAGGCAGGAGCGAGCCGTTCTGCGGGCCGCTGTGAGCGGCGGGCTGCTTCGCACCGGCACGGCCCCTTCCGCGGGTCCGCGGCGGGTCGCCGTCTCGGCGAGTCCTCGGTCCGCTACGGGCGGCGGCCGATGGTCAGTTGGGCCGGGGTGTACGGGATGTAGGCCGCGCCGTCGAGGTCGAGGGCGGTCGCCGCAGACTGGAGGGCGGCCGGGGTGGCCGAGGCGCCCCAGCGGCCGGTGTCCAGGCGGGACTCCAGGGCGTGCAGGGCGGCCACCGTCTCGGCGGTGGTGAAGGCGCAGTGACCCTGGCGTTCGACGTAGGCCTGGCGGAGCTGCGCGGCGTCGCCGGAGGCGCGGACCCGGGTGGCGAAGCGGGACTCCTGCTCGACGGGGACGAGGTCGTCGGCGGTGGTGTGGATGTTGAGGAGGGGGACGGCGAGGCCCTGGCCGGCGGAGGACGTGCGTCGGCCGGCGGCGACGGCGTCCGGGTCGGCGGTGATGTCGGCGTTCGCGGTCAGGTCGCGCAGATCCGCGCGCAGGTCGAGGCCGGCCTTCCGGTAGAGGGCCTTGACCAGGGGTGCGTGCTGGGAGCCCGCGAGCACGCGCGCGTAGTCGACGCCCTTGTTCCCGGAGTTGTTGCCGCCGAGGGCCTTCTCGACGTGGAAGCGGCCGGGCTCGACGCGGTCGAGGACGCCCTGGGCCAGCCACGCGTACTGCTGGGCCTGCTGGTCGTCCCGGTCGCCGGGTGCGGGGCGATCCTTGCCGGGCGCCCAGGCGGGCAGGTTGAGGTAGGCGGCGGCGAGGGCGATCCGGGCGCGGCCCTGCGGGGTCTTCTGGGCGGCGACGACGGCCTCGGTGAGCTGCCGGCCGGTGGTGGCGCCCTCCGCCTCGGAGGCGAAGTCCACCAGCTTCACGGGAGTGTCGGGGAGCAGGAGCCGGGCGATCGTGTACTCGGCGTCGAGCTGGTAGCTGTGCAGGTCGTTGGCTCCTGCCACGAGACCGCACAGGCCGAGGGCGCCGTCGATACCGCCCGCGCCGGAGCGGGCGAGCCGGGCGTTGACCAGCCCGCCCATGGACTGGCCGATGGAGAGGGTGCGCGTGGGTTCGCCGATCCTCTCGGTGACCGCCGCGACGGTGGCGACCTGGTCGCGCTCCGCGCTCTCCAGGGCCCAGAGGGTCTCGCTGACGTCGTAGGAGGAGCCGGTGAGGGCGTAGCCCTCTTCGAGGAGGCGGAGGCGTACGGCCTCGCGGGGGGCGTTCTGGGGCACCGTCACGCCGAAACCGTGACTGAAGACGATCAGGGTGCCGTTCCAGTTCTCCGGGACGTCCGCTATCCAGGCGGCGCCGTCGGGGAGGGTGCCGGTGAGGCGTTCGACGGCGGGCGCGGCGCTCCGGGGGGCGGCGGTGGAGACGGAGGCGCCGGCCAGGGAGAGGACGACGGTCGCGGCCAGGGCGGCGAGGGCGCGGTTGGTGGAGCGGCGGGTGGTGCGTCGGGTGCGTACGGCCATGGGGTGGGGCTCCTGTCGACGCGGAGGTGGGGACGTTGCTCGCCCTTACTCGGCAGTAACTCGGTTTCGGGAGGAAGGTAGGGCCAATTTCTTGTGACGGTCAAGAAAGTGCACACCATTCGGCCAAGCCCCGTGTGCGCTGCGGAATGCGGCATTCCTGTCCCCTTATGAGGGATCGTTTCACCCGTACGGAGTAAATGTGCTCAAGGGGCGAGAAGGTGCAGGTTCCGGGCGCCTACCGTCCATGAATGATGAGCATCGGTCCGGAAACCTCGACCCGCACCACCGGCGCACACCGGGCGCACCGTGAGGCGCGCGACCGGGCCGCGGCGCGCGCGGTGGCGCAGCACCCCTCGACGCGCTACGAGCCGTACCTGGACGGCCTCTTCACCTACTGCATGTCCGTGCTGTGCGACCACGACGCGGCCACCGCGGCGCTCGCCGACGTGCTCGTGCTCGCCGAGCGGCGCCGGGGGCCGGACACCGCCGACGACCGCCGCGCCTGGCTGTACGCACTGGCCCGCTGGGCCTGTCTGCGCAAGCTCGCCGAGGTGCGGCAGAAGCGGCCGGCCGCGCATGCCTCCACGCGCCCGCCGGGGCACGGCGGTGGGGCCGACAACACGCACCCCGACAAGGGCCGTTCAGAGAAAGGGCGTTCGGACAAAGGGCGTTCGGCGAAGGCGCGCGCCGTCGAGAGTTCCGCCGTCCGGGCCGTCGCGCTCTCCGAGGACGAGAAGCGGCAGCGGCGGCGTGAACTCGCCCTGCTCGCCTGGCCGGAGGCCGCCGGCACCACGCCCGAGCAGCGCGAGGCACTGGAGTTGGCCGTACGGCATCAGCTCACCGCCCACGAGGTCGCCGCCGTGCTGGGCATGGACCCGACCGCCGCGCGGGAGCTGCTCGCCTCCGCCGCCTGCGAGGTGGAGCGGACCCGCGCCGCCCTGGCGGTCGTCGAGAGCGGCGCCTGTCCGAGCGTCGCCCGGCTGACCGGTGACCATCAGCTCGTCCTGAGCGCCACCCTGCGCCGCGAGCTCGTCCGGCACGTGGACGACTGTCCCGTCTGCCGTCGCGCCGCCGAGCGCGCCGTTCCCGGCCGCTGGCCCGGCACCACGGTCACGCCCGCCGCGCTGCCGGTGCTCGAAGCGCCGCGTGCCGCCCTGGGGCCCGCGATGGCCCACCTCACGCGCGCGCGTGGCGGCGCCCCGCGCTTCGACCGGCGTGGCTTCCCCATGGACCCGAGGGACCGTGCGGCCCGGCGGGAGCGGCTGCGCGCGCGGGCCGTGACCACCACCGTCGTCGCCACCGTGGTTGCCGCACCCGTCTTCGCGCTCTGGGCCGCCTACCGGGGCGCCCCTTTCATCGGTGAGGGCGGCGACGGCCGTTCGGTCAGCGCGGGCGAGGAGCACGGTGACGGCGACGGCACCGTCGGCGACGGCGTCGGCGACGCCTACCAGAACGCGGGCAACGCCCGGAACAGGTCGGACGCCCGCCACGGCCGAGGCAAGCACGCGTCGGACGACGTGTCCGTGGAGGTCACCCAGGGCAAGGGGCGGGGCGCGCTCTCCATCACCGCCGCGAACGACGGCGACACCACCCTCATCACCCTCGAAGCGACCGGGGACGCGTCCGTCCGCTGGTCCGCCCGTACCGGCGCCGACTGGCTCTACCTCAGCCAGTCCTCGGGCGCCCTGAAACCCGGCGAGTCTGTGACGATCAAGGTGTACGTCGACCAGCTGAGCGAGCCCTCCGGGTACTGGACGGCTCGGGTGACCCTGGCTCCGGCGGACGCCGTGGTGACGATCGAGGGCTACGGTCCGGCGCCGACACCGCCGGTCGACCCCCGGCCCACCGCACCCGTCCCGGACCCGGGCCCCCCGAGGCCCACCGCTCCACCACCGACCCCCGACCCGGACCCCACGCCGACCGGCCCTGCCCAGCCGGATCCCACGCCTACCCCGACCGACCCGGCCCCCACGGACCCGGGCGGCCCCACGACACCACCGGGCGACGGAGGCGGCGACCCGCCACCGGGGCCGTAGACCGGCGGGGGCGCTGCCATGAACCCTTCGAGGCACCGGTCCGCCGGCCCGAACTACCGTCGGCGTGTCGAAGCACCGGCCCGCCGCCTGGCCGGCGTCCCCCGTTCCCGTTCCCGTCCGCCCGCCAACGCGCTTACCGGCCCGCAGGCTCCGCCGGACCGGTCGGATCCGCCGGGTGCGGTGCAACCAGGGGCAGGCGGGACGCCAGTCGCTGTTCGCACAGCTCGACCAGGCGGTCGTACCCCTCCTTGCCCATCAGCTCGATCAACTCCGGGCGGTACGACACGTACACCGGGTCGCCCGCGCCGTGCGCCGACGTCGCCGAGGTGCACCACCAGTGCAGGTCGTGACCGCCCGGGCCCCAGCCGCGACGGTCGTACTCGCCGATCGACACCTGGAGCACCCGTGTGTCGTCGGGCCGGTCGATCCAGTCGTACGTACGGCGGATCGGCAACTGCCAGCAGACGTCCGGCTTCGTCTCCAGCGGCTCGCGCCCCTCCTGGAGCGCCAGGATGTGCAGCGAGCAGCCCGCGCCCCCGGCGAAGCCCGGGCGGTTCTGGAAGATGCATGACCCCTTGTACGGGCGGGTCTGACGGTCGCCGTCCTCGTCCTTCGAGACCCAGCCCGTCTCCGTGCCCACATCGTGGAACTGCCAGATTTCCGGAGTGAGCCTCGCCACATGTTCGGCGACGCGCTTCTCGTCGTCCTCGTCCGAGAAGTGGGCACCCAGAGTGCAGCACCCGTCGGCCGCCCGGCCCGCCTGGATGCCCTGGCAGCCGCTGCCGAAGACGCAGTTCCAGCGAGAGGTCAGCCATGTCAGATCGCAGCGGAAGACCTGCTCGTCGTCCGCCGGATCAGGGAACTCCACCCACGCGCGCGCGAAATCGAGCCCCTTCTCGTCCGGCGCCGTGGACTCCGCCGAGCCCTTCGTCGACTTCGGTGGTCTGGTCGCCGCCTTCGCCCGCGAAGAGCCGCCGGCCGCAGCCGTCCCCGACGCCGCTCCCGCTGCCGACTTGTCGGCCTTTGCCTTTTTCGTCTTTGGCACGCGTCCAGGGTACGGCGCCCGAAGCCGCATCGAGGACGGCGCACGCCTCCGCTGGCAGTAGCGTTCCGTACATGAGACTCGGTGTCCTCGACGTGGGATCGAACACGGTGCATCTGCTGGTGGTGGACGCACACCCGGGCGCGCGCCCCCTGCCCGCGCATTCGCACAAGGTGGAGCTGCGCCTTGCCCAACTCCTCGACGAGGCCGGGGCCATCGGCCCCGAGGGGATCGACAAGCTCATAGCCGTCGTCCACGAGGCGCTCCAGGCCGCCGAGGACAAGGGCGTCGAGGAACTGCTCCCGTTCGCCACGTCGGCGGTGCGTGAGGCCAGCAACGCGGACGACGTCCTCACCCGTGTCAAGGACGAGACCGGCGTGGAACTCCAGGTCCTCACCGGCGCCGAGGAGGCCCGGCTGACCTTCCTCGCCGTCCGCCGGTGGTTCGGCTGGTCCGCCGGCAAGCTCCTCGTCCTCGACATCGGCGGCGGCTCGCTGGAGATCGCCTACGGCATAGACGAGGAGCCCGACGCCGCCGCCTCGCTGCCCCTGGGAGCCGGCCGCCTCACCGCCGGCTGGCTCCCCGGCGATCCGCCCACCCCGGACGACATCCGCTCCCTGCGCCGCCATGTCCGGGCCCAGATCGCGCGTACCGTAGGGGAGTTCAGCCGCTTCGGGGCCCCCGACCACGTCGTCGCCACGTCCAAGACGTTCAAGCAGCTCGCCCGTATCGGCGGCGCCGCCCGCTCCGCCGAGGGCCTCTACGTCCAGCGCGACCTCAAGCGCGACGCGTTGGAGTCCTGGGTTCCCAAGCTCGCCGGCATGACCACCGTCCAGCGGGCCGCCCTGCCCGGAGTGTCCGAGGGGCGGGCCAACCAGCTCCTCGCGGGGGCGTTGGTGGCGGAGGCCGCGATGGATCTGTTCGAGGTGGAGACGCTGGAGATCTGTCCCTGGGCGCTTCGGGAGGGTGTGATCCTTCGGCGGTTGGACCACATGGGTACGGCGCAGGGGATCGGTGGCCGGGCGTGAGGAGCAGGGAGGGGGCAGGTCACGTGGGGTGCGTTGTCGGGTGCGGCTCCGGTGGGGGTTCTCGCGCAGTTCCCCGCGCCCCTCAGAGCAACGGCCCCTGCGGGCCTTGAAAAGCACAGGGCGCAGCCCCTGTTTTTCAAGGGCGCGGGGAACTGCGCGACCAGTCGCAGGCGACGCGTGGCCGCCGACGGGCAGGCACCCCGACGGCGCACGGGCGAGGCCTCACCCCGTAGGCTGTGCCGCGTGGCAGAACCCGTACGGATCCCGGACGCGAAGGTCGCCCTGTCCACGGCCTCCGTGTACCCGGAGTCGACGGCCACGGCCTTCGAGATCGCCGCACGCCTCGGGTACGACGGCGTGGAAGTCATGGTCTGGACCGACCCGGTCAGCCAGGACCTCGAGGCCCTGCGCCGCCTCTCCGACTACCACCAGATCCCCATCCTCGCCGTTCACGCGCCCTGTCTCCTGATCACCCAGCGTGTGTGGTCCACCGACCCGTGGGTCAAGCTCCAGCGCGCCCAGGCCGCCGCGGAGAAGCTCGGCGCGAGCACCGTCGTCGTCCACCCCCCGTTCCGCTGGCAGCGACAGTACGCGCGTGACTTCGTCACCGGGATCTGGCGGATGGCGAACGAGACGGACGTCCGGTTCGCCGTCGAGAACATGTACCCGTGGCGCTACCGCGACCGCGAGATGCTCGCGTACGCCCCCGACTGGGACGTCACGAACGACGACTACCGGCACTTCACGATCGACCTCAGTCATGCCGCGACCTCCCGCACCGACGCCCTGGACATGGTCGACCGCATGGGTGACCGACTCGGCCATGTGCACATGGCGGACGGCAGGGGGTCGGCCAAGGACGAGCACCTCGTCCCCGGCCGCGGCAGCCAGCCCTGCGCCGAGCTGCTGGAACGTCTCGCCCGGAGCGGTTTCGACGGCCACGTCGTGATCGAGGTCAACACCCGCCGCGCCATGTCCGCCGCCGAGCGCGAGGCCGACCTGGCGGAGGCGCTCGCGTTCACCCGGCTGCATCTCGCCTCCGCCGCGCGGGTCCCCCGCCCGTGACCCCGGCCACCCCGCGCCGCAGGGGCCGGCCCTCCCGTACGGAATCGGCCGACACGCCGGCCGCCCGCGACCGCATCCTGACGGCGGCCCGCGAGGAGTTCTCCGAGCGCGGCTACGACAAGGCGTCCGTACGCGGCATCGCCAAGGCCGCCGGGGTGGACTCGGCCCTGGTGCACCACTACTTCGGCACGAAGGAGCAGGTGTTCGAGGCCGCCATCACCCTCTCCTTCGGCCCGGCCATGCAGGCTCCGCAGGCCGTCGAGGAGGGCCCGCTCGACGACGCCGGCGAGCGGCTCACCCGGTTCGTCTTCGGCGTCTGGGAGAACCCGACGACCCGTGCGCCCCTGCTCGCGATCGTCCGTTCCGCCGTGAACAACGAGGCCGCGGCCGCCGTCTTCCGCCGCATCATCGCCACGCAGGTGCTCCGCCGCATCGCCGACCGCCTGGACGTACCGGACGCGGAGCTGAGGGCGGAACTGGCCGCCGCGCAGCTGGTGGGCATCGCGATGCTGCGGTACGTGATCAAGGTGGAGCCGTTGGCGTCGGCGGATCCCGAGCAGATCATCGCAAGGGTGGCTCCCGTGGTGCAGGCACACCTCACCGCACCCTCCTGAGGGCAGGGGCAGGGGCAGGGGGCCGGGCGCGTACTCGAAAACCGAGACGGGCGTCCCATATTCCGGTCATCGTGTCCATCCCCTGGATGACCGGCGTACGCTCGACTTCAGTCATTACTCTCCGAAGGAGCGAGGCGAGCGACGATGCCCGAGCTGAGGTCCCGCACAGTCACCCACGGCCGCAACATGGCGGGCGCCCGCGCCCTTATGCGCGCCTCCGGTGTACCGGGCGCGGACATCGGCCGCAAGCCGATCATCGCGGTCGCGAACTCCTTCACCGAGTTCGTGCCGGGCCACACCCACCTCCAGCCGGTGGGCCGGATCGTCAGCGAGGCCATCCGCGAGGCCGGCGGCATCCCCCGCGAGTTCAACACGATCGCCGTGGACGACGGCATCGCGATGGGCCACGGCGGCATGCTGTACAGCCTCCCCTCCCGCGATCTGATCGCGGACTCGGTCGAGTACATGGTCGAGGCCCACTGCGCCGACGCCCTGATCTGTATCTCCAACTGCGACAAGATCACCCCGGGCATGCTGAACGCCGCCCTGCGGCTCAACATCCCGACCGTCTTCGTCTCCGGCGGCCCCATGGAGTCCGGCCGGGCCACCCTCGTCGACGGCACGGTCCGCACGCTCGACCTGGTCGACGCGATCTCCGACGCCGTGAACGACAAGATCTCGGACGAGGACATCCTCCGTATCGAGGAGAACGCCTGTCCGACCTGCGGCTCCTGCTCCGGCATGTTCACGGCCAACTCGATGAACTGCCTGACCGAGGCCATCGGCCTCTCCCTCCCGGGCAACGGCTCCGTCCTGGCCACGCACACGGCCCGCAAACAGCTGTACATCGACGCGGCCCACACGGTCATGGACATCACCCGCCGCTACTACGACCAGGACGACGAGACGGTCCTGCCGCGCTCGATCGCGAACTTCGCGGCCTTCGAGAACGCGATGGCCCTCGACATCGCCATGGGCGGCTCCACCAACACGATCCTGCACCTGCTGGCCGCCGCCCAGGAGGCGGGCGTCCCGTTCGGCCTGAACGAGATCGACGCCGTCTCGCGCCGCGTGCCGTGCCTCGCGAAGGTCGCGCCGAACGTCGCCAAGGACCGCACGTACTACATGGAGGACGTGCACCGCGCCGGCGGCATCCCGGCCCTGCTGGGCGAGCTGCACCGCGCGGGCCTGCTCAACGAGGACGTGAACTCCGTCCACAGCCCCTCCCTCGCCGACTGGCTGAAGACCTGGGACGTGCGCGGCGGCTCCCCGTCCCCCAAGGCCGTCGAGCTGTGGCACGCGGCCCCCGGCTGCGTCCGCTCCGCCGAGGCGTTCTCCACCTCCGAGCGCTGGGACACCCTGGACGAGGACGCCGAGGGCGGCTGCATCCGCTCCGCCGAGCACGCCTACTCCAAGGACGGCGGTCTGGCGGTGCTGAAGGGCAACCTCGCCGTCGACGGCTGTGTGGTGAAGACGGCCGGCGTCGACGAGTCGATCTGGACCTTCGAGGGCCCGGCGGTCGTCTGCGAGTCGCAGGAGGAGGCCGTCCAGAAGATCCTGCTGAAGGAGATCAAGGAAGGCGACGTCGTCGTCATCCGCTACGAGGGCCCCAAGGGCGGCCCCGGCATGCAGGAGATGCTCTACCCGACCTCGTATCTCAAGGGCCGCGGCCTGGGCAAGTCCTGCGCCCTGATCACCGACGGCCGTTTCTCCGGCGGCACCTCGGGCCTCTCCATCGGCCACGCCTCGCCCGAGGCGGCCGGTGGCGGCACGATCGCCCTCGTCGAGGACGGCGACCGCATCCGCATCGACATCCCGAACCGTTCGATCGAGCTGCTGGTCGACGACGCCGAACTGGCCCGCCGCGAGCAGGCCCTGCACGGCGTCTACGCCCCGAAGAACCGGGAGCGCAAGGTGTCGGCCGCGCTGCGCGCCTACGCCGCGATGGCCACCAGCGCCGACAAGGGCGCGGTCCGGGACGTCAGCAAGCTGGGCTGAGGACCGCCGCCGTCCGCCGTCCCGCACGACGGCAGTGGTCGCACGAAGCGACGGTCGCACGAAGTGACGGCCGCACGAAGCGACGGCCGCACGAGTTCGTACGAATGAGGGCCGTTCCCGGGTGGGGACGGCCCTCGGTCGTGTCAGGGGTGCGTACGGGCCGTGGGGCCGGTCGGCGTCTCACCAGTTGACCAGCTCACCAGCTCACCAGCTCACCAGCTCACCAGCTCGCCGGCTCGGTTCCGTCCAGGCCGAGCACGGTCCCGTCGAGCGCCCCTGCGCAGACTCGGCCGTCGATCACCACCGGCTGGGGCAGGGCGCCGCTGAGGCGGTCCGACTCGCCGAGCCGTGCCGGTGTGTCCCCGCTGATCCGTCCCTTGCGCACGTCCACCGCGAGCACCCGGCCGTCGGACGAGGTGAAGTACACATACCGGTCGCCGACGACGGGCGTCGAACTCCGCGCGACCCCCGTCTCGGTCCGCCACAGCTGCGCGCGGGCCTTCATGTCGACGGCCACGAGCGCGCCGCTCGCGCCGCTCAACAGGTACACGACGTCACCCCGCACCACCGCATGCGCCTGTTCGAGCCGCACAGGCAGCTCGACCCGGACGGTCTTCCCGGTGCCGGGGTCGTACCGGACCACGGCGACCGTGTCGGGGTAGGCGCCCCCGATCGCGGCGAAGAGGAGGGAGCCGTCCTGGGCCCCCACGGGTTCCAGGTGACCGTCCAGCCGGGCGTCCCACCGCACGTCGCCCGTCTCGGGGTCCACCGCGGTGACCCGGGTCCGAGCGCTCGTCCCCTCGCCGGTGACGCTCGCCACGTAGGCCGACCGGTCACCGTCGAACGACGTGAAGTACGCCTCCGGCTGCCCCGGGATCCGACGGGTCCACTCGATGTCGCCGGTGGCGCCGTCCACCCCGGTGACCGTTCCGTCGGCGGAGGTCAGCAGCAGCATGCCGCCCGCGAACCGCTGGGCGGCGTACGCGGAGACGTCCAGCTCCCACCGCACCTTGCCGGTGTGCGGATCGAGCGCCTGGACCCGGCGGTTCTGGTCCGTCAGTACGTGCACCAGCCCGCCCGCCTCGACGGGCGGGGCACCCGTGCCGGGCGCGCCGACGCCTTTGACGGTGTGCCGCCACAGCACGCTGCCGTCCGCCGGATCCAGCGCGGAGACCAGCTCCGGCTGGGAGCAGAGCAGCTTCCCGGCCCCGTACGAGCACTGCGGCACGCTGCCGTTCTTCGCCGCGGGCTTGGTGGCCCACGCTTCGAGCGCGGGTGCGGCGGCCGCGGCACGACTGGCCCGGGGAGTGGCCGCGGCCCCGTCCGCCCGCCCGCCGTCGCCGCCCAGCATCCGCGCCGAGACGAACCCACCACCCGCGACGAGCACCAGCGAGGCGGCGACCAGCACGGCCCGCCGACGCAACCGCCGGCCGGCTGAAGCGGCCCCGCGCCCAGGCCCGCCGTCGCGGGACGCCCCGGACTCACTCCGCCCATCACCGCCACCTGCGCCGGAGCCCGGGCCTGTGTCTACTTCGGTGCCGGTGCCGGTGCCGGTGCCGGTGCCGGTGCCGGTGTTGGTCTTGGTGCGGGTGCCGGAGTTCTCGGCCTCCCCCCGTCCAGCATTCGTGTCCCCGTACTCTCTGTTGCTGCCGTCCCTGCCGTCCCTGCCGTCCCTGCCGTCCCTGCCGTCCCTGCCGTCCCTGCCGTCCCTGCCGTCCCTGCCGTCCCTGCCGTCCCTGCCGTCCCTGCCGTCCCTGCCGTCCCTGCCGTCCCTGCCGTCCCTGCCGTCCCTGCCGTCCCTGCCGTCCGTGCCGTCTGCGGCATCTCTGTCGGCGGGGCGGCCTGGGGGACGGTCGGCGGCTCGGTCGGAGGCCGGGACGGCCGTAGCCCACCCCGCCCCTCGTCTCTCCTTCTCCCGCTCCCTCTCCCGTTCCCGGTCCCGCTGGCTCGGTATGAAGCTCTGCGTGTCGTACGAGGCCGCCACGGACCGGAGTTCATGCATCAGCTGGTCCGCGGTGGGCCGGTCGTCGGGCTCCTTCGCGAGGCAGGCGCGGACGAGCGGCGCGAGGTTGTCGGGCACGCCGGTGAGGTCCGGCTCGTCGTGGACGACCTGGTAGGCGACGACGTAGGGGCTGTCGGAGTCGAAAGGGCCGCGCCCGGTGGCCGCGTGCACGGTCACCGAACCGAGGGCGAAGATGTCGGCGGCGGGACCGACCTCCCGGGGCCGCCGGAACTGCTCGGGGGCCATGAACGGCGGCGTGCCGATCAACTTGCCGGTCTCCGTGCGCAGTTCGCTGTCCTTCGGCCGGGAGATACCGAAGTCGATGACCTTGGGGCCGTCCTCGGCGAGCAGCACGTTGCTGGGCTTGAGATCCCGGTGCACCACGCCGGCGCGATGGATGTCGCGCAGGGCCTCCGCGAGTCCGGCCATCAGCCGCCGCAACTGCCCGGGCGGCATGGGCCCGTTCCGCTTGACGTGCTCGGCGAGGGTGGGGCCGGGGATGAAGAGGGTGGCCATCCATGGCCGGGGGCTGTCCGTGTCGGCGTCGACGACAGGCGCGGTGAAGGCACCGCTGACCCGCCGGGCGGCGGCCACCTCCTGCCGGAAACGGCCCCTGAATTCGGGGTCCTTGGCGAACTCGGCATGCACCACCTTTACCGCGAGCCGCCCCGAGGTCGAGGTGGCCAGATGGACGACACCCATGCCGCCGGACCCCAGACACGACTCCAGGCGGTAGTGACCGGAGTACTCGGGAAGTTCCGCTTCCGCTCCCGACCCGGTGCCCCGCTGCGGTGCCATGGGTCCACCCCCGTGCTGTTTCGGCCGCTCTCGCGACGCTCGGAGCCTAGTCGATGACATCTACGGGACAGAGGCGGCTTGCTAGCCTTCGCGTGCGAAAAACGCACAGGTGTGCGTGTCCTGATTCAGGGGTATCAAAGGGTCCCCGTGGCTTGCATGGGGACCAAACGGGGTCAGTACGGGTTTCAAAACAGTTTCAAACGGGGGGAGTTCAGCCATGTCTGTCGAGCATGCCGAAGAGATCACGGGCGACGGCGAGGGGGAGCAGAGCGCCACGGTGGCGGTCACTGCGGCGGCGGTCACCGCGGCGGTCCGGTACTACTCGGTCGCGCCGGATGTCCGCGTCAACGTCCGCAGCGGCCCCAGCACGAGTTACGGCATCGTCCGCGTCCTCTCCGAGGGCGCCAGGGTGCCGATCTACTGCCAGACCCCGGGCCAGACCATCTCCGGTCCGTACGGCACGACGAACCTCTGGGACAACATCGACAACGGCCAGTACATCTCCGACGCGTACGTCTACACCGGCAGCGACGGCTACGTGGCCGGCCGCTGCGGCTGACCCGAAAGGGAAAGCCGGCACACCGCACGCGGAGAGACAGCTCGCCGCGGTTCCCCGCACACGGGGTACCGCGGCGAAGCACCACAGCCACGTTGCCGCCGCCCAGCCCATGTCGACCCGGGGCGATAATCGACGCGTGAGCGATGAACCGAAGAACATCCGGGCGGAGCGGCGGGAGAGGCAGGCGCAGCAGGAGTCGGCGGAAACGCGGGAGCGCCAGGCGCCCTCGGCGGCCGAGCCCACCCCTACGGGCCCTCGTCCCGAACCCATCCGTTTCTTCGGGACGACCTGGCTGAATCACGACGGCAACTATTCGGCCCGTCGTGTCGGCGTCACAGCGGGCTCGCTCGCCGCCGTGGTCGCCTCCGCCCTGATGCTGCGCCTGGCCTACGAGGGCCTGCAGCTGGCGGCGGTCGGCGGCTTCGTCAGCATCCTGGTCGTGATCATGTTCGCCGTCTGCAGTGCGCTGGCCTTCGGCCACACCTGGGGCTCCTACACCAAACGTCCCGACCCGGACCGCCAGTCCTCTCTGCGCGGCCTCCTCGCCATCGGCTTCCTGGGCTCCCTGACCGCCTACTTCCTTCGCTCCCTGAAGGAGGCCCCGGGTGAGGCCCTCCACCGCGAGGAATACACGACGGCCCGCGACCAGTACGACCGCCGCACAGCCAAGCGCACCGGCAACCCGGCGAAGCGACGCCGCCCCTGACGCGGCACCCCTCAGGGACCCGGGGAACCGCGCGAGCGGCCAGGGGCGGCGGGGCCGACAAACTCCTCCCCAGCACCCCCCACCGCAAGTCACGATGCCCCCATGACCACCTCACGCCCTCACCCCTCCCACACCACCCGAGCCCACTCCTTCAACACCGCCGCAGCCCAGTACGCGGCGAACCGCCCCTCCTACCCACCCAGCCTCTTCGACACCGTCGAAGCCCTGTCCCCCCGCCCGCTCCGCGGCTCCCGCACCGTCGACGTAGGCGCCGGCACGGGCATCTCCACCGCTCTCCTCCACGGCCGAGGCGCCCGGGTACTGGCCGTCGAACCCGGCGCGGGCATGGCCGCCCAGTTCCGCCGCTCCCACCCCCACATCCCCGTCGTCCGAGGCGACGGCAACGCCCTCCCCGTCGCCACCGCCTCCACCGACTTCCTGACCTACGCCCAGTCCTGGCACTGGACCGACCCCTCCCGTTCGGTTCCGGAAGCCCTCCGCGTACTGCGCCCCGGCGGCGTACTCGCCTTGTGGTGGAACACCGACGCCGTCGACATCCCCTGGATCGCCGACGCCACCACCCGCATCCACCGCTTCCTCGGCGTGGACCCCGGCACCCCGATCGAGAAGAGCGGTTCCGGTGCGCCCGCCGCCCTCACCGACACCGTGGGGCTGCTCGACTTCACCCGCCGCGAACTCCGCTGGAGCCGCGAGGTCTCCCTCGACACCCATCTGGCCAACATCGCCAGCCATTCGGCGTTCCTGGTGCTGGGCGAAGACGCCACCGCCGAGTTCCTCACCGAGGAACGAGCCCACCTCCGCAGGCTCTTCCCCACCGAAACCATCGAGGAGACCTACGACGTGGACCTGCTACTGGCCATCCGCCCCTGAACCAGCCCCCTTTGCGGCGCCGCGCTTCATACGATCACCGCCGTCAGGGGCAGCGCACCGAGCACCCCGCACAGCACGTTCCCGCGCTCCCCATCGCCACCGGGGCCACACCACAGCTCGCCCCTGGATGCAGCCACCCCTCCCTTGACGGCGCCCCCACCTCTGCGCAATATTCATCACATGATGAATTACTCTCCAGGGGGGACTCCACCTCCCCCCCGACCTCGCACCCCATGCCCCCACACTCCAGGGCCCTCAGCTACTCCCGCACGACCGCCACCGCCGCCCGAGTCCTCCGCCAACTCGGCCACGACCCCCGCACGATCGCCCTGCTGATCCTCATCCCGTGCGTGATGCTCTTCCTGCTCCGCTACGTCTTCGACGGCAACCCACGCGTCTTCGACTCCATCGGCGCCTCACTCCTCGGCATCTTCCCGCTGATCACGATGTTCCTGGTGACCTCGATCGCGACCCTGCGCGAACGCACCTCCGGCACCCTGGAACGCCTCCTCTCCATGCCCCTCGGCAAGGGAGACCTCATCGCCGGCTACGCCCTGGCCTTCGGCACCCTGGCGATCATCCAGTCCGCCCTCGCCACCGGCCTGGCCGTCTGGTTCCTCGACCTCGACGTCACCGGCTCACCCTGGCTCCTCCTGATCGTCGCCCTCCTCGACGCCCTGCTGGGCACCGCCCTCGGTCTCTTCGTCTCGGCCTTCGCCTCCTCCGAGTACCAGGCCGTCCAGTTCATGCCGGCCGTGATCTTCCCCCAGCTCCTGCTCTGCGGCCTGTTCACCCCGCGCCCCGAGATGCACCCGGCGCTGGAAGCCGTCTCCAACGTCCTCCCCATGTCGTACGCCGTCGACGGCATGAACGAAGTCCTGCTGCACAGCGACATGACCGCCACCTTCGTCCGCGACGTCGCGATCGTCGCCGGCTGCGCCCTGCTGGTCCTGACCCTGGGAGCGGCCACCCTGCGCCGCCGGACGACCTGACGGCCACCCAGCACATGCCCGACGTTCCGCCCACCGGACACGGCAGCCGGACGCCCGCCCCCGGTGCGAGGATGGCCCCAGGACGACGCACCCCCCGGAGGGCACCCGCACCATGAGCCAGAAAGTCGCAGTCCTCGGCACCGGCAAGATCGGCGAGGCCCTGCTCAGCGGCATGATCCGAGCCGGCTGGGCGCCCGCGGACCTCCTGGTCACCGCCCGCCGCCCCGAGCGCGCCGAGGAACTCCGCACCCGCTACGGCGTCACCCCGGTCACCAACGCCGAGGCGGCGAAGACCGCGGACACGCTCATCCTCACGGTCAAGCCCCAGGACATGGCCACTCTCCTCGACGAACTGGCCCCGCACACCCCCGCCGACCGCCTGGTCGTCAGCGGCGCGGCGGGTATCCCCACCTCCTTCTTCGAAGAGCGCCTGGCCGCAGGCACCCCCGTCGTCCGCGTCATGACGAACACCCCCGCCCTCGTCGACGAGGCCATGTCCGTGATCTCCGCGGGCAGCCACGCGAGTGAGGCCGACCTCGCGCACGCCGAGGAGATCTTCGGCGCCGTCGGCAAGACGCTCCGCGTCCCCGAGTCCCAGCAGGACGCCTGCACCGCCCTCTCCGGCTCCGGCCCGGCGTACTTCTTCTACCTGGTCGAAGCCATGACGGACGCGGGCATCCTCCTCGGCCTGCCCCGGGACAAGGCCCACGACCTGATCGTCCAGTCCGCCATCGGCGCGGCCACGATGCTCCGCGACAGCGGCGAACACCCCGTCAAGCTCCGCGAGAACGTCACCTCTCCCGCCGGCACGACGATCAGCGCGATCCGCGAACTCGAGAACCACGGAGTACGCGCCGCACTGATCGCCGCGCTGGAGGCCGCCCGCGACCGCAGCCGCGAACTGGCCTCCGGCAACAACAGCTGACGCCGCCCACGGTCAACCGGCCAGAAGACCGATCGCCCGATACGCCTCATCCACCCTCGGTCGAGCCATCTCTCTGGCCTTCGCCGCCCCCATCCGCAGCACCCCCTCCACATACGCAGGATCCGCGCACAACGCCTTGTGCCTCTCCTGTACGGGCCTGAGGAGCTCGACCACGGCCTCTGCGGTGTCCTTCTTCAGTGCTCCGTACGATTCATATACACCGCTCAGGTCCTCGGGGTTCCCACCCTCACAGGCCGCGAGGATCTCCAGCAGATTCGAGAGCCCCGGCCGCCTCTCCCGGTCGTACACGACATCCCGCCCGCTGTCGGTCACGGCCCGCATGACCTTCTTCCGCACGACATCCGGTTCGTCCAGCAGATAGACGATCCCCGGCCCGACGTCGTCCGTCTTCCCCATCTTCGACGTCGGGTCCTGCAGGTTCATCACCCGCGCCCCGACCTTCGGAGAGGTGGCCCGGGGCACGACGAACGTCTGCCCGTACCGCTGGTTGAACCGCACCGCGAGATCCCGCGTCAGCTCCACGTGCTGTGTCTGGTCGTCCCCGACCGGCACCTCGTCCGTCCCGTAGGCCAGGATGTCCGCCGCCATCAGCACCGGATACGTCAGCAGCGAGAGCCGGACACTCCCGCCCCGTTCCCGCTCCCGCGCCGCCTTCTCCTTGTACTGGATCATGCGCCGCATCTCGCCGTCCGTGGCCACGCACTCCAACAGGTACGAGAGCCGCGCGTGCTCATCCACATGACTCTGCACGAAGACGGTGCACAGCTCGGGGTCCAGCCCCGACGCCAGCAACAGCGTCGCCGCCTGCCGGCTGAGTCTGCGCACCCGGGCCGGATCGTGGTCCACGGTCAGCGCGTGCAGGTCCACGACGCAGAACAGCGCGTCCGTCCGGTGCTGGTCGACCTCGGCCCACCGCCGCACGGCCCCCAGGTAGTTCCCCAGCGTCAGATGCCCTGTCGGCTTGATACCGCTGAAGACCCGTGTCATCTCTCCACCTCCTGATCAGGACCGCCGCCACCGGGCGGCCGACCCCCAGAAGGGAGAAACGAGAACGGCCGCCAGGGCGGCGGCCGTTGAGTACATACGTGAGTACGGCCGCCGTCAGGCGGCCCACCACTGCTGGCGACACGTACGCGTAGTCATGGGGGACAGGCTACGCCCGCGAGGGGCCGATCGGCAGCGAGTTGACACACCCCGGGCCGATACGTAGTGTTCTCCGGGTTGTCCGACGTGAGCGCCGACCTCGGTCGGTCCCCGGACAGCCATTCCGCAGGTAATCACCAACAACCGACGATCCGTCGTCGTGCCCTTGGCATGGGAATTTGCGAAATGAGGAATCCCCGTTCGAAAGGACGCAGCCCCGATTAGCTCGGGAGCCGGGAATCCGCTAAAGTCTCACTCGTCGGAACGGCCCAACAGCCGCGAAGACAACTCCCGCTGACTGGGAATCAGGCCCGAAAGGATCTGATAGAGTCGGGCGCCGATGGTACTGCAGGGGGGACCCTGTGGGAGAGTAGGACGCCGCCGAACAATTGTTGAGAAAGCCCCTGCCGGAGACCCGGCGGGGGCTTTCTGCATTTACGGGTGGTTTGGGGTCGCTTAGGGTCGAGCCATGCGCTACGACCTCGTGATCTTCGACAATGACGGTGTTCTCGTCGACAGTGAGTCGATCTCCAACCGGCTGCTGGCGGCCTTCCTGACCGAGTTGGGGTATCCGACCTCGTACGAGGACTCCATTCGCGACTACATGGGGTCGGCGATGCATCGGGTGCACGAGCTCGTGCTGGAGCGGACGGGCCGACCGTTGCCCGAGGACTTCGACGATGTCTTCCACGGCCGGGTCTTCGATGCGTTCGAGCGGGAGTTGCAGCCTGTTCCGGGCGTCGTCGACGTGCTGGAGAAGCTCGTCGCGGACGACGTGCCGTACTGCGTGGCCTCGTCCGGGAGCCATGAGCGGATCCGGGTGGGGCATCGGACGACCGGGCTGGACCGGTGGTTCGGAGCCGGGCTCGTGTTCAGCGCTCAGGACGTGGGGCGGGGGAAACCGGAGCCCGATCTGTTCCTGCACGCGGCCGCGCGGAGGGGAGTGGCTCCGGAGAGGTGTGTGGTGGTCGAGGACAGTCCTGCCGGGGTACAGGCCGGCGTGGCGGCCGGGATGGATGTGTACGGGTTCACGGGGATGACGCCCGCCGACAAGCTCGTGGGAGCCAAGGGGCACTTCTCGGACATGGGGCAGCTGCTGGATCTGCTCGTCTGAAGCCGCTCCGCACGCTTAGTTGAGCAGTATTCAACTTCCTCTACCCCTGAGTAGGCCCTGGCCCCTACTGTGCCGCCATGACAGATGTGCTGCGGCGCGGTAGGGCCGCGTTGGCGTTCAGCTTCTTCGCTCAGGGTGTCGCCTTCGCGTTGCTCGTGACGCGGATTCCGGCCATCCAGGACCGGTACGGGGTCTCCGACGCGCTGTTGCCCGCCTTCCTCGCCGCCGTGCCGATCCTCGCCGGGGTCGGCAGCGTCTGCACCGAGCACCTCGTGAAGAAGGTGCCGCCGAGCCTGGTGCTCCGGTGGTCCCAGCCCGTCGTGCTCCTGGCCCTGCTCGGGGTGGGGGCCGGCGAGCAGATGGTCGTGCTCGGTGCGGCCCTGGCGGCCTTCGGGCTGGCCGTCGGAGCGCTCGACGCGTCGATGAACATGCTCGGGGTGAGCCTGCAGCGGTCGTACGGGCGGAGCATCATGCTCGGCTTCCACGCGGTGTACAGCCTGGGCGGTATAGCGGGGGCCTCGCTGGCGTGGGTCGGGGCGCACTGGGATCTGGCGCTGCTGGTGTCGTATCTGCCCGTGGTGGTCGTGCTGTTGCCAGCGGTACTGCTCGGGAGCCGGTGGTACGTCGACGCCGGGCCGGAGGCGACCAAGGAGGACGCCGCACATGCTGAGGCGGGCGGGGCGAGCGGCGCGGGCGGGTCCGTCGCGTTCACGATGCTGCTGCCGCTCTGTCTGGTGATGTGCTTCGCGTACATCGGCGACTCGACCGTCTCCAACTGGAGTGCCAAGTATCTGCAGGACGTGCTGGGAAGCAGCGAGCAGCTCGCGACGGTGCCGTACAACGTCTACATGGTCACCACGCTGCTCGGGCGGTCCATCGGGGACTTCGGGGTGCGGCGGTTCGGGGCCGCGGCCGTCGTGCGGGCCGGGGCGCTGGTGGCGGCCGTCGGCTTCGCCGTGGTGGCGGGCGCGCCGGGGGCCTGGGTCGGCATGCTCGGGTTCACGCTGCTGGGGCTGGGGCTGTGTGTGCTGGTGCCGCAGACCTTCGCGGCGGCGGGGCGGCTGTTCCCCGGAGCTTCGGACGCGGCCGTCGCGCGACTGAATATCTTCAACTATGTCGGGTTCTTGATCGGTTCTCCGTTGGTGGGGGCCGTGGGGGACCTCTGGAGCTATCGCGGGGCGATGCTCATCCCCATGGCGTTGGTGCTGGTGACCCTGGTGTACGCCCGCTCGTTCGAAACTGAACCGGACCGATACGGTGGCGGGCATGAGCGGCCGCGCACAGCTGATGTGGGACGAGGCAGTAACGGGCTATGACTTCGGTCCGGACCATCCGATGGATCCGGTCCGGCTGGCGTTGACCCGGAGCCTGGTGACTGCCTTCGGGCTCGATCGGGAGATGGATGTCGTCTCGGCGAAGCCGGCCGGGGAGTCGACGCTGCGGCTCGTGCACCGCGAGGACTACGTGGCGGCGGTCCGGGCCGCGTCCGCCGACCCCGGGGGCGCGGACGGGGCGTACGGACTGGGGACCGTCGACGATCCGGCCTTCGCCGGGATGCACGAGGTGTCCGCGCTCATCGCGGGGCAGTCGGTGGGGGCGGCAGAGGCCGTGTGGCGCGGGGACGCGCTGCACGCCGTGAACTTCGCGGGCGGGCTGCACCACGCGATGCCCGGGGGCGCCTCGGGGTTCTGTATCTACAACGACGCGTCGATCGCCATCGCCCGGCTGTTGGAGCTGGGGGCCGAGCGGGTCGCCTATGTGGACGTCGACGTGCATCACGGGGACGGGGTGCAGGCGGCGTTCTGGGAGGACCCGAGGGTCCTGACGATCTCGCTGCACGAGCACCCCCGGACCCTGTTCCCCCAGACCGGGTGGCCCGAGGAGACGGGCGCCCCGTCGAGTGCGGAGGGGTCGGCCGTGAACGTGGCGCTGCCGGCGGGGACCGGGGACGCGGGGTGGCTGCGGGCGTTCCACGCGGTGGTGCCCGAGCTGATCGCCGACTTCCGGCCGCAGGTGCTGGTGACCCAGCACGGGGCCGATACGCACTTCGAGGATCCGCTGGCGCATCTGGCGGTGTCGCTGGACGCGCAACGGGCCGTGCAGGTCGCGTTGCACGAGCTGGCGCACGAGTACGCCGACGGGCGGTGGGTCGCGCTCGGCGGGGGCGGGTACGCGGTGGTGGACGTGGTGCCGCGGTCGTGGACGCATCTGGTGGCGATCGCGGCGGGGCGGGAGATCGCGCCGGAGACTGCGATTCCCGAGGAGTGGCGGCAGCAGGTGTTCGCTCGGACGCGGCAGTTGGCGCCGGCGCGGATGACTGATGGGCGGTGGCCTGTGGCTTGGGCGGGATGGGATGCGGGGTACGACCCCGCTGATCGGTTGGATCAGGCGGTACTGGCTGCGCGGAAGGCCGTTTTTCCGTTGCGGGGGTTGTTGCCGTAGAGGGCTTTCTCGCCCCGCCGCCCCTACCCGTCCCATCCTTCAGGGGGCTGCGCGCCCCCTTCGGCCCCCCCGTCAATGATCGGGGCTCCGCCCCGGACCCCGTTCGCGCAGTTCCCCGCGCCCCTGGAGGGGGCAGTTAGGCCAACTGTGTGGTGGGGCGGGAGTTTTCGGGGTGGGGGCGGAGGGCGTGCGTCAGCATCTGAGGGTGGTTGGCGGTGGGGCGTTGCGGGAGCACCTGGTGCGGTCCGGGCTGGCGGGGACTGTGGCCACCGCTCGGGAAGTGAGTCTGCGGAGTTATCGGTTGTTCGCGGCTCGTGATCCTCGGTTTCTGATCGGGATCGATCCGGAGATGAACTGGCGCCAGCGGGATGTGCTCGCTTTGATGGCGGAGAGGTGCGGGGTTTCGGCCGATCCTGGGTGTACATCCGGGCAGGATGTGATCGACCCGGAGTTGACGGTCGGGGCGCTGGACCGGTTCGCGGAACGGGTCGGGGCGGTTGCTCGCAGTGGTGGGCCGGTGCTCCTCGGGACCGGGCACCCGCATCGGCTGCTCGGTTTCTACGGCGCGTTGGCGGACGCTTTGTCGGCGGCGGGATGTGAGGTCCTCACCCCTGCGACGGGTAGACGTGTCGACATAACGACCCGGTTCGGTCTACGTACGTACAACCTCGACTACGTACGGGGCGTCGCTCTCGTCCGAGAGGCGCCCGCCCTGCGCTCCGGTTGTGCGACCGGCGTGCACACGCATTCACCGCTGCCGATTCGGACGGTTCTGGCGGCCGCCGCGGAGGCCGGCGGGCCGCTCCCGGAACTCGTGGTGGGAGACCATGGATGGGTCTGCGGGGCAGGTCAGCTGGGGTTCGAGGCGATCGGGCTCGCCGATACGGACGATCCTGCACTCTTCGTGGGGGAGGCGGAGGGGCGGGTGTCCGTCGCCGTTCCACTTGATGACGGTGTGCGGTCTGATTACTACCGACCGCTGACCCGCTACGTACTCAATCGGGCGTGTCTGTCACAGTAGGCCGCCGATGGCATCCCCTCTTCCCCACTCGCATCACCCGCCCCTACATTGGGGAGTGAGCACGCAACGACGAAGAGTCACCGGAAGGGGAAGCCGGTGGCCGTCGAGTGCGGAAGGTTCAGGTGTGTCATGGCTGCAGCTGGCGAGAGGCCTCTGAACGAGGTTCAGTTCCTGACCGTGGCGGAAGTCGCCGCGGTGATGCGCGTGTCGAAGATGACCGTGTACCGCTTGGTGCACAGCGGTCATCTGCCGGCGATCCGGGTGGGCAGGTCCTTCCGGGTGCCGGAGCAAGCGGTGCACGAATACCTCCGCGAGAGCTATGTGGGGGTGGAGACGGCCTGACGGCCATCGGGGCCGAGGGGCTCCCGGAGGTCCCGCGGGACCTCCGGGATACCCCCGGTTCCCCCTCGATTACGACCTCAGCGCTCGGACGGGTAGGCTGGCCCCTCGTAGGTCGTATGGGCCCATGGCGCCCAAACACCGAGTGATGAGAAGTGAGCGAGGGTAGTCGTGGGCTCTGTTATCAAGAAGCGGCGCAAGCGGATGGCTAAGAAGAAGCACCGCAAGCTGCTCAAGCGCACCCGCGTTCAGCGTCGCAACAAGAAGTAAGGCGGTCCGGCCCCGCGATCGGGGTCCTGGCCGGTCCCCCTCGCGTAAGGGGGCCGTACGCCTTGCTTTCTTGCGCGAGCGCTGTTGAAGAACGCGTTGCCGCGACCCCCCACCGGAACCGGTGGGGGGTCGCGGTGTTTCACCGGTCATTGTTTTTGCCGGTCATTGACGGGGTCGCGGTCACCACAGAGCAACATCGACCCGCTAACGTGGCCGCACACGGGGAACGCGGAGAACACGGGGAACGCGGCAGAGTACGAGCAGAGTTACGCCTGTGTGAGGCGACGGCTGGAAGGAAGGCGCTGATCTTGGGGAAGGTCGTGCTCGTCACCGGTGTGGCCCGTCAGCTGGGAGGCCGGTTCGTCCGGCGGATCCAGCGTGACCCGCAGGTGGACCGGGTCATCGCGGTGGACGCGGTGCCGCCGGGACACCATCTGGGTGGCGCGGACTTCGTCCAGGCCGACATCCGACAGCCCGCCATAGCCCGTCTGCTGGCCGAGCACAACGTGGACACCGTGGTGCACATGGACGTCACGGGCACCCCGCTGGGCAGCGGCGGCCGCGCCACGCTCAAGGAGACCAACGTCATCGGCACCATGCAGTTGCTCGGTGCCTGTCAGAAGTCCCCGTTGATCAAGCGGCTGGTCGTGAAGTCCAGCACCAACGTGTACGGTTCCGCTCCCCGCGATCCGGCCGTGTTCACGGAGACCACCCCGCCCAAGTCGCTGCCCAGCGGTGGCTTCGCCAAGGACACCGTCGAGGTCGAGGGGTACGTCCGTGGATTCGCCCGGCGGCGGCCCGACGTGGCCGTGTGCGTGCTGCGGTTCGCGAACATCCTCGGGCCGAGCGCCGATTCGCCGCTCGCCTCGTACTTCTCGATGCCGGTGCTGCCGACCGTGCTGGGCTACGACCCCCGGCTGCAGTTCGTGCACGAGGACGATGTGATCGAGGTGCTGCGGATCGCCTCGCACGAACCGGCGCGGGGCACGCTCAACAGCGGGACGTTCAACATCGCGGGCGACGGTGTGCTGCTGCTCTCGCAGTGTGCGCGGCGGCTCGGCCGGCCGACGGTGCCGCTGCTGATGCCGGCGGTCAGCTGGGTCGGCTCGATGGTCCGGACGCTGGGCGTCACCGACTTCTCGCCGGAGCAGCTGCGGCTGCTGACGCACGGGCGGGTCGTGTCGACCAACCAGATGCGCGAGACGCTCGGGTACCGGGCCAGATACACCACTGCGGAGACATTCGCGGACTTCGCGCGCAGCAGGGGGCCCGGCCTCCTGCCCCCCGAGGCCCTCGCTGGGGCCATCGACCGGATCGCCGCCCTGCCCGTGCCCACCGTGGGTGGCGGTCAACCCCCGACGCAGAGCGCCAACTGAGGAGCGCATCAACGATGGCGGATGCCAAGGTCATTCCGTTCGACGACGACCGGACGCGCGGGGGTGCCGTGCAGCGCCCGCCGCGCCGCCGGACCACGGGGAGCCGGCGCAAAGGTGAGAGCGCGGTCGTCCGGGACGTCCGCGAATCCGGCGAGGTCCAGGCCCTCCCCGCACGGCCGACGGGCACGGATGATGTACCTGTGACACGGGAGAAGCCGGAGCCGCCCCAGGAGGCCGCCGAGGCACAGGACGCGGGCGGGCTGGAGCGACGGATCGCCGGGGGACTCGCGTTCCTGCGCAAGCGCCTCACGGGCGACTACGAGGTCGACGACTTCGGCTTCGACGCCGAGCTCACCGACCAGGTGCTGATGTCGTTGCTGCGGCCGGTGTACGAGAAGTACTTCCGGGTCGAGGTGAAGGGCATCGAGAACATCCCGACGGACGGCGGTGCCCTGATCGTCGCCAACCACTCGGGGACGCTGCCGATGGACGGCCTGATGATGCAGGTCGCCGTGCACGACAACCACCCCACGGGCCGGCATCTGCGGCTGCTCGCGGCGGACCTGGTCTTCATGCTGCCGGTGGTCAACGAACTGGCCCGCAAGCTCGGCCACACGCTCGCGTGCGCGGAGGACGCCTCACGGCTGCTGCAGCAGGGCGAGTTGGTCGGGGTCATGCCGGAGGGCTTCAAGGGCCTCGGTAAGCCCTTCGGGGACCGCTACAAGCTTCAGCGGTTCGGCCGGGGCGGCTTCGTCTCCACGGCCCTGCGCGCCGGAACGCCGATCATCCCGTGCTCGATCGTGGGCGCGGAGGAGATCTACCCGATGATCGGGAACTCGAAGACGCTCGCGCGGCTGCTCGGTTTCCCGTACTTCCCGATCACGCCGACCTTCCCGTGGCTCGGCCCGCTGGGTGCGGTCCCGCTGCCGACGAAGTGGACCATCCAGTTCGGCGAGCCGATTCCGACGGACGGCTATCCGCCGGAGGCCGCCGAGGACCCGATGCTGATGTTCAACCTGACCGACCAGGTACGGGAGCAGATCCAGCACACGCTGTACAAGCTTCTGGTGCAGCGGCGGTCGGTGTTCTTCTGAGGCCCCGCGGGGCGGAGGACAGAGGACAAACGACGACAGAGGACATACGACGGTGGGGCGCCCTTCTCGAAGAAGGGCGCCCCACCGTCGTACGGGGTGGTGCTATCCGCCGTTCTCGCCGTCGATGCCCAGGCCGGGCAGGAGGCCCGGGAGGAGGGGCGGGAGGGTGACGTCGGGGTCTTCGGGCGGGGTGGACTTGCCGGTGGACGGGGAGGTGCTGGTGGTGTCGTCCTGGGGCGGGTCCAGCAGGCCGCCGGTGGTGCCGCCGACGAGACCCTCGCCGCCGCTGTCCGAGTCCGACGTGGACGGTTTGGGCTTGCCGCCGGTGTCCTGGTCGCCGCCGACGGAGCCGCCGGTGGCGCTCGGGGCGGGGCGGCCTCCAGGGTCCGTGGTGCCGGGGGAACCGGAGCCGGTGGACCGCTGCTTGCCGTCGCCGCCGGGGGCCGGGGGCTGCGGCAGGAGCGACGAGTGCGGGGCGACCTCGTCGTCTATGGCGTCGAAGACCGACGAGACCTGCTGACTCACGTCCCCGAGCTGCACGGGCAGCCGGTCACGGAGCGCGCCCCAGGCCTCGCGGTGGGACCGGGAGAAGGCCGACAGGGCCTGGATCGGGCCCAGGGAGTCCGGATCTCGCTCGAATGCCTCGTGGAGCAGTCGGTGGCCCTCGGCGGCGTCGTGCCGCATCCCGGTGAGCGCGCGGCGGATCTCGCCGAGCGACTCGTGGTCGAGGTGTCCGCTCCGGCCGCGCTCCATGAGGCGGCGGGCCTCGCCGAGCCGGGTGGACGCCTGGTCCAGATAGAGCCGGCCCCGGTCGTCGTTGTCGTCGGCCAGGGTCAGTTTCACGTCCTCGATGCCGCGCTTGAGGCCGTAGAGCGAGTCACCGGGGAGGGCGTCCGAGCTGGCGGCGGCCACACCGCCGAAGGCGCTCGCGGCCACACCGACGCTGAGCCCGCCCGCGGCGAGCCCCTTCGTCAGTCGGGACCTTGGTCGCAACTTCCCCAGCGGGCTCGCCCGGTGAGCACCTCGTGCCTTGCCCGACCGCTGCTCGGGCACCGAAGGGTCCGCCTCGCGCCCCGCGAGCGTGCCGTCCCGCAGCATGGCTTCCATCGCGGCCACCAACTGGGCGCGATGGACGACCTTGACCTCGGGGTCGAGCACTGGCTTGGGCAGCTGGTCGAGGCCGGTGGTGAGGGCCAACATGCGGCCCCGTTCGGTCTGTTCCGCTGCCGGGGCCGGTGCCGATCCCTCGGGCTGCTCGGCCGCCGTGCCCCGGTCGGACAGCTCCTCCAGGGCCTGGGCGAAGGCGTTCGCCCGCCGGTGCGCCGATACGTTCGCGATCACTGGCGGCACCTCCTCTCGTCATGACGGTCGACTCCCCAGGGGGTCCTGAGGGTTGCACGTCCCCGACCGTGCCACACGATCGAGTGATCGGTGTCGGCCAGGCGCGACCACAGGGAGCCTGTATCCCGCACAACGAGCGGCGCGGCACTTGGGTTACGGACGGCGGATGATCGGACGAGGAAGTCAACAGACTTCGACGCAGGGTGAGTTGAGCGTCGCGGAACGTATGTGATCGATGCGCTCGGCGAGCCGGTGGCTCAGCTGTGGTGGTCCCGGTGGGCGGGGCCTCAGCGGGCGTCGTCCGGGAGGAGGCGGGCGAGGGTGCGGACCGCGCGGTACTGGAGGGTCTTGATCGCGCCCTCGTTCTTGCCCATGACCCGGGCGGTCTCGGCGACGGAGAGGCCCTGGAGGAAGCGGAGGGTGACGCACTCCTGCTGCTGCGGGTTGAGCCGGCGTACGGCTTCCAGCAGGGCGGCGTTGGAGAGGGACTCCAGGACGGAGTCCTCGGGGGAGCGCTCGACCTCGTTGGCGTCGAGCATCTCGCCGGTGGTGACCTCCAGCCGGAACCGGCTGGACTTGAAGTGGTCGGCCACCAGGTTGCGGGCGATGGTGACCAGCCAGGCGCCGAAGTCGCGGCCCTGCCAGGTGAACGTGCCGATGCGGCGCAGGGCGCGCAGGAAGGTCTCGCTGGTGAGGTCCTCGGCGGTCGCCTTGCCGCCGACGCGGTAGTAGATGTAGCGGTAGACGGTGTCGCTGTACTGGTCGTACAGGCGGCCGAAGGCGTCGGCCTCGCCGGACTGGGCGCGTTCGACGAGGTCCATCATGCGGGCGCTGTCGCTGTCCGCTGCGGGACGGCGGGTGGTCGTGGCGGTGGATTCCGAACGGCCTCGTCTGCCCGCCCGCCCGTCCCCCGTCCGCCGCCCCTCGACGACAGCGCTTCGCGCCGGCCCCTGCTCGACGCCGTCGGCCAGTGCGTAGCACGGGCCGACGGGCGCGGCGGAGGTGGCGAGGGCGGGGACGGCGTACGCGGTGGGGACGAAGCCGCGCAACAGTTGGTTGACCGTCGCGCGCAGCGTAGCCAGGCCCGAGGCGTCAACCCCGACGTGTGGGTACACGGGACTCCCAGAGGCAGAGCTTCCATCACGTGCAGTGCGGAACCTTTCACCCGTCGTAGCGACGGAGGGGCACCGGTTTGCGTTTGAGGAGAATAACGCTTCGTGCAGGCACTGCTACACCCAGTTGCTCAAATCATCGATTACGTCGCTTCTGTTACCGATTGACGGCTGCTCAAGTACTGCCGCGTGATCGGTTGTTGATCGATTGAGTTCGTGTTCCGTCTGGGTGCGGGGCGTGTTGTGGTCGGGTGCGGACGGTGTGACTGAGGGGGGCGCGGTGGGGGTATGACGGCCCGAATGCCGGGGTGACGGGGGCGGACGCGTCCGGACGCGCGAACGCCGGAGGGGCTGGGAGACCCAGCCCCTCCGGCGTTCGAGGAACGATCAGCCGTTCAGCGGCGGCGGCGGTGCAGCGCGATCGCGGCCGCCGTGCCGCCGGCCACGGCGCCGACGCCCGCGGCCGCGGGGAGGCCGACCTTGGCGGCCTTGCGGGCGGTGCGGTAGTCGCGCAGCCGCCAGTCCATGTCGCGGGCGTGCTTGCGGAGTTTGCTGTCGGGGTTGATGGCGTACGGGTGACCCACCAGCGACAGCATCGGGATGTCGTTGTGGGAGTCGCTGTACGCGGCGCAGCGCGAGAGGTCCAGCCCCTCGGCGGCGGCCAGGGCACGGACGGCCTCGGCCTTGGCCGGACCGTGCAGCGGTTCGCCGACCAGCTTGCCGGTGTAGACGCCGTCGACGGACTCGGCGACCGTGCCCAACGCGCCGGTCAGGCCGAGTCGGCGGGCGATGACCTGGGCGATCTCGACGGGCGCGGCCGTGACGAGCCAGACCTTCTGGCCGGCGTCGAGGTGGGCCTGGGCCAGGGCGCGGGTGCCGGGCCAGATGCGCTCGGCCATGTACTCGTCGTAGATCTCCTCGCCGATGATCGTCAGTTCGGCGACACGGTGGCCCTGGACGATGGAGAGCGCGGAGTTCTGGGCGTCCTGCATGTGCTCGGGGTCCTCGGAGCCCGCCAGCCTGAACCACGCCTGCTGCCAGGCGAATCGGGCGAGGTCCCGGGTCTCGAAGAACTTCCGTTTGTACAGGCCGCGGCCGAAGTGGAAGAGCGAGGCGCCCTGCATGACGGTGTTGTCGAGGTCGAAGAACGCGGCGGCCTTGTCGTCACCGAGAACCGGGAACTCCGGTTCCTTGACGGCGTCGGGCGCGGGGGAGATGTCCTCCAACTCCTGGGAGGACTTGCGCGCTGCCTCCGCAGAGGCCTCGCCTGCCAAAACGCTCCGCGCCGTGGCGGAGCGCCTACGGGGAGTGAGCCATCCGAGAGCGGCCATGTCGTGAGCATAGCCAGTCTGTTCGGTACTTCCGGAGTCGAGAGGTTTGCGGGCTGTGAACTCTCCGCGGCCGTGTCGTTAAAGAAGGGGTCCCGGTGGTGTGTCCGCGTGCGGAAGACGGCGGAACCGGTGAGGAAAAGGGCAGGTCGTGCGCTTGGTGGTGAGGAAGAGGTGTGGACATCCCGTGCGGAGCGACAATGGCCGCCATGAGTGCCTTGTTCCGGCGGACGCCGAAGAACCCCGGTGAGCGAATCGTCACACTGATCGGCAAGCCGGGGTGCCATCTGTGCGACGACGCGGAGGCGGTGATCAGGAAGGTCTGCGGTGAGCTGGGCGTTCCCTGGGAGAAGAAGGACATCACCGAGGACGAGGAGTTGCACCGGCAGTACTGGGAGCAGATCCCCGTGGTGCTCGTGGACGGCGCGCAGCACACCTTCTGGCGTGTGAACGAGGAGCGCCTTCGCAAAGCGCTCTCGTAGAGGTGCTCGAGATGTGACCTGACCGACCAGTCCAAGTGGTCCCAAAAGTCGCTTAGGATCGATGGGCTGGTTGGTCTCGGGGGCGGGATTCGTGAGGAGAGTGTGCGGTTTTGCCCCCGTCGTGCAAGGCGTCAGCCGAGGAACGAAGGTACGCGTGTGCCGGTTCCATGTGCGTGCGGCGAGTGTGCGTGACCCCGGTCACGTTGGCCGGGCAAATCGGACACCATCTTTGTGCACGCGTTCACAAAGACATAGCCTGCTGTCGACGGGGCGGTCTGGGGACGCATGACCGCCCGCAGCCCCGCTCTACCCGCAGGAGCACCGTGGCAACTGGCCGAACTCACCGACCGGCGACCCGTAGCCGAGGGATTCCCGAGGCCACCGTCGCCAGGCTTCCGCTGTACCTCCGTGCCCTGACCGCGCTGTCGGAGCGCTCGGTACCCACCGTTTCATCCGAGGAACTGGCGGCCGCGGCGGGGGTCAACTCCGCCAAGCTGCGCAAGGACTTCTCGTACCTGGGCTCGTACGGGACGCGGGGCGTGGGCTACGACGTCGAGTACCTCGTCTACCAGATCTCGCGTGAGCTGGGGCTGACCCAGGACTGGCCGGTCGTGATCGTCGGTATCGGTAACCTCGGCGCCGCGCTCGCCAATTACGGCGGGTTCGCCTCGCGCGGGTTCCGGGTGGCGGCGTTGATAGACGCCGATCCGGCGATGGCGGGCAAGCCCGTCGCGGGGATCCCGGTCCAGCACACGGACGAGCTGGAGAAGATCATCGATGACAACGGCGTCTCCATCGGGGTGATCGCCACCCCCGCCGGTGCCGCCCAGCAGGTGTGCGACCGGCTGGTCGCCGCCGGGGTCACCTCCATCCTGAACTTCGCGCCCACCGTCCTGTCCGTGCCGGACGGTGTCGACGTGCGCAAGGTGGACCTCTCCATCGAGCTGCAGATCCTCGCGTTCCACGAGCAGCGCAAGGCCGGCGAGGAGGCCGCCGCCGAGGCCGGTGCCGTACCGATGGCTCCGAAGGAGTCCGGGAAAGGGCCCGACGGGGATGTCCCCGCCGTGATGCCGGCATGAGTCTTCTGGTCGTCGGGCTGAGTCACCGCAGCGCTCCGGTGAGCGTGCTGGAGCGGGCCGCGCTGTCCCTGGACGCGCAGATCAAGTTGCTTCAGGACACGGTCGCCGCCGAGCCGGCCGCGGAGGCCGCCCTCCTCGCCACGTGCAACCGCATCGAGCTGTACGCCGACGTGGACAAGTTCCACGCGGGCGTCGCCGAGCTGTCCACGCTGCTCGCCCAGCACAGCGGGGTGGGCCTCGACGAGATCACTCCCTATCTGTACGTGCACTACGAGGACCGGGCCGTCCACCACCTGTTCTCCGTGGCCTGCGGACTCGACTCCATGGTCGTCGGCGAGGGGCAGATCCTCGGGCAGATCAAGGACTCGCTGGCCCGCGCGCAGGAGCTGCACACCGCCGGGCGGCTGCTGAACGACCTGTTCCAGCAGAGCCTCAGGGTCGGCAAGCGGGCCCACTCCGAGACCGGGATCGACCGGGCCGGACAGTCGCTGGTGACCTTCGGCCTGGAGCAGTTCACCGCCGGTACGGACGTCGCGACCTGGGCCCGGGGCAAGCGGGCCGTCGTGATCGGCGCCGGATCGATGTCCTCGCTGGCCGCCGCGACCCTCGCACGGGCCGGCGTCGGCGAGATCGTGATCGCCAACCGGACGCACGACCGGGCCGAGCGCCTCGCGCACCTGCTCGAAGAGCAGTACGGACAGGGCACGACGGATGTGCTGGCCCGCGCGGTCCCGATGGAATCGGTGCCGGACGAGCTGACACGTGCGGACGTCGCCATCTCCTGCACGGGCGCCACGGGCCTGGTCCTGACCGCCGAGATGGTCGCCGCGGCCGTCGAGGGCCGGGTGCCCGAGGGCACGCTCCCCGCGGGGGCCGGGCCGCGCACCGACGACGTACGGCCGGTGCTGCCGCCGACCTCCATCGGCAGCGACGACGACTGCCCCCTCGACCTGCCCGCCGTGCAGGGCGGCGGCTTCTCCGTGCTCGGGGAGGCCGCGGTGGCCGGGATGGACGCGGCCACCCTGGAACAGCACGCGGCCTGGGTCGACAACGCCACCGTGGACCGGCGCGCGAGCCGCCGTACGCCGGAGCGTGAGACCGCGCGTACGCCCGACGCCGAGGCCGAGCTGATCGCCGCGCTCGTCGCGACCGTCGCCGTCACCGGGCGCATCACCGAGCTGCGCCGGCCCGAGCCCGTCGTCGACGTGCCCCGGCCCGCGCCCGTGCTCGCGTTGCTGGACCTGGCGATGCCCCGGGACATCGACGCCGCCGCGCACCGGCTGGCCGGCGTACGGCTGGTCGACATCGAGTCGCTCGCCGAGGTCTCCGCCGACGCGCCGATGGCCTCCGACGTCGACATGGTGCGGAGGATCGTTTCGGACGAGGTGGCCGCCTTCGGCGCCGCTCAGCGGGCCGCGCACATCACACCGACCGTCGTCGCGCTGCGCGCCATGGCCGCCGATGTCGTCGCGACCGAGATCGCCCGCCTGGAGGGCCGGCTGCCGGGCCTCGACGACAAGCACCGCGGCGAGATCACGCAGACCGTGCGGCGCGTCGTCGACAAGCTGCTGCACGCCCCGACCGTACGGGTCAAGCAGCTCGCGGCCGAGCCGGGCGGCGCCGGGTACGCGGACGCGCTGCGCACCCTGTTCGACCTGGACCAGGAGACGGTCGCGGCCGTGTCCCGGGCCGAGGACAGCAGCAGTTCCAGAACGACGCCGAGAACCGAGGGCGATCATGAGTGACCAGGCACTGAGGCTGGGGACCAGGCGGAGCAAACTCGCCATGGCCCAGTCCGGGCAGGTGGCGGAGGCGGTCCGCCGGCTGACCGGGCGGCCCGTCGAACTCGTGGAGATCACGACGTACGGCGACGTCTCCCGGGAGCAGCTGGCGCAGATCGGCGGCACGGGCGTGTTCGTCACCGCGCTGCGCGAGGCGCTGCTGCGCGGTGAGGTCGACTTCGCGGTGCACTCGCTCAAGGACCTGCCCACCACGCACCCGGACGACCTGGCGCTGGCCGCCGTGCCGGTGCGCGAGGACGTCCGCGACGTCCTGGTCGCCCGGGACGGGCTCACCTTCGAGCAGTTGCCCGCGGGCGCCCGCGTCGGCACCGGTTCGCCCCGGCGCATGTCCCAGCTGAACGCGTACGCGCGCAGCCACGGGCTCACGATCGAGACGGTGCCGATCCGCGGGAACGTCGACACGCGGATCGGATACGTACGGAAGGGCGAGCTGGACGCAGTGGTCCTGGCCGCCGCCGGACTGAACCGGATCGGACGGAGCGACGAAGTGACCGACTTCCTCTCGGTCGACACTGTTTTGCCCGCCCCCGGCCAGGGGGCACTGGCGATCGAATGCAGGGCGGGGCACACCGCCCAAGACGCTGCGCTGATCGCCGCGCTCGGTGGGCTCGACGACCCGCACACCCGGGTCGCCGTGACCGCCGAACGGTCCCTGCTCGCCGCCCTGGAGGCCGGTTGCAGCGCACCTGTGGGTGCGTTCGCCGACCTTCTGGCCGACGGGCAGATTGTCAAGGAGATGCGCCTGCGCGGCGTCGTCGGTACGACCGACGGCTCGACGCTGGTGCAGCTGTCCACCACCGGTCCCGTGCCCGAGACGTACGACCAAGCAATGGCGCTCGGCCGTGAACTCGCCGCCGAGATGCTCGCTAAGGGCGCGGCCGGTCTGATGGGGGAGCGAGCACATTGAGCCCCACCACCCTTCCCGCCGGTCCGGACCACGGTCACGTCACCTTCCTCGGTGCCGGACCCGGGGATCCGGGACTGCTGACACTGCGCGCCGTCGAAGCGCTGGCGAACGCGGACGTTCTCATCGCCGAGCACGATGTGCTCGACGTGGTGCGTACGCATGCCCGCGCCGGCGTCGCCCTACTGGACACCGACTCGAGCCCGCCGCCTGCCCTGGCTGCGGCGTCCTCTGCCTCTTCCGCGGCTACTTCAGCGGATACGTTTCCGGGCACAGGCACGCCTCAGCTGACGGTTGTTGACGGCGCGTCAACAACCGTTGGTGCACCCGCTGTGCGGGATGCGGCACATCTTGTCATGGAGGCCGCGCGGGGCGGCAAGCGGGTCGTGCGTGCGGTGTCCGGGGACCCCGGGCTCGACACGTACGCCACCGAGGAGATGCTGGCGTGCGCCGCCGCGGGCGTGCCGTTCGAGGTGGTCCCGGGCGTGGCGGCGGCCGTGGGCGTGCCCGCGTACGCCGGTGTGCCGCTGCGCGACGCGCAGGGCGCGGACGTCCGGTTCGTCGACGCGCGCACGGCGTCCGACCGCTGCTGGGCGGAGGTCGGGGCGTCCGACGGGACGGTCGTGGTCTCGGCGACGCTGGAGACCGTGGCCGCGGCGGCGGGTGAACTGGTCGCCGCCGGCCGGAAGCCGGACACCCCCATGACCGTGACCGTCGCGGGTACGACGACGCGGCAGCGGACCTGGACCGCGACGCTCGGCGGAATCGCGCAGACGCTGAAGCAGGCCAAGGTGCTGCCCTCGCCGGAGGGCGGGCGGCCGGTGATAGCCGTGGTCGGTGAGCGTTCCGCCGCGGCCCAGCGCGACCAGCTGTCGTGGTTCGAGAGCAAGCCGCTCTTCGGGTGGCGGGTCCTCGTGCCGCGCACGAAGGAGCAGGCCGCCTCGCTCTCCGACCAACTGCGCTCGTACGGGGCCGTACCGCACGAGGTGCCGACGATCGCGGTCGAACCGCCGCGTACGCCGCAGCAGATGGAACGGGCCGTGAAGGGCCTGGTCACCGGCCGCTACGAGTGGATCGCGTTCACCTCGGTCAACGCCGTCAAGGCGGTGCGGGAGAAGTTCGAGGAGTACGGGCTCGACGCCCGTGCCTTTGCCGGGATCAAGGTCGCTGCGGTCGGCGAGCAGACCGCCAAGGCGCTCATCGCGTTCGGGGTGAAGCCGGACCTGGTGCCGAGCGGTGAGCAGAGTGCCGCCGGGCTGCTGGAGGACTGGCCGCCGTACGACCCGGTCTTCGACCCGATCGACCGGGTGTTCCTGCCCCGGGCCGACATCGCCACGGAGACGCTGGTCGCCGGGCTGATCGAGCTCGGGTGGGAGGTGGACGACGTCACGGCGTACCGGACCGTGCGCGCGTCGCCGCCGCCGGCGGAGACCCGTGAGGCCATCAAGGGCGGCGGTTTCGACGCCGTGCTGTTCACCTCGTCCTCCACCGTGCGGAACCTGGTGGGCATCGCGGGGAAGCCGCACAACGTGACGGTGATCGCCTGTATCGGGCCCGCGACGGCCAAGACCGCCGAGGAACACGGGCTGCGGGTGGACGTGATGGCCCCGGAGCCGTCCGTGCACAAGCTGGCCGAGGCGCTGGCGGACTTCGGCATGCGGCGGCGGGCTGCCGCCGTGGAGGCCGGGGATCCCGTGACACGGCCGAGCGAGCGGCGGCCGGGGGCGCGGCGGAGGCGGACGACGACGTAGGCGGTGGGCCGACGTGAGGGGCGGTGCCCCTCGACCCCCTGAGTGCCTTCGCGCTCGGGGGGTTCTGTCGTGGTGCGGGTGCGGGTGCGGGTGCGCGTGGTGGTGGTTGCTCGCGCAGTTTCCCGCGCCCCTTAAAGGAAGGCCTGCGGCCCTTTCAGCAGTGCGGTCCGCGCCGACGGATCGTCGGCAAAGGGACTGTCGGGCCGGGCGTAGCGTAGGTGTATGTCGAAGTACGGATCGTTTCCCGGTACGCGGCCCCGCCGGCTTCGTACGACGCCTGTGATGCGACGGATGGTCGCGGAGACCCGGCTGCACCCGGCCGACTTCATCCTGCCCGCGTTCGTGCGGGAGGGAGTAAGCGAGCCGGTGCCGATCACGGCGATGCCGGGGGTCGTGCAGCACACGCGGGACAGTCTGAAGAAGGCCGCCGTGGAGGCCGTGGAGGCCGGGGTCTCCGGGATCATGCTCTTCGGTGTGCCGGAGGACGCGAAGAAGGACGCGCTCGGTACCCCAGGGACCGATCCCGACGGGATTCTGCAGGTCGCGCTGCGGGACGTGCGGGCCGAGGTCGGGGACGAGCTGCTCGTCATGTCCGATCTGTGTCTCGACGAGACCACCGACCACGGGCACTGCGGGGTCCTCGACGACCAGGGCCGCGTCGACAACGACGCGACCCTGGAGCGGTATGCCGAGATGGCCCAGGTGCAGGCCGACGCCGGCGCTCATGTGGTCGGGCCCAGCGGAATGATGGACGGTCAGATCGGGGTCGTCAGGGACGCCCTCGACCAGATCGGGCGTGAGGACGTCGCGATCCTCGCCTACACCGCCAAGTACGCGTCCGCCTTCTACGGCCCCTTCCGGGAGGCCGTCGGTTCCTCGCTGCGGGGGGACCGGAAGACCTACCAGCAGGACCCCGCCAACGCCCGCGAGTCGCTGCGCGAGCTCGCCCTCGATCTGGAGGAGGGTGCCGACCTGGTGATGGTCAAGCCGGCCGGGCCCTACCTGGACATCCTCGCCCGGGTCGCGGACAGCGTCGACGTGCCGGTGGTCGCCTACCAGATCTCCGGCGAGTACTCGATGGTCGAGGCCGCCGCCGAGAAGGGCTGGATCGACCGGGACCGGGCCATCCTGGAGACGCTGACGGGGATCAAGCGGGCCGGTGCGCAGAACATCCTGACGTACTGGGCCGTCGAGGCCGCTCGCATGCTGCGCTGATACCTGTGGGGCCCTGGCCCCGGTGGCGCTCGGCTCAGTACTGCAGGGCGTCCTCCATGGTCGACTGCCAGTACGTGACGGCCACGGAGTTGTCGACGTGGACGCCCTTGGCCGGGAGCGCGGGGGACGCGGGGGAGCCGGCGTCGCTGCCGGCCTCGGCGCCCTGGAAGTGGATGACGACCTTCTTCTCCGTGGTGCCCTTGCCGCCGCTGCCGTCGGCGGCGGAGAGGACGACACCGGCGTAGCCGGACTCGCCGGGGGCCAGGGTCACCACGGCCTGCGGCTGCGACTCCTCGATCACACGCGGCGCCGACTGGGCCTCGCCGAACCGGACCGTCGGGTTGAAGAAGAGGTCGCAGTACTTCGAACCGGTGTTCTTGACCGTGATCAGCATGTGGTTGAGCGGGCGTGACACCGGCTGCGCGGTGACGGTGGTGTTGGAGCCGTTGCAGGTGGCACGGTTCTCGGGATCGGAGGGGTCCGAGGTCCCGCCCTTGGAGGAGGCCTTGTCGGCCGCGGTGCCGCCGGTGGCCGCCGATCCGCCGCCGCTGCTCGTGCCCGTGGAGCCCCCGGTCGTCGAGCCGCCCGTGCTCGTGGAACCTCCGGTGGTCGAGCCGCCGGTCGTGCCGGTGCCGCCCGTGCTCCGGGCGGACGTGGAACCGCCCGCCGCACCCTCGTCCCTCGTACCCGTGCCGCTGTCGCACGCGGTGAGGGCGAGGGCGGCGAGCGCCGCACCCGTCACGGCGAGCAGACGGGCGGGGCGGGCGGTACGGGCGGAGCGAGCAGTGCGAAGCGTGCGCATGAGAGGTCCCTTTCGGACAAAGCAAGTGGAGAAGGCTGAGAACAAGTGCTCGAAGCCGTGCCGCTCGACCGGTCTGCCGGGAGCGGCGTGCTTGGATGACCCAAGCTTGTGGGGTGATTCGTCCCGGCCGCCACAGCCGACGGACGATCAGGGACGCTGGAACGCTCGCGAGGGCGCTGACCTGCGAGAACGCCCCTTCCCTGGAACGCGGAACGGGACGCGCGGGACATGAGGGGACGGAGGAAGACGTGTCGGGGAGCGGTACCGCGGGCGGCCTGGGGGCCGATTTCGCCGAGCTGCTGCGGGAGTTGAAGGAGCGCTCCGGGCTGAGTTACGGGGTGCTCGCCAAGCGGCTCCACATGAGTACGTCGACGCTGCACCGCTACTGCAACGGGGACGCCGTACCGACGGACTACGCCCCCGTCGAGCGTTTGGCCCGTCTCTGCAAGGCGTCCCCGGAGGAGTTGGTCGAGCTCCACCGGAGGTGGGTGCTCGCGGACGCGACGCGTCGGCGCAAGGGGGGTGACTCCGTCGGGGCGGCGGCGGAGGAGGAGCGTGCGCGTGATGCGGGCGCCAGTTCCGCTCCGGAGGGGTCCGGTTCGGCGGTCGAGGAGCCCGGGGGCGCCGACGCGGAGACGGTGATCGGGGGTGCCGTTTCCGGTGGGCCCCGCGAACGAGGGCCGGCCCGGCGGCGTACGCGGGTCGCTCTGGTCGCCGGGGTGGCCGTGGCCGCCGTGCTCGGGGCGGTGACGCTCGCCCTGAGTCTGCCCTCCGAGGGGAAGGAGGACGGGGCCGGGCGTACGGCCGGGGCCGCGTCCGTCGGCAGCGGCGGTGCGGAGGAGGCCGACGGCGGCTCCGCCTCGCCGAGCGGAGCCTCGCCCTCCGGGGCCTCGAGTCAGCCGGACGGCAAGAAGGGCAAAGAGGCTGGCAAAGGGGCGGGGGCCTCGGCCACCGAGACTCCGACGGGCGGTGCGGGCGCGGGCGGGGCGGACGCGTCCCTTCCGGCACCGCTGAACGTGAAGGTCGAGCCGTACACCTGGGAGGACCCCTGCTCGCAGCGGTACCTGGCCGACCGAGAGCCGGCGGAGGTGGGGCCGCCGCCGCTGGAGCAGGACGCGCCGGCCTGGGTGTCCTCGGAGGGCGCTGTGGCCTCGGGGCAGCAGTTCCTGACGCTGACCGTGCAGGGCACCGGCGAGGAGACCGTCGTCGTACGGAGTCTCAAGGTCCGGATGACCGACAAGCGGTCGCCCCTCGCCTGGAACGACTACGCCATGGGCTACCCGGGTGTCGGCTGCGGGGCCGGTGTCCCGACCCGCTCGTTCACGATCGCCCTCGACGCCGCGCGTCCCGACGTGAAGCCCAAGGCGGGCAGCAAGAACTTCCCCTACTCGGTCAGTCAGTCCGATCCGGAGGTGTACTACATCACCGCCGACGCCTCCGCGTACTACGTCAGCTGGTACCTGGAGCTGGAGTGGACCGCCGGATCCCGCAGCGGCATCCTGACCCTGAACGACGACGGGCGGCCGTTCCGTACGAGCGGCAACAACGCGCGACCGGCGTACGAGTACCCGCTCGGCGGCCCGAAGTGGGTCCCGGAGGGGACGACGCTGGGGGAGAGCGAGGACGAGGGCGGGGGTGAATGAGGACGAGGGCGCTAACTGATTGACGAGTTCTCATCAATCGGCATAGGTTCTGCGCCTGCCCCCGATTCCCGGGGTGGACCTATGCCGATTTTCGGGGGAAGCCATGAACTGGTTCGTCGAGGTGCTCAAGAAGTACGCGGTCTTCAGCGGGCGTGCGCGTCGCCAGGAGTACTGGATGTTCACGCTGATCAGCTCGCTCATCTATGTCGCTCTGTACGTCCTCGGTCTCGCCCTGGACTCGCAGGCGCCCCAGCTCCTCCTCAGCCTCGCCTTCTTCCTGCCGTCCCTGGCGGTCAGCGTCCGGCGGCTGCACGACACCGGCAAGAGCGGCTGGTGGGTCCTCATAGGGCTCGTTCCCTGTGTCGGATTCATCTTCATGATCGTCTTCATGGCCACCGAGGGCCAGCGGGGCGACAACCAGTACGGTCCCGACCCGAAGGCCTATCCGGTGCAAGCCTGACGCGGCAACTCCCCTGGGGCGTTAGGTTGTTGGTCATTCAATGACCAACCCCCAGGGAGAGCCCGATGGCCGGTGACGCACTCAGCCAGGACCCCGCCGCGTTGCGGAAGAGGATCGACACCACCCATGCGCACCCGGCGCGGGTCTACGACGTCTTCCTGGGCGGCAAGGACCACTACCCGGTGGACCGGGATGCGGCCGGCGCGGCGCTGGCCGCCAATCCGCGCGGCTATCTGGACGTCCGGCACAACCGTGACTTCATGCGCCGCGCGGTGACCACGCTCGCCCGGGACGAGGGCATCCGGCAGTTCCTCGACATCGGCACCGGCCTGCCGACCGCCGAGAACGTCCACCAGATCGCCCAGGCGGTCGTCCCCGATTCACGGGTCGTGTACGTCGACAACGACCCGGTGGTGCTCGCGCACGCGCGCGCGTTGCTCACGAGCGGGCCCGAGGGGGCCACGGACTACATCGACGCCGACCTCAAGTCGCCGGCGAGCATCCTCGAAGAGGCCGCGAAGACACTCGACTTCGACCAGCCGGTCGCGCTGTGCCTGGTGGCGATCCTGCACTTCGTGGAGGACGACGAGGCCTACCCGGTGGTGCGGGAGCTGGTGGAGGCGCTGCCCGCCGGGAGCCGGCTGGTGCTCAGCCATCTGACCGAGGACCTCAACCCCGCGAAGATCCGCGCGGTCCAGGAGACCTACACCAAGCGCGGGTTCACCTTCGTGCTGCGTTCCAAGAGCGAGGTGGCACGGTTCTTCGAGGAGAGCGGGCTCGTGGTGGAAGAGCCCGGGGTGGTGCCGGCGCACCACTGGCGGTTCTCCGAGGGTGCGCCGGTGCCGCCGGAGGTGGAGCCGCATGTGTTGGCCGGGATGGACGACATCGAGCGGGTCCGGTATCGAGACATCAATGATGTGACCGACGCGGACATCAATGTGTATGCGGCGATGGGGCGTAAGGGGTAGGGGGTTCTGGGTTCGTCGTCTGATGCGGATGGGGGGCTTGTCGCGCAGTTCCCCGCGCCCCTGAAGGACGGGGCTGCGCCCCCTGTCCTTCATCCCCCCGTTCCGAACCACGTCTCCGCCAGCGAGTCCAGTGTCTTGCTGGGTGGGGCCGGCAGCATCCGCAGGTACCAGTTCAGGTCGCTGTAGACGTGCAGGAGCGTGTAGGCCATCAGTTCGCGGGGGTCGAACGGGGGTTGGCCGTAGGCCTCGTAGAAGAGTTTCAGGAGGGCGGGGTCGGCCCGGGTGAGGTAGAGGCCGACGCTGACGAAGTCGTAGGCGGGGTCGCCGACCATGGCCGGCTCGAAGTCGAAGAGGCCCGTCAGGCGCCAGCCGTCGTGGGGGTCCACGGTGAGGTGCTCACGCATGAACTCCGTGTGCAGCAGCACCGGGCGGCGCGCGGCGGTCAGGGGCACCGAGCGCAGGAAGTCCGGGATCTGTTCGAGCCACGGCTCCGTGAGGCCGCCGCTCCGATGCTGCTCGACCGCCTCCGCGCGCTGGGCGGCGATGAACCGGCCCCAGTCCGGCGGCCCGGTGAGCGGGACGACCGGCGAGGCGTCCAGGGCGTGCAGGGCGGCCAGTCCCTCGGCGGCCTCGGCGACGATACGTTCCTGGTCGGGCCGGGGGATCCGGGGCCAGACCTCGTTGAGGTCCTCGCCGGGCAGCCGGGACATCAGCACATAGCGCCAGCCGTTCTTGTACTGGTCCGCCGAGTGCAACCTCGGTGTGGGGATGGGGAGTTTGCCCCACAGTATCGACAACAGGCGGGCCTCGCGGACCGCTTGCGCGGCTTCGAAACCCGGATACAGCTTGAGGACGAGGGAGTCGCCGACGGCGTACACCGGCAGCGAGCCCTCGGGAAACCGTACGATCCGCGCGCCTGCGAGGCCGAGCGAGCCGCAGAGATCCTGGGCAGCCGGACGCAGCAGCGCCTCGTCACCGACGACTTCTTGCAACTCGTCGTTTGTGTCCACGCTGGGCAGCATGCGCGCAGCCTAGGGGGTGAGGGGGGCCGTCCGCATCGCGAAAATGGTGGATGTAGGGGGCATGTACCTGGCTAGGGTGCGGGCAGGGGCGGGACCGTGCCGTCCCGGAGTGGCGAAGGAGCCGTGGGATGGGTGCCGTGGATGCCGAGCGGGCCGCGTATGACGTGGGGTTTGTCGCGAAGACGGGGGCCGAGGACGGTTTTGGGGACGAGAGCGGGGCGGGCGCCGGTGCGGACGTGCCCGGCTTGGCCCGGCGGGTCGCGGTCGTCGGGGGTTCCCCCGTTCGTGACATCCTCGCCGTCACCTCGCGTCCCGAAGTCGTCAACTTCGCGGGTGGGCTGCCCGCGCCCGAGCTGTTCGACACGGAGGGGATAGCGGCCGCGTACCGCGATGTGCTCGCCGAGTCCGCGGGGCGCGCCCTGCAGTACGCGACGACCGAGGGCGAGCCGGTGCTCCGGGAGGCGCTCGCGGCGCGGTACGGGGCGCGCGGACTGCCGACCGGCGCGGACGGAGTGCTCGTCACCACGGGGTCGCAGCAGGGGCTGTCGCTGCTCGCCACCGCGCTGCTGGAGCCGGGGGACGTCGTCCTGGTCGAGGACCCTTGCTATCTCGCGGCCCTTCAGGCGTTCCGGTTCGCGGGGGCGCGGGTGGTGGCCGTGCAGGGCGACGCGCACGGGGTGGATCCGGTGGCGCTGGAGGAGTCGGTGGTACGGCACCGGCCCAAGCTCTTCTACACCGTGCCCACGTTCCAGAACCCCACCGGGCGCACACTCCCCGCCGAGCGGCGGGCGGCCGTCGCCTCCGTCGCCGCCCGGCGCGGCCTGTGGATCGTCGAGGACGACCCGTACGGCGAACTCCGCTTCGAGGGCGACCGGGTGCCGTGGATCGCCTCGTACCCGGGCGCCGAGGACCGTACGGCGCTGCTGGGTTCCTTCTCCAAGGTCATGGCCCCCGGGATGCGGCTGGGCTGGCTGCGCGCGCCGGCGGGGCTGCGGCGGGCGTGCGCGGTGGCCAAGCAGGCGGCCGATCTGCACACGCCGACCGTCAACCAGCTCGCGGCGGCGCGGTATCTGGCCGACCGTGATCTGGACGCCCACGTCGCCCGGGTCGCCGGCGCGTACCGGGAGCGGCGCGACGCGATGCTCACGGGTCTCGCCGAAGCGCTCCCGGAGGGCTCCACCTGGAACCGCCCCGAGGGCGGCATGTTCCTGTGGGCCCGCCTCCCCTCCTCCCACGACACCGGCGCGCTGCTCCCGCGCGTCGTCGCGCGGAACGTGGCGTACGTGCCCGGGGCTCCCTTCTACGCCGGTGAGCCCGACCGGTCGACGCTGCGGCTGTGCTTCGTGACGCAGACACCGGAGGAGATCCGGGAGGGGCTGCGGCGGTTGGGAGCGGGGTTGCGGGGGTGAGGAGAAGGAGGACCGGCCCGCCCCTGCTCGTCAGGGACGCGGGGCCTTCTCGCCGTGCACGGCTGTGTATTCGGCCGCGAGCCACGGGCCGAGGTCGTCGATGAGCGTCCCGAGGACCGCCGGGTCGGGTGAGGGCGCGCGCCCGGCGGACGCGGCGACACGCATCTGCTCGGCGTGCTCCGGGTAGTAGCTGCCGAAGATCGCGGCGGACCGGTCGAGGTCGCTGGTCCAGCCGCCCCAACGGGGCATGACCAGGGTGAAGCCGGTGCGGACGAGGCGGCGGCCGACGAGACGGCCGAGGAGCCGGAGATCGGCGTCCGTGGTGGCTTCGGCTGCTTTGGCACGCCAGCGGGGAAGCACGCGGGCGAGGTCACCGTTGGTCTCCCGCGCGAGCAGGGATGTGGGGCGGTAGCGGGGCAGCTGTGCCGCGAGGTCGGGGCCGAGCAACGGGGTGCAGAGGCAGGCGATGAAGAAGCCGCCGTCGTGACGTTCGACGTCGCTGAGGAGAACCCGGGTGCTCGTCAGCAGGATCCCGACGCCGTCGATCTGAGGGAACGCGCGGTCGAGCGCGGCCTCGATCGCTGCGGCGTCGGCCCGGTCGGCTTCGGTGGGCTCGTGGTGGAGGGCGAGTTGGAGGTCGAGGTCGGAGACACCGGGGGTGGCGGTGCCTCGGGGGACGCTGCCGTAGAGGTAGGCGCTGTGCAGGCGAGGTCCGCCGAACGTCTCGGTGAGGTGCGCGCGGGCGGCATCGACGACGGGGACGAACGCCGCCGGCACGCGGTCCAGCGCGCCTTCGCGTGCGATCGTTCCGTCGCGGTCCAGCCCTCGCTCATCCATGCTCACCATGGGGCCACTGTGCCTTGTACGGCTCTTGCGTGGCGGTGTGTGTCCGTACGGCCCTTGCGTGGCGGTGTGTGTCCGTACGGCCTCAGTCCCACCAGAAGGACCAGACGGGCTCGCCGAGGAGGGTGCGGGCGTAGGAGGCGCGGGTGCCGTCGGGTGTGCCCTGCCAGATGTTGTCGGGGCAGAAGGCGAAGTGTTCGGCGGCCACGGCTTCGGCCTCGGCCTCGGTGGTGGGCGGGGCGGCGACCGAGAGGACGAGCTGGTCGAAGGTCAGGGCGACGACGCGTATGCCGAAGCGGTCCTCCCAGGAGCGCAGCACCGCGCAGAGCCTCGCCACGTCGTTCTCGTGGTTCGTCGGGCCGGTCCAGCCGATGGCCGCCGGGATGTCGGCGCTGCGGCGGGCGAAGACAAGGGCGAGGCGCAGGTCCTTCAGCCGGGAGGGGTCCTTGACGAGGGCGTCGGCCGTCTCGACGGCCAGGGCGTCGGGGTCGGGCGCCGTGTCCGGGGCGGTGTCCGGGGCTTCGGCGAGGCCCGGCCAGTCGGGGTCCTCGGCGGTGGCGGACTCGTCCCAGAACTCGGCCAGGACCTCGTCGGCGTCGTGGTCCCCGGGGTAGGACATCTCGCCCGGACGCAACTCCCATTCCTCCGGCCCGCCCTGGCCGTCCCCGACGTCCAGGAGCACCGGGAGGAGGCCGGCGCTGCGACGGGCGGGCTGGACGGCTGCCCAGGCGCCCGGCGCGGCCGTCTCGTCCGCGCACCACAGCAGTGGCTCGTGCCACGGGCCGTCGTCCGTCGTGTCGATCAACCTCCCCTGCGGGAGCGGGATCTCAAGCCCGAGCACACGCCCGCTCGGGTCGGCCGCCAGCTGGGGCAGCGGGTTGGGAAGTGTCGCCATGGGGGCGACTGTAGGCGCCGCCTCTGACAACGGCCCGACCGGTGGTGACGCGACGGACATCGCCGCCTCCCGGACGGCTGAGCGGTACCGCGAACGGAACAGAGAGCGGGCCGCCGGTGTACGGCGGCCCGCTCTCCCCGTTCTCGCGCTCTTGCCGGTCGAGGTCAGAGCTTGTCGGGCGTCCTGATGCCCAGCAGGGCCATGCCCCGGTGCAGGGTGCGGGCCGTCAGGTCGACCAGGAACAGACGGTTCTCCACCTGCGCCGGGGTGTCGGCCTTCAGGACCGGGCACTGGTCGTAGAACGCGGTCAGCAGGGTCGCCAGCTTGAAGAGGTACGCGGCCAGCTTGTGCGGCTCGTACGACTCCGCGACCTCGGCCACGGTCTCGCCGAACTGGTCCAGGTGCAGGCCCAGCGCACGCTCGGCCGGGGCCAGTTCGAGCTCCGGGTGGGCGGCCGGGCGGGCCTCGCCCGCCTTGCGGAGGATCGACTGGATCCGGGCGTACGCGTACTGCAGGTAGACGGACGTGTCGCCGTTCAGCGAGACCATCTGGTCCAGGTCGAACTTGTAGTCCCGGACGGCGGAGGTGGAGAGGTCCGCGTACTTGACGGCGCCGACACCGACGTAGCGGCCGTTCTCGACGATCTCCTGCTCGGTCAGGCCCACCTTCTCGGCCTTCTCCCGGACGACGGTCGTGGCACGGTCGATCGCCTCGTCGAGCAGGTCGACCAGGCGGACCGTCTCGCCCTCACGGGTCTTGAACGGCTTGCCGTCCTTGCCGAGGACCGTGCCGAAGGCGAGCTGGAACGCCTTGACGTCCTCGTCGTTGAGCCAGCCCGCCCTGCGCGCGGTCTCGAAGACCATCTTGAAGTGCAGGGACTGGCGGGCGTCGACGACGTACAGCAGGGAGTTGGCCTTCAGGTTGAAGACGCGGTCCCTGATGGCGGACAGGTCGGTGGCCGCGTAGCCGTAGCCGCCGTCGGACTTCTGCACGATCAGGGGGACCGGGTTGCCGTCCGGACCCTTGATGTCGTCGAAGAAGACGCACAGCGCGCCCTCCGAGCGGCCGGCCACACCCTGCTCCTCCAGCAGGCGGCAGGTCTCCGCGAGCATGTCGTTGTAACCCGACTCGCCGACGATGTCGGCGTCCCGGATGTCCATGTCGAGCTTCTCGAAGACGGAGAAGAAGTAGATCTTCGACTCGTCCACGAACTTCTGCCAGGTGGCGAGGGTGTGCGGGTCGCCGGCCTGGAGGTCCACGACCCTGCGCCGGGCCCGCGTCTTGAACTCCTCGTCGGAGTCGAAGAGCTTCCTGGCCGTCTTGTACAGCCGGTCCAGGTTGGACATCGCGGCCTCGCCGGACGCCTGGAGGTCGCCGTCGGACTCCTTGTGGTCCAGCTCGTGCGGGTGCTCGTCCAGATACTGGATGAGCATGCCGAACTGGGTGCCCCAGTCGCCGATGTGGTGCCTGCGGACCACGTTCTCGCCGGTGAACTCCAGGATCTGCACGACCGCGTCACCGATCACGGCGGACCGGAGGTGACCGACGTGCATCTCCTTCGCCACGTTCGGCTGGGCGTAGTCGATGACCGTGGTGCCGGGGCGCTCCGCCGTGGGGACGCCGAGCCGGCCGGTGTCGTCCGCGTACCGCGCGGCGAGGTTCTCGGTGATCGCGCCGTCGGTGAGGGTGATGTTGAGGAAGCCGGGGCCGGAGACCTCGATCTCCTCGATCAGCTCGCCGGACTCCACCTGGGCGACGACCTGGGTCGCCAGCTCCCTGGGGTTGGCCTTGGCCTTCTTGGCCAGTGCGAGGATCCCGTTCGCCTGGTAGTCCGCCCGGTCGCTGCGTCGCAGCAGCGGGTCCGCGTCCGCGGTCGGCAGGGTGGCCGAGAGGGCGGTCGCGAGGCGCTGGTGGACGGAGGCGGTGAGGGACGTGACCGAAGCCATCAGGGGGAGCCGTTCTCCTCGGGGTACGGGTGGATGTCGTTCAGTATCCCACGGGGGTAAAGGGGTTTTTCTGTGGTGCCTCGGGGGGAGGGAGTGCGGGTCTCGTCGGCGGGCGCGGGTGCGTGGGGCGTCTCGCGCAGTTCCCCGCGCCCCTGAAGGATCAGCCCCACCGGAGCCACACCCGCCCACGCACCCGTACCCCCGAGTTATTGGGCGCCCGGTTCGACCCACGGAGTGAAAGGCTGGGAGAATGGCGCGGTCGCCCGGGACCGTAACCGGCGGCCATGGAAACTCCAGGAAAAAGAGGACGTGCCGATCGTGGCTCAGAGCACCGAGACCACCGACTGGGTCTCCCGTTTCGCGGATGAGGTCATCGAGGAGTCGGAGCGTCGGGCCCCGGGCAAACCCGTCGTCGTCGCGTCCGGGCTGTCGCCGTCCGGCCCGATCCACCTCGGCAACCTCCGCGAGGTCATGACCCCGCACCTCGTCGCCGACGAGATCCGCCGCCGCGGCCACCAGGTCCGGCACCTCATCTCCTGGGACGACTACGACCGCTACCGCAAGGTCCCGAACGGCGTCGAAGGCGTCGACGAATCCTGGGCCGAGCACATCGGCAAGCCGCTCACCTCCGTGCCCGCCCCCCGGGGCTCCGCCCACCCCAACTGGGCCGAGCACTTCAAGGCGGCGATGGTCGACGCGCTCGCCGAGATGGGCGTCGAGTTCGACGGGATCAGCCAGACCGCGCAGTACACCTCCGGGGTCTACCGCGAGCAGATCCTGCACGCCATGAAGCACCGCGGGGACATCGACGCGATCCTCGACCAGTACCGCACCAAGAAGGCCCCGGCGGGCTCGGCGAAGAAGCAGTCGCAGAAGCCGGTCGACGAGGCCGAGCTGGAGGCCGCGGAGGGTTCCGGCGCCGCCGGCGAGGACGACGGCAGCTCCGGCACCGCCGGGTACTTCCCGTACAAGCCCTACTGCGGCGAGTGCGGCAAGGACCTGACCACCGTCACCGCCTACGACGACGACACCACCGAGCTGACCTACACCTGCACCGCCTGCGGCTTCTCCGAGACCGTCGCGCTGAACGAGTTCAACCGCGGCAAGCTGGTCTGGAAGGTCGACTGGCCGATGCGGTGGGCGTACGAGGGCGTCGTCTTCGAGCCCAGCGGCGTCGACCACTCGTCCCCGGGTTCGTCCTTCCAGGTCGGCGGGCAGATCGTCGGGATCTTCGGCGGCGAGCAGCCCATCGGGCCGATGTACGCCTTCGTCGGCATCAGCGGCATGGCCAAGATGTCGTCGTCCAAGGGCGGCGTGCCCACGCCCGCCGACGCGCTGAAGATCATGGAGCCGCAGCTGCTGCGCTGGCTCTACGCCCGCCGCCGGCCCAACCAGTCCTTCAAGATCGCCTTCGACCAGGAGATCCAGCGGCTCTACGACGAGTGGGACAAGCTCGACGCCAAGGTCGCGGACGGGTCCGCCCTGCCGGCCGACGTCGCCGCGCACTCCCGCGCGGTGCGCACGGCCGCCGGTGAGCTGCCTCGCACGCCCCGCCCGATGCCGTACCGGACCCTCGCGTCCGTCGCCGACATCACCGCGGGCGCCGAGGACCAGACGCTGCGCATCCTCAGCGAACTCGACCCCACCGACCCGCTCGCCGGCCTCGACGAGGTGCGGCCGCGGCTCGACAGGGCCGAGGCCTGGATCAACACCCAGGTGCCCGCCGACCAGCGGACCATCGTGCGCGAGGAGGCCGACGCCGAGCTGCTGAAGTCGCTCGACGAGGCGTCCCAGCAGTCGCTGCGGCTGCTGCTCGACGGGCTCGCCGAGCACTGGTCGCTGGACGGGCTGACGCACCTCGTCTACGGCGTGCCCAAGGTGCAGGCCGGGTTCTCCGCGGACGCCACGCCCAAGGAGCTGCCGCCGGAGATCAAGACCGCCCAGCGGTCGTTCTTCGCCCTGCTGTACCACCTGCTCGTCGGGCGGGACACGGGGCCGCGACTGCCCACGCTGCTGCTGGCGGTGGGGCAGGAGCGGGTGCGGGCCCTGCTCGGCGGATAAGGCCGCGTCGCGCACACGCACACGAGGGAGGGGCCCCGGTGATCATCACCGGGGCCCCTCCCTCGTGTACGCGGGTAAGTACGCCGGTTACGCGATGTGCTCGTCGGTCAGTTCCGCGTTGAGGCGGTTGGAGAAGCGATTCACCATGCGCTTGGCCTCGGCCTCTTCGAGCGTGACGCCGTACGTCGACTCGATGTCGCCGATGAGGGCGCGGGGGGTGGGGGCTCCGTTGCCGCCCTTCGTGATCTCGCGGAAGACCTGGTAGTAGTCCTCCTCCGTCGGCTCCGGGGCGCCGCCGCCCTCGCCCAGTTCACGGGTGCGGTTCGGGCCGGAGGGGACGGGGAAGCTGCCGGTCTCCTCCGACTCCGAGGAGGGGCCGGGGGAGGGGGCGGCGGGGCCCTGGAAGTCGGGGCCCTGGAGTTCCGGTGCCTCGAACTGCTGCTGCTGGAAGCGGGGGTCCCGGGGGTCCGGCTGGAAGCGGCGGTACTGCTCGTCCTGCGCGTACTGCTCGTACTGCTGCGGGTCCTGCTCCTGCTCCTCGTACCACTCCCCGTACTGTTCCTCCGGCTCGTACGACGGGTCGTAGCCGCCCTGGTAGGGGACTTCCATGGGGTGGCGGGCGTGGAGCCAGGGGCTTTCGTCGACCGGGGGTGCTTGGTCGGCGTAGCTCTGTTCCTGCTGCCCGGTGTTTTCCGGCCGCTGCTGGGTGGGGGTGCTCTCCAGCTGGGGGCGCTGCTCGCTGGGAGGTGCCACTGCGCCCACCTGTGCCGGCCCCGCGGCACGACTGCCCGCGGCTGAGGTGATCTCCGCCGGTGGCAGGACCGCCGGTTCTATGCCTGCCGCGGCCAGGCCCGCCGGGGCCGTTTCCGCGAGGGGGACGCCGTAGCGGGCCAGGCGCAGCGGCATCAGGGACTCGACCGGGGCCTTGCGGCGCCAGGCGCGGCCGAAGCGGGAGCGCAGGCGGGCCTGGTAGACGAGACGTTCCTGCTCCAGCTTGATGACCTGGTCGTAGGAGCGGAGCTCCCACAGCTTCATCCGGCGCCAGAGCAGGAAGGTGGGGACCGGGGAGAGCAGCCAGCGGGTGAGGCGGACGCCCTCCATGTGCTTGTCGGCGGTGATGTCGGCGATCCGGCCGACCGCGTGCCGGGCCGCCTCGACCGCGACGACGAACAGGATCGGGATCACCGAGTGCATGCCGACGCCCAGCGGGTCCGGCCAGGCCGCCGCGCCGTTGAACGCGATCGTCGCCGCCGTCAGCAGCCACGCCGTCTGGCGCAGCAGCGGGAAGGGGATGCGGATCCAGGTCAGCAGGAGGTCCAGGGCGAGCAGGACACAGATGCCCGCGTCGATACCGATCGGGAAGACGTAGGAGAAGTTCCCGAAGCCCTTCTTGACCGCCAGTTCCCGGACCGCCGCGTACGAACCCGCGAAGCCGATCCCGGCGATGATGACAGCGCCGAACACGACCACGCCGATGAGAACGCGGTGCATTCGAGTCAGCTGCATTGGCGCGGCCACCCGTACTCCCCTCCCCTTGCGTGTTGTTGCGCGCAACAGAGTGGCACATGTGTACGGCAAACGGGTTGCCGGATGGCAACGAGCCCGGCCCCCGAGGGGACCGGGCTCCGGCGAACAACCAGGTGAACGGCGGCTACGACTTGCTCTTCCGGCTGCCGGAGGTGGACGAACCCGAGTCCGAATCGGAATCCGAGCCACCGCCCCCGTCCGAACTGATGTCCGCTCCGGAACCGCCCGACGACGACGCCTTCGTCGCCTCGCCCGACGGTGCCTTGGAAGCGCTCTTCGACGGCGACGACGACGGCGACGACGAGGCGTCCGAACCGTCGTTCGCGTCCTCGACCGCCTCCACGACGTCCTCGGCGGCGGACTTCGCGGACTTCAGCAGCGCGGCCGCGTCCGGTGTCTTCTCACCGGCCAGACCGGCGCCGTTGTAGTCGAGCGTGATGACCACGTTCTCCGTGCGCACCACGACCGTCTGCTGCTTGAAGGTGTCGCCGTCCTTCTTCAGGTCGTACTTGACCACCGTCGCCTGGTCGCCCAGGCCCGTCGCCGGCTCCGTCTTGACGTTCTTCGCCCCGTCCACGGCCTTCGCCGCGGTCACCTTGGATTCCAGCGCCTTGGCCGCGCGGTCCTCACCCGGGCCGTTCGCCTCGTCCGAGGCCAGCAGGTGCAGGGAGACGCTCAGCCAGCGGTACTGGGAGCCGTCCACGCCGTTGTTGTCGAGGCTGATCCAGCGGCAGTCGCCGCTCACGTTCGCCTCGGCCTTGTTGATCGCCTTGCCGGACTTCACGCCCTGCGGCACCAACGACTTCAGCGTCTTGGCGGGGAACACCTCGCACGCGTCCGGCAGCGTCGCGTACTTCGCCGCGACGACCTCCGGCGTGGCGCTCTCCTCCACCGACTGCTTCGCGCCCGCCGGCGTCTCGTCACCGGAGGCGCCGTCGGAGCCGGAGTCCGACGAACAGCCGACCGCCAGCAGCATCACCGGCACGACCGCCGCGCCCGCGAGGACCCGGGCCCGGCCGGGACGCCCACGCCGTCCGACTCGCGTCACCCGCACCGAAGGCGCGACGCGCGGCGACTGATGCTGATCTGACTCTGCGGCTCGTTGCATGGTTCCTTCACAATCGGACACATTCGGACACCTTCGGAGTGGTTCTCCGAGAGGCCACCGTACGCGGTGAAGAAGAAGTGCGGTTCTGGTTCGGGTGGTTCACGTGTGGGCCCGAACCACCCCCGAACGCCGCTCAGTCGTCGAACGCCTCCGCCAGCCGCTCCGCCAGATTCCGGGCCCTGTCCTGCAATTCCTCACTGTCCGGCACCGTCGTCGTGGTCGCCGGCTGCTCCTCGTACTCCACCGTCACGATCACGTTCGACGTGCGGAACACCACAGTCACCGTCCGCTGCCCACTCGTGCCGAGCGCGTCGTCGAGGAAGGCCTCGTCGCCGAGACCGTCCAGCGTGCGTGGCTGGAGGGAGGCGGGGGTCCCGGAGGGGGAGGGGGTGGTGGATCCGGTGGTTCCGGATGAACCCGGCGAACCCGACGAACCGGCGGTGTTCGATGTGTTCGAGGATCCGGCGGAAGGGGACGCCGAGCGGGACACGGAGGCCGAGGGGTTCGCCGACGCCTTCTCGGCGTCGTCCCCCGTGGTCCCCGTCTCCTCCGGCTCGTCCGTCTCCTCGTCGGTCCCGTCGTCGTCCCCGGCCGAGACGGTCGGCGTCGGCTCCGGCAGGTCGGCCGCCTCGACCTTCCCGCCGTACACCTCCTGCGCCTTGCTGTCGTCGCTGACCGTGTTCTGGTACGACCCGATCCGCTCGAAGTCGACGAAGAGATAGTGGGTGGCGTCCGCGGACTCCACCTTCCAGCGGCAGCCGGCCTTGCGGTCCGTGTCGTACGTCTGGGTCGCGTCGCCCTCGTACGCCTGCTCGCGCTGGGCGGCGTCGGGGAGTTGCCCGATGCCGGGCAGGAGGGTGTCGAGGGTGTCCTGGTCGACCGAGCCGCAGGGTTCGGGGAGCGTGTCGTAGCGGCCGGGCTGGGCGACGGTGGCCGAGGTGGTGGCCTCGCCCGGGCGGGGGTCGTCGGGGGAGGCGTCGTCGCTCGATCCCGTGCACGCGGCCAGCACTGCCGCGAGGAGCACGGCGACGCCGGGTACGTACGCCTTCCGCTGCACGGTGGGGCTCCTCTCGACGGGGTCCCTCGGGACGCCTGCGCAGTTCTGCCTGTGGTTATTCACTTGCCGCCCGGGGGTGACCCCCGGGCACCATGTGTATCGCACGCACTGCTGTGAACGCCGGTCCGGCATCCCTTTCGTAGACCTTGGCGACGGTTTTGCGTTCCGCGAACTTGAATGGCTTTCCGGGGGAATGAGGGCGAAATGTCGTACGTCGAGATACCGGGTGCGAAGGTGCCCATCCGTATGTGGACCGACCCCGCGTCGGTGGAGGAGGGTGCGCTCCAGCAGCTGCGGAACGTCGCCACGCTCCCCTGGATCAAGGGCCTCGCCGTCATGCCGGACGTGCACTACGGCAAGGGCGCGACGGTCGGGTCCGTCATCGCCATGCGGGGGGCCGTGTGTCCGGCGGCGGTGGGGGTCGACATCGGCTGCGGGATGTCGGCGGTGAAGACGTCGCTGACGGCGAACGACCTGCCGGGCGACCTGTCCCGACTGCGGTCGAAGATCGAGCAGGCGATCCCGGTGGGCCGGGGGATGCACGACGACCCCGTCGATCCGGGCGACCTGCACGGCTTCGCCGTCGGGGGATGGGACGGGTTCTGGGGGCGGTTCGACGGGGTGGCGGAAGCGGTCAAGTTCCGTCATGACCGTGCGGAGAAGCAGATGGGAACGTTGGGTGGAGGAAACCACTTTGTCGAAGTCTGCACAGATTCGACTGGTTCTGTCTGGCTGATGCTGCACTCCGGCTCCCGGAACATCGGCAAGGAGCTGGCGGAGCATCACATCGGCATCGCCCACAAGCTTCCGCACAACCAGGGCCTGGTCGACCGTGACCTCGCCGTCTTCGTCGCGGACACCCCGCAGATGGCGGCGTACCGCAACGACCTGTTCTGGGCGCAGGAGTACGCGAGGTACAACCGCTCCATCATGATGGCGCTCCTCAAGAACGTCGTCCGCAAGGAGTTCAAGAAGGCGAGGCCGACCTTCGAGCCCGAGATCAGCGCCCACCACAACTACGTGGCCGAGGAGCGCTACGACGGCATGGACCTGCTGGTGACCCGTAAGGGCGCGATCCGCGCGGGCTCCGGCGAGTACGGGATCATCCCGGGCTCGATGGGCACCGGTTCGTACATCGTGAAGGGCCTCGGCAACGAGAAGGCGTTCAACTCGGCCTCGCACGGCGCAGGTCGGCGGATGAGCCGGATGGCGGCGAAGCGGCGCTTCTCGACCAAGGACCTGGAGGAGCAGACGCGGGGCGTGGAGTGCCGCAAGGACTCCGGTGTCGTCGACGAGATCCCGGGCGCCTACAAGCCGATCGAGCAGGTCATCGACCAGCAGCGGGATCTGGTGCAGGTGGTGGCGAAGCTGAAGCAGGTCGTGTGCGTGAAGGGCTGACTCGGAGCGCGGCGGTGGTCCGGATCCGCTGAGCGCCTTCGCCGCGCGGCGCGGCGCACGCGCCGTGCGACGCTGGCCGCATGGTGATCGTGCGGTCCGTCGTGCTGTTCGTGCTTGCCGCGTTGTTCGAGATCGGTGGGGCCTGGCTGGTGTGGCAAGGGGTGCGGGAGCACCGGGGGTGGGTGTGGGTCGGGGCCGGGGCCGTGGCGCTGGGGGCGTACGGGTTCGTGGCGACGTTCCAGCCGGACGCGCACTTCGGGCGGATCCTCGCCGCGTACGGGGGGATCTTCGTCGCCGGGTCGATCGCCTGGGGGATGGTCGCGGACGGCTACCGGCCCGACCGCTGGGACGTGACGGGCGCGCTGATCTGCCTCGCGGGCATGGCCGTGATCATGTACGCGCCGCGCGGGGGGTGACGGCGGCCGCCGGCTGCGACGGCTGTCGCCCCGGGACGGCTGCCGGCTACGACGGCTGTGCCGGCTCCTCCGGCAGGAGGCCGAGCTGGTTCAGGAAGTCCAGCTGGTCGAAGTAGAGCCGGTAGCTGGTGATCTGTCCGTCCCGGACGGTGGCGAAGTCCACGCCGCGCATCCTGACGTTCCTGTGGGTGGCGGGGACGGACGTGCCGTCGGGGAACGCCAGCGGGCCGGTGTTGGTGCCGCTGAAGATGCCCTCGTCGATGGCGGTGTCGCCGACCTCGAAGGAGGAGAGCGACTCGTACCTCGCCTCGGGCATGGCGTCCGTCATCTGCCGCCAGTACTCGGCGATGGCGTCCCGGCCGTGGAGTTCTCCACCGTCGGGCGTGTGGGCGACCGCGTCCTCCGCGAAGAGGTTCGCGACGGTCTTGGGGTCCTGATGTGTGGTGAGCGCCTCGGTGAGCTGGTCCATCAGCTCGCGCGCCTGTCCCATGATCCACCTCCTGTACCGGGGATCACCTCTCTCATTGTCCCACCGCCCGCCTATCCTGGCCGGGCAGAACCGACGTCCGATTCGCACCGCCCAGGAGCAGCTCATGGCCACCGCCGTACCGTCCGCCGCCTCCCGCATCGCCGTCGTCACCGGGGCGAGCAGCGGGATCGGCGCCGCCACGGCCCGGCAGCTCGCGGCGGCCGGGTACCGGGTCGTGCTCACCGCGCGGCGCAAGGACCGCATCGAGGCGCTGGCCGAGGAGATCAACCGGGGCGGCGGGCAGGCCACGGCGTACGCCCTGGACGTCACGGACCGCGCGGCGGTGGACGAGTTCGCGACCGCGTTCAAGACGATCGGCGTGCTGGTCAACAACGCGGGTGGCGCGCTCGGCGCCGACCCGGTGGCCACCGGTGACCCGGCCGACTGGCGCACGATGTACGAGACGAACGTCATCGGCACCCTCCATGTCACCCAGGCCCTGCTGCCCGCGCTCACCGCGAGCGGTGACGGCACGGTGGTCGTGGTGTCGTCGACGGCGGGGCACGGGACGTACGAGGGCGGTGCGGGCTATGTCGCCGCCAAGCACGGCGCGCACGTCCTCGCGGAGACGCTGCGGCTGGAGATCGTGGGGACGCCGGTGCGGGTGATCGAGATCGCGCCCGGCATGGTCAAGACGGACGAGTTCGCGCTGACCCGCTTCGGCGGCGACGAGGCGAAGGCGGCGCGCGTCTACGAGGGCGTCGCCGAGCCCCTGACCGCCGACGACGTCGCCGACACGATCACCTGGGCGGTCACCCGGCCCAGCCATGTCAATGTCGACCTGCTCGTCCTGCGCCCGCGCGCGCAGGCCTCCAACACCAAGGTCCACCGGGAGCTGTGATGGCGATCGAGGGTGCCCCGACTCCCGACGGCGACCTGACGCCCGAGAAGCGCCGGCTCGCCGAGGAGAAGAAGAACGAGCGGTACGTGTGGTGGTACCTCGCGTACTTCCTCTTCGGCATCCACCTCGTCGCCTTCGTGATGATCTACGCGGTCATGCACGCCAAGTAGCGACAGGACCGCCACCGACAGCGCGGGAATAGAGGAGAGAGGGCCCTCGTTCACGGGTATAGTTGAATCGTAAACAACCTGGAGAGGGTGGCAGCGATGATGCAGTTCGGGATCTTCAGCGTCGGTGACGTGACGCCGGACCCCACCACGGGCCGGACGCCGACCGAGCGCGAGCGCATCAAGGCGATGGTCGAGATCGCGCTGAAGGCGGAGGAGGTCGGCCTCGACGTCTTCGCCACCGGTGAGCACCACAACCCGCCGTTCGTGCCGTCCTCGCCGACCACGATGCTCGGCTATGTCGCCGCGCGCACCGAGAACCTGATCCTCTCCACCTCCACGACCCTCATCACCACCAACGACCCGGTGAAGATCGCCGAGGACTTCGCGATGCTCCAGCACCTGGCCGACGGGCGCGTGGACCTGATGATGGGGCGCGGGAACACCGGGCCGGTCTACCCGTGGTTCGGACAGGACATCCGGCAGGGCATCAACCTCGCCGTCGAGAACTACGCGCTGCTGCGCCGACTGTGGCGCGAGGACGTCGTCACCTGGGAGGGCAAGTTCCGCACGCCGCTCCAGGGCTTCACCTCCACGCCCCGCCCGCTGGACGACGTACCGCCGTTCGTCTGGCACGGCTCCATCCGCTCGCCCGAGATCGCCGAGCAGGCCGCGTACTACGGCGACGGCTTCTTCCACAACAACATCTTCTGGCCGGCCGACCACACCAAGCGGATGGTCGAGCTGTACCGGCAGCGGTACGCCCACTACGGGCACGGCACGCCCGAGCAGGCGATCGTCGGTCTCGGCGGACACATCTTCATGCGGAAGAACTCGCAGGACGCGGTACGGGAGTTCCGGCCGTACTTCGACGTCGCGCCGGTCTACGGCAACGGGCCCTCCCTGGAGGACTTCGCCGACCAGACGCCGCTCACCGTCGGCTCGCCGCAGCAGGTGATCGAGAAGACGCTGGCGTTCCGCGAGTACGCCGGTGACTACCAGCGGCAGCTGTTCCTGATCGACCACGCGGGGCTGCCCCTGAAGACGGTCCTGGAGCAGCTCGACATGCTCGGCGAGGAGGTCGTGCCGGTGCTGCGGGAGGAGTTCGCGAAGGGGCGGCCGGCGGACGTGCCGGACGCGCCGACCCACGGGTCGCTGCTGGCCGCGGCGGGGAAGCGGGACGCCGACCGGCGGGACGCGGAGAACAAGGACGCGGAGAAGAAGGAGAGTGTGTCGTGAAGCTCGTCGTCGTCTCGGCGGGGCTGAGCGTGCCCTCGTCCACGCGGCTGTTGGGCGACCGGCTCGCCGCCGCCGTGGTCGGGCAGGACGCGTCCGTCGAGGTCCAGGTCGTCGAACTGCGGGACCTCGCGGTCGAGATCGCCCACAACTTCACCAACGGGTTCCCGGGCCGGAAGCTCGCCGCCGCGTCGGACGCGGTGGCGGGGGCGGACGGGCTCGTGGTGGTGACGCCGGTGTTCTCGGCGTCGTACAGCGGGCTGTTCAAGTCCTTCTTCGATGTGCTGGATCGCGACGCGCTGGCCGGGAAGCCGGTGCTGATCGCCGCGACCGGGGGGTCGGCCCGGCATTCGCTGGTGCTGGAGCACGCGTTGCGGCCGTTGTTCGCGTATCTGCGGGCCGTCGTGGTCCCGACCGGGGTGTACGCCGCGTCCGAGGACTGGGGCGCGCAGGGGTTGGCCGGGCGGATCGAGCGGGCGGCGTCCGAGCTGGCCGGGTTGATGGCTGGGCTCTCCCGGCGGGGGGCTCCGCCGGTCGAGCGTGGGACCGGCCCCGCCGAGACCGAGGGGTTCGTTGTTGTTCCCTTCGAGGAGCAGTTGGCGGCGCTTCGGGGCTGAGATGCGCCGTGGGGGTGCTGTGAGAGTCAGGCCGCGCGTTGTGTGCGGTTGCTCGCGCAGTTCCCCGCGCCCCTGAGGGGCGCGAGTACCCGGCGGCGCAGCCAGCCCTTCGCCCTCGTCGATTCCCGTTCCCAGGTGCGCCGGAGCTTCGTTTCGCGTAGCTCTGCGAACAGGTATTCGTACTTGGTGACGATGGGAGCCGGGTCGTAGCGGTGGGCGCTCGCCAACGCTGCTCGGCCCATGGCGCGGCGCAGGGACGGGTCCGCGGCGAGGTCGAGGATGGCTTCGGCCAGGGCGTGCGGGTCGTCGACCGGGACGAGGCGGCCGTCGACGCCGTCGGTGATGATCTCGGCGGGGCCCAGCGGGCAGTCGGTGCTGACGACCGGGACCCCGCAGCGCATGGCCTCGACGAGCGTCATGCCGAAGGACTCCGCGTCGGAGGCGCTGACCACGATGGAGGCCCGCGCGAACTCCTCCTCGATGGGGGTGTGCGGGCCCATCAGATGGGCCCGGTCGGTGAGGTGGAGCTCCTGGACGAGGCTCTCCAGCCGCTCCTGCTGCTTGCCGCCGCCGTAGATGCGCAGCTGCCAGTCCGGTTCCTTCGCGGCGACCCTCGCGAACGCCTCCAGCAGCAGGTCGAAGCGTTTGCCGCGGGCGAGGCGGCCGGCGGCCGCGATGACGGGGGCCGTGACGTCCGACGGGGCGACCTGGGCCTCCGGGACGATGTTGGGCACCGACATCACCCGTACGCCGGGCAGTTTCATCCGTGCGCGGTACACCGCCGCGTCCGCCCGCGTGGTCGTGACGACCGCGTCCAGGGTGCGGTAGTGGCGGGCGAGGACCTTGCGGAGCTGCTTGGTGTGGGCGTCGTGGCGCAGGTGTTCCTGGGCGATGCGCAGGGCGCGGCGGGGCGCGAAACGGGAGACGTAGACGTTGATCCCGGGACGGGTGCCGATGACGACGTCCGCGTCGCAGCGCGCCAGGTACTCGCGGACCCGGAGGTCGGTGAGGCGGCTGTACTGGCGGTGCCGCTTGTCCTCGGCCGGGAAGTCCGTCGCGGGCTGTGCCTGGGCCGGATCGCGCAGGTCGGGGCTGTAGGGGCGGATGTCCACCAGGGGGACGAGCGTGACCCGCGGATCGACCGTGAAGCGGGGCTCCTCCAAGTGGCGGGCCATCGAGGCGATCTCCACGTCGTGGTGGTCGGCGAGCGCCGACGCCACGTTCAGCGTCGTACGGACGGTGCCGCCGATGGCGTACGCGTTGTGCAGCAGGAACACGATCTTCATGCGGCGGCTCAAGGCCCTACCTTCCCGACGGAGTGAGCGGTGCGGTGATGCAGTTGTGCAGAGATGGTGTTGTTATCCGATGTTGTGGTTGGTGGTGCTTGTTTGAGTGGTTCGGACCCTTTGTACTCCATCTGCTCGCTCTGCCCGGGTTCCCGTGCGGCGGGGTGTCACACGGACACGCTGCTCCCGGGGAGTAAGCCGGACGCGCGGGCGGGGTGAGAGGCCGGTAAGAAGGGCGGTCCGGCGCCTGCGACGAGGTGGTGGGGGCCCGTGACCTTGGCAGACTGGTGGGGTGCCCCAGAACGTGCTGCTCGCCGAGGACGACCGCGCCATCCGTCATGCCCTGGAACGCGCGCTGACCCTGGAGGGGTACGAGGTCACGGCGGTCGCCGACGGCGTCGAGGCGCTCGCCCAGGCGCACCGCAACCGGCCCGACGTGCTCGTGCTCGATGTGATGATGCCCGGCATAGACGGCCTCCAGGTCTGCCGGGTGCTGCGCGCGGAGGGGGACAGGACGCCGATCCTGATGCTCACCGCGCTCGTGGAGACCGCCGACCGGATCGCCGGCCTCGACGCCGGGGCGGACGACTACGTCGTCAAACCGTTCGACGTGGAAGAGGTGTTCGCGCGGTTGCGGGCGCTGCTGCGGCGGACGGGCGGTTCGGACGGGTTCGCGGCTGCGGCCCCGTCATCGACGGCGGCGGGCCAGGCCCCTGCCGCGGCCCCGGACTCCGGCGGGCTCCTCACGGCCGCCGGGCTGCGCATGGACGTGCAGGCGCGGCGGGCGTGGCGCGGGGCGCGGGAACTGGAGCTGACCCGGACCGAGTTCGACCTGCTCGAACTGCTGGTCCGCAACGTCGGCATCGTCCTCGACCACGCGACCATCTACGACCGGATCTGGGGCTACGACTTCGGTCCCGGTTCCAAGAACCTCGCCGTCTACGTCGGTTATCTGCGCCGCAAGCTCGACGAGCCCGGGGCGCCGGCGCTGATCCACACCGTGCGGGGTGTGGGGTACGCGCTGCGGGAAGACTGAGGACGGCGCGCGATGTCGCCGCCCCGTGGCGTCCGGCTGTCCCGGCTGCTCTCCCGGCTGCGTCCGGTCCCCTCGCTGCGGGCCACGTTCACCGTGTCGTTCGTGGCGGTGGCGTGTGTCGTCACCGTCCTCGTCGGGATCCTCAGCTACAGCGCGGCGGCGCGGCTGGTGCGGGTGGACGAGCAGACCGTGTTCGCCGAGGTCGTACGGGATCTGCGGGAGCTGGTGGAGCAGGACCCGCTGACGCCGGAGGACTTCGCGCCGAGCGACAGCGGCGGTCCGCGCGACGACCTGATCCGCTCCGGGCGGACGGACGTCCAGGTGCTCGGCCCGCACGGGGAGATCCTCGACGAGGGCGCCCCCGGCCTGCCCGTCCGTGACGCCGACCGTCGTACGGCCGACGCGGACCTGGCGGGGGTGACGGTGGAGCACGGCGAGGTCGAGGTCGGCAACGACCGCTACCGGGTGGTGACCGTCGCCCTCGGCGGCGGGCGGGGCGCGGTGCAGGTCGCGCAGGAGTTCAGCGACACGGAGGACCTGCTCCGGGAGTTGCAGCAGCGGACCCTGCTGTTCGTCTCCGGTGTCGTCGTCTCGGCCGGGCTGTTCGGGTGGTGGCTGGCGCGGCGGCAGACCCGGCGGCTGGTGCAGCTGGCGGGGGCGGCGGAGGACGTGGCCCGGACCGGGCACCTCGGCATCCAGGTGCCGGTCGCGGGCCGGGACGAGGTGGGGCGGCTGGGCCGCTCCTTCGACCGCATGCTGGTTCGGCTCGCGCAGTCGGAGGAGGACCAGCGGCGCCTGGTCCAGGACGCGGGACACGAACTGCGCACCCCCCTCACCTCCCTGCGCACCAACATCTCCCTGCTCCGGCGCATCGACGAGCTGCCGCCGCGGGTGCGGGAGGAACTCGTCGACGACCTCTCCCAGGAAGCCCTGGAACTGACGGACCTGGTCAACGAGTTGGTCGACCTCGCGGCCGGGCAGTCGAGCACCGAGCCGGTGCAGCGGGTGCAGTTGGCCGACCTGGCGGAGGACGTCGCCGGGACCGCGCGGCGGCGCACCGGGCGCGAGATCGTCGTCCGGGTGGCCGGGGACACGACCGTCGAGGGCAGGGCCGGGGCGCTGCAGAGGGCCATCTCCAACCTGGTGGAGAACGCGGCCAAGTTCGACCGCGGCGGCTCGGGGGCGATCGAGGTCGTGGTCGCCCGGGGGGCGGCGGACCGTGGCGAGCTGGGCGGACCGGGTGAGCGGGGGGACCACGGCGACCTGGGCGGGCTCGCCGGTCCGGGCGGACCCGGCCACGACCTGGACGTGGTCCGCGTCGAGGTCCTCGACCGGGGCCCCGGTGTCCCCGACTGCGACCTCGAACGCATCTTCGACCGCTTCTACCGGGCCCCGGACGCCCGCAGCCTGCCCGGTTCGGGCCTCGGCCTGTCGATCGTCCGAGCCGTCTCCTCCGCACACGAGGGCGCCCCGTTCGCCTTCCGTCGCGAGGGCGGGGGTCTGGTGACCGGCTTCACGGTACGGGGGGTCGCCGACGGCGGAGGGGCCGACGGCGGAGGGGCCGACGGCGGCGCCGGGCGACGGGGCGGTTGACGGTACGTGCCGGTGTGCGACGGTCGATGAGGTGGACGAGGTCGACGAGGTGGACGGGGCGCGCGCGGCTCGGGCGGAGTGGGTGGGTCAGGGCGTCGGGCGGGTCGCCCCCGCGCTCCAGCGGCCGAGCACCGGCTCGCTGAGGGTGCGGGCCGTCCAGCACAGGGTCTGGCCGTGGCGGGTGAAGAGTTCGTCGCGGTCGTCGAAGTGGCCGAGGTCGGCGACGACCCGGGCGGAGAGGTCGCAGGCGGGACCGGATCCGGTGCCGGCCTCGGTGCCACAGGCGTCCCAGTTGACGCCCGTACGGGCCACCGCGTCGAAGAGGGTCTCCCCGCCCTTGTTGGCGAAGCCCGGGCTGTCGCCGCCCGGGGCGGGAGAGCCGAAGAGTTCGCCGATGGGGACCCAGGCGCCGCTGATCCTGAACTCCGGCCAGGCCAGCAGAACCTGCTCCGGCACGAACGGCTTCAGCCGAGGGAACCGCGGATACCAGAAGGTCCCGTCCACCAGCAGCCCGCGCACCCGCGTCCGTACCCGGACCGCCCGTGCGACCGCCTCCAGCGCCGCCATCCGCTGACTGCACGAGCCGCGCCGCAACCGCAGCGTCCGCGACACCCGCCGGCGGTCCTCCACCGAGTACACGGGCCGTACGTCCCGGGCGATGATCCGGTGCGCGGCCCGCAGCGCGTCACGCGGAGTGGCCTCGCTCAGCACCCGGCGCGCGACCGCCGCGACCAGCGGATCGTCGTGGTCCAGGATCTGCGTGGCCCGGGTGGAGCCGAGCACGCCCGCGGGCTCCCGCACCGTCATCGCTGACCGTTCGACCTGGGCGTTGTACGACATGAGCAACCGACTGGTCATGACAGTTCCGTCCCCGTACCCGTTGTGTTCGCGCCCCTCGGAGGAACGCCGCCCGCCCCCTGCGGGCACCCTCCCGCCCATCATCACACGCCCCTCCGGCCGGCTCGCGAACCACTCAGGGTGAGGGTCGGGCCGGGGCTCCCGGGCCTAGGGCGACGCGCTTTCGTAGTACTTCCACCGACCCCATTGCGGCGGCGTGAACGGGCCGACTACGGTCATTCCTGCGCTCACGGAGAGTGCTCGAAAGATTACTCATCTGTGGCGCAGGGTTACTTACTTGTGTCGCCAGTCGTCAGCGCACCCCGGGCCGTCGACACCCGAGGAGGAGCCAGAGACGCGGTAGGGAGGCGAGCAATCCCTTCTCGTCGCAATGGAGTTGATCACCCGTGACCGAAACCGCCCGTAGTCATCGCGCCCCGTTCCCCAGTGCCACCCCCTGGCTCTCGCCCGCGGCGACCACCTACACCCTGTTCTGTCCGTCCCTCGACACCTCCCCGCTCATCGCCCGCGACTTCGTCGCCACCGTCCTGCGCGCCCTCGGCCTCGACACCCTCGTCGACACGGCCGCCCTGTGCACGTCCGAGCTGGTCACGAACGCCTGTGTGCACGCCAAGGGTGGAGGATCGGTTCTCTGGGTGTCGGTGGAGACCTGGCGTGTGCGCGTGATCGTCTTCGACGGGGACGAGAGTCCGCCGGTCATGCGGGAGTTGACGCCGGGCGGCTGGGAGGAGGGCGGACGCGGGCTCTACCTCGTGGACGCCCTCACCGAAGGGCACTGGGGCACCGCCGCCGCGCTCCCGGACGGCGGCAACCTCGTCCACCCCGACGGCAAGGCGGTCTGGTTCGACCTGGCGGCACCGAGAGCGTCCCTGGCCAGATGAGCGCCCGCACGGGCCCACATCCGTTTGTGACCGGTCCCGTTCGCGTATTCCATGCCGGCCGCGGGATCCGGCAGTCTGCCCCCGCTATGAACCCGGCCCTCCCGAGTGATGGCCGCCCCTCCGTGACGGTGGGCGGCGCTCACGTCCGGTCGATGTGGACGTTCGTGGACTTCACCCGGGCCGTGGCCTCCATGCCGACCTCCAGGCCCAGTTCCTCCACGGCCTCCCGGGTGAGCAGGGAGACCAGGCGGTGCGGACCCGCCTGGATCTCGACCTGGGCCGCCACGTCACCGAGCTTCACGGCGGTGACGATGCCGGAGAAGGCGTTGCGCGCCGACGTGTACGGGACCTCGGCCTCGTCGGCCGCGTCCCGGGCCAGGCGGACGGAGAAGGCCGCGAGGTCCTTCCCGTCGATGAGCCGACGCCCGCTCTCGTCGCGTCGCGTTGCCACCCGGCCCGCGTCCGCCCAGCGCCGCGCGGTGTCGGGGCTGACCCCGAGCAGCCGCGCGGCCTGCCCGATCGTGTAGGACTGCATGGGCGCCAAGATACGGGCCGGCGCGGGCACGCCGCCTCAGCGCGCCCCGGCGCCGCCCGCCACCGGTGTCGTACGCCGTCGGCCCGCCCGGCCGACGAACACCGCCACCACGACCAGCAGCAGCCCGACCGCCGCCGCGCCGCCCCCGATCGTCACCAGCTCCGAGTCCAGCTCGGGGTGCTTGGTCTTCGACGTGCCGTCCGGGGTGCCGAGGTGCTCCTCGCCCTTGTACGCCACCGGCGCCGTGCGGTCCTCAGGCGGCTTCCCCGCGGCCTCGACGGCGGCGGGCGCGTCGACGATGCCGTACCCGTCCAGCGGGCTGTGCCCCTGGGCGGCGTGCCCGGCGGTCGTGGTCAGGATCGTCCTGACCTGGGCCGGGGTCAGCTTGTCGTTGCGGGAGAGCATCAGGGCGACGACACCGGAGGCGAGCGCCGTGGCGGGCGAGGTGCCGTCGATCGTCGCGTAGCCGCCGCCGTTGCTCGCGCTCATGATGTCCACGCCGGGTGCCGCGACCGCGTTGTACGTCCGCACGGTGGAGAACGCGGCCCGGGTGCCGTCCTGCTGGAGCGCGGCGACCGCGATCACACCCGGGTAACCCGCCGGGTACTGGGCGTCGTTGAAGAGGTCGCCGTTGTTGCCCGCCGAGGCGAGGACCGGCACGCCCGCCAGGGCCGCGCGGCCCAGGGCGTCGGTCTCGTCCTCGTCGTAGCTGTTGCCGAGCATCTGGTCGCCGATCGACATGGAGATCACGTCGGCGCCGTGCTCGATCGCGTAGTCGATCCCCTGTGCGATGGGGTTGCCGCCCTTGGTGTACCCCGGCTCGCCGCTCCCGTCGGTCACCCGCAGGGAGAGGATCTTCGCCTTCGGGGCGACCTTGAGGACGTCCGAGGCCATCGCCGTGCCGTGCCGGCCCTCGTTGTCCGCCTCCTCGGAGTCGGAGCCCTCCCCGAGGTAGTCGGGGCCCGTGGTCACCTTCCCCTTCAGCGCGGGATGGTCGGCGTCCACGCCGGTGTCGAGGACCGCGACGGTGACGCCCTCGCCCTGGGCGACCTGCTGTGCCGCGCCCAGCTTCAGCGCCTGGTACTCCCAGGACCGAGGGGTCGCCTCGGCCGCGCTCGCCGTGCCCGTGGTCGCCGTGGCGAGCAGCAGCGCCGCCGTGGACGCGAGGACTCCGGTCCGCCGTAGGGTCGTGCCGCTCATGAGGTCTCCAGCAACAGGTCACCGAGGTGGTAGCTGACGTCTTCGCACAGGGCCTTCGCCGCGCCCCGCCACGGGGCGCGGTCGTCGCCCGCGTCCCAGTTGTGGCTGCCGTACTCGCCCGGCAGACGGCCCGCCTCGCGGCCGTCGACCGCGCCGGTGGAGGCCACGACGACATACGGCAACGACGATTCCGGAACGGCGACCCCCGCCCCGCCGTTGCTGCGCGCGTCGCTCCACTTCGCCGCGATGGTGCCGGGCACGGTGAACGCCTTCACCCCGACCTCGGGGTCGAGCTTGTCCTCGTCCTTCTCGAAGAACGCGGTCATCTCCGCCTTCGCGGACTCCCCGGCCGGCAGCACGATCAGCGCGACCGTGCCGACGGTGTTCCCCGTGGGGTCCACGTACGTGGCGCGCAGCACCGCCTCGCAGTCGAGCTTCGCGACGGCGGCCGAGGTGACCTTGTTCAGGCCCTTCGTGCAGTCGGTTTCCTCGGATATGCCGATCCGGTGCCAGGTGGCCCGCGAGCCGTCCGGCTTCGTGGTCGTCGCGCTCACCCGGGGGGCCAGGGCCTCGGGGAAGAGCTGGTCCGCCGGCTCGTTGCGCCACATGGTCGGGCCGTAGCCGTCGCGGTTGGGAATGTCCTGGGCGGCGTTCGAGTACGCGTGCCCGACCAGGAGGCCGCCGCCGAGCATACCGAGCAGCCCGAAGAACCCGAGGGCGCCGGCGAGACACCCACGGGCCGCGCCGCCCTTGGCCGGGGGAGGGGCCGGGGCCGGGGCCGGGGCGGGGTGGGGCGGTGTGTGACCTGGATACTGCGGCGCCTGGCCCGGCTGGGGTGCCTGCGCGGGGGCCTGCTGGGGCCAGGCCGCCTGCTGGGGCGGTTGACCGTACGGTTGGGCCGGTTGTCCGTGCTGCCCGTGCTGCCCGTAGGGGTTGGGCGGTTGTCCATGGCCTGCGGCAGGGCCGGGCCGCTGGGGCGGTGTCGGATAGGACATGGCCCCTCTCCTCGTCGTCGGTGTCATCGGAAGGACGCGCGACGCACGGGGGAACGGGCGGCGCCGACGCCGCGACGCGGAGCGAACACGGCAACACATGGCGAACACGCCGACGTTGCACCCGCACATGCCCCCGTACATGCGAACGCCGATCATATAGAGCCACGGTGACGGGTAGTCGACCGCCGTCGACAATGGCGTCGGCCCCACCGGGATGCCGACCCCGGCCGCCCCCGATTAACCCCGCGACCGGCCTACCCCAGTGCCAGGGGCCGTGCCTCAGCGCAGCGTCGTCATGAACTTCCCCAACCGGGCGATCCCCTCCCGCAGTTCGTCCGTCGAGGCCGCGTAGGAGAGGCGGACATGGGTGTCGGCGGTGTGCGTGCCGAAGTCCCGGCCGGGCGTCAGGGCCACGTGCGCCTCCCGCAGGGCCCGCTCGCAGAACTCCCAGGAGGTCAGGCCGGTCCCGCTGACGTCGAAGTACACGTAGAACGCCCCGTCGGGCGGCACCGGGACCGGCAGCCCGATCCGCGCCAGCCCGTCCAGGACCAGCGCGCGCCGCTCGCCGAACTCCACCCGGCGCGCCTCGCACACCGTGAGCGACTCGGGGGTGAAACAGGCGAGGGCCGCGTGCTGGGCCGGGGCGGAGGCGCAGAGGAAGTAGTTCTGCGCCAGCCGCTCCAGGGCCGGTACGAGGGACTCCGGGACGACGCACCAGCCGAGCCGCCAGCCGGTCATCCCGAAGTACTTCGAGAAGCTGTTGATCACGACGGCTCCGGGGTCGTACGACAGCGCGCTGCGCGGCGGCCGGCCCCGCTCGTCGTGGTCGCCGAGGTCGAGGTAGATCTCGTCGACCAGACGCCACGCGTCCCGCTCACGGGCCAGCTCGCACAGCGCGGCGAGCTCGCCGGCCGGGACGGAGGTGCCGGTCGGGTTGGACGGGGTGGCGACCATGAGCCCGCGCGTACGGTCCGTCCAGTGCGCCCGCACCGCCGCCGTGTCCAGCTGGAACCGGCTCGCGGCGGTGGTGGGCACCAGCGTGACGTCGGCGCCGAAGCTCTCCACGATCTGCCGGTTGCACGGGTAGGACGGGTCGCCGATGAGCACCTCGTCACCGGGGTCGACGAGCGCGGCGGTGGCCAGCACGAGCGCGGCCGAGGCGCCGGCCGTGACGACGACCCGGCCCGGGTCGACCTCGACGCCGTGCCGGTCGCCGTAGAAGCCGGCGATGGCCTCCCGCAGGGCGGGCAGTCCGAGCGCCGCCGTGTACGTCATCGGCCGCCCGTCCATGACCTCCCGCATCGCCTCCACGACGGCCGGGGGTGCGCCGAAGTCCGGTTCCCCGAGGCTGAGTTTGACGACGTCATGGCCCTGGGCGGTCAGCGCGGCGGCCTGCTTGGCGAACTCCATGGCATAGAAGGGAGCGACGGCCCGGGCCCGCCGCGAGACACGCATGCCGCTGTCGCCGTTCACGTCGTTCACATTGCTCATGCCGCTCATGCTGCGGCCTGGAGGGGGCCGGAGGCCAGCGGCGACCGGGGTGCGGACAGGCGGGTGGAGCGGGGCCGGGGCGAGGGGGGATCACCGCTGGTTCGCCCCTACCCCCGGGCCTTCCTCGCCTCCAGCCCGTTCCCCGTGCCGTCAGGCCGTGAGTGCCCCCGCCACCAGGCCCGCCGCCCTCGCCACCAGTGGGTTGTCCGTGGGGCCCGCCGGGTCGAGTTTCGTCGACAGGACGGACAGGACGAGGGGCGGGCGGCCGGGGGGCCAGACGACGCCGACGTCGTTCGCGACCCCGTACGCCGCCCCGCCGCCTGTCTTGTCCGCGAGCGTCCAGTCGGCGGGCAGGCCGGCCCGGAACCGCTGGACGTTCGTCGAGTTGGCGATCAGCCAGTCGGTCAGCAGTTCCCGGTCCGCGTCCGGCAGGGCCCGGCCGAGGAGGAGCCGCGCGTACGTCCCGCCGATCGCCCGAGGCGTGGTGGTGTCCGTCGTCCGCCACGGTTCCGCCGTGTTCAACTCCGGCTCCCAGCGGTCGAGCCGGGTCGTCCGGTCGCCCAGCGAGCGGCAGAAGCGGGTGATCGCGCTCGGCCCGCCCAGCTCGCGCAGCAGCAGGTTCCCCGCCCCGTTGTCGCTGTGCGAGACCGTCGCGGAACACAGCTCCCCGACCGTCATACCGGCCTCGACGTTCGCTGCCGTGCCCGTGATCGGGCTGTAGCCCGCCGCCTCGACGTACTCCTTCGTGTAGTGGATCCGCCGGGCGAGGTACTCGCCGTCACGGTCGAGGTCCCGTAACACCGCCCCGGCGGCGAGCGTCTTGAACACCGAGCAGAGGGGGAACCGTTCGTCCGCGCGGTACGCCACCGAGCGCCCGGTCGCCGTGTCATGGGCGTAGACCCCGAGCCGCGCGGAGTACTCCCGCTCCAGCTTCGCCAGCTGCCGGGAGAGCCCCGCACCGGCACCGCCCGAGGCGTGGGCCGTCCCTGCTCCGAGCGTGCCGAGCGCGCCGACGGCACCCAGCCCCGCCACTCCACCGAGCCCGAGGCCGAGCACCCTTCGACGGTGGGGCGGGGGGAGAGGGAGGGGACGGGGGTGCCTTCTCGTGGTCGCCAAGATCGTCTCCGTATCGGTCGTCGTCGTGATCTCTGATTCCTGATCTCTGTCCGACCCGAAGGACGTCTCTGCCGTCACAGCGGTTTCCCGGCATCCCCGGCAGACGAGGCTCCCGCACACGGTTCGGCCAACCGGCCTGAGCACCGCATTAACGGTCGTCTCAGGTTCGCTCCGTAGGAACTAGGCATCCAGATAAGCGATGCAACCCTATGGAGGAGGCCAGTGATGGCAGTCGACGCAGCGCCGTCCGGGCAAGCGCCGGCCGGTCGGTTGGCAGGCCGGTGGGTGCCGTGGTTGGTGATCGGGCTGTGGCTGGTGCTGGCGGCGGGCATGGTGCCGCTGAGCGGAAAGCTGAGCTCGGTCACCACCGACAGCGCCGTGGACACCCTGCCGGCCAGTGCCGAGTCCACCAAGGTGGCGGTGCTGGAAGACAGTCTCCCCGACGGTGACGACAACACGTTCGTCTTCGTGTACCACCGCGCCGGCGGCATGACCGACGCCGACCGCGCGACGGTCGAGCGCCACTACGACACCCTTGCCGAGCGGTACCCGCCGAAGGCGACGGCGGCGGCCGGCGAGGACGACGAGGGCTCACCGACGAGCCCCTCCACCAACGGCGAGGCGATGATGTTCACCCTCCAGGTGAGCACCGCCTACGGCGCACCGGAGGACATCGTCGGCCCCTTACGTGACGCCGCGAAGGACCGCCCCTCCGGCCTGGAACTCGACGTGACCGGGCCGGGTGCGATCGACGGCGACATGGACGCCGTCTTCGACGGCATCGACGTGCAGGTCCTCCTCACCACCATCGTCGTCGTCACGCTCCTGCTCATCCTCACCTACCGCAGCCCGGTGTTGTGGATCATCCCGCTGGTGGCCGTCGGCGCGGCCGCACTGACCTCGATGGGAACCGTCTACCTGCTCGTCAAAGGCTTCGGCATCGTGGTCAACGACCAGAACTCGGCGCTGCTGACGATCCTGGTGTTCGGCGTCGGCACGGACTACGCGCTGCTGCTCATCGCTCGATACCGGGAGGCACTGCACCACCATGAGAACGTCCGGGTCGCGATGGTCCACGCGCTGCGCGGCGCGGCGCCGGCCATCGTCGCGTCCGCCGCCACCGTGGTCGCCGGCCTGCTCTGCCTGCTCGTCGCGGACCTGAACAGCACCAGCGGGCTGGGCCCGATCGGTGCGGCCGGCATCCTGTGCGCGCTGGTGGCCATGCTGACGCTGTTCCCGGCGGTGCTCGTGGTGCTCGGCCGGCGGATCTTCTGGCCGGTCGTCCCGCGGTTCAGCACGGCCGTGGAGGAGAAGCCGGGGCTGTGGGGACGGCTCGGCACCGCCATCAGCCGCCGCCGGTGGGTGGCGACGCTCGGCTCGCTCGGAGTCCTCGGCGTCCTCGCCATCGGGCTGGCGGGCAACACCGGCGCCCTGCGGGAGCAGGACCAGTTCCTGTCCGCGCCGGAGTCGGTCACCGGCTTCACCGTTCTGCGCGAGCACTTCCCGGAGCTCGGCGGCCAGCCGATGACGGTCTTCACGCGCCCGGCGCACCAGGAGCGGGTGCTCGACGTCGTCAAGGACACTCGCGGTGTGGCCCTGGCCGTCCCGGAGCAGACCAGCGGTGGCTGGGCCAACATCTCCGTGTTCCCGAAGGACGCGCCGGACACCGTCGCGGAGTACGACACGATTCTGCGGGTGCGCACCGCCGTGCACGCGGTGAGCGGGGCGGAGGCGATCGTCGGCGGGCCGAGTGCGGAGAACCTCGACACCGAGGTGACCACCAGCCGCGACGAGAAGCTGGTGATCCCGTTGGTGCTCGCGGTCGTCCTGATCGTCCTCGGGCTGCTGCTGCGCGCGATCCTGGCCCCGCTGGTCCTGATGGCCACCGTGATCGTCTCGTTCGCCGCGGCCTTCGGCGGCAGCGTGTTCGTCTTCGACACGATCCTCGGGTTCAAGGGTGTCGACCACTCGGTGCCGCTGCTGGCATTCCTGTTCCTGGTGGCGCTCGGCGTCGACTACAACATCTTCCTGGCCAGCCGGGCCCGGGAGGAGACGGTGCGTCTCGGCACCCGAGAGGGCATGCTCAAAGCCCTCTCGGCCACCGGTGGCGTCATCACCTCGGCAGGCCTGGTCCTGGCGGCCACGTTCGCGGTCCTCGTCACACTTCCGCTGGTGATGCTGATCGAGGTCGGGTTCCTGGTGGCCTTCGGCGTGCTGCTGGACGCCCTGCTGGTGCGGTCGGTCCTGGTGCCCGCCCTCACCTTGCTGATCGGCCGGCGGATGTGGTGGCCGAGCCGGCTGGCCCGGCCGGCGGCGGAGCTGCCGGACGGTCAACAGCCGCTCGCCGCTGACGAGGAGCCCGCGCTGCAACGGTGAGCGCGGCGACACGGACGAGATCCGGGGCGGGCCCAGGCCCGTCCCGGACCCCTTTTCTTCCTGGGTCCGACGGCCGCCGCCCCTTGGTCCTGCCGTCCCGTGTCCTGCGCCGCGCCGCCGGGGCGGGTCAGGACGCCGCGGTGTCATCCCCGGCGGTGAACCGGGCGATCGGGGCGGGCGGGGCCGCGGCCGGAAGGTCGACCCGAAGCAGCGCGCCGCCGCGTGCGGAGCGGGCGACGGTGGCCCGGCCGCCGTGGGCGTCGACGACCCGCTGCACGATCGACAGCCCCAGACCGGATCCCGGCAACGCGCGGGCGCTGTCGGCACGGTAGAACCGGTCGAACACCCGCGGTACGTCGGCGGCGTCGATGCCCGGCCCGGCGTCGTCGACCTCGAGCACCGCCGACGCGCCCTCGGCACGGAGCCGGACCTGGACCGGCTGATCCGCGGGGGACCACTTGCCGGCGTTGTCGATGAGGTTGAGCACCGCCCGCTGGAGCGCGGCGGGACGCCCGCTCACCCACACGGACGTCACGTCTAGCGCGACCTCGATGTCGGGCACGCGGGAACGTGCCCGGGTCGCGGCGGCCACCACCACGTCACCGAGGTCGAGCAGCTCGGTGTTCTCGTCGCTGACGTCACCACGCGCCAGGTCGGTCAGCTCGGCGGCAAGGGTGCTCAACTCGGCCACCTGGGCGCCGAGATCACTGAGCAGCCGGGTCCGGCTCTCCGCCGGCAGCGCGCTGTCCAGGGTGCCGCGTCGATCGAGCCGGATCAGCAGTTCGACGTTGAGACGCAGACTGGTGAGCGGGGTCTTGAGCTCGTGGGCGGCGTCCTCGGCGAGCAGTCGCTGGGCCCGCCGGGAGTCCCGGAGTGCGGCGAGCATGTCGTTGATCGACTGGATCAGCCGCCGGATCTCCCCACCGCCCTCGTCCGGGATGTCGGCGTCGAGATCCCGGGTGTGCGCGACACGTACCGCGGCGGCGGTCAGCCGGTCGATCGGTGCCAGCCCGGTCCGCGCCACGGTCCGCCCGACGAGGGTGCCGCCGACCACGCAGAGCAGCCCGATCAGCAGCATGCCGAACCCGAACTGGTTGATCGGGCTGTCGTCGGCGACCTGGGCCACCTGGACCGCGCCGTCGCCCGCCCGCAGTGTGTAGACGAGGTAGCCCTCCTCGTCGCTGTCGTTCGACTCCATCAGGTCGGCCGACGCGCCCTGCGCCACGCGCCCGGCGTGCTCGCTGACGGGGGGCAGCACGGGTTGGCCGGCCGGCGTCCGGGTCGAGCCGTCGGGCAGGACGACCCGCACCAGCCGACCGGATCCGGGATACGGCGGTAACCGGACCTGCGCCAGCCCGGCGCGCTGCGCGTTCGTCGCCACGACGCGGGCGTCGGCCCGCAGCTGGTTCGCGACGGTGTCCCGCAGCTCCCGGTCCATCAGCTCGCTGGCCACCTGGAAGGCCACGAACACGCTGACCGCGATGGCCGTCGCCGCGATCACCGTCAGCCTGGTCCGCAGGGACCGCCGGCGCCACCATCGGGTCGGCCCGTGCGGTTCCCGGCCGGCGGGCCTGCTCACGGAGGAGTCTCCCGCAGCACGTAACCCAGGCCGCGCAGCGTGTAGATCAATCGAGGCTCACCCTCTGCCTCCGTCTTGCGGCGCAGGTAGCTCACGTACACCTGGAGGTTGTTGGCGGTGGCGCTCATGTCGAAGCCCCAGATCGCCTCGAACAGCGCGTCGCGGGTCAGGACCCGGGTCGCGTTGCTCATGAGGACCTGCAGGAGGGAGAACTCGGTCCGGGTCAGACGCAGCGGCCGCCCGCCCCGCCACGCCTCGAACCTGTCGGGATCGAGCCGGACGTCGGCGAACGACAGGATCTGCGACTCCTCGTCGGTCGGCGTGCGCCGGCGCAGCAGGGCCCGCACCCGGGCCAGTAACTCCTCGGTGGCGAACGGCTTGGGCAGGTAGTCGTCGGCGCCCGCGTCCAGTCCCGTGACCCGGTCGGAGACCTGGTCACGGGCGGTCAGCATCAGCACCGGCAGATCCCGACCCGAGGCCCGCAACCGTCGGCAGGTCTCCAACCCGCCGAGGCGGGGCATCATCACGTCGAGGATCAGCAGATCCAGCGTGTCGCCGTCAGCCCCACCGACCTCGTCGAGCACGGCGAGACCGTTGGCGACGGTGCTGGTGTCGTAACCCTCGACCTGGAGCACCCGCTCCAGCGAATCCCGGATGGCCGCTTCATCATCCGCGATCATGATCCGCACGCCGGCCCGCCCCTCCCCGTCGATGTTTTTGCCGCTCATCGTCCCCGGCCAACCTGAGGCCGGCATTAGAGCGTTGCTGGGTATCGCGCTCGTACGGATACCCAAGAAAAAGGGCGAGGCCCGAAGACCCCGCCCGACTCCTACAAAACCCCAGCTCAGGGCCACACGAGGCAATAAGGCTGATGCCCAGCCTCATGCAGCCGATGCGAGAAGTCCTGCCACTCGTGGAGCAGTTGGTAGACGTTGAACGCGTCACGCGGCCCGCCGCGGTCCGGGACCGTCGACCAGATGAACGCGGCCGCGCCCACCGCCTCCTCGCCGATGCCGCGCAGCGGGTCGACGACGGTCATGGGGAGCTTCACGACCGCGTAGTCGGGGTGCAGGACGACCAGTTCGAGCGGGGGCACCTTGTGGAGGGGGACGCCCTCGATGCCGGTCAGCACCATCGCGGCCATCGTCTCCGGCTTGATCTTGGTGAACATGCCGTTCATGCCGAGTTCGTCGCCGCCGAGTTCCTCGGGGCGCATCGAGATCGGGACGCGGGCCGCGGTCGCGCCGTCGGGCGCGCCGAAGTATTTGTAGGTCACCCCCACCCGACCACCATTCCCGCTCCCCGCCCGGAGCCGGCCCACCACATGGTCCAGGCCGTCCACCCGGTCCGTGCGGTCCGCGCTCTCGATGCGGTCCGTACGGTCCTTGCGGTCCGCGCGGCTCCTGCGTTCCGCACGCGTCCTGCGATCCACCAGGTCAGGCCGGTCCATCCGGTCCGTCTGATCCATTCCGTCCACACGATTGACACGATCCACATGATCGGCGCGATCCATACGGTCCATACCGTCCATACGGCTGCGCCGCCCGATCCGCTCAGTGCCACCGCCCTGGATCCGGTCGGAAGCGCCCTCGGCGCGGCCGAGTCCGCCCGTGGACCGGTCTGGTCCCTGCGCGGAGCGGTCGGATCCACCCTCGGCCCGGTCGGAACCGGTCGGAATTCCACCCGTGCCGGTCTGCCCGGTGCCGGTCTGGGAACGGTCGGCCTCGCCCTGCGCACCGCGTCGGCGACGCGAGCGGGGCGGAGTCGGCGGAGTCTCCTGCCGCTGGTCCTGCGAACCGCGTGTGTCGCGTGCGTCACGCGCGGCGTGCGGATCGAGTGAGTCGTGTGTGCCGTGTGCACCCTGCGGACCGTACACGCCCGGCTGCCCCTGCGGTGCGTACGGGGGCTGTGACCCCGGTGACCCCGCGGGCGGCGGCGGTACCGAGGGAAGGGGCGGCACGGGCGGCGTCGGCGGTCCCACCGGCCGGGCCGGCGGACCGCTCTGCGGCCCTGGCGACGACGACTGCGGACCCGGCCCGGCAGCCCCGCTCACCTCGCCCGGCGCACTCCGGTCGGTCGACCCGCCCCGCTCCTGCCGTGTCTCCGCGGCCTCCTCCGCCTCGCGCCGGTGCCTGCCCCGCCGGGCACGACGAGGACCGAGGTCACCGGTCCCCTCGCCCAGTCCGCCACCGCGATGCATATCTCCACCCGAACGCATTTCTGGGCCGCGTGACCCCCGCCGCGCAACCCGATCATCGTGTCAGTGACCTCCCCCGCGACCGCTCGCCGAAACGTGCGCGCAAACACCAGTCGGCAGGATCTTCGGAGCCTCTGACACCATGGCCTGTGTGAGCTATCCGTACGAAGCCCCAGCTTCATGTAATTAGGGTACCTTGATTCCGTGAGCCCAACTGCAACGGCGGGGGCCTGGGCCCCGGAGCACGTCGCAACCGTGCTCCGGGTAGCGGCAGGATATACCCGCCAGTCGAAAGCCAAAGCGGACAAGTCGGAAGCAAGTCCGCAAACTCAAGACGAGGCGGCCAGGAAAAAAGCACAAGAACGAGGCTGCTCCTTCAAAGGGAATTACCGGGATATTGGCGTGTCGGGATACGATCCGAACGCCAAGCGTAAAGCGTTCGAGCGGCTGCTCAATGACTGCCGTGACGGACTTGTTCACGAGATCATCGTCTTCAATGTGACGCGGTTCTCCCGCCGGGAGCCGAAGGACGCAATTCCAATCGTCCTGGAACTGTTCAGTCTCGGCGTCACCATCACGTCGGTGTCGGAGGGCTCGTTCTCGCCGGACAACACCATGGAACTGATCATGCTGATCATGCGTCTGGACGCGTCCCATTCGGACAGCAGGATGAAAAGCCAGGCCATTCGTGGCGTGAAGCAAGGGGCGAAGGCGCTCGGTGGATGGACTGGAGGCGCGGTTCCGTACGGCCTTGAGTCCTATCCAGAAGTCGTGGTGCAGGAGATCGACGGGAAGCTCGTGCCTGTCACTATTCGCCGTCTGCGCCCCGCAGCCGTGCAGGAAGACGGGACTGATCAGGCTGGCACATACATGAAGATGGTTGACCGGATCTTCGAGTTCAAGGACAAGCCATGGACGGGAAAGAAGAACGCTCACCCGGCTTCGGTAGGGTCCATCGTGGCATGGCTGAATTCCGAGCGAATCCCCGCACAGAACGGCGGTGCGTGGCGTGAGCGAGCGGTGAAACGGCTTCTGACGGATCCCCGAATGGCGGGAATGGCGGCTGAGCCTGTCTACGCGGTGGACAAGGGCGGAAACCCAACTCGGAACGTCAAGGAGTACCGCATCCTTCGGGGCGAGGGCGAAGAGCCGATCTCGGTGGGGGAGGGGCTGATCTCGCCCGCGAAGTTCTTCGAGCTTCAGGACTGGCTCGCCGGGCGCGGTAGGGGCAGCAAAGGCGGCACGCCCCGTAAGTACCTCCTTACGGGCATGAACCGTTTCTACTGTGAGTGCGGCCGACCAAAGACCGGTTCTCGCGACGTCTACAAGTGCAGTCGGCCGGCGGGAATGGTGGAGGAAGGGACGCACGAGGGCGGATCCACGATCCAACAGAAGGACATGGACGCGTACGTCGGTGCCCGCATCATGGCCGTCATCAGCAACGCCCACGAGGATGACCCGGAGACGACGGACACCATCGTCGAAGCGATGTCCAGGCTTGCCCGGATGACGGAGAACCCGCGGGCGCGAAGCGAGCGTGCGTCACTGCTCGGCGAGCGCGCGCAGATCGTGCGGTCTGTCGAGCAGCTCTACAGCGACTTGAGGATCGGCGTCTATGACGGCGAGATCGGGCGCCGTCAGTTCCTGGCCGACAAGCAGTCGCTCGAAGCCCGTCTGGCCGCAATCGACGAGAAGATCAAGGAAGTGGGCACTCCCGATCTTCCGCCGCTTCCCATCGAGCAGTGGACCGCGTCGGAGGACGGTGACCCGGTCGGGCCGACGTCGTGGTGGGGGAAGGCGTCCGTCGAGGACCGGCGCATGTTGGTTGAACTCTTCGTCGACCGGATCACCGTCCGCAAGGCTGAGTCGCGTGGAGGCTTCGCGCCTGTCTGCAAGATCGAGGACCGCGTCACGGTGCAAATGGCGTCGTCGCGCGCGAACGAGGGCGTGGCCGTGTAGTCCTTCTGCCTACTGAGAGAGCCCCCGTCGGACATCCGGCGGGGCTCTCGTCATGTCTGCGACGGTGTACTCCGCGGGTCGGCTGGAGGCCGCTCCGGTAGCTTCGCCCCTGGCGGCGGCGGCAGTAGTGGGCCACAAAGCGCCGGAGGACCTCTGAGCGGTCTGTGTCGTCGGGCACTGCGTCCCCGAACGCCCCAGTCAAGGCCGGCCGTCACATGTGGACGCTGTGGCGCAGAGCTGCCACAGAAGCCGGGAGCGGGGCGAGTGGGCCGATTCTGCGGCCGTGAACACGGCAAGGCCTACCGACGTCGCCTACGTGCGCCTGTACCGCATCCCCCTCCTCTCAACCCCCGCCGCAGGGGAAGGGCGGAGGCGAGAGCCCTCTGTCCCACGTCGTCGACCTGGGGTGGGCGGGGTTTTCGCATGCCCGTGGCTCGCCAGAGCTGGGCGACACTGGCCTACCCTGGTGACGTCAGCCGTCCGCCTCGATGAGAAACCGCAGGTCATGCCCGAACTGCCCTATAGCTATGAAGCCCCGCTTTCGCAGACTCTTTTCGAGCGCGCGGCGGCCGTCACGCCCGGCGGCGTGAACTCTCCCGTGCGCGCCTTCCGCGCCGTGGGCGGTACGCCCCGGTTCATGGTGTCCGGTACCGGTCCCTATCTCACCGACGCCGACGGCCGCGAGTACGTAGATCTTGTGTGCTCATGGGGTCCGATGATCCTCGGGCACTCCCGGCCCGAGGTCGTCGCCGCCGTCCAGGAGGCCGTCGCGCGCGGCACCTCCTTCGGGACGCCCGGCGAGGGCGAGGTCGCGCTGGCCGAGGAGATGGTCGACCGGGTCGGGCCGTTGGAGCAGGTGCGGCTGGTGTCCAGCGGGACCGAGGCCACCATGTCGGCGATCCGGCTCGCCCGCGGTTTCACCGGCCGCGCCAAGGTGGTGAAGTTCGCCGGGTGTTACCACGGTCACGTCGACTCGCTGCTCGCCGCCGCCGGGTCCGGCCTCGCCACCTTCGCGCTCCCCGACACCCCGGGCGTCACCGGCGCCCAGGCCGGCGACACGATCGTGCTGCCCTACAACGACCTCGACGCCGTGCGCGCCGCCTTCGCCGCCCACCCCGGCGAGATCGCCTGTGTGATCACCGAGGCGTCCCCGGGCAACATGGGCGTCGTCCCGCCGCTGCCGGGCTTCAACCAGGGCCTCAAGGACGCCTGCGCGGAGCACGGCGCCCTCTACATCTCCGACGAGGTGATGACCGGCTTCCGGACCAGCCGGGCCGGGTGGTTCGGCATCGACGGGGTCGTCCCGGACCTGATGACCTTCGGCAAGGTGATGGGCGGCGGCTTCCCCGCCGCGGCCTTCGGGGGGCGCGCCGACGTGATGGCCCGCCTCGCGCCCGCCGGGCCCGTCTACCAGGCCGGCACGCTCTCCGGGAACCCGGTCGCGACGGCCGCCGGGCTCGCGCAGCTGCGGCTGCTGGACGAGGCGGCGTACGACGTCGTCGACGCCGTGTCCCGGCAGATCCAGGGGCTCGTCACGGACGCGCTCAGCAAGGAGGGCGTCGCGCACACGCTGCAGAACGCCTCCAACATGTTCTCCGTGTTCTTCACGGAGACGCCTGTGCGGAACTACGAGGAGGCCAGGGCGCAGGAGTCGTACCGCTTCAACGCCTTCTTCCACTCGATGCTGGCGCAGGGCGTCTACTTGCCGCCGTCGTCGTTCGAGTCGTGGTTCGTCTCGACCGCGCACGACGAGCGTGCGGTTCAGCGGATCGCCGACGCTCTTCCGGCGGCGGCGCGGGCAGCAGCGGAGGCTTCGGCAGCATGAGTGACATCACGGTCGTCCACCTGATGCGGCACGGCGAGGTCGCCAACCCGGAGGGGATCCTCTACGGGCGTCTGGGCGGGTACCACCTCTCCGACCTCGGGCGGCGCATGGCCGACCGGGTCGCCGAGCACCTGGCGCCCCGGGACGTCACGCACGTCGTCGCCTCCCCGCTGGAGCGGGCGCAGGAGACGGCGACGCCGATCGCCAAGGCGCACGGGCTCGACCTCGCCACCGACGGGCGGCTCATCGAGGCGGACAACGTCTTCCAGGGCAAGACCTTCGGGGTCGGCGACGGCGCGCTGAAGCGGCCGGAGAACTGGAAGCACCTGGTCAACCCGTTCAAGCCGTCGTGGGGCGAGCCGTACGTCGACCAGGTCGTGCGGATGATGGGGGCGCTCGACGCGGCGAAGGACGCGGCGCGCGGGCACGAGGCCGTGCTGGTCTCGCACCAGCTGCCGATCTGGATCGTGCGGTCGTACGTCGAGAAGCGGCGGCTGTGGCACGATCCGCGCCGGCGGCAGTGCACGCTCGCGTCGCTGACCACGTTCACGTACCAGGGCGACAGGATCGTTTCCGTGGGGTACAGCGAGCCGGCGCGGGATCTGGTGCCGCCGCATCTGCTGGCGGGCGCAAAGCCGGTAAAGGGCAAGGACAAAGCCTTTGGTGCATAAGGTGGTTGGGGAACTGCGGGTCCGACGTGGCTTGACGCGCAGTTCCCCGTGTCCCCGAGGAATCTGAGTTTCCCGGAGATCAAGAGGAACCGTCGCGTCCTTTCGGCCCTCTCAGACGGTGTGCTTCACGCGAACTGGTGCGTGAACTGACCAAGGGGGACCAAATGCGCGAGATTTCGCGAAGGGGGATGCTCGGTGTCGGCGCGGGAGCGGTCGCCGGACTGGGACTGACCGGATGCGGTACGGGGTTCGGGGGCAAGCCGACCGAGGCCGGCGGGGCCGGTGACGGCGGCAAGGGCCCGGGGAAGAAGAAGCCGGGGAAGACGGCGAAGCCGCTGGGTGACGGGTCGACCTCGTACACCGGCAAGCAGCCGAACCAGCCGGGGAAGCCGCGGCCGCTGGCGCCCGGCGAGACGCCGCCGCAGTTCGTGGTGTTCTCCTGGGACGGGGCCGGAGACGTCGGTAACGGGCTTTTCGAGCGGTTCCTGAAAGCCGGGCGGGACCACGACGCCCATATGACGTTCTTCCTCTCCGGGATCTATCTCCTGCCGGAATCGAAGAAGCGCGTGTACCTTCCGCCGAACAACGCGCCCGGCGCCTCCGACATCGGTTATCTGACGGACGATCACATCAAGTCGACGCTGGGACACCTGCGTACGGCGTGGCTCGACGGGCACGAGATAGGCACCCATTTCAACGGCCATTTCTGCGGCGGCAACGGCTCGGTCGGCAACTGGACGCCGAAGCAGTGGCGCAGCGAGATCGAGCAGGCGAAGTCCTTCGTCAAGGAGTGGCGGACCAACAGCGGCTGGACGGACGTCGAGCCCCTGCCGTTCGACTACGACAAGGAGCTGGTCGGCGGCCGGACGCCGTGTCTGCTGGGGCAGGAGAACCTGCTGCCCACCGCGCGCGAGCTGGGCTGGCGCTACGACTCCTCCTCGCCCGGCGGCCTCCAGGTCTGGCCGAAGAAGAAGCAGGGCCTGTGGGACCTGCCCCTGCAGTCCGTGCCGTTCCCCGGGCGGAGCTTCGAGGTGCTCTCCATGGACTACAACATCATGTACAACCAGTCCCAGAACTCCACTCAGGCCCCACCCGCCAACTACCCGGCCTACCGCACCCAGGCCACTGGCGCGTACGTCGCCGGGTTCCAGCGGGCGTACGAGACGAACCGGGCGCCGCTGTTCATAGGGAACCACTTCGAGGAGTGGAACGGCGGGGTGTACATGGACGCCGTCGAGGAGGCCCTCAAGCACATCGCGCGGGCCAAGGAGAAGGCCAAGGACGGCGAGATACGGATCGTGTCCTTCCGGCAGTTCGTGGACTGGATGGACGCGCAGACCCCGGACGTGCTCGCCAAGCTCCAGACCCTCGGCGTGGGCCAGCGGCCGACCGGTGGGTGGAAGGAGTTCCTGGGAGCCGGATCGGCCGCCTGACCTGCGGAGAAGGGGGCCTTCGACCCCGCCGTAAGCCCCCGAAACGGGCATGCGAAACTTTTCACATGAGTGTCCGTACGAGCCGCAGCCGTGCCGCTTTGCTCTCAGCCGGGGCCGCCGCCCTGGCGCTGACGCTGTCCGCCTGCGCGGGCGGGGGCATCGAGGGCGGTGGCGGTCAGACCGGCTTCATCACCGGCTCCGACGGGATCGCCACGGTGGAGAAGGGGGACCGGGACACCGCGCCCGACCTCTCCGGGAAGACCATCGACGGCAAGCAGCTCGACCTCTCCGCCTACCAGGGCAAGATCATCGTTTTGAACGTGTGGGGCTCCTGGTGTGCGCCCTGCCGCGCCGAGGCCCCCAACCTGGCCAAGGTCTCCGAGGACCTCGCGGACCAGGGGGTGCAGTTCGTCGGCATCAACACCCGCGACACCAGCACCCGGCCCGCGATCGCCTTCGAGAAGCAGTACGAGGTCGAGTACCCGAGCCTGTACGACCCCACGGGCAAGCTGCTGCTGCGCTTCGAGAAGGGCTCGCTCAACCCGCAGCTGATCCCCTCCACCCTGGTCATCGACCGGGACGGAAAGCTCGCGGCGCGCACCCAGCAGGCGCTGAGCGAGGAGAAGCTGCGCAAGATGCTCGACCCGATCCTCGCGGAGAAGTGACGTGACGGTATCGGGAACGGCCGCGCTCACCACGACCGCCGCCGAGCTGAACGAGACCGTCTTCAACGGGGCCCTGCTGCTGGCCCTGCCGATCGCGGTCCTCGGCGGACTCGTCTCCTTCTTCTCCCCCTGTGTCCTGCCGCTGGTGCCCGGCTATCTGTCGTACGTCACCGGAGTCGGCGGCACCGACCTGGTCGACGCCCGCCGCGGCCGGATGGTGGCCGGAGCCGGGCTGTTCGTGCTCGGGTTCACCTTCGTGTTCGTCTCCGGCGGCGCGCTCTTCGGCTACTTCGGCCGGACCCTGCTGGAGCACCAGGACATCCTCACCAAGGTGCTCGGCGTGCTCATGATCGCCATGGGCCTGTTCTTCATGGGGCTGATGCCCTGGTTCACGCAGCGCGAGTTCCGCTTCCACACCAAGCCGGCCACCGGGCTCGTGGGCGCCCCGATACTGGGCGCGCTCTTCGGCATCGGCTGGGTGCCCTGCATCGGCCCGACCCTCACCTCGGTCAACGCGCTCGCCCTCGAACAGGCCAGCGCCGGGCGGGGAGCGCTGCTGATGGTGGCGTACTGTCTGGGGCTGGGCCTGCCCTTCGTGCTCGCCGCGGTGGCCTTCCGCAAGGCGCTCGGCGCCTTCGCCTGGGTCAAGCGGCACTACGCGTGGGTGCTGCGCATCGGCGGCGGCATGATGATCACGATCGGACTGCTCATGCTGACCGGCGCCTGGGACCGCATCATTCAGGAGATGCAGGTCTGGTCCTCCGGCTTCACCCCTGGGATCTGAGCCATGACGACGACCGACTCCGGCAACCGCGAGAACACCGCCCGTCGCGGTGGCGGAGCCCCCGAAGACAACGACCTCGGTGCCGCCGGCTCGCAGCTGTCCACCGCTCCGCAGGAGGACGCGCCGAACCTGCCCGCGCTGGGGGCGATCGGGTGGGCCCGCTGGTTCTGGCGGCAGCTGACCTCGATGCGGGTCGCGCTGATCCTGCTGTTCATGCTGTCGCTCGCGGCGATCCCCGGCTCGCTGATCCCGCAGTCGGGACAGGACGAGACCCGGGTCGCCGACTTCATGGAGCGGCACGACACCCTGGGGCCGATCTACGAGAAGCTCGGGCTGTTCCACGTCTACAGCTCGGTGTGGTTCTCGGCGATCTACATCCTGCTGTTCATCTCTCTCATCGGCTGCATCGTGCCCCGCACCTGGCAGTTCGTGGGCCAGCTGCGCGGCCGCCCCCCGGGTGCGCCCAGGCGGCTGACCCGGCTGCCCGCCTACGCCACCTGGCGCACCGAGGCGACGCCCGAGCAGGTGCGCGAGGCCGCGCTGAAGGCGCTGCAGAAGCGCCGGTTCCGCGCACACCTCGCCGGGGACGCGGTCGCCGCCGAGAAGGGCTATCTGCGGGAGGCGGGCAACCTCGCCTTCCACATCGCCCTGATCGTGATGCTCGTCGCCTTCGCCTGGGGCCAGCTCTACCGCTCCGAGGGCAACAAGCTGATCGTCGAGGGCGACGGCTTCTCCAACGTCCTCACCCAGTACGACGACTTCAAGTCCGGCAGCCTCTTCACCGCCGAGGACCTCAACCCCTTCAGCTTCGACCTCAAGAACTTCCGGGGCACCTACGAGGTGAGCGGGCCGAACAAGGGCACCCCCCGGATCTACGAGGCGTACATCGACTACGCGGTCGGCGCGGACGGCAAGGAGAAGTCGACCAAGATCGAGGTCAACAAGCCGCTGGAGATCGGCGACTCCAAGGTCTACCTGGTCAGCCACGGATACGCCCCCGTGATCACCGTGCGGGACGGCAAGGGCAAGGTCGTCTTCAGCGACGCCGCGCCGCTGTTGCCGCTGGACTCCAACGTGACCTCCTCCGGCGCGATCAAGGTCATGGACGGCTACACCAATGCCCAGGGCAAGCGGGAACAGCTCGGCTTCCAGGCGTTCTTCCTGCCGTCGTACGGCGGCAAGAACACGGCCGTGGTCTCCCAGTTCCCCGCGCTGCTGAACCCCGTGCTCAACCTGGAGCCCTACCACGGTGACCTCGGGGTCGACTCGGGTGTGCCGCAGAGCGTGTACCGCCTGGAGAAGCGGAAGCTGAAGGCGTACGAGGACGACAAGGGCGCGCAGGTGCGGGAGAACCTGAAGCCCGGCGAGACCATGACGCTGCCCGGGGGGAACGGCACGGTCACCTTCGACGGGGTGAAGGAGTGGGCCGGCTTCCAGGTCACCCAGCAGCCCGGCAGCGGGTGGGCCCTCGCCGGAGCGATCACCGCCATCCTGGGGCTCGCCGCGTCCCTCTTCGTGCAGCGCCGCCGGGTGTGGGTGCGGGCGGTGACCGGGGCCGACGGGGTCACGGTCGTGGAGATGGCGGGGCTCGGGCGCAGTGAGTCGGCGAAGGTGCCGGAGGAGCTGGGTGACTTGGCCGCAGTGGTGCATGACGAGGCTCCTACTGTCGCTGAGCGTGGTTCCGATGGTGAGCCGTCCGTTGCCGCCGAGGCCGACGGCGGTGACGCTGACCGGCGCTCGCCGGGTGCCGCCGCGCCCACCCTCCCCCACTCTCGACTTCGCTCGAGCGGGGGGACCCCCATCGCCCCAGCGGCACGATTGCCCGCAGACAGCGCGGGCCCTGACACCCCCCAACCCCCAGCCGTACCGTCCGAAGGGGCAGAGCAGTGATTCTCGCCGCCGCCACCAACGAAAACCTCGCGAGCATCAGCAACACGCTGATCTACTCCGCGATGGCCGTGTACACCCTGGCCTTCTTCGCCTACATCGCCGAGTGGCTCTTCGGGAGCCGGAGCAAGGTGGGCCGTACGGCCGCCGCGCTGACCGCCGGGGGCGGTGCCGCCGCCAAGAAGGCGGACGCGCCCGCGGTGACGGTGAAGTCGGCCGGCGGGACCTCCGTGCTGGAGCGGCCGAAGGTGGTCGTGCGGGCCGCCACCGGCTCCCGGGACGTGCCGGACGGGCCCGGTGCCCACGGCGGGGACGAGCAGGGCGACCTCTACGGCCGTATCGCCGTGTCCCTCACCGTGGTCGCGTTCCTCGTCGAGTTCGGCGGGGTGCTCGCGCGGGCGCTCTCGGTGCAGCGGGCGCCGTGGGGCAACATGTACGAGTTCAACATCACCTTCTCCACCGTGGCCGTCGGCGTGTACCTCTCGCTGCTCGCGCTGAGGAAGAACGTCCGCTGGCTCGGGCTGCCGCTCATCACGACCGTCCTCCTCGATCTCGGTCTCGCCGTCACTGTCTTGTACACCGCCAGCGACCAGTTGGTTCCCGCCCTGCACTCGTACTGGCTGTACATCCACGTCTCGACGGCGATCTTCTGCGGCGCCGTGTTCTACGTCGGCGCGGTCGGCACGATCCTGTACCTGTTCAAGGACTCCTACGAGAGCAAGCTCGCGAGCGGCGGCCGGCCGGGCCGGTTCGCGAGCTCGGTCATGGAGCGGCTGCCCGCCTCGGCCTCGCTCGACAAGTTCTCGTACCGCGTCAACGCCGCCGTCTTCCCGCTGTGGACGTTCACGATCATCGCGGGCGCCATCTGGGCGGGCGACGCGTGGGGCCGCTACTGGGGCTGGGACCCCAAGGAGACCTGGTCGTTCATCACCTGGGTGTTCTACGCCGCCTATCTGCATGCCCGCGCCACGGCCGGCTGGAAGGGCCGCAAGGCCGCGTACATCGCGCTCGCCGCGTTCGTCTGCTGGCTGTGGAACTACTACGGCGTGAACATCCTCGTCTCCGGCAAGCACTCCTACGCGGATGTGAGCCTGGCCGTACTGCGGTCCGTCGGAGTCTGACGGTCCCGACTCCCGCCTCCCGTACAACCTCCGTACGCCGAAGGCCGGTTCCCTTGTGACATGGGTCACGGGAACTGGCCTTCGCTGTATGGACAGAGGAAGGACGTGGAGACGAATAACGGGGACACGGGGGACCGGCGCGTGTTGCGCGCGCGGATCAGGGACGGGGACACGGCGGCGTTCGGGGAGGTCTTCGACGCGTACGCGCGGTCCGTCTACAACCATGCCTTCCGGCTGACGGGGGACTGGTCGACGGCCGAGGACGTCGTGTCGCTGACCTTCCTGGAGGCGTGGCGGCTACGGGGACGGCTGGACGCGGAGGGCGGTTCACCGCGCCCCTGGCTGCTCGGCATCGCCACCAACGTGGCCCGCAACACCCGGCGGGCCGGCCGGCGCCATGCCGCCGCCGTCGCGCGGTTGCCGAGGCCCGAGTCCGTGCGGGACTTCGCCGACGAGGTCGTCGGCAACCTCGACGACCAGGCGTACCTGCGGGCCGTGCGCACGGCGGTGGACCGGCTGCGGCGGCCCGAGCGCGAGGTGCTCGCGCTGTGCGCGTGGGGTGGCCTCGACTACGCGGCCGCGGCGGAGGCGCTCGGCATCCCCGTCGGCACCGTGCGCTCCCGCCTCTCCCGCGCGCGGGCCAAGCTCGCCGCGCAGTTGGAAGCCGGGGAGGAGCGAGCCGACAAGCTGAGGGCCGAGGAGCGGGGTGCCCGGGAACCCGGTGCCCGTCGCGGACAGACAAGAGGCGGCCACACCTCCGTGGCCGGGCCCATCCAGGAGGGGAACCCGTGAACGACAACCCGTCCCCCCGGGACGAGCCGGCCGGTGCCGGCGTCCCGGCCGCCGTCGAGCGGGACCTTCCTCCGGGCCGTCACCGTGTCCTCAGGGAGCAGCTGATGCGTGAGATCGAGAACAGCGGCGAGACCCCGGTCGTACGGCCGCTCTGGCGGCGGCCCGCCTTCGTGGGGCCCGCCGTGGCCGCCGCGTTGACCGCCGCGATCGTGGTGGGCGCCGCGGTGACCCAGCAGGTGGCCGTGCCGCTGACGACCCATGCGGACGGCTCCGGCGACCGGCGTGCGGGCGAGGCGACGCGCAGCGACCGGAGCGCGGCCGAACTGCTGGAGCGGGTCGCGGAGGCGGCCGGGAAGCGGAGCTCCCCCAGGGTGAGGGACGACCAGTTCGTCTACACCGAACGGGACGACTACCACTGGAAGATGGATTCCGAGAAGAACGACATGCCCTGCCCCATGACCCTGGAGGCGTACCCCTACGGCGTGCGCGAGTTCTGGTCGTCGGTGGACGGGGAGCACACCGGGCTGTACCGGGGGCGTGGGGTGGACGGCGAGGTGGAGGAGTGGCCCGTTCCCAGGCAGCCCGCCGAGAAAGGCGTCAACTTCTTCCGGGAGGTCGAGGACGAACTGCCGGCCGACGCCGACGGTATGTACCGCTACCTCTACGGATTGAAGGGAGACGAGCGGGCGTCCGGCGCGAAGTCGGCCGACCGGAAGGCCTTCGAGAAGGCGTCCACGCTGCTCGCCGAGCAGTTGCTGCCGCCGAAGACCGAGGCCGCGCTGTACCGGGCCGTCGCGCGGATCCCGGGACTGACCGTGTACGAGGGGTCCGTCGACGCGGCGGGCCGTACGGGGGTCTCCGTCGGCCTTGACGGCGACTGGCCCGAAGACCGGGGCCACGGGCCCACCCGGCACGAACTCCTCTTCGACACGCGGACGTTGGCCTTCCTCGCCGCGGACACCGTCAAGCTCGACCCTCCGGCCGATTCCTGCGACACCCTCGAAGCGGGTGACCTCGTCTCGTCGGTGGCGATCCTGGAACGCGCGGTGGTCGACCGGGTCAGCGAACGACCCTAGCGGGAACCGTGATCGGCGGCGTGGCGCCGGGAAAACCGGTGGAGCCGCGCCGCCGTACGCCGTTACCGTGCCTGCGACCCGAGTCGTCGAGGCGAGGACGTGCCGTTGTACACCGTGTGAGACCCCCCGAGAGCTGATCTGTCGCGCGTCGCGCTCTGCGTGCCGTGCTGCTTCCTGCTGCGGACTTCTCACTGAAACCGGTGTACTTCTGTGCTCCATGACTGGGTGGTCATGCCCACCTGCCTGCCTCTCGTTCTCCGCCGTTGCCACACCTGCGCGTCCGAGCGTTTCCGCGCGAACGGCAAGTTCCGTGTCAACGCCCATCACAAGCTCATCGATGTCTGGCTCCTCGTGCTCTGTACCGGGTGCGGGGAGACGGCCAAGCTCACGGTTCTGGAGCGGACGAACGTGCGCTCCGTACGACCGGAGCTGCTGGACCGACTGCACGACAACGACCCCGGTCTGGCGGCCGAACTCCTCCTTGATCCGGTTCTGCGGCGCCGTAATCGCATCGCCCTCGACTGGGCGGGCGCCTGGCGCCTCGACACCGGCGAAGCGGATCACCTCCACAGTGAGGTGATCGACGTCTCGGTCCGTTTCGCGGCGCCGATCCCGGTCCGGCCGGTGCGGCTGATCGCCGAGGGGTGCGGTCTGGCGCGGGCCGAGGTCGAGAGGCTGGTCGCGGAGGGGAAGGTCGTCTCGGCGGTCCGGCTGAACGGCAAGCTCTCCGACGACTTCACCTTCACGCTCAAGCGCTGAGCCCGTCGGGGCCAGGGGGAAGTGCCGGCCCCCTGGCCCCCGCCGTCTACGGGGCCGCTTCCGGCAGGAGGGATGCCACGGCTCGGCGGAGGTGTGCGGATGCCTCGGGGGCTGGTGGGGAGAACGGATCCGTCGTCCGGCGGGCCGCGTGGAGCACGCGGCGTACGCGCAGCCGGAGGTCGGGGGCCGTACCGGTCGCGTCGAGGGCGGTGGGGACGCGGGTGTCGTCGGGGGTGTGGTGCGGGGCCGAGGCGATGAAGGTGAGGGCGGCGAGCCAGGCCCGGGGTTCGACGGACTCGTACGTGTCGTGGAGGTGGTCCACCGCGAAGTCCGGGTTGCCGAGCGCGAGTTCGTGGTGCGCGCGGTGCAGGGGGTGGGCGTCGCCGTAGTGGGCCGCCAGGGTGCGGTGGGCTTCCCGCCAAGCCGGGCGGGCCGCCCGGCCCTGCGCCGAGCCGGCGGTGTGCCCGTGGCGCAGGTGCAGCAGGAGCAGGGCCCGGAGGAAGGGGTCGCTCACGAAGTGGTCCGGGGCGGGGGCATGGCCCTGTGCCGCCAACCGGCTCGACAGGGCCCGTACGCCCGACTCGCCGAAGCCGACCGGCAGGTGCGACTCGGCCAGGACGACCGCAGAGGCGTGGTCGTGGGCGAGGGACAGGACGGCCAGCTCGTCGAGGTGGTCCTCGTCCGGGAGGAGGCGGTCCAGCACGGTCGCGTAGGCGCGGCGTCCGGCGTCCTCCGCCAGCAGCAGGTCGGCCGGTGTGCCGAGCCCTCGCGGGAGGTTCCGGCCGGCCGACGCGGCGAGGAGCGCCGTGCCGAGGGGGTTGCCGCCGGTCAGCCGGTGAACGGCGACGGGCAGTGCGGGCGGGACCGACAGCCCGGGACAGGCCGCTTCCACGGCCTGCCGGGTGTCGTCGGGGGAGAGCGGCGGCAGCGACACCAGCAGCGCGTGCGACGACGGCGTACCGCCCGGTGCCCAGTCGGTCCCCCGGGTCGCCTCCGCGAGCGTGCGGCGGGCCGCGTTCCGCAGGGCGGGGTGGCCCTGCCCCCGCAGCCCCGCGAAGAACGCCACCTGGTCCGCCCGGCCGTCCGCCCGTGCCCGCAGCACGGATTCCATCAGCCGCCGCCCCGCCGCCTCCTGCACGTTGTCCAGCAGCACCACCGGCCGCCCGGCCCGCTGCGTGCGCGGTACGACCCCCGCGACTCCCGCGTACGCGTCGTCGAGGTCCGCCAGCAGCGCCCGTACGAGATGGTGCTCGGCGTGGGTCCGGGCGTCGCCGCCCGCGTGGAAGTGCCGGGAGAGCAGGACCATGCCCAGCTTGGGGTTCCCGGCCGCGTGCGGATGGTCGCGGTACCAGACGGCCCCCCGGCGCAGCCGTCGGTGCGAGGACGACATCCCCTCGCTGAACGCCTCCAGCGCGGCCTCGACGATCGCCTCGACCACCGGTCCCTGGTCCGACAGCGACGACACCAGCCGGGCCACGGTCCTCCCGACCCACCGCCCCGCCAGCCACCCACCCGTGTCGCTCAGCAACAGGGCCCGCTCCGCCTCCGCGCAGACCCGCGACAGCCCGCGATCCCCCCACCCGCCGGCCGCGACGGCGAGCAGCCCGCACGCCAGCCGGGGGAACGTGATCCGTCCGGCCCCGCCCAGTGGCTCCGCCAGCTGCTCGGCGACCACCGTCAGCGCCTCGTACGCCGGTGACCACGACGCCGGGGGCCGGCCCGGGGGCGGTCGGTCGAACCGGGTCTCCTCCCCGTCGATCAACGCGACGGGGCTGCGCCCCCGGTAGGCCGCGCGCAACTCCCGCAGCACGGTGCTCCTGCCGAGGCCGCGGGCTCCCGCCAGCACCACGAACGGGGGGCCCTGCGGGGGGTGGAACGCCTGGGGTATGTCGAGGAGGGCGTGGGGCTGGATGGTTGCCGTAGTCATAGCTGCTGGTGTTATCAACAGCTGTGGAGGGAGGGGCAGTTGTTTCGGAGTACGGCGAAGGCTGCCCGTTCGCTTACGACTCCGACCGAACGGCGGCTATGAAGGAGAGCCAGGCGGGACGGTTGATGACCAGGATGGGGCCGTTCGGGTTCTTGCTGTCACGAACGGGGACGACGGCGGGGATATCGGGGGCCACTTCGACGCAGTCGCCGCCGTTGTCGTCGCTGTAGCTGCTCTTGATCCAGGTCGCCGTGCTCAGCTGGTACTCGTCCATGATCCCCGTACCCCTCCATCACTTCGCTGATCAGCGCGACGGACTCGCGAGCTGACGGAGCGTCGGCCCTGAGCACATCATAGGTCTGGCTATGTCGTACGAAGACGGCCGGATCGTCGCTGAAGTAGCCGCGATCCAAGGTCTCCGAGTAGACCCACTTGTGCCCGTCCGGCAGCGTGATCAGCGACATCGAGCCGCTGGGGCGGATGAGCCCGGGGAGGGCGGCCGGGGCCACCTGGATGTGGATGTTGGCTTGCTCAGCGACGCTCAGTAGATGCGCGCACTGGCCCCGCATGACCGATGGGCTGCCGACGAGGTTGCGCAGACAGCTCTCGTCGAGCACCACGGCGTAGAAGGGGCCGTCGGGTTCCAGGAAGCGCTGCTGCCGACTCAGCCGCGCTCGTACCCGCTCCTCCACCTCCTCGGCACTCCTGCGGCGGCGGCTGAACAGCGCTTCCATGTAGTCCACGGTCTGCAACAGGCCCGGGACGACTCGCTCGTGGTACGCCCGCAGATCGACGACCTGAGTGTCCATCTCGGCCCGGCGCTTGAACCAGTCCGGATGCTCCACCTGCGGATACCAGTCCACCTTGGCCCACATCCGCGCCAACACCCCACCCGTGCCCAACACTTCGTCGCACCGCTTCGCGAACTGGTCGCTCGGGACCCTCGTGCCCGACTCGATCTTCGCCACCTGCGACCGGTCGCACGGGATCTGCCGAGCCAGCGCCTCCTGGGTCAGCAGCGCGCCCTCGCGGTAGTGCCGCAGCACCTCGCCGAACAGCACCGCACTCCCGGCGCCGACCGCCCCGTCCGCGTTCCGCCTCGTCATGACGACCCCCTCGTGCGGTGTGGCAATGGTCCAGTGCCACACGTCCCGCGTTGATATCGACCGTTCCCGTGGGCGACGCTGGATACACCCAGAGTGACGAACAGGGCTGTGGAGTGCGCGTGGAACCAGAGGGGCAGCTTGTCTACGATCCGCGGACGCGGCGCGTGGGGGAGTACCGGGACAGGGTCGGGCCGTACGCGTTGCTGCGTCCGGTGGGCGGCGGCCGGGAGTGGGAGGCGGATCCGGCGACGTTGCGGCCGGCGACTCCGGCGGAGCGGCTCGGGGCGCAGGTCAGGGCCGCCAACCGCCGTACGAAGAGGAGGGTGTGACGTTGCGTCAACTTGAGCCCTTGGGTCCGCCCCCCGTTCCGGTGAACGGATGTGCGGCGTGCGCGGAGCTGGCCGTACGGCGGGACGAGGCGCGGGCCCGGTACGACCGGAGCGCGGAGACGGACGCGAACGTGCTGCTCCGTCACCATCAGCGACGGGAGCACACCGCTGCCCCCCGCCCCCGTAGCCGCCGTGTCTTCCGCTACGTGCCCTACGTCATCGCGCAGGACGCGACGGCGGAGCCGGAGTACGAGGCGCGGTGTGTGTCGGGAGACGAGACGGAGTGCGGCGCGGAGTCGGGCGTGCACAGTGATCCGGCGGCCGTGGAGGAGTGGCAGCGCAGGCACACACAGGAGACCCGGCACCTGCGCTACCGCCGGAGCTTCGGGGACTACTCGGTGCTGGAGCCGCTGGAGGAGGTTCCCTCCTGAGGGCGGCCGTGGCACAGCTCTTGCCCTCGCTGATCGGTTCGACAGAATGATTGAATGGTGAACGGTGAGATCGATGAGGGCAGTGGGCGCGACGCGGGCGACGGGGCGTCGTATCTAGGTCTCGGGCTTGCCGTGGGCATGTTGATCGGCATCGCCGTCGGGACCGCGCTGGGAGTGGCGGTCTTCGACAACCTGGCGATGGGAGTGGCGCTCGGCAGCGGCGTGGGCGGAGTCCTCGGCGCCACCTTCAGGAGAGCACGGCTCTAGCAGGACTCCGTTGGGTAGTTCTGGTTCTCAGGTGCTGGCTGCCGGCCCGACGGGCGGCTGCCCGAGTTCTCCGTCGCCTCCGCGACGGGCGGCTGGTTCTGCTCATCGACGACGGTGGACGCGTGAAGGATTCCGGGCACGGTCAGCCTGTCTGCCCGCCGCGCCCGCGCCCGATCGAGGCAGCCGCAGGGTGAAGACGGATCCGGCTCCGGGTGTGCTGGTGACGTCGGCCGTTCCGCCATGGGCGCGTACGAGCTGGAGGACGATGGCAAGCCCCAGGCCGCTGCCTCCCGCGTGGCGGCCGCGTGACTTCTCGGCACGCCAGAACCGCTCGAAGAGCATGGGCAGGTCGTCGGCGTCGATGCCGGTGCCGGTGTCGGCCACCTCGACGACGACATCCTCACCGTCCACGTACGACGAGATGGTGACGCTGCCGCCCCGCCCTGTGTGGCGTACAGCGTTGGACACCAGGTTGCCGACGGCCTGGCGCAGTCGCGCGGGGTCGGCGATGAGCTGGACGCCGTCGTCGCCGCCGACCGTCAGCCGGATTCCCGCGGCGTCCGACGCGACCCGGTGCGCGGCGGCCACGTGATGCAGAATGTCGCCGAGCCGTACGGCTTCGGGACGGATGCTCAGCTTGCCGGCGTCGGCCGCCGCCAGGTCCTGGAGGTCGTCGATGATGTGCTGCAGCAGCAGTGCCTCCTCCAACAGGGAGGAGACCAGAGCCGGGTTCAGCGTGGCGATGCCGTCCTCGGTGGCCTCCAGCCCGTTGCGGATGTTGGTGAGTGGGGTGCGCAGTTCGTGGGCGACATCGCTGACCATGACCTTGCGCTGCTCCTCAAGGCGCTCCCGGCGTTCGGACATCTCGTTGAACGCCTGCGCGAGGTAGCCGACCTCGTCCTTCGTGCTCACCGGCACCTGCCGGTGCGGTCCGCTCGGGTTGCGCGCGGCGTCCGTCAGCGCCCGCAGCGGGCGTACGAGCCGGGAGGCGATCACAGCGGTCACCGCGACGGTGAGTACCAGTACCAGGCCGGTGACGCCGATGATGCGGGTGCGGTTTCGCGCGGAGAGGTCGAACAGCGGTGCGTCGGAGCCGCCGGGAGTGGAGAGGTACAGCAGAGCGGCCGGTGCCACGTAGGCGCGCAGCTGCGCGCGGCGGCTTTCGGCGACGCAGTCTTCTGTGGCGTCGGTGTACCTGTCCGGCAGTTTCGTGGTCAAGGAGAAACCCGGCTCGACCCTGACCGCGTGCTGGGGAGGCAGCGGCAGGTCAGGGTGCCGGGCGGCCAGGCAGGCAGCGGTCATGGTGTTGAGGCGGGCGAGGGGTTCGCGTTCGGTGGCGGTGGGCTGTTCGAGCGGGAGGTAGCACGCGTCGGACCCGGCGAGTGCGGCGAGGTTGAACCTGACGGCCGGACGACCACTTGGGCTGTCGACGCGTTGCGCGTTGATCCCCCGGTCGCGCAGGCAACGGATCTGTTTGTCCGCCTGCCGGCGCAGTGTGGAGCGCTCCGCTCCGGGCAGCTGATAGGGGCCCGTGGCACGGGGATCGATACCGTCGCCGCCGACCGGGGCGACGCTGCCGTGCAGCAGCCCCTGGCCCGTGCGCAGCGGGTCGATGACCGCGGAGGCCGTCGAGGGCGGTGGTGCGGCGGAGGCGGCGGAGTCCGCTATCGGGCCACGGTTCAGTGAGGTCAGGACGACACGGCGTCCGGTCCGCTCCGCCAGGTCGCGGACAAGTGGCTCCACCCCGTCCCAGTCGCGGTGAACGGCCGCGTATCCCAGCAGTCGGTCGTACACACTGGCGTCGTCGGCAAGGACCTGGCCCTGTTCCTGCTGGATCGCCCGGGTGGTGGTCTGCACCGCCAGCCAGGCGGTGGCGCCGATGGAACACACGGCGACCAGCACCGAGGTGGCCATCAGCCGTGCGAGCACGCTCTTGCGCAGCGGCACCCCGCGGCGGGGGAGCCGTGGCCCCTTACGGCGAGACACGGCCGCCGCTCTCCGCGTGGCGCGTCCGGCCGTCCGTCAGCTTGTATCCGACGCCGAAGACGGTCAGCAGGTGGACCGGCCTCCGCGGAACCGGTTCGATCTTCTTGCGGAGGTTTCCCACATGCACATCGATGATGCGGCCGCTGATGTAGCGGTCGGAGCCTCGGGTCATTTCCAGGAGTTGCTCCCGCCGGAACACCCGGCCGGGCTGACCGGCCATCACGGCCATGAGAGCGAACTCGCCGGGGGTGCAGACAACCGGCTGCCCTGCCATGAAGACCTCGTGGCGGACCGGGTCCACGGTCAGCGGGCCGACGCTCAGGATGTGTCGGTCCGCCGACGTGGCCTGGCGGGGTCTGCGTAACAGGGTCCGGATCCGGGCCATCAGCTCGCGGGGACTGTACGGCTTGGTCATGTAGTCGTCGGCACCGAGATCGAGGCCGCGCAGGAGGTCCTCCTCGGTGGAGCGGGCGGTCAGCATCAGCACCGGAAGATCCGTCTCGTACCGGAGAATGCGACAGACCTGCAGTCCGTCGAGGAGCGGCAGCATCACGTCCAGGACCAGCAGGTCAGGCGGCCGACGGCGGACTTCGTCGAGCGTGGCGAACCCGTCATGGACCTCGGTGGCCGTGTGACCGGCGTGCTCCAGATACTGGCGGATCACCTCGGCCTGTTTCTTGTCGTCTTCGGCGATCAAGACGTGTGCGCACATGGGTCGACCATAAGCCGCGCTCAAACCGATCAGTCAGGATCCTGTTGTCGGCCTGTCCAGATCTTCATATCTGCCGTTCACAGTTGCGGCCATGCCGAACTTCATCTCCGGGCTGTGGACAGCCCGGCCGCCGCGCCTGCCCGCTCTCGCCCTCTCCGCCTCGGTTGCCGCTCTCGCCCTGATCACCGGTTGTGGTGGCGCGGGGGCGGGCGACGACAGTGGCGACAAGCCCGGCGTCGCCTCGCTCGACGACCCTGGCGACAAGCAGGGGAAGACCGGTTCAGCGGACGAGAAGGAAACCGCTTCCGGTTCGGAGGAGGGTGTTCAGCTCCGGCTGGACAGCTCACAGGACGAACAGCGACTCGTCAACAACGCCTACTCGGCCTGCCTGAAGAAGAACGGTGTGCCCACGTACTCGAAGACGGGAAACCTTGAGGACCCCGGACACGCATGGGTATATCCCGAGACCAAGTCGCCCGCCATGCGCGATGCCGCGGAGGCCTGCAAGGCCAAGAAGCCTCTTCTGCCGCCGGAGCTGATGAAGGAAAAGAACCCGCACTACATGGACGACTTCCGCGAGCAGATCAAGTGCTTGAACAAGCGAGGAGTCAAGGTCGAGGGCCTCCCGGACGGAAGCGGCTACAACTACGACGGCTCACCGCCTCCCAACTATGTCCAGATCGAGAACGAGTGCAAGCTGGAGGCGTTCAGTGACAAGAAGTAGCCGGGCAAGCAGGCGAGCACGTGGGGGAGTTGCCTCGGAATCCGGCGAAGGTACGCCCGCGAGGGGCCCGCGGCGGTGGGTACTCGCCCTTTCCGCCGTCGCTGTGGCCGCGGCAGGTGTCGGTGCCGCGGGGTGGGCCGCCCGGGACAGCGGGGCGGACACCGGGGCCAAGAAGACGACGAACGTACATGCCGTCGCCGTGGCCAGAACGGATCTGTCCCAGGAGATGGAGCTGAGCGGCACCCTGGGGTACGGAACCCCGCTCGGCGTGCAGGGATCCGCGAGCGGCAGCGTTACCTGGCTGCCCGCCCCAGGCGCCAAGATCGAGCGGAACGAGCAGCTCTACCGCGTGGACGACCGGCCGGTACTCGTGTTCTACGGCCGGACGCCCATGTTCCGCCGGCTGGACACACGTGGCCTGGTGGGCCGCGACATCAAGGTGGTCGCCGACAACCTTCGGGCGCTCGGATACGACATCGGCTCCCAGCCGGGCGTGGGCAGCACGGTCAGAAGGGCCGCCGCACCCACATCCACAGCCGAGTCCAAGCCGTCGCCCCCCAAGGATGCGCCGACGGCGTCCGAAGCACAGGCCGGCGATGCCCCCGGCGGGCCGCAGGACGAGCCCGACGCGCAGCCATCAGCGGCCTCCGCCCCCGAGGAAACGAAGGTGAAAGAAGGGGACGGCGTGCTCACCGCGTCTCTCATGAACGCGATCAGGCGCTGGCAGACCGCCAGGGGCGTGGCAGCGACCGGCGTGCTCGACGCGGGCGACATCGTGGTGACACAGGGCGCCGTTCGCGTCAGCTCCGTCAAAGCCAAGCTCGGGGCCGACGCCACCGCCGGCGACTTGCTGGCTCTCACCGCGACCACCAAGTCCGTGACCGTGCCGGTGGACGCCACCGACGTCGGCTCGGTCGAACAGGGCGCCACGGTGACGATCAAGCTGCCCGACGGCTCTACGGCCCCCGGCAAGGTGTCGGGTGTCGCCACCGTCGTCCAGTCCGAGGAAGGACCTGAGGGAGCCAACGGGCCGGCCAGGGTGACGGTGACCGTCTCGCTGGACAGGGCGGGCGCCGACAAGGTGGCGGACATCGACTCCGCCGCGGTCCAGGTGCAGTTCAACGGGCAGACCAAGAAGGACGTGCTGGCTGTTCCGGTAGCCGCCCTGCTGGCTCTGTCCGAGGGCGGCTACGCGGTACAGGTCGAGAACGGACCGCTCCGGCCCGTGGAGTTGGGGATGTTCGCCAAGGGCATGGTCGAGATCACCGGAACAAGTGTCGAAGAGGGCACCAAGGTGGTGACGGCCTCGTGAGTCCTCCCGCGGCCCCGCCGGTACTGGCCGTACACAACGTGAGCATGGCCTACCCCGGCGGAGTCACCGCACTGGACGAGGTCTCACTCATCATCGGCGAAGGCGAACTGGTCGCCATCGTGGGCCCCTCGGGGTCGGGGAAATCGACCCTCCTCAACGTCATGGGCACGCTGGACCGGCCGACCCACGGCACCGTGGAAATCGTCGGCCACGACATCGCCGCGTTCTCCGACCGGCAGCTGTCCGCCCTGCGTGGCCGCTGGCTCGGCTTCGTCTTTCAGCAGTTCCATCTCACCGATGGGCTCAGCGCCGCCGAGAACGTGGCCACCGGGCTGCTCTACGCCGGGGTGAGCCGCCGCCGGCGGCGTCCGCTGGCCGTCGAGGCACTCGGCCGGGTCGGGCTCGCGCACCGGGTCGGCCACCTGCCCCACCAGCTCTCCGGTGGAGAGCGGCAGCGGGTCGCCATCGCCCGCGCCCTCGTCAACGAACCGTCCCTGGTCCTGGCCGACGAGCCCACCGGAGCCCTGGACACCGCCAACGGCAGGGCGGTCCTGGAGCTGCTGACCAGGCTGAACGAAGAGGGGACCACCATCGCGATCATCACCCACGACCGGGACATCGCCGCACAGTTGCCCCGTCGAGTGGAGATCCTCGACGGCCGGATCGTGGCCGACACACTGATGCGGAGCGACGCATGAGTGAAGCACCGACGCAGCGCACCACCCGGGAAGGCGAGGGAAGCCGCCGCCAGTCCCGAGGCGGGTCCTCCGGCCGGCGGTCCCGCCGCGGGGCCGACACGGCGGGTGGTGGAAACCGGATCGTCTCAGGTACCAGGCCGGTACGGCTGGCACCGCGCGACCTGCTGGGCCTCGGACTTCTCGGCATCCGTACCCGCAAGGTCAGGGCGGCGCTGTCCGCCCTGGGCATCTCGATCGGCATCGCCACCATGATCGTCGTGACCGGGATTCCCGCCTCCAGCCAGAAGGCGCTGATGGAGGAACTCGCGGCGCTGGGAACCAACACTCTGCAGGCCGTGCCGACGCCGGGAGCCGAGCCGCCGGTGCTCCTCCCCGAGGAGTCGGTGAACATGGTCAGCCGCATCGGACCTGTCACCGTCAGCAGCGCCGTCGCCAACACCCACGCCGTCGTACACCGCTCCGACCGCGTCGACGCCGGCGACTTCAGCGGCCTGACCGTCCTTGCCACCAAGCGCAATCTGCTGCAGTCGGTCAACGGCGCAGTCGGATCAGGACAGTTCCTGAACGCCGCCACCGAGAAGCTCCCCACTGCCGTCCTGGGCTCCGTGGCCGCCTCCCGGCTCGGATTCTCCGAGTTGAACCCGGACGAGCCCGCCCCACAGATCTACATCGACAAGCGCTGGTTCACGGTGATCGGGATCCTGGATCCGGTGACGCTGGCGGCCGACATCGACCGTTCGGTGATGGTCGGCTGGGAGGCGGCCGGTGACCAGCTCCGGTTCGACGGACACCCCACGGTGATCTACGTCAAGGCCAGGGAGGAGGCGATCGAGGACGTCCGCAAGGTACTGCCCGCCACCATCAATCCGCAGCTGCCCGGTGTCGTGCAGGTCAGCCGCCCCTCCGATGCCCTGGCCGCGAAGCGGGCCACCGAGAACACCTTCTCGGCGCTGTTCCTGGGACTCGCGGGAGTCGCTCTGCTGGTGGGCGGTATCGGGGTGGCCAACACCATGTTCATATCCGTCCTCGAACGCCGCCGCGAGATAGGGCTGCGTCGAGCCCTGGGCGCCAACCGGGGCCAGATCAGAGGCCAGTTCCTCACCGAGTCCGTCGCCCTCTCCTCCCTGGGCGGGCTGGCAGGGTCGCTGCTGGGCAGCCTGGCCGTTCTCGGTTACGCCGGCTACCAGGGCTGGCCGCCGGTCATTCCCCTGAACGCGGTCGGCGGCGGATTCGCAGGTGCGGTGCTGGTCGGCATGGCCGCCGGCGTCTACCCGTCGATCCGCGCCTCCCGGCTGACCCCCACCGAGGCACTGGCAACCACCTGAGCTGAGCCGGCCCACGCCCACGTGCACGCCTGTTGGTCAGGGCCGGTCCGGGCCCAGGGCGTCGCGGACGGCGGTCAGGATGGCTTCGGTGTCGGCGCCCAGGGCGCGGGCGGAGGCGGTGAAGTCGCGTGCCAGGGTGGCCAGTTGGTGGGCGTGCGGGCGGGTCGGTCCGGTCCGGGGCGCCGCCACGCGGGTGCCCGCGCCGCGGCGGGTGCGGATCAGCTCGGCGGCCTCCAGCTCGCGGTAGGCGCGGGCCACGGTGCCCGGCGCCAGACCGAGGTCCGTGGCCAACTGGCGTACGGTCGGCAGCCGTTCGCCCTCGGCCAGCCGACCGGTGACGATCAGCGCGGCGAGCTGCGCCCGGATCTGCTCGTACGGCGGGACCTGGCTGGTGGTGTCGACGCGGACGGCGGGGTCACTCATCGTCGGGTGCCCCGTCCTCGGCGCTCTCGTTCTCGACCGCGCGGGGCGCGACCACGGTGACCAGGGACCAGACGACGGTGAAGAGGTTCAGCAGGGCCAGGGGGTAGAAGACCCAGAAGGTGATCGCGCCCAGCGTGCCGGCGCAGCCCGTCTCCGTCAGCGCGACGGAGATCATCAGGACGGCGTACAGCTGCTGGCTCGACACCAGCAGGCCCCAGGCCCCGGTGACCGCCCACGCGCGGTCGCGGCGCTGCTGCTCCTCGCCCGGCCCGTGCGCGATGTGGCGCAGGGCCCAGACGCAGGTGGGGGTGGCTATGGCGAGCGCGCCGAACATCGGGAGGCTGTAGTACAGGCCGGGCCACGGGCCGAGGGTGGCGCGCATTCCGTTGCAGGTGATGTCGACGACCTTGCCGGTGATGAACATCCGGTCGCCGTCCACGGACGCCGTGGCGCCTGTGATCACCAGCAGGACGACGAGGGAGAGGCCCTGGAGGACGATCAGCGGACCCATGCGCGGTGGCACATGGTCTCTGACCAGGCGCGGGGCGAGGCTCGCGGTGCGTACGGCCTCCTGCGGGCGCAGGGTCAGGGCGTCGGCGAGGAGGACACCGGCCACCGCGCACAGGCCGAAGGCCGTGAGGCAGAACACCACTCGCTGCTCGAACTCGATGTGCCCGAGCGTGGACAGCGCCTGCGCGACGACCAGGCCGATGGCCAGGCCGGACCAGCGGGCGTAGTGGTCGGCGTGGTCGAGAAGCCGGTCCTGGAGCGGGGCGGTGTCGAGCATGGAGAGATCCCCCCGGATCATCTTGTATCAAGCGGTGAGTACAAGATGCCGTGGGTCGGGATCTTGTGTCAAACACTCGATACAAGGTGACGCGGAGGAGGACGGGATGAGGGGCGTACGGGTTCCCTGAGGGGCGGTGGATGCCGGTGGGGTCGAGGTCAGTCGACGGTGATCGAGTCCAGTTGCGCCCGCAGGTATACGTGCGAGTCCACCGGCGGGTACGCCACCCGTCCGACCGGCGCGGGTACGGACTCCACGATCGTGCCGGGCGTGCACTCGCCGAAGTAGACCAGCGACATCAGCTCCTCGGCGGGCTCGTCGGCCGGGGGCGGCAGGACGCGATGGCGCCCGGAACGCCAGCGGTCACCGGTCCAACGGGCCATCAGATCGCCGATGTTGATGGTGAAGGCGTCCGGGTCGTACGGGGCGTCCTCCCAGCCGCCCTCGTCCGTGTACACCTGGAGTCCGCCCTTTCCGGCCTGCCGGTCGAGGATGGTCACCGTGCCGAAGTCGGTGTGCGGGCCGATCCGGAACTGGCCCGGCACGGGGTCGCCGATGACGTCCGTGCCCGGGTACCAGTTGATGTTGAAGCCGTAGGTGGGGTGGCTCATGTGGCGGGAGAAGAAGTCCGGCTCCAGCCCGAGAGCCTCCCCGAGGAGCGAGAGCAGCAGGTTCTCCAACTCGCCCATCCGCGCCAGGTACTCCTCGCAGAGCGCCCGCAGCTCCGGCACCTCCGCCGGCCACACGTTCGGCGCGTACCACTCCGCGTTGACGAGCGGGTCGTCGAACGGCTCGTGCGTCGCGAACGTCAGCGACTCCTTGAGGTCCGGCGGGGTCTGCGTACCCTCGGCGTACCCGTTCGCCTCGGCGCCGGGCCCCAGCCAGCCGCGCCCGCCGACCTTCACCTCGTACGCCTGCTTGGCCTCGGCGGGCAGGACGAAGAATCTCCGGGCGGCTTCCCGGATACGCGCCCGCAGCGCCGGGTCGACCCCATGGCCGGTGACGAGCAGGAAACCGGCGCTCTGGAGCGCATCGTCGACGGTTCGGGCGATCCGGGCGCGGTCCTCGGGACCGCCGTCGAGCCAGGGGCGCAGATCGATGGTGGGCACCCGGGGCGGCCTACCGCCCGGCGTCACTGATGTCGTTGGCGTCACTCGCGTCACCGATGTCCTCGTTCCATAGAGCCGGGTGGTGCTCGACGAAGTCCCGCATCAGGGCCACGCACTCCGGGTCGTCCAGCACCACGACCTCCACGCCGTGCTCGGCGAGCCAGTCGTGGCCGCCGTGGAAGGTGGTGGCCTCCCCGACCACCACCCGCGAGATCCCGAACTGCCGCACCAGACCGGAGCAGTACCAGCACGGCGAGAGCGTCGTCACCATCGTCGTACCGCGATACGTCCGCTGCCGGCCCGCCGCGCGGAACGCCGCCGTCTCGGCGTGCGTCGACGGATCGCCGTCCTGGACGCGGCGGTTGTGCCCGCGCCCGAGCAGGCGGCCGTCCGGTCCGTAGAGCGCGGCCCCGATCGGGATGCCGCCCTCGGCCAGCCCCGCCCGCGCCTCCTCGACGGCGGTGGCGAGCCATGCGCGTTCCTGGTCCTGGTCCATGACCTCACTCTGCCCGCGACGGGCGGCGCTCACGTGCGCGACGCGGATCACGGCGGCGGGAGGAGGGTGCCCAGGGGGCCGAGGTCGAGGTTGAGGTCGTCGAGGGTGAGGTCGTAGCGGTCGCAGAGTTCCGTCATGCGCTCGTGCAGGACCATCAGGGTCATGCCGAGGCGCTCCTCCTGCTCCTCGGTCAGCCCGCCCTGGTCCACGCGGTGCAGGGCCTGGCGCTCCATCAACTGGCGGAGCAGTTCGACGATGGTGAGGACGAGACGGACGAGGTCCCGCTCGACCGTGTCGGGGTCGGTGCGCAACCGGCGTGCCACGGCTTCGCCCCGGGCCGGGGGCGGCGGGGCGACCTCCTCCGGCCGGGCGGGCAGCAGGGAGAACGCGCGGGACGCGGCCGCGGACACCTCACGGAGGCGGTCGACATGGGGGCCGCCGCGGTCAGGCAGGGGGCTCGCCATGGTCGTCTCCTCCTTCCAACCCTGCCGAGGGCGTCCGCTCGGGAAGGGGGAGCGCCCACTGTTCGTCCATCTGTTCGCGGACGGCGACGATCACCGCGCGCAGCGACACCCGCACCAGGTCGATGTCGGCGATGCTCAGGACGAGGTCACCGGTGAGGACGACACCGCCGCTCAGGAGGCGGTCGAGCAGGTCGATCAGCGCGACCTGCCGCCCGCTGATCGGGCGGTCGTAGTCGCCGGGATCTTCCTCAGCCACGGCCCTCCTCGTCCTCCTCGTCGACCTCGTCGACGATGTCGGCCTCGTACGTGTCGTCCGCGTCGTCGGCGGTCACCGGCTTGCGCCGTTTACGCCGGGGCTCCGCCGCACGGGCCTCCGCCCGGGGCTTCGCCCGGGGCTCCTTGCGGCGGGCCGCCCTGCGGGGGCGCTCGGCCGACTCGCTCGCCGACAGCTCCGCCGGGGGCTCCTCGACGCGTCGGCGCAGCTCCTTCACCTCGGTGCGCAGGCGCTCGTTCTCGTCGGCGAGGGAGCGGCGGCCGTCGGAGCGGGACGCCCGGGAGGAGAGGGCGGGATCGTGCTCCCACCAGTCGATACCGATCTCCTTGGCCTTGTCGACCGAGGCCACCAGCAGGCGCAGCTTGATCGTGAGCAACTCGATGTCGAGGAGGTTGATCTTGATGTCGCCGACGATGACGATGCCCTTGTCGAGCACCCGTTCGAGGATGTCGGCGAGGTTGGCGCTGGAGCCCTGACCGCCGCTGTAGGGGTACGCGCTCCGCGACGGAGACGGAGAGGGGACGGGGGAGCCGGACTGGGTCACGGTTCACGACCTCCTCGACCGCGACTTCGGCCGCCGGTCCGCGTCCGCGTCCTTTTCCGTGTCCTGGATCTCGCCGCGCCAGTGCCGGTTGGACTTGGCGGCCTTGCCCGTGGCGCCCTTCGCCTTGTCGGCCAGCGCGTCCTTGGCGTGGGAAGCGGTCGCCGTCAGTGCCCCCGTGCTCATGTCGCCCAGCTTGCGGGCGCCCTCGTCGAGCCCATGGCCCATGCTGCCCTGGAGCATCAGGGACAGCCGGGCCTCGATGTGGTCCTCCAGCCTTTCCTTCAGCCGGGTCGTGCCCGTGTTCTCGCCGGACTCCTCACCCTTCCTGCTGAGGGTGCCGATGCCGACGGCCGAGCCGCCCTTCGTCGATCCGCGCTCAGCCATCGTCCTGCCTCCTCGACCGTGTGCCGCTGGCGCTCTTGGCGCGGCTCGCGGCGGCGGTCTTCTTCTTCGGGCGTGCGGTGCTCCTCGACTGCGACGCGCTCCTGCGGCCCGAGCGCGACCCCGAACCGCCCGACTTCCCGGCCTTGGCCTCGCCCTGGTTCTCGGCGTCGGCGTCGGCGTCGGCGTCGGTGTCGGCGTCGGTGTCGGTGTCGGTCGTGTCCTCGGGCTCGTCATCGGCCTCGTCGTCGTGCGCGCCGTTGCCCTCGGCCCGCTCCCGCAGGCCCGCCGTGCGTTCGTGCAGGGCGTCGGCCAGGTTGTCGGCCTTCGACGACAGCACGGAGGTGGCGGCGGCCTTGCCCGCGCCCGCCAGCTCGGACCGCACCTGGCGGGTGAGATCGCTCAGGAAGGGGGCGTCGAGCGCCTTGCCCAGCTGGCCCGGCCGGACCCGGGACCCGGCCAGCAGCGCACCGATCCCGAGGGCGAGCTTGGCCTTCTTCGTCCGCCCCAGCAGATAACCGCCGAGGACGGCCGCGCCCATCGTGGCGTTGTTCATGACTCCGTCCCCCTCTGCTGCTGGAGCCGGTAGGCGCTGATCTCCTCCAGCCGCCCCAGCAACTCCTCCTCGCGCCGCGCGAACTCCTCCTCGTCGATCCGCCCCTCGGTCCGCGCGCGCTCCAGGTTCACCAGCTCCTCCTGGACGGGCCCCGGGTCGTAGTACTCGTCCTCGGCGGCCTGCCGCACCTTGTCGATCACCCACCCGACGCCCCGCACGGGAGCGACCGGCAACGTCAGAATGGTCCCGACCAGTCCCACCACGTCGCCTCCAAAGCCCGACTCGATGGCCGTACGACGGTCATCTGTGAAGCCGTACGACGGTCATCTGTGAAGCCGTACGACCGTCATCGGTGAAGTCGTACGACGGTCATACGAAGCTGTACGGCGGCAGCGGTCCGCGCAGCCGCAGTTCCACCCCCTCTCCCAGGGCCTCGGCCAACTCCCCGCCGGCCTCGGCGAACTCGTCCGACCGTTCGCCCTCGACCAGGAAGGAGACGTTCACGAAGTACTGCTGGGAGGCCGGGGCGAGCCGCTCGTCGAGGGCGTACGGCCGCAGCGCGGCGAGGGCCTCCTCGCCGAGCGCCTCCTGTCGGCCCTGGACCTCCTGGGCCACGAGTTCGCCGAGCGCGAGGCGGTCCTCGTACGTGCCGCCGCCCTCACGGATCGCGTCGTTCAGCTCGCGCGCCCGCGCGGACTCCGTCAGCACGGCGCGCAGCAGCGTGTCCTCGTCCACCACGCCCTTGACGTTGAACTCCGCGCGCCCCGTGAGTTCGTCCAGACGCCGGGAGAAGGTCTCCGCCCGCTCCTGGAGCAGCGCCTCCACGGCGGCGTCGTCCTGCGCGACGAAACCGAAGCTCAGCGGCAGGATCGTCCCGTCGGCCCACAGCTGCTGCTGGACCTCCTGGTGCGCCTCCACGTCCCGACGGCTGACCGACAGATCCGCGGGGGCCTCGCTGACGACGGCGCTCAGTTCGCCGTTGCTCACGGCGTGCAGTGCGGTGGGGCCCTCGCCGACGCCCTTGACGTCGTCCAGGCCCAGCGGGTGCTCGGCTTTGGTGATCGCGTAGACGTAGACGGACATCGGCTCGCTCACTCCTCACGGTCCCTGGAGGGACGGCGGCTCGCCCCGCTCCGCCCGGAGCTCACGCGCTGCTTGTCGCGCCTCGGCGCGTGCTCCACCTCCTCCTCGTCGTCACCGCCACGCTTCTTCTGGAGCGAGTCGGTGACGGCCTCGACCGCCCCGGTGAGCGCACCCTTGCTCTTGCCCCGGGCGCCCGACTCGGTGGTGTCCCCGACGATGTCCGTCAGCTGGGAGGGGGCCTTGCGTCCCGATTCCAGGTCCAGCCGGTTGCACGCCTCCGCGAAACGCAGATACGTGTCGACGCTGGCCACGACCACCCGGGCGTCGATCTTCAGGATCTCGATGCCCACCAGGGAGACACGGACGAACGCGTCGATGACCAGGCCCCGGTCGAGGACGAGTTCCAGTACGTCGTAGAGGTTCCCCGAGCCGCCGCCACCGCCACGGGGGGCGAGGGCGCCGCCCTCGCTCTGCGGCACCACAGTCACGATCTCTTCCCTCCGGGTACGGGAAGCCGTCCGGCGCGGGCCGCGGGCCATGGCCCGGACGGCGGCCGCCGGGTTCATCGGCGGCGGCCGTGGCTCAGCGGCTCAGCGGGTGCCCCGGTCGATCTGCGCGCGCGTGTACCGGCGTCCGCGCTCGTACGCCAGCAGGTTGCCCGCGGGGTCCAGAGTCACCCGGTAGGCGGCCATCACGCTGGTCGTCTGCGGGATGCGCTCCAGCTCCATGACCTCGACCTGGGCCTCCCAGCCCTCGTCGGTCGGCTTCAGCGCGGAAACGGACTCGGGAGCGCGTCCGAGCAACTGGGAGAGCTGCTCGATCGCGCTCCGCATGGCCTCGGGCGCGGAGACCCGCTCCTCGGCGGGCGCCTGCCGCGACGAGGAACGGCGCTTCTCCGGCTCCCGACCGTTCGTAATCATCACCTTCTTACCCTTTGTCCATCATCGACCCTGGGCAGGGCGTATGCCACCCCAACGGCACCCGCTCCGCGTGCAGCGCCGCGTGCGCCTCGTCCACCAGCGCCGACGCCCCCGGAGAGACGTCGAGTGGAAGGCTGAGGCAGTTTCGGCGTGCGGGTGGGGGAGTGGTGAGGCGGATTCCTGTGTGACCGGGGTCACAGGGACGGTCAGGGGCGGGCGGACAGGGGAAGGCGTGGAGCATTCTTTACGGGCACGCGTACGGGACGGCGATCCGGAGGCGTTCAGCGCGCTCTTCCGGGAGCACGCGCAGGCGGTCTACGGCCATGCCGCGCGGCTGACGGCCGACCGGAACACGGCGGAGGACGTCGTCTCCCTGACCTTCCTGGAAGCCTGGCGGCTGCGCGGGAAGCTGCTGTCGGACGCGGAGTTGGCCGGGGGCGGCACCGAGGGCGGCGAGGGCGGTCCCGAGGGTGGCGGGGGCGGCCTCGGTGGTGGCGGAGGCGGCCCCGGTGGCTCCGGTGGCGAGGCCGACGGTGAGGGCGGCGGTGACGGCAGTCTGCGGGCCTGGCTGTTCGGGATCGCCACGAACGTGCTGCGCAACACGCGCCGCGCCGCCCGCCGGCACAGCGCCGCCCTCGCCCGGCTGCCGGAACGCCACGCCGAGCGCGAGACCGTCCCCGACTTCGCCGACGCCCTGGTCGGCCGGATGGAGGACGCCGACCGGCTCGCCGCCGCCCACGCGGCCCTCGCCACACTCCGCCGCCGCGAGCGCGAGGTGTTCGCGCTGTGCGTGTGGTCGGGGCTGAGCTACGCGGCCGCCGCCGAAGCCCTCGGGGTGCCCGTCAGCACCGTACGGTCGCGGCTGGCCCGCGCCCGGCAGCGGCTGCGGGGTCTCGCCGAGGCGGAACTCGCGCGGCGGCCGGCCCGGCGGCCCGAACGGCACGGAAGAACGAGACCCCTGCCGAGCGGCGGACAGGTACCTGTCGACCACACCGAGCCGGCCCGGTCGACACAGCCGCAGGCACAGGCACAGGCCCAGGCCCAGGAGAGACGCCGATGAATGCCGTGAACCCCATGAGCCCCATGAACCCCATGAACCCCATGAACCCCATGAACCCGATGAACCCGATGAACCCGATGAATGCCATGGATGACGTGAGCGCCGTCGAACGTGACGAACTGGCTCGGCTGTTGCCGAGCCCGGGCAACCCGCGCCTCTCCGACGACCGGCTGACACGGCTGGAGGATCACCTCATGCAGGAGCTGACCGGCGAGGCCACCGTCCGGATCACCGGCACGCGCGAACCGGCGGCGGCCCGCGCGCGCACACGCCGCCGGTTCGCCGTCGTCGGGCTCCCGCTCGGCGTGGCCGCCGCCGTCCTCGCCACCGTGGTCGCGACCGGGGTGGTGGGCCGGGGACCCGCCGACCAGGAGGACGCGGCCGGGCTGCTGCAGCGCGTGGCCGGGGCCGCGACGGACGGCGAACCCACGTCCGTGCGCGACGACCAGTTCCTGTACATCAGGACCCAGGGGGTGTCGCGGGTCTCCGCGGCCTCGGCGGACGGCGGCAAGAGCGCGGAGGACGCGAAGAAGGCCAGGGAGGAAGTGGGGAAGACCGGCTATCCCTACCGGCGGACCGACTGGATCTCCGTCGACGGCAGTGAGAACGGACTCGCCCGGACCACTTGGCTGGAGGGGCAGCCGGCCCCCCGGGACATGAACGGGGAGACCATCGACGACCCGCTGGCGCGGTCGATGGACGACGTCGAGGACATGACACTCTCCGCCGACCCGGACCACAGCTACTACGACGAGCTGAAGGCGCTGCCCACGGACCCCGACAAGCTGTACGACGAGGTGTGGGCCCGCACCCGCGGCCAGGGCCCCACCCACGAGGAGGCCGCCCTGGAATACATCACGACGATGCTCAACGGGGCGCGACTGCTGCCCGAGCTGAACGGCGCGCTCTTCCGTGTCGCCGCTGAGATCCCCGGGGTGCGGGTCGTCGAGAACGCGGAGGACGCGGCCGGCCGCAAGGGAATCGGCCTGGCCTTCGGCAAGGGCGACGACAGGGCCGCGTGGATCTTCGACAAGAAGACCCTCAAGTACCTGGGCTCGGACGAGGAGGCCCTGCTGGAGGTCGGCGTCGTGGACGAGAAGGGGCAGGAACCGACCGACTGACCCTCGCACGCGGGCCCTTCCGGGCCGAAAAAGCAGGGGCGCAGCCCCGCTTTTTCAGGGGCGCGGGGAACGGCGCGCCCAGCCCCCACCCGGCGACAGCTGACCACTGACCGCCGACCACTGACCGCCGACCACTGACCGCCGACCACTGACCGCCGACCACTGACCGCCGACCACTGACCGCCGACCACTGACCGCCGACCACTGACCGCCGACCACTGACCGCCGGCCGCCGCCGCCCTACGCCTCCTCCCCGTCCTTCCTGTCCCGCTTCCCGCCGGTCTCGCCCGTCTCGCCCCTCGCGCCGCCCTCCGGCTCCTGCCGCTCCTGCCGCTTCAGTTCCTCCTCGCGGCGGCGCAGGTCGGCCTCCCAGCTCTTGAGCAGCGACTCGTCCTTCTTGTTGTCCTCGGCGAGCGACTTCAGGAACTCGGGGTTGTCGTCGGGCGCGACGTACTGCGTGCGGTGGTTGCGGTGCCACTCGGAGGGCGTGCGGCCGCCGGCCGGCGCGTTGCGGAGCTTGCCCGCGGCGAGCCAGGCGATCGGGCCGACGATCCAGAAGAGCAGGATGATGAAGACCCACGCGATCTTCGGCAGGTGCTTCGCCTCGTCCTCGGGCGTGTTGAGGCAGTCGATGAACGCGTAGATGGTCAGCGCCAACGGCACGAGGTACATCAACAGCCTGAGCATGGAACGGCCCCCTGGAAGCGGTGGAAGTGACATCGGGGCCGTGCTCGGGCCCCGTGACGGGGTCAGGGTAGCCCCTCGGGGATACTGGACCCCATGGCTTACGACGATCTTCGCTCCCTGCTCCGCGCACTGGAGCGCGAGGGCGATCTCAAGCGCATCAAGGCCGAAGTCGACCCCTACCTGGAGGTCGGGGAGATCGTCGACCGGGTCAACAAGGCCGGCGGCCCCGCCCTGCTCTTCGAGAACGTGAAGGGCTCCTCGATGCCCCTCGCGATGAACGTCTTCGGCACCGACCGCCGCCTGCTGAAAGCGCTCGGTCTGAAGTCGTACGGCGAGATCAGCGAGAAGATCGGCGGCCTGCTCAAGCCCGAACTGCCCCAGGGCTTCGTGGGCGTGCGCGAGGCGTTCGGCAAGCTCGGCGCGATGGCGCACGTCCCGCCGAAGAAGGTGAAGGCCGACAGCGCGCCCGTGCAGGAGGTGGTCCTCCAGGGCGACGAGGTGGACCTGGACCGGCTGCCCGCGCTGTTCACCTGGCCCAAGGACGGCGGCTCCTTCTTCAACCTGGGGCTCACCCACACCAAGCACCCCGAGACCGGCGTGCGCAACCTCGGCCTCTACCGCCTCCAGCGCCACGACAAGCGCACCATCGGCATGCACTGGCAGATCCACAAGGACAGCCGCAACCACTACCAGGTGGCCGCCAAGCGCGGCGAACGTCTGCCGGTCGCCATCGCCTTCGGCTGCCCGCCCGCCGTGACCTACGCCTCCACCGCCCCGCTCCCCGGTGACATCGACGAGTACCTGTTCGCCGGGTTCGTCGCGGGCAAGCGGATCGAGATGGTCGACTGCAAGACGGTGCCGCTCCAGGTGCCGGCGAACGCCGAGGTCGTGATCGAGGGCTGGCTGGAGCCCGGCGAGATGCTCCCCGAGGGCCCGTTCGGCGACCACACCGGCTTCTACACCCCGCAGGAACCGTTCCCCGCGCTGAAGATCGACTGCGTGACGATGCGGAAGCGGCCGTTGCTCCAGTCGATCGTGGTCGGCCGGCCGCCCACCGAGGACGGACCGCTGGGACGGGCGACGGAACGCTTCTTCCTCCCCCTCCTCAAGATCATCGTCCCGGACATCGTCGACTACCACCTCCCCGAGGCGGGCGGCTTCCACAACTGCGCGATCATCTCGATCGACAAGAAGTACCCCAAGCACGCGCAGAAGGTCATGCACGCGATCTGGGGCGCCCACATGATGTCCCTGACCAAGCTGATCGTGGTGGTCGACTCCGACTGCGACGTGCACGACCTGCACGAGGTCGCCTGGCGGGCGCTGGGCAACACGGACTACTCCCGTGACCTGTCGATCGTCGAGGGCCCTGTGGACCATCTGGACCACGCCTCCTACCAGCAGTTCTGGGGAGGCAAGGCGGGCATCGACGCCACCAAGAAGTGGATCGAGGAGGGCTACACGCGGGACGGCGGCTGGCCCGACATGGTCGAGTCCGACCCGGCCACGGCGGCGCTCGTCGACCGCCGCTGGAAGGAGTACGGCCTGTGACCAGCGCGTCGGCGGCCATTCCGCAGCAACCGGGCCGCACCAAGGCCTTCCTCCGCCTCGTGATGATCGAACACTCGATCTTCGCGCTGCCCTTCGCGTACATCGCCGCGCTCACGGCCATGTTCCGGCTGGACGGCAACATCCACTGGGTCCGGCTGCTCCTGGTCACCATCTGCATGGTGGGCCTGCGGACGTTCGCGATGGCGGTCAACCGGATCATCGACCGCGAGATCGACGCGCGGAACCCGCGCACGGCGCACCGCGAGCTGGTGACCGGCGCGATGTCGGTCAAGCACGCGTGGACCGGCGCCCTGATCGCGGTCGTGATCTTCCTCGGCTCGGCGGCGTTGCTGAACCCGCTCTGCCTCGCGCTGGCCCCCGTCGCGGTGATCCCGATGGTGGTCTACCCGTACGGCAAACGCTTCACGAACTACCCCCAGGCCATCCTCGGTCTCGCCCAGGCCATGGGCCCGGTCGGCGGCTGGCTCGCCATCACGGGGGAGTGGTCCTGGGAGGCGGTCGTCCTCGGTCTGGCCGTCGGTGTCTGGATCGGCGGCTTCGACCTCATCTACGCCTGCCAGGACGTCGACTCCGACCGTGAGTCCGGCGTGCTGTCGGTCCCGGCCCGCTTCGGCATCCCGGCGGCGGTCTGGGCGGCACGGGTCTGCCACGCGCTGACGACGGCCCTGTTCGTCTGGTACGCGGTCCTCACCGACGCGGGCGCGTTCCTGTGGCTGGGCCTTGCGATCGTCGCGGGTGCGTTCGTGTACGAACACACGATCGTGCGCCCGCACGACCTGTCCCGCCTGAACCGCGCGTTCTTCTCCGTCAACGGGTTCATCGGCATTGCCCTGTTCGTGTGCGCGCTGCTGGATCTTCTGGTTCGAGGTCTGACCCTCTGAATACGGTGCGGCCTACCATCGAGGGCAGGACCCAAGGGAGGCCACAGTGACCGTCTCGGACCTTGACCGCCTGCACTCGCAGCTCAGCAAGCTGGAGGACATGTTCCCCGGCTATCTGACGGAGATTGTCGAGGGCAGCATCGTGATGAACCCGGTCAAGCCGTTCCACGGGAAGACGATCCAGCGGTTGTGGGCCCTTGTGGAGGATCAGCTGCCGCCCGGCTGGGCGCTGGTGAGCGATGTGGCCTTCCCGTTCGACGACGACAACGAGTTCTGCCCCGACCTTGCGGTCATTCCCGCCGAGGCGGAGGACGAGAACCGCAGTGAGTACGCGCCCGACCTGATCGAGTTTGTGGCCGAGGTGGTTTCGCCCAGCAGCGTCCGACGCGACTACGAGGTCAAACCCCGCTGGTACGCCTCCCGGGGCATCGCCAACTACCTGATTCTCGACCCGCTCCAAGGCCACTGTGTCACGATGTGGAACCCCGGCCCCGACGGCTACCGGGGCCGGGACACCATCCCGTACGGCACCGACCTCACCGTGGACTCCCCGCTGGGCAAGCTGACGTTCGCCACCGGTCGTCTCCCCGTGGACCCGAAGGCGCGCCCTACGCGCTGAGTGCCCCGCGGGGTTCTCGCCGCCGGAACAAGAACGCCGCCACCACGCCCGTCACCAGCCCGATCAGATGGCCCTGCCAGCTGATCCCGGTCGCGTTCGGGGCGATGCCGCCGAGGATCGCGCCGCCCCAGACGGCCGCCACCAGGACACCCACCGCGACCCCGAGCAGCCGGCGCTCGACGAAGCCCGTGACGACGAGGAAACCGAAGAGCCCGAAGACGACGCCGGAGGCACCGGCGGTGTTGGTGTTGTCCGGGGATATCAGCCAGACCCCCAGCCCGTCCGCGACGATGATCAGCGCGCAGACGGCGGCGAAGCGGCGCAGTCCGCCCAGCGCCGCGAGGAACCCCAGCACCAGTAGCGGCACGCTGTTCGCCGCGACATGGCCGAAGCCGAAGTGGATGAACGAGGCGGGCACCACGTCGACCAGCTCGGGCACCGAGCGCGGCACGATCCCGAAGTCGTCCAGGGCGTGGCCGGTCGCCATGTCGACGACCTCCAGGATCCACAGCAGCGCTACCCAGCCCACCATCAGCTTGGCCGCCGCCTTCGCACGGTCCCCGCGCGACCATTGCCGCTCGGGCCCCAGTGTCCCGCGCACTCCACCCGCCATGTCGAACCCCCGTCCCGACCTCACCCGTCCTTCGTGGAAACGGCCGGGCCCCCTTGGCCGGTTCCCACCGCGCGGCGCCGGATAGGCTCGGTGTCGTGAACCCAGTCAAGCCAGGGAAGACGCCGCGTACGCCTTGGATCGTAGGGGTGTCCGGCGCATCCGGCACCCCATACGCCGCGGCCGTGCTGCGCGCGCTCCTCGCCGCGGGCGAGAGTGTCGACCTCGTGGTGTCCCGGGCCTCGCGGCTGACCCTGCTCGACGAGACGGGCATCGCCTTCCGGGACGCGCACTGGCACGACGACCTGCGGGAATGGCTGTCCCGTGGCGCGGACGGCAAGCCCGGCACGTTCGCCGTGGACCTCGACGGTGACCACGGCGACCGGGTCCGGTACTGGAACCCCGGTGACCTGGCCGCCGGACCGTCCTCGGGCTCGTACCCCGTCAAGGGGATGTTGATCGTCCCCGCGTCGACGGCGTGCGTCGCGGGCGTGGCCCTCGGACTCTCCAAGGACCTGTTGCAGCGGGCGGCGAGCGTCACCCTCAAGGAGGGCCGCCGGCTCGTGGTCGCCGTACGCGAGACCCCGTTGAACGGGCAGACCCTGCGGCACCTGGTGACCCTGGACGAGGCGGGCGCGACCGTACTGCCCGCGTCGCCGGCGTTCTACGCGGGGGCCACACACATCCAGGACCTGGTGGACTTCGTCGCCGGACGGGCGCTGGACGCGGCGGGCGTCCCGCACACCCTGTACCGGCGCTGGGAGGGCGAGGTCGGCCGGGCACGCGAGTCCCACAGGTGACCTCGACCGCACCGCTCGCGTCTCGTCATACATGACCGGGCATCACCGAACACCCAACACCCACAACGCAATTCTTAGGCGGAAGGCAACCGATCGCATGGACGCGGTGGACAGGCAGCTCATCCAGGCCCTGAGGGAGAACGGCCGGGCCTCCTACGCGGAGCTGGGACGCCTCGTCGGACTGTCGGGACCCAGTGTCACCGACCGCATCAACCGGCTGGAGGCGGCCGGCGTCATCACCGGCTATCGCGCCACCGTGAACGCGGCCTCCCTCGGCCTCGGCGTGACCGCGCTCATCGGCATCTCGCTCTCCGATGCCGCCGACCACGAGGACGTGGCGGACCGGCTGCGGGAACTGGCCGAGATCGAGGACTGCTGGTTCATCGCGGGCGACGACTCGTACATGCTCAAGGTGCGCGCCCCCGACGTCGACGGTCTGGAGAAGACCATCCGCCGGCTCTCCGGCACCAAGGGCGTCTCCCGCACCCGTACGACGATCATCCTCTCCACGAAGTGGGAGAACCGGGTGGGTGAGCTGCCGGAGGAGGAGCAGTAGAGGAGTGGACGTAGGGTTGACGAGGTCGTTCGGTCGGTCGGTGAAAGGTGTGGGCATGGACGTCGGGCTCAAGCGCGAGCTGGAGGAGAAGGTCCGCTCCGGTGAGCGGCTGACCCGCGAGGACGGCATCGCGCTGTACGAGTCGGACGACCTGGCCTGGCTGGGCGGTCTGGCGCACGAGGTGCGGACGCGGAAGAACGGTGACGTCGTCCACTTCAACGTCAACCGCCACCTCAACATGACCAACGTGTGCACCGCCTCCTGCGCGTACTGCTCCTTCCAGCGCAAGCCGGGGGAGAAGGACGCGTACACGATGCGCATCGAGGAGGCGGTGAAGCTCGCCAAGGCGATGGAGGGCGAGAACCTCACCGAGCTGCACATCGTCAACGGCCTGCACCCGAACCTCCCGTGGCGCTACTACCCGCGCTCCCTGAAGGAGCTGAAGGCCGCCCTCCCGAACGTCTCGCTGAAGGCCTTCACGGCCACGGAGATCCACCACTTCGAGACGATCAGCGGTCTGACGGCGTCGGAGATCCTGGACGAACTGATCGACGCGGGGCTCGAATCCCTCACCGGCGGCGGCGCGGAGATCTTCGACTGGGAGGTCCGGCAGCACATCGTGGACCACCGCACCCACTGGGAGGACTGGTCGCGGATCCACCGCCTGGCGCACGAGAAGGGCCTCAAGACCCCGTGCACCATGCTGTACGGCCACATCGAGGAGCCCCGCCACCGGGTCGACCACGTCCTGCGCCTGCGTGAGCTCCAGGACGAGACGAACGGCTTCCAGGTCTTCATCCCCCTGCGCTACCAGCACGACTTCGTGGACGTGAAGGACGGCAAGGTCCGCAACAGGCTGCAGGCCCGTACCCAGATGGCGACCGGCGCGGAGGCGCTGAAGACCTTCGCGGTGTCGAGGCTGTTGTTCGACAACGTCCCCCACGTCAAGGTCTTCTGGGTCATGCACGGCGTCCAGACCGCGCAACTGGCGCTCCAGCACGGCGCGGACGACATGGACGGCTCGGTCGTCGAGTACAAGATCACCCACGACGCGGACAACTACGGCACGCCGAACAAGCTGACCCGCGAGGACCTGCTGGACCTCATCCGCGACGCAGGCTTCCGCCCCGTGGAACGCAACACGAGGTACGAGATCATCCGCGAGTACGAGGGCCCGGACCCGGCCCGCCGGGAGTCCCCGCAGCCGATGCGGGTCTGAGGGGGCCGGTTCGTGGGCGGGTGCGGGTGCGTGGGGCTTCTCGCGCAGTTCCCCGCGCCCCTGAAAAGCAGGGGCTGCGCCCCGTGCTTTTCGCCCCTGAGTGGCCGTAGGCCCTCAAGGGGCGCGGGGAACTGCGCGACCAGCCCCCACCGGACGGACGTCTGGGGGTCGAAGGGGCGCAGCCCCTTGTGAGGATGGGACGGGTAGGGGCGGCGGGGGCGGAGAACCCTCTTGAGACGAGTCCCACGTAATGACTACGGTCGCCTCATGCCCCTTACGTTCCACCTCGACCCACCCCTCACCCCCACCCTCCACGACGGCATCCTCACCCTCTGGACAGACGTCACCAACACCGGCGGAGCCGTCGGCTTCGTCCCCCCGACCACCCGCGAAGCGATCCGCCCGGAACTCCTCAAGCACCTGACCGCCATGGCGGAGGGCAGACACCGCCTCCTCCTCGGCCTCGACGACACCGGCACCCCCGCCGCCACCGCCTTCTTCAGCTTCAACACCCACCGCCTGATGACCCACTGGGTCTGGCTCTACACGGTGATGGTCCACCCCTCCCACCAGGGCAAGGGCTACGGCCGCGACCTCATGGGGGCGGCCGAGACCGCGGCCCGCGGCTTCGACGGCATCGACGCCATCCGCCTCACCTGCCGCGGCGGCCTCGGCCTGGAGCACTTCTACGCTTCCTGCGGCTACAAGGAGGTCGGCAGGGTCCCCGGCGCCATACGGGTGGCCCCCGACGACCACCGCGACGACATCACGATGCTTCTGCCCCTGACGTGAGCCGGGCCAACACCCCCGTGCAAGATCGCCCCCCGATCGTGCTTCACTGGACGACGGTCTTCGAGAACGTCCGGAACGGAAACGGAAGAGTGGATTGAGATGCTCCGCTACACACTGATGCGCCTCGGTATCTTCGTGGGCTGCTTCGTGGTCGTCTGGGCCCTCGTCTACTCCGGCGTCGCCCCGCGCGGCCTCGGCGCGTCCAACGGCATGTGGATGGTCGTCCTCGCGCTCCTGGTCTCCGCGCCGATCAGCTTCGTCGCCCTCCGCAAGGAGCGCGACCGCGCCTCCGCGCAGATCGCCCCCCGTCTCGACCGTTCCATCGGCCGCGTCAAGTCCAACCTCGCGGCCAACCGCAGCCAGGAGGACGAGATCGACGACGCGGCCCGGAGCCCGCGCGCGAAGGCCACCGCCGAGACCGCCGCAGAGGCCGACACGGCTGCCGGGGCCGACGAGGCCCGCGAGTCCGGCGACACGGCCGCCGTCCAGTCGGGATCCGGCAAGGCCTCGTAGCGGCGTCGTAGAGACTCGTCACAGGGATCAACCGCCCGACGCCCAGGTCCGTCCCCGGCGTCGGAACCGTACGCTTGCCCGCATGGGTGCGGTGAAGAGCAAACGGATGCCTCGTGCGGTACGGGAACAGCAAATGCTGGACGCGGCGGTGCGGACGTTCGGCCAGCGGGGGTACCGGGCGGCCTCGATGGACGAGATCGCCGAACTGGCGGGCGTGTCCAAGCCGTTGGTGTACCTGTACCTGAACTCCAAGGAAGACCTCTTCACGGCCTGCATCCGCCGCGAGGCCAAGGCGCTCACCACGGCCGTACGGGCGAGTGTCGACCCCGAACTGCCCGCCGACCGCCAACTCTGGGACGGGCTGGGGGCGTTCTTCACGCACACCGCGCGCAACCCCGACGCCTGGGCCGTCCTGCACCTCCAGGCCCGTACGCACGGGGAGCCGTTCGCCGCCGAAGTGGCGGCGATGCGGGAGGAGATGGTCGCGTTCGTGACCGGGCTGATCCTGGTCGCCGCGCGGGAGGCGCGCCGGGACCCGTCCCTGCCGGAGCGGGAGGTCGCCGGTCTCGCCGAGGGCCTCGTCGGCGCCGCCGAGGCCCTCGCCGCCTGGGCCAACGCCACCCCCGGCGTCACCGCACGCCAGGCCGCCACGACGCTGATGAACTTCGCGTGGGCGGGCCTGGGAGACCTGATGGAGGGGCGTCCGTGGACACCGCCGGCTGCGGTGTGAGCGGGGGAGGTGGGGGCGGGTGCCCTGGGGTGGGTGAGCGAGGGTGCCGTGGGGTGGCGCCGGGGTGAAAAGCATGGGGCGCAGCCCCTGCTTTTCAGGGGCGCGGGGAACTGCGCGAAAAGCCCCACGGGACCCGCACCCGGCACCGCACCCGCACCCGGCACCGCACCCGCACCCGGCACCGCACCCGCGCCCGGCACCGCACCCGCACCCGGCACCGCACCCGCACCCGGCACCGCACCCGCACCTGGCAAGGCACCCGGCAAGGCACCCGGCAAGGCACCCGGCACCGCACCCGCACCCGGCACCGCACCCGCACCCGGCAAGGCACCCGGCACCGCACCCGCACCCGGCAAACGCACCCACGTTCACCCACACGCTCAGCCCACCAGCGGATACACCTGCCCCCTCACGTGAACCCGCCCGCCGCCCGTACCCCCAGGCCCACCTGATCCGGGGGTCTCGCCCGGCCCAGCGGCAGCGCTACCGCGCAGCTCGAACCCACCCCAGGCCTGCCCGTCCGCCGTGTACGTCACCGTGCCCGGCAACGGCACCGGCGCCCGGAACTCCGCCCGGACGAGGGTCGCCGGAGGCGCACCGTGCTCGGCGAGGCAGCGGGCCACGGTCCACATGCCGTGTGCGATGGCCCGGGGGAAGCCGAACAGCCGGGCGCCGAGCGGATGCAGATGGATCGGGTTCCGGTCACCGGACACCGCCCCGTACCGCCGCCCCACATCCCCACCCAACCGCCACTCGACGGCAACAGGCACCCCCTGCCGCGCACCCCCCGCCGGCCCGCTCTCGCCCGCTCCCGCCGGCCCGCTCTCGCTCGCCCCCGCCCGCCCGGCTCCCCGCTCACCAGGCTCCTCCCGCTCGCGCCGGTGCCGGGCGAGGTACGTGCTGCGGGACTCCCACGCGATCCCGGCCCTGCCTTCCGCCTCCGCGCCGTCCCGCAGCTCCGTGACGACCGCCGCCTCGGTGCCGCGTCGGTGGGGCGTCAACTCGGCGACGTACACGGTGATCTCGTACACCCCCGTGGCGGGCAGCCGTCGGCGTCGGGTGATCTCGATCGACGTGTGCACGAGCCCGAGCAGGGGCAACGGGAAGTCCCGCCCGGCCATGATCCGCATGGTCGCCGGAAACCCGAGGACATGCGGATACGTCAGCGGAACGGCGTCCTCCCCGGTGGGGAACCCGCAGACCCGCTCGTACGCGGCGAGCCGCGCGAGGTCGATGCGGACGCCGGGCAGGACCAGCCGGGGGAACCGGGACGGGGAGACGAACCCGGTGGCCGCCGCGCGCGGGAGCCTGCGGCTCCTGCCCGGCGAGAGAAGGGCGCCCCTGGCGAGCAGCGGGCCGAGGGAGGGCGGTCGTGTGAGGGTGACGGTGTGCATCGGACGGTCTCCCTTTCCCCGCGCCGGGCTCCGCTCCCGCGCCGGATTCCGGTTCCTTGCTCCACTTCCTTACTCCACAGTCAGGTTACCCGAGGTAAGGGCCGGTCGGACCTCCCGCGCACCCCGGGAACTGGGCGACCCTCAGGTAACTTGGCACGCCCTTGACCTGCGGTGCAGCCATGGCCGGGCGGTCCGCGACACTGCACATCCCCGGCCCGGTTCCATCTCCGGACCATCGCCACACTCACACGAACCTCACACACCAACCCCGTACGATCCGGACACACCGAACGCCCAGGAGCCGCCCGTGTCCAACCTCGAAAGCGCCGAACCCGCCCCGGTGGAACCCGAGTTGAAGCGGCTGGACGGCATCGTGCGGGAGGCGTACGTCCCCGCGCTCGCCGAGCCCGTGACCTACGGCTCGCTCGCGGACATCCCGTTCGACAACGCGACGCACGCCCCCGACTCGGTCGTCCTCAGCCGGAAGCACGGCGGGGCGGACGGAGAGGACGACGGCCGGTGGCGGGATGTCACGGCCGCCGCCTTCGCCGCCGAGGTGCTCGCGCTGGCGAAGGGCCTGATCGCCGAGGGCCTCATGCCGGGCGACCGGATCGCGATCATGGCGCGGACGACGTACGAGTGGACCCTCCTGGACTTCGCGGCATGGGCGGCCGGCCTGGTCACGGTCCCCGTCTACCCCACCTCCTCCGTCTTCCAGACCCGCTGGATCCTCCAGGACTCGGGCGCGGTGGCCCTCGCCGTCGAGACGGCCGCCCAGGCCGCCGCCCTCGGCCCCGAACTCGACCGCATCCCCGACCTGCGCCATATGTGGGTCTTCGAGAAGGAGCACCTGGACCGGCTCGCCGAGCTGGGCCGTGACGTGTCGGACCAGGAAGTGGCCGTACGGCGTGGGGTGTTGGGTCCCGACACCCTGGCGACCCTGATCTACACCTCCGGCACGACCGGCCGCCCCAAGGGCTGTGCGCTCACCCACGGCAACTTCTGCGCCGAGGTCGACAACGCGATCGACCTGCTCTACCCCATCTTCCGCGCGAGGACGGACGAGGAGGCCTCCACCCTCCTCTTCCTCCCGCTCGCCCATGTGTTCGGCCGCATGGTCGCGATCGGCTGTATGCGGGCGAGGGTGCGCCTCGGCCATTCGCCGAGTTTCCGCACGGAGGACCTCCTCGCCGACCTCAAGTCCTTCCGCCCGACGTTCCTGCTGGTCATCCCCTATGTGCTGGAGAAGGTCTACAACACGGCCCGCGCCTCCGCCGAACGCATGGGCCGCGCCTCCTCGTACGACCGCGCCTCCGCCGTGGCCCGCCGCTACGGCGAGGCCCTGGAAGCCGAGCAGCACGGCAGCGGGCCCGGCCCGTCCGCCTTCCTGAAGGCGGCCCGCACCTTCTACGACCCGCTGGTCTACCGGCGCATCCGCAAGGCGCTGGGCGGCCGGGTCCGTTACGTCATCTGCGGCGGCAGCCCGCTCGGCCGCCGGCTGGCCGCCTTCTACGCGGGCGCGGGCATCGACGTCTTCGAGGGCTACGGCATGACGGAGACGACCGCCGCCGTCACCGTGACCCCGCCGGACCGGCCCCGTCTGGGCACGGTCGGCCGTCCCCTCCCCGGCACCCGGGTCCGGATAGCCGCCGACGGCGAGATCCTGCTGCACGGCGGCCAGATCTTCCGCGGCTACTGGGACCCGCAGGCCGGCGGCGTCGTCCCCGCGGGGCCCGACGGCTGGTTCGCCACCGGCGACATCGGTCACCTGGACGACGGGGGTTACCTCACGATCACCGGCCGCAAGAAGGAGATCCTGGTCACCGACAGCGGCAAGAACGTGGCCCCGGCGCCGCTGGAGAACTGGCTGCGCTCCCACCCCCTCATCGCCCACGCCATGGTGATCGGTGACCGCCGCCCGTACGTCACCGCGCTGCTGACCCTGGACCCCGAGGGCATCAGCCACTGGACCCAGATGAACGCCAAGCAGGACATGCCCGTCGACCGGCTGGCCGAGGACCCGGATCTGCGGGCCGTCCTGCAACGCGCGGTGGACGAGGCCAACCGCCTGGTCTCGCGTCCCGAGTCCATCCGCCGCTTCAGAATCGTCCCCGACGGTTTCAGCGAGGAGGCGGGCCACCTCACGCCGTCGATGAAACTACGCCGGGAGGTCGTGGAGAAGGCCTTCGCGACGGAGATCGAGGGGCTGTACGAGAACTAGGGGTCCCTGGCCCCCTACATCCCCGCGGCCGGGTCGCCCTCTCCCAGCCCGACCCACCAGTACCCGTCGTCCTTGACCAGGAGCAACTCCTGCTCCTGCCCGGTCCGGTCGTACGTCAGCCGCACGGGGTTGAAGTAGTCGACGTCGCCCTCCAGCACGGTGACATCGACAGGGCCGCGCGCGCCCTCGCCGAACTCCCGCACCTGCTCGTAGGCGGCACCCCGGGCCCCCTCGTACGCGGGCCCGGCCAGCTCCATCAGCCCTTCCACGTCACCGGCCTTGAGCCGCTGGACATAGACCCGCACCAGGGTGTCGACTTCCTCGGCGGTCTCCCGCGTATAGGGATACTCGGACTTCGCGGCCCGCACGGTCACCTGGACCGAGGGCGAGTCGGCGAGCGCGTACGGCGCCCGGAACCAGCCCCACCACACGCCCACACCCACCCCGAGCAGGACCACCAGCCCACCCCAGCCCAGCAGAACGCCCCGCTTCGTCATCGTCCCCCGCCTTTCCCGCACAATCGAGGCCGTTACTGTACGACCACATGATCCGAAGACGCGTCGCGCACCTGCACTCCTCGCCCTGGGGCAGGCTCTACACCGCCTGCACACTCCTGACCGTCGCCGCGGGGGGCTGGTCCACGGTGCGGACCTTCACCTCCTCGGGACGGGACGACGACGTCACCGATCACCTCTTCACCGCCTCGGTGGCCATGTGCCTCGTCGGCTTCCTGCTCCTCGGCCTCCACGAGCGGCATCTGAGAGCGCGCCGAGGTGAGGCGGAACCCCTCGACGTACGACGGGTGGTGGCCGACCTCCGTTCCCTTCCCGCCTCGGCCAACGGGAAGGTCGCCCTGGCCTTCGCCGCCCTCGGGGCGGCCGGGTGGGCGTACGCATGGGTGTGCGTGCGGTGGCTGGGCTGGGACGTACCGGGGGTGCCGGACGCCGACGGTGGAGAGCTCTTCGTCCGGGCCGGAACACTCAGCTGCGTGATCGGGGCCCTCTTCGTCGGTGTGCATTTCAAAGAACGCCGCTGAGTCCGCCGCCCCCGACGGCACGTTTCTGCGGTCGTGGGCGGAACCTCGGTTCTGGCGTGACGCCGTCGGGGTGATCCGTGTCGAAAAGGCCAACGAAAGGACGGCGCCGGAAAATCGGGGCCGAGCCTTCTTCGTCACCTGCTCAGGACGGCCACATTCCGTCCGTGAATTCTCTGCCTCCGGTTCGTCATCTCTCCCTTCCGTCTCTGGTGGAACTCCGGCCCCGGTGAGTAAAGGTGAGCAAGCCGAAAATCCGTCAAGAAAGGCGATCGGTGTTTTCCGGACTTTGCTCGTGCGGGCATCAGTGAAATCGTTTCGGCATATCTACGATTTCGAACCATGACCGACCATCCACGGGCGACGGCGCACGAGGTCCCGTCCCGAGGCACGGAAGGAACAGGTAATGGCTGATCTCAACGTCCTGATCGCGTTCGACGCGGCCACGCTCGTCGAGCGGTATCCCAACGCGTCGAGGAATCCCGACGCGCCGACCTACGCCGACGAGAGCCTCATCTACATGACCACCCGCCACGACCACATCGTCGGCACGTCGGGGGCCGAGCTGAATCTCCGCGCCGAACCCGGGGACACCATCAGGTGGCGGGAGACGACCCTGTCGCTCGGCAGCGAATACAAGGCGTTACTGTACAAATACGTGAGCAGCGACCCCGGTCACCAGCTCATCCGGACACCGGAGATCGAAGTGATCGACGGCGTCTACCCGCTGCCGAAGGAAGGCTCCGAGGGCAGGCCGGAATTCGTGACGCAGAACTACCAGGACCATTACTGGCGGACGACCGTCAAGAGGGTCGGCAAGGTCGTCTACCACTTCGCCTTCCAGATCCTGGACCGGCACCGCCAGTTGCAGGGCTACTTCCAGTGGGACCCCTTCATCACCATCGAGAATCCCTGACGGTCCCTGACGACGGACGGGGCGTGGCGGTCGGCAATTCGGCGACCGCGACGCCCCGCCACCGCGTCAGACCAGCAGATCCTTGTAGTAGAAGCTGGCCTTCTTGTCCGTCGCCGTCAGGGATTCCTCGGAGCCGAAACCGAGGTGGAGTCGGGCCGCCGCCGGGTTGGAGGTGTCGGGGATCTGGATGGCCATCCCCTCCGGCTCCCGGTAGAAGAGGCTCTCGCCCGCTTTGCTGAGGCTGCGTTGGACGACGGATCCGGTGTTCCAGTCGATGCAGGTGACGTAGGTGTTGCTGTCGCTGGTCCGGTTGCCGGACGAGTCGTAGGTGTAGGCGGTGCCGTCCATGGTGTAGAGGTACTGGCCGAGCGTCGTGTAGCCCTGGAAGGTGACGCCGGTGAGGACGGAGGGTTGGGTGATGGAGGCCAGCGGGGTGAAGGTGCCGGACCTGAACGTGGCCAGGTCGTAGAGGTTGATCTTCCAGGTGCCGCCGATGCGGTGACGGACCGCGAGGCGGCTGTTGACGGGGTCGACGGCGACGGTGTTGTGGTCGGAGCCCGGTGCGGGGGTGTACGTCGTCACCCGGTGCGATTCCGGGGTGAGGACGACACCGTTGGCGAACTTGAAGCGGGCGATCTTCGTGCCGTAGCCCACGTTCGCGCCGTCCGGTATGGAGGCGGTTTCGGTCCACAGGTAGGCGCCGTTGCCGGAGGGTTCGGCGGCGATGGACACACCGTGGCCGAAGCCCTTGAGGTACATGCGGCCGATGATGTAGCCCCGCCAGTCGAGGCGGGTGATGCACAGATCGCCGTTCGTCTCGCGTTCCGTGCCCGTGTAGGTCCGTGTCTCGCCCGGGAGTTGGCGTCCGGCCTGCACCAACTGCGCCGTGTAGAGGTGCTTGTTGGTGTTGTCGAAGGAGAAGGACTGCAGGATCCGGACCTCCTGCAACACAATCTCGCGGAACCATTCGTCGGAGCCGTCGGTGAGGTCGAAGCGCTTGGAGGTGGCCACGGCCGCTGCCGCGGTACCGGCGCCGGAGAGGACCGCCGAGCCGAGCAGCGCCGCGCCGGTGAGGCCGGCGGCGCGCATGAGTATCTGCCGTCGGTTCGGTCCGTGGCTGGATCTGCCCATGTCCGCGTTCATGTGCTGGAAGCCCTCCCCCTTGGTTGTGTGCAAACAGCCGCTGGATTCAACCATCCCGACGCCCGCGGCACCAGCCTCGTCGTCGCTGGTCAGGTGGTTGATGGCGATCCAGTTCCCGAAGGTGAGGGAAGTCACATCTGTAAAGGTGCTGTGAAGTGAGGGTTCATATGGATCATCCGATTATGTGGGACTACCTCATCTGATGGACGACCATTTAGCGTCCACCGATGGCCTGATCGCATCGCTGGCGACGAACGACGCGTTCGCTCCCGGTGCGACGGGTCCTGTTCGTGGTTGTGCCGGGGCTTCCCGGCCCGGTGGGTGGGGGATGGTCCGTGCGACTGACGCGCAGACATGGCAGCAGCAGGCGTGGCATACGGGCCTCGTTCGGACTGGTCGCGGTGTTGACCGCGTCGCTTCTCGTGGCGCCGACCGTGGAGAGCGCGGCGTCCGCCGCGGAGGCCTCGAAGGCCAACCGTAAGCAGCCGGCGAACGTCCCGGCCCAGGCCGCCGGGAGCGTGCCGCGCGACCGCGCGGAGACCACCCCGACCAAGCCGGCCCGCACTGTCTGGCCCAAGTCGGCAAAGGCGCGCGTGTCGTTGGCCGGGCTGAGGACCGGAAAGAGGGTCCCCGTCGTCCCCGACGGCGCGAGCAAGGGGGCCGTCTCGGTGGGCCCCGCCCCGGCGACCGCCAAGTTCCGCGCCCAGTCCTCGAAGACGTCCGTCCCCGCCGAGGTGGACGTGAAGGTGCTGGACCACGGGCGCCTGTCGCCGGTGGGCGGCATCGGACTCGGCGTCGAGGTCACCCGGCGGGACGGCACGGCCACCGCCGGCCCGGTGCAGGTCACGTTCGACTACTCCGGCTTCAAGTACGCCTACGGCGGCAACTTCGCCTCCCGCCTGCGGCTGGTCTCCCTGCCGGCGTGCGCGCTGACCACGCCGAAGGCGAAGGGCTGTGCGCCAGGCAAGGCGAAGTCGATACCCGTCTCCAACGACGTGGCCAAGGGCGTCCTCAGCGCGACGGTGCAGGCCGACGGCGACCCGGCCGCCGAGCGTTCCCCCCTCGACGAGGGCTCGGAGCTGTCCCGGTCGACCCTGGCGACCACCGCGTCCTCGGCGACGGTGTACGCCCTGGCCTCCGGCTCCTCCTCCGACGCGGGCGACTACCGCGCCTCGTCCCTGAAGCCCTCAGGGTCGTGGAACGTCTCCGCGGGCTCCGGCGCGTTCACCTACGACCTGCCGATCGATGCCCCGAAGCCGCCCACCGGCAGCGCGCCGTCGCTGTCGCTGGAGTACAACTCGCAGTCGGTGGACAGCCTGACCTCCGCCCAGAACACCCAGGCCAACTGGGCCGGTCTGGGTTGGGAACTGGGCGGTGTCGGCTTCATCGAGCGACGCTACCGTGGCTGCCAGGACGACGGAACCGGCTCCGGCTGGGTCGGCGACCTGTGCTGGGCCTCACCGAACGCGGCCAACGAGGTCGACGGCGCGATGTACGTCATGAGCTTCAACGGCGTCACCTCCCCCCTCGTCCAGGACGGCAACGGCACCGGTTCGTACCACGTCCAGGACGACCCGGGCTGGCGCGTCCAGCACCTGACCGGCGGGCACGGCTCCGACGACGAGTACTGGGTCGTCTCCACCCAGGACGGCATGCGCTACTACTTCGGCTGGGGCCGCTCCGAACGCACTGGCGGCGCCACCGACTCGGTGCTGACGGTGCCCGTGTTCGGCAACGACGCGGGCGAGCCCGGCTACGACGGCGGCATCGGCGTCCGGACCCAGGCCTACCGCTGGCAGCTCGACCGGGTCGTCGACCGCAACGAGGTGGAGAACGCCTACTTCTACGAGAAGGAGAAGAACCACTACCGGTCCGTGCTCCTCACCGACCAGGCCCGTGCGTACGACTCCGCCGCCTACCCCGTGCGCATCGAGTACGGCTGGGCCTCGCAGATCTCCGGCGCGCAGCTCCCGGCCAAGGTCGATCTGCGCTACGTGGGCCGCTGTGTCGAGCGCATGGGGGACAAGGACCCGCTGGCGAGCGAGCCCGCGGCCTGCCCGGCGATCTCCTCCAACGCCGCTTCGTACCCGGACGTCCCCACCGACCTGATGTGCGACGGCACGGCCGCCGACGGCGGCTGCAAGACCATCACCGGCGAGACGTACTCGCCCACCTTCTTCGCCACGAAGATGCTGTGGGATGTCAAGACCTTCGTCCGTGACGACAACTCGTCGCCGTGGGACCCGGCGATGCAGTACCAGATGAAGTACGGCCTGCCGAATCCCGAGGGCACCGTCGACAACACGCTCTGGCTGGACTACGTACAGCGCAAGGGCTACGGCGACGGCGACGACATCACCCTGCCCACCATCAACATCAACGGTGAGTGGCGGGACAACCAGCTCGGCGGCGGTGTCCTCAACTTCCGCCGCGTCACCCAGATCCACGGCGACCTCGGCTCGTTCGTCAACGTCACCTACCGCCACTACGACGACCAGGACACCTGCGACATCGACGACCCGCCCTCGGAGTCGAACAACACCCAGGCCTGCTTCAAGCAGAGATGGGTGCCGGAGGGCGCCACCGAGGAGAGGACGGGCTGGTTCAAGAAGTACGTGGTCTCCGAGGTCAGCGTCGACCCGGGCCCCGGCTCGGGCTCCGGCAACGACGGCGACCCGGTGATGACCACCACGTACGACTATGTGGGCAAACCCGCCTGGGCGTACCCCAACGACCCGCTGACCAAGGACGAGGACGAGTCCTGGACCGAGTGGCGCGGCTACCAGCAGGTCGAGGTCCACACCGGCACCAAGTCCAACGCGGCCTCCACGTACCTCTGGCTGTACCGCGGCATGGACGGCGACCGCACCTCCAAGACCGACCCGTCGGCCAAGCGCAGCGTCACCGTCGACGACGGCGACAGCGGCAATCCGGCGGTCACCGACTCGGCCTGGCTCGCGGGCAGGACCCTGGAGTCCAGCAAGCGCGACGGCTCCGGCCAGTCCCACCAGCGGGTCTGGCACGAGTACTGGGCGTACGTCACCGCCCAGTACGAGGGCGTGCCCGACGCCCGTTTCGTCCGTGAGTCGAAGACGACGACGCACGAGAAGACCTCCACCGGCTGGCGCGAGCACGTCGTCAAGGACGAGTACGACACCGCCGACGCGGTCAGCACCAAGTACGGCCTCCCCCTGCGCACCAACGACTGGGGTCTGTCCGCCACCGACGACAACCGCTGCACCACCTACGGCCGCGCCTACAACACCGACTACTTCCCCGACTCCCAGGTCCAGCGCTGGATGGTCCTGCCGGACGAGACCCGGCACTACGCCGCCGACTGCGCGGCCCGCTCCTCGTCCAACCAGGACGCCTACACGGTGACCCTGTACGACGGCGCCACCTCGGTCGCCACCAACAAGCCGGGCGACGGCAACGTCACCGCGGTGCGCAAGTACACCGACGCGAGCACCTACCGGGAGAGCACGGCCACGTACGACGGGGCCGGCCGGACGCTCACCACGACGGACGGCAGGCAGAAGACCACCACGACCACGTACTCCCCGGCCACGTCCTGGCCGGTGAACGGCGTCAAGGTCACCACCCCCGACCCGGACGGCACCACCGCGGGGACCGGACCGCAGTCGACCACGACCTGGTACTCCCGGCTGTGGGGGAGCCCGTACCGGGTCCAGGACGTCAACAACCAGACGACGCGCATCGTGCACGACTCGGTGGGCCGCATGGTCCAGGTCTTCAAGCCCTCACGAATCTCCGCGTACCCCGACGGCACGCCGTCCCTCCAGTACACCTACACGGTCACCACGGCGGACAACAGCGAGGGCGTGCCCGACCTGGTCTCCAGCGTTCCGCCGAAGGTGACCACGAAGACCCTGCTGGAATCGAGTGGGAAGACCGCGACCTCGTACCAGTACCTCGACGGTCTGGGCCGCACTCGCGAGACGCAGAGTCCGGCGCCGACCGGTACCGGCCGGACCGTCGTCTCCACCCGCTACGACACCTCTGGCAATGTCACCGGCACCAGCTCCGCCTTCTACAACTCGGACGCCGCGGGTTCGGGAATGGTCCTGCCGACCGTGGAGGGCCTGCCCTCCTACACCGACCTGCTCATCGACTTCGCGGGCCGCACCACCGAGTCCCGCGTCCTGGTGAACGGCAAGGCCCAGACCCAGGGCCAGACGCGCACCAACTACCACGGCGACTACACGACCACGATGCCCGCTGTCGGTGAGCGCACGAACACGTACACCAACGTGTTCGGAGAGATCGACAGAGTCGTCGAGTTCGGCCCGTCCACGTACACCACTTACTACGAGTACACCCGAAGCGGTCTGCTCTCGAAGATCACCGACTCCAAGGGCAACCTCACCACCCACACCTACAACTGGCTCGGCGAGCGCACCGGTGGCAAGGACCTCGACAGCGACCCGAACGGCGTCGGCGCCACGACGTACGACGGCAACGGCAATGTCGAGACCGTCAAGGACGGTAACGGCACTGTCGTGACCTACACCTACGACGCTCTGAACCGTCCGCTCACCGTGCAGAACGGGTCGACGGTGCTGACCCGCAACACGTATGACACGGCTCAGGGCGGCGTCGGAGCGCTCGCGACGTCCACCGCGTACGTGGGAAGCCACGCGTACACCAACACGGTCAACGCCTACGACGCCGACGGCAACATCACCGAGTCGCAGACGACGATACCCACCGACGGAAGCGGCCTGCAGGGCACCTACAAGACGGTCTCCACGTTCAACACGGCAGGCCAGCAGACCGGCGTGACCCATCCAGCTGTCGGGGGCCTGCCGCAGGAGACCGTCACCACGCAGTACGACGCCTACGGCAACCCGGAGAAGGTCACCAGCGATCTGAACAACACGGTCTACGTCGACTCCACCGGCTTCGACAGACTGGGTCGCCTCACCGACCGTACCTACGGCACCACGGCCACGACCGGCACCACTGCCCGTCGCTCCTACACCTACGACGACGCCACCGGCACCGGCTGGCTGAAGAACATCACCACGACCACCAGCGCGAAGGGCACCGTCCAAAACGACGACTACCTCCGCGACAACGCGGGCCAGACCACGGACCTCGCCGACCGGATCAGCGGCCAGCACCAGTGCTACACCTACGACGAGCTGAACCGTCTCTCCCGTGCCTGGACCTCGGCGGCGGCGACCGGCTGCGCCGGTCCCTTCGCCACCGACCTGGCCACCGGCCAGGATCCCTACCAGCTCGACTACACCTACGACGGCATCGGTAACCTGCAGAAGGTCACCAACACCACCGCCACCGGCGCCGAGGTCTACGACTACGTCTACCCCGGCTACTCCGCCGACCAGTCGACGTACACCGCGGGCGCCGCACAGCCGCACGCTGTCGCCACGGTGAAGACGCCCACAGGTACCGACAGTTACACGTACGACGTCGTCGGCCAGCTGAAGAGCCGCACCGTGAAGGGCGCCACGACCGAGCTGGCCTGGAACGCCCTGCACCAGGTCACCGCCACCAGCGGGGCCACCACCACCGGCTATGTCTACGACGCCGCCGGCGTGCTCCTGCTGCGCACCTCACCGACCGACAACGTCCTGTACCTCTCGGGCCACGAGGTCCACAAGGCACCCGGCGCCGCCGCGAAGGCCACGCGCTTCTACGGTGCCGATGGGGTGGTCGTCGCCTCGCGCACCGCGGTGGACTCGACCACGAGCAAACTGAGCTGGATCATGTCCGATGGCCAGGCGTCGACTCAGCTCACCGTCGACGCGGCCGCGGGCACCGCACAACGGCGTCGCTACCTGCCCTTCGGAGCCCAGAACGGCGACACGGACCTGCCGGCGAGCACCGACCGAGGCTTCCTGGGCAAGCCTGAGGACGACACCACGGGCCTGTCCGTCCTGGGCGCCCGGATGTACGACGCGACCCTCGGCCGGTTCCTCAGCCCGGACGCGCTGAGCACTCCCTATCAGCCGCAGAATCTCAACGCCTACTCGTACTCGGTCAACAACCCGATCGGCTACAGCGACCCCAGCGGGCTGTTCCCCATGGACTCCGACGGCAACCCCGTGGTGAAGCCGATCGACGACGTGCCGCAGCCCCCCGGGGGCAAGTCGGCGCTCGTGGACACGGGCAGCGTCGGCGGAGGCTACAGCGAGGAGAAGTACTACGGCGACAAGGATCTGGCCAAGCAGCTCTCCGAGGCGAGGCTCGCCCACATGCGCCAGGGAGCGTTCGGGATCGCGGCCGAGATCGACATGGCCGGCGACGCCGTGATGTTCACATGCATGGCTCGTATGGACGGAGGAACCTCGTTCTGTAAAGGCAAGGAGGACTTCACCGAGCTGAAACTGTGGAAGGACGTGGCGGACGCCGCGTACGACATCGACGAATCGTGGGCGGACGAGGGAACGCGGAAAAAGCAGAACGGCTTCGGTTTCTCGGACAAGGAGTACGAGACGGCGATCTTCCTCGCTGTCCGGGGAGCGAAGGTGATGTCCCGTGACGACACCGACGGGCGTGGCGACGCATGGGTCAGCGGAAAGCGGTCCGAGTTCAAGGCGCCGACCAGCCGCAACGCGGTTCAGGTGCGCCTCAAGAAGGCGCACAAGCAGGGGGTCGACTCGGTGTTCCTGGATGTGCGGGGCACTGATCTCGACCGGGACACCGTCACCAGAGCAGTGCGGGGCCAGGTGAGTTCCTTCTCCAACGGCCCGAATTTCCAGAGGGTCTGGGCAGTCGGTGGAAAGACCGGCGGCATCATGTCCTTCGGGGCCTGGGGGCGCTGGGACGGAGACGTGTATGGAAAGTAGGCGCTGTCCTGTGCTGGACTGGCCGCATGTCGGACTTTGAGATCTACGCCGCCCCGTTGACCGGCGAGAGCGACACGGCGTGGGAGAGGCGGATTGCCGGTGATGTCGCGGCGATTCTTGGCGCGCCATCGCCGGTGAGGGGGGCGGGCGAGTTCTCACACATCGGGATCGAGGAAGCGGCCGTCAACGTCATGCTGCTTCCGCCGGGAGGGGAGTGGGTGTGGCCGGTGTTCGAGGCCCACCCCCTGCTGCTCGACATTCGCTTCCGGGCAGAACATCCGGAATGGAAGAGCCCCGAGGATTTTGCTCGGTACGTTTTCCATCGCCTTGACGGGCTCTCGAAGTACGAACTTCTACTCGTTCATGACCTGGAAGAGTACGTGGAATCCAACTTTGACTTTCCCGAACAGATGGACATGCTCGTGTACCGGCGGCCCGGCCAGGAGGCGGACCAGGAGTAGGGAGCGTCCAGCACGAGGTGGTGATGGATCACGCGGCGGACTCCTGACCGCGAGCGAAGGCGTCCCGGAGCTGGTGCCTCATGGCCGCGCTCCCCTCGTCCGTAACCGCCGCACCGAAGTGCTCCGCGAGATACACCCGGGTCCGTCGGCCCGCTCCTGCGGCGGGACAGATGACCAACGCGGCCCCCGGGCAACGTGATCGAGATGTCAGACATCTCGATCAACAGCTCGGAGGCCGCGCTCGTTGTGCTTCGTCAGCCGTCACCTGATCGGTAGCCAGCTCGAAGAAGCTCATTCATCCCGAAGAACCGGAACTCCGCGTCGTCGCTCGTCGCGGCGACGCCGACCGTGGAGATCCGTTCGGCCGAGGCCTGATCGGCGGTAGCGTCTGCGTGCCGAAGCCGGCCAGGACGACGACGCCGAGCGCCGCCGCCAGCAAGGACTTCAAGGAAACTCGATCGCATAGCGGTACCGTGCCGGTCGCCGGTGACCGCCCACATGAGTACCCGTACTCGACCACCAGGCTCAATCCACCAGGTCGGCCGCCGTGAGCAGCCGGGTCAGGTCCGTCCGGGAGCGGACGTGCAACTTGCGGTAGATCCGGGTGAGATGGGCCTCCACCGTCTTCCGGGAGACGAACAACGAGGCCGCCGCCTCCGTGTTGTTGAGGCCACGGGCGATCGCCCGCGACACCTGGAACTCCTGCGGGGTCAGCTGGTTCAGGGCGCCGCCCATGCCGCCGGTACCACTGCCGGCGGACCGGGCCGTGCCGAGGACGCCGCCCGCCGCCGCGAGTTCACCGGCGGCCCGCCGGGCCCACGGCACCGCGCCCAGCCGTTCGAAGCAGGCCAGGGCGGAGGCCAGCGGGGCGCGCGCGGCCCCCGGGCGGCGGTAGCGGCGCAGGACCTCCGCCTCGCACAGCAGGGTCCGCGCCCAGTCGAAGGGGCCCGTCGTCCGCTGGTGGGCCTTGAGCGCCGCGCCGAAGAACGCCTCCGCCTCCTCCGGTGTCCCCGCGAGCAGCCCCCGGACCCGGGCAGCCGCCGCCTCCGCCGACGCCAGGCCCGTCTCCCGGGCCCGCTCCTCCAGCCAGGACACGACCTCGGCGGCACGCGTCGCGTTCCCCGCCCGTACGTGCGCCTCGGCCAGGTCCGCCGCGAAGGGCACCACCTCGGGGTTCCCGATGCCCTGCTCGACCGCCAGTGACAACGTTTGCTCCAACTGGTCGACGGCCGCGTCGTGGTCGCCGTGGGCCAGGGCCGACAGCCCGAGCACCGCCGTCATGTGGAACTCCTGGCAGCCGATGCCGTACGCCCCGCACTCCCGCCGCGCCCGCGCCACATGCTCCTCGCACTCGACCCGCTCACCGCGCAGGGCCTCGAGCCGGGCGAGGCAGTACAGCGAGTAGCTCACGCACGTCAGCTGGCCCAGTTCCTCCGCCCAGCGCAGGGACTCCGTCAAGTCGCCCCGCGCGGACGCCCATTGACCGATCCGGGTCTCCAGTTCCCCGCGTACGGCGAGGGTGAAGCCCAGCACGCCCACCGCGCTGTGCCGCCTGGCGGACTCCACGGCCGTGTTGAGCAGCCGGCGCCCCCGGACGAACTCCTCCGCCCGGCTCCAGGCCTGCCCGGCGATCGCGTACACCTGCTGGTCGCGGACGGGGTCACCGCCGCCGTGCCGGTCGGCGGCCTCCAGCATCTCGCGCCCCCGCGCCGTACGGCCGGACATGATCAGGGCCCCGCCCAGCATCGACAGGCTGTACCAGCGTTCGGGCCCGGTCTCGGAGGCGAGGGCGAGGGACTCCTCCGCGACCCGGACCGCCGCCGGAACGTGTCCGTCCAGGCGCGCGGCGGCCGTCGCCTCCGCCAGCAGCAGACAGGCCCGGGTGCGGTCCGAGCCGCGCACGGCGTCGGCGGCGTTCATGAGCAGGGCGTACGCCTGGGCCGTCTCGCCCTTCCAGGTGTGCATTCGGCCCAACAGGCCCTGGATGGCGGCGCGGACGGCCGGGTCGGGGGTGATGCGCAGGGCCTCCTCGCACCACTGCGGGCCCGCCGGGGACCCGCTGAGCAGGGCGTCGGAGGCGGCGTGGTGGAGGCGGTCGGCGCGCGGCGCGGGGTCCGGGGTGAGCTCGGCGGCGCGCCGCCAGGCCAGCGCCGACTCGCCGAAGGCGCTGCGCCGACGGGCCTCCCGGGCGGCGTCGGCGAGCGCCGCCGCGGCCTCCTCGTCGGGGCCGGGGGTCGCGGACGCCCGGTACCAGGCGTGCAGCGAGCCGGTGCTCACCTCGGCCAGCGCCTGGAAGGCGGCGTACCGGTGCGCGAGGGGGGCGCGGCCCAGCACCAGCGCGCGCAGTACCGGGTGGTGGAAGTCCAGCCCGTCGGCCGTGGCCGTGATCAGGCCGTCCTCCTCGGCGGGCGAGAGCGCGTCGAGGGAGAGCCCGGCCGCCTCCAGGGCCTTGCGCAACGGGCCCGCCGCCGTCGAGCGACTGGCGGCCAGCACGACCAGGGCCCGGCGGGCGGTGTCCGGCAGCCCGTCGATCCGGGCCGCCCAGGCGCGCTCCAAGTGACTTCCGAGGGAGGGGGATCGAGCAACGGCCGCTCCCCGCGCGCCTGTTCGTCCGTCAGCGCGCCCGCGATCTCCCGCAGGGCGAGCGGATTTCCGCCGCTGACGCGTACGAGGTCGGCGAGCACGTTCGGGGTCACGCGGCCCTCCAGCAGGGCGGCGCACTCCTCCGGCGCCAGCCCGCCCACCTGCACGGTGGGGATGCTGCGGCGCGGCCCCGACTCGCCGTGGTCCTCGCGGGAGCCCAGGGCCAGGGCGACGCGTTCGCTGGAGAGACGGCGGGCGACGAAGAGCAGGACGCGCTGGGAGGAGGGATCCACCCAGTGCAGGTCGTCGACGAGGACCACGACCGGGCGCTCGTCGCCGAGCGCCGCGAGCACGTTGAGGGCGCCCATGCAGGCGGCGTAGGGGTTGCCCGGCGGGTCCGCCGGGTCGCCGCTCAGGGCCAGACAGGACTCCAGGGCCGAGCGCTGGACGCCGGGGAGTTCCCTGAAAAGGGACGAATGGGGCATCAGTAGGTCGCCGAGGGTGGCGAAGGGGAGCACGGTCTCGGTCTCGATGCCCCGGGCGCGCAGGACCGTGGCCGGGGCCGCGCCGGAGCCGCCGGCCGCCGCCCGCTCCGCCGCGTAGTCGAGCAGGGCGGTCTTCCCGATACCGGGTTCGCCCCACAACAGCAGTGCCGCCCCACCCGCCCCACCCGCCACGAGCAGGTCGTCCATCAGTCGGCGTTCCCGCTCCCGACCGACGAGTCCCCGTAACAATGCGCCACCCCCTGGTGCCCGCCGTGCCCGGCCCCGCCCGTCCATCATCCCCCAGGGGGAGTTGTCAGGGGAGATGTAGGGACTTCCCGGAAGCGACGGGAGCCTCCCCGGGCCTTCAATGGAGAACGAAAGAACAGCAGGAACCGAAGGAACAGAACGAACCGAAGGAACAGAACGAACCGAAGGAACAGAAGGAACCAAGGGAAACAGGGGAAATGAACCAGGTCGCGGAACTAGGGGGACGGCCCATGCCGGCATCCGGGGGACGCGGGGATCTCACCTCGGAATCCGACCGGCTCGACTCGGTCGAGATCAAGGTGACGTTCTCGGGCGCGGGCACGGCCGCCGCGACTTGGGCGCTGGCGCCGGACACCGGGGGAGCCCGGCGCCGCGTCTACTTCTGTGAGGCCCTCGCCCGCTCCACGGCGCCAGGTCACCTGCCGCTTCTGGATGCGGGGCTGATCCTGCGCCTACGGGCGGGGAGCGGGCGGGGCGGGGCCGCGACCGCGGAATTGCGGCCCTGTCGCCGGTCCCGGCTCTCGGAACGTTGGCTGCGCTTCCGTGAGCAGGGACCGGACTCCTTCCACCTGGCGGGCGCCTGGTCGGGCGACCGCCGGGTGCTCTCCGCCGCTCTCGTCTCCGACTGCGAACGTACGGCCGTGGACGCCGCCGTGCTCGGTGCCGAGCCGCTGGACCTCGTCTTCTCCGACCGTCAGCGTGCCTTCCTCGCCGACTGCGCCGACATCGACGTCGGCCTCGGCTCGCTCGACGTCCTCGGTCCCGTCCACACGGTCCGCTGGCGCGGGGTGCGTCTGGACCACCACGAAGTGACCGTGGAGCACTGCACGGTGGGAGCGGACCAGCCTCTGGAGTGGCTGGAGGTCTCCAAGCGGGTCGCCCCCGAGGGCGCGGAGGTCGTCCAGGCGTCCCTGACCGCGCTCCTGAGGGGGAAGGGGCTCGAACCGGACCTGGGGCGGGGCGTCCGACTGCGGCGGGTCATGGAGTCGCTGGTCGCGGAGGGGGCCGCCTGAGGGCGGGCCGGGGGAGGGCAGGGAGGGGAGGGGGCCTTGAGGTCGGTCGCCGGCCGTCGTTCGTCGGGGCTTGTCGCGCAGTTCCCCGTGCCCCTTTTCGGGCGCGCTGTCGCCGGGCCGCGGCTGTGATCGCTACCCGACCCCCAGCGCCCGCAGCCCCGCCGTGGTCGCCGCCGCTCCCAGGACCACCACCGCGAACGGGGCCCTGAGCCAGGCCAGCACCCCGCCCGCCAGCACTCCGGCGGGCCGTGCCCACCCCGCGAAAGCACCGCCCTCCGTCAGGGCGCCCGTGGCCAGCAGTGCCACCAGCAGCACCACGGCTGCCGCGGCCAGCAACTCCCGCACCCGTACGGGGATCTCCACCCGCCCGTGCAGTACGGGCCCGGTGAGCCGCAAGGCGTACGTCCCCACGGCGAGCGCGAGCATCGCGCCGATGACCCCGTCGCTCATGACGCCCTCCCGTGCGCCGCGCTTTTTCCCTCCGGCGACGCCCGCCACACCAGCAGCCCGGCCAGTGCCAGCAGTACGGGAACTCCCGTGGGCGTGACCGCGGTCGCCGCCAGCGCGACCAGCGCCCCGAGTGACGCGGCCCGCCGTACGGGCGGCCGCTCCCGCAGGGCGGGCAGGACCAGCGCGGCGAGCACGGCCGGGAAGGCGGCGTCGAGGCCGTACGAGGCGGTGTCGCCCAGCGCGGTGCCGGCCAGGGCCCCGGCCAGGACGCACACGTTCCAGACGGTGAAGAGGCCGAGCCCCGAGACCCAGAACGCAACCCGACGCCGTACCGGATCGCTCTGCGCCAGGGCGAAGGCCACCGTCTCGTCGGTGACGAGATGCGCGCCCACGAACCGTGCGGTCCTCCCCGGCCCCAGGAGGTCGGCGACCGCCAGGCTGAACGCGGCGTTGCGGGTGTTGAGCAGCAGCCCGGTGGCCGCCGCAGCGAACGGTCCGCCTCCGGCCAACAGGATCCCGACCGCGCTGAACTGCGCCGCCCCCGCGTACACGATCAGCGACATCACCACCGGCACCCACACGGGCAGCCCGCCCGCCACGGAGATCGCCCCGAAGGAGACGCCTACGACACCCCCGGCGGCGCAGACGAGGGAGACGTCCCGGAACAACGCGGGGTCACGGACCTGGGGTGTTCGGAGTAGCGAACGCATGTTCTCTACAATGAACAGGAGCCCTCTTGTTCGTCAAGGCGAACGATCGTACTTCTGGAGCGAACGACATGTCCGACGCAGCCCCCTCGGGAGCGAAGCCCCCGTCCCGGCTCCCGCTCGACTGGATCGCCGCCGCCCTCCGCCGGGAGCGCACCCGCGCCGGCCTTTCCCTCTCCGAGCTGGCCAAACGCGCCGGGATCGCGAAGTCGACGCTGTCCCAGCTGGAGGCGGCGAGCGGCAATCCGAGCATGGAGACGCTGTGGGCGCTGGGCGTGGCGCTCGGGGTGCCGTTCAGCGCCCTGATCGAACCGCCGATGCCGGCGGTGCAGGTGATCCGGGCGGGGGAGGGGCCCACCGTCCACTCGGAGCACTCGAGCTATACGGCGGTCCTGCTGTCCGCCAGTCCGCCGGGCGCGCGCCGTGACATCTACCGGACCCGGCTCGAACCGGGGTCGGTGCGGGAGTCGGAGCCGCACATCCCGGGAACGGTCGAGCACCTCACCGTGAGCACGGGCCGGGTGAAGGCGGGCCCGAGGGGCGAGGAGGTCGAACTCGGCCCCGGTGACTACATGGCGTTCCGCGGCGACGTGCCGCACTCGTACGAGGCGCTGGCTCCGGGGACGACGTTCGTCCTGGTGATGCAGCACATGTAGGAGCGGGCGGGGGGAGGGAGTGCGCCGGGGAAAGGAGTCGGCCGCGAAAAGGCAGGAGCCCCTGCGCCGAAACGGCGAGGGGCTCCTTGGGTGGTGCTCTCAGACGTCGTCAGAGGGGCATCCCTCGGATCGAACGGTTCAGACGGGGGTGACGTTCTCCGCCTGCGGACCCTTCGGGCCCTGCGTCACGTCGAAGGAGACCTGCTGGTTCTCCTCCAGCGAACGGAAGCCGCTCGCGTTGATGGCGGAGTAGTGGACGAAGACGTCCGGGCCGCCACCCTCCTGGGCGATGAAGCCAAAGCCCTTTTCGGCGTTGAACCACTTCACGGTTCCGGTAGCCATAAGCCCTCCTTGGGCCCAAAGGGTTGCCCTGCTCCAGAACCCTGCAAGTGTGAAAACAAGATGCCGCACAACTGCATACGTCTGAAAAGACGAGAGCCCGCGGTCACATGCTCCGCAGGCTCTGTACTGCAAGGGAAACCAAACTGCAACTTGCGGGCGAGCCTAGCACGCGGGCAGGGGAATGCAATAGAGGGCAAGATCACGTCACCCGGATGTTTGAACCGCTCGGGTTCCGGCTTGACGGGTCGCCTCTACTTCCTCATCTGTCCCACCGGCGACACGCCGTCGACAGTGTTGACACAGGGTGTACGGCCGGTTTCGGGAGCACCCTCCGGGCCCCCGGAGCCCGCACCGTACCCCATGAGGGCTAGCCTCGCGATGTGGACAAATCTCGCAACCGGCCGCGCGTCGGCCACATCCAGTTCCTGAACTGCCTGCCCCTGTACTGGGGGCTCGCGAGAACGGGCACGCTCCTCGACTTCGAGCTCACCAAGGACACCCCCGAGAAGCTCAGCGAGCAGCTGGTGCGCGGGGACCTCGACATCGGGCCCATCACCCTGGTCGAGTTCCTGCGCAACGCGGACGACCTGGTCGCCTTCCCCGACATCGCCGTCGGCTGCGACGGCCCGGTGATGTCGTGCGTGATCGTCTCCCAGGTGCCACTCGAACGCCTGGACGGCGCACGCGTCGCCCTGGGTTCGACCTCGCGCACCTCCGTACGCCTCGCGCAGCTGCTGCTGGCCGAGAGCGTCGGCGTGCGGCCGTCGTACTACACCTGCCCGCCCGACCTCTCGCTGATGATGCAGGAGGCGGAGGCGGCCGTGCTCATCGGTGACGCGGCGCTGCGCGCGAACCTGCTCGACGGGCCGAACTTCGGCCTGGAGGTGCACGACCTGGGCGCCATGTGGAAGGCGTGGACGGGGCTGCCGTTCGTCTTCGCGGTGTGGGCGGCGCGGCGTGAGTACCTGGAGCGGGAGCCCGAGGTCACCCGCAAGGTGCACGAGGCGTTCCTCGCCTCCCGCGACCTGTCCCTGACCGAGGTGGCCAAGGTCGCCGAGCAGGCGGCCCGCTGGGAGGCCTTCGACGAGCGGATCCTGGAGCGGTACTTCACGACCCTGGACTTCCGCTTCGGCGGTCCGCAGCTGTCCGCGGTCGCCGAGTTCGCGCGGCGGGTCGGCCCCACCACCGGATTTCCGGCGGACGTGAAGGTCGACCTGCTTTCCTGAACCCCTTTTCCGCGAAGTCCCGATGAACTTCCCGGAATTCCGGTTGACGAATTCGCTGTTCTGTGGGATCGGTTGCGAATCCGTCGCCGACGCTCGCATTTCCCTTCGGGCGTACGGCACTACGCTGGAAGCACGGGGAGTGCGGGGGAGATGCGGGGGAGGTGTCGTCCATGCGACCGCTCGATGTCGACGAACCCACGGTCGTGGGGCCCTACCGGCTGCTCGGCCGGCTCGGGGCGGGTGGGATGGGCCGCGTCTATCTGGGGCGGAGCGCGGGCGGCCGTACCGTCGCCGTCAAGGTGGTGCACCCGCACTTCGCCCTCGACGAGGAGTTCCGCGCCCGCTTCCGACGGGAGGTCGACGCGGCCCGCCGGGTGGGCGGGGCCTGGACCGCCCCCGTCCTGGACGCGGACCCGGAGGCGTCGGTCCCCTGGGTGGCGACGGGCTACGCGGCCGGTCCCTCATTGGCGACGGCGGTGACGGACGGCGGCGCCCTGCCTCCCCACTCCGTACGGGTCCTGGGCGCGGGCCTGGCGGAAGCGCTGTCGGCGGTGCACGCGCTGGACCTGGTCCACCGGGACGTGAAGCCGTCGAACGTCCTGCTCACGGTCGACGGCCCCCTCCTCATCGACTTCGGCATCGCCCGCGCCACGGACGGCACGGCGTCCCTGACCTCGACGGGCGTCTCGATCGGCTCCCCCGGCTACATGTCCCCCGAGCAGATCCTCGGCAAGGGCATCACCGGCGCGGCGGACGTCTTCTCCCTCGGCGCGGTCCTCGCGTACGCCGCGACCGGCCAGTCCCCCTTCCCCGACGACTCCTCGGCCGCCCTCCTCTACAAGGTCGTCCACGAGGAACCCCGGCTCGACGGCGTGGAGGGCGACCTGCGCGCCCTCGTGGAGCGCTGCCTGTCCAAGGACCCCTCCGCGCGCCCGGCCCCCGACGAGATCGCCCGCACGTTGGCCCCCCAGGGCGCGGCCCCGCTGGTGGCGGCGGGCTGGCTGCCGGGCCCCCTGGTGGAACAGGTCGGCCGCAGCGCGGTGCAACTCCTGAACCTGGACGCGGCGGAGCAAGTCCCGTCAGGACCGGTGGGGTTCAGCAGCCCGTCGGTGGGCTCGGACCTCCTGGCCCCCTCGGCCTCCCAGCACGCTTCGGCCTCCTCCGCCGATGTGCAGGTCGAAGACGAAGTCCCGGCCACGAGCGGGGTGTTCGGCCCGCCTCCGGTGATGTCGCCGCCCGCGACCCACGTGCCGGGGCAGCGGGCCGACTCCGCGTCGGCGGACACGGCCCCACCGCCGGGCAAGCTGTCGCTGAGCGTGGCGGCGGCGTCCACGGCCACGGCGAACGGGCGGGTGCGACGGGTGAGTTGCTCGGTCGCCCTGGCGGTCGCGGGCGCGCTCGCGGTGGTGGGCCTTGGTCTGGTGTTCGGGCTGAACATGCTGAACGGCGACGAGAAGGGCAGCGAGGCGGCCGACAAGGCCCCCTCGGCCGGCAGCAGCCCGAGCGAGGGGAACCAGGACCCGGAACCGCAGGACGGGGCGGGCGACCTGCCCAAGAAGTACCTGGGCACGTGGGAGGGCGACGGCTACGCCCTCGGCGGGAACCTTCCCGCGGGCACCTTCACCATCACCCTCGAACAGGGCTCCGTCGGCGACCGGTTGGGCACGTTCCGCTCCGTCGACCTGCTGGGCGGGGCCTGCGACGACACGTTCGTCCTCAAGAAGGTCACCGAGGACCACGTCGTCGTCACGAGCATCGCCGACGCGAAGAACAACCCCAAGACCTGCACCAGCAACACCCACGAGGTCACGCTCACCCCCGTAGGCGACGAACTCCAGTACACCGCGGACAACGCGGACGCGGGCGACCCGACGGCCCGCCTGGCAAAGACGAAAAGGTGAGGTGAGGGGGCCGGCTTTTCGGCTGCGGGTGCGTGGGGCTTCTCATGAAAAAGGCCGGGGCACAGCCCCGCTTTTTTCAGGGGCGCGGGGAACTGCGCGACCAGCCCCCACCGGGCGGACGCCTGGGCCCGCCGCCGAGAGCCCGCCGCCCCGGTACCGCGGGGGGGCAAAGGGGCGCAGCCCCTTGAGGAGGGACGGGTAGGGGCGGCGGGGGCGAAACCCCTCTAGGCTGCCCCCGTGGCACTGGACCCCTGGCTGATCGCACTCACCCTGACCGCCGCACTCTGGGGCGCAGCCACCGGCACCCTCCTCCCCCGCCCCGCCTACCGCTTCACGGTCGACGAGGACCACCCCTGGCACCACACCTGCCCCGTCGGCCACCACATCACCGGCCCGGCGAACGGCTGGCTGGGCCCCGCCCGCTGCCGCCCCACCACCACACCGAGCACCCCCCTCCCCACCACAGCCACCCCACCCCCCACTTGCTCCTACGGCCCGCGCACACCCCCCGTCGCCCTCACCACCGCCCTGATCTGCGCCACCCTCGCCCTGACCACCGGCACCCGCCCCGAACTCGCCGTATGGCTGCTCCTCGCCCCCCTCGGCGTGCTCCTCACCCTCGTGGACCTCGGCGCCCAACGCCTCCCGGACCCGCTGACCCTCCCCTTCGCGGCCCTCGCGCTCACGCTCCTGGGCGCGGTCGCCCTCGTACCCGAGCACGCGGGCCAGTGGCGCACGGCGCTCTACGGCGCCCTCGCCCTCGGCGGTCTGTACTTCCTCTTCTTCCTCATCAGACCCATGGCCCTCGGCTTCGGCGATGTGAAGCTGGCCCTCGGCCTCGGCGCCGTCCTCGGCTGGTACGGCTGGGGCGCGCTGTACCTCGGCACGTTCGCCGGCGCGCTGATCGGCAGCGCGTACACCGTGGTCGCGCTGGCCAGGCGCCGCGCCGTGCGCCGCCAGCTGGTGGCACTGGGCCCGTTCATGATCGCGGGGGCCTACGTCGGCCTCCTGCTGGAGTCGTACGCGGCCTGACCTCCCGCCCCCACGTCTCGCGTCCGCCGCTCGACGGGAAGTTGTCCACAGGCGGAAGGCCTGACGTCGGCCGGTCCGACCCCCTGGCGTAGGCTGGCCCGGTCAGTTCAACCCTTACGAAAGGGACGCCCCCGGTGACCGAGAAGGCCGATCTCCAGTCCGTTCTCGACCGTGCCGCCGAGGGCGGGAGGATCACGCCGGAGGAGGCGCTCGGCCTCTACCGCGACGCCCCGCTGCACGCACTCGGCGCCGCCGCCGACGCCGTACGCAAGCGCCGGTACGCGGGCACGGAGCACATCGCGACGTACATCATCGAGCGGAACATCAACTACACGAACGTGTGCGTCACGGCGTGCAAGTTCTGCGCGTTCTACGCCCCGCCGAAGGCCAAGGACAAGGGCTGGACGCGCGATCTCGACGACATCCTGCGCCGCTGCGCGGAGACCGTCGAGCTGGGCGGGACGCAGATCATGTTCCAGGGCGGGCACCACCCGGACTACGGGGTGGAGTACTACGAGAAGCACTTCGCCGCCATCAAGAAGGAGTTCCCTCAGCTGGTGATCCACTCGCTGGGCGCCTCCGAGGTCGAGCACATGGCCCGGATCTCCAAGGTGAGCGTCGAGGAGGCGATCCAGCGGATCCACGCCGCCGGTCTCGACTCCTTCGCGGGCGCGGGCGCGGAGCTGCTGCCCGAGCGCCCCCGCAAGGCCATCGCCCCGCTCAAGGAGTCCGGCGAGCGCTGGCTGGAGATCATGGAGACCGCGCACAACCTGGGCGTGGAGTCCACCTCGACCATGCTCATGGGCACCGGCGAGACCAACGCCGAGCGCATCGAGCACCTGCGGATGATCCGTGACGTGCAGGACCGCACGGGCGGCTTCCGGGCCTTCATCCCGTACCTGTACCAGCCGATGAACAACCATCTGAAGGGCCGCACCCAGGCCACGATCTTCGAGTACCTGCGGATGATCGCGATCTCCCGGCTCTTCATGGACAACATCGCCCACATCCAGGGCTCCTGGCTGACCACCGGCCAGGACGCGGGCCAGCTGACGCTGCACTACGGCGCGGACGACCTCGGCTCGGTCATGCTGGAGGAGAACGTCGTCTCGGCGGCCGGTGCCAAGCACCGCTCCAACCTCCAGGAAATGATCGACATGATCCGTACGGCGGGGCGGGTCCCGGCCCAGCGCTCCACGACGTACGAGCACCTCGTCGTCCACGACGACCCGGCGAACGACCCCGTCGACGCGCGCGTGATGTCCCACATCTCCTCCACGGCCATCGAGGGCGGCACGGCGCACCCCGAGCTGAAGATCCTCGCCTCCAACTAGGCCCGGCCTTGCTGACGATGCACGCCGCCGACGAGGTGCGGCGCACCTGGGACGACCCGGAGCCGATCAAGGACGGTGCCGTCGTGGTGGACGGCACCCGGGTCCGGGCGGTGGGCCCGGCGGAGGACCTCCGCCTACGGTTCCCGGGCGCCCGTGTCCGGCAGTGGTCCGGCGTCCTCGGGCCCGGCCGGGTGCACGAGGGCCCGCTCCCGGACGCCCCCTCACCCCGCGAACAGGTCCACGCGGTGCTGAAGTCGGGCGCGGTGGCGATCCTGCGACAGCACGCGAACACCCCGGAACTGCGGTCGGCCGCCGAGCGCAACCACGTCTCGGTGCTGCCACACCCGGCGTCCCCGGTGCTCGCCGAGGCGGGCCGCGCCGACCTGGCCGTCTACGACGGGGCAGGCGTCTGCACGGCCACGGTGTGCGCGGGGCGCCTGGTCCACCGTCGCCGCTGACGGGCACCGCCTCCGCGCCTCTCAGCCCGAGAACGCCTCCCCGAACGCCCCGTCCTCCTGGTCGACCCCACTGCACTCGACCAAGGCGTCACTCGCCCCGTCCCCGCACTCCCGATCCCGGAACGTCGCCCACATCGACACCCAGGCGACGCCCTTCTCCTCCGCGAACTCCCGCACCTGCGCCGCGTCCTCCAGCGTGAACGTCTCGTTGTCGACGTCATTGACGCCCAGCATCGAGGTCAACGCCAACGCCCGCCACGCCGTCGACCCGCTCGTGCCGAAGACGTCCATCAGCTGCCCGTGCGTCGCCTCGGCCGCCCGCTCCGCGTAGTCGCCCATGTCACCGTCGTACGAACTGGCGTAGTTCATGGTCATGATGTTGACCGTGCCGACCTGGACGGCGTGATCGTTGGCCGAGTCCAGCAGGGACAGACCGTCGTCGTCGAGACCGGACGGCATGACGGGGAGGGTGAAGGAGACGGAGAGGCCGGGGCGTTCCCTCTGGAGAAGCGCGATCGCCTCCGAACGCAGGGCGACGGAGCCGGAGTCCTTCAAGGCGTCGCCCTCGACGTCGAAGTCGGCCTGCGTCGAGCCGGCCGCGTCGAGCGCCGCGCCGTACGCCTCGGCGAGTTCGGTCGCGCTGTCGCACGCCTGCGCCAGCTCCGTGCCCGAGGCACCGCCGAACGAGACGCGCACCGACGCCCCCGAGCCGGTGAGCGCCGAGACACGGGACTTCACCGCGGTGTCGTCGATCGCGGCCGTGCCGTTCCACATGGGCGTGCACGCGTCACCATCGGCGATCACGAACGCCAGGTTGTACGCGACGGCCGACCCGGCGGCGTCGAGGTCGGAGGCCTCGGTCGCGTTCACGTACGGCGCGTAGGCCGTGGACGGCGCGGAGGTGGTGGGCGCCGTGGGTGCCGTCGTCGCGGCGGACGGCCCGGCCGCCTCCGTCGCCGCCTCCCGGGTGTCCGTCGTGCAGCCCGCGCAGGCCAGAATCACCGGACACAGCAGTCCCACGGCCGGTTTCAGGGAATTCCTCACGGTGCTCATGAAGGCAATGAAGCACAGGGGCCGGTTCCGCAGGTGTGCTTCTCACGTCCGGGGAACGCGATCCGAGTCCGCCGACGAGAATGCCCCCGAGCCCGTCTGCGTCGACCACTCCGGGCGCCGCACCCACCGCTGCGCCGCTGCGGCACGCTGCCGGGGGTCACGACGGGCCGGGCGCCGCACCGGCCCCCGGCCCGTACTGCCACAATGGGCCCGTGACCCGCGCATCCCTGGACAAGCAGCCGCACGAAGTCGCCTCGATGTTCGACCGAGTGGCGAAACGGTACGACCTGACCAACGACGTGCTGTCCCTCGGACAGGACCGGCGCTGGCGCAAGGAGGTCGCGCGGGCCGTCGACGCCCGCCCCGCGCAGAAGGTCCTGGACCTCGCCGCCGGCACGGGCACCTCCTCGCTGCCCTTCGCGCAGACCGGCGCGTACGTCGTGCCGTGCGACTTCTCCCTCGGCATGCTCCAGGTCGGCAAGGAGCGCCTGCCCTGGCTGCCGTTCACCGCGGGCGACGCCACGCGGCTGCCGTTCAAGGACGACACGTTCGACGCGGTCACCATCTCCTTCGGCCTGCGCAACGTGCAGGACACCGACACCGCGCTGCGCGAGCTGTACCGGGTGACGAAGCCCGGCGGCCGTGTCGTGATCTGCGAGTTCTCCCACCCCACGTGGACGCCGTTCCGTACGGTCTACACCGAGTACCTGATGCGCGCGCTGCCGCCGGTCGCCCGCGCGGTGTCCTCCAACCCGGACGCGTACGTCTATCTCGCCGAGTCCATCCGCGCCTGGCCCGACCAGGCGGGTCTCGCCGAGCGCCTCGGCAAGGCCGGCTGGGAGAAGGTCGCGTGGCGCAACCTCTCGGGCGGGATCGTCGCGTTGCACCGGGGGTTCAAGGTCCAGGCGTAGAGCCCAAGTCGGCCTGCCGAAGCCGTAGTTCACCCGTACGAGGGATGCTCCTCGGGGAATTCTGTTGACGGGAACCGGTCAATGGAAACTACCGTCCGTTGATACACCGGCACGCACCGGTGATGTCCGATGACGGGGGTTCCATGACGTCCTACTGCCCGCACTGCGGGACACCAGGCCCGGCCGAGGCGCGCTACTGCATGGCGTGCGGCCGGGAACGCGTGCCGGCCGCCCCGGCGCCCCCTCCCGCCCCACCGGGTGCGCCGACCCTCGGCCCACCGCCGCCCCCGCCCCCGCCGCCACCACCCGCGTACGCACCCGTACCCGCTTCCGCCCCCGTTCCCGCCCGCCCCTCGCCCGTGGGCGCCTTCCTCGGCCGGGCCTTCCGGGGCGACTGGGGAGCCTCCGCGGCCGCCGCGCTCTGGCCGGTCGGGCTGCTCCTCGCCGCCGCCCTCGCCCTGGCCGTCCCCTCGTACGACCAGAGCGCCACGGACGACGACTTCGTCGGCTTCGGCGACCGGCTCGGCCTCGCCCTCGCCGCCCTCCTCCAGGGCCTCGGCGGCGGCTTCAGGATCTCCGAGAGCGGGGGCGGCGACTTCGCGGGCGACTACCGGTCCGCCGAGGGCGCCCTCACCCTGACCCTCGTCCCGCTCACGGTGACCGTCCTGTTCCTCGGGGCGCTCATCCTCGGCGTACGGCAACTCCGTACCCGCCTGGTGACCCGTGCCGCGTACGCCGGCGCGGGAGCGCCCGGGGCGGGGCCCGCCGGCGGCCGTACCACCGGGCTCGAAGCGGCCCTGCGGGTCACGCTGCTGGTGACGGCCGCCGTCCTGCTGCTGGGGCTGTTCGCACAGCCCGACATCGCGCGCGTCGAGGTCGCGGCCTCCCCCTGGCGGGCCGCGCTGGGCGCGCTGCTGCTCACCGCCGCCGTCTCGGCCGGCCTGCTGCAACGCGACGACCTGGCCGCCTGGCTGGCCGTCCGCCCCGGGCCCCGGACGCTGTTCCGGGCGACAGGAACGGCCGTACGGGCCATGGCGGTCGTCCTCGCCCTGTGCTCACTCGTCACGTTCGTCCTCCTCGCGGCGAACGACGAGTGGCAGACGGAGTGGGAGGAGGACCTCAACCCGCTCCTGCTGGTGCTGATCGTCCTCCCCAACCTCGCCGTCCATCTCCTCGGCCTCTCCTGGGGCGCTTCCGTGCAGGGCGAGGCGGGCCGCACGCGGTCCGGGGACGACACGTCGTACGACTCCTCCGGCGACTACGGACTCGTCGAGTCCGGCCCGTACGGCGGCTACGAGCGCGAGTCGTTCGGGCTCTCCGAACTGGGCGACGCCGTCAACTCCTGGGCGGTCGTGGGAGCGTTGACCCTCGGCGCGGTCTGTGCCCTGACCCTGGGGGTCCTCGCGGCCCGCCGTTCCTCGGGCCGCGGCGAGCAACTCCTCGCCGCGGGCGTCTTCTTCGGGCTGTTCCTCCTCCTCGCCGGCATCAGTGGCTTCGGCATGGAGGCGTCCGGCTCGGCCACGGCCGAGTTCACCACCGAGTTCTCGGCCGCGGGGGAGGTGGAGGCGGGCCTGGACCTCCCCGAGGTGCTGCTCTTCAGCCTGCTCTGGATCTTCGCCGCGGCCTTCCTGGCGCCCTATCTGGTGCAGATGACGGGAGCGCGTACGGCGGTGATCGCGCCGCCGATCCCGGCCATGCCGAGCCACGGCCCGGCCACGGCCCACGGGGTCCCGCCGCAGCCCTCCGTCCCCGCCCCGGCACCGGCGCCCCACGAACCTCCGCTCGTGGAGCTCGGCCCGCACCACCTGCCGCCCGCCGGGCCGCCCAAGTCCCGCAGCCGCGCGCTGATCTGGACCCTCACCATCGCGGCGGCCTTCGTGATCGGCGGGGGAGGGGCGGCGGCGATCCTGCTCTGGCAGAGGTAGGAGGCGGGGTGCCGGACGGGTGCGCGAAAGGAGCGCCCACGGGCTAGCGAAGCACCGCGAACGGGTCACCCGGCTCGTCCAGCGCCCTGCGCAACCCCGGCGGCGGCCCACCACGCCGGGGCTCCCGCACACCCCCGCCGTCGTCCCCCGGCTCGAACCACACGGTCACGGCGGCGCCGCGGGGCACCTGCACCCCAGGTGGCGGGTACTGGCGAACGACGTGGTCCACGACGGTGCGTGGGAAGTCGGGGCGGTCGGGCGCGACGAGGAGCACCCCGCCCGCCTCGGCCGTCTCGCGCGCGTCCACGGCCATCAGCCCGACGAACCGTGGCACACGCACTTCGGATGACTTGGGTGTTATGCGCACAGATGTTCACCCCCAGCGGTACCGGCAGGGTAACCGCCGGGCGCCCCCGCCCGGAAGCAGTGCGTGGCAATCTGCGGCAAATCGCTACTCTGGGTGACGAGTTGCCGAAATCCCGAACGCTCGACGCGCTGAACCGCCGACGTCCCGAACCGCCGACGTCGTAAACCGCCGGACCGCCGGACGCCGAAGTGGCGGACCGCTAGAGCGTCAGTCGGTAGCAGTGTCCCGCCCGCTGCGATACGGGCGTCGTGAACGTCTCCGCCAGCTCCATGCCCAGTCGGCGGGTCACGGCGATGGACCGCTCGTTGCGGGCGTCGACCACGGCGACCACCCCGCCGACACCGGCCGCCCGCACCCGCTCCAGGGTCTGGAGCGCGGCGGCGGTCACATACCCCTTGCCCCAGTGCTCGCGGGCGAGCCGCCAGCCGATCTCGATCTCGCCGGCCGGACCCCACTCGCGGGGCCACGGCTGCGCGCCGGTGAAGCCGATGGCCCGGCCCTCGTCGTCGAGCAGGGTCCACAGGCAGAACCCGTGCTCGGCGTCGTGACGGCGCTGGCGCGCGGTGAGCTCCTCGTAGACGGACAGCTCGGCGGACCGGCCGCCGTGGAACTCCATGACGTCGGGATCGTCGAAGATCCGGTGCCAGGCGAAGGCGTCCTCGTCGGTGGGGACACGCAGCCGTACGTCGGGCAGAGCTCGGTTCACAGGGGCAGCCCTTCAGCCGATGATCGGTACCGCTGAATAGACTGCCCATGTCCGACCCCGGTCGGCACATGTTTTCCGGACGTCCGGCGCCCCGGACGTCCGGCAGGCTTTGCTCCGATCCTTCTACTTCTTGGGGAGAACCCGTCGTGACCGAGCCCCAGCCCCTTACCGAACACACCGCCGATGTGATCGTCGTCGGGGCCGGGCCAGCCGGTTCCACCACCGCGTACTACCTGGCGAAGGCCGGGCTCGACGTGCTGCTTCTGGAGAAGACCAGCTTCCCGAGGGAGAAGGTCTGCGGCGACGGACTCACCCCGCGCGCCACCAAGCAGCTGGTGGCGATGGGCATCGACATCTCCGAGGAGGCCGGCTGGCTCCGCAACAAGGGGCTGCGGATCATCGGCGGCGGCGTCCGCCTCCAGCTCGACTGGCCGGATCTCGCCGCCTACCCGAACTACGGACTCGTCCGCAAGCGCGACGACTTCGACGAGCAGCTCGCCCGCCAGGCCCAGAAGGCGGGCGCCCGGCTGTACGAGCGCTGCAACGTGGGCGCTCCGATCGTCGACGACCGCACGGGCCGGATCACCGGGGTGCACGCCAAGCTCGGCGACGAGAAGCGCGAAGTCACCTTCCACGCCCCGCTGGTGGTGGCGGCCGACGGCAACTCCACCCGGCTCTCCCTCGCGATGGGACTGCACCGCCGGGAGGACCGCCCGATGGGCGTCGCGGTCCGCACGTACTTCACCTCCCCGCGCCACGACGACGACTACCTGGAGTCCTGGCTGGAGCTGTGGGACAAGCGCGGCCCGGGCGAGGACCGTCTGCTCCCCGGCTACGGCTGGATCTTCGGCATGGGCGACGGCACGTCCAACGTCGGCCTCGGCGTGCTCAACACCTCGTCCGCCTTCAAGGAGCTGGACTGGCGCGACGTCCTGAAGGCCTGGTGCGCGTCCATGCCGGAGGAGTGGGGCTACACCCCCGAGAACATGACCGGCCCCATCCGCGGCGCCGCCCTCCCGATGGCCTTCAACCGCCAGCCCCACTACACCAAGGGCCTGCTGCTGGTCGGCGACGCCGGCGGCATGGTGAACCCGTTCAACGGGGAGGGCATCGCCTACGCGATGGAATCCGGCCAGATCGCCGCCGACGTCATCGTCCAGGCCCACGCCCGCGCCACCCCCGGGCAGCGTGAACTCGCCCTCCAGCGCTACCCGCAGGTCCTCAAGGACACCTTCGGCGGCTACTACACGATGGGCCGCGCCTTCGTGAAGCTCATCGGCAACCCGAAGGTCATGAAGCTCGCCACCCAGCGGGGCCTGACCCATCCGCTGCTGATGAAGTTCACCCTGAAGATGCTGGCGAACCTCACCGACCCCACCGGCGGTGACGCGATGGACCGCATCATCAACGGCCTGAGCAAGGTGGCCCCGAAGGCGTGACCCGCCCCGGGGCGTATGCCCCCGATCACCGCGTATGACCGCGTTCGGCCGGCCATGGAGCACCCCATGGCCGGCCGAACGCGCTGTACGCCCCTGAGAGGCTCACCGCCGACCCGGGCGCGGTAGCACCACAAGTGCGGGACGACAGGCGCCCTGTGGGGCACCTGTGGCCTTTCTGCGGGCAGCCCGAGGGCCGCTGTCCCCCACGGGGAGAGCGGCCCTTCGAAAAACGCCCTGGGCGACCGCGCGGGTCAGAGCACGCGCACCGCACCCGTCGCCGGGTAGCCGGAGAGGTCCTGGATGACGACGCCCTTGGAGGGGTTCGCCGCGTCGAGGTACTGGCCGTTCCCGACGTAGACACCCACGTGGTAGGCCGAGCCCTTGGCGCCCCAGTACAGGATGTCGCCCACCTGGAGGTTCGACAGCGAGACCTCGGTGCCCTGCATCGACTGGTCCTGCGAGACCCGGGGGAGGTCCACGCCGACCTGCTTGAACGCGGCCTGCACGAGCGAGGAGCAGTCCCACGCGTTGGGGCCCGTGGCTCCCAGCACGTAGGCGTCGCCGAGCTGGGCCTTCAGGAAGCTGATGACCGTGCCGACGCTGCCGGAGGCGGGTGCCGTCGTGGTCGTCGTCGACGCCGACGAGTTCGTCGAGAGGGTGGCCCGCTCGGTGTCGCGCGAGGCGCGCTCGGCGGCGGCCTTGCGCTCGGCCTCCTCGGCGGCCTTCTTCCGGGCCTCTTCCTTCTTCGCCTTGGCGAGGTCCTTGTCGGCCTGCTTGGCCGCCTCCTGGGCGGCGGCGTCACGCTCGGCCTGCAGCTGGTACTCGGCCGCCATCACCTTCGTGGCGTCCGCGGACTGCGCGGCCTGCGTGGCCAGGTCGGCCGTGAGGGTGGGCAGTTCGAGCGTCTGCGTCACCGGCTCCGCGGCGAACGCGGCCGTCGACGCGCCGGCCACGGCCACGGTGCTGAGAACGCCACCGGCGACTCCGGCGCGCATCGCGATCGAGGACGCGTTGCGGCGGGGTTTCCGGTGGCTGCGTATGTGAGCGGTGTGGGACATGGGTACAAGCGGTACCAGCGACTCCTCCATACCTTCAAGAAACGTGTGCTGCGCCACAGTTGTTCAACGGAGGCCGCAAATTTCCCGCGCGTCACTCTTTATTGACGCCGTAACGGGCATAGCGGACAGGGTCGAACAGGCCTTTGATCATGCGCTTTCGTGATTACGCCCGAATTGCCCTGCGCTTACCATCGATCGCAGCGAGTGGCCAAGGCCGGTTGATTTGATCTCGGTCCGATGTGGCGCAGGTCACGGAACGGTCACCCGCTGCCGGGGCGTCCCGCGCGGGAAGGCGCCCTCGCGGCGCTCGTGAACGCGTGCACGTGTCCACATCCGTCATCGGACCTCCCTCCGGCGTGTGAACGCGGGCTCTATCAAGCGACCTCGTCCAGCGCCAATTTGCATGCAGTGGAACTCTCTTGATATTGAGACGCCCTGCGTGACCTGCGGTAACGAGCGAAAATGTCACTTCTGGTGATCAGTCTGGCGCTTCGTGTATGAAGATCGACGCTCATCCGACTTCATGATCCTTCGTCAGGTGGTGGAGATCACAAACTCGGTGCTGCACCCGTGTCGCAGATCACAGACCGGCAGGCATAGGATGCGGGGCAGTTGGGCTTGTGACCTGCTTCACATGTTCGCGATCTTCGTCGAGACGGACGGGGTTCGTGTGGCCGGTGGGGCGGGAGAGCAGGGCCGACGCAATCCGCCAGCAGTCAGTGCCGACTGAGAGGAGCGAGGAGCGGTGAACGCCTATGCGCCCATCCTCGTACTGGGAGCCCTCGGGGCAGGCTTTGCGATCTTCTCCGTGATCATGGCCACGCTGATCGGCCCGAAGCGCTACAACCGGGCCAAGCTCGAGGCCTACGAGTGCGGGATCGAGCCCACCCCCACGCCGGCCGGCGGCGGGCGATTCCCCATCAAGTACTACCTGACGGCGATGCTCTTCATCGTCTTCGACATCGAGATCGTCTTCCTCTACCCCTGGGCCGTCACCTTCGACGCCCTGGGTGTTTTCGGGCTCGTGGAGATGCTGCTCTTCGTGCTCACCGTCTTCGTCGCCTACGCGTACGTCTGGCGCCGCGGCGGCCTGGAATGGGACTGAGGGGCCTTTAAGACCATGGGACTCGAAGAAAAACTGCCGAGCGGTTTCCTGCTGACCACCGTCGAGCAGGCCGCGGGCTGGGTACGCAAGGCATCCGTCTTCCCCGCCACCTTCGGCCTCGCCTGTTGTGCCATCGAGATGATGACCACGGGCGCGGGGCGCTACGACCTGGCGCGCTTCGGCATGGAGGTCTTCCGCGGCTCACCGCGGCAGGCGGACCTGATGATCGTGGCCGGCCGGGTCAGCCAGAAGATGGCGCCGGTGCTGCGGCAGGTCTACGACCAGATGCCGAATCCCAAGTGGGTGATCTCCATGGGGGTCTGCGCGTCGTCCGGCGGCATGTTCAACAACTACGCGATCGTCCAGGGCGTCGACCACATCGTCCCGGTCGACATCTATCTCCCGGGCTGCCCGCCACGGCCCGAGATGCTGATGGACGCGATCCTCAAGCTCCACCAGAAGATCCAGACGTCCAAGCTCGGCGTGAACGCGGAGGAAGCGGCCCGCGAGGCCGAGGAAGCCGCGCTCAAGGCACTCCCCACCATCGAGATGAAGGGGCTGCTGCGATGAGCGACGCGAACGGGGTCAACCCCGAGAAGGATCTCGCCGCCTCCAACCTCCCCGGCCAGCGCGGCGACGGCGGCGAGGAGATCCGCGTCCAGCGCGGCATGTTCGGCGCGAACAACGGCGGCGACACCTCCGGCTACGGCGGCCTGGTCCGCTCCATCCGGCTCCCCGGGGAGGCCGTCCGCCCCTACGGGGGCTGGTTCGACGAGGTCGCCGACGAGCTGGAGGGCGCCCTGGAGGAACAGGGCCTCGTCCCCGAGAACGTGATCGACAAGACCGTCGTCGACCGGGGCGAGCTCACCTTCCACATCGAGCGCGAGCACCTGCCGACCGTCGCCCGCACCCTCCGCGACGACCCGGCCCTCCGCTTCGAGCTGTGCACCGGCGTCTCGGGCGTCCACTACCCGGGCGACAAGGGCCGCGAGCTGCACGCCGTCTACCACCTGCGCTCGATCACCCACAACCGGTTGATCCGCCTGGAGGTCTCCGCCCCCGACGCCGACCCGCACATCCCGTCGCTCGTCCCCGTCTACCCGACCAACGACTGGCACGAGCGCGAGGCGTACGACTTCTTCGGCATCGTCTTCGACGGCCACCCCGCGCTGACGCGGATCATGATGCCGGACGACTGGCAGGGCTTCCCGCAGCGCAAGGACTACCCCCTCGGCGGCATCCCCGTCGAGTACAAGGGCGCCCAGATCCCGGCTCCGGACCAGCGGAGGTCGTACTCATGAGCACGCAGCACGCATCCGCGGAGTCCCAGGCCTCCGCGCGCGAGACCACCGAGGGCACCGTCTACACGGTCACCGGCGGCGACTGGGACGAGGTCGCCGAGACCGCCGCCCGGTCCGACGACGAGCGCATCATCGTCAACATGGGCCCCCAGCACCCGTCCACCCACGGGGTGCTCCGGCTGATCCTGGAGATCGACGGCGAGACCGTCACCGAGGCCCGCTGCGGCATCGGCTACCTCCACACCGGCATCGAGAAGAACCTCGAATACCGCACGTGGACCCAGGGCACCACGTTCGTGACGCGCATGGACTACCTGACGCCGTTCTTCAACGAGACGGCGTACTGCCTCGCCGTGGAGAAGCTCCTCGGCATCGAGGACGAGATCCCCGACCGCGCCACGATCATCCGGGTGCTCCTGATGGAGCTGAACCGGCTCTCCTCCCACCTGGTGTGCATCGCCACCGGCGGCATGGAACTGGGCGCCACCACGATCATGATCTACGGCTTCCGTGATCGTGAACTGATTCTCGACATCTACGAGCTGATCACCGGCCTGCGCATGAACCACGCGTACATCCGGCCCGGCGGACTCGCCCAGGACCTGCCGCCCGGCGCGGTGGACCAGATCCGCGAGTTCGTGAAGAAGATGCAGAAGAACCTGCCCGAGTACGACAAGCTCGCCACCGGGAACCCCATCTTCAAGGCCCGTATGCAGGACGTCGGCTACCTCGACCTGTCCGGCTGCATGGCCCTCGGCGCCACCGGACCGATCCTGCGCTCCGCCGGCCTCCCGCACGACCTGCGCAAGGCCCAGCCGTACTGCGGCTACGAGACGTACGACTTCGACGTCCCGACCGCCGACACCTGCGACTCCTACGGCCGGTTCCTGATCCGCCTCGAAGAGATGCGCCAGTCCCTCAGGATCGTCGAGCAGTGCCTGGACCGGCTGCAGCCCGGCCCGGTCATGGTCGGCGACAAGAAGATCGCCTGGCCCGCGCAGCTCGCCCTCGGACCCGACGGGCTCGGCAACTCCCTGGACCACATCAAGAAGATCATGGGCACCTCCATGGAGGCCCTGATCCACCACTTCAAGCTGGTGACCGAGGGCTTCCGCGTCCCGCCCGGACAGGCGTACGCGGCCGTCGAGTCGCCCAAGGGCGAACTCGGGGTGCACGCCGTCTCCGACGGAGGCACCCGCCCCTTCCGGGTCCACTTCCGCGACCCGTCCTTCACCAACCTGCAGGCCATGGCGGCGATGTGCGAGGGCGGCCAGGTCGCCGACGTCATCGTCGCCGTCGCGTCCATCGACCCCGTGATGGGAGGCGTCGACCGGTGACCACCACCCCCGAGGGCGTCAGCCTGGGCATGCCCCAACTGCCCGCGCCCGACTACCCGGACGACGTTCGAGCCCGGCTGGAGCGGGACGCGGCGGCCGTTGTCGCCCGCTACCCGGACTCCCGGTCCGCCCTGCTGCCGCTGCTGCACCTCGTGCAGTCGGAGGAGGGCCATGTCACCCGCACCGGCATGCGGTTCTGCGCCGAGGTGCTCGGCCTGACCACGGCCGAGGTCACCGCCGTCGCCACCTTCTACTCCATGTACCGGCGGGGGCCCTCCGGCGACTACCAGGTGGGGGTCTGCACCAACACCCTGTGCGCCGTGATGGGCGGCGACGCGATCTTCGAAGCGCTCCAGGAGCACCTGGGGGTCGGCAACGGGGGGACCACCGACGACGGCAAGGTCACCCTGGAGCACATCGAGTGCAACGCGGCCTGCGACTTCGCTCCGGTCGTGATGGTCAACTGGGAGTTCTTCGACAACCAGACCGTCGACAGCGCCAAGCGACTCGTCGACGACCTGCGTGAGGGAGCCGAGGTCCGGCCCACGCGCGGGGCGCCGCTGTGCACCTTCAAGGACACCGCGCGGATCCTCGCCGGCTTCCCCGACGAGCGGCCCGGCGCCGTCGAGGCCAGCGGCGGCGCGGGCCCCGCATCGCTGGTCGGCCTCCGCCTGGCCAAGGGAGAGGCCGCAGCCGCGCGCGTGGTCCACCCGCGGGACGGCGGTCCGCACGACGAGCCGCAGGACCGCAAGGTGCACGAGCCGTCGCCCACCGAACACCTCAGCTCGCACGACGCGCCACAGGAGACATCGGCCTCCGACCCGGCCCACCCGGCAGGGCCCGCCGCCGAGGAGGGGGAGTGATGACATTGGCACCCGAGATCAAGGGCAGCAGCCCGGAGAAGCTGCTCGCACCGGTGCTGTCGTCCTTCTGGGACGAGGACAGGCCCTGGACGCTCGACGTCTACCGCAGGCACGACGGCTACGAGGGACTGCGCAAGGCGCTGGCCATGACACCGGACGACGTGATCGCGTACGTCAAGGAGTCGGGACTGCGCGGCCGCGGCGGCGCGGGGTTCCCGACCGGGATGAAATGGCAGTTCATTCCCCAGGGTGATGGCAAACCGCACTATCTGGTTGTCAACGCCGACGAGTCGGAGCCCGGAACGTGCAAGGACATTCCGCTCCTCTTCGCGAACCCGCACAGCCTCATCGAGGGCATGATCATCGCGTGCTACGCCATTCGGTCCTCGCACGCCTTCATCTATCTGCGGGGTGAAGTCGTCCCCGTCCTGCGGCGGTTGCACGAGGCCGTCCGTGAGGCCTACGAGGCGGGCTTCCTCGGCGAGAACATCCTGGGCAGCGGACTCGACCTCGACATCACCGTGCACGCGGGCGCCGGCGCGTACATCTGCGGTGAGGAGACCGCGCTGCTCGACTCGCTCGAAGGCCGCCGTGGTCAACCGCGGCTGCGTCCTCCCTTCCCGGCTGTCGAGGGCCTCTACGCGTGCCCGACTGTCGTGAACAACGTCGAATCGATCGCGTCGGTTCCCGCCATCCTGCACCGGGGCAAGGAATGGTTCAGGTCGATGGGCAGCGAGAAGTCCCCCGGCTTCACGCTCTACTCGCTCAGCGGCCATGTCGCCTCCCCCGGCCAGTACGAGGCCCCGCTCGGCATCACGCTCCGCCAGCTGCTGGAGATGAGCGGCGGCATGCGGCCCGGCCACCGCCTCAAGTTCTGGACGCCGGGCGGCTCCTCCACCCCGATGTTCACCGACGAGCACCTCGACGTGCCCCTCGACTACGAGGGAGTGGGCGCCGCGGGTTCCATGCTCGGCACCAAGGCGCTCCAGTGCTTCGATGAGACCACCTGCGTCGTCCGGGCCGTCACCCGCTGGACCGAGTTCTACGCCCACGAGTCCTGCGGCAAGTGCACCCCCTGCCGCGAAGGCACCTACTGGCTGGTCCAGTTGCTGCGTGACATCGAGGCCGGCAAGGGCGTCATGAGCGACCTCGACAAGCTGAACGACATCGCCGACAACATCAACGGCAAGTCCTTCTGCGCCCTCGGCGACGGCGCCGCCTCGCCGATCTTCTCCTCACTCAAGTACTTCCGCGCGGAGTACGAGGACCACATCACGGGCCGGGGCTGCCCCTTCGACCCGGCCAGGTCGACGGCCTGGGCCGACAAGGACAAGCACGCGGAGGTGAACGCATGACCGTGACCACGAGCGCTCCCTCCGGGGGCGGCGAGGCGGCGGTCCCGCCGGAAGATCTCGTCTCGCTGACCATCGACGGCGTCGACATCAGCGTGCCCAAGGGCACCCTGGTCATCCGCGCCGCCGAACAGCTCGGCATCGAGATCCCCCGCTTCTGCGACCACCCCCTCCTCGACCCGGCCGGCGCCTGCCGCCAGTGCATCGTCGAGGTGGAGGGCCAGCGCAAGCCCATGGCGTCCTGCACGATCACCTGTACGGACGGGATGGTCGTCAAGACTCACCTCACCTCCCCGGTCGCGGAGAAGGCCCAGAAGGGTGTGATGGAGCTCCTGCTCATCAACCACCCGCTGGACTGCCCCGTCTGCGACAAGGGCGGCGAGTGCCCGCTGCAGAACCAGGCCATGTCGCACGGCCACTCCGAGTCCCGCTTCGAGGGCCGCAAGCGGACGTACGAGAAGCCCGTCCCGATCTCCACGCAGGTCCTGCTCGACCGTGAGCGGTGCGTGCTGTGCGCCCGCTGCACCCGGTTCTCCAACCAGGTAGCAGGCGACCCGATGATCGAGCTGATCGAGCGGGGCGCGCTGCAGCAGGTCGGCACCGGCGAGGGCGACCCCTTCGAGTCGTACTTCTCCGGCAACACCATCCAGATCTGCCCCGTCGGCGCGCTGACCTCCGCGGCGTACCGATTCCGCTCCCGGCCCTTCGACCTGGTCTCCTCTCCGTCTGTCTGCGAGCACTGCTCCGGCGGCTGCGCCACCCGCACCGACCACCGGCGCGGCAAGGTCATGCGACGCCTCGCGGCCGACGACCCCGAGGTCAACGAGGAGTGGATCTGCGACAAGGGCCGCTTCGCGTTCCGGTACGCGCAGCGACCCGACCGGCTCACCACCCCGCTCGTCCGCAACGCCGACGGCGTCCTGGAGCCCGCGTCCTGGCCGGAGGCCCTGGAGGTCGCCGCCCGGGGGCTGCTCGCGGCACGCGGCCGGGCCGGTGTCCTCACCGGCGGACGGCTCACCGTCGAGGACGCCTACGCGTACAGCAAGTTCGCGCGCGTGGCCCTCGACACCAACGACATCGACTTCCGCGCGCGTGTGCACAGCGGCGAGGAGGCCGACTTCCTGGCCGCCCGGGTCGCCGGACGCGGCCGCGACCTCGACGGCACGGGCGTCACGTACACCTCGCTGGAGAAGGCGCCCGCGGTCCTGCTGGTCGGGTTCGAGGCCGAGGAGGAGGCGCCCGGCGTCTTCCTGAGGCTCCGCAAGGCCTGGCGCAAGAACAAGCAGCGGGTGTTCTCGCTGGCCACCCACGCCACCCGGGGTCTGGAGAAGGCCGGCGGCACGCTGCTGCCGGCCGCGCCCGGCACCGAGACCGAGTGGCTGGACGCCCTCGCCAGCGGCTTCGGCCTCGACGACGACGGCACCAGGGCCGCCGAGGCGCTGCGCACCGAGGGCGCCGTGATCGTCGTCGGGGAGCGCCTCGCGGGCGTCGCGGGCGGGCTCACCGCCGCCGTCCGCGCCGCGTCGCTGACCGGCGCGAAGCTGGTGTGGATCCCGCGCCGGGCCGGGGAGCGCGCCGCCGTCGAGGCGGGCGCGCTGCCGTCGGCGCTGCCGGGCGGGCGCCCGGCCACCGACCCGCGCGCGCGGGAGGAGGTCGCCGCCGCCTGGGGCGTCGCCGAACTCCCCGCGCGCTACGGCCGGGACACCGGGCAGATCGTCGAGGCCGCCGCCACCGGAGAGCTCGGGGCCCTGGTGGTGGCGGGTGTGGAAGTCGGCGATCTGCCCGACCCGGCACGCGCGCGTGAGGCGCTGTCCGCGGTGGGCTTCCTGGTGTCGCTGGAACTGCGGCCCAGCGAGGTCACCGACCGCGCGGACGTCGTCCTCCCGGTCGCGGCCGTCGCGGAGAAGGCGGGCACCTTCGTCAACTGGGAGGGGCGGGTGCGGATGTTCGAAGCCGCGCTGAAGCCCGACCAGATGACCCGCAGGGTGGCACCCACCGACGGGCGCGTCCTGCAGATGCTGGCCGACGCCATGGACGTCCACCTGGGGCTGCCGGATCTGCGCACCACGCGCGCGGAGCTGGACCGGCTCGGCGCCTGGGGCGGGGCGAGGGCCAACGAGCCGGTGGAGGTCGGGGCCGCGCTGCCGCGCCCGGCCGCCGGGGAGGCCGTCCTCGCCGGACACCGGCTGCTGCTCGACCAGGGCCGCCTCCAGGACGGCGACGAGGCGCTCGCCGGGACGCGGCACGCCGCCCACGCGCGCGTGTCGGCCGCCACGGCCGCCGAGGCGGGCGTCAAGAACGGCGACCTCCTCGCGGTCAGCGGCCCCGCCGGGGTCGTCGAACTGCCGCTGCTGATCGCCGAGATGCCCGACCGCGTCGTCTGGCTGCCGCTGAACTCCACCGGCTCGGGCGTCGCCTCCGACACCGGGGCGCTGCCCGGCGCACTCGTCCGTATCGGCCCCGCGACGCTCGCCGCCGAGGCCCCCGAGGAGGTGGAGGCATGAGCGCGTACTACCTCGCCGCTGAAGACCTCTCCATGTTCGGCCGCGACCCCTGGTGGCTGGTCGTCGTCAAGGCGGTGTTCTGCTTCGCCTTCCTGATGATCACCGTGCTGTTCTCCATCGTGTGGGAGCGCAAGGTCGTCGCCTGGATGCAGCTGCGCATCGGCCCCAACCGGCACGGCCCCTGGGGCATGCTCCAGTCGCTCGCCGACGGCATCAAGCTGATGCTCAAGGAAGACGTCATCGTCAAACGCGCGGACAAGGTCGTCTACGTCCTCGCGCCGATCGTCGCGGCCATCCCGGCCTTCATGGCGATCGCGGTGATCCCCTTCGGGCCCGCCGGCAACGAGATCTCGATCTTCGGCCAGCGCACCACGATGCAGCTCACCGACCTGCCGATCGCGATGCTCTACATCCTCGCCGTCGCCTCCGTCGGCATCTACGGCATCGTCCTCGCGGGCTGGAGCTCCGGCTCCACCTACCCGCTCCTCGGCGGCCTCCGCTCCTGCGCGCAGATGATCTCCTACGAGATCGCCATGGGCGCCGCGTTCGCCTCCGTCTTCCTCTACTCCGGGTCGATGTCGACCTCGGCGATCGTCGAGGCGCAGCAGGACCGCTGGTACATCGTGCTGCTGCCGGTCTCGTTCGTGATCTACATCGTGACCATGGTCGGCGAGACCAACCGCGCCCCGTTCGACATGCCGGAGTCCGAGGGCGACCTCGTCGGCGGCTTCAACACCGAGTACTCGTCGATCAAGTTCGCGATGTTCATGCTCGCCGAGTACGTCAACATGGTGACCGTCTCCGCCGTGTCGGTGACGCTGTTCCTCGGCGGCTGGCGGGCCCCCTACCCCATCAGCACCTTCTGGGAGGGCGCCAACCACGGCTGGTGGCCGATGCTCTGGTTCGTGGTGAAGGTGCAGCTGCTGCTGTTCTTCTTCATCTGGCTGCGCGGCACCCTCCCGCGCGTCCGCTACGACCAGCTGATGAAGCTCGGCTGGAAGGTCCTCCTGCCGGTCTCCGTGGTCTGGCTGATGCTCGTCGCGACCGTGCGGACCCTCCGGAACGAGAACTACGACTTCGCCGAGATCGCGCTGTACGTCGCCGGCGCCGTCATCGTCCTGTTCCTGCTGTCCGTCGTCGCCGACATGTTCCGCGACCGGCGCGAGGCACAGGACCAGCCCGCCGAACCGGCCGGCTTCGACCCGATGGCCGGCGGATTCCCCGTACCGCCCCTGCCCGGACAGACCCTCCCGCCGGTGCCGCGCAGGCGCCCGCGCCGGGAGCGGGAGCTGATTGTCAGTGGTGGGTCCGATACTGAGAGTGACGGATCTTCGAATGGGAGGGAGGCGTCCGATGGCTGAGGAGCCGAAAGAGAACAAGCAGGGGTTCCAGAACCCCGTCGCCGGCTTCGGCGTGACCTTCAAGGCCATGTTCAAGAAGCGGCTGACCGAGCAGTATCCGGAACAGCCGAAGACCACGGCCCCGCGGTTCCACGGCAGGCACCAGCTCAACCGCCATCCGGACGGCCTGGAGAAGTGCGTCGGCTGCGAACTGTGCGCCTGGGCGTGTCCCGCCGACGCCATCTACGTCGAGGGCGCCGACAACACGGACGAGGAGCGCTACTCCCCGGGCGAGCGGTACGGCCGCGTCTACCAGATCAACTACGCCCGCTGCATCCTGTGCGGCCTGTGCATCGAGGCGTGCCCCACGCGCGCGCTCACGATGACCAACGAGTTCGAGCTGGCCGACTCCAGCCGCGCCAACCTCATCTACACCAAGGAGCAGCTGCTCGCCGGTCTGGAGGAGGGCATGGTCGACTCGCCCCACTCGATCTTCCCGGGCACCGACGAACAGGACTACTACCGGGGCCTGGTCACCGAGGCCGCGCCCGGTACGGAGCGTCAGGTGGCCACCTCCAAGGGCGAGAAGCCGCAGGACGCGGCCTCCACCACCGGCGAGGACGAGCCGGCGTCGGAGAAGGTGATCCGCCGATGACGCAGCAGCTCGCGGCCTACACGACCTCCACCGGTGAGGCCTTCCAGTTCTGGGTGCTCGGCACGATCGCGGTGGTCGGCGCCCTGTGCACCGTCTTCATGAAGAAGGCCGTGCACAGCGCGCTCTGCCTCGCCGGCACCATGATCATCCTGGCCGTTTTCTACCTGGCCAACGGCGCCTACTTCCTGGGCATCGTGCAGATCGTCGTCTACACCGGCGCGATCATGATGTTGTTCCTGTTCGTGGTGATGCTCGTCGGCGTCACCGCCGCGGACTCCCTGAAGGAGACCATCAAGGGCCAGCGCTGGCTGGCCCTGCTGTGCGGCCTCGGCTTCGGCATCCTGCTGATCGCGGGCATCGGCAACGCCTCGCTGACGGAGTTCAACGGCCTCGGCACGGCGAACGCGGGCGGCAACGTGGAGGGCCTCGCGGCCCTGATCTTCACCGACTACGTGTTCGCCTTCGAGCTCACCGGCGCCCTCCTCATCACGGCCGCCGTCGGCGCCATGGTCCTCACCCACCGCGAGCGCACCGAGCGCGCCAAGACCCAGCGCGAGCTGGCCGAGCAGCGCGTACGCGAGGGCAAGCATCTTCCGCCGCTGCCGGCGCCCGGCGTCTACGCCCGGCACAACGCGGTGGACATCGCGGGCCTGCTGCCCGACGGCACCCCGTCCGAGCTGACCGTCAGCAAGACGCTGCGCGACCGGGGCCAGATCCGAGACGTGTCGACCGAGGCGCTCAGCGACCTCAAGGCACTGGAACAGCGCGCCGAGGACCGCCTGGAGCGCTCGCACAGCGGAAGCGGCGGCAACGGCGGCAACGGCCGCGACAGCGGCACCAGCGGGAAGAACGGGGAGGCAGCGAAGTGAATCCCGTCAACTACCTGTATCTCGCCGCCCTGCTGTTCACGATCGGCGCCACCGGCGTCCTGATCAGGCGGAACGCGATCGTGGTGTTCATGTGCGTCGAGCTGATGCTCAACGCCTGCAACCTCGCCCTGGTCGCCTTCTCCCGTATGCACGGCAATCTCGACGGCCAGATCATCGCCTTCTTCACGATGGTCGTCGCCGCCGCGGAGGTCGTGGTCGGACTCGCGATCATCGTGTCGCTGTTCCGGTCCCGCCACTCGGCCTCGGTCGACGACGCCAGCCTGATGAAGCTGTAAGGGGTCGGAAGAATCGTGGAGAACCTGATTGCGCTGCTGGTCGCGGCGCCCCTGCTCGGAGCCGCCGTCCTGCTGTGCGGCGGCCGGCGCCTCGACGCCGTCGGCCACTGGATCGGCACGGCCCTCGCCGCCGCCTCCTTCGTCGTCGGCGTGGTCCTCTTCGCCGACATGCTCGGCAAGGACGCCGAACACCGCGAGATCGGTCAGCACCTGTTCAGCTGGATCCCCGTCGAGGGCTTCCAGGCCGACGTGGCCTTCCAGCTCGACCAGTTGTCGATGACGTTCGTGCTGCTGATCACCGGAGTCGGCTCGCTCATCCACGTGTACTCCATCGGGTACATGGAGCACGACGAGCGCCGACGCCGCTTCTTCGGCTATCTGAACCTGTTCCTCGCGGCGATGCTGCTGCTGGTCCTCGCCGACAACTACCTGCTGCTGTACGTCGGCTGGGAGGGCGTCGGCCTCGCCTCCTACCTGCTCATCGGCTTCTGGCAGCACAAGCCCAGCGCCGCCACCGCCGCGAAGAAGGCCTTCCTGGTCAACCGCGTCGGCGACGTCGGGCTGTCCATCGCCATCATGCTGATGTTCACCACCTTCGGGACCTTCGCCTTCGGGCCGGTCCTGGGGGCCGTCGGCGAGAGCAGCGAGGGCACGCTCACCGCGATCGCCCTGATGCTGCTGCTCGCGGCGTGCGGCAAGTCCGCCCAGGTTCCGCTGCAGTCCTGGCTCGGGGACGCGATGGAGGGCCCGACCCCGGTCTCCGCCCTCATCCACGCCGCGACCATGGTCACCGCCGGTGTCTACCTGATCGTCCGCTCCGCGAACATCTTCAACGCCGCCCCGGACGCGCAGCTCGTCACCACCGTCGTCGGAGCGGTCACGCTCCTGTTCGGTGCGATCGTCGGTTGCGCGAAGGACGACATCAAGAAGGCCCTCGCCGGCTCGACGATGTCGCAGATCGGGTACATGGTGCTGGCCGCCGGTCTGGGCCCCATCGGCTATGTCTTCGCGATCATGCACCTGGTGACGCACGGCTTCTTCAAGGCCGGTCTCTTCCTCGGCGCCGGTTCGGTCATGCACGGCATGAACGACGAGGTCGACATGCGCAAGTACGGCGGCCTCCGCAAGTACATGCCGGTCACCTTCGTCACCTTCGGCCTCGGCTACCTCGCCATCATCGGCTTCCCCGGTCTGTCCGGCTTCTTCTCCAAGGACAAGATCATCGAGGCGGCGTTCGCCAAGGGCGGCACGGAGGGCTGGATCCTCGGTGGCGTGGCCCTGCTGGGCGCGGCCATCACCGCGTTCTACATGACGCGGGTGATGCTGATGACGTTCTTCGGCGAGAAGCGCTGGCAGCCCGACGAGCACGGCCATGAACCGCACCCGCACGAGTCCCCCAAGGTCATGACGATCCCCATGATCGTGCTGGCCGTCGGATCGGTCTTCGGCGGCGCGTTCTTCAGCATCGGTGACCGGTTCATCCACTGGCTGGAGCCCGTCACCGGCCACCGGCACGGCCACCCGCCGATCAGCGCCCTGACGGTGACCATCGCCACGGTCGCCGTGATGGTCATCGGCGTCGGCCTCGCCTGGCTCCAGTACGGGCGGCGGCCCGTCCCCGTCGTCGCCCCGCGCGGATCGCTGCTCACCCGGGCCGCCCGGCGCGACCTCCTCCAGGACGACTTCAACCACGTCGTCCTCGTCCGCGGCGGAGAGCACCTCACGCGCTCCCTCGTCTATGTCGACCACACCCTGGTCGACGGCGTCGTCAACGGCACGGCGGCCTCCATGGGCGGCCTCTCCGGGCGGCTGCGCCGTATCCAGAACGGCTATGCCCGGTCGTACGCGGTCTCGATGTTCGGCGGCGCTGCGATCCTCATCGCCGCGACCCTGCTGATGAGGGCGGTCTGATACCGATGTCCTTTCCTCTGCTGACAGCGACGGCGGCGCTCCCGGCCCTCGGGGCGATCGCCACGGCCGCCGTCCCGGCCCAGCGGCGCAACGCCGCGAAACTGCTGGCGCTGACCGTCTCGCTGGGCACGCTGGTGCTCGCCGCGATCGTCGCGTTCCGCTTCGACCCCGGCGGCGACCGGTACCAGCTCACCGAGTCCCACGCCTGGATCGCGGACTTCGGAGTGCGCTACGAACTGGGCGTCGACGGCATCGCGGTGGCGCTGATCGGGCTCACCGCCCTGCTGATCCCGTTCATCATCCTCGCGGGCTGGCACGACGCCGACCCGCTGGAGACCGGCAGCAAGCGGTGGCGGCCGACGCAGGGCTTCTTCGCCCTGATCCTGGCCGTCGAGGCGATGGTGATCATCTCCTTCGAGGCCACCGACGTCTTCCTCTTCTACATCTTCTTCGAAGCCATGCTCATCCCGATGTACTTCCTCATCGGCGGCTTCGGCGACCGTGCCCACCAGCACGGCGAGGAGACAGCGGCCACGCAACGCTCGTACGCCGCCGTGAAGTTCCTCCTCTACAACCTGGTCGGCGGTCTGATCATGCTGGCCGCGGTCATCGGCCTGTACGTGGTCGCCGGGAACTTCTCGCTCCCGGAGATCGCCGAGGCCCGCGCCGACGGCACCCTGGAGATGGCGACCAACACCGAACGGTGGCTGTTCCTCGGCTTCTTCTTCGCCTTCGCGGTGAAGGCGCCGCTGTGGCCGCTGCACACCTGGCTGCCCAACGCCATGCAGGAGTCCACCGCCCCGGTCGCCGTCCTCATCACGGCCGTCGTCGACAAGGTCGGCACCTTCGCGATGCTCCGCTTCTGCCTCGGACTGTTCCCCGAGGCCAGCACGTGGGCGACGCCCGCGATCCTCGTCCTGGCGCTGATCAGCATCATCTACGGGGCGCTGCTCGCGGTCGGCCAGCGGGACATCAAGCGGCTGGTGGCGTACGCGTCGATCTCGCACTTCGGCTTCATCATCCTGGGCATCTTCGCGATGACCAGTCAGGGCCAGTCCGGGGCGACGCTCTACATGGTCAACCACGGCATCTCGACCGCCGCCCTGATGCTGGTCGCCGGATTCCTGATCTCCCGGCGCGGCTCCCGGCTCATCGCCGACTACGGCGGGGTGCAGAAGGTCGCTCCGGTGCTCGCCGGCACCTTCCTGATCGGCGGTCTCGCGACGCTGTCACTGCCCGGACTCGCCCCGTTCGTCAGCGAGTTCCTGGTCCTGGTCGGCACGTTCGCGCGCTACCCGGTGGTCGGGATCATCGCCACCGTCGGCATCGTCCTCGCCGCGCTCTACACCCTCGTCCTCTACCAGCGGACGATGACGGGCCCGGTGAAGGCCGAGGTCGAGGGGATGCCCGACCTGAGGGTGCGCGAGCTCGTGGTGGTCGCCCCGCTGGTCGCGCTGCTGATCTTCCTGGGTGTCTTCCCGAAGCCGCTCACCGACATCGTCAATCCGGCGGTCGAGCACACCATGTCCGACGTCCAGAAGAAGGACCCCCAGCCCGAGGTGGAGGCGGCCAAGTGAGCGCATCAGCCGTCCACAGCCTGTGGACAACCGCGGCCGACCCGATCACCAAGATCGACGCGCCGAAGATCGAATACGGGCAATTGTCGCCCACCCTGATCGTCATCGGCGCGGCGATCATCGGGGTCCTGGTCGAGGCCTTCGTGCCACGCAAGTCCCGGTACTACGTGCAAGTGTTCGTCTCCGTGGTCGCCCTCACGGCGTCCTTCGCGGCGGTCGTCGCCCTCGCGGCGGGCGGGTACGGCACCACGAAGGCCGGCATCGCGGCCATGGGCGCCATCGCCGTGGACGGACCGGCCCTGTTCCTCCAGGGCACGATCCTCCTCGCCGGCGTCCTCGGCGTCTTCACCTTCGCCGAACGCCGCCTCGACCCCGAGACCCACGGCAACAAGGTCGACTCCTTCGCCGCACAGGCCGCCTCCGTGCCCGGCAGCGACAGCGAGAAGGCCGCCGTCAGGGCCGGGTTCACCACCACCGAGGTCTTCCCGCTGCTGCTCTTCGCGATCGGCGGCATGCTGATCTTCCCGGCGGCCAACGACCTGCTGACCCTCTTCATCGCCCTGGAGGTCTTCTCCCTCCCGCTGTACCTGCTGTGCGCCGTGGCCCGCCGCAAGCGGCTCATGTCGCAGGAGGCCGCCGTCAAGTACTTCCTCCTCGGCGCCTTCGCCTCCGCCTTCACCCTCTTCGGCATCGCCCTGCTCTACGGCTACGCGGGCTCGGTGAAGTACGCGACGATCGCCCAGGTCGTCGACGGCACCATCGGAGACATCAACCCCGCCCTCGCCGACACCATGGGCAACGACGCGCTGCTGCTCATCGGCGCCGCCATGCTCGTCATGGGCCTGCTGTTCAAGGTCGGCGCGGTGCCGTTCCACATGTGGACCCCGGACGTCTACCAGGGCGCCCCCACCCCGGTCACCGGCTTCATGGCCGCCGCGACCAAGGTGGCCGCCTTCGGCGCGCTGCTGCGGCTGCTGTACGTCGTGCTGCCCGGCCTGCGCTGGGACTGGCGGCCGGTCATGTGGGCCGTCGCCATCGTCACCATGCTGGCCGGCGCCATCGTGGCCATCACCCAGACCGACATCAAGCGCCTGCTCGCCTACTCGTCGATCGCGCACGCCGGCTTCATCCTCGCCGGTGTCATCGCGGCCTCGCCCGACGGCGTCTCGTCGGTGCTGTTCTACCTGGGCGCCTACTCCTTCGTGACCATCGGCGCGTTCGCCGTGGTCACGCTGGTGCGCGATGCGGGCGGCGAGGCCACGCACCTGTCCAAGTGGGCCGGGCTCGGCCGCAGGTCCCCGCTGGTGGCGGCCGTGTTCGCGGTCTTCCTGCTGGCCTTCGCGGGCATCCCGCTGACCTCCGGGTTCGCGGGCAAGTTCGCCGTGTTCAAGGCGGCCGCCGAAGGCGGCGCGGGCGCGATCGTCGTGGTCGGTGTGATCTCCTCGGCCATCGCCGCGTTCTTCTACATCCGCGTCATCGTGCTCATGTTCTTCAGCGAGCCCCGCCCCGAGGGGCCGACGGTCGCCGTGCCGTCACCGCTGACCATGACCGCGATCGCGGTCGGCGTCGCCGTCACCCTGGTGCTCGGCGTCGCACCGCAGTACTTCCTGGACCTGGCGGGGCAGGCGGGAGTGTTCGTGCGCTGACGCTCCGGCGCGAGCGCTCCGCCACGGCTTCGGCGCGCTCCGTCACGGTACGTGCGACGGGCCCGGTCCCCTCCCAGGGGGGCCGGGCCCATCGTGCATATGAGCGAGCGGTGGCGCGGCCGGATACGGCCCGCACGGGTGGAGCCTGTGGATAACTCTGAGGCTGTCGGTGCGGGCGCCTATCGTGGCAAGGGCTGGAGGAAGCACGGACGGCACAGGGCGTACGGCACAGGACGCAAGGGCGCGGGGAACCGGCCATGATCGGGACGGGCGGGACGAGTGTGATGGCGGACGAGGACAGGACGACCGGGTCGGACAGCGAGGCGCTGGCCGTGCTCCACCGGGTCTTCGGATACGACGCCTTCCGGGGCGAGCAGGAAGCGATCATCGAGCATGTGGTCGCGGGCGGCGACGCCGTCGTCCTCATGCCGACCGGCGGCGGAAAGTCCCTGTGCTACCAGATCCCGTCCCTGGTCAGGCCCGGCACCGGCATCGTGATCTCCCCGCTGATCGCGCTCATGCAGGACCAGGTGGACGCCCTGCGGGCCCTCGGCGTGCGCGCCGGGTTCGTCAACTCCACCCAGGACTTCGACGAGCGACGCGTGGTCGAGGCCGAGTTCCTCGCGGGCGAGCTGGACCTGCTCTACCTCGCGCCTGAGCGCCTGCGGCTCGACGCCACCCTCGATCTGCTGGGCCGCGGCAAGATCTCCGTCTTCGCGATCGACGAGGCACACTGCGTCTCCCAGTGGGGCCACGACTTCCGGCCCGACTACCTCTCCCTCTCCCTCCTGGGCCGGCGCTGGCCGGACGTGCCGCGCATCGCGCTCACCGCCACCGCCACCCGCGCCACGCACCGCGAGATCACCGAGCGGCTGGACATGCCCCGGGCCAGGCACTTCGAGGCCAGCTTCGACCGGCCCAACATCCAGTACCGCATCGTGCCCAAGGCCGACCCGAAGAAGCAGCTCCTGTCCTTCCTGCGCCAGGAACACCCGGGCGACGCCGGCATCGTCTACTGCCTCTCCCGCAACTCCGTCGAGCGGACCGCCGAGTTCCTCAGCAAGAACGGCGTGGAGGCGGTGCCGTACCACGCGGGCCTGGACGCGGGCACCCGTGCGGCACACCAGTCACGGTTCCTGCGTGAGGAGGGGCTCGTCGTCGTCGCCACGATCGCCTTCGGCATGGGCATCGACAAACCCGACGTACGGTTCGTCGCCCACCTGGACCTGCCGAAGTCCGTCGAGGGCTACTACCAGGAGACCGGCCGCGCCGGCCGTGACGGACTGCCGTCCACGGCCTGGATGGCGTACGGCCTCAACGACGTCATACAGCAGCGCAAGATGATCCAGGGCAGCGAGGGCGACGAGGCGTTCCGCCGCCGGGCCGCCAGTCACCTCGACGCCATGCTGGCGCTCTGCGAGACCGCCCGCTGCCGACGCGGCCAACTCCTCCAGTACTTCGGGCAGGAACCCCAGGCCGAAGGCTGCGGCAACTGCGACACGTGCCTGCTGCCGCCGGAGACCTGGGACGGCACCGTCGCCGCGCAGAAGGTGCTCTCCACGGTGGTGCGGCTCCAGCGCGAGCGCGGGCAGAAGTTCGGCGCCGTGCAGATCGTCGACATCCTGCTGGGGCGGCGGACCGCGAAGGTCATCCAGTTCGACCACGACCAGCTCTCCGTCTTCGGCATCGGCGAGGAACTCGGCGAGGGCGAATGGCGGGGAGTCGTACGGCAGTTGCTCGCCCAGGGGCTCCTCGCGGTCGAGGGCGAGTACGGCACGCTCGTGCTCACCGAGGACAGCGGAGCGGTGCTGCGGCGCGAGCGGGACGTGCCGCTGCGCAAGGAACCGAAGAAGCCGGTGACCTCGCGGACGGCGTCGGGCGGCGGTTCAGGTGGCTCAGGCTCCGGCCGGGGCGAGCGCAAGGCCAAGGCGGCGGCCGTCGAGCTGTCGGACGACCTGCTCCCCGTCTTCGAGGCCCTCCGGGCCTGGCGCGCCGAACAGGCCCGCGAACAGGGCGTGCCCGCCTACGTCATCTTCCACGACGCCACCCTCCGCGAGATCGCGGCCACCGCGCCCGCCTCCGTCGCCGAGCTGGGCACGATCAGCGGAATCGGGGAGAAGAAGCTCGCGACGTACGGGGAGGGGGTGCTCGGGGTCCTCGCCTCGCTGGGCGGCGCAGGAACCGGCGCCGGTACTGACGAGGGCCCTTCGGACGCCCCCGCCCGCACCGCCACCGGCGCCCCCGCTCCCGCTGCCGAGGGCACGAGAGGCCCGGCGCGCGCGACACACGCCGCGAACCCGGACGGTGACGCGCACGACGCCTTCGACTGGCCGGACGACGAGCCGGAACCCGAGCCGGACGACTGGGCGTAGCAGCCGCACCACGGGGGGAGCGGACCGCCGCCCGGGCGCGGGCGGCGCAGGGGGGTGAGCATGGACGCGCAGGACACGGGGACGGGACTTCGTCGGCATCCTGTTCTCCGCCGCCGACAGGATCCAGGTCTTCCGCTTCCTTGGGGACCGGCCCGCCGACACGGCCCGGGGCATCTACTTCGCGGAGACATCGTCATGCTCACCGACGACGACTGCGGTGTCACCGCGGAGTGGATGCATGCCTGGAACGAGGCCAAGCACAGATTGGGCTTCCGTGTCTTCGGCGTGGCCACAGGCGCACCACGGGTCGGCGAGGCCGACTCGGTCCTGGACGCCCTGTGCGACAACCTCCGTTCCATGGAGGACCTCACCGACGTCCACGCCGCCGCGGACCTGTTCCGCGTGATCTGACCCGGACGCGGGAGGTCCCGTACGGCGGTGAGGGCGCCCGGCGGGGGCATGGGCCAGCCCTGAGCCGGACGCGCCGTTCTACCCCTGCGCCCCCACCACCTTCCCGCTGACCTCGCCCAGGCCCACCTTCGTGCCGTTCGGGCCCGGGGCCCATGCCGTGAGGGTCACCTCGTCGCCGTCCTCCAGGAACGTGCGCCTGCCGGTCGGGAGGTCGAGCGGGTCGCGTCCGTTCCAGGTGAGCTCCAGCAGCGAACCCCGCTGGCCGGGGTCGGCCCCGCTGACCGTGCCGGAGCCGTACAGGTCGCCCGTGCGCAGCGAGGCGCCGTTCACCGTCATGTGGGCCAGCTGCTGCGCGGCCGTCCAGTACATCGTGGCGAAGGGCGGCTCCGAGACGACATGTCCGTTGATCGCGACGCTGATCCGCAGGTCGTACCCGCCGGGATCGATGTCCGGCGCGGCGTCGTCCAGGTAGGGCAGCAGCGGGTGCGTACGCTCCGGCGGCGCCACCCGCGCCTCCTCGAGCGCCTCCAGCGGCGTGATCCAGGCCGAGACCGACGTGGCGAACGACTTGCCCAGGAACGGCCCGAGCGGCACGTACTCCCAGGCCTGGAGGTCGCGCGCCGACCAGTCGTTGAGGAGGCACATCCCGAAGACGTGGTCGCGGAAGTCCCCCAGCCCCACCGGCCGGCCCCGCTCCGAGGGCGCCCCGACCACGAAGCCGACCTCCGCCTCGATGTCCAGCCGCACCGACGGTCCGAACACCGGCGCCGGATCGGCAGGCGCCTTGCGCTGTCCGGCCGGCCGCACCACCTCCGTGCCGGACACCACGACCGTGCCGGACCGGCCGTGGTAACCGATGGGCAGGTGCTTCCAGTTGGGCGTCAGCGGGTCGGGCGCGTCGGGACGGAAGATCCGCCCCACGTTCCGGGCGTGGTTCTCGGAGGCGTAGAAGTCGACGTAGTCGGCCACCTCGAACGGCAGGTGCAGTGTCACCGAGGACAGCGCGTGGAAGTGCGGCGCGATCGTCTCGCGGTGCGAGGGCACCGTCAGCCACGCCGTGAGCGCCCGGCGCAGGTCCGACCAGGCCGTGCGCCCCGCCGCCAGCAAGGGGTTCAGCGTGGGGTGCGCCAACAGCGCGGCGTACGGGGAGCCGAGGGCGTGCGCCGCCGCGGCGGCGTCGAGGACGTGGTCGCCGAGCCGGACGCCGACGGTACGGGTGCCGGCGGTCCCGGCGTAGGCCGAGGGGGCGTCGGACGCGCCGAGGGAGAAGACGCCGTAGGGGAGGTTGTGCGGACCGAAGGGGTGACCCTCGGGGACGTCGAACGGGTGACCCTCGGGGACCTCGTCGGGGACATCGAAGGGGGGCATCGGGTGCTGCCTCGCTCTCGTGCGTTCCGTCGTACCTCTGGTCGCGGCTCACGTTACGGGGCGGTGCCAAGATCGGGGAGTGTCTAAAGAGTTCGCAATGTCCTGATAGGGGAGGGTCGGAAGGAAAGGTTCCGGCTTAGCGTCCTCTGGGGGACACGGACGGGGTGGATCCGGGTCCGGTAGGGGGACACGTGGGGGGACCCGTGGCCATGGGCACTTGGGGTGCGCCGGTACAGGCGGACCGGGACGTTCCGGGACTCGTCGTGAAGCTCGGCGACTATCCGCTGCACCACGGCGGCGTCGGAGCCATCCGCAGCCTGGGCCGGCTCGGCGTGCCGATGTACGCGATCACGGAGGACCGGTACACACCGGCCGCCGTCTCGCGCCATCTGCGGCGCGCGTTCGTGTGGCCGACCACCGGGACGGAGGAGCCCGGGTGGCTGGTCGACGGGCTGCTGCGCATCGGCCGGCGGATAGGGCGGCCCACCGTGCTCGTCCCCACCGACGAGGAAGCCGCCGTGCTCATCGCCGAGCACCAGGAGGAGCTCGCGACCCGCTTCCTCTTCCCCCGCGTCGACGCCGGGCTCCCGCGCCGCCTCGCCAGCAAACAAGGGCTGCACGAACTCTGCGTGGAGCACGGCATCGCCAGCCCCGCGAGCTCGTTCCCGCAGTCGTACGACGACGTGGAGCGCTTCGCGCAGCGGGCCCGCTTCCCGGTGGTGGCCAAGAACCGGGAGGCGTTCGAGCGGCGCAGGCAGCCCGCGGTCAACGGGACGACCCGCATCGCCGACCGGGAGTGCCTGCTGCGGCTGGCCCGCGACTGGGGCGAGCGGCCCGGGGTGATCCTCCAGGAGTACCTGCCCCGGGAGGACGCCGAGGACTGGATCGTGCACGCCTACTTCGACGCGGACTCCACACCGCTCGCGATGTTCACCGGGGTGAAGGTGCGCTCGTGGCCGCCGCACGCGGGGATGACGGCGAACGCGTACGTCGTCGACAACCCCGAACTCGCGGACATCGCCGCCCGGTTCATCAAGCAGATCGGATTCGCCGGCGTCATCGACCTCGATCTGCGGTTCGACCGGCGGGACGGGCGGTACAAGCTGCTGGACTTCAACCCGCGGATGGGCGCGCAGTTCCGGCTGTTCGAGAACGAGGCCGGGATCGACGTCGTCCGCGCCATGCACCTCGATCTGACCGGACGCCCGGTGCCGGAGGGGGAGCAACTCGCCGGACGCCGGTACATCGTGGAGAACATCGATCTGGCGGCCCTGCTCGCCTACCGGCGCAGCGGCTACACCACTCCGCACGCGCCGCCGCGCGCGAGCGGGACCGAACTGGCATGGCTCGCGGGTGACGACCCGCTGCCGTTCCTCACGATGCTCGCGCGCTTCGTACGACCGGGCGCGAAGCATCTCTACCAGCTGTGGCGGGCCAACCGCCTCGGCAACGCCCGCGTGCGCCCCTAGGCCGTAGGGCCGTCGGCGCACGTGGGCACGCGCGTGACCACACGAAGTAGGCATGAGGTGTCCTGGGGAGGGACTTCGTGATTCAACCGGTAGCAGTCATCGGTGCCGGGCCGTTCGGTCTGTCCACCGCCGCGCATCTGCGGGCGCGCGGCATTCCCGTCCGTGTCTTCGGTGAACCCATGGTGAGCTGGCGGGACAACATGCCCGCCGGGATGCTGCTGAAGTCCACGCCGGCCGCGTCGAGCATCGACGCGCCGCAGCACGGCCACACCCTGGCCGACTACTGCGACGCGGCGGGGATCCGGCGGCTGGTGACGGACGAGGACATCATTCCCGTCGAGACGTTCATCTCCTACGGCGAGTGGTTCCAGCAGCGGCTCGTACCCGACCTGGAGAGGGTGCGCGTGGTCTCGGTGGACCGGAGCGAGAGCGGCGGCTTCGAACTGAAGCTGGACTCGGGGGAGTCGTTCACCGCGCGGGCCGTCGTCGTGGCGAGCGGGCTGTTCGGGCTGGCGCACCTGCCGGCCGAGCTGGCGGGCGCGGTCGTGGACGGCCCCACGCCAGCGGGGCCCCTCTCGCACAGCTCCCAGCACGCCGACCTGAGCCGGTTCAAGGACCGGGAACTGATCGTCGTGGGCGCGGGGCAGTCCGCCCTGGAGACGGCGGTCCTGGCGGCCGAGGCCGGCGCGCGGGTCCAGGTGGTGGCGCGCGGGCACGGCGCCGTGGCCTTCGGCGCGCCCCCGTGGCGGCAGCCGAGGCTGCGCCCCGAGTCGCCGTTCGGGCGGGCCTGGTCGCTGTGGGCGCTCAGCTACTACCCGCACCCCTACCGGTACCTGCCCGCCGCCGGCCGGCACTACCTGGTCCGGCGGGTGCTCGGGCCGCTGGGCGCGTGGTGGCTGCGGGACCGGTTCGAGGGGCACGTGGAGGTGCGGGAGGTGGACCGGGTCGTGCGCGCCGGCGTCATCGACGGGCGCCCGGTCCTCGTGGCGCGCGGGCACGACGGCCGTACGGCGGAGCTGGGCGCGGATCACGTCATCGCGGCGACGGGGTACCGGGTGGACCTCGGGGCGATGGGGTTCCTCGGGCACGAGCTCCGTACGGAGCTGGGGGTGAGCCGGGGGACGCCGGTGCTGGGGGCCGGGTTCCGGTCGTCGATCCCGGGGCTGTACTTCACGGGGTTGCCGGCGGCGGCGTCGTACGGGCCGGTGATGCGGTTCGTGTGCGGGACGGAGTTCGCCTCGCCTCGGTTGGCCCGGCATCTGGCGGCGGCTCACGGGTGAGGGGCCCGGGACGAGCTCGGGTGGGGGCGGTGCGTCGCGGGGTGCGGGTCCGGTGGGGGTTCTCGCGCCCACGCGGCGGAGCCGCATGTCGGTACAGCCCCGCGCCCCTTTCGAGGCCTGCGGCCATCTCAAGGCCCGCGGCCGTCCCGAGGCGCGCGGCCGTCCCGAGGCGCGCGGCCCTTTCGAGGAGTGCGGTCGTCTCGAAGGCGCGTGCCGCACCCGCTCCCCCTGAACCCCCGTTCGGGCAAAGGGGGTTGACCTCGGGGGGCGTCAGGGCGTTCCGGGCGGTCGGGGTGGCGTACGTCGTCCGGTTCGGGTCGAACCGATGGGGCGTCGCATCCGTATTCTCTGATCATGGCCGCTCCCACCGCATATTCACTCATCGCCACTGACCTGGACGGAACGCTCCTCCGTGGTGACGACACGCTCTCCGACCGGTCCCTCGCCGCGCTGGCGCGGGCCACGGAGGCCGGTGCCCAGCACCTCGTGGTGACGGGACGGCCGGCGCCCAGAGTGCGCCCCCTCTTCGACGACCTCGGCAGCAGGGGGCTCGCGGTGTGCGGACAGGGCGCGCAGTTGTACGACCCCGGCGCGGACCGGCTGCTCTGGTCGGTCACCCTGGACAGGGAACTCGCCGAGACCGCGCTCGGCAAGATCGAGGCGGAGGTCGGACAGGTGTACGCGGCCGTCGACCAGGACGGTGTCGACGGCCTCACCCTGATCGAGCCCGGCTACCTCATGCCGCACCCCACGCTGCCGGCGCTGCGGGTGCCGCGCCGGGACGACCTGTGGTGCGAGCCGATCAGCAAGGTGCTGTTGCGCCACCCCTACCTGTCGGACGACGAGTTGGCCTCGGCGGCGCGGATGGCGGTCGGCTCGCTGGCGACGGTCACGATGTCGGGGCCCGGCACCGTCGAACTCCAGCCATGCGGCATCACCAAGGCGACGGGGCTCGCGCTGGCCGCCGACCACCTCGGGCTGACCCCGGACGGGACCATCGCCTTCGGGGACATGCCCAACGACATCCCGATGTTCGACTGGGCCGCGCACGGCGTCGCCATGGCCAACGCCCACCCCGAGCTCAAGGCCGTCGCCGACGAGGTGACCCTCTCCAACGAGGACGACGGGATCGCGGTGGTGCTGGACAGGCTGTTCCGCTGAGACAGGGCGTTCCCCTGGGCCCGCCGGCCCAGGGGAACGAGTGCGGAGCCGGTGAGGGCTCAGTACGGACCGAACACGTTGTCGATCGAGCCGTACCGGTCGGCGGCGTAGTTGCAGGCCGCCGTGATGTTCGCGACCGGGTCGTACGGGTCGTACGGGGTGCCGGACACGTGGTAGGCGGCGAACGTCGGGTCGATGACCTGGAGCAGGCCCTTCGACGGGGTGCCCGCGGCCGCGTTGGAGTCCCAGTTGTTGATCGCCAGCGGGTTGCCCGAGGACTCGCGCATGATGTTGCGGTGGATCCCGTTGTACGACCCGGGAATTCCCTTCTGCGCCATGATGTCCAGCGACTCGCGGATCCAGCCGTCGAGGTTGTCCGGGTAGGTCTTGACCGACGCCTGCGTGGCCTTGGCGGTCTTCGAGGCCGTCGACGCCTTCTTCGCCGTGGCCGCCTTCGTCCCGTTCACCTTGAGCTTCAGCCCCGGACGGATCAGGGCCGGGTTGTCGCCGACGGCGGCACGGTTGTCCTTGTAGAGCCGCTGCCAGCCGCCCTTGACGCCGCGCTCCCGGGCGATGGAGGAGAGCGTGTCGCCGGAGACCACGGTGTAGGTCGCGGACTTGGGCTGGGTCACGGCCGGCGCGGACTGCGGCGCCGACTGGACGGAGCCGACGGCCTGGGCCGGGGTGGCGGCGCTCGCGGTCGTGGCGACCGTGAGCGGGAGGGCCAGGGCGGCCCCGCCCGTTCCGGCGGCGAGCACGCCACGGGTGAACGCGTTGCTTCTGGGACGGCGGTGTTTGCCTCGTGCGGGCATGGCGGATTCCTCTCCGTCGCCTGCGAGGTGAGCTGTCGGGTTCGGGCTGGAGATGCCCGGCCGCGCGCGTCGTCCCGGCGGCCGCTGTGCGTGCCGCGTCCACCGGGCTACTCCGCGTGGCTGCACCCCGAGCCGGTCCGATGGGGGAAATGCCGGACCGGCGCTTACCTGGGTCCCCCGCTCCTGCCGTGCGTGGATGAGTGGTGATGGGTGGGGAGTCCGGGCGGCGGCAGGATTCGGCGGTCCGTCCGGACGGGGTGTGAACGTATGCGAGAGCACACGATCGGAACAAGTCCCGGTTTGGTCGATAGGTCTAGTTGACCTTGAGTTTGGTGTGATTCGGTGGCAATTTCCGATGCGTGTTCCGGGGTCAACTTGCCTGCCGCAAAGGGAAAATCGGCGCGGTGGCGGATGGGTGCGCCGGGCGGGGCTGGTGACCCAACTCACGGGAGGAGTGGGGTGAAGTGCTGGGTATGCGGCAAATCGGTCAAGTCGGGCTGTGTGTTCGCGGGTGAATCCGAGGGAGTTCGGAGGTCCGTGAGGGTCTTCGAGTGTCCGTGGGGGCCTCCGGACGCCCGCGGGGGTCTCCGGCGGTGGCGTGGGTACCCGGGGCGGGCCTCGCGCGGGTGCCGTACGCGCGTCGACCCGTGGGCGCTCGTGGTGATCGAAAGGTGACCGGATACGCTGACTCGGGTGATGGCAGCGACAGATCGACAAACTGTGTCATCGACCGTGAGAGCGAACCAGACCGACCGTGTGACCGTGTGATCGTCAGTAGACGTCAGCAGACAGGAGAACCCTCGTGACCGTCGTCGAGCCGTTTGGGCTGAGCGCGCGGGACCAGGCTCTCGAAGCCGATGTCCAGGCCGGAATGGCGGCCGTCGAGGAGGGTCTGCTGGAGGCGACCAAGAGCGAGGTCCCCTTCATCCAGGAGGCCGCCCAGCACCTGCTGCGCGCGGGCGGCAAACGGTTCCGCCCCCTGCTGGTGATGCTCGCGGCGCAGTTCGGCGACCCGTACGCGCCGGGAGTCGTGCCCTCGGCGGTCGTGGTCGAGCTGACCCATCTCGCCACGCTGTACCACGACGACGTGATGGACGAGGCCGAGGTGCGCCGGGGCGTGCCGAGCGCCAACGCCCGCTGGGACAACTCCCTCGCCGTCCTCACCGGCGACTTCCTCTTCGCCCGCGCCTCCCACGTCCTCGCCGACCTCGGCCCCGACGCCGTCCGCATCCAGGCCGAGGCCTTCGAGCGGCTGGTCACCGGGCAGATCCTGGAGACCGCCGGTCCGCGCGACGGCCGCGACCCGATCGACCACTACCTCGACGTGCTCGGCGGCAAGACCGGTTCGCTGGTCGCGGTCGCCGGACGGCTCGGCGCGTTGATGGCCGGGGCCGACGAGACCGTGGTCGACATCCTCACCCAGTACGGGGAGCGGCTCGGCGTCGCCTTCCAACTCGCTGACGACGTCCTCGACATCGCCTCCGACTCGCACGAGTCCGGCAAGACCCCCGGCACGGATCTCCGCGAGGGCGTGCCGACCATGCCGGTGCTGCGGCTGCGCGAGCGGGCGGGCCGGCTGGGGCTGGCGGACGACATCGCCCTGTGCGAGCTGCTCGACTCCGACCTCACCGACGACGCCCGCCACGCCGAGGCCCTGGCCCGCCTCCGCGTCCACCCCGCCCTGGAGCAGGCCCGCCGCGACACGATCCGCTACGCGGAGGAGGCCCGCGCCGTGCTGGCCCCCCTCCCGGACTGCGACGCGAAGGCGGCGCTGGTGGAGCTGTGCGACGCCGTGGTGCACCGCGCCGGATAACCACGGGCGCCGGACAGCCCCCCGCGCCGGATCCTCGTCGCCTCGGACGTCGCCGCGCCCGGTCGTCCTCGGGCCGGATCGTCGGCTGCGGGGTCGGTCGTCGGCGGCGTCCCCTACGGGTCGTGGGGAGGCGCCGCCTCGTCATGTCATCCCTGACGGTCCGCCATGTCATCCCGTAGCAGTACGTGGAGTTGAGTCCCGAGTCTGACGATTCCCTCCGGCCGATTTGGTCAGATGGGTATCACCACTCCTCACCGATTCGGGTGAGAATGGCGGCTGAGAGCAGACGCCGCCGCCGACGACGGAGGTAAGGCACACATGGCACCGTACGAAACCGACGACAGCGCCCGGTCCGGCGACGCGGCCGTGCTCGCGGCCGAGGCCGAGGAGGCGCGCTCGGCACGGCGACGCAAGGCCGCGCGGTACGTCGTCCCGGTCACCGTGCTGGGCGTGGCGGCCGCGACCATCGGGCTCGTCCCGGCCTTCGCCGGCTCCGGTGACCCCGATCTGCCGAAGATCAGCGCGCAGGAACTCATCGAGAAGATCGCCGCGTCCGACGTACAGCAGGTCTCGGGCACGGTGAAGATCACCACGGATCTGGGCCTGCCCGACCTGGGCGGCCTGGCGGACAGCCTGGGATCGCAGGGTGCCCCCGGGGGCGACGGCGACTCCTCCGCCGACCCGTCCTCCAAGCTGCTCGAACTCGCAACCGGCACCCACACGTTGCGGATCGCCGCCGACGGCCCCGACAAGCAGAAACTGTCGCTGCTGGACGAGGCGGCCGAGTACAGCGTCATCCACAACGGCGACGACCTGTGGGCGTACGACAGCGCCTCGAACGAGGTCTACCACGCGACCGACGCCGGCCCGAAGGGTGAGGGCGAGGACCGCGCGGGCAAGGGCGGCAAGGACGCCCCGGACACCGCCGAGGACGTGCCTGCCACGCCCCAGCAGCTCGCCGAGGAGGCCCTGAAGGCCGTTGACGACACCACGTCCGTGGCCGTCGACGGGACCGCGCAGGTCGCCGGGCGGGACGCGTACAAGCTGGTCATCAAGCCGAAGCAGTCCGGCTCCACGGTCGGGGCGATCTCCATCGCCGTCGACGAGAAGACGGGGCTGCCGCTGAAGTTCACGCTCACCCCGGCGAGCGGCGGCGCGGCCGTCGTGGACGCGGGCTTCACGAAGGTCGACTTCGGCAAGCCGAGTGCGTCGACGTTCGACTTCACCCCGCCGAAGGGCGCGAAGGTCACCGAGGCGGACGAGGCCGAGAAGTCGGCCGGCCACGAGTCCGGGTCCGGCGACTCCCTGTTCGAGGGTCCCGGCAAGCACGGGGAGTTCAAGAACGAGGACGGCAAGGGGCTCAAGGCTCCCGAGGGCTCCGAGGAGGAGTTCGCCAGCGGGCTCGACGGGCTGAAGATGATCGGCAAGGGCTGGAGCACGATCGCCGTGATCGACGGCGGGTCCGAGGCCGGCATGCCCACCGACGGCGGCGAGTCGTCCGGCGACGCCCGGGTCGACGGCTTCCTGAACTCCCTCGGCGACCAGGTCAAGGGCGAGTTCGGCTCGGGTACGGTCTTCAAGACCCGGCTGATCAACGTCCTCTTCACCGACGACGGCAAGGTGTACGCGGGCGCCGTCACCAAGGACGCCCTGGTGAAGGCGGCGAACGCGGCCAAGTAGAACCGCAGGGCGCGGTGATGCCGGTTCGGTGGGCCGGGTCGGTGGAGCGGTGGCGCCGGTTCGGTGGGCCGGGTCGGTGCAGGAGTGATGTTCGGCCGTGGGCCGGGACGGCTGGTACGCCGTCCCGGCCCCTCGGCCGTACCCGAGGGGAGCCATGAGCGACGCAGCCATCCACACCCAGGGACTGACCAAGACCTTCCGCGGCGGACAGGTGGCCGTGGACCACCTGGAGCTGACGGTTCCCAGCGGCAGCGTCTTCGGCTTCCTCGGCCCGAACGGCTCGGGCAAGACCACCACCATCCGCATGCTGATGGGCCTGATCGAGCCGACCTCGGGCACGGCCCAGGTCCTCGGCCGGCCCATGCCGCGCTCCACCCGGACCGTTCTCCCGCACGTCGGCGCGCTCATCGAGGGCCCCGCCCTCTACGGCTTCCTCTCCGGCCGCGACAACCTGCTCCGCTACGACTCCGCCGACCCGACCGCCGACCCGCGCACCCGGCGTACGCGGGTCGCGGCCGCCCTCGACCGGGTGGGGCTCGCGGCCGCCGCCGGCAAGAAGGCGAAGGCGTACTCGCTCGGCATGAAGCAGCGGCTGGGCCTTGCGGCGGCCCTGCTCCAGCCGCGTCGCCTGCTCGTCCTCGACGAGCCGACGAACGGGCTGGACCCGCAGGGGATGCGTGAGATCCGCACCCTGGTGCGGGAGTTGGCGTCCGACGGCACCACTGTCTTCCTCTCCTCCCACCTGCTCGACGAGATCGAGCAGGTGTGCACGCACGCCGCTGTCATGGCCCGGGGCCGGCTCATCACCCAGGGCGCGGTGACCGAACTGGCCGCCGGCGCACGTGGCCGTCTCGTCGTCACCACGCCCGACACGGCGGACGCGGCCCGGGTGCTCAAGGAGCAGGGAATCGCGGACGTGGCCGTGGCCGAGGTGGGTGGCCGGGTGACGGCGGAACCGCCCCCGCCCGCCCGCGACCTCGCCGAACTGACCGCCGCACTGGTCACCGCGGGCGTCCGCGTCCGCGGCTTCGCCCTCGAACGCGCCTCCCTGGAGGACGCGTTCGTGGCACTCACGGGGGAGGGTTTCGATGTCGCGGGCTGACACGTCCGGGCCGCAGGCCCCGCAGGAGACGCCGGAGACGCCGGACACACCGGATGCGCAGGATGCATCGGATGCACCGGGCACATCGGGTGCATCGGGCGCGCCGGACACGCCGCCGGAGGCGACCGCACCGGCCGTCGCGCAGGCCATCGCCCCCGTGCGCACCCCCAGCCTCCTGTGGACCTTCGGGCTGTTCCGCAGCGAGCTGCTGACGACCTTCCGGCGGTGGCGGACGATCGCGCTGCTGGGTGTCCTCGCGGCCGTGCCGATCCTCGTCGGGATCGCGGTGCGGATCGAGACGGGCGACGGGTCGTCGATGGGCGGCGGTCCGGAGGGCGGTGGCGGTGGCGGGCCCGCGTTCATCGCGCAGATCACCAACAACGGTCTGTTCCTGGTGTTCACGGCGCTGGCCGCGACGCTCCCCTTCTTCCTGCCGATGGCGGTCGGCGTGATCGCCGGGGACGCGATCGCGGGCGAGGCGAACGCGGGCACCCTGCGCTACCTCCTGGTCTCACCCGCCGGCCGGACCCGGCTGCTGCTCACCAAGTACGCGACGACCATGACGTTCTGCCTGGTCGCGACCCTGGTGGTCGCGGCCTCCGCACTGGCCGTCGGGGCGCTGCTGTTCCCACTCGGGGACCTCACCACGATCTCCGGTACGCGGATCAGTTTCGCCGAGGGCCTGCTGCGGGCCCTGCTGATCGCGCTGGCGGTGGCGGCGTCACTGATCGGCGTCGCGGCCCTCGGGCTGTTCATCTCGACGCTCACCAACAGCGGCATCGCCGCGATGGCCACCACGGTCGGGCTGCTCATCACCGTCCAGATCCTCGACCAGATCCCCCAGCTCGACGCCCTCCACCCGTACTTCTTCTCCCACTACTGGCTGTCCTTCGCCGACCTGATGCGCGAGCCGGTCTACTGGGACGACCTCCAGCGCAACCTCGGTCTCCAGGCCGTGTACGCGGCGGTGTTCGGGTCGGCGGCATGGGCGAGGTTCACGGCGAAGGACATCACCGCCTGACGCGACGGCTCAGGCGGCGGCCTCCTCCGTGTCGTACGGGAAGCGCGCGAACGGCGGCTCCGCGGTGAGGAAGGTCTTCGCCCGGGTCAGGGCGGCGGTGTCCCGGAGCACGTCGCCGGGCTTGCTGCCGTTGCCGAGGAGCACGCCGCCGAAGCGCATGCCCAGGTACGCCGCCGAGTGGTTGAGCGTCCCGATGAGGGGCTCGGTGACCTCCTCCTCGTCGTGGGCGAGCGCGGTGACGCCCCAGAGGGTGCGGCCTGCCATGGTCTTCTTGAAGTCGACCCCCGGGGTGCGCAGCCAGCCCGACCAGTGGTCGAGGTAGCGCTTGACGTGGGCGGACACGGAGTACCAGTACAGCGGCGACGCGATCACGATGTCCGTGGCCGCGAGCGTGGCGTCCAGCAGCAGCGCCCGGTTGTCACCCTCGGGCCGTACGTGGTCACTGTCGTGCCGAAGGTCCTCGAAGTCCGGCAGCGGATGCCGGGCCAGGTCGATCCACACCTGCTCGACCTCGGCCGGCAGCTGTTCCGCCGCCGCGCGGGCCAGCATCTCGGTGTTGCCGTCGGACCGGCTGCTGCCGAGCACGAACAGGAAACGGCGGGTCATGGGGCCCCCTCGGGTGTGCGGCGTACGACGATTATGTGCACAGACAATATATGCGCACGCATGTGATGCCAAGAGGGGGTCACTCCCGGACGGGGTCGACGGCCTCGCTGGTTTTGGTGGCCTCGTTGCTCTTGGCGGTCTCGGTGGTCTCGGTGGCCTCGGCTGCTTCCGCCACGCGGAGGAGCAGGGCCTCCTCGCCGGGCCGGGCGACGAGTTGGAGGCCGACCGGGCAGCCGTCGGCGTCGTAGCCGGCCGGGATGCTCAGTGCCGGGTGACCGCTGAGGTTGAACGCCCAGGTGAGGGCCGTGGAGTAACGGTCACCGGGACCGTCGTGACCGTGCGGGGGGTTGGGTGTGGTGGGGGTGAGGATCAGGTCGGCCCCGGCGAAGAGCGCGGCGAGCCGCCGGTCGTTCTCGGCGCGGATCTCTTGGGCCGCACGAAGGTCCGCCGCGTCGACACGGGCGTCGGCCCCGGACCGGGCCCCGGCGCGGAGGGTGAGCCAGGCGGGCCCCGGGTCCTCCAGGACGAGCGCGCCGGTCGGCCCCGGGGGAGGAGGGGCCTGTCGCACGAGCCCCGCGCCCGCGAGGTGGTGGGCGGCGGCACGGGCGATCGCGACCAGCCCGGGTTCGACGTCGGCGAACCCCAGGTCGTCCGACCAGACGGCGACGGGAGGAGTCGGGGCGGGGGCGACGGCGGATGCCGACTCCCGCACGACTCCGGCGGCTTCCGTCACGCAGCGCCAGTACGCCGCCGCGTCGGACGCGTGACGGGTGAGGACACCGGCCGAGGCGAGGCCGGTGCGGTCGGGGGAAGGGAGGAGCCCGTTCGTGGACTTCAGACCGACGATGCCGCACCAGGCGGCCGGGATGCGTACCGACCCGGCGCCGTCCGTGCCGGTCGCCAGCGGTACGAGGCCCGCGGCGACCGCCGCCGCGGACCCGGCGGAGGAGCCGCCCGGCGTACGGTCGGCCCGCCAGGGGTTGACCGTACGGCCGCCTGCCCCGAGACCCCAGGTCTGCCAGGGCGTACCCGGGCCGGGCACGGAGGTCGCACCCACGGGTACGCACCCGGCGGCGACCAGCGCGCGGGCCGCCGCCGTACGCGGCCCGGACCGCCCCTTCACACCGATCGGCACCCCGGCCAACGGCAGTCGCTCGCCTGCGGCGACCCGCACGTCCACCTCCCCGGCCCGCCGCAGGGACTCCTCCGCCCACACCTCGATGAACGCGTGCAGTGTGGGCTCGACCCGCTCGATCCGGGCGAGCGCGGCTGCGACGACATCGACGGCCCGCCACTCACCCGTGCGTACACCCTCGGCGATCCGCACGGCCGAGAGGTCCGACAGCCCTTCGCCGACGAGGCCGCCGGATGGCTGGGGTGAGCGAGGGTGCGGCGAGGTTCGCGGATGCATGGCCTTCCGGGGGTGTTCGGTCTGCTCGGGCGGTTGGCTTCTCGGGCTGCCCAGGCGGGATTGGCTGCTCGGACTGCTCGGACTGCTCGGACTGCTCGGACTGCTCGGACTGTTCGGGCTATTGGGCTGGTGGGCCTGCAAGTGGCTCGGGATCTTGGGGCCGCTTGCACTCCCCGGGCATCCCGCGGTTCGCGACTCCGGCCCGGCGGCTCGCGGCCGGCGTCTCGGGTCTCGCGGGTCACGGCTCGCGACTCGCGCCTCTCGCTTTCGTCTCCTTCCGCGCCGACCCCGCCCCTACGGTCGGCTGAATGCGCCACGCTTCCTCAGCGGCCCGGGCCGCCCATTCCCCCCGGTGTGGGTGGCGTCGGTGGCTTCGGCGGGGTGGAGATGTGGGGGCGGGTCGGGCCGGTCGGGGGTGTCGCCGGGCCGGGGCCGAGCCCAGCGGCTCCACCGCTCGCCCCACCCGTACGGCGCTTGGCCGCGTCCGCGACCGGGTTGCCGGAGGCAGGACCGTGCGGCCCCGTCGCGGGGCCCTGCTGCCCCGTGATCCCCTGACCGGTCGGCGACCGCTGCCCGGCCGCCGTCCGGAGGCTCGCCGACCCCTGCCCGGGGCCCGCCTTCGGTCCGGCCACGGTCGACGCCACCGCCACCTCCGGCGCCTGCTGGGCCGTCAGCTGGTCCTTCGTCAGGTAGGGGCGGGGTTCGACCTTCCAGGACGGGGCGTTCGGGTCCACCTCGCGGCGCACGACGCGTTCCATGAGGGTGGCCATCTCGACCGGGCCGATGCCGCCGGGGACGGGCGTGAGGTGCTGCGGGATGTCGTATGCCGCCCGCTGGACGTCGCCCTTCACGGTGCCGTCCGCCTGCGGGACGAACCCGGAGTCGACGACGAGCCGGTGGTGGGGACGGAGGTGGTCGGGGCCGAGGATGCCGGGGTTGCCGGTGACGGAGACGACGATGTCGGCGTCACGCACCCGCCGCAGGTCGTCCCCGGCGTCGAGCTCCATCAGCCGGTGGCCCCGCTCGCGCAGGGTGGTGACGACGCCCTGCCCGACGAACCCCTTGCTGCCGACGACCGCGATCACCGGGTCGTCCTTGGCGAAGGGTTCCACGACCCGGCAGATGCCCTCGGCCGTGGCGCACGCGGCGTACGGGGAACGGCCCTTGGTGAGCGCGTCGATGTCCTTCGCGGGATCCATGCGCTGGACGAGCGGCTGGAGGTGGGCCGGCGGCGGGAACTGCACGATGATCGCCCGGGTCGCCGGATCCTGGTTCGCCTGCTCCAGCACCGCCGCGAACTGCGCACGCGTGGTGCCCGGCGGCATCACCACGTGGTTCGCCTCGAAGCCCAGATGCTCGAAGCTCTTCACCTTCTGCTCGGCGGAGACCTTCGACGCCTCCAGCTTCGCCTTCCACTCCGGCGGATCGTTCTCCGCGGGCTGGAAGCGGACGATCGTCACCCGCTGTCCCGTCGGGGCCACGTCGTCCCGGTAGCGGGCGTACAGGTCCTTCGCCTGTTTCAGTACGTCACGCCCCGACACATGCTCGGTCATCCGTCAGCTCACCCCCGGGTCGCTTCGTGGTCGATACGGGCGAGTACCTGGGGGACGGGTTCGAGCCCGTGGCCCAGGAGTTCCTCCACGTCCCGCGCGGTGAACGTCCGGTCGCCGGACAGGTCGTCGACGTGTCCCTCCGGGCCCGCCGTGAGGACGATCTGGGTGAAGGACTCGGGCCCGGTCGGGTCGTGGTAGGAGAACGCCCCGAAGTGGGCGATCCAGAAGACCTCGACCGGCTCCGCGCCGAACGCCCGCCGCAGAGCGGGCAGTACGGCGTCCGCGACGCTGCCGAAGTCGTCGGTGACACCCCGGTCGTCGGGGTTGCTCGCCAGCTCCGACACCACCGCGACCACCCGGCCGGTGACGGTGGAGCGCGCGGCCCGCACCAGCGTGTGCGCGCGCCCCGCCCGGCGGTGGCGCCAGTCGACGACGTCCTCGAAGTACTCCAGGGTCGGGTTGTCCATGGTTGTCTCTCCCCGTCGGCCGCGGACGAGAACCGCTCTCGGTTCGTTTCCGCTGGTGGCCGCCTTGTGATCGGCTGCGCGTCGGTTCAGGGTAGGGGGCTCGCCCGGTGGCCGGGCCCGTGCCCGCCCAGGGCCCCGCCTCAGTTCCCCGCCCCGTACGGCTCCACGCTCGGCGGTTGCTTCGCGCGGTGGGCGCCCGTCTTGCAGCCCGCGAACGGGCCGCCGGGGGAGCGGAGTTCGGCCATGATGGGCCCGAGGTGGTCGCGGTGCCACACCGCCGGACCCGTCGGGCCCGCCGTGGGGTCGGTGAGTTCCTGCCAGGCCAGCCACAGGGCGTGCAGCCGGGCCACTGCCTCCAGGTGCTCCCACCAGCGCGGGCACCAGGGCTGCTGCGAGCTGACCTCGCGGCCGTAGACCGGGAGCAGCAGGTCCCCGACCCAGACGGCCAGGCCCTGCATCTCCTCGGCGTACTCGGCGCCGTCGAGGTAGAGGATGAACGGCGGGCCCACGGCGGGCAGCGGCTGCTGCGGGCCGGGCTGTTCGACGGTGGTGGTCATCGGACGATCCTCTCTGTGGCTCGCTCCGTGATCGCCTTGACCTCGGCCTGCGCGGCCAGCGCGATACGGTCGGCGCCGGGCTCGGCGTACCAGGGGCGGAGGCGGACCAGCGCGGGTCTGACGCCGGTGGCGAGGAGGAGGGCGGTGCCCTTGGGGAGGGCGCGGATACGGTCGGCGGGCAGGATGCGTTCCAGGCGGTACGACGTCGAGCGGGAACGCACGTCCTTGCCGCGGGAGTAGCTGACCGTCGACACGTCGTGCTCGCCGACCAGCCGCGAGACCTTCTCGACGAAGTCCGCGTCGTCGAGGCCCGCTCCGAGCAGCTTGATGGTGGCGGCGCTCCACAGCGCGTCCATCCCCGCCTCGCCCCACACCCGGCTGCCCTGGCGGTAACTCTGCAGCAAGGTCACGACGTTGATGCCGCGCGAGCCGAAGTGGGAGTAGAGGTCGGGCAGGTCGGAGATCCGGCAGACGTTGGCCGCCTCGTCCAGTACCGCCGTCATCGGCGGGTCCAGACGGCCGCCCATCCGCTCAGCCGCCACGACTCCGGCACGCAGGACGGAGTCCGCGCAGGCGGCGATGACGCCGGCGGCCGAGCCGCCGCCGTCCTTGGAGAGCAGGAAGAGGGTGTCGCAGGACAGCACATGCCGTTCGGGCAGGAACTGCGGCAGCTCGGGGTCCGGGCTCACCCAGGCGGCGATCGTCGGGTCGAGCAGGCAGGCCACGCACTGGCGGGCCGTCTCGTAGATGCCGTCGCGGGTCTCCACGGCGCCCTGGACGGTGCCCTGGAGCTGGTCGGCGAGGGCCGCCATGCCGGCGTCGCGCAGCAGGTCGACGGGTGTGCGGTCGGCCGGGTCAGCGAGCCAGGCCAGCACCTCACCGACCTGGCGCCCGCCCCGGTTGGCCGCGTGGAAGAGCGCGGTGAGCGTGTTCTGAGCCGCCGAGATCCAGAAGTCCCGCTTGGAAGCATCGTCGTTGACCGCGCCGACGAAGTGGCCGGCCAGTCGGCGGGCGCCCTCGATCGTGGCCGCGTCGGCGAGCATGTCCCACCACAGGCCGCGCGGGGTGTGGGCGATGCCCTGCGGGTCGAACGTCCAGACCGTGCCCGCGCGTTCGCGTTCCGCGCGGGTCACGCTGTACACGTCCGCCTTGTTGGACGTCAGCAGGACGCTGCCGCGGGCCCGCAGGACGCGGGGGACGGCGATCCCGGTGGACTTGCCGGCCCTCGGTGCCATCAGGTCCAGCTCCACGTCCTCGTAGCTGCTGCGGAGCTCGGGGCCGCCGGGTTCCAGGTTGCCGAGGAGGTTGCCCGTGTCGTCGGCGGGGAGTCTGCCGGACTTCGGCAGGGACGGGCGGAGTTGGCGGGCGCGGGCGGCGGCCCCCTTCGGGAGGAGGGCGGCGAGTTCGCGGCGGCCCGCGAGGCCGGTGGGCTTTCCGCCTCGGCGGGTGATGAGGACGACAGGCGTGATGAGCAGGGTGAGGATGGCGCCGAAGACCGTGCCCATGCCGACGGTGAGGGCGCCGGTCGAGGTCGTGGGCCACAGGGTCGTGGGACCGTCCGTGACGAGGACCTTGAGGGTGGTCAGGGTGAAGGGGGGTGGGTGCCAGCCGGCGCCGGTGAGGGCGGCGGCGAGGGTGCCGCCGAGCCAGGCGGCGAGGAAGAGGGTGCCGATGAGCAGGGCGGCGCCGGGGATGATCCAGGGCAGTAGGTCGTCGGTGGTGGTGTGCTGGTGCTTGCGTGTGGCCATCTCTGTTCCCCCGTCAGCTGATCGGACTTTCCCCGCCCCCAGGTGCGGCTCCGGTGGGGGTTGGTCGCGCAGTTCCCCGCGCCCCTTGAGGGCCTACGGCCACTCAGGGGCGAAAAGCACGGGGCGCAGCCCCTGCTTTTCAGGGGCGCGGGGAACTGCGCGAGAAGCCCCACGCACCCGCACCCGCCCACGAACCGGCACCCCCCACCCCACTAGGCGCCCTTCACCAGCGACGGAGTCCACCGCGTGTTCGTGTTGTGGAGTTCCCGCTCCGTGTCCGTGATCGACACCTTGATCGGGATCCCGGGCCGACCACCCACCTTGATCAGGAAGCGGCCACGGCCCGGCGGCTCCTCGTTGCCCCCCGTGCTGGCCCACCCCGGTGGTGACGACCACGACGACACGAGGTCGATCTCCCGCTCCGACAGACCGACGATCTCCCCGAGCTCCCTCATCTCCGTACGGGGAAGCCCCGCGCACACCACCATCCCGGCCCGCTCCACGAACCCGCGCGCCTTCGCCCGGTCCGCCTCGCTGCCCAGCGCCTCCGCGTCCTTCAACGTGTGGGTGATCTTCGCGTCGCCGAGTCCGAGGGACCGGTTGAGGCGGGTGAGCGCGTCGATGCGTTCGACGATGCCGGAGGCGGCCCGCAGCGGGCGCCACAGCTCGTCCAGCACCGTGAAGAACCAGCGCTGCGGTGCCAGACCCGCGTCGGCGAGCGCGTGGGCCGCCGCGACCGTGCCGAGACCGTCCGACCACGCCGCCAGCATCGCCGCCGCCGTGAGCTGCGTGTCCGCCTCGCCGATCCGGGAGATGTCGACGCAGACGGCGGGCGAGGCCGGGTCGATCCGGGTGGAGGTCTCGGCGGCGAAGGTGTCGCCGAGCGGCCCGTCCAGCACACCCAGCAGCGAGCGGTGCAGCGGATCCACCGCCTCCTGGTAGCGCGCCACGTCGCCCCGGTCGAGGGTGACCGCGCGCACCCGGTCCGGTCCCTCGTCCAGCACCTTCAGCAGGTCCGGCAGGAGCGGCGCCCGCCCCGGCTTCGTACGTTCCGTCAGATGGTGCAGGCACGCCGAGAGGACCGACTGCTCGTGATCGTCCATCGGGCGGCCCCGGACGATCGTGATGAGCGCCGCGACCATGTTCAGCACACGGCCGTGCGCCTCCGCCGCCAGGATCCGGCCCCGTTCGCCGCCGATCCGCAGCGCCGCCTCGCCCATCGCGCCCGGGTCGAGGACGTTGATGCCGCCCACCCCGCGCCCGATGGAGATCACCTGGCCGCCGAGCGCCCGGACGGTGTCGGCGTAGTCCGGCTTGAGGTCGCCGAGGACCAGCGGGGTGATGCCCGTGGCCGCCATGCCGATCAGCATGCGGTTGACCAGAGTGGACTTGCCGAGGCCCGGCATGCCCAGCATGAACAGGGACGGGTTGGAGATGTAACGGGCGCGGGTGAACCAGGAGATGGGGTCGCCGCAGACCGTGGCACCCGTGTGCAGGTGCTGGCCGAGCGGCACACCCGTCATCGGGGCGCCGGAACCCGCCGCGAAGGGCCACAGCCCGCACGCCTGGACCGTCGTGGCCCGCCACAGCGCCGGCGGGTCGACATGCCCGACCTGACCGCCCCCGGGCCCGAACCACCCGCGCGGCGGCGCCACTTGCGGCCGTACGGGACGGGTGGGGCGTGCGGAACCTTCAGCAGCGCGCTTGCTCACAGCGCCTCCCGGATCTGGTACGGAACGAGGGTGTGCTCCCACGGCAGCAGGCCGACGGGGAGCGTGCAGGTGAACGCGGAGGCCTGCATACGGTCGGCGGGGCGCATCAGGATGCGGGAGGACGCCTGGAGGTTGCGTACGGTGATCGCCGCGTCCGGCAGCTGCTCCTCGTCGTCGACGGTGACCGTCACCATCAGCGAGAACTCCACGAGCCCGGCGCCCGCGGCCTCCTCGGCCGCCGTCTGCTCGGCCGCCTGCATCTCGGAACTGGCCCGCGCCTGGACCAGCCCCCGCTTGGAGCCGGCCATGAAGTGCGCGGCACGCCGGTCGGCCTCGACGATACGGGCGGAGGTCGCCGGGTCGATCGGGCGGTAGACCAGCGAGACCCGCTTGCGGCGGGTGCCCGACGCCGGCTCCAGCAGGCCCCGCAGCACGCTGGACCGGACCGTGCCGCGCGGCGCCAGCGTCAGCATCCAGGTCCGCGAGACCCCCGAGTCGTGCTTGTACGACTGCACCGTCTCCACGGCCGCCGCCGGGCCCGCGTCCGCCCAGTCGAGGCCGGTGGTGGACTGCTCGGCCCGCGTGCTCAGCACGTCGGGGGCCACGGCGGGGTCGTACGCCACCCGTACGATCTCCGCGAGCCGCTCGGCGGAGAGCGGGTACGCGGAGCCGCCGCCGGCCGCGACCAGTCCCGACAGCAGGCCCGGCAGGCGCATGGACAGGTCGGTGATGACGTCCTCGACGTCCCGCTTGGGGCCGCCGGTCGGGCCGTAGGTGAGCGCGATGTACGTGTGCATCTCGGAGGAGGCGGACGGGTAGCGCGCGACGACCTCCTCCATCACCGCGCGGGCCGCCGCCGGGGCGTCCGGCGAGATGCGCGGCAGCACCTCGGCCGCCAGCCGCGTCCCCGTGTCCGGAGCGGTCTCCACGACGACCTGGGCGCCGCGCAGACCCGGCTCGTGCGAGAGCCGGGAGAGCCAGTCGCCCCAGGACGCCACCCAGATGTCGACCTGCTCGGGGTCGACCAGCGAACCGCCGTCCGGCTCGCAGGCCAGGACCACCGTGCAGAGGTTGCGTCCGGGGTGGTGGATCACCCCGAAGGCACGGTTGTAGGCGTCCCGGCCCTCGTACATCTTGGTGCGGGCCAGCAGGCCCGGCGGCTGGTAGCGGCCGCCGGGACGCTTGGAGAGCGGGCCGGAGACGTACGTGGTGGAGCCGTTCGCCTTGCGCCTGAGCCAACCGATACGCACCGCGACCACCTGGTAGATGTTGCGGCCGTCCACCGTGCGCAGCGCGAGCGGCGCGAGGAAGAGGCCGAGGGGGATGAGGACGAGGACCGCGGCCAGCAGCGAGACCAGCGAGGCGAGCAGAGCGACCAGGAGTCCGCCGAAGGCCACGACGGTGCCGAGGAGGCCCAGGGGGCCGAGGCCCGGGCGGCGGGGGCGGCGCCAGTTTCCGTAGGTGGGACGCGTGAGGGCGTCGGTGGACATGGGGTTCCTTCTTCCGGCTGAGGTCGCTGGTTTCCGAGTGCGGTCGCGGGGTGCTGCGTGCCTACGAGCTCGGGGTGTCCTGCGGTTCGGTGACCGCGGGGCCGTCGTGGTTGCTCGCGCAGTTCCCGCGCCCCTGACGGGGCGCGGGGGTACCGCTACTGGTTGTGGCCCTTCATCCCGTCGTTGTCGTCCAGCGAGCCCGCGACCTCGGAGGCCGCCTGCATGCCGGTCTGGACGACCACGGCGGCGGCCTGGACCGCGACGGCCGCGCCCGCCGTGGCCGCTCCCGCCGCGGCGGTACCGGCCGCGGCGCCGGCGCCACCGGCACCGCCCGCGGCGCCGCCCGCCGACGAGCCCGCCCCCGAGGACGGAGAGCCCTGGGGGCCGGCGGAACCGCCGCCCCCGCCGCCGCCCGACTGTCCGGCGGCGCCGGCGGCACTGCCGGCGATGCTGACCGCGCCGGAGGCCATGTTGTTGGCGACTCCCATGGCGACCGTGCCGCCCGAGGTGCCGCCGAGGGCGGCCGTCGCCGGGACGATCAGCTTGAGCAGGGCGGGCAGCGCGAACACCGCCAGGATCAGCATGCCCATGCCCGCGATGACCTGGTTCAGGTCCTTGGTGTCCTTGGTCATCGAGGTGGCCGAGTAGATGATCAGGGCCGCCGCCGGCTTGTACAGCAGCCAGGCCGCGAGCCAGCCGATGTGCTTCTTCCACCAGCCCTCGCCCCACCCGGTCATCGAGGAGGCGGCGGCCAGCGGCAACGTGCCGACCAGCATGATCAGGACACCGATGCGGATGTACATCAGCACGATCTGCACGAAGCTCGACAGCATCACCAGCAGACCGAAGATCAGCACCAGACCCGGTTGGTTGAGCGTCAGCACGCCCAGCATCTCGGTGGCCTTCTCACCGAGGCTCGCTCTCGCGTAGACGTCCTTCGCGTATGCGTCCGACGCCCTCATCAGGGCCGTGACCACGGGAACGGAGGCCGCGCCGACGAGGATGACCTTCCACATCCCCATGAACGCCTGCCGCATCGACTGGCCCTTGCGGTCCACGGCCATCCGGATCGCGGCCAGCAGCAACGAGGCCACCGCGACGTAGGCGACGATCCAGTTGACCTCCGCGGTGATCTGACCGATGGGACTGGCGGCGGTCGCCTGGCCGTGGCCGCCGCCGTTCCCCGTCGGGTTCTCCACGTCGATGTTCAGCCAGACGCCGTTGAGCGCCTTGAGCACCTCCGCCGCGCCGTCGCCGATCGCCTTGGCGAAGACGACCACGGCACCCTCGGTGAACTGCTTGCCGCCCTCTTCGATCACACAGTCGTAGAGCTTCCAGGAGCAGGCCATCTCACGCCTCCCAGGTGACGAAGCCGTCGGTGCCGCTGACCTGCGACACCCCGCTGTAGACCGTGCCGTCCCGGTCCGGGGCGAGCTTCCAGTCGCCGTCCCGCCAGCGCACGGTGACCGAGGCGGAGCCGAAGCCGCCGTCGCCCATGCCGCGCACCAGGACCATCACGGTCGCCTGCGTCTCGTCGTACGACAGGACCGTGAAGCCGGCGTAGCCACCGGCGTCCGGCGAGCCCGTGGTGGACTTGTTCGCCTCCTGGGAGCGGCTCGCGATCAGCGCGTCGCGGCCGGCGCCCGGCACGACCTGCCTCTCGACGACCTCGCGCCAGCCGTCGTAACTGAGGTGGTCGGTGATGGAGTGGACCGCCATGACGGCGCCCAGCGGGGTGTGGGCGAAGCAGGACCAGACCGGACCGTCGTACGTGCGAGGGCCCGCCGCCTTGGAGACGGGGACCAGGCCGGTGCCGTTGGCCTTCCAGTGGAAGTCGCGCGGCGCCTCGGTGGGCTTGTCCTGGTCGCGGTCGTCGGTGCGGCAGCCGGCGGGCCGCTTGTCCGAACCGCCGTCACCGCCACCGGAGTCGGAGCCCTTGTCCGAGCCCGTGTCCGAGGTCGAGGTCGGTGCCGGGTCCGGATCGCCGGCCGCGCCGGACGACCCCCCGCCGCTGTTGCCCGTCACCGCGAAGAGCACGGCGAGGACGAGCAGGACCGCCAGGAACCCGGCCGACAGGATCCAGCCCCGCTGCTGCCAGAACGGCTGTTCCCACTCTCCGCTGCCCCGGTGGACTCGGCCGGAGTTCGGCATCGTCGCTCCCCCTTTCGACGTGCTCGGACGACTAGAAGACGAAGTTCACGAGCGGGCCGGCGGTGGCGACCAGGACACAGCCGCCGAGGACCATGCCGAGTCGGCCCATGTGCTCCGAGCCCTCGCCGCGGCGCATGGAGATCGCCATCATGGCGCCGCAGATCAGCACACCCGCGACACCGGCGGCGGTGCCGGCCCAGGCGACGATGCCGAGCACGGTGTCGACCTTGCCGGTGAGTTCGGCGGGGGCGTCGCGGTTGGGGTTGGGGACCGTGCCGTCGGCCAGGAATACGGACTGATGAGCCTTGGCGGCTATCGCGTGCAGCATGTGGTTTCTCCCCGTGGCCTCGGCCGTCCCGCCGTGGGCGGCGGGCCGGCGTCGACCGATGTGAGCGGATGGGACATTGGTTGCTTTCGGGACCGGCGTGATGTGCCCGGGTTCCCGGTCGCTCTGTGAGCTTGGCGACTGCTGTGAGCCGAAACCAAGCGATGTAGTGATCCAGCACCTGTCGGTGACGTGCTCGTGACAGACGGGAACTCCTCGTCATGTCCGGGACAGTGACGATCCGTCAGAAACGCCGGGACCTGCGGCTAAGCGGAAGGTCTCGCACCGGCGTGCGAAGAGAGCGACGTATCCATGTGCGACGGGGCCGCGCGTCCTGGCGCGGCGGGGGCGTATGCCCTTGCGCGGCGGAGGCGTGTGTCCTTGCGCGGCGGAGGCGTGTGTCCTTGCGCGGCGGAGTCGCGCACCGTGGCAGTGACTCGGCGCGCGATGGGCGCGCACCAGCGCGTTACGAGAAGCCGCCCGAAGCCATGGCGGAACCCATCAGGCCGGAGGCCGTCAGGCACGGCGGAAGCTGCCCGAAGCCACGGTGCGAGCCGTCCGTAGCCGCGGCGGAAGCCGTCAGGCGCGGCCGAAGTCGCCTGACGGCACGGCGACGGCCCGTCGGTTCCCCGTGAACCGGCGGGCCGTCGCCCTGCCTTACGCCCGGTGTTCCTCCTGTGCTCCGCTCCGCGGTCCCCCTACAGCACGAACCCCACGATCGGTCCGGCCGTCGCGCCGATGATGCAGGCGCCCATGACCACCGCGAACTGCGTGAGGTGCTCGTCGCCCTCCCCGGACCGCAGGGAGATGGCCATCCGTGTGCCCACGATCATCAGCCCGCACACGCCGGCCGCCGTGACCAGCCAGGCGAGGATGTTCAGCACGTAGTTGAGCTCGTTGGTGACCACGGCCGGAGGCGCGGCCAGCGTCGAGGCGGCGGCGTACAGGGTGCTGCTCACGGGGTCCTCCCGGTCAGACGGGCCAGTGCCGCGCTCTCCCGGGGCGGCGGGCCGGTGAGATCGCCGGTGCGCCAGGCGGGCACCCAGGGCACGCGGTAGACGTCTATGACGGAACCGATCACCTTCACGCGCTGCACCAGCTGCCGGGGCAGCCGGCCGGGCGCGTCCGCGACCAGCACGATCGCGTCGAGGTCGAGCCCCGGCGGCGCGTCGCCCCGCCGGAAGATGTCCAGGGTGTGCGAGACCGCGTCGAGCCCGGAGGAGTGCGTGCGCCCCACCAGGAGCACCGACCCCGGCTCGCCCTGGTCGGGACGCGGCCAGTTGCGGCCCGCGTCATGACCGCCGAAGACCGTCGCGAGGGTGGTGGACCCGGCACCGCCGTGCGTGGCGACCCAGGAGAACTGCCGTGCGCTCGCCGCCGCCAGGGGCGCCGGGTCCGGCGGCCGTGCCTCCGGCTCCGTCACCGGGCCCCGCACCCAGATCTCCGGCCCGGCCGCCGCCTGTCCCGTGTCCGGCCGCATCACCGCATCACCGCTCTCCACCACTCCCCGTTTCCGCCGCTGATCACAGCGGTCCGCTCGGCGCGGCCCGCCTGTCGCAGTCTTCCTGAGTCCGTGGCGCCCGTCGCACCCGGCGGGGTGCCGGCCGCCGTTGTGTGCCCGGCGCGACGCCCATCACCGATCTTCACGGCGTACGGGCGGCTTGGGAATCGGGACGTGAGTTCCTGCGACGAGCCTGTGACGCACCGGTGACGCGCGGAGCGGGGGTGAGCGGAGAGACTCGTCTGACTGGACCCAAGTGGCAGGAACATGACGGAACGACGTCACCGGATGCCTGACGGAACGACGTCACCGGATGCCTGACGGAACGACGTCACCGGAGGCGTGACGGAACCGCGTCACCGCATCTCGTCTCGTCTCGTCCCTTCCCGCCACTTCGACGCTGAGGGGAGCAGATGTCCAACGGGGGAGGGTCCGTCACGACCTGGGTCGTCGGCGGCTGCGTGGCGGCCGTACTGATGCCGGTGGTCATGATGGTCGCGGTGAGCGGCGGCGGCGATGCCGAGGCAGAGGAGCAGGGTGTCGGGGGAGGACTCAAGTCGGGCCAGGTACCGGCCGAGTACGTGCCGTGGGTGCTCAAGGCGGGCGCCATGTGCGACGTCATCAAGCCCGCGGTGATCGCCGCGCAGATCGAGGCCGAGTCGGGCTGGAACCCGAACGCCAAGTCCCCGGTCGGCGCCGAGGGGTTGAGCCAGTTCATGCCCGGCACCTGGCCGAGCTGGGGCAAGGACGACGACGGCAACGGCCGCGTCTCCCCGTACGACCCCGGTGACGCGATCATGGCCCAGGGCCGCTACGACTGCGCCCTCGCCAAGCAGGTCCAGGGCTACAAGGACCGCGGCCAGGCGACCGGCGAGACCCTCGACCTGGCGCTCGCCGCGTACAACGCCGGTCCGGGCGCGGTGCAGAAGTACGGCGGCATCCCGCCCTACACCGAGACCCAGAACTACGTCGCCCGCATCAAGTCCCTGATCTCCAAGTACGAGTCGGTCGACGACCCGCCCGGAAAGCTCCCGGACGGCCGGGAGATGGCGATGCCGCTGTCCGGCAACCCGCCCGTGACCTCGCCGTACGGCTGGCGCATGCACCCGACGCTCGGGGTCCGCAAACTGCACACAGGCATCGACTTCGGCGCGGCGTCCGGTACGCCGGTGCTCGCCGCCCGCGACGGCGAGGTGACCTTCGCCGGGTGGAGCAACGGCTACGGCAACCGTGTCGTCATCTCCCACGGAACCATCAACGGCGACACCATCTCCACCACCTACAACCACATGCTGTCCGGCCTCAGCGTGAGCGTCGGCGACAAGGTCAAGGTCGGCCAACGCGTCGGCCTGGTCGGCTCGACCGGCTACTCGACCGGCGCCCACCTCCACTTCGAGGTGCAGCAGAACGGGGCGTACGTGAATCCGGCGCCGTGGCTGGGGCTGTAGTGAGGGTCAGGGTGCGGGTAACAGATGCGACGGGCCCGGCGGGTTCGACGGGTTCGGCGGGTTCAGCAGGTTCGACGGGGCAGGACACTGAGGTGAGGAGGGGAATCAGGGTGAACGTGATGCATGGTGCGCGCGGCGGGCGCGAGGAACGAGACGCGCGCGGGGCCGGCCGCTTCGGCGGAGTGGTCCGCCGGGCGGGTGTGGTCGTGCTCGCGACCGTGACCGGCGTCGCGGTCCTCACCGCCTGCGGTCTGGAGGACCACCGCAAGACGGCGGGCGGCTCCACGGCCACGTCCGAACCGCCCTTCACCCCCAAGGCCCCCCTCCCTTCCGGGAAGTCGCTCGGCCCGGACGCCCGTGTCCCGAACCCCACCGGCGTCGACGAGACGGACGCGACCGCCGTCGCCGAGGCATGGACCGAGGTCGCGTACGGCTACGACACCAAGTACGACACCGGTCCGCACGACGCCGTGCTGCGCTCCGCGCGCTGGTTCACCGCCGCCAAGGCGAAGGCCGAGCGCTCGTACCGTCCCGCGAGCGGCGCCGGCGAACAGTGGAACTCCTGGGCCGCGCACCAGGCGTGGACCACGGTCGAGGTGGAACCGGACGACGACGGGGACGCGCCCTCCGACTCGGCCAGGGACGCCTACCGCGCCCTCTTCGTCGACGGCACCGCACACGGCCGTGACGGCTGGACGGGAACCGGCCCTCAGGCCACGGTGTACGTGAAGCTGGTGCGCTCGGGCAAGGGCGAGCCGTGGCGGGTGGACGAGGTGCGTACGGTGGAGGCAGCGATACCGACACCGGACCCGTCCACGTCGGCCGCGGCCGCCACCCCCGCAACTCCTCTTTCTCCTTCTCCTTCTGCCCGACCCGAGTGAGGGAACGATGACTCGACTCAGCCGCGAACAGAAGCGGGAACTCAAGCGCGCGGGACGCGTGCCGGCCGGGCTCACCCCGATCGACGTACGGGTCTCGGCCGAGGCCGGCGCGACGGTCGGTGGCATGCCGGTACCGCCGGCCGCCGGGGAGTCCCTCCAGAGCGCCGCCCTGGACTACCTCCACCGCCTGGCCCTCGCCACCGGTCACCCCGTCCTCGCCACGGTCCACGACGAACGCATCGGCTATGTCGTCCCGCTGCAGATCCAGGTCGACGGCTCCAGCCACTACGCCGGCGAGCCGGTACGGGTGGGCGAGCCGCAGGGGTTCGTGGCGCGGACGGCGAGCGGGACAGCCCCGGAGCCGCCCGCCTCGGCCCCGGCCCCGCGCCGCGACAGGTCGACGCATGTCCTGCGCGCGGTACCGGAGTCGGCGGCCCCGGGCGGACTCCCGGCCGAGCAGGGCGTTCCGCACACCCCGCAGCCCTCCTCGCCACACCCTCACCAGGACCCGAACTGGCAGGCGGTCGCGCATGCCCCTGCCCAGGTCCGGCCCCAGGCCGAGGCTCAGCAGCAGTGGCAGCCTCAGGCGAGGCCGGAGGCGCCGGCGCACCCCGAGCATCGCCCGCAGCCGCAGCCGCAGCCGCAGCCGCAGCCGCAGCCGCAGCCGCAGTCGCAGCCCCAGCCGTCCGTCCAGGCGGAGGTACGGCCGGACGCGCGGCCGGAGTCGCCGTCGCACCCGCAGGGGCAGCCGAGGCGGGAGCCCAGCACGATGCGGTTGGGGGCGAGCGAACCGGCGCTCCAGGCGGAGCCGTTCACCCCCACACCGCAGCCCGAGCGCCCGAAGCGGGAGCCGAGCACCCTCCCTCTGTCGGCGGCGAAGCCCGCGCCCGCGCCGGAACCCGCGCACGCTCCCGAGCCCGCGCACGCTCCCGAGCCCGCGCACGCTCCCGAGCCCGCGCACGCTCCGGAGGCCGTGTCCGCGCACGCCCGCGCACAGACCCCCGAACCGGCACCCGCACCGGCACCGGCACCCGAACCGGCACCCGCACCGGCATCCGCACATGCGCCTGCCTACGAACCCCCGCACGCCCCCGACCACAAGTCGGCCGCACCCGCCCCCTCCGAGCCGGCGCCGCCCGTGAAGCGCGAGCCGCGGACGATGCCGCTCACGGCGGCGAGGGAGAAGCAGGGCGCGCAGGGCGACGCGTCGCAGCCGGCGTCGGGCGCGGTCGTTCCGTCGACGTTCGTGCTGCGCGCGGTGCCGGAACCGACGGAGGGCCCCTTGGCACGGCCGTCGCGCACCCCGGACCTGCGCACCCCGGACCTGCCCCTCACCCTCCCCGGCGTCCCGGTGGACTCGGACGCCCGAACCTCGGCTCCCGAGCCCGCCCAGGACACCGCCCCGGCCGTCGGCACGGTCTCACCCCCGACCGGCGAGTTCGGCCCGCTCACGGCCCCGGCCTCCCTGGACCCGCAGCCGTGGCCCGCGGCCCCCACGGGCCCCGCCCCGGAGTCGGCGCACCCGCACGCCTCGGAGCCGACGCACATCCCGTCCTCGGAGCCCGCCCCGGAGTCCGGGCCCGTCTCGCTGGAGCCCCAGCCCTGGCCCCCCGCTCCGACTCCGGCCCCGATGCAGCACCAGACGCCGCCCACCACCACGCCCACCCCGGAACGCGCATCCCTCTCCACGCCGGCCCCTGCGGAGGAGTCCGCGTCCGACGCCTACTCCGCCCCAGAGTGGAAGGTGCTGGAGGAGGACGACGCGCCGAAGCCCGCGCCGGTACGGGAGTTCGACGCGGTGGCCGAGGCGGTGCTGGACCCGGAGGAGGACGGCGGCACCCCGTCACCGTTCGCGGAGGCCGTCTCGCGCATCAACGAGGCCGTGAAGCTGGGCCGCATCCAGGTAGCCGCGGAGATGGCCGAGCAGACGGTCGCACAGGCGACGGTGGCGCTGGGCCCCCAGCACGCCGAGGTTCTGAAGCTGCGCGAACTCACCGCCTACATCGCCTACTTGGCCGGTGACGCCCTCCGCTCGTTCCATCTGTCGCTCGACCTCGCCGGCCTCCGCCACCGTATGCGCGATCAGCGGGCCGCGTACGGCAACATCCAGAGCGCGGCGGCCGCCTGGCGGGCGGTCCGTGACCCGCTCCAGGGGCTGCACCTGGGCCGCGACCTGATCGCCGTCTGGACCGACCTCGCCGCGGACGCCGGTCCCGCGGCCGACGACCTGGAGCAGCTGGAGAAGGCCCGCACCCGCATGACCCGCCTCACCGACCGGGCCCGCGCCCTCGACTCCGCCCCCTACGCTCATGGCCAGTGACCCCGTTCGAAGCCGCCGACGCCCCCGGTCACCCGCTCGACGGACCACCTCACCGCCCCACCTCACCGCCCCACCCAAGCACCCGACCGCCCCACTCCTACAACCGACCGCCCCACCGACAGACACGACCAGCCCACCCACGCACCCGACCGCCCCACCGGCCTTCCCCGAGTGGCCCGCGAGCGCTCCTCCTCCACGGCGCCCCCCGAACACCGCCATACCCTCCGCCCCCGGGTCGAGGTGGCCGTCAACGAGCTGACCGGCACCCTGAGCTGGCGCACCCTCGACCGGCCGACCCAAGCGCCGCCCGCCCAGCACGGCGCCCCCGGCCCGCCTCACCGCCGTACGCCGGCGCCCCAAACGGTCGCCCCTTGGAGCGCTCGCATCGCGGCCCTCCGCTCCGCCGGTCTCGACCCCTCCCGCACCCCCGTGAGGGGTGCCGCCCCCATCCCGACGCACCCCGGAGCCGTCCGGGCCGCGCTGAGCGTCGACGTCGGAGCGCTCGTCCCGGAGCGGCGCACCAGCCGGTCGGCCCGGCTCGGCGCGCTCCGCTCCGCCGTGGCCGCGGACCTCGCTCACGGCGCCGGCATGCCCACCTCGGTCGCGTCCCGCCTCAGGTCGACGACCGCGACCCCGGCGCACACCCACGCCCTCGCGGCCCGCCGCACCTCGGCCGTGACCCGCCCGTCGACCCCCGCCCCCGCTCCCGCCCACCGCCGGTCACTCTGACCTGCCGCCGTACACACAAACGGGGCCGACCGCGGCGCTCCCCACCGCCGGCCGCCCCCGGAACGACAACGGCCCGGACCTACCTACCGGGCGTCACCACCCGGAACGCCACGCGCCACGCGCCGCGTGCCTCACTCCGACAGCTCCCACACCGCGTACGCCAGCGCGTCCCCGTTCCGGTCGAGCGCCGTGTCGTTGATGTTGGCCGTGGTGTCGCAGGACGAGTGGTAGCAGCGGTCGAAGGCCTGGCCGGACGTACCGCCCCACTTGGCCACCTGCGCCGCGGTCTTCGTCCGGCTCGCCCCCGTGAAGAGCCCGCCGACGGGAACGCCGGCGCTCTTGAACGGCGCGTGGTCGGAGCGGCCGTCGCCCTCGGTCTCGATCTCGGTCGGGACGCCGATGCCCGCGAAGTAGTCCTTGAAGGTCTGCTCGATGACGGGGTTGTCGTCGTAGACGAAGTACCCGGGGTTAGGCGAGCCGATCATGTCGAAGTTGAGGTAACCGCTGATGCGGGCCCGGTTCGCGGAGGAGAGGTTGTTGACGTAGTAGCGGGACCCGACGAGACCCAGCTCCTCCGCGCCCCACCAGGCGAACCGGAGGTGCTTCGTGGGCTGGTAGCCGGTGCGGGCCACGGTCAGCGCGGCCTCCAGCACCGCGGCGGACCCGCTGCCGTTGTCGTTGATGCCCGCGCCCGAGGAGACACTGTCCAGGTGTGAACCGGCCATGACAACCTGGTTCGTGTCGCCGCCCGGCCAGTCCGCGATCAGGTTGTAGCCGGTGCGCCCGCTGGACGTGAAGGTCTGTACCGTCGTGGTGAAACCGGCCGCGTCGAGCTTGCCCTTCACGTAGTTGAGCGACGCGAGGTAGCCGGCGCGGCCGTGGGCTCTGTTGCCGCCGTTGGCGGCGGCGATGGACTGGAACTGGGTCAGGTGCGCCTTGACGTTGGCCACGGGCAGGTCGGGCGCCGCGGCGATCGTCGCCGCCGGAGCGGCGGCCGCCCGGTCGGGGGCGGGGGCGGCCCCCGCTATGGAACCGGTGGTGAACAGCGTGGTCGCCGTGACGGCCGCGGCGACGGCGGTGGCGACGGCGGCGCGGCCCGCGACTGGAACAGAGAGCTTCATGGTGGGGGGCTCCGAATTCCATGGGCCCGCCCCGGACGACACTGTTGATGTGTCCATGGCGAACCCGGTGAATGAGGTGCCTGGATGGTGCGGGCGGGACTGACTCTCCGTCAAGGGTGCTATTTGGCCAGCGGGGTTCGCGCCTCGACGGGGTCCACGACGACGCTCAGTTCCTCCAGCCGCTTGCGTGCCACCCGCGCCGTCCGCAGCGCGTCCCACGTCAGCAGGGACAGCGCCAGCCACACCAGCGCGAAGCCCGCCCACCGCTCGGGCGGCATGGCCTCACCGAAGTAGAGGACGCCCAGCAGGAACTGGAACACCGGCGCCAGGTACTGCAGCAGCCCCAGCGTGGACAGCGGCACCCGGATCGCGGCCGCCCCGAAGCAGACCAGCGGCAGGGCGGTCACCAGTCCGGTCGCGGCCAGCAGCAGCGCGTGCCCCGTCCCGTGCGGACCGAAGGTGGCGTCCCCGCGCGAGCCCAGCCACAGCAGATAGGCCAGCGCGGGCAGGAACTGGATCGCGGTCTCGGCGGCGAGCGACTCCACGCCGCCCAGGTTGACCTTCTTCTTCACCAGCCCGTAGGTGGCGAAGGAGAAGGCGAGACAGAGGGAGATCCACGGCGGCCGCCCGTAGCCGATCGTGAGGACGAGGACGGCCGCGAAGCCGACGCCGACGGCCGTCCACTGGACGGGCCGTAGCCGTTCCTTCAGCAGCAGGACGCCGATGGCGATGGTGACGAGCGGGTTGATGAAGTACCCGAGGGAGGCCTCGACCACCTGGTGGGTGTTGACGGCCCAGATGTAGACGCCCCAGTTGACGGTGATCACCGCCGCCGCGACGGTGATCAGGGCGAGCCTGCGTGGCTGTCGCAGCAGCTCACCGGCCCAGGACCAGCGACGCAGGACCAGCAGCAGGACGGCGACGACCGCGAGGGACCAGACCATGCGGTGGGCGAGGATCTCCGCCGCGCCGGAGGGCTTCAGCAGGGGCCAGAAGAGGGGGACGAGCCCCCACATCCCGTACGCGGCGAAGCCGTTCAGCAGCCCTATCCGGTGTTCGCCCCTCGACTGCGCTGCCACGGCCCCTCCTCCTCGCCCGGCCGCACCGCCGCGACCCCGACCCCTCGACCCTCCCGAAGGTAACGCCGAGCACCCCCGGCTGTCATGCCCGTATCGGCATACGGTCATGACAGCCGGGGGTGAGGCGCCCAGAGGGGGAGGCCGGGGCCCGACCTGGGGGTTGCTCCAGGCGTCGACCGGCGGGCGGGGTGCCGACCGGGTCTTTCGGGCGTCCGCAGGGAGGGGCGGACGCAAGGTGGTGCGGGTGCTGCCTCGGGGTGAGCCGGGGGCGGCCCGGTGCAGCCCCGGGAGCGCGGGACGCAGGCCGGAGGCGCTCCGTACGCCTCCTCGGGGGTAAGGACGCCGGCCGAAGTGCTCAGCCCCGTCCGGTCACGCCTTCAGCGCCACCGCGATCGACTCGGCGATCGGCGTGGTCGGACGGCCGATGAGGCGGGAGAGGTCGCCGGAGGAGACGACCAGCTCGCCCTTGGCGACGGACGCGTCGACGCCCGCGAGGACCTCGGCGAGGAACGGGGGGAGCCCGACGCTGGTCAGAATGCCGGTGAGCACCTCGCCGGGGACGGAGTTGTTCGCTATCTCCTTGCCGGTCTGCGCGCTCAGCTCGGCCGCGTACTCGCCGAAGCTCCACGCGGTGTCGCCGCCCAACTCGTACGTCTTGTTCTCGTGGCCCTCACCGGTCAGCACGGCGACGGCGGCGGCCGCGTAGTCCGCGCGGGCCGCGGAGGAGACCCGGCCCTCACCGGCGGCGTGGGTGACGGCGTTGTGCTCCAGCACCGGCGCGAGCTGCTCGGTGTAGTTCTCGTTGTACCAGCCGTTGCGCAGCAGGGTGTACGGCAGCCCGGACGCGAGCAGCACCTCCTCCGTGCCCCGGTGGTCGTCCGCGAGCGCGGCCGTCAGGCTGCCCGGCGCGCTGGTGTACGCGAGGAGCGCCACCCCCGCGGCCTTGGCGGCGTCGATCACGACCTTGTGCTGGCCCACCCGGTCGGCGCCGATCTCGCTGCCGGAGATCAGCAGCACCTTGTCGCCGGCGGCGAGGACGCCGTCGAAGGTCTCGGGGGCGCTGTAGTCGGCGACGGCGATCTTCACGCCGCGCGCCGCGAAGCCGGCGGCCTTCTCCTCGCTGCGGACGACGGCCGTGATCTGCTCGGCCGGTACCTTCTCCAGCAGGCCCTCGATGACGAACGTGCCGAGGTGGCCGGTGGCTCCGGTGACGACGATGCTCATGGTGGAACTCCTCCAGGGGGCGGATGCGACACTCACCCTAGGGGGTGCACTAACTCTTCGAAAGTACCCACTTTGAAGTAAGGTACTGGCATGGCCGTAAGCAAGGTGTCGCCGCCGCCCGCAGGCAAGTACGAGATGGGCCCCGAGGGGATGTGTCCGTACCGCCTCGTCCTGGAGCACGTCACCAGCCGCTGGGGCGTCCTCGTCCTGATCGAGCTGCTGGAGCGGTCGTACCGCTTCAGCGAGCTGCGCCGGGCCATCGGACGGGTCAGCGAGAAGATGCTCACCCAGACCCTCCAGACCCTGGAGCGCGACGGCCTCGTCCACCGCGACGCCAAGCCCGTCATCCCGCCACGCGTCGACTACTCCCTCACCGACCTCGGCCGCGAGGCCGCCGAACAGGTGCGGTCGCTCGCCCTCTGGACGAGGGACCGCATGGACGCCGTGGAGGAAGCCCGGCGGACGTACGACGAGTCCAGGCAGCCGTAGGGCCAGGCCGGGCAGACGTGTGACCAGTCCGGGCGGACGTAGGGCCAGGCCGGGCGGAGTGCGGCGAGGCCCGGGGCTGAACTGCCCCGGGCCTCGCCGCCCGCTCGTCCTGCGCTCGTCCTGCGCTCGTCCCGCCTGGTCGGCCGCGGTCAGCCGACCACCGTCCAGGTGTCCCCGCCGGCCAGCAGTGCCGCGAGGTCGCCCTTGCCGAACCGGTCGATGGCGGAGTCCAGCTGGTCGGCCATCTGCGTGTCGTAGACGGGCCGTTCGACGGACCGCAGGACACCGATCGGCGTGTGGTGCAGCGTGTCCGGATCGGCCAGCCGCGACAGCGCGAACGCCGTGGTGGGCGACTGCGCGTGCGCGTCGTGGACCAGGATCCGGGACTCGTTCTCCGGGGTCACGGTGACCACCTTCAGATCACCGGTGGCCTCGTCCCGTACGACACCCCGCCCGCCGTCCGCGCCGAACCGGATCGGCTGCCCGTGCTCCAGCCGGATCACGGCCTCCTCGGCCTGCTGCCGGTCCTTGAGGACCTCGAAGGCGCCGTCGTTGAAGATGTTGCAGTTCTGGTAGATCTCCACGAGCGCCGTGCCCGGGTGGGCGGCGGCCTGCCGCAGCACCTCCGTCAGGTGCTTGCGGTCGGAGTCCACGGTCCGCGCCACGAACGACGCCTCCGCCCCGATCGCCAGCGACACCGGGTTGAAGGGTGCGTCCAGCGATCCCATCGGCGTCGACTTGGTGATCTTGCCGACCTCCGAGGTGGGGGAGTACTGCCCCTTCGTCAGACCGTAGATCCGGTTGTTGAAGAGCAGGATCTTCAGGTTCACATTGCGCCGCAGGGCGTGGATCAGATGGTTGCCGCCGATCGACAGCGCGTCCCCGTCGCCGGTCACCACCCAGACGGACAGGTCGCGCCGCGAGGTGGCGAGCCCGGTCGCGATCGCCGGCGCCCGCCCGTGGATGGAGTGCATCCCGTACGTGTCCATGTAGTACGGGAAGCGGGAGGAGCAGCCGATGCCCGAGACGAAGACGATGTTCTCCCTGGCCAGCCCCAGTTCGGGCATGAAGCCCTGGACGGCGGCGAGGATCGCGTAGTCACCGCAGCCCGGGCACCAGCGCACTTCCTGGTCGGACTTGAAGTCCTTCATGGACTGCCGGGCCGTGGCCTTGGGCACGAGGGACAGCGCCTCGATCGTGCCGCCCGTGCCCGCGGTCTCCGTGGACCTCTCAGCCATCGATGGCCTCCTTGAGAGCCGTGGCGAGCTGCTCCGCCTTGAACGGCATGCCGTTCACCTGGTTGTAGGAGTGGGCGTCGACCAGGTACTTCGCCCGTACGAGCGTGGCGAGCTGCCCGAGGTTCATCTCGGGGATCACCACCTTGTCGTAACGCCGCACCACCGTGCCGAGGTTGCGCGGGAAGGGGTTGAGGTGGCGCAGATGGGCCTGCGCGATGGACTCCCCGGCCGTCCGCAGCCGCCGTACCGCCGCCGTGATCGGCCCGTACGTCGACCCCCAGCCCAGCACCAGCGTGCGTGCCCCGTGCGGGTCGTCGACCTCGATGTCGGGGACGTCGATCCCGTCGATCTTCGCCTGCCGCGTGCGCACCATGAAGTCGTGGTTGGCCGGGTCGTAGGAGATGTTGCCCGTGCCGTCCTGCTTCTCGATGCCGCCGATCCGGTGCTCCAGCCCCGGTGTCCCGGGCACAGCCCACGGCCGGGCGAGGGTCTGCGGGTCGCGCTTGTACGGCCAGAAGACCTCGGTGCCGTCGTCCAGCGTGTGGTTGGGCCCCTGGGTGAACTGCACGGTCAGATCCGGCAGTTCGTCGAGCTCGGGGATGCGCCAGGGCTCGCTGCCGTTGGCCAGGTAGCCGTCGGAGAGCAGGAACACGGGCGTGCGGTACGTGAGCGCGATCCGGGCCGCTTCGAGGGCCGCGTCGAAACAGTCGGCCGGGGTGCGCGGCGCGACCACCGGCACCGGGGCCTCGCCGTTGCGCCCGTACATGGCCTGGAGCAGATCGGCCTGCTCGGTCTTGGTCGGCAGCCCGGTGGACGGCCCACCGCGCTGGATGTCGACGACGAGCAGCGGCAGTTCGAGCGAGACGGCGAGCCCGATGGTCTCCGACTTCAGCGCCACACCCGGCCCGGAGGTCGTCGTGACCGCGAGAGAACCCCCGAAGGCGGCCCCCAGCGCGGCCCCGATGCCCGCGATCTCGTCCTCCGCCTGGAAGGTCCGCACCCCGAAGTTCTTGTGCCGGCTCAGCTCGTGCAGGATGTCCGAGGCCGGCGTGATCGGGTACGAGCCCAGGTACAGCGGCAGATCCGCCTGCCGCGAGGCCGCGATCAGCCCGTACGACAGGGCCAGGTTCCCGGAGATGTTCCGGTACGTCCCCACCGGGAAGGCCTGGGTCGCCGGGGCGATCTCGTAACTGACCGCGAAGTCCTCGGTGGTCTCCCCGAAGTTCCAGCCCGCGCGGAAGGCGGCCAGGTTGGCGGCCGCGATCTCCGGCTTCTTGGCGAACTTGGCCGCCAGGAACCGCTCGGTGCCCTCGGTCGGCCGGTGGTACATCCAGGACAGCAGACCGAGCGCGAACATGTTCTTGCTGCGCTCGGCCTCCTTGCGGCTGAGGTCGAACTCCTTGAGCGCCTCGACGGTGAGCGTGGTCAGCGGCACCGGATGGAGGCTGTACCCGTCCAGCGACCCGTCCTCCAGCGGACTGGTCGTGTACCCGACCTTCTGCATCGCCCGCTTGGTGAACTCGTCCGTGTTGACGATGATCTCCGCGCCGCGCGGCACGTCCCCGATGTTCGCCTTGAGAGCGGCCGGGTTCATCGCGACGAGCACGTTGGGCGCGTCACCCGGGGTGAGGATGTCGTGGTCGGCGAAGTGCAGCTGGAAGCTGGAGACGCCCGGCAGGGTGCCGGCGGGGGCGCGGATCTCGGCGGGGAAGTTCGGCAGGGTGGAGAGGTCGTTGCCGAAGGTGGCGGTCTCGGAGGTGAAGCGGTCGCCGGTGAGCTGCATACCGTCACCGGAGTCCCCGGCGAACCGAATGATCACCCGATCGAGTCGCCTGACGTCCTTCGGCCCCGCCGGATTGCGCTGTTCCCTCAGTTCTCCCAGAGCGGACTCGTCGGCCTGCTCCGCTGGGCTGCTGACCTGGCTGGTCACTGAACTGGACCTCCCTTGAGGCGGCTGTCCGGGAACGGCCGACCCGACGGCCCTCCCAGGACCAACCCTACGTCGGTGAGGCCGACGAAAGCCTCGAAGTCCACCCGGAGACCGGACGGGCGACGGAAGAGGAGGAATTGGGAGCCCCCGTCTGACACGGTGTCAGATAATCATGAATTCAGATAGGTGAGCACTGCCAGGACCCGTCGGTGGTCCCCGTCGCTCTGGGACAGCCCGAGCTTCAGGAAGATGTTGCTGACGTGCTTCTCGACGGCCCCGTCGCTGACGACCAGTTGCCGGGCGATCGCCGAGTTGGTCCGCCCCTCCGCCATCAGCCCCAGCACCTCACGCTCCCGGGGGGTGAGCCCCGCGAGCACGTCCTGCTTCCGGCTCCGCCCGAGCAGCTGCGCGACCACCTCCGGGTCCAGCGCCGTACCGCCCCGGGCCACCCGCACCACGGCGTCGACGAACTCCCGGACCTCGGCCACCCGGTCCTTCAGCAGATACCCGACGCCACGGCTGGACCCCGCGAGCAGCTCGGTGGCGTACCGCTCCTCCACGTACTGCGACAGCACGAGCACGCCCAGCTCCGGATGCGACTTCCGCAGCTGTACGGCGGCCCGCACGCCCTCGTCGGTGTGGGTCGGCGGCATCCGCACATCGGCGACGACGACGTCCGGGAGGTCGCCCTGCGCCGCGAACTCGGTGATCGTCTTGATCAGGGCGTTCCCGTCCCCGACCCCCGCGACGACATCGTGCCCCCGGTCGGTCAGCAGCCGCGTGAGCCCCTCCCGCAACAGCACCGAATCCTCGGCGATGACCACCCGCACCCTGTCCTCCACGCCTGTTCCCCCCACTGCACCCCGTACCGCGACAGCCCCCAGCATTCCAGCATCCGGCCGCCCAGTCCCCACACAGCGAAGGAAACCGGGGTGGAACAGGGACGCGCCCACCCCCAAAAAACACACGAGCGCACCCACGCCAAGGCACCCCCAACCGCAACTCACCCACGGCAGAGGGCGCCCCAGGCGAAACGGCACCCCCAGCCCCAGCCGCCCGCAGGGCCCCCTCAGGCCGCCCGCCAGGGCAACTCCGCCGTCACCCGAGTCGGCCCCCCGCCCGGCGAGTCGACCACCAGCACCCCATCAACCGCCCCGATCCGCTCCGCGAGCCCCGCCAACCCGGACCCCGCCCCCGCATCCGCCCCACCCACCCCGTCATCGATCACCTGCAACATCAGCCGGTCCTCGACCTTCCACACATCCACGGTCACCCGAGACGCCCCCGCATGCTTGCTGACGTTCTGCAGCAGCTCGGACACCGTGAAGTACGCGATCCCCTCGATCGCAGGCACCGGCCGCGCCGGCAGGTCCACCTCCACCACCACCGGCACCGCACACCGCGCGGCCACCGCGGACAGCGCCGCGTCGAGCCCCCGGTCGGTCAGCACCGCAGGATGGATCCCCCGCGCCAGATCCCGCAGCTCCTGCAACGCGGTCTTCACCTCACCGTGCGCCGAGTCGACCATCACCGCCGCCGCCCGGGGGTCCTCCGCCAGCTTCTCCTTCGCCAGCCCCAGATCCATGGCCAGCGCCACCAGCCGGGCCTGTGCCCCGTCGTGCAGATCCCGCTCGATCCGCCGCAGATCGGCCGCGGCCGTGTCGACGACGACCCCCCGGTCCGACTCCAGCTCGACGACCCGCGCCCCCAGCCGCGACGGCCCCAGCAGCGTCACCACCATGCCCCGGTCGACCATCGTCAGACCCCGCAGGATCCACGGCGTGGCCATCGTGAAGAGCAGCCCGACCAGCGCGGTCACGGTCACCTCGAACGGGTTGTTCAGATACACGGAGTGCGTCTCGTCCCCGTACAACTGCAACCCGTCCTGCCCGGCCCACACGGGGAACACCCAGAACCACAGCGGGTACGTCAGCAGCGCCCACCCGTACGTCCAGAAGGTCACCGCCACCCCGAACGAGAACACCGACCACGGGAACTGCACGACCGCGTACAACAGCTGCCGCCATGACGCCCCGCTGCGCAGCACCGCGCCCATCCACGCCATCGCCCCGCGCCCCCGCATCCGCAGCGGCTCCGGCGCGTCCACGTCCACCCCGAGCAGCACGCGCGCCCGCGCCCGCTCCAGCGCGCCGAACGCCCGGCACCCGGCCAGCCCCGCCGCCAGCACCGGCACCCCGAGGAACGTGATCAGCAGCCCGGCGCCGACGGACACCATGGTGATGGCGTAGGTGAAGAGCAGGATCCCGATCGGCAGCCCCAGCAGCACGTACCCGAACTCCCGCCAGCTGCGCGCCTCGAACGGCGCCCGCAACCCGGCCGGCACCCGACGCCGCCGCTCCTCGCCCCAACTCCCGTACTCGTCCCGGTACTCCATGGCCATCACCGTCGCCCGCCTCCGCAGATCCCGCACTCCCGATGTCGTACCCCCACCCTCCTCGTCCCCGCCCGCCGGAACCATGGAGCGGGTCGGCGTCTCGATAGGGGGGTTTTCCCCACCCCCGCGCCCCTGAGGAAGGATGGGGCGCAGCCCCGGCTTCTCAGGGGCGCGGGAAACTGCGCGAGAAGCCCCACGCACCCGCACCCGCACCCGCGCACGCCGAAGGGGCACCCACACCGAGCAGGCGCCCCTCACAATCCCGCAGTGGACCTACCGCCCCCGCCAGGGCAACTCCGCGGTCACCGTCGTAGGCCCACCCACCGGCGACTCGATCACGAACAACCCGTCCACCGCGTCCAGCCGCTCCGCCAGCCCGGCGATCCCGCTCCCGCCGTCGAGCCGCGCACCCCCGTGCCCGTCGTCCCACACCTGGATCAGCAGCCGGTCGTCGGACCGCCACACATCCACCGACGCGGCCTTCGCCCCACTGTGCTTGCTGATGTTCTGCAGCAGCTCGGAGACCGTGAAGTACGCGATCCCCTCGATCGCCGCGGCGGGCCGCACGGCCAGATCCACGCTCACCTTCACCGGCGCCGTGCACCGCGAGGCCACCGCCGACAGCGCCGCGTCCAGCCCCCGGTCGGTCAGCACCGCAGGATGGATCCCCCGTGCCAGATCCCGCAGCTCCTGGAGCGCCAGCTTCACCTCACCGTGCGCCTCCTCCACCATCGTGGCGGCCGCGTCGGGATCCTCCAGCAACTTCTCCTTGGCGAGCCCGAGCCCCATCGCCAGATTCACCAGCCGGGCCTGTGCCCCGTCGTGCAGATCCCGCTCGATCCGCCGCAGATCGGCCGCGGCCGTGTCGACGACGACCCCCCGGTCGGACTCCAGTTCGGCGATCCGCCGCTCCAGCTCATCGGACGGCGACAACAGCGACCGCACCATCACCCGGTCCACGTTCGTCAGCCCCCGCACGATGTACGGCAGCACCGGCCACGCCACGAACAACCCCGTCAGGGTGATGACGAACGTCGTGACGGCCCACGGCATCCGGATCAGCTCGTACAGCATCGACCGCCAGCCGACCGGATCCTTCACGCTCATCCACACCTGCGCGAAGAGGCCCTCGTCCGCCCGCCGCCCGTTCCCCCGGAACGGCAGCGGACTCGGTTCGTCCACCCGCACCCGCAGCAGCGCCCGCGCCCGCATCCGCTCCAGCCGTCCCAGCTGCCTCGCCCCCATCAGCGCGGCGGCGAGCAGCGGAAAGCCGATCACTGTCAACGTCAGGAACGCGCTGGTGAACAGCACCGTCGTCACATACACGAACCCGAGCAGCGCGAACGGCAGATTGGCCAGCAGATGCGCGATCTCCCGCCAGGTCTGCCCTTCGAAAGCGAACCGCGCGGGCGGCAGCGGGTCCGAGGACGTCTGACTGGACGGCAGTGGACGACCGTACGGCTGCCCGGAGCCGGTCGGGGAGGAGAGGGGTTCGGTCATGCCCACCAGCCTGCCCGCCGCCTCCCGGCCCGCGCCATGAGGCGGACCGCCCCGGCCACCCTGGGGAAAACCCCACCCTGTCCCATACCTCCCCCTCCCGGCCCGATCACGGCGGCACTCGGGCGTGCCGACCTGTGACGGGCTGCTTACGCTCTCTTTAGCAGGGCCTAGACTCCCGTGCGTACAGATCGTCGAACAGCGACGTACGTACGGCGTCCGCATCCCGTACGTACGTATCGCCAGGCCAGGGAGCGAGGGACGGACGTGCCGGAAACGACCGTCGCCGCAGCGGCGCAGCCGAGCGTCGCCGTCGCGGCGGACTACTTCCAGTCCTACTCGGTGGTCGGACTGCTCGCCGCCGTGGGCGTGCTCTTCGTGGCCGTCGCCTTCGGGGCGGGACGGCTGCTGCGCCCGGAGGTCCCCACCCGGGAGAAGCTCCTGACGTACGAGTGCGGCGTCGACCCCGTCGGTGAGGGCTGGGCCCACACCCAGGTCCGCTACTACGTCTACGCCTTCCTCTACGTCATCTTCGCCATCGACTCGATCTTCCTCTTCCCGTGGGCGACGGTCTTCGCCGATCCCGGCTACGGGGCGACCACCCTCGTCGAGATGTTCGTCTTCCTCGGATTCCTCGCCGTGGGCCTGCTCTACGCATACAAGAAGGGCGTCCTGGCATGGACGTGACGCCAGAAGTGAACCCGCCGGAGCCGGGGGCCGCGCAGCCCGTTCTCCTCCCGGAGCCCAAAAGGCTGGGCGCGCTCGCCCGCCTCGCCCCCGAGCCGATGAAGGTCATCCTGAACTGGGGCCGCCGCTACTCGCTGTGGGTCTTCAACTTCGGCCTCGCCTGCTGCGCGATCGAGTTCATCGCCGCGTCCATGGCCCGCCACGACTTCATCCGCCTCGGCGTCATCCCGTTCGCGCCCGGCCCCCGGCAGGCCGACCTCATGGTCGTCTCTGGCACGGTGACGGACAAGATGGCCCCGGCCGTGAAGCGCCTCTACGAGCAGATGCCCGAGCCGAAGTACGTCATCTCCTTCGGCGCCTGCTCGAACTGCGGTGGCCCCTACTGGGACTCCTACTCCGTCACCAAGGGCGTCGACCAGATCATCCCGGTGGACGTCTACGTCCCCGGCTGCCCGCCCCGCCCCGAGGCTCTCCTCCAGGGCATCCTGAAACTCCAGGAGAAGATCGCCCGCGAATCCCTGGGCGAGCGCTACGGCACCGCCCCCCGCCCCTCCACGGCGGCGCTGCAGAGCGCGCTGGTGAAGCCGCCGACAACCGAGGCCGGATCGGCCGGATCGGCCGGATCGGTTGAATCAGTCGAATCGGTTGAATCGGGGGACAAGTGACCGGCTGGCTGCCCACCCCCGTCGAGGAGCTCTTCGGCCCCGAGGCCACGGCCGAGGAGTCGTACGACGTCCTCACCGTGGACGTCCCGCCCGCGTCCTGGACCGAGGCGCTGCGCACGGCCCGCACCACTCTGGGCTGCACATACTTCGACTGGCTGAGCGCGGTCGACGAGCCGGGCACCGGCTTCCGCGTCTCGGCCCACGTGGTGGCCCTGGCCCCGGTCCGACGCCTCCTGCTGCGCACCACGATTCCCCACGCTTCGCCGCTCCTGCCGTCCGCGGTCGACATCTACGCCGGCGCGGCCTGGCACGAACGCGAGACGCACGAGATGTTCGGCGTCCGCTTCGAGGGCCACCCCGGCCTGGACCACCTCCTCCTCCCGGAGAACTTCGAGGGCCACCCCCTCCGCAAGGACTTCGTCCTGGCCGCCCGAGTGGCCAAGGCCTGGCCCGGCGCGAAGGAACCGGGGGAGTCCGCGGCGGGCGCGGCACACGGAGGCCCGAAGCGCCGCCAGATGCTCCCGCCCGGCGTCCCCGACCCCAACGAATGGGGCCCCCTCAAGGGCCAACTCCCCCCGGCCCCGGCCCGCCCCGCCCGAGCCGCGGCGGCCCGCACCCCCGGCGACCGCCCGGTACGCCGAACCCGCTCGGTCACCGAGGGCTCGGCGAGCCAGGCCACGCCCCCCGAGGCACCGGCCGGCCCGCCCACGTCCGCGCCCCCGCGCCGCTCCCGCACGGCATCGGAAGGCTCAGCGAGCCAGACGGCCACCGGCCCGACCCGGGAGACCCCCGACGGCCCGCCCACGTCCACGCCCCCGCGCCGCTCCCGCACGGCATCGGAAGGCTCAGCGAGCCAGACGGCCACCGGCCCGACCCAGGACGCCCCGGACGGCCCGCCCGCACCCGCGCCCCCGCGCCGCTCCCGCAGCGCGTCGCAGGGCTCGGCCAGCCAGCGCGCCACCCCCGCCGCCTCACCCCAGCCGCGCCGCACCGCAGGCAGCCCGGACGCCCCCTGGCACCACGCCCGCCCGGCTTTCGACACCCCGCCGACCGAGCCGAAGCCTCAGCCTGATCCGGAGCCGAAGGCCGAGCCGGAGCCCGAGGCCACGCCCGAGCCGAAGACCGAGCCGAAGGCCGAGCCGGAAGCGGGCCCGAAGCCGACGCCCGAGCCCGCGCCGGAGGCAGGTGCCGAGCCCGAAGCCGCGCGCACGCCGCCCAGCGACCCCGACGGCGACGGGACCCCGGCCCACCCCGACGACAACGGGCCCCCCGCCGAGCCAGCCTCCGAAGGCACACCCGCCTCCGAAGGCACACCCGACCCTGACGGCGGTACCCCCGACCCCGAACCCGAACCCCCCACAGGAGGCGCGCAGTGAACGACGCTCTGGACGTCGCCCTGCGACTCCTCATCGTCTTCGTCGTCTTCCTGACGTTCCCCTTGATCATCGGTCAGACCGAGCACAAGGTCATGGCCCACATGCAGGGCCGCCTCGGCCCCATGTACGCCGGCGGCTTCCACGGCTGGGCCCAACTCGTCGCCGACGGCGTCAAGTTCGCCCAGAAGGAAGACGTCGTCCCGGCCGGCGCGGACCGCCGGGTCTTCCAACTCGCCCCGGCCGTCGCCCTCCTCCCGTACCTCCTCGTCCTCCTCGCCATCCCGATCGGCCCGGGCGAGGGCGCCGTCGGGGAGGTCATCGACGCGGGCGTCTTCTTCGTCCTCGCCGTGATGGGCGTTGGCGTCCTCGGCTCACTGATGGCGGGCTGGGCGTCCGCCAACAAGTTCTCCCTCCTCGGCGGCCTGCGCACCGCCGCCCAGCTCCTCGCCTACGAACTCCCGATGCTGCTCACGGCGGCCTCCGTCGCGATGGCGGCCGGCACGGTCTCCCTCGTCGGCATCGTCGACGCCTTCGAGTGGTGGTGGCTGCCCTGGCAGATCGTCGGCGCGATCGTCTTCTTCGTCGCCGGCCTCGCCGAACTCCAGCGCCCGCCCTTCGACATGCCCGTCGCCGACTCCGAGATCATCTTCGGTGCCTACACCGAGTACACCGGCCTCCGCTTCGCCCTGTTCCTCCTCGCCGAGTACGCCGGCATCGTCGTCCTGTGCGGTCTGACGACCGTCCTCTTCCTCGGCGGCTGGCACGGCCCGTGGGGCGACGAGGGCCTGGGCTGGGTCTGGACCCTGCTGAAGACCGCCGTCCTCGCCTTCGTCGTCATCTGGCTCCGCGTGACCTACCCCCGCCTGCGCGAGGACCAGCTCCAGAAACTCTCCTGGACCCTCCTCGTCCCCCTCTCCCTCGCCCAGATCGCCCTCACCGGCGTCGTCAAGGTGGTGATCCAGTAGCCATGCCCCCCATTCCTGGTTCCGGCCTCGCCAAGGGCCTGGCCGTCACCCTCCGCACGATGACCCGCAGGACCGTCACCGAGCAGTACCCGGACGTCCAGCCGGAGCTGCCGCCCCGCACCCGTGGTGTCATCGGGCTCTTCGAGGAGAACTGCACGGTCTGCATGCTGTGCGCCCGCGAGTGCCCCGACTGGTGCATCTACATCGACTCCCACAAGGAGACGGTCCCGCCCGCCGCCCCGGGCGGCCGCGAGCGCAGCCGCAATGTCCTGGACCGCTTCGCCATCGACTTCGCCCTCTGCATGTACTGCGGTATCTGCATCGAGGTCTGCCCCTTCGACGCCCTCTTCTGGTCCCCGGAGTTCGAGTACGCGGAGACCGACATCCACGAACTCACCCACGAGCGCGACAAGCTCCGCGAGTGGATGTGGACCGTCCCCTCGCCCCCGGCCCTCGACCCCGCCGCCGAGGAACCCAAGGAACTGGCCGCCGCCCGTAAGACCGCCGAGAAACTGGCGGCCTCCCAGGCCGAGCCGGCCGGCACCGAGGGAGAACCCACATGACCCTCACCCAGGCACCGCAGGGCTTCCTCTCCCCGACGGGTGTGGAGATCGCCTTCGTGCTCGTCGGCCTCGTCACCTTCGGCGCCGCGATCGTCTCCGTCACCACCCGCCAGTTGGTGCACGCCGCCCTCTGGCTGGTGGTGGCGCTCGGCGGGCTCGCCGTCGAGTACCTCCTGCTCACCGCCGAGTTCATCGCCTGGGTGCAGGTCCTCATCTACGTCGGTTCCGTCGTCGTCCTCCTCCTCTTCGGACTGATGCTCACCAAGGCCCCCATCGGCCGCTCCCCGGACGCCGACTCCGGCAACCGCTGGGCCGCCCTCACCGTGGCCGTCGCCTCCGCCCTCGTCTGGGTCGTCGTCGACGCCTTCCGCACCACCTGGATCGACCTGGACGGCCCGGCCGCCGGCTCCACCGAGGCCACCGGCGAGAGCCTCTTCCAGAACTGGGTCCTCCCCTTCGAGGCCCTCTCCGTCCTCCTGCTGGCCGCCCTGGTCGGCGCGATCGTCCTCTCCCGCAAGGCGAAAGCGGCCGCGCCCCCCACTCCGCCCAGGACCCAGAAGGCCCAGCCGCAGGCCCCCACCGGACCCGAGTCGGCCGAGTCGGCCGACTCGGCCGAGGGAGGTGCCCGCTGATGCACCTCGCCTATCCCGTCGTGCTCTCCGCCCTCCTCTTCTGCACGGGCCTGTACGGCGTCCTCGCCCGCCGCAACGCGATCCTCGTCCTGATGTCCGTCGAGCTGATGCTCAACGCGGTCAACCTCAACCTCGTCGCCTTCGACGTCTGGCTCAGCAGGACCGCCGAGGAGACCCTGCACTCCGGCCAGGCCCTGACCCTGTTCACGATCACCATCGCCGCCGCCGAGATCGGCATCGGCCTGGCGATCGTCCTCGCGGTCCACCGCAACCGGGGCACCGCCGACATCGACAAGCTCCGCGACACCGCCGAGCACCCCGACGACCCCGACGGAACTCCCGGCCCCGACGTCGACGACACCCGCGAGCCCGGCCTGCCCGGCCGCCCCGAGCGGAGCGAGAAGGCTGAGGCCACCGCGTGACCACGACCACCCTCGCCGTCCTCGTCCCCCTCCTCCCGTTCCTCGGCGCCGCCGCCGGCCTGCTCCTCGGTCGCACCGCCCCCGGCTTCGTCCGCCCCCTCGCCGTGCTGCCCACCCTGACGGCCTTCGCCCTGGCCACCCTCGTCGCCGTACGCCAGGGCGGCGACCGGACCCTCGACGCGGCCACCCAACTCACCCCGACCGGCTCGGTCCCGATCGACCTCGCCCTGCACATCGACGGCTTCGCCGCCCTCGTCGCCGTCCTGGTCGGCCTCGTCGCCACCTGTGTGCAGATCTACTCGACCGGCTACCTCCGCGACGACCCGCGCTACCCCTCCTACGCCGCCCTCGTCTCCCTCTTCACCTCCGCGATGCTCCTCGTCGTCTACTCCGGCGACCTGATGGTGCTCCTGGTCGGCTGGGAGATCATGGGCATCTGCTCGTACTTCCTGGTCGGCCACTACTGGGAGACCCCGGAGGCCCGCGCCGCCTCCCTGAAGGCCTTCCTGGTCACCAAGCTCGGCGACGTCCCCTTCCTGATCGGTCTGTTCGCCCTCGCCACGGACGCCGGGTCGTTCCGCATCACGCGGATCCTCGCCACCGTCGCCGACGGCGGCCTCGACCACCCCACGCTCGTCGCACTCCTGCTCCTCGCCGGAGTCGCCGGCAAGTCGGCCCAGTTCCCCCTCCACACCTGGCTCCCCGACGCGATGGCGGGCCCCACGCCCGTCTCCGCACTGATCCACGCGGCGACGATGGTCGCCGCCGGTGTCTACTTCGTCGCCCGGCTCCTCCCGGTCTTCGCCGCCTCCTCGGCCGCCCTGGTCGTCCTCGCCGTCATGGCCGCGCTCACCATGGCCGGCTCGGGGCTCGCCGCCCTCGCCCAGGACGACATCAAGCGAGTCCTCGCCTATTCGACGATCGGCCAGCTCGGCTACATGACCGGCGCCCTCGCCGTCGGCGACCGCGGCGCCGCCGTCTTCCACCTCCTCTCGCACGGCGCCTTCAAGGCGCTGCTGTTCCTCGCCGCTGGCGTGATCATCCACGCGTCCGGCACCAACTCCCTGGCCGCCATGTCCCGCATGAGCCACCTGCGCGCCCGAGTCCCCGACGCCTTCTGGACGATGACCGTGGCGCTGCTCGCCCTCGCCGCGATCCCGCCCTTCAGCGGCTTCTTCTCCAAGGAGTCCGTCCTCGGAGCCGCCGAGCACGCCGCCACCGGCCACACCCTCACGGGCCCAGTCGAGCACGTCCCGGCCGCCGCCGGCTGGACCGTCCTGGTCGCCGGTGTCCTCACGGCCCTGCTCACCGCCGCGTACGCCGCCCGACTGTGGCTGCTCGCCTTCCGCGGCCAGGGCACCGAGGCCCCCGACCACGGCCGTCAGCCCCGCGCGATGACCGTGGTGCTGTGGGTGCTGGCAGTCCCGTCCCTCGCCCTCGGCGGACTCGCCTACGGCAGGCTCCCCGACTGGTTCGACGGCGACGACCTGGCTCCCACCCTGGCCACGTCCGTCCTCGGCACGGGCGCCGCCCTGATCGGCGCCCTGGCGATGTACGCGGCCTGGCGGTACACCACGGCGGTGGCCCACCCGCCGCTGGGGGCGGTCGCGGCCCACCCCGACGCGGACGCCGGCACCGTCGAGGCGGAGGCCATCGCCAGCCACACCCCCGCCTACGGGGACGTGGCCTCGGCACCCGATCCGGCCGACCCGGGCCGCCTCCTGCTAGGCCCGCTGCACCGCCACGCCGCCGTCGGCTTCCACCTCGACGCCGTGTACTCGGCACTCTTCGTCCGCCCGGTCCGGTCCGGCGCGAGCCTCGTCCGGTTCCTCGACCGCGAGGTCGTCGACACCTATGTGAGCGGCGCGGGCGCCCTGCCCCGCCTGCTGGGCGCGGCCGTCCGCAAGGCCCAGACCGGCAACGTCCAGACCTATGTGAGCGCGCTGCTCGCCGGCACCGTCGTCCTGGTGGTCGCCGCCCTCGTCGTCGCCACGGGAGCGTGAGCAGGCGTGATCGATATCAACGAGTCCGTGATGCAGGTCCTTCTGGCGTTGATCGTCGTCGGCCCGCTCCTCGGCGCCGCCGCCGCTCTCCTGCCGGCCCCGCCCGGACTGAAGGGGAAGTCACCCGAGCAGGCAGTGCTGCGCCACGGGATCACCGTGACCGGCGTGGTCCTCATCGCCGCGATCGTCCTCGCGCTCGGCTTCGACCACGACCAGCCGTCGAAGATGCAGGCCAGCACGGACATCAGCTGGATCCCGGCACTCGACGTGCGCATCCACCTCGGCATCGACGGCATCTCCCTCCCCCTCCTGGTCCTGACCGCGCTGCTGACCTTCCTCTGCGCGCTCTACTCCTACTTCAAGCAGCAACATCAGCGGCTGACGCCGCGGGCCACGGGGCCCTCCCCGAAGGCGTTCGTCGCTCTCCTGCTCGTCCTGGAGTCCGGCACCCTCGCCACCTTCGCCGTCCTCGACCTGCTGCTGTTCTTCCTCGCGTTCGAGATGGTGCTCATCCCGATGTACTTCCTCATCGCCCGCTGGGGCGGTGAACAACGCACGCAAGCCGCTTGGAAGTTCATCCTCTACACCCTGCTCGGTTCCGTGGTCATGCTGCTGGGCCTGCTCCTGATCGGAATCAAGGCGGGCACATTCGACATGGTGGCACTCGCCACTGACAGTCACCCCGAACTGACCACGTCCGTGCAGGTCATCGCCGCTTTGTCGATCGGGATCGGGCTCGCGGTCAAGACCCCGATGTGGCCCCTGCACAGCTGGCTGCCGGACGCCCACACCGCCGCCCCGACCGTCGGTTCGGTCCTGCTGGCCGGCGTCCTGCTGAAGATGGGCACGTACGGGTTCGTGCGCATCCTGCTGCCGATCACCCCCGACGGGTTCCGCACCTTCGCGCCGTACCTCGCCGCCTTCGCGGTCGTCGGCATCATCTACGGCTCCCTCGCCTGCCTCGCGCTCGCCCGACAGGGCGCCAAGGGCGACCTCAAGCGCCTGATCGCGTACTCCTCCGTGGGCCACATGGGCTTCGTGCTCCTCGGCATCGCCACGATGACCCCGACCGGCGTGAACGGCGCGCTCTTCGCCAACATCGCCCACGGCCTCATCACCGGCCTGCTCTTCTTCCTGGTCGGCGCCCTGAAGGACCGCACCGGCACCACCGACCTCGACACCCTCGCGCAGGAGACCGGCGCCGCCCTCTACGGCAGGGCCCCCCGCCTCGGCGGGCTCCTCGCCTTCGCCGCCGTCGCGTCCCTGGGCCTGCCCGGACTCGCCGGGTTCTGGGGCGAGATGCTGGCCCTGTTCGGCGCGTTCGAACCCGCCGAGGGCCTCAGCCGCCCGGCCTTCCTCACCTTCATGACGATCGCCGCGTTCGGCACGCTCCTCACCGCCGCCTACCTGCTGATCGTGGTCCGCCGCGTGTGCATGGGCGCCGTCCCGAAGGGACCGGGGGAGGGACCACACCGCACGGACGAATCGACGTACGCCCTCGCGGACGTACAGACGTACGAGTTCGCGGCCTGGACCCCGCTCGTGGCCCTCACCGTCCTCGCCGGCCTCTGGCCCGCGGCCCTCCTCGGTCTGACCGACCCGGCCGTGCAGCAGCTCCTCGCAGGAGGCACCCGTTGAGCCCCTTGGCCCAGCCGCCGGTCCACGCCGAGTCCGCCCAGGCCGCCCAGACCCTGGCCGAGTCGGTCGTCCAGTCCGTGGACTGGCTCGCGATCGCGCCGCCCACCGTCGCCGCGGTCGTCGGCCTCGCCGTGCTCGTCGCCGACCTCTTCACGGACGACCGCAGGAAGGCCCTGCTCGGCTGGGTCTCCGTCACGGGCCTCGCCGTCTCCCTGCTGGCCCTGCTGCCCCTCCTGGACGCCGACCGCGCCACCTTCTGCCTGACCGGCGACCCGGACGTCTGCAGCTACACCGCCGACCGGTTCACCCTCGTCATCCAGTTCCTCGTCCTCGGCGGCGCCCTCCTCGCCGCCCTGCTGTCCATGACGGCCCTCAAGGACGACCGGAAGAACCTCCCCGAAGGGGAGTTCTGGTTCCTGCTGCTGTCATCCGCCGCCGGAGCCGCCCTCCTGCCCGCCGCCCGCGACCTCGCGACCCTCGTCGTCGCCCTGGAGGTCGCCTCCCTGCCCGCCTTCGCCCTCGTCGGCATCCGGCACGGCGACCGACGGTCCTCCGAGGCGGCCCTGAAGTTCTTCCTGTCGTCCGTCACCGCGACCGCCGTCAGCCTCCTGGGCATCAGCTTCGTCTACGCCACGACAGGCACCCTCTACCTCACCCAGATCGCCGACCGCGTCGAGAACGTCGACGGCCAGCTGCACACCCTCACCCAGGCCGGCGTCGTCCTCACCCTCATCGGCTTCGCCTTCAAGACGGCCGCCGTCCCCTTCCACTTCTGGGTCCCCGACACCTACGTGGGCGCCCCCCTGCCCGTCGCCGCCTACCTCTCCGTGGTCGGCAAGGCGGTCGGCTTCTCCGGCCTCATCCTCGTCACCGTGGTCGCCCTCCCGTCGTACGCCGACGTCTGGGGCCCCGCCCTCGCCGTGCTGGCCGCCCTCACCATGACCGTCGGCAACCTCGGCGCCCTGAGACAGGGCGCCACGCGCGCGTACAGCGCGGTCCGGCTGCTCGCCTGGTCCTCCGTCGGCCAGGCCGGCTACCTCCTCGTCCCGATCGCGGCGGCCGCCTACGCCGACGACACCGCCGACGCCGAGAAGGCGGTCGGCTCCACCGTCGCCTACGCCCTGATGTACGCCGCCGTGAACCTCGGCGCCTTCGCCGTGGCCGCCCTCGTCGGCCGCACGAAGTCCCTGAACCGGCTCAGCGACTACCGGGGCCTGTACGCGTCGAGCCCCCTGTCCGCCCTGCTCCTGGCCTTCTTCCTGCTCTGTCTCGCCGGACTGCCGCCGGGCGTCATCGGCCTGTTCGCCAAGGTCACCGTCTTCTCGGCGGCCGTCGACGCCGGCCTCGGCTGGCTCACCGTCGTGATGGCCGTCAACGTGGTGATCGCGCTCTTCTACTACCTCCAGTGGACGGCGCTGCTGTTCCGCGCCCCCGAGGGCGACACCGCGGCCGCGCCCCGACCGCACCGCGTCCCCGCCCCGCTCACCCTGGCCCTCGCCCTCACCGGAATCGTCGGCATCGCCCTGTCCGGCGCACCCCAGCTCGTCCTGCGCTTCGCCGACATCGGCCTCTTCTGACGAAGCCGCCGCCCCGCCCTCGCCGAAGCCTCGGCCCCTCGGCGCCCCCGGCGAGGCGGCGGCCACGCCCTCACCCGCCCGGCCCACCGGCCGGGCCACGCGCACCAGGGAACTCGTCATCCCCGCCTGGCGTTGACCAGTTCGGGAGGGTCCACTGAGAAGTGGAATCAACAGCTACAGCGAGCAAAGGGTTCCCCTGCCGCACGATCTGGAGGGCGTACCGTGCACCGCCGGCACAACGGGCTCAGGACCGCCGTTCTCCTCGGGGGACTGTCCGCACTCATCATCGTCATCGGAAGCCTCTTCGGCCGTACGGGCCTGATCATCGCGATCGTCGTCGCCCTCGGCACGAACGCGTACGCGTACTGGAACAGCGGCAAGCTCGCTCTACGCGCAATGCGCGCCCGCCCGGTCAGCGAGTTCGAGGCCCCGGCGCTCTACCGCATGGTCCGCGAGCTCTCCATGCAGGCACGCCAGCCGATGCCGCGCCTGTACATCTCCCCGACGGACGCCCCCAACGCGTTCGCGACCGGCCGCAACCCGCGCAACGCGGCCGTGTGCTGCACCGACGGCATCCTCCGCCTGCTCGACGAGCGAGAGCTGCGCGGTGTCATCGGCCACGAGCTGAGCCACGTCTACAACCGCGACATCCTCATCTCGTCGGTCGCCGGCGCCCTCGCCTCCGTGATCATGTTCCTGGTCAACTTCGCCTGGCTGATCCCCATCGGCCGCTCGGACGACGACGACGGCCCCGGCCTCCTCGGCATGCTGCTGATCATGATCCTGGGGCCGCTCGCCGCATCCCTCATCCAGCTCGCGATCAGCCGCTCCCGCGAGTACGAGGCGGACGCCTCCGGCGCCCAGCTCACCGGTGATCCCCTTGCTCTCGCCAGTGCCCTTCGCAAACTGGAAACGGGTACCAAGCAGCTCCCGCTGCCCCCCGAGCCCCGGATCGAGACCGCGAGCCACATGATGATCGCGAACCCCTTCCGGCCGGGCCGGGGATTCTCCAAGATGTTCTCGACACACCCGCCCATGGCGGAACGCATCGCCCGACTCGAGAAGATGGCAGGTCCCCCGCAGTGAAGACCGTACTGAACATCATCTGGCTGATCCTCAGCGGCTTCTGGCTCTTCCTCGGCTACCTGTTCGCAGGGTTGCTTCTGTGCATCACCATCATCGGTATCCCGTTCGGCATCGCGTCGTTCCGGATCGGGATCTACGCCCTGTGGCCCTTCGGGTACAGCGCCGTGGAGCGGCGTGACGCGGGCGCGCCCTCCTGTCTGGGCAACATCCTGTGGCTGCTCCTGGCGGGCTGGTGGCTGGCGCTGACCCACATCGTCACCGGCCTCGTCCTGTGCGTGACGATCATCGGCATCCCCTTCGGCATCGCCAACTTCAAGCTCGTCCCGGTCTCGCTGATGCCCCTGGGCCGCGAGATCGTCCGCTCCGACCAGCCGTTCGCCCAGCAGCGCTGGTGACGTGACGGGGCGGCCCGTACGCACGCCTCAGCGGCGCCGCCGCAGGCCGTACACGGCCGCCCCCACGCCCAGCACGACCGCGCCCACGGCCACCGACGACGAGGGCAGCGAGAACGCCAGCACGGCGCATCCGACGAGTCCGACCACCGGCACCACCCGGGACCGGGGCGCCGAACTCAGCGTCCAGGCGGACGCGTTGGCGACCGCGTAGTACGCGAGGACCCCGAAGGACGAGAACCCGATCGCGCCCCGTACGTCGACCGTGGCGGCCAGCACCGCGACCACGGCCCCGACGGCCAGCTCGGCCCGGTGCGGCACCTGGAAACGGGGGTGCACGGCGGCGAGCGCCCCGGGCAGGTGCCGGTCCCGGGCCATCGCGAGGGTCGTGCGGGAGACCCCCAGAATGAGCGCCAGCAGCGACCCGAGCGCGGCCACGGCGGCCCCCACGCGCACCACGGGCACCAGCCCCGGCACCCCTGCCGCCCGCACCGCGTCGGCCAGCGGAGCCGAGGCCCGCCCCAGCCCACCGGAGCCCAGCACGGCGAGCGCGGCGACCGCCACGGCCGCGTACACGACCAGCGCGATGCCCAGCGCGAGCGGGATCGCGCGCGGGATGGTGCGCGCCGGATCCCGTACCTCCTCACCCAGGGTCGCGATCCGGGCGTACCCGGCGAAGGCGAAGAACAGCAGCCCGGCCGCCTGGAGCACGCCGCCCAGGCCCCCCGACGTCCCGATGTCCAGCCGCCCGGCGTCGGCCTCGCCGGAGCCCAGGCACACGACCACCACGGCGGCGAGGACCGCCAGCACCACGGCCACGATCGCCCGCGTCAGCCAGGCCGACTTCTGCACACCGCCGTAGTTCACGGCCGTCAGCGCCACCACGGCCGCCACCGCGACGGCGTGCGCCTGCCCCGGCCACACGTACGCGCCCACGGTCAGCGCCATCGCCGCGCACGAGGCCGTCTTGCCGACGACGAACGCCCAGCCGGCCAGGTACCCCCAGAACTCCCCGAGCCGCTCACGCCCGTACACATAGGTGCCGCCCGACTCCGGGTACAGGGCCGCCAGTCGCGCCGACGACATGGCGTTGCAGTACGCGACCACCGCCGCGATCCCGAGCCCGAGCAGCAGCCCCGACCCGGCGGCGCGCGCCGCCGGCCCCAGCGCGGCGAAGATCCCGGCGCCGACCATCGTCCCGAGCCCGACGATCACCGCGTCCCCGACGCCGAGCGTGCGGCGCAGCTCGGCGCCCGATCCGGCCTGTGTCATGTGCCGCACCCTACTGACCGGTGCAACCACCGGATGTCGGGCAGGCGTCCTCCCGGACAACAGGGGCTGGACAGACGCGAGGTACGGCCGGGAACCCGGCCGCTGTCCGCTGTGGGGGGAAACACAGCACGGGTACCGCACGGGTACGGCACGAAAGGGCAGGTGCACGGCATGAGCATCATCGGCTGGATCGTCCTGGGGCTGTTGGCCGGAGCCATCGCCAAGCTCCTGCTGCCGGGCCGCGACCCGGGCGGCTTCATCGGCACGACCCTCATCGGCGTCGCGGGCGCCTTCATCGGCGGCTGGATCTCCGCCCGCTGGCTGGACCACCCGATCTCCGAGAACTTCTACGACGGCCCCACCTGGGCGGCGGCGATCGGCGGTTCCCTGGTCCTGCTGATCGCCTACCGCATCCTGTTCGGCCACTCCCGCCGCTGACCGCGCGGCCACGCCGGGACACACGAAAGGGTGGGCAGCACGGCGAACCGTGCTGCCCACCCTTCCTTGTACGCTCGTGCGCTCGTACGTTCCTGCGCACGGAAGCACCGAGGCGGGAATCGCTCCTACGGGCGCTCCCCGCCGTTCGTCACCGGTAGTTGACGAACTGCACCGCGAAATCGAAGTCCTTGCCCTTGAGCAGGGCGATCACGGCCTGGAGGTCATCGCGGCTCTTGGAGCTGACGCGGAGCTCGTCACCCTGGACCTGGGCCTTGACGCCCTTGGGACCCTCGTCGCGAATGATCTTCGCCACCTTCTTGGCGTTCTCCTGGGAGATGCCTTCCTCGATCGACGCGAAGATCTTGTACTCCTTGCCGGACAGCTGGGGCTCACCCGCGTCCAGCGACTTCAGGGAGATCCCGCGCTTGATCAGCTTGGACTGGAAGACGTCGAGGATGGCCTTCACCCGGTCCTCGGAGTTCGCCTCCATGAGGATCTTCTCGCCGGACCACGAGATCGAGGCGCCGACGCCCTTGAAGTCGTAGCGCTGGGAGATCTCCTTGGCGGCCTGGTTGAGGGCGTTGTCGACCTCCTGCCGCTCGACCTTCGAGACGATGTCGAAACTGGAGTCGGCCATGTCCTGTGGCTCCTTGTATCGGTGAAACGGGAGGCGACAAGCCTAGCCACCCCGCCCCCGCGCGCACTGATCAATCAGGTGGCGAAGCACCCCCGAGCATCAGGTATCGTTTACGACGTCGCCACGGAGCGCCGCCGAAAAGCGGTTCGAAGGACGACGAATCCCAGGCGGTGTGCCCGAGTGGCCAATGGGAGCGGACTGTAAATCCGTCGGCTTAGCCTACCCAGGTTCGAATCCTGGCGCCGCCACGTGGAGGGAAGCCCCTTCCGGACTGTGAGAGCAGTTTCGGGAGGGGCTTCTTCGTGTGCGCGGTGCGTGCGGATCCGGTCAGGGCATCCGGCGGCCAGGCACACTGACTGCATGTCATCGCGTCGCAGGAACTGCCCCGAGTGCCGTCGTGAGATCGCCGTCGTGGCGGGGCGGTTCGCGCGGCACGATCCGCCGGGGGCGAGCGGGGAACTCGTGTCGTGTCCCGGGTCGCGCAGGCCGGCCCAGATCGGGGCGGCCCAGCCCGCGCTCGACGGTTTCGTCGTCCCCGAGTTCCCCGGCCAACTGCCCCTCTTCTGACTCCAGGGGTGGCTCCAGGGGGCAGTCAGCGGCCGGCCCGGGTGCCCCGCCCCCGTAATTGCCCGCCCCCGCAAGCGCCCGCCCCCTCAGTTGCCCGCCACCGACTTCACCGCCACCGACACCGGTGTCGAACCGCTGATCAGCTCCAGGGTGAGACCGGCCGTCGCAGGGGTGTCGAGGAGTTCGAAGAGCGTCGCGGCCACGTCGTCACGGGGGACCGGACCGCGCCCGGTGGACGCCTCCAGGCGTACAAGACCCGTGCCGGCGTCGTCGGTCAGCATGCCGGGCCGCAGGATCGTCCAGTCCAGCGCGTCCAGGCCGCGCACATACGCGTCGGCCTGCCCCTTGGCCCGCAGGTACGCGTCGAAGACGTCGTCGCCCTCGTGGCCCGGATCCGCCCCCATGGACGAGACGACCAGGTGACGTCGTACGCGCGTGCGCACCGCGGCGTCCGCGAACAGGACCGCCGCCCCGCGGTCGACCGTGTCCTTGCGTGCCGTTCCACTGCCCGGACCCGCGCCCGCCGCGAACACGGCCGCGTCGGCGCCCTGCAGGTGCGCGGCGACCTCCTCCACCGACGCCGACTCCAGATCGCACAGCACCGGTTCGGCACCGGCCGCGCGCAGATCGTCCGACTGTTCTGGGCGGCGGATGATCCCCGCGACCTCCTCACCACGCGCAGCGAGCAACCGCTCCAGCCGCAGCGCGATCTGACCATGACCTCCAGCGATGACAATGCGCATGTTTCCGACCGTACGCCCGACCCGACGCGTTTGCCGCGCAACCATCGGGCCGTCCCGAGTGTCTCAACCATGTTCGCCGTACCGGCGAGCACCGGAATTCACGGGGGGACCCATCACCGTCATGCGTAACGCCATGTCCACGACCGTCGTACGTACGTCCATGAAGCGCGCATCCGTCGCGGGGGCGCCCGTGGCCCGCCGGGCCTTCACCGGGGTCGGCTGCGCCGCGGCCGTCCTCGTCACGGTGGCCGCCTGCGGGACCGTGCAGAACCTGACCGCGGGCCAGAAGGTCGACAACGCCGTCGAACGGCTGGGCGAGCAGAAGTCGCTGGCCTTCGGGATCCGGCTCGACGCCGACCCGGACGACCTCGTCGCGCTGATGGGCGAGGACAGCGAGGAAGTGCCGCCGGAGATGGCGGAGTTCTTCACCGGGCTGCGCGTCGACGTGTCGGTCACCTCCAAGAAGCCGCTCGCCGCGTCCGGTGAGAAGGACGTCACCGGCATGGGCATGAAGATCTCGGGCGAGGAGGGCGTGTTCGCCGAGTACCGCCTCGTCGGCGACTACACGTACTACCGCGCCGACATGCGGGCCATGGGCGACGCCATGGGCATGCCCTTCCCGACGGCCGACGAGCTCGACGAACTCCCCGAGGAGGAGCAGCACATGCGGCCGCTCCTGGAGGGTGACTGGGTCAAGGTCAACACGGCCGACCTGCAGGACGCCGCCGAGGACGCGGGCGCCGGCTCCGGCTCGGGCGGCTCCGACGAACTCGACGCCAAGACCCAGAAGAAGATCCTCTCCGCCGTCCGCGGAGTCGTCGCCCGCGAGGTCGACTTCAAGACCAAGAACGGTGAGGACGGCGCCGAGGTCATCACCGCCAAGGCCAACTTCCGCGACCTGCTCACCGGGATCGTCGACAAGCTCCAGCCCATCGAGGGCGACCTCCCGCCGGGCGCCGAACTCCCCACGGGCGAGGACATGAAGGACGCCCCGAACAAGAAGGTCGCGGTGGACTTCACCCTCAAGAACGGTGACCTCACCCGCATCGAGACCGACCTCGCGGTCCTCGCCGACGACGCGAAGGGCGTCAAGGCCCCGCTCGTTCTCACCTTCGGCAAGGCCGGCGACATCAGCGCCCCCAAGGGCGCGTCCGAGATCCCGGTCGAGGAGTTCGGCGGCCCGCTGGGCAGCGGGATGTTCGCCGTCTGACCGACACAGGCCCCTCTCCGGACCGGGCACGCGCGCGTGGAGCACGAAAGCGCCCCACGCGCGCGTGCCGGGGCACCCGGATCACGACGGCTCCCCCCGCCCCTGCCGAGGCAGTTCCGGCGCCGTGCTCGTCGCCGTGCCGCAGTACTCGCGTACCGCGCTGGTGCGCGCCACCACACGCCCCCGGTGCACGACGATCCTGCTGTACGCCAGCGACAGGACCCCCGAGAGCCGCGCACCCCGCACCGCGAGCAGCTCGGCGGGGAAACCGGCCTCGACACGCACCTCGGGCAGCCCCAGGGCGGCACGCGCCGCCCCGCTGACGGTGTCGTACGCCTCCTCGGGACGCAGCCCGTACCGGGACGCCAGCAGGTACGCCGCTTCCAGGGGGTCCCCGCGGCCAACCGGGTTCGACACGTCGCGCAGCGCCCCGCTGCCCGCCGCGACGCGCACGCCGGCCGCGCGCAGCAGCCGTACGGGCGCCGTGCCCCGGCGGTCCACGGTGCCGCAGCCGCCCTGCGGGAGACAGACGACGGTCACCCCGGCCGCCGCGAGCTGGTCGGCGGCGCGGGCGGCGGCCTGGGAGGGAAGGCGGGCGAGACCGCCGCACGGGCCGAGCGTCACGCCGGGCCGCAGGCCGCCCGCCATGGCCGCGAGCCGCGCGAGCCGGGCGGGGTCGTCGCCGTCGGTGTGCAGGTCGACCGGGCAGTCGTGCTCGGAGGCGATCTCCAGGACCGCCTCCACGTACCCGGTGGGATCGGGGTCCAGGTCCGGGCAGCCGCCGACCACGGAGGCGCCCATCTTCACCGCGTCCCGCAGGATCGCGAGGCCGTCCGCCCCCGCCACCCCGGTCAGCACCCGGGGCATCGCCACTGTTCGCACCTCGACGAGGCCCCGCAGCGCCTGCCGCGCGGCGTGCACCGCCGCCAGCGCCCCCAGCCCCTGCACACCGCCCACGTGGACGTGCGAGCGCAACGCCGTGGCCCCGTGCCCGAGTTGCAGCAGCGCGGCCTCGGTGGCCCGCCGCTGGACGTCCAGGTCGTCGTACGGGACGGGCCCCTCGAAATCGGCCGACAGGGCCGTGTCGCCGTGCGCGTGCGGCTCGACGGGGGCCGGCAGGAGCAGATGACCGCCGAGGTCCACCCGGGTGGCGGACACCCCGGACGTGGCGGGCCCGGGGCCCAGACTGCCCGCCGTGCCGACCGCCTCGATCCGCCCGCCGCCCAGCCGGACGTCCACCACCCGGCCGTCGGTCAGTCGCGCCCCGCACAGCAGCAGGGCGCCGGCCTCGTCCGGGCCCGAGGGCGGGCCGGAGGAGGAGGGGGACGGCTGCGGCTGGCTGTCGGGCATCGCGCTCCTGGGGCTACAAGATCACGCAGAGTGAGTCGAGCCTAGGCGGGCCACCCGGCCTCGTCGCGGAGGAGCGCAATAGTCGTACCGGAGCGGTTCGCCTGCCGGGTGAGGGGGCGGCGACGGGCGGTGGGAGGCGGGGGGACTGCCGGGAGAGCCGGGGGCGGTGGTGTGTGTGGGGCGCGTGCGGCCTGCGGAAACGGGACGGGCGACGGTTCCCCGGGTACACCCCGGCGGCTCCGGGAACCTCCGTGGACGACCGGCGGACGGCGCCCGGGCGACCCATGGATCCGGGCCGGGAAACGGATTTGGGCGATCGGCGGTGGGGCGTGTAATGTCTTCATCGCTCGCCCCAATAGCTCAGTCGGCAGAGCGTCTCCATGGTAAGGAGAAGGTCTACGGTTCGATTCCGTATTGGGGCTCTGGTGTGAAAGGTTCCCGTCGCGAGGCGGGATCCGATCGCATCACAGCGGTGTAGCTCAGTCGGTAGAGCAAGCGGCTCATAATCGCTGTGTCACCGGTTCAAGTCCGGTCACCGCTACTGACAGTAGCCGATTGCGGGGTCGGTCCTTCGATCGGCTACTCTTCTATGCGTTAAACCCTGTCCCATCCGTTCGTCAAGGAGCACTCACGTGGCTGCCACCGACGTCCGCCCGAAGATCACGCTGGCCTGCGTGGAGTGCAAGGAGCGGAACTACATCACCAAGAAGAACCGGCGTAACAACCCGGACCGACTGGAGATGAAGAAGCACTGCCCGCGTTGCAACGCGCACACCGCGCACCGCGAAACGCGATAAATCAGGCTCGTACACGAGGCCGTCCCCGAGTGATCGGGGGCGGCCTCGCGTCGTTACATCGACCAGTACCGGTCAGTACCCGCCGGTGCCCGTCCGTACCGCCGTATCCGCAGCAACCAGGAGGTGCCGAGCCCATGGCGCTCGACCAGTCCTTCGTGGGGCGTACCTACCCGCCCACCGACCCCTACGAGGTCGGCCGGGAGAAGATCCGCGAGTTCGCGGAGGCCGTGGGGGACACCAACCCCGTCTACACGGACCCCGAGGCGGCCAAGGCGCTCGGGTACGCCGATGTGATCGCCCCGCCGACCTTCGTGTTCTCGATCACCTTCAAGGCGGCCGACCAGGTCGTCCAGGACCCGCAGCTCGGCCTCGACTACAGCCGCGTCGTGCACGGCGACCAGAAGTTCGCCTACAAGCGCCCGGTGCGCGCCGGTGACCGCCTCACCGTCACCTCGACCATCGAAGCGATCAAGTCCCTCGCGGGCAACGACATCCTGGACATCCGCGGCGAGGTCCACGACGAGTCCGGCGAGCACGTCGTGACCGCCTGGACCAAGCTCGTGGCCCGCGCGGCCGAGGAGGCGTGAGAACCCGATGACCGCGAAGATCTCCTACGACGACGTCGAGGTCGGCACCGAACTGCCCGCCCAGAGCTTCGACGTGACCCGCGCCACCCTCGTCCGGTACGCGGGTGCCTCCGGCGACTTCAACCCGATCCACTGGAACGAGAAGTTCGCCAAGGAGGTCGGCCTCCCGGACGTCATCGCGCACGGCATGTTCACCATGGCCGAGGCGATCCGTGTCGTCACCGACTGGACCGGCGACCCGGGCTCGGTCGTCGAGTACGGCGTCCGCTTCACCAAGCCCGTGGTCGTCCCCAACGACGACGAGGGCGCCACCATCGAGGTCAGCGCCAAGATCGGCGCCAAGCTCGACGACAACACCGTCCGCGTCGACCTGACGGCCATGAGCGGCGGCCAGAAGGTCCTGGGCATGTCCCGGGCGGTCGTCCGACTGGCCTGACGGCCCACGCCGCACGGCCGCACCCCCACGGTCCCCCGCCCCTCCCCGGTGCGGGGGTCTCGTACTCTTGAGCCCGTGCAGGAACTCCACGACGCCCCCCTCGCCCCGCTGACCACCTTCCGGCTGGGCGGGCCCGCGCGCCGGCTGATCACCGCGACCACCGACGACGAGGTCGTCGCCGCCGTCCGCGAGGCCGACGACACCGGTACGCCGCTGCTGCTCATCGGCGGCGGCTCCAACCTGGTGATCGGGGACCAGGGCTTCGCCGGAACCGCGCTGGTCATCGCCACCAAGGGCTTCGCGCTCGACGGGACACGGCTGGAGCTGGCCGCCGGCGAGGTGTGGACCGACGCGGTCGCCCGGACCGTCGAGGCCGGGCTCGCCGGGATCGAGTGCCTGGCCGGCATCCCCGGCTCCGCGGGCGCCACACCGATCCAGAACGTCGGCGCGTACGGCCAGGAGGTCGCCTCCACCATCACCGAGGTCGTCGCCTACGACCGCCGCACCCGCGAGACCGTGACCGTCGCGAACACCGAGTGCGCCTTCTCGTACCGCCACAGCCGCTTCAAGGACGAGCCCGAGCGCTATGTCGTGCTGCGGGTCCGGTTCGAACTGGAGGACGCGGGCGGCCTGTCGGGGCCGATCAAGTACGCCGAGACGGCCCGCACGCTCGGCGTCGAACCCGGCGACCGGGTGCCCCTCGCCGACGCCCGCGAGACCGTGCTCAAGCTGCGCGCCGGGAAGGGCATGGTGCTCGACCCCGAGGACCACGACACCTGGTCCGCCGGATCGTTCTTCACCAACCCGATCCTCACCGACGAGCAGTACGCCGCCTTCCACGCGCGCGTGCGTGAGCGCCTCGGGGACGACGTCACCCCGCCCGCCTACGCCGCCGGCGACGGCCACACCAAGACCTCCGCCGCCTGGCTGATCGACAAGGCCGGCTTCACCAAGGGATACGGCACCGGGCCCGCCCGGATCTCCACCAAGCACACCCTGGCCCTCACCAACCGGGGCGCCGCCACCACCGAGGACCTGCTCGCCCTGGCCCGAGAGGTCGTCGCCGGAGTCCGGGACGCCTTCGGCATCACCCTGGTCAACGAGCCGGTGACGGTCGGCGTCAGCCTCTAGGACACCCCGGGCGGGGCGGCGAGCCAGTCGTCCACGCCGGCCAGCAGCTTCTTCCGCTCCTGCTCCGGGGCCGCCGACCCCCGGATCGACTGCCGGGCCAGCTCCGCCAACTCCTCGTCCGTGAAGCCGTGGTGCCGGCGGGCGATCTCGTACTGGGCCGCGAGACGCGAACCGAACAGCAGCGGGTCGTCCGCGCCGAGCGCCATCGGCACCCCGGCGTCGAACAGCGTCCGCAGGGGGACGTCCTCGGGTTTCTCGTAGACGCCGAGCGCCACGTTCGAGGCCGGGCAGACCTCGCAGGTGATCTGCTGCTCGGCCAGCCGCTGCAACAGGCGCGGGTGCTCCGCCGCCCGCACCCCGTGCCCCACCCGGTTCGCGTGCAGGTCGTCCAGACAGTCCCGCACCGACGACGGACCGGTCAGCTCACCACCGTGCGGCGCCGACAGCAGACCCCCCTCCCGGGCGATCGCGAACGCCCGGTCGAAGTCCCGCGCCATGCCCCGGCGTTCGTCGTTGGAGAGCCCGAAACCGACGACACCCCGGTCCGCGTACCGCACCGCGAGCCGGGCCAGCGTGCGCGCGTCCAACGGGTGCTTCATACGGTTCGCCGCCACCAGCACCCGCATCCCGAGCCCGGTCTCCCGCGCCGTCGTGTCGACCGCGTCCAGGATCACCTCCAGCGCCGGGATCAGCCCGCCCAGCCGGGGCGCGTACGACGTCGGGTCCACCTGGATCTCCAGCCAGCCCGAACCGTCCCGGACATCCTCCTCGGCGGCTTCCCGCACCAGCCGCCGGATGTCGTCGGGCTCCCTGACGCACGAGCGCGCCGCGTCGTACAGCCGCTGGAAACGGAACCACCCGCGCTCGTCCGTCGCCCGCAGCCTCGGCGGTTCCCCGCTGGTCAGCGCCTCCGTCAGCGCCTCGGGCAGCCGGACCCCGTACTTGTCGGCCAGTTCCAGCACGGTCGTGGGCCGCATCGACCCGGTGAAGTGCAGATGCAGATGGGCCTTGGGCAGTTCAGAGAGATCACGTACACGCTCCATCGCCCGATCCTGCCGCACGCCCCCGCCGTCCCGGTAGCGGAATCCTCGAACGTGGTCTTGCTCGCACACATGAATAAGGGGCCGCGCCCGGACACCGGACGCGGCCCCGCGAACGCTCAGGACGTCAGTCCGTCGCCTCCGCCAGCAGCTTCTGCACGCGCGAGACACCCTCGACGAGATCCTCGTCACCCAGCGCGTACGACAGACGCAGATAGCCGGGGGTGCCGAAGGCCTCGCCGGGGACGACCGCGACCTCGGCCTCCTCCAGGATCAGCGCGGCCAGCTCGACCGTGTCCTGCGGGCGCTTGCCGCGGATCTCCTTGCCGATCAGCTCCTTCACCGAGGGGTAGGCGTAGAACGCGCCCTCGGGCTCCGGGCAGAACACGCCGTCGATCTCGTTGAGCATCCGCACGATCGTCTTGCGGCGGCGGTCGAACGCCTCCTTCATCTTCTCGACGGCCGACAGGTCGCCGGAGACGGCGGCCAGCGCGGCCACCTGCGCCACGTTGGAGACGTTCGACGTGGCGTGCGACTGGAGGTTGGTCGCGGCCTTGACGACGTCCTTCGGGCCGATGACCCAGCCCACGCGCCAGCCCGTCATCGCGTACGTCTTCGCGACACCGTTGACCACGATCGTCTTGTCGGCCAGCTCCGGCACGACCACGGGCAGCGAGTGGAACTCGGCGTCGCCGTAGACCAGGTGCTCGTAGATCTCGTCGGTCAGGACCCACAGGCCCTTCTCGGCGGCCCAGCGGCCGATCTCCTCCACCTGAGCGCGCGTGTAGACCGCGCCGGTCGGGTTGGACGGGGAGACGAAGAGGAGGACCTTCGTGTTCTCCGTGCGGGCCGCCTCCAGCTGCTCGACGGAGACCCGGTAGCCCGTGGTCTCGTCGGCGACGACCTCGACCGGGACACCGCCGGCGAGACGGATCGACTCCGGGTACGTCGTCCAGTACGGAGCGGGGACGATGACCTCGTCGCCCGGGTCGAGGATCGCGGCGAACGCCTCGTAGATGGCCTGCTTGCCGCCGTTGGTGACGAGGACCTGCGACGCGTCGACCTCGTAGCCGGAGTCGCGCAGGGTCTTCGCGGCGATCGCGGCCTTCAGCTCGGGCAGACCGCCGGCCGGCGTGTAGCGGTGGTACTTCGGGTTCTTGCAGGCCTCGACGGCCGCCTCGACGATGTAGTCCGGGGTCGGGAAGTCGGGCTCACCGGCGCCGAAGCCGATCACCGGGCGCCCGGCGGCCTTGAGGGCCTTGGCCTTGGCGTCCACGGCGAGGGTGGCGGACTCGGAGATCGCGCCGATGCGCGCGGAGACCCGGCGCTCGGTGGGAGGGGTTGCAGGGCTCATGGACCCCATCGTTTCAGACAGGAAACGCGCCGGGCACGCGGGTTTCACAGACTGAACAGCAACGGAACAACCGTCCGTATCCGCGGCCGGAAACAGTCGATCTTCGACGAGCAACGCCCCTGCGGACGCTTTCTGTTCGACGACAGGCCTCGGACCACGTATGCTCTCTCCTCGTTGGCCTTCACCGGCCGCGCCCGCCAGGTGCACACCGAGCACTCGGTCGGATGCGGTACGTTGGGGGAGAACCGCAAAGGGTCGTAGCTCAATTGGTAGAGCACTGGTCTCCAAAACCAGCGGTTGGGGGTTCAAGTCCCTCCGGCCCTGCTACACACTCCTCACGCCAGGATGTGTGCGCATGTACGTACAGCAATGTTCCGCCGTGCGGCTCAGACCGGGCGCGGCACGGCCACGACCCGGACCGGAATCAGGTGAGGATGAATGACGGACGCCGTGGGCTCCATCGACACGCCTGATGCCCAGGACGAGGTGCCCGAGGACAAGAAGAAGACCCGCAAGGGCGGCAAGCGCGCCAAGAAGGGCCCGCTGAAGCGCCTCGCGCTCTTCTACCGCCAGATCGTCGCGGAGCTGCGGAAGGTCGTCTGGCCGACCCGCTCCCAGCTGACGACCTACACCACGGTGGTCATCGTCTTCGTCGTCATCATGATCGGTCTTGTTACTGTGATTGACTTCGGCCTCGACAAGGCCGCCAAGTACGTCTTCGGCTGAGCCGAGAGCGAAGGGCGCCGTTACCTGGCGCCCCTTTCGCGTGTTCCACCCCCATGATCCAGGAAGAAGCAGCCACGTGTCTGACCCGAACCTGAAGGACGCCATGGAGCCTCGCGGTGAAGGTGCCGAGTCCGTGGACGACGAACTCGACATCGTCGAGGGCTCAGACTCCGAGGACGAGTTCGAGGCTGCCGAGGCCGAGGCGGGGGAGCCGGCCGAGGAAGAGGCGCTGCACGTCGAGGACGACTCCGACGACACGGACGCCGACGAGGACGAGGCGACCGAGGAGGTCGTCGAGGAGGAGACCGAGCCGGTCGACCCCGTCGAGGCCCTCCGCGAGGAACTGCGGACCCTGCCCGGTGAGTGGTACGTCATCCACACGTACGCCGGTTACGAGAACCGCGTGAAGACCAACCTCGAACAGCGTGCCGTCTCGCTGAACGTCGAGGACTTCATCTTCCAGGCCGAGGTGCCGCAGGAAGAGGTCGCGCAGATCAAGAACGGCGAGCGCAAGACGATCCGCCAGAACAAGCTCCCCGGATACGTTCTCGTCCGCATGGATCTGACGAACGAGTCCTGGGGTGTCGTCCGCAACACCCCCGGCGTCACCGGCTTCGTGGGCAACGCCTACGACCCGTACCCGCTGACCCTGGACGAGATCGTCAAGATGCTCGCGCCGGAGGCCGAGGAGAAGGCCGCCCGCGAGGCCGCCGAGGCCGAGGGCAAGCCGGCGCCCGCCCGCAAGGTCGAGGTCCAGGTGCTGGACTTCGAGGTCGGCGACTCGGTCACCGTCACGGACGGCCCGTTCGCCACGCTGCAGGCGACGATCAACGAGATCAACGCGGACTCGAAGAAGGTCAAGGGTCTCGTGGAGATCTTCGGCCGCGAGACTCCTGTCGAGCTGTCGTTCGACCAGATCCAGAAGAACTGAGTCCAAGGACTGAGTTCTCCGGAGCGAGTCAACCCACGCTTCCGACCAGGTCAGGCGAGCTGTCCGCAGCTTGTCTGACCTGCTCGGTTTTTAGCCGCGCATCTATACCCGCTATCGTTGCGCGGTATGCCTTCATCTGGCCGCGAACCGGATGAGGGCGCACTCGAATCGAAAGGACCCGGAGAGTAATGCCTCCCAAGAAGAAGAAGGTCACGGGGCTCATCAAGCTCCAGATCCAGGCCGGCGCGGCCAACCCGGCTCCGCCGGTCGGCCCCGCGCTCGGTCAGCACGGCGTCAACATCATGGAGTTCTGCAAGGCCTACAACGCCGCGACCGAGTCGCAGCGCGGGTGGGTCATCCCGGTGGAGATCACGGTCTACGAGGACCGCTCCTTCACCTTCGTCACCAAGACGCCCCCGGCCGCCAAGATGATCCTCAAGGCCGCGGGTATCGAGAAGGGCTCCGGCGAGCCGCACAAGACCAAGGTCGCCAAGATCACCGAGGCGCAGGTCCGCGAGATCGCCACGACGAAGATGCCCGACCTCAACGCCAACGACCTGGACGCCGCCGCGAAGATCATCGCCGGTACCGCGCGTTCCATGGGCGTCACGGTCGAGGGCTGAACCCCACCTTCGTAGAACCATGCAGCTGCCGTAAGCAGGGGCAGCCGCACGTGGTAGGGCCTGCTCGGCCCGTACACCACGACTCCTTTCAGAACACACAGGAGCAGTTGTGAGCAAGCGCAGCAAGGCTCTCCGCGCTGCGGACGCCAAGGTCGACCGGGACAAGCTCTACGCCCCGCTCGAGGCCGTCCGTCTCGCCAAGGAGACCTCCACCTCCAAGTTCGACGGCACCGTCGAGGTCGCCTTCCGTCTGGGTGTCGACCCGCGCAAGGCCGACCAGATGGTTCGTGGCACCGTGAACCTCCCGCACGGCACCGGTAAGACCGCCCGGGTCCTGGTCTTCGCGACCGGTGACCGTGCCGAGGCCGCGACCGCCGCCGGCGCCGACATCGTCGGCTCCGACGAACTGATCGACGAGGTGGCGAAGGGCCGTCTGGACTTCGACGCCGTCGTCGCCACCCCGGACCTCATGGGCAAGGTCGGCCGCCTCGGCCGCGTGCTCGGTCCCCGTGGTCTCATGCCGAACCCCAAGACCGGCACCGTGACCCCGGACGTCGTGAAGGCCGTCAACGACATCAAGGGCGGCAAGATCGAGTTCCGCGTCGACAAGCACTCGAACCTGCACTTCATCATCGGCAAGACGTCGTTCGACGACACCAAGCTGGTGGAGAACTACGCCGCGGCGCTGGAGGAGATCCTCCGTCTGAAGCCGTCGGCCGCCAAGGGTCGCTACATCAAGAAGGCCGCGATCAGCACCACGATCGGCCCCGGCATCCCGGTCGACTCGAACCGCACCCGCAACCTCCTCGTCGAGGAGGACCCGGCCGCCGTCTGAGCCTGACGCTCACCGGCAGCCGCGTCGCGGTCGCACAGCCCGAGGACGAGCCCCGCAACCTTTCGAGGTGCGGGGCTCGTCCCTTTTCGGCACACGGGCATACGGGCTCCGCACCGGTCTTCACGGCTCCTTCCGGCGTACGGGTGGGCATACGCGCGCGCATGTGCTGCCCTGGTGGGCGGAGCACGGTGAATCTCCCTGGGGGGTGGGGACGGATGACCAGGACGAGCACGCGTCGCCGTACGGCGGTGTCGTTCGCGGTGGTGGCCGCGCTGACGGGGGTGGTGGCCTGCGGCTCCCCGGACGCCGACGGGAACGGCGGGGACGATCCGTTCGCGGCGCTCAAGCTCGCGGACTCCTCCACCCGCGACGCCGACTCGTCGCGGATCGAGTCGACCGGCGACCTGGGCGAGCTGATGTCCATCGAGGCGGACGGCGAGGTCGACTGGGCCGACGGCCTCGACGGCACCATGACCATCACCTACACCGGCGGCCAGGCGGCCGACCAGATGCGCCGCCTGGGCGTCACCTCGACCGAGGCCCGCTATCTGCCCGACGCCTACTACGCGGACATGGGCGACCTGTTCGCCGGGCAGTACGGCGGCAAGCGGTGGATCCGGTACGCGTACGAGGACATGGGCGAGATGATCGGCGGGGCCTCCGGCGCATATGTGCGGGAGCACTTCAAGAGCGTCACACCGAACCAGTCCGTCCGGCTCCTGCTGGCCTCCGGCGACGTCGAGAAGGTCGGTGAGGAGGACGTCCGCGGGGAGCGGACCACGCACTACGCCGGCACCGTGGCCGTCGCCGACCTCCAGGAGCGCAACGCGAACCTCGGCGAGGAGATGCGGGCCGAACTGGAGGAGCAGCTCAGGGCCGCCGGGATCACCACCGTCGACATCGACCTCTGGATCGACGACGACGACCTGCTGGTCAAGAAGGTCGAGAAGGCCGAGACCGCGAACGGCACGGTGAACTCCACGGTCCACTACAGCGACTACGGCGTCGACGTCTCCACCGAGGAGCCGCCGGCCGCCGAGACGGTCGACTACAGGGACCTCATGAGCTCTCTGCCGACGAGCTGAATTCGCGGGACAGGCACGACCGGGCGGCGCTAGTGTCCCAGCCGTCCCACAGAGGTGGGGCGTGAGGGACCAGGGGGACACATGAGGTTTGCCGCGCGCGGCTCCGTAAGCTCCGTACACGGCCGCAGGGCGGTCGGCGTCGCCGTCGCGGCCGCGCTGCTCGGCGGTGCTACCGCCTGCGGCACGGAGGCCCAGGCGGAGGCGAAGCCGAAGACGCCGGCCGAGGCCGTGGCCCGGGCCGCGGAGCGGACCACGGAGGTCACGTCGCTGCGGTACCGGGTGCGGGGCACGCTGCCCGGGCACGGGAAGGTGCGGGCCGAGGCGTCCATGGGCGTGCGGCCCTCCGTGCTGCGCATGGAAGTGACCGGTCTGGGGGCGAGCGAGGAGGGCTCCGTCCAGATCCGGTTCGTGGACGACGCCATGTACACGGAGGTGGACGAGACGACTCTCGGCGACGCCGGGTTCGTGGGGGTGGAGACCGCCGGCCGGCACTGGTTCAGGGCGGCACCGGCCGCGTGGGGTGGCCTCAGCGTGGACAACCAGTCCTATCGGATCCTGCCCCGGCAACTGGAGGGCAGCCCGCTGGTGCAGTCCACGATCCTGAACGGCGCAGAGGACGTGCGGGAGGCCGGCACCGAGGAGGTGGACGGCACCCGGACCACCCGCTACCGCGGCACCGTCACGGCCAAGGGGCTGAGGGCGGCTCGCGGGACGGCCAAGGGCAAGAAGGCCCAGGAGCTCTGGATGAACAGCTTCGACCAGTTCATGGGTCTGGGCCTGAAGGTGGGAAGCGCGCTCGCCATGGAGCTCTGGGTCGACGAGGACGGCGGGACCAGACAGTTCCGGCTGCGCGGGGAGACCAGCACACTGGACAAGAAGGGGCGCTGGGTCGACACCGGTCCCCTCGACATGACCGTCACCTTCCTGGCCGTCGACCCGTCCGTGTCCGTAGAGCCCCCGGCGGCCGACGACACCGTGGACCTCGACGAGGTGGTGGGCCGCCCCGGATCCGGCTGAGTCGGGGCCTGCTCGGGAGCGGATTTGCTTGACACGTCGTGTGTCATCTAACCTTCCGGAGAAGCCAAAGACCGCTGGTCGTTGCCGTGCGCTTGCAAGAGGGCTCGGTGGCCGAAGGATCCGCTGAACCGCGGACGACCCGCGCAGGTGACTGTGGAAGTTGCTCCTGGTCCGGTTCCGTGTCCGCACGGAATTCGTCCGGTCGAGCTACGCCCCGTGCGCCTGCGCCGGGGCGTTTCGTTCTGTTCGGCCCCTTCTGAGCGGTCCTCATCACCCGGAAGGAGGCCGACGCTCTATGGCAAGGCCCGACAAGGCTGCCGCGGTGGCCGAGCTCACGGAGCAGTTCCGTAGCTCGAACGCCGCCGTGCTGACCGAGTACCGGGGTCTCACCGTCGCGCAGCTCAAGAACCTGCGCCGTTCGCTCGGTGAAGACGCCCAGTACGCCGTGGTGAAGAACACGCTGACCAAGATCGCGGCCAACGAGGCCGGGATCTCGACGCTCGACGACCTGTTCAACGGTCCGACGGCGGTTGCCTTCATCACCGGTGACCCGGTGACGTCGGCGAAGGGTCTTCGTGACTTCGCCAAGGACAACCCGAACCTCGTCATCAAGGGCGGCGTCCTTGACGGCAAGGCGATGTCCGCCGACGAGATCAAGAAGCTTGCGGACCTCGAGTCCCGCGAGGTTCTGCTCTCCAAGCTGGCGGGTGCCTTCAAGGGCAAGCAGTCCCAGACTGCTCAGCTCTTCCAGGCGCTTCCCTCGAAGCTCGTCCGCACCGTGGACGCTCTTCGCGCCAAGCAGGACGAGCAGGGCGGTGCCGAGTAACTCGGCTCGCGCATTGATCCGCGTCGCCTGAGGCGCGGGTCGTAGCGGGCCGTAAGTACGCCCGCCGTTTCGATACATCCGGCACCTGCCGAATTAGTGGAAGGATCGCCCATCATGGCGAAGCTCAGCCAGGAAGACCTGCTCGCGCAGTTCGAGGAGATGACCCTCATCGAGCTCTCCGAGTTCGTGAAGGCCTTCGAGGAGAAGTTCGACGTCACCGCCGCCGCGGCCGTCGCCGTCGCGGGCCCGGCCCAGGGTGGCCCGGCCGCCCCGGTCGAGGAGGAGAAGGACGAGTTCGACGTCATCCTCACCGGTGCCGGCGACAAGAAGATCCAGGTCATCAAGGTCGTGCGTGAGCTGACCTCCCTGGGTCTGAAGGAGGCCAAGGACCTCGTGGACGGCGCCCCGAAGCCCGTTCTCGAGAAGGTCGCCAAGGACGCCGCCGAGAAGGCCGCCGAGTCCCTCAAGGGCGCCGGCGCCTCCGTCGAGGTCAAGTAAGGCCCACGGGTCCACTCAGGACCCGCTCGCGCCAGGCTCCGGGCTCGGGGCTGTAACGCGGACGTACCGAAGGGCGATCACCCATGTGGGTGGTCGCCTTTCGGCGTTCCGGGACGTCGAGCGACGGCTGCCTTGCACTGTCGGTGGCGGCGAGTATGGTGATCTTCGTCGTGCCTCCGAGCACCCCTGGTGACCGGCCGCGAGTGACGATCGCAGCATCTGGTTCGGGCATGGGGGGCCTTGACGAACTGCACGCAGCGCGCAATTCTCAGGACGCGTCGTCACACGGATCCGAACTCCGAGGCATGGATCGACGGCGAAGAGGGCAGTATCGATGTGCATCGAGGGCGTGGCTTGCCGCAGGCGTTGAGGAACAACGAGGGTTTCCGAGGGTCCGTAAACCCGCACTGGACATCAGTGGGCCAAGTGGCTACACTGACCCTTTGCGCTGCCTGTTAGCTGCCTCCTGCCCGTCACCAGGGGCATGCCCTCGCTCGAGCACCGACGATTGAACGTCCCTCACCTGGGGCTTTCCATCTCCGCGCCCGGTCGAGGGGGCCGGTACGCGCGTAGTGAGTCCGAGCCCTCGGAAGGACCCCCTCTTGGCCGCCTCGCGCAACGCCTCGACCGCGAATACGAACAACGGCGCCAGCACCGCCCCGCTGCGCATCTCCTTTGCAAAGATCAAGGAGCCCCTCGAGGTTCCCAACCTGCTCGCGCTGCAGACCGAGAGCTTTGACTGGCTGCTCGGGAACACCGCCTGGCAGAGTCGGGTCGAGGAGGCTCTCGAGAGCGGACAGGACGTCCCCACGAAGTCCGGTCTGGAGGAGATCTTCGAGGAGATCTCCCCGATCGAGGACTTCTCCGGGTCGATGTCGCTGACCTTCCGCGACCACCGCTTCGAGCCGCCGAAGAACAGCATCGACGAGTGCAAGGAGCGCGACTTCACGTACGCCGCCCCGCTCTTCGTCACGGCCGAGTTCACCAACAACGAGACCGGTGAGATCAAGTCCCAGACGGTCTTCATGGGCGACTTCCCGCTCATGACGAACAAGGGCACCTTCGTCATCAACGGCACCGAGCGTGTCGTCGTGTCGCAGCTGGTCCGTTCGCCGGGCGTCTACTTCGACTCCTCGATCGACAAGACGTCCGACAAGGACATCTTCTCCGCCAAGATCATCCCCTCCCGGGGTGCCTGGCTGGAGATGGAGATCGACAAGCGCGACATGGTCGGTGTCCGTATCGACCGCAAGCGCAAGCAGTCCGTGACCGTCCTCCTCAAGGCCCTCGGCTGGACCACCGAGCAGATCCTGGAGGAGTTCGGCGAGTACGAGTCCATGCGCGCCACCCTGGAGAAGGACCACACCCAGGGCCAGGACGACGCGCTGCTCGACATCTACCGCAAGCTGCGTCCGGGCGAGCCCCCCACGCGTGAGGCCGCGCAGACGCTGCTGGAGAACCTGTACTTCAACCCCAAGCGCTACGACCTCGCGAAGGTCGGCCGCTACAAGGTCAACAAGAAGCTGGGTGCGGAGGCTCCGCTCGACGCGGGCGTCCTGACCGTCGAGGACGTCATCTCGACGATCAAGTACCTGGTGAAGCTGCACGCGGGCGAGACCGAGACGGCCGCCGACAACGGCCAGACGATCGTCGTCGAGACCGACGACATCGACCACTTCGGCAACCGTCGTCTGCGCAGCGTCGGCGAGCTCATCCAGAACCAGGTCCGTACGGGTCTGGCGCGTATGGAGCGTGTCGTCCGCGAGCGCATGACGACCCAGGACGTCGAGGCGATCACGCCCCAGACCCTGATCAACATCCGGCCGGTCGTCGCCTCCATCAAGGAGTTCTTCGGCACCAGCCAGCTGTCGCAGTTCATGGACCAGAACAACCCGCTGTCGGGTCTGACGCACAAGCGTCGTCTCTCGGCGCTGGGTCCCGGTGGTCTGTCCCGTGAGCGGGCCGGCTTCGAGGTCCGTGACGTGCACCCGTCCCACTACGGACGCATGTGCCCGATCGAGACGCCCGAAGGCCCGAACATCGGTCTGATCGGTTCGCTCGCCTCCTACGGCCGCGTCAACGCGTTCGGTTTCGTGGAGACGCCGTACCGCAAGGTCGTCGACGGTCAGGTCACCGACGAGGTCGACTACCTGACGGCCGACGAGGAGGACCGCTTCGTCATCGCGCAGGCCAACGCCACGCTCAACGACGAACTGCGCTTCACCGAGAACCGCGTCCTGGTCCGCCGCCGTGGCGGCGAGGTCGACTACGTCGCCGGTGACGACGTGGACTACATGGACGTCTCGCCGCGCCAGATGGTGTCGGTCGCGACCGCCATGATCCCCTTCCTGGAGCACGACGACGCCAACCGTGCCCTCATGGGCGCGAACATGATGCGTCAGGCCGTGCCGCTCATCAAGAGCGAGTCCCCGCTCGTCGGCACCGGCATGGAGTACCGCTCCGCCGTCGACGCCGGCGACGTGGTCAAGGCCGAGAAGCCGGGTGTGGTCCAGGAGGTCTCCGCCGACTACATCACCACCGCCAACGACGACGGCACGTACATCACGTACCGCCTGGCCAAGTTCGCCCGCTCCAACCAGGGCACCTCGGTCAACCAGAAGGTCATCGTCAACGAGGGCGACCGGATCATCGAGGGCCAGGTCCTGGCCGACGGTCCGGCCACCCAGAACGGCGAGATGGCGCTGGGCAAGAACCTGCTCGTGGCGTTCATGCCGTGGGAGGGTCACAACTACGAGGACGCGATCATCCTGTCGCAGCGCCTCGTGCAGGACGACGTCCTCTCCTCGATCCACATCGAGGAGCACGAGGTCGACGCCCGTGACACCAAGCTCGGCCCCGAGGAGATCACCCGGGACATCCCGAACGTCTCCGAGGAGGTCCTCGCCGACCTCGACGAGCGCGGCATCATCCGCATCGGTGCCGAGGTCATCGCCGGTGACATCCTCGTCGGCAAGGTCACGCCCAAGGGTGAGACCGAGCTGACCCCCGAGGAGCGCCTGCTCCGCGCGATCTTCGGCGAGAAGGCCCGTGAGGTCCGTGACACCTCGCTGAAGGTGCCGCACGGCGAGACCGGCAAGGTCATCGGCGTCCGCGTCTTCGACCGCGAGGAGGGCGACGAGCTTCCCCCCGGTGTCAACCAGCTGGTGCGCGTCTACGTCGCGCAGAAGCGCAAGATCACCGACGGTGACAAGCTCGCCGGCCGTCACGGCAACAAGGGCGTCATCTCCAAGATCCTGCCGATCGAGGACATGCCGTTCCTGGAGGACGGCACCCCGGTCGACATCATCCTCAACCCGCTCGGTGTGCCGTCCCGAATGAACCCGGGACAGGTGCTGGAGATCCACCTCGGCTGGCTCGCCAGCCGCGGCTGGGACGTCTCCGGTCTCGCCGACGAGTGGGCGCAGCGGCTGCAGGTCATCGGCGCCGACTCCGTCGCCCCCGGCACCAACGTCGCGACCCCGGTCTTCGACGGTGCCCGTGAGGACGAGCTCGCCGGTCTGCTGCAGCACACCATCCCCAACCGCGACGGCGAGCGCATGGTGCTCCCCTCCGGCAAGGCGAGGCTGTTCGACGGCCGCTCCGGTGAGCCGTTCCCGGACCCGATCTCGGTCGGGTACATGTACATCCTCAAGCTGCACCACCTGGTCGACGACAAGCTGCACGCCCGGTCGACCGGCCCGTACTCGATGATCACCCAGCAGCCGCTGGGTGGTAAGGCTCAGTTCGGTGGCCAGCGCTTCGGTGAGATGGAGGTGTGGGCGCTGGAGGCTTACGGCGCCGCGTACGCCCTCCAGGAGCTGCTGACCATCAAGTCCGACGACGTCACCGGCCGCGTGAAGGTCTACGAGGCCATCGTCAAGGGCGAGAACATCCCCGAGCCCGGCATCCCCGAGTCCTTCAAGGTGCTCATCAAGGAGATGCAGTCTCTCTGCCTGAACGTGGAGGTGCTGTCCAGCGACGGTATGTCCATCGAGATGCGTGACACCGACGAGGACGTCTTCCGCGCTGCGGAGGAGCTCGGCATCGACCTGTCCCGGCGCGAGCCGAGCAGCGTCGAAGAGGTCTGACGGGAGTTCGGCCGGGCTCGTGAAGAGCCCGGCCGGCCCCAGGACCCCCGTATCAGACCAAAGACTTACAACCCTGAGAGGGATTGACGCATAGTGCTCGACGTCAACTTCTTCGACGAGCTCCGGATCGGTCTGGCCACCGCTGACGACATCCGTCAGTGGAGCCACGGCGAGGTCAAGAAGCCCGAGACGATCAACTACCGCACCCTGAAGCCCGAAAAGGACGGACTCTTCTGCGAGAAGATCTTCGGTCCGACCCGGGACTGGGAGTGCTACTGCGGCAAGTACAAGCGTGTCCGCTTCAAGGGCATCATCTGTGAGCGCTGTGGCGTCGAGGTCACGCGCGCCAAGGTGCGCCGTGAGCGGATGGGTCACATCGAGCTGGCCGCTCCCGTCACCCACATCTGGTACTTCAAGGGCGTTCCGTCGCGGCTGGGCTACCTGCTCGACCTCGCCCCGAAGGACCTCGAGAAGGTCATCTACTTCGCGGCGTACATGATCACGTACGTCGACGAGGAGCGCCGTACGCGTGACCTGCCCTCCCTGGAGGCGCACGTCTCCGTCGAGCGGCAGCAGATCGAGAACCGTCGCGACGCCGACCTCGAAGCCCGCGCCAAGAAGCTCGAGACCGACCTGGCCGAGCTGGAGGCCGAGGGCGCCAAGGCCGACGTGCGCCGCAAGGTGCGCGAGGGCGCCGAGCGTGAGATGAAGCAGCTGCGCGACCGTTCGCAGCGCGAGATCGACCGTCTCGACGAGGTGTGGACCCGGTTCAAGAACCTCAAGGTCCAGGACCTGGAGGGCGACGAGCTCCTCTACCGCGAGCTGCGTGACCGCTTCGGCACGTACTTCGACGGTTCGATGGGTGCCGCGGCGCTGCAGAAGCGCCTGGAGTCCTTCGACCTCGACGAGGAGGCCGAGCGCCTCCGCGAGATCATCCGCACCGGCAAGGGCCAGAAGAAGACCCGTGCGCTCAAGCGCCTCAAGGTCGTCTCCGCGTTCCTGCAGACCAGCAACAGCCCCAAGGGCATGGTGCTCGACTGCGTGCCGGTCATCCCGCCGGACCTGCGTCCGATGGTGCAGCTGGACGGTGGCCGCTTCGCGACCTCCGACCTGAACGACCTGTACCGCCGTGTGATCAACCGGAACAACCGACTGAAGCGGCTTCTCGACCTCGGCGCGCCCGAGATCATCGTGAACAACGAGAAGCGCATGCTCCAGGAGGCTGTCGACGCCCTCTTCGACAACGGTCGTCGTGGTCGCCCGGTCACCGGTCCCGGCAACCGCCCGCTGAAGTCCCTCAGCGACATGCTGAAGGGCAAGCAGGGTCGATTCCGTCAGAACCTGCTCGGCAAGCGTGTGGACTACTCCGCGCGTTCCGTGATCGTCGTCGGTCCGCAGCTGAAGCTGCACCAGTGCGGTCTGCCGAAGGCGATGGCGCTGGAGCTCTTCAAGCCGTTCGTGATGAAGCGGCTCGTGGACCTCAACCACGCGCAGAACATCAAGAGCGCCAAGCGCATGGTGGAGCGCGGCCGCACCGTCGTGTACGACGTCCTCGAAGAGGTCATCGCCGAGCACCCGGTGCTGCTCAACCGTGCTCCCACCCTGCACCGACTCGGCATCCAGGCCTTCGAGCCGCAGCTGGTCGAGGGCAAGGCCATCCAGATCCACCCGCTCGTCTGCACCGCGTTCAACGCGGACTTCGACGGTGACCAGATGGCCGTCCACCTGCCGCTCTCCGCGGAGGCGCAGGCCGAGGCCCGCATCCTGATGCTGTCCTCGAACAACATCCTCAAGCCCGCCGACGGCCGTCCGGTGACGATGCCGACCCAGGACATGGTCCTCGGTCTGTTCTTCCTCACCACCGACGGCGAGCTCCGTGACACCAAGGGCGAGGGGCGTTCGTTCGCCTCCACGGCCGAGGCGATCATGGCGTTCGACGCCGACGAGCTCGCGCTGCAGTCCGCGATCGACATCCGCTTCCCGGTGGGCACCATCCCGCCGCGCGGGTGGACCCCGCCGGCGCGCGAGGAGGGCGAGCCGGAGTGGCAGCAGGGTGACAGCTTCCGGCTGAAGACCACGCTCGGCCGTGCGCTCTTCAACGAGCTGCTGCCCGAGGACTACCCGTTCGTCGACTACTCGGTGGGCAAGAAGCAGCTCTCCGAGATCGTCAACGACCTCGCCGAGCGCTACCCCAAGGTCATCGTGGCGGCGACGCTCGACAACCTGAAGGCGGCCGGCTTCTACTGGGCGACCCGTTCCGGTGTCACCGTGGCCATCTCCGACGTCGTCGTTCCCGAGGCGAAGAAGGAGATCGTCCGCGGGTACGAGGCGCAGGACGAGAAGGTCCAGAAGCAGTACGAGCGCGGTCTGATCACGAAGGAAGAGCGCACGCAGGAGCTCATCGCGATCTGGACCAAGGCGACCAACGAGGTCGCCGAGGCGATGAACGCGAACTTCCCGAAGACGAACCCCATCTTCATGATGGTCGACTCGGGTGCCCGCGGAAACATGATGCAGATGCGTCAGATCGCCGGTATGCGTGGTCTGGTGTCGAACGCCAAGAACGAGACGATCCCGCGTCCCATCAAGGCGTCCTTCCGCGAGGGCCTGTCCGTGCTGGAGTACTTCATCTCCACGCACGGTGCCCGTAAGGGTCTGGCGGACACCGCCCTGCGTACCGCCGACTCGGGTTACCTGACCCGTCGTCTGGTGGACGTCTCGCAGGACGTCATCATCCGCGAGGAGGACTGCGGCACCGAGCGCGGTCTGAAGCTGCGGATCGCCTCGAAGGACGAGACCGGGGTCCTGCGCAAGGCCGAGGACGTCGAGACCAGCGTCTACGCCCGCATGCTCGCCGAGGACGTCGTCATCGACGGCAAGGTGATCGCGCCGGCCAACGTGGACCTGGGCGACGTGCTCATCGACCAGCTCGTGCACCACGGTGTCGAGGAGGTCAAGACCCGCTCGATCCTGACCTGTGAGTCCAAGGTCGGCACGTGTGCCATGTGCTACGGCCGCTCCCTGGCCACCGGCAAGCTGGTCGACATCGGTGAGGCGGTCGGCATCATCGCCGCCCAGTCCATCGGTGAGCCCGGTACCCAGCTGACGATGCGTACCTTCCACACCGGTGGTGTGGCCGGTGACGACATCACGCAGGGTCTGCCGCGTGTCGTCGAGCTCTTCGAGGCCCGTACGCCCAAGGGTGTCGCGCCGATCTCCGAGGCGGCCGGTCGCGTCCGCATCGAGGAGACGGAGAAGACCAAGAAGATCGTCATCACGCCGGACGACGGCAGCGACGAGACGGCGTTCCCGATCTCGAAGCGCGCCCGTCTGCTGGTGAGCGAGGGCGAGCACGTCGAGGTGGGCCAGAAGCTCACCGTGGGTGCCACCAACCCGCACGACGTGCTGCGCATCCTGGGTCAGCGTGCCGTCCAGGTCCACCTGGTCGGCGAGGTCCAGAAGGTCTACAACTCGCAGGGTGTGTCGATCCACGACAAGCACATCGAGATCATCATCCGGCAGATGCTCCGCCGTGTGACGATCATCGAGTCCGGCGACGCCGAGCTGCTGCCCGGTGAGCTGGTCGAGCGCTCGAAGTTCGAGACCGAGAACCGTCGTGTGGTCCAGGAGGGCGGTCACCCGGCCTCCGGTCGTCCGCAGCTGATGGGTATCACCAAGGCCTCGCTGGCGACGGAATCCTGGCTGTCGGCCGCCTCCTTCCAGGAGACGACCCGAGTCCTGACGGACGCGGCGATCAACGCCAAGTCCGACAGCCTCATCGGCCTCAAGGAGAACGTCATCATCGGTAAGCTCATCCCGGCCGGTACGGGCCTGTCCCGCTACCGCAACATCCGGGTCGAGCCGACCGAGGAGGCCAAGGCCGCGATGTACTCGGCCGTCGGCTACGACGACATCGACTACTCGCCGTTCGGCACGGGCTCCGGCCAGGCCGTCCCGCTGGAGGACTACGACTACGGTCCGTACAACCAGTAGGCGAGCGGTCGCAGTCGCTTGAGTTGAGGGGCGGTCACCTTCGGGTGGCCGCCCTTCGGCGTCTCGCAACGGGCCTGCTGGGGTGGTTTACCGGCACCCGCGGGTCGTCCGGGATGGCGTACGGGCGCCCGGGGTGGCATTCGGGCGCGCGGGACGGGCGTACGGGTGTGCGATGTGGCAGAACCGGGACAGAACCGGTGCGGGGGAACCGGTGCCGGGGGCCGTGCGTTGTCGCATCATGGGGGGACAACCAGTCCGGGGGAGTTTCTCGTGTCGAATCCGTCGTGGCAGCCGATGCCGTGGCAGCAGGCGCAGGGCAGTGGTCCCTCCATGCTCGCCGCACATGCCGACCGTGAGCGTGCCGTCGATGTGCTGAAGGCCGGCTTCAGCGAGGGCCGCCTCCCGCAGGACGAGTACGAGAGGCGCGTCGAGAGGGCCTACCAGGCGCGCACGGTGGGGGAGCTGACCCTTCTGGTCGCGGACCTGCCCCAGGGGCCCACAGCGGCGCAGCCGAGCGTCATGGCGCCCATGGTCCCGAGAACGTTCATGCCGGCGCCCGTGCTGCCGCCGCCCACCAACGGCAAGGCCGTGGGCGCGATGGTCTGCGGTGTGCTCACGACCATGACGCTGGGGCTCACCGGCGTCCCGGCGGTCATCCTGGGCCACACCGCCCGCGCCGAGATGAAGCGCACCGGCGAGGGCGGTGAGGGCTTCGCCCTGGCCGGTCTGATCCTCGGCTGGCTCTCCGTGGCGGGCTGGGCCTTCTTCCTGCTGGTTCTGATGATCGCGGGAGTGTCGTCGAGCAGCGGAACCTGAGCTCCGGCGGGCCGGCGGCGCGGACGTGTCGGTGCGGAGACGTTCGTCGTTAAACCACTGCCCGCCCATTTGTTTTGACCATAGCGAATGAGGTAGGTACGCTCAGACCTTGTGCCTGGGGTGTGCCCTGGCTCTCGTGCGTGCCTTCAACCGCACAGGGGGAGCCGTAAGCGGCCGCCGTACTCTGCGCCCTTTCTGCCTCGCGGCGGGAGTTCAGCAGTTTCGACACACCCGACCGCGTGGGTCGGCGAATGTTCCGGGTTAGCTTCACCATTCGGCACACAGAAACCGGAGAAGTAGTGCCTACGATCCAGCAGCTGGTCCGTAAGGGCCGGCAGGACAAGGTCGAGAAGAACAAGACGCCCGCACTCGAGGGTTCGCCCCAGCGTCGCGGCGTCTGCACGCGTGTGTTCACGACCACCCCGAAGAAGCCGAACTCGGCCCTGCGTAAGGTCGCGCGTGTGCGTCTGACCAGCGGGATCGAGGTCACCGCTTACATTCCGGGTGAGGGACACAACCTGCAGGAGCACTCCATCGTGCTCGTGCGTGGTGGCCGTGTGAAGGACCTGCCGGGTGTTCGCTACAAGATCATCCGCGGTTCCCTCGACACCCAGGGTGTCAAGAACCGCAAGCAGGCCCGCAGCCGCTACGGCGCCAAGAAGGAGAAGTAAGAATGCCTCGTAAGGGCCCCGCCCCGAAGCGCCCGGTCATCATCGACCCGGTCTACGGTTCTCCTCTTGTCACGTCGCTCATCAACAAGGTGCTGCTGAACGGCAAGCGCTCCACCGCCGAGCGCATCGTCTACGGCGCCATGGAGGGCCTGCGTGAGAAGACGGGCAACGACCCGATCATCACGCTGAAGCGCGCTCTGGAGAACATCAAGCCGACCCTCGAGGTCAAGTCCCGCCGTGTCGGTGGTGCGACGTACCAGGTTCCGATCGAGGTCAAGCCCGGTCGTGCCAACACGCTCGCGCTGCGCTGGCTGGTCGGTTACTCCCGCGCCCGTCGCGAGAAGACCATGACCGAGCGTCTGCTCAACGAGCTTCTCGACGCCTCCAACGGCCTGGGTGCCGCTGTGAAGAAGCGCGAGGACACGCACAAGATGGCCGAGTCCAACAAGGCCTTCGCGCACTACCGCTGGTAGTCGCAGACCCCATCGAGACCGAGAGAAGACTGAAGCCTTATGGCTACCACTTCGCTTGACCTGGCCAGGGTCCGCAACATCGGGATCATGGCCCACATCGACGCGGGCAAGACGACCACCACCGAGCGGATCCTGTTCTACACCGGCGTTTCGTACAAGATCGGTGAGGTCCACGACGGCGCCGCCACCATGGACTGGATGGAGCAGGAGCAGGAGCGTGGCATCACGATCACCTCTGCTGCCACCACCTGTCACTGGCCGCTCGAGGGCGTCGACCACACCATCAACATCATCGACACCCCGGGGCACGTCGACTTCACCGTAGAGGTGGAGCGTTCGCTCCGCGTCCTCGACGGTGCCGTGACGGTGTTCGACGGCGTTGCCGGCGTGGAGCCGCAGTCGGAGACGGTGTGGCGTCAGGCCGACCGTTACGGCGTGCCCCGCATCTGCTTCGTCAACAAGCTGGACCGTACCGGCGCCGAGTTCCACCGCTGCGTGGACATGATCTCGGACCGCCTGGGCGCCCAGCCGCTCGTCATGCAGCTCCCGATCGGCGCCGAGGCCGACTTCAAGGGCGTCGTCGACCTCGTGACGATGAAGGCCCTGGTCTGGTCCGCCGAGGCCGCCAAGGGTGAGATGTACGACGTCGTCGACATCCCGGCCACGCACACCGAGGCTGCCGAGGAGTACCGCGGCAAGCTCGTCGAGGCCGTCGCCGAGAACGACGAAGAGATCATGGAGCTGTACCTGGAGGGCGAGGAGCCCACCGAGGAGCAGCTGTACGCCGCGATCCGTCGCATCACCATCGCGTCCGGCAAGTCCAACGACACCACGGTCACCCCGGTGTTCTGTGGCACCGCGTTCAAGAACAAGGGCGTCCAGCCCCTGCTCGACGCGGTCGTGCGCTACCTCCCCACCCCGCTTGACGTCGAGGCCATCGAGGGCCACGCCGTCAACGACCCGGAGGAGGTCGTCAAGCGCAAGCCGTCCGACGACGAGCCGCTGTCCGCGCTGGCGTTCAAGATCATGAGCGACCCGCACCTCGGCAAGCTCACCTTCGTCCGGGTCTACTCGGGCCGCCTGGAGTCCGGCACCGCCGTGCTGAACTCCGTCAAGGGCAAGAAGGAGCGCATCGGCAAGATCTACCGCATGCACGCGAACAAGCGTGAGGAGATCGAGTCGGTGGGCGCCGGCGACATCATCGCCGTCATGGGTCTGAAGCAGACCACGACCGGTGAGACGCTGTGCGACGACAAGCAGCCGGTGATCCTGGAGTCCATGGACTTCCCGGCGCCGGTCATCCAGGTCGCGATCGAGCCCAAGTCCAAGGGTGACCAGGAGAAGCTGGGTGTCGCCATCCAGCGTCTCGCGGAGGAGGACCCCTCCTTCCAGGTTCACTCGGACGAGGAGACCGGCCAGACCATCATCGGTGGTATGGGCGAGCTGCACCTCGAGGTGCTGGTCGACCGTATGCGCCGTGAGTTCAAGGTCGAGGCCAACGTCGGCAAGCCGCAGGTCGCCTACCGCGAGACGATCCGCAAGGCCGTCGAGCGCGTCGACTACACGCACAAGAAGCAGACCGGTGGTACCGGTCAGTTCGCCAAGGTGCAGATCGCGATCGAGCCGATCGAGGGCGGCGACGCCTCGTACGAGTTCGTGAACAAGGTGACCGGTGGCCGTATCCCGAAGGAGTACATCCCTTCGGTGGACGCCGGTGCGCAGGAGGCCATGCAGTTCGGCATCCTCGCGGGCTACGAGATGACGGGCGTCCGCGTCACGCTCATCGACGGTGGCTACCACGAGGTCGACTCCTCCGAGCTCGCGTTCAAGATCGCCGGTTCGCAGGCCTTCAAGGAGGCCGCGCGCAAGGCGTCCCCCGTGCTCCTTGAGCCGATGATGGCCGTCGAGGTCACCACGCCCGAGGACTACATGGGTGAGGTCATCGGCGACATCAACTCCCGCCGTGGTCAGATCCAGGCCATGGAGGAGCGGGCCGGTGCCCGCGTCGTGAAGGGCCTCGTGCCCCTCTCGGAGATGTTCGGCTACGTCGGAGACCTCCGCAGCAAGACCTCGGGTCGCGCAAGCTACTCGATGCAGTTCGACTCCTACGCCGAGGTTCCGCGGAACGTCGCCGAGGAGATCATCGCGAAGGCCAAGGGCGAGTGACGCACGGCGTTGAACCACCGCGTTCAACGCACCGCGTGCACACGCTTTAGGCTTGACTCCGGAGCCTCGTGGGGCAAACGGCCGCAAAGACGGTTGTTTGCCCCGGGACCCGGACTTTCCAGCAAAGATCACCTGGCGCCGATGAAGCAAGGCGTTCAGAACCACTCCACAGGAGGACCCCAGTGGCGAAGGCGAAGTTCGAGCGGACTAAGCCGCACGTCAACATCGGCACCATCGGTCACATCGACCACGGTAAGACGACCCTCACGGCCGCCATTACCAAGGTGCTGCACGACGCGTTCCCGGACCTGAACGAGGCCTCGGCGTTCGACCAGATCGACAAGGCTCCCGAGGAGCGCCAGCGCGGTATCACCATCTCCATCGCGCACGTCGAGTACCAGACGGAGACCCGTCACTACGCCCACGTCGACTGCCCCGGTCACGCGGACTACATCAAGAACATGATCACGGGTGCGGCGCAGATGGACGGCGCCATCCTCGTTGTCGCCGCCACCGACGGCCCGATGCCGCAGACCAAGGAGCACGTGCTCCTGGCCCGCCAGGTCGGCGTTCCGTACATCGTCGTCGCCCTGAACAAGGCCGACATGGTGGACGACGAGGAGATCCTGGAGCTCGTCGAGCTCGAGGTCCGTGAGCTGCTCTCCGAGTACGAGTTCCCGGGCGACGACGTTCCGGTCGTCAAGGTCTCCGCGCTCAAGGCGCTCGAGGGCGACAAGGAGTGGGGCCAGTCGGTCCTGGACCTGATGGCCGCCGTCGACACCGCGATCCCGGAGCCGGAGCGCGACGTCGACAAGCCGTTCCTGATGCCGATCGAGGACGTCTTCACGATCACCGGTCGTGGCACCGTCGTCACCGGTCGTATCGAGCGTGGTGTCCTCAAGGTCAACGAGACCGTCGACATCATCGGTATCAAGACCGAGAAGACCACCACCACGGTCACCGGCATCGAGATGTTCCGCAAGCTGCTCGACGAGGGCCAGGCCGGTGAGAACGTCGGTCTGCTCCTCCGTGGCATCAAGCGCGAGGACGTCGAGCGCGGCCAGGTCATCATCAAGCCCGGTTCGGTCACCCCGCACACCGAGTTCGAGGCCCAGGCCTACATCCTGTCCAAGGACGAGGGTGGCCGCCACACGCCGTTCTTCAACAACTACCGTCCGCAGTTCTACTTCCGTACGACGGACGTGACGGGCGTTGTGACCCTCCCCGAGGGCACCGAGATGGTGATGCCGGGTGACAACACCGAGATGAAGGTGGAGCTCATCCAGCCCATCGCCATGGAAGAGGGCCTGAAGTTCGCCATCCGTGAGGGTGGCCGGACCGTGGGCGCCGGCCAGGTCACCAAGATCAACAAGTAAGCTTGTCGGTCTGACCTGGTAGCTCCAGCACCGCTTGAGCTCCTGAAGGGGCCCGTACGACTTCGGTCGTACGGGCCCTTTCGCATGCCCGGCATCGCTTGCCCCGTAACGCTTCCGGCCCGGCGGACCAAGTAGGGGTGACAGCATGACCGAGGACGAGAGGTGCACACCTTGGCACCGCACACGAGAAGCAGGGGCGGTCCGCCGGGAGAGATGTACGACCCGGCCGCGTTCGAGATCTTCTACCGCCGCCACGTCGACGCCGTCACGCGCTTCATGGCCCGGCGGGTCACCGATCCGCACACCGTCGCCGATCTCACCGCCGAGACCTTCCTCGCGGTGATCGACTCCGCCCGCGCCTACCGGCCCGACCTCGGCAGCGAGACGGCCTGGCTGTACGGCATCGCGCGCAACGTGGCGGCGGCGGAGGCGCGCCGCAGCGCGCGGCAGAGCGCACTGGGCAGCAGGGTCGCCGGGCGACGGCTGCTGGAGGCCGACGACATCGGTCGGCTGGAGGAGAAGCTCGACGCGGAGGAGGCCGGGCGCCGGGCGTTGGCCGCCCTGGAGGGGCTGCCCGACGGGGAGCGGGCGGTGATCGAGCTGGTCGCCGTCGACGAGCTGAGCGTCACCGAGGCGGCCACGGCGCTGGGGATACGCAAGGTCACGGCGCGCGTACGGCTGCACCGGGCGCGCAGGGCGCTGCGGTCGGCCGCGACGGGCGGGGACGGCGGGCAGACGGCAGCACTCACGTACGCGGGGGGAGAGGCATGAGCACGGACGGGACGAGGACGACGGGGAACGCGAAGACCTTCGAGGACCGGCTGCTGGAGGAGCTTCAGCGGGAGATCGCGCTGCGGGCGGAGGACCCGGTGCTGGAGCCGCAGCCGGTGATCCGCCGCCGGATCACCGCGCGGCGCGCGCTCGTCGCCCTCGCGGCGTGTGTCGTGGCGGCGGGGGCGACGGTGGTGGCGCTTCCCGCGTCGACCGGGGGAGCGCAGGCGTACGCGATCGAACAGCATGAGGACGGCAGTGTCACGGTCAGCGTCGACGACATCGAGAAGTGGGAGTTCCAGGGAGAACTGGCCGAGCGGCTGCGGGAGTTGGGCATCTTCGTCAGTCTCGACAGGCCCAGGAGCGGCTATGTCTGCGCGCAGCCGCGCGGTGAGTCGTCACCTCCTGGCACGGTCGTCCGCGCGGACGAAGTCTGGAAGTACACACTGCGTCCCGGTGACACCCTCGTCTTCGAGGAGCCCGAGTCGGTGAAGGGCGGTGTGAGCCCCGCCGGAAGCATGTACATGGTCAAGGGACGGATCAAGCCGTGCAGGGAGGTGCCCTGGGAGGGGCCCGAGGTGTTCGAGAAGTCCCTGAAGTCGAAGTAGGCCGATCGGGCCCGTACGGCGTCGGCCGTACGGGCAGCTCGTTCGAAACTATTCGGCGCGTACGACCCGTTGTCCCCCTGCTTCACTCCCTCCACTATTTGTCAGGTCGCTGAGCAAATCCCGGTTCGGGACGACCGATCGAGGGGTGGGGCATGTCTGGGTACGTCAGCCGCAGGGGTGTGCTCGGAGCGGGGATCGGTGCTGTGCCGGTGCTCTCGGTGGGGGGCGGGGGTGCGTGGGCCGAAGGGGCGGGCGGGGCGCCGCGGGTGACCGATCCGGGCGCGTACCTCTCCTTCGCGCCCGTGGTCGGCGGATTCTCGCTCGTGGGCGCCCCGGTCGTGGTCAGTTCCGAGGATCATCCCGGGGTCGTACGGGTCGCGGGGGATCTGCGGGACGACATCGAGCGGGTGACGGGGGTCCGGCCGGGGAGCGAGGTCGCGCGGGAGGTGGTCCTGGTGGGGACCATCGGACGCAGTCCCCTGATCGACGGGCTGATCGATGCCGGGAAGCTGGACGTCGACGGGGTGCGGGGGAAGTGGGAGACCTCGCTGCAGACGGTCGTCGAGCGGCCGATGCCCGGGGTGCGGCGGGCCTTCGTCATCGCGGGCAGCGACCAGCGCGGCACGATCTTCGGGGCGTACGACGTCTCGTACGGGCTCGGCGTCTCGCCCTGGTACTGGTGGGACGACGTGCCGCCGGTCCGGCGGACGGCGGTGTACGTGCGGCCGGGCCGCTTCAGTCAGGGGACGCCGGCCGTGAAGTACCGCGGTGTCTTCATCAACGACGAGAACCCGGCGCTCGGGACGTGGGCGCCGGCGTACTTCGGGCCCGGGAAGGCGCCGGGGCACCCCGGGGGCTTCACCGCGGACTTCTGGGCCAAGGTCTTCGAGGCGCTGCTGCGGCTCAAGGGCAACTATGTCTGGCCGGCGGTGTGGGGGCGGGCCTTCGCCGAGGACGATCCGGAGAACCACGCGCGGGCGACCGAGTACGGGATTGTCATGGGCACGTCTCACGAGGCGCCCATGATGCGGGGGATCGAGGAGTGGAACCGCCATGCGGTGCCGGCCGTGCGGGACAGCGCGGGCAATGTCGTCACCCCCGGCCGGGACCCCTACGGGGGCACCGGGGAGTGGTCGTACCGGCGCAACGCCGAGGCCGTGCGGGCGTACTGGCGCGACGGCATCCGGCGCATGGTGGACCAGGGATTCGAGGGCGTCGTCACGCTGGGCATGCGGGGGAACGGCGACACGAGCCTGCCGGACGGTGACGGCATCGAGCTGATGCAGGAGATCATCGCGGCGCAGCGCGGGATCATCGAGGAGGAGACGGGGCGGCCCGCGTCTCAGACCCCGCAGGTGTGGACCCTCTACAAGGAGGTCCAGCGCTACTGGGACCGGGGGCTGCGGGCGCCCGACGACGTGACCGTGGTCCTCACGGACGACAACTGGGGGAACATCCGCAAGCATCCGGACCCCGGGGAGCCCGTACGGCCCGGGGGCTACGGGCTGTACTACCACTTCGACTACGTCGGGGTCGGGCGCAACTACAAGTGGGTCGACACCGCCAACCTGGTGAACCTCTGGGAGCAGCTCCACGAGGCGGACGCCTACCGCAACCACGGCCTGTGGGTGGCGAACGTCGGCGACCTGAAGGGCAACGAGCTGCCGACCGCGTTCTTCCTCGACTACGCCTGGAATCCCGGGCGTTGGGGCCTGGAGAACCTGGGGGAGTGGGAGCGGGGCTTCGCGCGGCTGCACTTCGGGGACGCGGCCGCGGCAGAGATCGCCGAGGTGCTGAGCACGTACGGACAGCTCCAGGGGCGCCGCAAGCCCGAGCTGCTGAACCGGCGGATCACGGTCGCCGAGGGCACCACCGAGGTGGTCTACGACGACCAGGAGACACCCTTCTCCTTCGGTCACCGCGAGCTGGAGCGGGTCACGGAGGAGTGGCGGGCCCTGGCGAGACGGGCCGAGCGGGTCGGCAGGCGGCTTCCGGAGAGCATGCGGGACGCGTGGTTCGAGCTGGTCGGGTACGCGGTGGCGGCCACCGCGAACCTGTACCGGCTGCGGGAGGCCGAGTTCCGCAACCTGCTGTACGCGAGGCAGGGGCGGGCCGCGACGAATCGTATGGCGGCCGAGGCGGAGGCGGGTCTGGAGCGGGACTTCGCGCTGGCCGACCGCTTCAACACCGAGGTCGCGGGCGGGAAGTGGCGGGGCTTCCAGACCCAGCCGCACATCGGGTACGGGGACGTGGAGCGCTACGGCCCGAACGCCGGATGGCAACAGCCGGAGAAGGACCACATGGCGCTGCCGGACGAGATCTTCCCCAAGGTGCGGCGCATCGAGGTGCCGGAGGCCGCCGAGTTGGGGGTGGCGGTGGACGGTTCCGAGGACTCCGGGCAGTGGTGGCCCCGGTCGGGCGCTTCTGGTGCTTCTGCTGCGGAGCCGGTGCTTCCGGTGTTCAGCCCGTACCAGACCAGGCCCCGGCAGTACGTGGAGATCTTCAACCGGGGGCGTACGCCCTTCTCGTACCGGATCGAGTCGTCGGTGCCGTGGCTGGTGGTGGAGCGGTCGCGGGGGCGGGTCGAGGAGCAGGAGCGGGTGGCGGTGCGGGTGGACTGGGGGCGGGCGCCGGTGGGGCGCGCCTCGGGCTCGTTGACGGTGACCGGGGCGGGGGCCTCGGTCACCGTGCGGGCCGTCGCGGAGAAGCCGTCGGCGAGCCAGGCGCGGGGGCTCAGGGGATTCGTCGAGGCGGGCGGCTATGTGGCGATCGACGCGGAGCACTATGCGCGGGCGGTGGGGTCGGCCGACGGGCGCGTGCGCTGGCGCCGGATCGAGCGGATAGGACGCACGGGGGCGGGGGTGACGCCGTGGCCCGTGACGGCGCCCCGGCAGACGCCGGGCGGGGCCGGGCCGCGGCTGGAGTACGAGGTGACTCTCCTGTCGGCCGTGGAGGAGGTGACGGTCCGGGCGTATCTCTCGCCGAGGAATCCGGCGCTTGCGACGGGTGGCCTGCGGTACGGGGTGTCGTTCGACGGTGGAGCACCCCAGATCGTCGACATCAACGCCGTCACCGGGGCCGACGACGGGGTCATGAACAAGCAATGGGCGCGCAACACGTCGGACAACGTCAACGTGACGGTGACCCGGCACGCGATCTCCGGGCCCGGGGTGCACCGGCTGACGTTCTGGATGGTCGACCCGACGGTGGTGGTGCAGCGCCTGGTGATCGACACGGGTGGGTTGACGCCGACGTATCTGGGGCCGCTGGAGAGCCACCGGATCTGAGTTCTGAGATCTGAGTTCCGAGTTCTGAGATCTGAGAAGGGACCTGGAGATGACGTACATGAACCGGTTGCGCATGCCCGCGCTCGCGGTGGTCGCCGGAGCGCTGCTGTCCACGGCGGTGGCCGTGCCGTCGGCCTCGGCGCACGGCCCTCATACCGGCCCGTCGTTGAGGGCGCTCGCCGACCGCGTCGGCGTACGCGTCGGCACGGCCGTCGACATGGCGGCCCTCGCGGACGACCGGACGTACCGCCGGACGACGGTCCGTGAGTTCAACTCGGTGACCGCCGAGAACGTCATGAAGTGGGAGTCGGTGGAGCCGCAACGGGGTGTCTACGACTGGAAGGCCGCCGACGACCTGGTCCGTTTCGCGCGGGCGAACGGGCAGGTGGTGCGCGGGCACACCCTGGTCTGGCACAGCCAGCTGCCGGGCTGGCTGACGGCCGGGGTGGAGGACGGATCGATCGGCGCGACGGAGTTGCGCGGCATCCTCAGGAAGCACATCACCACCGAGGTGAAGCGGTACAAGGGGAAGATCCAGCAGTGGGACGTGGTCAACGAGGTCTTCGAGGAGGACGGCAGCCTGCGGAACTCGATCTGGCTGCGTGAGCTGGGCCCGTCGTACATCGCGGACGCGTTCCGCTGGGCGCACGCCGCCGACCCGAAGGCGAAGCTCTTCCTCAACGACTACAACGTGGAGGGCGTCAACGCGAAGTCCACGGCGTACTACGAACTGGCGAAGCGGTTGCGCGCGGAGGGCGTACCGGTGCAGGGCTTCGGCGCGCAGGGGCACCTCGCGATCCAGTACGGCTTCCCGGGGCAGGTCGCGGAGAACCTGGCCCGCTTCGAGGCGCTGGGGATGCGGACGGCGTTCACGGAGGTGGACGTGCGGATGATCCTGCCGGTGGACGAGACGAAGTCGGCGACGCAGGCCAGCTACTACCGGCAGTTGCTGGACGCCTGCCTGGGGGCGCGGAGCTGCACGTCGTTCACGGTGTGGGGATTCACGGACAAGTACTCGTGGGTGCCCGGAGTCTTCGACGGCGAGGGCTCGGCGACGCCGATGGACGAGGAGTACGGGCGCAAGCCGGCGTACGGGGCGCTGCGGGAGGGGTTGGCGGCCGGGAGGTGAGCGGCCTCGACCTCAGTCCTCGGCCGGGTAGCGGGGCAGGTTCTCCGTGGAGATGGTCCAGTCGGCGATGGTGACGTCCTCGCCGTACACGAAGTCCTTACGGGTGGCGTAGCGCGGGCCGTCCGGGGTGGCGTGGATGTAGGTGAGGACGGCGCCTGTGCCGGTGCGGGGGTCGAAGACGGCGTAGACGGGGATGCCGAGCAGGGGGTGGTCGCGCATCTTCGCGACCCAGTCGTTGTCCGGGTTGGAGCGGGAGACGACCTCGACGGCGGCGTGAATGGTGCGGGGCTCGAAGGCTCCCTCCACCGCGTCGTCGTGACCGCGGACCAGGTAGTCCATGGCGTTGCCCACCCTCTGCGGCGGGCTGACGAGGGAAAGCGCCGCGAGATCACTCTTGGTACCCTGCCGCCTCCTAACAAGAGCATCTGTTCGAAGAGGTGTGAATGAAGTCAGGCAGACGGACCGTCGCGGTGGCCACGCTTGTGGGGGCGCTCGGGTTCTCGGTGCTGAACGCGCCGGCGGCTCAGGCGGCGGACACCGGTATCACCGTGTCGGGCATCGTCATCAATCACGGCAAGCCGATCGTGGTCGGCACGTCGAAGGAGGTCGAGCCGCCCCTCTCCTTCAACATCGCGCTGCCGTCGGGGTACAGCACGTCCAATCCCTCCCGCTACGACGCGTATCCCTTCCTCTACCGCGGCACCATGAAGACGGCGGCCGGCACCGGGGAGAACTTCATCGGGCCGGGCGGTTACACCTGCTACGAGATCGACTCCAAGCACGCCCGCTGTGAGGGCAACCTCTACATCGACCCGCACCCGACCCAGGAACACGTCGACTCCAACAGCGATGCCACGACGTGGAAAGTCGGCGTCGCGCTGCGGCTGTGGAAGGCGGACGGCGGTCTCAAGGCGGAGGAGTACGAGACGCGGTCCAAGACCGCCCAGCTCAAGCGCGCGGCCAAGGCCACGGCCAACGCCTCCCCGGAGCCCGTCACCAAGGGCAAGGCCATCACCGTCACGGGCAAGCTGACCCGGGCGAACTGGAGCACGAAGAAGTACGACGGCTACGGCGGCCGTACCGTGAGCCTCCAGTTCAAGGCCAAGGGCACCGACACCTTCAAGACGGTGAAGAAGGCCACCACCAGCAGCACGGGGGCGCTGAAGACCACGGTCACGGCCTCCGCCGACGGCTCGTACCGCTGGGTCTACTACGGCAACTCGACGACCGGCGTCGCCACCAGCGCGTCGGACTACGTCGACGTCCTCTGACCCTCTCCGTCTCAGGCGCAGTCTCAGTACAGGGTCGGTACCTCGCCGCCCTCCGCCCGCGTCAGCGTGACTCCCGCCAGACCGCGTAGCCGGCGTTCCGCCACGGCGGTCAGCGCGGCGGCGGTCGGCGGGGTCTGCCCCAGGCCGATGGCGTAGCGGGCGGGGGCCGTGGTGAAGGGGCGGGGCCAGGCGTGGCAGTCGGGGGCCAGTTCGGCGAGGTCCGTGATCAGGGCCCGCATCCTGCCGCGGACACGGCCCTCGTCCGCGCCCTCGTCCCGGCTTCCGCTCCCGCCCGAACCCACCGTCACGACCGCCCAGGCGGCGTGGCGGCGGTGGAGCGGGGGAGGGGCGAGGACGTCGGTCCAGGGGGCGCCCTCCTCCAGCAACTCCCAGGCCCGGAAAAGCTCTTGGGTGATCAGGTCCCGCATGCCCGCCGTCACCTGGTCCGTGCACGGGCGGACCGGAGCCGAGGGGGTGGTGATGGTGAGGGGGAGGAGCGGGCCGGAGGTGTCCGCGAGGTCCCCCACCGGCTCGCGCCAGTCCCACGCCGCCCACGTCGCGAAGAAGCTCCGGAGGAGGTCGGCCGACGGCAGGCCGCCCGCCTCGCTCGCTTCTTCCATCTCGCCCGCCTCCCGCGCCGTGTGGGCCGCCAGCACCGACCACGCCAGGCCCGGGAGCCCGCCGAACGGCGCCGAGTCCAGGCCCCTGGCCCTCGCCCATGCCTTGACCTGCCTGGCCAGTCGAGTGAAGGCCGCACCACGGTCGCCCACCGACGCGAGCACCGCCTCCGCGTCGCTCACCGCGCTGAGCGCGATCGCCGCCGCCTCACCCAGCTCGGCCCGCCGCTCCACGGCCTCCGCCGGATCCATCACCCCGGTGGCCACGACCGCCAGATCCACATCCAGCCCGTCGAGCCGCAGCCGTACGCCGGGGACGCGAGCGCCGATCACCTCGCGCACATCGCCGACCGCCACGCCCGTCATCGCGGTCAACTTCGTCTGCACCTCGGCCAGTTCGACCGTTCCCGGCAGTGCCGCCACCAGGTCCAGATCCGCGCCCGGCAGTGCGCAGCCCATGCGCCGGGAGCCGACCACGTGGACGACGCCGTCCGGGAGCGCGTCCGCGACGAGGCGGGCGGCCCGGTCGGCCACCTCGTCCCCACCGGCCCCGCCCACCTCGTGCGGCGACGGCTCCTGCGCCCACCGCACCTCTCCCGTCCCCAGGCTCACCGTCCCGCGCACCCGCATGGGCTCGTCCCCGCGCCGTGACAGCAGCGCCAGTTCGCCGATCCTCGCCCGCAGGGGGGTCAGCCGGGCCTCGCAGGCCTTGGCCAGGGTGTTCGGGTCGGTGGTGCGGCCCAGGCTGAGGTGCGGGGTGAAGCCCTCGCGGCGGCCGCGACAGTGCGGGAAGTGGCGTGCGAGGGTGCTGTGCAGCTCGGCCCACGGGCCCTCGCCGGCCGCCGCCGGGTCCAGCCACACCGTCGCGTCATCGCGATGCCCGAACCAGTGCACGCCCTCCAGCCGGGCTTCGAACGGCGAGGTCGGGGCTGTCGCGAGCAGCGCGGCCGCCTCCTCGAAGGCGTGTTCCGGCACAAAGCCGAAGAGGACGTTCACATGCGGGGGCCAGCGGTGGATCTGCGGGTCGTGGTCACGGCGGATGGCCTGGATCGGCGGCCACAGCTCCTCGGGAGGGAGCCAGGCCAGTGCCGTACGGGCCGTCGGCCGGGCGTCCAGGCTCGCGGGGGTGACCGTGTCCGGTGCCTCGGGTGCCACCTCCGCCCGTACGCCGTAGTGGTCCGAGACGTACAGCCCCTCCGGCGTGGGCGAGTCCCCGTAGAGCCGGGCCGAGCGCACCCCCAGACCCGTGCCGCGCAGCAGTACCCGGTCCAGTCGGGACGCCCGTCCGGACAGGGACGAGACGGCGGCCAGCGGGTTGGCGGCCGGGTCGAAGGTCGGGGTGCTGTCGGCGGGGCCGTGGGTCTCGCTCCAGGCGTCCCGCATGCCGAGGGTCAGCTGAGGGGTGTCGCCACCGTCGTTGAAGTCGCCGAGGAGCAGCAGATCGGCGTCCAGGGTCGCGAACCCCTCGGACAGCCGGGCCAGTTCGGCGACGCGGCGGCCCGCGCCGTCGGTGGAGTGGTCACTGCTCAGATGCGTCGCCGCCACGACCAGGGGGCGTGCGCCCGCTGCCACGACCACGGCGGTCACCGCCTTGTGCGGGCCCAGCGTGTGGAACGCGGCCTCGCGGACCGGCAGCCGGCTCAGCAGGAGCAGACCGCACTCGTCCACGTCCCGCCCGCGCGGATCCGACCCCAGGGTCCAGCCGTCCCGTACCCAGGGCTCGCGCACCAGCATGGCCAGCAGCTCGGCCTCGACCTCCTGCAACGCGATCACGTCCACGTCGGCCTCACGCAGCGCCCGCAGCAGCAGCGGCCTGCGGCGGGCGCTGTCGATGAGGTCGGCGTCGTAGCGGTCCCAGAGGGTGTTCCAGGTCAGTACGCGTACGTCTCCCGCGGCGGCGCTGCCCGGTGAGCGCGCGGGGGCCCAGTCCTCTCCGTCCCACGTGTACGGCGTGCGCGCCGTGAAGAACGGCGCTCGGAGCAGACGCGCCTCCCGTACGCGCCCCGCGTCCGTCGCGTCGATCCGGTCCGTCCCCGTGGCCCGGTCCCAGACCAGCTCGCCGTCCGCCTCGAAGAACAGCACCCGGTGCCACGGGATCTCGCCGCCGGGCACGAACGCGGGCAGCGGGACCCGCTTGGGGGCGGCGTTCCGCTGGAGCACGCCGAGCACGAAGCGGGCCGGGTCGAAGCGCGCGTCCCAGCGCACCCGGTGGTAGATCTCCTCGCTCGTCCGCACGGTTCCTCGGACCTCTCCCTCAGATCTCGTCCTCTATGGTCCCGCTCGCACCGATGTACCAGGTGCGGTGGGCGTCGCCCGGATACGGCGGGGTGAAGCGGCGCGACTGGGCCGTGAGCACGTCCGGCGGCACGGGGTGCTCGCGGCGGCCGTTGCGGCGGACCAGCTCTTCCTCGTCGACCAGGACCACGGCGTGCGTGATCAGGGCGTTGCGGCGGTGGGCGACCGCGTGCACCAGTGAGCGCTGCTGGTGCGTGAGGGAGGTGGCGTCCCACACCGTCGTCCCGCCGGCGGCGAGCGCCGCGTCCAGCCGGTCGAGCCCGGCGCGCAGCACCTCGGCGTTGGCCCGCTGGTCGGCGCGTGCGCCGCGCGCGGCGCGCAGGTCGTCCAGCGATACATACGTGTCCACGCCCGCGAGCCCCCGTGCGAACGTGCTCTTGCCGCTGCCCGCCGGGCCGACCAGCTGGATCAGCCCGGGGAAGACCCCCGACCGCCACCGCCAGGTGGCCGCGACGGCCTCCGCCGCGTCTCCCACGCGCCCCCGCACATACGCCTCCCGGGCCTCCGCCCGGCACCGGACCGCCGCGTCGGCCGGCAGCTCCGCGAACGCCTCCGCCAAGGCCCCCTCGTCGAGGCCCCGTACCTCCTCGGCGTGCAGGGCCGACCACTCCACCTGCTCGCGCGCCTCGTCCGTGGTCGCCGTGGCGCGGGCGACCGCGTGCAGCAGACCGAGATCGGCGGCCAGGGACAGCCGGGCCAGGCCCGTCCGGCGGTCCTCCTCGGGATACGGCCGGTGCAGCGCGGGGTGCAGCCCCGTCAGGTCGGCGACCCGGCGCGCGAGCGGCATCCCCACGGGCCCGGCCAGCCGCGCGGCGACCCGGGCCCGCCGGCCGCCCGGGGAGTGCCCGTGCAGCAGCGCGGCCAGCATGCCGGCGAGCCGCTCGTCCCCGGTCCGCCCCTCCGGGTCGAAGCGGGCCACGGCCTCCCGGTCGCCCTCGCCGGGCAGCCCGACGGCCTCCGCCAGCGCGTCGGCGTCCACGGGCGCGCCGGAGCGCACGGCCCACAGCGGCGCCCGCGCCCCGAGCCTGTTCTCCACCACGGCCGCGTGCATCCAGTGGGTGTCCGTCCGCACATGCCCGGCCCGCACCCACTTGGCGACGCGTGTGCCGAACTCGTCCGCGGCGAAACCGTCCACGACACGGACGACGTACCCCTCCTGCCGCCCGAGGTCCAGCCGCAGCGCGCGCAGTGCCTTCTCGTCGAACACACCCCGCCACAGCACGCGCGGCACGGGGACGCCGAGACCGCGCAGCAGGTCCACCGTGCGGTCCCAGCCCAGGCAGTGCCCGTCCGCGTCCCACACCGAGAAGCCGTAGAAGAAGCTGTCCAGGTCGTCGTACGCGAGCGAGTGGCGCGCGAACATGTTCTCGCCGCACACCCGCCAGCCCGCCGGGACCGCGTGGCCGATACGGGCCTGGAGGGCCTTGACCCAGGTGCGGGAGGGGTGGTGCGCGGAGTCGAGCGAGCGGGCGTGCAGGCCGTCGGCGTAGAGCGTGGTGTTCTCGCCGTCGAGTTTCTCGGTCACGACGACCTCGCGGCCGCGCAGGCCCGACAGGTCGGTGACCCGCAGGTCGTCGGCGGTCGCGCCGGGGGACCAGGGCAGATGCCTGGTCCGCGGATAGTGCGTGCGCATGATGGACGTTCCCCCGTGACGGCCGACTTACCTGATCAGCGTAGGAGTGCGCCTCATGGGCGGGCGAGCGGATTACGCGCGGCCTAGGGTCCGGGTATGAAGCCCAGAGCGGGTGTCGGGCTGACCACGATCATGGTGGTGCTGACGGTGACGACCGGTGTGATCGAGGCCGTCAGCTTCCTGGTCCTCGGCCCGGTGTTCACCGCCGTGCAGACCGGCAACCTCCTCTTCCTCTCCTTCGCGCTCACCGGTGCCGCCGGGCTGTCCCCAGCGGCGGCGGGCGTCTCGTTCGTCGGCTTCACGGTGGGCGCGGTGCTCGGTTCCCGGTTCGAGTCGATCGTGGACGCCCGTGGCCGGCGCTGGTTCCCGCCCGCCCTGATCGGCGAGGCGCTGCTGCTGGGGCTCGGCGGAGTGGTCGCCTGGCGCACGGGCCTCGACGCGCCGGGCGCGTCGGCGGACGGTCCGCACTTCGCCGTGGTCGCGCTGGTCGCCGGGGCCATGGGCGTGCGCAACGTCACCACCCTGCGTGCGCGGGTCGCAGACCTGCCCACCACCGTGTCCACGCGCGCCCTGACCGCGCTCCTCGGCGGACTGCCCCTGCTCGCCGACACCCGGATCGGCTCGGGGGCCACGAACGAGGGCCGCCGCCTCGCCTCGGTCGGCGCCATGTTCACCGGCGGCCTGCTGGGCGCCTGGCTCCTCCACGAGGGGGTACGCCCGGCGGCGGTCCTGCTGGTCCCGGCCGTCCTGGTCCTGGCGCTGGGCACGGTGTACTGGCTGACACCCCGGGAGCGCACCTCGGAAACCGGCTGAGCCGGAGGTACGACGTGGGCGATCATGGCGCCCATGAGTCATTTAGTGATGCGCATGACAGGTGTGGTGACGATTCTGGCCGCCGTCTCCCTCGCTTTCTGGCTGGTCTTCGGCGCTCCCCGTGACTGGGACGGGGGCATGCGCTTCCTGCGGCTGGCTCTGGGACTGGGGTGCCTGGGGGTGATCAGGGGCGGAGCCAAGCTCGTGTTCCCCGACTCCGGGGACGACGCCGACCCGGGCGAGGCCCCCGACCGCCCTCAGGGCGACGGCCGCGACACCCGGGTTTGACCTCCGTCACTCTCGGGGTAATCTCTCCGGCTCGATTGGCGGAGGCGCTGCGCCGTATGGCAGACTAGCGGGGTTGCTCGGTCGAGTGTTGATGCTGCGCGCCTCCCGCCGGGAGGACCGGAAGCGAGTCCCACAGTACTCGTCGCCCCAACTGCCTCATGGCAGCGCTGGAGCGGACGTACGGGAATCTTTCGGGAAGCAAGGTGCGGCGCCGACCAGGCACCCGGTGGGCCTCCGCCCCCGGCCCGCGGTACCGGAAGGGCCGTGTTTCCCAGACTGGGGATGCTCGAACAAGGGGCATCTGTGTCAGCGGGAGCACGACACGCCCGACCGCGTGGGTCGGAGGAGCGGGTGACGGAACACCGGGTTCCAGAGCGTTAAACGAGACAAAGGACTACTGAGTAGCCATGGCGGGACAGAAGATCCGCATCCGGCTCAAGGCCTACGACCACGAGGTCATCGACTCCTCGGCGAAGAAGATCGTCGAGACGGTGACCCGCACTGGTGCGTCGGTCGCGGGCCCGGTGCCGCTGCCCACTGAGAAGAACGTGTACTGCGTCATCAAGTCGCCGCACAAGTACAAGGACTCGCGCGAGCACTTCGAGATGCGCACGCACAAGCGCCTGATCGACATCCTCGACCCGACGCCCAAGACCGTTGACTCTCTGATGCGACTCGACCTCCCGGCCGGTGTCGACATCGAGATCAAGCTCTGAGGGTCGGTGATCTGAGAATGGCTAAGCAGATCAAGGGCATCCTGGGCGAGAAGCTCGGCATGACGCAGGTGTGGGACGAGAACAACCGTGTTGTTCCGGTCACCGTCGTCAAGGCCGGCCCCAACGTCGTGACCCAGGTCCGTACGAACGATGTCGACGGCTACGAGTCGGTCCAGATCGCCTTCGGCGAGATCGACCCGCGCAAGGTGAACAAGCCCCTCAAGGGCCACTTCGCCAAGGCCGACGTCACCCCCCGCCGCCACCTCGTCGAGATCCGCACCGCGGACGCCTCCGAGTACACGCTGGGCCAGGAGATCTCCGCCGAGGTCTTCGAGGCCGGCGTCAAGGTGGACGTGACCGGCAAGAGCAAGGGCAAGGGCTTCGCCGGTGTCATGAAGCGTCACAACTTCAAGGGCCTCGGCGCCGGACACGGCACCCAGCGCAAGCACCGCTCCCCCGGCTCCATCGGTGGCTGCGCCACCCCGGGCCGTGTGTTCAAGGGCCTCCGCATGGCGGGTCGCATGGGCAACGAGCGGGTCACCACCCAGAACCTGACCGTCCACGCCGTTGACGCGGAGAAGGGTCTGCTGCTCATCAAGGGCGCGGTTCCCGGTCCGAACGGCGGCCTCGTCCTGGTCCGCACCGCGGCCAAGGGGGCCTGAGGTACCGATGAGCACTGTTGACATCCTTTCGCCTGCCGGCGAGAAGACCGGAAGCGTCGAACTCCCCGCGGAGATCTTCGGCGTGGAGAAGGTCAGCATCCCGCTGATCCACCAGGTCGTCGTCGCGCAGAACGCGGCTGCCCGTCAGGGCACGCACAAGACCAAGACCCGCGGCGAAGTCCGTGGTGGTGGCAAGAAGCCTTACCGGCAGAAGGGCACCGGCCGCGCCCGTCAGGGCTCGACCCGCGCGCCGCAGTTCGCCGGTGGTGGCGTCGTGCACGGTCCCGTGCCGCGTGACTACTCGCAGCGGACCCCGAAGAAGATGAAGGCCGCGGCCCTGCGCCACGCCCTCACCGACCGGGCCCGCCACAACCGCATCCACGTCGTCTCCGGCGTGATCGAGGGCGAGACCCCGTCCACGAAGGCCGCCAAGTCGCTGTTCGGCAAGATCTCGGAGCGCAAGAACCTGCTCCTGGTCGTCGAGCGTGCCGACGAGGCCGCGTGGCTCTCCGCCCGCAACCTGCCCCAGGTCCACATCCTGGAGCCGGGCCAGCTGAACACGTACGACGTGATCGTCTCCGACGATGTGGTCTTCACCCAGGGCGCCCTGGAGTCCTTCGTGTCCGGCCCGAACAAGGCCAACGACACCGAAGGGACTGAAGGCTGATGGCTATCCGTCACCCCTCCATCGCCTCCAAGGCGGCCAAGGCCGCCAAGGCCGCGCGCGTCGCCAAGGCGCGTCGCCACGCCGCCGAGGGCAAGAACACCGTCGTCACCGCGCCCAGCAAGGCGTTCACGGACCCCCGTGACGTGCTGCTGAAGCCGGTCGTGTCGGAGAAGAGCTACGCGCTCCTCGACGAGGGCAAGTACACGTTCATCGTGGCCCCCGGCGCCAACAAGACCCAGATCAAGCAGGCCGTCCAGGCGGTCTTCTCGGTCAAGGTCACCGGGGTCAACACGATCAACCGCCAGGGCAAGCGCAAGCGGACCCGCACGGGCTTCGGCAAGCGTGCCGACAGCAAGCGCGCGATCGTGACCCTCGCCGAGGGCGACCGTATCGACATCTTCGGCGGTCCGACCGCGTAAGCGGGTCGGATCGTCCGATATCGGACGAGGACTGAGAAATGGGAATCCGCAAGTACAAGCCGACTACGCCGGGCCGTCGCGGCTCCAGCGTCGCCGACTTCGTCGAGATCACGCGGTCCACGCCGGAGAAGTCGCTGGTCCGCCCCCTGCACAGCAAGGGCGGCCGTAACAACGCCGGTCGTGTGACCGTTCGCCACCAGGGTGGCGGACACAAGCGCGCCTACCGTGTCATCGACTTCCGTCGTCACGACAAGGACGGCGTGCCGGCGAAGGTCGCGCACATCGAGTACGACCCCAACCGCACCGCGCGCATCGCGCTGCTGCACTACGCCGACGGCGAGAAGCGCTACATCCTCGCCCCGCGCAACCTGCAGCAGGGTGACCGCGTGGAGAACGGTCCCGGGGCCGACATCAAGCCGGGCAACAACCTGGCCCTCCGCAACATCCCGGTCGGTACCACGATCCACGCGATCGAGCTCCGTCCCGGTGGCGGTGCCAAGTTCGCCCGCTCCGCCGGTGCCTCCGTGCAGCTGCTCGCGAAGGAGGGCGCCTACGCCCACCTCCGCATGCCGTCCGGTGAGATCCGCCTGGTCGACGTGCGCTGCCGCGCCACCGTCGGCGAGGTCGGCAACGCCGAGCAGAGCAACATCAACTGGGGCAAGGCCGGCCGTAAGCGCTGGCTGGGCGTCCGCCCGACCGTTCGCGGTGTGGCGATGAACCCGGTTGACCACCCCCACGGTGGTGGTGAGGGCAAGACCTCCGGTGGTCGCCACCCGGTCAGCCCCTGGGGTCAGAAGGAGGGTCGTACTCGTTCGCCGAAGAAGGCTTCGAACAAGTACATCGTCCGCCGCCGCAAGACGAACAAGAAGCGCTAGGAGCGGGTTTAGATGCCGCGCAGTCTCAAGAAGGGGCCCTTCGTCGACGACCACCTGATCAAGAAGGTGGACGCCCAGAACGAAGCCGGCACCAAGAACGTCATCAAGACCTGGTCCCGTCGCTCGATGATCATCCCGGCCATGCTCGGCCACACGATCGCGGTGCACAACGGCAAGACCCACATTCCGGTGTTCGTCACCGAGTCGATGGTCGGCCACAAGCTCGGCGAGTTCTCGCCGACGCGCACCTTCCGGGGTCACGTCAAGGACGACCGGAAGTCGAAGCGCCGCTAACAGCGGGGTGGAATGACCATGACAGACACTGGAAGGACAACCATGGAAGCCAGGGCCCAGGCGCGGTACATCCGCGTCACGCCCATGAAGGCCCGCCGCGTGGTGGACCTCATCCGTGGCCTCGACGCCACGGAGGCTCAGGCGGTCCTGCGTTTCGCCCCGCAGGCCGCGAGCGTGCCGGTCGGCAAGGTGCTGGACAGCGCCATCGCCAACGCCGCGCACAACTACGACCACACGGACGCCTCCTCGCTGTTCATCAGCGAGGCGTACGTCGACGAGGGCCCGACCCTGAAGCGGTTCCGTCCGCGTGCGCAGGGCCGTGCCTACCGGATCCGCAAGCGGACCAGCCACATCACCGTGGTCGTCAGCAGCAAGGAAGGAACCCGGTAATGGGCCAGAAGGTAAACCCGCATGGGTTCCGGCTCGGTGTCACGACCGACTTCAAGTCGCGTTGGTACGCCGACAAGCTGTACAAGGACTACGTCAAGGAAGACGTCGCCATCCGTCGGATGATGACGTCCGGCATGGAGCGCGCCGGCATCTCCAAGGTCGAGATCGAGCGCACCCGTGACCGTGTCCGCGTGGACATCCACACCGCGCGTCCGGGCATCGTCATCGGCCGCCGTGGCGCCGAGGCCGACCGCATCCGCGGTGACCTCGAGAAGCTCACGGGCAAGCAGGTCCAGCTGAACATCCTCGAGGTCAAGAACCCCGAGACGGACGCTCAGCTCGTGGCCCAGGCCGTCGCCGAGCAGCTCTCCTCCCGCGTCTCCTTCCGCCGCGCCATGCGTAAGAGCATGCAGTCGGCGATGAAGGCCGGCGCCAAGGGCATCAAGATCCAGTGCGGTGGCCGCCTCGGTGGCGCCGAGATGTCCCGCTCGGAGTTCTACCGCGAGGGCCGTGTGCCCCTGCACACGCTCCGCGCGAACGTGGACTACGGCTTCTTCGAGGCCAAGACGACCTTCGGCCGCATCGGCGTGAAGGTCTGGATCTACAAGGGCGACGTCAAGAACATCGCCGAGGTCCGCGCCGAGAACGCCGCTGCCCGTGCGGGTAACCGCCCGGCGCGCGGCGGTGCCGACCGCCCGGCCCGTGGTGGCCGCGGTGGCGAGCGGCGCGGTCGCAAGCCGCAGCAGGCTGCCGGCGCCGAGGCCCCCAAGGCCGAGGCTCCCGCTGCCGCCGCTCCGGCTGAGAGCACCGGAACGGAGGCCTGACCGACATGCTGATCCCCCGTAGGGTCAAGCACCGCAAGCAGCACCACCCGAAGCGCCGTGGTCAGGCCAAGGGCGGTACGACGGTCGCGTTCGGCGAGTACGGCATCCAGGCCCTCACGCCGGCGTACGTGACCAACCGCCAGATCGAGGCGGCCCGTATCGCCATGACCCGCCACATCAAGCGTGGTGGCAAGGTCTGGATCAACATCTACCCGGACCGCCCGCTCACGAAGAAGCCCGCCGAGACCCGCATGGGTTCCGGTAAGGGTTCGCCGGAGTGGTGGATCGCGAACGTGCACCCGGGCCGGGTCATGTTCGAACTGTCCTACCCGAACGAGAAGATCGCCCGTGAGGCTCTGACTCGCGCCGCCCACAAGCTGCCGATGAAGTGCCGGATCGTCAAGCGCGAGGCAGGTGAAGCGTGATGTCGGCCGGTACCAAGGCGTCCGAGCTGCGCGAGCTGGGCAACGAGGAGCTTCTGGCGAAGCTCCGCGAGGCCAAGGAAGAGCTGTTCAACCTCCGCTTCCAGGCGGCGACCGGACAGCTCGAGAACCACGGCCGTCTGAAGGCGGTCCGCAAGGACATCGCGCGGATCTACACCCTGATGCGCGAGCGTGAGCTGGGCATCGAAACGGTGGAGAACGCCTGATGAGCGAGAACAACGTGACTGAGACGAACACCGAGGCGCGCGGATTCCGCAAGACCCGTGAGGGCATCGTCGTCAGCGACAAGATGGACAAGACCGTCGTCGTCGCCGTCGAGGACCGCAAGAAGCACGCCCTGTACGGCAAGGTCATCCGCAGCACGAGCAAGCTCAAGGCCCACGACGAGCAGAACGCCGCCGGCGTCGGCGACCGTGTCCTCCTGATGGAGACCCGGCCGCTGTCCGCCACGAAGCACTGGCGCGTCGTCGAGATCCTCGAGAAGGCCAAGTAATTTCCTGCGGGGTACATCCGCAGGTCAGTTCCGCCAGGCTCGGCAGGGGTCCTCGTCCATGAGGCCCCTGCCGGGAACCGGCAGACAATCAGGAGATAGACGTGATCCAGCAGGAGTCGCGACTGCGTGTCGCCGACAACACTGGTGCGAAGGAGATCCTTTGCATCCGTGTGCTCGGTGGCTCCGGTCGCCGCTACGCGGGCATCGGTGACGTCATCGTCGCCACCGTCAAGGACGCGATCCCCGGTGGCAACGTGAAGAAGGGTGACGTCGTCAAGGCGGTCATCGTTCGCACCGTCAAGGAGCGCCGCCGTCCGGACGGCTCGTACATCCGCTTCGACGAGAACGCCGCCGTCATTCTGAAGAACGACGGCGACCCTCGCGGCACCCGTATCTTCGGCCCGGTCGGCCGTGAGCTGCGCGAGAAGAAGTTCATGAAGATCATCTCGCTCGCGCCGGAGGTGCTGTAAGCATGAAGATCAAGAAGGGCGACCTGGTCCAGGTCATCACCGGTAAGGACAAGGGCAAGCAGGGCAAGGTCATCGCGGCCTTCCCCCGCGAGGACCGCGTCCTGGTCGAGGGTGTCAACCGGGTCAAGAAGCACACCAAGGCCGGGCCGACCGCTCGCGGTTCGCAGGCCGGCGGGATCATCACCACCGAGGCCCCGATCCACGTCTCCAACGTCCAGCTGGTCGTGGAGAAGGACGGCAAGAAGGTCGTGACCCGCGTCGGTTACCGCTTCGACGACGAGGGCAACAAGGTTCGCGTTGCCAAGCGGACGGGTGAGGACATCTGATGGCTACCACCACCACTCCGCGTCTCAAGACGAAGTACCGCGAGGAGATCGCGGGCAAGCTGCGTGACGAGTTCAAGTACGAGAACGTCATGCAGATCCCCGGCCTCGTCAAGATCGTGGTCAACATGGGTGTGGGCGACGCCGCCCGCGACTCCAAGCTGATCGAGGGCGCCATCCGCGACCTCACCACGATCACCGGTCAGAAGCCGGCCGTCACCAAGGCCCGCAAGTCCATCGCGCAGTTCAAGCTGCGTGAGGGCCAGCCGATCGGTGCCCACGTCACGCTCCGTGGCGACCGCATGTGGGAGTTCCTGGACCGCACCCTGTCGCTCGCGCTCCCGCGCATCCGCGACTTCCGTGGCCTGTCCCCCAAGCAGTTCGACGGCCGTGGCAACTACACCTTCGGTCTCACCGAGCAGGTCATGTTCCACGAGATCGACCAGGACAAGATCGACCGTACCCGGGGCATGGACATCACCGTGGTGACCACGGCGACCAACGACGCTGAGGGCCGCGCGCTCCTTCGTCACCTCGGCTTCCCCTTCAAGGAGGCGTGAGCGAGATGGCGAAGAAGGCTCTGATTGCCAAGGCTGCTCGTAAGCCCAAGTTCGCCGTGCGCGCGTACACCCGCTGCCAGCGGTGTGGCCGTCCGCACTCCGTGTACCGCAAGTTCGGCCTGTGCCGCGTGTGCCTCCGTGAGATGGCTCACCGTGGCGAGCTGCCGGGCGTGACCAAGAGCTCCTGGTAATCCCTTCTTCTAGGGATTCCCGAAGCTCTCGGTAAGCACTGGGCGTGTCAGGCGCCCTCCCTTCCATGGCTTAGGCTTGGAGGGTTGGGCGCCTGACGGTCGCCCGTACGACTTACTACGCCGTAGGTCCACCGCACCGCACCCGCCTCGTCTCGGATCGAGGAGAGGGATGGGCACCTGGAAACCCCGGCGAGAGAGGCCGAAGGCCAATTCATGACCATGACTGATCCGATCGCAGACATGCTTACGCGTCTGCGGAACGCGAACTCGGCATACCACGACTCCGTGACGATGCCGGCATCGAAGATCAAGTCTCACATCGCGGAGATCCTCCAGCAGGAGGGCTTCATCACGGGCTGGAAGGTCGAGGACGCCGAGGTCGGCAAGAACCTCGTCCTGGAGCTGAAGTTCGGCCCCAACCGTGAGCGCTCCATCGCGGGCATCAAGCGGATCTCCAAGCCCGGTCTCCGGGTTTACGCGAAGTCCACCAACCTGCCCAAGGTGCTGGGCGGCCTCGGCGTGGCGATCATCTCCACGTCCCACGGGCTCCTCACCGACAAGCAGGCCGGCAAGAAGGGCGTAGGCGGAGAAGTCCTCGCCTACGTCTGGTAGCGGAAAGGAATCGGAGGAAACAGCTATGTCGCGTATTGGCAAGCTCCCCATCACGGTTCCCGCCGGCGTGGACGTCACCATCGACGGCCAGACGGTCTCGGTCAAGGGCCCCAAGGGCTCGCTGACCCACACCGTCGCCGCGCCGATCGAGATCGCCAAGGGTGAGGACGGCGTTCTGAACGTCACCCGCCCCAACGACGAGCGTCAGAGCAAGGCCCTGCACGGCCTGTCCCGCACGCTGGTGGCGAACATGATCACCGGCGTGACCCAGGGTTACGTGAAGAAGCTCGAGATCAGCGGTGTCGGTTACCGCGTGCAGGCCAAGGGTTCGAACCTCGAGTTCGCGCTCGGCTACAGCCACCCGATCACCGTCGAGGCGCCCGAGGGCATCACCTTCAAGGTGGAGACCCCGACCCGCTTCCAGGTCGAGGGCATCGACAAGCAGAAGGTCGGCGAGGTTGCGGCCAACATCCGCAAGCTGCGCAAGCCCGACCCGTACAAGGCCAAGGGCGTCAAGTACGAGGGCGAAGTCATCCGCCGCAAGGTCGGAAAGGCGGGTAAGTAAGCCATGGCATACGGGCAGAAGATCCTCAAGGGCGACGCTTACAAGCGTGCTGCCATCAAGCGCCGCCACATCCGGATCCGTAAGAAGGTCAACGGTACGGCTGAGCGTCCCCGCCTGGTCGTGACCCGCTCGAACCGCCACATCGTGGCCCAGGTGATCGACGACCTCAAGGGTCACACCCTTGCGTCGGCGTCCACCCTGGACTCGTCGATCCGTGGTGCGTCGGAGGACAAGTCGGCGCAGGCCGGCAAGGTCGGCGCCCTGGTCGCCGAGCGTGCCAAGGCCGCCGGTGTCGAGGCCGTTGTGTTCGACCGAGGTGGTAACCGGTACGCGGGTCGCATCGCGGCCCTGGCCGACGCCGCCCGCGAGGCCGGGCTCAAGTTCTGAGCTCGCTGCGTAGCTAGCGGAAAGAGAGAGGTAAATCCAATGGCTGGACCCCAGCGCCGCGGTGGCGGTGCCGGTGGCGGCGAGCGGCGGGACCGGAAGGGCCGTGACGGCGGCGCAGCTGCCGCCGAGAAGACCGCGTACGTTGAGCGCGTTGTCGCGATCAACCGCGTCGCCAAGGTTGTGAAGGGTGGTCGTCGCTTCAGCTTCACCGCGCTGGTCGTGGTGGGCGACGGTGACGGCACCGTGGGTGTCGGTTACGGCAAGGCCAAGGAGGTGCCGGCCGCCATCGCCAAGGGTGTTGAGGAGGCCAAGAAGCACTTCTTCAAGGTCCCCCGTATCCAGGGCACCATCCCGCACCCCATCCAGGGTGAGAAGGCTGCCGGCGTCGTCCTGCTCAAGCCCGCGTCCCCCGGTACCGGTGTTATCGCCGGTGGTCCGGTGCGTGCCGTGCTCGAGTGCGCCGGTATCCACGACGTGCTGTCGAAGTCGCTCGGCTCCGACAACGCGATCAACATCGTGCACGCGACCGTGGAGGCCCTGAAGGGTCTGCAGCGTCCCGAGGAGATCGCGGCCCGCCGTGGTCTGCCCCTCGAGGACGTCGCCCCCGCGGCTCTTCTCCGTGCGCGTGCCGGGGCGGGTGCGTAATCATGGCGCAGCTCAAGATCACGCAGGTCAAGTCCTACATCGGCAGCAAGCAGAACCACCGTGACACCCTGCGTTCCCTTGGTCTCAAGGGCATCAACACGCAGGTCGTCAAGGAGGACCGCCCCGAGTTCCGCGGCATGGTGCACACCGTCCGCCACCTCGTGACGGTCGAGGAGGTCGACTGATCATGGCGGAGAACAACCCGCTCAAGATCCACAACCTCCGTCCCGCCCCCGGTGCCAAGACCGCGAAGACCCGTGTCGGTCGTGGTGAGGCGTCGAAGGGTAAGACGGCCGGTCGTGGTACCAAGGGTACGAAGGCCCGCTACCAGGTTCCGGAGCGCTTCGAGGGTGGCCAGATGCCCCTCCACATGCGTCTCCCGAAGCTGAAGGGCTTCAAGAACCCCTTCAAGACGGAGTTCCAGGTCGTGAACCTGGACAAGCTCGCCGCCCTCTACCCCGAGGGTGGGGAGGTCACCGTTGCCGACCTGGTCGCCAAGGGTGCCGTCCGCAAGAACAGCCTCGTCAAGGTCCTCGGCCAGGGCGAGATCTCCGTGGCGCTGCAGGTGACGGTCGACGCCGTCTCCGGCTCCGCCAAGGAGAAGATCACCGCCGCCGGCGGTACCGTCACCGAGCTCGTCTGAACACACCAGGTGTCTCGATGACTTGAGCGATCCCGACCGGGGATACCCCACAAATGGGGTATCCCCGGTTGGTCGTTCCAAGGGAAGCAGTCTCGCCGGTAAGGTGACCTGCGCTGCCCGTTTTCACAGGGTGCTCTCATCCGGGCACTCGCCGCGGCAGTTAAACGTTACGTAAGTCGTCCTCATCAGAATCTCAAAACCGTCACCCTTGACGCAGTAGCGCGGGGGTCGCAGGAGGCACCGTGCTCACCGCGTTCGCCCGGGCGTTCAAGACGCCCGACCTGCGCAAGAAGCTGCTCTTCACGCTCGGCATCATCGTGATCTACCGGGTCGGTACACACGTCCCGATCCCGGGTGTCGACTACACCGTCGTCCAGTACTGCATCGACCAGACCAAGAGCAACTCCGGTCTCTTCGGGCTGGTCAACATGTTCAGTGGTGGCGCGCTGCTGCAGATCACGGTCTTCGCGCTCGGCATCATGCCGTACATCACGGCGAGCATCATTCTGCAGCTGCTGACCGTGGTGATCCCGCGTCTGGAAGCCCTGAAGAAGGAGGGGCAGTCCGGTACGGCGAAGATCACGCAGTACACGCGTTACCTGACGGTGGCCCTCGCCGTCCTCCAGGGCACGGGCCTCGTCGCCACAGCCCGCAGCGGCGCGCTGTTCAGTAGCTGTCCGCAGGGCTCCGAGATCGTTCCCGACCAGTCGATCTTCGCCACCATGGTCATGGTCATCACGATGACTGCCGGTACAGCCGTCGTCATGTGGCTCGGTGAGCTGATCACCGACCGCGGTATCGGCAACGGTATGTCGATCCTGATGTTCATCTCGATCGCCGCCACGTTCCCCTCCTCGCTGTGGGCGATCAAGGAGCAGGGAGACCTGGCGGGCGGCTGGATCGAGTTCGCCGTCGTCATCGCCGTCGGTCTGGTCATGGTCGCGCTGGTGGTCTTCGTCGAGCAGGCCCAGCGTCGGATCCCGGTGCAGTACGCGAAGCGCATGATCGGCCGTCGGTCCTACGGCGGCACCTCGACGTACATTCCGCTGAAGGTCAACCAGGCAGGCATCATCCCTGTGATCTTCGCCTCGTCGCTTCTCTACATCCCGGCGCTGGTCGCGCAGTTCGCCGGAGGAACTTCCGGTTGGAAGACCTGGATCGAGAAGAACCTTGCGCTGCCGGACGCTCCGGCGCACATCACGCTCTACTTCTTCCTCATCATCTTCTTCGCCTTCTTCTACGTGGCCATCTCGTTCAACCCCGAGGAAGTCGCGGACAACATGAAGAAGTATGGTGGCTTCATCCCGGGCATCCGGGCTGGCCGACCGACCGCTGAGTACCTGAGCTACGTACTCAACCGGATCACCTGGCCGGGTTCGCTGTACCTGGCTCTGATCTCTCTTGTGCCGACAATGGCGTTGGCGCCTCTCGGGGCAAACCAGAACTTCGTGTTCGGCGGGACCAGCATCCTGATCATCGTGGGTGTGGGTCTGGAGACCGTGAAGCAGATCGAGAGCCAGCTCCAGCAGCGCAATTACGAAGGGTTCCTCCGCTGATGCGAATCGTCCTCGTCGGGCCGCCGGGTGCGGGTAAGGGAACGCAGGCCGCGTTCCTGGCACAGAACCTGTCGATCCCGCACATCTCCACGGGCGACCTGTTCCGGGCCAACATCAGCAAGCAGACGGAGCTCGGCAAACTCGCGAAGTCCTACATGGACAAGGGCGAGCTGGTGCCGGACGAGGTCACCATCGCGATGGCCAAGGACCGCATGGAGCAGCCGGACGCCGAGCACGGTTTCCTGCTCGACGGCTTCCCGCGCAACGTCTCGCAGGCCGAGGCGCTGGACGTGACGCTCCAGGAAGAGTCCATGAACCTGGACGCGGTGCTGGACCTGGAGGTCCCCGAGGACGAGGTCGTCAAGCGGATCGCCGGCCGTCGCATCTGCCGCAACGACTCCGCCCACGTCTTCCACGTCACGTACAAGAAGCCGAAGCAGGAGGGTGTCTGCGACGCCTGCGGCGGCGAGCTGTACCAGCGTGACGACGACTCCGAGGAGACGGTCCGCAAGCGCCTGGAGGTCTACCACACCCAGACCGAGCCGATCATCGACTACTACAAGGCCCAGGGCCTCGTGGTGACGATCTCGGCGCTCGGTCCGGTGGAGGAAGTCACCCAGCGCGCCATGGAGGCGCTCAAGCGCGAGGACGACGACCAGTAGGTCGTCGGTCGGTACGTCGGCCGCGGTGCCCGTGAGGGGCGCCGCGGCCGTACTGTTGTGTAGGCAAAAACGCGAGAACGAGATCCCGTGCCTCGTGGACGACAAGGAAGACGGAGAGCGCAGGCCCCCATGGTGCAGATCAAGAGTCCCGAGCAGATCGCCAAGATGCGTGAGGCGGGGCTGGTCGTCGCCGCCATCCACGCGGCCACCCGGGAGGCCGCCGTGCCGGGTGCCTCCACGAAGGATCTCGACGAGGTCGCCCGCAAGGTGATCGCGGAGCACGGGGCCAAGTCGAACTTCCTCGGGTACGGCGGCTTCCCGGCGACGATCTGCACCTCGGTGAACGAGGTCGTGGTCCATGGGATCCCGAGCGACGAGGTCGTCCTGAAGGACGGCGACATCATCTCCATCGACTGCGGCGCGATCGTCGACGGCTGGCACGGTGACGCGGCCTACACCGCGTTCGTGGGGTCCGGGCACGCTCCGGAGCTGATCGAGCTGTCGCGGGTGACCGAGGAGTCCATGTGGGCCGGGATCGCCGCGATGAAGCAGGGGAACCGGCTCGTCGACGTCTCGCGGGCCATCGAGACGTACATCCGCCGGCAGCCGAAGCCGGGCGGGGGGAAGTACGGGATCGTCGAGGACTACGGCGGCCACGGCATCGGGACCGAGATGCACATGGACCCGCACCTGCTGAACTACGTCGAGCGGCGGCGGGGCAAGGGGCCGAAGCTGGTGCCCGGCTTCTGCCTCGCGATCGAGCCGATGGTGTCGCTGGGTACGCCGAAGACGGAGGTCCTGGCGGACGACTGGACCGTGGTGACGACGGACGGGACGTGGTCGTCGCACTGGGAGCACTCGGTCGCCCTGACCGAGCAGGGGCCGCTCGTGCTGACGGCTCCCGATGGGGGCAAGGCGAAGCTGGCCGAGTACGGGATCGTCGCGGCTCCGGACCCGGTGGGCTGAGTTCTCGTCGCCGGGTGCGGGTGAGTGGGGGCTGGTCGCGCAGTTCCCCGCGCCCCTTGGTGGGGCTGCGCCGCATAAGGATCTTCGTGCCGGGGCATCCTTACCCGAATTCGTGTTTCTGGAGGCCCTGGCGTAGACTGACTCGTCGGCTCTCGTGTTTCCGTGTGTCCTCATTCGGTTACGCGGAGTCGATCAAGGTAGTCGATTCGAAGGGCGAAGCGTGGCCAAGAAGCAAGGTGCCATCGAGATCGAGGGCACTGTCGTCGAGTCTCTGCCGAACGCCATGTTCAAGGTCGAGCTCCAGAACGGCCACCAGGTCCTGGCACACATCAGCGGCAAGATGCGTATGCACTACATCCGCATCCTCCCTGACGACCGGGTCGTGGTGGAGCTGTCTCCGTACGACCTGACGCGTGGCCGGATCGTCTACCGCTACAAGTAGATCTTGCCCCCGCTCTCCGTGCCCCGGTCTATCGGGACGCGGGTGGTGGCACTGACCCGGAGAACCTCACCCCATGAAGGTCAAGCCGAGCGTCAAGAAGATCTGCGACAAGTGCAGGGTGATCCGCCGTCACGGTCGGGTCATGGTCATCTGCGAGAACCCGCGCCACAAGCAGCGCCAGGGCTGACGCACGTACGACCACTCCCTCTGCATCTTCATCGCAGGGATTCGCGCGACGCGAGCTGAATTGTTCATACGCAGGACCCAGGCGCCGCACGGTGTCTGACACCCCCGGCTCGGAGGCCGGGGACCCGGTTCGTACCTGGTACGGCGGCCGGGAGCCGGTTCTGTGGAAGACCTCCGACAATCACCAGGAGCCATTGAATGGCACGCGTTTCCGGTGTTGACATCCCGCGCGACAAGCGCGTGGAGGTCGCCCTCACCTATGTGTTCGGCATCGGCCGGACCCTCTCCCAGGAGACGCTGGCAGCGACCGGCGTCAACCCGAACACCCGCGTTCGCGACCTCTCCGAGGAGCAGCTCGTCGCGATCCGCGAGTACGTGGACAACAACATCAAGACCGAGGGTGACCTCCGTCGCGAGATCCAGGCCGACATCCGCCGCAAGGTCGAGATCGGCTGCTACCAGGGTCTCCGTCACCGTCGCGGTCTGCCCGTCCGCGGTCAGCGCACCAGCACCAACGCTCGCACCCGCAAGGGCCCGCGTCGCGCCATCGCCGGTAAGAAGAAGCCGGGCAAGAAGTAGTCCTCAGCGGACAACGCTTCATCAGCGGTCTTCGCTGTAGGACCGACCACCTCCCCGTAGGAGTTAGTAGATGCCCCCCAAGGGTCGTCAGGGCGCTGCCAAGAAGGTGCGCCGCAAGGAAAAGAAGAACGTCGCTCACGGCCACGCGCACATCAAGAGCACGTTCAACAACACGATCGTCTCCATCACGGACCCCTCGGGCAACGTGATCTCCTGGGCCTCCGCCGGCCACGTCGGCTTCAAGGGCTCCCGGAAGTCCACGCCGTTCGCCGCGCAGATGGCCGCCGAGTCGGCCGCCCGTCGCGCGCAGGAGCACGGCATGCGCAAGGTCGACGTGTTCGTCAAGGGCCCGGGCTCGGGTCGTGAGACGGCCATCCGTTCGCTCCAGGCGACCGGTCTCGAGGTCGGCTCCATCCAGGACGTCACGCCCACCCCGCACAACGGCTGCCGTCCGCCCAAGCGCCGCCGCGTCTGATCTTCCGTAGATCTTCGACGCAGGCCGCTTGGTCTGAGGTTTTCGGGCGGTACGGCTCTTACGGGGCGTACCGCCCGTACCCTTGTAGTACTCAAGGGCATCAAATAGTGGGTGCCCATGACTGAAGGACTCACCACATGCTGATCGCTCAGCGTCCCTCGTTGACCGAAGAGGTCGTCGACGAGTTCCGCTCCCGGTTCGTGATCGAGCCGCTGGAGCCGGGCTTCGGCTACACCCTCGGCAACAGCCTCCGTCGCACGCTCCTGTCGTCGATCCCCGGCGCTGCTGTCACCAGCATCCGGATCGACGGTGTCCTGCACGAGTTCACCACCGTGCCGGGCGTCAAGGAGGACGTCACCGACCTGATCCTCAACATCAAGCAGCTGGTCGTCTCCTCGGAGCACGACGAGCCGGTCGTGATGTACCTGCGCAAGCAGGGCCCGGGTCTGGTCACCGCCGCCGACATCGCGCCCCCGGCCGGTGTCGAGGTGCACAACCCCGACCTGGTCCTCGCCACGCTCAACGGCAAGGGCAAGCTGGAGATGGAGCTGACGGTCGAGCGCGGCCGCGGTTACGTCTCCGCCGTGCAGAACAAGCAGGTGGGCCAGGAGATCGGCCGTATCCCGGTCGACTCCATCTACTCGCCGGTTCTCAAGGTCACGTACAAGGTCGAGGCCACGCGTGTCGAGCAGCGCACCGACTTCGACAAGCTGATCGTCGACGTCGAGACCAAGCAGGCGATGCGTCCCCGTGACGCCATGGCCTCCGCCGGTAAGACGCTGGTCGAGCTCTTCGGTCTCGCCCGTGAGCTCAACATCGACGCCGAGGGCATCGACATGGGTCCGTCCCCGACGGACGCCGCCCTGGCCGCCGATCTGGCGCTGCCGATCGAGGAGCTGGAGCTCACCGTTCGGTCGTACAACTGCCTCAAGCGTGAGGGCATCCACTCCGTGGGTGAGCTGGTCGCGCGCTCCGAGGCCGACCTGCTCGACATCCGCAACTTCGGTGCGAAGTCGATCGACGAGGTCAAGGCGAAGCTGGCCGGCATGGGCCTGGCCCTGAAGGACAGCCCGCCCGGATTCGACCCGACCGCCGCGGCGGACGCGTTCGGCGCCGACGACGACGCGGACGCGGGCTTCGTCGAGACCGAGCAGTACTAGTCGCTCCGCGAGACGGCCGGATTCCGACTGCGGGTCCGTAGTGGCTGGTCGCGCAGTTCCCCGCGCCCCTTACGGGGCGCGGACCCTCCGGAGTCGAAAAGAACTCCGGATCTTCGACGGGCATCCGCCCGCTCGGATACTGACCCCGGTACCTGATACGGCCGGGGCAGACACCTAGGAGAAACACCATGCCGAAGCCCACCAAGGGTGCCCGTCTGGGCGGCAGCGCCGCGCACGAGAAGCTGCTCCTCGCGAACCTCGCGAAGTCGCTCTTCGAGCACGGCCGCATCACCACCACCGAGGCGAAGGCCCGCCGTCTGCGGCCGTACGCCGAGCGTCTGGTCACCAAGGCGAAGAAGGGCGACCTTCACAACCGCCGCCAGGTGCTCCAGGTCATCACGGACAAGAGCGTCGTGCACACGCTCTTCACCGAGATCGGCCCGCGGTACGAGAACCGTCCGGGTGGCTACACCCGTATCACCAAGATCGGTAACCGTCGTGGCGACAACGCGCCCATGGCTGTCATCGAGCTGGTCGAGGCGCTGACGGTCGCGCAGCAGGCGACGGGTGAGGCCGAGGCCGCCACCAAGCGTGCCGCCAAGGACGCGGAGACGCCTGCCGCTGAGGCCAAGGTGGACACCACCAAGGCTGACGACAGCGCGGACGAGGCTGCCGAGGAGTCCAAGGACGCGTAAGCGTTCTGCGGGGTGCTGTGCGGTTGGCGGCTGCGGGTTCGTGGTGGCTTGTCGCGCAGTTCCCCGCGCCCCTGGAAGACGGGGCGCGTCTGAGTGGGTCCGTTCCTGTTATGGGAGCGGGCCCGCTTTTTTGTACCTGAGAGGATCCAGGGGTGAGTGACGAAGTACAGCCCGGTCACGTCCGTGTGCGGCTCGATCTGTCGTACGACGGGAGTGAGTTCTCCGGGTGGGCCAAGCAGGCCGGCGGGCGGCGGACCGTGCAGGGGGAGATCGAGGACGCCCTGCGGACCGTGACGCGGTCCCGGGAGACCTTCGAGCTGACCGTGGCCGGGCGGACGGACGCCGGGGTGCACGCGCGGGGGCAGGTGGCGCACGTGGACCTGCCGGAGGCGGTCTGGCGTGAGCACCACGAGAAGCTGCTGAAGCGGCTCGCGGGGCGTCTGTCGAGGGACGTGCGGGTCTGGGCGCTCAGGGAGGCGCCCAGCGGCTTCAACGCGCGGTTCTCGGCGATCTGGCGGCGGTACGCCTACCGGGTCACCGACAACCCCGGCGGTGTCGATCCGTTGCTGCGCGGTCACGTCCTGTGGCACGACTGGCCGCTGGACGTCGACGCCATGAACGAGGCGGCGCGGCGGCTGCTGGGGGAGCACGACTTCGCCGCGTACTGCAAGCGGCGGGAGGGGGCCACCACCATCCGCACGCTGCAGGAGCTGAGCCTGGTGCGGGGCGACGACGGGATCATCACCGCCACGGTGCGGGCCGACGCCTTCTGCCACAACATGGTGCGCTCGCTGATCGGGGCCCTGCTGTTCGTGGGCGACGGTCACCGGGGGCCCGAATGGCCCGGGAAGGTGCTGGCCGCCGGCGTACGGGACTCCGCCGTGCATGTCGTCCGGCCGCACGGGCTGACCCTGGAGGAGGTCGGGTACCCGGCGGACGAGCTGCTGGCCGCGCGGAGCAGGGAGGCGCGGAACCGGCGGAGTCTGCCAGGGGCGCCCGGGGCCGGCTGCTGCTGACCCCGGGCGGCGGGGGGCGTGACGGGCTACTGCCCGTTGGCCGCGGCGGCCGCCTGGGTCTCGCCGCGGCGCCGGATCTGTCCGTACGTGGAGCTGCTGAGGTCGTCGCCGGCGGTGAAGACGGCCTTGTCCTTCTCCGTGACGTCCTTGCCGTCGGTGAAGCCGGAGAGGGTGAAGTAGGCGTAGCGGCCGTAGGAGTTGGCGGTCGTGCGGCAGACCGTCGTACGGCAGAAGGCGGGGACACCGTCACCGGACAGGGAGACGATGGTGCTCTGCTTGTCCCAGTCGTCCTTGACCTTGGTCGCCTTGGCCTCGGTGTCGAACAGGGCGACGCCGATGGTGGTCGCGACCTTCTCCCGGAAGTAGGTCACGCGCATGAAGCGGGTGCAGCCGTTGTCCGTGAGGAGCTTGTCGAGGGTGCCCTGGACGACCGAGGCGCAGTCCTTCGTCGAGGCTGTGGCGCCCTTGCGGTAGACGACACCCTCGCGCTTGGTGAACTGGGAGCCCGGGAAGAGGATGTCCGGGCTGATCGGCGCCTTGTCCTTGCCCGAGCTGGAGATGAAGTCCTTCGGGTTCAGCGGGGGCGGGGCCGACGTCGGTGCGAACGACGGGTCCGTCTTGGCGCTGGCGCTCGGTATGCCCTGCGTGGCCGGCGGGTCGTTCGGGCCGTTGGCCGTGGTGCTGCCGCCGTGGTCGGTGTTGACGACGGCCACCGCCACGGCGACGCCTATGCCGACCGTGGCGAGGGCGCCGCCGACGATCAGCAGGAGTCTGCGGCGCCTGTTGCGTGTCTCGGACTGCTCGGCGAGTGACGCCCAGTCCGGGGTCTGGTTACTGGAGGAACTCCACTGATTGTCCCACGGATTGTGGGAACCCCCGGGGCTCCACTGAGACCCCCCCTGCCCAAAGCTCATGGGCCGCAGTTTAGACGGGCGAGGGGAGGCCTTCTTCAGTTATGGGTCACGCCTTGGTACCGCGTTACTCCGCGGTACCGGGTTACGCCTTGTCCTTCCAGCTGGCCACGAGCTTGTACGAGTTGTGGTCGTTCAGCTTCGTGTACGAGGAGACGTTGATGTCGAGCTTGTGCCCGTTCTTGAACTTCATGTCGCAGGTCTTGGTCTTGCCCTTGCCCTTGACGTGGCAGGTGTCGAACGTCGGGTTCTTCGCGGACTCGTCGTAGACGGAGACGTAGAGACCGGTCTTGCCCGCCTTCTTGTCCCAGATCTTGAGGATCTCGCCCTTGGACGTGAACTTCACCTCGCCGCCGGGCACCGAGTAGTAGCTCGACGCGGACGCCGTGCCGGCGCTGCCCAGGGTCAGGGCGACACCGGCCGCCACGATCGCGGCGGCAACGTTCTTGCGAAACTTCATATGTGAACCCCGTTGGTTTGCAGATTGCATGCCTGAACCGCGTGCCTCGCGGCACGTGGGGCCGGATCGTATCGAACCCGTGGGCGAAGTGGATCAACGGGTGCGTGGCCCCAGGCCCGGGGTCGTTTTGACCCGTCCGGGGCCGCGCGAGTACTCTTGCCGATTGTTATGCGTACTGGCTTGGTCGCTCTCAGGCGAGAAGCCCTTACGCGGGTTCCCTGGAGCAGTTACCAGTGGGCGGCATACGGGCAGCGTTCCCGGCACTGTCGTCCCCAGCTGCACGATCGCTTCAGTGATGCCATGTGTCACCATCCATCCACTGAAGAAGAAGGCTGCGAAGTGCGTACGTACAGCCCCAAGCCCGGCGATGTGACTCGCCAGTGGCACGTCATCGACGCACAGGACATCGTCCTGGGCCGTCTGGCTACCACTGCGGCGAACCTCCTCCGCGGCAAGCACAAGCCGACCTATGCCCCTCACATGGACATGGGTGACTTCGTCATCATCATCAACGCCGACAAGGTTCACCTGTCCGGCAACAAGAAGACCCAGAAGCTGGCGTACCGCCACTCCGGTTACCCGGGTGGTCTGCGCTCCGTCCGTTACGACGAGCTGCTGGCGAAGAACCCCGAGAAGGCCGTCGAGAAGGCCATCAAGGGCATGATCCCCAAGAACTCCCTGGGCCGTCAGATGCTCTCGAAGCTGAAGGTCTACTCGGGCGACCAGCACCCCCACGCTGCACAGCAGCCGGTGCCGTTCGAGATCACCCAGGTCGCGCAGTAGTTCCGGCCACACCCCCAAACAGAAAAGATCTGAGGAGAATCGTGGCCGAGACCACTGCCGAGCAGCCGCTCGAAGAGCTTGACATCGACAGCTACACCACGGAGTCGGACGTCCCCGTCGAGGGCGAGTACACCTCCGAGTCCATGGCCTCCCGCTTCGGCGACCCGCAGCCGGCCGCCGGCCTGGGCCGTCGCAAGAACGCCATCGCCCGCGTCCGGATCGTCCCGGGCTCCGGCAAGTGGAAGATCAACGGTCGCACCCTTGAGGACTACTTCCCCAACAAGGTGCACCAGCAGGAAGTCAACGAGCCCTTCAAGGTGCTGGAGCTCGAGGGCCGCTACGACGTCATCGCCCGCATCGCCGGTGGCGGTGTCTCCGGTCAGGCCGGTGCGCTCCGTCTCGGTGTCGCCCGCGCGCTGAACGAGGCCGACGTCGACAACAACCGTGGCGCCCTCAAGAAGGCCGGCTTCCTCCGCCGCGACGACCGTGCGGTCGAGCGCAAGAAGGCCGGTCTGAAGAAGGCCCGCAAGGCTCCGCAGTACAGCAAGCGCTAAATCACGCTCGCGCCGCTGGGCGCGATCCGCGTGCGTCGCGCATTGCGCGTATCGCCCCGGTGGCACGTATTCGTGCCGCCGGGGCGGTTTGCTTGGCAGGGCGTACCAGCACGCGTCCCTTCATCGCAGGCTTATACACAGACTGTCGGTACAACCCCGAAAGGGGGAGGACAGTCTCAGGGGATGTACTTGGTCAGGGGAATGCCGGGACACTCGTGACCATCAGTACGAGCCGCACATTCTGAGCAATTTCGGAGGACACCACAGTGGGACGACTCTTCGGCACGGACGGCGTGCGCGGTGTCGCCAACGCGGATCTGACGGCCGAGCTCGCGCTCGGACTCTCCGTCGCGGCGGCACACGTACTCGCCGAGGCGGGAACCTTCGAGGGCCACAAGCCGGTGGCGGTGGTCGGGCGGGATCCGCGAGCGTCCGGGGAGTTCCTGGAGGCGGCCGTCGTGGCCGGCCTCGCCAGCGCGGGCGTCGACGTGCTGCGTGTCGGTGTGCTGCCCACCCCCGCGGTGGCGTTCCTCACCGGCGAGCTGGGCGCCGACCTCGGTGTGATGCTCTCCGCCAGCCACAACGCGATGCCCGACAACGGGGTCAAGTTCTTCGCCCGCGGCGGTCACAAGCTCGCCGACGAGCTGGAGGACAAGATCGAGGGCGTCTACGAGGAGCACCGCACCGGGGCTCCCTGGGAGCGACCCACGGGTGCGGGCGTCGGGCGCGTCCGGTCCTACGACGACGGCTTCGGGCAGTACGTCGAGCACCTGCTCGCGGCCCTCCCCAACCGGCTCGACGGTCTGAAGATCGTCCTGGACGAGGCGCACGGCGCCGCCGCCGGGGTCTCGCCGGAGGTGTTCACCCGCGCCGGCGCCGAGATTGTCACGATCGGGGCCGAGCCGGACGGGCTCAACATCAACGACGGGTGCGGGTCGACGCACCTCGGGCCGCTGAAGGCCGCCGTCCTGGAGCACGGGGCGCACCTCGGGATCGCGCACGACGGGGACGCGGACCGGTGCCTGGCCGTGGACCACGAGGGCAACGAGGTCGACGGGGACCAGATCCTCGCCGTTCTCGCGCTGGCCATGCGGGAGCGCGGCGAGCTGCGGTCCGACACCGTGGTCGCCACTGTGATGTCCAACCTCGGGTTCAAGCTGGCGCTGGAGCGGGAGGGGCTGCGGCTGGTGCAGGCCGCGGTCGGTGACCGGTACGTGCTGGAGGAGATGAAGGAGCACGGGTACGCGCTCGGGGGCGAGCAGTCCGGGCACGTGATCATCTCCGACCACGCGACGACGGGTGACGGCACGCTGACAGGGCTGCTGCTGGCGGCGCGGGTCGCGCAGACGGGCCGTACGCTCCAGGAGCTGGCCGGGGTGATGGAGCGGCTGCCGCAGGTGCTCGTCAACGTGCCGGACGTGGACCGGTCGCGGGTGTCCACGTCCGCGGAGCTGGCGGCGGCGGTCGGGGAGGCCGAGGCCGAACTGGGTTCCACGGGGCGGGTGTTGCTGCGACCGTCCGGGACCGAGCCGCTGGTGCGGGTGATGGTGGAAGCTGCCGACATCGAGCAGGCTCGGGCTGTGGCCGGGCGGCTGGCCGATGTGGTGAAGTCCGCGCTCGGGTAGGGCCGGGGGTTGTGCGTTCCGGGTAGGTCCGGGGTTCGTTCCGGGGCTTGTTCCGGGTAGGTCCGGGGTTCGTCCCGGGGTTTGTTCCGGGTAGGGGCGTGGGGTTCTGTGCTTGGCGGGCTGCGGGATTCGTCGTGGCTTGTCGCGCAGTTCCCCGCGCCCCTTCTTGTGCGGGCCCCGGCTATGACGTGCTGCGTTGCCTTGCCCACAGCCACTTCTGGAGGAGGAGGGTGAGGGTGCCTGCCAGGAGGATGCCCAGGAGGTTGAGGAGCAGTTGCTCCGTGGAGCCCACCGTCTGCTTCGTGTCGCCGTAGGCCAGGGCCACCGCCGCGTTCGCGGCGGCCGGGACCGTGGTGACCGAGATGGCCACGCCCACCAGGGCTCCGGACTTGGCCGAGGTCAGGGAGAGGGTACCGGCGATGCCCGCCAGGACCGCCACGATGAAGGAGAAGGCGTCGGGGGCGTAGACGAAGGCGGTGTTGGGGCGGTCGGCATCCAGTTTGGCCTCGGTGAAGTACCCGAGTGCGTCCATGAAGAGGCTGAAGACGACCGTCACCGCCATGGCCGCCGCGAAGCCCACGAGGAGCGCCATCAGGGAGCGCAGGGCGAGGCGCGGTTGGCGCTGGACGATGGACGTGCTGATGCCGGCCAGGGGGCCGAACTCCGGGCCGACGGCCATCGCGCCGACGATCAGGACCGCGTTGTCGAGGACCACACCGCAGGCCGCGATCATCGTGGCGAGGGTGATGAAGGCGACGTAGGTGACGGAGAGCGTCGACTCTTCTTGGGTCGCGTCCGTCAGGTGCTCCCAGAGGACCGCGTCGGCGGCCTCGCCCGGTGCGTCGTCCGCGGCCTTGTCGGCGCGCTCGGAGAGCGACAGGTCGATGTTCTCGACGGCGATGGAGCCGGTCCTGTCGAGGTCCAAGGCCCTGAGCTCGCCGATCAGTTCGTCGCCCGCCTCGCGTGCCACGTCGCACATGACGACGTCTCCGGCGGGGTCGCGGGCGGCGCCCGGTACGACGACGAGGTGGGTGCACCCGACCGTGCCCTCGATCAGGCGCACCACGTCGTCGGTCCGGTCGGCCGGGGTGATCAGGCGCAGATGCAGCATGCCCGCACAGTAGCCGGGGCCGGTGACGGGGCTAAAGCTTGCGCAGGCTGAGGCGGCGGACCTTGTGGTCGGCGCCCTTGCGGATGATGAGGGTGGCGCGGCCGCGGGTGGGGGCGATGTTCTCGACCAGGTTGGGCTTGTTGATGGTGCGCCAGAGGGTGCGGGCGTAGTCGAGGGCGTCGTCCTCGGAGACCTGGGTGTACTTGCGGAAGTACGAGTCGGGGTTCTGGAACGCGGTCTGGCGGAGCTTCTTGAACCGGTTGAGGTACCAGCGCTCGATGTCGTCGGCGCCGGCGTCGACGTACACGCTGAAGTCGAAGTAGTCGGCGAGACCGACGCGGGTGCGGCCGTCCTGGCCGGGGAGGGCGGGCTGGAGGACGTTCAGGCCCTCGACGATGAGGATGTCGGGGCGGCGGACGGTCAGCTTCCGGTCGGGGACGATGTCGTAGATGAGGTGGGAGTAGACGGGGGCCGTCACCTCGTCCTTGCCGGCCTTGATGTCGGCGACGAAACGGGTCAGGGCCCGACGGTCGTACGACTCGGGGAAGCCCTTGCGGGAGACCAGGCCGCGCTCCTGGAGGTCCTTCATGGGGAGCAGGAAGCCGTCGGTGGTGACCAGTTCCACGCGCGGGTGTTCGGGCCAGCGGGCCAGGAGGGCCTGGAGGAGGCGGGCGACGGTCGACTTGCCGACGGCCACGGAGCCGGCGACGCCTATGACGAACGGGGTGCCGGACTGGGAGCCCTGCTCGCCCAGGAAGGTGTTCAGGGCGCCGCGCAGGCCGTGGGTGGCGCCGACGTAGAGGTTGAGGAGCCGGGACAGCGGCAGATAGATGTCCCGTACCTCGTCGAGGTCGATGACATCGCCCAGACCGCGCAGCCGTTCGACCTCCTCGGCGTTCAGCGGGAGCGGCGTCTTTTCGCGCAGCGCGCTCCACTCGGCACGGGTGAGGTCGACGTAGGGAGTCGCCTCCGGCCTGGGCCGGTGGGCGCTCCGCGGCAACGAGGAGACCGGTGAGATCACAGTCCATTGTTAACGGAGTTCGAACGGCGTGGCGGGGTGGGGGCCGGTGGGTTCCGTCACGCCGGGCGGGGGCGCGGTCCGGGGTTGTCCCTTCGCTGTGCGTGAACTGTGACGAAGGTATGGACCTCGGGTGGGGGGAGGACTAGCGTCCGGGCGGTCGGGAGGGAGCCGCCTCCCGGTCGACCAGGGGGAAATGGGGGATCGGTATGGCTTTCGGTGGGCGTCTGACATTACGGGGCGCCGTTCGACGGGGGTCTACGCGCGGTGACGCGGAGCTCGCCGGACGGGTGTGCAGCGAGCTCTCGGCGGACCTGCCGGACGAGGATGTGGGCGAGCACCTCGATGACGCGATCGACATGTACCGGATGGGCAGCAAGCCGCGGTGCGAGGAGGTCGAGTACCTGGGGATGGTGCGGGAGGCGATCGACCGGATCGAGGAAGGGGAGTGAGGGCGGTCGAGTCTCGTGGGTGGGGTGTCGCCGGCCGGGTGGGGGTCAGGAGATGACGTCCCGCCAGGCCGCCGGGATCGACTCCGCCACGTCGTGGGCGCCTGCCGGGGCGCCGTTCGCGGCGTAGCGGCCCGCCAGGCCGTGGAGGTAGGCCGCCGTGCTCGCCGCGTCCAGGGGGGAGAGGCCGGCTGCCAGGAGGGAGCCGGCCAGGCCCGAGAGGACGTCGCCGCTGCCCGCCGTCGCCAGCCACGGGGTGCCGGTGGGGTTGGCGCGGACCGGGGAGGTGGGGTCCGGGTCGGCGACGAGGGTGGTGGAGCCCTTGAGGAGCACCGTGGCGTCGTAGGCGCGGGCCAGGTCGCGTACGGCGGTGAGGCGGGCGGACTCGACCTCCTCCCGGGTGATGCCCAGGAGCGCGGCCGCCTCCCCCGCGTGCGGGGTCATCAGGGTCGGGGCCTGACGGGTGCGGACCGTGTCGCGGTCGGCCAGGCGGAGGCCGTCCGCGTCCAGCAGGACCGGGACGTCCGAGGCCAGGGCCTCGGCGACCGGGGCCGGGTCGTCGCCCGCGCCGGGGCCCGCGACCCAGGCCTGGACCCGGCCCGCCTTCTTCGGGCCCGTGTTCGAGACGAGGGTCTCCGGGTAGCGGGCGAGGACCGCTTCGGTGGCGGCGCCCACGTAGCGGACGGCGCCCGCGCCGCCCCGCAGGGCGCCCGCGACCGCGAGGACCGCCGCGCCCGGGTAGCGGGACGAGCCCGCCGCGATGCCCACGACTCCCCTGCGGTACTTGTCGCTCTCGCCGGCGGGGCGGGGGAGGAGGGCGGCCACGTCGGCGTGCTGGAGGGACTCCAGGGCCGGGGTGGGCGGGAGCGTCTCCGCCAGGCCGATGTCGATCAGGCGGACCGAGCCGGCGTACTCGCGGGCCGGGTCGATGAGGAGGCCCGGTTTGTGGGTGCCGAAGGTCACGGTGAGGTCGGCGCGGACGGCTGCGCCGTGCACCTCGCCGGTGTCGGGCTCGATGCCGGACGGGAGGTCGACGGCGACGACCAAGGCCCGTGCGGTGGCGGCGAGTTCGGCGAGCGGCGCGGCGTCGGGGCGGAGGCCGCCCTTGCCGCCGATGCCGACGATGCCGTCCAGGACCAGATCGGCCCGGTGGATGGCGTGGGCCGCCTCGTGGGGCGGGAGCACGGTGCCGCCCGCTCGGCGCAGGGCCGTCAGGGCGGCGGGGTGGGTGCGGTCGGGGGTGAGGAGTACGGCGGTGACGCCCGCGCCTCGCCTTGCCAGGCGTGCGGCGGCGTACAGGGCGTCGCCGCCGTTGTCGCCGCTGCCGGTGAGGACGACGACGCGGGTGCCGTAGACCCGGCCGAGGAGGTCGGCGCAGGCCGTGGCCAGGCCGGCGGCGGCGCGTTGCATCAGGGCGCCGTCGGGGAGGCGGGCCATGAGGGTGCGTTCGGCTGTGCGGACGGTTTCTACGCGGTGGGCTGAGCGCATGTGACGAGTGTGCCTTGTTCTTGGGGCGGCGGGGGGTGGCTGGGGGGCCGTTGGGTTTACGGGCGCCCTCTGCTGTAGCTGGGCGGGGTTGGGGTCCGCTGCTCGGCGGTTACGAGGCGCCGCCTGCGCCCACCCTCCCCCACTCTCGGCTTCGCCCGAGCGGGAGGTGCCCTCATCGCCCCAGCGGCACGATTGCCCGCAAGGAGGGGGAGGGGGAGGGGGACACCTTCACCCCGTCATCCCTCCGCGATCACCACCGCCGAGGCCACCCCCGCGTCGTGGCTCAGGGAGATGTGCCAGGACTGGACGCCCAGTTCGGAGGCGCGGGACGCGACCGTGCCGGTGACGCGGAGGCGGGGCTGGCCGGACGGCTCGACGTAGACCTCCGCGTCGGTCCAGCGCAGGCCGCTCGGCGCGCCGAGGGCCTTGGCGAGGGCCTCCTTCGCCGCGAACCGTGCCGCCAGGGAGGCGATGCCCCGGCGCTCGCCGCTGGGGAGGAGCAGTTCGCCGGGGAGGAAGAGGCGGTCGGCCATGCTGGGAGTGCGCTCCAGCGAGGCACGGAAACGGTCGATCTCGGCGACGTCGATGCCGACTCCGATGATGGGCATGATCCGCACCCTAGCCCCAGCCCCAGCGGTGCGGGCCGCGGCCGCTCACTCCACCGTCACCGACTTCGCCAGGTTGCGCGGCTGGTCCACCTCGTTGCCGCGGGCCGTGGCCAGTTCGCAGGCGAAGACCTGGAGGGGGACCGTGGCGACCAGGGGCTGCAGGAGCGTCGGGGTCGCCGGGACGCGGATCAGGTGGTCGGCGTAGGGGACGACCGCCTCGTCGCCCTCCTCCGCGATGACGATCGTGCGGGCGCCCCGCGCGCGGATCTCCTGGATGTTGGAGACGATCTTGTCGTGGAGGAGGGAGCGGCCCGCCGGGGAGGGGACCACGACGACCACCGGGAGGTCCTCCTCGATCAGGGCGATCGGACCGTGCTTCAGCTCGCCCGCCGCGAAGCCCTCCGCGTGCATATAGGCCAACTCCTTGAGTTTCAGGGCGCCTTCCAGGGCGACCGGATACCCCACGTGGCGGCCCAGGAACAGCACCGTGTTCTTGTCGGCCAGGGTGCGGGCCAACTCCCGTACCGGCTCCATCGTTTCGAGCACCCGCTCCACCTCGCACGAGATCCGGGACAGGTCGCGGATCACGGCCCGGATCTCGTCGCCCCACTTGGTGCCCCGTACCTGCCCGAGATACAGCGCCACCAGGTAGCACGCCACCAACTGGGTGAGGAACGCCTTCGTCGAGGCGACCGCCACCTCGGGGCCCGCGTGGGTGTAGAGGACCGCGTCGGACTCGCGGGGGATCGTCGAGCCGTTGGTGTTGCAGATGGCGAGGACCCGGGCGTCCTGCTCGCGGGCGTGCCGCAGCGCCATCAGCGTGTCCATGGTCTCGCCGGACTGGGAGATGGCGATGACCAGGGTGCGCGGGCCGAGGATCGGGTCGCGGTAGCGGAACTCGCTCGCCAGCTCCACCTCGCACGGGATACGGGTCCAGTGCTCGATGGCGTACTTGGCGATGAGGCCCGCGTGGAACGCCGTACCGCAGGCGACGATGACCACCTTGTCCAGCTCGCGCAGCTCCCGGTCGGGGATGCGGACCTCGTCCAGGGACAGCGAGCCCGCGGCGTCGATCCGGCCGAGGAGCGTGTCGGCGACCGCCTTGGGCTGCTCGGCGATCTCCTTGAGCATGAAGTAGTCGTAGCCGCCCTTCTCCGCCGCCGACGCGTCCCAGTCGACGTGGTACGAGCGGACGTCTGCGGGGCGGCCGTCGAAGGTGGTCACCGTCACACCGTCGCGGCGCAGTTCGACCACCTGGTCCTGGCCCAGCTCGATCGCGGAGCGGGTGTGGGCGATGAACGCGGCCACGTCCGACGCGAGGAAGGCCTCGCCCTCGCCGACGCCGACCACCAGGGGCGAGTTGCGGCGGGCGCCCACGACCACGTCCGGCGCGTCCGCGTGCACCGCGACCAGGGTGAACGCGCCCTCCAGGCGCCGGCACACCAGCCGCATCGCCTCCGCGAGGTCGTCGCAGGAGGAGAACTCCTCGGCGAGGAGGTGGGCGACGACCTCGGTGTCCGTCTCGGAGGTGAGGGTGTGGCCCCGCTCGGCCAGTTCGGCGCGCAGCGCGGCGAAGTTCTCGATGATGCCGTTGTGGACGACGGCGACCCGGCCCGCGTTGTCGAGGTGCGGGTGGGCGTTGGCGTCCGTGGGGCCGCCGTGGGTGGCCCAGCGGGTGTGGCCGATGCCGGTCGAGCCCGTCGGCAGCGGGCGGCCGACCAGCTCCTTCTCCAGGTTGACCAGTTTCCCGGCCTTCTTCGCGGCGGCGAGGCCCCCGTCGGCGAGCACTGCCACGCCGGCGGAGTCGTACCCGCGGTACTCCAGCCGCTTCAGTCCGGCGAGGACCACGTCGAGGGCGGACTGCGAGCCGACGTATCCCACGATTCCGCACATAGCAACCCCTGTGTTGTGCCGTGTTGTGCCGTTTGCGACCTGTCGTGTGTCGTGGGTGACTGTACGTGACAGTTCGGCGGCGAGTCAGTGCATCGCGTTCGGGGTGGGTGGTTTCTGTGCGTGGCGGAGTGCGGGTGTGTCGTGGCTGGTCGCGCCCACGCGGGGGAGCCGCAGATCGATACCGCGCCGTGCCCCTCATCGAACCGGGCTGCGCCCGTCCGATGAGGCTGCCATGCCCAATGCGACACTGGGGCTGACATGAGTGAGACAGCACCTGTGCCGCACGCGCCCCTTCGGGCCCGGGCGGAGATCGATCTGGATGCCCTGCGGGCCAATGTGCGGACGTTGCGCGCCTCGGCCCCGGGCGCCGCGCTGATGGCCGTGGTCAAGTCCGACGCCTACGGCCACGGCGCGGTGCGCTGTGCGCGGGCGGCGGTCGAGGCGGGGGCCACCTGGCTGGGGACGGCCACGCCCGAGGAGGCGTTGGCCCTGCGCGCGGCGGGGTTGTCGGGGCGGCTGATGTGCTGGCTGTGGGCGCCGGGCGGGCCCTGGCGCGAGGCGATCGAGGCGGATCTCGATGTCGCGGTCAGCGGGTTGTGGGCGCTGCGGGAGGTCGCCGAAGCGGCGCGGCAGGCAGGCCTGCGCGCCCGGGTGCAGCTGAAGGCCGACACCGGGCTCGGACGCAACGGCTGCCAGCCCGAGGACTGGCCGGAGTTGGTCGCCGAGGCGCTGCGAGCGGAGGCCGAGGGCCTCGTGAGGGTCACCGGACTCTGGTCGCACCTCGCGTGCGCCGACGAGCCGGGGCACCCCTCCATCGACGCCCAGCTCACCCGCTTCCGCGACATGGTCGCGTACGCGGAGGGCCGGGGCGTCCGCCCCGAGGTGCGGCACATCGCCAACTCGCCCGCCACGCTCACCCGGCCGGACGCGCACTTCGATCTCGTACGGACGGGCATCGCGGTCTACGGCATCTCGCCCAGCCCGGAGCTGGGCAGCTCCGCCGACCTCGGGCTGCGGCCCGTGATGCGGCTCAGCGCCTCGCTGGCGCTGGTCAAGCACGTCACCGCCGGGCACGGCGTCAGCTACGGGCACCACTACGTCACTCCGGGCGCCACGACCCTCGGTCTGGTCCCGGTCGGCTACGCGGACGGCATCCCCCGGCACGCCTCCGGCAGCGGGCCCGTGCTGGTCGGCGGCAAGTGGCGGACGGTCGCGGGCCGGGTGGCCATGGACCAGTTCGTCGTCGACCTCGGCGGGGACGAACCCGCAGCCGGGGACGAGGTCGTGCTGTTCGGCTCCGGGGAGGGCGGTGAACCGACCGCCGAGGACTGGGCGAAGGCGGCCGGGACCATCGCGTACGAGATCGTCACGCGCATCGGAACCCGCGTCCCGCGCGTCTACGTCAACACGGGTGAGTGAGCGGGCGCGCAGGACCGGGGCCCGTGAGGATGGAAATCCCGGGCAGCCGAGCACGAGTAAGGGCACGAGCAGGGCACGAGTAAGTGCATGACCAAGCGCTCGAGTAAGTGCATGAGCAAGTACATGAGTACGTGAAAGACGAACGAGACGGGTAACTCCGTACAGGCGTGCGGAGCGAGAGTAGTACCGAACAGGTCGGCGAAGAGGAGCGGGACGTGAGCGAGAGCAGCGCCGAGGCCGTGGAGGCCGTGGCGAGCGCGGCCGCCGCCACGGCCGCTTCCGGCGACGGGATCTGGCGCAGAGCCGGGGTCGCGGGGGCGGCGATAGGCGTCGTCGCGGCGGGCGCGGCGGCCGGTGTCGCCATAGAGCGGCTCACCGTCGGGCGCGGCATGCGCCGGAAGGCCCGTCTGGCGCTCGATTCCACCGGCCCGTACGGGGCGCTGCGCGGCGTCCCCGCCAAGGCGGTGGCCGACGACGGCACCGAGCTGTACTACGAGGTCGACGACGTCGAGCCCGAGGCGGGTCTCTCGCCCCGCAGGCGCCGCCTGTTCGGCCGCAAGGCCCCGGCCCCCGTCACCGTCGTCTTCAGCCACGGCTACTGCCTCAACCAGGACTCCTGGCACTTCCAGCGGGCCGCGCTGCGCGGTGTCGTGCGGACCGTGCACTGGGACCAGCGCAGCCACGGCCGTTCCGGGCGCGGGGCGGCCCAGCTGCGCGACGGGCTGCCGGTCACCATCGACCAGCTCGGCCGTGACCTCAAGGCCGTCATCGACGCGGCGGTGCCCGAGGGGCCCATCGTGCTCGTCGGCCACTCCATGGGCGGTATGACCGTGATGGCGCTGGCCGCGCACTACCCCGAGCTGATCCGTGAGCGGGTCGTCGCCGTCGCGCTGGTCGGTACGTCGTCGGGGCGGCTCGGCGAGGTCAACTTCGGGCTGCCCGTCGCCGGCGTCAACGCGGTGCGGAGGGTGCTGCCGGGGGTGCTGAGGGCGCTCGGGCAGCAGGCCGCGCTGGTGGAGCGGGGACGGCGGGCGACGGCCGATCTGTTCGCCGGGATCATCAAGCGGTATTCGTTCGCGTCGCGGGACGTCGACCCGGCGGTCGCGCGGTTCGCCGAACGGATGATCGAGGGCACGCCCATCGACGTCGTCGCCGAGTTCTACCCGGCGTTCACCGAGCACGACAAGACCGAGGCGCTGGCGACCTTCACCGAGCTGCCGGTGCTCGTGCTGGCCGGGGTCAAGGACCTGGTCACCCCGAGCGAGCACAGCGAGGCCATCGCCGATCTGCTGCCGGACGCGGAGCTGGTGCTCGTGCCGGACGCGGGGCATCTGGTGATGCTGGAGCACCCCGAGGTGGTGACCGACCGGCTGGCCGACCTGCTCACCCGCGCGGGGGCCGTGCCGGCGGGGGCTACCGTAAGTGGTTATGGAAGCGCCAGCAGCACCGCACGTCCCGGGTGAGTCCGGGGCGGCTCTTCAGATCACCGTCCAGTCGCCCGACCAGATGCTGGAGCTGGGCCGTCGCCTGGCCAAGCTCCTGCGTGCGGGTGATCTCGTGATGCTCAACGGGGAGTTGGGCGCCGGGAAGACGACGCTCACCCGGGGGCTCGGCGAGGGGCTCGGGGTGCGCGGGGCCGTCACCTCGCCGACCTTCGTCATCGCCCGGGTCCATCCGTCGCTCGGGGCGGGGCCGCCGCTCGTCCATGTCGACGCGTACCGCCTGGGCGGCGGGCTGGACGAGATGGAGGATCTCGACCTCGATGTCTCGCTGCCGGATTCGGTGATCGTCGTCGAGTGGGGCGAGGGCAAGGTCGAGGAGTTGACCGACGACCGGCTGAATGTCGTCATCCACCGGGCGGTCGGGGACACGACGGACGAGGTACGGCATGTGGCGGTCACCGGACTGGGTGAACGGTGGGCGGCCGTGGAGCTCGGGGCGCTGTCCGCGTAACGGCTGGTGGACGTGTCGTCACCGCCCGTCGGTCCGGCTGTCGGTCCCGACATCGGTCCGGCTGTCGTCTGTTCCGACAAGCTGTCGGCAAGATGTTGCGTCGGCCGTCCTCGGCGTGGTCACATGGTAACCAGTCCTTGGTTAGGTGTACCTAACTTGGTTGCCGTGGCACCAGGAGGCGTCCATGCCTACAGCAGAGCGGGTTCCCTCCGGGGCGGGCGGGGTGTCGATGTGGGACCTTTTGGCGTCCTGTGCGGCGGCGAAGGTCATTTCCACGCCGCCGCCGGCTCCGCCGGTCAAGCAGGAGGAGCGTGGGCCTGGGGATCGACGGTGCCCCAAGGCTGCGTAGGCGTTTGCGCTCCGGGCGGGGTGGTTGTGGTGGTGGGGCGGCTGCGGGTTCGGTGGGGGTTCTCGCGCAGTTCCCCGTGCCCCTGAGCGGAGCGGCGGGCGCTGCAGGCGGCCAGAAGGGCAGGGCCCCCTACTCCACCACGACCACCTTCGTGCCGATGCCTGCGAAGAGCCACATCGCCTTGCCGTCCTTGCGGGACTCCCGGATGCCGCCCGTCTTCGTGGTGGGGTCGGGGCGGGGGGTGGAGCCGTCGACCGCCGCGCTGAAGCCCACCGAGATGCCGTCGACCGAGGCGAAGCGGACGACGTGCTCGATCGGGGTGCCGTCCGATCCGGTGATGGCGGCCGAGCGGGACGAGACCGTGTACGTGGCGGGAGTGGGGTCGACCGTGCTCGGGGTGACCTCGAACGTGCGGGTGACCTTCTCGTTGGCGCCGACCAGCCAGACACGGTCCTCGTCGAGGGAGTAGACGACCCGCTCGCCGGTGCCCGAGTCGTCGGGGAGGACCTCGTCGGTGTCCTTCTTCCCCTTGCCGGGAGCCTTGGACTGCTTGGCCTTCGGAGACTTTGATGCGGACGGTTTCCCCAGGTCGTCCGGCGCTTTCGCCGACGCCTGGTAGGTGAGGAAACCGACTGCGGCGATGGCCGCCGCGGTGAGCCCGGCCACGAATCCCGAGCTGCTACTGGCCACCTTCTGCGCCCACCTCTCGTACCCACGTACGCCCTTGAAGTACGTCTGTGCTGTGACGGTAGCAGCAGGGGGAGCGTGCACCGGGTCGGCCGTGGCCCGGGCCGAAGCGCCGTAGGCTGTTTGCGTGCTCTTGCTCGCTCTGGATACCGCCACCCCCGCCGTCACCGTCGCGCTGCACGACGGGACGGATGTCGTCGCCTCGTCGAGCCAGGTGGACGCGCGACGCCACGGAGAACTCCTGCTGCCCGCCGTCGACCGGGTCCTCGCCGAGGCGGGCACCCGCCTCGACGCCGTCACCGGCATCGTCGTGGGCATCGGTCCCGGCCCCTACACCGGGCTGCGCGTCGGCCTCATGACCGCCGACACCTTCGGCCTCGCCCTCGGGGTCCCCGTCCACGGTCTGTGCACCCTCGACGGGCTCGCGTACGCGGCCGGGGCCGAGGGGACCGTCGAGGGGCCGTTCGTGGTCGCCACCGACGCCCGGCGCAAGGAGGTGTACTGGGCGCGGTACGAGGACGCGCGCACGAGAGCGACCGAGCCGGCCGTCGACCGGCCCGCCGAGATCGCGGACACGGTGGCCGGCCTCCCCGCCGTGGGGGCGGGCGCGCTGCTGTACCCCGACACCTTCACCGACGCCCGCGCGCCCGAGCACGTCAGTGCCGCCGCCCTCGCCGCGCTCGCCGCGGAACGGCTCGCGGCCGGCGAGGAGCTGCCGGCGCCCCGGCCGCTGTACCTGCGCCGGCCCGACGCTCAGGTCCCCAAGAACTACAAGGTGGTCACCCCCAAGTGACGACCTCGGTGCTGCGCGAGATGCGCTGGTGGGACATCGAGCCCGTCCTGGAGCTGGAGAAGGACCTCTTCCCCGAGGACGCCTGGTCCCGGGGCATGTTCTGGTCGGACCTCGCCCACGCGCGGGGCCCGAACGCCACCCGTCGGTACGTGGTCGCCGTGTCCCCGGACGAGGACGGGCGGATCGTCGGCTACGGAGGTCTGGCCTCCGCCGGGGACACCGCCGACGTCCAGACCATCGCCGTCGCCCGGGAGCACTGGGGCACCGGCCTCGGCGCGCTGATCCTCACCGAGCTGCTGCGGGCCGCCACCGCCTTCGAGTGCGCCCAGGTGATGCTCGAATGCCGGGTCGACAACGTCCGCGCCCAGAAGCTCTACGAACGCTTCGGCTTCGAGGCGATCGGCTTCCGCCGCGGCTACTACCAGCCGGGGAACGTGGACGCGCTGGTCATGCGCCTCAACGACCCTTCCACATCCGTACAAGGAACCGAGATCAATGGCTAGGGATGGCAAGGTCAATGGCTGACGAACCGCTGGTCCTGGGGATCGAGACCTCCTGCGACGAGACCGGCGTCGGCGTCGTGCGCGGGACGACCCTGCTGGCCGACGCGATCGCGTCGAGCGTCGACGAGCACGCCCGGTTCGGTGGCGTGGTGCCCGAGGTCGCCTCCCGGGCGCACCTGGAGGCGATGGTCCCGACCATCGACCGCGCGCTGCAGGAAGCGGGGGTGAGCGCGAAGGACCTGGACGGGATCGCCGTCACCGCCGGGCCGGGGCTCGCGGGCGCGCTCCTGGTGGGCGTCTCGGCCGCCAAGGCGTACGCGTACGCGCTGGGCAAGCCGCTCTACGGGGTGAACCACCTGGCCTCCCACATCTGCGTCGACCAGCTGGAGCACGGGGCGCTGCCCGAGCCGACGATGGCGCTGCTGGTGTCCGGCGGCCACTCGTCGCTGCTGCTGTCGACGGACATCACGTCGGACGTCCGGCCGATGGGCGCGACCATCGACGACGCGGCGGGCGAGGCCTTCGACAAGATCGCGCGCGTGCTGAACCTCGGGTTCCCGGGCGGCCCGGTCATCGACCGGTACGCGAAGGAGGGGGACCCTACGGCCATCGCCTTCCCGCGCGGGCTGACCGGGCCCCGCGATCCCGCCTACGACTTCTCCTTCTCCGGGCTGAAGACCGCCGTGGCCCGCTGGATCGAGGCCAAGCGGGCGGCCGGGGAGGACGTTCCGGTGCGGGACGTCGCCGCGTCCTTCCAGGAGGCCGTGGTGGACGTGCTGACCAGGAAGGCCGTACGGGCCTGCCGGGACGAGGGCGTCGACCACCTGATGATCGGCGGCGGTGTCGCCGCCAACTCCCGGCTCCGGGCCCTCGCCCAGGAACGCTGCGAGGCCGCCGGCATCCGACTCCGGGTGCCCCGGCCCAAGTTGTGCACGGACAACGGGGCGATGGTGGCCGCGCTGGGCGCGGAGATGGTCGCGCGGGGGCGCTCCGCTTCGGACTGGGACCTGTCGGCGGACTCTTCGCTGCCGGTGACGGATCCGCATGTGCCGGGGGTCGCTTCCGGGCGCGCGCATGACCACGGGCATGGGCATGGGCACGATCACGTGCACGAGGTCAGCAAGGAGAACCTTTACTCGTGACGGTCGCGCTGATGTGGGAGGCGCGGGCGGTGGCCGGGCGAGGAGAGGAGCTTCTCGCCTGGGCACGGGAGCAGGTCCAGGAGCTTTCCGTACGGCCGGTGCGGCGCGAGACCTTCCGGGCGCCGCAGGACCGGGTGCTGGTCATCACGTGGTGGGACGCGGCGTACGACGCCGAGCTGCCCGAACTGCCGGAGCCGGATGGGGAGTTGGTCAGTCGGGCCGTGCACCGGTGGCGGTTCGAGTCGCTGGGGTCGTGAGTCCGCGTCGGTGCCGGCGTTCGCCGACGAACGGTCGGCTCATCGCTGACGCGAAGGACATGGCTCTCCTCAACCAGCGTTATGTGAAACTGCGGTCGAAGGCTCTCACCCCGGAGGACTCCGTGAGCTTGTTGGAGCGACTGCGAGGAACCCTGTGGCTACCGCCGAACTCGCTTGGTTCAAGGCCAGCTACAGCACGGACCAGGGTGACAGCTGCATAGAGGTCGCCCCCACCCCCACCACCGTCCACGTCCGCGACTCCAAGGACACCACCCGTCCCCACCTCGGTCTCGGCCTCGCCGCCTGGGCCGCGTTCGTCGTGCACGCGGCGGCCCAGGCGGACTGAAACCGCGGACTTCAGCTCTCCACGGTCCGGACCTCCGTCCCGCAGTGCAGCCGGCGGTCCGAGCCGACCTCCCGTACCGGGCCCTCCAGCGTCAGCCCCACCCGGTGGCGGATGTCCGTGCTCGACGCGCCCAGGCGCAGTTCCAGGGCGCCCGGTTCCACCACGAGCCGTCCTGAGCGGTCCGTGAAGCACGAGACGTCGGGGTGGAAGCGGAACGTGACACGCGAGGCATCCCCCGGCCCCAACTCCAGCCGCTGATAGGCGATCAGGCGGATGTCGGGACGCGTCACCGAGGCCACCGGGTCGTGCAGGTACAGCTGCACGATCTCCGCGCCCGCCCGCTCACCCGTGTTGCGGACTGTCACCGACACGTCGTGCCCTTCATCCCCGACACCCTCGTCCTCGAAGTCCGTCCACGCGAACGTCGTGTACGAGCGACCGTGTCCGAAGGGGTACAGCGGCGTCGGGTCGATGCTGCTCGCGCCGCCGAGCAGGCCCATGGGCGGCTGGAGGTACGTCCACGGCTGGCCGCCGGGGCGGTCCGGGACGCTGACCGGGAGGCGGCCGGAGGGGGAGATGCGGCCCGACAGCACTCCCGCCACCGACGGGCCGCCCTCCTCCCCGGGGAAGAACGCCTGGACGGTGGCCGCCAGCCGGCCGTTCCAGCGGCCCAGCGCGTAGGGGCGGCCGGTCAGGAGGAGCAGGACCACCGGCGTGCCCGTGGCGACCAGCGCGTCCAGCAGCTTCCCCTGGACGCCCGGCAGCCGGAGGTCCTCCGCGTCGCAGCCCTCGCCGGAGGTGCCACGGCCGAAGAGCGCGGCGCGGTCGCCGAGGACCGCCACGCAGACGTCGGCCTCGGAGGCACGGGCGACCGCCTCGGGGAACCCGTCGGTGTCGGCGCCGTCGACCGTGCTGCCGGCGGCGTACGTGATCTTCGCGTCGGGGAGTTCCGTGCGCAGGGAGTCCAGGACGGTCGGGATCTCGATGCCGAGGGCGGTGCCGGGGTGGGCGGGCAGGACGTGGGACGGGAAGGAGTAGCAGCCCAGCATGGCCAGCGGGTCGTCGGCGCGGGGGCCCACGACCGCGATCCTGAGGTCGGGCGCGAGCGGCAGCACGGCGCCGGGGTTGTCCAGCAGGACCACCGACTCCTCGGCCAGGCGACGGGCCAGGGCGCGGTTGCGCGGGGGGTCCAGGTCGGCGGCGGGGGCGGCCGGCTCGGGGCTCCAGTCCTCGTCCAGAAGGCCCAGTTCGCACTTCTGGAGCAGGACGCGGCGGGCGGCCACGTCCACCAGGGACTCGGGGATCTCGCCCGCCTTCACGGCCTCGATCAGGGGCTCGCCGTAGCAGCGCAGGCTCGGCAGCTCCACGTCGACACCGGCGGCCAGCGCGGCGTGCGCGGCCTCCGCCCGGCTGCCCGCCACCCGGTGGTTGGTCTCCAGGAAGCCGATGCCGAAGTAGTCGGAGACGACCGTGCCGGTGAAGCCCCAGTCGTCGCGGAGGAGTTCCGTGAGCAGGGCCCGGTCGGCCGACACGGGGATGCCGTCGGTCTCCGTGTAGGCCGCCATCACCGAGCGGGCGCCGCCCTCCCGCAGCGCCATCTCGAAGGGCGGCAGGACCACGTCGCCGAACTCGCGGACGCCCGCGCGCACGGGCGCGTGGTTGCGGGCGCCCACCGAGGCGGCGTACCCGGCGAAATGCTTCAGCGTGGCGACGATCCCGGCGGACTCCAGGCCCCGTACGTACGCCGAGCCGATGGTGCCCACCAGGTACGGGTCCTCGCCCACGGTCTCCTCGACCCGTCCCCAGCGCGGGTCGCGGACGACGTCCAGGACGGGGGACAGGCCCTGGTGGACACCGACCGACGCCATGTCGTGGCCGATGTTCCGGGCCATCTCCTCGACGAGCGAGGGGTCGAAGGTCGCGCCCCAGGCGAGGGGGACCGGGTACGCCGTCGCGCGCCAGCTGGTGAAACCGGCCAGGCACTCCTCGTGGGCGACGGCCGGGATGCCGAAACGGCTCGCGGCCATGATGCGGCGCTGGAAGCGGGCCAGCACCTTGGCGCCCTCGGCCGGGTCGAGGGGAGCCGTGCCGAAGACCCGGGTGAGCTGGCCGAGGCCCCGGGTGATCAGCTCGTCGAAGTCGAACGCCTCCGTCATGCCCGCCTCGTCGGGGGCGATGTCCTCGCCGTTCGCGTCGTTCTTCACCCACACGCCGTACAGCTGCGCGGTCTTTTCCTCCAGGGTCATCCTGGAGAGCAGGTCGTCGACCCGGGCCGCTGCGGGCAGGGCCGGGTCACGCCAAGGGGTTGTCATGAAACTCCTTCAGGGGTCGGCGAGTTTCAGAAGGTCGCGGGTGCCGGAGCAGGTGAGTCACTTGCCGCCCACGCCCATCAACCCGCCCACCAGCGCCCGCCGCGCCACCAGGTACACGGCGAAGATCGGGATGCCGGACAGGACGACCGAGGCGAGCAGGGCGGGGATGTTCACGCCGAACTGGCTGACGTAGTTGAACAGTCCGAGGGTGAGGACCCGGGGTCCGTCGGACTGGGTGAAGATCAGTGGGAAGAGGAAGCCGTTCCAGGCCTGGAGCGCCGAGAAGATGACGACCGTGCTGATGCCGCCCTTGGCGAGCGGGATCGTCAGCTGGAAGAGCACCCGCAGCGGGGACGCGCCGTCCAGGGCCATCGCCTCGTACAGGTCCTCGGAGACGTCCCGGAGGGTGCCCACCAGGACCAGGACCGAGACGGGCATCGCGAAGGCCGCCGTCGGGAGGATGACGGCCAGGAGGGTGTCGTAGAGGTCGAGTTTGGCGATCAGCAAATACAACGGGACGACCACTGCCTGGGCCGGGATCGCCACGCCCAGGAGGAACAGGCGGAAGGCGGCGTTCGACCAGCGGTCCCGGGTGCGGACCGCCACGTACGCCAGTGGGATGGACAGGGCCAGGACGATGCCCACGACCGACACCGCGACGATCGCCGTGTTGCTCAGCAGATGGCCGAAGCCGCTGGTGAGGACGGTGTTGTAGTTGTCGAGCGTCGGGTCCGTGGGAGGCTTCAGGGGGTTGCCCGTCAATGCCTTGTCCGCGCCCGTGAGGGAGGCCGACAGCATCGCGTAGATCGGGATCAGGACGACGACCAGCCAGACGAACGCGCCGAGGCCCGCCACCGGGTTGGGCCGCCGGGTCCAGTGCCGTCGGCGCCGGGGTGGCTCCGTGGACGGGCTCCCGTCCGGCTGTCGGGTGCTCGCGGGGCGCGCCAACGTGTCGTGTGACACTCCGTCACATCCCTTCGCGGGTGCTGCGCATGGCGCCGAAGCCGGTCAGCCGGACCAGGACCAGTGAGAGGCCCGTAGCGGCGATGACCAGGAACGACGCGATGGCGCTCGCGTAGCCGAAGTCGTACGTCTTGAAGCCGGCCTCGTACATCAGGTACGGCAGGATCGCGGTGTCCGTGCCGGGGCCGCCCTTGGTGAGGATCAGGACCGTCTCGAAGTAGGTCAGGGAGCCGACGACCATCAGGACCGTGGACGTGGTGATCGTGTGCCGCAGCTGCGGCAGCGTGATCGAGAAGAACTGGCGGTAGCGGCCGGCGCCGTCGATGGCGGCGGCCTGGTAGAGGACCTCGGGGATCTGACGAGCCCCGCCCTGGTAGATCAGGGTGTGGAAGGGGATGAACTGCCAGCCGCCGACGAAGACGATCGCGAGGAACGCGCCGCTCTGCGAGCCCAGGGTGTCCGCCTGGATGATGCCGAAGTTCGGGTCGAGCAGGGCGTAGAACAGGATCGCGATGGCGGTCGAGGAGAGCAGGAACGGCACGAAGAAGATCGCGGAGAGGATCGCGCGGTTGCGCTGCCGGCCCGCCGCCCAGACGCCGAGCAGCAGGGCGATGACCGTCTGGAAGACCCAGCTGGCGACCGTCAGGACGACGGTCAGCCACAGGGACTGGGTCATCCGCGGGTCGTCGAGGAGCTTCTTCCAGTTGTCGAGGCCCACGGGCCGGGGGTCACCGAGGCCGTCCCAGCTGGTGAAGGAGAGGTAGAGGGCGAGGGCCATCGGGACGACCGCGAAGAACGTGAAGAACAGGACACCGGGAAGGGCCCAGGCGGCGTGCGGACGGCCGGCGCGGCTCGCGCGGTGCTCCGGTCCCTTCCGCGCCGCCGGTCCCTTTCCCGGCGTCGGGGCCTTCTCGACCGTGACGGTCACTTGAGCCCCTTGCACGCCGTCACGAACTCGCTCGGCGAGGACTTGCCCGCGAACAGCTTGCCTATCTCCGTGTGCATCTTGGTGCCGATCCCGTCGCCGAGCGCCTGGTCCCAGGAGAGTGTGAAGGCGGGTGCCTTCTGCACCATGTCGTACTGGAACTTCGCGTACTCGGGGTTCGGCGCGGAGGCGAGGAGCGCGGCCGCGTTCGAGGTGGTCGGCACGTCACCGTTGTCGACGAGGGCCTTCGCGTACGCCTCCGAGGCGCAGTCCTTGAGGAAGCCGACGGCCAGGTCCTTGTTCTTCGTACGGGCGTTGATCGACCAGTAGTTGGTGGGGTTGCCGACGACGTTGCGGACGTCGCCCGTGCCGCCCTCGACGGTCGGGAAGGGGGCCCAGCCGAGGTTGCTCTTGGCGAAGTCCGGGAACTTGCCGAGCTGGGTGGAGTACTCCCAGGAGCCCATCAGGTGCATGGCGGCCTTGCCGCGCGCGAAGACCGCGGGGGCGCCGCCGTTGACGTACGACACCGAGGTGAACTTGGAGCCGAAGGCGCCGTCGTCGACGAGTTCCTTGACCAGTTCGGCGGCCCTGAGCATCGCGGGGTCGCCCCAGCCCTCGAAGTCGCCGTCCTGGATGCGCTTGAAGACCTCCGGGCCGCCGAGCCGGTCGACCAGGTACTCCAGCCACATCAGGTTGGGCCACAGGTCGGAGCCGCCGAGGGCGAAGGGGGTGATCCCGGCCTTCTTCAGCTTCGCGTTGTTGTCGAGCAGTTGGTCCCAGGTGGTGGGCGGCTGCAGCTTGTGCTCGGCGAAGACGGACTTGTTGTAGAAGAGGATCACCGGCTGCATGCCGCGCATCGGGATGCCGTAGTGGCGGCCCTTCAGATCGCCGGCCGAGAGGACCGAGGGCAGGAAGCCGTTCTTGAGGACCGGGTCGCCCTCGATGATGTCGGTGAGGTCGACGAGCTTGCCTGCGTCCTCGTACGGCTTGATCGAGCCGCCGCCCCAGTTGAAGAAGATGTCCGGGGCGCCGGGCGAGCCCATCGCCGTGCGGAGCTTGGGGGAGTAGTCGGAGCCGGGGACCTTCTGGAGCTTGATGGTGCCGCCGGCCTTCTTCGCCGCGGCCGACTTGTTGAACCGGTCGACGCTCGCCTGCTGGACCTTCACCGCGTCGTCGCCGTACACGAACGCGGTGAGCGTCTTGCCGTCCCCGCCGCCCGCGCCGCCGCCGGAGCCACAGCCGGTGAGACCGGCGCCCAGCCCGGCGGTGAGCAGCGAGGCGGACCCCGCGCCGAGGAACCAGCGCCTGCTGAACGGCCGGCCGGCCGCGCCGCCTCCGGCGGACCCGTCCACGCCGCTTCCGGTGAACCCGTCCACGCCGCTCCCGGTGGACCCACCTGCGGTCGCCCCGGTGGACCGGCCTCTGCTCGACTCCATGACAGCACCCTTCGCGAATGTTCGGACGTGCGAATGTTTCGGATGTCACTTCGAATGTTCCGGGAACGTATGGCCGTCGAAAGGGTTCGTCAAGGGGTCGCGCAGGGATACGATCCCGCACATGAAGCCCGCGAAGCCTGAGGCAATCCAGACAAGAGCGCGTTCGTCGCAGTCCACGCAGACCGCGACGCTCGCCGAGATCGCCCGCCAGGCCGGCGTCTCGGCTCCGACTGTTTCGAAGGTGCTCAACGGCCGAGCGGACGTCGCGCCCGCGACCCGCACCCGCGTCGAGGACCTGCTGCGCGAGTACGGCTACCGCCGCCGACGCGCCGAGGCGACCCGGTCCCCCCTCATCGACCTGGTCTTCCACGAGCTGGAGAGCGCCTGGGCCATGGAGGTCATCCGGGGCGTGGAGAACATCGCGCGGGAGGAGGGCCTGAGCGTCGTCCTCTCCGAGAGCGCGGGACGGCTCACCCCCGGCCGCACCTGGGCCGACCAGGTCGCGGCCCGGCGCCCGCACGGCGTCGTGCTCGTCCTGTCGGGGCTGGACGAGTCCCAGCGCGCCCTGCTCACCAGCCGCTCCATCCCGTTCGTGGTGATGGACCCGGCGGGCGACCCCGGCGACGACGTGCCATCGATCGGCGCCACCAACTGGCAGGGGGGCCTGGCCGCCACCCGCCACCTCGTCGAACTCGGCCACCGGCGGATCGGCGCCATCAGCGGACCCTCGCGGATGATCTGCAGCCGCGCCCGGGTCGACGGCTACCGGGCCGCCCTGGAGACCGCCGGGCTGCCGGTCGCCGCCGACCTGATCAAGGCCGGGGACTTCCACCACGAGACGGGCTACCGGCTGGGGCTGGACCTGCTGCGCCGCCCGGACCGCCCGACCGCCGTCTTCGCCGGGAACGACCTCCAGGCCCTCGGTCTTTACGAGGCCGCCCGCGAACTGGGCCTGCGCATCCCGGAGGACCTCAGCGTCGTCGGCTTCGACGACCTGCCGGTGGCCCGCTGGGTGGGGCCGCCGCTGACGACCGTGCGCCAGCCCCTGATGGAGATGGCCGAGGCGGCGGCCCGCCTGGTGCTGGACCTGGGCCGCCAGGACGCGGGCCCGTCGGCGGCGACGAGAGTGGAACTGGCGACGAGCCTCGTGGTGCGGAGCAGCACGGCGGTGCCGCCCCTGCAGTCCTGAAAGGGCGGCGAGGCCGCCTTCAGGGACGCGGGGCTGTATCCGCGGGCGGCTCCGCCGTGTGGGCGTGATCAGCCGCGACGAACGGGTCCGGCCGGCCACGAACCGTTCCCGGCGGGCGCGTGTCCGGAAGTTGATGTGTTGACGGCCGAGGCAACCCCCTCCACACTCCTCCGAAGTCAATCGGATGCACCACCGAAACTTTCGGAGGCACCCGCAATGAGACCCTCCCTGAGTGCCGTGCTCACCGGCATGGTGGCACTCGCCGCCTTGTTGGTCACGGCCCCCACCGCCCACGCCGCCGACCCGCCCCTGCGTGACCTGGCCGCCGCCAAGAACAAGGCGATCGGCACCGCGGTGACCGGCTCGAAACTCACCGGCACCTACGGCGAGATCACGGCCCGCGAGTTCAACTGGCTCACCCCCGGCAACGCCATGAAGTGGGGCTCGGTCGAACCCACCCGGGGCACCTTCGACTGGACCGAGGCCGACCGGATCGTCGACTTCGCCGAGGCGCACGGCCAGGACGTGCGCGGCCACACCCTCGTCTGGCACAGCCAGAACCCGAACTGGCTGACCAACGGGACCTGGCCCCCCGCCCAGCTCAGCCAGTTGATGACCGACCACATCGCCCTGGAGGTCGGCCGCTACAAGGGCCGCCTCGCCGCCTGGGACGTGGTCAACGAACCCTTCGACGAGGACGGCACCTACCGCGAGACCCTCTGGTACGACGGCCTCGGCGCCGACTACATCGCCCAGGCCCTGACCGCCGCCCGTGCCGCCGACCCGGCCGCCAAGCTCTACATCAACGACTACAACGTCGAGGGCGTCAACGCGAAGAGCACCGCCCTCTACAACCTGGTCCGGGACCTCAAGGCGCGCGGCGTCCCCATCGACGGGGTCGGCCTCCAGGCCCACCTGATCCTCGGACAGGTCCCCTCCACGCTGCAGCAGAACATCCAGCGCTTCGCCGACCTCGGCCTGGACGTCGCCATCACCGAGCTCGACATCCGTATGCAACTCCCGGCAACCGCCGCCAAGCTGGCGCAGCAGCGCACCGAGTACGACGCCGTGGTGAAGGCCTGCGTCGCCGTGACCCGCTGCACCGGCGTCACCGTCTGGGGTTTCACCGACTCCGACTCCTGGATCCCCGACACGTTCCCGGGCGAGGGAGCGGCCACCCCGTACGACGAGAACTACGTGCCCAAACCGGCGTACTACGGCATCGCGACCGGTCTCGGCGGGACGGGCACCACGCCCCCGCCGACCCCGAACGGCTGCGCGGCCTCGTACAGCGTCGCGAACCAGTGGAACAGCGGCTTCACCGGCAATGTGACCGTCCGTTGCGACGCCGGGTCCTCGCTCTCCTCCTGGCGGGTCACCTGGACGTTCGGGGCGGGGCAGCAGGTCGGCCAGGTCTGGAACGCGAGCTGCGCCCAGACCGGCGCGGCGGTCAGCTGCTCCAACGCCTCCTGGAACGGGAGCGTACCGAGCGGCGGTTCGGCGACCTTCGGCTTCAACGGCACCTGGAGCGGGAGCAATCCCGTGCCGACGGTGACGCTGGGCTGAGCGTGACTGCAGAGGGCTGAGAAGTCTGAGAATTTCCGAAGGAACGGCGGCATGAGGTTCTGTCCGTAACAATTCGGACGTAAGTTCCTGTGCGTGAATGGTGAAGAAAGCGCGTTCGGGGGCGGCAGCGGGGACCCGGGGGGACGGCGGCGCCGGCTGAAGATCGCCGGGGGGCTGCTCGCCGGGATCCTCGTGGTCGGCGCGGGCGGGGCGGGCTGGGCCTTCTGGCGGCTGAACGACAACATCCACAGCGTCGACATCGACGCCGCCCTCGGCGACAACCGCCCCGCGAAGGTCCGCTCCTCCCCGGAGCCGTCCGCGTCGGCCACCACCGAGGCCCCACCGAGCGGCGCCCTGAACATCCTCGTCCTCGGCTCCGACTCCCGCAGCGGCAAGGAGAACGCGAAGCTCGGCGGCGGTGGTGAGGGGGCGGGGGCGCGCTCGGACACGGCGATGGTCGTCCACCTCGACGAGGGCCGCACCGGGGCGACGGTCGTCAGCATTCCCCGGGACACCCTCGTCACCCGCCCGTCCTGCCCGTTGGAGTCGGGCGGTTCGACGGCCGTGGCGTACGACGTGATGTTCAACAGCGCGTACGCGGTCGGCGGTCCGGTCTGCGCGGTGAAGACCGTCGAGTCGATGACGGACGTCCGCATGGACCACTACGTCGAGATCGACTTCGGCGGTTTCGCGAAGCTCGTCGACGCCCTCGGCGGCGTCACGGTCACGACGGAGGAGGACATCGACGACGAGGACAGCCATCTGAGTCTGCGGGCCGGCACCCACCACCTGGACGGCGAGCAGGCCCTCGCCCTGGCCCGCACCCGGCACGGCATCGGCGACGGCAGCGACCTCGGCCGCATCGGCCTCCAGCAGAAACTGGTCAAGGCCCTTCTGGACCAGATCTCCTCGACCGACCTGCTGACCAACCCGGCCCAGCTCTACCGGGCCGCCGACGCGATCACCGGAAGCCTGACGACGGACACCGGCCTGGACTCCCTCACCGAACTGACGAGGCTGGGCGAGAGTGTGCGGGGCCTGTCCTCCGCCGGCACGAGGACCGTGATGATGCCGGTGGTCACGGCCCCGTACGACCGCAACCGGGTGGTGGCGGACGAGCCGGAGGCGAAGCGGCTGTGGGAGTCGCTGCTTCCCTGACGGTCGGGTGGGTTCGGGAGAGCGTGGAGCAGTCGCGGAACCGGCGGGCAGCGGCGGGACCCGGCGAGCCGTCGCCGTACCGGAGTTGTCCGGCCGGAGCGCCGCTCCGGTAGGCGGTGTGCCGGACCCGCGGCATGCCCGTCGGGGGGTGATCTTCCGACTGGCAGATATATTTCGTAGCTCGATATATGCTCGATGCATGACCAGACAGAGTCCGCCTCTGACGGAACCGCAGTACTTCATCCTTGCCGCGCTCATGGATGGTCCGTTGCACGGTTACGGCATCATCAAGGCCGCCGAGCAGGCCACCGACGGGCGGCTCCGGATCGCTGTCGGCACTCTCTACGGCGCGTTGGAGCGGATGGAGCGGGCCGGGCTGGTGGCCGCCGGCCATGAGGAGATCGTGGACGGGCGGGCGCGGCGCTACTACCGGCTCACCGAGGACGGCGCCGAGGTGCTCGGCCGGGAGGCGCTGCGGATGCAGCAGGCGGCGGCCGTCGTCATCGGACGCTCGCGGGACGCCGGAGCGGCCCCGGCATGAACCGTCTGCTGCTTGCGGTCTATCCCGAGCCCTACCGATCCCGACAGGGAGAGGAGGTGCTGGCCTGCCTGTCCGAGGCGTATCCCGGCCGCTCCTGGCCCCCGCCGCGGGAAGTCGCCGCCCTGGTGCGCGCGGGGGCGCGGGCCCGCGCCCGTGCCGTCGTCGACGACACGGCACGGCCGTGGTGGCTGGACGGCATCCATCTGGCCGCCCTGGCCCTCGCCGCGCTGGCGCTGGTTCCGTACTTGCAGGATGTGTGGCACTGGGCCCTGCGCATCGACCCCGGACAGCACGCCATGGCCTTCCGCTTCTCCGGCTGGTACCCGTGGGCCGAAGGCCCCACGCGGATACGGCTGCTGCCCTACGGGCTGCTCCCGCTGGGCTGTCTGATCGCTCTGCTGCGTGGCAGGCCGTGGATCGCGCTGCCGGCCGCGGCGGCCATGATCTGGGCCGGCGCCACGCCCGACGGCCGCATCCTCTTCGGCGACGAGGGCAAGGCCGGCCTGAGTTACTACGGTCTCGGCGCCCCGATAACGGCCCGTGACCTGGTTCTCGCGGGGGTGCTGTGCGCCGCGTGCGCCGTGCTGGCGCTCTGCCGTCCCAGCCGTCTGCGACGCCGCTCGTACGGCTGGCTGGCCCCCGTCGTGCTCGCCATGTTCATGGCCGGGGGCCTGCACATCATCTCCGTCAGTCCGGCTTTCCAGCGCGGTCTGTTCCTCCTCGAAGTCGCCGCGCTGCTCGCCGCGTGGGCGGCGACGGCCGCCACCGGCGACTACCGGTGGCTGATCCCCGTCGCGGCGGTCGCGTTCGTCCGCACGCAGGCGATCGTCGTCCGTCCGGACGCCTTCATGCAGTCCTTTCCGGACCTGGTCGTCCTCATCCTGCTGATCGCACCCCTCCCCGCCCTGGCGATCGCCGCCCAGCGCCGACAGGCGCAGGCCCTCGCCGACTAGGGGCAGACGGCGGGCCCCGGTGGGCCGGCCGAGCCCGGCGGCCCACGTCTTGCCGCGCGACGTGCCGCAAGACGTGCCAACTCCCCCCAACGGAAGAAACAGAGCGATGACCCAGCACGATTCTCCGTCCCTGCCCGCGCACCGTCCGGGGGCCTCGAAACAGGCCCCCGAGGCCCCCGACAGCCTCAGCCCGTCGCGTACGGCACGGCCGTGGATGCCGGCTCTGCTGTACACCCTGGGGTTCCTGACGGTCTATCTGCTCGCCATCTGCACGCCATGGGGGCAACGAGCTGAGAACCCGTGGTTCTACCTCGGCATACAGGGTGGCGAAGCAGCATGGATCTACCCCCTGTCAGGAGCGGTCTACGGCTCGACGCCCCTGCCGCCGCTGGAACTGAGCGCCAAGCCCACCGTGATGGCGGGCCTGGCCGTCATCGTGCTCCTCACCCTGGTGCGACGGTGCTGGCGGCAGGGATGCGCGGCGCTCGGGGTCGCCATTCTCGCGATCGGAGCCAAGGAGGTGTTCAAATCGACCGTGCCCCGCCCCGATCTGGTGGGCGCGCCCGAGAATCTCCTTGATCAGGGTTTTCCCAGCGGGCACACGGTCATCCCCGCCGCGTTCACTCTCGCCGTCGTCCTCGTGGTGTCCCCCCGCGTCCGCCCCTACGTCGCCACGGCCGGTGTGCTGTGGCTCGCCTGCATCGCCGCCGCCACCGCGACCATGGGCGGCCACCGGCCCAGCGAAGTGCTGGGAGCCACCTTGCTCGCCTGTGCCTGTTACGGCCTCGTAACCTGGCTGCTGCCGCCGGCCGACGCGCCAGGCGCCACGCGGAGCCCCCGTGCGCTGCCCGTCATCACCGTGACGCTCGCCTTGGCCGTCGCCCTCGTTTCCGGCGCACGGCCCGACACCCTCACAAGGTCACTGGTCTCCGCGGCGACGGCCTTCATATGCGCGGCCCTGGTCTGGTGCGCCGCAGTCGGGTGGCCTGCACGCGCCGCACGCCGCACACGCCCCGACCTGAGCTGACCACCCGGCCGGCTCCGGGCGGGAACCTGAGCCGCCTTCGTAGGGCCTGACTCCGGTGGCACCCGGATGAGGTTGTTGCACATGCCGTAGCGGCATGTGGTGGGGTCGGGTCATCACAGCACGAAAGGCTCTGTCTGCGATGTACCCCTCTCTCACGCCTCCCCGGCAGGTCAAGATCGGTGATGCCGCCGCGTTCGCCGGGACCACCCCGCGCGCCATCCGGCACTACCACGAGATCGGTCTGCTGCCGGAACCCGAGCGCGGCGGGGACGGCCGCCGCCGCTACGGCTATGACGACATGATTCGCCTGCTGTGGATCCGCAAGATGGCTGATGCCGGTATCAGCCTGGACGACATGCGGGCCGCCTTCGGCGAAGCCCGGGACGAAGCCGGCGACGAAGCCCCGGGCCAGGCCCCGGACCAAGCCCCGCACATCGAGTCGGTCCTGAGCAGGCTGGAGGAAACCTTGGCGGCGCAGGAGGCCGTCATCAAACGTCGCCGCGCGGCTGTCCAGCGCCTGCAGGCGCTGGACAGCCCGCTGGGGCTGCTCTCCGAACTGGTCACGGACCGGCTCGGCCACCTGCCCCCGGGAGCGCTGCGCCCTTCCGATCTGGACGCCCTGCTGGTCACGGAACGGATCTTCGGGCCGCTGGGCGCCGCCATCCAGGCCAGCACGTTCATCGTGCTGGCCACCCACCCCCACCTGCGGGCCGAGGAGGACCGTCTCGAGGCGGCCGAGGCCGCTCTCGACGACGGCGTCGAACCCGACGACCCGCGCGTCGAAGAGCTCGCCGTACAGCGATGCGCTCACCAAATGGCCCTGAACGAAGCCATCGAGGCAGCTGGTCTCGACGCGGCCGAGGAGAAGATCTTCGAGATCTACGACGCCGACCTGAAAGGGGAGGAGGACAGAGAGATGAGTGCCGCCGCAGCGATCACCAAGATGCCCTACGACTTCTCTCCTGCCCGGATGCGCTGCATGGAGCTCGCCGGACGACTCTTCGGCGAGGCCCTGGCCGACGCCTGCTCCGCGGACAGCTGATCGCCTGTGTCCGCTCGTGCACCTGACAGGGATCGCTGAAGCAGGGGTGAAGGGGCCCCCGAGGAGGGGGCGAAAAAACTCTCCGGAAAATCCGTGGGACGTGTCGATCCCGGGTGCGGTCGTTCGACGTAGAGGTGAGAGTCGGGGAAAGCCCCCGCCCGCCGATGTCGTAGGAGTCACCGTGCCGCGCTATCTGTCGTTGGTTCAGATCGACGAGAAGACCGCCCCCGCCGAGGGGCCCAGCCCCGAGCTGATGCAGCGGATGGGGGAGCTGCTGGAGGAGATCACCAAGGCCGGGGTCATGCTCGACACCGCCGGGCTGACGCCGACCGCTCAGGGCAAGAGGGTGCGCTGGGAGGGCGGGAAGCTCTCCGTGACGGACGGGCCGTTCACCGAGTCCAAGGAGGTCGTCGGCGGCTACGCGCTGATGCAGTGCAAGGACATGGCCGAGGCGATCGAGTGGACCCAGCGATTTCTGAAGGTGCACGAGGAGCACTGGACGGTGACCTGCGAGGTGCGGGAGATCGCGGAGGGCTGAGCCGCCCGGCCGAGTTCGTCCGACTGAGCCGGCCGAGTCCGCCCGGCCGAGTCCGGCAGGCGGGGCGGCCGCTTCTCGGGACCCGGGGATGTCGTGTCTGATGGTGGGCTGTGACCCCACAGCCCACCACGGACAGACCGCCCGACCCGGACCCGGGGAGGGGCCGAGCCTCGGAGAGGAACCCGGACACGGCCATCGAGACCGTCTTCCGGCTCGAGTCGCCCAGAGTCATCGCCGGTGTCGCACGGATCGTGCGGGACGTCGGCATCGCGGAGGAACTGGCGCAGGACGCGCTGGTCGCGGCGCTGGAGCAGTGGCCGAGGGACGGCGTGCCGGACAAACCGGGGGCCTGGCTGACGGCCACGGCCAAGCACCGGGCGATCGACCTCGTGCGCCGCCGGGAGCGGTACGCGCGCAAGCTCGCCGAGGTGGGGCGGGACCTGGAGTCGGCGGGACCGTACCTCGATCAGCCGTCCGACCCGGACGACATCGACGACGACTTGCTCCGCCTGGTCTTCACGGCCTGCCACCCGGTGCTGTCCGCCGAGGCCCGCATCGCCCTCACCCTGCGCCTCCTCGGCGGCCTGACCACCACCGAGATCGCCCGCGCCTTCCTGACCCCCGAGCCGACGATCGCCCAGCGCGTCGTCCGCGCCAAGCGCACGCTGGCCACGAAGAACGTCGCCTTCGAGGTGCCGTACGGCCCCGACCGCGAGGCCCGCCTCGACTCGGTGCTCGAAGTCATCTACCTGATCTTCAACGAGGGGTACGCGGCCACCGCCGTCGACGACCTGCTGCGCCCGGCGCTCTGCGAGGACGCCCTCCGACTGGCGCGCGTCCTGGCCCAGTTGATGCCCAAGGAGCCCGAAGTGCACGGCCTGGTGGCGCTGCTGGAGCTTCAGGAGTCGCGGGCGGCGACCCGCACGGGGCCCGCCGGGGAGCCGGTCCTGCTGCGGGACCAGGACCGCCGTCGCTGGAACCGCCTTCTCATCGCCCGGGGCTTCACCGCGCTCGGCCGCGCCACCGCCGCCGCGCACGGCGCACCCGGCCCGTACGCCCTCCAGGCGGCCATCGCCGCGTGCCACGCGCAGGCGCACACCTACGAGGAGACGGACTGGGCGAGGATCGCCACCCTGTACGCCCTGCTGGCAGCCCGAGCCCCGTCGCCCGTGGTCGAACTGAACCGCGCGGTCGCCGTCTCGATGGCAGAGGGGCCCGGCCCCGCCCTGGAGATCGTGGACGCCCTCACCGCCGAACCGGCCCTGCGTGACTACCACTTGCTCCCGAGCGTCCGAGGAGACCTGCTCCGCCGCCTGGGCCGCACGGAGGAGGCCAGAGCGGAGTTCCTGCGAGCGGCGGACCTGACCCGCAACGAACGCGAGCGCGAACTGCTGCTGGCACGGGCGGAGGAAGATGCCCCAGGGGCCGGTGAAGGGGCCGGTGAAGGGGTCTGAGGGGCGGGACGAGGAGTGGGGCGAGCCGTGGTCCCGCCGCGCCCTGAGGGTGCGGGTCGTGCCCGACACGGCCCAGCGTGCGGCTCCTCGGGCCCCTGCGGCTCGTCCCGGCGATCGCGTCGGGCCGCGGCGATGGCCGGGACAGCCGCGCGACCTGCAGCCCCGCAGGCGGCGACGTCGCGCGGCACGCCCCGGCGGAACCCCTCGGCTGTACCCCCGGCGGAACCCCCGGCGGAGCCCGCCCCCTACGCCGGGTGGCCGATCAGCATGGTGGGGGCTCCGGCTACCCGGGTCAGGAAGACCGTGGCCGAGTTGCGGCCCTGCGGCTTGACCTTCTTGCGCAGTTCCTCCGGTTCGACGGCCGACCCCCGCTTCTTCACCGTGAGGATGCCGACCTCCCGCTCGCGCAGCAGGGCCTTCAGCTTCTTCACGTTGAAGGGCAGTCGGTCGGTGATCTCGTACGCCGTCGCGTACGGGGTGACACGGTGCTCGTCGGCCGTGACGTAGGCGATCGTGGGGTCGATCAGCCCGCCCGCCAGTTCCTCGGCGACCTCGGCGACCAGGTGGGCGCGGATGACGGCACCGTCGGGCTCGTACAGGTACCGGCCCACCGGGCGGACCGGGGGGTCGGGCAGCATCGTCGCGGGGGTGGCGCGGACACCCGCCCCGGCGGGCAGCAGCATCGCCTGCCGCGCCCCCGGCGTCCCGTCCGCCCGGAACCAGAGCACGGCCTCCTTCACGTCCCCGCCGTCGGAGATCCACTCGGCCTCGGCCTCCGGGGGAATCGCCTCGTGCGGGATGCCCGGCGCGATCTTCAACGCGCCGAGCGGCGCCTTCAGCGCGGCCGACACGGCCCAGGACAAGGGCGGGGAGTAGGCCTCAGGGTCGAAGATCCGGCCGCGCTTGGAGGAACGCCGGGCCGGGTCGACGAACACGGCGTCGTACCCGTCCGTGTCCACCTCCGTCACATCCGCCTCACGCACCTCGATCAGCTCGGCCAGTCCGAGCGCGTCGGCGTTGGCGCGGGCCACCGCCACGGTCAGCGGGTCGCGGTCGACGGCCAGCACCCGGACCCCGGCGCGCGCGAACGCGATCGCGTCCCCGCCGATCCCGCAGCACAGATCGGCGACCGACCGCACGCCCAGCGTCCGGAGACGCTCGGCCCGGTACGTCGCCACGCTCGTCCTGGTCGACTGCTCGACCCCGTTCGGCGTGAAGAACATCCGCCCCGCGTCCGCCGCGCCGAACTTCGCCGCCGCCCGCTGCCGCAGCCGGGCCTGGGCCAGCGCCGCCGAGACCAGTTCGGCCGGGTGGTCGCGGCGCAGCCGGGTCGCCACGGCCAGCTCCCGGGCCGGCTCGGTGTCGCGCACCTCGTCGAGGAGGGCGCGGCCCTCGGGCGTGAGGAGGGGGGTGAGGAAGGTGGCGGGGTCGAGGTCGTTCACCGGGTCATTGTCGGTCAGGCGGACGGCGCCGGGGCCAGGGGGAGGGCGGTCCGGGCCAGGGAGAGGGAGGTACGGGACCGAGGGAGGGCGGTGTGGGCCAGTCGGTGGATGGTCGGGGGACCGTGGCGGTGTCGGGGCGGTGGAGGCGGGCCGCCCTGCGAGGATGCGGCGCCATGCGATTCGTACGACAAAATGATGTAAAGAGTGCGAAGCGGGCGGGGCTTCTCGGGGGGTGTGGCGGTGTCCGGGGCGGCATCGCGCTGCTCGCCGCCGCGGCCGTGATGTCCGGATGCGGCGGGGGAGGCGCCGAGGAGGGCCCGGAGCGGGGCTCCGCCGGGCGGCGAGGGGCGGCCGAGGCCGGAGAGGCCGCAGGGACCGCCGAACCCGCCCACGGCCAGCAGCGCGGGGCGCGACAGGACGGACAGCGGCGCCTCGACGCGCCCGCGGCACGGGCTCTCGACGCGTACGCCGGGAAGGTGCGCCGGGCGCAGGCCGCGCGGGTCGCCGCCGCGAAGCACTGGGGGCTGGCGAAGGTGCCGCTGAGCGCTCCCGCGCCGCCGGTACGGAAGCCGGAACTCAGGACCCGTGAGGGGTTCGAGGTCGACGGGCACGCGGAGGACGGCCTGCCCCCGGTCTTCACCACCGTCCCCACCCGCCACAAGGTCGTCTTCCTCACCATCGACGACGGCGCCGAGAAGGACCCCGCGTTCCTGCGGATGATGACCGACCTGCGGATCCCGTACACCGCCTTCCTCAGCGACTACCTGATCAAGGAGGACTACGGCTACTTCGCACGGATGCGGGACCGTGGCGTCGCCCTGCACAACCACACCCTCCGCCACCGCCACCTGCCCCCGCTCTCCTACGCCGCGCAGAAGCACGAGATCTGCGGCATGCAGGACGTGATGGAGAAGCGGTACGGCACCCGGCCCACCCTCTTCCGGCCGCCGTACGGCAGCTACGACCGGGACACCCTGCGCGCCGCCGCGACCTGCGGGGTCAAGGCCGTCCCGCTCTGGAACGAGGAGGTCTTCGTCGACCGCTGGGACTACCGCGAGTCGGACCGCGAACTCCGCCCCGGCGACATCGTCCTCAGCCACTTCCGGGGCACGTCCGACTGGAAGGGCACCATGCCCGACATGATCCGCCGCTTCCTGAACCTGGTCACCGCCGAGGGGTACGCGGTGGCGAGGCTGGAGGACTACCTGTGAGGGCCTACGGGGGCGGGCCGGGACCTGCGCGGGACGGGAGGAGACCTGTTCGGGGCGGGGGACGCGGTCCGGGTGCGCTGGGCGTACGTCGTGCGCTGGGCGTACGCCGTGGGTGGGGTGCACGTCGTGGGCGGGGCGCGGGCCGTGACGGGAGCGCGGCCCGTGGGCGGCGTGCGGGCCGTCCGTGGAGCACCGCCCGTGAGTGGGGCGTAGAACGCGCGGGGAGTGCAGGTCGTGCGCGGGGCTCAGGTCGTGCGCGGGGCGTCACCGACGCCCGGACGTCAGCCCCCCGCCCCCTGGGCGCGACCGCCCTCGCCGCCGTCGCCGCCCTCACGGCCCTGACCGCTCTGCTCCTCACCGGGTGCGCGGCCGCCCCGTCGGCATCCGGACCCACCGTCCCGCGCCCGGGTGCGGGCGGGCCGGTGCAGCCCCGCCCCGCACCTCCCCACTCCGGCGCGCACACCCCCGCACGCCCCCACCCCCACCCTTCGTCACCCCCCTACCGCCGCTGGGGCCTCCCCGCCCCCCTCGCCCCCGCGCCCGAGAAGCCCCACCGGTCCCCGGCGCCCCGCGCGGCGGGGCCGGGGCTGCCGCCGGTCGTGGACCGGGTGCCGACCCGGGACAAGGTCGTCTTCCTGACGTACGACGACGGGGCCGAGAAGGACCCCCGGTTCGTCGACATGGTGCGCGAGCTGCGGCTGCCGGTGAGCATGTTCCTGACGGACAGCGTCGTGGGGCCCGGGTACGGCCACTTCGCACGGCTGCGGGCGGTCGGCGCCACCGTGCAGAACCACACGCTCGACCACACCGCCCTGCGCGGCCTGCCGTACGCCGGGCAGCGCGCCGAGATCTGCGGCCAGCAGCACAAGCTCAAACAGCGCTTCGGCGTCCGGCCGACCCTCTTCCGCCCGCCCTACGGCGTCTACGACACCACCACGCTCCGCGCCGCCGCCGACTGCGGCCTCTCCGCGGTGGTCCTGTGGCGCGCTTCCATGCAGATCCACGACCTCCGCTACGCCGTCGGCGACCGCCTCCGCCCGGGCGACATCGTCCTCGCCGGCTTCCGGGGCCCCGACCAGCTCAAGGGCACCACTCTCACGGAGATGACGACCCGGCTGCTGCGCCGCATCCAGGAGCAGGGACTGACGGTCGGCCGCCTGGAGGACTACCTCTGACACCGCGACGACCGACCGCCACAACCCGCTCGATTAGCAGTCCGCTTGACCGAGTGCTAATCGCGGTCATAGTCTCAGGTCTGGCACTCCCCCCTGGAGAGTGCCAACAACGCGACGGGCAGGTCCGGCACCCGCGACGACGGATCCACCTGGTCGCCACCTCAGACAGTTAACCCCGTGAGATCTCCGAAGGGGGAGGTCGGATCGTGACGACCACCAGCTCCAAGGTTGCCATCAAGCCGCTCGAGGACCGCATCGTGGTCCAGCCGCTCGACGCCGAGCAGACCACCGCCTCTGGCCTGGTCATCCCGGACACCGCGAAGGAGAAGCCCCAGGAGGGCGTCGTCCTCGCCGTCGGTCCGGGCCGCTTCGAGGACGGCCAGCGGCTGCCGCTCGACGTCTCCGTCGGCGACATCGTGCTGTACAGCAAGTACGGCGGCACCGAGGTGAAGTACAACGGCGAGGAGTACCTCGTCCTCTCGGCTCGCGACGTGCTCGCGATCGTCGAGAAGTAATTCACCCGCTTCCTCACCGAAGCACCTTGCTTTTGAGCTGCGCCCTTGGCCCCCGCGACCACTAACAAGCCGGGCGTCGGGGGCGCAGTTCGTTTCACCCACGTTTTCCGAGAGGGCTGAACCGCTCCCATGGCGAAGATCCTGAAGTTCGACGAGGACGCCCGTCGCGCCCTCGAGCGCGGCGTCAACAAGCTTGCCGACACGGTCAAGGTGACGATCGGCCCCAAGGGCCGCAACGTCGTCATCGACAAGAAGTTCGGCGCCCCCACCATCACCAACGACGGTGTGACCATCGCCCGCGAGGTCGAGGTCGAGGACCCGTACGAGAACCTCGGCGCCCAGCTGGTGAAGGAGGTGGCGACCAAGACCAACGACATCGCGGGTGACGGCACCACCACCGCCACCGTGCTCGCCCAGGCGCTGGTGCGCGAGGGCCTGAAGAACGTCGCCGCCGGTGCCTCCCCGGCCGCCCTGAAGAAGGGCATCGACGCCGCCGTCGCCGCGGTCTCCGAGGACCTGCTCGCCACGGCCCGTCCGATCGAGGAGAAGTCCGACATCGCCGCCGTCGCCGCGCTGTCCGCTCAGGACCAGCAGGTCGGCGAGCTCATCGCCGAGGCGATGGACAAGGTCGGCAAGGACGGTGTCATCACCGTCGAGGAGTCCAACACCTTCGGTCTGGAGCTGGACTTCACCGAGGGCATGGCCTTCGACAAGGGCTACCTCTCGCCGTACTTCGTCACCGACCAGGAGCGTATGGAGGCCGTCCTCGACGACCCGTACATCCTCATCCACCAGGGCAAGATCGGCGCCATCGCCGACCTGCTGCCGCTGCTGGAGAAGGTCATCCAGGCCAACGCCTCCAAGCCGCTGCTGATCATCGCCGAGGACGTCGAGGGCGAGGCCCTGTCGACCCTGGTCGTCAACAAGATCCGCGGCACCTTCAACGCGGTCGCGGTCAAGGCCCCCGGCTTCGGCGACCGTCGCAAGGCGATGCTGCAGGACATGGCGACGCTGACCGGCGCCGAGGTCATCTCCGAGGAGGTCGGCCTCAAGCTCGACCAGGTCGGCCTGGACGTGCTCGGCTCCGCCCGCCGCGTCACCGTCACCAAGGACGACACCACGATCGTCGACGGCGCCGGTGACTCCGGTGCGGTCCAGGGCCGCGTCGCCCAGATCAAGGCCGAGATCGAGAACACGGACTCCGACTGGGACCGCGAGAAGCTCCAGGAGCGCCTCGCGAAGCTGGCCGGCGGCGTGTGCGTCATCAAGGTCGGCGCCGCCACCGAGGTGGAGCTGAAGGAGAAGAAGCACCGTCTGGAGGACGCCATCTCCGCGACCCGCGCCGCGGTCGAGGAGGGCATCGTCTCCGGTGGTGGCTCCGCGCTCGTCCACGCCGTGAAGGTCCTCGAGGGCAACCTCGGCAAGACCGGCGACGAGGCCACGGGTGTCGCGGTCGTCCGCAAGGCCGCCGTCGAGCCGCTGCGCTGGATCGCCGAGAACGCTGGCCTGGAGGGCTACGTCATCACCTCCAAGGTCGCCGAGCTCGACAAGGGCCAGGGCTTCAACGCCGCCACCGGCGAGTACGGCGACCTGGTCAAGGCCGGCGTCATCGACCCGGTCAAGGTCACCCGCTCCGCCCTGGAGAACGCCGCCTCCATCGCCTCCCTCCTCCTGACGACCGAGACCCTGGTCGTCGAGAAGAAGGAAGAGGAGCCGGCCGAGGCGGGCCACGGCGGTCACGGCCACGCCCACTGACGTACGACGTCGGTAAGCCGTAGGCGAAGGCCCGGCACCCCTCGGGGTGCCGGGCCTTCCCGCGTCCGCGTCCCCGCCTACTTCTCCAGATCGTCCAGCGCGCCCAACTGCCCCATCAGCCCCAGCCGGTCGTACTCCCACCAACCCTCGGCGATCTTCCCCTCGGACGTGCACCGGTGCACGAGCGTCCCCGTCATCCGGACCGTCCGCCCAGTGGCCGGGATCCCGACGAAGTCCCCCTTGTGCGTCGCGTCCCACGACCACCGCGTGCACACCCGGTCACCCTGCGCGATCTGATCCTCCACGGTGAACTCGAAGTCGAACCCGCCCCGCCACTCCTCGACCGTCCTCCTGAACGCGTCCATCCCGATGGCGTCCGGTTCCTCGGAGGGAACGTGGTCGTGGTAGTCCTCCACGAGCAGATCGTCGAGCGGCGGCAGCTCCCCTTTCTTGGCGATGGTCGCGAGGAACCGCCGCGCGGTGGCCGCGTACAACTGCTCGTCGCGCACCACGTCCAGATCGGTGAACGTGGGCATCTCGTCGCACAGCGCCACCATCTCCTGGAAGATCCGCTCCGTCTCCGGCAGCCCGGAGTTCCGCATCGCCTCCTCGTACGAGGGGAACTCCACGATCTCCACGAAGTGCGAGCCGTCCGAGCGGTCCTTCCCGATCACGCTGTGTGTCGCGGTCCGCTTCCCCTTGGTCTGCTCCACCCAGGTGTCCATCAGCCGGTTCATCTCGTCGAACCTGCTGGTCCTGCAGTCGATGAGCTGCACGAATGTCATGACACACCGCCTTTGACCCCCCTGGGTCCGGATGAACAGCTCCATTGTCGCGCCGGGCCGCCGCCCCCACTCGCTGGGCCGTCCGGGGGACGGCTACTGCGGCCCGTACTTCCGGCCCGTCTTCGAGCTGATCCCGCCCAGCAGGGCGCGCGGCATCACCTTCACCACACCCATCAGCGCCTTGTAGCGGGGGTCCGGAACGGAGACGGACCTGCCGCGGGAGAGATCGGCGAGCGCGGCGGTGACGAGCTTGTCGGCGTCGAGCCACATCCAGGAAGGGATGTTGTCCGTGCCCATGCCGGCCCGCTCGTGGAACTCGGTACGGACGAAGCCGGGGCACAGTGCCATCAGCCGCACCCCGGTCCCGGCCAGATCCCGCGCGGCGCCCTGCGTGAACTGCACGACCCACGCCTTCGACGCCCCGTACGTGCCGCGCGGCACGAAGGCCGCCACCGACGCCACGTTCACCACACCGCCCCGACCGCGCTCGCGCATGGCCTCGGTGGCCGCCGAGGTCAGAAGCAGGACCGCCTCGCAGTGGACCTTGAGCATCCGCAGCTCGTCGGCCATGGAGACGTCGAGGAAACGACCCTTGTTGCCGAAGCCCGCGTTGTTGACCAGCAGGTCGACCGGGTTCTTGCGGTCCGCCAGCCGCCGCGCCACCGTCTCGATGCCGTCGTCCTCCGCGAGGTCCGCCGTCAGCACCTCCGCCTCGATGCCGTGCCGGTCGTGCAGCTCGGTCGCCTGCTCCCGCAGCCGCTTGGTGTCCCGCGCCACCAGCACCAGGTTGTGCCCGTCCGCCGCCAGCCGCCGTGCGAAGGCGGCGCCGATCCCCGCGGTCGATCCCGTAATCAGAGCCGTTGTCATGGCCCAAGCGTAGTGACCGGGACCGCACGGGTCCGATGGCTCCACCGCACGTTCACCAGCGACTTCGCCGACACCTCGGTGAACACCCGCACCGCCGTGGCACCTTCACCGGCACCCCGCATCGCACCGGCCCGTCACCCCTGCGCCGCCACGTACTTCCGCGCGATCTCCAGCACCTCCGGATGCAGGGCCTCGCCCGCCGCCAACAGCCGCGGCAGCAGGGAGTGCTGATCCATCACGGCGCGGAAGACGAGCGCCACGGTGACGTCGTGGTCGGGCCGGTGGACGATCTCGACCGGGTCGCCCGCGCTGATCTCGCCCGGCCGGATCACCCGCAGATACGCGCCGGGCGCGCCCTGGCGCGTGAAGCGCTTGACCCAGCCCCGCTCGCCCAGGTGGCGCTGGAAGTTGAGACAGGGGACGCGGCTGGAGGTGACCTCCAGGACCACCTCGGAGCCGATCCGCCAGCGCTCGCCGACGAGGGCGCCGGAGACGTCGAGGCCCTCGGTGGTGAGGTTCTCGCCGAAGACCCCGCTGGGCAGAGCGCGGCCCAGTTCGCGCTCCCAGCCGTCCAGGTCCTCCCGGGCGAAGGCGTAGACCGCCTGGTCGTCGCCGCCGTGGTGCTCGGTGTTGCACACCGAGTCCCCGGCCACCCCGCTGGCGCCGACCCCCCTGGGGCCGGGCGCCGCCACCCGCACCGGCCCGTCCACCGGCCGTTTGTCGATGCCCGAGACCTTCTTCGACTCCTCCACGACGTCGACGGCTCGGGCCCGGCCCACATTCAGTGACAGAAGCTTCATACCGGCACCGTAGGCGCGGACGGTCAAAGCGTCGACGCAATATCCGGCACGCGGTCCAAGCCCCGCTTATGCTCGACCGCGTGATCGAGGCCCGTCATCTCCGTGTCCTGCGCGCCGTCGCCACCACCGGCTCCTTCTCCGCCGCCGGCCGGGAACTCGGCTGCACCCAGCCCGCCGTCAGCCAGCAGATGAAGGCGCTCGAAGCCTCCGTCGGCACCCCGCTGCTGGTCCGCACCGGCCGGGAGATGCGGCTGACGCAGGCGGGCGAGGCGCTGGTACGGCACGCGGCCGGCATCCTCGCCGGGCTCACCGCGGCGGAGGAGGAGGTCGCCGCCATCGCCGGGCTGCGCGCCGGACGGGTCCGCCTGGTCTCCTTCCCCAGCGGCAGCTCCACCCTGGTGCCCACCGCCCTGGCGGCTCTGCGCGCCGATCATCCCGGCACCCGGGTCTCCCTGGAGGAGGCTGAGCCGCCGCAGTCGGTCGGGATGCTGCGCGACGGCGACTGCGACATCGCGCTGGCCTTCCGCTATGAGGGCGCACTGGGAGCGGAGGAGGGGGAGTGGGACGACCTGGTCGTGCGCCCCCTGCTCACCGACCGGCTCGTCGGGCTAGTCCCGCAGGGGCACCGGCTGGCCCGCGCGCGCTCCATCGGCATCGGGGAACTGGCAGGGGAATCCTGGATCGCCGGCTGCCCGCGCTGCCGGGGGCAACTGGTGCGGGTCTGCGAGAGCGCGGGCTTCACGCCCCGTATCGACTTCGCGACCGACGACTACCCGGCGGTGGTGGGGCTGGTGGGTGCGGGGCTGGGCGTGGCCGTGCTGCCGGAGCTGGCCGTGGAGTCCGTACGCCCCAAGGGGGTGCGCACGGTGTCGGTCGAGCCGGTGGTGCACCGGGAGATCGTGGCGCTCACCCTGCCCGACCTGGCCCTTGTGCCCACGGTCGCGGCGACGCTGGACCGGCTGGCCGGAGCGGCCTTGCGCTAGCGCCACGCGCTGAAGAAACGTTCTTTCAGGTATCCGAACCGCTGTCGCCACTGGACGCGGACGCCGTCACCAACCGGTGCCGGGCCCTGCCCATGAGCTCCTCGCGCTCGTCCTCGGTCAGTCCGCCCCACACGCCGTACGGCTCGCGCACCGCCAGGGCGTGGGCCGCGCACTGCGCGCGTACCGGGCATCGCATGCAGACCTCTTTGGCCGAGTTCTCACGAGCGCTCCGTGCCGCACCGCGTTCTCCTTCGGGATGGAAGAAGAGCGAGCTGTCGACCCCACGGCAGGCCGCGAGGAGCTGCCAGTCCCACAGATCAGCGTTCGGTCCGGGAAGGCGGGAGAAATCTGCCATTGCGTGTCCCCTTGTTGCCGTTCTGGGAGGAGATGTTGCCCATGACCGTACATCGACTATCTAAGGAGATGAAAATATGACTCATTGCGAATCTAGCCTCAGACACCAATAAATGGGAACAAAAACGTCTGAATGGGGCATAGGTTGTGATGAAACGTTGAGGGTCCATCGCGCATGTCTGCACCGTGTCCGCCCCCTCACGTAGAGTGCCGAAGGTGGCCAGCCATCCCGTAACTCTTTCGAGTGACCGTCGTTGAGACGGGCGGAGGCGGTTGAAGGAACAAGCGCTCGGGCGGGCGTTCGTGTCCGCTCGTGAGTGTCGACCGCACAGGTGACGATTTCGTACCAGCCTGGAGGCTCAAGGTGACGCGCATCAGCTGCGGAGGGCGGCCATGACATCCGTCCTCGTCTGCGACGACTCCCCGCTTGCCCGAGAGGCGCTGCGCCGCGCGGTGGCGACCGTGCCCGGCGTCGAGCGCGTGACCACGGCGGCCAACGGCGAGGAAGTCCTCCGCCGCTGGGGGGCCGACCGCTCGGACCTGATTCTGATGGACGTACGCATGCCCGGCCTGGGCGGCGTCGAGACCGTACGGCGGCTGCTGTCCGCCGACCCCGGGGCGCGCATCATCATGCTGACCGTCGCCGAGGACCTGGACGGCGTGGCCCTCGCGGTCGCCGCCGGCGCACGGGGCTATCTGCACAAGGACGCCTCCCGCGCGGAGCTGCGTGCCACGGTCACCCAGGCCCTCGCCGACCCGACCTGGCGGCTCGCCCCGCGCCGGCTGCGCTCCGCCGAGATGGGTGCCGCGCCGACGCTCACCGCCCGGGAGATCCAGGTCCTGGAGGGCATGAGCCACGGCCGCTCCAACGCCGAGATCGGTCGCGAGCTGTTCCTCTCCGAGGACACGGTCAAGACCCACGCCCGGCGCCTGTTCAAGAAGCTCGGCGCCTCGGACCGCGCGCACGCGGTGGCGCTCGGCTTCCGCTGGGGTCTGGTCCGCTGAGTGGACCGTGCCGGGGGTGGTCCCCCACGAGGGAGGAGCCCCGCCTGCCGCACGGCCGGCGGGGGTGACGAGACGATCCGCCGGGTGCCCGCTGCTCGTTTCGCCGCGGATGCCGCATCCTTGAGGTGTGGAGTTCCTAGGGGAGCAGTCGAACGAGCGGGAGGGGAGGGCGCAGGAGATGAGTTCCGGCGCACCTGCTCATAACGCTTCGGTGCACAACCATGGACGTGGCGCCACGGACCGGACGGCCGCAAGGCACCATGGACCGATGCGCGACGACGAGACGACAGTGATCGGTGCGCTCGTGCATCGCGCGGTCGACGGGGACGAGCAGGCCACGCACGATCTGCTCGCCCATGTCCACCCCCTGGCGCTGCGCTACTGCCGCACCCGTCTGTCCCGGCTGCCGGGCGACGCGCGGCACTTCGTGGAGGACCTGGCGCAGGAGGTCTGTGTCGCCGTCCTCCTCGCGCTGCCGCGCTACAAGGACACCGGAAGGCCGTTCGAGGCGTTCGTCTTCGCCATCGCCGGCCACAAGGTCGCCGACCTCCAGCGGGCCGCGATGCGCCACCCCGGATCGACGGCCGTCCCCTCGGACGAGATGCCGGAGCGCCCCGACGACTCCCTCGGCCCCGAGGAACGCGCCCTGCTCAGCAGTGACGCCGAGTGGGCCAAGAAGCTCCTGGCCAACCTCCCGGAGAACCAGCGCGAGCTGCTGCTGCTGAGGATCGCGGTGGGGCTCACGGCCGAGGAGACCGGACAGATGCTGGGGATGTCGCCGGGTGCGGTCCGGGTGGCCCAGCACCGGGCGCTGAGCAGACTCCGGGCGCTGGCGGAGCAGTAGACGCGGTCGCACGGGCCTCGGGGCGCCCCGCATGAACACGCGGGGCGCCTTTTCCGTACGAACATACGAAGCCCGGCAGGACTTCGTACCGTGGAATGTGTGCCCCGCGCTTCCCGTTAGCATGGACATCCGCACCGATCAAGGCCATTTGGGGAAGGTGTCATGACTGCCAACGTCGACGGAGTGCCCGATAAATTCGCGACGCTCGGGCTGACCTACGACGACGTGCTGCTGCTGCCCGGCGCGTCGGACATGGCACCCGACGAGATCGACACCGCCTCGTACGTCTCCAAGAACGTGCGGGTGAACATCCCGCTGCTCTCGGCCGCGATGGACAAGGTCACCGAGTCCCGCATGGCGATCGCCATGGCCCGTCAGGGCGGCGTCGGCGTGCTGCACCGCAACCTGTCCATCGAGGACCAGGCCAACCAGGTCGACCTGGTGAAGCGCTCCGAGTCCGGCATGGTCGCCGACCCGATCACCGTGCACCCGGACGCCACGCTCGCCGAGGCCGACGCGCTCTGCGCCAAGTTCCGCATCAGCGGCGTGCCCGTGACCGACGGCAACAAGAAGCTGCTCGGCATCGTCACCAACCGCGACATGGCCTTCGAGACCGACCGTTCGCAGCGGGTCCGCGAGGTCATGACGCCGATGCCGCTGGTCACCGGCAAGGTCGGCATCTCCGGCGTCGAGGCCATGGAGCTGCTGCGCAAGCACAAGATCGAGAAGCTGCCGCTGGTCGACGACGCGGGCATCCTCAAGGGCCTCATCACGGTCAAGGACTTCGTCAAGGCCGAGAAGTACCCGCACGCGGCGAAGGACGGCGAGGGCCGCCTCCTCGTCGGCGCGGCCGTCGGGGTCGCCGGCGACGCCTTCGAGCGCGCCCAGGCCCTCATCGAGAACGGCGTCGACTTCATCGTCGTCGACACCGCCCACGGCCACTCCCGCCTGGTCGGCGACATGGTCGCCAAGATCAAGTCGAACTCCTCCGGTGTCGACGTCATCGGCGGCAACATCGCCACCCGTGACGGCGCCCAGGCCCTCATCGACGCCGGCGTGGACGGCATCAAGGTCGGCGTCGGTCCCGGCTCCATCTGCACGACCCGTGTCGTCGCCGGCATCGGCGTCCCGCAGGTCACCGCCATCTACGAGGCCTCCCTCGCCGCCAAGGAGGCCGGCATCCCGGTCATCGGCGACGGTGGCCTGCAGTACTCCGGCGACATCGCCAAGGCCCTGGTCGCGGGCGCCGACACCGTGATGCTCGGCTCGCTGCTCGCGGGCTGCGCCGAGTCGCCGGGCGAGCTGCTCTTCATCAACGGCAAGCAGTTCAAGTCGTACCGGGGCATGGGTTCGCTGGGCGCCATGCAGTCGCGCGGCGACCGCAAGTCGTTCTCCAAGGACCGCTACTTCCAGGAGGGCGTCGCCTCCGACGAGCAGCTCGTCCCCGAGGGCATCGAGGGCCAGGTGCCCTACCGGGGCCCGCTCTCCTCGGTCGTCCACCAGCTGGTCGGCGGCCTGCGCCAGTCGATGTTCTACGTCGGCGGCCGCACCGTCCCGGACCTGCAGGCGAACGGCCGGTTCGTCCGGATCACCTCCGCGGGGCTCAAGGAGAGCCACCCGCACGACATCCAGATGACCGTCGAGGCGCCGAACTACAGCCGCAAGTAGAACGCAAGCGGAAACGGCACACTGCTCCAGGGCGGTTCCGGGACTCCGGAACCGCCCTCGGCGTGCCCGTCGGCGATACTGGTAGACGCTGAACGCATCAGGGAAAGGCCACAGACGTGACTGAGATCGAGATCGGGCGCGGCAAGCGCGGCCGCCGGGCGTACGCCTTCGACGACATCGCCGTCGTCCCCAGCCGCCGTACGCGGGACCCGAAGGAGGTCTCGATCGCCTGGCAGATCGACGCCTACCGCTTCGAGCTGCCGTTCCTGGCCGCCCCCATGGACTCGGTCGTCTCCCCGGCCACCGCGATCCGCATCGGCGAGCTGGGTGGCCTGGGCGTCCTCAACCTCGAAGGTCTCTGGACCCGGTACGAGGACCCGCAGCCGCTGCTCGACGAGGTCACCGGCCTGCCCGAAGAGGCCGCGACCCGCCGTCTCCAGGAGATCTACGCCGCTCCCATCAAGGAGGAGCTGATCGGGCAGCGCATCAAGGAGGTGCGCGACTCGGGTGTGGTGACCGCCGCCGCGCTCTCCCCCCAGCGCACCGCCCAGTTCTCCAAGGCCGTCGTGGACGCGGGCGTCGACATCTTCGTGATCCGTGGCACGACCGTGTCGGCGGAGCACGTCTCCGGCTCGCACGAGCCGCTGAACCTGAAGCAGTTCATCTACGAGCTGGACGTTCCCGTGATCGTCGGCGGCTGCGCCACCTACACGGCCGCCCTGCACTTGATGCGCACCGGCGCGGCCGGCGTCCTCGTCGGTTTCGGCGGCGGCGCGGCCCACACCACGCGCAACGTGCTCGGCATCCGGGTCCCGATGGCAACGGCGGTCGCCGATGTCGCCGCGGCCCGCCGCGACTACATGGACGAGTCGGGCGGCCGGTACGTGCACGTCATCGCCGACGGCGGTGTCGGCTGGTCCGGTGACATCCCGAAGGCGATCGCCTGCGGCGCGGACGCGGTCATGATGGGCTCGCCGCTGGCCCGTGCCACGGACGCGCCCGGCAAGGGCAACCACTGGGGCATGGAGGCGGTGAACGAGGAACTGCCGCGCGGCAAGAAGGTCGACCTCGGGACCGTGGGCACGATCGAGGAGGTCCTCACCGGCCCCTCGCACACCCCCGACGGCTCCATGAACCTCTTCGGTGCGCTGCGGCGGGCGATGGCCACGACCGGGTACAGCGACCTGAAGGAGTTCCAGCGCGTCGAGGTGACGGTGGCGGACTCGACGCACATGCGGTGACGCTGCGCTCGGCTTGAGCGGGGCTTGGGGCTCGGTTGCCTTGGGGTGACCGGGCCCTTTGTGTGCCCAAGTGGCGTGGCGGGGGCGTGAGTTGCGGGGTGGGGGCGCGTGGGGGTGTTGGGGACGAATGTGGGCCGAATGGGCGTAGCCGGGCGATAGCGTTCGTGTCCGGCGCCCCAGTTCGGCTGGGAGCCCCCTTCCAAGGACCTGGTCCGGACCCCGCCCTCGGGGCCCGGCCCGATTCCGACGGACCGTCCACCGGGCTAATGGGCGGTGTCGTGGAAGGGGGCGCCCATGGGACGTCACCGCAAGCCCACCCGCTGGGACCGAGTCCGTCTTCGGATGGTGCAGTGCCGGAGGAGGTGGATCTTGCGGATTTTCGGATGGTGAGCGGCCGCCCCCATACGGACTAGGGGCGGACACTCCGTGATCCATCCAGGAGCCTGCCGCAGCAGCCACTGCGGTGGGCTCCACCTGTTTCCGTACGGTACCGGGGTGGGGCGGGGTCTGCCACCAGCCCCGGAGGCCGGGGTCGCGTCGTGCGCCCCCTCTCACAACCTGTGCGCCGCCCCCGTGGGCGTGGCCCCCCGGGTGTCCAGCAGCAGTTGCGCCTTCACCGACAGGCCCTGGAGGTCGTAGGTGCGGTGTTGCTGGAGGAGGATCGTCAGGTCGGCGTCGGCGGTGGCCTCGTAGAGGGAGTCGGCGCGGGGGATGGGGCGGTCGAGGACGCTCCAGGTCGGGACGTGCGGGTCGTGGTAGCTGACGTGGGCCCCGAGTTCGATGAGGCGGCGGGCGATCTCGTCGGCGGGCGTGCCCTGTTGGTCGGGGACGTCGGGCTTGTAGGTGACGCCGAGCAGGAGGACGCGGGCGCCCCGGGCCGACTTGCCGTGTTCGTTGAGGAGGGTCGCGGCGCGCTGGACGACGTACTGGGGCATGCGGTGGTTGACGCGCTGGGCCAGTTCGACCATGCGGAGGGAGCGGGGGGCGTGGCCCGCGAGGTCCTGGGGGAGGGCGTGGCCGCCGACGCCGGGGCCGGGGCGGAACGCCTGGAAGCCGAAGGGCTTGGTCTCGGCGCAGCGGATGACGTCCCAGAGGTCGACGTTCAGGTCGTGGCAGAGGGCGGCCATCTCGTTGACCAGGGCGATGTTGACGTGACGGTAGTTGGTCTCCAGGAGGTGGACCGTCTCCGCCTCGCGCAGGCCACGCGCGCGGACCACCTTGTCGGTGAGGCGGCCGTAGAACGCCGCCGCCGATTCCGTGCAGGCGGGGGTGAGGCCGCCGATCACCTTGGGGATGTTGGCGGGGCCGTAGGCGCGGTTGCCCGGGTCGACGCGGGCCGGGGAGTAGGCGAGATGGAAGTCGCGGCCCGCGCGGAGGCCCGAGCCCTCTTCGAGGAGGGGGCGCAGGAGGTCCCCGGTGGTGCCCGGCGGGACCGGGGATTCCAGGATGACCGTGGTGTGCGGGCGCAGCCGGGCGGCCAGCGTGCGGGCGGCCTCCTCGACCTGGGTGAGGTCGAGCGAGCCGTCTGCGCCGAGTGGGGCCGGGGCGCAGATGACGGCCGTACGGACGCGGCCGAGTTCGGCGGGGCTGGTGGTGGGCTTGAAGCCGCGGGCCAGCATGCGGCGGAGCTCGCCGGGGGTGAGGGAGCCGGAATCGGGCCCGGTGCGGTAACCGAGCGTGGCGATGCCGGCGGCGACGGCGGCCTGGGCCAGCGGAAGCCCCAACTGGCCGAGTCCGATCACGGCGAGATCTGCGGGCATGGCGGGGCCGTCCTTCCCAGTAACCGAAGCGGGACAGGCGCGCAAGCCCGGTGGTCTGGATGAGCGAGCGCAATGTCACATTAGGCGGAAATATGACCGATATGCGGGATTGGGGAGTTGTTTTTCTGTGCGCGTCCTGCGGAGTTATCCACAGGCTGGGGGCCGGTGGTGGCCGAAGTCGGACAACGCGGTCAGAATTTTGGGCAGGGGATGCGAGAGGGACGAAAGAGCTGGGTCTCGCCGACGGGTACGGACGGATGAGGCCGACGCGACGGACAGCGGGAGGCAGCGGTGAGGACAGCGGCACTGGGACCGGCGCAGCGCGTCGAGTCACTGGCGGGTATGGCCGAGCGCGAGCTGGACGTGCTGGTCGTGGGTGGTGGCGTGGTCGGTGCGGGCACGGCCCTGGACGCCGTGACCCGCGGTCTGTCCACGGGCCTGGTCGAGGCACGTGACTGGGCGTCGGGCACCTCCAGCCGGTCCAGCAAGCTGATCCACGGCGGTCTGCGCTATCTGGAGATGCTCGACTTCGCCCTCGTCCGGGAGGCCCTCAAGGAGCGGGGTTTGCTGCTGGAGCGGCTGGCCCCCCATCTGGTGAAGCCCGTGCCCTTCCTCTATCCCCTGCAGCACAAGGGCTGGGAGCGGTGGTACGCGGGCTCGGGCGTCGCGCTGTACGACGGGATGTCCATGGCGCGCGAGCACGGGCGCGGGCTGCCGATCCATCGTCATCTGACCCGTCGCCACGCCCTGCGGATCGCCCCCTGCTTGAAGAAGGACGCGCTCGTCGGGGCGTTGCAGTACTACGACGCCCAGATGGACGACGCCCGGTACGTCGCCACCATGGTCCGCACGGCCGCGTCGTACGGGGCGAAGGTCGCCAACCGCGCGCGGGTGGCCGGGTTCCTGCGGGAGGGCGAGCGGGTCGTCGGGGCCAGGGTGCAGGACGTCGAGGGCGGCGGGGAGTACGAGATCCGCGCCCGGCAGGTGGTGAACGCGACCGGGGTGTGGACCGACGACACCCAGGCGATGGTGGGCGAGCGGGGCCAGTTCCACGTACGGGCCTCCAAGGGCATCCATCTGGTCGTACCGAAGGACCGGATCCACTCCACGACCGGGCTGATCCTGCGGACCGAGAAGTCCGTGCTGTTCGTCATCCCCTGGGGACGGCACTGGATCGTGGGCACCACGGACACCGACTGGGACCTCGACAAGGCGCATCCGGCGGCGTCCAGCGCGGACATCGACTATCTGCTGGAGCGGGTGAACTCGGTCCTGGCGGTGCCGCTGACGCGGGACGACGTGCAGGGGGTGTACGCCGGGCTGCGGCCGTTGCTCGCGGGGGAGTCGGACGCCACCAGCAAGCTCTCGCGGGAGCACATCGTGGCGCATCCGGTGCCGGGGCTGGTCGTGGTGGCCGGCGGCAAGTACACGACGTACCGGGTCATGGCCAAGGACGCGGTGGACGCGGCCGTGCACGGGCTCGACCAGCGGGTCGCGGAGTGTGTCACCGAGGACGTGCCGCTGCTGGGGGCCGAGGGGTACCGGGCGCTGTGGAACGCGCGGGCGCGGATCGCGGCGAGCACCGGGTTGCACGTGGTGCGGGTGGAGCATCTGCTGAACCGGTACGGGTCGGCCACCGAGGAGGTGCTCGAACTGATCGCCTCCGATGCCTCGCTGGGGGAGCCGCTGGGGGCGGCCGACGACTATCTGCGGGCCGAGGTGGTGTACGCGGCCTCGCACGAGGGGGCGCGGCATCTCGACGACGTGCTCACGCGGCGGACGCGGATCTCGATCGAGACGTTCGACCGGGGGACGCGCAGTGCGCGGGAGACGGCGGAGTTGATGGCTCCGGTGCTCGGGTGGGACAAGGACCAGATCGAGCGGGAGGTTCAGCACTACGAGAAGAGGGTGGAGGCGGAGCGGGAGTCGCAGCGGCAGCCGGATGACCTGACGGCGGACGCCGCGCGGTTGGGGGCGCCGGACATCGTGCCGCTGTAGTCGGCCACCGTGCCGCCGCTGTGGTTGCATCCGCCCTCGGCGCCCTCGCCGCCCTCGCCGCCCTTGCCCGTCCCACCCGGGCTGGACGGGGCTGCTCTGATTCTGCGTCGGCCTCAGAAACGGGGCCCTGGTGGTGAAGTGTGGGTGGGTGTGGTGAGGGGCTTGGAGGTGGCGTGGCCGGTTGAGGGGGGCCCTGGGCGTGGGGCGGTTGGCGGGTGGGTGACAATGGAGGCTCTGTCAGGGCGGGTTGTATGAGGGGACGCATGTCGGAGGCGGAGCGGGCTGGGGAATCCCGTCAGGACAAGGACGCACGTCTCCTCGCCGGTCGGTACCGGCTGGGAGGGGTGCTCGGTCGCGGCGGCATGGGCACGGTGTGGCGTGCCATGGACGAGACGTTGGGCCGTACGGTCGCCGTCAAGGAGTTGAGGTTCCCGTCGAGCATCGACGAGGACGAGAAACGGCGGCTCATCACACGCACGCTGCGCGAGGCCAAGGCGATCGCGCGGATCCGGAACAACGCCGCCGTGACGGTGTTCGACGTCGTCCACGAGGACGACCGGCCGTGGATCGTCATGGAACTCGTCGAGGGCAAGTCGCTCGCCGAGGTCATCCGTGAGGACGGCGTCCTCGAACCGAGGCGCGCCGCCGAGGTGGGGCTCGCCATCCTCGACGTGCTGCGCGCCGCGCACCGCGAGGGCATCCTGCACCGCGATGTGAAGCCGTCCAACGTGCTCATCGACAAGCACGACGGCCGTGTCGTCCTCACCGACTTCGGTATCGCCCAGGTCGAGGGCGACCCCTCCATCACCTCGACCGGCATGCTCGTGGGCGCTCCCTCCTACATCTCGCCGGAGCGGGCGCGCGGGCACAAGCCCGGGCCCGCCGCCGACCTGTGGTCGCTCGGCGGTCTGCTCTACGCGGCGGTCGAGGGGGTGCCGCCCTACGACAAGGGTTCGGCCATAGCGACACTGACCGCGGTGATGACCGAGCCGGTGCCGCAGCCGAAGCGCGCCGGTGCCCTGAAAGACGTCATCTTCGGCCTGCTCACCAAGGACCCCGAGCGACGCCTCGACGACGCCGGCGCACGGGCCATGCTCAACAGTGTGATCCACGCGCCCGACCCGAAGGACGTCGATCCGGTGGACGCCACCCGGGTCGTGCCGTTGCCGCCGGTGCCCGAGGAGCGCCCGAAGAAGGGCGGCTCCGGTGGCGCCGGGGCCAAGGGCGGTGCGGGCGAGCGGGTTCGGGCACCCCGGTGGTCCATGCGGAAGGGGTCGGCCGCGGCTGGGGCCGGGGCCGCCGGTGGGGCCGTGGCCGGCGGAGCCGACACCGGCGTCGGTGCCGCGCGGGGTACCTCCGGTGGGACTTCGGGAGGGGCTTCCGGCGCGGTTTCCGGTGGGCGGGGTGCGAAGTCGCCGGCCTCGGCGGCCGTGACGACGCGGTCCGCGTCCGTCGGAGTGGCGTCCGGGGCCGACAGTGCGACGAAGGGCGGGGGCGCGGCGCAGTCGGCGGGCAAGCCGGCGTCCGGGGCCGTTGATCGCGGCGGGGCGGTACCCGGGCCGCGGCCCGGCGGAGCCGGTCAGGGTGCGGGCCAGGGGAACTCCGTCTCGACGGGGCGTACTTCGGGGTGGCCCGAGATGACGCCGCCGGATCTGCCGCCGCGGCCGGTGCCCAGGGCGCCGATCACGGACGTGGTGTCGCGGCGGACGCTGGCGGTCATCGCGGTGGCCGTGGCCCTCGTCGTCCTCGGAACCGTCCTGGTGCTCACCCTCGGTGGGGACGACGGCAGTTCGACCGGCAGCAAGGGAGCCGACACCAAGGCGGCCGCGTCCAGCGGGTCGGCGTCGGGGAGCGACGCCGACGGCAAGGACGCGGACAAGGGCAGGGACGAGGACACCGGCAAGGAGAAGGGGTCCGACCCCAGCCCCGACGGGGAGGCGACGGAGGAGGCCACCGGGTCGAGTGGGGTCGGCGGCAGCTCACCGAGCCCTTCGGGCGGGGCGAACGGCGCTGTCAGCGGTGACGGCTCCGGCTCCGGCTCGGGCGGCATCGCGGCCGAGACCTACAAGAGCGCTCAGGGGTTCTCCATCGGGCTGCCCGACGGGTGGAAGTACCAGTCGACGGACGGCGCGGGTGCGCGGTTCTCCGGCCCCGACGGCCAGCGCCTGCTCGTCGGGTGGACGTCCACGCCGAAGAGCGACCCGGTCGCGGACTGGAAGAACCAGGAGCGCTACATGACGCGTTCTCAGTACAAGCGGATCCGAATAGAGGCGGTGGACTACCGGGGCTGGAAGGCGGCCGACTGGGAGTTCACCTACGTGGAGAGCGGGACGAAGAACCGGTCGATCGACCGGGGGTTCGTCGTCGACTCGCAGCAGGGATACGCGCTGATGTACACCGCGAAGGCCGCGAAGTGGAGCGGAGAGCTGCGCAAGGACACCTGGCGGACGTTCACGAAGACGTTCGAGCCGAAGGCGTAGGGCGTAGGGCGTAACGCGCAGCGCGCGGAGCGGATCGGGCCCGGGGCCGGATCGGGCACCAGACGGATCGGGCACCGGGAGTAGGGCCTCGCGCTCGGTGGGTGGGGGCGCGTGCCGGTGGGTGTTGTGCGCCGGTGTGTTGAGGGCGAGGGCTCTGTGCGGACCCGTGCCTCGGTTCGGGGCGCCGCACGGGGGCGTGCGGGTGCGAGAGGCGGGGCGAGGCGGCTCCGTATGAGCTCAGCTCCGGGAGTTGTGCCCGCCGGGTGAGTTCGGGGACGGGTCTTCCGGGGAAGATCGGATGCGTTCGAGCGCATTCGAGACGAACGAGATATCGCATCGAGTCAATGTGAGTTGCCTCCGGCACGTATCGTGAAGGGCTGCGGATCGTACGCATCCAGCACGGAACAGGTCGCTGGGCGAGCGGAATCGACCAACCGGGCGGTCGGGGGAGGGCATCGTGGACGCATACGCGGGGCGAGTACTCGCCGACCGCTATCGCCTGCCGCTGCCACCCTCCGACGAGTACGAACTCGCCGCCGAGATACGGGCCTTCGACACCTACAGCGGACAGGAAGTGCTGGTCCGGCAGGTGCCGCTGCCCGAGGTGGTCGAGGCGGAGGTGCTCGACTCGGACGGTCTGCCGGAGGGGTACGTCGCGCGGGACGGCACGCCGCGCCGGGGCACCGGACGGGCCACGCGCGGGTCCGCCGACCCCGCCGTGCGGCGCGCCATCGAGGCCGCGCAGGCCGCCGCGCAGATCCCCGACCACCCCCGGCTCGACCAGGTCTTCGACGTGTTCGCCGACGGCGGCTCGTTGTGGATAGTGAGCGAACTGGTGTCCGCCCGCACGCTGGAGGCGCTCCTCGCCGAGCAGCCGCTGACGCCGTACCGCGCGGCCGAGGTCGCCGCCGACGTGCTCACCGCGCTGCGGGCGCTGCACGCGCACGGCTGGGTCCACCGGAACATCACCGCCCGCACGGTCCTGGTCTGCGACGACGGCCGGGTGATGCTGACCGGGCTGGCCGCCGGGGCGGCGGAAGAGGCGCTGTGCGGGTACGACCCGGTACCCGCGCGGGAGTACGAGGACAGGCCGCCCCCGGCACCCGGCGGTGGCGCGGGAGCGCCTGCCGGGCCCGGCGCGGGGCAGGGGCCACGGCAGGTCCCGGTGCCGCCCGGCGGGGTGCGGGACGCACGACGTGGCCCGGTGCCGCCCGGCGGGGTTCCCGGGGCCCGCGGCGGCGCGCTGCCCGCGAGTGGCGGCGGTACGTTCGGCGGTGCCCGGGGCGGGGTTCCCGGGGGCGCGGTCGAGGATCCCGAGGCCGCTCGGCGGGCCGCGATAGAGGCGCGGGCGGCCGGGAGCGCGGCCCCGGGGGCGGATCCCTCCGGAGGGCAGCGCGCGCTGGAGGCCGGCGGGGACGCGCGTGCGGCGCGGGCGGGTGCCATCGCGGCGTACCGGGCTGGTGCGCGGGCCGCGGCCCGCGTGCAGGACGACCAACACGGCGGGACGGGAACGGGGTTGCCCGCCCAGCGGTCGGCGCCGCAGGACCGGGCGCCCGGGGCAGGACCGGACAGCGGCGCGGCGACGCGCCCGGTGCCGTTGCACCAGATCGCCGACCCCTACGGCGTCCTCGCGAACGGCGGTGCCACGAGCGCCTGGCACGGCGCCCTGCCGCGCGGCGGGACGACCACGCCCGGCGCCGGCGAGGGCGGGACGCACGACAGCGGCGTTCGCGGCACCCATGGCACGTCCGGTGGCCCCGGCGGAGGCGCGGTGGGTGACGCGCCGTACGGCGGTGGGGCGGTCGGCGGTGCGAGGGCCGGCGGGGCCGACTCCGACGCCGTGCCCGGTGCGCCGGTTCCCGTGGGTGTGACGGATGCCGTCCCGTGGGGCGGTGCCGGGGCCGGAGCCGCCCCACGGCGAGGCCCCGCGACCGCGCTCGCGGCCGAGCGCGCGCGACAGGCGCGGATGGCCGTGGTGGGACCGGTCACGGAGCGATGGGCGCCGGAGCAGGCCGGACCGGTGCACGAGAACTGGCAGTTGGCCGCGCCGATCGGACCGGCCACGGACCTGTGGGCGCTCGGCGCGCTGCTGTTCCGGGCCGTTCAGGGACACGCGCCGTACCCGGAGGAGAACACCGCCGAGCTGGTGCAGATGGTGTGCGCCGAGCCGCCCGCGTTCGCCGAGGAGTGCGGACCGCTGCGTCCGGTCGTGGAGTCGCTGCTGCGGCAGGACCCCACGGAGCGGCTGGACTTCGAGGAACTGCGCGGCTGGCTGCGCTCCCTGGTGCGGTCGGCGCCCGAACCCGAGGCCGGAACGCACGTCGTGCCCGCCCCGCCCGTCGACGCGAGCAGGCTGCCGATCGTACGGCGGCGCGGCGAACTCGTCCGCAGACGACGGGCCGGGCTGCCCGCGACCAGCGCGCACGCCCGCCACAAGCGCACCCGCCAGGACAGGCGGCCCCAGCCCCGCAAGCTGGGCCGGAACCTGCTCCTGCTGATCCTGCTCGCGCTGGCCGCCGCCATCACGTACGCCATGGTGTTCATGCCGAAGGCCACGCCGAGCAGCCAGGGCAGCGACACGGGCAGCCGTACGGACAGCGCCGGGCGGCCGAGTTCGGCACCGGAGGCGAGCGGTGACTCCCGGCCCGGTCAGAACTCGAGTTCGCCCGACGGAGGCGAGGAGGGCGAGAGCGACGCGAGCCCCTCGCCGTCGGAGTCGTCCGGGTCCACCCAGACGCAGACCGGGGATCCCGATGTCGCCCAGGGGTTCACCCTGCGCAAGGACCCCGACGGGTTCCAGGTGGCCGTCGCCACCGGCTGGGACCGCGCCGGCAAGAACGGGCGCGGCCAGATCGTCTACTCCCAGGGCGGCTTCGAGCTGATCGTCGTCCCCGGGCGGGACAGCGCGGCGACGTACGGCAGCGATCCGCTGAAGTACCAGCGGGAGGACGAGCGCGAGTTGCAGCCCTTCCGTGACTCGACCTGGGCCACCTCCACCGGTATGCGGCTGGTCGAGGTGGGCGGGGTGACCTCGGCCGAGGGACAGTTCACCTGGCAGGACGCCGAGGGGCGCGGTGTCTTCGTACGGAACCTCGCGATCCTGCTCGACGGGCGGTACCACGTGGTGCAGGTGCGCGGGCCGGAGGCGGAGCGGGACGAGGTGACCCGGCTGTACGAGCAGGCGGCGGCCACGTACAAGGCGACCGGCTGAGCGGCCACGTACGAGACGACCGGCTGAGCGGCCACGTACGAGACGACCGGCTGAGCGGGGGAGGTCGCTGTTCGGCAAGGCGGCGGAAGGTTGCGCTCCGTTCGCGGAAGCGAGAACCGTCACAGTGCGGTCTCTGTGCGGCCCGGCCGGTTCCCCGGGCCGTGACCCGCTCCCTACTCTGACCCTGTCAAGAACATTGCGGGGCAACGTGAATCAGATGCAGGGCCAGCTCCTCGCGGAGCGCTACCGGCTCGTCGACACCATCGGCAGCGGTGGCATGGGACGGGTCTGGCGTGCGCACGATGAGGTGCTGCACCGGGCCGTCGCGGTCAAGGAGTTGACGGCCGCGCTCTACGTCTCGGAGAGCGAGCAGGCCATCCTGTTGCGGCGGACCCGGGCCGAGGCGCGCGCGGCTGCGCGGATCAACCACTCGGCCGTCGTCACCGTGCACGACGTGCTGGAGCACGACAACCGGCCGTGGATCGTCATGGAGTTGGTTGAGGGCGTCTCGCTGGCCGACGCCGTGCGGGACCGGGGGCGGGTGGAGGCCCGCGAGGCGGCGCGGATCGGTGTGTGGGTGCTGCGCGCGCTGCGGGCCGCCCACCGGGCCGGTGTGCTGCACCGCGACGTGAAGCCGGGGAACGTGCTGCTCGCCGAGGACGGCCGGGTCATGCTGACCGACTTCGGTATCGCGCAGGTCGAGGGCGACACCACCATCACCCGCACCGGCGAGATCGTCGGTTCCGTCGACTACATCGCCCCCGAGCGGGTGCGCGGGCACGAGCCCGGTCCCGCCTCCGACCTGTGGTCCCTGGGCGCCACCCTGTACACGGCGGTGGAGGGCAAGTCGCCGTTCCGGCGCACCACTCCGCTCACCACGATGCAGGCCGTGGTGAGCGAGGAGGCCGACGAACCGGCGGACGCCGGGGCGCTCGGGCCCGTCATCGCCGCGCTGCTGTGCAAGGACCCGGCCGTACGGCCCGGCTCGGACGAGGCCGAGCAGATGCTCGCCGAGGCGGCGGAGGGGCGGTGGCCCCGGGCGGCACAGGCGTATCTGACGACTCGGGAGCATCGGGAGCATCGGGAGCAGACGGCGGGTGCGGCTGCCGGGGGTGAGGGCTCGGGCGGTCCGGAGGACCGGGGCGGCGCGAACTTCGGCGAGGCGGACGGCACGGGACGTCCGCAGGATGCGGCTGGAGCGCATGGTTGGGCTGAAGCCCATGGTTCGGGTGGGACGAATGGTGCGGGTGGGCTAGGCACACACGGCGCGCACCGCACACATGGCACGCACGGCACACACGGTGCGCACGCGCTGGAGTACACCACCGGGGCCCCGGTCGCGGGACCCTATCAGTCGGGCTCCTCCGGGGCGCCCGTCGCGTCCAGCGGCAAGCGGCGCCGTCGGGGGCGTACGGTCGCGCTCGTGCTGGCGCTGGCCGTGCTGGCCGGTGGCGGCGGAGCCGTCGCGCTTCAGTACGCGGACGGATGGTGGCCCGGGAGCGGCGCCTCTGCCGGGGCTGACGGTTCGGGCGGGTCGGAGGAGGACGGGGACCAGCCGGCGGACGGAGTGCCCGAGGGGTGGGAGCGGGTCGAGGACCCGGAGGGCTTCAGCCTCGCGCTGCCCAAGGGGTGGAAGCGGCAGGTCGAGGGCTCGCAGATCGACTACACGCCCGACGGCGGTGAGCACTTCCTCCGCGTCGCCGTGGACGACTCGCCCGACTTCGACAGCCCGTACCACCACCAGCTCGACCTGGAGGAGCAGGTGCGGACGCGGCCGGAATACAAGCAGGTCAGCTTGGAGGAGAACATCTTCCGCGACCGGCCGGGCGCGCTGTGGGACTTCACGTGGACCGCGCCGAAGGACACGAAGTTCCCCGGGCCGCGCCGGGCGATCGAGCAGATGTACCTCTCCCGGGACGGCGTCGAGTACACGATCTACATGTCCGCGCCGGCCGGGGACTGGAAGACGGCCGAGGAGCAGTTCTACGCGGTGCTGCGCAGCTGGCGGCCGGCGGACCGCTGAGCCCGACCGGGCACGACCGGGCACGACCGGGCGAGTCTGCCGGGGGCACCGCCTCCTGACACGCGGACACTCGCGCCCTCGGGGCCGCGTCGCTCAGCGCCCCTTCTGCCGCCTGAATCCGCCGGCTCTCGGGCCCCGCGCGGCGCTCGCAAGGTGCTCGTGAGACGTGTGTGCGGCGCTTGTCGGCCAGCCCGTCGCAGGGCAGCGGAGGGTTCGGGTCCGGTGCGGCATGATGGGGCGCATGGGGACCGAGGGGGAGAGCGTCCGTGTCATAGCCGGGCGTTACCGGCTGGAGGCCAGGATCGGCCGCGGCGGTATGGGGATCGTGTGGCGCGCCACCGACCAGCTCCTCGGTCGGCAGGTGGCGGTCAAGGAACTCGCCCTGGACGACTCGCTCCCCGAGGAACGGTCCCGGGAGCGGCGCGAGCGCACCCTGCGGGAGGCGCGGGCGGTCGCCCGGCTCGGGCACCCGCACATCATCGTCGTGCACGACGTCGTCGAGCAGGACGAACGCCCGTACATCGTCATGGAGTTGATCGACGGCGGCTCGCTCGCGGAGCGGATCGAGGAGCGGGGGCCCGTCGACGCGCGGGAGGCCGCGCGGATCGGGATCGCCCTGCTGGGCGCGTTGCGCCGGGCGCACGACGCCGGAGTTCTGCACCGCGACCTCAAGCCCGCGAACGTCCTGATCGAGACCGGCACCGACCGGGTCGTCCTCACCGACTTCGGTATCGCCCAGGTGGCAGGGGCGCCCACGCTCACCGAGAGCGGGTCCTTCGTCGGCTCGCCCGAGTACACCGCCCCGGAGCGGATGTCCGGGGTCCGCACCGGCCCGGAGTCCGACCTGTGGTCGCTGGGCGCGCTGCTGTGCGCCGTGCTCAGCGGGGAATCGCCGTTCCGGCGTGACTCGTTGGGCGGGATCCTGCACGCGGTCGTCGTCGACGAGATCCGGCCGCCCGCGCAGGCCGCGCCGCTGCTTCCCGTCGTACGGGGGCTGCTGGAGCGTGATCCGGACCTGCGGCTCGACGCGGCGGAGGCCGAGCGGATGCTGCGGGCCTTCCGGGAGACGGGCCGGACTCCGCGGACGACCAGGAACCCGAGGACGTCGCACGGCTACACCCCGACCCGGCGCGACGTGCCTCGTCCGGGCCGGGACGCGCGGCGTACGGCTGCCGCGGCCGGAGGCGCGGGGCACGCCGGGTCCGCCGCCCCGGACGTCACGGCGGCCGGTGGCGGACAGTCGTCGGCGGACCCGGGCGGACCCGGTGCGCCGACGGCCGGGGAGCGGCCCGAGGAGGGGCGCCCGACGCACTCCACACGGAGCGTGCTGGTCGCGGCCGCGCTGGTGGCGGCGATGGCCGGGGCCGGCGTCTCGGCGGCGGCACTGCTGATGCGCGAGGGGGGCGGTGGGGGCGGCACACCCGGCAGTTCGGCACCGCGGACCCCGGGCGTGTCGAGCACGGCGGGCGAGTCGGGAGGGTCGGGTGGCGAGGGAGAGCCGGGGGCGACGGGTGAGTCGGGACAGTCCGGCTCGCCGAGCACTCCGCACACGTCGGGCGCGCCGAGCTCCTCGGGCGGGTCCGGGGGGCCCGGCGGCACAGCCGGTACATCGGGCGACGCCACGCCCACCGTGACACGCTCCCGGGCCGCCACCGCGCCGAGCGTGCCCTCGGGGTACCGGCTCGCCCGGGACGAGCGGGGCTTCAGCCTCGCGGTGCCGGACGACTTCACGCGGGAGCCGCAGGGGGAGCGGGTCTTCTACATGTCGCCGGGGCGGGTGGTCCGGATCGGCGTCAAACTCGACGACCCGCAGGAGGGCGGGCCCGCCGGGGTGATGCGGCGCGCCCATGCGAAGGGGCCCTCCACGAACCCCGGTTACCGCGACGGCCGCGTCACCGAGACCACGCACGACGGGCGGCCGGCCGCGCTCTGGGAGTTCACCTGGGACGGCTTCAGCGCGGCGGAGGGACCCCGGCACACGTACGACCTGTGCTGGGAGCGGGACGGGCGACTGTACGACGTGTGGGTGTCGGCGCCGGTCGGGAGGGTGAGCGAGGCGAAGGAGTACTTCGACGTGGCGGTGGACACGTTCGTACGTAACTAAAGCGGAAATAAGTGGTATTCCGCGTCACGGGTCTGTGACCGGAAAGCGGCGGGGGTGGCTGCCGAAGCCCTTGCCGCGATACAGATGAACATATGAGCAGCAACGGGGGCGCCCCTTACGGAACAGGGCCTGGGCCCGGCTACGGAGCCGACGAGCCGACGAGTTTCGGACTGCAACCGCCGCAGCCGAGCGCGCCGTACCCCGGGAACCCGTACGCGCAGCCGCCCCGGCCCGCGGACCGGCCCACGCCGCCCTCGGCGCCGCAGGCACAGCCGCAGGACCAGGCACAACCGCAGGCGCAGGCCCAGCCGCAGTCGCATCAGCAGCCGCAGTCCCCGCCGCAGCACGCGCAGGCGGCTCGCCCCGTACCGCCCTCGCAGGCGGCGCAATCCGCGCCTGCCGGACAGGACCCCGGCACCGGGCGGCTGATCGCCGGTCGCTACCGGCTGCTCGCCAAGCTCGGGCACGGCGGTATGGGCACGGTGTGGCGGGCGCAGGACGAGACGGTGGACCGGGAGGTCGCCGTCAAGGAGCCCCGCGTACCCGACCACCTTCCCGAGCGTGAACGGGCCAACGCCTTCGAGCGGATGCGCCGCGAGGCCCGCGCGGCGGCCCGGCTCGATCATCCGTCGGTCGTGAACGTGCACGATGTGGCGGTCGTCGACGGCCGGCCGTGGATCGTCATGGAGCTGGTACGGGGGCGCTCGCTGGGCGACGCGCTGCAGGAGGGCACCCTCGGCACCCGTGACGCGGCGAGAATCGGCCTCGACGTGCTCGGCGCGCTGGAGGCCGCGCACGCGGCGGGCATCCTCCACCGGGACGTCAAGCCCGACAACGTCCTCCTCGGCCGGCACGACCGGGTCGTCCTCACCGACTTCGGTATCGCCCAGATCGAGGGCGAGACCAATCTGACGGACACCGGCGGTTTCGTCGGCTCGCCCGAGTACATCGCCCCCGAGCGCGTGCTCGGCCAGCGCCCCGGGCCCGCGTCGGACCTCTGGTCGCTCGGCGTCGTCCTCTACGCCGCCACGGAGGGCGTGTCGCCCTTCCGGCGCAGCAACACGCCCGCGACCCTGCAGTCCGTGCTCAACGCCACGCCGGCGGCGCCCGCCTCGGCCACCGGCCCGCTCGCCGAGGCCATCAACGGCCTGCTGCAGAAGGACCCCGCGCGCCGTCCGAGCGCCGCCCGTGTCCGCGAGTTGCTGGAGACGGCCGCGAACCCGCCGGCCCCCGCGCCCACCCAGGTGGTCCGGACGGCCGCGGGGATCCGGGCGGGGGAACCCAAGGGCATCAGGATCGGCGCCAAGACCCTCGCCGGGGTCGGCGCGGCGGTCGTCGCTGTGGCGGTCGCCGGACTCGGTGTGCTGGGCGTGGCGGCGGCGGTGACGGCCTACGTGGTGATCGCCGACCCCTTCGCGGGGCCGCTGCCGGACGGCTGGAAGCAGCGCGACCTCGGTACGAAGGTCGCCGCGAGCGTGGGCGTGCCCGGCGACTTCGTGAAGGACCGGTTCGAGCCGGACGAGACCGACGGAACGTTCGCGCAGTACAGCGACCCGAGCGGGCTGATCCGGGTCAACGTCGACCGGGACATCAAGGAGGACGACAAGGAGAACGAGATCCCGGGCGTCGCGCTGGACAGGGCGTACGCCGACTGGGAGCTGGTCAAGGACGGCGAGTACTCGCTGGACGTCGCCGACACCCCCGCGCCGAAGGGGAGGCCGCAGGAGGCCCGGTTCCAGGACCACGAGGCCGCCGAGAACACCATCAGGTACACGACCACGGACAGCCAGGCCCCGCGCCTACGGGAGGCGCGGGTCCTGTACTACAAGGCCGACAACGGCGACATGTACCGGATCTGGATCGACTATCCGGGCAAGGGGCACTTCACCGGGCAGGGCCGCGAGATCGCCCGTACCGTCATCGCGAACCTGAAGATCGACTCGATGTAATCGACTCGATGTAGACGCGGCTTCGCCCCCGATGCGTAGGCCTCACGAGAGCGCGAGGGCCAGGTCGTTGGTGACGGTGAAGAAGAAGCGGGCCTGCGGCACGGATCCGTTCGGTGTGGTCATGGGGACCGCCGGGTACTTGTCGGTGTCCTTGCGGTCCACGATGTCGTCGAACAACCGGCCGAGTCGGATGGGTTCGGCGTCGGGGGCGGGGCGCAGGAACAGGTCCCAGATCACCTTGTCCGGGCCGACGGGGTCCGGCAGGGACGTCAGCCGCGCGCGGAATCCGGGTCGCCCGGCCGCGCCTGTCCGCTCCGCGCCCGTCCGCTCCGTGCCCGTCCGCTCCGTGTGTGTCGCCGGTACCTCGAAGTCCGCCACGTCCTCGCCCCGGGCGACGCCGACCAGCGCCGCGCCCTCGCCGAGCACGGCCCCGTGCAGCACGCCCTCCACGGCGAGCGACCCGTCGTCGACGGGCAGTGCGGTGACCTCGGCGTGCGCGGTGCGGTGGAAGGTGCGCAGCGCCAGGTAGCCGTCCTTGGTGGCGTACGGGATCGACCAGGCGACCGGCGACCGGTCCGGGAGCTCGGCGGTCAACAGGCCGCGCTGCTCGACCAGTCCCGCCCGCACCCGACGGCGTGCCCCGTCCCCGCCCCGCTCGACGTGCAGGTCCCAGCGGCCCTCCGCGAGGGCCGGCTCGTCGCGGCGCAGCGTGGCGGTCCACGGGCTCCTGGGGTCGTCCGGCGTGTCCTGCCGCAGGGGGACGCGCACCTCGTCGCCGGCGTGGCGTCGGCGCAGCACGAGCGTCAGGTCCGCCCCCGACACGCCGGACGCGGCGACGGCGATCCGTACACCGCCGCGCCGGTCGACACGGCAGCCGGCCTTCGGGCGTAAGGGCTTGGGCGCGGTGCTCTCGGCGGAGGGGCGCGGGGGCACGGCCTGCGCGGACTCGGCGGGTGCCTGGGCGGCACCGGCCTTCGCGTCCCCGGCCGTCGGCTCGGTCCCCCCGTCCTCCTCGGCCGGCGTCGAAGGGCGCCATCCCAGTGCCCGGCGTAAGCGGCGGGCCAGTTTGACCGGGGCCGGGGTGCGGGCCTCCTGGAGGTCGGCGATCAGCTGTTCGTACTCCGCGGCGATCGTGCGGGGCGCGTACCGCTTGACGGTCGTGCGGCCGGCGGTGCCGACGCGCTGCCGCAGTTCCGGGTCGTCGATGAGCCGGAGCAGGCCCGCGGCCAGGGCGTTCGGGTCGCCCGGGGTGACGAGGAGGCCGTCGGTGCCGTCGGTGACGATCTCGCCGGGGCCGTGCGGACAGTCGGTGGCCACCACGGGGACACCGGCGTGCATGGCCTCCAGGATGGTCATGCCGAACGACTCCCACTCGGAGCTGACCGCGGCGACGGACGCCTTCGCCCACTCGGTCTCCAACGTGGCCTGGGCGCCCATGAGGAAGACGTGGTCGCCCAGGCCGAGTCTGTCGATCGCGGCGCGCAGGTTCGCGCGCTCCGGGCCCTTGCCGTAGATCCGCAGCCGCCACTCGGGGCGTTCGGCGACGACCTTGGCGAACGCCTCGACGAGCAGGTCGTACCGCTTGACCGGGAACAGGCGCCCGGCGGCGACCACCAACGGCGCGCGCAGGTCGGAGGGTTCGGCCTTGGGCCGGGGCGCGGCGTTGGCGATGTTCGTGATGCGGGTGCGCACGCCGGGCAGGTGCAGACGGTGGTCTTCGGCGTCCCGCGCGGAGACGGTGACGAAGGCGTCCAGGCGCTTGATCGCCGCGTTCTGCGCCTCGCGTACGCCAGGCACGTGGTTGTCGTACGACAGGTGCTCCTGCCCGATGAGCAGCGGGCCCCGGCGGGACGCGCCGGTCGTACCGGAAGTGCCGGACGCGCCGGGTGGGCGGCGCGAGCCGACGGCGCCGTGCCCGGCCAGGGCCACCACGAGCGCCGGGCGGGTCGCGACGACGACATCGGCGTCGGTGGTGTCGAGGAAGGCGCGCAGACGTTCGTCGGTGAGGGCGGTGTAGCGGTGGGCGAGCACCTCGGTGGGCGGGACCACCGCGGAGGGCCGGGACATCAGTTCGTGGCCGCCGTCGTAGGACTCGGCGTCGGGGCGCTCGTCGACGAGCGGGACCAGGCGGACCTTGCCGCTCACCCCGAGCAGGGGGCGGTCCTCGGTGCGTAGGACGGAGACCACCTCCACGTCGTGACGGGTCGCCAGGGCTCCGGCGAGGTTCAGCGTCGAGCGGACGGTGCCGCCGATGGCGTACGCGTTGTGGAGCAGAAAGGTGATCTTCATGGCGCTCAGTGCGTCCTCTCAGCGATCCAACCCAGGACCCGGTCGGCGACCCCCGGCTCCTTCAACAGCGCTCCGCCGTGCGAGGAACCGGCCACCGTCCCCACTGTGACCCCGTTGGCGGGCATGTTGTGGGTGTCCTCCTCGGCGGCTTCGAGGTCGAGCGAGTGCCGGACGGGTACGAAGTCGTCCTCGGAGTGGAGCAGGAACATGGGGGCGTCGTCGCCGCCGGAGGCACGGTTCCTGACGACCATGTCCGACCAGGTGTCCCGGCAACCTGGGTGTGCCGAGGCGGAGTTGTCCGACGTCTCGGGGTGACAGCGGGCCAGGAGCGTGGCGTTGTCGCGCAGTTTGCGCTGCCTGGCGGTCGCGTCACCGGCGTTGCCGTCGCGCCAGGCGCGGTACGGGTCGTTCACGGGGGACAGCGCCACCACGCCGTCGACGCGGAAGGCGCCGGAGCGGTAGGTGGCGACGGCCGTGGCGATCTGGCCGCCCGAGGAGGAGCCCAGCAGGACCAGTCGGTCGGGGTCGAGGTCGAAGTCGGCGGCGTGGCCGCGGATCCAGTCCAGGGCGGACAGCGCGTCGGTCCGCTGGGCCGGCCAGGGGGCATCGATATTCAGCCGGTGGTCGACGGCGAAGACGGCGTACCCGGCGTCCGCGAACCTGCGCGACCAGCCGGCCCAGCCGGTGTCCTCGTACCAGTGGCCGCCGTGCAGGATCACGATGCCCGGCTGCTCCCCTCCCCGGTCCTCACCGGCGGTTTTCCAGTAGGCGTCGAGGGTCTGCCGGGGGTGCGAACCGTAGGCGTGGGAGCTCTCGTTGCGGGCGGCCGCCTCGCTGGCGCGGGTGTCGTGGACGAGCAGCGCGGCAACGACGGCAACGCAAAGAATGAGACAACCCCAGAGCCGACGCACGGCTACCTGCCCTTCGAGTGACCTGACGGCAGGCGACGTCGTACCCGGGCACGGGATCCGACCGAAACGTCCACGGCTTGGGGGCGCCCCACACGGCCTGCTTGCGTGAGCAACCGGACTATAGGCGGCCCCTGCGAACAACCGTCAATCGGGGTAGGTCAGTTGGCCGGAAATTTCCGGCCTGAACAGCTTGGCGGGGGTCGAGGATGACATATGCAAACATCTCCATGGCTGTGGATGACCCATGGAGAAAGGGGGGTTGACATGGAGGCGACGTGCACCTTTAGCTTCCCCTTATGTGGCCAGGGGTGTTGCTGTGGCCACTCAACGGGGATATAGGGGTGAGTTGTGCGAATACGCACACGCACAGCGGGGTTGGCCCTGCTGGCTTCCGTCGTCATGTCATCGGGGCTGTTGCCCTCCAGCGTCGCCGGGGTGGCAGCGGCGGCCACCTGCACGGCCGGCACATCCACCGACTTCAACGGCGACAGCGTCGTCGACACGGTCGTCGCGGACCCGAACGCCACGGTGAGCGGCGTCAAGGGCGCCGGCCTGGTGCGGGTGATCCTGGGCGGCGGCAAGGGGGTCTTCGAGATCTCGCAGGCCACTCCCGGCATGAACGCCGCGCCCGAGCACGGTGACGGCTTCGGCACCTCCCGCACCACCTACGACGCCGACGGCGACGGCTGCACCGACCTCGTCGTCGGGGTGCCCTACGAGGACGTCACCAAGGACGGGGTGAAGCTCGTCGACGCCGGGGCGATCTACATCGTCCACGGCAGGCCCACCGGTATCGGCGAGGGCTCCGTCATCGAGGGCTACAGCCAGTCGGGGCTGGACGCCGACACCACCACCGAGGCATACGACTGGTTCGGACAGTCCGTCAAGGGCGGCGAGACCGCGACCGGCGCGCCCTACCTGGTCGTCGGGGTGCCCGGCGAGAACGTCGTCACCGGCGGCACCGACTACGCGGACGCCGGCTGCGTCCACTACATCCAGGGCAGCACCAGGACGACCGTCAACCAGAACGACCCGGGGGTACCCGGGACCGTCGAGGCCCACGACCGCTTCGGCTACTCCGTGGCCGGCACCAACCGCTACTTCGGCGTCGGCATCCCGGGCGAGGCCATCGAGAGCAAGACCTTCGCCGGAGGCGTCGCGGTCTTCAACCACACCCTCGCGAACGGCGTTCCCACCGCCCTGGCCGGATTCGACCAGGACGCCGCCGGGGTGACCGGCACGGCCGAGACCGACGACGGCTTCGGCACCTCGATCGCCATGACCGGCCACCGGCCGAGCGACCAGACGTACAACTCCGACGTCCTGCTCGCCGTCGGCACGCCGGGCGAGGACATCGGCACGGTCACCGAGGCGGGCGGCGCGGCGGTCTTCCGGATCCAGCCCTCCGGCGCGTACACCGAGACGGCGGCCATCGACGCCGCGGTGGCGGACGTCGAGGGCGACCCCGTGGCGGGCGACTTCCTGGGCCAGCGCGTGGCCATCTCCAACACCGACACCAGTGTCGTCACCACCGCCGCCACCGTGCGGCTGGCCGTCGGCATCCCCGGCAAGGACGTCGGAGCTGCCACCGACGCGGGCGCCGTCCAGGTCTTCCGGCCCCTGGGGGCCATCGGCGCGGGCGACAGGCTGGTCACCCGCGGCTCGGGCCTGCCGGGTACCGCCACCCGGCGGGACCACCTGGGCATGTCGCTGACCGGCGGCGCGAGCAACCTCTATGTCGGGGTGCCCTTCAGCAAGGCGTCCGGCACCACCAAGGGGGTCCTCCACGTCCTGACGTGGGCCGACCTCGACGGCACCACCAGCACGGGTGCCACCACGTACCAGCCGGGATCGGGCGGACTGCCCGACAGCGGCGTCTCGTTCGGCGTGGTCGGGTGACGGACGGCATGGAGAGAAGGAAGTACACCGCGATGACGTTCCGTTCGAACAGAAGTGCGGGAGAAGGGGCGGGTGTCTCCCGTGCGGGCAGACGTCCGGTCCGCTCGCTCACCGTCGCCACCGCGCTGACGGCCCTGCTGGTGACGGCACTCGGCAACGCCCCCGCCCCCGAGCCCACGGCTGCGACCGCGGCCACCGGGAAGGCCACCGGAAACGCCGCCGGGAAGGCGGGCAAGGGTTCCGGCACGGCCCTCACCGAGGACGCCGCCCAGGACCGGGCCGCGAAGACGGGGAAGAAGGTCGAGATCGCCGGCCTGCGCGACGAGCGCAGCACGACGGTCGCCAACCCGGACGGCACCTTCACCGTCACCGAGTACGTGCAGCCGGTCCGCACCCGCAAGAACGGGGTCTGGACCGAGATCGACACCACGCTGGTCAAGCGGGACAACGGGACGTACGCGCCCAGGGCCGCCGTCACCGCGATGGCCTTCTCCGGCGGCGGCGACCGCACCTTCGCCGAGATCGAGAAGGACGGCCGCGCCGTCTCCCTCGACTGGCCCGGCAAGCTGCCCGAGCCCAGGATCGACGGCTCCACCGCGACCTACCGGAACGTCCTGCCCGGCGTCGACCTCAAGGTCACCGCGAACGCCGAGGGCTTCTCCCACGTCCTCGTGGTCAAGAACGCCGAGGCCGCCGCCCATCCCGACCTCGCCACCCTCGAACTCCCCGTCGACACCACCTCGGTGGAGCTGACGGAGAGCGCCGGCGGCGGTCTGACCGCCACCGACAGCGGTTCCGGCGGCGCGGTCTTCGAGGCGCCGAAGCCGTTGATGTGGGACTCCAGCGCCGGCACCGGCGAACCGGACGAGGTCTCCGCGGCCCCCGACGGCCCGGCCGCGGCCCCCGGCGAGGACATCACGCCGCCCGACGGCGCCACCGTCGAGGACGTGGCGGTGGCCGTCGACTCCGACAGCGTCACCCTCACCCCCGACGCGGACCTGCTCACCGGCGACGACACGGTCTACCCGGTCTACATCGACCCCGTGTTCCGCACCGCCAACCGCACCGGCTGGACCATGGTGTCCTCCGACTCCCCGTCCGACTCCTTCTGGAAGTTCGGCGACGACGAGGGCGTGGGCCTCTGCCCCTCCAACGTCTCGTTCCGCTGCTCCAGCAGCAGTGACAAGAAGCGGCAGTTCTTCGCCATCCCGACCGGGGCCTTCGAGGGCAAGGACATCGTCGAGGCGCACTTCGCCGTGACGCTGGTGCACTCCTACAGCGACTCCGGGCGCGAGGTGCAGCTGGCCCGCGTCAACAGCACCGGCGCGAGCGCGATCAGCTCCAGGACGAACTGGTCCAACCAGCCCTCGTCGAAGGACACGATCACCGCCAAGTCGCCGACCGACACGGCCGGTTCGTGCACCTCGACCAACCAGAACGTGCGCTTCGGCGTGACCGGCACCGTCCGGACGGCGGCCGACAAGGGCTGGGACACCACCACGTTCCGCCTCAAGGCCGCCAACGAGTCGGACGTCTCGTACTGGAAGCGCTTCTGCGGCAACGCCCACCTCGAAGTGACCTACAACAGGCCGCCGTTGCAGCCGGACCAGGACGCCCTGCAGATGAAGCCGGGCGGTTCCTGCGAGTTCGGCGCGGCCACCGAGCACTACGTCACCGAGACGCCGCGCGTCAGTGCCGTGCTCAAGGACTACGACCACAACGACACCGGCTCCAACTCCGAGAAGCTGCAGGCTCAGTTCAAGGTCTTCTGGGAGAAGGACGGGCAGACGGTCACGCACTACGCCACGACGGGTCAGCGCGCCACCACCAACGTCAGCAAGAAGATCACCCAGACCGGTCAGGCGACGTTCTTCTACACCATCGGCAGTGACGTCAAGGACGACGGCGAGCCCGGCTTCACCCTCCCGAAGAACACCGTCATCGGCTGGGCCGTGCGCGGCTACGACCAGGAGGCATACGGCGCCTGGTCCTCCGACGGCGCGCAGACCCGCTGCGAGTTCATCTACGACACCACGCAGCCCAAGTCGGCCACCGTCACCTCCGCCGCGTACCCGGACGACGAGGCCTGGCACGTCGGCACCGGCGACTACGGCAGCTTCACCATGGACTCGCCCTCCGCCGACGTCACCAAGTACACGTACCGCTTCACCGGGCCGCACGCGGTGAACACCCCGAAGACGGTGGCCGCCGAGTCCGTCGGCGGTCCGGCGACCATCCGCTGGATGCCGCCGAGCGAGGGCACGTACGCGCTGCAGGTCACGGCCGTCGACGGGGCGGGCAACGCGCAGAAGACCCCGACGGTGCACGTCTTCCTCGTCAGCGACGGCCGGGCACCGGTCGCGGCCTGGACCCTCGGTGACGCCAGGGGCTCCACGAAGGCCGCCGGCAGCGGGGACGCGCCCGACGCCACCGCCGGCTCCGGGGCGACCTTCGGCGCAGGGGGACCGCTCGGCTCCACCGACACCGCCGTCTCCCTCGACGGCACCGAGAACGCCTGGCTCGACGCGGGCGAGCCCGCCGTCGACACCGGCAGGACCTTCTCCGTGGGCGCCTGGGTGATGCTGCCCTCGCTGCCGAGGGAGAGCATGACCGTCGTCAGCCAGGACGGCACCGCCCAGCCCGGCTTCGAGCTCGGCTACGACGTGGACTCGGCGTCGTGGACCTTCCGCATCCCGTACGGGGACATCGAGTCGCTCGGCACCTGGAAGGTCTCGGGCGCCGCAGCCGTCCCCGGCAGCTGGGCGCACCTCATCGGGGTCTATGACGCCGAGCAGCGCAAGATGATGCTGTACGTCAACGGCGTCCTGGTCGCCGACGACGTCCAGGCCCGCCGCACCACCTGGAACGCGGGCGGCGCCGTACAGATCGGCCGCAAGCTGGCCCTCGACGGCTACCTCGGACACCTCAAGGGCACGGTCGCCGACGTCAAGATCCACGACCGGGTGATCCCGCCCGCCGAGGGGCAGGAGCTGGGCGGCATCCAGCCCCGCCAGCTCGCCTACTGGCCGCTCGACGCGTCCGCGTCCGGCATCTCCCCGGAGGTCGACGGCGGCACCGGTCTGACCCTGGGCGGCGGCGCCTCCGTCTACCTGCCCGACGACTCCTGCGACCCCGAGGCCGACCCGGAGTGCGTACCCCCGGCCGAGCCGCTGTGGGGCGACGGGCACCTGGCGCTGAACGGCACGAACGCCTACGCGACCCGGGCCGCCGGCGTGCTCTCCGCGGAGGACAGCTTCACCCTCACCGCCCGCGCACGGCTCGCCTCGACCGGCTCCACCGCCGACCAGACGGTGCTCTCGCTGTCCGGCGCCAGAGGCAGCGCGATCACGGTCAAGTACCTGGCCGCGAGCAACCGCTGGCAGCTGAAGGTGACCGACGCGGACGCGACGGCCCCGGTGGTCACCACGGTCCTCGACAACGGCGACCTGCCGAGCGCGGAGGGCGACGGCGACCATCTGGCGCTCGTCCACAACGCGGTCTTCGGTGACGTGCTGCTCTACGTCAACGGCGTCGCGGTGGCGGAGGCCCCCTGGGACAACACGTGGGACTTCACGACCACGAGCCTCCAGGTCGGCCGCACGCTCACCGGAGCGGCCGGGAGCGAGTACTTCTCCGGGGCGGTCGACGAAGTCCGCATGTACCAGGGGCCGTTGGACGCGTCCCTGGTGACGCTGGTGGCGGTCATGCCGGCGGGTTCCAGCATCAGCGAGAGCTAGCCGACACGGCCGTCGTTCGAATGCCGGCCGTCCGTGGCTGATCGCGCAGTTCCCCGCGCCCCATAAGGACACGGCCCCCGAGGGGCGTTCGGCCGGGGACGCAGCCCCTGCCTCTCAGGGGCGCGGGGAACTGCGCGAGCGTCCCCACCGGCCGTCAGTCGCGCCCCCGACCGAACGCCCCTCCCGCAGAGCGCTTCGGCCCCACCCCCTCTCCTTCCCGATCCCCTCCTGACGGGAGACATCATGTCCTCGCCCCCCTGGTACCGGTCCCCGAGACCGGCCTGGCGCACCGGCCGACGCCGCGCCGCGCTCGTGCTCGGCCTCGCGCTGTCGATCGGCCTGCTGCCCCAGTACTCCCCCCAGGCCCTGGCCGCAGACGGCGGCCTCACCAAGCCCGGGACCCAGACCAACCTCGACGACCCGGTCCGCGGCAAGAACGCCAAGCCCGAGAAGTTCAGGCAGAGCGACGAGGCCGCGAAGGCCGCGGTCGAGGACGCCGAGAAGACCACCTGGCCCAAGGCGGCCACCGCCGAAGTCGCCCTCACCGGCGACAAGGCCACCCGGGCCGAGGGCCTCCCCCTGACCGCCAGGGCCACCGGCGGCAAGAACGCCGCCGGCTCCCTCCGCGTCGAGGTCCTCGGCCGCAAGGCCACCACCGCCGCCGGAGTCGACGGCGTCCTCTTCACGGTCGCCCGCGCCGACGGCGAGGACAGCAGGGGCACCGCCCAGGTCGCCCTGGACTACTCGGCCTTCGCGGACGCGTACGGCGGCGGCTACGGCTCCCGGCTGCGCCTCGCGCAGTATCCGGAGTGCGTGCTGACCACGCCGGAGAAGAAGAGCTGCTCGACGCCGACGTACCTGAAGAGCACCAACGACGCGGCGAAGCAGACCCTCACCGCCAAGGTCACGGCGGCCGGCGACACGGCCGGCACCGGAACCCAGCTGATGCGGGCCGCGACCGCGAGCACCTCCTCGGCGACCGTGCTGGCGGCCACCGCCGGAGCGGAGGGCGACGGCGGCGACTACAAGGCGACGAGCCTGAAGGCGTCCTCCGAGTGGGGCGTCGACACCTCGTCCGGCGCCTTCACCTGGTCGTACCCGCTCACCACGCCGCCCGTCCCCGGCGGCTCGCAGCCCAAGGTCGGCCTCTCCTACAACTCCCAGTCGGTGGACGGCCAGACCGCGGCCACCAACAACCAGGGTTCGTGGATCGGCCAGGGCTTCACCTACGAGCCCGGCTTCATCGAGCGCAGCTACAAGGCCTGCGCCGACGACGGTCACGAGGACAAGTACGGCGACCAGTGCTGGGCGTACGACAACGCCACGCTGTCCCTCGCGGGCGGCACCTCCGGCGAGATCGTCAAGGACGACACCACCGGGCAGTGGCGGGTCAGCGGCGACGACAACTCCAAGGTCGAGAAGCTGACCGACGCCGTCAACGGCGACAACAACGGTGAGCACTGGAAGGTCACCACGACCGACGGCACCCAGTACTTCTTCGGCCTGGGCCGCCTTCCCGGTCACAGCAGTGGCAAGGAGGAGACCGCCTCCACCTGGACCGTCCCCGTGTACGGGGACGACTCGGGCGAGCCCTGTTACGACGCGACCTTCGCGAACGCCCACTGCACGCAGGCCTGGCGCTGGAACCTCGACCACGTCATCGACCCGCACGGCAACGTCATGTCGTACTACTACGGCAAGGAGACGAACCATTACACGCAGGGTCTGAAGACCGGCGAGAACGGCAAGGCGTACGTCCGCGGCGGGTACCTCAAGCGGATCGACTACGGTCAGCGCGCCGGCAAGGTCTACTCGACCGAGCCGTCCGCCCGTGTCGTCTTCACCACCGCCGAGCGCTGCATCGGCGATCTGACCGACTGCGAGCCCGGCGACCTGACGGACGCCACGGCCGCCGACTGGCCGGACGTGCCCTGGGACCAGAACTGCAAGGCCGACACCAAGTGCGCCGGCCAGAACTCGCCGACGTTCTGGACCCGCAAGAAGCTCACGAAGATCACCACGCAGATCCGCACAGGTGACTCCACCTACTCGGCGGTCGACGAGTGGGCCCTCTCCCACGACTTCACCGACAACGGTGACGGCTCCAAGTCGTTGTGGCTGAAAGCCATCGATCACACCGGCAAGGTGGGCACCGACGTCCCGATGCCGTCCGTGGAGCTCTACGGCCAACAGCTCGCCAGCCGCGTCGACGTGGCCGGTGACAACATCCAGCCCTTCCACCGCTTCCGGCTCTCGGCGGTGAAGAACGAGACCGGCGGCGTCCTCAGCGTCAACTACGCCGACACCCAGTGCACGTCGAGCACCCTGCCCGCCGAGGACTCCTCCACCAAGCGCTGCTTCCCGGTCAAGTGGAGCCCGCCGGGCGCCGAGAAGCCGATCGTCGACTGGTTCCACAAGTACGTCGTCGCCTCCGTCGTGGAGCAGGATCTCACCGGCGGCAACGCCGAGAAGGTCACCTCGTACACCTACCTCGGCGACGCCGGCTGGCGGAAGGTCAGGCCCGACGGCATCACCACCGCCGAGTACCGGACCTGGGGCGACTGGCGAGGCTACGGCAGGGTCCGTGTCGAGACGTCCGACGGCACGAACTCCGCCTCGAACACGAAGTCCGAGCACATCTTCTTCCGAGGGCTCGACGGTGACGTCGACGCCGACGGGGACTCCCGCTCGGCCACGGTCAAGGACTCCGCGGGCACCTCCTACGAGGACTCCGACTGGAAGGCCGGCCAGGAGCTGGAGACGATCACCTACAACGGCTCCGACATCACCCAGCGCGCGGTCACCCTGCCCTGGACCCACGTCACGGCCACCCGCGTCGAGGACTGGGGCACCCGCCGGGCGCGCTACCTCGACAAGGGCTCCGTCGACACCTACGTCTCCCTCGGCTCCGGCAACTGGCGGCACCTGAGGTCGACGACGTCCTACGACGACAAGACCGGGCGCGCCGTGCGGGTGGACGACGCCGGCGAGGTGGGCGTCGCCGACAACGAGTGCACCCGCACCGAGTACGCCGACAACGCGAGCCTCCACCTCTACTCGTACGTCTCGCGCGTGGAGAAGGTCGGCGTCGACTGCTCGACGACGCCGAACCGCAAGACGGACGTCATCTCCGACGAGCTGACCCTCTACGACGGTTCGACCACCCTGGGCGCGGCCCCCACCAAGGGCGACGCGACCATGACCAAGAAGCTGTCGGCGCACGACGGCACGACGGCCACGTACCGGACGACCGCCGTGACGACGTACGACGACTACGGCCGTCCGCGCACGGCGATGGACGCCGAGTCCCGCACCACCAAGACCGACTACGTGGACGCCCACGGGCTCGCGACGAAGTCCACGGTCACCAACCCGCTGGGCTGGACGACCTCCACCGAGTACGCGCCGCAGCGGGGCGTGCCGACCGCCAAGGTCGATCAGAACGGCAAGCGGACCGAACTGGCCTACGACGGCCTGGGCAGGCTCACTTCGGTGTGGCTCCCGGACCGCATCGGGCTGAGTCCCTCCATCAAGTACACCTACCTGGTCCGAGGCGACGACGGCCCGACCGCCGTCCAGACCCGGAAGATCGAGAACGACGGCATCTCGTACGGCAGCGAGTGGACCCTGTACGACGGCCTGCTCAGGCCCCGTCAGGAACAGACCGAGGGCGCCGACGGCGGACGGATGATCGCCGACACCCTCCACGACGGCTCCGGCCGCGTGGTGAAGGTCAACGACACCTACTACGCCTCGGGCGCACCGACCTCCACGCTCTTCGAGCCCGTCAACGCCGATCTCGACGCGCAGACGGTGACGCAGTACGACGGCGCCGGCCGTGCCACGGCCTCGATCTTCAAGGTCGCGGGCAGTGAGAAGTACCGCACGTCGTACACGTACGGCGGCGACCGCGTCACCACGATCCCGCCGTCCGGCGGCACCAGGACGACGGTCGTGAAGGACGCCAGGGACCGGACGACGTCGCTGATCCAGTACCCGGCGGGCGGCGAGGCGGTCACCACCACCTACGGCTACACGGACGCGGGCCTGCTGTCGAAGGTCACCGACCAGTCCGGGAACGTGTGGACGTACTTCTACGACCAGCTGGGCCGCAAGGTCCGGGCCGTGGACCCCGACACCGGCACCTCGACGTTCGCCCACGACGCGATGGACCGCCAGATCTCGGTCACCGACAACCGCGGCAACAAGACGTCGACGAAGTACGACGAGCTCGGCCGCGAGATCTCCACTTGGCAGGGCGACGTCGACAGCGGCACCAGGCTCTCCCTCACCCGCTACGACACGGTCGCCAAGGGCGAGCTGTACGGCACCTACACCTACAAGGACGGCGCGGTCTACTCGTCCGTCACCTACCCGACGCTCGACCCGGAGAACGACTACAAGCCGGTCTCGACCAAGTACTTCGTGTCGAAGACGGCCGAGCCGGAACTCGGCGGTACCTACGAGTTCACGACCCAGTACAACGACGACGGCACGGTGCAGGGCCAGGGCCTGCCGGCGGTGGGGGACCTCGCCGCGGAGGCGCTCTCGTACGTCCATGACGAACTGCAGCGCCCGACGGGGCTCAACACCTCCCTGACGGGAGGCAGTTACGTCACCGACGTCACCTACTCGCCCACCTCTCAGCTGGAGCAGCTGGAGCTGTCCACCGGGAACGCGTCCGCGCCCAAGACATGGCTCACGAACACCTTCGAGCCGGGCACGGACCGTCTGACCCGGTCCCGCGTGCACGTGGAGGGCGCCGCCGGCGTCGCGTACGACGCGGACTACACCTATGACGCCGCCGGCAACGTCCTCTCCCTCGCCGAGACCCCGAGCGGTGGGACGAACGACGTCCAGTGCTTCACCTACGACGGACTGCGTCGTCTGACGGACATGTGGACGTCGTCGGTGACCCCGAACGGGGCGTCCGGCACAGGCGGCACCGACGCGGCCTGTTCCTCGGGTGCCTCGGCCTCGACCGTGGGGGGCGTGGCCCCGTACTGGATCGAGTACGGCTACGACGCCGCGGGCAACCGCACGAGCGAGGTCCGCCACGGGGTGAACGGCAAGGGCACCTCGACCCGCACCTACACCTACGGGGACGGCTCGGGCCCGGACGGTGCGGACTCCGGCCCGCACACCGTGTCGTCGGTGGTGGAGAAGACCGAGGCGACGGCCACCACACCGGCGGTCACGGCCGAGGACAGATACACCTACGACGCCGCGGGCAACACCAGGACCCGTGTCCTCTCCGGCGACACGCAGACGCTGGACTGGAACAAGCAGGGTGAGCTGACCAAGGTCACCAACGCCGACGGCGAGGTCACGTCGTACAAGTACGACGCCGCCGGCGAGCGGATCCTGCGCGACACCCCCGACGAGAAGACGCTCTACCTGCCGGGCACGGAACTGCACCTGGACAAGTCCACCGCGAAGGTGACGGCGACCCGCTACTACACGTTCGCCGGCACGACGGTCGCCATGCGTGAGGCGGCCGGGGTCCACTTCCTGCTCTCCGACCACCAGGGCACGGCCGAACTGGCCGTGGAGGCCTCGACGGGCCAGACCACACGCCGCCGTACGGATCCGTTCGGCATCACCCGTGACGAGTCCACCTCGACCTCCGCCGGATGGGTGAACGACAAGGGATTCGTGGGCGGCACGATCCAGGAGTCCACGGGCCTGATCACGCTGGGCGCGCGCGAGTACGACGCCGACACGGGCCGCTTCGTATCGGCGGACCCGGTCATCGACTACAGCGACCCCCAGCAGATCAACGGCTACGCCTACGCCAACAACAGCCCCGTCACCTACAGCGACGCGTCGGGGCTGCGGCTCGCGGAGTGCGTGGGCGGCTGGCAGGAGTGCGGTCCGTGGCCGACCGGCCACAAGCGGGGCGCGGTGGCCGCCAACGCCGACGGCTCGGGTGGTGTGGCCCCCGCGGGCAACGCCCACACCGCCGCCCAGGCGAAGGCGGACCACGCACGGGCGGAGGAGGAGGCGGCCAAGCAGCGCGCCATCGCCATCGCCAAGGAACTCGGCAAGATCATCGCCGACGAGCTGGGCATCACGGACGCGCTGGACTGCTTCACCACGGGCAGCCTCGGCTCCTGCGGGGCGACCGTCGCGAACGTCGTCACCTCGCTCATCGGCGGAGGCCCCGTCGGTCGGCTGGTCTCCAAGTACTGGTACCGCGTCGACAAGGCCTACGCGCTCGGCAAGCGGATCGTCGGCCTGGGCAAGAAGCTGTGGGGTTCGTTCAAGGGCTGGCGCAAGAACAAGAAGGCCGCGGAGGAGGCTCAGGAGGCGGCCGACGAGGTCGGCGCGACCTGCAAGATCAATAGCTTCACCGCCGAGACCCGGGTCCTGATGGCCGACGGATCGACCAAACGCATCGACGACGTCGACATCGGTGACGAGGTCGTGGCGACCGACCCGGAGTCGGGAGTGTCCAGGATCGAGACGGTGGCGGCGGAGATCAAGGGCACCGGGCTCAAGCACCTGGTCAGGCTCACCCTCGAGACCGACGGCGAGAAGGGCGGCAGGACCGCGACCGTCACGGCCACGGCGGGCCACCCCTTCTGGGTCGAGGAACTGGGCCTGTGGTCCGACGCCACGGACCTGAAGGCCGGCCAGTGGCTCACCAACGGCGAGGGCGACCGGGTGCGCGTCGCCGCGGTCGAGCGCTGGGACCAGCGGACCACGGTCCACAACATCACCGTCACCAACATCCACACGTACTATGTGGCCGGCGCGGTCGGCGACGTCCTGGTGCACAACGCCAGGCCCAAGCGGCAGCGCCCCCACCCGGACGCCGAGGGACCGCACACCACCTTCATGCGGGACGGATCCAGCGGCGCGATCAAGAAGTACGCCACCTGGGTGGAGCAGACGAATCCGCGTGACCCGGCGCCATGGTCGCTCCAGAAGCGGTTCGACCGGTTCGGGCCCGAGCACAAGAACGCCGACGGTACGGTGGTTCCGACGCCTCACATCAACGAGGCCGACGGCAGCGCCAGGCCCTTGGACGACTGGGAGAAGCCCGATGGTTGCCCGTGACGAGAAGGGGCCGCTCGACGCGCTCGTGCGGTGGTACCGGGCGCAGTGCGACGGCGACTGGGAGCACGAGTTCGGGGTGCGGATCGCCACCCTGGACAATCCCGGCTGGCACCTTCAGGTGGACCTCGCCGAGACACCTGTCGAGGGGCGGACCATGCCCATGCGACACACGGACGACGGCCAGGGACGCTGGCTCAGCGCCTCGTCCGACGGTGAGGTGTTCCGTGTCACGTGCGACCCGGAGTCACTGGTGGAAGCGCTGGCCCAGTTCCAGGAGTTCGTCTCCCGGGAGGCGTGAGCGCGTCCGGTACATGTAGGGGTGGCCATGGTCCCCGGGGAGCCCGACTCCCCGGGGATCGTCGCTTCGGGCCGCCCACAGCCCCTAACATGCCGTGTCAAGTGCATGATCGGCGCGGAGGGCGAGCGAGCGTGGGCATCGAACACCTGGACGTACGGGCGCACGCGAGACAACGCTGGGCGGCCAGGGCCGCCCTCGGCTGCGCGGTCCTCGCCGTGCTGCTGCCCCTCGGCTACGCCCGCGGGGCGAGCCTCCTCCTCGTCGCCGGTGTCGTGCTGGGCGCCGGTCTCACCGTGGCCTCGCTCTGGTGGGTACTGACCCGGCGCGGCCCCGCCCGCGTCGCGGCGGGAGTGCTGGCCGTGGCCGCGCCGGTCGGCGTCGTCTGGTGGTTCGCCGTCGTCAACCTGCTCTGGGTCGTGATCGTCTCCGCCGCCCTGTGGAGCGTCGCCGTCTGGTCCGGCAAGTTCGCCCTCAGCAGCACCAAGTCCCACCAGGTGCACGTCCCCGAACACCGCGTCCCGGCCCCGACCCGCCCCTTCCTCATCATGAACCCCAAGTCCGGCGGCGGAAAGGTCGAGCGCTTCCGGCTGAAGGAGCGCGCCGAACGGCTCGGCGCCACCGTCCACCTGCTCGACCCCGCGCGCCACGAGGACGTGGCCGTGCTCGCCCGGGACGCCGTCAGGAACGGCGCCGACCTCCTCGGCGTCGCCGGCGGCGACGGCACCCAGGCCCAGGTCGCCGCCATCGCCGCCGCGTACGACGTCCCCCTGCTCGTCATCTCCGCCGGCACCCGCAACCACTTCGCCATGGACCTCGGCCTCGACCGCGACAACCCCGCCGCCTGCCTCGACGCCCTCACCGACAAGGGCGTCGAACTCCACGTCGACCTCGGCTACGCCAGCGGCCACCCCTTCGTCAACAACGCCTCGTTCGGCGCGTACGCGGCCGTCGTGCAGAGCCCCGCCTACCGCGACGACAAGGTCCGCACCACCCTGGAACTGCTGCCCGAACTGCTCACGCACCAGCGGGGCCCACGGCTCACCGCCCGCATCGGGGACGCCGTCATCGACGCGCCCCAGGCCGTCCTCGTCAGCAACAACGTCTACCGCAGCGACGACCTCGTCGGTCTCGGCCGCCGCGAACGGCTCGACGCCGGTGTGCTCGGTGTCGTCGGCGTACGCGTCGACAGCGCCGCCGAGGCCGCCGGACTCGTCCTCGGTCCGAACGCCCCCGGCCTCAGCCTCCTCGTCGCCGACGAGATCGTCGTCGAGGCCGACCGGCCGGAGATCGAGGTCGGCGTGGACGGCGAGGCCCTCGTCCTGCCGACCCCCGTCCACTGCCGGGTCTCGCCGAAGGCTCTGCGCGTCCGCGTGCCCCGCGACCGTCCCGGCGTCCCCGAGCCCAAACCGCCCCTGGACTGGCGCCGGTTGCGCAAACTCGCCGCCGCGGTCGGCCGCACCGCGCTGCCCAAGCACCGCGAACGGTACGGCTGGACCCAGGAGTTGTGGAACCGCCGACGCTAGAAACGCCGGTCGACCGGGTCCGCGTCGACAAGGTCCGCCCCCGCACGGTACTGATGGGGCATGAGCGACGACGGCGAACACCCGCGCGACGAACTCCCGTCCGGTGTCCGGGCGTCCAGGACCACCGGTCGTCTCGTCGGCGGCCGTTACCGTCTCACGGAACGCGTCGGATCGGGCGGCATGGGCACCGTCTGGCGGGCGGTCGACGAACTCGTCGACCGCGAAGTCGCCGTCAAACAGCCCAAGCTCCCGGGCGACCCGCACGGCTCGCACGACCTGAACGGTCCGCACGGCCCGGCCGGTTCGTACAACCCCGACGGCTCGGGTGGTCCCGACGATCCCGGCGGGCCCGCCGGACCCGAGCAGGACGCCCGTCGGCGGGCCGCCAACCGGCTCTACCGGGAGGCCCGTGCCGCCGCCCGCGTCGACCACCCGTCCGCCGTCACCATCCACGACGTCGTGGTCGAGGACGGTGCCCCGTGGATCGTCATGGAACTGGTCCGCGGCGAGTCCCTGCACGAGGTGCTCGGGCGCGGCGCCCTCACCCCCGTCGAGGCAGCCCGCGTCGGCCTCGCCGTCGTCGGGGCGCTGCACGCCGCGCACGGCGTCGGCATCGTGCACCGGGACGTCAAGCCCGCCAATGTCCTCCTCGGCCCGCACGGCCAGGTCGTCCTCACCGACTTCGGCATCGCCCACGTCCAGGGCGAGGAATCGCTCACCGTGACAGGGGAGTTCGTCGGGTCGCTCGAATGCGTCGCCCCCGAGCGGATGGCCGGTCCCGGTGCCGCCGGCCCGCCCTCCGACCTCTGGTCGCTCGGCGTCCTGCTGTACGCCGCCGTCGAGGGCTGGTCCCCCTTCCGCCGCACCACGCTGGAGTCCACGCTCGCCGCGATCCTCGCCGCCGAACCGCCGGCGCCGGAGCGGGCGGGCCCGCTCGCCCCCCTGCTCGTACACCTGCTGGCCAAGGACCCGGCGCTCCGCCCGGACGCCGAGGAGACCGCCGGGTTCCTGAAGGACGTGGCGGAGGGCCGGACGCCCGGCCTCCGGCTCCCGTCCGGGCTCCGCGAGTCGAACGAGGACGCGGGGACGCGGACGCTGCGGCTCGGCGACAAGCCGCAGCGAGCCGCCGTGCCGCAGAGGAGGCCGCAGAACGCACGGGGGGAGGAGCCGCAGAACGCACGGGGTGGGAAGCCCGAGGACGTGCGGGGTGCGAAACCTGAGGACGTGCGGGGTGGAAAGCCCGAGAGCGTACGGGACGAAGAGCCCGAGAGCGTACGGGCCGAGAAGTCCGAGGACGTACGGGCCGAGAAGTCCGAGGACGTGCCGGACACCGAAGTCGGGCGGGTCGGCGTCGCGCGCCCCGGGCGCCGGGCGCGTGCCGGTCGTCTCGTCGCTCTGGCCGCCGTCGGGCTCCTGCTGACCGCCGCAGGCGCCTGGGCCGGCGTCACGTTCGACACCGGCGGCGGTGTCACCGAGGTCGCCGAGCCCAAGGTCGCGTGGGTGGACGCCCGCGTCGAGTCCCCCAGCACCGGACCCACTTCGGGCAGCGCGGCCGACACGCGCTGGGTGGCCCACCGCGAGGAGGCCATGGACGCCGTCCTCTCCCTCCCCGGCCCCTACCGACGGATCCGCGCGGAGGGCGGCGACGACACGCGGCCCCGCACGGTCACCTACGAGGGCGAGAAGGTCGTCCGGGTACGGCTGACGCAGTGGGACCAGGCGCCCGCCTCACCCATGGAACAGGCCAAGGACGCAACGGACATCGTGGCGGGCGACGCGAAGTCGACTGCCCAGTACACCGCCACGAGCTTCCACGACCAGGAGGCCGTCCTCGCCGACACCACCCACCACCTGGACGGCACCCCCACCCGGGTCATGGAACTGATCGTCCGCACCGAGGACGACCGGATGTACGAGCTGCGCGTGGACATGCCGAAGGGCACGGCGGACGAGAAGAAGGGGACGGCCGTCTTCAAAGGGGCGCGGGAGCGGCTGGAGATCGGACCGTAGGCCGCCACCGGGCCCCTACGTGATCCACGCCGCATTCGCGGCCGCACGCCACCGCCCGCCGCCCTGATCAGCGACTTCGTTGCCAGCGATCACTGGCATGGTGTGTGCGCCCGGTGAAACCGGGTTACCGACGGGTACCCAAAGTCGTCCGGTCCGGAATACCCTGCGCGTCATGACGGACTCGCAGGCCCCCGAAAAGACCGGCACGACCACCACGGGTACGACCGGCACGGCACGGACGACCGGCACCAACCCCCTCGCGGCAGCCCCGCAGGGCGCCCGTACGGCAGCCGACGTGGTGACCCCCGAACTGGTCGCCCAGCTCACCAAGGGCGTGGTCGGCTCCGGCCGCACCGCCAACCACACGCCGTTCACCGGCGAGAAGCTCGCCGACCTGCCGGAGTCCACCCCCGAGGACGTGGAGCGGGCCTACGCGACGGCCCGCGCCGCGCAGGCCGTCTGGGCCCAGCGGTCCGTGCGGGAGCGCGCCGCCGTCCTGCTCCGCTTCCACGACCTGGTCCTCGAACGTCAGGCCGAGGTGCTCGACCTCATCCAGCTGGAGACGGGCAAGGCCCGCCTGCACGCCCACGAGGAGGTCCAGGCCGTCGCGGTCGCCGCCCGTCACTACGGCCGCAAGGCCCCCTTCTACCTCAAGCCGAAGCGGCACACCGGCGCCGTACCGACCCTCACCAAGGTCACCGAACTGCGCCACCCGCGCGGGGTGATCGGCCAGATCGCCCCCTGGAACTACCCGCTCGAACTCTCCGTCGGCGACGCGATCCCCGCCTTCGTCGCGGGCAACGCCGTGGTGATGAAGCCCGACACGGAGACCTGCCTGACCGCCCTGTGGGCCCGCGACCTGCTCATCGAGGCCGGCCTGCCCGCCGAGGTCTTCCAGGTCGTCCTCGGTGAGGGCCCCGTCATCGGCCCCGAGGTCGTCAGGCACGCCGACTACGTCTCCTTCACCGGCTCCACCCGCACCGGGCGCGAGGTCGCGCAGGGCGCCGCCGCCCGGCTCGTGGGCGTCTCCCTCGAACTCGGCGGCAAGAACGCGATGCTGGTCCTCGCGGACGCCGACATCGAGAAGGCGGCGGCGGGCGCAGTCCGTGCCTGCTTCTCCTCCGCCGGCCAACTCTGCATATCCATCGAGCGGTTGTACGTCCACGAGTCCATCGCCGACGCCTTCCTGGAGCGCTTCGCCGCCCGCACCAAGGCCATGCGCCTCGGCAGGTCCCTCGCGTACGGCGCCGACATGGGCTCCCTCGTCGGCGACCGCCAGCTGGAGACCGTCACCCGCCACGTCGACGAGGCCGTCGAGAAGGGCGCGAAGGTCCTCGCGGGCGGCGTGGCCCGCCCCGACATCGGCCCCTACTTCTACGAGCCGACCATCCTCGACGGCGTCACGGAACCCATGTCCGTGTGCACGGAGGAGACCTTCGGCCCGGTCGTCTCCGTCTACCGCTTCACGGACGAGGACGAGGCCATAGCGGAGGCCAACTCCACCGCGTACGGCCTCAACGCCTCCGTCTGGACCAAGGACGGCCGCCGCGGCCGCGAGGTCGCCTCCCGCGTCCGCGCCGGCACGGTCAACGTCAACGAGGGCTACGCCTCCGCGTACGGCTCCGTCCAGTCCCCCATGGGCGGCATGAAGGACTCCGGCCTCGGCCGCCGCCACGGCTCCGAGGGCATCCTCAAGTACACGGAGGCCCAGACGATCGCCCAGCAGCGCCTGCTGCCCATGGCCCCGTCCCTCGGCATGGACGACGAGCAGTACGCCCGGTTCATGAGCCGCAGCCTGCGGGCGATGAAGGCCCTCCGGCTCCGCTAGGTCTTCGGGTAGATCTTCGGGCCCGCCCACCGTTCTCAACGAGGAGAGCACGTGTCGTACGACTACGACGTCATCGTCGTCGGATCCGGATTCGGCGGCTCGGTCACCGCCCTGCGCCTGACCGAGAAGGGCTACAAGGTCGGCGTCCTCGAAGCGGGCCGTCGTTTCACGCGCGACTCGCTCCCGAAGAACTCCTGGGACCTGAAGAACTACCTCTGGGCGCCCGCCCTCGGCCTGTACGGCATCCAGCGCATCCACCTCCTCGGCAACGTCATGGTGCTGGCCGGAGCCGGCGTGGGCGGCGGCTCCCTCAACTACGCCAACACCCTCTACGTGCCGCCCGAGCCGTTCTTCGAGGACCCGCAGTGGAAGGACATCACCGACTGGCAGGAGGAGTTGAAGCCGTACTACGACCAGGCCCGCCGCATGCTCGGCGTACGGCTCAACCCGACGATGACCCCGTCGGACGTGCACCTGAAGGCCGCCGCCGAGCGGATGGGCGTCGGCGACAGCTTCCACCTCGCCCCGGTCGGTGTCTTCTTCGGTGACGGCGAGGACGCCGACGGCAAGGCGAAGGCCGCGCCGGGCGAGCAGGTCGCGGACCCGTACTTCGGCGGCGCGGGCCCCGCCCGCAATGCCTGCACCGAGTGCGGCGCATGCATGACGGGCTGCCGCCACGGCGCGAAGAACACACTCAACGAGAACTACCTCCACCTCGCCGAGAAGGCGGGCGCGGTCGTCCACCCGATGACCACGGTCGTGGCCGTGACGGAGGACTCGCAGGGCGGCTACGCCGTGACGACCCTCCCGACCGACAACCGCAGGAAGGGCCGGGGCCGGGTGCTCAAGGCCCGCCGCGTCGTCCTCGCGGCCGGCACCTACGGCACCCAGACCCTCCTGCACCGGATGAAGGAGGGCGGCCAACTCCCGCACCTCTCGGACCGCCTGGGCATGCTGACCCGCACCAACTCCGAAGCGCTGGTCGGCGCGCAGACCGACAACCGCCGCTACCGCAAGGCGCACGGCGTGCCCGAGGTCGACTTCACCCGGGGCGTGGCGATCACCTCCTCCATCCACCCCGACGAGAACACCCACATCGAGCCGGTCCGCTACGGCAAGGGCTCCAACGCGATGGGCGGCCTGTCGATCCTCCAGGTCCCGTACGCGGGCAGCACCGCGTCGGGCACCGCGCGCGTCCTCGGCTGGCTGGGGTATGCGGCCAAGCACCCCCTGCTGGTGGCCCGTTCGCTCTCCAACCGCCGCTGGTCGGAGCGGACCATCATCGGCCTGGTGATGCAGTCGCTGGACAACTCCCTGTCGACCCGTCTGAAGCCGAAGGGCCTCGGCAAGGGCCTGTTGACGGCTCGTCAGGGCCACGGCGCGCCCAACCCCAAGCAGATCGAGGCCGCTTCGCGAGCCGCCTCCACCATCGCCGCAGAGATCAACGGCTTTGCCGGCAGCAACGTGGGCGAGCTGATGGGTACGCCGCTCACCGCGCACTTCCTCGGCGGCTGCCCCATCGGCGCCACCGCGGACGACGGAGTGATCGACCCGTACCACCGCCTCTACGGTCATCCCGGCATCTCGGTCGTCGACGGCGCCGCCGTCTCCGCGAACCTGGGCGTCAACCCGTCACTGACGATCACGGCGCAGGCCGAGCGGGCGATGTCGTTCTGGCCCAACAACGGCGAGCCGGACCGGCGCCCGGCCCCCGGGGAGGCCTACGAGCGCCTCGCTCCCGTGGCGCCCCTGCATCCGGTGGTCCCGGAGGATGCCTTCGGCGCGCTCCGGCTGCCGCTGATGCCGGTGCCGACGGTGCCGCCGAAGAAGTAGTTACGGAGAAGGACCCGCGCCCCCCTCCGAGCGCGGGTTCTTCTCTCGTGTGCCAGGTGTGACTGGTGAGTGCCGTGAAGGGTTGCCCTCGCAATAACTGTTTTCTTGTGTGACGTGAGTCACATGGATGGAGGGTTGAGCCGGTACAACCGACGGGCGCGCCCCGCCGTCACATACATGTTCGATGGGGCCTATGAGGTCCCTGTGAGGCATGAAACGAAAGTCATGAGGGTGGGGGACATGAAGTCGACGATGTCGCGGGTGGCGGTAGCCGTCTCGGTCGCGGCCACGCTGGGATTGACCGCGGCGTGTGGCGGGGGCGGCGAGGAGGACAAGGCGGAGAAGAAGCCGTCGGCCGCGGGCAGCGCCTCGGCCGCCGAGGACGCCGAGAACGGGGACGACGGCGCCGGGAAGACCGCACTGACCGAGGCCCAGCTGAAGGAGGCGGCCCTCGCGAAGGGGGACGTGAAGGGGTACAAGATCGCCGACATGCCCGCGGAGGACATGCCGGCCGAGACCGTTCCCGCGCAGCCGGCCGCCTGCCAGCCCCTCGCGAACATGTTCTTCTTCACCTCCGACCCGCAGGCGAAGGCCCGCGCCGGGCGCACGGTCACCTCGGAGGACGAGCTTTCCGCCAGCGTCATCTCCCTCGCCCTCGCCGCGCACGAGCAGGACGACGCCGAGAAGGTCATGGCCGATCTGCGCAAGGCCACGGAGAGCTGCGACGGGTACGAGCACGTCGGCAACAAGTACAGCGGCATCGAGGCCCTCACCGCTCCCGAGCAGGGCGACGAGGCCGTCGCCTACAAGATGAAGGGCGACATCGAGGGCGCCGAGATCCCGATGTCCTTCACGGTGGTGCGCAGCGGCTCGACACTCATCGGGTTCTACTCGATGAACATGCTCGACGCGGACAAGGCCGAGGTGCCGGACGCGATCCTGGACGCACAGGTCGCGAAGGTGGAGAAGGCCGCCGGCTGAGCGCTCCCGGCGTGACGAAGGACCCCGCGGAACGGCCGGCTCGGCCGCCGCGGGGCCCTCGGGGTCGGTGATCTGTTCCGCGTCGTGAAGGGGGAACGGGCTCCGTGACCGTCGCGCCCACCTCGGAACAGTTCCGCCGGTCGGCCCCGGGCGTCCCCGGAGCCGGCCGTTCTCTTGCGTGACCGGGCTGCTGTCCCCTGCCGTCCGGTCACAACCCTGGAGCGAGGTCCCACGGCGCTCGGCACGATCCGGACGCCTCATCGCTCCAGCGGAGCCACGCGTGGTTCTTTCCGGCCCGCACCTGGCTGGCACGGACACCGACACCAACGAAGCGTGTCGTACGGCGGTCACGCGCCGTACGGGTGAGAGGACAGGCGTACGTACGTGCGCCGCCGTTGCGAGCCGGTCAGATACGGCCCCGGCACAGCTCCAGCAGGGTCATGGCGAGCGCGGTGCCTGGCTTGCCGAGGGCGTCCCTGTAGTGGGCCAGGATCTCCATCTCCCGCGACAGGTTCACCCGCCTGCCGCCGGACTCGATCCGTGCCTCCTGGATCACGGCGGAGACCGCCACGCGTTCCTGGATCAGGCCGATGATCCGGTCGTCCAGGGCGTCGATGCGTTCCCGGGCACCGGTGATCACACCGGCGGCCTCGGAGGTACGGGCACCGGTCTTCTCGGTGGAGGTGATGGTCATCCTGGGCTCCTCGTCGGAAGTCGAACGGACCCCCGGAGCGGCAAGACCCGGAAAACGCCAGACGCCCCGGACCTTGTCGGCCCGGGGCGCCTGGGGAAGTCGCTTGTCAGTTGCTCAAGCAGCACGACCATGGCAGCCGGTGGGCCCGGTGCCATAGCTAAAGACAAAGGTCGAGTGCGCGAACATGGGCGCCAGTATGCCACGCCGCACCCGGCCCCCACCGCCAGGCCCGCGCCCCTTCAGGGGCGCGGGGAACTGCGCGACAAGCCACGACGGAGGCGCCGGTCGGCCACGCACCGATCCGGCCGTTCCGGCGCCGCTCCCGCACAGGGGCCCGCGTCGGGTGGCGGCTGGGCGAAGGATGGCGGCTGGGCGAAGGATGGTGGCTGGGCGAAGGATGGTGGCTGGGCGAAGGGTGGCGGCTGGGCGAAGGATGGTGGCTGGGCGAAGGATGGTGGCTGGGCGAGGGCGCGGCGGTCCAGGGGCGGAGCCTCCGGTGGGCCGACTTCACGAGCGCCCACCCCGGTAGACTCGGACCACACAGACCCCCGCCCCACCGCCGGAAGGCACCTCGTGTCATCAGCGAACCCCGCTGCCGCCGCTCCCGACACCGTTCTGGTCGTCGACTTCGGCGCCCAGTACGCCCAGCTCATCGCCCGACGGGTCCGCGAGGCCCGGGTCTACAGCGAGATCGTGCCGAGCACCATGCCGGTCGCCGAGATGCTCGCCAAGAACCCGGCGGCGATCATCCTCTCCGGCGGCCCCTCGTCGGTCTACGCCGAGGGCGCCCCCCGCCTCGACCGCGACCTCTTCGAGGCCGGCGTCCCCGTCTTCGGCATGTGCTACGGCTTCCAGCTGATGGCCACCACCCTCGGCGGCACCGTCGACAACACCGGCGCCCGCGAGTACGGCCGTACCCCCCTGCACGTCTCCAAGAGCGGCAGCACCCTCTTCGAGGGCACCCCCGACGAGCAGTCCGTGTGGATGTCCCACGGCGACGCCTGCTCCGCCGCCCCCGAGGGCTTCACCGTCACAGCCTCCACCGACGTCGTCCCGGTCGCCGCCTTCGAGAACGACGAGAAGAAGCTGTACGGCGTCCAGTACCACCCGGAGGTCATGCACTCCACGCACGGCCAGCAGGTCCTGGAGCACTTCCTCTACCGGGGCGCGGGCATCACCCCCAGCTGGACCACCGGCAACGTCATCGAGGAGCAGGTCGAGGCCATCCGCGAACTGGTCGGCGACAAGCGCGCGATCTGCGGCCTCTCCGGCGGCGTGGACTCCGCCGTCGCCGCGGCCCTCGTCCAGAAGGCCATCGGCTCCCAGCTGACCTGCGTGTACGTCGACCACGGCCTCATGCGCAAGAACGAGACCGAGCAGGTCGAGAAGGACTTCGTCGCCGCGACCGGCGTCCAGCTGAAGGTCGTCGACGCGGAGGAGCGCTTCCTGAAGGCGCTGGCCGGGGTCTCCGACCCCGAGCAGAAGCGGAAGATCATCGGCCGCGAGTTCATCCGTGTCTTCGAGCAGGCCCAGGCGGAGATCATCGCCGACGAGGGCCCCGAGGTCGCGTTCCTCGTCCAGGGCACCCTCTACCCGGACGTCGTCGAGTCCGGCGGCGGCACCGGCACGGCCAACATCAAGTCCCACCACAACGTCGGCGGCCTGCCGGAAGACCTCGAGTTCAAGCTGATCGAGCCGCTCCGCAAGCTCTTCAAGGACGAGGTCCGGATGGTCGGCCAGGAGCTGGGGCTCCCGGAGGAGATCGTCCAGCGCCAGCCGTTCCCGGGCCCCGGCCTCGGCATCCGCATCGTCGGCGAGGTCACCAAGGAGCGTCTCGACCTGCTCCGCGAGGCCGACGCCATCGCCCGCGAGGAGCTGACGGCGGCCGGCCTCGACCGCGACATCTGGCAGTGCCCGGTGGTGCTGCTGGCGGACGTCCGCTCCGTCGGCGTCCAGGGCGACGGCCGCACCTACGGCCACCCCATCGTGCTGCGCCCGGTCTCCTCCGAGGACGCCATGACCGCCGACTGGTCCCGGCTGCCGTACGACGTCCTCGCGAAGATCTCCACCCGCATCACCAACGAGGTCGCCGACGTCAACCGCGTCGTCCTCGACGTGACCAGCAAGCCGCCGGGCACCATCGAGTGGGAGTGAGCCCTTTCCCGGCGGAGAGGCTCAGGTCCGCCTGAGGGCCCGCACCGGCTCTCCGGGCTTCCAGACCTGGACGACCAGGTACTTGTCGTCCTCGACGTAGGTCCGCACGACCTCCGTCAACTCGGTGCGGAAGAGGTGGAACGGCTCCGGCGGTTCCACCTCTTCGCCGTACGCGGCCTTCTCCTCCGGATCGTCGACCTCGATCGCCCGGCCGCTCACCCGTACGTCCCCGCCGCCCATCCCCGTGCCCGGCCCCGGGTTGGCCTGCAGCGCGAAGCGGGGATCGCGGCGCAGATCGAGCGCCTTGAGCGAGTCGGACATCATCCCCAGCCACAGCTCCCCCCGCTTGAACCGGACCTCCAGCCCGGTCGTACGCGGCGAGCCGTCCTTGCGCAGAGTGGCGAGGACGTGATGGGTGAAGGCCCCGAAACGCGCTTCGACGGTCTGGGCGAGCTCAGGTTCGGCGGCGGCGAAGGCGCCCCAGTTCGCAAGATTCTCCGGCATACGTCGAGTCTCACCCGGATACCCGACAACCACTGTCCGGTTACCCCGAGCGACGTACGTCCGACGTACGGCTGACGTACGGCCGATGCAAGGCGCCGTACGGCGTGGCCCGAACCGGCCGAGCGGTCCGCACCTGACGCGCTTCGGTGACTTGCGTAACGGTTGCGCACTCTCTTCACGAGACGGACCTGTTCTCCCCGGGGGACCGACGGTAACTTCCGCTTCGTAAAGGAAGTCATTCTGGAGGACACATGCACGGGCCCACACCGCCCCTGCCCCTACCCACCGACCAGCTCCGGTTCGCCATGCCGCCGATGCACGAGTCGGCGGAGGAGGAGCGACGGCACCGCAAGGAACGCCTGGCCGGGGCCCTGCGGATCTTCGGGCGCATGGGGTTCGAGGAGGGGGTCTCGGGACACATCACCGCGCGCGACCCGGAGTTCAGCGACTGCTTCTGGGTCAATCCGTTCGGGATGCCCTTCAAGCACGTCACGGTGAGTGACCTCGTCCTCGCCAACCAGGACGGCCAGGTGATCGAGGGCCGCTACCACGTGAACCAGGCCGCCTTCACCGTCCACGCCCAGGTGCACGCCGCCCGCCCGGACGTCGTCGCCGTCGCCCACTGTCACTCCGTGCACGGCCGCGCCCTGTCAGCGCTCGGCGAGCTGCTCGACCCGATCACCCAGGAGTCCTGCGCCTTCTACGAGGACCAGGCCCTCTACGACCACTACACGGGCGTCGCCGTGGACGCGGACGAGGGCCGCCGCATCGCCGCCGTCCTCGGCAGCCGCAAGGCCCTCGTGCTGCGCAACCACGGACTGCTCACGGTCGGCGACTCGGTCGACGCGGCGGCCTGGTGGTTCCTCTCCATGGAACGCTCGGCACAGGTGCAGCTCACCGCGAAGGCGGCGGGCCGCCCCCTGCTCATCGAACACCGGCTGGCCGTCGCGACACGTGAGCAGGCGGGCGGCGACCTGGTGGCGTGGATCAACTACCAGCCGCTGTGGCAGGACATCAGCCGCAGCGAGCCGGATCTGCTGAGTTGAACCGGAGCACCCCGAACGGGACGCCGGGAACCGCGCGACCAGCCACACAGCCCCCGCCGACGCGTGACGGCCGTGGTGTGGGACAGCGATCTCGCGCGTGCACGTCAGAAGCCGCGCAGCACGGCGGCCTTCGTGGCAGCGAACTCCTCGTCCGTGAGGACGCCGCCCCGGTGCAGCTCCCCGAGTTCGCGGAGCCGGCGGAGGAGCGTGTCGTGGTGGTCGGAGGAGCCGGGGCGGTCGGGGGCGTCGGGGCGGTCGGAGGAGCCGGGGCGGTCGGAGACCGACGGCCGGACCGCGCCGGCCCCACCCGGCCCCGCGCCGTCCACGGGGGCGTTCGCGGGGCCCTTCGCCCGTGTCGACGGATGGGGGAGCCGCGCCGTGACCGCCGTCGCGACGAGGGCCGTGAGCAGGTCGCGCCGCGCACTGCCCCACAGATCGAGGGCGAACGGGTCCCGTTCCGGCGGCAGCTTCGAGAACACGGTCTCGCGCGTCACGAACCGCAGGAACCCGTCCTCGTAACCGGAGTTGGGCACCCAGTCGACCTGCACCAGTTCCCCGATGTCGATGATCCGCGGGCCGGTCGCGCGCTTGACCCGGTCGGAGGTGTCGTTCCAGTCGATCCGGACCCGCGTCCCGTCGAACGACACCGTGCCGTCACTGGACCGCACCGACACCGGCACGGGCGGACCCGGCAGGAGGTAGGCCCCGGCGGGCTCCTTCGGCGTCTGTTCCAGCAGCATCGACTGCCGTATCTCCTCGGCCACGTACTCGGCGATCCCCGACCGGTCGAGATCGACCGTCAGCCGGTACGGGTCGGCCGCGTCCGGCAGTCGCCCGCCCGTCGCCTGCAGCAGCGGATCACTGCCCTCGCGCAGCCGCAACCGCAGCCGCCCGCGCTTGCGTTCGGGCTCATAGACGACACCGGCCACTGCCTCCAGCGGCACCGCGATCTCCCCGTACGTCTGCCGGAACAGCGCCACGGAACGGTGCAGGCCCGGCGTGATCCGGACCGTGTCGCCATCGAAGGCCCAGACGCCGTCACGCTGGATGATCTCGGCCATAGGAGAATTCTCCCAGCCCGGTCAACACGGGCACCCGCACTTCACCCCGTGCCACCCACGCACGGAGTGGCCCTGCCGAATGCGGGCCGTGTTCCATACGGCACAATTCGCTGTCATCGCAGGGCAGTTGTACGGCCGCACGGCTGTGGTAGTGGGCGGACGAATGTACGACACCGCGCTACGGCGGTATCGACGCAGCGGTACCGGCAACGCACGGGCGACTGTCGTCGCCCTCGTGGCCGGAGCGGTGACAGCAGTGCTGGCAGATGGCAATGACGGTGGCGGCGAATGCCGAAGTACGCGGACGTGGGCGCGATGGCGCCCGCGGACGACGGCGCGGGAAGGCGGACTCGGGCGTGGCGGTACAGGAGGCGAGAGGGGGCATGGGCGCGGGCGCCCATGAAGGCGGGTGCACGTGCGGGGACTGCCCGCACGGGGCGCGCGCGGGACACCGGCGCGCCGTCGCCGAGTTCCTGCTGAAGCGGGAGGAGTTCGCGTCGGGGCAGGGGCTGCCGGCGGCGGTCGCGCACTCCGCTTCCGCCTCCCGCCAGTGGGTCTCCGACGAACTCACCCAGTCCGCGGCCCTCGTCGCCGAACGCGGCCGGGTCGAGGGCGAGACCTGGCTGGCCCGCCTGTGGCTGCGCACGGCGATCGTGGTCTGGGCCGCCGTCGTCACCCTCCTCCTCGTCCAGTCCCTCACGGCGATCGGCGCCGGCTGGACCTCGGCCCGCACCGCCGGTCTCCTCGCCGCCCTGCTGATGGCCGCGGCCCTGACGGGCGCGGGGTATCTCCACCGGGCGCGTGGCGGTGCGCTCGCCCCGGTCATCGGCGAGGACAACCGACTCTCCACCTCCCGCGCGGTCGCCGCCGGCTGGGTGCTCCTCGTCGTCTTCGCGGTCCTCGTCCTCGTCGGCCGCCTCGCCGCAGCCTCCGACCACCGTGAACGCGACGCTCTCATCGCCGGCCTCGACCTCGCCCGCGGCGCCGGCATCGTGACCGTCCTCGCCGTCGTCTGCGGCATCGCCGTCCTGGTCCGCCGCGTGGTCGGTCTCCGTGTCCTCTCCCAGCGCCTCCAGAAGGTCCGCGCCCACCGCCCCCGCGCCGCCGACCTCCTCACCGACGACTCCGGCCGCGGCAGCTTCACCGACATCCAGTACGTGATCATCTGCACCGTCGCCCTCGCCTTCGCGGCGGTCCGCCTCGCCCGCCGCCCCGACCAACTCCCCGACCTCCCCTGGGGCCTGGCCCTCCTCGTCCTGGTCTCCGCGGCCACCTACGTCGCCGGCAAATACGCCGAGGGCGGCCGGCCCGTCATCCTCTCCGTCGTCCGCGCCCGCGAGGCCGGCGACCTCGACGCCCCCATCCGCAACGGCGACGACATCGAGATCCGCGGTTCCGGCTTCGTCCCACCCGGCGCCCAGACCGCCGACCACCTCTCCCGCATGGTCGTCCGCATCGGCCCCGTCCACGTCCACGTCCCGCTCGTCCCCGTCGCCGGCGGCTTCAGCAACCCCACCGACGCCGTCCTCACCGCCCCCGTCCCCGTCGACGTCGAACCCGGCAAGATCGAAGTCCAGGTCGTGACAGCGGCGGGCGTGGAGACCAACCGCTACACCATCGAGGTCGCCGCGGACTGACCGGTTGCCGGGGGCCCGAGGCGGGCTGACCCCCTCAAGGGAGCGGAGGTGCAGGGAGGCGGGTGGCTCGGCACCTTGGCCGGTGGTGCGGGGAGTGGCTCGGCCCCTGGGCACCTTGGCCGGTGGTGCGGGTAGCAGGTCGGCCGCTCAGCCCCTTGGCCGGTGGGCCGGTGGGCCGGACAAACAGGGCCGTCGGCGGTAGCGGGAAAGCCTCCCGGGCGCACACCTCCCTGCCCTCCCCCCAACGTTCTCCGACCCGGAAAACGCGCCCGAACCATTGAGCACCCCCACCCCTCTGAACGTATCGTCTGTTGAGGGGTCAACGGCACGGCGGACAAGAGGCGGCGCAGACCATGACTCACGGCATTCGCTCGGACTCCCACACCCCCTATTTCGACGGTGGCCCCGACTGGCGCGACACCGCCACCCGCTACGCCCTCCTGCCCCTACGGGTCTTCCTCGCCGTCACCTTCATCTACGCCGGCCTGGACAAACTCACCGACAGCGCCTTCATGGCGGACTCCGGCTCCGGCTCCATCGGCGACATGATGAGCGCCGCCCGCGACTCCTCCGCCATCCCAGCCATGATCGACATGGCCCTGAACAACCCCGTCGGCTTCGGCTACGCCATCGCGATCGGCGAACTCGCCGTCGGCATCGGCACCCTCCTCGGCCTCCTCGCTCGCCTCGCGGCCTTCGGCGGAGCTCTGATCTCCCTCAGCCTCTGGCTCACGGTCAGCTGGTCGGCATCTCCGTACTACTACGGCAACGACCTCCCGTACCTGTTTTGCTGGGTGCCGCTCGTGTTGGCCGGAGCGCCGTTCTGGTCGGTAGATGCCCTGATCAGGCGGCGTAGGGGGCACTGACTGCGGTTGGCCGCCGTCTCACCGTCAGACACAGAGATACCCGATGACGCGAATATCCGGCCGGTCGCATAGACGCAGCTCACGGGCCCCTCGTACCGTCGTGGCAGACGCCCCAACGGGGGCCAGCCGAAGGGGAGTTCAGTGGCACGCGAGGAGCTACAGCGACTGACCGGGAACGGCAACGGCACGTGTGGCAAGGACGATTGCCCGAACGTCTACCGCACCGCCTCAGGCTCGTTCGTCGTCCAGGGGGACGTGTCGGACGCCTTCACGGCGCCTATCGGTGAGGGACTGGTCGAGATCCCTGAGGAGACGCTGAGGGAGGCTTTCCGTGCTCTTGGCTGGTGAGCAGTGGGCAGCACGATTCGAGGGCTTCACGCGGGAAGCGTGGCGACTGGAGACCCTGCCGCAGTACCTCATGCCCCAAGAGGCCGAGGAGTTGGAAGCGTTCAAGGCAGGCGCCCGTATCGACCCTCTGGCGGTCTCGAACGAGTACACCGACCGGCTACGCCGACAGGCCACCGAGGGGCGCTCACAGGGCCGTGTGCACGTTGTAACTCGCCCCCTTGCCGAGTACCTGCGGTTTGAGTTCCACCAGTACTACGCGCCCCACGCGCTGGCCGGTGAACAGATCCGAATCCTTGACGTGACCGACCGGGAAAACCCCCTCGAAGGGGTTCAAGATTTCTGGATGTTCGACCGGGCCGAAGTGGTGCTCATGAACTATCACCCGGACGGACGGCAGATCAGCCGCGAAGTATTCGAGGGTGACGTGACTCCGTTCATCGAATACCAGCGAATCGCCGTAGCTGAGTCGGTGCCCTTCGAGGAGTACGTGAAGGGCCTTGACGTTTGAGCCAGAAAGGCTAGGTCAGTCCAGATCGGACCTAGCCGAAGCAATGCGCACACTGCGGAAGCGAGCCGGGAAAACGCAAACCTGGCTCGCTCGCCGCTGCACCATGTCTCAAACCAAAATCAGCAATATCGAGAGCGGAAAGCTAACCCCCGCCCTAGTCGACGTTGAGCTGATATTGGATGCCCTCGGGTCCGAGGGAGCAGAAGCCGAAGAGCTTCTGTCACTCGCTCGTACTGCGAATACCGAGTGGCAGGATCACTGGTCTTCCCGTCGTAGAGGCTTGGACAAGAAACAGAACGAGCTAGCCAGGCTCGAAGCCTCCTCGACTGAGTTCCGATATTTCCTGCTGTCAGCGATTACCGGCCTACTGGCTACACCTGAATATGTGCGTGCGAGTCTCGCGGACGTTCCCGGAGACCAGTCGAAGACTGTGGCAAAGAAGCTGGAACGGCAAAGCATCCTGCATGACTCCTCCAAGTCGTTTACGTTCATCCTCACAGAGCAAGCCGTAAGGTGGCCGTTCCTGCCGCCCCTTGCCATGGCTATGCAGCTCGATTGGCTAGCGTCCGTCTCCCGCATTCCTAACGTGCGGCTAGGTGTGATCCCTCTGAGTGGTCACATTCCAGAGATGCCGCTCAGCACATTCACCCTCTACGACCGGAGACTAGCCACCGTCGAGACGGGAACCGGGGCACTGATCCTCAGGGACCACAGAGACGTGACTGCATACCGAGAAGACTTTGATAGGTACGAGTCATACGCCGTGTTTGGCGACGCCTGCCGGGAACTGTTGTCCGAGTGGGCCATGATTCATACCCGACAACGCGAATATTGAGCCTGGTTACCCCGGCTTCGAGGGACCATTGAGTCTCAGGAGCCGGGAGGTCGAGACTATGGCGAGCGATACCAAGACGACGCCGACGGATGCACGGCAGGGCGATTACGTCACCTACGCGCCCAAGGGTGAAACGTGCATCGGTTGCAGACAGGAATTCAAGAGTCTCGACCGCGTATGGCGGGTCACCATCGAGAGGGTGTCAGGCGCCCCGGCCCTTGGCCCCTACCGCCATTACGACAAGTGCCCCGAGTAGCGGCTTCCTGCCAGAACAGCGAACTAGGGTCCCAGAGTTCCTATTGCGGGATATGCGTTGGGCGCCGTGACATTTGGTGTGACGAGTGCTGTGGATTCGATGGGTGCGAGGTCTGCAACTGGACGGGAAAGAGACCCTGCCCTGTCTGTGTCGGTGGAGATGCCCAACCGATCCGCTGGTGAGATTCCGGGGCTGGACGCGACGGCGAGCAACACAAGGCGCCTAGCCCTGGAAATAGAGCCCTCGGTCATGCCGGGGGCTCTTCGGATTACCAATCAAACCGGAACTTAACCGGGGTGTTGAGGTCTCTCGCGATCGCCTCGTCGAGAACGCTCTCGGATCCAGACGGGTCCATTCCTCCTCGCCCCAATCCGTTGTCCTCGAATATCGGCTCCCTATCCGAGGCCGGGAGTTTCATTCCTCGCTCCTGCGCCCGTTGCCTTCGGACCCAATCTCGCGCCTCATCCATGGCGCTGCTCTCACTCACTGGCATTCACCTTGGCTCGTGCAGCCCGCTCCGCGTAATCCTGCTTCTCATCCTCGTCGAGCTGGTCAAGCTTCCACTTCTGAATACCGTCACCCGGAATGGTGACCGATTCAACCTTACTCAGCGCCTCACTCAGGGACACAGACTTCTGGTCACTCGAATACGGGTCCATGCCGCCTCGACCAAGCTTCACCGGCTCGACAAAGGGAACTCCGTCACGGTCTGCATAAGCGTTCGGCAGATTACTCAGTACGGACTCACGGGCGCCGAGAGCAGTACGAAGCAACTCAAGGGCCTTAGCGGCATCCTGGGTACGCTTGCTGATCTCACGGTCTGCCCACTTGCGATATTCCTCGCTGGCAAAAAGCTCCTCGTACGCTTCATCCAGCTTGATCCGGGAATCATGTGCAACCTTGGCACCGACAGTGATGCCGTTTTCTAGTTTGGTCAGCAGCTTGTGAAGCGGCGCCAAATCCTCGTGGTCTACCGGTTCGGGTATATCCGCTCCGGCCTCCACGGCTCGCGTGAGACCAGCCTGATACTCCGCTTCATCCTGAGATCGCTTATCGACAGCCGCCTGAAATGCGATCAGTTCGGCCTCATGGTCACTGAGACTCTTCTGCACAAAGCTCAGTCGTTTATCCAGCTCCTGGCCCAGAACCTTTACACCCTCGGAGTCTGTCTCGTGACTGACATAGCCCAACGGGAGTGTGGGAGCCTCGAACGGCTCACGGAAAGTCGGGTCCTTGATCGCTCGCAGTTCTGCCTCAAGGCGATGCCTTTCGTTTATGAGATCCGCTTGCGATACGGACTGGGCCCCATAGCTGAGATCGGGCACCCCATCGAGAGGCTTGGGAAGGAAGCTGTCGAGCATTTCACCGTTGTTGTAGATCATGAATTCTCCTCAAGGATAGATGCCGCTATCTCAGCGGCCTTTTCGTTCTTGCTCAGTTCTGCTCGCTCAGATTGGGCACGCTTACGCGATTGCCTCTCTAGTCGGTATCGCTGAAGCCAGCCACGGAACCCTTTCTCGACGAGTCCGAGGTATTCCCCCACGGGACCGCTGTAGACGCGTACTGAGCCGTCTGGAGAGGCGACAAGGGCGAACCCCACCGGCATCCCGTTGTTAGCTCCGGGGGATGCAGGGATTACATGGTTAAGGACAGGAGCCGAGCGAGTTAGCTTGACCGGGATTCGGTCGGTGCTCTTCGCCAGTCCTGGATCTCGGTAGAAGACTGCTCGTGCCCCTTTCGGGTCCAGTAGTCGGGGGGTCGGGTTACTCGTCATCTCCGTACCCTCCCTCTCGCAACTGCGGATGCCGGTGGATCATGTCGGCGTACGAATTCATCGCCTTACCTCGGTAGGGCTGGTCTGTCTCTTCGGTCTCACACTGTTCATTCATGGCTCTTGCTCCTGTCTCGGTTATGCGGCTTGCCGGGGGAACGTCATCCGCTGGTGCTTGGACGACCAAGCCCGGTAGTACGCCCTCTGGCATTCACGGCAGTACGGCTGCCGTCCTTCAGAATGGTTCGGGCTCTTATTGAACTCAGTCAGTGGCAGGTCGAGCCTGCACTTTGAACACGTCTTCACTGGATGCCTGCCCTTCATAGAAGGCTTTGCCAAAGCTCTGAGGCTCAAAAGAAAAGGCCCCCGACTCGAAAGCCAGGGGCCTTTCCCACCATGAACAACGGCGGAGCCACACGAACCTTGTTACGGAAAGGAAGAAGATCAGAAGAACTTGAGAGAGGTCAACGCTCTTTCCACCCTCTGAGGGGCTGCCAATCGCCGTCCACATTCAAGACGCCGTGACCAAGTCAAGACGACCATCCCCCTCGCATAGCTACGGGGGTGGTTGTTGCCGACTGGTCATCGGTGGATTGAGTGAGGTCTCGGAGTCAGCATCACACCTGAACGGAATGAGGACACCGTTTAGCGCCGGAGTGCATCGCAGTAGGCGTAGGTGTTCTCATGAAGTGAAGTTGTTCTGAGTGATGCTGTCCATATTAAATGGCCGTTCATCGGCCACCTTCTATGGAGTCAGACTTAATCCGTCTGGCGATAGAAGAGACTCCGGAGGACAGACAGGAGTTAGCTCCTGGCTAGTACCGACGGAGGAGGACTGAGCATCTGGACTCAGATGCGACTACGACCCGATCCCGTCGGGTCGTTTTTTACTTCCCCAGATGGCTTACGTCCCATCTGGGTCTATGAATCTACTTAGCCGCTGCCCTTAAAGCGGCTCCTTAACGGGAACCTGAAGGTTCCCTTACATCTGAGGTAGATGAACATCTTCTTCTTAGCCGCCAAATCGCGGCTACATGGCTAAGCCCCTGGTGCTTGATACCCAGGGGCCTATCAAGAATCTCTTTATCGTCGTGATCCTCAGATGGATCACTCTTAGTCGGCGCCGGGGAGGCGCCTCTACTAGGGCCATAAGTCTACATGTGCTCCGGTGGCTCTTACTAGGGCCATAAGTCAGTCGTCCTCTGAGTAGTCCCCAGCACTGTCCAGGTGCGTCCAGTCGGCAAGGTCGCCGACCTGGAGATAGAACGTTGTCTTGGCTCCTCGCTTCTGGCCGGTGACCTCCTTCCGGAGCCACCCTGCTTCGATGAGTACCTGTGCTCCGCGATCTGTGTACGAGCGAAGGTTCCCTGCCCGGTTGCGCTTCCCTACCGCATCCGCCAGTGAGCGCCACGGGATAGTTACCTGGGAGTCGTCTCCTGACAGTCGGGCTATCTGCCTTGCAACGTCCCTTCCGCTACGGGGCACGTACTGCATCACTTCCTCGTACCAAAGGGCGGCTTGCCCGGTAGGTGGGGTGTGCTCTGCCGCGAATGGGAATCCTCGCTTACGCAACTTCCGGCTGTGCTCTTCGATCTCAGCCGCAGAGGTGGCGAGGAAGCCCTCATCCGCCGCCTCCTGGACTTCCACCGGACCGGTACGGGATTCCTCCGGAAGGGCAGTCTCAAGCGTAGGGAAGGTCTCCCGTGGCCTCTCGGGGCAAGGCGTATAGATCACGGGATTGGCACAGGGACAGAACGGACTGTTGCACTTGGCTATACCGGTCGTCATGGGCGGCTCCTTCTGGGCATAAAGAAAGGGGCCCGGCTCAAAGCCAGACCCCTGGATGTGGGATATGTGCATTTAGTTGTGGCTAAGCTGGTTACCCGTTTTCAGGGCAGGCTAAAGCGTTGTCGGGTTTCCATTCCTAGCGGGTAGAAGTTGGACGGCCAATCGGCCCATCACTAGGTACATCGTTCTGATCGGCTCAAGCGTTACAGGTCTGGCGTGTGATCTGGGTCTCAGACTTATTTAGGTGACTGGGCCTAACTAACTAAGTAAGTGGTGGAGCGGATTTTAGGAATGCGAGGGCCGCACGCACCACGTCACGGAGTACAGTCGACGGCATGGAGACCACGGAGACAATCCATCAGATCGACCACTTGACAGTGCGCGCCGTCTGGACAGATACATCTGCATACCCTTCAGAGCTGCACCTTACGACGGAAAATCCAGGAGTCCCCGGGTTCGGCATCACTAGCGCTGTGCTCCGGGACCTGAAGCTCGCTCATCCGAACCCGCCAACGAATAAATCAGCCATCAGCACGGCCTTGGATGCAATACATGAAGTGTGGAAGTGTCAGAGTTATCAAGAGAGCTCAGTAGATAACGATTACCTGAAGGCCCTAGCCGCTGCTTACAGGGCGATGAGTAAGACTGAGACATCGGAACCAGTTGAAAGGATGTCCTTTTTCCTTCATTACGACCCTGGCGTCATCGGGAATCACTTGACCGAAGCCAGGAAGTTGGGATTCCTTGAACAAGGAGAAGGGGGAGGGTCCTCCCCTCAATCGCAATCTAATAGCCTGGGCGGGCGCCCAACTGGACCTCTAGTCCTCGATTCAGATATGACGGAGAGAGAAATCGTAACCACGCAGAAGCAGGCCGAGAAAGGAAGTTCTATGCGCGCTAGAGAATCGATAAAAGTCAGAGTGGTCGAAGTTGACAATGAAGGAAACGAGACCCTGCTTGATATCTTGGTGGACGGCGAGTGCGCACACGACGATTCTCTCGACTGCAGGGGACTGAAGGCAGAGCGTGATCGAAAATATGACGATTGGTTGCGCGCCAAACTGAGTCCGCACCAATACGAGGATCATCTGCGTCGAGCGAGTCTCCGCGAGGAAAGCTAATTCGCTCAACTGCGAGCGCGGGAGGTGCCTGCGGGGTAGGGGGAGGGGCCCTCCCTTCAATAACAATCGAATAGTCCGAATGGGTGCTCAGTAAGACGCCTGGGGGTCGGCTCTTCGAGTCGGCCCCTTTGGCATGTCTTGGGTAGTGGCTTGTCGGCAAGACTCCCGGTCCCCTGTGTCCCCTCCTGCCGTCCCCTCAAGACCTCCCCGGTACCGAGGTGCCAGTCCTGCTCTCCTGGCCTCTCCTGAGGACTCCAAGTCGCTCCGCCACCGGCCTACGTGCGTGGCAGCTTCACTCAGGTCTCCAACGTTGAAGGGTCATCACGTAACAGCCGAACGATCAAGGCAAGTGCCTTTAGTCGAGTGAACCGAGATCAAGGCGCAGAGAAGCTTTCAGCGGCGTTATCACTTGCTCGGTTCTTTCGTTCGTCGAGCACAGAAGGTTGTTTGCGGATTTCTCGCGGCTCTTGTGTGTATGGGCGCCCAGGGGGAGGGGGAGGGGGAGGGGTCCGGACATCCGCATTACGCCGATCGGGACGTCATATGGTCTTCAATCCTGTACGGGTTCCCGTGGGCCAGCCAGGGCCGAAAACGAGGCCATTTCGAGGATGTGACCACAATCACGTGCCCTTGGGGCGTCCGGACAAGAGGCCCTTTGGTTTGAATCTGTCCATATCCTGAGATCGTTAAATGCGTGCGGACATGAGAAAGGCCCCGGTCGAAACCGGGGCCCTCTCGGTAGTCGCTTCTCAGTGAATAGTCAGCGGCTGTGTGATGTCGCCGAGATGAATATCTGCTCCAAAGTCTACTGTGTTCGATACGCCTGCAATTAGGGGCTTCAGCCGGAACGTAACGCCAGCCTTAATGAGGTGTCGCGTCCGCTCGTCGTCGCTGCTGCCAGACCACATCTCTCGGAAGGTGCGACCGGTATCTCTGTACTCGTACCGGTCCGGCATGTCGCCCTCTGCGGCTAGAGAGTCGTGTTCCTCGGCCAGGGCTGCAATCTCAGCCTCGGTGGATGACTTGGCGAAGCCGTGTGCGTTCTTCCCTCCCGGCCTGATGGAGCGCTGGAGATTCGCTACGTGCTGCTCGATCTCTTGCAGTCTCTTGGAATTGTTGGAGCCCTTTACGTAGATCCGCTCATGCAATGGGCGGTCACCGAGAACTGTCAACACGACTTTCTCGACATGTTCCTTAACTATTTCGGCCCTGAAGGAGTACCCCTTTCCGCACGACTTGCGGTTAGCCGCAGCGTTGCAGCGATATACCGGCTTGCCCTGTTGTCTCTCGGGATTGAAGAGATACAGATTTCGGCCACAACCGTCGCAGAGAACCACTCCTCGATAAGCAGTCGTATTCTTGGTAGTGCGTCTTGCCGAGCTAGGGCGGTTCTGCATTTCCTCTTGTAGCTTGGCCCACTCTCCTTCAGTCAGGATCGGGTCAGCCATCCTGATTTTTCCCTCAGTCGTAAGGATCGGCTGCGACCGGCCGTATTGTTTACCGGGAACCTTCACTTCTTCGCACTTCCATCCGAGGATTGTCTCGGATTGAAGAATCTGGGTGATGGAACGTGGGCGCCAGGTGGGCAGCTCCACGCCCAATTCCTTCCTGCGATTGGACATGCGCTCTGCGCCCGGAGAGAGGACACCTCTCTTGTTGAGGTCATCTGCGATCCCTGAATAAGGTTCACCGGCGATCACCCGCTCATACAGCTCGCGGATGACTGTCTTCTGGTTCTCTCGAACCTGGAGATACATTGCCCCGTCTTCCCCACGGTACGTCTCGTATCCGTATGGGGGGTTTCCCTTGGCCCAGACATTCTTTGTCTTGGCGTGTTTCTGGAAGCTCTTGACTCTCATGCTGATGTTCTGTGCTTCCATTTCGGCAATGGCCGCAAACAGGTCGATGATGACGTGGCGGAAAGGGCCCACCATGTCGAGTACGGGTTCCTTTACGGAGACCAGTGCCTTACCGCCATGCTCAGATGCCCACCTGATCATGTCTTGCATGTCGACCACCTTGCGAACAAAGCGGTCCATCTTCCAGAAGAGAATCAGATCAAACTCAGGGGCTTTGTTATTGAGCCATTCCCCGAGTTCCGGTCTCTCGAATGGGTGAGACTTGGTGGCGGAGATGTGTGCATCCTTGGCTACACCGACTTCCTCCCACCCGAGGTGTGCCCTCTCTGCGATGTGCTGTCGGCAGTCAAGTAGCTGCCTCTCCAGGGAGGTAGAGGCGTCCGTCTCGTTGCTGATCCGTAGGGCGATCAGGACCCGTACTCGCTTCACAGGGCAGGACCCTACAACAGCAGTACGCCAGTGACCTCCCCTATCTCATGGCCTGGATCCCGCTGATCCTCGCCGGCGCCCCGGTCCTGTCGGTGGACGCCGCCATTCGTTCCCGCCGCCGGGGCGGCCCCAGCAGGCACCGAGCGGGCGACGCCTACCACTGAGCCCTTGAGCCCTACGACGCCCCGCCGCCCCGGATGAGTGCGGCTGAGGCCGGGCGGAGTCGGCTGGAGAGCGGGGCTGTGGTTCCGCCCGCACCGGCCGAACTGTTCCGCCGGGGGGTGTGAAGGCTGGTCGGGCCGCGTGAGTCCGAGGAGCCTTGGTCCTCTCCCCGTCCACTCCCCGCCCGCTCCCAGTCGGACCGGCCTTCCTCTCTGCCGCGTTCACCCACCCTTTGCCGCGCTCATCCACTGGCGACCAGCGCCCACCCACTGCCGGCCCGGCCTGCCCGCGCTCAGCCGTCCCTGCTGGCTCTAGCCATGCCCACTCGTGCCCGCCGCCCCGGATGACCCCGCCGCCCCGGATGACCCCGCCGCTCCCGTCGGCCAAGCCGGTCCCCCCGGCCCCATCACCCCCGTTGCTCCCGACCGTCCCGCGCGCCGCCGTCCCCGTATCTCGTGGTCCAGAGAAGCCACTGCCCCCGCGAGACACAGCCCTCCGACCACCAGGGGTATCACCACGAACCACGGGGTCTTCCAGGCGCCTCCCGCGTCGCCGAGGTACACGACACCGGCGGCGGTGAGGAAGAGGCCGGCGACGAGCTTCCCGGGCCGGAACTCATGCCGCAGCACGGGCCACCTCCGCCTGTCCCAGACCGACTTCGAGGTCGATGGTGAGCGTTCCTCCACTGCCCGAGCCCTTCGCGGGGGGCAGCGTCAGCCGGTCGCTCTTGTCCGGTGCCACGTCCACGTCCTCCTTGTCGTCACCCGGCAACTGGATGTCACCCAGGCCCACTTCGATGTCGAGCCGCACGGTGACGTCCGGTGGAACCACCACCTTCACCTTGCCCGCGCCCACCTCCACGCTGGTGCTCAGCGACTCTCCCTTCGGTATGTCCACCCGGGACAGATCCAGCGTGCCCACTCCGGTGCCGAGCTCGTACCGGGCTGCCACGCTCTCCGCGTTCCGGGGTGTCCACTTCGTACGGGCCCAGTCGGTGGTGATGTTCGACGGAAGCGCCGCCGTGCCCGCCAGGAGTCCCGCAGTGACCACGGCCAGGAAGATCGACCCCGCTCCCGTACGGCCGAGGAAGGCGCTGAGGGCTATACCCAGACCGAACACGGTCAGCGCGCAGGCCAGACCGGTCTGCAGGCTCGCGGCGAGGGTGCGGTCCGCCCAGGTGGTGCCGGTACCCGCGCCGCCGGCGAGCAGCGCGAGCAGGAAGATCCAGCCACCGATCCAGCGCGGCCCCCGCGGCTTCGGCGGACGCGCCACGCGTATGTCCTGACGGGTGGGCCGGATGCCTCTGGCGATGTTGACCGCCGCGGCTATGTCCCGGTCGCGGGATTCCCACGGGCCCCACAGATAGCCCGTCCCACCGACATGGGTGCCGTCCTTGACTATGGGGTCGCGCCACCAGGACGGGTAGGCGGAGGCCACCGGTGGTGCCTGGGCCTCCGGCGGGGCATCGGCCACCGCCTGGGCGGCCAATGGATCGGGGTCGGGGGCGCCGCGGTGCTGTGACCAGTACCCCGCGCCGGCCAGGAGCAGGGAGAGGACCACGGAGAAGGTCAGGACGGTGGTGTTGCCCAGCATGGTGAGGAAGACGCCGCAGCCGACCAGCGCGAAGAGCACGGCCGTGAGGGCCTGGCCGTCGACCCGGCCGGTCAGCAGCTTGCGCAGCTCGTTCTCCTCCTCGTCGTCGTACGGCACGAACAGCCAGGCGAAGCCGTAGAAGAGGAGGCCGAGGCCCCCGGTGAGGGAGAGCACCGCGAGCACCACGCGGAAGATCACCGGATCCATGTCGCACTGGCGTCCGAGCCCGGCGCAGACACCGCCCAGCATCTTGTACCGCCGGTCGCGGCGGAATCTGTGCGGGGGACCGGGGGGACTGAGGGGACCGGGGGGTCCGGCCGGAACGTCGGGGCCGGTGGCGTCCGATTGATCTGCCCGCGTGCCCGCCCGCGTGCCCGCGCCCTCGTGCGCGCGCGGCTTCTTGGCCCCCGTGCCCGGTGGGGGCACGGCGTCCTGCGGCTCGCTCTTGGGCCGCAGGGCGTCCGGACCCGAGCCGGGGCCCGGCTCCGCTGCCGCGTGCTGGTGATCCGTCATGCGTCCATCGTGACCGCCGCGCCGGTTCGATGGCACTCGGGATGACCCTGGTCGAACCCTGATATCCGTCAGGGGGATGTGTTCGATCACGCTCGCGTCGAAGATCAGGGACGTCTCGGGGGTCGACCCTGATGCCCCGCTCGGCCGTGCGTGTGAACATCGATGGCATGCCGGAAGCCGCAGCACCGCCAGTCGACACTCCGCGGCCCCCGCGCAAGCTCTACCGCAGCAGCGACGGACGCTGGCTCGGAGGCGTGGCGCGAGGGCTCGCCGGACATCTCGGTCTGCCTGTGACCTGGGTGCGGCTCGTGTTCGCCGGCCTCTTCCTGGCCGACGGCCTCGGCGCCCTCGTCTACGCGGCGTTCTGGTTCTTCGTCCCCCTCGGTGTGGGAGGAGTCGACAACCAGCGGCCTCCGGCCATCGCCACGGAGACCTCCCCCGACGGCCGCCGCAGACTCGTGGCTCGCAAGCCCGACCGAGGCCAGATAGTCGCTCTCCTCCTCATGGTCGTCGTGGCCATGGTCTTCGTCGGCAATGTGAACCTGGGGGAAGGCGCCAGGGCGTATCTCTGGCCGACGGTGCTCGTCGCCGCCGGCGTCGCCCTGGTCTGGCGCCAGGCGGACAACGCGCGGCGGGCCCGCTGGGCCGAGGTCGGCCGCCGTCGACGCACGATCACTCTGCTGCGCTCCGTGGCCGGTGTCCTGCTGGTCACGGCGGGGGTCTCCGGGATATTCGTCCTCCAGGGCTCGGCCGCCCACCTCGGCTCGGTCCTCCAGGCGGCGCTCGCGGTCCTCGTGGGCATAGCCCTGCTGGCCGGTCCGTACCTCGTGCGTATGACCCAGGATCTCTCCGAGGAGCGCCTGATGCGCATTCGCGCCCAGGAGCGCGCGGAGGTCGCGGCCCACGTCCACGACTCGGTGCTGCACACACTGACGCTCATACAGCGGAACGCGGACAAGCCGAACGAGGTCCGTCGCCTCGCCCGCGCCCAGGAGCGCGACCTGCGGAACTGGCTGTACAAGCCCGAGGGCACGGGGAAGGACGAGGACGACGAGCCCGACACCCTCGCCGAGGCCGTCCGGCGGAACGCGGCCGAGGTCGAGGACAAGCACGGTGTCCCCATAGAGGTGGTCGTCGTCGGCGACTGCCCCCTCGACGAGGGACTGACCGCACAGATGCAGGCCGCGCGCGAGGCGATGGTCAACGCCGCCAAGTACGGTGGCGAGGGCGGCGCCGTGCAGGTCTACGCCGAGGTCGAGGGAAGGACGGTATTCGTGTCCGTCCGCGACCGCGGCCCAGGATTCGACCTCGACGCGATACCCGCCGACCGCATGGGCGTCAGAGAATCGATCATCGGCCGCATGGAGCGCAACGGAGGCACGGCACGGCTCCGCGCCGTACCGGACGGCGGCACGGAGGTCGAGCTGGAGATGGAGAGGGCGGAGACGACGTCATGAGTGACGCGAACGGGGCCAACGACACTGGCACACAGGGCGGTTCGGGCACGACGCCGAGCGGGGGACCAGGAGGTACGGCCGCGCGGGGCACGGGTTCGGCAGAGGGCCTGCGCGGCGAGCCCGCCCGGCAGGACACGCCCGACCAGCCCCCCACGCTCGACGGTGTCGCCGCGCCCGGCGCACTCGGCGCACCGGGACCGTCCGGCCCCGGGCGGCGCGTGCGGGTCGTGCTGGTGGACGACCACCGCATGTTCCGTACGGGAGTTCAGGCCGAGATCGGGCAGACGGACCGTACGGGGGTGGAGGTGGTCGGGGAAGCCCCCGACGTCGATCAGGCGGTCTCGGTGATCACGAGTACGCGGCCCGAGGTGGTGCTCCTCGATGTGCACCTGCCCGGCGGCGGTGGGGTCGAAGTCCTGCGCCGCTGTTCGTCGTTGATGGCGGACGCCGAGCAGCCCGTACGCTTCCTCGCCCTGTCCGTGTCGGACGCGGCGGAGGACGTGATCGGGGTGATCCGGGGCGGCGCGCGCGGCTATGTCACCAAGACGATCACCGGCTCGGACCTGGTGGACTCCATCTTCCGGGTGCAGGAGGGCGACGCGGTCTTCTCCCCCCGGCTGGCCGGCTTCGTGCTCGACGCCTTCGCCTCCACCGACGCCCCGCCCGTCGACGAGGACCTCGACCGCCTCACCCAGCGCGAGCGGGAGGTGCTGCGGCTCATCGCCCGTGGCTATGCGTACAAGGAGATCGCCAAGCAGCTCTACATCTCGGTGAAGACGGTCGAGTCCCATGTCTCCGCCGTCCTGCGGAAGCTGCAGCTCTCCAACCGCCACGAGCTGACGAGGTGGGCGACGGCACGCCGCCTGGTGTGAGGCCCGGAGGCCCTGCCAGGCCCTGTACCGTCGCGCGACCGCTGGTGGCGACGATGGGGGGCGGCCGGGGTGGGTCCGGCCGCGCCCGCCGTGTCTCCCGGCGGGGCCCTCCAGCCGCTTCCCACCCGCCGCTCAGGCACGCGGCTCGGACCCCCGGCTCAGGGCCCTCGGCTCAGGGCCCCGCTCAGGCCACCCGTGTCGCCCCCGCGTACGGCATCTCGTCCAGGGGCGCCACGCGTACCGGGGCCGAGGGGTTGGGGGCGTGGATCATCTGGCCGTTGCCGATGTAGATGCCCACGTGGCTGATGCCGGAGTAGAAGAAGACGAGGTCTCCGGGGCGGAGGTCGGAGCGGGCGACGCGGGGGCCGGCGTTGATCTGGGAGTAGGTGGTGCGGGGGAGGGAGACACCGGCGGCGCGGTAGGCGGCCAGGGTGAGGCCGGAGCAGTCGAAGGCGTTGGGTCCGGTGGCGCCCCAGACGTACGGGCTGCCGATCTTGGAGTAGGCGTAGGAGATGGCCGCGGCGGCGCGGGAGTTGGGGGCTTCGGCCGTGGCGGATGCGGGGGAGACCGGGCCGGTGAGGCCGCGCTGGGCCGTGGTGGAGGAACGTGAGGCATGCCCCGTGGCGCCGCTGCGGGTGTCGAAGCGTGCGCGGTCCTCGGTGGTGAGTCGGCCGAGCAGCTGACGGGCGTCGGTCAGCTTGGAGGTGACGGTTTTCTTGTGGCGTTTCAGTTCGGTCTGCCGGGTCTTGAGCGTGCCCAGTTCGACGCGGGCGGCGCCGCGCAGGCGTTCGATGTCCAGCAGTTGCTTCCGTACGCTCGCCACGTCCGCCGAGTGCCGGCTGCCGACGCGCTCGGCGAGGGCGGCGCCGTCCAGGTACTGGTCGGGATCGGCGGAGAGGGCGAGCTGCCAGGTGGGCGAGATGCCGCCGTCCCGGTACTGCGCCGCCGCCAGCGAACCGAGCTCGTCCCGGGCCGAGTTGAGCCGTTCGGTGCGGCGGGCGGCCTGGTCGCGCAGCTCCTCGAGGTTCTCCTGAGCCTTGTCGGCCTTCTCCTTCGCGCCGTTGTACTTCTCGGTGGCGACCTCGGCCTCTTGGTACAGCTTGGCCACCTTCGCCCTGACCTGCTCCGGGGTGAGCTGGGGGTCGGCGTGCCCGGTGCCGTCGAAGCCGGTCGCGGTCGCCGCGCCCGCGAGGGCGATCGTCGCGGCGGTACGAGCCGTATGGCCGCCGAGCGAGCGCTGTCTGGGCTTGCGGTGCGCTGCCACGTGGAGTCCACGTCCTCTCCGTACGACCGCCGTCCGCAGTACGAACATCGTCTGTCCGTACGGACCGCCTGGGGGTAGCGGTTACGCGTCCGGCGGCGGCCCGCACAGGGGGAGCGGGACGCCGCCGGACCTTTCTCGGCGGTGGTGGCCGACTGCCGCCCCTGGCCCGGGCGGCGGTGGGGAGCCGGTCACCTGAGGGAGGACGCTAAACCTGACTGTGACGGCTCGGTAACGCGTTGTACGGAAGTGGCGCGCACCGACTGTGAGGTGACCGTATGTGACCGGGATCGGGGCTCGGCGCCGCCGACTTCACGCTGTGCGATGACCGATGCGGCGATTTCGGACCGGGCGGGGGCGTCTCGGTGCTATGGAGCGCATATATGCAAGGGCGTCCGAGGGTGCCGGTCGAGAGGGCCGGTCGAGGGTTCCGGTCCGGCCGCCCCGGTGCCCGAGGGGTCTCGGGCACCTCATTAGGCTCCGCGCATGGACGTACTCATCCACATCCTCGTCGCCCTCCATATCATCGGCATCGCCTCCCTCCTGGGTGGCTTCCTCACCCAGACGAAGGCGATGAGCCAGGGCGCCGCCCGCTTCGTCCCCGCCATGCTGCACGGCGCCCTCACGATGCTCGTCACCGGCGCCCTCCTCGTCGGCCTCAACCAGGCCGACGACCAGCCCGTCGACAACATCAAGATCGGCGTCAAGCTCGCGCTGCTGATCGTGATCCTCGGCCTGGTCTACGTGAAGCGCGACGAGGAGCGGGTGGAGAAGCCGCTCTTCGCCCTGGTGGGCGCGCTGACCACCGCCAACGTCTTCATCGCGGTGCTCTGGACCTGAGGCGAGCCACGCGGTGAGGCATCCGGGGGCGAGCCCCGGTCACGCGGGCCGCACCACGCTGTGGATCGAGGACTCGCCGTCGTAGAAGACCGACTCCTCGCGGACGTACGTACCCGGCTTGGGAGCGTGGATCATCATGCCGTTGCCGATGTAGATGCCGACGTGGCCGATGTTGTCGTAGAAGAAGACGAGGTCGCCCGGCCTGGCGTCGGCGAGGGGGACGGTGGTGCCCGCCTCGACCTGGTCGTAGGTGGTGCGCGGGAGGTCGACGCCGGCGGCCTTCCAGGCGGCCTGGGTGAGGCCGGAGCAGTCGTAGGAGCCGGGGCCGGTGGCGCCCCACACGTACGGCTTGCCGATCTGCGCGCGGGCGAAGGCCAGGACCTTGGTCGCCTTCGCGGCGTAGGTGGAGTCCTCGACGGGGGCGGTGGTCCCGCTGGTGACGGGGGACGTCTCCGTGCCGGCGGCGGTCCCGCCCTGGGCCTCCTGGGCCCCCTGGGTGCTCGGGGCCTCCTGGCTCGCCTGCTGTGCCGCCTGCCGGCGCGCGAGTTCCTCCGCCTTGCGGTCGGCCTCCTCCCGCTCGCGCTGTTCGATCGCGGCGAGCCGGGCCTTCTCCTCGGCGGTCAGGGTGGAGAGCAGTTCGCGGGCCTCGGCGAGTTTCGCCTGGACCTTGGCCTTGCTGGTCTTGAGGGCGTTCTGCGACTCGGTGAGCTTCTCGAGGCTGTCGCTCGCCGTCCGGCGCTGCTCCGCCGCGTCGGCCTGCTCGGTGACGTACGCGTCGACGGCCTGCTTCTGGCGGTCCGTCAGCCGGTCCATCAGCTGGTTCTGGTCGAAGTAGTCCTGCGGGTTGTCCGCGAGGAGCAGCGAGGCCTGGTCCGGGGCGGACGCGCCGTTGCGGTACTGGGCCGCGGCGAACGATCCCAGTTCCTCCCGCGCCTCGTTCAGCTTCTCCGTGCGCTTGGCGACGTCGTCGAGGAGGGTGTCGACCTTCTTCTTCTGCTTGGTCGTCCTCTCCTTGGCCGCGTTGTAGTTCTCGGTCGCCGACCCGGCCTGGCGGTAGAGGTCGTCGACCTTCTTCTCGACTTCCTCCAGGCTCGGCCTGTCGTCGTCGGAGGGCGCGGCCGTGGCCGTCTGGGAGAGCAGGGCCACGGAGGTGAGGGCGGCCGTGGCGAGAGCGGGGGTGCGTATGCCCGCGCGCGTCCGGCCGGTCGGACGCGGCTTGCGGTGCGGCGCCATGGTGCGGCGTCTCCTTCCGTAGTCCGCCTACCGAGTTAGCTGTCGGGTTCGGGCGCAAGCTTCGGAAGGTTTGCCCTACGACCCTTGCCGCGAGCGGCGGTCGGGTCGATTCACCCCAGAGGTCGGTGGGTCCCCGGCTCCGGCGCCGCGGGAGGCGTACCGGACTCGGCGGAGGCCGTGCGGCCCGGCGACGTTCGCCGGTTGTGTCGTACGGCCCAAGAGAAGAAGCTAGCCAACTCGTGGGTCCCGTGTGAAGGTTGATGTTCGATATGCCCGATACGTTTTCGTGACCTTAGCCTCGGGCGCGCGACAGGCGGTACGCTCGATCGCTCACCGTCGTGAGGTGAGCGCGGTGAGTGGTGGGTGCGGACTTCCCGGGGCGGCCCCTCGCTGTCAGTGGGGGCGCCTAGACTCGGAGAGCGATGAGCAGCCTCTTTGACGACAGCTTCCTGGCGGACCTCCAGGCCCCTCGCGGCCATGCGGAGGAGCCCCCGCCGCCGCCCGAGGACGATCACGTACCGGAGCCGCTTCCGGACGATCTGTTCGGCGGGAAGTTCGACGTGCCACCGGACCGGGACGAGTACTACCGGGGCGGTGCCCCCCGCCCGGCGCTCGACGCGGCGGCTCTCCTGGACGGGCTCAACGAGAACCAGCGCGCGGCCGTGGTGCACGCCGGGTCCCCTCTGCTCATCGTCGCCGGCGCGGGTTCCGGCAAGACCCGGGTGCTCACCCACCGCATCGCCCATCTGCTCGGTGAGCGGCATGTCCACCCGGGCCAGATCCTCGCGATCACCTTCACCAACAAGGCCGCCGGTGAGATGAAGGAGCGCGTCGAGCAGCTCGTCGGCCCGCGCGCGAACGCGATGTGGGTCATGACCTTCCACAGCGCGTGCGTCAGGATCCTGCGGCGCGAGTCGAAGAAGCTCGGCTTCACGTCCTCCTTCTCGATCTACGACGCCGCCGACAGCAAGCGGCTGATGGCACTCGTCTGCCGTGATCTGGACCTCGACCCGAAGCGCTTCCCGCCGAAGTCCTTCAGCGCCAAGATCTCGAACCTGAAGAACGAGCTGATCGACGAGGAGGACTTCGCCGCCCAGGCCGCCGACGGCTTCGAGAAGACCCTCGCCCAGGCCTACGCGCTCTACCAGTCCCGCCTCCGCGAGGCGAACGCGCTCGACTTCGACGACCTGATCATGACGACGGTCAATCTGCTGCGCGCCTTCCCGGACGTCGCCGAGCACTACCGCCGTCGCTTCCGTCATGTCCTCGTCGATGAGTACCAGGACACCAACCACGCCCAGTACGCCCTGGTCAGAGAGCTGGTCGGCACCTCCGAGCACCCGGTGGACGTGCCGCCGGCCGAGTGGGACGTGCCGCCCGCGGAGCTCTGCGTCGTGGGTGACGCGGACCAGTCGATCTACGCCTTCCGCGGCGCGACCATCCGCAACATCCTCCAGTTCGAGGAGGACTACCCGGACGCGACGACGATCCTGCTGGAGCAGAACTACCGCTCCACACAGACGATCCTCTCCGCGGCCAACGCGGTCATCGAGCGCAACGAGTCCCGCCGCCCGAAGAACCTGTGGACCAACGCGGGCGCCGGTGCGCAGATCACCGGCTACGTCGCCGACACCGAGCACGACGAGGCCCAGTTCGTCGCCGACGAGATAGACCGACTGACGGACGCGGGCCACGCGAAGGCCGGCGACGTCGCCGTCTTCTACCGGACGAACGCCCAGTCCCGTGTCTTCGAAGAGGTGTTCATCCGCGTCGGCCTGCCCTACAAGGTCGTCGGCGGCGTCCGCTTCTACGAGCGCAAGGAGGTCCGGGACGTCCTCGCGTATCTGCGTGTCCTCGCCAACCCCGAGGACTCCGTCCCCTTGCGCCGCATCCTCAACGTGCCAAAACGCGGCATCGGCGACCGTGCCGAGGCGATGATCGACGCCCTCTCCCAGCGCGAGAAGATCAGCTTCCCGCAGGCCCTGAAGCGCGTGGACGAGGCGTACGGCATGGCGGCCCGGTCGACCAACGCGGTCAAGCGGTTCAACACGTTGATGGAGGACCTGCGGACCGTCGTGGAGTCCGGCGCCGGACCGGCGACCGTCCTGGAAGCCGTCCTCGAACGCACGGGCTACCTGGCCGAGTTGCAGGCCTCCACCGACCAGCAGGACGAGACCCGTATCGAGAACCTCCAGGAACTCGCCGCGGTCGCCCTGGAGTTCGAGCAGGAGGCCGGTGCCGCGGAGGGCGAGACCGAGGGCGGTGCGGCGGGTACGACCTCCGCCGGGCTCGCCGACTTCCTGGAGCGGGTGGCGCTGGTCGCCGACTCCGACCAGATCCCCGACGAGGAGGAGGACGGCTCGGGCGTCATCACGCTCATGACCCTCCACACCGCCAAGGGCCTGGAGTTCCCGGTGGTCTTCCTCACCGGCATGGAGGACGGCGTCTTCCCGCACATGCGCGCCCTCGGCCAGACCAAGGAACTGGAGGAGGAGCGCCGCCTCGCGTACGTCGGCATCACCCGCGCACGTGAACGGCTCTACCTCACCCGGTCGACGTTGCGCAGCGCCTGGGGACAGCCCTCGTACAACCCGCCGTCCCGGTTCCTGGAGGAGATCCCGGCCACCCATCTGGAGTGGAAGCGCACGGGCGCCTCCGCGCCGGTGTCCTCGGGTCCGGCCGCCGGCATCGCGGCGTCGCTGTCGTCCTCCCGCTCGCGTTCCTCGGCCCGCGGCGCGTCCGGCTTCGCGACCCGCCGCGGCGACGAGAAGCCGGTGGTCTCCCTCGCCGTGGGCGACCGTGTCACGCACGACCAGTTCGGTCTCGGCACGGTCGTCGGCGTCGGGGGCTCGGGAGCGAACGCGGAGGCGACGATCGACTTCGGTGACACCAAGCCGAAGCGGCTGCTGCTGCGGTACGCGCCGGTGGAGAAGCTGTAGCGGACGCGCCCCGGCGCCGTGCGCAACGAAACACCGGGCCCCTGCTCAGCAGGGGCCCGGTGTTTTCGTGTCGGTGCGCGCCATGCGCGTGACGGCTGACTCTTACGTCGGGTCCAGCCCGTGGCTGCGCAGCCACGGCAGCGGGTCGATGGCGGAGCCGCCCGCCGGGTGGACCTCGAAGTGCAGGTGCGGGCCGGTCGAGTTGCCCGAGTTGCCCGAGTAGGCGATGGTGTCGCCGGCCTTGACGGTCGTACCGGAGGCGACCTTGTAGGTGGAGAGGTGGCAGTACCAGGTCTCGGTGCCGTCCTTGGCTGTCACGATGACCATGTTGCCGTAGGCGCTGTTCCACTGGGTGCGCACGGTACCGTCGGTCGCGGCCATCACCGGGGTGCCGTACGAGACGGGGAAGTCTATGCCGGTGTGCAGGGACATCCAGTTGACGCCGGACTGTCCGTAGTACGCGCTGAGGCCGCGCTCGGCGACAGGGAGCGCGAACTTCGGCCGCAGGCGCTCCTTGCGGGCCGCCTCCGCGGCGGCCTTCTTCTGCTCCAGCTCCTGCTGGGCCTTGAGGTCGATGCGCTCCTGCGTCCGGCTGGCCCGGTCGGCGAAGTCGTCGGCCTCGGCGGAAAGGCTCTCCAGCTGGGTGTCGAGCTGGTTGTTGGCGGTGGACGGTTTCACCGCGGTGGCGTCCGACTTGACCGACGCCGTCGTCTCCGTGTCGTCCGACGTGGCGCCGACCGAGGCCGCCGCGATCCCCGCGACCCCCATGACACAGGCCGACGGAACGGCCACGGTCAGCAGGGCGGAACGTTTGGCCGGAGGCTTCCGGCGCGACCGTGAGGCCGCGCGGGTGGCCGCGCGTCCGGGGCCCGCGCTTCTGGTGGCCGCCGTGGTGACCTCTTCCTCGCCGTCGAGGAGTGCCGCGCGGTCCGCGCCGTCGGTCTCGAACTCGCCGTCCGCCGAGGGGTGTTCGTCCTGGTCGTACGGGGCGATCTGCTCGAAGGTGGCGGTCGCCTGCTGGTGGAAGTCCGTGGCCTCGGCCGACAGGTCCACCACGACGGTCTGCGGGTGTTCGTGCGCTTCGTACGACTCGGGGGCGCCGTCGGAGTGTTCGTAGGACTCGGCCGCGCCGCCACCGTGCTCGTCGCCGACGGGTGTGCCGTCGCTGTTCCACTGGGTGGCGTCGAAGGCGCCCGTGTCGAAGTGCTGGGTGCCGATCCACTGCTGGGTCTGGCCGCTCTGCCCCAACTGGTCCGCGTCGTCGGACTGTTCGGTCTGCAGCCAGCCGCTCGCGTCCCACTGGCCGCTCGTGTCGGGGCCCGTCGGCTGCGTCGGCACCTGGGAGAGGTGTTCGTAACCGGACGACCAGGACGTCGTGTCGTAACTGCCCGTGTCGTACGCGGCCTGGTGCTGCGCGGCGTACGGGTCGTAGTTCAGCGTCTGGTGGCTGCCGGTCGACCACTGGGTGGCGTCGTAGGAGCCGGTGCCGCTGTCGTTGCCCGGCATGTCGCCGAAGAGGGGGTCGACCGCGAAGGTGCCCGTCGCGTTCGCGTGGGAGCCGGTTTCAAAACCGGTGGCGGGGTAATCGGCGTACGTGGTGAAGTCGCCGTAGCCGGCTTCCTGGTGGCCGTACGACGCGTAGTGCGCCGGGTCGGCTTCAGAAGCCGCAGTCGGGGGTGTTGCGGTCCCCGACGGGTGACGATCGTTCACCAACTTCTCTTTCGCCTCGACGACAGGGGCTGGCAGAGCAGTGCGGTGACTGTACCCGGCGGTATGCGGGCGCGACAATCTTCAACGGGTTTCACGCGCGCAGGAAACGGGCATTCGAGCGTCTTTCGGCGGTCTATGGGCACGACTTTGGCCTGGCGTTCGAAAGTTGTTCGATAGTCGACCGTCGTGTGCGGCATGCGGGACGCCCGCGAGAACCGGGGTGAGACGTTTCTCAGGGTGGCCGCGGGTTCGGTGTGGGGCGCGTAGTTGCCGTCGGGAGGGGTGTCGTGAGTCGGGCGCGTGGTGGGGGCGCGTGGGCGTGCGCCGCGTTTACCGCCTTACGTCCGCGTTTGGTCGCCCTGTGGCGAGCGTCACTGGCCCTGTCGCCGCGTTTTCGTCCGGTGGTCGGCGTGGTTCACGCCACCGTCAGGCCGCCGGGGCGGGCGGCGGCGCGGGCGCCCGTCCGCGAGGTGTCGAGGGCCTCCCGGATGCCGTTCGCGACGGCGGGGTGCACGGGCAGGGCGAGATGGCCGATCCCGGTGACCCTGATGTTCTGCGCCATCAGGTCCGGATGATCGACGCAGGCGCTCTCCACCGGTGCCATCACATGGTCGAAATCGCTCCAGAACGCCACGAAATGAGTGCGGCAGCCCGGTGCCGGCTCCCGTAGTTCCTCCAGCACGTCCGAACCGGGCCGCATCTGCCGGACGATCGGATGGGCGTCCGCCAGCGGCACCGCCCGGGTGCCGCCGTGCGGGGTCCCCAGCGTGACGAGCGTACGGACACGGTGATCACCGCCGAGGCGCTGCACGTAGTACCGGGCTATCAGTCCACCCAGGCTGTGGCCGACGACGTCCACCTGCTCCTGGCCCGTGCGCTCGCAGATCTCCTCGATGCGCCGGCCGAACAACTCGGCGGCGGCGCGGATGTCGCAGGTGAGGGGTGAGTAGTTGAGCGACTCGAGGTGCCGGGCGCCGGCCCCCGCGAGGGAGCGGCGCAGCAGGACGAAGACCGAGCGGTTGTCGATGAAGCCGTGCAGCAGAACGACCGGGGGCTTTTCCTGCATGGGGAGCCGGGGCGCGTCGGGCGGGGGGAGCGTGGGCACGGCCCGCCGCTCCTGCGTCATCCCGGACGGATAGAGCAGCAGATGTCCCGCGAGGATCGCCAACTCCAGGGCGGTCGCCTTGAGAAGGGCCACGGACAGGCCGGCCAGCCGGGTCGGCAGGAAGCGCTCACAGAGCGGAACAAGGGGCGCGACCGCCCTGGTGACCTTCATGCCCGACCTCCCGTCGCACACGGGCGGACGGCTCTGTCCCCCGTGTGCCTAGTGGAGAGACCGGTGGTGCGGGCGGCGGACGGCGGGTGCGATGCGACGTGACGCGGTGCGTGTGGAGCGCGCATGCGTGACGTGCGGTGCGTGTGCGACGTGTGAGGCGCCGACCACGCGACGAGGGGTCCTGCTGCTCCTGACTCCCCGCTGCTCTGCCCTCTGCCGTCCGCCGGTGCCGATCCGTCCTCCACCCTGGCCTCCCGCGGGCGGTGGGTCGGTGCGGCCCCTTCCGGCGACTCTCCTTGCGCACGCCTCCCCGTGGCGCGCACGCCACGGGAGCCTCCGGCCTGCGGCCCGGAAACGGTCCGGCAGCCGCGATCACCTCCGTGATCACCTCGGTCCCCGCGACGCGTGAGCCGCGGAATCCGGGAGCAGTGCGCGGCGAACGTGTCCCACCGTGTGATTTCCCCCTCGCTCTCCACCGCGAAACTGCCGGTTGCGGGATCCTGGAGATAACGTTCGTTCACTTCCCCGGTGTGCGGTGTGGGTAGGTGTTTCATGGACCTGGGACCGTGACGTGCGCGGTTCGCCCGGTTCGTGCGGTGCTCCAGGCCGTTCCGTCATGGGTTGGTGCAGTCGTTTCATGGAGGCAGTGATGGGTGTGGCAGCCGGTCCGATCCGCGTGGTGGTGGCCAAGCCGGGACTCGACGGCCACGATCGCGGGGCCAAGGTGATCGCGCGGGCGCTGCGGGACGCCGGTATGGAAGTCATCTACACCGGCCTCCACCAGACTCCCGAGCAGATCGTCGACACCGCCATCCAGGAGGACGCCGACGCGATCGGCCTCTCCATCCTCTCCGGTGCCCACAACACGCTCTTCGTGGCCGTCATCGAACTCCTCAAGGAGCGTGACGCCGAAGACATCCTCGTCTTCGGCGGCGGCATCATCCCCGAGGCGGACATCGCGCCGCTCAAGGACAAGGGAGTGGCCGAGATCTTCACGCCGGGGGCGACGACGGCGTCGATCGTGGAGTGGGTGCGGGCGAACGTGCGGCAGCCTGCGGGGGCTTGAGCGGTCGAGTCGGGGCCGGGTGGGGTGCGTCGGCGGGTACGGCCCGGTGGGGCTTCCCGCGCAGTTCCCCGCGCCCCTGAAAGACCAGGCCCTGCGGGCCTGATGGACGACACGGCGGCCGGAAGACGACGGGGTGGCTGGCTGAATAGCACGGGGCGCAGCCCCTGCTATTCAGGGGCGCGGGGAACTGCGCGATCAGCCCCCACGCGCCCGCACCCGACGGCGCACCGGCACCCGACCACGCACCCCCCGGCGCCCACCCCCTCACGCACCCCCCGGCGGCGCCAGCTCCGTTGCCATCGTCGCTCGTAGGCGCAACGTCGTCGTCAGCCGCTGGAAGGCCTCGGCCCAGTACCCCCCGGCCCCCGGCGCCGCGTCCTCGGCGTCCTCCGGAGTGGCCGTCAACGGTTCGAGACGCACCGCTTCCGCCGGGGCCAGGCACCGCTCGGCCAGCCCCATCACCCCACTGAAGCTCCAGGGATAACTCCCGGCGTCCCGAGCGATGTTGAGCGCGTCCACCACGGCCCGCCCCAGCGGCGGCGCCCACGGCACCGCGCACACCCCGAGCAACTGGAAAGCCTCCGACAAACCGTGCGTGGCGATGAACCCCGCCACCCACTCGGCCCGCTCCCCGCCGTCCAAGGTCGCCAGCAGCTTCGCCCGCTCGGCCAGCGACACCGCGCCCGGCCCGCCGGCCTCCGGCGCGGACGGCGCCCCCAGCAGCGCCCGCGACCACCCGGGATCCCGCTGCCGCACAGCCGCCCGGCACCACGCCCCGTGCAACTCGCCCTGCCAGTCGTCCGCGACCGGCAACGCCACGATCTCCTCCGGCGTACGCCCCCCGAACCGCGGCGACCAGGCCCCGAGCGGGGCAGCCTCCACCAGCTGGCCCAGCCACCACGACCGTTCACCACGGCCGGCCGGTGCCTTGGGCAGCACACCGTCGCGCTCCATGCCCGGGTCGCACTCGTGCGGGGCCTCGACCACGATCGTGGGCGCCCCGGAGGCCGTCGACGCGCTGCCGGTGTGGTCGACGGCCACACACGCGGTCGCCCGCTTCGCCATCCGCCGCGCGAGCGCCGAGTCCGGCAGCGCGGACAGCAACTCCGCCGCCGTGGCACGGACGTTCCGGCTGCGGTCGGCCAACGCGGCCTCCAGGAACGGCTCGTCCGCCGCCTCCAGCCCCGTACGGAGCGTGTCGAGGAACATGAGCCGGTCCTCGGCCCGCTCCGTCGACCATGTGGACGACAGCACCTCGCGTGCCGAGGCGGCGTCCCGGGCCCGTATCGCCGTGAGCAGGGCGACACGTTCCGCGAAAAGGCCCTCCTGCCAGAGCTGTCGGACCCGTTCGGGCTCGTCCGGGCCGGGCAGGGCCGCGCCACCACCGGGCGCCGCACGCAGCGCGAAACGCCAGTCAGGGTTGAGCCGGGCCAGCCACAGCGCCCGCGCGCCCGCGAAGGCGAGCACGGCGGGACGCAGATCCGTACGGCCGCGGGCCGCGTCCAGCAGGGCGGGCAGGACCTGCGGAGGTGCCGCGTAACCGTAGGCGTTGGCCAGCGCCAGCCACTGGGGGAGGAGTTCCATCAGGTCGGGTGCCGCGCCCCGGCGCCCACCACCGGTGCCGGGCCGGTCGGTCAGCAGCGTCGTCAGCCGCCGCGTCGCGGCCGGTGGCAGGGGCGGACGCGGGTCCGATGTCGCCGGTTCGGGTCGCGCCGCCGCTCGCACCGGCCGTATCCCCGCCCTGCGCCGGACGGTCGCCACGGCCGCCGCGTCCAGCAACGCGACCGGCGCGTCCCTGCCCGGCACCGCCCCCGGAGGCGTACGCCGGTCCGTCCCGAGCAACGCGGTGGTGACCAGCTCCTCCCAGGCGAGCATCGCCGTGGTCGGCGTGGTCGGCGTAGGGGAGGGAGCGTCGCCTGTGGTGCCGCTCATGCGGGGTCCTTCCGTGCGCTGACGGTGAGATGAAGCCGGAGGGGCGTAAGGGGGCCGGGGGAGAGGTGAGGCGGTCAGTCCCCCGGCTCGACTCAACACAGTGCCACCGCCTGCCCGGTGGGGCCCTGGGCGTCCTCTCGCTCGGCTGCCCAGGCCGTCAGTGGTGTGAAGCCGTGGTGCCCGCACTCGCCGAACACCGTGACGGGTGCCCCGCCGGAGAGGGCCATGAGGCGCCAGAGGCCGGGGCGGGAGCGGGCTGAGGACGTGAGCGGGAGGGCGAGCTCGCTGTCGGCGTCGATCAGTTGCCAGGAGTCGCCGTCCGGGGCGGGTACGACGCGGGTGAGTGTGACCGGGTACGAGTCGAGCCAGGGGTCGTCCTGGAGGGCAGCGCCGTACCGTGCTGCCGCCTCGGACGGGGTGATGCCCGGGGGGCGTACGGACGAGGGCTCGGGCGCCGTGAAGCGCTCGCCCAGCGCCGCGCGCAGCTGTCCCGTACCCGGATACGCCGCGACCTCCGCCTCGAAGGCCAGCCCCACCGGGAGCGACAGCTCGGGGGCGCGGCCGGCGGCTCCGTAGGAGAGGAGCAGTGCCGTACGGCCCGACCCGGTGCCGTACAGCCAGATGCGGCGGGTGGTGAGGCGGGAGTCGGAGGTGTCGTACTGGGCGAGAGTGAGCCAGTGGTCGCGGACCGGTGGGCCGTCCGGGGAGCCGGACAGGCCGATCCGGGAGCGGACCGTGGCCGCGAGGCCCTCCGGGAGGTGATCGCGGCGCAACCAGCCCTGGTCCAGCAGATGGAGGAGGGCGCACTCCTCCAGGAGGCGGACGGGCCAGCCCGGACCCGAGCCCTGTATCGCACCCAACTCCCGCACCCGCGAGGCCAGTCCGGGCGCCTGGGCGTCGACCATGCGGGCCGCCGTCTCCTCCCAGAGCGCGTATCCCGCCTGTTCCGCGGCGGCCAGGCCGCCGCGGAACAGGTCGGTCAGGCGTTGTTCGAGCTCCGCCGCGCCCGCGGTGATCCGGTCGGCGCGCCGCTCGGCCCGGCGCCGCGCCGCCTCGGGGTCAGCGGACGTGGCCCCAGATGCCGCGTCCGTCCTCGTCGTCCTCTCCGCTGCGCGTGTGCGGCGGCCGGCAAGCCACTGCTGCGCCCAGTCCGGTGCCTGCCCAGGAGGCACCGCGGTGTCGTCGCCCGCCCAGAGCAGGAGCAGCCCCAGCGCATGCTTGCACGGGAACTTCCTGCTCGGACAACTGCACTTGTAGGCGGGCCCGGTGGAGTCCGCGACGTCGATCACTGTCTGATACGGCTTGCTGCCACTGCCTTTGCATAGTCCCCACACCGTCCCCTCGTCCGAAGTACCCGCCGACGACCACGGTCCGGCCACGGCGAGTTTGCTTCCGGCTTTGCGCGACGCTGCGTCAGGTGCCAATGCCAGCACCTGCTCAGCCGTCCAGCGCACCCCCTGCTGAGTCATGTTCTGAAGGTAGATCCCACCACTGACAATTGGCTTGCGCGATCCAATTTCCCCAGGTCAGACTGGATTGTCAGTGGCGTGGTGCAGTGTGGTCAGCAGATCCGAACCGGCCGAGCTGGAGGGGGACTCAGCCATGCCTGCGTCTGCTGGAACGACCACTGTCGACCCGAGCCACAACCAGTCCGCGCCCGCGAACACGCACCCGGCCGCCCGTCCGGACGGCGAGGTGCTGCGGGCGCACGCCGAGCACGCCTTCGCCCATGAACTCGCCGCGCTGGCCGCCCAGGACGACCGTCCCCGGCCGGCCCGATGGAAGCTCTCCCCGTGGGCCGTCGCCACCTATCTGCTCGGCGGGACACTGCCGGACGGCACGGTCGTCACACCGAAGTACGTCGGACCGCGCCGCATCGTCGAAGTGGCCGTCACCACGCTCGCCACCGACCGCGCGCTGCTCCTGCTGGGCGTGCCCGGCACGGCCAAGACCTGGGTGTCCGAACACCTGGCGGCGGCCGTCAGCGGCGACTCCACGCTCCTCGTGCAGGGCACGGCGGGCACCCCGGAGGAGGCGATCCGGTACGGCTGGAACTACGCGCGGCTGCTCGCCCACGGGCCGAGCCGCGACGCCCTCGTGCCCAGCCCCGTCATGCGGGCCATGGCGGAGGGCATGACGGCACGCGTCGAGGAGCTGACCCGGATCCCGGCCGACGTCCAGGACACACTGATCACCATCCTGTCCGAGAAGACGCTGCCGATACCGGAGTTGGGGCAGGAAGTGCAGGCCGTTCGCGGCTTCAACCTCATCGCCACGGCCAACGACCGCGACCGGGGCGTCAACGACCTGTCGAGCGCCCTGCGCCGCCGGTTCAACACCGTGGTGCTGCCGCTGCCGGAGAGCGCCGACGCCGAGGTCGACATCGTCTCGCGCCGCGTCGACCAGATCGGCCGGTCCCTCGACCTGCCGGCCGTGCCCGACGGCGTCGACGAGATCCGCCGAGTCGTCACGGTCTTCCGGGAACTGCGCGACGGCGTCACCACCGACGGCCGGACGAAGCTGAAGTCACCCAGCGGCACGCTGTCCACCGCCGAGGCGATCTCCGTCGTCACCAACGGACTCGCCCTCGCCGCCCACTTCGGCGACGGCGTCCTGCGCCCCTGCGACGTCGCCGCCGGCATCCTCGGCGCCGTCGTCCGCGACCCCGCCGCGGACCGTGTCATCTGGCAGGAGTACCTGGAGGCCGTCGTCCGCGAACGCGACGGCTGGACCGACTTCTACCGCGCCTGCCGGGAGGCGAGCGCGTGAGCGAGCGGGGGCAGGAAGCGCCGCCGGGCGGAACCGTCAGGGCCGATGGGGCGGGTGACGGGCCCTTGCTGCTGGGTGTTCGGCACCACGGGCCGGGGTCGGCCAGGGCGGTGCGGGCCGCTCTGGACGCGGCCCGGCCGCGGGTGCTGCTGATCGAGGGACCACCGGAGGCGGACGAGCTGATTCCGCTGGCGGCCGACGAGGACATGCGGCCCCCGGTCGCCCTCCTCGCCCACGCGGTCGACGAGCCCGGCCGGTCCTCCTTCTGGCCCTTCGCCGAGTTCTCCCCGGAGTGGGTGGCCATCCGCTGGGCCCTCGCCCACGACGTCCCCGCCCGTTTCATCGACCTGCCGGCCGCGCACTCCCTGGCCCGGGGGCACGAGGAGGACGCAGACGCCGAGCCGGAGGGGGCGGCCCCGTCGCCGGAGGAGGAACCGCTGCGGGGCGACCCGCTGGCCGCGCTCGCCGAAGCCGCCGGGTACGACGACGCCGAGCGGTGGTGGGAGGACGTGGTCGAGCACCGGGGGACGGGCGGGGACGCCTTCGCGCCGTTCACCGTGCTGGAGGAGGCCATGGGGGCGCTCCGGGAGACGTACGGCACCGGGGGCCGCGACCGGGACCTGGTCCGCGAGGCGCACATGCGGTTGCGGATCCGGGCCGCGCAGAAGGAGTTCGGGGACGCCGGTGTGGCCGTCGTGTGCGGGGCCTGGCACGTGCCCGCGCTGCGGCAGAAGCGGACCGTCGCGGCCGACCGGGCGTTGCTCAAGGGCCTGCCCAAGGTCAAGGCCGACATGACCTGGGTGCCGTGGACGAACCGGCGGCTGGCCCGGGCCGGCGGTTACGGCGCGGGCATCGACTCGCCGGGCTGGTACGGGCACCTGTTCGGCGCGCCCGACCGCCCCGTGGAACGCTGGCTCACCAAGGTGGCCGGGCTGCTGCGCGAGGAGGACCGGATCGTCTCCTCCGCGCACGTCATCGAAGCGGTACGGCTCGCCGAGACGCTCGCCGCGATGCGCGGCCGCCCGCTGCCCGGCCTCACCGAGACCACCGACGCCGTACGGGCGGTGATGTGCGACGGCTCGGACGTACCGCTGTCGCTGGTGCGGGACCGGCTGGTGGTCGGGGACGCCCTGGGGGAGGTGCCGGAGTCCGCGCCGGCGGTGCCGTTGCAGCGGGACCTCACCCGGCTCCAGCGGCGGCTGCGGCTCAAGCCCGAGGCGCTCGAGCGGGAGTTGGAACTCGACCTGCGGAAGGAGAACGACGCGGAGCGCAGCCGGCTGCTGCACCGACTGCGGCTGCTCGGCGTCGCCTGGGGCGAGCCGACCACCTCACGCGGCAGCACGGGCACCTTCCGGGAGACCTGGCGGCTGCGCTGGGAGCCCGAACTGTCCGTGCGCGTGGCCGAGGCCGGGGTGTGGGGGACCACCGTGCTCGCGGCGACGACCGCCAAGGCCGAGGCGGACGCCGTCACGGCCGGCTCCCTCGCCGACATCACCGGCCTCGCCGAGCACTGCCTCCTCGCCGAACTCCTGGACGCCCTGCCCGTGGTGATGCGTGTCCTCGCCGACCGCGCGGCCCTCGACGCCGACGTCGCCCACCTCGCCCAGGCGCTCCCGGCCCTCGTGCGCTCCCTGCGCTACGGCGACGTCCGCGCCACCGACACCCGGGCACTGGCCGAGGTCGCCGCCGGTCTCGCGGAGCGAGTCTTCGTCGGACTGCCACCCGCGTGCGCCGCGCTCGACACGGAGGCGGCCCAGGAGATGCGCCGCCATGTAGACGCCGTGCACGGGGCGGTGGGGCTGCTGGGCGACGCCGTGCCGGGGGAGCGGGCGTCAGGGGACGGCGGCCTGCGGCCCCGCTGGCACTCGGTGCTCCACGTCCTCGCGGGGCGGGACACGGTGCCCGGTGTCATACGGGGGCGTGCCGTACGACTCCTGCTGGACGACGGGGAGTTGGCCCAGGACGAGGCCGCCCGGCTCATGGGGCTCGTGCTCTCGCCGGGCACGGCACCGGCCGACGCGGCGGCCTGGATCGAGGGCTTCGTCGGCGGAGGCTCCGGCGGCGGGATGCTGCTCGTCCACGACGAACGGCTCCTGGGCCTGGTGGACGCCTGGCTCACCGGAGTTCCGGCGGACGCGTTCACGGACGTACTGCCTTTGCTGCGCCGGACGTTCTCGGCGTACGAGCCGGGGGTGCGCCGCACCCTCGGCGAGCTGGTCCGCCGCGGGCCGGGCCGGCCGACGGGCGTGGCGGCCGTCGGTGGCGGCATACCGGGCTTCGCCGACGAACTCGACGGCGACCGCGCGGACGCGGTGCTGCCGGTGGTGCGGCTCCTGCTGGGCCTGGACGACGCCCCCGAGGACGCTCAGGGCGCTCAGGGCGATCACGGAGACGGGGAGAGCGCCGAGCAGGGGAAGACGGATCACGAGAAGGCCGGCGACAACGACTTGGTGGGGGTGGCGGGATGACGAGTGACGGACTGCGCGAGCCCAGGCGGGCTGCCGCGGCGGGGGACGGCGGGGACGGGCGAGGACACGGACACGGACACGGGCCGCGCTCGGGCGACCGTCCGGCCACGGTCACCGTGATGCCTCTCTGGGCCCGGTTCCGTGCGGGGGTGGACCGATGACGGCAGGGGCCGGGGAGGATGCGGCCGCCGAGCGGTTGCGGCGGTGGCGGCTGGTGCTGGGCGGGGAGTCGGCGGACGGTACCGGGTGCGCGCTCGGCGGGCGGGACGCGGCGATGGACCAGGCGTTGACCGCCCTGTACGGGAAGGGCGACAAGTCGGGGACGGGGCGGGACCGTTCGGCGGGGCTCGGGGCGTCGGCGCCGTCCGTGGCGCGCTGGCTGGGGGACATCCGGACGTACTTCCCCTCCTCCGTCGTCCAGGTGATGCAGCGGGACGCGATCGACCGCCTGGGACTCTCCGCGCTGCTGCTGGAGCCGGAGATGCTGGAGGCGGTCGAGGCCGACGTCCACCTCGTCGGCACCCTGCTCTCCCTCAACAAGGCCATGCCGGAGACGACGAAGGAGACCGCGCGAGCCGTCGTGCGAAAGGTTGTCGAGGACCTGGAGAAGCGGCTCGCGACCCGCACCCGGGCCACCCTCACCGGCGCTCTCGACCGCAGCGCGCGCGTCAACCGGCCCCGCCACCACGACATCGACTGGAACCGCACGATCGCGGCCAACCTCAAGAACTACCTGCCGGAGTACCGGACCGTCGTGCCCGAGCGGCTCATCGGGTACGGACGGGCCTCGCAGTCGGTGAAGAAGGAGGTCGTCCTCTGCATCGACCAGTCGGGGTCCATGGCGGCGTCCGTCGTCTACGCCTCCGTGTTCGGGGCGGTGCTGGCGTCCATGCGGTCCATCAGCACCCGGCTCGTCGTCTTCGACACGGCCGTAGTCGACCTCACCGACCAGCTCGACGACCCGGTCGACGTCCTCTTCGGCACCCAGCTCGGCGGCGGCACGGACATCAACCGGGCCCTGGCGTACTGCCAGTCGCAGATCACCCGGCCCGCGGACACCGTGGTCGTGCTGATCAGCGACCTCTACGAGGGCGGCATACGCGACGAGATGCTGAAGCGGGTGGCGGCGATGAAGGCGTCGGGGGTGCAGTTCGTGACCCTGCTCGCCCTCTCCGACGAGGGAGCGCCGGCCTACGACCGTGAGCACGCGGCGGCCCTCGCGGCGCTCGGCGCACCGGCGTTCGCCTGTACGCCCGACCTCTTCCCGGAGGTGATGGCGGCGGCGATCGAGAAGCGGCCATTGCCCGTACCGGACAGCGTGTGAAGGCGGGGCGGCGGCCGCGCGTGACGGCGGAGCGGCCGCGACTGACGGCGGTCGTGGCCGACGTGGCAGGCGGTAACCGGACAAGGGAGGTTGAAAAACGGACATGAGAACGCGTCGGTGACAGGTGGCTTGCGCGGCGGCTGGCGTCCCGTGCGAGGATCGGCAACACTTCACAGCCCTCACACGGATGTTCGCATCTCGCGCATCTTCGCCCCGTACTCCGCCGTTCCGCCGCACCGGAGGATTTTTCCGTCTTGACCCCAGCGACCGTGTTTCCCGGTGCCGGTGGCGTCCTGCGCGTGCTGCGCGGGGCCGCCGGGTGCCGTCTGGTGCGCGTGGCGCTGTTGGTGGGTGGACTGTTCGTGCTGGGCGTCGTGTGCGGGGAGCGGGCGAGCGCCGCGGACGGGGCACCGGCTTCGCCGTCCCCGTCCCTCCTGACCGCCGTCACGCAGGACGTCGTACGGCCGGTCGTCGAGCGCAGGGTGCGGCCGGTCGCCGAGGCGGCCGTACCGGTCACCGGGACCGCCGTGAAACCCGCCGCGAAGCATGCGGCGCGGACCGTTGCCGAGCACGTGTCGCGGCCCGTCACCGAGCACGTGGTGCGGCCCGCCCCGCGGCCCCGGGCCGAGCGTGCGGCACGGCCCGTCACCGACCGGCTCGTGCGGTCGGCGACCGGACGAGCCGCTGAGGGAGTCACCGGCACAGTCCTGGAGCCGGTCGTCGGGGATGTCCTGCGGCCGGTCACCGAGTCGGTCGGGCGGCCCGTCACCGAGGGTGTCGTGGTGCCCGTGGGGGACCTCGTGGAGTCGGTGACCGGAGGGCTGGGCGGGGTGACGTCGCAGCTGCCGCCGGTGGCCCTGCCGCCGCTGCCCGGAGTGCCGGGGCTTCCGGAGGTGCCGCCCCTGCCCGGGCTGCCCGAATGGAACACCCTGCCCGTCGAGTCCCTGCCCGCCGGCGACGTGCCGCAGGAGTCGGGGCCGAAGGAGCCCGAGAACCCGGCCCCGGCCTCGGACGGCGGCGCCGGGCATGACGGAGGAGGGGCCACCGGTCCGGCTTCCGTCACGTACGGGCCGAAGGCCGTGGGCGGCGGTACGGACGCCGAGCCGACCCCTCGCCGGACCGCCGGTGACCTGGACGCAGAGGGCTCGCCCGGCGTCCGCGTGCCCACGCATCACGACCCGGACGGTGTTCCCACGGGTGCCCTCGGCCGGCACTCCGCCCTCGACAACGGCGGCCCCCGGCACGCCGAGCCGCACGCTGTCGCCGCTCTCGACCCGGCGCCGCTGAGCCTCGTGCCCGGCGCTCTCGCGGACGACACCCCGGGCGGGACCCGGGACCGGCACCGGGACATCCCCGAGTTCCCCGGCTGAGCGCAGGGCTCCCCGCCTCGCCAGACCTGTAGCTCCGAGGCGGCCACCCATCGGCCCGCCGTCCGGAGGCCCCTCCGCGGTGCGGAGGACCGGCGGACCACGAAGAGCGGCGGCTGGACCGCCCGCCCTTCCCGCCCTCAGGTCACCCCGATCCCCTTTCGTGCACCGCGCCGTCCCTACGCCGTAGGGGACGCGGCCACAGTCGACCGACCCTCCGTGCGGAAACCCGGACGGCCGAAAGCCGTCGGCCCGGTCCGGGCGGATGCCGGGGGCGGTGACGGACGGTCTCCCATGGGGAGGAGATCGCCCGTCGGGGGCCCTTCCACGTCGGTGGAGGGCCTCTGGGAACCTCACCGGACGTACCCCCGTCCGGTGAGGTTCCGCACGCGCGGCACGCGGTGCCAGTGAGCGCGGCATCATGTGACAGGTATCACCGCGCAGGTGTGACCCGCGATTTAGGGGGCTCCCGGAAGCAGCGATAACCTGCGAGACGGACATGCCGCGCGCTCGGACACCGTGTGCGCCTCTCTTGTGACTCTCGGCGGACGTCACGTTGCCCTTCGCGGCACGCCCACGCATAAGACGAACCGCGATCACTGATAGGGACGGAAGCGCGTGGACCTGTTCGAGTACCAGGCGAGGGACCTCTTCGCCAAGCACGGTGTACCGGTGCTGGCCGGTGAAGTCATCGACACGCCTGAGGCGGCGCGCGAGATCACCGAGCGGCTGGGCGGCAAGTCTGTCGTCAAGGCTCAGGTGAAGGTCGGTGGTCGAGGCAAGGCCGGCGGCGTCAAGCTCGCCGCCACCCCGGACGAGGCCGTCGCCCGTTCGACGGACATCCTCGGGATGGGCATCAAGGGCCACACGGTCCACAAGGTGATGATCGCCGAGACCGCTCCGGAGATCGTCGAGGAGTACTACGTCTCCTACCTCCTCGACCGCACCAACCGCACCTTCCTCTCCATCGCCTCCGTCGAGGGCGGCATGGAGATCGAGGAGGTGGCGGCCACCCGCCCCGAGGCCGTCGCCAAGACGCCCATCGACGCCAACGTGGGTGTGACCCCCGAGGTCGCCCGTGGCATCGTCGAGGCCGCGAACTTCCCGGCCGAGGTCGCCGACAAGGTCGCCGACATCCTCGTCACCCTGTGGAAGACCTTCATCGAGGAGGACGCCCTCCTCGTCGAGGTCAACCCGCTGGCGAAGGTCGCCTCCGGCGACGTCCTCGCCCTCGACGGCAAGGTCTCCCTGGACGAGAACGCGGACTTCCGCCACCCCGACCACGAGGAGCTCGTCGACCACGCGGCCGCGAACCCCCTCGAGGCCGCCGCCAAGGAGAAGAACCTCAACTACGTCAAGCTCGACGGTGAGGTCGGCATCATCGGCAACGGCGCGGGTCTCGTCATGAGCACCCTGGACGTCGTCGCGTACGCCGGTGAGAACCACGGCGGCGTCAAGCCCGCCAACTTCCTCGACATCGGCGGTGGCGCCTCCGCCGCCGTCATGGCGAACGGCCTGGAGATCATCCTCGGCGACCCGGACGTCAAGTCCGTCTTCGTCAACGTCTTCGGCGGCATCACCGCGTGCGACGAGGTCGCCAACGGCATCGTGCAGGCGCTGCAGCTCCTGAAGGACAAGGGCGAGGAAGTCACCAAGCCCCTCGTCGTCCGCCTGGACGGCAACAACGCCGAGCTGGGTCGCAAGATCCTCTCCGACGCCAACCACCCGCTGGTGCAGCGCGTGGACACCATGGACGGCGCGGCCGACAAGGCCGCCGAGCTCGCGGCTGCGAAGTAAGGACGAGGGAACACAGCCATGGCTATCTTCCTCAACAAGGACTCCAAGGTCATCGTCCAGGGCATGACCGGTGCCACGGGCATGAAGCACACCAAGCTCATGCTGGCCGACGGCACGAACATCGTCGGTGGCGTGAACCCCCGCAAGGCGGGCACCAGCGTCGACGTCGACGGCACCGAGATCCCGGTCTTCGGCACCGTCGCCGAGGCGATCGAGAAGACGGGCGCGAACGTATCCGTCCTCTTCGTACCGCCGGCCTTCGCCAAGGCCGCCGTCGTCGAGGCCATCGACGCCGAGATCCCGCTCGCGGTCGTCATCACCGAGGGCATCGCGGTCCACGACTCGGCCGCGTTCTACGCGTACGCCGTGTCGCAGGGCAACAAGACCCGGATCATCGGCCCGAACTGCCCGGGTCTGATCACCCCCGGTCAGTCGAACGCCGGCATCATCCCCGGTGACATCACCAAGCCGGGCCGCATCGGCCTGGTCTCGAAGTCCGGCACGCTGACGTACCAGATGATGTACGAGCTGCGTGACATCGGCTTCTCGTCGGCCGTCGGCATCGGTGGCGACCCGGTCATCGGCACCACGCACATCGACGCGCTCGCCGCGTTCGAGGCCGACCCCGACACCGACCTGATCGTGATGATCGGTGAGATCGGCGGCGACGCCGAGGAGCGGGCCGCCGACTTCATCAAGGCCAACGTGAAGAAGCCGGTCGTCGGTTACGTCGCCGGCTTCACCGCGCCCGAGGGCAAGACCATGGGCCACGCCGGCGCCATCGTCTCCGGCTCCTCCGGTACGGCCGCCGCGAAGAAGGAGGCCCTGGAGGCCGCAGGCGTCAAGGTCGGCAAGACGCCGACCGAGACGGCGAAGCTCGCGCGCGAGATCCTGGGCGGCTGACCTTCGGCTCGGCCGAGCCTTTCGTGGGCCCGCACCCCGGTCACGGGGTGCGGGCCCACTGGCGTCTCCGGGCGGGGCGGGTCCGCCTACGTTGCCGGTCAGTCGACGTCGCCGGTCAGTCGGCTTCCGGGTGGAGGCGTTCCGGCCCGGCGGCCGCCTCCGACCTGAGCTTGGCCCGGAGCTTCTGTTCGGTCTTGGAGAGGGGGCCGGGGGCCGCTCTCGGGGGCACGCCCTGGACCGGGGCGCCCGGCGGGACCGGACGCTCGTAGTGGTCGGGGGCGGTGTGGAGGGTGAGGGCGGTGGTGGTGAGGAGGAGGGTGGTGAAGGCGATCGCGGCGTGGATCCAGCGCCGGGCGCGCAGGTCGGCCTGGGCACGCAGGTCGACGGGCTGGGTCGGGCCGGGGCGGACGTCCGACGGGAGCGCGGCGAGGAGGCGGTTGAGGTCGTCGGGGGCGACCGGTTGGGGGAGGCGTGCGGTGACGTTCTCGCGGGCGTAGAGGAGGCGGCCGGCCGTGGCGGGTGTGCTGGCCTCCGTCTCGGCGGCCGTGTCGGGCAGGTCGAGGCCGACGCCATCGTAGAGGAGCAGGGTCCGGCGGTACGGGGGCGGCAGTTCCAGGAGGGCGGTCAGCAGAGCCCGGTCGGCGGGGTCGGCCGGGGGTGGTTCGCGGCGCTGGAAGGGCCGGGGGTGCAGTCGGCGCCAGGGGGAGAGGGCGTAGTCGTGCGCAGCCGCCCGCACCCAGCCCGCGGGGTCGCGGTCGACCGCCACCTCCGGCCAGCGGTGCCAAGCGAGTTGGAAGGCGCGCTCGACGGCCTCACGTGCGAGGCGGCGCTGCCCGGTGAGCAGATAGGTCTGCTGTACGAGGGTGGGGGCGCAGTACGCGTAGAGCGCGTCGAAGGCCTGGGCGGGCGTCAGGCGCGGTGAGGACGGGACCGAGTCAGAGGTCGGACCGTCGGCGTCGGTGCCGAGGGGCTGCTGGTACCACTCGGCCTCGCCCTGGACGGCCGGCTCGACGGAAGGCGCGGCCATGGTTCCGGATGAGGTTCCGTTCTCAGCGCCGAAGCCCACCCCGACGCCCGTTCTGGCGCCGGTGCCGGTGCCGGTGCCGGTGCCGGTGCCGTTTCCGGCTCCGTTTCTGGTTCCAGCTCTGGTGCCAGCTCTGCTTCCCCTCCCGGCTCCCGTCCTGTTTCGATGTCCGGTTCCGGGCTCGACCCCGGGCGCGGTCACCGGGTCGCCTCCCGTCGTGGCGACCTCCGTCGGACCAACCCTCGTACGAAAAAACACATAAGCACATATTGGGCGACACGTGCAGGAAACGTCCGTTACGCCGGTAAAGCGCGTGTCGTTGGGAGCATGGCCGACGTGACGCACGCGACCGACCCGAACGACCCGGCCACCGGGCCGGGCCACCCCATCGGCCACGCCTGGCCGGCATCGTCCACGGCACCCGGGATGCCTCTCAGACAGGGGGAGTCGACGGCCTCCCTGTATTCGTCGTCGCCGCGGTCCCCCCTCTCGCCGTTGTTCCGGAGGGCGCGCCGCCGGTCGTCCAAGCTCGTCTCCGGGGTGCTGGGCGGAGCCCTCGCGGCGGGCCTCGGGTGCGCGGTCTTCACCGCGCTCGTGACCGTGCTCTGGATCAGTTCGCCGTACCCGGACAGCGGGCCCGGCGGGGCGCTGCACGTGGCGGCGGCCCTGTGGCTGCTCTCCCACGGCGTGGAACTCGTCCGCACCGACACGCTCTCCGGTGCCCCCGCCCCGGTCGGCCTCGTCCCTCTCCTCCTGCTCGCGCTGCCGGTGGTCCTGCTGCACCGTTCGGCCCGCGACCACGCGGGGGACGGTTCCGGGGTGAGCGCCCGGGCGACCTGGGCCGGACTCGTCATCGGATACGGGACCGTCGGCGCGGTGGTCACGCTGTACGCCTCCGGGGGCGTGCTGCGCCCGTCGTGGCTGTGGGCCGCGCTCTGCGTACCGCTGCTGGCGGCGCTCGCGGCGGGTACGGGGGTGTGGGCGGCGCGCAGGGGCTCCCGGCTGCCCCTGCCCGCGCTCCTCGGGGGCGCCCCCGGGACGGAAGGGCGGCGGCAGCTGGCGGCCACCGCCGGACGGGCCGCCGGGGCGGGTGTGCTCGTGCTGACCGGCGGGGGTGCCCTGCTGGTGGCCGTGTCCCTGGTCTGGCACGGAACGGCGACCCGTGACTCGTTCCTCCAGCTGACCGAGGGGCTGTCCGGGCGGTTCGCCGTCCTGCTGCTCTGCGTGGCCCTCGTCCCGAACGCGGCGCTGTGGGCGGCGGCGTACGCGCTCGGGCCGGGCTTCGTGCTGAGCACCGGGCACACCGTCGCGCCGTTGAGCGCGGCCGCTCCCGCCGCGTTCCTGCCGTCCTTCCCGTTGCTCGCCGCCGTCCCGGCGGGCGGGGGTGCGCCTGCGTACTGGACGGTGGGGGCGGTGCCGCTGGCCGCGGGGGTGACGGTCGGGTGGTTCATCGCGGGGCGGGCCGCCGCCGACCGGTCGACGCCGTGGACCGTACGGCGTACGGCAACCGCCGCTCTCCTCGCGGCGCTGCTGTCCGCCGCGGCCTTCGCCCTCCTCGCCCACCTCGCCGGAGGACCTCTCGGCGTTGCCGCGCTCACCGACTTCGGTCCCGTGTGGTGGCGTGCGGGCGGCGCGGCCGGTGCCTGGGTGGGAGCGGTCGCACTCCCGGTCGCGCTGACGACGCGCTGGGCCCGGGTACGGCCCCGAAAGCCCAAGGCTGTCGCGCCGACCACCGGCCCACGAACGGCGGCCGGGGTGCCGGGGGCGAGGGGGGCCGGGCGGGAGAGGACGACCGGGGCGCCGGGGGCTGCGACGGGGCGCGGTAAGGCGGTGGCGGCGCCGGAGGGTGGAACGGGGCGGGAGAGGGTGCTGGAGGCATCGGTGGCTGAGGTGGACCAGGAGAAAGCGCAAGGGGCAAAGGCCGGGCGCGATCAGGTGGGGGATGCGGCGGAGGACGGCCCGGTGAAGGACGGCCCGGTGAAGGACGGCGCGGTGAAGGACGGCGCGGCGGACGAGTCGGGGGCAGAGACGGCACGGGAAAAGACGGCGCGGGAGGAGGTGGCACGGCAGGAAACGGCGCGGGAGGAAACGGCGCGGGAGGAGGCGGCGCGGGGTGGCGGTCCCGTCCAAGCGGCCGCCGTCTCCCCGTCACCGCCCGTCTGGGACCCCGCCTCGCGTGCAGCCCGCTGGGCGGCGCTGCGCGAGGCGTTGACGCTCGGGGGCGAAAGTGACCGAACCCCCGGCCCTTCCGGCGATGGCCGCTCCGATAGCGGTGTCGCCGCCTTGGCCTCGGCTTCTACCCCTACCCCTGCCCCGGCTTCCACCGCTGCCTCTACCCCCGCCCCTGCCCCTGTCTCTCCCGCGCCCGAGAGCGCGCCGGGGGCCGACACCGGCGCCGAGCTCAGGCCAGGAGAAGCGCCCTGACCAGGGCGAAGGCGCCGGCCGTGGTCGTCCTCGGCGGCGCCTTCGTGGTGTTGACCGCTGTGCCGGGCGGCTACTGCGCGCCCAGTACCTCCCGCAGCGGGCCCTCCGGGAGGAGGTCCTTGCAGGACTTGGCGGAGACCGTGGTGAGGGAGTCGTCGACGCAGGTGTAGTAGTCGCGGTAGACGAACTGCGCCGTGAAGGTGACGGCGACGATCGTGAGCGCGATCGTGGAGGTCACCAGGCCGCTGATGGCCGCCGTCCGCTGGGGGCGACCGCTCGGCTCGGACGTCGCCGGCCGGGACGGATCCGGGCCGGCCGGCTTCGCCCGCAGCGCGCTGACGGCCCAGTACACGGCCAGCGAACCGAGCAGCAGCGCCACGTACGGCCAGGCGAAGAGCGCGAAGAAGAAGGCCCACATACCGCTGAGCAACGAGTACCGTGCGCGCCGTTGGGCCGGGTCCGTCGGGTCCCAGCGCAGCCCGCTGCCCGGCCCGCCTTCGGGGCCCTGCCCGGAACCGCCGGGTCCACCCGGTCCGCCCTGGCCGCCGGGACGGTCACCGAAGTGTCCGCCGGACGAGCGGCCGGGCTGCCGGTCGCTCCACTGACTGCCCCACGGCGAGTGACCACCACCGCGCCCCGCTCCGTCGCCGGAACCCCGGCCGTCGGGCCGGCGTGGCTGCCACGGCCGGTCGGGCGCGCCCTCGGGCGGCGGCGCGAACGGATTGTCGTCCGAAGAGCCTGAGCCCTGGCCCCGCCCGGGCTGCTCGGGGGCGGCGTCCTCGCTCTCGCGCGGGGGCGTGGGCGAGGAACTCCGCTCGCGCAGCAGGAGCGAAGGAAGGCGGAGGCTGCGGTCCGGCATCAGGAGTGCGTCTTCCCCTTGGTGAATACGGTTGGTGGTGTGCGCGGCGGCGACGTCGGTGGTGGACCCAGTCACGATCTCGGCGCTGAGATCCACTGGTAGGGCATGAGCAGGCACTCCGTGAACGCCCCGCACACCGACCGCGTTCCCGAGCCCACTCCTGGCAGACGCTACCTCCCGGCCACGCCCCCGTCCCACGGGGGCCGTCCGAAGTGCCGGTATCGTTGCTGACGGTCGGCCGCTTCGTAGACTTCCCCGTATCGGGGGACGCGAAGCATTCGTAGGAATGTACAAGCGCGCAGGTGTACCGCATGCACCGGCGCGGTCGGCGGACCCGAACGTCCCCGCAGAACCCGTAGAAAGGGCCCCACTGTGGCCGCCAAGCCCGTGGCCAAGCGCCTCGTCGTGCTGGTCTCCGGATCCGGCACCAACCTCCAGGCGCTGCTGGACGCCATCGCGACGACCGGCGTCGAGGCATACGGCGCCGAGATCGTGGCCGTCGGAGCCGACCGCGGCGGGATCGAGGGACTCGCCCGCGCCGAGCGCGCCGGGCTGCCGACCTTCGTCTGCCGGGTCAAGGACCACGCGACGCGTGAGGAGTGGGACACGGCGCTCGCCGAGGCCGTCGCCGCCCACGAGCCCGATCTCGTCGTCTCCGCCGGGTTCATGAAGATCGTGGGGAAGGAGTTCCTCGCGCGGTTCGGCGGCCGGTTCGTCAACACCCACCCGGCTCTCCTCCCCAGTTTCCCGGGGACCCACGGGGTGCGGGACGCGCTCGCGTACGGCGCGCGGGTCACCGGCTGCACCGTCCACTTCGTCGACGACGGCGTCGACACCGGGCCGATCATCGCGCAGGGCGTGGTGGAGATCCGGGACGAGGACGACGAGAGCGCTCTGCACGAGCGCATCAAGGAAGTCGAGCGAAGGCTGCTCGTCGATGTCGTGGGGCGGCTCGCCCGCAACGGCTATCGCATTGAGGGACGAAAGGTAGTTATCCAGTGACCGCCGACATCAACAAGCGGCCCCTTCGCCGGGCGCTCGTCAGCGTCTACGACAAGACCGGGCTGGAGGACCTGGCGCGCGGGCTGCACGAGGCCGGTGTCGAGCTCGTCTCCACCGGCTCCACGGCCGCGAAGATCGCCGCCGCGGGCGTCCCCGTCACCAAGGTCGAGGAGCTCACCGGCTTCCCCGAGTGCCTGGACGGCCGGGTCAAGACCCTGCACCCCAAGGTTCACGCGGGCATCCTCGCCGACCTCCGGCTGGAGGACCACCGGCGCCAGCTCGCCGAGCTGGGCGTCGAGCCGTTCGACCTCGTCGTCGTGAACCTCTACCCGTTCCGGGAGACCGTCGCCTCCGGCGCCACCCCCGACGAGTGCGTCGAGCAGATCGACATCGGCGGCCCCTCGATGGTCCGCGCCGCCGCGAAGAACCACCCCTCCGTGGCGGTCGTCACCAGCCCCGCCCGGTACGCGGACGTCCTCGCCGCCGTGCAGGACGGCGGGTTCGACCTCACCACCCGCAAGCGGCTCGCCGCCGAGGCCTTCCAGCACACGGCCGCGTACGACGTGGCCGTGGCCTCCTGGTTCGCCTCGTCCTACGCGCCCGCCGACGACTCGCAGTTCCCCGACTTCCTCGGGGCCACCTGGGAGCGCGCGCACACCCTGCGCTACGGCGAGAACCCGCACCAGCCGGCCGCGCTGTACGTCTCCGGGACCGGCGGTCTCGCCGAGGCCGAGCAGCTGCACGGCAAGGAGATGTCGTACAACAACTACACGGACACGGACGCCGCGCGCCGTGCCGCGTACGACCACGACGAGCCGGCCGTCGCGATCATCAAGCACGCGAACCCCTGCGGTATCGCGGTCGGCGCGGATGTCGCCGAGGCGCACCGCAAGGCGCACGCCTGTGACCCGCTGTCCGCGTTCGGCGGTGTGATCGCCGTCAACCGGCCGGTCAGCAAGGAGATGGCCGAGCAGGTCGCGGAGATCTTCACCGAGGTCATCGTCGCGCCCGACTACGAGGAGGGGGCCCTGGAGGCCCTCGCCAAGAAGAAGAACATCCGGGTGCTGAAGGCGCCGGGCGCGCCTGCCGCGCCGGTGGAGCTGAAGCCCGTCGACGGCGGCGCGCTGCTCCAGGTGACCGACCGGCTCCAGGCCGACGGCGACGACCCGGCGAACTGGACCCTCGCGACCGGCGACGCCCTCTCCGCCGACGAGCTGGCCGAGCTGGCGTTCGCCTGGAAGGCCTGCCGCGCGGTGAAGTCCAACGCCATCCTGCTCGCCAAGGACGGCGCGTCGGTCGGTGTGGGGATGGGGCAGGTCAACCGCGTCGACTCCTGCAAGCAGGCGGTCGAGCGGGCCGGCGCCGAGCGCGCGCGGGGCTCGTACGTCGCCTCGGACGCGTTCTTCCCGTTCCCGGACAACATCGACGTGCTGGGTGCGGCCGGCGTCAAGGCCATCGTGCAGCCGGGCGGTTCGGTCCGTGACGAGCTGGTCGTCGAGGCCGCGCAGAAGGCCGGGATCACGATGTACTTCACGGGGACGCGGCACTTCTTCCACTGATCCCACCGAGTGGATGCGCTGAAGGCGTGAGACACGGGGCCCGTCGGTTCGTCCGACGGGCCCCGATTCGTACGTGTGCGCCGCGGGCCGCTCGCTACGTCGTGGCGCGCAGTGCCGCCCAGGTGTCGGGCCCGACCTGGCCGTCGATCTCCAGCCCCTTCGCTGTCTGGAACCGCCTGACCGCCGACTCCGTGTCCTTGCCGAACTTGCCGTCCACGCCCGAGTCGCCGACGCCGTAGCCGCGTTTCTGCAGCATGCACTGCACCTGGACGACGCGTTGGCCCTCGTCGCCCCGGTCGGTGAGTTCGGTGCCGGAGTAGTAGGTGCACTGGGAGATCCACGCGGGGGTGGCGGGCTTCGTCGCGGTCCTGGTGGGGGTGGGTGCGGGGCTGGTCGCTGCCGCGTCGCCGTCACCGCCCGGGGAACCTCCGGCGCCGGGGGTGGGGTCGGCCGTGTCGTCAGGAGCGGCGTCGGTCGTCTCCGCCGAGGGCCGCGCGGACGGACTCTTCTCGTCGCCCTTCTCCCCGTCCTTCTCGGCGGAGGGCGAGGGCGATTCGGAGGACCCCGGCAGCGGCGCCGCCGCCTTCCCGTCGGGCGCGGTGGCCGTACCGGCGGTCGGCTTGGCGGCCGCGGCCTCCTCGACGGGCTTCCGGGTGACGAGGAACGCCCCCACGGCCACCGCGCAGATCGCCAACACGGCCACGACGACGAAGTAGGGCCGCCTCCGCCGCCGGGGCGCGACCGACGTGACCGTGGGCCCCTGGCCGCCGCCGGAGGCCGGCGGTCCTGCGTATGGGCCGGGCGAGGGAGTAGGCGGACCGTACGCCCCGATCGGCGTCACGGCTCCGTACGCCGTGGCCGACACCGGCGTTCCGTACGCCGTGCCTGACGTCGCGGCTCCGTACGCCGTGGTCGCGATCGGCGCTCCGTACGGCCCGGCAGGCGTGGGCGCTCCGTAGGAACCGGCGGGCGTGGACGCCTGGTGAGGCCCGGCCGGCGCGGAGCCGCCGTGCGCAGCGTCGGTCGGCGTCGCGCTGTGACCGCCGGGCGACGCGGGCGCCCCTTGGGCCCCAGCCTCCGTGGCCGCCGCCCCCTGCTCGCCCGGCGGCGGTGTCGGGGTTGTGGCGCGTCGGGTCGGGAGGCGGAGGCGGGCCGTGTCCTGGGCCGTGGCGTGGGCCAGGGACGCACAGGACTCCCGGCGGGCGAGGACGCGGGAGTTCAGGGGGTCGGGCCAGGGGCGGCCGGTGTCGGCGGCGGCCTCGACGAGGCCGGCCGGGGTGGGGCGGTCGGCCGGGTTCTTGGCGAGGCAGGCGGTGAGAAGGGCGGCCAGCGCCGGGTCGGCCGAGGCCAGTTCGGACATCAGCGCCGGCTTGGGTTCCTCGAAGGCGACCCGGTGCATGACGTCGACGCCGGTGCCGTCGCCGAACGGAGCGTGGCCGGTGACGGCGTACACGAGGGTCCCGGCGAGGGAGAAGACATCCGAGGCGGTGTCGCAGCGGCCGTCCCTGAGGTACTCGGGGGACATGTAGGCGGGAGTGCCGACGCGGCTGCCCGTGGTGGTGATCGCGCTGCTGTCCACCGCCTGCGAGATGCCGAAGTCGATGACGTGGACGCCGTCGGCGGAGAGCAGGACGTTGGAGGGCTTGAGGTCGCGGTGGACCACCCCGGCCGCCGCCAGCGCCGACAGGGCCCGGCCGAGTTCGCCCACCAGCCGCCAGACCGCCGAGGGCGGCAGCGTGCCGCAGTCGCGGACCGCGTCCGTGAGGTTGAGGCCCGGCAGATACTCCGTGGCCATCCAGAGGAGTTCGCGCCCGTGCTCGTCCTCGGGTTCGAAGCCGGTGCCGAGCAGCCGTGGCGCGTAGGGCGTGCGGACCCGGTCGTGCACGCCCGCCTCGCGCTGGAACCGGCGCCGGAACTCCGTGTCCTCGGCGTACTCCGGCCGGATCACCTTCACCGCGGCGAGCCCGGGGGCGTCGTCGGCGGGCCGGGCCAGATACACCCGGCCCATTCCGCCACTGCCGAGCAGCCCGAGCGGCACGTACGGCCCGAGGCGCGCGGGATCCGAGGCCCGCAGGGGGGTCGCGCCGGCCAGTTCCAGCGCGGTGTCACGCGATGCCGGGGAGTCGGACGAGGGGGAGCCGGACGAGGGGGAGTGGGACGCCGGGGAGTGCGACGGCGGTCCGGGCCGCTGGTCTGACATGGGTCCCCCGGGTGGTGTTCTCTCTGGTCGTGCGCTGCCTCAACGGTCCCATGGGCAACACGAGTTGACGAGAGAGTACCGTGCGGGCGACGCCGGGAACGGCCGCCGGAGCAGGTCCGGCGGGCCGTCGCGGGCGGGCCGTATCAGCAGTTCTTGCTCACGACGTCCGTCCACGTCTTGCCCGCGCCCGTGTACGCCTTGCCGTTGAAGTGCACCGGCTTGCGGTGCTTCTCGGTCGGGACCCCGTTGGTCCGGTACCGCTGCTCGTAGTGCAGGTGGGCGTGGTTGCCGCTGTTGTTGCCGGTGGCACCGATCCGGCCGATCTGCTTCTTCGCGGAGACGTTCTGGCCCACCTTGACGTACTTGGTGGCGCTGTCCTTCAGGTGGTAGTACGCCGTGTACCAGCCGCCACCGTGGTTGATGATGATCATGTTGCCGGCGCCGGAGTCCTTGTAGGCCTTGACGACCTTGCCCTTGTAGCCGGGGTAGACGGGCCTCCCGGAGGAGCCCGGGTTCCCCTTCACCACGATGTCGATGGCCGGGTTGTGGCCCCAGGTGTCGATCCGCCAGTGGGTGTTGCACTGGAACGGCATCTGGAACTTCGGCTTGGCCGCCGCGGCCACGTCACCCGCTGTGGCCGCGGCAGTCGGCGCGGCCGCGGCCGAACCCCCGGCTGCCAGGCCGAAGGAGAGCGCCACGGCGGTCGCGGCGAGCGCGATGGCCGTCCTGCGCCGTACGGCCGTGGCTGTGCTCGGTGCCGTTGTGGTCGTCGTCATGATTTCCCCGTTTCCCCGTGGGTTCTTGTCGGTGTTCGCTGTGAACGCCTCAAGCATCCGCGCGCGGCCCCCGCCCCGGTACCTCGAAGGTCATAGGGTCAGGTGGTCGGCGGCTCGCCGCTCAGCACGCCTCCACCCACTCGTGGGAGCGGAGCACGAGGCCCTCGGGGTAGTTGACCTTGGCGTTCTCCTGGACACAGCCGAACGGTCCCTTGCGGTTCGGCTCGCGGAAGAGTTCGACGTCTGCGTGCGGGTCGCCCGAGTAGCCGTTGTTGAAGACCGACCTGGGCCTGGTGTCCTTCGCCCAGTCGCAGGTGATGATCCCGCCCAGCCAGTCGTCGTCGTACTCGTACCAGGCGCACATCTCGCCCTGTCCGTCCGCGCCGGTGAAGAAGCAGACGTCTCCCCGGTCGCAGCGCTCGTAGCCCTGCGGGGCGGGTTCACGCAGGGCCAGCAGACCGGCCGTGGCGAGGGACACGACCGTGAGCGCGGCCAGTCCGCCCAGCAGGGCGGGGTGGGGGCCGCGCCTCGGCCGGAGCCGGGGCAGTCGTGGGGAGCGCGCCGCTCCGGCCGCCGTCTCGACGCGGCGGAGCAGGGACGAGGCGGTGCACGGGGCGCGCGCGGCGTGCGTCGGGGCCAGGCAGTCGGTGACGATCTGCCGCCAGGGGCCGGGCAGTTCGGGGGAGATCCGTAGCTCCTCCTGGCCGCTCGCGTAGCGCAGGACCGCGTCCCTGCGGGCGGGCGGGGTGGCGCCCGGGAAGGGCGGGCCGCCGGTCAGGACCAGGTGGGCGAGGACGCCGAAGGCCCAGATGTCAGCGGTCGGACGGGTCCGGTGCCCGTTCTCGCCGACCTCGGCCCAGAGCAGCTCGGGCGGGGTGTAGTCGGGGGTGGCGAACGCCGGGGAGTAGGCATGGGTGCCGTCCAGCTCGGCGGCCAGGTTGAAGTCGGCCAGCCGTACCGAACCGTCCGCCATCAGCAGTACGTTGGCGGGCTTGAGGTCGCCGTGCACCCAGCCCGCGTGGTGGAGGTGGGCGATCCCCTCGCAGATCTGGGCGAGGAGCGAGGGTCCGCCCGGCAGCGCGACGGCCCGCTGCCCCCGCGCCTGCCCGGCCAGCCGGTCGATCAACTGGTCGAGGGAGCCCTCGGCACGCTCCAGTACGAGGACGGAGGCGCCGTCGAGCAGTGGGTCCGACGGGTCGTCGACGGTGAGCGTCTCGTACATGCGGATGAGGCGCGGACGGCGCAGGCGGAGCAGCAACTCCTTCTCGCGCTCGGCGAGTTCCTGGAGGTGCCGCAGCTGGCGCGGGGTGCGGGTGCCGGTGGGGTGGAACTTCAGGGCGGCCTCGGTGGGCAGCCCCTCGGCCGGTTCCGTGCGCCTGGCTGCGTACACCGTCCCGAAGGCCCCGGAGGCCAGCGGCTCACGGATCTCCCAGCCGCCGACGCGATACCCCTTCGGCACCGGTACGGCGTACGTCTCCTCCGCGCTCATCGGCCCGCCCCGCCCTTCAGCAGGGCCAGGTCGGCCTCGCGGACGAGGTCGAAGCGCAGGGCCAGGGAGACCAGGCGGTCCTTCTTGCCGTTGAGGCGGGTGCCGCCGGGCGGCGCGGACTCCGGGGCCGGCTTCAGGCGCAGTTTGACGGCCAGGTAGTCGATGTTCCACTGCACGGCCGTGCGGGACACCGACGGCCAGCAGGGGCGCAGCAGTTCGACCAGCTCGTCGGCGGTGGCGAGCGCGGCGTGCGGTTCGCCGCGCAGTCGTGGCGCGCACAGGGCGGCCAGCACCTGGAAGTAGCGCCGGCCCCGGTCGAGCGGGAACGCGGACGCGGTGGGCGAGCCGTCGCGAGGACCGGCCTGGTCGAGGAAGTCGTGGCGCGGGGCCCAGACGTCGAAGCTGAGCAGCTCGTTGCCCGCGGGCAGCACCACCCGCGAGAACTCGAACGGCACCGGCGCGTCCAGCCGCCCCGGCGCGACCTTGATGTGTTCGCCGGCGCCCTCCGGGTTCTCCACCACGTACGTCTGTGCGCGGCTCAGATTGCTGAGCGTCCAGTAGGCGCCCGTGGCCGTGATCTCCCCGGCCTCCCGGGAGACCCCTTCGTGCGCCAGGGCCAGATGCGGGGCACCCGGCCGTGCCGTACGGCCGAAGGGCAGGGACTCGCCGGGGGCGAGTCGGAACTGTTCGCCCGGACGTGCTCCGTCGACGGGCACGACGATGATGCTGTGCATGACTGGTTCCTCCCCCGAGGCAGACATGGACGGGTCAGGCTACGGCGACAGGAGGCAGACGCCTCAGGTCCGGCACATCCCGCGTTTCCGAAGAAGAACCTGTCAAAGCGAGTCATATGAGGTGATAAGTGGTATGGGATCGCCAGTGAGCGGCGGCTGATCCGGTGGCGAAACGCCCTCTGCGTGGTCGCTGTGGCCAGTGCAGGCGGAATGGCCGATACCCCGGTGCAGAGGCGGGCGTTCCGCTGCGAGGGTCGAGGGGACAGCGCTCTGGACTCAGGAGGTTCCGTCATGCGCAGCAGGTTGAATCGGTCACGCCGGGTCGTGGCCGTCGGCGCGGTGCTCGCGGCCGCGCTCGGTACGGGAATGGGCGGCACCGCCGTCGCCGCCCAGAAGGAGGCGGCGGCGGTGCTGTGTCCGCAGGGGTTCGTGTGTCTCGCGGAGAACCCGAACGGCACGGGCCGCGTGTACCGCATAGCGCAAGGGACGACGGCGCAGCTGGGTGCGGTGCCGGTCGGCGAGGCCACCAACAGCACGAGCATCGACTACTGCGTGATCGGCACCTTCAGCTACCTCCTCCGCCCCGGCGAGACGCAGACCCGGGACAGCGTCGTCCGCACCGTGACGCCCCGCCCGACCAGCGGGACCTGCCCGGTGTGAACACGCCGAAGGGCCGTACCCCTTCTCCGCGGGGTACGGCCCTTCGCTGTGCTCGGCGGCGCTCAGTAGCGCGGGCGGTTGAACCAGGCCTTGCCGTTGGCGTTGCCGACGAAGACGGCGATCAGGATGCCCAGCACCAGGTGGACCAGGCCGATCAGGAAGAACGGGAAGACGCCCAGGACGGCCGTGATGATGCCGAAGACCAGCGCGGCGACGCGTACGCCGCTGCCGCCGGTCTTGAACTTCACGGCCAGCATGATCGCGTAGACCAGCCAGGCCACCGCGAAGACGGCGATCGCCACCATCTGGCCGGTGGGGATGTTGCCCAGCGCCTCCGCGAGGGCCGGGTCCTCGGTGCTGTCGCTGGCCGCGGCCACACCGATCGCGCCGATGCCGTACAGGAGCACGCCGACGACCTGGAGGCCGACGATGACCCAGAGCATGATGCGGGCCGCGTTCACCGTGCTGGGCATGGTCTCGGGAGCGCCCGGGTAGCCGCCGTAGCCCTGGGAGACCGGCGGGGCGGTCGGGTAGCCGTACCCCGGCTGCTGGGGCTGGTTCTGCTGCGGGTAGCCGTAGCCCGGGGCGGGCGGCTGCTGCTGGGGCTGGCCGTACGGGTTGTTCGGGTCGCCGAAGCTCATGCGGGGTTTCCTCCGTTGCCTGGTGCGGGACGCGCGGCACGGTTCGGAGGAATGCCCTGCCTTTTTGAACTGGTCACGCCCCCCGGCAGTGCCCGCGGCACTGTGTCCCAATCGTTTTATATGCCCGCCCGGATGTCCAGGGAGATATCGCGGGTGTTGTGCAAGTGCAACACATCCGATCTTGTCCCGCAGGGACGCTCCGTACGGACCGGTACGGGGCGGAAGGCGTCCGCCTGGTGACCGGATTGGAACCCGGCACCGGTCATCCGCGAAGATTGGGGCCATGAGCGCCCAGATTCTCGATGGCAAGGCCACCGCAGCCGCGATCAAGTCCGATCTGACCGCCCGCGTGGCGGTGCTGAAGGAGAAGGGCGTCACGCCCGGACTCGGCACGATCCTGGTCGGGGAGGACCCCGGCAGTCAGAAGTACGTGGCGGGCAAGCACCGCGACTGCGCGCAGGTGGGCATCGCCTCCATCCAGCGCGAGCTGCCCGCGACCGCCACGCAGGAGGAGATCGAGGCGGTGGTGCGGGAGCTCAACGAGGACCCCGCGTGCACCGGATACATCGTGCAGCTGCCGCTTCCCAAGGGCATCGACGAGAACCGCATCCTCGAACTGATGGACCCCGACAAGGACGCGGACGGCCTGCACCCGATGAACCTCGGGCGCCTCGTCCTGAACGAGCCCGCGCCGCTGCCCTGCACGCCGAACGGTGTCCTCACCCTGCTCCGCCAGTACGGCGTCGAGATCAAGGGCGCCGAGGTCGTGGTCGTCGGGCGCGGTGTGACCATCGGCCGTCCGATGCCGCTGCTGCTGACCCGGCGCAGCGAGAACGCCACGGTGACCCAGTGCCACACGGGTACGCGTGACCTGGCCGCGCACCTCAAGCGGGCCGACATCATCGTCGCGGCTGCCGGTTCGGCCCACCTCGTCCGGCCCGAGGACGTGAAGCCGGGCGCCGCCGTGCTCGACGTCGGTGTCTCCCGCTCAGCCGAGGGCAAGATCGTCGGGGATGTGCACCCCGGGGTCGCCGAGGTCGCCGGGTGGATCTCCCCCAACCCCGGGGGTGTCGGGCCCATGACCCGCGCCCAGCTGCTCGTCAACGTGGTCGAGGCGGCGGAGCGCAGTGTCGGCTGACGGCAGGGCGGAGGGGACGTCGGGACGGCCGGGGCCCCCGAGGGCCTCCGGCCGGGCCGAACGGCCAGGGGCGTCGGCCGACGGCTCCCCCGGTCTCGGGAAGACGGCGGTCGAAGCCGCAACGTCGGAGCGGCCGGGCGCGAGCGACGGGGCAGCGGCGTCGGAGAGGGCACAGATGTCGAGGACGACGGAAACGGCCGGGACGACAGGAACCGCGGGGGCCGCTGAGGGCGCCGGGGCGGTCGAGACGCCGGAGGCGCCGGAGGCGGCGGAAACTGCGGAGACCGCGGAGGGGGCTGGCGCGGACGAGGGTGCAAGGGGCGCGCGGTCGACAGGGGCCGCCCGGTCGGGCGAAGCGGCCGAGGGCGCAGGCCCTTCGGCTGAAGCGGCGGGTGTGGCCGGGGCGGCCAGGTCCGCTGCGGGCGGCGACGAGGGTGATGAGATCGAGGTACGGGATCACATCAGCGTGCCCGACGCCGACGGGAAGCCCGCGCGCGGTACCCGGCGGTTCCCGATGTTCACCAAGGACACCGCGCGGCCCGAGGGCGGCGGCAGGGCGGCACCGCGAGAGGCGCCCGCGCCCGTCCGGCAGTGGCCGATCCTCGCCGTGCTGAGCACCGTGGGCCTCGGCCTGCTGCTCACCGCGCTGGACGCGTTCCGGGTCGGCACGATCCTGATCGGCGTCGCGCTGCTCGCCGGTGCGGCGCTGCGCTGGGCCGTCAGGGACGTCGGCATGCTCGCCGTCCGCTCCCGCTTCACCGACATGGCCACGTACATCTTCCTGGGCACCGCGATCGTGTTGCTTGCGCTGATGGCCCAGCCCAAGCCGTGGCTGGAGATCCCGTTCCTCAAGGACACGCTGCACTTCACGGTGGGCGACGAGGAGACGGGCTGAGACCGGCCGCTTCGCCCCGGCCCCTGACGCGGTGCGACGGCGGCCCGTCCCCTCCCCCGAGTAAGGACGGGCCGCCGTCGCGCTCCACGTTCCTGCACGGCGAACGACCTGTTCAACACCTGGCAGGCCGCTGTGGCACGGAAGTGACCATTCCGCCAAGGTGTCCGGATCGGGCCACTGCGACGGCACCCGAACGTCATCCCGGTATGGCAGCAGCGCAGGCCATCAGCGGCAGGCCACCGGTGACAGGGCCGGCAGCGACAGGCCGACAGCCGTGGATCGCACCGGCGCGGGCCCGATTTCACGCGCCCCCTCCGTGCCCTTCGCTTCGCCTCACCAGGTCACCCACGTCACTCCCCACCACTCCCACCCGGTCCGGCGCGCTGTCCGAACGCCAGGGCTCCGAGGCCCGTACTGGTGGGAACCGGTCCACCCACGTCCTTCGTCACCTGCTCAGACCCGCACTTGAGCCCCACCCTCGAGCCGAGGAGGCAGCCCGATGAGCGCCTGGCAGCCGCTGCCGGACGAACTCCCCCCGGAGGTACAGCATTTCGTCGAGCAGCTGCGCCTGCTGAAGGACCGCACGGGGCTGAGTCTCGTCGCGCTCGGCGCGCGCACCGCCTACAGCAAGTCCTCCTGGCAGCGGTACCTCAACGGCACCCAGCCCCCGCCCCGCCAGGCGGTCGTGGCCCTGTGCCGGGTCGCCGGCGAGGACGCCCACCGCTTCGGGGCGCTGCGCGAACTGGCCCTGCGGGCCTGGCCCCGCCCGGCCCCCCAGACGGTGCCGCCGTCCCAGCCGCCCGAGCACGGAGCGGCGGGGAAGCGGACGCAGAACGCTTCCGAGGCGTACGAGGACGACCCCACGCTCCCCTGGTGGGACACCCCCGCCGACGAACCGGCCCCCCGCCCACCCGGCCGCGTCGCCCTCTACGCCGCCCTCGCCGTGCTGCTCGCCCTGGCCCTCGTCACCGCCGCGCTGATAGGGGCCGTCACCCTGTCGTGACGACCCCCGTCAACCCCTTGCGGCGTCCGTCGACCTTCGGCGCGGCGCCCGTCGGCACCTACCGGCGCCCACCGGCACCCACCGCGCCCACCGGCACCGATCGGTGCCGGCCGGCCCCCTCAGCCGCGCCAGTCGTACGCGGCGGCCTTCCACTTCGAGCCGATCCTGACGTAGTAGTCCCCGTCGAGGCGCTTGAAGTCCACCTCGTGCGACAGGCCCGCGTACGTCACCTTGCCGTCGCCGTACGGCCCGTCGAGGAAGCCGTCGGCCTGGCCGAACGTCTCCTTGCCGACGATCCCGTCGACGTCCTCCAGGTCTTCCTGCGCCTGCCAGTACTTGGTCGCCGAGCGGGTCTTCCAGCCGAAGATCCCGTCGATGTCCCACTGGGTGAAGGTGTGCAGCTTCCCGCTGGAGTCCTTCCACTTGGCGCCGTCGGCGTACAGGACGCTCTGCCACAGTCGCGTCGCGTTGCTCTTGGCGTGCGAGTTGACGGACAGTGTGCCCTCGTCGCCCCAGTCGTTGTACGCGGCACCGGTGCCGTCGACGACGTGCGGCTCGGCGGCCGTGGCGAGCGGAGCGGCTGTGCCGAGCGCGAGCCCGGCCGAGGCCGTCACGGCGACGGCCGCGAGCAGCAGCCTGGACTTGAGTTGCATGTGATCCCCCTGGTCCCCGTTGACTGTCGGTCTTCACTGACGCACACGTTCCTCGCCGGTGTGTGCGAGGCGCACGAGCCCCTGTTCGACTTCCGTGACCGTGCCTGTGTGGTCGCTGTGTCGATGTGTTGACAACTTCGAGGATGTGCGGCCGACCCGCTCAACACCAGGGCTAACGTGGGCATTTGGGATGGTCCGGGACGTCCCGTGCCTGGACCTGCGATTCCGCCCGGAAATCCGGGATGTCGGTGGGACACTGGACCACAGACCGTTGTGGGGCGCGCGACAGCGCGTGAGCACGCCCGAAATGCTCCCGCACGCCCCTTTCGGCGGAACTGGCATCCCCGCCGGGCGCATCCCAGTGGGTAGGCCAGAACGGGGCTTCGGAGAGGGCCCCGGGTCGTACGGAGAGACGTACGGGGGGAAGAGGGGGAAGTAATGCCTCGTTGGAGGGCCTTGCCGGATGAACTCGATCCACAGGTCAGGGAGTTCGCGGGCCAGCTCCGCCGGCTCGTCGACCGCGGTGGGCTGAGCATCGCCGCGGTGGCCGACCGCACGGGCTACAGCAAGACGTCCTGGGAGCGGTACCTCAACGGCAGACTGCTCGCGCCGAAAGGCGCGATCGTCGCGTTGGCTGAGGTGACGGGTACCGATCCCGTCCATCTGACCACGATGTGGGAGCTGGCCGAGCGGGCCTGGAGCCGTTCGGAGATGCGTCACGACATGACCATGGAAGCGATCCGTATCTCCCAGGCCCGCGCCGCCCTCGGCGAGACGGGCGGCCAGTCCACCGTCAACGGCGGCGGCCGGAACGGCAGAGCGGGCCGCAGTGCCACCGCGACGCCGGGCGTGGCGGGCCCGGCGGGCGTCTCGCCGACCGTCCCGCCGCAGCCGCGCTCCCCGAGCGATCGCATCTCGCGCTCGCCGTACGGGGGTTCGAGAGAGCCGTCGACCTCGTCGCCGTCCGCTCCCTCCGTGTCCTCCTCGTCCTCCTCGTTCTCCCCCGCGCCGCCGTACGGCGGGGTCGGCGGGGCCGGATCGGCCGTCGGAGGGGCGTCGCGCGTCAGCTGGGGAGCGGCCCCGCCTGCCTCCTCGTCGGGCTCCTCGCCCTCGGCGTCCTCCTCCTCGCCGTCGGGCCTGGTGGGAGGGCGGTCGTCCTCGGGCTCCTCCGGGGCGGCCCCGGGGCCCACCTCGGTGTCGTCGAGCTCCTCGTCCCGGGTCCCGGCCGGGGCCGTCCAGGGCGACGACGCCGCGGCCCCCTCCGGTGTCTTCGGGCCACCGCCGGGCGGCGGCGGCCGGTCCGGGGACGGCGACTCCCAGCCGAAGCGGCGCGTGACGATGTTCCTCGCCGGGGCCGTGGGTGCGCTCGTCCTCATCGCGGCGGCGTTCCTGCTCACCGACGGAGGCGGCGGGGATCAGGCGGGGGGCGGGCCGTCGACCTCCCCGTCGACCTCGATCGGCACGAACCCCGACCTCCCGGCCGGTGTGAAGTGCAGCGGCAAGGACTGTGACGGCAAGGACCCCGAGACCATGGGGTGCATCGGCAATCTCGTCCGGACCACCGACGAGGCCACCATCGGCACCACCCGCGTCGAGGTCCGCTACAGCAAGGCCTGCCAGGCCGCCTGGGCGCGCATCACCGGCGCCGCGCAGGGTGACGAGGTCCAGGTCGCGGTCGGGAAGACCAAGCAGACGGCCGCCATCGAAGCCGCCGGCGACAACATCGCCTACACCCAGATGGTCGCCGTGAAGGACGCGGGCGAGGCCACGGCCTGCGCGACCCTGGCGTCCGGGCAGAAGGGCTGCACGGGGTAGCGATTCACCGACTCGTCCGCGGTCGCCTCGCGCTCGGCCGACTTGCTGTCGGCGGACTCGCCCTGGGCCGCCTCGCCCTCGCTCGACTCGCTGTCGGCGGACTCGCCATCCGCCGACCCGCCGTCCGCCGCCTCACCGTCGGCCGTCTCGCCGTCGGCCGGTCCGGTCACCTTCCGTCATCGTCGTTACCGGAAAAGTAATCACGGTGTAAGGGGAATGCCCGCCGAACTCTGGGGCAGGCGGAGGGTACCCCCACGGGAGTCCGGCCCGCCCGGGAGACGCACCACCCTCCCGGCCCGGCACCCCCACAGGCGGCCGCCTCGGTCCCACCCCCCCCCGGACCGGCGGCCGCCTCTTTCGTGTGGCCCTCCCCGCGGCGCGACTTGTGGGCTGGGCCACACGAACCCCGGCCGTCCGGGATCCCGGATGCGCGATAGCCTGACCACCGATCTCTTGACGCCGAGAGATCGATCATTTGTACGTCCCGCAGGGGCAGGGACGCCCCACCGCCAGCTGTCATACGGAGAACGCCATGACCCGCACTCCCGTGAACGTCACCGTCACCGGCGCGGCCGGCCAGATCGGTTACGCCCTGCTCTTCCGCATCGCCTCCGGCCAGCTGCTCGGCGCGGACGTGCCGGTCAAGCTCCGCCTCCTGGAGATCACGCCGGCGCTCAAGGCCGCCGAGGGCACCGCCATGGAGCTCGACGACTGCGCCTTCCCGCTCCTGGCGGGCATCGACATCACCGACGACCCGAACGTCGCCTTCGACGGCGCCAACGTCGGTCTGCTCGTCGGCGCCCGCCCCCGCACCAAGGGCATGGAGCGAGGCGACCTGCTCGAGGCCAACGGCGGCATCTTCAAGCCGCAGGGCAAGGCCATCAACGACCACGCGGCGGACGACATCAAGGTCCTCGTCGTCGGCAACCCGGCCAACACCAACGCCCTCATCGCCCAGGCCGCCGCGCCGGACGTACCGGCCGAGCGCTTCACCGCGATGACCCGTCTGGACCACAACCGCGCGCTGACCCAGCTGTCGAAGAAGACGGGCGTACCGGTCTCCGAGATCAAGAAGCTCACGATCTGGGGCAACCACTCCGCGACCCAGTACCCGGACATCTTCCACGCCACGGTCGCCGGCAAGAACGCGGCCGAGGTCGTGGCCGACGAGAAGTGGCTCGCCGAGGACTTCATCCCGACCGTCGCCAAGCGTGGCGCCGCGATCATCGAGGCCCGTGGCGCCTCGTCGGCCGCCTCCGCCGCCAACGCCGCCATCGACCACATCTACACCTGGGTCAACGGCACCGCCGAGGGCGACTGGGCCTCCATGGGCATCCCGTCCGACGGCTCCTACGGTGTGGCCGAGGGCCTCATCTCCTCCTTCCCGGTCACCGTGAAGGACGGCAAGTACGAGATCGTCCAGGGCCTGGAGATCAACGAGTTCTCCCGCGCCCGTATCGACGCCTCGGTCCAGGAGCTGGCGGAGGAGCGCGAGGCGGTCCGCGCGCTCGGCCTCCTCTGAGCAGTCCTCCCGGGGGCGAGGCCGCCCCCTAGCTCGTCCCTGCAGGCCCTGTCCCGGTTTCGACCAGGACGGGGCCTGTTCGGCATGTTCGCCGCTATCGTCTGCCTACGCACGTCATGAGAACGCCGACGTCGGCAAGGGGGACAGGATGACGCGCTGGGACCCGCACCAAGGACGCTGGGTGGACGAGCCCTCAGGAGGGGGCAGCCCCTGGCCGCGCACGGCAGCCATCGTCGTACTCGCCGCGCTGTTGGGTGGTGGCGCCGGCTTCGGGGTGTGGACGCTGTCCCGGGACGACGACTCGACCCGTACGACGGCCACGGACACCTCCTCCTCCACGCCCCCGCCTTCTCTCTCGGTGGCGGGCCCGGAGGACGACGACGCCACCTCCTCGGCCACCCCGAAACGGTCGGTCCCGGGTGACGAAGGGGCCGACGGCCCGGACGCGGACAACGGCGAGGACGGAGAAGGGAGCGCGGGCGCGAGCGACGGCGCGGACGTCGCCCCCGGCTATGTACGCTCCGACGACCCGGCGGGCTTCACCGTCCACGCGCCCTCCGGCTGGGAGCGGACCGCGAAGACACCGTCGGGCAAACCCCCGGTCGTGACCTACGAGTCCCCGGACGGCAGCCGGATCCTCCAGATCTTCCAGGTCAGCGAGGACACTCCCGCCGTATCCATGGACCTGGCCGAGAACGAGAACTACGGCTTCGCCCGCCTCCCCGGCTACCGCGTCATCGACCGCTCCGCCGCCGACGACAGCTTCTCCGAGGTCGTCTACCGCTTCGACGGCGACGGCGACCTCGGCCCCCGCCGGGTCGTCGACCACCGCTTCCGCACGGCCGACGACCAGATCTACGGCGTCCGCCTCAGCGCCCCCGAGTCGACCCCGCTCGACACCCTGCGCGAGCCGGTCACGATGGCGGTCACCTCCCTGTGTCCGACGGGAGCGACCTGCGTACGGGGGTGAGCGCGGGGACGGCCTACGGGAGCCGCTTCTCGAAGAAGTGCGCCCCGTACACGTCGTCGTTGTACCGGGGGATCTCCCTGTAGCCGCACGCCCGGTACATCGCCTGTGCCTCCGTCAACGCGGCGTGCGTATCGAGCCGTACGACGCCGAGACCGCGCTCGGCGGCCTCCCGCTCCAGCTCTCCCAGCAGCCGTCGGGCGAGGCCGAGGCGTCGTGCGTCGGGATGCACCCACACGTGCTTGATCTCCCCGATCCGCGCCCCGGCGTCGAGCGTGCGCAGCGCCCCGCATCCCACGGCCAGCTCCTCCTCGTAGGCGACGAGGAAGGCCCCCGAGTCCCCCGAGACCTCATGGGGCGGGACGAGGGTGGCCGGGTCGTACCCCTCGGGGAACCGCTGGTCGATGTCGGCGGCGTAGGCGTCGAGGCAGGCCCGGGCGTCGGCGGAACCGCCGTCCACGGTCTCGACCCGGATCGCGGCGAGCCGCAGCAACCGCCGCGCGGCACCCAGCGCGTCGGTCAACTCGCCCCGCTGCGCCGGAGTCAGCCCGCGCAGCAGCCCCTCGGCCAGCGCGTCGGCCCGCCGATTCTGCTCGGCGACCTCGGAACGCCCCGCCGGGGTCAGCGCGGCGACCCGCACCCGGCTGTCCCCACCGTGCACCCCGACCCGGACCAGCCCCTGGCCCTCAAGCGCCTTGACCATCCGGCTCAGATACCCGGCGTCCAGTCCGAGCCGGGTCCGCAGCTCGCGCAGCGCGGCCCCCTCGTGGCCCCGGCCGGACTCGCCGACCTCGCCGATCTCGAAGAGCAGCCGGGCCTCGCCGAGTGGCCGGTCCTGCCCGAGGTAGTGGTCGTCCAACGCTCCGATACGGCGCGTGAAATACCGGTTGAACCGCCGCAGGCTCCGTACGTCCCGCGCGGCCACCGGTGCGGACTGCTTCTCGTGCCGGGTCTCCATATTTATTTGACTTTAGTCAAAGGAGCACGGGATGTCGACGTCGGCGGCGTGCCTCGGTCCCTTCACCGCAGCTCGCGGAAGAACTCCCGCAGGTCCTCGACGAGCGCCTCCGGGGCCTCCAGGGCGAGGAAGTGGCCCCCGCGTTCGAGTTCGGTCCACCGCACGATGTCGTGGTCCCGCTCGGCCCAGCGCCGGACCGTCACATCGCGCGCCGAGACCAGCACGGCGGTGGGCACCTTCGCGCCTCCACCACCGGTCGCACCCCAGCCCTCAGTCGCACCCCAGCCCTCAGTCGCGCCCCCACCCTCCGCCTCGTCCCAAGCCTGGCCCCAGGCCTCGGCCTCGGTTGGGGCCTCGCCTCCGGAGCCCTCCGCGCCGCCCCATGAACTCGCGGAGATCTCCTCGTAGTAGATCTGCGCGGACGAGGCGGCCGTGCCGGTGAACCAGTAGAGCGAGATGTTCGTCAGCATGCGGTCCCGATCGACGCTGTCCTCCGGCAGCCCGTCCTCGGGGTCCGTGAGTTCCTTGAACTTCTCGACGATCCATGCCAGTTGCCCCACGGGGGAGTCGGTGAGCCCGTACGCCACCGTCTGCGGCCGTTTGGAGTTGCACTGGAGGTAGCCGTCGTTGAAGTCCTGCATGGTCTGCCAGCGCCGCTGCTCGACCTCGCTGAGGCCGTCCGTGTCGCCCTCCGCCCCGAAGGGGAAGGAGATCATGCCGTTGACGTGGACCCCGACGACGTGCTCCGGCGCCTGCCTCCCCATCTCGGGTGCGATCCACGACCCGGTGTCGTACCCCTGGACCCCGTACCGCTCATACCCCAGACGGGACATCAGCCCCGTGAACACCGTGGCCATCCGGGCCGCGTTCATCCCGGGTCCCGCCAGCGGCGTGGAGAGTCCGAACCCCGGCAGCGACGGGACGATCAGGTGGAACGCGTCCTCCGGATCCCCGCCGTGCGCCCGGGGATCGGACAACGGCCCGATGACGTCCAGGAAATCCACCACCGACCCCGGCCACCCGTGCAGCAGCAGCAACGGCGTGGCCCCCGCCTCCGGCGACCGCACATGCAGGAAGTGCACATGCTGTCCTTCGACCTCCGTCGTGTACTGGTCGTACGCGTTGACCGCCGCCTCCTGCGCCCGCCAGTCGAAGCCGGTGCGCCAGTACTCGGCGAGCTCCCGCAGATAGCCCGATGGCACGCCACGACTCCACCCCACACCGGGCAGTTCGTCGGGCCAACGGGTGTCGGCCAGGCGTCGGTGCAGGTCGTCGATGCGGTCCTGCGGGATCGCGAGCCGGAACGGAGTGGGTGCGGGTGCGGGTGCCAGTGCATGCGTGAGTGTGGGCGTGGGGTCGGGGTGGTGCTCGGGGTCGGACAGGGGGTGGGCATCGGCTGTCGGCTTCGTCATGGCTGCGACGCTACGAACCGGTTGGGTCACCTCCGGTCCTAACTCTGCGGCACCCTCATGACCATGCTGGAGACCTCCGGACGACTGCTGAAACTGCTCGCCCTGTTGCAGAGCCACCGCGACCGCGACCGCTCCGGCGCCGAACTCGCCGAGCAGCTCGGCGTCAGCCGACGCACCCTGCGCCGGGACATCGAGCGACTGCGTGAGCTCGGCTACCCCGTGCACGCCGCCCGGGGCGCCGCCGGCTACCGGCTCGGCGCCGGCGCGAGCCTGCCGCCCCTGCTGCTCGACGACGAAGAGGCCGTCGCGGTCGTGGTGGGACTGCGCACCGCCGCCGAGGGCACGGTCACCGGTATCGAAGAGGCCTCGCTGCGCGCCCTCACCAAGCTGGAGCAGGTGCTGCCGTCCCGGCTGCGGCACCGGCTGACCACGCTGCACCGCGCCACCGTCCGAGCGGGAGCGGCCCCGGCCCCCAAGGTCTCGCCGGACACCCTCATGGCCATCGCGGAAGCCTGCCGCCGCCACGAACGCCTCCGCTTCGACTACGCCACCCCACACAGCCCCTCTCCGGATCCCCACCCCCCTGAGCCCTCAGCCACCTCCCGAGCCACCCCTCGCGTCCGCACCGTCGAGCCGCACAGGCTCGTCAGCTTCGACCGGCACTGGTACCTCGTCGCCTGGGACGTGGACCGCGAGGACTGGCGCACCTTCCGAGTCGACCGCCTCGTGCCGCGCACCCCGACCGGGCCCCGCTTCGTCCCGCGCGCCCTCCCCGACGGCGACGCGGCGACCTATCTCGCGCACCGCCTCTCGTCCCGGACCTGGCCCTTCCGGGCCACCGTCACCCTGCACGAGTCGGCCGCATCGGTCGGAGAGCGGCTCTGGCCCGGCATGGGTGTGCTCGAACCGGTCGACGACGATCGCTGTCTGCTGCACCTGGGCGCCGGGACCCCGCGCGACCTCGCCTGGATGATCACCTCGGTGGACGCCGACTTCACCCTGGAGGCGTCCGCCCCACCCGAACTCGCCGATGCCCTGCTCGCCCAGGCCACCCGCTCGCTGAAGGCGATCCGCCGCCCGTAGGCCGCCCCTCGCACCCAATTGGCCTCCTCCAGGAGTCGATCACTAGTCTGAGCGCCGATAAAGCGCACATAAGACGGCGGCCGGTTTCGTGCATCGCATGGCGAACCGGCCCCGGTACGGCAGGGCTCACGAGCCCCACGGGGGAGCACACATGGGAGAACAGCGCAGGCGGCTGCGGTCCAGCACGGTCGTACTCGGAGGAATGGGCGTCGTCGCGGCGGCCCTGACCTCCTGCGGTTCCGATCCGGACCGCCGCTGCGTGGACCGCGACAGCTACGACTACGCCAACGGTTACAAGATCATCGCCGACAAGAACTGCAACTCGAGCTCCAGCTCCTCGTCGTCCTTCGGCAAGAACCGCAAGAGCAACAGCAGCGGCAACCGCAGCCAGACCGGCTCGGTCGACGCCGCCTGGTACTACGACGCCGACGTCAGCGGCGGCCGCGCCGACTACGGCACCTTCAGCCGCAGCGAAGCCGTCGACCGGGACGGCTTCGGCTGCTCGGGCTCCGGCTCCGGCGGCGGCTGACCCGGCGGGCGGGGCACCACCATGGAACGCCGCACCATCGAACCCCGGCCGGGCTGGCAGGAGACCGTCGAGGAACAGGGGCTCATCTACCCGCTGACCCGCCACCCCGACGGCTCCCTGCGCCCGTACTGGGACGAGAGCGCCTACTACGTCTTCTCGCTGCCCGAGGTCGAGGCGCTGGAGGAGGTCGTCGAGGAACTGCACGGCATGTGCCTCGCGGCGGCCGAGCACATCGTGGCCGAGGACCGCTTCGCCGACCTCGGCATCACCGACCCGCGCCTCGCCGGTCTCGTCGCCGAGGCGTGGCGCCGACGCGACGAACTGCCGTCCGTCTACGGCCGCTTCGACCTCCGCTACGACGGGACCGGCCCGGCCAAGATGCTGGAGTACAACGCCGACACCCCGACCTCGCTCGTCGAGGCGGCCAGCCCCCAGTGGTTCTGGATGGAGGAACGTTTCCCGGGCGCCGACCAGTGGAACTCCCTCCACGAACGCCTCGTCGACGCCTGGAAGAAGCAGTCTCCTCTCCTGCCGCCGGGCAGCCCCCTCTACTTCGCGCACTCCGCCGGCGACGAACTCGGCGAGGACCTGATGACGGTCGCCTATCTCAAGGAGACCGCCGAGCAGGCCGGGCTCGCCACCGACTGGATCTCCATGGAGGACATCGGCTGGGACCGCCTCTCCGAACGCTTCGTCGACAAGAAGCTCCGCTTCATCCGCAGCATCTTCAAGCTCTACCCGTGGGAGTGGCTCACCACCGACCGCTTCGCCTCCCATGTCCTCTCCACACTCGACAACGGCGGCGGCACCGGCACCACGATGTGGATCGAGCCCGCCTGGAAGATGCTCCTCAGCAACAAGGCCCTCCTGGCCGTCCTCTGGGAGCTGTACCCCGGCCACCCCAACCTCCTCCCCGCCTATCTCGACGGCCCCCGCGAACTGGCCGCCACCACCGGCCACGTCGCCAAACCCCTCCTCGGCCGCGAGGGCGCCGGAGTCACTCTCCATGCCCCGGGCGCCGCCCCGGCTCTCCGCGAAGAGCCCTGCTGCTACCAGGAGTTGGCACCCCTGCCCGCCTTCGACGACAACCACGTCGTCCTCGGCGCCTGGGTCGTGGAGAACGAGTCCGCAGGCCTCGGCATCCGCGAGTCCTCGGGCCTGGTCACGGACGAGTACGCCCGCTTCCTCCCGCACGTCATCCTCTGACCGGCGGTCCCTCCTCTCGATTCCTCCCGACTTCTCCCGTCGTTCGAATGGTGGACGTCCCGGCCCGCCGCTCCGGCCCGCCCGATAGGGTGAGTGGTGGGCCGTGACTGGCGCGCTGGGATGGGACGGACCATCGGGGAGCGGCCCGGGGAAGATGAGTGCCGTGCGCCTGGGCCGTACCGTGAACGCTGAACGCAACGTCCGGAGGTCCCCATGTCAGCCGAGCCCCTCTCCCACGAGTCCACCGCCTTCCGTGCCGCCCTCGATGTGATCCGCGCCGTCGAGCCGCGGGTGGCCGATGCCATCGGCCAGGAGGTCACCGACCAGCGCGAGATGCTCAAGCTGATCGCCTCCGAGAACTACGCCTCCCCGGCCACCCTTCTGGCCATGGGCAACTGGTTCAGCGACAAGTACGCCGAGGGCACCGTCGGCCGCCGCTTCTACGCCGGCTGTCGCAACGTCGACACCGTCGAGTCCCTCGCCGCCGAGCACGCCAAGGAACTCTTCGGCGCCCGCCACGCCTACGTCCAGCCGCACTCCGGCATCGACGCCAACCTGGTCGCCTTCTGGTCCGTCCTCGCCGACCGGGTCGAGGTCCCCTTCCTGGAGAAGGCCGGCGCCCGCCAGGTCAACGACCTCTCCGACGCCGACTGGGCCGAGCTCCGCCAGGCCTTCGGCAACCAGCGCATGCTCGGCATGTCCCTGGACGCCGGCGGCCACCTCACCCACGGCTTCCGCCCGAACATCTCCGGCAAGATGTTCGACCAGCGCTCCTACGGCACCGACCCCGCCACCGGCCTCATCGACTACGACGCCCTGCGCACCTCCGCCCGTGACTTCAAGCCGCTGATCATCGTCGCCGGTTACTCCGCCTACCCCCGTCTCGTGAACTTCCGGATCATGCGCGAGATCGCCGACGAGGTCGGCGCCACGCTCATGGTCGACATGGCGCACTTCGCGGGCCTCGTCGCCGGCAAGGTCCTCACCGGCGACTTCGACCCCGTACCGCACGCCCAGATCGTCACCACGACCACCCACAAGTCGCTGCGCGGCCCGCGCGGCGGCATGGTCCTGTGCGACGACTCCCTCAAGGACCAGGTCGACCGAGGCTGCCCGATGGTCCTCGGCGGCCCGCTCCCGCATGTCATGGCCGCCAAGGCAGTCGCCCTCGCCGAGGCCCGTCAGCCCGCGTTCCAGGACTACGCCCAGCGCATCGTCGACAACTCCCGTGCGCTGGCGGAAGGCCTGATGCGCCGGGGCGCCACCCTCGTGACCGGCGGTACCGACAACCACCTCAACCTGATCGACGTCGCCACCTCCTACGGTCTCACCGGCCGTCAGGCCGAGGCCGCGCTGCTCGACTCCGGCATCGTCACCAATCGCAACGCCATCCCGGCCGACCCGAACGGCGCCTGGTACACCTCCGGCATCCGCATCGGCACGCCCGCGCTGACCACGCGGGGGCTGGGCACGGCCGAGATGGACGAGGTCGCCGGCCTCATCGACCGCGTCCTGACCACCACCGAGCCCGGCACCACCAAGTCCGGCGCCCCCTCCAAGGCCCAGCACGTCCTCGACGCGAAGGTCGCCGACGAGATCTCCCGTCGTGCCACCGACCTCGTCGCCGGTTTCCCGCTGTACCCGGAGATCGACCTCGGCTGAACCGGCCGCCCCTCCGGCTGCCCACCTGCCGACCGCCGCCCTCAGGCGTCCAACAGCTCCTGACGGGGCTCCCGCGGCGGCCCGGACCCGTTCCGGGCCGCCGCGCGGCGCAGCAGGAGGGTGGCACCGCCGGAGCCGGCGAGCAGGCCCAGCGCCAGGGCGGGTATCGCCCAGTGGGCGTGATCGGCCAGATCGGGCGCGGTGGCCGCGGCCCTGGCGTCGGCGGCCGTCCCGGCGGAGTCGGGCGCGGTCCCTCCCGCCGCCTCGCCGGAGAGCGGTTCGTCCCGCACCGGGTTCCCGAGGGCCGGAGCACCCGGGGCCGCGCCCCGGACTCCCAGGCCGTTGAGCAGCTTCCGCAGCTGGTCCGGCTGCTTCGCCCGGTGCCAGACGCCGACGCCCTCAGCGCCCGGATCCTCCTCGCCGGCGACGAGCGTCGTGTGGATCCAGATGTCCTTGGTGTCCGGCGCGGCCGTGTAGACCCGGTCCAGCCGCCACGGCGTCACGTCGTGGATCATCCACGTCACGCTGACCATGTCACTGATCCGCTCTCCCCATATGTCCTCCCGCCCCCACCGCGGGGCCTCCTCCCGACCCTGGTCGAGCTCGCCGCCCGCGCGGGCGAGGAGCTTCTCCAGGTCGCCGTACTCCTCCTGTGTGCCGTACAGCGAAGCCGTCCGCTGGCTGGTCGGGGAGACCAGCAGCACACTGGTCGGTCCGCCCGCCGCCGAGGGCTGGGCCTCCAGCAGCACCAGGGCGAACGCGGTCAACAACCCGCCCACCGTCGCCGTCAGTTGTCGTGGTCCACGCATCCGACACCCCCGATCGATCCCGGTGCGGCCCTCCCGCACTCGCGGTGTCATTCCTGGTACACCGCTCGGCCCGCCGGGGTTCCCACCCGGACGGGACCGATCAGTCCAACGAGTTCGCGATCTCCCGCGCCCGTGCCTTCGACTCCACGCCCTCCAGCCGCAGCGTGAACGCGTCGTCGTGGACCCACAGGAGGGTGGGCCCCGCCGTGCGCTCGGAGAGGGTGAGCCGGGAGCCGTCCTCGGAGGTCATCCACAAACGCAGCAGGTGCGGCTCGGGGAACCACAACGCGTCGTACGCGCCGCCCTTCAGCCCGACCCACTCGACGGCCTGCTCGCCCGCCACGGTCTTGCCGTACTCGGGGGCCAGCCGGGCCGCGTACTCGTCGAGCCGGACGGTCCCTCCCCTCTCGTCCCAGCAGAGAGTGATCACGAAGCGGTCCTTCGGCGCACGCGTCACGGACACCGCGTCCGGAGTGCCCAGCGCCCCCGGTACGAGCGGAGTGAACCCGGCCCGCCGCGCGGCCTCGGCCAGCGGGACCGGCTCCGGGCAGCCGGGCACCCGCGCGCCCGGCGGTGGCGTCGCCGACGGGTCGTACCGCACCTCGACCCCGCCGAAGGAGAACCAGTCGGCCACCGCCGCCCGCACCGGAGGGGTGAGGACGAGGGCCGTGAGCAGCCCGCACAGCGCGGCGATCAGCGCGCGCCACCGCGTCCGCGCCCACCGGCGCACCGCCCGCAGCCGCTCCCCGGCCCCCGGCGGCTCGGCCACCGGCGTCGGCACCCGCTCGGCCAGTATCTGCTGGAGAACCCGCTCGACCATGGTCTCGTCCCCGTCGCTCCCCGGCCGGTCCAGCGCCCGTCCGAGCGCCCGCAACTCCTGGGGCAACCGGACGTCACGCATGTCACCCCCCGCGTTCCCGCCCTTCCGCGACCGCCCCCGGTCCCCGCCAGGACCACGCTCCTCGCCAGGACCACGCTCCTCGCCCTCGCCCGGCTCACACACGTCTCTCACCCCCTTCCCCCTTCCGGCCCAGCGGTTGCCCCGGCTCGAACTCCGGCAGGAGGCGGCCCAGCTTGCGCAGTGCCCGGCTCAGACGGGACTTCACCGTGCCCCGGGGCCAGCCCAGGGCGGCCGCCGTCTCGGGCTCGTCCATCTCCAGCAGATAGCGGTACGTGACGACCAGTCGGTGTTCCTCGCTCAGCTTCTCCAGGGCGCCCAGGAGCGCGACACGCCGCTCTATCTCCAGCGCGGCGACCGCCGGGTCGGCCGAGGGCGGTATCAGCGGCTCGGCCTCCACGAAGGCGGCCTCCCGGTCGGCCAGCGAACGCTGGCGCCCCGCCGTCCGCACTGTGTTCCTCGTCTCATTGGCCACGATCGACAGAAGCCACGGCCGGAACGCGGCACCGTCCCGGAAGCGGCCCAGTGAGCAGTACGCCTTGAAGAAGGCCTGCTGCACCACGTCCTCCGCGTCCGAACCGGCGCCGAGCGCCCGCGCCGCTCGCAGCGCGATGCCCGTGTGGGCGCGCACCAGCTCCGCATAGGCCTCCGGCTCCCCGGCGCGTACGCGTGCGATCACCGCGGCCTCATCGACGATGCGGCCCCCCTCCCGCGTTCTCACAACATGGGTACACCGCCCGGACCGGATCGGTTCCCACCCGTGTCACATCTGTTTCCGGTCGGTTCCGGAACGGCCCCGGACACCTGAGAGAATGGTGAGCATGGCCTCTGATCGACCCCGCGTGCTCTCCGGGATCCAGCCCACCGCCGGCTCGTTCCACCTCGGCAACTACCTCGGCGCCGTCCGCCAGTGGGTGGCCCTGCAGGAGTCACACGACGCGTTCTACATGGTCGTCGACCTGCACGCGATCACCGTGGCGCAGGACCCCGCGGACCTGCGCGCCAACACCCGGCTCGCCGCCGCGCAGCTGCTCGCCGCCGGTCTCGACCCGGAACGCTGCACGCTCTTCGTCCAGAGCCACGTCCCCGAGCACGCGCAGCTCGGCTGGGTCATGAACTGCCTCACCGGCTTCGGCGAGGCCTCCCGCATGACCCAGTTCAAGGACAAGTCCGCCAAGCAGGGCGCCGACCGCGCCAGCGTCGGCCTCTTCACGTACCCGATCCTGCAGGTCGCGGACATCCTGCTCTACCAGGCGAACGAGGTGCCGGTCGGCGAGGACCAGCGCCAGCACATCGAGCTCACCCGTGATCTCGCCGAGCGCTTCAACGGCCGCTTCGGCGAGACCTTCACGATCCCGAAGCCGTACATCCTGAAGGAGACGGCGAAGATCTACGACCTCCAGGACCCCGCGATCAAGATGAGCAAGTCGGCGTCGACCCCGAAGGGGTTGATCAACCTGCTCGACGATCCGAAGGTCACCGCGAAGAAGGTCAAGAGCGCCGTCACCGACACCGACACGGTGATCCGCTTCGACACCGCGGAGAAGCCCGGCGTCAGCAACCTGCTCAGCATCTACTCGACCCTGACGGGGGCGGGTATCGCGGAACTGGAGCAGAAGTACGTGGGCAAGGGCTACGGTGCGCTCAAGACGGACCTCGCCGAGGTCATGGTCGAGTTCGTGACGCCGTTCCGGGAGCGCACCCAGCAGTATCTGGACGACCCGGAGACGCTCGACTCGATCCTGGCCAAGGGGGCCGAGAAGGCGCGCGCGGTCGCGGCGGAGACGCTCGCACAGGCGTACGACGCGGTGGGCTTCCTGCCCGCCAAGCACTGAGTCGCACCACCTCTGCCCCCGAGCGCCTGTCGCACCACCGACAGCGCCGCACATCACTCCCGCTGCGCCTGCCCGGAGGACCGTCGTGGCCGTACAGTCGATAGCCGGTACGACCGACAGCGGTACGACGGACAGTCGGTACGACGGGCAGTGGTACGACCGGCGGTCCGTACGACAGGCAGTCGGTACGGCCGGTGGTCGGTTCGACCGACCGCCGGTACGACGGACCGCGGCTGACAAGGACTACGACAACTCGCATGACACGACGACAGGAGACGACGTGGGGACCGTAACGATCGGTGTGTCGATCGCGGTCCCGGAGCCCCACGGCAGCCAGCTCCAGGAGCGGCGCACGGGCTTCGGCGACGCCGCGGCTCACGGCATCCCCACGCACGTCACGCTGCTGCCGCCGACCGAGGTCGAGGACACCGACCTCCCGGCGATCGAGACGCACCTCCGCGAGGTCGCGGCGGCCGGGCGGCCCTTCCCGATGCGGCTGTCCGGCACGGGCACCTTCCGCCCGCTCTCGCCCGTCGTGTACGTGCGGGTCGTCGAGGGGGACGAGGCCTGCACCTGGTTGCAGAAGCAGGTCCGGGACCCGTCGGGACCCGTGGCCCGCGAGTTGAACTTCCCCTACCACCCGCACGTCACCGTGGCGCACGGCATCGCCGAGGAGGCGATGGACCGGGCGTTCGAGGAACTCGCCGGGTACGAGGCGCAGTGGCCCTGCACCGGGTTCGCGCTCTACGAGCAGGGTTCCGACGGGGTCTGGCGCAAGCTGCGGGAGTTCACGTTCGGCGGGTCCGTGGTGCCGCCGCAGGCGGGGGCGCCGGTGGGGGACACGACGCTTCCCGCGCGGTGACGTCCGTCGGGCGCCGAAGGAGACGGAGCGCTCCGGGAGGGGCGGTTCCGAAGGCTTCGCGGCTGCGGGCTCGTGGGGGCTGTTCGCGCAGTTCCCCGTGCCCCTGAAGGGGCGCTACAGCGGCAGGCGGCGGAAGAGCGGCCTCGGCAGGTGCCTCAGGGCCGTCATCACCAGGCGTAGCGCACCCGGCACCCAGACCGTCTCCGAGCGGCGGCGCAGCCCCAGCTCGATGGCGGTGGCCACGGCCTCCGGGGTCGTGGCGAAGGGGCTCTCCGGGCGGCCCGCCGTCATGCTCGTGCGGACGAAGCCGGGGCGGACGAGCATGACGTGGGCGCCGGTGCCGTGGAGGGCGTCGCCCAAACCCTGGGTGAAGGTGTCGAGGCCGGCCTTGCTGGAGCCGTAGATGAAGTTGGAGCGGCGGGCCCGCTCGGCGGCGACGGAGGACAGGACGACCAGGGAGCCGTGGCCCTGTGCCTGGAGGGCCCGCGCGCAGACCAGGGCGGACGAGACGGCGCCGGTGTAGTTGGTCTGCGCGACACGCGCGGCGGACACCGGGTCGCGTTCGTCGTTCGCCTGGTCGCCGAGGACACCGAAGGCGAGGAGCACCATGTCGATGTCGCCCTCGGCGAAGACCTTGCCGAGGACCGCCTCGTGGGAGCCGGGGTCGAGCGCGTCGAAGGTGACGGTGTGGGTCTCCGCGCCGAGGCCGCGCAGATGGACGGCCGCGTTCTCCAGAGCCTGCGACGGGCGCCCCGCGAGCCACACGGTGCGGGTGCGGCGTGCGATCAGCCGACGGGCCGTGGCGAGCGCGATGTCCGACGTACCGCCGAGGATCAGCAGGGACTGGGGGGTGCCGAAGGCGTCCTTCATGACAGCTCCTGGGTGTGGGGGTGGGGCACAGCGGGGGACAGGCGTGCGCGCCGCGCTCACGGCACCGCACGCACAGCACGGCGCTCACTGCACGGCGTTCACAGGCCGAGGCGGCGGGCCAGGTCCGAGACGAAGACCCCGCCCGGGTCCAACTCCTCGCGCAGTGCGCGGAACTCGGGGAGCCTCGGGTACATCGCGGCCAGCAGCTCGGGCCGTAGCCGGGCGTCCTTCGCCAGATAGACGCGGCCGGCGGCGGCCGCGACCTCTTCGTCGAGCGAGTCCAGGAAGGCGCCGAGACCGGGCAGGCTCGCAGGGATGTCCACGGCGAGGGTCCAGCCGGGCATCGGGAAGGACAGCCACCCGGGGTCGCCCTCGCCGAACCTCTTCAGCACGGCGAGGAAGGAGGGGCAGCGGCGTTCCGAGATCCGCTGGACGATCCGGCGCAGGGTCTCCTCCCGGCCGTGTCCGACGACGAACTGGTACTGCACGAAGCCGGACCGGCCGTAGATCCGGTTCCAGTGCGGGACCCCGTCGAGGGGGTGGAAGAAGGTGGAGATGCGCTGGAGTTCGTCGGTGCGGGACCGGGGCGCCCGGCGGTACCAGAGCTCGTTGAAGAGCCCCATGGCCGTACGGCCGAGAAGACCGTCGGGGACGAAGGAGGGGGCGGCGGGGAGGCGGGGGGTGCGGAACTCCAGCGGACCCGCGGGCGCGCCCCTGCGGAACCGCGACGCGTCACCGACCGCGGGGCGGCCCGCACGCGCGCGCGTGGACGATGCCCAGGGCACTCCCGAGGGCGGTGTCCACGGCACTCCCCTCGGCGGCGATCCCGTCGGCCCTGTCCACGCCGGTCCCCGCCCCGCGTTCCGCCGCCACCGCGTCTCCAGGGCCTCCAGGGGCGCGTGGTCGCCGCGGGTGAGCACCGCTCGGCCCGTCGCGGGGCCCTTGGCGAGCAGGTCGATCCAGGCGACCGAGTAACGGTAGTAGCGATCCGTGGCCGTGAGGCGGGCGAGGAGGTCGTCGAGGTCGCGCGCGCGTTCGGTGTCGACGCACATCCAGGACGTCTCGACGGGCAGGAGGCGGACGGTCGCGGTGAGGATGACGCCGGTGAGGCCCATGCCGCCGGCCGTGGCGTCGAAGAGCGGGGTGCCGGGGACGACCGTGCGGATCTCGCCGTCGGCCGTGAGCAGGTCCAGGGAGAGCACATGGCGTGCGAAGGACCCGGAGACATGGTGGTTCTTCCCGTGGATGTCGGCCGCGATGGCGCCGCCGACGGTCACCTGACGCGTCCCCGGGGTCACCGGCACGAACCAGCCCAGGGGGAGCAGGACCTCCATCAACCGGTGCAGCGAGACACCCGCGTCGCACAGGACGGTGCCGCCGTCCGCGTCGATGGCGTGGACCCGGTCGAGGCCGGTCATGTCGAGGACGGCGCCGCCCGCGTTCTGCGCCGCGTCCCCGTACGCCCTCCCGAGCCCCCGGGCGATCCCGCCCCGCGCCCCCTGCGCCGCGCACGCCCGTACGGCGGCCGATGCCTCCTCGTAGGTCCGTGGGCGGACCAGCCGCGCGGCGCTCGGCGCGGTGCGGCCCCAGCCGGTGACCGTGACGGGAGCGGGAGCGGGAGCGGGAGCGGGAGCGGGAGCGGAGGCGGAGACGGGGGCGGGTGAGGCACGGCGGGGGCCGGCGGGCGGGGGAGCCGGGGAGGTCGGGGCGGCGTCGGCTGGCATGCTCGCGACCGTATCGCCGCGTATGCGGAGGAGTCGGGCACGTCGGCGCGGCCGCCCGGTCGCCTCACCGAAATGGGTGATTAGTGGGATGTCGTTCAAGATTGCCGTAGCTCCGGCCCGGTTGCCCGCGAGAGTGGCGTCGCATGGATGAAGTTGACGTCGTCGGGGGCGTGCGGGGGCTGGACCGGCGGCTCCTCTCCGCGCTGCGCGCCCGTGGTGCCGACCCGCGTGTCGCGAGCGCCGCGCGCGGGCTGTCCCGGGTCGGGGAGCACGGTCTGCTGTGGCTCGCGGCCGGACTGGCGGGGGCCGCCGTCGACCGGGAGCGGCGTCGTGTGTGGCTGCGCGGCACGACGCTGACCGCCGTGGCGCATCTGGCCAGCATGGGCGTCAAACGCGTCGTACGACGGCCCCGCCCCGCACACGTCGAGCCGCTGGTCGGCACGATCGGACGGCACTCCTTCCCGAGCTCGCACGCGAGTTCGGCGGCCGCGGCGGTCGCCGTGGTGGCCCACGGAGCACCGGCCGGTGCCCCGCTGCTGCTGTCCGCCGCCGCGCCGCTCGCCGCGGCGATGTGCGTCTCCCGGCTCGTCGTCGGCGTGCACTATCCGTCGGACGTGGCGGCGGGCGTGGCGCTCGGGACGCTCACGGCGCGGCTGGGCGCGCGCTGGGTGGTGAGCGGCGATGGCTGAGCGCACGGTGGTAGGGCGCACGCCGGGGAGCGCCGTGGTCCTGGAGCGCCGGACGCCTTACGGACAGGCGCCCCCGAAAGCTGGCCTCGTCCGCGGCCTCCTCCGGACGACCCGGCCCCGGCAGTGGATCAAGAACACCCTGGTCGTCGCCGCGCCCGCGGCCGCCGGAGAGCTCTTCACTCCTCGCGCGCTCGTCCAACTCCCGCTCGTCTTCGTCCTCTTCACGGCCTGTGCCGCCGCCGTGTACCTCGTCAACGACGCCCGGGACGCCGACGCGGACCGCGCGCACCCCGTCAAGCGCCACCGGCCGGTCGCCGCCGGGCAGGTGCCCGTCCCCGTCGCGTACGGAGTCGGGGGCGCCCTCGCCGTGCTCGCGCCCCTGGGCGCCGCCTGGCTCTGCTCGCCGTACACCGCCGCGCTGCTGACGGCGTACCTCGGACTCCAACTCGCCTACTGCGTCAGCCTCAAGCACGTCCTGGTCGTCGATCTTGCGGTCGTCACCACCGGGTTCCTGATGCGAGCGATGATCGGCGGACTCGCGCTGGGCATCCCGCTCTCCCGCTGGTTCCTGATCACCACCGGGTTCGGCGCGCTGTTCATGGTCGCCGCCAAGCGGTACTCGGAGGCCGTGCAACTCGCCGACCGGGCCGGCGCGACCCGGGCCCTGCTCACCGAGTACACCGCCGGATACCTCCGGTTCGTCTGGCAGTTGGCCGCCGGCGTCGCCGTGCTCGGCTACTGCCTCTGGGCCTTGGAGGAAGGCGGCGTACCCACCTCCGGCGTGTTGCCGTGGCGGCAGCTCTCCATGATCGCCTTCGTCCTCGCCGTCCTCCGCTACGCCGTGTTCGCCGACCGGGGCACCGCCGGTGAACCCGAGGACGTCATCCTGCGCGACCGTGCCCTCACCCTCATCGGCGCCGCGTGGCTGACGATGTACGGGCTGGCGGTGGCGGACTGGTGATCCGCTCCCCGTGGCGCCGGAGGCGGTGACGCCGGGAGAGAATCCGCGGGCGGTCCGGGGGTACCCGGTATCGGGTGTCGACGACTGGGGCAGAGTTCGGATCATGGACTGGCTGAAAAAGCTTCCCGGGGTGGGTCCTTGGGCGGAGCGTCTGATGACCACGCACGCGTGGCGCTCGTACGAGCGGCTGGAGCGGGTGAAGTGGACCCGGCTGGCCGCGGCGATGACGTTCATCAGCTTCCTGGCGCTGTTCCCGCTGCTGACCCTGGCGGCGGCCATCGTCGCGGCGACCCTCGGCAAGGACCAGCAGCAGGAGCTGGAGGACCGGCTCAGCGAGCAGGTGCCCGGCATCTCCGACCAGCTCGACGTCGCCGGCCTCGTCGACAACGCCGGCACGGTCGGGATCATCGCCGGCGCGCTGCTGCTGTTCACCGGCATCGGCTGGGTCGGCGAGATGCGCGGCTGTCTGCGCGCGGTGTGGGAGAAGGAGGACCCCGACGAGAACCCCGTCCTCGCCAAGGGCAAGGACGCGGGCCTGCTGCTCGGTCTGGGCGGCGCGGTCCTCGTCTCGCTGGCCGCCTCCGCAGCCGCCTCCTGGGCCGTGGGCCGGTTCGCCGACCAGCTCGGCATCGACCGCGACGGCTGGGGCGGAATCCTCCTGCGCCTCGCCGCGTTCGCGGTCGCCGTCCTGGCCGCCTTCCTGCTCCTCCTCTACGTCCTCACCCTGCTCCCGGGCGTCCATCCACCCCGTCGCCGCCTCGTCGTGGCCGCCCTCATAGGAGCCGTGGGCTTCGAACTCCTCAAGCTCCTCCTCAGCGGCTACATCCAGGGCGTCGCCTCGAAGAGCATGTACGGCGCCTTCGGTGTCCCCATCGCCCTCCTCCTCTGGATCAACTTCACCAGCAAGCTCCTGCTGTACTGCGCGGCATGGACGGCGGAGGGCAGCAAGGAGAGCGGGGAAGCGGACGACGCGGGGGACACCGGAGGCGCAGGGAGCACCGAAGACCTCATCCCCCCGACCGGCACCATCGCCCCGTAGCGGGCGCGGGCAACGGCGCGAGCAACCACGACGCACCCGCACCCCGCCTCCGGCCCCAGCGCCCGTAAGGGGCGCGGGGAACCGCGCGAGCAACCACGACGCACCCGCACCCCGCATCCGGCTCCCACCAGGCAGCCGCTCCCGGACCGCCCTACTTGCTCCCCCGCAGAGGCCACTTCCGATTCACCAGAAACACCCCACCGGCCACCAACACCAACACGCCCCCCATGATCCCGAGGGCGACCCCGACCCCGCCGCCCCCACCGGACGCACCCGAGGCGACCGACTTCCCGCCCGCCCCGCCGGAGGCCGACGCCGACGCCGTGGCCCCCGGCTGCGCACTCGGCTCGTCGGCACCCCCACCGGAGGTGTCCGCGCTCTTGGGCGGCACCAGCTCACCCACCGGCGTCACCTTGCCCGCCGCCTTGAACCCCCAGTCGAGGAGGCTCGCGGTCTCCTTGTAGACCTGGTTGTGCTCCTCCTTCTCCGGATGCATGACGGTGACGAGGAGGACCCGGCCGCCGCGCTCGGCGACCCCGGTGAACGTGGCGCCCGCGTTCGTGGTGTTGCCGTTCTTCACACCCGCGATGCCCTGGTAGGAGTCGAGGCCGCTGTCCCCGGTGAGCAGCCGGTTGGTGTTCTGGATCTCGAAGGAGGAACGGCTCTTCTTGCCGTTCTTGCCCTTCTTCGTCTCGCCCGGGAACTTCGCCCGCACGGTGGAGCAGTACTCCCGGAAGTCCTTCTTCTGCAGCCCCGACCTGGCGATCAGCGTCAGGTCGTAGGCAGACGACACCTGCCCCTTCGCGTCGTAGCCGTCCGGGCTGACCGCGTGCGTGTCCAGGGCCTGGAGCTCCTCGGCGTGCGCGTTCATGTCCGCGACGGTCTGCTTCACCCCGCCGTTCATGGCCGACAGGACGTGCACCGCGTCGTTGCCGGAGCGAAGGAAGACACCGAGCCACAGGTCGTGGACGGTGTACGTCTCGTCCTCCTTTATGCCGACCATGCTGGAGCCCGAGCCGACGCCCGCCAGGTCGGCGGGCACGACCTTGTGCTCGTCGTCCTTGTTGAACTTGGGCAGCAGCGTGTCCGCGAACAGCATCTTCAGCGTGCTCGCGGGGGCCAGCCGCCAGTGCGCGTTGTGCGCGGCCAGCACCTCGCCCGACTCGGCGTCGGCGACGATCCAGGAGCGGGCGCTGATGCCCTTGGGCAGCACGGGAGCGTCGCTGCCGAGACTGGCCTGCGTGCCGGGCCGGCCGAGCAGCTCGCCGCCGACGGTCGACATGGTCGCCGGGGGAGTCGCGGACGGCGAGGCGCTCGAACTCGGTGACGGCTTCGCCGCGAAGGCCGGGCCGGCCGTCAGCAGCGGCAGTGAGGCCAGGGAAAAGGACAGCAGGGTGGCTGAGGTGACCAGCAGGGGGCGCCTGACGGTCTTCTTGGAGGCGGGCACGATCGAGAAAGTACATGGCTCCGACCGGTAAATCCCACTGGAGCGCCCTGTGGCGCTCCGACTCCTGCTCACGCCCCCGCTCGCACCCCGGCGCGATACCCGGGCGGTCGACGGCGATACTGAACGCATGAAGCTCAGCCGCCCCCTCTCCTGGTTCCTGCTCGCCTTCGGGGTGTGGAGCTGGGTCATCTGGATCACTTTCGTCAAAAACCTCTGGAAGGACGGCAGCGGGCTCGCGTTCGACGACGCGGGTGATCCGACGGCGTACTTCTGGGTGCATCTGACGCTCGCCGTCGTCTCCTTTGTTCTGGGGACGGCCATCGGGGTCATCGGGTTGCGCGGGCTGCGTGCCCTTCGCCGAGCCGCACCCGGGAGTGCCTCGTGATGACCGTCGTCTTCGTCCTGGTGCTGCTGCTGGTGCTGGCCCTCTTCGGCGCGCTGCACTGGTACGCGTGGCGCCGCCTGGTGCGCGACACCACACGCGGGCCGGGCCCGGCCAGACGCGTGGGCACGGCGGTGTTCGTCGCGGGGCCGGTGCTGATGATCGGCGGCTTCGCGGCCGAGCGCACCGGCGCGCCCTTCTGGCTGCAGCAGACACTGACCTGGCCGGGCTTCATGTGGCTCGCCCTCGCGCTGTACCTGCTCCTCGCCCTTCTGGTGGGGGAGCTGCTACGCCCTCTCGTACGCCGCCTGGTGGCGCGGCGCGTCCCGGAGCCCGCGCGGCAGCCGGAGTCACGGCCGGAGCCCGCGGTGCGGGAGCCGGAGCCGGTCCCGGCGGGCGCGCAGCCCGCGCAGTCCGCCGAGTCCGCGCAGTCCACCGAGTCCGCGCAGCCCGTCGAGTCCGCGGAAGCCGCCGAGTCCGGAGGACAGTCGGCGCCGCCCCGGGCGCCGGAATCCCCGGACCCGACCGCGCCCGCGGCCCCGGCCGACCCCTCCCGCCGTCTCTTCGTCTCCCGGGTGGTGGGCGGTGCCGTCGCCGCGGCCGCCGTGGGCACGGTCGGCTACGGCACCTACGGCGTCGTACGCGGACCCAAGCTCAAGCGCGTCACCGTGCCGCTGGCGAAGCTGCCGCGCGCCGCACACGGCTTCCGCATCGCGGTGGTCAGCGACATCCACCTCTCGCCGATGCTGGGCCGGGGCTTCGCGCAGAAGGTCGTCGACACGATCAACTCGACGCAGCCCGACCTGATCGCGGTGGTCGGCGACCTGGTCGACGGCGACGTGGCGGACCTCGGCCCGGCGGCGGCGCCGCTCGCCGGACTGAAGGCACGGCACGGCAGCTACTTCGTCACCGGCAACCACGAGTACATCTCCGGCGCCGAGCAGTGGGTCGACGAGGTACGGCGGCTGGGTCTGACGCCGCTGGAGAACGCCCGCCGTGAACTGCCGTACCTCGACCTCGCCGGAGTGAACGACATCGCGGGCGAGGACGAGGGCCAGGGCCCCGACTTCGCCAAGGCGCTCGGCGACCGGGACACCTCGCGGGCCGTGGTGCTCATGGCCCACCAGCCCGTCCAGATCCACGACGCCGTCGACCACGGCGTCGACCTCCAGCTCTCCGGTCACACCCATGGTGGCCAGATGTGGCCCATGACCTATGTCGCGCAGGCCGCCAATCCGACCCTCGCGGGTCTGGAGCGCTACGGCGACACCCAGCTCTACGTGACCCGCGGCGCGGGCGCCTGGGGGCCGCCGGTGCGGGTCGGGGCGCCCTCGGACATCACGGTCGTGGAGCTGGCGTCGAAGCAGGCGTGACGGTTCGTCAGAAATGCTTCCGCTACAGGGCGGAAGCCTTTCGGGCACATATGGCGACATGCTTACCGAGTTCTTTCTCAACTCAACAAAACCTGTCTTCCATCGACGCAGTCGACTGTGGTTAGGTGATCCGCGCCATCGCGGAACCACTGTGCGTAGTGGGCCGGGTGGGGTCCTTGGAAGGGGCACCGATGCGGTCGGTTCGCATGCGGATTCTCGCGTCGCTGCTGGTGGTGGCGATCGCGGCGATCGGTGGCTGGCAGTTGATGCCGGCCCAGCGGGACGAGAACGGCACGATCGTCGTCGGCACGACCGACAAGGTCACCTCGCTGGACCCGGCCGGAGCCTACGACGCCGGGTCCTGGGCCCTGTTCAACAACGTGTTCCAGTCGCTGCTGACCTTCGAACCGGGCGGCGCCGCGCCCGTGCCGGACGCCGCCCGCAGCTGTGAGTTCCTCGGCAACGCGCTCACCGTCTACCGATGCGTCCTGCGCCCGGGCCTGAAGTTCCCCAGTGGACGCGAGGTCACCGGGAAGGACGTCAAGTACTCCTTCGACCGGATCAAGCGCGTCAATTCCGACGTCGGACCGGCCGGGTTGCTCGACACCCTGCGGTCGGTCGGCGCGGACGGGCCGACCGTCACCTTCCGCCTGTCCTCGCCGGACGCCACGTTCCCGTTCAAGGTGGCCACCGGCGCCGGCTCGATCGTCGACCGGACCAGGTACCCCGTCAACCGGCTCCGCACGGACGGCGGCGCCGACGGCACCGGCCCGTACACCCTGACGTCGTACGGCGACGGGCAGGCCCGCCTGACCCCCAACGACGGCTACCAGGGCGACGCCCAGAGGCCCCGCAGCCCGGTCCTGATGCGCTACTACGCCGACTCGGCGGCACTGCAGACGGCGTGGAAGACGCGCCGGGTGGACGTCGCCACCCGCACGCTCCCGCCCGCGACGCTCGCCGCCGTCTCGCCCAGCGACCTCGACCAGCGGGTCACCGAGGCCGACAGCACCGAGACCCGCAACCTGGTGCTGAACGTGCGGGTGGGCTCGCCGTTCCAGGACCGCCGGGTGCGGCAGGCGCTGGCCGCGCTGATCAACCGCGAGAAGCTGGTCGCCGAGGTCTACCAGGGCACCACCGAGCCCTTGTACTCGCTCGTCCCGGCCGGACTCACGGGCCACACGACCTCGTTCTTCGACGCCAACCCCCGGCCCGACCCGCAGCGGGCCCGCAAGCTGCTCGACGAGGCCGGTGTCGGCATGCCGGTCCGCTTCACCTTCGGCTACGCCGAGGGCAGCGGCTCGGCCGCCGCCGAGGCCGCCGAGCTGAAGCAGCAGCTGGAGGCGAGCGGGCTGTTCTACGTGACGACCAAGGCGTACGAGTGGACGGCGTTCCAGAAGCGGTACGCCGAGGGCAAGCTGGACGCGTACGGGGTGGGCTGGGTCGCCGACTACCCCGATCCCGACACCTTCAGCGGACCCCTCGTCGGCACCGGCGGCTCCCTGAACAACGGCTACAGCAGCGGGCAGGCCGACCGGCTGATCAAGGACAGCCGGCGGTACGAGGACCGCAGCCGGGCCGCCGACGACTTCAAGGAGCTCCAGGAGGTCGTGGCCCAGGACGTGCCGATGATCCCGCTGTGGCAGCGCAAGGAGTACGTGCTCAGCAGCGAGGACGTCGGCGGGGCGCAGTACCTGTCCGACGACACCGGCGTCTTCCGGCTGTGGCGGCTGGACTGGATATGACAGACGCCCTGGACCGGATATGACAGACGCCGTGTGACAGCTGACGCGAAGTCGTGGGCCGGACGTTCGCGGGAGTGACACGGCGTGCCCGCCCCACGCATCGTTCTGTGTGGGGGTGTGTCCGGGGTGAGGAGCGAACGTGCCGAGACGCGACTCCTTCCGGCTGCCCCGGCATCCGGCGTCCGTGGGGCTGGCCCGACGACGCGCACGGGAACATCTGGTCGCCTGGGGGCACAAGGAGGGCTCCGGGGACCTGGCGGACGTCGTCCTCGTCGTCTCCGAGCTCGCGACCAACGTCGTACGCCACGGGCCCCTGCTGGAGCGGGAGTTCGAGGTCGCCGTGACCGCCCTGGCCGACGGGTCCTGCCTGGTCGAGGTGTCCGACGAGGACATGACCGTGCCCCGGATCAGGGACGTGGGGGACTGGGAGGAGACGGGGCGGGGACTGCGGCTCGTGGAGCACCTGGCCGTGGCCTGGGGGGTGTGGAGCCGAGGTCGGCACGGGAAGACCGTGTGGGCCCTGATGGGAGGGTGACCGTCACTTTCAGGCCATCACCCGGGGCCGTGCTCACCGCGACCTCACCCTCGTGGGCCTCCACCACTCCCTGCACGATGGCCATGCCCAGCCCGCTGCCGGCCCCTCCCCCCGCCCGGAAGAAACGGTCGAAGATCCGGGCCGCGTCCTCCTCCGCCAGACCGGGCCCCTCGTCCGCCACGTACAGACGCACGGTCCCGGCCGAGCGTTCCACCCCGAGCCGCACGGGCACGTCCGCCGGCGTGTGGGTGCGCACGTTGCTCACCAGGTTGCCCAGCAGCTGACGCAGGCCCGACTCGTCGGCCCGGACGAGGAGGACGCCGTCCGCGCGGACGGTGACCGGGCGGTCGGGCTGCTGGGCGCGGAGATCGGCGGCGGCGTCGCGGACCAGGCGGGTGAGATCCACGTTCCTGACCCGTAGTTCGGGCCGCTGGTCGAGACGGGCGAGGGTGAGCAACTCGTCGACGAGGCGGCCCATCCGGTCGACCTCGTCGCTCATCCGGTCCCAGGCACGCCGGCGCTCGCCGGGATCGGTGAGCATGCCCTTGTCGTGCAGCTGGAGGTAGCCGCGGATCGCGGCCAGGGGCGTACGCAGCTCGTGGGAGGCGTCGCCGACGAAACGGCGCAGCTGGGCGGCGCTGCGTTCCCGGGTGTGGTGGGCCGTCTCGACCTGCTGGAGCATGGAGTTGAGGGCGAGCCGTAGCTGTTCGACCTCCAGGGTCGTCTCGCTGCTGGAGGGGACACGACGGGTGAGGTCGCCCTCGGCTATCGCGGACGAGGTCTCGACCATGTCCTCCAGCGGCCGCATCCGGCGGCGCACGCCGAACAGCGTCAGACAGGCGAGCGTGGCCAGGAGCAGACCACCGACGGCGAAGTCCAGCTTGAGGGCCTTGGCGATGACCCCGTGCAGCGAGGTGGTGGAGGCGCCGAGCAGGACGGTCGTGCCGTCGTCCATCCGGGCCGCCGTGACGCGGTACGGGTCGCCCGCCACGTCGACGTCGTACGGTTCGTCGTCCGCGACGAGGGCGGCAGGGTCGCCCACCGCGGCGGCGAGGGCGCGCTGCTCCGCGGTGGGCGCGAAGCCGGCGACGGTCAGCGGCGCGCCCCCGGCGTCCAGCGAGATGAAGACGGCGCCGTGGACCAGGGAGTCGGCGCCGTCGGCAGCGGGTTCACCGTGGGTCCGGTCGCTGAGGGCGATCAGCGCGCTGAGCGCGTCGACCTGCTCCATGCTGATCCGGGCGGCGCCGATGGAGTCGCGGGTCGACATCAGCTCCCGGTCGACGCTGTCGAGCAGGTACACCCGCATGGCTATCGCGCTGACCGCGGTGGCGGTGACGACGCCCACGGCGAGCAGGACGACGTTCGCGAGCGTGAGCTTGGCCCGCAGGGAGTACAGGCCGTGCCGCCGACACGGCCTGCGCGGCCATCCGGAACGGCTCACGCGAGGCCGTATCCGACGCCCCGCCGGGTGGTGATCACCGGCGGGCCGAGCGTGTCCAGCTTGCGCCGCAGATAACTGATGTAGGTCTCCACGACGGTCGACTCGGCCGGCGCGTGCTCGTACTGCCAGACGTGGCGCAGGAGTTGCTCCTTGGGGACGACCCGTCCGCCGTTGCGCACCAGGAACCGCAGCAGGGCGTACTCGGTGGGCGTCAGCTCCACCGTGCGGCCCGCCCGGCGCACCGAGTACGTCGTCTCGTCCAGCTCCAGGTCGCCGTAGCGCAGCGGCGGGCGCTGGGGCAGCACGTCGGTGCGGCGGGTACGGCGCAGGACGGCGGTGAGGCGGGCGACGACCACCTCGATGTCGAACGGCTTGGTGATGTAGTCGTCGCCGAAGCCGAGGGCGCCCACGATCTCGGCGGGCGCGTCCCGGGCGGTCAGGAAGACGAGCGCCGACTCCGGCCGCCTGGCGCGCAGTTCGCGGCCCAGGGCGCGGCCGTCGCCGTCCGGGAGCATCACGTCCAGCAGGACCACGTCGGGCCGGGTGCGCTCGGCGAGCCCGAGCGCCTCGCGGACCGTACCGGCCGTCATCACCTCGAAGCGGTGGTAGCGCAGGGCGATGGAGAGGACGTCCGCGATGCTCGGTTCGTCCTCGACGACGAGCACGGTCGCCCCCTCGTGGCCGGAGGCCGCCGCGCCCTCCTGGCCGGAGGAGGCCGCTCGCTCGTGGCCGGGGGTCGCTCGCTCGGTTCCGGTCATGTCCTCAGTATCCGCACCGGAGTTCCCGGATGCAGCCGCTCCGCTTTGGAGTTCCTTGGGAGTTTCGGCCCGCCCATGTCGCCCAGCCGCCGCCGTGGCCGAGGGTGAGGCCCGGACCTGGTGGACCGACCGACGACCGAGCGACCGACGACCGATCGATCGCAGGACAAGGAGAGTTGATCGTGGCGACCTTGGCACGGTGGTGCTATCGGCACCGGCTGGTGGTCCTGTTGCTGTGGGTGGGGACCGTGTTCGGTGTCGGCTTCGCGGGCACGAGCGCGGGCACGGACTACGCGAACGTCCTCTCCCTCCCGGACACGGACTCCAAGCACGCGTACGACCTGATGGACAAGGCCTTCCCCGAGCGCACGGGCGACACCGACACGGTGGTGTGGAAGGTGGACGAGGGGGCGGTGGACGACGAGGCCGTGCGGTCCCGGATCGAGCCCGCGCTCGCGAAGATCGGCCGGATGGCGGGTGTCGGGGACGTCACCAGCCCGTACGACGAAGGGGACCTGGCAGGCGGCGGTGCGGGCGTCAGCCGCGACGGCACCATCGCCTACGCGCAGGTGACCTTCACCGAGCAGGTGGACTCGGTCCCCAAGGACCTGGTCGACGACGTCATCGAGACCGCGCAGGGCGCCGAACGGGCCGGTCTCCAGGTCGAGTTGGGCGGCCAGGCCATCGCGCGGGTCCAGCAGGTCTCCCAGGGCACGTCCGAGGCGGTCGGCATCCTGGCGGCGGCGGTCGTCCTCTTCCTCGCCTTCGGCTCGCTCTTCGCGATGCTGCTGCCGATCGTCGTCGCCGTCGCCGCGGTCGGCACCGGACTGATGGCCACGGCCCTGCTCAGCCACACCACGGACATCCCGGACGTGGCCCCGCTGCTCGGCTCGCTCATCGGTCTCGGCGTCGGCATCGACTACGCCCTGTTCATCGTCACCCGGCACCGGCGCGGCATCCTGCGCGGCATGGAACCGGAGGAGGCGGCGGTCACCGCTCTCAACACCTCGGGCCGCGCGGTGCTGTTCGCGGGCGGCACCGTCTGCATCGCGCTCGCCGGAATGCTGGTGATGAACCTCCGCTTCCTGGACGGCGTCGTCATCGCGACCTCGCTGACGGTGGTCCTGAGCGTGCTGGTGGCCGTCACCCTGCTGCCGGCGCTCCTCGGTGTCCTCGGTCCGCGCGTCCTCAGCCGCCGTGAGCGCCGGCGCCTCGCCGCCACCGGCCCCGAACCCGAGCTGACGAGCGGCCTCGCAGCCCGCTGGGCGGCCTACGTCGAGCGGCGTCCGCGCTCCACCGCCGTGCTCGCCCTCGTCGTCATGCTGGTCCTCGCGATCCCCGTCCTGTCGATCCGTCTCGGTACCTCCGACCAGGGCAACCACAGCGACACCACGACGACCCGCCAGGCCTACGACCTGCTGGCGGAGGGCTTCGGCCCCGGCTTCAACGGCCCCCTCCAGGTCGTCGTGGACGGCACCGACACCGAGGGGCTGCTCGCGCGCATCGAGTCCACCGAGGGAGTGGCCCAGGTGGCCGCCGCTCCGCCCACGAACGGCGTCACGGTGATCCAGGTCGTCCCCACGACGTCACCGCAGGCGGAGGAGACGGACCGGCTCATCGACCGGCTGCGCGAGGACGTCATCCCGGCGTCCGGGGCCGAGGCCCATGTGGGTGGGGTGACGGCGGTCTCGAAGGACTTCGCCTCGGTGACGGGCGACCGCCTCCCCTATTTCATCGCGGCGATCATCGCGCTGGGTTTCCTGCTCCTGCTGGTCGCCTTCCGCTCCCTGATGGTGCCCCTGACGGCCGCGCTGATGAACCTCGTCGCGGCGGCCGCGTCCTTCGGGGTGCTGGTGGCGATCTTCCAGTGGGGCTGGGGAACGGAACTCCTCGGCATCGGCAAGGAGGGCCCGATCGCCGCGTTCCTCCCGGTCATCATGCTCTCGCTCCTGTTCGGCCTCTCCATGGACTACCAGGTCTTCCTGGTCAGCCGGATGCACGAGGAGTGGGTCCACACCAAGGACAACGCCCGCGCCGTCCGCGTCGGCCTCGCCGAGACCAGCCGGGTCATCAACTGCGCGGCCCTGATCATGATCTGCGTCTTCAGCGCGTTCGTCCTCAGCGGCGAACTGGAGGCCGCGATGGCCGGCATCGGCCTGGCCGCCGCCGTCGCCCTGGACGCCTTCGTCCTCCGCACGGCCCTGGTGCCGGCCGTGATGCATCTGCTCGGCAAGGCGAACTGGTGGTTGCCGGCCGGGCTGGAGAGGCGGTTGCCGCACCTGGCGGTGGAGCCGAGGGAGGAAGCGCCTCCGGCGGTTCAGCCGCCCTCGGCGAACGGGGAAGACCACGCCTCCGCGATCCATGGCTTCGTCCGCACGGCGGAGGGCGAGCCGGTCGAGGGTGTCGAGGTGATTCTGCTGTCGCGAGGCGGCCGTCAGCTGGACCGGGTGACATCCCTGGCGGACGGCTCGTACATCGTGGCCGCCCCCGGTCCGGGCCCCTATCTGCTGGCGGCGCCCTCAGCGACGTCCGCGTCCGGTACGCGTCAGGTGGTCGTGGGGGAGGGGCCGCTGGTGTACGACGTGGAGCTGGCGGAGGGGGAGGTGGACGCGGTCAACTAGTTCAGGACAGACCGGCTTTGAGGAGACGCTCGACGTCAAGCACGACCTTGCCGCCCACGGACTCGGGGAGCGTGACGAGCTCCCCGGGGATGTGGATGCCGTGCTTGGCGTAGCTGCCCCGCGCCGGATCGGTCAGGACGTGGAGGCGCTGGTGCTTGCGGTCGATGATCACGTAGACGGGGACGCGGGCCTTGGCGTAGTGGGTGACCTTCGTCTGCAGGTCCGTCTTCCAGTTGCTGGAGGTGACCTCCATGACCAGGCGGAAGCACATCGGGTCGTAGCAGCTGTTCTCCACCAGGTGATCGCGGTAGTCGTCGTCGACGACCGACAGATCGGGGATGGCGTAGTCCTCGGGGCCGCTGGGCAGCCAGAGGCCGATGCCCGGAAGCGCACGCACCAGGCCCAGCTGCATGAAGGGGGCGGCGAACAGCATCAGCGCCTCGGAGTGAGGGCCGTCCGGTGCGGGGCTCACGAGGATCTGGTCTCCGATGATCTCGACGCGGAGGCCCGGAACGCTCTCCATGATGTGGTTCGCTTCGGCGATCAGCGCCCGCTCCTCATGCGACCGCTCGACAGCTGCTGCGGACATCACGCGCCTCCCATGGGCTGGTGTCGAGACCATCATGGTAAGCAGGCCCGACGAGCAATGTCCCGTTCGATCCCGTTCACCCGAAAGTGATCACTCCGCCGCCCGCCCCTTGTCCCCAGGATCCGGAACCCCCTTCGTCATCCCCGGCAGGAAGTCCGTGAACAGCTCGTGCACCTCGCGGACCAGCGGCCGCAGTGCCCGGAAGCGGGCCAGCGAGACACCCCGGGTGGTCAGCCGGGCCCCCCGCTCGGCCAGCCGGTAGCTGCGGGCGCGCCCCTCGCTCCGGTCGAAGACCCAGTACAGGACGAGCCCCATGAGGGAGAGCCACATCAACTCGGGCAGAATGCCCCGAAGTTCGTCCGGAACCTTGGCCTTGGACCCGGCGAGCACCTCGCGGTGGATGGCGATGGACTCCTCGCGAGGCCCCGCCGACTCGGGGGAGAAGGGGCTGAGCGGGCTCTGCGGATCGGCCGCGTTCTTGAAGAACTGCGCCGCGAACTCGTGGTACGGCTCCGCCACGTCCAGCCACGCCTTGAGCACCCCGGCGATCCGCGCCTCCAGATCCTTCTCCCGCTCCAGCACGGGCCGCACCGCCACCAGGTGCTCCGCGCCGATCCGGTCGTAGAACCCCTGGATCAGATGCTCCTTGCCGGCGAAGTAGTAGTACGCGTTGCCGACAGAGACACCGGCCTCCTTCGCGATGGCCCGCATCGTCGTCTTGTCGTACCCGCGCTCCTGGAAGAGCCGCAGCGCGGTCTGAAGGATCAGCGCGCGGGTCTGCTCGGACTTGGCGGTGCCCCGGGTGCCGGACTGCTCCTTGCCGTCCCCGGGGCCGGAGCCATCGGCCACGGACGCTGCCGACCCGGGGCCGCCGGGCTCCGCGTCGAGCTGGTCGTCGAAGGGCTCTGGGCTGGGGCTGTCGTTCGCTGCGGGCACGGGCAGAGCCTAACGAGTCGGGCAGGTACCGGTGTCGCAGTCTCCGGGAGTCCGGTACACCCACCCGTACCGCCGGTCGTACGCCCATCCCGTCGGCTCGGCCCCGCCGCTCCCGTAACCGGAGCCGGGCTGCCGGTGGGCGCCCCGCCACTTCGCGGCGGTGAGCACGGCGGTGCGGGCGAGCCGGGCACCCGCCGGGGTGCTCAGCCGGTGCGCGAGCGGCCGGTGCTTGCGCAGCGCCCACAGGCATACGATCCAGGCGGCGGACCCCCGGTACACCTGCCCGCCGTCCCCCACGATCGTGATCTCCTCCAGCGTCGCCGAGTGATCGAGCGACGGGAACCGCAGATGTGCCTCCTGTGAGCCTGCCGCGACGAACGTCAGCGGAACCAACTGCCGCTGTCTGCCCAGCCACTCCCGCAGGAAGGCGCACAGCCCGCACCCGGCGTCGTACAGCACGGTGAGCCCGTGGACCGGGACGCGCTCGGCGCCCCGGTCCACGGCGACCGGCCCGGCCGCGGCGCTCATGCGCGCCCGGTCGGAGCGGCCGGAGCGACCCAGCCCTGCGGCGGGACCGGCGGCAGCTGCTCCCGCTCCATGACGCCCCGCCGCCGGAACTTGTTCAGCACGAACACGTTCCCCAGGTGCAGCGCGCCGAGCACGAGCAGCACCACGCCGAGCTTCGCCGACACGGCCTCGAACACCTCACGGGGGCTGGTGATGGCCCCGTCGGCGTTCAGATACAGCGCCACGAAGCCCAGGTTCACGAGATAGAACCCGACCACCAGGAGATGGTTCACGGCGTCCGCGAGCGTCTCGTTCCCCCGCAGCACGTCCGAGAGGAAGATCCGCCCGTTCCGACTGAGCGTACGCGCCACCCATACCGTCAGCCCCACGCTGACCAGCGAATAGACGACGTACGCGACGACCGTGAGATCCATGTCCCCACCCCTCAGTGGCATTCTTGAACGCGTTCAAAGCGTCCTGGGGGAGACTGTAGCGCTGTTTTTGAACACGTTCAAGCGATTGGGGGCGGGCGGGTGGACGGCCGATCGATCATCCGGTGCGGGCGAGTTCCGGCCGCTTGCTGTAGTCCGTGAGGCCGATGACGTTCCCCCAGGGATCCGCGAACTCGACGGTCCATCCGGTGGCGACGGAGAAGGGGGCGTCGAGCGGCGGCACACCCGCCGCCGCGAGGGCCCGCGCGGCGGCCCGCGCGTCGGGCACCTCCAGCCACACCCGCGCGGACGCCCACACCGGCGGCCGCTGCCGCAACTCTTCCTCCACTCGCAGCAGCAGTCCGGGCGTCTCCTTGCCGACCTTCAGCCCCGCGATCCCGGCCTCGTCCAGCCGGAACCCGACCTCGAAGCCGGCCCGCTCGTAGAAGGAGACGGCCTCGGCGAGGTCGCCGACGGGGAGGAGGACGTTGTCGAAACCGAGCAGACCGTGCGGCTCGTATGACTCTTTGTCTGACATGTCGTCAGATTAGAGCGTCGGCTGGCGCAACGACGGGAACGACAGCACGCGCGTGCGCGGTCGGGGGACGGCGGGGCAGGGGAGGTGGGGAGGGTTGTGGCAAAGGGGCCGAACCGCGGCTGTCCGCGGCCGGCCCCCTCCCCACTCTCGCTCCGGTCAGCCGATGGCGATCCGGGTCTTCCAGTAGCTCGCGGGCGCCACGATCTCCGTGCCCGAGCCCGCCAGGGCGGTCTTGCCGCCGACGTAGAAGCGGACCGAACCGTCCGAACGCACCGTCCAGACGTCGGGAACGGCGTCCCCGTTGGCGTCCGGGGTCCCGATCAGCAGCGGGATGTTGGCGTTGGACCAGCCGGCGGAACCGTACTCGAGGTCGGTGCCGCCGGAGGAGTCGACGCCGGAGGACAGGGAGTCCAGATCGGTGCCGCCGCCGCTCGCCGCCTTGCCCTTGCGGAGCATGAGCTGGGCGTGCTCGTCCGTGCGGTACACCATGTCCGTCACGCCGTCGCCGGTGATGTCCAGGACGGTGACGATGTCGCGCTCGGTCCAGGCGGAACCGGACAGCCGGATCGCCTGGTCGATCGTGGCGCCGTGGTAGCCGGTGAGAGCCCAGAGTTCGTCGCCCGCGGTGGCGAAGAAGTCGGTACGGCCGTCGCCGGTGACGTCTCCCGTGGACACGATCTGCGTCAGCGAGGCGGGGCTTGGGGCCCCCTCGGTAAGGAGGGGCGGCGCGGTGTGCGCGGGCAGGCCGAGGCGATCGGCTCACAGGGGAACGGGGCGCCTCGTAGCCGGGCGCGGACGCCGGGACCGGCGGGGTCTGGTCGGCGTGGGCGCGGTGGTGATCACCGGCGGGTGCGTGACGTTAACATCGGGTCACTGGCGCATTCAAGTGCATCCCTCCTCATTCCTTTCTGTGGGCGGTGGGACGCGGGTAGTGTGGGGCCGGTTTCCCGGTTTGGGCGGGCCGGAAATAGCTGATAGCGGGCACGGAAGGCGGCGGGGTGGCGGGCGTGATGGCGACGCGGCGCGGGCGCAGGCCGGCGGTCGGCGGGGTGCAGTTGACGTTCGAGGTCATCGCCGAGACCCTGCGGGAGCAGATCAACTCCGGGCGGCTGAAGCCGGGCGACGCGCTGCCGACGCAGACCGCGTTGATGCGGGAGTTCGGGGCCTCCAGCCTGACCGTGCAGAAGGCCATGGCCCTGCTGAAGCAGGACGGCTGGGCGGTATCCCGCCCGGGCAAGGGTGCCTTCGTCGCCCACCACGACCTGGCTGACGCGGATGACCTCGATCACCCGGAAGTGACGTCACCCGCAGGCGGGACGGCGGCCCGCGTCGAGGCACTGGAGCAGGCGCTGGCCGAGGCGGTCGAGCAGCTCGCCGAGCTCCGCGCCCGCGTCGCGGTTCTGGAAGCGGGCAACGGAGAGCAGAGCGACTGACCTGCCCGACAGGTGGCCCGGGGTGGCCCGGGGTGTCGGGTCCCAGCTGATGCACGACGTTCTGGTCCCACCTGAGGCTTGACGGTAGGCCTAGGAAACATGGGAAGCCCCGTGGGGCTTGTTCGCTTTCACGTTACGGACCGGGACATCGGTCGTGCGGCGGATCACGCGGATCTGGCCGTCCAGCTCGACGCTGATCGTCGTGTCCGACACGTGTGCGGTCACGGTCTGGCCGGCGTAGGGGCGGCCGAGCGGGACGGTCTGTCGGCAGACCATGATCGTGCCGACCGCGCTGATCCGTCGCTGCACGCTGACCGGCTCCACGCGGGGCCGTGGCGGCGGGCCGGCCGGACGCAGACCGCGCAGTCCGCGGACTTCCTCGCTGGTCAGCGGGTTGGGTCGCACCCTCAGCATCCCGAGAGGCCGGGTCGAAGAACGACAGCGTTTCGTCGTCGATCCGGATACCCACCTGGCGGCCGCCCAGGATCTCCGCCGCCAGCACCTGATGCCCGGCCAGGCCCACCAGTCCGCTGTTGTTCACCGCTCGGTCCACCTCGAACGCGACCCCGTCCCCGGCAGGCAGCGGCGGCGGCCCGGCCGCACGTCCACCCCGGGCGGCCAGCTGCGCGAGATCCGCCACCGACAGGTGCGACCGCACGCTCTTGATCCGCGTCCCGGCGATCAGCAGATGGATCACCGAAGTGTCGGCCCAGAACATCACCGTCAGCCCCGAACGGGCCGGACCGAGCCAGAACTGCTTGCCCGCGACCTGCAGATTCCCACTCGCAGGCACCACCCGCTCGAACTCCACCGGCCCACCCTCGTCCGCCTGCACCACCTCAGGAAGAGGGACAGAAGCAGGTACCACCCCGACCGGATCCGGCACCGCCGCGGGAGCCGTTCGCTGCTGCGGCACCAGCGCGAGCACGCCGGGGATCTTCAGGCCCAGCACATTCCGTTCCTGCTCGGGGACCGGGGTGAACCGGTCGGCGGGAGAGTGCATGTCCAGCGCCTGATGCGGACGATCGGAGTTGTACTCCTGCACCCACTCGTCCAGCGCCGCCTGAGCCTCCCTGATGCTCTCGAACGGACCGCAGTCGTCGAGGAGTTCACGCCGCAGCGTCTGATGGAACCGCTCAACCTTGCCCGTCGTGGTCGGCGACGCCGGCTGGGTCAGCCGGTGCGCGATCCCGTGCTCCCGGCAGATCCGGTCGAACAGCACCTCACCACCACGGCCGAACCGGTCGGTGAACTGCTTTCCGTTGTCGGTCAGCACCTCTTCCGGCACCCCGAACATCTGCAGGGCCCGGGCAAAGGCCGCGCAGACCGCCCGTCCGGTCGCCCGCTCGACCACCGACGCGATCACGCAGTACCGGGAATGGTCATCCACGCCGGTCACGATCTTCGCCTCGGTCAGCTCGCCGGTCACCGGGTTGACCAGCATGACTCCGCCGACGATGTCCATCTGCCACAGCTGCATCGCACGCTCGCGCTGCCAGCGCTTGTAATCCGACCGCTTCCGGCGCCGGACCCCCGGCTCGACCAGCCCATGGCGGACCAGGATCCGATAAACGGTCATCCGCGACGGCACCGGCGCCACCGTCCCGGACCGCTCCAGCACGTGAGCGATCCGCCGCGGACCCCACCGCGGATGCTTGCGCCGCAGCTCACACACGGCCGCTTCCACCTCGGCGGACGCCTGATGCGGACACGAGGCCGGCCTACGTGACCGGTCTGCCAGACCTGCCAGGCCCGCGGCCGCATACCTCGACTTCCACCCACTGACCGTCTGCCGCGAGACGCCCAGCTGAGCGGCCACCTCGGTCACGGTCGCACCCGCCAGCACGGCCAGGACCGCCCGGTATCTCTGCTCGACAACCGACAACTCCACCAGCGCCAATCCCGGCCTCCCGCCACACGCCGCAACGACGTGCACAGAAAAGCCGATCACGGCCACTGTCAACCATCAGCTGGGATCGAACTGTCAAGCATCACCCGGGACCGGACACACAGGTGGCCCGGGGTGCGCGTTCAGATTTTCTCTACGAGGTTCAAGGCGGGCCTGGCTCGCCAGGGCTGGCCGCCGTCGCCGACAGACCCGCCGTTCACTCACCGGGATCAGGCGCTACTGGAGGCCGAGCCGACGGGCGGTCGGGCGGCGGGAGCGGCAACCGGCCGGCTCGCTGGGCTGACCGGAATCGGGCTCCTGGCAGAGCAAGTTGTCGCCTGTGACCGTCCTACGGCCGGATCGCAGGCGTAGGACCGGTCAGGGGGCCGACCCTCACGTGCGTCGCACGGGGCTCACCGAGGGTGGGGGCCAGCCCCGTCTGCGGCGGGGAGCAGTGCTCCCGGCGGGTCGGCCCTCTCGGCAGGCCCCTCCCCTTCCCGGCCCGGCCTCCGCGCCGCCACCCCGACGCCTGAAGGGGGCCCTCCCCGGCAGATCCGCATCCGCGTAGGCCACGGCCAGCCAGGACAGGTACGGTGCCCACCGGTCACCGACTACGCCAATGGCGAGCCGGGAGCCTTCCTACGAGCACCGACACCCGGGGCGTCGAACGGACGGCCGTTCGGGTGGCGGTACGGACGGGTGAAAGCCCGGTGTCCCCGGGAGTTCCGCCCCGTATGCTGAGCTCTGTCAGCCCGCAGCATGCCCCGGTGGAGGTCCCGATGAGCACACCCGACGCGGACCACCCCGCCTACCCGCCGATCAGGCCCCGCCTGTCAGTCGAGGAACTCCTCGCGGCCAAGAACACCCAGCCGATCCGCTCCCTGGACGACCTCGCCGCCGACACTTTCGAGTCGGATGAGGAGCTGGAGGAGTTCCTGGCCTTCACGTACGCCGAGCGCCACCGCGACGTGGCCTGAGCCGCCGCCGTGCAGCCCGTCATCCTCGACACCGACGTTGCCTCGCTGACCCACAAGCGCAAGCTCACCGGTCCGCTGGCTACTCGCCTGATCGGCCGGAAGCCGCTGATCACCTTCGTCACCTTCGGCGAGCTGACCAAGTGGACCGAGATCCGGCACTGGGGCTCCCGAAGCCGCCAGGAACTGGCCGACTGGCTCTCCGGCATCCCCATTCTTCCCGGCGACGAACCCGTCGCGGCGATGTGGGGCCGACTGTCGGCCGCCGGCATCCAGCGCGGACGCCCCCGCCCGATCAACGACATGTGGATCGCGGCGTGCTGCCTCACCTATGACCTGCCGCTGGCCACGCTCAACCTCAAGGACTACGAGGACTTCAGGACCCACCATGGCCTGCGCATCCTCGGCACCGAATAGCCCGTCGGCAGCCGCCCACAGGATCAGTGGTCCAGTCCTCTGACGGCAGTAGTGACGGCAACAACCACGGACATCAGCGCACAATCACGGACCCCGACGCACCGTTAAAACCCCGCTGACCTGCAAAGAAGCAGGTAGAGCGTGGTCGCGTAGCACACGTACTATGTGCTGGCGGGCAAGACACCCGTTCTCGTGCACAATTCCAACTGCGGGCCAGCGGAGTATTACCGCGGGGCCAAGGGCGGCGGGCCGAGCTTTGCGCCGAGACCGAACGACTACAAGGTGGACCCCGCAACAGGATTCGTTAAGGAAACGCACGGCGTTTCCTTGTTCGATAATCCTGGAAGTATCACGAGCCGTGGTTTCGAGTCACATGGAATTAATCCGGCATCCATGCCTGACACGCTTCGAGTCATTCAACGAGGCAAGTATTTGAGGCATTATGAAATCGTACCTGCGCCAGGAGCAAATCTAACCCCGGCGAGGTACGCTGAGGAGCTATCGAAAATTCGGTGCATGTGCGGTGGAGGCGGATGAACTTGGCGACATACGACGTAAGATTTCCCGATTATCTCGATGGCTATGAGGCTGAGACCGAGGCCAAAGGCTATCTGGTGGGAGTGGTCGTGAGTGCAGGGAATCGATCCTTCGAACTTGCGGTCTACGACCGGACTCGCCTGGTTCAAGAACTCGATGATGAGCTGGATTCGGATCGCGCGTATTTCGCCGTTCCTAACTTGCTGGTCGTCCGATCGGTAACAAAGGCCGAGATCCGCAGGACCGTCGAAGCCCTGGCGAAAGGAAATTTTCAGGAATTGGTGCCGAATCCGGTAGAATAGCGAACCAGGCGCCAGGGTGCGGAGCGAGCGGACAGTGCGCAGGCCCCGGCGTGGTGGAAGTGCATAATGTCGCAATGTCAGCGTGGCATTGTGTCGCGTTGCGCCAATCCGCAAAATAGTTATATCGCCGGAAGCCCCACCAGAGTTTGTTCTGGTGGGGCTTCTGAGTCGTTTGACGGCAACGGTGACGGCAACCTCAGCGGACGACGGCTGCGGCTGGTGGGTCGTCGGGGTCGTCTTCCCGGCTGCCGAGCGCATGGCTCAGAGTGTCGATGGCGTCGCGCTGGAGGCGGAGTCGGACATGGGCGTAGACGCCGGCGGTGACGCCGATGTGGGCGTGGCCGAGGAGCTCCTTGATCACGACGAGGTCGACGCCCTGTTCCACGCGGAAAAGGCAACTCTCGACGCTGCCGCCTATGCTGACGCCTCTGGACTATGGGAGCGCTGCGCGTGGTTCGTAGTGGTCAGGCGTTGCAGCCGCCTGTTCGATGGGCGCTCACCGCGATGTCGTCCAACCTCATCTCGAACGCCGCCGGTGCGGGGTTCGACTGGTACAGCTGCCAGCCCAGCTTCAGTTTGTCGAAGGTGGGGAAGATGAAGTCGTCCGTAGTGCCGCCATGTTGGGTGGTGGAGACGGTCAGGTCGGGCTGGGGTGCGCCGTCGAGGTAGACCGTGACGCGGTTGTCCGTGGCGTCCAGGTGGAATTCCACGCACTGCCACTTGCCGGCGACCGCCGGGGTCGACGTCTTCCAGTTGGTCCAGTCGCCCGTCGGGCCCAGGTCCGAGCCGACGCCCCAGAAATTGCCCTTGTCGGTGGGGGCGTACTGGCCGCCGAGGGGGCGGACCAGGGTGGGGGAGTCGGGGCCGGAGGCCTCCGCGAGGGTCCAGTGGGCCCAGTCGGGGGCGGTCGGGAACTCGGTCACGCGTAGCCGCATACGGGCCCAGAAGCTGTTGCCGCGCGGGGCGAGGTCGGACAGGACCACGAAGGCGCGGCCGTTGCCCTCGGTGTGGACGCGGAGTTCACGGCCGTGGCCGGTGGAGCTGGGGACGACGGTGAGGGTGCCGTCGGAGGTGTCGGTGGTCCAGCCTCGGCCCCGTGTCACCGGGCCGAGGGGGAGGCGGTCGAAGTTCTCCCGGGCGAGCGTGCCGCCGTACGTGTGACTGGAGGGGGCGTGCGGGGCGGGGGTTGCCGAGGCTGTGGGGGGTGTCGCGATCAGGATCGCGGCCGCGGCCGACAGTGCGGCCGCGGCTTTCCGCAGGTTGGTCATGGGGGTCATGGGGGCAGTGTGTGGTCAACTGCCCCATCAGTCACGGACGTCGGACGCGATCCAGCCAAGCGGCGATGTACCGCCGCGACCCGAGGGGAGGGGCGTTGGCGCCGGGCTACGCCACGACCACCCGGGTCCCGTTGAAGTTCGCGACGATCTCCAGCTCCCCGCCCAGTGCCTCCACGTAAGCCGCGACCGTCCCTACCTCTGCGGACTCGGTCCTGCCGCGTTCGATGGCGGATACCCGTTCCTGACGCACGTGCATGCGGTCGGCCATCTCGCGCTGGGTGAGACCGAGTTGCCTGCGCATCTCGGCCAGCCGGTGCGCACGTGCCTCGGCGACCATGCGCCGGGCGCCCGCCATGATCTCGTCCAGGTCCTCGGTGTCGAAGACCTCCTCCTTGACCTCGTCCCATGAGTGGAAGCTTGTCATCGCTCTGCCTCCTCGTGACGTCGCCGGGCCAGGTGGTCCAGCCACTCGGTATAGCGTTCCTCGACCAGAGGGATCGCGCGGCGATACCACGCTGTCCATCGTCCCGCCTTGTCGCCGGCGACCAGCCGTACCGCGCTGCGCTCGGGATCGAAGGCGAAGAGGATCCTGATCTCCGTGTCTCCGGCCGAACCGGGTCGCAGTTCTTTGAGGTGATGCAGGGCGGAACCTTTGATCCGATCCACGAGAGGGCGTCCGAGATCCGGACCCTCCTCCACGAGGGCTTGAATCGCCTGGCCCACCAGCCGCGCCGTGGTGCGGTCGTCCTTACGTAATCCGTGCAACCAGTCGCGCACCTCTCCGGCATTTCAAGATGCCAGGCCATTAGCCATCACCATGTAGTACATGTGCATACTAGTACTCTGGTGTACTGGCCGCCAACCGTGCCGTCGGCCGGACGTGGATCACCCGATCGAGTGCCCTCCGGGCTACCCCCCGTCGCGCGGCTCACGACCCGAGAAGAGCCCTGGCGCTGTCGCCGTTGAGATCGCGTCACTCTTCGTCGCGCGCCCCCTTGCTCGGTGCGCACTTGTTCGTCCCGGTCGGCCATTTCACTGAGGCGAAGCGGTGGGCGTCGATGGTGGGTGCGCGGAGGAGACGGATGACGGCCGTGGTGGCCGTCGCACTGGGGCTGCTGCTCGGTGGATGCGGTGAGCGACCGGCCTGGGCGGAGCGGAGGCCCGCGTACGGCGACCTGCGGGAGGTGCCGGAGGAACTGGACGCCGACGGTACGACGATCCGCGTCGGGGATCCCCACGCGCCCGTCACCCTCCGTCTCTACGAGGATCTGCGCTGCCCCGTCTGCGAGGAGTACGAGCGGACCGGCGGCCCCGCCGCGCGTGAGCGGACGCTCGCGCGCAGGGTGGTGGCCGAGTACACCCTCGCTTCCTTCCTGGACGACAATCTGGGCGGCAGTGGCTCGAAGAAGGCGGTGAACGCGCTGCGGGCCGCGTTGGAGGAGGACAAGTTCGCCGAGTACCACGCCGTGCTCTACGAGAACCAGCCCGAGGAGATCGTCGACGGCTTCACCGACGCGTATCTGCTCGAACTCGCCTCCGAGGTGGAGGGCCTGCGCGGCCCGGCGTTCGACTCCGCCGTCAGAACAATGAAGTACCGCGACTTCGTGGCCAGGTCCGAGAAGGTCTTCGATCGGGAGGCCTCCGGCACGCCCACCGCCGTCATCAACGGAAACAGGGTTCGTGAGGCGTACTCCGGCGTCCTCTACGAGGAGGTGGCGTTCGGCCGGTTGCTCGACGCCGTGGAGAAGGACCCGGAGGGGTGGGAGGAGTACGGGCCCATGTCGGAGGATCTGGGCTGACTGTCGGTCCTGCCAGTTGGGCCCCAACGGCAGGAACGGAACCCCGCAGACCGGCTGTCTCCCCTACGAGGGCGACCGTATGCTCGCAGTCATCCTCAGCAAGGCGATGCTGCTCGCCAAGGACACGGAGATCACGGACCCGACGATCCTCAGCCAACTGCGATCAGGGGCTGTGACTCCGCCCACATGCGGGAGTCGGGGCGGGACCGGTCGAAGTAACAACTTCTCTCCGGGCCCTCCCCTCCTGCAATATGACGGACAGCCCATAGTGAGTTTTTCAGCCGCTCAAGCAAACAACACGCAGGAGTCAGTACCGTGACCGAGCAGCCTCAGCAGCCCGCTCAGCCCCCGCAGCCGCCGCAGCCCGGATACGGGTACCCGAACGCCGCCCCCGGCCAGCCGGGCGCCGGCCCGTACGGGGCTCCGCAGGGCGGCTACCAGCAGCCGGGCGCGGGCCAGCCCGGCTACGGCTACCCCCAGCAGGGCGGCTACCCGCAGCAGGGCGGTTACCCCCAGGGCGGCTACCAGGTGCCCCCGACGCCGGGCGGCGCGTACACGGGCGACCCCAACGCCCCGTACGGGTACGACCCGTACGGCCGCCCGTACTCCGACAAGTCGAAGATCGTCGCGGGCATCCTCTCGCTCTTCCTGGGCTCCTTCGGTGTCGGCCGCTTCTACATCGGTCACGTCGGTCTCGGTGTCGCGCAGCTCCTCACCTGCGGCGGCCTCGGCATCTGGGCGCTGGTCGACGGCATCATCCTGCTCACCAGCAGCAACACCACGGACTCCAACGGACGTGTCCTGCGTGGCTGAGCGCGGCCTCAGCACCCTCCGGCATCCGGCGGCAGCCCCCCTCGCGGTGGCCGCCGCCGGGCTGGCGGGCGCCGCGTACCTGTACGGCACCAACCCGCACGAGCCCGGCCACCTGCTGCCCCAGTGCCCGTTCCGCTACGTCACCGGGCTGCTCTGCCCCGCCTGCGGCGGCACCCGCATGGTGTACGACCTGATGCACGGCCAGTTCACCGCGGCCTGGCACGACAACCGGATGTTGCTGCTCGCCGCGCCCTTCGCGCTCGCCCTGCTCGGCCGTTGGGCCTTCGAGGGGCTGCGCGGCCGCCGTTGGCGCCCCGCGCTCAAGCCCCGCACCCAGGCTCTGATCCTGGGCATCGCCGTGACGTGGACGATCGTCCGCAATCTGCACTGAGCCGATCTGTACCGAGCCGATCGGCGCTGAGTCGGCCCGCGCCGAGCCCGCGCCGCACCCGTAAATCCCTTACGCCCGCTTTATCTTGCTCAGTTGTCGCAAGTTGGCTGGAATCGGATCACGGAATCGGAACGATCGCCCTGATCCACTCCCATCCGCCCCTCACGTCTCATTACGCTGCAACCGCTACAGGGGGGATGACGGGGGATTACGTCGTGCTCGATCGCTGGCCGGTGTTCGCCGTGCCCGGACGCAGCACGTTCTCTGCCACGCCTTTCCTCCTGTGATCGCTCCCGGAGCAATCCGCTTCGGTATCTCAGTCAGTAATCCAGGAGTTACTTCCATGACCGTCCCCACCCCTGACGCTCCCTTCGGCCACGACCCGCAGGGTCGCCCGTACTCCGACAAGTCGAAGATCGTCGCGGGCATCCTGCAGCTCTTCCTCGGCACGCTCGGCATCGGTCGTTTCTACGTCGGTTCCGTCGGCGTGGGCGTCGCCCAGCTCCTCACCTGCGGTGGTCTGGGCTTCTGGTCCCTGATCGACGGCATCCTGTTCCTCACGAGCAACGACCGCACCGACTCGCAGGGTCGTGTCCTGCGCGGCTGAGTGCGGAGGATCGCCGCTCAGGTGATCGACCGAAGGGCCTCGTCCACCCCGGAGCTTCCCCCAAGGCTCCGCGCGGGGACGGGGCCCTCGTGCGTGCGCACGCACGGGCCGCACGCCCGCCGTGCACGCCCCGAGCACGAGGAAGGCCCGCAGGTGATCCTGCGGGCCTTCCTCATGCGTTGCGGAGGCGGATCAGAAGCGGCGCGTGATGAGCGCCCGCTTCACCTCCTGGATCGCCTTGGTGACCTCGATACCGCGCGGGCAGGCGTCCGTGCAGTTGAACGTCGTACGGCAACGCCACACGCCGTCACGGTCGTTGAGGATCTCCAGCCGCTGTTCGCCGGCCTCGTCGCGCGAGTCGAAGATGAAGCGGTGGGCGTTGACGATCGCGGCCGGACCGAAGTACTGGCCGTCGTTCCAGAACACCGGGCACGAGGACGTGCACGCGGCGCAGAGGATGCACTTCGTGGTGTCGTCGAAGCGCTCACGGTCCTCGGCGGTCTGGAACCGCTCACGCGTCGGCTCGTTGGTGTCCTTCGTGATCAGGAAGGGCATCACGTCCCGGTACGCCTGGAAGAACGGCTCCATGTCCACGACCAGGTCCTTGAGGACCGTGAGGCCCTTGATGGGCTCGATCGTGATCGGCTTCTCGGGGTTGATGTCCTTGATCAGCGTCTTGCAGGCCAGACGGTTCTTGCCGTTGATCCGCATGGCGTCCGACCCGCAGATGCCGTGGGCGCAGGAACGACGGAACGTCAGCGTGCCGTCCACGTCCCACTTGATCTTGTGCAGACCGTCGAGGACGCGCTCCTTGGGGTCGATCTCCAGCTGGAAGTCTTCCCAGACCGCCTCGGCCGCGACCTCGGGGTTGAAGCGGCGCACGCGGAACGTGACCGTGATGTAAGGGGAGGCGGCGGAGTCCGCCTCGACCTTGTCCAGAACGGGGGTAGCCATCAGTACTTACGCTCCATCGGCTGGTAGCGGGTCTGGACGACCGGCTTGTAGTCGAGGCGGACGGTCTCGGAGCCGTCGTCGCCGACCTCGCGGTACGCCATGGTGTGACGCATGAAGTTGACGTCGTCGCGGTTGGGGTAGTCCTCGCGGTAGTGACCACCGCGGGACTCCTTGCGGGCCAGCGCGGAGACGGCCATGACCTCGGCCAGGTCGAGCAGGTTGCCCAGCTCGACGGCCTCCAGCAGGTCGGTGTTGAACCTGCGGCCCTTGTCCTGGATCGCCACGTTCTTGTAGCGCTCGCGCAGCTCGGCGATCTTCTCGACGGCCGTCTTGATCGTCTGCTCGGTGCGGAACACCATGACGTTGGCGTCCATGGTCTCCTGCAGCTCGCGCCGCAGCTCCGCCACGCGCTCGTTGCCCGTGGAGGAGCGCAGCCGCTCGATCTGCTCGACGACCAGGGACTCCGGGTTCTCCGGCAGCTCGACGAAGTCCGCCTTCTGGGCGTACTCGGCGGCCGCGATGCCCGCCCGGCGCCCGAACACGTTGATGTCGAGCAGCGAGTTGGTGCCGAGACGGTTGGCGCCGTGCACGGAGACACAGGCGACCTCACCGGCGGCGTACAGACCGGGGACGACGGTGGTGTTGTCGCTGAGGACCTCACCCTCGACGTTCGTCGGGATGCCGCCCATGGCGTAGTGCGCGGTCGGCTGGATCGGGATCGGGTCCGTGTAGGGCTCGATCCCGAGGTAGGTCCGCGCGAACTCGGTGATGTCCGGGAGCTTGGCGTCCAGCTGCTCCGGCGGGAGGTGCGTGAGGTCGAGGTAGACGTGGTCGCCCTCGGGACCGCAGCCGCGGCCCTCACGGATCTCCGTGTAGATGGAGCGGGACACGACGTCACGGGACGCGAGGTCCTTCATGACCGGCGCGTACTTCTCCATGAAGCGCTCGCCGTCCTTGTTGCGGAGGATGCCGCCCTCACCGCGGGCGCCCTCCGTCAGCAGGATGCCCATGCGCCAGATGCCGGTCGGGTGGAACTGGAAGAACTCCATGTCCTCCAGCGGCAGTCCGCGACGGTAGACGGCGGCCTGGCCGTCACCGGTCAGGGTGTGCGCGTTGGACGTCACCTTGAAGAACTTGCCGCAGCCGCCGGACGCGTAGATCACGGCCTTCGCCTGGAAGATGTGGATCTCGCCGGTCGCCAGTTCGTACGCCACGACACCGGCCGACTTCTTGACGCCGTCGACCTCGGTGATCAGCTGGTCCAGGACGTAGAACTCGTTGAAGAACTCCACGCCGTGCTTGACGCAGTTCTGGTACAGCGTCTGCAGGATCATGTGGCCGGTGCGGTCGGCCGCGTAGCAGGACCGGCGGACCGGCGCCTCGCCGTGGTTGCGGCTGTGACCGCCGAAGCGGCGCTGGTCGATCGTGCCGTTAGGGGTCCGGTTGAACGGCAGGCCCATCTTCTCCAGGTCGAGGACGGAGTCGATGGCCTCCTTCGCCAGGATCTCGGCGGCGTCCTGGTCGACCAGGTAGTCACCGCCCTTGACCGTGTCGAAGGTGTGCCACTCCCAGTTGTCCTCCTCCACGTTGGCGAGCGCGGCGGCCATGCCGCCCTGCGCGGCGCCCGTGTGGGAGCGGGTGGGGTACAGCTTGGTCAGCACGGCGGTCCGGCTGCGCTGCGTGGACTCGATGGCCGCGCGCATACCGGCGCCGCCGGCGCCGACGATGACGGTGTCGTACTTGTGGATCTTCATGATCGGTTGCCTCAGCCCCGTGCCTAGCGGATGTTCGGGTCGAAGGTGAAGATCACCAGCGTGCCCAGCAGGATGGTGAACACCGTGGCGGTGTAGAGCAGGCCCTTGAGCCACAGCCGCGTGTTCGGGCGCTCCGCGTAGTCGTTGATGACCGTGCGCAGGCCGTTGGCGCCGTGCAGCATCGCGAGCCACAGCATCAGCAGGTCCCAGGTCTGCCAGAACGGCGAGGCCCAGCGGCCCGCGACGAACGCGAAGCCGATCTTGGAGACGCCGCCGTCGAGGACGAGCTGGATCAGCAGGTGGCCGATGACCAGGACGACCAGGACGATGCCGGACAGACGCATGAAGAGCCACGCGACCATCTCGAAGTTGCCGCGGGTCGACCGGGGGGTCTTCTTGGTGCGCTTGCGGGGCGGCTCGATGACGGGGGCCGGGTTGTCGGGGCTGTAGCCCGACAGTTCCCCGGCGCCCTCGACGGGGCCGATGCCGGAGGCGGTGGTTTCAGTGGCGGACATCTGCCTCAGCTCCCGAAGACTTCACGGACGGCGTGGCCGAGGACGGGGTACAGGGCCCCGATCATCAGCACGAGCCAGATGCCGACGACGGACCACAGCATCGTCTTCTGGTGACGGGGGCCGTTGGACCAGAAGTCGACGGCGATGACCCGAAGGCCGTTGAGCGCGTGGAAGAGGACGGCGGCGACGAGGCCGTACTCCAGCAGCGCGACGATCGGCGTCTTGTACGTGGCCACGACCTTGTCGTAGGCGTCGGGGGAGACACGGACGAGAGCGGTGTCCAGCACGTGTACGAACAGGAAGAAGAAGATGAGGACGCCGGTGACTCGATGAGCCACCCAGGACCACATTCCTTCCCGGCCGCGGTACAGCGTTCCAGCCGGCACGGAAGAACCCTCCGGGAGCGGGGATTGGGGCCGGCCGGCTTGCTTGTCGGTCTGACCCGGCCGGGTACGGTCCACCGGCCCCGGCCATGGTAGCGACGTCGTTGCACTTGGCTTAAGCCGGGAGGGTTGGTGTGATCAAACTGGCATACAAAGGCGCACGTAAGGGTGAGTACCGGGTGGGGCGGGCCGGGCGTGGGTGCGGGTTGGATTCCCGGGTACGGGGGGTGGGGGTTGTTCGCGCAGTGCCCCGCGCCCCCGAAGAAACCCAGTTTCCCGCGGTCTACGGCACCGCGCAGGTGTTCGTGCGGCTGACGTGGGTGGTCAGGCGGGTTCTTGCCAGGCGGCGTAGTTCCTCGGCCACCACCACGCGCTCCTCCTCCGGGTCGTTCGAGAGGCGGGAGCGGATGCCCTCCAGGGTGCGGTCGAGGAGCTCGTCCGGGTGGGTGGTGTCCAGGGCGATGACGAAGACGTGGCCGAAGCGGGCCTCGTACGCGGCGTGCGCGGCGTTGAGCGCGGTGTGGGCGACGCCGTAGGTGTCGTCGGGCAGGACGGGCAGGGTCTCGCCCGCCAGGGCCTCCGCCAGGTCCGCCGGTGTGAGGTCGTACGCGGCCTCGTCGGACGCGGCGAGGAGGGCGTCCAGGTCCGGGTAGGGCCGGTGGTCGGTGAGGCGGTGCGCCCAGCGCAGGCTGCGCAGGCAGGCGAGCAGGGCCTGCCGGGCGGTCTCGGCGGGGGCGTGGTTGAACCGCTCCAGGGCCGAGGGGCCGGGAGTGTGGGCCTGCTCCGGGACGGCGACCTGGCCGGGGAGGTGCGGAAGACGGTGCGGAGGCAGCGTGGGTCCTCGGCGGTGCGTAGGGGTCGGCTGGGCAGGCTGTGCGAAAGGTGCCACCACGTTATCGAGGCGGTTCATGGGCTGTCCGTTCGATGCCCGAAATTCACCCGGACGGGAGAGTTTCGGAACCTGTGGTGGACGGTTCGGGCGGGGGGACGTCGTAGGTTCGAGAAGGGGGCTCGGCGGAGAGTCGGGAGTGAGGCCGGGGGACAGCGAGTGGCGAGAGGTGTGTGAGATGTCGTGGACGGCGAACGGGACGAGGACGGGCACGGAGACCGGGGGCCTGTCGTGAACCGAGGCCGGCGCAGGGCACCCCGCAGGAAGACGGCGATCACGTCGAAAGGGTTGCTCCTGGGCACGGGAGTGGTGCTGGCGGGCGGTGCGGTCGCCGTGGCCGTGACCGTGTGGCCGGGCGACGGGACGGGCACGCCCAGCGGCTCGGGGCCGTCGCCGGAGCGGTCGTCCGTGAGCGCCGCCGGGACCACGCCCTCCGCGTCCCCCTCGCCGTCGCGTACCTACCCCCTGTCGACGAAGCCGCGGACCGTCCCCGCCGTACGGCAGCACGAGGCCGCACGCGGTCCCGGGTGGAAGCCCGCCGACGGGGGCCGGGTCGTCGTACGGAACGCCGCGCTGGCCGACGAGGGGCGGCTGACCGCCGGGGAGCTGGGGCTGGCGTACGCGGGCGAGGCGCGGCCCCGGGCCGGGGACGTGGAACTGGCGCTGACCGGGGCCGATGCGCCGAGGTCGGAGGCGTACACCCTCACCGTGAAGGACGGACGCGTGCGGATCGCCGCGCCCGCCGAGGCGGGGGTCTTCTACGGCACCCGCACCCTGAAGCAGGAGGTGCGCGGCGGCGGTACGGCGCCGGAGGGCGTCGTCCGCGACGAGCCGGCCAAACCGCAGCGCGGGTTCATGCTGGACATCGCGCGCAAGCACTTCACGGCGGGCTGGATCGAGGACCGCATCCGTGAGCTGGGTGACCTGAAGTACAACCAGCTCGGCCTGCACTTCTCCGACGACCAGGGGTTCCGGATCGAGTCCGCGAGCCACCCCGAGGTGGTGTCCCGGCAGCACCTCACCAAGGCCCAGGTGAGGAAGATCCTGGACCTCGCGGAGAGCCGGCACATCACGGTCGTACCGGAGATCGACTCACCCGGACATCTGGGTGCCGTGATCGCGGGCAATCCGGGGCTCCAGCTGAAGAACGCGCAGGGCGTCGCCGCGAGCGGGGCCGTCGACATCTCCAACCCCCGGTCCGCCGAGGTCGTGGACGAGCTGCTCGACGAGTACGCCGACCTGTTCGACGGCGCGTACTGGCACCTGGGCGCCGACGAGTACCGGGCCCTGATGGCCGCCGACCCCGAGGCCTCGTACCCGCAGCTGGCCGCCGCCGCGCGTCAGAAGTACGGCGCCGGCGCGACCGTCGCGGACCTCGCCACCGGCTGGCTGAACGACCGCGCCAAGGTGATGCGCGGGCACGACCGGACCGTCCGGGCCTGGAACGACGGGTTCTTCCGGGGCGGCTCGGTCCAGGCGGACAAGGCCATCCAGGTCGCGTACTGGACGGGCAAGGAGATCGGGGCCCGGCCGCCGATCGAGTACCTGAGCGCCGGCCGACAGGTGATCAACTACAACGACGAGTACCTGTACTACGTCCTCGGCGAGCCCAACCAGTTCGTCTACCCGACCGGGCAGCGCATCTACGAGTCCTGGACTCCCCGGGTGCTGCGCGGTACCACCGCCGTGCCCGCCCAGTACGACGAGCAGATCCTCGGCGGCTCCTTCGCCGTCTGGTGCGACCTCGCGAACCGCCAGACCGAGGCGCAGGTCGCGGCGGGCGTCCGGATGCCGCTGCGGGCGCTCTCGCAGAAGCTGTGGGACCCGGGCAAGCCGGGCCTGACCTGGGCGCAGTTCCGGGAGCTGGCGGGACGCGTGAGCTGAGTCCCGGGGCGCGGGCCCGCGTGCCGCCCGGCACCGGCCCGCGCGACGATCGGCGTCATGGAAAGGGAGAGGGAAAGGGGTGGACGGGCGGCGCGGGTGAACCGTATGTTCCGCCTGTTCGGCTGCCGAGCGTGAGGGTCTGGGGAGGACCGCCGTTCGGTCTGTTCCGATCAACCGATCACCATCACCGATCACGCCAATCACCATCACTGATCACGGTCGCCCGATCACGGTCGTCCGATCACGCGGGGGGCTCCACGATGAACTGTGCGCGCTGCGCGACCTATGCCGCGGCACCCGGCGGTGAGCTGTGCCGCCAGTGCGAGGCGGCGGATCTGCACCCCGCGCCGGCGCCCACGCCCGCGCACGCCGCCGTTCCGCACCCGGCGGCGGGGCTCCCCGCCCACACGGCCCTGCCGATCCAGTCTCCGCACGGCCCCGCGTGGCTGCGGTCACCGGTGGGGCTGGGGCGTGCGGTGGCGATCCTGCTCGGCGTGGTCGCCGTGACCGACCTGGTCGCGGTGTGGGCGGACCTCGTGATGCTCGACGTGCTGGGAAGGATGACGGAGGGGGAGTACGGGTTCAGTGTCGATGCGGACGCGGACCGGGCCGACCGGCTCACCGGTCTGACCGGCAGCGCGCAGATGCTCGCCTATCTCGTCACCGTCGTCGTCTTCCTGGTCTGGTTCCACCGGGTGCGGGTCAACGCCGAGGTGTTCGAGCCGTTCGGGCACCAGAAGAGGCGGGGCTGGGCCATAGCGGGCTGGATCGTGCCGGTCGTGAACCTCTGGTACCCACGCCGGATCGCCCTGGACAGCTGGGACGCCAGCAGTCCGTCGACGAAGCCGCGATCGCACGCCCTCGTCAACGCCTGGTGGGCGATGTGGATCATCACCGGTGTGGCGAGCCAGGTGAGCGGCCTGGCCCTGCGCCGGGCGGAGACGGCGGAGGAACTGCAGGCGGCCACCGAACGTGTGCTGTTCGCGGACGCGTTCGAGGTCCCCGCCGCCGTGTTCGCCATCCTCTTCGTCCTCGCCCTCACCCGTATGCAGGACGACAGGGCGCGGAGCGGGCCGCGTGCGGAGCCCGAGCCCGTGTCCGCACTCTGAAACCGTCCTCCTTCGCGGCTGTCCAGGGGATCCGGGCGGATTGCCCGATTCCGGGGGCGAACCGCCGTACGGGTGTGGTCTATTCCCGGTATGGGGTACTGGGGGTACTACGTCGTGGGCAGAAGCGAGCGGCCGCTCGCGGAGCTGGACGCGCTGGCGGGGGCCGAGGCCATGACGCTGTGTGTGACGGCGGACGACGGCTGGCAGATCTGGGCGTACCCGACGGGCGCACCCGGTGCCGAGACGGCCGGGGGTTCCGGGAGCAGCGGCGACGTCGGCAACATGAACACGCTCGCCCGGGAGACGGGCGCGCCCGCGCTGTTCGGCTACGTCATGGACAGCGACTGCGTGGTCGTCGAGGCGGCGGCACCGGAGAGCGGGGCGTGGACGACGTGTCTCGCGCGGCGTGCCATGGCCGCCTATCTGGGGGACGGTCAGGGGCTCACGGTCGAGGACTACTTCCTCGAACCGCGCGACGCCGCCGAACGCGCCGTCGCCTGGGCCGCGGAGGCGGGGCGGGTCGTCGTCGAGCGTTCCCTGGTCGAGGTGTTGACCGCAGAGCCTGGACCGGCGGACCCCCTGGCTGAAAACATTCTCTTCCGGTTGCTCGACCGGCTCGGGGTCGTCCCGCTGTGACACTCCCGCGTCGTCGCACGCAGTAAGGGGAAGTGCGGGCTCCGTATAACCGGGGCACGGTCGAGCAGGATTTAGGGGAGGCGCGATGAGCCTGGTGGAGCTGTTGGCCCAGGCCGACGAACGTGGTCTGGCGGCCGGTGGGTTGGCTTGTTTGGACCGTTGCGTACCGCTTCTCGGGGGTGACGACGAGGTCCTGCGTCCACTGTGGGCGGGCCTGGTGGACGAGGGGGAGGAGTGGGGAGAGCGAGTCGCGAAGATTCGGGGTGAGCTGACGCCTACGGACCCCTCCGACGTCGGCTCCGGCGAGGGCGGTGACGGTGACGGGGGCGAGGAAGTCGTCCTGCTCGCCCGCCGGATGCTCGACGCGGTTCCCGGGGAGCGGTCCGGTGAAGGGCTGCGGGAGTGGGCGGAGGTGTGCTCCGTCTCCGCGCTGCGGATCCATCAACTCCTCGACCCGCTGGACGCCGGGGGCGCCGACTCCGTGGCGGCGTGCCGGGAGGGACGTACCGACGGCGCGTCCCATCTCGTCGCCGCCGAACTGCGCCGTCAGGTAGCGGTGTTGGAACTGCTCGCCCAGCACGGCGCGGCGGGGCTGCGGCAGGCGCTCGGTGTCGCCACGGAGGGACGGCGGGTGCTGCGGGCGGTCGTGTCGCGGCGCGCGCGAGGGGCGCAGCGGTAAACCTCGTTTCCTGGCGGGTCCTGTGGGTGTCCTGGGGCTGCGTGTGGCGGTCCTGCACCGGTGTCGGGGACAGGTCGAAATCGCGAAACGTCTCGTGTCGTGCAGGCGCTTTCCCGAGTGTGAGCGCACAGCAGACATTCAGTTCGGTCGGTGCCCCCGGCGCACCGGGGAGTCGAGGAAACCGGCCCGGGAGCGCGGCGAAGCCCCTTCGGTGGGCCGCCGACGCGGTGGCGATGATGCGGGAAGGGGCGCGGGTACGCCTCGACTACTCGACGCAGAGCCTGTGGCGGGTGGACCGGATGATCGAGGAGATCCGCCGCGAGGGAGCGCCGTACGCCGCCGTGGAGGGGGCGTTGCGGGGTTTCGGGGCGTACGGCGGTGAGGTCGTCGTGCGCTGGGCCGGCGGCGAATGGGTCGAGTCGGACGGCGGCTACTGGGTCCGCACCTGGGACGGCCGCTTCTGGGACCCCTTCGACGAGGCCCGCCGGTGCTACACGGGGGACGGGTCGTTGCGGCTGCTGTGCCACGATGCGATGCCCTCCGGGTAAGGGCGGGTGAGGCCGGGTGAGGCCGGCTTTCGGCTGCGGGTGCGTGGGGCTTCTGGCGCAGTTCCCCGCGCCCCTGAAAAGCAGGGGCTGCGCCCCGTGCTTTCGCCCCTGAGTGGCCGTAGGCCCTCAAGGGGCGCGGGGAACTGCGCGACCAGCCCCCACCGGACGGACGTGTGCAGGTCAAGGGCGCAGCCCCTTGAGGATGGGACGGGTAGGGGCGGCGGGGGCGAGGAAAAGCCGGGCTACGGCGTCAGGAACTGGCCGAGTCGCGCGCCCTCCGACGCCCCCAACTGCGGGACGCCGTAGTACACGGCCCGCGAAGCCACCGGCACACCGTCCACCGACGGCATGAACAACACCGTGCCGTTCCCCCCGTCCTCCCCCTCCACCCCGACCAGCACGTCGCCGTACCCGTCCCCGGTGACATCCGCCCCCGACACCGCGGAGCCGAACTTGTCCTCGGCCTCGGTCGAGCCCGCCACGTCCGGCGCGTCCTGCGAGAACGCCACCGACCCCGCGCCGCTCACCCCGGCGGCGGCCCCCTTCAGCAGCCACACCGACCCCGCGTTCGGCCGGTTCTTCCCGGCCCGGGTGATGTCCTCGTTCGGCGCCCCGGTCAGCATGTCGGCGTACCCGTCGGCGTCGACGTCGCCGACGGCCACCGAGGAGCCGAAGCCGTCCGAGGTCTCGGAGGCGCCCTCCACCCCCGCCGTGGCCTGGTGGACCGTCCGCGTCCCCGTCGAGCCCAGCCCGGTGGACGTGCCGGGCACCACGGTCACCTGGCCGCCCGCGTTGCCGCCGGACTCGGAGGCGTAGGGCTGACCGACGACGAGGTCGTCGTAGCCGTCCCCGTCGATGTCGCCCGCCGCGACGGCGCGTCCGCCCTTCACGGTCAGGGTCGCCGCCTTCGTCAGCCCCAGCGACCGGGAGCCCTTGAACCAGACGATCCTGCCGATGCCGGACGCGTCACGGTAGTTGAGGGCCACGTCGGTGTAGCCGTCCCGGTTGAAGTCACCGGTCGCGGCGTCCGCGTGGGCGAGGGAACCCGTCGCCGTGGTGAGGTCCCCGGCGACCTCGTGGCCGTCGCCGAAGCGGGCCGCCCAGTTGCCGCCCGTCCCGGTGGCGGCGGTGAACACGTCCGCCCTGCCGTCCGCGTTGAAGTCCCCGGTCGCCACGGTCGCGCCGAACCGCGCGCCGGCCGGCTCGTAGTCGTCGCCGAGGGCCATGGTGTCGGCGCCATCGGTGAAGGACGGCCCGTAGAGGATCGTCACCGCCCCCCGGTCCGCGTGCCCGGTGGTGTCGTCCTCACCCGGTGCGCCGACCACGAGATCCGCGTACCCGTCACCGTCGACATCGCCCCACGCGGTCGCCGCGCCCCACTGGTCGCCGGACTCGGCGGCGCCCGGCACGCCCGCGCTCGCCTGGTTCAGGCGGAGCCTGGCGGTCGGGACGGGCCCGCTCGTACCCCCCGGCACCAGGGTGACCCAGCCGCTGCCGGTCCGCGGGGTCGGCACCACCAGGTCGATCACGCCGTCGCCCGTGTAGTCGGCGGTCGGGACGGCCGAGGCACGGGCCGGGGAGGCGGCGTAGCGGCGTATCTCGGGGAGCTCGGCGTAGAGGCCCGCTCCCGGCGAGGTGAGGGACGCCGCGTCGCTGCCGCCGGCTATGACGTCCAGCTCCGCGGACTCGCCGCTCGTGTACACCCCGGTGTCCTCGGACGCCGTCAGCGTCACCCTGCCCGTGGGGTCGCCCGCGTACTGGCCCAGCTTCCACGCCGCCAGCCGTGCCACGGACTCCACGGCCGCCCGGCTCGGCGCGCCGCCGTCGAAGTCGCCGAGGACCGCGACGCCCGTGGACTCCCCGTCGAAGCCGGGGGTGTGCGCGCCGCGCACCGACAGGTCCGCACCGCCCGCCCGGCCCTCGTAGATACGGCCGCACTTGTCGACGACGAAGTTGAAGCCGAGGTCGCCCCGGCCCGCCGCCTGGATGTCGTCGGCCATGAGCGCGCGGATCAGGGCGGGCGACTCGGCGCAGCTGTAGGCGTTGGTGCCGCCCGTGTCGTGGACGAACACCGCGCTGATCCGGTCGTTGTACTCGGGAGTCCCCGTCACGGCCGCCTCGTCCGCGCCCCACGCGGCCCTGCTGACGATCGGGGGGCGGGTGACGGTCGAGGGGCGGGCGGTGGGTACGTCGTCGGCGGCGGCCGTGCCGACGCCCGGCCCGACCACGGCGTAGGACACGAGGCCCGCGCCACCGGCCACGACGGCCCCCCACATCAGCCAGCCCCTCCGCCTCGGCCCCAGCGGCTCCGACGCATGGCTCCTACCGTGACTCAAATGCCCCACCCCTGGATGAACGGTACGAAGACGCCACCCCGGCGCGGGGGTGACCCTCTATTCAGCGCACAGGACTTCACGGAGATCGGCATCGGGGGGTGCGGGTGTGGCCCATGTCACGCGCGGGGTGGGGCTCTTCGGGGGGCGTATCGGCCGCTGTGACACTTCCGCGAGGCGTGACGCAGATCAGCGTGGGGGCTGGGCGTCGGCCGGGACGGCCCCCGGGAAGGCGATCCCGGCACTGACTTGGCACTGTCCCGACAGTTCGGGGCCAGGGAGGGGAACCGCGGCGCGTGCAGGCCTACGACGGGGAGCTGGGCGCGGCCGTCGCGCGGGCCCAGGCCGGCGACGAGGCCGCGTTCGCGGTGGCGTACCGGCTCGTGCAGCCGGGGCTGCTGGGGTATCTGCGCGGCATCGTCGGGGACGACGCGGAGGACGTCGCCTCGGACGCCTGGCTGGAGATCGCGCGGGACCTCGGACGGTTCAAGGGCGACGGAGCGGGCTTCCGCGGCTGGAGCGCGACCATCGCCCGGCACCGGGCCCTGGACCATCTGCGGCGCCAGCGGGTCAGACCCCGGGCGACCGCCCTGGAGAACGACCTGCTGGAACTGCCCGGTACGCACAGCACCCAGGACCAGGCGTTGGAGAGCCTCTCCACCGAACAGGCCCTCGCGCTGGTCGCCCGGCTGCCGCGTGACCAGGCCGAGGCCGTGCTGCTGCGTGTGGTCGTCGGCCTCGACGGCCCCGCCGCCGCCCGTGTCCTCGGCAAGCGCCCCGGCGCGGTCCGCACCGCCACCCACCGGGGCCTGAAGCGTCTCGCCCAGCTCCTGCGGAGCGAGGGTGTGACGGATGACGGCCCCCGGACGCTGGGGGAGTCGAGATGACCGACAGCGACGCCGGGACGCACGGCGAGAGGGAAGGGCGCGAGATGCCGTCGGGCAGGACGGAGCCGGACATGAGCGACCGGCCTGACAACGGAGAGCGGGACGACACCTCCCCTGCATCCGTCCCACCGTCCACCGAGTTCCGGGACGCCCCGCCTCCCGCGTCCCGCGACACCTCGCCCGCCGCCGCGCGGGACACCCCCTCCGTCGATTCCCTCCTCGCCGCCGCCGTGCGCGCCGACGCGCCGGCCGACAGCGCGGGGGAGGCGCGGGCCGTGGCCGCCTTCCGGGCCGCGCGGGAGAGCGGGGGCCGCACGGCTCGCACCCGGCGGCGCGACGACTGGCGGCCCAACGCGCGGCGCCGCGTGCAGCTCTCCATCCGCACCACCCTGGCCGTCCTGCTGGCGAGCCTCACCCTCGGCGGAGTCGCCTTCGCCGCGATCGGCTCGGCCGCGCGCGGCGACAAGGGAGCCGACCAGGAGCACGGCAGCTACGAGGACCGGGAACGGCCCGACCGCACCACCGACGGCGCCCCGACCCGGCCGGGCCCCGCGGACGTCGCGCGTACGGCTCCTTCTGCACCGGACCGCTCCGCCACGGCCGACCGGAACGGCGCGTCCCGGAACCCGGACGAGTCCGAACGACGGTCCGACCGGCAGAACGGCGGCAAGGGCACGGGGGAGACGCCTTCGGGCGGCGATCGCCCGGGCGACGGCACGGGCAACGGCACAGGCGCGGGCATCGGCAATGGTTCCGGCAGCGGCTCCGGCGGCGGAGATGTCGCCGGCGACAGCCGCCGGGCGTCCCCCCGGCCCGGCGAGGCGAACGGGCCGACCGGACCGAAGGCGCAGGCCGCCCCGGAGTCGCGTGACGAAACCGCCCCGGAGTCCCGTGAGGAAACCGCGTTGGAGCCGGGTGAGGAGACCGTCCCGGAGTCGCGGCAGGAGGCCGCCCCGGAAACGCCTCAGGAGGCGCGGAGAACGAAGTGAGGCCGGCGTGCTCGCAAGACCCCCGTACTCGCAAGACACCCGGCCACTCCGCCGATGGCAACGGCCGGGGCCGCCACCCCCCACAGGAGAGGCCCCGACCGTCGCGCGGCACGGGCCGCGCGGCGACCCGTACTACCTACAGCGCCGCGTCCACGTTTTCTGTCACACCTCGTCGCATCACGAGTTAGTTGCATGTTCTACGGACATGGACGCCCAGCGGTTTCAGGCCGTAACGTGCCATTCGCGCCGGATCGTGGATGGCGGAAGACCACCACAACCATCGACGGCCCGGTACCGCACGATTCATTGAGGACCACGACCACGACAGCGAGGACCCGGTCCGCGAGAGCGGCCCGGTCGAAGCGCAAAGAGGGGCGCGCGCGGGTGCTGGGGGACGACGCGGAGCTGACCGCCGCGGTGCTTGCGGCACAGGACGGGGACGAGACCGCGTTCCGGACTGTGTACCGCTCGGTGCACCCACGGCTGCTCGGGTACGTGCGGACGCTGGTCGGCGATCCGGACGCGGAGGACGTCACCTCCGAGTCCTGGCTCCAGATAGCCCGTGACCTGGAGCGGTTCAGCGGTGACGCCGACCGGTTCCGCGGCTGGGCCGCACGCATCGCCCGCAACCGGGCCCTCGACCACATACGCATGCGGGGGCGCAGGCCCGCGATAGGCGGCGACGAGACCGAGCTGACCGGCCGGGCCGCCGAGTCCGACACGGCCGGCGAGGCGATGGAGGCCTTGGCCACCGGCCGCACGCTCTCGCTCATCGCCCAGCTGCCGCAGGACCAGGCGGAGGCGGTGGTCCTGCGGGTCGTCGTCGGACTCGACGCGAAGACCGCGGCCGAGACCCTGGGCAAGCGCGCGGGAGCCGTACGGACCGCCGCGCACCGGGGTCTGAAGCGGCTCGCCGAACTGATCGGGGAGAATCCGGAGACGGCCGGTGAGGCCGACCCGGAGTCCGGCGATCCGCTGGACGCCGTACCCCCACCGAGAGGGCCGCGCGCACGCGCGGCTTCGTCCGCCGGTGTGACGCATACGCGTTGGCGGACGCAGAAGGATGTGTGATGGCCGACGAGCAGTACAGGTGGCTCAACCGCGACGCCGCGGAGCGGCTGCTGCGTGGAGAGCCCCTCGAAGCCGTCGACGCCGACACCCGTGACCGTGCCGCCCGGCTCGCCGAGGCGCTCGGCGCGCTGACCCCCGATGTCGCTCCGGTGTCCTCGCGGAGCCCCGAACTCCCCGGCGAGGAAGCGGCGTTGGCGGCCTTCCGCAGCGTGCGAACGGCCCGTACGTCCGACGCGACCACGTCCGCCACCTCCTCCTCCGCCCGTTCCGCCCTCTCGTCCGATGCCGGGCGGACCGTGGAGCCCGGCCGGGGCAGCCGTACGCACACCGCCGCCGTTCCCGCGGCCGACGCGGGGCTCGTCCGCCTGGGACGTCCTGAGCGCCCGGCAGGCGTCGATGGGCGCCGTGCCCGTTGGGGCCGGCCCGTACGGTTCGGGCTGGTCGCGGCCGTGGCCGCCGGGATGCTCGGCGGGGTCGCGGTGGCGGTCGGAGGCGGGGCGCTGACCGCGTTCCGCGACGCCGAACCGGAGCCCTCCGCCACCGTCTCCGCCGGCCAGTCGCCGGACCGGCCGCTGCTGTCGCCGTCGCCGTCACCGAACGAGCAGGACGGCAACGGCCGACGGGGGGCGTGGGGCGACACCAAACCGGAGATGACCCCGGACGGCTCCGCACAGGGCGACGGCCCCTCCGGCGACGGCACCGGCGGCACCGGCGAGGACGGGCGGACCGGGGAGTCCGGGAAGAACGACACCCCCAGCCAGGAGTGGTGGAACAAGGTCCGCTCCGCCTGTCGTGACGTGCGCGACGGCAAGGACCTGGGGGCCGACCGTCGGCGTGGCCTGGAGGACGCGGCGGGCGGCAAGGGCAAGGGGCAGCTGAAGCGGTACTGCGAGGGCGTCCTGGCCGGCGGCTCCGACTACCCCGGCACCAAGAGGCGACCGGGCGGGGGCACCGGGAGCGGGTCCGGTACGGCGGACTCCGGCGACTCCACCGGGCGGTCCGGCGGCGGTGACGGCAACCCGCGGTCCGGCGGTGGCTCCGACGAGGACGACGACTCCCACCGCGGCGGACACGGCGACGGCAAGGGCAACCACCGCCCCGGGCACGGCAGGGGCCACGGCGACGGCGGCAAGGGCAGCGGTCACGGCAAGGGCCACGGGAATGGGCACGGCAAGGGCGGCCAGGGGAACAAGAGCGGCAAGGGCAACGGGGGCAACGGCTACCGGAGTCAGCTCGCCTCGGCGGCGCGGTTCGACGCCGCTGCCCGTATCAACCCCTCCTGACCTGCGCTTTCGCATCCGTCACGAATTCTTTCGCGGAACGGGTAACACTTTTGGCGGTCCCGGCGCAGTAATGAGTGAGCCGACTGGTCATCGGCCGTCGCACTGAGCCGGGGTTCCCCCCGTACCTACGGCTCGTGCACCTCGGCGCGGGCGGGACACGTTCCCCCGGTCCCGCCCGCGCCCCATAACCCCCGTATTTCCCCCGTGGTCCCCCGTGACCCCGTACTCCCCCTGACGCGCCGGGCACCCTCCCGCTATGCGTCATGTGATGCACGTCACGAAAACTTCCGTCGCCGGTCACGCGTCGCCAGGATCCGTCACCAGTACACGACGACCTTGTCGCCGTTCCTGACCTGGTCGAACAGCCGCGCGATCGCCGCCTTGTCCCGTACGTTGACGCAGCCGTGCGAGGCCCCGTAGTACCCACGGGCCGCGAAGTCGGAGGAGTAGTGGACGGCCTGGCCGCCGCTGAAGAACATCGCGTACGGCATCGGGGTGTCGTACAGGGTCGACCAGTGGTCGCGGGACTTGAAGTAGACGCTGAAGACGCCCTCCCGGGTCGGGGTGTACTCCGAGCCGAACCGCACCTCGACCGTCGTCAGCGTCCTGCCGTCCACCATCCAGCGCAGCGTGCGGCTCGTCTTGCTGATGCACAGCACCCGGCCCGTCATGCAGCGCGGATCGGGTGACGCGGCCGGCTGCCCGCCGTAGGCGTACAGCTCCCACTTGCCGGGCTCGCGCGTCATGTTCAGCAGTCGCGCCCATGTCACGCTGTCCGTCTTCCCGGTCCGCGGCAGCCCCCGCTTGCCCTGGAAGCCCTTGACCGCCTGGACCGTCAGGTCGTCGTACGTCCCCGTGGGCCCCGCGAAGAGCCAGGCGACCTGCCGCAGCCGGGCCTGCAACTCGCGTACGTCGAGGCCCTCGTCGCCCTGGGACCAGAGGACCGGGGCGGGGGGTGCGGGTGTGGGCGTGGGGGAGGGCGGCGCGGTCGTCGGGGCCTTGTCGGGCGCCCCCTTGTCGTCGTTCCCGCTTCCTTCGCTTCCGCTCCCGCCCGTGGCCTGGTCCCCGCCGCCGGCGCCGTCGCCTGCGTCCTGCTTCGGAGTGCCGTTCGGCGTGGCGCTCCCGTCGACGCGCACGGGCCGGCGCTGGTCGCCGTGCACCTCGATCCCCTGTGCCGTGCAGGCGCCGGCCATGGCGAGTGCCGCGATCGCGGCCACCGATCTCCGCATGTCCTTGGTACGCATCGGGGTCCCCGTCGTCTCATGATCGGCCGCGTCCGGTCGGTCTTCCCGGACAGGTTGCCCGGACGTGAGCCGTCGCGAACAAACGGGCATGGTTGTGAGCAAGGTCCCAGCAAGGGGCACTCCACCGGACCAACGGTCGCCGCTACAGTCCGACGCCAAGACCGTTGTACTGACGAGTAACAAGCGAGCATCCGAAGCGACGAGCAAGACGGAGGCACACATCATGGCGCGCGAGTCGGAGTCCGGGCTGCCGATCGAGCCGGTGTACGGGCCGGAGGTGCTGGAGGGCTGGGACCCGGCGGAAAAGCTGGGGGAGCCGGGCGCGTACCCGTTCACGCGGGGCGTGTATCCGTCGATGTACACGGGGCGTCCGTGGACGATGCGTCAGTACGCGGGCTTCGGTACGGCGGTGGAGTCCAACGCCCGCTACCAGCAGCTGATCGCCAACGGCACGATGGGGCTGTCGGTCGCGTTCGACCTGCCCACGCAGATGGGTCATGACTCCGACGCCCCGATCGCCCACGGCGAGGTCGGCAAGGTGGGCGTGGCGATCGACTCCGTCGAGGACATGCGGGTGCTGTTCGACGGCATCCCGCTGGACAAGGTCTCGACGTCGATGACGATCAACGCGCCGGCCGCGCTGCTGCTGCTGATGTACCAGCTGGTCGGCGAGGAGCAGGGCGTACCGGCGGACAGGCTGACCGGCACGATCCAGAACGACGTGCTGAAGGAGTACATCGCGCGCGGGACGTACATCTTCCCGCCCAAGCCCTCGCTGCGGCTGATCGCCGACATCTTCCAGTACTGCAGGGCTGAGATCCCGAAGTGGAACACGATCTCGATCTCCGGCTACCACATGGCCGAGGCCGGTGCCTCGCCCGCGCAGGAGATCGCGTTCACCCTGGCCGACGGGATCGAGTACGTGCGCACGGCGGTCGCGGCGGGCATGGACGTGGACGACTTCGCGCCCCGGCTGTCGTTCTTCTTCGTCGCCCGGACGACCATCCTGGAGGAGGTCGCCAAGTTCCGGGCGGCGCGCCGGATCTGGGCGCGGGTCATGCGTGAGGAGTTCGGCGCGAAGAACCCCAAGTCGCTGATGCTGCGTTTCCACACGCAGACGGCCGGGGTGCAGCTGACCGCGCAGCAGCCCGAGGTGAACCTGGTGCGGGTCGCGGTGCAGGGACTGGCGGCGGTGCTGGGCGGCACCCAGTCGCTGCACACCAACTCCTTCGACGAGGCGATCGCCCTGCCGACCGACAAGAGCGCCCGTCTGGCGCTGCGCACACAGCAGGTGCTGGCCTACGAGACGGACGTGACGGCGACGGTCGACCCGTTCGCCGGTTCGTACGTCGTGGAGAAGATGACCGACGACGTGGAGGCGGCGGCCGTCGAGCTGATGCGGAAGGTCGAGGACCTGGGTGGTGCCGTCGCGGCCATCGAGCACGGTTTCCAGAAGGGCGAGATCGAGCGCAGCGCGTACCGCATCGCGCAGGAGACCGACTCCGGGGAACGGGTCGTGGTGGGTGTCAACCGTTTCCAGCTGGACGAGGAGGAGCCGTACGAGCCGCTGCGGGTGGACCCGGCGATCGAGGCCCAGCAGGCGGAGCGGCTCGCCACGCTCCGCGCGCGACGCGACCAGCAGGCGGTCGACACGGCCCTGACCGCCCTGAAGAAGGCCGCGGAGGGCACGGACAACGTCCTCTACCCGATGCGCGAGGCACTGAAGGCCCGCGCCACGGTGGGCGAGGTGTGCAACGCCCTCCGTGAGGTGTGGGGCACGTACATCCCCAGCGACGCCTTCTGACCGCTCGTGCGTGAGCCGCGGCCGATCACGATCGACCGCGGCTGCCTTCTGACTGCCTTTTGGCTGCCTTTTCGTCTGGCTTTCCTCTGGCTTTTGTCTGGCTTCGGGCGGGCATATTGCGATGTCGGACCCTCGTGCGACACTCCTTCTCATGTTCGGTGTCATCGACCTCCCCACCTATCTGGCGGGCCTCGTCCTGATCGTGCTGCTGCCCGGCCCCAACTCCCTCTACGTGCTGTCCGTGGCCGCCCGGCGCGGGATACGGACCGGATATCGGGCCGCCGCCGGCGTATGGGTCGGCGACACCGTGCTGATGACCTTGTCGGCGGCGGGAGTGGCCTCACTGCTGCAGGCCAACGCCGTGCTGTTCGGGATCGTGAAGTACGCGGGCGCCGGCTATCTGTCGTGGCTGGCGATCGGGATGCTGCGGGCCGCGTGGGCGATGTGGCGCAGCCGCCGCGAGCGGGACGTGGAGGGGCCGGGCGAGGAGGTCGCGGAGGGCGAGCGGCCGTTCCGGCGGGCCGTGGTGATCAGTCTGCTGAACCCGAAGGCGATCCTCTTCTTCGTCGCCTTCTTCGTGCAGTTCGTGGACCCGGGCTATGCCTACCCGGCCCTCTCCTTCGTCGTCCTCGGTGCTTTCGCCCAGCTCGCCAGCTTCCTCTACCTGAGCGCGCTGATATTCAGCGGCACCAGGCTGGCCGCCACGTTCCGCCGCCGGAGGAGACTGTCGGCGGGGGCGACCTCGGCGGCGGGGGCCCTGTTCCTGGGCTTCGCGGTCAAGCTGTCCCTGGCGAGCAGCGCCTAGCCTCTGCGCGCCCCCTTCCTGCCCCGTCTCACCTCCCCGGCCGGTTCGCCGCGCGCGCCTTCCTGATCGCCCTCGTCACCACCGGCGGCAGCAGGTCCGCGGCCAGTTTCCGGGCGGGGCTCCGGGGCGGGCGGCGGCGGGCCGGGGGCTGGGGTGCGGGCGCGACCGGGGCGGGTGCCGGCGGCGAGGGCTCGGTCCAGTGGCGGGACTTCGGGAAGGCCGGGGCCTTCATGCCCTTGGACTTCAGGCGCAGGATGCGGTGACCCGCGGCCCGCTGGTTGCTGAGGTGGCAGTCGTCCCGGTCCGCGACCATGGCGAGCAGCGCCTCCTGGAGGGGCTCGGGATCGCCCCAGGTGCCGTACAGCTTCTGCGTGCTGAGGCAGACGGGGTTGAGGCCCCGGTTGAGGACGGCCTCCCAGGCGGCGATGGAGACACCCGGTGTGTGCTCCGAGCGGAAGTCGTCGAGGACGACCAGGCCGCCGGGCAGGAGGACGTCCCGGGCGGCGGTGATGTCGGCCTCGACGTGCTCGTACAGGTGCGAGGCGTCGATGTGCACGAATCGGCAGGAGCGCGGCTGGACCTCGCCGGGGACGACCGAGCTGGGCCCCTGCAGCACACGCGGCAGTTCGTCGTGGAAGGAGAGGTAGTTCGCCTCGAACGCCCGACGGGTGAGCGTGCTGCGGTACGACTTGGTGGCCTCCGCCGCGTTGGCGTCGTCCGGTGCGTCGCTCTCGAAGAGGTCGCAGACCGTGTACGCCTCGCCCTCCTGGAGATGGTGGCCGAGGAAGATGGCGCTCTTGCCCATGTAGACGCCGACCTCCAGGAGGTCGCCCCGCTCGCCCGCTGCCTCCTGCCGGTTCAGGAACCAGTCGAAGAGCATCTGGTCGAGCACCGGGAACCAGCCGGGGACGTCATCGAGTTCACGGGGCAGTCGGATCGTGCCGTGTTCAGAGGTCATTTCAGAGGTCATGAGGACGGAAGACCTTCTTGCGTCGACGAGGCGAACAGGCGAACGGGCCAGGAACCTATGAGATGCCTTTGGCCCGGTCAAGGATGCTGCGGAGCCTCTCCGCGGAAGCGTTTTCGAATCCTCGCGTCGCATGAACAGTGGGCCAATTCCAGGTTCCGGGACCGTTCAGCGACGACGTCCTCCGAGTGACGTCCGCAGCAGCGGCTGCAACGGACGTTCGACCCACCGGTGCAGCAGCCAGGCGAGCGCCAGCATCAGCGCCACGGTGAGCGTGACGGTCAGGGCCGACGGAACACCCAGCCCCTGGTGCAGTGCCCGCACCACCGGCCAGCCCAGATGCTCGTGCACCAGGTAGAAGGGGTACGTCAGGGCCCCCGCGGTGGTCAGCCAGGGCCAGTCGACGCGGTTCAGCAGGCCCAGCGCCACGGCACCCACGGCCACGAAGCCGACGGTGACGGCGACGATGATGCCGAGCTGGGAGCGGTAGGAGAAGTAGTCGGCGTTCGGGGCGTGCCACATCGCCTCGACCGTCTGGTACTGGCTCAGCAGCAGACTGAAGACCACGATCAGCCAGGCGGCGGTGTCCCGGCGGTCGCGGTGCACCAGATAGAGGCCCATGCCCCCGATGAACAGGGACGCGTACTCCGGCATCAGGACCATGTCCAGCAAGGGCTCCTTCGCCCCGTGCGCGAGCACCGAGGCCAGGGTCCAGCCTCCGCAGAACCAGATCACCCGTCTGCGGGTCACCCCGGGCAGCACCACGCACAGCGCGAACAGGACGTAGAAGCGGACCTCCGCCCACAACGTCCAGCACACGCCGAGGACGCGGTCCGCACCGAGCGGCATCTGCAGCATCGTGAGGTTCACGAGGAACTCGCTGACCGACACCCGTGCGAAGGCGATCCCCGGCAGCGCGAACACCGCCGCCACCAGGATCACCGCCGCCCAGTACGCCGGCAGCAGCCGGGACGCCCGGGAGGCGAAGAACGCCTGCACCGACCGGCCCCAGCCGCTGGCGCAGATCACGAACCCGCTGATCACGAAGAAGGCCTGCACCCCGGCCCAGCCGTAGGCGAGCCAGCTGTGGGCGGTCGGGAACTGCACGGCGGGCGAGGCCCCCCACGCCTTCGCGATCTCGCCGTCCCGCCCGCCGTAGTGATAGGCGGCGACGGCGAGAGCGGCTATCAGCCGCAGCCCGTCGAGCGCGTAGAGCCGGGGCGCTGCCCGGCCGACGCCCGCTGCCGCGCCCCGAGAGGTGCCCGGGGAACTGCGCGAGAAGCCCCCACCGACCCCCGCCCGAGACTCGACCCGATCATCAACCTTGGTCAAAGAACTCACCGCGGAACTCACCCCAGAGTCGCCCGCTTGAGCGACCGTGCCCGCCGGGCGACCCTCCGCACCGTCGCGTTACGCGGAATGAACGCGAGCTGCACCGGAATCCCACCGGGCAGCCCCAGCGAGGTCAACCGCCGCCGCTTGAAGTACCGCAGCGTGTGCGTACTCAGATGCCGCGTCAGATACGCCTCGGTCTCCGCCCGCAGCGACGGGTAGATCTTCGACTGCATCGCGAACCCCACCGCCCGGACCAGGCTGTTGAGGTCGGACACCGCCGTGCCCGGCCGCTGGGAGGCGACGGCCGCCGCGTCCCCCAGCTCCGGCAGCAGCGCGTCCACGATCGTGACGGGCACCCGGTTGCTGTTCTCGTACGGGGCGAGCCGGTCCAGCAGCGCGCCCGTACCGACGCGGGCCACCGGCAGCCCGTACAGCGCGGAGGCCGTCAGCAGGGCGGTCGAGAAGCAGCCGACGACCAGGGCCGGACGCATCCGCTGGTAGAGCACCTCGGCGAGGACCGGCGTGTCCAGCACGGTCAGGTCGGCGCCGAGCCGCTCCGCCTCCTTCTCCAGACCGCGCGACCAGCGGGCCGGGGCACTGGGGTGCGGCTTGAACACGACCTTGGAATGCCCGAGCGCGACGGCACCCTTCAGCATCGTCACGTGGAGGTTCTCCTCCTCCTCGGCGGTCAGGATGCCGAGCGCGGAGAGGTACTGGCCGAGCAGCAGCGCCGGCTCCTCGATCGCGGGCAACTCGTCGCCCGTGTCCACGAGTTCGGCCAGCACCTTCACGAAGGCGTCCGTCGGCACGATCTCCGCCCCGACCCCGAACTCGGTGAGCAGCAGGGGTTCGAGCCCCGGCACGAGGTCCAGGTGGAGCAGCCGGTCGATACGGGTGCCGACCAGCGGGTCGATCTTGTTGCGGGTGGGGCCGTAGCTCATCAGGCCGTCGGCGTACACGGTCACCGGCGCGCCGGTGAAGATCTGCGTGAAGCCGAGCGCGGGGTGGACCTGGATGGACTCCACGGCCAGTTCGACGTCGTCGTCGCCCAGGTTCCACAGCAGCCGCAGATGCCGCTCCCACAGCGGTACGTCGTCCATGCGCGGGGACCAGCCGCCGGGGTGGAAGGGGGAGATGGTCTCGTTCCAGGAGATCACCTCGTCGAAGCGGGACCGCAGCCGCTCGAAGCCGGGCATCTCGTCCGGGCCGGGGGCCGTCTCCGGGGTCGCCGCGTTGTTGGAGACCAGCAGGATGCGCCGGGAGGCGGGGCGAAAGCACTCGGTGTCCAGGGCGGCGGCCAGCGTGGCCACGCCGTACAGGGTGGACGCCATGAAGATCTGCGTGGTCATGCGGCGACCCCCGTGGCGGCGGGACGACGGCGCAGCCGGCGCAGCCGGGTGGCGCGCTGGACGTCCATCGAGTCGAGGGCCTCGTCGAGCACGTCCTGCGGCATTCCGCGCAGCGCGACCGCGCTCATCGACTTCAGTTTCCGTGCCACCGCCGGCTCGAACCTTTCGATGGAACCCAAATGGTGGGAGATGATCGCGCAATAGGTGCGCACGGCCTTGGGGAGGAGTTTGTCCGCGTCCCGGTCCTTCGCGGTTTCCGCGACGACCTGGTCGAATGCGCGAATGAAATCGAGCTGTCGTACGTCGCCGATCTGGGTCAGCGAGGAAGCCACACCGCGCCGGTAGAAGACGCCCAGCAGCCCCACCGTGGCGAACGAATCGGCCTCCCGGTGCAGCTTCCAGATCCACGGCCGGTCCTCGGCCGTGCGCAGCCCGTGGGTGAAGTGCAGCACGCCCTTGTCGACCAGTCGGCGGTGGTAGATGCCCGCCCAGGCGTACGCGTAGTCCACGGAGGTGGAGCGGTCGGCGGGCAGGATCGCGTCGCGCGGGTTCATCACCACGCCCCGCCGCCCGATGGGCACCCGGTGGACCGAGCGGGCCCGCGCGGTGCACTGGACATGGTCCGTGCGCACGAAGTCGCAGCCCAACTCCTCGATCGCGCCCAACAGTTGAGGATAGTAGCCGGGGGCGAGCCAGTCGTCCCCGTCGAGGAACGTCAGGTACTCGCCGCGGGCCTTGTCGATGCCCGTGTTGCGCGCGGTCGCCAGTCCTCCGTTCTTCTCGTGTCTGACGTACACCGCCCCCGGCAGCTCGCGCTCCGCGCGCGCGAGAATGTCCGGTGTCTCGTCGCGGGAGCAGTCGTCGACGAGAATGAATTCGAAGTCCTCACGAGCGTTGGCTCCGAGGCTCTTCAGGGTGTCGGGCGCGTATTGCTGCACGTTGTAGAACGGCACGATGACGGAGAGCTTGACCACCCCCGTGACGTTAGGCGGCGCTCCGGCATTCGTCTTGACCAGCCGCTTGATGTCAGGTGAACGACGCGTGGCGGGACCGTGAACCAGATACTTTTCGGTGCCATTCGCGCCCCGATTCGCCGTTCGGCGATGTGCTGTTAACCCTTTGTTGCATTCGGGTTGGGCCGATCAACGGAATCGCTTCCTAGCGTCTTCGATGTGCCAGCAAGTGCTACGAACAGCCTGCGAGTCGCCGTGCTCGCGGATTCCGACACCCGGTGGAAATGGGGCGCGCTCACCGCGCACCGTCTCGCTCCGGAGGGCGCGGACATCCGCCTGGACGGCTTCCTCCTGCGCGGCCGGGCCACCCCCACGGCCCGCCAGCTCCAGGAGGTCGGGGTCCGCCCCGACTCCCTGCGCGAGGTGACCGGTCTCGAATTCCTGCGCGCCATGAAGGAGGACACGAAGGGGAACGCGTACGACGTCATCGTGCTCTCCCTCGTCGGCGGAGGCGTCCAGGCGATACTGCACGGCCTGCGCCGGGCCTGGGACGGCCGGACGAAGCGGCCCGTGGTCGTCACCGGTTACGTCGGTGTCGTCTACGAGAAGCTCGCCGACGGTCTGCTGCTGCGGCACGGCGCGGACCTCGTCCTCGCCAACTCCCGCCAGGACGCGGACCGTTTCCGGGCCGTCTACGAGGGTGTGGGCGCCGACGCCTCCTCGGTCACCGAGGTCGCGCTGCCCTTCCTGGGCGGCAAGGCGTACGCCGGCCCCGACGGCCCCTACACGGTCGTCTTCGCCGTACAGCCGTCCGTCCCGGACAACCGCCGGGACCGTACGTACCTGCTGAACCGCCTCGTCCAGCACGCGAGGCTGCACCCGGACCGCCAGGTGCTGCTGAAGCTGCGCTCCAAGCCGGGCGAGCACACCACGCACATCGAGGAACTGCCGTACCAGAAGCTGGCGGAGAAGCTTCCCGGCGGACTGCCGGCCAACTTCCGCCTCGCGTACGGGAACATGGGCGAGGTCCTCGACACCACCGACCTGCTGGTCACCATCAGTTCCACGGCGGCCCTGGAGTCGCTGCACCGCCGGATCCCCACCGTCGTCCTCACCGACCTCGGGATCCGCGAGACCCTCGGCAACCACCACTTCGTGGGCTCCGGCTGCCTCGCCTCCTGGGACCAGCTGGACGCCGGGTACGAGCCGACGCCGGACCCCGAGTGGGTGGCCCGGCAGGGGGTCATGGCCGGGGGCACCTCCCGGACGGAGTCCGGGGGAGGCTCGTACGCCACCGCCTTCGACGCCGCCCGTACCCGTATCGCGAAGCTGGTCGCGGCGCCCGAACTGCCGCCCCTCGCGCCGTACTACACGCCCGTCACCGCGCCCGGCTACCTCCCCGGCATCCTCGCCCGCCACCACCTCGGCCCCGACGGCGCACCGCTGCCCGGGTCGCCCGCGGAGGAGCGGCAGGCCGGGCCCGTACGGCAGATCGTGCGCCGGGCGGCGCGCGGCGCCTACCGCCACGGAGTGCAGCGCGTGGCGCCCGTCATCCGCCGGATGGGGGAGCTGTGAGCCGCCGCCCCACCGCCTCGCAAGAGCCGCAAGGAGTTCCCGACATGTCCAACCCGGAAGCGGGCCAGGCGCCTTCCGCCCGCCGCGTCCTCGCCGTGATCCCCGCGCGGGGCGGCTCCAAGGGCGTCCCCGCGAAGAACCTCGCCCCCGTCGGCGGCGTTCCGCTGGTGGCCCGCGCGGTCCGCGAGTGCCTCGCCGCCCAGCTGGTGACGGACGTCGTCGTCTCCACCGACGACCACGCCATCGCCGCCGCCGCCCGTGAGTCCGGCGCCGAGGTCGTCCTGCGCCCCGCCGCGATCGCCGGAGACACCGCCACCTCCGAGGCCGCCGTCCTGCACGCCCTGGACGTCCACGAGTCCCGCCACGGCGCCCCCGTCGACGTCGTCCTCCTCGTCCAGTGCACCAGCCCGTTCATCCTCCGCGAGGACATCGACGGCGTCGCCCGCGCCGTCGTCGAACACGGCGCCGACACCGCCCTCACCGTCGCCCCGTTCCACGGCTTCATCTGGCGCGACACGGCGGACGAGCCCGCGACCGCCCAGGCCGCCCACCCGGGAGGCACGGACGGCGAGACCCCGGAGCCCGCCGACACCACCGGCGGCTACGGCGTCAACCACGACAAGTCCTTCCGCCCCCGCCGCCAGGACCGCCCCCAGGACCTGCTGGAGACCGGTGCCGCCTACGCCATGGACGCGGCCGGGCTGCGCAAGCACCAGCACCGCTTCTTCGGCCGTACGGAACCCGTCCGCACCGACCCTGCCCGGGTCCTGGAGATCGACGACCCGCACGACCTCGCCCGCGCCCAGGCCCTCGCGCCGCTCTTCGACGCGAACCGGCCCGGCGCCCTCCCCGCCTACGACGACATCGACGCCGTAGTCCTCGACTTCGACGGCACCCAGACCGACGACCGGGTGCTGATCGACTCCGACGGACGGGAGTTCGTCTCCGTGCACCGCGGCGACGGACTCGGCATCGCGGCCCTCCGCAGGAGCGGCCTGAAGATGCTCATCCTGTCCACGGAACAGAACCCGGTCGTCGCCGCACGGGCCCGGAAGCTCAAGATCCCGGTCCTGCACGGCATCGACCGCAAAGACCTCGCGCTGAAGCAGTGGTGCGAGGAGCAGGGCATCGCGCCGGAGCGCGTGCTCTACGTCGGCAACGACGTCAACGACCTCCCGTGCTTCGCCCTCGTGGGCTGGCCCGTGGCGGTCGGCAGCGCCCACGACGTCGTACGCGGCGCCGCACGCGCGGTCACCACCGTCCCCGGCGGTGAAGGCGCGATCCGGGAGATCGCCGGCTGGATCCTCGGTCCCTCTCTCGACTCTCTCGACCCCCTCGACAAGTAAGGAACTGGTCCCACCATGAGCACCAACTCCCGTCTGCGCACGTTCGGTTCGAAGACCGCCGGCCCCGGACACCCCGTCTACGTCGTCGGCGAGATCGGCATCAACCACAACGGTGAGCTGGAGAACGCCTTCAAGCTGATCGACGCCGCCGCCGAGGCCGGCTGCGACGCCGTCAAGTTCCAGAAGCGCACCCCCGAGATCTGCACCCCCCGCGACCAGTGGGACATCGAGCGCGACACCCCCTGGGGCCGCATGACCTACATCGACTACCGCCACCGCGTGGAGTTCGGTGAGGACGAGTACCGCCAGATCGACGAGTACTCCAAGGAGAAGGGCATCGACTGGTTCGCCTCCCCGTGGGACACCGAGGCCGTCGCCTTCCTGGAGAAGTTCGACGTCCCCGCCCACAAGGTGGCCTCCGCCTCCCTGACCGACGACGAGCTGCTGCGCGCCCTGCGCGCCACCGGCCGCACGGTCATCCTCTCCACCGGCATGTCGACCCCCAAGCAGATCCGGCACGCGGTCGAGGTCCTCGGCTCCGACAACATCCTGCTCTGCCACGCCACCTCGACGTACCCGGCCAAGGCCGAGGAGCTCAACCTCCGCGTCATCAACACCCTCCAGGCCGAGTACCCGAACGTCCCGATCGGCTACTCCGGCCACGAGACCGGCCTGCAGACCACGCTCGCCGCCGTCGCCCTCGGCGCCACCTTCGTCGAGCGCCACATCACCCTCGACCGCGCGATGTGGGGCTCCGACCAGGCCGCCTCCGTCGAGCCCCAGGGCCTGACCCGCCTGGTCCGCGACATCCGCACCATCGAGGCCTCCCTCGGCGACGGCGTCAAGAAGGTCTACGACTCCGAGCTCGGCCCCATGAAGAAGCTGCGCCGTGTCGCCGGCGTCGTCGCCGAGGCGGAGATCGCGGTGGCGGCGGGCGAGCCGGTCGGCGTCTGACCGACCGCAGGTAGCCGCGGGCCGTCGTGCCGCCGGGGCGGCACGGGTGGCCCGCGGCCCGCGGCGGCACCCGCCACCGCAGGCAAGCGATCCCCCGCCCCGCCCCCAACATCCGTACTCCCGGAAGCGACGGACATACGTCGATGAGCCCCCGCACCGGAACCGCCGCCCCCCACACTCTCGCCTTCGTCGAGAGCCCGGTACAGCTCCTGAACGTGCTGGAGTGGGCGCACACCCACGCCCTCGGCACCCCCGAGGACCCCGGCGCGGGGCCCTTCGGTTCCGGTGGCGCGGGGCTCACCCTGGTGATCCTGTCGCCGAACGACCCCATGACCCGGGGCCAGCTGCGCCGCATGACGGAGCTGGCCCGGGACGAGGGCCACGACGTGCGCTGGGAGGAGGCGCGCGGCGGCACCGCCGCCCCCTTCCGCACCGTCGGCGGCCTCGCCCCGCTGCTGCGCGCCGCGCGCCGCATCGTCCTGGGCGACCCCTTCTCCCGGTACGTCCAGCTCCTGCTGACCATCACCCGGGCGTCGGACGTGGTCGTCGTCGACGACGGCACCGCGACCATGGAGTTCGTCTCCCAGCTGGCCCGGGGCGAACGCCTCGTGCGCTGGCACCGCAAGGGCGGCCGCCCCGGCCCTCGCGACCTGATCTTCGCCCCGGTCTCCTCCAGGGCCCGCAAACGCCTCACCCCGGCCGGCGGCCGACGGGTCGAGGTCTTCTCCTCCATGCCGATCGACGAGGCCCCCGAGGGCGTCTCCGTCACCGCCAACGACTTCGCCTGGACCCGCTCCCGCTTCGGCCCGCCCCGCATCACCAAGGGCGCCGACCTCGTGGGCACTTCCCTCGTGGAGACCGGAGTGGTCGACGGCGACCGCTACCTCGAAGCCGTCCGCTCCCTCGCGAAGGCCCACGGCGCCACCCGGTACTTCGCCCACCGCCGCGAGAGCGCCGAGAAACTCCACACCCTCGGCGCGGAGACCGGCCTGGAGATCGTCCGCCCCGACCTCCCCCTGGAACTCATCGCCCGCCGCGGTCCCATCGGCCGGACGATCCTGAGCTTCCCGTCGACGGTCGTCCACACCCTGCCCCTGGCTTTGGCCGGGACGGACGTGCGCGTCGCCGTCTGCGACATCGACCCCGGCTGGCTCACCGAGAACGCCTCCCCCCGCGCCCAGGGCTTCCTGTCCGGCGTCACGGGCACGGCCCGGGACGTCCACCGGCTGTCGTCGGTGGCGTCGGCCTGAGGGTCCGGCGGGGACCACTTGTCCCCGTGTCCCGGGTCACGGGGAGACCGTGATCCCTGTCACCTCGGGTACGCGTGCGCGACCCGGTCGGTCAACCGGTCGCCGACGCCCCCGAACGCCCGGACAACCGCAGGCCACCGCCCCCGTCCCAGCTGGTCGGGGTGGCGGTCCGGCCGCACGGTCGAACACACGACGTAGCCGCCCGGTCGCGCGGTGGTGACGCTTCCGGCACCGTGGGACGACGGATACGTGGTAAGGGTGGAGTGTGGGAATCGTTCGGGCACCCCCGGACGTTTAGTCGATGGGATTCGCGGGCAAACCCGGCGCTCCCGTCTCCGAGGGCCACCCGAACCGAAAGACGGACGGGTATACCCATCCCTGCCAATACGTATGCGGTGTGCGGCCGGAAAACTTCCCTCACAGGCTGATTTTTTGTTGATCGAGGGTTAGAAGGTCGCCCGATCGCCCTACCCTTCAGAGGGTGAACCAACTGATGTCCCGAGAGTCCGAGGCCGATCTGCCAGGGGAAGCCGAAGCGTCGCTCCCCGGCACGTTGCCGGAAGCCCTGCGTGCCGAACTCGTCGCGTTCCGCCGCGACTTGCACATGCACCCGGAGCTCGGCAACCAGGAGTTCCGTACGACCGCCGCGATCAAGGCCCGCCTGGAGAAGGCAGGGCTCAGGCCGCGTGTGCTCGAGACCGGGACCGGACTCATCTGTGACATCGGCGACTGGAGCGGCGCCGACCACTCCGCGCTCGCCCTGCGCGCCGACATCGACGCCCTCCCGATCCCGGACACCAAGGTGGACTGCGACTACCGCTCCACCGTGCCGGACCGCGCCCACGCCTGCGGCCACGACGTGCACACCACCGTCGTCCTCGGTGCCGGCCTCGTCCTCGCCGACCTGCACCGCAGGGGAGAGCTGCCCCGCCCCGTGCGGCTGATCTTCCAGCCGGCCGAGGAGGTGCTGCCCGGCGGCGCCGCGGACGTGATCAGGACCGGCTCGCTCGAAGGCGTCGGCCGGATCATCGCCGTCCACTGCGACCCCCGCGTCGACGCGGGCCGCATCGGGCTGCGCCACGGCCCCATCACCTCGGCCTGCGACCGGCTGGAGCTCTCCCTGGACGGCCCGGGCGGCCACACCGCGCGCCCGCACCTCACGACCGACCTCGTCACCGCCGCCGCCCGGGTCGTCACCGACGTGCCCGCGCTGGTCGCCCGCCGCTTCGACGCCCGCGCCGGGCTCGTCGTGACCTGGGGCCGCATCGAGTCGGGCCACGCGCCGAACGTCATCCCGCAGCACGCCGAACTCTCCGGCACCGTCCGCTGTCTGGACATCAACGCCTGGCGGCAGGCCCCCGACCTGATCCACGAGGCGGTCCAGGAGGTCGCGGTCATGCACCGCGCCAAGCCCGAGATCAACTACATCCGGGGCGTCCCGCCGGTCGTCAACGACCCCGTCGTCACCGAGCTGCTGCACGACTCGATGGTGGCCCGCCGCGGCGTGAAGTCCGTCGAGGACACCGAGCAGAGCCTCGGCGGCGAGGACTTCTCCTGGTACCTGGAGCACGTCCCCGGCGCCATGGCCCGCCTGGGCGTCCGCCGTCCGGGCGACCTCACCGTCCGCGACCTCCACCAGGGCGACTTCGACGCCGACGAACACGCCATCACCGTGGGCGTCGAGCTCTTCACCGCGGCCGCCCTCCTCGACGCCCGCATGCGGCTCCTCGACGCGGCCGGCCGGTAACCCCCTCCGGAGCCCTCGGCTTGCGCCCCGTCCACCCTCGCGGCAGCCTGGTGCGCGTGTCCGTACGAGCCCCGTACGGACCGCGCACGCTCACGCTGAAGTCACCCCTGTACACGGACCGCGAGGGACGCGAAAGGCCCCGTGCCCGAGACGTCCCTTTCGATCCCCTGGTTCACGAGGGCGTAACGGCCACCGGCACGAATGGATAACGGCCAGTCGAAACCCCGTTCCCAGGAGGGTCTACGCGCGTTAATGTGCGCCGAACTGAGCACCCGGTCGCGGGGCTTTGGAGAAGATGGGGAACTTCAAGATGCGTCGGATTTCCAAACTGACCCGCGTCGCGGTGGGGGTCGCGTCGCTGGCGCTCGCCGCCACGGCCTGTGGTGGTACCAGCAGTGAGAGCAGCGGCAGCGGTGGCGAGACCAGCAAGGGCGAAAAGGGCCTCGCGATCGCGTACGACATCGGCGGCAAGGGCGACCAGTCCTTCAACGACGCCGCGTACGCGGGCCTGGAGAAGGCTCAGAAGGAGTTCGGTTACCAGACCGAGGACATCGAGCCCACCGAGGGCGAGACGGACGCCGACAAGCAGCAGCGTCTGGAGTCCCTGGCCAAGCAGGGCTACAACCCGGTCATCGGTGTCGGCTTCGCCTACGGCCCGGCCATGGAGGCCGCCGCCAAGCAGTACCCGGACACCACCTTCGGCATCGTCGACTCGGTCGTCGAGGGCAAGAACGTCGCGTCCCTCGTCTTCGCCGAGCAGGAGGCCTCGTACCTCGCCGGTGTCGCGGCCGCCAAGGCCACCAAGTCGAACACCGTGGGCTTCATCGGCGGTGTGGACATCCCGCTGATCCACAAGTTCGAGGCCGGCTACAAGCAGGGCGTCGAGGACACCAGCGGCGGCAAGGTCAAGGTCGTCTCGCAGTACCTGACCCAGACGGCCGAGGAGGGCGGCTTCTCCAGCCCCGACAAGGGCAAGGCCGCCGCCGAGGGCCAGATCGAGAAGAACGCGGACGTCCTCTACCAGGCCGCCGGCCTCTCCGGCCAGGGTGTCATCGAGGCCGCCGCCAAGGCCAAGGTCTGGGCGATCGGCGTCGACTCCGACCAGTACAACCAGGAGGCCCTGGCCCCCTACAAGGAGTACATCCTCACCTCCGCCCTCAAGGACGTCGGCGGTGCGGTCTACGCCCTCGCCAAGTCCGTCGAGGACGGCAAGCCCCTCGAGGGTGTCCAGACCTTCGACCTGAAGGTCGACGGCGTGGGCCTCGCCGACTCCAACCCGAAGATGGCCGAGATCGCCGGCCTCTCGGACGCGGTCGCCAAGGCCAAGAAGGAAATCATCGACGGCACGATCAAGGTGAAGACCGAGTAACGGTCGCATCTCCGCGAGCGCGCACAGGCGGGGTGGGTGTACCTGTACACCCACCCCGCCTCACTTGTGTCCCGGGGTCTTCCGGGGGCGCGGGGAACTGCGCGACCAGCCACAACGCACGGACGATCGCGACTCGACGGGCACCCCCCACCCCTGACGCCCAGAACCCCCGCCCCACGTTGCAACACGGCCCCATAACAACGTGGTCCACCAGGCTTCACCCGGAGGGTCTACGCGCGTTACTCTGCGGCGAAAGCCATATAAGGCGCCGATGCTGTGCAGCACTACTGCCCAGTACCCCCCGGCGCTGTACGACAGGAGCACCACAAATGCGCCGGGTTTCCCGCCTCGCGGTCGCAGGCGCAGCGACCGCCTCCCTCGCCCTCGCCCTCTCCGCCTGTGGCGGTACGTCGACGGACGCCTCGTCCTCGGCCGACTCCAAGGGCGACATGGGCCTCGCCATCGCGTACGACGTCGGCGGCAAGGGCGACCAGTCCTTCAACGACGCGGCCTACGCGGGCCTGGAGAAGGCGAAGAAGGAGTTCGGGTACAAGACGCAGGACATCGAGCCCACCGAGGGCGAGACGGACGCCGACAAGGAGCAGCGCCTGGTCTCCCTGGCGAAGCAGGGCTACAACCCGGTCGTCGGTGTCGGCTACGCCTACGCTACGGCCGTGAAGGCCGCCGCCGAGCAGTACCCGGACACCACCTTCGGCATCGTCGACGACTCCACGGTCCAGCTGGACAACGTCGCTGACCTGGTCTTCTCCGAGGAGCAGGCCTCGTACCTCGCCGGCGTCGCGGCGGCCAAGGTCACCAAGACGAACACGGTCGGCTTCGTCGGCGGCGTGGACATCCCGCTGATCCACAAGTTCCAGGCGGGCTTCGCGCAGGGCGTCAAGGACACCAACCCCAAGGCCAAGGTGCTCACCCAGTACCTGACCCAGACGGCCGAGGAGGGCGGCTTCTCCAGCCCCGACAAGGGCAAGACGGCCGCCGAGGGCCAGATCGAGAAGAAGGCCGACGTCGTGTACGCGGCGGCCGGTCTGTCGGGCCAGGGCGTGATCGAGGCCGCCGCCGCGAACAAGATCTGGGCGATCGGCGTCGACTCCGACCAGTACAAGCAGGAAGCCCTCGCGACGTACAAGGACTTCATCCTGACCTCGGCGACGAAGGACGTCGCCAAGGCGGTGTACAACCTGGCGAAGTCGGTCGAGGACGGCAAGCCCGAGACCGGTATCGTCAGGGGCGATCTGAAGACCGGCGAGGTCGGCCTCGCCGACTCCAACCCGAAGTTCAAGAGCGACACCGAGCTCCAGGAGGCCATCGCCACGGCCAAGGAGAAGATCATCAGCGGCGAGATCAAGGTCAAGACCAGCTGATCCAGGTCGCGACCGACCACCCAGCCACAGCACGAGCAGCCGGGCGACCGAGGGGGCGGTCTCGGACACCACCGAGGCCCTCCCGGAGTCTCCAGTAACCGCGGGGTTACGTCCGCTCAACGGGGCACGGGGAGTATCGCTCCCTGTACCCCGTTGTCCCGGTGCGTCGCCGCCCAATTTCGATGCCGTAGGGGCGCTACGCGCGTAGACGACCCCCTTTCCCAGGAGAGTGCGCCATCAACGCGTCCAGCAGCCCTCCGGCCGACGCGGCGGTCAACGACTCGGTGACCGCCGTCGAACTCGCCGGGATCACCAAGCGATTCCCCGGCGTCGTGGCCAACCACGACATCCACCTGACCGTCCGCAAGGGCACCGTCCACGCCCTCGTCGGGGAGAACGGCGCCGGCAAGTCGACCCTGATGAAGATCCTCTACGGCATGCAGAAGCCGGACGAGGGCACCATCGCGGTCGACGGCGAACACGTCTCGTTCTCCTCCCCGGCCGACGCCATCGTGCGCGGCATCGGCATGGTCCACCAGCACTTCATGCTCGCCGACAACCTCACGGTCCTGGAGAACGTGGTCCTCGGCAGCGAGAAGCTCCACGGCATCGGCGCCAAGGCCCGCCGCAAGATCAAGGAGATCTCCGACCGCTACGGCTTCGGGGTCCGCCCCGATGTCCTGGTCGAGGAGCTGGGCGTCGCCGAGCGCCAGCGCGTGGAGATCCTCAAGGTCCTCTACCGGGGCGCCCGCACCCTCATCCTGGACGAGCCGACCGCCGTCCTGGTGCCCCAGGAGGTCGACTCCCTCTTCGCCAACCTGCGCGAACTCAAGGCGCAGGGCCTCGCGGTCATCTTCATCTCGCACAAGCTGGGCGAGGTGCTCTCCGTCGCCGACGAGATCACCGTCATCCGACGCGGCACGACCGTCGGCACGGCCGTCCCCGCCGAGACCACCCCGCGCCAGCTCGCCGAGCTGATGGTCGGCAGCGAACTGCCCACCCCCGAGACGGCCGAGTCCACGGTGACCGACCGTCCCGTCCTCACCGTCAAGGACCTCCGTCTGGAGGCCGTCGGCGGCAAGGCGCTGCTCGACGACATCACCTTCACCATCCACGCGGGCGAGGTCCTGGGCCTGGCCGGCGTCGAGGGCAACGGCCAGACCGAGCTGGTCGACGCTCTCATCGGCCTGAAGTCCGCCGACTCCGGCACGATCTCGCTCGCCGACGAGGAGATCACCACCTGGGCCACCCGCAAGCGCCGCGAGCAGGGCGTCGGCTACATCCCCGAGGACCGCCACCGGCACGGTCTGCTCCTGGAGGCCCCCCTCTGGGAGAACCGTATCCTCGGCCATGTGACCGAGCGGCCCAACGCCAAGGGCGTCTGGCTCGACCCGAAGGCCGCACAGGAGGACACCCGCCGGATCGTCGCCGAGTACGACGTCCGCACCCCCGGCATCGACGTCACCGCCGCCTCCCTCTCCGGCGGCAACCAGCAGAAGCTGATCGTCGGCCGCGAGATGAGCCACAAGCCGCGGTTCCTGATCGCCGCCCACCCCACCCGCGGTGTGGACGTGGGCGCGCAGGCCCAGATCTGGGACCAGATCCGCGAGGCCCGCCGCGAGGGCCTGGCCGTGCTGCTGATCTCCGCCGACCTGGACGAGCTGATCGGCCTGTCCGACACCCTCCGGGTGATCTACAACGGCAAGCTGGTCGCCGACGCCGACCCGGCCACCATCACCCCCGAGGAGCTGGGCTCGGCCATGACCGGTGCAGCCACCGGCCACCTCGAACACGAAGAGACCCCTGAGACCTCGGCGGACGAGTCCGCGTCCGGGTCCGAGGAAGACGAGGCCCGCTGATGAAGAAGTTCGACAAGGAGCGCGTGCTCCTCGCGGTGGCCGGACCGGTCCTCGCGCTCGCCGTGGCCTTCGCGCTGACCGCGATCGTGCTGCTGGCCTCCGGCAAGAACCCGGTCGAGCCGTTCTCGATCATGTTCGAGCAGGCCTCGTTCTCCGACATTCAGGTCCGGATCATCAACCAGGCCTCGCTGTACTACATCGCGGCCCTGGCGGTGGCCATCGGCTTCCGGATGAACCTGTTCAACATCGGTGTCGACGGCCAGTACCTCCTCGGCGCCATGATCACCGCGATCGTCGGCGCCCACATGGACCTGCCGGCCGCCCTCCAGATCCCGCTGCTGATGCTCACCGCGATCTGCACCGGCGCGTTCTGGGCCTCCATCGTCGGTGTCCTCAAGGTCACCCGCGGCGTCAGCGAGGTCGTCTCCTCGATCATGCTGAACGCGATCGCGACCTCCGTCATCGGCTACCTCTGGCTGCCGAACGTCTTCGGCGTCAAGGTCGGCAACAACAACACCACCGGCGAGATGGCCGAGTCGGGCTGGGTGCCCGGCATCGACATGGGCAAGGCCGGCGAGATCTACGGCCTGGTCCTCCTCGCCGTCCTCCTCGGCGTCGGCTACTGGGTCGTCATCAACCGCACCCGCTTCGGCTTCGACCTGCGGGCCTCCGGCGCCTCGGAGTCGGCCGCCGCGGCCAGCGGTGTCGACCCCAAGCGCATGATCCTCACCGCCATGCTGATCTCCGGTGGTGTCGCGGGGCTCGCGGGCCTGCCGATCCTGCTCGGCGACACCCACACCTACAGCCTCAACTTCCCCACCGGTATCGGCTTCCTGGGCATCGGCATCGCTCTCCTCGGCCGAAACGGTCCCGTCGGCATCGCCTTCGCCGCCCTGCTGTGGGCCTGGCTCGACAAGGCCTCCCCGGAGCTGGACTTCCACGGTTACGACAAGGAGATCGCGGTCATCATGCAGGGCCTGATCGTGCTCTCGGTCGTCGTCTCCTACGAGACCGTCCGCGAGTGGGGCCTGCGCCGGCAGCAGCGCCGCGTCGGCGCCGAGCTCGCCGCCGGGAACGTCCTCGGCGCGGACGCCTCCGACAACAACAACGTCAAGAAGGAGGTGTCGGGCCGATGACCACGAGCACCACCGCGACCGACCTCAACCAGCCCTCGCTGGAGCCGACCGCCCCGACCGGGCGCAAGATGTCGCTGCCCGTGCTGCTGCTGGTCATCGCCGGCGTCCTGGCACTCACCTCGATCGTCCGCATCATCACCGGCGCCGACGGCATCACCAACGTCAGCCAGATGTCCACCGCGCTGGAGCTGGCCGTCCCGATCGGCCTGGCCGGTCTCGGCGGTCTGTGGGCCGAGCGCGCGGGCGTCGTCAACATCGGCCTCGAAGGCATGATGATCCTCGGCACCTGGTTCGGTGCCTGGGCCGGCTTCCAGTGGGGCCCCTGGACCGGCGTCCTGGTCGGCATCATCGGCGGCTGCGTCGGCGGCCTGCTGCACGCCTTCGTCACCGTCACCTTCAACGTCAACCACATCGTCTCCGGTGTGGCCATCAACATCCTCGCCCTCGGCGCCACCCGCTACCTGGCCCCCCTCGCCTTCGAGGGCCACCAGGGCGGTTCGGCCAAGCAGTCCCCGCCGGTCGAGTCCATCGGTGACTTCACCATCCCGGGACTGTCGGACGCACTGAGCGAACTCAACTCCAAGGGCTGGTTCTTCGTCTCGGACCTCGCCGGCCTGCTCGGCGGTCTGGTCACCAACGTCTCGTGGCTGACCCTCGTCGCCGTCGCACTGATCCCCGCCACCTGGTGGATCCTGTGGCGCTCCGCCTTCGGTCTGCGCCTGCGCTCCTGCGGTGAGAACCCCATCGCCGCCGAGTCCCTCGGCGTCAACGTCTACAAGTACAAGTACCTCGCCGTGATCATCTCCGGCGGTCTGGCCGGCCTCGGCGGAGCCTTCCTCTCCATCGTCGCCAACCCCTTCTACCTGGAGGGCCAGACCAGCGGCCGCGGCTTCATCGGTCTCGCCGCGATGATCTTCGGCAACTGGATGCCGGGCGGCCTCGCCCTCGGCGCCGGCCTCTTCGGCTACACCGACAGCCTCAACCTGCGCGGCGGCTCCGAGAACGTCCACGCCCTGCTGCTCCTCGGCGCCCTCCTGCTGATCATCGGCGCGATCTGGCAGGCCGTGCGCAGGAAGTACGTCGCGGCCGCGATCACCTTCGTCGTCGGCGCCCTGGTCTTCGCCTGGTACGCGACCACCAACGAGGTCCCGAACCAGGTCGTCGCCGCCACGCCGTACGTCATCACCCTGATCGTCCTCGCGCTCTCCGCACAACGGCTGCGGATGCCGAAGGCGGACGGCCTGCCGTACCGCAAGGGCCAGGGCAAGTGACCGCCGGCGCACCGGCCGAGGCCGACTGGGACGAACTGCGCGCCCTCGCGCGGGACGCCATGTCCCACGCGTACGCCCCGTACTCGGGCTACCCGGTGGGCGTGGCCGCCCGCGTCGACGACGGCCGCACGGTCTCCGGCTGCAACGTCGAGAACGCCTCGTACGGCCTCGGCCTGTGCGCCGAGTGCGGACTGGTCTCGGAGCTGCAGCGCACGGGCGGCGGCCGGCTGACGCACTTCACCTGCGTCGACGGCAAGGGCGAGATCCTCGTGCCCTGCGGCCGCTGCCGACAGCTGCTGTACGAGTTCGGCGGCCCCGGCCTGCTGCTGGAGACCCCGGCGGGAATCCTGCCCCTCTCGGAGATGCTGCCCCAGGCCTTCGGTCCGGGCCATCTCACCAAGTAACTCCCGTGCGGCCCCTCCTGACGACCGGTCGGAGGGGCCGCGCACTTTCGCAGATCTTTGGAAGGACAGCCATGGCCATGGACGCCATCTCAGTCATCCGCACCAAGCGGGACCGCGGCGAGCTCAGCGACGAGCAGATCGACTGGGTCATCGACGCGTACACCCGCGGCGAGGTCGCCGACTACCAGATGGCCGCCCTCAACATGGCGATCCTCCTCAACGGCATGGACCGCCGCGAGATCGCCCGCTGGACGGCCGCGATGATCGCCTCCGGCGAGCGCATGGACTTCTCGTCCCTGTCCCGCCCCACCGCCGACAAGCACTCCACGGGCGGCGTCGGCGACAAGATCACCCTGCCCCTGGCACCGCTGGTGGCGGCCTGCGGCGCGGCGGTACCGCAGCTCTCCGGCCGGGGCCTCGGTCACACCGGCGGCACCCTGGACAAGCTGGAGTCCATCCCCGGCTGGCGCGCCCTGCTCTCCAACGAGGAGATGCTGAACGTCCTGGACGAGGTCGGCGCGGTCATCTGCGCGGCGGGCGACGGCCTGGCCCCGGCGGACAAGAAGCTCTACGCGCTCCGCGACGTCACGGGCACGGTCGAGGCCATCCCGCTGATCGCGTCCTCGATCATGTCGAAGAAGATCGCCGAGGGCACGGGCTCCCTCGTCCTGGACGTGAAGGTCGGCACGGGGGCCTTCATGAAGACCATCGAGGACGCGAGGGAACTGGCGTCGACGATGGTCGGCCTCGGCACCGACCACGGCGTGAAGACGGTCGCCCTCCTCACGGACATGTCGACCCCCCTCGGTCTCACGGCCGGCAACGCCCTCGAAGTCCGCGAATCGGTCGAGGTCCTTGCGGGCGGCGGCCCGGCGGACGTCGTCGAGCTCACCGTCGCCCTCGCCCGCGAGATGCTGGACGCGGCCGGGGTGAAGGACGCCGACCCGGCGAAGGCCCTGGCAGACGGCTCGGCGATGGACGCCTGGCGCCGCATGATCGCCGCCCAGGGCGGTGACCCGGACGCCCCGCTGCCGACCTCGCGCGAGCAGCACGTGGTCACGGCGACCGCCTCCGGGGTCCTGACCCGCCTGGACGCGTACGACATCGGCATCGCCGCCTGGCGCCTCGGCGCCGGACGCGCCCGCAAGGAGGACCCGGTCCAGGCCGCCGCCGGCGTCGAGCTGCACGCCAAGCCCGGCGACACGGTCACCGAGGGTCAGCCCCTGCTGACGCTGCACACCGACACGCCCGAGCGCTTCGACTACGCCCTGGAGGCCGTGCGGGGGTCGTACGACATCGCGGCCCCCGGCACCGCGTACTCCCCGGCCCCGATCGTGCTGGACCGCATCGCCTGAGACAGCCGAGCCCGGTGGATCCGGGCAGGTCACGGTGGGTGTGGTCGCCTCCGCGATGAGTTCCGGGGCGCTCCCCGGTCTACCGATCGTGGACGCGACGACACCCGCCGTACTCGTGCTGCCAGGCCCCGTCACCCGGGACGAGACGCCTCGGCTCTGTGCCGAGGTACGCGCGCGACTGGAGGAGACCGGGGGCGGGACCGTGGTGTGCGACGTCGCCGGTGTCGGACCGCCGGGCCTGGTCGTCGTCGACGTGCTGGCGCGGATGCAGCTCACCGCCCGCCGGGCCGGGGGCCGGATACGGCTGCGGGACCCCGACCCGGCGCTGCGCGCGCTACTGGGCCTGGTCGGGCTTGCCTTCGAGGTGGAGGGGCAGGCCGAAGAGGGGGAACCAGCGGGCGGTGTCGAGGAAGCAGTGGAATCCGGCGATCCGGCCCTCTGATATCTCCAGCGCCTGCACCGCCCACGCGCTGAAGCCGCCCTTCTCCGGGTCCGGCTTGTACTGCGCGAAGCCCGGCAACCCGTTGACCGCGACCGGCACGAGGTGCGATCCGGCGCAGGGCGCGCCGAGCGTGGTCATGAAGCCGGTGATGTCGCCGGTGCCGGTCAGCCACAGGTCGAACGGCGGCATCGTCATGACCGCGTCCTCGTGCAGCAGGGCCGTCAGCGCCGCCATGTCGTACCCCTCGAAGGCGGCCACATAGCGCTCCAGCAGCTTCTGCTGCTCGTCGTCGAGCGGGTCGGAGACATCGGCCGGCGCGACCTTCCCGTCGCCCTCGGCGAGGGTCGCACGGGCCCGCTGCAGCGCGCTGTTCACCGAGGCGACGGAGGTGTCGAGCAGCTCGGCGACCTCGCTGGCCTTCCACGCGAGCACCTCACGCAGGATGAGCACCGCCCGCTGCTTGGACGGCAGCTTCTGCAGCGCCGCGACGAACGCCAGCCGCACGGACTCCTTGGCCACGGCGGCCTCCGCCGGATCGTCGGTGGTCGGCAGCACCCGGGCGTCCGGCACCGGCTCCAGCCAGGTGTTGTCGGGGCGGGGGGAGAGGGCGGCCTGCGCGAGCGGCGTGGAGTCGGTGAGATCCATGGGCCGGGCCCGCTTGTTCCCCGCGGTCAGCATGTCGAGACAGACGTTCGTGGCGATCCGGTAGAGCCAGGACCGCAGGGAGGACCGCCCCTCGAACTTCTCGTAACTCCGCCAGGCCCTGATCATCGTGTCCTGCACGGCGTCCTCGGCCTCGAAGGACGACCCCAGCATCCGATAGCAGTACCCGGTCAGCTCGACCCGGTGTTTCTCCAGCCGGACGTCAAGTTCCGCCGTCGCCGTACCGTCGCTCATGGCCCAACCCACCCCTGTGGCTCACTCCGTCGCACGCACCCTTGCGCACCACCTCGGAAGCTACCGCAGCCCACTGACAATGGCCTGGCGAAGGGGTGAAGGTGCAGTTCAGGGGGTTGCGGGTCCTCCGCGGGCCGGTGAGGGCCGGTCGCGCAGTTCCCCGCGCCCCTGAAGGGGGCCTTTGGCCCTTCATCGAAAAGCACGGGGCGCAGCCCCTGCTGTTCAGGGGCGCGGGGAACTGCGCGAGAACCCCCACCGGACGCGCGCATACCCACCCACCCCCGCGCGGAGCGCGAACAGGGGGTCGAAGGGGCGCAGCCCCTTCCGGATGGGACGGGTAGGGGCGGCGGGGGCGAAGAACCTCAGCGAACCGGCACCGGCACCGGCGCCCGCCGAGCCGCACGCGACCCCACCACAGTGATCCCCACGACCCCCACCACAGCCAGCAGCCCCAGCGAAACCGTCCCGCCCCAGCCGCCCGCGTGGAAGGCCACCGCCCCCAGCGTGCTGCCCGCACTGGAGCCCACGTAGTACGCCGACTGGTACAGCGCCGACGCCTGTGCCCGCCCCTCCTTCGCCGTGTGGCTCACCGCCGACGAGGCGGCGGCGTGCCCGGCGAAGAACCCGGCGGTGATCAGGACGAGTCCGAGCAGGACCAGCGGGAGCGAGTCGGACAGCGACACCAGCAGACCGGCGGTCGTCGTACCGCCCGCCAGGTACAGCGTGCCCCGGCGCCCCAGCCGCCCGACCAGCTTCCCGGCCGTGGACGCCGAGACCGTGCCCACCAGGTACACGAGGAAGATCGACCCGATGATCCCCTGAGGCAGGGAGAAGGGCGCGTCGGTCAGCCGGTAGCCGATCACCGTGTACACGGCACCGAAGACCGTCATGAACAGCGCGCCGATCGCGTACAGCCGGCGCAGCAGCGGGTTGGCGAGGTGCGCCCGGACCGTACGGCCCAGCACCGCGGGCCGCAGCGACCCGGCCACGAAGTGCCTCGGCGCGGGCAGCAGCAGCCGGAAGGCCACCGCACAGCCGACCGCGACCAGCCCGAGCACGCCCAGCGCGACCCGCCAGCCCCACTCCTGGGCGACCCACCCTGTGACGACCCGCCCGCTCATGCCGCCGACGCTGTTGCCGGCGACGAAGAGACCGATCGCCGTGATGAGCGCCCTGGGCCGCACCTCCTCGGCGAGGTAGGCGGTGGCCGACGCCGGCACCCCGGCCAGCGCGGCACCCTGCACGGCCCGCAGCACCACCAGCGCCTCCAACGAGGGCGCGAACGGGATCAGCAGCCCGACCGACACCGCGACCGCCAGCGACACGGTCATCAACGTCCGCCGCCCGAACCGCTCCGACAGCGCGCTCATCGGCAGCACGAACAGGGCCAGCGCACCCGTCGCCGCCGACACCGTCCAGCTGGCCGCGCTCGCCGTCGTCCCGAAACCGTCGGAGATCAACGGCAGCAGTGCCTGCGTGGAGTAGAGGAGGGCGAAGGTCGCGACACCCGCGAGGAACAGCGCGAGGCTCATCCGCCGGTAGCCGGGCCCGCCCGGGGCCACACGGGAATCGATGGGGGTGATGACTGATCCGGCGCCCACGCTGGTGGGCGCCTCGGTACTCGCGGAAGGCATGCCTCGAAACTACGTACGCCGATATTCATCCGTCCAATGCATGGAACCGTCATAATCGTTCCTGTGATGCATCAGCAGAGGTCAGGGCCGCGGCTGTCACCATCCGGTGACACAGGAGACACCGAGCACACCGGGCACGGCGACCAGGGCGGGGACATCGAGGACATCGTCCTGCGGCTCGCCCCCCGCCTCGCCTACTTCGCCGGGGTCGCCCGCACCGAGCACGTCACCCGGGCCGCGCAGGAGATGCAGGTCCCGCAGTCGACGCTGTCGAGGGCGATGGTCCGCCTGGAACAGGACCTGGGCGTCGACCTGTTCGCCCGCCGGGGGCGCACGGTCTCCCTCACCCCCGCCGGCCGCACCTTCCACGCCTCCGTCGAGCGCGCCCTCACCGAGATCGAGCGCGCCGCCGACGAGGTCCGCGCCGACGCCGACCCCGCCACCGGAAAGGTCGCCTTCGGCTTTCTGCACACCATGGGCGCCGAGACCGTCCCCGGCCTCCTCCAGGCCTTCCGCGCCGAACACCCCCGCGTCCGCTTCAGCCTCGTCCAGAACTACGGCGAGGCCATGCTGGAGCGCCTGCGCGCGGGCGAACTCGACCTCTGCCTCACCTCGCCCGTCCCGGACGCCCCCGACCTGGTGGCCCGCCGCCTCGACGAACAGAAGCTCCGCCTCGTCGTCCCCGCCGACCACCGCCTCGCCGCCCGCAAACGCGTCCGCCTCGCCGAAGCCGCCGACGAAACCTTCGTCACCCTCGAACCCGGCTACGGCATGCGCCGCATCACCGACGACCTCTGCAAGGAGGCCGGCTTCAAACCTCGTATCGCCTTCGAGGGCGAGGAGGCGGAGACCCTACGGGGCCTGGTGGCGGCGGGCCTGGGCGTGGCGCTCCTGCCGCCACCCGCCGTCCCACGGCCGGGCGTCGTCGAACTGACGGTCACCGCCCCGCGAGCGGCCCGCGAAATCGGCGTGGCCTGGCTCGACGGCCACCCCGACACACCCCCGGTGGCGGCCTTCAAGAAGTTCCTGCTGTCGAGAAGGGGCAACTTGCTGAGCAGCTGAGCCGCAGCCGCGCCCCTGAAGCGGCGCGGGCCTGTGTCGAACGTGCGGCTCCGCCGCGTGGGCGCGAGAAGCCCCACCGGACCCGCGGCCGCGCAACGAACCTCAGACACCCCTCTGTGAGCGAGCCCTCCCGAAGCCGGAGGCGAGCGGCATCCGCAACCCCAACGGCGGCGGCGCCGCGAGCGCGTCCTCCACGGGCCGCGCGAACGCCCGCCCGAACAGCACCCCCATCACGAAGTCCGCGGCCAACGCGTGCACCTCGTCCCGGTACTGCGTCAACCCGTGCCGATCCGCGTGCACCTCGAACCGGCAGATGTCGGGGTTCGTCTTCTTCGCCCGCGCCGCGAACCGGAACGACAACTCGGGATCCACCCGCTCGTCGTTCGTCCCGTGCACGATCAGCACCCGACGCCCGGCCAGTTGTTTCACCGGTTCGGGCGGCGCCGCCACATCCTCCTCGGGCAGCCAGGGAGCGATGGCCAGCACGGAGTTGACGGCCTCGTGCCCGCCCGCGTGCAGCGCGGCCCGCGCCCCCATGTGCAGCCCGGCGAGACACACCGGGACATCCCCGTAACGCCGGACGACCTCGTCCGCGGCCCACTCGGCGTCCCGCGCCAGCCGAGCCTCCGAGCCGTTCCACCCCCGATGGCGGTAGTGCACGACATGCGTGGCCAGCCCCTCCGTACGGCCCGCGCGGGTGAGCCGGCGCCCGAGGGCGCGCACGGACGCCGTGGCGATCATGGGGGAGGGTCTGCGGGTGGATGCCTCGTCGCCGGCCGGGAGCAGCAGGACGACCCCGCCGACCGTGCTCGGCTCCGGGCCGAACGTCCGCCCAAGTCTGGGCGTGCGTACCGGCATTGCTTGCTGCGCCATGACAGAACAGTGTCAGAAGAGATGGTGTACGCCACCCGTCCTGAGGGTCACCGTTGGGTATCGACGGAACCGCCCGACAGGCGCTCTACGCGCGTAGGCGATATCGTGCGAAAATGACGAACCAGACCGACCCGACCGGTAACACCCCGGATCCGGACCAGATCCGCCGGGCGCCCAAGGTTCTGCTGCACGACCACCTCGACGGCGGCCTGCGCCCCGGAACCATCGTCGAACTCGCCCGCGACAGCGGGTACTCCCAGCTCCCCGAGGCCGACGCCGACCGGCTCGGCGTCTGGTTCCGCGAGGCCGCCGACTCGGGCTCGCTGGAGCGGTACCTGGAGACCTTCTCCCACACCGTCGCCGTCATGCAGACCCGCGACGCCCTCTTCCGCGTGGCCGCCGAGTGCGCCGAGGACCTCGCCGCCGACGGCGTCGTCTACGCCGAGATCCGCTACGCCCCGGAGCAGCACCTCGAAGGCGGCCTCACCCTCGAAGAGGTCGTCGAGGCCGTCAACGAGGGCTTCCGGGAGGGCGAGCGGCGGGCCAGGACCGACGGCCATCGCATCCGCGTCGGCGCCCTGCTCACCGCCATGCGGCACGCGGCCCGCGCCCTGGAGATCGCCGAACTCGCCAACCGCTACCGCGACCTGGGTGTCGTCGGCTTCGACATCGCGGGCGCCGAGGCCGGTTACCCGCCCACCCGCCATCTCGACGCCTTCGAGTACCTCAAGCGCGAGAACAACCACTTCACCATCCACGCCGGTGAGGCCTTCGGGCTCCCCTCCATCTGGCAGGCCCTGCAGTGGTGCGGCGCCGACCGGCTCGGCCACGGCGTCCGCATCATCGACGACATCCAGGTCCACGCGGACGGCTCCGTGAAGCTCGGCCGCCTCGCCTCCTACGTCCGCGACAAGCGCATCCCGCTGGAGCTGTGCCCCAGCTCCAACCTCCAGACCGGCGCCGCCCGTTCGTACGCCGAGCACCCCATCGGGCTGCTGCGGCGACTGCACTTCCGGGCCACCGTGAACACCGACAACCGGCTGATGTCCCACACCAGTATGAGCCGCGAATTCGAGCACCTTGTCGACGCTTTCGGTTACACGCTCGACGACATGCAGTGGTTCTCGGTCAATGCTATGAAGTCAGCATTCATTCCTTTCGATGAACGACTGGCCATGATCAATGACGTGATCAAGCCCGGATATGCCGAGTTGAAATCCGAATGGCTGTTCCGTCAGACGGCCTCCACCAGCGGTTCTGTCGACGAACAGGACTGATCTGCGGCATGGGGAAGCGGTCGCGCCGACGACGACGCGGCCGCTTTTCGATGTTTGCCTCCGGCGGGACTTTGGTGTTTACGTTTCGGCACCGCTCACCACCCGTCAAACGCATTCCAAGGACGCATTCAACATGAAGCAGTCTGCTGCCAAGACCCTCGGTGTCGCCGTCGTCGGTGCCGCCATCGCCGCCGCGGGCGCGGGCGCCGCGAACGCCGCACCGGGTGCCCCCGACGCCTCCCAGGCCCTGGGCACCGTCACCCAGGCACTGCCCGTGGAGAACGTCTCGAAGGTGCTGCCGGCCGCCTCCGGTGCCCTCGCCCAGGGGCAGAGCGCGCTCGGCGCCGGCCTCGAAGCCGCCCAGCCCGCCGCCACCAACGTCCTCGCCGAGGGCCCCACCGCCCCCGTCGCCGGACTGCTGGGCGGCCTCCCCGTCGGCAAGACCCTCCCCGCCAAGGGCCTCGGCGTCAACGGCCTGCCCCTCGGCGGCGGCCCCGCCGCCTGAGGCGCATCGCGACAGCCGAACGGGGCGCACCCTGCGCAGGGGCGCCCCGTCGGTGTGTGCGCCGGGAGGCCACCGGTCGTCGTCGGCCGCCGGTCGGTGCGCGTCACCAGGCCGCGCGGGCCTTGCCCTCGGAGGGGAACAGGACCCAGAGGGCTATGTAGAGCAGGAACTGCGGGCCGGGAAGCAGACACGACACCAGGAAGATCACGCGCATCGTGGTCGCGGAGGTGCCGAAGCGCCGTGCCAGCGCGGCGCACACTCCGCCGATCATCCGGCCTTCGGTGGGGCGGGCAAGGCGGCTCATGAGGGCTCCTTCGTCAGCGTAGGACGTCGACCCGAGGCCGACGGTGGGACGGGACCTCGAAGCGGCCCGCTCTCTTTTCCACACCTTCGACGCTACGGTGACGAACCGGACGAAGCCTCCCTCTATGGGGCCATCCCCACCCTGGGAATCGTCGGGGTCCGACCCTGAGACAGTTCCTCGGGCAGCCGGGCCGCCCCCACCCGCGTCTTCGCCCTCCGCCGCAAGGCCGACCTGAGCGCCGGTACGACCGCGACATGGGCGAGGCCCACGCCGACCGAGTTCAGCAGGATCGAGTCGATGTCCACGACCTGACCGGGCACCCCGGTCTGCAACAGCTCGATGGCCAGCGACAGCAGCGCCCCGGCCGCGACGGACCGGGCCAGCGAGGCGAGCGGCGACACGGCGAGCCTGCCGTGCAGCATCGGCAGCAGGACGCCCAGCGGGGCGAGCAGCGCCAGCCCCTCGCCGATGCGGTGGGCCGCCTCCGGCCAGCCGAGCGCCAGATCCGCTCTGATCCCCGCGAACGGCCGCAGATTCGCCGGACTCATCCAGGTGACGTCCAGCGGACGCAGCGTGATCCAGGCAACGACCGCGAGATGTGCGGCGAGGAGGACACCCCCCGCCACACGGACACGGACCCCGGCGCTACGGCCGTTCGTACCTTGAGGCTGCACGCCCCCCAAGACGCGGCCCCCGGCACGATCGGTTGCACCTTCTTTTTTGGGCTCGGTTCGCCTCCGGGGCGCTTGTGCCTGTGTCGAGACGGCGATCGTGCTCGGCCCCTCCTTCGTCGGGGCCTGCGCGCGTTCGCCGTCTCGACACAGGCGCGCCCCTTCGGCTCACTCGCCGACCTCTGTTGCAGTGGCCCGGGCAGGAACCCTCTGTGGCGAGCCGTGGTCCGGCTCAGGAGCCGTTGATCTCCTCGGAAGGGGGGTTGCCCTCGCCCGGGGAGGACTCGGTCTCCTGGGTGCACTCGTAGCGGCGTAGCGACTCGGCGCTCGTGCTGCCGAGGACCACCGAGCCGTTGTCGCCGGCGGCGGCGGAGTCGGCGAAGGTGCAGACGATCTGGGCGAGGGCGTACTTGGGCAGGGAGTCCGGGGCGGTGGACAGGCGGAGCGTGTCCTCGGGGTCGCCGGGGGAGGGGCCCGTCACCGTCAGGCCGGGCGGGACGGCCGTGCTGTAGCCGGCCTCGTCCTCGACCTCGCTGGGGTCGTCGGCCAGGGCGTCCAACAGGCCCTGGGCGACGGCGACCCGTCGCTGGGACTCCTCGGTGCCCTCGGCGACCTGCACCGAGCGGTTGACGCGGACGAGCGCCCCGGAGCAGAGCAGGAAGACCTCGACCGGCATGCCCGAGGGGGTCGCCTGGGGCGAGAGGTCCGTCGCCGACAGCTCGCACGGCACCATCGAGGGCGCCGGGCCGAAGTCCGTCGGCACCTGGGTGGCCCGGATGCCGCAGCCGGCGAGGAGGCCGGTGAGTGCCCCCGTCGCGACCAGGACGCGTACGGCTCGGGCGTCTCGTATCGTCACTGGCCGTCCCCTTCGCTGCCCGCCGGGCCGCCGTCGCCCTGCTCGCCGTCCCGTTCGTCCCGTTCCTTCGCGACCAGGGAGGCCGCGTCGCGGGGCAGGCGCAGGGTGAAGACCGCGCCGCCCTTGGGGGAGTTGGCGGCGGTGATCTCGCCGCCGTGGATGTGGGCGTTCTCCAGGGCGATGGAGAGGCCGAGGCCGCTGCCCTCGGAGCGCGGGCGGGAGGCGCTCGCCTTGTAGAAGCGGTCGAAGACATGCGGGAGGACGTCCTCGGGGATGCCGGGGCCGTGGTCCTGGACCTCGATGAACAGGTTCTCGCCCTCCGTGCGCACCGAGACGCGCACCGGGGAGCCGCCGTGCTTGAGCGCGTTGCCGATCAGGTTCGCCAGGATCACGTCCAGGCGGCGCGGGTCCAGGTTGATGATGATGCCGCGCTCGGCGTCCAGTTCCACCGCGTCCAGCCAGGCGCGGGCGTCGATGCAGGCGGTGATCTGGTCGGCGATGTCCACGTCGTCCAGGACGAGCCGGGCCGTCCCCGCGTCGAAGCGGGTGACCTCCATCAGGTTCTCGACCAGGTCGTTCAGGCGCCGGGTCTCGCTGACGACGAGCCGTACCGCCGGTTCGATCATGGGGTCGAGGCTGCCGGTGTCGGCGTCCAGCTCCTCCTCCAGCACCTCCGTGACGGCGGTGATCGCCGTCAGCGGCGTACGGAGTTCGTGGGACATGTCGGCGACGAAGCGGCGGGAGGCCTCCTCGCGGGCGCTCATGTCGTCGACCTTCTTCTCCAGGGACTCCGCCGCGAGGTTGAACGTCCGGGAGAGGTCGGCCAGTTCGTCCGTGCCGGAGACCCGAAGCCGGGTGTCGAGCTTGCCCTCGCCGAGGCGTCGGGCGGCAACCCCGAGGCGCTGCACCGGCTTCAGGACCGTGGTCGCGGCGGCCTGCGCGAGCAGCGCCGAGCCGATCAGCGACAGACCCGTGGCGATACCGAGCGACCAGGCGAGGGAGTTGAGGTCCTTCGCCTCCTCGGCGAGGGACTTGCGCATGTAGCCGGTCGGCCCGCCGCCGATCATCTTCGCGCCGCCCACCAGATAGGGGGTGTCGCCGTCTATGACCCGCTGCCAGTACACGTGGTACGCGTGTTTGTTGCCCGAGGTCAGCTTCTGCCGCTTGTTGACGGCCTTCTGCAGGGACGCGGGCACGTCCTCCAGCGAGAAACCGGTGAGCGCGTTGTCGGTGGAGGATCCGGAGACCGTCTCCCCGTCGGCGCCCTCGGCGATCAGCAGCACACTGGAGCGCTCGCCGCCGTCCGCCATCTTGCGTGCGGCGACGCGCAGTTGATCCTGCGTCGGGTTCGGGCGCAGCGTGCTCACATGGCTCTGCATCTCACGCTCGAAGTCGTTGAGCGCCGCGTCCTGCGCGCGGGTCTGCACGGCCTCGCGGTTGAGCCAGTACGCGATTCCGGACGCCGACACGGCGGCCGTGAGCGCCACCAGGCCGAAGACGACCACCAGACGCAGCCGCAGACTGGTGAAACGGATCCGGGACTGCACTTTCCTGCGAGCCGCGGCCCAGCCGCGGATCCCCCCTCGGGCCTTCGTCACTGAGGCGTGTCCAACCGGTAGCCCACGCCACGCACGGTACGGATCAGGGTCGGTGACGACGGTACGTCCTCGACCTTGGCGCGCAGCCGCTGCACACACGCGTCCACCAGGCGGGAGTCGCCCAGGTAGTCGTGCTCCCACACCAGACGCAGCAACTGCTGCCGGGACAGGGCCTGTCCGGGGCGACGGCTCAGCTCCAGGAGCAGCCGCAGCTCGGTGGGCGTCAGCTGGAGGTCCTCGCCGTTCTTCGTCACGGTCATCGCCGCGCGGTCGATCACGAGGGAGCCGAAGGTCGCCGCGTCGTTGGCCTCGCGCTCACCTCGCCGCAGCACCGCGCGGATCCGGGCGTCCAGCACCCGCCCCTGCACGGGCTTGACCACGTAGTCGTCCGCGCCCGACTCCAGGCCCACCACGACGTCGATGTCGTCGCTGCGCGCGGTGAGCAGGATGATCGGCAGCTGGTCGGTGCGCCGGATCCGCCGGCACACCTCGAAGCCGTCGATGCCGGGCAGCATCACGTCCAAAACGATCAGATCCGGCCGCTGTTCGCGCAGCAGCTTGAGACCATCCTCGCCGGTGGCGGCGGTGGCGACACGGTGCCCCTGGCGCGTCAGAGAGAGCTCCAGGGCCGTGCGGATGGCGTCGTCGTCCTCGATCAGCAACAGGGAAGGCACGGGCTCATTCTGGCCCATGGCATGGCGCCGAATCGACCGTTGGAGCGCTCCCACCCGACACCCGCACACGATCGTGCCGTTCGCGTAGCCGTACGACTCTTCTCTGTGATCGACCTGTGCCCCGGCTGGGCCGTACCGAGGGGCCGACCCCTGTGACAGGTCTGTGACAGTCGGCGGACAGAGCCATGAAGGTGAACCGGCAATCTTTTCGGCACAGGCAAGCAAGCAGGCCGAAGACCGGAACTCCACGACGGGGGGCGCGAGATGAACACGCTGCACAGCACCAGCACTAGCGCAGTTGTCACGCGGCTCCACGACGTCGTCCGGAACACGGAGAAGTCCGGTGCCGTGAGCGGGCGGGGGTGCGCTCGCGGCACCGGGCGTCAGCACACCACGTTGATGTCGGTGGTTGACGCACACGTGGGGGGAAGCACCACGGGGGCAACGGGGGTCGCCCACGGGGGAACGGGGACCGCGTACGGGGAGGGCACGGGGGAACGCCGGTCTGTGTCGGAGGCGGAGTTCACCGCCTACGTCCAGGAGCGTCGTGCCTCCCTGTACGCAACCGCCTACCACCTGACCGGAGACCGCTTCGAGGCCGAGGACCTGTTGCAGAGCGCGCTGTTCTCGACCTACCGGGCGTGGGACCGGATCAGTGACAAGGCCGCGGTCGGGGGCTACCTCCGCCGCACCATGACCAATCTGCACATCAGCGCGTGGCGCCGCCGCAAGCTGAACGAGTACCCGACCGAGGAACTGCCGGAGACCGCCGGCGACACGGACGCGATGCGCGGCACCGAACTGCGCGCCGTCCTGTGGCAGGCGCTGGCCCGGCTGCCCGAACTCCAGCGGACGATGCTGGTCCTGCGTTACTACGAGGGCCGCACCGACCCGGAGATCGCGGAGATCCTCGACATCAGTGTCGGCACGGTGAAGTCCAGCATCTGGCGGTCCCTCCGCCGGCTGCGTGAGGACGAGGTCCTCAGCTTCGGCCGTGACGAGGAGGAGTCCTTCGGGGAGCTTGTCGCCTGAGGGTCTGGGGGGAGCAGGTAACGGGGGAAAGCGGGGGGTACGGGGAAATCGGGGGGAGCACGGGGGAACGGGGAACGTCACGGTGGCGCTGGGGGGCGCCGGTGTGACACGTGGGGGATCACGGGGGAAGCGGGACTGGAGGGCCGGGGGGTCCGTCCAGTCCCGCTTTCATGTCCGGCCTCGGGCTCAGAGCCTCGGGCTCAGAGCCTCGGACCCAGAGCCTCGGGCCCAGAGCCTCGGGCTCAGGCCGGGGCCTTCGCGACGCGGCCGGCGGCGGCCGCCGCCAGCCGGCCCAGCGCCTCGTCCCGGTCGCAGGGGTGGGCGCCCAACTCCGTCTGCCGGGCCACGATCGAACGCTCCAGCCGCATCAGCCGCCAGCCGCGACGCAGCAGGAACGGCACCGACTTGCGGCCCTCCTTGAGGTCGCGCAGGAAGCGGCGGCGGAAGGTCTTCACCGGACCACGGGTCAGGCAGAGCGCGTCCGCCAGCAGGCCGAGTTCACGGCAGCGTTCGACGATCTCGGCGGCGAAGATGCCCTCGGCGATGAACACCGGCGTCCGCCCGATGTGCAGGGCCTCCGCGCCCGTCCGCGCGCTGAGGGAGATGTCGTACGTCGGGACGGTCGTCCCGCCCGTGCGGCACAGTTCCCCGATCGCCGCGACGGCGGTGTCCGCGTCCCATGACAGCGGGTGGTCCCAGTCGATGTCCGTGCTGCCCTCCACCAGCGGCAGCGTCGGGTCGTCGCCCTCCTTGTAGAAGTCGTCGAGCCGCAGCACGGGTAGGCCGGAGCGGGCGGCGAGGAGGGACTTGCCCGAGCCGGACGGACCGGACAGCAGGACGACTCGGGTCGGTATCGGGGGATGCGAACTCACGAGAGTCCAGTGTGAGGCATCGCGCGGCTCCCGCCGAGACGGCGGGTCGCCCTTGGAGCGCACATCACACCTCAACTACTTTACGTGCCTCTATGATTACTTTCCGCAAGATGAACGCACAGGAGAAGGTGGCACCCCTGATGGCTCGACACTCGGCTCTCCAGAACACCACCGCCCGGCGCGCGTTGCTGGCCGCCGCCACCGCCGGGGTCGCGCTCGGCGCGGGCGCGGGCACGGCCGTCGCGGCGGACGAGGCGGCCCCGGTCGTCGACGTGCTGCGCACCCGGCCCACGTCGCTGGGGAAGATCGACCCACAGGCGGGCCTGCAGGCCCTGACCGGCACGGTCGGTTACGTCACCGGGCCGGTCGCGGGGCTCAAGCCCAACCCGCTGGCGGGCACGGGCGTCGACCCCCTCGACAACGGCGTGGGCACGCAGTTGGCGGACTTCCAGCCGCTGCAGTCGACGGCGCTGACCGGGCCGGTGGCACAGGCGCCGTCGATCGGGAGCATTCCGGTGGTGGGGCAGGTGGTGGGCGGATTGCGCTGAGTGGTCGGGTGCGCGGTGCGCCCGTGAGTGAAGCAAGCCGCCCCCTTCCTCTGAAGGGGGCGACTTGTGTTGCTCAGGCGGTACGGCCCAGGTGGGTGATCATGATGTGGATCACCGCGTTGTCGATGATGTACAGAACCCGGTAGTCGCCGACGCGGAGGCGGCGGATGTCGGGTGACCCGTACGGGGTGTCGATCTGCGTTGAAGCCTCGGTGTGTCAGTACGCCGAACCCGACGCCCCCAGCGACCCCGTCGGGTGCCACACCGTCTTCGTCTCCAGGAACGCCGTCATGCGGTCGATTCCGGGCGTGGCCGACCAGTCGTCCACAGGCTGTGGGCGCAGGACGCGCTTGAGGTTGTCGGCCGCGGCGATCTCCAGTTCCTTCGCCAGGACCTCGTCCGCGCCGGCCAGGTCGATCGCGTTGACGTCCTGGTGCGCGGCGAGGGGGGCCGCGATCTCCGCCGTACGGCCGGAGAGGACGTTGACCACGCCGCCGGGGACGTCGGAGGTGGCCAGGACCTCGCCGAGGGACAGGGCCGGGAGGGGAGACCTCTCCGCAGCCACCACCACGGTTGTGTTGCCCGTCGCGATCACCGGGGCGAGGACCGAGACCAGGCCCAGGAACGACGACTCCTGGGGGGCCAGGACCGCCACCACACCCGTCGGTTCGGGGGAGGACAGGTTGAAGTACGGGCCCGCGACCGGGTTTCCGCCGCCGACCACCTGGGCGATCTTGTCGGTCCAGCCCGCGTACCAGACCCAGCGGTCGATGGTGGCCTCCACCTGGGCCGCCGCCTTCGACTTCGACAAGCCCTCCGCGTCGGCCACCTCGTGGACGAACTGGGCCCTGCGGCCCTCCAGCATCTCGGCGACGCGGTAGAGGACCTGGCCGCGGTTGTAGGCGGTGGCTCCCGACCAGGCGCCGAACGCCTTGCGCGCGGCCACGACCGCGTCACGGGCGTCCTTGCGGGAGGAGAGCGGGGCGTTGGCCAGCCAGTTGCCCTTGGAGTCCGTCACCTCGTACACCCGGCCGCTCTCGGAACGCGGGAACTTCCCGCCGACGTACAGCTTGTAGGTCTTGAAAACAGACAGGCGGTCAGACATCGAGGTACGCCTCCAGGCCGTGGCGGCCGCCCTCGCGGCCGAAGCCCGACTCCTTGTAGCCGCCGAACGGCGACGTCGGGTCGAACTTGTTGAACGTGTTGGACCAGACGACACCCGCGCGCAGCTTGTTCGCGACGGCCAGGATCCGGGAGCCCTTCTCGGTCCAGATGCCCGCCGACAGGCCGTACTGGGTGTTGTTGGCCTTGGCGACCGCCTCGTCCGGGGTGCGGAAGGTGAGGACGGAGAGGACCGGGCCGAAGATCTCGTCACGGGCGATGGTGTGCGCCTGCGTGACGTTCGTGAAGAGCGTCGGGGCGAACCAGTAGCCGGAGGTGGGCAGTTCGCAGGCCGGGGACCAGCGCTCGGCGCCCTCCGACTCGCCGCGCTCGACGAGCGAGGTGATCCGGGTGAGCTGCTCCTCGGAGTTGATCGCGCCGATGTCCGTGTTCTTGTCCAGCGGGTCGCCGAGACGGAGGGTGGACAGGCGGCGCTTGAGGGAGTCGAGCAGCTCGTCCTGGATCGACTCCTGGACCAGCAGGCGGGAGCCCGCACAGCAGACCTGGCCCTGGTTGAAGAAGATGCCGTTCACGATGCCCTCGACGGCCTGGTCGACGGGTGCGTCGTCGAACACGATGTTCGCGCCCTTGCCGCCCAGTTCGAGGGTGAGCTTCTTGCGGGTGCCCGCGACCGTCTTGGCGATCGCCTTGCCGACCGCCGTGGAGCCCGTGAAGGCCACCTTGTTCACGTCCGGGTGCGCGACCAGCGCCGCGCCCGTGTCGCCGTATCCGGGGAGGATGTTGACGACGCCCTTCGGGAGGCCCGCCTGGCGGCAGATGTCCGCGAAGAAGAGGGCCGAGAGGGGGGTGGTCTCGGCGGGCTTCAGAACGACCGTGTTGCCGGTCGCCAGGGCCGGGGCGATCTTCCACGCCAGCATCAGGAGCGGGAAGTTCCAGGGGATGACCTGGCCCGCCACGCCGAGGGGGCGGGGGTTCACGCCGTAGCCGGCGTGGTCGAGCTTGTCGGCCCAGCCCGCGTAGTAGAAGAAGTGCGCGGCGACCAGGGGGAGGTCGGCGTCGCGGGTCTCCTTGATCGGCTTGCCGTTGTCCAGGGTTTCGAGGACGGCCAGCTCGCGGGAGCGCTCCTGGATGATGCGGGCGATGCGGAAGAGGTACTTCGCGCGCTCCGTGCCGGGCAGGGCCGACCACTTCTCGAACGCCCTGCGGGCGGCCTGCACGGCGCGGTCCACGTCCGCCTCGCCCGCCTGGGCGATCTCGGAGAGGACCTCCTCGGAGGCGGGGCTGACCGTCTTGAAGACCTTGCCGTCGGCGGCCTCGGTGAACTCGCCGTCGATGAACAGGCCGTAGGAGGGGGCGATGTCGACGATCGCCCGGGACTCGGGGGCCGGTGCGTATTCGAATGCGGAAGCCATGGGGATCAGTCCACCGTCACGTAGTCGGGGCCGGAGTAGCGGCCGGTGGCCAGCTTCTGGCGCTGCATCAGCAGGTCGTTGAGGAGCGAGGACGCGCCGAAGCGGAACCAGTGGTTGTCCAGCCAGTCTTCGCCGACGGTCTCGTTGACCAGGACGAGGAACTTGATCGCGTCCTTGGTGGTGCGGATGCCGCCGGCGGGCTTCACACCGATCTGGACGCCGGTCTGGGCGCGGAAGTCACGCACGGCCTCCAGCATGAGGAGCGTGTTGGCGGGCGTGGCGTTCACCGCGACCTTGCCGGTGGACGTCTTGATGAAATCCGCGCCGGCGAGCATGCCGAGCCAGCTGGCCCGGCGGATGTTGTCGTAGGTCGAGAGCTCGCCCGTCTCGAAGATGACCTTCAGGCGGGCCGAGGTGCCGCAGGCCTCCTTCACCGCGGTGATCTCCTCGTGGACCTTGAGGTAGTTCCCCGCGAGGAACGCGCCGCGGTCGATGACCATGTCGATCTCGTCGGCGCCCGCGGAGACGGCCTCGCGGACGTCCGCCAGCTTCACGGCGAGGGGGGCGCGGCCGGCCGGGAAGGCGGTGGCCACGGAGGCGACCTTCACGGTGGAGCCGGCGACGGCGGCCTTCGCGGCGGGCACCATGTCGGGGTAGACGCAGACCGCGGCGGTTGCGGGCGTGGTGCGGTCGGTGGGGTCGGGGAGGACCGCCTTGGCGCCCAGGGACCGGACCTTGCCGGGGGTGTCCGCGCCTTCCAGGGTCGTCAGGTCGACCATGGAGATGGCCAGGTCGATGGCGTACGCCTTGGCGGTCGTCTTGATGGAACGGGTGCCGAGGGAGGCGGCGCGCGCCTCAAGGCCGACCGGGTCGACGCCGGGCAGCCCGTGGAGGAAGCGGCGCAGCGTGCTGTCGGACGCGGTGACGTCGGCGAGAGCGTGGGGTGCAGCTGTGGACATGGTCACCAGACGAGCATATCTACGCGCGTAGCGGGTGTACAGCCCTCGGATTGTTCCGACAGGCGCCGGGGGCGGGTGAGGCTGCGTCGTGGGTCGGGGCCGCCCCCGCGGTCCGCCCGGCGTCGGGGTGTTCCGGGCATCGGGCAGAATCGGACGTATGAGCACCTCGGATCAGGCCTCCGCGTCGACGCCCGGCAAGCCCGACGACAAGCCCGGCAACAGGCCCGACGGCAAGCCCGTCTACAAGGACCGGGCCTACCGGTCGCCCGCCGGGCTCGTGGGCGGTGCGCTGCTGCTCGGCCTGATCGCCTGGCTCGGTGGGGACGCGGTGGTGTCCGGCGAGGGGCGTACGCCCTGGCTGGCGCTGGCCTCGATGCTGGTGGCGGTGCCGGTGGTGGTCGCGTTCTCGGTGCGGCCGGCCGTGTTCGCCAACGACGACCGGCTGCGGGTGCGCAATCCGTTCCGGGTGATCGAGCTGCCCTGGGCGAGCGTGGTGTCGCTGCGGTCCGGCTACACGAACGAGGTCATCGACGAGAGCGGCACCAAGTACCAGCTCTGGGCGATCCCCGTCTCGCTGCGGGGACGCAAGAAGGCCCATCGGCAGCAGGCCCGGGAGGCCCATCGGGCGGCCAAGGGCGGCGGTGGCGGGCGTACCGCCGACGCCGGGCGGCCCGTGCGGGCGGAGGCCGATCAGGTCATGGCCGATCTGCGGGACCTGTGCGAGGCACGGGCGAAGGCCGCCGGGTCGCAGGGGGAGCCGAGCGTGCGGTGGGCCTGGGAGATCATGGCGCCCGCGGCGGCCGGGGCTGTGCTGTTGGCGGTGCTGATCGCGCTGGGGTGACACCGGTCCGGTGTGACGCCGGTCTGGTGCGGGACCCCGTCCGGTGTGTCACCGGCCTGGTGCGGGGCCCCGTCCGGTGTGTCACCGGCCTGGTGTGGCACCCGCCTGGTGTGGCACCGGTCTGGTGTGACGTGGAGCTCCGGGACGCTGTTTCGGTGAGGAACACCGGACGTCTGTTCTAGGGTGGCGCTGCTCGTGTGTCCCGCCTTCACAGCCTGGTCCGCTTGGATCGTGTCGGACCGCGCGGCGCAACCACGACATCGGCCGGAGTGTCCACACAACGATGAGTACCGAGCTTGAGCCCCAGTTCCCGGCCGGGGTCTCCCCACCGCCGCGTCGCCTGCCCGCGTTCGCCGTGCCCGACGGCAGCGTCGCCTGGAGCGGGGAGAAGACGGAGGTCTGGGCGCGGACCCGGCCTCCCCTGTGGGTCCCCGCGCGGACGCGGCCCCTGCATCTGCTCGCCGTGGTCCCGGGCGGCCTCATCGTCGGCTTCTGGCTGGCGAACTTCGCGGAGGTGCCCGCCGCCCTCGCCGCGCTGGTGCCGCTGCAGCTGGTGTGGACCCTGGTCAGGCCAGAGGTCGTACGGTTCTCGGCGCCCGCCCTGCTGCTACTGCTCGCCTGGTACGGCGGCTCGCACGACGTGCCGACCCTGCTGGGCCTCGTCGCCGCGACCTTCACCTGGGCCGCGGCCGAGATCCGGCTGAGCAAGCGCCGACTCCAGCGGCAGTGGGCGCTCGCGGCCACCGAGGGAGTCACGGCCACGGTGCCGGACGAGGTCGGGCCACTGCGGCGCGGCCGGTTCCTCATGGGCTTCGGAGCCGTGCTGGCCCTGGTCGGTGCGGGGATGCTCTCCGCCGTCTCCGGCTGGGACGTCGCCACCGACCGGCACGAGGTCACGCTCGTCGGCTGGTTCGTGGTCGGCTGGGGGCTCACCACGTCGCTCTCCGGGCTGCTGGGGCGCCGCCGGTCCGCCGCGCTGCGGGGCGCTCCCGTGCCGGTGCTGCGGGTGCTCGTCCGCGACGGCGCCGACGGGGACGCGGAAGTGTTCGCGGCCGACGACGTGGCGGCGCTGCGGCCGTTGTTCACGGTCGCCACCGAGCGGTGGTACGACGACGCCGACGAAGACGATGAGGGCGCCGAGGAGCGGGACGGCCGGTCGGAGCGGGACGCGCTCCTCGACGCCGTCGAGGGCGTCGACGAGGACGACGACCAGCCCGGTCCCCTGCGCGAGGCCGTGCTGTACGGGCTGCCCCACGACGGCGCCGAGATCGTGATCGTCAGCGCGGCGGAGGCCCCGGAGGCGCCGGGCGGGTCCGGTGGGTCGGTGGACCTGGAAAAGCCGGAGGCCGCCGAGGATGGTGCGCCCCCGGAACTGGTCGTCGAGTCGTCCAGCGGGCCCGTGCGGCCCCTGTCCGACCGGACCGTACGGCACCGGGCCGCCCGGCAGCGTGCCGGGGCGAAGCGGCACACGGTCCACGAGGAGCTGCGGGCCACGGCCGTCACGCAGAGCCGGGCGCGGCTGGGGGACGAGCACGTGTCCGTACGGCGCTGGCGGGCGGGCTGGCCGGACTGGTCCGCCGCCCTGTTCATGGTCGTCGCCATCGCCGCCGTGGGCCTCTACCCGGACGGACTGACGCGGTACGTCCTCGGCGGCTTCCTCGGTGTCTTCGGCGTCCTGACGCTGCCCCAGATGCTCACCTGGCGCATCACGGCCGACCGCTCCGGGCTGTGGCTGAGCGGCTGGAGCCGGCCCCGGCACGTCGCGTGGGACGACCTCGCGACCGTGCGGTGCGCCGGTTCCGTGCTGACGGTGGACAGCCGCCAGGAGTCGTTCGAGCTGTGGAGCGTCCGGGCGGAGCGCTGGCGCTGGCTGGAGCGCAGGCTGCGGCTCGTTCACCCCTACGAGAGGACCGCCGCCGAGATCACCGCCCTGTGGCAGGAGCCGTCGCTGCGGCCGGAGGGGGAGTACGTGGGGCGGGGGCTCCCCCTGTGGCCGCTGAGTGCGGTGCTCGCCGTGGGGTGGGCGGCGGTGCTGGTGCTGGTGCCGTAGAGGCTGTGCCGACGCCGTGGAGGCCGGTGCCGGTGAGGTCGGCGGACCGTGCCGCGCCGTTTTGTCGGCGCGCGCATGGCGCAGGCCCCGGCCGGTGAATCGGACGCTGTTGGTAAATCCGCCCCGCTGGATCTCATTCAGCGGGGCGGAGTGCTGCGAAGGGTGAGGTGCGGGTGCGGGCGAGCGGTCTGCCGGTGAGCCAGGCATCGATGCGGGCGAGGTTGATGGCGGCGCCGGTGAAGTGGTGTTGCAGCCGGGTTTTGGCGAGGCCGCGGTAGCGGGATCTGCGCAGGCCGAATGCCTGGACGCCTTGGGAGATGGTGCCCTCGACGCCGGCGCGGTGTCCGTAGCGGCGGCGCCAGTGGTGGGTGTCCTGCTCGGTGCGGGCCTGCTGGAGGATCTCGTGTTCGGCTTTGGGGCGCAGGGTCAGATTGCGGCCGGTTTCGGCGGTGGTGCAGGAAGTCCGCAGTTCACAGGGGGTGCAGTGGCGTTCGGCGAAGCGGACGCGGGTGACCGGGGTGCCGCGGTGGCTCTGGGCGTCTCTCCACTGGACGCTGGTGTGGCCGCCGGGGCAGACGGCCTGGCGTTGCTCCCAGTCGACGGTGAAGCGCGTGCTGTCGAAGACGTCGCCGGTTGCCTGTTGCCGGATGGTGTTCTTCCCGACCGGTCCGACGAGGGTGATGCTGTGATCGCGGCGGGCGTGGTGGATCTGCTCGGCGTCGACGTATCCGGCGTCCAGCAGGTGTTCGTCCGGCACCAGTTGGCGGTCGGCAAGGGCGGTGTGGATGTCCTCCAGCACGGCGTTGTCGGTCACCGGTGCCGGGGTGGTGTGGATGTGGGTGATCAGGTGCGGGGCGTCGGGCTCGCAGGTCTCGCTGAGGTGGACCTTGTATCCGGACCAGGCCAGATCGCGCTTCGCTCCGGTCCTGGCCCCGGGCTCGTGCGGGGTGCGTAAGCGGATCAGGCCGGGCGGGGTGTTCTTCGGCTCCCGCCAGCGCACGGTGCCGTCGACGCGGTGAAACTGCTGCACCCAGGTCTGGCGGAGGAACTCCACCGCGGGAAGACGCTGCAGGCCGGGCGGTGCCGATGTCGACCAGACCGCTTCCAGCAGCACCGTGCCGTCGGCCCCGCACTGGTCGCCGTGCTCGATCCGGGCGGCCCACCGGGACGGGAAACGGCTGTCCTCCGGACGCGCCGAGTACCGGTCGAACCACTCCGGCGCAGCCAACCCCATCAGCCAGTCCCCGGCCGCCTCGGCGATCTGGTTCAAAGCCGCCCGCAGTGTCTCGACCACGAACTCCAGCCGGCTCAGATCCCTGGTCACGGCCAGTACATGGGTGGCGTCCGTGCGCTGCCGGTTACCCGCCTTGACCAGCCCGGCCTCCCCGGCGGCCGTCAGCACCGCGTCGAACACCGCCCGGCCCGCATCCGACTCGGTCAGCCGGGCCCGGAACTCGCTGAGCACGGAGAAGTCGAACCCCACGTCGGCCAGCTCCAGCGACAGGGCGTACTTCCAGTCCAGACGCGAACGGACCGCGTGCGCAGCCTGCCGGTCGGTCAGACCCTCGGCGAACTGCAACACCGACACCAGCGCCAGCCGCGCCGGCGAGACCACCGGCCGCCCCCGCGCCGAGAACAACTCCTCGAAGTCGGCATCGGCGAAGACCGGCCCGAGCGCATCCCGAACCCGCATCACCAGACACCCCTTCGGAAACACCGCACGCGCCAGCCGCGCGGTCTCCTCCGGAATCTCCGCCAGATCCACCCCACGCAACGACACGAACCCACCCCACGAACATGACGACGGCCTGCACAACCCCAACGGGGTCGTGCAGGCCGTCGTCACGCAGGCCCCCGGATTTACCAACAGCGTCCGGTGAATCGGCCGGGGCCCGCGTGTGCGAGGAGAGGCAGGGGTCAGATGCCCGCTGCCGCCGAGAGGTCCCGCTTGATGCCGGTCAGCAGCTCCGTCGCCTTCGCGCGGGCCGCCGGGAGGGCGGTCGGGTCGGCGACGGGCACCACGACCTCCAGGTAGCACTTGAGCTTGGGCTCGGTGCCGCTGGGGCGGACGATGACACGGGCGCCGTCGAGCGTGTAGCGCAGGCCGTCCGTGGGCGGGAGCCGGTCCGTGCCCCGGGTCAGGTCCTCGGCCCGGGTGACGGGCAGGCCGGCCAGGGCGGTCGGCGGCCGCTCACGGAGCCGTTCCATCGCGGCGGCGATGAGCGAGAGGTCCTGGACGCGGACCGAGAGCTGGTCGGTGGCGTGCAGGCCGTGTTCGACGGCGAGGTCGTCCAGCAGGTCGAGGAGGGTGCGGCCCTCCTCCTTCAGTCGCGAGGCGAGTTCCGTGATGAGCAGGGCCGCCGTGATGCCGTCCTTGTCGCGGACGCCCTCGGGGTCGACGCAGTAGCCGAGCGCCTCCTCGTAGCCGTAGCGCAGGCCCTCGACGCGGGCGATCCACTTGAAGCCGGTCAGGGTCTCCTCGTAGGGGAGGCCGGCCTTCTCGGCGATACGGCCGAGGAGGGAGGAGGAGACGATCGACTCGGCGAAGGTGCCCCGGGCGCCGCGCGCGACCAGGTGGGTGGCGAGGAGCGCGCCGACCTCGTCGCCGCGCAGCATGCGCCAGTCGGTGCCGTCCTTCACGGCCACCGCGCAGCGGTCCGCGTCCGGGTCGTTCGCCACGATCAGGTCGGGGTCCGTCTCGCGGGCCTTCGCGAAGGCCAGGTCCATCGCGCCGGGCTCCTCCGGGTTCGGGAAGGCGACCGTCGGGAACTCCGGGTCCGGGTCCGCCTGCTCGGCGACCAGGACGGGCTCCGGGAAGCCGGCCCGGGCGAAGGCGGCGAGCAGGGTGTCCCGGCCGACGCCGTGCATGGCCGTGTAGACCGTGCGTGCGGTCCGGGGGGAACCGGGGGCGAGCACCGCGTCCGTACGGGCCAGATAGGCCTCCAGGACGCTGTCGTCGAGGGTGTCCCAGCCGGCGTCCGGGCGGGGGACGTCGTCGAGGGAGCGTACGGCGTCGATCTCGGCCGCGATCCCGGCGTCGGCCGGGGGCACGATCTGGGAGCCGTCGCCCAGGTAGACCTTGTAGCCGTTGTCGCGCGGCGGGTTGTGGCTGGCCGTGACCTCCACGCCGGCCACCGCGCCCAGGTGCCTTATGGCGAAGGCCAGGACGGGAGTGGGCAGGGGGCGGGGCAGGACGGCCGCGCGCAGGCCCGCGCCGGTCATCACGGCGGCCGTGTCGCGGGCGAAGTCGGCTGACTTGTGGCGGGCGTCGTAGCCGATGACGACCAGGCCGCCGGTGTCGCCCTGCTTGTTGAGGTACGCCGCGAGGCCGGCGGCGGCGCGGATGACGACCGAGCGGTTCATGCGCATGGGGCCGGCGCCGAGTTCGCCGCGGAGGCCGGCCGTGCCGAACTGGAGGGTGCCGGAGAAGCGGGTGGTCAGCTCCGCCGTGTCCGCCGCGTCGATCAGCCTGCCGAGTTCGTCCCGGGTGTCCGGGTCGGGGTCCTCGGCCAGCCACGCCTTGGCGCGGGCGATCAGGTCGTCGTGCACGGGGGTCAACCTCTCGTTCTTTGTCTGCCGTCGGTCTTCTGCTGTGCCGTCGGTTCGATTGTCCTCGCCCCCGCCGCCCCTACCCGTCCCCGTGCCAGGGGCTGCGCCCCTGCGACCCCGCTCTCGGTGGGTTTCCGGGTGCGGGTTCGGTGGGGGTTGCTCGCGCAGTTCCCCGCGCTGCTGAAAGACCAGGCCCCTGCGGGCCTGGAAGGGTGCGGGGCCGCGGGGTGAAAAGCACGGGGCGCAGCCCCTGCTTTCCAGGCGCGCGGGGAACTGCGCGACCAGCCCTCACCCACCCGCACCCGACAACGCACCCCCCGGCGGATCCCCGGGCTACAGCCGGTTCAGGACCTGCGTCAGCAACGCGCCCATGCGGGTCGCCGAGTCGCGGCCCGCCTGGAGGACCTCCTCGTGGTTGAGGGGCTCGCCCGTCATCCCGGCCGCCAGGTTCGTCACCAGGGAGATGCCCAGGATCTCGGCGCCCGCCTCGCGCGCGGCGATGGCCTCCAGGACCGTGGACATGCCGACGAGGTCCGCGCCGATGACGCGGGCCATGCGGATCTCCGCCGGCGTCTCGTAGTGCGGGCCCGTGAACTGCGCGTAGACGCCCTCCTCCAGGGAGGGGTCGATCTCCTTGCACAGGGCGCGCAGGCGCGGGGAGTAGAGGTCCGTGAGGTCGACGAAGTTCGCGCCGACGATCGGCGACGTCGCCGTCAGGTTCAGGTGGTCGCTGATCAGCACCGGCTGGCCGGGACGCATGCCCTCGCGCAGACCGCCGCAGCCATTGGTGAGGACGATCGTCTTCACACCGGCGGCGACAGCCGTACGGACACCGTGCGCGACGGCGGCGACGCCGCGTCCCTCGTAGTAGTGGGTGCGGCCCAGGAAGACGAGCGCGCGCTTGTCACCGATCCTGTACGAGCGGACCTTGCCGCCGTGACCCTCGACCGCCGGCGGCGGGAAGCCGGGCAGCTCGGTGACCTGGAACTCGGCCTCGGCGGCGCCGAGGGCGTCCACGGCCGGGGCCCAGCCGGAGCCCATCACGAGAGCGACGTCGTGGGTCTCGGCGCCCGTCAGCTCACGCAGGCGCGCGGCGGCGGCGTCGGCGGCGGCGTACGGGTCGCCCTGGATGTCGTCCGGAAGAAGAGATGCGTTCACGTGACGAGGGTATCCGGTTTGAGCCTACGCGCGTAGATGACCAGGCTCACGGGACCGGGATCGTTGCCTTGTCGTTTCCAACACCGGGGGAGCCGCTCGCCCCCGGGCCGGTTCGTCAGCAGGGGCGCTTGCGCAGTTCCATCACATAGTCGTGCGGCGCGCCCGCCGACTCCGCCGCGTCCGCGACCTCTCCCAGATAGCGGGCGGAGGGCAGGCCGCCCTCGTAGCCGTTGAGGACGTAGACCCAGGCCGGTTCCTCACCGTCCAGCGTGTGCACGCGGACCCGCATCCGGCGGTATATGTCCAGCCCGACGCCGACCCAGCGGTCCATCGCGTCCTCGTCCATGGGGGCGATGTCGTAGAGGGCCACGAAGACCTGGGAGCGGGGGGCCTCCACGACGGTGGCCAGGGCGCCTTCCCAGCCCATGTGCTCGCCGCCGAAGGTCAGCCGCCAGTCGTTCAGCCAGCCGGTTGCGCGCAGCGGGGAGTGGGGGGCGCGGCGGGACATCAGGCGCGAGTCCAGGTTGCCGGCGTAGGCGGCGTAGAGCGACATGGGGGAGAGGGTACGGGAGCACTCCGCTCGGGGGCCGGGCGCCTGAGAAGGTGGGGGGGGTGCCCGTGGTCTCGCGAGTGCGGGTGTGTTGTGGCTGGTCGCGCAGTGTCCCGCGCCCCTCGCGGGGTGGCCCGCACCCCCGACTCGTTGGCACCCCCGCTCGTACGGGACAATGGGGCATGTGACTCGGATCGTGATCATCGGTGGCGGACCCGGCGGATATGAAGCGGCGCTGGTGGCCGCGCAGCTCGGCGCGGAGGTGACCGTCGTGGACTGCGACGGTCTGGGCGGGGCGTCGGTGCTGACCGACTGCGTGCCGTCGAAGACCCTCATCGCCACGGCCGAGGTGATGACGACCTTCGACTCCTCCTATGAGGAGCTGGGGATCATCGTCGCCGACGACACCCCGCACATCGACACGCCCGCGCGTGTCGTCGGCGTGGACCTCGGCAAGGTCAACCGGCGTGTGAAGAGGCTCGCGCTGGCGCAGTCGCACGACATCACCGCCTCGGTGACGCGCGCCGGCGCACGGGTCATGCGCGGGCGCGGGCGGCTCGCGGGCCAGCAGGACCTCGACGGGTCGCGCAAGGTCGTCGTGCGGGCGGCGGACGGGTCCGAGGAGACCCTGACCGCCGACGCCGTGCTCATCGCCACGGGCGGACATCCGCGCGAGCTGCCCGACGCGCAGCCGGACGGCGAGCGCATCCTCAACTGGACCCAGGTCTACGACCTGGACGAACTGCCGGAAGAGCTGATCGTCGTCGGGTCCGGTGTCACCGGTGCCGAGTTCGCCGGGGCCTACCAGGCGCTCGGGTCGCGCGTCACCCTCGTCTCCAGCCGCGACCGGGTGCTGCCGGGCGAGGACCCGGACGCCGCGGCAGTCCTGGAGGACGTGTTCCGGCGGCGCGGGATGAACGTCATGGCACGGTCCCGGGCCGAGTCCGCCAAACGGGTGGGGGACCGGGTCGAGGTCGCGCTCGCGGACGGGCGCGTCATCACCGGCTCGCACTGTCTGATGGCCGTCGGCGCCGTCCCCAACAGCGCCGGGATGGGCCTGGAGGAGGCCGGGGTCAAGGTCAAGGAGTCCGGGCACATCTGGACCGACAAGGTGTCGCGGACCACCGCCCCCGGCGTGTACGCGGCCGGTGACGTCACCGGGGTGTTCGCCCTGGCGTCCGTCGCCGCCATGCAGGGCCGTATCGCGATGTACCACTTCCTCGGCGACGCCGTGGCCCCGCTGAATCTGAAGACCGTGTCGTCCAACGTCTTCACCGACCCCGAGATCGCCACCGTCGGCTACACCCAGGCCGATCTGGACGCCGGAGTCATCGACGCCGTCGGGGTGAAGCTGCCGCTGCTGCGCAACCCGCGCGCCAAGATGCAGGGCATCCGGGACGGCTTCGTCAAGATCTTCTGCCGACCGGGCACCGGCATCGTCGTGGGCGGTGTGGTGGTCTCGCCGCGCGCCTCCGAGCTGATCCACCCGATCTCGATCGCGGTCGACAACAACCTGACGGTCGAGCAGATCGCGAACGCGTTCACCGTGTACCCGTCCCTGTCCGGCTCGATCGCCGAGGTCGCGCGCCAGCTCCACACGCGCAAGTCGGGTGGAGGGGTCTGACGTCGGTACGGTCCGTGCGGTTCGTACCGACCGCACGGACCGCACGGACCGCATGACCGTTCGGGCCGTTCGGTCGGTGTGATCTGTGCGTTCTGACCGATGTGTGCCGGGTTCCGTCCGGGATAGTCCCTATATCACTTCTCGCCCCACCCTGCGAACAACTTCTGCTATTCGGCGCAAACTGCTGAAAGCAGATGGTCGTTGGCGTTACTGTCAGTTTCGTGTTCGCTGCAGAACGTCGTCAATTGATCCTCGAAATGGTGCGGGCCAATGGAGCCGTGTCGCTCCGTGAGCTCGCCCGCGTCGTCCAGACCTCCGAAGTGACCGTACGGCGGGACGTGCGCGCTCTGGAGGCAGAAGGACTCCTCGACCGCCGACACGGCGGTGCGGTATTGCCGGGCGGGTTCACGCGGGAGTCCGGCTTTCCGCAGAAATCCCATCTCGCGACCGCCGAGAAGACGGCCATCGCCGATCTCGCCGCGAGCCTCGTCGAAGAGGGCGAGGCCATCGTGGTCGGGGCGGGGACCACCACGCAGGAGCTGGCACGCCGGCTCGCGCGGGTCCCCGGGCTGACCGTCGTCACCAACTCCCTGTTGGTGGCCCAGGCGTTGGCCCACGCCAACCGTGTGGAGGTCGTGATGACCGGCGGCACCCTGCGCGGTTCCAACTACGCCCTGGTCGGTTCCGGAGCCGAGCAGTCCCTCCAGGGGCTGCGTGTCTCCAAGGCCTTCCTCTCCGGGAGTGGACTGACCGCCGAGCGCGGCCTGTCCACGTCCAACATGCTGTCGGCGTCGGTCGACCGCGCGCTGGTCCAGGCCGCCGCCGAGGTCGTCGTGCTCGCCGACCACACCAAGCTCGGCGCCGACACGATGTTCCAGACGGTGCCGACGGATGTGATCACCCGGCTGGTCACCGACGATCCGCCCGGCCATGACGACCGCGCGGTCACCGAGCTGCAGGCCCTGGCCGATCAGGGTGTGCAGATCTCCGTGGCCGGGGCGTCGGGCACCGGGGGAACGGGAGGCGATCCCGTCCCGGCACGCCCTTCGCGCCGCGACGTGCCCCTTCCGGGGCCCCGCCGCAACCAGGTCCACGGCACCGCGCCCCAGCTGCGCACCGCCACGGTCCTGGGGGACCAGCCGCCCGCCGGTGAACGGGAACGGGAGCGGGCGGCCCGGGTCGCGGATCTGCGGCGCCGGTAGGGGCGTGAGCCGCGGCATCGGGCAGGGCGCGGAGCCGCGGCGGCGGGCAGGGGCGCGCGGGCTGAGCCCGGGTGGGCTCGGGCCGGCGGTGACTACGGCTTCAGGCCGCGCACGGTCAGCGCCAGCAGGCGGTCGGCCAACTCCGGGTCACCCGGGGTTTCCTCGGCCGCCAGCGCGATCGCGTGGGTGAGCTGGAGCAGATCTCCGATGGACACGTCGTCGCGTACGGCGTGAGCCTGTTGCGCCCGTCGGAGGAGGGCCGTGCCCGCTTCCCGGATTGGGGCGCAGCACCGGGCCAGGTCCGAGGGGTTCTCGTCCACGGCACGGGAGTCCGCGTACGAGACCGTCATCAGGGCCTGCGCCAGCCCTCGGTATTCGCCCGCATGGGTGATGATGTCGCGCAGCCAGGCGACGAGCGCCGTGCAGGGGTGCTCCATGCGCAGGTGTGCCTGGGCGCGGGCCAGCAGATCGGCGACGGCTTCCTCGAAGACCGCGCTCAGGAGGGCCTGGCGGTTCGGGAAGTGGCGGTACAGGGTGCCGATGCCCACATCCGCCCGGCGGGCGATGTCCTCGAGCGAGGCGGCGGTGCCGTGGGCCGCGAAGGCGAGGCGGGCCTGCGTGAGGAGGCGGTCGTGATTGCGGCGCGCGTCCGCGCGCATCGGTCGCGTGGTCGGCAAGGGTTCACCCGCTCTCTTCGCCGAGTGGTCGGTTCAGCCTAAGAGTTCGGGTGACCGAGGTGCGTGCGCGGGTGTGGGCCCCGGGGGCTTCTCGCACAGTTCCCCGCGCCCCCGAGAACAGGGGGCGCGGGGATTTCACGAGCTGGTCAGTCCTTGATCTCGCAGATGGGGGCGCCCGAGGTGAGGGAGGCGCCGACCTCCGCGGTGAGGCCCTTGACGGTGCCGGAGCGGTGGGCGTTCAGGGGCTGTTCCATCTTCATGGCCTCCAGGACGACGATGAGGTCGCCTTCCTTGACCTCCTGGCCCTCCTCGACGGCCACCTTGACGATGGTGCCCTGCATCGGAGAGGCGAGAGTGTCGCCGGAGGCCGCCGGACCGGACTTCTTGGCCGCGCGACGCTTCGGCTTGGCGCCGGCGGCGAGGCCGGTGCGGGCCAGGGTCATGCCCAGGGCGGCCGGGAGGGAGACCTCCAGGCGCTTGCCGCCGACCTCGACCACGATCGTCTCGCGGTCGGCGTCGTCGTCGGCCTCGGTGGTGTCGGCGGGGGCCGCGAAGGGCTTGATGTCGTTGACGAACTCGGTCTCGATCCAGCGGGTGTGGACCGTGAACGGGTCGCTGGAGCCGGTCAGTTCAGGAGCGAACGCCGGGTCCTTGACCACCACGCGGTGGAAGGGGATCGCGGTGGCCATGCCCTCGACGGTGAACTCGTCCAGTGCGCGGGCCGCGCGCTGCAGGGCCTGCTGCCGGGTGGCACCGGTGACGATCAGCTTGGCCAGCAGGGAGTCCCAGGCCGGGCCGATGACACTGCCGGACTCCACGCCCGCGTCCAGGCGGACACCGGGGCCCGAGGGTGCGGTGAACGTGGTGACCGTGCCGGGCGCCGGGAGGAAGCCCCGGCCCGGGTCCTCGCCGTTGATGCGGAACTCGAAGGAATGGCCGCGCATCGGCGGGTCGTCGTAGCCCAGTTCCTCGCCGTCGGCGATGCGGAACATCTCACGGACCAGGTCGATGCCGGTGACCTCCTCGGTGACCGGGTGTTCCACCTGCAGGCGGGTGTTGACCTCCAGGAAGGAGATCGTGCCGTCCGCGCCGACGAGGAACTCGACGGTGCCGGCGCCGACGTAGCCGGCCTCCTTGAGGATCGCCTTGGAGGCAGCGTACAGCTCGGCGTTCTGCGCCTCGGACAGGAAGGGGGCCGGGGCCTCCTCGACCAGCTTCTGGTGGCGGCGCTGGAGCGAGCAGTCACGGGTCGAGACGACGACCACGTTGCCGTGCTGGTCCGCCAGGCACTGGGTCTCGACGTGGCGGGGCTTGTCGAGGTAACGCTCCACGAAGCACTCGCCCCGGCCGAAGGCGGCGACGGCCTCGCGCACGGCGGAGTCGTACAGCTCGGGGACCTCTTCGAGGGTGCGGGCGACCTTCAGGCCGCGGCCGCCACCGCCGAAGGCGGCCTTGATCGCGATCGGCAGGCCGTGCTCCCGGGCGAAGGCCACGACCTCCTCGGCGCCCGAGACCGGGTCCGGGGTGCCCGCGACCAGCGGGGCACCGGCGCGCTGGGCGATGTGACGGGCCGCCACCTTGTCACCCAGGTCACGGATCGCCTGCGGCGGCGGGCCGATCCAGATCAGACCCGCGTCCAGGACCGCCTGAGCGAACTCCGCGTTCTCCGAGAGGAACCCGTAGCCCGGGTGGACCGCGTCGGCGCCCGCGTCCTTCGCCGCCTGGAGGACCTTGCCCATGTCCAGGTAGCTGGTCGCCGGAGTGTCACCGCCCAACGCGAACGCCTCGTCCGCGGCGCGCACATGCAGCGCATCCCGGTCCGGATCGGCGTACACGGCCACGCTCGCGATCCCGGCGTCCCGGCACGCCCGGGCGACGCGGACAGCGATTTCGCCTCGGTTGGCGATCAACACCTTGCGCACGATGGCTCCCTCTCCTTGAAACAAGCCGAGTTTAGGGACTGCCGACACGGCGTTTCGACCCGTCCACAATGGTGAGCTTGCCCACACGGAGCGTGAATCGAGGCTCACTCAACCCGCGAAATCCCTTGTCGCACAGCATGGCGCAGGACTCCACGCGAAAACCCTAGCCCTCTGATGTGGTCAAGGTCTCTGTGCGGCCATGCTGCGGCCGGTTGGGTTTCTTTGTGGAGTCCCTACTAATGGCCCAACGATTCTTTGCTCTCGTAAGAACCCTTGTCCCGAGGTTTACCCGTTAGTAGCGTTCGCGATGTCTCGAACACCTACCTGGGGTAACGAGTGGGTGTGCGGGGAGAGCGTCGAGCGACAGACGAGAGCGGAAGTGGGTGGGGCCGGTGATCCGCAGACCGGTGGCGGTACTGACGGCGATCGTGCTGTTCGTGGAAGGGCTCGGGATCGCCGGGGTCCAGTGGCTCCTCGGCACCGTCGTCGACCGGCAGCAGATGTCGCTCGCCGGGCTGGATTCCGGCGCGATGTCCGTCTCCACGAAGGCCGGGGGCGTCCTCTTCGGCCTCTACTTCGTCTTCTGCGGGGTCGTCGCGCTGCTCGTGGCGCTGCGCAACAGTCCCCCCGCCGGGCTCGGCAGGATCCTGCTCATCAGCGTCGCCGTCGTGCACGGGCTGCTCGGGGCGCTCACCGTGGGGCTGGTCGGGTGGGGCGCGTTCGCGTTCATGATGGCGGTGCTGGGGCTGGTGCTGCTCACCCTGATGACGTACGACCGACAGGACGGGGTCGCTGACGCCGTGCCAGGTGGCTCCGGGGCCGACGGGGGTACCGGGAGCACTGGCGGCGGGGGGCCGGAGCAGGCCGCTCCGGCCGCGCCCGGTGCCTCGTGAGGGTTCGCGTCAGTCGGCGCGGGGCGTCCACAGGTCGGTGATGGACACGCCGAGTTGGGCCAGCAGGCGGCGGAGCAGGGGGAGGCTGATGCCGATGACGTTCCCGTGGTCGCCGTCGATGCCGTCGATGAACGGCGCCGAGCGGCCGTCGAGCGTGAACGCCCCCGCGACGTAGAGGGGCTCGCCCGAGGCCACGTACGCGGCGATCTCCTCGTCCGAGGGGTCGCCGAAGTGGACGACCGTGGAGGCGGTCGCGGAGGTGTAGCGGCCGGTGGCGGTGTCGTAGACGCAGTGGCCCGTCTGGAGGGTGCCGGCACGGCCGCGCATGGACTTCCAGCGGGCGGTGGCCTCCTCGGCGTCGGCGGGCTTGCCGAGGGCCTCGCCGTCGAGGTCGAGGACCGAGTCGCAGCCGATGACGAGGGCGCCCTTGACCTCCGGCTTCGCGGCGACGACGGAGGCCTTGGCCTCGGCGAGGGCCAGGGCCAGGTCGGCGGGGGTGGGCGCGGACACGGCGTCCTCGTCCACACCACTGACGATCACCTCGGGCGCGAGGCCGGCCTGGCGCAGGAGATTGAGCCGGGCAGGGGACTGGGAGGCGAGGATCAGGCGACGGTGGGTTTGTGGGGCGCTCATGCGCTCAGGGTATTGCGTGGGTCGGTGGGTGCGGGCTGAGTGGGCCGGGTGGGGTGCGGGCTGAGTGGGCCGGGTGGGGTGCGTTGTCGGGGGCGTGCCGGGGGGTGTCCGGCCTCGAAACGGCGCGGAATCGGTTGGCCGGGAAGCGGGGCGAGTTGACGCGCCAACCGCCGCGGGCGGACACCCCCCGGCACGCCCCCTTCTCGCCGTACGCGGCTCTCCGTGCGGTGTGGTGGTCAGAGGATGCCCAGGACCAGCATCGCCAGGAGCATGGCGCAGGCCATGAGCACGCCGAGCCGCCGAAGCATGGCCTGCGTGTCGCGCAGTTCCTTCGGCGGCTCGTTCTCAGGGTCGGACCAGAGCATGCTCCGATGGTGCGCCGCCCGGCGGGCCGGGCGCCTGAGTACGCGTACTCAATTCGGTAGGCGAGGTTCCGCTCAGCCGGGCCAGTAGGTGCGGCTCCACGTGGTGGGGCCCGGGGCCGGCAGGCGGTGGGCGGCGATGCGGGACGGGTCGGACCAGGAGTCCCGGGGGGCGGGCGCGCCGGGCGGCTCGGTGGCCGCCGCCGCGGCGCGGGCGCGGACCACCGCCAGGGCGGCGGCCAGCTCCTCCGGGGTCGGGTTTCCGCGTACGACCTTGATGGTCATGTCGGCTCCCAGCGGGGTCGCGGGTGGTTACAGGGGGATGTTGCCGTGCTTCTTCGGGGGCAGGGACTCGCGCTTGGTGCGAAGTTGACGCAGGCCGCGGACCAGGTGGCGGCGGGTCTCGGAGGGCGGGATGACGGCGTCGACGTAGCCGCGCTCGGCCGCCGTGTAGGGGTTGAGGAGGGTGTCCTCGTACTCCTGGATGAGGCGGGCGCGGACCTCCTCGCGTTCGTCGTCGGGGGCGGCGGCGATGGTGCGGCGATGCAGGATGTTGACCGCGCCCTGGGCGCCCATGACGGCGATCTGCGCGCTGGGCCAGGCGAGGTTGAGGTCGGCGCCGAGGTGCTTGGAGCCCATGACGTCGTAGGCGCCGCCGAAGGCCTTGCGGGTGATGACGGTGATGAGGGGGACGGTGGCTTCGGCGTAGGCGTAGATGAGCTTGGCGCCGCGGCGGATGATGCCCTCGTGCTCCTGGCCGACGCCCGGGAGGAAGCCGGGGACGTCGACGAAGGTCAGCACGGGGACGTTGAAGGCGTCGCAGGTGCGCACGAAGCGGGCGGCCTTCTCGGAGGCGTCGATGTCCAGGCAGCCGGCGAACTGCATCGGCTGGTTGGCGACGATGCCCACCGGGTGGCCCTCGATACGGCCGAAGCCGGTGAGGATGTTCGGTGCGAAGAGTGCCTGGGTCTCGAAGAACTCGGCGTCGTCCAGGACGTGTTCGACGACCGTGTGCATGTCGTAGGGCTGGTTGGCGCTGTCCGGGACGAGGGTGTCGAGTTCGCGGTCCTCGTCGGTGAGGGTGAGGTCCGCCTGCTCGGGGAAGGCCGGGGGCTCACTGAGGTTGTTGGAGGGGAGGTAGGAGAGGAGCTGCTTGACGTACTCGATGGCGTCCTTCTCGTCGCCCGCCATGTGGTGCGCCACGCCGGAGGTCGCGTTGTGGGTGCGGGCGCCGCCGAGTTCCTCGAAGCCGACGTCCTCGCCGGTCACCGTCTTGATGACGTCCGGGCCGGTGATGAACATGTGCGAGGTCTGGTCGACCATCACCGTGAAGTCGGTGATCGCGGGGGAGTAGACCGCTCCGCCCGCGCACGGGCCGACGACCAGGCTGATCTGGGGGATGACGCCGCTCGCGTGGGTGTTGCGGCGGAAGATCTCGCCGTACATGCCGAGGGCCATGACGCCCTCCTGGATGCGGGCGCCGCCGGAGTCGTTGATGCCGATGACCGGGCAGCCGGTCTTGAGGGCGAAGTCCATGACTTTCATGATCTTTTGGCCGAAGACCTCGCCGAGCGAGCCGCCGAGGACGGTGAAGTCCTGGGAGAAGACGGCTACCGGGCGGCCGTCGACCGTGCCGTAGCCGGTGACGACACCGTCGCCGTAGGGGCGGTTGTTCTCCATGCCGAAGTCGGTGGAGCGGTGCCGGGCGAACTCGTCGAACTCCACGAAGGAGTCCTCGTCGAGGAGCAGTTCGATCCGCTCACGGGCCGTCAGCTTGCCCTTGGCGTGCTGCTTCTCCACCGCGCGCTCGGAGCCGGCGTGCGTCGCCTCGTGGATACGGCGCTGCAGATCCGCGAGCTTCCCCGCGGTCGTGTGAATGTCGATGCTTGCTGGCTCTACCGGCTCGGACATCGGGGTGCGGCTCCCTGCCTGCTCATGGGGACGTGAGGGATCAGTCAGTACGTGCTGCGCGGTGCGTGCTCATAAGTGGGTGCGGTTACTCATCCGTAGCGTAGTGCTGTGCCAACTGTTCGGCAGTGCGGCGTTTACCACACCTAATGTGGGTTGCATGACGCCGCGAAATTCCTCTTCAGACGACGGTAACGACAAGCCGGGCGGACGCTGGTCCGACCTCGACCGGCCACCCCTCAACTCCGCCTCCCTGCGCCGGGCCCTGGTCCGGGAGGGCGGGCTGTGGAGTTCCCTGGACGTGGTGCCCGTCGTCGGTTCCACCAACACCGACCTCGCGGGGCGGGCCGACCGGCTTCCCGAGGGCGCGGTGCTCGTCGCCGAGGAACAGAACGCGGGCCGGGGGCGGCTCGACCGCGTCTGGACCGCGCCGCCGCGCTCCGGTCTGTTCTTCTCCGTCCTCCTCAAGCCGACCGAGGTGCCCGTGCGCCACTGGGGCTGGCTGCCGCTTCTCACCGGGGTCGCCGTCGCGACCGGGCTGTCCCGGGCCGCCGGGGTCGACACGGCACTCAAGTGGCCCAACGACCTGCTGGTGACCGTGGGGGGCGAGGAGCGCAAGGCCGGCGGGATCCTCGCGGAGCGGGCGGGCTCGGAGGGTGTCGTGATCGGGATCGGCATCAACGTCAGCCTGCGCGAGGAGGAGCTGCCGGTGCCCGCGGCGGGGTCGCTGGCGCTCGCCGGTGCCGTGAGCACGGACCGTGATCCGCTGCTGCGGGCCGTGCTGCGGTCGCTGGAGGAGTGGTACGGGCGGTGGCGGGCGGCCGGGGGTGATCCGTCCGCGAGCGGGCTCCAGGAGACCTATGCCGCGGGGTGCGCGACGCTGGGGCGCACCGTGCGGGCCGAGCTGCCCGGGGATCGGTCGGTGGTGGGGGAGGCCGTGGCCGTGGACGGGGACGGGCGGCTCGTTCTCGCGACGGAGGCGGGGGTGCAGGAGCCGGTGGGGGCGGGGGACATCGTGCATCTGCGGCCCGTTTGACGGGTGCGGCCCGTGCGTCCGGTGCGGGTCGTGGGGCCGGTGCGTGCTGAGGGGTGGGTGACAGGAGGTGTGGCTGGTGGGTGCTGGGAACTCGGGGTGGTGTCGGGGGAGGGCGTGTTTCGCTCACCGGCGTTCGCCGGGTGCGTGTGGACGGCGGGTGTCCACCATCGGCCCCACCTGACGGAGTGAGCTGGCGCACACCTGCCGTAGAGTTGAGGCCGGTCGAGTACGTGACCGCGGGAGATCGGAAGGGCAGCAGGAGTGAGCGTCGAGGACACGGGCTCCGGCACGGACGCGGATGGCCGCGTGGAGCCGCCCCCTCTCTCGGCTTCGCTCGAGCGGGGCGAGCCCCACGGCGTGGACGCCGATGAGGAGGACCCTCTGGCGCTGCGGCTCGAAGGGCTGATCCTCGGGGCCGAGCGCCGGTACACCCCTTTTCAGGCGGCACGCAGCGCCGGTGTCTCCATGGAGCTGGCGTCCCGTTTCTGGCGGGCCATGGGCTTCGCGGACATCGGTCAGGCCAAGGCGCTGACCGAGGCCGACGTGCTCGCGCTGCGGCGCCTGGCCGGTCTCGTCGAGGCGGGGCTGCTGAGTGAGGCCATGGCGGTGCAGGTGGCCCGTTCGACCGGGCAGACCACGGCACGGCTGGCCGAGTGGCAGATCGACTCCTTCCTGGAGGGCCTGACCGAGCCGCCGGAACCGGGGATGACCCGGACCGAGGTGACGTATCCGCTGGTCGAGCTGTTGCTGCCGGAGCTGGAGGAGTTCCTCGTCTACGTCTGGCGCCGTCAGCTGGCCGCCGCCACCGGGCGGGTCGTGCAGGCCGCGGACGACGAGGAGATGGTCGACCGGCGGCTGGCCGTCTGCTTCGCCGATCTCGTCGGGTTCACCCGGCTGACCCGGCGGATGGAGGAGGAGGAGCTCGGCGAGCTGGTCGAGGCCTTCGAGACCACGGCGGCGGACCTGGTGGCGGCGAACGGGGGGCGGCTCATCAAGACCCTCGGGGACGAGGTCCTGTACGCCACGGACGACGCCGGTGTCGCGGCCGAGATCGCCCTGCGTCTCATCGAGACCATGGCCAACGACGAGACCATGCCCGAGCTGCGCGTCGGCATGGCCTTCGGCACGGTGACGACGCGGATGGGTGACGTCTTCGGGTCCACCGTGAACCTCGCGAGCCGGCTCACCTCGATAGCGCCGAAGGACGCGGTTCTCGTCGACGGTGCCTTCGCCGAGGAGCTGATCCGTACGGGCGAGGCGCCCGCCTCCGAGGCCGAGGCCGCCGAGGCCGCGGCCGCCGCGGAGAAGGAGGGCGAGGAACCGCCCACCTACCGCTTCGCCCTCCAGCCGATGTGGCAACGGCCCGTGCGCGGGCTGGGCGTGGTCCAGCCGTGGCTGCTCACCCGGCGGGGCTGATCTCCGCTATCCGCTCAGGGCGTCGTTGACGCATACGCCGACGATCGGGACGCAGAGGCCCGGCTTCGTGGGCTTCGTGGGTGTGGTCGTGTCCCCGGGGTCGGTCGGCGTGGTCGGTGCGTCGGGCGCGGTCGGCTGCTGAGGGGCTGCCGCCGAGGGCTGGGTGGGTGCCGGCGCGCTGGGGCGTTGGGCTTCCGGAGCGCGCGGTGCCGTGGAGGTGTCCCGTGGCGGTGGCGTCCTGGGGAGGTCGCGGGCACCTGGGGCGGAGGGGATGTCCACGCCGATGGAGGGGCCGGGCTGGTAGCCGGAAGGGGTCGGCGTGGGGGCGGGCGCTCCCGCTGAGGGCGGCTGCTGGGTGGGCGTGGGGTTCCCGGCGCCCATGGGGGTGTCGGCGGTCGGGGTGCCCGCGTCGGGGGAGGGCTCGCCGCCCACGGTGGCTCCCGCCTCGGTCGTCCCGTCCGTGATGTCGTCCGCCGCGCTCGGTGCCGGACCTGCCGCGCCGACGCCGCCGACCGGGTCCGACGTCAGCCGTACGAGGCTCAGCGCACCCGCCGCCAGGGCCATCCCGCCCACCGCGAACAACAGCTTCCGGGGGCGGGGCCGGCGGTGCCGGCCTCGCGGGCGGGGGGCGGGGCCGGTCTGGGGCGAGGGTTCTGTGGCGGCGTCGGCTGTGGTCGCGGAGAGGGCGGCGGAGAAGGGTGTCGTGTGGCCTGAGGGGGCCGTGGACGGCTTCCAGGGTGGCGAGGATGTCGTCGGCCCCGGGCGAGCGCCTGGCGGCGTGTCGGCCGTCCGGGCCGTGGGAAGCCCTGCTGCGGTCGGTGCCTGCGGTGCCTGCGGTGCCTGCGGTGCCTGCGGCGATTGCGGTGCCTGCGGTGGCTGGTGTGGCGCCCGTGGTGTGGTCTGCGTCGGCCTGGTGGCCGTGGTCGTCGTCATGGTCCGTCCCTCCCCTGTGCGCCCGTGTCCCTCGGTGCGCCTATGGCGGAGCGCAGGTTATGCGGCGCGGTGGGCGGTGTGGCCGGAGAAGGCCCGGATGTCACCCGTACGGGGAGAAGGCCGCCGGGGCAGGTCAAGGGGCGGCTCCGTGGGCACTCCCGTTGGGGTGGCCGACGGGCGCACGGCTGACGCCGCCGCTTGCCGGTGCATCGCCCGCCGGTGGATTGCCTGCCGGTGTATCCGGAGCCCGGCCAGGGTTTCGTTCGGTGGGGGCGGCTGGGATGATCGGGGCGGTTGTTAACTGTCGTTAACCGGGAGGGTGTCATGGGTGAGGGTGTGGAGCAGGCGGGAGAGCGGCGGTTCGGGGAGTTCGTCGTGGTGCGGCGGCACGGGTACGTCGCCGAACTCGCGCTGGACCGGCCCAAGGCCATGAACGCCGTGTCGACCGACATGGCCCGCTCCGTCGCGGCGGCGTGCGGCGCGCTCGCCGCCGACCGGGACGTACGCGTCGTCGTGGTGACGTCCACGCACGAGCGCGCGTTCTGTGTGGGGGCGGATCTGAAGGAGCGGAACTCCTTCAGCGACGCCGACCTGGTGCGGCAGCGGCCCGTCGCGCGCGCCGCGTACACCGGCGTGCTGGAGCTGCCGATGCCCACGATCGCCGCCGTGCACGGCTTCGCGCTGGGCGGCGGCTTCGAACTGGCCCTGTCCTGCGACCTGATCGTGGCCGACCGTACGGCGGTGGTGGGGCTGCCCGAGGTGTCGGTGGGGGTGATCCCGGGCGGCGGGGGCACGCAACTGCTGCCGCGTCGGGTGGGGGTCGCGCGGGCCGCCGAGCTGATCTTCACGGCGCGGCGGCTGGAGGCCGAGGAGGCGCGGGAGCTGGGGCTCGTGGACGAGCTGGTGGAGGAGGGGCGGGACCGGGCGGAGGCGTTGGCGCTGGCCGAGCGCATCGCCGCGAACTCGCCGGTCGGGCTGCGGGCGGCCAAGCGCGCGCTGCGGCTGGGGCACGGACTCGACCTGCGGGCCGGTCTGGAGGTCGAGGACGCGGCCTGGCGCTCGGTCGCGTTCTCGGGCGACCGGGCGGAGGGTGTGGCTGCGTTCAACGAGAAGCGGAAGCCGGCCTGGCCGGGGGAGTGAGGGTGGGTTCGGGCTGTGTGCGCCGGTGCCAGGGGCATGCCCTCCCGGCCGTCTCGTGGCCGTCTTGTGGTCCTTCGGCTCCGGTGCCCGTGGTCCGTACCCCTGTTCGCCCCACTAACGTCCCGAATCAGGGCAAAGCTACCTAGCCTGGGGTGATGGGAGAGGACAGGCGGCTGAGGGCCGTGGTCGCGTTGGCGCGGGGGATGGCGGGGGCGCGTACGTCACCGGAGACGTGGTGGGCGGCCGCGGACGGATCGTGCCGGGCGCTCTCGGGGAGCTTCGCCGCGCTGTCCGTGTGGGAGCGGGAGCGCGGGCTGCTGCGGGTGCTGGTGAACGTGGGCAACCGGGCGGCGGACGAGGAGGAGTTCCCGGAGGACGAGACGTACCCGGTGCACGAGTTCCCGGAGATCGCGGAGTTCCTGCACGAACGCTGGCTGGAGGGCGGTGAGCCCAACGCCTGGGTGGAGACGGCGGCCGGGCCGGTCGGCGGTCGGCGGCCCGGCGGCTACTGCCATCAGCGCGTCGCCGCGCTGCGCCGGCGAGGGCGCGGCTGCTGCGTGGTGGCGCCCGTGGTGCTGAACGGCCGGGCGTGGGGCGAACTGTATGTGGCCCGGCCCGCCGGGGAGCCCGTCTTCCACGGCGACGACGCCGCGTTCGCCACCGTGCTCGCCTCGGTCGTGGCGGCCGGTCTCGCGCAGTCCGAGCGGCTGGAGGAGGCCCGGCGGCTCGCCTTCACCGACCCCCTCACCGGACTGGGCAACCGCCGCGCGGTCGACCTCCGGCTCGACGAGGCGATGGAGGCGTACCGGCGCGACGGCACGGTGATCAGCCTTGTCGTCTGCGACCTCAACGGGCTGAAGAAGGTCAACGACTCCTACGGGCACGCCATGGGCGATCAGCTGCTGGAGAGGTTCGGTTCCGTGCTGTCGCGCTGCGCGGCCGAACTGCCTCGGGTGCTGGTCGCGCGGCTCGGCGGGGACGAGTTCTGTCTGCTCGCGGTGGGGCCGTCGGCGGACGACGTGGTGCGGGTCGCCGGGGACCTGTGCGTGCGGGCGCGGGAGCTGGAACCGGGTGACGGGGTCGCCTGCGGGGTCGCGTCCACCGGGGATCCGATCGGGCCGCTGCGCTCGGCCCGGCGGCTCTTCCGGCTGGCCGACGCGGCGCAGTACCGGGCCAAGGCCGCGGGGTCCGTCGAGCCGGTCGTCGCGGGACGTGAGGGGGAGGGTGGCGAGGATCCCGTGGTCAGCCTCGCCGACCGGCCGCCCGCCCCGGTGGACCCCGCGCACCCGGGGGACCGGCGCCGCATTCGAGGGCGCCGGTCCTAGGGCGGGCCGCGCGACGGGTCGAGTCGGCGCGCGGTCCTGGGCTGCCCACGGCCAAGGGGGGAGTGGGCCGTGGGCCGGTCCGAGATCTCGACCCTACGCTCCTGTTCGCACCCCTAACGCTCTGACCTGGGGATTCTGACCAATCTCTGAGCAAGCTCGGATCGTTCTCGAAGCGGATTCCGATCTACGCGGATTGCGGACCGCGGTGGGTAAGGAGCCCCTCCGCTGTTCGGTCGTGACATTCGGCGATTCAGTCCCTACGATCCTGAATATGGATATGCACTCTGTGGACACGGTGGTCCTCGGGACGTCCGGGGTCACCGCGGCCGACGTCATCGCCGTGGCGCGCGCCGGCGCCCGGGTCGAGCTCTCCGACGAGGCGGTGGCCGCCCTCGCCGCGGCACGCGAGATCGTGGACGCGCTGGCGGCCAAGCCGGAGCCCGTCTACGGCGTCTCCACCGGCTTCGGCGCTCTCGCGACCCGGCACATCAGCCCGGAGCTGCGCGCCAGGCTCCAGCGCAACATCGTCCGCTCCCACGCGGCCGGCATGGGACCGCGCGTGGAGCGCGAGGTCGTGCGCGCGCTGATGTTCCTGCGGCTGAAGACCGTCTGCTCCGGCCGGACCGGCGTACGGCCCGAGGTCGCGCAGACCATGGCCGACGTCCTCAACGCCGGCATCACACCGGTGGTGCACGAGTACGGCTCGCTCGGCTGCTCCGGCGATCTGGCGCCGCTGTCGCACTGCGCGCTCACCCTGATGGGCGAGGGGGACGCGGAGGGGCCCGACGGGGTCGTACGGCCCGCCGGCGAGCTGCTCGCCGAGCACGGCATCGCTCCCGTGGAGCTGCGCGAGAAGGAGGGGCTGGCTCTCCTCAACGGCACCGACGGCATGCTCGGCATGCTGGTCATGGCGCTCGCCGACCTGGAACTGCTGTACACCTCGGCCGACATCACCGCCGCGATCTCGCTGGAGGCGCTGCTCGGCACGGACCGGGTCCTCGCGCCCGAGCTGCACGCCATCCGTCCGCACCCGGGGCAGGCCGCCTCCGCGGCCAACATGCTCGCGGTGCTGAAGGGGTCGGGGCTCACCGGGCACCACCAGGACGACGCGCCCCGCGTGCAGGACGCGTACTCGGTGCGGTGTGCTCCGCAGGTGGCCGGGGCCGGGCGGGACACCGTCGCGTACGCGCGGCTCGTCGCGGAGCGGGAGTTGGCGGCGGCGGTCGACAACCCCGTGGTCCTGCCGGACGGGAGGGTCGAGTCCAACGGGAACTTCCACGGGGCGCCGGTCGCGTACGTCCTCGACTTCCTCGCCATCGCGGTGGCGGATCTCGCCTCGATCGCGGAGCGACGGACGGACCGGCTGCTCGACAAGAACCGTTCGCACGGGCTGCCGCCGTTCCTCGCGGACGACGCCGGGGTCGACTCCGGGCTGATGATCGCGCAGTACACGCAGGCGGCGCTGGTGAGCGAACTGAAGCGGCTGGCCGTGCCGGCCTCGGCCGACTCCATCCCGTCCTCCGCGATGCAGGAGGACCACGTGTCGATGGGGTGGGCGGCCGCGCGGAAGCTGCGGACCGCCGTGGACGGTCTGGCCCGGGTGCTCGCGGTGGAGTTGTACGCGGGGACGCGGGGGGTGGAGCTGCGGGAAGGGCTGGTGGCCGCGCCGGCCACTCGGGCCGTGGTGGCGGCGGTGCGGGGTGCCGGGGTCGAGGGGCCCGGGCCGGATCGCTTTCTCGCGCCTGATCTGGCGCTGGCCGAGGAGTTCGTGCGGGACGGGCGCTTGGTGGCGGCGGCGGAGTCCGTCACGGGGGGGCTTGCCTGAGTTGTCTCGCCCCCGCCGCCCCTGCCCGTCCCCTCACCAAGGGGCTGCGCCCCTTTGACCCCCATCCGCGGGTCCGGTGGGGCTTCTCGCGCAGTTCCCCGCGCCCCTGAAGGGCCTCCGGCCCTTTCGGGCCGAAAAGCATGGGGCGCAGCCCCAGCATTTCAGGGGCGCGGGGAACTGCGCGACCAGCCCCACCGGACCCGCGCCCGACTACACGCCCCGTACCGGCCCGAAATCTTCCCGCTCGCGGCGGATCGCGTACGCCAGGAAACCCGCGCCCACGCCCAGCATCGCCGTGCCCCCGATGACGTACGGGGTCGTGTTGGGGCTACCCGTGTCGGCCAGTTCGCGGGTTTCGGAGGTGGTCGTCTCCGTCGTCGTGGACGCGTTCGTCGCCGTCCGGTCGCGTATCGCCGCCTCGTCCTGGGTCGCGTTGGCGGACGGCACGAACCAGAGGGCACCCAGCAGGGTGCCCGCGGCGGTGGCGGTCAGCAGCGATCGGCGGGCGGTGGACGACGCGCGACGTGCGACGGACACGGAATATCGATCCCCTTGTGGCGCTGGCGAATTGGCCGTAGGGACCGATGCTAATGAAAGGCGCGGGTCGTGGGAAAGTCGCGTGACCTGTGAGCCGTACGCTCCGGAGCATGAGCACAACGGAGACATCACAGTTTGTCCGGCTTCGCGTCGAGTTGGTGGTCGAGGTCGAGGATGTGGAGGCCGTCACCGGCGCCGCGTTGCGGCGGATCGCGGACGACCCCGATATGCCCGCCGATGAACGGGTACACGCCGAGAGTGCGGTGACGGAGGACACGGCGGAGGCGCTCGCCTACCTGGTCGACCCGTTCGACCTGGTCGGGGAGGTGCCGGGGGTCGAACTCGCCCAGGCCTCCTGGAGCAGTGAAGGCATCGACTACGACCCCGATTCGCCGGAATGGGGTCTCGACGAGGATGATGATCGGGAGGACGAGGAAGACCGACTCGGCTGAGCGGCTTGGGAGATTGATGGCCCCGGGCGGCAACCGCTGCCCGGGGTTCTCTCGTCTCATGGGTCGCACCAGTCACTAGTGCACCGCCGCCGGGTCGCCGTCGATCCGTTGCGGGTGGAGTGGCGTATCCCACATCTCCGCTTCGGCGGAACGGCTCGGTGCCGTAGTGGTGTTTAAGTGCTTACGGGGATCTTCGGGGTTTTGGGGATTCGGCAACGATGGAGAAGCGTGTGATGACGAACAGTAAGCGGCGCAGGGGCCTGACGGTCGCGTCCGCACTGCTCGGCGGGGTGCTGGTGCTCTCTGCGTGCAGCGGGGGTGACAGCGACAACGCGTCCGGGAACGACGGCGGGGACTCCTCGCAGGCCCAGGCCGACAAGGCGGCGGCCGAGAAGACCTCCGAGGCGGACATCAAGATCACGCCGAAGGACGGCTCGGACAACGCCTCCATCAACAACTCGGCGAAGGTCACCGTGAGCAAGGGAACGCTCACGGAAGTGAAGATGACCACTTCCGAGGGCGCCGCCGTCGAGGGCGAGATATCCGCCGACAAGAAGAGCTGGGCGCCGAGCGTTCAGCTGGAGCGGTCCACCAGCTACAAGATCACGGCGGCCGCCGAGGACTCCGAGGGCCGCGAGGCGCACGAGAACGCCGCGTTCACCACGGTCTCCCCGGCCAACAGCTTCATCGGCAACTTCACGCCCGAGGACGGCTCCACGGTCGGCGTCGGCATGCCCGTCTCGATCAACTTCGACAAGGCGATCACCAACAAGGCCGAGGTCCAGAAGGGGATCACCGTCTCCAGCAGCTCCGGCCAGGAGGTCGTGGGGCACTGGTTCAACGCCAACCGCATCGACTTCCGCCCCGAGGACTACTGGCAGGAGAACTCCACCGTCACCCTGAAGCTCGCGCTCGACGGGGTCGAGGGAGCCGACGGTGTCTACGGTGTGCAGCAGAAGACGGTCACCTTCAAGATCGGCCGCAATCAGGTCTCCGTCGTCGACGCCAAGACCAAGCAGATGAAGGTCATGCAGGACGGGAAGGTCATCAAGACCATCCCGATCTCCGCCGGTTCGCCCGAGAACAAGACCTACCAGGGCGTCATGGTGATGTCGGAGATGTTCAAGGAGACGCGCATGAACGGCGCGACCGTGGGCTTCACCGACGACGACGGCAAGGGCGAGTACGACATCAAGGACGTGCCGCACGCCATCCGCCTCACCACGTCCGGGACGTTCATCCACGGCAACTACTGGGGCGCCGACTCCGTCTTCGGCAACGTCAACACCAGCCACGGCTGTGTCGGTCTGAACGACACCAAGGGTGCCAACGACAAGGGCACGGCGGGCTACTGGTTCTACAACAACTCGATCGTCGGTGACGTCGTGGACATCCGGAACACCGGTGACAAGACGGTGGCCCCGGACAACGGCCTCAACGGCTGGAACCTGGACTGGGCCGCCTGGAAGGCCGGCTCGGCGGTCTGATCCGCAGTCACTCGCGTCACTCGCACGTCGTCGATGCCGCCCCCGGGTCTCCCGGGGGCGGCATCGGTGTCTGAGGCTTCCTGAGGGCGGCAGCGGTGTCCGCGGGGGCGCGCACAGGGTTCTCATCAGGCTCTTATCCCGGGCTTATGCCTTCATCACGCGGCGTACCTAGCTTGCCGCCATGTTCTTCACCTACCTGAGGCGCGAACTGCGCCGCCGCAGAAAGGCGGCGCTCGTCGTCGCCTCCGGCCTCGCCCTGGGCATCGCGCTGGTGATCGTGGTCAGTTCCGTATCCTCGGGCATGGAGAAGGCCCAGGCCAAAGTCCTCGAATCCCTGTACGGCCTGGGTACGGACATGACCGTCACCAAGGCCGCCGCCGCGTCCGGCGAGAACGGCGGCGAACGCCCCCGGTTCGAGTTCGACGCCCAGGACGACGACTCCGACGAGGAGCAGAGCAGCGACCTCGTCCGGGTCCAGGGCTTCCAGACCCTGGCGAGTTCGACCGTCACCGAGGTCGGTGAGCAGCAGGGCGTCGCCGAGGCCGTCGGAGGGCTCAGTCTCCAGGTCATCAAGGTGGACGGGCAGTTCCGGCGCGGGCAGTTCCAGCAGGACGAGGCGTCCGGGGGCGGGCAGCAGGGCGGCCCCGGCGGCGGCCGGAACGGCGGCACCGGGCAGCCCCAGGGACGGGTCGAGGGCGGCGGCGCCGAGTTCGACGTCGACAACTACTCCGTCTACGGCACGGACGTCACCGAGCCCGAGCTGGGCCCGCTGACCTCCTCGAAGATCACCAGCGGTCGTACGTTCAAGACGTCCGAGACAGACGCCAAGGTGGTCGTCGCGGACAAGTCGTACGCCAAGGAGAAGGAGCTGAAGGTCGGCGGCAGCGTCACGATCAACAGCATCAAGTACGGAGTCATCGGGATCGCGACGCCCGACAGCGGGGACGCGGCGGCCAACCTCTACATGCCGCTGAAGCAGGCGCAGACGCTCAGCGACTCCAAGAACAAGGTCACCACGATCTACGTCAAGGCGAACGACTCGCAGCAGATCGACAGCGTCAAGGCTGCCATCCAGAAGAACATCGACGGGACGACCGTCACCACCTCCGCCGATCTCGCCGCCACTGTCTCCGGGTCGCTGTCCACCGCGTCCGACCTGGCCTCCAACGTCGGCAGGTGGCTGTCGGCCGCGGTGCTCGTGGCCGCGTTCCTGGTGGCAGGGCTGCTCACCTCGTCGGCCGTGTCACGGCGGGTGCGGGAGTTCGGCACCCTCAAGGCGCTGGGATGGAAGTCGGGGCGGGTGACCCGGCAGGTCGTCGGGGAGGCCCTCGTCAACGGACTCGTGGGCGGCGCGCTCGGGATCGCGCTGGGGCTCGCCGGCGCCTACGCGGTGACGGCGATCAGTCCGACGCTCCAGGCCGAGGTCGGGGCGACGGGTGGCGGATTCGGTGGCGGACCCGGCGGGGGCGGCTTCCGGGGCGGAGGCGGTCCCGGTGGTGGGCAGCAGGCCGCGTCGAACGCGCTGGAGGTCGCTCTCACGGCGCCCGTCGGTGTGACGACGATCGTGGTCGCGGTGGGGCTCGCCGTCACGGGTGGGCTGATCGCGGGGGCGTTCGGCGGGTGGCGCGCCTCGCGGCTGCGGCCGGCGGACGCGTTGCGGCGCGTGGAGTAGCGGGACCGGGCGCCCCACGACCGCACGACCCACGACCGCACGACCGCACGACCCACGACCGCACGGCCACACAGCCGCCCGGCCGTCCGGCGGCCGAACCAGCCACCAACCCTCTTACCCTTCCCGGGAGTTGCACATGTACGTACTCAGCGGCGTCACCAAGCGGTACGCACGCGGCAAGGACACCGTCACCGCGCTCGACGCGGTCGATCTCACCATCGCCGACGGGGACCGGCTGGTCATCCAGGGGCCCACCGGCGGTGGGAAGTCCACGCTGCTCCAGATGCTCGGGGGCCTGGACAAGCCGTCCGACGGGAGCATCGAACTCGACGGGACCGATCTGGCGCGGCTGTCGGAGGCGAAGCTCACGAAGGTGCGCAGCGAGAACATCGGCTTCGTCTTCCAGGGCTTCAACCTGATCCCGACGCTGACCGCGCAGGAGAACGTCGAGACCGCTCTCGTGCCGCTCGGGGTAAAGACGAAGGAGCGGCGCGAGCGGGCCGCCGAGGCGCTGGAGTCGGTGGGCCTCGGCGAACGGCTGGGGCATCTGCCGACCGAGCTGTCGGGTGGTCAGCAGCAACGCGTCGCGATCGCCCGTGCGCTGGTGAAGCGGCCGAAGGTGCTGCTCGCGGACGAGCCCACCGGCAACCTCGACGAGTCCACGCGCGACGAGATCATGGAAGTCCTGGAGACGTTGTGGAAGGAGCACGGGCTCACTTTCGTCATGGTCACCCATGACTCCGTGCTGGCGAAGAAGGCTCCCCGGGTCGCGACGATCCGCAAGGGGCGGATCACGGTGAAAGAGAACGCCAAGGCGTGAAAGGGAAGGCCAAGGCGTGAAAGGAGAATGCCAAGGCGTGACGGGGGCGCGTGCGGGTCGCGGCCGGCCCGTACTTCGCCGCTTTGCGCCCAGCCGCGAGGCATGTGGCACGAGTTGACCCCCGGTCATACTGCGTAGACCGGGGGGAATTGACGTGTATGTGTGCGGAGGGTCCCCTGGCCGGATCAACCGGATCAACCGGATCAACCGGATCAACCGGATTAACCGGAACAGCGGGATCGAGGGGGAGACTTGCGCAGACACGTCAAGCGTGCGCGTACGGCCGTGACCGCCCTGGCGTCGGCCGTGGTGGTGACGGCGGGCACGACCGTGGGGACGACGGCGGGCCTGACCAGCCCGGCGTCCGCGATATCCGTGCGCGCCCCCGGCGCGACTCCGGTCGGCGGCCCTGAAACCCGCGGCGCGGGAGGCAGGGTGAGCCACCGCATCACCCTCGTCACCGGCGACCGCGTGCTCGTCGACGACGGCGGCCGGGTGCTGGGCCTGGAGCGGGCGAAGGGCCGGAAGGGCGTCCCGGTGCAGGTTCGCACGGCCCATGGCCACACGTATGTGCTGCCGGCCGACGCGGCCCGGCTCATCGCCGACGGAAGGGTCGACAAACGGCTCTTCGACATCACCGTGCTGAGCCGGTCGGCCACCCGCACCGCGCAGAAGCAGGGCCTCACCCTGATCGTCGGCTACGCGGGAGCCGCCGCGGGGGCCCGCGCCGACGTCCGGGACGCCGGCGACACCAAGGTCCGGCGCACCCTGAAGACCCTGAACGCCGACGCCGTGCTCACCCCGAGGGACGACGCCGCCGAGCTGTGGAAGGCGGTCACCGACGCCGACGGCACCACCGCCGCCGGGGTCGCGAACCTCTGGCTGGACGGTGTCCGCAAGGTCGCCCTCGACACCTCGGTCGCCCGGATCGGCGCCCCGAAGGCATGGAAGGCGGGCTTCGACGGCAAGGGCGTCACCATCGCCGTACTGGACACGGGCGTCGACGCCACCCACCCCGACCTCAAGGGCCAGGTGGCGGCCGCCAAGAACTTCTCCACCTCGCCCGACACCACCGACAAGTACGGCCACGGCACGCACGTCGCCTCCATCGCGGCGGGCACCGGGGCCCGGTCCAAGGGCAGGTACAAGGGCGTCGCGCCCGGCGCCGAGCTGCTCAACGGCAAGGTGCTCAGCGACGAGGGCTTCGGGGACGACTCCGGCATCATCGCGGGCATGGAGTGGGCCGCCGGGCAGGGCGCCGACGTGGTCAACCTCAGTCTGGGCGGCGGCGACACCCCCGAGGTCGACCCGATGGAGGCGATGATCAACAAGCTCTCCGCCGAGAAGGGCATCCTCTTCGCGGTCGCCGCCGGCAACGAGGGCGACGGGGAGCGGACGGTCGGCTCGCCGGGCAGCGCGGCCGCCGCCCTCACCGTCGGCGCCGTCGACGACAAGGACAGGATCGCCCCGTTCTCCAGCCGGGGCCCCGGCATGGACGGGCAGATCAAACCCGACGTCACCGCGCCCGGCGTCGCCATCACCGCCGCCGCGGCCCCGGGCAGCGTCATCGACGAGGAGGTCGGCCAGAAGCCCGACGGGTACCTGACCATCTCCGGCACCTCGATGGCGACCCCGCATGTCGCGGGCGCCGCCGCCCTCCTCAAGCAACAGCACCCCGACTGGACGTACGCCGAACTGAAGGCCGTCCTCGTCGCCTCCGCCAAGGGCGGCCCGTACACGCCCTTCGCGCAGGGCTCGGGCCGTATCCGCGTCGACAGGGCGATCAAGCAGACGGTTGTCGCCGACCCGGTCTCGGTCGATCTCGGGGTCCAGGAGTGGCCGCACGCCGACGACAAGCCGGTGACCAGGAAGCTCACCTACCGGAACCTCGGCACCGAGGCCGTCACCCTCGGCCTCTCGGTCACCGGCACCGCCCCGAACGGCAAATCCGCCCCGGCCGGCTTCTTCCGGCTCGGCGCGAAGAAGGTCACCGTCCCGGCGGGCGGCCGGGCCTCCGTGAAGGTCACCGCCGACACCAGGCTCGGCGGCACCCTCGACGGGGCCTATACCGCGTACGTCGTCGCCGAGGGCGGCGGGCAGGGCGTCCGCACGGCGGCGGCCGTGCAGCGCGAGGAGGAGTCGTACGACGTCACGCTGAAGGTGATCGACCGGGACGGCCGGCCCGCCGCGCACCACATGCTCGACCTGACCGGCATCGAGGGGCTCGCCGAGGGCACGTGGTTCACGCCGTACGACAAGGACGGCACGGTCGATGTGCGGGTGCCGGAGGGCACGTACATCTTCAACGCCGGCATCGTCGTGGACCCGAAGGACTACGGCGAGGGAGCGGCCTGGCTGTCCCGGCCGAGGCTCACCGTCGACCGGAGGACCACCCTCACCCTGGACGCCCGCGCGACGAAGCCCGTGGACATCACCGTGCCCGGCAGCACTGCCGAACCGGCCTTCGCCGCACCGGAGTTCACCCTGGAGTCCGGCGGCGGGTACACCTTCGGATGGCTGCTCGACACCTATAAGGGGTTCCGCACCGCGCACCTCGGTCCGGAGATCGGCGGCGGCCGGCTCAGCCAGAACTGGGTGGGCCAGTGGACGAAGGGCGACACCGAGCAGTACGCCGTCGCCACCGGTGGCAAGGTCACGAAGCTCGCCACCGGTTTCACCAAGCGCTGGAAGAAGGGCGAACTGTCCACCGTGAGGACCGGCCTCGGCTCCTCCGCCGCGGGGAAGACGGGCGCCGTCATCCCCTGGGCCTGGCTTCCCGGCAGCCCCGGCTCACCCGCCGTCGCCGTCCCGCAGCCGCTGCCCGGCACCCGCACGCTGCATCTGTCCGCCGTGCGCGGGGTGAAGTGGAGCCTCGACTTCGAGCAGTACGGCGCCGACGACGAGCAGGGCTTCCCGCTGCTGGACGCGTACTACACGACCGGCGACAGCCTCACCTTCAAGCCCGGCCGGACGTACGCACAGACCTTCAATGTCGGGGTCTTCGGCCCCGAGATCGCCGGGTTCTACGGCATCCGCCGCGACCGGAACCAGCTGTACGGGCTGCTGCCGATGTTCGCCGACGGGCGCGGGCACGCGGGGGCCTCCTTCTACGAGAAGGTCACGACGGTCCTCCACCGGGGCGGCGAGAAGATCGCCACCAGCGAGGACGCGCTGGACGGGTCCGGGCAGTTCAAGGTCCCGGCGGGCCTCGCCACCTACCGTCTGACGACATCCATCTCCCGCTCCGCCGATCTGGCCGGGGCCGCCTCCCGGATCGACGCGAGCTGGACCTTCACCTCGGAAAAGACCGCGAGCGACACGAAGCTCCCGGCCTCCACCGTCCGTTTCGGCGCCCCGTTCCTGGGACTCGACAGCACCGCCCCCGCCGGCAGCGAGGGCACCGTCCGCGTCACCGTGCAGGGCGCGGCCAAGGGCGGGAACCTCAAGTCGCTGGCCGTGTACGTGTCCGGTGACGGCAAGAAGTGGACGAAGGTCGCCCTGAAGAACAGCCGGTTCACCCAGAAGGCTCCGGCGGCGGGGAAGAGCGTCTCCCTGCGCGCCGTGGTCACCGACAAGAAGGGGAACCGGTCGACGGTGACGATCCACGACGCGTACTTCGGCAGGTGACGGAAGGGGGGTAGGGAGGCAGGTGAAGGACGCTTCCTGGACGTCCGCGCCACGAACGCGTCATGACCCCTCCCGCTCGGGCGGCGCCGTGGCACCCGGCTACGGCGCCGCCGTCGACGCGCGGGTAGCGTCCGTGCCCCAGCTGGCCAGCAGACGCAGGGCGTCGGCGGAGGGCGAGCCCGGTTCGGCGTGGTAGGTGATCAGGTTCTGCTCGTGGTCGTCGGGCATGCTGAACGTCTCGAAGGAGAGGGTGAGTGCACCGACCAAAGGATGGTGCATGCGCTTCACCCCGTGGCTCTTCTCCTTCACGTCGTGCGTCGCCCACAGCCGCCGGAACTCCTCGCTCTTCACCGACAGCTCGCCCACCAGCGCCGCCAGCAGCGGATCGTCCGGATGGCAGCCCGCGTCCATCCGCAGATAGCTCACCATGTCGGCCGCCTTCTGGTCCCAGTCGACGTACAGATCTCGGTAGTCGGGCCGCAGGAACACCAGCCGCGCCCAGTTCCGCTCGTGCGCCGGCAGCGCCGACCAGTCACCGAACACCGCCGCCGCCATCCGGTTCCAGACGAGGATGTCCGAGCGCCGGCCGGTGACGTACGCGGGGATGCCGTCCAGGGTGTCGACGAGCTGCCGCAGGGCGCCCCGCACCTGCTGCGGCCGGGCCGACCGCTTCTTCTTGTGCGCCTTCGGCTTGGCGAGGTGGGTGAGGTGCGCGTGCTCGGCGTCGTTCAGCCGGAGGGCGCGCGCGATGGAGTCGAGCACCTCCGCCGACACATTGCGCCCGTTGCCCTGCTCCAGCCTCGTGTAGTACGCCACCGACACACCGGCCAGCTGCGCCAGCTCCTCCCGGCGCAGCCCGGGGACCCTGCGGTGCCGCCCGAAGGTCGGCAGTCCCACGTCCTCCGGCTGCAGCCGGGCCCGCCGGGTGCGCAGGAACTCGCTGAGCTCGGCACGCCGGTCCAGCGCCCCGGCGGCCTGACCGGCCTGGGGCTCCCGAGCGGCTTCGGGCTGTTCGTCCATACGGCAAGTATTCATGGTCGTACGACCACACACGCCTGTGAGCCTGACCCCACCAGTGATAGGACCAGCGGACGTACGCAAAGCCGTGACCTGGGTGACCTTCGGGATGTGGGGCAGGCTGGTCCTCGCAGCCGGCCGGAAGGCAGGCCGGATGCAGGACGAAGATCAGGAGAATTCCGGCATGACCACCACTGTTGCCGCCTACGCGGCGCCCGCCGCCAAGGCTCCGCTGGAGCGCACCACGATCGAGCGCCGAGAAGTCGGCGAGTTCGACGTTCTGATCGACATCAAGTACGCCGGTATCTGCCACTCGGACATCCACCAGGCGCGTGAGGGCTGGGGAGAGGCGATCTTCCCGATGGTCCCCGGCCACGAGATCGCCGGTGTCGTCGAGGCCGTCGGCTCCGGCGTCACCAAGTTCGTTGTCGGCGACAAGGTCGGCGTCGGCTGCATGGTCGACTCCTGCCGCGAGTGCGAGAACTGCCGGGCGGGCCTGGAGCAGTACTGCCAGAAGGGCAACGTCCAGACGTACAACGGCATCGGCAAGGACGGCCTGCCCACCTACGGCGGCTACGCGCAGAAGATCGTCGTCGACGAGGCCTTCACCCTGCGCATCCCCGACGGCATCGCCCTCGACGAGGCCGCCCCCCTGCTGTGCGCCGGCATCACCACGTACTCCCCGCTCAAGCACTGGAACGCGGGCCCCGGCAAGAAGGTCGCCGTCGTCGGCCTCGGCGGCCTCGGCCACATGGGCGTCAAGCTCGCGCACGCGCTCGGCGCCGAGGTGACCGTGCTGTCGCAGTCCCTCCGCAAGCGGGAGGACGGCCTGAAGCTGGGTGCCGACCACTACTACGCGACCAGCGACGAGGCGACGTTCAAGGAGCTGGCGGGCACGTTCGACCTGATCCTGTCGACGGTCTCGGCCCCGCTGAACCTGGACGCGTACCTGTCGCTGCTGAAGACCGACGGCGCCTTCGTGAACGTCGGCGCCCCCGAGGAGCCCGTCGCCCTCAACCTCTTCTCGGTCATCGCCGGCCGCAAGACCCTCGCGGGTTCCGGTATCGGCGGCATCCGGGAGACCCAGGAGATGCTGGACTTCTGCGCCGAGCACGGCCTCGGTGCCGAGATCGAGCTGATCCGCGCGGACCAGATCAACGAAGCGTACGAGCGGGTGCTGGCGAGCGACGTCCGCTACCGGTTCGTGATCGACACGGCGACGATCTGAGCGCGTCGGTTCGCGTCGGTTCGCGTCGGGCCGGGCGGTCGCGCCGTGTCCGGCCGCGAGTGAGTGGGGCCGGTCGCGCAGTTCCCCGCTCCCCTCGAGCGGCACGGGGCTCCGCCCCCGTGCCGCTTGCCCCGTGGGGGGTGCGGCCCGACGATGGAGGGAACGGGAGAGAGACAGGCGGCCGCGACGCGATCATCACCCGGGGGGCTTGCGAGGTGTGAGCGACATGCCCCTGCAGAAGACCCGTCCGGGCACCGTCCACCGGCTGCGCCCGGACATCAGCGTTCTCGCCGACAGCCTGGAGGTGCCGGGGATCGGGCACATCCCGGTGAACGCGTTCGTCCTGCTGTCCGCCCAGCCGGTCGTGGTCGACACCGGCCTCGGTCTGCCCGACCGGATGTTCGTCGAGACGCTCGGCTCGGTGCTGGACCCGCGCGACGTGCGCTGGATCTGGCTCACCCATCCCGACCGGGACCACACGGGAGGCATCTTCGACCTGCTCGCGGAGGCGCCCGACGCACGGGTCGTGACGACCTTCGTCGGCGCGGGGATCCTTTCCTGCGAACGCCCGCTGCCCCTCGACCGCTGCTATCTGCTGAACCCCGGCGAGACGATGGACATCGGCGACCGCACGCTCACCGGCTTCCGCCCGCCCCTGTTCGACAACCCCGCCACCGTCGGCTTCTTCGACGACCTCACCGGCGTCTGCTTCAGCTCCGACTGCTTCGGCGCGCCGCTCCCCACGGCCGACCTCGCCCAGGCCGGCGACGTGCGGGACATCGCCGTCGACGATCTGCGCACCGCCCAGCTGCTGTGGGCCACGGTGGACAGCCCCTGGGTCAGGACGGTCGACCTGGACAAGTACCTCGCGACCTTCCAGCCGCTGAAGGACCGCAAGCCGGACCTCGTCCTCTCCACCCATCTGCCCCCGGCCGCGGGAATCACCGGCTCACTCCTCGACACCCTCACCACGGCCCCGGACGCCCCGCCCTTCACGGGCCCGGACCAGGCGGCCCTGGAACGCATGCTGGCCGACTTCGAGCCGGAGGGCGGCGGCCATGGGGCCTGAGCACGGTGGCCGCTGGGCCGGCACGGAATCGCTTGGAGCGCTCGCGCGTTGAGGACGGTGGGCATCGGAGGGCGGCGGTGTGCGAGACGAGTACGCCGAGCCACCGAGCTGACTGTATGGGAGGGTCGCGATGACCGCGCAGACGCAGAGGGCCGTGCTGGCCGGCGGATGTTTCTGGGGAATGCAGGACTTGATCCGCCGGCTCCCGGGGGTGACGGCGACCCGGGTCGGATACACCGGGGGTGACGTGCCGAACGCCACGTACCGCAACCACGGCACGCACGCGGAGGCCATCGAGATCCTCTTCGACCCCGAGAGGACCGACTTCCGCGCCCTCCTGGAGTTCTTCTTCCAGATCCACGACCCGAGCACCCGGAACCGCCAGGGCAATGACATCGGCCTCAGCTACCGCTCGGCGATCTACTACGTGGACGACGAGCAGAAGCGGATCGCCGAGGACACGATCGCCGACGTGGACGCCTCCGGCCTGTGGCCGGGCAAGGTCGTCACCGAGGTGGAGCCGGTCGGCCCCTTCTGGGAGGCCGAGCCCGAGCACCAGGACTACCTGCAGCGTTACCCGGACGGCTACACCTGCCACTTCCCGCGCCCGGGATGGCGGCTGCCCGCCCGCACGGAGAGCTGACCGACCGCGAGAGGGCCCGGCGGAAGGCGGAGGCTCCGCAGCCGGGCTGTGCCGAGCCCTGGGCCCTGGGTCCAGGGCGGCCCGCTCAGTCGGACGCCGCCGCCACGGCCGCAGCCGACGCGTTGCGGATCCGGCAGTAGTGCGCGGCCATCGCCTCGCCGTCGCCCTGGTAGCGCCACGGCAGCGCGTTGACGTACCCGTCCACCAGCCTGAACTGTTCGAGCGCGGCGTCGTCACGGTCCTGGAGGGAGAGGTAGTACGCGAGGAGGTGCCTCAGCTCCGGCAGACGTGGGTGCGTCGGGTCGGCCGCGGCCGCGTCCGTGAGACCGGCGTCCACGCGGCCGATCATCCTCGGGGTACGGTCCGCCTCCGCGTCGTCCGACGTGTCGTGCTCGAAGTGCGCGATCAGGGGGAACGCGGTGAGCAGGCTGCCGAGCGGTGCCTGGGCCGCCGCGCGCTCGGCGAACTCCGTCGCCAGCTTCTCCGAGCCCCTCCACTTCGCGCACCAGTACTGGAGCGCCGAGAAGTGGGCCTCGTAGTGGTGCGGGGCGCGAGCCGTGATCTCCGACCAGAGCCGGTCCATCTCGGAGTGCGGGTAGCCGAGCCCGAGCGCGACCCAGATCTCGGTGATGAACGGCGTGGGATCGTCGGGGTTGAGCGCCGCTGCCCGGCCGATCTCCTCGCGGGAACGTTCCAGCATCCGGTGGAAGCCCTGGAACTGCTCACCGGTCGTGTACTTGGCCCTCTTCCCGCCGCGCAGGTCCCAGGCCAGGATGACCGTGCTCCGGGCGCGGACGACGGCGGCGTCGGGGTCGTCGGGACGGTCCGCCTCCCATGCGAGCAGCCAGTCGTCCTCCTTGGCCGCGATCTCGCCCAGCAGATACGCGGCCAAGGAGCGGCGCTCCCAGTCCCGGCCGGTGTCGTGCATCAGCTTGGCGGCCGCCTTCCAGTCCCCGCCGCGGACGGCGGCGAGCGCCGAGTCCACCCCGGCCGGGAGCGGGCCCGCGAACTCGGTGTTCTGCCGCTCGGCCGGCAGCAGCCCCATCGATTCCGCGACGTCCGGGTCGACGTCGCCGCTGGGGCGGAAGAACTCCTTGAGGAACACCCCGGCGATCCAGAGCCCGAAGAGCAGGGTCGGTACCGCCAGGACGGCCAGTATCCACAGCAGTACGGTCATCGCGGTGCGTCCGTTTCTCGGGCGGCGGGGCCCTGGGGGGTGGGCAGCAGTGTGCGCAGCGGGCGGGTGTCGGGGTGGTCGGCCACGGCCGCCTCGATCGCGGTGCCGAGGTCGCTCTCCGTGCCGTCCGGCGCGGGCGCCAGCCGTACCGCGGCCGGTTCCGACCAGGAGAAGTCCCAGCTCAGCCGGGAGTGCGCGCTCAGTTCGGCCAGCACCATGCCGTGCAGCGCGTCGGCCAGCGCGGGCCGCACGAACTCACGGAAGGCCCGCCCCTGCGCCTCGGCCGCCTGGTCCGACAGGGGCAGCCGCCGCGCCAGCTGCCACAGCTGACCGTCGTCGATCACCTTGAGCAGCGTGGCCAGCGTCGGGCGTTCCTTGGTGTACATCGCGAGCGCCCGGTGCAGCGGAGTGTCGAGGGAGGCGAAGTTCGCGACCATCGAATGGTCGAGCAGTTCCTGCCAGTCGGCGGTGCGGCCGAACCGCAGCACGTCCTCGGTGAGGACCGCGTCCTCCAGCGCCGCGAGGGTCCGGTCCGGGTCGGCGAGCAGGCCGAGTGCCACGCCCCGGGCCTCGTCCGTGCGGCCGTCGGCGGGCAGCGCCTCGATCCGCTCGACGCGGTCGGCGATGGGCGGATGCGAGTCGTAGGGGGAGGCCGGCTCGGTGGGCAGGTCGGTGCGCAGGCCGACCAGTTCGAGCTGGCGGGCGGTAAGCATCCGGCCGTAGCCGCCGAAGAACTCGCCGCGCGGCGGCATCAGCCGGGCCTCGGCGCCGAGCGTGGCGTAGCTGTTCATGTAGAAGTCGTACGCCGCGTCCAGGGCCGGTATCTCGCGCAGCGCCGACGCGGTGGCGTCCCGGCCGGCGACACGGACGGACGCGAGGTCGGCGGCGTACTCCTGGCGGCGGGAACCGGCGAGCGTGGCGCGGATGTACAGCTTGGCGTAACCGATGTAGATCTTCGCCATCACGCGGTACGTGACGCCCGCGTGCCGGGTGTCGATCTCCCGGGTCTTCTTCCCCTTGGCCGCGGCCTTGGCGTTCTTCTTCTCCTGCCGGGCCCGTTCGCGTCCGGCGGTCTTGTCGGCCCGCTCCTCGAAGTGCCGGACGGCGCGCAGCACCTGGGCGCGGCCGCGCACGGTGAGGGCGGCGAGCCGGGTGTCGGAGTTCGAGTAGTGGCCCAGCTCGTGGGCGAGGACGGCGCGCAGTTGCGCCTCGGTCAGGCCCTGGAGCAGCGGTACGCCGAGGTAGAGGCGGCGCGGGCCGGGCAGCAGGCCGAGCAGGCGGGCGTCCTCGGCGACCGCGGCGTTCACGTCGGCCGTCAGGACGATCCGGGAGGGCGCCCGGGTGCCGACCTGGTCGGCCAGCTCCCGGACCGTCCGCCACAGTGCGGGCTCGTCGGCCTCCGTCACCGGCAGGCCCGGCGGTTCCTCGCCCTTCGGTGTCCGCAGCATGAACAGGCCGCGGACCAGCGGGATCGCGAGCAGTACGGAGACCAGGTACAGCTTGGCGGCGACGCCGGACGGAGCGTGCAGGTGGAGCAGGTAGTCGGCGCCTGCGAGCGCCGCGAGCAGGATCACGCCGAGCAGATAGAAGCCGACGAGCAGCACGAGGGCGCGCAGTGCGCGCAAGGTCGCGCCCATTGGGCAGTCTTCCCCCCACGGAAAGATCGCGAACAACGATCATGTATACGGTGAAAAAGGGCGGCCAGGGGCGCTCTGGGGCGTGTCCATGACCAAAGGTGTGAGGGGCGGAGTATTTCGCACGGCTGTGCGGGGTCGCAAGGGCTTACCGGAGGGGCCGGGTGTCTCGCCGGGTCAGTGCAGCAGCGTCGCCGGACTGCCGCCGTTCGCCTCGTACCCCGCGACCGCAAGCGCCCGGTACAGCGCGTAGTCCGCCGCCGGGTCGGAGGTGAGGGTCCAGGGGAGCGCGCCCACGTGGCCGTCGACGTGCACGAGCTGGTTCATGGCCTCCGACCAGCGCTCGGAGCGGACCAGGAACAGGATCAGCAGATGGCGGACATGGGCCAGCATCGGGTCGTCGGGGCGCGCCGCGTGCACCGCGAACAGGGCGCCGTGGATCGCCTTGGTGACGACCTCGCTCTCGTAGAAGCCCTGCACCAGATTCACCTCGGGCAGGTGCTCGAACACCGCGAAGAGCGGCATGGCCGCCAGCAGCGAACCCTGCGGCGCGCGGGCGGCGGCCGCCTCGGCGAAGGAGTACGCCAGCTCCCGCGAGCCGTGCCACTTCTCGCACCAGTAGTGCAGGGCCGCCAGGTGCGCGCCCATGTGCGCCGGGGCCCGGTCGAGGATCTTCAGCCACAGCTGCTCGAACTCCTCGCGGGAGTACTTCAGCCCGCGTGCCACCGACAGCTCGATGATGTACGGGATCGGGTCGCCCGGGGCCAGCAGCGCCGCGTCACCGCACGCCGACCTGGCCTCCTCCATGATGATCCGGAAGTCGTCCGTGCCCGGCGTCGACGTCCGCCACGCCTGCTGCACCAGGAACTCCGCGTGCACCGCCGCGCCGCCCGCGTCCTTGGGGGCCTCCGCGCGCCACACCCGCAGCCACTGTCCGCCCGGCGTCTCGCCCACCCCGCCGGGACGCTGCGCCAGCTCCAGCGCCGCCGCGCCCGCGAACGCCTGCACCCGCTGCCATCTGACCTCGCCCACCGCGTCCGTACCGGCCAGCAGCTGCTTCGCCGCGCGGTAGTCCTGGGACCGCTGCACCACGTCCAGCACGTCCAGCAGATCCTGGTCGGGCCCCGGCATCCGCACGTCCAGCAGTTCCTGGCGCACGAACCCGTAGTTCGCCGGGTCCGCCGCGTCCGGATGCCCCGCCTCGACCTGCTGAATACCGGCCCGCCGCCGCGCCACGATCGGCCACACCACGAACCCGATCATGAGCATCGCCATCAGGACCCAGAGAATCTCCATGCGACAAGGGTTCCAGACGCCGCCGACAATTGCCCAACCCGGTTGGGGGTCTGTGGATAACTCCGGCGAGCGCAGCACGGATGAACGGGGCGCAGCCCCGAAAGGGGCGCGGGGCTGTTTCGACATGCGGCTCCGCCGCGTGGGCGCGACCAGCCACGACGCACCCGCACCCGCCAAAGCACCGTTGCCCCCACCCCGGAAGGCGCCGCTGACCCAGCGGAGCGCTTAGGCTCGACAGCTATGAGCGACACCCACACCAGCCAACACTTCGAGACCCTCGCGATCCACGCGGGCAACACCGCGGATCCCCTCACGGGCGCCGTCGTCCCGCCGATCTACCAGGTCTCGACCTTCAAGCAGGACGGCGTAGGCGGCCTGCGCGGCGGCTACGAGTACAGCCGCAGCGCCAACCCCACCCGCACCGCGCTGGAGGAGAACCTCGCCGCCCTGGAGGGCGGCCGTCGCGGCCTCGCCTTCGCGTCCGGCCTGGCCGCCGAGGACTGCCTGCTGCGTACGCTGCTCAGCCCCGGCGACCACGTGGTCATCCCCAACGACGCGTACGGCGGGACGTTCCGCCTCTTCGCCAAGGTCGTCTCCCGGTGGGGCGTGGACTGGTCGGTGGCCGACACCTCCGACCCCGCGGCCGTCCGTGCCGCCATCACCCCGAAGACGAAGGTCGTCTGGGTGGAGACCCCCTCCAACCCGCTGCTCGGGATCACCGACATCGCGCTCGTCGCCCAGGTCGCCCGTGAGGCCGGCGCGAAGCTGGTCGTCGACAACACCTTCGCCACGCCCTACCTCCAGCAGCCGCTCGCGCTCGGCGCGGACGTCGTCGTGCACTCGCTCACCAAGTACATGGGCGGCCACTCCGACGTCGTCGGCGGCGCCCTGATCGTCGGCGACCAGGAGCTGGGCGAGGAACTGGCGTACCACCAGAACGCGATGGGCGCGGTCGCCGGGCCCTTCGACTCCTGGCTGGTGCTGCGCGGCACCAAGACGCTCGCCGTCCGCATGGACCGGCACAGCGAGAACGCCACCAAGGTCGCCGACATGCTGACCCGGCACCCGCGCGTGTCGAGCGTGCTCTACCCTGGCCTGCCCGAGCACCCCGGGCACGAGGTCGCCGCCAAGCAGATGAAGGCGTTCGGCGGCATGGTGTCGTTCCGGGTCACCGGTGGCGAGGAGGCGGCCGTCGCGGTCTGCGACCGCGCCAAGGTGTTCACCCTCGGCGAGTCCCTGGGCGGCGTCGAGTCCCTGATCGAGCACCCGGGACGCATGACGCACGCCTCGGCCGCCGGCTCGGCCCTGGAGGTGCCCGCCGACCTCGTCCGTCTCTCCGTGGGCATCGAGAACGTCGACGACCTCCTGGAGGACCTCCAGCAGGCCCTGGGCTAGGCATGGGCTAGGCACCCCCCGGACGCGACCGGGACCGTTCCCGGTCGCCCACCGGTGGCCGCCGGTCGCTCACCAGTCGACCACCGGTGGGGTCGTCGTCGACGGCGGCTCCACCCAGGGGCGGGTCGTCAGCGCCCACACGAGGAACGCGACCACGGCGGCCGTCAGCGCCAGCCACAGCAGACGGCGGGCCACCGTCCGGCGCCGCAGCATGCGCCCGCCACGTCGCATCGCCGCCGCGCACAGGTCGGGCGGCACCTGGACCGGCCCGCGCTCCAGGATCAGCCGTACGGCCGACTCACGCTCTCGCAGACTCATGACGGCGCCACCTCCACCACCTGCTGGGCCGCGACCTCGCGCGGGGGATGCAGCACGGTCGCCATCGCGCGCAGACAGATCGTCCGCACCCGCTCGACGGGCAGCCCGAGGAGCGCCGCCGTCTGTTCCTCGGCGACCCCCTCGTAGAGCCGGAGCACCAGGATCAGCCGCTCCTGGGGGCCGAGGACGCGCAGGACGCCCCCGCGCGCGTGGCGGAAGAAGGCGTGGTGGTGCCAGGCCGCGCGCGCGAAACGGAGGGCCAGCTGCTGACGGGTCCGGTCGTAGGGGTCCTCGCCGCGCAGCCGGTCCCAGGTGGCGTACGTATGGGCGAGGGCGTGCGTCAGCAACCGCCGCGCGCGCGGGTTGTCGTCCGGCGTCTCCGCCGTGAGCAGGGTGGCGGTCCGCAGCAGCCGCCCCGCGGCGCCCGCGACGAACGCCTCGAACTCCCGTGCCCGGAGGGCGCCTTGGGCCACCTGCCGATCTCGCACCGCGCCTCCCGCCTGAGGCCGACCCTGAGGGGAACGGGGCCCGGCCGCCCACGGTTCGGTCCGCCGCGCACGGTGGTGTCCGCCGTCACGACGAGGCCCCGGTCTCATATGAGGCCAGGAGCGGGGGCGCGGTCAAGGGTCAGGAGGGCGACGGTGCCTCCGGCGCCGCCGCCATGCGGGTGGAGAGCGCCGTGTTGAAACGGGTGAGGAGGGAGCAGAACGCCTCGCGCTCCTCGGGGGCCCAGTCCTGGGTGAGTTCGGCCATCAGCTGACGCCTGGAGGAACGTACCTCCTCGAGGCGGGCGAGCCCGCGGGGCGACAGCTGGAGCACCACCGCCCGGCCGTCCTCCGGGTGCGAGGTGCGCTTGACGAGTCCGGTGTCCACGAGCGGCGCCACCTGACGGGTGACCGTCGAGGAGTCGATCCCCATGCTGGCCGCGAGCGCCTTGACCCCCATCGGGCCTTCGTTGTCGAGGCGGTTGAGCAGCAGGTACGCGGCTCGGTCCATGGAGTTGCGCACCTGCCCGACGCCGCCGAGCCGGGTCTGTTCGGCACGGCGTGCGAACACCGCGACCTCGTGCTGCAGCGTGTCGAGAAGACCGGTGTCACCGACGGTCGTCATGTCCATCGACATTTCAGGTGTTGTGGGCATGGCCAAAGGCTCAATTCATGCGTGGGGCGCTGGGTTGGGGGACAGAGTACGCGGACCGGGCGCGGGGTGTACCGGCGCCGCTGAAACCCGTCCCGCGCCTTGGTCACACCCGCGTTCCACCGCTGTGAACTGCGAGACTGGTGGTCATGAGCTACAGCACGGCTGACTCCTTTCCGGTGGTGACGCTCGACGACGTGCGCGGCGCCCAGAAGATGCTTACCGGCGTCGCACGTGTCACCGCGATGGAGGGCAGCAGGCATCTCTCGCAGCTCGTCGGCGCGCCGGTGCACCTCAAGTGCGAGAACCTCCAGCGGACGGGCTCGTTCAAACTGCGCGGCGCGTACGTCCGGATCGCGGGTCTGCTGCCCGAGGAGCGCGCCGCCGGAGTCGTCGCCGCGAGCGCCGGCAACCACGCCCAGGGGGTCGCCCTCGCCTCCTCCCTGCTCGGGGTGCGCTCCACGGTCTTCATGCCGAAGGGGGCCCCGCTGCCGAAGATCAGCGCGACCGAGGAGTACGGCGCCGAGGTACGGCTGCACGGCACGGTGGTCGACGAGACGCTGGCCGCGGCCCAGGAGTACGCGGCCGAGACGGGCGCGGTGTTCATCCACCCGTTCGACCACCATGACGTCATCGCCGGTCAGGGCACGGTCGGCCTGGAGATCCTGGAGCAGTGCCCGGAGGTCCGGACGATCGTCGTCGGGGTCGGCGGCGGAGGGCTCGTGGCCGGCGTCGCGGTCGCGGTGAAGGCGCTGCGGCCGGACGTGCGGGTCATCGGCGTCCAGGCGGAGGGCGCCGCCGCGTATCCGCCGTCGCTGGCCGCCGGGCTGCCCGTGGCGGTGGAGAACCCGGCGACGATGGCCGACGGCATCAAGGTCGGGCGGCCCGGCGACGTGCCGTTCGGGATCATCGCCGACCTGGTGGACGAGATCCGCACGGTCTCGGAGTACGACCTCTCCAGCGCCCTGCTGCTCTGCCTGGAGCGGGCCAAGCTGGTCGTCGAACCGGCCGGCGCCAGTCCCGTCGCGGCCCTGCTGCGCGACCCGGAGTCCTTCGAGGGGCCGGTCGTCGCGGTGCTCTCCGGCGGCAATGTCGACCCGCTGCTGATGCAGCGCATCCTGCGCCACGGCATGGCCGCCGGCGGCCGCTACCTCCAGGTACGCCTCCGCCTCACCGACCGCCCCGGCGCCCTCGCGACGCTCCTCGGGGTGTTGTCGGCCGTCGACGCCAACGTCCTGGACGTGAGCCACGTACGGACCGACCCCCGGCTCGGGCTCACGGAGGTGGAGGTCGAACTGCACCTGGAGACCAGGGGCCCGAAGCACTGCGCGGAGGTCAACCTCGCCCTGCGTGAGGCCGGTTACACCGTCATCGACTGAGCGGTGCACGACCGGGCCCCCGGCGCCGAGGGGGCGCCGGGGGCCACGGGCCGAGCGAGGGACGTGCGGTCAGCTCTGGTAGGGCACGGCCTTGAGGATCTTCACCGAGGCGAACTTGCCGTTCGGCAGCTCGTACTGGGCGTCCTCGCCGACCTTCTTGCCGATCACGCCCGAGCCGAGCGGGGACTGCGGCGAGTAGGTCTCGATGTCGGAGCTGGCGTACTCCCGGGAGGCGAGCAGGAAGGTCACGGTGTCGTCCTCGTCGCCGTCGAAGGCGATCGTCACGACCATGCCGGGAGCCACCGCGCCGTCCGCCGACGCCGGCGCCTCGCCGACCTTCGCGTTCTCCAGGAGCTGGGTCAGCTGGCGCACACGGAGCTCCTGCTTGCCCTGCTCCTCCTTGGCCGCGTGGTACCCGCCGTTCTCGCGCAGGTCGCCCTCCTCGCGCGCGGCCGCGATCTTGGCGGCGATCTCCGTGCGCGCAGGACCAGACAGGTACTCCAGCTCGGCCCTGAGCTGGTTGTACGCCTCCTGGGTCAGCCAGGTGACGTTCTCGCTGGTCTGGGTCACAGGTGCTCCTCGTAGGTACTGGGAATACAAAGCATCGCCCTACCCAGAAGCATGTTCCTTCACGAGTGGGCGAAACCACGAGCCTAACAATTCAGTGGCGCAAGGGGGAGGACATAAACCACAAGCGTTACGTCGACGCAGGTCAGGGCCGAGGTACGGGGAGCCGATGGCTCGGTCGCGGGCCGGGCCCGGGGTGCGGTGGGCCGGATCAGCCGACGTGACAGCCGAGCAGCTCGGCGGTGGTGGCGCGCGCCGTCGTCCTCAGGGTGACGACCTCGTCGATGTCCGTGGTGGCGGCGGCGAAGCGGAAGTCCGCCCGGCCCACCTCGGCACCGTCCTCGGACTGGGAGCGCACCGTGCAGTAGCCCTCGACACCGGCGTCCTTGTCGCCCCTGAGGTGCACCTTCACCGAGGTCGCCGAGGTATCGAAGGTGTAGATCTCGACGCTGATCCGGTTGCCGGCGACGTAGTGGTAGGCGAACCAGCCGACGAGGACGAGGAGGACCGCGCCCAGGACACTGCCGACGATCATGAGCTTGCGGTCGGGGCGCTCGTCCGTGGAGCGGCCGTAGCGACCCTCGGGAAGCCGTGTGCCCGCCGTCGTCATGGTCGCCCTCTCTGATCCGGACCGGGAATATCCCACCCCCCGATGCCGTCACTATAGAAGCCCCCCGCCCAGCGCCTGACGGCCGCCCCACACGGGTGTCCGCGCGGGGCGGCAGTATGGACTCACCGGATCGCGCCGGGCCGAGTCACCGATCGTTCAGGCCGGGCGCCGACTTACGAGGGAATGAGTCTTGACTGACCAGCTGCGACTGATGGCCGTGCACGCGCACCCCGACGACGAGTCGAGCAAGGGTGCGGCCACCATGGCGAAGTATGTGTCCGAGGGGGTGGACGTGCTGGTCGTGACCTGCACGGGCGGGGAGCGCGGCTCCATCCTCAATCCGAAACTGCAGGGCGACAAGTACATCGAGGAGCACATTCACGAGGTACGCAAGAAGGAGATGGACGAGGCCCGCGAGATCCTCGGCGTCGGCCAGGAGTGGCTCGGCTTCGTCGACTCCGGCCTCCCGGAGGGCGACCCCCTCCCGCCCCTTCCCGACGGCTGCTTCGCCCTGGAGGACGTCGACAAGGCGGCCGGCGAGCTGGTCCGCAGGATCCGCGCGTTCCGTCCCCAGGTGATCACCACCTACGACGAGAACGGCGGGTACCCGCACCCCGACCACATCATGACCCACAAGATCTCGATGGTGGCCTTCGAGGGCGCGGCGGACACCGAGCGGTACCCGGAGGCCGAGTACGGCCCGGCGTACCAGCCGCAGAAGCTCTACTACAACCAGGGCTTCAACCGCCCGCGCACCGAGGCGCTGCACAACGCCCTGCTGGAGCGCGGTCTGGAGTCCCCGTACGGCGACTGGCTCAAGCGCTGGGACGAGTCCGACCACAAGGACCGCACTCTCACCACGCACGTGCCCTGCGCCGAGTTCTTCGAGATCCGTGACAAGGCCCTCATCGCCCACGCCACGCAGATCGACCCCGACGGCGGCTGGTTCCGGGTCCCCATGGAGATCCAGAAGGAGGTCTGGCCGACCGAGGAGTACGAGCTCGCGAAGTCCCTCGTGGACACCTCGCTCCCGGAGGACGACCTCTTTGCGGGCATCCGCTAGCCCTGGGGGACAATGCCAGGCATGAGCGTAAGCCTGGCAGTCACACACCTCGTCCCCCTCGCCAAGGAGCTGGACGAGGACAAGGTCACACCCGGCGTCCTCGGTTTCATCGTCTTCGCGGTGATGGCCCTGGCCGTCTGGGGCCTGATGAAGTCCATGAACAAGCACATGGGCAAGGTCGACTTCAAGGAGTCGCCGGACCCGGACGCCTCCGTCGAGGAGACGGCGACGGACGCGGCCGGGAAGACCCCTTCGGCGAAGGGCTGACCGCGAAGGGCTGACCGCGAAGGACCGACCGCCGGCGTGACGGCTCGACGGGCGGGATCGTGCGACACCGCGAGGTGCCGCACGGTCACGCCCTGTCGTCGCGGGGCCACGGGGGCGGCGGGTCTTCGCTCACGCCGGGCCGGCAGGAGCCGCCCTCATCCGTGCCCGCCCGACACCGGCACCCCCATCACCTCGCGCGCATGGCGGTTCGGCACCATGCCGAGGGTCCAGGCCCGCCAGCCGCTCTCCAGGTTGACGCCCCGCTCCAGGAGGAGCTGGTAGGCCTCGATGTACTCGGTGAGTTTCTCGTCACGCAGGGGATGGTCCGTGCGGGAGAGATGGGCCAGGTCCTCCTGGGCGACGGCCGTGCCGATCTCCACCCCGCCCGGAGCTGCGTAGGGCAGCAGGGTGCACTTGAGGAAGCGGGCCCAGTCCTCGCCCCGGCGGTCGCCGTAGGAGGCGAAGAGACGGGTGGCCTCCTCGCACAGGGCCAGAGCCTGCGGGGTGCGGGTGTTGCCCGCGTCCACGACCGCCAGTTCCAGGCAGGTCCACGCCTCCCCGTGGGCGACGCCGATGCGCTGGAAGTCCGCGCGCGCGTCGACCAGGAGCTGACGGGCGAAGCCGGAGTTGCGCAGCGAGCCGGTCTGCACGGCGCGCTGGTCGCGGGTGACGCGGGCGGAGTGGTGACGGGCACAGGCCAGGCCGTACACGTCCCGCATCCGGGAGAACATCGTCCGGGAGCGCTCCAGCTCGCGGACCGCCTGGTCGAGGTTGCCGGTCTCCTCCAGGGCCTGCCCCAGGTAGTAGCCGGACCAGGCCTCGCCGCGCGCGTCCTCGTTGTCGCGGTGGCGCGAGACGGCCTGGCGCAGACCGTCGACGGCGGCGGAGGGGTCCCCGGCCACGAGTCGGGCGCGGGCCAGCTGCGTCATCGACCAGGCCTCGCCCCGGGAGTCACGGGTGCGGCCGAACAGGTCGAGCGCCGTGCGCAGTTCGGTCTCCGCGCGCGGTACCTCGCCCATGCGCAGCAGCAGTTGGCCCAGCTGGTAGTAGGCCCAGCCCTCACCGTGCAGGGACTCCTGCTGGCGGTGCAGGACCAGCGCCCGGGTCAACAGGTCCAGGGAGTCCGCCAGATGGGAGCGGTCGCGTTCCACGGCCGCGAGGGCGTGCATCGTCCACGCGCGGTCCGCGGCCAGCTCGGGGACCGACTGCATCTGCAGGGCCTCCAGCAGCTTCTCCGCCGCCTCCGTCAGATTGCCCTGGTGATGCAGGGTGATGCCCAGGGAACACAGGGCACGCGCGGCGCCCGCGTCGTGGTTGGTCTCCATGTACAGGTTGACCACCGACGCCAGCGTCGTCCGTGACTTGTCCAGCTCGCCCAGCTGACGGGCCGCGATACCCGTGCGCCACTGCACGGAGCGGGTCAGCAGGCCCTGGCCCACCGACTGGGCCAGCTCGTTGAGCTCGCCCAGGCGGTAGAGGTCGCCGCGCAGCAGGCAGTAGTCGCACAGGGCGCCCAGCAGACTGAGCACGGCCGCCTCGTTCACGCCCTCCGCGTGCCGGAGCGTGGAGGTGATGAAGCTCGTCTCGTCGTCCAGCCAGCGCAGCGCCTCCTCCAGCGACACGAAGCCGTGCTGGCCGAAGCGGTCCGAGCGGGTCGACATGTTCCCGTCGACCAGGCGCAGGACGGAGTCGGCCAGATCCGCGTAGGTGACGATGAGGCGTTCCTGCGCGGCCGTGCGCTCGCTCGGCTCCTCCTCGTCGAGGAGGCGGGCGTGGGCGAAGGCACGGACCAGGTCGTGCAGGCGGTAGCGGTTGCCGTGCACGTGGTCGATCAGGCCCGCGCGGGCGAGCGCCGTGAGGTGACGGGTCGCCTCCGTCTCGTCGGTGGCGAGCAGTGAGGCGGCCGCCGCCGCACCCAGCGACGCCCGTCCCGCCAGCGCCAGGCGGCGCAGCAGCTTGCGGGAGGGCTCCGACTGGTCGGTGTAGCGCAGCCAGAGGGCCCGCTCGATCGGCTCCACCGGGCCGTACGCGCCCAGGTCCGTGGCCAGTTGGCCGGGCGTGCGCGGGCCCAGGGACGAGCCGGCGATGCGCAGGGCGAGCGGCAGACCGCCGCACAGGTGCCGGATCCGGGCGACGGACTCCGTGTCGTACGAGCCGGCGCGCGCCCCCGAGGACGGCCCCGCGGCGGCGCCCGCGCCCGCGCCCGCGACGGCTCCCGCCGACAGCGCCGCGCCGTCCTGGGCCGCCGTGCTCAGCAGTTCGTGCGTGCCGTCGGCGTCGAGCGCCTCGACGGGGAGCTGGTGGACCCAGGCGGGCAGGTCGGCGGGCAGGGCGAGCGGGGAGCGGGCGGTGACCAGCACGAGGCTGTCGGAACGCTCGGGGACGAGGGCGCGGACCTGCTCGGGGTCGGAGGCGTCGTCCAGGACGATGGTCACCGGCACGGTGGTCAGATGCTGGTGGTACAGCTCGCTGAGCCGTTTGACCTGCTGGTCCTGGGAGGTCCGCTCACGGAAGAGCAGCTGGTCGCGGGGCGCGCCGAGACGATTCAGCAGATGCATCAGCGCGTCCCGGGTCGACAGCGGCGGCTCCTGGGGGCTGTCGGCGCGCAGATCGACCACACAGGCGCCCCGGAAGTAGTCCCGCAGCTCGTGGGTGGCGCGGACGGCGAGGGCGGTGCGGCCGGAGCCGGACGCGCCGTGCAGCACGACGACGGTCGGCCGGGTCTCGGTCTCCGCGCGGGCCGCCTGCACCCACTGGCGGATCTTCCCCATCTCCGCCCGTCGGCCCGCGAACCGGTCGTCGGCCTCGGGGAGTTGGGCGAACGACTGCTCCAGCACGTTGCGCCGCCGGGCGGCCGCGCTCTTGTCGGCGCCCCGCAGTTGGGGTGCCTTCTTCTTCGCCGTCGCCGTGGACGCGGCGAGGACGCGCTGCTGGTCCAGGAACGGGCGTATCCCGCGCACCTCCAGTGCCGTCAGCCACTGCAGTCGCAGCTGCTCGGGGCCGCCGGGCTGGCTCAGGGTGCCCGCGTGGTGGTGGGCGGCGGGGAGGTGGGAGGCGGTGACCTTCAGGACCGTGGCCACGGCGCTCGCGACGCCGACGATCACGCCGGTGCTCACGGCGGTGCCGGGGGCGACGCCGAAGGAGAGGTCGGCGACGACCGCCGTGCCGGCGGCGACGGCCGCGACCAGCAGGGGAGTGCCGGAACCCTCCTTCGCGTAGCGCTGGCGGAAGGTGGGACGCACCGCCTCGGACTCGTCCAGGGCGCGGGTGTACGTCTCGTACTCCTCGGCCGCGTTCTGCGCCATCGAGTCCAGGGAGGCGCGGGCGCGGCCGAGCAGGACCACTCCGTCGGTACGGCCGCCCGATCTGCGGACCTCCTCCTCGACCGCCCGGACCAACAGCCGTTCGGCCTCCCCCCGGTGGCTGTCCCGCATCACGCTTCCCCCTTCGCCGAAACGGTTGCCTCCGGCCAGTGTGCGGGGAGTAGTCCGGCTAGGCGAGAGGGCGTGATCGTGGGCGGGGGTCAGGGGCGGGGTTTCGCCATAGGAGGTCGGGTGGTCGGCCGGGTGCGAGTGGGGCGTGGTTGCTCGCGCCCACGCGGCGGAGCCGCACATCGACACGGACCCGCGCCCCTGACGGGGCGCGGGTCCGTGCTGAACTGCGATTCACGGGTACTGGGGAATGATGGTGCCCATGGCGAATCGACTGGCCCACGAGACCTCTCCCTACCTCCTCCAGCACGCCGACAACCCGGTCGACTGGTGGCCGTGGTCGGCCGAGGCGTTCGAGGAGGCGCGCAGGCGGGGTGTGCCGGTGCTGCTCAGCGTCGGGTACTCGAGCTGCCACTGGTGCCATGTGATGGCGCACGAGTCCTTCGAGGACCGGGAGACCGCCGAGTACCTCAACGCGCACTTCGTGAACGTCAAGGTCGACCGGGAGGAGCGGCCGGACGTCGACGCGGTGTACATGGAGGCCGTACAGGCGGCGACCGGGCAGGGCGGCTGGCCCATGACCGTGTTCCTGACGCCGGAGGAGGAGCCCTTCTACTTCGGTACCTACTTCCCGCCCGCCCCCCGCCACGGCATGCCCTCCTTCCGGCAGGTCCTGGAAGGGGTGCGGGCCGCCTGGGCGGACCGGCGGGACGAGGTCACCGAGGTCGCCGGGAAGATCGTGCGGGACCTGGCGGGCCGGGAGCTGAAGTTCGCCGCGGTCGACGTGCCCGGGGAGGACGAGCTCGCCCAGGCGCTGCTGGGGCTCACCCGGGAGTACGACGCGGCCCGGGGCGGCTTCGGCCGGGCGCCCAAGTTCCCGCCCTCGATGGTGATCGAGTTCCTGCTGCGGCACGCCGCGCGCACCGGCTCCGAGGGCGCGCTGCAGATGGCGGCGGACACCTGCGAGCGCATGGCCCGCGGCGGCATCTACGACCAGCTCGGCGGCGGCTTCGCCCGGTACTCCGTCGACCGTGAGTGGGTGGTGCCGCACTTCGAGAAGATGCTGTACGACAACGCCCTGCTGTGCCGGGTGTACGCCCACCTCTGGCGGGCCACCGGTTCCGAGCTCGCCCGGCGCGTCGCCCTGGAGACGGCCGACTTCATGGTCCGCGAGCTGCGCACGAACGAGGGCGGGTTCGCCTCGGCGCTGGACGCCGACAGCGACGACGGGACCGGTTCCGGCAGGCATGTCGAGGGGGCGTACTACGTCTGGACCCCCGAGCAGCTGACCGAGGTGCTCGGCGAGGAGGACGCGGCCCTCGCCGCGCACTACTTCGGGGTCACGGAGGAGGGGACGTTCGAGGAAGGGGCGTCTGTTCTTCAACTACCGCAGCACGAGGGCGTGTTCGACGCCGAACGGATCGAGTCGGTCAGGGATCGGCTGAACGCCGCGCGTGCGCACCGGCCCGCCCCCGGCCGCGACGACAAGGTGGTGGCCGCCTGGAACGGCCTCGCCGTCGCCGCGCTCGCCGAGACCGGCGCCTACTTCGACCGCCCCGACCTGGTGGACGCCGCCATCGCCGCCGCGGACCTCCTCGTACGCCTGCATCTGGACGAGCGGGCGCGGCTGGCGCGGACCAGCAAGGACGGGCAGGTCGGGGCGAACGCGGGGGTGCTGGAGGACTACGCGGACGTCGCCGAGGGGTTCCTGGCGCTGGCGTCGGTCACGGGGGAGGGGGTGTGGCTGGAGTTCGCCGGGTTCCTGCTCGACCATGTGCTCGCCCGGTTCGTCGACGAGGAGTCCGGGGCGCTCTTCGACACCGCCGCCGACGCGGAGAAGCTGATCCGGCGGCCGCAGGATCCGACGGACAACGCCACGCCGTCGGGGTGGAGCGCGGCGGCGGGCGCGCTGCTGAGCTATGCCGCGCACACCGGTTCCGCGCCTCATCGGACCGCTGCCGAACGGGCGTTGGGTGTGGTGAAGGCCCTGGGGCCGAGGGCGCCGCGGTTCATCGGGTGGGGGCTGGCCACGGCGGAGGCCCTGCTCGACGGGCCGCGTGAGGTGGCGGTCGTCGGACCGGAGGGGCATCCGGGGACCAAGGAGCTGCACCGGGCGGCGTTGCTGGGGACCGCGCCGGGCGCGGTGGTGGCCGTGGGGACCACGGACAGTGACGAGCTGCCGTTGCTGGCCGACCGTCCCTACGTCGGCGGTGAACCGACCGCGTATGTCTGCCGTAACTTCACATGTGACGCTCCCACGACAGATGTCGACAGGTTGCGCACAGCCCTCGGATCGCCCGCGACGGGCGCTACCGGCTGAAACTCGCCGGTCCGGGACCGGGACAAGATCGAACAACTACCTGGAAACGGGCCGGTGTGCGGACACTTCCGATTAGATGTTCCACCGAACGGAAACACGGTTTTTATCGGAAGGGTCCCCGGGCTTCACAGTTTCCCCCTAGGCTCAGCACAGTTCCGCGGCAGGAGTAACTCGCTGTCGCGTAGGGGGTATTGGGGATCTGGGGGGATCTTTCTTGCTGACGTCCGTCTTCATTGCCGTCGTCTCGCTGGTCCTGTTCTGGATGGCGGCCTTCACCCTGTGGTGGCAGATGCACGCGTGGCGAACGCCCGAAGTGCTCGCCTCCACCCGGTTCAGCAGACCCGACGGCGACGAACATGTGTCGTTCTCACTGCTGCTGCCGGCACGCCATGAACAGGCCGTGCTGGACCACACCATCCAACGACTGCTCGAATCCAGCCACGACGACTTCGAGATCATCGTGATCGTCGGGCACGACGACCCGGAGACCACCGCGGTGGCCCGGGCGGCCGAGGGGCGCGACCCGCGCGTCCGCGTGGTGGTCGACCACCACGAGAAGAAGAACAAGCCGAAGGCCATGAACACGGCGCTGCCGCACTGCCGCGGCGATGTCGTCGGGGTCTTCGACGCCGAGGACCAGGTCCATCCGGAGCTGCTGTCCCACGTCGACCATGCCTTCCGCACCACCGGCGCGGACGTCGTGCAGGGCGGCGTGCAGCTCATCAACTACAACTCCAGCTGGTACAGCCTGCGCAACTGCCTGGAGTACTTCTTCTGGTTCCGGTCCCGCCTCCATCTGCACGCGCAGAAAGGGTTCATCCCGCTCGGCGGCAACACGGTCTTCGTCCGTACCGACGTGCTGCGCGCGGCCGACGGCTGGGACCCCAACTGCCTCGCCGAGGACTGCGACCTGGGCGTCCGGCTCTCCAGCGTGGGCAAGAAGGTCGTCGTCGCCTACGACTCCGACATGGTGACCCGGGAGGAGACCCCCGGCAGCCTGATGTCCCTGATGAAGCAGCGCACCCGCTGGAACCAGGGCTTCCTCCAGGTCTACCGGAAGCGCGACTGGCGCCAACTGCCCTCCTTCCAGCAGCGGTTGCTCGCCCGCTACACGCTGATGACGCCCTATCTCCAGGCCGTCTCCGGGGTGATCATTCCCCTCAACGTGGGCATCGCGCTCTTCCTCGACGTCCCCGTGGGCGTCGCCTTCATCACCTTCCTGCCGGCCGTGACCGCCCTGGTCACCTTCGTGTTCGAGGTCGTCGGACTGCACGACTTCGGCAAGCAGTACGGACTGCGCGTCCGGTTCGTCCACTACGTCAAGCTCATCGTGGGCGGCCCCTTCTACCAGGTGCTCCTCGCCTTCGCCGCCGTACGCGCGGTGTGGCGCGAGCAACGAGGCCGCAACGACTGGGAGTTGACCAGTCACGTCGGCGCACATCTCGCGAACGTGACCCGAGAGGACGTTCCTGCGTGACCTCCACACTTCCCGCGGCGGCCAAGACGGAAGTCAAGGTCCCCGCGCAGCGGACAGCTGCGCCCACAGCCGGTTCGACAGGTCGAACAAACGATTCCTCTTCCACTTCGCCCACGCCCCAGGCACCGCCGGACCGCCTGCGGGACTCGCGCCTCGACCTGATCCTCTGCGGTCTCCTCCTCGTCGCGATCATGATCGTGCAGGGCTGGAACATCGCCGACTACCCGACCCTCAGCGACGACGAGGGCACCTACCTCGCCCAGGCCTGGGCCGTCCAGGAGAGCAGGGGCCTCGCCCACTACACCTACTGGTACGACCACCCGCCCCTCGGCTGGATCCAGCTCGCCGTCCTGACCTGGATCCCCGCCCAGCTCGCCCCCGAGTCGATGACCGTCGGCTCGATGCGCGTGGTCATGCTGCTGATCAGCGCGGTCAGCGCCGTCCTCGTCTACGTCCTCGGCCGCCGTCTCTCGCTGCCCCGCTGGGCCGCCGGCCTCGGCATGGCCCTCTTCGGGCTCTCCCCGCTGTCGGTGGTGCTCCAGCGGGAGATCTTCCTCGACAACATCGCGGTGATGTGGACGCTGCTGGCGTTCTGCCTCGCCGCCTCGCCCAGCCGTCACCTCTGGCACCACTTCGGCGCCGGCATCGCCGCCGCCGCGGCCGTGCTCACCAAGGAGACGATGCTCCTCGTCCTGCCGGCCGTGCTGCTCACCATGTGGCGGCACAGCCACCGGGACACCCGCAAGTTCGCCATCACCGGCGCCGTCACCGCCTGCACCCTGATCGGCATCTCGTACCCGCTGTTCGCCCTGCTCAAGGGCGAGTTGCTGCCCGGAGACGGCCATGTGTCCCTCTGGGACGGCATCGTCTACCAGATGAGCCGCCCCGGCTCCGGCTTCATCCTCAGCGAGGGCACGGGCTCGTACGGCGTCCTGCAGTCGTGGCTGTACTACGACCGCGTGCTGCCGCTCGGCGGACTCGCGGGCGCCCTGCTCCTGCTGGTCACCTGGCGCTGGTCGGTGACCGCGCGGGCCCTCGCCGGTCCCGCGCTCGCCGTCGCGATCCTCGCCGGCATGGCGCTGCGCCCCGGCTACCTCCCCGCCATGTACGTCCTCCAGGCGCTGCCGTTCCTCGCGCTCGTCCTCGCGGGCGGCACCGCGAGCGTCGCGCACGGCGTCCTGCGCCGATGGCGCAGTGCGACGGAGAGGAGGCCCGTGACCTGGGCGCGGCACGTCCTCGCGCTCGCCCTGGCCGCCGCCGCGGCCGCGTACGTCGTCCCGCGCTGGTACGACGGCAACCACACCGCGATGACCTTCGACGCCAACGCACCCTACCGGCAGGCCGCCGAGTGGCTCGGCACGGAGGTCGACGACCCCGCGGACACCCGGGTCCTCGTCGACGACGCGCTCTGGCTCGACCTCGTCCACGAGGGCTACGAGCCGGGCCTCGGCGTCATCTGGTTCTACAAGGCCGACCTCGACCCGGCGGTGACGAAGACGATGCCACGCGGCTGGCGCGACCTGGACTACGTGGTCGCGTCCCCGACGGTACGGCGCGACGCGGTCGACCTGCCCAACGTCAAGGGCGCGATGGAGAACTCCACCCCGGTGGCCACCTTCGGCACCGGCGAGGACCGGATCGAGATCCGCAGGATCGACACCGGCGGCGACCGTACGGATGGCACCGAGGCCACCGACGACGGCGACCGCATCCGCGAGACCGAGGCCGCTGGAGGCGACCGATGAGCAGCGGAAGCTATGAGTCGACCGTGCCCGGGGAACTCGGCGATCCCGCCGTGCGGGGGGCCGAGATCCCCGAGCCCGGGGCCGTCACCATCGTCGTACCGACCTTCAACGAGTCCGCCAACGTACGGGAGTTGCTGCACCAGATCACCGAGACGGTCCCCGGGCGGCTGCCCTGCGAGGTCGTCTTCGTGGACGACTCCACCGACGACACCCCGGAGGTCATCGACGCCGCCGCGCAGGACTGCCCGTTCCCGGTGACCGTGCTGCACCGCGACGATCCCGTCGGCGGCCTCGGTGGCGCGGTGGTCGAGGGGATCAAAGCGGCCACCTCCGACTGGATCGTCGTCATGGACGGCGATCTGCAGCACCCGCCGTCCCTCGTACCGGAGCTCGTGGCGACCGGGGAGCGGTCGTCGGCGGGTCTCGTGGTCGCCTCCCGCTACATCAAGGGCGGCAGCCGCGCCGGACTCGCGGGCAGCTACCGGGTCGCCGTCTCCCGCGGGGCGACCTGGCTCACCAAGTCCCTCTTCCCGCGCCGGCTGCACGGCATCAGCGACCCGATGAGCGGCTTCTTCGCGATCCGCCGCAGCGCGGTCACCGCCGAGATCCTCCAGCCGCTCGGCTACAAGATCCTCCTCGAACTGGCCGTCCGCAGCCGCCCCCGGCAGGTCACGGAGGTGCCCTTCGTCTTCCAGGACCGGTACGCCGGCGAGTCCAAGTCGACCGCGCAGGAGGGCCTCAAGTTCCTGCGCCACCTCGTCGGACTGCGCACCGCGTCGCCGCTGGCCCGCATGACGGTCTTCGGGCTGATCGGCGTCACCGGCTTCCTGCCGAACCTCGCGGGCCTGTACGCCCTCACCGCGGCCGGGATGCACTACGTCCCCGCCGAGATCCTCGCCAACCAGCTCGGGGTGCTCTGGAACTTCTTCCTCATCGAGCATCTCTGCTTCCGCGAGCGGCGCCGGTACCGCAAGGGGTGGGACCGCATCGGCCGGTTCGCGTTGCTCGCCAACGCCGACCTGGTGCTGCGTATCCCGCTGATCGCCCTGTTCGTGGGCAAGTTCGGGATGGGCGCGCTGCCCGCCACCGCACTCGCCCTGGTGACGACGTTCGTCCTGCGTTTCGTGGGGACCGAGGCGCTCGTCTATCTGCCCCGCAAGAAGTCCCGCCGCGGGGAGCGCGGCGGGCGGAGGCGGGCCGAGAAGCAGGCTGAACGGTCCGGTCGGTCCGGTGCGACCGATGCGACCGATCGGACCGGGGAGCCTGCGGAGTCCGAGCAGTCGGCAAGGAGAGCCGCGTGAAGAACCACCTGAGGAGCCGCTTGACCGGCTGGATGAGATCCAGACCGAGATCCACCCCGAGATCCATCCCCAGACCCAGACGCAGAACCGCCCTGCTGGCGGTCGGAGCCCTCGCCTCCGGCCTCCTTCTGATCTCACCCCAGCCCGCGTCCGCCGCCAACCTCATCCAGAACCCCGGCTTCGAGACGGCCGGTACGGACGACATGCCGTACTGCTGGAAGAAGTCGGGCTGGGGCGACAACGACTTCACGTTCACCACGACCTCGGACGCCCACTCGGGCGCCAAGGCCATGAAGGTCGAGCTGACCCGCCGGGTGGAGGGCGACCGCAAGGCTCTGATCACCGAGTCGGCGGCCTGCGCGCCCCCGGTCACGGTGGGCAAGCAGTACGACCTGGCTCTCTGGTACAAGTCGACGACGCCGGACACGTCCATCACGCTCTTCCGGCACGACACCACGGCCGGCTGGCAGTACTGGACCGACCTCAAGACGCTGGAGATGGCGGGAAGCTGGACCGAGGCCACGGTCCGTACGCCCGCCGTGCCGGCCGCCACGGACCGCATCGCCTGGGGTGTCTCCGTCTACGGCACGGGCTCCGTCACCACGGACGACTACACGATGGACGTGGTCGCCGACCCCGTCCCCGAGCCGCAGTGCACGGGCACGCCGGACGAGTGCCTGAACGGCCGCTGGGACGTGCTGCCCACGCAGAACCCCGTCCGCTCCATGCACTCCGTCGTCCTCAACAACGGCAAGGTGCTGCTGATCGCCGGCTCCGGCAACAGCGAGGAGATGTTCGAGGCGGGCACCTTCACCTCGGCGGTGTACGACCCGAAGAACGGCACGTACAAGCAGATCCCGACCCCGGACGACATGTTCTGCGCGGGCCACGTCCAGCTCGACGACGGCCGGGTCCTGGTGATGAGCGGCAACAAGGGCTATCCGTCGGCGGACGGCACGATCGGCTACCAGGGCTACAAGGACTCGTACATCTTCGACCCGGTGACGGAGACGTACAGCAAGACCAACGACATGAACGACGGCCACTGGTACCCGTCGGCGACGATCCTCGGCAACGGTGACGTCATCTCGTTCGGCGGCCTGAAGGAGGACTCAACCGGTTCGGTGACCGCCGAACTGTGGTCGGACGCCGAGCAGAAGTGGCTCGAACTCTGGAAGGTCAACCAGACCTGGTCGTACTGGGGCCTGTACCCGTCGATGATCCTCATGCAGGACGGCCGCCTCTTCTACTCGGGCAGCCATGTCTTCGGCAACAACATCCCGGGCACGGGTTCGGCGATCTACGACTACGGCGCCAACACGGTCACGCAGGTCCCGGGTCTGCAGAGGAAGGACGAACGCGACCAGTCCGCGAGCGTGCTGCTGCCTCCCGCCCAGGACCAGAAGGTCCTGACGCTCGGCGGCGGCAACATCGAGTCCAACCCGGTCGCCAACCGCCTGACGGACATCATCGACCTCAAGGCCGCGAACCCGGCGTACGTCGCCGGCCCGCCGATCCCGCAGGGCACGGTGGACCTCGGCAACGGCAAGGTCGCCCAGACCGGCGACCAGGGCAAGATGTACGTCTCCGCGGTGCTGCTGCCCGACGGCAAGGTCCTGGAGACGGGCGGCGCCCTGCACAACCGCGCCGACCCGGTCTACGAGACGTCGATCTACGACCCGGCGACCAACACGTTCGACCAGGTGGCGACGGATCCGGAGGAGCGCGGCTACCACTCCTCGGCGTTCCTGCTCCCCGACGGCCGTGTCATGACCACGGGCGACAACCCGGGCAACGGCACCTGGAACCACGACGTGTCGATCTACACCCCGCCGTACCTGTTGAAGGGCGCGCGGCCGAAGATCACGTCGGTGATCGACAAGCAGTGGGTCTACGGTGACACCCAACGCATCACGGTCGACCGCCCGATCGCGAAGGCGGAACTCATCCGCCCCGCCGCCGTCACCCACTCCTCGGACCCGAACCAGCGCTTCGTGGACCTCCCGCTCTCCGTCGACGGCAACAACGTGGACCTGAACGTGACGAGCAACCCGAACCTGGCGCCGCCGGGCTGGTACATGCTCTTCGCGGTCGACGCGAACGGCGTCCCGTCGGTCGCGGAATGGGTGCACCTCCAGGGCCCGTCCGCACTGGCGCAGGCGTCCGGAGAGGCCCCCTCGGCCCACGTCCACGACTTCGCGGACGCGCCGAAGGGCAAGGTCACGGGCCCGGGGAAGAAGACCAGATCCAAGAAGGTCAGCCCGACGATCTCCGGCTGCGACCGCCACTACGGCACGGCGAACGTGTGCGTCCCGACGACGTTCCCGGCAGAGGTGAAGAACACGACGGCCGCCCGCTGCGAGTGGCTGTCCCGGAACGACTACGGCCGCCTGAAGGTGAACGGCAAGGACGACCCGCTGAGGCTGGACCGGGATGGGGATGGCCGGGCGTGCGGGAAGGGAGATGTGAGGCGCCGCTGACGATGATCGGCGGAGCGGCTTGATCGGTCCCGTATCCGGTGGTGATCGCCGGGTACGGGACCGTTGGCATTTGTGCGGGACCACCCTGCCGAGCGCCTGGGAGCCTCCACGGAGACACGCCAGAGCGCCCTCCTGGACCGTCCTCGGGGCGTGGAAGGGCGCTCAGCGATGACCAACGTCGACAACCGCCGACACCCGCCGAGGTCCGCCGTGCTACACGTGCCGACCCCCGGCCGGCTCACCAAGCACGGTGTCGAAGGGGCTCCGTGCCAGGTGTGCCCAGGTGGGTGGCTCTTCGTATGGCAGGGAATTAGTCAGGCGCGACAGCCAGGGGGGCTCAGTCGCGGGTGCCCCACGCCACAGGAGTGGCGGCGCGTACGCACTGTCGACCAGATGCCGCGCTCGGCGCGCGGGATTGATTCTGTCGGACCTCGATCACTCGCGAGGGTTGCGCGCATCAAGGACGAATGGAGCCCAGCTGACGCGCTTCTTGACCTTTCGATCGTCTAGCCAGTCCTTAGCACTGAATAGTCCACCAAAGGCCGCTCCTGCGCCTGGGATAACCTGGTTTAGAAACGCAGCTGCCGTGGGCACGCCATAAGTTCTCAGTTTACCCTTACCCTTGATGAAGCGATCAAGAACGTCGCGCGCATGCCGATCAGCCTGCGCTACCACTTCTGCCGCCAGGGCTTTGAGGTCCTTGCCCTCGACGTCGGTTTCTGCGAGCAAGTTGCGGAACTCGGCGATGCGTTCGTGAGATCGGAGATCATTGAGGCTCTCATGGAAAGCCCCTTGCGGGCTTAGATGGTCCAAAGTATGGATTCCAGTGATTTGCTCCGCCAAGACTAGTCGATTCCCCGCTTGAGGGTCTCCTTGAATTAGCCCTGCCGCTCCTGACGCGTAGCTGTTGAAGATCACGTCAATGTTGAAATCCAGAGCTGCTGCAATGCCAATATCTGCAACTACGTTTTCGAAGCGCAACCCGGAAGCGTTAAAAGCGTGCCCGGAGAGGCGGAAGGTGGAGAGCTGTTGACTGTGATGATCGGGCGTGAACTCAAACGGAACCGCTCGGGTGATACGTTCTATCGCCCGATGCATTCCTCTGTTGGCGATTCCATCCCGTCGAATCATCTCGCCTTTGGGGATCCCATGCGCCATATTCGTGAATTGTTCCAGCGCGACGAGGGCGCGCTCCATGAGGATTGGCTCATCCTCGATGAACTTAACGAAGTGTGCATTCTGGAGATCGCTCGGGCACAGCTCTCTGCAGATAAACCAAATCTCATCGTAAGAGAGAACCAGGCCGGTTACGTTCTCCAGGACCGGATTAGGGAATGCACCTGACGGAATATTCAGGTGATTCTTGTAGTCATAACAAACCGGTCCTGTGAGCCCGACCAATGCCCGCTTCACTCGCGCCTCCCCAACTGCAGTGAGCCTCCTACTGCCATCCAGACGCGCTTGCGGCGTTGCCGGTTCCCTGCCACACCGGCGGCTTTCTTGCCTAAAGGCTGTCCCGCAATGATCAACTGAGTAGACACGGTCAGCATCGGGGATTGCCGCCTCGGGCCGGTCTATCCGGCGAGCGCGAGGTTGTACAGGCGGGCTACGCCCAGCATGGCGTGATGAACGCCGTCTCCCTTCAAGCGGCAGTCGCGGAGGATCTTCCAGCTCTTCATGCGGGCGAAGGCGTGCTCGACGCGGGAGCGCGGACTTGACCTCTCAACGACATGAGATGTCTTCGACTGCTCGGCCACCGAATGGTCATGCGTGGGTACCAAGGTGCCGTCCACGATGAGCACGGTGCCCTTGCGGAACCGAAGGCGCGGCGGCAGCACGAGCAGCGGGCCGATCTCGGCGGACCGCGTCCTCACGGCGTAGAGCGATCACCAGCTTGCCGAAGCAGCGCGGGCTCAGCCTTGTGAACGGGCCTGTCCAGGACGGCTGTGATGCTGTGATCACTGCCGGCACGTCAAGATCGTCCCACTACCCCGGAGCCAGAGTTGCTGAGACCAGTACCGGCCAGAATCCTGTTGGGCGGTCTCGCCACCGGCCAGTACGGTGCGAGGCAGGACCAAGGGGGATGAGCTGGTGCGCCCAGTGCTGTTGGTGGATGTGGACGGACCGCTGAATCCGTATGCCGCGAAGCCGCACCGTCGGCCCGAGGGCTATCAGACGCACCGCCTGCTGACGCCTCGGTGGGAGGCCGCCGAGCGGCGCCGGCTGACTGAGTGGGGGCTGCCGAACAAGCCGGTGAAGCCGCTGCGGGTGTGGCTGAACCCGGATCACGGCCCTGCGCTGGAGGCGCTTCCCTTCGACCTGGTGTGGGCGACTACGTGGGAGGAAGAGGCCAACGCTTTCGTCGCGCCAGTCCTGGGATTGCCCGAGCTGCCCTTCATCCCGTGGACCTCGCCGCGGCCCGAACCCGGGAGCGGTGTGTTCTGGAAGACGCCTGAGATCGTCGCCTGGGCGAAAGGCCGTGCGTTCGCCTGGGTCGACGACGAAATTACTGAGGCGGATCGGACTTGGGTGAAGGACCACCACGACGGTCCCGCCCTACTGCACCGGATCGACCCGCGACGCGGCCTCGCCATCGACGACTTCGCTGCGCTGACGGCATGGGCGACCGGCCTTGACTGACTCCGCAGTCGGCTGGCAAACGGCTGCGACGCCCTCCGGCGTGATCATTACGGGACAAGACTTACGGCTTGGTCGCCTATTGAAGATCGGGGCTAGAGCTGTGTGGCTGAGGACCCGAGGTGCTGACCGGTTCGGCCGCTGGTGAACTCCGATCCTCCGCCGTGCCGCCGGGGCGGGCCGCAAGCATGAGCTGGTGTTCGCCGACCGGGTGCTGGTCGCTCTGGTCCACCTGCGCACTCAGCTCCCGCACGCCGCGCTCGCCGAGCTGTACGGGGTCGGCCCCTCCTCCGTCACCGAGGCAATCGGCGAGATCCGTCCGCTGCTCGCCGACCGCGGCTTCGCCGTCCCCGACCAGCCCGGACTGCGCCTGCCAATGTTGGCCGACGTGTTCGCCTACGCCGATGCGGAGGGCGTGACCTTGCGGATCGACGGGACCGAGACCCAGGTCCGCCGCCCGAAGGCCCACCGGCCGGGCCGCTGCGCGTTCGTCTCCGGCAAGAAGAAGCAGAACACCATGAAGACCACCACGATCAGCGATGGACAGGGCAGCACCCTGTGGTCCGGGGCCGACCGGCCCGGGAAGAATGCACGATCAGACCGCGATGCGAACGGAGGGCATCGCCGAGCAGTTCCGCCTCCACCCGGACGTGAAAGCCGAGGTGGATGAGGGCTACCGCGGTCTGGCGAACGAGTTCTCCGAACAGGTCAGGGCGCCGCCGAAGAAGCCGAAGGAGGACGCCCCGCCCACCGGCGTCATTTCCTACGGGTCGCCCTCCCTGCGCTTCGTCCGCTACTCCCACGACCTTGGGCTGCTGCTCCTGGCGGACACCCACGTTCACCGGGACGGGGTCTGGTCGTTCGCGCCGACCAACAACGAGCCTGCACGACTTGCCAAGTCCACCCTTCTGGCTCGTCAGTGCGGCGATCAGGATCTGGAGCGGACGGCTGTCACCAAGCTGCGGAACCGTGGCGAGGAACCGGTTGCTCATCGCCCCGACTGCCTGTTCCGGCAGGCCGTCGCCGACTGGTCCAGGCGGTATGGCAAGGCCACGGACATCGATCTCAGTGACCTGGCCAAGCTCAGCGGAAGCGCCCCCAATACCCCGACATCCCGTAGCTCAGCGCGGCCCCTCGGTGCCGGGAGATGATCTCGCCGTGATCACGGCATCGGAGTTCATCTGGATACGCCCGTTCACCGGGCTGAGCCCGCAGCAGTTCGCCACGCTCATCACCGCTCTGCGCACGGAAGGCGCGGTCCCAGTACGCAGGGGACGGCCGTGGGGTTTGCCGCTTCTGACATCCATAGCTGACATCAACGACGCCGGACGAGTGTGCACACCTGCGTCTGGGCCTGGCGTCGCACCAGTCGCCAGCCGCAGTCGAAGCAGGCCTGGATCGAACTCCCAAGCTGGCGTCGTACGTTATGCGCGAAGCCCTGATGTGCTCCGGTCGCTCGGCGGACAATGGCGGCATGACGTTGACGATTTGGGTCGATGACTGGCAAATCCAGTGCTGCGGGCAGAGCTTCGCGCCAGGGGATGTTGTCTCATGGACGCTGCTGGAGGTCGATCCGGAGGATTACGCCGACGTCGTTGGCAGCGAACGCGCGGATGAGATCGACTTCCGCGAGGAACATCACGGCCAAGAGGAGGGGCACGCACCCACCTCGGTGGAGGTGGTGTCGATCGCCGAGGTGCACTGTCGTTACGAGGTGCCGCCGGGCGCTACGGACAAAGTGAACTACCCCGTTCCGGGCACGACCGTGCTGGTTCCGGTCAAGGAAGCGGACGGGTGGGCAAAGGCCAGGCCGGACGTCGGCTTTGCGGGCTATCTGGTGATGGCCCGGCATGCCGCAGACGAGCCGGGAGGAGCGGCTTCTCGCGGTCGATGAAGGAGTTACGCGGCACAAGCCAGTACCAGCTTCTCGCGGCTCACGGCTTGTTTCGCTGTGATTGGGTTCGCGATCCTCGCCGTGAGGTGGTACCGCCTCGGCGTGACGTGTGAGGGCGAAAGGCTCTTGATCCGCGGCTACCTGCGCACACGCGTGATCGTGCGGGAGCGCATCACGGAGATCACGGACTTCCCCGCCGTCAGATGGACGGCTCGTAAGGGTGGTGAGCGATGGACCCCTGTTACGGCGTTCATGACGAGCCCGGGCGAAGCCTCGGCAACCGTCCTTCACAAGGCCCAGGTCACCAGGAGGTTGCGACGGTGGGCGGGACGCTAGCGCCCGGCGTGGGGCCGTCTCGTGATGAGCGCGCGGCCGACAGGGCTGACTTTCGTGTCGTACTGGGCCGTCCGGTGTGAGGGGGGCTGCCCGTACGTCGACCTCGCCTTGCCCTGCGGCCCCGATTCAGCCCGTGCTCTCGCGCAAGGCGCTCAACGCGTCCGCAGCGCCTCCCGCACGATTGCCTCCAGCTGTTCGTGGTGCGCGCCCTTCCAGTACGCGCGGCCGCATGAGGCGCACTGGGCGAACACGTCGTACGAGCGTTGCGTGCCGCCCTCCAAGCGGTCCGCCACCTGGTCCTTCGTCGCCGGCTTCAGGAGGCCGTTGCAGGCGGTGCAGCGGGTCCAGGGGTGGAGGGCCGGGGCGAACCGGGTCAGGACCTCGCGGAGTTGTTCGTCCGGCTGGGTGCTGTAGACGTACGCGCCGGCCCACAGCTCGCGGCGCCGCAGCAGGCCCCGGTCGCGGCTCAGCATCACCCGGCGGTCGGTGGCGGAGAGCGTGGCCAGGGCCGGGTCGCCGATGTCGGTCGACTCGTAGGCCGCGTCCACGCCCAGGAGGCGTAGACGTCGGGCCAGCGTGCCCAGGTGGACGTCGAGGAGGAAGCGGAGAGGAGCGCCCGGTACCTGCTGGGGGCGGTCGACCGGGCGTACGGTCACCGACTCGCCGTCGGCCGGGATGTGGGAGACCGGAACCACCCGGCCGTCCACGACCAGCGCGCCCACCTCCGTCAGCGGGACGCCCAGGGACTCGATGACATGACCGAGCGTCGAGACCCCGTCGATGGCGAGGGCGGTCGCGCCCGCTCGGCGGCCGTGTGGGACGAACAGGGCCAGTTCGGGGGCCACTTCGACGTGGATCTCGGGTGCTTTCACCTGGTCAGGATCGCATGAGGGGAGGGGACGGGCTCAGGGGTTTTTTGTCGGCGGGTCAGGGTGGTCCGGCCCCGCACCGCGCCCGGCATCGGGCCCCGCGCCGGGGCGGTCCGTGTCCAGACCGTGCTGGATCGTGTTCAGGGCGCGGTCCACCAACTCGGCGAAGTCGTCGCGGTGGTCGTTCTCCGCCCAGTAGAGCGACGTCTCCAGCAGGGCGCCGATCAGGGACATCGCCCAGACCCTGACCTCCAGGCTGTCGGGGTCATGGCCGGTCCGTTCGGCGATGGCCGTGCAGACCATGCGGCCCGTCACCGACATGCTCTCCATCATGCGGGAGCGGACGGCCGGGACCTGGACCATCAGGTGGGTACGCAGCCGGGCGACCTCCATGTCCTCCTCGACGCCCGTGCGGACGGCCTCCCGCATCACGTACCGGATGGTGTCCGGCCACGGCTCGTCCGCCGGGCGGGACCGCAGTTCGTCCATGAGGATCGGGTCGTACTCGTCGGTGAGGACGATGTCCTCCTTGGTCGGGAAGTAGCGGAAGACGGTCGACGGCGAGACCTCCGCCCGGTCGGCGATCTGCTCGATCGTCGTGGCGTCGTAGCCCTGCTCCCGGACCAGTGCGTACATCGCGGAACGGATGGTCTCGCGCGTCTTGATCTTCTTGCGCTCACGCAGTCCGAGCGCGGGGCGGTCGGCGGGGTGCGCGGGGGGCGGGGGAGTGCTGGGGCGTGCGGCCGTCATGCGGTCATTGTCGGGCATCGGCCTTGGACGTGGCCAGGTCAGGGCCGGTGTCCCGCGCGTTCGCGGCGCCCTGGTCGGTCGGCGTGCTCGGCAGGAAGGCCGCCGCCAGCAGCGTCGCGGCCAGTGCCGCGCCACCGCACACCAGTATGACCACGCCCATGCCATGGACGTACGAACTGTTCGCGGACGTCAGGAGATCGGCCGTGCCCGCGCGTTCGGCGACCAGATGCGCCGCGACCACCGAGTCCCCGGCGGTGTCGGCCGCCGACGCGGGCAGGCCGGTGACGTCGAGGCGGTCCCGGTAGACGCCCGCGAGCAGACTGCCGAGCAGCGCGATGCCGATCGCGCTTCCCACCTGGCGCAGCGTCATCAGCAGCCCGGAACCGCTGCCGGCCCGGTCCGTGGGCAGGGTGCCCAGCGCCCCGGACATCGCGGGCACCATCGCCACCCCGAACCCGGCACCGGCCAGGGACAGCCACAGCGCCGTGAAGCCGTAACCGGAGTCGACCGTCGTACGGCTGCCGAGGAACGCGGCGAACGACAGCACCGCCAGCCCCGCGCTCACCACGGCCCGGGACCCGAAGCGTCCGACGACCGGCTGCGCCGTCCGCGCGCCGACCAGCAGACCGCCCATCAGCGGCAGCAGCCGTACCCCGGTGCCCAGGGCGTCATGGCCGAGGACGGCCTGGAGGTACGGCGGCAGGACGAACAGCAGGCCGGACAGGACGAACATGACGAGGGTCGCGGCGAGCGCGTTGAAGAGGAAGCCGCGGTGCGCCAGCAGCCCCATGTCGAGCAGGGGGCGCGCGGAACGCCGTTCGCGGAGCACCAGTGCGGCGATCAGTACGGCGGCCGCCGCGAACATGCCCAGGACGAGCGGGTCGCCCCAGCCCCGGGTGGGCGCCTCGATGATCGCGTAGATGAGGGAGCCGAGGCCGGTCGCGGTGAGCGCGGTGGACACGGCGTCGACCCTCGGGGAGGCGGGGTCCCGGGTCTCCGGCAGGAGGAAGACGCAGGCGGCGATGCCGAGGGCGGCCATGGGGAGGTTGATGAGGAACACCGAGCCCCACCAGTAGTGGTCGAGGAGCCAGCCGCCGATGACCGGGCCGAGCGGCAGCCCCAGCATGGAGCCCGCCGAGACGATGCCGACCGCCTTGGTGCGCTCGTCGGGGGTGAAGAGCGAGGGCAGGACGGAAAGGGCGAGCGGGGTGACCAGCGCGGCGCCGATTCCCATGACGGCGCGGGCCGCGACGACCGCGTTCACCTCCTGGGCCAGGGCGCCGATCAGTGATCCCGCGAGGAAGATCCCGAGTCCGACGATCAGCATCCGCCGCCTGCCGAAGCGGTCGCCGAGCAGACCCGCCGGGAGCATCAGGGCCGCGAACACGACGATGTACGCGTCCGCCATCCACTGTTGCTGCCCGGTGGTCGCGCCCAGTTCTGCGGCCATGGTCGGCAGCGCCACGTTCAGGATCGTCATGTCGAAGCCGAGCGTCAGCATGCTCGCGACGAGGGCGCCGAGGGCCCACCAGCGGCGGGGGTCGGGCCGGGCCCCCGAAGGGGCAGCGTCAGGTTCAGTGACAGTCTCCATGAATTGAGAGTAACTCTCAAAAGATGGTTGGTGTCAATTGACTGGCAGTCGGGTTCCGTCTGCGGGCATGCGAAAGTGGCCGCGGCTTGGTAGCCGCGGCCACTGGAAAGGGCTGCGTCCCGGTCGTCCCGGAGGGTTACGCGTGCTGGTACGCCACCAGGGAGATCCCCACGTAGTGCGTGGTGAACGCCGCCAGCGTCAGGGAGTGGAAGACCTCGTGGAAGCCGAACCAGCGCGGCGACGGGTCCGGGCGCTTGAGGCCGTAGATGACCCCGCCGACGCTGTAGAGGACGCCGCCGACGATCACCAGGACGAGGACGGCGATGCCGCCGGTGCGCATGAAGTCGGGCAGGAAGAAGACGGCCGCCCAGCCCATCGCGATGTAGCACGGGGTGTAGAGCCAGCGTGGGGCGCCCACCCAGAAGACCCGGAAGATGATGCCGGCGAGCGCCGCCGCCCAGATGCCCCACAGCAGCCACTGTCCCTTGGCGCCGGGCAGGAGCAGCATCGTCAGCGGGGTGTAGGTGCCCGCGATGATCAGGAAGATATTGGCGTGATCCAGCCTGCGCAGGATGCCGTCCATGCGCGGGCTCCAGTTGCCCCGGTGGTACAGCGCGCTCACGCCGAACAGCAGGCAGGCCGTGAAGGTGAAGATCCCGCAGGCGATGCGTCCGCGTGTGGAACCCGCGAGCGCGGTGAGCACCAGGCCGGCGACGAGCGCGGCCGGGAACATGCCGAGATGGAGCCAGCCCCGGAGTCTGGGCTTGATCTCACCGGTGATCTGTTGGATCTCGTCGGTGATGGTGTGGGCGATCTGATGCGGCAGGGATCGCGCGTCGGGATCGCGGCTGTCGGCCGGCGTCTCCGTGTGCGCATCGGGGACGGACGCTGTCATGTCCTGCATCGTACCTACGGGGCCGTAACTTACGGGAGTGTGCGGGCCGTTCGTGCCTCGCTAAGTGGCCATCGTCTCACGCGGGGGCCTCGCGGGTGATATCCCGGCGCGCCACCGGGCACTCCCGGTGAAGCGGTGGTGACACACGGAAACCTCCTGGGTGAAATCGGGCGAGTGGTGAGGGTCACGATGCTCACGTGGGCGGCCCTCTGGACAGATGGGCACTCCCGTCGGATGATCAAATGAGTGTGGTCGGCACCGGATGAGCGCCCAAAGATCCAACCGTGAAGCATCCGGGTCGCAGCCCCCACGGGGCCTCCAACAAAAAATCCCTCATTTAGGAGCAATCGTGGCGCGCGACATCGCGGCTCCCCCTTCAACCGTCCCGACCGCCCACCGAGAACTCGTGGCGTGGGTGAACGAGATCGCCGAACTGACCGAGCCGGACAACGTGGTCTGGTGCGACGGATCCGAGGCCGAGTATGAGCGCCTGTGCGGGGAGCTCGTCGAGAAGGGCACCTTCCGGAAACTCGACCCGATCAAGCGCCCCAACTCCTACTACGCCGCGTCCGACCCGACCGATGTCGCCCGGGTCGAGGACCGCACGTTCATCTGTTCGGAGAAGGAGGAGGACGCGGGTCCGACCAACCACTGGAAGGCCCCCGCCGAGATGCGGGAGATCTTCCAGGGCGAGAAGGGCCTGTTCCGGGGCTCGATGCGCGGCCGGACCATGTACGTCGTCCCGTTCTGCATGGGCCCCCTCGGCTCGCCGCTCTCCGCCATCGGCGTCGAGATCACCGACTCCGCGTACGTCGCCGTCTCCATGCGCACGATGACCCGTATGGGACAGCCCGTGCTGGACGAGCTCGGCTCCGAGGGCTTCTTCGTGAAGGCCGTGCACACCCTCGGCGCCCCGCTCGCGGAGGGCGAGGCGGACGTCCCGTGGCCGTGCAACTCCACCAAGTACATCTCCCACTTCCCCGAGAGCCGCGAGATCTGGTCGTACGGCTCCGGGTACGGCGGCAACGCGCTGCTCGGCAAGAAGTGCTACGCCCTGCGCATCGCCTCGGTGATGGCGCGCGACGAGGGCTGGCTCGCCGAGCACATGCTGATCCTCAAACTCACCCCGCCGCAGGGCGAGTCCAAGTACGTGGCGGCGGCCTTCCCGTCGGCCTGCGGCAAGACGAACCTCGCGATGCTGGAGCCGACGATCTCCGGCTGGACCGTCGAGACGATCGGCGACGACATCGCGTGGATGCGCTTCGGTGAGGACGGGCAGCTCTACGCCATCAACCCCGAGGCCGGGTTCTTCGGTGTCGCGCCCGGTACCGGTGAGCACACCAACGCCAACGCGATGAAGACCCTCTGGGGCAACTCGGTCTTCACCAACGTGGCGCTCACGGACGACGGCGACGTGTGGTGGGAGGGGATGACGGAGGAGACCCCGGCGCACCTGACCGACTGGAAGGGCAACGACTGGACGCCGGACAGCGAGACGCCGGCCGCCCACCCGAACGCCCGCTTCACGGTGCCGGCCGCGCAGTGCCCGATCATCGCGCCGGAGTGGGAGAACCCCAAGGGCGTGCCGATCTCGGCGATCCTGTTCGGCGGCCGCCGGGCCACGGCCGTGCCGCTGGTGACCGAGTCCTTCGACTGGAACCACGGGGTGTTCCTGGGCGCGAACGTGGCGTCCGAGAAGACCGCGGCGGCCGAGGGCAAGGTCGGCGAACTGCGCCGCGACCCCTTCGCGATGCTGCCCTTCTGCGGCTACAACATGGGCGACTACATGGGCCACTGGGTCGATGTCGCCAAGGGCAAGGACCAGTCGAAGCTGCCGAAGATCTACTACGTCAACTGGTTCCGCAAGAACGACGCGGGCAAGTTCGTGTGGCCCGGCTTCGGCGAGAACAGCCGGGTCCTGAAGTGGATCGTGGACCGGCTGGACGGCAAGGCGGAGGGTGTGGAGACGCCGATCGGCATCCTCCCGGCACCGGGTGCGCTCGACACGGAGGGGCTGGACCTCTCCTCGTCCGACCTCGACTTCCTGCTGACCGTCGACAAGGAGGTGTGGCGGGAGGAGGCCGCGCTCGTGCCCGAGCACCTCAACACCTTCGGTGATCACACGCCGAAGGAGCTGTGGGACGAGTACCGGGCGCTGGTGAGCCGTCTGGGCTGACGCCCCCTTCTACTCCGCGACCGGCCGGATATGGGTTGCCCTGACCAGCGACGTCTCCTCGGCCGGTCGCGGATTTTTGTGCGGTTCTTGTTCGGGCGCCTGATAGCTCGGGGGTTCGGGTTCGTTGGCGGGCTCGGGTGGGTGGGGCTTCTCGCGCAGTTCCCCGCGCCCCCAAAAAGACAAGGTTCTGCGCCCCTGAAAAGGCAGGGGCGCAACCCCGCCTTTTCAGGGGCGCGGGGAACTGCGCTACCAGCTCCCACCGGACGGACGCCTGGGGGTCGAAGGGGCGCCAGCCCCTTGGTGGGGGCACCTCCCGCTCGAGCGAAGCCGAGAGTGGGGGAGGGACGGGTAGGGGCGGAGGGGGCGAAAAGGGCTGCCGCGCAACGGATTTCGCGGGACACTCGGGACATCCGCACCGAACCCCGAAATGAGGTGACCGGGGTGCGCACACCCGTAAGTGACCCCATGAAGATCGGCCCGTACAAGATAGTCGGCCGCCTCGGCTCCGGCGGCATGGGCTGGGTCTATCTGGGCCGCTCACCCGCCGGCCGAGAGGTCGCCGTCAAGGTCGCCCGCCCCGAACTCGCCGCCGAACCCGAGTTCCGTGAACGCTTCGCCCGCGAGGTCGCCGCCGCCCGCGTGGTCAGCGGCGCCTACACCGCCGCCGTCGTCGACGCGGACCCCACCGCCGAACTCCCCTGGCTGGCCACGCTGTACGTTCCCGGCCCCTCCCTCGCGGAAGCGGTCCGTGCCGACGGCCCCCTCCCCGAGGCCCAGGTCCGTCCCCTCGGCGCCGGTCTCGTCGAGGCGTTGCAGGCCATCCACGCCGCCCATGTGATCCACCGCGACCTCAAGCCGGCGAACGTCCTGCTCGCCCAGGACGGCCCCCGCGTCATCGACTTCGGCATCTCCCGCGTGGACGGTGCCCCCGGCCTCACCCGTGTCGGTGTCGTCGTCGGCACCCCCTCGTTCATGTCGCCCGAGCAGATCCGCGGCGACCGGGTCGGCCCGCCGAGCGACGTCTTCTCACTGGGCGGCGTCCTGGTGTACGCGCTCACCGGCCGCCCGCCGCACGGCACCGGGGAGGGCGTGCGCGTCGAGGTCGTGCGGGGAGAGCCCCGGCTCGACGGCGTACCGCCGGGACTGCGGCCCCTCATCGCCCGCTGTCTGGCCAAGCGGCCCGAGGCGCGGCCCCGACTCGCCGAGATCCTGGGCGAGTTGGTGGAGGAGGAGACCCGCGTCGAGGCGTGGCCGCCGCCGCAGGTGGCCCGGACCATCGAGGTGCGGTACGAGGAGCTGAGGGAGCGTCATCTGCGCCGTACGACGAGCGAGTCCGTCCCCTCCTGCCTGCTGCTGCACGCGCAGGCGCTGCTCGACGCCGGGCTGACCGACGCCATGGTCGCGGGGGCGGTGGTCCGTGACGGTTCCTGACTCCTACCCGGGCCGTGAGTCCCACCCGGGGCGTGACTCCTTCCCCGGTCGCGACGGCCGTGACTCGTACCCGGGGCGCAACGCCGAGATATACGACCTCGGCACGCACTGGCGGCAGTTGGTGCAGAACTGGGTGGCGCGGCGGAATTACCACAAGGTCCATGACACCGTCTCCGTCACCCTGCAATTCGATCTCCATGAGGCGGGGCGGGTGGTCACCCTGCGTTTCATGACCACCAAGAGGCTTCTGGTGGCCTTCGCGACGGACGGGAATTTCCTCCGCCAGGATCAACTGGCCATTGCCGCTGCCGCGTCGAACGCGTGGAATACCGAACAGCTGAACCCCATGCTTTCCGTGTGGGATGTCCGCGGGCCTCGGCCCTGTCTCGCCGGAGTCTGCGATCTGCCGTTGACGTGCCGGATCACCCAGGCGGATTTTGACGCTCTGGCCAATGACTGGGTGGAGCGGGCGCGGCAGATGTTCAGTCGTTGCCACCAGGTGTTCAAGTTGTAGAAGTGAAAAGCGTACTGATCGAACGTCGGCGCAACTCGCCGTAATTCCATCGGCGGAAATCGCCAAACCCTTCCGGCCACCCGGCTGCCTGCTCCACTATTGGATGGGCTTTTTCAGGGCCGCGGGGGCGTGCCTTTCAGGCCACGGGGGGTTGGGGCGATGGGTGCGATCGGGCGTTTGTCGTTTCTCGGTTTGCTGGTGGGGCTGTTGGTCGGGCTGGGCGGGCTGGTTCCGGTGGGGTCGTCGGTCGCGGACGACGACCCGTGTCCGGGCGAGGGGTTCGCGGAACGGCTGACGTGCTGGGCCGATCGGACGGCCGAGGGGCCCGTCGTGATCACGCTTGAGAAACCGCTGGGGTACGAGAACATCGGGGAGGACCAGCACGCCGTCCTCGAACGACTGAGCAAGAGCGCCCACCCGGTGGTGGTGCTGGTGCCGCAGGGCGCGCGTACGGGGCAGGGCGGTACGGCGTTGCTCCTCGCCGTCGAGGAACTGCTCATCCACCCCGATGCCACGATCGACCGGCTGACGGCAGAGACCCTGGCCGACCTGAAGGCGAGCGGCGTCTGCGACCAGAAGAAGAACCAGATGTGCGGCGAGGTCGGCCCCGTCGAGGGACAGGCCACGCTCAAGGGTTCGCAACTGGACGACTTCACCGCCAGTCCCGACGACAACGACTTCACCATCAACGAGGTCGACAACGACCGGAACTCCGGTGCCTCCAGTGCGTCCGGCGCCACCGACGGCCAGGACACCGGTGACCGAGGTGACGAGGGCCAGAACGGCAAGGAGCAGGACGGGGACGGCGAGGGTGGGGCCGACAACGCGGCCGACACCATCGACGGCGAGGCCTCCGACTCCGGCTACAGCAACGCCACCTGGACCGCCTTCTGGATGGCGCTCCTGCTCGCGCTCCTGCTCCTCGCCTTCGTGATCGTGATCCGGCGGTCCAGGGGCCCGGTCGCCGTGGGGCACCGGGCACCTCCGGCCGGGCGGGCGGCCTCCGGGCGGCCGGCCGGCGCGCTCGGGCGGGTAGGCCCCACCCGGTCCGCGCCGGCGCACGCGGCGCGCGGCGGGGGCGCGGGCCCGGGAGGCAGCGGCAGCGGAAGCACGGGCGGACTCGGGCCGGCAGGCGGAAACGGCGGCGCGGGGGGAAGCGGGCCCACGGGCGGGAGCGGGAGCGCGGGCGGAAGCGGCGGCGCGGGCGGAAACGGCAGCGGCGACGGCGAGGGCGGGGACGAGAGCACCACCCGGCTGCGGGTCGCGGCCGGACCCCGGCACGGGCGCCACGTGGGAGGCCGCCCGGCGAACGCCCGGACCGCCGTCGTCCGGACCGAGCTGCACCCGCAGGGCTATGTCGAGGTCGACCGGGTGCTGCGCCGAGCCGTGTGGGCCGAACCGGGGCGCCCGCCGCCCGCGCCCGGCAGTCTCGTCGACGTCACCGACGCACGGGAACGCGACTCCGACGTCCTCTACGCCTTCCCACCGACGGCCGCCCGGCACGCCAAGGGCACACCCAGGTGAGACCCGCCCGGCACACCAAGGGCACGCCCAGGTGAGACCCGCCCGGCATCACGGCACCACCAGCACATCGGCAACACAGAAGCACCAGAAGCACAGGGGGATGACGATGCACAGCGAATACCCGCCCACGCTGCCGGCCGAATACGCCGACATCGAGTTCGAGAACAATGCCCAGCGCATGCCGCTCGTGCTCTGCCTCGACACGTCCAGCTCCATGGCGGGCCAGCCGATCCAGACGCTCAACAACGCGCTCGCGGAGTGGACCAGGGAACTCCACGACGACGTCAGCCTCAGTTACAGCGTCGAGGTCGCCGTCGTCACCTTCGGCGGACAGGGCGTCGGCGCCTGGCGTGGACCCCAGCTGCTGGACCCGCGCACCCGGACGAGCCCCTTCATACCCGCGCACGCCTTCCAGGCACCGCAGCTCACGGCCGCCGGGGTCACCCTGATGACCGAGGCGCTGGAGCTGGCGATGCACATCGTGGCCGCCCGCAAGAGCGAGCTACGGGCGTCCGGCCTGCAGTACTACCGGCCGCAGATCTGCCTCGTCACCGACGGTCTGCCCACCGACCCCACCGGCCGGCTCACCGACTCCTGGCACCGGCTGGTCCCCGTCCTCGCCGAGGAGCAGCGCGCCCGCCGGTTCCGGCTGTACGCGATCGGGGTCGGCGGGATCACGGACATGGGGGAGTCGGTGCTGCGGGCCTTCGCACCCAAGTTCAACGCCCGGCTGCAGGGATTCCCGTTCCGTGAGCTGCTCCAGATGATGTCCGCCAGTGCCAACGCCGAGCAGAAGGGGGCGGGGGACGAGGTGTTCGAGAAGATCTTCAGCCAGTTCAAGACACAGCGCCCCGCCTGGGAGGCGTGAGGTGAACGCCGCCCCGCCCTGGCGGATCCACGGCCTGAGCGTCGAGGGCTACCGGCACCGGCGCCAGGGCCTGCCCTGCCAGGACGCGTGCGCCGCCGCGGCCACGCCCTCCGTCGCCGTGCTCGCCGTCGCCGACGGGGCCGGCAGCCGGCCCCGGTCGGAGGAGGGCGCGCGCCTCGCGGTGGGGCTCGCCACGGACCACTTCGTACGGCGGGCCGAGGCGGCCGCGGGGGTCCGGCCGGGGGATGCCGTGCACGAACTGCTGCGGGACGCGTTGCGCGACGTCAGCGAGGACTTCCTCGAACGGACCGGCGCCGACGCGCCCGACTTCGCGACCACGCTCACGGTGGTGGTGCTCGCGCCCGGCTGGCTCGGTCACCTCTCCGTGGGCGACGGGTTCGTCGTCGTACGGGCCGGGACGGAGGACGGGGAACGGCAGTTCCATCTGCTGCCGCAGGCCGCGGCGGCGAGCGAGTACAGCAACGAGACGGTGTTCCTGACCTCGCCGGACAGGGACCGCTGGACCCACACCGAGTGCGTCCTGGACGACGGCGTCGACGGGGTGCTCCTCTCCACGGACGGGCTCGCGCAGGCCATGCTCAACCGATCGGCCGACGGCGCGCAGTCACCGAACACCTCGTTCGCCGACGCCGTCTTCCGCTCCCTCGACCAGGCCGGCGAGGACGACCGCGACCCCAATCTGGCCGCCCTCCTGCGCTCCGACCGCCTCACCGCCCTCAACGCCGACGACAAGACCCTGCTGCGCGCGGTCCGCACACACCGGCGCTGAGCGCGCCCCATGCGCCTCACGCGCCTCACGCGCCTCACGCGCCCAGGCTCATCAGCGGTGACGACCGGCTCGACGAACACTCGGAGGTACGGCCATGAGCGGCCGCACGGTCTTTCTCGACGGTAGGCGGGTCACTCTGGCCGAGTTGCCGTTGAAGGGGGGTGGGCAGGCGGCCGTGTTCCCGGTGGAGGGGGACACGGGGATCGTCGTCAAGATCTACCGGGACACCCCGGGGCCGGACCAGGAACGGCGGCTGACCCGGATGCTGACCATGTCACCGCTGGCCGCCCGCCCGACGGACGCCAGCCAGCCGCCGGAGCTGGCCTGGCCCACCGCGATCGCCCGGGGGGCGAACGGCGAGTTCCTCGGTTACGCGATGCGCCGCTTCGGCGAACCCCAGCACGTGCAGCTCGTCGGCCTGTTCACCCGCGTCCAGCGCCTCAAGCTCTTCCCGGACCGGGCCGACTGGCGGTTCCTGCTCGGCGTCGCCTGGAACCTCGCCTTCATGACGGCCCGCATGCACTACGACAACCTCGTCATCGGCGACTTCTCCAGCAGCAACGTCGTCGTCGACGCCAACGGGTTCGTCACCTTCCTCGACTGCGACTCCATCGCCTTCACCGACCCGGTCACCGGCGAGCTCTTCCCGTGTCTGATGCACACCACCGACTACTCCTCCCCGGAGCGGCAGGCGGGTGGCCCCGCGACCCGGCAGAGCGACGACTTCGCCCTCGCCGTCCTCGTCTACCAGCTGCTCACCGCGGGCAACCATCCCTTCGGCGGCGTGCCGCACGAGAGTGCCTCGGAGTCGACGGTCAAGGACAACATCGCCGCGAGCTGCAGCTATGTCGTCCGGCCCGAGCGGGTCACCATTCCGCGCGGCACGATCGACCCGTCCGTGCTGCCGACCGAACTCCTCGTCCTCGCCAAGGCCGCGTTCGGGCCGGGCGTCCAGGACCCCGACGCGCGGCCGCAGGCCGAGGCGTGGCTGCGGGCCCTGGACAAGGAGCGCGGGCAGGTGCGGGCCTGCACGGTACGGCCCCTGCACACGTACGGGTCGCATCTGCCGACCTGTCCCTGGTGCACGCGGGCCGCGGTCACCGGGCACGACGTCTTCAACGGGCCGCGGCCTACGTCTGTACCGGGCCCTCCGGGGGTTCCGCCGGATCAGGTGGCGTCTCCGTATGCGGGGTTGAAGGTGTTGGCGGTGGTGGTGGGGGTGGTGTTGCTGATTGTGCTTCTGGCGAGTGTGGGGTGACGGGGGGTAGGGGCCGGGGGACGGGGAGGGTGGCTGGGCTGCGAGGCCGGGTGCCGGTCCGGTGGGGGCTTCTCGCGCAGTTCCCCGCGCCCCTGAAAAAGCAGGGGCTGCGCCCCATGCTTTTCACGCCTGCAGCCCCGTCGCCTTCCAGGCCCCCGCAGCCCGTGGTCTCTCATCTCCCAGTCCCGTCGCCTTCCAAGGCCGTACGGGCCCGGTCTTTCAGGGGCGCGGGGAACTGCGCGAGAAGCCCCACCGGGCCCACAGCCGAGAACGCACCCCCCCCACCCCCCTCACCCCGACCGGTCCTCCAAATACCTCGTGTGGGACTCCTGGCGGCGCGCCTCGATGTCGCGCAAGGTGGCGGCCAGGCGCCCCAACTCCTCCTGCAGCAGACCCAGCTGCCGCTCAAGGTGGCGTTCCGGCGGCTCCGTGCCCGGCGTGAGGCGGGTCCACCAGCGCGTGCGGACGAACGTGTCGACGGCCTCGGGGACGTCCTGGCGGACGGCCCGGGAGAGGGCGTGGACCCCTTCGGGGTCATGGGCGAGGACCTCGGCGACCCAGCCGGGATCGAGCAGGGCCGTGAGGAGCTCGGTCAGCTCGGTGAGCCGGCCGGCCGCGGCGGGCGGCAGGTCGACGTCGGCCAGGTACTCCCGGAGCCTGCCGAAGTCACCGCGTACCTCGTCGAGTTGGGCGGACGGATCCGCGAAGTCCGGCGGAGCCACCCGCTCCGGCGGCGCGATCAACGCACCCGCGCCGTACAGCCCGACGACCACCACGGGCCAGTACGGCCCCGCGACCCCTGCGAAGGTCAGCCCGAGCCCGACGACCCCGAGCGCGCCGCCCGTGAGGTTCTTGCGGGACTCGACGTACGCCAGCCATCTACTGGTAGCCACGGATCTCCTCGAAGGCGCCGTCCAGCGAGCCCCGCTGGGCGTCGAAGAGACGGCCGCCGGTCAGGTCGGCGATGTGCTCCAGTTCGTCCTGGTCGGAGTCGCCGAAGAGGATGGGGAAGACGGGGATCTGCCGCTGGGCGATGGGCAGTCGCACGTAGAACCAGTCGAAGTCGGCGGGGCTCTCCCCCTCGGTGTTCTCGCCGTCCGTCATCAGCACGATCGAGGTGAAGGTGTCCCGGTCAGCGGTGGCGAGGTGCTCGTACGCATTCCGCAGCGAGGTGTAGATGGCGGTGTCGCCGCTCGCGGACAGCTCCCGGGTGTCGGCGCGGATGCCGTCGAGCCCGGCCTTCGGGTCCTCGGGCCGTACGACATGCGTCCGTATGCTCTTCACGTCCGACCCGAACGGCATCAGGGTGACCTCCTCACGGTCCCGGAAGTCGCCGGTCAGCTCGGTGAGCGCGGTCTTCAGCCGGTCGAGCCGGTCGCCCTCCATCGAGCCCGAGGTGTCCAGGACGTACACGGTCCGCGACGGGCGGCGCAGCTCGTTCTCGTACGCGTCGAGAAGACCGTCGGCGACGGAACGGCTGCCGGGGAAGGGCAGTTCACGGCGGCGCGTGGTGTCGAGGCCGGCCGCGGGCGGTACGGAGGCGACGACCGGGCGGCGCAGCGTCCGCTCGGTGATCAGCCGCTGGACCTCCGGGGTGCGCAGGGCGTCCGAGAGCCGGCGTACGTCGTCGCGGACCTCCTTGCCGGTGGAGGCGAGGGAGGAGAGCGGGTAGTCGGCGGTGACGACGCCGTCGCGCGGCCGGATGACCGTCAGGTCCTCGCGCGACTCCAGCACGGACTCGTAGTTGAGGAGCGCGTCGACGTCCCCGCGCCGGTCGTAGGCCGTCGCGAGCCAGCCCGACGACCCCGAGGTCAGTTGCTGCCCCGTGAAGAACTCCTTCAGCCTGGGCCTCGCCCGCGCCACGTCCGCGTCCGTGAGCGCGGACTGGGCCTCGGAGAGGGCCGACGCGACCGAGACGAGCGTGGCGAAACCCGAGTGGGAGCGGGTCGGGTCGGTCATGCCGTACGTCAGCTTCCCGTCCGCCACGGCCCGCTCGACGTCCGACCAGGTCACGTCCTCCGGCTGCCAGTCGAGCTTCGCCACGGTCGCGTCCTTCAGGCCGATCGCGACGGGGCTGGACATCACCGGGGTCTCCGACACCACCTGCCTCGCCGCCTCCGGACGGAGCCGCAGATAGTCGTTGGAGGACAGCCAGACCGCGTCGTACGCGCCCTTCGCCCGGCCCTCGGCGAGCAGCTCGACGGCGTCGAGGGTGCCCATGTAGGTGGGCCGGACCTTGATCCCCGTGTCCTTCTCCACCCGGGTCAACACCGGCTTCATGTCGGCGAGTTCACTGGAGGCGAGGACGCGCAGGGTGCCGGGGACGTATGTGGCCGCCTCGGCGGGACCGGGCGAGCCCTGGTCCGCGGCGGTGCAGGCGGTCGCCAGCAGGACGGCCACGGTCGTCAGGGCGATGCCGGCCGTCGTGCGCATTCGCCCACGCCTTCTCAGGTGTCCCTTCATGCGAGCCCACCGCCTTCCAGTGCCCCCTGGTTCCGGCTGCGCTCCAAGTACGCTGTCGCGTGCTGGAGTTCGGAGGTCAGGGACTCGACGGTCGCGGCCATGGTCTCCGTCGCCTGGACCTTGTACGTGTCGATCGCGTCGAGGGTGCGGTAGATCTGCTGGAACGCCGAGCGGAGGGTCTCCGCGCCGACGGCCGGGTCGGCGGCGATGCGCTGGATCTCGCCGCTCTGGGTGGCGAGCATCTCCGCGTTCCCCCGGATCAGGTCCTCCGTCGTGCCGCGCAACGCGTTGACCTGGTCGACGACCTTCTTCTGGTTGTCGAGGGCGGAGGCGAGCATCACGGAGATGCGCAGCGCCGAGACCGTGGTCGTCGCGGCCCGGTCGACGCCCTTGATCAGCTCCTCGTTGTTGCGCCGTACGACGTCCATGGCCAGATAGCCCTGGGCACAGACGGCCAGCTGGGTGAGCAGGTCCTGGTGCTTCTGCCGGACCGGGAAGAGCACGTCGGCGCGCAGGGTGTCGCCCTGCTGCGGATCGGTCGTGTCGACGTGGGTGGTGATGTGCGCCTCGACGGCCGTGTCCAGGGCCTCCGTCAGGACGACGTACTCCTGGAGCTTGCCCATGGTCTCCCAGAGCCGGACCCGCTCGGTCTGCAACGCGGCGTTGTCGCGACGCAGTTCGTCCTGCCCGCCCCGCAGGGATCCGACGATCCTGTTCAACGTTCCTTGCGCGGACGCGTACTTGGCGACGTGGTCGCGCAGCCTGTTGCCGCCCGGCAGCCGGGACAGCAGCTTGCGTCCCTTGCTCGCCGGCAGATCACGCGGGTCGAGGTCCTCCACCACCCGCCGCAGTTCCACGAGCGAGCCGGCGACCTGCGACTGCGCGTCCCCGCCCTTGCCCGGCAGGCTGCGCACGGTCCGCTCCAGCATCCGGTTGGACTGCGCGGCGGCGGTCCGCATCTCGCCCGCGCCGAGCGCGGTGATCTCCCCGACCCGACCGGCGAACTCCGGGGAGCGGGCGTCGAGGGCGGCGAGCCCTCGTACGTACTCCTCGGCCTTGCGGGCCATGTCCGTCCGTACGGACTCCTCGACCGGCACCAGTCCGCCGGCCTTCTCCCGGGGGACGGCCGCGACCGGCTCGGGAGGGGTGAGAGTGAAGACGCTGCCGCCACCGCCACCGCCACCGTCACCGCCCAGGCCGCTGCCGCTGCCGCCGATGCCGTTGCCGCCGTTCTTGCTGTTCTCGCTGTTCTCGATGGTCATGTGTCGTGTTCCCCCGTCGTCCTACTGGCCCCGGGCCCGGCGCGCCATCTCGTGCAGCACCTCGGAGGTGGGCACGGGCGCCTGCCGGACGGTCAGCTTCTGCATCAGGTAGGTGGTGTGGTCGGCGGTCGCCGCCGTGAACTCGGTGGCCGCGCCCTGCGGCCGGAACCCGTGCCGGGCGGCCAGCTCGCGCAACCGCGGGTCGGTGCCGAGGAGTTCGCCGAGCGCACGCCCTTCGTCCGTGACCGGCACGACGGTGTGGTCGCTGAACACGGTGGTGTCCGGGTAGAGGACGACCAGATCGTCGACCTTCTGACCCGCTGTCAGCATCGCGGCGACCTGTGACTCGTAGACCAGGACGAGCGGATTGCCGACCCCGCTGACGAAGTCGCGGAACGCCGCGTCGGTGCTCGGCTGCTGAGCGCCCTGGACGCTGATCAGTTCGCGCATCAGCGGCGCCGTCCGGTCCAGGTCCGCCTTGCCCGAGACCACCCGGCCGCCGTTGGCGACGTCGGAGGCGGCGGCGAGGTAGAGCGCGCCGGAGTTGGACGTGGTCGGATCGGTGGTGGCGATGTAGAGGAGTCCCCTCAACTCCCCGTACTTGTCGGCCCCCTTGAGGTCCTGCCACGTCCGCTTGTCCTCGGCGGCCTTCAGGTAGGCGTCCATGTCGAGGACGCCCCGGCCCTTCTCGACGGTGGCCAGCCCGTTCTGCCGCAGTACGTCGGCGGCGCCCCGGTGGGCGACGACCACGAGGGGCGAGTAGAAGGGGCGGGGCAGCGGCTCGCGTACGCCGTACTTCTCGGCCAGCTCGTCGGCGGGCGCCTTGCTGGACGGGAACGCGAAGTCGTACCCCTTCGGGTCGAGGCCCTCCATGGCCCAGGACCCCGACGTCTCCGTCCGCACGGTGTAGCCCTGGGCGGCCAGGGCCTTCACCACCTCCGGGTCGGCGAAGAACTCCGCCTTCTCCGACCCGATCACTCCTCGCACGGTCTTCGTTGCCGTGCCCGTGTCCTCGGTCTGCCGGCCCGCCACGACGGCTGCCACCACGCCGCCGATCAGCAGGACCGCGAGGACGATTCCTGCGATTCGTCTCACAAGGGGAGAGTGCTCCCGGAATCCAACGTTCCTTACGGGCGCCGGTGAACGGCCGGTGAAGCCGCGGTCCCGGAACGCAACGGCGGAGGCCGTTCCAGCCTCACCGGCGCGCCTCGGCACCGCGCCGGACGGGCGTGACCAGGGGCCGGTGGAGCGGAAGCGCGACGAGCAGGGTGAGCGTCACGAGCAGGGCGGCTCGTCCACAGGGGCCCGCGGTTCCCGGCCGCCGTGCCGAGGGCGGCGCCGGTGACGAGCGGCCCGACGGGGGCACCGATGTCGAGGGCGCGGTCGCGTAGGAGCCCGCCATGACGGGGGCAGCGGCGGCCTCGTGGAGAACCCGCCCCCTCGGGACGCCCCTCAGGGACCCTCTCAGTGAGCCGCCAGCTCCCGTGAGGCAGGCTCCGGGGTGGAGGCCGTCCCCTCGGCCGCCGCGTGGGCGTCCATCCGCTCCGCCGCCAGGATCGCCGCCACCGTGTCCGCCCGGGAGGCCGCGACGACGAGGGCGCGGCCCGCGAGGGCGTGGGCGCGGCGGTGGAGTTCGCCGACGTTCCGCCCGTCGCCTGCGGGGGCCACGGTGGACCGTACGGGCGGTCGGCCACCGCGCAGGCGAGCCACCTGCGCGGCGAGTCGACCCGCGGCGGTGTCGAGGTCGGCGGAGGGGGCGACCGCGCGGAGCGCGTCCGTCGTCGCCAGCAGCGCCGCCAAGTGACCCGCGAGCTGGATGTCCAGCTCTTCCTCACGCGAACGGTGAGGGAAGTCGGAGGAGGTCGTGCCGGCCATCGTGTGGACCGACTTGGTGCGGATCGGCTCGTACATGGGATGGCCTCCAAGCGCTCTCGGACGACCAGCCTACCTTAGATTTGGTCTAAAGTTGAGCGGCGTCCGAAAGCGCTGGAAGTCCCTGCTCGCCGTCCTCGGCGCGTGGTGTCAGGCCTGCCCGTACCCGTCCAGGAAGTTCCCGATCCGGGTGATCGCGGACCGCAGGTCACCCACCGTCGGCAGCGTCACGACCCGGAAGTGGTCGGGCTCGGCCCAGTTGAAGCCGGTGCCCTGCACGACCATGATCTTTTCCTGGCGGAGCAGGTCGAGGACCATCCGCCGGTCGTCCTTGATCTTGAAGACGTTCGGATCGAGGCGCGGGAACAGATACAGCGCCCCCTTCGGCTTCACGCACGAGACGCCCGGGATCTGCGTGAGCAACTCGTACGCGACGTCCCGCTGCTCCTTCAGTCGCCCGCCCGGCAGCACCAGGTCATTGATCGTCTGCCGCCCGCTGAGCGCGGCGACCACGCCGTGCTGCCCCGGCATGTTCGCGCACAGCCGCATGTTCGCGAGGATCGTCAGACCCTCGATGTAGGAGTCGGCGTGCGCGCGTGGCCCGGAGATCGACATCCAGCCCACCCGGTAGCCGGCCACTCGGTAAGCCTTCGACATGCCGTTGAAGGTGAGGGTCAGCAGGTCGGGGGCGACCGAGGCCGTCGGGGTGTGCGTGGCGCCGTCGTAGAGGATCTTGTCGTAGATCTCGTCCGAGCAGACCAGCAGGTTGTGGCGGCGGGCGATGTCCGTCAGGCCGCGCAGCATCGCCTCGTCGTACACCGCGCCCGTCGGGTTGTTCGGGTTGATGATGACGATCGCCTTGGTGCGGTCGGTGACCTTCCGCTCGACATCCGCGAGGTCCGGCATCCAGTCGGACTGCTCGTCGCAGCGGTAGTGCACGGCCGTACCGCCGGACAGGGAGACCGCCGCCGTCCACAGCGGATAGTCCGGGGACGGTACGAGGACCTCGTCGCCGTCGTCGAGGAGGCCCTGCATGGCCATCACGATCAGCTCGGAGACGCCGTTGCCGATGAAGACGTGCTCGACGTCCGTCTCGATGCCGAGGGTCTGGTTGTGCATGACCACGGCCCGGCGCGCCGCGAGCAGGCCCTTGGCGTCGCCGTACCCGTGGGCACTGGACACGTTCCGGAGGATGTCCTCCAGGATCTCGGGCGGGCACTCGAAGCCGAACGCCGCCGGGTTGCCCGTGTTCAGCTTGAGGATCCGATGCCCCGCCGCCTCAAGCCGCATCGCCTCCTCGAGCACCGGGCCCCGGATCTCGTAACAGACGTTGGCGAGCTTGGTCGACTGGATCACCTGCATGTCCGTGAGCTTACGGCCCGGTAACGCGTTGCGGGCCGTGTTTTCCACCACGTGGGACGGGTGCAATACCCCGAAATGCCCCGCCGCTGTTCCCGCGGCGCCCTCCTCTCTACAATCCGCGAGCAGGTCCGGCCGACCCCCCACCGCACGGCCGCCGACCGCACGGCACCTGGCCGTACGCCCGTGGACCTGGGCGTTCGGCCCATGACGCCTGGGCGTGCGGCTCACGACGACGAAGCGCGAGACGAAGGCAGTGGAACGCGATGAATGGGGTGGGCGGCGTGGACAGCGCGCACGGACCGGACCGGAACGAGGCCGACACCGGGACACCGCCGAACGTGTACCTCCCCGTCGGCGACCCCCGCTCCACGCCCGCGTACGAGGTCTTCGCGGACCCGGCGACGGCCCACGGCTGGCAGAACGCCTACGACGACACGATCCAGCTGGACGGCCTGGAGATCGTGCCGCTCGCCGACGCCCTCCCGGGTGAGATACGCGGGGGAGCCGGGGGCGGCACGGCACCGGGCGCGACCGGTGGTACGCCGTACGCGGAGGGCGCGTCGTACGGGGAGGGGGTCTCGTACGAGGAGGGCCTGGCGTACGGCGGTGGTGCGCCGCACGGGGAGGGCGCGCCCTACGAAGACCCCGCGCCGCACGCGCCGGGGAGCCCGGGGGCGGACGACGACGGGGCGTACGCCGGGACGGGCGGGCCGGAGGCCGTGGGGGACGGGGTCGGGCGGCGGGCGCGGCCGGCCGGCGGGCGAGGCCAGGGCGCGACGAAGGACCCCAGGTAACCAGGGGCCGCCACCGCCGACTGCCACCGCCGACCGCCGACCGCCACCGCCGACCCGACCGCCACCGCCGACCGCCACCGCCGACCGCCGACCGTCGGCCAGGCGGCGAACGCGCACTTGTCGGCCCGGCCCCGGATCACCCGGGGAACACGTACGCCCCCACCGGCACACCGACGTCTGCTGGTGAGGCCTCCGCCGGTCTGCGACTGGTCGGCCCTCGCCTCCTTCGGCCGCCCTGTTCCCGTGCATCTCTCTTCGCCGGTCGCCCTCTGCCGCCGAGCTTTCCCGCTCTGCTCGCGCCGGTCGACCGCCGTTCGTCGTCGGTGGTCCCCACCGGCCGGCCCCGGCCCCAACCCCCCACCCCCTGGCCGAAGATCACGCGGCCGGAACCAACTCCTTGCTCGTCCTCCACATCGCCCTCACAATGCGCATGACAAACTGCGGTGGCCGGAAGATCTTCTGCCACCACGCAGCCATATAGCTGTAGTGAGGGGACCCCCACATGAGAAAGCCTCTCGTTGCCTCGCTGTTCGCCCTGGTGATCACCGGGGCGGGCGCGGCACCGGCGGTCGCGGCGCCCGAACCGGCGGTACCCGGGAAGTCGGCGGACGCAGCCGTGAAGTCCGTGGTCGGCGATGTCGTCGACACGGCGAACAAGACCGTTGCCGGCCTCGCGGGCCCCGCCCCGGCGGCCCGGGCCGTCAACTTCGCCGGCACCGTCTCGCTCAGCAACTGTTCCGGCTCCGTCGTCCGGATGCCCGACTCCGAGGACAACGACCCGGCGCTGGTGATGACCAACGGCCACTGTCTGGAGGGCGGCTTCCCGACCCCCGGACAGGTCATCGTCGACCAGTCCTCCACCCGTACCTTCGGCCTGCTCAACTCCGCCGGCACCCGCGTCGGCACCCTGCGCGCCAGCAAGATCGCGTACGGCACGATGACCGACACGGACATGGCGGTGTACCAGCTCACCACCACGTACGCGCAGATCAAGAGCACGTACGGCATCGACGCGCTCGTCTACGACACCGCCCGCCCGGCGGCCGGCACCGACATCAGCGTCGTCTCCGGGTACTGGAAGCGGATCTACAGCTGCGACGTCGACGGGTTCGCTTACCGCCTGAAGGAGGGTGACTGGACCTGGAAGGACTCCATCCGTTACACCTCCGCCTGCAACACCATCGGCGGCACCTCCGGCTCCCCGGTCCTCGACGTCGCCACCAACAAGGTCGTCGGCGTCAACAACACGGGCAACGAGAGCGGCGAGCGCTGCACCGTCAACAACCCCTGCGAGGTCGACGCGAACGGCACCGTGACCGTCCGCCGGGGCATCAACTACGCCCAGCAGACCTGGCACGTCCCCGCCTGCTTCGGCGTGGACAACAAGCTCGACCTCTCGGCCGCGGGCTGCGTGCTCCCCAAGCCGTAGTGCTCCGCTCGGGGCCCGTCGAGACCGCCGTTGCCTCATCGGCCGTTGCTCGGCCGAGGGTCGGTGGGGCTTCTCGCGCAGTTCCCCGCGCCCCCGAGGGGGCGCGGGACGCCGATCACCCCGTCAGACGGCCCGCCGAACCGACCCGCCCGCCAGGACGTCCGTCCGTCGGCCGTCCTCGATGACGAAGCGGCCGTCGATCAGGACGTACGGGATGCCGGTGGGCAGCGTGCGGGGGGCCTCGTAGGTCGATCCTGCGGCCACGGTCGCCGGATCGAACAGGACCAGGTCGGCGCGGTACCCCTCGCGGACGAGTCCCCGGTCCGCGAGGCGCAGCCGCGCGGCGGGGCGTGAGGTGAGATGGGCGACGCACTCCTCCAGGGAGAGGACGCCCAACTCCCTCACGTACCGGCCGAGATAGTGGGGGAACGTCCCGTACGCGCGCGGATGCGGCTTGTCCCCGCGCAGGATGCCGTCGGAGCCGCCGGTGTGCACGCGGTGGCGCATGATGGCCCGTACGTTCTCCTCGTGCCCGACGTGCTGCAGGATCGTGGAACCGAGCCGGTCCTCGACCAGCAGCCGCCGGGCGGTCACCCAGGGCTCCTCGCCGCGCGCACCGGCCGACCGCGCGATCGTCCGGCCGACGTACGACGACAGCGCCGGGTCGGTGACGCCCGAGATCTCGATGGTGTCCCACTCGATGGGGACGCCGTGGCAGCCGTCCGAGCCGAGGACCTCCATGTGGTGCCGGATGCGCCCGGCCGTGTCGTCGTCCGCCAGCCGCGCCAGGATCGCCTCGGGGCCGCCCTCGCTCGCCCAGCTCGGCAGCATCGCGACGAGGGTCGTGCAGCCGGGGGTGTAGGGATAGGTGTCGAGGGAGATGTCCGCGCCGGTCGCGAGCGCCTTGTCCAGCAGCGCGAGGAGCTCCGGCGCCCGCCCCTCGTTCACACCGAAGTTCATGGTGGCGTGGGCCAGGTGCAGGGCGCAGCCGGCCTCTCGGGTCAGGGTGACCATCTCCTCGTACGCCTGGAGCGCGCCCGCCCCGTACGAGCGGTGGTGCGGACAGTAGTAGCCGCCGTACGACGCCACCACCCGGCACAGCTCGGTGAGTTCGGCGTCCTTCGCGTACATGCCGGGGGTGTACGTGAGCCCCGACGACATCCCGACCGCGCCCTCCCTGAGCCCCGCCGCCACCAACTCCCGCATGCGGTTGAGCTCTTCGGGCGTCGCCTCCCGGTCCTCCCAGCCCACGGCGAGCATCCGGACCGTCCCCTGCGGCACGAGGTACGCGGCGTTCACGGCGATCCCCTCGCCCCCGAAGCCGTGGTCGAGCCGGTCCAGGTACGCGCCGACCGAGCGCCAGGTGAAGTCGATGTCCTCGCCGTACCCGTTCCAGCCGGTGATCGCGCGGCGGACCTCCTCCAGGGTGCGGTCGTCGACGGGCGCGTACGACAGCCCGTCCTGGCCTATGACCTCCAGGGTCACCCCCTGGGCGGCCTTCGCGGTGTGCTCGGGGTCCCGCAGCAGCGCCAGGTCGCTGTGGGCGTGCATGTCGATGAAGCCGGGGGCGAGGACAAGGCCCTCGGCGTCGATCTCCCGCCGTGCCCGCGGCCGTTGGCACCCCGCCGCGGCCGCCTCCTTGACGATCGACGTGATCCGGCCGCCCGCCACGACCACGTCGGCGCGGTAGGACGCGTCGCCGGAGCCGTCCACGACCTCGGCGTCACGGAAGACCAGTTCGTCCATGCGCGCTACCCGTTCGTCCATGCGGGGCACCTTTCAGGGCTCGGCGGCCGGAGCCGGAAGCGGCCGGGGTCAGAAATACGTGCGGACGTAGTCCGTCACGGTCCCGTCCGCCTCCACCACCGGAATCAGCTTCCACTTGTCGAACGACGTGCACGGATGCGACAGCCCCAGTCCCACCCAGTCACCGACCTCCAGCTCCGCGCCGGACTCCGTGCGCAGCCACGCGTGCTGGTCCGACAGACCCGTCACCGTGATCCCGGCGGCCTCGCGGACCGCGCCCGTCCCCGCGTCCCGCACCACTTCCGCCGACGGCAGATCGAGGTCGTACGCGGCGTCGCGCTTGCCCGCGTTGACGAAGGCCTGCTCGGGGGTGGGGCGGGAGACGACCTGGGCCCAGAGCCGGAAGGCCGGCTCCAGGGCGCCCTCCTCGGGGATCCGGTTGAAGGGGGTGATCCGGCGGTAGTGCCCGGCGTCGTGCGAGACGTACGCGCCGGACCGCAGCAACTTCAGCACGGGCACGGACAGGTCGGGCAGCTCGGCGAAGACCTCGGCCACCGTGTCGAACCAGGCGCTGCCGCCCGCACTGACGATCACCTCGTCCAGGCCCGCGAACCGCCCCGCCTTGTCGAAGTCGACGGCCAGCGCGGTGAGCCGGCGCAGCCACGCCGCCACCCGCTCCGGGTTCGCGTCCGGTACCTCGCCCTCGTACCCGGCGACCCCGACCAGCCGCAGCGTGTCCGCCCCGGCCACCGCGTCCGCGACCACCGCGCACTCGGCCTCCGTGCGCACACCGGTCCGCGCGCCCTCGCCGGCGCCCAGCTCCACGACGACGTCCACGGGACGCGCCGGGCGCGCGGGGCCCCGTAGCGCCGCGTCCATCAGCTCCACGCCACGCACCGAGTCCACGTAGCAGACGAACCGGAAGTCCGGGTCGGCCGTCAGCTCGTCGGCGATCCAGCGCAGGGCGGCTCGGTCGACGAGTTCGTTGGCCAGGAAGACCCGCTCGATGCCGAACTCTCGGGCCACACGCACCTGGTGGGGCACGGCGAGGGTGATGCCCCAGGCGCCGTGCTCGATCTGCCGCCAGAAGAGCCGTGGCGCCATGGACGTCTTGCCGTGCGGGGCGAAGGCGAGGCCGTGGCGCGCGGAGTACGCCTCCATCAGCGCCAGGTTGTGCTCCAGGCGCTCGGCGGAGAGGGCGAGCACCGGGGTGGTGAAGCCGCCCGTGAACAGGTTCCGGCGCTGCGCGGTCAGCTCGGCCACCGTCAGGCCGTCGGCGTCCGGCGGAAGGCCCTTGAAGCGTTGGTCGACGCGCTCCCGCGCCAGCCGGCCCGTCACTTCGCCACTCTCGACACCCACGGGACCTCCCTGACCAGTTGCGTTGCAGCAGATGCAACACCCATTGCGTATGACGCTCACGGCTATCTAATATCCCAGCCAGCGCCGGGTCAACGGTGCCGCCCCGCCCCGGGGCCCGTCGACGCGACGAGGAGCCCTCACCATCGTGACCGCCGACGGACTCCGCACCCCCGACGCCGCCGCTCCCGACGTCGTCGATGTCGTCGCGCTCGGCGAGTCCATGGTCACCTTCCTGCCCACCCGCCCCGGGCGCCTCGCCGACGTGCCCTCCTTCGACCGGGCCATCGGCGGAGCGGAGTCCAACGTGGCCTGCATGCTGGCCGCCGCGGGCCACACGGCGCGCTGGGTCAGCCGGGTCGGAGCGGACGGCTTCGGCGACCACCTGGTGCAGGAGATCGGCTCCTACGGCGTCGACGTGTCGTCCGTGCGGCGCGACCCGGTACGGCCCACGGGCGTGTACTTCCGCACGGCCGGCGACCGCGCCACGGGCGCCCACGAAGTCGCCTACTACCGCGCCGGTTCGGCCGCCTCGGCGATGTCGACGCGGACGGTGGCCCTCACCGCCCTGCGCGCCGGTCGCGTCCTGCACCTCTCCGGCATCACGGCGGCCCTCTCCGACGACTGCCTGCGCCTGCTCCGCGCCCTGACGGCCCCGCGCCCCGCCCACCACCCCGTGGTCTCCTTCGACGTCAACCACCGCCCAGGCCTGTGGCGCGACACCGACGGCCCCCACGTCCTGCTCGAACTGGCACGCGGCGCCGACCTCGTGTTCGTCGGTGAGGACGAGGCGGAGGAAGCGTGGGGCGTCACGGGCGGCCCCACCGCCATCCGCGCCCTCCTCCCGGAGCCCTCCACCCTGGTGGTGAAACAGGGAGCCCACGGAGCCACCCTGTTCGCACGCACGCCCTCACCGGAGGATCAGCCGCGCGCGGACGGAAGGGGGCGTGCCGGGGGGTGTCCGCCCGCAGCGGCCGACGTCCACCACCGAGCACAACCCCACCCGACGGCGCCCGCCGGACCGAGGACGGAGACCCCCCGGCGCGCCCCCGACCCAGTCCCTTCCGAGGGCGAGCCCACGACGGCGCGCACCCGGCCACCCACGGACACGACCGCTTTCGTCCCCGCCCCCGCGGTCCGTGTCGCCGCGGCGGTCGGGGCCGGTGACGCCTTCGCCGCCGGGTTCCTCTCCGCCACGCTCCGCGGGCTCCCCGCCCGCGACCGCCTCCGGCACGGGCACCTCATGGCCGCCGCCGCCCTCACCGCCCCGGGCGACCTCGCCACCCCACCCCGGCGGGGCCACGCCGACCGCCTCGCCGCCCTGGACGACGACGCGTGGGGGAGACTTCGACTCGCCCCCGGCTGGACTGACGTACCGGACCGGGCCGAGGAGGAGGGACACACCCCATGAGCCAGACCGTCGACCGCGCGCTGAGCATCCTGCCGCTGCTCGCCGAAGGCCCCGCCGACCTCGGCCAGGTCGCCGACCGCCTGGGCGTCCACAAGTCCACGGCCCTGCGCCTCCTGCGCACCCTCCACGAACACGGCCTGGTCTACCGCCAGTCCGACCAGCGCTACCGCCTCGGCGCCCGTCTCTTCGCCCTCGCCCAGGAGGCCGTGGAGAACCTCGACATCCGCGAGATCGCCCACCCCCACCTGGTACGCCTCAACGAGCAGTGCGGCCACACCGTCCACCTCGCCGTCCACGAGGAGAACGAGGTCCTCTACATCGACAAGGTGGAGAGCCGCTACCCGGTCCGGATGTACTCGCGGATCGGCAAGCCGGTCGCCATCACGGTCGCCGCCGTCGCCAAGCTGTGCCTCGCCGACCTTTCCGAGGCCGAGCGCCGAGCCCTCGCGGAGAAGCTCGACTACCCCCTGTACACGTCCCGTTCGACCCCCAACGCCCCCGCCTTCCTCAAGGAGTTGGCGCGGGTCCGCGAACAGGGCTGGGCCACCGACCTCGGCGGCCACGAGGAGTCCATCAACTGCGTCGCCGCGCCCATCCGGGGCACCGACGGCCGGGTCGTCGCCGCGATGTCGGTCTCGGCGCCCAACGTCGTCGTCACCGCCGACGAACTCCTCACCCTGCTCCCGCTGGTCCGCCGCACCGCGGACGCGATCAGCAGCGAGTACTCCGGCAGAACCCCCACGTCAGCCCCCGTATGACGGACAAGGATCCCCGATGACCGACAAGATCGCCCTCACCCCGAAGACCCACACCGCACCCCCCGCGAAGTTCTCCCACGGTGTCCGGAAGGGCAACATCCTCCAGGTCGCGGGCCAGGTCGGCTTCCTCCCCGCCGTCGAGGGCGAGCCCCCCACCCCCGCCGGCCCCACCCTGCGCGAACAGACCCTCCAGACCCTCGCCAACGTCCGGGCGATCCTGGAAGAGGGCGGCGCCACCTGGGACGACGTGATGATGATCCGCGTCTACCTCACGGACGTGGACCACTTCGCCGAGATGAACGCGATCTACAACGAGTACTTCGCCCAGCACTTCACCACGGCCCCGGCCGCCCGTACGACGGTCTACGTCGGCCTCCCGGCGGGCCTCCTGATCGAGATCGACGCACTGGCGGTCCTGGACGCCTGAGTCCCGCCCCCGCGCCCGAAGGGCCGCAAGGCCCTGCAGGGGCGCGGGGAACTGCGCGAGCAACCCCACACAACCCGCACCCGGCCTCTCTTGCGATCCCCCCTGCCCAGAATCCGCATGCCCCCACCCAGTGGGCTCCCATCCAGAGGACCCCCACCCAGAGGACCCCCATGCCCGAAACACCCCCACACACCGGCGGCCTGCTCCTCCTCATGGACGGCACGGCCGGCCTCCTCACCGTCGCCGCCCTCGGCATAGCCCTCCTCCTCTTCCTCATCATCAGGACCAGACTCCAGCCCTTCGTCGCCCTCCTCGCCGTCTCCATAGCCGTCGGCCTCGCCGCGGGACTCTCCGTCACCGAACTCTTCGGCACCGTCCAGCGAAGCGACGCCGTCTCGACCATCGAGTCCGGCATGGGCGGCATCCTCGGCCACGTCGCGATCATCATCGGCCTGGGCACGATGCTCGGCGCGATCCTCGAAGTCAGCGGCGGTGCCGAAGTGTTGGCCTCCCGCCTCCTGAACCTCTTCGGCGAGAAACGCGCCCCGCTGGCGATGGGCCTGACCGGCCTGATCTTCGGCATCCCGGTCTTCTTCGACGTCGGCATCTTCGTCCTCGCCCCGATCGTCTACGCCGCCGCCAAGCGCTCGGGCAAGTCGATCCTGCTCTACTGCCTCCCGCTGCTCGCCGGCCTGTCGATGACCCACGCCTTCCTGCCCCCGCACCCGGGCCCGGTGGCAGCCGCGGGCCTCCTCCACGTGGACCTCGGCTGGGTCATCCTGATGGGCCTCGTCTGCGGCATCCCCGCCGTACTGGCCGCCTGGGCGTTCTCCGCGTGGATCGGCCGCCGTATCTTCGTCCCCGTACCCCAGGACATGGTCGAGGCCGCCGAGGAGTCCCGTCAGGCGGTGATCGACGAACAGCGCGCGGCGGGCGTGGTGCCCACGGAGCACCCGGTCCCGCTCACCACGGTCTTCCTCATCATCGGCACACCCCTCCTCCTCATCCTCGCCGCGACGTTCTCCTCGATCGCCCTGGACCCCTCCACGCTCCGCTCGGTGATCGAGTTCTTCGGCAACCCCTTCGTCGCGCTGACGATCGCCCTGCTCCTCGCGTATTACCTGCTCGGCATCCGCCGCGGCTGGTCCCGCAAGTCGCTGGAGACGGTGTCGACGTCCTCCCTCAAGCCGGTCGGCAACATCCTGCTGGTGGTCGGCGCGGGCGGCGTCTTCGGCGCCGTGCTGAAGGCGAGCGGCGTGGCGCAGGCACTGTCGGACACGTTCAACGACGTGGGCCTGCCCGTGATCGTCCTGTCCTACCTGCTCTCGGTGGTGCTCAGGGTCGCCCAGGGCTCGGCGACGGTGGCGATCGTGACCACGGCCGGCATCGTCGCGCCCCTCCTCGCCGGGGGCGACCACTCCCAGGCCTTCGTCGCCCTGGTCATCATGGCCATCTCGGCGGGCTCGATCTTCGCCTCGCACGTCAACGACGGCGGCTTCTGGATCGTCGCCAAGTACTTCGGCATCAGCGAACGCGACACCCTCAGGACCTGGACGGTCCTGGAGACGGTGCTGTCGCTGGCGGGTTTCGCGGTAGCGGCGGTATTGAGCGTGTTCGTGTCAACGACCGGGGGCTAAAGTCCCGGGCTTGCACAGCGGGCGCCACTGGCTGTGGTGCTGCGCTTGCGTCCGGTCCCGCCCCCGGATCTCGGGGGTGGGTCTGGGGCGGTTGACTGCGCCCCGCGTCGCCACAACTCTTCCGCGCGGGCGCGGATGTTGCGGGAGCCGTTGCGATCCGCGTGATCAACGAATCCGCAGGACCGGCACGCGAACCAGGCCTGGGAGACCCGGTTCGCTCTGTCGATATGGCCGCATTCGGCTCTTCAGCCGACGCCGGGCGGACGGGGTGTTCTTCTTCTGCGGCTTGGTGCGTAGCGTGCGTTCGCGCAGCCGTCCCGGTTGAGGTCGCGTCCGGCCATGATCTGACCGTCCGAGGTGGTGGCGATGTTCACGATCCCCAGGTCGATGCCGAGGAAACCGTCCGGATCCGCGTTCGGTTCGGCTTCGGGGATCTCGCAGGTGGCGTTCAGGAACGACATGCCGTCCCGGTACAGCAGGTCGGACTCGCCCTTGCGGTACAGGGCCAGCCGGGCCAGCTGCTCCGGAGAGACGGTGAACGCCACCCCCTTCACCCTCCCCGACAACGTCCAGAGGGAGACGGTCCGGTCGGCGATCTGCCCGCAGCGCGAAGTTCCGCTTCACATCCTTGGCGAATGCCACCTCGGACACCCAGGACGCCGCCTCGTTGCAGGCGTGCAGGGTCGCCTCAAGCGCCGCCGCCTGTATCGGGTGTCGGCAACAGCTTGACCTGCACCACCAGCTTCATGCCACCCGAACCTACACAGCCGCCCGCACATACAGACCGCTTCCGCACACCTGCCCCGCCATGCAGCGACCCACCGGCCGCACGTTCGACAGCGCCCCGGCTTCGCCAGACAGTCCTGCGGGCGCTCCGCGCCCCAACTCCCGACTCTGCGACGCTCCGCGTCGCCCCCACACACGATGCGATTCCTCCCAGACGTAAAGGCCCGGGGTTCCTCGCAAGAATTTCGCTGAACGCTGTGAAACCCAGATACGGACATATGCCTGGCCCGACTGTCCCCGACACAGGGTCGTCGACCATACTGCCCGCTGTGGAGCAGCGTATCGGTTCGAACAACCAGCCCCTGGCCGCCGCCGCGGTCGACCCGTCGCACATCCCCGGACTCACGGCCCCGGTGTCCGTGAAGAAGGAGAAGCAGGAGGAGCCGGAGGACATCAAGCCGACGGAGTCCGCCGAACCGGCGGAGACCGGTGAGGCGGACGAGGCTGCCCCGGCCCGGGACGAGCCGTCCACGTCCGGGAAGCCCTCGGCCGAAGCCGAGGCCGAGGCCGCAGCCGAAGAGGACGACGAAGCCGAGGGCGCCGCCGGCGAGGCCGCACCGGACGGCCCCGTCTTCGAGGCCGCCGACCGCCGCGCGAAGATCATCGCGGACGCCAGTGGCGTACGGCTGCGTCTGGACGACCAGGAGTGTGACTTCACCTGGGACGAGATCGGCGCGATCGAGACGGAGTCCCCCCGCTTCGGCAAGCGTTTCACCATCACGGTCCACACCCCCGACCGCCGCTGGTACTTCCTGGAGATCGAGGCCAAGGCCAAGTCGGAGCACGCGGCCTGGGAGAAGCAGATCGACGAGGTCCTCGACGCCTACTTCGACGACGGTTCCGACGAGGAGGAGCCCGAGGACGACGCCCCGTAAGGTGCGCGGGGAACTGCGCGACCAGCCACAACGGTCCCGCAGTTCCCCACTGACAGAAGTCCCCGAGCTCTCACCCGCTCAAGCGGCGCAGCCTAGGCGCAATACTGCGCTTCCTTGCCGATCGACCGGTACATGCAGTCCGAGTTCTCCAGCAGCTGCAACACCGCGTCCCGGTTCCGCGCGGTCTCCCGGGCGATGACCTCGTCGGGCGGATAGAACCCACCCCCCGACGCCGACCCCGGATACATCTCGAAGGTGTACCCGAAGATCTTCTGGTTGCCCCACAGCCAGTCGTCGATCGACCCGTCCGTGATGTAGAGGTCGCTGGACTGCTCGGGCGTGTACCCGTTGCTCGCGGCCATCTTCCCGCCGACCGTCGCGAACGCGTTGCGGTCGTCCGCCGTCATCCCGGTCGCCGTGTCCGCGGTCGTGTACCCGAACGGCCACAGCACCAGCTCGCTGTAGGTGTGGAAGTCGATACCGGTCTTGATCTGCTGGACCCCGCCGACGACCCGGCTGCGCACGAAGTTGGCGACGACCTTCACCTCGGGCGCCGACTCGGCGGCCGTACCCCGGTAGGTGTCCGAGGACGTGGACCCGGACGAGCCGCCACAGCAGCCCCAGCGGTAGTTCCAGTTGCGGTTGAGGTCGGTGCCGACGGCCGACGAACCGCTGTTGGGCTGCCGGTTCTTGCGCCACGAGCGGTACGAGCCGGTGGCGACGTCGTACTCGCCGCCGTCCGGGTTGATGTCCGGGATGATCCAGATCTCGCGGTTGTTCACCATGTTGGTGACTCGGGAGTCGGTCCCGTAGTCCGAGGTCAGCTCGTTGAGCAGGTAGAGCGCCATCTCGACGGTGAGGTGCTCACGGGCGTGCTGGTGGTGGGTGAACAGCACCTCGGGCTCGGCCTCGTCCGTGCCGACATTGTCGCTGATCTTGATCGCGACGATGTTCCGGCCCTGGTACGAGGTGCCGATGACCCGCTGGCTGGCGATCGAACTGTTCGCCGCGACCACGGAGTTGATCTCGTTCGTCATCTCCGCGTAGTTGTGGTAGCGGGAGTCGGCGGACGGGAAGTCGAAGAGCCGTACGTCGTCCTCGCCGTTCGACCGGTCCGGGGCGGCGCCGAGCGGGGTGATCTCGTAGCCCTGCTGCTTCAGCTTCTTGATCTGGTCCGCGCGTCCGGAGACGAACACCGAGTGGTCGTCGGCGTCGTCCACGGTCACCCCGGCCTGCTGCAGTGCCGTGCGGGACTTGCTGTCCGAGTGCATGTGGACCTCGTACTGACGGATGTCGTCGGCCGAGGCCTTCGGCCGCTCGGCGCTGGTCGCCGTCGCGTCCGTGGTGGTCGCGGCGACCGGGGCCGCGAGGGCCAGCGCCAGCAGGGTGGCGAGGGCGGCGGTGCGGCGACCGGATCTTCTGCCGGTGCCGTCGGGCGTGGCCGCCCTGCCGCGTATGCGGAGTCGCATCGAGTCTCCTTGTTTCTCCAGGAATTCCGGGGTCTCCGGAAGTGGGGAGTGGAGCGGGGGGTGGATCCTTGCGACGTGCCTCGGGTCCGGCCGGTGACCGTGGGGGTGCCCGGCCGGGCCCTGGTGCGGGTGTGGCGCTCATGGTGCGGGTCTGGCATGACCAGGTCAAGAGTGGGCTGGTGCGGGCAGGGGGCGAGATGGCCGGAACAGGGGCGAACGGGCCGGGAGTTCAGGTCGCGCGTAAGCCGTACACAACCGCGTACACGCCCATCAGCCGCGTAGGTCCCCAATTGCGGACGTACCCGGGCGGGAAACAGGTATATGCAGGGCCGGAAACGGGTAGTCCTCCCCGTGTGCCGCGTACGCGTGGCGGCAACCCTGGAAGCATGCTGCAACTCTCCGGGGGTCTCCTTCCGGATTCCGGCCCCCATTTCGCCTCGTACCCCCAACCCCCCATGGGTGCGGGCCACTTGAGTGTCGAGTACGACCCCCGTCCCACCGTCGCCGCACAGGCCCGCGCGCAGGTGCGCAGGCAGCTGGAGGGATGGGGTCTGCTCGACCAGACCGACACGGCGGAGCTGTTGGTGAGCGAACTGGTCACCAACGCGCTGGTGCACGCGGAGAGCCGACTGAAGCTGACCCTGTCGGCCGCCCACGGAGTACTGCGCTGCGAGGTGTCGGACACGGACGGCCGCCCGCCCCGGGTGCGCCGGGTGACGGAGATATCGGAGAGCGGCCGGGGGATGTTCCTGGTGGACGCGCTGGCCGGGCGCTGGGGCTGCCGGCAGGACGGCTCGGGCAAGACCGTGTGGTTCGAACTCGGCACGTGCGGGGCGGACGGCTGCGTGTAGCTCCGCCGGGTCGAGCGGTTCGACGGGGCCGGCGGCTTCGGTGACATCCGGCACCGAAGCCACCGGCCACCGGCCACCGGCCACCGGCCACCGGCCACCGGCCACCGGCCACCGGCCACCGGCCACCGGCCACCGGCCGCTGAGGTCGTCGGTCGTCAGCGGCGTCGTCGTGGCTGGTCGCGCAGTTCCCCGCGCCCCTTCGGGGGCGTCGGTGCGGGCCCTCTTGCCCGATGCGGCCCCTTGGGGTTTCTTGACCCTCATGGCGGACACCACGGGAAACCCCACCGATACACCCGCAACATCCGACACCAACCCCCCACCCCGTAGATCCAGTTGGAAGTACATCGGCCCCGGCATCGTCGTCGCGGCGACCGGTGTCGGCGCCGGCGACCTGGTCGCGACCCTGATCGCCGGCAGCAACTTCGGCTACACCCTGCTGTGGGCCGCCGTCATCGGCTGCCTCGTCAAGATCTCCCTGGCCGAGGCGGCGGGCCGCTGGCACCTGTCCACCGGCCGCACCCTCTTCGACGGCTGGGCCAGCCTCGGCCGCTGGACGACGTGGTTCTTCGTCGTCTACGTCGTGATCTGGGGCTTCGTCTACGGCGCCGCCGCGATGTCCTCCAGCGCCCTGCCCCTGCAGGCGCTGTTCCCGGACGTGATGGACCTCAAGTGGTGGGCCGTGCTGTGCGGCCTGAGCGGCCTGGTCTTCGTCTGGTTCAACAAGTACGAGGTCTTCGAGAAGGTCATGACGGTCCTGGTGGGCGTCATGTTCCTGGTCACGGTCTACCTGGCGATCCGCGTCGCCCCCAACCTCGGCGACGCGTTCGCCGGGCTGCTGCCCGTCCTGCCCGACGAGAAGGACTCGATCCTCAACACCCTCGGCCTGATCGGCGGCGTCGGCGGCACGATCACGCTGGCCGCGTACGGCTACTGGGTCAACGCCAAGGGCTGGACGAACACCGGCTGGATGAAGGTCATGCGCCTGGACAACCGGGTCGCCTACATCACGACCGGCATCTTCGTGATCTCGATGCTCTTCGTCGGCGCCGAACTGCTGCACTCCGCGAACATCGCCATCGCCTCCGGCGACAAGGGCCTCATCCAGCTCGGTGACATCCTGGCCGAGGAGTACGGCACGGCCACCGCCAAGTTCTTCCTGATCGGCTTCTTCGCCACCTCGTACACCTCCCTCATCGGCGTCTGGCACGGCGTGAGCCTGATGTTCGCGGACTTCGTGGCGCGCTTCCGCAGGAAGGAGTCGGTGACGGGCGAGGAGGTCGCCTCAGGCCGGCACGAGAAGTCCTGGCCGTTCCGCGCCTACCTGCTCTGGCTCACCTTCCCGCCCATCGTCCTGCTCTTCCAGGGCCAGCCGTTCCGCCTGATCATCCTCTACGGCGTCCTCGGCGCGGCCTTCCTGCCGTTCCTCGCCGCCACCCTCCTCTGGCTCCTCAACTCCTCCCGCACACCCCGGGAATGGCGCAACGGCATCGTCAGCAACGGCATGCTGGCCGTCGCGGGCCTGCTGTTCCTCGTCCTGGCCGTGAAGCAGATCTGGGACCAGCCGTGGGCCGACTTCTTCTGACGCCGGGCCGTCAGCCGAGCGACTTCCACCGCTCGCTGGTGGCGATCTCCCTCAGCTGAGCCATGGTGAGCGCGGGGGTCTGACGGGTCGCGGCGGTGTGCTGGGCGCCGGAGTTGAAGGCGCTGACCACGACCCGCAGCCCGTCCGTGCGGAGCGTGTCCACGGTCCACATGACGACCCCCTCGCCGCCCTTCTCCCCGGGCTGCTTCCTCTCGACGACCTTCGTGCCGTCGGGCAGGGTCTCGGCGTCCGTGCCGAACAGCGAGTCCGCGAGATCCGCCATGCCCGGCTGGGCGTTGACCTGCACCAGGCTCCGCCCCTTGCCGTCGTCGAGGACGACGTACGCGAAGTCCGACACCTGGCTGTCCTCGCCGACGACATCGACGCCGTCGGGAAGGAGGCTGACGAGGGTCCTGCGAATGGCCTCGCCCTCGACGACCGGGGCATCGAGGGACCCGCCCCCGGGGGGAACCGTCGACGACTCCTCCTTCTCCCCCTGGTCCTCCTGGTTCTCCTGCGGGCCGCCCTTCTCGGGCTTCTCCGTGATCGCGTCGGCGACGGCCTGCCAGCCCGGATCCCTGACGATCGCCTTCAACGCGGCAAGGGACAGCGGCGGTTCGGCACGGGTGACCGGAGCGTCCTTCTGCGCCGCGGCGTTCCACTCCATGACGCTGACCTCGTACCCCGCCGGGTCGACCAACTGGGCGTACCAGTGCTTGGTGTCCACCCGGCGGTCCGGGTACTCGTAGCCCTGGAAGAGCATCAGCCGCGCGCCGCCCGGCAGGGTGCTCTCCTCGCAGGAGTCGTACGCGACGGACGTCTTGTCCGGGCATTCGGTCAGCTGACGGGCGTACTCGCTGTCGGGCTCGACCCGCCCGAGCGCCAGCTGGACGGCCGCCCTGCCCTTGCCGTCGTCGTACACGACCTGGGCGTACGGCGGTCCGTCCGCGCTCGTGCCCCGCGCGGACTCCCCGCGGAACTTCCCGTCCGGCAGCAGCTCCTTGAGCATGCGGACCAGTTCCGCGCCGGACACCGCGCCGTCGTCGTCGCTGACTCCCGGCTCGGTGGACCGGTCCGCCGCCACGGACTGCCTCCCGCCGCCGTCGCCGGCTCCCGGCAGCAGCAGTGCCCCGCCCACCCCGACGAGCGCGATCCCGGCGACCCCGCCCAGCATCGCCGCCCGCCGGCGGAACAGCAGCCTGCGGCCCCGTACGGCTCCTGCGCCGACCATCGCCTGGTGATCGGTCTCGTAGGCATCGCCGACCCGGCGCAGGGCGTCACCGAGCCTGCCCTCGAAGAGGTCTTCGTGCTGTTCCTGGGGCATGACGAACCGCCGTTTCTGCGAGGTGGGTGTGCTGGTGTCGGTGGGTGCGGGGCGCGACGTTCGGGGTCCGCTCAGGGCGTGGCGTACTCGCCGACGGTGTCGCCGAGCAGGGCGCGCAGCCGTGCCAGCGCGCGGACGCACCGGGTGCGCACCGCGGCCGAGCTGGCGTTCATCGCCGCGGCGGTCTCCTCGACGGACCGGTCCTCCCAGTAGCGCAGGACGATCACGGCCCGGTCCTTGGGCGGCAGTTGGGCCAGCGCCTCGACGAGAGTGAGCCGCAGGGACGTGTCGACGCCCGGCGCGGCGGGCCCGTCCGGGAACACGTCGGTGGCCCGCTCACGGCTGCTGCGCCGCCGTTGATGGGCGAGGAACGTCCTGGTCAGCACGGTCTGGGCATAGCCGGCCGGGTTGTCCGCCCGACGCACCCGCCCCCACTTCACGTACAACCGGCCGAGCGTCTCCTGCACCAGGTCCTCGGCGAGATGGGTGTCCCCACCGGTGAGCAGACACGCGGACCGGTACAGATGGCCCGCACGCGCCGTCGCGAACTCCTGGTATCCGTCCGCGCGGACTGGTCTCATGCGTGGCTCCCCCTGAACGGACTCGCGTTGTCGCCTCTCACTCCCTTGATGCGGTGGCCCCCGGGGAATGTTTCACCCGAGGGCGAGAGATACGGTGCGGTACGAGTCACACCAACGGGGCAGAGGACACACACCATGGACCAGCCGGGACAGGGGCACCAGCCGCCACCGCCGCCGCAGCAGCCGGGGACGCCACCGGGCGGCGGGCAGGGCTTCGGCCCCCCGCCCCCGCCGTACGCGCCCCCGCCCGCGCCTCCCGGCCCGCCGTACGCGCCCCCGCCGCAGCCTTACGCCCAAGTACCCCAGCCGTACGGCCAGGCCCCGCAGCCGTACGGCCAGGCCCCGCAGCCGTACGCCCAGGCGCCGCAGCCGTACGGCCAGCCGCAGCAGGGCCCGGAGTTCCTGGCCGTCGACCGGCACAATTCCGTCGTCGTCGACGTCAACGGGGTCGCCTTCGAGGACCACGGTGTCTCCGTCGACTTCTCGTGGTCCGAGATCCGCAGCGTCCACTACAAGGCGAGCGGCAACGGCAAGGCCCTGATGGTCGCCGTCATCCACCTCGACGGCGGCTTCTTCGAGTGCTCGGTGGAGGCCAGGCCCCGCGAACGCCTGCACCAGTGGTTCCCCCACCTCGCCCAGGTGCTCGGCCACTACCGCCCGATGGGCTGATCCCCTCCCGCGCCTCAGCGCAGGGAGGCGAAGAACCCCCGTACGTCCGACGCCAGCAGGTCCGGCTCCTCCAGGGCCGCGAAGTGGCCGCCGCGGTCGAACTCCGTCCACCGTACGACGGTGTTGACCTGCTCGGCCCAGTGACGGATCGCCACGTCCTCCCCGAAGTTGGCCACCGCGGTCGGCACCCCGGAGGTCGCCGTCGGGAACCAGTCCGGGACATGGCTGTTCTCGTAGTACATCCGGGCCGCCGAACCGGCCGTGCCGGTCAGCCAGTACAGCATCACGTTGGTGAGCAGGGTGTCCCGGCCGACCGCGTCCTCCGGCAGCGCGGCCGAGGAGTGCGTCCACGCCTGGAACTTCTCCGCGATCCAGGCGAGCTGACCGACGGGGGAGTCCGTGAGGCCGTACGACAGTGTCTGCGGACGGGTCGACTGCAGGGCGTTGTAGCCGAAGCCGTCCGTGGTGAACTCGGCGATGCTCGCCAGGCTCCGCAGCTCCCGCTCGTCGAGCCCCTTCCGCTCGTCCTCGTCCACCGGGCCGAGCGGGATGAACCCAATCGACGCGGCGTTCACATGGACCCCGACCACCGCCTCCGGGGCGACGCGGGCCAGCGCGGGGGAGACCAGCGCGCCCAGGTCGCCGCCCTGGGCGCCGTAGCGCTCGTAGCCGAGCCGGCGCATCAGCTCCGCCCAGGCGCGGGCGACCCGGGAGACGTTCCAGCCCTTCTCCCGGGTGGGCCCGGAGAACCCGAATCCGGGGATGGAGGGGATCACCAGATGGAAGTCGCTCAGCAGGTCGATCACGCCGAGGAACTCCACGATCGAGCCCGGCCAGCCGTGCGTGAGGATCAGCGGCAGCGCGTCCGGCCGGGCGGAGCGGACGTGCAGGAAGTGCACCCGCGCGCCGTCGATCTCGGTGACGTACTGCGGGATCTCGTTGAGGGCGGCCTCGTGCTCGCGCCAGTCGTAGGTGTCGCGCCAGTACGTGGCGAGGTCGCGGAGGTACGGCAGGGAGGTGCCGTACGCCCAGCCCGCGTCCGGGAGTTCGTCGGGCCAGCGGGTGAGGTCCAGGCGGGTGTGCAGATCGTCCAGCTGGGCCTGAGGGATGTCGATCCGGTGGCTGCGCACGCTGTTGTCTGTCATGAGTCCAGGGTGGGAAGGCTCGCGGACAGCATGTGTCCGCGAGGGCGGGCGGTCTGCTCTCACCTGTGCCGAGCCCCGGTCGGCGGGAGCACGACCGGCCGCCGACCGGGCCACCGATGCTCACGTACCCTCCCGCGCCGGACAAGCCTTTCGAATCTGCTCGAAAGGGGTTGACCGACGGGCCCGGCACGGACGGGTCCCGCAACGGACGGGCCCTGCCGGGGGGACACGCCCCGGCAGGGCCCCGGGCATCCCTGCTCGCCTACGGCAGTCCGTGCACGTGCGGACCCACGGCGCTGGACCACGCGTTGCCCGCCGTGGCGTCCCAGTTGGTGGACCAGGTCATCGCGCCCCGCAGGTCGGGGTACGTCCTGGGCGGCCGGAAGGAGCCGCAGCCGGTGCCCCGGGCGAGACAGTCGAGGGCGTTGTTCACCACCGTCGGCGACACGTACCCGCTGCCCGCGCCCCGTGTCGAGGCCGGCAGCCCCAGCCCCACCTGGGAGGGGGCGAGCCCGTTCTCCAGCTGGATGCAGGCGAGGGCGGTGAGGAAGTCCACCGACCCCTGGCTGTAGACCTTGCCGTCGCAGCCCAGCATGGAACCGCTGTTGTAGTACTGCATGTTGACGACGGTCAGGATGTCCTTGATGTTCAGCGCGGTCCGGAAGTACGCGTTCGACGTCGACTGCATGTCGATGGTCTGCGGCGCCATCGTGATGACCAGCGAGGGGCCGGCCTTCGCCGACAGCGACCGCAGGGCCTGGGTCATGTACGTCGCGTTCAGCCCGTTCTCCAGGTCGATGTCGACGCCGTCGAAGCCGTACGTCCGCATCAGGGAGTGCACCGAGTCCGCGAAGTTCGCCGCGGAGGCCGCGTCGTTGACGGCCACGGTGCCGCGCTCGCCGCCGACCGACACGATGACCTTCTTGCCGGCCGCCTGCTTGGCCCGGACGTCCGCCTTGAACTGGTCGACGGTGTAGCCGCCGAGCCCCGCCGAGTCGAGGGTGAAGTCGACCGCGCCCGGGGTGGCGGTGGCGTCCGCGAAGGCCACGGCGATGATGTCGTACTGCGCCTGGACATCGGCGAGCCGCTGCACCGCCGCGCCGTTGTCGAAGTTCTGCCAGTAACCGGTCACCGCGTGCTTCGGGACGCCGGTGCCGCCGCCCGGAGCCGCCGTCGTCGTCCCCGTCACCGTCGCCGAACGCGCCGACTCGCCGGCCGCGTTCGTCGCCGTGACCTGGAACGAGTACGAAGTGGAGGCCGCCAGTCCCGTCACCGTGGCCGAGGTCCCGGTCACCGACTGGACCCTCGTGCCGCCCCGGTAGACCTGGTAGCCGGTGGCGCCCGGCACCGCGTTCCAGGCCAGGGAGACCGAGGAGGACGTCGAGCCCGACACCGTCACCCCGGACGGGGCGGACGGGATCGTGGGCGGCTGGTCGCCGCCGCCCCCGCCGTCGGGACCGAAGACGGACACGTCGTCGACGTAGTACGCGGCCTGCCCGTACCAGCCGTGCGTGTGGACCGTCACCGAGGTGGTCGAGGCGCCGGTGGTGAAGGTGGTCGACAGCTGCTTCCAGGCTGTCGAGTCGGGCGTCCAGGTCGAGACGTCGGTCGTCCCGGTCCCGGTCGCGCCCAGATACGCGTACCCGCCGCGCACCCAGGCGCTGAGCGTGTACGTCGCGTTGGGCTTCACCGCCACGGCCTGGGTGCAGCGGGCGTTGTCCTGCCCGGCCGGGGTGGCCCGCAGCGCGGCCGCGCCGCCGTGCACCGGGGAGGAGACCGTGGTGCCGCTGCCCGCCGAGCAGTTCCAGTCGCTGAGCCCCGACTCGAATCCGGCGTTCCTGGCGTTGTTGATGTCCGCGGCGGACGCCTGTCCGGCGCCGGCGAGCGAGAACCCGAGGGCGAGGGAGACGGCGACGACTCCCGACCGGAGCCGGGTCCGCCCCGGCGCCCGTCCGCCCTCGCGCCCCGGCGCGTTCATCCGTGTGCGTAGGTGTCTTCTGTGTCTGAACATACTCGTAAGTTGGTCCAGACCAATAGAGTTGTCAATACTCCAGCGCGAGGCCCGTTCACCCGTTCGTGGAGCCCAACACCCCCGCTCGCCTGCCGAGTTGAGGCATATGCGTCTCACTCTGTGTGGATACGGCCCCACCCGGCGTGAGTTGATCAAGGAGATTCAGTGTTGATCGGGCCATGCCGTGGATATGGTGCTGATGCAAGACGATGCGGGAGGGACGTCGACGCGGACGTCACTCCCCACAGGGGCCGTCCGAGGCGGTGGTCGACCACTCCGCCGAAGTGAACGGGGTGGTGTGCAGCGTGCCGACCGCGATAGCCGTCACCAGTTCCGACCTGGTGCTCCCACCGCACGACCGGCAGACCCCGCCCGCAGTCGTACAGCCGCAGGAGACCCTCGAAGAGTCCCTGTACGGCATGCACGCGCTCATCGAGCAGCACGGCTACGTCATCGCCCTCCACTCGTCCTCCGACGCGGCTGCCGTCACCCGGCGGCTGCACACGGTCCGTTCGGTGCTGGAGAGCGACCGCATCGCCCTGCTCGGCGTGGACCTGCCCCCGCTCGGCGTCGCCCTGCTCGCCCAGCAGCTGCGGCAGCTGTCCGTGTGCGACTTCAGCCCCGGAGTGCTCGCCTCCTCCGTGCGCCTCCTCGCGCACTACATCTACGCCGGCGCGCACCTCGGTTCCGTCGCCAAGCTCGACCGGGTGCCGGTCACACTGAAGTCGCACGCCAAGTCCTGGCTGCCGGGCGCCCAGTTCGCCGTCCTGGCCAACCCGCGACCCCAGCTGGTCCGCCTCCACACCGCCGAAGAGGAGCCCCTCGCGGGACCCGAGTTCGCCACCCGGCTGCTCGTCGCGCAGGGACCGCAGCCGCCCTCCGACTGGGTCACCGGGACGCTCGCCCCGGCCTGGCAGGTGCAGGGGTCCCTGCCGGTGCCGCTGCCCGAGGGCTCCGTGCGCTGGTGGGGGACCGGCAAGCTCGTCGAGTTCGCCGCCGGCCTCAGTGACGTCTCCGTGCTCTACCAGCTCGTGTCGTCCGTGCGCCGCGAGACCTGCCACTGGTGCGGCCTCGAACTCATCGGCGACCGCTGCGGGTTCTGCGCGGCCCCGCTGCGAGAGCCCGAACCGCCGCCCGTGCGCGCGCTGCCCCGAGGGGGCACATGACCGCCGTACGCCGACCCCCCGGCCCGCAGGGCCGTACGACCCGTCCGTCACCGCCCCGACCGAGCGGCAGGCCCGCTCACGTGCCCGGCACGCCCCCACGAGGTGAGATGTAGTGAACTCGCGCCAGCGCCGCGGCGTCATCCTGCTGGTCCTCTCGGCCCTGTGCGCCCTGGCCGCCTTCGCCGGGGTGCTCTCGGTGATCCGTGACGTGAACGCGAAGGTCGGGCCCGAGGTGACCGCGTACCGGCTGAAGAGCGACATCGCGCCCTACAAGGAGCTGACGGCGGGCCAGTTCGAGAAGATCTCGATGCCGGAGCGGTGGCTGTCCGGCACGGCCGTCACCGATCTCGCGGAGATCCGCGGCAAGATCGCCGTCACCCAGCTGAGCAAGGGCTCCCTGCTCCAGTCGGACATGATCGTCGACCGGCCCGAACTCGAAGCGGGGCAACAGGAGATCGCCATCCTGATCGACGCCTCCACCGGGGTCGCCGGCAAGATCAACCCGGGGTCGCTGGTCAACATCTACGCCACGTTCGAGGAGAAGGACAGCGACTCGGGCAAGGACACCTCCAAGCTCATGGTCGCCGACGCCCGGGTTCTCGACGTCGGCAAGCTGACCCCGCTCGAACCGGGCCAGTCCAGCAGCGACCGCCGGCGCACGGCGACCGAGGCCGTCCCGATCACCTTCGCGCTCGACACCGCCGACGCCCAGCGCGTCGCCTTCGCCGAGTCGTTCGCCGAGCACGTCCGTCTCGCCCTCGTCGGGGGCGGCGAGGCCACCGTCGTCGTACCGGACGACCGTTCGTACACCCTCGACGAGGACAAGTAGGAGGCCCCGCGATGAGGTCGGTCCGGAACGTCTGTACGAGGGCACCTCGAACGGGGGTACGTCGAATGCGCCTGCGGATGGGCATGCCGAGGCTGGGCATGCTCACGGGGGTACGGCACACCGGGCCGTGGGCGACGAGCGGGTCGAGGGCCCCCGGTGCGCCGGGAGCGTGGTCGCGCCGGACGGCACCCGCCGAACCCTGCCGGCACGCGATGCACGGCGCACCCCGCCCGTCCGAGACCTCCGAACCGCGCCCATCCGCCGTGATCTCCTCGCCCTCCGCGTCCTTCGCCATCCGAACGGGGACCCGCCGATGACCGTCCGCATCCTCCCCGCCGCCGGCGACGTCGACTCGGCCCGCGCCCTCACCACCCTCCTCGGCCAGCTCGCCGACGCGGAACCGGCACCGCCCGTCTCCGACTCCACCGCGCTGCTCGACACCCTGGCGCGGCTGGCCGCCGACTCGCTGGACGAGCTGCCGGAGGTGGTGCTCGTCCACGAACGGATCGGCCCGGTACCGGCGTTGGACCTGGTCCGCGATCTCGTCCTGCGCTTCCCGGCGGTCGGCGTCGTGCTCGTCACCTCCGACACCAGCACCGGCGTCCTCACCGCCGCCATGGACTCCGGCGCCCGGGGCATCGTCCAGCTCCCGCTCTCCTACGAGGCCCTCGCCGAGCGTGTCCAGGCCGCCGCCGCCTGGTCGGCGGGCATGCGACGCCACCTGGGCAGCGGCGCGCCCGAGCTGTACGCGGGCCCCGGCGGCACCGTCGTCACGGTCAGCGGGGCCAAGGGCGGTGTCGGCGCGACCGTGACCGCCGTCCAACTCGCCCTCGCGGCCCGCGCGTCCGGCCGTACGGTCGCCCTGCTCGACCTCGACCTCCAGTCGGGGGACGTGGCCTCGTACCTCGACGTGCAGTTCCGCCGCTCGATCGCCGACCTGGCCGGCATCACCGACCTCAACCCCCGGGTGCTCCAGGAGGCCGTCTACGCCCACGACACCGGTGTCTCCCTCCTCCTCGCCCCCGCCGAGGGCGAACGCGGCGAGGAGGTGACGGACCGGGTGGCCCGCCAGGTGGTGGCCACCCTCCGCTCCCGGCACGACGTGGTGGTCGTCGACTGCGGCTCCCAGATGAACGCGGCCACCGCGGCGGCCGTCGAGATGGCCGACCAGGCCCTCCTGCTGGTCACCCCGGACGTCGTCGCGGTCCGCGCCGCCAAACGCATGGTCCGCCTCTGGGACCGCCTCCAGATCCGCAAGGCCGAGGAGACCCTGACGGTCGTCAACCGCCTCTCCCGCGCCACGGAGATCCAACCGCCCCTGGTCGAGAAGGTCACCGGCACCAAGGTGGCCCGCGCCGCCGTCCCCGCCGCCTTCAAGGAACTCCAGGCCGTGGTCGACGCGGGCCGCCTCCAGGACCTCGACGCCCGCTCCGTCGTCAAACAGGCACTCTGGGCCCTGGCCGGCGAACTGGAACTGGTCGCCCCGCCGGAACACGGCCACGGCGGCCGGCGCCGCAGGTCCTCCTCCGACCGGGGCGCCCTCGTCCTGCGCCGCAAAGGAGGCGACCGGGGCTCGGCGACCCTCGAATTCGCCGGCATGCTCCCGCTGATCCTGATCACCATGACGATCCTCTGGCAGGCGGCCCTCTACGGCTACACCTACTCCCTCGCCGGAAACGCCGCCGACGAGGCCGCCCGCGCCGCCACCGCCGCGTACGCGGTCGACGGCGACGTCGCCGGCGCCTGCGAGACCGCGGGCAGCGCGAACCTCCCGGGCGCCTGGAGCGACACCTCCATCGACTGCGCCCCCGCCGGCCCCGTCATGCGAGCCGAGGTCGAGGCCAACGTCCCCCTCTTCTTCCCCGGCTTCGACACGGGCTGGACGGTCAACGGCGAGGCGGGCGCGGCACTGGAGGGGGACACGCCATGACCGGCCGAACCCCCGGCGAATCGGCGCTCCACCCCCACGGCCGGAAAGCCGAGGCACCCGCGAACACGCAGCAGCACCCCCGCCGTAGGGAGAGCCGCGTACGGCGAGAAGGGGGCGTGTCGGGGGGTGTCCGCCCGCAGCGGTTGGCGCGTCAACTCGCCCCGCTTCCCAGCCAACCGATTCCGCGCCGTTCCGAGGACGGACACCCCCCGGCGCGCCCCCGACCCACTCACCGCGCGCCGGCGCGCCCCCGACCCACTCACCGCCCCCGCGCGAACCCCCACCCCACAGGCCGCCGCTGGAACGACCGAGGCTCCTCCATCCTGGAGTTCGCCGGCTTCCTCCCCATCCTGCTCCTCGTAGGCATGGCGGCGATCCAACTGGGCCTGATCGGCTACGGCATCAGCCAGGCCGGCTCGGCCGCCCGCGCAGCCGCCCGCGCCGAGTCCCTCCAGCCCGGCACCGGCGCGGCAGCGGGCGCGGCGGCGGCGAGCGCGTGGCTGGACCCCTCCGTCGACTCGGGAGACGGCGGCACGGACACCACCACCGCCACGGTCGTCGTCACCGTCCCCTCCGTGATCCCCCTCTTCGACCCCGTAGCCGTGGAACGCTCGGCCACCATGCCGAACGACCTCGACCCCTGACCACCGAAACTGCTGCCCCCACGCCCGACCCCCGAGAGGAGTTGACGAGAAGATGAGCCTGCGTTCCCGTATCGCCGCCCCCGACGACGGGGGAGCCGGACGCGAGGACGGACACCTCGTGGCCGTCTACCGCGCCAAGCTCCTCGAAGAGATCGACCTCGCCGAGATGTCGGCCCTGACCGCCGCCGACCGCAGGGCCCGCCTGGAACGCGTGCTCGGCCACATCATCAGCCGGGAGGGCCCGGTCCTCTCCTCGGCCGAACGCTCCCAGCTGATCCGCCGGGTCGTCGACGAGGCCCTGGGCCTGGGCGTCCTCGAACCCCTTCTCGCAGACGCCTCGGTCACGGAGATCATGGTCAACGGCCCCGACTCGATCTTCGTCGAACGAGGCGGCCGCGTGGAGCAACTGCCCCTGCGCTTCGCCTCCACCGACCAGCTGATGCAGACGATCGAACGCATCGTCTCGACCGTCAACCGCCGGGTCGACGAATCGAACCCCATGGTCGACGCCCGCCTCCCCACCGGCGAGCGCGTCAACGTGATCATCCCCCCGCTCGCCCTCACCGGCCCCACCCTCACGATCCGCCGCTTCCCCCGCGCGTACACCCTCCCCGAGCTCATCGACCTCGGCTCACTCGACGAGCAGATGCTGATGCTCCTCGCGGCGTTCGTCCGAGCCCGCTTCAACGTGATCGTCAGCGGGGGTACCGGCACCGGAAAGACCACGCTCCTCAACGCCCTCTCCGGCCTCATCCCGCCCCGCGAACGCATCATCACCATCGAGGACTCCGCCGAACTCCAGCTCCAGCAGGACCACGTCATCCGCCTGGAGTCGCGGCCGGCCAACATCGAGGGCAAGGGCCAGATCACCATCCGCGACCTGGTCCGCAACTCCCTCCGCATGCGCCCCGACCGCATCATCGTCGGCGAGGTCCGTGGCGGCGAGACCCTCGACATGCTCCAGGCCATGTCGACCGGCCACGACGGCTCCCTCGCCACGGTCCACGCCAACTCCGCCGAGGACGCGCTGATGCGGTTGCAGACCCTCGGCTCGATGTCCGAGGTCCTGATCCCCTTCGAGGCACTGAAGGACCAGATCAACTCGGCGGTGGACGTGGTCGTCCAGCTCACCCGCTTCGCCGACGGTTCCCGCAAGGTCACCGAGATCGCCCTGCTCGTCTCGCACGGCCGCGAACAGTTCCGGATCGCGACCGTGTCCCGCTTCGCCCCCGACCCCCTCGGCGCCGACCGTGTCGTCCACGGCCGCTTCGAGCACCTGCCGATACCCCGCCCCGTCGCGGAGAAGCTGTATGTGGCCAACGAGCCGCTGCCGCCCGCGTACGGCGTGGCCGAGGCCATCGACCCGCTCAACACCCGCCAGGCCATCGGATAGCCGAGAGCCCCGAGGAGGTAGGACCGACCATGGCGACCACCGACAACACCACCCTGCTGGCGCTCGGCGCCACCGTCCTCTGCGGCACCCTCGCCGTCGCGGGCGCGCACGTGTACGCCTCCGGCCGGGCCCAGCGCCAGGCCCTCGTCGACCGTCTCGCGGGCCACCAGGGCGGCCCGCTGCGCACGGCGACGGGCCGGGTGCGGCGCTTCACGGCCGTCGACCGCCGCCTGCGCCGCACCCGCCTGGGCCGCGCCATCCACCTACGGCTGACCTCGACCGGACTGGACCTCACGGCGGGGGAGTTCGCCACCTACGTCGCGCTCCTCGTCGTGGCGCTCTGGCTGGTCGCCGCCGCCACGCTGGCCCCCTTCTTCGGCCCCATCGCGGGCGCCGTGGGCATATGGGCGGCCGCCATCTTCCTCAACTGGCAGCGCCAGAAACGCATCGAGGCCTTCATCAACCAACTCCCCGACGTGGCCCGCCTCCTCGCCAACGCCACCGCCGCCGGCCTGGCCCTGCGTACGGCCCTGGCGATGGCGGCGGAGGAACTGGAAGCCCCGGCGGGCGAGGAACTGGCCCGGGTCGCCGACCAGTTGGCGCTCGGCCGGTCGGTCGACGACGCCCTCGGCGAACTCGCCGAACGCCTCCCCTCCCGCGAGCTGATCGTCCTCGTCACCACCCTCATCCTGTCCAACAAGGCGGGCGGAACGGTGGTCAGCTCGCTGCGCAACCTCACCCAGACCCTGGAGGACCGCAAGGAGACCCGCCGGGAGGTCCGCACGATGCTCTCCGAGGTCAACGCGACGGCCTTCACCGTCCCCCTCCTGGGCCTCGGCTCGCTGCTCCTGATCAACTCCTCGAACGACGGCGCCCTGGCCCGGGTGACCGGCTCGCCCCTCGGCCAGCTCCTGGTCCTGATCTCGATCGGCCTCTACACGATCGGCTTCTTCGTCATCCGCCGCCTCGGCAAGATCGAAGTATGAGAAGGCCCCGGTGACCGACATGACGACCTCGACGCCCTCCTTCCTCCCGCTCCTGCTGGCCCTCCTGATGGCGGTCTCCGTGGCGGGCGTCCTCCTGGGCATCCGCATGATCCGCGCGGACGCGAAACTCCCCAGCGACCTCGCCCTCGCCCTGGAGGTGGGCGCCACCCGCGTCTCCAAGACGGGTTCGGCGGTCGACCGCCTCGGCATGCGCTTCGCGCCCCTCGTGCTGCGCCTCATGGGCCCGCGCCGGGTCGAGGCCAAACGCCACCGCATCGACATGGCGGGCAACCCCGGCGGCCTCACCCTCAACCGCTACGCCGCCCGCCGGGCCGTCTACGGCTTCTTCGGCGCCTTCATGGGACTCGTCTTCCTCACCAGCGGGCGCCCCCTGTTCGCCGCGTTCACCTTCGCCTTCGGTCTCCTCGCCGCAGACGCGGCGATCTGGCAGGCCGTGCGCGAACGCAAGGACGTCATCGACCGCACGCTGCCCGACTTCCTCGACGTGCTCGCGGTCGTGGTCTCGGCGGGCCTGGGCTTCCGCCAGGCCCTGGACCGGGTGGCGGAGAAGTACGAGGGCCCCTGGGCGGACGAACTGCGCATCACCCTCCGCCAGATGGACATGGGCGTCAGCCGCCGCCAGGCCTTCGACGAACTCCGCCGACGCAACTCCTCGGAACAGGTGGCCCAGTTCGTCTCGGCCCTCCAACAGGGCGAGGAGCTGGGTTCCCCCATCGCCGAGACCCTGATCCAGCTGGCCGCGGACATGCGCCGCACCGACGCGCAGAACGCCCGCCGCCGAGCCGCCCGCACCATCCCCAAGGCCACCCTCGTCACCCTCGTCTTCATGCTCCCGGCCACGATGATCCTGATCGCCACGGGCATGTTCCTGGGCTCGGGAACGAACTTCGGCGAAATCCTGGGCCGCTGATGACCCCCCAAAAACCCTGGCGGCCCCGCCTACAGCTCCCACCCCTCCTCTCCAGCGGGCAATCGTGCCGCGGGGGCGATGGGGGTCCCCCCGGCCGAGCGAAGCCGAGACCGGGGGAGGGTGGGCGCAGGCGGCACCTCGCGACCGCCGAGCAGCGGAACGCACCCCCGCCCGGCCCCGGCGAGGGCACACGCACGCAGCCCCCGCCCAGCACCAGCGAAGGCCCACGCGCGCACCCGCCTGCCCCCGGATACCTCGCGGACGACGCCACACCCCCCGCCACCCTCCGCCTCCAGCTCAACGCCCTCCAGGCCCTGGCCCGCCAGACCTTCGCCGTCCGCCTGGTCACCCTCACCATCGGCACCCCCTTCGCCATGGCCAACACCACCAACGGCCCCCCGACCCACGCCGTACTCATCGCCGCTGTCCTCGGCATCACCGTCTCGTACGCCATGCTCAGGGACTGGGACCGCTTCGCCCCCCGCCTCCTCGCCCACCCCACCCTCATGGCCCTGGACCTCCTCTTCTGCGCGGTCCTCCTTCTCACCGCCTCCCCGGTCTCCCCGCTCGCCTACGCCACCGTCTGCACCCCCCTCCTGTCCGGCCTCCTCTACGGCTGGCGCGGCGCCGGCGTCCTCACGGGCCTCCAACTCGCCGTCCTCCTCACGGTCCACCGCGCCTGGGAACACCGCCCCGGCGCAGGCGCCAACACCCTCCTCATCGCCGGCTTCTGCGTCGCCGCCGGCATCATCGGCGTCACCCTGCGCAACCTGATGTTCCGCTTCGGTACGGCCACGCAGGCGCTCGCCGAAGCCACCTCGCGCCTGGCCGTCGCGGAGGCCGTGGAGTCCGAACGCGCCCGCCTGGCCCGTGACCTCCACGACTCGGTGGCCAAGACCCTGCACGGCTTGGCCCTCGCCGCCGACGCCCTGGCGACGTCGGCGGACCACCCCACCCCCGACCCGGCCCACCTCAGACAACAGGCCGGCCTGGTCGCGTCGGCCGCCCGCCGGGCCGCCGCCGAATCCCGCGACCTCCTGACAGACCTACGCCGTCACACCGACCTGACGGCACCGGCCCCGACCACCGACCTCACGGCCGAACTGAGGTCGAGGGCAGCGGACTTCGCGACCCGCACCGCCCTCCCCACCCACGTCACCGTCACCACCCACACCGGCGGCGAGGCACCCCCACCCCTCCCACCCGAAACGACCCACCACCTCCTGGCCATCACCTCGGAGGCCCTGGAGAACATCCACCGCCACGCCCACGCGACGAGGGCGGTCGTGTCCCTGACGACCACACCGGACACGCTCCAGCTCACGATCAAGGACGACGGAGTGGGCCTGCCGCCCGACCTCACCCTCGAAGAAGCGCAAAGATCCGGCCACTTCGGCCTCCTGGGCATGGCGGAACGAGCGGCCCGCACGGCCGCGACCCTCGACGTACGCACGACCCCCACCGGCACGGAAGTAAGACTGACCCTCCCGCTGCCCACCGCCGAGTCCCCGGTCACCCCCCTCACCTCCCGACAGGAGGCCGCACATGCCTGACCAGCCGCAGGCACGCCCCGGCCCGCCCCTCCGCGTACTCGTCGCCGACGACAACCCGGTGGTCCGCGCCGGCCTCACGGCCCTGCTGGGCGCGCACCCCGACATCACGGTGGTGGCCCAGGCCACGAACGGCGACGAGGCGGTGGACGAAGCGCGTCGGCACCGCCCTGACGTCGCCCTGCTCGACGTCCGCATGCCGGGCACGGACGGTCTGACCGCGCTCCCCGAACTGACCGCCCTCTGCCCCGTGATGATGCTGACCTACAGCACGGAGCCCGAGGTGGTGACCGAAGCCCTGCGCCGCGGCGCGTCCGGCTACCTGGTCCACGGCGACTTCACGGCTCCCGAACTGATCACGGCGGTACGGGATGTACGGGAGGGGCGCCCGACCATCTCCGCGACTGTCTCAACTTCACTCGGCGTTTCCTACGAACCTTCACACGAAAGTCATGACCTAGCTTCGCAGCTGCAACCATTTATGACACAGTCGCCCAAGGCGACTCCGGTGCGTGCACCGACCCCGCACCGCCATGCTCTCGACCGCTTCAACCGACCGTCCTTCGGCCTGAGTTCAAGGGAGGTGGAGGTGATGGACCTCATCGCGTCCGGCATGAACAACCGTCAGATCGCCGCCACCTGCTTCATCAGCGAGAAGACGGTCAAGAACCACATCAACCGCATCTTCGCGAAACTGCACAGCCAGACGCGCAGCGAAGCCATAGCCCACTGGTTGGGCACGTCCCTCGGAGGGTGGTCCCGATGACCCCACCCCCCAATCAAAGTTGGGCCCCCGGACCCACCCCCCGTACGTGCCGACTCACGTACGGTGATCCGGTTGGTGTCGGCATCGCGCGGGAAGGCAACCGCCATGAAGGTGAAACACCGTTTCGAAACCTGGAGGACCACGGTCACGTCCCGCATGCGCGGCAAGGACCGCGACGCGGGCGCGGGTTTCGTGGAGTACGCGGGCATCATGATCATCGTCGCGGGGATCTTCGTGATGATCGACCAGCTTGGTCTCGACGGTCTGATCTCGCAGGCGATCGGCGACGCGGTGGGGGACGTGGTCGGTGGCGGCTGAGGTGGGTGACATTCCGTCGGCTGAGTAGCGATCGAGGCTCGACACTCCCGATCTACATCTGGCTGACGACGATCCTGCTCTTCACAGCGTTGGCCTTCTTCGTGTTCGCACAGGCGGCATCTGCTCGCAGCGGCGCCCAGTCCGCAGCGGACGCTGCGGCGCTGGCGGCTGCACAACAGGCGCGGGACGAACTGCTGCTGGAACTCGTGGACGCCATTGATACCGGCAACGGAAACTGGCTGGACTGGCTCGACCTGTCCGGAGGACTCCCGCCCGAGGGCGAGGCCACCGCTGCGGCTGCGGAATTGGCCGCCCAGAACAACTCGACCCTCGAAGGTGGTGCCCAGGCCACCGAGGTGGATGGCTTCCCTGGGTTCCAGGTCGACGTCGTAACGGACTACACCGTGGGTGATTCGATCATTCCCGGTACCGAGGACATGACGGCCACGGCCCAGGCCGTGGCCGTCATCCAGCCACGCTGCGACTTCCCCCCGAGCACCAATCCCACGGATCCCGTCTCTCTTGACTGCGACGGTGTATCCGTGGACATCGACCCAGGAAACTTCAATCCGGGCGCCCTTCCCGACGCGTCCGTGCTGTTCTCTGTGTATTTGGCCAAGTGAGAGGAAGCCGTACCGATGAACCTCCGGCACACCATGAAGAGCCGCAGGGCAGTGACCGCGGTGGCGATCGCGACCGGGCTGCTCCTCACGGTGGCCGGCTGTGGAGGAGGAGGTGAGGATGACTCGAAGGAGCCCTCATCGTCATCCTCCGCTCCCAAAAAGAGCGACGGCGATGGAGCCGAGGAGACCGAATCGCAGCCGTCGGAGTCGAACGAGACGCTGGCCACTGCCAAGGACGGCGACATCTCGGTGACCATCACATCCGCTGTGCGCGATTCGGGCGGCTTCATCACGGTGGCAGGCACGGTCAAGAACGACGGCAGCCGATCGTGGCTCGGTGCCAACTGGGCGAGCGACGAGCGCGAGCTCAGGTCCAACGGGGGCTCGTTGTCGGGTGCCAGTCTTGTCGACAACGTGGGCAAGAAGAAGTACCTCATTCTGCGGGACACCTCAGGACGCTGCCTGTGCACTAAGTTCAGCGGCCAGATCATGCCCGGGGGCACAGCCGACTGGTACGCCCAATTCCCGGCCCCCCCAGAATCCACCACCTCCGTCGACTTCCAAGTCGGCTCCATGCCCCCCGCCACGATCGAACTCTCCGAGGACGAGTGACCATGACCGTCCTCACCCCACGGGTCACCGCGGCCCTCGCCGTCCTCGCCGCCCTCGGGCTCGCCCTGGCGACCCCCTCCCCGGCCGCCGCGGACGACCCCAGCGAACCCCCGGGCACGGTCACCACCTCCCCACCCCCGGAGGTCGACGCGAACAGCCCGGGGCTGAAGCTTGCCCAAGGGGCCACGCTCGCCCCGGCCAAGGTCCTGGACATCAAGTCGGTCGTGGAGGACCTCGGCGGCGAGGAACGCCGCGAGGACACCAACGAGAACGTCACGTTCGCCCTCCAGGCCGAGGTCCTCTTCCCCAAGGACAGCGCGAAGCTCAACCCACAGGCCCGCTCCCGCATCCAGACCATCGCGGAGGAGATCAAGAAGCAGAGCGCGGGCACCGTCCGCGTCTTCGGCTTCACGGACAACCTCGGCTCGTACGCCCACGGCCTGACCCTCTCCAAGAAGCGCGCCGAGGCAGTTCACGACCTCCTCGCCGCCGACCTGGGCGGCAACGTCACCTTCGAGGTGCGCGGCTACAGCGAGGACTACCCGATCGCCGACAACTCCTCCGAGGAGGGCCGCAAGAAGAACCGCCGTGTCGAGGTCTCCTTCCCCCGCACCGGGGCGGACCCCCAAACCGCCGCCGACACCAGCACCGACACCGGTACCGGCACGGACGACGGAGAGAGCTGACGCGAGGCGACGCCCGCCCCGCCCCGGCCTCTCACTCCGGCAACGAGTCCCGTACCTCCCACAGCCGCTCCTGGGGCCACCGCTCGATGACCCGGTACGCACGCGAGTAGTACCGGGTCTCACGCGGCTCGTCGAGATACCGCCGTACGAGAATCTGCTCGGCACGGAACGGCAGTGGTCGCCCGGCGTCGTGACGGCCCAGCGCGCAGGCCGCGTCGTGGACCACGGACGGGTCCCGGTCGTACAGAGCGCGGCGCAGCAGGGTGTGCACGGCGCGCATCGGCTCGGCGGGGTCGAAGACGTGCGACAGCGTCGCCAGGGCGTAGCCACGCACCTCGGCGCACGGGTCGCGAGCCAGGTCGAGCAGGACCCCCATCCCCTCCCGGTCCGTACCGCCCTCGCCGTCCTCCCCGCCCTCCACCTCCACGACGTAGGCGACCGCCGCGCGCACCTCGGGGTGCGGGTGACGGGCGTAGCGCAGGATCTCCCGGGCGTCGTCGGCGTAGCCGGACTGCTGCACCAGCCCCCGGATGACGAGCCCGAGGACGGCGGGATGCTCCTCCACGGCCATCCGCGCCCGCAGCAACGCCGCGGCCTGCCGCATCCGGTGTGCGCCGTTGCGCAGGGAGGCGTTGTAGAGGCAGAAGAGCCTGAGCAGGTGGGCCGCGAAGTACCGTTCGGGCGCCCGGGGGCTGTTCAGGGCCGCTTCGGCGCCGGCCACGGTCTCGTCGTCCGCCCAGCCGTCCAGCGTCCAGACGGCCCTGGACCAGATGTCGCTGTCGGGGTCACCGAACCGGATCGCCCGCTCCATCGTCGTCGCGAAGTCGGCCCGTCTGCCGAAGTACTTCTCCAGATCGGTGACGATCATCAGATACCCGGGTGCGTCCGGGTGGCGCGCGGCGCCCTCCTCCGCGAAGTCGAGCGCGCTGCGGCCGTGTTCGTCACGCAGCGCCACGTACGCCCCGTTGTCCCGCAGCACGTCCGCCGCGTGGTGGGCACCGGCCCCCGCCGCCAGCATCAACGCGGTCAGCCCGCCGGGCGACCGCCCGTTGACATCGGCACCGCCGTCGAGAAGGGCCTTGACCGACTCCGCGTCGTCGTCCCGCGCGGCCCGCCCCAGTGGCTCCAAACCGGCTCCCCCAACCCTCGACTCCCTCGAACGTCCATCCGAGGCACCCTAGGCCGGTACGCCGACACGAGCGACCGAATTCCCCACCGCGACCCACGTCCGTGCGCCCGGCCCCCGCCGCGAACGCTAGCGGCTGCTCTCGTACAGGTCCCGCCCCTGCTCGTCCGCGTAAGCCCGCAGTGACCCCACCACCGTGTTGGTGACCGCGACCAGCGGCACGGCCACCACCGCGCCCCCGATCCCGGCGACCATGCCACCGGCGGCGACCGCCAGCACGACGGCCAGGGGGTGTACCCGGACGGCCCGGCCGAGGATGAACGGCTGGAGGATGTGCCCCTCGATCTGCTGCACGGCGAGCACCACGGCCAGCGTCATGACGGCCGTGAACACGCCCTGGGTCACCAGCGCCACGACCACGGCCAGCGCGCCCGAGACGACCGCACCCACCAGCGGGATGAAGGAGAACAGGAAGATGAAGACGGCCAGCGGGACCGCCATCGGCACATCGAGGAAGTAGATCCCCAGGCCGATGAAGATGGCGTCGATCAGCGCCACGACCACCGTGCCGCGCACGTACGCCGTCAGCGTCCGCCAGGCGCGCGGCCCCGCGTCGGCGACACCCGGCCGGGCCGCCGTGGGCACCAGCTTCAGCGTCCACTGCCAGATCCTCTTGCCGTCGTACAGGAGGAAGAGCGTGGAGAACATCGTCAACAGGATGCCGGTGAGCGCCTCGACGATGACCGTCACGCCCTCCAGCCCCGCCGAGGTGATCGTGTCCGTGTTGTCGCTGATCGCCTCGCGGAGGTTCTTGGCGATGTCGTTGATCTGGTTCTCGGTGACATGGAACGGGCTGTCGAGCAGCCAGCGCTGCAACTCGTCGATGCCGTCCTGGATCTGGTCGGAGAGATCGTCGATGTTCTCCATGACCTGCCAGGTGACGAACCAGCCGATCAGTCCCATGACGATGAAGCCGAGGGCGGCGGTCAGCGCGGTGGCGAGGCCGCGCGGTACGCCGTGCCGGGTCAGCCGTGCCACGGTCGGCTGGAGCACGGCGGTGACGAGCAGGGCGGCGGTGAACGACAGCACCAGCAGCCGTACGGAGCTGATGACCCGCATCAACACCCAGACGGTGCCCGCGAGCACGAGCAGCCGCCAGCCGGCCTCGGCCGCCACCCGCATCCCCCAGGGCACCGCCGACGCGGGATCCGGACGGGTGTAGAGGACGGGGGCGGTCGTCGACCGGCTCTGGCCACCCGCGGCTCCACCGGAACCCGCGGACCCGGTGGAGCCGCCACCGGGGGCGTCGGACCCACCCGCCCCGCCCGTAGCATCGGAGCCGCCCGCCCCGGCACTCGTGCCGGAGCCGCTCGGATCGTCGGAGCCGCTCGGACCGTCGGAGCGGGTCGGGCCGTCCGTGGGCGGCTCGGAGTCCTCCGCCTCCGCCGCCATCTCCGCCCTGCGCCGCTCCAACCGCTCGCCCCATCCGCTCAGTCCGGCGCCGAGCCGGCCGAGCCACCCTGGAACTCGCGACATCATCCGTCCTCTTCCCCCGTCGCTCCTGTGGGTCACCACTCCTCCCGGAGGCCGCGAATCCTCTCGGGGGCTCCGACCGTACATGGCCGAAGCCCCCCACCAAAGGACGGTGGAGGGCTTCGGAAGGTTGAGCGGCGGGTGTGCGTCACCCTGTCGCCGACCGGCCTAGTACCAGTGGTTGGCCTGCCAGAAGGACCAGGCCTCGCACGGGCTGCCGTAGCGCGATTCCATGTAGTTCAGGCCCCACTTGATCTGCGTGGCCGGGTTGGTCTGCCAGTCGGAACCGGCGGACGACATCTTGGAGCCGGGCAGCGCCTGGAAGAGACCGTAGGCGCCCGAGGAGGGGTTCACGGCCTTGTAGTTCCAGGTGGACTCGTGGTTCACGATGTTGCTGAAGCACGTCCACTGGTCGCTGGCCACGACCGCCTTCGCCATCGCCTGGATCTCGGCGACGGTGTACGAGCTCTGTGCGGGGATGTCACCGAGCGAGCCGGCGGCAGCGGCCTTCGACTTGGCCTCGGCCTCCGCCGCCTCCTTCGCCTTGCGCTCCTGCTCCGCCTTCTCCGCGGCCTTCTGCTTGTCGATCGCGTCCTGGGCCGCCTTCTTGCGGGCGGTCTCCTCGGCGTCCTTGCGGGCGCTCGCGTCGGCGGCGATGGCCTGGGCGTCGGCCTGAGCAGTCAGGGACGCGGTCTGCACCTGGGCCTGCTGGCCCACGGGTATGTCGGCGAGCAACGTGGTGTCGTTCGCGACCGCCTCGGCGTCGTCAGTCGTCTGCGCGGTGCTGCCCGAGGCAACTCCGACGACACTGCCGACTGCGGTGACCGCGGTGGCCGAGGCCACTGCGAATCCCCGGACCGAAATCCGGCTCACACGGTTTCCTTCCAGCATCGCCCGCCTCGGTGACCCTGGCGGACGCAATCGTGCCCCTGACGCTGGCCTCCCAACTGCGGGGTCACGGAGGCGCGGGCCCGGTGGGCAACTCCCCTGCGGGGAGCGCCGCGTGGTGCTCGGGCGGCATACGACGACGCTGTTGAGTTGACCTGGTGGTGCTGTTGTTCCGTACCGCTGGGGGTACAGGTGTGTCGTATGCGGGGCCTGACAGGAATGAGACTCTGCCGTAACCCGACACCGGGAGGCAATTCAGTGGTGAGTGTGAAAGGTCACACCTCGTTTGACGCCGGAGATTCCAGGAAACGCCCACACGCCGAGGCGCCGCCCGGCTAGGCTGCTGAGCCTTTTGCCGGGCGGCGCCCCGGGGTTGGTGCGGGAGTCGGGTTAAATCTGGCCGTCCTCCAGCATTTCGGTCACAAGGGCCGCGATCTGGGACCGTTCGGACCTCGTCAACGTGACGTGGGCGAACAGGGGGTGGCCCTTCAGCTTCTCGACCACGGCCACGACGCCGTCGTACCGACCGACCCGCAGGTTGTCCCGCTGGGCGACATCATGGGTCAGAACGACCCGCGAATTCGCACCGATCCGGGATAGAACGGTCAACAGGACGTTCCGCTCCAGCGACTGGGCCTCGTCCACGATCACGAACGCGTCGTGCAGGGAGCGGCCGCGGATGTGCGTCAGCGGCAGGACCTCCAGCATGCCGCGCGCGGTGACCTCCTCGATGACCTCGCGGCTGGTGACCGCGGACAGCGTGTCGAAGACCGCCTGCGCCCAGGGGCTCATCTTCTCGGACTCGGAACCGGGCAGATAGCCGAGCTCCTGTCCGCCCACCGCGTACAGCGGCCGGAAGACCATCACCTTCTGGTGCTGGCGCCGTTCGAGCACGGCCTCCAGACCCGCGCACAGCGCGAGCGCCGACTTGCCGGTGCCGGCCCGCCCACCCATCGACAGGATGCCCACGTCCGGGTCGAGCAGCAGGTCCAGCGCGATGCGCTGCTCGGCGCTGCGCCCCTTGATGCCGAACGCCTCCCGGTCGCCGCGCACCAGACGGACGTTGCCGTCGGGCGTGACGCGGCCGAGCGCCTTGCCGCGCTCCGACTGGATCGTCAGGCCGGTGTGGACGGGCAGCGCGCTCGCCTCGGGGACGTAGATGGACCCTTCCTCGAAGAGGATGTCGACCTGTTCGCCCGGCAGGGTCAGTTCGGACATCCCGGTCCAGCCGGAGGCGTCCGTGATGGCCAGCTCCGCGCGGTACTCCTCGGCGAGGAGGCCCACGGAGGACGCCTTGATCCTGAGCGGGAGATCCTTCGACACGACGGTGACGTCGAAGCCCTCGGCCTGCAGATTGCGGGCGACCGCGAGGATCCGGGAGTCGTTGTCCCCCAGGCGGTAGCCGCTCGGCAGCACGCTGGGATCCGAGTGATTGAGCTCGACCCGTACGGTGCCCCCGAGGTCCCCGATCGGGATGGGGGCGTCCAGGCGGCCGTACCGGACCCGGAACTCGTCGAGCAGGCGCAGGGCCTGCCGGGCGAAGTAACCGAGTTCGGGATGGTGCCGCTTCGCCTCCAGCTCCGTGACCACCACGATCGGCAGCACGACTTCGTGCTCGTCGAAGCGGCTCAGAGCATTCGGGTCGGCCAGCAGGACGCTGGTGTCGAGAACGTAGGTGCGCCGGTCTGGCATGCGGCGCTTTGTGCTGGTCACCACGGAAGGACGTACCCCCTCGGATGAGGTCGGGGAGCGACGGGTTCGAACTGGGCCGGTCGTCGGCGCCGTTGCACGGGCCGGTGACCGGCCCTCCGCTGCTTCGTCCGTGCTGTGACCGCACGATCGGGCTGGTGCAAAGGGCCTCCCGGGCGGACGGCCCCGAGCCGCCCGCTGAGATCCGACACCCGTGGTTCGGGCGTCGACCTGACTGGCTTATGCCCTCGAACGTGCGCCGCCATGCCAAGCGGTACGACGGCGGCCCGGTGAACTCCTCGTTACTTCTGCCCCGGTGGAGACGGTACGCACCTCACGCGTATGGCGGAGGGTCAGCCTCCGTAGCGGCGGTGTCGCGCAGCGTAGTCGCGGAGCGCGCGCAGGAAGTCCACCTTGCGGAAGGCCGGCCAGAAGACGTCGCAGAAGTAGTACTCGGAATGGGCGGTCTGCCAGAGCATGAATCCGGACAGCCGCTGCTCGCCGCTCGTACGGATCACCAGATCCGGGTCGGGCTGGTCGACGGTGTAGAGATGGCTGCCGATCAGGTCCACGGAGACCTTCTCGGCGAGTTCCTCCATCGAGGTGCCGCGCTCCTGCGCGTCCTGGATCATCGACCGGACGGCGTCGGCGATCTCCTGGCGTCCGCCGTACCCGATGGCCACGTTGACCAGTATTCCGTCGACGTCCGCGGTGGCCTCCTCGGCCTCCTTGAGCGTGCGCTGCATCCCGGGGGAGAGCAGGTCCAGCGCGCCGACGTGGTGCACGCGCCAGCGGCCGTCGGCGGCCAGGGAGCGGACGGTGTCCTCGATGATCCCGAGCAGCGGGACGAGCTCTTCCTTCGGGCGGTTGAAGTTGTCGGTGGAGAGCAGCCAGAGAGTGACGACCTTCACGTCCGTCTCGGTGCACCAGCCGAGGAACTCCTCGATCTTGTCCGCCCCCGCCTGGTGGCCCTGCACCGTGGTGGAGCCCGCGGCCTTGGCCCAGCGGCGGCTGCCGTCCACGATGACGCCGATGTGCTCGGGCACCTGGGCGTGGTCCAGGTGGCCCTCGACCCTGCGTGCGTAGACCTTGACCAACAGGCCGCGCAGTGTGTCGCGCAGGTTCACGTCTTCCAGCCCCTCCGGTGCGGTGGCAGTCCCCTAGGTTGGCAGAGCCTACCGGGGCTGGAGGCCAACTACGCCAAGGGGTGCGCGGGGTCGGAAGCCCTCCGGGGCCCCGGCGGCGGCCTCGTCGGAGGGCCGCCTTCCGGGCAGAAAAAACGGGCCGGTCCGTGGGGGGGAGACGGACCGGCCCGAGGGGGGGTTTCCACCATAACCCTTCGTGAGTGATGCTGCGTGCATCGGCGTGCCGCAACTACTCTCCGAAGTCGGACGACAGCGTGGCGGTGAGTGCGGAAGGGTTCATTCAGGGTGTGATCGTGCGGTGATCATGGCCGAATCCCGGCGGATTCCAAGGAGAAATGAAGGAATCCCAGTGGGAATGTGGGGTTTGGGCACCCTTGTGCGACTTCCGGGGAGAGGAGTCCCGGCGCCCCGTACGGGTGAGCGCGGGCGGAACGTGCGCTTGACGCCGACGGCGGGGCGCACGGCTTCGCGCAGCCCCCTCCACTGCGCGAGGCCGTGCCGCGCAGCTTTGCTCACGCGAATTACCTTGGTCTGAACCTACGCGAGTAGACCCGGATAAGCCAAGCCGCGGGCGATAACGATGTGGACACCGGCTCAGTCCGCCGACGGCATGCGGGCCTCGAACAGATGGCGGGCGCTGTGCGCCACGAACGGGCCCTCGGTCTCGATCCGCTCGTGCAGGGCGCGGAGCTGCGGGAGATACGCCTCGACCGTGAAGCCGGGGACCATCCAGACGACCTTCTTGAGGAAGTGCACGACCGCCCCGATGTCGAAGAACTCCATCCGCAGCCGCTCGGCCCGCAGATCCACGATCTCCAGGCCGGCCGCCTCCGCTTCGGCGCGCTCGCCGTCGGGGTGGCGGGCGTTCCGGTTCTCCTCGGGCAACGGTCCGGTGAAGTGCTCGACGAGTTCGTAGACGCTGCTCGGCCCCACGTGCTGCGCGAAGTACGTGCCACCGGGCCGCAGCACCCGGGCGATCTCCGACCAGTGCGCCCGCACCGGGTGCCTGCTGGTGACCAGGTCGAACGCCCCGTCGGCGAACGGCAGCGGCGCGTCCTGCGCGCTGGCCACCACCACCGCGCCCCGGGGATGCAGCAGGGCGGTCGCCTTCGCGACGTTCGGAGGCCACCCCTCCGTGGCCACGGTCACCGCCGGAAACCGCGGAGCGGAACCGAGCACCTCGCCGCCCCCGGTCTGGATGTCCAGCGCCGCCGAGGCCCGCCCCAGCCGCTCGGCCATCCCGCGCGCGTACCCCCATGAGGGCCGGGCCTCGGTGGCCCGCCCCTCGAACCAGGAGAAGTCCCACCCGTCGGTGGGCACGGCGTCGGCCTCGGCGACGAGGCTTTCGAAGGTGGGGGAGGGGAGGGAGGAGGCCATGGGGCGAGCTTCCCAAGAAGGCGAGTGCGCGCGCGACCGCATTTATGAAGGGCCGCAGGCTCCTTCAGGGGCGCGGGGAACTGCGCGATCAACCACATCCGACCCGCGGCCGCCCCACGACCCACCACCCCCCGAGCTCGTAGGCGATTCCAGGCCACCCCGCTCCTGGCGACCCGCTCGAAGAGAATCCCGGCGGCCTACTCGCAGAGAATCGACTCGGCCTCCACCGTGACCCCCACCGCCTGCACCACCGACGCGACCCGGAACGCCTCCTGCACGGTCTCCCGGCTGACGCCGGCCTTCCGCAGCACCCGCTCGTGCGAGTCCAGACACGCCCCGCACCCATTGATCGCGGACACGGCCAGCGCCCACAACTCGTAGTCGACCTTGTCCACCCCGGGGTCGCCGATGACATTCATCCGCAGCCCCGTCCGCAGCGACCCGTACTCGTGGTCGGACAGCAGATGCCGCGTACGGAAGAAGACGTTGCTCAACGCCATCGCCGCGGCCGCGGACTTCGCCGCCGTGTACGCCTCCGGCGACAGCCGCGCCCTCGCCTCCGGAGCCAGCTCGCGCAACACGACCGGCGAACGCGAGGCGATCGCCGTGGCCAGCACCGTCCCCCACAACCGTTGCGCCGACAGCCGCGAGTCGCCGAGGACGGCGTCGAGGTTCCGGCGGAGGTCCCCCGCGTAGTCCGGAATCAGGGTCCGCAAGGTGTCGAGCGACATGACGTCCTCACTCCCGGTGGGCGGCCGACGGGGTCCAGTGTGGCGGTGCCGCGGGGACCCCGCGGCACCGGCCTACTCCGTACGCAGCCCCTCCGGCCGCATGAGCCGCACCAGCGGCGGCATGCTCAGGGCCGTGACCAGCAGGACGACGCCCGCCCCGATGCCCGTCATCGACAGCACCCCCAGCCAGTCGACGGCGACCGGGAAGCCCGTCATCTTCAGCAGCACCGCTCCCAGGGTCAGTCCGACCGACGAGGCCAGGACGAGGCCCAGCGTGATCGGGATCGCCGTCTGCCACAGTACGGACAGACCGAGCGTGCGGCGTCGGGTGCCGAAGGCGACCAGGGCCGACAGCAGCTTCCTGCGTTCGCGCAGCTGCTCCAGCTGCGAGACCAGGAGGCTCGCGCCGATGAGGACGAGCACGGCGGACGCGCCGACCAGCAGACCGGTGCGGATGTCCGTGAACTGCTCCAGTCGACGGGTCGACGCCCACTCCCAGGTCCGGATCAGCGGATCGACCGCGACGGCGGCGTTGCGCACCTCGTCGAGCGCGTTCGGCACCTCGGGATCGGTGCGGATGTAGAGGGTGCTGGAGAGTTCCTCCCCGGCCTTCGCGGGCAGGGCACCGCGAGTGGCCAGTAGCCCCTCCATGCCCACCCGCAACGGGTCGGGCCGCTGGAGCACCTGCGGTACCTCGGCCGGCAGCTTCCAGGCGATCTCGGCTCCCGGCTCCTCCCCGCTCAACGACGCGTCGAAGTACAACGTCTTTCCCGGGACACCGAACCGCGCCACGTCGGCTTCCCTGAACCTTTCAGGGGTTCTCACCACGAAGACGTCGCCGTCGCGGCAGGAGGAGAGCGTGGCGAGTTCGCGCAGCGCGGCACAGTCGCCGACGGTCACCCCCATCCATGCCTCGGGGTCCTTGGCGGTGAGGGAGACCTCGGCGGTGGAGAGCACGGCGGTGCTCTTGGCCCCCTTGGCCCGCTTCAGCTCCTTGCCCGCGACGTCCAGGGGGAGGTCGTCCGGCAGCGTCAGCTCCAGTTGGGTGCGCGTGACGTCCATGCCGGTCGACTCGGTGTACCTGCCCTCGGCGCCGGCGAACAGCATCTGCAGCGCGATCGCACCGGCCACCGCCACCGCGATGCCGTTGACCATGCGGGCCGCCGTACCGCTACTCAACTGGAGCCTGCGGACCGCCAGTTGCCAGGAGACGGCACCGGAGCCCAGCCGGGCGACGAACGCCTCGACGACCCAGGGCAGCAGTGCGGTGATGCCGAACAGCAGCAGGACGACACCGCCGGTCACCATGTACTCGTTGAACGTCCCGTTCTCCGCGCCCTGGCCGATCATCGGGTAGAGCAGGGCGAGACCGGCGAGCGGCGGCAGCAGCCGCCACCAGAGCCTGCGGCGCGGCGGTTTGGCCGTGCGGACCACGCCGAGGGGCTCGATGACGACGCCGCGCAGCGCGAACAGGGTGACGAGGACGGCGGCGGCCGGCACCGCGAGGGCCACCAGCAGGGCCAGACCGGGGGAGGGGTCGAGGTCGCTCGGGAACACGCTGACGTCGAAGACCTCGACGGAGCCGGCGACCTCCCTGCCGAGCATGAAGAAGCCGGCGCCGAAGGCCAGCCCCAGGAGGGCACCCGCGAGCGCCTCGCCCGCCGCGATCCGACGGGTCATCCGCCCGTCGGAGCCGACCAGCCGCAGCGCCGCCAGCCTGCGGTCGCGCCGCTCACCGCCGAACCGTACGGCCGTGGCGATGAAGACCGCGACCGGCGTGAGCAGCACCACGAAGACGACCAGGGTGAGCAGCAGGAGGATCGGGTCGACCGGATCCTCGTCGGACGTGCCGGCGGTGTCCGTGCCGAACGCGTCGATCCGGGCCACCACCGAGCCGTCGACGCGGTCGGCGATCCCCTTGGCGCCCGCGTAGTAGACGAGGTCGGTCGAGCCGATGAGCCCGGCCTGGCCGATGGTGCCCACCGTCTCGTACGGCAGGCGCTCGCGCAGGAGCTTCCCGGCGTCGGACCTCAGCAGGTCGGACAGTGCGGGGGAGACGACCATCTCGCCCGGCGCGGGGAACTCGGCGACCCCGGGCGGCAGCGGGGCGCCCGCGCCCTCGGGTTCGAGGAGTCGTCCGCGGATCTCCTGCTGCTGGTACTCGGTGTCGGTGTCGGCGATGACCAGACTCTTGTCGGTCGGCTTCGACTGGGGCTGGAGGTAGCCGATCCCCCGGTCCTGCCGGGCCTCCTCGCGGGTCTCCCGCGCGGACAGCACGTTCGGCACCGCCGCGGTGAGCAGCAGCAGCGCGACCCCGAGGCCCACCCCGACGGCGGTGAGCAGGGCCCGCACCCACCCCTCACGGCCCCCGGTGAAGGTGAACCGCATCCCCATCGCCAGGTCCCGGTACCACTGGCGGAACACGGCGGACCTCATACGACGCGCTCCATGTCCCGGGACTTCCCGTCCCGTACGACGATCTCGCGGTCGGAGTACGCGGCCACCCGCGCCTCGTGCGTGACGAGGACGACGGCGGCGTTGGTGGACCGGGCTGCCTCGGTCAGCAGCTCCATCACCCGTTCGCCGTTGAGTGAGTCGAGCGCGCCGGTGGGCTCGTCCGCGAACAGCACCCGGGGGCCCGTGACCAGCGCGCGTGAGACGGCGACCCGCTGGCCCTGGCCACCGGATACCTCACCGGGCCGCTTGCGGGCGAGGTCGTCGACCTCCAGGCGTTCCATCCAGCCGAGGGCGGTCCGCTCGGACTCCTTGCGGGAGGCGCCGTTCAGCCGGAGCGGCAGGGCCACGTTCTCCACGCATGTCAGTTCCGGGACGAGCTGGCCGAACTGGAAGACGAACCCGAACTCGCTGCGCCTGAGCGCGCTGCGCTGGGCGTCGTTCATGGACGCCATCTCGCGGCCGTTGTACGTGATCGAGCCCGAGTCGGGCGGCACGATCCCGGCGAGACAGTGCAGCAGCGTCGACTTCCCGGAGCCGGAGGGGCCCATCACCGCGACGACCTCGCCGGGGTGGATGGAGAACTCGGCGCCGTCCAGCGCGGTGGTCGGGCCGTAGGCCTTGCGCAGGTCGGTCGCGACGAGGAGGGAGCCGGCGGGGGCCGGCGAGGCGGTCGGGTTCACCGGGTCACCGCCTCGGCCAGCTTGCCCAGTCGGGCGGCGGTCAGCTCCAGCCATCGCAGATCGGCCTCCAGATGGAACAGGGCGTGGTCGCAGATCAGCTGGTCGGCCAGGTCGCCCTTGCGCTTGCGGTCGGTGAGGATGCGCATCATGCGCAGGTGCTCGGAACGCTGGGTGTCGAGGATGTCGCCCGCGTTCCGGTCGGTGAGCAGGGCGAGGACGACCTTCGTGTAGAGGGTCGACTGCAGGTACGGCTCGGGCTTCTCGGGTGTCGCCAGCCACCGCTGGACATCCGTGATGCCGGCCTCGGTGATCGCGTACCGCTTGCGCTCGGGTCCGCCGCCGGGCTCGATGCCGTCGACCTCGACGAGGCCGTTCTTCAGCAGGCGCGACATCGTCGAGTAGACCTGGCCGTAGTGCAGCGGCCGGTCGTGACCGAACTTCTCGTCGAAGGCCCGCTTCAGGTCGTAACCGTGTCGGGGCCCGGACTCCAGGAGTCCCAGGAGAGTGTGACCGATGGACATGAGCACGACTGTACACACGAGGTATACACCGCACGTATACCTGCCGTGTATAGGTCCCGCCGGAGGGAGAGGGAGCGCAGGTCAGAGCCGATTGTCACGGTTCTGTCACCGAGAACGTCAGGAACGTGTCAGAAACTCGTGAGTCGGGTGGGGCAACCATCGCCCCTGTTGGAACGTCCGTTCCGGTGGGATGAGGTCTGTGGACACGCGTCGCGCGTGCGCTTTGTCACGTTGTCACAGAGTGGGCCGACTCCCTCTTGTCATAGTCCTCGGTGTTAGCTTGCTGAGCTGACAAGACCCGAGTGACGTATGAGACCGAGCAGAAGGCGGAGCGGACCGGAGCCATGGGACGAGCGGAAGAAAGACGAGCGCGGCAGCGCGGCGGTCGCCGCGCGGCGCCCCAGCCCTCGTCCGGAGGCGATGCGGGGGCGACGGCGGTCATAGCCCCGCCGGAGGGCGGCGGCCGGGCGGCGGCCCGCGCCGCGGCCAAGGCCGGCAACAAGAAGCAGAAGAAGGGGCAGAGGAGCTTCCTGCGCCGCCTCTTCACCTGGAAGAAGATCCTCGGCGCCTTCTTCGGTGTCTGTCTCCTCGGCATGGGCGCCTTCATCGTGCTCTACCTGATGATCGACATCCCCAAGGGGAACCCCGAGGCGACGCAGGAAAGCAACGTCTACAAGTACTCCAACGGCAAGATCTTCGCCCGCACCGGCGACACCAACCGCGAGATCGTCGAACTCGACAAGGTCCCCAAGCAGGTCCAGCTGGCGTTCGTCGCCGCCGAGAACAAGACCTTCTACAACGACCCCGGCGTCGACCTCAAGGGCATGGCGCGCGGTGTCATCAACACCCTCTCCGGCAAGGGCAAGCAGGGTGGCTCGACCATCACCCAGCAGTACGTCAAGAACTACTACCTGACGTCCGACCAGACGGTGACCCGCAAGCTCAACGAACTGGTCATCTCCCTGAAGCTGGAGCGCGAGGAGACCAAGGACTACATCCTCGCGGGCTACATCAACACCAGCTACTACGGCCGTGGCGCGTGGGGCATCCAGGCAGCCGCCCAGGCCTACTACGGCGTCGACGCCAAGGACCTCGACGTCGCGCAGGGCGCCTACCTCGCCGCTCTGCTCCAGGCCCCCAGCCAGTACGACCTGGCCACGGCCACCCCGACCGGCAAGAAGCTGGTCACGGCACGCTGGAACTACGTGCTGGACAACATGGTCGAGATGGAGGACCAGACCAAGCTGACCGCCTCGGAGCGGGCGGACCTGAAGCTCCCCAAGCCGAAGGCGCCCCAGGCCGCCGCCGGCATGGCAGGCCAGAACGGCTACCTGGTCGAGGCCGCCAACAACCAGCTGGCCAAGCAGCTCGTGGCCTCGGGCAAGGCGGACGACACCGAGGACGCCAAGGCGCTCATCGACCTGCGCGGCTGGACGATCACGCTGAACATCAACCCGAAGAAGCAGGCCGCGCTGGAGAAGGCCGTCAAGGAACGCCTCACCAGCAAGCTGGACCCGAAGAAGCGCAAGGTCGACAAGCACATCCAGGCCGGTGCCGTCTCCGTCGACCCGAAGACGGGGAAGGTCGTCGCCATGTACGGCGGCGTCGACTACGTCAAGCACTTCACCAACAACGCCACCCGCCGCGACTACCAGCCCGCCTCCACCTTCAAGCCGGTGATCCTCGCGGCGGCCGTCGACGAGAACGCCGAGACGCAGGACGGCGACCCGATCACCGCCAGCACGGTCTACGACGGTGACAGCCGGCACAAGGTCACGGACGACGGCACCGCGGTCGGCTTCGCCCCGCCGAACGAGGACAACGTCGACTACGGCGACGTCACCGTGCAGACCGCCATGAACAAGTCCATCAACTCCGTCTTCGCGCAGATGGGCGTCGACGTGGGCATGGAGAAGGTCATGGAGGTCGCCGGGAAGCTCGGCATGGACACCGAGGGCATGCAGGCGGTCCCCGCCCAGACCCTGGGTTCCATGGGCGCCAGCCCGCTGGAGATGGCCGGCATCTACGCCACCCTCGACAACCACGGCAAGAAGGTCACCCCGACCATCATCGCCGAGGCCAAACGCCGGGATTCCGAAGTCGAGTTCGACGACCCGATCGGTGAACAGGTCATCAGCGAGGAGGCCGCCGACACGGTCACCTCGGTCCTCACCGGCGTGGTCGACGACGGTACGGCCCAGAAGTCCGTCCGCGACAACCCGGCCCGCAACGGCCAGCAGGTCGCCGGCAAGACGGGTACCTCGGACGAGAACCGCTCGGCCTGGTTCACCGGCTACACGCCGAACCTCGTGACCTCCGTCGGCCTGTTCGGCGAGGACATGAGCAAGAACGGCAAGCACGTCTCCATGTACAACGCCCTCGGCGTCCCCCGGGTCAACGGCGGTGGCTTCCCCGCCCAGATCTGGGCCACATACACCTTCGGCGTCATGGGCAAGACCACCAAGTTCGACCTCGACACGAAGCAAGGAGCCGCGGTCGCGCCGACGGAGTCCCCGACCCCGTCGCGGACGCCGTCCGAGACTCCTTCCGAGACGCCGTCCGAGAGTCCTTCGGAGACGCCGTCCGAGAGTCCTTCGGAGACACCCACCACGGAGGAGCCGACCAGCGAGCCCCCGACGACCGCGGAGACCTCCCCGGACGAGACCCCGTCGGGCGACAGCGGCGGCATCGAGTTCCCGACGGACCCGAACGACCCACAGTTCGAGGGCTAGCGCACACGACATGCGAAGGGCGCCCGGTGATCTCACCGGGCGCCCTTGGCGCGTCTGAGGGCCGCAGGCCCTCCAGGGGCGCGGGGAACTGCGCGACCAGCCACGACGAACCCGCACCCCGCCGAGCACAGTCGCCCCCGAGCTCTCAAAGGCTCAAAGGCTCAACGGCTCAACCCAGCAGAGCGCTCACGCCTGGTTGAGCTCGAACCACACGACCTTCCCCGCACTCAACCGAGTAGCCCCCCACCGCTTCGCCAGCCGATTGACCAGGTAGAGCCCACGGCCCCCCTCGTCCGTCGCCCGGGCCTGCCGAAGCCGGGGCAGCTGAGGCACGTCGTCGGTCACCTCGCACCGCAGCACATCGGTCCGCAACAACCGCAGGGTGACGGGCCGCGTCGCATACCGCACCGCGTTCGTCACGACCTCACTGATGAGCAGCTCGACCGAATCGGTCAACTCCTCAAGGCCCCAGCGGGACAAGGCATGCCGGGCCAGCCGACGCGCCCGCCCCGGAGCCATCTCCTCCGGTTCCAGGAACCAGTACGCGACATCGCTGGGAGCGATCCCATCGAAGCGCGCGGCGAGAAGCGCGATGTCGTCGTCCCGGTCCCCCGGGCCGAGCATGTCCAGCACCTCGTCGCACAGCGCTTCCAGCGGCGGAGGATGATCCGGCCCGGTCAACTGAGCGGTCGCGGCCAGCTTCTCCCGCAGCTGCTCTATCCCGGTCCACACGTCCCGCAACCGGGACTCCACCAGCCCGTCGGTGTACAGCAGCAGCGTGCCACCGGCGGGCGCGTCCAGCTCGACGGCCTCGAAGTCCACCCCGCCCACACCGATCGGTGCGCCCGGCGGCACCCGCAGCACCTCGGCGCGCCCGCCGAGATGCAGCAGCACCGGCGGCGGATGCCCGGCGTTGGCGATGGTGATCCGGTGCGATACCGGGTCGTACACCGCGTACAGGCAGGTCGCCATGCGATCCGTGCCGAGCCGCTGGGCCTGCTCGTCGAGGTGGTGCAGCACCTCCTGCGGCGGAAGGTCCAGCCCCGCCAGTGTCTGCGCGGTGGTCCGCAGCTGCCCCATGATCGCGGCCGAGGTCATCGAATGACCCATCACATCGCCCACGACCAGCGCGACCCGGCTTCCCGGCAGGGGAATCGCGTCGTACCAGTCGCCGCCGACCCGCGCGGTCTCGGCGGCCGGCAGATACCGGTGCGCGAGCCGCACGCCGGTGCACTTCGGCAGCGCCTCGGGCAGCATCGTGCGCTGCAACTCGTCGGCGATGTACGCCTCGCGGCCGTACAGCACCGCCTTGTCGATGCCGAGCGCGCTGTGCGTGGCGAGCTGGGCGGCGACCAGCAGGTCGTCCTGCTCGAACGCCATCCGTTCCGGGCGGCGCAGGAAAACGGCCGCACCGATCACCCGGCGCCGGCCGCGCAGCGGGGCGAGGATCGCCCGCTGCCCCGTCGGCACCGTCAGCTCGGCGTCCGGGCCGAGCAGTTCCGGCAGCGCGTCGTGCGCGGCGGGCGCGTCCGCGAAGACCGGGCGCACGCCCCGCAGCACCTCGGCGAGCGCCCCTCCGGGCCGCACCTCGCACTGCTCGGCGGTGACGACCGCCAGGTCCACGGGCTGCTCGGGCTGGAGCGAGGAGGGCATGAAGCCGCCCTCGGTGTCCCGTTCCTCCGGGATCCGGTCGGTGCGGCGCAGCCGCAGCACCATGGGCCCGGTGGGCCGCTCGTCCCCGACCGGCAGCGGCTCGCGGAGATACACGAGGATCGCGTCCGAGAACGTCGGCACGGTGGCCCGGCACAGACCCATGACGATCTCGTCCAGGTCGATGCCCCGGGCGATCCGCCGGGTCGCGGCGCCCACGAAGCGCAGCCGGTCGCCGTCGCGCCGCATCGGCATGGGGGCGCCGGGCGGCACTCCCTGCCCGCCGCGCCGCTCCAGACCGCCGCCGTTGCCGCCGCTCGACCGGTCCGGCTCGCCGCCGGGCTGCGCCGGGATGGTCTCCGGCGCGGGCCTCGGGCGGTGCGGGTCGGGCTCGGTCGCCGCGGGCTGCGAGTGCTCGCCGACCGCCGGCTGGGCGTGCTCCGGGGCCTGTCCGGCCTGTCCGCTCTTCGTGCACGGGGCCGCGGTGCCCGGCTCGGCCGACGCGTCACCCATGCGTGCCTGAGCGGGTAAGGCCGTGGCGGGCGCGGTGCGCATCGGCTCCTGGGTACGCAGAAGCGCCCCGCGGGGGTCCGTGGGGCCTGCGCCGCCCTGAGGGCGCTCGTGGGAGGTGGGGTGCTCCGTCACGCGTGTCGAATCCATCCGTCCGGGACTGCGCGTGGTGAGCGCAGTGCGTCCCGCAAACCCGATACTTCGTCCCGCAGAAAGGCCGATACCCGGATTACGTGTCCTGGGAACGGAATTCCCGCGTGGTCAGAGGCAGTTCCTGTGCCACACACGGTACCGGCGGGCACGGCGAACGACAGCACTGCCCGTCCGGCGGGCCGTCTCCGGCTCGTCCCGGTGTAACCCTCGTACCCCTTGATCACGTCTTGCCGCCCCTCGGTGACGTACGGTCAAGCCCTGCCCGAACTGCGGGAGTTGCCCCAGTGAACTATTGCGGAGGACGATCCTACGGTTGCGGACCGGGGGCGCATCAAGGGTCTCATGAGGACAAGTGCGCGGGCGTACGGTCCCAGTCGTCCGGGAGAGACGGTACTCCCCACGCCGGGTTCGGGCGCCAGTGCTGCCAACCGTCCGAGAACGGCGCGTCCCACGCGTGGATCACCTCCACCGCCGAACGTCCCGCCTCCCGCACCCGCTCGGCCGCCTGAGCGTCCATCAGACCGTCCTGCTGGGCCTGCGCGAACTCGTCCTCGTCGAGCCAGTTCCACGTTCGGTCCGGATACACGCAGATGTCCAGGAAGTGGTCCTCGGAGTCCACACCGCCGTCCCAACGGGCCAGCGGCGTCTCCAGGTTGACGTACCAGTTCTTGAAACGCCAACCCTGCTCCCAGAACAGCCACACCGACCACGGCTCTCCCGGCCGCGCCAGCTTCAGCACTCCGGAGCCCGACCACCTGCCGAGCCGCACGCCGCGCGGCTCCTTGTAGCGGGACGCGAGGGGTACCGAGTTCAGCGAGGCACCGTCCGCCAGCACGGGCCGTACACACTCGGTACCGGGCGCCATCCACACGGCCAGTAGCTCCGCGTCGTCGCGCACCACCGTGACGGGACGCGCGATATGGAAGCGTTCGCCGCCGTTCTCCCGGTATCGCCACAGGATCTGACTCCCCGGCTCCCAGAACGCCGCCGACCCGCCCGCTTCCACTCGTCTCACCACTCCGTCGTCTCCCATGCGCAGATATTAGGTGTCATGCGCATATGACGCTGCGGTACCGGTCACGGTTCACGCCCTGGCGGGAATCGGTTACCCGGGCGACACCCACGAAGGCCGGAATCCGCCGTCCGGTCACGGCCGCGTCATGCGCAGGACATCCAGAGCCTCGTCGAGCTGTTCCAGTGTCAGGTCGCCGCGCTCGACGTAACCACCGTCCAGGACGACCTCCCGGATGGTCCTGCGCTCCGCCAGCGCCTTCTTGGCGACCTTCGCGGCCTCCTCGTACCCGATGTACTTGTTGAGCGGGGTGACCACGGACGGGGACGACTCGGCGTACTCACGGGCCCGCTCCCGGTTCGCGACGATCCCGTCCACGGTCCGGTCGGCGAGCAGCCGCGAGACGTTCGCCAGCAGCCGGACGGACTCCAGGACGTTCTTGGCGATGACCGGCAGCATGACGTTGAGCTCGAAGTTGCCGGAGGCGCCGGCCGTGGTGACCGTGACGTCGTTGCCCGTGACCTGCGCGGCGACCATGAGCACGGCCTCCGGGATCACCGGGTTGACCTTGCCCGGCATGATCGAGGAACCGGGCTGGAGGTCGGGCAGGGAGATCTCCGCGAGACCGGTCCTCGGGCCCGACGCCATCCACCGCAGATCGTTGGCGATCTTGGTGAGGGAGACGGCGATCGTACGGAGCTGCCCGGACGTCTCGACGATCCCGTCCCGCGCGCCCTGCGCCTCGAAGTGGTCCCGCGCCTCGGTGAGCGGCAGCCCGGTGACCCGGGCGACCTCCTCGATGACGGCGGCGGAGAACCCGGGCGGAGTGTTGATGCCGGTCCCCACGGCCGTTCCGCCCAGGGGGAGTTCGGCGAGCCGGGGGAGTGAGGCCGTGAGCCGCTCGACGCCGTACCGCACCTGGGCCGCGTACCCGCCGAACTCCTGGCCGAGGGTGACCGGCGTGGCGTCCATGAGATGGGTACGGCCGGACTTCACGACATCCGCGAACTCCACGGACTTGCGGGTGAGGGCGGCGGCGAGATGCTCCAGCGCGGGGATCAGATCACGCGTCACGGCGGCGGTGGCGGCGATGTGGATGGAGGACGGGAACACGTCGTTGGACGACTGCGAGGCGTTGACGTGGTCGTTCGGGTGGACGTCCCGCCCGAGCCGCTCGCTGGCGAGGGTGGCGACGACCTCGTTGGTGTTCATGTTCGACGAGGTCCCGGAGCCCGTCTGGAACACGTCCACCGGGAAGTGCTCGTCCCAGCGGCCCTCCGCGACCTCCTCGGCCGCCTCCCGGATGGCCTCGGCGATGTCCTTGTCGAGCACGCCCAGTTCGGCGTTGACCTTCGCGGCCGCGCCCTTGATCCGGGCCAGGGCCTCGATGTGGGCGCGCTCGAGGTGCTGCCCGGAGACCGGGAAGTTCTCGATGGCCCGCTGGGTCTGGGCCCGCCACTTGGCGTCCGCCGGCACGCGGACCTCGCCCATGGAGTCGTGTTCGACGCGGTAGTCACTCATGACGGGTACAGCGTCCCGGCCGCCCGTGGTGTTCCCGGCGGTAGGCCATGAGGGTGGGCCGGGATCAGCCCGTCCGGCGTTCGAGGACGAGGCCGTTCAGGCCGGCACGGGGTCGGGGGCGGAGCCCCGGCTGGGTCGAAGGGGTGCAGCCCCTGGGATGGGACGGGTAGGGGCGGCGGGTGCGGGAATCCTCCTCCCCCCACCGCCCCTCAGGCGCTACGCCAGCCCCGGCCCCCGCACCGGGATCGACGTGAACGTCGGTGCCGGTGCCGGGTCCTTGAAGAAGTCGTTGCCCTTGTCGTCGACGACGATGAACGCCGGGAAGTCCTCGACCTCGATCTTCCAGACCGCCTCCATGCCGAGCTCCTCGTACTCGACGACCTCGACCTTCTTGATGCAGTCCTGCGCGAGGCGCGCGGCGGGACCGCCGATGGAGCCGAGGTAGAACCCGCCGTGCGCCCCGCACGCGTCCGTGACCTGCTGCGACCGGTTGCCCTTCGCCAGCATCACCTTGGAGCCGCCCGCCGCCTGGAACTGCTCCACGTAGGAGTCCATGCGCCCGGCCGTCGTCGGACCGAACGACCCCGACGCGTACCCCTCGGGGGTCTTGGCCGGGCCCGCGTAGTACACCGGGTGGTCCTTCAGGTACTGCGGCATATCCTCGCCCGCGTCGAGGCGCTCCTTGATCTTGGCGTGCGCGATGTCACGCGCCACGACCAGCGGGCCGGAGAGGGACAGGCGGGTCTTGACCGGGTACTTCGTCAGCTCGGCGAGGATCGACTCCATGGGCTGGTTGAGGTCGATCTTGACGACGTCACCGGCCTCGTCGAGGTGCTCGTCCGTCGTCTCCGGCAGGAACCGCGCCGGGTCCGTCTCCAGCTGCTCGAGGAAGACGCCCTCGGCGGTGATCTTCGCTACCGCCTGGCGGTCCGCGGAACACGACACCGCGATCGCGACCGGGCAGGACGCGCCGTGGCGGGGGAGGCGCACCACGCGCACGTCGTGGCAGAAGTACTTGCCGCCGAACTGCGCGCCGATACCGATCTTCTGCGTCAGCTCGAAGACCTTCTCCTCCAGCTCCTTGTCCCGGAAGCCGTGCCCGAGCGGCGACCCCTCGGCGGGGATCTCGTCCAGGTAGTGCGCGGAGGCGTACTTCGCGGTCTTCAGCGCGTACTCGGCGGACGTACCGCCCACGACGATCGCCAGGTGGTAGGGCGGACAGGCGGCCGTGCCCAGCGAACGGATCTTCTCCTCCAGGAACTTCATCATGGAGGCCTCGTTGAGGACGGCCTTCGTCTCCTGGTAGAGGAACGACTTGTTGGCGGAGCCGCCACCCTTGGCCATGAAGAGGAACTTGTACGCGCCGCCGTCGGTCGCGTAGAGCTCGATCTGCGCCGGCAGGTTCGACCCGGTGTTCTTCTCCTCCCACATGGTGAGCGGAGCCATCTGCGAGTAGCGCAGGTTCAGGTTCAGGTACGCGTCGTAGATGCCCTGGGAGAGGGCCCTCTCGTCGCCGCCCTCGGTGAGCACGTTCTGCCCGCGCTTGCCCATCACGATCGCCGTACCGGTGTCCTGGCACATGGGCAGCACACCGGCGGCCGCGATGTTCGCGTTCTTCAGCAGGTCCAGCGCCACGAACTTGTCGTTGCTCGACGCCTCGGGGTCGTCGATGATCCGGCGGAGCTGCGCGAGGTGCGCCGGACGCAGATAGTGCTGGATGTCGTGGATCGCCTCGGCGGCCAGCTTGCGCAGCGCCTCCGGCTCCACCTTGAGGAACGTCCGCCCGTCGGCCTCGAAGGTGGAGACACCCTCGGAGGTCACCAGCCGGTACGGGGTGGTGTCCTCTCCCATGGGGAGCAGATCGGTGTACTCGAACTCAGGCATGTCGCCCATTCCTCACTCGGCACTCGGCGCTCGGCGCTCGACAAGACGGCGCGGCTGGCCTCCATCGGCAGCGTCCACCAGCGTAGAACCTGGCTCGGAGGGCGGGCTTGTGAGGTAAGGCTCAGTTCGTCGGTCCGGAGTTGTCCACACCCCTGGTCGCGATCTATCGCGAGTGGGTACGCTGCTGCCGTGGACCTTCAGAAGCGCCCCACCCAGGAACCGCCGTTGTCCGCCGCCGAGCTGCGCGCCTCCGACGCCGACCGCGACCGGATCGCCGACCTCCTGCGCGACGCCCTCGCCGAGGGCCGCCTCACCGCCGACGAGCACGCCGAGCGGGTCGAGGGCGTGCTCGCCGCGAGGACGGTGGGCGAGCTGGACGTCTTCGTACGGGACCTGCCGGCCGGTCAGGCCCGCAAGGCGGGCCCGGTGTACGTGCCGCCCGTCTCCTCCGTGCCCAACCGGCCGACGCCCGGCGCCATCCCCGTCGACCCCGACGACCGTCTGGTCGCCGTCTTCAGCGCCTCCACGCGCAAGGGCCGCTGGCGGCCCGGCCGCCGTATCCACGCCTACGCGATATTCGGCAGCGTCGAGCTGGACCTGAGCGAGGCGCTCTTCGAGCACCGCCAGGTGATGATCAAGTCGATATCCGTCTTCGGCAGCGTGGAGATCCGCGTCCCGGAGAACGTCTCGCTGCGGGGCAGCGGCGGCGCCATCCTCGGTGACTTCACGGTGGACGCGCTGGATTCGGGCGAGACCGACGCCCCCGTCGTCTACGTGGACGGGCTGGCGGTCCTCGGGAGCGTCGAGGCCAAGCCCAAGCGGGGGAAGGTGATCGCGGACCTCCTCGGCCGGGTCACCGACCACGTGGCCCGCAAGGTCGACGACCATTTGCGCAAACGCATGGATCGTTGACGCTTGTGAATTCGACCACGCCCGGACAGCCCCGAAGGGATCCGATCCGGTGGTGATCCGGTGGTGACCACGCGGTGTTGACAGCGAATTCCAGCGGTTCGGGACTCAGTGCATAGGCCCGCGCACAGCGGGTATCCCTTGCTGCATCGTCTCTCGCTCGCGAAGCCGTCGTCAGGAGTAGACCGTGCTGCATCCGCCGCATTCGTCCCTGCAGGTCGCTGCTGTACCGCCCCAGCGGGTGCCAGTGCGAGACAGGGACCAGGAAGCCCCGTGGCACACGGAGGCCGTGTGCCGGCGTGACGAGGCCGGGCTGTTCTTCGCCCCCTCCAAGGAACCCACCGCGTCCCGGCTCTCCCGCGAGGAAGCCGCCAAGCGGGTCTGTGCCCGCTGCCCCGTCATGGTCGAGTGCCGGGAACACGCACTCCTGCAACCCGAGCCCTACGGCGTCTGGGGCGGCCTCACCGCCGCCGAACGCCGGGTGGTGCTGGCCCGCAGGCGCCGCCGCGACCTCGAACTGCAGAAGGCCGCGCGGGCGAACGGGACGATAGCGGCGGCGGGTTGACCCCGCCGACACCGTAGAGGGCGCCTTCTCCGCACAAGAGGGCGCCCTGTCCGTGTGGAGGGGCAGCGCCCCGTCAGGGGCGAGCTCGACCTACTTGGCCTTCTCGAAGTCGATCGAGCTGTAGGCCCGCAGCTTGCTCAGCCGGTGCGTCGAATCGATCCGCCGCACCGTCCCCGACTTGGACCGCATCACGATCGAGTCGGTGGTGGCGGTCTCCGAGCGGTACCGCACCCCGCGCAGCAACTCACCGTCGGTGATCCCCGTGGCCACGAAGAACACGTTCTCCCCGGACACCAGGTCGTCGGTCGTCAGCACCCGGTCGAGGTCGTGCCCCGCGTCGATCGCCCGCTGCCGCTCCGCGTCGTCCTTCGGCCACAACTTGCCCTGGATCGTGCCGCCGAGGCACTTCACCGCGCAGGCCGAGATGATGCCCTCGGGCGTACCGCCCACCCCGAGCAGCAGGTCGACGCCCGTACCCTCGCGCAGCGCGAGGATCGAGCCGGCGACGTCACCGTCGGAGATCAGCTTGATCCGCGCCCCGGCCTCCCGGATCTCCTTGATGATCCCCTCGTGCCGGGGCCGGTCCAGGATGACCACGGTCACATCGTCCGGCGCGGACCGCTTGGCCTTCGCCACCCGGCGGATGTTCACCGAGATCGGCGCGTCGATGTCGACGAAGTCGGCCGCCTCGGGCCCGGTGACCAGCTTGTCCATGTAGAAGACGGCCGAGGGGTCGAACATCGTGCCCCGGTCGGCCGCCGCCAGTACGGCGATCGCGTTCGTCATGCCCTTGGCCGTCAGCGTCGTGCCGTCGATCGGGTCCACGGCGATGTCGCACTCCGGGCCGGTGCCGTCACCGACGCGCTCGCCGTTGAAGAGCATCGGAGCCTCGTCCTTCTCGCCCTCCCCGATCACGACGACACCGTTCATCGACACGGTGGAGACGAGGGTCCGCATGGCGCGCACGGCCGCTCCGTCCGCCCCGTTCTTGTCCCCGCGGCCGACCCAGCGGCCCGCGGCCATCGCGGCCGCCTCGGTCACCCGTACGAGTTCCAGGGCGAGGTTGCGGTCAGGGGCTTCGGAGGGGACTTCGAGCTCGGACGGCAGATGATGGTTCTCGGTCATCGGAGCGCACCTTTCTGATACGACGACGGCCGGATGAGGGTTCCGCCCGACTCTATCGTCAGTTCGACAGAATGAGCAGGGGACCCCACGGATGAGCAGACCAGGGCACCTGCGACGATGAGGGCGTGGCAGGTATGAAAGGCAAGCAGACCGTTCGCGACATGGTCCTCTCCCTGGGGCTCATCGTGCTGGCGGCATGGGTCATCTATCTCTTCATCCCGCATGACGAGACCGAGCAGGAGCCCAAGCGCGTCGACTACCGCGTCGAACTGCTGACGGCACGTCGCGCGGCGTCCTATCCGGTGGCCGCGCCCGAGGGTCTGCCCGCCGCCTGGAAGGCGACCTCCGTCCGCTTCCAGGGCGACGAGTCCGACCGGTGGCACCTCGGGTTCCACGACCCCGACGGGCGGTACGTGGGGATCGAGCAGTCCGCCGAGAAGCCGTCCCGGTTCATCGCGGACGCCACGCAGGACGCGAAGAAGACCGGGACCACGCAGGAGATCGGCGACGAGACCTGGACCCGCTACGAGGGCGACCGCTACGACGCCCTGGTCCTGGAGGGCTCGAACTCCACCACGGTGGTCACCGGCTCCGCGTCCTTCGCCCAACTGACGAAGATGGCCGAGGCGCTCAGGACGGAGTGACCGGCGCGGAGCGACGCCCTCGGGGCGGAGCGGCCGCGCCCCCGGTGGGACGAGACGTGCGAAGGGCCCCGGCGTGCGCCGGGGCCCTTCGTCATGGCTGCGGTGGGCCTCAGACCGTGGTGACGACGTGGTCGTAGTCCAGGCGCGGGGAGCGCGGGTAGGACGCGCCCTCGCCCGGCCGGCCGATGTTGACGATCATCAGCGGAGTGTGGTCGTCGTCCAGGAACTCCTTCTGGACACCGGCGAAGTCGAAGCCCGTCATCGGACCGGCGGCCAGACCGGCGGCGCGGACGCCGATGATGAAGTACGCGGCCTGGAGGGCGGCGTTCATCCCGGCCGCGGACTCACGGGCCGCGCGCTCGGCGAAGAAGAGGTCCTTGGCCTGCGGGAACGCCGGGAACAGGGTGGGCAGTTCCTCGTGGAACTCGTTGTCCGCGGCGAGGATCGCGACCAGCGGGGCGGTCGCCGTCTTGCCCTGGTTGCCCTCGGACATGTACGGCACGAGACGCGCGCGAGCCTCGGCGGAGCGGACCAGGACGATGCGCAGCGGCGTCTGGTTGAAGGCCGTCGGGCCGTACTTGACCAGGTCGTAGATCGCCTGCACCTGCTCCTCGCTCACCGGCTCGTCGGTGAACGTGTTGGCGGTGTGGGCCTCACGGAACAGCAGGTCCTGGGCGGCGGGGTCGAGAACGAGCGACATGGGACAACCTTCGTGCGTCGGGCGGTGCGAGGTGTACGCCCCCACCGTACGACAGAGAAATTCAACTTTCAATCAAAGCGGGTCCCGGTGAGCCGCTTCACAGTGGCTCCGCAGGTGAGAACGGTGACTCACCAGGTCGGACAGTGGCTCCGCCGGCGAGAGGTGTTTCCGTGAGAACCGTCAGGACGAGGTCAGCCGGACTCGGCGTCCCCTTCGCTCTCCTCGCCCTCCGCCAGCGCCGCGTCCAGCCGCGCTCGCGCCCCGTCGAGCCAGCGTCGGCAGACCTTGGCCAGCTCCTCGCCCCGCTCCCAGAGGGCGAGGGACTCCTCCAGCGTCGTACCGCCCGCCTCCAGGCGCCGGACGACCTCGATCAGCTCGTCCCGCGCCTGCTCGTACCCGAGGGCGCGGTCGGCCTCCGAGACCCCGGCGGCCTCGGTCGTCCCCTCGGCCTCACTCACGTTGCTGGTCATACGGCCCACCCTATGCGTCCCCTCCGACAGTGCCGGTCTCCTGTCCGGCCCCCGCTCCGTCGACCCGGACGGCGAACTCGCCCTCGGCCACCCGCGCCCGCAACGGCTCTTCCGGCCCCACCTCGCCGGGGGCGCGGACCACATGCCCGTCCGCCTTCTGCAGCACCGCGTACCCCCGCCGGAGCGTCGCCGCGGGGGAGAGGGCCACCACGCGCGCGTGCGTGTGCGTCAACTCCGAGGAGGCGCGGTCCAGATGGTGCCCGAGGCAGCGGCGCCCCCGGTCGAGCAACGACGCCACATGGTCGGCGCGTTCGTCGATCATGCGGTGCGGGTCCTCCATCGAGGGACGGGCCAGCGCGTGGGCCAGCCCCCGCTCCTCCCGTTCCACGAACGCCTGCACGCACCGCCGCGCCCGGTCCCGCAGCCAGCGCACCCGCTCGTACTCCTCGCCCACGTCCGGCACGACCTTCTTGGCCGCGTCGGTGGGCGTGGACGCGCGCAGGTCCGCCACGTAGTCCAGCAACGGGGTGTCCGGCTCGTGCCCGATCGCCGACACCACCGGCGTACGACAGGCCGCGACCGCCCGTACGAGCTGCTCGTCGGAGAACGGCAGCAGGTCCTCCACGCTGCCACCGCCGCGCGCCACCACGATGACGTCCACGTCCTCCATCGCGTCCAGCTCCTTCACCGCCTGCACGACCTGCGGCACCGCGTGCACGCCCTGCACGGGGACGTTGCGCACCTCGAAGCGGACGGCCGGCCAGCGGTGCCGGGCGTTCTCCAGCACGTCCCGCTCGGCGGCCGAGGCGCGGCCGCACACGAGGCCGATGAGCTGCGGCAGGAAGGGCAGCGGCTTCTTCCGCTCGGGCGCGAAGAGCCCCTCGCCGGCCAGCGACTTCTTCAACTGTTCCAGCCGGGCGAGCAGTTCGCCGACCCCGACCGGCTTTATCTCGGTGGCCCGCAACGACAGCTGCCCGCGCGGCGCGTACCACTCCGGCTTGGCCAGGACGACGACCCGGGCGCCCTCGCTCACGACGTCGGCCACCGCGTCGAACACCTGGCGGTAGCAGGTGACGCCCACGGAGATGTCGTGCGACGGGTCCCGCAGCGTGAGGAACACGACGCCGGCGCCCGGGCGCCGCGACAGCTGGGTGATCTGCCCCTCCACCCACACCGCGCCGAGCCGGTCGATCCAGCCGCCGATGAGGCGGGAGACCTCGCCGACGGGGAGGGGGGATTCGGCGGACGTGTTCAAAGCCATGCGGCCGAGCGTAGCGGGGGGTACGGACAAAGCCGCCGCACAGCTCGGGGGTTCGCGTGCGCCGGCGGGTGCGGGTGGTCCGTGGCCGCTCGCGCAGTTCGCAGCGCCCCTGGAAAACCAGGCCCCTGCGGGCCTGAAAAAGCACGGGGCGCAGCCCCGCTTTCTCAGGGGCGCGGGGAACTGCGCGAGAAGCCCCACCGGCCCGCACCCGCCGGCGCACAGGCACCCCCACCCCCTCCCGCGCTCCCCGTCGGACAAGGCCCCGCCAGGGAACCCCCTACGATGGAAGACATGACCGCTTCGCCTGGCCGCCGCCGTGTCCTCCTCGCCGCCCCGCGCGGCTACTGCGCGGGTGTCGACCGCGCGGTGATCGCCGTCGAGAAGGCCCTGGAGCAGTACGGGGCCCCGATCTACGTCCGTCACGAGATCGTCCACAACAAGTACGTCGTGCAGACGCTGGAGAAGAAGGGCGCCATCTTCGTCGAGCAGACGGAGGAGGTCCCCGAGGGCAACATCGTCATGTTCTCGGCCCACGGCGTCGCCCCGACCGTCCACGAAGAGGCCGCGCGCGGCAAGCTCGCCACCATCGACGCGACCTGCCCGCTGGTCACCAAGGTCCACAAGGAAGCGATCCGGTACGCCAACGAGGACTTCGACATCCTCCTGATCGGGCACGAAGGACACGAAGAGGTCATCGGGACCTCGGGCGAGGCGCCCGACCACATCCAGCTGGTCGACGGCCCCGAGGACGTCGCCAAGGTCGAGGTCCGCGATCCGTCCAAGATCGTCTGGCTCTCCCAGACCACCCTGTCCGTCGACGAGACGATGGAGACCGTCGGGGCGCTCAAGGAGAAGTTCCCGCTGCTCGTCTCGCCGCCCAGCGACGACATCTGCTACGCCACGCAGAACCGTCAGCTCGCCGTGAAGCAGATGGGCGCCCAGGCGGAGCTGGTCATCGTGGTCGGCTCCCGCAACTCCTCCAACTCGGTCCGCCTCGTCGAGGTGGCCAAGCTCGCCGGCTCCCGCGAGGCGTACCTCGTGGACTTCGCCAGCGAGATCGACGAGGCCTGGCTGGAGGGCGTGGAGACCGTCGGCGTCACCTCGGGCGCCTCGGTGCCGGAGGTCCTCGTCGAGGAGGTCCTGGAGTGGCTGTCCCAGCGCGGCTACGAGGACGTCGAACTGGTGAAGGCCGCCGAGGAGTCGATCACCTTCTCCCTGCCGAAGGAGCTCCGCCGCGACCTGCGCGAGGAGGCGGCCTCCCTGGTCGCCGAGCGCACCGGCCAGGGCTCCTGACCCTCCGCACGCGCGCGTACGGCCCCGGGACGTGAAGGTTCCGGGGCCGTACCCGTTCGGGGACGTGAGGATTCCGGCCCCCGGCGGCGGTCGCCCACCTCATGAGCGTGACTGTCAGTCGTACGACGTAACGTAGGGCCATGCACATCTTCGGCGTGGACATCGGCGGTTCCGGGATCAAGGGCGCTCCCGTGGACCTGGACCTGGGCGACCTGGCGGACGAGCGGTACAAGGTGCTGACCCCGCACCCGGCGACGCCCGACGCGGTGGCCGACGGGGTCAAGGAGGTCGTCGGCCACTTCGGCTGGACCGGTCCGGTCGGCATCACCTTCCCCGGCGTGGTCACGGGCGGTTCCACGATCCGTACGGCGGCCAACGTCGACAAGAGCTGGATCGACGTGGACGCACGCGCGCTGCTGAGCGAGCGGATCGGCGGGCTGCCGGTGACGGTGGTGAACGACGCGGACGCGGCGGGCGTGGCCGAGGTGCAGTTCGGCGCCGGGCGCGACCGCCGGGGCACGGTCATCCTGCTCACCTTCGGCACGGGCATCGGCAGCGCCGTCTTCTCCGACGGGGTCCTCGTCCCGAACACGGAGCTCGGCCACCTGGAGCTGCACGGCCACGACGCCGAGACCCGCGCCTCCACCAAGGCCAAGGAGGACCACGAGCTGACGTGGGAGCACTGGGCCAAGCGCGTCACCAAGTACCTCGCGCACGTCGAGATGCTCTTCTCACCCGAACTCTTCATCATCGGCGGCGGCGTCAGCCGCAAGTCCGCGAAGTTCCTCCACCTCATCGAGGGCATCAGGGCGGAGATCGTCCCGGCCCAGCTGCAGAACAACGCGGGCATCGTGGGAGCGGCGATGAGAGCGGCAAAGGCCGAGTAACGAAAGGAGGCCCACACCTCCTGACTTACGCCGGCACCCCAAGGGGCGCGAGGAATGGCGCGACCGGCCCCGACGGCGCCGCACAACCCCCGGACCCGGCCCTCGCGCGGAGCGCTCAGCGACCTCGGGGGGCCGTGCGGTGCGGCTGTGCCGGAGGCCTCGGCGTCCGGGGGCCCACGGGCCGGCGGTCGTAGGGGGACCGGTCCCGCTCGGCGGCCCGGCGGGACATCAGCCGCAGCTTGCGCACGGTCACGATGACCCCGGCGACGAGCGTGCCGCCGTACAGCCAGCCGGCCTGCATGGCGAGGGCGGTGACCAGGGCCATCAGATGCCCCCCGAGCCCGCCTTCGCCCTCGGCGAGCAGCGGCAGCCCCACCGCGAAGGCGATCGGCACGACGACGGGCGCGCTCGCCAGGTCACCGGGCCGCACCCACCCCGCCCCCAACATGCTGACCAGCAGGAACAGCACGCCGTACACGGTGGCGGACGAACCGATCAGCAGCCGGTCCAGACCAGCCAGCACGAACATGGACACCCCGCAGAACAACCCGCAGCCCAGCCCGGTGAGGCGCGGCTCCGGCATCCGACGCACGGCCCGGCGGGCGCTCCGTACGGCTCGCGCGATGCTCCGCACCGCTCGGACCGGAGGCGGTACGGGCCCGCGCGCGACCGGAGCACGCCGCGGCGCCCCCGCGCCGGGACCCCGGCCCCCTCTGCCGCCCTGCGGCGGAAGCGGAGAGGCGCCGCGGCGCGGCACGGTCCGAGAGGGCTGCGGAGGGTACGTCCGTTGCTGCTGGTCCACTCGCCCAACCTAGGTCGGTTAATGTGCCGAATGGGTTCACAGACACGCCGTCGAGCGGACCTTGGCCAAGCGTTCGATACCTCGCCGGGGCGGGTGCCGGTAAGCCGTAAACTGGGGGATCGGCCGGCCTTCCGGCCGCTGGGGCACGATCCGCCGGACAGGCTCCGGGCCGGCCCCAGGCCCAGCCGCTCCAGCCCCGGCCGCCTGGCCCTCCTACGTACGGGAAGTCGCAAACGTGTCGCTCACGATCGGAATCGTCGGTCTGCCCAACGTCGGCAAGTCGACCCTGTTCAACGCCCTGACCAAGAACGACGTGCTGGCGGCCAACTACCCGTTCGCCACGATCGAGCCGAACGTCGGCGTCGTGGGCGTCCCGGACGAGCGCCTGACGAAGCTCGCCGAGATCTTCAGCTCGCAGAAGATCCTCCCGGCGACGGTCGACTTCGTCGACATCGCGGGCATCGTGCGCGGCGCCAGCGAGGGCGAGGGCCTCGGCAACAAGTTCCTCGCGAACATCCGCGAGTCGGACGCGATCTGCCAGGTCATCCGTGCCTTCCAGGACGAGAACGTCGTCCACGTCGACGGCAAGGTCTCGCCCAAGGACGACATCGAGACGATCAACACCGAGCTGATCCTCGCCGACCTGCAGACCATCGAGAAGGTTCTGCCGCGTCTGGCGAAGGAGTCGCGCATCAAGAAGGACATCGCGCCGAAGGTCGCCGCCGTCGAGGCCGCCAAGGAGATCCTGGAGAAGGGCGACACCCTCTTCTCGCAGGGCATCGTGCAGGGCTCCGGCAACGAGGAGCTCCTCCACGACCTGCACCTGCTCACCACCAAGCCGTTCCTCTACGTCTTCAACGTCGACGAGGACGAGCTGACCGACGAGGACTTCAAGAACGAGCAGCGCGCGCTGGTCGCCCCGGCCGAGGCGATCTTCCTCAACGCCAAGCTGGAGGCGGACCTCGCCGAGCTGGACGAGGCGGACGCGATGGAGCTCCTGGAGTCGGTCGGCGCGGAGGAGCCGGGCCTCGCCACCCTCGCCCGGGTCGGCTTCGACACCCTGGGCCTGCAGACCTACCTCACGGCCGGCCCCAAGGAGTCCCGCGCCTGGACGATCAAGAAGGGTGCGACGGCTCCCGAGGCGGCCGGCGTGATCCACACCGACTTCCAGAAGGGCTTCATCAAGGCGGAGGTCATCTCCTTCGCCGACCTGGTCGAGACCGGCTCGGTGGCCGAGGCCCGCGCCAAGGGCAAGGCCCGCATGGAGGGCAAGGACTACGTCATGCAGGACGGCGACGTCGTCGAATTCCGCTTCAACGTGTGATCGACTCGCTGCTCTCGGGCAGTGATGTCGGGACGCAGGTCACAAGGGCTGGGCTCCGGCCGGCTCAGCTCTTCCGCCTTCCCGTGCCGACTCGGCGTCGGCTCCCGGCCGCACGTCGCCGCCTGATCGTTCAGCCCGGCTGTGTCACGTCGGCCGTCGAGGGTCTGAGCGTGCGGGACGCGGTGAGCAGAGCGCCGTGGACGGCCGAGGACGCCGCCCGTCCGATGTAGCGGTCGCTGTCGGGAGGCCACACATCGCGCTCCTGGTGGATCAGAAGAGAAACCGCTCCGTGCACGGCGGCACACAACACTCGGGCGGTTTCGGTGCTGCTCGTCACAGGCACTCCCGCATCCCGGCAGGCGATGACCTTCTCCCGGAAATAGCGGAAGCACGCGTCCTCGTTCCGGCGGCTGGCTTCGGTGGCCTCACCGTCCATCACGAGTCGGTACTGGGAAGGATGCCGAAGTCCGAAAGCGATGTAGGCGACGCAGGTCTCGTAGAGCGCCGTCACGGGATCCGGGATTCTCCGGGACACCGCTTCCAGTTCGGCGAACATCGAGCTCCACACACGCAGGCACGTCGCATGGACCAGTTCCCTCTTCGAGGCGAAGTGGAGGTAGACGGACGGCGGGCTGACTCCCGCTCTCGTCGCTACCGCACGAATCGTCAGAGCGTCGGCGCCTCCGGCTTCCAGCAGCTGATCGGCGATGTCGAGAAGCTGGTCGCGGAGCAGACCGCCCTGGCCCTTGGCGGCGCGCACCCGGGAACCGGTCACGGATGCGAGCCTTCGCGAGCAGGTTCCCGTACGCAGGTGACGGAACCTCGATGTCCTGACGGTGCGTGACCGGGCATCACGACGCCTTCGGTCGGACGGTGGCGATCACCTGGGTCACCCGGGTGCACAGTTCACCTTCGGCGTCATGAATGTCGACCTCGATGACCGTGTTGCGCCCCACGCGCAAGGGGCGAGCAGTCGCGACGACGCTCGTGTGTGCGGGCCGCAGGAAATGCGTGCTCGACTCCACGGTGGCCGGCGCGGTGCCGACCGGACCGTTGAGGGCGGCGCACACGGCGGCGCACACATCGGCGAGCCCCATCAACGCCCCTCCGTGGAGGCCGCCGCCCACCGTGGAAAGGGACAGATCGTGCGCGAGTCCCGCTCGAACGCAGGCTGGCGCGATCTCCTGGAACTCGACTCCGAGCGTCTTGGCGTACGGCGCGAGCGCGTAGACGTCTTCGGCTGTGGCCACAGGGGGCTCCCCTCCGGGTTAGTGGCGATAACTTATCGCTGTTAACTCATAGGGGCAACGGTGAGGTCGGATTCATCGGCCGGGTAGCGCCCCCGTCGGCACGGGCGGACGGCGCACGGCCTCGCGCAGCTCCGTCACGAACCGCTCGCCCACGGGCAGGAGTTCACCGCTCGCGAGCAGCGTGTGGGCGGCCGCATCGGTGTGCCCACGCCAGGTGTCGTACTCGCGACGGGCACGCTCGCCTCCCGTCCCGGAGGCGAGTTCGGTGCGCCAGAAGTCCGTCACGCCCAGGTGCGCGTACGTCCCCTGGAGCAGCGCTCCGGCGGGCCGCTGATCAGGGCGCCACGGTGCGTGGTAGCGGGCCTCCGTCGGCGGACCGTGCAGCGGCAGCAGGTCGAGCAGCGCGCCGAGTTGGACATGCAGAAACTCGTGCACGAGGGTCAGCGCGAGAAGTACCGGGTCGTCGGGGAGGGAGGCGGCGACGGCTCCGAAGGCGCGACGGGCTGCCGAGCTCACCTCGGTGCCGTCGGGGTGGGGAAGCAGCGGCACCACTGTGGTCAGGCCGGCGGCGATGGTCTGGGCGTGCCAGGGGTGCCGCCGCACGAGCACGGTCCAGGCCGCGTCCAGTGCTCGTGTCCACTCCCTGACCTGCCCGGGGCAGAGGGGCTCGGCGAGTTCGTGCCCGTGCGACTCACGGAAGGGGCCCTGGTCGGCGAGCCGCAGTTCGAGTGCCGCGCCGTCACAGACGGCTTCGACGCGGTGCCACGCTCGTCGGCCAGGGTCCACCATCAGCTGTTCCAGCCACCGCAGATCCACAGGCACCCCGCGCTCCAGCGCGACGAGAGCGCGGTTCAGACCCTCGTCCAGATAGGGATACAGCATGACCTCGCGCCAGGCCGCGCGGTCCCGCCGGTTCAGTTCGGCCAGGCCGCGGTACACCGCCACCGCGGCGCGTTCGTCCGGATGCCCGTGCGCCGCCTGACGCAGCGCCCGCACCATCAGCATGCGTTTGCTCAGTTGCCCGCTCTGCAGCAGGCCCACGGCGGACGCACCACCACGGGCGCGGGCCAGCGCCGTGAAGACGGGGGCGGGCACGGTGTGCGGGACGAGATCCTGGCCGGGGCGTGGTGCGACACCAGCCCCCTGGTCCGTCGCTGCTCTCATCGGGTCGCCTTCCGCCGGGGCACGGTCAGCGCGGCGACGTCCTGGCGCAGCCGGGCGCCGATGTGGTCGACCAGGACCGCCAGGTCGTCGCAGTACACGGAGGGCGCCGAGAAGACCGGTGCGGCTCCGGGAAAGTATCTGTGGGCGTACAGGCCGCCGCCGCACACGCGGGAGCGGGTGCAGGAGCGGCAGACCGGGCCGAGCCCGCTCAGCCCTCGCTGCCGGGCGCGGAAGGCGGGATGCGCGGCGGCGTCGGCGAAGGTGTCGCGGAACACGTGCAACCCGGTCTCGGGGGCCCCGGGGTAGCTGACCTTGAGAGAGTCGGCCTGTTCGATCGCCCCGTCGGTCTCGACGACGACGAGGTCGACGGGCGTGAGTCCGACCACCTCGCTGCGGGCGGTTCCGCCCAGCAGCAACACCATGATCTCCTCGAACAGCCGGATGCCGGTTTCCCTGCGCGGGGCGCCGTACCAGCGGTCGAAGACCGCGCACAGCCAGTCGGCGTACGGGGTGGCGCGCGCGGCCGTGCCCGGCGCGGGCGGCGCCGAGGGCGGGGCGATCCGCGTGTCGAGGCCGGGCGGCGGAGCCTGCCAGGTCCCGTGCGGGAGTAAGAGGTCCAGCCGGGGGGGAGCGAACCGCAGGAGCGCGTCATACGTCTCCAGCGGGTCGGTGCTGGCGTCGATCACGCACAACAGGCCGGCGAACAGGTGCCGGTGGGCCGGTTCCGTCAGCAGTTCGAGCGCGCGGGCGGTGGCGGCGTGACTGCCTTTTCCATCGGCCCGCCGTCGATGCAGGTCGTGTCCTGCGGGTGTGCCGTCCAGGCTCACCCCGATCCGGACCGCGTGACGGTCGAGTACGGGGAGCAGTCGCGGGTCCTCGGCGAGCCGGATGCCGTTGGTCTGCAGGGAGAAGCGCGGCGTGGCGATCCCGGCCAGGGCATCCGTGACCGTCCCGAGGAGATCTTCCAGGTACTGCGCTCCGACCAACAGGGGCTCGCCGCCGTGCAGCACCACATGCACCTCGGAGAGCGCGTGCTCCGTGGCGTGTTCGGCCATCAGCCGCGACGCCCGCCGTACCGTCGCCGGAGCCATGCTCCTCGGCCGTTGCCGCCAACTCTGGTCGGCCGCCTCGTACATGTAGCAGTAGGTGCAGGCCAGATTGCACCGGCTGTGCACCTTCAGCAGGAACTGCCGGAAGGGCACGGCCTCCGTCCCGCTGTCCGGCCAGGAGGGCGCGGAGGGTGCGGCGGGTGGGGCGTTGGTGGCGGACATCGGCATCGATCGCTCTGCTACGGCGGCGGAGGAAAGAGGCCATCATAGGTACCCCGTGGACGCCGTGGGGCTCGCGGGGCGGATGACGTCCTCTGATCAGGTGGTCGGCGGTTCGATGTCCGAATCGAGTCGCTTCCCGGACAGAATCGCCCGGGTCGTGGGGTGTGCCTCGCCCAGCTTCTCCCGGGCCCTCAGCGCGGCTTCCTCCGCCAACTGCCCCGCTTCCTCGGTACGGCCGATCGCCCGCAGGCTCAGGCCCAGGTTGGAGGTGATGGTGATGGCGTCGTAGTGGTCAGGCCCCAGGATGTCGAGGAAGTACCGCCGCGCACGCCGGTCCAAGTCGACCGCCTGCTCCAGTTCGCCCGCCAGAAAGAGGTCGTTCGCGTGGTTGATCATGCAGCTCAGGCTGTACGGGTGGCTCTCCCCGGCGATCCGTGACATCTGGTGCAGAGCCCGGTGGGACAGCTCGCGTGCGGATTCGGTACTGCCCGTCAGCCGCCGGTACACCGAGAGGTTGGTGGCACAGGCCAGGGTGACGGGATGTTCCGCGCCCAGGTAGGTGCTGTAGCGGTCCATCGCCCGCTCGGCCAGTTGCCGTGCCCGCTGGGGCTCCCCGAGCGCGGCCAGGTCGCAGGCCAGACCACAGGCCGCGGCGAGCGTGTCCGTGTGCTCCGTGCCGTGCGCCTCGACGTACCGGGAGTGGATGTCCTCGTCGATCTTTCTCGCCTGTTCGTAGTCACCCGCCCGACGCAGCGCCACGGCGAGGTTGCGGCGCGTCCTCAGCGTCTCCATATGGCTGTCCCCGAGGGTCTGTTCGTACCACTGGACGGTGGCGCGCAGCAGGTCCAGGGCCTCCCGCAGACTCCCGGTCTCCCGCAGATCCCGGGCGTAGTTGCTGGCGAACAGCAGGGAGTAGAAGTTGTCCCGGCCGCGGGCGTCGCTCTGTTGCCGGTAGGCGAGTTCGTGGAGATCCAGGGCCGCCCGGCGATCGCCCGCGAGGTACTCCGACATACCGAGGTTGTTGGTGTACATAAGGGTGCGCGGATGGTCATCACCCAGTGTCCGCAGGGCTCCGTCGAGGGTCTGACGGTCGAGCTCCCGGGCCTCGAGGTAGCGGCCCAGGGCGCGCAGGTCGGCGGCGACGTTGCCGGCGGCAGCGAGCGTGTGCGCGTAGTCCGGGCCCTTGGTGCGACGGAACCGCTCGAAGGTGTCGTGGTCGATCTCGTACGCCGTCTCCAGCCGCCCCCTGGAGCGGAGCACGTTGCCGAGCTGGATGCGCAGCATCAGGGTCTGCGGGTCGTCGGGGTGCCCGATCCCGCACGCCGTCCAGCGGGCCAGTGTGCGCTCCGCGAGCTCCTGGCCATCCGTGTGCAGGCCGCGTTTCCACAGGTAACGCACGGAATCGGTGACCCACTTGCGCACCTCGGGGTCCGGGCTCTCGGCCGCCAGGCTGGGCCGCAGATGGGGAAGGAGTTCCGCATAGCGGTCCCAGTCCCCCGGTACGTCGGGGTCGCCCGGGTCGGCGTCCACCAGCGCGGCGTGCACCACGCCGCGGGCCTGTGGGGTGCGTGTCTCGTCGACCTGGTCGCGGATGACGGCCTGCACCAGCCGGTGCACCGTGAGGGTCGCACTGCTCTGGTCGCTCTTGGCCAGGCCGAACCGGTTGATCGCCCGGACGAGTTGGGCCACCGCCATCTCGTCGCGCGGCTCGCCCGGCGGCAGGGTCAACGCCTTGGTGACGGCCTTGCTGTAGAGGAGTCGCAACGGAATGGGATCGGGTCCGAAGAAGGAGCAGATCTCCAGCATCTCGGCCGCCGCCTGGTTCACCCGGCGCAGCTCGTCCACCGCCAGGTTCCAGGTGGCCGCGGCGGAGCGCGGGTAGTCCCGCTGCGGTAGCCGGGTCGTCTGCAGCACCTCGGTGAGGCGTGCCTTGAGCAACTCCAGATAGGTGGCCACCGGCATGCTGCTCTCGCTCAGCCACACCGCGGCCTGGGCGACGGCGAGCGGCAGGTCGCCGAGCTCCCTGGCCACCTCGTCGGCGTCGGAGGCCGTGAGTCCGGTGTTGAGGCGGTGCAGCAGGTCGGTGCTCTCCTGGCGCTGGAACACCTCGACCTCGACCAGCCCCGCGTCGTTCACCCAGGTCCGGTCACGGGAACTGAGCAGGACGTGTCCGCCGGGCGGCCCGGTCGGGATGAACTCCGCGAGCTGTTCGGGGCGTCCGGCGTTGTCGTAGACCAGGAGCCAGCGGTCGAAGGGTTCCCCCCGGCGCAGCGCCCTCAGCACCGACTCCGCGGTGCTCACCATGTCCTCGCCGACCTCCAGGCCGAGACGCGGCGCGAGATCGGCCAGGGCCGGGCGGATCAGACCGGGTTGCGCGGCGGTGACCCACCAGACCACGTCATAGGCCGCTTTGAAGCGGTGTGCGTACTCTTGAGCGATTTGCGTCTTCCCTACGCCGCCCAGCCCGTAGAGGACCTGCGTCGTGTTGCCGGAAGTGAAGCCGTTGCGCAGCCGTTCCAGCAGGAAACCCCGGCCGGTGAAGCTGACGTTCCTGGAGGGAACGCGCTGCACCGCGGGGGACGTGCCGGGGAACGGCGGGGCGGGCGAGCCGGGAACCGGTGCGACGCTGCCCGGGATACGGGCGCGGCGGACCGGGCCGACGACCGACAGCAGCTGGGCCTCCGCCTCCTCGGGGGTGCAGTGGGTGAGGTCGGCGGCGTACCGCCCTCCGAAGGGATCCCGAGCACTGGTTTCGCCCTCCTGGACGCGCACCGCCAGCAGCGATCCGTCGGCGCTCTGATGACCTCGCAACTGCTTCCAGACGTCCTGGGCGCGCCGCTGCACCACGTACTCGGGGGAGAGCAGGGCGAGCAGCCGCCCGCGTCCCTTCAGGACGGGGGTGACCTCCGGCAGCGCCCCGGAGCCCGGCTCGGCGGCGCTGTGCAGCGAGACCTGGTATCCGATGCCCTCCAGCCGGGCCGCGATCCACTCCGCCCACATGCGGTCGGCCGAGGCGTAGCTGACGTGGATGCGCGGCCACGACGTCCTGGGGTCGAGGTAGGCGGCACGCATCCGCTGCCGCTCCTCCTCCGGATGGGGGACGAGGGATCGCACCCGGCCGTCGGTGACCCACGAGGTGAGCCGCTCGAAGGCCGCGAGCAGGTTGCCCGGCTGGGAGGGCCGGTCCCGGACCGTGGTCGGGATCTCGGCGTAGGCGTAGTACTTCTTGTAGGGGATCTCGACCTCCCCCCAGTACTGTTCGTGCTCCGGTTCGGCCAGCCAGGCGAGGAACGGCCCGAACTCGGCACGAGCCAGGTCCCGGCCCCATTCGAGCAGTTCCTGTTCGCCGTCCTCGACCCGCATGGGGACCGGGAGGATACGTACGGGGTGGCGCGCTTCCGAGGCCACCGACTGCGCGACGTCCAGGCCGCCCTCGATGCTCTGATGGTTCAGCACGAACCCGTCGACGAGGACGTCCGGCATCACGGTGGTGCAGATCCCCGAGATGTCGCTGACCCCCGTGCGGCTGTCGATGAGGACGTAGTCGTACGAGGCCTTCATCTCCTCCCGCAGCGCCTGGAGGAAGGCGCCGCCGCCCAGGCGTTCGTAGAACGCGCGCCAGTTGAAGCTGGTGACGTCCGCGGAGTACGACGGGGACATGCGCCCCGCGGGCAGGAAGTCGAGCCGGCCACCCGCGGGGAACCGAAGGTCCAGGCCGGTGGTGCGCGGGCCGAGCCGTGCGTGGGATCGCAGTTCGTCGTCACTCATCACCGTGGTCTCGGCGCCGGAATCCGGTGGCTCCCCGGGGCTTATCACCTGTCCGACGAAGGCGTTCACCATGTTGATCAGGCCGTCGGTGTCCCGCAGCTTCGGGTCGAGGAGGAAGGGGCGCAGATAACGGTGCAGGCCGGGAGCCTCGAGGTCCCAGTCGACCAGCAGCACCCGCTTGCCGTTGCTGGCCATGATCCAACCGACGTTGACCAGGGCCATCGTGCGGCCGGTGCCACCTTTGTAGGAGTAGAAGGTGACTATCCTGCCGACGTCACGAGCCTCGGCCTCAGAGCTCATCGTCCTGATCCTTCTGCAGGGGAGTACGACCCGGCTGCTCGGTCGGATCGTCGGTGCTGGGCAGTGGTGTGTACGGGACACTGAGTCCGGGCATGGGCGGTACCGACGGTGCGGCGGGCAGCCGGCGCGGAGCGGCCTTCTCCATGAGGCGGTTCTGGGCGACCACCACCATGCGGGCCAGCCGGTCCTCGAACCGGTGTCTTTCGACCTGGACCTGGAACAACGGATCGTAGGGGTCGTTGCGCCGCATCCAGTTGCGTCTGAAGACCTGCTGAAGGTCGGTCCACAGCGTCTCGTCACCGGATTCCTCGTCCGTCTCGTGACACGGCACGAGTACGCCGGTGACGGGGTGGTTCTGCCGGTCGTAGTCGGACAGCGGAGCGCGGTACTGGCTTTCCCGGGCCGCCCACGCGTCGACGAGCAGCACGGACGTCTGGTTGTTGTACATGGCCTCGTCGAGCTTCTCGCCGAGGCCCCGGTCGACGACCTCCAGACTGGTCGTGCACCCCTCGTCGATGATGACGCGCTGAGCCCGTAGCGCCACGGTGGGATGGATCGGAGGGTGGTACGGCGTCCAGTCGAGCGGTGAGGGCCCGTAGTACTCGCGCCGCTGCCGGCCCGTGGGCAGGGGGTCGGTGACGCCCGCCGCGATGAACATCCGGACGTGACCCGTGCTGTGTCTCCCCGGCCCCGCGGGTTCCCGTCCCTCGAAGGGGCTGCGCACGGCCCCGAGGTCGAGGCCCGGTGCGCGGGGCAGCCGGAAGTGATCGGCCACGTGGTGCACCCGCTTCGCGACCAGTTCCAGGACGGCGCGGTAGGCGCGGCCCCCGGGGGCGGAACGCAGCAACCCCATCAGACCCTGCTCCAGGTACTCCTGGCCCATCGCCGGTTCGAAGTACTGGTACTTGCTGATCTCCGGCGGCATCGCATGGTGCAGGGGGGTCCACAGGACCGGTATGAGCGCCGGCACCTCTATGTCGGTCTGCTCGCGATACCTCAGCAGCCGGGATTCGAACGCGGCCCATTCCTTGCCGCAGTAGAGGCTGTTGACGTAACCGGGCGAGCACAGGGCCACCACGGCCCGGCAGAGCCCGATCTCGCTGCCGAGCGTGCTCTCCCAGTCCATGCCCAGGCCGATCCGCTCGACGTCGAGGAACGGCTGTTGTCCGCTGCAGTCCGCGCCCAGACGGCCCAGCTCCGCGACCAGGTCGTCGTAGAAACGGCCCACGAAGGCGCTGCCACGATCGTCCCGGCGCGCATAGCTGAGGAAGAAGTACGGCTCTCTCTCCAAAGCACCCCCCGGCCGCCGTATCCGGCCGCAGGCGTTTCACCGCGCCTGAGAGCCGGGACACGTGCGTAGCAACGTGATACCCAGCCGGGTACGGGCTCAACTCACCGTGGAGGGACGGATCGTAGTTGGCCGAAAGGAGGTGCGACGGGCCGCCGGTGCGTCAGAGAAGGGCCGACGAGAACGCGGCGAAGCTCTCGCCCGACGGGAAGCGCACGTCGTGGAGCACCGACGCGAGGACCGTGTCCGGCAGGTCGTCCAACGCGTCCATGGGCAGGTCGGCGATGTCCACCAGGTCCGAGACGTACTCGGAGCCGCTCGTCTCTCTCAGCACCTGCAGTGCCTTTCTACCCCGCACGCGCCGACTTCGGCGGCGTACCTGATGTCCGGTGCCACGCCGGAGCACCGGGCGACGGACAGAGCCTAGCCGCAAGGCCGCTCTGTTACGCATCCGGAAGCCCGGTGCCAGGAAAATCGTGCCCTTTGCCGACGGCGAGCGGTTGTAGCAGGTCTGGCCGGAGAAGGACGCTCCCGGGCGGGGTCTGCGGGAAGGCGGGGTTCCGGGGTGTCGATCTCTTGGGGTGGGCAGCTTTCCGGCAGCAGGTGTGTCGGGCCGGGAGGGGGGACCACATGTGGGTGGCATTGGCGATACTCGGCGTGCTCGTCGTGTTCAACGGTGAGTTCCGCGTGCTGGCGGTCGCCGCCGGAGCCCTCCTGTTGTGGGTCGGGCACAAGCGCAGCAGCATGCTGCTGACGGCGGTCGGTGCGGGTTTCCTCGCGCTGATGCTGTACGCGGCGTACTGAGCCCGGCCCGCTTCCGAGGGCCCTCGTCCTCGTCGGTCAGCTCCCCGCCAGCCCCGTCTTCACTCCCGCGCCGCACAGCGGCACCACCGCCGTGCGCGACCCGAGCGCTCCCTCCCGTACCGCCGCCCAGCAGGCCACGCCCGTGGACTCGACGTACAGGCCGCGGGAGGCCAGGTCGCGTTGGGCGTGGCGGATCTGGTCCTCCGTCACGGTGAGGAAGGCGCCCCCCGAGTCGCGTACGGCACGGAGGATCTGGCGGGCCCGGGGCGGGCGCGGGATGGCGATGCCCTCGGCGAAGGTGGGTGCCACGGGTGTGGTCCCGACGAGGTCGTCGGCGCCCTCGGTCCAGGCGTGGGCGAGCGGCGCCACGGCGGCGGACTGGACGGCGTAGAGAGCGGGCCGGCGGTCGATGAGGCCCGCCGCGTGCAGTTCGGCGACGGCCAGGGAGGCGCCCAGCAGCAGCGTGCCGTTGCCCACCGGTACGACGATCACCTCGGGGAGGCGCCCGCCGAGGTCCTCCCACAGTTCGTGGACGTAGGTCTTGGTGCCGTGCAGGAAGTACGGGTTGTAGACGTGCGAGGCGTAGAAGACGCCGTCCTCGTCCGCCGCCGCGCGGGCGATTCGGGCCGTGGCCTCGCGGTCGCCGTCGACGAGGTGGAGCTGCGCGCCGTGCGCTCCGATCTGCTCCAGCTTCTTGTCCGACGTGCCGGCCGGGACGTACACCGTGCAGGGCAGCGCGGCCCGTGCGCAGTACGCGGCGACCGCCGTGCCGGCGTTGCCGCTGCTGTCGGCGATCACCTGCCGGGGCCCCAGCCGCAGGGCCAGCTCGGTGAGGAGCACCGCGCCCCGATCCTTGAAGGAGAGCGTCGGCATCAGGAAGTCGAGCTTGGCCTGGATGCCCTCCCGCAGTTCGACGAGCGGGGTGCGGCCCTCGCCCAACGAGACCGTGGGCGACGCCAGGGGTAGGCATTCCGCGTAGCGCCAGAGCGAGTTCACCCGGCCGGAGAGGGACTTGAGCGATGCCGGTGTGGGCGCGAAGTCCAGGTCCAGGGGGCCTCGGCAGGCCGGGCAGCACCAGGCGAGGGAGGCGGCGGGGACGCGCGTTCCGTCCGTCGGGCAGAAGCGATCCGGCAGAGGGGTCATGCACGCAGGTTAGTTCGGGGGAGGCGGGTCGGCAGGTGCGGCAGAGGTGGCTGTGGTCGCGGCCGAGGGGGAGGGGCCGGGAGGGGCTGCGAGCGCCGCCGGCCCGCTGGGCGCAGCCCGGGGTGCGCCCCGGCGTGTTCAAGGCGCCCGGCACCCGCTTACCATGCGCCCAGTCGTACGTCAGTTCCTCTCTGCGCACCGCAAGGAGTACCCGCACCCGTGGCCACACCCCCGCCCCTCGGGCCCCAGCCGCCGCACGGAGGTGGCCCGTTCCCGCCGCCGGGGCAGCCGCAGCCGGGGGCCGGTCAGCCGTCTCCGTACGGGGCGGCCGCCGAGCCCTGGGGTCGGGCCTGGGGGCAGCCGAATCCCGCGTGGGCGCCCACCCCGCCCGTCAACGGGGTCGCGATCGCCGCGCTCGTGCTCGGGGTGCTCTGCTTCCTGCCGGGGATCGGGCTGGTCCTGGGCGTCGTCGCGCTGGCGCAGATCAGGAAGAAGGGGGAACGCGGCAAGGGCATGGCGGTGGCCGGAATCGGGCTGTCGACGGTGGGCGCGCTGCTGATGACCCTCGCCTTCACGACCGGCGGCGCGCGCGACGCGTATGAGGGCTTGCGCTCCGCGGCGAGCGGCGCGGGTGGCACGTTCTCCGTGGCGAAGGGCGAGTGCTTCGACTCGCGCAGCGGCTCCCTGGAGGGGTACGCGTACGACGTCGACATCGTGCCGTGCGACGGTGCGCACGACGCCGAGGTTTTCGCCTCCTTCGCGATGCCGGACGGCGGCCGTGACTTCCCGGGCGACGACGCCGTCGTCGATGCCGCCGACGAGCGGTGCTACGCGTACTCGGAGGCGTACGCGATGGACACCTGGGCGCTCCCGGCCGACGTCGACGTCTACTACTTCACGCCCACGCGGGAGAGCTGGCGTTACGGCGACCGCGAGATCACCTGCATGTTCGGCAACGTCGACCCGAAGGCCCACCTGAGGGGCTCGCTGCGGCAGGACCGGACGACCCTCGACGACGACCAGCTCGCCTTCCTGGAGGCCGACGCGATCCTGAACGGCGCTTTCGACGCGATGCCTGAGGCGGAGTACGTCGAGGACGACCTGGCCGGACACAAGGAGTGGGCGACGCAGGTCGTCGACGCCCTGGAGCGGCAGGCACGCGCCCTGCGCGCGCACGACTGGGAGCCCGGTGCCGAGCAGGAGGTCAGCGACTACGCCCAGGCGCTGGACGAGGCGCGCGAGGCGTGGGAGGCGGCGCACGAGGCGAGCGACGCCGAGGAGTTCACCGATCGCTGGGACGACGCGCACCGACAGACCGACGGCACGAAGGCCATCACCGCACGCAAGGCTCTGGGGCTGGCCACCGCACCGCCCACGTACGACGACGAGGACACCGGCGAGGGCGACGGCGAGGACGGGCCCGGCGCCGAGGTGTGATCGCACCCATAGTGGGGAGAAAGTGCCTGCGTAAAGCCCTTCCCGGGTGCATGTCATCACATCGAGTGATTCTCTGGCCTTTGCTTGCATGGCTGAACCCACGGTTGCCAGGCTGTTGCTGTCTGTACATCCAGATGGGAGCGGCCAGTGACTTTCGGTGAGCAGCCGGCGTACTTGCGTGTCGCGGGTGATCTCCGCAGGAAGATCGTGAACGGATCGCTGCCGCCGCACACCCGCCTCCCCTCGCAGGCCCGTATTCGCGAGGAGTACGGCGTCTCGGACACGGTCGCGCTGGAGGCCCGCAAGGTCCTCATGGCCGAGGGGCTGGTGGAAGGTCGTTCCGGGTCGGGCACGTATGTGCGAGAGCGGCCGGTGCCGCGCCGGGTCGCCCGCTCCGGGTTCCGGCCCGCCGGGGGCGCCACCCCCTTCCGGCAGGAGCAGGCCGACGCCGCGGCGCGCGGCACCTGGGAGTCGCGCAGCGAGCAGGTGGAGGCGGGACCCACGGTCGCCGAGCGGCTCGCGATCCAGCCCGGCGACCGCGTGATGTGCACCAGGTACACCTTCCGGGACGCGGGCGAGACGATGATGCTCTCCACCTCCTGGGAGCCCCTCGCCCTCACCGGCCGCACCCCCGTGATGCTTCCTGAGGAGGGCCCCCTGGGCGGTATGGGGGTCGTCGAGCGCATGGCCGCCATCGACGTGGTCGTGGACAACGTCACCGAGGAGGTCGGTGCCCGTCCGGGCCTGGCCGACGAGCTGCTCGCCCTCGGTGGTGTCCCCGGGCATGTCGTCCTGGTCGTCCACCGCACCTACTTCGCCTCGGGGCGCCCGGTGGAGACGGCGGACGTGGTGGTGCCGGCGGACCGTTACCAGGTGGCGTACCACCTGCCGGTGAAGTGAGGCCGGAGGGCGGTCCGTTCGGGAATCCGGCGGAATCCGTGTGTAACGGGCGGTGACGCGGGCATGGGTCAAGTGGCCCTTGCCGGAGGGAAGTTGAGACCGTCGCAGCCGCGGGGGAACCGTCCGAACGTAGTTCGAATTCGGTCGTTCTCGGCGGCGGGATGTCATGGCGCCCGGTAGGTGCCCGTTTCGGGCGAAGGGCGCGGGACCGCTGCTCGTCGGAGCGTTGGGGGGCGCGCGGGTGGTGATCGGCGGCGCGTTCGACGGGGTGCGCCCCCCTCGCCCTGGCTGGTTGCGTACCTCTTTGTGAGAAGTCGGATTCGCTGTGTGAAGGTTAGGCGTACGCTCGGGCATATGCGGATTGCGGTTTCCTTAGGTGGCGGGGCGCGGCGACATCCGGGGGCGGGACCTGGAGGGGCCGGGGCGGGAAGGAGCGGTGGGGGTCGATGAACGACGGCACGATCACTCTTCCCTGGCTCGTCATACGGCAGGACGACAACGGCAATCGCTACCGGGTCGGCAGGTACGCGACGCGCGCCGAGGCGCAGAAGATCGCGGACAGTCTCGACGACCGCGGCCACAAGCAGCTCTACTGGGTCGAACGTATCGGGCAGAGCAGTCAGAACGGGATGAGTGGGAGCAAGTGACGCACCCCGCCCGGCGTCCGTGTCCGCTCCCGTAGGCTCCCGCGCATGACCGAACCGATCGTGGTGGTGGGCGCCGCTCTGCTGAGCGGCGGCCGACTGCTCGCCGCGCGCCGCAGCGCACCGCCTGAGCTGGCCGGACGGTGGGAGCTGCCGGGCGGCAAGGTGGAGCCCGACGAGTCTCCCGAGCAGGCGCTCGTGCGTGAGCTGCGCGAGGAGTTGGGAGTCGAGGCGAAGTCCGCGGAGCGGGTGCCCGGCGAGTGGGTGGTGCGGCCGGGCTATGTGCTGAGGGTGTGGATCGCGCATCTGCTGTCCGGTGAGCCTCGGGCGCTGGAGGACCATGACGAGCTGCGTTGGCTCACCGCGGACGAGGTGTGGGACGTCGACTGGCTGGACCAGGACGTACCGGCGGTGATGGAGGCCGCGCGGCTGGCTTGGGGCGACGGGGGAGTGTGACCCCGCCCCTTCCGCCCCGGCTTCGGCGGCGTCGAGGACTCGGGGCTCTGCCCCGGACCCCGTTCGCGCACTTCCCCGCACTCCCGAAGGGCTGAGCCGACGGTTGCGGCTTGTCGCCCCTACGCCGTTCGTGCCACAGTGCGCCCTCGTGCGCGGTACTCCGGCCTCGATATCGGGTATGTGCCCATTAACCCCATGAAACCGGACAGGGTCTGCTTCTGGACTGGGAAGTGATCGGCGTGATCGACAGCGGAGACGACTGCGCCGAATGGACCTTCCCTGCGCAGCCGGGGGCGGTGCGGGACGCTCGTGCGGTGGTGCGGGCGCGGCTGCGCGAGTGGGGGCTCGAAGTGCTCGCGGACATCACGGCCCTGTTGGTGAGCGAGCTGGTGACCAACGCGCTGCGGCACGCGACGGGACCCATCGGAGTGCGGCTCGTGCGTCCCACCGACCCCTCCGGGACGCTCCTGGTCGAGGTCTCCGACCCGTTGCCCGATCCACCACGCGAACGCGCGGCCGATGTCGACGACGAGAGCGGCCGGGGCCTGCAGTTGGTGGCCTGTTCCTCGCGAGCCTGGGGTACCCGCCCCGGGGAGGCGGGCAAGACGGTCTGGTTCGAGCTGGCGGTTCCCGGCTGAGCGACCCCGTCGACGTACAGGGCGATGGGGCGGGTGCACGGCGGGGGTTCACGGCGTACGGCCGGGGGGAGGGGGCGGCTCCCGGGGGCGCGCGTGCGACCGACTGGTTCAAGCCAGTAGCGCTGGCAGGGGTCTTTGGTTCGAGGGGGCAACGCCTGGTTAGAAGAGTTGGGAGTATGTCGCAGCCGGTCCAAAAACGATCGGGACCGTGCTGTGATCGTGAACACCGTGTTGTGCGGCGCCGTAGTGCTGGATACTGCGGGCAGCCGCCCCTGGTGACCGAAGCCGGACGCGGTGAGCTGGAGGGGACGGTTCGCGTGAGCGAGATACCAGCGAAGGCCACGAAGTCCACGGGGTCAGGGAACCCGTCGGACCGCGCGAGGCCCGAGGCCGCAGACGATTCCGGCCTGGGCGGAGCCACCCGCGACAGCGGCGCCGCACGCGACAGTACGGCGGCCGCGTCCGCCGGCGGGGCGGACGGCTCGACCGACGGGGCGACAGAACCCGTCCAGGGGGCGGTCGGATCCGCCGACGGGACGGTCGGATCCGCTGACGCTCCGGGTTTCATGGGTGGTCACGCGGTCGGTGACCCGATGTGGCAGACCAGCCCGCCCGGGTCCATCTACGACTACATCAAGGTCGCCTCGTTCTCGATCGGTCCCGACGGACTCGTCGACCAGTGGAGCCTGCGGGCCGAGCAGTTGTTCGGTATCTCGGCGGAACGGGCCGTGGGGATGGACCCCATCGAGGCCTTCGTCGACCCCGATCGGCGTGCGGAGGGCCAGCGGAAGATGGCCGAGGTCCTCGACGGCCGCGAGTGGACCGGGGTCGTCCCCTTCCGTATGCCGGGCCCCGGCGGGGAGGAGGGGCTCGCCGAGGTCTATGTGATGCCCACGACCGCGGACGGCGGCGAACGGGCCGCCGTGTGCATCGTCGTGGACGTCCGGACCCTGCGCCGGATAGAGACCGACCTTGCCGCCTCGCAGGCCATATTCGGCCAATCTCCGTTCGGGTTCCTTCTGATAGACACCGATCTCCGGGTCAGGCGCGCCAACCGGCGTTTCGCCTCCATCTACGGTGGCGAGGTCGACGACCACCGGGGCCGAGGTGTCCACGACTATCTGCAGTCCCCGGAGGCCGAGCGGGTCGAGGCGACCCTGCGGCGCGTCATGGAGACCGGCGACTCGATCACGGACATGCACATCACCGGCTTCGTGCCCGGCTCCGAAGAGCGCCGCCACTGGTCCATCAACCTCTTCCGCGTGCACAGCGGCACCGGCCGCCCCATCGGCATCGCCTGGCTCGCCACCGACATCACGGCCCGCCGCTCCGCCGCCCGTGAAGCGGCCGCCGCCCGGCGGAATCTCGCCCTCCTCAACGAGGCCGGCACACGCATCGGCAACTCCCTCGATCTGGAGACCACCGCCCGCGAACTCCTCGACGTCGTCGTCCCCGGCTTCTGCGACCTGGCCACCGTCGACCTCTACCAGGGCCTGCTGGTGGGAGACGAGACACCGCCCGGACTCGCCGACGGCAGCGCCGAGTTGCGCCGGGTCGCCTTCTCCAGCGCCGTCTCCGACGCGCCCTTCGTCGGCGGACCCGCCCCCGTCAGGGTCGGCGCCGTCCACCACTATCCGTTCAACTCGCCCTGCGCGGACGCCCTGCGCACCGCCCGCCCCCAACAGGTGCCCGAGGAGGGCAACCTGATCCAGTCGACGCTCGCCGTGCCGATGGTCGCGCACGACACCGTCGTCGGACTCGTGCAGTTCTCGCGGACCAAGGGCAGCGAACCGTTCGGGGAACGCGACCGGGGCCTCGCCGTCGAACTGGCCGCGCGTGCCGCCGTCTGCATCGACAACGCGCGTCTCTACCGCCGCGAACACGAACGCGCCCTCATCCTGCAGCGCTCCCTGCTGCCGCCCGGCGACCCCGAGGCATCCGGGCTCGACATCGCCTGCCGCTATCTGCCCGGCAACGCGGCCACCGAGGTCGGCGGCGACTGGTTCGACGTCATCGAACTCCCCGGTCACCGCACGGCACTCGTCGTCGGCGACGTGATGGGCCGCGGACTGCGGGCAGCGGTGGCCATGGGCGAACTTCGTACGGCCGTACGCACGTTGGCCCTGCTGGACCTGGAGCCCGCCGAGGTCCTCTCGGCGCTCGACGAGATCGCCCGGGGCCTCGGCACCCCCGGCGGCGTCCAGTCGGCCTCCCGCACCGCCGCCAGCCGGCCCCACGACAAGGACCTCTCCGAGGTCTACCTCGCGACGTGCGTCTACGCCGTCTACGACTCGGTGACCCGTCGCTGCACCTTCGCCAACGCCGGCCATCTGCCGCCGGTGCTGGTCGAGCCGGGCGAGAGCGCGCTGATGCTCGACGTGCCGCCCGGCATGCCGCTCGGCGTCGGCGGCGAACCGTTCGAGGAGGTGGAGGTCGAACTGCCCGAAGGGGCACTGTTGGCGCTCTACACGGATGGACTGGTCGAATCCCGCGACCACCCCCTCGACGAGGGGCTCCAGGCGTTCGTCGGCGCGCTCACCGACCCCGGACAGCCGCCGACCACGCTCCGCGCGGACACGCCGCGGTCCCTGGAGGACGTGTGCGACCACGTCCTCAACACCCTCGACACCCACCACGGCGAGGACGACATCGCGCTGCTGATGGCCCGGGTGCAGGGGCTGCCGGAGGACTCCGTCGGCGACTGGACCCTGCCGCGTGAGCCCCGCAGTGTGGGCCGCGCCCGCGAGTACGCGCGCGGCCGGCTGCTGGCGTGGGATCTGGAGCCGCTCGTCGACACGGCGGAACTGCTGGTCAGCGAGCTGGTCACCAACGCGCTGCGGTACGGCGAGGGCGAGATACGGCTGCGGCTGCTGCTGGATCGGACGCTGGTGTGCGAGGTGTGGGACGCCGGGCTCGTGCAGCCACGCCGGCGTCGTGCGCGGGACACGGACGAGGGCGGACGCGGGTTGCAGCTGGTCGGGCTGCTCTCCGCCGCGTGGGGCTCGCGCCGGACGCCTCGCGGCAAGACGGTGTGGTTCGAACTGCCGTTGCCGGGTGGGGAGCACGGGCTGACGGATCCGGCGGAGGCGTTGCTGAGCCTGTTCTAGGACTGGGGCGCGGGTGTGGTCCGGCTGTTCAGAACCGGCCGCTCCTCGCTCTGCGGGCGCGGGTGGCCGTGCCGCCGTAGCAGGCGGGGCCCCGTAGGTCCGTTCGGCCGGTGACGTCGGAGGGCTCGCCGAGGATGATGCCGCCCAGGAGGGCGCCGGCGAGGCCGTCACCGACCGGGCCGCCGTACGGGTTGCCGTAGGCGCGTACGTCCTGCTCGGCCAGGTCGCGGGCCTCCCGGGCGAGGGTGTCCGCGCGCCGGGCGTGGTCGGAGTTCTCGGCGTCGCCGTCGTCCAGTCCCAGGTGCCGTTCCGCCTCCGACAGCCGGATCCTGGCCCGTACGCCCACCGCCGCCCGGTGGGTGGTGATGAAGTCGGCCGTGGCCGCGACGGTGCTGCGGGACGGCAGCCGCCAGCGGCTCTGGCTGCGCAGTACGTCGAGGGGGTCGTCGTACGGGCCTGTGCGGGGCGCACCCTGCTCCGCGAGCTCGGTGGCGCGGGCCAGCTCCGCGGCGAGCCGCTCGACTCCGGTCACGAACAGGTCCGCCTGGTCGATCGCGCCCTCGGCGGCCCGCAGGTGGACGGCCGCGGTCTCCAGGTCGCCGGGGTAGGCGGACTGACGGGCCCGGTTCAGTTCCGTGGTGGCGAAGACCAGGCGGTCCTTGGCCTGCTCGACGTGGCCGGTGACGGGGAGGGAGGCGGCTGGGACGTAGGTGTCGCGGAGGGCGGTGAGGGTGGTGGACGCGGTCGCGGTACGGCCGGTCAGCTCACGGAAGCGGGCTTCCGCGTGCTCCAGGGCGGGATTGATGTCCCGCTCCAGGGAACGGAGTTGATCGAAGGCGGGGGTGGCCGTGTCGAGTCGCCGCTGTGCCGTGGTGCACCGGGTGAGGATCTCCTCCAGCAGCGCTCGCTCCTCCTCGGGCGTCAGCGAGCCGCCCTCCTCGTCCAGCCGCAGGCCCGCCCCGAACGCGGCCACCAGTTCCCCCCGTGCGTCCGCCAACGCCTCCACGAACGGCCGCACCGCGTCCCGCGCCGCGGGCGTCTCCGCGAAGGGCTGAGCCGGATCGAGCACGAACGGTTTCGGTGTGCGGGGCCGGCTGGGGCCGACCGCCGGTGGTGTTGCTCGGTGGGGCCCGCCGGGAGTGGCTGCGGAGGGTTCTGCCTGGCGGGGTCCGCCGGGGGCGTCCGGGGCGTCGGCGCCGGGCCTTCCCGTGTCTGGGGCGTCCGTGTCGGGGGCATCCGCGTCCGGGGAGTCCGTGTCCCGCTTCCCCGTGTCCGGCGCGTCGATGTTGGGCCCGTCCGCGTCGTCGTTGTGGCCGGAGGAGCCCGCTGAAGGGGTTTCGGCACCGTCGCGGTCCGCGGTGCCTTCCGTGTGCGGTCCGGCGGCCCCGCGCTCCGGCGCGCGCTCCGGGGGCGGCTCGGTCTCGTCGTGTCCCGTCGGATCCTTCCCGAGCGGCTCGGTGGGGGGCCGGCCCGGGCGGGCCGCCGCGAAACCGAGTTCCTCGGTGCTGGTGCGGACGCTGTCGTCGGTCTCGACGAGCAGGCGTCGGGCGCGGCTGTGCACATCGGACAGGGGGGTGGTGGGAGGTTCGTAGACGCCGGTCGGGGTCGTGCGCAGCCGGGCGCGGCGCCTGCGCCGTACGAGGGAGTACGTGGCGACGGCGACGGCCGTGCCCGCGGCCGCCACCGGCAGGATCAGATCCGAGCCGGAGCTGTCGTCGGCCGGAGCCGCGCTCCCGTCGCCGTCGGGGGCCGGGGCCGGGGCCACGACGAGCCGACCGGGCGCGGCAGCCGCGGGCCACTCGCCGACGGGTGGCCCCATGACCCGGGCCACGGACCCGTCGGGGGCGTGCGGGCCGGTGGGGCGCCCCTCCGCGGCCGTCCGCGTCGCCGTGGGCAGCAGCAGCCACGCCAGGGCCACGAGCCCTCCGAACGCGGTGTGGGCCACGCGCACGGCTATCTGGGACGTGGCCCCGCGCGCTCGGCTCCTTCTCAGACGCGACGTCACATTCGGGAGCGTATGACCGGTACCGGGCGCCCGCGAGCGGGGTGGGCCGGAGCGGGGGAGCCGCCCGGGTGCGGCGGGCGGGGTGCCGCCCGCCCGGCCGGGGGCCTCACCCCGTCGAGGAGCGCCTCCTGATCTTCGAGCCCAGCCACACCAGCGGGTCGTACTTGCGGTCCGCCGCCCGCTCCTTCAGCGGGATCAGCGCGTTGTCGGTGATCTTGATGCCCTCGGGGCAGACCTCCGTGCAGCACTTGGTGATGTTGCAGTAGCCGAGGCCGTGCTCGTCCTGGGCGGTCGTCTTGCGGTCGAGGCCGGTGTCGGCCGCCGCGTCCAGGGGGTGCATGTCGAGCTCGGCGACCCGCATCAGGAAGCGGGGACCGGCGAACGCCTGCTTGCTCTCCTCGTGGTCGCGGACGACATGGCAGGTGTCCTGGCACAGGAAGCACTCGATGCACTTGCGGAACTCCTGCGAGCGGTCCACGTCCTCCTGCATCATCCGGTACTCGCCCGGGCCGAGATCCTCGGGCGGTACGAAGGCCGGGACCTCGCGCGCCTTCTGGTAGTTGAAGCCGACATCGGTGACGAGGTCGCGGACCACGGGGAAGGCGCGCAGGGGGGTGATGGTGATCGTCTCCTCCCGCGTGAACACCGACATGCGGGTCATGCACATCAGCCGGGGCCGCCCGTTGATCTCCGCCGAGCACGAACCGCACTTGCCCGCCTTGCAGTTCCAGCGGACCGCCAGATCGGGGGCCTGCGTGGCCTGGAGGCGGTGGACGATGTCCAGCACCACCTCGCCATCGTTGACCTCGACCTCGAAGTCCTCCAGGCCGCCGCCCCGGACATCGCCCCGCCACACCTTGAAGCGGGCCTCGTAGCTGCTCACTCGTACAGCTCCCCTTCGGCGAGGTACTTGACCAGCTCCTCCTTGTCGAAGAGGGCGAGCAGGTCGGGACGGATGGGTTCGGTGGTCTCCCGGGTGAGGGCGATCGCGCCGGCGACGGCGTCGCCCGCGGGATCGGCCGCCGGATCGGTGAGCCGGCACAGCAGGTTGATCCGACGCCAGTCGCGGTCCATCGTCGGATGGTCCTCGCGGGTGTGGCCGCCCCGGGACTCCGTACGCTCCAGCGCGGCCCTCGCCACGCACTCGCTGACCAGCAGCATGTTCCGCAGGTCCAGGGCGAGATGCCAGCCCGGGTTGAACTGCCGGTGCCCCTCGACACCCGCCCGGCGCGCCCGCACCCGCAGATCGGCGAGCCGCTCCAGCGCCTGCTCCATCTCGCCCGCGCGGCGGATGATTCCGACCAGGTCGTTCATGGCCTGCTGGAGTTCCTGGTGGAGGGTGTACGGGTTCTCCTGCGGCAGGCCCCCCGCCGCCTCGGGCTGCCCGGGCGCGGGGCCCTCGGCGGAGAACGGGCGCAGCGCCTCGGCGGCGGCCGTGTCGACCTCGATGTCGTCCACCGAGGGGCGCGCACCGGCCAGGCCCGCCGCGTACTCGGCCGCGTGCAGGCCGGCCCGGCGGCCGAAGACCAGCAGGTCGGAGAGGGAGTTGCCGCCCAGCCGGTTGGAGCCGTGCATCCCGCCGGCCACCTCACCGGCCGCGTACAGGCCCGGTACCCCGCGGGCCGCCGCCGTGTCCGACTCGACCGCGATCCCGCCCATCACGTAGTGACAGGTGGGCCCGACCTCCATGGCCTCCGCCGTGATGTCGACGTCCGCCAGTTCCTTGAACTGGTGGTACATGGAGGGGAGCCGGCGCCGGATGGTCTCCGCCGGCATCCGGGTCGACACGTCCAGGAAGACCCCGCCGTGCGGCGAGCCCCGGCCCGCCTTCACCTCGGCGTTGATGGCCCGCGCCACCTCGTCGCGCGGCAGCAGCTCGGGCGGGCGCCGGTTGTGGTCCGGGTCCTCGTACCAGCGGTCGCCCTCCTCCTCGGACTGCGCGTACTTCTCCTTGAAGACGTCCGGGATGTAGTCGAACATGAACCGCTTGCCCTCGGAGTTGCGCAGAACACCGCCGTCGCCGCGCACCGACTCCGTGACGAGGATGCCCTTCACCGACGGCGGCCAGACCATGCCCGTCGGATGGAACTGCACGAACTCCATGTTCAGCAGCGGCGCGCCCGCGAGCAGCGCCAGCGCGTGACCGTCGCCCGTGTACTCCCACGAGTTCGACGTCACCTTGAAGGACTTGCCGATGCCCCCGGTGGCGATGACGACGGCAGGCGCCTCCAGTACGAAGAAACGCCCCGACTCGCGCTCGTACGCGAACGCCCCGGAGACCCGGTCGCCGTCCTTCAGCACCCGGGTGACCGTGCACTCCTGGAAGACCTTCAGCCGGGACTCGTAGTCGCCCGTCTCCCGGTGGTCCTCCTGCTGGAGGGCGACGATCTTCTGCTGGAGAGTGCGGATCAGCTCCAGGCCCGTACGGTCGCCGACGTGGGCGAGGCGCGGGTACTCGTGGCCGCCGAAGTTGCGCTGCGAGATCCGGCCGTCCTTCGTACGGTCGAAGAGGGCGCCCCAGGTCTCCAGCTCCCAGACCCGGTCGGGGGCCTCCATGGCATGCAGCTCGGCCATCCGCCACTGGTTGAGGAACTTGCCGCCGCGCATGGTGTCGCGGAAGTGGACCTGCCAGTTGTCACCGGAGTTGACGTTGCCCATGGCGGCGGCGATTCCGCCCTCGGCCATCACCGTGTGGGCCTTGCCGAACAGGGACTTGCAGATCACGGCCGTACGGGCGCCCCGCTCGCGGGCCTCGATCGCGGCGCGCAGTCCGGCGCCGCCGGCGCCGATCACGACGACGTCCCACTCCTGTCGCTCGACCACGGACATCAGAACAACCTCGGATCGTCGAAGGCGCCGGACGCGACCAGGTACACATAGAAGTCGGCGAGCGCCACGCTCACCAACGAGGCCCAGGCGAGCAGCATGTGACGGGCGTTCAGTCGGCCGACCCACTGCCACATCCGGTAGCGCACGGGATGCTTGGAGAAGTGCTTGAGCTTGCCGCCGACGATGTGCCGGCACGAGTGGCAGGAGAGGGTGTACGCCCAGATCAGCACGATGTTGACGAGGAACACGAGGGTGCCGAGGCCCATGTGGCCCCACTCGTAGTTCTCGTCACGGAAGGCCAGGACCGTGTCGTAGGTGAGGATGCCGGCGACCAGCAGGGCGGCGTAGAAGAAGTACCGGTGCAGGTTCTGCAGGATCAGCGGGAAGCGGGTCTCGCCCGAATACTTCTTGTGCGGCTCGGCCACGGCGCAGGCGGGCGGGGACGCCCAGAAGCCCCGGTAGTAGGCCTTGCGGTAATAGTAGCAGGTCAGGCGGAAGCCGAGCGGGAAGATCAGGATGATGATCGCCGGTGAGATGCCCCACCAGCCGCCGAAGATCTCCCAGTTGGGGCCGCCGTGCATGGGCTCGCAGCGTTCCGCCAGACAGGGTGAGTAGAACGGCGAGACGTACGGGGCCGCGTAGTAGTGCTCGTCCGCGAAGGCCCGCCAGGTCGAGTACACGATGAAGGCGAGCAGTCCGGCGGCCGTGGCGGCGGGGGCCAGCCACCAGCGGTCGGTGCGCAGGTGCGGGGCGGAGATCGCGGCGCGCGTACGGGTCCGCACGCCGCCGCGCTGTGGAAGGGGTTCTGTTTCCGGTGGTTCCGTACCAGTGGCCAACGGGGGACTCCCGGTCGGGTTGGTTGTCGGGGGTGGGCGGACGACGGCGGTCAGGGGGCGCGGCGGTCGCGGGAGCCGAGGCCCTCGTCGTCCGAGTCCGTCCACAGGGAGCTGTCGTACGGGGTGTCGGGGATGGTGACGAGGTCGGGGCGGCGCGGCTTCGCCAGGGAGGCGGCGGCGTCGCCGAGCAGCGCGATGCTCTCGCGCAGATGGTCGGCGTCGGTGCGGACGCGGCGTATCTCCAGGCCGCTGCCGCCGAGTTGCTGTTCCAGGCGGCGTACGGACCGGGTCAGTTCGTCCAGGCAGCGCCGGACCGACGTCAAGTCGTCGTGCACGGACATGACTTGCCCTCGCTTTCAGGGGGTGTGGGCCCCAAGGCGGCAACGTTCATGCGCCTGCGAGTGTCGCGCGTCACACCTGCCGGTGGGAAGCGGTTTGCGGTTTTCTTTTGCGCGGGTGGGGGTTGGCCGGGTGGGTGCGTTGTCGGGTGCGGGTGCGTTGGGCTTCTCGCGCAGTTCCCCGCGCCCCTGGAAACCCAGGCCCTGCGGGCCTGAGAAGCAAGGGGCGCAGCCACAGCTTTTCAGGGGCGCGGGGAACTGCGCGAGAAGCCCCACCGGGCCGCACCCGACCACGCACCCGTCCGGCCGCACCCCCGGAGGGCGACGCGGCCAAACGGGTGGGTTCCGGCACCCCCTCGTCGTGTCGGCGGCCCCGCGCCCGCGTCGTCCTCTTCAGTGGGCCGCATCCGTCTGATCAGCTCCATATACCGCCGAACGTGATCAGAGCCACCCCCGTCCCCGTACTCCCACCGCGGAGCGAGGAGGTCGCCATGACGCCGATTCCCCACGACCGCGTTCGACCGCGCGCCCCGCGCCGCTCCCTGGTGTTCCTCGCCGCCGGCGTGCTCACGATGCCCGTGCTGAGCGGATGCGGTGAGGAGGACCCGGCGGGCAGGCCGGTCGCCGAGCAGGACATCGCGCCCGCCGCACGGAACCTGGTCGCCGACGGCGGCACCCTGCGCTGGGCCGTGGACGCCGTACCGGAGACGTTGAACACGTTCCAGGCGGACGCCGACCCGGCCACCGCGCGGATCGCAGGCGCCGTACTGCCGTCGATGTACCGCCTGGACGCCAGCGGGCGCCCCGAGCTCAACTCCGACTACGTCGAGTCCGCCAAGGTCGTCGAACGCGAGCCCCGGCAGGTCGTCCTCTACAAACTGAACCAGCAGGCCGTGTGGAGCGACGGCCGGGAGATCGGCGCCGCCGACTTCGCCGCGCAGTGGCGTGCCCTGTCCGGCAAGGACTCCGCGTACTGGACGGCCCGGAACGCCGGGTACGAACGCATCGAGAAGATCGAACGCGGCGAGAACGACCTGGAGGTCCGGGTCACCTTCGCCCGTCCGTACGCCGACTGGAAGTCGCTGTTCTCCCCGCTGTACCCGAAGCAGGTGATGGGCACCCCGGACTCCTTCAACGACGGCGCCCGCAAGAAGCTCAAGGTCACCGCCGGTCCGTTCGTCCTGAAGGACATCGACCGCAAGGGCGGCGAGGTCACCCTCACCCGCAACCCCCGCTGGTGGGGCCGCACCGCCAAGCTCTCGACCCTGGTGCTGCGGGCCGTGCCGCGCGACGAGCGGGTCGAGGCGCTCGCCGGTGACAAGGTCGACATCGCCGAGGTCGACTCGGTCCAGGCCGAGCGGATCACGCTCGCCCACCGCGACAAGAAGGACACCGGGGCGGCCGGGCCGCTCGCGCAGCGCGCATCCGCGAAGGCGCTGCGCTCCTGGGCCATCGCGCACGGCTCGGACGAGAAGGCCGCCGAGGACGAGATCGGCGCCCGGAAGAAGCGGCGCCAGGCCCTCGCCGAGTACACCGCCCAGCAGTCCGCCCTGCGCGGCATCACCGTGCGCCGCTCCCTGGAACCCGCCTACACCCAGCTCGCCCTGAACGGTTCCGACGGCCCTCTCGCCGACGAGCGGGTCCGCCGCGCCGTGGCCCGCGCGATCGACCGGGAGAAGCTCGCCGAGCTCGTCCTGAAGCCGCTCGGGCTGCCCGCCGTCCCTGTCGGCAGCCACCTCGCCCTCGCCGGCCAGGCCGCCTACGCGGACAACAGCGGCGCTCTCGGCGGCCAGGACACCGACGAGGCGCGCGCCCTCCTCGCCGACGCCGGCTGGGAACAGGGCGGCCCCCTCGCGCCCGGCAAGAAGGCGGCCGGAGCGGAGGGCGAGCAGGAGCGCGGCTCCAAGGACTCCAAGCCCTCCAAGGACTCCGAGGACAGGGACGCCAAGGACACCAAGGACAAGGAGAGCAAGGACTCCCGGGACTCCAAGGGCTCCCAGGACTCGAAGGGCTCCCGGGACTCCGCGGACGAGAGCACCTACACCCTCGGCCAGGACGACAAGCCCTCCGACGCCGGCCTCGACGCCGACGTCGACGAGAAGGAGGGCGAGCGGGGCGCGAACCTCGCACAGGACGGCAAGCAGTTCAGGCCGGGCGGGGTGCCCGGCGCGTACGCGCCGCGCGGGACGCGTGCGCCCGCCGACGCCGCCCAGGGGCCCCTCGCCAAGAACGGCAAGCTGCTGACCCTGCGGTTCGTGCTGCCGTCGGGGCCGGGCACCGAGTCGCTGCGGGCCGTCGGCGAGCGGATCGCGGCGATGCTGGACCGCGTCGGGATCCGCACGGAGATCTCCAAGGTCGCCGACGAGAGCTACTTCAAGGACCACATCGCGAACGGGCAGTACGACCTCGCGCTGTACTCCTGGCCGACCTCCGCCTACCCCGCCACCGACGCCCGGCCGATCTACGCCAAGCCGGTGCCCGCCGCCGACGGCTCGCTGAACGTCGAGCAGAACTACACGCGCGTCGGCACCGACCGGGTCGACCAGCTCTTCGACCAGGCCGTGGCCAGCCTCGACGAGGCGAAGACGCGCTCCCTGATCCGCAAGGCGGACGCCCGCATCTGGGCCGCCGCCGGGTCCATCCCCCTCTACCAGCGGCCCCAGCTGGTCGCCGTCCGCACCGGACTCGCGAACGCGGGTGCCTTCGGCTTCCAGACTCCGTACTACGAGGACATGGGCTTCCTGAAGAAGGGCGCGAAGGGACCGGAGCGGCCCACGGACAAGCGGTCCGCCGGGCAGCAGTCCACCGGGCAGCAGTCCACCGAGCAGCAGTCCGCCGGGCAGCGGTCGGCGGACAGGTAGCGGATCGTCCCCGACGGGACCCGGCCGCCGCCCCGTACCGTACGGGGCGGCGGCCGACGTACGCGTGCCGGGCGGCCCGGGACCCGTCTGAGCTGCGGCTGAGCCGGTCCGAGCTGGGCCGGAGCGGCCCGGGGAGCCTCGGTGCCCGCGGCCCCGTACCATGGGGTGAGGCCGTGGCGTGTCCAGCCCGGCAGGGTCCGCGCGACACAGATGTCAGCGCAGGCCGTCCTCACACTCCGGGAGAAGCGCCTCACTATGGCCACGCGCCACGACATCCGCAACGTTGCCATCGTCGCCCACGTCGACCATGGCAAGACCACTCTGGTCGACGCCATGCTCAAGCAGGCCGGTGCCTTCGCCGCGCACGCCGCCGAGTCGCTCGACGACCGCATGATGGACTCGAACGACCTGGAGCGTGAGAAGGGCATCACGATCCTCGCCAAGAACACGGCGGTCAAGTACCACCCGAAGGATGGCGGCGACGTCATCACCATCAACATCATCGACACCCCCGGCCACGCCGACTTCGGCGGCGAGGTCGAGCGCGGTCTGTCGATGGTCGACGCGGTGGTCCTGCTCGTCGACGCCTCCGAGGGGCCGCTGCCGCAGACCCGCTTCGTGCTCCGCAAGGCGCTCCAGCAGCGCCTGCCCGTCATCCTGTGCATCAACAAGACGGACCGCGCGGACTCGCGCATCGACGAGGTCGTCAACGAGACCTACGACCTCTTCCTCGACCTCGACGCCGACGAGGACCAGATCGAGTTCCCCATCGTCTACGCGTGTGCGCGTGACGGTATCGCCTCGCTGACCAAGCCGGAGGACGGCACCGTCCCGGCCGACAGCAACAGCCTGGAGCCGTTCTTCTCCACGATCCTGTCGCACGTCCCGGCCCCGTCGTACGACGAGGAGGCCCCGCTCCAGGCGCACGTCACCAACCTGGACGCCGACAACTTCCTCGGCCGTATCGCGCTGCTCCGCGTCGAGCAGGGCGAGCTGCGCAAGGGCCAGACCGTCACGTGGATCAAGCGTGACGGCACGATGTCCAACGTGCGCATCACCGAGCTGCTGATGACCGAGGCGCTCACCCGCAAGCCCGCCGAGGTGGCCGGCCCGGGTGACATCTGCGCCGTCGCCGGTATCTCGGACATCATGATCGGCGAGACCCTCGCCGACCCCGAGAACCCGATCGCGCTGCCGCTGATCACGGTCGACGAGCCGGCGATCTCGATGACCATCGGCACGAACACCTCGCCGCTGGTCGGCCGTGGCGGCACGGGCAAGGGCGCGGACAACAAGGCCGCGGTCAAGGACCGCAAGGTGACCGCCCGTCAGGTCAAGGACCGCCTGGACCGCGAGCTGGTCGGTAACGTCTCCCTCCGTGTGCTCGACACCGAGCGCCCGGACGCCTGGGAGGTCCAGGGCCGTGGTGAGCTGGCGCTGGCCATCCTGGTGGAGCAGATGCGCCGTGAGGGCTTCGAGCTGACCATCGGCAAGCCCCAGGTCGTCACCAAGGAGGTCGACGGCAAGATCTACGAGCCCGTCGAGCGCATGACGATCGACGTGCCCGAGGAGCACATGGGCGCGGTCACGCAGCTCATGGGTGTCCGCAAGGGCCGGATGGACAACATGTCGAACCACGGCTCCGGCTGGGTGCGCATGGAGTTCGTCGTGCCGTCCCGCGGCCTCATCGGCTTCCGGACCGAGTTCCTGACGCAGACCCGCGGCACGGGCATCGGGCACTCCATCCACGAGGGCCACGAGCCCTGGTTCGGCGCGCTCCAGACCCGTAACAACGGCTCGCTGGTCGCCGACCGCGCCGGCGCCGTCACCGCGTTCGCGATGACGAATCTCCAGGAGCGCGGTGTGCTCTTCACGGAGCCCGGCACCGAGGTGTACGAGGGCATGATCGTCGGTGAGAACTCGCGCTCCGACGACATGGACGTGAACATCACCAAGGAGAAGAAGCTCACGAACATGCGGTCCTCCTCGGCCGACTCGTTCGAGGCGATCGTCCCGCCGCGCAAGCTCTCTCTGGAGCAGTCCCTGGAGTTCTGCCGCGACGACGAGTGTGTCGAGGTGACCCCGGAGGCCGTGCGCATTCGCAAGGTCAACCTGGACGCCCGCGAGCGCGCGCGTGCCGCGAGCCGCGCCAAGCACGGCTGACGGAGCACGGACCTGGTCCGGTCCCCGCTTCTGCGGGGACCGGACCAGCACGTGGGTTCCCAGGGCTCCTCCGAGAGACGCTACGCGTGTAGACTGACTCGACCGCACTGCACGCCCGCGCGCCGTCGAGCCATCTGTCGAAGCGTCAAGTCCCGGTTCCCCGACCTGTGATGGGTCGGGCTTCAGGTGTATCCGCATACAGGGGAGGTCCCATGGGGATGCTGGGGATTCCGGGGAGATTGCGAAGAGCGCGCAAGGGAGGCTGGACTTCCGGCCGGGATGCTTCGGTTGACTGGCTGTCGACTGTGCGGCGCTGTTCGGATATCGGTGTTCCAGCGATCAAGTTTCGGACATGTAAACAAAAATCGTTCCGCGTATGCCCGATTCACCGGGTTCTCGTCTCACCTGTCAAGCGCGACCAGGTGTCAATCTTTGCAATTTTTGCTCAAAATATGGACGGTAGGGAGATCCCTATGCCTTCCGCCCTTGACGCGCGTTGACCCGTTTGGCGAAAGTTCCCCCAAACCACAGAACCTGCCGGTATCTGTGCTGCGCTCAACTCTCCAACCCCCCGGGGGAAGAACAGACATGACCAGTCCAACCAAGGCCGAGGGCTCCGGGTCCGCGGTCGCCTTGGACCCCGAGCTCGAGATGGCCGCCGAGGTCGCCAAGGGTGAGAAGAAGCTTGAGGGTCGTTCCCCCGGGCAGTTGATGTGGCAACGGTTCAAGCGGGACCGTACTGGAGTCATCTCCGCGTGCGTAGTGATTTTCTTCTTCGTCATCGCCGCGCTCGCGCCGGTCATCTCGAGCCTGTACGGCAAGAACCCCTACACGCTGTACGCGCAGGAGCCCGACTACCCGTTCCTGCTGGACGACTTCGCCATGCCCACCGGTTCCTTCGGTGGCATGTCGGGTGACTTCTGGTTCGGCGTCGAGCCGAAGCTGGGCCGCGACGTGTTCACGATGCTGCTGTACGGCATGCGGACGTCGCTGTACATGGCCGTCATCGTCACCCTGTTCAGTGTGACGACCGGAGTCCTCATCGGCATGATCGGCGGCTACTTCGGTGGTCGTGTCGACTACTGGGTGGGCCGGATCACCGACTTCTTCCTCGGCTTCCCGTCGCAGCTCTTCTTCATCGCCTTCATGCCCGTCGTCACCGCGCTGTTCGTCGACCCGCGTGACGAGACGCCGACCTACCTGCGGGCCGTGGCCATCGTTCTGGTGATGTGGTTCCTCGGCTGGATGGGTCTCGCCCGTCTGGTGCGCAGCTCCGTTCTCTCCCTGCGCGAGCGCGAGTTCGTGGAGGCGGCGAAGGTGTCCGGGGCCTCGCCCTGGCGTATCGTCCGCAAGGAGATCCTGCCGAACATCGTCACCCCGATCCTGGTGCAGGGCACGTACATCCTGCCCAGCACGATCCTCTCCATCGCCTTCCTCTCGTTCGTAGGTGTCGGCTTCCCCGAGCCCACCCCCGACTGGGGCCGGATGTTCGCCGTCGGCGCCGACGTCTACGAGCAGGACCCGATGTTCATGTTCTTCCCAGGCGTGGCACTGGTCGTATTCGTGCTCTGCTTCAACCTTCTCGGCGACTCCGTCCGGGACGCATTCGACCCCAAGACCGGACGGTAATCGTCCATTGGTGGGTGGGGGGACTGCCGCCCCCGACCCGGGTTCTCCCGGGCCGTCAGGCAGTACTCGTGGACAACTATCGACAGGTAGGTGCATACGCATCATGAAGCCCATCAGAAACCGCACCGCGCGCGCCGCGGCCGTGGCGCTCGTGGCCGGCTCGCTGGCGCTCGCCGGCTGTTCGGACAACGGCAAGAGCAACGCGAAGGACAACTCCAAGTCCCAGGAAGACGCCGCCGAGCAGTCGAAGCCTGTCGCCTACGGCGACGCCGCCGCCTCCACCGGTCCGGCCGAAGAGGTCAAGGGCGCCAAGTCCGGCGGTGTCATCAATGTGTACGCGCAGTCCGACATGACCCACCTGGACCCGGGGCAGATCTACGTCTCCGACGCCGGTCAGATCGCCAACCTGCTCCACCGCGGTCTGACGAACTACCAGGAGGACGACAAGGGCAACCTGACGGTCGTCGGTGACATCGCCACCGACTCCGGCAAGTCCTCCGACGGCGGCAAGACCTGGACGTACACGCTCAAGGACGGCATCAAGGACGAGGACGGCAACGCCATCACCTCGGCCGATGTCCGTCACACCATCGAGCGCCAGTACTCCAAGGTCATCTTCGACGGCCCGACGTACATCCAGAGCTGGCTCTCGGGCTCCGACTACCGCAAGGCGCTGCCGGACGGCCCGTACAAGGGCAAGCACCTGCCGGACTCCGTCCTGGAGACCCCGGACGACAAGACGGTCGTCTTCCACTTCGACAAGCCGCGCCCGGACCTCCCGCAGGCCCTCGCCATGGCCGGCTACGCCATCGTGCCCGAGAAGCAGGACACGAAGGAGAAGTACGACAAGGCCCCGGCCGCGCTGGGCCCGTACAAGATCTCCGACTACAAGGCGGGCAAGTCGCTGACCCTGGTCAAGAACGACCAGTGGGACCCGAAGACGGACTCGGTGCGCCACCAGTACGTCGACGGCTACAACTTCACCACCACTATCAAGCAGGCCAGCCAGACCAAGCGCCTGATCGCCGACCAGGGCGACGCCAAGAACGCCATCCAGTTCACGGACTCCGTGGACCCGGCGCAGATGGCGACGGTCATCGGCAACGCGGAGACCAAGAAGCGCACCATCCAGGGCTACCAGCCCTACGTGTGGCAGCTGACCTTCAACCTCTCCAGCGACGCGGTGAAGGACAAGAAGATCCGCGACGCGATCACCTACGCGATCCCGTCCCAGGCCATGGTCCAGGCCGACGGTGGCCGCTACGGCGGTGAGATCGCCGGTGGTCTGATGGCGCCGACCCTGCCCGGTTACGACAAGGCGTACGACCCGTTCGGCAAGCTGAAGAAGCCCAACGGTGACCTGGACAAGGCCAAGGAGCTGCTGAAGGAGGCGGGCGTCAAGGAGGGCACCAAGCTCAGCTACGCCTACTCCAACACCCCGCGCGGCCAGGCCCAGCAGGTGATCATCAAGGACGCGCTGGCCAAGATCGGCTTCGACGTCCAGGCCAAGGAGATCGACCGGGCCAGCTTCTACGAGCAGATCGGCAAGCTGAAGAACCCGTACGACATCTACATGACTGGCTGGGGCCAGGACTGGTCCTCCCCGTCCACGGTCATCACCCCGGTCTACGACGGCAGCCTGATCGCCGACGGCGGTTCGAACTACTCGCACATCAAGGACGCCAAGGTCGACGCGCTGATCCAGAAGGCTCTGACCGAGGAGCCCGAGGCCGCGGCCAAGACGTGGGAAGAGGCTCACCACCGCATCGTGGAGGAGATCAACCCGGCCGCTCCGGTCTACTACTCGAAGCAGATCCAGCTCTTCGGATCGAACATCGGTGGTGCCCGGTACAGCACGGAGTCGAGCTACATCGACATCAACGACCTGTTCCTGAAGCAGCCGTAATCCGTCAGCCCGGCTGATCCGCGGGGGTGTGCGCCAGGCGGAGCGCACCCCCGCGGTCGGTTCCCCCTCCTCCGACCGCCGCGTTTTTCGAAGAGAGCATCCACCCGCCATGCTTCAGTTCCTCATCCGCAGGCTGATCGGCGCCGTCGTCATCATGTTCCTGATCGGCGCCTTCACGTTCTTCCTGTTCTATACGATCCCCCAAGACTTCGCGCAGCTGTCCTGTGGCAAGAACTGCTCCCCCGAGAACATCGCGGTCATCAGAGAGAATCTCGGCCTCGACAAGCCCATCACCACGCAGTTCTGGAACTTCATGGTGGGCATCGTGGCCGGCCGGGACTTCCCGATCGGGCACTGCTCCGCTCCCTGCCTGGGAGTCTCTTTCGACAGTGGTGAGTTCGTCTGGGACTCCATCGTCGACCGCTTCCCGCTGACGCTGTCGCTGACGCTCGGCGGCCTGGTGATCTTCCTTGTCTTCGGTCTCGGCACCGGTCTTATCGCGGCATGGAAGCGCGGCACCGCGCTGGACAAAGCCGTCAGCGGCGCGTCCATGCTGCTGAGCTCCTTCCAGATCTACTTCCTCGGCCCGATCGTGCTCGGCATCCTCGTCTACAGCACCGGCCTGATGGAGAGCCCTCAGTACGTCCCGATCACCGAGGACCCGGTCGGCTGGTTCGTCGGCTTGCTGATCCCCTGGGCGGTCATGGCCACGATCTTCACCGCTCAGTACACGCGTATGGCCCGCTCGACCATGATCGAGCAGCTCTCGGAGGAACACGTCCGCACGGCCCGGGCGAAGGGCATGAAGCAGCGGTACGTATTCTTCCGTTATGCCTGGCGTGGTTCACTCATTCCGATCGTCACCATCATCGGCATGGACCTGAGCGCACTGCTGTCGGGTGCTGTGGTCACGGAAATCACCTTCGACCTGGCAGGCGTCGGCCGTCTCGCGGTCAATTCCTCGCTGGACAAGGATCTGCCGCTCACGATGGGCGTCATGCTGGTCGGGGCGTTCTTCATCCTGATCCTCAACATCATCGTGGACGTCGCCTACGCCTACATCGACCCGCGCGTGCGCCTCAGCTAGGAGAAATACCGTGACCACTCTGACCAAGACCGAAGGCGAGAAGGCCCCGACCGGGCCGGAGGCCTTCCTCTCGGTCCGCGACCTGCGGGTGCGGTTCTCCACCGAGGACGGCATAGTCAAGGCCGTCGACGGGCTCTCCTTCGACGTCGAGCGCGGCAAGACGCTGGGCATCGTGGGTGAGTCGGGCTCCGGCAAGTCCGTGACCAACCTGACCGTCCTCGGTCTGCACAACCCCAAGAACACCACCGTCGAGGGCGAGATCATCCTCGACGGGAAGGAACTCGTCACTGCCAAGGAGAAGGAGCTGGAGCAGCTCCGCGGCAACAAGGTGGCGATGATCTTCCAGGACCCGCTGACGGCGCTCTCGCCGTATTACACAGTGGGCCGGCAGATCGCCGAGCCGTTCATGAAGCACACCGGCGCCTCCAAGAAGGAGGCCCGGCAGCGTGCGATCGAGATGCTGGCCAAGGTCGGCATCCCGCACCCGCAGACGCGCGTGGACGACTACCCGCACCAGTTCTCCGGCGGTATGCGCCAGCGCGCCATGATTGCCATGGCCCTGGTCTGCGACCCCGACCTGCTGATCGCGGACGAGCCGACCACCGCGCTCGACGTGACCGTCCAGGCGCAGATCCTCGACCTGCTCAAGGACCTGCAGCAGGAGTTCGGTTCCGCGATCATCTTCATCACCCACGACCTCGGCGTCATCTCCGACATGGCCGACGACCTGCTGGTGATGTACTCGGGCCGGGCCGTGGAGCGCGGCAGTGTCCGTGAGGTGCTGCGCAACCCCAAGCACCCTTACACCTGGGGTCTGCTCAGCTCGATGCCCCGCCTCGGCGGCGACACCGGGCGGGCACTCACTCCGATCCCGGGCTCCCCGCCCAGCCTGCTCAACCCGCCCACCGGCTGCCCGTTCCACCCGCGCTGCGCGTTCACCGGTGAGGTCACCGGCAACCGCTGCAGCACGGAGCGGCCGCCGCTCGGCGAGGGGCGTGCCTCTGCCTGCCACCTGACGGCGGACCAGAAGCAGTCCATCTTCATCGACAAGATCCAGCCCCGGCTGCGCTAGGGAGAACCGAGATCATGAGCGACAACCTCACCCTCCCCGCACAGCAGGGCTCCCAGGACACCGCGGCCGAGACGCTGCTCCGGGTCGAGGGGCTGACGAAGCACTTCCCCATCTACGGCGGCTTCCCGATCAAACGCAAGGTCGGTGCGGTCCAGGCCGTGGACGGCATCGACCTGACCGTCGGGGTCGGCGAGAGCGTCGGTCTGGTCGGTGAGTCCGGCTGTGGCAAGTCCACGACCGGACGGCTGATCACCCGGCTCCTGGAGCCCACCGGCGGGAAGATCACCTATAAGGACCAGGACATCACCCACGCCTCGCGCAGGCAGCTGGCGCCGGTGCGGTCCGAGATCCAGATGATCTTCCAGGACCCGTACTCCTCCCTCAACCCGCGGCAGACGGTCGGCACGATCATCAAGTCGCCGATGGAGGTCAACGGGATCAACCCCGAGGGCGGCCGGGAGAACAAGGTCCGTGAGCTCCTCGAACTGGTCGGTCTCAACCCCGAGCACTACAACCGCTTCCCGCACGAGTTCTCCGGCGGTCAGCGCCAGCGCATCGGCGTGGCTCGCGCGCTCGCGCTGAACCCGAAACTGATCGTCGCGGACGAGCCGGTCTCGGCGCTGGACGTGTCGATCCAGGCGCAGGTCGTCAACCTGCTGCAGAAGGTCCAGGACGAGCTGGGCATCGCGTTCCTGTTCATCGCGCACGACCTCGCCATCGTCCGGCACTTCTCGAAGCGCGTCGCGGTCATGTACCTCGGCAAGATCGTCGAGGTCGCGGACCGGGACTCGCTCTACAACCGGCCCCGCCACCCGTACACCCACGCGCTGCTCTCGGCGGTGCCCGAGGTCGCTATCGACGACGAGGTCGAGGTGAAGGAGCGGATCCGGCTCGCCGGTGACGTGCCCTCGCCGATCGCGCCGCCGTCCGGCTGCCGCTTCCGCACGCGCTGCTGGAAGGCCCAGGACAAGTGCGCCTCCGAGGAGCCGCCGCTGGTCCAGCTCTCCGGCAACCTGCCCGGCCATCTGACGGCCTGCCACTTCCCGGAGGACCCGACGACCGAGGCCCGCGCCGAGGACGTCGTGCTGGACCCGGGGTTGAAGGCGCTGGAGGACAGTGCGGCGGTCGAGTCCGAACCGGAGGTCACGAAGGACTGACCGACACCGAGAGACATGTGGGCCCGTCGCCGGGCGACCCCGAACTGTTGATTCGGGGGCTCGGCGGACGGGCCCACCTCATTCCTGGTCCGCTCAGGTGCCCTCGGTGAAGGTCCCGTGATCCCGCCGACTGAAGCGGCTCGCCAGGGTCCCCTCGAGGTCGCCTCTTCGCGGTCTGCTACACCTTCCTGTACTCAAGGCGCCAGAAGTCGTTGCTGCTGCGCTTGGTCGGCGCGATGATGGTCTTGTTCCACACGTGCTTGGTGGTCTTGCCCTTGCAGTTGGGCTTGTTGGTGGTGATGCTCTTGCCGACCCTGAACTTCTTGGCCTCGTGGTAGAGCCTCATACGGACCTGGTTCTTGCCCTTGACCTTCTTGGCCTTCATTTCGTAGTTCCAGCTCTTCGAACTGGACCACTCGCCGCCCACGGTCACACTGAACGACGTACTCGCCTTGGCGAAGATCACGCCGGCTTCGGCCTCGATACCGGCGGTACCGCTGACGCTCGCGGTCGCCGTGCTGCTCTTGTTGTAGCTGACCGTGACCTCTGAAGCGCTGCGCATGTCCATCCACGTGCTCTTCAGGTTCGTTCCCCTGTACACCGTGGACTTCTTGGAGATGGCGTACTTCCGCACCGGGTCCGGGGCGCACGCGGCGGAGGCGGGCGATCCGGTGACACCCACGAGACCGCCGGCCATGACGGCGGACGTGAGTGCGGAACTTACAAGTCTCTTCATGGAATTCCCGTCTGCAGGCCATGCCCTGGGGCGTGGCGAGCCTGAGCAACGAAAGATCTGAGTGAGGGCGCACGGGCCCGCTACCGGGTGGGCGATGCTGCCGCCTTCGCGGACTCTTTCGCTTTCCCGGCAGGAAGTTCGGATCCAGCGGCTGTGAACTTGCCGCTACCGAAGAGGGCTTTTGCTCACAGCCGTGACGGCTGTCATTCGATCGGCCGACTGGTGCGTCGCGGCACAAAACGCCGCGAAAATGGACTGTTCATCAGAACCCCCGTTCAGATGGTCAACACGCGTGCAGGCGACAGGGCTTGACCAGCCGTCGGGCCGTCCACGTGTTAGACAGAAGATTGGCGGGCGCACTGTCGAAAAGGCAAGTGCGGCGCGCCACGCCGAAGTTCTTGCCTCATTCATATGCCCTGTACGTGGATGAACAAAGTGGCCAAAAGGGAGGGAGGGGAAGCCCCAGCCGGAAGGCAAAGGACGGTTTACATCTCTTTGTTCCCTGCTGGTGAGACGTACGTCTCACCGATTTATCGGCCAAGTGTTTGCGCAATGCGGGAGGTTCGCATCCTCAATTTTTCCTCAAGTCGGCGTCGGTGACGGCTGTTGCAATGGCGATATGTGTCATCAGGACGTCGGCCGCCGTGCGGGGGCCGGGGTGATGGAACAAGAACTGGAAGGCGGCCGCGCCACGGTTCAAGCCGTCCTCCTCGACGTGGACGGCGCGCTGCTCGACACCGTGGTGCGCACGGCAGGGTGTGGCCGACCTGAGCGCGGGAGAGGGACTGGACCTCGAGGCTGTGTGGTGGGTCACGCAGGGGCGGCGACGGGCCGACATCTGAGGATGCCGGTCCCGGAGCGTGACCCGGTCGGCGAACACCGCGCTGGACCGGCTGATGGCCGCCGAGAAGCCCGGCTTCCGGGCCGTCGAAGGGGCCGCCGGGCCCTTCGTCACCTCCAGCCACGCCGAACCGACCGTCGCCCGAGGGGTACTTTGAGCGCCGCCGCGCGTCTGGGTGTCGATCCGCGTCGGTGCGTGGTCGTCGAGGACGCGTCGGCGAGCGTCGCGGCGAGGCTCGCGGCCGGCTGCGCGGTGTACGCGGTGATGTCCACGTACCGAGCCAGGGAACTCCTCGACGTGCACAGGTGTTTGGGGTCGCGGAGGGAGGCGGCGGAGGCTGTGCGTGCGGGCCGTGGGCGGAGCGGCCCGCCTCTGGTAGGAAACCTGTGACGGGTGACGGCCGGTGGCGAGTCCCTGGTCGCGCGTCACGGACGTCCCATCTCCACCTGCCTCCCAACCGCACACCCCCTCACGACGGAGACCCAGTTGAGCCTTACGCCCCCGCCATCCACAGCCTCACCTTCGACTGCACCGGCGACCCCTACTACGTCGCCCTCTTCTGGAGCGAGTTGCTCGGGCGGCCGTTGGTCGAGGATGACAAACCCGGTGACCCGGAGGCCCTGGTCGCGGATCCGGACGGAGGGCCGAGGCTGCTGTTCGTGCGGGTGCGCGAGACGAAGGCGGTCAAGAACCGGATCCACTTCGACCTCAGGCCCCGAGGCCGCAGCCGTGCCGAGGAGGTTGAGCGGGCCGTCGCGCTGGGCGCCCGCGTGATCGCCGACCACACCCGCCCCGATGGCGGCGGCTGGGTCCTCATGGCCGACCCCGAGGGCAACGAATTCTGCGTGGAGCGGGGCGAGTCGGGCTGATCCGCGCCCTCGGTGCGGGCCGTCCGTCAGGTTGAGCTGTCGCCCGCCCGGCCGTAACGGCGGAACGCGGCGGTCTCCACCGTCCAGGCGCCGAACGGCACCTTGTCGCCGAAGATGTACGGATCCTTGCGGGAGTACCGGCCCGCGCACGGGTCGGAATGCACCTCGATTGTGCCCGTGCGAGGGTCGACGATCATGTAGTGGGCGATTCCCATGGCGGGGTACTCGGTGAGCTTCTGGCCGTAGTCGTTGTCCGGGTTGGACGGTGAGACGATCTCGATGACGGCCAGCACCTGGGAGGCGTCGACGGCGAGACCTTCCTCGTCGAGTACGTCCTCGGGAATGACGATGGCATCCGGGCGCCGCATGCGGCCGAGCGCCGGGTGCTCGATCTCGGGGCCGTTCGCGCAGATGTAGCCGGGGTGTGAGGTGAGGAGTTGCTCGTCGAGTTGCTTACAGATGCGACGGACCGTGCCCTCGTGGCGCTTCGACGGGCACATCATGGCCAGTATCGGACCTGACGGGCCGATCTCGACGCGCCATGCTCCCTCAAGCTGCTCAGCGTGAGTCCCCAGTTCCTCCGCGATCGCGCGCATCTTGGCGTACTCCATGTCCCGAGAGTATCGAGCGGGCGTATGCGGCGCCTCCTGCCCGATCCTTTCCTCGGGCCCCCTCACGCCTCCCCCTTCGGCATCACGCTGAACCACACAGCCTTACCGTACGGGTCCTCCCGTACGCCCCACTCGTCCGCACACGCGTCGACGATCCCGAGTCCGCGCCCGGACTCGGCGTCGTCGCTCGGCCGCGGGGCCTCGCTTGAAGCGGGGGTTCCGGGCCCGTGGTCCCAGACCGAGACGGTGAGGGTCTCGGGGGTGCGTTCAACGTTCACGTAGGCGTCGGTGGGGGAGTGGCGGTACGCGTTGGTGACCAACTCGGAGGCGAGGAGTTCGACCGTGTCGGCCAGGCACCCGAGGCGGGTCGCGCGCAGCAGCGCGCGGAGGGCGGCTCTGACGACGGAGGCGGCACGCGGGTCGTGGGGGATGAGGAAGCCGTACGACCAGTGGGAATCGGGGAGTTCAGCGGTTTCGGGCGTGCGCATGTGGCAGCCTCCCATTGTGTGCCTGATGTGACTGAAGCCACACGTAAGGTAGCGATTATGGTTGCTATCTCTCAACCACTTCACGAAAGGGTGGTTGCTGGTTACTTCGCGGCAGAGACGAGGAGGGTGAATTGGGGCTCAGGGTCAACCCCACGTACCGACAGCGGAGGTTCGGATCGGAGGTTCGCGGAATCCGCGAGCGCGCCGGTTTCACGACCGCGCGTGCGGCCGAAGCGATGGGGATGAACGCCTCTCATGTCAGTACGGTCGAGGCGGGGAGGACGAGCTTGTCCGCCGAGAGGCTGCGCCGTCTCGCTGCAGCATCTGGTAGCGAAGACTCAACCTATGTGGAGGCCCTCGTAGGACTGGGGCAGGCATCGGGCAAGGGCTGGTGGACCGAGTACCGGGACCGGGTGCGCCCATCGCTGCTGGACCTGGCGGAGCTGGAAGACGTCGCCGTCGACATCATCTGTTACGAGCCGATGTTTGTGCCGGGGCTGCTGCAGACCAAGGCGTATGCTCACGCGATCCATCACGAGGGCTACGCGGACGCGACGCCTCAAGAGCACGACCTGGCCGTCGAATTCAGGATGCGACGCCAGGCTGTACTCGCGGGCGAGCGTCCACCGCGTCTCCACGCCGTCGTACACGAAGCGGCGTTGCATGCCTCGTTGGGTGACCCCCGCATCATGCGGGAACAGTTGCAGCGGCTGATCGAGGCCTCGCGTCTGCCGCATGTGACGGTGCAGATCCTCCCGTTCGACGGTCCGGTGCCCTTCGGGTCCTCGGTCACTCTCGTGGAGCCCGTTGTCCGTCCGCTCGGTACGGTGATCGTCGCGCACATCGAGAAGTCGCTGTACCTGGGCGATGGCGAGGCCATTGCCTGGTACACGGACCTCTTCGCTAGGCTGCGGGAAGCGGCGCTCCCTCCGGTGGACGCGGGCGTACCACCTGAGGGGCATGCGGCGAAGGACTCGCTGGGGTTGATCCAGCGGCTCCTGTATCCCCTGCTCTAGGGAGCACCCGGCCTCAGGAAGGCGCGCATGACCCAGCTCAGGTGGCAAAAGTCCAGCTACAGCGAGGGTGGCGCCGATACCTGCGTCGAAATAGCCGCCCCCATAACCAGCCGCCCCCACCTCCGTGAAAGCGCCACCCCCGAGACCGTCATAACCACCACACCTGCGGCCCTGCGCGCCTTCCTCGGCGGAGTCAAGGGCGGGGCCCTCGCCCGGGCCTCGCGTCGCACGGGCTGAAGCGGCCGGGCCGTCCCACGCCCCAACGGCGGCTCCCTGGGGGCGCGGCCCCACCCGTCGCCAAGTAGGCGCTCAGTCCCAGGGCGCGAGCACTGAACCCCATGTCGGGGCCGGTCCGAGTGGGACTCTGCGGACACTCGCGGCCAGACCCCTCCTCGGCCAGGGCAGGGGCCGGCAGTTGGGCGTGCAGACGTGGCCGCCCCCGCCCCCGCCCCAGCCCCCGACCGCGCCCCCGCCGTGCCCTCACCCCCGCCGCGCCGCGCCAGAGGTGGTGAGTGCGTGCATCCGGAGGGATGCGTTCCCCCGGACGGGCCGAGTGGCGTGCGCCATGGGTGATACCGGTCGATATTGACCGGTATCGGAACAGCGCACCCGCGCTGGCGCCAAGCGCGCACCCGCGCACTCACGAGGAGGCACCCATGCGTGGAGCCACGCACGCCCGATGGATCGCCGGCGCGGCGGCCGTGGCCCTCGCCGCGACCGCCTGTGGTGGCGGGGGCGACGACGGCGACGGCGGCAGCGGCAGCGGTGACGCCGGCGCGGTGCTCAGCTCCTCCTGGGGCGACCCGCAGAACCCGCTGGAGCCGGCCAACACCAACGAGGTGCAGGGCGGCAAGGTGCTGGACATGATCTTCCGCGGGTTGAAGCGGTACGACGCCAAGACCGGCGAGGCCAAGGACATGCTCGCCGAGAAGATCGAGACGACCGACTCGCAGAACTTCACCATCACCGTCAAGGACGGCTGGACCTTCCAGAACGGCGAGAAGGTCACCGCCAAGTCCTTCGTGGACGCCTGGAACTACGGGGCGAGCCTGAAGAACAACCAGAAGAACGCGTACTTCTTCGAGTACATCGAGGGCTACGACAAGACGCACCCCGACGACGGCAGCAAGCAGACCGCCGACACGCTCTCCGGGCTGAAGGTCACCGGCGAGAACACCTTCACCGTCAAGCTCACCCAGAAGTTCTCGACCTTCCCCGACACCCTCGGCTACAACGCGTACGCCCCGCTGCCGCAGTCGTTCTTCACCGACCACGACGCCTGGCTGGCCAAGCCCGTCGGCAACGGTCCGTACGCCGTCGACTCCTACACCAAGGGCTCCCAGCTGTCGGTGCGGAAGTGGGACGACTACCCGGGCGAGGACAAGGCGCAGAACGGCGGCGTGGACCTCAAGGTCTACACCGACAACAACACCGCCTACACCGACCTGATGGCCGGCAACCTCGATCTCGTCGACGACGTCCCCGCCGCCCAGCTGAAGAACGTCCAGGCCGACCTCGGCGACCGGTACATCAACACCCCGGCCGGCATCATCCAGACCCTGTCCTTCCCGTTCTACGACGAGCAGTGGAACAAAAAGGGCTCGGAGAAGGTCCGCGAGGGGCTGTCCCGGGCGATCGACCGCGAGCAGATCACCGACACCATCTTCCAGAAGACCCGCACCCCCGCCACCGACTGGACCTCACCCGTCCTCGGCGAGGAGGGCGGCTACAAGGAGGGCCTGTGCGGTGACGCCTGCGAGTACGACGCGGACGCGGCCAAGAAGCTGATCCAGGAGGGCGGCGGGCTCCCCGGCGGCCAGGTCAAGATCACGTACAACGCGGACACCGGCTCCCACAAGCAGTGGGTCGACGCCGTCTGCAACTCCATCAACAACGCCCTCGACAACGACAAGGCGTGCGTCGGCAACCCGGTCGGCACCTTCGCCGACTACCGCAACCAGATCACCCAGCGGAAGATGAGCGGTCCGTTCCGGGCCGGCTGGCAGATGGACTACCCGCTCATCCAGAACTTCCTGCAGCCGCTGTACTACACCAACGCCTCCTCCAACGACGGCAAGTGGACCAACGCGGAGTTCGACAAGCTGGTGGACGAGGCCAACGCCGAGTCGGACACGGCGAAGGCGGTGGAGACGTTCCAGAAGGCCGAGGAGGTCGTCCGGGACAACATGGCCGCGATCCCGCTCTGGTACCAGAACGGCAGCGCGGGCTACTCGGAGCGGCTCTCCGACGTCGCCCTGAACCCGTTCAGCGTGCCGGTGTACGACCAGATCAAGGTCAGCTGACCTCCCGTGGGACGGTACGTCGCCCGGCGCCTGCTGCAGATGATCCCGGTCTTCGTGGGCGCCACCCTCCTGATCTTCCTGATGGTGAACGTGATGGGCGACCCCATCGCGGGCCTCTGCGGCGACCGGGAGTGCGATCCGGCGACGGCCGCCCAGCTCAGACGGGAGTTCGGCCTCGACAAGCCCGTGGGGCAGCAGTACCTGACCTACATGGGCAACGTCTTCACCGGCGACTTCGGCACCGCGTTCAACGGGCAGGAGGTCACGGAGCTGATGGCCTCCGCCTTCCCCGTCACCATCCGGCTGACGATCGTCGCGATCCTGTTCGAGATCGTCATCGGCATCACCCTCGGTGTCGTCACCGGCCTGCGGCGCGGGCGGCCCGTCGACACCGGGGCGCTGGTGGTCACCCTGGTCGTCATCTCCGTCCCCACCTTCGTCACCGGTCTGCTGCTCCAACTGCTGCTGGGCGTCGAGTGGGGCTGGATCCGCCCGTCCGTCTCCTCCGAGGCGCCCTTCGACGAGCTGATCGTCCCCGGGCTCGTCCTCGCCTCCGTCTCCCTCGCGTACGTCACCCGCCTGACCCGGACGTCCATCGCCGAGAACGCCCGCGCCGACTACGTCCGCACCGCCGTCGCCAAGGGGCTGCCCCGGCACCGGGTGATCCGCAAGCACCTGCTGCGGAACTCCCTGATCCCCGTGGTCACCTTCATCGGCACCGACATCGGCGCGCTGATGGGCGGAGCCATCGTCACCGAGCGGATCTTCAACATCCACGGCGTCGGATACCAGCTCTACCAGGGCATCCTGCGCCAGAACACCCAGACCGTCGTCGGCTTCGTGACCGTCCTGGTCCTGGTGTTCCTCATCGCCAACCTGCTCGTCGACCTCCTCTACGCCGTACTCGACCCGAGGATCCGCTATGCCTGAGCCGCATCCGGAGGAGCCGCACGTCTCGGGCGGCCAGCGCGTCCCCGAGGGCGGGGCGATCGCCGCGACGGGTCAGGACGGCACCATGGACCTGGCCACCACCGAGGGGGAGACCTTGGAGAAGCGGCTCGGCAACGCCGACGCGGGCGGCCCGGCCGACAAGGCCCGCAGCCTCTGGTCCGACGCCTGGCGCGACCTGCGGCGCAACCCCGTCTTCATCATCTCGGCCCTGGTGATCCTCTTCCTGGTCGTCATCTCTCTCTGGCCGTCGCTGATCGCCTCCGGCAACCCCCTCAAGTGCGACCTCGCCAAGGCCCAGGAGGGCGCGCAACCCGGTCACCCGTTCGGGTACGACGGCCAGGGCTGCGACGTCTACACCCGTACCGTCTACGGCGCGCGGGTCTCCATCGCCGTCGGCGTCTGTGCCACGCTCGGCGTCGCGATCCTCGGGTCGGTGCTCGGCGGGCTCGCCGGGTTCTTCGGGGGCTTCCCGGACTCGATCCTGTCCCGGATCACCGACGTCTTCTTCGCGATCCCGGTGGTCCTCGGCGGTCTGGTGCTGCTCTCCGTGGTCACCAGCAACAGCATCTGGCCCGTGATCGGCTTCATGGTGCTGCTGGGCTGGCCGCAGATCTCCCGCATCGCCCGCGGCTCGGTCATCACCGCCAAACAGAACGACTACGTGCAGGCCGCCCGCGCCCTCGGTGCCTCCAACTCCCGCATGCTGCTGCGCCACATCACACCGAACGCGGTCGCCCCGGTCATCGTCGTGGCCACCATCGCCCTCGGCACGTACATTGCCCTGGAGGCGACCCTGTCGTACCTGGGCGTGGGCCTGAAACCGCCGAGCGTCTCCTGGGGCATCGACATCTCCGCCGCCTCCCCCTACATCCGCAACGCCCCGCATGCCCTGCTGTGGCCCTCCGGCGCCCTGGCGATCACCGTCCTCGCGTTCATCATGCTGGGCGACGCCGTACGCGACGCCCTCGACCCGAAGTTGAGGTGAGGTGCCGCCATGCTGCTCGAAGTGCGTGATCTGCACGTGGAGTTCCGCACCCGGGACGGGGTCGCCAAGGCCGTCAACGGGGTCGACTACGGCGTGGACGAGGGGCAGACCCTGGCCGTGCTGGGGGAGTCGGGCTCGGGGAAGTCGGTCACCGCGCAGGCGATCATGGGCATCCTCGACATGCCGCCCGGCAGGATCACCGGCGGCGAGATCCTCTTCAAGGGCCGGGACCTGCTGAAGCTCAAGGAGGACGAGCGCCGCAAGGTCCGGGGCGCCGAGATGGCGATGATCTTCCAGGACGCCCTGTCCTCCCTCAACCCCGTCCTCTCCGTCGGCGACCAGCTCGGCGAGATGTTCGTCGTGCACCGGGGCATGTCGAAGAAGGACGCCCGCGCCAAGGCCGTCGAGCTGATGGACCGGGTCCGCATCCCGGCCGCCAAGGAGCGCGTACGGGACTATCCGCACCAGTTCTCCGGCGGCATGCGCCAGCGCATCATGATCGCGATGGCGCTGGCCCTCGAACCCGCGCTGATCATCGCCGACGAACCGACGACCGCCCTGGACGTCACCGTCCAGGCCCAGGTCATGGACCTCCTCGCCGAACTCCGGCGGGAGCTGGACATGGGCCTGATCCTCATCACCCACGACCTCGGCGTCGTCGCGGACGTCGCCGACCGCATCGCCGTGATGTACGCGGGCCGGATCGTGGAGTCCGCGCCCGTCCACGACATCTACAAGGCCCCGGCCCACCCGTACACGCGCGGCCTGCTCGACTCGATCCCGCGCCTGGACCAGAAGGGCCAGGAGCTCTACGCCATCAAGGGCCTGCCGCCCAACCTCATGGACATCCCGCCCGGGTGCGCCTTCAACCCCCGCTGCCCGATGGCCCGCGACGTGTGCCGGACCGACGTACCCCCGCTGTACGACGTGGAGCCTGCGGACGGGATCCGGCTGAGCGCCTGCCACTTCTGGAGGGAGTGCCTCGATGACCACGACATCCACGACCGCCCCGCCGGCTGAGCCGATCCTGGAGGTCAGCGGCCTGGTCAAGCACTACCCGCTCACCGAGGGCATCCTCTTCAAGAAGCAGGTCGGCGCCGTGAAGGCGGTCGACGGCGTCGACTTCGCCCTCGGCCGGGGCGAGACCCTCGGCATCGTCGGCGAGTCCGGCTGCGGCAAGTCCACGGTCGCCAAGATGCTGGTCCACCTGGAGCGGCCGACCGCCGGGGCGATCCGCTACAAGGGCGAGGACATCACCAAGCTCTCCGGCCGGGCGCTCAAGACCGTCCGCCGCAACATCCAGATGGTCTTCCAGGACCCGTACACCTCCCTCAACCCCCGGATGACCGTGGGCGACATCATCGGGGAGCCGTACGACATCCACCCCGAGGTCGCGCCGAAGGGCGACCGCCGGCGCCGGGTGCAGGAGCTCCTCGACGTGGTCGGCCTCAACCCCGAGTACATCAACCGCTATCCGCACCAGTTCTCCGGCGGCCAGCGCCAGCGCATCGGCATCGCCCGGGGGCTGGCGCTGCGCCCCGAGATCATCGTCGCCGACGAGCCCGTCTCCGCCCTGGACGTCTCCGTCCAGGCCCAGGTCATCAACCTGCTGGACCGTCTCCAGGGCGAGTTCGGACTGAGTTACGTCTTCATCGCCCACGACCTGTCGATCGTGCGGCACATCTCCGACCGGGTCGGGGTGATGTACCTGGGGCGGATCGTGGAGATCGGCCGGGACGCCGAGATCTACGACCACCCGACGCATCCCTACACGCAGGCGCTGCTGTCCGCCGTGCCCGTCCCCGACCCCGAGGCCCGCGAGCACCGGGAACGGATCATCCTCTTCGGTGACGTGCCCTCCCCGACGAACATCCCGTCCGGATGCCGCTTCCGCACGCGGTGCTGGAAGGCCCAGGAGCGCTGTGCGCTGGAGGTGCCGCTGCTGGCGGTCCCCGCGGAGTTCCGGCTCACCACCGGCCCGGCCGCCCATGACTCGGCCTGCCATTTCGCGGAGGAGAAGCGTGTCGTACCGCCGGACGATCATGTGGATGGGGCGGAATAGGCGTACAAATGCGCACCAACCGCGTTAACACGCAGGCAACTTGACTGTCGTCGTTCCGATATACGGACGCGCGAATCTAAAACGCGTACGGCCGTGCGGGTGCCGTAAACGGGCCGGGGCTCGCCATGTAGCCCCGGCCCGTTGCCGTGCCCGACTCCGCTACCGCCTAGACGAGCCCCAGCGAACGCTTCAGGAAGTCGACCTGGAGCAACAGCAGGTTCTCGGCGACCTGTTCCTGCGGGGTCATGTGGGTGACGCCGGAGAGCGGCAGCACCTCGTGCGGGCGGCCGGCGGCGAGCAGCGCGGAGGACAGCCGCAGCGCGTGGGCGAAGACCACGTTGTCGTCGGCGGTGCCGTGCACGACCATCAGCGGGCGGTGCGGCTCGGCGGGCGAGGACAGACCCTCGTCCGTGATCAGGGAACTTCTCGCGTACGCCGCCGCGTTCTTGGCGGGATCGCCCAGGTACCGCTCGGTGTAGTGCGTGTCGTAGAGCCGCCAGTCGGTGACCGGGGCGCCCGCGATGCCGGCGTGGAAGACGTCCGGGCGACGCAGCACCGCGAGGGCCGCGAGCCAGCCGCCGTACGACCAGCCGCGGATCGCGACCCGGGAGAGGTCCAGCGGGTGGGACTTCGCCAGGTCGTGCAGCGCCTCCACCTGGTCGTCCAGGGAGAGGGTGAAGTCGCCGTCGATCTCCTTCTCCCAGGCGGGGGAGCGGCCGGGGGTCCCGCGTCCGTCGGCGACCACCACCGCGAAACCCTGGTCGGCGAACCACTGCGAGGTGAGGTGCGCGTTGTGTGCGGCGAGCACCCGGGGGCCGTGCGGACCGCCGTAGGGGTCCATGAGGACCGGTAGGGGTGTGACCCCGTCGTAGTCGCTCGGCATAAGCAGGGCGCACGGTACGCGGCGTGCGCCCCCCTGTGTGAACTGCACGCGCGGTGACATACCGGGATCTTCGGCATAAGACTCCACGGTCGCCACCGGCGTGCCGTCCCGCAGCACCTGCGCCCGGGCTCCGGCCCGCCCCGGAACGGCCGAGACGAGCACGGTCACGCCCCCGGCGCGCACCGCCGAGTGCACGCCGGGCTCCTGTGAGACGCGCTCCACGCCCAGCTCGTTCACGCGGTAGACGTGGATCTCGCCGATCTCCGGGTCCGCGGCCGCCTCACCCGCCGAGGCGGAGACCAGCACATCGGCGTCCGCGACGTCGAGCACCGCGCGGACCTGCAACTGCGGCCCCGTCAAAGGGCGTTCACCGACCGCGAGCACCCGCGCGCCGCCCTCGTCCGCGACACGCACGAGCCGGCCCGACGGACTCCACGCCGGCGCCCCGGGGAAAAGATCAAGCCAATGTGGATCTTCGTCGGCGTGCACCATCCGGGTCGCCCCCGTGTCCGGGTCCACGGCCAGGAACAGCTGGCTGCGCTGGTCCCGCGCCTGCACCAGGATCAGCGGCGCACCCGCCGCTGACCAGTGCACATGCGCCAGATAGGGGTAACGCGCCCGGTCCCACACGACCTCCGTGCGGGCCCCGGCGAGGTCGATCACGAAGAGCCGCACCTCCGCGTTGGCGGTCCCGGCCGCCGGGTACGCCACCTGCTGCGGGTCTTTTTCCGGCTGCGCGGGGTCCGAGATCCACCAGCGGCGCACCGGCGTGTCGTCCACACGCGCCACCAGCAGCCGGTCCGACTCCGGCGACCACCAGAAACCGCGTGAACGGCCCATCTCCTCGGCCGCGATGAACTCCGCCAGACCGTGAGTGACGTTCCCCGCCGCCTCCTCGGTGAGCGCCCGGTCCGCACCGCCCTCCGCCGCGACCACCCGCAGCGCGCCCCGGGCCACGTACGCGACGTACCGGCCGTCGGGCGAGGGGCGGGGGTCGATCACCGGCCCGGGCACGTCCAGTTCACGTGCCGTCCCGGCCCGCAGCTCGGCCACGAAAAGCCGCCCTGACAAGGCGAAAGAGGCCAACTCCACGGCCCCGTCGGTGGCGTAGGCGACGATCCCGGCGCCGCCCTCGCGCAGACGCTCACGGCGCGCGCGCTCTTCGGCGGACAACTCCTCCGAGGAGCCCGCGAGCAGCGCGCCCGGGTCGGCCGCCATGCGCTCACCACCGTCCCCGAGGTCCATCACCCACAGTTTGTTGGCCCGGTCGGTGCCGGACGAGGACCGCAGGAACACGACGCGGGAACCGTCCGGAGCGACGGAGAAAGCCCTCGGCGCGCCGAGGGAGAAACGTTGGGTCCGGGCGTGTCGGCGAGGGAAGGACTCGGGCTGGGTCGTCATGCTCCGACCATATTGGCCATGCGCCCCCTTGTGCGGCCGTGCGCCGACCGATGCGCGCGTATGGATAGTTATGATCACTACCGCTGGGTGGGTATGAACCTGCTGGCCGCTGTATGGATTTACAACTGCGTCACCCACGTCACCGGTTGACGACGCTCCCGCCGTCAGCCCTCGACAACTGCTTCGCTCCCCAGGTCCCAGGGAACTTTTGGAGGTGAGCCGCCGTGGCACTCTCGATTTCGGCGGTGGTGCTGCTGGCGATCATCGTCTTCATCCTGATCAAGAAGTCAGGGCTGAAGGCACCACACGCGATCATCTGCATCCTGCTCGGGTTCTATCTCGCCTCCTCGACCATCGCGCCGACGATCAGCGAGCTGACGACCAACATCGCGGGCATGATCGGCAGTATCAAGTTCTGACCTCCGGCCGCCGGGGGCCTCTCCCAGGGTCCGTCCCACCGGGCCCGCGACCCCCGCGGCCGACCGTTCCCGTGAATGCCCGCGCCCGGCACGGGCGCGAACCGGGGGCCTCGTAGGGTGGCCCCATGACGGATCTGCCCTCCTCCGGCCCTCGGCCGGGGGGACGCCCCTCCGGCGTCGCTCGCCGACTGCTCCTGGTGCACGCGCACCCGGACGACGAGTCGATCAACAACGGCGCGACCATGGCCAGGTACGCGGCCGAGGGCGCGCGCGTGACGCTGGTGACCTGCACCCTCGGCGAGGAGGGCGAGGTCATCCCGCCCGGCCTCGCCCACCTCGCGCCCGACCGCGACGACACCCTGGGCCCGCACCGGGTGGACGAGCTGGCCGAGGCCATGAAGAAGCTCGGCGTCACCGACCACCGCTTCCTCGGCGGCCCCGGCCGCTACCGCGACTCCGGGATGATGGGCGTCGAACAGAACGAACGCCCCGGCGCCTTCTGGTCCGCCGACGTCGACGAGGCCGCCGCCCACCTGGTCGAGGTCATCCGTGAGGTACGCCCCCAGGTCCTCGTCACCTACGACCCGAACGGCGGCTACGGCCACCCCGACCACATCCAGGCCCACCGCGTCGCCATGCGCGCCGCCGACCTGGCCCCCGACCCGGACTACCGCCCCGACCTGGGCGAGCCCTGGGAGATCGCCAAGGTCTACTGGAACCGGGTGCCGCGCGGGGTGCTCCTGGAGGGCTTCGACCGGCTCCGCCGCGATCTCGCCGAGCCCGGCCGGCTGCCGTTCGAGCGGGCCGCGAGCGTCACGGATGTGCCCGGAGTGGTGGACGACCACATCGTCACCACCGAGATCGACGGGACCGGCTTCGCGGACGCGAAGGCCGCCGCGATGCGCGCCCACGCCACGCAGATCGAGGTCGCCGAGCCGTACTTCGTGCTCTCCAACCGGCTGGCCCAGCCGCTGCTGACCACCGAGTACTACGAGTTGGTGCGGGGCGGACGCGAAGGCGGCGGCCGGGAGAGCGACTTGTTCGAGGGGATCCCCGGCATTTCACCCGAAGAGCGACAGACTTCCCCGGAACGGCAGACTTTCGGGAAACAGCAGAACGGAACGGCCCTGTGATGCGTACGCATGGGTATGACACAGCAGTGGTGCGCACGCACGGCCGCCGAGAGGAGGGCCGGCGATGACCGCGAAGGACCGGCCGACGGGCGGGCAAGGCAGCGCGCTCGCACAGCCGTTGACGTTCCCCCCGCTGGGACGGGCCGCCGCGCACCTGGGACTCTTCGTCCTGGGAGCCGTGGTCGGGGTGGCCGGCGGGCTGCTCCAAGCGGCCTGGTTCCCCGGGGGGTTGCTGCTCGCGCTGCTGGGCGCGGCCGGGCTGTTCCTGGGCGGCGCCCGGGCGACGGGCGGCCGGGCCGGGGCCGTTGCACCGGCCGCCGGCTGGATGATCTCCGTCGTCCTGCTGACGTCCACCCGGCCGGAGGGCGACTTCCTGTTCGGCGCGGGAGCGGGCTCGTATCTCTTCCTGCTCGGCGGCATGGCTGTGGCTGTGATGTGCGCCACCCTTGGGTGGGGACGGCAACCGACCGGGCCCGACGCCCGACTTGGGAAGTGACGTACCACTTCGCCGCAGTGCGCCGGTGCGGGTCCCGTGTGGGTTTCCCACGCGGTCGTGGGATACGCGCCGGAAGTGGCCAGTATGGTGGTGCGCGCCGCCGAGCTGCCCGCTGAGTTGAGGTCGTGACGGGCGGCGGAGCAAACCGGGAGAACCTGCCTTGAGTCGTGAAACTGACACTTCGTCCTCCGGGGCCAATGGGCGCGGCAGCACCGCGTACCCGTCGGGGACACCGCCGTACGGCACGCCCATGGCCACCGAGGCCGGTGCCCAAGCGGCCCGGTCCGCCGCGGGTGAGCGGCCGGACGGGCCCAAGACCGAGACCACGCTGACCACGCGGGTCCGGATCAACATCCCCGGCTCGCGCCCCATCCCGCCGGTCGTCGTCCGCAAGCCGGTCGGTGACGGCGACGGCTCGGCGGACGACACCGGGTCCGAGTCGGAGACCACCGGCACCACGGCCATGCCCGTGTTCACGGACACCCCTGCGCCCGCGCCGGAGCCGGCCGCACCCGCCGACGACAAACCCACCAGCGACTGGTTCGCGCCACGCAAGGGCGCCACCCCCGCCAAGGGCACGAACACCGGCGGCAGCAACGGCGCCGGGCTCTCCACCGGCTCGATCGGCGGTTCCGGCACGGGCACGCCCGCCCCCGGCGCCCCCGGGACGGGCGCCCGCCCCGGCGGTCCCGGCCCGATGGCCGGTGGACCCGCTGCCCAGCCCGGCGGCCCGCGTCCCGGCGCCGGCGCACGGCCCGGCGGGACGAACGGCGCCGGACTCCCGGGCGCCACCGGCGGCCAGCCGGTCGCTCCCGGCCACGGCGGCGGCACCGGCTCCTTCGACGTCTCGGCCGCGCTGGCCGGCACCAAGCCCGAGCGCGACGACCTGCCGTACTTCTCGGACAACGGCGGCCGCCCCGGCCCGGCGGGCCCCACCGGCGGCCCCGTCACCGGCGACAGCCCGCTCGGCCCGCCGCCCGGCCAGGGCGGTCCCGGCGGCCCCGGTTACCAGGGCAACCCCTTCGGCGGTCCCGACGCCGACTTCTCCGCGCCCGGCTCCTACGCCCGCCCCGGCGGCGGCATCAGCGACGACACCGCGGTCCTCACCCCGCAGCGGCCCGCCCCCGAACCGGGCACCCCGGGCTACGGCGGTTCCGGCCCGCTCGTCGACAACCCCTCCGGCCACACCCTGACCAGCGGCATCCCGGTCGTGCCCCCCGGCACCCAGGGCACGCCGTTCGGCGCGGGCGGCCCCGACGGCGCGGTGCAGCACACCCCGCCGAAGCTGCCCGACCCCGGCCCGCAGCAGAAGTCCGGCCCGGCGAAGAACACCAAGTCCGCCAAGCCGGCCAAGAAGAAGGGCCGCAGCAAGCTCGGCCTGCTCGTCGGCGGAGTGATCGTCCTCGGCGGCGGTGTCTACGGCGCCGGTCTGCTGATGAACCACTCCGACGTCCCCAAGGGCACCACCGTCCTCGGCGTCGACATCGGCGGCGGCACCCGTGACGAGGCCGTCAACAAGCTGGACGCGGCCTTCGGCAAGAGCACGAACGAGGCGCTGAAGCTCTCGGTCGACGGCGAGACCGTCTCCCTCAAGCCCGACCAGGCCGGACTCCAGTTCGACAAGCAGGCCACGGTCAGCGCCGCCGCCGTCAGCGACTACAACCCGGTCTCCGTGATCGGCGCGCTCTTCGGCCAGGAACGGGTCGTCGAGCCGGTCATGCCCGTCGACGAGGAGAAGCTGGAGGCCGCCCTGCGGCGCGCCGCAGGCAGCTCCGGCTCGGCGAGCGACGGCACCGTCAAGTACGAGGCCGGCAAGGCCGTCGCGGTGTACGGCAAGGCCGGCAAGGGCATCGACGTCGACGACTCCACCGAGGCCGTCGAGGAGGCCTACCGCACCCAGGTCGAGACCGGCAAGCCAGCGACGGTGCAGCTCCCGACCACCACCAAGGAGCCGTCGGTCGACAAGGCCGAGGTCGACCGGTTCATGAAGGAGTTCGCGGAGCCTGCCATGTCGGGCACCGTGACCGTCCAGACCGACGCCGCGCACAGCGTCCCGCTGAGCCCGGAGAACTCCCTCTGGAAGTTCCTCACCGTCAAGGCCGTCGACGGCAAGCTCGTCGACTCCTACGACGAGAAGGCCCTCAAGGAGCTCTACGGCGGCACCTTCGACGACGTCCTCATCACCCGCGGCAACGGCGAGAAGACCCCCGTCACCGTGCAGGACGTCTACGGCGCCCTCCGCCAGGCCCTGAAGAGCACGACCGACCGCACGGCCGTCATCGAGACGAACCCGAGCTAGCGGCACCCGGCGAGCGCCGCTGAGCGGATCGCACGGCACGACGAGGGGGCACCCGGTACATCCGGGTGCCCCCTCGTCACGGCTGCGGGTATGACTTCTGTCATCCCGGGGCGAGGACGACCGACACTGCCGCCCGCACCCCCCGCGCGCCCACGATGGTGCCCATGACGACGACCACGACGACGAGCACGACGACCACGGCGGCGGCTCCCCACTCCGCGGTGGTGAGGTTCGACCGCGTGACGAAGGCGTACGGCGACGTCCGGGCTGTGGACGGCCTGACGCTCGCCCTGCACCCGGGGGAGACCGTGGCCCTGCTGGGCCCGAACGGGGCCGGCAAGTCCACCACCCTCGACCTGCTGCTCGGCCTCAAGAGCCCCGACAGTGGCACCCTCGACCTCTTCGGCACCGGCCCGCGCGAGGCGATCACCGCCGGACGCGTGGGCGCCATGCTGCAGAGCGGCGGCCTGATGGACGAGGTCACGGTCGCCGAACTGGTCCGGCTCGCCTGCGCGCTGCACCCCAGGCCGTACCCGGTCTCCGAGGTCCTCGCCCGTGCCGGTGTCACCCAGATCGCCGACCGCAAGGTCCACAAGCTCTCCGGCGGCCAGGTCCAGCGGGTCCGCTTCGCGCTCGCCACGGCCGGCGACAGCGACCTGATCGTCCTGGACGAGCCCACCACCGGCATGGACGTCACCGCCCGCCAGGCCTTCTGGGTCACCATGCGCGAACAGGCCGCCCGGGGCCGTACCGTCCTCTTCGCCACCCACCACCTCGAAGAGGCCGACGCCATCGCCGACCGCGTGCTCGTCCTGCACCGGGGCCGGCTGCTGGCCGACGGCACGGCGGCCGAGATCAAGGCCAGGGCGGGCGCCCGCAGCGTCTCCTTCGACCTGCCCGACGGCCCGCCCGACGAGGCACGGCTGCGGAGCCTGCCCTTCCTGACCACGCTGGACGTCTCCGGCCGTACCATCCGCATCCAGTCCACCGACGCCGACGCGACCGTCCGCGCCCTCTACGGGCTCGGCCTCCACCCCCGCAACCTCGAAGTCACCGGCCTCGGCCTGGAGCAGGCCTTCGTCGCGATCACCGCCGCCGAGGAGGCGAGGTCGAAGTGAACAGCCTCATCAAGCTGGAACTCGTCCGCGCCCTGCGCAACCGCAAGGCGATGTTCTTCACGGTGCTCTACCCCTCGCTGCTGTTCCTGCTCATCGCGGGCAGCGCCGGCAGTACCGACGAACTCGGCGACACCGGTCTGACCCTGCCGACCTACATGATGGTCTCCATGGCCTCCTTCGGCGCCCTGACGGCCGTCCTCATGGGCAACAGCGAACGCATCGCCAAGGAACGCGAGGACGGCTGGGTACGGCAGTTGCGGCTCACCACGCTGCCGGGGCGCGGCTATGTCCTCGCGAAGACCGCGAGCGCGGCCGTGGTCAGCCTGCCGTCCATCGTGATCGTCTTCGTGGTGGCGGCCGTGGTGAAGGACGTACGCCTGGACGCCTGGCACTGGTTCGCCCTCACCGGCGGGATCTGGGCCGGCAGCCTGGTCTTCGCCGCGCTCGGAGTCGCCCTCGGCTACCTCGCCACCGGTGACGCGGTCCGCCCGATCACGATGATCGTCTACTTCGGCCTGTCGATGCTCGGCGGCCTGTGGATGCCGACGACGACGTTCCCCGAGTGGCTGCAGAACATCTCGAAGTGGGTGCCCACCCACGCGTACGCCTCCCTCGGCCAGGCCATCGAACAGAGCCGGACCCCGCACACCAGGGACCTCGTCATCCTGGCCGTCTCCTTCGCCCTGTTCACGGGCGGCGCGGCCTGGCTCTACCGGAAGGACACGCTGAAGGCGTGAGTGGCGTCGGCATCGGGCAGCGCCCGCAGAACCGCAGACAGCGGGCGATCAAGTTCCTCTGGACCGGGATCTGGCTCGCCTATTTGAGCGCCCCCGTCAGCGACCTGCTGCACGGGGGCCACAGCGACGGGGTCGTCGTCCTCGGCTGGATCGGCCTGGTCGCCTTCGTCACCTGGTACTTCGTCCTGGTCTTCCGCACCGGCCGCCGCGACACCACCCCGATGGTGCTCGGCGCGCTCGCCGTCCTCGCCGCCCAGTCCTCGCTCCTCGCCCTCAGCCTCGGCCGCGAGTGGCTCGTCCTCTTCGTCTATGTGTCGGTCGCGTCCGGCGCGGCCCTCCCGCCGCGGCTCGCCCGCTTCACGATCCCGGCGGTGTCGGCCCTGCTCACCGGCATCGCCCTCGCCGTGCCGGGCGGCGATGCCTACCTCACCTCCCTGCTCCTGCCGGCCCTCCTCGGCGGCTTCGCCATGACCGGCGTACGCGAACTCGTCCGCACGACGCAGGAACTGCGCGAGGCCAGGGCCACGGTCGCCCAGCTCGCCGCGAACGAGGAGCGCCTGCGCCTCGCCCGTGACCTGCACGACCTTCTCGGCCACTCCCTCTCCCTGATCACGCTCAAGAGCGAGCTGGCGGGCCGGATGCTCCCCGCCCACCCCGACCGCGCCGCCCAACAGGTCGCCGACATCGAACAGGTCAGCCGCCAGGCCCTGGTCGACGTCCGCGAGGCCGTCACCGGCTACCGGCGCCCCCGACTCGGCGCGGAACTCGCGGGCGCCCGGGACGCGTTGACGGCGGCCGGCATCACCGCCGAACTGCCCTCCGATCCCGACCTCACCGACGTGCCCGAGGAGAGCGAGTCCGCCCTCGCCTGGGCCCTGCGCGAGTCCGTCACCAACGTCGTACGGCACAGCGGCGCCCGCCGCTGCACGGTGGACCTGGTCGGCCGCCAGACCCTCGACGGCCCGATGCTCGAACTGACCGTGGACGACGACGGACGGGGCGCGCCGGGCGGCACCCCCGGCGAGGGCACGGGCAGCGGCCTGGCGGGCCTCTCCGAACGGTTGGCGAAGGTGGGCGGAACCCTGGAGGCAGGCCGCTCCCGGCACGGTTTCCGCCTGGTGGCCCGGGCCCCCGCCGCACCCTGTGGCCCGGACGTAGGATCCGGCGCATGACCCGCACGATCAAGGTCCTGCTGGCGGAGGACCAGTCCATGGTCCGCGAGGCCCTGGCCGCCCTGCTCGGCCTGGAGGACGACATCGAGGTCGTGGCCCAGGTGGCCCGCGGCGACGAGGTCCTGGCCGCCGTCCGCGCCCACGACGTCGACGTGGCACTCCTCGACATCGAGATGCCGGGCGCGACGGGCATCGAGGCGGCCGCCGAGGTCCACCGGGCGCTCCCGGCGGTGAAGCTGGTCGTCCTCACCACCTTCGGCCGCCCCGGCTACCTCCGCGGCGCGATGGAGGCCGGCGCCGACGCCTTCCTGGTCAAGGACGCCCCCGCCGCCCAGCTCGCATCCGCCGTCCGCCGAGTCCTCGCGGGCGAGCGCGTCATCGACCCGACGCTCGCGGCGACGGCCCTGGCCGAGGGCGCGAACCCCCTCACCGACCGTGAGCGCGAGGTCCTGCGGGCGGCGTCCGACGGCTCGACGAACGCGGAACTGGCCGAGGCCCTCCACCTCTCGCAGGGCACGGTCCGCAACTACCTGTCGACGGCGATCCACAAACTGGCGGTGAGAAACAGGACGGAGGCGGTCAGGACGGCGCGGGAGAAGGGCTGGTTGTGACCGCCGACGTCTGCGGCGGGCCAGGGGGCGCGGGGAACTGCGCGACCAGCCACGACGCATCCGCACCCGCCGACGCACCACCACCCCATGGGCAAGAGGCGCCCACAGTCCCTCCGATGCCCGAGAACGCCCTCAGTTCAACCGAGCCCGAGCGGCCTCCGCCTGCCTCCGCATCTTCTCCGCGGCCCCGGCATCCACCCCGGCCACCACCTCGGCGTACTCCTCCAACGCGGCGGCGCCCCGCACGAACTCCCCACGCTGCACCAGCAACCGCGCCCACTCGTACCGCAACCGCCCCGGATGCGAGGGCATGGCCAGCGACAGCTCCAGCGCCCACAACGCCACATCCGTCCGCTCGGGCCGGGCCGCCGCCCACGCCCGCACGTTGTTGAGGACCCGCACCACCACGTCCAGCGGATCGGCGGGGCTCAGCATCGCGGGGTCCAGCGGAGCCCCCGTCGCCCCGGCCACCAGCAACTCCGCGTCGCTCCCGCTCAGCACCCGCCCCCCGTCGAACGGATCGGCGAGCACCTGCTCCTCCTGCGGCCCGAACCCCACCACGAAGTGACCCGGCAGCGCGACCCCGTACACGGGCGCACCCGCCCGCCGGGCCACCTCCATCCACACCACGGACAACAGGATCGGCAACCCCCGGCGCCGTTCGAGCACCTGGTGCAGCAGCGAGGACTCCAGCCGCTGGTAGTCCCCGGCGGACCCACGGAACCCACAGCGCTCGCCGAGCAGTTCGGCCGCCGCGACCGCCCACGCACGCGGCGCGCCCGGCCGGTACGGCATCAGCCCGGCCAGCCGGTCGAGCTCGATCTCGGCGGCGTCGACGCCCGCGTCGTCAAGTGCCCCGTCGCCCGCGGCGCCCACCAGCAGACACAGCAGGGCCAGGTCGGGCCGCTCGGCCCGCGCCTCCTGCGCGAACCGCCGCCGCACCTCGGCCGCCCGCTCCGGCTCCGGGGGAAAGGGCGCCGGCACGGCCGGGTGATGCCCGCTCACGACGATCCACCCGGAGCGAAACCGGAGCCGGAGCCCGCACCGGAGCCGGAGCCCCCACCGCTGCCGGTGTCCGCGGGCTCCCGGTAGTGGTGGTACGCGTGATGCGCCGCGAACCCCATCCCCCCGTACAGCGCCCGCGCCCCCGCGTTGTCCGTCTCCACCTGGAGCCACCCGGCCGAGGCGCCCTCGTCCAGCGCCCGCTGTGCCAGCGCGGCCATCACGGTCGTGGCGAGCCCCCGCCGCCGCCGGGCGGGATCGACCTCGACGGCCGCGAAACCGGCCCACCGCCCGTCCACGACGCACCGCCCGATGGCGGCGGGCCCCGCGCCCTCCTCGCCCGGCACGGTTGCGAACCACACCGACGGCCCGCTCCCGAGCACCTTCAGCGCGACCTCACCGAGCCCCTTGCGCTGGTAGCGGCCGAGCCACGCCTCGTCCGCCGTGCGCGACAGCTCGACCCCGGCCCACTCCCGGTCCGCGACCGACGCGAGCGAGCCGATCCACAGCTCGGCGCTCACCTCACGGACCCAGCCGCGGTCCGCCACCTCCGCGCACAGCAGCTCCTGCGTGCCCTCGGCGCCCGTGGCGAGCTGTATGAAGGCGGGCAGCCCGCGGGCCGCGTACCAGCCGCGTACGGCCGTCAGGGCGTCGTCCAGGGGCAATCCGGGGTCGCCCAGGGGCAACACCGAGTTGGCGCGTCGGGTGAAGCCGGAGGCGGCCCGCAGCTCCCAGTCGCCGAGCCGCTCCCGTTCGACCGGCTGCCAGGCCCGGGCGGCGACCCGCGCCAGCTCCTCGTACGTGGCGGCGGGCCCGCGCCGGCGGGCCGGTGCGGCGGGTACGACCTTCCCCGCGACCAGCGACGACTCCTCGATCCGGGCCCGCTCCCCGTTCCGGCGGGTGATCAACAGGACACCGTCGTCCCATGATGTGAGAACACCAACCGTGTCAGTGAATTTCCCAGCCCCGGCGACAGCGTCGTCGACGCACCGCACCGATACGCGTTTGCCCACGTCAGCAGCGGAGACTCGGATCTCGAGCCGTCCACCGGCAGAGATTTCCACAGGTCTGTCCACCCCTCCTGTTCGGATCATGCCCAGGAACGGAGATACTAGGTGCGGGCATCGACGACGCCGCGCTCCCGCGCGCCAGGCGGCGGAGCCTGAGGAGGCCCGCCAGCGCCCTATCGAGGAGGAACGACAGCGTGACCTACGTCATCGCGCAGCCTTGTGTCGACGTCAAGGACAAGGCGTGCATCGAGGAGTGCCCGGTCGACTGCATCTACGAGGGTCAGCGGTCCCTCTACATCCACCCGGATGAATGCGTCGACTGCGGTGCCTGCGAGCCGGTGTGCCCGGTCGAGGCGATCTTCTACGAGGACGACACCCCGGAGGAGTGGAAGGACTACTACAAGGCGAACGTCGAGTTCTTCGACGAGCTCGGCTCGCCCGGCGGTGCCAGCAAGCTCGGTCTGATCGAGCGCGACCACCCCTTCGTCGCCGCACTCCCGCCGCAGGCCTGAGAGCGACGCCGCGGACCCCGGGGTGACGCCCCGGCGGCCCGCGTCCGCGCCGCCCCGGTCCCGTACGGCCCGATCACCATGATCGCCGTACGGGACCGGGGCGTTCGCCACGAGAAAGTGAGCCAGATCCCGTGTCCGCAGTCAGCGACCGCCTTCCCGCCTTCCCCTGGGACAAGCTGGAGCCGTACAAGGCGACGGCCGCCGCGCACCCCGGCGGCATCGTCGACCTCTCCGTCGGCACCCCCGTCGACCCGGTGCCCGACCTGATCCAGAAAGCGCTGGTCGCGGCGGCGGACTCGCCGGGCTACCCGACCGTCTGGGGCACCGTCGAACTGCGCGACGCGATCACGGGCTGGCTGGAGCGCCGTCTCGGCGCCCGCGACGTCACCCACCGCCACGTCCTGCCGATCGTCGGCTCCAAGGAACTGGTGGCCTGGCTCCCCACCCAGCTGGGCCTCGGCCCCGGTGACCGGGTCGCGTACCCGCGCCTGGCCTACCCGACGTACGAGGTGGGCGCCCGGCTCGCCCGCGCGCACCACGAGGTCTACGACGACCCCACGACCCTGGAGCCGGCCGGCCTGAAGCTCCTCTGGCTGAACTCGCCGTCCAACCCCACGGGCAGGGTCCTCGCCAAGGACGAGCTCACCCGGATCGTGGCGTGGGCCCGCTCGCACGGCATCCTGATCTTCTCCGACGAGTGCTACCTGGAGCTGGGCTGGGACGCCGACCCGGTCTCCGTCCTCCACCCGGACGTCAACGGCGGCTCGTACGAGGGCATCGTCGCCGTCCACTCCCTCTCCAAGCGCTCCAACCTGGCGGGCTACCGCGCGGCCTTCCTCGCCGGCGACCCGGACGTCCTCGGCCCGCTCCTGCAGATCCGCAAGCACGGCGGCATGATGACCGCGGCCCCCACCCAGGCCGCTGTGGTCGCGGCCCTCGGGGACGACGCCCACGTCCAGGAGCAGCGCGCCCGCTACGCGGCCCGCCGCACGGCCCTGCGCGACGCCCTCGTCGCCCACGGCTTCCGCATCGAACACAGCGAGGCCAGCCTCTACCTGTGGGCCACCCGGGACGAGTCCTGCTGGACCACGGTCGCGAGCCTCGCCGACCTCGGCATCCTCGTGGCCCCCGGCGACTTCTACGGCCCGGCCGGCGACCACCACGTCCGTGTGGCCTTCACGGCGACGGACGAGCGGGTGGCGACGGCGGTGGAACGCCTGACCAAGGCGTAGGACACACGACGTCGAAGGGGCCCGGGGAGTCTCCCCGGGCCCCTTCGACGTACGGCAGGTCAGCCCAGCGGGCTCTTGGCCGGCAGCTGCCCCGTCGGCAGCCCGCCCTTCGTCGCCGTCTTGGTCGTGTCACCCAGTACGGTGCCGGCGGATCCCGCGGCCTCACCGGCGGCCTTCTGCGCGACGGGGGTCGTCGTCTTGACGGTCTTCCCGCCGGTCTTGCTCACGGTCGGCAGGGTCTGCTTGGACGCCTTGGTGCCGGCGTCGCTCGCGACTCCGGTGACGTTCTGCGTCGCGCCGTCCACGGTGCTACCCGCGTTCGCCCCGTCCACGGCGGACAGGCCGCCGAGGTTCGGGGTGGCCGGGAGTTCGGGCGCCGCGCTCGCGGAGCCGGCCGCACCGACCACGGAGGCCGCTCCCGCTGCGGTCAGCAGCGCGGCACGGGCGATCCGGCGGGTCAGGGGGAGGGACATGGTGCTCCTTTGACGGAAGAGAACGTTGAAGTGTCCGACCGCGCCCGGGAGTTGACCGTTCCGGGCTCGGACGCAGTGACTACCGCTCGAAGTCCCCGAAGGTTGCGGCGCCCCGACGTAAAGAAATGGCAATGCGTCGCATGATCAAATGGGGATCCAGTCGGACAAACGCCACCTGTGTCGGCCGTCTGCTGAATCCTTACGGCCCTGTGTTCCCAACGCATTCCGCGCGCCAGGGGTGAGCCGGAGAAATCCCGCGCACCCCGTCCACCCGACGCGCCGCGCCTACCCCGCACGGGTGAGCCGTGCGGCCTACTGTCCAGTGACGATTCGGACCTCGGTGGCGGAGCCGGCCGCACCGCCCGCCACGCCCCGGGCCTTGCGCCACGCCCCGGCCCGGCCCTCCGCGACCCATTCGCGCCCCGCGTAGGAGACGCGCTCGACCCCGAGCCGGGAGGAGTTGGCCACGGCCCAGTGCGCCAGCTCCCAGCCGCGCTGCCGGATCCGGTCGGTGTTCCCGGCGGTTCCGGCGTTCCCGGCGTCCGTGAGGGGGATGGTCACGGTCCCGACGGCGGGGGAGACGCTCGGACTCGGCGCCGTGCTCGCCTCGGCCGATGCGCCGCCCTCGGAGCTCACCACCGCCGCGGCCGACTCGAACGACTCGTCCCCGAAGTCCCGCGCGAGCGCGCTGCGCACGGCGTCCGGGCCGCCCGTGTAGGCGGTGCCGGTGCCGGTCGTGTCCCGGCGCCCCTCGCAGGTCAGCGTGGCCGCCGACCGCCCGGTCAGCGCGGCGGCGAGCAGCGCGGCGTCGGGCTCGTGCTTGGCGTACGCCTCCGGGTAGCCGCTGCGCTGCACGCGCTGGGCGGCCACGGTCAGCGGCAGCCGCTCGTAGTCGTCGACCTTGACGAGGTGCTCGTAGAACTCACCCGCCGCGTACACCGGGTCCTGGATCTGCTGCTCGGTGCCCCAGCCCTGCGACGGGCGCTGCTGGAAGAGGCCGAGCGAGTCCCGGTCGCCGTGCGCGATGTTGCGCAGGCTCGACTCCTGCAGCGCGGTCGCCAGCGCGATCGTCACGGCCCGCTCGGGCAGCTCGCGCGAGGTGCCGACCGCCGAGATCGTCGCGGCGTTGGCCGCCTGCTCGGGCGTGAACTCGTACGACGCCCCGTCGTCCGTCCCGGACACGACCACGCACCGGGGTGTCCCGTTCCCCCCGGTCAGATACTGCACGGTGAGATACGCCCCGATCGCGGTGAGCACGACGAAGGCCGCCATGAACTGCAGCACGCGACGGCCGCGACGGCGGGGACGGGGACCTGGGGGGAAGGGGTACGGCTCCGACACGCGGTCCAAGGTACTGGACGGTAATGGCACTCGTGCAGGAGTTGTGAACAGTGATGTGAACAGAGGTGCGGAAGTGACTGGAACCACGCGCCGGGCGGCCCGGACCATGTGCCCGGCGGCCCGGATCCGGCGGCGCGTTAGGGTCGGGGACATGGCCGAGACCCCGATTGACCTCACGCTGGACGCCGCGCGGCTGACCGCGCAGCTCGTCGACTTCCCCTCCGAGAGCGGCACCGAGAAGCCCCTCGCGGACGCGATCGAGACCGCCCTGCGCGCCCTGCCGCACCTCACGGTCGACCGGTACGGCAACAACGTCGTCGCCCGCACGAACCTGGGCCGCGCCGAGCGCGTGATCCTGGCCGGCCACATCGACACCGTGCCCATCGCGGACAACGTCCCCTCCCGCCTCGACGAGGACGGCGTCCTGTGGGGCTGCGGCACCTGCGACATGAAGTCCGGCGTCGCGGTCCAGCTGCGCATCGCCGCCACGGTCCCGGCCCCCAACCGCGACCTGACGTTCGTCTTCTACGACAACGAGGAGGTCGCCGCGGACCTCAACGGTCTGAAGCACGTCTCCGAGGCCCACCCCGAGTGGCTGGCGGGGGATTTCGCGGTCCTCCTGGAGCCCACCGACGGCGAGGTCGAGGGCGGCTGTCAGGGCACCCTGCGGGTCCTGCTGACGACCAAGGGCGAGCGCGCCCACTCCGCCCGCGGCTGGATGGGCTCCAACGCCATCCACGCGGCGGCCCCGATCCTGGCGAGGCTGGCGGCGTACGAGCCCCGCTACCCGGTGATCGACGGCCTGGAGTACCGCGAGGGCCTCAACGCGGTCGGCATCTCCGGCGGCGTCGCCGGCAACGTCATCCCCGACGCGTGCGTGGTCACCGTCAACTTCCGCTACGCGCCCGACCGTACGGAGGAGGAGGCCATCGCCCACGTCCGCGAGGTCTTCGCCGACTGCGGGGTCGAGGAGTTCACCGTCGACGACCACAGCCCCGGCGCGCTGCCCGGCCTGTCCCACCCGGCTGCCGCGGCGTTCATCGAGGCCGTCGGCGGCACCGCCCAGCCCAAGTACGGCTGGACGGACGTCTCCCGCTTCAGCGCCCTCGGCGTCCCGGCCGTCAACTACGGCCCCGGCAACCCCCACTTGGCGCACCGGCGGGACGAGCGCGTACAGACGGCGAAGATCCTGACCGGCGAGGAGCGCCTGAGGTCCTGGCTGACGGCGTGACGTGTCCGGCGCGGCGGATCGCGTGGCGGACACGCTGACGTCCCCCGTCCGTAACCCGTATGGATCTACGCTGAGGTGAACCACCAGCACGGCGGAGGGAGCGGACATGGCGACCGGCAACCCCGAGGGCAAGAAGCAGCCACCCGAGGAGCAGCGGCTGGGACCGGTGCTGCGCAGGCGAGGCCAGGTCCAGGCGAGCACGACGGACCAGCGGCTGCTGGACGCGGGCGGCCCCTCGGACTGGGTCCACACCGACCCCTGGCGGGTCCTGCGCATCCAGTCCGAGTTCATCGAGGGCTTCGGCACGCTCGCCGAACTCCCGCCCGCGATCAGTGTCTTCGGCTCCGCCCGCACGCCCGCCGACTCCCCGGAGTACGAGGCGGGCGTCCGGCTCGGCCGGGGCCTGGTGGAGGCCGGCTTCGCCGTCATCACCGGCGGTGGCCCGGGCGCGATGGAGGCGGCCAACAAGGGCGCCCTCGAAGCGGGCGGCACCTCCGTCGGCCTCGGCATCGAGCTCCCCTTCGAGCAGGGCCTCAACCCCTACGTCGACATCGGCCTCAACTTCCGCTACTTCTTCGTCCGGAAGATGATGTTCGTCAAGTACGCCCAGGGCTTCGTCGTCCTCCCCGGCGGCCTCGGCACCCTCGACGAACTCTTCGAGGCCCTCACCCTCGTCCAGACCCAGAAGGTCACCCGCTTCCCCATCGTCCTCTTCGGCGAGTCCTACTGGAGCGGCCTGGTCGACTGGCTGACCAACACCCTCATCGCCCAGGGCAAGGCGGCGGAAAAGGACCTGACCCTCTTCCACGTGACGGACGACGTGGACGAGGCGGTGGCCCTGGTCTCGAAGGAGGCGGGACACCCATAAGGGGCGCGGGGAACTGCGCGCCTAAGGGGCGCGGGGAACTGCGCGAACGGGGTCCGGGGCGGAGCCCCGAATCTCTGACGGGGGCCGAAGGGGGCGCGCAGCCCCCTGAAGGACGGGAAGGGTAGGGGCGGCGGGGGCGAAAAAGATCTAGGCGAGCCCCCGCCGCGCAACCGCAGGCTCCCGCCACCCGGCGATCGCCCCCACCATCTCCACCACCTGGCGAGTCTCAGCCACCTCATGCACCCGATACACCTGAGCCCCCAACCACGCCGACACGGCCGTCGTCGCCAACGTCCCCACCACCCGCTCCTTCACCGGCTTGTCCAACGTCTCCCCCACGAAGTCCTTGTTGGACAGCGACACCAGCACCGGCCACCCCGTGGCGACCATCTCCCCCAGCCGCCGAGTCGCCTCCAGACCGTGCCGCGTGTTCTTCCCGAAGTCGTGCCCCGGATCGATCAGCACGGACTCCCGGGGCACCCCCAAGGCCACCGCCCGCTCCGCCAGCCCCACGGTCACCCGCAACACGTCGGCCATCACGTCGTCGTACTCGACCCGGTGCGGCCGGGTACGCGGCTGAGCCCCACCCGCGTGCGTACACACCAGCCCCACCCGATACCGCGCCGCGACCTCCGCGAGCCGGGGGTCGACCCCGCCCCACGCGTCGTTGAGCAGATCGGCCCCGGCCTCGCACACGGCCTCACCGACCTCGTGCCGCCAGGTGTCGACGCTGATGATCACGCCGGGGAACCGCCGCCGCACCTCCGCGACGAACCCCACGGTCCGCCGCGCCTCCTCCGCCGCGGTCACCTCCTCCCCGGGCCCGGCCTTCACCCCGCCGATGTCGATGACGGCCGCGCCGTCGGCGACCGCCTGCTCCACGCGCGCGAGCGCCGGCTCGTCACGGAAGGTGGCCCCCTGGTCGTAGAAGGAGTCCGGCGTCCGGTTCACGATCGCCATGATCACCGGCTCGTGCGGGCCGAATTCCCGCTTGCCCAGCCTGAGCATCCGCTGTGACCTCTCCCAGTACGTTCCGTCGATCGTCGGCCTTGCCCGACCGCCTGCGACCCTAACTGTCAGACTCGCATGGCACGATCGGAGCCGAACACACTCGAGGGGACCCAGCGATGTTCATGTTCTTGTTCCTGGTCGTCGCGCTCGCCGTCGTGGTCGCCGCGGTGACGCTCGCCGTGGTCGGCGGCGGCGACAACGCGGTGCTGCCGGAGGCCGAGGGCGAGCGGCTCCAGGACCCGCTGCCGGCGGACCGCCCGGTCAACCGCGCCGACGTCGAGGCGCTCCGCTTCCCGGTCGCCGTCCGCGGCTACCGCATGGTGGACGTGGACGACGCCCTCGGCCGCCTCAGCGCCGAGATCGCCGAGCGGGACGCCCGGATCGCCGACCTGGAGTCCGCGCTCGCGGGCGCCCGCGCGGCGACCGCGACCTCGCTGCACAAGCCGGAGGAGGGCGACCACCGGTGAGCGACGGCACCGCCCTGCCCGGCTCCGACGGCGCCCCGCGCTGCCCCTGGGCCCTGTCCACCGAGGACTACGTCGCCTACCACGACCAGGAGTGGGGCCGCCCGGTCCACGGCGACGACGCGCTGTACGAGCGGCTCTGCCTGGAGGCCTTCCAGTCCGGCCTCTCCTGGATCACCATCCTCCGCCGCCGCGAGGGCTTCCGTGCCGCCTTCGCCGACTTCAAGATCGCCTCGGTAGCCCTGTTCACCGAGGCCGACCAGGAGCGTCTCCTCGCCGACGCCGGCATCATCCGCAACCGCGCCAAGATCGAGGCGACGATCGCCAACGCCCGCGAGCTGTCCACCTGGACCTCCGGCGAGCTGGACGAGCTGATCTGGTCCCACGCCCCCGACCCGGCGACCCGCCCCGCCCCGCGAACCCTCGCCGACGTCCCGGCGGTCACCCCCGAGTCCACGGCCCTGTCCAAGTCCCTGAAGAAACGAGGCATCCGCTTCGTGGGCCCGACGACGGCATACGCCCTGATGCAGGCGTGCGGCCTGGTGAACGACCACTTGGCGACATGCGTGGCGAGGAGCGCACCTCTTCAGGGGCGCGAAATGTGACACCTGCGGCTCCGGCGCCGGACCCGCACTCCTCACGAACCGTCACCGACCCAGATACTTGGGCTCCTCCTTGTTGACGAAGGCCCGCACGGCGATCTGGTGGTCCTCCGAGGCCCCCGCCCGCGTCTGGAGCTCGTCCTCCTTCTCCAGCGTCTCGGCCAGCGAGTGGGTGAACCCGTACGCCACCGCCTCCTTGATCGCCGCGTATGCCACGGTCGGCCCCCCTGCCAGCATCCGCGCGACCTCCTCGGCGGCGGCGTGCAGCGAGGCCGCCGGAACGATCCGGTTCGCGATCCCCAGCTCGTACGCCTCCCGCGCCTTGATGCTGCGCGGGAACAGCAGCAGATCGGCGGCACGGCCGGGGCCGATCACCCGCGGCAGGGTCCACGAGACCCCGGAGTCGGCCGTGAGCGCCACCCCGGCGAAGGACGTGTTGAACGAGGCCGTCTCGGCGACCACCCGGTAGTCCGCCGCGAGTGCGAACCCCAGACCGGCCCCGGCCGCGACACCGTTCACCCCGGCCACCACGGGCTTCGCCATGCTCGTGAGCGCCTTCACCACGGGGTTGTAGTGCTCCTTGACCGTGCTCATGACCTCCCCCGAGCCCTCGACCAGCAGCCCGATGTGCTCCTTGAGGTCCTGGCCCACACAGAACGCCCGCTCCCCGGCCGCAGTCAGCAGCACCGCCCGCACCGCGTCGTCCCCGGCGGCCTCCTCCACGGCCTCCCGCAGCGCGACCTTCGTCGCGATGTTCAGCGCGTTCATCGCCTCGGGGCGGTTCAGCGTGATCTTCGCGAGTCCGTCGTGCACCTCGTAGAGCACGGTGTCGGCCATGGTGTTTCCCCTCCGGTGTCGCGGCAGGTGACGTACTGGTCGGTACGCCCTCGTCACAGCACAGCATGGCGGAGTTCACGGGCGGTGGCCGGGCCCGGACGTGTGACCTGCGTCAAAGAATCACCAATGGGCGAGCGCCCACCCGTGACCGTGCGGTGGCGCAGTATCGCAGTCACACCGCCGAATTGGGTGGTTTTGCTCGCGCGCGTTGCCCAAGCGATGCCGACCGATGTTGGTCATCGGGTCGTGAGATGCGGGATAATGGCCTGGAAGCAATGTGTTCGATGCCGGTGTCGCGTGTCCTCAGGTGGGCCCGCGCCTGCCCTCCCGGGCCGTCGGCTTGGCGATGAGCTGGTTTCAGGAAGGGGTACGAGCATGGCGGCCATGAAGCCGCGGACGGGCGATGGCCCGCTCGAGGTGACCAAGGAGGGGCGGGGCATCGTCATGCGCGTTCCGCTCGAAGGCGGCGGTCGGCTCGTCGTCGAGCTGACCCCTGACGAGGCCGACGCCCTCGGTGATGCCCTCAAGAAGGTCGTCGGCTGACGCGCGTAGCGACCATACCCTTTCAGTCGCCCCGGCACCGCCTCTCGGCGGTGCCGGGGCGCTGTCGTACCGGGGGAGTGCTCGGGGGTCGGCCGGGTTGTGGGGAGCCGCTCAGCGCTTGACCGCGCACAGCAGGCCGTCGCCCACCGGGAGCAGGGACGGCACGAGTTCGGAGCTCTCCCGGACCGTGCGCAACAGCTCCCGCAGGCGTATGACCTCGGTGGGCTGCGGATTGGAGTCCACCGTCCGGCCACTGGCGAAGACACCCTCGAACGCCACCAGGCCACCGGGCCTGAGCAGACGCAACGATTCAGCGAGGTAGTCGAGGCTCTCCAGCCGGTCGCCGTCGCAGAAGACCAGGTCGTACCCGGAGTCCGCGAGCCGGGGCAGCACGTCCAGGGCGTGCCCCGGGATGAAGCGCGCGCGGTTGCTGGCGAAGCCTGACGCGCGGAACGCCTGCCGGGCGAACTGCTGGTGCTCCGGCTCCGGATCCACGGTGGTCAGCACCCCGTCGGGCCGCATGCCGTGCAGCAGATGGATCCCGGAGACACCGGTCCCGGTACCGATCTCCGCCACGGCCTTCGCGTCCACGGTGGCGGCGAGCACCCGCAGCGCGGCGCCCGTGCCGGGCGACACCGAGCGCAGCCCTGCCTCCCGGGCCCGTTCCCGGGCCCAGCGCAGCGCGTCGTCCTCGGCGACAAAGGCGTCGGCGAACGCCCAGCTCGTCAGCCGGTTGCCGGTAATGACCCTCTCCTTATGTCCCCGTGGTTGCCTGGGCGTGACTGTATCCGTTGCCGTCGGGAACCTGCTGATGGGACCGGTCGTTTAAAGGGATGAGTGAGTGACGGGGGCCGGACGGGGGGCACGGGATGGATCGATCCGACGAGCAGGGGCGCACATCGACGCGGCTGCTGACCAAGCCCGACGGGCCGCGTCAGCCGGACGAGCCACAGCGGCGCACAGCAATTTCTTATAAAACCGCTTATCCGGAGCTAACGGGCGAGGTGGCTATGGTAGGGGCTCCACTGGACACCACCAGAGCCGACAGGGGAGGTGCGGCTGCGCCTGTGGATCGGGGAGGAGTGCTGCGGCGCTTTCTCGGATCGGCAGGTAGGCCGAAATCCGTGAACGACACCGCTGACCACAGCCACGCCGACGCTCCCGCCTCGGGCGGAGCACAGACCGCGACCTTCACCACGGACGCGCACGCACAGGCGTGGACTCCGCCCACCTGGGAGGAGATCGTCAGCACCCACAGCGGCCGCGTGTACCGGCTCGCCTACCGTCTGACCGGCAACCAGCACGACGCCGAGGATCTCACCCAGGAGGTCTTCGTCCGCGTCTTCCGCTCCCTTTCGACCTACACGCCCGGCACCTTCGAGGGCTGGCTGCACCGCATCACCACCAACCTCTTCCTGGACATGGTCCGGCGCAAGCAGCGCATCCGCTTCGACGCCCTCGGGGACGACGCGGCCGAGCGCCTGCCCAGCCGCGAACCCACCCCGCAGCAGATCTTCAACGACGCGCACTTCGACGCCGACGTCCAGCAGGCCCTCGACACCCTGGCACCCGAGTTCCGCGCCGCCGTCGTCCTCTGCGACATCGAAGGACTGTCGTACGAGGAGATCGCCGCGACCCTCGGCGTCAAGCTCGGCACGGTCCGCTCCCGGATCCACCGCGGCCGCTCCCAGCTCCGCAAAGCCCTCGCGCACCGCTCCCCGGAGGCCCGGGCCGAGCAGCGCCGCGGGTTCGCGGTGCCCCGGGTGGCCGTGCTGGGAGGAGGGGGCGCGACCGCGTGAGTGGATCCCGTCCTACGCCTGCCGAGCAGCACCTGGGAGACCGTCTCTCCGCCCTGGTCGACGGAGAGCTCGGTCATGAGGCGCGAGACCGCGTCCTGGCACATCTCGCCACCTGCGCGAAGTGCAAATCGGAGGCGGACGAACAGCGCCGCCTGAAGAACGTCTTCGCGGAGGCCGCTCCGCCGCCTCCCTCCGAGAGCTTCCTCGCCCGTCTCCAGATGCTGCCCGCGGGCGGCGACGGCGACGGTGGCTCACCGCTGTCCGGCGGCTTCGGCGGAAGACTCGGAGGTACGGCCGGTGGCCGGGGCCTGCCCGGCGACCCCTCCGACTCCCGGGACTTCGCCGGCTTCGGGGTCTTCGGCTCGGGAGAGTCCTTCGGGTACGTCCCGTCGGGACCACACGGCGGCGCGCTGACGCCGTCGGAAGGCCGCGGACTGCTCGGCGGCGGCCGAGGAGCGTCCGGCGGCCGTGGGCTCCTCGGTGACCTCGGCTTCCTGAGCGGCCGCGGCTTCCTCGGCGACCGGGGGGCCCTGGGCGACCGTGGCTTCATGGGTGGCGGACGCGGCCTCTCAGGCGGCGCGGACGACCGCCCGGGCCGCGCGGAGAGAACCGGCGGCGACAGGGACGGCGGAAGCGACGGAAAGGGCACGGGCGACCGTGGCTTTCGCATCCACGACGTGAGCCGGCAGGAGGCCGAGCGTTCGGCCTCACGCGGCATGCGGTTCGCCTTCGTGGCGGCGGGCGCGGTGTCGCTGGCCGCGATCGCCCTCGGCGGCGTGACCAACGGGATGCCCGTCGAGACGGCCGACGCCCGCGGCGCCTCCGGCACCGGCAGCAATGTCACCCCGTTGCGGACGCAGGCCTCCGGCACGGTTCCGACGCCCGAGGCACAGCGCCGCCGGGGCACCGTCGGGCCGCTCCTCGGACAGGGCCAGCAGTCCCTGGGGCAGGTGCCCGTCGCCCCGACGGAGATCTCCGCGCCCCTGCTGCCCGGCGTCCCCGCTCCGGCCGGCCAGGACCGCCGGTCCGTACACCCGCTGACCGCACCCGTGTTGGCCGGTGCCGCCGTCATGTCACCGCTCATACGTCCGCTCACCGCCGCGCCGCCCTTGCAGCTGACCGACTGGTCGCCGGCCCCCGAACTGACGGGTCCTGGCCTGCTGACGGCCCCCGACACCACCTCGTCCCCCACACCCACCTCGCCCGTCCTCCGCTGACCCCGAGTTCTGCGCACCGGCCCGCGAACCTGGTTGAATCCAGAGTGGGCCGTGCCCGCTCGGGCCGGTTCCGGCCCGCGGCGCTCGGTGAACGGTGGGCGGCGGGCCGGTCCTTGGGACAGGCCCTAGGTGTGGGGAGAACATGAACGAGGGGAAGCCCACGAAGGCGAAGTGGTGGAGCCGCCCCCGAGCGCACGGCGCGGGGGCCGAGACGGCGGGGGACCACATCGGGCCGACGGCGAACGCGGCTCGGGAGGAAAACCCCGAGGGCGACTTCGAGTTGGAACGCCCAGTGACGGCGGTGACGGCAACGGCCGTCGTCGGGCCCGACGCCCGGACCGAGGCCGAGGCCGAGGCCGATTCCGACTTCGAACTGGCCCGTCCGGCGGTCGAGACCCCGCTCGGTGCCGCCCCCACGTCGACCGCGCTCGCCTCCGGTGACACGGACGGCGACTTCGAACTGGAACGACCGACCGGGACGGGCGTGGGGCGCGACGCGGAGGCCGGCGCGGTGAGCGACGCGGAGGCCGGCACGAACTCGCCGAACGGGCGGGGCGGTCCGGTGGCCGAGCCCGGCGGTGCGTCGGTCGAGGCCGACCGCACCGGCGGTGCCGTGGCCGATGCCGGTGCCGCGAGTACGGCCTCCGACACCCCCGGGTCCTCTGCCGCGGCCGCCTCCGCGACCACGGTCGTGGGCGTCACCGTCGGCGCCGACGCCCGGCCGTCGGGTGAGCAAGGTGCCCTGAGCGCCCCTGACGCGCCCTCTGAGCGCCCCAAACCGCTGCACGCCCCGGATCCCTACGGCACCCCGCCGTACGGCGAGCCTGGCCCCTGGGCGCCCGCTCCGCCGGTCCAGCACCCGGCGACGGCTCCCGCTTCCGCGACGGCTCCCGCTTCCGCGACGGCTCCCGCTTCCGCGACGGCTCCCGCTTCCGCGACGGCATCCGCCCCCACCTCGGACGTCCGGCCGACGCCACCGGCCCACGGCACCGCCGTACCGGCGACCGCTCCGCAGTCGACGCCGGCGGCACCGCAGGCCGCGGCGGCCTCGTACGCGGAGGCGCCCGCGCCGGTCGCAGCCGCTCCCGTCCCGGACGTGGCCCAGTCGGCCGCGACGCCCTTCCCCGACAGCTCCCCGCCTCCCGGGGCCTCCTACGCGTATCCCTCCCAGCCGGGCCCGCCGCCCTTCGGCGACCCGGCGCGGACGGTGCCGCCTCCCTACGCGGGCGGGGCTCAAGCCGCGCAGCCTTCGCACGGAGCCGGAGGCCAGCACCCCCCGGGCGCCTACGCCGATCCCGCGAAGTCGCCGCAGGCCGCGCCGCACAGCTCGCGTGGGCCCTGGCAGAACTACGACCCGTGGGCAGGGTCGGGGTCGCTGCAGCAGAACGGGGCCCCGGTGGACGACGTCGCGCGGCGGCGCAGGCGCAGGGGCAGGACGCTGCTGGTCGGGGCCCTGCTGATCGCCGTCGTGGCCGGTGGTGTCGGCGGAGTCGTCGGCGCGTACCTGGAGCGCAACGGCGGGGTCGGGGCGATCGAGCTGCCGCAGACCAGCGACGGGGTGACGGGCCGGGCGCCCGACAGCGTCGCCGGGATCGCCGCCAGCGCGCTGCCCAGCGTCGTGACCCTGCACGTGAGCGGGGAGAGCGCACAGGGCACCGGCACCGGCTTCGTCCTGGACGAACGCGGTCACATCCTCACCAACAATCACGTCGTCGACCCCGCCGGAGCCGACGGCGACATATCGGTGACCTTCAGCGGCGGCGAGACCGCCAAGGCCACCATCGTCGGCCGGGACACCGGCTACGACCTGGCCGTGGTCAGGGTCTCCGGCGTCAGCGGGCTCAAGCCGCTGCCCCTCGGCAACTCGGAGGAGGTCCGGGTCGGCGACCCGGTCGTCGCCATCGGCGCCCCCTTCGACCTGGCCAACACCGTCACCTCCGGCATCATCAGCGCCAAGGAGCGGCCCATCACGGCCGGCGGCGAGAGCGGGAACGTCAGCGATGTGTCGTACGTGGACGCGCTGCAGACCGACGCGCCGATAAACCCCGGCAACTCCGGAGGCCCGCTCCTCGACGGCAAGGCCCGCGTGATCGGCATCAACAGCGCCATCCGCTCCGCCGGCAGCGGCTCCGAGTCGGACGGCGGGCAGGCCGGTTCCATCGGCCTGGGCTTCGCGATACCCATCAACCAGGGCAAGCGCGTCGCCGAAGAGCTGATCAACACCGGCAAGGCCACGCATCCGGTGATCGGGGTCACCCTCGACATGGACTACTCGGGTGACGGCGCCCGTATCGGTGACGGGGGCGACGGCGGTGGTTCGGGGGTGACCTCGGGCGGTCCCGCCGACCGGGCGGGGATGCGCTCGGGCGACGTCATCACCGAGGTCGACGGCCAGCGTGTCCACTCCGGTGACGAACTGATCGTCAAGGTCCGCGCCCACCGGCCCGGCGACCGTCTGGAGCTCACGCTGCTGCGGGACGGCAGGGAGCGGACGGTCACCCTCACCCTCGGCTCGTCCGGCGGCGACTGACGCCTCGCGGCGGTCATGACGTCCGCGCCGGGGCGGGGCTCACTGACAGCAACTTCACACGAGGGGCCCCGCACCCTCTCCCGTCAGGCAAACAGCTGGGAAAACCCGTCGTTCGGGCGTGGTCGCAGGCCGCCCGAAGGTACCGGATCGACGGCATCGCCGGGTACCGTGGATCCGGCCCGGACCACGGAAGACCTGCCGAGGCCCGCGGATCGGGACCGAGGACATCGCAAGGAGCTTCAGGTGTTCAATGACATAGGTGCGCTCGAGGTGGTGACGCTCGTCGTCCTCGCCGTGCTCGTCTTCGGACCGGACAAGCTCCCGAAGGTGATCCAGGACGTCACGCGGACCATCCGCAAGATCCGCGAGTTCTCGGACAGCGCCAAGGCGGACATCCGCAACGAACTCGGGCCGGAGTTCAAGGACTTCGAGTTCGAGGACCTCAACCCCAAGACGTTCATCCGCAAGCAGCTGGACAACGACGAACTGGGGCTGAAGGAGATCCGCAACGGCTTCGACCTGAAGAAGGAGATGGCCGAGCTCACGGACGCGGTCCACGGCCGCGAGGCGGAGTCCTCCTCGTCCGCGTCCTCCGCGGACTCCTCCGGTGCTGTTTCCGCAGGTGCGACCGGCGGCTCCGTCGACATGACGAAGAAGCGCGAGATCGAAGAGCGTCCGCCGTACGACATGGACGCCACCTGAGCCGTACGCCGGTGTGCCGCCGCGCTCCCCTACGTGATGCGATTCATACCGTCACGCCCCCTCGTACGGCCTTGAACCCGCCAGTACGCCGTCCTACGCGCCGGGCGCTTTCCCTGCTGCTCGGAGAGCTGTGGCTATGCTGCCCAGTTGTTGTGCGGACCGTACGAAGAGCGAGCGACGACGCCCGAGGGGGGCGGGCCGCTCCGGTCCGTCGAGAGCGAGGAGGCGTCCGGGCACATGGAGACGACGAGTCGGGTAGGCGCGCAGGCGTCGGTCGCGGAGGGCGGACAACAGCTCTCCTCCGGCCGACGCGCGGTCGACGGCTACCTGCTGGCGCCCTTCCCTTGGTACGGCCTCGACGAGGCCTTCACGGGACCGCGCTGGCTGATGCAGGTCGGAACGTCGGCGGAAGGAGCCGTCGAACACGGTTCGATCGGCCACGGTGACGAGCCCTCGGTGCGCAACGAGTACACCGCCGGTTCGGACGACGAGGTCAAGGAGCGGTTCGCGGTCGTGGTGACCGTCGCGGAGAACCCCTCACGCAGGAGCGCCGACGGTACGGGGCTGCTGGAGGCCACGTCGGTCTCCTCGGCGGCCTGGCTCGCGGGCGTGGGGCTGTTGTCCTTCACCTGGCCCGGCCAGTTGGACCACTCCCTGCGGGACGACTGGCTGGACCAGCAGACCGAGGCCGCGTGGGTGTTGGCCGACGATCTCGCCGGGCCCGACTGGTCGACCCTGTCCCTGCCGGTGGACGGGGTGCCGACGCCGTTCCACTACCGCGAGTCCGAGTTCGGGTGGGTGCTCGCGGGGTCGACCTCGCAAGGGGTGCACGTGGGGGCGTACGGGCGGGGGATGAGCGCGTACGGTCTCGGCTTCGCCGGGATCAAGGACATCGAGGCGTACGCGTAGCTTCGAGGGGCACCGCTGGGTTGTGCTGCGGTGCCCCCTCGACGCCGCTGGGGCTCAGATGGTTCGGGGAGTGCGGGTGCGTCGTGGCTTGTCGCGCAGTTCCCCGCGCCCCTTCAGGTGCGGCCCCTGGCTCCGGCAGGCGCCCAGGAAGCCTTGGAACCGGCCTAGAACTTGTTCCTCGGGGTGATTCCCAGGCTCATGCCCGACAGGCCCCTCTGGCGGCCGCCCAGCTTGCCCGCGATCGCTCGCAGGGCCGAGCCCGCGGGGGAGTCGGGGTCGGTCAGGACCACCGGCTTGCCGTCGTCGCCGCCCTCGCGGAGGCGGACGTCGATGGGGATGGAGCCGAGGACCGGGACCGTGGCGCCGGTGGTGCGGGTGAGGCCGTCGGCGACGGTCTGGCCGCCGCCCGTGCCGAACACGTCGACCATCTCGTCGCAGTGCGGGCAGGGCAGGCCCGACATGTTCTCGATGACGCCGACGATCTTCTGGTGGGTCTGCACGGCGATGGAGCCGGCGCGCTCGGCGACCTCGGCCGCCGCCTGCTGCGGGGTCGTCACGACGATGATCTCGGCGTTCGGGACCAGCTGCGCCACCGAGATGGCGATGTCGCCCGTGCCCGGCGGGAGGTCGAGGAGGAGCACGTCCAGGTCGCCCCAGTACACGTCCGCGAGGAACTGCTGGAGGGCGCGGTGGAGCATCGGGCCACGCCAGACCACGGGGGTGTTGCCCGGGGTGAACATGCCGATCGAGATGACCTTCACGCCGTTCGCGGACGGCGGCATGATCATGTTCTCGACCTGGGTGGGACTGCCGTCGGCACCCAGCATGCGGGGCACGGAGTGGCCGTAGATGTCCGCGTCGACGACACCGACCTTGAGGCCGTCGGCCGCCATGGCCGTCGCCAGGTTCACCGTCACCGAGGACTTGCCGACGCCGCCCTTGCCGGAGGCGACGGCGTACACGCGCGTCAGCGAGCCCGGCTTGGCGAAGGGGACCTCGCGCTCGGCCTGGCCGCCGCGCAGCGCGCCCGCCAGTTCCTTGCGCTGTTCGTCGCTCATCACATCGAGTTCGACGTCGACGCGTGTGACGCCCTCGACCTGTGCGACCGCCTCGGTCACGCGCTGGGTGATCGTGTCGCGCATGGGGCAGCCGGAGACCGTCAGGTACACGGCGACCGCGACCGCTCCGTCCTCGCCGATCTCGACCGACTTGACCATCCCGAGTTCGGTGATGGGGCGGTTGATCTCGGGGTCGTTCACCGTCGACAGTGCTTCGCGCACCGCGTCTACCGTAGCCATGAAGACGATGGTACGGCGCGGCACGGGGCCCCTGGGAGCCCTGTCAGCGGTCGCCCATGTCACGTCCGCGGGGGTGTTCCGGCGGGAATACCGTCCGGTTCGCACGCGGGCCCTCACCGTCGTGCTCGTGCAGCTCCCTGACCAGGTCGTGGAGCTCCGAGCGCAGCCAGTCGCGGGTGGCGACCTCGCCGAGGCCGATGCGCAGTGCGGCGATCTCCCTGGTCAGGTACTCGGTGTCGGCGATCGACCGCTCGTTCTGCTTGCGGTCCTGTTCGAGGTTGACGCGGTCGCGGTCGTCCTGACGGTTCTGCGCGAGCAGGATCAGCGGGGCCGCGTAGGAGGCCTGGAGGGAGAGCATCAGGGTGAGGAAGATGAAGGGGTAGTTGTCGAACCGCAGGTCGCGCGGGGCGGAGACGTTCCAGACCACCCACAGGATGATGACGACAGTCATCCAGACGATGAACCGTCCGGTGCCCAGGAACCGTGCGATCCGCTCCGACAGCCGTCCGAAGGCCTCCGGGTCCCACTCCGGCAGGAACCTGGCCCGGCGGCGCAGCGGCTGGTCGAGACGCGTACGGGGGCGCGCGGTGGCCCCGGAGGGCGTGCGCTCCCTCAGGGGCCCCCCGGAGTGCGCCGTCCGCTCCCGTTGTCCCGCGCCGGAGTGCGCCCGCTCGCGCCCCGCGTGCCGGCCGTCCCGTCCGTCCCGCCCCTCATGGCCTCCGGGGCGCCCGTCCCGCCGCTCCCGTCCCTCGCGCCCGTCCCGGTCAGGAGCCATCGTCGGCCCCCTGCTCGTCCCCGTCGCCGTCGTCCTCGTACAGGTGGAACTCCGTCTCCCGCCAGTCCTCGGGAAGCATGTGGTCCAGTACGTCGTCGACGGTCACCGCGCCCAGCAACGAACCGCTCTCGTCGACCACGGGGGCCGCCACCATGTCGTACGTCGCGAAGAACCCGGCGACGGCGCGCAGCGCGGCCTCCGGGTCCAGCGGCTGGAGATCGTCGTCGAGGAGCGAACTGACCAGGGTGTACGGCGGATCCCGCAGCAGCCGCTGGAAGTGGACCGTGCCGAGGTACTTGCCGGTGGGGGTCTCGTCCGGCGGCCGGCACACGTACACCTGGGCGGCGAGCGCGGGGGAGAGGTCGGCGTTGCGGACCCTCGCGAGCGCGTCGGCGACGGTCGCGTCCGGGCGCAGCACGATCGGCTCCGTGGTCATCAGACCGCCGGCGGTCTTCTCCTCGTACGCCATGAGCCGCCGCACGTCCGCCGCGTCGTCCGGCTGCATCAGGGTCAGCAGTCGTTCCTGCTCCTCCTCCGGGAGTTCGGCGAGGAGGTCGGCGGCGTCGTCCGGGTCCATGGCCTCCAGGACGTCGGCCGCGCGCTCCTCCTTGAGCTTGCCGAGGATCTCGATCTGGTCGTCCTCGGGCAGTTCTTCCAGGACGTCGGCGAGCCGGTCGTCGTCGAGGGCGGCGGCCACCTCGGCCCGGCGTTTGGGGGAGAGGTGGTGCAGCACGTTCGCCAGGTCGGCCGGGCGGAGCTGTTCGAAGGTCGCGAGGAGGTTCTCGGCGCCCTGCCCGTGCTCCTCCAGGGAGAAGCCGGTGACCGCCGACCACTCCACGGTCACGGTCTCACCTTTGTGCCGGCGGAACGCCCCGCCCTTGCCCTTGCGGACGAAGACCCGGTCGATCTCCCAGTCCCGGCGGGCCGGCAGCTGCTGCACGGAGATGTCGAGGACCGTCACCTCCTCGCCGGTCTCGACGAGGGTCACTCGCCGGTCCAGCAGTTCCCCGATGACGAGGCGCTCGGTGGGGCGCTGCTCGAAGCGGCGCACGTTCAGCACGCCGGTGGTGATGACCTGGCCCGACTCGATGCCGGTCACCCGGGTCATGGGCAGGAAGATCCGGCGCCGGGTGGACAGTTCGACGACCAGGCCGAGCAGGCGCGGGGGCTTGCGGCCCACCCGCAAGATGGCCACCAGATCCCGGACGCGGCCCACCTGGTCGCCGTTCGGGTCGAAGACGGCGACGCCGGAGAGGTGGGAGACGAAGATCCGGGCCGCCACCGCCGCCATGAGCCGCCCCTTTCCTTCCCGTCGAGAGGGGAATGTCCGCCGAGGACGGCTTCAGGCTAGCCCGTCCCGATCGGATATGCCCTGGTGAGCGGTGCGGACGGACTGGCTCCGTGGTGGGTCGGGAGCCCCGGTACTCTGCGGTACGCCTGGACTCCCCACGAAGAGGTGCATCGCCTGTGACTGTGATTCCCCGTACCCGAAGGGCCGCACTGGTGAGCGCCGTCTGCACCCTGGTGGTCGGGGGGCTGGGGCTCACGGGGTGCAGCGAGGACCCCAACGAGGGCACCAACGGGGTCGGCAGGCTGGAGCCGGCGAAGATCCAGAGCAAGACCAAGGCGGCGGCCACGGCGGCGGACACGGTCCGGCTGTCCGGGGCCGTGGTGAGCAACGGCAGAACCTACAAGCTGGACATGCGCCTGAAGGAGGACGGCGGCACGGGTTCGGTGACGTCCGAGGGCTCCACGTTCCGGCTGCTGAAGGTGGGCGAGCACCTCTTCCTCAAGGCCGACGCGGACTTCTGGGACCACCAGGACTCCGGTGAGCACGGTGGCGAGGGGGACTCCGAGACGGCCGCCGCGGACAAGCTGGACGGCATGTATGTGAAGGTGCCGACCGGTGACCCCGCCTACAAGCGGTTCAGCGGCTTCACCGACAAGGACGTCCTCCTCAACAGCCTGCTCACCCTGCACGGCACGCTGTCCACCGAGGGTCACCACGAGCAGTCCGGCACCCGCACCATCCGCATCACCGGTGACAAGGGCTCCGGCGGGACTCTCGATGTCTCCCTCGAAGGCACCCCCTACCCCCTCCGCCTCGTCCGCGCCGGCGACGCCGGCACCATCCTCCTCACCGACTGGGGCAAGGACTTCACCCTGGAGGAACCGGACGAAAAGTCGGTGGTCGACTACGGCAAACAACTGCCGACGTCATAGCGGCGGACGGGACGGCCTGCCGGGGCGTGCCGCGCGGGCTCCGCGGGGCGTGCCGCGCGGCCTCCGGTGGGCGCGCGGCGGGGCGAGCGGTGGTCTCGCGGCGAGGCGGGCGGTGTCGCGCGGAGCGGGGGTGTACCTCGCGGGTGGTGTGGGCGGGGGCGAGCCGCAGGGCTGGGGCGCGCCGCGTTCTTCGCGCCTGGCCGCCGTCCAGGGGATGCGCCGCCTCTCGCCGGTGCCGAGCGGGGCGCGCCCCGGGCAGGGCCGGGCTCAGCGGTCGCGTCTGCGGCGGCCGAAGAGCAGGCGTGGGACCGCGGCCGGAATCGGCTGTCGTGTGGTCGCCGGTGTGGTCACCGGTGGCTGCGCCAGGTCACCGTCGGGCAGGGGCAGGGTCGCCCCCGTCGGCTCCAGGCGCACCACCCGGCACTCGCGGGCCCAACGGGCCGGCATGGCCTCGCCGTCGGGGGCGTTGAGGCGTTTGCCCTTGAGCTCGGCCACGGCGGACGCCCACGCGGGAGAGTCCGGGGCCAGTTCGACGACGTCCGCCGCCCAGCTGACCAACCGCCCGCCCTTGTCCTTGCTGCGCACGGTCACCACGGCCGACCCCCCGTCGGCCAGCCCGGGCAACGGCTGCTCACCCGGTCCGTCGCCCACCACACACGCCGCACCCTCGTGCCAGACGTGCCACAACGCCCGGGACACCTCACCACCCCGGACCCAGATCAGCCCGGACTTCTTGGTGGCCTCTTCGACGAGGGCCTGTTCGAGCAGCGCGTCGGAGGTCGGCGCATCGGCGGGGAGCGAACCGGCTGTCATGGGGGCAGCCTAACCGTGCCTCACAGCCACCCGTTGCGCTTCAGCGTCCGGTGGATGCCGAGGCAGAGCGCGACCGTGACCCCGAGGACCACCGGGTAGCCGTACTTCCAGTGCGTCTCCGGCATGTAGTCGAAGTTCATGCCGTACACACCGCACACCATCGTCGGCACGGCGATGATGGCCGCCCAGGACGTGATCTTGCGCATGTCCTCGTTCTGCGCGACGGAGGCCTGCGCCAGGTTCGCCTGGAGGATCGAGTTGAGCAGCTCGTCGAAGCCGACGACCTGTTCCTGGACCCGGGCGAGGTGGTCGGCCACGTCACGGAAGTACTTCTGGATGTCCGGGTCGATCAGCCGCATCGGCCGCTCGCTCAGCAGCTGCATGGGCCGCACCAGAGGCAGCACCGCGCGCTTGAACTCCATGACCTCGCGCTTGAGTTGGTAGATCCGGCCGGCGTCGGTGCCCCGGGGGGTGCCTTTGCGCCCGGGGGAGAACACCTCCGTCTCCACCTCGTCGATGTCGTCCTGCACGGCGTCCGCGACCGCCACGTACCCGTCGACGACATGGTCGGCGATGGCGTGCAGCACGGCCGACGGCCCCTTGGCCAGCAACTCCGGGTCGTCCTGCAGCCGGTGACGCAGCGCCCGCAACGAACCCTGCCCGCCGTGCCGCACCGTGATGAAGAAGTCCCGCCCGGTGAAGCACATGACCTCGCCGGACTCCACGACCTCGCTGGTGGCGGTGAGTTCGTCGTGCTCGATGTAGTGGATGGTCTTGAAGACGGTGAAGAGGGTGTCGTCGTACCGCTCCAGCTTGGGCCGCTGGTGCGCGTGCACCGCGTCCTCCACGGCCAGCGGGTGCAGCCCGAACTCGGCCGCGATACCGGAGAATTCGGCCTCCGACGGCTCGTGCAGGCCGATCCAGACGAAGCCGCCGTCACGGCGGACCTGACGGATCGCCTCGTGCGGTGTCAGGTTGCGCTCGAACGAGACGCGCGCGCCGTCGCGGTACACGGCGCAGTCCACGACGGCCGTGGCGGCCTCCGCCGGGCGCGTGGCGTCGTACACCCCGCCGTCCTTGCGCAGCGACAGCCGCGAGGGACGGGACGGGCGGACCGCGGCACGCAGGTTGTGGATCATCGACATGAGCTGGCTCCTTCGCAACGAAAGGCCGCCGACGACGGTTGGAACTACCCGGAATGGGGACGTTTTGACTGCGGATGTTTGGCACGTCCACAAAGCGGGGAGCACCGCACCGTCGCGGTGACAGCTTCGCTTGATTCAGATCAAGACGGGAAAGAAGTGCTCTTCCGATGCGCGACGACCGGCGAGCGGCACGAAGCGAGTGAGGCGATAGCCGAGGGAGCGAGAACTACGGCTACGGCCGGAGCTACGGAACTCGAACAGCGGAAGAGCGGGTGGTACTGCCAGGTCGACTTCGGTCCATCGCAGCCCCACCTCCTCCGGCCGGTCCCTCGTAAGGGACGTTCCATACCCCGTCCGGGGTTCCCCGTAGGGGAGTCAGTCTTCTCGGTACGGGACGCGAAGGCGTGAGAAGCCTTGAGAGCGAGGCTTCTGCGTGCTGCCCGCGTGCTGTCCCGACCGGCGGCCAAGACTAACAGTCGGCTGAAGTGTCAAGGCGCCTGTTTGCCGGTTCCTGACGAGTTCTATGCTCGGCTCATGGCTGATGTTCTTCCGTTGGTGGAGGCCCGTTTGCGCACCGCGCTGGGCGAACCGGACGCGCGCGCCGCGGTCACCTTCCTCGGCACGGACCGCATCGAGGTGCTCCGTTTCACCGACGGCGACATCGTCCGCTACGCCACGCTCGGCATGTCCGCCCAGCCGATGGCCGACCCCACCGCGGCCCTCGCCGACCCCGTCAAGGGCCCCCGCGCCGAACTCGTCCTCTCCGTGCGGCGCGGCGTCGCCGACACCGACAAGGTGCTGCGCCCGCTCGCCGTCCTCGCCGCGTCTCCGCAGGTGGAGGGCGTGGTCGTGGCCCCCGGCGCGTCCCTCGACGTGGGTGATCCGCTCTGGCCCGGCGCCCCCTTCACCTCCGTGCTCGTCGCCGAGTCCGGCGGCCTGGTCGAGGACCTCGAGCTCGACGCCCCCGCCGACCCCGTACGGTTCCTGCCCCTCCTGCCGATGACCGCCAACGAGGCCGCCTGGAAGCGGGTGCACGGCGCCGAGGCCCTCCAGGAGCGCTGGCTCACCCAGGGAACCGACCTCCGTGACCCGGTGCGCAAGTCCGTCTCCCTGGGCTGAACGGCCGCCCGACGCGGCTTCCCCGTGTGACGGACGGCACGCCATACGTGACCGGTGGTCGCTCGGCAGGTGGCTGAAAACCACCGCTTCCCTTGGCGGCGTGGGTAGTTGATTCCGTTGGTCGGTCCGACGGGCCGGCAGGTGGCCGCGGACCGGCGTTCGTGCGCGGAACGTGCGCGGAATGTGACGCGCACACGCCGGACGGGTGATCGTCCTTGACGCGAGGAAGCACGGGGAGGACCGTTGGGCCCTATGAGGGGCGAACCCAGTTGCCCGAAGTGTGGTGGCCGGGTCAGGGCTCCCGGCCTCTTTGCCGACTCCTGGCAGTGCGCCGCGCACGGGACGGTGCACCCGCTGCAGCCCGTGATCCCGCCCAGCGTCGAGGCCCTCAGCGTCGTGGTGCACCGTGCCAAGGTGCCGGTCTGGATGCCCTGGCCGCTGCCGGTGGGCTGGCTCTTCACGGGTGCCGCCTTCGCGGGGGACGACCGCAGCGGCGGACGCGCCACAGCCGTGGCCTGCTCCGGTCCCGGACCGCTCGGCGGTGTCGGGGAGCTCGTCCTCATCGCGGAGGAGCTCGGCGTCGGCCTCGGTGCGCGGTACGCGGGCATCGACGGTCCCGATCCCGGTCCGTATCTGAGTGTCGAGAAACCACCCCAGGCGAAAGTGCTGGCCGCCGGACGGCCGACACCGCTGTGGCACGTCACCGGCACGCCGGACGACCGCGCGGTCTTCGCGGGCGAGGCGCTCGGGCTGTGGCTGTGGGCGATCGTGTGGCCCGAACAGACGGGACTGCTGATGTACGACGAACTCGTCCTGACGGATCTGCGGGACGCGGGCGCGGAGGTGGAACTCCTGCCGTGCGGAGCCCTCTCCCCACGCATCCTGGAGCCGTAGGGGCGCCTGATGGGGAGGGGCGGGGCAGAGAAGTCGGGCCGCCCCGGCGCCACCCCTGTAGGGGTCACTACCCGCTTTCGGGTGTGACAGGGCTAGCCCGAAAGGGCGTTATCCTTGAGCGTCCGCTTCCCTTCCCCGCGCCCTGGAGTCCGAGTCGTGCGTATCGATCTGCACTGCCACTCCACGGCCTCCGACGGTACGGACACCCCCGCTGAGCTGGTACGGAAGGCGGGCGCTGCCGGTCTGGACGTCGTCGCGCTGACCGACCACGACACCACGCGCGGGCACGCCGAGGCGATCGCCGCGCTGCCCGAAGGGCTCACCCTGGTCACCGGCGCCGAGCTGTCGTGCCGACTGGACGGCGTCAGCATGCACATGCTGGCCTACCTGTTCGATCCCGAGGAGCCCGATCTGCTCGCCGAGCGCGAGCTGGTCCGGGACGACCGGGTCCCGCGTGCCCGCGGGATGGTCGCCAAGCTGAACGAGCTGGGCGTGCCGGTGACCTGGGACCAGGTCGCCCGGATCGCCGCCGGCGGTTCCGTGGGACGGCCCCACGTGGCCACCGCGCTCGTCGAACTCGGCGTCGTGGCGACCGTGAGCGACGCCTTCACGGAGCAGTGGCTCGCCGACGGCGGCCGCGCCTACGTCGAGAAGCACGAGACGGACCCCTTCGAGGCGATCCGGCTGATCAAGGGCGCCGGCGGTGTCGCCGTCTTCGCCCACCCCGCCGCCGTCAAACGAGGTCGGACCGTGCCGGAGTCCGCCATCGCCGAGCTCGCCGCCGCCGGACTCGACGGCATCGAGGTCGACCACATGGAGCACGACCCGGCGACCCGGGCACGGCTGCGCGGCCTGGCGAAGGAGCTGGGGCTGCTCGCCACCGGTTCCTCGGACTACCACGGCAGCCGCAAGACCTGCGTGCTCGGCGAGTATACGACCGACCCCGAGGTGTACGGCGAGATCACGCGGCGGGCCACCGGAGCGTTCCCCGTCCCGGGGACCGGCGGGAACTAGCCGGTCCCTCGCTCGTGCGGCACCTGGACGCCAGGTGCCCGCGCCTCACCTCTTCCGCCGTGCCGAACGTTTGCCCCCAGTGGGTGAGCGGCGCGGTCGCCGATGCCTGCCAAGGCCACCCCTCGTTCGTCCTCCTCCTTCCCGCAAGGCACACCCGTGTTCGATCTCGCCGTATTCGGCTCCCTCTTCCTCACTCTCTTCGTGATCATGGATCCCCCCGGGATCACACCGATCTTCCTCGGTCTCACCGCCGGGCGGCCCGCCCGAACCCAGAAGCGGATGGCCCTCCAGGCCGTCTGTGTGGCCGGTGGCGTGATCGCCGTCTTCGGGTTGCTGGGGCACCAGATCCTGGACTATCTGCATGTCTCCGTGCCGGCGCTGATGATCGCGGGCGGGCTGCTGCTTCTGCTGATCGCGCTCGATCTGCTCACTGGCAAGACGGACGAACCGAAGCAGACCAAGGACGTCAACGTCGCGCTCGTGCCGCTGGGGATGCCGCTGCTGGCCGGACCGGGTGCGATCGTCTCGGTGATCCTTGCGGTGCAGAAGGCGGACGGCCTGGCCGGTCAGATGTCCGTGTGGGCCGCGATCCTGGCGATCCACATCGTGCTGTGGCTCACGATGCGGTACTCGCTGCTGATCATCCGGGTCATCAAGGACGGTGGTGTGGTCCTCGTGACCCGCCTCGCCGGCATGATGCTCTCCGCGATCGCCGTGCAGCAGATCATCAACGGCGTCACCCAGGTCGTACAGGCTTCCTAGTGGTCGGCCCAATAGAGCGCCCCGTACGGCATGTGCCGTACGGGGCGCTGAAGTGTGAACGGATCCGCGTCCTACGAGGCGGTCACGTCGGCCGGTCGGATCCAGAGTCGCTGCCCGATGGCGGCGGCGTGCTGCACGATCCGGTTGACGGAGGCGGCGTCCACGACGGTGCTGTCCACGGGCGTGCCGCTGACATCGTCGAGTCGCAGAATTTCGAAGCGCAAGGGCTTCTCCCTTCGTCTGGTCATCCTCCTGAGGAGAACTACTGGTGGTGGCTCGCGGGTCGTCGGTGCCCGTGTTCCATCAGGAGTCAACAGTATGCGTGTTACGAACATTCCCTACGCTAAGGAAATTTTTCGAGAAGCTAATTACTAACCGGTAAGTGGTCTGGTGGTGTGTCTACCAGGAAGCAAGAAGACTGATAGGGACCGGTTGTGTTCGCAGCGTGACCGCCGGGACAATGGCAGTGATGAACGACGACCTCACGGCGCTCGGCGCCCGCATCGACCGTACGAACGAGCTGCTGCACCGCATGCTCGCCGAGGTGGCGAAGACACCCTCGACACACGCGATCTTCGTCGATGCCGGGTACCTGTACGCGGCCGTGGGCCGGCTCGTCGCGGGGACGGAGGACCGGCGGTCCTTCGATCTGGACGCGGAAGGGCTCATCGACGCGCTGATCGACAAGGCGCGCACGATCTTCGCGGACAGCCGGCTGCTGCGGGTCTACTGGTACGACGGGGCGCGCCGCCGCATCCATACGGCGGAACAGCAGTCGATCGCCGAGCTGCCCGACGTGAAGGTCCGGCTCGGGAATCTGAACGCGAACAACCAGCAGAAGGGTGTCGACTCCCTGATCCGCACCGACCTGGAATCACTCGCCCGGCACCGCGCGATCAGCGACGCGGCCCTCCTCGGCGGCGACGAGGACCTGGTCTCGGCGGTCGAGGCCGCGCAGGGGTACGGGGCGCGGGTCCACCTCTGGGGAATCGAGGCGCCCGAGGGCCGCAACCAGGCCGAGCCGCTGCTCTGGGAGGTGGACAGTCAGCGGACCTTCGACCTCGACTTCTTCAAGCCGTACGTGTCGCGGCGGGCCGCATCCACCTTCGACGCACCCACCGGGGCCCGCCCCAGCCGTGAGGACGTCCGCTTCGTCGGCGCTCAGATCGCCGCGAAGTGGCTCGCCTCCCGGGGCCGGGAGGCCTTGCAGGAGCTGCTGCACGGCCACCCGTACCTCCCCGGCTCCGTCGACCAGGACCTGCTCGTCGAGGCGGAGGGCCTGCTCCAGTATTCGCTGCGAGGGCAGGCGGACCTGAGACGGGCGCTGCGAGACGGCTTCTGGGAGCACCTGCGGGCGCAGTACTGAGAAGTCGGGCTGCCCCGGACGGACGGCCCGGCGGTCCGGCCGGTGCTCAGCTGGTGATCCGGTCCCAGAAACCGCTGAGGGCGTCGGCCGTGGCCTTCGGCTGGTCGGTGTTGGGGGAGTGCTCGGCGCCGCGGACGACGGTGCGGTGGGCGCGCAGCCGTACGGCCATGTCGTCGAGGACCGGGATCGGCCAGGTGTCGTCGCGTTCACCGGAGAGGACGTGCTTGGGCATGTTCACGGCGGCGAGTTCGGCGACCCGGTCGGGTTCCGCGCAGAGTTGCCGTCCCGTGGCGATGAGCTGGGCGGGTTTGGTGGCGAGCCAGCGGCGGCGCAGATCGGCGCGGTCGTCCAGCCCCGCGTCGAGGGCGCCCGTGTCGGCCTCCTCGGGCTCGGGTGCCTCCATCGCCTGGATGGCGTCCCACACCTGCGCCATGTCCATCACGGCCAGGGCGTCCCGCAACAGCTTCACGCGCTCCTGCTGGCCGACCGAGATCCGGGCGGGGCCCGAGGCCATCAGGGTGAGCGAGGCGAAGGGGGAGGAGTCCATCAGCACGGCGGCACGGGAGATCTGCCCGCCGAGCGAGTGACCGACGAGATGCAGTCGGCCGCCGTCGCTCACGGCCCGCGCCTGGGCGAGCAGGTCCTTGGCCAACTCCACCTGCGCGTACGGTGCTTCGTCGACCTCGGCTCCCGGGCTCTCGTACTGCCCGCGCCCGTCCACGGCGACCGTGCGGTACCCGGCCGCCGCCAGGGGCTCATGCAGCGCGATGAAGTCCTCCTTGCTCCCCGTGAACCCCGGCACGAGCAACACGCTCCCCTTCACCGCCACGCCCGCCTCGATCACGGCGAACTCCCCACGGGGAGTACGCAGACGGTGGGCGCGGGCGCCGGGGGGCGGGGTGAAGGAGGGGGGACGGCTCATGGGGGGAGCGTAACGGTCCACCAGGGCGCGGCGGGGTTGGGTTGGGCGCGTGGTCGAGCGCGGGTGGGTGGGGGCTGCTCGCGCAGTTCCCCGCGCCTCTGAGGGATTCGGGCCCTGCGGGCCTGGGGCGCAGCCCCCGCTTTTCAGGGGCGCGGGGAACTGCGCGACCAGCCCCCACCGGACGTCTGGGGGGCAAAGGGGCGCAGCCCCTTGGCGGGAGGGACGGGCAGGGGCGGCGAGGGCGAGAAACCCCCTGGAACGGCCGAAGGCCCGGCCCCCCTCAGGGGAACCGGACCTTCACACGAGACAAGACGGCCTCAGCCCTCCGTGCCCTCCACCGCGGCCACAGCCTTCCGCGTGCGTCGCCGCGGAGCGGGAGCCTCGGCCCCCGCCTCCTCGGCAGCAGCCGAAGCCACCGCCTTCCGCGTGCGACGCGGCTTGGTCGCCTGCTCCTCCGTCGGCTGCGCGGGAACCGCCCCCTCAGCCGTCGCCACGGTCTTGCGGGTGCGGCGGCGCGGCTTGGTCACGGCCTCGGCGGTGTCCACGGCGGCCTCGGCGGCGCTGTCCGCCGCCTCGACGACCGGCTCGGCGGTCTTGCGGGTCCGTCGGCGGGGCTTGGCCGGTGCCTCCTCGGCGGCGGCTTCCTCGCTCACGACCTCGGCGGGCGCGGCGACCTTGCGCGTACGGCGGCGCGGCTTGGTCACCGCCTCGGCGGCCGGCTCGACGCCGTCCGCCCCCTCGGCCGTGTCGACCGCGGCATCGGCGGCAGGAGCCACGACGGCGGCCGCCGCCTTGCGGGTCCGACGACGGGGCGCCGCGGCCGGAGCCTCGACCACCGCCTCCTCGGCGACAGCCTCGACCACGCTCTCGGCAGCCTCCGCCACGGTCTTGCGGGTGCGGCGGCGCGGCTTGGTCACGGCCTCGGCGGTGTCCACGGCGGCCTCGGCGGCGCTGTCCGCCGCCTCGACGACCGGCTCGGCGGTCTTGCGGGTCCGTCGGCGGGGCTTGGCCGGTGCCTCCTCGGCGGCGGCTTCCTCGCTCACGACCTCGGCGGGCGCGGCGACCTTGCGCGTACGGCGGCGCGGCTTGGTCACCGCCTCGGCGGCCGGCTCGACGACCGGCTCCGGCTCCACGACGGCCGTGCCCTCAGCCGTGTCCAGCGACGCCTCCGCGCCGGGCGCGGCCTCGGCCACCGGAGTGGCGGCTGCCTCCACCGACTTGCGCGTACGACGGCGGCGCGGCTTGGGAGCCTCCTCCACCGACTCGGCGGGCGCGCCCGCGACGGTGTCGACCACGGCCTCCGCCGACTCGGCCGGCGCGCTCTCGACGGTTTCGATCACGGCCTCGGCAGCGGGGTTCACCCCGGCACGCGTGCGGCGGCGACGGCGCGGCGTTCGAGGCTCGGACGCACCGTCGTCGCTGTCCGGCGTCCGCGTGGCCGACGGCTCGGTGACCGCGGCGGCCTCCGGGGACGCCCCGTCGACGGTGGCACCACCACGCGTGCGACGGCGGCGGCGCGGCGTACGCGCCGGGCGCTCCCGCTCCCGCTCACGGTCGGCGGACGACGGGCCGGAGGAGCGGCCGGCGCGACCGCGCGGACCACGCCCGCCCGGCTCGCCCAGGTCCTCCAGCTCCTCCGCGTCCAGTCCGGCGCGGGTGCGCTCGGAACGCGGGAGGACACCCTTCGTGCCCGCGGGGATGCTCAGTTCCTCGAAGAGGTGCGGGGACGTGGAGTACGTCTCCGGCGGGTCGTTGAACCCGAGGTCCAGCGCCTTGTTGATGAGCTGCCAGCGCGGGATGTCGTCCCAGTCGACGAGGGTGATCGCGATGCCCTTGGCGCCCGCGCGGCCCGTACGGCCGATGCGGTGCAGGTACGTCTTCTCGTCCTCGGGGGACTGGTAGTTGATGACGTGGGTGACACCCTCGACGTCGATGCCGCGCGCGGCGACGTCGGTGCAGACGAGGACGTCCACCTTGCCGTTGCGGAAGGCGCGCAGCGCCTGCTCGCGGGCGCCCTGGCCGAGGTCGCCGTGGACCGCGCCGGAGGCGAAGCCCCGCTGCTTGAGCTGGTCGGCGAGATCGGCGGCCGTGCGCTTGGTGCGGCAGAAGACCATGGCCAGTCCCCGGCCGTCGGCCTGCAGTATGCGCGCGACCAGTTCGGGCTTGTCCATGTTGTGCGCGCGGTAGATGTGCTGCGAGGTGTTGCGGACCGTCGCGCCCTCGTCGTCCGGGGCCGTGGCACGGATGTGCGTCGGCTGGGACATGTACCGGCGGGCGAGGCCGATGACCGCGCCCGGCATGGTCGCCGAGAACAGCATGGTCTGGCGGCGGGCCGGCAGCATGTTGATGATCTTCTCGACGTCGGGCAGGAAGCCCAGGTCGAGCATCTCGTCGGCCTCGTCGAGGACCAGGCACTTGACGTTCTTGAGGTTCAGCTTCTTCTGGCCCGCGAGGTCGAGGAGGCGCCCCGGAGTGCCGATGACGACGTCGACGCCCTTCTTGAGGGCCTCGACCTGGGGCTCGTACGCGCGGCCGCCGTAGATCGCGGTGACGCGGACGTTGCGCACCTTGCCGGCGGTCAGCAGGTCGTTGGTGACCTGGGTGCACAGCTCGCGCGTGGGGACGACGACGAGCGCCTGCGGCGAGTCGACGAGGTCCTCGGGCTTGGCGCGGCCGGCCTCGACGTCGGCGGGGACGACGACGCGCTCGAGGAGGGGAAGACCGAAGCCCAGCGTCTTGCCGGTGCCGGTCTTGGCCTGGCCGATGACGTCGGTGCCGGAGAGGGCGACCGGGAGCGTCATCTCCTGGATGGGGAAGGGGTTGATGATACCGACGGCCTCAAGGGCCTCGGCCGTCTCGGGAAAGATGCCGAGATCTCGGAAAGTCGTAGTCAGGGTGCTGCCTCTTCTGTGTACGCGGTGTGAGGCGAGCGCGGGGGTCGTGTCGGACCGTGCCGGGGACGTCGGCCACCGCACGGCGGGCCGTGTGGCACGGGACCTCTGCCGACGCTCTAGCGCTCATACCGCTGAGGGGTTCCCTCCGGACGCCGTACGCGGAGTGCCGTACGGAAAAAGGAGGGCTGTCGGGTCGGAGCCGATCGGGCCACCGACCGGGCATCCTCATGCGTGCGGCCTGTCGAGGCACCGTCGAACTACGTTGCGGTACCAGCAGGCGCATTACCACCATACCTCGGAATCGCGCATATGCGATGGCCGATTTGGTCACGTAGTCGTCGTCACACTGAATGGCGCATGGAATGGCGCACGGAATGACCGGGCCCTTCCGCCTTGCGCGGAGCGGGCTATTGTGCGCTGCATGACCACGTCTGACAAGCCTGAGAACGCCAGCGGCGGCGAGTCCGCCGACGCCGCCGACACCACGGAGGTCACCGGGATCGCCGCCCAGGACTGGGAGCGCGCCTCCGCCGACCCGCAGTACCGCGCCGCGGTGGTGGACCTGCTGGGCGCGCTGGCGTACGGGGAGCTGGCGGCGTTCGAACGGCTCGCGGAGGACGCGAAGCTGGCGCCGACCCTCGTCGACAAGGCGGAGCTGGCGAAGATGGCGGCGGCCGAGTTCCACCACTTCGAGAGGCTCGCCGGCCGCCTCACCGAGATCGGGGAGGAGCCGACGCGTGCCATGGAGCCGTTCGTCGACGCGCTCGACGGCTTCCACAAGCAGACCGCGCCCTCGGACTGGCTGGAGGGGCTCGTCAAGGCCTACGTCGGCGACTCGATCGCCAGTGACTTCTACCGGGAGGTCGCCGCGCACCTCGACTCGGACACGCGCTCGCTCGTGCTCGCGGTGCTCGACGACACGGGGCACGCCGGTTTCGCCGTGGAGAAGGTGCGGGCGGCGATCGACGAGGACCCGCGGGTGGGCGGTCGACTGGCGCTGTGGGCGCGGAGGTTGATGGGGGAGGCGCTGTCGCAGTCGCAGCGGGTGGTGGCCGACCGGGACGCCCTGTCCACGATGCTCGTGGGCGGCGTGGCCGACGGGTTCGATCTCGCCGAGGTGGGGCGGATGTTCTCGCGGATCACCGAGGCGCACACCAAGCGGATGGCCGCGCTGGGCCTGGCCGCGTAAGGGCCTGGCCGCCGTGGGCCTAGCCGCCGTGGGGCGAGCTGTCGTCCGGCGGGTGCGGGTGCTTCGTGGCTGGTCGCGCAGTTCCCCGCGCCCCCGGACGGGGCTTGGCCCCTAGCGGTGGCTCCTCACGCCGTCGCCGAGCTGCTGTGTCGAAAGCGCTCCGTCGGGCGGAGCAGCAGGGAGAGGGAGGCCGCCGCGACGACCAGGGCGCCGGTGAGGACCAGCAGGTAGTTGGCCGAGCCGAGCGCCGTGTGCGTCAGGAAGGCGCCGAAGAGACCGCCCGCGGTGCCCGTCGGCAGGACCAGGGCGCGGGACGGCAGACGGTGCGGCAGACGGTAGACGGCGGCGCAGGCGAGGGCGAAGCCGAGAAGTGCGGATCCGAGTGCTTCCAAGAACATGATCGGGTTCCCTCCCGCACGGCCTGGCCTGGGCAAATCGGTCGTAGCCGGTACTACCCGCGAGGCATGGGACGCAATCATCGTCCGTGGACGAGATGTGGCCGGCCTGTGCGGCGCGCCCCGTGGTGGCCATGGTGCGCGGGCGTGCGGAGGGGCCCGGTGGTTTCACACCACCGGGCCCCTCCGTACGCCTCTTGTGCTGGTGACTACAGCGCGCTGAAGCCCACCTTGCGGACGGTCGGCTCGCCGATGTCGACGTAAGCGAGACGGTCGGCCGGGATCAGCACCTTGCGGCCGTGCTCGTCCGTGAGGCTCAGCAGCGCCGACTTGCCGGCCAGCGCCTCGGCAACCGCACGCTCGACCTCCTCGGCACTCTGACCGCTCTCCAGAACGATCTCGCGGGGCGCGTGCTGCACGCCGATCTTGACCTCCACGGCTATGTCCCTCCGACGGTCAGTGAAATGCGCGGGCTTCCGCGCCGTACGCAGCACACATTAGCCCGGTGAGGGGACGTACACGCTCCGCCTGAGAACGCCAGGAGCGAACAGGGGGCGGGAACAAATACCCGGACCAGGTGTGTGCGGCCCGCCCGCCGGCCCGTGGGGTCAGTGCTGGTCGATGCCGTGCAGGGGGAAGCCCGCGATGCCGCGCCAGGCCAGCGAGGCCAGCAGCTGGACCGCCTGCTCGCGCGGGACACTGCGGTCGCTGTGCAGCCAGGACCGCGCCACCACCTGGGAGAGGCCGCCCAGACCCGAGGCGAGAAGCATCGACTCCGCGCGGGAGAGACCGGTGTCCTCCGCGATGACGTCGCAGATGGCCTCGGCGCACTCGTTGGTGACCTTGTCGACGCGCTCGCGCACGGCGGGCTCGTTCGTCAGGTCGGACTCGAAGACCAGCCGGAACGCGCCGCCCTCGTCCTCGACGTACGCGAAATAGGCGTCCATCGTCGCCCGGACCCGCTGCTTGTTGTCCGTCGTCGACGCCAGCGCGCCACGCACGGCCTGGATCAGCGACTCGCAGTGCTGGTCCAGCAGGGCCAGGTAGAGGTCGAGCTTGCCGGGGAAGTGCTGGTAGAGCACCGGCTTGCTGACTCCGGCGCGCTCGGCGATGTCGTCCATCGCGGCCGAGTGATAGCCCTGGGCCACGAAGACTTCCTGGGCAGCGCCCAGCAACTGGTTCCGTCGGGCTCGGCGCGGCAGGCGTGTGCCCCGCGGGCGCGCCGCCTCTGTCTGCTCGATGGCTGTCACGCCGCCTCCCAAGATCGTCCACATGCGGTGTGCGCCGCGCCGCCATCGTACTTTTCGGTAACCCGGCTGTGCGCGGTGCGAGCGCAGAATTTCACGGACCGGACAGCCGGGAAAGTGCCGCCAACCACGTCAAACAGGGACAGGGCGGGCAGAAGGAAGCCCTTTCTCGTCACCGGTCGTCGTCCCTGGTGGGGGCCGGGTTACCGGTAGTCGTCCTCGTCCAGGGAGACCACGCGGGCCTGTTCCGCCAGATCGGCCTCGTTGGCCGCGTCCGGGTCGACGTCGGTCAGCGGGTCGTCCCGGTGCTGGGCGATGTCGGTGTGCTGCTCGGCGGCATCGGCCTCGGGGGCCTCCACATCGTCGAACTCCACGTCGTCCTCCTCGACGAAGGTGTCGGGATCGGTCGGGTCTACGGCCATCGTGGGTTCCCCTTCCTGCTGCTGCCCTGGTGCCGCCGGAACGTCCCGACGACGGCGGGGGCCACGTACGGGTGCCCTCATCGCGAGACCGGATGCGCTGTCACGGGCCTGCCTTGCGGCGGCTCGCGAGCCTGGTCGTCCGTGCTGCCCGCGGGCCTGTTCGTGAGAGCGCTTGCGAGCCCGTCCCCGGGCACGCTCCGAGCAGTTCGCGAGCGCGTTTGCGAGCACGTCTCCGAGCCTAGGAGACAGGTCATCGCGGCGCTACGCGGTCGATCCGGTGTGGTCCGGTGCGATGGGGTTCGGGGTGGCGAGCCCGCTTTTGATCCGGGGGCGAGTCCTCCGTCGGTCGGCGGTGAGCCGACCTTCGGGTCGGCGGCGAGTGCTGCACGCCCGGTACCCCGTGAGAAGTGGCTGATTTGCGGTGCGTTCTGTGACGGCGAACACATGAGTCACTACGTGATCGTCTCGTAACATTGCCCGCATGTCTTCGACCGAGCTGCCGTCCCTGCTGACCGCCACCGCGTCGCCGAAGGCGAGTGCCGTGCGCGTGGCACCCGGCGAGCGGCTGAGGTCGGTCCGGTTGCCGGGGATCACGTTGTCGGTGCGGTCGAGACCGCCCGCGCGCGAGGGACTGCCGCCCGCCCTGTACGTGCACGGCCTCGGCGGCTCCTCGCAGAACTGGTCCGCGCTGATGCCACTGCTCGACGGGCTCGTCGACAGCGAGGCGCTCGATCTGCCCGGCTTCGGTGACTCGCCGCCGCCGGACGACGGCAACTACTCCGTCACGGGACACGCCCGCGCGGTCATCCGTTACGTCGACTCCGCGGGGCGCGGCCCCGTGCACCTCTTCGGCAACTCCCTCGGCGGCGCGATCGCGACCCGCGTCGCCGCCCTGCGCCCCGATCTGGTGCGCACCCTGACGCTCGTCTCGCCTGCCCTGCCGGAGCTCCGCGTGCAGCGGACCGCCGTCCCGACGGCGCTGCTCGCGCTGCCGGGCATGTCGGCGCTCTTCACCCGCTTCACCAAGGGCTGGAGCGCCGAGCAGCGCGTACGGGGCGTCACCGCGCTCTGCTACGGCGACCCGGGCCGGGTCACGGAGGAGGGCTTCCGCAATGCCGTGGAGGAGATGGAGCGGCGCCTCCAGCTGCCTTACATGTGGGACGCGTTGACGCGTTCGGCCCGAGGGCTCGTGGACGCCTACACTCTGGGCGGTCAGCACTCGCTCTGGCGCCAGGCGGAGCGAGTCCTCGCCCCGACCCTCCTCGTCTACGGCCGACGCGACCAGCTCGTCGGCTACCGCATGGCCCAGCGCGCGGCCCGCTCCTTCCGCGACTCCCGCCTGGTCTCCCTGCCGGACGCGGGGCACGTGGCGATGATGGAGTACCCGGAGGCGGTGGCCGCCGCGTTCCGTGAGCTGCTCGCGGATGCGGGTCGGTCGCGGGGCGGGGCGGATGTGGAGCCGGTGGATGAGGAACCATCGGGTTCGGAGCCGGTGGGTTCTGATCTGGTGGGTGCCTCGCCGGCGGGTTCGACGTCGGTGGGTTCGTCACCGGCGGGTTCGTCACCGGTGGGTTCGTCTTCTGGGGCGGTCGGTGTTTCGGGTGAGGGTGGTTCGGTGAGTGGCGGTGGCTCGGTCGGAGCCGACGACGGTGACGCGGTCGCCGAAGGGCCGCCCAAGGGCTCGCCCGGCGGGGGGAGCTGAGGCGCGGCGTGGGACGGCACAGCCGCAAGGGGCGGGCGCCGAAAGGCGACACAAGTGATGTCGACATAAGGACGGCCGGGACGGCGAGGTCCGCCGGGCCGGGCGACCGCGCGGCGGCGGCTCCGCGAGCCCTCGGCGCGGAGGAGGCCCGAGGCGTGCGGGCCCGGGGTTCGGGCGGACCGGATGCCTCGGGCACCGGTGGTGCCTCGCCCTCGGCGGCGCATGCGGTTCCGCAGTCGCCGGGGGGTGCTCCGTCGCCCCGCGGATATGCCGGGGGCCCGGGGTACGGGTACGACACAACATCGGGGCAAGGGCTCCCCGGGCCGGGGCTACCGGGTCAGGCGAGGCCTGGGTTCGGTGGTGGGCCCGGGCAGCAGGGGGTGCGTTTCGCCGACGGCACGCCCGCGCACGGTTTTCCCCGCCTCCCCGACGGCACGCCCGCGCACGGTTTCCCGCGTCTTGCGGACGGTGCCCAGGACGGCGGTCGTCCGTCGAGTCGTGGGGAGCACCCTCAGCAGCGTGAAGCGGGTGGGGGTTGGGGCCACTTGGGTGGTGGTCGGCGGGGACCGGGTGCCGGACGCGGCGTGGCGCAGGGGTCGCCCGCGGGGGCTCCGTATGGTGGGCCGGGCGAGGCGTCACCCCATGGCGCCCCGTACGGCGTGCCTCCGGAGAGTTCGGGCCGTCGTATCCCCATTCCCCGGCAGCGGCAGGAGACCATGCCCCCCGGTGGCCCCCGCCAGGCTTATCTGGACGCCTTCGACGAGGTCGACGACGTCTTCGCACCCGGCCGGACCCATCGTGGCGCGCCGGGTGCCGACGACGACGGCCGGGCCGAGACGGTTCTGGAGGAGCAACCGCCGCGCGGGCGGTCGCCGCAGGAGCAGCCGCACGAGCGGCCGCCGGGCGATGGGACCGAGGCCGCAGGGGCCTCGAAGGGCGGCAAGGGGCGTGCGTTCACCGGGATCGCGGCGGCCGCGGTCACCACCGTGCTCGTGGTCGTCGTGGGTGGACAGTTGGCCGTCGGGGAGGACGACACCGTCACTCGGCAGCCGCAGGCCGCCGACGCCGGCCAGCGTGCGGTGCGTGACGCCTCGCGCAGCGACAACCGGCCCACCCCCTCCCTTTCTCCCAGCCCGACCGCGACCCCGCTGTCGTACGACCAGAAGATGGACCAGAAGTACCCGCTCGCCGCGGACCTGGAGGGCGGCGGAAAGTTCGAGGCGGTCAGGGGCTTCGACAAGGCGCCGGGAACGGGACAGAAGTACCGCTACCGGGTCGACGTCGAGAAGGGGCTCGGACTGGAAGCGGAGCTGTTCGCCGAGGCCGTCCAGAAGACCCTGAACGACGAACGCAGTTGGGCCCGCGGCGGCGGCCGCACGTTCGAGCGGATCTCCTCGGGCGCCCCCGACTTCGTGATCACGCTCGCGAGCCCCGGTACCACCGCGATCTGGTGCGCCAAGTCGGGCCTCGACACCACCGTGGACAACGTGTCCTGCGACTCGGCCGCCACCGAGCGCGTGATGATCAACGCGTACCGCTGGGCCCAGGGCGCTGAGACGTACGGCGACGAGATGCACGCGTACCGGCAGATGTTGATCAACCACGAGATCGGACACCGTCTCGGCTACGGCCATGAGACCTGCGACAAGGACGGCGAACTCGCGCCGGTCATGCAGCAGCAGAGCAAGTTCCTGACCTTCGGCGGGATCACGTGCAAGGCCAATCCCTGGCCCTACCCGGGAAGTTGACGGGACACCCCCCCGTTGATCGACGCGGAGTGACCGGGTGATCCCTTAGCGCGACAAAACGCGTCCCGCTAGTGAAAGTTACGACCGTTCACCCCTTTTGGTGGCGCGATGGACAACCGTCCGTCGCGCCACCGCCTTGTCCGCATACGTTCGTCCCGCTGCGGGCCGCCGGGCGAACGGCGGCTCCTCAAACGGGAGATCGGGGGTGCACGCGTGCGCATCGGACTGCTTACGGAGGGTGGCTATCCGTATGTGAGCGGTGACGCCAGGCTCTGGTGCGACCGACTCGTACGTGGGCTGGAGCGACACGAGTTCGACGTCTACGCGCTCAGCCGGAGCGAGCGGCAGGAGGACGAGGGCTGGATCCCGTTGCCACCACAGGTCCGCCGGGTCCGCACGGCACCGCTGTGGACGGCCGAGGACGACGGGATCGTCCACGGCCGACGCGCGCGAAGGCGCTTCGCCGAGGCGTACGGGGAGCTGGTGGCGGCTGTCTGTTCGGGGGAAGCCGGCGGTGCGGGCGGGATCAGCTCAGCGGGCGGGATCGGCGGTGTGACCGGGACGGTCCTCGAAGGGGCGCTCGCGAAGGGTTTCGACGGTCCGGCCGTGGATGGTTTCGATGGTGCGGCCGGTACTGAGGCGGACCGTTTCGGCAACGCGCTGTACGGGCTTGCGGAACTGGCCCGGGACGAGGGCGGACTCGTCGGCGCGCTGCGTTCCGAGGCCGCCGTCCGCACGCTGGAGCGCGCCTGTCGCGCGCCGGGCGCACTGCGAGGGGCGCGCGAGGCTCGTGTACCGGATCTGCTGACGGTCGCCGCGCATCTCGAACGCGCCCTGCGCCCCCTCTCGCTCGACTGGTACGAGGACGACGGGCTCGGCGCCGTCGACCTGTGCCATGCGGCGGCGGGCGGGTCGGCCGCGCTGCCCGGGCTGTTGGCCCGGCACTTCCACGGGGTGCCGCTCCTGGTCACCGAGTACGGCGTGCCGCTACGGGCGCACTACCTCGGGGCCTCGGGTGAGGCGCCGGTACGCGCACTCCTCGCGGCCTTCCACCGGCGGCTGACCGCGGAGGTGTACCGGCGTGCCGCCTGTCTGACCCCCGGCAACACCCATGCCCGCCGCTGGCAGGAGCGCTGCGGCGCCGATCGAGCCAAGATCCGTACGGTCTACCCCGGCATGGACGCCGCCCGCTTCGCCGAGGTGGGCGAGTCGCCGGAGTGCGCGGACCCGCACACGCTGGTGTGGGTGGGCCGCATCGAACCCGCCAAGGATCTGATCTCGCTGCTGCACGCCTTCACCGAGGTCCGGCGGGCGGAACCGAGGGCGCGGCTCAGGATCGTCGGAGCGGCCTCGGGGGCCGAGGCCACCTCGTATCTGGACCACTGCAAGGCCCTTGCCGCGCAGCTCTTCCCCGACGAGGCGGACGGTGTCCACGCGGTCGGTGACAACCCCGTCTCCTTCGAGGAGGTCGGCGACCCGGCCGTCCCCGACCTTGCCGAGGCCTACGCCGCCGGGGCGGTGGTCGTGCTGTCGAGTGTGGTCGAGGGCTTCCCGATCAGTCTGGTCGAGGCCATGTTCTGCGGTCGGCCCACGGTCTCCACCGACGTGGGGGCCGTCGTGGAGGTCATCGGCGGCACCGGGCTGGTCGTCCCCCCGCGTAATCCGCGGGCGCTCGCCGAAGCGTGCGTGGCGCTCCTGCGTGAACCCGGGCGCCGTGCGCGCCTGGGCGCGGCCGCCCGCGCCCGTGCTCTCGAACTCTTCACGGTGGAGCAGAACGTCGCGGCATTTCGTGGCATCTACCTGGAGATCGTCTCCCACGCCCCCGTGCACAGGATCGTCCTCGACGACACCGGTGAACCACTGCCCTTTGGGTCCCCTGCCGAGTCCCACGTCCCCGGCCGCTGGACCGAGCCCCGCCCGGGGGCGGGTGGCGTCGGGGTCACGGGGGTTGCCGGGGTCGCGGGAGTTGTCGGGATCGCGGGGGGTGCCGGAGCGGCGGGGATCTCCGCCGCCGCGGCGGCAGGCGCCGGTAGGGCGGGGCCGGGCCGGGGTGCCGTCGGACGGCCACGGTGGGCGGTTGGCTCGCCCGTGCGTGCTACGACGCCGGGCCGGGACGCTCTGTCCGGGCGGGCCGGGGCGTCCGGGCGGGACGGGGCGTCTGGGCGGAGCCGGGTGACGGGGCCGGACGCGGCGTTGGTGGCGGGCGGGACTTCGGCTGCAGGGACCACGGCCGCAGCGGCGGCCACGGCCTCGGCTGCGACCACGGAGCCGGCAGCGGTCACTGAGCCGACGGCGGTCACGGGTTCGGCTTCGGCGGCGAGCACCGCCTCGGCCGAGTCCATGGCTTCGACCCCGCGCACGACTCAGACGGCTGCGGTCGCGGCTGCGGCAGTGGAGGCCACGGTCTCGGCGCGGGCTGTCGAGAGGCCTTCGGCTGCCACCGCCGAGGATCCGGTTCCCACCGGGGAGCCGGTGCCCGCGGGGGAGGGGGCACGATGAGCGAGTTGCGGCTGGACGGACTGGATGGGCTGGACGGGCTGGATGGGTGCGATGTGAAGCTCCCGCCGGAGGCCATGACGTCGGGCGCCCCCTTGGCCTCGCGGGACCTCATCGCCCCGCCCGGTCCTGCGCTCAGGGTGGACGACGACGGCCATGCCCCACCCGAGGCCGCACACCGGTCCGCTCCCCGGCGCGGCGCCGTGGACCCCGTGAAGGCCCTGATGCACCGGCACCGGGAACTCTGCGAGCGGGCGGTCGATCCCTTGGAGATCGCCGCCGGGCTGGAGGCCCACGGGGTGACCGACCGAACGGCCGCCCGCTTCCGGCACCGCGACGTGTTCTCGCTCGCCGAGGAGATGTACGCACGGGTGTCGCGCGACGAGGAGGAATCCACGGAGCGCCAGCCGGTGCCGAGCGCGCCCGGCGCACGCCGTGGCTGGGCCGTGTTCGCCCTCTTGCCGGGCGCCCTGTGTGCGGCGGGCGTCGCCGGAGTGCGGCTCACCGACGGCCAACCACGTCTCATGGCCGCGGCCCTCGGCGCCCTCGCGGTGGCGCTCGGCCTCCGTGCGGCACTCGACCGGGGTCCACTGCGCGCACCGTCCGGCAGCGCGGGCCGTACCCGTACCTGGACGTGCTGGCTCATCGCCTACGCCCTCCTCGGCGACGGCCTGCTCACCGCCGGTCTCGCAGGCGGGCCCCACGGCCTCTGGTCCCTGGCCGTCGCCCCCGTACTGGCGCTCGCCCTGTCCTGCGCTCCCGCCGTCTGGTGCGCCCACCTCCTCTCCGCGCGGGCCCGCCGCAAACTCCGCACCAGCCGCGGCCTCGCAGATTTCGCCGAGTCCATGAAGCCTCTGATCCTCGGCGTGTCCGCACTCCACCTCGGTGCCCTGGCCGCCCTGCTGGCGCTGTGCGGGGCGGTCCTGAACGCGCCCACCGGACATGCGGGCGCCGCCGCCCTCGGGGCGCTGCTTCTGCTCGCGCGTCTCCTCATCGCGCACGGCTTCTCCCGGGCCCCGGTGGTCGCCCTCCGCGCAGCCGCGCTGGCCGAGGCGGCCGCGCTGGGCACGGTCTTCGCGAGCCGCCTGCCCGGCTGCTCCTTCCTGGCCGCCCCCGTCGAGACGATCGCCCGCGCCTGGGGTCCCGAGGCCGTACCCGCGCTCGTGTGCGGCGCCGCCGCGCTCACCCTGCTCGTGCACGCCACCCGCACGCTCACCCGGGCCTCCGCCCACGCCCTGCCCCCCGGGGCGACCTGACCCCCTCGGGCTTCGCACCACGGCCTCACACCGCCACGCGAAGTCCGAGCCCGATCGACGCACGGGACTTCCGTCCCGGACGTCCCCTCCCGCGAGGCCGACACCGCGGGCCACCTCAGCACCTACGGCACCACCCCATAAGGAGAACGCCAGATGATCACCTCCCGAACCGGAGAGCCCGCCCCGGGAGCCGCCCGATGAGGGTCCTGCTGATCGGAGCCAACGGATACCTCGGCCGCTTCGTCGCCGAACGTCTGCTCGCCGACCCGGCCGTCCAACTCACCGCGCTCGGCCGCGGCGACGACGCCGACGTACGGTTCGACCTCGCCACCGGCAGCCCCGGCGCGCTCACCCGCTTCCTGGACGCCGTCCACCCCGGAGTGGTCGTCAACTGCGCCGGCGCCACCCGGGGAGGCGCCCGCGAACTCACCCGGCACAACACCGTCGCCGTCGCCACCGTCTGCGAGGCTCTGCGCCGCAGCGGCTGCGGGGCACGTCTGGTGCAGCTCGGCTGCGGTGCGGAGTACGGGCCCAGCCAGCCCGGGTCCTCCACCGCCGAGGACGCCGTGCCCCGCCCCGGCGGCCCGTACGGTGTGAGCAAGCTCGCCGCCACCGAACTCGTCCTCGGCTCCGGCCTCGACGCCGTGGTCCTGCGTGTCTTCTCACCCGCCGGCCCCGGCACACCCGCCGGCTCCCCGCTCGGCCGTCTCGCCGAAGCCATGCGCCGCGCCATGCAGTCCGGCGACGGCGAACTCAAACTCGGCGGCCTCGGCGTCCAGCGGGACTTCGTCGACGTACGCGATGTCGCCCGCGCCGTCCACGCCGCCTCGCTCTCCGCCGCCCAGGGCGTGATCAACATCGGCTCGGGCCGCGCCGTGCGCCTCCGGGACGCCGCGGCCGTCCTCGCCCGCGTCGCCGGCTACGGGGGAGCCCTCCACGAACTGGACGCCCCGCCCAATCCCCTCAGGTCGACCATCGGCCACCCCCGCCCCGAACCCGACCACGCCGCCCCCGTCTCCTACCCCTATCCGGACGGCTGCGGCAGCTGGCAGCAGGCCGATGTGCGCACTGCCCGCGACCGGCTCGGCTGGCGGCCCCGCATCAACCTGGAGGAGTCCCTCGCCGACATCTGGATGGAGGCGGCATGCCGTATCTGACCCCCGCCCCGTCGGGCATCGCCCGCACCGGCTTAAGTCAGGGCATCGGCGTCCCCGGCTATGCCCACCCCCTCGTCGCTCCACTGGAATGGGGCGAGCTCACCCGCCCCGGCATCCCCTTGCACTGGGTCGCCCTCGACGTCTCCGACGGCCCCGGCACCCGCCCCGACCGGCACTGCCTGGAGGCCGCCGGACGGTTGCGGAACGCGGGGGTCCAGGTCCTCGGCCGGGTGGACATGACCTTCGGAGCGCGTGCCTTCGCCGAGATCGCCGCCGACGCCCGCCGCTATCTCGACTGGTACCTCGTCGACGGCTTCCTCCTGGACCGCTGTCCCACCGAGCGCGGCTCCCTCGCCGAGACCGGCCGCGCGGTCACCACACTCCGTGCCCTCCTCGGCGGCGGCCACGTCGTCCTCGGCCATGGAACCCATCCGTATCCCGGGTATGTCGAGATCGCCGACCAACTGGTGACCTTCTCCGGCCCCTGGAGCGACTACCGGTGGTCGCAGGTGGCCGAATGGACCGCCGACCATCCCCCCGAGCGCTTCTGCCACTTCGTCCACGGCGTTCCGCGCGGTCACCTGGACGAGGCACTGCGGATCGCCCGCTGGCAGGGCGCCGCCACGATCTACTTCACGGACCGCACCGACCGCTACGGGAGGATCGACCCCTGGGAGACGATGCCCGGCTACTGGGACGACATCGTCTCGCTGGTTGGAACGGGTGTCTCGGAATGAAAAAGGGCGTGGCAGTGTTACGGGGAGAACAACTGTAGTGATTGACCGACCAACGGAGTCCCCGTGTCGCTGCCACCCCTGGTCGAGCCCGCTTCCGAGCTCACCGTAGACGAGGTCCGCAGGTACTCCCGCCACCTGATCATCCCCGACGTCGGGATGGACGGGCAGAAGCGGCTGAAGAACGCCAAGGTGCTCTGTGTGGGCGCCGGCGGCCTGGGCTCGCCGGCGCTGATGTACCTGGCCGCGGCGGGCGTCGGGACGCTCGGCATCGTGGAGTTCGACGAGGTCGACGAGTCGAACCTGCAGCGCCAGATCATCCACAGCCAGGCCGACATCGGCCGTTCCAAGGCCGAGTCCGCCCGTGACTCCGTCCTCGGCATCAACCCGTACGTGAACGTGATCCTCCACGAAGAGCGGCTCGAGGCCGAGAACGTGATGGACATCTTCAGCCAGTACGACCTGATCGTCGACGGCACTGACAACTTCGCGACCCGTTACCTGGTCAACGACGCGGCCGTGCTGCTGAACAAGCCGTACGTCTGGGGTTCGATCTACCGCTTCGACGGCCAGGCCTCCGTCTTCTGGTCCGAGCACGGTCCCTGCTACCGCTGCCTCTACCCGGAGCCCCCGCCGCCGGGCATGGTCCCCTCCTGCGCCGAGGGCGGCGTCCTCGGCGTGCTGTGCGCCTCGATCGGTTCCATCCAGGTCACCGAGGCCATCAAGGTCCTCACCGGCACGGGCGAGCCGCTGGTCGGCCGCCTGATGATCTACGACGCCCTGGAGATGCAGTACCGCCAGGTCAAGGTCCGCAAGGACCCCAACTGTGCCGTCTGCGGCGAGAACCCCACCGTCACCGAGCTCATCGACTACGAGGCCTTCTGCGGCGTCGTCTCCGAGGAGGCCCAGGAGGCGGCCGCCGGTTCGACGATCACTCCCAAGCAGCTCAAGGAGTGGATCGACGACGGTGAGAACATCGAGATCATCGACGTCCGCGAGATCAACGAGTACGAGATCGTCTCCATCCCGGGCGCCAAGCTGATCCCGAAGAACGAGTTCCTCATGGGCACCGCCCTGGAGGCCCTCCCGCAGGACAAGAAGATCGTCCTGCACTGCAAGACGGGTGTCCGCAGTGCGGAAGTCCTCGCGGTCCTGAAGTCGGCGGGCTTCGCCGACGCGGTCCACGTCGGCGGTGGCGTGATCGGCTGGGTCAACCAGATCGAGCCCAGCAAGCCGGTCTACTAGCCGAGCAGGCCGGTTCACCGGGCGAACGCCTTCCAGAGAGGGGCTCGGCACCAAGGGTGCCGGGCCCCTCCGCGCTGCCCACCGGACCGCCGCGGGCCGGTGGGCGCACCGGTCTACCCGCAGACCTTGCCGTCCTTGGGCACCCTGCCGTCCAGCAGATACGCGTTCACCGTCGAGTCGACACAGCCGCTGCCGCTGCCGTACGCGCCATGACCCTCGCCCTTCCAGGTGAGCATCACACCGACGCCCTCGCCCAGCTCCCCGGCCATCTTCCGCGCGCCCTCGTAGGGTGTCGCCGGATCCCCGGTGTTGCCCACCACGAGGACGGGGTCGGCTCCGGGGGCGCTCACCTCCGGTGAGTCCGTGAGACCGGGTACCGGCCAGTCGTGGCACCAGCCCGCCGTGTCCCAGCCCAGGAACTCGCCGAACACGGGAGAGATCTCCCGGAACTCGGGCAGCAGCTTCTTCGTCTCCTCCGGAGTCGGCCGCTGCTTCTGGTCCAAGCACGATATGACCCGTTGGGAGTGGGTCGTCGTGCCGTAGTGGCCCGACGGGTCCCGCTCGTTGTACCCGTCGGCCAGCGCCAGCAGTTCGGTGCCGTCGCCGTCCTCCGCGGCGTCGAGTGCGCTGGTCAGTGTGGGCCAGCTCTGCTCGCTGTAGAGCGGCAGGACGATCCCGGTGGTCGCCAGCGTCTGGGTGAGCTCGCGGCCGGACGTCGTCGCCAGCGGTTCGGCGTCGATGCGCTCCAGCAGCTTCTCGATCCTCCGGGTGCCAGCCTCGGGGGCCTGGCCCGTGGACCTCAGATAGTTGTCGAGGGCGCGCTGGAAGCCCAGGGCCTGGTTCTTCGCGTGCCCCACCGTGTCGGCGGTCGGGTCGACCACCGCGTCCAGGACCAGGCGTCCCACTTTCCCGGGGAACAGATGGGCGTAGACGCCGCCGAGTTCGGTGCCGTAGGAGATGCCGAAGTAGTGCATCTTCTCGTCGCCGAGGACCTGGCGTATGAGGTCCATGTCGCGGGCGGTCTCGGTGGTCGAGACGTGCGACAGCAGTGCGCCCGCGGCCTTCTCGCAGCCCGCCCCGAAGTCGGCCGCGTCCTCGAAGAAAGCGGTCTCCTCGGTCGTGTCGTCCGGTGTGGCGTCCACCGACTCGCTCGCCTGGATCTCCTTGTCGCCGCGGCAGCGCACCCCCTCGCTCCGGGCCACCCCACGCGGGTCCCAGCTCACCAGGTCGTACCGCTTGTGCAGTTCGCTCGCCACCCCGGCGTAAGACGGGAGCATGGAGACACCTGAGCCGCCCGGGCCACCGAAGTTGAACAGGAGGGAGCCGACCCGCTCGTCGGCGTCGCCGGTCGCCCTGCTGCGGATCAGCGCGAGCCCGATCTTCGCGCCGTCCGGTTCGGCGTAGTCCAGCGGTACCTTCAGCGTCGCGCACTGCCAGTCGTCGCCCGGCGCTGGCTCTTCCGACGTCGCCTCGCAGCGCCCCCAGTCGAGTTCCTTCGGCGCCGACGCGGACGCCGGTGTGGATGCGGATGCGGAGGCCTTGCCGTCCTCCTTCTCGTCGTCGGATCCGTCGTCCGTGCCGCCGCTGCAGCCTGCGACCAGCAGCACGGCTGCGGCCAGGGCCACCCCCCGTGGAAAACGCGCCATGAGCACTTCCCCCCTCTCGCTCCACCGTCCGACGGCTGTCCCGAATGACGGTCATGCCATGGTATGCGGACCACCGGGGATGCCGAGCTGGCCTGTGGATAACGTTCTGACCTGCATGTTCACGAGCAGACGGTGCCGTTTTTCGGCACCTTCCCCCTCAGCAGGTAGCCGTCCACGGCCGTCTGGACGCAGGCATTGCCGCTGCCGTACGCGCCATGACCCTGTCCTCGGTACGTCAGCCCCACTCCGACCCCCGGCCCGAGCGCCTCGACCATCCTGCGCGCACCCTCGTACGGGGTGGCCGGGTCGCCCGTGTTGCCGATCACAAGGATCGGCGCCGAGCCCCGGGCCCTCACATCGGGGTGGTCGGCCGCGCCGGCGACCGCCCAGTCGGTGCAGGTGAGCAGGGACCAGGCGAGCCACTCACCGAAGACGGGCGAGGTCGCCCGGAACTCGGCCAGTCTCGTCTCCACGTCCTCGGTGGTGTAGCGCGGCTTGTCGTCCGCGCAGTTGATGGAGACGTTCGCCGCGGAGAGGTTGCTGTACTCGCCGTTCTCGCTTCGCCCGTTCAACGAGTCGGACAGCAGCATCAGCACCTGGCCGTCCCCGTCGTACGCCTGTTCCAGACCCGCTGTCAGGTACTGCCAGAGATCCTGGGAGTAGAGAGCCTGGGCGATGCCGTTCCGCGCCTCGGTCTCGGTCAGGTCGCGCGGAAAGACCCCGGGGATCGGCTTTCTGTCGAGGTCGTCGAGCAGCTTGACGATCCGGTTCTCGACGTCCTGCTCGGTGTCGCCCACCGGGCAGTCCGCCACCTGGGAGACACAGTCCCGGGCGTAGTTGTCGAGCGCCCGCTGGAAGCCCTTGGCCTGTCCGAGCGAGCCCTGCTCCGCGGTCTGGGTCGGGTCGACGACAGCGTCGAACACGGCACGTCCGACGTTCTCGGGGAACAGGTGCGCGTAGACGCCGCCGAGTTCGGTGCCGTACGAGAAGCCGAAGTAGTGGAGCTTGTCGTCGCCGAGGACCTGGCGCATGAGGTCCATGTCACGGGCCGCGTCCGTGGTGGGGACGTGCGGGAGGGTCCTGCCGGAGTTCTCCTCACAGGCGGAGTTGAACGTCTTGGTGCTGTCGAGGAAGTCCGTCCGCTCGGACGCGTCGTCCGGTGTCATGTCCTGCTGGAAGTATTCGTCGAGTGCCTCGTCGTCCTCGCACTGGACGCCGGCGCTGCGTCCGACGCCACGCGGGTCGAAGCTCACCAGGTCGTAGCGGGTACGCAGTTTCGCGTAGTCCTCGCCGAACGAGGGGAGCGTCTTGACCCCCGAGAGGCCGGGGCCGCCGAAGTTGAAGACGAGCGAGCCGATGCGCTGATTCCCGGAGCCGCTGGACCGGGCCCGGATCAGTGCGATGCCGATGGTGTCGCCGTCGGGCTCGTCCCAGTCGAGAGGCGCTTTCATGGTGGCGCACTGCCAGCCGTCCCCGTCCGGCAGCGGTGGGGGCGCGGTGCCACCGCCCTGGGACGCCGACGGCGCCTCGCAGGTCTTCCAGCTCAGCTTCTGCTTCGTCAGGTCCCTGTCGTCCCCCGGAGCGGCATCGCCGCAGCCCGCCGCCGTCACGGACAGCAGGACGGCGATGGCGGTCACGGCGACGGCACGCGGTCGGGGTGCGAGGGGCATGCCACCCATCCTGGTGGCGCCCCGAGCGATGCGCTCGGGGCGCGGGCCGTGCGAGTGAGCTGAGGGGCGCCGTCCACGCGCGCGTGGACGGCGTGCGGCGGGCGAGACGCCCACGCGAGTAGGCGCCCTCTAGAGCGCGCCCTTGCGTGACAGCTGGTTGAAGGCCAGCCATCCCGGCAGCACGGGCAGCCACAGGGTCAGCAGACGGAAGAGCAGCACGGCCGGCGCGGCGACCTCCTTGGGGAGGCCGACGGCGATCAGACCGACCGTCAGGGTGGCCTCGACGGCACCCACACCGCCCGGGGTCGGGGCCGCCGAACCGAGCGCGTTGCCCGCGAGGAAGACGACCGCGACGCTGGCGATGCTGATCGACACGTCCTCGTTGCCGAACGCGCGGATCGAGGCGTCCAGGCACATCACGAAGCAGCCCGTGAGGAGCAGCATGCCGCCGATGCCGGTGACCAGCTTCTGCGGCCGCTGCAGCACGTCGAGCATGCGCGGCACGACACCGGCGAAGAGCGACCGCACGCGCGTGACGACGAACTTGCGCAGGAACGGGATGGACGTCACCACCAGCACGAGCACCGCCACCGTCAGCAGGCCCGCGATGACGGTGCGGGACGGCGACAGGGACGGCGTCTTCTCGGTACCGGTCAGATAGCCGAAGGCCAGCAGCATCAGGATGTGGCAGCCGAGTCCGAAGAGCTGCGACGCGCCGACGCTCGCCACCGCGAGCCCCGGCCGCACCCCCGCCCGCTGCAGGAAGCGCGTGTTGAGTGCCACACCGCCCACCGCGGCCGGCGCCACGATCTTCACGAACGATCCGGCGACCTGTGCCCCGATGGTCCGCAGGAACGGCACCCGCTCAGGCACGAAGCCCAGCAGGCTCATCGCCGCCGCGACATAGCTCAGCGCGGAGAAGAACACCGCGGCGGCGACCCAGCCCCACTCGGCGTTCTCGATGAGCGGCCCGAACTCGATGTGGGTGAGCTGGGTCAGCAGGAAGTACGCGCCGATCGCACCGGCGATGAGACTGATCAGCGTGCGCGGCTTGACCCGCTCGAGCCGGGCCGGTTCGACCGGTGCCTGGGGCCTGATCAGCAGCACCTGGTGGCGGATCTGGGTGAGCAGGTCCTCCTCGCGGGCCTCCTCCAGGGCCTCGTCGATCGCTCGCTTCTCGGCACGCTGCTCGGCCCGTACGGCCTTCTTGTCGGCTTTGCCCGGCTCGGCGGCCCTGCTGTGCTCCTCCGCGCGGGCCTGCTTGGCGAGGTGGGACGCCTCCAGGACCGCCTCGCGCTCGCGTTCGGAGCGCTCCCGGGCGAGTCTGCGCAGCGTCGCGCGCGTGGAGCGCGACAGGGCGATGGGCTGGAGCATCGGCAGACAGTCGGCCACGGCGTCGGGGCCGAGCACGCTGACCGCCGACGCCACCGCGCGTTCCGCGCCCACCCGCAGACCCAGAGTCGTCAGCAGCTGGGAGACGTCCATGCGGAGCACCAGATCGCCCGCCGCGATCTCGCCGACGCGCAGATCGGTGAGGATCACCGTGCCGGAACGATCCACCAGAATCGCGTCACCGACGAGCCTGCGGTGCGCGATCCGCCGCGACTGCAGTGCTTTCACCTGGTGCCAGGTGTCCGACATCAGCTCGTCGGTGACCTCGTCGTCCGCCAGGGAGTCCAGCGTGCGTCCGCCGGTGTGCTCGTAGACAAGCATCACGGCGTCCGGTCCGAGCTCGGAGGTGGCGATCAGCTTCGGCGCGTTGGCGCCGGCCGCGATGGCCGCGTACGCGAGGAGGGCCTCCTGCTCCAGCGCCTGGCGCAGCGACTGCAGGCTGCGGCGGGTGGTGATGCCGCGCAGCGTCAGACGCCGCCAGACGCGGTAGAAGAAGCCCTGGGCCTGCTGCTCCCGGTCCACGACGGTGACGTCCAGGGGCGGGCCGTCCTCCAGCGTCACGAAGTACCGGCGGCCCCGGTCCCCGCCCTCCGCCGTCTCCGGGATCTCCTCACGGGCCGCGCTCACGGGCTTGAAGCCGACCCGCCTGAGGCCGGCCATCAGCGTCCGGCCGGTCGGGCGGACGTTGGGGGAGCCGACCGCATACAGCGTTCCGTAGGCGACGGTCCAGCCGATCAGCACCGTCAGGATGATCGAGAACGGTGTGGTGTAGCCCGTGACCAGCATCGAGAAGGCGTCCAGCAGGAGCACGATCCACAGCACGGCCCGCCATCGGGGTCTGCGTGACATGCCGACGGCGGTCATGTACGCGATGACCGGCGCGAGGTAGCCGTGCACGGGGTCCGTGAGCGCGTGGATGTCGCCGGGGGAGGGCTGGGTGAGCGCCTCCTGGATCGAGTCCGGGGCGGCCCTGGCGACCCACAGGTCGGTCGCCAGCGTCACTCCGTGCGCCAGCACCGCCGCGAGCACGCCGTCGGCGATGCGCAGCCCGTCCCGCTTGATCAGCCGTTCGATCGCGAACGCGACCGGTACGAGCAGGATCGCGATGCTCGATCCCAGGCCGGCGAGCTTGATCAGAAGATCGGGCGCCTGTCCCGTGCCCTTGTTGATGTCCTGTTCGAGTCCGGAGGTGGTGCCGTGGGCGAACGCGGCGATCCCCAGCAGGACGATGACGCCGAGGATGCCCACCGACAGCCGCATGAGGTCGGAGGGACGGTGTACGCGCGCGGGGAGCAGTGGTTCGTCGCCCTCGACCTCCTCGGCGTGTGCCTCGTCGAGGTCGTTCTCGTCCTGCCTGTCCCGCAGCTTCTCGTCCACGTTCCCGTGCTCGTCCTCGTGCGCCGAGGGGGACTTCTTCTCGAAGGAGGGCGAGGAGGTGGTGCCGGAGGCCTTCTCCGAGACGTCGTCGGTGCCCTCGGCGCCGCCCTCCGAGGCGTTCGGGCGCGACGAGGCGCCAGAGCTGCCCGACGCGTCATCGGGATGCACGCTCTGCTGCTTCATCGTCTCTTCTTGGTCTCGTATCACCGGTCACCGCCCGCACGATGGTGGCATGCCAGGTGGGCACACAGGGGCATCAGGGTGCAATGCGGGGGCGCACAGTCTGCCCGAAGACCGCCCCCGGAGCGAGGGACGCACGCCTTGGCCACCACGTCCCATTGTCGGTGGGGTGGGGCAGGATGGGGCGGATGAGCGAGGAGAGCCTTCCGGCGGACGCCCTGCCGGAGTACGCGGAGCGGGTCCTCGAGGTCGCCGACCTGATCCCGCCGGGGCGGGTCATGACATACGGGGACGTCGCCGAATGGCTGGGGGAGGGCGGCCCGCGCCAGGTGGGCCGCGTCATGGCCCTCTACGGGGGTGCGGTGCCCTGGTGGCGGGTCGTTCGCGCCGACGGCGTCCTGCTGCCCGGCCATGAACGGAGAGCCCTGGACCACTACCGTGCGGAGGCGACTCCCCTGCGCGAGGCGAGCCGAGCCACCGAGGGCCATGTCCCGCGCGTCGACATGAGACGGGCGCGCTGGGACGGCGGTGGAGGCGCGGAGGGTCACACCTGACAGCTTCCGCCATCCGAAGGACCTCGGTGCGACCCCTGGCCCGTACGGGCGACGCGTGGCACGTCGGTGCCATGGCGTACGTTCGTGGGGCGTGGGACGCGTGTGCCGTGCGGGTCGGGAGGGCTTAAGGGGAAGCCCTGCTTCCGCACCACCCGTCGGCGTAGCGTCGGCTGCGCGTGTCCCTCTCACCCCCCGGCCACCCTCCCCGCCGAGCGGCACGCCGCACACCCGATTCCCGACCACCACCCCTCGACACCGGCGCACCGCGTCGACAGTGACACCCCGCACACCCACCAGGACCGGCGAACCACGTGAGCTCCTCTTTCTCCACCAGGCGCCTGTCGCACACCCAGGTGCGACAGGGGAGCCGTGGCGCTTACCGACTGGTGCGTACCCCACCGGCCCGGACGGACCCCCCTCGTCTGGACGCCGAGCAGCGCGGCGTGGTTGACCACGAGCGCGGGCCCCTGCTCGTTCTCGCAGGTCCGGGCACCGGCAAGACGACCACGCTCGTCGAGTCGGTGGCGGCCCGCATCGCCCGTGGGGGCGACCCGGCGCGCGTGCTGGTGCTGACCTTCAGCCGCAAGGCCGCCGTGGAACTGCGCGACCGCATGGCGCTGCGCATGGGCGCCGCGCGCGCCCCTCAGGCCACCACCTTTCACTCCTTCTGCTACGCGCTGGTCCGCGCCCACCAGGACAGCGACCTGTTCGTCGAGCCGCTGCGGCTGCTGTCCGGTCCGGAGCAGGACGTGGCGGTCCGTGAACTCCTCGCGGGGCAGCCCGACCTTGAACGCCTCGGGCTCGCGCACGTGCGCTGGCCGGACGAACTGCGCGCCTGCCTGACCACGCGAGGCTTCGCCGACGAGGTCCGCGCGGTCCTCGCCCGCAGCCGCGAACTGGGCCTGGCCCCCGACGACCTGCGTGCCTTCGCCGCGCGCATAGGCCGCCCGGACTGGCTCGCGGCCTCCGCCTTCCTCGCCGAGTACCTGGACGTCCTCGACCTCCAGGGCGTGCTCGACTACGCGGAACTGGTCCATCGCGCGGTGCTCCTGGCCGGACGCCCCGACGTCGCCCGGCGGCTGTCCGCCCAGTACGACGCGGTCTACGTCGACGAGTACCAGGACACGGACCCCGCGCAGGTACGGCTGCTGCGGACCCTCGCCGGAGGCGGCCGCACCCTGGTCGCCTTCGGCGATCCCGACCAGTCGATCTACACCTTCCGGGGCGCCGACGTGAACGGCATCCTGGAGTTCCCGCAGGCCTTCCCGCGCGCGGACGGCCACCAGGCCCCGGTCGCGGTCCTGAAGAACTCCCGCCGCTCGGGAGCGAACCTGCTCGGCGCCACGCGCCTGCTCACCCAGCGCATGCCGCTCACCCGCCTCCCCGCCGAGAAGGTACGCGCCCACCGCGAGCTGAGGCCCGTACGGGACGGAGGGCGCGTCGAGGTCTACACGTACCCGACGCCGGGCACGGAACTGGACAACATCGCGGACGTCCTCCGCCGGGCTCATCTGGAGGACGGCGTCCCCTGGAGCGAGATGGCCGTCCTGGTGCGTGCCGGCGCCCGCACGATCCCGTCGATCCGGCGCACCCTCACCGCCGCGGGCGTCCCCCTGGAGACCGACGGCGACGACCTGCCCCTGCGCCACGAACCTGCCGTACAGCCGCTGCTGACGGCGTTGCGGGCGGTCGCGCGGGCGGAGCTGGGGGAGACGACGGCCGTGACGGGCTCGGCAGCGGAAGCCGACGAGTCACCCGACGTGCCCGACCCCGCTGATCCGTCCGGGGCGTCCCACCCGTCCGACGTGCAGCACTGCTGGCTCGACACCGAAACCGCGCTCGACCTCCTCGCCTCCCCCTTGGCGGGTATGGACACCGCCGATCTGCGGCGCCTGGGCCGCGCGTTGCGCGAGGAGGAGCGAGCCGGCGGCAACCCCGTACCGCCGCCGTCGGACGAACTGCTGGCACGCGCGCTGGCCGAGCCGGAACGGCTGGTGGCGCACGATCCGGCGTACGCGAGGGGCGCGCAGCGCCTCGGCGCGCTGCTGCGAAAGGCCCGTGAAGGCCTCGCGGGCGGCGGGACGGTCGAGGAGGCGCTGTGGGAGCTGTGGGACGGCACGCCCTGGCCCAGGCGGCTGGAGCGCGCCGCCCGGCGTGGTGGCACGGCCGGACGCAACGCGGACCGTGACCTGGACGCCGTCTGTGCGCTGTTCGCCACGGCGGCACGCGCGGAGGAGCGCACCGGCGGCCTGGGCGCCCTCAACTTCCTGGCGGAGATCGAGGCCGAGGACATCGCCGCCGACACGCTGACCGGGCGGGCCGTCCGCCCCGCCGCCGTACGCCTGATGACCGCGCACCGCGCCAAGGGCCTGCAGTGGCGCCTGGTCGTCGTCGCGGGTGTCCAGGAAGGGCTGTGGCCGGACCTGCGCCGTCGCGGTTCGCTGCTGGAGGCCGACCGCATCGGGCGCGACGGTCTCGCCGAACCGCTCACGCCGGGCGCCCTTCTCGCAGAGGAACGCCGTCTGTTCTACGTGGCCGCCACGCGCGCGCGTGAACGCCTCGTCGTCACCGCTGTGAAAGCCCCCGCCGACGACGGCGACCAGCCCTCCCGCTTCCTCACCGAACTGGGGGTCGAGCCGAAGGACGTCACCGGCCGTCCCCGCCGCCCGCTGTCCGTGGCCGCCCTCGTCGCCGAGCTGCGCGCCACCACGGTGGACCCACGGGTGTCCGAGACCCTCCGCGAGGCGGCCGCCCTGCGGCTGGCCCGTCTGGCCGCGCTGAGCGACGAGGACGGCCGTCCGCTCGTGCCGTCGGCGCATCCCCACCGCTGGTGGGGCATGTTCGAGCCGACCGAGAGCAAGGTGCCGCTCAGGAACCGTGACCAGCCCGTCGTGCTGTCCGGAAGCGCCCTCGACCAGCTCGCCAACACCTGCGCCCTGCAGTGGTTCCTGGGCCGTGAGGTGAAGGCCGACGCGCCCGCGACCGCCGCCCAGGGTTTCGGCAACGTCATCCACGTGCTCGCCGACGAGGTCGCCTCCGGGCGTACCCCGGCCGACCTCGACGTCCTCATGGAGCGCCTCGACTCCGTATGGAACGCGCTCGCCTTCGACGCGCCCTGGAAGTCGGACCAGGAGAAGCAGCACGCGCGCGTGGCGCTCGAACGCTTCCTGCAGTGGCATGTCATGGACCGAGCGGGGCGGGCCCCGGTGGCCAGCGAGCACGACTTCGACGTCACCCTCGAGGCGGGCGACTACGAAGTGCGCATCCGGGGCTCCATGGACCGTGTCGAGACCGACACCGAGGGCCGTGCCTACGTCGTCGACTTCAAGACCGGCAAGCAGTCCGTGAGTTCCGCCGAGGTGAGCCGCCACCCCCAGCTCGCCGTGTACCAGCTCGCGGTCCGCGAGGGGGCTGTCGACGAGCCCTTCGGCGGCGTGCGTCCCGAACCGGGCGGTGCCGAACTCGTCCAGCTGCGCCAGGGCGCCGCCAAGAAGAACGGTGGCGAGAGCCTCCCCAAGGTGCAGGCGCAGGGCCCCGTCGAGGGTGCGGAAGGGGAGTGGGTGGCGGATCTCCTGGCGACCGCCGCGGGCAAGGTTCTGGACGAGCGTTTCTCCCCGACCGCCGGACAACACTGTGCACACTGCGCTTTCCGGGCATCGTGCAGCGCCCGCCCCGAAGGCCGTCACGTGGTCGAGTGACCGTGCCCGCTCGGCGGCCCGACGGCCGCTGTCAGTGGTCGGCGCTAGCCTCTCTGGAATGTCCGCCCGTATCAGCGATCCCGAGCAGCTCAAGGAGCTCCTCGGCATCCCGTTCACCCCGGAGCAGACGGCCTGCGTCGTCGCGCCGCCCGCGCCGCAGGTGATCGTGGCGGGTGCCGGGTCGGGCAAGACCACCGTGATGGCCGCGCGCGTAGTGTGGCTGGTCGGCACCGGACAGGTCGCCCCCGAACAGGTGCTGGGCCTGACGTTCACGAACAAGGCCGCGGGAGAACTCGCCGAGCGCGTACGCAAGGCACTGGTCAAAGCGGGCATCACCGACCCGGACGTGATCGACCCGGACAACCCGCCGGGCGAGCCGGTCATCTCCACGTACCACGCCTTCGCGGGTCGCCTGCTGACCGACCACGGCCTGCGCATCGGCCTGGAACCCACCTCCCGGCTCCTCGCCGACGCCACCCGCTACCAGCTCGCCGCGCGCGTGCTCAGGGAGTCCCCGGGCCCGTACCCGGCCCTGACCCGCTCCTTCCCCGACCTGGTCAGCGACCTGCTGACCCTCGATTCCGAACTCGCCGAGCACCTCGTACGACCCGAGGACCTGCGCGCGTACGACGCCGACCTGCTGCGTGAACTGGAGCATGTCAAGCTCACCAACGCGGATCTGCGCAAGGTCCCCGAGGCGGCCGCGGCGCGACGCGAACTCACCGAACTGGTCGGCCGCTACCGCGCGGCCAAGCGCGAGCGGGACCTCCTCGACTTCGGCGACCAGATCGCCCTGTCCGCCGGCCTCGCCCGACTCCCCGAGGTGGGGCGCATCCTGCGGGACGAGTTCCGCGTGGTCCTGCTCGACGAGTACCAGGACACCTCGGTCGCCCAGCGCGTCCTGCTGTCAGGTCTGTTCGGGGGCGGCACCGGCCATCCCGTGACGGCCGTGGGCGACCCCTGCCAGGCGATCTACGGCTGGCGCGGCGCCTCCGTCGCCAACCTCGACGACTTCCCCGAGCACTTCGCCCACCCCGACGGCAGCCCCGCGACCCGCCAGTCGCTCAGCGAGAACCGCCGCAGCGGCGGCCGTCTGCTCGACCTCGCCAACGGTCTCGCGGAGCCCCTGCGGGCCATGCACGCGGGCGTGGAGGCCCTCCGGCCCGCCCCCGGCGCCGAACGCGACGGTGTGGTCCGCTGCGCCCTGCTGAACACGCACGCCGAGGAACTGGACTGGCTCGCCGACACCATCGCCCACCTGGTGCGCACCGGCAAGGAACCCGGCGAGATCGCGGTCCTGTGCCGCACCGCCACCGACTTCGCCGAGATCCAGGGCGCGCTCGTCGCCCGGGACATCCCGGTCGAGGTCGTCGGCCTCTCCGGACTGCTCCACCTCCCCGAGGTCGCCGACCTCGTCGCGGTCTGCGAGGTCCTCCAGGACCCCGGTGCCAACGCCTCCCTCGTCCGCCTCCTCACCGGCCCGCGCTGGCGGATCGGACCCCGCGACCTCGCCCTCCTCGGGCGCCGGGCCAGGCTGCTCGTGTCCCACGCGCGCGTGGACGGCGACGCCGACCCGGACCGCCGACTCGCCGCGGCCGTCGAGGGCGTCGACCCGTCCGAGGTGATCTCGCTGGCGGACGCCCTGGACACCTTCCTGGAACTCCCCCTCGAAGCCGAGGCGGAGGACGACGGCCTGCCGTTCTCGACGGACGCGCGCGTCCGGTTCGCCCGGCTCGCCGCCGAACTGCGCGACCTGCGCCGTTCGCTCGCCGACCCGCTCATGGACGTCCTCCACCGGGTCCTCGCCGTCACCGGCCTGGAGGTGGAACTCTCCGCCTCCCCCCACGCGCTCGCCGCCCGCCGCCGCGAGACCCTGTCCAACTTCCTGGACATCGCCGCCTCCTTCGCCGCCAACAGCGCCGGAGAGGCCTCCCTCCTCGCCTTCCTCGGCTTCCTGCGCACGGCCGCCCAGTACGAGAAGGGCCTCGACAACGCCCTGCCGGGGGGAGAGAACACCGTCAAGGTCCTCACCGCCCACAAGTCCAAGGGCCTGGAATGGGACGTCGTCGCCGTACCCGGTCTGGTCACCGGCACCTTCCCCAGCACCCAGGGCCGGGAGAAGTGGACCGCCCAGGGCAAGGTCCTGCCGCACGAGCTGCGCGGCGACGCCGACACCCTCCCGGACGTCGAGGCATGGGACTCGCGCGGCCTGAAGGCATTCCAAGAGGCCATGAAGGACCACCAGCACACCGAGGAACTCCGCCTCGGCTACGTGACGTTCACCCGCCCCCGCTCCCTGCTCCTCGGCTCCGGCCACTGGTGGGGCCCGTCCCAGAAGCGCCCCCGCGGGCCGTCCGACTTCCTCAAGGCCCTGTACGACCACTGTGCCGCCGGGCACGGCGAGATCGAGGCATGGGCCGACGAGCCGGAGGAGGACGCCGAGAACCCCGCTCTGCACGCGACGGCGGCCGATCACGCCTGGCCGCTCCCGCTCGACGACGCGGCTCTGATGCGCCGCAGGGCGGCGGCCCGGACCGTCCTGGCCCACCTGGACCGCGCGGCTACCCACGAGGACACGCATCCGGGGGCCGCAGAGGAGGACTTCCCGGACGAACCGCCCATCGACGCGGACGCTGACCCCTTCATCGACGGGGACTACGCGTCCCTCATCGACGAGGACGACGCCCCCTTCATCGACGAGGACACCGACGACTGGGACTCCTGGTCGTCGGACCGTCCCGCACAGGGCCCGCACGCGCGCGTGGGCACCGCGCAGAGCCCCCACGCGCGCGTGGACCGTCCCGCGCCGCACGGGCGCACGCCCGCCGTGCCGCACGCCCGCAGGCATCCCGGCGCGTCCGGGCTCACGCCGGAGGAGGCCCGCACCGTCGCCTCGTGGGACCGCGACCTGGACGCCCTCACCGGGGAACTCGTGCGAGCGCGCGCGAAGGTCACCGACGTACCCCTGCCGCCGTCGCTGACCACCTCGCAGCTGATGCGTCTCGCCGCCGATCCGGACGGCTTCGCGCAGGAACTCGCCCGCCCCATGCCGCGCCCCCCGCAGCCCGCGGCCCGGCGCGGCACCCGTTTCCACGCCTGGCTGGAGGCCCGTTTCGAAGAGCTGAGGCTGCCCATGCTGGAGCCCGACGAACTGCCCGGCAGCGAGGCCGAGATCGCGGACGAACTGGACCTGGAGGCCCTCAAGGAGGCATTCGAACGCACGCCGTACGCGCACCGCACCCCGCACCGGGTCGAGGCCCCCTTCCAGATCGACATCGCCGGCCGGGTCGTGCGCGGCCGCATCGACGCCGTCTACCGGGCGGACCACGGGGACGGGACGACGATGTACGAGATCGTCGACTGGAAGACCAGCCGCACCCGCGCCGCCGACCCGCTCCAGCTCGCCGTCTACCGGCTGGCCTGGGCCGAGCAGCAGGGCGTGCCCCTGGAGTCAGTCGACGCCGCCTTCCTGTACGTCCGCACCGGAGCCGTCGTCCGGCCGGCCAACCTCCCCGGCCGGGACGCACTGGAAAGAATGCTCCTGGAGGAATCCGGTACCGAAGAGGGACCGGATTCGGCCACGGAGGGACCGGAGCCGTCGGCGGACGGACCGGAGGCGTTCACGGACGAACCGCCGGACGAGCATGCCGCCGCGGGCCGATAGGCTCGGGAGCATGAGCCAGTCCGTTGACAGCGACGTCAGCGTCGTCCGTACGTACATCGAGAACCACCGTGCCGCCTTCCTCGACGACCTCGTGGAGTGGCTGCGCATCCCGTCGGTCTCGGCCCAGCCCGAACACGCGACGGACGTACGGCGCAGCGCCGAGTGGCTGGCCGCCAAGCTCCGGGAGACCGGCTTCCCGACGGCGGAGGTCTGGGAGACGGCGGGAGCGCCCGCGGTCTTCGCGGAATGGCCCTCCACGGACGCCGACGCACCCACGGTGCTGGTCTACGGCCACCACGACGTGCAGCCCGCGGCGCGCGAGGACGGCTGGGACACCGAGCCGTTCGACCCCGTGATCCGTGGGAACCGGCTCCACGCGCGCGGGGCGGCCGACGACAAGGGGCAGGTGTTCTTCCACACACTCGGTGTCCGCGCCCACCTCGCCGCCACCGGCCGCACCGCCCCCGCCGTCCACCTGAAGATGCTGATCGAGGGCGAGGAGGAATCCGGCTCCCCGCACTTCCGCGCCCTCGTCGAGGCCCGGGCCGAACGGCTCGCCGCCGACGCGGTGGTCGTCTCCGACACCGGAATGTGGGCCGAGGACACCCCCACCGTCTGCACCGGCATGCGCGGCCTCGCCGAGTGCGAGATCCGGCTGTACGGCCCCGACCAGGACATCCACTCCGGCTCCTTCGGCGGCGCCGTACCGAACCCGGCCACCGAGATCGCCCGTCTCGTCGCCGCCCTGCACGACGAGCACGCGCGGGTGGCGATCCCCGGGTTCTACGACGGCGTCGTCGAACTCACCCACCGCGAGCGTGAACTCTTCGCCGAACTGCCCTTCGACGAGGAACGATGGCTGCACACGGCCAGGTCGACCGCGGCGCACGGTGAGGCCGGTCACACCACCCTGGAACGCATCTGGGCCCGCCCGACCGCCGAGGTCAACGGCATCGGCGGCGGCTATCAGGGCGCCGGAAGCAAGACGATCATCCCGTCCTCGGCCATGGCGAAGCTGTCCTTCCGCCTGGTGGCCGGTCAGGACCCCGACCACATCGAGAAGGCGGTCACCGCCTGGGCCGCCGAACGCATCCCCGCCGGGATCCGGCACGAGATCACGTTCACCGGCTCCACCCGCCCCTGCCTGACGCCCCTGGACCACCCTGCCCTGCGGGCGGTCGTACGGGCCATGGGCCGTGCGTTCCAGCAGCCCGTCCGCCACACGCGCGAGGGCGGCTCCGGCCCGGCCGCCGACCTCCAGGAAGTCCTCGGCGCCCCCGTCCTCTTCCTGGGCATCTCCGTCCCCTCCGACGGCTGGCACGCCCCCAACGAGAAGGTCGAACTCGATCTGCTCCTCAAGGGCGTCGAGACCAGCGCGTACCTCTGGGGCGAGCTGGCCGAAAGCACCCACGAGGCACACTGAAGAGACCCGACCGCCCCGGCACGCCCAGCCCACCGCACGCCCCGCCGAACCGCCCCGCCCCATCAACCGTTTCACCGGGGGAGTTGGAAGCACCCGTGACCACCTGGACCGACCACACCGCCGACCGACCCATCGCGCTCACCGCCCCCAGCGGCATCGACCGGGCCGCCTACCACCGGCTCGACGAGGCCTGGCTCGCGGCGGCCTGGAGCCACCCCACGACCCGCTGCTTCGTGGTCTCCGGCGGTCAGGTCCTCATAGACGAGACCGCGGACGGCGCCACCGAACTCGTCATGACGCCCTCCTTCGAGGCCCCGCTCACCGAGGCGCACCGCTACTTCCTGGGGACCGACGCCGACGGTGTGAGCTATTTCGCACTCCAGAAGGACGCGCTCCCCGGCCGCATGGACCAGTCGGCACGCCCGGCCGGGCTGCGGGAGGCGGGCATGCTGCTGTCGCCCCGTGACACGGGCCTCATGGTGCACGCGGTCGGCCTGGAGAACTGGCAGCGGACCCACCGCTTCTGCTCCCGCTGCGGCGAGCGCACCGTCATCGCGGCGGCCGGACACATCCGGCGCTGCCCCGCCTGCGGCGCCGAGCACTACCCGCGCACCGACCCGGCGGTGATCATGGCGGTCACGGACGACGAGGACCGCATCCTGCTCGGCCGCCAGGTCCACTGGCCCGAGGGGCGGTTCTCCACCCTCGCGGGCTTCGTGGAGCCCGGTGAGTCCATCGAGCAGTCCGTGCGGCGCGAGGTCCAGGAAGAGGTCGGCATCACGGTCGGTCACGTCGAGTACGTCGCCAGCCAGCCCTGGCCCTTCCCCTCCAGCCTCATGCTGGGATTCATGGCCCGGGCCACCTCGACCACCGTCGATGTCGACGGCGACGAGATCCACGAGGCCCGCTGGTTCTCCCGCGAAGAACTGCGGGCCGCGTTCGAGTCCGGGGAGGTCGTGTCTCCCTACGGCATCTCGATCGCGGCCCGACTGATCGAACTCTGGTACGGCAAGCCCCTGCCCACACGAGGTCACACGGGCTGAAGCCGGTCCGTGGTTACACGCCGATCTTCTGCTTGACCTGCGCCAGCGAAGGGTTCGTGAGCGTCGAGCCGTCCGGGAAGAGGACGGTGGGCACCGTCTGGTTCCCGCCGTTCGCCTTCTCCACGAACGCGGCGGACTCCGGGTCGTGCTCGATGTTGATCTCGTTGTACGTGATGCCCTCGCGGTCCATCTGGCTCTTCAGCCGACGGCAGTAGCCGCACCACGTGGTGCTGTACATCGTCACAGTGCCCGACATGTCCCTGGCGCTCCTTCACGGTCTGGGGGGTGCGTGGTAGCAGTGAGTGGAACGTACGCGACAGGCCCGCCATTCCCCCACTCGGGTGGCGTCCACCACCGCTGCACCCGCGTCGGCACACCGGAACACAGCGGCGCCTGCCGCATTAGTACGACTCCGAGAGCTTGCCTGTGGACAACTTGCTCAGCCGTCTCCGGCGACCTGGCAGCATGGCCATGTGACACCAGCAACGCATTCCACCCTCTTCCCGCAGGTCCCCGACTCGGCCGACGCGGTGCTCGAAGGGCTCGACCCCGAGCAGCGCGCGGTGGCCACCGCCCTGCACGGTCCGGTGTGCGTGCTGGCCGGCGCCGGTACGGGCAAGACCAGGGCGATCACCCACCGCATCGCCTACGGAGTGCGGGCCGGCATGCTCCAGCCCGCCAGCGTGCTCGCCGTCACCTTCACCAACCGCGCCGCAGGAGAGATGCGCGGCCGGCTCCGCCAGCTCGGCGCCGCCGGTGTCCAGGCCCGGACGTTCCACTCTGCCGCACTGCGCCAACTCCAGTACTTCTGGCCGAAAGCAGTCGGCGGCGGCATGCCGCGCATCGTCGACCGCAAGATCCAGCTCGTCGCGGACGCCGCAGCCGCCTGCCGCATCCGTCTCGATCGCAACGAACTACGCGACGCGGCCGCCGAGATCGAGTGGTCGAAGGTCACCCGCACCGTCCCCGCCGACTACGTCGCCGCGACCGCCAAGCACGGCCGCGAAGCCCCCCGCGACCCCGCCGAGATCGCCCAGATCTACGCCACGTACGAGGACCTGAAGCGCGAACGGGCCGTCATCGACTTCGAGGACGTCCTCCTGCTCACGGTCGGTATCCTCCAGGACCGCCACGACATCGCCGAGCAGGTCCGCTCCCAGTACCAGCACTTCGTGGTCGACGAGTACCAGGACGTCAGCCCTCTCCAGCAGCGCCTGCTGGAACTGTGGCTCGGCGACCGGGACGACCTGTGCGTCGTGGGCGACGCCAGCCAGACGATCTATTCGTTCACCGGCGCAACTCCCGACCATCTACTCGACTTCCGCCACCGCCACCCCGGGGCCACCGTCGTCAAACTCGTCCGCGACTACCGCTCCACCCCACAGGTGGTCCACCTCGCCAACGGCCTGCTCTCCCAGGCCCGCGGCCGGGCCGCCGACCACCGCCTCGAACTGATCTCCCAGCGACCCCCGGGCCCCGAGCCCCGGTACACCGAGTATGCGGACGAGCCCGCCGAGGCCGAGGGAGCAGCCCGCCGCATCCGTGACCTCATCGCCTCCGGAGTCCCCGCCAGCGAGATCGCCGTCCTGTTCCGCACGAACTCCCAGTCCGAGACCTACGAACAGGCTCTCGCGGACGCCGGAGTGCCTTATCAGCTGCGCGGCGCGGAACGATTCTTCGACCGCCCCGAGGTACGCAAGGCGGGGGCCGCGCTGAGGGCGGCCGCGCGCTTCGGCGGCAACGACACGCTCCTCGAGGACGCCGTCGACCTCCCCTCACAGGTACGGGCCGTGCTGTCCGGCGAGGGCTGGACCGGCGAACCACCGGCGGGCTCCGGAGCGGTCAGGGAACGCTGGGAGTCACTGGCGGCCCTGGTGAACCTGGCCCATGACTTCGCCGCCGCCAAGCCCGACGCCACACTCGGCGACCTGGTCAAGGAGCTCGACGAACGGGCGGGCGCCCAGCACGCCCCGACCGTCCAGGGCGTCACCCTCGCCTCGCTGCACTCCGCCAAGGGCCTGGAGTGGGACGTCGTCTTCCTCGTCGGGGTCGCCGAGGGCATGATGCCGATCACCTACGCGAGGACGGACGAACAGATCGAGGAGGAGCGACGGCTCCTTTACGTGGGCGTCACCCGCGCACGCGAACACCTCTCCGTCTCCTGGGCCCTGTCCCGCTCGCCCGGCAGCCGTCCCAACCGCCGCCCCAGCAGATTCCTCAACGGCCTGCGCCCCGGATCGACCGCTACAGCGGGAAGGACCGGCACGGGCGGCTCCGGGGGCGTCGAACCGGGCTCCCCGGGAGGCCGGACGGGCGACCTCGGGGGCGGTGCCGCCGCGGCGACGGCGCCACGCCGCACCAGCCGGACCCCGGCCCGCTGCCGGGTCTGCGGGCGCACCCTGCGGGACGCCGGCGAGATGAAGCTGATGCGCTGCGAGGACTGCCCCTCCGACATGGACGAGGGCCTCTACGAGCGCCTGCGCGAATGGCGCGCGGTCCAGGCGCAGCGCAGCGGCCAACCCGACTTCTGTGTCTTCACGGACCGGACTCTGATGGCGATCGCGGAAGCGGGGCCGAGCACTCCGGTTGAACTCGGTCGCATCCCCGGCGTCCGCGCCCGCAAGCTGCAGCGCTACGGCGCCGATGTTCTCGACATCTGTGCAGGTCGGGAGCCTGGGTACGAGGACGAGAACGACTGATACGAACTCGTCGAAAAAATAGTTTGCGCATGCCCCAGCAATCCCCATAGGTTCTTAGGCACGAGAGCAGCGGCCTTCTCGAAGGCCCTGGTTTCGTGATGTACTTCATATCCGTCGGATCGGTTCACACCGGTTCCCATAGACGCCGAGAGGAGGCGAGTCCAGTGATCAGCATCAACACCAGCTACATCAGCACGGTCAAAATGACCGATCGCTCGGCCGTCTCCCTGTGCATGCTCGGTGTCTCGAACCTGGGTACCGGTCTGTCCGCCATCAGTGGCGGCCGTCCGGCGTCCTCCGTGTCTCTGGCGGGTCTCCCCGTCCGTGAGCGCAATGAGCGACCGACCAAGGCACTGGAAGCAGCAGTAGAGGCACAGGCCCAGGCCTATGCCTTCGCGGCGGCCGGTGCCGGATTCCGGAAGCAGACGACGCAGCACCACCTGATGTGGGCCTTCCGTGGGCCTGAACCCTGGAGTGATCCAGCCTGATCGACGATCAGGCCGGCGCCTTCAGGGCCGCGGAACCCCATCCGGGATCCGCGGCCCTTCTGTTTGTCCCTGACCAGGGACTACAGAGCGAAGGGGCCTCGGGACAAGAAAAGAACCCGGTACCAGCCGCCACCGGCCAACAGGCCGGAACGACCAGACGAGGAAGACGAACCGTGCAACTCGAAGCGCACGCCCCGTCCGTACCGCCTTCCGAAACGATCCCCCCGCCCGGCCTCACGGAGGACTCCACCTTGACCCCGCTCACCGCGCTCACCGCGCTCGACGACGCCATCGAGAACCTCGGCGTACCCGTCCCCTGCCGTTCCTACGACCCGGAGGTCTTCTTCGCCGAGTCGCCGGCCGATGTCGAGTACGCCAAGTCCCTCTGCCGCACCTGCCCGCTGATGGAGGCCTGCCTCGCGGGCGCCAAGGAGCGGCGTGAGCCCTGGGGCGTCTGGGGTGGCGAGCTCTTCGTCCAGGGTGTCGTCGTGGCCCGCAAGCGGCCTCGTGGTCGCCCGCGCAAGAACCCGGTCACGGCATGAACATCACCGGAACGATCGACCGCCCCCTCACGCACGACCCCAAGAAGCAGGCCCCGATGAAGCCGTCCACGAGCGAGCCCGCCGGCTCCGCGACACCTGATTTCACCACCACCGGTGCGAACGCCTCGCGCCAGAACAGGACCCGAGAGATGCATCTCATGCCAGAAGCCCTGGCTCGTGCGCATATGCACGAGCGCCTGCACCAGGCTGAGCAGGAACGCCGGGCCATGCGCCTGGCGGTCGCTCAGCGGATGCAGCGCCGGGCCGAGCGCGCCTCGCTGCGCGCCCGCCGTGCGCTCGCCATGGCGGTCATGCAGTAGTCGCCACACGGCGACCGGCATGACCCGGCCTGGACAGGCACATCACCACCAGTAGTGGCTCCCCGCGGGGGCCGGTCCGAAGGGACCGGCCCCCGCGGTGCGTTGTGCCCACGCATCCGCCGAGGGCGGCGATATCGTCGCCGAGTGACGAGTCTTTCCGGGGACAGTGACCAGGGCGGCCCCGCCGCGGAACCCCAGACCCTCGTGTGCGCCCGCTGCGGCACCACCGCCGACGCCCCTCGACCTCTGTGGATCTGTTCCGTGGAGAACGGGGCAAGGCGCTACTTCTGCGAGACCTGCGCCAGGGAGAACCTGCGTGCGATCGAAGGCAGGTTGGACTCGGCCTGGTGGTGAACCCGCCCTCGACCGGACCGGTTACGCCTCCGCGGCCGACTCGCCCTCGCCTTCCTCCTCGGGCAGGAAACCCGGCAGCCACTCCTCCAGCTCGTCGCGCATACGGACCGTCGCGCCGAGCTGGCACAGGACGCCGATGGTGCTCAGGGTCACCCGGTGGATGAGGAGGTAGGACGGGGGCAGATTCAGCTGCTTGCCCAACTGGTGGGCGGGGGAGCGCGGGTCGGCGATCCGAGCGGCCTGGCTGCGCATCCAGCCGCGGGCGAAGGTGAACTCGTCCGCCCGGACCGGTTCGATGATGGGGTGCAGATAGTCGAGGACGGCGTCCGGGTCCAGCTCTATCGACTCCTTCACGAAGCCTTCCGTGCAGAGCATCTCGTAGACCGCCTCGGCCTCGCCGTCGATGGTCAGCCGCAGGGCCTCGCCGATCGGGGCCGGCAGGCCACCCGGCAGTCGGTCCACCGTGCCGAAGTCGAGGACGCCCAGGCGCCATCCACTCTTCTCGTCCGGCAGCAGGCGGAAGTTCCCCGGGTGCGGGTCGGCGTGCAGGAGGCCGGTGCGGGCCGGACCTGAGAAGAGGAAGCGGGTCAGCAGCTGGCCCGCCCGGTCGCGCTGCTCCTGAGTGCCGTCGGTGATCACCTCGGACAGAGGGGTGCCCTCCATCCATTCGGTCACCAGCACCTGCTCGCACTGGTGCACCACTGCCGGGACCACCACGTCCGGGTCGTCCTCGAACTCCTCCGCGTGCGCCTGCTGGGCCTGGGCCTCCAGGCCGTAGTCGAGCTCTTCGGAGACACGGTCCCGCAGTTCCGCGATGAGCGGCTTGATGTCCATGCCGGGGATCAACGGGCCCAGCAGACGCGCGAACCGGCTCAGTTGACCGAGGTCGGAGAGGAGAGCCTCGCCGGCGCCCGGGTACTGCACCTTGACGGCGACCTCTCGGCCGTCGTGCCACACCGCTCGGTGCACCTGGCCGATGGAGGCCGCGGCGGCCGGCTTGTCCTCGAACTCCAGGAAAAGCTCCTGCCAGTCCGCGCCGATGCGCTCCTCCAGCACGGCGTGCACCGTGCGGGTCGGCATCGGTGGTGCCGCGTCCTGGAGCTTCGTCAGAGCCGCGCGGTAGGGGCCCGCGACCTCCTCGGGAAGTGCCGACTCGAAGACGGACAGGGCCTGCCCGAACTTCATCGCCCCGCCCTTCAGCTCGCCCAGGACCTTGAACAGCTGCTCCGCCGTGCGCTGCTGGAGTTCACGGCCCACGAGCTCCGCCGACTCGCCGACGATTCGCTTGCCGAGTCCCCAGGTGGCCCGGCCTGCGATGCCGAGCGGAAGCGCGGCGAGCTTGGCGGTCCGGGTGACCGCCTTCCGGGGAAGATCAGACATGCGCCCTCCAACTCCCAGCAGGCCGTGCCGCGTGTGCCTTGCGGGACAACCTCGTTGACCGCTGATGCCCCGCCATTGTCTCGTGCGCTTCCCCCTCCTTTGCGGTGTGTTCCCCGTTACCTTTCCCGGCGGCACCGTTTTCAGCGGCTTTGCAGGAACATGCGGGGTGCGGCCACAGCGGACGCGGGTGCCAGTCCAACCCCGGTACCGAGACCTCCCAGCGGGCGCCCACGCTGGACGGAGTCCGCCCGTCCAGGAAGGCGAGCGCGTGCGCCGCGGCCAGTGCGGCGACGGTCGTGGCCAGGGCGAGGTCGCACGCCTCCAGTTGGTGCGGACGTCCGGACCGCCACTGTGCGACCAGCCGCGGCCACGTCTCGTCGCGATCGGTGCGGCTCTGTTCCAGGCAACCCGCGCAACCCGTCTCACCGGGCAGGACCAGAGGGCCGACCACGCCCGTCCCCTCGACCACACCCGCGTAGAGGTGGGGCGTACCCGAGGAGACGAGCGGCTCGGCGGCCATGGGCCTGGGAGCGTGGACATCGGCGCCGTCCCGTGGGGCGAGGATCACCAGCGAGAACCCGGACTCCTCGCGGAGACGGTTCGCCGTCCGCTCTCCGGCCGACGGAGTGGAAGGAGGCCGGGAGCCGCGGCGACGCCGTGGCGGACGATCGGGCGCCGCGTGCCGGGCGGCCCGGCGGGCCGCCGTGTCCCTGCGTTCGCCGATCGATTCGGCGGACAGCCCGCCCGGGGCGACGTCGCACGGCTCCACCCGGCCGACGTCGCGGACGTCGACCTCGCCGACCCCCGCACCCGACAACAGGGAGGCGAGCACCGATCCCACCCGCCCCGCACCCCGCACCTGCACTCTCAGTGATCGGCGCGCGGCCAGACGACCCATGGCGTCGCCCGGCTCGGAGGTGATCAGAGAGAGCGTGGCGGCGTCGGGCCGCAGCCGGTCCAGGACGTCCGGTTTGGCGCGCAGGTCGTCAGCGGCCGGGCCGCCGCCCGTCGCGTCGTCCAGCAGGCCGGACCGGGACAAGCGCTCCACCAAGCAGTCCACATGCCCGTCCGGCAGACCCATGCGGCGTCCCTCGTCGCGCAGGAGCGGCAACCCTCGTGTGCCGTCGAGCAGAGCGAGGAAACTGCCCGTCGTCGTGTCCATCGGGCCCAGCACCATGGCGTGCGCCGGTGCCAGACCGAACTGCACGGTGTTGAGATCCCGCCAGCCGCGCCGGAGCGCGGGCTTCACCATCGGATGCATGATCGGCCCCCGTAGCCAGAGATCGGTTCCGTCCGCCGGCGGTGCGAGTGCCTGGTCCGCCGACGAATGCCAGCATGCACGGACAGCGACGATGCCTGTCGAGAGTTGTCCACAGGCGACGGCATTCGTCGTACAAATCAGGCGCTCGGGGTGCGGATCGATATCGAACCGTCCCGGAGGCGGGACTTCCCCCATGTGCAGCGGGTAACGTCGGGGCGTGCCCGCCGACCCACTGCACCGCGCCGCAAAGCCACCGCGCAGCACGACGAGCCAGCCGCCGAGCGGCTCGGGGGCGAGCGCGATCGAGGTTCGCAGGAGCGCGCGACGGCGCAGAACGGTCTCCGCGTACCGCGAGGGCGATCGCACCGTCGTGCTCATCCCCGCACGGATGTCCGAGGCGGAGGAGCAGCGCTGGGTGACGGTCATGCTCGACAAGCTGGCCGCACAGGAGAGCAAGAGGCGCCTCGGTGACACCGAGCTGTCGGAGCGGGCCGCCCGGCTCTCGGACCAGTACTTCGGCGGTCGCGCCCGGCCCACCTCCGTGCGCTGGGTCACCAACCAGAACACCCGCTGGGGGTCGTGCACCCCGGCCGAGGGCAGCATCCGCCTCTCGCACCGGCTGCAGGGCATGCCGGAGTACGTCGTCGACTACGTCCTCCTGCATGAACTCGCACACCTGCTCGTACCAGGGCACGGCCCCCGCTTCTGGCAGCTGCTGGACGCCTATCCGCGCACCGAGCGTGCTCGGGGCTACCTCGAAGGGGTGGTCGCCGCCGACCGCCTCCCCCACCTGCCCGTCACACGGGACGAGTGACACCTCGCGCGGCTGTTCGCTGAGACACGGCCCGTGACCCGGGGCCCGAGGGCGCCGCACGGCGGGTGCCCCGAGCGGGGGTGTCCCGGAACACGCGCTTCACGCGCGCGTGTGCGTTTGTGGAACCGGTGACCGAAGTCGCGCTTTTGTACCGTCTCTGTACCGGCCTCGTACGCCCCAGGACTTTGCGGTTAGCCTGGCGCGACGCACTCGCAGGCGCACGCACTTTCGGGATGGGGGACGGTCGTTACGCATGGCCAGGGAATTCCAACGCGGCCACAAGGCCAAGATCAGTGACCTCACCGCGGGCACGGATCTGTATGTAGGCGTACAGATCTCCGCCCCCGGGCTGACCTTCGACATCAGTTGCTTCGGACTGGACGCCGACGAACGGCTCTCGGACGACCGTTACTTCGTCTTCTTCAACCAGCCGAAGACCCCCGAGGAGTCCATCCAGCTCCTGGGCGCCCAGTCGGGTGACACCGAGTCCTTCCGTGTCACCCTCGACAAGATCCCGCCGCAGATCCAGAAGCTGTCCTTCACGGCGACGATCGACGGCAACGGGCAGATGTCGCAGATCGCCCCCGGCTACGTCCGTATCGTCGCGGGCGGCGAGGAAGTGGCCAGGTATCCGTTCGACGGCTCGGAGTTCTCCACCGAGCGTGCCGTGATGCTGGGCGACTTCTATCTGAAGGACGTCTGGCGGTTCGCGGCCGTCGGGCAGGGCTTCGACGGCGGCCTCGACGCGCTGCTGAAGAACTTCGGCGGCGAGGTCGCCGAGGAGGAGCCCGCCGCACCGCAGCAGCCGCAGGCCGACGCCGCGCCCGGGTTCGCCCCGCCCGCGTTCGGCGCCCCCGTGGCTCCGGCCGCCCCGGCGCCCACACAGCCGTTCGCGCCGCCGGCGCCCTCGCCCTCCGTGCACGCTGCTCCCACGATCGCCGCGCCCCTGCACACGCCGCCCGGCGGCACCGTGCCGCCCCCGGCCGCACCGCCGCAGGGTGGGCCGTTCACCCCGCCCGGCGCCCCGCCGCAGGGTGGGCCCTTCACGCCTCCCGGTGCCGCGCCGCAGGGCGGCCCCTTCACCCCGCCGGGTGCGGCTCCGCAAGGCGGCCCGTTCACGCCCCCGGGCGCCCCGGGTGCCTTCCCGGGCCAGGCACAGCCTTTCGGCGGCGGGACACAGCTCGCGCCGGTGCCGCCGGAGGCAGGGCTGCGAGTCGTTCTGACGAAGTACTCCGAGGCCCCCGTCGGGGACCGCTGGACCGAGCAGAACCCGCAGCTGGTGCGAGCGACGCTCACCAAGGGCGCCAACATCCTCGCCAAGCAGGGCAGCATGGTCGCCTACCAGGGCGACATCGACTTCGCCCACAAGGGTTCCGGCCTGCTCGGCAAGTTGACGGGCCAGCTCACCGGCCAGGGCATGGCCCTGATGCGGTGTTCCGGGGACGGTGAGGTGTTCCTCGCCGACGAGGCCAGCCGGCTCTTCGTCATCCGACTGGAGAACGAGCAGCTCTACACCAGCGCCCGTGGCGTCCTCGCCTTCGACGAGTCCCTGGACACCGAGATCCGCCGTATCGAGGGCGCGGGCCTCCCCGGCGGCGGCCTGTTCAGCATGCTCTTCTCCGGTACGGGCGCGGTCGTCGTCAAGACGCGCGGTGTTCCCGTCGTGCTGCCCGTCGGACCGGCCACCTACGTCGACGGCAACGCCGTCATCGCCTGGTCCGCCGGCGCACAGGCCGTCACCACGACCTCGCTCAGGCTGCGCCGCTCCGGATACGCCCGGCAGACGCAGGAGGCCGTCAACCTCCAGTTCCGCGGCGCTCCCGGCAACTTCGTCGTCGTCCAGCCCTTCGAGGTGTGAGGCAGAGCATGGACCTTCAGACACTCAACGCGCACCGCTCCGCCTCCACCGGCGTCCGTATGAGCGTGCACAGCTCCAAGACGCTCAAGGTCACCATGGTCACCGGCCAGGACCTCCTGGCCAAGGCCGGCTCGATGATCGCGTACGACGGCTACGTGCAGTTCGACGGCCCGCCCGCCACGCTGCGGCGCAGCGCGGAGGAGATGGTCACCGGCGAGGGCGGCAAGCTCATGCTCTGCCGCGGCGACGGGGACCTGTACCTCGCCGACTACGGCGGCGATGTCCTCGTCCTCCACCTGAACAACGAGGCGCTGTCGGTCAACGGCCCGACCCTGCTGGCCTGCGACGCCTCCCTCCAGCTCTCCATCGAGCCGGTCAAGGGCCTCGCCAAGCTCTCCGGCTCGGGCCTCACCAACCTCGTGATCCGGGGCACCGGATGGGTCGCCCTGGTCAGCCGGGGCGTGCCGATCTCCCTCGACTGCGCCGAACGGGAGACCTACGTCGACCCGGACGCGCTGATCGCCTGGACCGACGGCCTCGACATGAAGGCCCGTCGCACCATCAAGGCCGGTGCGCTCATCGGCCGGGGCAGCGGGGAGGCCTTCCAGATCGGGTTCAAGGGGCGGGGCTTCGTGGTCGTCCAGCCCAGCGAGGACACCGGCGACCGTTTCAAGATCCGTGGCTGACCGGCGCTGAGAGGAGAACAGCACACCATGCACAGCACACTCTTCGCGCACATCCCGGTGAACCACACCGAGCGCTACACACTGCAGAACCCGCAACTGCTCAAGACCGACCTCACCATCGGCAGCAGTCCCGTCCTGGCTCGTCAGGGCGCCATGGTCGCGTTCGAGGGGCAGGTCGACTTCGACAGCCAGTACCGCAACCGCAGCTGGCGCAATGCCGAGCGGATGACCGGTGAGCGGCTCGAACTCATGCGCTGCAAGGGCAACGGGGTCGTGTATCTCGCCAACTTCGCGCAGTACCTGCACATCATGGAGGTCGGCCGCGGCATCACCGTCGACTCCTCCGCCGTCCTGGCGTTCGACGGCTCGCTGAACGTCGGCATCGTCGCCGTGGACAGCGCCGTCGAGGTGGCCTCGGCGGGCGCGTACAACCTGGAGCTGTCCGGTGGCGGCAAGGTCGTCCTGATGACCTCGGGAGAGCCGCTCGCGCTGGAGGTGACGCCCGAGAAGAACATCTGTGTCGACTCGGACGCCGTCATCGCCTGGTCCACCTCGCTGCGCACACAGCTCCAGGCGCCGACCTCCACGTCCGCCGTGTGGCGCCGCAGGGGATCCACCGGTGAGGGCTGGGAGATGCACTTCGGCGGCCACGGGCACGTCCTGGTGCAGCCGAGCGAGCTGCTTCCGCCGCAGCACCTGCGGACGTCCGGAGTTCTCGGACAGTTCGGCATGGGCGCGGGCGGACTGAGCGGCAACTCCCTCGGGGGCAGCCGCAACTGAGCGAAGCGCCGATGGACGGATGCGCCGTGCCCTTGAGGGAACGGGCGCCGCTGTGATCGGGCGGATGTGTAAGGGGCGTTCCGCCTTGCGGGCGCCCCTTACCGCGTTCGTGCCCCCGGCAGGGGCATGCCCACCGCCCAGCGGCATCATGCCGTCAGGCCGCCCCCGCCACGCGAAAGAGCGAGGTCAGAGGCGCGCCCGCGTGGCCTCCAGCAGGCGGACGACCGAATCGTCGGCCACGGTCGGGACCTCGTCGTAGGCGAACCAGCGCAGGTCGAGGGACTCGTCGCTGATCGCTTCCACCGCGTCGGCCGGGGCGAGGGCCGCGTACTGGACGTCCAGATGCCAGGCGCACGGGGTGTGATGGCGGTCCAGGCGGACCGGGCCGCCCGGCAGGAGCGTCAGGCCGGCGATGCCGGACTCCTCCGTGGCCTCACGGAGCGCGGAGTCCGCGAGGGAGGTGTCCCCCGGCTCGCAGTGGCCGCCCATCTGGAGCCACATGCGCAGCTTCCTGTGGAGGGTGAGCAGCACCCGGCCGCGCTCGGGGTCGATCACCAGGCCGCTCGCCGTGATGTGTCCGGCGCCGCACGCCTTCCACATGCCGTCCGGGTGGGCCGCGAGGTGGTCGAGGTACGCCTGGCGCAGCTCGGCTTGGTCCTCGTAGCTCTTCAGTACGAGGACCGCGTCGTCGTGCAGACTCACTCGGTGTCGTCGTCCTTCTTCTTGAGGTCGGGCTTCTCGGTGGAACCGCCCCCGGCGGCCTCGCCGAGCATCTTGTCCAGCTCGGAGAAGTCCATCTGCTCGCGGTGGACGAAGCCGTCCGGGTCGTCCAGGTCGGAGGCGGTGGGCAGCATGTCGGGGTGGGCCCACAGGGCGTCGCGGCCGTCGACACCGCGCGCGTCCGTGAGGGACGCCCACAGGCGGGAGGCGTCGCGCAGGCGGCGGGGGCGCAGCTCCAGACCGATCAGCGTGGCGAAGGTCTGCTCGGCCGGACCACCGGTGGCACGGCGGCGGCGCAGGGTCTCCCGCAGGGCGTCCGCGGACGACAGGCGCGGCTTCGCGGCGGCGTGCACCACCGCGTCCACCCAGCCCTCCACCAGCGCCAGGGCGGTCTCCAGACGGGCCAGAGCCGCCTTCTGCGCCGGGGTGTCCTCCGGCTGGAACATGCCCTGCTGGAGCGCCTGCTGCAGCTCCTCGGGGTTCTGCGGGTCGAACTGCCCGACCACGTCCTCCAGCTTGGCCGTGTCGACCTTGATCCCGCGCGCATAGCCCTCGACGGCGCCGAACAGGTGCGAGCGCAGCCACGGCACGTGCGCGAAGAGACGCTGGTGGGCGGCCTCGCGCAGGGCCAGATAGAGCCGCACCTCGTCCTTGCCGACGCCCAGGTCCTTGCCGAACGCCTCCACGTTCAGCGGCAGCAGCGCGGCCTTGCCGGCCGGTCCGAGCGGCAGGCCGACGTCGGTGGATCCGACGACCTCGCCCGCGAGCACGCCCACGGCCTGCCCGATCTGCTGGCCGAACATGGCGCCGCCCATCGACTTCATCATGCCGATCAGCGGGCCGGCCATGGCCTGCATCTCCTCGGGCAGGATGTCGCCCATGGCGCCGCCGACCCGCTCGGCCACCGGGTCGACCAGCTCCTTCCAGGCGGGCAGGGTCGCCTCCACCCACTCCGCGCGGCTCCACGCCACGGCGGAGCCGGCGCCGGACGGCAGGGACGTCGCGTCGTCCAGCCAGAGATCGGCCAGGCGGACGGCCTCCTCGACGGCGGTGCGCTCGGCGGGGCCGACGCTCTCGTCCTTCGTGCCGTCGGCGGTCCCCTGGGAGACCGTCTGGCGGGCGATCTGCTTGGCCATGTCCCAGTTCACCGGGCCGCCCTCGTACGAGAGCATCTGGCCCAGCTGCTGGAAGGCGGCGCCCAGGTCGGTGGGGTTCATGGAACCGAACATCGCGGCGAACGGATTGTCGGCGCCGGGGCCGCCGGCCCCGGGGAACCCGAAACCGAACGGGTTGGCCGGGCCCTGACCACCACCGCTCTGCTGGTCCTTCTTCTTGCCCTCGTCGCCGTCGTCCGGCTCCTCCGGCGGAAGGCCGAATCCGAATGGGGTGTCACTCACGGGATTCCTCGGCTGATAGGGCCATCGGGTTTCTCCGACGGCACGGCTGCCCGAACACCACCCAGCGTAGACACCACGGCGGGTTAAGGCCTCGGTGCTCCGCCGACCGAAGGCCTGCGGCAGGATGGATGCCACCTGGTACGCACGCGTCACCCGCGTTCGTACTGAAGACAACCGCTGGAGACGCCCGGTGAGTTCCCCAGATCCGCAGGTTCGCGCAGCGCGAAACCACTCAACCAGTCCCGCCGTGCGCGGGCCCGTCGTCGCGGTCACCGGTGCCGCGTCCGGCGTAGGAGCGCTGCTCACCGAGCGGCTCGCCGAGTCCGACGAGATCCGGCAGGTCATCGCCATCGATGAGCGGCGCGGCGAGTGCGCGTCCGCCCAGTGGCACATCCTCGACGTGCGGGACCCGGCGATCGCCGAGAAGCTGCGCGGGGCCGACGTGGTGGTGCACCTGGCCGTCGACCTCGACCTGGGCACCGACTCGGCGGCCCGCAGCGCGTACAACGTGCGCGGCACGCAGACCGTGCTCACGGCGGCGGCCGCGGCCGGGGTGCACCGCGTCGTGTTGTGCACGTCGGCGATGGTCTACGGGGCGCTGCCCGACAACGAGCTGCCGCTCTCGGAGGACGCCGAGCTGCGGGCGACCGCCGAGGCCACGGGGGTCGGCGACCTGCTGGAGATCGAGCGGCTCGCGCGCCGGGCGCCGCGCGCCCATCCTGGCCTCAATGTCACCGTGGTGCGTCCCGCGACCCTGGTCGGCGGGACGGACACGGCGCTGACCAGGTATTTCGAGTCGCCGCGGCTGCTGGTGGTGGCGGGGTCGCGACCGGCCTGGCAGTTCTGTCACGTCGAGGACCTCTGCGGGGCGCTGGAGTACGCCGTGCTGGAGAAGGTCGACGGGGAGCTCGCCGTCGGGTGCGAGGGGTGGCTGGAGCAGGAGGAGGTCGAGGAGCTCAGCGGGATCCGGCGCATGGAGCTGCCGTCCGCGGTTGCGCTCGGGGCCGCCGCCCGGCTGCACCGGATCGGGCTCACGCCGTCACCGGCGGGGGACCTGGCGTACACGATGTACCCGTGGGTGGTGAGCGGGAGCCGGTTGCACGACGCCGGGTGGCGGCCGCTGTGGACGAACGAGGAAGTGCTCGCGGAGCTGCTGGAGGAGGTCGCCGGGCGGCACACCGTGGCCGGACGACGGCTGGGGCGGAAGGACGCGACGGCCGCGGGTGCCGCCGGTGCGACGGTCGCGCTGCTGGGTACGGCGGCGCTGGTGCGGCGGGCGCGGAAGGCCCGGGGCAGACGTTGACGGGTGCTCCGGCCGGTCCGGGGCGCGGGTGAGGCACGATGGGGGTATGGCTGTGAATGATGATCACCCTGGTGAGCGGGGGGCCGCGGAGCCCATCAAGCTGATCGCGATCCGGGAGGCGGCGCTCTCCCTCGACGAGGTGTTCCGGGCGGTCGGGGACGACGCGGCCGGGGGGACCGCGCTGTTCGTGGGGACCGTGCGGAACCACGACGGCGGGGCCGATGTCGACGAGCTCGGCTATTCGTGCCACCCGACGGCCGAGGCCGAGATGCGGCGGATCGCGGAGAAGGTCGTCGCCGACTACCCCGTGCGGGCGCTCGCGGCCGTGCACCGGGTGGGGAATCTGAAAGTCGGGGACCTGGCCGTGGTCGTCGCCGTGTCCTGTCCGCATCGGGGCGAGGCCTTCGAGGCGTGCCGCAGGCTGATCGACGACCTGAAGCACGAGGTGCCCATCTGGAAGCACCAGCGGTTCTCCGACGGCACCGATGAATGGGTCGGAGCTTGTTGATGGCGTGACCGCGATCGCCCATGCGCGTTCCGGTTGCGTAACCCGGCCCCCGGCGAGAGCGTTGACGGGACGGACGGATAATCTGCTGATCAGTCAGTTGTGGTTGCTTCATAGGGGTTGGGAGGCCGGCATGGCGGCGCTCGCCTGGTTGCTGATTCCACTGGTGGCCGCGATCGGTGCCGGACTGTGGGGTGGCTGGGCCAGCCGGAACCGCAGGAGCATCGAGGACGGCACCGAGCTCGCGGGATACTCGCGCTTCCGCGAGGCCATGGAGCGGTCCCACACCGGCGGCTAGTGCCCACATCGGCCGCCCCGGACGGACGGCCCCGACGGTGCACTGACAGGCCTGTCCCGTACTGTCGTTCCATGCCACGCCGCACCGCGACGATGCTCGCCTCCACCCTGATGCTGATCGCGCTCCTGTGCGCGGGAGTGATCATTCCCGTGCCGTATTCGGAGATGTCGCCGGGGCCGACGGTGAACACGCTCGGGAAGCACGGCGGCGAGCCGGTGCTGCAGATCTCAGGACGCAAGACGTACGCGACGACGGGTCACCTGAACATGACCACGGTCCGTGTGACCAGCGCCGACTACAGGATGAACCTCGTCGAGGCCGTGTACGGCTGGCTGGCACACGACAACAAGGTCGTCCCGCACGACACGCTCTACCCCGACGGCAAGACCGAGGAGCAGTCGACCCAGGAGAACGCCGAGGAGTTCAGCCAGTCGCAGGAGAGCGCGAAGGTCGCCGCCCTGAAGGAGCTGGACATCCCGGTGAAGTCCTGGGTGATCGTCTCCACCGTCCTCAAGGACTCACCGGCCGAGGGCAAACTGCACGCCGGTGACGTGATCAAGTCCGTCGACGGCACGGCGGTCAAGGCGCCCGAGGACGTCGCGAAGCTGGTCACCGAACACAAGCCCGGCGAGGACGTGGACTTCGTCATCGTGCCCGCGAAGGCGCAGGCCGCCGCCGAGAAGGCGAACAGGACGGCGACCGAGACCGAGAAGGTCACGATCACCACGGCCAAGTCCGACGACACGGGCGCGGAGCGGGCGATCGTCGGGATCTCCGCCGGGACCGACCACACCTTTCCGTTCACCATCGACATCAAGCTCGCGGACGTCGGCGGCCCGAGCGCCGGACTGATGTTCGCCCTCGGTATCTACGACAAGCTGACCCCGGGCAACCTCACGGGCGGCAAGTTCGTGGCCGGCACCGGCACGATCGACGACGAGGGCAAGGTCGGCCCCATCGGCGGCATCGAGATGAAGACGGTCGGCGCGCGTGACAAGGGCGCCGAGTACTTCCTGACGCCCAAGGACAACTGCGCCGCGGCCGCCAAGGACACCCCCGACGGACTCACCCTCGTCAAGGTCGACACCATCGAGGACGCCCTCGGGGCCCTCAAGGACATCCGCTCCGGCGACACGGCCGACCTGCCGAAGTGCAGCACCAAGGGCTGACAGGAGCGAGGTGACGGCGCACGCGCGCGTGGGGGCGCCCTCCGGCTCGGAGGGCGCCCCACAGTCGTAGATCGGATCGTCGTAGATCCGAGTGCCGTGGACCCGACCCGTCGTGGATCCGATCGTCTCGGACCCGGTCGTCGTGGGCCCGAGGGTGGTGCGGTCGGGGATCAGTCCACGAAGGTCGCGGACAGGGCCTCCGCCAGGCCCGGGACCAGTTCGGGGCCGGTGAGGACCTCCGTGGGGGTGTCCTTCTCGCGCAGGCGCAGGGCCGAGTCGCGGGAGCCGTCGCGCAGGACGGCGACCGTCATCCGGACCTCCTGGCGGTCGGGGTGGGAGGCCACCCACTTGGTGAGCCGGGCCCCGTCCAGGTCCTCCGGGACGGATGCCTCGGCGGACGGCGGCAGCATCAGACGCTCCACGGTCAGGGCGCAGCCGACCACCGCGTCGGGCCAGGCGATGGTGCCGAGGAACTCGTCCAGCGCCTTGCCGGCGGGGATCTCGTCCTGCTCGATCGGGGTGAGACCGGAGGCCTCGGACGCTTCCTGCAGACCGAGCTGGTCCGCGAGCGCGGGTTCCTGGGCCCGCAGACGCGCGGTATCCACGAGGGCGAAGAGGCGAGCGGGCTGGTCCCAGCCGAGGCCCGAGGCGTACTCGTCGATCTCGAGCACGGCCCGGGTGAGGGGGTTCGCTGCCATGGGAGTGTTGGACATGGTCACAATCCTGCCTCGTTCGTTCCCGGAAGCGGGAACCGAGTAAAGCGTGAGTAAGTTGCATAGGTGAGGCCCCTGCGATCACGGGGCCCGCTGGAGGGTCCGTAGACGCGGGCCTGACGTATCGACAGCGAACTTCGAGGTGCGCACCTTGGCTTTCCAGATGCCGGACCGCGGCGGAGGCCCGACGGGGCCGCGGATCAGAGTGGGCCGACCGTCCCGACGTGTCCGGACCCTGCTCATGACGCTGGGCGTCCTAGCCGTCCTCGGCATGGCGTTCGTCATGTTCGCGGGGTTCTGGACGGACTGGCTCTGGTACCGGTCGGTGAAGTACTCCTCCGTCTTCACCACCACGCTGTGGACGAAGATCGGGCTCTTCTTCGTCTTCGGGCTGCTGATGTCGGCCTCGGTCGGCTTCAACATCTGGCTGGCGCACCGGCTGCGGCCGCCGCTGAGCGCGATGTCGATGGAGCAGCAGAGCCTCGACAGGTACCGGATGGGCATCGCGCCCTACAAGAAGTGGCTGCTCCTCGGGATCACCTCCCTGGTCGGCCTCATCGCCGGTGCCTCCGCCTCCGGGCAGTGGCGCACCTGGCTGATGTGGGTGAACGGGGTGCCCTTCGGGCAGAAGGACCCCCAGTTCGACCTGGACGTGGCCTTCTACGCCTTCGACCTGCCCTGGTACCGCTTCCTGCTCGGTTTCGGCTTCGCCGCCGCCGTGCTCTCGGTGATCGCCGCAGCGCTCACGCACTACCTCTACGGCGGCCTCAGGGTCACCTCGCCGGGAGCGCGTGCCACCGCCGCGGCCACCGGGCACCTGTCGGTGCTCCTCGGCATCTTCGTCGCGCTGAAGGCGGTCGCCTACTGGCTCGACCGCTACGGGCTCGCGGTGAAGTCCAGCGACTTCAAGGCCACGGGCAACTGGACCGGCCTGCGGTACGTCGACGCGAACGCGTACCTGCCGGCCAAGACGATCCTGTTCTGCATCGCCGTGATCTGCGCGCTGCTGTTCTTCGCCACCATCTGGCGGCGCACCTGGCAGCTGCCGGTCATCGGCTTCGGTCTGATGGTCCTCTCCGCGATCCTCATCGGCGGGCTGTACCCGGCCATCGTGCAGAAGTTCCAGGTCCAGCCGAACGAGCAGGCCAAGGAAGCGCCGTACGTCGAGAAGAACCTGGCGGCGACCCGGCAGGCCTACGGCATCGACGGGACCGATGTCCAGGAGTACTCGGGTGTGAGCGACACCACGGACAAGGCCAAGCTCCGCAAGGACGCCGACACCACGGCCAGCATCCGCATGCTCGACCCGAACATCGTCTCGCCGACGTTCCAGCAGCTCCAGCAGATGAGGAACTACTACGCGTTCCCCACGAACCTGGACGTCGACCGGTACAGCAATGAGGACGGCGCGGAGCAGGACACGGTCATCGGCCTGCGCGAGCTGAACCTCGCCGGCATCCCGAAGAACAACTGGATCAACGACCACTTCCGTTACACGCACGGGTACGGCGTGGTCGCCGCCAAGGGCACCGAGGCCACCTCCGGAGGCCGCCCGGTCTTCACCGAGTCCGACCTGCCGTCCAAGGGCGACCTCGGCGAGTACCAGCAGCGGGTCTACTACGGCGAGAAGACCACCCAGTACTCGATCGTCGGCGGTCCCCAGAAGGAGATCGACTACTCCGACGACAGCGGTGAGAAGACCACCAGCTACAAGGGCGGCAGCGGGGTCAACCTCTCCAGCCCCATCAACCGCGCCGCGTACGCGGTGGCGTTCAACGAACCGCAGATCCTCTACTCCGGTGCCATCGGCGAGGGTTCGCGGATCCTGTACAACCGCACGCCCAAGGAGCGCGTCGAGGCCGTCGCGCCGTGGCTGACCATCGACGGCGACGCCTACCCGGCCGTCGTCGACGGCAAGATCCAGTGGATCGTCGACGCGTACACCACCACCAACGGGTACCCGTACGCCTCCCGCACCACCCTGGGCGACACGACGGCCGACTCGCTGACGGCGGACAACAGCCAGCGCGCGGTGGTGGCCCAGCAGAACCAGGTCAACTACATCCGCAACTCGGTGAAGGCGACCGTCGACGCGTACACGGGTCAGGTCAAGCTCTACCAGTGGGACACCCAGGACCCGGTCCTGAAGACCTGGATGAAGGCGTTCCCGGGCACGGTGGAGTCGAAGGACGACATCTCCGACTCGCTGCTGGCCCATCTGCGGTACCCGCAGGACCTGTTCAAGGTGCAGCGCGAGCTGCTCACCCGCTACCACGTGAAGGACGCCGAGACGTTCCTCAGCGGCAGCGAGGTGTGGCAGGTCCCGGACGACCCGACCAACACCTCGGGCAACGCGGTGCCGCCGTACTACCTGAGCATGATGCTGCCGGGCCAGACGGAACAGGCGTTCTCGCTGACCACGACGCTCACGCCGAACGGCCGGGACAACCTCAGTGCCTTCGTGGCGGTCAACGCTGAAGCGGGCACCAAGGACTACGGCAAGATCAGAATTCTGAAACTGCCGACCAGCGAACCGATCGACGGGCCGAAACAGGTCCAGAGCCAGTTCAACTCCGAACAGGACATCGCCGAGACGATCAGCCTCCTCAAGAGAGGTGACTCGCAGGTCGAGTACGGCAACCTCCTGACGGTCCCGCTCGACGGCGGACTGCTCTACGTGGAACCCGTCTATGTGCGAGGCGGCGGGCTCAAGTACCCGTTGCTGCGCAAGGTGCTGGTCACCTACGGCGGCAACACGGCTTTCGAGGACACCCTCGACGCGGCGCTCAACAAGGTGTTCGAGACCGAGGGCGCGCCCACCGAGCCACCGCCGGAAGACCCCGACGAGGGCACCGACGAGCCGCCGACGTCGGGCGATCCGACGGTCCAACAGGCCCTGGAGGAAGCTCAGAAGGCGTTCGACGAGGGGCAGCAGGCCCTCAAGGACGGCGACTGGGAGGCCTACGGCCGGGCCCAACAGGACCTGGAGGACGCGCTGAAGCGGGCCGAGGACGCGCAGTCCAAGGCCGACGGGACCGGCGGCAGCGGCAGTGAAGACAGCGACCAGGGCGGCGACGGAGGCTCCGGAAGCGGCTGATTCAAGGTTCCGTCCCGCGCCGTGGTACGGTTGCAACGCAACGGCGCGGGGTGGAGCAGCTCGGTAGCTCGCTGGGCTCATAACCCAGAGGTCGCAGGTTCAAATCCTGTCCCCGCTACTGAAGTTGAAGGCCCGGATCCTCCAAAGGATCCGGGCCTTCGACGTGTTGGCGGGGGTACTCGGGAAATCTGTGTTTGACTTGTCGCTCTGTGGGCATGTCGACAAAACGCTGTAGTGACCTCAATGGCTGCGGTATACCAGGTGTACCCAGGTTGCAGGTGGTGCGACGATGGACGTTATGGGGGACAAGGCAACTCTGTTGGAGACAGGGCGGTTTGCGCAGCCTGCCGACATTGCGCTGCCTGCCGACTTCGTGCTGCCCGCCGAGTCCGCCTCGTCGGTCGAGTCCGCGGGGGTCGCGGACGAGGTCGAGACGGGCGACGCCGTCGAGGAGGCGCGTCAGCGGCTCGCCGCCGAAGCCGGCGACACCGAGGCGATGAGTGTCCTCGGCGCCATGCTCCTGCGCCGCGGCGACCTGGACGGAGCCGAGCCCTGTCTGCGGGCCGCCACCGCGGCCGGGGACCGGGCGGCCGCCAACAACCTGGGCGTCCTGCTGCACCAGCGCGGGTACGCCGACGAGGCCGCCGGCTGGTGGCGGGTCGCGGCCGTCGCCGGGTCCGCCGCCGCCGCGCACGCGCTCGGCCGGCACCACCGCGAGCGTGGGGACGAACCGGCCGCCGAGTACTGGCTGCGCCAGTCCGCCGAGCAGGGGCACGCGCTGGGCGCGTACGCGCTCGCCGACCTGCTGGAGCACCGCAGTGACGCCGCCGCCGAGCGGTGGATGAGAGTGGCCGCCGAGCGCGGACACCGCGAGGCCGCCTACAGGCTCGCGCGGACGCTCGACCAGCGCGCGGAGCAGGAGGAGCGCACCGCTGTGCGCGAAGGTCGGAAGATCGCGCGTGCGGCGCTCGAGATCGGGAGCGGCCCCCGCGAGGGCCGTGCCGCCGTGCGGGACGGCGGCGGGCAGGCCGTGGGCGCGGGGGAGCGCGGTACCGACAACGGTGTCGGGGCGAGCGCCGCCGAGGAGGCGGAGCAGTGGTACCGGCAGGCCGCCGCGCGCGGGCACCGGCGGGCCGCGCTGCATCTCGGGGCGATCCTGGAGCGGCGCGGGGAGCTGAAGGAGGCCGGCCGCTGGTACCTGACCTCCGCGAAGGACGGTGAGCCGCGTGCCGCGTGCGCGCTCGGGTTCCTGCTGCGGGACGCGGGCGACACGGAGAGCGCGGCCGTGTGGTGGCTGCGGGCCGCCCAGGACGGCAACGGCAACGCGGCGAACGCGCTGGGCGCGCTGCACGCCGAGCGCGGCGAGACGCAGACGGCCGAGCGCTGGTACCGGGCCGCGATGGACGCGGGGGACGTCAACGGCGCGTACAACCTCGGGCTGCTCTGCGCCGAGCAGGGGCGGACCGCGCAGGCCGAGCAGTGGTACCGGCGCGCCGCGTACGCCGGCCACCGGGAGGCGGCGAACGCACTGGCCATCCTGCTGCTCCAGGTCGGCGACGCGTCCGGTGCGGAGCCGTGGTTCTCCAAGGCCGCCGAGGCCGGGAGCGTCGACGCCGCCTTCAACCTGGGCATCCTGTTCGCCGGGCGGGGCGACGACGCAACGGCACTGGTCTGGTACGAGCGGGCCGCTGCCGCGGGGCACACCGAGGCGGCGCTGCAGGTCGCCATAGCGCGACTGCGGGACGGTGACGAGCGCGCCGCCGAGCGGCATCTGCGGTGCGCCGCCGGTGGAGGCAGCGCGGAGGCCGCGTACCGGCTGGCCGCCGTGCTCGACGCGCGCCGTCCGCCCGCGCCGGCGCACGAGCTGGGTGAGCCGGTGCGGGAGAAGAACGAGTGCGAGGAGTGGTACGAGCGGGCCGCGTCGCAGGGGCATCGGCGGGCGCAGGTGCGCGTCGGGATGCTGGCGGCCGGGCGGGGGGACGTGGTCGAGGCCGCGCGGTGGTACCGGGCCGCGGCGGAGTCGGGGTCGCGGAACGGCGCGTTCAATCTGGGGCTGCTGCTGGCCCGGGAGGGGAGTGAGCCCGAGGCCGCCGTGTGGTGGGCTCGGGCCGCCGACGCGGGGCACGGACGGGCGGCGTTGCGGCTCGCCCTCGTCTACGCGCGTCGGGGTGAGCTGGTGGAGGGGAAGCGGTGGGCCGACCGGGCCGTGGCGCTCGGGCCGGCCGAGGTGGCGGAGCGGGCGGCGCGGTTGCGGGACGCGTTGCGGGACGAGTTGTCGGCGTAGGGGACTCTGGGTCCGGCTGGGCGTGCCCGGGGGCTGCGAGGGTGCCCGGGGCGTGTGCTGGGCGGGCGGAGTCTCGCTCACCCGCGCTTGCGGGGTGCCGCTGCGCCCACCCGTGCCGCCCCAGCGGCACGACCGCCCGCAGCTGTGTCGGATCCGGGGTGCCGCTGCGCTCGCCCGTGTCGCCCCAGCGGCACGATTGCCCGCAGCTGTGTCGGGTCCGGGGTGCCGGTGCGCTCGGGTTTGGCCTGGTGGTTAATGGATTTGCTCTGGTCGGCGAGGGTGACGTAATGTTCTGTTCATCGACGCGGGGTGGAGCAGCTCGGTAGCTCGCTGGGCTCATAACCCAGAGGTCGCAGGTTCAAATCCTGTCCCCGCTACTGAAGGCCGATGGCCCGGAACCATGAGGTTCCGGGCCATCGGTGTTTTTCGTTCAGGTTCACTTTCAGGTGTCGAAGAAGAGCCCCGGCCGCTGTGCGGACGCTGTTGGTAAATCCGGGGGCCTGCGTGACGACGGCCTGCACGACCCCGTTGGGGTTGTGCAGGCCGTCGTCATGTTCGTGGGGTGGGTTCGTGTCGTTGCGTGGGGTGGATCTGGCGGAGATTCCGGAGGAGACCGCGCGGCTGGCGCGTGCGGTGTTTCCGAAGGGGTGTCTGGTGATGCGGGTTCGGGATGCGCTCGGGCCGGTCTTCGCCGATGCCGACTTCGAGGAGTTGTTCTCGGCGCGGGGGCGGCCGGTGGTCTCGCCGGCGCGGCTGGCGCTGGTGTCGGTGTTGCAGTTCGCCGAGGGTCTGACCGACCGGCAGGCTGCGCACGCGGTCCGTTCGCGTCTGGACTGGAAGTACGCCCTGTCGCTGGAGCTGGCCGACGTGGGGTTCGACTTCTCCGTGCTCAGCGAGTTCCGGGCCCGGCTGACCGAGTCGGATGCGGGCCGGGCGGTGTTCGACGCGGTGCTGACGGCCGCCGGGGAGGCCGGGCTGGTCAAGGCGGGTAACCGGCAGCGCACGGACGCCACCCATGTACTGGCCGTGACCAGGGATCTGAGCCGGCTGGAGTTCGTGGTCGAGACACTGCGGGCGGCTTTGAACCAGATCGCCGAGGCGGCCGGGGACTGGCTGATGGGGTTGGCTGCGCCGGAGTGGTTCGACCGGTACTCGGCGCGTCCGGAGGACAGCCGTTTCCCGTCCCGGTGGGCCGCCCGGATCGAGCACGGCGACCAGTGCGGGGCCGACGGCACGGTGCTGCTGGAAGCGGTCTGGTCGACATCGGCACCGCCCGGCCTGCAGCGTCTTCCCGCGGTGGAGTTCCTCCGCCAGACCTGGGTGCAGCAGTTTCACCGCGTCGACGGCACCGTGCGCTGGCGGGAGCCGAAGAACACCCCGCCCGGCCTGATCCGCTTACGCACCCCGCACGAGCCCGGGGCCAGGACCGGAGCGAAGCGCGATCTGGCCTGGTCCGGATACAAGGTCCACCTCAGCGAGACCTGCGAGCCCGACGCCCCGCACCTGATCACCCACATCCACACCACCCCGGCACCGGTGACCGACAACGCCGTGCTGGAGGACATCCACACCGCCCTTGCCGACCGCCAACTGGTGCCGGACGAACACCTGCTGGACGCCGGATACGTCGACGCCGAGCAGATCCACCACGCCCGCCGCGATCACAGCATCACCCTCGTCGGACCGGTCGGGAAGAACACCATCCGGCAACAGGCAACCGGCGACGTCTTCGACAGCACGCGCTTCACCGTCGACTGGGAGCAACGCCAGGCCGTCTGCCCCGGCGGCCACACCAGCGTCCAGTGGAGAGACGCCCAGAGCCACCGCGGCACCCCGGTCACCCGCGTCCGCTTCGCCGAACGCCACTGCACCCCCTGTGAACTGCGGACTTCCTGCACCACCGCCGAAACCGGCCGCAATCTGACCCTGCGCCCCAAAGCCGAACACGAGATCCTCCAGCAGGCCCGCACCGAGCAGGACACCCACCACTGGCGCCGCCGCTACGGACACCGCGCCGGCGTCGAGGGCACCATCTCCCAAGGCGTCCAGGCATTCGGCCTGCGCAGATCCCGCTACCGCGGCCTCGCCAAAACCCGGCTGCAACACCACTTCACCGGCGCCGCCATCAACCTCGCCCGCATCGATGCCTGGCTCACCGGCAGACCGCTCGCCCGCACCCGCACCTCACCCTTCGCAGCACTCCGCCCCGCTGAATGAGATCCAGCGGGGCGGATTTACCAACAGCGTCCGCTGTGCGGCCGGGGCTTCGTCGTGCGGGAGGGGTGCTACGCCTGGGTGCAGTTCGGGCAGACGCCTCGGTAGGTGACCTCCACGTCCGAGACGGTGAAGCCGAAGCGCTCGGAGGAGGGGAGGTCCGCCAGGGGGTTGCCGGTCGGGTGCACGTCACGGATCGTGCCGCACCGGGCGCAGACCAGGTGGTGGTGCGGACGGTGCGCGTTCGGGTCGTACCGCTTGGCGCGCCGGTCCGTGGCGACCTCGAGCACCTCGCCGAGGGAGACCAGCTCACCGAGGGTGTTGTAGACGGTCGCCCGGGAAATCTCGGGCAGCTTGGCGACAGCGCGTGCGTGCACCTCGTCGGCTGTCAGATGGACGTGTTCGCCGTCGAGGACCTCGGCCACGACACGCCGCTGCGCGGTCATACGCCATCCGCGTCCGCGCAGCCGCTCCAGAAGGTCACTCATACCGGTCAGCGTAACAGCAAGCGGAAACAGTTCCCGAACGGGTGTGAATTTGGAGCTTGGCTTGACTTAGATTTTGTCCAATGTAGGATCTGGCATCGATCGACGAAGCTTCGGCAAGCGCCCGGAGGTCGCCGTCCAGGCCTTGTGCGGCCGAACGGGGTTGGACCGCTTGTCGTTGGGGCGGGCCGGGGTCTCGTAGGAGACTCCCGGCCCGTTCGTGCGTCAGGGGCGTGGCTACGCCGGTGCGGGCTGTCGGGCGGGCGCCCAGCAGCGGATGATGTCGCGTACCGAGACGATGCCGATGGGGGCGCCCTCGTCGAGGACGATCAGATGGCGGAAGCCGCCGTGGGCCATCGCGCGGGCCGCTTCCTCCAGGGTCCAGGACGGCGTGGCGAACACGACGTCGGTGGTGGTGTGGGCGTGGGCGCGCTCGGTGTCGGGGCTCTGGCCCAGGCCCACGGAGACGAGGACGTCGCGTTCGGTCAGGATGCCGAGTCCGCCGGCGTCCGGGTCGAGGACCACGGCCGCGCCGATCCGGCGAGCCGCCATCAGGGCGGCGGCCTGTCGGAGGGTGTGATCGGGGCCGATGGTGAGGACCACTGTGCTCATGGCGTCGCGGACGAGCATGGAGTTCAGCCACCTCCTAGGGAATCCGGGAACGCTTTGTTCAAGGATTCACAAGTTCACAAGTGGGGGGACTCTCAATGTGGCAGGTAAAGCAGAGGTCAACAAGAGGGCGTGCGTGGTCAGTTCGGGGCGCCCTGGATCATTCCGGGGCTCAGTAGCGCTCGTTCAGATAGCCCAGGAGCTCGTCGTGGAGGAGGCCGTTCGAGGCCGCCGCGTTGCCGCTGTGCGGGCCGGGGCGGCCGTCGAGGCCGGTGAAGCTGCCGCCCGCCTCGGTGACGATGATGGCGTTGGCGGCCATGTCCCACAGGGACAGCTCGGGTTCGGCGCAGATGTCCACGCAGCCCTCGGCGACCATCATGTACGGCCAGAAATCGCCGTACGCGCGGGTGCGCCACACCTCGCGGGTCAGGTCCAGGAAGCCGTTGAGGTGGCCGCGCTCCTCCCAGCCGCTGAGGGAGGAGTACGCGAAGGAGGCGTCCGAGAGGTCGGCGACGCGGGAGACGTGCAGGCGGGAGGCCGAACTCAGGCTGCGGCCGGTGAACGCGCCGTGGCCCTTGGCGGCCCACCAGCGGCGGCCGAGCGCGGGGGCGGAGACCACGCCGACGACGGGCTGGTAGCCGCCCTCGGCAGCCTCCATGAGGGAGATCAGGGTGGCCCAGACGGGGACGCCCCGGACGTAGTTCTTGGTGCCGTCGATCGGGTCGATCACCCAGCGGCGCGGGCCGGTGCCCTCGACGCCGTACTCCTCTCCGAGGATGGCGTCGCGGGGGCGGGCGCGCTGGAGTTGGCCGCGGACGAGTTCCTCGGCGGCCTTGTCGGCCTCGCTCACCGGAGTCATGTCCGGCTTCGTCTCGACCTTGAGGTCGAGGGCCTTGAAGCGGGACATCGTGGTCGCGTCGGCGGCGTCCGCGAGGACGTGGGCGAGGCGGAGGTCGTCGAGGTAATCGGCCATGTGGCGAACGGTATCCGCCGAGGTCGGTGCGGGGCTACAGGGGTCAAGGGTCGGACCGGCGGAGGCGGCGGTACGTATGGGGTTCGCCGCCGTGGGCACATGAGTGGGGGCTGTCGCCGCGTGCGGAGGATCGTGCCGCGCACGTTGGCCGGTGTGCGCCCCTGGGGGGTGCCGTGAACCCTTGACAGCGACTTGATGCGCGTCAAATCTGAGGGCCAGAGCCGCCCGCTCGCATTCAGGGAGGCGATGATGCCTGCAGCGCGGGAATCCTTGTTGGACGCCGCTTACACGGCGCTGGTGCGTCGGCCGTGGTCCGCCGTGCGCATGGTGGACGTGGCTGCGGTGGCCGGAGTGTCACGTCAGACGCTGTACAACGAGTTCGGCAGCAAGGACGGGCTCGCCAGGGCCCTGGTCCGCAGGGAAGCGGACGGCTATCTGGCGGGCGTCGAGCGGGCGCTGGCCACCCCCGCGGACTCGCGGGACCGGTTGGCCGCGACCGCCGAGTGGACCGTGGCGGCCTCCCGCAACAACGCGCTGATTCGCGCCATGCTCACCGGCTGCTGGAGCGAGCGGCTGCCGTCACCGACGCTCGCGGCGGTGCGCTCGTCCTCCGCGGTGCCCGCGCAGCGCCGCGCGGACGGCCCGCTGCCCGCGCCCGCCGACTTCGTGGCCCTGGTGCGGGAGCGGGCCGTGGTCGCGCTGTCCGCGCCGGGCGCCCCCAAGGCGGACCAGGCGGAGCTGGCCAGGTCCTGTGAACTCGCGGTGCGGCTCGCTCTCTCGTGCGTGGCGGCGCCCCCGCTCGACGGCGGAGTCACGGACCTCGTGCGGACGGCGCTGCCACGACAGCTCAGCCGGACCCCCGGCTAGGTGTCGACCGGGGGGTGGGGCTGAACCCATGGGCCGGACTGCCGGTGGGCCGGACTAGTGGGCCGAGCCCGAGAGTTGGAGTCCCACGACCCCCACGATCACCAGGCTGATCGAGACGATCTTCAAGGTCGACACGATGTCACCAAGGAAGATCATCCCGTAGATCGCGGTGCCGGCCGCGCCGATGCCCGTCCAGACGGCGTAGGCCGGGCCGACGTCGAGCTTCTTGAGGGAGAGGGTCAGCAGGCCGAAGCTGCCGAGGGCGAAGACGCAGAAGGCGACCGTGGGCCAGAGTCTGGTGAAGCCGTGCGAGAGTTTCAGACAGACGGCGAATCCGGTCTCCAGAAGCCCCGCCACGACCACCAGCAGCCACGCCATGTCTCGTCCTCCCGTGTGCCCACGTTCCGTGACCGCTTCGTCTGTTCTCGGCTGATCTCGTCTGGTCTGGGTCCGACTCGGTGCGATTATGCACTTACCGGGTGGACGGGGGCGCAAACAACGCGGAGGTCAGTGCGGAGGTCAGTCGCCTTCCCGCCGTTCGCGTGTCGAGAGCAGCCTGCGCAGGGAGTAGAGCCGCGCCGGGTCCGCGTGCCCGTCCGCCACCCACTGGTCCAGCGCGCAGTCCTGCTCGTCGTGGCTGCACGCGCGCGGGCAGCCCTCCGTGCCCGGCACGAGGTCCGGGAAGGCGTTGATCACCCGGGACGGATCGATGTGCGCGAGCCCGAAGGAACGCACGCCGGGGGTGTCCACGACCCAGCCACCGTCCGAGTCCGCGAGGGGGAGGGCGAGGGCGGAGGTCGTGGTGTGCCGGCCGCGTCCGGTCACCGCGTTGACATGACCCGTGGTGCGGCGCCGGTCCTCCGGGACGAGGGCGTTCACCAGGGTCGTCTTGCCGACGCCCGAGTGGCCGACGAACGCCGTGACCTTCCCTGAGAGGTGTTCGCGCACGCGGTCGGCGGCGCCGCCCGTCTCCAGCTCCTCGCGGCTCGTCACGACGTACGGGATGTCGATGTCGCCGTAGAGCTCGAGGAGTTTGTCCGGGGAGGCCAGGTCCGACTTCGTGAGGACCAGGAGCGGGTCCAGGCCGCCGTCGTAGGCCGCCACCAGGCAGCGGTCGATGAGACGGGGGCGGGGCTCGGGGTCGGCGAGGGCGGTGACGATGGCGAGCTGGTCGGCGTTGGCGACGACGACGCGTTCGTACGGGTCGTCGTCGTCGGCCGTGCGGCGTAGGACCGACGTGCGGCCGGCGATGCGGACGATCCGGGCGAGGGTGTCCTTCTTGCCGGAGAGGTCGCCCACGAGGGCCACCGTGTCGCCGACGACCGCGGCCTTGCGTCCCAGTTCGCGGGCCTTCATCGCGAGGACGACGCGGTCCTCGACGAGACAGGTCAGCCGGCCCCGGTCGACCGTGAGGACCATGCCCTCGGCGGCGTCCTCGTGCTTGGGGCGGATGTTCGTCCGGGGACGGTTGCCCTTGCGGTTCGGGCGGCTGCGGATGTCGTCCTCGTCGGTGTGCTTGCCGTAACGGCGCATGATCCCGGCCCGCCCGTCAGTTCTTCCCGAGCATCCCGGTCCACATGTCAGGGAAGTCCGGCAGCGTCTTGGCCGTCGTCGCCACGTTCTCGATCCGCACACCCTCCACGGCCAGGCCGATGATCGCGCCGGCGGTGGCCATGCGGTGGTCGTCGTAGGTGTGGAAGACACCGCCGTGCAACGGGCGCGGGCGGATGTGCAGACCGTCGGCGGTCTCGGTGACGTCGCCGCCGAGTTCGTTGATCTCCTTGGTGAGCGCGGCCAGGCGGTCCGTCTCGTGGAGGCGGAGGTGGGCGACGCCACGCAGCGTGGAGGGGGAGTCGGCCAGGGCGGCGACCGCCGCGATGCCCGGGGTCAGCTCGCCCACCTCGCTCAGGTCCACGTCGATGCCGTGGATCGCACCCGAACCGGTGAACACCAGTCCGTACTCGGTCAGTTCGCAGGTGCCGCCCATCTCCGTGAAGATCTCGCGAAGCTGGTCACCGGGCTGGGTGGTGCGCGTGGGCCAGTCGGGCACGACGATCTTGCCTCCGGTCACCAGGGCCGCCGCCAGGAACGGCTGCGCGTTGGAGAGGTCCGGCTCGATCGTGAGGTCACGGCCCAGCAGGGCGCCCGGCGTGACCCGCCAGACGTTGGGCTCGCCGCCCGACTCCGGGGTGTCCACCTGGGCGCCCACCGAGCGCAGCATGTCGACGGTCATCCGGATGTGGGGGAGCGAGGGGAGGGTCGCGCCGGTGTGGCGGACCTCTACGCCCTGGTTGAAGCGCGGGGCGGAGAGCAGGAGGGCGCTCACGAACTGCGAGGACGAGGACGCGTCGATCGCCACCGGGCCGCCGTCCAGGGCGCCGCTGCCGTGGACCGTCAGGGGGAGCGCGCCCCGGCCGTCGTCGTCGATCCGGGCGCCGAGGACGCGCAGGGCGTCGATCACGCCGTTCAGCGGGCGCTCGTAGGAGCGGGGGTCGCCGTCGAAGCGGACGGGGCCGTCCGCCAGGGCCGCAACCGGCGGCAGGAAGCGCATGACCGTGCCCGCGTTGCCGACGTCGACCGTGGCCGGGCCGTGCAGGCCGGTGGGCAGGACGCGCCAGGCCTCGCCGGAGCCGCCCGCGCCGGAGGAGCTGGAGGAGACGGTCTCCTCGATGCCGACGCCCATCGCGCGCAGGGCGGCCGCCATCAGGAGGGTGTCGCGGGAACGGAGGGGGCGGCGCAACCAGCCGGGTTCGCTCGCGAGGGCGGCGAGGACGAGGGCGCGGTTGGTGACCGACTTGGACCCCGGGACGTGGACCGTCGCGTCGACGGCTCCGCTCGCGGTGGGGGCGGGCCAGAGGGCGGGCTGTGCGTTCAGGGCCATGCGGCCACTTTAGTAGGGGTTCGCCGAAGGGGGCGCCTGGTGATCGCCGTGGGCAGCCGCGGGTCCGGTGGGGGCTGATCGCGCCCACGCGGCGGAGCCGCACATCGATACGCCCCGCGCCCCTGTGACGCCCCCCTGCGGGGCTGCATCACAGCGCTGTCACAGCCCCAGCAGCCACCTTCCGCCGCCCATCAGCGCGCACAGCGACACCACGTGGAACATCACCAGCCACACCGTCGCCGGGAGATGGGTCAGCCGGGAGAGCTGGTCCGCGTCGGAGTCGCCGGCTCCTCCCCGGCGGCGCTTGGCCTGGAGCTCGAAGGCCGGGCGTACGCCTCCCAGCAGCAGGAACCAGACCACCGCGTAGGCGAAGGCGGCCTGGACCTGGGGGCCCGCCAGCCAGGAGACGACGACGAAGGTGCCGCCGGTGAGAAGGACGGTCAGGGCGCCGTACGCGTTGCGGATCATGACCAGCATGGCGACCAGCAGGAGCGTGGCGAGCCAGAGGAGCAGGGTGATGCGGCCGGAGCCGAGGAGGGCGGCGCCGCCGAGGCCGAGGAGCGGGGGAGCGGTGTAGCCGGCGGCGGCGGTGAGGATCATGCCGAGGCCGGTGGGCTTGCCGCGGCTGACCGTGAGGCCGCTGGTGTCGGAGTGCAGCCGGATGCCGGTGAGGGTGCGACCGGTGAGCAGCGCGATCAGTCCGTGGCCGCCCTCGTGCGCGATGGTGATGGCGTTGCGCGAGAGCCGCCAGACGCCGTGCGGGACGATCGCCGCGAGCGCGGCGACCCCGGTGGCTATGACGACCCACAGGTCCGGGTCGGGCTGGGTACCGAAGACCTCGTCCCACAGGCTGGCCAGCGAGGTGGCTGCGGTGCTTTCCATGTTCTGCGGTGGCTCCCTCGGGTCGTTGTCGAACGGCGTCCACGCCTGGCGCCGTTCGCGGGGGGTGGTGGTCGGGTGACGGGTGGGCCTGGCAGTGTGGCACTTATGTGCGGACGGTATGCGTCGAGTCGTAGGCCCGAGGATCTCGCAGGAATCTTTGAGATCGAGAAGTGGGAGCCGGAGGAGCGCCTGGAGCCGGATTACAACGTGGCTCCCACCAAGGAGGTCTACGCGGTTCTCGACCGCCCTCTGAAGGACGCCGACGACAAGCGGCCGGTTCGCCAGCTGCGGAAGCTGAAGTGGGGGCTGGTGCCCTCCTGGTCCAAGAACCCCGAGGGCGCCGCACGGATGATCAACGCCCGCGCCGAGACCGTGCACGAGAAGCCGTCGTACCGCCGTGCGTTCGCCACCCGGCGCTGCATCCTGCCCGCCGACGGCTACTTCGAGTGGGTCACCGGCAAGGGGGAGCGGGAGCTGGAGGTCGAGGGGAAGAAGAAGCGGCCGCGCAAGCAGCCGTACTTCGTGCTCCCGGCGGACGGTTCCGTCTTCGCGATGGCCGGGCTGTACGAGTTCTGGCGGGACAGGACGCTGCCGGACGACCATCCGGGGGCCTGGTGGGCGACCTGCTCGGTGATCACGACGGAGGCCGAGACGACCCCGCTGGCGGTGGCCCCCGCGGACGGCCCGCACGCGCTGGCCGAGATCCACCCCCGGATGCCGCTGATGCTGACGCCGGACCGGTGGGACGGCTGGCTCGACCCGGCCCGCACCGACCTCGACGACCTGCGCGGGCTGCTCGAACCGCCGCCCGCCGGGCTGATGCGCGCCTACCCCGTCTCCACTGCCGTCAGCAACGTCCGCAACAACGGGCCGGAGCTGCTGAAGGAGCTGGAGGGGCCCGAGGAGGGCACACTCTTCTGACGTGACCGAGATCGAGGCAGCAGCGACGGAAGAGATCGACACCGAGGCCGGCACGGGCCGTGTCAGCTGGTACGAGGCCGAGGCGCCGGAACGCGTCCTCGCCGTCGGCCACGGCGCCGGCGGTGGCATCGAGGCCCGCGATCTGCGGGCCCTCGCCGCCGTGCTCCCCGCACACGGGGTGACCGTGGCCCTGGTGGAGCAGCCGTGGCGGGTCGCCGGGAAGAAGCTCGCGCCCGCGCCGAAGACGCTGGACGTGGGCTGGCGCGGGCTGTGGCCCGCGCTGGCGAAACCGGGACTTCCGGTGATCGCGGGAGGCCGGAGCGCCGGCGCGCGGGTGGCCTGCCGGACGGCGGCCGAGCTGGGCGCGGCGGCCGTACTGGCGCTGAGCTTTCCGCTGCATCCGCCGGGCAGGCCGGAGAAGTCCCGCGCCGAGGAGCTGCTGGGGGCCGGGGTGCCCACCCTCGTGGTCCAGGGCGGCAACGATCCGTTCGGGAGGCCGGAGGAGTTCCCGGAGGGCGGGTACGGGCTCGTGGAGGTGCCGTACGGCGATCACGGGTTCACGGTGCCGAAGCGGGCGCCCCTCGGGCAGGACGAGGCGCTGACGGTGATCACCGAGGGCGTCGTGGAGTGGATCGCGTCACTGCGATGACCCGTTCCGGTGGCGGGGGGAATGCGGAGCGGCGGCCCTTGGTTGTGCGGATCAGACAGCGCGAAAGACCGTGCTGACCGCCGTACGAGAGGAAGTCCGCCGCATGGGTTCGACCTATTGCCCGAGCCGCAGCAGCCGCGCTGACCTGGACTGGACGGTGCTGCACGCGGCCAAGAGCGGCCCTGTTCGGGCGGCGGCGGGCATGGATCGTCGTCTATCCTCCGATTCTGGTGGTACCGGTTTCGGTACCGCACAGACGCTGGAGGAGGTGGGTCCGGTCACTGGGACCGACGCAGGGACCGAACGGGGCCAGGCGGAGCAGCCCGAGGGCACCGAGACCGCCGCGGAGCGCAGCGCCCGGTTCGAGCGGGACGCTCTGGAATTCCTCGATCAGATGTACTCGGCCGCACTGCGCATGACGCGCAACCCGGCCGATGCCGAGGACCTGGTGCAGGAGACGTACGCGAAGGCGTACGCGTCCTTCCACCAGTTCCGTGAGGGCACCAACCTGAAGGCCTGGCTGTACCGCATCCTCACGAACACCTTCATCAACTCGTACCGCAAGAAGCAGCGCGAACCCCAGCGCAGCGCGGCCGAGGAGATCGAGGACTGGCAGCTGGCGCGCGCCGAGTCGCACATGTCGACCGGGCTGCGCTCCGCCGAGTCGCAGGCGCTCGACCACCTGCCCGACTCGGACGTGAAGGCGGCGCTGCAGGCGATTCCCGAGGAGTTCCGCATCGCCGTCTATCTCGCCGATGTCGAGGGCTTTGCGTACAAGGAGATCGCCGACATCATGGGGACACCCATCGGTACGGTGATGTCCCGGCTGCACCGGGGTCGCCGTCAACTGCGCGGCATGCTCGAGGACTACGCCCGTGACCGTGGGCTGGTTCCGGCCGGCGCCGGGGAGTCGAACGAAGCGAAAGGCTCGGGCTCATGAGCTGCGGAGAGCCGCATGAGACGGATTGCAGCGAAATCCTCGATCATCTCTACGAGTTCCTCGACCGGGAGATGCCCGACGCCGACTGCACCAAGTTCGAGCACCACTTCGAGGAGTGCTCGCCCTGCCTGGAGAAGTACGGGCTCGAACAGGCCGTCAAGAAGCTGGTGAAGCGCTGCTGTGGGCAGGACGACGTGCCCACCGATCTGCGGGCCAAGGTCATGGGCAGGATCGATCTGATCCGATCGGGACAGACCGTTCCCGAACATGATGTGACGGCGTCGCCGGTCACACCGCAGGAGGGCTGACCTTCTGCTGAGCCCGTTTCGGGGACGGCCGCCCGGCCGTCCCCGAAACGGGCTCAGTCATGTGCGGGGTGCGGTGGTGGAACGGGCTCAGACCTCCAGGCCGCTCTCGATGCGCTTCAGGCCGTGCCGTGCCAGGGCCAGGTTGCTGCGGGAGCGATCCAGCGCGAGGTAGAGGAAGAGCGAACCCTTGCTGCTGGTCAGGGGGCGGATCAGGTGGTACTGCCGGCTCAGAGTGATCAGGATGTCCTCGATCACGTCGTCCATGTCGAGGGACGCCAGAGTGCGCATCTTGGCGCGCACCACCTCGGTGTTGCCGGCCGCCGCGAGTTCCAGGTCGAGGTGCTGCCCGCCGCCGAGGGCGCCGAGTGACATCCCGCTCTCGTAGTCGACCAGAGCGACACCGACCGCGCCGTCGATGGCCATGGCTTCCTTGAGTGCGGTCTCGATGTTCATATTGCTGCCCCAATTCCTCAGTGCTGCTGACCGGTCACTGTCCGGCCAACTACGATCGACACGAGTGACCCACCGGTCACAAACGCCAACTTTCCCGTGTGTTACGAAAGTTGGCGTTCAAAGTACTGTGCGGCGCGTCAACGTGGAGGGCGAATGGGGGGACTTGAGGAGATGAAGCCCGCGCTCCAGGTTTCCCTGGACCGGCTTCTCGACTCTCCCGGCGTCACCGGCCTCGCCCTGATCGACGCGGTCACGGGACTCACCTACGCCGTCGCGGGCGACGCGGCCCAGGTCGGGACGGGGGCGGAGTGCTCGGATCTCGCCACCCTCATCTCCGACCGGCTCGGCGAGGCCGGTGCCGGGGCCGGGGGCGAGTTGGAGAGCGTGGTCGTGACCAGCAGACGACGCCAACACGTGCTGCTCTCCGTGGACCGGACGGCCGGCGATCCGCTGCTGCTCGCGGCCGGCCTCGACCGTGACCTGGCGAACATGGCTCTGGCGCTGCGCAGCCTCGGTGACCGGGTGCGCGAGGTGCTGGCGTGAAGACTCCCTCGGCACGCAACGTCCCCGCACTGCTGCAGGCACTGCACCAGGAGGGCTACACCGGCACGGTACGGGTCTCCGGCTCCCCCGGTGGCACGATTCACCTGCGGGACGGACTGATCGGAGCGATCGAGACACCGGGCGCGCCGACCGCGACGTCCACGCTGCTCGCCTCGGGCCGGATCGACGACGACGCCTGGCTCGCGGCCCGCGCCGCCGAGCCCGACGCGGACCGGCTCGCCCCCCATCTGATCGGCGCCGGCCTGATCGGCGCGGCCGAACTGGAGGTCGTCTGCACGGCGGCCGTGTTCGACGGGGCCTTCGCGATGGCACTCAGCCCGCCAGGCGGCTGGGAGCTGACCGAACGCCAACCCACCCTCCTCGCCCGGCCCGGCGTCGAGCCGCGGCCGCTGGCCGAGGAGACCACCCGCCGTATGGCGCTGCTGGCCCGGCTGTGGGGCCCCGCGGGAGAACTTGCCCGGGTCCGGCCCCGACCGGTCGGCCGCCACGGCACCCCGGAGTCCGACGGTCGGCTGAACCGACGTCACCAGGACCTCGTCGAGACCGCCAACGGCCGCCGTACCCCACGGGACATGGCCTTCGCCCGGGGGCGCGGACTCTACGCGGTCATGCTGGACCTCGTCCGGCTTCAGGCGCGCCGGGCCGTCCACTGGGAGAGCGGGCCGGACCCCGACCGCCGACCCAGCACCGCCCCCCGGGTCCTCCAGGGGCAGTCGGCACCGGACGAACCGTCACCCAGAGCCGGTCCCCTGCCCAGACGCAGGCCCGGTGGAGGCTCTCCCACCGGAGGCCTCGGAGCGAAGGGCGGGTAGTGAGCCCCCACAGAGACCCGGCCCGCAAACGCCGCATACGCAGCAAGGCCGCCCGCCTCCGACGGCGTCAGGTGCCGAGAGCACCCACGGACGACCGTCCGGTCCCATCCGCCGAAACCCCACCGCACGCCGCGTCCGTCCCCACGAACCCAGTACGACCGCCGTCCACCGAGCCCGGTGCCGGCGCGGCCGAACGGCCACGGTCACCAGGCGCTGGTGACGGCACGGCCGTACGGTCACCGTCCGGTGCGACGGCGGATGGACCGTCGCCGCCCGCCGACAACGACGTCCGGGCCGCAGAACGGCCGTCGGGCGCCGTACCCGGTGATGTCGCCGCGAAGCCGCCGTTACCCGTGCGGGGCGCGGCGCGTCCTTCCGACGACGCCGCGGACGGCACGCCGGACAGCCCGGCCGTCCCGTCCCCGATCCCGCCCATGTCCCTGCTGTCGGCCGAGGAACTGCTCGCCGACCAACCCTCCGTAGAAATGCTGCGGCGTGTCCGCCGCGGGCTGCGGGCTCTCCCCGAGCCCGACCGGCACCTGCCCGAATAGCGGGCGTCGGGAAAGCCCGCCCGCACCCCCTGCCGCTCGGACCGCACACCCACCGCAGACGTATGGACCAAGGAGCACGTGCCCATGACCCCACACGCATCGACCGAATCGCTGACCGGCATCCTGGCTTCGCTGCGTGACCGGGTGATGGGCGTCGCCGAGAGCGTCCTGTCCACCGTCGACGGGCTCCTCGTCGTCGCCGACGTCGACAAGGTCCACCCCGAGTCCGTCGCCGCCCTCGCCGCCGCCACCCTCGGTGTCAGCCGTCGGATGGCCGACCAGTCCGGTGTCGGGGCCCTTCGCGAGGTGGTCGTCCGGTGCGGCGCGGGGCACGTCATCGTCGTCGCCGTGGGCGAACGCACCCTGCTGACCGTCATGGGCGACGACGGCCTCGACCTCGCCGCCTTCCAACGCGAGTCCCCGGCGACCGTCGAACAGTTGAGCAAGGCGCTCGCGGCGGATGTGGCGCACTGAGACGAACGACGAGACACGGCGCGGCCGTCGACCCGGACGGCGAAGAGACATGACGGTGCCGTCGACCGGGGCCGTCGGCGTGGGGGCGGCGCTTTCACTCGAAGGGGTTAATCCGGCCGTCGTGGCGCGAGGGATTCACCCGTAGCCGTCCCCTCCCGTTCCGGCCCGTCCTAGGCTCCGGAGCCTGAACTCGGGAGGGTGCCATGGGGTCGGTGACGGCATGGGCCCGTGTGTACGTCGCCTGTGTCGTCCTCGGGGCCGTGGTCTGTCTCGCGCCCCTGCCGGGCGGCCACGTCCCGTGGGGGGCTGTGGCCCTGCTCGCCGCGCTGTACGCCGCGTGCGAGCAGATCACCCGCTGCCCCTTCATGGGTCACCGTGCCCCCAAGGGCATGGGCACCTTCTTCCCCGTCCTCCTCGCCGGGGCCTTTCTGCTGCCGGTGCCCGCCGCCGCGCTCGTGGCCGTGCCGGGGGCCTTGCTCTCCCGGGTCGAACAGCGGCCGCGGTCACTGCGCCGGATCTGGCGGGCGGGCCGGCTGGTGCTTGCGGTGGGGGCCGCGTCGCACACGCACGCGGCGCTCGGCGGTCCGGACGCGCTCGCCGGCCCCGACTTCCCGTACGCGCTGCTGCCCGCCGGGGCCGCGGCCGTGGTGTTCTGCGCGGTGCTCACGCTGCTCGACGGCGGGATCCTGGCGCTCGCCGAGCGAGTACCGGCGCGCGTCGCCTGGCGGGGGCTCTTCTGGCGGTCGCTGGCCCCCGTCGTCGTGCACGGGCTCGCCGGGCTGATGATGGCCGTGCTGTGGCGCAGCCCGCACGGGCCCGTCGCCGCGCTGCTCGTGCTGCTGCCGATGTACGTGTCCTGCTGGGTGTTCGCGCAGTACCACCGGGAGCGGGCGGCGCACCGGGCGACCGTCCGCGCGCTCGTCCAGGCCGTCGACATCAAGGACGGCTACACGCGCGGGCACAGCGAGCGGGTCGGGCAGGCGTCCCTGCTGATCGCGCGGGAGCTCGGCATGGACGACGAACGGGCCGAGGTCCTCCGGTTCGCGGGGATCCTGCACGACGTGGGGAAGCTCGGAGTGCCCACGCGGTTGCTGCGCAAGGACGGTCCGCTGACGCCCGAGGAACGGCGGATCGTCGAACTGCATCCCGAGTACGGCCACGAGATGGTGCGCGGGATCTCCTTCCTCGGGGAGGCCCGGGCGGCGGTGCTGCACCATCACGAGCGGCTGGACGGGAGCGGGTATCCCTACGGGCTGGTCGGCGGCCAGATCCCCGAGTTCGCCCGGGTCGTCGCGGTCGCCGACGCCTTCGACGCCATGACCTCCACCCGCTCCTACCGCCGGGCACGCCCCGTCGACGCCGCCCTCGCCGAGCTGCGGCGATGTGCGGGCGCCCAGTTCGACCCCGTCATGGTGACGGCACTGACCCGCGCCCTCGCCCGCCACGGCTGGGCCCCGACCGTCACGGCCGACCCCGGCGGGAACGTCCCACCCGCCGCGAACATCCCGTTCGGCGGGACGCGCGGCGAGCCGGGGACGGGCCCGGAACGGCGCGAAGCCGGGTTCGGACGCGGAAGTGGGGCGCGTGGTGGCGATGGGGGGCGCGTGCCGTGACCCTGCTCGTCGGTCTGCGCTGTCTCGCCGGGCTGCTCGCTCTCCTGGCCCTCGGCCATACCCTCTGGCGCGGTCTCGACGATCCCGGTGTCGCCCTCGCGTTCGCGGTGCTCGTGGGCGTGGGGGAGCTGTCGCGGTGGCGTGGGGCGGAAGGGCGTGATGTGGCGCCGCTCGGAGCGGCCGGGGCACTGGCCTACGCGCTGCTGGGGGAGAACGGCGGGCGGCCGACGGGACACGGGGTGCTCCAGATCGTCGCCGTCGTCGTCGCAGCCGCGCTGCTGGGGTGTGTGCCGTACGTGGTCAAGGGGTGCCGGTCGACCCTCGACCACCTCACCCGGCGCGTCCTCACCGTCGCCTTCGCCGCCCTCTGCTTTCCAGCCGCTGCACCACCGGGGCCTGCCCGCGCAGTGGAGCGGCCCCTCCCACGCCCTGCTCCTCGTCGCGCTGCTCGTCCTGACCGCGCTGTGCGACGCCGTGCTCGTGGCCGCCATGGCACACGCGCGGACCCGGTGGCCCTACGGCCCGCTGCTGAGGGACGAACTGCGGACGCTGCCCGGAACAGGGTCGGCGGTGTGTGCGACGGGGGCCGTCATGGCCCTGGCGACCGGTGTCGTCGGGCTGTGGGCGCTGCCGGTGTTCTCGTTGCCGCTGCTCCTCACCCAGCTGTCGTCGCGGCGGTACGCCCACGTCCGGGCCACCTACCGGCAGACCATTGCCTCCCTGGCCCGCGCCACGGAGATCGCCGGGTACACCCCCGCCGGGCACGCGCGGAGGGTGGCCCTGCTGAGCCGTGAGGTGGGCCGTGAGCTGGGACTCGGCGAGTCCCAGCTCACCGTCGTCGAGTTCGCCGCCCTGATGCACGACATCGGCCAGCTGAGCCTCGTCGACCCCGTACCGGCCGGAGCCACCGCCGGGCTCCCGGTGGCCGAGCAGCGCCGGATCGCGCTGCTGGGCGGCGCCGTCGTGCGGCAGACCGGGGTGGACGCCGAGGTCGCCGTGGTGGTGGAGCGCCAGGCGGATCCGTACCGTGAGCAGCCGGTCGGCGCGCGCATCGTGCGGGCCGTGAACGCATACGAGGAGAAGGTCCGGGAAGCAGGGCCGGAGGGGCCGCTCCGGGCGCTGGAGGAATTGCGGCTGGGCACGGCCCGGGACTATCACCCGGAGGTGGTGGAGTCGCTCGCGCGGGTACTGTCGAGAGACTGTCTGACCTTGCCCGCGGTGGGGTAACCCATGGGTAATGAGCGCCTCTCCATCCGGTCGTGGTTGGATGCGAGGGAGAGGGTGTACCGGGGGCGACGGCCAGCCCACTCCGACGGAACTGGCAGGCGGGAACCGTAACTGGCAGGCGGGAATCGTGAGGATCTTCGGCAAGGGACGGCATCGGCCCTCCGCCTCCTGGCGGCAGGCCACCGATCGTGCGTTCACGCTGATCGGCGACGGTCGGTACGAGGACGCGGGGGCGCTGTTGACACGTGCCGCGGACCTGGAGCCGTGGCTGTCCGAGTCCTGGTTCAACCTCGCCCTCCTGCACAAGTTCCGGCACGACTGGGAACAGGCGAGAGCGGCCGGACTGCGGGCCGTCGCACTGCTCGACCGCGAGACCGGCGCGCCCGACTGGTGGAACGTGGGCATCGCCGCGACCGCCCTCCAGGACTGGCCGCTGGCCCGCAGGGCGTGGCAGGCGTACGGGTTGCGGGTGCCCGGCGGGGCGGCCAGGCCGAAGCCCGGTGGCGGACCCGGCGATTCCGGGGAACCGGTGGGCATGGACCTCGGCAGCGCGGCCGTACGGCTCTCGCCCGAGGGCGAGGCCGAGGTCGTGTGGGGGCGGCGGCTCGACCCCGCCCGGATCGAGGTGCTCTCCATCCCGTTGCCGTCGTCCGGGCGGCGCTGGGGCGAGGTCGTCCTGCACGACGGCGTGCCGCACGGGGAGCGGACCACCGCCGCGGGGCACGCGTATCCGGTGTTCGACGAGATCGAGTTGTGGGCGCCGTCCCCCGTGCCGACCTGGGTGGTGCTGCTGGAGGCCGCGACCGAGGCGGACCGGGACGCCCTGGAGCGGCTCGCGGCGGACGCGGGGTTCGCGGCGGAGGACTGGTCGTCGTCGGTGCGGTTGCTGTGCCGGCTGTGCTCGGAGTCACGGATGCCGTCCGACGAGGGCAACGGGGAGCATCTCGATCCGCACGATCACAGCGAGCCGGGGCATCCCGGGCCGCTGGGACACGTGACGGACGGGCAGTTGTGGGCGCCGGAGCGGGAGTGCGGGGTGGCCGCGCCGGCTTCGCTGGTTCGGGGGTTGCTGGACGGGTGGGTGGCCGACAGTCCGGATTCCCGTGACTGGCGGGATCTGGAAGAGGTTTGTTAGGGGGCGCGCGGTTCGTTCTCGGCCGCGGTTCGGTGGGGCTTCTCACGCAGTTCCCCGTGCCCCTGACGGGCGCTCTTGACGGGGCGCCCTCCTGCGGGGCGCGGTCCCCGTACCCTGTATCAGCAACTTCATCGCTTGTTGTTTTGAGGAAGGCGTACGTCTGTCATGGCCCAGCAGGACACCGATCAGCAGCACGTGGGCGTGCTCCCCGTCGATGACGAGGGGTTCGTCATCGACACGGAGGACTGCGAGGAGCGCGAGCAGGCGTACCGCGAGCGTGGCACGTCGTTGCCGATCACCGTGGTCGGGAACCCGGTGCTGCACAAGGAGTGCAAGGACGTCACGGAGTTCGGCGACGAGCTGGCCAAGCTGGTGGACGACATGTTCGCCAGCCAGCGCACGGCGGAGGGCGTGGGTCTGGCCGCGAACCAGGTCGGTGTCGATCTGAAGGTCTTCGTGTACGACTGCCCCGATGACGAGGGCAAGCGTCACACCGGTGTCATCTGCAACCCGAAGCTGGTCGAACTCCCCGCCGAGAAGCGCCGGTTGGACGACAGCAACGAGGGCTGTCTGTCCGTGCCGACGGCGTACATGCCGCTCGCCCGCCCCGACTACGCCGAGGTGACCGGGCAGGACGAGAAGGGCAACCCGATCAAGGTGCGCGGCACCGGCTACTTCGCGCGCTGCCTCCAGCACGAGACCGACCACCTGTACGGCTACCTCTACATCGACCGGCTCTCCAAGCGCGACCGCAAGGACGCCCTGCGGCAGATGGCCGAGAACGAGCCCCGTTACCCCGTGGTCGCCAACGACTGAGCCGACTCGCCCCGCCCGCAGGCGCGCCCGCCCTCAGGCGACCTCCGGCCCCCGGAACGTGCGGCGGTAGGCCTGCGGGGTCGTGTTCAGCGACCGGACGAACTGATGACGCAGGGCGGCGGCGGTGCCGAAGCCGGTGCGCCAGGCGATGGCGTCCACCGTCTCGTCCGTCGCCTCCAGCAACCGCTGGGCCAGCAGCACCCGTTGGCGCAGGATCCAGCGGTACGGGGTGGTCCCGGTCTCCTGCTGGAAGCGGCGGGCGAAGGTGCGCGGGGACATGTGCGCGCGGGCGGCGAGCTGCTCGACGGTGACCTCCTCGTCGAGGTGCTGCTCCATCCACACGAGGACCTCGCCGACCGTGTCGCACTGCGAGCGCGGCAGCGGCCGCTCGATGTACTGGGCCTGGCCGCCGTCGCGGTGCGGTGGCACCACCATCCGTCGGGCGATCTTGTTCGCGACCTCCGGCCCCTGCTCCTTGCGGACGATGTGCAGACAGGCGTCGATACCGGACGCCGTGCCCGCCGAGGTGATCACCGGGTCCGCGTCGACGTACAGCACGTCCGGCTCGACCACCGCACGCGGATACTGCCGGGACAGCTCCTCGGCGTGCCGCCAGTGGACCGCGCACGGCCGCCCGTCCAGCAGTCCGGCCGCGCCGAGCACGAAGACGCCCGAGCACACGCTCAGCACCCGGGCGCCCCGGTCCGCGGCCCGGCGCAGCGCGTCCAGCAGGTCGGCCGGGTAGATCCGGTGCACATAGCTCTCGCCCGCCGGGACGACCACCAGGTCGGCCTCTTCGAGCCGGTCCAGTCCGTACGGGGTGGAGATGGTGAAGCCCGCGTGCGTCCGCAGGGTGGGACCCTCCGCCGACGCGACCGCGAAGTCGTACACCGGCAGGCCCTCGTCGCTGCGGTCGAGGCCGAAGACCTCGCACACGACTCCCAGTTCGAAGGGATGCACGCCGTCCATGAGGATGGCGGCCACGTTCTTCAGCATGCTGCCAGTGTGCCCCGGAAGTGGCAGGAATTCGAGGGGGTGCGGCAGTCCTGCCACTGTTTGTCAGGAGCGTTCGGCGCGACAGTAGTGTCCATGGATGCGACACAGCTGCAAGGACTCATCGGAACACTGGCCGTCCTCGGACTGCTCGCCCTGGTCGTGCTGCCCGCGATCATCGGCGTCGTGCACGACCGGCGCATCGACCGCCAGCTCCAGCGGGCGTCGCAGGACCGGCGGGCGTCGCAGGAGAGGCCGGCGACGCAGGAAAGGCAGGTGGCGGCGTCGCACCGCGTCGCCCGCCCCGCCTGATCGCCGTTGTCAGGCATGCGGCGCCCCATGGCCACGGCCCCACGCCCCGAGGCGGCGGCCCCTCCGGCATCTCCCCGGCACGACGACGACCGCGAAGGTCACGTCGGCCGGGGACGCCATCACCCCGAAGGAGCTCGGCTCAGAAGTCCTCGTCCAGGTCGACGGTGCCCTCCACCGCGACCTGGTACGCGGACGGACGCCGCTCGAAGAAGTTGGTGAGCTCCTGGACGCCCTGCAACTCCATGAAGGAGAAGGGGTTCTCCGAGCCGTACACCGGGGCGAAGCCGAGGCGCGTGAGGCGCTGGTCGGCCACGCATTCCAGGTACTGCCGCATCGACTCGGTGTTCATGCCCGGGAGTCCGTCACCGCACAGGTCGCGCCCGAACTGCAGCTCGGCCTCGACCGCTTCCCTCAGCATGTCCGTGACCTGCTGCTGGAGCTCTTCGTCGAAGAGCTCCGGCTCCTCCTTGCGGACGGTGTCCACCACCTCGAAGGCGAAGGACATGTGCATCGTCTCGTCGCGGAACACCCAGTTGGTGCCGGTGGCCAGACCGTGCAGCAGACCCCGGCTGCGGAACCAGTAGACGTACGCGAAGGCGCCGTAGAAGAACAGGCCCTCGATGCACGCCGCGAAGCAGATCAGGTTGAGCAGGAAACGGCGGCGGTCCGCCTGGGACTCCAGCCGGTCCAGCTTCTCGACCGAGTCCATCCACCGGAAGCAGAACTCCGCCTTCTCCCGGATGGAGGGGATGTTCTCCACCGCCGCGAAGGCGGCCGCCCGGTCCTCCGGGTCGGGGAGGTAGGTGTCCAGGAGCGTCAGATAGAACTGGACGTGCACGGCCTCCTCGAAGAGCTGGCGGCTCAGATAGAGCCGCGCCTCGGGGGAGTTGATGTGCTTGTAGAGGGTCAGCACGAGGTTGTTCGCCACGATCGAGTCGCCCGTCGCGAAGAACGCGACCAGACGGCCGATGAGGTGCTGCTCGGCGGGGGAGAGCTTCGCGAGGTCGGCGACGTCCGAGTGGAGGTCGACCTCCTCGACGGTCCAGGTGTTCTTGATCGCGTCCCGGTAGCGCTCGTAGAAGTCCGGGTAGCGCATCGGGCGGAGAGTCAGCTCGAAGCCGGGGTCGAGGAGATTCTGGTTGCTGGGCATCACTGGCAGGCCTCGCAGGACTCGGGGTTCTCAAGGGAGCAGGCGACGGCATCCGGATCGGCCGACTGCTGGACGGGGATGGTGTTCTCTGGCCGGTTCGGCGTCTGCGCCTGGCCCTGACCCTGGCCTTGGCCCTGCGCGGCGCGGGCGATGCGGGTCGCCGGGCGGGAACGCAGGTAGTACGTGGTCTTCAGGCCCGACTTCCACGCGTACGCGTACATCGAGGAGAGCTTGCCGATGGTCGGCGTCTCCAGGAACAGGTTGAGCGACTGGGACTGGTCCAGGTACGGGGTGCGGGCGGCGGCCATGTCGATCAGACCGCGCTGCGGGATCTCCCAGGCCGTGCGGTACAGCGCCCGTACGTCGGCCGGGATCCAGGCGAAGTCCTGCACCGAGCCGTTGGACTCGCGCAGCGCCTCACGGGTGCGGGCGTCCCAGACGCCCAGCTCCTTCAGGTCCTTCACCAGATACGAGTTGACCTGGAGGAACTCCCCGGACAGCGTCTCGCGCTTGAACAGGTTGGACACCTGCGGCTCGATGCACTCGTACACACCGGCGATCGAGGCGATGGTGGCCGTCGGCGCGATGGCGAGGAGCAGGGAGTTGCGCAGGCCCGTCGTCGCGACGCGCTCACGCAGGGCCGCCCAGCGCTCCGGCCAGGTGGTCTCGACACCGTAGTGGTCGGGGTGCAGCACGCCGCGCGCCGTACGGGTCTTCTCCCAGGCCGGCAGCGGACCGGACCGCTCGGCGAGGTCGGCCGAGGCCTCGTACGCGGCGAGCATGACGCGCTCGGCGATCCGCGTCGACAGGGCCTTCGCCTCGGGGGAGTCGAAGGGCAGCCGCAGCTGGAAGAAGACGTCCTGGAGGCCCATCGCGCCGAGTCCGACCGGACGCCACTTCGCGTTGGAGCGGCCCGCCTGCTCGGTCGGGTAGAAGTTGATGTCGACCACGCGGTCGAGGAAGGTGACGGCGGTCCGGACGGTCGCGTCCAGCCGCGCCCAGTCCATGTCGCCCGCCGCCGGGTCGACGAAGGCGCCCAGGTTCACCGAACCCAGGTTGCAGACCGCCGTCTCCCCGTCGTTCGTGACCTCCAGGATCTCCGTGCAGAGGTTGGAGGAGTGGACGACATGGCCCGGCTCGGCCGTCTGGTTCGCCGTGCGGTTGGCCGCGTCCTTGAAGGTCATCCAGCCGTTGCCGGTCTGCGCGAGGGTGCGCATCATCCGGCCGTACAGGTCACGGGCCGCGATGGTCTTCTTCGCCAGGCCGTCCGCCTCCGCCTTGCGGTACGCGGCCTCGAACTCCTCGCCCCACAGGTCGACCAGCTCGGGTACGTCGGAGGGGGAGAACAGCGACCACTGCTCGTCGGCGTTCACCCGGCGCATGAACTCGTCCGGGATCCAGTGCGCCAGGTTCAGGTTGTGCGTACGCCGGGCGTCCTCGCCCGTGTTGTCGCGCAGCTCCAGGAACTCCTCGATGTCGGCGTGCCAGGTCTCCAGGTAGACCGCGGCCGCGCCCTTGCGCCGGCCGCCCTGGTTCACGGCGGCGACCGAGGCGTCCAGGGTCTTCAGGAACGGCACGATGCCGTTGGAGTGTCCGTTGGTGCCCCGGATCAGCGAACCGCGCGCGCGGACGCGGGAGTACGACAGGCCGATGCCGCCGGCGTGCTTCGAGAGGCGGGCCACCTGGTGGTAGCGGTCGTAGATGGAGTCCAGCTCGTCCAGCGGGGAGTCGAGGAGGTAGCAGGACGACATCTGGGGGTGTCGCGTACCGGAGTTGAAGAGCGTGGGCGAGGAGGGGAGGTAGTCGAGGCGGCTCATGAGCCCGTAGAGCGCGGCGACCTCGTCCAGGGCGCGCAGGCCCGCCTCCTGATCGGCTCCCGTGTCCTCGGCGAGACCGGCGGCGACCCGCAGCATGAAGTGCTGCGGTGTCTCGACGACCTTGCGGGTCAGCGGGTGCCGGAGCAGGTAGCGGCTGTGCAGGGTGCGCAGACCGAAGTAGCCGAAGCGGTCGTCCCCGGCCGGGTCGATCAGGGCGTCGAGACGCTCGGCGTGGGCGCGGACGAACTCGGCCGTGCGGTCGGCGACGAGGCCCTCCCGGTGGCCCACGGCGATGGACTCGGTGAACGTCGTGACACCCTGCGAGGCCGCCTCGGCACGGATGCCGATGGCCAGCAGCCGGGCCGCCAGCTTCGAGTAGGCGGGGTCCTCGGCGATGAGGCCCGCGGCCGCCTCCGTGGCCAGCTCACGCAGCTCCGCGACCATCTCGGGGGCGGAGACACGCACCGACCGGCCGCGCAGCGCGGCGGCGGCGACCCGGTCGGGGTCGGCGTCGGGGAGGTCGGCGGTCAGCTCGGTCAGGGTCCGCAGCAATGCGGCACCAGGGCCGTCGGACTCCGCCGCCGGGTCGGCTGGAACCGGCTCGGCCGCGGCGATGTCCGACACCGGATCGGCTGGCGCGATGGTCACGTGGGGCTCTCCCTCGCTCGGCTGGGGGCCCTGCGGAGGGCAGGCGGCAGCACACGAGCGCACGGGGGCGTCGCGTCCACCGGCCCATTCCACGAGGCCCGGACGTCAGGGCACCCGGACCGGACGGCCGGGCGCACTGTCGGCAGGTGTTCGGACTGAACAGGCGTGCGCGCATGGGGATGTGCGCGCGCCCGTACACCGTTGCGGGACAGCTCCGGATTCACACCGGATTCCCCTGCGGCGACAGCGAGCATGAGCATACATCTAGTGCCGGGGCGCGGTGTCACCCCCACATGTTGTGTCGCCTTCGGCTTCGGGGGGTGTCAGAGCGTCAACTCGTAGGTGATCAGAGTGACGTCGAGGTGGTCGGGCAGGGGGTTCCAGTCGCGCTCCGGTGTGCGGGTGAAGCCCAGGCGTTCGTAGATGCGATGGGCTGCGCGCATGCCGCGTTGGGTCGACAGCACGAGGCGCACACAGCCCTCCACGGTGCGGGCGCGCTCCACGCAGGCCCGCACGAGCGCCTCGCCGGCACCGCGCCCGCGGGCTTCCGGGGAGACCGCGAGCATCCGTATCTCGGCCTCTCCCGCGCGGGCGATGTCGGCCATGGGGCCGCCCGTGGGAACGAAGGTCGCTCCGCCCAGCACCCGCCCGTCCACGACCGCCACGAGCACGTCGGCCTCGGCGGCCCGCTTCGCCACGTCCCGCAGCTCGTCGAGGTACTGGTCGCTCTGCCCGAAGTCCAGCAGGCCGTCGCCGAGGTAGGCCTGGGCGGTGATCTCGCCGAGTGCGGCGTACTCGGCGGGAGCGGCCGTCCTGATCGTGATGTCCATGCGTCGCAGTGTGCACGAGCGACGGATCGGCGAGGCGGCGGTTGTCCACAGGGAACGCCGTCGGTCGGACAATCGGACCGCACAACTCCTGCCGGACCGCACGGGTCACCGGGCCGCACGGGTCCCGCCGGGCCGTTCGGGACCGTGCAGGTCGCGTCGGGCTGCTCGGGCTCTCCGGTGGAGATCGTGCCCGGTCGCGTCAGGCAGTCGCCGGCCACCGGGGCAGCGTCGTCACGAAGTCCGCGGTGAAGTCACGGGTGCCCGGTCCCAGCGTGACCCGGCCGGTGGCCCGCAGGCGGGCCGTCAGCGCGGGGGACTCGGAGTAGTAGACGCGCCGGGCGGCGGTCGGCACGAACACGGTCTGGCCGCGCGTGAGTTCGCTCGCGCACTCCACGACGACGGCCCCGTCCGCGGCCTCGACGAACGCCTCGTCGCTGCAGACGCCGACGGCCAGCGGATCGTGCAGGGGGCAGGTGCCGTCCCCGCCGTGGCGGGTGTAGGCGGCCATGTAGGTGCGCATCAGCCGGGCGGCGAGGGCCGTGCCGGGGCCCGCGGCCTCCAGCGCGGCGAGGTTCTCCGGGCGGAACAGCCAGCGGTGCGAGGCGTCCAGGTCGACCATGGTGAACGGGATCCCCGAGGAGAGCACGATCTCGGCGGCCTCCGGGTCGGCCCAGATGTTGAACTCGGCGACCGGGGTGAAGTTGCCCGGGACCTGCGCGGCGCCGCCCATGAACACGAACTTGCGGACGCGGTGGGCGAAGTGCGGGTCCTCCAGCAGGGCGATGGCCACGTTGGTGAGGGGACCGGTTGCGCACACCGTCAGCTCGCCCTCGTACTCCCTCGACAGGCGGAGCAGGGCCTGGGCGGAGGACTCCGTGGGGTGCGGGGCCGTGGAGTCGGGGAGGGTCTCGTCGCCGAGGCCGGCGCGGCCGTGGAAGGCGGAGGCCTCGCGGTAGGGGAGGCGGGAGAGGGGGCGGCCGGCGCCTCTGTGTACCGGGACGTGGCCGTCGATGCGCAGGGCTCGGGCGAGGGCTCGGGCGTTGGCGTAGGTCGCCTCGGCGGGGAGGTTTCCGCCTGCCGAGGTGTATGCCTTGAGGTCCCAGAGGTCTGTTCCCAGGAGGTACTGGAGGGCCACGGCGTCGTCGATGCCGGGGTCGCTGTCCAGGACGATCGGGGGGCGAGCGGTCACTGTGCCAGCGTAGCGGGGTGTTCCTCGCCCCCGCCGCCCTTAGCCTTCCCATCCTCAAGGGGCTGCGCCCTTTTGACCCCCACACTTCCGTCCGGTGGGGGTTCTCGCGCAGTTCCCCGCGCCCCTGAAAAAAGCGGGGCTGCGCCCCTGCCTTTTTTCAGGGGCGCAGCCTGGCTAGTGGCTCGTTCCCGCCGTCGCCGGGGGCAGTTCCACCTGGACTCCCGGGTCGCCGGCGTCTGCCGTGTAGTCCTGGGGGCGGGTCTCGTCGATGCCCTCGGGAGCCTTCGCGGCGCGCAGGACGAAGGTGAGGACCACCGTGACCACGATGTTGAGAATGAAGGCCGTCAGACCGATGTAGCCGATCTCGCCGATGCCGGGGATCTCGGCGGACGAGCCGCCGAAGTGCTTCTGGGTCGGTGAGGCCACGCCGTACGCGGCGATCGTCCCGTACAGCATGCCGACCGCCCAGCCTGCGATGAGGGCCCAGCGGTGGAACCAGCGGGTGAAGAGACCGCCGACGAGGGCCGGGAAGGTCTGGAGGATCCAGATGCCGCCCAGGAGCTGGAAGTTGATGGCGACCGTCTTGTCCATGGTCAGGACGAAGGCCAGCGCACCCACCTTCACCAGCAGGGACACCAGCTTGGAGACCTTCGTCTCCTGCGCGGGCGTGGCGTCCGGCTTGATGAAGTCCTTGTAGATGTTGCGGGTGAAGAGGTTCGCCGCCGCGATGGACATGATCGCCGCGGGCACCAGGGCGCCGATGCCGATGGCGGCGAAGGCCACGCCCGCGAACCAGTCCGGGAACATCGTCTCGAACAGCTGCGGGATCGCCAGCTGGCCGTTCTGCACCTGGACGCCGGCCGCGATCGCCATGAAGCCCAGCAGTGCCAGCAGGCCCAGCATCAGGGAGTACAGCGGCAGGATCGTGGTGTTGCGGCGGATGACCTCGCGGCTCTTGGACGACAGCGTCGCCGTGATCGAGTGCGGGTACATGAAGAGCGCCAGCGCCGAGCCGAGGGCCAGCGTCGCGTACGTCCACTGGTTGGCGTCGCCCGGGACGAGCGCGCCACGCGGCTTGTCCGTCGCCGGGTTGGTCTGGCTGTAGGCCTCGCCCGCCTTGGCGAAGATGTCGTCGAAGCCGCCGAGCTTGATCGGGATGTAGATGATCGCCACCGCGATGACGATGTAGATCAGGGTGTCCTTCACGAACGCGATCAGCGCGGGGGCCCGGAGTCCGGAGGAGTAGGTGTAGGCCGCCAGGACACCGAACGCGATCAGCAGGGGCAGGTCCTTGATGAACCAGTTGGTGTTCTCACCGCCGCCCACGCCCATCACGTCCAGGACGGCCTGGATACCGACGAGCTGGAGGGCGATGTACGGCATCGTCGCGAGGATGCCGGTCAGCGCGACCGCCAGCGACAGGCCCTTCGAGCCGAAGCGGCCGCGGACGAAGTCCGAGGTCGTCACGTAGCCGTGCTTGTGGGAGACCGACCACAGGCGGGGCAGGAACGTGAAGATCAGCGGATAGACCAGGATCGTGTAGGGCACCGCGAAGAAACCGGCCGCCCCCGCCGCGTAGATCGCCGCCGGCACGGCGACGAAGGTGTACGCGGTGTAGAGGTCGCCGCCCAGCAGGAACCAGGTGATCCAGGTGCCGAACGACCGGCCCCCGAGGCCCCATTCGTCGAGGCTGTGCTCGTTCTCGGCCTTGCGCCAGCGCGCGGCCAGGAAGCCCATGACCGTGACGGCCAGGAAGAAGAAGATGAAGACGGCGAGTGCCACGCCGTTGACGCCGTCCTTCACTTCGAGACACCCCCGTCCTGGGACTCCTGCGACTCCTGGGACTTCGGGGACCGCTGCGACTCGCCGGCTTTCCGGGCGCGCTGGTCACGCTGCCACAGGGCGTACGCGGTGGCGGTGAGCGCGGTGGAGATGAGCACCCAGGCCATCTGGTACCAGTAGAAGAAGGGGATGCCGATGAACACCGGGTCCGTCTTGGCGTACGAGCCGACCCAGAGCATCGCGACGAACGGGGTGAGCAGGCACAGCGCGATGACCACCCTGACAGGTGTCACCGTCGGCGGGCCCGCTTCGGGTGCTGGTGGTCTCACTTCAGACGCTTCTGACATGTCCCGGTTCCGTCCCCTCGCCGATCACCACTGGGTCACCTTTGATCCCCTGCGCAACGCGCAGGAAATGTAAGGGACGGCTTTCGTCGTACGGAACCCCCTGTCCGGATATCGGATGCGGAGGTTCTGTGTTCAAGCCGGTGGTTCACCAGGGGTGCGACAGTGGCGGAGTTCCGGGAGGGCCGGGTGCCGAACGGGCTCAGTCCTGCGGCCGCTTGAGGCGGGCCACGAACTTGTACCGGTCGCCCCGGTACACCGAGCGCACCCACTCCACCGGCTGTCCGTCCTTGTCCAGCGAGTGCCGGGAGAGCATCAGCATCGGCAGACCGACGTCGGTGCCCAGCAGGCCGGCCTCGCGCGGCGTGGCCAGCGAGGTCTCGATGGTCTCCTCGGCCTCGGCGAGATGGACGTCGTACACCTCGGCGAGCGCGGTGTAGAGGGAGGTGTACTTCACCAGCGACCTGCGCAGCGCCGGGAATCGCTTGGCGCTCAGATGGGTCGTCTCGATCGCCATCGGCTCGCCGTTCGCCATGCGCAGCCGCTCGATGCGCAGCACCCGGCCGCCGGCGGTGATGTCGAGCTGTCCCGCGAGCGTGTCGTCCGCGGTGATGTAGCCGATGTCCAGCAGCTGCGACGTGGGTTCGAGCCCTTGGGCGCGCATGTCCTCGGTGTAGGAGGTGAGTTGCAGTGCCTGGGAGACCTTCGGCTTGGCCACGAAAGTGCCCTTGCCCTGGATGCGCTCCAGCCGCCCCTCGACCACCAGCTCCTGCAGCGCCTGGCGCACGGTCGTGCGCGAGGTGTCGAACTCGGCGGCGAGGGTGCGCTCGGGCGGTACCGGGGTGCCGGGTGGAAGCGTCTCGGTCATGTCGAGCAGGTGCTTCTTGAGGCGGTAGTACTTGGGCACGCGTGCGGTACGGACGGCCGCCCCGTTCTCGTTCTCCGCACTGCTGACGTCGGTGCTCATGCTCCGCCTTCCCGGCTCCTCGTGGCGTGATCCCTCTGTATACCTCTGCGCGCCTCGCTGGTCTAGTCCACGGAAGGGCCTCCGGTGGTCCTCCCGGAGAAGGTGCAGTGGTCTACCCGAAGAGTGTGGCTCAGTCGCGCGGTTTTCGCTGGCTTATTACATAAAGGTTCCTGCATATGTAGGTCGCATAACGGCTGGTGGGAGGGGGTTCGAGCACCCTTGACACGGCGAATGGTCTGAGCCAAGCTCCGGCGTACTGGTCTACACCATTGGTCCAGGTCCTGGCCCCATGGGCGGTACGTCTGTCACCGCGGGGAGCAGGGGGGTTTGTGGCATCCCTGAGCAATGGCATCCCTGAGGAGGGTGGCGTGAAGAGGAAGCTGACGACCGCGATCTGTGTCGCGGGCATGATGGTCTCCATCGCGGCGTGCGGGGGCGGCGAGGACAAGAGCTCCGACACGGGGGCGGACACCAAGGAGCTGACGGTCTGGCTCACGGTCGACGCGCAGAACAACTGGCCGGAACTGGTCAAGGCGGCCGACGCGGCGGTCGAGAAGAAGCACCCCGGCATCACGATCACGCACGAGTACTACGGCTGGCCCGACAAGAACGCCAAGCTCGACGCCGTCCTCGCCACCGACAAGGCCCCCGACGTGGTCGAGATGGGCAACACGGAGATGCTCGCCTACATGGTCAAGGGCGCCTTCGCCCCCCTCGACCCGGCGAAGTTCGACAACTCCGAAGCCTGGCTGGACGGCCTCAAGGCCTCCGTCACCTACGAGGGCAAGACCTACGGCGTCCCGTACTACGCCGGTGGCCGCGTCGCCAACTGGCGGGGGGACGTCTTCGCCGCCGCGGGCGTCAAGACCCCGCCGAAGACGTACGACGAGCTCACCGCCGCCCTCGACAAGGTCCAGAAGAAGCAGGGCGACAAGTTCAGCGCCTGGTACCAGCCCACCCGCGACTGGTACGCGGCCATGTCCTTCGTCTACGACGCCGGCGGCTCCATAGCCGTCGAGTCCGGCGGCAAGTGGAAGGCCAACCTCTCTTCCCCGGAGTCCATCAAGGGCCTGAACGAGTTCAAGGACGTCGTCGACACATACATGCACGGCGACAAGACCAAGGACGAGTCCGACCGCTACATCGTCTACGGCCAGGGCAAGTCCGGCATGATCTTCGCCCCCGCCTGGGAGGGCGCGACCGCCGCGGCCAAGGAGAACGACAAGACCGGCAAGCTCGCCGGCAACGTCGAGAACTTCGTGATGCCCGGCCCGTCCGGCAAGAACCTGCCCGTCTTCCTCGGCGGCAGCGACCTCGCCGTCCCGGTGAAGTCCGACGCGCAGACCGTCGCCGCCGAGTGGATCAACGCCTTCACCGGCCCCGCCGGTCAGAAGGGGCTGATGGAGAAGGGCAACCTGCCCAACAACAAGACCGACCTCGCCACGCTGAAGGACGACCCGGCGACGGCGGTCCCGGCCACCGCGGCCGAGTCCAACTGGTTCGTGCCGATGGCACCGGGCTGGGGCCAGGTCGAGAAGGCGCAGATCCTCCAGACGATGCTGCAGTCCATCGGCACCGGCAAGAAGTCGGTCGAGGAGGCTGCGAAGGCCGCCGACGCCGAGATCGACAAGGTCATCAACAACGAGTGAGGTGACCTGCCGGTCGGGCCTGGCCATGGTGGCCGGGCCCGACCGGGGGGTGCCGCGTCGGCTCGACCGGTGGGCGCTCCGGGCCCGGCCCGGTGAGTGCCACAGGCCCGACCGGTGGGGGACATCGGTCGGTGCCCGCCGAAGACATCGGTTCGGCCGGTGGGTGATCTACGAAAGTGCCGCGATGAGGTGTCGGGTTCGGTGCCGGTGCGTCGTGGCTGGTCGCGCAGTTCCTCGCGCCCTTCCAGGGGCGCCCGCTGCCGGCCCCTCCTTCATCTGCTTAGGAGTGCGCGATGAGTGCCGCAGACACGACCGCCCCAGCGAAGGTGCCGCCCGTGCGGCCGGGGCCACCGCCCCCGCCGGCGGCGCCGGAACGGCCGACCGGGAAGCGGACCTCCGGCGGGGCCGCCGTCCCCTGGGCCCTGCTCGCCCCCTGTCTGCTGATCCTCGCCGTCGTCCTCGGCTACCCGCTCGTCCGGCTGGTCACCCTGTCCTTCCAGGAGTTCGGCCAGTCCCAGCTCTGGGGGTTCAAGCCGGCGGAGTCGGTCGGCTTCGACAACTTCGCCAAGGTGCTGGGCGACAGCGAGTTCTGGGCGGTCGTCGTCCGGACCATCGTCTTCGCCGCCGCCTGCGTCGTCCTCACGATGGTCATCGGCATGGCGATCGCCCTGCTGCTCCAGCGGGTATCCGGCTGGGTGAAGACGCTCATCAACATCGCGCTCGTGGCGAGTTGGGGCATGCCGATCATCGTGGCCACCACCGTCTTCAAGTGGCTCTTCGACTCCGACTACGGCGTCTTCAACGCGCTCCTCAGCAAGCTTCCCGGCGTCGACATGATCGGCCACAACTGGTTCGCCAGTGGACCCGAGGGCCTGGCCGTCATCACGCTGCTCGTGGTGTGGGGCGCGGTGCCGTTCGTCGTCATCACCCTGAGCGCCGGACTCACCCAGGTCCCCAAGGAGTTGGAGGAGGCCGCCCGTCTCGACGGCGCCGGCGCCTGGGGCGTCTTCCGCTACGTCACCCTGCCCATCCTCAAGCCCATCATCGTGATGCTCACGACCCTCTCCGTCATCTGGGACATGGGCGTCTTCCCGCAGGTCTTCGTGATGCGCAACGGCCATCCGGAGGCCGAGTTCCAGTTGCTCACGACCTACTCGTACGACAAGGCGTTCGTGGTCAACGACTACGCGCAGGGCTCGGCGATCGCCCTGCTCACCGTGCTGCTGCTGCTCGGCGTGATCGGCGTCTACATGCGCCAGATGCTGAAGATCGGAGAAGTCGAATGAGCACCGCCACCGTCTCCGGTCCCCGGAAGAACACGAAGAGCCGCTCCGGCCCCCGGAAGTCCAGGCTCGGCTGGAACCTCCTCGGACTGTGCGTCTTCGTCACGGCCGGCTTCCCCGTCTACTGGATGCTGAACACGGCGTTCAAACCGGCGAAGGACGCCATCGACCCGGACCCGAGCCTGCTGCCGACCGCGTTGACCCTCTCCAACTTCAGCCGGGCACTGAGCATCGCCGACTTCTGGGGCCCGGTCGGCCGCAGCCTCGTCGTGTCCCTGACGGTGGTCGTGATCGGCATCGTCGTCGGCATGCTGGCCGCCCTGGCCATCTCCCGTTTCGCCTTCCGCGGCCGCAAGGTCGTCATCGTCGGCATCCTGGCGGTGCAGATGGTCCCGCTGGTCGCCATGATCATTCCGGTCTTCCTGCTCCTGAACGACCTCGGTCAGTACGACCGCCTGACCGGTCTGATCATCACCTATCTGACCTTCATCCTCCCGTTCACCGTGTGGACGCTGCGCGGCTTCATCGTCAACATCCCCCGCGAACTGGAGGAGGCGGCCATGGTCGACGGCTGCTCCCGCACCACCGCATTCATCCGCGTGGTGTTCCCGCTGCTCGCCCCGGGCATGGTGGCGACCTCCGTCTACGGCTTCATCCAGGCGTGGAACGAGTATCTGTACGCCCTGATGCTGATGAGCCAGCAGAACCAGACCGCGACCGTCTGGCTGGGCAACTTCACCACCAAGCACGGCACCGAATACGCCCCGATGATGGCCGGCTCCACCCTGATGGCCGTGCCGATCGTCGTCCTCTTCCTCCTCGTCCAGCGAAAGATGGCCGCGGGCCTCACCGCGGGCGCCGTGAAGGGATAACCGACCCTGATGACGACATTCGCCACCGGATCGCCCGGTTCCTCGTCCGGACAGGACGGACTCGCCCGGGACGCCCTGACGGTCCTCCAGCCCGGCTTCACGGGCACCACCGCCCCCGACTGGCTGCTGCGCCGCCTCGGCGAGGGCCTGGCCTCCGTCGGTCTCTTCGGCCGCAACATCGTCTCGCCCGGACAACTCGCCGCCCTGACCGCGCAGCTGCGTGCCGAGCACGAGGACGTCCTGGTCGCGATCGACGAGGAGGGCGGCGACGTCACCCGCCTGGAGGTCCGCACCGGGTCCTCCTTCCCGGGCAACCACGCCCTGGGCGCGGTCGACGACACCGACCTCACCCGGCAGGTCGCCTTCGCCCTGGGCCGCCGGCTGGCGCAGTGCGGCGTCAACTTCAACTGGGCGCCGTCGGCCGACGTGAACGCCAACCCGTCCAACCCCGTCATCGGGGTCCGCTCCTTCGGCGCCGACCCCGGCCTGGTCGCCCGTCACACGGCCGCCTATGTCGGCGGCCTGCAGGCCGCGGGCGTCGCCGCCTGCACCAAGCACTTCCCGGGCCACGGCGACACCGCCGTCGACTCCCATCTCTCGCTGCCCCGCATCGACGCGGACCGCTCGCTGGTGGACACCCGGGACCTGGCCCCCTTCCGGGCCGCCATCGCCGCCGGGTCGCGCGCCATGATGAGCGCCCACATCCTGGTCCCGGTCCTGGACCCCGACCTTCCGGCAACGTTGTCCCGCTCCGTCCTCACCGGCCTCCTCCGTGACGAGCTGGGCTACGACGGCCTCATCGTCACCGACGGCATGGAGATGCGGGCCATCTCCGGCACCTACGGCATCGAACACGGCAGTGTCCTCGCGCTCGCCGCCGGCGCCGACGCCATCTGTGTCGGCGGCGGCCTCGCTGACGAGGAGACCGTCCTCCGCCTCCGCGACGCCCTCGTCACCGCCGTCCGCACCGGCGAGCTGGCCGAGGAACGCCTGGCGGACGCGGCGAACCGGGTCCGGGCTCTGGCGCGCTGGACGAGAGAGGCCGTCGGAGGAGCGGAAGACGTCGACGGCACGTCGCCCGAGCCCCTCGGGCGGGCGGGCCGCGCCGGGGGCGCCGACGGGGGCATCGGTCTCGTGGCCGCCCGCCGCGCCCTGACGACGACGTTCAGGGAGCCCTACGCCCCGCCCACCCGGCCCGTCTACGTCGCGGCCTTCACCCCGGTGGCGAACATCGCCGTGGGCGACGAGACCCCCTGGGGCGTCGGCGCGGAACTGGCCCGCCTCCTCCCCGGCACCGAGACGGGGACCTTCGCCGGCGACAGCGCCGGTGCCTCGGCCCTGGCGGTCGCGGGCACCCGCCGGATCGTCGCCGTCGTCCGCGACGAACACCGCCACCCCTGGATGACCGCCGCCCTGGACATCCTCCTCACCACCCGCCCCGACACCATCGTGGTCGAGATGGGCGTCCCCCAGTCCCGGCCCCGAGCCGCCGTCCACATCGCCACCCACGGCGCGGCGAGGGTCTGCGGCAGGGCGGCGGCGGAGATCATCGCGGGCGTGCGCCAGAGCGGGGACATCGTGCCCTAGGGGCGGGACACCGTGCCTTGGCGGGACATACCGGCGCGCGCCCCACTCGCCCATACAGACACGCGCCCCACTCGCCACCGGGAAACACGCGCCCCCACCCGTCCCTTGGCAAACACGTGCCCTCACCCGGCCCGGGAAACACACCGGCGCCACAGCCCTCCTCCCCGGGCTGTGGCGCCTACGTGTCTGCCTGGCCGCCCTAGATCCCCTGCCAGTCCGGCTTGTTGTCGTACGTGTGCCGGAAGTAGTCCGCGAGCTTCAGCTTCGACGCGGCACCCTCGTCCACCACGACGGTCGCGTGGCGGTGGAGCTGCAGCGCCGACGCGGGGCACACCGCCGCCACCGGGCCCTCCACGGTCGCCGCGACGGCGTCCGCCTTGCCCTCGCCCGTGGCGAGCAGCACCAGGTGCCGGGCCTCCAGGATCGTGCCGATGCCCTGGGTGATGACGTGGTGCGGCACCTGCTGGATGTCGCCGTCGAAGAACCGCGCGTTGTCGATCCGGGTCTGCTCGGTGAGGGTCTTGATCCTCGTCCGGGACGCGAGCGACGAGCACGGTTCGTTGAACCCGATGTGCCCGTCGGTACCTATGCCGAGCACCTGCAGGTCCACACCGCCCGCCTCGGCCAGCGCCCTGTCGTACGCCTCGCTGGCCCCCGCCACGTCCTCGGCGGTGCCGTCGGGCCCCATGAACGCGTCCATGCCGAGCCCCAGCGGCTCCAGCACCTCCCGCCGCAGCACCGAGCGGTAGGACTCGGGGTGCTCGGCCGGCAGCCCCACGTACTCGTCGAGCTGGGCCACCCGTGCCCGTGAGACGTCCACGGAGCCCGAACGCACCTTCCGCGCCAGCGCCTCGTAGATGGGCAGCGGGGTCGACCCCGTGGCCACCCCGAGCAACGCGTCGGGCTTCCGCCGGAGCAACTCCGCCATCGCCTCGGCTATGAGCTCGCCACCCGCCTTGGCATCCGGAACGATGACAACTTCCACGCTGGCCTGCCGATCTGGAACGTAGGACTCAAGAGGACTCGACCGGGAAACCGCGGGTCAAGCATCTTGTATGTGGTGTAGACCAATCTAGCAGGGGTGGCCCCCTCGCCACAGGGGCCGAGCGTGAGGCCGGTCACCGGCCCGGGGGCGGCGTTCCGGCCCACCCCGGGGCCGAAGCGGGCTACTCTGCAAAGTGGACCGTCCGCGGATGTCGGGCAAGGGAACAACAACAAACATCCGCCAACGCATGGACACACGCAGTGGTCTAGTCAACAATGCGTGGTAGAGCATGTGATCGATCAGCGGCCCGCCGTCGGCGATCGCACGTGACGACAAGCCTCCGTCTTCCCCGCACAGGAAGGCGGACCGAGGACCCGGCGCTCTCTGCCCTGACTGCTCCGGATCCTCATCCTTCGGCCGACCGGGACCGCACACCCCACGGCCGATGTTGCTCCGGGCTGCGGTGCCGGGAGGGTTGAGGGTCCCTCTCAGGCGCCGCGGCCCGCGGGTGTTCCCGGGCCCGTACCGGCCACTCCACCAGCCGTTTCCGGTCATCTCCGTACCGCCAGGTACGCTCGCACACGTGCCCTCCATGAACGAACTCGTCCGCCAGCACACCGCCCTCAGCGACTCCGACCTGGAGTGGCTGCACCTGCTGGTGTCGGAGTGGCAGTTGCTGTCCGACCTCTCCTTCGCCGACCTGGTCCTCTGGGTCCCCACGCGTGACGGCACCCGTTATGTCTCCGTGGCCCAGATGCGCCCCAACACCGGCCCCACCTCGTACCAGGACGACATGGTCGGCCACCTGGTCCCGCGCGGCCGGAGGCCCCTGCTCGACGCCGCGCACGACGAGGGCCGGATCGTCCGTGAGGGCGACCCGGAGTGGCGCGAGGAGGTGCCCGTACGGGTCGAGTCCATCCCCGTGCGCAGGGAGGGGCGCGTCCTCGGCGTCATCGCGCGCAACACGAACCTGCTGACCGTGCGGACCCCGAGCCGCCTGGAACTGACCTATCTCCAGAGCGCCTCCGACCTGGCCCAGATGATCGCCGCGGGCGCGTTCCCGTTCCCCGACCAGCAGGTCGACATGGACGCCTCGCCGCGCGTCGGCGACGGGCTGATCAGGCTCGACGCCGACGGGATCGTCCAGTACGCCTCCCCGAACGCCCTCTCCGCCTACCACCGCCTCGGCCTCGCCGCCGACCTGGTGGGCTGCCACCTCGGCCGTACGACGGCCGAACTCGCGCCCTCCCGGGGCCCGGTCGACGAGGCGCTCGCCAAGCTGGCGAGCGGGTGGGCGCCGCGCGAGTTCGAGATCGAGTCCAGTGACGGGGTGATCCAGTTCCGTGCGATCCCCCTCAAGCCCAAGGGCCCGCGCATCGGTTCGCTGGTGCTGCTGCGGGACGTGACCGAACTGCGGCGCCGCGAGCGCGAGTTGATCACCAAGGACGCGACCATCCGGGAGATCCACCACCGGGTGAAGAACAACCTCCAGACCGTGGCCGCCCTGTTGCGTCTCCAGGCCCGGCGCATCGAGTCCGAGCGCGGCCGGGAGGCCCTCGAAGAGGCCGTACGACGGGTCGGGTCGATCGCGATCGTGCATGAGACGCTGTCCCAGAATCTGGACGAGCGGGTGGAGTTCGACGAGATCGCCGACCGGGTGCTCGCGATGGTCGCCGAGATCTCACCGGGCAAGGTCGCCGGCCGGCGCACCGGGCGGTTCGGCATCCTGGACGCGGAGGTCGCCACTCCGCTGTCCATGGTCCTCACCGAGATCCTGCAGAACGCCCTCGAGCACGGTTTCCGCGAGGGCGACACCGGCACGGTCGAGGTCTCGGCCGTCCGGGGCGGCACCTCCAAGGAGGCCCGGCTGCTCGTCACGGTCCAGGACGACGGCGTCGGCCTGCCCGAGGGCTTCGACCCGCACCGCTCGGGCAACCTCGGCCTGCAGATCGTACGGACCCTGGTGGAGGGGGAGTTGGGCGGCACCTTCGACATGGTGCCGGCGCCGGAGCGGGGCACCCAGGTGATCCTGGACATCCCGGTGCGCGCCCAGAAGTAGCGGGCGTACGGCGGCCGTACCGGCCGGGACACCACGGTCGTCGGATCGGGGCACCACGGTCGTCGTACCCGTACCCGTACCCGTACCCGTACTCATATCCGTACCCGAAACAGCACCGAGCCCCGGACCATCATGTGGTCCGGGGCTCGGGCTCGTGGCTGATTAAGCGCACCGGGGGCACTGCGCGCTGCGGCTCGGGGGCGGGAGATGCGCACTCGCTGTGCGCGCCGCCAAGCTCAGGCTATTGCTGGGTGGGATATCAGGCGGATGCCTGACGGGCCCGGTTGCGGGCGGCGCGGCGCTTCATGGCGCGGCGCTCGTCCTCGCTGAGACCACCCCAGACGCCGGAGTCCTGGCCGGACTCAAGCGCCCACTGCAGACACTGCTCGATAACCGGGCAGCGACGGCAGACAGCCTTGGCTTCCTCGATCTGCAGCAGCGCAGGACCGGTGTTGCCGATGGGGAAGAAGAGCTCGGGGTCTTCCTCGCGGCAAACGGCGTTGTGACGCCAGTCCATGGCTGCTACCTCTCCTTGGTATTACATGCACGTTAGCTTGTGAATGTGAACGCTTTCACGAATCCCTCAACAAGTGAAGGGCCGATCACCAGACGGACTGGTGTGGTCCTGTGGATTGAGGAGGGGTTCTGGCGCTTGCTTGAGCCGGTGTTGCGGGCTGTCCCGAGCGCCACGTAGAGACTCGCAAACCTCAGCGGCGGATACAACCCCTTCCGGAAAGTTTTTTTTGATTCCTCGGTGTCGACTGTGTCACAGCCGTACTTCCATGGGGTGGATCCTGGCCTAAACGTTCGAGTGGAAGGACTTTTGCCCGTTCCGCTCACACAATCACACGCAGTGCACGGCGTACGCCTGTGAACGTCACGCTCGTTCGCAGTCCGAGGTGGTCGCCGTCCATCTGGAGGGGGAGGGGCACCTTCGAATGCAAGGTGAAGTCGGTCAAGTCGTGCAGGGTGGTGGCGTGCTTGCCCTGGGGTCCCCGCTCGGGGGACGAAGTGAGCAACTGTGTGCCATATCGGGCGAGCGCGGGCGTCGACATGCGGCTGAGACCGAGCACGTCGAGACCTTTATCGAACGAGGCCTTAGGCGACGCGTACACCGGGCGATTGCCCAGAAACGTCCACGGGGACGTGTTGCAGACTATGGACAGCACAAGATCGGAAATCGGGTCCTCGCCGGCCCGCTCCACAGTGATCGTGCCGAGTCTGCGATGGGGCTCTTCCAGAAACTGCCGGAAAGCCTGACGCAGGTAAAGGGCGTGTGTGGATTTCCGTCCGCGTTCCCGCTGTTGCTCGACCCGGCCGATCACACCCGCGTCGAATCCGAAGCCGGCGCAGAAGGTGAACCAGCGGGACGGGACCGCCTCGTCCTCCGTGCCCGGGGTGCCGGAGGCCATGCCCAGGCCGACCGTGCGCTCCCGGCTCTCGCGCAGCGCGTCGAGCAGGACGCCGGTCGCCTCCACGGCGTCGTTGGGCAGGCCCAGGGCGCGGGCGAAGACATTGGTGGAGCCGCCGGGGACCACGGCGAGACGGGGCAGGCGGTCGGGGTCGGGGCCGTGGTGCAGCAGGCCGTTGACGACCTCGTTGACCGTGCCGTCGCCGCCGAGCGCCACGACCAGTTCTATGTCGCCCTTGCCCTCCGCGGCCTGGCGGGCGAGGTCCCGGGCGTGCCCCCGGTACTCGGTGGTCACCGCCTCCAGCTTCATCTCGCTCGCGAGCGCGTGGATCAGCACATCGCGCGTACGTGCGCTTGTGGTGGTTGCCGCCGGATTGACCACGAGAAGTGCACGCATGAGTTGCAGGGTACCTACTGGGTGGTACCCGGCCCATACCGAGGTGCGGATCAAGGGGGAGATCAGGTAGTGACGATGAGCACGTGGGGGCGCGCGAACGCGGTGCACGTGCCGGAAACCGGGCCGGGCACCGGGGCTCAGCCGCCGGGCACCGGGGGCTCAGCGGGCCACGGGGCGAGGGCTACCCTTCAGGGGTGAGCCCTGAGCAGACCCCCACGCCGGACACCTCCGACGCCGAGCCCCGCCCCGGGCGGCTGACCGCCGCGGCGGCGCTGGCCGCGCTGGAGGGGGTCGCCCTGCTGGTGGGCGGCGGGGCCATGCTCGTCGTCGGCCTCACCGGTGACGCGGACGACCTGACCACCGGCGTCACCGGCGGCCTCACCCTGATCGCGCTGGCCCTGCTGCCGCTGATCGCCGCGCGCGGGCTGCTGCTGCGGCGGAGCTGGAGCCGGGGGCCCGCCGTCATCACCCAGATCATGGCGCTGCCGGTGGCCTACAACCTGCTGCAGGCCGACAGCGTGGCGATCCCGGCGGGCATCGCGCTGGCGGTGGTCGCCGTGGCCGCGCTGGTCCTCCTGATCAACCCCGCCACGACCCGGGCCCTCGACATCCAGGGCCCGGGCCGCACCCAGCAGCCGAAGCCCTAGCGGGCAGCCGGACGCAGAGCGACGGCTCCGGGTGCGCTGACGGCCTTCATCGCCGCCGCGAGGGCCCTTCGGCAGGTCGGAGCCGACCGCGCGCGTTCGCCGAGACCGCGGCTACCTGGAGGGCGTCCGCCCCGGGACGGAGTGGGCGGATGGGCGGTCGGCAGCTGATCGTGGCCCACGGGCAGCCGCCGGGCCTCCGGCGTCCGCCCGAGTCGGCGCCCGTGCTCGGACCCGGCGTGCGGTCGCGGAGGCGCAGCCGCCGGTGCCCGTGTGCCGGTGGAGGGCATCGCCCCGACCGGCCGGCCGCCGGGGACGTGTCGTTTGTCGCGGCGGGCGTGCCGTGCGGGTGTGGTCGAGGGGGTGTGCCCGGGTCGCGCGCCGGCGCGACCGTCGCTTCGTCCCCCTCCTCCTCGACCTCCGCGGCTCTCTTCTCTCCGCTCCCGCCGGGACTCTCGTCGCTACTCCTCGACGAGCAGCTTCTCCCGCAGTTGCGCCAGGGTGCGCGCCAGCAGTCGGGAGACGTGCATCTGGGAGATGCCGACCTCCTGGGCGATCTGCGACTGGGTCATGTTGCCGAAGAACCGCAGCAGCAGGATGCGCTTCTCGCGCGGCGGGAGGTCCTCCAGCAGCGGCTTCAGGGACTCCCGGTACTCGACGCCCTCCAGCGCCTCGTCCTCCGCGCCGAGGGTGTCCGCGACCGCCGGGGACTCGTCGTCGGTGTCGGGGACGTCCAGGGAGAGCGTGGAGTACGCGTTGGCCGACTCCAGGCCCTCCAGCACCTCCTCCTCGGAGATGGCCAGCTTCTCGGCCAGCTCGTGCACCGTCGGCGAGCGCCCGTGCTGCTGCGACAGCTCGGCCGTGGCCGTGGTCAGCGCGAGCCGCAGCTCCTGGAGCCGACGCGGCACCCGCACCGCCCAGCCCTTGTCGCGGAAGTGCCGCTTGATCTCACCGACGACCGTCGGGGTCGCGTACGTGGAGAACTCCACACCGCGGTCCGGGTCGAAGCGGTCCACGGACTTGATCAGGCCGATGGTGGCGACCTGGGTCAGGTCGTCCAGCGGCTCGCCGCGGTTGCGGAACCGGCGTGCGAGGTGCTCCACGAGCGGCAGGTGCATCCGGACGAGCCGGTTGCGCAGCTCCGCATACTCGGCGCTGCCGTCCGGCAGGGCGCGCAGCTCCACGAACAGGGCGCGCGCCCCGCTGCGGTCCTGAGGGTCGTGCTGTGCGTTCCGCACGCTCTGCGCGCTCGCCTCGTCGTGTCGCTCGTGCTCGCTCATAGTCCCGCCCGCCGTCACCGTTCCCCCAGCTCTCGACCGTGCTCGAGCGGGGGAGGCCCCAGTCCGCCCTCGTGAGGACGTGGTGCTCCGTAGGGCACCTTCCGGATCCCGTTGCCCGTCGGAGGACGCCTCGTCGTCGGACGGCTCCGCCCACCGAGAGGCTCCCGCCGCCGAGGACTCGTCCTCCGGGTGCGGCCGGGCCTGCTCGGGGATGCCGTCGACGCCGTCCGTCAGATGCGCCGGTCCACTCGGACCGCCGTCGTCCTCAGCGGGCAGTTCCCGTGTGCCGCGTTCTTCGTCCCGCACCGGCCCGTCCCCGTTCCTCACGCCGGCCCGGGTCCCGCGCCGCGCTGTTTGTAGAGGCTGATCGAAACGGTTTTGTCGTCGGCCACCGCGGAAGAGACCTTGCCCGCCAGGGCCGACAGCACGGTCCAGGCGAAGGTGTCGCGCGAGGGGGCGTGGCCGTCGGTGGTGGGGGCCGAGACCGTGACCTCCAGCGAATCGTCGACCAGACGGAAGACACAGCTGAGCACCGAGCCGGGCACGGCCTGCTGAAGCAGGATCGCGCAGGCCTCGTCGACCGCGATGCGCAGGTCCTCGATCTCGTCGAGGGTGAAGTCCAAACGGGCCGCGAGGCCGGCCGTCGCCGTACGCAGCACCGACAGGTAGGCACCCGCGGCCGGCAGCCGGACTTCCACGAAGTCCTGGGTCCCGGGCTCGCCTGCGATCTGGGACACCCTCACCTCCAAGGTGGTACAAGCTTCTTCGGGGGCCGAGGGTCGCCCCCCGGGGTAACGCGCTACGTGGTTCAGCGGTGACGCTATCGCGCTACCGAGCGCCGTGTCCTCGGGGTCCTGAGGACCCCACCCCATGCTGTCACTCATAGTAAGCCTATGAATACGCTCGGTGGCTAGAGGTCTGCGGGCCTCAAATAGGAAGAGCACGCGCCGGATTGACGTACCCAGGCGCCGGACCGCCGAACCGTGTCACACGAGTACGTCGACGTGTCACGGGGCGACATGGTTCCGTCGTACGACGTCTGGGTCGTCTTCGTCAAACGAGTACATGGTCCACGAAGCACCAGCGCCAGCTCTCGCCGGCCTCGAACGTACGCATGATGGGATGGCCGCTCTCCTTGTGGTGCGCGGTGGCGTGGCGCATCGGCGAGGAGTCGCAGCAACCCACGTGTCCGCACGCCAGGCACATCCGCAGCTGCACCGGGTGGCTCCCGGCGGCCAGGCACTCCGGGCAGGTGTCGCTCAGGGGATCGGGCTCGGGGTGCGGCAGCGCGTCCGTGTGCGTGCACTGTTTCATGATTGCCAGGTTACGACGGGCGCGCGGAACATCGCGCGGAAACGAAGGCGGCGGAAGCGATGCACTTTTTGCCCTTGCTGTTGCTGGTCGCAGGGAGTGCGACGGTCGCCGGTGCCGCCCGGCGCACGCCGGTGCCCGCCCCGCTGCTGCTGGTCGCGGCGGGGCTCGCGGTGTCGTACCTGCCCGGGGTGCCGCACTACGAACTCGACCCCGAGATCGTCCTGCCGCTGATCCTGCCCCCGCTGCTGTACACGGCCGCCGGCGACAGCTCCTACCTGGACCTGCGGGCCCAACTGCGACCCGTGGCCCTGCTGTCGGTCGGTTACGTCCTCTTCGCGACCCTCGCCGTGGGCTGGGCCGCCTACATGATCGTGCCGGGGATGCCGCTGACCGCCGCGCTGGTGCTCGGCGCGGTGGTGGCGCCGCCGGACGCGGTCGCGGCGACGGCGGTCGCCCGGCGGGTGGGTCTGCCGTCGCGGATCACCACGATCCTGCAGGGCGAGTCCCTGGTGAACGACGCGACCGCGATCACCGCCTACCGGGTGGCCCTCGCGGCCACCCTCGGCGAGGGCGCGAGCTGGACCGGCGGGATCGTGGAGTTCCTGGTGGCGGCGGTGGGCGGTGTCGCGGTGGGCCTGCTGCTGATGGTGCCGATCCACTGGCTGCGCACCCACCTCAAGGAAGCGCTGCTCCAGAACACCCTCTCCCTGCTCATCCCCTTCGTCGCCTACGGGCTCGCCGAGTGGGTGCACGCCTCCGGGGTGCTCGCCGTGGTCGTCGTCGGCCTGTACCTCGGCTACCGCAACTGGCAGGTCGACTTCGCCACCCGCCTCCAGGAGGAGGCCGTCTGGAAGATGGTCGCCTTCCTCCTGGAATCAGCCGTTTTCGCCCTCATCGGACTCCAACTCCCGGTCGTCCTCGAAGGTTTGGGCGAGTACGAGGGGGGCCGCGCGACGTGGTACGCCGTGGCCGTCTTCCTCGTGGTCGTGGTGTCCCGGTTCGTGTGGGTCTATCCGGCCACCTTCCTGCCGCGCATGCTGTCGCGGCGCATCCGGGAGCGGGAGGACGACCCCACCTGGAAAGGGCCGTTCGTCATCGCCTGGGCCGGCATGCGGGGCGTCGTCTCGCTGGCCATCGCCTTCTCGATCCCGCTCACCGTGAACGGCGGGGACGACTTCCCCGAGCGGAACCTGATCCTCTTCCTGACCTTCACGACGGTCATCGGGACCCTGGTCATCCAGGGACTGACCCTGCCGCCGCTGATCCGTTTCCTGAAGCTGCCGGGGCGCGACCAGCAGGCCGAGACCCTCGCCGAGGCCAACGCCCAGGCCCAGGCGTCCCGGGTGGCCGAGGCCCGGCTTGACGAACTCCTCGCGGACGAGAGCAACGAACTGCCGCCCCCGCTGGTCGACCGCCTCCGCACCGTCCTGGAGCGGCGCCGCAACGCCGTCTGGGAGCGGCTCGGCGCCGTGAACCCGGTGACCGGGGAGAGCGTCGACGACACCTACAGCCGTCTGTCCCGCGAGATGATCGGCGCCGAACGCGAGGTCTTCGTCAAGCTGCGGGACGGCAGGTACATCGACGACGAGATGCTGCGCACCCTGCTGCGCAGGCTGGACCTGGAGGAGGCGGCCGTCTACCGGGAGGCCTCCTAGGCCGAGGGCTCAGGGAACGGGCGGCCGGTGATCACCGCGGCGACCGTCGTCCCGCGCGGGAAGGCGCCCTCCGCCGCCAGGGCGACGAGTCCGTAGAGCAACTTGGCGACATAGAGACGTTCCACCGGGAGGCGGTGGCGCGTCTCGAAGTCGTCCGCGAAGGCGTCCAGTTCGGGTGAGGTCCGCGCGTAACCGCCGAAGTGGAAGCGGTCGTCGAGATTCCACTCGCCGCGCGGTCCACCGAACGCCCTGTGCTGAAGCTGTCGTATCTCCTCGGCGAGGAAGCCGCCCTTGAGAACCGGAATGCCGAGGGCACGCTGGTCGGGGGCCAGTCCCGCGGCCAGTCCGGCGAGCGTGCCGCCGGTGCCGCAGGCGAGGGCCACGACGTCGGCCCGGCCGCGCAGCTCCGCGCCGAGGTCCTGGCAGCCCTGGACGGCGAGGGGGTTGCTGCCGCCCTCGGGGACCACGTACGCGCCGTCGGCGTCGGCAGCGCGGAGGACGGCGGACAGGGTGGCCGGGTCGGACTTGTGGCGATACGTCGACCTGTCGACGAAGTGCAGCCGCATGCCGTCCGCCGTGCAGCGGGCCAGGGAAGCGTTGAGGGGGCGGTCGGCCAGCTCCTGGCCGCGGACCACGCCGACGGTGGGCAGGCCCAGCAGGTGACCCGCGGCGGCGGTGGCACGCAGATGGTTGGAGTAGGCGCCGCCGAAGGTGAGCAGCGGGCGGCCCGCCGCCGCGCGCAGGTTCGGGGCCAGCTTGCGCCACTTGTTGCCGACGAGCCGCGGATGGATCAGGTCGTCGCGCTTGAGCAGCAGCCGGAGGCCGTGGCGGGCGAAGCGCTCGTCCTCGACCTCCTGGAGGGGTGACGGCAGCCTGGGGTTCAGGACGGTGGTGGGGTCGTCGGGGGCGGAGGGCTGGCCGGTCACGTGCCCATTGTCGGACACATGACCGGTGGGTGTCGGACGCGCCCGCCGCCGGGCCCTGATTCAGACGGTCCCGGATTTCAGACGGTCCCGGACGCGTTCTCTCATGCCGGCCATGGTGAAGCCCCGCGGGTCGACCTTCCCGGGCTGCCATTCGAGGTGCCCGATGACGGACCGCTGGTTCCAGCCGTGGTGACGGCAGACGGCGGCCGAGACCCGCTCGATGGCCTCGAGCTGCGCCGCCGGCCAGGGGTCCTGGCCGTCGCCGAGGTTCTCGCACTCGAAGCCGTAGAAATGGCGGTTGCCGTCCGTGTTGGCCTCGTTGTCCGCGGGCAGCGGCCGCTCGGCGATCACGGCCCGCAGCACGTCGTCGTCGCCCAGGCCGGCGTGGTTGGCCCGGCCGTAGCCGACGAGGTGCACCCGGCCGTCCTTGGTGATCACGCCGTGGCACAGCGGGCCCGGCAGCCCCTCGTACCCGTTGCGGCAGATACGGACGGTGCGTTCGCTCCCGGAGGTGACGGTGTGGTGGATCATCACGCCGTGGACGGGCCCCCAGGGGCCCACATGGTTGCGGTTGTGATGTTCCCAGTCGCCGACCTCGACGACCCGGACGCCCTCGTTCTTCAGGACGGTGAGAAACCTGCTCGCGGACATGGGTGGGGCCATGGCCGACTCCTTCGTGCGTGCGACGGCCGCTGGTCGTGACCGCCTCGTACGCGGTGTGTACCCCAACTCGCGGTGCGAGCGAGGCAATACGAGAGGGCGCGCGGATGGATCCGGTCAGATTCGGCCGGAGCTCGTACGAGGGTGCGAGTGGTCGACAGAAACAGCGGGCATGCCCAGTCTGCGAAGATCCATTCCCGCTCTTTCGGGTAATAGCACCGGCACGCTCCGTGATGCAAGGCTGGATCGCGAGATCGGTGACCGCGATCAGTGCTGTCAGTGCATACCCGGAGGGGAAACCGCATGTCGGTAGGCGAAGAGGTTCGCTCGCAGCAGGACAGGCCGCAGCAGAGTCTCGGCACGGCCGCTGCCCGGAACCTGGCCACCACCACGAAGTCCACGCCCCAGATGCAGGAGATCAGCTCGCGCTGGCTGCTGCGCACCCTGCCGTGGGTGAACGTGCAGGGCGGCACGTACCGGGTGAACAGGCGGCTCACCTACGCGGTCGGCGACGGCCGCGTCACTTTTGTGAAGACCGGCGACCAGGTCGCCGTCATCCCCGCGGAGCTCGGCGAACTGCCGGCCCTGCGGAGCTACGAGGACATCGACGTACTGGGCGAGCTGGCCCAGCGGTGCGAGCAGCGGGAGTTCGCGCCCGGCGACGTCCTGGCCGAATTCGGCAGCCAGGCGGACGAGGTGTTCCTGCTCGCGCACGGCAAGGTCGAGAAGATCGGCACCGGCCCCTACGGCGACGACGCGGTCCTCGGCGTACTGGCCGACGGCGCCTACTTCGGTGAGCAGGCACTGCTCGACCCCGACGCGATCTGGGAGTACACGGCCCGCGCGGTCACCGCGTGCACGGTGCTCGTCCTGCCGCGCCAGGCCGTCGAGCAACTCGCCGAGCGCGCCGAGACGCTCAGCGAGCACCTGCAGGAACAGCGCTCGATCCCGTCGCAGCGCACCAACAAGTACGGCGAGAAGGAGATCGACCTCGCCGCCGGCCACAGCGGTGAGCCGGACATCCCGCACACCTTCGTCGACTACGAGGCCGCGCCGCGCGAGTACGAACTCAGCGTCGCCCAGACCGTCCTGCGCATCCACACCCGCGTGGCCGACCTCTACAACCAGCCGATGAACCAGACCGAGCAGCAGATCAGGCTCACGGTCGAGGCGTTGAAGGAGCGCCAGGAGCACGAGCTCATCAACAACCGGGAGTTCGGCCTCCTGCACAACTGCGAGTACGACCAGCGGCTCCAGCCGCACGACGGCGTGCCCAGCCCGGACGACCTGGACGAGCTGCTCTGCCGCCGCCGGGGCACCAAACTGCTGCTCGCCCACCCGCGTGCGATCTCCGCGTTCGGTCGCGAGCTGAACAAGCGCGGACTGGTCCCGGAGACCGTCGACATGGCCGGCAACCGCATCCCCACCTGGCGCGGAGTGCCGATCTACCCGTGCAACAAGATCCCGGTGACCGAGGCCCGGACCACGTCGATCATCGCCATGCGTACCGGCGAGGAGGACCAGGGTGTCATCGGTCTGCGGGCCGCGAGCATCCCCGACGAGATCGAGCCCAGCCTGTCCGTGCGGTTCATGGGCATCAACGAGCAGGCGATCATCAAGTACCTCGTGACGGCCTACTACTCGGCCGCGGTCCTGGTCCCCGACGCGCTCGGCGTACTGGAGAACGTCGAGATCGGCCGCTGGCGGTGACCCTGTCCGAACGGACGCCGTGCCCCCGCCCCATCGGGCGGGGGCACCTCGCGAGCACACGCCCGCGCACTGCGGAACCGCCGCCCTCCGCGGCCCCTTCCGGGCGACCCCATGGGTGAATCCGTGACGGAGGCGAAGCGGAGCCCCGCCGGTGCCGGCGGGTCGGCCCACCGGGTGGGCGCGGCGAGCGGAGCTGAGGGACACGAGGCGGCGGGGATCCTGGAACAGGCGCGGCTGTCGGTCGATCCCGAACTGCGCCGGGCCATCGGGTCCTTACCGGGTTCGATGCGTCGCGTCGCCCGCTACCACTTCGGCTGGGAGGACGCGGACGGCACCCCGGTCACGGGGAACGCGGGCAAGGCGATACGCCCGGCGCTGGTCCTGGCCGCCGTCGCCGCCCTCGGCGGGCGCGAGTCCACCGCCGTGCGGGCCGCCGCCGCGGTGGAGCTGGTGCACAACTTCACGCTGCTGCACGACGACGTGATGGACCGGGACGCCACGCGCAGACACCGGGCCACCGCGTGGACCGTGTTCGGGATTCCGGACGCGATCCTGGCCGGGGACGCGCTCCAGGCCCTGGCCCAGCAACTGCTCGCCCAGGACCCGCATCCGGCGTCGACCGCGGCCGCCGCCCGGCTCGCGGCCTGTGTCGTCGAACTCTGCGCCGGCCAGCACACCGACACCGAGCTGGAGGGGCGCCCGCCGGGGGAGGTCACTCTCGACGAGGTGCTCGTCATGGCCGAGGCGAAGACGGGCGCGCTGCTCGGCTGTGCCTGTGCGGTGGGCGCGTTGTACGCGGGCGCCGGTGAGGAGGACGTCGAGGCCCTGGACGCGTTCGGACGGGAGGCCGGACTGGCCTTCCAGCTCATCGACGACGTGATCGGCATCTGGGGCGACCCGAGCCACACCGGCAAGCCGGCCGGAGCGGACCTCATGGTCCGCAAGAAGTCCCTGCCGGTGGTCGCCGCCCTCGCCTCAGGCACCCCCGAGGCTCTCGAACTCGCCGAGCTGTACGGACTGCCGTACAGGGAGGGGGACCTGGAGCGCACGGCGTCGGCCGTGGAGCGGGCTGGTGGGCGCGACTGGGCGCAGGTCCAGGCCGCCGACCGTATGGCCAGGGCCATGCACCAACTCTCCCGCGCGATCCCTGACCCGGAGTCGGCCGGGGGCCTGCTCGCACTGGCCGAATTCGTGACGCGCCGCAGCAGCTGAGGCGGGCCGAGGGGCGGTCGATGCTCCGGAGACGTCGTCTCGTGCCGTGCGGACCTGACCCCGCGCGGTGCCGGCGTCTTCGGGTGGTCGGCGGGTCCCGCACATCCCCACGGTGTGCGGGGCCCGCCGGGTTTTCGAGGCTCCGTCGCTCGGGTGCTTCCGGCTCGGGGGCTTCGTGGTTTCGTCGCGCGATTCACCGTGCCCTACGGATCCGGGACGATCGTCTCCACGACGCGCTCCATCAGGCCCTCCCGTACGCCCATCTGCGCGAGTACGTGGCCTCACGCACGCTGAAGGAGTCGCCCGACCCGAATGTCGAGATCATCTCCGACGACCTGGTCCGATGTTCGGCTCCGGATTCGCCCTCACCGAGTTCACGCTCGACGACGTGCGCGGGTTCGACAACGGGGTGGTCGTACGGAAGTACAGCAGGAAGCGCTGAGCGCGGCGCCGAGCGCCGGAGATTGCCGGGTTACGGCGGGGAGCGCGCCGACCCCGTCGGCCATACCCTGAGGGCATGGGCATCGACGAGCATGTCTGCCCGGTCTGCGGACAGCCGGTGGCCACGGTCGTACGGCGGCACAAGACGCTGGGCGCGTGGGTACCCGTGTGGGGTCCGGGTCCGTGCAGGAACCCTGAGTGTGCGGCGTACGTCGACGAGGCCGTGGAGGCCGCGGAGGCCGCCGCTGAGAAGCCCCGGGCGGTGGCCCGGCGGACGCACGGCAGCCATGGCGCGCATGGCGGTCACAGTGGTCGGGCCGATCAGGCCGGTCGTACGGCGCATCCCGGCGAAGCCGAGGCGGTGGCCGAGCCGGCCGAGGAGGCGGCCCCGGCCCCGGCCGAGGACCGGACCGAGGAGAAAGCCTGACCGGGGACGCCCCACCTGACCGGGGACGGCCCCACCTGGCTGGGCTCGGCCCCAGGCTCCCGGCCCGCGCGACGGACGAAGGAGCGGACACATGAAGTTCCTGATGATGGTCCTCGGTACGCAGGCTGACTACGAGGGCATGCGGGGCCAGGCCTCCGCGCACTCCCCGGCCTGGACGCCGGAGCAGTTGCGGGCCATGTACGCCTACATGAGCGCGATCAACGACGACCTCACCGAGACCGGGGAGATGATCGACGGGCAGGGGCTGGCCGAGCCGGCGAGCACCCGGTTCGTCACGGCGGACGTCGACGGCAAACCGGTGGTCACGGACGGCCCGTACCCGGACACCGCCGAACTGCTCGCCGGCTACTGGCTGCTGGACTGTGCCGACCTGGACCGGGTCACGGAGATCGCGGCCCGCGTCGCCCAGTGCCCCGGCCCGGAGGGGCTCAAGGAGTACCCGGTGGTCATCCGCCCGGTGCTGGAGGGCGCGGAGGACATCTGAGCCGACGGGCTGTCTCACCCGACCGCCGGAGGCAGCCCGCCCGTCTCCGGGGACCGGCCCGTCAGGCAGTACGTGCCGCCCGCCGGATCACGCATCACCGTCCAGTGGAGCTGACGGGACACGCAGGTGGCGCCGAGGGATTCATGGTGCGCACGGGTGGCGTCGATGTCGGCGCAGGCGAGGTCGAGGTGGGCGGAGGCCGGGCGCGGGGCGTCGAGTCGCTGGAGGAGGATGCGCAGGGGCAGGCCGGCCGGCGGGCGCAGTACATGGAACTCCGGGCGGGAACCCGGGTGGGAGTCCCACCCCGTCAGGCCCGCCCAGAACGCGGTTTCGCCCGCGAAGGCTGCCGGCGGCACGTCGAGGCACACCTGGTCCAGCCGGCTCCCGTCCACCACGGGCGGCCGCTCGGCCTCTCCGTGCCACGGCACCACGCAGAAGAGCTGCCCGGCGGGTGAGCGCACCACCGCCCAGCCGTCGTGCGGGGCGACCACCTCGGCCCCGAGCCGGACCGCCCGGCCGACGAGCGCGGGGACGTCCTCGACCACGAGATCCAGGTGAGCGCCGCCGCCCGACTCGACCCCCTGCGCCTTCACACAGGCGTCGCCGGTCTCGGGCAGCAAGGTGACGAACTCGCCCTGATCGCCCCGGGGCGCGGACAGCCGCGTCGCCGTGACCGCCGTCCAGAAGGCGCAGGCCCGCTCGAACACGGCCATCGGCCGGTCGACGAAGGCGTACGTCCACCGGATCTGCACCCCTGTCTCGCCCTCCCCGCCCACCGAGCCGCCGCCCGAGGCGTCGCCCGAGACAGCGCCCCCGTCGCCCCCGTCGCCTCCGCCGTGACCGCCGTCCGTGCCGTTCCCGCTCACTCCACCCACAGCGCCGCTCCCTGTCGTACGGTCCAGCCCCACGGCTGGACGACTCGTACGCTCCCTCGCCGTCCCGCTCCACGCAACGCGGTTTCCGTGTGCCGGGGGCGCACGCTCCGCACCCGGCTGGTCAGTCCCGGCGCTGCATGAAGCGCAGCATGTTGCCCGCGGGATCGCGGAACGCGCAGTCGCGGACGCCGTACGGCTGGTCCGTGGGGGCCTGGAGGACGTCGGCACCGGAGGCCTCGACGCGGCTGTAGAGGGCGTCGCAGTCGGTGGTGGTGAAGTTGACGCCGCGCAGGACACCCTTGGCCAGGAGGTTGGCGATGGTCTCGCGGTCGGCGGGGGAGATGTCGGGGTCGGCGGCGGGCGGCTCCAGGACGATCTCGACGTCCGGTTGGAGCGGGGAGCCCACGGTCACCCAGCGCATGCCCTCGAAGCCCACGTCGCCGCGGACCTCCATGCCCAGGACGTCGCGGTAGAAGGCGAGCGCCTTGTCGTGGTCGTCGACGGCGAGGAAGCACTGGGCGAGCTTCACGTCCGGGGCCGGGAGGCGCGCGGCGTTCGGATCGTTCGTAGTCATGCCCTCACGCTAGGCCGTGCCCGCGGTGTCCCGCCCGCGGGAGCGCGAGCGGCATCGCCGGTGCCGGTCGTCCCGTACTGCAACGCGGCCGAAGGAGAGCGCCGGAACGACGGGATGACCGCCGGCGCCCGTCGGCCGCCGAAGGGGAGGAACCCCGGCCGACGTGCGGCCGGGGTTCCTCCAGGCGGTGTGTATCAGGCGGGTCAGCGCTGCAGGGTGAGGACACCCGGCCGGTACGGCCACTTCAGGTATTCGGTGCCGCTCGGGGTGGTGCCCCTGCCCTGGTAGAGGAACTGCAGGTTGCAGGGGTCGATGGTCTTGGTCTGGTCGGGGTTGTTGCGGACCAGGTCACCGTGGCTGATGTCGTTGGTCCAGGTGGCACCACTGTTGGCCTTGCCCGCGAAGGGGCTGCTCTCGGTGCCGGCCTGCACGGTCCACGGACCGTTCAGGCTGGAGGCGGTGTACGAGCGGAAGTAGCGCCCGTTCACGCCCCGCGCCTCGACGATCATGAGGTACTGGTTCTGGCCCTGGACCTTGTAGACCTCCGGCGCCTCGAACACCTTGTCCACGGTGTCGCTGATGACCGTCGTGTACGACGAGCCGAAGCTGCCCGGGAAGTTCGCGAGCGGCATGGTCGACTTGTAGATCTTGCCGTTGTCGCCGGCGAAGAACATGTGCATGTTCTGGTCGTCGGCGATCAGGGTCTGGTCGAGCGCGCCCACGGAGCTCTCGGAAGTGGGGAGCTCACCGGTGAACATCGGCTGCGGCGCGGACCAGCTGTTGGGGTTGGTGGGGTCGGTCGACGTGCGGTAGTTGAACTTCCAGCCGCCGGCCCACTGGGAGGCCAGCACCCAGATGTTCTTGGTCGAGAGGTAGAACAGCGTGGGCGCCACCGCGCCCTGGCTCATGCCGGTCTGAGGGGCCGTCGCCATGTCCGACCAGTTCGTGAAGGGGCCGAAGCCCATCGAACGCCAGCCGCTGTCGTTGGCGTACGTCCCGTAGACCAGGTGCTTGCCCTGGTACGTCACGGTGGTGAAGTCCTTCAGCGAGTACCACCCGTTCGCCGGCTGCGCCAGCGCGCCGGTCGAGGTCCACCTGTACGTCGACGGAAGGGAACACGTGGTGCCCGAGGCGGACAGGCCGGTCCACTTCTGGTTGCTGCCGCCGTTGCAGGTCGCGATCTCCACCGCGGTGCTGTTGGCGGTACCGGCACCCACGACGCTCAGGCACAGCCCGGACTCCACGCCGACGACCGTACCGTCGGTGTTCACCCGCCACTGCTGGTTCGCACCGCCGTTGCAGTCCCAGATCACCGGCCGGGTCCCGGGCGTGGTGGCGTGGCCCGGGACGTCCAGGCACTTGTTGCCGTACACGGTCAGCTGGTTGCTGTCCGTCAGCGTCCACTGCTGGTTGGTCCCGCCCCAGCAGTCATAGATCTGGGTGGCGGTGCCGTTGGTCTGGCTGGCGCCCGGCACGTCGAGACACCGGCCGGAACCGGTGCCACGCAGGGCGCCGCTGGTGGCGGCCTGGGCGGCCGGGCTGGCGACCAGCAGCGCCGCTAGCGAGACCATGGTCGCGGTCGCGGCGGCCATGACCGCGGACGGACGTCTGCGGCTGAAGCCGAGTCTGTGCATGGGGACCTCGTGTTTCTGAGTGCGCGGCTCTGCCGGCTCCTCGGAGGCTGTACGTGGGGTGGTGCGGCGCGACCTCGCATATGTTCGCTATATCGAACGTAGGTCGAAGTATCGAGCAAGTGGATAATAAAGATCCGGCCACCCGCGTCAATACTTCTCACAGAAATCACGAGCCGGAAAAGGCGTGGAACACCTCGGCGACCGCGAAGCCGTCCTGATCGTCGACGACACCGGCTTTCTGAAGAAGGGCATCCGCTCGGCCGGGGTGCAAAGGCAGTACGCGGGCACCGCGGGACGCACGGGGAACTGCCGGACCGGTGTGTTCCTCGCCTACGCCACCGACCGCGGACGCACACTGACCGACCGGCGGCTGTATCTGCCCACCTCCTGGACGGACGACCGGGAGCCGGACCGCGAAGCAGGAATGCGGCCCGGACGGCTGCCAAGTCCGCCGCTACCCCAGCCGGCACCGCCACATGACCCTGGCCATGGCCGCCCACGCCTGCCTCACCGACCTGCGGGCCCGCCAACTGGACACGGAGAAAGCACTCAGAACAAGCACCGTTGCAGTACGCAGTACTAGGGCACCTCGTCGGGTTCCGTCATGCGGACGCGGTGTCGGGACGGCCGGGTCAGGCGCTTCGCCACACAGGCGGGGACGGTCGCGCCCTCCTCGTGCGAGCGGGCCCGGTACGCGCTCGGTGTCTCGCCGACCAGCTCCGTGAAGCGGGAGCTGAAGGAACCCAGTGACGTACAGCCCACGGCCATGCACACCTCCGTCACCGTGAGGTCGCCGCGGCGCAGCAGCGCCTTGGCGCGCTCTATCCGGCGGGTCATGAGATAGCCGTAGGGAGTCTCGCCGTACGCCGTGCGGAAGCTGCGCTGGAAGTGTCCGGGAGACATCAGCGCGGTGCGGGCGAGCGTGGTCACGTCCAGCGGCTCGGCGTACTCGCGGTCCATGCGGTCCCGCGCCCGCCGCAGCCGCACCAGATCGTCCCGGTCCATGCCCACAGCATCGCACCGGGCACTGACAACGGGACACGCCCGGGACGTCGGGGCACGCCCGCCCGGGGCGGGCGGAGGCTCAGCCCTTCACCGCCGAGCTGGCCACCCCCTGGACGAACCACCGCTGGAAGAAGGCGAAGACGATCAGTACCGGCAGGACGAGCAGGACGCCGAAGGCGAGGATCTGGCCCCAGTCCGGCGGCTGCTGCCCCTGGAAGACGCTCATCTCCAGCGGCAGCGGACGTACCGAGGGGTCGGAGACCATCAGCACCGGCCACAGGAACGACCCCCACTGGGTGAGGAAGGTCAGGATGGCGACCGAGGCGAAGGCCGGTTTCGACATCGGGACGATGATCGCGAAGAAGGTGCGCCAGGGGCCGGCGCCGTCCAGCCGGGCCGCCTCCTCGATGCTCGGCGGGATCGAGCGGAAGAACGTGTGGAACTGGTAGACCGAGAAGGCGTTGGCGACGAACGGCAGCGCCTGGATGAAGAGCGTGTTCCGCTGGTCGTTGAACATGTAGAACAGCGGCACGGCCACCGATTCGAACGGCACCAGCATCAGCAGCAGGACCAGGGTGAAGACGGCCTCCCGGCCCCGCCACCGCAGCCGCGAGAGGCCGTACGCCGCCATCGAGTTGACGAAGAGACCGCCGGTCACCACCACGAACGCCAGCAGCAGCGAGACACCCATGAACTGCCAGAAGTAGCCCGTGCTCTCGGAGTTCAGGCTGTCCAGGACGGCGGAGTAGTTGTCGAAGGACAGATGGGTGGGGAGGAAGCCGGACAGCCCGTTCAACACCTCGTCGGACGGCTTGAGGCTGCCGAGGAGGAGGTAGAGGACGGGCAGCGCGAAGACGAACGCCAGGACGGAGAGGACGGCGTAGTCGAGGAAGCGGCGCAGCGGCCCGCGGGACGGACCGGCACCCGTGCTCGTACCCGTGGCGGTACCCGTACCCGTGCTGACGGTCGGACTCATGGTCGTACTCATCTGCTCAGTCCTCGTTGTCGGGCCGGACGACGCGGCGCTGGATCAGGGTCAGGGCGACGACGATCAGGAAGAACACGACGGTGATCGCGGAGGCCTGACCGATGTTGTTCTGGTCGAACGCGGTCGTGACGGCCTGGTACATCACCGTGCGGGCCGCGTCCTCGTCGAGCCCGCCGCCCTTGACCAGGACGTACACCTGGTCGAAGACGCGGAAGGACAGCACCGAGGTGAGCATCACCACGAAGACGAGGGTGGAGCGGATGCCCGGCAGGGTGACGTGCCGGAACTGCTGCCAGCGCGAGGCCCGGTCCAGCTGGGCGGCCTCGTAGAGCTCGCCCGGAATCTGCTGGAGCCCGGCGAGCAGGATGACCATCTGGAAGCCGACGCCCTGCCAGACGGAGAGCACGATGATCGAGGCCATCGCGGTCAGGCCGTCGCCGAGCCAGTCGAACGCGCCCCAGTTGCCGAAACTCACCGCGTCCAGTGCCGAGTTGAGCATGCCCTGGTCGCTGCGGGCGAGGATCAGCCGCCAGATCACCGCGACCAGCGCCATCGGGAAGACGACCGGCATGAAGAAGACCGACCGGAAGATGCCGATGGCCTTCAGCTTGCGGTTCAGCAGGATCGCCAGGCCCAGCGCGAGGCCGGTCTGGAGGGGGACGACGACCACGGCGAAGGTCAGGTTGTTGAGCAGGGCCCGCAGGAACGGACCGGAGAGGTCGGGGTCGGTGAACAGCCGGCGGTACTGCTCGACCCCGAAGAAGGTGGGTTCCAGCGGGGAGCCGAGGCGCACGTTGTAGAAGGAGAGCACGACGGCGTAGCAGAACGGGATGCCGACGAAGGCGATGAGTCCGGCGACGGCGGGGGCGGACATCAGCAGCCCGTGCAGCCATGCGCGGTCGCGGCGTGACGGCCGCCGGGCCGTTGCGCCGGGGGATGGGGCCTGCTGCCGGCCTGTGGCCGCCGCGGGCGTGGGTTCCACGGTTTTCACGGAGGGGTCCTCTTCCCGAAAGGGGCGGACGGACACGGGTGGGCGTCCGCCCCGGCCGATGGGTTCGGCTGGACCGATGGGTCCGGTGCGGGCTGCTGTACGCGTTGCTACGGGATCTCGTAACCGGCGTTGTCCGAGAAGTCCCGGTCGATGGCGCGGGCGGCCTTCGACAGGGCTTCCTTCGGGTCGGCGCCGCCGTAGATCGAGCTCACGGCCTCGCTGAACTTCGAGGTCACCACGGGGTATCCGGCGGTCACCGGCCGGGTGACGGCGACACACGACTTGCTGATGTCCCTGTCTCCGCACGGCTTGGCGAGCTGGTCGGCGAAGAGCTGGAGCGGGCCGCCCTGCCGGTAGAGCGGGCTCGCGGCGAGCGCGGACTTCGTGGCCGGCGGCGCGCCGTTGGCCTTCGTCATCGCGCCGACGTTGGTGTCGTCGAGCAGGAAGTCCAGGAAGGTGCCCGCGGCCTTGGCGTTCTTGCTGTTCGCGCCGACACCCCAGGCCCACGAGCCCTGGCCGGTCTTCGGGCCGTCGCCGAAGTCGGGCAGCGGCAGCACGACCAGGTCGTCACCGAGCGCCTCGCTGTAGGCGGGGTACATCCAGTGCCCGACCCAGCTCAGGGCGACGCGGCCCTTGGCGAAGGCGTTGCTGTCGGTGTTGGGGTCCGTGGTGGCCTTCCAGGACTGGAAGGTCTTCATGGCCGACACGACCTCGGGGGTGTCGAGGGCGCCCGCCGCCTTGCCGTCCTTGAGCAGGGAGCCGCCGGCCGACCAGACGATCGGGGCGAATCCGTAGGTCCCCCACTCGGTGGCGTAGCCGTTGCCCTCCTGGAGGTCGAGGACCTTGCCGTCGGAGTCCTTCGCCTTGAGCGCCTTGAGAGCGGCGTCGAACTCCTTCGCGGTCCAGGCGTCGTCCAGGCCCTTCGGGTACGTGACCCCGGCCGCGTCCAGCAGCTTCTTGCTGCCGTACATACCGAGTCCGGAGTCGAACATGCCCAGGCCGTAGTGCTTGCCGTCGACCTCGCCCTGTGCCTTGGAGGCGTCCGTGGCGTTGTCGAGGGTCTTGGCGGAGATGTGCTCGTCGAGCGGGGCGAGCTTCTTGTTGTAGACGAAGTTCGCCATCGTCGGGCCGTCGAACTCCAGGACGTCCGGCAGTTCGGCGGCGTCCGTCGCGGTGATCGTCTTGGTGTAGTCCTTCTCCGGTATCAGCTTCAGCTCGACCTTGACCTTCTTCTGCGAGGAGTTGAACGACTTCACCGCGTTCTGCAAGGCCTCCGACTCACTCTTCTGGCCCTGGTGGGCCCAGACGCTGATGGTCCCCTCGCCGCTGCCGGCCTCGGCGGACGTGTCGCCCCCGCCGCCCCCGCCACAGGCGGCCAGTGCCGCCAGGGGCAGGGCCAGGGCCAGTCCCGTACGGGCGGTGCGGCGAAACCTCTTGCCGGTCGAGCGGGTGGTCGGGTTCATGGTGTGTGCCTCCGTGCGGGGTGAGGGTGCGAGGTGCGAGGTGCGGGGGGGGGCGTTCGGGTGGCAGGGTGCCGAGCTCGACGGAATGGGGGCGTACGGGAAGTCACTGGGGTCCGCGCGGACGCGGGGGCGCCGTGGTCTCGCGCAGGACGAGCCGGATGGGCATCTCCACCCGGCCGGGCGGCTGTTCGACGTCCGGCTCGTCCAGTTGCCGCAGCAGCAGCCGGGCGGCCTCCGCGCCCTGCCCGGCGACCGGCTGGGCGACCGTGGTCAGTCCGACCACGTCGGCGAGTTCGTGATCGTCGAAGCCGACCACGGACACGTCGTCCGGCACCCGCAGCCGATGCCGTCTGAGCGCGCGCAACGCGCCCATCGCCATCTCGTCGGACTGGGCGAACACGGCGGTCGGCGGCCGGGACGCGGCCAGCAGTTCGGTCATCGCCCGCTCGCCGCCGTCCACCGTGTAGTCGCCGTCCGCCACCAGCGCCGGGTCGTGCTCGATCCCGGCCTCGGCGAGGACGTGCAGATAGGCGGCGCGACGGTCGACCGGGGTGGTCCAGTGCAGCGGCCCGCTGGCCCCGGAGATCATGCCGATCCGGCGGTGGCCGAGGTTCACAAGATGCCGCACGGCGCTCTCCGCGCCCGCCCGGTCGTCGATGCCGACCACCGTGAAGCCGGGCCGGGCGCCCCCGACGGTGGAGGCCAGCGGCACCCCGAGGGAGCGCAGCGCGGCGGACTCGTCCTCGTCCGGGATGAGCAGGGACAGCACCGCGTCGACCCGCTTGCGCACCGGCAGTTTGGTGAAGAACCGCTTGCGCGCCTCGGTCGAGCCCAGGTTGTAGAGCAGTACGTCGTACCCGGCGGCGCTGAACACCTGCTCGGCGGCGTCCAGCACGGTGCCGAAGAACCAGCGGCCGATGTACGGGGCGACGACCCCGATCGTGTACGTGCGCCCGCTGGCGAGGCTGGACGCCGAACGGGACGCGGTGTAGCCGAGCTGTGCGGCGACGGCCGCGATCTGGGCGCGCACCTCGTCCGAGACGCCCGGCCTGCCCCGCAGCGCGCGGGACACGGTGGACGCCGAGACGCCGGCGGCGCGGGCGACATCGGTGATGCTGACCGTCACGGCGGATTTCTCCCGTCGGGTTCACGTCGATGTGTGGCTGGGGGGTGACGTGACCGTAAACCCGGCCTCCTTGTTGCGCAAGCGTTTGCGTTCAGTTTTACTTGCGCTGATTCTCAATCGACATCTCTATGAACGATGGTCAGCGCACGCGTTTGGGCGCTGCGAGCCGACAGGACTGCTGCGCATGCGATACGCCCCGCCGGGCCTCTGCGTGAACGACTTCGCCCTGCTCCGCGAGGACGACGGCACCTACACGGTGCTCCATCTCCAGGGGCCCTGGACCGCCGAGTTCGACCATCTGCGGATGGAGACGTCCTACGGCCGGGCCACCTCGGTCGACCTGGTCGGCTGGCGGCCCGAGGGCACCGCCTTCGGAAACGGTCTGCCCGGCCGCTTCGACCAGCAGGCGGTGTGGACGATGCACCCCGTGCGCCACGGCACCGGAAGCGCGATGTTCTACACGGGGGTGAGCGGGCTGACCCCCGAGGGCTGGCCCCTGCAGTCCGTCGGCCTCGCGCTCTCCGACCGCACGGACGGCACGGGCTGGCGGCGCCACGGCACGGGACCGGTCGTCGAGGCCGACCCCCGCTGGTACCGCACCGCCGACCGGATGGGCTGGCGCGACCCCTTCGTCGTACGCGACGACGAGGGCGACGGCTGGGTCATGGTGATCTGCGCGGCCGACGCCTCGCTCCCGGTCGAGGTCAGCGGCTGCGTGGCCTGGGCCACCTCCCCGGACCTCGAACACTGGACGGTCCACCCGCCGTTGATCTCCCCGGGCGATGTGGACGAGTTGGAGTGCCCGGTCCTGGAACGCCTCGACGACGGGACCTGGCTCCTCCTGGGCTCGATCGGCTCGACGCGCGGTTTCGACGCGTGGACGGCGCCCCGCCTGCGCGGCCCCTGGACCCGGCGCGGCCAACTCGGCCCCACGGGGGCGTACGCCCCCCGCGTCATCGCCGCCCCCGACGGCTCCCGCGTCGTGCTGCACACGACCCCCCGCCGGGTCGGTCTCACCGACGCCGGCGACACCTGCCGGGGCATGCTCGCCCAGCCCAAATCCCTGGTCGTGGGGGCGGACGCGGCCCCGCACCTGGCCTGGTGGCCGGGCCTGGACGCCTGGCTCGGCGACCCGACGACCGCCCCCGCACTCCACGCGGTCGGCGACATCGCCCTCTCCGGCCGCCCTGTCGAGGTCGCCCTGCGCACCAACCCGGCCGACGCCTCCCGCCCGGCCCTCACCGTCACCTGCGACGGCAAGAACCTCCGCGTCACGGGCCCGGCCGGCGTCCTGTTCGCCGAGACGGTCCTGCGTGAACCCCCCACGTCACTGCGCGTCCTGACCGTCGGCGAGTACGTCGAGGTCTACGCCGACGGCGTCTTCGCCCTGACCGCTCTCTGCTACTCCGGTCGCCCCGCCCCCTGGACGGCGACGACCGACGGCCACGCCACCGCCGTCCCCGTCCGCCCCCTCCGCCTCCCCGACCCCGACCGCGACGACGCGTCGGCGATCTGGCCAGGGCCCGACCCGACCCCCTGACTCGGGCCGGACGAACGGCCGTCGGACCCGTACGGGCCCCGAACACGACCGCACCCGGCCCGTCACACCGTCGTTCGGGACGGCGGTATGCGGACCGGGTGCGGACGAGAGAGGCCGGGTCAGGCCTTCTTGGTCTCCTAGTAATGGGCCAGGTTGGTGACCTGCGGGGATGTTTACTGTGGGGTGCTGACCTGGCCTTTTGCTGATGGCTGGCGATGGGGTGCGACGGTCATGAGTGGGTGTCTTGCGGACTGGGTGCGGACTAGTGCTGCAACAGTGCTTGCCGTGACTGCTGGCCAGTTCGGTCGGGCGGTCTGGTTACGGGGAGACATTGCTGATGTCAGATTGTGGGCGCGTGAATACCTGCACGGTGGCCCGGCGACGCGACTCCCCATGAAGGAAAACGCTTTTCCCTGGTCGGCGCCTTCTGGCAGGGTGTGGCGCGTGACAGGCGAGGGCGATGCCAGCAGTGACGACGAGGCGTGGGCGATGGAATTCATCGACCGGCTGAACCGAGGCACACAGGAGGCGCATGAGCGTCGCGACGCGCTCGCGGTAGCGGTCGACGAAATAGCGCACGGATTCACGCAGTTGGGCCTCAAGCCTTGGAAAATGAGGCGAAAGAGCCCGGCGCGAGAGGACATGAAGGCCCCCGATGTCCTGCTCGGTGACCGCGCCGAATCAGTCGCAACAATTCTCAGGTATGAATCAGCGGTCAACATCCTTAGCGCCGCCGATCAGCTTCGGGGCTTCGCCGTCCTGCTTCGCGCAGAGGCATCGCTCATGGGCGCGGTCTCGGTCGCGCGCGGCATCTTCGAGGCGTGCCTGTGGGCCACAGCGGTAATCGACCCGACCATCACCACTGACGAGCGTCTGCAACGCGCCCTGACGCGTCGCCTCGCACGACTCTCGGCAGGTATCCGTCTCAAGAACATGCTCGGCGACGGCGTCAATGATGCCGACCAGTTCATCGAAATCGACGGCGACGTCGATGACCAGCACGGGTCCAACCGTGATCCTGCGAAGGACATCGACGACATCGTGAGTTACGCCAAGGACCGGGGCTGGCCCGTGAAGAAGAGCCGCCGCGCCTCCGAGATCACGCCCCTTTCGATTGACTGGCTCAGCGAGAATCTTGAGCGCCGAATCGGCCTCGAGGGGTACGCCTGGACGAGCGGGTCGTCGATGGCGCACGGAGAGCATGCCCCCGACACGGCATCGTGGGTTGAGCTGTCCCAAGATCTCGGTACGGCTCCGGCGTGGTTGATCCAATTGTGGTCGACCGGCGCTTGGGCGGGACCGCGTCTCTTCCTTGCAACGCTCGCCAACTACACAGGGAGGGTGAGCCTAGGCCGCGAGTATCAGCGATTCGAGGGGTTGTTCTGGAACACGGGCGGTAAGAGCTAGGGGCTTGCAGATCATTTGCACGAACCGCTCATGCACCACGTCCGGCCCACGCGCCCACAACCTGACGTCAGCAAGGGCTCCATCCATAACCAGACCAACGACCGAACTGTCCAGCACTCAGAACAGACACCGTTGCGGTACTAGGCAGGGATTGATGCGGCATATCGCTGCACGGTTGACGACGCACCGCTACGGTGAGCCGTACGGCCGCTGATAGCACGATGCCACCGAGGAACATATGGACGAGTCTGTTGCACCGGATGCTGCTCGGCTCGGGGGTGAGACGGCATCTGGACCCGCTGCTGCTCCCGGGGATGCGACCGCCGGAGGCGACATCGCTGCAGCCGGTGAAACTGAGCGAGGATCGAGCACCTATGCGACCGGCGGTGGTGGCGTTTCGTTCGCGCACCGCGTCGCGGCTGTCTATCTCGCTGGCATGTTGACTGGCGCACGACGGGCGGAGGTATCTGAGCTGCCGGTCCGGAGGGTGTCGTTCCAAACAGGTCCGGCGCACCCGGTGGACGATCTACTGATCGAATGCGGCGATGCGGCAGCCGAGGTCATCCTTGCCGTGGCATGTCGAGCAACGCCGAACTTCGTCCAGAGCCATGGTGACACGGTGAAGCTCGTCGGGTCGCTGCTCGCCGAGGTCGAGAGGTTCGACGCCGACACTCACCAGGTCGCCGTCGCGACCGCCGGTCGGTCCGATCAGTGGGACCAGCTTGAAACGCTCTGCGGCATCGCGCGTGCTCACGCCGACCCGGAGTCGTTCCAAGCGTCCATGGAGGTCGATCGCCGCTGGTCCAAGCCGGTGCGTAAGCGTCATGAGCATTTTCTGGAGATGGTCGCGAAGGTCGTCGAAGACGACGCAACGCAGGAAGAGATCCTGCGGCTGGAGTGGCGGCTGCTCGGCCGGCTGCACATCCTCGGTTTTGCGGTTCAGAGCCCGGACGAAGACGACCGCACAGCGGTCGCGACGTCGCTGGACAGCGTGGCCTCGGCCGCCGCCGACGGGGTGGTGGTCCGGGACCGTCTCGAGGTCGAGGCAACCCGCTATGACGCGACTGGCGCTGTGGTGGACCTCAAGGTGCTCCGCCGTGACATTCACGTGGTCTTGGACTCGGCTGCGACTCGAAGTCGACACGCGTGGTCGGTGCTTGCGGAGCAACGCAAGTTGGCCGTCGCCGGTGTGCGGGCCACTATCGGTGATGAGTCGTCCGGAGGGCCGGTCGAGATCTCGTTCGCCAACCGCCGCGAACGACTCGCTGATGCCCTGCGCGAGGCCGGTACCCGTGCTTCGGCTTTGTTGGTATCTGGCGAGTCGGGCATCGGTAAGAGTGCGCTGACTTTGTCGGCCGTTGCAGAGTTGGAAGCCGCAGCCCCCGCCGGGTTCCAGGGCGTGGTGGTGAACTTCCGTGGCATGCCGCAGTCGAGTTTGGAGCTGCGAGCTGCGCTCGGGGTTTCGCTGGAGGACGTGCTCGCGGAGGCATCGGCACCTTCTCGAGTCCTGGTCATCGACGCGGCTGATGCTGCTCTGGAACGGTCTGCTGGCCTGTTGAGTGACCTGGTGCTGGCTGCGGCTGCGGCAGGTGTTGGGCTCGTTGCGGTGACATCTGACGTGGCATTGGGTTTCGTGCGGGAGCAGGTGGAGCTGGGGTTCCCGAAGTCCATTTCGTCGTTTGAGATGCGGCCGTTGGGCGATGAGGACATCTCCGTCGTCTCAAGCCACTTTCCGCTTTTGCGTACGGTCCTGCGAGATCTGCCCGTGAACTCGCTGCTGAGAAGGCCCGTTGTACTGGACCTTCTGGCTCGGACCGGGGCGGAGCCAGATAGCTCACTGGGTGAGTGGGAGTGCCTTGATCTGGTGTGGAGCAGGGTTGTACGGGGCGATGGGCGGCCCGGTGTCGGCTCGGCGGAGGCACGCGAACAGACACTGCTCGCGGTAGCCGCAGAGACTATGAAGCTGCCCGAAGACCGTCGACCTGGCGCACGCGTTGATGCCGCAGCGGTCGACGCGCTGCGTCGGGATCATCTGCTCGCGCCACCGAGCCGGTATCGGAACCAGCCGGACTTTGCACATGACGAGGTCCGGCGGTACGCGACCGCCATCCTGCTTGTCCGTGGTCAGAGCCCCATCGAGTTGCTGCAGGCAGCGGGAGCACCGCGGTGGGCACTGTCGGCCGCCACTCTTGCGTGCGAGGGCCTACTGAAAGCACCGGACGCTCGCCCTGTCCGGAAGTTCATCGAACTGCGCTCGCAATTCGAGGCGTTCGCCGCAGCACGCGGACCCCGGTGGACTGACGTTCCGGTGGAGGCGGTTCTGGAGACGCCATTCGCGTACCAATGCCTGAAGTCAGCGTGCACGGATCAGTCGGTCGGCCTGGTGCTCGGCGACGTGGTTCGAGTTGTTCAGCAGCGGTATAAGGTCAACGGGCTGGTCGACCGTCTAGTCACGAACCCCGTTGTGCAGTTCCTCCTGGATGACGAAAAGCCGTGGGACGTGTCAAAGGAGTCGTTCGAACTGCTCGCGGACTGGCTGCAAGCCCTGTCCCTGGTGGACGTTCCTGCTGGCAACGAACTACGAATCCGACTTCGGGACCGCCTTCTTGCCTACTGGAATTCGTTCCCTCGACGGAAGACCAGCGGGGACACGCCGTCAGGGTGGATGGCGCAGCGTCGGCGACGCCGACGTGAGCTGGATTACCACCTGACGAAGGAGGCGTTCGTCGAAACGTTGGCTCTGCTCGGTCCGGACATCGATGATGCCGTCGAAAGGTGTCTTCGAGTCATTGCGGAAGATGCGCCAGCGTTCCTGGCTCCGGCTGCGGATTCGCCGTTGAGCGCCCGAGCCTTGGCGCAGAAGGACCCGGAGCTATTGGCGACGTTGATGGCGGCCTACTACATCGACGACGAGCCAAGTTGGCACCGGGATGAGGGTGTCCGGAGGCATCAGGGTCGGTGGATCGGGGTCGGACCACCGTTCTTTCAGTATTACTTCGGCGGGTTCTGGCAACTGTTCCAGACAGCACCGTTGCCGACCTCGGTGCGGATTTTGAACAGCGTTTTGAACAGTGGTGCGCGGGCACGCGTAGCGACGCTGTCGCGGCCTAGTCCGCCTTACGCGTTGACTGATCCCTTTGATGACGGGGACGAGGGCGGTGAAAGTGAGGCAGAGAACGGAGAGGTTGAAGACCGCGGTGCGGTTCTGAACCTGGACGGTACTGCTCGCTTGTACGTCGGCGACAGCCACGTGTGGAGCTGGTACCGGGGCACGTCGGTGGGCCCATACTCGGCTATGAGCGCACTCCAGGCGATGGAACGTCTTGCCGACGGGTGGTTGAGCCAGGGTGCGTCACCGAGGGCGGTTGTCGAGGCCCTCTTGAACGGCTGCGAGAACCTGGCGGTTCCAGGGATGCTATTCGGTCTGCTGGTGCGTCACATTGAGAAGGTCGGCACCGAGCTCGACCTTTTTCTCGCCGAACCTGTCGTATGGGAGTTGGAGTTTGGCCGCAGGACGAGTGAGTACGTAGGGCTGCGTGCAGCAACCGAGGGGCTCGCAAACCTTGAACGTCGCCAGTGGACACCGCGTGAGGTAGCCATGTGGCTGATGGTGCACGGCGGGCAGGAGCGTGCCCAGGCTTTGAAGAAGGTTGCCGACAAGCTTGTCGAGAACGGCGACCGGCTGAGCATTAGCCAGGAGTGTACGAAGAACTGGGCTGCCAGCCTGGACCCGGAGCAATATCGAGTTAAGCAGCATGGCGATAAGGTCTACATCGAGGTCGAATCACCGCTTGAGCTGCAAGCCGTGCAAGAAGCGCACGCGGCTCACCAGGAGGTCGTGCAGACTAGCCTGCGCCTGCAGAATCGGTACTGGGGCTCGGCCAAGCATGGCGCCGAGTACGTGCTGCCCTCGTCGGAGGAGATTGCTGCGGACCTGGCGGCAGGACGTGCCTTGGTCGAAGCCGATGAAGACCTGATGGCGAATCGGCCTGTGGACGCCGTTGCCCATGTCGTTAGAGCAGCGGTCGAACGAGCCGCCGCTGGTGATATGGAGGCGCTGGGCAACGAAGAGCAGTTCGTGACTGAGTTCGTCATCGGCATCGCATTGTTGTTCCGGGAGGCCGAGGATCAACGTCACGAGGATCAGTTCTTCGATCTTGGTGCCGATCGAGCCGTGGCGCAAGCCTTGCCGGCGTTTCTCACACCCGCACTGGCAGCGCCGCTGGAAGCGGCTGGCGTCTCGACCGAAAATGTTGCCGAGGCTGGTCTTGCGATGGCAGGCAAGGCGTCCTTGGAGACTCGGCTGTACCTGGCGCGTGGATGCGATGTCGTCTGGAGGTCTCCATGCCACCTCGACCCTTGCACCCACCGGATCACGTTGAACTGGTTGCTTGAGACTGCCCGTGGCGCAGAAATCGGTCCGTGGGACCGGCATGGTCAGCGACGGCCGAATGTCCTGATTGCCGGCGACGTTGCCGAACGCCTCCAGGCGCTATCGGGTGACTCCGTTGACATCGCGGTTCTAGATGCAGCCATTCGTGGACTCGGGGCAGCCGCGTCGACGGGCCACTGTTGCACCGACAACGCAGCCGCGCTCCTCGCCGCCTTTCTCGACGTCGAGCGACGCGCCATGGTTGCGCATGAGAAACAGGGCTGGACCGCGGACGACCGCGGGACACACAGCCTGGTCGCTGCACGGGCTCTACTCGAAGGCTTCGCGAAGGACGGTGATGCCGGGCCGGTGCTCGAACACCTCGACGTCCTTCGCGTAGATGCAGGGCTGATGTTGAATTTTCTCCACGGTCTTGCCGCGACAGGTGCAGAGAACGAGCGCTTGGCTGAAGCTGCCCGAGGTGTCTGGCCGTCGTTGCTGCGCCATGCCATTGGCTACCTGAGTGACGACTCAAGCCCTTACCGTGACCATTCTTGGGGCGACTGGGCTGCCGCTGCCCTGCTGCCGGACCCTCTTCCATGGACGCAGGGCTTGTATAACGAGGTCGTTGGCGAACCCATCGACTGGGTCCGCGCTGAGGACCTTGTGGAGTCGCTCGACGATTGGCTGCCGGCAGCTCGCGGGGAGGCCAAGTGTGTCGACGCGCTCATCGGCATTCTGCGGAAGCTCTCGGAGGAAGTGCAGGTAATCCGTGGCGTGCATTGGGTTTCCGACCTCTGCATTCAAGATGGACGTGTCACGGTCAAGCAGTCGTGGCTCTCGAACAGCTGGCTCAAGGAAATTCGCAGGACGGCCGAGGAACTCGGCGAATTGGACGAGTGGCAGATGCTCGTCGACTCTTTGGTCGTCGCCGGAAATGAGGGGCTGGCGCCTTACAGCAGGTGATGCCTCAGGGGCTGCACGACGTCTTCTGAGACTTCCGGAAAGCGGCATTGTCGGTTCGCCGATGGGGACTCTGTCCTTACGGGTATGGAATTTCGTGGGCTGGGCGCAGGACACTACGACGACCTGTGGACCGAGGACCCCTGGCCCGACGAGTACGACTTGGCAGTCTGGCCGGTACCCCGGCCCCCTGCGGGGGCGGGGTACTTCTCGTATGCTCCGACGCATGCGACGCACCTTCATACTGCTCGCCCTCGCCGCTCTCGCTCTGGTCGGCTGCACCACCGAGGAGGACAAAGCCGCGAGGTACTGGGACGGGTACCGGTTCGGCGAGCAGACGGCGACGGACTACGCGAAGCGCGTCCTCGACACCCACCTCACGTACTGCGAGACCGGCGGGGAGGTGGCCGCTCGGCAGGACATGTGCACCCGCCCCGGCGGCCCCGACACCCGGTACCCCGCCTCCGTGGGACAACGGGAGTGCGCAGACGCGCTCCCTAGCGGCCTGGACGGCGACGAGCGCGACGCATGGAACAAGGGTTGCATCACCGGCATGGCTCTCGGTGCGCCGGACGTCGTGATGTACGGGGCCGATCCTCAGAAGTGAGCCTCAGGACAGTCTTGTTGGCGGGCCGGATCGGGCGCCGACCGGCTGCGGCAGGGCGTCTCCTGTCGGCTCTTCTTGCCAGGCGTTCCCGAGACGTTCGTCCATTTCAGCCGTCAGTTCAATCAGCCGCGCGTACAGCGCCTGTTCTTGCTCGGAGAGGTTTCCGGACTTCATCCTTGCCAACAACTCTTCCGTGGCATCGGACAGGACCTCCCGGCAGGTCTGAGCCGCCTCGTTGAAGCCGCGACCGTACACACTGAAGTAGCAGGCGCGTGCGCTCTCCTCGACCCCCTCCTTAGCCCCCTCTCTTACCGCGTGGCCGAGCTTGTGCAAGATCTGCTTGCCCCTCGACATGCTGCCCCTCCCCTTCCTCGTACTCGACACCGAGTTGCTGAAGGTACCGCCCGGCTAGCCCAGTTGGCGATCACGACCGCTTGCGCTGCCTCCCACCTTGCGAAAGCCCGAGCTAATGATCAGCGGTACGTTCGATTTCGATGGCCAGAGCCCCCAGGGCTTCCTTCTTGGGCGGGTAGATGGCTCGGATGTTGTTGAGCTGCTGTTCGCGAGTAGCGGTTGAATTGATGTTGGCCGGTCCTTCGCTGTCGAGCAGGGCCTCGAAATTGGCGTATTCGGTCACCCGCTTGACGTTCACCTTGCAGATTTCGTCCGTGCCCTTGACGCGGAAGCGGATGATGTCGCCTGCGCCGAGATCGGTGAGGTGCGGGTATTTCACCCGCACCTCGATGGTCTTGGTGCCTGCTGCGACGAGGTCGAAGTACTGGCGGTAGAGGTTGAGTTCGTAGACGCGGGCGGTGGTGTCGGTCATGGGGCGGGAACGCTCCTGGTGGCTGGTGCGGTCATCATGCGGCCGATCTCGGCGGCCGAGTACGCGCGGAAGAAGTGGCGGGGGTCGGACAGCAAGGTATCGGTCATGGCCAGCAGTTGCTCGGAGTACTCCACGACGGTGCCGGGCCACTGTCGGGTGTCGAGCATCCAGTCGTCCGCACCCATGGGCAGGGCTGCGCGGCCCTCGCGGATCAGCGACTTGGACAGCTTGGCGCCGGTGTCGGTGACGACCTGCGGGCAGAACAGGCGGGCAGGCATCTGGGCGCGGGTGAGGCCGACCGCTTGGAGGGCTTCGTCGACCAGGTGGGAGCCGAAGACCCAGTCGCCGCCCTTGACCATGACGTGCAGCGTGCCGTGGGGGTTGGACACGGAGAGTTCCTTGACCGCATTGCGGTACAGGGTGGCCAGGTCGAGGTAGGCGCCTCCGGTTGGGGTGATGGTTGCCTGGTAGGGGCCGTGGTGGAGGCATACGGCAGCGACTTGCGCGGTCTCGCGGTCGGTGAGGTGGACGCGGGTGCGTTCGGCGTGTTTCTCGGCCCAGCCGCAGTCGGGGTGAGGGCAGGGGACGCGCAGGTGTGGTGTGCCGGTGGAGGGGGCGAGCCACCAGCGGGCGGCGTCGAGGCGGGGCAGGAGGCGGAGCCATGTGCGGCGGAAGTGCTCGCCGGCCTGCTGCTGGCTGTAGGTCTCGATCCGGTGAGGGATGCCCAGGAACCGAGAGAGCGCGGTGAACAGGGGTTGGTAGAGGGCGTTGACGAGGTCCGTCAGGGCCTCGTGGCCGAGGGCCTGGGCGTAGGCGCGTTGGTATCGGTGACCGCTGACCGGGTCGGTGGTCAGTTCGTAGGGGGCGTTGTCGAGAGCGCTGAACAGGACCTCGGTGGGGATGCCGAAGCGGTCCCGCAGGCGGGCGGCCATGGCGAAGGCCAGGGACTGCACGAGGGAGGTGCCGATGTGCGGGGCGCCGTTGATCTGGGTGCCGACGACCAGCACGATCCGCTCGGGTGTGGTGGCCAGGATGCGTGGGGTCAGGACGTCCTCGGCATGGTGGAGGGCGTTCGCCAGGACGGTGTTCGGTGAGACGGGATGGGTCGTCACGGGATGTCCCCCTGGGGTGGGTTGGGGTTCATTCGGTTCGGGTGTGACCGAAGAGGAGGCGCTGGCGGAACGTGGCGCTGTCCAGGTAGGTGTCGATCTCCGCAGGGGTGGCGCTGCGGGAGAGTGGGTCGAGGCCGAGGACGATGGCCGCCGGGGTTCCTTGGCCGAGCAGCAGAGTCCAAGGGCGGCCGGTGGGGATGCGTTTGCGGTAGGGGGTGCCGTCGAAGCGCAGGGCCACTTCAGCCGGGGCGATCAGACGTAGGCGTGGCCCGATGTCCGGCGGGGGTGTGGTGGCGGGGCCGAGGTGTAGAGCTTCGGCAACGGTGCGCATGCGTTGCTCGATGACGGCCGGCGTCTCGTAGCAGCTGCGGGGCGGTTGGGGCACCAGAAGGAGGCAGCACAGAGTGGCGCCGGTCGGAGTGGTGTCCAACCACGTGGTGGTGGCCAGGGAGGCGATCAGACCGGCGGAAGGCGCGAAGGACGCGGTGCGGGCAGGCGTCAACATGTGGGCACCGCGCTGTGGTGAAAGGCGGCCCAGACGCACTTGCCGGGGCCCTGGCGCTTCTCCACGCCCCAGTGGTCGGCGACGGCAGAGACCAGCAGGAGGCCGCGGCCGTCGTCGGTGGTGCTCCGTGGCTCCTGCTTGGTGGGTGTGCCGTTGCCGCTGTCGTGCACCTCGATGCGCAGCACGGTGGCGTGCAGTTCGACTCGTACGAGGACCTGACCGCCTGCAGGAGCTCCGTGCAGGACGGCGTTGGTGGCGAGTTCGGAGGTGCACAGCCGGATGTCGTCGAGGCGTTCGGTCCGGCCCCAATGGGTAAGGGTCTCGGCGACGAAGGAGCGGGCGGCGCCTGGGGTGGTCCGGCGTCGGTCGAAGAGCATCGATTCGTGCTCGACGGCGCCGTCGAGGGCTTGTTCCGGTGCGAGGGTGTCCGGCTCGCCGGGCAGTGTGCTGGGCATGGCCAACAGCCAACCGCCGTCGCTCGTTTGAGTCGGGAGCCAGCGTGGGGGCCAGGCGGGGGGCCACTATGGGGGCCAGAGTTCGCATGCTCCTGGGAGATGGGATGGGCGACACGGGGATCGGCACGTTGCTCATCCGGCTGCGCACTGGGCGTGGCTGGACCCAGCAGCAGGTGGCCGACGAATACAACGCCCTGGAGGGGCGGGCCGCCAAGACCGGTAAGGAGATTGGGCGTTACGAGCGCGAGGCGCGCATCCCGGTTCCATACACCCGCAGGTATCTGGCGCAGGTGTTCGGCGTCGACATCGGAGTGCTCGACCGTGCTGTGGCGGTCAGCAAGGGCTTCCAAGGTGGAGACAAGGCTGCGGAGACCGTTCTGCCGCAGCCTGTGGTGCCTTCGCGATCAGGTGCTATGTCGGCGGCGGACGCGGTGATGTCGGCGGACTTCGCCCGGTTCATTGCGCAGCGCAACGCAGATGAGTTCGTCGTCGAGCAGTTGGAGGCCGATGTTGCTCGGCTCGCTCGCGCCTACGTCAGCCATCCGCTGATGGAGCTGTACATCGAGATCAAGCGGCTGCGGGACGGGGCGTTCGAGCTGCTGCGCGGGCGCCAGCATCCCCGGCAGACTGCTGACCTGTACGTCGCGGCCTCACGGTTGTGCGGGCTGTCCGCGCACGTCTGCTTGGACCTGGGCGACTACGACTCCGCTGCCACTCACGCTCGTACCGCTCGGGCGTGTGCAGAGGCAGCCGGGCACGAGGGGATGCTGGCCTGGGTACGGGCCGTGGAGTCCCTGATCGCCTACTGGACCGGGCGGTACGAGCAGGCGGCGCGGCTGGCGCAGGCCGGCCGCCACCACCGGGCTCCCGGCAGCATCGGAGCCCGGTTGGCGAGCCTGGAGGCGCGTGCGCTGGCCATAGCCGGAGACCGGGTGGGTGCGGTGGCCGCCCTTGCGGATGCCGAGCGCTCCCGTGAGGCAATGCCCGGCCATGACGAGGTGCCGGGCATCTTCGCCTTCCCGGCCGCCAAGCAGTTCGCGTACGCGGGCACGAGCCACTTGGCCGTGGGCGGGAGGGAGCATGTCCAGCAGGCCATCGTCAGCGCGGACAGTGCGATCAGGCTCTACCGCAGTGCCGAGGACGATGATCAGTCGGTCGGCGACCTGCTCGCCGCCCATGTCGATCTCGCCCGCGGTCACCTGCTCCTGGGCGACATGGAGGGCACCGAGGCGATGCTCGGATTCGTCCTCGACTCCCCGCCCGAGCGCATGTCGGCCAGCATCGTGCGTCGACTCACCGCTCTGGGCCGGGAGCTGGGAGGGCCGCAGTACGGTGGAGCCGCGCACGCCGCGCACCTAAGCGAACGACTCCAGCACACGGCCGTCCTCGCGGCCTCACCCGCCGCCCACCCACCGGAGCTGTCGACGTGACCGAACGGTCTGCCGCACACGACGCCGCTGTCACCGACCGGAGCCGCCTTGCCGGAAGCGCCTACAACGGTGACCGGGACCTGGCTGCCCGCCAGTCGCTCTACCAGTGGCAGACACCCCGATACGACCTGCCTGGCATCGTCGCCGAACAGCTGAGCGGCGTACGCGGGCGTGTAGTCGATGTCGGCTGCGGCAACGGTAAGTTCATCCAGCGGCTTCGCGACGATCGGCCCGAGCTGGCCCTGCTCGGACTGGACATCGCCCCCGGCATCCTCGCCAGCGTGCCCGGCCCGGTCGCCGTGGCGGATGCCACCCGCCTGCCTTTGGCCACGGCGAGCATCGACGCGGCTCTGGCGCTGCACATGCTCTACCACGTCCCGGACATCCCGCAGGCGGTCAGGGAGTTGTCCCGTGTCGTGGCTCGTGACGGGGCGGTGATCGTCTCCACCAACAGCGACCGGGACAAGGTCGAACTCGACGACCTGTGGCAGCGGGCTGCGGGCGACGTCCTCGGTACCGGACGCGGTCCGGCCCGTATCTCGCTCAGCGCTCGCTTCTCCCTGGAGAAGGCCCCGGCCTTCCTGGGCGAGGAGTTCGGCCGCGTGGAGACGATCGAACTGCCCGGCACCATCACGGTCCAGGACCCCGAGCCGGTCATCGCGCACATGGCCTCTTACCGGGCTTGGGCGGACCAGCACGACGTGCCTTTCGAGGCCACGATCGAGCGGGCCCGTGCGATCCTCGTCGATCACATTGCCCGGCATGGGGCCTTCGAGGTCACGTGCCTGGGCGGCATCCTCATCTGCCGTCGCTGACAGCCGACTTGGCTATCGCCGTCGGCCGCGTTCCGTAAGCCGTTCGCTCGCCGGCGTGGGTGTGGTCTGTGGTGCGGGCGTCACGGGTGCGGTCATTCGGGTGCTCAGCCTGCGAGCCGCCTGAGCACGCCTGTTCGACTGCATGGCGATGCGCCAATTGAGGACCTCGGCGGGGCGATCGGCGGTGTCGAGTTCTCGGCGCGCGGCGACTTCGGCCAAGAGGCGTCGGGGGTTGTGGCCGGCGGTCTCGGCGCGGGCGAGGGTCGTGGTCAGGGCCGGCCAGGCGGGATCGGCGAGGACGCGGTCGGCGTGGTCGGGGAGGACTGCACGCAGATCCTGCTCGAAGCGGCTGACGGTTGTGGCGCGCGGTGCGCGACGGGCGAGATCCGCCAAGAGCGGCTGGGCGGCCTGCTGGTAACCGGCCTGCAGGTGGCGGAAGGCTTCTTCGGCCGCTGCGGCTTGCTGCTCGTGGCCGCGCTGCTCATGCCACTTGGCGGCCGCGCGCGCCACGTGGAGCGCAGCGAAGATCAGGGCGATGGCGAGTCCGCCCGGATCGTGTGTGGCGTAGGCGAGTTCCTTGGCGGCTTCCCGTAGGGCGGTGGCGGCCTGGTGATCGGCTCGGATCGCCGAGCGGCGGGCCCGGTTGAACGCCTTTGCCGCGGCTTGCAGTTCGGCCCGGTGTCCGCCCTTGGTGGCGAGGGCCAGGTTGTGGAGGGCGTCGCCGAAAGCATCCAGATGTCCCAGGGCCATGGCGTCGTTGCCCGAGTCGAGGGCGGTGTGGGCGTCGCGGACGGCGGTCTCGGCGCGGTGCCACGGTTCGGCTGGGTCTACCGCCTGCTCGGGGCGGTCGGCCAGATCCTGGGTGGGAAGGCGTTCGCAGAGGCGGTTGTAGGACAGGTCGGGAGCGAGCCGTGAGCCGCCATACCAGACCGGCTCACCTTGGGTGGTGTCGCTGGGAGCAGCCAGGCTGTAGCCGGTCACCTCGCCGGTCTCGGGGCCTATGCGCGGCCTGACCTGGATGCCGAGGGAGCGCAGCACGGTGAAGTACTCGTCGATGCTGCGTACGGCGGCGGCGACCGCGTACGCCTGCTCGCGCAGCCACTCCCGCGCGGTCTCATCCCGGCCCTGGCGTTCCGCCTTCGCCCGCTCGGCGCCGGTCGGGGTACGCGGGGCGGTGAGGTCGCCGGACTTCAGGCGGCGCAGCCCGAACTCGGCCTCGATCTTTCGGCATTCGCGCTGTGCCCGCCAGCCGTCCCGGTTCGTACGGGGGCGGCGGCCGTCGGCTCGAACGCTGGTGGCCATGACGTGGATGTGGTCGTCGGCGTGCCGGACCGCGATCCAGCGGCACGCCTTGTCGTCTCCCTCGGGGGCGATGCCCGTGGCGGCTACGACGCGGCGGGCAACCTCGGCCCACTCAGCGTCGGTGAGGTAGCGGTCGCCGGGCGCGGTGCGCACCGGGCAGTGCCACACATGCTGCGGTGGCTGCTTTCCGCCGAGTTCCCGGGTGCGCAGGTCGACGTGATGGTCCAGGCGTCGGGCGAGCTGGGTGTAGGTGGCGGAGGGGTCGCGGCCGGGGTCGGGGACGCCGGCCAAGTCCCAGGCGGCCACGATGTGGGGGTCGGTGTGTTCGTCGCGTCGCCCCTTGCCGAAGAGGTAGTTGATCAGGCCGAGGGTGCTGGAGCCGGTGGAGACGTCAGGCACCATGACCGGCTCCTTCCGCCAGGAGCTGGTCCATCAGTGCGTAACTGGCCTGGGCGGCCTGCTCAATGCGGTCGAGGACGGCTTCGGCGCGCTCGGGTATCGCGCCGGAGTGGATGGCTGCCGTGACCTGGTTGAGGTTGGTGCCGATCCGGTTCAGCGCCTTGGTGTGCGCTTCGACGGCCTCCACCAGCGGGCGGATGGGGTCGTCCTCTGGGCTGCCGACCATGCCCGCCTTGCCGAGCGCGACGGCGAGGGCGGCGTCGCCGACGAAGCCGGCGAACTTTTGGTGGCGCCGCCTGGCCTCGGCGTCGATGAGACGGACCGCGGACGGTGTGAAGCGGATCTTCTTCTCCTGGTCGCGCTTCTCGATGGTGCGCTTGCGGTTCATCCGCGCGGGCAGCGCGGGAGCGTCGGGTTCACGCCACGAGGGCTGCTCGACGGCGGCGGGCGGTCGACGGGCAGACGGCTCGACATGTGGGGTGACGGAGTCGGTGACGGGCTGCTCGGCACTGTCGGCGGCAGACGCGGTGCGGGGCTCGTTCGCCCCCTCCTCAGGCTCGGGCGCCCGCTGGCGCCCGGCCCCCTCTCCCGCCGCCACCCCAGGGGCGGAGGCAAGCGCGGACGAAGCCCCGTTAGGGGCTCGTTCGCTCCAGCTTGCTGCTGTTCGTCGGTCCCGGTTGAACCAACCCCAGCGGCGGGGAGAAGAGGGGTTCGTGTCGTTCGCAGTGTCCATGTTGGTGCTCCGGTGCAGCGAGGGATGGGGCTGTGTCACGTCCGTCGCATCCGTCGCACGCCTGGTCAGCACAGGTACGGACACGCGGGCAGGTACGGAGAACTCCGTCCCGGCGAGAGAGTCCGTCCCCGCGCTGACCTGCGCGGGGACGGATGCGACGCAGTGATACGGACCCCGGTGGGATCAGAGAGCGCGCTTGAGTCCGGCGGTGCCACCGGGCGGGCCGACAGGCAGCGTCCTCGCCGGGGAGGCGGGCAGCCTGCCCTGCGCTACGCGAGCAGGAAAAGCGCCGTGTTCGGACGCGGGCGCCGCCTCGACGAGGTCGGGGCAGTTGCGGGCCCAGGCGTCCAGGAAGCGGTTGCGCATGTACGCCTTGGCCTGCCTGCCCTTGTCGAACCGGTAGTTGGCCGGGCTGATGTTGAAGTCCCGCAGCAGGTTGCTCAGGTGGTAGGCGTTCAGCCCTTTGGTGCCGTGCTCCGCCCACGGGGCCTCAGCGTCCTGGAGCAGCGCGGCGACCAGATCCTGGGTGGACAGGGCCTCGGGGTTCTCCGCCTGCGCGAAGATGCGGTGGATGTCGCGCAGGAGCCGCGTCTTCAGGCTGCTCTGCTCGTCCTGGGCCGCCTCGTGGCGGGTCATGGCCAGGCAGGCGGCACGAGCCTGGGCGGGCCACTGGCCGCCGGCCAGGTCGGCGATGATGACCAGCGGCTCCCAGGTGTCTGCGGCCCGGTCCTCCACCGGCATGTGCGGCACCATGCGGGCTGCCCGCCCGCGCAGCGGACCCAGCCATGCGGTCAGCCGGTCACGTAGCGCGTTGAGTTCTCGCACCGAATACCGGGAGCGGAAAGGGGTGACCCTTTCGCCCGGCTTGCGCTTCTGCATCCGCAGAACGACCGCCCGGTCCATGACCGTGTCCGGCAGGTCGCCGATCCCCGCGATGGCGGCCATGGCGAAGGTGGGGAACGGGGTCGGCTTGTGATCCGGACCGGAGATCCGCCAGGCGGGCCGGTTGCGCTGGTGGCCGGCATTCAGCAGGCCGCGCAAGATCTCACTGTCACCGCTCGCCTTGGGGCCGAAGATGGTGTCCGCCTCGTCCACCAACATGGTGGGCGGGTTCTTGCCTATGATCCGGAAGATTACCGCCGGAGAGGTGTTCACCGTCATCATCGGCTGGTGCACGGTCTCGTGGAGGACGTCCAGAACCCGGGACTTGCCGCACCCCTTCGTCGGGCTCACCACCGCCAGACGCGGCGCGTGCTGCAGAGCCGTCTGGATGTGCGTGGCCGCCACCCACAGGGTGACCGCGGTCAGCGCCTCCTCGCTGGGCAGCACCACGTACTTGCCGATCGCTGCCCGCAATTCGTCCAGCAGCGCGACCCCGTCAGCAGCTACCTGCGCCCGCGCGCCTTCATGGACTCCGTTGCCTGCCTTGCCATCGCCGAGTGCGATCTCGTGCTGTTCGGCCTCCACGGGACCGTCGGTCCCCGGTGAGAGACGAGGACCGACGCCCCGGTCCCCATTGCGGTCCCCTGGTGCAACTCCGGCGTCTCGGGGACCGGTCCCCGTTGTCACGCTGCTGGCCTGCACGTTTCCAGCGGATGTGGATATGGGGACCGCGACTGGCGGTGACAGGGGACCGGGTGCGTCGCGGGGACGGTCCCCCAACACCGCATCAGCGGAGTCCTGATCCCGGCGGCGCCAGGGGGTGCCCCCGCCGGGGACCGCTGTCGTGGGCCAGGCGGCGGGGGATGTGTTCGTCGTGGTGGGGGACATAGAGTCCTCCATAGACGTTCCTCTCCGGTGAGGGGCAGGACGGGCAACGTCCCGCCCCTCACCAGCTCGTACGTTCAGGGATGGGCGATCGGCAGGGGAATCTCCGGCCCTCGGCGTTGGCGCGCCGGGGGCCGTTTCTGTGTCCGGAGCCTCCGGCGGCTCAAGAGGCCAGACCCCACTCGTCTCGACCCTCGATCAGCGCCCGCTCGTAGCGCAGCAGCTCGGCCTCGGGGTACAGCACGCGCTTGCCGATCTTGATGCCGCGCGGGCCCTTCTCGATCTGGCGCCAGTAGCGGACGCTGCTCTCCGCTGTGCGGTAGCGCTCGGCGACCTCGGCGGTGGTCAGGTATCGCATGCATTCCCAATCGACTAGGTAGCAATCCGGTCTGCATAATTTGTACTCGACGATCGCCGGTTAACCAAATCGGCAAGCATGTGTTTCAATTGGGAAAGTGATGGTCGTGATGGAGGTCCGATGACAGGCGACAAGATCGACGGCGGTGAGGTGCCGCTGCTCTACAGCGAAGGCAACATCGCCGCGCGGGTGGCGCTGGAGCGCGAGGTCAGGGGGTGGAGCACGACCGAGTTGGCAGATCGGGTGTCCAAGGCCGGCGTCAAGATGAACCAGACCGCGGTCTGGCGCATCGAGAACGGCACCCCGCGCCGCCGCATCAACGTCGACGAAGCCCTCGCCTTCGCCCGCGTCTTCGAACTGCCCCTCGAAGAGTTGATGTCCCCGCCGTTGGAAGGGCTGGATCTCGACAGCAGACGGCTCGTCCAGGAAGCCGTCGAGGCGTACTACGAGACACGCGACGCCGAAGACCGACTGCACCACGCAGTCGTCGGCATCGCCGAGCACATCCAGGCCCACCCCGACAGCTCACGGGCCATCCACGAGCAGTGCCTTCGCCTCATGGGCGATGAGCGCGACGCCCGCACCCTCACCGAGCACATCGAGGGCGGCGGCTACCACCGATAACCAACCCAAGGAAGAAGCCACTTGGCGAACATCCAGAAGCGCCCCAACGGCAAGTGGCGGGCCCGCTACCGCGACCTCGACGGCAAGGAGCACGCCCGCCACTTCGACCGCAAGCTCGACGCTCAGCGCTGGATCGACGAGGTCACGGCCAGCATTGTGACCGGCCAGTACGTCGACCCACAGGCCGGACGGATCACGTTCGAGACGTACTCGAAGAAGTGGGAGGAGTCGCTCATCGCAAGCGAGGCGGGCGAGCGGATCACCGACAACGCGCTCCGGCTCCACCTCGTCCCGGCGCTCGGCTCCCGCGCGATGGCGGCGATACGCCGCAACGACCTCCAGGTGCTCTTCAAGAGCCTGTCCGAGCTGCTCGGCCCCGGCAGTGTGCGCAACATCTACGACGTCCTCGTACGCCTCATGACGGCGGCCGTGGAGGACAAGGTCATCGCGTCCAGCCCCTGCCGCCGGATCACCCTTCCGCCTATGCAGGACGAGGAGGTCACCCCGCCCACGGTCGCGCAGGTCGAGGCCATGGCCCGCGTAATGCCGCCGTACATCCGCGCGGCGATCGTCACGCTCGCCGGATCAGGCTTGCGAATAGGCGAGTTGCTCGGCCTCAAGGTGTCGGACGTCGACTTCAAGGCCGGCACTGTTCGCGTCGAGCGCCAGCGCCTCCAGTCCGGGAAGATCGGCCCACCGAAGACCGCCAAGTCCCGGCGCACCGTCCCGGTCGGTGAGGTGGTCACCGACGCCCTCCTCGCACACCTCGCCGCACGCCCCTCCAAGGAGTGGCTGTTCACGATGGAGGAGGGAGAGCCGCTCAACTACCGCCGCTGGAAGACGGAGTGGAACTGCGCCCGCAGGACACTCCAAGCAGCGGAGAACGAGGCGGCCGAGCGCGAGGGCCGCAAGCCCGTCGAGCTGCCACGCATGGTGACCCACGACCTGCGCCACTTCTACGCCTCCGCCCTCATCGCCGGCGGGGCGAGCGTCAAGCAGGTTCAGCTGGTCCTCGGCCACGCGTCCGCCGTCATCACGCTGCGGATCTACGCACACCTGTGGCCGGGCGAAGAAGACCGCACCCGGACCGTCATGGACGCCGTGCTCGGCGGCATGCGGACCGGGTGCGGACCGGTTGACCAGACGACCAAGGAAATCGCAGGTCAAATGGCGTGATCAAAGATCAAGCCTTCTTGGTCTCCCAGAAGATCTTGTCGATCTGGGCGATGTAGTCCAGAGCCTTCTGGCCCGTCGCCGGGTCGGTCGAGCCCTTGGCGGCCGAGAGAGCCTTGAGGGTGTCGTTGACCAGCTGGTGCAGCTCCGGGTACTTCTCGAAGTGCGGGGGCTTGAAGTAGTCGCTCCAGAGCACGGAAACGTGGTGCTTCGCGAGCTCGGCGCGCTGCTCCTTGATGACCGTGGCACGCGCCTGGAAGTGCGGGTCGTCGTTGGCGGCCATCTTCTCCTGCACGGCCTTCACCGACTCCGCCTCGATGCGGGCCTGGGCCGGGTCGTACACACCGCAGGGCAGGTCGCAGTGGGCGCTGACCTTGACCTTGGGGGCAAACAGGCGGGAAAGCATGGAGCATTCCTTCCTCGTGATCGTCTTCTCAGGTGGGACATTACTCCCTGCGAGAGAGGTTTTCGCGAGTGCCCCCATGGGCTTAGGACAAAAGTCCGGGGTCAGACTGGGACTGGTGGAGCACCGGAGAGGAACGGACCGGGGAGGTGCCGGGTGATGCCGGAGCCGTCGCAGGAGAGCGGGCCGGGAAGTGAGCGGGGCAGGGCCCTCCTGCCCTTCGGGGTGGCCGAGGTCACGGGGCCCTCCATGGTTCCGACCCTGCGCCACGGGGACCAGTTGCTCGTCCACTACGGGGCCCGCCTGCGGGTCGGTGACGTCCTCGTGCTGCGCCATCCCTTCCAGCAGGATCTGCTCGTCGTGAAGCGGATCGCCGAGCGGCGCGACGGCGGTTGGTGGGTGCTCGGGGACAACGCCTACGCGGGCGGGGACAGCACCGACTACGGGGTCGTCCCCGACGAACTGGTCCTGGGGAAGGTCCGGTTCCGCTACCGGCCCAGGTCCGAGAGTCAGCGGTCGCCGCTCACGCTCGCCCGCTGGGCGTTCTCGGCTGCCCGGCCCGTGTTCGGCGACCGGTCCGCCTCCAGACGTTTGCGGGCCCGGTAGGCCGCCACGTTGGCGCGGGTCGCGCAGCGGTCCGAGCAGTAGCGCCGGGAGCGGTTGGTCGAGGTGTCGAGGTAGGCGTTGCGGCACGGCGCCGCCTCGCACAGCCCGAGCCGGTCCACGCCGTACTCGGTGAGGTGGAAGGCCAGGCCCATCGCGGCGATGGCGGCATAGCCCGCGGTCGCGTTGGACGGGTGGTCCGCCAGGTGCATGTGCCACAGCGGGCGGCCGTCGTCGTCCCGGAAGTCGTGCCCCGAGATCTGCGGGCTCACCGGGAATTCGAGCAGCAGCGAGTTCAGCAGGTCCACGGCGAGGGTCTCGTCGCCGTCGTTCGCGGCCTCGAAGACCGAGCGCAGCCGGGCCCGCACCGACCGGAACCGGGTGACATCGGCGTCCGTCGCCCGCCGGGCCGCCTGCCGGCTGGGCCCGAAGAGATCGCGGACGGCCTCGACCGAGGTGAGCGTGTCCTTGCCCCGGGCCGGCTCCTCGGTGTTGACGAGGCGTACGGCGTAGTCCGAGTAATGGGCCAGTTCCACTTGTAGTCCTTACGGGGGCGCTCTAATGTCGGGGATCGGGTCAGGTAATGGCTGCTCGTGCTTACAGGGTATTACGCATTCGACGTGACAGCCGGAAGAAGCGGTACAAGCGGTACACCGAGGAAGGGGACCTCATGACCACCACGGCCGGAACCGACTGGCAGGCCTGGCAGGAGAGCTGGGACCGGCAGCAGGAGCTGTATCTGCCGGACCGTGAGGAGCGGTTCCGGGTGATGCTCGACATGGTGGAGGCCTTCGCCGGCCCCGAGCCCCGCGTCCTCGACCTCGCCTGCGGTACGGGTTCCATCACGTCCAGGCTGCTCGCGCGGTTCCCGAAGGCCGTCAGCACCGGCGTGGACCTCGACCCGGCCCTCCTCACCATCGCCGAGGGCACGTTCGAGGGCGACCGGCGGGTCACCTTCGTCACCGCCGACCTCACCGACCCCGACTGGACGGCCCGGCTGCCCTGCGACGCGTACGACGCCGTCCTGACGGCCACAGCCCTGCACTGGCTGCACAGCGAACCCCTCGCCGCCCTCTACGGTCAGGTCGCGGCACTCCTCCGCGACGGCGGTGTCTTCATGAACGCGGACCACATGATCGACGAGTCGACGCCCCGGATCAACGCGGCGGAGCGCGCGCACCGGCACGCGGGTATGGAACGAGCCACCGCGGCCGGCGTCGTCGACTGGGCCGCATGGTGGCAGCTCGCCGCCGAGGACCCCGTGCTCGCCGCGCCGACGGCCCGCCGTTTCGAGATCTACGGCGAGCACGCCGACGGTGACTTCCAGAGCGTCGACTGGCACGCCCGGGTCCTGCGCGAGCGAGGCTTCGCCGAGGCCCGCGCGGTGTGGTGCTCGCCCGCCGACTCGATGGTGCTGGCGGTGAAGTAGGGCCGCCCGGCTCACGGGGATGAACGCGGTGAGGGATGCCGTACCGCCCCGGTCGCGTTTCGCGCGCCCCTGGACGCGCGGAACGCGGAATCGGGCGGAGAGCGCTACCCGACGGCTGTCGACTCGCGCTCATACGCGCTCATCTGCGTGATGAACGCACGAATCGGTGTCAAAAGCCGGAATCTGCGGCCGTCCGGCGTATCGAATGTCTGGACGAAAGACTGCTCGACGAGCGTGGCCAGTACGTGAAGCACCTCACCGGGGTGGAGTCCGCCGACGGCGGTTGTCTCCAGCTCGGTCAGGCTGAACTCCTCTTGCCACTCGGCCAGATGCCGCAACAGCCGTCGCTCCGACGCATCAAGGCGGTCGTATGCCCACGTGAAGGCGGAGGTGAGTGTCTCGTGCCGCTCGGATGCGGCGAGGTCCGGGGCCAGCAGGCAGGCCAGACCCGTGTCGAGACGTTCGGCGAGGTCGGGGAGGGCGAGCACGCGCAGCCGTGCAGCGGCCAGTTCAATGGCCAGCGGTAGCCCGTCGAGGCATCGGCAGATGCTCGCCACCAGCGCCCGGGACTCGGCGTCGTCACGGAATCCGGGGGTCGCCTGTGCGGCCCTCCGGACGAACAGCCGGGTGGCGGCAGTTCTTTCGTCCGTCACCGGCGTAGGCAGTGGGCCCAGCGGCCACGTCACCTCCCCACTGATGCGCAGCGGCGCCTGCGAGGTCGCAAGCACGGAAGTGCCGGGCTGGGAGAGCAGGCGGCGGGCATGAGCGGCAGGGCCAGGCAGGTGCTCGCAGTTGTCCAGAACGACGAGGGTGCGCCGTCCGGACGCAGCGTCGGGTGGCTCGTCGAGGTTGGTCATCGGTCCCGTCTCGCCGGGGCCGATGACGGTCACTCCGTTCGTGAAGTGGGCGCCCATCATTTCCGCGGTGGCCAGGGCGAGCGTTGACTTGCCGCATCCGCCAGGGCCGGTGACGGTCACCAGGCCGTCATGCATCAGGAATCCGGCGAGTTCGGCCTTCTCCCGGTGGCGGCCGACAACGGTGATGTGCGCTCGTGGGCCACGCCACCTGGTCTGTGGGGGCGCTGGGGCCACGGGCTGCGGGGTCGTGGCGCCGCAGTCCGCCGCAGCCGCCTCGATGAGCTGGCGGTGCAGGGCCCGCAGCTCTGTGCAGGGGCCGATGCCGAGCTCACTGTCGAGGAGGGCGTACAGCTCCTGGTACGTTTCCAGTGCCTCTCTGCCACGCCCACAGCGGTGCAGGGCTACCATCAGCCGACCCCACCGGCGCTCACGAAACGGTTCGGCCTGCACCAACTGTCTGAACTCCGCGACGACATCGGTGGTCTCATCCGTGTCGAGCCGCGCGTCCATCAACTCGTCCTCCGCCGACAGGCGAAGCTCCCGCAGGCCGATGCTCTCGTCGTGCAGGGGCTTGGTCAGTTCCAGATTCTCCAGGACGTCACCCCGCCACAGGTGCAGTGCCCCTGTGAAGAGGCGCACTGCCTCCTTCGGACGGCCGGTGCGCCCGGCGGTGCGAGCCTCGGCAACGAACTGCTCGAAGAGGTTCGCGTCCAGATCGTTCGTTTCGACCTGGACGCGGTAACCGTCGCCTGTCGTCGTCAGTACCGCGTCGCCCAGTTGCCTGCGCAGCGTCGAGATGTAGGCGTGGAGATTGGCCCGGGCGGATGGTGGGGGGCCGTCCTGCCACAGTGCGGTGGTCAACTCGTTTGTCGAGACGGTACGGCCGTTGCGCAGCAGCAGCATGGCCAGCAGGAGACGGGGCTTGCGTCGGCGCAGCGCCAACGGTTGCCCTCCCTCCGTGCAAATGCGGAGTGGTCCGAGTACGCCAAATCGCAATGTGCACCCCCGTGTTCAGCGATCATCCATGGCTGGATATTAGATGATCGCTTCCAACGGGTAAGTGGACGCAGGAGTTCAGTGAGTGGTGGACGACGGCTCGGCGAGCAGGGATTCCGCGCGTCGGTTCTGCCTAGGTCGGTGCGCAGTCGTCGGGCCTCGTCGGCCGGGCAGAGCTGGACGCAGTACGGTCGCGCTGGTGTCCAGGTCGTTCGTCACACAACGACCTGGACACCGGCGTTCACGTCTCTATCAGCACGTCTGGGAACAGACCGTCTACTTGAAGACCTTCACACAGATGCTCAGCGTCTTGCTCATCGAGTCGTCGTAGTTCCTGATGACCGCGGTGGCGGTCACATCGGCCCTGAGACAGATGCTCTTCTTGCCCTTGTAGGGAGCGGCGTCCATGCCCTGCGGCTTGAACGTGGCGGGGCGACCCGTGTTGAACTGGTAGTACTTCGAGTTGTCGTTCGAGAACGAGGAAGCCCGCTTGGCCACCTTGATACGGCCGCACTTCTTGGTCGGCGTGACACCGACGGCAAAGGGAGCGCTGACTGTGATGGCCGTCGAGGTCTCGCATCCGTAGTCGTAGATCCGCTGGGACATCTTCGCGGCCGTCAGCTTGCGAGGCGCCCCGTTGGCACGACAGTTGCCCTTGACGATCATTTCCATCTGGGGCTTCTTCAGGCGGATCTGGTCGATCCACATGTCCTTGCGGTCGGTCGTGGGCTGTTTGCGCCACCAGCGGTACTCCATCGTGCCGCTGATGTTGACTGTGACGCATCGGTCCAGAGGTGTCGACCAGGTCGAGAACCCGCCGCCGTACGGCGCGCTCGACCAGTGCTTGGTGACCGCGCCCGCCTCGGTGTTCAGGCCGACGACCATGGTCAGGGCCAGCGGTACGACGGCCAGTAGCCTCGTCTTCGTCTTCATATGGTGCTCCCCGTGGGCGAGGGCAGCGGCTCGTCGCCGCCCAACGGCAGCGACGATCGTCCCGGACGCCATGCACCCCGCTACACAGAGACGCGTGCGGGGTGCGTGGAAGCGTGTCCTCCGGGTCAGAGCACCTTGGAGAGGAACGACTTGGTGCGGTCATGCTGGGGGTTCGTCAGAACATCGCGCGGATGGCCGGACTCGACCACCACGCCGTCGTCCATGAAGACCAGCGAGTCGCCGACCTCGCGGGCGAAGCCCATCTCGTGCGTGACCACGATCATGGTCATGCCGTCCTCGGCGAGGTCCCGCATCACGTCGAGGACCTCACCGACCAGCTCCGGGTCGAGAGCAGAGGTCGGCTCGTCGAAGAGCATCAGTTTCGGTTCCATGGCCAGTGCCCGCGCGATCGCCACGCGCTGCTGCTGGCCACCCGAGAGCTGGGCGGGGTAGTGGTTCTTGCGGTCCCCGAGGCCCACGCGGTCAAGGAGCCGTTCTGCGCGCTCCCGGGCCACGGCCTTGGTCTCGTGCTTGACCTGGACCGGTGCCTCCATGACGTTCTCCAGCGCCGTCATGTGCGGGAACAGGTTGAAGCGCTGGAACACCATACCGATGTCCCGTCGCTGCGCGGCGACCTCGCGTTCCTTCAGTTCGTAGAGCTTGTCGCCCTTCTGCCGGTAACCGACCAGTTCGCCGTCGACCCACAGCCGGCCGGCGTTGATCTTCTCCAGGTGGTTGATGCACCGTAGGAAGGTGGACTTGCCCGAGCCGGACGGGCCGATCAGGCAGAACACCTCGCGCGGGTTCACCTCCAGGTCGATGCCCTTGAGGATGTGCGCCAGGCCGAAGGACTTGTGCACGCTCTCGGCCAGGACCATCGGCGGGCCGCCCGTGCCCGCCCCGATGCCCATGCTCTTGTCGAGACTGCTCATCGGGCCACCTCCGGCCGCTTGAACGAACCGAACTGACGGAGGTTCCTTCTCAGCCGCTGCAGAGGGGTCGGCGGCAGGTTACGGGTCGACCCCCGCGCGTAACGGCGCTCCAGGTAGTACTGACCGACACTGAACACACTGGTCAGGATCAGGTACCAGATCGATGCGACAAAGTACATCTCCACCACGGCGAGCGAGGTGCTGGAGATGTCCTGGGACCGCTTGATGAGTTCATTGAACTGCACCGCGTAGGCCAGCGATGAAGTTTTCAACATGTTGATGAACTCGTTGCCCGTAGGCGGCACGATGACCCGCATCGCCTGCGGAAGGACCACGCGCCGGAGGGTCTTGCCCCGCGTCATGCCCAGGGCATGCGACGCCTCCGTCTGTCCCTCGTCGACCGACTGGATGCCCGCCCGGACGATCTCCGACATGTACGCGGCCTCGTTGAGGCCGAGACCGAGCAGCGCCGCCAGGAACGGCGTCATCACGTCGTTCATCTCGTCCTTGTAGAACCCCAGGTTGAGGATGGGGAACACGAGGGCGATGTTGTACCAGAGCAAGAGCTGCACCAGTACCGGAGTGCCGCGGAAGAACCAGACGTAGAGCCAGGCCACGGTACTCGTGACCGGGTTCGAGGACATCCTCATCACCGCGAGGATCACGCCCAGGACAAGGCCGAGAACCATGGCGAGCACGGAGATGTACAGGGTGTACCAGACGCCGGACAGGATGGTCCCGTCCGTGACGTACTCCGGGATGATGTCGTAGTTGATGTCCGCGTTAGAGAACGCGAGCCCGATCAGCACCAGGATCGCGAGGACGACGGCACCGGCCACCCAGCGCCCGTAATGGCGAACCGGGATGGCCTTGATCTGTTCCGGCGGCAGCTCCGGCACCGGAGTCTTGTCGACAGTGTCAGTCACAGTGACTGCCCTTCAATGATGCGCGAGGTTCAGGAGCCGCCGTTGATCTTCGCCTCGGTCACGGCACCGTCGGTGACGTTCCACTTCTCAAGGATCTTCTGGTACTCGCCGTTCTCGATGATGGCGCTCATGGCTGCCTGGATGGCGTCGCGAAGCTCGGTGTTGTCCTTGCTCACACCGATGCCGTACGGGCCGGCCTCGATCTGCTCCCCGACGACCTCGAAGTCGTCGCCGTTGCCCGAGGTCTTCGCGTTGTAGGCCGCGACCGGGAAGTCATTGAGGTCGGCGACGGAAGCACCCTGCTTGAGGCGCAGCAGAGCCTCGGGGTCGGTGTCGAAGGTCTGCAGCTTGATGGCCTTCTTGCCGTCCTTGACGCACTTCTTGCTCTGTTCCTTTGCGATGCCCTCGGAGGTGGTGCCCACCTGCAGCGCCACGACCTGGCCGCACAGGTCGTCCAGGGACTTGATGCCCTTCGGGTTGCCCTTCTGGACCAGGATCGACGTACCGGCGGTGAAGTAGTCGACGAAGTCGATGCCGTTGCCGACCTTCTTGCCGGTGTCCGAGTCGATGCCCTCCTGGCGGTCCTTCGTGTCGTTCATCGCTGACATGACCACGTGGAACCGCTCGGCCTGAAGGCCCACGATGAGCTGCGCGAACTTGCCGTTCAGGAACTCGAACTTCACGCCAAGCTGCTTGCCCAGCGCCTCGGCGATGTCCGGGTCGATGCCTACGGCCTTGCCGTCCTTCATGTACTCGACCGGCGGGTACGCGATGTCGGAGCCCACCTTGACGACACCGGCCTTGCGGATGTCCGCGGGGAGCTTGTCGGCGAGCGGCGCGGAGGCCGTCGCGGTGCTGTCGGAGCTGGTGTCCTTCTCCGTCTGGTCACCGCAGGCGGTGAGCAGCAGGGCGCCCGCGACCGCGATCGCTCCGACCGCGGCTGTACGGGAACGCAGGCCGGTCGTACGACGGGTGGTGCTTGCGGTCATGGTGGGTTCCTCCGGCGGGGGTGGTGTGGAGTTGCCGACAGGTCGACGATTAACACGCGTCTTCGAGTGTGGCGACCTCGTGTGATTACGGCATCTTGCCATTCGGGCATGTGCAATCAGATGACCAGCCATGTCAAAATCGGATAACGGGTGACCCCCCGAATGACCTACGAACCGCCGTGGACCGCGTGATCACACCGGACCATGTGCGGGATTCCCCTCTTCCGACCGGAAGATCTTCGGTGCATCTCAGGATGCGGTCGACCGCGAACTCCGCACACGTGGCCGTACGGTACTTGTCATGATGTGGCCCCACTTGTCCTGTCATCCGTCGATGAGTCGAGCCAACCATGATCGTCTTCAATTGACCTTCGAGTTGTGACCTTCACGGTATGAAGTCGTATGGACTCGTCGTCGGCGCCGTCCGTCCGGTAAGAAGGTTCCTTACACCCCTCATCCGGGGCCCAGGGCGCGTGTGCGGCGCGCCCGTCGCGTCTGAGCCCGCAGGCGTCGCCGTACGTATCGGTCGGCCTGGGCCTTACGCGGTGCCCGCCCGCCTCCGAACCGGGAGCGGTCACCCTCAAACCATGCAGACCTAAGGGGTACACACAGTGGCAGCGGAGATTGTCAATCCTCGCACCGACAACGGCGACGGCAGTACGGGCCAGGAAGGCGGCGGGGAGCCCCTCAATTCCCTCGACTCCTTCGACCCGGCGTTCGCCCTGCACCGTGGCGGCAAGATGGCCGTGCAGGCCACCGTGCCGATCCGGGACAAGGACGACCTGTCCCTCGCCTACACGCCCGGTGTCGCGCGGGTGTGCACCGCCATCGCCGAGCAGCCCGACCTGGTCAACGACTACACATGGAAGTCGTCGGTCGTCGCCGTCGTGACGGACGGTACGGCGGTCCTCGGCCTCGGCGACATCGGCCCCGAGGCGTCCCTCCCCGTCATGGAGGGCAAGGCGATCCTGTTCAAGCAGTTCGGCGGCGTCGACGCGGTGCCGATCGCGCTCGCCTGCACGGACGTCGACGAGATCATCGAGACCGTCGTCCGCCTCGCCCCCTCCTTCGGTGGCGTGAACCTGGAGGACATCTCCGCGCCCCGCTGCTTCGAGATCGAGAAGCGGCTCCAGGAGCGGCTGGACATCCCGGTCTTCCACGACGACCAGCACGGTACGGCGGTCGTGACGCTGGCGGCCCTGCGCAACGCCGCCCGGCTGACCGGCCGAGGGCTCGGCGACCTGCGCGCCGTGATCTCGGGCGCGGGCGCGGCGGGCGTGGCCATCGCCAAGATGCTGCTGGAGGCCGGTCTCGGCGACGTCGCGGTCGCCGACCGCAAGGGCATCGTCTCCGTGGACCGTGAGGACCTCACGCCGGTCAAGCGGGAGCTCGCCGAGCTCACCAACCGGGCCGGTCTGTCGGGCTCCCTGGAGGACGCCCTCGCGGGCGCGGACGTCTTCATCGGCGTCTCCGGCGGGACGGTCCCGGAGGAGGCGGTGGCCTCGATGGCCGAGAACGCGTTCGTCTTCGCCATGGCCAACCCCAACCCCGAGGTGCACCCGGACGTCGCCCACAAGTACGCGGCGGTCGTCGCGACCGGGCGCTCCGACTACCCGAACCAGATCAACAACGTCCTCGCCTTCCCGGGGATCTTCGCGGGGGCCCTTCAGGTGCGGGCCTCGCGGATCACCGAGGGGATGAAGATCGCGGCGGCCGAGGCGTTGGCGTCGGTGGTCGGGGACGATCTCGCGGCGGACTACGTCATTCCGTCGCCGTTCGACGAGCGGGTCGCTCCGGCGGTCACCGCGGCGGTCGCGGCGGCGGCTCGGGCGGAGGGTGTGGCTCGGCGCTAGCCGGCTTCGGGGTGGCGGCGGTGTTTCCTCGCCCCCGCCGCCCCTACCCGTCCCGTCCCGTCCCTCAAGGGGCTGCGCCCCTATGACCCCCAAACGTCTCTCGGTGGGGGCTGGCCGCACCCGCCATACGTCCTGGCGTCCCGAGTTCGCAACGCTGAGGTCGGGGACGGGACGCGTGTCACAGTGGTCCGTGGTTCCATCGCTGTCGGCATCCCCCTATGGTCAGGCGCATGTTCGCTGCCTATGCCGCCCGCATCGACCGTGACCAACCGCTCGACGGACTGGAGTTGGGCGACCGGCCCGCGCCGGAATCGAGGCCCGGCTGGACGACCGTCAAGGTGAAGGCCGCCTCCCTGAACCACCACGACCTGTGGTCCCTGCGCGGGGTCGGCCTCGCGGAGGACAAGCTGCCCATGATCCTCGGCTGTGACGCCGCCGGCGTCGACGAGGACGGCAACGAGGTCGTCCTGCACTCCGTGATCGGCCAGTCCGGCCACGGCGTCGGCCCGGACGAACCCCGCTCGATCCTCACCGAGCGCTACCAGGGCACCTTCGCCGAACTCGTCTCCGTCCCCACCTGGAACGTCCTCCCCAAGCCCGCCGAACTCTCCTTCGAAGAGGCCGCCTGTCTGCCCACCGCGTGGTTGACGGCGTACCGCATGCTCTTCACCAACGCCGGTGTACGCCCCGGGGACTCCGTTCTCGTGCAGGGCGCCGGCGGCGGTGTCGCCACCGCCGCGATCGTGCTCGGCAAGGCGGCGGGCCTGCGGGTCTTCGCCACCAGCCGGGACGAGGCCAAGCGGAAGAGGGCCCTGGAGCTCGGCGCCGTGGAGGCGCTGGAGTCGGGGGCTCGGCTCCCGCACCGCGTGGACGCGGTCATCGAGACCGTCGGCGCCGCCACCTGGTCCCACTCGGTGAAGTCCCTGCGCCCCGGCGGCAGCCTCGTCATCTCGGGCGCCACCAGCGGTGACCGGCCCTCCCACGCCGAGCTGACCCGTATCTTCTTCCTCGAACTCAAGGTCGTCGGCTCCACCATGGGAACCAAGGACGAGCTGGAGGACCTGCTCTCCTTCTGCGCCGCGACCGGCGTCCGCCCCGTCATCGACGAGGTGCTGCCCCTGGACCGCGCCCGCGAGGGCTTCGAACGTCTGGCGGCCGGCGACCAGTTCGGCAAGATCGTGCTCACCAACCCCTGACGAGTCTCGGCATCGCGACGGCCGGCCCGGTTCTCCGGGCCGGCCGTCGTCATGTCAACCAGGGTTGACGCCGGGGGTTTGTCAATGTAGGTTGACATCATGACCGAAGCAACGGATCTTGCCGAGCGCGCGGGCGATCGGGACCCTCGGGTCGGACTGCGGGCCGTCGCCGCGCTGCGCCGGCTGCTGGAGCAGCTGGAGTCGGTGCAGGTGCGCAGCGCGCGCCATCAGGGCTGGTCGTGGCAGGAGATCGCCGCGGAACTCGGAGTCAGCAGGCAGGCCGTCCACAAGAAGTACGGGAGGCATTGATGTTCGAGCGGTTCACGAAGGATGCCCGGGCCGTGGTCCTGGGCGCGGTCGACCATGCGGAACGTGCCCGTGCGGGGGAGGTGACCGAGGAGCATCTGCTGCTCTCCCTGCTGGACCGGAAGGCCAGCCGCGCCTCGTTCGCCCTGGCCGCGCTCGGGCTGGCCGCGGGTGAACGCCGGGACTCCGTGGAGCGGGCGCTCGCCGAGGCCCGGCGCCGGGGCGGCCTCTCCCGCGCGGACACGGACGCGCTCGCCGGTCTCGGCATCGACCTCTCGCAGATCGTCTCCCGGGTCGAAGAGGCCCACGGGGTGGGAGCGTTGGAGTCGGGCGGCGGGGGACGGCGGCGCCGTCGGCCTTCGGGGCACCGTCCCTTCACCCGCGGCGCCAAGGACGTCCTGACCCGGTCCCTCCGCACCGCCCACGCCCACCGGGACCTCCCCCACGCTCGAATTCGCTCGCGCGGGGGGACCCTCATCATCGGAGACGAACACCTGCTGCTCGCGCTCACCACCCGCCCCGGCGTTCCGGCCGAGGTTCTCGCGGACCACGGGGTGACGTACGAGGCGCTGGAGCGGGTGCTCTACGGGGCGGGCGAGGCCAAGGCGGGGTGAGCGCAGCTCTCCGCGCGCCCGGGGCTGCGCCCCTGCCCTCCCCCTATCCCTTCGGTGCTCGCAGGGTTGCCCCGATGTGCGCCGCCGCTGTCGACAGGTGGCGGCGGGCGTCGCGGAGTTGGTCCTCCGTCACGCCGTGGTCGCGGGCCGCGTCGCGGATGTCGTCGCGGAAGCGGTCCAGGAGGCGGTCGAGGTCGCGGGACGGATCGCCGGTGGGCGTCTCGTGCACCCACGCGGGCTCGTAGTCGGCCGGGAAGTCCTCGGGAGTGGTCGAGTACTCGGGCGCCTCGCCGCCGGTGGTGGTCCCGGCCCCGGTGCCCTTGGGCGAGGTCGGCTCCGTCCCCGCACCGCGCTCCGGGCCGGCCGTGCCGGGGGCGGGCTCCGCGCCCGTCCGTCCGAAGCCGAAGTCCTTGCCGAACTCCTTGGCGAAGTCCTCCCCGAACTCGCCGAACTCCTTGACCAGTTCTGTCAGGCCCTCGCGCACGCCCGTCGGCCAGTCGCCCCGCGTGAAGTGGTCCTGGACATGGTCCTGGACGCGCTTGGCGATGCGCTGCAACTCCTCCTGTGCCTGGGTGCGGGCGCGCTCCTGGGCCTCCTTGGCCTGACGACGGGCGCGCTGGGCCTCCTCCCGGGCCCGTCGGCTCTCGTCCTTCGCCCGGCGGGCCTGCTCCTTCCACTCCTGCTTGGCGCGGCGCATCTCCTCCTTCGCGGCCCGCCAGGACGCGTTGTCGGCGTACTCCCCGGACTCCGCGGCTGAACCGCCCTCCCCGCCCCCCTTGCGAGCCCCGGAGGCCGCCGCCCTCATCTCACGGCGCAGGTCGCCCGCGGCGCCCCGGACATCAGCTCTGATCTCGGCGGCCAGCTCTGCGACCGACTCGCGGATCTCCAGCTCCAGATCGGCCAACTCTCCACTCCGGTCGGCCAGTTCGGCCCGGCCCGCGTCGGTGATCGCGTACACCTTGCGGCCGCCCTCGGTGGTGTGGGTGACCAGGCCCTCCGCTTCCAGCTTCGCCAGGCGGGGGTAGACGGTGCCGGCCGAGGGCGCGTACAGGCCCTGGAAGCGTTCCTCCAGGAGTCGGATCACCTCGTAGCCGTGGCGCGGCGCCTCGTCCAGCAGCTTCAGCAAGTACAGCCGCAGGCGGCCGTGGGCGAAGACGGGAGGCATGTCAGAGCACCTTCTTGTCGGTCGTGCGAGGGGTCGTGCCGCCGGTCGTGTCAGCGGTCGGGCCGGCAGAGTCGGGGGAGTCGAGATCGTCCCACGGTCCGTCCTCCGCCGGTGGCCTGCGGAGGAGGGCGATGGAGCCGGAGACGGTCGTGGCCTTGAGGCGGCCGGTGCCCGTGCCGAGGCGGCCGGTGACCTTGTGGGCGCCCCAGAGGCCGCTGACGCGGAGGTCGTCGAAGGCGCTGGAGATGGTGCCGCTGGCGGTGTTGGCCTCCACCTCGGCGTCGGCCGGGTGGGGGAGGCGGATGGCGATCTCGCCGGAGACGCTGGTGAGGCCGATGTCGGCGGGGCCGCCCGCGGGGTCGAGGTCGAGGATGATCGCGCCGCTCACCGACTCGGCCTTCACGCTGGGGCAGGAGCCCTCTATGACGGTCAGGTCCCCGGAGACGGAACTGAGCCGTAGTTCGCCGGTGAGGGCCTGCGCCTCCACGCTTCCCGAGACCGTCGTGGTGCGCACCGGCCCCGACAAGCCGACCAGTGTCGTGTCACCCGAGACGCCCCTCACCTCCGTACGCCCGCCCAGACCGGACACGACAGCCGTGGCACCCAGCACGCCGACCTCGACCCGGGTGCCCGTCGGGACGGCGAGCGACACCAGGGCGGTGCGACGCCGGACCTTGCGGTCGAGCCACGTCAGGAAACCCTTCCCGGGCAGGTCGGCGTAGGCCACGGTCAGGGTGCCGTCCTTCTGGGTGACCGTGAGCGGTGGGCCCTCGATGTCGGAGACCTCCAGGCGGGCGGAACCCTCGTCGGTGCCCATGACGTTCACCGTTCCGTTGACGACGCGTACGTGCAGTGCCGTCACCGGCTCGTCGAACGTGAGCTTGCGCGGCTCGGCGACGGACCACTCGGACATGGTGCTGACCTCCTCGACGGACCCCGACTCAACGGCGGAGGACCCAGACAAAGACGCGCACTATCGCGTCTCATGCAATTCACGATATATCGCGGTGAGGGAAAGTCAAGGCACCCGTTCTGGTGAACCCGCAGGGATATACCTGGGCAAATCGGCCTAGCGTGGAGGCATGTCGACGGAACGCTCCCAGGGATCCCGTGGCCCCCGGCCCGCCCCCGCCCCCGGTGCGCTGCTGCTCTGCCGGGCGGATCCCGACGCCGTCGCCCCCGTCGCCCAGCTGCTGCGCGAACGCATGCTGCTCGTCCCCGCCGGTCCGGAGTGGACCGCGCTCGTGCCGGAGGGAAAACCCTGGTCGCACGGTGGCGAACTGGTGGACCGGGTTCTCACCGGCTGGGCGACGGCCCTCGCCGTCGGCGTCCCGTGGCCCGTATTGGCCCTGTGGTGGGACGCGGACCGCGGTGGCTACACCCTCGCCGCCGGATTCCGCCGCACCGTCGGCTACGTGTGGCTCGCCAACGGCACCCCGGCCGGTGAGGGCGAGGCGATGCGCACCTTCGCCGCCCGCCTGGGCCTGGACCCGGTCCTGGACGCACAGGCGCTGGACCGGCTCACCGAGCCCGACCCGGCCGCCGACGCCCGCGCCCGCCTGCTGGGTCTGCTCGCCGTCCTCGCCCGCGCCGGAGTGTCACTCCCCGCGGGCCTCACCCCGGGAGAACCCGCCGACCGGCTCCATGAGGTCGCCCGGGTCCAGCCCGGTGTCCAGCGCATCGAGTGGACGGGCTGGCGCGGGGCCGTCCGCACGGAACTGGACGCCCTCGAACGCGGGCGCCTGGGCCCGTGGCTGCCCTGGGCGGGCACCTCCAGAGCGCGCGCCCTGGCCACCGCCCAGCTCCTCGCGGGCCTCCCGCTCACCGGCTGGGGCCTGCACCGCCGCAGCCCCGGCTGGCTCGTCGCCGGCGGTCTCCTGATCGCCCACGGCGCCCTCGGCCTGCTCTACGACCTGGCCCACCCGCGCGACTGAGGCCCGCCACCCCGCCGGCAGGGACGGCCACTCGTCCGCTCCTGTCGGAGGGGGCGGCTACTCGTCCTCGTCCTCGTCGTCCAGCCGTGCCAGCCACGTGGCCAGCCGCTCCACGGGCACCTCGAAGTCCGGATTCAGGTCCACGAACGTCCGCAGCTGCTCGGCGAGCCACTCGAACGTGACCTCCTCCTCGCCGCGCCGCTTCTCCAGTTCCTCGATGCCACGGTCCGTGAAGTACATGGGTCAAGGATAAGTGCGGGAAACGGCCCGGGCCGCACCCCCTGCGGAGGGGGTGCGGCCCGGTGGCGTGCGGGCCTCGGGAGCTTTACGCCTCGAAGACCTCACGCACCAACTGCTCCTGCTCGGCCTGGTGGCGCTTGGCCGAGCCGACCGCCGGGGACGAGCCGTGCGGGCGGGAGATGCGGCGGAGCCGCTCTCCGTGGGGGACGTCCGCGCCGACCGCGAGGTCGAGGTGGTCGATCAGGTTGAGGGCGATGAAGGGCCACGCACCCTGGTTCGCCGGCTCCTCCTGGGCCCACAGGTACTTCTCGGCGTTCGGGTACTTGTTGACCTCCGCCTGGACCTCGGCCCCGGGGAGGGGGTAGAGGCGCTCGATGCGGATGATCGCCGTGTCCGTGACGCCGCGCTTCTGACGCTCGGCCTCCAGGTCGTAGTAGACCTTGCCGGCGCAGAAGACGACCTTCTTGACCGCGTTCGGGTCGACCGAGCTGTCGCCGATGACCGGGCGGAACCCGCCGCTCGTGAACTCCTCCGCCTTCGACGCGGCGGCCTTCAGACGCAGCATCGACTTCGGGGTGAAGACGACCAGCGGCTTGTGGTGCGGGTTGTGCACCTGCCAGCGCAGAAGGTGGAAGTAGTTCGACGGCAGGGTCGGCATGGCGACCGTCATGTTGTTCTGCGCGCACATCTGGAGGAAGCGCTCCGGGCGGGCGGACGAGTGGTCCGGGCCCTGGCCCTCGTAGCCGTGCGGGAGGAGCAGGGTGACGCCGGACGTCTGGCCCCACTTCTGCTCCGCCGACGAGATGAACTCGTCCACGACCGTCTGGGCGCCGTTGACGAAGTCGCCGAACTGCGCCTCCCACATCACCAGGGACTCGGGGCGGGCCAGCGAGTAGCCGTACTCGAAGCCCATCGCCGCGTACTCGGAGAGCAGGGAGTTGTAGACGTTCAGTCGCGCCTGGTCCTCGGAGAGGTACATCAGCGGCGTGAACTCCTCGCCCGTCTCACGGTCGATGATCACCGCGTGACGCTGGCCGAAGGTGCCGCGCTGCGAGTCCTGACCGGCCAGGCGGACCGGGGTGCCCTCCAGGAGGAGGGAGCCGACCGCGAGGGTCTCGCCCATGCCCCAGTCGATGGTGCCGTCCTCGACCATGGCCGCCCGGCGCTGCAGCTGCGGCAGCAGACGCGGGTGGGCGGTGATGTGGTCCGGGACGTTGACCTGGGACTCGGCGATCCGCTTGACGGTCTCCGCCGTGATCGCGGTGTTCACCGCGACCGGGAAGCCGTCCTGCGGGTCGTGGGACTCGGCGGACGCCGACTGGGAGGTGGCCTCACGGACCTCCGTGAAGACCTTCTCCAGCTGGCCCTGGTAGTCCTGCAGCGCCTGCTCGGCCTCTTCCAGGGTGATGTCGCCGCGACCGATCAGGGACTCGGTGTAGAGCTTGCGCACCGAGCGCTTCTTGTCGATCAGGTCGTACATCAGCGGCTGGGTGAAGGCCGGGTTGTCCGACTCGTTGTGACCGCGGCGGCGGTAGCAGATGAGGTCGATCACGACGTCCTTGTTGAACGCCTGGCGGAACTCGAAGGCGAGGCGGGCCACGCGGACGACGGCCTCGGGGTCGTCGCCGTTCACGTGGAAGATCGGGGCCTCGATCATGCGGGCCACGTCGGTCGCGTACATCGAGGAGCGCGACGACTCGGGAGCCGCCGTGAAGCCGACCTGGTTGTTGATGACGATGTGGACCGTGCCGCCCGTGCGGTAGCCGCGCAGCTGCGACATGTTCAGGGTCTCGGCCACCACGCCCTGGCCCGCGAAGGCCGCGTCGCCGTGCAGGGCCACCGGCAGGACCGTGAAGTCCGTGCCGCCCTTGTTGATGATGTCCTGCTTGGCGCGGGCGACGCCCTCCAGGACCGGGTCCACCGCCTCCAGGTGCGAGGGGTTCGCGACCAGGGAGACCTTGATCTGCTCGCCGTCCAGGCCCGTGAAGGTGCCCTCGGCGCCCAGGTGGTACTTCACGTCGCCGGAGCCGTGCATCGACTTCGGGTCGAGGTTGCCCTCGAACTCGCGGAAGATCTGCGCGTACGACTTGCCGACGATGTTCGCGAGGACGTTCAGCCGGCCGCGGTGGGCCATGCCGATGACGACCTCGTCGAGACGGGACTCCGCCGCCGAGTCGATGACCGCGTCCAGCAGCGGGATGACCGATTCGCCGCCCTCAAGCGAGAAGCGCTTCTGGCCGACGTACTTGGTCTGCAGGAAGGTCTCGAAGGCCTCCGCCGCGTTCAGCCGGCGCAGGATGCGCAGCTGCTCCTCGCGCTCCGGCTTGGTGTGCGGACGCTCGATGCGGTCCTGGATCCAGCGCCGCTGCTTCGGGTCCTGAATGTGCATGAACTCGATGCCGGTCGTACGGCAGTACGAGTCGCGCAGGACGCCGAGGATGTCGCGGAGCTTCATCAGGGACTTGCCCGAGAAGCCGCCGACCGCGAACTCGCGCTCCAGGTCCCACAGGGTGAGCCCGTGCTCGGTGATGTCCAGGTCGGGGTGCTTGCGCTGGCGGTACTCCAGCGGGTCGGTGTCGGCCATGACGTGGCCGCGGACCCGGTAGGAGTGGATCAGTTCGAAGACGCGCGCGGCCTTGGTGACGTCGTCGTCGTGCGAGGCGTCGATGTCCTTGAGCCAGCGGACCGGCTCGTAGGGGATGCGCAGGGCCTCGAAGATGTCGTCGTAGAAGCCGCCCTCGCCGAGGAGGAAGTTGGCGACGATCCGCAGGAACTCGCCGGAGGCGGCGCCCTGGATGACCCGGTGGTCGTACGTCGAGGTCAGGGTCATGACCTTCGAGATACCGAGCTTGTTGAGGGTGTCCTGGGACGTGCCCTGGAACTCGGCCGGGTAGTCCATGGAACCGACGCCCATGATGACCGACTGGCCGGGCATCAGGCGCGGGACCGAGTGGACGGTGCCGAGGCCGCCGGGGTTGGTCAGGGAGACCGTGACACCGGTGAAGTCGTCCATCGTCAGCTTGCCGTCACGGGCGCGGCGGACGATGTCCTCGTAGGCCTGCCAGAACTCGAAGAAGTTCAGCGTCTCGGCCTTCTTGATGCCCGCGACGACCAGCTGGCGGTCGCCGTTGGGCTTCACCAGGTCGATGGCGAGGCCGAAGTTGACGTGCGGCGGCTTGACGAGGGTGGGCTTCCCGTCCTTCTCCGCGTAGTGCCAGTTCATCGACGGCATCGTCTTGATGGCCTGCACCATCGCGTAGCCGATCAGGTGCGTGAAGGAGATCTTCCCGCCCCGGGCGCGCTTCAGGTGGTTGTTGATGACGATGCGGTTGTCGAACAGCAGCTTCACCGGGACCGCGCGCACGGACGTGGCCGTGGGCAGCTCCAGGGAGGCGTTCATGTTCTTCGCGACGGCGGCGGCGGGGCCGCGCAGCGTGATCAGCTCCGGGCCCTCGGCGGCGGCAGCGGCGGGCGCGGCCTGCTTCGCGGGGGCGGCGGCCTTCGGCTTCGCCGGCGCGGGCGCGGCGGCCGCGGGCTTCGCGGGGACCGGGGCTGCTGCCGCGGGCTTCGGAGCGGCCGGAGCGGGGGTGGCCGGGGCGGCGGGTGCGGCCTGGGCCGGGGCGGCGGGGGCCGCGGGTGTGGTGGTCGCTGCGGGCCCCGTGGCCGCAGAGCTCGCCGGAGCCGGGGCGGCAGCCGCGCCTGGCTTGTAGTCGGCGAAGAAGTCCCACCAGGCTCGGTCTACCGAATTCGGGTCCTGGAGGTACTGCTGATAGATCTCGTCGACGAGCCACTCGTTCGGACCGAAGGCCGCGGCGGGGTTCTTACCCGCTTGGTCTGCGTCGGTCGAGATGCTCGAGTTACTGGGGGACTGTGGCGACACGGCGGCAACCGCCCTCTTCCGCTTCACAAGGTGATGGACAGCGGGAATCAAGGCTACGCCCCTGTGGCCGCGAAGGTCAGGCCGAGTCCGCTCTTCGTCGCGTAAGTCACATTGGAATGCGTGTTTCGGGGGTGGAAATGGCGGGAAACAAGCGTGGTTCCGGTCTGGAACGGGTGTGGGGGCCATGGGTTGGGCATGCGTCGGGTGGGGCCTGCGGGGATGCGCACGCGGCCCTCTGCTCGAACGCACCTGATCACACGTGTCCGGCTGGGCGGATCTGCCATGGATCTTGTGGCTCCGGTTCGAACTTTACGTCAACTTGGGAGAGAAGTAAGCCCCGGGAGGATGAGCGAAATCTGGCAAGGGTGGGGGGATTCAGCCAGGTGCAATGTGGGTATCGGCGGATTTTTCCGCCCCCGCCGCCCCTACCCGTCCCATCCTGTCCCTGGGGGCTGAGCCCCCAGACCCCCTGGGTGGGTGAGGGGATGGGGGCGGTGGGGCGGCGGGGATGCGTTGTCGGGTGCGGGTCCGGTGGGGCTTTTCGCGCAGTTCCCCGCGCCCCTGGAAGCCTTCGGCTTCCGGGGCGGTTCTCCGTGACCCTGGAGCCTGCGGGCTCTCGGGGCGCGGAGTGTGGTGAGCTGCGAGCCTGCGGTTCGTGGGGCCGGGTCTCGGCGGTCGCTGGCCGCCACCACTGTGAGCAACCTGCGGGTCGTACGCCTAGACGCTCGCCGCGCCCTGGGGCTTCGGGGGGAGGCCGGGGAGGATCACCTGGATTCGGCAGCCCTTGGGCGACTCCGCCACTCCGATGCGGCCGCCGTGGAGGTCGACCGCCCAGCGGGCGATCGCCAGGCCCAGGCCTGTGCCGCCGTCGCTGCCGGGGCCGTGGGGGGAGCTGACGGCGCCCCGGTTGAAGCGTTCGAAGACGCGGTGCCACTCGGATTCGGGGATGCCGGGGCCCTCGTCCAGGACCTCCAGGTCGAGGGAGTCCGGGGTCGGCCCCCGGCGGGCCTTCACCGTCACGCGGCCGTGCGCCGGGCTGTGCTTGACCGCGTTGTCGATGAGATTCGCCACGACCTGGTGGATGCGCTCCGGGTCGGCGTTCGCGGTGAGCTCCGGCGGGTGCACGTCCAGGTGCAGGTGCACGTCCGTACGCGTGTGCTTGCCCGAGTCCGAGGCGACGCCACCACGGGCCGAGGAGACCATCTGGGCCTCCTTCAGGACACCCGAGAGGTACGGCCAGACCTCGAAGCGTCGGCGGCGCAGCGGGACCACGCCGTTGTCCAGGCGGGACAGGTCCAGGAGGGTCTCCACGAGGCGACCCAGGCGCTCCGTCTGCTTCAGGGCCGTGCGCATCGTCTCCGGGTCGGCCTGGGTGACGCCGTCGACGATGTTCTCCAGGACCGCGCGCAGGCCGGCGATGGGCGTACGGAGTTCGTGGGAGACGTTCGCCACGAGTTCCTTGCGCTGGCGGTCCTGGGCCTCCAGCTCGTCCGCCATGAGATTGATCGTGTGGGCGAGGTCGCCCAGCTCGTCCCGGCGGTTCTCGCTGACCCGGCGGGTGTAGTCGCCGCGCGAGATGGACCGGGCGACCGCGTTCATCTCGTCCAGCGGCGCCGTGAGCGAATGCGCCACGAACTGCGTTATCAGGAGCGTGGCGATCATCGAGAACACCGTGATGAAGCGGAGCTCCGTCTTGGTGTGCACCGCGATCATCGACAGACCGGTGGTGATCAGGACCGAGATGACGACGAGCGCGCCCAGCTTCGTCTTGATCGAGAAGGGGCGCACCCCGCCGAGCGGGCCCGCGCCCTTCCGCGACTGCGCGCCACCGAGCCCCCGGTTCCGGGACCTCGGGTCACCGACTCCGCTCATCACGCCACCAGCCCCTTGTGCCTACGTGCCTGCGTGCCTACGTGTGCCCTGCGCACACGGAACGGCGGGCACGGGTCAGGGAGTCGGGGTCTCCAGGGCGTACCCCACACCGTGCACCGTGCGGATCCGCTCCGCGCCGATCTTCCGCCGCAGCGCCTTGATGTGGCTGTCCACGGTCCGCGTCCCCGACGCGTCCGCCCAGTCCCACACCTCGGCGAGCAGCTGCTCGCGCGAGAGTACGGCACGCGGGGTGTTCGCGAGACACACGAGCAGGTCGAACTCGGTGGGCGTGAGGTGCACGTCCTCGCTGCGCACCCGCACACGGCGCTGCGCGTGATCGATCTCCAGCTCGCCGAGGCGCAGGATGCCCGAGCGCGGCGTGGTGGCGGCCAGCGCGGCCCGCTCCACCCGGCGCAGCAGGACGTGCACGCGTGCGGCCAGCTCCCGCATGGAGAACGGCTTGGTCATGTAGTCGTCGGCGCCGACGCCGAGCCCGACCAGCATGTCCGTCTCGTCGTCCCGGGCGGTGAGCATCAGCACGGGGACGGGCCGTTGGGCCTGGACGCGCCTGCACACCTCCAGGCCGTCGAAGCCGGGCAGCATGATGTCGAGGATCAGCAGGTCGGGCTGCCAGGCCTCCGCGGTGTCCACCGCGGCCGGTCCGTCGGACGCCGTCTGGACGACGAAACCCTCGGCGCGCAGGCGGGCCGCGATGGCGTCGACGATCGTCGCGTCGTCCTCGACCACGAGGACCCGGCGCTGCGCGCCCGGCGTCGCCGTGGTGTTGCTGTGGGTGGTGTGTGTCTGCTCCATCGCCCGCCCCTGTGTTGCTTTCCGGAATCCGTGGGGTGATCCCTTGACTACGCATGGCTGCGCATGACTGCGATTGACGCTTGAATGATCGGCGTCAGGCAAGCAGGGTACGGGCAGTCACCGCACCGGGGCTATCCAGGTCGGACCGCGAGGTGCACCACGTCCGGAACTCCTCGGGCAACCGGGATCTCTTCGGTACGCACCTGTTGGAACCCGGCATTCCCCAAGGTTTCCTCGAATTCCGCAGATGGCCGCGCCGACCACACGGCAAGGACCCCACCTGGTCTCAACACCCGTGCGCAGCTTGCCAGTCCGTTCGGCGAGTAGAGGCTGTCGTTGCTCTCGGAGACGGTCCAGTCGGGCCCGTTGTCGATGTCCAGGCAGAGCGCGTCGAACGTGGCGGATGTCTCATCGAGGTACTTGACGAGATCGGCTTCCACGATCTCCGTACGGGGATCCGCGAGTGCCCCGGCGGACACCTCGGACAGCGGGCCGGAGCGGTGCCATGCGATGACGGAGGGTTCGCGTTCGACAACTGTGATCGGCCCCCAGCGTGGATCCGCGGCGGCGTGGGCGAGCGAGAAGCCGACGCCCAGACCGCCGATGAGCACACTTGGCCGAGAACGATCCGTCATCGCGGCGAAAGCGGCGTCGACCAGCAGCCGCTCCGAGCGGCCGTCCGAAGTGTCCATCAGGAAGCACCCGTTGGCGATGATCTGCAACAGCTCTCCGTGCCGTCGCAGCACGACCTCGCCGTAGGGGCCCTCGTGACGGTCGATGACTACGGGTTCGTCGGTGATGGGCATCCGCCCATCCTTACGTGCTCCCCGTGCCGGGGCAGCCGAATTACGACAGCCCGGCGACGGCGGGTGGGCCGGCTGTCAGAGCGTCAGGCCGTGGCCGTACGGGAAGAGCGGGGGCTCGGTGTCGGCGGGGGCCTCCTGGTGGGAGGGCCCGACGGTTGTCAGGTAGCGCGGTAGTTCGAAAGGCAGCCGGCCCTCCGCGCGGGCCCGGCCGAAGGCCACGTCGAGCAGGGCCGTGTCCGAGGCCCCGTAGTCGGCGACGAGCGCGGCGGCCTTCGCGGCGATCTCCGGGAGCGCGGTGGGCCGTTCCAGGTTGACGCAGACCAGGGTGGGCACCGCCGCCAGCAACGCGAGGGTCTCCTTCAGCCGCTCCTCGTACGGCGTGCGCAGCCGCAGCACGGCCACGTCGGCGTGGGCCGGGTCGGCCACGACGTTGCCGTACAGGGACGCCGTCTGCGCGCCCACTCCTTCGACGTACAGGTTCGGGCGGTCGGTGAGCGGGAGGAGGGAGCGGTTGGTCAGGACGGTGAGCGAGCGGCGCTGGGCGGCCTCGCCGAGGGCGGTGAACTCGCCGGCGCCGACGGTCTCCTCGGCGCGGTCCGGGTCCACGTACCGCCTCTCGAAGAGGCCGAGGACGAACTTCTCCCGCAGGAGGCGGCGGACGGAGGCGTCGATCCGTTCCTCGGGGATCCGGCCGGACCGGACCAGTTCGACGATCGTCTCCGGGCACTCGTCGCCGTGTTCGCCGCCGAACTGGTCGGCGCCCGCATCCAGGGCCTTGGCCGCGCGTTCGGCGACGGTGAGGTGTCCGACGCCCCAGGCGCGGGTGCGGTGCGGGTCGCCGTCGGCGGGGGCGTCGGTGAGCAGGCCCGGGTCGGTGCGGACGGCGCCGTCGTGGACGAGGCCGTCGTGGACGAGGCCGTCGAGGACCAGGCCGTCGAGAACGAGGCCGTCGAAGCCGTGGCGCTCGCGCGGCAGGCCGGTCAGGGCGTCCCGGTCCAGGCCGAAGCTGATCTCCGCAGAGCCGTCCACACGGGTCCGCCCGCCGTGGTGCGGCATCATCTGCGAGCACCCGGTCTCGACGACGGCCCGGGCGGGCGCGATGCGGTGGTCGTGCGTGCCGCCGGGACGAACCCGATCCCCGCCGTGCGCGAAGTGCGGTTCCCCGCCGTTCTGTTGAGCGTCGGCGGGGCAGTACGTGACCACCGCGGCGACCGAGCGCGGGCCGAGCCGGGGGCCCTGGAGGCCGCGCACATACGCCCTGAACAGCGCGCTCGTGACGTCGGCGGGTGAGCCGCGGTGGTTCGGCCGGTGGGGCCGGCCGGCCCGGCGGGGCCCGGTGGCGAGGCCCATCCGGGGGTGCAGGGCCACGCGGAGGCCGAGGGCGAGGTACTCGCGGCGGACGGTGTCGCCGAACTTCTCCACCAGCTCCGGTTCGCCGATCGCCGCCAGGCCCAGGGGGTCGGGCCAGGCCGAGAAGGCAGCGGCGCCGAAGGGGGCACCCGCCCTGTCGGTGAACGAGTGGCGCGGGCCGGTGGACAGGGTGACCGGGATGCCCAGTCGGGTGTCGGCCGCGAGGGCCTGGAGGCGGTTGACCCATTCCGCCGTCGCCCGCGTCCCGTGCCGGCCGACGAGGTGGAAGTGGGTCAGATGGCCGTCCGTGACCAGTTCCGTGGTGCCCTGCCGGAGGGACGGTTCGTCGCCGGCCTCGGCGAGTGTCCCGTCGCTGTTCATCGGCAGCGTCGTGTGGAAGAGCTGACCAGCCTTCTCCGCGAGGGTCATCCGGGCCAGCAGGTCCTCCACCCGCTCCTCGACGGGGCGGCTCGGGTCACGGTACGGGGCTGTGGACATCCGGAGTTCCTTGTACGGGTGGCGGTGTCGTCGCGCAGGCCCTTTCAGGGAATCAGCGAAACCGGGCGCGGACCAGATATGGATCAAGTGGCCACTCTCACGCGGCAGATGGCTTGAAAGAACGGGCGATTGACTCGTGTAACCGTCGGTTCGCGCGAGCGGGTCCGAGCCGTGCGGCGGCTGTGCGTTCTCGGCGCGGCTGCCCCGTGCTTCGCCCGGTGGGAGGGTTTCATGGCGCTGTCGGCTTGCTGTGAATCGCCCTTCCCGTGGCGGGGATCACAGACAAGGGCGTGCCGGGCCGTCGAAGGTGAGGCGAAACGGAAGGAGCGCCTCACCTTGGATGCCGCCGAGACTGTGGAGACCGCGGGGCCCGTCCTCGACGGCATTCCGCGGCAGCCGGGGGCGACACCCGGGCGAGAGCCGGTGGCGCACGTGGAGCCGGTGGCGCACGCGGTGGAATCCGAGGTGTGCGGACCGCCGTCCGAGGCGTACGTGGTGCGATCCGAGGCGTGCACGGTGGAACCCGGCGTGGAGCGCGGCGTAGAGCCCGGGACGCGCGCCGGGGCTGCGTCCGCCCAGAGTCGGCGCGCCCTGTTCCCGCGCCCCTGGCGGTTGCTCCCCACCCCTGTCCGCACGCCCTTCACCTTCTTCTACGCCACCCTCCTCGCACTGACCTCGCTGGTCGCCGAGCACGTCGATCCCGACCTGGTGCGCGCCCTGCACCAGGGCTCCAGTACGGACGTGGCGCATCTGGTCCACTCCCCGGTGCCGGTCCTGGTCGCGAGCGCGCTGTGGGTCGCGGGCGGGGTCGGCTCCGTGTACGTCTTCGCCTTCGTGCTGGTACTGACCGCGCTGGAGCGCCGCATCGGCGGGTGGCGCACGGCCGGTGTCTTCCTGCTGGGCCATGTCCTCGCCACCCTCGTGACGGAGGTCCCCGTGGGTCTCGCCGTCCTGGTCGGGCATCTCCCCGACAGCTCCCTCCACCGCCTCGACTACGGCATCAGCTTCGGGGTGGCGGCGAGCGCGGGCGCGTTGGCGGGCCTGCTGCCGCCTTGGCTGCGGTGGCCGCTCCTGCTGGGCTTCGGCGGCATGCTCCTGGACGACCTGCTCGCGTTCGCGGACCCGATGACCAACTGGGGGCATCTGCTGTCCCTGGCGATCGGAGTGGCGATGCGGCCGGTCGTACGGGAGTGGCACCGCCCGTCAGGGTCGGCCGGTGAACCTCGCGCTCGTCAGCGGGGCCGTCACCGTCCAGCCCAGTGACGCGTAGAGGGCTCGGCCGTCCGGTGTGCCGGCCAGCACCCCCGTCTCCGCGCCCTGTTCGAGGGCGGCCTGTGTGAGGGTGTCCATGACGAGGCTGCCGAGGCCGCGACGGCGGTGGGCCGGTGACGTCTCAATCTGGTCGGCGACCGCTGTAGCTCCGGTCGGGACGATCTGACCGCGGGCCGCCAGGGAACCGTCCGGTGCCGCGACCATCACCCGGGTCACGCCGCCGCGCGACCAGGTCCGCAGCCGGTAGCCGTCGGGCAGGGAGGCCGCCGGGGTCTCGCGGGGCCTCAGGCGTACGGTCATCAGGAAGCCGGGGTCGGGGTCGATCCACCACCCCTCGTCGAGCCAGGGGGCCACCGTCGACGCGTCCGCGAAGACCTTGAGCCAGGTGCCGGCCCCGGTGACGGCGTCGGCGATCTCGCGGACGGTCTTCTCCTCCACCTCCTCGTTCGTCGCCGAGAGGACGTGGCGGGTGACGTGGTGGGCCAGGCCCATGTCGACGGTGAAGCCCCAGGGCTCGACCACCGGGGGCGCCGCTCCCCGGGACACGACCCACCCGTCGACCCATGCCCGCACTGTTCCGTCCACCGATACCCCCGTGTCTGCAGTCATGGGCGAGATTGTAATGGTCATGATCAGGAGCGGGCTATTACCTCGCGGGGGTGCGGGCGTAGGGGCGGGAAGCCGTGCATCTCCTTGATCTCCTTGAACGCCGCCGGGCCTCTTGCTTGGCTGACCGCATGACTGATCTCGGACCCGTCGCCTGGCCGCCCGTCCCGATCCGGACCGAGAGGCTCGTGCTCCGTGAGTCCGAGGGCCGGGACCGTGCGGTGTTCGTCGAGTTGCACGCCTCGCCGGAGGTGCACACCTATCTCGGCGGGCCCCGGCCGCGGGACGAACTGGAGCGCGAGTTGCCCGCAGTGCCCGAGCGGTGGCCGGGGAGTTTCGTCGTCGAGCTCGACGGGGCGATGATCGGGCAGATCCTGCTCAGGAGGGCGCCCGGGCGCCTTCGCCCGGCAGTCGAGGGGAAGGTCGATCTCGGCTACCTGTTCCTGCCGGGGGTGTGGGGATTCGGGTATGCCGCCGAAGCGTGCGCGGCGGCACTCGACTGGCTCGACGGCTTCCTTCCCGGCGAGCCGGTGGTGCTCGCCACGCAGACCGCCAATGCCGCCTCGATGCGCCTCGCGGCGAAGCTGGGGTTCACCGAGGTGGAGCGATTCCGGGCCTGGGACGCCGAGCAGTGGCTCGGGCAGCGCGGGGGTCGCCCGGCGTGAGGCGGCTCGTGATCGCCCACAGCGAACGGACGTCCGCTCGGGGAACATTCCTCGGCTCATCTGCATTGAGTCGGCATAGCTCAACTTGACTGCCGAGGGAGAGATCATGGCATCGACGTCCGCACCGCTCACCCTGCCCGTGCTGCCGCTCGACGAAGAGGTCGTGCTGCCGGGAATGGTGGTGCCGCTGGACCTCAACGACACCGACGTACGAGCCGCGGTGGAGGCCGCCCAGGCGGCCGCGCGGGCCGAACCGGGGAAGCCGAAGGTGCTGCTGGTGCCGCGTATCGACGGCGCCTACGCGAGCATCGGCGTGCTCGGGACCGTCGAGCAGGTCGGACGGCTCGCGGACGGCGACCCCGGGGCGCTCATCCGGGCAGTGCGCCGGGTGCGGATCGGGGCCGGGACCACCGGGCCCGGCGCCGCCCTGTGGGTCGAGGGGACGCGGATCGACGACGGCGTGCCGGAGCCGCTGCCCGGACAGGTCGCCGAACTCGTCAAGGAGTACAAGGCACTTGCCACCAGCTGGCTGCGCAAGCGCGGAGCCTGGCAGGTCGTGGACCGGGTGCAGGCCATCGACGACGTCTCCGCGCTCGCCGACAACTCCGGCTACTCGCCCTTCCTCACCCTCGAACAGAAGATCCAGCTCCTGGAGACCACCGACGCGGTCGCCCGGCTGAAGCTCGCCACCCAGCTGCTCCGCGACCACCTCGCCGAGCAGGACGTCGCCGAGACCATCGCCAAGGACGTCCAGGAGGGCGTCGACAAGCAGCAGCGCGAGTTCCTGCTGCGGCGTCAGCTCGAGGCCGTCCGCAAGGAACTGCGTGAACTGAACGGCGAGAAGGACGGTGAGGAGTCCGACGACTACCGGGCCCGCGTCGAGGCCGCCGACCTGCCGGAGGCGGTACGGGAGGCCGCGCTCAAGGAGGTCGACAAGCTGGAGCGGTCCAGCGATCAGTCGCCCGAGGGCGGGTGGATCCGGACCTGGCTCGACACCGTCCTGGAACTCCCTTGGAACGAGCGGACCGAGGACGCCTACGACATCCAGGGCGCCAAGAGCGTCCTCGACGCCGAGCACGCCGGGCTGGAGGACGTCAAGGAGCGCATCACCGAGTACCTCGCGGTGCGCAAGCGGCGGGCCGAGCGGGGCCTCGGTGTCGTCGGCGGGCGGCGCGGCGGTGCCGTGCTCGCGCTCGTCGGGCCGCCCGGCGTCGGCAAGACCAGCCTCGGCGAGTCCGTCGCGCACGCCATGGGGCGGAAGTTCGTCCGGGTCGCGCTCGGTGGTGTGCGCGACGAGGCCGAGATCCGCGGACACCGGCGCACGTACGTCGGCGCGCTCCCCGGCCGTATCGTCCGCGCCATCAAGGAGGCCGGGTCCATGAACCCGGTCGTCCTGCTCGACGAGATCGACAAGATGGGCTCCGACTTCCGGGGCGACCCGGCGGCCGCGCTGCTCGAAGTCCTCGACCCCGCGCAGAACCACACCTTCCGGGACCACTACCTGGAGGTCGAGCTGGACCTGAGCGACGTCGTCTTCCTCGCCACCGCCAACGTGCTGGAGGCGATCCCCGAGGCCCTGCTCGACCGGATGGAACTCGTCCGGCTCGACGGGTACACGGAGGACGAGAAGGTCGTCATCGCCCGGGACCACCTGCTGCCCCGGCAGCTGGAGCGCGCCGGGCTCGACGCCGACGAGGTCGTGCTCGACGAGAGCGCGCTGCGCAAGCTCGCCGGTGAGTACACGCGCGAGGCGGGCGTACGGAACCTGGAGCGGTCCGTTGCGCGGCTGCTGCGCAAGGTCGCGGCCCAGCACGAACTGGGCCGGCGGGAGCTGCCGTTCACCGTCACCGACGCGGATCTGCGCGGACTCATCGGCCGACCGCACCATGTGCCCGAGTCGGCCCAGGACCCGGCGGAGCGGCGTACGGCGGTGCCGGGTGTCGCGACCGGGCTCGCGGTCACCGGCGCGGGCGGCGACGTGCTCTACGTCGAGGCGTCGCTGGCCGACCCGGAGACGGGCGCGGCGGGACTGACCCTCACCGGCCAGCTGGGCGACGTGATGAAGGAGTCCGCGCAGATCGCGCTCTCCTTCCTGCGCTCGCACGGCGCGGAGCTGGAGCTGCCCGTCGCCGACCTCAAGGACCGGGGCGTGCACATCCACTTCCCGGCGGGCGCGGTCCCCAAGGACGGCCCCAGCGCCGGTGTCACCATGACGACGGCGCTCGCCTCGCTGCTGTCGGGGCGGCTGGTCCGTACGGACGTGGCGATGACGGGTGAGGTGTCGCTGACCGGGCGGGTGCTGCCGATCGGCGGGGTGAAGCAGAAGCTGCTCGCCGCGCATCGGGCCGGTGTCACCACCGTCGTCATCCCCAAGCGGAACGAGGCGGACCTCGACGACGTGCCCGCCGAGGTGCTGGAGAAGCTCGATGTGCACGCGGTGACCGATGTGCGCCAGGTGCTGGAGCTGGCGCTGGCTCCGGCGGAGGTCGGGGTGCCTGTGGCTGCGTGACCCTCCGGGCAGGGGTCGGGGGCGGGCGGGCGTTGTTTGGACGCGTGCGGCCCGCCCCCACCGGGCCCGCGGGCGGCCTGGACGCAGTCCGCCCCCACCTGCGAAATACTGACCCGCAGGTATCCGGAACCGGAAAGCGGGAGCGCTGACGTGCAGGACGAGGGCGGAAACGGCGACGGCGGCGAAAGCGGCGGCGGGGCCGACAGCGGTGCCGGTACCGGCATGCCGGCGGCCGGTATGGACCAGGCGTTCCTCGCGCTGGAGCGCGAGTTGACGGTCCTGCTGCGGCGCGCCCGTGCCAAGTCCGGCGAGATGGCCCGGGCCGTCCACCCCGATCTGGAGTCCGCCGCCTACGGCCTCCTCGCCCGCCTCGACGAGACCGGCCGGCTGCGCGCCACCGAACTCGCCGCCTACATCGGCGTCGGCAAGGCCACCATGTCCCGGCAGCTCCGCGCCCTGGAACACCTCGGCCTCATCGCCCGAGAACCCGACCCCGCCGACGGCCGCGCCTGGCTCGTCCACCTCACGGACGAGGGCCGGGCCCGCTTCCGGGCGGTCCGGGACGCCCGCCGGGTCGCCTACGTACGACAGCTCGCGGGCTGGGACCGGGACGAGGTGGCCCAACTCGCTCAGCTGCTGCACCAGCTGAACCGAGGCGGGGAGAACTGAGGGCAGAACGAAGCCGAGGCGGGGAGAACCGAGCGCCCGTGGGGTTCACCACTCCACGAACACCACGCTCGCGTCGTCGTGTCTCTTGGCGCGGCCCAGGAACTCCCGCTCCACGTCGGTGGCTTCCAGCTCCCGTACCCGCTGCACCAGCCCCCGCGCCCCCGTCTTGCGGACGAGGGTGAGGCAGTCCGCCCAGTCGCCCTCACGGAACGTCTCCACCCAGCGGCCCGCCCCGTCCGTCAACGCGGCCAGCGCGCGGACCTCCTCGCGGGGGACGGACCCCGTCACCGCCCGCGCGGCCACGGCCGGATCGGCGGCCGCCGTCCAGAATCCGCCCTCCTTGTTCCGCACGGTCGAGTCCGCGATCGCGGCCGACGCCAACGAGGCCCGGGGCAGCCGGGCGAGGCGGTCGTCCAGGACGGCCGTCACCGTGCCGTCCGACCGCTCGAACAGCAGGGCCGAGTCCGACAACACCAGGTACTCCACGGCCGCCTCCGACCAGCGGGCGACAACCACTGTGGCCTGTGGGGTTCGTGGGTGAGAAAGGTCACAGGTTTGGACGTGGGCTCGGGCGGTACGAGAAATGGCCTGTGAGAGCACGTCGGGCAACGGTGAATCCCGCTCCGAAACGGACAGTTCGGTCAGGGTGCCGCCGAGGCGGGAAGTGAACCATGCGACCGAATGTCGACAGCCGAAGTCGTCGGGCGGCGGAGTCACCCCGTCGAGGACGACGAGGGTGCCGCCCTGTCCCCCCGCGGGCAGGGCCACCGACGCGAAGTCCTCGTTGGGGCGAAGGGGATCGCCGGGTTCCGAGACGAGTTCCGTGCGCATTCGGCCAGTCTGCACGAGCCCGCCACAAGATCCGTGAAAGGCCGACAATGGTCGCCGTACGACCCGGACCCTCCAAGCGGGCCGCCGGGTTTGGCATGGAATGATCGTGAGCGGTGAAGCGCGGCGGCGAATACTGTCAAAGCGCGTCGCCGACGTCCAACCGGCCTGCCGCAGGGGGCGTCAGCGCGAGCCGAAGGAACTTGCCCGCCAACTCCCGGGGATGTTCACTCCTTCGGGTGGCGGGACTGATGATGCGGGACCACTGCCCACCGGCACTGGGAGGGTCGGGAGCCGTACCGGGGGGACGGCCAGATTTGACGAGTTGACGGATCGTCACCCGGGCTAATGGGTACACGAGTCAGGAATGCGAGCACCGGTGCAGAAGACGCGGCCTCGGCGCGCAGACAAGCAGGCAGCTTCGAAGGCCTCCGCGGCCTCCCCGAACCAGCAGGGGACGGCACAGGCAGAGGCCCCCGCCGTCGGCACCGGGCGGAAGGCGCACGTACGCAACCGGCTCATCGTCGCCGTGGCCGTCGTGGCCGCCGCCATAGCCGGCGCCGGAGCCCCCTCGATCCTCGCCGCCTCGGAACAACTGCACGACACCCAGAGCCTGGTCACGCTCGCCGAGCAGACCCAGGAGGCGCTCACCCTCGCGCACGCGCTCGCCGACGAGCGGGACGAGGTCACCGCGTACATCGCCGCCGGGCGCCCCAAGTCGGCCGCGCCCAGCAAGCAGCGCAGCGACCGCGTCGACACCCAGGCCGAGGAGCTGAGCGCCGACACCGACACCTCCGCCGCTCTGCGGGAGGACATCGAGTCCATCGCCGGCGTACGGGAAGCGGCGCTCTCCGGCAAGAGCACCGCCCTGGAGGCCCACACGGCGTACACCGCCGTCGTGACCGAACTCCACGCCCTCGCCGAGGAACTGGCCGCCGAACTGCCGCCGCGTGCCGGTGGCGGTGCCTACGCCCTCGCCGAACTCGACACCGCCGTCCAGCAGGCCGCCGCCGCACGGGGGCTGCTCGTCGCGGCGCTCAGCGTCCCGACGACCACCCGGACGGTCATCGACCCCGTCACCGGGCTGCCCACCACCACGACCGGCGCCTCGGCCGCCGACGCCAAGCAGCGCGACGCCCTCACCGCCGTCGCCCAGCAGGCCCGCGTCCGCTCCGACGCCGCCCTCGCCCACTTCCGCGAGACCGCGCCCGCCGCCGGCCGCTCCTCCTACGACGCCACGGTCACCGGCCCCGAGACCGACACCGCCGACAAGTACCTGGCGGGCCTCACCGACCAGCCCACGCTCTCCGACAGCGAGGCCGGCACCAGCGCCGAGAAGGTCGGCGCGGCCCTGTCCGCCCGTGTGGACCTGATGCGCGGCGCCGAGTCCTCCCTCTACGACCGGCGCACCAAGGACCTCGCCCAGCTGCGCGACGAGGACGTCACCGCGCTGGAGATCCGCGTCGCCGTCCTCGGCGCCCTGATGCTGCTGGCCGTCGGTGTCGCCACCGGCATGGCCCGCTCCCTCACCCGCCCGCTCGCGGTGCTGCGCATCGGCTCCGCCCGGGTCGCCGGCGACCCGGCGAACCAGGAACCGGTGAAGTTCACCGGTCGCAACGACGAGTTCGCGCAGGTCGTGCGCTCGGTCAACGCGCTCCACGCGCACGCCCTCGCCCTGCACGAGCGGCTCGCTCCCCTGGAGGGCGACCGCAAGCACCTCATCGGGCAGCGCCAGACCATGGCCGACGACCGCGACCGGCTGCGCGCCGAACTCGCCGAGGCGACGGCCCATCTGACGAAGGTCCAGCACAGCGTCCACGCCACCTTCGTCAACCTCGCGCTGCGCACCCTCGGCCTCGTCGAGCGCCAGCTCGCCGTCATCGAGTCGATGGAGGAGCGCGAGCAGGACCCGGACCGGCTCGCCACCCTCTTCAAGCTCGACCACTTCGCGACCGTCATGCGCCGCCACAGCGAGAACCTTCTCGTCCTGGCGGGCCACGAGCACGTCCAGCACCACGCGGGACCCGTCCCGCTCGTCGACGTCGTCCGTGCCGCGGTCAGCGAGATCGAGCGCTACGAACGTGTCCGCATCGCCGCGCTGCCGCCCGGCGCGCACGTCGCCGGGTTCGCCGCCGACGACCTCAGCCACCTCCTGGCCGAACTCCTGGAGAACGGCACGTCGTTCTCGCCGCCGGAGATGTCCGTCGAGGTCACCGGCTGGCTGATGGAGAACGGCGAGATCACCCTCTCCGTCCAGGACGGCGGCATCGGCGTCGCCCCCGACCGGCTCGCCCGGCTCAACTCCCGCCTCACCGACTTCGACCCCGAGGCGCCCTACGAGCAGGAGGACGGCGAAGGCCTAGGCCTCGGCCTGTATGTCGTGGCCCGCCTCGCCCACCGGCTCGGCACCCCCGTCCGGCTCCAGCCGCACGGCTCGGGCGGCACCGCCGCGGTCGTCGTCCTGCCCAAGGCGCTGCTGGCTCCCACGCCCGCCGTGCCCGTGGGTACCCCGGCCTCCGTCACGCCCGAGTTCACGCTGCCGGGCGCCGACGCCGAGGCCAACTCGAACGTCCTGCCCGGCCGATCCGTCGCCGTACGCGAGCCCGAGGGCGACGGCGACCCTCTCATCGAGGCGGCCGAGCGGGCACTTCAGGCGAGGGAGGCCGTGGGGACGGCCGCCGACGCCGCAGAGGCCGTCGGGAGCGTCGTACCGGAAGACGACGCACCCGAGGCCGCACCCGACCCCGACCCCGCCCCCGGGGGCGAGACCGGGGCCGGGACCGGACCCGCGTCCGGGGCCGAGTCCGTGTCCGAGACGACGATGGAGCTCTTCGCTCCGGTGGCCCCGGGGAAGGGCGCCGACAAGGAGAGCGACGAGACCCTCGCCGACCAGGACACCGACGCCGACACCGAGACCGACGCCGGCGCGGACACCGAGACCGACGCCGGCGCCGGCGCCGAAGGGGACGACCCGTACACGGGCGAACCCGACACCCATGAGCGTGCCGCCGACGAAGGGAACACGGCGCGCGCGACCGAGGTGTCACGGGCCGGGACGGAGGGACCGCGGGGGGAACCGACCCCGCGCCTCACCGACAAGGGCCTGCCCAAGCGCACGCCCAGGATCACCGCGCCGGCGCCCACGACCCCCCGGCCGCGGGTCGGCGGCGTGAACGCCGAGGAGCTGCGCCGGCGGCTCGGCGGGTTCCACCAGGGGGCCAGGGAGGGGCGGCGCGACGTCGAGGCCGAGATCGCCGAGCAGTCGGGTGAGACACGGATGCCCGTGCCCCATGAGTACCGGACAGAGGCAGTTGACACCACGGGGGGCACTTCCGAGGAGGAAAGCAGTTGACCGCGCCCATTACCTTCGGACTGAGCAGTGAAGCCCGCAACCTGCACTGGCTCCTGACCAACCTGGTGGAGGAGGTGCCGGGGCTGCTGTCGGTCGCGGTGGTCTCCTCCGACGGCCTGCTGCTGCTCTCCTCCGACCCCGGCAGGAACGCCGCGGCCCGCGAGGCCCGGGAAGAGCGGCCGCAGGGCCCCCGGGGCTCCGCCGCCGACCTGGCCACCATCGTCTCCGGCATCGGCAGCCTCACCATCGGCGCCGCCAAGCTGATGGAGTTCGGCGGGGTCAAGCAGACGATGGTCGCGATGGACGAGGGCAGCCTCTTCGTGATGTCGATCAGCGACGGCTCGCTGCTCGGGGTGCACGGCTCCCCGGACTGCGACATGAGCGTGGTGGCGTACCACATGGCGCTCTTCGTCGGCCGCGCCGGCCACGTCCTCACCCCGGAACTCCGCAGCGAGCTGCGCAAGTCCCTGGAGGCCGAGTCCCACAGGGAGACCGAGGCGGCCGGGAGCCGTCGATGAACGGCCCCAGGCAGAACAGGGCGCGGGCCCACGAACCCGGCCGGGCGAAGCGGCCGCCCGCGACCAAGGGCGCGACGGGCACCCGGAGCACCAGGGGTGCCAAGAAGCTCCCCGTGCGCGGCGGCGACCGCAAGCCCGCCCGTGTACGCCCCTACTCGCTCACCGGCGGCCGCACCCGCTTCGGCCACGTGCTGCACGTGGAGACCTTCGTCGCCGTACTCGAAGCCCCGGCGGAGCGGCCGCAGTTGGCGAATGGTTCACTCAACACCAAGGTGATGCCCGAGATGCGGGCCATCGTCGAACTCTGCCGCCGCATGCGGACGGTGGCGGAGATCGCCGCGCTGTTGAAGATGCCGCTCGGCGTGGTCCGCGTCCTCCTCAGCGATCTCGCGGACCAGGGAAAGATCCGTGTGTACGGAACAGGTCACGGACCGGGACAGCCGGACCGCGCTCTGCTGGAAAGGGTGCTGAGTGGACTCCGCCGTCTCTGACGCCGCCTCGGCCGGCGTCAACCCCGACGCCTCGGCCGGCGTCACCCCGGGCGTCGGCGACGACGCCCACCGCGTCCGGACGGACGCGGACGCTCCTCGTGTCGAGATAGACGCGGACGCTCCTCGTGTCGACGTGGACGCCGTGCGTGCCGAGCCCGGTGCGCACGGCGTCGGCGTCGACACCGGCACGGCCCCGCCCGGGGGTTACGCCCGGGCGGCCTCCCGCGGTCTCGACCGGCTCACGGAGCCGGGGGCCGACGTCGGCGACGACGCGGCCGGGCCCGCCGCGGAGCCCGAGGAGGAGCTGAAACCCTGGCAGGCCGATCTGAGCCGGGCCCCCATCGCCACGAAGATCGTGGTGGCGGGCGGCTTCGGTGTCGGCAAGACCACCTTCGTCGGCGCGGTCTCCGAGATCACCCCGCTGCGCACCGAGGCGCTGATGACCGCGGCCAGCGTCGGCACGGACGACCTCTCCGCGACGCCGGACAAGCTCACCACCACCGTGGCCATGGACTACGGCCGCATCACACTCGACGACGACCTCGTCCTCTACCTGTTCGGCACGCCCGGACAGGAGCGGTTCTGGTTCATGTGGGACGACATGGTGCGCGGTGCGATCGGCGCGGTCGTCCTCGCCGACACCCGCCGCCTCGGCGACTGCTTCCCCGCGCTCGACTACTTCGAGAGCTGCGGACTGCCGTACATCGTCGCGGTCAACGCGTTCGACGGCAGTGTGCGCTACGAGCCCGAGGACGTCCGGGAGGCACTGACCGTGCCCGACCATGTACCCGTGATGATCATGGACGCGCGCAAGCGGGCCTCCGCGATGGAGACCCTGCTGGCGCTCTGCGCCCACGCGATATCCCTCAGCCCCGAGTAGTCCCCGAGCGGGACGCCACGGGACGCCACGGACCGAACCAGGAGACCTGTCCGGATGCGGAAGATTCTCGTCGTCGGAGCCGGCCAGTCCGGGCTGCTACTGGCCCTCGGACTCCAGTCGCACGGGTACGAGGTCACACTGATGTCCAATCGCACCCCGGACGAGATACGCGCCGGCCGCATCATGTCCACCCAGTGCATGTTCGACTCGGCCCTGCGCCACGAGCGTGAGCTGGACCTCGACTTCTGGGATTTCCAGGCGCCGAGGATCGAGGGTGTCGGAGTCTCCGTCGCCGGCCCGGACGGACGGCGCGACGTCGACTGGGTCGGCCGGCTGCGGGGGTACGCGCAGGCCGTCGACCAGCGGGTGAAGATGGCCGGCTGGCTGGAGACGTTCTCCCGGCGCGGCGGTCAACTGGTCGTCCACGGCGCGGCGGTCTCCGACCTGGACTACTTCTCCCGGATGTACGACCTCGTGCTCGTCACCGCGGGCAAGGGCGAACTGGTACGGATGTTCCGCCGCGACGCCGCCCGCTCGCCCTACACCGAACCCCAGCGCGCGCTCGCCGCGGTGTACGTGCACGGGCTGGGTCCGCGCCCCGAGCACCCGGAGTTCGACGCGGCCCGCTGCAACCTGGTGCCCGGCGTCGGTGAACTCATCGTCCAGCCGGTCCTCACCACCTCCGGGCGCGCCGACGCCCTCTTCTGGCTGGGGCTGCCCGGCGGGCCGGTCGACGCCTTCGAGAGCGTCCGGGACGCGGAGGGGCAGCTCACGCTGACCCTGGAGCTGATGAAGCGCTACACGCCCTGGGAGTACGCGCGGACCACGGGCGTCGAGGTGACGGACCCGGGGGCGGCGCTGACCGGCCGCTACACCCCGGTGGTACGGCACCCCGTGGGGCAGCTCCCGAGCGGCGGGCTGGTGCTGGGCGCCGGGGACGTCGTCGTGGCCAACGACCCGCTCACCGGGCAGGGGGCGAACTCGGCGACCAAGTGCGCGGCCGTGTACCTCTCGGCGATCCTCGACCACGGGGACGGCGAGTTCGACGAGGTCTGGATGCGGCGGACGTTCGAGCGGTTCTGGCAGATCGCGGGGCCGGTCACCAAGTGGACCAACACGATGCTGGCTCCGCCGGCCGAGCATGTGCGGGAGCTGGTCGAGGCGGCGGAGGGGCTGCCGGTGGTGGCGGATCGATTCGCCAACGGGTTCGACGATCCGGCGGATTTCGAGGGGTACTTCTACGAGGCGGAGAAGACGCGGGCGTATCTCTCCGAGGTGACCGGGGGCTAGGGAGCCGTGGGCGGATGGGCGCCGTGGGGGCTCTGCTCGGCTGCCGGGGGCGGGTGGTGCGTGGTTGCTCGCGCAGTTCCCCGCACCCCTACGGGGACGGGGGTTTCGGGAGGTCGGGGGCGGGGGTGTTCTCCGACTTCTTGAGGTCGGCGAGCTGGGCCGGGGTCAGGGAAGCGAGGAGTTCCGCGATCTCGGCCAGGCGGTCGGACGCGGTGTCGTGTTGCCTTCTGTGCTGTTCGGCGAGGGTGAGCTGGCGGTCCAGGGCCACGCGGGCCCTGCGGGCGAGGGCGTCGGTGTCCTGTTCGCTGCCGACCAGACGCTCGATCGTCTCCGCCCGCTCCTGCGCCACTTGTCCGATCACATGGCCCTGCTCCAGCGCCCGGTGCGGGTCCCGGCTCATCAGCAGCCGTACATAGGGGGAGAGCCCGGTACTGCTGCTCTGGTACTGCTGCCGGGCCAGCCGGCCCGCCGCACCCCGGCTGTCGTGCAGGGAGAGCCGGGCCACCGCGAGCCGGTGGTCGAGCCTCGCCACCTCGGCCCGCTGCTTCCTCAGCTCCTGACCGGTCCTGCCGTAAGCCTCGGCGGCCTTCTCGGCCTCGCGGTGGAGCCGTTGGAGGTCGGTGAGGAGCTCGGCGACCGAGCGGTCCTCGGCGGAGGGGGGCTCGGCGGCGGTGTCGGTGGAGGTGTCGGCGGGTGTGGCCAGGGCGGGTGCGGGGGCCGTGGTGAGGAGGGCGCCGGCCGTGAGGGCCGTGACCGTCGCCGCACGGACCAGGCGCAGCAGGCTTGCTGACACGTCATCACCTCCGGTGCTCAGGTGGGCCGTCCACCTCGCACCGGCAGGATCGAGGGAGGGGGAGGCGGGCGCGCGCCGGGTGGACCGTTCGGTGCCCGGGTGTCACTCGTCGGTGGGGCGCGGCCGCGCGGGCGGCGTGGCGGATTGCCCGTCCGGGGTGTCGGGGGCGCCGGCGCCCGCCCGGGTGTCCGGCTTGGACCAGGGCCACTTCAGGCGACGGCTGGGGTCCGCGTCCGGTGCGTACTCGTACCTCCACAGCTGGTGCAGGACGCCGCTGCGGCCGGCGTCGACCCGGCGGTAGACGTGGACCGTAGGCGGGCCGCCGGCGGTGTCGGGCACCGGGATCCGGTACGTCTTCGGGGGGTGTCCGGTGATGCCGAGCAGCACGGGCAGGACGCGCCCGTCGAGGGGGCCGCCCACGAAAGGGGTGTCTTGGCTCTTCACCGGACCAGTGTCACAGGACCGGTGTCACAGCAGGTGCGCGGCGTCGCCGACCACGGGCAGGACCCGGCGGGCCAGGGCTCCCACGGCGCCGTCGGGGGTCTCGACGGTGAGGGCGTGCCGCACGGCGGCGGCGGTCTGCGGGTCGCGGCCGGCGGTGGCGGTGAGACAGGCGACGAACTGCTCGACGAGCCAGTCCCGCAGCTCGCCGACGTCCGGCTGTTTGCCCTCGTCCAGCCAGATGAGGGAGGCGGCCTCCACGGAGGTGATCCACATCCGGACGGTCATCCGCAGCCGCAGGCCCGGCTCGGCCACCTCCAGGTGCCGCAGGATGTGCTCGGCGGCGGCCCGCCGGACCCCGTCCACGATGGCCGTGGCCCGGGAGGTCTCCACGACGCTGCCGCCCTGGAGGAGGGCGCTGAAGCCGGTGTCGTGCGTGTCGACGAAGGCCAGATACCGGTCGAGGGCGCGGGCCAGGCGGCTGGTGAGAGGGCCCTCGGCGGGCTCGTCGAAGCAGTGCTCCAGCTCCTCGGCGGCCGTGCGCAGGGCCGCCTCGTAGAGCTGCTGCTTGCCGCCGGGGAAGTAGCGGTAGACGAGGGGGCGCGAGACGCCGGCCGCCTCCGCGACGTCGTCGAGGGAGACGTCCTCGGGCGCGTGGTGCGCGAAGAGCTCCAGGGCCGCGTCCAGCAACTGGCTGCGCCGCTCCTCGACACTGAGCCGACGGTATGCGCGGGTGGGGGCCTCGGACGTCATACCCGCAGGGTAGTCGGGGGTGGGGTCATGACCGCCGGGATCGCGTCAGGGGGGTGGGGGTGCGGGTCTCTTGGGCGGCTGCGGGTGCGTGGCGGCTGGTCGCGCAGTTCCCCGCGCCCCTGAAAAGCCGGGGCTGCGCCCCGTGCTTTTCATCCGCGTCCCGCGGCCTCCGCCGTCTTCGAGGCCCGCAGAACCTGGTCCTTTCAGGGGCGTGGGGCCTGGTCCTTTCAGGGGCGCGAGAAGCCCCACCGGACCCGCACTCGCCGACGCACCCGAACCCCCGAGCTCCCAGGCGACCCAAATACCTACCCCAGCAGCCCCGACGACCTCCACATCCGCCGCCCCACCCCCCGCAGCACCCCGATGTCGTCCAGAAAGTCCGTCAACCGCTTCGCCCCGGTCTGCATGACCTCCCGCCGGTGCCCACTCGCCCGTACCTGGGCGACAGCCGCCCGCTGGTCGAGGCCGACGTTCGAGTAGACCTCGGGGTTCACGAACGCCACCGAGAAGACGCGGGCGAACTCACCGGACGTGACGCGCGTGAAGCTCCGGGACATCCGCGGGGCCGTCACCATCTGGCGGCGCAGCTCCTCACGGGCGTACCGCACGTGCCGCGCCTCCTCGACCACATGGATCCGCGTGACACCCCGGATCAGCGGCTGGACCCGCTCGTCGGGGAAGGTCAGCCGCTGCATCCAGTCGAGGATCTCCTCGCCGAGCAGGGTCGCCGTGAAGGACCCCGGCGTCGTCGAGATCGTCTTGAAGACGCGGCCCAGGTTCTGGTGCAGCCGGCTCACCGGGTAGTACGGGGTGCCGCCCTTGCTGATCAGCCGGGCGAACATCTTCGAGTGCCGGCACTCGTCCTCGATCTCGGTGAGCGCGTAGCGCACGTGCGCACTGGTCGCGGCCCGGTCGTAGATGTGCCGGACGAGCAGCTGCATGAGGATGATCTCGAACCAGATACCGAGGGAGGCCAGCGCCGCCGCCTCGTGCTGGGACAGCGCGATGCGCTGTTCCTCCGACATTCTCCGCCACATCGGTGTCCCGTACAGGGACACCAGCTCCGGCGGCCAGAACCACTTCCCCTCCTCGAAGGGGGCGTCCCAGTCCAGCTCCTTGTCCGGGTCGAAGGAGTGCTTCGCGGAGGAGACGAGCAGCCGCTCGGCCACCTGTTCCCGGTCCTTGAGGAGCCCGAGCGCGTCGCGCAGCACCGCTGCCTCCGACTCGGGGTTCGTCGAACTCAGCGAGGTCACCGTAGTCATGGCTGTCGCAGCTCCTCGTACGGAAGTTCAGGGAGTTACCAGCGGTCATCGCTTATGAGACTACTTGTCAGCAAGGCCGTCAATCCTTTGCGCGTGACTTGTGCAGTAACGTGCTGGCGTGTCCATGCCTCCATCGCCCCAGTCGCCCTACGGTCAGCAGCAGCCGCCCCAGGGGCCGTACGGTCAGCAGCCGTACTCGCCGCAGCAGCCGGCGCAGCCGTACGGTCAGCACCCGCACGTGCCGCAGCAGTACCCGCCGCAGCCCCAGCCGTACGGCGCGCCCCAGCCCGCCGGGTGGCAGCCCGTGCCGCCGCCGAAGAGCCGCACGGGACTTATCCTCGGGATCGTCGGCGGGGTCGTCGGCCTCGTGGTGCTCGGGACCGTGGGGCTGTGGGTCGTCGGGACGCAGACCACCAGCGGGTTTCCGGAGGCCGAGTACAAGCTGGCCCTGCCCGAGACCGTCCTCGACGGGGAGTACGAGCTGGTCCAGGACCTCTCCGACAGCGAGGGGCGGAAGGTGGAGGACGAGGCGGAGGGCGCCTGGGACGCCCGTGACGTCACGGCCGCCGTCGCGCAGTACGGGCCCCAGAAGGGCGGGGCCGAGGGCGCGCTGATCGTCTCGGGCATGTACGGCCGGTTCAAGAACACCGACGCCGCCCGCGACAACATGCTGAAGGGCGCGGCCGGGGTCAGCTCGATCAAGGTGGTCGTGCCGCCCAAGGACTACACCCCGGGCGACGACGGCCTCACCATCAGCTGCCAGGTCGTCACCCAGAACCAGGCCGGCAGCGAGATCACCTACCCGATGTGCGCCTGGGCCGACGGCAACACCGGGGCGTCCGTCGCCGAGCTGAGCGTCGAGAGCGTCGGACAGGACGCCTCGGAGGTCGACGTGGAGGCCTTCGCGGAGCGCACGCTTCAGGTTCGCTCCGAACTCCGGCAGCCGATCAGTTGAGCACCGCGTCCGGCTCCGTCGGCTCCGCCGGTGCTGCCGGTGCTGCCGGGAACGACGTGCGCAGGGTGAACGCGTACGCCGTCGGGCCGTGGGCGCGGAGGTGGAGGATCCGTTCCTCCGCCTCGGCCACGGTGGGGTGGTGACCGGCCGGGACCCACCACAGGGCGGTCGCCGCCTCGCTCAGCCGCTCGAACCACTCCCGCCTGCGGGCCAGCAGCTCCCGGTGCTGTCCCTGGTACATGAAGGCGGTCAGGGCGTCGGTGTCCCGCCACACCGACATGTTGATGATCAGCCACTCGTCGCCGAGGACGGGGATGTCGGTCGCGTTGCCGGAGTCGCTCTGCAGGCGCCAGACGAAGCCGGGGGAGCGGTCCGCGACCGCGTTCACCGGGTCGAGGGCGTCGACGAAGTCCTTCAACTGGGGCGAGTCCAGCGGGGCCTGGAGGCGGGCGATGTTCACCTGGGCGAGTTCGTACGGGGTGGGAGTCATGGCCGAACGGTAGGCCGGGCGGGTCCGGTGGGCACATCGCTTATCTCGGATGGTGGGCATCGGGCGTCATGCGTACGGCGCGCGCCGGTGGGGGCTGGTCGCGCACTTCCCAGCCCCCCGCGCCCCCTCACGGGGCGTCGGAAGCCTTGAGCACCGCCCGCATCACCTCCCTCGCGATCGGTGCCGCGTCACCGCCCCCGCTGATGTCGCCCCGTACCGCCTCCGCGTCCTCCACCACCACCGCCACGGCCACTTCGGGTTCGGCCGCGTCGTCGGACTGGGCCCAGCCGATGAACCAGGCGAAGGGGGTGCCGGAGTTGCCGAGGCCGTGCTGGGCGGTGCCGGTCTTGCCGCCGACGGTGGCGTGGCGGAGGGCGGCGTTGGCGCCGGTGCCGTCCTCGACGACGCCGCGCATGAGGTCACGCAGCCGACGTGCGGTGGTGGGGTTCATGGCCTGGCGGAGCGGGTGCGTGCCCGAGCCGGCGACCGTGCGGCCGCTCGCCGTGGTGGTGCGTTCGACGAGGTACGGCGCCCGCACCGAGCCCCCGCCCGCGACCGCCGCCGTGACGAGCGCCATCTGCAGGGGTGTGGCCCGGGTGTCGTACTGGCCGATGGAGGAGAGGGCGAGCTGGGCCCGGTCCATCTCCGTGTCGAAGTTGCTGGGGGTGACCGCGAAGGGGATCCGCATACCGGGGTCGTTGAAGCCGAAGGCGCGGGCCGTGTCCGTCATGGCGCCGAGGCCGACGTCCACGCCCAGCTTCGCGAAGACCGTGTTGCAGGACCACTCGAAGGCATAGCGCAGCGAGGCGTTCGCGCAGCCCTCGACCTCGTTGGCGAGGGAGGTCGTGGTCCCCGGCAGGGTGTACGGGTCGGGGGAGCGGGTCGGGGCGTCGAGGTCCGTGACCACCCCGGAGTCCAGCGCGGCGGCGGCCGTCACCACCTTGAAGGTCGAGCCCGGCGGATAGGTCTGCCGCACCGCCCGGTTGAGCATCGGTCTGCTCGCGTCCCCGTTCAGCCGTGCCCACGCCTCGGCCGCCGCGGGCCCGTTGCCGGAGAGCTGTCCGGGGTCGTAGGACGGCCGGGAGACCAGCGCCAGGACGCGCCCGGTGGCCGGTTCGAGCGCGGCGACCGCGCCCCGGCGGGTGCCGAGACCCACGTACGCCGCACGCTGGGCCGCCTCCTGGATCGTGGTGACGACGGTGCCGCCGGCGTTGCGGTCGCGGGTGATGTCGTTCCACAGCGGGAGGAAGGACAGCTGCGGGTCGCTGCCGTCGAGGAGGGAGTCCTCCGCGTGCTCCAGGAACGTCGTCCCGTACACCTGCGAGGCGAAGCCCGTGACCGGCGCGTACAACGGGCCGTCCCGGTACGTCCGTTCGTAGCGGAGCTGCTCCCCGGTGTCCGTCGAGCCGGTGACCGGGCGTCCCCCGACCACGATGTCCCCGCGCGGCTGGCCCCAACGGGCGATCTCCGGGCGCCGGTTGGCGGGATGGTCGTCGTAGGCCCGGGACTGCAGGACCTGCACGCGGGTGGCGTTGACGAGGAGGGCGAGCAGCAGCAGGGCGCACAGGGCGGCGGCCCGGCGGATGTACGTCGTCATGCGCTCCGGCCCTCCGGCAGGCCGTCCCGGCCCTCCGCGCTCCCGAGCGGGTCCCCCGACAGCGGCCCGGGGGCGTACTGCCGTCGGGAGGAGTCGCTGAGCCGGATCAGCAGGGCCACGATGACCCAGTTGGTGACGACCGAGGAGCCGCCCTGGGCGAGGAAGGGCATCGCCATGCCGGTGAGCGGGATGAGGCCGGTGACACCGCCGGCGATGACGAAGACCTGGAGGGCGATGATCGAGGCGAGGCCGGTGGCCAGGAGCCGGCCGAAGGCGTCGCGCAGCGCGAGACCGGCCCTGAAGCCGCGCTCCACCAGCAGGGCGTAGAGCAGGAAGATCGCGGAGAGTCCGGCGAGGCCCAGCTCCTCGCCCGCCGTGGCCAGGATGAAGTCGGACTTGACGGCGAAGCCGATCAGGATGGAGTGGCCGAGGCCGAGGCCGGTGCCGAGCAGCCCGCCGGCGGCGAACGCGAAGAGCGACTGGGCGAGTTGGCCCGCACCCTGGCCCGCCTCGATCGACGCGAACGGATGCAGCCAGTCCTCGACGCGGCTGTGGACGTGCGGTTCCAGCCAGCCGACGGCGACCGCGCCCACGCACGCCAGCAGCAGCCCCACCGCGATCCAGCCGGTGCGGCCCGTGGCGACGTACAGCATGATCACGAACAGGCCGAAGAACAGCAGCGAGGTGCCCAGGTCCCGTTCCAGGACCAGGACGCCGACGCTCAGCAGCCAGATGGTGACGATCGGGCCGAGGACCCGCCCGGTGGGCAGTTGCAGGCGCCTGAACCGCCAGATCTGACGTCCGGCGTACGCCAGCGCGTTGCGGTTCGCCGCGAGATAGCTGGCGAAGAACAGCGCGAGCAGCACCTTCGCGAACTCGCTCGGCTGCAGGGAGAACCCGGCGATCCGTACCCAGATCCGGGCCCCGTTGACCGGTGGGAAGAGGATCGGCAGCGCCAGCAGCGCGAGCGCGGCCACCACCGAGACGTACGCGTACCGCTGGAGCACCCGGTGGTCGCGCAGCAGCGCCACCACCGCGATGAACAGCGCGACGCCGAGCGTCGACCAGTTCAGCTGCGCGGGCGCCGCCTGGTCGGCCGGTGTCTCCAGGTCGAGCCGGTGGATCAGCACCAGTCCCAGGCCGTTGAGGAGCACCGCGATCGGCAGCAGCAGCGGATCGGCGTACGGCGCCCGCAGCCGGACCACCAGATGGGCCAGCAGCGCGAGCACGCCGAGCCCGGCGCCGTAGTCGGCGGCGCCGGGCGGGACGGTGCCGTATCTGGCCAGACCCACAGCGCAGTAGCCGTACACGGAGAGCAGGACGGCCACGACGGTGAGGGTGAACTCGACGCCTCGGCGCCGGAGCAGGCGTACGGCGGGCGGCGGGGACGGGTCCGAGGGATCCGCCGCCAGGGTCGTTCCGGCCTTGGTGGTCATGCCCGGAACTTACCCAAATGGAATGCCTTGTGCGTCTTGTTGTGACTCGTTGCGTCTTGTTGCTCAGGCGTCGCACCAGCGTGGCGCCTTGAACGGGGCGATGTAGCGGGCCGAGCCCCAGGCCCAGGTCCCGTCGACGAGCAGGTACCACTGCCGGTTGCCGTCCACGCTCTGGCCCTCGGTCCGGCAGTAGATCTTGACGATCTCGCCGTGGCGCGCGACCCGGATGACCGAACCTCCTCGGGTCGGCGCGCTGCGCAGGATCAGGCCGGACCGGGCGACGACCTCGCCGTCGACGATCTGCTTGCTGTTCCGGGGGTCCTCCTGTTCGGCACCGGCGGCGGGAGTCGTGGCGGCGAACGCGAGGAGAGCGCCACCGGCAGCGGCTATACCGAACCGCATGAGCAGAATCCGCAGGGACATCTGATGTTCCTCCAGGAAAAAAGGGCGAGGCTGACTATTCGCCACGTTAGGAGGAGGGCGGAGGGGGCGCCTTTCTCGATGGGCCATCAGGGCGGCGCCGCTTCATTCAGGGCGCGGGGAACTGCGCGATCAGTCCCCACCGGCCCGCAGTCGCAGAACGGCCAACGCGCCCCCGTCCGAGGCGTTCTCGAACCCCAACCGCGCTCCCAACACCTCCGCCTGCCCCACGGCGATGGTCAAACCCAGGCCGTGTCCCTTGGCGGAGCCCTCGGTACGAAACCTCTGCGGCCCCTCGGTCAGCAGATAGTCAGGGAACCCGTTCCCGTGATCCCGCACGGTCACCACCGGCCCCTGCACGGTCAACACCACCGGAGGCGCACCGTGTTTGTGGGCGTTGGCCACCAGGTTCCCCACGACCCGCTCCAGCCGCCGCCGGTCCGTCTCCACGCACGCGTCCTCGACGACCCGCACCTCGGTGTCGCCGCTCGCGTGCGCGGCCACCCGCTCGGCCAGCAGCCCGAGCCGGATCGCGTCCAGGTCCAGCCGCTCGCTCCCCGCGTCCAGCCGCGAGATCTCCAGCAGGTCCTCGGTCAGTGTCCGCAGCGCGGCGACCCGGTCCCGCACCATCTCCGTCGGTCGTCCCGCAGGCAGCAGCTCCGCCGCCGCGTGCAGTCCGGTCAACGGCGTACGCAGCTCGTGCGCGACGTCGGCCGTGAACCGCTGCTCGCCGAGCAGTTTCCGCTGCAGCGTGGAGGCCATGGTGTCGAGCGCGGCGGCCACCGCGGCCACCTCGTCGCGGTAGCGCGCCGGGTCCGCCGTACGGGGGTCGCCGACCCGGGCGTCCAGGTCGCCCGCGCTGATCCGCCGGGCCACCTGGGAGGTCGTGCGCAGCCGCCGGGTCACCCCGCCGACGCCCAGCGCGCCGACGGCCAGCGTCACCCCGATCGCCAGCGCCGAGGAGCCCAGGATGGCCCGGTCGAGGTTCTCGATGGTGGCCGCGCTCTGCGCGTAGTCGATCCGCACGGCGAGGGCACGGCCGTCGGCCGGGGCGGCGGCCCACATCGAGGGGACCCCGGAGACGACCCCGACCATCGTGCCGCGCCGCCCGCTCACCGCCAGCTCGCGCAGCTCCCCCGGCATGCCCCGCGGGTCGATCCCGGCATCGGGCGGGAGCCGGTTTCCGGCCTGGTACGCCTGTGCCGCCTCGTCGAGCCGGACCAGGGCCCGGGAACGGGCGTCGCTCACCGTCCGGTTGGTGACGGAGACATGGACGAGGGCGCCGAGCAGAGCGGCCAGCCCGCAGCACATGACCGTGATGAACGCCAGCGCCTTCCAGGTGAGCGAGGAGGCCCAACGGGGCAGGCCGAACCGTTTCCGCCCGGGTCTCGCGGACCTCGTGGACGTCGTGGACCCCGCGGCGCTCACCCCGGCCTCACCGAGGGCGAGACGGAGGGCGCGTCGGGCGAGGGTGAGGCGGAGGGGGCTGCCGACGGGGACCGGGAAGGCTTCGCCGCTCCGCCCACGCGCAGGATCTCGTCCCGGGTGAGCAGCATCGCCAGCTGGTCCTCGTCCCAGGTCCACTGCGTGCGGTACTCGTAGCCGACGATGCCGGCGGGGGAGCGGATGATCACGGTCCGGCCCGCCAGCTCGACCGCGAGCACCGCGTCGTCGTTGGCCAGCACCTGCACCAGTCGGTCCGCCTGGAAGGTGTACATCCGCACCGCCGTCAGGTTGCCGGGCAGCAGCCGGAAGCCGAGCACCATGTCGTCGCGCCCGTCGCCGGTGAGGTCCCGGTAGTAGGCCTGGAGGACGGGGCACTTGGCGCGGTCGGTCTTCCGGCCGGTGGTGGTGTCCGCGCCGGTGGTGGTGTCCGCGCCGGTGGTCGTGAGCGTGCCTGCGGTGGTGTCCGTGCCGGTGGTCGTGTCCGGGTCGGCCGAGGCGTCGGTGCCGCCCTTTCCGCAGTCGGCCATGCGTGCGGTCGTTCCCCCGTAGGGAGCCTCGGACCCGGCGTACACGTCGGGGTGCGCGGCGATCTCCGCGCGGACGACGGCCAACGGGTCCACCTTGTGGATGTCCTCGCCGGGAGCCCTGATGCCCTTGACCACCTCCGTCTCGGCCTCGCCGTAGTCGTAGGCGGGGGAGGACGCGGGCGGCTCCCCGGGCCACAACCGGGTCGGGCCGCTCGCGGTGGGCGTCGCGCCCGCGCTCATCAGGCCCCCGGAGTCGCCACAGCCGCCCACCAGCAGCACGGCGGCCGCGGCGACGGAGGCGCCGACGGCGACACGCGCGCCGACGGCAGCGCGCGCAGGGCGGCTGGGGGACACGGGACTCCTGGGTGTACGGGGACGGCAAAGGCGGTTGTGGGGGAGGACCGCTGTGGTCCCGTACACCCTAATTCGTGCGGAAGTACTTTTTCGTGACGGCTCGGTCGAGCCGGCCGCGCTGTCCGGCACGCAGGGCCCTCGGCTCGGAACGCCGCCCCGCCCGGCACACGCCGTTACTCGGCCGGCTCCTCCAGTTCCTCCAGCAGCCGGACCGTCGCCAGCCCCGTGTGCAGGTACTCCACGAACAGCTCGTTGTGCAGCGCCCACGGCGAACGGCGGGTGCGGATCAGCCGGATCGCCTCCTCGGCGGAGTGCCCGTCACGGATCAGCGCGTGCGCCACGACCAGACCGGAGCGGTTGTACCCGCTGTAGCAGCGGACCAGGACCCGCTTGCCGTCCTCCAACGCGTCGCACGCCGCCTGCGCCAGCCGCATCACACCCGCCAACTGCGTACCGTCCAGCGGCCCGTCCGGGATCGGCCACACATGGTGCTCGACACCCTCGTCGGGTCCGTGCCCCGGCAGCCGAAGCAGGGTCAGCACCAGATCGAACTCGTCGCGTACGACCGCGAACTCGACGCCCCCGGTACCGGTCGGCCCCGCGAACTCGTGCCCGCCCATCCACAGCCCCGGCACGATCTCGCTCCACGGTTCCCGCGGAGCCGGGACATCGGGTTGCTTGCGCGTCCGCAACGGCGCCTCCCCCAGGCCGTGGCCCTCGACGACGGGTCGTCACCCCAAAGGTAGCCGGGTTCTTGCCGATGGAGCACCCCGCCTGTTCCCATGGTCGTGGGGTGATGGTGCATGAGCGGACTGCGCGTCATACCGACCTGGCGTCATGGACAGCGACGCCTGTACGTGTGCCGGACCGACGGGAGGAACATCGCCTGGTACGACCGTGAGACGGGCCGGGTGAACCTCCTCAGCGAGGAGCTGAGAGAGGACGTGCTGGCCGTCCTCCGCCCCTTCGTCACCGGCCCCGTCACCGTGGGACCGCCGCCCGTGCCGACCCCCGCCGAACTGGCCCGGCTGAGCCTCCCCCCGGACGACGACCTCGCCCCCAACCGGCCCGGCGAGGCCCTGTTGATCGCCCTCGACCGCGCTCCCGGCCCGGCCCGTCGGCTGCGCCCCGACCCGCGCCGCCGCGCCCTGGCCGCCGAACAGGCCGTCGGCGACACGCTGGACCGGCTGGCGGGCGCCGGCTGGCACACCCTGCACTCCGTGCCACTGCCCGGCGGCGACCGCATCCACCACCTGGTCGTCGGCCCCGGGGGCCTGTTCTGCGTCCGCTCCGTCCACGCCCGCAGACAGCGCGTCGTCGTCACCGACCCCATGGTCGCCGTGGGCCGGCACGAACCCCGGGCGCTGCTGCGCGGGCTGCGGGCCGACGCCGACCGCGCGTCCTACGCCCTCACCGCCGAGGTCCGCCCGGTCCTCGCCCTCGTCGAACCCTCCTCGGTCGCGGTCACCGCACCCCTGCGAGAGGTGCGCGTCCTGCGCGACACGGACCTGTCGGAACTCGCCCGTGCCGGCGGGGTGCTGAAGCCGGCGGACGTGGAGGGCCTGCACGCGATGGCCCGCGACCGGCGGACGTGGACGCGCGTGTAGGGCCCGACCGGCCCTGGGCCACACCGGCGGTACCGCCGTCACGGCAGTGGTCGCGCGGCCTGCGGGTCCAGGAGCGGTGCCAGCAGGTCGCCGTAGTCCTGCAGCCGGGGGCCGATGTCCGGGGCGCGGAACGACAGCCGCTCGGGGGCGCCGCACTCCTCGACCTCGGTCCAGGTGACCGGCGCGGAGACGGTCGGCTCGGCGCGGGCCCGCAGGGTGTACGGGGCGGCCGTGGTCTTGCGGGCGGCGTTCTGGCTCCAGTCGACGAACACCTTGCCCGGGCGCAGACTGCGGGTCATCCGGTGGACGACCCGGCGGGGCATCGCCCGCTCCGCCTCGACGGCCAGTTCCCTGGCGTACTCCGAGACCCGCTCCGACGACGCCCCGCGCACCGCCGCCAGCAGATGCAGCCCCTTCGACCCGGACGTCTTCGCGTACACCTCGATCCCGTCCGCCCCGAGCCGCTCCCGCAGCCAGCAGGCCACCTCGCAGCACTCGACGACCGTCGCGGGCGACCCCGGGTCCAGGTCGAACACCAGCCGGTCGGCCTCGTCGGAGGTGCGGACGGTCCACTGCGGCGTGTGGTACTCGGCGACCAGGTTCGAGGCCCACATCAGGCTCGCCAGGTCCTGGACCAGCACCATCCGGGCGGGCCCCTCCATTCGCCGTACCTCGGCGGTGGTGACCCAGTCCGGCGTGCCCGGCGGCACGTTCTTGGTGAAGAAGACCTGGCCGCCCGGCCCGTCCGGGTAGCGCAGGAAGGAGACCGGGCGGTCGCGCAGATGCGGCAGCAGGGCGTCCGCCGTCGTGGCGTAGTAGTGCAGCAGCTCGCCCTTGGTGAAGCCCGTCGCCGGGTGGAGGACCTTCTCCAGATTGGAGAGGGCGACCCTGTGGCCCTCCACCTCGGTGATGGGTGTCATGGGACCCAGAATCCCATGATTGGGTGACGAAGAGGGTGAAGGGGGCCAATCATGCCCCCGCGGCCGTGTTCATGCCCCGCAGCCGTGCTCAGGCCCCCACCCGTTCGTGCTCAGGCCCCTTCGGCCGTGCTCATGCTCCCTGCGGCCGCGCTCAGGCTGTCCCCACGTACGCGGCCAAGTGCTCGCCCGTGAGCGTGGAGCGGGCCGCGACCAGGTCGGTCGGGGTGCCCTCGAAGACGATCCGGCCGCCGTCGTGGCCGGCGCCGGGTCCGAGGTCGATGATCCAGTCGGCGTGCGCCATGACCGCCTGGTGGTGCTCGATGACGATCACCGACTTGCCGGCGTCGACCAGGCGGTCGAGGAGCCCGAGCAACTGCTCCACGTCGGCGAGGTGGAGACCCGTCGTCGGCTCGTCGAGGACGTAGATGCCGCCCTTGTCACCCATGTGGGTGGCCAGCTTCAGCCGCTGCCGCTCGCCGCCGGAGAGCGTGGTGAGCGGCTGGCCGAGGGTGAGGTAGCCGAGCCCGACGTCCGCCATCCGCTCGACGATCCGGTGGGCGGCCGGGGTGCGCGCCTCGCCCTCGCCGAAGAACGCCTCGGCCTCGGTCACCGACATCGCGAGCACCTCGCTGATGTCCCGGCCGCCGAAGCGGTACTCCAGCACCGACGCCTCGAACCGCTTCCCCTCGCACTCCTCGCACGTCGTGGCGACGCTCTGCATGATCGCCAGGTCGGTGTAGAGGACACCGGCGCCGTTGCAGGTGGGGCAGGCGCCCTCGGAGTTGGCGCTGAACAGCGCCGGCTTGACGCCGTTGGCCTTGGCGAAGGCCTTGCGGATCGGGTCGGCCAGCCCGGTGTACGTCGCCGGGTTGCTGCGCCGGGAGCCGCGGATCGGGGTCTGGTCGACCGACACCACGCCCTCCTCGCTCGGGATCGAGCCGTGCACCAGCGAGCTCTTGCCGGAACCGGCGACCCCGGTGACGACGGTGAGCACGCCGAGCGGGATGTCGACGTCCACGTTCTGGAGGTTGTTGGCCGAGGCACCGCGGATCTCCAGCGCGCCCGTGGGCTTGCGCACCGTCTCCTTCAGCGCGGCCCGGTCGCCGAGGTGGCGTCCGGTGACGGTGTCGCTCGCCCGCAGCCCCTCCAGGCTGCCCTCGAAGCAGACCGTGCCGCCCGCCGTACCGGCGCCGGGCCCGAGGTCCACGACATGGTCGGCGATGGCGATCGTCTCCGGCTTGTGCTCCACCACCAGCACCGTGTTGCCCTTGTCGCGCAGCCGCAGCAGCAGGTTGTTCATCCGCTCGATGTCGTGCGGGTGCAGCCCGATGGTCGGCTCGTCGAACACGTAGGTGACGTCGGTGAGGGAGGAGCCGAGATGGCGGATCATCTTCGTCCGCTGCGCCTCGCCGCCGGAGAGCGTGCCGGAGGCCCGGTCCAGGGAGAGGTAGCCGAGGCCGATCTCCACGAACGAGTCGAGCGTGTAGTGCAGCTTGGCGAGCAGGGGCGCCACCGACGCGTCCTCGATGCCGCGCGCCCATGCGGCGAGGTCGCGGATCTCCATCGCGCAGGCTTCCGCGATGTTGAGCCCCTTGATCCGCGAGGAGCGGGCCAGCTCGCTCAGCCGGGTGCCGTCGCAGTCGGGACACACGGCGAAGGTGACCGCCCGGTCCACGAAGGCCCGGATGTGCGGCTGCATCGACTCCCGGTCCTTGGAGAGGAACGACTTCTGGATCTTCGGGATCAGGCCCTCGTAGGTGAGGTTGACACCGTTGATCTTCACCTTGGTCGGCTCGCGGTACAGGAAGTCGTGCCGCTCCTTCTTGGTGTACTCCCGGATCGGCTTCTCCTTGTCGAAGAACCCGGATTCGGCGATGACCCGCACGACCCACCCGCCCCCCGTGTAGGTGGGGATGGTGAACGGGTCCTCGGAGAGCGACTTGGAGTCGTCGAAGAGCTGGGTGAGGTCGATGTCGGAGACCGTGCCCCGGCCCTCGCAGTGCGTGCACATCCCGCCGGTGCGGCTGAACGTCACCTTCTCCGTCTTGGTCTTGTCCGCGCCCCGGTCGACCGTGAGGCCGCCGCTCGCCGAGACCGAGGCGACGTTGAAGGAGAACGCGCCGGGCGGACCGATGTGCGGGGTGCCGAGCCGGCTGAAGAGGATGCGCAGCATCGCGTTGGCGTCGGTGGCGGTGCCGACGGTGGAGCGCGGGTCGGACCCCATCCGCTGCTGGTCCACGGTGATCGCGGTGGTCAGCCCGTCGAGCACGTCCACCTCGGGCCGGGCGAGGTTCGGCATGAAGCCCTGGAGGAAGGCGCTGTACGTCTCGTTGATCAGCCGCTGCGACTCGGCGGCGATCGTGTCGAACACCAGCGAGCTCTTCCCCGAGCCGGAGACCCCCGTGAACACGGTCAGCCGGCGCTTCGGGATCTCGATGCTGACGTCCTTGAGATTGTTCTCCCGCGCCCCGTGCACACGGATCAGATCATGGCTGTCGGCGGCGTGGGGCCCGGGAGCCTGCGCCTGCGTCCGCGCGCTCGTGGCCTTGGTCATCGTTCCTCCATCTGTCGGGCGGGGCCGCGTCACGGTCCCCACCGGCGTCGCCCGTCCACCGCCCATCGTCGTACGACCGCGGTGGCCCCTCCACGCCCTCTTCTCGTCGCCCTCTTCCGGACGCCCTCTTCTCGACGGCTGCGGCGGTCCTCCGGATCTCAGACCTCGCGGACGGGGATCAGGTTGCCCGCCGGATTACGAACGGCGAAGCCACCGACGAGGACCTCGCGTCGATGGTGAGGTCCATGGCTCTCACGCTAGGCGCGTCCCACCCACCCGCGCTTCTCGAATCCTGACCGGTGCGGTGACGGGGCCGGAACTGACCGGTGGCGGGGCAGGACCGACCCGGCCGGTGGCGGGGCACGGCCCGGCCCGGTGGGGGAGCACCCGTCGGCCGTCGACGGGCAGGGGCGGCGGGTCGGCGTTACGGTGTGGACAAACCGGAAGCAGGGACCCGAAAGGTGCGTGCTGCCCGTGCGATCCATCTGGAACGGCGCCATCTCCTTCGGCCTGGTCAGCATCCCGATCAAGCTGGTGAACGCGACCGAGAGCCACTCCGTCTCCTTCCGCCAGGTCCATCTGGAGGACGGCGGCCGCATCCGTTACCGCAAGGTCTGCGAGCTGGAGGACCGTGAGGTGACGCAGGGGGAGATCGGCAAGGCGTACGAGGACGCCGACGGCACGATGATCCCCATCACCGACGAGGACCTCGCGTCGCTGCCCATCCCCACGGCCAAGACGATCGAGATCGAGGGCTTCGTACCGGCCGAGAGCGTGGACCCGCTCCAGGTGGACGCGGCGTACTACCTCGCGGCGAACGGGGTTCCGGCCGCCAAGCCGTACACCCTCCTCCGCGAGGCGCTCAAGCGCAGCGGCAAGGTGGCCATCTGCAAGTTCGCGCTGCGGGGGCGTGAGCGGCTCGGCATGCTCCGGGTGGTGGACGACGTCCTCGCCATGCACGGTCTGCTCTGGCCCGACGAGATCCGTACGACCGAGGGCGTCGCCCCCGACGCGGGTGTCACCGTCCGCGACAAGGAACTCGACCTGGCGGACGCCCTGATGGACACGCTCGGGGAGGTCGACCTGGAATCCCTGCACGACGACTACCGCGAGGCGGTCGAGGAGCTGATCGCGGCGAAGGCGTCCGGCGAGGAGCCGCCGAGCGCTCCGATGCCGGCGGCGGAGGGCAAGGTCCTCGATCTCATGGCCGCGCTGGAGAAGAGTGTGCGTGACGCGAAGGAGTCCCGGGGCGAGAGCGTCGAGGCCGAGGCTGACGTGACCCACCTCGCGTCCCGGCCCACCCCCAAGCAGTCCTCGGGCAAGAAGTCCACGGCGTCGACCAGGAAAACGGCCGCTTCCCCCAAGAAATCGACCGCGAAGACGACACAGCCGGCGAAGAAGACGGCCACGAAGCAGCAGACACCCAGAAAGACGACGACGGCGAAGTCGACGACCACGAAATCCACGGCGGCGAAAAAGACCGCGACGGCGAAAACACCCGCGAAGAAAACCCCGGCGAAGAAAACCACAGCACGCAAACGCTCGGCCTGAGGGGGGACGACTCGACTCGGTACGCCCCCTCGCCGAGGGCTCCTTCCGTGGTCTGACCAAGCTCTTTCCTGGCCGGCCGCGGCTTGCTTGCAACCGGTGCCCTCTTCACCGTCAGCGATCTCTTGCAGCTCTCCGGCGGCCCTCCCGCCGACTCTGCCCACCCCCGCGCCACTCAGCCACGACCGTCGCGGTCGGTTTGGCGGCGCCCGGACGCACCGGAGCGGGGGCTGTTGCGATCTACGGACGCCCCGGGGGCTACCTGGTACGGCGCAGAGCCAGGACCGCGTTGTGACCACCGAAGCCGAAGGAGTTCGTCAGGGCGAGGTCGCCGTCGCTGGGGAGCGGGCGTGGCGCGGCGGTGACGACGTCGAGGGTGATGGCCCGGTCCTGGTCGGCGCAGCCGATGGTCGGGGGGATGAGCCCGTGGTGGAGCGTGAGCGCGGTGGCGAGGGCCTCCACGGCCCCGGCCGCCCCCTGCAGGTGCCCGAGGTGCCCCTTGAGCGCCGTCACCGGCACCCGGCGCCCCGCCAGCACCGCCGTCAGCGCGTTGGCCTCCGCGAGGTCCCCGTCGACCGTGGCGGTGGCGTGCGCGTTGACGTGGACCACGTCCGAGGGCCCCGCCGCCGCGTCCTCCATCGCCCGCCGCAGCGCGAGCGCCACCCCCGAGCCCGACGGATCGGGCGCCGCCATGTGGTGCGCGTCGGCGGACAGCCCCCACCCCGCGGCCTCGCAGTAGACCCGCGCCCCACGGGCCCGGGCATGGTCCTCCGCCTCCAGCAGCAGAAATCCCGCCCCCTCGCCGTTCACGAACCCGTCCCGGTCCTGCGCGAACGGGCGGGACGGACTCTCCTCGCCCTCGTCCAGCCCGTGCCGCGACAGCGCCCGCATCGCCGCGAAGGACGCCATGATCGCCGGGGTCACCACGGCCTCGGCCCCACCCGCGAGTGCCACGTCCACCCGCCCGTACCGGATCCGGTCGACCGCCTGCCCGATCGCCTCGGTCCCGGAGGCGCACGCACTGGTGACCGTGCGCGCCTCCCCGGTGATCCCGAGGTCCAGCGAGACCTGCGACGCCGCCTGCGAGGGCACACACATCGGGGTCGTGAGCGGCGAGACACCGCGCGGCCCCCGGTCCCGTAACTGCCGGTCGCCGGCCACCAGCACCGACGCGTCACCGAGGATCGCCCCGGCGGACACCCCGACCCGCTCCGCGTCGAGCCCGCTCTCCGCCGCACCACCGGGCTCGAAGCCCCCGTCCCGCCACGCCTCCCGCGCCGCGAGTACGGCGAACCGGGCGGCCCGGTTCATACGCCGGGCCCGGGGCCGGGGGAGCAGCTCGGCGGGATCCACCGGCACCGTCCCCGCGACCCGCACCGGTAACTCCGCGAACTCCTCCCCGTCCAACTCCCGTATCCCGCAACGCCCTTCCAGCAGCCCCTGCCACAGCTCACCCACGCCCACCCCGAGCGGAGTGACGGCCCCCAGCCCCGTGACCACCACGCGGCGCCCCACCGAAAACGACATACGCCCTCCCCGAACTGCCCGGACTCGCCCGATCCTCCAGTTCCCGAGATGGTTCCCGCTTCAACTGCTTGCTGCACCCACCGCCGCACCCATGACCGACGAGGGCACTCGCACGGGGGCGCAGCGCGAAGGCGTCCGCGAACCCTTCCCGCGAGGCCCAGGCCCAGGCCGAGGTCGAGGCGGAGGGCCGACGGCGACCACGCCAGGCGCCGTGGGCCGCTGACGTCTCGCCCACGGCGGTGTACGGCGGCTTACCGGACCGTCGGCCGCTTACCGGGGCGCGGCCCGAAGGCCGCCGCCCGTCAGAGCACCTTCGCCCGCACCAGCGCCGAGAGGACGAGCGTGCCCGGCAGGAGGGGGAGCCAGACGGTGAGGACGCGGTAGCCGATGACCGTGGTGGTGGCGAGGGCCGCCGGCGCGCCGAAGGCGACGAGGGTGAAGACGAGCGCCGCGTCCATGGGGCCGAGGCCGCCCGGCGCGGGCACCGCACCGGCCGCCGTACTCGCGACGAGATAGGCGAAGAGCATCTGCGGCCAGGACACGGGCAGCCCGAGCGAGGAGCCGACCGAGGCGACCACGGCCCCCTGGCACAGGGGGAAGGCGGCGGCCCCGCCCCACAGGGCCAGCGCCCGGCCGGGGCGGCTGTGCACGATCCGGGTGTCGGTGAGGGCGGAACGCAGCCCTCCGATCAACGGCCGCCGCAACGGCTGTACGGTCGTGATCAGGGTGACCACGGCGGCGAGGCTGACGCCGGTGATCGCGCCGACCAGGGCGAGCGTCTCGCCCTTCGGAAGGAGTTCGGTCAGGCGCAGGGTGCCGGGGAAGGCGACGACGAAAGCGACGATCACCAGGGTCTTGGCCACGGGTTTGACCGCCGAGTACAGGGCGAGCGACGACGTGGCCCGGGCGAGGGGGATGCCCTGGCGCCGCAGGAACCGCAGGACGACGGCGTGGGCGCCGATGTTGCCCGGCAGTGCGTGCCCCGCCGCCCCTGCCGCGAACTGCGTCGCCAGCAACTGGCCCCGCGGCAGCCGTTCCGGCACCGCCCCCTGCCGTACGAACGCGGAGGCCACCGAGCACAGGCCGGTGAACAACACCCCGGCCAGGAGCCACCGCGGATCGGCCGAGGCCAGCCGCACCGCCCCGCCGTGCACGGTGCGCCAGTCGAACGCCGCCCAGGCACCGAGCAGCACCAACGGCAACAACGTCAGGGCCAGCCGCAGCCGTCGGCCATTGGCGGCCGACCGGGCGGGGAGCAGCGCCCGAACCCTGCCGGGCAGCAGCGCGACGAGCCGGGCCGGGCGGGGTACGGGGTGCTGGGCGGCGGTGGTGTCGCAGACGGGGGCCACCGCCGGGTTCGCGGCAGCCGCAGAGGCAGTCGGGACCGTGTGAACCGCGGGGTCGGCCGCTGCGGGATCCGCAGGAGCCGTGGGCTCGCACACCGCGGGCTCACCATCCGCGGGCGCGCAGCCCGTCAGCTCGGCAGCCAAGGGCTCAGAATCCGTGAGCCCGGCAGCCTTGGGCACGGCAGCCGTGGGTGCGGCGTGACGTGGGGCCCGGGTGAGGTCCACGGGACGGGCCGGGCTGGGTATCAGGGTGAGGGGATCGGGGACCGGGGACGGGGTGGGCCGCGAGGGGGGCGGCGCGTCGAGCGGGAGCGGGAACAAAGGGCACGTCGTCCTTCCGCGTCGCGTCGGTGCGGCGGGGGACCGCGTCGACGGAGGCAGGGCAAGTCAAGAACGAAGGGAACCCCACGACCGTTCCCACCCCAAATGACTCCCCGGTATGCACCGCCCGAACTCCTGCCACCGCCAGAACGACGACACCGCGCCCGAACAGCGGCTCCGCGCCCGACACCCACCCGAACCCCACGACCCCACATGAGACACAAGTCACTCCCGAGCCCCCCGACGCAAGGGGCGTCGGCTCCCGTGTTCTGCGTGTCCAGGTGCGCCCCCTGAGGGCGGTCGTCAGACCGCGCGATCCTTCAGCGAGCCGTGCCGCGATTCGTCGTGCCGCATTTCTACGAAACGGTCTCGATCCGGGCCACCGCTTGGGCGCTGAGGGCGGTGCGGCAATCATGGGGCCATGCATCGGCCGCCGCTCCGCCTCCACGCCCCCGAGTGGTTCACGGCCGACGAGTCGACCCTGAACGTGGCGTTCGTGTACCCGATGCAGGGGCCTGCCGGGATCTTCGGTCCCACCTGCGAGGCGTGCGCCCGGCTGGCGGCCGAGGAGATCAACAAGGCGGGCGGCGTGCTCGGCAAGGAGCTGCGGCTGCTGGAGGTCGACGGCGGCATGGATCCCCAGCGGGTCGCGGACGAGGTCGAGGCCCTGGTGGCGGCGGGTGCGGTGCAGGGCGTCACCGGCTGGCACATCTCCTCGGTGCGGCAGGCGGTGGCGCCACGGATCGCGCACCGGGTGCCGTACGTCTACACGGCCCTGTACGAGGGCGGCGAGCGCACCGAGGGCGTCTACATGACCAGCGAGACGCCTGCCTGGCAGCTGCTGCCGGCGATGCGGCTGCTCGCCGAGGCGCGGGGCGTGCGCCGCTGGTTCGTCGTCGGCAACAACTACATCTGGCCCCGGCGCACCGCCCAGGCCGCGCGCCGCTACGCGCGCGAAGGCCGGGGCCGGGTCTGCGGCGAGGCGTACCTGCCGCTGGGCACCGACGACTTCACCGACGTCCTGCGGCGCATCGAGCGGGCGGACGCCGACGGCGTGCTCATGCTCATGGTGGGCAGCGACGCCGTCCGCTTCAACCGGGCCTTCGCCGCCGCCGGACTCGACCAGCGCTGCGTGCGGCTGAGCACGCTCATGGACGAGAGCATGCTGCTGGCGAGCGGCGCCGAGGCGACGACCGACCTCTACAGCACGGCCGGGTTCTTCGCCTCACTGGCCGACCAGAACACGATGGACTTCCACGGCCGGTATGCGGGCCGCTTCGGGGTGGACGCACCGGTTCCGGGCAGTCTCGGCGAGTCCTGCTACGAGGGTGTGCTGCTGCTCGCGGCGCTGATCGAACGGGCCCGCACCCTGGACGTGTCCGCCATCGGAGCGGCCGCCGAGAACGTCGCGTACGAAGGTCCGCGCGGTCTGCTGAGCCTGGACGGACGGCATGTGCGCCAGCGCATCTACCTGGCGCAGGCGGACGGGCTCGACTTCAATGTGCTCGCCCAACTGCGCGCTCCGCACCAGCTGTCGTGACGCTCCCGCCGCCTTCCAGCGCCCCGGCCAGCTGATCGAGCAGCGTCTGCAACTGCTTCTCCTCGTCCTGCCCGAGCAGGGGTTCCAACGCACCCCAGTCGGCCCGGACCGCGCGGGACAGCTGCTGCCGGCGCTGCACTCCCCGTGGCGTGAGCTGGGCAAGGACACGGCGCCGGTCGACAGGGTCGACGCGGCGGAAGACCAGGTTCTGGTCGACGAGTTGATCGATCAGCTTCGTCAGGGTCGGCGCCGGCAGGAAGGCACGGTCGGCGAGGGCCGTCATGTTGTGCCCCTCGCCGTCGGAGAGCAGGTCGAGCACCCGCCACGCCTCGATGGAGCAGTCGAACTCCTCGAGCACGGACTGGACTCGGCGCACCGAGAGGCGCTCGGCCCGTGTCAGCAGGTGGAGCAGTTCCTGGGGCTGCCTCGCCATCGCACTCCTCAGCTCGCATGCGCACGACCCCGCGGCGGGGATGCCGTGAGCCTACCGTCGATCACCACACCCTTGACAGAGCATTCCCAGAATAAGATCCTTTCCAGCGGAAGCAATAAATGCCGCCACTGAGACGCCGTCAATCGTGCGTACCGGTGGCGGCTTTCCTCTTTATCGACCTGCATCGATACTTCCGATGGAAACTGTTCTTCAATTGCGCCGAAACGCCGTTGAAACAGTTTCACCCCAGGCTGTGGACGCACTTCAGCGACCAGCCCGGAGGTCACCCCGGAACGGCTGGGGACCTCGCGCGCCACGCCGCCGCCACTGAAGCGCGTCCGATCCATTCCTTCCCCAGAGTCTTCCGCTCCTTCCCAGAGCCTTCCGCTCGCTTCGCACCGCCCTTCGGGGCAAGGAGGTATTGAATGTCCGGGCTCCACATCAGCAGGCGCGGTCTCCTGGCAGGCGTATCCGCCCTCGGCGCATCGGCCGCCCTCAGCGCATGCGGCGCCAAGACCGGCAGTGACACGTCGTCAGGCTCCGGCGCCAAGGCGGACACCTCGGGTGACACCGTCAAGGTCGGTCTGCTGAACTCGCTCTCGGGCACCATGGCCATCAGCGAGGTGACCGTACACAACGCCCTGCTGCTCGCGGTCAAGGAGATCAACGCCGCCGGCGGCGTCCTCGGCAAGAAGCTCAAGCCGATCAGCCAGGACGGCGCCTCCGACTGGCCCACCTTCGCCGAGAAGGCGCAGACCCTGATCACGGACGACAAGGTCGTCGCCACCTTCGGCTGCTGGACCTCGGCCAGCCGCAAGGCCGTCAAGCCGGTCTTCGAGCGGAACAAGTCGCTGCTGTTCTACCCCGTGCAGTACGAGGGCCTGGAGCAGTCCCCGTACATCTTCTACATCGGTGCGACCACCAACCAGCAGATCGTGCCCGCGCTGGACTACCTCAAGAAGCAGGGCCTGACCAAGCTCTACCTCGTCGGCAGCGACTACGTCTTCCCGCGCACCGCCAACAAGGAGATCAGGGCGTACGCGAAGGCCAACGGCATGGAGGTGGTCGGCGAGGACTACGCGCCGCTGGGATCGACCGAGTTCAGCACCATCGTCAACAAGGTCAAGGACGCCGGCGCGGACGCCGTGTTCAACACCCTCAACGGCGACAGCAACGTGGCCTTCTTCAAGGAGTACAAGTCCGCGGGCCTGACCGCGAAGAGCCTGCCGGTGCTGTCGGTGTCCATCGCCGAGGAAGAGGTCAAGAGCATCGGCACCCAGTACCTGGAGGGCCAGCTGACGGCCTGGAACTACTACCAGACCACTCCGGGCGCGGCGAACGAGAAGTTCGTGAAGGCGTATCAGGCCGCCTACGGCAAGGACAAGCCGACGTCCGACCCGATGGAGGCCGCCTACATCTCGGTTTACCTGTGGAAGGAGATGGTCGAGAAGGCCGGTTCCTTCGACGTGGCGAAGGTGAAGGCCGCCTCCGACGGCATCACCTTCGACGCCCCGGAGGGCAAGGTCACCGTCGACGGCGCCACCCAGCACGTCTACAAGACGGCCCGGATCGGCAAGGTCGGCGCGGACGGCCTCATCGAGGAGGTCTGGAACTCGGGCAAGCCGATCGAGCCGGACCCCTACCTGAAGGGCTACTCCTGGGCCTCCGGCCTCTCCTGAGCCCCGCTCGGCCCCTCGCGGTGGGACCCGGCCTCCTCGTGCGGCCGGGTCACGCCCATGGAAAGCCCGCACCTTTCGTCCCCGACCCGGAGCCGCTTCATGACGGTCATCCTCAACCAGTCCTTCACCGGCATCAGTATCGGTGCCGTCCTGCTGCTCATCGCGCTCGGCCTGACCCTGACCTTCGGTCAGATGGGCGTGATCAACATGGCGCACGGCGAGTTCATCATGGCCGGCGCCTACACCACGTACGTGCTGCAGAAGTCCATCAGCGGCGCGGGCGTCTCCCTGCTCGTCGCCCTGCCCCTGGCCTTCCTGGTCGCCGGCGCCATGGGAGCGCTCCTGGAGTGGCTGCTCATCCGCCGCCTGTACACCCGGCCGCTGGACACCCTGCTGGTCACCTGGGGCGTGTCCCTGATGCTTCAGCAGCTCGCCCGGGACATCTTCGGCGCGCCCAACGTGCAGACCGCCGCCCCGGACCTGCTGACCGGCAACATCTCGGTCGCGGGCATCACCCTCGCCAACAACCGGCTGTTCATCCTCGGCCTCGCGCTGCTGTGCGTCCTCGGCCTCACCCTGATCCTGCGGCTCACCCCGCTCGGGCGCCGTATCCGGGCCGTCGTACAGAACCGGGCCCTCGCCGAGGTGTCCGGCATCGCCACCGAGCGGGTGGACCGCACGACGTTCTTCATCGGTTCGGGCCTGGCGGGTGTGGCGGGCGTCGCGCTCACCCTGGTCGGCCCGATCGGCCCGACCATGGGCACCAACTACATCGTCGACGCCTTCCTGGTCGTGGTCGTCGGTGGCATCGCCCAGCTCAAGGGCAGTGTCATCACGGCCTTCGCGCTCGGCGTGCTGCAGTCGGTGCTGGAGTACTCGACGACCGTGAGCGTGGCGAAGGTCGTCGTGCTCGTGGCGATCGTCGCCTTCCTGCAGTGGCGACCCCAGGGCCTGTACGCACTGCGCACCCGGAGCCTGGCATGACGACAACAACCACCTCCCCGACCAAGACGACGTCCGTGGTGCGGCCGTCGGCGCCCCTCCTGGAACGCTTCCGCGTGCCCGGCGGGTTTCTCCTCGCCGCCGTCCTGCTTCTCGGCATCGCCCCGCTCGCCCTGTCCGACTTCCGGCTCAACCTCCTGGCCAAGTACCTGTGCTACGCGATCGTGGCCGTCGGCGTGAGCCTCGCCTGGGGCCGCGGCGGACTGATGGTCCTCGGCCAGGGCGTCTTCTTCGGCCTCGGCGGCTACGCCATGGCCATGCACCTCAAGCTCGCCGACGCCGCCGCCACCGGCCAGACCCTGCCCGACTTCATGCAGCTGTACGGCACCGGTGACGCGCTGCCCTGGTGGTGGAAGCCGTTCGCCGACCCGGCCTTCGCGCTCGCCATGACCGTACTGCTGCCCATGGCGGTCGCCGCGCTGCTCGGCTTCTTCGTCTTCCGCCGCCGGGTCAAGGGCGCGTACTTCGCGATCCTCAGCCAGGCGCTCGCGGCGGCCCTGGCCATCTGGCTGGTCGGCCAGCAGGCCACCACGGGCGGCACCAACGGCCTGACCGACATCCAGGGCTTCTTCGGCTACGACCTCAACGACCCGCTCAACCAGCGGACGGTGTACTTCATCATCGCCGCCGCGCTTCTGCTGCTGATGGCTCTCGCTCGCCAGCTGTTCGTCTCCCGCTACGGCGAACTCCTCGTCGCCGTACGGGACTCCGAGGAGCGGGTGCGCTTCCTCGGCTACAACCCGGCCAACGTCAAGCTGGTGGCGTACGTCGTCGCGGCCGGCATGGCGGGCCTGGCCGGTGCCCTCTTCGTGCCCGCGGTCGGGATCATCTCCCCGGCGCTGATCGGGATCGTGCCGTCCATCGGCTTCGTCATCGGCGCGGCGGTCGGCGGCCGGGCCAGCCTGGTGGGCGCGGTGCTGGGCGCGATCGCGGTGGCCTGGACGCAGAGCACGCTCTCGGACGCCTACCCCGCCGCGTGGACGTACCTCCAGGGCCTGCTGTTCGTCGTGGCAGTCGGCTTCCTGCCCGGCGGCCTGGCGTCCTTGGTGACCGTCCTGCGCAGGCGCCGTACCGATGCGACCCCGACGGGAGAGACAGCATGAGCGGCGAGGGACTGACCGTCCGCGACCTGCGCGTGACCTTCGACGGCTTCAGGGCCGTGGACGGAGTGGACCTGGACATCCGTCCCGGCGACCTGCGCTTCCTCATCGGGCCGAACGGCGCCGGCAAGACCACACTCGTCGACGCGGTCACGGGTCTGGTGAAGGCGACCGGCTCGGTCCGTTTCGGAGACCAGGACCTGCTGGGCAAGCCGGTCCACAGAATCGCCCGTATGGGCATCGGCCGTACCTTCCAGACGGCCACCGTCTTCGAGGAGCTGACCGTCCTGCAGAACCTCGACATCGCGGCAGGCGCCGGACGCGGCCCGTGGACGATGCTGCGCCGCCGCAAGGGTGTACCGGAGTCGGTGACGAGGGCGCTGGAGACCACCGGCCTGACGGACCTGCGCGACCGCCCGGCGGGCGTGCTCGCCCACGGCCAGAAGCAGTGGCTGGAGATCGGCATGCTGCTCGTCCAGGACGTGAAACTGCTGCTGCTCGACGAGCCCGTCGCCGGCATGAGCCACGACGAACGCGAGGCCACCGGCGAACTGCTCCAACGGGTCAGCGGCGACCACACCGTCGTCGTCATCGAGCACGACATGGACTTCATGCGCTCCTTCGCCCGCAGCGTCTCCGTCCTGCACGCGGGCAAGGTGCTCAGCGAGGGCTCTGTCGCCGAGGTCCAGGCCGACGCCAAGGTCCAGGAGGTCTACCTCGGCCGCGCCTCCGAACCCGAGCCCGAACCCGCCGCCGTTCCCGTCGCCGAGGAGGCGTGACGCCCATGCTGCAGATCAACACCGTCCGGGCCGGATACGACCGCACCACCGTGCTGCACGGAGTGACGGTCGCGGTCCCGACGGACGGCGTCGCGGCCGTCCTCGGCCACAACGGCGCCGGCAAGAGCACGCTCCTGCGTGCGGCCATGGGACTGATCAAGCCGGCGGGCGGCACGATTCTGCTGGACGGCGAGGACATCACGCACCTCGCCCCGCACCAGCGGGTGGCCCGCGGCATGGCGTACGTCCCGCAGGGCCAGCAGTCCTTCCCCCACCTGACCACCGCCGAGAACCTCCAACTCGTCGCCGACGGCCGCCTGGACGGCAAGGAGGCCATCACCGAGGCCCTGGACCTCTTCCCGGCCCTGCGCGAACTGTCCGGCCGCCGGGCAGGCCTCCTCTCCGGCGGCCAGCGCCAGCAACTCGCCATCGCCCGCGCCCTGATCACGCGCCCCAGGCTCCTCCTCCTCGACGAGCCGACCGAGGGCATCCAGCCCTCCGTCGTCGCCGAGATCGAGGAGACGATCCTCGCCCTCACCCGACGCGGCGGCCTGTCCGTCCTCCTGGTCGAACAACACGTCGGCTTCGCCATGCGCGCCGCCCAGCGCTACTACGTCCTGGAGGCGGGACGCGTGACGTCCTCCGGCGACGGCGGGGCGGAGGCCGAACAGACCGTACGGACCGCGCTCAGTGTGTGAGGACGGAGGACTCCCCTGCTCATCGCGAAGGTGAGCGACCTCCACATCGAACGCAGCGAGGACGGCGTCGAGCGGGCCACGAGGGTCCGGGAGTACAGGTACCGCAACGAACTCCCGGGCCCGCTCGACGCCGTCATGGTCACCGGAGCCATCACCGACCAGGGCCGGCCACTCGCCGCTGGGCCGTGGGCTGCTTCGACCGCAGGGGCTCGGTCCGGTGCCGACCGTGGGACTCCGCATCCACTGTTTCGTCAGCCGAGCCCGGCCGGGCCCACCACGCGCCTGGACGTGGTCCGTGACCAGCCGACCAGCTCTGGCACTTCACGAGTTGGAGGTCAAACCCTCCGAATTCGTGGGCCCGCTCCCCTGGCAGCCCTAGGCTGGCGACGCATCAAGTGCACAGCCACAGCAGGGCGGAAGAGAATCATGCGCGGCCTCACCGAGGCGAACCTCAAGAAGCTGGCCGGCTCCCGTTCCTTCGACCGGGGGCGCGGCTATCTCGACGCGGTGTCCGGGGTCGAGGTGGGTGACGGCTGGGTCACCGCAAGCGTCCACGGCACGGAACGGTACGAGGTGGAGCTGGCCCTGGACGGGCCTGGCGGGCTATCCGGCGAGTGTGACTGCCCGTACGGCTTGGAGGGCAACTTCTGTAAGCACCTGGTCGCCCTCGGCCTGACCGTCCTCGCCCGGCGGGAGAGCCTGCCGCGTCAGCGGAAGGCGGCCCGGGACCGGGCACAGCACCTCGACGCGTGGCTGTCCACTCTCTCCCAGTCGGAGTTGCTCGCTCTGCTGCGGGAAGAGATCGACGAGAACAGGCAGCTGCGCCGCCGTCTGGAACTGCGAGCCGCGAGCACCCGCGGAGACCTCGCCGCGGTCCGGGCCCATATCCGCGACCTGCTCGACATCGGTCCCTTCGCGCAGTACGGACACGTCGAGTACGCCGATGCCCGCGCCTACGCCGATCAGGCCGGGCAGGCCGTGTCCGCGATCGGCGCGCTCACCGGCTCGGGCCGGGCCGCCGACGCGATCACCCTGGCGCGGGAGACGATGCGGCTGCTGGCCGAGGCTGTGGAGAGCGTCGACGACTCCGACGGCTGGCTCGGACAGATCGGTGCCGACCTTGCCGGCGCCCACCTCGACGCCTGCCGTGCGGCCCGCCCCGACCCCGAGGAGCTCGCGCGCTGGCTGGTCGGCCACGCCCTCGAAGACATGGACGACGGGCTCACCGACATCGATCCACTCGACTACCAAGACGTCCTCGGTGAAGAGGGAATGGGCGTTCTGCGAAAGCTGGCGGTCGAGGCATGGCGGGCCAATCGCCGCGGCTGGGCCGAAAAGCACCTGATGGAACGTCTGGCCAAGGCAGGAGGCGACGTCGACGCGGTGATCGCCGTGCACGCGGCCGACCTCGCCCCGAACGGACACACGCACCTGGTCATCGCCCGCGAGCTGGACACCGCGGGGCGCCCCGACGAGGCGCTGAGCTGGGCAGAACGCGGTATCCGAGAGGCCGAGGACCTCGCCACCGTCGATACAGCCCTCGTCGACCACCTCTGCGAGCGCTACGCGCAGGTGGCCCGGCACGCCGACGCGGTCACCCTGCGCCGCGACCACTTCGGCGCCCGCCTCTCCCTGCTCACCTACCAGCAGCTGCGGGCGGCCGCCCGCGCCGCCGAGTGCTGGCCGGCCGAACGTCAGGCGGCCCTGGCCCTGCTCCGGGCCGACGCCGCGGGACCCCGGCGAGGGGGCTGGTACGGCGGCCCCGTCCTGGTCGACGTCCTGCTCGACGACAAGGACGGGGCCGCCGCCTGGCAGGCCGCCACCGATACTGGTGCCGACGACCGGCAGTGGCTCTCCCTCGCCGCCCAGGCCCGCGCCGACCGCCCCGCCGACGCGCTCGGCGTCTACCTGCGCCTGACCGAACCATTGCTGAAGCAGACCGGCAGTGCTGTCTACGATCACCTCGTCGGCCTGCTGTTGAGCATCCGCGACTGCCACCGCAGTTTGGGCACGGAGGACGAGTTCGGGGTGTACCTCGCGAATCTGCGCACCACTCAGAGGCGCAAGCGTAATCTGATGCGCCTGATGGATGAACACGGCCTGTGACCCGGACGGCGCCTCGGAGGCTCACCCGGTTGGTGGGATGGTCAACCGTGGGAACTGTCAGTTGCCCCGGCCGTCCTACTCGCCCAGGCCCTCCCTCAGTCATCCTCGTGCAACCCGTGTTCTGTTCGGCCTCGGTCCGCGCGCCGCGTACTCGCAGGGACCTGGCCAGCACCACGACCGCGTTCCAGCTGGCGTCGTTCAAGGAGCCGTCGGGGCATCGGGGGTTTGTCAGGCGCAGTGCCGCGCGGACGGCTTCCTCTGCGACGCCGGGGCAACCGAGACGCAGCAGAACAGCCGAGGCGCAGCAGAACAGCCGAGACCGCGGTCAGAACCTCGCCAAGCAGCTCCGCGGATTCCACGGAATACGTGGCGGAAGGCCCCGCTGGGCACCCTGAGCACAACTGCCCCCGCACCGGCCGGTGCGCGGACGGCCACCGCATCCCCGAGCAGCGCGCCACCCGCGCCGCTGAGAACATCCGCGCGTGCTGGCAGCAAGCCCCCTACAACGTCGGCATCGCCACGGGCCCCGCCAACCTCGTGGTCATCGACCTCGACCTCCCCAAGGACGACAACGACACCGCGCCGCCCGAATGGGCGGGCCTGGCCGATGGCTTGGACGTGTTCGCCGCGCTCTGTGAGCGCGCTGGCGAGCCGCTTCCGACCGAGTCGTACACGGTGCGCACCCGCCGGGGCGGACAGCACCTGTACTTCACCGCACCTGCCGAAAAGCGGCTACGCAGCACGGCGGACGTGCTGGGGTGGAAGGTCGACACCCGGGCCTGGGGCGGGTACGTGGTTGCGGCCGGCAGTGTCGTGGGCGGAGCGCCGTACGAGATCATTCACGACGCGCCCCCGGCCCCCCTCCCTGCGTGGCTTGGTGACCTGCTCACCCCGCAGCCCGCACCGGCCCCGATGCCGCTTGCGGAGCTGTCGGCCCGGATGCGCAACGCCACCTCCTACAGCACCGCAGCACTGCGCGGGGAGCTGGAAAAGGTGCTGTCCGCCCGTCAGGGCGGTCGTAATCGTGCTGTGTATTTCGCCGCCTACGCCCTCGCCCGGATGGTCCGCAACGGTGATCTCACCGAGGCCGCCGTCACCGGCGAACTCATGAGTGCCGGGCAGTCCATCGGCCTGTCTGCCGGAGAGTGCCGCACCGCGATCCGCTCCGGACTCGTCCGTGGCGGCGCATTGGAGGCGAGTGCGGCATGAGCACACAGCCCGTGGACAGCTCGGAACTGTGGGCCGGATTCGAGGCCCTGGACGCGCAGCAGGCAGCCGCAGCGCCGTGGGATGAGCCGATCCCGCTCACTGCCCGCCGGGAACTGCCTGCCTTCCCCACCGAGGTCTTCCCGGCCTGGCTGGGGGACTTCGTGAGGGCGGTGGCGGAGGAGACGCAGACGCCGGTGGACATGGCCGCCTCCCTCGCGCTCGCGGTGCTGTCGACCGCTGCCGGGGGCCGCGCCGTGGTCCACGTCCGGGGCCGTTGGCGTGAGCCCACGAACGCGTTCGTGGTCGTCGCCCTGCCGCCGGGCAACCGGAAGTCGGCCGTGTTCTCCCTGATGACCAACCCGCTCTACAAGTCGGAAGCGCTGCTGTCCGCCGCATCGGCCAGCACCATCATCGAAGCGGAGATCACGGCGAAGCTCGCCAAGGAGGTCGCGGACAGTGCCGCTGCCAAGGCGGCCCGCGCGGACGCCGACAAGCGAGACCAGCTCGTGGCGGAGGCCATCAGCCTCGCGCAGACCGCCGAATCGCTCACCGTGCCCGCCAAGCCCCGTCTGCTGGCCGATGATGCGACGCCGGAGGTTATTGCCTCGTTGCTGGCCGAACAGGGCGGCAGGCTGGCCGTGATGAGCGCTGAGGGCGGCATCTTCGACATCATCGCGGGACGCTATTCCGGCACCCCCAACATGGAGGTCTTCCTCCGGGGCCAGGCAGGTGACCGGCTGCGCGTGGACCGCCGGGGGCGTGAGGAGTTCATCGAATCTCCGGCCCTGACCATGGGCCTAACGGTTCAGCCGTCCGTCCTGGAAGACATCGGCCGCATCAAAGGAGCAGGGGACCGAGGCCTGTTGGCACGGTTCCTGTACTCGCTGCCGACCTCCCTCGTGGGGCATCGCAAGATCCTGCCCGACACCATCCCCGACGAGGTGGCCGACACCTACGAGGAACGCGTCATCGCGCTGACCATGTCCCTCGCGGACTGGACAGACCCGGCGGTCCTTCAGCTCTCACCCGAGGCGAACGATGTGCTGGTCGCCTACGAGAAGCGGCAGGAACCGCGACTGCGCAAGCGGGGCGGGGACCTCGGGCACATCGGGAACTGGGCCGCGAAGTTGGGGGGCGCGACCTGCCGCCTCGCTGGGCTGCTCCACCTCGCCACGCACACCGAGAACGGGCACACCCAGCCCATCACCGCCCACACCATGCGCGACGCGGTGACGCTCTCGGACTACTTCACCGGCCACGCCCTGGCGGTCTTCGACCTCATGGGCGCCGACCACACCGCCAACCGCGCCCGCATCGTCTACGAGCTGCTGCGCGCCAACGACTGGACCGAGGTCAGCAAGCGCGAGGTCATGACGAAGCTCTCCCGCTCGGAGTTCCCCACCGTGGCGGACCTCGACCCCGCGCTGAACCTGCTGGAAGACCACGGATACATCCGGGCCCAGCCCGTTCACCGCTCCGGGGGACGCGGCCGGCCACCCTCCCCGCGCTACCTCATCCACCCGCAGCTCAGCGAACCCAGCGTCTGACCCCGCCACAGAAACCACAGAATCACAGAAATAACCCCGCACCGCCCCTGACCTGCGCCAACGCGGCCAGAGGCCGCAGGGAGGCGGCTGCCACAGAAACCCGCAGAAGAACCACACAAATACGAGCCCAACGAGGCCCGCTTATTTCTGTGGAACTTCCCGCGCTTTCTGTGGCAGCCCGGCCAACCGCACCGCGAACGGTGTTCTCCCAGCTCAGAGCACCCGCCCCGGCTTTCTGTGTATTTCGTGGTTTCTGTGGCGGCCCTCAGATGCTCCGCTCCCCACATGCCTTGCTCTCTCGCCTAAGGAGGAGTCGTGGCCAAGCCCCGCGACGAGAAGTTGACCATCCCCGAAGTCATCGAAGAGATCGGCGTACCACGCTCCACGTTCTACCGCTGGCGTCAGCTCAGGAAGGGTCCCAAGTCCATCAAGCTCCCGAACGGCTCGGTGCGCATTCGTCGCTCCGAACTGGACCGCTGGATGGAGACCTTGGAGGAATCCGCGTGAACCACCGCAAGGCCAGCGAAGCCCCGGGCGCCCGCAACAGCGGGCGCCCGTCCGGGCCTGAGACACTGACCCCCACCCTTTCCACCGACGTACGGGTGTGGAAGGTCAACAAGGTGAAGAGCAAGAAGGCGCCATACCAGCTCCGTTGGACGGTAGCGGGCAAGGTGAAGACGGCCAGCTTTACCACGGTCGCGCCCGCTGAAAGTCGCCGCTCGGAATTGTGGCAAGCCATGCGCAAGGGCGAGGCGTTCGACGTGGACACAGGCTTGCCAGAGTCCGAACTCCGGGCCGCAGCGGCGAAGGAGAACACCAGGCCGGACCCGTCATGGTGGGACTTCTCCCGCGAATACATGGCGGCACGGTGGCGTACCACAGCAGCGAAGACGCGTGAGGGCATTGCCGACAGCCTGGCCACGGTGGCGCTCGCCATGATGGGCGACGGAGTGAAGGCACCGACACCTGAGGAAGTTCGGCTGGCCGTGCGCTGGGCTGTCGTACCGGCTCACAAGGGCGAAGAGCCCCCGCCCGACCTGCTGGCCGCCTGTACGTGGCTCTCCAACCGCTCGCTCCCGCTGTCCTCGCTGACGGACCCGAGGATTCTCCGGGACGTCCAGTACCGGCTCTCCTGCAAGTTGGACGGCACCCCAGCAGCAGGGGAGACGTACAAGCGGCGCCGCCGCGGCTTCAACACCGCAATGGAGCACGCGATCGAGTCGGGCTACCTGGACGAAAATCCGCTCGCCAACGTGAAGCGGACTGGATCCACGGGCGGTGACGTGGTGGATCCACGGGTCCTGGTCAATGCGGCTCAGGGGACTTCCCTCATCACAGCCGTCTCGTACGTGGGGTCCGTGCACCGCAATCGCGGCCGTCGACTGGTCGCGTTCTTCGGCTGCCAGCTCTACGCCGCAATGAGGCCGGCGGAAGCGGTCGGGCTGCGAGAGAATGACTGCTATCTGCCCGAGACGGGCTGGGGGACCCTCACCCTTCGGGAAACCCGCCCAGTATCTGGCAAGAAGTGGACCGATTCGGGGCAGCGCCACGACAAGCGAGGGCTCAAGTCGCGGGAGGTCAAGGCCGACCGGCCTGTGCCCATACCGCCGCTGCTCGTCGCGATGCTCAGGGAGCACATCAAGGAGTTCGGCACAGCGAAGGACGGCAGGCTCTTCACCAACGAGCGCGGGAGCGTGCTCGGGACCTCTAGTTATTGGAGGGTGTGGCAGGAAGCAAGGCCCATTGCGCTCCCACCGGACAAGGCGGATTCCCCGCTCGCGCACCGGCCCTACGACCTTCGGCACACCTGCATCACGAACTGGCTGAACGCTGGGGTCCCTGTGGCCGAGGTCGCCCGTCGTGCGGGCAACTCCCCGGAGGTCATCCACCGCCGCTACGAGGGCTGCATCGACGGCCACGAGGAGCTGAACAACAAGAAGATTGAAAAGGCAATGGGATGGGCTGGAGAGAGTCCGCTGTAGCCATCTTGTAGGCGCACTTTCCTTGTACCCGTAGGGGAATTGGTCAGCCGACACCAAGCGCTCTCCCATGGGGTAGTCGTTTCCTGGAGCCTCGCCCTTTGACCTTCGCCCAGTCGATCAGCTCATTTGGGCGTTCCAGGGGGCGGCGGCGAAACTCAGAGAGCGGACCAAGATGCGGTCCCCGCTCGCCTGTTGCATTCTGGATGTAGACGGAACCGCTACCAAGCATGCAATGTCTGCACCTGTGGCGTACGAATTACCCCGGGGCGAGGGCGAATCAACCGCGAGGTCGAACCGAGGCTGATCCCCCATGACAGTCAGTCACGAGCGCATATTTGAAGGCATAATCGCCGGGTTGCTTCTTTCGGCAATTGTCGCTGGGATCAGCTGGGCTGTGCACTCTTGTGGCGGAGGCAACGGACCTGAGGGAGGCGGGACGTCAAGTGTGACGACTTCGCCTCCCAGCCCAACTTCGGAGTCACCGTCGGCTCCGTCGTCTACTCGGGAACCTGCAACGGGTGCCTCCACTGCCAGTCCTACCAGCGAGCTGTCAGTTCCTTCCGTACATGCATCATGGACGGTCACTGATTGTCGACTTAATCGAGATTATGGTCACCCCCAGGTGACTGCTACGGTATATGTAAAGAACAAAGATGCACTAAATGAACACACCTACACGCTGAATGTGGCATTCGGAGATTCCGATAACAGAATCGCGACTGACTATGTTTATGTCAGCTACGTAAAGCCACTGGAGACTGGAAAGAATCAAATTATCGACAATAATCCATCAGCTGGCGCCCAGAGCGTTCCCAACGGCCCTATCTCTTGTCGTGTCACAGAGATTACTGATTACGACACTGGAGCCGTGGTGGAGCCCTAGTGTCACGTGATACGGGTCGCGTCAGTTCGAGTTTCACGTGCCGGTGGGAGGCGGCGCCATTCGAGGAGGCGAGATCGATGGGCAGCTCATCGGGCGGTCCGGCTGCGACATCCGTGCAGGCGAATTGCAGAGCAAGGAATTGCGCGGGCAGCATGAGTAAAAGTGGTGTGTGTCCTGTATGCGGATGGCGGCGAGGTCGCGATACCACGCCGCGCGGCCAACTGCCGGACGGAAGGCCTGACTACCCTCCTGAGAACCCAAGTGGTTGGCTCAGGGCCTGCGAGTTCAGTGCTATAGGTTTGGGCCTCCTACTTCTAGTGATCGGCGCGGGTGGTGGCAGCGCTGGGCTGGCGGTATTTGGCTTGTTCGGTGCGCTTTTCGGCGTAACAAGCATCATCGTCACGAAGAACGGCCACATATGGAACGGGCTGTGGCCTGAGCAAAAGGTCGCTGCGTCCCCCGGCATTGTGTTCGGAGGCTCTGTCTTCGCCGTGGTGCTTGTCTATATTGGACTCATGGCTCTTGTGGGGAGCATCTTTGCCGGATCAGGAACCGGATCAGGAAAGGGAAAGTGAATTGTTTGCCGTTGCTCGGTGAACTCGGAGCTAGGTTGGCCGGGCGGATTTGGCTTGGAGCTGATTGATTTAAGAAGGCCAATAGTGCAGAACCACTATGTCTCGGTCACACTTCAGGCATACCCGCCGGCTGTACATCGGGGGAAGATCGCCCTTTGGATGGAATTCCTGGTGGCAGTACGGGCAAGCGAGTACAGGCTTACGGCATTTCCTGCATCGGGCAAGTACTCCAAATTCTTTGGTCGCCATCACTGTCCACGATCGCCCCCAAGCCGCCACCATCTTGGCCATGCCGCGTGTTGTTACAAGCGCCTGGAGCTTTGACTCCAAAGTGTTTGGCGCAATAAAGTTGATTGAATTGCACGTCGAAGACGGACATGAGGTGGGCTCTTCCATTATGGAGCCGGTGGCGCTCAGTGTTCTTTTTGTCTTAGTCATCGTCGTCATCCCCGTAGTCGTATTCCTCCTCTTCCTCCTCCGGCTCTGGCTCGCTAACTGGAGCAAGGGCATTCTTGCCATCCACGTAGTCAGACGTGCCGGTGTACCCCTCGCCCGCGGCGTCCACCGTCACCTCAGATTCAGAGTGCGTCTCGCCGTAGCTGGATGCAGGCTTACCTTGGGAGTCGGCCGGTGTATATTCAGTCCCCATTGCGGCACCTCTCGTATCGCTGATCCTTCAACAAAGGGCGACCGTGCGTTCAACACCAGGATAAGGCGAGTGACTCAATTCCTCATTTGCCAGTGTCTCGTGCTCCGAACGGATGGATGAGTTGCGGGAGTTGGCGAACTCGCGTCACGTGTCCGCTGGTGTGGCTCTGCGGGCCCGGATTGTGCTGTGGTCCGCCGAGGGGCGGCGCCGCAAGGACATTGCCGAACTCGCCGGGGTGGTGCCGGTGACGGTGGGCCGCTTCAAGGCTTGCTATGCCGCACGCGGGCTGGCCGGTCGGGAGGAGAAACGCAGTGGAGGGCCGCGCGATCAGGTGCCGCCGCGGACACGGGGACGGATGATCGCGCCCACGAAGATGTCACCGCCGGCCCGGCAAGGCGTCGCCTTAGCTATGCCCTCATGGCCGGGTCGCCGCTGCGCCACTCGATGGATAGGGGGTCGTTGAGTCGAAGCGAGTCCAGTTTGGCGGAGACGTCAAGCAGGGCACCGGGGCGAGGAGGTGGTAGTCGCCCTCACTCGCTACTCACTCGCGACCAGTGAGTAGCAACGACAAAGAGTCGGACCCAGTGGGACTGGGTCCGACTCTTGATGTCTGGCACTTTGGCAGGTCAGCAAGGTGATCGCGCTGTTCCGGCTTCTGTGCCCCCGGCAGGATTCGAACCTGCGCACACGGCTCCGGAGGCCGTTGCTCTATCCCCTGAGCTACGGGGGCGTGTCTGGCGCCTTGTTTGGCGGCGACGGGTAGAACCCTACCAGCTCTCCGAGGGAGATCATGAACGGTTTTCGTGGGGGTGAGAGTGGGGTTGAGTGGTCCGGCACCGCCCGCAGGGGGTGGAAGTGGGGAAAACCCGGACGCGGCGGTGGGTGTCGACCTACTCTCGAGTTGTGCCAGGCGCGTCCGGCCGGGTGCTTGTTGTGGACGACAACAAGGTCATCCGGCAGCTGATCAGGGTCAACCTCGAGCTGGAGGGCTTCGAGGTGGTGACCGCGGCCGATGGTGCCGAGTGCCTGGACGTCGTTCACCAGGTGCGGCCCGACCTCATCACCCTGGACGTCGTCATGCCTCGGCTCGACGGTCTCCGTACCGCCGCCCAGCTCCGCGGAGACCCGCGCACACGACGTCTACCACTCGCCATCGTCAGCGCCTGTACCCAGTACGAGGTCGAGGCCGGGCTCGACGTCGGCGTCGACGCGTTTCTCGCCAAGCCCTTCGAGCCGAGTGAACTCGTCGCCCTGGTGCGACAGTTGGTCGAGCATGCGCGGGCCGGGAGCGGTCTGGCCGCGTCTGAGGGGGGCGGCGTCGGGGGCGGCGTCGTGGCCGACGGTCCAGTCGCCTCCGCCTCCGCCTCCGCCACCGCCCTCGGCTCCGGCCCCACCGTCGGCCCGGGCACCGCCCCGTCCACCACCGCCCCCGGCGCTGCCATCGGTCCCTCCGCCTCCACTCCCTCCGCCGGGTCCACGGCCGGCGGCTTGGGCAACGGCAGCGCCCAACCCGAGCGTGCCCAGCGCGCAGGCCGTACCGGAAGTTGATTCGCGGGCGCGACACCTGACATCTGACACCGGCAGCTCACACCTCACGCGTCGCGCGTCACGACGTGTCTCACGGACTTCTTCTCCTTGTGCTTCGGCCTCGCCAGAAGCCCCGCCCGTCCACATCGCGGAACCCGAGGTAAACCGGCTCGCATACCCACCCCCCTCCTCCCATACGCTTGTCCCCGTGACTCCCGTCGAGCTCTCCCACACAGTGCTGCGCGCGGTGCGTCGTGCTGTCGACGACGGAGAGCTGAGCGTGGCCGTGCCCGCACGCGCCGTCGTCACCCCGCCGGGGCCCGGCGGGCGCGGGGACTACGCCACGAACATCGCCCTGCAGCTGGCCCGGGCCGCCGGTCGGCCTCCCCTGCAAGTCGCCGAGATCCTGCGACCCCACCTCAGCCGCACCGACGGAGTCGCCGCCGTCGAGATCACCGGACCCGGCTTCCTCAACATCCACCTCGACCGGGCCGCCGTCACCGCCCTCGTGCGCCGGATCCAGGGCAGCGAGGGTGTTCCGGGCGCGAGGGGTCCTCTGCCCTATGGCCACAGCGACACCCTCGCCGGGCACCTCGTCCGGCTGCGCATTCCTTACGACATCCGCGCCGAGGTCGTCGCCGACGCGCTCGTACGGATCATCGCCAGCCAGGGTGGTCGGGTCGAGGTCGATCACGTGTCCGGTCCACTTCTGAAGTCTGGTGCCGATGAGCGGAGCCGGGCCACGCCGCCCGGCGCTCCGGAAGCCGCCCTCACCAGCACCCCCACCTCCTCCACCCCCACCTCCTCCACCCCCACCCCCATCGACCTCCGCCCCGTCCCCGCCCCGGAGGACCCCACCCCCCTCGGCCCCGACGCCCTCCGCTGGGCCCTGCTGCACCCGGCCGCCCACGACCGGCCCCGGATCACGGCGGACCTCCTCGTACAGCGGGCCGCCAACCCCCTCTTCCGGGTCCGTTACGCCCACGCACGGGCCCGCGCGCTCACCCGCAACGCCGCGGGCCTCGGTTTCACCAGCACCCCGGGCGACCTCGCCACCTCCGGCACCCCGGGCGACCTCGCCACCTCCGGCGCCCAGGGCGAGCGCACTGCCCCCGACACCCGGCCCGCGCCCCCCACCACCGTCACCCCACGCGACGTCAACACCCCCGACGTCACCGCCCCAGACGTGGCCACCCCCCTCGTCAGCGCCCTCACGGAATATCCCTCCGTCCTCGCCCGAGCGGCCACGCACCGCGCTCCCGATCGTCTCGCCCGGCACCTCGTCGTCCTCGCCGACGCCCTGCTCGCCTTCCAGCACACGGTGCTGCCGCGCGGCGACGAGAAACCCTCGGCCGCCCACCGGGCCCGGCTGGCCCTCGCCGAAGCAGCCGGGACGGTGCTGGCCGGCGGCCTGTCCCTGCTCGGCATCGACGCACCCGAATATCTCTGAGCGAGGCAGCGAGCCAGCGAGCCGGCGAGAGAGCGAGGAGCGAGGAGCGAGCAAGCCGGAGGCCATAGCCCAAGCCCAGGTCCAACCAAGGCCCAAGCCCAAGCCCAGGTCCGAGCCCGAACCGCAAGCCGAGCCGCCGACCGCATCCCGCAAGCCGCAGCGAAGCGCGGTCGAGCCGACCGCCACCGTCGCGTCGTCCGCCCCCCGCCCCCCGCCCGCACCACACGGCCGGCCAAAGCCCCGCGCCGCCCGCCCAGAGAGCACACAGAAAGCCGTAAGAACATGAGCCGTTCCGCACACCCCGCCGGGCCCCGTCACGCCGACGTGCTTCCCGAGGGGCACTACTCCGGCCCGCCCGCCGACCTGAACACGCTGGACCCGAAGGTGTGGGCGCAGACCGTCACCCGTACCCCCGACGGAGTCGTCAGCGTCGGCGGGATCGATGTGAAGGCGCTCGCGGAGGAGTTCGGTACGCCCGCGTACTTCATCGACGAGGCCGACTTCCGGGCGCGGGCGCGCGCCTGGCGCACCGCGTTCGGGCAGGACGCCGACGTGTTCTACGCGGGCAAGGCGTTCCTGTCCCGGGCCATCGTGCGCTGGCTGCACGAGGAGGGGCTCAACCTCGACGTCTGCTCGGGCGGCGAGCTGACCACCGCCCTCTCGGCCGGTATGCCCGCCGACCGCATCGCCTTCCACGGCAACAACAAGTCCGAGGAGGAGATCCGCCGGGCCGTCGAGGCCGGCGTCGGGCGGATCGTGCTCGACTCCTTCCAGGAGATCGTGCGGGTCGCGCACATCGCCCAGTCGCTCGGCACGCGGCAGCGGGTGCAGATCCGTGTCACCGTCGGCGTCGAGGCGCACACCCACGAGTTCATCGCCACCGCCCACGAGGACCAGAAGTTCGGGATTCCGCTGGCGGGAGGGCAGGCCGCGGAGGCCGTTCGGCGGGCTCTGAAGCTCGATGGGCTCGAACTCATCGGGATCCACTCCCACATCGGGTCGCAGATCTTCGACACCTCCGGGTTCGAGGTCGCCGCCCACCGTGTCGTCGGGCTGCTCAAGGAGGTCCGTGACGAGCACGGCGTCGAGCTGCCCGAGATCGACCTCGGTGGCGGGCTCGGCATCGCCTACACCAGCGACGACGACCCTCGCGAGCCCCACGAGATCGCCAAGGCGCTGACCGAGATCGTCAACCGGGAGTGCGACGCCGCCCAGCTGCGCGCCCCGCGCATCTCCGTCGAGCCGGGGCGGGCCATCGTCGGGCCCACCGCCTTCACGCTCTACGAGGTCGGCACCATCAAGCCGCTGGACGGGCTGCGGACGTACGTCTCCGTCGACGGGGGCATGTCGGACAACATCAGGACCGCGCTCTACGACGCCGAGTACAGCGTCGCGCTGGTGTCCCGGACCTCCGACGCCGAGCCGATGCTCGCGCGTGTGGTCGGCAAGCACTGCGAGAGCGGTGACATCGTGGTGAGGGACGCGTTCCTGCCGGCGGACCTGGCACCGGGTGACCTGATCGCCGTACCGGCGACGGGTGCGTACTGCCGTTCCATGGCGAGCAATTACAACCACGTCCTGCGCCCGCCGGTCGTCGCCGTCAATGATGGAGAGGCCCGGGTCATCGTCCGTCGCGAGACGGAGGAGGATCTTCTCCGGCTCGACGTCGGCTGAGGCGCGGCGGCAGTAAAGCATGAAGACAGCTCGGGGCCGGAAGATCTCCGTCCTCCGGCCCTGAGAAAATGAAATAGATGTCTCACGATCCGGACCAGGGATAGAAACCCCCGTCCGGTGAGTGAGACTGGTCCCACCGTGTTCGGTATGTCGGTATGTGAGGAAACGAGGTCGGATGATGCGTACGCGTCCGCTGAAGGTGGCGCTGCTGGGCTGTGGGGTTGTCGGCTCAGAGGTGGCGCGCATCATGACGACGCACGCCGACGATCTCGCCGCGCGCATCGGTGCCCCGGTCGAGCTCGCGGGCGTGGCCGTCCGGCGGCCCTCGCGGGTGCGTGAGGGCATCGACCCGGCGCTCGTCACCACCGACGCGACTGCCCTGGTCAAACGGGGGGACATCGACGTCGTCGTCGAGGTCATCGGCGGTATCGAGCCCGCCCGCTCCCTCATCACCACCGCGTTCGAGTACGGCGCCTCCGTCGTCTCCGCCAACAAGGCCCTCCTCGCCCAGGACGGCGCCGCCCTGCACGCCGCCGCGGGGGACCACGACGCGGACCTCTACTACGAGGCCGCCGTCGCCGGTGCCATCCCGCTGATCCGGCCGCTGCGCGAGTCCCTCGCCGGCGACAAGATCAACCGGGTGATGGGCATCGTCAACGGAACGACCAACTTCATCCTCGACAAGATGGACACCACCGGGGCCGGATACCAGGAGGCCCTCGACGAGGCCACCGCCCTGGGGTACGCGGAGGCCGACCCGACCGCCGACGTGGAGGGCTTCGACGCCGCCGCCAAGGCCGCGATCCTCGCCGGCATCGCCTTCCACTCGCGCGTGCGCCTCGACGACGTGTACCGCGAGGGCATGACCGAGGTGACGGCGGCCGACTTCGCCTCCGCCAAGAACATGGGCTGCACCATCAAACTGCTCGCCATCTGCGAGCGGGCCGCGGACGGCGGGTCCGTCACCGCGCGCGTGCACCCCGCGATGATCCCGCTGACCCACCCGCTGGCCTCCGTGCGCGGCGCCTACAACGCCGTGTTCGTGGAGTCGGACGCCGCCGGTCAGCTGATGTTCTACGGCCCGGGCGCGGGCGGTGCCCCCACCGCCTCCGCCGTGCTCGGTGACCTCGTGGCCGTGTGCCGCAACCGCCTCGCCGGTTCCACCGGACCCGGCGAGTCCGCCTACGCCGCCCTGCCGGTCTCGCCGATGGGCGAGGTCGTCACGCGCTACCACATCAGCCTCGACGTCGCCGACAAACCGGGAGTTCTCGCCCAGGTGGCGACCGTGTTCGCGGAGCACGGCGTGTCGATCGATACGGTTCGGCAGCAGGGCAAGGACGGCGAGGCCTCTCTCGTCGTCGTCACCCACCGCGCCTCCGACGCCTCCCTCACCGGGACCGTCGAGGCGCTGCGCAACCTCGACACCGTGCGGGGTGTCGCCAGCATCATGCGGGTTGAAGGAGAGTAACCAGCAATGACCCACCAGTGGCGCGGAATCATCGAGGAGTACCGGGACCGCCTGCCCGTCTCCGACAGCACGCCGGTCGTGACGCTCCGGGAGGGCGGCACGCCTCTCGTCCCCGCGCAGGTGCTCTCCGAGCGCACGGGCTGCGAGGTCCACCTGAAGGTGGAGGGCGCGAACCCGACCGGGTCCTTCAAGGACCGGGGCATGACCATGGCCATCACGCGCGCGAAGGAGGAGGGCGCGAAGGCGGTCATCTGTGCCTCCACGGGCAACACCTCTGCCTCCGCGGCCGCCTACGCCGTCCGCGCGGGCATGGTCTCCGCGGTGCTCGTCCCGCAGGGCAAGATCGCGCTGGGCAAGATGGGCCAGGCCCTGGTGCACGGCGCGAAGATCCTCCAGGTCGACGGCAACTTCGACGACTGCCTCACCCTCGCGCGTGAACTGAGCGACAACTACCCGGTGGCGCTGGTCAATTCGGTGAACCCGGTGCGCATCGAGGGCCAGAAGACCGCCGCGTTCGAGATCGTGGACATGCTCGGCGACGCGCCCGACATCCATGTCCTGCCGGTGGGCAACGCGGGCAACATCACGGCCTACTGGAAGGGCTACAAGGAGTACGCCGCCGACGGCATCGCCGCCAAGACGCCCCGGATGTGGGGCTTCCAGGCCTCCGGTTCCGCGCCGATCGTGCGCGGCGAGGTCGTCAAGGACCCGTCGACGATCGCCACCGCTATCCGGATCGGCAACCCCGCGTCCTGGAGTTACGCCCTGGCCGCGCGGGACGAGTCGGGCGGTGCCATCGACGAGGTGACGGACCGTGAGATCCTGCGCGCCTACCGGCTGTTGGCCGCGCAGGAGGGTGTGTTCGTGGAGCCCGCCTCCGCCGCCTCCGTGGCCGGTCTGCTGAAGGCCGCCGAGGCCGGCAAGGTCGACCCGGGCCAGACCATCGTCTGCACGGTCACCGGCAACGGCCTGAAGGACCCGGACTGGGCCGTCGCGGGCGCCCCGCAGCCCGTCACGGTCCCGGTGGACGCGGCGACGGCGGCCGAGCGCCTCGGTCTCGCGTAACGACACGGACGGCGCTCGCGTATCCTCTCGTCCAGCCGTTCGAAAAGACCTGGGAGTCGCGCGTAGACGTCGATTCTCGGGGGATAACCCTGACAGGACCCGACAGGGGGTGCACAGGGGGCTTACGACACGCATCGTGCGCCTCCTGTGCGCCCTATGTCGCCACAGAACCTTCCTTCGATAGGCTGTGGTGAACCCGCCCGCTGCATATGCCCCGCAAGGGCGCGGCGCCGCGCCGTCTTGAGCGGCCGCAGGGTTCCAGGTACCTGTCGAACGCCAATCGAATGTCATTCGACATCGTCAATCTCGCAGCTCAAGGAGAGTCATCGAGCGATGGCCGGTCCAGCGTTCCGCGCCGCCGCCGTACGGGTGCGCGTCCCCGCCACCAGCGCCAACCTCGGTCCGGGCTTCGACGCCCTGGGCCTGTCGCTGGGGCTCTACGACGACGTGGTCGTCCGGGTGGCCGACTCCGGCCTGCATGTCGACATCGCGGGGGAGGGCAGCGAGACGCTCCCGCGCGACGAGCGGCATCTGCTCGTCCGCTCCCTGCGCACCGCCTTCGACCTGCTCGGTGGACAGCCCCGGGGCCTGGAGATCGTCTGCGCCAACCGCATCCCGCACGGCCGCGGCCTCGGCTCCTCCTCCGCCGCCATCTGCGCCGGTATCGTCGCCGCCCGTGCCGTGACCATAGGCGGGGACAACCGGCTCGACGACGCCGCGCTGCTCGAACTGGCCACGGAGATCGAGGGCCACCCCGACAACGTCGCGGCCTGCCTCCTCGGTGGTTTCACCCTCTCCTGGATGGAGGGCGGCGCCGCGCGGGCGATCAGGATGGACCCCGCGGATTCCATCGTTCCGGTGGTTTTCGTCCCCGGGAAGCCGGTTCTGACGGAGACGGCGCGCGGACTGCTCCCGCGCAACGTCCCGCACGTCGACGCTGCCACCAACGCGGGCCGGGCGGCCCTCCTCGTGGAGGCCCTGACCAGGCGCCCCGAGCTGCTGCTGCCCGCGACCGAGGACCGACTGCACCAGGAGTACCGGGCGCCCGCCATGCCGGAGAGCGCGGCCCTGGTCGAGCGACTGCGGGCCGACGGCGTCCCGGCGGTCATCTCCGGCGCCGGACCCACCGTCCTGGCCCTGGCCGACGATGCCAGTGCCGACAAGGTGGCCGATCTCGCGGGTGCGGGATGGGCCGCGAACCGGCTGGACCTCGACGCCCGAGGGGCGTGCGTCCTGCCGCTCACCACCACCGTCGCCGAACACGGCGTCGACACCGGCGACGCGTAGGGGCGCGGTTGCCGGATTTCGAGAGGGGGAATGTTTGTTGGATCCGGTAGTGTTAACCTCAAGTCTGCACCTGCCCCAGCCATGGCGAGGTGCTTATCGTCCCCGTCCGGGACAACCATTCTTCCGGGAGTCTCCCAAGCCGCACTGTGCTTCGTACGTCAAGCTGTACGCCGTACGCAGGCACTGAGCGGTCTGCCGAGCAGGCTCCGGAACCGGCGTTGCCGAGCCGCGTGACACAGACACTCAGTGCCACGGCCCGGAAAGCGCCGAATCACCAGAAATTCCCCTCCGCCGCCTTTGGCGGACCACCGCCCCGGCACGGTCCACCCGAACAGGACCGAAGCCGGACAGCACAAACGGTCGCCGAGCCAGAAGGCCGACGTCCGCTCCAGGGAAGGACCCTTCGTGAGCGACACCACCGATCTGATGGGCGCACGTGTCGAGGACACCGCTGCCGCGCCCGCCACGGACGCCGCGCCTGCCAGCGGTGCCGGCTCCCGGCGGCGCCGTGGCACCGGCCTCGAGGGCATGGTGCTGGCCGAGCTGCAGCAGGTCGCATCCGGCCTCGGCATCAGGGGCACCGCGCGGATGCGCAAGAGCCAGCTGATCGAGGTCATCAAGGAGGCGCAGGCGGGCGGGGGCGCCCCGGCGAAGGCCGAGGCCGCCGCCGAGACCAAGCCGAAGCGCCGCGCCACCTCGAAGGCGCGCACGGGCGACGACGCCGCCCCGGCCGAGAAGGCCACCGCCACCGCCAAGAAGGCCGCGGCGCCCGCCGAGAAGGCCGAGAAGGCCGTGGCCCAGCAGCAGATCGAGATCCCCGGCCAGCCGGCCGGTGGCGACGAGGCGCCCACCGAGCGCCGTCGGCGCCGGGCCACCGCCGACGCGGGCAGCCCCGAGACGGTCGCCGCCGAGGCGAAGAGCGAGCCCAAGGCCGAGACCCCGGCCGCGCCCGCCGAGACCAAGGCAGACGCCGGTGACCAGGGCGGCGAGGGCCGTCAGGGCCGCCGCGAGCGTGGCCGTGACCGGGGCGAGCGTGGGGACCGCGGTGAGCGCGGCGACCGCGGCCGCCGCGGCAAGGGCGACGAGCAGCAGGGCGGCGGACAGCAGCAGCGTGACCGCGGCCAGCAGGGCCAGCAGCAGGGCGGCGGCCGTCAGGACCGTCAGCGTGACAACGGCCCGCAGGACGACGACGACTTCGACGGCGGACGCCGTGGCCGTCGCGGGCGCTACCGGGACCGTCGTGGCCGTCGTGGCCGTGACGAGATGGGCGCCCCCGAGCCGCAGCTCGCCGAGGACGACGTCCTGATCCCCGTCGCGGGCATCCTGGACATCCTCGACAACTACGCCTTCATCCGCACCTCGGGCTACCTGCCCGGCCCGAACGACGTGTACGTCTCCCTCGCCCAGGTCCGCAAGAACGGCCTGCGCAAGGGCGACCACGTCACCGGTGCCGTGCGTCAGCCCAAGGAGGGCGAGCGCCGCGAGAAGTTCAACGCGCTGGTCCGCCTGGACTCCCAGAACGGCATGGCGCCCGACTCCGGGCGCGGCCGCCCCGAGTTCAACAAGCTGACGCCGCTGTACCCGCAGGACCGCCTCCGCCTGGAGACGGACCCGGGCGTGCTCACCACCCGCATCATCGACCTGGTCTCGCCCATCGGTAAGGGCCAGCGCGGTCTGATCGTGGCCCCGCCGAAGACCGGTAAGACCATGATCATGCAGGCGATCGCCAACGCGATCACGCACAACAACCCCGAGTGCCACCTGATGGTCGTCCTCGTCGACGAGCGTCCGGAAGAGGTCACCGACATGCAGCGGTCGGTGAAGGGCGAGGTCATCTCCTCGACCTTCGACCGCCCGGCCGAGGACCACACGACGGTCGCCGAGCTCGCCATCGAGCGTGCCAAGCGCCTCGTCGAGCTGGGCCACGACGTGGTCGTGCTCCTCGACTCGATCACGCGTCTGGGCCGTGCCTACAACCTGGCGGCGCCGGCCTCCGGCCGCATCCTGTCCGGTGGTGTCGACTCGACCGCCCTGTACCCGCCGAAGCGCTTCTTCGGCGCGGCCCGGAACATCGAGGACGGCGGCTCGCTGACCATCCTCGCCACCGCCCTGGTGGACACCGGGTCCCGCATGGACGAGGTGATCTTCGAGGAGTTCAAGGGCACCGGCAACATGGAGCTCAAGCTCGACCGCAAGCTCGCCGACAAGCGCATCTTCCCGGCGGTGGACGTGGACGCGTCCGGTACCCGTAAGGAAGAGATCCTGCTCGGCAACGAGGAGCTGGCGGTCGTCTGGAAGCTGCGCCGGGTGCTGCACGCGCTCGACCAGCAGCAGGCCATCGAGCTGCTCCTCGACAAGATGAAGCAGACCAAGTCGAACATCGAGTTCCTGATGCAGATCCAGAAGACGACGCCCACGCCCGGTAACGGCGACTAGGTCTCGTACCTCTGCGGACACTGGGGCCACCCTCTTTGCGAGGGTGGCCCCAGTTTTCTGTATGCGACACGTGTACGATCACGGTCTTCCACGATCAGCTTCTGCACGATCTGAAGCAATCTGATCAATCTGATCGATCCATGCACTCCCAGGGGGGAATTGAGTGGCCAGACCTTTGTCCGGAGCCATAGCCGCCGCGATAGCCGGGACGCTGCTGATGTCGTCCGCGAGCGCGGCCGGCGCCGACAGCACCTCTACACCGGACGAGGCGGATGTACGGATCGCCAGGGCGATGGCGGCGGACGACACCGTGGCCGTGACGCGGGAGCCGTCCTCGACCGAGAGCGCGGACACCGACAGCGACAGCGGCCTGAAGCCGTCCGCCCAGATCATCGGCGGCTCGGAGACGACCATCGCCAACGCGCCCTGGATGGCGCAGCTCTGGTACTACGACGAGACGCAGGACCTCGGCTTCTTCTGCGGCGGCACGGTCGTCTCGCCGACGAAGATCCTCACCGCCGCGCACTGCGTCGACAAGAACCACTTCGACTGGGTCAAGTACGGCGAGGTCGTCACCGGCACCGACCAGCTGCCCACGAGCGTCTACAAGCCCGACGGCAGCTTCGACCACCTCGACTACCACGGCGGCACCCCCAGCAAGGTCTCGCGGCAGTGGAACCACTCCTCGTGGGACGAGGAGGCGATCGACAACGACGTCGCGGTCCTCACGCTGTCCGCGCCCGTCAAGGCCACGCCGATCAAGATGACGACGTCCGGCGACACGGCCTCGTACACGGCGGGCACCAGCGCCAAGGCCTACGGCTGGGGCCGTACCAGCTCCACCAACCAGAACATCTCGCAGACGCTGAAGACGGCCACGCTGCCGATCGTCAGCGACACGACCTGCGCGAACACCTGGAGCCCCTGGTTCGTCAAGGGCCACATGGTCTGCGCGGGCAAGCCCGCCGGCGGCACCGACGCCACGACCACCGCCACCTGCAACGGTGACTCCGGTGGCCCGCTCGTCGTCAACAACAAGCTCATCGGCGTCGTCTCGTGGGGCGTCGAGGACTGTGTGTACAAGGGCGCCTACCCGGTCTTCGCCAAGGTCAGCACCTACGTCGGCGCGATCCAGCCGAGGGTCGACGACGCCGCCATCACCCGGGACGGCAAGGCCGACGTCTTCCTGCGCAACAAGGAGACCGGCACGGGCTACGTCCGCGCCTCCACGGGCTCCGCGCTCGGTGACCGTCAGGCCCTGACCGCCGAGGGCAGCTGGAAGGGCTACAACCTGGTCCAGCAGACCGACCTGAACCGGGACGGCTACCAGGACTACATCCTGCGCCGCTCCTCCGACGGTGACGTCTTCTGGCGGCGGCGCTCGGCCTCGTCCAGCACCTGGACGACCACGCAGATCTTCGACAACTGGGCGACCCGCACCCGGATCCTCACCCCCGGCGACGTCACCGGGGACGCCCTGCCCGACCTGCTCTCGGTCGACTCGGCGGGCGCCCTGTGGATCTACCCGGGCAAGGGCAACGGGACGTTCTCGACCCGCGTGAAGGTCGGCACGGGCTGGAACACGTACAACGCGGTGCTCGGGCACGGCGACTTCACCGGCGACGGCAAGGCCGACCTGATCGCGCGCACCAAGACCGGCTCGGACGTCTACCTCTACAAGGGCGCCGGCAAGTCCGGCACGGGCGCCTTCGGCACCCGGATCAAGGTCCGCTCGGACTGGAGCGCCTACAACACGCTCATCACTCCCGGTGACGTGAGCGGCGACGGCAGGGCGGACCTGCTGGCCCGTACGCCGGCCGGCACGCTGTACCTCTACAAGGGCACCGGCAAGGCCACGAGCGAGATCTTCAGCACACGTATCTCGGTCGGCACCAGCTACGCCCAGTACGACCTGCTCGGCTGAAACACCAGGTGAGCCCGGTCCCGCCGGGCTCATCCGTCACACACGGTGCCCATCGCGCTTTGCGCGATGGGCACCGTTCGTTGTGCAACCCTTTCCCGGCATATCCCGTCTGACCGGGCGGAGCGGCCATGGAGCGGCGACGTCGTGTCATGGCCGTGTCCGACCTGACAGGCCTGGGCCTGAGCGCAGGGGGTAACCGACCGGAGAGAGAACGAGGAGCAGATGTCCGCCGAGAGCACGCCGGACGCCGGCATATCGGGGAAGACCGGCACCACAGGTCCGCGCCACCGCGCGGCCAAGGGCCGCCGCCGCAAGTCACGCGACGGGCACAGCAGAGCGGCGCTCGCCGTCGTCTGGACCGCCGCGGGAGTCCTGGTGCTGGGCGGCACCGGCATCGGCTACCTCTACTTCAAGCTCAACGGCAACATCAAGAGCGTCGACATCAACCAGGCCCTCGGCACCGACCGGCCCCTCGACGTCGACAACGGCTCGCAGGACATCCTGGTCCTCGGCTCCGACACCCGTTCGGGCAGCAACAAGAAGCTCGGCGGCGGCGTCGACGACGGCAGCGCCCGCTCCGACACGGCGATGGTCGTGCACGTCTACGAGGGCCACAAGCGGGCCAGCGTGGTCTCCATCCCCCGCGACACCCTCGTCGAGCGGCCCGAGTGCACGGACACGAACGGCACGACGCACCCGGCGGCCCCGTACGCGATGTTCAACTCCGCGTACTCGACGGGCGGCGCGGCGTGTGCGGTGAAGACCGTCGAGTCCATGACCGGGATCCGGATGGACCACTACATCGAGGTGGACTTCGCGGGCTTCGAGAAGCTGATCGACGTCCTCGGTGGGGTGCCCGTCACCACCACGAAGGACATCAAGGACCCCGACAGCCATCTGAACCTCAAGGCCGGGGAGCACACGCTCACGGGCAAGCAGGCGCTCGGGCTCGTGCGGACGCGGCACGGGGTGGGCGACGGGTCGGACCTGGGACGTATCCAGCTCCAGCAGGCGTTCATCAAGGCGCTGATCGAGCAGGTCAAGTCGGTCGGGATCTTCAGCAACCCGACGAAGCTCTACGATCTCGCCGACACCGCGACCGATGCCGTGACCACCGACTCCGAGCTGAAGGACGTCAAGGACCTCGCGTCGTTCGCGAACGGTCTGAAGGGCATCGGCTCCAAGAACATGACCATGGTCACGATGCCGGTGCAGTACGACCCCGACGACCTGAACCGGGTGCTGGTGGACGAGGCCAAGGCCAAGCGGGTCTGGGCCGCGCTGAAGGCCGACAAGACCATCCCGAAGTCGGCGACGAAGGGGACGGCCACGGGGGCCGCCGAGGGCGTGGTGACCGCCGGTACCTGAAGGCGCGCGGGGAACTGCGCGACCGGCCCCGTACGGCCCTGCGGTCGCGTATGGCGCTGACGGGACACCCCGTGGCGCAGCCGGCCGGACCCAGGAGGCGCGTACCGGCGCTGACAGGGTGCCGCCTGCGCCCAACCGTGCCGCCCCGGCGGCACGATTGCCCGCAGCTCGGGGGAGGGGAGCGGAGGGGGCGCCCCGGCTGCAGCGAGGCTGTCGAGGGCTGGGGAATACCTGGGGCCACCCCCTGGTTTTGGGAGATGACGCCAGTGCTGGCAGACTGGTACGTCGGCTCCGGTTCACGCGCTCGCACCCCGCGGACGCGACCCGGCGCCCTCCCGAAACTAGGAGACACCTTGAAGCGCGACATCCACCCCGAGTACGTCGAGACGCAGGTCAGCTGCACCTGTGGCGCGTCGTTCACCACCCGCAGCACGATCGAGAGCGGCACCATCCGTGCCGAGGTCTGCTCCGAGTGCCACCCGTTCTACACGGGCAAGCAGAAGATCCTCGACACCGGTGGCCGCGTGGCCCGCTTCGAGGCCCGCTTCGGCAAGGCTGCCGCTGCCAAGAAGTAGCGAGCCCCCAGCGCCGGTCCGCGGCGCCCCCATCGGGGGCGTCGGGACCGGCGCTTTGCGGTGCGGCACACAGCTGCGCAGCCCAGGAGTGCAGCCCACTCACAACGTCGTACGTCGTACAGGGAGCCGGAGAAGATGTTCGAGGCGGTCGAGGAACTGGTCGGGGAGCACGCCGACCTGGAGAAGAAGCTCGCCGACCCGTCGGTCCACGCGGACCAGGCCAACGCGCGCAAGCTCAACAAGCGCTACGCGGAGCTGACCCCGATCGTCGGCACGTACCGCTCCTGGAAGCAGACCGGCGACGACATCGACACGGCCCGTGAATTCGCCGCGGACGACCCGGACTTCGCCGCCGAGGTCAAGGACCTGGAGAAGCAGCGCGAGGAGCTGACGGAGAAGCTGCGGCTGCTGCTCGTGCCCCGGGACCCGTCCGACGACAAGGACGTCATCCTGGAGATCAAGGCCGGGGCCGGGGGAGACGAGTCCGCGCTGTTCGCCGGCGACCTGCTCCGGATGTATCTGCGGTACGCCGAGCGCGTCGGCTGGAAGACCGAGATCATCGACTCCACCGAGTCCGAGCTCGGCGGCTACAAGGACGTCCAGGTCGCCGTGAAGACCAAGGGTGGCCAGGGCGCCACCGAGCCCGGCCAGGGCGTCTGGGCCCGGCTGAAGTACGAGGGCGGCGTGCACCGCGTCCAGCGCGTGCCGGCCACCGAGTCCCAGGGCCGTATCCACACCTCCGCCGCCGGTGTGCTGGTCACGCCCGAGGCCGAGGAGGTCGACGTCGAGATCAACATGAACGACCTGCGGATCGACGTCTACCGCTCCTCCGGGCCCGGCGGCCAGTCCGTCAACACCACCGACTCCGCCGTGCGCATCACGCACATTCCCACCGGAGTCGTCGCCTCCTGCCAGAACGAGAAGAGTCAGCTGCAGAACAAGGAGCAGGCGATGCGTATCCTGCGCTCCAGGCTGCTCGCCGCGGCACAGGAGGAGGCGGAGAAGGAAGCCGCCGACGCCCGCCGCAGCCAGGTCCGTACCGTCGACCGCTCCGAGAAGATCCGCACGTACAACTTCCCGGAGAACCGCATCTCGGACCACCGTGTCGGCTTCAAGGCCTACAACCTGGACCAGGTGCTGGACGGTGAACTCGACGCGGTGATCCAGGCCTGTGTCGACGCGGACTCGGCCGCGAAGCTGGCAGCCGCGTAAGGCCGTTACGGGCACGAAGAGTACGACGGAGGACTTGCGTGAACCTGCTGCTCGCGGAAGTGGCCCAGGCCACCCAGCGCCTGGCCGACGCCGGCGTGCCCTCGCCGCGCAACGACGCGGAGGAGCTCGCCGCGTTCGTGCACGGCGTCAAGCGGGGCGAGCTGCACACCGTCAAGGACGCCGACTTCGACGCCCGGTACTGGGAGGTCATCGCCCGGCGCGAGCAGCGTGAGCCGCTCCAGCACATCACCGGGCGCGCCTACTTCCGCTACCTCGAACTTCAGGTCGGGCCCGGGGTGTTCGTGCCCCGGCCCGAGACCGAGTCGGTGGTCGGCTGGGCCATAGACGCCGTGCGCGCGATGGACGTCGTCGAGCCCCTGATCGTCGACCTGTGCACCGGCTCCGGTGCCATCGCCCTCGCCCTGGCCCAGGAGGTGCCGCGCTCGCGCGTGCACGCCGTGGAGCTGTCCGAGGAGGCGCTGACGTGGACCCGCAAGAACATGGCGGGCTCCCGTGTCGACCTGCGCCAGGGCAACGCCCTGGACGCCTTCCGCGACCTCGACGGCCAGGTCGACCTCGTCGTCTCCAACCCGCCGTACATCCCGCTCACCGAGTGGGAGTACGTGGCGCCCGAGGCACGCGACTACGATCCCCAACTCGCCCTGTTCTCGGGGGAGGACGGCCTGGATCTGATCCGCGGTCTGGAGCGCACCGCACACCGGCTCCTGCGCCCGGGCGGTGTCGTCGTCATCGAGCACGCCGACACCCAGGGCGGCCAGGTGCCCTGGATCTTCACCGAGGAGCGGGGCTGGGCCGACGCGGCCGACCACCCGGACCTCAACAACCGGCCGCGGTTCGCGACCGCCCGCAAGGCGCTGCCGTGAGCACGCGCCCGACGACAACCCCCCAGCAGCAGTACGTGTACGAGGAGGCCCGCTAGATGGCACGGCGATACGACACCAACGACGCGACCGACCGCGCCACCGGTCTGCGCGAGGCCGCGTCCGCCATTCGCCGGGGCGAGCTCGTCGTGCTGCCGACGGACACCGTGTACGGCATCGGCGCTGACGCGTTCACGTCGGAGGCCGTGGCCGACCTGCTGGAGGCCAAGGGCCGGGGGCGCAACATGCCCACGCCCGTGCTCATCGGCTCCCCGAACACCCTGCACGGCCTCGTCACTGACTTCTCCGAGATGGCCTGGGAACTCGTCGACGCGTTCTGGCCGGGCGCGCTCACGCTCGTCGCCAAGCACCAGCCGTCGCTGCAGTGGGACCTCGGCGACACCCGGGGCACCGTTGCCGTGCGCATGCCGCTGCACCCGGTCGCGATCGAGCTGCTGACCGAGGTCGGCCCCATGGCGGTCTCCTCGGCCAACCTGACCGGCCACCCGGCGCCGGAGAACTGCGACGCCGCCGAGGCGATGCTCGGCGACTCCGTCTCCGTCTACCTGGACGGCGGCCCGACCCCGAGCAACGAGCCGTCGTCGATCGTCGACGTCACGGGCAAGGTGCCGGTGCTGCTGCGTGCCGGGGCCCTGTCGGCGGAGGAGCTCCGCAAGGTCGTACCCGACCTTGAGGTGGCGAATTGACGGCCCCTGACGCGGGGCGTGGCATATGGGACGGGGAAGAGACGCGGACCTTCACGGGGCTGCCGCGGGACACCTTCCGCATCCTCCACGTCAGCACCGGCAACGTGTGCCGCTCGCCGATCACCGAGCGGCTGACCCGGCACGCCCTGGCGGACCGGCTCGGGGACCCGCTGTGGGGCGGTCTGATCGTCGAGAGCGCGGGGACGTGGGGGCACGAGGGGGCGCCGATGGAGGCGAACGCGGAGGCCGTCCTCGCGGACTTCGGCGCGGACGCCTCCGGCTTCACGGGGCGTGAGCTGCTGGACGAGCACGTCATCCGAGCAGACCTGGTGCTGACGGCCACCCGCGACCACCGGGCGCAGGTCATCTCCATGGGGCACTCCGCGGGGCTGCGCACCTTCACCCTGAAGGAGTTCACCCGCCTGGTCCGCGCGATCGACCCGACCACGCTGCCCCCGCTGGAGGAGGGCATGGTCGTCCGCGCGCGTGCGCTGGTCCGTGCGGCGGCGGCTCTACGCGGGTGGCTCCTCGCCCCGACCGCCGAGGCCGACGAGGTCTACGACCCGTACGGCGCCCCCCTGCCGTTCTTCCGGTCGGTCGGCGACGAGATACACCAGGCCCTGGACCCGGTGGTGACGGCACTGACGGGGGTGCCGGCTCGGGCTTAGCCGCCGCCGGGCCTTGGTGATTCGGCACCCGGCGCTGTCCGCTGTGCCCACCCTCCCCCACTCTCGGCTTCGCTCGAGCGGGAGGTGCCCCCATCGCCCCGCGGAACGATTGCCCACAGCACAAGGGGCACATCACGCGCACCCTCGGCGTACCGGGCCTACATTGGTGCTACGTCATCGTCGACGCCCCGGAGCGCATCATGTCGGTCACCCCTGTCCTCGAGGCCGATGTCCTGCGGCGGCAGGACCCCGAGCTGGCCGACATCCTGCTCGGTGAGTTCGATCGGCAGTCGACGACGCTGCAGCTCGTCGCCGCGGAGAACTTCACCTCGCCCGCGGTGCTGGCCGCGCTCGGGTCACCGCTCGCGAACAAGTACGCCGAGGGGTATCCGGGGGCCCGGTACCACGGCGGCTGCGAGATGGTGGACGTCGCCGAGCGGCTCGCCGTGGAGCGCGCCAAGGCCCTGTTCGGGGCCGAGCACGCCAACGTCCAGTCGCACTCCGGTTCCTCGGCCGTACTGGCCGCCTACGCCGCCCTGTTGCGCCCCGGCGACACCGTCCTCGCGATGGGCCTGCACTTCGGCGGCCATCTCACCCACGGCTCACCCGCCAACTTCTCCGGCCGCTGGTTCGACTTCGTCGGGTACGGCGTGGAGGCCGAGTCGGGGCTGGTCGACCGTGAGCAGGTGCGCACCCTGGCCCGCACCCACCGGCCCAAGGCCATCGTGTGCGGGTCCATCTCCTACCCCCGGCATCTCGACTACGCCTTCTTCCGCGAGGTCGCCGACGAGGTGGGCGCCTATCTCATCGCCGACGCGGCTCATCCGATCGGGCTGGTCGCCGGGGGAGCGGCGCCCAACCCGGTGCCGTACGCCGACATCGTGTGCGCCACCACGCACAAGGTGCTGCGGGGCCCGCGCGGCGGGATGCTGCTGTGCGGGAGCGAGCTGGCCGAGCGGGTGGACCGGGCGGTGTTCCCGTTCACCCAGGGCGGCGCGCAGATGCACACCATCGCCGCGAAGGCCGTGGCGTTCGGGGAGGCGGCAACCCCGGCGTTCACCGCGTACGCCCATCAGGTGGTCGCGAACGCCCGCGTGCTGGCCCGGGGGCTGGCCGAGGAGGGGCTCGTGGTCGTCACCGGCGGCACCGACACGCACCTGCTGACTGTCGATCCCGCGCCATTCGGTGTCGACGGCCGCACGGCCAAGGGGCTGCTCGCGGCTGCCGGGATGGTCCTGGACTGCTGCGCGCTTCCGCACGGCGACGCCCGTGGCCTGCGGCTCGGTACGGCCGCGTTGACCACGCAGGGCATGGGCGAGGCGGAGATGGCGCGGCTCGCGGCGCTGTTCGCCGGGGCCCTGCGGGACGGCGGCGACGGCAAGCGGACCCGTGAAGAAGTGCGGGACCTGGCCGGAAGATTTCCGCCGTATCCGCGCTGAGGTGGGGTAGACGCACCACCAGGCACAGCATCACGTGCAACCATCGTCGCTACCCGGATGTCCTCCACCGTATGCGTGCACCGTCGCGCGCATCGCTAGGGTGTGAGGCTGTGATGGCCAGCGAGACCTGTGGGGAAGCCCGTGCGTGAATACCTCCTGACGCTCTGCATCACGGCCGCGGTGACGTACCTGCTGACAGGGCCGGTGCGGAAGTTCGCGATCGTGGCCGGAGCCATGCCGGAGATCCGTGCGCGCGATGTCCACCGTGAACCCACGCCCCGCCTCGGCGGCATCGCGATGTTCTTCGGGCTGTGCGCCGGTCTGCTGGTCGCCGACCATCTGACCAACCTCAGCGAGGTCTTCGCCGAGTCCAACGAACCGCGCGCGCTGCTCTCCGGGGCCGCGCTGATCTGGCTCATCGGCGTCCTGGACGACAAGTTCGAGATCGACGCCCTGATCAAGCTCGGCGGCCAGATGATCGCCGCCGGTGTGATGGTGATGCAGGGTCTGACGATCCTGTGGCTGCCCATCCCCAGCGTGGGGATCGTCGCGCTGACCCAGTGGCAGGGCACCCTCCTCACGGTCGCCCTGGTCGTCATCACCATCAACGCGGTGAACTTCGTCGACGGTCTCGACGGTCTCGCGGCCGGCATGGTCTGCATCGCCTCCGCCGCGTTCTTCATGTACGCCTACCGCCTCTGGTACAGCTACGGCATCGAGGCCGCGGCCCCCGCCACCCTGTTCGCGGCCGTCCTGATGGGCATGTGCCTGGGCTTCCTGCCGCACAACATGCATCCGGCGCGGATCTTCATGGGCGACTCGGGGTCGATGATGATCGGCCTGGTGCTGGCGGCCGGCGCGATCTCCATCACGGGGCAGGTCGACCCGGACGTGATGAACCTGTACGGCTCGGAGCGCAACACGGTCTACTCGATGGTGCCCGTCTACATCCCGCTGCTGATGCCGCTGAGCATCCTGGCGATCCCGGCGGCCGACCTGATCCTCGCGATCGTGCGCCGCACCTGGCGAGGCCAGTCGCCGTTCGCCGCCGACCGGGGGCATCTGCACCACCGGCTCCTGGAGGTCGGGCACTCGCACAGCCGGGCCGTGCTGATCATGTACTTCTGGTCCGCGGTGATCGCGTTCGGCACCCTGGCGTACACGGTGAACTCCGCGTCCATGTGGATCGTCCTCGCCATCGCCATGTTCAGCGGGGTCGGTCTCTTCCTCCTGCTGCTGCCCCGCTTCACGCCGCGCGCGCCGCGCTGGGCGGAGCGTTTCGTACCGCCCCGCTACCGTCGCCGTGCGGTCCCGGCGCCCGCGCCGGAGCCCGTCGCCGACTGGGCGCCCTCCCTCAACGGCGCGACGGCGATCGGCGGCCGCAGCCACGAACCGGAACGCAGCCCGGCGGGCGCGCGCCACTGAGCGACGGCTCCGCGCGGCGCCGTCCTCGCCCCCTTCGCAGAACCGGCCGGAGGCCGTGCGCGACCCCTCGCGCACGGCCTCCGGCCGTCCGTCGTGCGGGCGGAGGGCCGCGGCGTCGCGCTGACGGCAAGGTAAGAATCTGACTAACACTTTGCCGACGCCATGCGAGGCCGTGACGCCGCAAAACGGCCTTATACCAGACAAGTCGGCGTGGATTTTGCACAGACGGGCAGCTTCACCCTCATGTGTGACACCTGGCACAGCATTCAGGTAAAGACCTCATCAAATAGTTTGTGATACGGTTCACGAGAACCCGGGACAGAGTCGAAGGACCGCACTGCGACGGTCCGTTGGCGCGAGATTCTCGCTCGCCCCCGGGGTCTACGCTCGTCCATGACGACACCCTGCCCCCTTAGCAAGCGGAGTTGCCGCCATGCCGTCCAATGACGTCCGGACCCTCCTTCAGGCCGCCGTACCCACGGCAGCCGCCGGCGCGATCGCCGCTGTCGTCAGCGGTGTGGTCGTCGGAGGCAAGGGGGCTCTCGGCGCCGTCGTGGCGGCGGTGATCACGATCCTCTTCATGGGAATCGGGCTCTACGTTCTGCAGCGCACTGCCAAATCGCTTCCTCATCTGTTCCAGATGATGGGCCTCATGCTTTACGCGGCACAGATCCTGCTCTTGTTCATCTTTCTGTCCGCGTTCAAGAACACCACTCTGTTCCACCCCAAGGCCTTCGCGTTCACGCTTGTCGCCACCACCCTCGTGTGGATCGCCGCACAGACGCGCGCGCACATGAAGGCCAAGATCCTCTATGTCGAACCCGATGCGCCGACGGGCAGCAAGCCCGAAAAATCGGGGCACTCGTCGTGAGGAGTAGGGCCGGGATAAGGGCGTGTGCGAACTCCTGCTATCGTCCGGTGCCAACTGCGGCATCGCGGGCGCGGGCATCTGAGCTGACGCCTGCTCAATCGCGAGGCTTGATGCCCCCCAGCCGCCCCCACATCCGTAACACCAGTCCAGTGCCGACCCGCGGCTGCGCGCCGCGCCGACACAACGAGGTTGCCGTACCCATGCGTCACGCCGAAGGAGCCCGTGGTGAGTGCTGACCAGACCCAGCTCGCCTTTGACTGGAGCTGTCGGATCATGTCCGACAACGGCTGTGGCTTCCCGGCTCCGGGCCTGCACTCGTTCCTCTTCAAGCCGATCGCCACGGTCGGCGGGTTCGAGTTCAACAAGGTGATGCTGCTCGCCCTGATCACCACCCTCCTGGTGATCACCTTCTTCACCCTCGCCTTCGGCAAGGCCAAGGTGGTCCCGGGCAAGCTGCAGATGATCGGCGAGGCGGGCTACGACTTCGTACGCCGCGGCATCGTCTACGAGACCATCGGCAAGAAGGACGGGGAGAAGTTCGTCCCCTTCATGGTCTCCCTGTTCTTCTTCGTCTGGATCATGAACATCTGGTCCGTGATCCCGCTGGCCCAGTTCCCGGTGTCCTCGATCATCGCCTACCCGATGGTGCTGGCCGCTGTCGTGTACGTGGTGTGGGTCTCGGTGACCTTCAAGAAGCACGGTTTCGTCGGCTTCTTCAAGAACGTCACCGGCTACGACAAGTCGCTCGGCCCGGTGCTGCCGCTGGTCATGGTCATCGAGTTCTTCTCGAACCTGCTGGTCCGCCCCTTCACGCACGCGGTGCGACTGTTCGCCAACATGTTCGCCGGGCACCTGATGCTGGTCATGTTCACCATCGCCTCCTGGTACCTGCTCAACAGCTGGATGATTCCGGCCGCCGGCGTCTCCTTCGTGATGACCGTGGCCATGATCGGCTTCGAGCTCTTCGTCCAGGCGGTCCAGGCGTACGTGTTCGTGCTGCTGGCCTGCACCTACGTTCAGGGCGCTCTCGCCGAGCACCACTGAGCCCTGCCGCTTCACAACCCCCAGAACGTCCGGTGGCCAACCCCCGCCGGTCCATGAAAGAGAAGGAAGAATCAGCATGGCTGCCATGGAGACCCTCGCCGCCCTCGAAGGCAACATCGGTTCCGTCGGCTACGGCCTCGCCGCCATCGGCCCCGGCGTCGGCGTCGGCATCATCTTCGGCAACGGCACCCAGGCGCTCGCCCGCCAGCCTGAGGCGGCCGGCCTGATCCGTGCCAACCAGATCCTCGGTTTCGCGTTCTGTGAGGCGCTCGCCCTCATCGGCATCGTCATGCCGTTCGTCTACTAGGCCGACGCACTGACGATCGAAACCTTTCAAGGAAAGGCACTGATGTGATCGCCAACCTGGTACAGCTGGCGGCCGGGGAAGAGCAGAACCCGCTCGTCCCGCCGGGCCCCGAGCTGCTCGTGGGCGCCATCGCCTTCGCCATCGTGTTCTTCTTCTTCTGGAAGAAGCTCCTCCCGAACATCAACAAGGTTCTGGAAGAGCGCCGCGACGCGATCGAGGGCGGTATCGAAGAGGCCGACCGTATGAAGGTCGAGGCCCAGAGCGTGCTGGAGCAGTACAAGGCTCAGCTCGCCGAGGCTCGGCACGAGGCCGCGCGGCTGCGCCAGGAGGCGCAGGAGCAGGGTGCCACGCTCATCGCCGAGATGCGGGCCGAGGGCCAGCGTCAGCGCGAGGAGATCATCGCCGCCGGTCACTCGCAGCTCGAGGCCGACCGCAAGGCCGCCGCTTCGGCGCTGCGTCAGGACGTGGGCAAGCTCGCCACCGACCTGGCCGGCAAGCTCGTCGGCGAGTCCCTCGAGGACCACGCCCGCCAGAGCCGTGTGATCGACCGCTTCCTCGACGACCTCGAGGAGAAGGCCGAGGCCACGCGATGAACGGAGCGAGCCGCGAGGCCCTGGCAGCCGCACGTGAGCGTCTCGACGCGCTGACGGACTCCACGTCCGTGGACGCGGCGCGGCTCGCCGACGAGCTGGCCGCCGTCACCGCTCTGCTCCACCGCGAGGTGTCGCTGCGTCGGGTCCTGACCGACCCGGCGCAGTCCGGCGAGGCCAAGGCCGAGCTGGTCGTCCGCATCCTCGGCGGGCAGGTCGGCTCGACCACCGCCGACCTGGTGTCGGGCCTGGTGCGTTCCCGCTGGTCGCAGCCCCGCGACCTGGTGGACGCACTGGAGCAGCTGGCCGATGTCGCCGACCTCACGGCCGCGCAGCAGTCGGCCACGCTCGACGACGTCGAGGACGAGCTGTTCCGCTTCGGCCGGATCGTCGCCTCGAACACCGAGCTGCGGTCCGCGCTGACCGACCGGGCCGCCGGCGCCTCGGCCAAGGGTGAGCTGCTGCGCAGCCTGCTCGGCGGCCGCGCCAAGGCCACCACCGAGCGTCTGGTGACGCGCCTCGTGACCGCGCCGCGTGGACGTAGCCTGGAGGGGGGACTCGAGTCCCTGTCCAAGCTCGCCGCCGAGCGCCGGGACCGCATGGTCGCCGTCGTCACCTCCGCGGTCCCGCTGAGCGACCCCCAGAAGCGACGCCTCGGCGCCGCCCTGGCGAAGCTCTACGGCCGTTCCATGCACCTCAACCTCGACGTGGACCCCGGCGTCCTCGGCGGGATCCGGGTGCAGGTCGGCGACGAGATCATCAACGGCTCGATCGCGGACCGACTCGAGGACGCCGGCCGCCGCCTGGCGAGCTAGCTCAAACTTCATAGCAGTACGTACGTATTCCTACGGCCCGGTTGGGCCGTGCAGAGGATTCACCTCGTTCAGGGGGGAGTCCGGGAGTTTACGCATTCCCCCCAAGTGAAACTTCGGGCCCAACAAGGAGAGCAGGGAACCCAGATGGCGGAGCTCACGATCCGGCCGGAGGAGATCCGGGACGCGCTGGAGAACTTCGTCCAGTCGTACAAGCCGGACGCGGCCTCGCGCGAGGAGGTCGGTACGGTCACCCTTGCCGGCGACGGCATCGCGAAGGTCGAGGGTCTTCCCTCGGCCATGGCCAACGAACTGCTGAAGTTCGAGGACGGCACCCTCGGCCTCGCGCTCAACCTGGAAGAGCGCGAGATCGGCGCCATCGTCCTCGGTGAGTTCAGCGGCATCGAGGAGGGTCAGCCGGTCACCCGTACCGGCGAGGTCCTGTCGGTCGCCGTGGGCGAGGGCTACCTCGGCCGCGTCGTCGACCCGCTCGGCAACCCGATCGACGGCCTCGGCGAGATCGAGACCAGCGGTCGTCGTGCCCTGGAGCTGCAGGCCCCGGGCGTCATGGCCCGTAAGTCGGTGCACGAGCCGATGGAGACCGGCTACAAGGCCGTCGACGCGATGACCCCGATCGGCCGTGGTCAGCGTCAGCTGATCATCGGTGACCGCCAGACCGGCAAGACCGCCCTGGCCGTCGACACGATCATCAACCAGCGCGACAACTGGCGCTCGGGCGACCCGAAGAAGCAGGTCCGCTGCGTCTACGTCGCCATCGGCCAGAAGGGCTCGACCATCGCGTCGGTCCGCCGCGCGCTGGAGGAGAACGGCGCGCTGGAGTACACGACCATCGTCGCCGCCCCGGCGTCCGACCCGGCCGGCTTCAAGTACCTGGCGCCCTACACCGGTTCGGCCATCGGTCAGCAGTGGATGTACGAGGGCAAGCACGTCCTCATCATCTTCGACGACCTCTCGAAGCAGGCCGACGCCTACCGCGCCGTGTCCCTGCTGCTGCGCCGCCCGCCGGGCCGTGAGGCCTACCCGGGTGACGTCTTCTACCTGCACTCCCGTCTGCTGGAGCGCTGCGCGAAGCTCTCCGACGAGCTGGGCGCGGGCTCGATGACCGGTCTGCCGATCGTCGAGACGAAGGCCAACGACGTCTCGGCGTTCATCCCGACCAACGTCATCTCCATCACCGACGGCCAGTGCTTCCTGGAGTCGGACCTCTTCAACGCCGGTCAGCGCCCCGCGCTGAACGTCGGTATCTCCGTCTCCCGAGTCGGTGGTTCCGCCCAGCACAAGGCGATGAAGCAGGTCTCCGGCCGTCTGCGCGTGGACCTCGCCCAGTTCCGTGAGCTGGAGGCGTTCGCCGCCTTCGGTTCCGACCTGGACGCCGCGTCGAAGGCGCAGCTGGAGCGCGGCCAGCGCATGGTCGAGCTGCTGAAGCAGGCCCAGTACGAGCCGATGTCCACCGAGGACCAGGTCGTCTCCGTGTGGGCCGGCACCACCGGCAAGATGGACGACGTCCCGGTCGCCGACATCCGCCGCTTCGAGAAGGAGCTGCTGGAGTACCTGCACCGCAAGGAGCAGGGCCTCATGACCTCCATCAAGGAGGGCGGCAAGCTCTCGGACGACACGCTGACCGCTGTCGCCGACGCGATCGCCGACTTCAAGAAGCAGTTCGAGACCGCGGACGGCAAGCTGCTCGGCGAGGACGCTCCGGCCGTCAACGTCTCCAAGTGACGTAAGGAAGGGACCTGACTCATGGGAGCTCAGCTCCGGGTCTACAAGCGTCGCATCCGATCCGTCACCGCGACCAAGAAGATCACCAAGGCGATGGAGATGATCGCCGCCTCGCGCGTCGTCAAGGCGCAGCGCAAGGTGGCGGCCTCCACGCCCTACGCGACCGAGCTCACCCGCGCGGTCACGGCGGTGGGCACTGGTTCGAACACCAAGCACCCGCTGACCACGCAGGCCGAGAAGGTCACGCGTTCCGCAGTGCTGCTGCTGACGAGTGACCGCGGTCTCGCCGGTGCCTTCAACTCCAACGCCATCAAGGCCGCGGAGCAGCTGACGGCACGCCTCGAGGCCGAGGGCAAGCAGGTCGACACGTACATCGTCGGCCGCCGCGGTGTCGCCCACTACAACTTCCGCGAGCGCAAGGTCGTGGAGCAGTGGACCGGCTTCACCGACGAGCCCACGTACGCGGACGCCAAGAAGGTCGCGGGCCCGCTGATCGAGGCCATCGAGAAGGACACGGCGGACGGCGGGGTGGACGAACTCCACATCGTCTACACCGACTTCGTCTCGATGATGACGCAGCAGGCGCTCGACGCGCGTCTGCTGCCGCTCAGCCTCGAAGAGGTCGCGGAGGAGGCGCCCAAGGGCGAGATCCTCCCGCTGTACGACTTCGAGCCGTCGGCGGAGGACGTCCTCGACGCCCTGCTGCCGCGCTACGTCGAGAGCCGCATCTACAACGCGCTGCTGCAGTCGGCTGCCTCCAAGCACGCCGCCACCCGCCGCGCGATGAAGTCGGCGACCGACAACGCGGGTGAGCTGATCAACACGCTCTCCCGCCTTGCCAACGCGGCCCGCCAGGCCGAAATCACCCAGGAAATCAGCGAGATCGTCGGTGGCTCCGCAGCCCTTTCCGACGCGACCGCGGGGAGTGACAAGTAATGACGACGACTTCTGAGACGGCCGTTGCCACGGGCCGCGTCGCCCGGGTCATCGGCCCGGTCGTCGACGTGGAGTTCCCCGTCGACGCGATGCCGGAGATCTACAACGCCCTTCACGTCGAGGTGGCCGACCCGGCCAACGCCGGCGAGCTGAAGACGCTGACCCTGGAGGTCGCCCAGCACCTGGGTGACGGCCTGGTCCGCACCATCTCCATGCAGCCCACCGACGGTCTGGTCCGCCAGGCCCCGGTCACCGACACCGGCGCCTCCATCACCGTGCCGGTCGGCGACTTCACCAAGGGCAAGGTGTTCAACACCCTCGGTGAGGTGCTGAACGTCGACGAGCAGTACACGGGCGAGCGCTGGGGCATCCACCGCCAGGCCCCGAACTTCGACGAGCTCGAGTCGAAGACCGAGATGTTCGAGACCGGCGTCAAGGTCATCGACCTTCTCACCCCGTACGTCAAGGGTGGAAAGATCGGTCTGTTCGGTGGTGCCGGCGTCGGCAAGACGGTGCTCATCCAGGAGATGATCTACCGCGTCGCCAACAACCACGACGGTGTGTCGGTGTTCGCCGGTGTCGGTGAGCGCACCCGTGAGGGCAACGACCTCATCGAGGAGATGTCCGACTCGGGCGTCATCGACAAGACCGCGCTGGTCTTCGGCCAGATGGACGAGCCCCCGGGCACCCGTCTGCGTGTGGCCCTGGCCGGTCTGACCATGGCGGAGTACTTCCGCGATGTGCAGAAGCAGGACGTGCTGTTCTTCATCGACAACATCTTCCGCTTCACCCAGGCCGGTTCCGAGGTGTCGACCCTGCTCGGCCGTATGCCCTCCGCGGTGGGTTACCAGCCGAACCTGGCCGACGAGATGGGTCTCCTCCAGGAGCGCATCACCTCGACCCGTGGTCACTCGATCACCTCGATGCAGGCGATCTACGTCCCCGCGGACGACCTGACCGACCCGGCCCCGGCCACCACCTTCGCCCACCTCGACGCGACGACGGTGCTCTCCCGTCCGATCTCCGAGAAGGGCATCTACCCGGCCGTGGACCCGCTGGACTCGACGTCCCGCATCCTCGACCCGCGGTACATCGCGGCGGACCACTACACGGCCGCGATGCGCGTGAAGAGCATCCTGCAGAAGTACAAGGACCTGCAGGACATCATCGCGATCCTCGGTATCGACGAGCTCGGCGAGGAGGACAAGCTCGTCGTCCACCGTGCCCGTCGCGTGGAGCGCTTCCTGTCCCAGAACACCCACGTCGCCAAGCAGTTCACCGGCGTCGACGGGTCGGACGTGCCGCTGGACGAGTCGATCGCCGCGTTCAACGCGATCATCGACGGTGAGTACGACCACTTCCCGGAGCAGGCGTTCTTCATGTGCGGTGGTATCGAGGACCTGAAGAAGAACGCGAAGGAGCTCGGCGTCAGCTGACGTCAGGCACATCGTGATCAGTGGGGGGCGAGGCCACACCTCATGGGGTGCGTCCCGCCCCCCTCTGTACTCCCTCTAGAATTGACCCAACACCCGGCCGAGGCGCCGGGTGGTGACCCGAGGAGCCACCTTGGCTGCTGAGCTGCACGTCGCGCTGGTCGCGGCCGACCGAGAGGTCTGGTCGGGCCAGGCCACCCTGGTCGTCGCGCGGACCACGTCCGGCGACATCGGCGTCATGCCCGGTCACCAGCCGCTGCTCGGTGTGCTGGAGTCGGGCCCGGTGACCATCCGTACGAGTGAGGGCGGCACCGTCGTCGTCGCTGTGCACGGCGGTTTCATCTCGTTCGCGGACAACAAGCTGTCCCTGCTGGCCGAGGTCGCCGAGCTGGCCGACGAGATCGACGTCCAGGGCGCCCAGCGGGAGCTGGAGCGCGCGAAGGCGGAGGGCGACGCCGCCGCCGAGCGCCGCGCGGATGTACGACTGCGTACGGCGGGTGCGCGCTGAGCGCAGACGCCGTGTGATGCTGTACCCCAGCCGCGGCCGGGTCCGGATGACTTCATCCCGACCCGGCCGCGGCTGAGGCGAATATGGGTGTTTTTTACGTTCCGTTACCTAGGAGACGAGGAGGTCGGTGTCGATGGTCCTCGCTCTGACTGTGTGCGGTTCGGTGATCGCGCTCGTGGTGGTCGGGCTCTTCGTCTTCGGACTGCGCCGCCGGCTCATCCAGCGCTCCGGGGGCACCTTCGACTGCAGCCTCCGCTGGGACGCCCCGGAGAAACCCGGCAGCGACGAGAACGGCAAGGGCTGGGGGTACGGCGTCGCCCGCTACAACGGCGACCGCGTCGAGTGGTACCGCGTCTTCTCGTACTCGTTCCGCCCCCGCCGCGTCCTGGAGCGCGCCTCGATCGAGGTGGCCGGCCGCCGCACCCCCGAGGGCGAGGAGGAGCTGGCGCTTCTCTCCGACGCCGTGATCCTCGCGTGTCTGCACCGCGGGACCCGGCTGGAACTGGCGATGAGCGAGGACGCGCTGACCGGTTTCCTCGCGTGGCTGGAGGCCGCCCCGCCCGGACAGCGAGTGAACGTGGCGTAGCCGCGTTCACTCGCCGGGTGGGGTCCCCCGGGGCGCGAGCCCCGCTTACTTCAGCCCGTTGCTGATCGCGTTCACCAGCTCTCCGTTGCTCGTGTCGCCGCTGAACTCCCAGAAGAACGCGCCGCCCAGGCCCTGGTTCTTCGCCCAGGTCATCTTTCCGGCGATGGTGGACGGGGTGTCGTAGCTCCACCAGTTGCTGCCGCAGTGGGCGTACGCCGTGCCCGCGATGGTGCCGGTGACCGGGCATGAGTTCTTGAGGATCTTGTAGTCCTCGATGCCCGCCTCATAGGTGCCGGGGGCCGCCCCGGTCGCCGTGCCGCCGGGGGCGGACTGGGTGACGCCGGTCCAGCCGCGGCCGTAGAAGCCGATGCCGAGCAGCAGCTTGGCGGACGGGACGCCCTTCGACTTCAGCTTGGCGACGGCGTCGGCCGAGTTGAAGCCGGCCTGCGGGATCCCCGAGTACGAGGTGAGCGGGGAGTGCGGGGCGGTCGGGCCGTCCTTGTCGAAGGCGCCGAAGTAGTCGTACGTCATCACGTTGTACCAGTCGAGGTACTGGGCGGCGCCGCCGTAGTCGGCCGCGTCGATCTTGCCGCCGGAGGAGCCGTCCGCGGTGATGGCCGCGGTGACCAGGTAGTTCGAGCCGAACTCGGCACGCAGTGCCTGCGAGAGGGTGCGGAAGGCCGCCGGGCCCGAGGTGTCGCAGGTCAGACCGCAGGCGTTCGGGTACTCCCAGTCGATGTCGATGCCGTCGAAGACGTCGGCCCAGCGCGGGTCCTCCACGACGGCCTTGCAGGACTTGGCGAACGCGGCCGGGTTCTGCGCGGCCTGGCCGAAGCCGCCGGAGTAGGTCCAGCCGCCGAAGGAGTACAGCACCTTGATGTGGGGGTACTTGGCCTTGAGCTGTCGGAGCTGGTTGAAGTTGCCGCGCAGCGGCTGGTCCCAGGTGTCGGCGACGCCGCTGACGGACTGGTCGGCGGTGTACGCCTTGTCGTAGGCGGCGTAGGTGTCGTCGACGGTGCACTGACCGTTCTTGACGTTGCCGAACGCGTAGTTGATGTGGGTGATCTTGGCGGCGGAGCCCGAGGTGACCAGGTTCTTCACGTGGTAGTTGCGGCCGTAGACGCCCCACTCGGTGAAGTAGCCGAGGTTGATCTTCGAGCCGGGGTTCGGGTTCGTGCCGCCCCCGGTCGTCCGCACGGCCGCCGCGCCGCTGACCGGGCCGGTCTGGTCGGCGGTGTCACGGGCCTGGACGGTGTACGAGTAGTCGGTGCCGGCGGTCAGGCCGGTGTCCGTGTAGGTGGTGCCGGTGACGGTGGCGACCTTGGTGCCGCCGCGCAGGACGTCGTAGTTCTTGACGCCCTTGTCGTCGGTGGCGGCGCGCCAGCTCAGCTTCACCGAGGTGTCGGTGACGTCCGAGGCGGTCGGCGTGCCGGGGGCGGAGGGTGCCGCGTCGCCGGGGACGGTGGGGCCGCCGTCACAACTTCCGCCGTTGAGCTTGCAGTTGGCCGGGGAGCCTGAGCCGCTCCCGTTGAAACCGAAGGAGACGGAGGCGCCGGGGGCGAGGGTGCCGTTCCAGGACTTGTTCCTGGCGGTCCAGTGGGTCCCGGACGAGGTGACGTCCGCGTCCCAGGCGGAGGTGACCGACGTGCCGGAGGGGAAGTCCCACTCGACGGTCCAGGAGCTGATGGTGGTGGTGCCGGTGTTCTTCACCGTCCACTTGCCTTCGAAGCCGGAGCCCCAGTCCTGGGGCTTGGCGTAGGTGGCGGTCGCCTCCGTGGCCGCCTGGGCGGGGGTGGCGAGACCGACCAGGCCGGCGAGGGGGAGCAGCAGGGTCGCGAGACCCGCTATGGCTCTGTGCCTGAAGCGCATGTGCGCCTCCTTGTGGGGTGTCTTGTTGCATGAGCATGACGTGGCGCAGTGGGCCGAGAATAGAAAGGTCTGGACCATAGGTCAATGGGTCTGGACCACTGCGCCCGCGCCGACACCCCTGGGCGAGGCAGACCGGGGTCAGACACCCAACTCCTGCGCCAGTACCGCCGCTTGCACGCGACTGCGCAGATCGAGCTTCCCCAGCAGTCGGCTGACGTGCGTCTTCACCGTCGCCTCGGCCATGTCCAGCCGCCCGGCGATCTCCGCGTTCGACAGCCCCTCGCCCAGACAGGAGAGGACCTCCCGCTCCCGCCGGGTGAGGGAGTCGAGGACGGACGGATCGACCGCCGGCTCCCGTACGGGCTTGGCGGCGAACTCCGCGATCAGCCGCCGGGTGACCGCCGGGGCGATCAGACCCTCGCCGCGCCCCACCGCCCGCACGGCCTCGATCAGGTCCCTCGCCTCCGTGTTCTTCAGCAGGAACCCGGCGGCCCCGGCCCGCAGCGCCCCGAACACGTACTCGTCGAGGTCGAAGGTGGTCAGCACGAGGACGTCGGCCAGTCCCTCGGCGACCACCTGCCGGGTTGCCGACACCCCGTCCAGGCGCGGCATCTGCACATCCATCAGCACCAGGTCGGGCCGCAGTTCACGGGCGAGCGCCACCGCCCGTTCGCCGTCCGCCGCCTCGGCCACCACCTCGATGTCCGGCGCGCTGCGCAGGATGAGCACCAGCCCGGCCCGTACGGCGGACTGGTCCTCGGCGACGAGCACACGGATCATGCGGGTTCTCCTTGGGTGACGGGCAGGGTGGCGCGGACGCTCCAGATCTTGCCGTGCACCAAGCTCTCGGGGCCCGCCTCGAAGGTGCCGCCCAGCAGGGCGACCCGCTCCCGCATCCCGACCAGACCAGCGCCGGAACCGGGTGCGCTCGGCCCGTCGCGGTCGCCGTACGGGCTGGTCACGGAGATGGCGAGGGAGCCGTCCGGCTGCCGCAGCACCACGCAGACCCGGCCGGGGGAGGCGTGTTTGAGGGCGTTGGTGAGTGACTCCTGGACGATGCGGTAGGCCGCCAGCTCTACGGGGGCGGGGAGGGCGGCGGCGTGGTCGGCGTCAAGGGTGACGTCGAGACCGTTGGTGCGGGCGCCCTCGACGAGGGAGCCGAGGCCGTCGAGCGTGGGTGCGGCGGACGGCTCGGTGTCGTCGCTCGAATCCCGCAGGATGCCGATCAGCCGGCGCATCTCGGCGAGCCCCGCGACGCTGTTCTCACGGATGACCCCGAGGGCCTCCTTGGAGGTGCCGGGGTCGTCGAGGGAGAGCGCGGCGGTGGAGTGGATCGCGATCGCCGAGAGGTGGTTGGCGACCATGTCGTGCAACTCCCTCGCCATGCGCGCCCGTTCGGAGACGACGGCCTGGGCCCGGTCCATCTCCGCCAGCAGGGCCGTCTGCTCGGCACGCAGCCGGGCCGCCTCGGCGGCATCGCGGTGGTTGCGCACGATCCAGCCGGTGGCGGCGGGCATGAGGGAGACCAGGCCGACGACCACCCCGATCAGCAGCGCCTCCGGTTTCCGGAAGGCCGCGATCGGGACCACGGTGAAGGCGATGGTCACCAGTCCGGAGACCCAGGGCACCCGGCGGGCCGTGCTGGGCGGGCCGTACAGCACGGCCGCGTAGACCAGGTCCGTGAACATCAGGACCGTGATCAGGCTGCCCTGGGTGATGGTGTCCAGGGTCAGCGCGGCCCAGCCCACCAGCAGGGCCGTGCGGGGCATCACGCGGCGCAGTGCCTCGCAGCCGGCGGTCACGACGAGGGGCGGCAGGACCCACCAGGGGCTCTCGAGCACCACGATGCCGTCGCGGGGCGTGCGGGTGTCGAGGCCGAGGCCCCACAGCAGCAGGCCGCCGAGGAGTCCGGCGGCGGCGATGTACAGGTCCACGCGGTGCGGGCGGGGCGGTCGTACGGCCATGCCCTCCATCCAACACGGGACGGGAGCCCGTCGCCTGGTGCCCGGGAACGGTCCCGCACTGCATCTTTCGATGTACCGCGACTTCGTCACCGCCGACGACGATTCCGGGGGCGACGGCCGGGAGCCTGGAAGGGTGAACGAGAGGAGCGCATCGTGATCGTCGCGTTGATCATCGCCTGCGAGGTCGGCTTCTGGGTGCTGCTGGCCCTGGCCCTGGCCGTCCGCTACCTGTTGAAGAAGCGCCGGGCCAGTGTCGTGCTGCTGCTCTGCGAGCCCGTGCTGGAGCTGGTGCTGTTCGTCGTGACCGCGATCGACCTGAAGAACGGGGCCGAGCCGAGCTGGGAGCACGGGGTGGCGGCGCTCTACATCGGCTTCACCGTGGGCTACGGCCACTACATGATCCGGTGGCTGGACGGCCACGCGGCACATCGCCTGGCCGGCGGGCCCAAGCCGACCGGGCCGCCCAAGTACGGCCTGGCCAGGGCCCGCCACGAGGGCAGGCTCTGGGTCCGGACGCTGGTGGCGACCGGAGTGGCGCTGGCCCTGCTCCAGCTGGCCGTCTGGTACGTCGGCGACGACGGGAACGTCGAATCGCTGAGGTCGTTCCAGTGGGTCGCCCTGCGGGCCGCCGGCATCCACGGTCTGGTCGCGCTCGCCTACACGATCTGGCCGAAGAAGGAGCCGGACGGGCGGGGGGACGGGGACCGGGACTCCGGGTACGCGAAGGAGCGGATCGGACGATGAGCGGCGCGCGGGGCGGGACGGTCGGCCGGGCGGCGAGGAACCTGGTGGAGAGGGCCGCCACCTTCGCGATCAGCCTGGTGCTGTGCGCGTGGGGACCGCTGCCGCTCCGCGAGAGCCGTTGCCGCTTCGCGTGAGCGCGACAAGGAGTGGCTACCGGTCGCCGCCCGGGACCCACAGCACGTCCCCGACCTCCTTGTTCGCCGTCCTCGCGAGGATGAACAGGAGGTCGGAGAGACGGTTGAGGTAGGTCGCGGTGAGAGGGTTCATCGCGTCGGCGTGATCCTCCAGCGCGGCCCAGGTCGAGCGCTCGGCGCGCCGGACCACCGTGCAGGCCTGGTGCAGCAGGGCCGCGCCGGGGGTGCCGCCGGGCAGGATGAAGGAGCGCAGCTTCTCCAGCTCCCCGTTGAAGCGGTCGCAGTCCGCCTCCAGCTTGTCGATGTAGAACTGCTCCACCCGCAGGGGCGGGAACTCGGGGTTCTCGACGACGGGCGTGGAAAGGTCGGCGCCCACGTCGAAGAGATCGTTCTGCACCCGCACGAGGACCTTGACGACCTCCTGGTCCAGGCCGCCCAGTGCGATCGCCGTCCCGATCGCCGCGTTGGCCTCGTTGGTGTCCGCGTACGCCGAGATCCGCGGATCGCTCTTGGGCACCCGGCTCATGTCGCCGAGGTTGGTGGTGCCCTGGTCGCCGGTCCTGGTGTAGATGCGCGTCAGATTGACCATGTGACCAGCGTAGTTACGACGGGCCCGTCCGGACGACCCGTGTGCCCACCGTCACGGGGTGCGGTGGGGGAGCGGCCGCCGGGACGCCGTCCGGCCGGCGACCGGGGGCCAGGGGCGCGGCGGGACCCGCGGGACATCGGTGAGCCGTGAGCCGGGGAGAAGCCACAGGGCCTCCTGGAGTGCGGCGTCGGTCGAGCCGCCGTGCCGCGGCGGGAGCGCACTCGGGATGTCGTCCGCCGTGCCCGCCCCACCGGCCACCATGTCCGGACCCCCGCGGACGGCGATCCGGTCAGGTGCCCCGCCCCGCGGCAAGAGCCCGCGCCGCCGACTCCCCTCCCTCGCTGATCGCCGGTCAGATCGCCTGGATCAGCCGGACGGTGACGGCCGTCATAGGGCGTGCCACGCTCTCCCGGTGCAATCCGGACGAAGTGTGACGAGGGGTGCTTCTTCTCCTGTGTGGCGGGGAGGGCCTGTTGGGCGGGCGGATGCCCAACTGGGCCGTACAACCCTTCGAGTGAGTGTCGCCGGTGTGATGTCCGTCTGTTGAGACGTGACTCGCGTTACTAAGCGGTCACACGGCCCCTCACGGGCGCTAGTGTCCGCCGGAGAGGCAACACATCAACAGCGCGTACCAGGGGAGTCGCACAGTGGCACGGAAGCTCGCCGTGATCGGAGCCGGACTCATGGGGTCCGGGATCGCCCAGGTGTCCGCGCAGGCGGGCTGGGACGTCGTCCTGCGTGACGTCACCGACGAGGCGCTCGACCGTGGCATCGGCGGCATCGAGGCGTCGTACGACAAGTTCGTGAGCAAGGGGAAGTTGGCGGCCGGGGACGCCGAGGCGGCGCTGGGGCGGATCACCGCCACCACCGACCTCGACGCGGCGGCCGACGCGGACATCGTCGTCGAGGCCGTCTTCGAGAAGCTGGAGGTGAAGCACGAGATCTTCCGGGCCCTCGACAAGGTCGTCCGCGAGGACACCGTGCTCGCCTCGAACACCTCCGCCATCCCGATCACCAAGATCGCGGCGGCCACCGAGCGGCCCGAGCGGGTCGTCGGCGTCCACTTCTTCTCGCCGGTGCCGATGATGCAGCTCTGCGAACTGGTGCGCGGCTACAAGACGAGTGACGAGACGCTCACCACCGCGCGGGAGTTCGCCGAGTCGGTCGGCAAGACCTGCATCGTCGTCAACCGTGACGTCGCCGGGTTCGTGACGACCCGTCTCATCTCCGCCCTCGTCGTCGAGGCGGCGAAGCTGTACGAGTCGGGCGTCGCCACCGCCGAGGACATCGACCTCGCCTGCAAGCTGGGCTTCGGCCATGCGATGGGGCCCCTGGCCACGGCCGATCTGACGGGCGTCGACATCCTGTTGCACGCCACGAGCAACATCTACACCGAGTCGCAGGACGAGAAGTTCGCCCCTCCGGAGCTGATGCGCCGGATGGTGGACGCCGGTGACATCGGACGCAAGAGCGGGCAGGGCTTCTACACCTACTGACGCAGGTCCGGCCGACGCCGGCCCACGCTTCACGGGCGGCCCCTCCCACGCATGTGAACGCATGAGCCTCTCCGGCTTCACCCCTTGAGGTGAATTCGGTATCGGTTCGCTCACAGACGGCAACCTCTCGGTGTCAAACGCCGTCAGACGTTGCATCACCCACATCACGGAGTACGAGACGCACTCACGGGGAGCGCTTATGTACATCAGGGGCGACCACGCCGAGCTGGTCGTCGGGGGCCGCCTCGACGTACGCAGCGCGGCGGACGCCCGTACGGTCCTGCACTCGGCCGTCGACGACGGAGCCGGCGACCTGGTGCTCGACCTGTCAGAGCTGGACTCCTGGGACGCCACCGGACTCGGGGTGATCATGGGAGCCCACCGGCGGGCGGGACGGTGCGGACGGCGGCTCGTGCTGCGCGATGTGCCGCCGCAGATGCAGCGGCTGCTCGTGGCCACCCGGCTGCACCGCATCCTCGCGATCGAGGGCGGAATCGGTCTGGAGTCACTGCCCCGCGTGTGAACGCGTGTGCGGGTTCGTACGTATGGCTCCGTGTGTGCGGGACACCCGGTCGGCATGACCCTCCGGTCGGCCTGACCCCTCCGGTCGTCATGGGGGTCATGAGACCTCGTGGACCAGTGCGGACCATGAGGGCGAAACGCACCACGTTCGCAATCCTCACGAGACTGTGATGTCTCGGACGGCGCGGGACCCCGGACTGTCGGAGATACTGTGCGAAGGTTTAGGGTTCGGCTGCCCGCTGCCAGCTACCCTCGAGCGGGTTCCGGACCAGAAGCGACAGCGCGGTGTGCGACACGGCCGGGAGGGGCTCCAGCACACGAGACGCTTTTGGGGGGCTAGGACCGATGGACCCGAACAACCCGGGACCCGAAGAGTACGGCCATGACGACGGACAGGCGCCGAGCAAGCGTCCGCCACGCGACGCGCTGACACAGGACTTCGACCGGCACGCCCCGGCGCTCGCCCGCACCGTCCAGCTCGTCTCCGGCGACTTCCTGCTGACCGTCAACCCCGTCGACGGCAGCGAGATAGAGAACTGCCCACCGGGCGAACTGCCTGGTCAGCCCGTGAAGCACGCACCCGCCGAGCGTGCCGCCGTCGACCGCGCCGCCCGGCCGCCGGTGCCCCCGGGCCCCTCGCTGCCCCGGCTGCCCCTGCTCCGGCGCGACGAGGAGAGAGCACGCCTCGTACGGCTGCTCGCGCGCGGCCGCTCCGTGCGCCTGACCGGAGCACGCGGCTCCGGTCGCACCACACTCCTCGACGCGGTCGCCGAGGACTGCGCGGATCTGGCCCCCGACGGTGTCGTCCGGCTGAGCGGTTTCCGGCGCACGGTCGACGACCTGCTGTACGAACTGTTCGCAGCCGTGTACAGCACACCCCTGTACCGGCCCGCCCGGCAGCAGATCCTCGACATCGTGAAGGACATCGGCGCGGTCGTCGTCCTGGACGACCTGGAGTTCGGTGGGATCGCGCTCGACGAACTGCTCGACGCCACCCCCGAGTGCGCCTTCCTGATCGCCGCCACCCCCGACATCCCGCTGCCCTCCAACGACGCGCCCCTGGAGGAGATCCTCCTCGGCGGCTTCGACCGGGCCGGCAGCGAACAGCTTCTGGAGCGTGCCGTCGGGCGGCCCCTCACCGAGGACGAGTCGAACTGGGCCGGTGACCTCTGGTTCGAGTCCGAAGGCCTGCCCCTGCGCTTCACCCAGGCCGGGGCGCTGCTCAGGCAGCGGGACCGGCAGCGGGCCGGTGCCGACGCCGTCGACGAGTTCGGGGTCTTCCAGGAGGCACCGCCCGTCGACATGCCCGTCGACGCCGTCCCGGACGGGCACGACCTGCCCCTGCCCTCGCTCGCCGAGGGTGCCGCGCCCGCCGCGCTGCTCGCCTCCCGGCTGAGCGCCTCGGCCCGCGAGACCCTCAGGTTCGCCGTCGCGCTCGATGGCGAGATCCCGCACCAGGCCCACCTGCCCGCCCTGGTGGGTGACACCCACGCCGACGCCGCCCTCGGCGAGCTGGTCGGCTGCGCCCTGGTGACACCTGTCGGCGCCCGCTACCGGCTCGCCGCCGGGGTGCGGACGCAGCTGGAGGCCGCCGGGTACGCCGACGACACGGAGGCGCGCGCCCACACCGCCGCCCAGCACTACGCCTGGTGGGCCGGGCACCCCTCGGTCACCCCCGAGCGGGTCTCGGCCGAGGCGGACGCCGTCCTGGCCGCCCTCACCGCGCTCGTGCCGACGACGGTCCCGGTCGGCGAGGACGACGAGAGCGCCGCCGTGGTGCTGGCCCGCCAGGCGGCGCCCGCGTTCGCCGCCGGGCTGCGCTGGAACGCCTGGGAGCGTTCGCTGCGGGCAGGCGCCGAGGCGGCCGGTCTCGCCGGTGAGACCGGCGAGCAGGCCTACTTCCACCACGAGCTGGGCGTCCTCGCGCTCTGCTCCGGGCAGCTGGAGCGGGCCCGGGCGGAGCTGGAGGCCTCCATCGGGCTGCGCAACGTCCTCGCCGACAAGCGCGGCACCGTCGCCGGACGCCGGGCCCTCGCCCTGGTCGCCGACCGCTCCGGGGCGACACCGCCCGGCGGGCGCACGGCGGCGGGGGAGGAGGTGCCGAACGCCCGGCACGAGGAGTCGGCCTCACCGCCCGGGGGCGTGCCGTCCGCGTACCCGCCGGCCGGCTCGACCGGCGCGGGACTCGGTACGGCGGGCCTCGGCGCGGTCGGCTACGGGGCCACGGCGTCGCACGGTGCCGGTCTCGGTACGCCGACCGGATCGGGGGCGTGGGGATCGGGCGCGGCCGGGTACGGCGGAGCCGCCTCCGCCCCTGCGGCCAAGGAAACGACGCTCGTCACCCAGCGGATCGGCTCCACGTCGCCCGCGCACCGGCTGAGCAGCCTCAAGAGCCTCGTCGGCGGTGCCCGGCGCAACATGGTCGCGGCGGGTGCGGGTGCGCTCCTCGCGGCCGTCCTGGGCACCGTCGTGACCCTCGGCGCGACCTCCGACCGCAACGGCGACACCCCGGCCGAGCGGGTCGGCGTCAACCCGTCCGCCAGCGAGGGCACCGACGACGGCGGCCTCGTCGCGGACCGCCCCAAGGCCGGGGACGAGGACGACACCCCGGGCGCCCTGCCCGAACCGACGGACCCGGGCCCCGACGGCACCTACGGCACCTCGGACGACCCGACACCGACCGACACGGCGGGGCCGTCGGACGACCCGAGCGGCACGAAGGGGCCGTCGGGCAAGCCGACGCCGTCCCCGTCGAAGACCTCGCCGAAGCCGACGCCGTCCGACGACCCGACGACGGACCCCACGGGCGATCCGACGGACGACCCCACGGGCGATCCGACCGACGATCCCACCGGTGACCCGACGGACGATCCCACGGACGACCCGACGGACGATCCGACCGACGACCCGCCGCCGCCCGGCACCACCGACACCGCGACCGCCCCCACGGGGACGGGCACCTCGGCAAGCGCACCCGTGCCGCCGGCCGACACGGTGGCCTGACGGCTACGGATGCGGCCGTCTCCCACGTGCACGAGATGCCCTCGTGGGAGACGGAGGGCCGGTGGCCGGGCGGAGCGTCGACGCGGACCGCGCATGCCCCGGAGCAGGGGTCGACGTGCCGGCCACCGCGCCTCGCGGGGAGGGCTGTTGGGCCTGGCGGGGACGGCGGCCTGCGCCACGGAGTCGACCTGGCCCGCTGGGACTGCGGCCGCCCGCAGTGCTCGGCGCCCGAGCGCGACACGCGTGGATGGACGGCCTGGGTCTCGCGGGCACGGCGTCCGGGCCCCGCGGGGTCGCCCGTCGGCCTCGCCGGGTCGGCTCAGTCGCCGTCGGGCGATGTCGTCGCGGGCGGGCGCGGGTGGCGGGGGATGGCGAGGGCGCACAGGGCGCCGCCGAGGACGACGGCCACGCCGACCCACACCGCGGGCTGCAGGCCGTCGACGAACGCGTGCGGGGTGCGCATGCTGCCGTGCGCCACGAACACGGTGCTGAGCACGGCGATACCGAGCGCGCCGCCGATCTCGCGGACGGTGCTGTTGGCGCCGGACGCCTTCCCCGCGTGCTCCTTGGCGACCGAGCCGAGGACGACCGCGGCGGTGGGGGCGAAGACGAAGCCCATGCCGATGCCCGCCACGATCATCGGGCCGACCAGGGCGGCGTAGGCCGTGTCGGTCTCCGCGACCAGGTTGATCCAGCCCAGCCCCACGCCTTGGAGGAACAGGCCGAGCGCCATCAGACGGCCGCCGCCGACCTTGTCGGTGAGGAGCCCGGCGACGGGGGCGACGAACATCGGCATGAGGGTCCAGGCGAGGGTGCGGACACCGGCCTCCAGCGGGGTGCGCTCAGGCACCAGCTGGAGGTACTGGGCCAGCAGGAACAGGGAGCCGAAGACGCCGAAGTACATCGTCGCCGAGACGATGTTGGTGAGGGTGAAGGCACGCACCCGGTAGAAGGACAGCGGCAGCATGGGATCGGCGGACCGGGCCTCCCAGGCGACGAAGGCGACCAGCAGCACGCCGCCGCCCGCGAAGGCGCCCAAAACCCTCGTCGAGGTCCAGCCGTCCGGCTCGCCGTGCACGATCGCCCACACCACGGCGCACAGTCCGGCCGCCGCCAGCAGCATGCCGACCAGGTCGAGGCGCGAGCCGGGCAGCGAACTCTCCCGCAGGGTCACCAGGACGAGCGGTACGGCGACCAGGCACACCGGCACGTTGATCCAGAAGATCCACCGCCAGTCGAGGCCGTCGACCACCGCGCCGCCCACCACGGGGCCCATGGCCACGGCCAGGCCGCTCACGCCGGACCAGATGCCGAGCGCCATCCCGCGCAGGCGCTCGGGGACAGCCTGGGAGAGCAGGGTCAGCGACAGCGGCATGACCGCGGCCGCCCCGAAGCCCTGGAGGGTGCGGAAGGTGATCAGCTGGGCGCTGGTGTCGGACAGGCCGCAGCCGATGGAGGCCAGCGTGAACGCGACGATGCCGGCGACGAAGACCGTGCGGCGGCCGAACCGGTCGCCGAGCGCAGCGCCGGTCATCAACAGGCAGGCGAAGCTCAGGACGTAGGCGTTGACGAACCACTGGAGCTGCTGGGTGTTCGCCTCCAGGTCGACCGCCAGGGTCCGCAGGGCCGTGGAGACGACGAGGTTGTCGAGCGCGACCATGAACATGGGCAGGCTGCACGCGACGACGGCGAGCCACAGGGGTGCGCGCCGCTCGCCGGGGGCGGCCGGTTCCGGGGCGGGACTGTCGAGAACCGCCTGTTCCTCGGACAACGTCATGGTGGGTCTCTCCTCATGGAAGGGGCGCGGAAGGCGTGGCCGGTGAGGATCAGGAAGCGCTCCGCGCCTGCTCCTCGGCGAGGCGGCGGCGGGCTTCCGACCAGGCGATGGGCAGCTCGGCCGCGGGGGCCTGCCAGAAGGTGAAGACCGAGTCCTTCACCGTGGACCGCAGGCCGCTCATGATCGACCGGTGCGGTTCGGTCCTCGCGTACGCGTAGAGCGCGTCCTTGTCCTCCCACGCCGACAGGGTCCAGAACGTGCGCTTCAGGGGCTCGGCGATCAAGGAGGCGCCGTAGGCCCCGGGGGCGCGGGAGACCTGCTTCCACGCGGACAGGGACTGGAGGAAGAAGCGCGGTACGTCCTGGAACGAGCGGACCTCCAGCCGGGAGGCCATGACGAACGCCTCGGTGTCCGGTGCGGGGGTGCTGATCGTGGTCCAGCGCAAGGTGGGCATGGCTGTGTCCCTCTCCGGAGAGATGTTGGATACCTTCACTATCTATGTTAGACAGTGAAGGTATCCAACTTCTAGTGCGGGGGACGACCGATGCGAATCTCCGAGCTGAGCCGCCGCAGCGGTGTCTCTGTCGCGACGATCAAGTACTACCTGCGCGAGGGGTTGCTCCCGGCCGGACGGCAGATCTCCGCGACACAGGCCGAGTACGACGAGAGCCATGTCCGCAGGCTCCGGCTGATCCGTGCGCTGATCGGTGTGCGGGGGCTGTCCGTGAGCACCACCCGGGAGCTGTTGGGCGCCCTGGCGGAGCACGCCGGGGACACCCACGTCCAGTTGGGCTTCGCCCTGGGGGCCATCCGGCTTACCGAGGAACCCGCCGAGGCCCCCTCGGAGACGGGGAAGGTCGACGCCCTGGTCGAGGAGCTGGGGTGGAACGTGCATGAGGCGGCGCCCGCGCGCGCGGTGCTGGCCGAGACCCTGTCCACGCTGCGCACCCTGGGCGCCCCGCTCGACTGGCAGGTGCTGCTGCCGTACGCCCGGCTCGCGGAGCGCACCGCGACCCTCGACCTCGACCAACTCGACGGGATCGAGGACCCGTTGGAGGCCGCCGAGCGCGCCCTGCTGCTGACCGTCCTCTTGGAGCCCGCGCTGCTGGCACTGCGGCGCATGGCCCAGGAGAACGAGTCCGCCCGCCGGTACGCCGGCGACTAGCCCCCCAGCTGGCGGCGCGGTTGTGCGGCGACCTCGCGGCCGGAGGGGGCCACGATGCCGACGTCGAGCTCGTGGATCGTCTGTCGCGCCATGAGGCCCCGGGGGGAGGGCGCCGCCGGGGAACGGGGCCTCCATGCCCACCGGTCGTTCCCGGGCGGCCCCGGTGACCGCCCCTAGAACAGGCGCAGTTTGTCGTCCTCGATGCCGCGCAGGGCGTCGTAGTCGAGGACCGCGCAGCCGATGCCGCGGTCGGTGGCGAGGACCCGCGCCTGGGGCTTGATCTCCTGGGCGGCGAAGATGCCGCGGACCGGCGCGAGATGCGGGTCGCGGTTCAACAGCTCCAGGTAACGCGTGAGTTGCTCCACGCCGTCGATCTCACCGCGCCGCTTGATCTCCACCGCCACGGTCGCGCCGTCGGCGTCGCGGCACAGGATGTCGACGGGGCCGATCGCCGTCATGTACTCGCGGCGGATCAGGGTGTAGCCCTCGCCCAGGGTCTCGATGCGGTCGGCGAGGAGCTCCTGCAGATGCGCCTCGACGCCGTCCTTGATCAGCCCGGGGTCCACACCCAGCTCGTGCGAGGAGTCGTGGAGGACCTCCTCCATCGTGATGATGAGCTTCTCGCCCGCCTTGTTGATGACGGTCCAGACGCCCTGCTCGTCCCCGGAACCCTCCTTCAGGGTGCAGGGCGGCGACATCCAGTTGAGGGGCTTGTAGGCCCGGTCGTCCGCGTGGATCGAGACGCTGCCGTCCGCCTTCACCAGGATCAGGCGGGGGGCCGAGGGGAGATGGGCGGTGAGCCGGCCCGCGTAGTCGACGGAGCAGCGGGCAATGACGAGACGCATGGTCGGCAACGCTACTCGACGCCGAGGGGTGCGCGCGATTCGACCGCCGCGACGGCCGACGCCCGAGCCCCCTCCTTTGCCGGCGCGCCCCGGCGGGCGCCGTGCGACGGACCCGGCGCCCCCGCCCGGCGCCTGTCGCACTCCGTCACGTTCTCCCGCCTCTCACGTGGGCCTTCGTCGTCCCCCGGCATGTGCCGCTGTCAACTCCTGTTCGGCATTGGCTGATTGTGTGCGTCACACGCCCTGTCGGTGCGCGCAATCTCCTGGTGCGGTCACGTTCGGTTGCTTACCGTAGAAACTGGAGGTCGCGAAGCGTGCACTCTGCGTGTTCGCCGACCCGATCTCCGCCCTTGTCCGTCAACCCCTGTTGTCGTGGGGGTGCGAGAGGAGTACCCATGTCGCTCGACGTCTCACCGGCCCTACTCGAACAGGCCGAGCGAGGCGAGGTCGACGAAGCCGCCTTCGTCGACTGCGTCCGGACCTCCCTTCCTTACGCGTGGGAGATGATCAGCTCTCTGGTGGCACAGCTGAAGGTCGACGGCGGAGAGTTCGCCGACAACCAGACGCCCCCGCCGGACGAGCAGGCGCGCGGGCAGTTGCTGCGCGCGCTCGCCAGTGACGCGATTCGCGGCGCGCTGCAGCGGCACTTCGGTGTACGGCTGGCCTTCCAGAACTGCCACCGGGTGGCGGTGTTCCCACTGGACCCGTCGGTGGACGACAGGCTGGCCCGCTTCACCTCGATCCGCGGCCAGCTCCTCAACCAGTCCCCGGAACTCCGGGACTGCTGAGGGCATGACGCGCCACAGCTTGCCGCTCCCATCGCGGGAGGTGCATCGGTAACCGGGGCGGCAAGCTCCTCGCAGTGGCTCAGCCGAGGTGAGGCAGCACCTCGGCACCGAGTCGCCGTACGTTCTCCTCCGTCGCCGCCAGATCGCCGGAGCCCTCGACGAGCAGGGCGAAGCGGGAGATGCCCGTCCGCTCGCTCGTCGCCGCCAGCCGGTCGGCGCACAGCCGCGGAGTGCCCACCGGGTGCAGCCCGCAGAGGAGTTCGGTGTAGGCCAGCGGGTCCCGCATCGCGCGGGCGCGGCCGTCGACGGTCACATGCGCGTCGAGGCCCTGCTTCAGCCAGCCCGGCATCGCCTTGGTGAGCGCCTCCACGGCGTCGGTGCGCCGGTCCGCGATCTGGCAGACGCCGGCCGAGACATGGGCCGCGCCGGAGATCTCCTCCGGCGAACGGCCCGCCGCCCGGGCGCAGTTGCGCCACAGCGCGACCATCTCCGCCTTCTCCTCGTCCCCGACGTGCATGCCGAGGAGCATCGAAAGACCGCGCTCGGCCGCCAGTTTCACACTCGTCGGTGAGGTGCAGGCGACGACGACCTCCGGGCCCGGGGTCTCGTCCAGGTCCTCCGCCGGCCTCGGGACGACCGTCACCTCGCGGAAGCTGAATCGTTCCCCCGAGGCCGACACCGAGGGCTCACGCAGCCAGCGCATGAGCAGATCGAGTGATTCCGGGAAGCCCTTCTCGTACGCCCCGAGACCGGAGCCGAACACCTCCAGATCGACCCACGGCCCACCGCGCCCCACGCCCAGGGAGAAGCGTCCCCCGGAGGTCACGTGGAGCAGCGCGGCCTGTTCGCCCAGGGCCACGGGGTGCGTCGTGGGCAGCACGCTGACCGCGGTGCCGACCCGGATGCGCCGGGTGCGCCCCAGCAGTAACGCGGCGAGGGTGATCGCCGACGGACAGGTGCCGTACGGCACGAAGTGGTGCTCGGCCAGCCAGACCGCGTCCAGGCCCGCCTCGTCGGCCACTTCCGCGGTCCGTACCGCCCGGTGGAGCGCCTCCCCCTGGCCCTGGCCGGGGAACTGGGCGCCCAGTACAAATGTTCCTACGTGCATCGCTCTTCCTGCTTCCTCGGCTCCGACTCGGGAGCTCCCCCACCGGCATAACCCCGTGACACGTGCCGAAGACACGGCCTGGCGACGAGATTTGCGGATTGTCTGCAGAATGCGCCGGGCGGAGGGCGTTCTGAGGGGATTGGCGACGTACGCGTACCCCCACCGGGCCCGCGTAGGCTGGACACCAACCCTGCTCCCTGTATAGCCCCGTGAGGTGTCCCGTGTCCCCGCGTCGCAACCGCCCCAAGGACAATGCCTCGTCGGGGCAGTCGGGTCCGTCAGGCCGCAGCGCGGAGGAGGACCGGTCGGACCGGTACGGCGGCTGGCAGACCAGCGAGCCCTGGCGGGGCGAGGAGTGGAGCGTGCGCCATGTGGCGGGCGCCAGTGCGGCCGGCAAGACCTACCGCTGCCCCGGTTGCGACCAGATGATCGCCTCCGGGGTGCCGCATGTCGTCGCCTGGCCCGAGCACTCGGGCGTCGACGAGCGCCGGCACTGGCACAAGGCCTGCTGGAACGCGAAGGACCGCCGCACCTCGCGGGTGCAGCGGTCCCGTAACGCGCCGAGGTTCTGACACCTCGCGGACTTCCGTCGTCGTCCTCGGTCAGACGTCCCGCTTCTCCAGCAGGGCGTACGCGCCGACGAACGCGGCCGTCACCAGGACGAGCATGATCCACAGCGGGTCCCAGCCCGACGGGCCGGACTGGCTGAGCTCCGCACCGTAGAAGACGCTGAGCTGACTCGGGATCGAGTACTCCAGCAGGAACTCCTGCACGTCCTTCAGCGACTCCGAGAACATGAAGATCGCGATGACCAGCGGCGCGAGGAAGACTCCGAGCATGATGGTGATCGCGCCGGCGGAGTGCCGGATCAACGAGCCCATCAGCAGCGACAGCAGCCCGAAGAGCGCGAGGAAGAGACTCACGCCGACCGTGGCCTTGAACCACTCCTCGCCGTCGGGGCTCACCGCGCCGCTGTCCTCCAGGATCGCCACCTGGACGAAGCCGACGAACGCGGTGGTGACCAGGGTGACCGTGAAGGTGAGCGCGAAGAACACGATGGCCTTCGCGAGCAGCACCCGGCCCCGGCTCGGGCAGGCCGTCATCGTCGTCCGGATCATTCCCGTGCCGTACTCGGACGCGGTGGTCAGCACCCCGAGCGTGATGATGCAGACGCTGCCGATCATCAGCCCGAACAGACCGAGACCCAGCGGCGACTCGCCCTCCAGGTTCATGTCCGTGGAGGCGGCGATCAGGGCGAAGAGCAGACCGAGGCCGATCACCAGGACGACGAAGACGCCCAGCGTCCACATCGTCGAGCGGACCGACTTGATCTTCGTCCACTCGGAGGAGATCGCGTGCCCCAGGTGGGTGCGCACGATCGGGATCGGCGAGGTGTACGACGTGCCCGGCGCGCCCTGCCAGGCGGGGGCGGGCGGCTGCTGCGCGAGGTGCGGCTGGGGCGTGCTCATCGGGCGTCCTCGGACTTCGTCAGGTCGGCGGCGGGCGCGGGGGCCGCGGGTGCGGGGGAGGGGGCGGGCGCCGGCGCGGCGGCGGGCTGCGCGGGGGCCGGGGGCGCGACCGGGGGCGCGGACTGGGCGTACGGGTTCGGCTGGGGCTGCGCGGGCGCCTGAGCGGGCGCCCCGGGCGCCGGAGCGCCGTACGGACCGGCCGGCGGCTGGCCCTGCGGCGCCGGCTGGCCCTGCGGCGCGTAAGGCTGACCGCCCTGCTGCGGTGCCGGAGGCGCGTACCAGCCCGGCTGGCCCTGTCCGGGCACCGGCATCGGCGGCTGCGCGCCGGGCGGCAGGGGCTGCTGGAGACCGGCCTTCTGGTCGGTCGTCGAGCGGTAGTCGACGGCGCCCTGCGTCATCCGCATGTACGCCTCCTCCAGCGAGGCCTGGTGCGGCGACAGCTCCCACAGCCGCACGTCGGCGCCGTGCGCGAGGTCGCTGATCCGGGGCAGCGGCAGACCCATGACACGCAGTGCCCCGTCCTGCTCGGGCAGCACCTGGCCCCCCGCCTCGGTCAGCGCCGCCGTCAGCTTCTCGCGCTGCTGCGGCTCGCTGTCCGGGGTGCGTACGCGCGCGAAGTCGGCGGAGTTCGCCGAGATGAAGTCCTTGATGCTCATGTCGGAGAGCAGCTGCCCGCGCCCGATGACGATGAGGTGGTCGGCGGTCAGTGCCATCTCGCTCATCAGGTGCGAGGAGACGAAGACCGTGCGGCCCTCGGCTGCGAGCGCCTTCATCAGGTTGCGGACCCAGAGGATGCCCTCGGGGTCGAGGCCGTTGACCGGCTCGTCGAAGAGCAGGACCTGGGGGTCGCCGAGCAGGGCGGCGGCGATGCCGAGCCGCTGGCCCATGCCGAGGGAGAAGCCCTTGGAGCGCTTCTTGGCCACGTCCTGGAGGCCGACGACACCGAGCACCTCGTCCACCCGGCGGGCCGGGATGCCCGACAGCTGGGCGAGGGACAGCAGGTGGTTGCGGGCGTGCCGGCCACCGTGCACCGCCTTGGCGTCGAGGAGGGCGCCGACCTGGCGGGCCGCGTTGGGCAGCTTGCGGTACGGGTAGCCGCCGATCGTCACCTGCCCGGAGGTGGGATTGTCCAGGCCGAGGATCATGCGCATCGTCGTCGACTTGCCCGAGCCGTTGGGGCCCAGGAAGCCGGTGACGGCCCCCGGCCGCACCTGGAAGGAAAGGTTGTACACGGCTGTCTTGGCGCCATAGCGCTTCGTCAGGCCGACTGCCTCGATCATGCTCCGCACCCATCGAACGGTTCGTGACGTCTCGGACTCGTCTCAGGACGTCGGGGCGCACGCCCCCGTAAGGATTAGGAGCTTATCGGGGCGCTGACGGTTCCGCCCAAGAGGAAGTAAAACCTCGCAGGTCACGGGCCGGTCGCTTTGGCATGTACGTAACCGCTGGTCAGATGCCTGATCGCCCGATCACGCGATCACGCGATCGCCCGAGCGCCCGATCACGCGTCGCGTCGCTTCAGCGTCAGATATCCGCCGAGCAGGGCCGCGGCCACCCACAGCGCCATGACGGCGAGACCGCCCCAGGGCCCGTACGGGGTGTCGTCGTCCACCGGCATGACCACCTGCATGATCTTGCTGCCGGCCTGGTCGGGGAGGTAGCGGCCGACCTTCTCGGTGGCGCCGACGTTGCCGAGGATGTTGGAGATCAGGAAGAAGAACGGCATCAGGATGCCGAGCGACAGCATCGGGCTGCGCAGCATCGCCGCGACGCCCATCGAGAACATCGCGATCAGGGTCATGTAGAGCCCGCCGCCGAAGACCGCGCGCAGGACGCCCGGATCGCCGATCTCGGCCCGGTGCGGGCCGAGCATCGCCTGTCCCAGGAAGAACGTCACGAAGCTGGTCACGAGCCCCACCGCGAACGCGAGTGCGGTGGCCACCGCGATCTTGCCGAAGAGGAAGGTGCCGCGCTGCGGCACGGCGGCGAGTGAGGTCCGGATCATGCCGGTGCTGTACTCGTTCGACACCACCAGCACACCGAACACGATCATGGCCAGCTGGCCGAGGGTCATGCCCGCGAAGCTGATGAAGGTGGGGTCGAACGAGAGCCGGTCGTCGCGGCTCAGATTGTCGAACTCGTTCTTCGACAGCAGGGAGATCAGCACGCCGAGCGCGACGGTGACGAGCCCGGCCAGCGACAGCGTCCACACCGTGGACGCCACCGAACGGATCTTGGTCCACTCCGAGCGGACGACCTGGACGGCGGCCATGGTCAGCCCTCCCGCTTCCAGCCGGCGCCCCAGGCGGGGGCGGGCGACGGGCTCGCCACCGGGGTGCCGTCGTGCGCGTGGTACTCCACCGACTCGGCGGTCAGCCGCATGAACGCCTCCTCCAGCGAAGCCTGTTGAGGGCTCAGCTCGTGCAGCACGATGCCGTGCCGGCCGGCCAGTTCGCCGATCTGCTCCGGTTTCCCGCCGTCCACCTCCAGCGCCCCGTCGCCCGTCTGCACGACCATGACACCGACGGTGTGCAGAGCGTCGAGCAACTGTTCGCGCTGGGGAGTGCGGATCCGTACGTACGACCGTGAGTTCTGCTGGATGAACAGCGCCATGGAGGTGTCGGCGAGGAGCCGTCCCTGTCCGATCACCACGAGGTGGTCGGCGGTCAGCGCCATCTCGCTCATCAGGTGCGACGACACGAACACGGTCCGGCCCTGGGCCGCGAGGGACTTCATCAGGTTGCGGATCCAGTGGATGCCCTCGGGGTCGAGGCCGTTGACGGGCTCGTCGAACATCAGGATCCGCGGATCGCCGAGCAGTGCGCCGGCGATACCGAGCCGCTGCCCCATCCCCAGCGAGAACCCCTTCGCCTTCTTCCGCGCCACCGACGTCAGTCCGACCGTGTCCAGCACCTCGTGCACGCGGGCCCGGGGGATCCCGTTGCTCTGCGCGAGGCACAGCAGATGGTTGAAGGCGCTGCGGCCACCATGCATGGCCTTCGCGTCCAGGAGCGCGCCGATGTACGTCAGCGGGTCCCTCAGGCGGTCGTAGTGCGTGCCGTCGATCCGGACATCCCCGGCCGTCGGGCGGTCCAGCCCCAGGATCATGCGCATCGTCGTCGATTTCCCGGCACCGTTCGGCCCGAGAAAACCGGTCACGACCCCGGGCCGCACGGCGAAAGTCAGATTGTTCACCGCGACCTTCTCGCCATACCGCTTGGTCAGCCCGTCGAGCTCGATCATGCGGCCACGCTAGAACGGGGGTCGGGTGCCTGCCACCTGAGTACTGACAGCCCCCACAAGGGGCGCGGGGAACTGCGCGACCAGCCACGTACGGCCGTCAGACGCGCGACAGCAGAAGCCCCCGGGCTCTTGGGCATCGCCATCACGGCTGGGCGGCGGCTGTCACCACCCCCGGAACACCGAAGGCCCGCGCCCCCCGGAGGGGAGACGCGGGCCCGAAGGCGCCTCGTCCGGCCGCGGCCGTCAGGCGACCGTGTTACCGGGACTGCTGGGCCGGCACCCCGCGGGAGATCGGCTCGTCGTCGGTGACCGGCGTGCCCGCGGCGGCGACCGCCGCACCCGTGAGGGTCGCCAGCATCTCGCGCACGTTCGTCAGCTGGGCGTTGATCGAGTCGCGGCGGTTGGTGAGCGCCGCCAGCTCGCGCTCGGATTCCGAACGGATCCGGTCCGCCTTGGCGTTCGCGTCCGCGACGATGTCCTCGGCCTGACGCTGCGCGGTCTCCACCGTCTGGCGGGCACGGCGCTCGGCGTCGGTGCGCAGCTTCTCGGCCTCCAGCCGCAGCTGCTCCGCGCGGTGCTCGATCTCCGCGAGACGCTTCTCGGCCTTCTGCTGCCGCGACGCCAGGTCGCGCTCGGACTGCTCGCGACGCTTGGCGAGGTTCGTCTCGAAGTCGGCGGCGGCCTGCGCGGCCTTCGCACGGGTCTCCTCGAAGAGGGCGTCCGCCTCCTCGCGCTTGGACTGCGCGTCCTTCTGCGCCTCGGCACGCAGCTGCGAAGCGTCGCTCTTGGCCTTCTCGACGATCCGGACGCCCTCGTCCTCGGCCTTGGCCTTGCGCTCGGCCGCGAAGGACTCGGCGTCGTTGCGCACCTGCTGGGCCGCCGACTCGGCGAGCTCACGGTGCTGCTCGGCGGCGCGGCGGGCCTCCTCGCGCAGGTCCTTCGCCTCCTCCTCGGCGAGGCGGAGGATCTTCTCGACGCGCGCGCCGAGCCCGGCGTAGGACGGCTCGGCGTCGGTCACCGCCGCCTGGGCGTTCTGCGTCTCGAGGTGGAGCTCCTCGATGCGCTTCTCCAGAGCGGTGATGCGGGCGAGAGCGGAGTCACGGTCGGAGACGAGCTTGGAGATACGTTCGTCCACCTGAGCGCGGTCGTATCCACGCCGCACAAGCTCGAAGCCGTAGGGGGAAGTGTCGCTCATGGGGTTCCTGTCGAATGAGACCGGTGAGGTGATAGGTGGAATCCTAGGGGGCGAAGCGGCGTGTCATCGAGCAGATGCACGTTTGATCTGGAGAATGACACCCCTTTTGAGTGGCCGACCATCGGAATACTTGCCAGAAACTTTGCGTAAAGGCCCTGAAAGCACAGACGGCACAGATGGCAAGCACAGAACGAGCACAAATCGGTGTCCGTGACGCCAGGGCGGGGCGGGAAGATACCCGCAACACCCCGGCACCGCTAGCCCTCTGACGACTTGCCACCCGAACGAGTCGCACCCGCCGCGGCACCCGTCTTGACTCCACCGTCCTTGCCGCTCGACGGGGCCTCAAAAGACTCCAACGCCACCAGGACGTCCTGGACACGGGAGATCTCGGCATTGATGTCCTCGCGGCGGCGGACCAGCACCTCCAGCTCGCGCTTGCCCTCCTCGACCGTCCGGCGGGCCTCGCGGATCGCCTCGGCCTTCAGCTCCTCGGCCTCACGGACGAGCGTGGACTTCTTCTGCTCGGCCTCCTTCAGCAGGCCCTCGGCCTTCTTCACCGCGGCGATACGCACCTTGCCCGCCTCGGAGTTCGCCTCGGAAACGATCTCCTTGGCCTTGGCCGTCGCCTTCTCCAACTGCTCCTCAGCGGCCTTGATGAGCGCGTCGCAGCGATCACCGGTGGATTTCATCGTCTCGGCGGCCTCACGACGGGCCCGTGTGTGCAGCGCCTCGATCTCGGCCGTGATGCGGTCGCGCAGCTCCTCGGCCCGCTCCCTTATGGCGGTCGCGTCCCGGCGCGCGCCGACGAGCAGCTCGTCGGCGTCCGTACGGGCCTTCTCCACCCTGGAGTTGCCCTCGACGGTCGCCTCGGCGACCAGCCGCTCGGCCTCCTTGCGGGCCGCGCCGACCATGGAGTCGGCCTGCCCCTCGGCGTCCGCGGTGGTCTGCAGGGCCTGCGTCTGCGCCTCGCTGAGCAGCTTGTCGGCCTCGGCCGCCGTCTCCGAGATGAGCTTGTCGACCTGCTCGGCGGCCTCGGAACGCCGCTTGTTGGCGTCCTTGCGGGCCTGGTCGAGGGTGTTGTCGGCCTCCTCGCGGGCGTGCGCCATGAGCCGGTCGGCCTCCGCCTCCGCCTCGGCCCGCACGCGCTCGGCGTCGGCCCGCACGCGCTCGGCGTGCGCTTGCGCGGAGCCCACCGTCTCGGCGGCCTCGGCCCGCAGCCGTTCGGCCTCGTCGGTGGCCTCGCCGACCAGCCGGTCGGCCTTGGCGACGGACTCGGCCCGGACCCGCTCGGCCTCCTCGTTGGTCTCCCGGGTGAGCCGCTCCGCCTCGGCCGTCACCTCGGTGATCAGGGTGTCGGCCTGGGTCGCCGCGTCCGAACGGATGCGGTTGGCGTCGTCGCGGGCCTCCGCACGGGTGCGCGAGGCGTCCTGGTCGGCCCGCGCGACGGTGTCCGAGGCCTCCGTACGGACCCGCTGGGCGTGCTCGGACGCGTCGCTGCGCACCCGCTCCGCCTCGGCGATGGCCTCCGCGACCGTGCGCTCGGCGAGCGCCTTCGCCGCCTCCGACTCGTCCCGGGCCTCGCGGCGCACCCGGTTGGCGTCCTCGGTGGCCCGCTCCCGCTCCGCGTAGGCGTCGGCGCGGACCCGGTCCGACTCCTCCTCGGCCTCGCGGCGCATCCGGTCCGCCACGTGCTCGGCCGTGTTGCGCAGCCCGGCGATCTCCTCCTGGGCCTGCTCGTGCAGCCCGGCGACGGAGTCCCGCACCTGCTGCGCGTGCTGCTCGGCCGCCGACACCATCTCGCCGGCCCGCCGCTCGGCCTCCTCGACCAGGCGCACGGCCTCGGTCTGGGCCTCCTCGACGCGCTTGCGCGCCGAGGCCAGCAGCTCCTCGCTCTGCTCGCGGGCCCGCAGCCGCTCCTGGTCGGCCTCCTGCCGGGCCGCGCCGAGGAGTTCCTCGGCCTCGCGGCGGCGCCGGGCGGCCTCCTCCTGCGCGGCGGCCAGCGTCTCCGAGGCCTCCGTGGCGAGCCGCTCGGCCGCGGCCTGCGCCTCCGCCCGCACCCGGTCGGCGGTGTCCTGCGCCTCGGACTTCAGCCGCTCGGCCTCGGCCGCCGCCTCCGAGCGCAGCCTTACGGCGACGGCCTCGCCCTCGGCGCGGGACGCCGACGCGTCGGACGCGGCCTCGTCGCGCAGCCGCTCGGCCTCGGCCTCGGCCTGTGCCTGGAGCGTACGGATGCGCTCGGCGGCCTCGGTGCGCAGCCGGTCGCTCTCCTCGCCGGCCTCGCGGCGGATCCGCTCGGCCTCGGCGCGGGCGTCGGCGAGGGCCTCCTCCGCGGAGGCCAGCCGGGCCTCTGCCTCGCCCTGCAGCCGGGTCAGTTCCTCGGCCGCCTCCGCCTTGCGGGCCTCGACACCGCGCTCGGTCTCCTCGCGCAGCTCACGGGCGGCCCGCTCGGCCTCGGCCTTCAGCTCCTCGGACTGCTCCTCGGCCTCGGCGCGGTGCCGCTCGGCCTCCTTGCGGGTGCGCTCCAGCGTCTCCTCGGCCTGACGGCGCAGCGTCGAAGCGCGTTCGATGGCCTCGGTACGGACCTTCTCGCTGTCCGCGGTGGCCGTCTGCCGCAGCTCGTCGGCGTCCGTGCGGGCCTTGGCGAGCAGCTCCTCGGCGGTCTTGGCCGCCTCCTCGATCTGCTGGACGGCCTCACGCCGGGCCTCGGAACGGATGCGCTCGCCCTCGGCGACCGCGTCGGAGCGCAGCTGCTCGGCCTCGCCGCGCAGCCGGCGCGCCTCCTCCTGCAGCTCGACGGTCTTGGCCCGGTACTCCTTGGTGTCGTCCTTCGCCGAGCCCTTGAGCTGTTCGGCGAGGTCGTGGGCCTCGGCGCGCAGCCGGTCCGCCTCCGCCTCGGCCTCGGCGCGGATGCGCTCGGCCTCCTCGGCGGCGGCCTTGGTGGTGTTGCGGGCCTCCTCGGACGCCTTGTTCAGCACGTCCTCGGCGGTCTTGGCCGTCTTGGCGAGCTGGGAGGCGGACTCCTCCGCGGTGATCGAGCGGGCCTTCTCGGCGGCCTCGGCGAGCAGCTTCTCCGCCTCGGCCCTGGCGTCCGCGACGACCTCTTCGGCGGACGCCTTGGTGGCTTCGGCCTCCTTGGTGGCCTCCTCGACCAGCCGGGCGACCTGCTCCTTGGCCGTACGGGTGCGCTGCTCGTTGGTCGACTCGGCGGCGGTGACGGTCTTGGCCGCGTTCTCCTTGGCCTCCGCGACCAGTTTCTCGGCCTCGGCGCGCGCCTCGCGCAGCGCCGCCTCCGCCTCCGCCATGCGCTGCTCGGCGGTCCGGCTCAGCTCGGCGGCCTGGCGGCGCGCGGAGTCCGACTCGGTGGCGGTGGAGGTGCGCAGCTGCTCGGCGTGCTCGGTGGCCTCCTGGGCCTGCGTGGACGCCGCGTTCAGCAGCCGTTCGGCCTCGGCGCGGGCCCGGCGCAGGATCTGGTCGGCCTCGCTGCGGGCGGCCTCCGAGTCGCTCTGCAGCCGCTGGCGGGCCTCGGCGGCGAGCCGCTCGGCCTCGGCGCGGGCGGCGGCCAGCGCCTGCTCGGCCTCCGCGCGCGACTCGTCGACGAGCCGACGGGCCTGGGACTCGCTGCGGGCGCGCAACTGCTCGGCCCACGCCACGTTCTCGTTGACGTGCGACTCGACCGTCTGCCGGCGCTCGGAGAGCTCCTGGTCGAGCTGCTGGCGGCGGGTGACGGCCTCCTGGTGCAGCTCCGCCTGGAGCCGAGCGGCCTGCTCGGCGTGCTCCTGGAGGATGCGCTGCGTCTGCGCGCGGGCCTGGCTCAGCTCGCGCTCGGCGTCCGCGCGCAGCTGGTCGGCCTGCATCTGTGCCTGGCGGAGCATCTGCTCGGCCTGGTACCCGAGGTCGCCGCCAGTGTCGTAGGCGGGTCGGGACATGAGGGTGCGGCGCGCCTCGTGCAGCTTGGCGCGCAGCACCTCGACCTGGTAGCCGAGGTCCTCGGCGTGCTGGATCGCCTTTTCCCGCTCGGTCTTCAGCCGCTCCATCTCGGCCTCGAACCGAGAGAGGTGGTCGACGTCAGCCGCCGGCTCTCGCTCCTGGCGTTCGTAGCCCCGCACTGCGCGGTCCCATCCGTCCCCTGGTCGCAACCTCTGGCAAACGAGCTCCGTCCAACCGCCGAACGGGGCCCCCGGGGCATGGTGTCAGATCAACGGCGGAGCACGGGCTGCCGCCCTCACCCTCGTCCCCCGAAACCTGGACCCCGGCCCTAGGACAGGCACTGATGGATCTCCGCGCTGCCCTTGGATCCCGCTCCTCGGAAGGCGGCAGGACCCGGGCCGTCCCCCTCGAAGGCGACGGCCGACCCCAACCCTACCGGCCCATATGTACGGGGGTCAGTGCTCAGGTGACTCAACTGGCGCCGAAGTGACCAGTTCTGTCAGTACGCCATGACAATCCTTGGGGTGCAGGAACGTGATCCGTGACCCCATGGAACCGATTCGCGGCTCCTCGTACAGGACGCGTACGCCCTTGTCCTTGATCGCGGCTGCCTCGCCGTCGACATCCGCCGTACCGAAGGCGATGTGGTGGACCCCCTCGCCGTTCTTGGCCAGCCACTTCGCGACGGTGGAGTCCTCGCGGGTCGGCTCCAGAAGCTGCAGGTAGGAGGCACCACCGTCGTCCGTGCTGTTGATCTTGAGCATGGCCTCGCGCACGCCCTGCTCCTCGTTGACCTCGGAGTGGTACACCTCGAAGCCGTACGTGGCCCGGTAGAACTCGACGGTGGCGTCGAGGTCGAAACAGGCGATCCCGATGTGGTCGATTCGCGTCAGCATGGTGTCAGTGCAGCGCTCATACGACGGTTACGCAACGTGCGCGCGATCACACCGACGGCCCGGTGACGGCACGGAGTGCCACTCAGTACATTCGAAGTAAACCCTCGTTCACTCACTCCTCGGCTGTGCAAGCTGGAAGGGGATCGCACCTCATGACTGGAACGAACGGCACGACCTCGGTGATCGTCGCGGGCGCCCGTACGCCCATGGGACGGTTGCTCGGTTCGCTGAAGTCCTTCTCCGGAGCCGACCTCGGCGGTTTCGCGATCAAGGCCGCCCTGGACCGTGCGGGGATCGGTGGCGACCAGGTGCAGTACGTGATCATGGGCCAGGTGCTCCAGGCCGGGGCGGGGCAGATCCCGGCGCGCCAGGCCGCGGTCAAGGCCGGCATCCCCATGAACGTGCCCGCGCTCACCATCAACAAGGTGTGTCTGTCGGGCCTCGACGCCATCGCGCTCGCCGACCAGCTGATCCGCGCCGGCGAGTTCGACGTGGTCGTGGCGGGCGGCCAGGAGTCCATGACCAACGCCCCCCACCTGCTCCCGAAGTCCCGTGAGGGCTACAAGTACGGGGCGATCCAGATGCTCGACGCGATGGCGTACGACGGGCTCACGGACTCCTTCGAGAACATCGCCATGGGCGAGTCCACCGAGAAGCACAACACCCGCCTCGGCATCCTCCGCCCCGAGCAGGACGAGATCGCCGCGCAGTCCCACCAGCGCGCCGCCGCCGCCCAGAAGAACGGCCTCTTCGACGCCGAGATCACGCCGGTGGAGATCCCGCAGCGCAAGGGCGAGCCGGTCGTCTTCAGCCAGGACGAGGGCATCCGGGGCGAGACGACCGCCGAGTCGCTGGGCAAGCTGCGTCCGGCCTTCGCCAAGGACGGCACGATCACGGCCGGCTCCGCCTCGCAGATCTCCGACGGCGCCGCCGCCGTGGTCGTGATGAGCAAGGCCAAGGCGGAGGAGCTCGGCCTCACGTGGCTCGCCGAGATCGGCGCCCACGGGAACGTGGCCGGGCCGGACAACTCGCTCCAGTCCCAGCCGTCGAACGCGATTCGGCACGCCCTGAAGAAGGACGGGCTGGAGGTGGCGGACCTGGACCTCATCGAGATCAACGAGGCTTTCGCCGCCGTCGCCGTGCAGTCAATGAAGGACCTCGGCGTGTCCCCGGAAAAGGTGAACGTCAACGGTGGCGCGATCGCCCTCGGCCACCCCATCGGCATGTCCGGTGCCCGGCTCGTCCTGCACCTCGCCCTGGAGCTGAAGCGGCGCGGCGGCGGGGTCGGCGCGGCGGCGCTGTGCGGTGGCGGCGGTCAGGGTGACGCGCTGATCGTGCGGGTACCCAAGGCCTGAGTCCCCGTCGGTTCCAGGTGTACGCGCTACTCGGATCGGAGCTGTGATGCAGGACGTCCCCACGCTGGTGGCACAGGCCAGGGAAGGGCGGCCCCGGGCCGTCGCCCGGCTGATCTCCCTGGTGGAGGGGGCGGCCCCGCAACTGCGTGAGGTCATGGCGGCACTGGCGCCGCTCACGGGAGGCGCGTACGTCGTGGGCCTCACCGGCTCACCCGGCGTGGGCAAGTCCACGTCCACGTCGGCGCTGGTGAGCGCGTACCGCAGGGCGGGCAAGCGGGTCGGCGTGCTCGCCGTCGACCCGTCGTCGCCCTTCTCGGGCGGCGCGCTGCTCGGCGACCGCGTCCGGATGTCGGACCACGCCTCCGACCCCGGCGTGTACATCCGTTCGATGGCGACCCGTGGCCACCTGGGCGGCCTCGCCTGGGCGGCCCCGCAGGCGATCCGGGTCCTGGACGCGGCGGGCTGCGACGTGATCCTCGTCGAGACGGTCGGGGTCGGCCAGTCCGAGGTGGAGATCGCCTCCCAGGCGGACACGTCCGTGGTGCTCCTCGCCCCCGGCATGGGGGACGGCATCCAGGCGGCCAAGGCGGGGATCCTGGAGATCGGCGACGTCTACGTCGTCAACAAGGCCGACCGGGACGGCGCGGACGCGACCGCGCGCGAGCTGAACCACATGCTGGGGCTCGGTGAGAGCCGTGGGCCCGGGGACTGGCGGCCGCCGATCGTCAAGACGGTGGCGGCGCGGGCGGAAGGGGTCGACGAGGTCGTCGAGGCGCTGGAGAAGCACCGGGCCTGGATGGAGGAGCGGGGAGTCCTGGCGGAGCGGCGTCGGGCTCGTGCGGCTCGTGAGGTGGAGACCATCGCGGTGACCGCTCTGCGGGAGCGGATCGGGGATCTGCACGGGGACCGGCGGCTGGATGCGTTGGCCGAGCGGATCGTGGCGGGGGAGCTGGATCCGTATCGGGCGGCGGACGAGCTGGTGGCGGGCCTGACGGAGGGCTGACTCTCTCGCGCTGCTAACTTGGCCGTATGTTCCCTCACATGGCGTAGAGGCGGCTCCGCCCCGCACGCGACCTCGCGTCGCCCCGCGGGGCTTCGGTGTCCCCCGATACGCCTCCCGTGAGGAACCCTTCGCATGTCCGCGACCTCTTCGCGGCCGTCGTACGCCGCGGTGCTCCGCATCCCGTACGCCCGTCGCACCTTCGCCGCCGCACTCGTCGGCCGGCTCTCCTACGGCATGGTGCCGCTCGCCGTGCTGCTCGCCGTGACCCGTGCGACGGGGTCGTACGCCCTCGCAGGCACCGTCATGGCCCTGTTCGGGGCCACCAGTGTCCTCCTGTCGCCCGCGAGGGCGGCGCTCGTCGACCGGTACGGCCCCCGCCGCGCACTGCCACCGATGGCCTTGCTGTACGCCGTGCTGCTCGGTCTGCTGGCGGTGGCTGCCTGGCGGCCGGGCGCCTCGGCCCCGGTGCTCGGCGCGGTCGCGGTGGCGGCGGGCGCCTGTACGCCTCCGCTCGGGCCGACGATGCGCACCGTGTGGAGCGAACTCGCCGTGGAGCGGGGGCTGTTGCCGCGCGCGTACAGCCTCGACGGCGTCGCGGAGGAACTGCTGTTCGTGTCGGGGCCGTTGGTGGTGGGCGTGGTGGTGGGCCTCGCCCCTCCGGCCGCCGCCGTGGTCCTGGGCGCCGTGCTGGTGGCGGTCGGGACGTTCGGGTTCGTCGCCTCCCCGGCCGTGGCGCGCCTTCCGGGGCGGGGCGCGGTGTCCGAGAAGCCGACGGGCCGACGCCGGTCGGTCGTCACCGGCATCGTGCCGCCCGTCGTCGCGGCCGGCGGTGTCGGGCTGGCGCTCGGGGCCCTCGACCTGCTCGTGCTGGCCTTCGCCGAGCAGCGGGGCCACGGGGACGACGTGGTGGCCTGGATCTTCGCCGCGCTGTCCGCCGGGAGCGCGGTGGGCGGGCTGCTGTACGGCGCGGTCGAGTGGCGCTCCGGTGCCCGCGTACGGCTCGCGCTGCTGACGGCGGGGCTGGGTCTCGCCCTCGCGGGTGCGGGGCTTGCCCCGAACCTCGCCGTCCTCACCGGCGCCGTCGTCTGCGCGGGCCTCTTCGTCGCCCCGGCCCTCACCACCGCGTACCTGGTCGCAGACGCCTCCGCCCCGCCCACCGCCCGCACCCGCTCCGGCGCCTGGGTCAACGCGGCCGTCAACGCGGGTGTCGCGACGGGGGCGGCGGCCTCCGGGCTGCTGGTGTCCCGCCTCTCTCCCGCCCTCGGCTTCGCCCTGGCGGGTGCCACGGCCCTCTTCGCGGCGACCGCCGTGGGAGTGGGGAGCCGACGGGGCCGCGCGACCGGGACGGAGATGAGAGCGGAGGAAAGCGCGGAGGAAAGCCTGAGGGGGCAGGCCACGCGGGCTGAGGCGAGCGCCGCCCGCGCGGGGGCGAGCGAGCATCAAGGAGCGTGAGCCGTCCTGCGATCGGGTGCTCCGTCGGTCGCGGGGCGGCTCACGCGGCGGCCCCCTCGGTCGCGGCGCTTTCGTGACGGGCCATGGGGGCCATCCCCTTCAGGCGTGCGCGGGCGAGGCGGCCCCGGCCGCGCGAACGGCTGTAGGGGCACCCGGTGTCGGGTGCCCCTACCTGGGGTGAGGAAGTCCGCGCCCTCGGGGGGAGAGAAGGCGGCGGGCTTCCCGGCGTGGAGGAGGGGTCGGGCTTCAGGAGTGGGGGAGAGAGCGCCGGTCCTCCTGGGGGTGACGTCCGGCCGAGGGGTCGGCCGGGACGTTCCTCCCGGTGGTTTCGTCGGACCCGAGGTGTCAGTCCTCCGTGCGGTCGGCGGTGAGCTTGCCGGAGTCGAGGTTCACCCTCCAGTCGCTTCCGGTGCCGTCGGCGGCGGTGGTGTCCACCTCCCAGGCCTGGTCCGTGCTCTCCTCGTCGAGGTCCACGGAGGTCACCGTGCCCTTGTCGGCGGCGGCCTCGGCGGCCTCGGCGGCGGTCACGGAGGCGCCCTTCAGCGCGGTCCGGATCTGCTGGGTCTCGGCGGCGTCGTCACCGTCGTCGTCGCGGTCGGCGTGCGAGCCGAGGACCTTGCCGGTGCTCGGGTCGACCTGGACGCTGAACCACTTGTCACCGGCGGTCAGGACGTCGACGTCCCACACCAGGTTCGTGCCCTCGTCGTCGAGGTCGGCGGAGACGGCCGTACCGGCCTTGGACTTCAGCGCGGTGGCGATCGCGTCGGCGGCCGTGACCTGACCGGCCTTCGCCTCGGCCGCGTTCTCGGCCTTGTCGTCGGCGTCCTGGTCCGTGTCGCGGGCGGCCCGGTCCTCGGCCTTGTCGTCTGCCTTGTCGTCCGCCTTGTCCCGGGCGGTGTCGTCTGAGTCGTCGTTCAGGTCGTCGCGGTCGTTGTCGTCGTTCGACACCGACACGGTCTTCTTCGTCGGCGCCTCGTCGTCACCCGCGACCGCGATGGCGGTCGCGGTGCCGCCGCCGATCAGGGCGACGGCCGTGATGGTGGCGATGACGATGTTGCGCTTCATGGGGTTCCTCCAGGATGCGACTGGCTGCAACCAGTAACGGATGGTGTCGCCGGTTGCAGATGGCTTGTCCGGCTCATCGGCCTCGTCTGCTTTCGACGGGAACCAATCTGGCCGACCGACGCTGAAGCGGACCTGAAGCCCCCTGAAGACCGCTTCAGGTTGGGTTTGCCAAGCTGAACGCATGCGCCTGTTGATCGTGGAAGATGAGAAGCGGCTCGCGGTGTCGCTGGCCAAGGGCCTGACGGCCGAGGGGTATGCCGTGGACGTCGTCCACGACGGGATCGACGGACTGCACCGGGCGAGCGAGGGGTCGTACGACCTCGTGATCCTCGACATCATGCTGCCCGGGATGAACGGCTACCGGGTCTGCGCCGCCCTGCGTTCCGCCGGCCACGACGTGCCGATCCTGATGCTCACCGCCAAGGACGGCGAGTACGACGAGGCCGAGGGCCTGGACACGGGCGCCGACGACTATCTGACGAAGCCCTTCTCGTACGTCGTCCTCGTCGCCCGGGTGAAGGCGCTGCTGCGGCGGCGCGGCCCCTCGGGCGGCGCCTCGCCCGTGCACGAGGTCGGCACGCTGAAGCTCGACACCGCCGCCCGGCGCGTGTTCCTCGCCGAGGACGAGGTCTCCCTCACCACCAAGGAGTTCTCCGTCCTGGAACAACTCGTGCTGAGAGCCGGTGAGGTCGTCTCGAAGGCCGACATCCTGGAGCACGTCTGGGACTTCGCCTACGACGGCGATCCGAACATCGTCGAGGTCTACATCAGCGCGCTGCGCCGCAAGCTCGGCCCCACGCTCATCAAGACCGTGCGCGGGGCCGGATACAGACTGGAGGGCCGCTCGTGAAGCGCCGCCTGGGCTCGGTACGGGCCCGTGCCACCCTCGCCGCGACCGTCGTCGTCGCCGTGGCCCTGGTCGCCGCGGGCGCCGCCGTCCTGCTGTCGCTGCGGTTCACCCTCACCGACAAGGCGGACGCGGAGGCCGACTCCGTGGCCCGCAACGCCGCCTCGGCACTGGCGAACGGGTTCGCCTACGCGGAGCTGAGGCTGCCGGACGGAGACGAGAACCCGGTCGAGGTGCTGGACGTCGACGAGAGGCCCGTCGCGGTCGGCGAGGACGTCGAGGGCATGGACGTGACCGCCATCGACTCGGACCGGCTGAACTCCGAGACCAACGACGACGCCGACGACCGCGCGGAGGGCGACCGGGACGCCGAGGACGGGGGCAGCCTGAAGGCGGGCGATGTCGCCGACGAGACCTGGTACGGCGAGGGCACCGCGACCGTCGAAGGGGCCACGGCGGACTACCGGTTCGCCGGGGTCGAGGTGGTGACGCCGGCGGGTGTGCCGCTCACCGTCTACGCGGGTGCCCCGCTCTCCACCGAGGAGGACGCCGTCGGCACCGCGCTGACCACGATGCTCATCGGGCTTCCGCTGCTGCTGCTGACCGTCGGCGGGGTGACGTACGTCGTCACCGGGCGGGCACTGCGACCCGTCGAGGGCATCCGGGCGGAGATGGCGGCGATCACGGCCTCCGAGGACCTCTCCCGGCGCGTCCCCGAGCCGGACACGCACGACGAGGTCGCCCGGCTCGCACGGACCACGAACGAGACGCTGGCCGCGCTGGAGGCCTCGGTGGAGCGGCAGCGCGCGTTCGTCGCGGACGCCTCGCACGAACTGCGCAGCCCCATCGCCTCGCTGCGCACCCAGCTGGAAGTGGGCGCCGCGCACCCGGAGTTGCTGGACCTGGACGGGGCGGTCGAGGACACCGTGCGACTGCAGAGCCTCGCCGCCGACCTGTTGCTGCTCGCCCGCCTGGACGCGGGGGAGCGGCCGCCGCCGGACGCCCGGTTCGACCTGGCGCGGGTCGTACGGGAAGAGGTGGCGTCCCGGGAGGGAGTGACCCTGGACGGGGTGGACTCGGTGGAGCTGCGCGGCTCGCGCAACCAGATCTGCCGTGTCCTCGGCAACCTTCTGGACAACGCGTCCCGCCACGCCCGCGACCGGGTCGCCGTCACGCTGCGCACCACGCCCGACTGGGCAGTCCTGCAGGTGGCGGACGACGGCACGGGCGTGCCGCCCGCCGACCGCGAGCGCATCTTCGAACGTTTCGTCCGCCTGGACGAGTCCCGGGCGAGGGACGACGGCGGCGCGGGCCTGGGGCTCGCCATCGCCCGGGACATCGCCGTACGCCACGGAGGCACCCTGACGATCGGTGACGCCCCGGACGGCGGAGCCCTCTTCGAACTGAGGCTCCCCTTGTGACTCCCGAGCTCCTGAAAGGGGCGCGGGGAACTGCGCGACCAGCCACGACGAACCCGCAGCCGACACTCGACCCGCAGTCCCCCGGTTCGCCCCGAAAGAGGGTTACGGCTTGCCGCGGTGACTCCGGAGGTGTTCGGCGATCGGGACCAGGGACTTGTGCAGCTCCGCCATCGCCTCCTCCGACAGCAGGTCGATGAAGTGCCGCCGCACGGAGGCGACATGATGCGGCGCCACCCGCTGCATCGTCTCCATGCCGTGCTCCGTGAGCACCGCGAACAGGCCGCGGCGGTCGGACTCGCAGTTCTCCCGGCGCACCAGGTCGGCGTTCTCCATCCGGGTGATCTGGTGAGAGAGGCGGCTCTTGGACTGGAGTGTGGCGGCGGCGAGGTCACTCATCCGCATCCGCCGCCCCTCCGACTCGGAGAGGTTCACCAGGATCTCGTAGTCGTTCATTGTCAGGCCGAACGGCTGCAGGTCCCTTTCGAGCTGGTGCGTCAGCAGCCTGTTGACGTCCAGATGGGTGCGCCAGGCGCACTGCTCCGCATCGGTCAGCCAGCGCGTGGCCGTTTCGGTCTCCATGAATGAAGTCTACCTAAAATGTTGAAAGGCGAACTAGTGAGGGTTCGTCAGTGTCGCTCGTGCGGACAGGTCGGGTCTTACGGGTGTGGAGCATGACAACGCGCACACGTTCGATGTCACACTCCGCAGACTACCGCTCACAGCCCGAAGCGACGCTGGAGGTCCCCCAGCTGTCCGGGAAGGCGCGGTGCCCCCGCCGGCTGTCCGTGATGCCCGGGTACCCCACCGCCACCGGGTACGCCCGGCTCGTGCGGGACCATGCCCGTGGCCTGCTCGGCCATGAGGGTCTCGGACGACTGGAGCAGCACCGTGCCCGCCCCGACGAACTCGAACTGGTGCTCCTCGCCGGACGCCCCGCCGATGCCCGTCATCGCACGTAGACCGCCCATGACACCGGCCATGTAGCCGTGGTCGTAGTGGTGGCACGGCGAAGGGCAGTCGGCCCACCCGACCAGGGCCTGCGGGTCGACCCGGATGGGGGGTTCCATGAACACCACCGGGCCGTTGGAGGCCGCCACGAACTTGCCCGTGCCGATGAGGGTCAGAAAGCCCGGGACGATGGACTGCTTCAGCGAGAGACTTGGCTGAAAAGCGAGGAGGTTGCCCGAGCGAATGGTGAGGTTGCCGTCCTCCAAGTCATATGAATTGACGTCGAAGGCCCGGTCGGCGAGGAGCATCTTGCCGGACCCCTCGGCCACGACCCAGTCGCTCGCGTGCAGAGGCGAATGGAACGACGTACGGACGAGACCGCCGAGACGGCCGTGCCCGATGCCGTTGAACTCCATCTGGCCGTAGTAGGCGATCATCTTGCCCTTCTGCAGGAACCACTGGCTCCCCTTGAGCTCCACGCAGAAGGTGTAGTTGTTGACGTTGTCGTCGGACGGCAGCGTCATCGGGTCGTGGACGGTCGGTCCGGCGACCGGGGCCCCGTACATGCTCACAGCTTCTCCTCCGAGGCCTGGACGTACACCGCACCACTGCCGCTCAGCTCCAGCTGGAACGCCTCGCCGGAGCCCCGGCCCACCATGTCGCGCCAGCCGAGCGCGGTGGACAGCTTGTTGCGTACGTCGCCGTGGTGCGCCACGTACGCCTGCGGGTCGACATGGACCGGGCGCTGGGGCGTGATCGGGACCTCGATCACCCCGCCGTGCGCCATGACGGCGACGGCGCCGTGGCCCTTGAGGGTGGTGGTGAACAGGCCCTGGCCCGTCACCTGACCCCGGACCATGCCCATGACGCCGCCCTGCGAGCCCATGAACATCGTGCCCTGCTGGAGGGTGCCGTCGAAGGCCAGCAGGCGGTCGGCCTCGACGTAGAGGGTCTCGCCGGTCAGGTTGATCACCTGGATGTGGTGACCGCCGTGCCCGAACAGGACCGTGCCGCTGCCCTCGACGGTCATCAGCGGGGTCGCCTCGCCGGCCACCCGGCGGCCGATCATCGACGCGATGCCGCCCTGGCCGCCCTGCATGTTGGGGGTGAACGACACCTCGCCCTTGTAGGCGAGCATCGCGCCGCGCTGGCTGAACAGCCGCTGGCCCGGCATGACGGTCGCCTCGATCATCTTCGAGTTGATCTCACGGAAGGCCATGTCAGACGTCCCCCGCCACCGTGTTGCGCTCGCTGGGCTGGACGTACACGAGTCCGTCGCCCTCGAAGCGGATCTGGAACGCCTCGCCGCCGCCCTCGCCCATGAACGTGCGGAACGTCACACCGGACTGGAAGGACTGCTGAAGGTTGCCCTGGTGCGCGATGTACGCCCCCGGGTCGACCGTCAACGGGTACTGGTGGCTCACCCGCAGTACCACCGCCGGGCCGTCGGACATGATCGCCGCCTGGCCGTGCCCCTCGACGGTCGTGGTGAACAGGCCGTTGCCCTGCGAGGCGCCGCGCAGCCCCGTGAAGCTCGTGCCCGTACGCAGCCCGGAGTCCGTCGCGAGCAGATTGCTCGACTCCACGAACAGCTTGTCCCCCTGAAGATTCACCAGGTTGATCTCGGAAGCCCGGTCCGCGAACCAGCAGGTCCCCTGTCCGGTCACCTCCATCAACGTCATCTGTTCACCCGTGAGGCGGCGCGTCACCATCCCGCGCAGGCCCTCACCGCCGCCGCTCAGCTTCTTGAACGACATCTGACCGTCGTAGGCGACCATCGAGCCGTTCTTCGCCTTGACGGCGTCCCCGGTCATGTCGACGGCCAGCACCTTGCTGCCTTGAAGTCGGAACATTGCCACGGGGTGACGTTAACCGGCCGATGGCCGGACAGGACAGGGCCCAGAGGTGGATCTCGCCCCTGAAGGGACCCTAGGGGGCCTCCCGGAGGCGGCGGATGTCAGAATGGGCCGAGCTTGTGCTTCCGTTCACAAAGACCGAAGGTGACCCGTGGACATAAAGACCGCCTCCGCCCTCCGCCGCCTGCGCCTCGTCTCCGCCCCCGAGGCCGTCTCCTTCCTGCTGCTTCTCGTCTGCTCGGTGCTGAAGCGGACCACGGAGTTCAACGCGGTGCCCGTGATGGGCTGGGTCCACGCCATCCTCTTCATCCTGTACCTGATCTTCTGGGCCGACGCCTGGAACCGCACGAAGTGGTCGCTGAAGACCGCAGCGCTCTACTTCGCCCTCGCTGTCCTGCCCGCCGGCGGCTTCTTCGCCGAGCGCAAGCTGCGCCGTGAGGCCGAGAACGCGGTGATCGCCGGCCGCGCCCGCAAGGAAGGGGTCGTGAACGCGTGATCGTCGCCTTCTCCGTGACCCCCCTCGGGGTCGGCGAGGACGTGGGGGAGTACGTCGCCGATGCCGTACGGGTCGTCCGCGAATCGGGACTGCCGAACCGGACCGACGCCATGTTCACCTCGATAGAAGGTGACTGGCAGGAAGTGATGGACGTCGTGCGCCGAGCCGTCGCCGCCGTCGAGGAGCGCGCGCCCCGTGTCTCCCTCGTCCTCAAGGCCGACATCCGCCCCGGCGTGACGGACGGTCTCACCTCCAAGGTGGAGACGGTGGAACGGCACCTGTCCGGCCCGTCGTAGCGGCGGCCCGCACGCGGTCTCCGTTCTGAGCACCCGACCCCGGTCCTTTCGGGCCGGGGTTTTCTCATGCCGCGCGGTTTGAGCGATCGCTCAAACCGGAGTACGGTCGTGTCCAGCGGATTGAGCAGTCGCTCAAAAATGGCTCAGTGACGGCACCGACCTGGGGGAACGCGGATGGGGCTCTACATCGAGGCACGAGTACGGGCGGACCTGGAGGAGGTGTGGGCCCGCACCCAGGAGCCGGCCCTCCACCAGCGGTGGGACCTGCGCTTCACGGAGATCGACTACCTCCCGCGCGGCGAGGGCGAACCGCAGCGCTTCCGGTACGCCACCCGTGTGCTCCCCGGCCTGACGGTCGCCGGGACCGGCGTCTCGGCGGGGGAGAAGGAGCGCCCGGACGGCACCCGGACCTCGGCGTTGCGGTTCGCCTCGCCGCACCCGCTCTCCCTGATCGCCGAGGGCAGCGGCTACTGGCGCTACGTCCCGGACGGCGCGGGCGTCCGCTTCCTCACCGGCTACGACTACCGCCCCCGCTGGGGCCGCCCGGGTGCGCTCGCCGACCGCGTGCTGTTCCGCCCGCTCATGGGCTGGGCCACCGCCTGGTCCTTCGACCGCCTCCGCCTCTGGCTGGAGCGGGACATCACCCCCGAACGCGCCCTGCGGCGCTGGCTGGCCGAGGCGGTCGTGCGCGGGCTGATCGTCGTGGCCGCCTGCGCCGGGCTCGCGTACGGGGCGCTGGGGGAGCCGACGGGTGTCCTGGCGCCGCTCGTGCTGTTCGGGACGCCGGTCCTGGCCGCGTCGGCGGTGCCGGCCGCCCTGCTCGTACCGCCGCTGCCCGGCACCCCGTCCGCCCGCCGCTGCGTGCGGAAGGCGCCGGCACGCGCGCGTGCGCCTCGTCTCCTCGCGACCCTGAAGGGATGACCGGCATGGATGCCACGACACCGGGGACCGCCCCGGCCCGCGCCACCGCGCCGGTCTCGATCTTCCGTACGGTCATGGGTGCGGACTTCGACCGGCTCCACCCCGAGCTGCGCCGCCGCTTCTCCGTCGGCCTGGCGAGCGGGCAGGCGTGCACGGGCCGGGGGGTGATGGACCGCGTCTGGCACGGGCGGGGCCTGGTGAAGCCGTTCCTCGCGCTCGGGGGCACCCGGAACATCCTCGTCCCGCGCGAGGGGCGCGACGTGCCCTTCACCATCGAGAACGTGCCGTACACCGACGGGTTCGGCCGTGAGACGGTGACCTTCGTGCGTACCTTCGACCTGCCGGGCCGGTCACGCCGGTTCGACGCCCAGATGGTGTTGAGCCCCAAGGGTGACCGCGTCCTCGACTACCTCGGCACCCATCAGCACCTAGCCAGCGACCTGCACTTCGCGGCGGAGCCCGACGGATCGCTGCTGATCCGCTCCGGCGAGCACCGCTTCCGGGAGGGGCCGGTCGACGTCCGGGTCCCCGGTCTCATCGGCGGCGACGCCGAGGTGCGGGAGCGGTTCGACGAGCGGACGGGGCGTTTCCGGATCCAGGTGCGGGTGGTGAACCGGTACTTCGGGCCGCTCTTCGGCTACGAGGGCTCGTTCACCGCGAGCTACCAGGACGTGCGGGTGTGCGGGGTGCGGGCCGGGTTGCGGCCGGTCCGTGAGGAGGCGCGGGCGTGAGCGGGGCGCGGGTATGAGCGGGGCGACGGTATGAGAGGGACGCGGGTATGAGCGCGGCGACGCGGACGAAGCTGTTGGAGGGCGCCCTGCGGACGCTCGTCGAGCAGGGGATCGCCAAGACGTCCGCCCGTTCGATCGCGGCGACCGCCGGGGTGAACCAGGCGCTCGTCTTCTACCACTTCGGGTCCGTGGACGAACTGCTGGCGGAGGCCTGCCGCTACGGGGCGGAGCAGCGGGTCGCCCGCCACCGGGAGCGGATGGCGGCGATCGGCTCGCTCTCCGAACTGCTGGCCTTCGGGCGGGAGATGCACGTGGAGGAGCGGGCGGCGGGGCATGTGGCGGTGCTCGGTCAACTGCTGGCGGGGGCGCAGACCCAGCCTCGGCTGGCGCCGGCGACTGCGGCGGGGCTGGACCTGTGGATCGAGGAGGTGGAGGGGCATCGCCAGGTCCAGCAACGCGAGCACGGGCCCGTCAAGGATTCGGGGCTCCGCCCCGGACCCCGTTCGCGCAGTTCCCCGCGCCCCTGGATTGCAGTTCCCCGCGCCCCTGGATGCAGTTCCCCGCGCCTCTTACAGGGCGACCGAAAGGCGAGACGGGGCTGACCGGCATGTGACCGGCCGGTAAGGTCGATGCCGTGCCGAAGCCGCTCAGCCTCTCCTTCGATCCCATCTCGCGCGCCGACGAGCACTGGAAGCAGCGCTGGGGAAACGTCCCGTCCATGGCCGCGATCACCTCGATCATGCGTGCCCACCAGATCCTGCTGGCGGAGGTCGACGCGGTGGTCAAGCCGTACGGGCTGACGTTCGCGCGCTACGAGGCCCTCGTGCTGCTCACCTTCTCCCAGAAGGGCGAGCTGCCGATGTCCAAGATCGGCGAGCGGCTCATGGTGCACCCCACGTCCGTGACGAACACCGTCGACCGCCTGGTGAAGTCCGGCCTCGTCGACAAGCGCCCGAACCCCAACGACGGCCGGGGCACCCTCGCCTCCATCACCGACAAGGGGCGCGAGGTCTGCGACGCGGCCACCCGTGACCTGATGTCCATGGACTTCGGCCTCGGCGCCTACGACGCCGAGGAGTGCGCGGAGATCTTCGCGATGCTCAGGCCGCTGCGCGTGGCGGCGGGGGACTTCGAGGAGAGCTGAGCGGGCGACCGAGGGGCGCTCGAAGATCGCGCCGGACCTGTGGCTAGGCTCGTGCGTATGAAAAAGAGCGTGCTGACCCGCTACCGCGTCCTGGCCTACGTCACCGGTGTGCTGCTGGTTCTGCTGACCCTGGGCATGATCGGCAAGTACGTGCTCGAACTGGACGGCGCCGCGGACTTCACGTACGTGGTCAGCCTCGCGCACGGCTGGCTGTACGTCCTGTACCTGGTCTTCGCCTTCGATCTCGGCTCCAAGGCGAAATGGCCGGTCAAGAAGCAGATCTGGGTGCTGCTGGCGGGCACGATCCCGACGGCCGCCTTCTTCGTGGAGCGCAAGGTCAGCCGCGAGCTGGAAGCGAAGATCGAGGACAGCTCGCTCGCGACCGCCAAGGCGTAGGTCCACCGCCGTACGGACGCGTACGGCGGTCTGTCGTCGACATTTACTAGGACGTCCTAGTAAATTGGTGGTATGGACGCTGACGCCATCGAAGAGGGCCGCCGCCGCTGGCAGGAACGCTACGACTCCGCGCGGAAGCGGGAGGCCGACTTCACGACGCTCTCCGGAGACCCGGTGGAGCCCGTGTACGGGCCCCGGCCGGGGGACGTGTACGAGGGGTTCGAGCGGATCGGGTGGCCGGGGGAGTACCCCTTCACCCGTGGGCTGTATCCGACCGGCTACCGGGGGCGGACCTGGACGATCCGCCAGTTCGCGGGGTTCGGGAACGCGGAGCAGACGAACGAGCGGTACAAGAAGATCCTCGCCGACGGCGGTGGAGGACTGTCCGTCGCGTTCGACATGCCGACGCTCATGGGACGGGACTCCGACGACACGCGCTCGCTCGGCGAGGTCGGACACTGCGGGGTCGCCATCGACTCCGCCGCCGACATGGAGGTGCTGTTCCAGGGCATCCCGCTGGGCGACGTCACCACCTCCATGACGATCAGCGGGCCCGCCGTCCCCGTCTTCTGCATGTACCTCGTGGCCGCCGAGCGGCAGGGCGTCGACCCGCGCGTGCTCAACGGCACCCTGCAGACCGACATCTTCAAGGAGTACATCGCGCAGAAGGAGTGGCTCTTCCAGCCCGAGCCGCACCTGCGCCTCATCGGCGACCTCATGGAGCACTGCGCGGCCGAGATCCCCGCGTACAAGCCGCTCTCCGTCTCCGGCTACCACATCCGCGAGGCCGGGGCCACGGCGGCGCAGGAGCTGGCGTACACGCTCGCCGACGGCTTCGGCTACGTGGAGCTGGGACTCAGCCGGGGACTGGACGTAGACGTGTTCGCGCCCGGGCTGTCCTTCTTCTTCGACGCGCACGTCGACTTCTTCGAGGAGATCGCCAAGTTCCGCGCGGCGCGCCGGATCTGGGCGCGTTGGATGCGGGACGTCTACGGGGCGCGGACGGAGAAGGCCCAGTGGCTGCGGTTCCACACCCAGACCGCCGGGGTCTCGCTGACCGCACAGCAGCCGTACAACAACGTGGTCCGTACGGCCGTGGAGGCGCTGTCGGCGGTGCTCGGCGGGACCAACTCGCTGCACACCAACGCGCTGGACGAGACGCTGGCGCTGCCGTCCGAGCAGGCCGCGGAGATCGCCCTGCGGACGCAGCAGGTGCTGATGGAGGAGACCGGGGTCGCCAACGTGGCGGATCCGCTGGGTGGTTCGTGGTACGTGGAGCAGCTGACGGACCGTATCGAGGCCGACGCCGAGAAGATCTTCGACCAGATCAAGGAGCGGGGACTGCGGGCGCATCCGGACGGGGTGCATCCGATCGGGCCGATCACGTCCGGGATCCTGCGGGGGATCGAGGACGGGTGGTTCACCGGGGAGATCGCGGAGTCCGCCTTCCGGTACCAGCAGGCGCTGGAGAAGGGGGAGAAGCGGGTCGTCGGGGTCAATGTCCACCACGGCTCCGTGACCGGGGACCTGGAGATCCTGCGGGTCAGTCACGAGGTGGAGCGGGAGCAGGTGCGGGTGCTCGCGGCACGCAAGGGGGCACGGGACGACGCGGCCGTGCGGTCCGCGCTCGACGCGATGCTCGCGGCGGCGCGGGGCGGGGTCAACCTGATCGGGCCGATGCTGGACGCGGTGCGGGCCGAGGCGACGTTGGGGGAGATCTGCGGGGTGCTGCGGGAGGAGTGGGGGGTGTATACGG
>NZ_JAAVVL010000001.1:1716798-1737291 GCF_018728545.1 Streptomyces sp. ATCC 21386
GTGGGATCGGAGACGGGTAGAAGAGACAGGGAGTGGGGGGTGTATACGGAGCCGGCGGGGTTCTAGGCGCCGTTTCCGTCGGCGGGCGGTGTGGGGTTTCGCCCCCGCCGCCCCTGCGCGTCCCGTCCTCAAAGGGGCTGCGCCCCTTCGACCTCCACGGTGAGTTCTTCGGGTGCGGGTCGTGGGGGCTTGTCGCGCAGTTCCCCGCGCCCCTGACGGGGCGCGTCCTTACGGGGCGCTCCTGCTCAGGCCGTGCAGCAGCAGGGCCGTGAAGCTCCGGGCCCACTCCTCGTCCGCCGGTTCCGCGCTGACCAGGGTGCGGTGGACCACCGCACCCGCGACGACGTCGAAGATGAGGTCGACGGTGCGGGCGGCGGTGGCGGGGTCGGATTCCGGGGGGAGTTCGCCGCGGAGCTGGGCACGGGCGCGGCCCTCCAGGACGAGGCGTTTCTGGCGGTCGACGATGGACGCGCGGATGCGTTCGCGCAGGGCGTCGTCGTGGGTCGACTCGGCGACGACGGCCATGAGGCCGCTCTTGGCCTCCGGGCGGGCCAGGATCGCCGCGAACTGGAACACCACGCCTTCGATGTCGGCCGCGAGGCTCCCCCGGTCGGGGAGGCGCAGTTCGTCGAAGAGCTCCGCCACGGCGTCCACGACGAGTTCGTTCTTGCCGGCCCAGCGACGGTAGAGGGTCGTCTTCGCGACACCCGCCCGGCCGGCCACGTCGCCCAGGGTCAGCCCCGACCAGCCCAGCTCGACCAGCGCCGCACGGGTCGCGGCCAGGATCGCGGTGTCCGCGGCGGCGCTGCGCGGACGTCCGCCCGTGGCGCGGGGCGCGGGGGTGCTGCCATGCATCCGCCGACCATATCCGGCCGTTGTCCAAGTTCTGCCCGCCGTCGTGAGGCAGATCACTGCGGAGTGGGTACGGAGGGGTGCAGGAGAGTCTCCGGGCCCGTTACGCTACGGGTCGTAGCGAAAGCCTGGAGGGCTCCTGGCCCAGGACGCTTTTCACCTGCGTGCTCGGAAGGGGGAGGATGTACGCATGCAGCCACGGAACATGTCCATGAGCGGAGTCGTCGACCTCGCCGCGGTGAAGGCGGCCCAGGAGGCCAAGGCGAAGGCGGAGCAGGCGCGCGCCGAAGCGGCCCGGCAGGGCGGAGGAGGAGGGGCGGTCTCCCCGGCCGACCTGGTCATCGACGTCGACGAGGCCGGCTTCGAGAGCGAGGTCCTGCAGCGGTCCACCGAAGTCCCCGTCGTCATCGACTTCTGGGCCGAGTGGTGTCAGCCCTGCAAGCAGCTCAGCCCGGTGCTGGAGCGCCTCGCCGTCGAGTACAACGGCAAGTTCGTCCTCGCGAAGATCGATGTCGACGCCAACCAGATGTTGATGCAGCAGTTCGGGATCCAGGGGATCCCGGCCGTGTTCGCCGTCGTCGCGGGACAGGCCCTCCCGCTCTTCCAGGGTGCCGCCCCCGAGCAGCAGATCCGCGCGACCCTCGACCAGCTCGTCCAGGTCGCCGAGGAGCGCTTCGGGCTCACCGGCCTGGTGGTGGACCCGGACGCCGAGTCCGGCGCCCCCGCCGAGGCGGCCCCGCAGATCCCGGCCGGCCCCCACGACCACCTGCTCGAAGCCGCCGTACGGGCCCTGGACGCGGGCGACTTCGGCGGCGCGGTGCAGGCGTACAAGAACGTGCTGAGCGACGATCCGGGCAACACCGAGGCCAAACTCGGCCTCGCGCAGGCCGAGTTGCTGCAGCGTGTGCAAGGTGCCGATCCGCAGGACGTGCGCAAGGCGGCCGCCGAGAACCCCGGTGACGCGCAGGCGCAGATCGCGGCGGCGGACCTCGACCTCGTCGGCGGACATGTGGAGGACGCGTTCGGGCGACTCATCGACACGGTGCGGCGTACGGCCGGTGACGACCGGGACGCCGTACGGCTGCGGCTGCTGGAGCTCTTCGAGGTGGTCGGCGGTGACGACCCACGGGTGGCCGCGGCGCGTCGATCGCTGGCGCGGGCCCTGTTCTGACCCGTCCGTGAACCCCTGCCTCGGCTGAGCGTTGGCTGTGACGGGCGGAGGCCCGGGGGGCTCGTGAACACCCCCGTTCCGGAGTGCCGGGACGGGTGGTGCGCGAGTGAGAGATTTGGCGACACAGCGACACCGCGGCCGCGCTTTACCAAATCTTGGTAATCGCGGCCGCTGTTACTGGCAGTAAGAGAAACCCGTCGTTCTGTCGGACTCTGTCCGACTGTCCGCCCATGTGTCGCCTCACTCGGCGCCACCCAGGGTCGCTGGCCGATGCCGATGGGTCGTTGTTCGGTTATCCGTCCGTTACTAGCCAGTAACGACCCCCCTTGCGGGGGCGGCGAGAATGCACCACGATCGGCGACGCTCGGTCCTGTCCCGTACCCCGCCAGCCAGTCGGGTCAACGGGTTTTCTGGGTCCCCACCGAGTAGAGCGGGCGACAGTGGCGCCGGCTCTTGGGCAGGGGGGTCTCCGCCAACCGCGGAGCCTGTCCAGCAGGTTGTGCGTGATGCGTGTCAGGCGCGACCAGTGGTTGTCGCTCGGGGGTGATCGCCGGTGATTCGGGCGCTTTTCGCGCCACCGAGCGCGGGCGCTCTCCTTCCCGAGGACGTAGCACTTCTCCCATCCCTGTCCGGCTGAGCCGCCGCCAAGGGGCGAGCCGGTGACAGGAGATGTACGTCCGAGAAGGAGGAAATATGGAGTCCCAGGTGCGTGGCGGGACCAGATGGAAGCGGTTCGCTGTGGTCATGGTGCCCAGCGTCGCCGCCACGGCAGCGATAGGTGTCGCCCTCGCGCAGGGTGCTCTCGCCGCGTCGTTCAGTGTGTCGGGCCAGTCGTTCAAGGTGACGGCCGGTCAGCTCGACGGCACGGGCTTCTCGCAGTACGGAGCGCTCGACGAGGGCTACACCCTCAAGGGCGAGAAGACGGTTCACCCCGTCGCCGTTTCGGCGTTCAAGTCCGCGACGATCAGCAACATGTGCCAGTCGGTCGTCACCCCGGGTGTCCCGCTGCTCGGTAGCGTCAGCCTCAAGCTGACCGCCGGTACCGGTGGCAAGAAGGTCGAGGCCGAGAACCTCTACATCGACGTCGAGGACCTTGAGGCGGACGCCGTCTTCAAGGGCATCGACATCGGTGTGGCGGCCAAGGACGCCAACAAGGGTCCGGGCATGAAGGGTGGCTCGGAGCAGGCCAACCCCTACGGGTTCGCGCAGCAGGCCGACTCGGCCTCGCTGACCGGCGTGAAGCAGACGGCGTGGGCGACCACCGCCGGAACCTTCAAGCTGAGCAACCTGAAGATGTCGCTCCACAAGGGCGTCGTGGAGTGCTACTAGGCACTCCCTGGGCGGGTGAGGGGGCGTCCGCTTCTTCGCCCGCCCGTCCCTCTCGCCGTGCGCTCCACCGCGCACGCGATCTCCGTACCTGAATTCCGTACGCCGTCCTCGTACGTGACGTACGTGAACTTCTCACAGCAACACCGTTCCAGGGAGCTGTTGTCCATGAGCGCCGAGTCCACGGGGCAGAACGAAGACTATCTCCGCGCCTTTCGGCGGCGCTTCGCCGACTGGAGGGGCTCACGTCCCTTCTGGGCGGGCCTGTTGGTCCTGCTCGGCGGCTTCCCGATCATGTACCTGCCGTACGCGAACCTCCAGATCGGCCACCTGACGCTCGCCATGTCGACGACGGGCGGCGCGGGATCCCTCATCATCGGCGTGCTGCTGGTGGTGCTCGGGGTCAGCCTCTGGTTCCAGCGGCACGTACGCACCTTCGCCGGTACGGCGGCGATCCTCCTGGCGCTCGTGTCCATCCCGGTCTCCAACCTCGGTGGCTTCGGTGTCGGTTTCCTGCTCTCCCTGATCGGCGGTGCGCTGGCCATCGCGTGGGCGCCCGGTCACGAGGAGGCGGCGGTGCCGTCCACCTACAAGACCCCGTCGCGGACGCCGGTGCCGCAGGACACGGTCCCTGAGAACACGGCACAGCAAGGTGCGGTCCCCCTGCACAAGGGCGACGCCCCGGAGCCCGCCGCAGCGGGTTCGGTGAGCGGGGCGTCGAACGGCGAGGGCGACGACCTCACAGGTACCACCCCCACGAACGGGACGAACGGGAGGCACAGTGCCGGCTGACGAGGTGACCCACGGGACTTCGGTGGGAGAGTCCCGTGCGAGATCCGGACCGCGGCACGCGGCGCCCAAGAAGCCCCTTCTCACCCGGCTGAACGTGCCGGCGGGCAAGGCGATAGCCCTGGCGGCGATGCCGACGGCGGTCCTCATGGGCATGGGCTTCACACCCACGCTGACGCTTGCCCGCGCCGACGACCCGACCAAGCTCAGCCTGACGGCGGACGAGTACAAGGACTGCGTGGAGGCCCTGGAGGCCGCCGAGGAGGGCACCGACGCCTCCGCCTCGCCGACCCCCACCCCGTCCGCGGAGGCCTCGGAGAGCGCCGACTCCACGGACGAGGGCAAGGACGAGGACCCGTCCGCGGGCGACGACACCGCCGACAACGGCAACTCCTCCGGCGACTCGGCCACCGACGACACGCCCACGGACGACTCCGCGTCGTCGGATTCAGGTTCCGACGACAACGACGGCTCCGCCTCGGACGACTCGTCGACGGACGACAGCGACAAGCCCGCGACCGACACGGCCGGTTCCGGCGAGGCCCCCTCGGCCGACACCTCCGAGACCGGTGGCGGCAACGTGCTGGAGGACATCGGCACGGCCATCGAGGACCTGTTCACGCCGGACGACAAGGAGACGGAGACCACCCCTCCGTCCACGTCCACCAGCCCGTCCCCCTCGCCCTCCCCCTCGGACGACGCCTCCGGCTCCGACGAGGACGAGAAGGACGACCCGGGTGCGGACGCCGGCAAGGACGCCAAGGACACCGCCGACAACGCCTCCGACAAGGTCGAGGATGCCGCGAAGGACGTCGTCGGCGACGCCGAGGACACCGAGAAGACGGCCGAGGACGCCACCGACGACGCCACGGACGAGGCCACCGCCACGCCGAGCCCCTCGCCGAGCGAGAGCACGGACACGGAGGGCTGCCCCGTCGCCACGGACGACGAGAGCGGCGTCGAGAAGGGCATACCGCTGCTGCCGAACGACCCCTGGTACCTGGACGCCAGCTCGCTGCTGCTGAAGGGCGCCGACTACCAGGGCATCGTCAAGGTGAAGACCGCCGACGGCTCGGTCAAGGAGGTGCTGAAGTACGTCGTGTCCGACGGCACCGACATCGGCGACCTGCACCAGAGGGTCGAGGACAAGCAGGCCGGCGTGACCTACCACGTGCAGGCCGGCAAGGGCACCACGTCCACGATCCGCGAGGGCAAGACGGTCATGTACACCGAGAAGATCTCCGGCAACCTGCTCGGTCTGATCCCGGTGACCTTCGACCCGAAGCACCCGCCGCCGCTGAACATCCCGCTGATCTACTTCACCAAGGTGAAGGTCGTCCAGGCGGGCCAGTTCGGCGGAACGCTCACCGTTCCCGGCATGCACCAGTTCACGACCGACTGAGCAGCCGGTCACCCCGGGCCCGGGAGAACCGGGCCCCGCAGGACCCGTTCCGGGAGCCGCACAGCCTGAGGGCGCCCCCTGTTCCCAGGGGGCGCCCTCAGCGCTGTCGTACGACGGTGACGGCCGCGTCAGTCGCGGGCGCCGCCGCCCAGGTGGTGCACCCGGACCATGTTGGTGGTGCCCGGGACGCCGGGGGGCGAGCCGGCGGTGATGACCGCGATGTCGCCCTCGTTGAAGCGGTTGAGCTTGACCATCTCGTGGTCGACCAGGTCGACCATCTCGTCGGTGCTGTTCACGAACGGCACGACGTGCGACTCGACACCCCAGCTGAGCGCCAGCTGGTTCCGGGTGGACTCGTCGGTGGTGTACGCGATGATCGGCTGCGACGCGCGATAGCGGGAGAGCCGGCGGGCGGTGTCACCGGACTGCGTGAACGCCACCAGGGCCCGCCCGCCGAGGAAGTCGGCGATCTCGCAGGCGGCACGGGCGATCGAACCGCCCTGCGTGCGCGGCTTCTTGCCCGGCACCAGCGGCTGCAGACCCTTGGAGAGCAGCTCCTCCTCGGCCGCCGTGACGATCTTCGACATCGTGCGGACGGTCTCCAGCGGGTACGCGCCCACGCTGGACTCCGCCGACAGCATGACCGCGTCCGCGCCGTCGAGGATCGCGTTGGCGACGTCGGACGCCTCGGCGCGGGTGGGTCGGGAGTTGGTGATCATCGACTCCATCATCTGGGTCGCCACGATCACCGGCTTGGCGTTGCGGCGGCACAGCTCGATGAGCCGCTTCTGCACCATCGGGACCTTCTCGAGCGGGTACTCGACGGCCAGGTCGCCACGGGCGACCATCACGCCGTCGAACGCCATCACGACGTCCTCCATGTTCTCCACCGCCTGCGGCTTCTCCACCTTGGCGATGACGGGGACCCGGCGGCCCACCTCGTCCATCACCTTGTGGACGTCCCGCACGTCGTTCGCGTCCCGCACGAACGACAGCGCCACCAGGTCGCAGCCCATGCGCAGCGCGAACCGCAGGTCCTCGACGTCCTTCTCGGACAGCGCGGGCACGTTGACGGCCGCGCCGGGCAGGTTGATGCCCTTGTGGTCGGAGATGACGCCGCCCTCGACGACCTCGGTGCGCACGCGCGGCCCGTCGACCTCCAGGACCCTCAGCTCGACGTTGCCGTCGTTGATGAGGACCTGGTCGCCGGGGGAGACGTCCCCGGGCAGCCCCTTGTACGTCGTACCGCAGATCTGCTTGTCGCCCGGCACGTCCTCGGCGGTGATGGTGAACTCGTCACCGCGCACCAGCTCCACCGGGCCCTCGGCGAAGGTCTCCAGACGGATCTTCGGGCCCTGGAGGTCGGCGAGGACACCGATGGCCTTGCCGGTCTCGGCGGCGGCGGCCCGGAGCCGGTCGTAGCGGCCCTGGTGCTCGGCGTGGCTGCCGTGGCTGAAATTGAAACGGGCCACGTTCATGCCGGCCTCGATGAGGGCGACCAGTTGCTCGTGGGAGTCGACCGCGGGGCCGAGAGTACAGACGATTTTCGAACGGCGCATGGGACGATCCTATCGGTTTGTTTCGCTACGGAATATTCGGTAGGGCGGAATGCATATGGGCGGCTCTGCGCTCAATCGTGTTACCGGCGTGTATTGACCGGTGGTGCTCAAGTGTTCTTTTCGGAGCTCAGATGTTCTTTTCGATCAGGGCGTATGTCTGTGCCGCGATCTCCAGTTCCTCGTCCGTCGGGACCACCGCGACGGCGACCCGCGCACCGGCCGGCGAGATCAGCCGCGGCGCGTCCCCCCGTACGGCGTTGAGATCGCCGTCCACGGCCAGGCCCAGGCCCTCCAGACCGGCGACGGCGGCCTCGCGCACCGGCGCCGCGTTCTCGCCGACCCCGGCCGTGAACGCGACCGCGTCCACCCGGCCGAGCACCGCGTAGTAGGCGCCGATGTACTTCTTCAACCGGTGAATGTAGATGTCGAAGGCCAGCTTCGCCCGCTCGTCGCCCTCGTCGATTCGTCGGCGGATTTCCCGCATGTCGTTGTCGCCGCACAGCCCGATCAGACCGCTCTTCTTGTTGAGGAGAGTGTCGATCTCGTCCGTGGACATTCCGCCAACGCGCATCAAATGAAAGATGACGGCCGGGTCCATGTCTCCGGACCGCGTACCCATCACGAGACCCTCCAAAGGCGTCAGCCCCATGGAGGTGTCCACGCACCGGCCGCCCTCGACCGCCGAGGCCGACGCCCCGTTGCCGAGGTGCAGCACGATGACGTTCACCTCGGACGGGTCCTTGCCCAGCAGTTCGGCCGTCGCCCGGGACACATAGGCGTGCGAGGTGCCGTGGAAGCCGTAGCGGCGGATGCGGTGCGCGTCGGCCGTCTCGACGTCGATGGCGTAGCGGGCGGCCGACTCCGGCATGGTGGTGTGGAACGCCGTGTCGAACACGGCGACCTGCGGGAGGTCGGGCCGCAGCGCCCGCGCGGTCCGGATCCCGGTGAGGTTGGCCGGGTTGTGCAGCGGTGCCACCGGGATCAGCCGCTCGATCTCGGCGAGCACGGCGCTGTCGATCACGGTCGGCCGGGTGAAGCTCTGCCCGCCGTGCACCACGCGGTGGCCGATGGCGGCCAGCTCGGGGGAGTCGAGGCCGAGGCCGTCCTCGGCCAGCTCCTCGGCGACGGCCTTCAGGGCGGCTTCGTGGTCGGCGATCGGCTCGGCGCGCTCGCGGGAGGTGCCCCCGTCGGCGAGCGGGGTGTGCTTCAGCCGGGAGGTCTCCTCGCCGATGCGCTCCACCAGGCCCATGGCCAGGCGGCTGTTGTCGCGCATGTCGAGGAGCTGGTACTTGACCGAGGAGGAACCGGAGTTGAGGACGAGGACGCGGGTGGCGGTCACAGCGGTCGGCTTTCTGTCGTCGGTGGGGGTCACTTGGCCGCGGCCGTGGCCGCGGGGGCGACCGCAGGCGTGGGCGCGGCCGCGGGCGTCTGGGCCTGGATCGCCGTGATGGCGACCGTGGTGACGATGTCCTGGACGAGGGCACCCCGCGACAGGTCGTTGACCGGCTTGCGCAGCCCCTGGAGGACCGGCCCGACCGCGAGCGCGCCCGCCGACCGCTGCACGGCCTTGTACGTGTTGTTGCCGGTGTTGAGGTCCGGGAAGATCAACACCGTGGCCTGGCCCGCCACTTCGGAGTCCGGCAGCTTGGTCGCCGCGACACTCGGCTCCACGGCGGCGTCGTACTGGATCGGACCCTCGATCAGCAGGTCGGGCCGCCGCGAGCGCACGATCTCGGTGGCCTCGCGCACCTTGTCGACATCGGCGCCCGACCCGGACGTCCCCGTGGAGTACGACAACATTGCGATCCTCGGCTCGACTCCGAACTGTCGCGCGGTGGCGGCGGACTGGATCGCGATGTCGGCGAGCTGCTCGGCGTTCGGGTCCGGGTTCACCGCGCAGTCCCCGTACACCAGCACCTTGTCGGCGAGGCACATGAAGAAGACGGACGAGACGATGTCGGCGTCCGGCTTGGTCTTGATGATCTCGAAGGCCGGCCGGATGGTGGCGGCGGTGGAGTGCACCGACCCCGAGACCATCCCGTCCGCCAGCCCCTCCTGCACCATCAGCGTGCCGAAGTAGTTCACGTCGGACACCACGTCGTACGCCAGCTCCATGCTGATGTTCTTGTGGGCGCGGAACTGGGCGTACTTCTCCGCGAACGCGTCCCGCCACTCGGAGGCCGCCGGGTCCACCAGCATGCTGTCGCCGAGGTCGATGCCCAGGTCGGCGGCCTTCTTGCGGATCTGCTCGACGGGGCCGAGCAGGGTGAGGTCGCAGACGTTGCGGCGGAGGATGACCTCGGCCGCGTGCAGCACGCGCTCCTCCGTGCCCTCGGGGAGGACCACCCGGCGCCGCTGCGAGCGGGCCTGTTCGAGGAGGGTGTGCTCGAACATCATCGGCGTGATCCGGTCGCTGCTCGGCGCCGACACCAGGCCGCGCAGCTCGGCGGTGTCGACGTGCCGCTCGAAGAGCCCGAGCGCGGTTTCCGCCTTGCGCGGCGTCACCGCGCTCAACTTGCCCTCCATGGAGAAGAGTTCGGAGGCGGTGAGGAAGGAGCCGGACTCGACGGCGACGACGGGCGTGCCCGGGGCGAGGCGGGCGGCGAGGGTGAGGATCTCGTCGCTGGGCCGCTCGTCGAGGGTGAGCAGCAGGCCCGCGATCGGCGGGGTGCCGGCGCTGTGCGCGGCGAGGGCGCCGATGACGAGGTCCGCGCGGTCGCCGGGGGTGACGACCAGACAGCCCGGGGTCAGGGCGTTGAGGAAGTTCGGCAGCATGGCCCCGCCGAAGACGAAGTTGAGCGCGTCGCGGGCGAGGCCCGAGTCGTCGCCGAGGAGGACCTTGCCGCCGAGCGCGTGGGTGATCTGGGCGACGGTCGGCGCGGAGAGAGCGGGCTCGTCGGGCAGGACGTAACAGGGGACGGGCAGCGGCAGCCGCGCGTCACCGAGCCGCTCGGCTATCTCGCCGCGGTCGGCGGGCACGACCCGGTTGACGACCATGGCGAGCACGTCGCAGCCGAGGCCCTCGTACGCGCGGTAGGCGTTGTGCGTCTCCGCCGCGACCGACTCGGCGGTCTGCTTGCGTCCGCCGACCACCGGGATCACGGACGCGCCGAACTCGTTGGCGAGCCGTGCGTTGAGCGACAGCTCGTCCGGGAACTGTGTGTCGGCGAAGTCGGTCCCGAGGACGAGGACGACGTCGTAGTCCCGGGCGACGGCGTGGAAGCGGTCGACGAGGGTGGAGACCAGCTCGTCCGTGCCGTGCTGGGCCTGGAGGGTGGACGCCTCGTGGTAGTCCATGCCGTACACGGTCGCCGGGTCCTGGGTGAGCCGGTAGCGGGCGCGCAGCAGGTCGAAGAGCCGGTCCGGTCCGTGGTGCAGCAGCGGCCGGAACACCCCCACCCGGTCGACCTGGCGGGTCAGGAGCTCCATCACCCCCAGTTCCACGACCTGGCGGCCGTCGCCGCGATCGATCCCGGTCACGTACACGCTGCGCGTCACGTGTGCTCTCCGTTTCGTGTGGTTCGACTGGTTCGGCAAGGGAGGGGTGGAAATCACCGTCACGGCGGACGGAAACCCTCTTGACAATACCCCTGACCATGGATAAGGCGCCCACCAGCACGGAGGGGACGCCGGGCGGGGCCGGACGGGCGCGGCGACCCCCGGTCGGCCGTGAAACAATCGGACTGGCTCATAAGTAACAGCACCGATCAGGACGATCAGGACGAGCAGGAGACACAGCACGATGCGTATCGGAGTTCTCACCGCAGGCGGCGACTGTCCGGGCCTGAACGCAGTGATCCGGTCGGTCGTGCACCGAGCGGTCGCCCAGTACGGCGACGAGGTCATCGGCTTCGAGGACGGCTACGCGGGCCTCCTCGACGGCCGCTACCGCAACCTCGACCTGGAGTCCGTCAGCGGCATCCTGGCCCGTGGCGGCACCATTCTCGGCTCCTCCCGCCTCCAGCGCGACCGCCTCCGCGAGGCCTGCGAGAACGCGCAGGACATGGCCCACCAGTTCGGTATCGACGTACTGATCCCGATCGGCGGCGAGGGCACCCTGACGGCCGCGCGGATGCTGAGCGACGCGGGGCTGCCGGTGGTCGGCGTCCCGAAGACCATCGACAACGACATCTCGTCGACCGATCGCACGTTCGGTTTCGATACGGCCGTGGGTGTCGCCACCGAGGCGATGGACCGCCTGAAGACGACCGCCGAGTCCCATCAGCGGGTGATGGTCGTCGAGGTCATGGGCCGGCACGCGGGCTGGATCGCCCTGGAGTCGGGCATGGCGGCCGGCGCGCACGGCATCTGCCTGCCGGAGCGGGCCTTCGACCCCGCCGACCTGGTGAAGATGGTCGAGGAGCGCTTCTCGCGGGGCAAGAAGTTCGCGGTCATCTGTGTCGCCGAGGGCGCGCACCCGGCCGAGGGTTCCATGGACTACGGCCACGGCGAGATCGACCAGTTCGGCCACGAGCGCTTCCAGGGCATCGGCACGGCACTGGCGTACGAGCTGGAGCGCCGCCTCGGCAAGGAGGCCAAGCCGGTCATCCTCGGGCACGTCCAGCGCGGCGGCACCCCGACCGCGTACGACAGGGTGCTCGCCACGCGCTTCGGCTGGCACGCGGTCGAGGCCGCGCACCGGGCCGACTACGGCCGTATGACCGCCCTGCGCGGCACCGAGGTGGTGATGGTGCCGCTGGCGGAGGCGGTGACCGAACTGAAGACGGTGCCGAAGGACCGGATGGACGAGGCGGAGTCGGTGTTCTAGGTTCTGGAGCTTTTGGTTCCAGGGCTTTCGGCGGGCTCGGGTGGGCCGGGGTCAGTAGGTGGCCGTCCGCCGCACCAGTGACCAGAAATGATCGATGATGCCGTCCAGGTAGGCGCGGCCGGCATCGCCCGAGTCGGTGGCGGCGGTTCCGTTCGCCCAGGTGAGGGTGGTGGTCATCAGGCCCTGGTAGTCGGTGTGCAGCTCGCGCAGGACGTCCTCCAGGAGGCGTCGGTCGAGGGACAGCAACTTCGCGGTGGGGCGCACATGGGCCTGCCAGCGGGTGGTCACCGCGCTGTGGAGCAGTTCCCTGAGCTTCGGCTCGCGGCCCGTGACGGTGATCAGATCGGGCAGGGAGAGGCCCAGCGCGGTGGCGAGGGCGGCGGACTGCCGGTCGGTGCCGCGCCACTCCCCGGTCTCCTCCATGTGGAGGTAGGTACCGAGTTCGAGTCCGACCGCGCGGGCGATGTCCTCGGCGGCGGCCCCCTGCGCCATGCGGTGCTCGCGCAACGTCCTGGGGGAGCTGATCAGTTCACCCGCCGAGCACCACAACACCCCGGCGAGCGCGGTGAGTTCGGGGCCGGTGGGCGAGACGGTGCCGCGTTCCCAGGCGGCGACCAGGTCCGGGGTGACGTACGGGAGGCCGTACGAGGACCGCATTCCGTAGGCGACGTGTTCGGGCCCCATGCCCAGCGCCATGCGCAGTTTCCGGGCGGCGGGGGCGTTGAAGGGTGGGGCGCTGCTGAAGATCGTCGCGGGGCTGAACATCTTCACGTTCTTCAAGTACCTGGGCCGTGAGTTCCTGCTGATCCTGTCCACCTCCTCCTCCGAGTCCGCGCTGCCGCGCCTCATCGCGAAGATGGAGCACCTGGGTGTCAGCAAGCCCGTCGTCGGCATCACCGTCCCGACCGGCTACTCCTTCAACCTCGACGGCACCATGATCTACATGACCATGGCGTCCCTGTTCATCGCCGACGCCATGGGTACGCCGATGGCGGTCGGCGAGCAGATCGCGCTGCTGCTCTTCCTCCTGGTCGCCTCCAAGGGCGCGGCGGGCGTCACCGGCGCCGGTCTCGCGACCCTCGCGGGTGGTCTGCAGTCGCACAAGCCGGCCCTGGTGGACGGTATCGGCCTCATCGTCGGCATCGACCGCTTCATGAGCGAGGCCCGCGCCCTGACGAACTTCGCGGGCAACGCGGTCGCCACGGTCCTCATCGGTACCTGGACCAAGGAGATCGACAAGGAGCGTGTGAACGAGGTTCTCGCCGGGCACGCGCCGTTCGACGAGGCGACGCTGCTGGACGACGGCCACGGGGCGGCTGCACCGGCTTCGGCCGCGGCCGAGCCGGAGGGTGAGAAGGAACTCGCCAAGGCGTGAGTCGTCTTTCGGCCGCAGGTCGAGTGTGGCTGGTCGCGCAGTTCCCCGCGCCCCTCACGGGGCCGGGGCGGCCCGCACCGACATGGCGCCCCGAGACTCCGTACGGCCGGGTCCTCCCCCGTAGACCCGGCCGTACGGACACCAGGCGGAACAACTGAACAACTCCAAGAACCCCGAGTGGCCAGGTCCTCCCCCTATAGACCTGGCCACTCGGCTTTTGCTGACGGGGCGCGCTGGCCTTGACGTCGGCGTCAAGGAATACCGTCCTCGTATGCGCATCGGGGAGCTGGCGGAGCGGGCCGGGACGACGACGCGGGCCTTGCGGTACTACGAGGCGCGGGGGCTGTTGCCCGCGCGGCGGGCAGGGAACGGGTATCGGACCTACGACGAGGCGGATCTGAAGCTGTTGCGGCAGATCCGGACCTTGCAGGACTTCGGGTTCGACCTGGAGGAGACGCGGCCGTTCGTGGAGTGTCTGCGGGCGGGGCACCCGGAGGGCGACTCGTGCCCGGCGTCGCTGGCGGTGTACCGGCGGAAGCTGGACGAACTCGACGCGCTGATCGGTGAGTTGGCGGCGGTGCGGGCGTCGGTCGGTGAGCAGTTGGCGCGGGCCGAGCGGGCGCGGGAGCGGCTGGCTGCCGAGGCGGAGGTTCCGGGGGGTCCGGAGCCGGGGTGCGAACTCGGAGCGGGAGGCGGGGCGCTGTGATCAGGGCGGCGGGTGTCGCGGAAGTGACGGACGCGGACTTCGAGGCGGAGGTGATCGGGGCGGAGCTGCCGGTGCTGGTGGAGTTCACGGCCGACTGGTGTCCGCCGTGCCGGCAGATGGGGCCCGTGCTGAGCGCGCTCGCGGTGGAGGAGGGGGAACGGCTGAAAGTGGTGCAGCTGGACGTGGACACCAATCCGGAGACCACCCGGGCGTACAAGGTGCTGTCGATGCCGACGTTCCTGGTGTTCAAGGGCGGCGAGCCGCTGAAGTCCATGGTCGGCGCGCGGCCGAAGCGCCGGCTGCTGGCGGAACTGGACGACGTGCTCTGACATCGGCAGGAGAAGAAAAACCCCCGAGCTTAATTGCGCTCGGGGGTTTTTCTTGCGTATATTTAATGGTTCGCGACTTCGGAAGAATAGAGTCGCAAAGAAGTTCAGTGAGCACAGTATATCTGGGCGGGAGTGGAATTGTCAAACACCGGCTTTTCGCATGATTCACACGATGAATTGCGGCGTGAGCAGGAATTCATCGACGGGCTGTACGCCCGCGTGGACGCCCTGCGCGGTGAGACCGAGGGCTCCGTCACGGACGCGCTCGCCCAGGGCAACACGCCCATGCAGGCCCGGCTGGAGCGGGACATCCTGGTCGCCGAGCGCTCGGGGCTGCTGGCCGCGCTGAACGCCGTCGACGGGTCGCTCTGCTTCGGCCGGCTCGACCTCGCCGACGGGGCCGTCCACCACATCGGCCGCATCGGGCTGCGCGAGGACGACACCGAGCGCACCCCGATCCTGATCGACTGGCGCGCCGACGTCGCCCGCCCCTTCTACCTCGCCACCGGCCACACCCCGATGGGGCTGCGCCGCCGCCGGCACCTCACCACCGAGGGCCGCCGCGTCACCGCCCTGCACGACGAGATCCTCGACCTCGGCGACGCGACCCGTACCGGGTACGAGGACCCGACCGGTGACGCCGTCCTGCTGGCCGCCCTCAACTCCGCCCGCACGGGCCGCATGGGCGACATCGTGCAGACCATCCAGGCCGAGCAGGACCGCATCATCCGCGCCCCGCACCAGGGGGTGATGGTCGTGGAGGGCGGCCCCGGCACCGGCAAGACCGCCGTCGCCCTGCACCGCGCCGCGTACCTCCTCTACGAGCAGCGCGAACTGCTCGCCAAACGCGCGGTTCTCGTCGTCGGACCCAACCCGGCCTTCCTCGGCTACATCGGCGAGGTACTGCCGTCGCTGGGCGAGACCGGTGTGCTGCTGTCCACGGTCGGCGAACTGTTCCCCGGCGTACGGGCCACCGCCACCGACACCCCGGAGGCCGCCCGGGTGAAGGGGAGCGCCGCCATGGCCGACGTCCTCGCGGCCGTCGTACGGGACCGGCAGGCACTGCCCGACCCGGTGCTCGCCATCGAGCACGACCGGGAGATCCTCATGCTCGACGACGACCTCGCACGGGTCGCCCGCGAGCGCACCCGTGAGGCGAAGCTCCCGCACAACGTGGCCCGCGAGCACTTCGAGGGCTACATCCTCAACACCCTCACCGAGATGGTCGCCGAACGCATCGGCACCGACCCCTACGACGGCTCCAACCTCCTCGACGCCAGTGACATCACCCAGATCCGCGACGAGCTGGCCGAGAACCCCGAGGTCTGGCGAGCCATCGACCAGCTGTGGCCCCGGATCACCCCGCGCCGGCTGATCGCCGACTTCCTCGCCGAGCCGGACGCGTATCTGCCGAAGGAGGACGCCGACGCCGTACGCCGTCCCGTCACGCGCGCGTGGACCGTCGCCGACGTGCCGCTGCTCGACGAGGCGGCCGAACTGCTGGGCGAGGACGACCGCCAGGCCCGCGCCCGTGCCGAGCGCGAGCGGGAGACCCAGATCGCCTACGCGCAGGGCGTGCTGGAGGTGTCCTACGCGTCCCGGACGTACGAGTTCGAGGACCGGGAAGGCATCGATCCCGACGGCGACGGTTCGGAGGTGCTGTCCGCCCACGACATCATCGACGCCGAACGGTTCGCCGAGCGGCACGAGGAGGACGACCACCGCAGCGCCGCCGAGCGGGCGGCGGCCGACCGGACCTGGGCGTTCGGGCACATCATCGTCGACGAGGCGCAGGAACTGTCGCCGATGGCCTGGCGGCTGCTGATGCGCCGCTCGCCGACCCGCTCCATGACCCTCGTCGGCGACCCCGCCCAGACGGCCGAGGCCGCGGGCGTCGGCTCCTGGGCCGACATCCTCGCCCCGTACGTCCAGGACCGCTGGGAGCACACCCGGCTCGGCGTCAACTACCGCACCCCCGCCGAGATCATGGCGGTCGCGGCCGATGTCGTCCGCGCCGAGCGGCCGGACTTCGAACCGCCGAGTTCCGTGCGGTCCACGGGAGTACGGCCCTGGGCGCGCCGCGCGGCGACGGGCGAACTGTCCGCCGAGGTGGCCAAGGCCGTCGCCGAACTCACGCCCGCCGAGGGGCGCCTCGCCGTGATCGCGCCGCGTGAGCTGCACCGGACCCTGGCGGCCAGGCTGGACGACGTGACGGCGGGCGCGGAGCCCGACCTCACCCGGACCGTCGTCCTCCTCGACCCCCGGCAGGCCAAGGGCCTGGAGTTCGACTCCGTCCTCGTCGTCGAACCCGGGAGGTTCGGCACCAGCGATCTGTACGTGGCGCTGACACGGGCGACGCAGGCGCTCGGTGTCGTGCACGCGGAACAACTGCCGAAGGCGCTGCAGGAGTTGCCGAGCATGGCTTGAAGTGGGCGGGGGTGTCGGCTGCCGGGTACCGGGCAGGCAGCACCCCCGCCACCGTCACCAATGGTGCATCGGGGATCACCAAGCCGTAACAGTTGGCGTGATCGTCACTGCTCGTACACGGTTCATGCGGTATGCGTGTCGGCATGGAAACACATCCGTTCGCGGCAGCTCCGGCCGGCGGCCCCGGCCTGGAAGCGCTGGCCGTGGAGCCGTTGCTGACCTCGGAGTTCGACCGGGATCCGGGCAGTGTCTACGAGCGGCTCCGGCGCACGTACGGCCCCGTGGCACCGGTGGGGCTGATGGGAGTGCCGGCCTGGCTGGTTCTCGACTACCGCGAGGTGCTGGAGGTCCTGCGCAACGAGAGCGTGTGGCGGCGCGACGTACGCCACTGGCGGGCGCGGGCGGAGGGACGGCTGCCGCAGGACTGGCCGCTGCTCGCCGGGTACGAGGTCCGCCAGACCATGTTCTTCGACGACGAGGAGCACCGGCACGCACGACTGAGCTACCACTCGGCGATGCGGCCCTTCCAGGACGGGCACTCGCCCGAGGGCTGGGAGCTGCGGGCGGCCGTCGCGCGCTACGCCGACGAACTGATCGCCCTGCTCGCCGCCGAGTCCGGGACCACCGGCTTCGCCGACCTCGCGGCGCAGTACACCCGGCCGTTGCTCCTCATGGTGACGACCAAGCTGTTCGGGTGTCCCGTCGAACTCGGCGACGAGATGGTCATGGACCTGTGGCGGATGCTGGACGGCGGGCCGGACGCGGGGCCGGCGACCGGGCGGGCGCTGGGGGCGATGACCCGGCTGGCCGCGCACCGGCGGTCCCGCCCCGGGGAGGACCTGACCTCCTACATGCTGCTGTCCGACCCGTCGCTCAGCGACGAGCAGCTCGGCCGTGAGCTGTTCATGAACGCGGTCTACCTCAACGACATCACCGGGAACATGGTCTGCAACACCCTCCTCGAAGTGCTGCGGGGGAACGCGACCGTGCGGCGGAGCCTGTCGAACGGGCAGCTCGGGGAGACCGTGAACCGGGCCGCGCTGGTGAATCCACCGACCGCCAATCTCTGCTTCCGGTTCGCGGCGCGTGATGTGCGGCTCGGGAACTTCCTTATCCGGGCCGGGGACATCGTGTCGCCGTCCGTCGCCGCCGCGCACCGGGATCTGCTGAACATCGGGTCCTCGCACCTCGTCGACTCCGCCGTCAGTACGCGGGCGCATCTGGCGTGGGGTGCCGGGCCGCACCAGTGTCCCAGTGCGGCGCGGGAGTTGGCGGGGACGATCGTCACGACCGCGGTGGGAAGGATCTTCGAGCACTTCGGCCGGGCGGAGCTCACGCTGCCGCCGGATCAGTTGCCGTGGCGGTCGGGGCCGGTGGTGCGGGGGCTGAAGTTGTTGCCGGTGCGTTATGAGTTGGCGGCGCACAGTTCCGTGCGGGGGATGGGGCTTTTTTTTTTGTCGAGTCTCGTGGGCTCGGAGAGGTGTATAAGAGACAGGCCAGAGGGTGGTCAAAGGGGGGAGCGTGACCCGGATGCTGGACGGGCGCCCGTGCCAGGGGTGGGGTTCCGGCTTCACCGGGTGGGACATCGTCACATCCGTCCCGCCGTAGGCACCCGCGTCCGTGTTGAGGAGTTCGCGCCACGCCGGGACGTCGTCCGGCACCCCGAGACGGTAGTCCTCGCGGACCACCGGCGAGAAGTTGGAGACCGCCAGCAACGGACTCCCGTCCTCGGCGAACCGCAGGAACGCGAGGACGTTGTCGTCCGCCGAGTCCCCCGTGATCCAGGAGAAGCCCGCCGGCCGGGTGTCCTGCTCCCAGAGCGCGGGGGTGCGCCGGTACACGGCGTTGAGATCACGGACGAGGTCCCGCACCCCCCGGTGGTCCGCCTCCGCGCCGTACGCGGGATCGAGCAGCCACCAGTCCGGCCCGTGCGCCTCCGACCACTCCGCGCCCTGGGCGAACTCCTGTCCCATGAACAGGAGTTGCTTGCCGGGGTGGGCCCACATGAAGCCCAGGTACGCGCGGTGGTTGGCACGCTGCTGCCACCAGTCGCCCGGCATCTTCGACACCAGCGAGCCCTTGCCGTGCACGACCTCGTCGTGCGAGATGGGCAGGACGTAGTTCTCGCTGTACGCGTACACCATCGAGAAGGTCATCTCGTGGTGGTGGTGCTTGCGGTGGATCGGGTCCTTGGCCATGTAGCCCAGGGAGTCGTGCATCCAGCCCATGTTCCACTTCAGGCCGAAGCCGAGCCCGCCGAAGCCGCCAGGGCCGGTGTGGTGGGTGGCCCGCGTGACCCCGTCCCAGGCCGTGGACTCCTCCGCGATCGTCACGACGCCCGGCACCCGCCGGTACACGGTCGCGTTCATCTCCTGGAGGAAGGCGACCGCGTCCAGGTTCTCCCGGCCACCGTGCTCGTTCGGCGTCCACTGACCCGCCTCGCGCGAATAGTCGAGGTACAGCATCGACGCGACGGCATCCACCCGCAGCCCGTCGATGTGGTACTCCTCGCACCAGTGGACGGCGTTCGCCACCAGGAAGTTGCGCACCTCGCGGCGCCCGTAGTCGAACTCCAGCGTCCCCCAGTCGGGGTGCGCCGCCCGCGCGGGATCCCCGTGCTCGTACAGCGGACGTCCGTCGAACTCCGCCAACGCCCAGTCGTCGCGCGGGAAATGGGCCGGCACCCAGTCCATCAGCACCCCGATCCCGGCCCGGTGCAGGGCGTCGACCAGGTACTTGAAGTCGTCCGGGGTGCCGAGGCGGGCCGTCGGGGCGTAGAAGCCGGTGACCTGGTAGCCCCAGGAACCGCCGAAGGGATGCTCGGCGACCGGCAGCAGTTCGACGTGCGTGAAGCCGAGGTCGCAGACGTACGCCGGCAGCTGTTCGGCGAGTTGGCGGTACGTCAGTCCGGGGCGCCAGGACGGCAGGTGGACCTCGTAGACCGAGAACGGCGCCTCGTGCGCGGGGGTCTCGGCACGCTTCGCCAGCCACTCCTCGTCGCCCCACTCGTAGTGCGAGGCGTACACGACGGAGGACGTGGCGGGCGGGACCTCCGTACGGCGGGCCAGCGGGTCGGCCCTGAGCGTCCGCGAACCGTCCGGCCGGGTGATCTCGAACTTGTACAGCTCACCCTCGCCGATCCCGGGCACGAACAGCTCCCACACGCCCGAGGAGCCGAGCGACCGCATCGGGAAGCCCGAGCCGTCCCAGAAGTTGAAGGTGCCGGCCACGCGTACCCCGCGCGCGTTCGGGGCCCATACGGTGAAGCGGGTGCCGGTGACGCCCTGGTGGGTCATCGGCTCGGCGCCGAGCGCCCGCCACAGCTGCTCGTGCCGGCCCTCACCGATGAGATACAGGTCCAGCTCACCGATCGCGGGCAGGAAACGGTACGCGTCCTCGGTCTCCTGCTCCGTCCCCTCGTACGACACGATCAGCCGGTACGCCTCCGGGACCTCCCGCAGGGGCAGCAGCGCCGAGAAGAAGCCGCCCCCGTCGTCGTGCAGCTCCGCCCGCAGCGACCCCACGACCACACATACGCCGAGGGCGTACGGCCGGAACGCCCGGAACACCACACCACCGGGCGCGGGATGGGCTCCGAGCACGGCGTGCGGCTCATGGTGCGTACCGGCCAGCAGCCGCTCCCGGTCACCGCCGTCCATCGCGGGGGAGAAGGCGGGCTGGGCGAGGGGGGACCCGGGCGCCTCGCCGCCGGCCGGGGCGGCGACCGCGGCCTCGTCGAGCACCGGCTCGGCCGTCGCCTGCTTGGGGACGAGGGGATCAGCGCCGGCC
>NZ_JAAVVL010000001.1:1737391-1869004 GCF_018728545.1 Streptomyces sp. ATCC 21386
GCTCCGGGGGGCGTGGTGGACGATCCGGCGAGCACCGACACGGCAGCGGAAGGCTCGGCCACGGCCGACTCGGGCGCGGCGACAGCCTTCTTCGCGGAGGCCTTCTTCGCGATGGCCTTCTTCGCGACGGCCGTCCTGTCTTCGGCCGTCTTGGCTACGGGCTTCTTGGCAACCGCCGTCTTCGTGACCGCCGTCTTGGCGGCGGTCTTCTTCGCTGCCGCCTTTTTCGCGACGGTCTTCTTCGCTGCCGCCTTCTTCGCGGAGGCCTTCTTGGCTACGGCCTTCTCGGCGACACCGCCGGCGGCCACGGTCCCTGCGGTGACGTCACCGGTGGGGGCGGCGCCAACGGTGGTGGCCCTGCCGGCCGTGGTCGACTTGGCCGCGGTCTTCCTCGCTGCCGCCTTCTTCGCGGCCGGAGCCCTTTTCGCCGGGGGCTTCTTCGCCGCCGCGTTCTTCGTGGCGGCGCTCGTGGCGACGGCCTTCTCCGCCGCCGTGCCCGCGTCCTGCGCCGTCTCTCCCGGCGCGGCCCCGCCAGCCACGGTCGTGCCCTTCGCCCCCGTCGCCGTCGCCTTCTTGGCCGCAGGCTTCCTCGCCGCCGCCGTCGTCTTCTTCGTGGCCGTCTTCTTCGTCTTCGTGGCCGTCTTCTTCGCGGCGGCCTTCTTCACCGGGGCCGGTACCTCGGCCCCGGCGGCGGGGGGCTGCGTGCTGTCGTCGGACGGCGGGCGGGGAGTCACAGGGACGGTCTCCTCGAAAGGGGTGGTGTCAGGGGGTGGTGTCGGTGCAGGGGTCCGTGGCCAGGCGGCGGACCGCGGCCAGGGGTACCGGGAGCCAGTCGGGACGGTGGCGGGCCTCGTAGAGGACCTCGTACACGGCCTTGTCGGTCTCGTACGCGCGCAGCAGCACGGGATCGGTCCGCGGATCGACCCCGGAGACATCCGCGTACCCGGAGCAGTACGCGGCCCGGCAGGCGGTCGCCCAGTCGGCGGCCGGGGGCTGCAGGGAGTGCGCGGCGTAGTCGAAGGAGCGGAGCATGCCGGCGATGTCGCGGGCGACGGGCTGCGGCATCCGCCGCTCGGCCAGCGGCTTCGACGGCTCGCCCTCGAAATCTATGAGCGACCATTCTCCGGACGGCGCACGCAGGCACTGCCCGAGGTGCAGGTCGCCATGGATGCGCTGCGCCGTCCATGTGCGTCCCTCGGCGGCCAGGTCGGCCAGCGCCGAGAAGGCCGTGCGCAGACCGGGCGCGTACGGCCGCAGTGCGGGGACGGCCTGCGCGGCGGCCTCCAGGCGTTCGGTCATCCCCTCGACCAGCGCCTGCAGTTGGGCCCGGCCCATGGTGACCGTGGGCAGGGCGGTCGTCAGCGCGGTGTGCACCTCGGCGGTGGCCCGCCCGAGCGCACGCGCCTCGGCGGTGAAGTCCTCGCCCTTGGACAGCACGCTCAGCGCCAGTTCCCAGCCGTCCGCCGCCCCGTGCAGGAAGGGTTGCAGGACGCCCAGGACGTGATGGCCGTCGGGGTCGCCGGGGTCGCCGGGGCGGCCCAGGTCCGCCACCATCCACGCCACCGGTGCCGGTACCCGCAGGCAGCCCTCCTGGGAGAGAGCCAGCGGCAGTTCGAGGTCGGGGTTGTCCCCGGGCACGACCCGGCGGAACAGCTTCAGGATGAACGTATCGCCGTAGACGAGCGAGGAATTGGACTGCTCGGCGGTGGCCAGACGCGGCACCAGGCCCTCGGGGATGTCATGACGCGTGTCCCGTCCGCAGCGCAGCTCACCGACGCGCGCCTGGGTGCGCAACGCCTCCAGAAGGACATCGGCGAGACGGGGGTCGTGCAGCGCCTCGTACACCGTCCGCCCGGCCAGCGGCCCCTCCGCCACATGCCCGATCAGCGCGGGCGCCAGCCGGGGCGGCAGTGTCTCGCGTACACCGAGCAGCAGTTGGTAGCAGTCGCCGGGGTGCGTCGCGGCGCCCTGGGACGGCACCAGCGGCTGATGCGCGCGGACGAGGAGATGCAGCAGCCCCGCCTTGGACCCGCCGGACCCCTGGGGCCCGCCTGCCGCAGGGGTGCCCACCGGCAGCAGTTCCGTCGCCGCCACCAGGCTGAACCCGGTGACCGGTCGCCCTTTCCCCGCGAACCAGCGCTGCCGCGGCAGCCACTCGCGCAGCAGGGGCTCCAGCGAGGTGAGCAGCCCGGCTGTCGGTTCTGTGGGAGGCGGTGGCGCAGGACTTGTCGCGGTGGAGTGCGAAGCGGCTTCCGACATGGAATCGCGTCCTTTCCCCGGGGGACGGGGGTGTTCCTGTCTGCGTGCCCCGGGCGGGCCGGGGGAAACCGGCCCGCCCGGGGTTCCGGTCGGGTTTACACGGCGTCCTTCCGCAGGCGGAACCAGTAGAAGCCGTGGCCCGCGAGGGTGAGGAGGTAGGGCAGTTCACCGATGGCGGGGAAGCGGACCCCGCCGATGAGTTCGACGGGGTGGCGTCCTTCGTAGGTGCGCAGATCGAGCTCGGTGGGCTGGGCGAAACGGGAGAAGTTGTTCACGCACAGCACCAGGTCGTCCTTGTACTCGCGCAGGTAAGGAGGTGACCAGTTCCCGCAGGGGATGGCGGGCCAGGACCTCGTCCACCTCCGGCGCCAACGCCGCCGCCAGCCGGGCCGAGACGGGACGGGCGGTGTCCCGGAGCGCGTCCACGGCGGCGAGGAGGGTGCCCCGACCGCTCTTGCCCTCGGGAACCTCGTCGGCGGCGCGTTCGTGGAGACGCGCGCCCTCCTCCAGCACCAGCTCGGTGTCGATGCCGGCCGGAACCTTGATGCGGGCGTGATGGCGCCACGTGGCGACCGGGTCGCCCCAGCCCTCCACGGCGTAGGACCACAGGCCCTCGCTCGGTACGGAGACGGTGGCGCCCCAGCGGTCGGTGCCGGGGGCCAGTTCGCGCATCGGGGTCCACCCGGCCGGGCGGCCCTCCGGGTCCCGGAGCACGACATTGGCGGCGACCGCGTCGTGGCCCTCCCGGATGACGACGGCCGAGATCTCGAAGGCCTCGCCCACGACGGCCTTCGCCGGTCGGCGGCCGTGGTGGACGGTCGGCCGCACATCGAGGACCGGTATCCGTCCGATGGTGGGAGCGCCCTGAGTCTCCGGGGGTGTTGGAGGCACCGAGGAGGGCGCGGGCGGGCCGGTGCGCGCCCGGCGCGCGGGGCGTGCGGCGGTGCTGTCGGGTGGGGCGGGGGTGCTACTGGTCGTCGGGGGTGGTGACGAGTGGTGCGTGGCGGGCATGACCGCTCCTGTCCGCGTCAACGTGGGTGGGCGGATGAGGGTGTGGGGAGGTGGGGCCAGCGGGACGTACCGGTGGAGCCTTCCCACACAGTGCGGGTGGGCATTCCGGCACTTTGTTAACTACTCACGCGTATGTCTACACACAAGACCGGCCTCGTCCGAAGGGGTCGAGGCCGGTCACTGTAGTCGCTCTCGGTAAAGACCCGCTCACCACTGGTGTTACGGGTTCCTACAGGCGGTCGACGAGAAGAAGCCTGTTCGGGGAGCCCGGATGTCTGTCCTTGACCTTGCCCGAAACCGCACGCTTGACCAACGCCTTGGCCACGTCCGCGGGAGCGGCCCGTGGACGGTCGGCCAGATACAGGGCCGCCGCGCCCGCGGCGTGCGGCGCGGCCATGGACGTACCGGAGTGGGTCGCCCGCGCGGAGTCGCTCCGGTGCGAGGCCGAGGTGATGGACCGGCCGGGAGCGAACAGGTCAAGGCTCGGGCCCCAGTTCGAGAAGTCGGCACGGACGTCCTTCCGGTCGGTGGCGCCGACCGTGATCGCCTGCTTGACGCGGGCGGGCGAGTAGAGGCCCGCGGTCCGTCCGTCGTTGCCCGCGGCCACCGTGTAGGTCACCCCGGAGGCGATGGAGTTGCGCACGGCCTCGTCGAGTTGGGTGTTGCCGAGACCGGCGAGGCTCATATTGGCCACGGCCGGCTTCCTCGCATGCTCGGTGACCCAGTCGACACCCGCGATGACCTGGGCGGTCGTGCCCCCGCCCGCGTCGTCGAGCACGCGGACGGCGACGACCTTCGCCTTCTTGGCGACCCCGTACGCGGTGCCGGCGACGGTGCCCGCGACATGGGTGCCGTGGCCGTTGCCGTCCTGGGCCGTGCGGTCGTTCTGCACGAAGTCCCAGCCGTTGCTCGCCCGTCCGCCGAAGTCCTGGTGGGTGATCCGTACGCCGGTGTCGATCACGTACACGGTGACGCCCCGGCCCGCCGACTCCGGCCAGGTGTAGCTCCTGTCGAGCGGCAGGTTCGGCTGGTCGACGCGGTCCAGGCCCCACGACGGCGGGCCCGGCGGACTGCCGGTGTAGGCGACCTTCGTGTCCTGGACGACCGACGACACCCGGGGGTCCGCCGCGAGCCGCCTGGCCTGTTGCTCACCGACCGTCACGGAGTAGCCGTTCAGGGCGCTGCCGTACATGTGGCGTATTTTCGCCCCGTACTTCGACGCTATGTCCTGTCCTGCCGTCGACGGGGCCCTCGTTCCCGGTTCGAGGGTGACGATGTAACTGCCGTTGACGGAGCCGGGCTCGCCGGCGCCGTGGACGAACCCCTCCGGGGCGGCGTGCGCGGGCAGGGTGATGGCCGAAAGCGCCGCGGCCGTCAGCACCGCCGTGAGCCCACCCGCCCGGCGCGCACCCCTGTTTCTCGTCTCTGCCGGCTGGCCCATGTCTGAGAATCCCCTCCTCGGCCCGGCGCTCCCACACCGGGGTCCACCGGAAGCCTCTCGTGCGGGGTGAAGCCCCACAAGGCCGCGCAGAGGGGTGGAATCAGCCAATATCACCTGTGGGGTACATGTGGATGTTGCTGACGGCTTGCGGCGAATTCAGGACTGAACGGGCCGGGGCGGACTGCCCCGCCGGGCGGCCGGGGTACGGATGCGCCGTAATTGCATACGGAGGGACGCGCCGTAGTTGCCACGGCCCCCGCGCCGCTACCGTCGGGGGGTGACGAACGGCGCACAGCGGAGTGCGTCCCCCGGCCCGTACGTCCTGGCGCGAAGGTGGAATCCTCTGTGAAGGCCATCCGCAGATTCACCGTCCGACCCGTCCTGCCCGAAGCCCTCCATCCGCTCAGCGAACTGGCGCGCAATCTGCGCTGGTCCTGGCACCCGGAGACCAGAGACCTCTTCCAGTCGGTCGATCCCGAGCGCTGGGCCGCCTCCGGCGGTGACCCCGTACGCCTCCTCGGCTCCGTCTCCGTACAGCGTCTGACCGAGCTCGCCGAGGACCGGCGCTTCCTGCGCCGGCTGACCGCCGCCGCCGACGAACTGCGTGACTACGTCACCGGCGACCGCTGGTACCAGGGGCAGGCGCAGAGTGCCGAACTCCCCGCCGCCATCGCCTACTTCTCGCCCGAGTTCGGGATCACGGCCGCGCTGCCGCAGTACTCCGGCGGCCTCGGCATCCTCGCCGGCGACCACCTGAAGGCGGCCAGCGACCTCGGGGTCCCGCTGATCGGCGTCGGCCTGCTCTACCGGCACGGCTACTTCCGGCAGTCCCTGTCCCGGGACGGCTGGCAGCAGGAGCACTATCCGGTGCTCGACCCGAACGAACTGCCCCTGGTGCCGCTGCAGGAGGCCGACGGCACCCACGCCCGGGTCGGCCTCGCCCTCCCCGGCGGCCGCCGGCTGCACGCCCGGATCTGGCAGGCCCAGGTGGGCCGAGTGCCGCTGCTGCTCCTCGACTCGGACGTCGAGGAGAACGACCTCGGCGAACGCGGGGTCACCGACCGGCTCTACGGAGGCGGCAGCGAACACCGGCTCCTGCAGGAGATGCTGCTCGGCATAGGAGGTGTCCGGGCGGTGCGCACGTACTGCCGGCTCACCGGCCACGCGGGGCCCGAGGTCTTCCACACCAACGAGGGCCACGCCGGGTTCCTCGGCCTGGAACGCATCGCCGAACTCGGCGACGAGGGGCTCGACTTCGACGCCGGCCTGGAGGCGGTCCGCTCCGGCACCGTCTTCACCACGCACACCCCCGTCCCGGCCGGCATCGACCGCTTCGACCGTGAACTGGTCGCCCGCCACTTCGGCCCCGACGCCGAACTCCCGCGCATCGACGTGGGTCGCATCCTGGGGCTCGGCATGGAGACGTACCAGGGCGGCGACCCGAACGTCTTCAACATGGCGGTGATGGGGCTCCGGCTCGCCCAGCGCGCCAACGGGGTCTCGCTGCTGCACGGACAGGTCAGCCGGGAGATGTTCTCCGGGCTGTGGCCGGGCTTCGACCCGGACGAGGTCCCGATCACCTCGGTCACCAACGGCGTGCACGCCCCGACCTGGGTGGCCCCGGAGGTCTTCCGGCTCGGCGCCCGCCAGATCGGCGCCGAACGGACCGAGGACGCCATGACCGTCGGCGGCTCCGAACGCTGGGACGCCGTGGGCGACATCCCCGACCAGGACATCTGGGACCTACGCCGCGACCTGCGCGAACAACTCGTCGTCGAGGTACGGCAACGCCTGTACGCCTCCTGGCGGCAGCGCGGTGCCGGCACGGCCGAACTCGGCTGGATCGAGGGCGTCCTCGACCCGGACGTCCTGACAATCGGCTTCGCCCGCCGGGTCCCCTCGTACAAGCGTCTGACACTGATGCTGCGCGACCAGGACCGGCTGATGGAGTTGCTGCTCCACCCGGAGCATCCGATCCAGATCGTGGTCGCGGGCAAGGCGCACCCGGCCGACGACGGCGGGAAGCGCCTGATCCAGGAGCTGGTGCGGTTCGCCGACGACCCCCGCGTCCGCCACCGGATCGTGTTCCTGCCCGACTACGGCATGGCGATGGCACAGAAGCTGTACCCGGGCTGCGACGTGTGGCTGAACAACCCGCTGCGCCCGCTGGAGGCGTGCGGGACGAGCGGGATGAAGGCGGCGCTCAACGGCTGTCTCAATCTCTCCGTCCTGGACGGCTGGTGGGACGAGTGGTTCCGGCCGGACTTCGGCTGGGCGATCCCCACGGCCGACGGCACGGCGTCCGAGGAGGACCACGACCGCCGGGACGACGTGGAGGCGGCCGCCCTCTACGACCTGCTGGAACGGCGGGTCGCCCCCCGCTTCTACGAGCGTGGCCCGGGCGGGCTGCCCGACCGCTGGATCGAGATGGTCCGCGAGACGCTCACCCACCTCGGGCCGAAGGTGCTGGCGGGGCGGATGGTCCGGGAGTACGTCGACCGCCTCTACACCCCCGCCGCCCGCGCGCACCGGTCGCTGACCCCGGACACGGCCCGCGAACTGTCCGCCTGGAAGGGGCGGGTGCGGGGCGCCTGGCACCGGGTGAGCGTGGACCACGTGGAGACCTCGGCGGCCCCGCTCAGCACGGCCGCCGAGCTGGGCGCGACGCTGGTGCTGCGCGTCCGGGTCGGCCTGGGCGACCTCGGCCCCGACGACGTCGAGGTCCAGGCGGTCTCCGGGCGCGTGGACACCGACGACCGCATCACCGACGCCAGTTGCGTCCCGCTGAAGCCGGCGAGCGGCCCCGACGACGAGGGCCGCTGGGTCTACGAGGGCCCGCTCGCCCTGGACCGCACGGGCTCCTTCGGCTACACGGTCCGCATCCTCCCGACCCACCGCCTGCTGGCCTCGGCGGCCGAACTGGGGCTGGTGGTGGTGCCTTCGGAGGAGCTGGGGGAGGGGGCGGGGGTGTTGATGCGCTAGGCGGCCGTGCAGCGCCGGGTTCTTGGGCCACAGGAGCCGGGGCCCGGCACTTGCACTGTGGCGACTTCCGTCAATGTCACGGCAGTTGTGCGTTGGTACCCTCTGCCGGGCCAATTGCGGTCCGCATGTGAGGTGGAACTGTTCGTGATGCGTATGGAGAACGTGTGGACACCGGCTCACCAGGCCGTCGAGAACGGTGAGCCGGATGAATTGGCTCGATTGCTGGACTCGGGAGTGGACCCCGACGAGGTGTGCTGCGGAATGACCTTGTTGGCTCATGCGGTGGACTATGAGGCCGACACGGCAATTCAGGCCGGCCATGAAATGGGGGTGACACTGGTGGCGGTACTTCTTGCGTACGGGGCCACTCCGGAGGCCGAAGGAAGCCCGGGGAAGTCTCCGCTGGTGTGGGCGGACGAGTATCGGCATGCGATGGCCAAGCGACTCCTCGTGCGTTTTATGCGGCCCGCTTGAACGTACGTGCCGCTTCTCGAGTTCGCAGGGCTCCGCCCCGGCTCACCCCTTCGGGTCCCCCGCCAGCCTCCGCAGCACCACCCCGCACCGCCGCGCATAAGCATGCTGCAACCCCCGCGTCGCCGCCCCGCCCGCCCGGGCGTACCACTTCGCGCCGCGGCTGAAGGCGGTGACCGTGAGCCAGACCGTGCCGTCGCCCGTGCGGTCGACCACGAAGGACTCCTCGCCGCATTCGGGGTGGCCCGGGAGCGTGCCGTAGGCCCAGCCCTTGCGGCGCGGTTCGTCGACCGTCCAGACCACGCGGCAGGGGGCCTTGATCACGCCGCCGAGGGTGACCGTCACGTCGACGCCGGGGGCCGCCTCGGGGGCGGACGCGCGTATGCCGACGCCCATCGCGCGGTGCATCTCCCACGTGCGGACCGCGTGCGCGGCCCGCTCGAACACGTCCGTGCCCTCGCCTATGCGGGAGCGGACGTGGAGGGGGTTGAAGTCCGGCGGGCAGTGGCCCTCGCGGGTCGCGCCGACGGCCTCGTAGGTGAAGGGGCCCTCGGGGAGCGGGCCGGTGGTTTCGGGCATGGCGCACAGACTAGGGCGGTACCCGGAGTCGCCTTCTCTCCGGGTACCGCCCCGAGCGACCTGGGAATCAGGCCGCGCTGTCATGTCATGTCACTCCGTGTCACGCCGTGACGTTGACCGCCGCCCACGTCGCGTTCACCGCGGCGTACTCCGCGCTGCTCGCGCCGTAGAGCGACGACGCCGCGTTCAGGGTCGCCGTGCGGGCGCCCTTGTAGTTCGTGGTCGACGTCATGTACGTCGTCAGCGCCTTGTACCAGATCTGGGTGGCCTTGGCGCGGCCGATGCCAGTGATCGTGGCGCCGTTGGAGGTGGGGGAGTTGTACGAGACCCCGTTGATCGTCTTCGCGCCGCTGCCCTCGGACAGGAGGTAGAAGAAGTGGTTCGCCGGGCCCGAGGAGTAGTGGACGTCCAGGCTGCCGAGCGACGACGACCAGTAGTTGGCCGACGAGCCGTCCTTGCTCGGCTGGTCCATGTAGCGCAGCGGGGTGCCGTTGCCGCGGATGTCGACCTTCTCGCCGATCAGGTAGTCGCCCGGGTCCTTGGCGTTGGCGGCGTAGAACTCGACCGCCGTGCCGAGGATGTCCGAGGTGGCCTCGTTCAGGCCGCCGGACTCGCCGCTGTAGTTCAGCCCGGCGGTGTTGGACGTCAGGCCGTGGGTCATCTCGTGCCCGGCCACGTCCAGCGAGGTGAGCGGCTTGGTGTTGCCCGCGCCGTCGCCGTACGTCATGCAGAAGCAGCTGTCGGACCAGAAGGCGTTGACGTACGCGTTGCCGTAGTGGACCCGGGAGTACGCGGCGACACCGTTGTTCTTGATGCCGTTGCGGCCGAGGACGTTCTTGTAGAAGTCCCAGGTGACCTGGGCGCCGTAGTGGGCGTCCACGGCGGCGTTCTGGTCGGTGGAGGAGCTGGTGGCGGTGCCGGTGCCCCAGACGTCGTCCGCGTCGGTGAAGAGCGTGCCGGCCGAGGAGGACGTGGCGCGGGCCTTGTTGTACGTCTTGTGGGCGCCGCGCGAGGCGTCGTTCAGCTGGTACGTCGAGCCGGACAGCGAGGTGCCGATGGAGACCTGGCCGTTGTACTGGCTGTTGCCGGTACCGGTCTGGACGGCCTCCCACTCGTAAAGCTTCTTGCCGGTCTCCGCGTCGGTGACGACGTGCAGCTCCTGCGGGGTGCCGTCGTGCTGGAAGCCGCCGACGACCGTCTCGTAGGCGAGGGCGGGCTTGCCGTTCGCGGCCCAGACGACCTTGCGCGGGGCCTTGTCGGCCGCTGTCTTGCTGGAGCCCTCGGCCTTGGCGGCCTTCAGCGCCTGCTTCTCGGCGGTGGCCTTGGTGACGGCCGCGGTCAGGTCGGGGACCTTGACGGTGGCGGTGGTCGCCTTGGTGACGCTCTTGATGGCGCCGGCCTTCGACTCGTGGACGACCAGGTCGCCGCCGAGGACCGGGAGGCCGCCGTAGGTGCGCTCGTAGCGCGTGTGGACCGTACCGTCCGCGTCCTTGAGGACGTCACGGACGACCAGTTCCTCCTTGGCGCCGAGGCCTATCTCGTCGGCGGTCTCGGCCGTGGCCGCGTCCGCCTCCTTGATCAGGGCGGTGCGCGCGGCGGGGGTCAACAGGACCGGGGCCCCGGCCGGCCGGGCCTTGTCCGCGACGGGCGCGGGCTGGGCGGTGGCACCGGAGGTCAGGCCGGTGGTCAGCAGCGCGCCGGCGGCGACGGCGGTCGCGATGGCGAGCGTGGTGCGCTTGTGACGCGCGTAGAGAGGACGTCGGGGAGTCACACGAGCTCCTTATGTGGGGGAAGTGCAGGGGTGCTGGTGCTGGTGCGGCGGGTGGAGGAAGAGTGACACCTGGGTCGTGTTCATGTCAGGAGGGGGTGATGATGTTGGCCGAAAGTCAACTGTCCGGTGAATGTTGCGGGAACATGAACGAGCGCCGCCCCGGCGGGAATCGACCCACCGGGGCGGCGCCGTTCAGGAACAGGGGGCGGGTGCGCGGGGGTGACCCGCGCGTGCGCCCGAGCCGGTCTACGGGAACGTCAGCTTCCAGCTGTTGATGTACCCGGTGTCACGGGCCGCGTTGTCCTGGACCCTCAACTGCCAGACACCGTTGGCGACTTCGGAGGAAGCGTTCACGGTGTACGTGGTGTTGATGTTGTCCGAGCTGCCGCCATTGCCGTACGCCTTCAGCGTGTACGCCGTGCCGTCGGGGGCGACCAGCTGGACCTGGAGATCACCGATGTAGGTGTGGACGATGTCCACGGCGACCGCCAGGTTCGAGGGAGCGTTTCCGGTCCGGCCGGAGACCGTGATCGGCGAGGTGACCGCCGCGCCGTTGTCCGGAATCGATACGTCGGTCGTGCTCTCGAACGACGTACCGCCGCCCCCGCCCCCGCCGGGCCGGGTGCCCACGTTCACGCCCGCCCAGGCGTTGGCCACGGCCGTGTACTCGGCGGACGTGGTGCCGTACAGCTCACCGGCCGCCGCCAGGGTGCCGGTGCGGGCACCCGCGTAGTTGGTGGTCGAGGTGAACTTGGTGGTCAGCGCGCGGAACCAGATCTTCTCCGCCTTGTCCCGGCCGATGCCGGTCACCGGCAGGTTGTCCGAGGTGGGCGAGTTGTAGCTGACACCGTTGATGGTCTTGGCGCCGCTGCCCTCGGAGAGCAGGTAGAAGAAGTGGTTCGCGGGGCCCGAGGAGTAGTGCACGTCGATCGAGCCGATGCCCGAGTACCAGGCGTCCTTGGAGGAGCCGTCCTTGCTCGGGCGGTCCATGTAACGCAGCGGCGTGCCGTCGCCGTTGATGTTGATCTCCTCGCCGATGAGGTAGTCACCGACGTCGGAGGTGTTCGCCGCGAAGAACTCGACCGTCGCGCCGAAGATGTCCGAGGTGGCCTCGTTCAGGCCGCCGGACTCGCCGCTGTAGTTCAGGCCGGCCGTGTTGGACGTGAGGCCGTGGGTCATCTCGTGCGCGGCCACGTCGATCGAGGTGAGCGGGTTGGCGTTGCCGGAGCCGTCGCCGTACGTCATGCAGAAGCAGGAGTCCTGCCAGAACGCGTTGACGTAGTTGTTGCCGTAGTGCACGCGCGAGTAGGCGCCGACGCCGTCACCGCGGATGCCGCTGCGGCCGTGCACGTTCTTGTAGTAGTCCCAGGTCAGCGCCGCGCCGTAGTGGGCGTCGGCGGCGGCCGACTCCAGGTTCGACGGGGCGCCGTTGCCCCACACGTCGTCGGGGCCGGAGAACAGGGTCCCGGTGCCGGACGTGCCGCGGTTGAGGTTGTTCGTGCGGTGGTTGCCGCGGGCGCCGTCGGTGAGGTTGTACGTCGAACCGGACTGGGTGGTGCCGAGGGTCACCTGGCCGCTGTAGACGGTGTTGCCGGTGCCGGTCTCGACCGCTTCCCACTCGTACAGCTTGGCGCCGCTGGTGGCGTCCGTGATGACGTGCAGCTCCTGCGGGGTGCCGTCGTGCTGGAAGCCGCCGACGACCGTCTCGTAGGCGAGGACCGGCTTGCCGCTCGCGGCCCAGACGACCTTGCGGGGCGCGCGGTTGATGTCCGGGCTCTTGGCGTCCTCGGCCTTCGCGGCGCCGAGGGCCTGCTTCTCGGCCTTGCCCTTGCTGACGGTCGGCGTCAGCGACGGGACGGCGATCTTCGCCTTGGTGGCCTTGACGATGCCCTCGGTCGCGCCCGCCTTCGAGGTCTCGACGACCAGGTCGCCGCCGAGGACCGGGAGGCCGTCGTAGGTCCGCTCGTAGCGGGTGTGCACGGTGCCGTCGCGGTCCTTGATCACGTCACGGACGACGAGCTTCTCCTTGGCGCCGAGGTTCAGCTCTTCGGCCGTCTCCGCCCTCGTCGCGGTGGCCTCGCGTATCAGCTCGGCCCGCTGGGCGGGGGTGAGCTTGACCGAGGCCGTGCCGGTGGCCTTGCCCGCAGCCGACGGTGCCTTCTCCGGGGCGGCGGTGGCGGCGCCCGACTGGACGGCCGCGGCCAACAGGGCGGTGACGGCGACGAGCGCGCCGGCGGCCGCGCGCCGACGGGCGGTGCGGCCGAAGGTGTTACCGGTGTGGGAGGTGCGTCTGTGGGACTGGCGTCTCAACACTGACTCCTTCTGCGCGGCCGCGGTTCGCACGGCCAGGGGAGACCGGACGACTGGTGGCCGTCCGGGCAGAACAAGGTGTGCACTGACGAACGCGAAAACCACATGCGTGGGGGTGCCGCGCGGCACGTCACAGCGCTGCTTGTGAGGTTGCTGTGCCGCGGTTGTGGGCAGAGTGGCAGGAGATTGCGCTTCCTGTCAGGGGCGCGTCAATAAGTTGGCCGGAAATGGTCCGTTGCCCGGTTGATCATGTTCGATAAACGGAGTGTTCACCTGGTGGGGCAGAGGGCGGGGGCGCAGGGCCGAGCGCGGAAAGCGGAGGGCGGAGGCCCACGGAGCCGCCCTACCTGATCCGTTCCAACGCCTCGGCGGCCGTCAGATGGGTCAGCCCCTCGGCCAGGTGCGCGTGGTCGTTGCAGAACCAGACGGCGTTCTCCGGGTGACCCTCCCATTCGTCGTCGTACGTCCGGGTCGCCCGGAAGTACACCAGGGTGAACTCGGGGAGAGGTTTGCCGCCGCGCGGCTTGCGAGGGCAGACGACACACATCGGCGGCATCACGGGAGGCGTTCTTCCCATCGTCGTAGGGCTGTTCGGTGATCCTCGCACGGGGCCGTGCGCGTCCGCCGCGGACCGTACCGGACCCGCGTTCCCGTCAGGCCGTCTCCTCCCCGTGCCAGCGCCGCCACAGTGCCGCGTACGCGCCGTCCGTCGTCACCAGGTCGTCGTGGGTGCCGAGTTCGGTGACGCGGCCGTTCTCCATCACCGCCACGCGGTCCGCGTCGTGGGCGGTGTGGAGGCGGTGGGCGATGGCGATGACCGTGCGGCCCTGGAGGACGGCGGCGAGGGCGCGTTCGGTGTGGCGGGCGGTGGTCGGGTCGAGCAGGGCGGTCGCCTCGTCGAGGATGAGGGTGTGCGGGTCGGCCAGGACCACCCGGGCGAGGGCGAGTTGCTGCGCCTGGGGGCCGTCCGTGCGACGCCCGCCCTCGCCGAGGCGCGTGCCCAGGCCGTCGGGGAGGTCACGGACCCAGCCGTCCGCGCCCACCGCCGACAGAGCCTCCCACAACTCCTCGTCCGTGGCCGCCGGTTCGGCGATGAGGAGGTTGTCGCGGACCGTGCCCAGGAAGACGTGGTGCTCCTGGGTGACCAGGACCACCTGGCGGCGCAGCCGCTCGGGGCCGAGGTCGACGACGGGCACACCGCCGACCGTCACGGTCCCGGCGGTCGGCGCGTCGATGCCCGCCAGGAGGCGACTCAGCGTCGTCTTCCCGGCGCCGGACGGGCCCACCACCGCGAGCCGTTCACCCGGGCGGATCGTCAGGTCCACGCCCCGCAGCACCTCGCCGCCCCGCTCGTACGCGTACCGGACACCCCGTACGTCGATACGGTCGTCCGCGGGCTCCGGGGTGGCGGCGGAGCCGGTGCGCGGGGCCCCGGCCAGACCCTCCACCCGGGCGAACGACGCGCCGCTGCTCTGCAGCAGCTCCACCCGCATCAGGATCTCGTCGAGCGGGCCGCTCAGCTGCTGCAGATACAGGGCCGCCGACACCACCACGCCCAGCGTGACCGCGCCGCGCGCGAGCAGCACACCGCCGAGGAGGAGCACGAGGACCTGGGGCACGAAGTACGAGACCTCGACGCCGGGGAAGAACACCGTGCGCAGGAACAGGGTGTGGAGGCGGCGGCGCCGGGACTCCTCCAGCGCGTCCCGGCTCGCCGTGATCCGCCGGCGCTCCAGCCGCAGCGCCTCGACCGTACGGGCCCCCGACGCGGTCGCCGCGACGATCTCCGCCACCTCCGAACCGGCCGCGCCCTCCGCGAGATAACCCTCGCGCGCTCGGCGCAGATACCAGCGCAGCACCACCCCGATGCCGCTCAGCCCGACCAGCGCGCACACCCCGAGCAGCGGGTCCAGCGCGAACACCGCGCCGATCAGGAACAGTGCCTGCACCGAGCTGATGAGCAGCTCGGGGCCCACGTCACGCAGGGTCTTGCCCACCGCGTCCACGTCGGCCGTGCCGCGCGCCGTCAGATCCCCGGTCCCCGCCCGCTCCACGACCGACGCCGGCAGCGCCAGGGTCCGGTCCACGAACTCCTCGCGCACCCGCGCCAGCGTCCGTTCCCCGAACCGGTGCCCCACATATCGGGCCCAGCGTGCCAACAGCAACTGTGCCACCGCGCACAGCAGGATCGCCGCCGCGAGCCGGTCCACGACCCCGACGCCGGCCCCGCCGCGCACCTCGTCGATGATCCGCCCCACCAGCCACGGCCCGGCGAGCCCCGTGGCGGCAGCCGCCCCGTTCAGCCCCAGCACGGCCAGGAAGGCCCGCCCGTCCGCCCGCACCAGTCGCACGGTAGCCCGCCGCACGGCCCGCGCGTCGGCGATGGGCAGCCGCTCGGAGGGACGGGGGTCGGCATCAACCGCGGTTGCTCTCCTGCCCCTTGCCGCTGTCGTCATCACCGTACGACCTCCGCGTCCGTGCGCCCCGCGCCGCCCGTGTCCTCCGCGCCGCGCGGCCCCTCCGGCTCTCCCGTGTCCCGTGCCACCAAGTTCCGGTAACCCGGTTCGGCGGCGAGGAGTTCGTGGTGGGTGCCGGAGGCCGAGACCTTGCCGTCCACCAGGTGGACGACGATGTCGGCGTGGTCGAGGACGAGGGGCGACGTGGTGGTCACGAGGGTCGTACGGCCCGCGCGGGCGGCCCGCAGCCGTCCGGCCACCCGGGCCTCGGTGTGCGCGTCCAGCGCCGAGGTCGGCTCGACCGCGAGCAGCACCTCGGGGTCGGACACCAGCGCCCGCGCCAGCCGTACCCGCTGCCGCTGACCGCCGGAGAGATTGCGGCCCTGTGCGTCGATCGCCGAGTCGAGGCCGTCCGCGAGGCCCTGCGCGATGTCCTCGGCCACCGCCGCCCGCAGCGCCCGGCCGGCCGTCTCGTCGTCCACCTCCCCGTGCCCGCCGAGCAGGTCGCGCAACCGGCCCGCGAACAGGTCGGCCTCGTGGTCGGCGACCAGGATCCGTGCCCGGACCTGCGCCAACGGGATCGCGTCCAGTGGGATGCCTCCCCAGGTCACCGCGGTCGGCGCGTACCGTCCGAGCCGGTCCACCACGGCCGCCGCGTCGGCGGGCTGGTCGGCGGCCAGCGCGACCAGCCGGCCGGGCGGCACCCGCACCCCCGACGTGGGGTCGTGCAGCGTCGACGGCTCGGCGGGGGCGTCCGTCGTGCCGCGGTCCGGCAGCGGCTCCAGGTTCAGGAACCGGATGACGCGCCGCGCGGCCACCACCCCGCGGCTGACCTCGTACCCCCAGTCGACGAAGTACGACACCGGCCGCACGAGCACGGTGACGTACCCGTACACCGACACCAACTCGCCCACGGTGATGGCCCCCTGCGCGGCGAGCCGGGCTGCCAGCCAGGTCACCACCGCGAGGAACAGCGTCGGCAGCCCCACCCCGAGCGCCTGCATCCAGCTGGTCACCGCACCCACCTGGTACCCCTGCGCCCGCAGCCGCTGCGAGTCCCGGTGGAAAGCGTCGGCGACCAGCCCCTTGCCGCCCAGCCCGCCCAGGACCCGCAGCCCGCCCGCGAGGTCGGCGATCCGCGCGGTCAGCACGCCCTGCCGTTCCCGGTACTCGGTCTCCGTGCCCTGCAGCCGCCGCATCATCGGCCCCACGATCACCGCGATCAGCGGCATCCCGAGCAGCACGACCGCCGCGATGGGCAGGGAGACCGTCACGAGCAGTCCGGCGACCACCAGGTAGGCGGCGAGGGCGCCGACCCCCGGCCCGATGACCGTCAGGGACCCGGCGATCGTCTGGACGTCCCCCACGCCGATCGTGACGACCTCTCCGGCGCCGGCGCGGCCGGGCAGCGCCGCTCCCAGCCGGACGGCGTGCGCCATCACCACCTTCACCGTGCGGAAGTTGGCGTCCATCCGGACCCGGGTCATCGTGCGGTGGCGCATGACGCTCAGCCAGGCGTTGAAGGCGCCGACACCGAAGAGGGCGGCGGTCCAGCCGATCAGGGCCCGGTGGTCGCCGGGTTCGAGTCCCTCGTCGATCGCGCGGGAGAGCAGGTAGGGGGTGGCCGCCAGCAGCACCATCCACACGCATGAGATGAGGGAGCCGAGGGCGGAGCGGCCGGCCTGCTGCTTGACCAGCCACCACAGGTAGCGGGCGCCGCCTCGTCGGTCGGGGGTGCCGGGGTCCTCGTACGCGTTGATCATGGGCCCCCGGTTTCTGTGTACGTCTGAGTGGGTGAATGGGTGTGTGTTCGGGTGCGGGTCCGGTGGGGCTTCTCGCGCGGTTCCCCGCGCCCCTTCGGGGCGCGGGTCGTCACGCCAGACTGTCCCGCCAGGCCCGGTGCAGGTCCGCGAAGCGGCCCGTGCCCGCGATCAGGTCGGCCGGGGTGCCGTCCTCCACGATCCGGCCGTGTTCCATCACCAGGACCCGGTCGGCGATCTCGACCGTGGAGAGGCGGTGCGCGATCACCACGGCCGTACGCCCGCGCAGGACCGTCGCCATCGCGCGCTGGACCGCCCGTTCGCCGGGGATGTCGAGCGAGCTGGTCGCCTCGTCCAGGATGAGGACGGCCGGGTCCGCCAGCAATGCCCGTGCGAACGCCACGAGTTGACGCTGACCGGCGGAGATACGGCCACCCCGCTTGCGTACGTCGGTGTCGTAGCCGTCGGGCAGCGCGGTGATGAAGTCGTGGGCGCCGATGGCCTTCGCGGCGCGCTCGATGTCCTCGCGGCCCGCGTCGGGGCGGCCGATGGCGATGTTCTCGGCGACCGTGCCGGAGAACAGGAACGACTCCTGCGTCACCATGATCACCCCACGCCGCAGCTCGGGCACCGAGAGGTCGCGCAGATCGACACCGTCCAGCAGGACCCGCCCGGACGAGGGATCGTAGAAACGGGCCACCAGCTTCGCCAGGGTCGACTTCCCGGCGCCGGTGGAGCCGACCACCGCCACCGTGCTGCCCGCCGCGAGGGTGAGGTCGAAGCGGGGCAGCACCTCGCCGCCGGTGCGGTACGCGAACCGGACGTCGTCGAACACGACCTCGCGGCCCGGGAGTTCACGGTCGGTGACCGGCAGCTCCTTCGGCTCGGCGGGCTCCGGGACCGACGGGGCCTGGGCCAGCAGACCGGCGATCTTCTCCAGCGAGGCCGCGGCCGACTGGTACGAGTTGAGGAACATGCCGAGCCGGTCGATCGGGTCGTACAGCCGCCGCAGATACAGCACCGCGGCTGCCAGCACACCCAGCGCCAGTGTCTCCGACGCCACCCGGTAGGCGCCCCACAGCACGATCGCCGCGACCGTGATGTTGGCGACCACCCGGGAGCAGACCACATAGCGGGCCATCTCCAGGATCGCGTCGCCGTTCTTGCGCTCGTGGTGCCGGTTCAGCGCGCTGAACTCGGCGTCGTTCGCGGCCTCCCGGCGGAACGCACGCACGGGACGGATGCCGTTCATCGTCTCCGCGAACTTCACGATCACCGCGGCGATCGCGCTGGACCGGGCCGTGTAGACGCTCGCCGCGCGCCGCTGGTACATCCGTACGAACCCGTACAGCGGCACGAACGACGCCAGCGCCGCCGCGCCGAGGCCCAGGTCCAGCCAGAGCAGCATCGCCGAGATGTAGACGAAGGCGAGGATCACCCCGATGAGTTCCTGGAGCCCCTCGTTGAGCAGTTCGCGCAGCGACTCGACGTCCGTGGTGGACCGGGAGATCAGCCGGCCCGAGGTGTACCGCTCGTGGAAGTCGACGCTCAGCGCCTGCGCGTGCCGGAAGATCCGGCCGCGCAGATCCAGCAGCACGTCCTGGTTCACTCGCGCGGACGCCCCGATGAACAGGTACTGCAGCCCGCCGGCCGCCAGCGCGCACGCCAGGTAGCCGGCCGCCACCGCGATCAGCGGCCCGTGCCGGCCGTCGCGCAGCGCCGGTACGGCACTGTCGATGGCGTACGCCACCAGCAGCGGGCCCGCCTGCACCGCGGCCTGCTGGAGCAGGAGCAGCAAGCTCGCCACGATCACCCGGGCCCGCATCGGCGCGAGCAGGGAGCGCAGCAGGGCGAGGGTGGCGCCCGGGGGAGTGGGGAGGTCGTCGTGGTCGAACGGGTCGTCGGCGGACACGGGGGCCGGCCGGTCGCCTTCGGGTGACTTCTCCAGGGACGTCACCGTGCCCGAACGCCCCGCCGGACCCTCGTGCGCCTCGCTGCTCGACCCTCCGCTCGGATCACCGCTCGACTCGCCGGTCGAGACGCCCTCCGGTTCCTCGTCCGGTTCCTTGTTCGGCGCGGTGGTCAGGGGCGCCGTCATCGCTCGTCCTCCTCGGTGCCGGACATCAGATGGGCGTACTCCGTGTTCGTGCGCAGCAGTTCCTGGTGGGTGCCCACGGCCGTGACCCGGCCGCCGGAGAGCAGGGCGACCCGGTCGGCGAGCAGTACGGTCGACGGGCGGTGCGCGACGATCAGCGCGGTCGTCTCCGCGAGCACCCGGCGCAGCGCGGCCTCCACCGCGGCCTCCGTGTGCACGTCCAGCGCCGACAGCGGGTCGTCGAGGACGAGGAAGCGGGGTCTGCCGACCACCGCCCGCGCGAGCGCCAGGCGCTGCCGCTGACCGCCGGAGAGGCTGAGGCCCTGCTCGCCCACCTGGGTGGCCGTGCCCTGCGGGAGCGCGTGCGCGAACTCCGCCTGGGCGATGGCCAGGGCGCGGTCCAGCTCGGGTTCGCCCGCGTCCGGCGGGGCGCCCATCAGCACGTTCTCGCCGACGGTGGCCGAGAACAGGGTGGGTTCCTCGAAGGCCACGGCGACCAGGGCGCGCAGCGCGTCCCGGGACATCGTGGTGATGTCCTCGCCGTCCAGGGTGATGCGGCCGGAGGTGACCTCGTGCAGGCGGGGGACGAGGGCGGTGAGAGTGGTCTTGCCGGAGCCGGTGGCGCCGACCAGGGCCATCGACTCGCCCGGCCGGATGTGCAGGTCGATGCGGTCGAGGGTGGGGGTGCTGCCGGGCGCGGCGTCGGGGTAGCGGAAGGTGACGCCGTGGAACCGGAGCCCGCCGTCTGCGCAGGCCGTGCCCCCGTCCTCCCCGTCCCGGTCCCCGCTGTCCCGCTTCCCGCCGTCCTCGGCCCCGGCCGGGCGGAACGCCGGGGCGCCGGACCCCTGGGGATCGCCGGACTCCGGCTCCTCGTCCATCACCTCGAAGTACCGCTCCGTCGCCGTCGCCGCCTCCTGGCTCATCGCCAGCAGGAAGCCGATGGAGTCGACGGGCCAGCGCAGCGCGAGCGCGGTGGACAGGAAGGCGACCAGGGTGCCCGCCGACAGCACGCCGTCGGCGACCTGGACGACGCCGAGGACGAGGGCCGCGCCGATCGCGATCTCGGGGAGCGTGATGATGACGCCCCAGATCACCGACAGCAGACGGGCCTTGCGCAGTTCCGTGCCGCGCAGGGTCCGGGACAGCTCGCGGAACGCGCGCGCCTGGCTGCGGTGCCGCCCGAACCCCTTGATGATGCGGATGCCGAGGACGCTCTCCTCGACGACCGTCGTCAGGTCGCCGACCTGGTCCTGCGCGAGGCGCGCGACGGCGTTGTACTTCCGCTCGAAGACGACGCAGGTCACGATCACCGGTAAGACGGGCCCGAGGATGACGAGCCCCAGGGTCCAGTCCTGGGCGAGCATGATGATCACGCCGACCACGATGGTGACCGCGTTGACCAGCAGGAACGTCAGCGGGAAGGCGAGGAACATCCGCAGCAGCATCAGATCGGTCGTCCCGCGCGAGAGGAGCTGACCGGAGGCCCAGCGGTCGTGGAAGGCGACCGGCAGGCGTTGCAGATGACGGTAGAGATCCGCGCGCATCGACGCCTCGACCCCCGCGAGGGGCCGCGCCACGAGCCAGCGCCGCAGACCGAACAGGAGGGCCTCGGCGAGCCCGAGCAGCAGCAGGTACAGCGCGCCGAGCCACACGCCCGCCGGGTCCCGGTCGGCGACCGGGCCGTCCACCATCCACTTCAGGACCAGCGGGATGAACAGGCCCACGAGGGAGGCGACGATCGCGACCACCGCGGCGACGGACAGCCGCACCCGCACGGGCCGTACGTACGGCCACAGCCGCAGCAGCGTACGTACGGCGGAGCGTCCAGGGGCCTTCGCGGGCGGCTCGGCCCACTCGGGTTCCGCGGGCCCGGGCTCAGCCCGCTCGGCGTCCGCGGGCTCGGAGGCCGCCCCTGGTTCCTCGGTCCGGTCGGGTTCCTCTGCGGTGGCACGTGTCGTGGGCATCAGCAGCGAGCCTACGGATCGCCACTGACAACGCCCACCGAGTTTTGGCCGGACCTCGATCGGTCGTGAGTCCTACGACGATCCGGCGAGCGTCCCGTGACCCGCGCTGCCACGGAGGCGTACGCGCAGCTCACGGGGGGTCGTACCGGCGCATCGACCGATCGGCTGATGCCCGTTCGAGCGCGATGGCCGATGTGCCCGACCCGGTCCCGCCGGGATTCTCGACACATGCCACACACGTCGTCCACACCCGTCATCGAGGTCACCGACCTCCGCAAGACCTACGGCGGCCGCGCCGTCGTCGACGGTGTCTCCTTCACCGTCGAGGAGGGCGAGATCTTCGGGATCCTCGGCCCGAACGGCGCCGGCAAGACCACCACCGTCGAATGCGTCGAGGGCCTGCGCGTGCCCGACGCGGGCCGGGTCCGGGTCGCAGGCCTCGACCCGGTCGCCGAGCACCGGGCCACCCGTCTGGTGCTCGGCGCGCAGCTCCAGGAGAGCGAGTTGCAGCCCAAACTCACCGTGCGCGAGGCGCTGGAGCTGTACTCCGCCTTCTACCCGGCCCCGCTGGACTGGCGGCCGCTCGCCGAACGCCTCGGCCTCACGGCCAGGCTCGGCACCCGTTTCGCCAAGCTCTCCGGGGGCCAGAAGCAGCGGCTGTTCATCGCCCTCGCCCTCGTCGGCGATCCCCGGATCGTCGTCCTGGACGAGCTGACCACCGGCCTCGACCCGCGCGCCCGCCGGGACACCTGGCAGCTGATCGAGGACATCCGCGCGGGCGGGGTGACCGTCCTGCTCGTGACCCACTTCATGGAGGAGGCGCAGCGGTTGTGCGACCGGATCGCCGTGATCGACCAGGGCCGCGTCGCCGCCCTGGACACCCCGGCCGGGCTCGTCCGGCGCTCGGCGGGTGCCACGGTCATCAGCTTCACGCCCTCCGCCCCGCTGGACGACCGTGACCTGAACGCGTTGCCCGCGCTCGCGGCGGTCGAGCACAAGGACGGCCGGGTCACCCTCTCCGGCACCGACGAAACCGTCAACGCCGTCCTCACCCTCCTCGCCCGCACCCACACCACCGCCCACCAACTCCGGGTCACCGACGCCACGCTGGACGACGCCTTCCTCGACCTCACCGACGAGACGACGCGGCCGCGCGGCACCGAGGGCACGCACCGGCCCGAGGACACCCACCGGACCGAGGACACTCACCGGACCGAGGACACTCACCGGACCGAGCCGACGAAGGGCGCGATGGCATGAGCACCGCACTCGACCGCCGTGGCGAAGGGCGCCGCGGCATGAGTACCGCATTAGTCGACACCGCCGTACTGAAGAGCGAGGTCCGCCTCTTCCGCAGGGAACCCGGCAGCCTCTTCTGGACCCTGGGCTTCCCGACCGTCCTGCTGGCGATCCTCGGCTCGATCCCGTCCTTCCGCGAGGCCGACCCGGCCTTCGGCGGGCTGCGCCCGGTCGACGGCTACGTCCCCGTGAGCGTGCTGCTCGGGCTGATCGTCGGCGGGATCCAGGCGATGCCCCAGACCCTCACCGGCTACCGCGAACGCGGCGTCCTGCGCCGCATGTCCACGACCCCGGTCCGCCCCGCCGCTCTGCTCTCCGCACAGATGGTCCTGTACGGAGGTGCCGCCCTGGTGTCGGCGCTGCTCGCCCTGGCGGTCGGCCGACTCGCCTTCGACGTACGGCTGCCCGAGCAGCCCTTCGGCTACGCGGTGGCGCTCCTCCTGGCCGTCCTGGTCGCCCTCGCCCTCGGCGCCGTGATCTGCGCGTTGTCCCGCACCACGAAGATCTCGGCGGCGATCGGGTCCGCCGTCTTCTTCCCGGCGATGTTCTGCGCGGGCGTGTGGATGCCGGTGCAGACCATGCCGGACGTCCTCGCCCGGTCCGTCGGCCTCACCCCGTTCGGCGCGGCCGCGCAGGCACTGAACGAGGCGGCGGCGGGCGCCTGGCCCGGCTGGGACCACCTCGGTGTCCTGGTGGCGTGGACGGTGCTGCTCACGGCCGCCGCCGCACGCTGGTTCCGCTGGGAGTAGGCGGGGGAACGGCCGTGCAGACTGGGGAGATGACCGTGGCGGACCGGATGATCGAGCGGCGCTGGGACCAGTTCCACACCTGGGGGCCCTACGGGCTGCTCGGCGTCAGCGCCGTCCTCGCCGTCCTCTCCGTCGCCGCCGGCGAGTTGATGGCGGATGTCACCGAGTGGTACGTCGTCGGGGGCCTGATCGTCGCCGCCGTCGCGCTGCAGGTGTGGTGGCACGTCACCCGCAGCGGACGCCGGCCGACCGGCCCCGACCCGACCGACCCCGGCCCGTCGGGTTCCCGCCCGGCCGGTCACCGCTGCCGGACCCCGTCCCCGGCCGGGACCGGCTACTACGTCGTCCGCTGGGCCATCGCCTTCGCCCTGACCTGGATCAACCCGTTCTTCGCGTTCTACGCCGCCACCGGCTACATGGACGCGGACGAACTGTTGCCGGGCCGCTGGCGACGGCTCGGGCTGTTCGCCGCCGCGGTCACCGTGGCGGGCGCGCAGTCGGGTGGGCTGCCGCCGGACGGGGCGGTCCGCTGGACCGCCTTCGCCGCCCTGCTGGCCGCCAACTCCGGCCTGCAGATGGTGATCGCCCATCTCACCGAGCAGGAGGAGCAGCGGACCCGCGAGCGCACGGCGACCATCGCCGAGCTCGAAAGCACCAACGCCGCCCTCCAGCAGGCCCTCGACGAGAACGCCGCGCTGCACGCCCAACTCCTCGTCCAGGCACGGGAGGCCGGTGTCGCCGACGAACGCCGGCGGCTGGCCGCCGAGATACACGACACCATCGCCCAGGGGCTGACGGGCATCATCGCCCAGCTCCAGGTCGTGGCGAGCGCCCCCGACCTCGCCGTCGCCCGCACCCACCTCGCCCGCGCCTCGGACCTCGCCCGCCACAGCCTCGGTGAGGCCCGCCGCTCGGTGCACAATCTCGCCCCGGTCGCCCTGGAGCACGACGGGTTGCCCGAGGCGCTGAAGAAGACGGTCGCGGAATGGGGCGAACGGACGGGCACGCGGGCCGAGTTCACCGTCACCGGCGGGGTGGAGCACCTGCACGACGAGGTCTCGGCGACGCTCCTGCGCATCGCCCAGGAAGCCCTGTCGAACGCGGCCCGGCACGCCCGTGCCGGCCGCGTCGGCGTCACCCTCTCCTTCCTCGGCGACGAGGTCATCCTCGACATCCGCGACGACGGCCGGGGGTTCGACCCCCTCGCCGTCCCCGAGCGCACCGGCGCGGGCGGCTTCGGACTCGACGGCATGCGGGTCCGCGCCGAGCGCATCGCCGGCACCCTCACCGTCGAGTCCGAGCAGGACCAGGGCACGGCCCTGTCGGCTCGCGTACCGTTGGTCCGCCATGACTGACGAGGCGCATCCGCATTCGCACCCGCATCCACCCTCGGATCCGCATCCGGAGAACCCCATCTCCCTGCTGATCGTCGACGACCATCCCGTCGTACGGGACGGTCTGCGCGGCATGTTCGAGTCCGCGCCCGGCTTCGCCGTCCTCGGCGAGGCGTCGGGCGGCGTCGAGGCGGTGGAACTCGTCGCCGCGCTCGACCCCGACGTGGTCCTGATGGACCTGCGCATGCCGGGCGGGGGTGGCGTGGACGCCATCCGTGAGCTGACCCGCCGGGGGGCCCGCGCGAAGGTCCTCGTCCTCACCACGTACGACACCGACTCCGACACCCTCCCGGCGATCGAGGCGGGCGCGACCGGGTACCTCCTCAAGGACGCGCCGCGCGAGGAGTTGTTCACGGCGGTCCGCGCGGCCGCCGAGGGCCGCACCGTCCTCTCCCCGGCGGTCGCCTCCCGACTGGTCGCGGCGGTCCGCACCCCGCGCACCCCCGCCCACGAGCCCCTCTCCGCCCGCGAGCGCGAGGTCCTCACCCTCGTGGCCCGGGGCACCGCCAACCGCGAGATCGCCCGCGAACTCTTCATCAGCGAGGCCACGGTCAAGACCCACCTCACCCACCTCTACGCGAAACTGGGCGTGAAGGACCGAGCGGCGGCGGTGGCCGAGGCATACGAACGCGGCATCCTCGGCTGAGGCGTACACGGCGGCCCGTGCCTCGACATGGCCTGATGCGCTCTTTCTCGCCCCCGCCGCCCCTACCCGTCCCATCCCAGGGGCTGCGCGCCCCTTTCACCCCCGCGTCAAAGACTCGGGGCTCCGCCCCGGACCCCGTTCGCGCAGTTCCCCGCGCCCCTATCAGGGGCGCGGGGAACTGCGCGAGAAGCCCCACCGGGCCCGCAGACGAACGACTCGCGCCAGGGGGTCGAAGGGGCGCAGCCCCTGGGATGGGACGGGTAAGGGCGGCGGGGGCGAAGGAGGATCAGTCGGCCACCCGCAGCAGCAGTACGCAGCGCGCCGGTACCGTCACCGTCTCCCCCGCCCGGTGCACCACCCCCGGTCCTTCCCCCTGTTCCTCCCGGGACGTGTCGACGACCACCTCGTAGCGCCTGGCCCACGGCGTCCCCGGCAGTACGAAGCTCACCGGGCGGTCGCCGGCGTGCAGGACCGTGAGGAAGCTGTCGTCCAGGACGGGCGCCCCCCGCGCGTCGCGGCCCGGGATGTCCCGGCCCGACAGATACATGCCCAGCGTCGAGGCCGGCGCGTACCAGTCCCGTTCCGTCATCTCCGTGCCGCGGGCGGTGAACCAGGCGAGGTCGCGCAGGCCGTCCGCCGAGTGGGCGCGGCCGGAGAAGAAGGCGCGGCGGCGCAGGACCGGGTGCGCGTGGCGCAGCGCGATCAGCCGGGACGTGAGGTCGAAGAGGGCCTTCCAGGCGGGGTCCTCCAGCAGGCTCCAGTCGATCCAGCTGATCTCGTTGTCCTGGCAGTACGCGTTGTTGTTGCCCCCCTGCGTGCGGCCCAGCTCGTCGCCGGCGACCAGCATCGGCACGCCCGTGGAGAGCAGCAGGGTGGTCAGGAGGTTGCGCAACTGGCGCCGCCGAAGCGCCCGTACGCGTTCGTCGTCCGTCTCGCCCTCGGCGCCGCAGTTCCAGGACCGGTTGTCGTCCGAGCCGTCCCGGTTGCCCTCCCCGTTCGCCTCGTTGTGCTTGCGCTCGTACGACACCAGGTCGCGCAGGGTGAAACCGTCGTGCGCGGTGATGAAGTTGACCGAGGCGTAGGGCCGCCGCCCGCCCCAGGCGTACAGGTCGCTCGATCCCGACAGGCGGTAGCCGAGGTCCCGCACGTCCGGCAGCGCACCCCGCCAGAAGTCCCGGACCGCACCCCGGTACCGGTCGTTCCACTCCGTCCACAGGGGCGGGAAGGCCCCGACCTGGTAGCCGCCCGAACCCACGTCCCACGGCTCGGCGATCAGCTTCACCCGGCGCAGCACCGGGTCCTGGGCGATGACCGCGAGGAACGGGGAGAGCATGTCGACGTCGTGCATCGAGCGGGCGAGCGCTGCGGCCAGGTCGAAGCGGAAGCCGTCGACGCCCATCTCCGTCACCCAGTAGCGCAGGGAGTCGGTGATCAGACGGAGCACGTGCGGCTGCACCACGTGCAGGGTGTTGCCGCAGCCCGAGTAGTCCGCGTAGCGCCGCGCGTCGTGCTGCAGGCGGTAGTAGCCACGGTTGTCGATGCCGCGCAGCGACAGGCTCGGTCCCCGTTCGTCGGCCTCGGCGGTGTGGTTGTAGACCACGTCGAGGACGACCTCGATACCGGCGGCGTGCAGCGCCCGCACCATCCGCTTGAACTCCCCGACCTGCTGCCCGGTCGTGCCCGACGAGGCGTACGCCGCGTGCGGGGCGAAGTAACCGATCGAGTTGTAGCCCCAGTAGTTGCGCATGCCCCGGCGCAGCAGATGGTCCTCGTGGGCGAACTGGTGCACGGGCAGCAGCTCCACCGCCGTCACCCCCAGCTTCACCAGGTGCTCGATCGCGGCGGGGTGCGCGAGACCGGCGTACGTGCCGCGCAGCTCCTCCGGGATGCCGGGGTGCGTCATCGTGAAGCCGCGGACGTGCAGCTCGTAGATGACCGAGTCCGCCCACGGTGTCTTCGGACGGCGGTCGTCCGCCCAGTCGTCGTCATCGTGGACGACGACACCCTTCGGGACGTGCGGTGCCGAGTCCCTCTCGTCGCGCACCGTGTCGGCCACATGCTGCTCCGGCCAGTCCCGGACGTGCGCGTACACCTCCGCAGGGAGGCTGAACTCGCCGTCCACGGCACGCGCGTACGGGTCCAGGAGGAGCTTCGCGGGGTTCCAGCGGGCGCCGGTCCACGGGTCCCAGCGGCCGTGCACGCGATAGCCGTACCGCTGCCCCGGCAGGACGCCCGGCACGAAGCCGTGCCAGATCTCATGGGTCAGTTCGGTCAGCCTCAGCCGGGTCTCCTCGCCCGTCGCCGAGAACAGACACAGTTCGACGGACTCCGCCCCGCCCGCCCACAACGCGAAGTTGGTGCCGGCGACCCCGTCGGGGCCCACCCGGAACCGCGCCCCCAGCGGTGTCGACGCCCCCGGCCACACGGGCCTGTGCTCCGGCGCTGGGCCCCCCTCACGCCGGTCGCCGTTCAACACGGTGGCCGGGCGCGCGGCCGGCACCCCCCGCGTCCCCCGTACTTCGTCCTGCTCGGCTGCGCTCGACACCTCAGGCCTCCCGCGGCTCGGTGGGCGACGGAGAAGGGGAGCGAGATGTCCCGTCACCGCTCCCCATCGCGTCGTCCTCCCAAGGGTTCTGCCCAGAGCACGCCTCGCACTCACGTTTCCCGGGGGCGTGCGCCGTCGTTGGGCCGCACGTGAACCACGCACAGAAGCACGCGCGCCGCGCCGGGGCCGCCCTGGCCGCCGCGCTCACCTGGGCCGGCCTGCTCGCCGGGGTCGCCGGATGCACCGCCGGAACGCCGCTCACCAGCGCAAAGGCGCCCGACGACTCCATCAGGGTCACACCGGAGGACGGCAGCAAGGGCGTGCGCCCGGAGCAGCGCTTCGAAGTACGGGTGCCCAGCGGGCGCCTGGAGTCCGTCAAGGTGGTGAAGTCCCAGGACGCGCAGGAGTCACCCGTCCCCGGACGGCTCTCCGCCGACGGACTGACCTGGCGCCCCACCGGCTCACCGAAGCTCGCGCTGGCCGCCCGCTACACCGTCGACGCCGTCGCCCTCGACGGCCACGGCCGGCGCTCGGCACGGCACGTCACCTTCACCACGCACGTCCCCGACGAGCGCTTCATCGCGTACGTCAAACCGGAGAACCGGGCCACCGTCGGCACCGGGATGATCGTCTCACTGGAGTTCAACCGGGCGATCGAGGACCGCGCGGCCGTGGAACGCGCCGTCGAGGTGACCGCCGAGCCGGCCGTCGAGGTCCGCCCGCACTGGTTCGGCGGGGGCCGCCTCGACTTCCGCCCCGAGAGGTACTGGCGGCCCGGCACCAGGGTCACCGTCGCCCTGCGCCTGCGGGACGTCGAGGGCGCGCCCGGCGTCTACGGCCAGCAGGACAGGACGTTCTCGTTCACCGTCGGCCGCCACCAGGTCAGCGTCGTCGACGCGGCCCGGCACACCATGCGCGTGGAACGCGGCGACGGGGTGCTCGCCACCCTCCCCATCACCGCCGGGGCGCCCAAGACGACGACGTACAACGGGAAGATGGTCGTCACCGAGATGCTGGAGGTGACGCGGATGAACGGGGCCACCGTGGGCTTCAGGAAGGCCGACGGCAAGAGCGAGTACGACATCCCGGACGTGCCGCACGCCATGCGCCTGACCACCTCCGGCACCTTCCTGCACGGCAACTACTGGGCCCCGGACGCCTTCGGCCGGGCCAACGTCAGCCACGGCTGTGTGGGCCTGCGCGATGTGAAGGGCGGCGATTCCGGCACCCCCGCGGGCTGGTTCTTCGACCGCAGCCTCGTCGGGGACGTCGTCGAGGTCGTGAACAGCGATGACAAAACGGTCGCTCCCGACAATGGCCTCGGAGGGTGGAACATGGGGTGGAAGGAATGGAAAGCGGGTGCGGCGGTGAAGTAGGCCGACATAGCGGCGACATGGCACCCGGCCCGGCACCGGCAGGGGGGACGCGCGTGATCATCCAAGTTGGGACTGAACGGTGACATTCACCGAGACCCATCCATTCCGATCATCTGGTTAATGTACGTGCGTACGCGCACGCTGCGCGTAGGGGTGCGGGCCTGCTCAGGCCGTGCGAGGGGAGAACAGAGAGTTGAACGGGCGACCGATATCGGGGGCGTCGGTTGGCGCGCGGACGCGGCGGCGCAAGGGGGCCCTGGCCATGCTGCCGGTCCTGATGCTGCTCGCCGTCACCGCGTGCGGCGGAGGCGGGGGCTCGGACGCCGGCTCCGGCGGCGAGAAGGGGAAGGGCTCCGACAAGAGCGCCTCCGGCAAGGCGGCGGCCACCGGGGCTTCGGAGGCGGTCGTCTCCATCGCCCCGAAGAACGGCGCGGACGCCGTGGCGACCAGCGGCGCGCTCAAGGTGACCGCCACCAAGGGCAAGCTGTCCGAGGTCACCGTCGAGAACGACAAGGGCGAGAAGATCGCCGGTGAGATAGCCAAGGACGGCTCCAGCTGGAAGCCGTCCATCCACCTCAACTCGGCCACCGAGTACAAGGTGCACGCCGTCGCGAAGGACTCCGAGGGGCGTGAGGCGGCCGAGGACTCGTCCTTCACCACCCTGACCCCGAAGAACACCTTCGTCGGCATCTTCACCCCCGAGGACGGCTCGAAGGTCGGCGTCGGCATGCCGTTCTCGGTCCGCTTCACCCGGGGCATCACCGCCCCCGAGGACGTCGAGAAGGCCATCACCATCAAGACCGAGCCGGCCGTCGACGTCGAGGGCCACTGGTTCGGCAACGACCGGATCGACTTCCGCCCGGAGAAGTACTGGAAGGCCGGCACGAAGGTCACCGTCGACCTCAACCTCGACGGCGTCGAGGGCCGCGACGGCGTCTACGGCGAGCAGAGCAAGAAGATCTCCTTCACCATCGGCCGCAGCCAGGTCTCCACGGTCGACGTCAAGAAGCTCACCATGAAGGTCGAGCGGGACGGCAAGGTCATCAAGACCATCCCGGTCACCACCGGCAAGCCCGGCATGGAGACCTGGAACGGTCAGATGGTCATCAGCGAGCGCCTGAGCGTGACCCGGATGAACGGCGAGACCGTCGGCTACGGCGGCGAGTACGACATCAAGGACGTGCCGGACGCCATGCGGCTGACCAACTCCGGCACCTTCATCCACGGCAACTACTGGGGCGGCGACGCCTTCGGCAACTACAACGCCAGCCACGGCTGCATCGGCCTGCGCGACACCCGCGGCGGCTGGGACCGCAAGGCGCCGGGCGCCTGGTTCTTCGACCACTCGATGATCGGTGACGTCGTGGTCGTCAAGAACTCCAACGACCGCATCGTCGACCCGGACAACGGCTACAACGGCTGGAACATGTCCTGGAGCAAGTGGAAGGCGTGAGCGCCACCGCTTGAGCCTCCGCAGTAGGCACGTACGGCCCCGGTGTGATGCACGGCACCGGGGCCGTTGCCGTTAGTGGCCGTTAACCTGCCTGCATGACCGTCCATCTCGAAGTCGCCGAAGGTGTGGGCACCGTCCGCCTCGACCGCCCCCCGATGAACGCCCTGGACATCGCGACCCAGGACCGCCTCAAGGAAGTCGCGGAGGAGGCGGCGGACCGGGACGACGTCCGCGCCGTCGTCCTCTACGGAGGAGAGAAGGTGTTCGCGGCGGGCGCGGACATCAAGGAGATGCAGGCCATGGACCACGCGGCGATGGTCGCCCGGTCCCGGGCCCTCCAGGACTCCTTCAGCGCCGTGGCCCGCATCCCCAAGCCGGTCGTCGCGGCCGTCACCGGGTACGCCCTGGGCGGCGGTTGCGAGCTGGCGCTCTGCGCGGACTACCGGATCGCCGGGGAGAACGCGAAGCTCGGCCAGCCGGAGATCCTGCTCGGGGTGATCCCGGGCGCGGGCGGTACCCAGCGGCTGTCCCGGCTCGTCGGTCCCTCCAAGGCCAAGGACCTGATCTTCACCGGCCGCATGGTCAAGGCGGACGAGGCCCTGACGCTCGGTCTGGTGGACCGGGTCGTCCCGGCCGACGAGGTGTACTCCGCCGCGCACGAGTGGGCCGCCCGCCTGGCGCGCGGGCCGGCGATCGCGCTGCGGGCCGCCAAGGAGTCGATCGACGCGGGCCTGGAGACCGACCTGGAGACCGGACTCGCCATCGAGCGCAACTGGTTCGCGGGGCTGTTCGCCACCGAGGACCGCGAGCGCGGGATGCGGAGCTTCGTGGAGGAGGGCCCGGGCAAGGCGAAGTTCGTCTGACGGACGGGAGCCGCGGCGGGCACGCTGTGAGCGACCACGGCCGGCGCGGCGCGGCGCGGCTCGGTGCGCGCCGCGAGCAGGTCGGCGCGCCCCGTCGTGCACGGCCGTGACGCCTTGCGCGAGCGCGGCCGGCATGGCTCGCGAGCAGGTCGGCCCGTCCCGAAATCCGCCGTACAAGTTCCGCTGATCCACTTGCAGTTGACGCGGTGTATTACTCGCGTCCCCCGAAGGGGCGGTTTATCCGAGTCTTAAGGCAGCCTTAAGAGATTCCCGTCCAAGGGGCCCGACGCTGACCGAAGTTCAGGTCGTTCACGCAGGTCACGCGGGCCATGGCGAGCGGATTGCTGCCCCTGGCATATGTCAACCGAAACCCCCGGAATGGTTGGTTCCGGGGGTTGTATTCCTGTGGAACGGCCCCGGAGAGGGCCCAGGACGGCCATGATGGGGGCATGGCGGGGCTGGAGGGTATCGAACAGCCGCGGCGGCACGGGAGTGCGACCGCGGCGCGTTGGTCACCTGCGATCGAGGACGAACGGGCGCAGAAAGCACTGGAGTTGTTCGGCAATCCCACCGAGGCAGAGGTTCCGCTCCCGTCCCGTCCCGAGTCCGCGGCCACCGCGCGGCGGCTCGCCCAGGTCGTCGTCCTGCGCCAGTGGCGGCTGTCGCCGAAGATGACCGAGGACGCGGTCTTACTCGTCTCCGAACTCGTGGGCAACGCCGTACGGCACACCGGCGCCCGCGTCTTCGGACTCCGTATGCGCCGCCGGCCCGGCTGGATCCGCGTCGAGGTCCGCGACCCCTCACGGGGGCTGCCCTGTCTGATGCCGGTCCAGGAGATGGACATCAGCGGCCGGGGCGTGTTCCTGGTGGACAAGCTCTCGGACCGGTGGGGGGTCGATCTGCTTCCCCGGGGCAAGACGACCTGGTTCGAGATGAGAGTCGCGGACCGGTAGACAGGTCAGAGTCACGGGCCCGTCGGCCCGTCCCCGCGCCCACCCCCGTCGAGCCGCGCACCCCCGTCGAGCCGCCCACCCCCGTCGAGCCGCCCACCCGGCGGCAGCCGCCACGCACCTCCGTCGATCGGCCGAATCGCCGGCATCCATGGTGAGGATCCCTATAAAGGTCGCGTGACCACCCCCCGCACCCCCCTCAAGCAGCGCCCCCTCAGGCAGCACCCCCGCAAGCAGCGCCACCTCGTGCGGCGTGCCCTCCTCGCGGCCGCCGTCCTCGCCGCCGTCGCCGCGTGCGGCTCCGAGGCCGGGACCACCGAACAGGAGCGGCGCCTCCGGGCCGACCGGGCCGCCGCCGAGGCCGAGGCCGAGGCCGCCGAGCGGAAGAAGAAGCGGCAGCGGACGACGGTCCGGGGCCTGCGCGGCATGCCGCCCGTGCTGGACCCCCGGGACGTCTACGCCGCCGACCGCCCGAACCGGCTCTCCCCGGTGGTCAAGGACTTCCCGTCCCGGGTGTACGTGCCCAACAGCGAGTCCGACACGGTCACCGTCATCGACCCGAAGACCTACGAGGTCGTCGAGACCATCCCGGTCGGCCGCCAGCCCCAGCACGTCGTGCCGTCCTGGGACCTGAAGACCCTCTGGGTCAACAACAACCGGGGCCACACCCTCACCCCCATCGACCCGAGGACGGGCAAGGCGGGCAAGCCGGTCGAGGTGCACGACCCGTACAACCTGTACTTCACCCCCAACGGCGAGTACGCCGTCGTCATGGCCTCCCTCGACCGGGAACTCGTCTTCCGCGACCCGCACACCATGAAGCGGATCAAGACCGAGCCGGTCAGCTGCTACGGCGTCAACCACGCCGACTTCTCGCTCGACGGCACCTACATCATCGTGTCCTGCGAGTTCAGCGGCGAACTGCTGAAGGTCGACACCGCGAGCATGAAGGTGATCGGGCAGCGGAAACTGCCGTTCGAGGGGGCCATGCCGCAGGACGTGAAGATCTCACCGGACGGCAAGCGGTTCTACATCGCCGACATGATGGCCCACGGCATGTGGGTCCTGGACGGCGACACCTTCGAGGAGCCGAAGCTGCTGCCCACCGGCAAGGGCACCCACGGCCTCTACATCGGCCGCGACTCCCGCGAGATGTACGTCTCCAACCGCGGCGAGGGCACGGTCTCGGTCTTCGACTTCACCAAGGGCGAGCTGACCAAGAAGTGGCACCTGCCCGACGGCGGCAGCCCCGACATGGGCGGTGTCTCCGCCGACGGCAAGGTCCTGTGGCTCTCCGGCCGCTACGACTCCGAGGTGTACGCCATCGACACCCGCACCGGGGAACAACTCGCCCGCATCCCCGTCGGCAGCGGCCCGCACGGCCTCGCGGTCTACCCGCAGCCGGGCCGCTACTCCCTCGGGCACACGGGCATCTTCCGGTGACACATGACAACCGGGCGGGCTGACACGCCTCCATACGAGTGACGGTCCCCGGCCCGGTGCCGCGCAGCCGAGATCGTGCTGGGCATGATCACTTCTCGTGCGCGCCGCCGGGCCGCCGCCGTCGTCCTGTCCCTCTCCGCCGTCCTCGCGACCTCCGCCGCGACCGCCCCGGCACAGAGCCCCGCCTCGCAGCCCGCCGCCCCCTCCGCGAGGGCCGCCGCCCCGACCTGTCCCCAGTTCGAGGACCCGGTGCACGCCGCCGCCGACCGCCGCGTGGACGTCTCCCGCATCACCCCCGAGCCGGTCTGGCGCAAGAGCTGCGGCACCCTCTACCGCAGCGACAGCAGGGGCCCGGCCGTCGTCTTCGAGCAGGGCTTCCACCCCAAGGACGTCATCGACGGGCAGTACGACATCGAGAGCTACGTCCTGGTCAACCAGCCCTCGCCGTACGTCTCCACGACCTACGACCACGACCTGTACAAGACCTGGTACAAGTCCGGCTACAACTACTACATCGATGCCCCCGGCGGCGTCGACGTCAACAAGACCATCGGCGACCAGCACAAGTGGGCCGACCAGGTCGAGGTCGCCTTCCCCGGCGGTATCCGGACGGAGTTCATCATCGGCGTCTGCCCGGTCGACAAGAAGACCAAGACGGAGAAGATGAGCGAGTGCGAGAGCAACCCGCACTACGAGCCCTGGCACTGACGCCGACGCCCCACTGCCGTGGTCTGCCCCACCGCCGTGGGGTGCTTCACGACTGTCGGGGGATGAGCAGGATCTCCGAGCCCACCGGGCGGTAGCCCGCCCCCTGGAACGCCCGCACGCTGCGGGCGTTCCCCGGCGCGATCTGCGCCCACAGCGGCTCGGCGACGAGATGGCGTGCGGCCCGCACCAGTGCCCGGCCCAGCCCCCGCTGCCGTACGCCCTCGTCCACCTCGACCGAGACCTCCAGCCGCCCGGCGATCCCCCGGCCCGTCGTCAGGACGGCGCCCTCCACCGCCCACACCCGTACGTCGTCACGGCGCCGCCGCGCGTACCCGACGCGGGGGTGGCCGGCGTCCGTGATCTCCCGCAGCGGGAGCGGCGGTTCGCCCGGCAGGGGCGGGGCGACCAGCATCGCGTCGATGGTCTCGGACGTACGGCCCGTCCGTTCCATGAGGGCCGCCAGGAACCGGGGGTTCATGCTCGCGGACAGCGCGTCGCACTCCATCGACGCCAGGCCCTCGCGCACCCACTCCGGATCCTCGTCGGTGAAGACGACGGAGTGCGCCGTGAAGCAGAGAACCCCCGCGTCACGGGGTGAGTGCTGGGCGACGACGGTCGTACCGCCGTCCGCAGGCGGGAAGACACCTCGGGCCGCCGCATCCAGAATGTCCCGCAGACTCTCCATCTCCGTGCTCCCCGCCCCCGCCCTTGAGTCTCCACCCGCTGGAAGGCCCACACTCGCAGACGTGATCGAGAACGGCACCGAACTTTTCACCATCGGGCAGCTGGCCCGAGGCTCCGATCTGTCCGTCCGCACCATCCGCTACTGGTCGGACGAGGGCGTCCTGCGCCCGGTCACCCGCAGCGCGGGCGGCTATCGGCTCTACGACGCGGAGTCCGTCGCCCGGCTCGAACTCGTCCGCACCCTGCGGGAACTGGGCCTCGGCCTGGACCACGTACGGCAGGTGCTCGCGGGGGAGACGACCGTCGCGGAGGTCGCGGCCGCGCACGTGGTCGCGTTGGACGCGCGGATCCGTGCTCTGAAGGTGACCCGGGCGGTGCTGTCGACCGTGGCGCGACGCGGTTCGACCGCGGAGGAGATGACGCTCATGAACAGACTGGCCCGGCTGTCCGCCGCCGAACGCGGGCGGATCATCGACGACTTCATGGAGGAGGCCTTCGGAGGGCTCGACACCGCAGACCCCGACATCCGCACCCGGCTGCGGTTCAGCCTCGCCGACCTGCCGGAGGACCCCACGCCCGAGCAGGTGGACGCCTGGGTGGAGCTGGCCGAGATGCTCCAGGACCCGGGGTTCCGGGCGCGGATGCGGCAGACCGTCGAGTTCAACGCGGCGGATCGGGGACCGGAGGTGGCGGCGGGCACGTCCCTGTGGTTCATGAGCCGTCTGGTGCAGCTGGCGGGGGACGCGCTGCGGGCCGGCGTCGACCCGGCCTCGCCCGCCGCCGAGGAGGTGCTGGACGGGCTGCTGGGCGACGCCGACCGGGCCGCCCTTCTGGAAGGCGTCACGTCGGCGGCCCACGCCGAGCTGGCCCGGTTCCGGGAGCTGGCGGCGCTGGTGCGGGGCGTGGAGCCGCTGTCGGCGCACACCGCGGAGTTCGCGTGGGTGGTCGCCGCACTGCGCGCCCAGGTGTCCGGTTAATCTGACCTGCGTCAGTAGGACTGTAGGCCAGGACTGCCCGACCAGAGGCAGAGCACCAAGAAGGGGCGGATCGGTGGCGGACATCGAGGCAGCGCGCAAGGAGTTCCAGCGGATCGACGCGGACGGTGACGGGTTCATCACCGCCGCCGAGTTCAAGACCGCCCTCGCCCAGCAAGGCGACTGGAACGTCACCGAGTCGGTGGCGGAGGTCATCATCCGCACCCGCGACCTCAACGGCGACAAGCTCCTGTCGTTCGACGAGTTCTGGGCCCACCTGAGCAAGTGAGCCGAGCGGCCGAGGGGCGTTCTCCGTCATGTGCGACGCAGGGCGCCCCTTCGTCGTGCCGGGTGGGGGAATAGCGCGGGACGGGGTGGGGTTGGACCCTGCGATGCATGCGCATGCATGTAAAGCGGGGGAGTCCTGAGACCCTTCCCCTCCCCACGATCACAAGGGCGGCCTGACATGAAGATCGGCATCATCGGCGCGGGCAACATCGGCGGCAACCTCACCCGACGGCTCACCGCCCTCGGTCACGACGTCTCCGTCGCCAACTCCCGGGGCCCGCACACCCTCACCGCACTGGCCGAGGAGACGGGCGCGACCCCGGTCCCGGTGGCCGAGGCGGCACGCGGCGCCGAGGTCGTGGTGGTCACGGTCCCCCTGAAGGCGGTCCCGGACCTGCCGTCCGGCCTCTTCGACGAGGCGGCGGACGGGGTCGCCGTCATCGACACGGGCAACTACTACCCCCGGCAGCGCGACGGCAGGATCGCCGGCATCGAGGACGAAGGTCTCACCGAGAGCCGCTGGACCGAGCGGCACCTGGGCCACCCCGTCATCAAGGCGTTCAACGGCACCTACGCCCAGGACATCCTCGACCGCCCTCTTCCCGCCGGCGCCCCCGACCGCATGGCCCTCCCCGTCGCCGGCGACGACGAGGCGGCCAAGGAGAAGGTCCGCTCCCTCATCGACGAACTCGGCTTCGACACCGTCGACGCGGGCGGCCTCGACGAATCCTGGCGCCAGCAGCCCGACACCCCCGTCTACGGCCTCCAGGCCGGAGCCGAAGCGGTGGCCAAGGCCCTGACCGAGGCGTCCCCGGAACGCCCGGCGGACTTCCGCAACACGCCCTAAGGGCGTCCCGCAATGATCGTGGCCCCGGTCGCGTAGCCACTGAAGAGCCGTCGACGACTCCGCCGGTGCCTCGTGGAGAGTCCGGGGAGCGGGCGGAGTCGGTCGAGTGCGCGGAAGTCGTGCTCCCGTAGGCCGACCCGCGGGTTGACGTGGTGCAGAGGGACGGCCCCCCCCGGCTTCGTACGCGGCCGTCCGAGGGAACCAACCTCGAACAGGGCACGCCGTGGTGATCGTGGGCCCGCCGACGGGCCATCGTGGTGCGGCAAACCGATGGCGCTACGGATGGGGAACGCGGATGTGCGAATCGACCCGGGCCATGAGCCGGCGCAGTCTGCTCGTCGCCGGCGGGGCGTTGGCGACCACCGCCGCTGCCACGGGCGAGTCCAGTGCTCTGGCCAGGGGGGAAGCGGTGCCGCGGGGCTCGACGAGCGGCGATGACGCCGGCCGGGCAAGGATCGACGTCCACCACCATTTCACCGCCCCGGAATGGGTCGACTGGGCGGAGCGTGAGGGCCTGGTGCAGCGGCAGGAGCTGCTGTGGTGGGCGCGTTGGGATCTGGACTCCACCCTGGCGCTGATGGACCGGGTAGGAATCGCGACCGCGGTCCTCAACCCGACCATGCAGGACCGGTACCGCACTGCGGCGCAGGCCAGGGAAGGTCTCACCGTCGTCTTCGAGGCGATGGCCGACCTGCTGGCTCTGCACCCGGGCCGTTTCGCCGTCCTCGCTCCCGCTGTTCTGGACCATCCCGAAGTGACCACGTGGGCTCTCCGCCGCGCCTTCGACGAGCTCGGTGCCGTCGGAGCCAGCGTGAAAGCCAACTACAACGGTGTCTACCTCGGTGATCCCTCGTACGACCGCTTCCTCGCCGAACTCGACGAGCGCGCCGCGGTCCTCTTCACGCATCCGCTCGACCTCCCGGGCGGGACACCCGGCGTGCCCACCGTCCCCGGAATTCCGAACTTCATGTGCGATTTCCTGCTGGACACCACGCGTGCCGCTGTGAACCTGATCCGTACCAGGACACTCGACCGCTACCCGCACCTGTCCGTCATCCTGCCGCACGCCGGAGGATTCCTCCCCCAGATCGCCACCCGCATGGAGGCCTTCGGCGGCTTCTGCACCCCACCGCTCGACGCTGCCCGTGTACGGGACTACCTCCACCGCTTCTACTACGACACGGCGGGCCCGTCGGCCCCCTCGGGCACTCTGGTGGCCACCGCCGGCGCCGACCGGATCCTCTTCGGCACCGACTGGCCGGCCGCCTCCGCGGACATCATCACCGGCTTCACGGTGCCGGCCATCGAGACCGACCCCGTCTTCACCGACCGCCAACGACGCGGCATCTACCGCGACAACGCGCTCCGCCTGTTGCCCGCGCTGAGGCGCGCCTGAGACCGTGTCCTATCTGCGCCTGTCGGCGCGGTCGTAGGCTTTGTCTGCGTGTAGGCGCTGGGGCTTGAAGCAACGGCCGCGGTGGGGGTCGTGTCTCGTTCGGTGACCCTCGATCATGGGCTTCGGCCCTTCGCTGTCGTGGGTGTTGCCCGCGGAGATGCCGACGAGGAGGGGCAGTCCGTTCGCGTCCGACAGGACGTGCGTCTCGGAGCCCGGCTTGCCCCGGTCCACGGGGCTCGGACCTGTGTGTTCGTCCCAGACTGCCTCGTGCAAACGGCCCCGGACGCCGGCTCTGGACCAGATCAGGTACCGGCGGTGGGCGGTCGACTTCGATGTCCCGAAGCACGGCGGCAAGGCGCGCCAGGCGCAGCCGCTGACGAGCACGTAGATGAGGGCCGCGAACAGCGGCTCAGTCCTCCACGTACCCCGCCCCATGCACGGATCAGCGACGCCTCACCACATAGGACGACACGGTCTCAAGGACGGGTTCTAACAGTCGTCTCAGGTTCGCTCGGTAGGAAGCAGGCATCCAGACAAGCGATGCACCCCGTGTGTAGGAGGCTAGTGATGGCTGTCAACGCAGCGCCGTCAGGGAAAGCGCCGGCCTGGCGGTTGAGGTTAGGGGCGGCCACCATGGTGCTGGCGACGGCGTTCGCTGTCGTCGCCTGCGGGTCGAACGCCGACAACAGTGCGGCGCCCGCCGACAACAGTGCGGCGCCCGCCGCGACCGGACCGCACGGCGCGCACGCGGGCGGGTCGTCGGCTCCGCCGCAGCCGCTGCGCGTCGGCGAGCGGTTCGTCGACCTGAAGATGGCCGAGGCATACACGCCCGCGCCGCCGGAGGGCGGCGGCTCGGACGAGTACCGGTGCCAGGTGATCGATCCGGGCCTGACCAAGGCGGCGTTCCTGACCGGGACCCAGTTCACGCCGGAGAACGTCGCCATCGCGCACCACGCCATCGTGTACGCGGTGCCGCCGGGCGGCGCTGCCGCGGTGCGCGAGCAGGACGCGAAGACCCCCGGCCTCGGCTGGCAGTGCTTCGGCGGGACCGGCGTGGCCGGCGCCGAGGTGGAAGAGGGGGAAGCGGCGTGGGTGGACACCTGGGCGCCGGGCGCCGAGGAGACGCTGCTCGACCAGGACGTCGGCTACAAGCTGGAGCCGGGCGGCCTGCTCGTCCTCCAGATCCACTACAACCTGCTCGCGACCGACGGCAAATCGGCCGGGTCGGACCGCTCGGCGGTGCGGTTGCGGCTGACGGACGGCACGCCGCGGACCCGGGAACTCGAGACGTGGTCGCTCGACGCGCCGATCGACCTGCCCTGCGCCGCCGACGAGTCCGGTCCCCTCTGTGACCGGGCGGCCTCGGTCGCGGACGTGACGAAGCGGTTCGGGCCGGATGTCGGCGAGATGGCGGACGAGCAGCTGGAGGAGTGCAACCAGGGCGGCGCGCCGAAGCCTGGTGACACCCAGACCTGCGACCACAAGGTGGAGGCGCCGATGACGCTGTTCGCCGGTTTCGGCCACATGCACATGCTCGGGCGGTCCATCAAGGTCGAACTCAACCCGGGCACCCCGGACGCCAAGGTCGTGCTGGACGTGCCGCAGTTCGACTTTGACAACCAGCGGCTGGTGAAGCTGCCGTCGCCGGTGGAGATCGGCCCGGGAGACATCCTGCGGACGACGTGCACGCACGACGCGGGGCTGCGCAAACGCCTGCCGCAGCTGAGCAAGCTGCCGCCGCGCTACGTGGTGTGGGGCGACGGCACCAGCGACGAGATGTGCATCGGCATCATGGCGGTCTCCCCCCGCAAGAACTGACGAGACGTCGAACGTGTGTGAGCTCACTGAGGTCGACAAGCCGAAAAACGGCTCTGAGCTCGCACACGTCCGCACTAAGGCCGGAGACAAGCTCCGGGTCACCTGCACCTACGACGCCGGGCTGCGCAAACTCCTGCCGCAGCTGAAAAACTCCCGCTGCGACACGTCGTGTGGGGTGACGGCACCAGCGACGAAATGCGCACCGGGATTCTCGTCGCCACACCTGCGACATGAAAGGCGACTTCACTTGTCCCCCACGCCCTCCCCCGGTGAAACAACGCCACCGGCCGATGCGCCACTACGGACACCGATCTGGGCACTCCTGCCGTTACGCGTCTTCCTCGGGGGCACATTCCTCTATGCAGGCCTCTCCAAAATCCTCGACACCCACTACCTGGACCACACATCACCCCTCGGCGTCCACGCTCAGATGCTGTACGCCGCGACAAGCTCCCCGATCGGCCCGCTGGTGTCATTCGCGGCCGAACACCCGACCTTCACCGGCCTGGTCATCGCCTTCGGCGAGGTCGCTGTCGGGCTGGGTACTCTGCTCGGGCTGTTCACCCGTATCGCCGCACTCGGCGGGTTTCTCCTCGCGCTGAGCTTCTTCCTCACCGTGAGCTGGGCGACCCGCCCGTACTACTTCGGCGCCGACATCGTCTTCGCAGCCGCCTGGACCCCGCTGCTGGTTGCCGGCGACGCAGGCCTGTTCTCCACGACGGCCCGCCTGCGCGCCGCGATACGCCGTCGTCGCCAGCGCGGACGTGGGCGGTGGCCGTGGGGGAGGCCGCGGGCGGTGCAGTAGGCGAGAGCAGTTGGTACAGGTGGGGCGGTGGGGGTGACGTCCGTGTGTCCCGGCCGTCCCTCGTACGTTCCGAACGCCCACCCTGGAAGGGGTGGTGGCGAGTCGTCACGGCGAGGGACGGCCGGATGCGACGGGAGCCGGTTCTAGCTGGTGCCGCTGGAGCGGCCGAAGAACTCGATCTCGGCTATCGCGACCTGCTTCTCGCCGTCGGCGCCGTAGGCGGAGCGGACGGTGAACCGGACGGTCTCCGCGTCGCCGACACGGAACTTGCGGCGCTGGCCGCCGGCGGTCTGGTCGAGGGTGAGGGTCTTGGTGGAGACGGAGCCGTCGGCGGCGGTGATCTTCGCCTCGATACGGTGCGGGCGGGCCGACTCGGCGCGCTGGTCCGCGTTCTTGGAGACCCCCGGGGTGATCACCACGTCGAGCAGACGCGTCGGCTCCTCGAAGCGGGCCTCGATCCACTCGCCCTCGCCGGACTGGGTGACACCCGGCCCCCACCACGTGTTGCTGTACGTGTCGAAGGCCAGCTGCGGCTTGTGGCCGGGGAAGGAACGGGACGCCTTGAAGCTGTCCGGGACGACCGAGGCGCGCTTGGCGAAGTGGTCCCGGGTCGCCTGGTAGGCGTCGTCGGCCTGGAAGGCGAGGGTGATGATCAGGGTCAGCACGAGGGCGCCGACCAGCCAGCTGAGGATCTGGCCGAAGCCTCGGCGCAGCCGGGGGCGGTCACCCGCCCACGGGGTCTCCGTGTTGCGGCCCGTGAGCACCCGGCGCCACCACGGCAGCCGCGCCGGTGCCTCCGCACGGCCCGCCATCGGCATCGCGCAGCGTGCGCAGAAGTGCCGGTCCGGCCGGGTGGGGGTCCCGCACCACGGGCAGGGAACGCCGCCCTCGGTGCCGAACTCCGGCTGCGGGGCCCGGACCTGGGGACGCTGCACATCGGGGCGGCCCGGCAGCACGGGTGCCACGGCCGGCTCCGCGGGCGCACGGGGCTCGGGGTCGGCCACCGGGACCAGGAGGGACCGGGCACGGTCGGCGGCCGAGGGGGAGGGTGCGGGTGAGGGAGTAGGGGCCGGTGTGGCGGGGGCGGCGTGCGTCGGGAGGGGGGTGGTGGGGGCCTCGTCGCCGGGGTGGGGGGCCGCCGCCGGGAGCTGGGGCTGGGCCTGGGGCTGGGGTTGGGTGGGGGCCTCCGGAGCGACGGGGGCTGCCGGGGCGGTCGCCGGGTGGGTGGCGGCGGGTGCGTCCGTACGGGGCGCCGTGCCGGTGTCCGGGACGGCGACGCCGGTGGCGGCGGCCGGGGTTGCTCCCGCCTGGGCGGTGTCGTGCGCGGTGCGGGCCGTGCCGGTTCCCGCGCCCGGGTGGGCGAAGGCGTCCCAACCGGGTTCGCCCCCGGCGGTGTTGGGGCTGGGGCCGGCACCGGCCGGGGCAGCGGCGGCGGGAGCGGGCGCCGGGGCGGCGGCCGGGGTCGGGGCGGCGGGACTGGGCTCGCTCGTCGTGTGTCCGGGGTCCGTGCCGGCCGGGGGGTCGGTCCGGGCGCCGGAGGAGTCCGCGCGGTCGGCGCTCTCGCTCCTGGCGGCGCCTGTCGTGGACCGGGCCGGGGTGCCGGACCAGCCGAGTACCGCGCCGCAGGCGTCGCAGAAGGACTGGCCGGGCTCCCCGCGGGTTCCGCATTCGGCGCAGCTCTGGGCCTGGCCGGTGCCGGGGGTCGGGCTGGTCATCTCTCGGGGATCCTTTCGGCGGCGGTCACCTGGACCGTGTACGGCATGTGGGCGGGGCGGGCGGCGGCGACGAGGCTGTCCAGCCGGTGTTCGTCCGCCGGGGTCGGGTCGGGCAGGCGCAGGGCCACGTGCAGGCGCGGGCGGGGTTCGCCCGGCACCGGGCCGAGGGGGCGGGCGTCCCAGGTGGCGGCGCCGCTCTCGGTGATCTCCGGGGTCACACCGAAGACCAGGCGTACGGCCTCGGACAGGCCGCGCCGGGTGCCGCGTACCCGGTGCAGATACGCGGCGGCGGCCACCGCGGCGCGCAGGCGGTCCTCCGGTTCCGTGCCGTCCGTCTCGGCGCCGACCCAGCCGGCGAGCCACTGCGTGAAGTCGACGGGGGCCAGGGACGGGGTGAAGTAGGAGTCCAGGCAGTCGAGTACGGAGAGGATCGGGGCGAGGACCTCGTCGAGGCCGCCGATGAAGCGTTGGGCGAGGTCGTCGTCGGCGAACACGGCGGGGAGCATGGAGCCGATGGGGGTGGAGGAGCCGAGGCCGTCTATGGAGCCCCTCATTTTTGGCCGCCTCTCGGTGAGGTGCCCAGTAGCTCGGGGGGTGCGGTGCGTTGGCGGCCGCGGGTCCGTCGTGGTTGCTCGCGCAGTTCCCCGCGCCCCTTTTGGGGCTGCGCCCCGTCAAGGGTCGTCCTCACTGCTTGTCCCCGATCACGCGGACCCGGTGGTCGAAGCTGAAGACCAGGGACGGGGGTGAGAGGTCGATGCGGTTGGTGGGGTCGCCTCGTTTGCCGGTGAGGGGGTCGGCGGGGTGCAGCTGGACGTCGTCGACCAGTTCGACGCCGGGGACGCGCTGGAGGACGGCGAAGACCTCGCCGGACTGGACGGGGCGGCCGAAGGGCCAGCCCCGGCCGTCGGCGCCGCCGGTCAGCGGGTCGAGGTGGCGGTAGAGCGCGTCGTGCGCCTGACGGCGGACGCGGTCGGTGTCCACACCCCGGAAGGCGTGCAGCGTGGCGACGACCGTGATGCCCTGGTAGAACGGCGGCCCGACGGCCAACCGGGTCCCGATCAGGCGGCGTTCGTCCAGGTGGCGGGTGATGCGGCGCAACAGGGCGTCACCGGGGACGAGTTGCTCGAAGCGGAGTCGGCCACCCGGGTCCGGCACCGCCTGGGGGACCACCAACACCCTTACCGCGTAAGCACCGTGGTCGCCCTCCTCGCCCTCCAGGCAGGTGATGCGGGCGGTCTCGGGGGCCGCGCGCCGGGCGAGTTCCTCGTAGTCGCGCAGGGTCACGGCGCGTTCCTGGGCGCGCAGGGTGATCGGCGCCCGGACCTTCGCCTCCTCCACGGTCTCCGCGTCGACACCGCCGCGCGCGGCCTCCCGGTTGACGACCTCGGAGACGTACGGCACGGAGGTGCGCAGCACCCGGATGGCGCCCCGGGCCACGTTGCCGGCCCGGCCGCCGCCGGTGCGGTAGCGCACGGCGCGGATGACGGACCCCTTGGGTGCGACGGCCCCGTACTGGCGCAGGCTCCCGTCGGGCTCCCGCACCGCCGGGCCGAAGGCGATCTCGCCGGTGGCGGAGTCCAGGGTGATGTGGCGGTCGTACGAGGTGGACGCGGCGAAGGACGGGACGACGTCCCAGTCGGTCCAGCCGTCGTGCTCGGCGGTCTGCAGCAGCACGGGCGGGGTGTCGCCGACCACGGGGAAGTGCGCGAGGCGCAGCCGCTGCCCGGGCAGGCCGGTGGACTCGCCGAGCGCCTCGTCGTAGACGGTCTCGGCGTGGACGACGGTGGTGGTGCCGCCGATGGTGAAGGCCTCGGCGGCCCGGACGGTCGGCGAGGTGGTGTAGAAGGGCTGGCCGGGCAGGGGTTCGGTGACCCGGCAGCGCAGCCAGCCGGCCTCCTGGCCGCCGGTGCGGGACAGGGTGTGCCCGCCGGGCAGGTGCAGGACGACCTCGCCCGGCCGGTTCAGGCCGCCCGTGCCGTCGCGGTCGACCTCGCACACCGTCCAGCCGTCCTCGGTCCATGCCTCCCAGACCAGCGGTGGCTGCCGGGGGTCCACGCCGACACCGTCGACCACACTGTCCAGTTCCAGCACGACCGCGCAGTGCGGCACGGCGGCCGTCAGACCGAACAGCATGCAGTCGCCGGGGCGCGGGGACTCGGCGAAGCACATCAGGTCCTTGCCCTCGGCGAGGTCGGAGGTCCGGTCGGCGACCGGCTCACCGGGGCGCTGGGTCACCAGATACCGCAACGCGCAGGGCACGACGTCCAGTTCGCGCTCGGTGGTGAAGACCACCGCCTCCTCGCTCTCGGTGCGCACGGTCGCGACCTCGGTGCCCACCGGCAGCGGCACCGGCTCCTCCTGCGGCGCCGACAGCCAGAACGTCACGTCCGTGCGCGCGGCCGAGGGCGGGAACAGGGTGATGCCCACCAGGTCCAGGAACGCCAGGTGGTTCTTCTCCGGCACTCGGTTGAGCCGGTAGACGATCTGGTCCGCCATGTGCGCGACCGTCTCCACCAGGGTGACGCCGGGGTCGGAGACGTTGTGGTCGGTCCACTCCGGGGCCCGCTGCTGGATGTAGCGCTTGGCGTCGTCGACGAACTGCTGGAAGCGGCGGTCGTCGAGGTTCGGGGAGGGCAGGGCCATCAGCGGTCGCTTTCAGGACGGTCGGGACGATCAGGACGGTCGGCGCCCCCGGAGGGCAGGTCCGGCTCGTCGTGGGAGGGGATGACGTAGAACGGGAAGACCAGGCTGCGCGGGTTGTTGGTGCCCCGGATCGAGTAGCGGACGTCGATGAACAGGACGCCCTGGTCGGCGCCCGCCGTCACCTCGACGTCGGTCACCTCGATCCGGGGCTCCCAGCGGTCGAGGCTCGCGTACACCTCGTGCTGGATGCGGCCGGCGGTGGCCTCGTTGACCGGCGCGAACACCAGGTCGTGGATGGCGCAGCCGAACTCGGGGCGCATCGGCCGCTCGCCCGGCGCGGTGGCCAGCACCAGCCGGATGGCCTCCTCGACCTCGCGCTCCCCGCTGACCAGGGCGATGCCCCCGGTGGGCCCGATGCGCAGCGGGAACGCCCAGCCGGATCCGACGAACTGCTCGGCCATCAGCGGGCCACCCTCCTTTCAGACGAACGTGTTCTCATGAGCGGCCGCCGGACGGCCTCGGCGGGCGTGTCGGGGGCCGTCACGGGATCGGGTACAGCTTCTTGTTGACCATGACGATGCCGGTGATGTCGACGTTGGCCGCGCGCAGCGCCGCCTGCCCGACCGCGCTGATCTGCACGGTCCCGGCCGCGCTGAGCGTCGCGGCGCCCGCCGCGTTCATGGAGAGGGCGCCGACCGCGTTGATGTTGACCGCGCCGCCCAGCGATCTCAGGCCGACCATGCCCTGGCCCTGGAGGTTGAGGGGCCCGCCGCTGCGGATGGTCACCGACCGCAGCGCGCTCAGCGTCAGATCGGTCCCCGCCTTCACGGAGACCGAGGTGCCGCCCGTGATGCTGACGGCCCCCTTGCTGTCCACGGTGATCTCGGTCTTCGTCCGGTCCAGGTTGATGATCAGCTTGTCGTTGCCGCTGGCGATCCGCACGCCCTGCTTGCGCAGACCGGTCTGCTGGCTGAGCAGGTCGACCCGGTTGCCCTCGCGGTCCGACAGGGTGTGCCGGATCGCCTTCTTCTTCACCGGGTCGTGCAGCCACACGTCCTTCACGGGCGTCGGCTTGTCGACGCCGTTGTAGAGGCCGCCGATCACGAACGGGTGGTCGAGCGCGCCCCGGTCGAAGGCGACCAGCACCTCGTCGCCGACGTCGAGCGGGAAGATCCCGCCGCCGCCCTTGCCGCCCATCTGCACCGTCCGCGTCCAGTCGCTGACGTAGGTGTCGTCCAGCCACGGGAACTGCAGCTTCACCCGGCCCTGCTTCAGCGGATCCTGTACGTCGGTGACCAGGGCGTTGGCCACACTGGGCAGCCGGGGCGCGGCGGAGGTGCCGCCGCCCGACGCCAGGCCGAACAGGGAGCGCCACTGCCGTCCGCTGACGGTCACCCAGGTCTCGTAGTGGCTGCCGTCGCCGAAGGAGTGCCGCACGGAGGTGCAGGTGTACTTGCCCTCGAACGGGGTGCCCACCTCGGTGAGCGTGACCGGCACCCCGGGCCGCAGCTGCGGGTTGCCGCGCACGGTGACCTCCAGCTCGGCGAAGGAGGAGGTGATGTCGTCCGCGAGGGAGCCGGCCGCGTGCGTGACCTCGGTCTGGAGGTCGTACGGCGTGTCCGTCTCCACCAGTTTCGCGGCCTTGAAGGCGCCCGCCGCCTTCTGCGGGGTCGTGCCGATCGCGATCCCCGGGTTGTCGTTCGCCGGGGTGGTCGCCGTGAGCTTCTTCTTCGTCGTGACGTTCCAGCCGCGTGCCTCGACCCTGCCGACCTGGTCGGCGGCCGTGACGGCGGCCCGGCAGCGCAGGATGTCCACCCCGGCCTGGAGCACGAACGGACTCTTCTCGCCGGGGGTGCTCGTCGGGGGCGCGCCGGACGCCGGCTTCGGCTTGACGAACTGGAACTTCCCCTTCGAGTCCAGCGACATCACCATCTCGTTCTCGTCGGCGAGCCGCGCGAGGAAGTCCCAGTCCGTCACGTTGGACTGCGAGATGAAGTCGTAGACCGTCCTGGTGCCCTGCACCTGCCCGACCGGGATGCCGTTCAGCCCCGCCAGCTTGCGGGCGATGTCGGAGGCAGTCTGATTGCGGTACGCGGCCACCCGGCGCACCCGCATCAGCCGGTGGCCCGGGTCGTAGCCGCGGACGACGGTGAAGGTGCCCGTGCCGTCGTAGTCGGTCTCCATGCCGGTGACCTCGCCGGTGAGCAGCGGGTTGCCCGCGCCCTGCCCGTCGGCGACGGGCGCGATGACGACCTTGGTGCCGAACCTGACGTTCAGTTTGCCCAGCAGCAGCCCGTGCGGGTCCCGGAAGGTGAGCCGGAACGCGCCCGGCACCCCGGCGCCGAGGTCGACCCAGCCGCCGACCAGCAGATCGGCGTACTCCGTCGGCAGTTTCGCCCCGTCGAGCGTGACGTGGATGACGTTGGAGAAGGACGGCTTCACCATCAGAACCCGACCTCCTCGGCGGCCGGCAGGACGAGTTCGATGCCGGTGGGCAGCCGGGTGGGATCGTCGATGCCGTTGGCCTCCGCGATCGCCCGCCACGCGGACGCGTTGCCGTACTCCCGCCACGCCAGCGACTGCAGCGAGTCGCCCGCGACGACCCGGTGCACACTCCGCGCGGTCAGCGCGCCGGAGGTCGGGTTCTGCCCCTTGGTGGTGCTGGGGATCTCGTGCAGCGACAGCCGGCAGGTGGCCCGGATCGGCACGCCGGTCGTTCCGAACAGCGAGTACGTGACGTCCACCGAACTGACGTACGCCGTGAAGCGGGCCGTCGAGAACGACCCCCACTGGAACACCACCCAGGGCGGCGACGGCTGCTTCGCGGCGAGGCTCTTGGACGTCACCTCGCAGCACGACAGCAGCGACTCCACCTTCTTCAGCACCGTGGTGCCGCTCGGCTTGGCGGAGGAGTCGAGGAAGATCTCGACGTTCATCTGCCGGGCCTCCGGCCCCATGAACTCCGGCAGGGCGCCGTCGCGCACGGCCGCGCTGATCGTGGTCTTCCACTGGGCGCCCTGGCGCAGTGTCAGCTCCGCCGGGTTGAACTCGAAGCTGAACGTCCTGATCAGCCCGCCGGGTGTGGTGCTCGTCCCGACCGGCGGCTCGTGGATGGCCAGTGTGGCCCGCACCAGGCTCTTGCCCGCGCCGCCCTTGCTTCCCTTCGCCATGTGTTTCTCCCCGCCCCTCAGTCCGTGAATCCGTGGTGCGTGATCTCCAGGACCTCGGTCGCCACGCTCGGGTTCGCCGGGTCCAGGGAGGGCCCCTGCCAGCTCACCGGCAGCACGTCGATCAGCCCCCAGTGCGCCACCTCCGAGCCGTCCGCGCGCAGCGCCGCGATCTGGGCGGTCGGGCGCTTCACGCCCGTCGCCACGGAGGAGATCCACGCCGCGACCTTCGCCGTGTCCGGGGTCAGCGGCCGCGTCAGCCGGATGTTCGAGAACGTCACGCGCGACGGGAACTGCCAGACGAACCCGTTGTTCCCGCCTTCCTGGCGGTGCTCGATCTCCACCGTCGAGGACAGCCCCTCGCACCCGTTGAAGTAACCGAGGCTCTCGCCGTCGATCGTCAGGGTGAAGAAGATGGTGGAGCCCGGGTCGAGATCGCGGGGCATCGGGTGGGCCTTTCAGGTGATCTGGGTCGGTGTTCCGGGTCAGTGACGGGGGTCGCGGAGTTTGCCGATGCGTTCGCGGTCCATGCGGAGTTCGGTGCGGACGAGGCGGGTGACGCGGCCGATGAGCTTGTGGGTCAGTTCGTCGAGCTGGAAGTCGGTGAGGGCGCGGGGGTCGAACGGGGGTGCGGCGTCCGCCGTGGAGGAGGTGGAGGTGGTGGAGGAGATGGACGGGGGGTTGGCCGACGCGGTGCGGTGAGTTGTGGTGGCGGGCGTGGGGGTGGGGCCGAGGGGGGTCTGGGGGGCTCGCTGGATCGCGGCGGGTGCGGGTGTGGGCGCGGGTGCGGCCGGAGCCGGGGGCGCGGGGGTGCGGGCCGGTGCGGGGGCCGGTGAGGCGGGTGCCTGTGGGGTGGCGGGGGGTGCGGGCGGGGTGAGGGCCTGGCGTTGGACCACCGGGAGGGCGCGCGGCGGGGTCGGCTTCTGCGGGGGTGTCGTGGGGGCGGCGACGGCGAGGGGTACGGCGGGCCGGGCGGGCTTGTCCCCGGCGAGGCGTTGTACGGCGGGGCCGGCACCGGGGGTCGTGGGTCGGCGCAGGGGGACGGCGGGCCGGGGGGCCTGACGCTGCGCAGCGGGGGGTGCGGTGGGGGTGGGGAGCGCCGAGGTGAGGGCGCGGGTGGGGGTGAGGGGGCGGACGGGCCGGGCCTTCGGCTCTGCTGGGGCCGTCGGCGTGCTGGTCCGTTCGGGAGTGGGCCGGGTCGGGACAAGGGGCGGCTGCGGGCTGTGGGGCCGCTGCGGGGTGTGGGACGGCTGCGAGCTGCGGGACTGCTGAGGGCCGTTGGCGGCTGGGCGCGCAGTTCCCCGCGCCCCTTCCGTGCGGCCCTCGGCCGGGCCGGTGGCTGTCAGGGGGACGGGTGGGGCCGCCGGGGTGGGGCTGGGGCCTGCCCGGTGCGGTGCCGGTGCCGTCGCTCGCTGTACGGGAGAGGGGTGGACGAGAGGGCTCGGGGCGCCGGGGGTCGGGCGCCCGGCCAGTGGCTTCGCGTCGACGGGAGGGGCGGTGAGGGGGGCGCCGAGCAGGGGGCGCTGGCGGGGTGTCGGGCTCGGGGCGGTGGTGGGGGAGGCGGGCTGAGCCGGAGGTGCCGGGGAAGCCGGGGACGCGGGTCGTGCCGGAGCCGCCTGGGACGTGGGTGTGGGCGCGGTGGGCGGCACTGGGCCGGAGGTGGGGGTGCCGAGGCCCACGCGCCGCGCACTGGGGGCGGTGCTCCGCTGGACGGGGTGGGTGGGCGTGGCGGTGGGGCGGGCGGTGGGGGCTGGGCCACGGGGGGCGGTCGCTGCCCGCCGGGTGGTGTCGGCCGTGCTGCGGGTGGGCGGGGCGGCGGCGGTCCCGGAGAACGTGCCGCTCGGGCCCACTGCCGTGCTGCTGGGGCTGGGGGCGGCTGCCGCGCGCTGCACGTCGACGGGGTTGGTCGTGGCGGGACGCGAGGTGAGCCCCGTCCCTTCGGGGGCTGTACGGGGGTTGGCGGGTCCGGCGGGTCCGGCGGGTCCGGCAGGGCTTCCGGTGCCGGGCGGGTCCGGTGTGCCGGTGGGGGTGGCCGCCGAGCGCTGGACGTCGGCCGACGGGGCGCCGGGGCTGGGGGCTCGGGTGGCGGGGCTGTGGGGCACGTGGGGTGTGGTGCCCTGAGACGTCGACGTACGGGGCGTGGGGCCGGTTGGGGCGCCGAGACCGGCGCTCGACGGTCGGCTGTCGGGCGCTTGGGCGCCGGCACGGGCCGACGCGCCACCGGGGCTGTCGGATACTCCGTGAGCGAGGTCCGATGCGCCGGTGGGGCGGGTGATCGCCTCGCCGGTGGTGGTCGGCACGGTACGGCTGGGACCGGTCGCTGTCCGCTGGACGTCGGCCTCGGGGTGTCCGGGGGCGACGGGGGCGGGAGCGGTTGCTGTCCGTGGGGCGTCGGCCTCACGGTGTCCGGGGGCGGCCGGGACGCGGGCAGGGTCGGTGTGGGCGTCGGAGGGCCCGGTCGTCGTACCGGCCGGGCTCGTCGCCGTGGCGCGGGGCTTGCTCGCTGCCCGCTGGATGTCGACGCCGGAGTGGCCGGGCATGCCGGAGTCGGCGCCCGAGTCGCCGGGGGCGCCGGGAGCGACGACCGGGCCGCCCGATGCGGTCGTCGCCCGGTGGACGCCGGCCTCGCCGCGTCCCGGGGCGATGGGGGTGGCGCCGCCCTTGGTGGCCGCTCGTTGGACGCTGACCTCGCCGCGTCCCGAGGTGGCGGGGCGGCTGCCCGTGACGCGGGTGGCAGGCGTGGTCCCGGGAGCGCCAACTGCTGTGGCCCTGGGGGTCGCTGCCGCATGGGCGGAGTCCGACACCGTGCCGGCGGAGTTGGCTGGCGCACGGCCGGAGTTCGGCGTCGTACCGGTGGAGAGCGCTGAGGCTGGGCCGGAGTTCGCCTGCGCACGGTCGGAGGTCGACGGTGTACGGCCGGGGCTCGGTGTCGTGCCGGCGGAGTGCGATGCCGGACGTCCGGAGGGCGAGGGTGTGCCTGCGGGCCTCGACGGCGTACGGCCGGGGCCCGGCGTCGTACCCGAGGGGTGCGATGCCGTGGGGCCCGGGCGGGAGTTCGTGGATGCCGGGCCCGAGTGGGGCGTCGTGCCCGCGGCCGTGTCGGGCGTCGCTCGCTGGATGGTGAGTCCCGCAGGGCCGGTGTCGGTGGGCGTGCTGCCCGGGGCGGCGGCATCGGCTGTACCGGCGGAGCCGCCCGCAGGTGCCTCGGGACCAACAGCCTTTGCGGCAGGCACCGTTGCCCGAGGTGTTCCCCCCGACGCGCCGACCGGACCCTGGCCCGAGCCCGCCGAACCCGCCCCGCGCCCGGCGGCTGCCGTACGCGCCGGCGCGGCGGCCGCCGACTCCGTACGGGGTGACGAGGAGCCACCGGACGGCACGGGCCCGGACGGCGCACCGCTCGAAGTCGTCGGTCCCGGCGCGGTACCCGCCGGGGCGCCCGTGGACGCGGTGAACCCGGTGGCCGCGGGCCGTGCCGCCGGTAGTGTCCGGCGCTGGACGGCCGGTGTGGCGGGGGCCTTGGTCAACGGGGTCGTACGGGTGGCCCGGGGAGGCGCGGGCGTGACCCGCGGGCCGGTCGGACGGGACGGCGTGACCTGGTAGGGGGCTCGCGGCACCGGCCGGGGCTCGCCGGACGCGGACGCAGGCGTGGAACCGGCGGACGAGGACTCGGGCTCGTCGCCGGCCACCGGCAGGGTGCGCGAGGGCAGTTCCAGGCCGGCGACTGGTGTCGCCGACGTGGTGAGCACGTTCTTGACCAGCCCGCCCGGCGCGCCGGGCAGGACGGCATGGGACAGGGTCCCGGTGAAGGACGGGTTCTGCCAGGTGCTCAGCCGCCCACTGAACCCGGCGTCCGCGACAGCGGCCCGTCCGCCCCCGGTGGCCCGCTGAATCGGCCCCAGCCCCTCCCAACCGCCGCCGGCCCTACCACCACCGGCAGGAGAGGCCTCACCGACAGAAGCACCCGCAGACGTTCCGGCACCGGAAGCACCCTCAGCACCCGAACCGACCCCGGCACTCGCAGACGCCCCGGCACCGGAAGCACCCCCGGCACCCGAACCCGAACCCGAGCCCACCCCGTCAACCGATGCACCGCCGTCGCCGTTGCCGTCGCCGTCAACCCCACCCCGGCGCGCCGCCGACCCGGCGGCGCCCCGTAGGCGATCCATGAAGCCCACGTGTTCAGCCCTCCGACCCGCCCCGTGTCACGAGGGACGCGATCTGTTCGGTGTAGCGGCGGCGGTCGTGGTGTTCGAGGTCGAGGATCTCCTCGAAGCTCCAGTGGAAGTGGAAGGCGACGTACGCGATCTCCTCGTGCAGCCGGTCGGTCGCGTACGTCACGATTCCCCCAGGCGGCTCCCGCCGAGTTCGACCTCGAAGGGCTCGGAGCAGTGGGGGCACTCCACGGCCGCGCGGGTGTGGCCCTCCGCGTTGACCTGCCGGTAGAAGTCCTGGAGGAACGCGAGGTCGGACGCGAACATGTTCTCCACGATGCCGTCGTGGACCATCGGCAGATTGCCCAGCCGGGTGATGACCCGGCCGAGCAGCACGACCGACAGGTACGCCGGGTTCTCCTGGACCCGGACGTCGCGCAGCGGGATCAACTCGTCCCGGGCGGTGGCGAGACGCATCACGCCCTCCCGGTGGACGTTCCCCGCCTCGTCGACGTACCCGCGCGGCAGTTCGAACGGGAACTCCGTCCGCAGCCGCTGCGCCACCGGCGCGACAGGCGGGGCCGGAGCCACAGCCGCCGCCGGACCCGCTGCCGGACCCGCCGCCTGAGCAGGCGCCGGTTCCGCCGCGGTGACGGGAGCGCCGGTGGTGGGGAAGGGGGACGCGGCGGAAGCCGCCGCGTCCTGCCCCGTCACCGTCATCGCGCCCGCCCTGCCAGCCGTGCGCCGCATTACTCGATGACCAGTTCTTCGAAGACGATGGTCACGGTCTCGGTGAGCGCGGACGCCTCGCCGGCCTTGAGGGTGCTCGCGTCGATCTTGCTGCACCAGGCGTTGCGCATGTTGTAACGCTTCACCGGGTTGTTCTGGTAATCCATCATGATGATCGACGCGTTCTTGCGCGCCGAGCCCATCTGGCCGTTGATCGAGTCGTTGATCCACGTGTTGAACGCGGCCGACTGGGTCATACCGCGGACCACGGTGCACTGCCCGTTCTTCTGCACACCGGGCAGGAGGTTGACCTCGGGCCGGCCCTGGGCGGAGTTCTGCTGGTACGTGATGACGTCCTGTTCGAGGGTGAGGCCGCTGACCTCCGCGAGGTACTCGACCATCACCCCGTCGATCTGCAGGCCGAAATTGTGTGAAGTAAGGGCGTCACCCGGCGCGAGACTCATCTGTTCTGTGTCCTTCTGAGGGGGCTGGGAAAGGGGCTGGCTTCAGCGGGGATGGGGCTTCAGCGGGAAGCGGAAAAGGGCGCGGGCCGGTGGCGGCGGCCTACTCCTCCAACTCGCCGCTGCCGCTGGAGAACTGGGCCAGCCGGAAGATCACGAACTCGGCGGGCTTCACCGGGGCGATACCGATCTCGCAGATGACCCGGCCGAGGTCGACCGACTCCGGCGGGTTGGTCTCCTCGTCGCACTTGACGTAGTACGCGTCCTCGGGCCGCTGGCCGAACAGGGCGCCCTGACGCCACTCGTTGACGAGGAACGCGGAGACGTTGCGCCGGATCCGGGCCCACAGCGCGTGGTCGTTCGGCTCGAACACCACCCACTGGGTGCCGATCAGGATCGACTCCTCCAGGTAGTTGAAGTACCGGCGGATGTTCAGGTAGCGCCAGGCCGGGTCGGAGGACATGGTGCGGGCGCCCCAGACGCGGATGCCGCGGCCCGGGAAGGCACGGATGCAGTTGACGCCGATGGGGTTGAGCAGGTCCTGCTCGCCCCGGGTGATCTGGAGTTCGAGGTCCACCGCGCCCCGTACGACCTCGTTGGCGGGCGCCTTGTGCACGCCGCGCTCGAAGTCGTTGCGGGCCCAGACACCGGCGACGTGACCGCTCGGCGGGATCACCTTCGACTGGCCGGTGGCCGGGTCGAAGACCTTGATCCAGGGGTAGTAGAGCGCCGCGTACTTGGAGTCGTAGCCGGCGGTCTCCTGGCGCCAGACACGGATCTGCCGGGCGTTGAGGCCGGGCGGCGGGTCGATGACGGCGACCCGGTCGCCCATCAGCTCGCAGTGCGCGATCAGACCGAGCTGGACCGCCTTGACGGCCTCCAGGTCGATCGCGCCACGCTGGTAGGCGGCCATCAGGTCCGGCACCGCGACCATGGAGATCTCGTCCACGGCCTCCAGGCCGCCGAAGCCGGTGCGGTCGGCGGAGTCGCCGAGGTACTCGGCCGGACCCGGGTGGGCGTCGTCGGCCCCGGCGGGCGCGACGGCGGCCGGAGCGGCGGGCGCCGCCAGGGCCACGGTCTGGTTGTCGGGGCGCACCAGCTGCGCGGCCGGCGCGGTCTCCGTGACCGTGATGAGCTTGGAGCGCTCCTTGACCTGGGTGACGACGTAGTTGCGGCCGCCCTTCTTGGCCGTCACGTCGAAGGTCTCGACCGGCTTGTCGCCGTCCTTGACGATCAGCTTGAAGCGCTCTGCGGGACCCTCGCCCTCGGGGTCGGCGACCTCGACGCTCAGCGAGCCGCCCGCGATGGCGGTCACACTGAACGTGCCCAGCTGCTTCGGCTCGCCCGGCGGGAGCGCGGCCGGCGCGGCGGACCCCGTCACGGCGGCCGGAGAGCCGGCGGACGCGCCGTCCTGGGCCGTACCGCCCACGCGGACGACGTACGCGGCGCTGCCGCCGTTGTTGAAGAACCCGTACACCGAGTGCGCGAGGTAGTAGCCGTCGGTGAACTCGCCGAAGGCGGCGACGAACTGGGACCAGTTGGTCACCAGGGTCGGCTCGTTCAGCGGACCGGTCGGGGCCAGGCCGACGAAGGCGGCCACCGAGGTGCCCACACCCTCGATGGGACGCGAGCCGCTGGCCACCTCCTCGACGTAGACGCCCGGCGACAGGTAGGACGGCATGCTCTGCTCTCCTTGGGGTACGAGACAGGTCGCCTCTCACCCTCACGCGCGAAGCGCGTGCCCCGAAACGTCCCGGAGGGCCGGGACGGGGGCACCGTCGTTGCCCGCAGGGGCACGTGCGGGGGCAACCACGGCCCTGTCTGCCCCCGGGGCTGCCCCCGAGGACCTTCCGCGGCCGTGGCCGGTCCGGTGAGGCTGGTCGATCCGAGCAGGTGTCCGAGCAGGTGTCTTCGAGTCGAGGAGAACCGGTGCGCGCGCAGAACGGAGCGACCGACAGGGAGCGAGGCCGGGCGGGAGCCGCCCGCACGCCCGGACGTGTCATGCCGCAGGGGCCCGCCGCCGCGCTCCTGGCCCTGCAACGCGCCGCGGGCAACGCGGCGGTGGCCCGCGCCGTCGAGGAGCAGCGCCACCGGCACGGCCCGGACTGCGGACACGGCGCGGCGCGCTCACGCGAAGCGGACCGCGGACTCGACGCCCCGGTGCAGCGCTCCGCCGTGCACCAGGTCCTGCGCACCTCGGGTCAGCCGCTGGACCCCGCGCTGCGCACCGAGATGGAGGGCCGGTTCGACGGCGAGGACTTCGGCGGCGTCCGCGTCCACACCGACGCCGTGGCCCAGCGGTCGGCGGCGGAGATCGGGGCGCGGGCGTACACCTCCGGCTCCCATGTGGTGTGGGACGGCCGCGACAAGCACACCCTCGCCCATGAACTGGACCACGTCCGCCAGCAGCGGCGCGGCGCGGTGCCCGGCACCGACGACGGTTCCGGCCTGCGCGTCTCCGACCCCTCCGACTGGGCCGAGAAGCAGGCGGAGGCCACCGCCCGGCGGGTGATGGGCGCACCCGCTCCCGTGCAACGCGCGACGGACGGGCCGGGGCAGGAGCGCGCGACGGACGGCCCCGGGACGGCGGCGGTGCCGTGTGCCCCGGCCGGGCACACGCTCCAGCGCAAGGGCCACGAGACGCTGGAGAGCGCGGCGAACGCCCCCGCCAAGTCGCTGACCGGCCGCCTCGCAGGCTGGATCAAGGAGAAACCGGTCTCCGAGGCGGTGGCCCCGGTGAAGGAGGCCGTCCTGGAGTACGACAGGTCCACCGTCCGCGACCCGGAGAAGTGCCTGAGCCGGCTGGCGGAGCTCCAGATGCTCGCCCTGCCCCTGCGCGAGGGGGCGCTCCCCGGCGACCTGCGCTACCTCGAGAACGTGCTCACCGCCGTCAGGGCCGAGATGCAGGTCGTGGGCGGGCAGGCCGAGCGCGACGGGAGCATGCCGGAGGCGGCGGCCGCGCCGTACAAGGCCATGACCGACCGGGGCACCATGTGGAAGGACCCGCAGTTCGCGCAGAGCACCGTCAACTTCGGCATGTCCGGCTTCGGTTACGTCCGGGAGATGTCGGAGCTGAACCGGGCCGAGCTCACGAAGGAGATCGGCGGCGCGAGCGCCAAGGCCTGGGTCAAGGACGTCAGGGCCAAGCTGGAGAACGAGCTGAACAACAGCGTGCTCGCCCACTACACCCAGCAGGAGCGGGCCGACGCGATGCTCGCCTCGGAGAAGAAGCTGAAGCCCAAGTCGGAGCTGGGCGACGCCGAGAACAACACCATGAACGTCGATGAACTGGTCCTCGGCAACGACGGCTTCGTCTTCTTCTACATCGAGCCCAGGGGGAAGACGGACCGCGCCCCCCGCTTCGGCGAGATCAGGCTGGAGCTCGGCATCGACCGGCTGGTGAGCGAGGGCTGGATCATGCTGAGCGACTTCATCCAGCGCGACTACCCCAAACTCGTCGCCCCCGCGGACCGGCCGGACCTGCCGGAGCACAAGGCGAAGCCGGGTCAGCGGGACCTCGCTCGCAAGCAGGCCGCGTACAAGCCGGTGCGCGAGTTCAAGCGGGGTGAGGTCGAGGGGGACGCCCTGATGGACATGGCCACCGCCTTCTCGCACATCCAGGACCCGGAGGAGCAGCAGGCGCACATGTTCGCGCGGCAGCTCGCGCTCACGGTGCCGGGGGACCAGATGGTCTACGGCCCGGAGAAGGAGCTCAAACGGCCCGAACTCCTCCAGAAGAACATCCTCGCCGGGTCGGACATCATCCCGGGGCTCGTCGAGCGCGCGCTCGTGGAGATCATCCGGTTCGAGCAGGCCAACCCGCCGTTGGCTCAGCGGCTCAAGGCCATGAGCGGCGCCGAGCTGATGGACTTCCTGCTCCGGGACCTGCTGCGCCCGCAGGCGATGCTGCCCAACTCGGTGGACATCTCCAGCGCCACGGTCACGAAGGTCAAGGGCAAGGGCTGACCGCCGCCTCACGTCGACCGGGAGCCGGCACCGAGGCTGCCCCTTGAGGCACGGAAGGCTGCCCCGGCGTCTCTGACCCCGCCGCCGGGCACTGCCGTAGCGTCCCGGTGGTGAGCCTTTGGACTTCCCTCGAACCCGCCTCCGCGACCGTGGACCCGGGGAGCAGTACGACCGTACGGCTGCGCCTGCGCAACACCGGCGACGTGGTCGACGAGTACCGCTTCGAGCCGGTCGGTGACATCGCGCCGTGGACGACCGTGGAGCCGCAGACGCTCCGGTTGTACCCGGGGACGACGGGATCGGTGGAGCTGACGTTCGCGCCGCCGCGCACCCCGGACGCGACGGCCGGCCCGAACGCGTACGCGGTGCGGATCCTGCCGACCGAGCATCCGGAGGCGACGACCGTTCCCGAGGGGAACCTGACGATCACGCCGTTCACGGAGGTGCGGGCGGAGCTCGTGCCGCCCACGGTCAAGGGGCGGTTCCGGGGGCGGCCGAAGCTCGCCGTGGACAACCTGGGCAACACGAAGGTCACCGCGTCGGTCAGCGGCAGCGACAACGGCGACCAGTTGTCGTACGACATCCACCCGAGCAATGTGCAGATCGAGCCCGGCCGTGCCGCGTTCGTGAAGGCCACGCTGAAGCCCCGGCAGATCATCTGGTTCGGGTCGAAGGAGGAGCGGCCGTACACCTTCGCGGTGAAGCGGTCGGGGGTGACCCCGCTCGACGTCGAGGGCACCTACGTGCAGCGGAGTTTCCTGCCTGGCTGGCTCGCCACCTGCCTCGGAATCTTTCTGGCGCTCGCCATCACCTTCCTGACGCTGTGGCTGGCCTACCAGCCCAGGGTCGTCAGCGCCACCACGGAGCTGCGGGAGGCGGGCGTCAGCACGCTGGCGCCCTCGCCCACGCCGTCCCTGTCCGCCCCCGCGGAGCCGACGCCCTCCCCTCCGCCGGTCTCGTCGGCGCCCCCGCAGACGGAGGAGCCGAAGAACGACGGCGGCGGTGGGGGCGGTGACGACGGGGGCGGCGGATCGGGCGGCGGGTCCGAGGAGAAGCCGAAGAAGGCGCTGACGGCCGCGACCGCCGTACGGCAGCTCGCCGCGTCCGACCCGGGCGGCCGGCACGTCTGCTACCGCGCCTTCGTGAAGGGCAAGGGCTGGACGGCCCCGGAGTGCGACGGCGACACGGCCGGCACGGTGGGCCAGAGCAGGCCGCTGACGGCCCTCAACATCGCGGTGTCCGGCGTCGGCGGCACCGCCAGCGCCGCCTTCGTCCACAACCCCGACTCGACGAACGGTCAGGGCCATTACGTCGAACCCTGGTCGAACGCGCCCGACGGCCTGGACAACTACATCGGCGACTCCAAGAGGGACGCCCCCAACATGCTGGGCTTCACCATCAACGTCGACGACGGCCGCCGGGGCGTCTGCCAGTCGGTGCACCAGAAGGACCGGGGCTGGCAGAACCTGGCCTGCGACAAGCCCGGCGAGGGGGAGCACTACATCTTCGGCGGCACCCTCGACAACGGCATCTGGCTGGAAGCCGTCAAGTTCACCGTGTGACAAGGCTGTTGGGGCCGAGCCGGGTGGCCTTCGGGGCAGCCCGGCCTGCCCCGGCGGCTCCTGACCGTACGCGCGCGACCGCGTAGCGTCCCTCTGTGAGCCTTTGGACTTCGCTCGAACCCGCCTCCGCGACCGTGGACCCGGGGAGCAGTACGACCGTACGGCTGCGGCTGCGCAACACCGGCGACGTGGTCGACGAGTACCGGTTCGAGCCCGTCGGCGACGTGGCGCCGTGGACGACCGTGGAGCCGCAGACGCTCCGGTTGTACCCGGGGACGACGGGATCGGTGGAGCTGACGTTCGCGCCGCCGCGCACCCCGGCCGCGACGGCCGGGCCGAACCCGTACGCGGTGCGGATCACGCCCACGCAGCACCCGGAGGCCACGACGGTCCCCGAGGGGAACCTGACGATCACGCCCTTCACCGAGGTGCGGGCGGAACTCGTCCCGCCGACCGTGAAGGGGCGCCTGCGGGGCCGTCCGCAGCTCGCCATCGACAACCTCGGCAACACCAAGGTCACCGCCGCCGTCAGCGGCAGCGACAACGGCGATCAGCTGTCGTACGACATCCACCCGAGCAATGTGCAGATCGAGCCCGGCCGTGCCGCGTTCGTGAAGGCCACGCTGAAGCCCCGGCAGATCATCTGGTTCGGGTCCAAGGAGGAGAGACCGTACGCGCTCGCCGTCCAACGGGCGGGCGTGGCACCGCAGTCCGTCGACGGCACCTACGTCCAGCGGGGGTTCCTGCCGGGCTGGCTCGCCACCTGCCTCGGGGTGGCCGTGGCGCTGGCGATCACCTTCGTGACCCTGTGGTTCGCCTACCAGCCGAAGGTCGTCAGCGCCGCGAGCGACCTCCGGCAGGCCGGTACGACCGCCCTGCCGAGCGCCAGCCCGTCGGCGATGGCCCCGGCGCCCACCGTCTCCGCCGCGCCGCTGCCCTCCGAGACGCCGGAGGTTCCCCAGCAGGAGGCGCCCGAGCAGGCGGATCCGGGTTCCGACCCCGACTCCGGTTCGGGCGGGGGCTCCGGTTCCGGATCCGGCGGCTCGGGATCCGGGTCGCAGAAGGAACCGGAGACGAAGGAGACGAAGAAGCCGTCCACCGTGAAGGGCTTCGCGATCATCGGCCAGGGCTCGGACCGCTGTATCGACGTCACGGACGCGCAGAACGGCAAGGGCAAGGACGGCACCCCGCTCCAGATCTGGGACTGCGCCGGCTCGGCCAACCAGAAGTGGGACTTCCGGGGCGACGGCACCGTCCGCTCCCTCGGCCTGTGCATGGACGTCGCCTGGGGCTCCCGGGACGACGGCGCGGTCATCCAGCTGGCCAGGTGCAGCGGCAACCCCGCCCAGCAGTTCGTGCTCAGCACCCAGGGCGACCTGGTCAACCCGCAGGCCGACAAGTGCGTCGACGTGAAGGACAACGCCACCCGCAACGGCGGCGACCTCCAGCTGTGGACGTGCTCGGGCACACCGAACCAGAAGTGGCGTGTGAAGTAGCCACGGTCGAAGCGGCGGGGCCGCCACCGGCGGGCGGGCCCCTGCCGTCCCGGTGGGACGCCCCGCCGCCGGCCCGCCCCGCCGGCCGCCGCCCCGCTACCAGTTGCCCTCGCCCGGCACCAGCCGTCCGGCCTTGCGGTACTCGCGCTCCGCGCCCTCCCGCAGGTCGGCGGAGGTGACGGCCCCGCCGCGTCCGGCGGCGGCATAGGCGGCGGTGACCACCGCGCTGCGGATGGAACCGCCGGCCAGCTCGAAGTCGCGGGCGACCGCCGCCGGATCCGTGTCGTCGGCGCGGGGCACCGCCGCCAGGCTGTGCCGCCACAGCGCCAGCCGCTGGGCGGTGTCGGGGAACGGGAAGTCGACCACCAGATCCAGCCGCCGGGTGAACGCCTCGTCGATGTTGGCCCGCAGATTCGTGGTCAGCAGGGCGATCCCGTCGAAGGACTCCAGCCGCTGGAGGAGATAGGCGCTCTCCATGTTGGCGTACTTGTCGTGGGAGTCCTTGACCTCCGAGCGCTTGCCGAACACCGCGTCGGCCTCGTCGAAGAGCAGCACGGCGTCGGTGCGGTCGGCCTCGGTGAAGATCCGTTCCAGGTTCTTCTCGGTCTCACCGACGTACTTGTCGACCACCGAGGAGAGCTGCACGACATAGAGGTCCAGGCCGAGTTCGGCCGCCACGACCTCCGCCGACAGCGTCTTCCCGGTGCCCGACTCGCCCGCGAACAGCCCGAGCACCCCCCGGCCCCGGCCGCCCCCGGCGCTCAACCGCCAGTCGCCGAGCACCCGGTCCCGATGCCGGGCGCGCAGGGCGAGTTCCCGCAGCTGGGCGAGGGGCTTGTCGGGCAGCACCAGGTCGTCCCAGCCGACGTCGGGCCGGATCCGGCGGGCGTGCCGCTCCAGACCGGAGGCGGACTGCAGACGTGCCGCGAGCCGCAGATGGGCGGCGGTCACCTCGGTGCCGTCGAACGCCGCGAGGTCCACGGCCGCGCGGGCCGCCCGCTCGATCCGGTCACCGCCGAGCCGGTACGGGGCGACCGTGGCCGCCAGGTCGAACCCCGGACCGTCCGCCCCGGCGCCGAGCGCCGCCGACCAGGCGTCCACCGCGCCCGCGGGCGGCCGGGGCACGTCCAGGACCAGCGGATCACGGTCGCACCACTGCGGGTCGTACGGCTGCGGCCCCGCGAACAGCACGGTCACGTCGGCCACCGTCAACGCCCGGAACAACGGCCCCGGTCTCTCCGGCAACGGCGACACCACCACCGCGCACCCGCGCAGCCGGGCCTCGCGCAGCAGGCGGGGCAGGAGCGCGGAGATCTCGTCCTCGGCCGCCGGGGGCGTGAAGTGCAGCGCCCGCGTCCCGGCCGCGTGCAGGGCGGCTCCGGCGCGCAGCAGACCGTCGCCCTCGCGGGCCTCCCGCAGGTGCACGGTGACGGGGGCGGCGGCGAGCCGAGCGGCCAGCCGGGCGGTGAACCCGCCGTCCTCCGCGGACGAGGGCGCGGCCGGGGCCACCGCCGACGGCGACGCGAGCGGACGGACATGGCCGACGAGCGACGCGTCCAGGGTGTCGTCGCCGAGCAGATGCGCGACCAGCCGGTCCGGCACCCGCAACCCGCGCCCGAGGAAGGGACGTTCGGGGTCCTCGACGCTCAGCAGCCCGAGCGCGCTCAGCGGTGCCGAAGGGCTGAACCGGGCCCGCGCCCGCGCGAGGTGCACGGGCAGTCCGCACAGATCGAGCGCGAGCCCGACCGTCGCCCGGCGTCTGCTCACGTCGTCGTTCAGGTACCCGTACAACTGCTCGTAGGAGCGGTCCAGATCGGGCGCTAGGGCGATGAGCAGGATCCGCGTGTCCAGCTCGGTCAGCCCCAGCCGCCCCGCGAGCCGCTCCAGCGGACTGTCGGCGAGGGGTTCCCGGCCGGGTTCCGGGTCCGGCTCAGGCTCCGGCCCCGCTTCCGGCCCCGGCCGCGCGTCGGGGAACACGGACGCGTTCGGCCGCGCGGACGGCTCCAGCAGATGCCGTACGCCCTCCTCGGACAGGTACAGCCCACGCAGCGGATCGCTCGCCGTCGGATCACCGGCACCGCGCTCGGCCACCAACTCGGCCACCCGCTCGCGCAGTCGGGCGAGCCGGAGCAGGAGGGCATCGGTGTCCCGGGCGACGCGCACGGTCACCGCCGCCGCTCCCCGGTGATCGGCGCGGACGCCAACTGCCCCGGCCGGTGCCCGCGTTCCTCCGAGCCCTCCGGGCCGCCGTCGATACCGCGCACCCGGATCGCCGCGCCCTCGGTGACCGGGGGACCGGCGTCGTACTCGGGGAAGGCAGGGAAGGGGACCGTGACGACGAGGTCGAGGGACGGCTTCAGCTCGCCGCCCAGCGCGGACCAGATCTCCGCCAGGGAGCGGGACTCGGTGTGCAGCCCGGCCACCGACAGCGGCAGCGTCAGGCCCAGCGCGCCGAGGGCGCCCGGGAGTTCGTCCGGTGGCAACAGCTCTCGCCGCAACAGGTTGGCCAGCACCGCGGAGAGCAGCCGGTGCTCGTCCTGGGGCTGCTTCGTCCAGGCCGTCACCAGGTACGACAGCCGGAACCAGCGGGGCGGCTGACGGCGGCGCACGACGATGTCGCGCTCGTCCCGCACCGGCATGTGACCGCGCTGGCGGCGCGAGACGTCCTCACGGATGTCGTACAGATAGGTGTTGACGGCGGGCGCGTTGCGCCGGGCCGCCCAGTCGCGGGTCGGGGCCTCGAAGGAGACGTCGATGCCGGAGCCGGCCAGGGCACCACCGCCGATCAGTCCCTTGAGGACCTCGTCCACCTCGTGGATCACGGTCGTGCTCCTGCTGTGTCGGATGTCCGTCCGTCGATCCTGCCCGGCGCGGAGGCCACCTCCGTAGACGCGCCGGGGACGACCGGCGGGCAGAGTGCGGTGCCCAAGTGGCCGGGTCCGGATGCCCGTTCGATCAGATGTAGCCTTCACGCAGGGCATAGGCCACCGCGTGCGCCCGGTTGCGCAAGTGCAGCCGGGTGGTGAGCCCGTGCATCACGTTCTTGACGGTGCGTTCGGAGTAGGAGAGCTTGCTCGCGATCTCGCCGGTGTCCATCCCCTCGGCCACCAGCCGCAGGACGTCGATCTCCCGCGGCACCAGGCCCGACAGCGGCGCCCCGGTGCGCCCGGCCACCGAACGCTGCAACGTCCCCACCTGGTTGATCAGCCGGCCGAGCAGATCGGCGGGCAGATCGCCGTCCCCGCGCGAGGCCGCGAGCACGGCCTGCGCCAGCCGGTGCGCGGTCGCCTCCTGCCGCCACACGATGGCCCCGACCCCGCACTCGATGACATCGAGCAGCTCCGTCTCGCGGATCGTGCTCACCACCAGCACGGCCCGCGCCCCCTCGCTGCGCACCAGCCGGCGCAGCGCGGAGAGCAGCGGCTCGTCCGGGGTGTCCCCGACGAGCACCGCCACAGTGCCCGGCCGTACCTCGGCGTCGTCCACGAGGTCGATCACCGGGTGCCCCCGCAGCTGGCTGAGCACGCCTGCGCGGGAGAGCGGGTCGAGGGTGTGGACCACGACCGGGGTGCGGCGCCGGGTCTCCTGGGACTCCGACATGACGGTGGCCGCGGCCGGGGCCGTCGCCGGGTCCGTGGTCCGGAATGTGCTGCGCAACCGTTTCTCCCGTATGCACGAAATCGCCGCTCCTGCGAGGGGAGTGGCCGATGGGCTCGATTCACACTTCTGTGTGCCGTGTGCGCTGCGCAATCGTGGAGGACCACGAGATACACCACGAGATCGCCGCGGGAGGGACCACGGGACCACCGCGGAAGGGACCGCGGGACCGGCCACGGCGTTTTCACGCCGACCGTCCGCGAACGGTGCACCCCGACGGGCCCTGCCCCGTCTACGGAAGCGGAAAACGACCTTCCACGAAGGAGACAGCGATGTGCCCGCCGGAACCGCTTCTCGAACGCCGTGAGGCCATGGAGCTGCTGACCGCGGAGGCAACCCGTGCCCGAAACGGCGCGGGTCGCCTGGTGCTGCTCCGGGGTGCCACCGGCACCGGCCGCACCGCGCTCCTGGAGTCCGCGGCCGAGCACGCGGCGGGCAACGGCATGCGGGTCCTGCGGGCCCGCTGCTCGCCCGAGCACACCTGCGTGCCGTTCGACACCGTCTTCCAGCTCCTCTCCCACGGGCCGGAGTTCGACCAGGCCGCGGGCGAGGCGCCGGACCCGCCGGGCACCCCGCCGCACCGGGGCAGACCCGCCCGGCTGTGGCGGCTGCTGCGGTCCTACGCGGCCGAGTCCCCCCTCTTCGTCGCCGTGGACGACGTCCACTTCGCCGACCCCGCCTCCCGCCGCTGGCTGGTCGAGGCCGTCCGCCGCATCGACCGGCTGCCGGTCCTTCTGGTGGTCACCGAACGCGGCCAGTACGACATCGACCCTCCGGCGGACGGTCTCGCGCACGCCCTCTCGCCCGCCCTCGTGCACACCCACACCCTTGCCCCGCTGAGCCCGGACGCCGCCGCGCGGCTGGTCCGCACCGTCCACGCCGGTGCCCCGCCGGAACGGGTCGACGCCTGCTTACGCGCGGGCGCGGGCAACCCCCTGTGGCTGCGCGCCCTGCTGTCCGACCTCCGCGACACCGACCCCGGGGCCTTCGAGGCTGCCCTTCCGGACACCTGCGCGGCGCTCTACCCGGGCAATTACGCCGCCGCGGTGTCCTGGTGGCTGGACAGCGCCGGTCCCGCGACCGCCGAGGTCGCCCGCGCTCTCGCCGCGCTGGACGACACGCACTCCCGCGCACCGGGTGACGTACACACCTGCGCACCGGGTGACGAGAACGCCCCCTCGCCCGTCCACGAGGGCACTCCCGTGCCGATCGACGCCGACCTGCTCGCCCGCACGGCCGGTGTCGACGCCGCCCGCGTCCCCGGCTGGCTCACCGCCATGACCGGCCTCGGCCTGCTGAGCCCCGACACCGAGGGCCGGCCGCGCTACGCCCACCCGCTGCTGCGGGACGCCGTGCTCGGCGGCTGGGCCGGCGCCGACCGGCAGGCCGCCCACCGCCGGGCCGCCGAGGCGATGCTGCACCGCGGTGACAGCGCCGCGGCCGTCGCCGGCCAACTGCTGCGCTGCGGCCCAGTGGGCGAGACCTGGGCGGCCGCCGCCCTGCTCGACGCCGCCGACCTCGCCGTCCGCGACGACCGCAGCGACGACGCCCTCGCCCTCCTGCGCCGCGCCCTCGACGAACCGATGCCGCCCGCCCGCCGCACCGTGGTCCTCACCGAACTGGGCTCCCTGGAGTACGCCGCCGTACGGTCCGGCGCGGGCATCCCCCGGCTCGTCGAGGCGATGCGCCAGCCGGGCCCGCCCCGCGAGCGCGTCCAGGCGGCCGTCGCGCTCGGCACCGCCCTGGCCCGGCGCGGTGAGGCCCGTGCCGCCGTCGACGTGCTGCGCGGGCTGCACGACGAACACCTGACGGGCCATCCGGACCTGATCCGCACGGTCCAGACCGCCTCGGCGCTGCTCTCCGACCACGACCAGGGCGTACGCCAGGAGGTCTACCGCCGGCTGCGCGAGACCGCCGAGGCCTCCCCGCACCTGGTCGGCACCCCGGGGCAGGCGCTCCTGGTGCGCTACGAGGCCACCGCCGGCCTGACGTCGGCGGCCGCCGCGATGGACCGCGTCCGGGCCCTGCTCGCCCAGCCGGTCGACCCCGCGGACGAGGTCTTCCTGCTGGGCACGGCCGCCGCGGTCGCCCAGTGGGCCGACCAGCTCGACGAGGCCGAACGGCTGGTACGGCGCGGCCTCGGCGGCCGGCGGACCTCCCTGCTGCACCCCATGCACCTGGCCCTGCGCAACGTCCGCGTCGACATCACCGCCGCGCGCGGCGCATATGAGGAGGTCCTCGCCGACCCCGAGGTCAGGCGCGCGGTCGCGGGCCGCTCCGAGTCCGCCAACGCGCTGGCCCACGCGGTCATCGCCCTCGTGGAGACCGGCCGCACGGACGAGGCCGCGCGCCTGGCCGACGCCTTCGACCTCCAGAACGCCCACGACACCTGGGAGTTGAACCGCTTCCTCTATGCCCGTGGGCTCCTCCGCGCCGCCACCGGCGACCCGGCGGCCGCCCTCGACGACTTCCTCGAATGCGGTCGCCGCCAGGCGGCACGGGACGTGGCGAGCCCGGTCGTCACCCCCTGGCGCACCGCCGCCGCCGAGTGCCACCTCGCCCTCGGCCGCCCCCACGAGGCCCTGGCCCTGGCCGAGCAGGAACTCTCCCTGGCCACCGTCTGGAACACGCCCCGGGTGGTCGGCCGCGCCCTCACCACCCTCGCCACGGCCACCCGGGGCCACCGGGGCCTCCACCTGGCCGACCGGGCGGTGCACCTCCTGCGCCACGGAACGGAGGCCGCCGGGGAGCCCGGGGCCACGGCCGCGCCGTCGGGGACCGCCGCCGCCCACCACGGTCCCGCGCTGTGGGGTGCCGACGCGTCGGGTGACGGCCTGCTGCTGTGGGGTGCGGCGGCCTCGGGCGGAGGGCCGGCGACGGGGGAGGCGTCGAGGGGCGGCGCGACCTCGTGGAGCGCCGCGGCGGCGAGCGGTGGCCCTTCCCTGTGGAGTGCCTCGACGGCGGGCGGCCCGCCCACGAGGGTGACGGCGACGCGCGGCTGGGCACTGGGCGGAGGCCCGCTGCGAGCAGTGGGCGGCTGGGTTGCGGGCGGGACGTCGGCGTTCTCGTCGGCCACCGGCTGGGCGACACCCGAGACACCGGGCGGTGGCCGACCGGCAGCGGAGGCGCCGGGTGGCGGACCGGCGACGGACCCACCCGGCTTCGGACGGGCCGTCGCCGCGGGCGGGCGGTGGACCGCTGCACGGGCGGACGCGGCCCGCACCCCTGATCCCCGAACGACCAGGCCCGCCGCCCCGCACCCGGAACGGCCCGCCACCCCGTCCACGGGCGATGCGGTGCCGCCGGACGGAAACGGTTCCGCGCAGTGGGCCCGCGGCCGGGCCGTGCCGGACGGCGGTGGATCGGTGGCCGCGGACGACCGGTGGGGGATGACGCCCGACTCGTTCGCGCCCGTCGACGTGGAGCTGATACCGGCGCTCGTGGCGCAGGGGCGGGGGCTCGTCGCCGTCGGGGAGCGTGCGCGGGCCCGGGACGCGTTCCGGGAGGCGGCCGAACGCGCCGAGCGCCTCGGCGCCCACCGTATGCGCGCCCTCGCGGAGTCGGCGCTGCGCGAGGGCGGTGCGCGCCGCACGGCGACCCCGCTGACCGGCCCCTCCGCCCTGACCGCCGGCGAGCGCCGTATCGCCGAACTCGCCGCCCAGAACCGCACGAACACCGAGATAGGGCAGCTCCTCCACCTGGCCCGCCGCACCGTCGAGACCCATCTGACCAGCACCTACCGCAAGTTGGGCATCCGCCGCAGATCGGAACTGGGTGCGGCCCTCGCCGACACCGGGGAGGCCCCCTGATCCGCCCCGAAGCATCCGCCCCGTCCCGCCGTACGAGGCCCGCGCCGCGCCCGCGCCGACGTCGGCGCCGAAGTCCGTCGGAAGTCCGCGCCCGATTCCGTGAACCGGACGCCGGGCGGATGCGTAGGAAAACCGGAAGCACCGGAAGCACCCACGCGTAACCGACACACCCGAGGAGCACCCATGAGCAGCCCGCCCCGCCTGAACGACTGGCTGACGGAACGTCAGCCCCTCGTCCTGGGCCTGTTCCGCATCGTTCTGGGCCTGCTGTTCACCAGCGAGGGCGCGGCCACGGTCTTCGGCATCCTGGACCGCAAGGCGAGCCCGGTCGGCGACTGGCCCTTCTGGTACGCCGGAGTCATCGAGCTGACCTGCGGCGTCCTGATCCTTCTCGGCGTGGCGACGCGCGGCGCCGCATTCCTCAGCTCGGGCATCATGGCCTTCGCCTACTTCACGGAACACCAGAAGGACGGCCTCTTCCCCCTCCAGAACGGTGGCCTCGCCCCCGTCCTCTTCTGCTGGGGCTTCCTCCTGCTGGTCTTCGCCGGCCCGGGAGCCCTGTCCCTCTCGGGCCTCACCGGCCGAGAGCCCCGCACCAGCCCCGTACGTGGAACCACGTAGCCCGCTACGGAGCTGCACCGCCCGGACGCGGCAGGAACGAATTTTGAAGCGAGCCGGAATCCCTGAAAGTGCACATCGCTCGGAAGTAGTGGCACGAGTGTTCGTCTCGTGAGACCGGAGGCGGCGCGGCGGATCGAGGTGGTGTATAGGTCTAGTTATAATAACTGCACCCATATGTAGGAGCTGGTCTGTGGACAAGCCCGCCGAGATGTTCGACCGTGGTTTCGAATGGGGCGAGCTGACTCGGTTCGCCACCCTGCCGGGCCCGCGGGCCACGCTGGGCGTGATCTCCGGTCGCCGTCGACAGGGCAAGACCTTCCTGCTCGACGCCGTCGCTCGTGCCAGTGGCGGCTTCATGTTCACCGCCACCGAGACCACCGAGGCCGACGCCCTGCGTCAGTTCGGTGAGGCACTGGCCCGCTATCGCGGGCAGTCCACTCCGTTCCGATTCGCGCACTGGGACGAGGCGGTCGCGGAACTCATGCGCATCGCTGACGCGGGCGGCCCCACCGTGGCGGTCATCGACGAGTTCCCCTTCCTCGCCAAGGCGTCTCCCTCCCTGCCTTCGATCATCCAGCGTGCTCTGGACCCTGCTGCCCAGCACACCAACACTCCCGTGCGCCTGCTGCTGTGCGGCTCCGCACTGTCGTTCATGGGACGGTTGCTGTCCGGTAACGCTCCGCTGCGTGGCCGGGCCGGCCTCGAACTCGTGGTCCCGACCCTGGACTTCCGGCTCGCGGCCGAGTTCTGGCAGATCGACGACCCGCGCACCGCGCTGTTGACCAATGCCATCGTCGGCGGCACGCCCGCCTACCGCCGTGAGTTCACCCAGGGCGACACCCCGGCCGGGCCGGACGACTTCGACGACTGGGTCGTCCGAGCCGTCCTCAACCCGGCGCGTCCGCTCTTCCGAGAAGCCCGCTACCTTCTCGCCGAGGAGCCCGAACTTCACGACACCGCGTTGTACCACTCGGTACTGGCAGCCATCGCCGCCGGTAACGCCGCTCGTGGCGGCATCGCCGACTACCTGGGACGCAAGTCCACCGACCTCGCTCACCCGTTGAGCGTTCTTCAGGACGTCGGCATGATCACCCACGAAGCCGATGCCTTTCGCCGTAACCGCTCCGCCTACCGCATCGCCGAACCGCTCGTCACCTTCTACCACGCGGTCATGCGCCCGGCCTGGGGCGATCTGGAACGCCCCGGGCGGGCGTCCGACGTATGGCGCCGGACCCGGTCCACCTTCCGCAGCAAAGTCGTCGGTCCGCACTTCGAGCAGGTCTGCCGGGAATGGGCCCGCTGGCATGCGGCACCCGAGACTCAGGGAGGACACGTCACACGCGTCGCCGGCGGAACTGTCAACGACCCGGCTGCCAGGACCAGTCACGAGGTCGATGTCGCCGTCCACGGCGAGAGCCAAGAGGGTCGGCAGGTGCTGCTCGCCATCGGCGAAGCGAAGTGGAGTGAGGTGATGGGAGCCGGCCACCTGGAACGCCTCCGGCACATCCGTTCCCTCCTGATCAAGAACGGCACGGCTACCGAGGCGACGAGGCTCTACTGCTTCAGCGGCACGGGCTTCACCGATGAGCTGAATCACCTGGTAAAGAGCGACCCCATGATTCAACTGATCGACCTGCCCCGCCTCTACCACGGAGAGTGACTCCCGATGGGCAGCGCGGGGGACCGGCCGACCGCACCGGCCGGCGGACCCGCATGAGGAGTCCGGGCTGACCAGCCCGTCACCCTTTCCAGGGACTTTCCGCCGCGTAAGCAGGGAAGGCCCCGACAGCGCTGAAAGACACGAACGCACTGGTCAGGGCCTCTTTGCTCAGCACTCGATGATGTTGACCGCCAAGCCCCCGCGCGCCGTCTCCTTGTACTTGACGCTCATGTCGGCGCCCGTGTCCTTCATCGTCTTGATGACCTTGTCGAGGGACACCTTGTGGGTGCCGTCGCCCCGCATCGCCATCCGCGCGGCGGTGACGGCCTTCACCGCCGCCATGCCGTTGCGTTCGATGCACGGGATCTGGACGAGGCCGCCGACGGGGTCGCAGGTCAGGCCGAGGTTGTGCTCCATGCCGATCTCGGCGGCGTTCTCGACCTGTTCGGGGGAACCGCCCAGCACCTCCGCCAGCGCGCCCGCCGCCATGGAGCAGGCGGAGCCGACCTCGCCCTGGCAGCCGACCTCGGCTCCGGAGATGGAGGCGTTCTCCTTGAAGAGCATGCCGATGGCGCCGGCCGCGAGCAGGAAGCGCACGACGCCGTCCTCGTCCGCGCCGGGCACGAAGTTGATGTAGTAGTGGAGGACGGCGGGGATGATGCCGGCCGCGCCGTTCGTCGGGGCGGTGACGACCCGGCCGCCGGCGGCGTTCTCCTCGTTCACGGCCATCGCGTAGAGCGTGATCCACTCCATGGCGTGGGCCAACGGGTCGCCCTCGGCGCGCAGTTGACGGGCGGAGACGGCCGCGCGGCGGCGGACCTTCAGACCGCCCGGGAGGATCCCCTCACGGGTCATGCCGCGGGAGACACAGGCCTGCATCACCCCCCAGATGTCCAGGAGCCCGGAGCGGATCTCCTCCTCCGTGCGCCAGGCCCGCTCGTTCTCCAGCATCAGCGCGGAGATGGACAGGCCGGTCTCCCGGGTCAGGCGCAGCAGTTCGTCGCCCGTGCGGAAGGGGTACTTCAGGACCGTGTCGTCGAGTTTGATGCGGTCCGCCCCGACCGCCTCCTCGTCGACGACGAAGCCGCCGCCCACCGAGTAGTAGGTCTTGGACAGGAGTTCGGCGCCGTCCGCGTCGTGGGCCCAGATCGTCATGCCGTTGGCGTGGTAGGGCAGCGTCTTGCGCCGGTGCAGGACGAGGTCCTCGTCGAAGGCGAACGGGATCTCGTGGTCGTCGAGGAGACGGATGCGACCCGATTCCTTGATCTCTTCCACCCGGCCGTCGGCGGACTCGACGTCCACCGTGCGCGGTGAGGCGCCCTCCAGTCCCAGCAGCACGGCCTTGGGGGTGCCATGGCCGTGACCGGTCGCGCCCAGCGAGCCGTACAGCTCCACGCGTACGGAGGCGACGCCCGCGAGCAGTTCCTCGTTGCGCAGCCGGCGGGCGAACATCCGGGCGGCCCGCATCGGGCCGACCGTGTGGGAGCTGGACGGGCCGATGCCGATCGAGAACAGGTCGAAGACCGAGATGGCCACGGTGACTCCTCAGAACGGGGGAGGGTTGTGCAGGGGGTGGGGCACCGCGCTCACTCCCCAGTGTGCGCGGTGCCCCGAAAGAGCGGGACTACGGACCGGTGAACCCCGGGTTACTTCCCCAGCCCCGGGTAGAGCGGGTGCTTGTCGGCGAGTGCCTTGACCCGGGTCTTGAGCGCCTCGGCGTCGTAGGCCGGCTTCAGCGCCTCGGCGATGACGTCGGCGACCTCGGTGAAGTCCTCGGCGGTGAAGCCGCGGGTGGCCAGGGCGGGCGTGCCGATGCGCAGGCCGGAGGTCACCATCGGCGGACGCGGGTCGTTGGGGACGGCGTTGCGGTTGACGGTGATGCCGACCTCGTGGAGGCGGTCCTCGGCCTGCTGTCCGTCCAACTCGGAGTTGCGCAGGTCGACCAGGATCAGGTGCACGTCGGTGCCGCCGGAGAGCACGTCGACACCGGCCTCGCGGGCGTCCGGGGCCGTCAGCCGCTCGGCGAGGATCTTCGCGCCCTCGACCGTGCGCCGCTGGCGCTCCTTGAACTCCTCCGACGCGGCGACCTTGAAGGACACCGCCTTCGCGGCGATGACATGCTCCAGCGGACCGCCCTGGAAGCCGGGGAACACCGAGGAGTTCAGCTTCTTCGCGAACTCCTTCTTCGCCAGGATGATGCCGCCGCGCGGTCCGCCGAGCGTCTTGTGGGTGGTCGAGGTGACCACGTCGGCGTGGGGCACCGGGTTGGGGTGCAGCCCGGCCGCGACCAGACCCGCGAAGTGCGCCATGTCCACCCACAGACGGGCACCGACCTCGTCGGCGATGCGGCGGAACTCCGCGAAGTCCAGCTGACGCGGGTACGCCGACCAGCCCGCGATGATCACCTTGGGCCGGTGCTCCTTGGCGAGGCGCTCCAGCTCCGCCATGTCGACCAGACCGGTCGCGGTGTCCACGTGGTAGGCGACGACCTCGAACTGCTTGCCCGAGAAGTTCAGCCGCATGCCGTGGGTGAGGTGGCCGCCGTGCGCCAGGTCCAGCCCGAGGATCGTGTCGCCGGGCTGGGCGAGGGCGAACAGCGCCGCCTGGTTGGCCGAGGCGCCCGAGTGCGGCTGGACGTTGGCGTACTCGGCGCCGAACAGGTCCTTCACCCGGTCGATGGCGATCTGCTCGGCGACGTCGACGTGCTCACAGCCGCCGTAGTAGCGGCGGCCCGGGTAGCCCTCGGCGTACTTGTTGGTCAGGACCGAACCCTGTGCCTCCATGACCGCCACCGGAGCGAAGTTCTCCGAGGCGATCATCTCCAGGGTGGACTGCTGACGGTGCAGCTCGGCGTCGAGGGCGGCGGCGACGTCCGGGTCCAACTCGTGCAGGGGCGTGTTCAGAAGCGACATGCGTACGACCTCGTCTTCTCAGCCGGCGGTGTGGGCGACGTACTCGTCGGCGGAGAGCAGGTCGTCCGGCTCCTCCGCGACGCGCACCTTGAACAGCCACCCGCCCTCGAAGGGGGCGGTGTTCACCAGCGACGGGTCGCTCACGACGTCCTCGTTGATCTCGGTGATCTCACCGGAGACCGGCGAGTACAGGTCGCTGACCGACTTCGTGGACTCCAGTTCGCCACAGGTCTCGCCCGCGGTCACCGTGGAGCCCACCTCGGGGAGCTGGGCGTAGACGACATCGCCGAGCGCGTTCGCCGCGAACTCCGTGATGCCGACCGTCGAGACGCCGTCCTCGGCGACCGACAGCCACTCGTGCTCCTTGCTGTAGCGCAGCTGCTGGGGGTTGCTCATGGCCTGAATTCTCCTGTACGCGAGGGAGTGGTGATGAATGGGGGACTGCTGAAACCGCTGTTGAGCAGCGCGAATGTGCCCAGTGTCACGCTCGGGCCGGGCGGCCGCGCGCCCAGTGTCTACTTCTGGCGCTTGTAGAAGGGCAGCGCCACGACCTCGTACGGCTCGTGGCTGCCCCGGATGTCCACGCCCACACCGGCCGTACCCGGCGCGGAGTGCGCGGCGTCGACGTACGCCATGGCGATCGGCTTGCCCAGCGTGGGGGAGGGGGCGCCGGAGGTGACCTCGCCGATCACCTGGCCGTCGGCGACGACCGGGTACCCGGCGCGCGGCACCCGGCGGCCCTCGGCGACCAGCCCGACGAGGACGCGGGGCGGGGCGGAGGCGGCGCGCTCGGCGGCCTCGGCGAGGGCCGCGCGCCCGACGAAGTCGCCCTCCTTCTCGAACTTCACGACCCGCCCGAGCCCGGCGTCGAAGGGCGTCAGCGCGGTCGACAGCTCGTGCCCGTACAGCGGCATGCCCGCCTCCAGACGCAGCGTGTCCCGGCAGGAGAGCCCGCACGGCACCAGGCCGACGCCCTCGCCCGCCTTCGTCAGCGCCTGCCACAGCTCGACCGCGTGCTCCGGCTTCACGAACAGCTCGAAGCCGTCCTCGCCGGTGTAGCCGGTGCGGGCGATCAGCGCGGGCACCCCGGCGACCGTGCCGGGCAGCCCCGCGTAGTACTTCAGACCGTCGAGGTCGGCGTCGGTGAGGGAGGCCAGGATCCCGGGCGACTCGGGGCCCTGCACGGCCAGCAGCGCGTAGGCGTCCCGGTCGTCGCGCACCTCGGCGTCGAAGCCGGCGGAACGCTCCACGAGCGCGTCCAGCACCACCTGGGCGTTGGAGGCGTTCGCGACGACCAGGTACTCGGTCTCGCCCAGCCGGTAGACGATCAGGTCGTCGAGGATGCCGCCGTCCTCGCGGCAGATCATGGTGTAGCGGGCGCGGCCGACGCCGACGCTGCCGATGTTGCCCACGAGGGCGTGGTTCAACAGGGCCGCGGCCTGCGGTCCGGTCACCGTGATCTCGCCCATGTGGGAGAGGTCGAAGAGGCCGGCCCTCGTGCGGACGGCGATGTGCTCGTCCCGCTCGGAGCCGTAGCGCAGGGGCATGTCCCAGCCCGCGAAGTCGGTCATCGTTGCGCCGAGCGAGCGGTGCAGGGCGTCGAGCGCGGTACGGCGCGGTTCAGTGGTGGAGCTGCTGCTCATCGGATTCTGCTCCCAGTGCAAGACAGGCGACAGGCGAGGGGAAGTCCTCCCCATCTGTCATCGGAACCTGAGAGGTTCACCACGACCGTACGTACCGGTGGTCGTGACTTGCACCGTGGGTGGAGCCGACCCCCGAAGGAGAGGTACGGCCCGCTTTTCAGATGTGCCTCGCCCGCGCGGTATCTGGGCCTGAGAGATTCAAGGGAGGTACTTGCTCCTTCGGCGCCCCAGCGATCGACTGCTGGGAGCTCTCCCGCGCGGATTCAAGCGGCCGGTATGCAGTTGGCGCGGACATCATTGCACGCATCGACGCGTGGCGGCAGGGGGAGCTTCGAGAGGTGGGGGACGACGGAGGGGAGACGGACACAGCGGTCCGTAGCACTCTTGTGGCCATACGAGGACTGAACCAGGAGGGATCGGGCATTACCTTTTCTTTACGGTCTGTGGGGATGGGACCTCCATACCCCTGGGGAGGACGATCACGGTGAACAGGACCACGGCGTACGCGACGACCTCGGGGGTCGCGATGCCCAAGCAGCCCGTCGCACCGGCCGGTGCGGCCTGCGGCCCGTTCCCGAGGGCGGTCGTCCGCGACCTCCGGGGGCGGTCCGGGCGCAGTCCCCACGAGCTGTCCTTCGGGCCGGACGACCTGGTGGTCGTCACCGGGCTCCCCGGCAGCGGCAAGTCGACCCTGATGCGGCGGGCCGTGCCCGGCACCCGCATCGATTCCCAGGACACGCGCGACCGCTTCGACGCCCGCTTCGCCCGCCGGCTGCCGTACGCCGTCTACCGCCCCCTCGTGCGCCTCGCGCACTACGCCGGGCTGCGACGCGCCCTCCGCTCGGGGGAGGGCGTGGTCGTGCACGACTGCGGCGCACAGGCGTGGGTGCGCAACTGGCTCGCGCGCGAGGCCCGCCGCCGGGGCGGCACGCTGCACCTGCTGTTGCTCGACGTCACTCCCGGCGAGGCGCGGGACGGACAGCGGGAGCGGGGCCGGGGCGTCTCCCGGTACGCGTTCGCCCGGCACCGGGGGGCGATGACCCGGCTGCTGCGGGCGGTGGAGAAGGGGAGACTGCCCAAGGGGTGCGGGGCGGCCGTCCTCATCGACCGGGCCGCCGCCGATGTCCTGAAGCGGATCTACTTCCCGCGCTCCTGAAGGGCGCGCCCCCGCCCCGGGAGCAATTAAGGTGCAGGGACAACAGCATCACGGAGCAAAGCGGTAGGCAGCAGATGGACTTCCCGGCGGACTTTCCTGCACAGGCGTATCCCCATGGGCACGGCGGATGGCCCGGCAACGAGCTGGAGGAGGTGCTGTCCGCCTCGCTCGGTGTGCCCCAGGCCGGGGCGCGGATCGTGGAGGTGCTGGCCCGCAGCTTCGTGTGGGTGCCGCTGCCGGAGGGCGGCGGCCCGCAGAGCGGTCAGCTCGACCTGCCGACCATGGAGTTCGACGGGCAGGCGTACGTGCCGGTCTTCAGCTCCGAGGAGCAGTTCCGGCAGGTCGTCGGCAACCACATGTCGTACACGATCGCCCCGGCCGTCGAGTTCGCGCGGGGCCTGCCCCCGCAGATCGGGCTCGCCCTCAACCCCGACGGTGTCGTGGGCATCCCGCTGCCGCCGCCCGCCGTTGCCGAGCTGTGCCGGGCCGGCCGGACCCCGCTGGACGGATCGGCGAGCGGTGCGCGGGTCCGCCTCTTCGAACCGGACTGGCAGGACGACCCGGTGGACTTCCTGGCCGCGGCCTCCGCCGAGTTCGCCGGCACCGGAGTCGTCCTCTCCGCCCGCCGCTGCCTCGCCACCATCGAGACCGCCGACCCCGTGATGTTCATCGGCGTCGAACTTCTCTCCTGGGAGGCGGACCGCTCCCTCCCCCTCGCCGCCCTCGGCCGGGTCCTCACCAAGGCCCCCGTCCCCTGGCCGGTCAACATGGTCTTCCTCGACGTGGCCCAGGACCCGGTGGGCGACTGGCTCCGCGAGAAGGTACGACCCTTCTATCAGCAGGGGTACTGACCGGCGCCCGAAAGGGGCGCGGGGCCATGTCCCCATGCGGCTCCGCCGCGTGGGCGCGATCGACCCGGCACCACCCGCAGTCCGCAGGTCACCGCAACCTCCGAGCCCTGATCGGCTCGACCGGCACACCACCTAAGCTGTTCCCAAAACCAAGGTCCAACACCGAAGGGCGGCCAACGTGAGCGGCAGCGGCAACGTCGAGCACATGCTGCGCCAGGTGACGCCGGGGCGTTACGACGCCTACGAGGCACTGCTGCGTGCCGTCGCCACCCCGTCCTCCGGCCAGATCTGGATGCTGCTCTGGCACGGCCAGGCGGGCTCCCCGGACGCCCAGTACGGGAACATGGAGGTCGACGGGTTCAACTACGCCCCGTGCGTGACCTCCGCCCAGGAACTCTCCGCCAGCGGCTGGAACCGCAGTTACGAGGTGGTCGACGGCCTCGACGTGGCCCGCACCCTCTACCCCGACCACTACGGCCTCTGGCTCAACCCGCACGCGCCGGGCGGCGGCGTCGGCATCCCCTGGCTCGATCTGCGCCGGATCGCGACCGGCTTGGAGCGCCAGCCCGCGGGTCCCCTCAGACTGTCCGAACCGGCCATCGAGATCCCGCAGTTCTACGCCCTGCTGACCCAGAACGCCCACCGCACGCCCGCCGTGCGCTCGCTGCGCCGCGCCTGGGTGCAGCCCGCGCTCGGCGCGCCGTACCTGGCCATCGGCCTCGACGTGTACGACACCTCGCCGCCGGCCGTCGACTCGGTGCGGGCGATGATGCAGCAGTCCATCGGCGCGGTCCCGGACGGTCTGCCCGTCTCCACCGTCGCGATGTCCGACGAGTACGACCCGGTCGCCATGTGGCTGCGTGCGGGCGCCCGCCCCTTCTACGACCGCGAGGCCCACGGCGCGGCCCCCGCCCAGGCCCCGGCCGCCGGGTACGGCTACCCGGGCCCACCGTCGTACTGACGCTCCCCGGGCTTCCGCCGGGAGTGCGTGCTCTTCGCTCACGCATCGTTCCCCCAGGTGTTCCCTGCTTGTGTTCACCGCGCGCCCCGGCGTCCCGACTGCCCGCGCGGCTCCGGTGTGCAGGGGGCATCGTTCGCACACTCGGCCGCGCCCGCGAGGCGCCCGCAGGTTTGCACAGGTGAAGGTCGGTGCGGTTTGTCGGGGTCCGGCGTGCGCCCGGGGTGACGCGGATGCGCTCTCCGGCCTGTGAGACGCGATCTTCTCCTTGACGCACTCTTCGCGCGTAGAGGGCTGCGGATAGCGGTGGATTATGGCTATTCGTGCCGTATGCCCCGACTGTCTCCCGTCCGAGAGTCGCTACCCGGTGTTCGGATAACGGAATCCCCGGCGCCGCATCACGGTTGTGCATACTTTCCCCGCCAGATCTGGCGGGTGATCGCGGCGACGTTGAAGACTCCCCCAGTCAGATGCGGGATCGACGGATCCCGTGATCGATGGAAAGTCGACAAAGCCGTAATCCGCGGCGGGTGTAGGCCGGTTACCGCCGGCGAGGAGGGTCGGGTCACTGTGACCGCACCGATCGAGACCACTGGGGCGCAGACCGACGCTCAGCCCGAAGCCGTGCTGGAAGGTGTCGAGGCCAAGAAGATCGAGGGCCGTTCGCTCGGCCAGATCGCCTGGACCCGCTTCAAGCGCGACAAGGTGGCGGTCGCCGGCGGCATCATCGTCGTCCTGCTGATCCTGATCGCGGCCCTCTCCCGGCCCCTGCAGTCGATGCTCGGGCTCGACCCCAACGCCTTCAACCAGGACCTGATCGACCCCAACACCTCCCTCCCCAAGGGCGACTTCGGTGGGATGAGCTGGGACCACCCGCTCGGCGTCGAGCCGAAGTTCGGACGCGACATCCTCGCCCGCATCCTGGAGGGCTCCTGGGTCTCCCTGGTGGTGGCCTTCGGCGCGACGCTCCTGTCGAACGCCATCGGAGTGGTGCTCGGACTGGTCGCCGGTTACTACGGCGGCCGGGTCGACACGATCGTGAGCCGGCTGATGGACACCTTCCTGGCGTTCCCGCTGCTGCTGTTCGCCATCGCCATCTCCGCGACGCTCCAGGGCGGCGCCTTCGGCCTCGAAGGACTGCCGCTGCACATCTCGGTGCTGATCTTCGTCATCGGTTTCTTCAACTGGCCGTACATGGGGCGCATCGTGCGCGGTCAGACCCTGGCGCTGCGCGAGCGGGAGTTCATCGACGCCTCGCGCGGGATGGGCGCCGGCGGCCCGTACGTCCTGTTCAAGGAACTGCTGCCCAACCTCGTCGCGCCGATCATCGTCTACTCGACGCTGCTCATCCCGACCAACATCATCTTCGAGGCGTCGCTCAGCTTCCTCGGGGTCGGGATCCAGCCGCCGCAGGCCTCCTGGGGCGGCATGCTCAACCAGGCGGTCGACTTCTTCGAGGTCGACCCGCAGTACATGATCGTTCCCGGCCTCGCGATCTTCATCACGGTGCTGGCCTTCAACCTTCTCGGTGACGGCCTCCGGGACGCCCTCGACCCCCGCAGCCGCTGACGTCTGCGGCCGTCGTCCCACACAACTGTCCAACTACGAAGGGGAAACCGACCATCATGCGAAGGTCAGCAATGGCCGCTGTCGCGGTTGTGAGCAGCGCCGGCCTGCTCCTGTCCGCCTGCAGCAAGGCGGAAGACGGTACGGACACCCCCAAGGGCGCCGGCGCCAACGCCGCGACCAAGGGTGTCGTCAACGAGTCCACGCACAAGGGCGGCACGGTCACGTACGCCAGCTCCGACGCTCCCGAGTCCCTCGACCCGGGCAACATGTACTACGCGTACGGCTTCAACTTCAGCCGCCTCTACGCGCGTCCTCTGATGACGTTCAAGCCCGGTCCCGGTGAGAAGGGCAACGAGCTCGTCCCCGACCTGGCGGAGAGCGCGGGCACGCCCAGCGACGGCGGCAAGACCTGGACGTACAAGATCCGCCAGGGCGTCAAGTTCGAGGACGGCACCCCGGTCACGTCCAAGGACGTCAAGTACGCCGTGGAGCGCTCGAACTTCGCGCGTGACGTGCTCTCGCTCGGCCCGAACTACTTCCAGCAGATGCTGGACGACCCGAAGAAGTACAAGGGTCCCTACGCCGACAAGAGCGACAAGGGCATCTCCTCCATAGAGACCCCGGACGACCACACGATCGTCTTCAAGCTCAACAAGGCGTTCTCGGAGTTCGACTACCTGGCGAGCATGCCGCAGACGGCTCCGGTGCCGAAGGCCAAGGACACCGGCGTCGACTACACCAAGAAGGTCGTCTCCACCGGCTCGTACAAGTTCCAGAAGTACGAAGAGGGCAAGCAGATCGTCCTGGTCCGCAACCCCGAGTGGGACGCCAAGACGGACCCGCTGCGCAAGCAGTACCCGGACAAGATCGTGGTGAACCTGAAGGTCAACAAGGCCACCATCGACAAGGACGTCATGTCCGGCGACACCATGATCGACATCCAGGGCACCGGTGTCGACGCCCAGACCCAGGCCCAGGTCCTCAAGGACAAGGACCAGGAGGCCAACACCGACAACGCGCTCGGCGGCCGTCTCGTCTACACGGCGATCAACACCAAGGTCGCGCCGTTCGACAACGTCGAGTGCCGCAAGGCCGTCCAGTACGCGATCGACAAGGTCGCCGTGCAGACCGCCATGGGCGGCCCGATCCGCGGTGACATCGCCTCCACCGTGCTGCCGACCGACGTCTCGGGCTACGAGAAGGCCGACATGTACGCCACCCCGGACAGCAAGGGTGACGTCACCAAGGCCAAGGAGCACCTGAAGGCCTGCGGCAAGGAGGGCGGCTTCAAGACCTCCATCTCCGCCCGTACCGACCGTCAGGGCGAGGTCGACGCGGCCACCGCGGTCGTCGAGGCGCTGAAGAAGGTCGGCATCGAGGCCGACATCAAGCAGTACCCGTCGGGCAAGTACTTCTCCGACTACGCGGGTGTGCCGTCCTTCAACAAGAAGAACAACATCGGCCTGATCATGATGCAGTGGGGCGCCGACTGGCCCACCGGCTACGGCTTCCTGCAGCAGATCGTGCACGGCAAGGCCATCGGCCAGTCCGGCAACACCAACCTGTCGGAGCTGAACGACCCCGCGATCAACAAGCTGCTCGACGACGCGATCGGCAACACCGACGAGGCCGCCCGCACCGCCGCGTACACCGAGGTCGACAAGAAGGTCATGGAGCAGGCCGCCATCGTGCCGCTGACCTACTTCAAGGTCCTGCTGTACCGCTCGCCGTACGCCACCAACCTGGTGTCCTCCTCGGCGTTCAGCGGCCAGTACGACTACCTCAACGTCGGTACCTCGGAAAAGAAGTAGCCCCGGAAGGCAGGTGAAGGCATTGGCGCCCGCGGGTGAGCACACCCGCGGGCGCCGGCGCCGGTCCTCGTGATCTCGTACATCATCCGCCGGACGATCGCGGCGGTGATCCTGCTGCTCGTCGTCACCGCGGTCACCTTCGGCATCTTCTTCATCCTGCCGAAGCTCGCCGGGCAGACGGTCGACCAGCTGGCACAGCAGTACATCGGCAAGAACCCTTCGCCCGAGGACATCGCGGCGGTCAAGCGGAACCTCGGCCTGGACCAGCCGGTCTACGAGCAGTACTGGAACTTCCTCAAGGGGATCGTCTCCGGTGCCACGTACGACCTCGGGCCCACCACCGTCCGCTGCGACGCGCCCTGCTTCGGCTACTCCTTCAAGGACCACCTGGAGGTCTGGCCGCAGCTCACCGGCCGCCTTCCGGTGACCATCTCGCTCGCCGCCGGAGCCGCCGTGCTGTGGCTGGTCGGCGGTATCACGGCCGGCGTCATCTCGGCCCTGAAGCCCGGGTCGATCTTCGACCGCTCCGCGATGGGTGTGGCGCTCGCGGGCGTCTCCCTGCCCATGTTCTTCACCGGTCAGCTGGCCCTGCTGCTGTTCAGCTACCAGCTGGAGATCTTCGGCAGGACCTACGTCCCCTTCACCGAGAACCCCTCGCAGTGGGCCAACACCCTCTTCCTGCCCTGGTGTTCGCTGGCGCTCCTCTACTCGGCCATCTACGCCCGGCTCACCCGCTCGGGCATGCTGGAGACGATGAACGAGGACTACATCCGCACCGCGCGGGCCAAGGGCCTGCGGGAGCGCAAGGTCGTCGTCAAGCACGGCCTGCGGGCCGCGCTGACCCCGCTGGTGACGGTCTTCGGCATGGATGTCGGTCTGCTCCTCGGCGGCGCCCTCATCACCGAGACCGTGTTCTCCCTGCACGGCATCGGCGAGTACGCGGTCCAGTCGATCACCACCAACGACCTGCCCCCGATCCTCGGGGTGACCCTGCTCGCGGCGTTCTTCGTCGTCTTCATGAACCTTGTGGTGGACCTGCTGTACGCCACGATCGACCCGCGGGTGAGGCTCTCGTGACCGAACTGTCCAAGACCGGGGCCGCCGTCGGCGAGCCCGCACGCGCCGGGGACGCCCCCCAGGCGTTCCTCGAAGTGCGCGACCTCAAGGTGCACTTCCCCACCGACGACGGCCTGGTCAAGTCCGTCGACGGTCTCTCCTTCCAGCTGGAGAAGGGCAAGACCCTCGGCATCGTGGGCGAGTCCGGCTCGGGCAAGTCGGTGACCTCGCTGGCGATCATGGGCCTGCACCGGCTCGGCGCGCGCGGCAAGAACGTGCGGATGTCCGGCGAGATCTGGCTCGACGGCAAGGAACTCGTCGGGGCGAGCCCCGACGAGGTGCGCCGGCTGCGCGGCCGCGACATGGCGATGATCTTCCAGGACCCGCTGTCCGCGATGCACCCGTACTACAAGGTCGGCAGCCAGATCGTCGAGGCGTACCGGGTCCACCACGACGTCAGCAAGAAGGTCGCCCGCAAGCGCGCCATCGAACTCCTCGACCGCGTCGGCATCCCGGAGCCCCACAAGCGGGTCGACGGCTACCCGCACGAGTTCTCCGGCGGTATGCGCCAGCGCGCCATGATCGCCATGGCCCTGGTCAACAACCCGGAACTGCTGATCGCCGACGAGCCCACCACCGCGCTCGACGTGACCGTGCAGGCGCAGATCCTCGACCTGATCCGGGATCTGCAGAAGGAGTTCGGCTCCGCGGTCATCATCATCACGCACGATCTCGGCGTGGTCGCCGAGATCGCCGACGACATCCTCGTGATGTACGGCGGCCGTTGTGTGGAGCGCGGCCCGGTCGACGACATCTTCCACCAGCCCCAGCACCCCTACACCTGGGGCCTGCTCGGCTCGATGCCGCGCATCGACCGCGCGCAGACCGACCGGCTCATCCCGGTCAAGGGTCAGCCGCCGAGCCTCATCAACGTCCCCTCCGGCTGCGCCTTCAACCCGCGCTGCCCCTACGCGGACGTCCCCAAGGACAACATCACCCGCACCGAGCGCCCCGAGCTGCGCGAGGTCGGCGGCCGCCACTTCACCGCCTGCCACCTGTCGCAGGAGGACCGTACGCGGATCTGGACCGAAGAGATTGCGCCGAAGCTGTGAGCGAGACTGAGACCCGGGCCGCCGTGCCGGCCCCGCGCGCCGACGCCGACGAGAAACCGCTGCTCAGGGTCGAGGGCCTGGTCAAGCACTTCCCCATCAAGAAGGGCCTGCTCCAGCGGCAGGTCGGGGCGGTCAAGGCCGTCGACGGCATCGACTTCGAGGTCCGCCGTGGCGAGACCCTCGGCGTCGTCGGGGAGTCCGGCTGTGGCAAGTCGACCATGGGCCGGCTCATCACCCGGCTGCTCGAACCCTCCGGCGGGAAGATCGAGTTCGACGGTACGGACATCACGCACCTCAAGACGGCCGGCATGCGTCCGCTGCGCCGCGACGTGCAGATGATCTTCCAGGACCCGTACGGCTCGCTGAACCCCCGGCACACCATCGGCACCATCGTCTCGGCGCCCTTCAAGCTCCAGGGCGTGGAGCCCGAGGGCGGCGTGAAGAAGGAGGTCCAGCGCCTCCTGGAGCTGGTGGGCCTGAGCCCCGAGCACTACAACCGCTACCCGCACGAATTCTCCGGCGGTCAGCGCCAGCGCATCGGCATCGCCCGTGCGCTCGCCCTCAAGCCCCGGATGGTCGTCGCGGACGAGCCGGTCTCCGCGCTCGACGTCTCGATCCAGGCCCAGGTCGTCAACCTCATGGACGACCTCCAGGACGAGCTCGGTCTGACGTACGTGATCATCGCGCACGACCTCTCCGTCGTCCGCCACGTCTCCGACCGCATCGCGGTGATGTACCTCGGCAAGATCGTCGAGCTGGCCGACCGGGACTCGCTGTACGCGGCGCCGATGCACCCGTACACCAAGGCGCTGCTGTCGGCCGTGCCGATCCCGGACCCGTCGCGCCGGGGCGCCAAGAGCGAGCGCATCCTGCTCAAGGGCGACGTGCCCTCGCCGATCGCGCCGCCGAGCGGCTGCCGCTTCCACACCCGGTGCTGGAAGGCCACGCAGGTCTGCAAGACCACCGAGCCGCCGCTCGCCGAGCTGAAGCCCGGCCAGCGGGTGGCCTGCCACCACCCGGAGAACTTCGAGGACCAGCAGCCGCAGGACGTCGTCCTGCTGACGGCCGCCAAAGAGGCGGGCGAACTGGTACCGGACACGGTGAAGAAGACGGAGACGCCGACGGAGCCCGAGACGTCGGCGGAGCCGGAGACGCCCAAGTCACCGGAGACGCCCAAGTCACCGGAGGCCGCGGCGGACCCGGCGGATCCGGAAGAGCCCGCGGAGCCCGAGAAGCCCGAGGGGCCCGGTAAAGACTGACGCCGGACGGTGTGCGCCTTGCATTGCAAGGCGCACACCTGTTTACGGGGCAGAATGTACGGGTGTCCCCATACCCGCTCGACCTGATCGGCATCTTCGTCTTCGCCATCTCCGGCGCACTGCTGGCCGTCCGCAAGAACTTCGACATCTTCGGCATCGCCGTCCTCGCCGAGGTCACCGCGCTCGGCGGCGGGCTGTTCCGTGACCTGATCATCGGCGCCGTACCGCCGGCCGCCTTCACCGACCTCGGCTACTTCCTCACCCCGCTGCTCGCCGCCCTCCTCGTCTTCTTCCTCCATCCGCACGTGGAGCGCATCCAGACCGGCGTGAACGTCTTCGACGCGGCCGGACTCGGCCTCTTCTGCGTCGCGGGCACGATGAAGGCGTACGACCACGGCCTCGGCCTGACCGCGTCCGCCACGCTCGGCCTCGCCACGGCCGTCGGCGGCGGTGTGCTGCGGGACGTGCTCGCCAACGAGGTGCCCTCCCTGCTGCGCTGGGACCGGGACCTGTACGCCGTGCCCGCGATGGTCGGTGCCGCGACGGTGGTCCTGTGCATCCAGCTCGACGCCCTCACCCCGCTCACCTCCGCCCTCGCCGCGATCGCCGCGTTCGTGCTGCGCCTGCTGGCGATGCGCTACCACTGGCGGGCCCCGAGGGCGTGGAACCGGCGGTCGTCGGCCGTGGAGGGGGAGGCGTAAGGGGCCTGGGCCGCGGCATAAAGCTACCGCTTAGTAATGAGCTGTTGTACGGTTCATCCATGCCCGAAGCAGCTTCCGTGCAGGCCACCGTCGGCGACAGCGAGTTCGACCGGGACACCGCGGTCACCCGACGGGCGCCCGGCGTCTACGACATCGACCTCTCCGCCGGCTGGACGATCATCGGCGCCGTCAACGGCGGCTATCTCCTGGCCGTCCTCGGTCGCGCGCTCGCCGACGCGCTCCCGCACGGCGACCCGTTCACGATCTCCGCGCACTACCTGACCGCGTCCCAGCCCGGCCCCGCGGTCGTCCGCACGGACGTCGTCCGCACCGGCCGGACCCTGTCGACCGGCCAGGCATCCCTCCTCCAGTACGACGACGAGGGCCGCGAGACCGAGCGGATACGCGTCCTCGCCTCCTACGGCGACCTGGACTCCCTCCCGGACGACGTCCGGACGACGGCGAAGCCGCCCGCGATCCCTCCGATGGAGCAGTGCTTCGGCCCGCAGGACGCCCCCGGCCCCGTGCCCGGCGGCTCCGCGATCGCCGACCGGCTGTTCCTGAAGCTCGACCCGGCCACGCTGGGCTGGGCCCTGGGTGCGCCCTCCGGCAAGGGTGAGATGCGGTCCTGGTTCGGGCTCGCCGACGGCCGTGACGCCGACCCGTTCTCCCTGCTCCTCGCGGTGGACGCGCTGCCGCCGACCGCCTTCGAGATGGGCCTGAAGGGCTGGGTGCCGACGGTCGAGCTGACCGCGCACATCCGGTGTCGCCCGGCGCCGGGACCGCTACGGGTCGCCATCACCACCCGCAATCTCGCCGGGGGCTTCCTGGAGGAGGACGCCGAGGTCTGGGACAGCGCGGACCGACTGGTCGCCCAGTCACGTCAGTTGGCGAGGGCCAGGCTGTCGGACTGAGCAGTCGGCCTCCGGGTGCCGAGCTCCTTGTGCCCAAGAGGCCCCCGGGCAGGGGCGATTCGATGAGGGCGCGCCCCGAACACGGGGGCGCGCCCTCCCTGGCGCGTACGCGCGCCGCGGAGGAGTGTCAGTCCAGCCAGTGGCGACAGCCGATGCTGATCAGCCGCATCCGTCGGCCCGCCAGCCGGGTCACCCGCAGGCGTTCCTCCTCCGGCTGCCCCTGGGCCCCCAGGAACAGCGAGGCGGTCATCAGCATCTGGTCGACGTACAGGCCCGCGAGCATCAGCCGGTCGTCGTCGGTCCACCCCTCGGTCTCCGGCCGCCTGGCCAGCTCGCCGCGCACCTCCTCGGCGAACCGGGCCAGTTGGTCCTGGATGGCGTCCCGCACCGGCTGGACCCCGCTGTGCCGTTCGCGCGCGATGAACCGGACGTGCGCGTGGTACCCGTCGACATGGCGGGCGATCAGCTCCACGGCGCGCTCGACGAGTTCGTCACTGTCGCCCACCGCCGACATCAGATCCGCCAGCACGGGATGCAGACTGCCGAGCGCCTCCTCGACCAGCGCGACACCGAGGTCCGCGGTCGACCGGAAGTGTCGGTAGAACGCGGTGGGGGCGACGCCCACGGCGCGGGTGACCTCGCGCAGTCCCAGGCTGCTGAGGCTCTGCTCCTCCAGCAGGGCGAGCGCGGCGTCCATGAGCGCCCGCCGGGTCTTCTGCTTCTGCACCTGCCGGACGCCGAAAGTGTGACTCATGCCATGCAGTTAACAACTGTTCTCCGTAATTGCAAAGCCGGGCGGCGCGCTAGACTTGGGAGTCAGTGAACAATTGTAACTACAACCGTTCACCCAACTGTAACGAGAGGCGTTCCCACGATGTTGTTCCTCGTCGCCGCACTTCTGCTGCTGGGTGTCGTCCTGGGCACCGTGGCTCATGTGCCGCCGGCCGTCTCGACCGTCCTGGCCGTCGGCATCGCCCTCTGGCTGGCGATCTTCGCGTACCGCGAGCGTCATGCCCGCCGTGGCCGCGGCACGCACTGACCCTCCGGCGCCAGCGCCACAGCCGCCGTCACCGTCGAACGACCATCCGTCGAGAACCCGTTGGGAGCAGATCGACCATGCAGCTCACCGCCGCACGCCGGCAGACCGGAACCACCACGGCCCGTCCCCGGGGCCGGGACGCCGACGGCATGGCCGTCGCCTCCTTCGTCCTCGGCCTGTTGGGTCTCCTCGTGCTCAACCTCTTCCTCGGCCCGATCGCGATCGTCCTCGCGGCGGTGGCCCTCAAGCGCGGCACGACACGACGGGGCCGCGCCTTCCTGGGCCTCGGCCTGGGCGTCGCCGACCTGATCGTCCTCGCCACCCTGATGCAGACGACGAACACGGTCTCCTGGAGCATCTGACGGTCGAGGCCGAGAGCGCGGCCGGGGGTGGCAGGTGCTCTTACGGCCAAGTCCGGGCCGCACCCTGAGGCCGGCCGAACACGGCCCCGTAGAATCGGCTCACCATGGCTTACCTCGACCACGCGGCGACCACCCCGATGCTCCCCGAGGCGGCAGAGGCCCTGACCGCCCAGCTGAGCGTCACCGGCAACGCCTCCTCGCTGCATGCCTCCGGCCGCCGAGCGCGGCGCACCGTCGAGGAGGCCCGCGAGACCCTCGCCGAGGCCCTCGGGGCCCGTCCCAGCGAGGTGGTCCTCACCTCCGGAGGCACCGAGGCCGACAACCTCGCCGTGAAGGGGCTCTACTGGTCCCGCCGCGACGCCGACCCGGCCCGCACCCGGGTCCTGGCCAGTCCGGTCGAACACCACGCGGTCCTCGACGCCGTCCACTGGCTCGGCGACCACGAGGGCGCCACCGTCGAGTACCTCCCGGTCGACACCTACGGACGCGTCCACCCCGAAGCCCTCCGCGAGGCCGTCGCCCGCAACCCCGACGACGTCGCCCTGGCCACCGTGATGTGGGCCAACAACGAGATCGGCACGATCATGCCGGTCCGCGAACTCGCCGACGTGGCCGCGGAGTTCGACGTCCCGCTGCACGCCGACGCGGTCCAGGCGTTCGGTCAGGTTCCGGTCGACTTCGAGGCCTCCGGGCTCGCCGCGATGACCGTCTCCGGCCACAAGATCGGCGGCCCGTACGGCATCGGCGCGCTGCTGCTGGGCCGCGAGTACAGCCCCGTGCCCGTGCTGCACGGCGGGGGCCAGGAGCGCCATGTCCGCTCCGGCACCCTCGACGTCCCGGCCGTCGCCTCCTTCGCGGTCGCCGGCCGGCTGGCCGCCGAGCAGCGCGAGTGGTTCGCCCGGGAGATCGGCACCCTGCGCGACGCCCTCGTCGAGGCGGTCCGTACGGCGGTGCCGGACGCCGTGCTGGGCGGTGACCCGTCCCCCGCGGGCCGCCTTCCGGCCAACGCGCACTTCACGTTCCCCGGCTGCGAGGGCGACTCGTTGCTGCTGCTGCTCGACGCCCAGGGCATCGAGTGCTCCACGGGTTCCGCCTGCACGGCCGGCGTCGCCCAGCCCAGCCATGTCCTCCTCGCCACCGGCACCGACCCCGACCTGGCCCGCGGCACCCTCCGCTTCTCCCTCGGCCACACCTCCACGGAGGCCGACGTCGACGCGGTCGCCAAGGCGATCGGCCCGGTGGTGGAACGCGCCCGCACGGCGGGTCTGAGCTGAGCAGGTCAGGACCCGGAACCGGGCGCGGGCCCGTCGAGGCTCAGGCCGGCGTCGACGCCCCGGCCTTCGCCGCCGCGCGCACCAGCTTCATGTAGCGGTCCCAGTCCCAGCCCTCACCGGGGTCCGTGTGGTCCGTCCCCGGGACCTCGACATGGCCGAGGATGTGCTCACGGTCGAGCGGGATGTCGTACCGCGCGCAGATCCGGGCCGTCAGCCGCGCGGAGGCCTCGTACATCTCGTCGGTGAAGTCCTCGGGCTTCTCGACGAAACCCTCGTGCTCGATGCCGATGCTCCGCTCGTTGTAGTCGCGGTTGCCCGCGTGGTACGCCACGTCGAGCTCGCGGATCATCTGGGTGACATGGCCGTCCTTGCGCACGATGTAGTGCGCCGCCGCGCCGTGCGCCGGGTCCTGGAAGACCTTCACCGCGCTGTCGAAGCTGCCCTGGGTGACATGGATGATCACCATGTCTATGCCGAAGTCGTCCGGCCGGTCCGCCAGTCGCCAGTTCGCGTCCGACGCCGCGACCCACTTCGCGCCCGTGTAGTCGACCTCGCCGTCCTTGCGCGGCTTCGCCACCCCCGGCACCCGCCACCACGCGCGCGTCAGCTCGTCCCGCGCCACCACGGCCGTGCCGACGGCGGCCACGGCCGTGCCGACGAGCAGCGCGCGGCGGCCGACGCGGCGGTCCGCGTCCTTGCCGCCGGAGGCGCTCGCTCCGGCCGCGCCGGAACCGTTCTTCGAAGCCCTTCTCGTTCCCACGAGACCGTCAACGGATACTCGCGGGTTCCGGTTCCCGGCGCCCCGTACCCTGGAAGGGTTATGACTGAGACCTCGCAGCGCACCCGCCCCCTCCGTGTCCTCGCCGCCATGTCCGGCGGGGTCGACTCCGCCGTGGCCGCCGCCCGCGCGGCGGAAGCCGGGCACGACGTGACGGGCGTCCATCTGGCGCTCTCCGCGAACCCGCAGTCCTTCCGGACCGGCGCGCGCGGCTGCTGCACGATCGAGGACTCCCGGGACGCCCGCCGCGCCGCGGACGTCATCGGCATCCCCTTCTACGTCTGGGACCTCGCCGAGCGCTTCCGCGAGGACGTCGTCGAGGACTTCATCGCCGAGTACGAGGCGGGGCGGACCCCGAACCCCTGCCTGCGCTGCAACGAGAAGATCAAGTTCGCGGCCCTGCTCGACAAGGCCCTCGCCCTGGGCTTCGACGCCGTCTGCACGGGTCACTACGCCCAGGTGATCGTGCGGGAGGACGGCACGCGGGAGCTGCACCGCGCCTCCGACATGGCCAAGGACCAGTCGTACGTCCTCGGCGTGCTCGACGACCGGCAGCTCGCCCACGCCCTGTTCCCCCTCGGCGACACGGTGACGACGAAGGACGAGATCCGCGCGGAGGCCGAGCGCAGGGGACTGGCGGTCGCCAAGAAGCCCGACTCCCACGACATCTGCTTCATCGCCGACGGCGACACCCAGGGCTTCCTCGCGAACCGGCTGGGCCGCTCCGAGGGCGACATCCTCGACGAGTCCGGCAACGTCCTGGGCACCCATGAGGGCGCCTACGGCTACACCATCGGCCAGCGCAAGGGCCTGCGCATCGGCACGCCCGCCCCCGACGGCAAGCCGCGCTACGTCCTCGACATCTCCCCGGTGGACAACACGGTGACGGTCGGCCCGGCTGCCGCCCTCGACGTCGACGCCCTGACCGCGATCCGCCCCCGCTGGTGCGGCGCGGCACCCACCGGCCCCGGCACCTACACGGCCCAGCTGCGCGCCCACGGCGGCGAGACCGAGGTCCGCGCGGAGCTGGTCGACGACGAGCTCCAGGTCCGCTTCACCGAGCCGGTCCGGGGCGTCGCCCCCGGCCAGGCGATCGTCCTGTACGACGGCACGCGCGTGGTGGGGTCGGCGACGATCGCGTCGACGACGCGTGCGCGGGCGGGCGCGGTGTAGCCCCTCGGCCCCGATCGTCCCCCTCCGGGTAGCCGTCCGCGCGTGCGCGGCGCAGGCTGCTTGGTGGGCTCGTCGAGCCCAGCCGGAGGCCTCACGGGGCCGCAGGGGGACGTAGGAGGCCGTGATGACAGCCATAGATCCGTCCGGGCAGCCGGGAAACCCGTCCGAGCGGCCCGGGGATCCGTCCGAGCGGCCCGGGGATCCGTCCGGGCCGTCCGGAAGTCCGTCCGGGCTGGGCGGGAATCGGTCCGGGAGGGATTCCGGACGCGCGTCCAGGAACCGGCGGAGTCTCACCCACCGCGTCCGCTACGCGCTGCGTCACCCCCGGCGCGTGCCCGCGCACGCCCGGCGGGTCGCGCGGGACACCTGGCTCCAGCTCAAGCACCGCGACCACATCTCCTACTACCGGGCCGTCATGGCCGCCGACACGGCGCGCAGCCCGGAGGCCGCCGTCGGGCACAACCCGTCGGTCGAGAAGTGGGAACGCATGGGCCGGATGCAGTTCGAGTACCTCCTGCGGCACGGCCTGGAACCACGGCACCGGATGCTGGAGATCGGCTGCGGGAACCTGCGGGCCGGGCGGCTGTTCATCGACCACCTGGACACCGGCAACTACTACGGCATCGACATCTCGCCGGCCATCCTCATGGAGGCGCAGCGCACCCTCGCCCGGGAGGGTCTGCAGGCCAAGCTGCCGCACCTGGCGCTCGTCGCCGACCTCACCTTCTCCTTCCTGCCCGCCGGGTACTTCGACGTCGTCCACGCGCACAGCGTGTTCTCCCACTCGCCGCCGCACGTCATCGAGCAGTGCCTCGCCCACGTCGGCCGTGTCCTCGCCCCGGGCGGCTTCTTCGACTTCACCTTCGGCCGCACCGAGGGCACCGAACACCAGGTGCTGCACGAGGACTTCTACTACCGGACCGAGACCCTCGTCGAACTCGCCCGGAAACACGGCCTGTCCGCCCGACTGATGGACGACTGGGAGGACCTGCCGCACCGCCAGTCGAAGATCCGCGTGACCGTGGCGGAGGAGACCGGCGGACCAGCGGCCCCCGATGTCGGTGCCGCCCCCTAACGTGGACGCATGAACATCTGTGTCTTCCTCTCCGCCGCCGACCTCGCCGACCGCTACACGGGCCCCGCGAAGGACTTCGCCAAAGCTGATCGGCAAGGGCGGACACACCCTGGTGTGGGGCGGTTCGGACGTCGGGTTGATGAAGGTGGTCGCAGACGGTGTGCAGGAGGCGGGCGGGAGACTGCTGGGCGTCTCGGTCGAGTTCCTGTCGGCGAAGGCACGGCCCGGCACCGACGAGATGGTGGTCGCGAGGGACCTCGCCGAGCGGAAGCGGCTGCTCCTGGAGAAGGCCGACGCGGTCGTCATCATGGTCGGCGGCACCGGCACGCTCGACGAGGCGACCGAGATCCTGGAGCTGAAGAAGCACGGCCACACCGAGATGCCGGTGGTCCTGCTGAACACCGCCGGGTTCTACGACGGGCTGAAGGAGCAGTTCCGGCGCATGGAGGACGAGGGCTTCCTGCCCCGCCCGCTGACCGACCTGGTCTTCTTCGCGGAGGAGCCGGTGGGGGCGATGGCGTATCTGGAGGAGAGCCGGGGCGTCGCCTGAGGCCGGGTGAGCCTGCGGCGGGGGCAGCGTGGGGTCGGGTGGGCGTGAGGGTGCGCCCCGAATGATGCGAGCATGACCGCATGGCTACTCATGTGATCACCGGGGCGGGTTCCGGCATCGGCGCGGCCGTCGCCCGACGGCTGCACGAGCGCGGGGACGACCTCGTGCTGCACGCGCGCGACGCGGGGCGGGCGAAGGAACTGGCGGCTCAGTTCCCGGGGGCGCGGACCCTGGTCGGCGATCTGGCGGACCCGGACAAGCTGTCCTGGGCCTTCTCCCACCAGACCCTGCCCGACCGGGTGGACTCGCTGCTGCACATCGCGGGTGTGGTCGACCTCGGCGCGGTGGGCGACCTGACGCCGAAGACCTGGCGGCACCAGCTCAACGTCAACCTCGTCTCGCCCGCCGAGCTGACCCGCCACTTCCTGCCCCAACTGCGGGCCGCACGAGGGCACGTGGTGTTCGTCAACTCGGGCGCGGGGCTCAACGCGCACGCGGACTGGTCCGCCTACGCGGCCTCCAAGCACGGGCTCAAGGCACTCGCCGACTCCCTGCGCTGGGAGGAGCACGGCAACGGGGTCCGGGTGACCACGGTCTACCCCGGGCGCACCGCCAGTCCCATGCAGGCGAAGGTCCACCAGCAGGAGGGCAAGGAGTACGACCCCGCGCGGTGGATCGCCCCGGAGTCGGTCGCCACGACGATCCTCATGGCCCTGGACCTCCCCCGGGACGCGGAGGTGAACGACCTGACGGTCCGGCCGGGCGCCTGAAAGGCGACCGGGGCTGCGGGCCTGAAAAGCAAGGGGCGCAGCCCCTGCTTTACAGGGGCGCGGGGAACTGCGCGAGAAGTCCCCACCGGACCCGCACTCGACAACACCCCACCCGACAACACACCCACCCGGCCAAGCCCCCCGCAGCGGAGCCGTACGCTTCGGGGCGTGAGCGAAGACTTCAGTTTCGGCCCGGCCACCGGCGTGGGATCCATGCCGGGCGGGGACGCCCGAGAAGCCGCCAAGACAGTCACCGGCACCTTCGAGTGGCCGGAGACAGGCATGGCGCACCTCCCCGAACTCCCCGCCCGAGGCCCCGGCGCCGACATGATCGGCAGAACCGCCGGCCTGCTCGTCGAGTTGTACGCCCGCGTGGAGCCCAGCGGCTGGCGCATCGGCGACCGCCCCGGCCGGGACACCAAGCGGGCCAGGTCGTGGCTGGGCGAGGACCTGGACGCACTGGAGGAGTTCACCCAGGGGTACGAGGGCCCGCTGAAGGTCCAGGCCGTCGGCCCCTGGACCCTCGCCGCCGCGCTGGAGCTGAAGAACGGCGAGGCCGCCCTCTCCGACCCCGGCGCCTGCCGCGACCTCGCCGGCTCGCTCGCCGAGGGCCTGCGCCAGCACCTCGCCGAGGTCCGGCGACGCGTCCCCGGCGCCCGGATCGTGCTCCAGCTCGACGAGCCGTCCCTCATCGCCGTCCTGCGCGGCCAGGTCAAGAGCGCCAGTGGCTACCGCACCCACCGCGCCGTGGACCGCCAGCTCGTCGAGGCCACCCTCAGGGACGTCATCGGCGTCCACGCGGAGCACGGGCCCGTCGTCGTGCACTCCTGCGCCCCCGACGTGCCCTTCGCGCTCCTGCGCCGCGCCGGTGCCACCGGTATCTCCTTCGACTTCACCTTGCTCACTGAGCGTGACGACGACATGATCGGGGAAGCGGTGGAAGGAGGCACGAAGCTGCTCGTCGGCGTCGTGCCGACCACCGAGGGGGCATTGTCAGAGGCTGCCGGTAGCGTCATGGGGGTCAGGACGCTGTGGCGCAGGCTGGGACTGCATCCGGGGCTGCTCGCGGACGCGGTCACGGTCACTCCGACGTGCGGGCTCGCGGGGGTCTCCCCGGCGAACGCACGCCGGGCGCTCGCCCACTGCGTCAAGGCGGCGAGATCCCTCGCGGACAACCCAGAGTGACGGAGGACAACACGGTGGCCGGCGACAAGGACGCACAGCCCACATCGGTACCCGCCGAGGCAGCGGTGCCCGCCGAGGCCCGCGAGAAGCACGCGCGGCTCGCCGAACAGATCGAGGAGCACCGCTTCCGGTACTACGTGAAGGACGACCCGATCGTCAGCGACGCGGAGTTCGACGAACTGCTGCGCACGCTGGAGGCGTTGGAGGACGAGTACAGCGAGCTGCGCACCCCGGACTCGCCGACGCAGAAGGTGGCCGTCGAGTACGAGACCGACCTCGCCGAGGTGGAGCACCGCGAGCGCATGCTCTCCCTCGACAACGTCTTCGACGACGAAGGGCTCGCCGCCTGGGCCGAGCGCGTCGCCAAGGACGTGGGCACGTCCGACTACCACCTGCTGTGCGAGCTCAAGATCGACGGCCTCGCGGTGAACCTGACGTACGAGGACGGCAGGCTCACCCGAGCCGCCACCCGGGGCACCGGCAGGACCGGCGAGGACATCACGCCCAACGTCATGACGATCGCCGAGATCCCGCACCGGCTGAAGGGCGACCGCGTCCCCCGCCTGGTCGAGATCCGGGGCGAGGTCTACTTCCCGATGGAGGCCTTCCAGGGCCTCAACGAACGCCGCGTGGCGGCCGGTGAGAAGCCGTACGCCAACCCCCGCAACTCCGCCTCGGGTTCACTGCGCCAGAAGGACCCCAAGGTCACCGCCACCCTGCCGCTGCACATGGTCGTCCACGGCATCGGTGCCCTGGAGGGCTTCGACGGCGGCTTCACCCGCCTCTCCCAGGCCTACGACCTCCTCAAGTCGTGGGGCCTGCCCACCGCCGAGCACAACAGGGTGGTCGACGACCTCGACGGCGTACGGGAGTTCATCGCCTACTACGGCGAGCACCGCCACTCCGTGGCGCACGAGATCGACGGCGCGGTCGTCAAGCTCGACGAGATCCGGCTCCAGGGCCGCCTCGGGTCGACGGCCCGCGCACCCCGTTGGGCGATCGCCTACAAGTACGCGCCGGAAGAGGTCAACACCAAGCTCATCGACATCAAGGTGGGCGTCGGCCGCACCGGCCGGGTCACCCCGTACGCCCAGGTCGAGCCGGTCACGGTGGCCGGCTCCGAGGTCGAGTTCGCCACCCTGCACAACCAGGAGGTCGTCAAGGCGAAGAACGTCCTCATCGGCGACACGGTAGTCATCCGCAAGGCCGGTGACGTCATCCCCGAGATCCTCGGGCCGGTCGTGGCGCTGCGCGACGAGAACGAGACGCGTCCCTTCGTGATGCCGAGCGAGTGCCCGGAGTGCGGGACGCCGCTGCGCGCGATGAAGGAGGGCGACATCGATCTGCGGTGCCCCAACGCCCGCAGCTGCCCAGCCCAGTTGAGAGAGCGCGTCTCGTACCTGGCGGGCCGGGAGTGCCTGGACATCGAGCACTTCGGCGGTGTCGCCGCCGCGGCCCTGACCCGCCCGCTGGAGCCGGCCGACCCGCCCCTGGTCGACGAGGGCGACCTCTTCGACCTCACCGTGGAGAAGCTGCTCCCCATCAAGGCGTACGTCCTGGACGCGGACAGCGGCCTGCCCAAGCACGACCCGAAGACGGGCGAACCGAAGATCGCCACGCCCTTCGCCAACAAGGAGGGTGGGCCCCGGAAGAACACGCTCGCGCTGCTCCAGAAGATCGAGGAGGCCAAGAGCCGTCCGCTCGCCCGCTTCCTCAACGGGCTCTCCATCCGCCATGTCGGACCGGTCGCCGCCCAGGCCCTGGCCCGCGAATTCCGTTCGATCGAGCGGATCGAGCAGGCCACGGAGGAGGAACTCACCGCGGTCGACGGGGTCGGCGCCATCGTCGCCGCGGCGCTCAAGGAGTGGTTCGCCGAGGAGTGGCACCGGGAGATCATCCGTAAGTGGAAGGCGGCCGGAGTTCCCCTGGAGGACAAGGGTGCCGGCGAGGACGAAGGTCCCAGGCCCCTCGAAGGGCTGACGGTCGTCGTGACCGGCACACTCGAACACCACACGCGCGACGGGGCCAAGGAGGCGCTGCAGAGCCGGGGCGCCAAGGTGACCGGCTCGGTGTCGAAGAAGACCTCCTTCGTCGTGGTCGGTGAGAACCCGGGCTCCAAGTTCGACAAGGCGATGCAGCTCAAGGTGCCCGTCCTGAACGAGGACGGCTTCGCCGTCCTGCTCGAACAGGGACCGGACGCGGCCGCGGAAGTCGCGCTCCCGATCGAGGAGTAGGGGTTGAAGGCCACCCGTTCGGCGCATACCAGATGCATACGGGTGGCCGGTCGCATTCGGGTAACCGACACCGACCGCTGCCCGTGGAAGCCTTGTGCGGCCTACTGTTGAGATGTGCGCCTGCCGTGCCCGGACGCGTGGCGGGTTCTCGGACGCGGTGTGGCCCCGGGTAGTCCGGGAGCAACGGGCCGCGTGGCGTGGGCACCGCCGGCTGTGAGAGGGACGGGAATGGAACCGACCGAGAGCGTCGCCCCGGACTCGCGGCTGCGCCGGGTCTCCGGGGCCTGGCGATGGGGCCGCTCCCTGTTCATGGGAGGACGCCCGTTCGAGGGAACCGGGGAGTCCGGACTTCGGGAGCCGGGCGGCCGGGGACCCGCGAGCCCCGATCAGGGGAGCCGGGAACGGGGACCCGGCCGGGCGACGCGGACGGAGCCCAGGACCGGGGTCACCTGGCCGCCGGGCCGTGCGGGTTCGAGCGCACGGCGCCCGCTCGTACCCGGCCCGGCACAGCTCACCTCCGGCACTGCGGTCGACGTGGGCGGGGCACCCGCCCTCACCGGCGCTCTCGGTGAGAGCCGCGGCCACGCGCTACCGGGCCACGAAGCCGACCGCCACCTGTCCTGGCCCGCACTGCCCGCCCTGATCGTGGGCCTGGCCGGCGCCATCCTGGGCGCCGGGTTCTACCGGGCGTTCGCGGGACAGCACGCCCTCTTCCCGGCCGGAGCGGTCGGCTGGTCCCTCGCCCTGCTCACCGGCATCATCGTCGGCCACCTCGTCGCCATGGGCCGCGCCCGCTGGTGGGGCGGCACCGGCTCCGGAGCCGCCCTCACCCTCGCCGTCCTGCTGCTCTACGGCTGGGTGGCCGCCGGCATGGTCAGCCTCACGGTCGTCGTGCTCGTCGGCGTCGCCCGCCGGGGGCGCTGGCGCCAGGGCGTGCTGCACGGCGCGGTCGACATCCTCGGCATCGGTGCCGCCGCGCTCGTCCTGCGGGTCTTCGGCCGCGTCCCCTCGGTGGAACAGCCCTGGGACCCGGACAGCTGGAACCTCTACTCGGCCCCCCAGGTGGCCCTGGTCGCCCTCGCCTATCTCGTGGTCAGCCGCGTCCTGCTCTGGTACCTGGCCGCACCGCGCGGCGGTCTGCCCACCGTCGCGCGCACGGCCCTGGTCAGACAGGGTCTCGTCGCCGTCGCGCTGCTCGGCATCGCCCCGCTGGTCTGCGTCGTCGCCCTCGCCCAGCCGCTGCTGCTGCCGCTCTTCGCCATCCCCCTCATCGCGCTCGACTCCACCCTGTGGATCGCTCGCGCCCGGGCCGAGGAACAGCTGCGCGACCCGCTCACCGGACTGCCGAACCGTCAGTGGCTGCTGGAACGCACCTGGAGCGCCCTGGACGACGCCGAACGCATCGGCGCGAGATCGGCACTGATGCTGATCGACCTCGACCGTTTCCGGTCCGTCAACGACACGCTCGGGCACCTCGCGGGTGACCGGCTGCTCTTGCAGATAGCCGACCGGCTGCGGGTCGCCCTGCCCCGCGGAGCGGAGGCCGCGCGACTCGGTGGTGACGAGTTCGCCGTCCTGCTGCCCGTCGCGGACTCCACCACGTCCGCGTCGCGCGTCGCCCGCAACCTCGTCGCCGCGCTCGGCTCACCGCTCGACCTCGACGGGCTCACCCTCGTCCTGGAGGCCAGCGCCGGACTCGCCGTCTTCCCGGACCACGCGCTCGACGCGGAGGGGCTGCTGCGGCGGGCGGACGTGGCGATGTACCAGGCGAAGCGGGACCGCACGGGCGTCGAGGTCTACGAGTCAAAGCGGGACTCCAACACCCCGGACCGGCTCGGTCTGCTCGGCGACCTGCGGCGCGCCCTGGACGCGCACGAGGTCGAGCTGCACTACCAGCCCAAGGTCCGCTTCGACGGGCAGGTCGCCGGTCTGGAGGCGCTGGTGCGCTGGGTGCATCCCGAGCGGGGGAAGGTACCGCCGGACGAGTTCATAGCGATCGCCGAGTCGTCCGGGCTGATGCCGCACCTGACGGAGTACGTCCTGGAGACGGCGCTCGGGCAGGTGGCGAGATGGCGGGCACAGGGGCTGCACGTGCCCGTCGCGGTGAACGTGTCCCCGCGTGACGTCCACACCCCCGGGTTCGCGGGTGCGGTGGCCGCGCGGCTGGCCCGGCACGGGGTGCCGGCCGGGGCGTTGCAGCTGGAGATAACGGAACACGTGCTCCTGGAGGACCCGCAACGGGCCGCGGACACGCTCGCCGGGCTGACCGGGCACGGGGTGAAGATGTCGCTCGACGACTTCGGGACCGGATATTCGTCGCTGGTGCACCTGCGGCGGCTGCCGGTGAGCGAGCTGAAGATCGACCGGTCGTTCGTGGCGCGGCTGGCCATCGACAACGAGGACGCGGAGATCGTGCGTTGCACGGTCGATCTCGCGCACTCGCTGGGGCTGCTCGTCGTGGCGGAGGGTGTCGAGGACGACGAGACGTGGGAGCGGTTGCGGGATCTGGGGTGCGATGCGGTGCAGGGGTGGCTCGTTGCTGCGGCGATGCCTCCCGAGGAGGCCACGGCGTGGCTGCGGGCGCGGGGGTCTCGGGGGTGGCAGCGGCCGGCGGCGGCGCTGCCGGCGGCGGCCGAGGAGTAGCGGGGGGGCGCCTGACAGCTCGGGGGTGCGGGTGCCTGGCGGGTGCGGCTCCGGTGGGGCTTCCCGGGCCGAAAAAGCAGGGCGCAGCCCGCTTTTTCAGGGGCGCGGGGAACTGCGCGAACAGCCCCCACCGGGCGGACGTGTGGGGGTCGAAGGGGCGCAGCCCCTGGGGGACGGGACGGGTAGGGGCGGCGGGGGCGAAGAACCCGTGCGCGGACAACGCCCCGCGCCCCATAGGATTGGCGCCAAACCACACACACTCACCCCAGAGGATCGCTGCATGCCTGGCATCACGCGCGAGGAGGTCGCCCACCTCGCACGGCTGGCGCGTCTGGAGCTGAAGCCCGAAGAACTCGAACACTTCGCGGGCCAGCTGGACGACATCATCGGCGCGGTCGCCCGCGTCAGCGAGGTCGCCGACCAAGATGTACCGCCGACCTCTCACCCGCTGCCGCTGACGAACGTCATGCGCGCGGACGAGGTCCGTCCGTCGCTCACCCCCGAGCAGGCGCTGTCCGCCGCCCCGGCCCAGGAGCAGCAGCGTTTCAAGGTGCCGCAGATCCTGGGGGAGGACTGATCACGTCATGACCGACAGCATCATCAAGCTCACCGCGGCCGAGATCGCCGCGAAGATCGCCGCCGGCGACCTCACCGCCGTCCAGGTCACCGAGGCGCATCTCGCCCGGATCGAGGCCGTCGACGAGAAGGTGCACGCCTTCCTGCACGTCGACCGCGAGGGCGCCCTCGCGCAGGCCCGTGCCGTCGACGAGAAGAAGGCCCGGGGCGAGAAGCTCGGGCCGCTCGCCGGTGTTCCCCTCGCGCTCAAGGACATCTTCACCACGGTCGGGGTTCCCACCACCGTCGGTTCGAAGATCCTGGAGGGCTGGATCCCGCCGTACGACGCCACCCTCACCAAGCGGCTGAAGGACGCGGACGTCGTCATCCTCGGCAAGACCAACATGGACGAGTTCGCCATGGGGTCCTCCACCGAGAACAGCGCCTACGGGCCGACCGGCAACCCCTGGGACCTCACCCGCATCCCCGGCGGCTCCGGCGGCGGTTCCTCCGCCTCGCTCGCCTCCTACCAGGCGCCCCTCGCCATCGGCACCGACACCGGCGGTTCCATCCGCCAGCCGGCCGCCGTCACCGGCACGGTCGGCGTCAAGCCGACGTACGGCGCGGTCTCCCGCTACGGCATGGTGGCGTTCTCCTCCTCCCTCGACCAGGGCGGGCCCTGCGCCCGCACGGTCCTGGACGCGGCGCTGCTGCACGAGGTGATCGCCGGCCACGACCCGCTGGACTCCACCTCCATCGACGCCCCGGTCCCGCCGGTCGTCGAGGCCGCCCGCAACGGCAGCGTCGCCGGGATGCGCGTCGGTGTCGTCAAGCAGTTCCGCGGCGAGGGCTACCAGGCCGGTGTCGTGCAGCGGTTCGACGAGTCCGTCGAGCTGCTGAAGGAGCTGGGCGCCGAGATCGTCGAGCTGGACTGCCCGTCGTTCGACCTGGCGCTGGCCGCGTACTACCTGATCGCGCCGAGCGAGTGTTCGAGCAACCTCGCCCGCTTCGACGGCCTGCGCTACGGCCTGCGGACCGGCGACGACGGCACCAACTCCGCCGAGGCCGTCACCTCCCTCACCCGTGAGGCGGGCTTCGGCCCCGAGGTGAAGCGCCGCATCATGCTCGGCACGTACGCGCTCAGCTCCGGCTACTACGACGCGTACTACGGCAGCGCCCAGAAGGTCCGTACGCTCATCACGCGGGACTTCGAGAAGTCGTTCGAGAAGGTCGACGTCATCGTGTCGCCGACCACGCCGACCACCGCCTTCCCGATCGGCGAGCGCGCCGACGACCCGATGGCGATGTACCTGGCGGACCTCTGCACCATCCCGACCAACCTCGCGGGCAACGCCGCGATGTCCCTGCCCTGCGGCCTCGCGCCGGAGGACGGGCTGCCGGTCGGGCTGCAGATCATCGCCCCGGCGCTGAAGGACGACCGTCTTTACAAGGTCGGCGCCGCCGTCGAGGCCGCCTTCGTGGAAAAGTGGGGGCACCCGCTCCTGGAGGAGGCTCCGTCGCTGTGAGCAACGCACTGTCCAAGGCCAAGGACTTCCAGAAGTCCAAGTCCGGTACGTACGTGTCCATCGCCACCACCGCCTTCGGCGCGTGGGGCATCGCCAAGCGGATCAAGAAGGCTCGCGCCGATCAGGACACGCTGCGGCTGATCGACGCGTCCGTGGCCGCCATCGGCATCGTCACCGGCCTCGCCGTCCTCTACCGCGAACTGAAGCGGCTGGGCGACGACGACGTCCTGCTGGGCTGAGACAGCGTGCCGGGACCGTTCCATCAGGGTCCGGTCCCGGCCCCGTCCGCACCGTCCCGAGGGGCGAGGGGGTCCGCCTCCCTCGGGCAGGCACACGACCAACGACAGACGAGGTACACCAGGGAGGTGGCGCAAGATGATCACGCATATGGAGATCGAGGGGTTCCGGTCCTTCCGTGACGCGGCGTTCGACCTCTCGCCGTTCACCGTCCTCGTCGGCCCGAACGGCTCCGGCAAGACCAATCTCCTGGAAGCGGTCGACCTGGCGTCCCAGATGTGCAAGGACGCCATGCTGGGCAGCTGGGGTATCGACAAGGAGTCGCTCTTCTTCTTCACCGATCTGCGCCCCGGGGACGAGCGCCGGGGCCGGGTGCTCGACCTCTTCCACCGGGACGGCGAGGGCTCCACCACCGGCCGAATCCGGTTGGTCATCTGCTTCCTGCAGTCCCACCGCGAGGAACTGAGCCATCTGCGCCTGGAACTCCGCGCGGAGCTCGGCGACAAACGCTCTCCGAGCGTCGCCGGCCGGGTCACCCTGCTGACGGAGCCACCGGTGGGCTGGGACCTCACCCCTGGCCAGCGCGCGCACATCGCGGAGACCGCCCGGAGGGGAATCCACGCCTTCCGTTCCCTCCCCGGCGGGCGTTGGACCTGGCTGGTCCCTGAACCCGCGCTGATGCGCACCCCTCCGGACCTGACGGACGAGCGCCGGCTGGCGCGCGACGGCCACAATCTCGCGGCCGTCCTCGGCCGCCTGTTGACCGACCCCGACCGGGACCGGCACCGGGAGTTGCTGCTGCGCGCCGACGCCGCGGCCGTGCTCCCTGGCCTCGTCGACCTGCGGCCCACACCCGACCCGCACAGTGGTGTGTGGGACCTGGACCTGATCTATCGCGACGCGCCACCCGTGCCAGTCCGGCTGGCTTCGTACGGGACCCTGCATGTACTGGCCCTGCTGACCGCGGCCCACGCGGGGCTCACGGTGCCGCCCCGGAGCCGCTCGAAGTCCTCCGGCCACGGGCCCAACCACTGTTCCACACTGATGATCGAGGACGTCGAGAACGGACTGCACCCGGCTCTGGTCCGGGAACTGGTCCGACGGCTGCGGCGCTGCACCGGCGAGGGACAGACCCAGCAGCTGATTGTCACCACCCACTCCCCGGTGGTGCTGTCCGCCGTCTACGACGACCACCCTGCGGACGTGTTCTTCGTGGACACCGTCAGCCGCGTCGGCGGGGGCGGCCCGCCCTCCCGGCACAGCAGGGTGCGGTCGCTGGCCGAGTCCGGCCCGCGCGGGACGTTCGTGCCGGCCCGGGAGGCCCGCCGGTACCTGGAGAGCGCGGTGGCGAGCGGAGCGTGACCCGTTACCTGACCCTGGGGCTGCTCGCCGAGGGCCCCGAGGACGAGATCTTTCTCTCCACGCTGGCGATACGCCAGCTGACCCGGCTGGCCGCGCGAGCACCCATGCCGTTCGACGTCGCCGACACGGTCCAGCGCGGGGAGGCCAGCACCGCGCGCACGGCGCACGTGCGGCTCTGCGAGGAGGCACAGGACCTGGCCACCACCTGTGACCTGCTGCTGGTGCACAACGACCACCGTGAGCGGGGCAAGATCGACAAGCTGAGGCAGGACGCCGCACCGCCCTTCGACTGCCGTATGGTCGCCGTCGTGCCCGTGCGGGAGACAGAGGCGTGGCTGCTCGCCGACTGCGGCCTGCTGCGCTCGCTGCCGGGGGCGGTGACCTCCGCCCTGCCGTGGGCCGGCGAGCCCACGGGTGCACAGGTCGAGCGGGTGCCCGACCCCAAGGCGCTGCTGGCCGCCGTCCTGCCCGGGTACGACACCCGCACGCTCGCGGAACTGCTCGGCCAGCGCGTCGACCTCGACCGTCTCCACACTCTTCCCGGGTACCAGCGGTGGTGCGCGGAGCTGACCAACGCACTGAAGGAGTTGCACTTCCTGTGACCACGACCGACCTCGTGTCGTACGAGGACGCCCTGGCGTCTTACGACCCCGTCATGGGCCTCGAGGTCCATGTCGAACTCGGCACCAAGACCAAGATGTTCTGCGGCTGTTCGACCGAGCTCGGTCAGGGCGCCAACACGCAGACCTGCCCCACCTGCCTCGGCCTGCCCGGCGCGCTCCCGGTCGTCAACGCGATCGGCGTCGAGTCGGCGATCAAGATCGGTCTCGCGCTGAACTGCGAGATCGCCGAGTGGTGCCGCTTCGCCCGGAAGAACTACTTCTATCCGGACATGCCGAAGAACTTCCAGACCTCCCAGTACGACGAGCCCATCGCCTTCAACGGCTACCTCGACGTGCAGCTGGAGGACGGCGAGACCTTCCGCGTGGAGATCGAGCGCGCCCACATGGAGGAGGACACCGGCAAGTCGACGCACGTCGGCGGTGCCACCGGCCGCATCCACGGCGCCTCGCACTCGCTGCTCGACTACAACCGCGCGGGCATCCCGCTCATCGAGATCGTCACCAAGCCGATCGAGGGCGCGGGCGAGCGGGCCCCCGAGGTCGCCAAGGCGTACGTCCGGGAGCTGCGCGAGGTCATCAAGGCCCTCGGCGTCTCGGAGGCCCGGATGGAGATGGGCCAGATGCGCTGCGACGTGAACCTGTCGCTGCGCCCGAACGGCACCGAGAAGTTCGGTACGCGTTCGGAGACGAAGAACGTCAACTCGCTGCGGTCCGTCGAGCGCGCCGCCCGCTTCGAGATCCAGCGGCACGCGGCCGTGCTGTCGTCCGGGGGGACGATCATCCAGGAGACCCGGCACTTCCACGAGGACACGGGGTCCACGACCTCGGGCCGGGTGAAGGAGGAGGCCGAGGACTACCGGTACTTCCCCGAGCCGGACCTCGTACCGGTGGCTCCCTCGCGCGAGTGGGTCGAGGAGCTGCGGGCCGCGCTGCCCGAGCTGCCGCTGGTCCGCCGCAACCGGCTCCGTGAGGAGTGGGGCATCAGCGGCACCGACATGCAGGCCATCCTCAATGCCGGTGCGCTGGAGCCGATCGTCGCCACCATCGAGGCCGGGGCGGACGCCGCCTCCGCCCGCAAGTGGTGGATGGGCGAGCTGGCCCGCAGCGCGAACGAGTCGGGCAAGGCGTTGGACGAGCTGGCCATCACGCCGCAGCAGGTCGCCCGCGTCACCGAGCTGGTCACCAAGGGCGACCTGAACGACAAGCTCGCCCGGCAGGTCATCGAGGGCGTCCTCGCGGGCGAAGGCACCCCGGACGAGGTCGTCGACAAGCGCGGTCTGAAGGTCGTCTCCGACGAGGGCGCCCTGACGACGGCGGTCGAGGAGGCCATCGCGGGCAACCCGGCCATCGCGGACAAGATCCGCGGCGGCAAGGTGGCCGCGGCCGGTGCCCTGGTCGGCGCGGTCATGAAGGCCACGCGCGGTCAGGCGGACGCGGCCCGCGTCAAGGAGCTGATCCTGGAGAAGCTGGGCGTCAGCGAGGGCTGAACGCGACAGCGGCTCCCCGCGTATCCCTGAGGGCGGCACATCACTGCGATGGGCCGCCCTCAGGCGTGTCACGGCAGTGACGCGGGGCGACAGAGTGCCGCCGTTTGTCTTGTGAGGTGCCTCGCATCCCGTGTGAGGAGGCCCTCAAAGGGACCAAACGATCAGATTGTGGTGCAAGAGTTGCCAGGAATTGTCCATGTCTCCCCTCCCCAGGAGCACAATCCGTGGCAGCCCTCGCGCGCTGGTGTGTCCGGCACCGTCTTGTCGCCGTCCTCCTGTGGCTTCTCGCCCTCGCCGGCACGGCCGCCGGCGCCGCCGTCGCGGGAGCCGCGTACTCGAACGACTACAAGACCCCCGGAACCGAGTCCAGCCACGCCACCGAGCTGCTGAACGAGGGCTTCCCGGGCGTCGGCGGGGACAGCGCCACCGTCGTCTGGCACACGAGCGACCGGGCCGGGAGCGTGCGGGCCGCCGCCGTCGAGCAGACGATGACCCGCACCCTCGACGAGATCGCCGACCTGCCCGGCGTCGCCGCCGTGACCGACCCCTACGACGGCGCCGACGGCGGCCGGATCAGCGAGGACGGCCGCACGGCGTACGCCACCGTCACCTTCGACCAGCCGGCCGAGGACATCGACAAGGCGCAGGCCGAGGCCGTCGTCGACACGGCGAAGTCCGCCGAGAACGACGGGCTCCAGGTGGAGCTGGGCGGTACGTCGATCGGGCTCACCGAGACCTCCGGCGGGCATCTCGCCGAGATCGTCGGGGTGCTGGTCGCCGCCGTGGTCCTCTTCCTGGCGTTCGGTTCGCTCGCCGCCAGTCTGCTGCCGCTCGCGACCGCCCTGGTCAGCGTGGGCACCGCCTATGCCGGGATCACCCTGCTCGGGCACGCGATGACGGTCGCCGACTTCGCGCCGATGCTGGGCACCCTCATCGGCCTCGGCGTCGGCATCGACTACGCGCTGTTCATCGTGACCCGGCACCGCCGAGGGCTGAAGCGGGGCCTGTCCGTCGAGGAGGCCGCGCGCAGCGCCGTCGCGACCACCGGACGGGCCGTGGTCTTCGCCGGCGCCACGGTCTGCATAGCCCTGCTCGGGATGCTGATCCTGCGGCTCGGCTTCCTCAACGGTGTCGCGATCGCCGCCTCCCTCACCGTGGTCCTCACCGTCGCCGCCTCCGTGACACTGCTGCCGGCCCTGCTGTCGTTCATCGGCATGCGGGCGCTGAGCCGCCGCGAACGCCGCCGCCTCGCCGAGCACGGCCCCGAACCCGAGCTGCCCACGGGCTTCGCCGCCCGCTGGTCCGCCTTCGTCGAACGGCACCCCAAGAAGCTCGGCGCCATCGCGCTCGTCGTCATGACCCTGCTGGCCCTGCCCACGCTCGGACTGCGCCTCGGCACCTCCGACCAGGGCAACGACCCGAAGACGACGACCACCCGCCAGGCCTACGACCTCCTCGCCGGGGGCTTCGGGCCGGGCGTGAACGGCCCTCTGACCCTGGTCACCGAGGTCGACGGCGCCGCCGACAAGCTCGCGCTCGACCACCTCGACACCACACTCAGGGCCACCGAGGGCGTCTCGGTGGTGACCCCGGTGACCTTCAGCGCCGACGGCGACACCGCGTACCTCACCGTCGTACCCGACTCCTCCCCGCAGTCCGCGAGGACCAGCGAGCTGGTCGAACGACTGCGCGACGAGGTGCTGCCGCGCGCCGAGACCGGCACCTCCCTCGATCTGCACGTCGGCGGGGTGACCGCCGGATACGACGACTTCGCGGACGTCATCGTCGGCAAGCTCCCGCTGTTCGTCGGCGTCGTCATCGGCCTCGGCTGTCTGCTGCTCCTGCTCGCCTTCCGGTCCGTCGGGATACCGCTCAAGGCCGCCGCGATGAACGTGGCCGCCGTCGCCGCCGCGTTCGGCGTGGTCGTCGCGATCTTCCAGTGGGGCTGGGGGAGCGAGCTGCTCGGCCTCGGCCGGGCCGGGCCCATCGAACCCTTCCTCCCCGTGATCATGGTCTCGGTCCTCTTCGGGCTCTCCATGGACTACCAGGTCTTCCTGGTCAGCCGGATGTACGAGGAGTGGCTGGAGACCGGCGACAACCGGCGCGCGGTCCGGGTCGGCCTCGCCGAGACCAGCCGGGTGATCAACTCCGCGGCGGTCATCATGATCTCCGTCTTCCTCGCCTTCGTGCTCAGCGGCGACCGTGTGATCGCCATGTTCGGCATCGCGCTCGCCGCCGCCGTCGCCCTGGACGCCTTCGTCCTGCGTACGCTCCTCGTCCCCGCCCTCATGCACCTGCTCGGCGGCGCCAACTGGTGGCTGCCGCGCTGGCTCGACCGCCGCATGCCCCGCATCAGCATCGAGCCGCCCGAGACCCGCGCCGCCCATGAGAGGCTCGCGGACGTCGTGGTGGAAGACGTGGAGAAGGAGCGGCCGACGGATGTACGCGATATCCCTGGGTGACGACGGAGCCCAACTGCGGCCCCTGGAGCCCTGGCACGCCGAGGAGTTCCTCGCCCACCTGGAGCGGGGACGGGACTTCATCAACCAGTACGTCCCCTTCGGACAGAGCGCCACGGACGTCGAGGGCGCGCGCGCCGTCCTCCAGCGGTACGCCGACATGCGCTCCGCCGACACCGGCTCCCTGCACGGGATCTGGCTGGACGGCAAGCTCGTCGGCGGGGTCCTCTTCCTCAACTTCGACGCGGAGAACGCCAACTGCGAGGTCGGCTGCTGGCTGGAGCCCGCCGGCACCGGACGGGGACTGGTCACCCGCGCGATGCGGATCCTCATCGACTGGGCCGTCGACGTCCGCGCGATCCACCGCGTCGAGTGGATCGCGGCCTCCGGCAATACGCCGAGCCTGAACGTGGCGCGGCGGCTCGGCATGGTCAGGGACGGTGTGCAGCGGGAGAGGTATCCCCATCGGGGCGTCCGGCACGACTTGGAGATATGGTCCGTCCTGGCGCCCGAATGGCGTGCGGCACGCGCTCGCGACGGTCACAGCGAGCGTTAAGAAACCTCTCAGACAACATTCGTACGGTGCGAGGTATGGGAACCAAGACAGTTGACGAGACCGGGGCCGACACGGGCGCCGAGGCCAGGAACGACGACGAGTCGGTGAAGGGCACCGACGTCACCAAGGAGGACGCGGCCCGGGAGGAGACCGCGACGCCGGCCGGCGACTCGGTCGAGACCGACGGCGCCGACGCCTCCGACGAGGCCGGAGAGTTCGACGAGGAGTTCCCGCCGGCCACCGCGAAGGCGACGCCGGGCGTCGGTCAGGGTGCCGCCGGCATTGTGTCGGTGGTGCTGGGCCTCGTCTCCCTGACGGGCGGCTGGGTCGGCACCGTCGCCTCCGCGCGTGAGGAGATCACCGGGCAGCTGGAGATGCAGGCCGCGACGAACGCGACCGTCGCCACCCAGCTCCAGGCCGTCTACGGCGACGCCTGGCAGGCCTCCGCCCTGTGGGGCGGCGTCTTCGCGCTGGTCGGCCTGATCGTCGGCGTGGCCGTACTGGTGCGGCCCGCGTTCGGCGACCCCGACCAGGTACAGGCACCGTGGATCAAGTCGGTCGCCTGGGCCGGTGTCTCGGTCGGTTTCATCGGGCTGGTGCTGGCCGCTCTGAAGTACTCCGACCTCCTGCTCGCACTGCCTAAGACCTGACGCGCCCGCCCGGTCCGGGCGGAGCGACTGCTTCTGAGGGGCCTTAGGCCCGCCGTAGGTATGCCTACGGCGGGCCTAAGGCCCTTCCGGCGTTCAAGATGCGGAACTCTCCCGATGTGACGCACCCCCCTCACGGACGAAGGTTGAGGCATCGCGGCAAGCGAGCCGAGACCGACGCTTCACGAGGGGTAACAGATGTTCGAGTACGAGCTCCAGCAGATCCGTTCCGCCGAGCTGATCCGCGAGGCGGAGCAGTACCGCCGGGTCCGCGAGGCCCGCCGCGCCCGGCGCGAGGAACGCGACATGGAACACGGAGGGCAGGGTGAACGCCCACGCAAGCTCCGTTTCCTCCGCGCCGCGTGAACGCGGGGCGTGGGGGAGATGGGGCGTGAGCCCATGCTGCTGAGGGGTGCGGGGAACCGCGCGAGCGACCCCGCACCACCCACGGCCGCCCCACAACCGGACTTCCCGGGCTCTGCTGAGGGAATATTCGGTGCCCGAGTGTCCGAGGGCCGTGCAATGCTCGGCGCTGTGGAGACCAGGTCCGTCAGTCCGGTGTTCGTGGGGCGTACCGACGAACTGAAGGTGCTGCGCGAGGCATTGACCCGCGCCGATGGAGGCGCCGCGAACGCGGCGGGAAACAGGGGAGACAGAGGAGACGGGGGCGCAGGCCCGCAGGCACTGCTGCTCGGCGGGGAGGCCGGGGTCGGCAAGACCCGCCTGGTCGAGGAGTTCACCGGCGAGGCCGCGCGCGGGGGCGCGGTCGTCGCCCTCGGCGGCTGCGTCGAGATCGGTGCAGACGGCCTGCCCTACGCACCCTTCTCCACCGCACTGCGCGCCCTGCGCCGCAGCCTGCCCGACGAACTCGCCGCCGCGGCCGCCGGCCAGGAACAGGAACTGGCCCGGCTGCTGCCCGAGTTGGGCGAGACTCCGCGCGCACGGCACGACGAGGAGGGCACCGCGCGCCTCTTCGAACTCACCGCCCGCCTGCTGGAACGCCTCGCCGCCGACCGCACGATCGTCCTCGTCCTGGAGGACCTGCACTGGGCCGACGCCTCCACGCGCCACCTCCTCTCCTACCTCCTGCGCACGCTGCGCACCGGCCGCCTCGTCGTCCTCGCCACCTACCGCTCCGACGACATCCACCGCCGCCACCCGCTGCGCCCCCTCCTCGCCGAACTCGACCGCCTGCGCACCGTCCGCCGCGTCGAACTGCCCCGCTTCAACCGCGCCGAGGTCGGCCACCAACTCGCCGGCATCCTCGCCACCGAACCCGAACCGGAGCGCGTGGACGAGATCTTCGACCGCTCCGACGGCAACGCCTTCTTCGTCGAGGAACTCGCCGTCGCCGTCCACGACGGCGGCTGCCCCGGCCTCACCGACTCCCTGCGCGACCTGCTCCTCGTCCGCGTCGAACGGCTCCCCGAGGACGCCCAACGGATCGCCCGCATCGTCGCCGAGGGCGGCTCCACCGTGGAGTACGCCCTGCTCGCGGCAGTGGCCGGGCTCCCCGAGGACGACCTCATCGAGGCCCTGAGGGCCGCTGTCGGCGCCAACATCCTGCTCGCCGCCCCCGCCGGCGACGGCTACCGCTTCCGCCACTCCCTGGTCCGCGAGGCCGTCAGCGACGACCTGCTGCCCGGCGAACGCTCCCGCCTCAACCGCCGCTACGCCGAGGCCCTGGAGGCCGACCCGGCCCTCGTCCCCACCGACGGCCGAGCCACCCGCCTGGCCAGCTACTGGTACCACGCCCACGACGCCGCCAAGGCCCTGCCGGCCGTCCTCGTCGCCTCCGCCGAGGCCCGCTCCCGGCACGCCCATGCCGAGCAACTACGCCTCCTGGAGCGGGCGATGGAGCTCTGGGACACCGCCCCCGAGCCCGTACGCGCTTCCCTCCGCCCCGTCGACTACACCGAGGTCTACCCGCCCTGCGGCTGCGACCCCGCCACCACCCCGCTGCGCTACCTCGACCTCATGGCCGAGGCCGCGGTCGCCGGACGGCTGTGCGGAGAGCGGGAACGGGCCATGCGGATCACCCGGCGCGCACTGGATCTGCTCGCGGACGGGAGCGACCCGCTGCGCACCGCCTGGTTCTGGGTCCAGCGCTCCATGCTGACCGAGGGGCTCGCCCGGGGCGACGGCTGGAAGGAACTCGCCACCGCCCAGGACCTCGTCCGCGGCCTGCCGCCCTCCGAGGTGCACGCCGAGGTGCTCTCCCGGGTGGCCGGCTGGTCCATGCTGCACGCCCCCGGCCCCGACGCCCTCTCCGACGCCCAGCGCGCCGTCGACTACGCCCGGATGGTGGGCGCCGAGGACATCGAGCTCAACGCCCGCCTCACCCTCGGCGGTCTGATGGTCGACGCCGGTGACGTCGAGACGGGCATCGAGGTCATGGAGGAGGTCCGCCGCCGCGCCCTCGAACGCGGCCCCGCCGCCGTCGTCGGCCGCTCCTATGTGAACATCCCGTCCTGCCTGGAAGGCATCGGACGCTCCCAGGACGCCGTGCGCCTGCTGAAGGAAGGCATCGACGTCACCCGACGCCGCGGCCTGCTGGAGTCCGAGGCCTGGGTCTGGGGCAACCTCGCCGAGTCCCTGCTCTCCCTGGGCCGCTGGGACGAGGCTCTGGAATCGGTGCGCATGGCCCAGAGCGTCGTCTCCAGCCACAAGCCCCGAGGCCTCAGCACCCTCATCCACGCCTCCGTCGCCCTCGCCCGCGGTGACATCGCCGAGGCCCGCGGTCAACTGGCCGCCGCCCGCGGCCATTACGGCCACCACAACCCCATGCCCCAGAACGACCTGCCGCTCTCCTTCCTCACCCTCGGCATCGCCGCCGCCGAGGGCCGACTTGACGACGCCCGCACGGAACTGACCCGCGTACTCGACACCGGCTTCTCCGTCGGCACCCAGCGCTACGCCTGGCCCTTGCTCCTCACCGCCGCCACCGCCGAGGCCGACGCCCGCGCCCTGCCGGCCGCCGGGCCCGGCCGCGCCGAGATCCTCGACCGCATCTTCACCGCGGTCAAGAAGCTCACCACCGGCTCACCGATCTGGCTCGCCCACGAGTGCTGGGTGCGCGCCGAACTCCAGCGCGCCGAGGGCACCACGGCCCCCGACGTCTGGTCCGACGTCGTCACCGCCTTCGAGCCCCTGGAACGGCCCTACGACCTCGCCCGCGTCCGGCACCGCCTCGCCGAGGCCCTGCTGGCCGGCGGCACCGACGACGAGGCCCGGGATCGCGCGACCGAACTCCTGCGGCTGGCCGCCGCCGTCGCCGACCATCTCGGCGCCCGCCCCCTCGCCGACGAGGTCGCCCTCCTCGCCCGCCGGGCCCGCCTCGCCCTGAGCCGCGCCCCCGAGCCGGCTCTCACCCCCGCCGACCCCGTGGCCGCGCTCGGCCTCACCGACCGGGAGGACGACGTCCTCCGCCTGGTGGCCGCCGGCCGCACCAACCGCCAGATAGCCGAGGAACTCTTCATCTCCCCGAAGACGGCGAGCGTCCACGTCTCCAACATCCTCGCCAAGCTCGGCGTCTCCAGCCGGGGCGAGGCGGCGGCGGTGGCCCATCGTGTCGGGCTGGCTCCGGCGGGGGACGGAGAACGGCTGGCAGCGCGATGATGGTGGGGAGGACCGTCGAGGCTCCGCTGTTCGACCGGGACCGACCGCCCGCCGCCTCGTGGCCCTGGGGAGGGAACACGGTGTTCAACGCTTTCGAGGAACTGTTCGCACCTGGCCGCAAGCACACCCGTGACGAGGAGAACCGGCTGGCACTGACCCGCGAGGACGTCGGGGACAACGATCCGGGACGCGGACCGATAGACCTCGCGTCCGGGAAGGTCGTCGTACGCCCGCCCGAGCCCGTGGAAAAAGAGGCCGAGTCCGCCACGGCGGCCGAGGAGTAGCACGGCGGCCGAGGAGTAGGGGGAGGCCTACGACACCTTCAGCTCCAGGATCTTGTCGTCACCCCCCTCGGGGGAACCACGGCCGTCCGTCTCGCTGGTCACCAGCCAGAGCTTGTCACCGCCGGCGGAGACCACCGTGCGGAGTCGGCCGTGGTCGCCCTCCAGGAAGGCCTGCGGTTCGGCGGCGGTCTCGGTGCCGTCGAGGGGGATGCGCCACAGCCGCTGGCCACGCAGGCCCGCCATCCAGACCGAACCCTCCGCTATGGCGATCCCGCTCGGGGAGGCCTCCTCCGTGCTCCACACGGCCACCGGGTCGACATAGCCGGACTTGCCGCCCTCGCCCTCCACCTCCGGCCAGCCGTAGTTCCCACCGGGGCGGATGTGGTTCAGCTCGTCCCAGGTGTTCTGGCCGAACTCCGAGGCGAACAGGCGCTGTTCGGAGTCCCACGCGAGGCCCTGCACATTGCGGTGGCCGTACGAGTAGACGACGGAGTCGTCGAAGGGGTTGCCCGGAGCGGGCTGTCCCTCCGGGGTCATGCGGAGGATCTTGCCGCCGAGGGACTTCTTGTCCTGGGCCAGGGGGCCCTCGTACCGCTCGCCCGTGCTCGCGTACAGCATCCGGTCGGGGCCGAAGGCGAGACGGCCGCCGTTGTGGTTGGTGCCCTTGGGGATGCCGCGGAGGATGGTGTCGGGGGCGCCGAGCTGTTCGCCGGCCGGTTTCTGGGGGTCGTACAGCATCCGCACGATGCGGTTGTCGGACTCCGAGGTGAAGTACGCGTAGATCATGTGGTCGGAGGCGTACTCCGGGGAGACGGCGATGCCCATGAGGCCGCCCTCGCCGGCCGGGGCGACGCCGGGCACCTCGCCGAGCTCGGTCCGCTTGCCGGTCTTCTCGTCGATTCTGCTGATCGTGCCCTCGTCACGGGAGGAGACGAGGAGGCCGCCCTCGGGGAGGGGCGCGAGGCCCCAGGGGGTGTCGAGGTCCTCGGCGACGGTGCGGACCACCTTCACCGACCCCTTCGCCGGGGGCGCCTCGTCCGCCGCCCGGTCGGGTGGGGACGAACCGGCGCTGCTGCTGCTCGGGGGTGAGCTGCCGGCCGCGTCCGGCTTCTCTCCGTCGTCGGAGGAGCAGCCGGTCGTCACCAGGAGCACGGCTGCGGCCAACGCGGCCGTCACCACTCGACGTTGCACCATCACGATCCCTTCGGCGTGGAACTTCTACTTGTCTTACACCGCGAGCGCCCCACAAGTTCCACCTCCGCCCGAACCAGCGGATCTTTCTGCCGATGCCGATGCCGATGCCGATGCCGATGCCGATGCCGATGCCGATGCCGATGCCGACGCCCGTGCCAAGCCTGGGGCGGGCCTCAGTCCCAGGATCCCCGCGCGGGCGGAAGGCCCGCCACCTCGGCCAGGTCCTCCGGGGTCAGGCGCAGCGCGTGGGCCGCCGCGTTCTCCGTCACCCACCGCGCCTGCTTCGTGCCCGGCACCGGGACCACATGGGGCCCGAGGGACAGGATCCAAGCCAGGGCGACCTGGGCCGGGGTCACCTCCGCCCCGTGCCGGGCCGCGACCCGGCGCAGGCCGACGACGAGGGGCTGGTTGGCCGCCATCATCTCCGCGGTGAACCGGGGGTGGCGGGCCCGGAGGTCGTCCGGCTCGAAGCCCCCGCCCGGTGTCAGGGTGCCGGTGAGGAAACCGTTCCCCAGAGGCATGGCGGCGAGAAAACCGATGCCGCGGGCCACGCACCAGGGGAGGAGGGCGTCCAGGGCCTCCCGCGACCAGACCGACAACTCCGCCTGCACCGCGCTCACCGGGAAGACCTGCTGGACCCGCTGGAGCTGGCGCAGCGTGGTGTCGTGCACGCCCGCCCCCGGCCGGCGGCCCGCCCGCGCGCCCACCGCGCAGAGGCCCAACGCCCGCACCTTCCCGGCCTGGACGAGTTCCGCCATCGCACCCCACGTCTCCTCCACGGGCACCTCGGGGTCCGCGCGATGGAGCTGGTAGAGGTCGATGACATCGGTCTGGAGCCGGCGCAGGGAGGCGTCACAGGCACGCTTCACATAGCCGGGGCGGCCGTTGGCCACGATGTGCTGCTCGCCCACCAGCAGGCCCACCTTGGTGGAGACGAAGGCCTCCGCGCGGCGCTCCTTCAGTACCCGGCCCACCAGCAGCTCGTTGGTGAAGGGGCCGTACATGTCGGCCGTGTCCAGCAGTGTGGTGCCGAGGTCGAGGGCCCGGTGCACCGTCCGCATCGACTCGTCGCCCCGTTGCCGCGACCCGGTGTACGCCCAGCTCATCGGCATGCACCCGAGTCCTACGGCCCCCACCTCGAGCGTCGCCGCGCCGATCGTCCTGCGCTCCACCTGGTCGTGACCCTCCCTCTCCCGAACCCCCAACCTAACCTCTGCCGTAGCGGGTACCTGACATAGCCTCCGGAGCATGACTGCTGACGCGACTGCCCACCCGGTCCCGGACGTGACCGCCGACGTGTGGCTCTCCATTCCGCCGGACGAGATCGAGGGGCTCCCGCAGGGCCCCAACTACCTCTTCTGGGACGGGGGCGAGGACGGCACTCAGCCCTACCCCGGCGACCCCGCCGACTGCGTCTTCTACGTGGTCCCCTACATGAAGCGCCGCGGAGTGGCGGGCAACCCGCTGGCGTCCATGCGGAGCCTGCGTGTCGTCCAGACGCTCACGGCGGGGGTCGACGACATCACGGCCCGGCTCTCGGTCGTCGCTCCCGGTGTCCAGCTGTGCAACGCCCGCGGAGTGCACGAGGCCAGCACGGCCGAACTCGCGCTCACCCTGACCCTCGCCTCGCTGCGCGGCGTCCCCGACTTCGTCCGGGCCCAGCAACAGGAGCGCTGGACGGGCGACTTCCGCCCCGCGCTCGCCGACAGGACCGTGCTGATCGTCGGTTACGGCGCGATCGGCGCCGCCATCGAGGACCGGCTCGTACCCTTCGAGGTGGCGCGGGTGGCGCGCGTCGCGCGCTCTGAGCGCACCACGGCGCGCGGACCGGTGCATTCGTTCACCGAGCTGCCCTCCCTGCTGCCGCAGGCGGATGTCGTGATCCTGTCCACGCCTCTCACGGAACAGACGAAAGGCCTGGTCAACGCCGATTTCCTGGCCCATATGAAGAACGGGGCCCTCTTGGTGAATGTTGCCCGCGGAGGCGTCGTCGACACCAAGGCACTGCTGGCGGAACTGGACAACGGCCGGATCATCGCGGCGCTCGACGTCACCGACCCCGAGCCGCTGCCGCCCGGGCACCCGCTCTGGCACGCGCCCGGGGTGCTCATCAGCCCGCACGTCGGCGGCCCCACGTCGGCCTTCCTGCCCCGTGCCAAAAGGCTGCTGCTGGACCAGTTGGGGCGCTTCGTGAACCGGGAGCCACTGCGCAACGTGGTCCTTACGACAGGCGAGACGGACGACGCGTAATCCACTTCGGGCACCCTCCGCATTCCTTCGGAAGCGGAACGTGCTCGTGTTGCCGCAGGTGGTCACTGAGCGTAGAGGAACTATGTCCCTGAGTGACGAGACTGGTGTATCGTCCCCGACAGGGGCTGCGCCGCGCACCGTTCGGCGCCGGGGACGGACTTGAGACAGCGAGGGGGGCGACGGGCGATGCACGGCCTATGGACGAACGATCCGACGCGGCGGAGCCGCCGACGGCGGCCCTGGCGAGCTGCGACGCGGAGGCACCCGCACGGGAGCCACGGCGGCCGCGGCGGTCACGGTCAATTCCGCAGGCACAGCAGCCGCAGAAAGCACATCCACCTGACGCAGCGCGACCGGCGGGACACGGGAGCGGTGCTCACCGGGGAGACCCCGTGAGCACCCGCCCGACCACCGCCTCCACGCTGGACCGCACGCTCAGGGCCGCCGGCCCGCTGCCCGGGTCGCAGTCGACCGGCGGGCGGTCGTCCCGCCGTGGCGGCGCGACCATGCGGGCCCAGCTGGTCCTCGCCCTGCTCTGCGCGGCCTACGCCGTCGGTGCCGCCTTCGGCTGGGGCAATGAGCAAGTCGCCCTCGTCATGGGTGACTTCGGGCTCAGTGCCGCCGCGGCGGCCGCGGCCGTCTCCTGCTTCCGCTACGCGCGCAGCCGCCGCAGCCGCTTTCGACCCGCCTGGCTGCTGTTCGCCCTCTCCTCCGCCATGGCGGCCCTGGGCAACGGCGTCTGGGGCTGGTACGAGGTCGTCCTGGAGCGACCCGTGCCCGAGCCGAGCTACGCGGACCTGTTCTTCCTCTGCTTCGCGCCACCCGCCATCGTCGGCCTGCTGGTGCTGGCCAAGAGGCCGGTGACCAAAGCCGGCTGGGTCTGCCTCGCCCTGGACTCCTGGCTCATCGGCGGTTCCCTGGTCACCCTCTCCTGGAGCCTGGCGCTCGCCCAGACCGCGCAGCTGGAGAACTCCAACACCGCGCACACCGCGCTCTCGCTGGCCTACCCGCTGCTCGACATCGCCCTGGTCAGCATGGTGCTCGCCCTGCACTTCCGCCGGTCATCGATGCACCGCTCCGCGGTCAACACCGCGATCGGCGCCCTCGCGCTCACCGTGATGTGCGACGCCCTGTTCACCTCGCCCCTGCTGCACACCAGCTACCAGTCCGGTCAGCTCCTCGACGCCGGCTGGTTCGCGGGCTCCCTGCTCCTCGCCTACGCCCCCTGGGCCGGCCAGCGCGGCGGACAGGCGGACGAGGGCGGGCACGGGCGCGTGGTGCACGAGCACATCCCCGGCCAGCGGGCCGACGTGCGCGCGGCCCGCCGCCACGAGGCGCAGTCCGGCCACCGGCACGACGGCTCGCAGGGAGGGCATGTCCATGTGCTCCTCCAGGGAGGAGGTCACAGTCGCTATCCGGCCAACCGCCCCATCGCCGGATCCCTGGCCGCGCTCACTCCGTACCTGGCCGCGGCCGTCTGCACCCTGGGCATCCTCTACAACGTCCTCAACGGCCGCAGCGTCGACCGCGTGGTGCTCATCACCGCCTGCACCGTCGTGCTGGCCCTCGTCGTCCGCCAGGGCATCATGCTCCTGGACAACATCACCCTCACCCAGGAACTGGCCCAGAAGGAGAACCACTTCCGCTCCCTGGTCCAGGGCTCCAGCGACGTCATCATGATCGCCGCGCCGAACGGCATCCTCCGCTACGTCAGCCCGGCCGCCGCCGGGGTCTACGGTCGCCCCGCGGAGGAGCTCGTCGGCAAGGAGCTGGCCTCGATCATCCACCCCGAGGACCTCGGCTGCGTCGTCCACGAGGTGCGCCGCTTCCTCGCCGCCGACCCCGCCGAGGAGCCCACCACCCGCATCGAGTGCCGTTTCAAGGCCGGGGGTGGGTCCCGGTCGAGCGAGGCCGGGAGCGGGGGAGGCTGGCTGAACGTGGAGTCCACGGTCAACCGCCACCACGGCGGCCTCATCTTCAACAGCCGGGACGTGACCGAAAGAGTGCGCCTGCAGGCCCAGCTGCAGCACAACGCCGAGCACGACCCGCTCACCGACCTGCCCAACCGCGCCCTGTTCACCAAGCGCGTCCAGCAGGCGCTCTCCGGCCGCCGCTCCTCCGACCGGGGCCTCGCCCTGCGCAACACGGCGGTGCTCTTCATCGACCTCGACGGGTTCAAGGCCGTCAACGACACCATCGGGCACCAGGCCGGGGACGAACTGCTCGTCCAGGCCGCCCGCAGACTCCAGGACGCCGTCCGGCAGGGGGACACCGCCTCCCGCCTCGGAGGGGACGAGTTCGCGGCCCTGATCGTCGGTGACGGCTCCCGCGACCGCACCGCCCGGGAACAGCACATCCTGGAGCTCGCCGACCGGCTCAGGGTCGCCCTCTCGCAGCCGTACACCATCGACGGCAACGACGTCCGGGTGGCCGCCTCCATCGGGGTCTCCTTCGCCGAGCCCGGCCTCGGCGCGGGCGAGCTGCTGCGCAACGCCGACCTCGCCATGTACCGCGCCAAGGCGTCCGGCAAGGGCCGCGTCGAGCTGTACAAGCCCCAGATGCAGCAGGACGTCGTACGCAAGGCCGAGCTGGCCACCCGGCTGCGGGCCGCGCTGCACGACGGCGAGTTCATGCTGCTGAACCAGCCCGTCGTGGAGCTGGAGACCGGCCGGATCTCGTCGGTCGCCTCGGCGGCCCGCTGGCGCTCGTCCCAGGGGGTGCTGTTCACGCCCGCCGAGTTCCTGCGGGTCTCCGAGGACAGCGACAAGACCGCCGAACTGGGCCGCTGGATGCTGGAACAGGCTGTCGAGCAGGCCGCCGACCGCCTCAGCAACGGCCTGAACGTCCCGGTGTCCGTCCGGATGAGCGCCCGGCGCCTGCTGGACCGCTCGCTGCCCCCGGGCTCGGTGGAGGCGCTCCTGACCCGCCACGGGCTGCCCTCCGGCTCCCTGGTGGTCGAGCTCTCCGACACCGAGCTCAAGGGCCCGCTCGACGAGCTGGAGCGCCGCCTGCACCATCTGCGGCGGCTCGGTGTCAGGATCGCCCTGGACGGCCTCGGCAGCGGCCACGCGCCCATCACGGCACTGCGCCGGCTCCCGGTCGACATGCTGAAGCTGGACCGGAGCCTCGTCGAGGGAATCGTCGAGTCCACCCGGCTGCACAAGATCACCCGGGGGCTGCTGCGCATTGCCGACGACCTGGGGCTCCAGTCCGTCGCCGACGGCGTGGACCTGCCCGAACAGGTGGTCGTCCTGCGCGCCATGGGCTGCACCCACGGCCAGGGCGCGGCCTTCTCCGGACCGCTGGACGAGTACCGGCTCCGCCGGGCCCTGTCCCTCGGGCACTACCCGGTGCCCGGGGGGCCCGCCGAACCGGCGTTCGCGGGTGGCGCGAGAGAGCCCGAGGGGCGTGTCGGGGGTGAGCGGGCATGGCGGGGCGCGGGGGTGTACACAGGTGGTGTACCCGCTGTCTACGGAGGCGGAAGTGCCCTTCGCTCACATAATGAGACTCCCGTCCCACCCGCTTGACACGCGGTGCGCGCGAGGGGGAGGGTCAGTGCCATGCGCACCCGAATCCTCGTACTTGGAAAGCGCGTCGGCTGAAGCTGGGACCCACCGGACGGCGATCCGGAATCCCCAGCGACCGTACCCGGCGCGCTCCCCTCGCTTGCCTCGTGGCAAGGAGGGGTTTTTTGTTGCACGGGCACCAGTCGGCGCGAGCCGCACACCGCACGAACCTCGCAAAACACCCTCAGCATCGAGAAGAGAATGCCGATGACCGAGCAGGCCACCGGGGCCCACCATCCGCAGCCGCGGCCCCGATCCGGAGGACCGACCATCCCCGTCGAGCACGTCACGGGTGCGCAGTCCCTCATCCGCTCGCTTGAGGAGGTCGGGGCCGACACCGTATTCGGCATCCCCGGGGGCACCATCCTGCCGGCGTACGACCCGATGATGGACTCCAAGCGGGTGCGGCACGTCCTGGTCCGCCACGAGCAGGGCGCCGGCCACGCGGCCACCGGTTACGCGCAGGCCACCGGCAAGGTCGGGGTGTGCATGGCGACGTCCGGGCCGGGCGCCACCAACCTGGTCACCCCGATCGCGGACGCGCACATGGACTCCGTGCCGCTGGTCGCGATCACCGGACAGGTTGTGTCCAAGGCGATCGGTACGGACGCCTTCCAGGAGGCGGACATCGTCGGCATCACCATGCCGATCACCAAGCACAGCTTCCTGGTCACCAAGCCGGAGGACATCCCCAAGGCCATCGCGCAGGCGTTCCACATCGCCTCCACCGGCCGCCCGGGACCGGTCCTGGTCGACATCCCCAAGGACATCCTCCAGGCGAAGACCACCTTCAGCTGGCCGCCCGCCATGGACCTGCCCGGCTACCGGCCCGTCACCAAGCCGCACGCCAAGCAGATCCGCGAGGCCGCCAAGCTGATCACCGCCGCCAAGCGGCCCGTCCTGTACGTCGGCGGCGGTGTCCTCAAGGCGCGGGCCACGGCCGAGCTGAAGGTGCTGGCCGAGCTGACCGGCGCCCCCGTCACCACCACCCTGATGGCGCTCGGCGCGTTCCCCGACAGCCACCCGCAGCACCTGGGCATGCCCGGCATGCACGGCTCGGTCGCCGCCGTCACCGGCCTGCAGAAGGCCGACCTGATCGTCGCGCTCGGCGCCCGCTTCGACGACCGGGTCACCGGCAAGCTGGACAGCTTCGCGCCGTTCGCCAAGATCGTCCACGCGGACATCGACCCGGCGGAGATCGGTAAGAACCGCGCGGCCGACGTGCCGATCGTGGGCGACGCCCGCGAGGTCATCGCCGACCTGATCCAGGCGGTGCAGAAGGAGCACAGCGAGGGCGGACAGGGCGACTACAGCGCCTGGTGGAAGGACCTCAACCGCTGGCGCGAGACCTACCCGCTCGGCTACGACCAGCCGGACGACGGCTCGCTCTCCCCGCAGGCGGTCATCGAGCGCATCGGTCAGCTCGCCCCCGAGGGCACGATCTTCACGGCGGGCGTCGGCCAGCACCAGATGTGGGCCGCCCACTTCATCCAGTACGAGAAGCCCGCCACCTGGCTGAACTCGGGCGGCGCCGGCACGATGGGGTACGCGGTCCCGGCCGCCATGGGCGCCAAGGCCGGAGCCCCGGAGCGGCCCGTCTGGGCGATCGACGGCGACGGCTGCTTCCAGATGACCAACCAGGAACTGACCACCTGCGCCCTGAACAACATCCCGATCAAGGTCGCCATCATCAACAACGGCGCCCTCGGCATGGTGCGTCAGTGGCAGACGCTGTTCTACAACCAGCGCTACTCCAACACGGTGCTGCACAGCGGTCCGGACGACGTCAACCCCAACGCCCGCGGCACCCGCGTCCCCGACTTCGTCAAGCTGTCGGAGGCCATGGGCTGTTACGCCATCCGCTGCGAGTCCCCGGACGACCTCGACAAGGTCATCGAGGAGGCGAACTCGATCAACGACCGCCCGGTCGTCGTCGACTTCGTCGTGCACGAGGACGCGATGGTGTGGCCGATGGTCGCCGCCGGCACCTCCAACGACACGATCATGGCCGCCCGGGACGTCCGCCCCGACTTCGGCGACAACGAAGACGACTGAGAGCCGTAGGTAAAGGAACCCGACCATGTCCAAGCACACGCTCTCCGTCCTGGTGGAGAACACCCCCGGCATCCTGGCCCGGATCGCCGCCCTGTTCTCCCGCCGCGGCTTCAACATCGACTCGCTCGCGGTCGGTGTCACCGAGCACCCCGAGATCTCCCGCATCACCATCGTGGTGACGGTGGTCGAGGAACTGCCCCTGGAGCAGGTGACGAAGCAGCTCAACAAGCTCGTCAACGTCCTGAAGATCGTCGAACTGGAGCCGGGCTCCGCCGTTCAGCGGGAACTCGTTCTGGTGAAGGTGCGCGCCGACAACGAGACGCGCTCCCAGATCGTCGAGATCGTCCAGCTGTTCCGCGCCAAGACCGTCGACGTCTCCCCGGAGGCCGTCACCATCGAGGCCACCGGGTCCAGCGACAAGCTGACCGCCATGCTCAAGATGCTGGAGCCGTTCGGCATCAAGGAGTTGGTCCAGTCCGGCACGATCGCGATCGGCCGCGGCGCTCGTTCGATCACGGACCGCTCGCTGCGCGCCCTGGACCGATCGGCCTGACGCACGAAACGGGCGGCCGACGACGCGCGGCCGCCCGCATGCCGAGACCCGCAGACCTTCATTCCGCCCGCCGTCATACGGTGGGACGCAACACCTGCACTCAAGGAGAGAACCCAAAGTGGCCGAGCTGTTCTACGACGCTGACGCCGACCTGTCCATCATCCAGGGCCGCAAGGTCGCGGTCATCGGCTACGGCAGCCAGGGCCACGCCCACGCGCTGTCCCTGCGCGACTCGGGTGTCGACGTCCGCGTCGGTCTGCACGAGGGCTCCAAGTCCAAGGCGAAGGCCGAGGAGCAGGGCCTGCGCGTGGTGACCCCGTCGGAGGCCGCCGCCGAGGCCGACGTCATCATGATCCTCGTCCCGGACCCGATCCAGGCCCAGGTCTACGAGGACCACATCAAGGACAACCTGAAGGACGGCGACGCGCTGTTCTTCGGCCACGGCCTGAACATCCGCTTCGGCTTCATCAAGCCCCCGGCCGGCGTCGACGTCTGCATGGTCGCCCCCAAGGGCCCGGGCCACCTGGTCCGCCGCCAGTACGAGGAGGGCCGCGGCGTTCCGTGTATCGCCGCCGTCGAGCAGGACGCCACGGGCAACGCGTTCGCGCTGGCGCTCTCGTACGCCAAGGGCATCGGCGGCACCCGCGCCGGCGTCATCAAGACCACCTTCACCGAGGAGACCGAGACCGACCTCTTCGGCGAGCAGGCGGTTCTCTGCGGTGGTACGGCCGCGCTGGTGAAGGCGGGCTTCGAGACGCTGACCGAGGCCGGTTACCAGCCGGAGATCGCGTACTTCGAGTGCCTGCACGAGCTGAAGCTGATCGTCGACCTCATGTACGAGGGCGGCCTGGAGAAGATGCGCTGGTCGATCTCCGAGACCGCCGAGTGGGGCGACTACGTCACCGGTCCCCGCATCATCACGGACGCCACCAAGGCCGAGATGAAGAAGGTCCTCGCCGAGATCCAGGACGGCACCTTCGCCCAGCAGTGGATGGACGAGTACCACGGCGGTCTGAAGAAGTACAACGAGTACAAGACCCAGGACTCCGAGCACCTGCTGGAGACCACGGGCAAGGAGCTGCGCAAGCTCATGTCGTGGGTCAACGACGAAGAGGCGTGACCTCGTGAGGTCGGCCGTGGCGGGGTCCACCCGGTGCCACGGCCGACCTCGCTTTTCTCGTCCGGGTGACACTTCCGCAGTGGCGTGAGACGACGCTCCAGGCGCCACTACACTGCTGGACTACATACGCGTCAGGCCCACAGCGTCGTGCGTCTTCCACGCGGCCAAGCGACCCCCGGGGAATTCCGGGTGTCACTCCCCTCCACCGCCTGCGGCCGTCGGGACGGCCGTCCGCAGCATTGGACTTGTGAGGACTCACGTGAGCTCGAAACCAGTCGTACTGATCGCTGAAGAGCTGTCGCCCGCCACCGTCGACGCGCTGGGCCCGGACTTCGAGATCCGGAACGTCAACGGAGCGGACCGAGCCGAACTGCTCCCCGCCATCGCCGACGTCGACGCGATCCTGATCCGCTCGGCCACCAAGGTCGACGCCGAGGCGATCGCCGCCGCGAAGAAGCTGAAGGTCGTCGCGCGTGCCGGCGTCGGCCTGGACAACGTGGACGTCTCCGCCGCCACCAAGGCCGGCGTGATGGTCGTCAACGCCCCCACCTCGAACATCGTGACCGCCGCCGAGCTGGCCTGCGGTCTGCTCCTCGCCACCGCCCGCCACATCCCGCAGGCGAACACGGCGCTGAAGAACGGCGAGTGGAAGCGCAGCAAGTACACGGGCGTGGAGCTGGCCGAGAAGACCCTCGGCGTCGTCGGCCTCGGCCGCATCGGCGCCCTGGTGGCCCAGCGCATGTCCGCCTTCGGCATGAAGGTCGTCGCCTACGACCCCTACGTGCAGCCCGCGCGCGCCGCGCAGATGGGCGTCAAGGTCCTGTCGCTGGACGAGCTGCTCGAGGTCTCCGACTTCATCACCGTCCACCTGCCGAAGACCCCCGAGACGGTCGGCCTGATCGGTGCCGAGGCGCTGCAGAAGGTGAAGCCCTCGGTGCGCATCGTCAACGCCGCGCGCGGCGGGATCGTCGACGAGGCCGCGCTGTACTCGGCGCTCAAGGAGGGCCGGGTCGCGGGCGCGGGCCTCGACGTGTACGCCAAGGAGCCCTGCACCGACTCGCCGCTGTTCGAGCTGGACGAGGTCGTCTGCACCCCGCACCTCGGCGCCTCCACCGACGAGGCCCAGGAGAAGGCGGGCATCGCGGTGGCGCGCTCGGTGCGCCTCGCCCTCGCCGGTGAGCTGGTCCCGGACGCGGTGAACGTCCAGGGCGGTGTCATCGCCGAGGACGTCAAGCCGGGTCTGCCGCTCGCCGAGCGGCTCGGCCGGATCTTCACCGCGCTCGCCGGTGAGGTCGCGGTCCGCCTCGACGTCGAGGTGTACGGCGAGATCACCCAGCACGACGTGAAGGTGCTGGAGTTGTCCGCGCTCAAGGGTGTCTTCGAGGACGTAGTCGACGAGACGGTGTCGTACGTCAACGCCCCGCTGTTCGCGCAGGAGCGCGGCGTCGAGGTGCGGCTGACCACCAGCTCCGAGTCGCCCGACCACCGCAATGTCGTCACCGTGCGCGGCACGCTCGGCAGCGGCGAGGAGGTGTCGGTGTCCGGCACCCTGGCCGGGCCGAAGCACCACCAGAAGATCGTCGCGGTCGGTGAGTACGACGTGGACCTCGCCCTCGCCGACCACATGGTCGTCCTCAGCTACGTGGACCGTCCCGGTGTCGTCGGCACCGTGGGGCGCGTCTTCGGTGAGGCCGGTATCAACATCGCCGGGATGCAGGTCGCGCGGTCCACGGCCGGTGGGGAGGCGCTGGCGGTGCTGACCGTGGACGACACGGTTCCGCCCGCGGTGCTCGCCGAGGTGGCCGAGGAGATCGGGGCGACGTCGGCGCGGTCGGTGAACCTCGTCTGAGTCTCGCGCAGGTGTGAGGCCGGGGCCCGGCCACCTTCGGGTGGCCGGGCCCCGGCTGTTCTCACCTCGGGACGGGGGAGCCGGTTGTTCTCACCTCGGGACGGGCGGGGGGCCGGTCGTTCTCAGTTCCGGGCGGCCGAGGGTGCTTCCACGCCGGTCGTGCCGGTGCCCGTGGCCGGAGCGGGGCACGGCCTTCGCCGTCAACTCCACACCGTCGAGGATGCGGGGCTTGGGGGAGGCGGTGGCCGCCTCGGTGAGGGAGTTGACGACGGCCTCGCTCGTCAGCTTCGTGCCGTCGTGGAAGGTCACGCCGTCCCGAATCGTGAACGTCCACGTCTTGCCCGACTGCTTCCACTCGGTGGCGAGCGCGGGCTGTGCGTCGCCCTCCGCGTTCAGCTTCACCAGGGTCTCGGCGGTCGACCAGCGCGACAGCTTGAACGCGTCGTCGGAGAGCGGGGACAGGGCCGAGCGGGGTGGCAGCATCATCGCGATCCGTATCCGCTTCCCCCCGCTCCCGGCCTCCTCGGGTCCCGCTGCCGAGAAGCAGCCCGTGAGCAGGGCCGAGGTCGCGGTGGTGACCGCGGTGAGCGGGACGAAACGGGCCGGGACGCGCACGGGACACTCTGAGTAAGGGCGTGGTCAAAGATTCAACGGGCCCGACCGTGGCACGATGACAATCATTTTCAGAAGTGTGGTTTTGCGCCACCGGTAAGCCGCCACGCGCCCCGCCCACCGGCCCCGGTTCTCGCCCCGAGCCCGCAGGTCGTTCGCGTTGTCAGTGCCCCCTGTCATGGTGGATGCGTGGACGACGAGACGTTCTGGGACGTGATCGAGGAATGCCGACGGGCGACACCGGACCCCGACGAGCGGTTGGAGTGGCTGTGCGAGCGGTTGAAGGGCCGTACGGGGAGCGAACTCCTGCGGTTTCAGGAGAGCTTGGACCGCGTGTTGGCCCCCGCGCTCACCTGGGACCTGTGGGGCGCGGCCGACCGGATCATGGGTTGGTGCTCCGACGACACCTTCTTCTACTTCCGGCTCTGGCTGGTCGGCCTGGGCAGGGACGCGTTCGACCGGGCCGTCCGTGACCCGGACTCCCTGGCCGACGTGCCCGGGGTGCGGCGGCTCGCGGGCCGCCCGCCGCAGGACTGGGAGGACGATGAGGTGCTGGAATGGGAGGAGTTGGACTATGTCGCCGTGCGGGCCTGGGAACACGTCACGGGCCGCACGGAGGAAGACTTCTACGACGCCCTGGAGAGCCTCGTCGGCGGCGACGCCGATCTCACGGACCCCGCCGGCGAACGCTGGGACGCCCGCGACGACGATGAGTCGCACCGCCGTCTGCCGCGTCTCAGTGCGCTGTTCCCGCTCATACAGGTGAGTTGACGTCCCCGGAGGACATCACCGCCGCCCTCACGGCCGCGCCCCCTCACTGCCCGTCACAACCGCGCCCCCTTCAGCGCCATGTGCAGCAGCAGTCGGTCCTCGCCGTCGCTCAGCCGCAGGCCCGTGAGCTGCTCGACGCGGGAGAGCCGGTAGTAGAGGGTCTGCCGGTGGATGCCCAACTCGGCCGCGGTGCGCCCGGCTTGGCCCGCGTGATCGAGGAAGACCTCTGCGGTGCGGGCCAGTTCACGGTGGGCGGGGGCGAGCAGGGCGCGGACGGACGGATCCTGGGGAAGGCCGGGAGGCAGCGCGGTCAGCATCCGGTACGGGCCGATGGAGCGCCACTCGGCGATCGGGCCCAGCCGTGGCTCGGCCAGCGCCGCCCGGGCCGCCGCCGAAGCCTCCCGCCAGTCGGTGCCCAGCTCGGCGAGGCCCGCGCGGGCCCCCGAGACCCCTGCCGCCGCGTGCGCGCCCGCGCGTTCCAGCAGCCGCGCGGCGGCGGTGAGCGCCGGCGCCGGAGTGTCGGCCGAGCGGAGCCGGACCAGCAGGGCCAAGCCCTGGCCTGCCGCGCCCCATGGCACCGTGCACAGCGCGGTCGCCCCGGGCACCGTACGGAAGGACGGCGCGTCGTCCGGGTCGGTGTACGGCCAGGGGGCCACGCACACCAGCGTGTGGACGCCGTCGCCGCGGGGGCCGAGGGCCGCGCGCAGCTCCGCCACGGCCATGTCGCGCTCCCAGTCGTGCTCGGCGGTCAGGACCGCGCGCAGCTCCCGGGTGAGATCGGCGCCGGCCTGCGCCTCGTTCGCGAGGAGGGCGCCGATGCGCGAGGTCACCGCCATGGCGGCGGACAGCTGGGCGTCGGTCGGGCCCGGGTCGCCGTCCAGGAGCCAGACGTAACCGAGGACGACCCCCCGATGGCGGACGGGCAGGCAGACCCGCCCCCGGAGCACCCCCGCCTCCGGTGTCGGCGGGATCCGGACGGGGCCCGTCGCCCGGGTGATGCCGAAGCCCTCGAACCACTCCCGCACCGCCGTCGTCGAGCGGCGGGTCAGGATCGAGCGGGTGCGGACCGGGTCCAGGGCCGACGGATCGAGCTCGACCTCGCTGTCGTACGCGCCGAAGGCGATCAGCTCGAAGTCGCGGTTCTCCAGCGTCGCCGGGGCGCCGAGCAGGGCGGAGATCTCGTCGACGAGATCCTGGTAGTCACCCACGGGGTGAGGGCTTGAGCTTTCCGGCGTCACCCGGGCATTGTCGCGTATCCCCGAGGACCCTTCATACATCTGTCTGAGATCTGCGGCACGGATACGTGACAGCTGTCGATGGTCGGCGAACGGGGGGATCCTTAGGTTTCACGGTGGTTCTATCTGCTGGTTTGTGGAGGTGCCCCGTGCTGGGTCCCGTGATTCTCGCCGCGTCGCGCAGCGACCGGATACGACGTCTGATCTCGGCGGCGCCCGTCACCAAGCAGGTCGTCGACCGCTTCATCCCGGGTGAACGCGTCGACGACATCGTCCCCGTCGTCCGGGAGCTCACCGGCCGGGGTCTCGACGTGACGCTGGACGTCGTCGGCGAGGACATCACCCGTCCGGAGCAGGCGGCCGCCGCGCGCGACGCCTATCTGGAGCTGATCGACCGGCTGAAGGAGCTGGAGCTCGGCGAGCGCGCCGAGATGTCCGTGAAGCTCTCCCTCTTCGGCCAGGCCCTCGACGGCGGCCACGAGCTGGCCCTCGCCAATGTCCGCCCGGTCGTCGAGGCAGCCGCCGCGATCGGTACGACGGTCACGCTCGACGCGGAGGACCACACCACCCTCGACTCGATGTTCGCCATCCATGACGAGCTGCGGCGGGACTTCCCGCAGACCGGCTGTGTCATCCAGGCGTACCTCTTCCGCACCGAGGCCGACGCCCGGCGCCTGGCGGAGAACGGCAGCCGGGTGCGACTGGTTAAGGGCGCCTACAAGGAGCCCGCCGAGGTGGCCTTCCAGCAGAAGGCCGAGATCGACAAGGCGTACGTCCGCGCCCTGAAGATCCTCATGGACGGGGAGGGGTACCCGATGATCGGGTCCCACGACCCGCGCCTGATCTCCATCACGCAGGAACTCGCCCACCGCGCCGGACGCAAGCTCGACGAGTACGAGTTCCAGATGCTGTACGGCATCCGCGGCGACGAGCACCTGCGGCTCGCCGCCGAGGGACACCGGATGCGGGTCTACACCGCGTACGGCACGGACTGGTACGGCTACTTCATGCGCCGCCTCGCGGAGAAGCCCGCCAACCTGCGGTTCTTCCTCCGCGCCATGGTCAGCAAGGGCTGAGCCCCGCACAACGGCTCGCACACACCCGCTCAGTAAGGAGTTACGGAACCCATGGACGCTGTGACCCAGGTCCCCACCCCCGTCAACGAGCCGGTGCACGGCTACGCCCCCGGCTCGCCCGAGCGCGCCCGGCTGGAGGTCAAGCTGAAGGAACTGGCCGAGAACCCGATCGACCTGCCGATGACCATCGGCGGCGAGCGGCGGATGGGCGGCGGTGACCGCTTCGACGTGGTGCAGCCGCACAACCACAAGGCCCGTCTCGGCACCTACGCCAACGCCACCGCCCAGGACGCCCAGGACGCCATCGACGCGGCCCTCGCCGCCGCGCCGGCCTGGCGTGCGATGTCCTTCGACGACCGCGCCGCGATCATCCTGCGCGCAGCCGACCTCCTCGCGGGCCCGTGGCGCGAGACGCTGGCCGCCTCCACCATGCTCGGCCAGTCGAAGACCGCCCAGCAGGCCGAGATCGACTGTCCCTGCGAACTGGTCGACTTCTGGCGCTTCAACGTCAAGTACGCCCGCGACCTGCTCGCGGAGCAGCCCCCGGCCAACTCCCCGGGCGTGTGGAATCGCCTCGACCACCGCCCGCTGGAGGGCTTCGTCTACGCGATCACCCCGTTCAACTTCACGGCCATCGCAGGCAACCTGCCGACCGCCCCGGCGCTGATGGGCAACGTGGTGGTCTGGAAGCCGTCCCCGACGCAGACGCACGCCGCCGTCCTGCTGATGCGGCTGCTGGAGGAGGCGGGCCTGCCCAAGGGCGTCATCAACCTCGTCACCGGCGACGGCATCGCGGTCTCCGAGGTCGCCCTCGAACACCCCGACCTCGCCGGCATCCACTTCACCGGCTCGACCAAGACCTTCCAGTACCTGTGGAAGACGGTCGGCGCCAACATCGAGAAGTACCGCTCGTACCCGCGGCTCGTCGGCGAGACCGGCGGCAAGGACTTCGTGGTCGCGCACCCGAGCGCCGACCGCGCCGTGCTCAAGACCGCCCTCACCCGGGGCGCCTTCGAGTACCAGGGCCAGAAGTGCAGCGCGACCTCCCGGGCCTACATCCCGGCGTCGATCTGGAACTCCGGCTTCAAGGAGGAGTTCGCCGCCGAGGTCGAGTACCTGACCATGGGCGACGTCACCGACCTGTCCAACTTCATCGGCGCCGTCATCGACGAACGCTCCTTCGCCAAGAACAAGGCCGCCATCGACCGCGCCAAGTCCGACCCGACCTGCACGATCGTGGCCGGCGGCTCCTACGACGACTCGGTCGGCTACTTCGTCCGCCCGACCGTCGTCGAGTGCACCGACCCGACGAACGAGGTCTTCACCACCGAGTACTTCGGCCCGTTCCTCGCCGTGCACGTCTACGAGGACGACCGCTACGAGGAGATGCTGACCCAGATGGAGTCGGTGTCGGCGTACGCCCTGACGGGTTCCGTCATCTCGGGCGACCGCGCGGCCACCGCGTACACGATGGACAAGCTCCGCTACGCGGCCGGCAACTTCTACATCAACGACAAGTCCACCGGCGCCGTCGTCGGCCAGCAGCCCTTCGGCGGCGGCCGGGCCTCCGGCACCAACGACAAGGCCGGCGCCCCCCAGAACCTGATGCGCTGGACCCTGACCCGCGCCATCAAGGAGACCCTGGTCCCGCCGACCGACTACTCGTACCCGCACATGGGCTGACACCTCGGCCGCCGACAGCGCGCCCGGTCCTCCGCGAGGGAGGGCCGGGCGCGCTGTCGTATACGACGGAATCGAGAAACCGCAGGTCAGGAGGGTGTGACCCAATCCACCGTCTCAGATAGTAGGAAGTCCGACTAATTGTGGAGACAGATGCGCCGCACTCACCTAGCTTTGTAGGAGCCGAACGTCTCGCTCGATCCAGCGAATGGCGGTCGTGAGCCGGAGCCCGAGGCAGGCAACCCCTGCGGCCTGTCTATTATACACATCTGACGCTGCCGACGAACTCTAGGGTGTAG
>NZ_JAAVVL010000001.1:1869104-2118492 GCF_018728545.1 Streptomyces sp. ATCC 21386
CCGAGGCAGGCAACCCCTGCGGCCCCGCTCCCCGCCCCATCCGGCGTCTCGTAACCCTCCCGTTTCCGTACTCCGGATTGCCTCGAAGGAGTCGATTCCCCATGGCCGAGACGACCGTCCGCCGCCGAGTCCGTCACGTCTCCCGGACCACCGAGTCCGACCGCAAGAACGCCGCCGCCGCGCTCCAGCGCGCCCTCGACCGCAGGGACAACGGCGGTTCTACCGGGCACTGAGGCCCGCCCACCTGCCGGGAGCCGCCCGTGTCGGGGTGCGGTGCGGCCGCGGGACGACGACCCGCGCGCCGCGCCGCACCCCGGAACAGCCTCACGTGCCGCGCCGCACCTCGAAGTGGTCGACGCGGTCGCCGTTCTGGGCCAGCGCGGACACCTTCAGGGCCGGTCGCGCCCCGCTGACCGCCTCCACCGAGAGCAGCGAGAAGCCCCGGTAGCGCACCCGCGACCACTCCACCGTCTCCGGTTTCGACGCGCGCGACCTGGTCCACTCGAAGGTCTCGACGGCCTCATGGCGGGTGACGTGCCCCTCGTAGCTCTCCTCCACGCCGGACGGGAAGCCGTACAGATCGCGTCCACCGCCGCCCGCCGTGACGTACACGACGCCGTCCCGGGTCGGGTCCGTCGACGCCCCGATGGGGACCGGCCTGCCGACCTCGCCGCCCTTGACGGCGTCGGTGCGCTCGTAGACGTGGTTGTGGCCGTTGATCACCAGGTCCACCCGGTGCTTCTCGAACAGCGGCGGCCACGCGTCCCGGACACCACCGTCGGAGGCGTGCGAGGACGTCGAGTAGGCGCAGTGGTGGAAGAAGACCACGATGAAGTCGACGCCCTTCGCGGCCCGCAGCTCCCCCAGTTTCCTGTCCAGCCACTCGGTCTGCCGTCCGCCCGAGTAGCCGAGGTTGGCGGGGATCTCGTACGACACGTCGTTCGCGTCCAGCGCCACGAAGCCGACGTTGCCGTAGGTGAAGGCGTACACGCCCGGCGCCGCGCGGGGGTCGAAGCCGTTGTCGGGGAGGGACCAGCGGGCGAGCTGGCCGCCGTAGCCGTCAGGCGAGTACCAGGCCTCCATGTCGTGGTTGCCCGTCGTCACCATCCACGGCACGGACCTCGCCACCGGCTCGTTCTGCTTGAGGAACAGGTCCCAGAACCCGGGGTCGTAGCCGTCCGACTCGACCCCCTTGCCGTTGCCGTTGGCGTAGCAGATGTCGCCTGCGTGGAGGTGGAAGGCAGGCTTCTGACGGACGATCAGGTTGTCGTTCGCCGCCGCCGCCTTGCCGACGCCCTGGTCGCCGAACGCGGTGAACACGAACGTCTCCGGTGCGGCGGGCGCCGTACGGAAGGTGGCGATCGTGGCGCGGTGCGCCGGGTCGGCCGGGTCGAAGCCCTCGTGGCCGACGCCGTAGTAGTACGTCGTGCCGGGGCGCAGGCCGTCCAGGGCCGCGTGCAGGTAGTACTGGTCCAGCTCCAGGCGCACGCCCTCGACCCCCGGCGTGTGCAGGTCGCGTACCTCCGCCTCGACCTTCCGGGTCAGCTCCTCGGGCTTCAGGCCCACCCGTACGTACGGCTTCCTGACCGCGAACGGCACCTGCCAGGAGATCCGCATCCGCGTCTTCGGGTCGGCGCCGAACGCCAGATGGCGGCCGAAGGGCCTGACGACGGAGCCGGGCGCCTTGGAGGTGGCGGGCGACGGGGCCGAGGTCGTCGCGTTCGGCGAGGCCGGCGAGCCGGACCCGCCGCAGCCGGTCAGCAGCCCGCCGGCCGCCAGCGAGCCCGCCGTCACCAGGGTGCGGCGCCGCGAGAACTTCGTACGCAGGTACTCGTACTGCTCGGCCATGCTCATCCGGCGCGCGAGCCGCGGCGGGATGCCGAAGTCGAGTACGGGAGGTCCGGGGGGTGTGTCCCTGGAAGGGTGGGTCATGCTCTCGAAGTTCCCAGCGATTCCCAACACCCGCCCCCCTTACGGGTGAACGCGTGGTGACGTGTGGGCAGCGTCACCCGATCGTGCGTCCGTATCGCGGACGCCTCGTGTCATTCCATGGGACAAGGAGTACGGTGCCGTCATGTCTCGCAGCCTCAATCTCGCAGTGATCCCCGGTGACGGCATCGGTCAGGAAGTCGTGGCCCAGGGGCTCAAGGTCCTCTCCGCCGTCCTTCCGCAGGATGTGAAGCTGGAGACCAAGGAGTACGACTTCGGCGCCAAGCGGTACCACGCCACCGGTGAGACCCTCACCGACGCCGACCTCGACGCGCTGAAGCAGCACGACGCGATCCTGCTCGGCGCGATCGGTGACCCGAGCGTCCCCTCCGGGGTCCTGGAGCGCGGCTTCCTGCTCAAGCTCCGCTTCGCCTTCGACCACCACGTGAACCTGCGCCCGTCGAAGCTGCTCCCCGGCGTCGCCACCCCGCTCGCCGGCCAGCCCGAGATCGACTTCGTCGTGGTCCGCGAGGGCACCGAGGGCCCCTACACCGGCAACGGCGGCACCATCCGCAAGGGCACCGAGCACGAGGTCGCCACCGAGGTCTCCGTCAACACGGCCTTCGGTGTCGAGCGGGTCGTGCGTGACGCGTTCGCCCGCGCCCAGGCCCGCCCGCGCAAGAAGCTCACCCTCGTCCACAAGAACAACGTGCTGACCTTCGCCGGTCACCTGTGGACGAACATCTTCAACAAGGTGGCCGAGGAGTTCCCCGAGGTCACCACCGACTACATCCACGTCGACGCGGCCACGATCTACCTGGTCACCGACCCGGCCCGGTTCGACGTGATCGTCACCGACAACCTCTTCGGCGACATCATCACCGACCTCGCCGCGGCCGTCTCCGGCGGCATCGGCGTCGCGGCCTCCGGCAACATCAACCCCTCCGGCGAGTTCCCGTCCATGTTCGAGCCCGTGCACGGCTCGGCCCCGGACATCGCCGGCCAGGGCAAGGCCGACCCGTCCGCCACGGTCCTCTCCGTCGCCCTGCTCCTGCGCCACCTCGGCCACGAGTCCGAGGCCGCTCGCATCGAGGAAGCCGTCTCCGCCGACCTCGCGGAGCGCGTGGGGAAGCCCGCCCGTTCGACGGCCGAGATCGGCGACGCGCTCGCCGTACGAGTAGCCGGCTGACCCGCCGCGCCCACTCGAAATCTTTCGAAGCCGCCGGGTCGCTACCGCACCCGGCGGCTTCCGCATGTCCCCGCCGGGTGCCACCATCATCCCCTGGGTCGCATTCACGCCGTTTTCTTCCGCCGACTCCGCTTGCGATAATCGAACGCGGAGCCGCCGAATGAGGGAATGCTCGGACGTCCTAGCACTCGCCACTGGCAGTACGGACGTGAGCGCGGCCCGTCACAACAACCGGTGAAGGACACCCACTCATGACGCCCACGATCGAGCTCAAGCCCTCCGCCAGTCCGCTCTCCGACGCCGAGCGCGACGCGGTCCTGGCCAACCCCGGTTTCGGCCGCCACTTCACCGACCACATGGTCGTCATCAAGTGGACCGAGGGTCGTGGCTGGCACGACGGCCAGCTCGTTCCGTACGCGCCGCTCTCCCTGGACCCGGCCACCATGGTCCTGCACTACGCGCAGGAGATCTTCGAGGGTCTGAAGGCCTACCGGCAGCCGGACGGCTCCGTCGCCACCTTCCGCCCGGAGAAGAACGCCCGCCGCTTCCAGGCGTCCGCCCGCCGGCTCGGCATGCCCGAGCTGCCGGTCGAGACGTTCATCGAGGCGTGCGACGTGCTGGTGCGGCAGGACCAGGCATGGGTCCCGGCCCACGGCGGCGAGGAGTCCCTCTATCTCCGCCCCTTCATGATCGCCACCGAGGTCGGCCTGGGCGTCAAGCCGGCGAACGAGTACCTCTTCCTGGTCATCGCCTCGCCGGCCGGCGCCTACTTCCCCGGAGGCGTGAAGCCCGTCTCCATCTGGGTCTCCGAGGACCACGTCCGCGCGGTGCCCGGCGGCATGGGCGACGCCAAGACCGGCGGCAACTACGCGGCCTCCCTCCTCGCCCAGGCCGAGGCGGCGGCCGAGGGCTGCGCCCAGGTCTGCTACCTCGACGCGGTCGAGCGCAAGTGGGTCGAGGAGCTCGGCGGCATGAACCTGTACTTCGTGTACGGCGACCGCATCGTCACCCCCTCCCTCACCGGCTCCATCCTGGAGGGCGTCACCCGTGACTCCCTGCTGACGGTCGCCTCGGACCTCGGCTACGCCGCCGAGGAGGGCCGGATCTCCATCGACCAGTGGCAGGCCGACTCCGAGAGCGGCGCCCTCACCGAGGTCTTCGCCTGCGGTACGGCCGCCGTCATCACACCCGTGGGCACGGTCAAGCGCACCGGCGCCGCCTGGCAGCAGTCCGGCGGCGAGCCCGGCCCCGTCACCCTCAAGCTCCGCGAGGCGCTGCTGAACATCCAACGCGGCACGGTCGAGGACAAGCACGGCTGGATGCACGAGCTGGGCTGATGCCGACGGTGAGTGCGGTGACCGTGAGGTGATCAGCACGCTGTTCGCATCCTGAGACGGACGGTGAGGGCGGGGGCGGTCTGTGCCAGACTGCCCCCGTGCTCTCGTTCGCCATGATTATTGGCAGCAGGCGCGCCGGTCCGCAGTGACCGCCACGTACGACCAGGTACGGGTGGACACCGTCGTCCTCGACCCGCGCGCAGACCTCTCGCACCCGCGAGGGGTTTTTCGCTTTTCTGGCCCACCTTCAGCCGGGAGCGCAGCGCGAGGGACCATTGGGGACGGTGGAGCCGGTCATTCCGGTACAGACCGAGATCCAGCGGGATCCAACAGCAGGAGCCTTGACACCATGACGGAAACCAGCGAACTCGACGACTCCTTCCATGTCTTCGACACCACCCTGCGCGACGGCGCCCAGCGCGAGGGCATCAACCTCACCGTCGCGGACAAGCTGGCCATCGCACGGCACCTGGACGACTTCGGCGTGGGCTTCATCGAGGGCGGCTGGCCCGGCGCCAACCCGCGCGACACCGAGTTCTTCGCCCGCGCGCAGAAGGAGATCGACTTCAAGCACGCCCAGCTGGTCGCGTTCGGCGCCACCCGCCGCGCGGGGGGTAAGGCGAACGAGGACCCCCAGGTCAAGGCCCTGCTCGACTCCGGCGCCCCGGTGATCACCCTGGTCGCGAAGTCCCACGACCGTCATGTGGAACTCGCCCTGCGCACCACCCTCGACGAGAACCTGGAGATGGTCCGCGACACCGTCGCCCACCTCCGTGCCCAGGGCCGCCGGGTCTTCGTCGACTGCGAGCACTTCTTCGACGGCTACCGGGCCAACCCCGAGTACGCCAAGGCCGTCGTCCGCACCGCCTCCGAGGCCGGCGCCGACGTGGTGATCCTCTGCGACACCAACGGCGGCATGCTGCCGGCGCAGGTCCAGGCCGTCGTCTCCACCGTGCTGGCCGACACGGGCGCCCGCCTCGGCATCCACGCCCAGGACGACACCGGCTGCGCGGTCGCCAACACCCTGGCCGCCGTCGACGCGGGCGCCACGCACGTCCAGTGCACCGCCAACGGCTATGGCGAGCGCGTCGGCAACTCCAACCTCTTCCCGGTGGTCGCCGCGCTGGAGCTGAAGTACGGCAAGAAGGTCCTCCCCGAGGGCGCCCTGCGCGAGATGACGCGGATCTCGCACGCCATCGCCGAGGTCGTCAACCTCACCCCCTCCACCCACCAGCCGTACGTCGGTGTCTCGGCCTTCGCGCACAAGGCCGGCCTGCACGCCTCCGCGATCAAGGTCGACCCGGACCTGTACCAGCACATCGACCCCGAGCAGGTCGGCAACACCATGCGGATGCTGGTCTCCGACATGGCGGGCCGCGCCTCCATCGAGCTCAAGGGCAAGGAGCTGGGCGTCGACCTCGGCGACGACCGCGAGCTGATCGGCCGGGTCGTCGAACGGGTCAAGGAGCGCGAGCTGCGCGGCTACACCTACGAGGCCGCCGACGCCAGCTTCGAGATCCTGCTGCGCGACGAGGTCGCGGGCAAGCCGCAGCGGTACTTCCGTACGGAGTCCTGGCGGGCCATCGTCGAGGACCGCCCCGACGGCAGCCACGCCAACGAGGCCACGGTCAAGCTGTGGTCCAAGAGCGAGCGCATCGTCGCCACGGCCGAGGGCAACGGCCCGGTCAACGCGCTCGACCGCGCCCTGCGCGTCGCCCTGGAGAAGATCTACCCCCAGCTCGCCAAGCTGGAGCTGGTGGACTACAAGGTCCGCATCCTGGAGGGCAAGCACGGCACCAACTCCACGACGCGGGTGCTGATCTCCACGACGGACGGTACGGGGGAGTGGTCCACGGTGGGTGTCGCCGAGAACGTCATCGCCGCGAGCTGGCAGGCGCTGGAGGACGCGTACACGTACGGCTTGCTCCGCGCGGGGGTCGAGCCGGCGGAGTAGGCCCGGGTGGGTGCGCTTGCGTCGTGAGGGGCGCGGGGAACTGCGCGAGAAGCCCCACCGACCCGCACCCGACAGCGCACCCCGAAAACCAACCCCACCCCGTACACGCCTCCCGACGGCGGAGCCGTCCATTCGAAAGCCCAGGCACTCACGGGACCTGTTGATCGAATCGTCCGTTTTCGTGACGATCGAGGTAGCTTCGAAGGTATGAAAGGCGTACCGGGTCGACGTCGTCTCCTCCTCCTCCGCCTGCTGATCGCGCCGCTCGCCGCGGCGGCCCTGGCGGTGCTGTCGGTCGGTGCGCCGAGCGCCCACGCGGCCACCGACCTGTCCACGGTGGCCGCGGCCCTGCGCGAGAGCCCCGTCTACGTCGACCCGGCCGCCACCGACCTGCTCTCCTCGACGGACGCCGAGGCCCTCGCGGACAAGATCGAGGACGCGGACGAGCCGATCTTCGTGGCGGTCCTCGCGGCCGACCAACCGACCGAGGACCTCTTCCAGAACCTCCGCACCGAGACGGGCATCACCGGTCTCTACGCCATCCGCCTCGGCGACCGCTTCGACGCCCGCGCCGACAGCAGCGTCCTGAGCGAGGACGCCGTCGCCAACCTGGTCACGGCGGTCCAGGGCGCCGGCGACCCGAAGGCCCAGCTCAACGACTTCGTGGACGACGCCCTGCGCAGCAACCCCGGCGGCACGGCCCCGTCGAGCTGGAGCGAGGGCACCGACGCGGGCGTGGACGCCGGTGCCCTGGCAGCGGCGGGCGCGGTCGTGGTGGCGGGCGGCGTCGGCGCGTACGCGCTGGTCCGTCGCAACCGCCGCCGGAAGGAGGAGGAACGCCGCGAGGCGCTGGCCAAGCTCGCGGTGGTGGTGGACGAGGACATCACGGCCTTCGGTGAGGAACTGGAGCGCCTGGACTTCCACCCCGCCGAGGCGGGCGCCGACGACGCGATGCGCGCGGATTACGAACGGGCCCTGGACGCCTACGAGAAAGCCAAGTCCCTCATGGCGGCGGCCACCCGCCCCGAGGAGGTCCGCACGGTCACCCAGACCCTGGAGGACGGCCGCTTCTCCCTGTCCCAGCTCGCCGCCCGCAGAGAGGGCCGCCCGCTGCCGGAGCGCCGCGCCCCCTGCTTCTTCGACCCCCGCCACGGCCCGTCGGTCGCGGACGTCCTGTGGGCCCCGGGTGTCGGCACCGCGCGCGAGGTGCCGGTCTGCGCCGCCGACCGGGCCCGCCTCGCCGACGGCCAGGACCCCATGATCCGCGAGGTGGAGACGGTCTCCGGCGCCCGCCGCCCGTACTGGGACGCCGGCCCCGCCTACGGCCCCTGGGCGGGCGGTTACTACGGCGGCGGCATCCTCCCCGGCCTCCTCGTCGGCACCATGCTCGGCAGCATGATGGCCACCCCCTCGTACGCCGCCATGTACGGCTCCGGTTACGGCGACTTCGGCGCGGCCTCCGGCTACGGCGGCGGCGACGTCTCGGGCGGCGACTTCGACACGGACGACTTCACCGGCGGTTTCGGCGGCGGTGACTTCGGCGGCGGCGGTGACTTCGGGGGCGGCGGCGATTTCGGCGGCGGCTTCTGAGACCCGCCCCGACGCGAGCCCGCGAGGCACGGACGCAGGCACAGGACAGGCACAAGCACAGACAGGCACAAGCACAGGACAGACACCGGCACGGACACGGACCCGGCGCTGGGAGCCGCCGGGCCCGTGGACGTCGTACGAGATCGCGTCAGAGACGATGCGCGTGCTGCCGCGCGGCCTCGCTCAGAGAGTCGCCGCGGCCGACGCGATCTGGGAAGCGAAGGTTGACACCTCGGTGTAGACACCGGGGGCGTTGGGCTGGGCGCAGCCTATGCCCCAGCTGACGATGCCGACCTGGATCCACTGGTTGGCGTTGTCCCGGCGGAACATCGGACCGCCGGAGTCGCCCTGGCAGGTGTCGACGCCGCCCGCCGCGAACCCGGCACAGATCTCCTCGCCGGCGACGAGCCCGCTGTAGCCGCTGTAGGAACGACAGGTCGCGTCGCTCACGAACGGCACGGTCGCCTTGAGCATGTAACGCTGCTGGGCGCCGCCCTGGGTGGCCGCGCCCCAGCCGGCGACCGTGAAGGTGCCGGAGTTGTAGGCGGTGGTCGTGGCGATCTTCAGCGTCGGGAGGTTGATGGGCGCGGCGAGCTTGATGAGCGCCCAGTCCTTGCCGGTGCCGTTGTAGCCCGGGGCTCGGTACACCTTGGTCGAGCGGACCTGGACCCGGCCGCTGGTGCTCTGGAGGTCCACGACACCGGCCGTGGCCGTGATGCCGGTGTTGTTGCCGGTCGCGCCGACACAGTGCGCGGCCGTGAGCACGATCTGCTGCGTGTACAGCGCGCCGCCACAGCCCATCGACAACCGGACCATGAACGGGAACTCGCCCTGCGCGGCCCGCGTTCCGCCGACCACCGGCGCCGGCGCGGCCGTCGCCGCCGACACGGGCTGCAGGCTGGCGATCGCGAGCGCGGCGGCGCCGACAGCCGCACATCTCTTCAGAGCGGTGATGAGTCGCTTCAACGTGATGCCTTCCGTGGGGGGTTGACATGCGATGGGTCGTTCGATGACGCGTACTGCCGAACCGCAGATATGACGCAGGCATGCCAATAAGGCGCCAGGAAACCGCCTTGGATGGCATGCCCAGGTCAATTTCTGTTGCAGGATTATGAGAACGCCGGAAGCCCCTGCACAAGAGGCGGGAACCAGCCAGCTTCTCTCGGAAAAGGGAGTGCGACGGAGCCGGAGGAGTGCGCACACTGACCTGGTGATCGACATTTCGGCCGAGCTCGTACGCACCCTGATCTCAAGCCAGTTCCCGGAGTGGGGCGACCTCCCGGTGAGAGCCGTCGACCGGCAGGGCTGGGACAACCGGACCTTCCGGCTCGGGGACCGGCTGACGGTTCGTCTGCCCAGCGCGGAAGGCTATGTGGCCGCCGTGACCAAGGAGGACCGTTGTCTGCCCGAGCTGGCCCGGCACCTGCCGCTGCCCGTCCCGGAGCCGGTCGCGGTCGGGGCGCCGGGGGCGGGATACCCGTTCCCGTGGTCGGTGCGGCGATGGCTCCCGGGGGAGACGGTCGAGGTCGCGGCGGGCGTCGACCGGACCCGTCTCGCCCGTGACCTCGGCGACTTCCTCACCCGGCTGCGTGAGGCGCCGGTCGGGCGGGGCCCGGCCGCCGGACGGCACTCGTACTTCCGTGGCTGCCATCCCAGCGTCTACGGCGACGAGGTCGAGGCGGCCCTGGAGCGACTGGCGGACTCCGTCGACGTCGCCGCCTGCCGGACCGTGTGGGCCGAGGCGCTGACAACCGCCTGGCCGTCCGCGCCGACCTGGTTCCACGGCGACGTCTCCGTGGGGAACCTCCTGGCGGCGGACGGGGCTCTCTGCGCCGTCATCGACTTCGGCTCCTCCGGCGTCGGCGACCCCGCCTGCGACCTTGTCATCGCCTGGAACCACTTCACGGGCGAGGAACGGAAGATCTTCCGTGAGGCCGTCGGCCTGCCCGACGACGCCTGGCGACGCGCCCGGGGCTGGGCGCTGTGGAAGGCCCTGGTGACTGTGGCGGGACTGTCCGGCCCCGACCCGGAGGGACGGCAGCGTCGGGTGCTCGACCGGGTGCTGGAGGACGCGGTGGTCTAGGAGACGCGCGCTCGGTGCGCCGACGACGCCCCCCAGGCACGGACCGTCGGGCGGACGGGCCGAGCCCTCGCCCTCCGACTGCCGCGGGGGCAGTCGAAGGGCGAGGGCTCGGTGGGGCGTCGATACCGCGCGGCGGCATCGCCGCAGGGATCACGCGTTCCGGATCGCCGAGATGTCGAAGGTGAGCTTGATCTTGTCCGACACCAGGACGCCGCCCGTCTCCAGCGCCGCGTTCCAGGTCAGGCCCCACTCGGAGCGCAGGATCTCCGCCTTGCCCTCGAAGCCGACACGCTCGTTGCCGAAGGGGTCCTTGGCGGCGCCGTTGAACTCCAGGTCGATGGTGAGCGGCTTGGTCGTGCCGAGGATGGAGAGATCGCCGGTGATGCGGTAGTCGTCGCCGCCGAGGGCCTCCGCCTTGGTGGAGCGGAAGGTCATCGTCGGGAACTCCTCCGTCCTGAAGAAGTCCGCGCTCTTCAGGTGACCGTCCCGGTCGGCGTTGCCGGTGTCGATGCTCTCCATCTTGACGTCGATGGAGGCGGTGGACAGGGACGGGTCCGTGCCGTCCAGGTGCAGGTCGCCGGAGAAGTCGAGGAAGGCGCCCTTGACGTTGGTGACCATGGCGTGGCGGGCCGTGAAGCCGATCGTGGTGTGGGACGCGTCGATCGAGTAGTCGCCGGTCAGCGCGGCGAGGTCGGGGTTCACCGCGGAGACGGTCGCCGAGGTGGTGGCGGTCTCGGTGGTCGAGTTGTTGCGGCCGAAGATGCCCATGACGTGCTCCTTGAGTGATGTCGTTCAATGTTCAACGAACTGAACACGGCCCACCGTAGACCCATTCCGTTCAATTTTCAACAGTATCGATTCGGTAGTCGCCGTGTCACGCGTTGTTGATCCGGTGGCTCGTCGGTGGTACACGGCGTGGGCATGACCCCCACACGCCGGACCGTCCTGCTCCTCGCCGCGACCCTGGCGGCCGCGACCGCCCCCGACGCCACCGCGAACACCGGCGACGAGTACGACGCCCTCCGCCACCGCTGGCTCGCCATCGCGCTCGGCGACGGATACGACCACACCGCCGAGCCCTACGCCAGCCGCCTGCGCGAGACCGGCGACCTCGCCCACGCCTTCCGCGCGGCCATGGAGCCCACCGCGCACTCCCTCTGGCCGGGCCACCCCTTCGACCCGCCCGCCGGCATCACCCAGAGCTACAGTCGCCTGTGGACGATGGCCCAGGCCTACACCCAGCCCGGCACCGGCCGCACCGGCGACAGCACCCTCCTCGCGGACGTCCTGCGCGGCCTCGACCACCTCACCGCGACCGTCTACCATCCCGGCACCACCCGCTACGGCAACTGGTGGGAGTGGCAGATCGGCAGCCCGCGCCTTCTGCTGGACATCGTCGCCGCCCTGCACGACGAACTCACCCCCGCCCGCACGGCCGACGCCTGCGCGGCGATCGACCACTTCATCCCCGACGCGATGCTCCGCGACTACAGCGGTACCTCCACCGGCGCCAACCGCGTCGACCTCTGCCGCTCCGTGGCCCTGCGCGGCATCCTCGGCCGCGCCCCCGAGAAGATCACCCTCGCCCGCGACGCCCTCTCACCCGTCTTCCCGTACGTCACCCGAGGGGACGGCCTCTACGCCGACGGCTCGTTCGTGCAGCACACCTGGGTCGCCTACTCGGGCACGTACGGGCAGGTCATGCTCGACGGACTGGGCCGGCTCCTCGCGCTGCTGGCCGGGTCGAGCTGGGCGGTCACGGATCCGAACCGGCGGACCGTGCTCGACGGCGTGGAGCGGGCCTTCGCCCCGCTCGTCCTCGACGGACTGGTGATGGACAGCGTCAACGGCCGTGCCATCAGCCGGGGTCACCTCAAGGGCGACGACCGGCACATCATGCGGAGTGACCACTTCCACGGCCAGGGGATCATCGCCGCGATCGCGCTGCTCGCACTCGGCGCCGACCCCGCCGAGCGCGAGCGGTGGCACGGGCGGATCAAGGGGTGGATCGAACGCGACACGGTGACACCGATCCTCACGGCGCGACAGTTCGGTGTCGCGGACCTCGCCCGGCTGCACGCCGTCGCCGCCTCCCCGGTCGCCGCCGCGCCCGAACCCGTCGGCCACCGTCTCTTTCCGGCCATGGACAGAGCCGTCCACCGTCGCCCCGCCTTCACCGTGAACATCGCCATGGCCTCCGACCGCATCGCCCACTACGAGTGCGGCAACGGCGAGAACCCGCGCGGCTGGCACACGGGTTCGGGGACCACCCTGTGGTGGGCCGAAGGGCACGGCGACCAGTACACGAACTGGTTCTGGCCCACCGTCGACTGGTACCGCCTCCCCGGCACCACCGTCTCCACCAAACGACTCGCCGACCGGGAGGGCGGCGAATGGGGCGCGCCGAAGCCCGCCGTCCGCTGGGTCGGCGGTACGACCGACGGCGAGTACGCGGCCGTCGGCCAGCACCTCGCCGGCCTCGGCTCCACGCTCAGGGCCCGCAAGTCGTGGTTCTGCGTCGCGGACGCCGTCATCTGCCTCGGGGCGGGGATCACGTGCGCGGACGGGGTGCCGGTGGAGACGGTGGTCGACAACCGGAACCTGGGGGAGACCACCGACACGCCCCGGACCCTGCTGCGGGGCCGACGCTGGGCACACCTGGAAGGCCACGGCGGCTGGGTCTTCCCCGAAGGACGTTCGGACGGCGCCCTGCGCACCCTCCGCGAGGACCGCTCCGGCGCCTGGTCCGACATCAACACCGGCGGTACGACAGAGCGCCGCACCCGGCGCTGGCAGACCCTCTGGCTGGACCACGGCACCGATCCGGTGAACGCCGGCTACGCCTATCTGCTCATGCCCGGAGCGTCCCGCCACGCCGTCGAGGCCCGCGCCGCCGACCGGCGCTGGTTGTCGATCTTCACCAACGACAGCACGAGCCAGGCCGTTCATGTCCCCTCCCTCGGGCTGACCGCCGCCAACTTCTGGGGGCCCGGTACGGCGGGCCCCCTCACGGCGTCCGCCGGGGCGAGCGTGCTGGTCCGCGGCCGGGGGAGGGGCGCTACGCTCTGTGTGAGCGAACCGCCGCGCACGGGCGAGCCGGTGGAGATCATCTGGCGTGGCCCGTTCCGTACGGTGAGCCGGGTGGACGATCCGGTCGAGGTGCTGGAGTCGGCCCCCGGTCGGCTACGGCTCCGCATCACCCCCGGCACGGCCTGCGCCACCCACACCTGTGACCTGATTCTCCCCTGACAGGTCCGAGCCGCCTTTGTGTGACCCCTACAAGCCCCACACCCCCTGAGCAGTCGGTTCGACTGCATGGCGACGAGGTTCTGTTCAGGGGTACCAGGAAAACACGCCGGAGACTGTACGGAGTCGACGGACCGCTTTCCTCGCTCGGCTTCGTAAGGTCACTACATGACCGTTTTGGATGAGGCACCGGGTGAGCCGACGGACGCGCGCGGGCGAGTGGCCGAACTGCACGAGATCCGTGCCCAGGCGTTGGCCGGCCCCAGCGAGAAGGCGACCGAGGCGCAGCACGCCAAGGGCAAGCTGACCTCCCGGGAGCGCATCGAGCTGCTGCTGGACCCGGGCTCCTTCAACGAGGTCGAGCAGCTGCGCCGGCACCGGGCCACCGGGTTCGGTCTGGAGGCCAAGAAGCCGTACACCGACGGTGTGGTCACCGGCTGGGGCACGGTGGAGGGCCGTACGGTCTTCGTCTACGCACACGACTTCCGGATCTTCGGCGGGGCGCTGGGCGAGGCCCACGCCACGAAGATCCACAAGATCATGGACATGGCCATCGCGGCCGGTGCCCCGCTGGTCTCGCTCAACGACGGCGCGGGCGCCCGGATCCAGGAGGGTGTCTCGGCGCTGGCCGGCTACGGCGGCATCTTCCAGCGCAACACCCGGGCCTCGGGCGTCATCCCGCAGATCAGTGTGATGCTGGGCCCGTGTGCGGGCGGCGCGGCCTACAGCCCGGCCCTGACCGACTTCGTGTTCATGGTCCGCGAGACCTCGCAGATGTTCATCACCGGCCCGGACGTCGTCAAGGCGGTCACCGGCGAGGAGATCACCCAGAACGGCCTGGGCGGCGCGGACGTGCACGCCGAGACCAGCGGCGTGGCGCACTTCGCCTACGACGACGAGGAGACCTGCATCGCCGAGGTGCGCTACCTCCTGTCGATGCTCCCGCAGAACAACCGCGAGAACCCGCCGCGTGTGGAGCCCTCCGACCCGGTGGACCGCCGCAGCGACGTCCTCCTCGACCTGGTCCCGGCCGACGGCAACCGGCCCTACGACATGACCAAGGTCATCGAGGAGATCGTCGACGACGGCGACTACCTGGAGGTCCACGAGCGCTGGGCCCGCAACATCATCTGCGCCCTCGGCCGGCTCGACGGCCAGGTCGTCGGCATCGTCGCCAACCAGCCGCAGTCCCTGGCGGGCGTCCTGGACATCGAGGCCAGCGAGAAGGCCGCCCGCTTCGTGCAGATGTGCGACGCCTTCAACATCCCGATCATCACTCTTCTGGACGTGCCCGGCTTCCTGCCCGGCGTCGACCAGGAGCACGGTGGAATCATCCGCCACGGCGCGAAGCTGCTGTACGCCTACTGCAACGCCACCGTGCCCCGGATCTCGCTGATCCTGCGCAAGGCGTACGGAGGTGCCTACATCGTCATGGACAGCCAGTCCATCGGGGCCGACCTCACCTACGCGTGGCCCACCAACGAGATCGCCGTCATGGGCGCCGAAGGCGCCGCCAACGTCATCTTCCGGCGCCAGATCGCCGAGGCCGAGGACCCCGAGGCGATGCGGGTCCGGATGGTCAAGGAGTACAAGGCCGAGCTGATGCACCCGTACTACGCGGCCGAGCGCGGCCTCGTGGACGACGTGATCGACCCCGCGGACACCCGCGCGGTCCTCATCCGCTCCCTGGCGATGCTCCACACCAAGCACGCGGACCTGCCGTCCCGCAAGCACGGCAACCCGCCGCAGTAACCCGCCGGTTCCTTCGCGGTACCCCTGCGGAAACTTCTCTCACGGAGACTGACACCCATGAAGCTGCCTGACATTCGCGTCGAGAAGGGCCACGCCGAGCCGGAGGAAGTGGCCGCGATCACCGCGCTGCTGCTGGCCCGAGCGGCCGCGCAGCCGGAGGCCACGCCGGTCCACCGAGGCCGCCTCCGCGCGGGCTGGCGCCGCCTGGAGCGCGAGCCCGGCTTCCGGGCGCCGCACAGCTGGCGCTGAGCCTTGGTTTTCGAAGGGCCCTCTCCGAATGGAGGGGGTCCTTTCACGTGTGGGTCGGGTGCGGGCCCGGTGGGGCTTCTCGCGCAGTTCCCCGCGCCCCTGAAAAGCAGGGGCTGCGCCCCGTGCTTCTCGGCCCGTAGGCCGTTGTTTTTAGGGGCGCGGGGAACTGCGCGACCAGCCCCCACCGGATCCGCACCCGACCCACAACGAAGGGGACCCCTCCCGGAACAACGGGAAGGGGTCCCCTTTCATCGTCGGCTGAGCGCCGCAGGCCTACCGCAGGCGAGCCATCAGCGCATGCTCGACCAGCGTGATCAGCGCCGACTTCGCATCGGCCCGATGCCGCGCGTCCGTCGTGATGATCGGGGTGTCGGGGCCGATCTGCAGCGCCTCACGCACCTCGTCCGGGTTGTACGGCTGCTGCCCGTCGAAGCCGTTGAGGGCGATGACGAAGGGGAGCCCGCTGTTCTCGAAGTAGTCGACGGCCGGGAAGCAGTCGGCGAGACGACGGGTGTCGACCAGCACCACGGCACCGATGGCGCCGCGGACCAGGTCGTCCCACATGAACCAGAAGCGGTCCTGACCGGGGGTGCCGAACAGGTACAGGATCAGGTCCTGGTCGAGGGTGATACGGCCGAAGTCCATGGCGACCGTGGTGGTCGTCTTGTCCCCGGTGTGGGTGAGGTCGTCGATGCCCGCGGACGCGGACGTCATCACGGCCTCGGTACGCAGCGGGTTGATCTCCGAGACGGCCCCGACGAACGTGGTCTTGCCCACGCCGAAGCCACCCGCCACCACGATCTTCGCCGAGGTGGTGGAGCGGGAAGGACCGCCGCTAGAGCTTGCGAAGTCCACTGAGCACCCTTTCGAGCAGTGTCACGTCTGGCTGGCCGCCGGCGCTCTCGTCGCCGCCGGGCTGATGAATGGCGACCAGGCCCGCCTCCGCCAAGTCGGCGACGAGGATCCTGGCCACGCCGAGGGGGATGGTCAGCAGCGCCGAGATCTCGGCGACCGACTTGATCTCTCGGCAGAGGTTGCAGATCCGCTGATGCTCGGGCAACTGGCCCTGCATCTGGTGCGGCTGCGCGGTGGTGTGCACCAGCGCCTCGATGGCGAGCTGGTAACGCGGCCTGGTGCGGCCGCCCGTCATGGCGTACGGGCGCACCAGGGGGTTGGTCGCCGCCCCCGCGGGCGACGGCTCAGGGGTGCGGCGCTGCGGCTGCACGGGCTGGATGCGCGGCGCCGACGGCTGGTCGTACGGCGAGGGGCCGGGGCCCTGCGGTGCGTACGGCTGCTGGCGGCTCGGTGCGGAGGGGAAGTTGTACCGGTTCTGGTCACCCTGGCCCGGCCCCTGGCCAGGGTAGGACCAGTTGCCCGACGATGAACCGCCTGGGGGTGTTGCCACGTTCTCTCCTCCTCCGACTGTGCTGGCATCCATGGCTCATTGGAAGCCGCGTCCCGAAACCTTACGGCCCCGGGACGCCAAAACGCACCGTCTGACTGTTAGTTGAGCAGGCTGCCCTGGAGCTCCGCACGAAGATCGGGCGTCAGGACCGTACCGGCACGATCCACCAGAAGGGCCATCTCGTACCCGATGAGACCGATGTCGGCTTCCGGATGTGCGAGTACGGCGAGCGAGGAACCGTCGGAAATGGACATGATGAACAGGAATCCCCGCTCCATCTCCACAACCGTCTGATTGACGCTGCCACCTTCGAAAATGCGGGAGGCACCCGCGGTCAGAGAGGTCAGACCCGACGCGACGGCCGCCAGCTGGTCGGCGCGGTCGCGGGGAAACCCTTCGGACATCGCCAGAAGGAGTCCGTCGGCGGAGACCACCACCGTGTGCGACACCCCGGGGGTGTTGTCCACGAAATTGGTGATCAACCAGTTCAGGTTCTGTGCCGCCTGGCTCATCGGGCTCACACTAACGCTCCTGGTTGTAGGTGCTGTCAGGACCGAAGCCCTGGCCGTTCGTTTCACTGCCTGCGTTGCGCCCACGCTGGACACCTCGGCGCAGGTTGCTCAGCCTGCCCCGGACGTCCTCGGGAGCGCGGGAGATCTGTGGACCTCCCTGCGGGGTCGTCTTGGCGGCTCCCTCGACCAGGTTGGCCTTGGGCACCCGCCGAGGCAGGCCGGAGGAGGTGACCCCGCCCGCCTTGGGCTTCTTCAGCTGGGAGGCCTGCTGCCAGCGCTCGTCGTTGGTCGAGCGCCAGTCGCCGTTCGGTCCCCCGGCCGTCGGCTGGTCCTGGGCCACTTCCTGCCGTCCGGTCGCGGCGCCCGCGCTCGTGCCGCCCGCGCTCGCGGCGGAGCCGCGGCGGGGAAGGCCGGCGTCGGTCAGCGTGTGGCCGGCGGAAGGGGTGGATCCCGGACGGTCGAAGCCTACGCGGTCCGGCTCCTTCACGTCAGCGGCCTGCGCAGATTCCGGTTCCGGAGCGTACTCGGAGCGGTACGAGCTCTGGTAGTCCTGCTGCTGCGGCCAGTCGTCCTGATAGGACTGCTCCTCGAAGCCCGCGTACGTCTCCGGGGCGTTCGCGGCGGCGGCCGCGTGCTCCTCCTGCACGGACTCCGCATAGGCGGGCTCGGGGTAACCGCCGGTAGCGGTGAACGTGTCGTTCCCCCCCGGGAGGTGCCCGTTGCCGTTCGCCACGCCGTTGTTCTGGCCGAAGTACGCCTCGTCGTACGACGGCTGCTGCGGCTCCTCGTACGGCGTCTGCTGGTCGTAGGACCGCTGCGGGTCCACGTACGCGGTCGCGCCGTTGTCGTAGGACGGCTCGGGCGACTGGAAGTCGTCGCCGTAGCGCGGCGCCTCGCCGGCGGGCAGCTGCGGGTTGTGCGCCTGGGACTCCAGAGCCGCCCGGCGCTCCTCGCGCATCAGGGAACGGCCCACGGGGTCCAGGTCGCGGATGTCGTCCGGAACGTCGTACCGGCTGTCGTCGAAGCCCAGCTCGGCGGCGGTCCGCATCGGGGCGACGCCCGGCTGCTGGAACGAGTGCTGCTCCGGGATGATCTGCGAGACCGTGAACTCGTCGGCCGACGGCTGGTGCTGCTCGCCACCGCCACCGTGGGTGATGACGTCGGGCAGCATGACCAGCGAGGTCGTACCGGCCTGCTCGCCCGAGGGGCGGAGCTGGACCCGGATGCCGTGCCGGTCGGACAGCCGGCCGACCACGAACAGACCCATGCGCTGCGAGATCGCGGCGTCCACGGTCGGCGGGTTGGCCAGCTTGTGGTTGATGTCCGCGAAGTCCTCGGCGGTGAGGCCGATGCCCTTGTCGTGGATCTCGATCATCACGCGGCCGTCGGGGAGACGGGTCGCGGTGACGCGGACCTTGGTCTGCGGGGAGGAGAACGTGGTGGCGTTCTCCAGGAGCTCGGCCAGCAGGTGCACGAGGTCGGTCACGGCGCGGCCGTGGATCTCGGCCTCCGGGACGCCGGAGAGCTCGATGCGCTCGTACTGCTCCACCTCGGAGGAGGCGGCGCGCAGCACGTCGATCAGCGGGACCGGCTGGTCCCAGCGGCGGCCGGGCTCCTCACCGGCGAGGACCAGCAGGTTCTCGCCGTTGCGGCGCATGCGGGTGGCCAGGTGGTCCAGCTTGAAGAGGTTCTCCAGCTGGTCGGGGTCGGCCTCGTTGTTCTCCAGGTCGGTGATCAGGGTCAGCTGGCCCTCGATCAGCGACTGGTTGCGGCGCGAGAGGTTGGTGAAGATCGCGTTGATGTTGCCCCGCAGCAGTGCCTGCTCGGCGGCGAGCCGCACGGCCTCGCGGTGGACCTGGTCGAAGGCGCGGGCGACCTCGCCGATCTCGTCCGTGGAGGTGATCGGGATCGGCGCGACCCGGGTGTCGACCCGGCCGGGGTCGGTGCGCGAGAGCTGGTCGACCAGCATCGGCAGGCGCTGCTCGGCGATGCCGAAGGCGGCGTTGCGCAGCTGGCGCATCGAGCGGCTCATCTGGCGGGCCATGATCCCGGCGAGGATGAAGGCGGCGAGCAGGGCGACGATGACGATGGCGCCGTTGATGTAGGCGTCGCGCTGGGCGTCGGAGGCGATCTGGCCGGCCTCGGACACCGCCCTGTTGATCAGCTCGGTCTCGACCTCGCTGTAGCCCTCGAACTTCAGCGTGGAGGCCGCCATCCAGTTCTGGTAGGTGACGCCCTGCTTGGCGAGGTCCTCGGGGGATGCACCGCTGCCGATCGCCTGGACCATCTTCAGCATGGTGTCCGGCGGCGCGACGTAGTCCGGGTCCTTCGCGGCGGCCTCGGCCACCTGCTTCTTGCCCTCTTCGGTCTTCTGCGCCATCACGGACTCGAGCCGCGCGGCGTCGGCCTCGGTGCCGCCGGAGACGTACTCCTGTACGGCGATGTTCTCCAGGTAGGCGTAGGAGGTGAAGGCGGTGACCTGCTGGCGGCGGACCTTCTCGTCCTCGCTGGGCCGGATCAGCAGGTGCGTGCCGATCGAACGCTGCAGCGAGGCGGCGCCCTTGGCGAGCGTGACCGCGTAGACCGTGCGGCCGTACGCGGTGATGTTGCCGGTACCGAGGCCGAGCTCGTTGGAGAACTCCGCCAGGAGGTGCTCGACGGTGACGTAGCCCTCTTCGGTCTGTACCGGGTCGGCGGCCCGGGTGAAGGCCGTCTGCCGGAGTTTCTCCAGCGCCGGCTCGGCCTCCTCCACCAGACGCAGACGCCGCTCCAGGCCCTGCCCGGCGGGCATCCCGACGACCTCGGCGTGGAAGGCGTCCGCCTTCTCGTCGGTGAAGGCGCGGGCATCCTTGACGACCTCGCTGTCGCGGTCGCCCTCCAGCAGCGGCTGGGCGGAGAGGTCACGCTCGTTGAGCAGTGCCTCGGCGTAGATACCGGCGGCGGCCACGATCTTGGCGACCTTCTCGGCGTCCTTCGCTTCCTGCCAGGTGTCGATCGAGCCCTTCACCTGGAAGCCGCCCATGATCAGGCCGACCAGCACGGGTATGAGGAGGATCGCGTTCAGGCGAGTGGGTACACGCCAGTTGCGGGGGGAGAGACGACTGCCGCTGGGCGCGGGAGCTGCCGTCGGCTCCGGTCCGGTCACTTGTGCGGGTGCCGCTCCGCGCGGCGGCGGGGTGAAGTTGCCCCGCGCCGACGGCTCGGGACCTTTCTTGCTTCGCCTCACTCGACCAACAACCTCTCGGCGCCGGCACCTACGTCGTGCCGCGGGTGACTCCACGCCCTAGTACGTCTTTGACTAATGGGCAGTTCAGGCATTCCAGCACGTCACGCTGAGGACTTCCAAACACTGGGAGGCAACGATTCCGCGTGATGTAAGTCCCAGATAAAACGGTCATAAAGAGCGAGCCCCAGCAAAAAGCGGGGGCATTGTGAGCGCAGCGGCACCGATCGACCGCGACGCGTGGTCGTACCACCCTATTTCTCTGTCGAAACGTTATGAACACCGGGGCCGACCGTGTCAAAGGACACAGCCGGCTCCGGTGTAACTACGACAACTGCCGTATGACGTTGTGGACTTGGGTCCTGTTTTGGGCCCAGTCGTGGTGCTTCGGCGCCTGTTCCCTAGCGCAGCCGCGCCATGAGCGCGTGCTCGACCAGGGTGATCAGGGCCGACTTGGCGTCCGCGCGGTGGCGGGCGTCCGTCGTGATGATCGGGGCGTCGGGGCCGATCTGCAGTGCCTCACGCACCTCGTCGGGCGTGTACGGCTGGTGCCCGTCGAAGCCGTTGAGGGCGATGACGAAGGGGAGCCCGCTGTTCTCGAAGTAGTCGACGGCCGGGAAGCAGTCGGCGAGACGACGGGTGTCGACCAGCACCACGGCACCGATGGCGCCGCGGACCAGGTCGTCCCACATGAACCAGAAGCGGTCCTGACCGGGGGTGCCGAACAGGTACAGGATCAGGTCCTGGTCGAGGGTGATACGGCCGAAGTCCATGGCGACCGTGGTGGTCGTCTTGTCCCCGGTGTGGGTGAGGTCGTCGATGCCCGCGGACGCGGACGTCATCACGGCCTCGGTACGCAGCGGGTTGATCTCCGAGACGGCCCCGACGAACGTGGTCTTGCCCACGCCGAAACCGCCCGCCACCACGATCTTCGCGGAGGTGGTGGCCCGTCCCGCTTCAGAGCTTCCGAAGTCCACTGAGCACCCTTTCCAGCAGAGTCACGTCCGGAGCGCCACCGGCGTTCTCGTCGCCACCGGGCTGATGGATCGCGACGAGTCCGGCCTCGGCGAGGTCCGCGACCAGGATCCGTGCCACACCGAGCGGCATGGACAGCAGGGCCGACACCTCGGCCACCGACTTCACCTCGTGGCACAGGTGACAGATCCGCTGGTGCTCGGGGAGCAGCCCCATCAGGTGGGCGGGGTCTGCCGTCGTGCTGATCAGCGCCTCGAGGGCGAGCTGGTATCGCGGCCGCGTCCGGCCACCGGTCATGGCGTAGGGCCGTACCAGCGGCTGGTCGCCCTCGTCTCCGTACGGCTCTGCGTACGGATCGTGAGGAGCGGTGGGCGGGGTCATTGATCCTCCGAGCGGGACAGCAAGTCGGTCAGTCGTGCCGTCTGACGGGGGCCGGTGGGGGGACTGCGTCGGCCGGACGGTGATGTGGTGAATTCTGTGATTCCGCAGGCGTCAGTGGAGCAGACTGCCTTGGAGTTCGGCGCGCAGGTCGGGCGTGAGCACGGCGCCCGCGCGGTCGACGAGCAGCGCCATCTCGTAACCGACCAGGCCGATGTCGCACTCGGGGTGGGCGAGGACGGCCAGGGACGATCCGTCGGAGACGGACATGAGGAAGAGGAATCCGCGTTCCATCTCGACCACGGTCTGGGCCACGTCCCCGCCCTCGAAGATCCGGGACGCCCCGGCCGTGAGCGAGGTGAGTCCGGAGGCGACGGCCGCGAGCTGATCGGCACGGTCGCGCGGAAAACCTTCCGACATCGCCAGAAGAAGACCGTCGGCGGACACGACGACGGTGTGGGACACCCCGGGGGTGTTGTCCACGAAGTTGGTGATCAACCAGTTGAGGTTCTGTGCCGCCTGGCTCATCTGGCTCAACTAACGCTCCTGCTGGTGAGTGGGGCTCGGGAAGCTGCCGGTCTGGCCGTTGCCGGCCTGTCGACCCTGCGCGATGCCCCGACGGAGATTGGTCAGCCGGCCGCGTACGTCGTCAGGCGAACGCGAGACCTGCGGACCGGTTTGGTGCTGTTGCTGCTGAGCCGTGCCCGGCACGAGGTTGGCGCGCGGGACCCGGCGCGGCAGGCCGGAGGTGGTGACCCCGCCCGCCGAGGGTTGACGGGCTCGTTCGGCCTGGCGGACCAGGTCGTCGTTGGGAGTGCTGCGCCAGCTGGAGGAGGCCGACGCGGCGGGAGCGGCAGGACGCTGGGGAGCGGCCGCCGGACGCTGGGGCGCCGGAGCGGTGTGCTGCTGAGGCGCGGAACCGTTGCCCTGCTGCTGACCGCTCTGACCGCTCTGGCCGCTCTGACCGCTCTGGCCGTTCTGGCCGCCCTGACCGTGGAACCAGTTGGTCTCCAGCGTGTCGTACAGCGGTGTACGGCCGTCCATCGGGCCCGTCGCCGGGGGCAGTGCCTCCGGCTCCTGCGGACGCGCGGGACGCTGCGGGGGCACCGGGGGCCGCTGCGGCGGAACCGGCGGGCGGGGCGCGCCGTAGTTCTCGCCGTTGACCTGCGGCCGCTCGAACTGACCGGTGTCCTGCGGGTTCTGCCGACCCGGCGCACCGTACTGCCCGGCGCCCTGCGGGTTCTGCCGACCCGGAGCCGGGAACTGGCCCGTGCCGGAGCCGTCGTAGCCCGGCGTGGCGAACTGCCCGGTGGATGACTGGTCCTGCGGGGTGCCGCGGGACGGCCCGGTGGGCGCCGGCGGAGCACCGGCCCCGCCGAACACGTCGGAGCGGACGTAGGACCCGGTGCCGTTCTGCGGGGTGCCCGCACCGGGGCGCCGGCTGTCGAAGTCGCCCTGCGGCGAACGCGGGAAGTCGTCGGACGGGCCAGGACCCTGGTGGGGGTCGACGCGCGGCATCGGCGCGGTGACGTCCGGCTGCTCCTCGTGGCCGCGCGGGGCGTCCAGCGAGGCGCGCGGCACCGGCGGCTGCGCGTTGTCGTCGCTCCAGCTCGGCCGCGCCGGGGAGTTGCCACCGGGCAGCTCGGCGCGTGCGCCACCGCGGCCGGGCAGCTGCGGGCGACGCCTGCCGGAACGTTCCTTGCCCTGCTTGGGCGGCACGGCGCCGGGGCCGTTGTCGGCGCCGCCCGGCCGTCCCGCACCGGTGTCACCGGGACCGCCGGCCGGGCGCATGCCCGAACCGGTGGGGAAGCCGCTCTGGCGTCCGGAGTCGTCGAAGCTCTCGAAGCCGCCCGGAGTACCGGTCCCGGCAGCCTGCAGCCCCTGCGGGGCACCCGGCGCCTGACGGCCGCCGAACCCACCGGCACCGGCACCCGCCGGAGCCGGCCGGCCGCCCTGCGGGGACATCGGCGGGCCGCCCTGCGGCCCACGCGGGGCGCCGGGGTTGCCGAAGCCGCCAGGACCACTGGGGTTGCCGGGCAGCGCGGCCCGCGGACCCTGGCCCGCGCCGACCTGCCCACGCTGCGGCGCTCCGCCCAGGAGTCCACCACCGGCGGAGGGACCGCCGAGCGGCGGACCCGACTGGTTGCCCGTCTGGCGACGCGCGGCCGCGGCACCGGCCGCGGCCTGCGCGGCTGCGGGGCCACCGGTGGAGGGGGCACCCTGACCGGGCTTGCCCGGGGAGGGCTTCTTGTTGCCCTGGGCCACGTCGACGGGAAGCATGACGAGCGCGGTCGTACCGCCCGAGTCGGACGGACGCAGCTGGATGCGGATGCCGTGGCGCTGCGACAGACGACCGACCACGAACAGACCCATGCGCCGGGAGACCGACACGTCCACGGTGGGCGGCGAGGCGAGCCGCTCGTTGATCGCCGCGAGGTCCTCGGGGGAGAGGCCGATACCGGTGTCGTGGATCTCGATCAGCACACGGCCGTCGGGCAGCGCGTGACCGGTGACCTTGACCTTGGTCTGCGGCGAGGAGAAGGAGGTCGCGTTCTCGAGCAGCTCGGCGAGCAGGTGCACGAGGTCGTTGACGACCCGGCCGGCCACTTCGGTGGTGGGCACGGCGGCCAGCTCGATGCGCTCGTACTGCTCCACCTCGGACGCGGCGGCGCGGAGCACGTCGACCAGCGGGACCGGACGGGTCCAGCGGCGGCCGGGCTCTTCACCGGCGAGGACGAGGAGGTTCTCACCGTTACGGCGCATGCGGGTGGCGAGGTGGTCGAGCTTGAAGAGGGAGGACAGCTGGTCCGGGTCGGCCTCGCGGGACTCCAGTTCGGAGATGAGCGACAGCTGACGCTGGATGAGGCCCTGCGAGCGGCGCGAGAGGTTGGTGAACATCGCGTTGACGTTGCCCCGCAGGAGGGCCTGCTCGGCGGCGAGGCGGACGGCCTCGCGGTGCACGTCGTCGAAGGCCGCGGCCACCTGGCCGATCTCGTCCCGGGAGTGCACACCGACCGATTCGACGGAGGTGTCGACGTCCTGCGGGTCCGATTCCGAGAGCTGCTTGACCAGCTCGGGCAGCCGGTCCTGGGCGACCTTGGTCGCGGTGTCCTGCAGCCGTCGCAGCGAGCGGATCATGGACCGGGCCACGACGAAGGCGCCGACGAGGGAGACACCGAGGACGAGCAGGATGAGCGCACCGGAGATGATCGCCTCTTGCTCGGCGTCGGCGCGCAGGTTGCGAGCGGTCTGCTCCATCTGCTCGAGGAGCGAGCCCTCGATCTTCTTCATCTGCTCGATCTTGGCCGACGAGTCGTCGGTCCAGTCCCGGTACGAGCGGTTGTCCTGGCCGCCCAGACCGCCGGCGCTGGCGAGCACCCGGTCCGCGTAGACGTCGGCGGCCTCGATGGTGGGGCTCGCGTCGTCGATCGGCTTGGTCAGTTCCTCGGCACCGGATCCGTAGATGTCGGTGAAGGTCCTGCGGTCCGACTCCTCGTTCGACAGGGCCGAGTTCGCGTAGAGCCGGTCGTTCTCGGAGAGCTTGCCGGCCTTGTCGTCGGTCGCGGGGAGCGCCGCCGCGATGACCGCGCGCTGGATGGAGGCGTACTCCTTCGCGGAGGAGAAGGCCGCGAGGGCACGGGTCCGCTTGATCATGTCCGGGTTGCTGGTGGCCTCGGCCATGTCCGTGGACAGGTCCAGCAGCTGGGAGATCAGTCGGTGGTAGGCCTCGACCGTCTGCGTGGAGTTCTTGGGGTCCACGTAGGCGTTCTTGCGGATGCTGCTGAGCTTGTAGAGCTCGCGCACCACCCGGACGAGGCTGTCGCGGACGCCGGGCATCTTCGCGGTGGTGTTCGCGGTCTCGGCGGCCTGGGTCGCGTCCGTGAACTGGACGCGGGCCTGGTCCGTCTTCTCGCGGGTGCCCTTGACGGTGAAGTCGGTGGCGTCCAGACCGTGCGCGAGGGGACCGGCCGACAGGTCGCGCTCCTGCTGGAGCGCGGCGGCGAGTTCGGTCGCCTGCTTGGTCATGTCGGTCAGCAGCCGCATGTTGTCGAGCTGCTGGATGTCGTCCACGTTGTCGCCGATGCGCAGCGCACCGAGCGAGGTCGCCGCCACCACGGGGAGCGCGAGCAGCGACACGAGACGGGTCGAGATGCGCCAGTTGCGCAGGGCTATTCGGGAGCCGCTACCAGCTCCGGTCTTGGTGCCGCCCTTGGGCTTGCCGGGCGGTACGGGAGCAACTGACGAGCCGGGGCGCCCGGAGCGCTCCCCGCCGTCGCCGATCTCCGCCGGACCCGGGTTCTGGGCGTGCTGGGGGGAGGAACCGTTGCCGGTTCCGTTGTGTGGCTCCGGCTCCGCCGAAGCGCTGCCATCCCTCTTGAAACGTCCCTGCACTAGCGTCGCAACCTCTGGACCAGGCGCCCCACCGCGTGAACGGCGGGACGGTGTCGGCGTCTTCGGGGGCGCCCTGAATACGTCCCCAATTGGTGGTCGTGAGTGACCGGCGCTGGCTCCCCCTTCCACCGCCACCAGGCGCTGTTCTTGCGCCCCTGCGCGCCGGCACGATCCGGCGGCGGTCCGTGGAATTCCAGCACAGTGCCGGATCTCCAACAAGGCCAATGGGTAACGGTCTGTTCACTGTGACAGCATGTGAGGACTACGTCACCAGGCGTGGAAGCTGTTTCCGTTTATTACGGACATACCCGTGCGATCCAGGGGTGTGAGCGGGGTGTCCCAGTCGCCATGATCAGGAGCGGAATGCGTGCTTCAGGTCGCTTATGTCGGTTTCACGGGGGCGAGTTGATAGCCCGGATTGCCTGTTTTGCCCATGAGTGAGTGAGCAAACTCACACGCCGATCATGCCTTCTTCACGACTTGACCCGGGAATCGGATGTTTAGCCTGACGCTTTACAGGGATGGCGAATCCGACAACCCGCGCTTGTGGGACGGCCCTTCCGGCCCGCCCGGCGCCCGTACACGACGAGGTCCAGGACAACAGTGAAGACGACGACGATGTTCCGCACGATAGCCAACCCCCGGCGCACGACCCTGGCCCACCTCGAAGACGCCGAGGACCTGCGTACGCCGGAGCAGGAGCACTCCGTCGACCTCCCCTCCGTGACCGCCAACCCCCGCCGGACGGTCCTGATGACGGTCCCGGTCCAGGCGGCGGAGTAGTTGCAGGGTCAAGTACGCGCGGAATCCGCCGATCACTCAAGTCGGTTCCTGTGAAGAATCAGCGGATTCCTGTGAGAGCTTCGCGGAAGGGTGCCCGGCACGTGCCGGGCACCCTTCCGCGCGTGTACCGGGGTTAATACGCGAGGCGGCCACCCCGCCCCGCGTTAGCCTGGACCGTCAGACTCCAGCCAGCTCAGTTAAGGGGCGCAAGCATCCCGTGCGCATCGCCAGGTTCTCCATCGACGGGAACGTAGCCTTCGGCGCGGTCGAGGGCGACAAGCCGGACGAGCTCGTCCTCGACATCATCAAGGGCATCCCGTTCGCGGACTTCGAGCTCTCCGGGACGAAGGTCCCGGTCAACAAGGTCAGGCTGCTGCCGCCGGTGCTCCCCAACAAGGTCGTGGCCTTCGGCCGCAACTACGCCGAACACGCCCGCGAGCTGGGCAACGAGGTCCCCGACGCCCCGTTCGCCTTCTTCAAGCCCGCCACCTCGGTGATCGGTCCCGGCGACGAGATCCAGTACCCCTCCTTCTCCGAGGATCTCCACCACGAGGCCGAGCTGGCCGTCGTCATCGGCCGGATGTGCCGCGAGGTCCCGCGCGAACGCGTCAAGGACGTGATCTTCGGCTACACCTGCGCCAACGACATCACCGCCCGTGACGTCCAGAAGCGGGAGAAGCAGTGGGCCAGGGCCAAGGGCTTCGACACCTCCTGCCCGCTGGGCCCCTGGGTGGAGACCGACCTCGACCCGAGCGACCTGACCATCCAGCTCACCGTCAACGGCGGGCAGCGCCAGCTCGGCCGGACGAGCGAGATGATCAATTCCATCGAGGACCTGATCGTCAACATCACCGAGGCCATGACGCTGCTCCCCGGCGACGTGATCCTCACGGGCACCCCGGCAGGGGTCGGCCCCCTCAACGTCGGCGACGAGGTCGCCGTCACCATCGAAGGCATCGGCACTCTCACCAACAAGGTGATCAAGCGTGGCTAACGGCTCCGTCCGCGTACGTTTCTGTCCGTCCCCGACCGGCAACCCTCATGTGGGCCTGGTCCGCACGGCCCTGTTCAACTGGGCGTTCGCCCGCCACACCGGCGGCACGTTCGTCTTCCGCATCGAGGACACCGACGCGGCCCGCGACTCCGAGGAGTCCTACGAGCAGCTCCTGGACTCCCTGCGCTGGCTGGGCTTCACCTGGGACGAGGGGCCCGAGATCGGCGGCCCGCACGCGCCGTACCGCCAGTCGCAGCGCATGGAGACGTACCGGGAGGTGGCCGAGAAGCTCAAGGACGCCGGCCACGCCTACTACTGCTACTGCACCGCCTCCGAGCTGGAGGAGCGCCGCGACGCCGCCCGCGCCGCCGGGAAGCCCTCCGGCTACGACGGCAAGTGCCGCGAGGTCACGCCGGAGCAGAAGGCGCAGTACGAGGCCGAGGGCCGCGAGCCGATCGTCCGCTTCCGGATGCCCGACGAGACGATCACCTTCACGGACCTGGTCCGCGGCGAGCTGACCTTCACCCCGGAGAACGTGCCGGACTACGGCATCGTCCGCGCCAACGGGGCCCCGCTCTACACGCTGGTCAACCCGGTCGACGACGCCCTGATGGAGATCACCCACGTCCTGCGCGGCGAGGACCTGCTCTCCTCCACCCCCCGCCAGATCGCCCTCTACAAGGCGCTGATCGAGCTGGGCATCGCCAAGGAGGTCCCCTCCTTCGGTCACCTGCCGTACGTGATGGGCGAGGGCAACAAGAAGCTGTCGAAGCGCGACCCGCAGTCGTCGCTCAACCTCTACCGCGAGCGCGGCTTCCTGCCCGAGGGCCTGCTCAACTACCTCTCCCTGCTCGGCTGGTCGCTCTCCGCGGACCAGGACATCTTCACGATCGAGGAGATGGTCGCCGCCTTCGACATCGCCGACGTGAACCCCAACCCGGCCCGCTTCGACCTGAAGAAGGCCGAGGCGATCAACGCCGACCACATCCGTCTGCTGGACGTGAAGGAGTTCACCGAGCGCTGTGCCCCCTGGCTGAAGGCCCCCTTCGCCCCCTGGGCGCCGGAGGATTTCGACGAGGCCAAGTGGGAGGCCATCGCCCCGCACGCGCAGACCCGCCTCAAGGTCCTCTCGGAGATCACGGAGAACGTGGACTTCCTGTTCCTGCCGGAGCCGGCCGAGGACGAGGCCAGCTGGACCAAGGCCATGAAGGAGGGCTCCGACGCCCTGCTCCGCACGGCCCGCGAGAAGCTGGAGTCCGCCGACTGGACCTCGGCCGAGTCCCTGAAGGAGGCCGTCCTGGCCGCCGGCGAGGCGCACGGCCTCAAGCTCGGCAAGGCCCAGGCCCCCGTCCGCGTCGCCGTCACCGGCCGCACGGTCGGCCTCCCCCTCTTCGAGTCCCTGGAGATCCTGGGCAAGGAGAAGACCCTGGCGAGGATCGACGCGGCGCTGGCCAGGCTGGCCGCGTGACGCGCGCACGCGACGCCCTCGTGTGACGAACGACGCAGGTGAGGGGCGGCACCCGGAGGACAGGGTGCCGCCCCTCGTCGTCCCGTCCTGCGGACAGGACGGCCGCCCTGCGGCTACGGTCGGATCATGGACATCAAGGCGGTGCTCTGGGACGTCGACGACACCCTCTTCGACTACACGGCGGCCGACCGGGCCGGAATGCGGGACCATCTCACCGCCGAGGGCCTGCTGCCCGGGCACGAGTCGGTCGAGGAGGCCCTCACCCGCTGGCGCGACCTCACCAGCCTGCACTGGCGCCGGTACGCGGCGGGCGAGGGTGACTGGGAGTCCACCCGCCGTGACCGGGTCCGCGACTTCCAGGGCCGGCCCCTGACCGACGCGGAGGCCGACGCCTGGTTCGAGCGCTATGTCGCGCACTACGAGCGGGCCTGGTCGCTCTTTCCGGACGTCCTGCCCGTGCTCGACGCCCTCGCCGCCAGCCACCGGCACGCGGTGCTCTCCAACTCCAGCCTCCCCGTCCAGGAACGCAAGCTGCGCACCCTCGGGGTGTGGGACCGCTTCGAGACGGTGCTGTGCGCCGAGCAACTGGGGGTCCACAAGCCGGCCGCCGAGGCCTTCCACGTGGCCTGCGAGGCGCTGGAACTGCCTCCGCACGAGGTCGCGTACGTCGGCGACCACCCGGAGATCGACGGCCGGGGCGCCGCCGACGCCGGTCTGCTGTCCGTCTGGATCGACCGCGGCGGGCTCTACGCGACCGTCGACCCGCCCGTCGGGCCGCACCGGATCGCCACCCTCGCCGAACTCCCCGCGATCCTCGGCTCGGATACCCGTTTTGGAGCGCCGTCCACCTTCGGGTAATGTTCTTTCTGCGCCGCCGGAGAGCGGGCCGAAAGGCCGGAACCGACGGAGCGAACTAGAACAAGATCCCCTCAGGGGCTTGCGTTCCAGTGGCCTATGGTGTAATTGGCAGCACGACTGATTCTGGTTCAGTTAGTCTTGGTTCGAGTCCAGGTAGGCCAGCTCGCAGAGCTCATCTGCAGGCGGAGATCAACTCCGCGAAGCCCCCGTTGTGTAGCGGCCTAGCACGCTGCCCTCTCAAGGCAGTAGCGCCGGTTCGAATCCGGTCGGGGGTACAGATCCTTCCCGCGAGGAGAGTTCGGGTCGCACCCGCTCACTTCGATGCAGGATCGCTAGGGCCCCCGTTGTGTAGCGGCCTAGCACGCCGCCCTCTCAAGGCGGTAGCGCCGGTTCGAATCCGGTCGGGGGTACTGACTGGTCTAAACCACATTGGTCTATGGTGTAATTGGCAGCACGACTGATTCTGGTTCAGTTAGTCTTGGTTCGAGTCCAGGTAGACCAGCTCGGACCTGCGGAAACGCAGGCTCCACGCCCCCGTTGTGTAGCGGCCTAGCACGCCGCCCTCTCAAGGCGGTAGCGCCGGTTCGAATCCGGTCGGGGGTACGTTTCACGAAGGCCCTCCACTTCGGTGGGGGGCCTTCGTCGTGTCTCAACTCGCCGTACCGGCCCAGGAGTTCGACGTCGACGGGCCCAGGGGGCGACCGTACGAGAAAAGGCCTGCCGCGGCGTTGAGGCAGGCCTTCTTCGTGGTCGGACGGGAGCTTCGGGGGATCAGCCAGTGCGGCGCAGGGCCTCCGAGAGGCGACCCGCGGCGTCGATCACCGCCTGGGCGTGCATACGACCGGGGTGGCGGGTGAGGCGCTCGATGGGACCGGAGACGGAAACCGCGGCGACCACACGGTTCGACGGCCCGCGCACGGGGGCGGAGACCGAGGCCACGCCCGGCTCGCGCTCGCCGATGGACTGGGCCCAGCCCCGGCGCCGCACGCCCGACAGGGCGGTGGCGGTGAAGCGGGCGCCCTGGAGGCCGCGGTGCAGGCGCTCGGGCTCCTCCCAGGCCATCAGGATCTGGGCCGAGGAGCCGGCCTTCATCGTCAGGGTCGAACCGACCGGGACCGTGTCCCGCAGGCCGGACAGGCGCTCCGCAGCGGCGACGCAGATGCGCATGTCGCCCTGGCGGCGGTAGAGCTGCGCGCTCTCGCCCGTCACGTCCCGTAGATGGGTGAGCACCGGGCCCGCCGTCGCGAGGAGGCGGTCCTCGCCGGCGGCCGCGGCCAGCTCGGCCAGCCTGGGGCCGAGGATGAAACGGCCCTGCATGTCGCGTGCCACCATGCGGTGGTGTTCCAGAGCCACGGCCAGGCGGTGGGCCGTGGGTCGTGCGAGTCCGGTGGCGCCGACCAGACCCGCGAGGGTGGCCGGACCGGACTCCAGAGCGCTCAGGACCAGGGCCGCCTTGTCCAGAACGCCGACGCCGCTACTGTTGTCCATGCAACGATACTCGCGTCTCACTCTGTGAAACGCAAGTTCAATTTCGCGTGGACCTTGCCACTCTGGAAGCAGAACAACGAACGGCTCGCGGACCAACGAGCCCGGCGGCCGGCGCTCATACGAGGGGTACGTGCGCTCGCCACCTCCGATATCTCTAGTTGGGCCGGCGCTCGGACAAGCCGGCCGGAGGGAAAGCGATGGGTAGGACACTCGCGGAGAAGGTCTGGGACGACCATGTCGTCCGGCGCGCCGAGGGCGAGCCCGACCTCCTCTTCATCGACTTGCACCTGCTGCACGAGGTGACCAGCCCCCAGGCCTTCGACGGTCTCCGCAAGAGCGGGCGGAAGGTTCGCCGGCTCGACCTGACCATCGCGACCGAGGACCACAACACTCCCACCCTCGACATCGACAAGCCCATCGCGGACCCGGTCTCCCGGGTCCAGCTGGAGACGCTGCGCGCGAACGCCGCCGAGTTCGGTGTGCGTCTGCACCCGCTGGGCGACGTCGAGCAGGGCGTCGTGCACGTCGTCGGCCCGCAGCTGGGTCTGACCCAGCCCGGTATGACGGTCGTCTGCGGTGACTCCCACACCTCGACGCACGGTGCCTTCGGCGGTCTGGCGTTCGGTATCGGCACCTCCCAGGTGGAGCACGTGCTGGCCACGCAGACGCTGCCGCTGGTCCGCCCCAAGACCATGGCGATCACGGTCGAGGGCGAGCTGGCCGATGGCGTCACCGCCAAGGACCTGATCCTGGCGATCATCGCCAAGATCGGTACGGGCGGCGGCCAGGGCTATGTCCTGGAGTACCGGGGCCCCGCCATCGAGAAGTTCTCGATGGAGGCCCGCATGACCATCTGCAACATGTCGATCGAGGCCGGTGCCCGTGCGGGCATGATCGCCCCCGACCAGACGACCTTCGACTACCTCAAGGGCCGTCCGCACGCCCCCGAGGGCGAGGACTGGGACGCAGCCGTCGCGTACTGGAAGACGCTGAAGACGGACGAGGACGCCGAGTTCGACGCCGAGGTGATCATCGACGGCGCCTCCCTGTCGCCGTTCGTCACCTGGGGCACCAACCCCGGCCAGGGCGCGCCGCTTTCGGCGTCCGTCCCCGACCCGGCTTCGTACGAGGACGCTTCGGAGCGCCTCGCCGCCGAAAAGGCCCTGGAGTACATGGGGTTGGAGGCCGGCCAGCCGCTGCGCTCCATCAAGGTGGACACGGTCTTCGTAGGTTCGTGCACCAACGGCCGCATCGAGGACCTGCGCGCCGCCGCCGAGCTGGTCAAGGGCCGCAAAGTCGCCGACGGCGTACGGATGCTGGTCGTCCCCGGCTCCGCGCGGGTCGGTCTGCAGGCCGTCTCCGAGGGCCTGGACGTGGTCTTCAAGGAGGCCGGCGCCGAGTGGCGGCACGCGGGCTGTTCGATGTGTCTGGGCATGAACCCCGACCAGCTGGCCCCCGGTGAGCGCTCCGCGTCCACCTCCAACCGCAACTTCGAGGGCAGGCAGGGCAAGGGCGGCCGTACCCACCTGGTCTCGCCGCAGGTCGCCGCCGCGACCGCCGTCCTGGGGCACCTGGCGTCCCCCGCGGACCTGACCGACGTCGACACCCCCGCGCCCGCTGGAGTCTGAACAGCCATGGAAGCATTCACCACGCACACCGGCCGGGCCGTCCCGCTGCGCCGCAGCAACGTCGACACCGACCAGATCATCCCCGCCCACTGGCTCAAGAAGGTGACCAGGGACGGCTTCGAGGACGGGCTCTTCGAGGCCTGGCGCAAGGACGAGACCTTCGTCCTCAACCAGCCCGAGCGACGCGGCGCCACCGTCCTGGTCGCCGGCCCCGACTTCGGCACCGGTTCCTCCCGTGAGCACGCGGTGTGGGCGCTGCAGAACTACGGCTTCAAGGCAGTCATCTCCTCCCGCTTCGCCGACATCTTCCGCGGCAACTCGCTCAAGAACGGCCTGCTCACGGTCGTCCTGGAGCAGAAGATCGTGGAGGCGCTGCAGCAGCTCACGGAGAACGACCCCGAGGCCGAGATCACCGTCGACCTCGAGGCCCGCGAGGTGCGTGCCGAGGGCATCACCGCCTCCTTCGAGCTGGACGAGAACTCCCGCTGGCGGCTGCTGAACGGGCTCGACGACATTTCCATCACCCTCCAGAACGAGGCCGACATCGCCGCGTACGAGGCCAAGCGTCCGTCGTACAAGCCGAGGACGCTGAAGGTCTGATCCACCGCGCGGACCCACCCCTCGGGCGGGCCGCGCAAGGCGGATTCCAGCCACCGCGACACCCCCAGGTACCCCCAATCGTGCACGGTTGGGGGTACCTCCATGTCCAGGTCCGGGCACCTTCGAAGTCATGTGCAGAAAGGTTTCAACTCCCCTAGTTACAAAGGCGATTGCCGGGGTACGCGCATCATGGTGTGGCATCTGCCCGGAGTCCTCCAAGGACCCTGGGGAGACGGCAGTTGCCCCCTGCGCAGGCGACAACTCGCCCCAGATGGCACAATCTGTGCATGGAACACGACGGCCAACTCGAGCTCTATGCGGCGGTCGCGAGCCAACTCAAGGAAGCGCACGCAAAGGTGCGCGCACTGCAAGTCCCGGAGGGCGTACGCATGGCGCTGACCCGGAAGCTGCTGGTCATTACGGCCGTGGCCAAGCACGATCTCGCCGACGCGGCAAGGCGTCTGGAGAGCTTCACGACGGACCTCGACGAGGGGCGAATGCCCGCGGAGGAACGCTGAAGGAACTCCATGACCGTCCGAGTTCGTTGCGGCACAAGGGTGATAAGCCCGTTTCGTGTTTGATTTGCGGTATATATCTGCCTAACGTGCGAAAAAGCTTGAACACTATCGTTCGGGCGATGTCTCCGAAGGGGAAGACGTGAACAAGGCGCAGCTCGTAGAAGCGATTGCGGACAAGGTCGGCGGGCGTCAGCAGGCCGCCGACGCGGTCGACGCCGTTCTGGACGCCATCGTCCGCGCGGTCGTCGGCGGGGACCGGGTGTCGGTCACCGGCTTCGGTTCGTTCGAGAAGGTCGACCGGCCTGCCCGTTACGCCCGCAACCCGCAGACGGGTGAGCGGGTTCGGGTCAAGAAGACCTCCGTGCCGCGTTTCCGCGCGGGTCAGGGCTTCAAGGACCTGGTGAGCGGTTCGAAGAAGCTTCCCCGTGGTGGCGAGGTCGCGGTCAAGAAGGCGCCCAAGGGCAGCCTGAGCGGTGGGGCTTCGGCGACGGTCAAGAAGGCGGCGGCGAAGAAGACCACCGCGAAGAAGACCACCGCCCGCAAGACCACGGCCGCCGCCAAGAAGACGACGGCCGCCGCGAAGAAGACCACGGCGAAGAAGACGACCGCCAAGAAGGCCACCACGAAGACGGCGGCGGCGAAGAAGACGACCGCCAAGACGACGGCGGCGGCGAAGAAGACCGCGGCGAAGAAGGCCCCGGCCAAGAAGGCCACCGCGAAGAAGGCGCCGGCCAAGAAGTCGACGGCTCGCAAGACGACCGCGAAGAAGACGGCCGCGCGTCAGGCCTAGGGCGCCGGGTACTCACACACACGCGCCGGGCCGGGTTCCTGCATGGGGAGCCCGGCCCGCGGCGTGTTTTCGAGCAGGGCGGAGGGCCTGTTCGCCGTGGGGGACGTGTTCGCGGGCGGGTGCGGGCTCGTGCGTGGTTGCTCGCGCAGTTCCCCGCGCCCCTTTCGGGCACGGCCCTGGTGCGAGTCCGTTCAGAAGGTCTGCAAGGTGATCAGGGTGATGCGCAGGCTGTCCGCCTCGCCCTCCGTCTCGATCCTGACGCGCTGGCCCGGGCGCAGCAGGCGCAGGGCGCCCGCGTCGAAGGCCGGGGCGTCGAAGGGGAGCGGGGTGCCGTCGTCGAGGAGGACCTGGCCGCTGCGGGTGGCGGGGTCGTAGGTGTACGCGGTGGCCTGCATGGCCGCAGCCTACTGGCCGGGGATCAGCAGGCGCGCGGCCGCCGCGGCCGTACGGGGGCCCACGCCGAGGCCCAGGGCGGCGCGCAGGTCGTCCCCGGTGTCGACGTCCTGGCGCACGGAGTCGACGTCGGCGAGAGCGAGCTCCACGGCGCCCGAGCGGCGGTGACGTCGACGGGAGTCGGGGCCGAAGGCGGGGGAGAGGCCATGGCCCGGGGTCGCGGCGAGCAGGGTCGTACCGGTGCCGGCGGCATCGGAGAGGAAAGAGCGGGGGAATTCGGCGGCCGCGTTCAGTACGCGGGCCAATTCCCCGGGACGCAGCGCGGGCAGATCCGCGTTCAGCGCCGCCACGGGGCTTTGCGGGTGTACACCGCGGACGACGGCCTCCGCGTGCCGCAGAGCGGCGTTCAGGCCGTCCCCGGAGCCCTCGTGGGGATTCTCGGGGACGGTGCGGGCGCCCAGGGCCGCCAGTTCGCGCGCGGCCAGTCGGTCGTCCGTGACCACCACCACACTCCGGACCGCCGGGGCGGCCACGGCCGCGGCCACCGTGTCCTGCGCGAAGGCGAGGGCCAGACCGGGGCGCACCCCGTCGTCGGCGGTGTCCGAGAGCCTGCTCTTGGCCCGCGCCAGGGGCTTCAGGGGTACGACCAGGGTCCACTGCACGGGCGTTCCGTCCCTCTCTTGTCGCGGCCATTGTCACCTGGGCGCAATGGACGGCCGCAGGGCGGGGCGTACGGTGTTCTCGACAGACCGGCAGCCCGGGGCGACACTTGTGCGGCTCCGGGCCCCCGGAACAGGCCCTGGGAAGTCCTAGAGGAAGGTGTCCGCGTGCCCCGCCGGAGAATCGGCTTCTGGTACCGCCTCGCCGCGGTGATCGCCAAACCACCCCTGGTGGTGCTGATCAAGCGGGACTGGCGTGGAATGGAGAACATTCCGGCCGAGGGTGGATTTATCACTGCCGTGAACCACAATTCGCATGTCGATCCCTTTGCGTACGCCCATTATCAGTACAACAGCGGCCGGGTTCCGCGATTTCTCGCGAAGAGCGGTCTCTTCGGCAAGGGATTCGTCGGCGCCGTCATGCGCGGCACCGGTCAGATCCCCGTCTATCGCGAGAGCACCGACGCGCTGAGCGCGTTCCGGGCCGCGATCGACGCCGTGGAGCGCGGCGAGTGCGTCGCCTTCTACCCCGAGGGCACGCTCACCCGCGACCCGGACGGCTGGCCGATGACGGCCAAGACCGGTGCGGCGCGGGTCGCCCTGCAGACCAGGTGCCCGGTGATCCCGGTCGCCCAGTGGGGCGCCAACGAACTGCTGCCGCCGTACGCCAAGAAGCCGAACCTCCTGCCGCGCAAGACCCACCACGTCCTCGCGGGCCCGCCCGTCGACCTCTCGCGCTTCTACGACAAGGAGATGAGCCCCGATGTGCTGAAGGACGCGACGGAGGTCATCATGGCCGCCATCACCCGCCAGCTGGAGGAGATCCGCGGCGAGAAGGCGCCCGCGACGCCGTACGACCCCAAGCGGGAGCGGATCGAGCAGCGGCGCAGGAGCGCCCGCGCGGTGCTCGACAATGGGAAGCGGCAACAGCACAGCCCGGTCCAGCGGGCCCAGGAGCATCAGGAAGAGGGGCAGGGCAAGTGAGCAAGCCGGTCAAGGCGGCCGTGTTCAGCGCCGGTTCATGGGGTACGGCCTTCGGTACGGTGCTCGCCGACGCCGGGTGCGAGGTCACCCTGTGGGCGCGGCGCCCGGAGGTCGCGGACGCGATCAACTCCACTCGGACCAACACCGACTACCTGCCGGGCCTGGAACTCCCGCAGAACGTGCGGGCCACCACGGACCCGGCCGAGGCCGCCGCCGACGCCGACTTCACGATCCTTTCCATCCCCTCCCAGACCCTGCGCGCCAACCTCGCCGAATGGGTGCCCCTGCTGGCCCCCGACACGGTCCTCGTCTCGCTGATGAAAGGCGTCGAACTCGGTTCCGCCATGCGGATGAGCGAGGTGATCGAGGACGTCGCCAAGGTGGGTCAGGACCGCGTCGCCGTCGTCTCCGGACCCAACCTGGCACGGGAGATCGCCTCCCGCATGCCGGCCGCCTCCGTGGTCGCCTGCACCGACGAGGCGGTCGCCCAGAAGCTCCAGGCCGCCTGCCACACTCCGTACTTCCGCCCTTACACCAACACCGACGTCGTCGGCTGCGAGCTGGGCGGCGCGGTGAAGAACGTCATCGGTCTCGCCGTCGGCATCGCGGACGGCATGGGCCTCGGCGACAACGCCAAGGGATCGCTCATCACCCGCGGTCTCGCGGAGACCACCCGGCTCGGTCTCGCGATGGGCGCCGACCCGCTCACCTTCTCCGGACTCGCGGGACTCGGCGATCTGGTGGCGACCTGTTCCTCGCCGCTCTCCCGTAACCACACCTTCGGCACCAACCTCGGCAAGGGCATGACCCTCCAGGAGACCATCGCGGTCACCAAGCAGACCGCCGAGGGCGTCAAGTCCTGTGAGTCCGTGCTGGACTTGGCCCGTCGGCACGGCGTCGACATGCCCATCACGGAGACGGTCGTCGACATCGTCCACGACGGCAAGCCGCCGGTCGTCGCCCTCAAGGAGATGATGTCGCGCAGCGCCAAGCCGGAGCGACGCTGAGCGAAAGCGACCGTTCGGGCACTGACTCGCGCCCTACCACCGGGTACTCTCGTCGCGATATGAGCAGCGAGAACCTCCCCCAGAGCCCTGAGCAGCCGTCCCGCAAGCCGCGCGTGGCCGTCGTCTTCGGCGGCCGCAGCTCGGAACACGGGATCTCCGTGGTCACGGCCGGCGCCGTACTGCGAGCCATCGACCGGAGCAAGTACGACGTCCTGCCGATCGGCATCACGCGGGACGGCCGTTGGGCGCTCACCGCCGACGAACCCGAGCGGATGGCGATCACCGACCGCCGTACGCCGAGCGTCGAGGAACTCGCCGAGTCCCGGGAGGGCGGCGTGATCCTGCCCGTCGACCCCGCCAACCGCGAAGTCGTCTACAGCGAGCCCGGTTCGGTGCCCAAGGCCCTCGGCGAGGTCGACGTCGTCTTCCCCGTCCTGCACGGCCCGTACGGCGAGGACGGCACCCTCCAGGGCCTCCTGGAGCTCTCCGGTGTCCCGTACGTCGGCTCGGGCGTCCTCGCCTCGGCCGTCGGCCAGGACAAGGAGTACATGAAGCGGGTGTTCACCTCCTTCGGGCTCAAGGTCGGCCCGTACGTGGTGATCAGGCCGCGCGAGTGGCAGCTCGATGAGTCGGCCGCCCGTAAGAAGATCATCGATCTCGCCGGTGAGCACGGCTGGCCTCTCTTCGTGAAGCCCGCCCGCGCGGGCTCCTCCATCGGCATCACCAAGGTCGACGACATCGTCGGCCTCGACGAGGCGATCGCCGAGGCCCAGCGCCACGACCCGAAGATCCTGGTCGAGGCGGCCCTGCGCGGCCGGGAGATCGAGTGCGGCGTCCTGGAGTTCGAGGACGGCCCGCGCGCCTCCGTCCCCGCCGAGATCCCGCCGCCCGAGGCCCACGCGTACTACGACTTCGAGGCGAAGTACATCGACTCGACCCCCGGCATCGTCCCGGCCCCGCTGACCCCCGAGGAGACCGCCGAGGTCCAGCGGCTCGCGGTCGACGCCTTCGAGGCCGCTTCCTGCGAGGGTCTGGTCCGCGCCGACTTCTTCCTCACGGAGGACGGCGACTTCGTCATCAACGAGATCAACACGCTCCCCGGCTTCACACCGATCTCGATGTACCCGGCGATGTGGAAGGCGAGCGGGGTGGAGTACGGCGAGCTGGTGGACCGCCTGATCCAGGCGGCGCTGCACCGCTCGACGGGCCTGCGCTGAGCCGCCTTCGGAATGGGGCGTAGCCCCTTTTCCGAGGGGCGCGGGGAACTGCGCGACCAGCCACGATCCGACGTGCAGCCTCCTGACGGCCTCCTGAGGCAACCTCTCAGGAGGCAACCCCTTCGGGAACCGCCTTCTTGATGGCGGGCGCCAGCCCCACCAGAATCGGCGACGTGTCCTGCGCGGCCCGCTCGGCCGTCACGGACACCTCCACGTACACGGACCGATTGGCTGTCGTGAAGCGGTAGGCGCCCCCGTCCCGCTTCTCCATCAGCCAGTCCACCCCGTCGACGGCCCCGGCCACCGCTTCGGCGTCCCGTCCCTCCGCCACCCCGGGGTCGACCATCTTGGGCGGCTGGGGCACCCCGCAGCGCAGTATGATCACCGCGTCGCCCCAGCCCGCCGTCAGCGAGGAGGCGGGCTGAGGATCCCGGCGGCCGAGACCGTCCACCGTCCGCGGCAACACCTCGTCCAGCTTCCGGCACAGTTTCGTGGCGGCGGCACCCGGGCTGGGAACCGCCGCCGAGCCGCTGTCGTCTGCTGAGGAGCAGCCCGCGACGGCGATCAACGAAACAGCCAGGACGGGCAGCCCGCGACGAGCGGGGCCCCGGTGACGCAACGAGTTCACCGGGCAAGGGTAGACGGGGGCTACAGGTGAACGACCGGGCAGGTCAGGGTACGGGTGATCCCGTCCACTTGCTGGACCTTCGCGACCACCAGCCGGCCGAGGTCGTCGACGGTGTCGGCCTGGGCGCGCACGATGACGTCGTACGGGCCCGTCACGTCCTCGGCCTGGATGACCCCAGGGAGCTTGCTGATCGTGTCGGCGACGGTCGACGCTTTGCCGACCTCCGTCTGGATCAGGATGTACGCCTGTACCACGGAACCTCCAGGGCGGCCACGAGGATCATGTGGATCATGTCGGGAAAAGGAACGCCACGGTATCGCGTCGCCGAGCGCCAGGGGGAGACCCCCGGAGGCCGCGCCGCACGCACCGGGGTGCGGGGGCGACGGAAGTTGACGGTCCACTCGACCGTACCGAGGACGACAACAGCCCGCGACCGGGCGCGAGTGACACTGGAAGCGGCACGAGAAGGGGCGATACGACGATGAAGGGCACCGTGGGAGAGCTGGGGGAGTTCGGGCTCATCAGGGAGCTCACCTCCCGGCTCACCACCACCCCGGCGGTCCGGGTCGGCCCCGGCGACGACGCCGCCGTGGTGGCGGCGCCGGACCGCAGGGTCGTGGCGAGCACCGACCTCCTCCTGGAGGGGCGGCACTTCCGGCGCGACTGGTCCACGGCCTACGACGTGGGGCGCAAGGCCGCCGCGCAGAACCTCGCGGACATCGCCGCCATGGGTGCCGTGCCCACCGCGCTGCTGCTCGGTCTGGTCGCGCCCGTCGACCTGCCGGTGACCTGGGCCACCGAGCTGATGGACGGCCTGCGTGACGAGTGCCAGGTGGCCGGCGCCGCCGTGGTCGGCGGTGACGTCGTCCGCGGTGACACCATCATGATCTCGATCACCGCGCTCGGTGATCTGCGCAACCACGAGCCGGTGACCAGGGCGGGTGCCCAGCCCGGCGACGTCGTGGCCGTCACCGGCTGGCTCGGCTGGTCCGCCGCCGGGCACGCGGTGCTCTCGCGGGGCTTCCGCTCGCCGCGCGCCTTCGTGGAGGCCCACCGGCGCCCCGAGCCGCCGTACCACGCGGGTCCCGCCGCGGCCTCCCTCGGCGCGACGGCGATGTGCGACGTCAGCGACGGGCTGATCGCGGACCTGGGACACATCGCCGAGGCGAGCAAGTGCCGGATCGACATCCGCTCCGGCGCGATCGACATCCCCACCCAGATGCACGACATCGGTCAGGCCGTCGGCGTCGACCCCCTCCAGTGGGTGCTCACCGGCGGTGAGGACCACGCGATCGTGGCCACCTTCCCGCAGGACGTGAAGCTGCCCGCGCGGTGGAAGGTGATCGGCGAGGTGCTCAACCCCTCCGCGTTGCCGCAGGTCACCGTGGACGGCGCGCCGTGGACCAGCAAGGGCGGCTGGGACCACTTCGGGGACATCGAGTCATGAGTCCGGCTCCCGCGCGGGTCCTGACCGTGGCCGGGTCCGACTCCGGCGGCGGGGCCGGCATCCAGGCCGACCTGAAGACGATGCTCGCGCTCGGCGTGCACGGTATGAGCGTCGTCACGGCGGTCACCGCGCAGAACTCCCTCGGTGTGCGGGGCGCTTGGGAACTGCCGGTGGAGGCGGTGCGCGCCCAGTACCGCAGCGTCGTCGACGACATCGGTGTCCAGGCCGTCAAGACCGGCATGCTCGCCTCTGCCGAACTCGTCGAGACCGTCGCCGAGTTGCTGGCCGCCACGGATGCGCCGGTCGTCGTCGACCCGGTGGGCGTCTCCAAGCACGGCGACCCGCTGCTGGCCGCCTCCGCGCTGGACTCCGTACGGACCCGGCTGCTGCCGGTGGCCACCGTGGCGACGCCGAACCTCGACGAGGTGACCCAACTCACCGGGGTCACGGTGGAGTCGGAGGCCGGTATGCGCGAGGCGGCCGAGGCCGTGCTGGCGTTCGGGCCGCGCTGGGCACTGATCAAGGGCGGCCATCTCCCGGGGGAAGCCGTCGATCTGCTCACCGACGGCTCCGAGGAGCACTGGCTGCGGGCCCCCAGGTACGACAACCGGCACACCCACGGCACGGGCTGCACCCTCGCCTCCGCGATCGCCTCCCACCTCGCCCTGGGACGGACCGTGCCGGAGGCCGTCACGGCCGCCAAGGAGTACGTCACGGGGGCGATCGCCGCCGGGTTCGCGCTCGGCGGGGGAATCGGACCGGTGGACCACGGGTGGGCCCTCGGGCGGGGCGCTCAACCGGCTTGATCCGCGGTTGGTGGGTCAGGGACAGCAAAAAGCCGGTCCACTCCAGGTGGACCGGCTCGATGCAGCGAACCAGCAGTGGCCGCGCGCTTAGCTGTGCGTCAGCGCGAGACCTTGCCGGCCTTGATGCACGAGGTGCAGGCGTTCACGCGCTTCGGCGTCCCGCCGACCACGGTACGGACGCGCTGGATGTTCGGGTTCCAGCGACGGGACGTACGGCGGTGCGAGTGCGAGATGTTGTTGCCGAAGCCCGGCCCCTTGCCGCAGACGTCGCAGTTGGCAGCCACGGGTCACTCCAAAGACTTCAGATGCACTTACGGATGATCCCGGCAGGCCGGGATCGAGATCATAGGATCAGAGATCTGAGTGGCGTTGCCAGGGGAATGGCCCGATGTGGATCGGGCAACCGGAGCAGCATACAACGACTGCGCCAGTACAACGAAACTACCATGGCCGCTCAGGAGCCCTGCCCCGCCCCCTTCCGGCGGACGCCCTTCCAAGGTCTACTCTGCGTCCAGTCCCAGCAGCTCAAGGAGGCGCAGGTGCCGCAGGTGCCGCAGACATTCTTCGATGCTCTCGCGGTGCGCACCTGGTGCGGACTCGCGCTGGCGGCGCTGGGACGCGCGCGCGAGGAGATCGACGCGATCAACGTGTACCCGGTGGCCGACGGCGACACCGGCACCAACCTGTACCTGACGATGGAGTCGGCCGCGGCGGCCGTCGAGGCGGTGTTCGCGGGCCACGAGACGGCGGGTCCGCCCCTCGGGGAAGGGCCGTACGCCGGAGGGGGTCCGTCCGGCGGAGCGGGGCAGCCCACGCTCGCCGAGGCCGCGCGGGCCATGGCGCACGGCGCGCTCATCGGCGCCCGGGGGAACTCCGGGACGATCCTCGCCCAGCTCCTGCGGGGCATGGCCCAGGTCCTCGCCGACGACGGCGAGGCGCCCCGTACCGACGGCCGGGGGCTGCGGCTCGCCCTGCGGCACGCCGCCGACTCCGCCCGGGACGCCGTCGCGCATCCCGTCGAGGGCACCGTCCTCACGGTCGCCTCCGCCGCCGCCGACGCGGCCGGCGACGCCGAGGACGACTGCGGGACCGTCGCCCGTGCCGCCTACGACGGCGCCGGCCGGGCCCTGGCGGCGACCCCCGCCCAGCTGGCCGCCCTGGCCCGCGCCGGCGTCGTGGACGCGGGCGGACGGGGCCTGGTGGCGGTGCTGGGGGCGCTGGTGGAGACGTTCACGGGAGAGGCGCCGAGGGCGGTGGCCGTGCCCGCCGTGCACGCGCGCGTGGCCGTCGCCGAAGCGGTGGCGGAGGTCTGCGACGGGGACGAGCGGCCCGAGGCGGGCGGCCCGGCCTTCGAGGTGATCTACCTCCTGGAGGCGGAGGACGCGGCGGTGGCCCGACTGCGGCGGCGCCTGGACGAGCTGGGGGACTCCCTCGTCGTGGTCGGCGGAGACGGGCTGTGGAACGTCCATGTGCACGTCGACGACGCGGGGGCGGCCGTGGAGGCCGGGGTCGAGGCCGGGCGGCCGTACCGGATCCGGATCACCCATTTCGGGGCCGAGGACGCCCACATGACCGGCGAGGCCGGGCGGCAGCCGCGCGAGCGCGCCCAGCGGGCCGTGGTGGCCGTCGTGCCGGGGGAGGGGCTGGCCGGGCTCTACGCCGAGGCCGGCGCGACCACGGTGCTGGCCCGGCCCGGGGAGCCGCCCGCCAGCGGCGAGCTGGTGGAGGCCGTACGGCGTGCCCACGCGCGCGAGGTGGTGCTGCTGCCCAACGACGCGGACCTGCGGCACACGGCGGCGGCCGCCGCCGAGCAGGCCCGCGCCGAGGGTGTCCGGGTCGCCCTCATCCCCACCCGCTCGGCAGTCCAGGGCATCGCCGCCCTCGCCGTCCACGAGCCCGACCGGCGCTTCGACGAGGACGTCGTCTCCATGACCTCCGCGGCCGGTGCCACCCGGTACGCCGAGGTCGTCATCGCCGAGCGTGAGTCCTGGACCATGGCGGGCATCTGTCAGGCCGGTGACGTCCTCGGTCTCGTCGACGGGGACGTGGCCGTCATCGGCTCCGACGTGACGGTGACCGCGGCGGCGGTGGTCGACCGCATGCTTGCTGCCGGGGGCGAGATGGTCACGTTGGTGCTGGGCGACGAGGCGCCCGCGGAGGTCGTGGAGCGGGTGGAGGCCAGGGTGCGTGAGGGGTACCTGGCGGTGGACACGGTGGTGTACCGGGGTGGCCGGCAGGGGGCGCTGCTGCTGATCGGCGTGGAGTAGCGCTTCCCGCGCCCCGCCGCCCCTACCCGTGCCATCCCCAGGGGCTGCGCGCCCCTTCGACCCCGCGTCAAAGATTCGGGGCTCCGCCCCGGACCCCGTTCGCGCAGTTCCCCGCGCCCCTAAAAAGGGGCGCGGGGAACTGCGCGAGAAGCCCCACCGGGCCCGCAGACGACCGACGACCGAGCGGGGCCGAAGGGGCGGCAGCCCCTGGAGGACGGGACGGGTAGGGGCGGCGAGGGCGAGGGCATTGGAGGCCCCCGGCTGCTCAGCCCCGCTCCGTCGCCTCCAGCAGCCGTCCCGCCTCCACCCGCCGAGCCACCACCGTCTCGTCGCCGTCACTCCCGTCCGCGCACACGGACAACACCCCCCGGGCCCGCTCGGCCGCGGCAGCGCCTCGCCGAAGGTCCACCTCCAACCATCCCGCCGCCAGCTCCGCGGCGGTACGCGCGTCGACGAAGTCCGGCCCCAGCGACCCGTACACCGACACCGCCCGCTCGACGAACCCCAGCGCCTCCTCGAAGACCGGCCCGAACGAGGCGAGTTCCGCGTCCTCGGCCACGGACCGGGCGAGCAGGTCGCCGAACTGCCGGCAGGTCTCGCCGAGCTCCGCGAAGATCCGCCGCCGGTTCTCCTCCCCGGTCACGTCGGACAGGGCCGCCTCACAGCCCGCCACCGCGTCCCCCATCAGCTCCCGGGCCTCGTCCAAACTCCCGGGCCCGGGAGCCTCAGAGCTCTCCCGCGCCGCGTACCACGCCCGCGCCCGCAGCGCCCGCACGTAGCCGTGGACGTTGCCCAGCTCGCCCCAGAGGTCGACCGCGCGCGCGTACGCCCGGTCGGCGTCGGCGGGGAGCCCCGCCCGCGCCAGCGCCTCGGCGGCGAGATGGGCGAGCATGGCGTGGTCGCGCTGCTCGGGCCAGTGCCGGGCGATGTCGGCGGCCCGCAGCCACCGCTGCGCCGCCTCGCGGTGCTCGCCCAGCTCGGTGTGGCAGTCCCCGAGCCACCACAGGGTCTGCGCCACCGCCCCGTCCCCGTGGGTCTCGGCCGTGAGATCCGGGAGCGCCGACTCCAGCACCTCGGCCGCCTCCGCCCACCGTCCCAGCCGCAGCAGGAACCCGCCGAGCAGATGCCGGGCCCAGGAGCCGAGTGTCGGACCCTCGCCCGCCTCGTCGGCCCAGTGCGCCGCCTCCAGGGCGTGCTCGGCGGCCTCCTCGACCCGTTCCCCGGCGCCCAGCAGCTCGGCCAGCTGGAGGCGCAGCTGGGCGTGGCCCACCGGCTCCAGCTCGGACCCGCCGTGCTCCAACGCGGCCCTGGCCGCCCGCTCCGCGGTCGCCAGGTCCCCCAGCTGCTGTGCCACTCCGGCGAGCCGCGCCTCGTACTGCACCGCGAACCACGGCAGCCCCGCCGCCACGTACCGTTCCGCGGCCTCCGCGAACAGTTCGGCGGCCGCCTCGGCGTCACCGCCGCGCGCGGCCAGTTCCCCGAGCATGCCCCGCGCCTCCGCGGCTCGCGAGGCCAGCCGTACGTCCTCCGCGCGGCGCGGCTCGACGAAGTCCGCCAGCTCCCGCACCGCGTCCTCGGCCAGGGCCACCGCGTCGGCGTCCTCGGACTCGTGCGTCCGCCGCACGAGTATCCGTGCCCGCCCGACCAGCACGGAGGCCGTCTGCCGCGCGCCCGTCCCGCCGGCCGACCAGAGGGCGAGGATCCGCTCGTACGGCTCGGATATCAGCTCCACGGCGGCGTCCACCTGGCCCGTGAGGGCGTGGACGTTCGCGGCACGCGCGCGTGCCGCCAGTGCCTCGCCGGGGTCGCCCGCCGCCTCGTACATATCGGCCGCCCGTTCGAAGAGCGGGCGGCCCTCCGGCCCGAGGCCGATCGCCTCGTGGTCCACGATCTCCGCGCGGTCCCAGGCGTCCAGCTCCGCGCCCTCGGTGTCGGCCGCCCGCGCCACGGCGGCCCAGGCCTCGACGGAACCGGGGTGAAGGGACGCCGAGAGCCGCCGCGCCTCGGCGAGGAGCGCGGGCAGACCCTTAGGCGCGGCGGCGCTCTCCGTCTTCTCCCCGGCGGCGGGCTGCCGGGGCGCGGGCACGGTCACGGCGGTCCGCTTCGCGCGCACGCCCAGCGGCAGCCGGTCCAGCAGGGGGCGCCGGTCCATCCGCTCCCGGACGTGCGTGCTGACGTACGCCGTGCCGTTGCGCGCGTCGAAGAGCGCGGCCAGCGCAAGTGCCTCCTCACGCGCGTGGGAGGCCAGTTCGCGGGCGGTCCACTCCCGGCCGGCGGGGCCGGGGACGGTCTGCTCGCCCAGCCCGCGCGCGGTGAGGCGGTCCATGAGCAGGGCCACCACGCTCAGGTAGTCGAGCTTGCTGCGCGGGTCGCCGGAATCGGTGAAGTACGCCGGACGCTCGGCCAGCAGCTCCAGACCGCGTGCCTCGTTGCCGGTCAGGGCGCAGAACTCCACATGGTCCGCGTACGCGCCCCGCATGCTCTCCATGGCCCGCACCATCCGGAAACCCCGCAGATGGTGGGTCCGCGCCTCGTCCGGGCGCCCCAGGCGCAGCAGCGGCACCAGCGAGGACGCGAGGACGGTGTGCGGCTCGTGGGCGCAGGTGTACTCGCCCTCCAGCACCGGAGCCCACAGCTCCAGCGCCTCGGCGTCCTCCCGGCGCCGCGCCCGCCACCAGCCCTGCCCGTGCAGCTCGCACGCGTGGCAGTCGGCCATCGTGTCCCGGTCGGCGGCCAGCCAAGCCCCGTACGCCCGCTCGGCCCGCGCCAGGTCGCCGATGTGCGCGGCCACACTGAACTCGGCGCTGCGCACGGCCCGTTCCGAGTGACCGGCGAGCCGGTAGCGGTGCTCCATCTCGCCGAGCCACTTCTCGATGGAGGCCAGCGGAATGTGCGGCTGGTTCAGCATGCCGGCCGACATCCACTTGAACACCCAGTGCAGGGAGTGGATCTCGTACTCGTCGAAGTCCTCCGGCCGTTCGTCCCACATGCGCAGCAGGCGCGCGAAGGGGACGAACATCTTGGCCTTCTCGGAGCTGTAGTTGTAGACCTTCAGCTGGTGCCCGAGCGCCTCGATCACGGCGAGCGGCTCGTTCAGCTTCTCGGCCTCGGCGAGCAGCCGCTCCGCGCGCGCGTTGCGCGCCGGGCCCTCCGGCTGCTCGTAGTTCTCCGCCATGGCCCGGCGCAGTTCGTCGAAGTCCATGGAATCCACGACGTCGGTCACCGGCGACCGCCCTCCCCTGAGCCCGCACCGGACCCGTTGCCCGGACCGGCCCCCGGCTCGGTGTGCGTGGCCCACTCCAGCAGGCCGATGAAGGCACGGTTCAGGAGCGCCGAGTCGGCCGGCCTGAGCGGCCGCTGGGCCATCAGCAGGGCCTGCCCGTACAGGGACTCCGTGGCCGTGCCGATCAGCTCCCGGTCGGTGAGGGAACTGATCCGGCGGATCAGCGGGTTGAGATGGTTGAGCACCAGCCGCGCGCGCGGGGCGCTGCCCCGCAGCGAGCCGAGGATGCCCGCCCACAGGTCGTCGGCCTGCTCCTCCGCCTCCGCGCGGGCCTGCTCGTGCCGGGCGGACCGGTCGTCCAGGTGCAGCGCGGGCACCGACAGCGGATGGAAGGCCCGCAGCACCACGTCGCAGCCCAGCGGGTCGAGCTTCGCCCGCGCGGCCGACAGGAAGCCCGCCAGCGCCAGCTCCTCGTCCGGGTCCGGCACGTCCAGGTGCGCCGTCACCGTCTCCGCGTCCAGTTCGGCGACCACCGTCCCCGGCCGCACCGACGGCAGCGCCTCGACCAGCTCGCTGTCGTACGTGTAGCCGCCGTTGACGACGCCGACGCCCTGCGCGGACGCGATCGGCGCGACCTGCCGGTACTCCTCGACCGTCCGCGTGAAGTGCACCACCGGGTGCCGCTGCGCGAACTCCTCCAGGGACAGCCGGCCGTCGGTGGTCTCGAAGGGCAGCCACGGCAGCATCGTGCGCAGCATCTCCCTGTCGTGCCGCGCCAGCGACTTCACGCCCAGGTAGTGCACGGACAGGAAGGCCGCAAGCCGCTCCGGATCGCCCGCGGCGAGCCCCGTGAGCCAGCCCCGGATCCGCTCGCCGAGCGCCTCCCGCACGGCCGCCAGCGTCTCGTCCTCGTACAGCGACTCCCGCGACGCCGTGGGCCGCAGGCTGTCCGTGTCGAGGACGCAGCGCACGAAGAACGCCCAGTCCGGCAGCAGCTGTTCGGCCCGCTCGGTGAGCAGCATGCCCTTCAGATGCACCCGGTGGCTCGCTCGCTGCGCCGGGCTGACGGCGGTCGGCAGGACGTATGCGACGCCCCGGATCCCGGCCAGCGGTACGTCCAGCTCGATCGAGTCCAGCGGTGTGAACCCGAACAGGTCGTGACAGTGCCGGGCCAGGGCCACCCGCCGGCTGGCCGGGGAGGCGTACGCCCGGTCCCAGGGCGCCGGAAGATCGGTGACCGCCTCGTCGCCCACCCGCACGTCGTACGGCAGCAGCGAACCGAAGTCCCGCGCCAGCGTCAGCACGCGCGCGGGGGAGAGCCATTCGGCGGCCCCGGGCCGCGCGGCCAGATGCACGGTCGTACCCGGTTCGGGGCGCGCCTCGTCGGGCAGTGTCCGCACGGTGTACGAGCCGTCGTCGGCGGCCGTCCACTCCACGGGCGGCGCGTCCGGCGTACGGGCGCTACGGCTGACCACCCGGATGCGCTCGGCGACCACGAAGCAGGCGAGCAGTCCGATGCCGAACTGTCCCAGGAAGTCCGAGCGGACCTCCTGTATGCCTCCGTCGTCCCGCTTGGAGCTGCGGCCGATCGTGGCGAGCAGGTTGTGCACATCGGTCTCGGTGAGCCCGATGCCCGAGTCCTCCACCCGCAGCGTGCCAGCCTCGGCGAACAGCCGTACCCGGGCGGGCGCGTCGGGCTGCTCGGACCGGCGCGCGGTGATCGCGTCCACCGCGTTCTGCAGCAGTTCGCGCAGATAGACCTTCGGACTGGAGTACAGGTGGTGCGAGAGCAGATCCACCAGGCCACGCAGATCGACCTGGAACGTGTGAGGCGACTGGGGTGCCTGAGGGGTCTGGGGTGCCTGGGATGACTGTGAGGTCATTGAATCCATCGTCGCAGCGCCGGTGGGAAGGGATTCTGGCGACGGCGGCGGGGTCGGGCGGTCCCGTCGGACGGTGACCGCGGACGGCGGCAGGGCCCGGCTACTGGGCCCGGGAGTGCGTCATCCTAGGCGCGAACGACCCGCCTGACCAGCGGATTTCAAGGACGTATACGGGATTGTCAGTGGCGTGGTGTGCAATGGATCTCGTGCCCGCGCTCGAAGAACCGCTCAAGAACACGCTCGGCGCCGCCACCGCGAAGGTGATGGCCGAGCACCTCGGCCTGCACACCGTCGGCGATCTGCTGCACCACTATCCCCGCAGATACGAGGAGCGCGGCCAGCTCACCCACCTCGCCGACCTGCCGATGGACGAGCACGTCACGGTGGTCGCCCAGGTAGCCGACGCCCGCCTGCACAGCTTCGCCTCCGCCAAGGCCCCCCGGGGCAAGGGCCAGCGCCTCGAGGTCACCATCACCGACGGCAGCGGCCGCCTCCAGCTCGTCTTCTTCGGCAACGGCGTGCACAAGCCCCACAAGGACCTCCTCCCCGGCACCCGCGCCCTCTTCGCCGGCAAGGTCTCCGTCTTCAACCGCCGCCTCCAACTGGCCCACCCGGCCTACGAACTGCTGCGCGGCGACGACGTCACGGAGACCGTCGACACCTGGGCCGGCGCCCTCATCCCGATCTACCCGGCCACCGCCAAGCTGGAGTCCTGGAAGATCGCCAAGGCCGTCCAGACCGTCCTGCCGAGCGCCCGGGAGGCCGTGGACCCCCTCCCGGACTCCCTGCGCGAGGGCCGGGGCCTGGCCACCCTCCCCGAAGCCCTCCTGAAGATCCACCGCCCGCACACCAAGGCCGACATCGAGTCCGCCCGGGACCGCCTCAAATGGGACGAGGCCTTCGTCCTCCAGGTCGCCCTGGCCCGCCGCCGCCACGCCGACGCCCAGCTGCCCGCCGTCGCCCGCCGCCCCGCCCCCGACGGGCTTCTCACCGCGTTCGACGCCCGCCTCCCCTTCACCCTCACCGAGGGCCAGCAGAAGGTCTCCAAGGAGATCTTCGACGACCTGGCCACCGAACACCCGATGCACCGGCTGCTCCAGGGCGAAGTCGGATCAGGAAAGGCCCAACCCCTCGACTCGCTCGTGCTCACACCTGCCGGTTTCCGTCGAATGGGGGAGATGCGGGTCGGTGACGAAGTCGTCGTACCGGACGGGGAGATCGCGTTGATCGACGGCGTCTTCCCGCAAGGAGAGCGCGATGTGTGGCGCCTGGTGCTTTCCGACGGAAGTTCTGTGGAGTGCGACGACGAGCATCTCTGGATCGTCGAAACGAGTTGTGGGTGGCACCGGGGCCAAGCGCCGAGGGTCATGACGACACGGGAGATCCGTCTCGATACGTTCAAGGTGAACGGGTCCTCGAAGTGGTACATCCCGGCCGCAGCACCCGTCGACCTCGGAGGCGACTCGGGGCTGCCACTGGACCCTTATCTGTTCGGCCTTCTCCTCGGGGACGGCTCTTTCCGGCACAACCTGCGGCTGTCCACGATCGACGACGAGATCCGCGATGCCGTGGCCGCAGCCGTGGCGCCGGAATGCCGTCTCGTACCGGTGAAGGGCTCTCGCTGCGACTACACGATCCAGCTCTCCCAAGGAGTCCGCGGATTGCGCAACCCGGTGATCCAGACCCTGCGGGATCTGAACCTCTGGGGCGAGACGTCGCACGGCAAGTCCGTTCCCGACGAGTTCAAGAACACGTCGGTCAAGAACCGTCTCGCTCTGTTGCAAGGACTCCTGGACACCGATGGCACGGTCCATGCGGACGGCATGAGCGTGTCGCTCTGCACGGCCTCGCGCAGGCTTGCGGACGATGTCGCCTGGCTGGTGCGCTCGCTCGGCGGCCGTGCCCGCGTCCTGCCGCAGCAAGCGGCTTTCAACGTCTCGGTCGCGTTGCCCGACGAGTACCCGCCGTTCAGGCTGACCCGTAAGGCCGACCGTGTCCGGCCACGGCCGAAATACAACACCTTCCGGCGGGGAATCCGAGCCGTCGAGCATGTGGGGCGAAAGCCGGTCCAGTGCATCAGCGTGGCGCACCCGAGCCACGCATACGTCACCGACAACTTCACGGTCACGCACAACACGATGGTGGCCCTGCGCGCCATGCTCGCCGTCGTCGACGCGGGCGGGCAGGCGGCCATGCTCGCGCCCACCGAGGTGCTCGCCCAGCAGCACCACCGGTCGGTGACCGAGATGATGGGGGAGCTGGCCGAGGGCGGGATGCTGGGCGGCGCCGAGCACGCCACCAAGGTGGTCCTGCTCACCGGCTCGATGGGCGCCGCCGGCCGTCGGCAGGCACTGCTGGACCTGGTCACCGGCGAGGCGGGGATCGTCATCGGCACGCACGCGCTGATCGAGGACAAGGTCCAGTTCCACGACCTGGGCCTGGTCGTGGTGGACGAGCAGCACCGCTTCGGCGTCGAACAGCGCGACGCCCTGCGCGGCAAGGGCAAACAGCCGCCCCACCTCCTCGTCATGACGGCCACCCCCATCCCGCGCACGGTCGCCATGACCGTCTTCGGCGACCTGGAGACCTCGGTCCTGGACCAGCTCCCCGCCGGCCGCTCACCCATCGCCAGCCATGTCGTCCCGGCCGCCGACAAGCCCCACTTCCTCGCCCGCGCCTGGGAACGCGTCCGTGAGGAGGTGGCGAACGGCCACCAGGCGTACGTCGTCTGCCCGCGCATCGGCGACGACGTCGACGAACCAGGCGACCCGAAGAAGGCCGGGAAGTCCCCGGGGGACGAGGCCGAGAAACGCCCGCCCCTCGCCGTCCTCGACGTCGCCGACCAGCTCGCCGAGGGCCCCCTCCGGGGCCTGAAGGTCGAGGTCCTGCACGGCCGTATGCACCCCGACGACAAGGACGCGGTCATGCGCCGCTTCGCCGCCGGCGAGACGCAGGTCCTGGTCGCCACCACGGTCATCGAGGTCGGTGTGAACGTCCCGAACGCCACCGCCATGGTGATCATGGACGCCGACCGCTTCGGCGTCTCCCAGCTCCACCAGCTCCGTGGCCGGGTGGGCCGGGGTTCCGCCGCCGGCCTCTGCCTCCTGGTCACCGAGATGCCCGAGGCCAGCGCCGCCCGCCAGCGCCTGGGCGCCGTCGCCTCCACCCTCGACGGCTTCGAACTCTCCCGCATCGACCTCGAACAACGCCGCGAGGGCGATGTCCTCGGCCAGGCCCAGTCCGGCGCCCGCACCAGCCTCCGCATGCTGACCGTCATCGACGACGAGGAGATCATCACGGAGGCGAGGGAGGAAGCCGCGGCGGTGGTCGCGGCCGACCCGGACCTGGAGCACCTCCCGGCGCTGCGCACAGCCCTGGACGCCCTCCTGGACGAGGAGCGGGAGCAGTACCTGGACAAGGGCTGAGGCCCAGCGCCCCCGAAGGGGCGCGGGGAACCGCGCGAGAAGCCCCACGAGCCCGCGGCCGTCCACGACGCAACAGCCTCCCCGCCTTCGACTGCCAGACTGGACCCGTGACCACGTCCACGAACAAGGACCCAAGATGACCCGCGTGATCGCCGGCGCCGCCGGCGGACGGCGCCTCTCCGTACCGCCCGGCACAGGAACCCGGCCCACCTCCGACCGCGCACGCGAGGGCCTCTTCTCCACCTGGCAGTCCCTCCTCGGCGGCCCCCTGGACGGCGAACGGGTCCTGGACCTGTACGCCGGCTCCGGTGCCGTGGGCCTGGAGGCGCTCTCCAGAGGCGCGGCCCACACCCTGCTCGTGGAGGCCGACGCCCGCGCCGCGAAGACGGTCCGCGACAACGTCAGATCGCTCGGTCTCCCCGGCGCCGAGGTGAGATCGGGCAAAGCCGAGCAGATCATCCAGGGCCCGGCGCCGGACGAGCCGTACGACCTCGTCTTCCTGGACCCCCCGTACGCCGTCTCGGACGACGATCTTCGAGAGATCCTGCTCACACTCCGTACCGGGGGCTGGCTCGGCGACGAAGCCCTCGTCACCGTGGAGCGCAGCACCAGAGGCGGTGAATTCGCCTGGCCGACCGGTTTCGAAGCCATCAGGGCCCGTCGCTACGGCGAGGGAACGTTTTGGTACGGTCGCGCCGCCTCTACGTGCGAAGACGCACGATGACCGGACCGGAGAGCGAGGGATCCCAAGTGCGCCGTGCCGTCTGTCCCGGGTCGTTCGACCCCATCACCAACGGACACCTCGACATCATTGGCCGCGCCTCCAAGTTGTACGACGAGGTCTATGTCGCGGTGATGATCAACAAGTCCAAGAAGGGCCTCTTCGAGGTCGAGGAGCGGATCGAACTGATCCGCCAGGTCACCGCCGAGTACGCGAACGTACGGGTGGAGGCCTTCCACGGACTGCTCGTCGACTTCTGCAAGCAGCGCGACATCCCGGCCATCGTCAAGGGCCTGCGCGCGGTCAGCGACTTCGACTACGAACTGCAGATGGCCCAGATGAACATCGGCCTGTCGGGCGTGGAGACCCTCTTCGTCCCCACCAACCCCACCTACAGCTTCCTGTCGTCCTCCCTGGTCAAGGAAGTCGCGACCTGGGGCGGCGACGTCTCCCACCTGGTGCCCCCGCTGGTCCTCGAAGCACTGGCCGAGCGACTGAGGCGGGACTGAGCGGACGAACGTCCCCCGCTGGCCGTACAGTCGACCCGACCGTCTCCAACACAGCTGTAGAGAGTGGCGAGCACACGGTGGACCACACGGTGGACGTGCAGAAGAAGCTCGACGAGATCGTCTCGGTGGTCTCCGGCGCCCGGGCCATGCCCATGTCGGCCTCGTGCGTGGTCAACCGCGCCGAACTGCTCTCCCTGCTCGACGAACTGCGCGCGGCCCTGCCCGACTCCCTCGCCCAGGCACAGGAGCTGATCGGCGACCGTGACCACATGGTCGAGCGGGCCCGCCTGGAGGCCGAGCGGATCATCGAGAACGCGCACGCCGAGCGCGGCTCCCTGATCTCCGACACCGAGGTCGCCCGCCGTTCCCAGAACGAGGCCGACCGCATCCTCGGCGAGGCCCGCCGGGAGGCCGAGGAGGTCCGCGCCGAGGCCGACGACTACGTCGACTCCAAGCTCGCCAACTTCGAGGTCGTGCTCACCAAGACCCTCGGCTCCGTCGGCCGGGGCCGCGAGAAGCTCCTCGGCACCGGGCCCGGCGTCGACGAGCGGGGATACGAGAACCCCGAAGACGACGACGCCCCCGAGCGCAGCCACGACCCCGAGACCCTGCGCCGCGACGCCGACGCCTACGTGGACGCCAAGCTCGGCGCCTTCGAGGCCGTCCTCGCCAAGACCCTGGAGGCCGTCGGCCGCGGCCGGCAGAAGCTGCACGGCCGGATCGCCACCGACGACCTCGGCGCCCTCGCCCTGAACGACGACGGCACCTCCCCCCGCCCCACCAGCGACGCCGACTACCTGGCCGAGCTCGCCGCCCTCTCGGACACCCCCGCCCAGCACTCCCCGTCCGTGCCGGAGCAGCCGTCGTACGGGCAGCAGCAGGACTCCTACGCGGCGACGGCGTACCAGCAGGACCCGTACGGCTACCAGCAGCAGTACGCGCAGCCCCAGCAGTCCGCCGACCCCTACGGCTACCAGCAGGCCGACCCGTACGCGGCCGGCTACCCGCAGCAGCCCGCGTACGACCCGAACCAGGGGCACATGGACCCGCAGGGGCACCAGGACCAGGGGCACCAGGGGTACGCGCTGTCGCAGGGGAACCAGCTCGACGAGACCAGCCTCTTCGACACCACCATGATCACGGCGGAGCAGTTGCGCCGCTACGAGCAGGGCCGCTGAAGCGGATTGGGCCGATAGCGAAAGGTCCAGTATCCTGGCTCTTCGGTCGCGCGTGCGCTGATGCTGTCCGCAACAGACGCCCGCGATCGAGCGCTGCCCGGAACACCAGGGGTGGCGCCCTCCTCCGAGTTCCGAAGACCGAAAGCAGAAATGGCTCTGAACGCCCGCCTCGACCACCGCAACCCCCTCGTGTTCGACACGCACGAGCTGGGTCGGCGGCCCGGTGCGCAGCAGCGCCTGACGCGTTCGGTCGACGCTCCCAAGGACCTCGGGATCAAGGGGGTCGTCGGAGTGCCGGAAGGCGCCCCGGTGGAGCTCGAACTCCGTCTGGAGTCGGTCATGGAAGGGGTGCTCGTCACAGGCACCGCCCGTGCCGACGCCAAGGGGGAGTGCGTAAGGTGTCTGGAGCCGCTCGAGCTGGAGCTCGAAGCGGACTTCCAGGAGATGTTCTCGTACCCCGACGCCGATGAGCGGGGCCGCGTGATCGCGGAACCCGACAGCGACGCCGAGGACGACGAGGACAGGCTCTTCCTCGAGGACGGCCTGTTCGACCTCGAACCCGTGCTGCGTGATGCGGTGGTGCTCGCACTGCCGATGCAGCCGGTGTGCCAGGACGACTGCCCCGGCCTGTGCTCCGAATGCGGAGCCCGGCTCGCGGACGACCCGGACCACCACCACGACGCCGTCGACATCCGTTGGGCGGCACTGCAGGGACTCGCCGGTTCACTCGAAGACGGCGAGAAGGACGAGATGAGCGGCGCCGAATCCGGTGTCGACGAGAAGCAGGAGAAGTAGCCGTGGCTGTTCCGAAGCGGAAGATGTCGCGCAGCAACACGCGCCACCGCCGGTCGCAGTGGAAGGCTGCGGTCCCCACCCTGGTTGCGTGCGAGCGCTGCCACGAGCCCAAGCTGCAGCACATCGCGTGCCCGTCTTGCGGCACCTACAACAAGCGCCAGGTCCTCGAGGTCTGAGCGGCTGGTGAGAGGCACTGTGTCCAGCCCCAAGAAGGCGGATGACGCCAAGGCGGAGACCAACGCCAAGAAAAAGGCGGAGAACACAGCCTCGTCCCACACGCTTCTGGAAGGGCGGCTCGGCTATCAGCTCGAGTCCGCCCTTCTGGTGCGTGCGTTGACGCACCGTTCGTACGCGTACGAGAACGGCGGTCTGCCCACCAACGAGCGCCTGGAGTTCCTCGGGGACTCCGTACTCGGCCTCGTGGTGACGGACACGCTGTACCGCACCCACCCCGACCTGCCCGAAGGCCAACTGGCCAAGCTGCGGGCCGCGGTGGTCAACTCTCGTGCGCTGGCGGAGGTGGGCCGCGGGCTCGACCTCGGCTCCTTCATCCGGCTCGGCCGCGGTGAAGAGGGCACGGGCGGCCGGGACAAGGCGTCCATCCTCGCCGACACCCTCGAAGCGGTGATCGGCGCGGTCTATCTCGACCAGGGCCTCGACTCGGCGGCGGAGCTGGTGCACCGCCTGTTCGACCCGCTGATCGAGAAGTCCTCGAACCTCGGTGCCGGCCTGGACTGGAAGACCAGTCTCCAGGAGCTCACCGCGACCGAGGGGCTCGGTGTGCCCGAGTACCTGGTCACGGAGACCGGCCCCGACCACGAGAAGACCTTCACCGCTGCCGCCCGCGTCGGAGGCGTCTCGTACGGCACCGGCACCGGCCGCAGCAAGAAGGAAGCGGAGCAGCAGGCGGCCGAGTCCGCCTGGCGCGCGATCCGCGCCGCGGCGGACGAGCGGGCGAAGGCGGCGGCCGAGGCCGCGGCTCTGCCCGACGAGCCCGCGGACAGTCCTTCGGACGCGGCCCCGGCGTAACGGCACCGCCGGGTGCGGTGCGGTGCGGTGTGGTGTGGTGCCGTGTGTTGTGTTGTGTTGTGTTGTCGGGTGCGGGTGAGTAGGGCTTCTCGCGCAGTTCCCCGCGCCCCTGAAAGACCAGGCCCTGCGGGCCTGTGAAAAGCACGGGGCGCAGCCCCTGCTTTTCAGGGGCGCGGGGAACTGCGCGACCAGCCCTCACTGACCCGCACCCGACCCACGACCTCACCCACCTCCCACCCCCCCGCTCTCCCCGGAGGACCCCGTGCCAGAACTCCCCGAGGTCGAGGTCGTGCGGCGCGGCCTGGAGCGATGGGTGGCCCATCGGACCGTCGCCGATGTCGAGGTCCTCCACCCCCGGGCGATCCGTCGGCACCTGGCCGGTCCGGAGGACTTCGCGCACCGGCTCAAGGGCCATCGCATCGGTGAGCCCAGCCGCCGCGGGAAGTATCTGTGGCTGCCCGTGGAGGACACCGGCGTCGCCGTCCTCGCCCACCTCGGCATGAGCGGCCAACTGCTCGTGCAGCCGCACGACGCGGCCGACGAGAAGCACCTCAGGATCCGCGTCCGCTTCGCGGACGACCTCGCCACCGAACTGCGCTTCGTCGACCAACGCACCTTCGGCGGCCTGTCGTTGCACGACACCACCCCGGACGGTCTGCCGGACGTCATCGCGCACATCGCCCGCGACCCCCTCGACCCGGGGTTCGACGCGGAGGCCTTCCACCAGGCGCTGCGGCGGAAGCGTACGACGATCAAACGGGCCCTGCTCGACCAGTCGTTGATCAGTGGGGTCGGCAACATCTACGCGGACGAGGCGCTCTGGCGCGCGCGGATCCACTACGAGCGCCCCACGGCCGGTTTCACCCGCCCCCGCACCACCGAACTCCTCGGCCATGTACGGGACGTGATGAACGCGGCCCTCGCGGTGGGCGGCACGAGCTTCGACAGCCTCTACGTCAACGTCAACGGCGAGTCGGGGTACTTCGACCGCTCGCTGGACGCGTACGGCCGCGAAGGACTGCCCTGCCGCCGCTGTGCCACGCCCATGCGGCGGCGGCCGTGGATGAACCGGTCCAGCTACTTCTGCCCGACGTGTCAGCGGGCGCCGCGCGTCGCGTCGTAGCGCTCGCGGGACCGGAGCACCTCCTCCATGCGGTCCTCCACGAAGGTGATGAGGGACAGCAGGCGTTCGGAGATCTCGCGGCCGAGCGGCGTGAGGGTGTAGTCGACGCGCGGCGGGTTGGTGGGCTGCGCGTCGCGGTGGACGAGGCCGTCGCGCTCCAGGGCGTGCAGGGTCTGGGAGAGCATCTTCTCGCTGACCCCGTCGACGCGGCGGCGCAACTCGTTGAAGCGGAGCGAACTCTCGTACAACGCGCCCATCGTGAGCGCGCCCCAGCGGCCCGTGACGTGCTCCAGCGTGCCCCGTGAGGGACAGTTCCTGGCGAACACGTCGAAGGCGAGGTCGTCGAGGCCCGAGGCGTCCGTACCCGCGGCGGCCCGCGTGGACGTCACGCCGGTCTGCGCGGCTGATTCCATACCACTGAGGATACTCCGGCACAGCGCTGGCCAGAAGAACGCACTAACTGCCGGTTAGCGGTGGGTGGGGAGCCGGTGACGGGCCGGCCCAGGGGAGCTGGGCCGACCGGACCGGTCGGGCGGATGCGGTTGGGGCCTAGTAGCCGAAGTCCTGCGTCCACCACGGTCCGCCGTCGCCCAGGTGGACGCCGACTCCGAGGGTCTTGAAGTCGCAGTTCAAGATGTTCGCCCGGTGACCGGGGCTGTTCATCCAGGCCTCCATGACCGCCTCGGCGGTGGCCTGGCCGCGGGCGATGTTCTCGCCGCCGAGGCCGGTGATCCCGAGGGTGGCCGCACGGTCCCACGGGTCGGAACCGTCGGGGTCGGTGTGGTCGAAGAACCCGCGCAGGGCCATGTCCTCGCTGAACGCCTCGGCCAGTTTCGCCAGGTCGCTGTTGGCCGCCACCGGCTGGCAGCCCGCCTTGGCCCGCTCCTCGTTGACCAGCAGGAGGACCGCGGCCTCGGCCTGGGTCTCGGAGGAGAGCTCCGCCGGAGAAGTGGTGTCCTTCTCCTTGCCCTTCTCCTTCTCCTTGGTGGGCTTGTCGGACGGCGTCTTGGTCTTCTGGGAGCCCTTGTCCGTGTCCTCGGCGGGCTTCTTCTCCGACGGAGGCGTCGAGGGGGCCGGGGTGTTCGACGGAGAGGCCGCGCGCTCGGCGTCCCGGCTGGTGGACTCGTCCTCGCGCTGTTCCTGCGCGGCGCCGTCCGTACCGCCCTGCTGGGTGGCCGCACCCGTCGGCGAGCCGGCGGGCACCACCGTCTCGTTGGCGTTGCCACCGCTGATCGTGTACTGGTCGCCGCCCGGCAGCACCCCGGTGGCCACCGCGACGGTGCCGAGGGCGACGGCGGCGGAGACACCGAGGAGACCGGTCTTCACAGGAGTCACGGTCTTCTTCTTGCGGCGGCGCGAGCCACCGTTCCGCGAAGCCGCCTGGGCGTCGGCCTCCAGGAACGCGGCGAACCCGTACAGGTTCTCCGGACCGTAGTGCGGCTCCTCGGGAACGAAGCCCCTGTCAGTGACCCCGGCGGCGCGGCCCCCCCTGGCGGCGCGGCCGGCGGCGGAGCGTCGGTGGCGTCCCATGTCTTGGCCTTCCTCGTCCTTGCGGTGTCCTGCGGTCAACGTTGGGGAGTTCGTCAACGTTGTGATCGTCGTCTTCACGAATCTCACACGAAGGAGTGAGTTTCATATGAGATTCATTGGGTGGGGACGGTACAGCATGGCGCCTGGGGAGGGAGAGACCCGGGAGACATTGGCCCGTTAGCGTGCAGTCATGAGCGAGGATGTACGGCTGGTCGCCTGGGTGCGTGGACGGGTGCAAGGTGTGGGTTTCCGCTGGTTCACGCGGGCCAGGGCCCTGGAGATCGGGGGCCTGAGTGGTTTTGCTCTCAATTTGGCCGACGGGCGGGTCCAGGTGGTCGCCGAGGGGCCGCGCGAGGCGTGCGAGGGGCTCCTGGAGTGGCTTCAGGGTGACGACACGCCCGGGCGCGTGGTGGGTGTGACCGAGATCTGGGACACACCGCGCGGGGGGTACGAGGGCTTCGCCATTCGCTGATCCCGCCGAGGGGGCGAGTCGCGCGCGAGCGGAGGGGAGCGCCGCCGGCATATGCCAGGAGCATGCACAAACCAGAAATGTGCAGGTGATTGCCAAGACGGGTTTGTCATGGCAGGCTCCGAAGAGAGGATGATCCCCTCGCTCCGCCGGCCAGGAGAGGTCCCGGAACCGCCGCAGCGTCGCCCGTTCGGGGCCGCGCGGCAAAGGGGTGCCCGCCATTGCGGGGCGTGATCGTGTTGACCGTCAAACTTTTTGGTGAGACGCTAAAAGCAACCCCGCGCACCTTAGCTGTTTGGCATGAAGACGGCAGCAAAAACTCAACAGTGCCAAGCAATGCGGGTGCGATTCCCTCACGACCCACACCGCTTCGGTCGGTCACTCAGTGTGGAGGACCATCCATCATGGCAAAGGCGCTTCTCGGTTACGTCGGCGGCTCCGACCCGCGACTCCTCGCCGAGATGCGACGGCTCCAGCAGCGTGTCCAGGACCTGGAATCCGAGCTCGGACGCATCCAGGCGGAGAACGACGCGCTGACGGCTGCCGCTTCTCACGACTCGCTCATGGAGCTCGACGCACGCCAGGCGGAGCCTGCGCTCACCTGATCACTGCATCGCACCACGACAGACAGCAGTGGTTGGGCTGCCCGTATCAACCGCTAAGTTGTCAGATCTGCAAGGGACGCCTTCTCTAGAGGCGTCCCTTCTTTCTGTCCCGAGTCCCCGGCTCGGCCCTTGGCTCTGGTGGCTCTGGCTCCCCGCCTCGGCCCCTCGATCGGCCCCCCCGACCCACCTCACCCTCTTTAACGTCTGATGTGCCCTGCACGTTCATGGGCGAAACCGCGCGTTCATGGAGTGAGACAAGGCCGGAAGGTAGAGTCCAGCGCCGTGCACCTCAAGGCCCTGACCCTCCGCGGGTTCAAATCGTTCGCCTCGGCGACCACGCTCCGGTTCGAACCGGGCATCACGTGCGTCGTCGGGCCCAACGGTTCGGGCAAGTCCAACGTCGTGGACGCGCTCAGCTGGGTCATGGGCGAACAGGGCGCCAAGTCGCTGCGCGGCGGCAAGATGGAGGACGTCATCTTCGCCGGCACCACCGGGCGCCCGCCGCTCGGTCGCGCGGAGGTGTCGCTGACCATCGACAACTCCGACGGGGCCCTCCCCATCGAGTACTCCGAGGTCACGATCACGCGGATCATGTTCCGCAACGGCGGCAGCGAGTACCAGATCAACGGCGACACCTGCCGACTCCTCGACATCCAGGACCTGCTCTCCGACTCCGGCATCGGCCGTGAGATGCACGTCATCGTCGGCCAGGGACAGCTGGACTCCGTCCTGCACGCCGACCCCATGGGCCGCCGCGCCTTCATCGAGGAGGCCGCCGGCGTCCTCAAGCACCGCAAGCGCAAGGAGAAGGCGCTCCGGAAACTGGACGCCATGCAGGCCAACCTGGCCCGCGTCCAGGACCTCACCGACGAACTCCGCCGCCAGCTCAAGCCGCTGGGCCGCCAGGCCGCCGTCGCACGCCGGGCCGCCGTCATCCAGGCCGACCTGCGCGACGCCCGCCTTCGCCTGCTCGCCGACGATCTCGTACGCCTCCACGCCGCGCTCCGTACGGAGGTCGCCGACGAGGCCGCGCTGAAGCAGCGCAAGGAGGCCGCCGAGACCGAGCTGAAGAAGGCGCTCCAGCGGGAGGCCCATCTGGAGGGCGAGGTGCGCCGGTTGGCCCCGCGCCTCCAGCGCGCCCAGGAGACCTGGTACGAACTGTCGCAGCTCGCCGAACGGGTGCGCGGCACGATCTCCCTGGCAGACGCCCGGGTCAAGAGCGCCACCTCCGCGCCCGCCGAGGAGCGGCGCGGCCGCGACCCGGAGGACATGGAGCGCGAGGCCGCCCGCGTCCGTGAACAGGAGGCCGAACTCGAAGCGGCCCTGGAGGCCGCCGAGCGCGCCCTGGAGGACACCGTCGAGCACCGCGCCGACCTGGAGCGGCAACTCGTGGTCGAGGAGCGCCGGCTGAAGGACGTCGCCCGCACCATCGCCGACCGCCGCGAGAGCCTCGCCCGGCTGAACGGCCAGGTCAACGCCGCCCGCTCCCGCGCGGCCTCCGCACAGTCCGAGATCGACCGCCTCGCCGCCGCCCGCGACGAAGCGCGCGAACGTGCCGCCGCCGCCCAGGAGGAGTACGAGGCGCTCAAGGCCGAGGTCGACACCCTCGACGCCGGCGACTCCGACCTGGCCGAACAACACGACGCCGCGAAGCGCGCCCTGGCCGAGGCCGAGACCGCCCTCGCCGCCGCCCGCGAGGCCACGACCACGGCCGAACGCCGCCGCGCCGCCACCCAGGCCCGCCACGAGGCCCTCGCTCTCGGCCTGCGCCGCAAGGACGGCACGGGTGCGCTGCTCGCCGCGAAGGACCGGCTGGGCGGACTGCTGGGGCCTGCCGCCGAACTGCTGACGATCACGCCGGGCTACGAGATCGCTCTCGCGGCGGCCTTCGGCGCGGCGGCCGACGCGATCGCGGTGACCTCACCCTCCGCGGCGGCGGAGGCCATCCGCCTGCTGCGCAAGCAGGACGCGGGGCGCGCGGCGCTGCTGCTGGCAGGAGCACCGGACGACGTGGCGCCGTCCTCAGGGACAGCGGCTCAAAGGGGCCCGGGGAACTGCGCGGCCAGCTACGACGGGCCCGCGGACGAAAGACGACCTCTCCCGGCATCCCCTCCCGCGCACTTCGCCGCAGACCTGATCCGGACCCCCTCCGACCTCACCGCCGCCGTACGCCGGCTCCTGCACCGCATCGTCGTCGTGGACACCCTCGAAGACGCCGAGGAGCTGGTCTACGCCCGTCCCGACCTCACCGCCGTGACCGCCGAGGGCGACCTGCTCGGGGCCCACTTCGCGCACGGCGGCTCGGCCGGGGCACCGAGCCTGCTGGAGGTGCAGGCCGCCGTCGACGAGGCGGCGGCCGAGCTGGAGCAGCTCGCCGTACGGTGCGAGGAGCTGGCCGAGGCCCAGCAGCACGCGGTCGAGGTGCGCCGGGAGCGGGCCGGGATCGTGGAGGAACTGGGGGAGCGGCGCCGGGCCGGCGAGCGGGAGAGGTCGGCGGTCGCGCAACAGCTCGGGCGGTTGGCCGGTCAGGCACGGGGCGCCGCCGGCGAGGCGGAGCGGTCCACGGCAGCCGCCGCACGTGCCCAGGAGTCGCTAGACAAGGCCGTGGAGGACGCCGAGGAGCTGGCCGAACGGCTCGCGGTGGCCGAGGAGATGCCCGTCGAGGAGGAGCCGGACACCTTCGTACGGGACCGGCTCGCGGCGGACGGGGCCAACGCGCGGCAGACCGAGATGGAGGCCCGACTCCAGGTGCGGACGCACGAGGAGCGGGTCAAGGGGCTCGCGGGGCGCGCGGACTCCCTCGACCGGGCCGCGCGCGCCGAGCGCGAGGCGCGGGCGCGGGCCGAACAGCGCAGGGCGCGGCTGCGGCACGAGGCGGCCGTGGCCGAGGCCGTCGCCTCCGGCGCCCGGCAGCTGCTCCGCCACGTCGAGGTCTCCCTGACCCGCGCGGAGCGCGAACGCACCGCCGCCGACGCGGCCAAGGCCCGCCGTGAGCAGGAGCTCGCGCAGGCCCGCAACGAGGGCAGGGACCTCAAGGCGGAGCTGGACAAGCTGACCGACTCCGTCCACCGGGGCGAGGTGCTCGGCGCCGAGAAGCGGATGCGGATAGAGCAGCTGGAGACCAAGGCGCTGGAGGAGCTGGGTGTCGAGCCGGAGGGGCTGATCGCGGAGTACGGGCCCGACCAGCTCGTACCGCCGTCGCCGCCTGCGGAGGGGGAGGAGCTGCCGGAGGATCCGGAGCATCCCCGCAACCAGCCGAAGACGTTCCACCGCGCCGAGCAGGAGAAGCGGCTGAAGGCGGCCGAACGGGCCTACCAGCAGCTCGGCAAGGTCAATCCGTTGGCGTTGGAGGAGTTCGCGGCGCTGGAGGAGCGGCACAAGTTCCTCAGCGAGCAGCTGGAGGACCTGAAGAAGACCCGGGCCGATCTGCTGCAGGTGGTGAAGGAGGTCGACGAGCGGGTCGAGCAGGTCTTCACCGAGGCGTACTGGGACACCGCACGGGAGTTCGAGGGCGTGTTCAGCCGGCTCTTCCCCGGCGGCGAGGGACGGCTGATCCTGACCGACCCGGACAACATGCTGACCACCGGTGTCGACGTCGAGGCCCGGCCGCCGGGCAAGAAGGTCAAGCGGCTGTCGCTGCTCTCCGGCGGGGAGCGGTCGCTGACCGCCGTCGCCATGCTCGTGTCGATCTTCAAGGCGCGGCCCAGCCCGTTCTATGTGATGGACGAGGTCGAGGCGGCGCTCGACGACACCAACCTCCAGCGGCTGATCCGGATCATGCAGGAGCTGCAGGAGGCCTCGCAGCTGATCGTGATCACCCACCAGAAGCGGACCATGGAGGTCGCCGACGCGCTGTACGGCGTGTCCATGCAAGGCGACGGCGTCTCGAAGGTGATCAGCCAGCGGCTGCGTTAGGCGGTTCCGAGCGGGGGTAGGCGCGGCTGGTCCAGCAGCATCAGGCCCGTTCCCCCGACATCGGCGACGTGCCCGCCGAGGAGTACAGACGTGACCAGCACAGCGCAGCCCAAGGCAGGAGCTCGCGGCGCTCAGCCCGACCATCTCTCGCACGTGATCTTCATCGCGGCGGCGGCCGCGATGGGAGGCTTCCTCTTCGGCTACGACAGCGCCGTGATCAACGGCGCTGTCGAAGCCATCCGCCACCGCTACGACATCGGCTCCACGGCCCTGGCACAAGTCATCGCCGTCGCGCTGATCGGCTGTGCCGTGGGCGCGGCCACGGCGGGCCGGATAGCCGACCGCATCGGCCGTATCCGGTGCATGCAGATCGCGGCCGCCCTGTTCACGGTCAGCGCCGTCGGCTCCGCGCTTCCCTTCGCGCTGTACGACCTGGCCTTCTGGCGGATCGTCGGCGGCTTCGCGATCGGTATGGCGTCCGTCATCGGCCCCGCCTACATCGCCGAGGTCGCGCCGCCCGCCTACCGGGGCCGGCTGGGCTCGTTCCAGCAGGCCGCGATCGTCGTCGGCATCGCCGTCTCCCAGCTGGTCAACTGGGGCATCCTGAACGCCGCCGACGGCGACCAGCGCGGTGAGCTGCTCGGCCTGGAGGCCTGGCAGATCATGCTCGGTGTCATGGTCGTCCCGGCCGTGCTCTACGGCCTGCTCACCTTCGCGATCCCCGAGTCGCCGCGCTTCCTGATCTCCGTCGGCAAGCACGAGCGCGCCCGTGAGGTGCTCACCGAGGTCGAGGGCGGGGACGTCGATCTCGACGCGCGGGTCGCCGAGATCGAGTCGGCCATGAACAGCGAGCACAGGTCCACCTTCAAGGACCTGCTCGGCGGCAGCTTCCTCTTCAAGCCGATCGTCTGGATCGGCATCGGCCTGTCGGTCTTCCAGCAGTTCGTCGGCATCAACGTCGCCTTCTACTACTCCGCGACGCTGTGGCAGTCCGTGGGCGTCGACCCCAGCGAGTCGTTCTTCTACTCCTTCACGACCTCGATCATCAACATCGTCGGCACCGTCATCGCGATGATCTTCGTCGACCGGATCGGCCGCAAGCCGCTCGCCCTCATCGGCTCCGTCGGCATGGTCCTCGGCCTCGCCCTGGAGGCATGGGCCTTCTCCTACGACCTCGTCGACGGCAAGCTCCCCGCCACCCAGGGCTGGGTCGCCCTGATCGCCGCCCATGTCTTCGTCCTCTTCTTCGCCCTCTCCTGGGGTGTCGTCGTCTGGGTCATGCTCGGCGAGATGTTCCCGAACAGGATCCGCGCCGCCGCCCTGGGCGTGGCCGCGTCCGCCCAGTGGATCGCCAACTGGGCCATCACGGCGAGCTTCCCGTCCCTGGCTGACTGGAACCTCTCCATGACGTACGTGATCTACACGGCCTTCGCCGCGCTCTCCATCCCCTTCGTCCTGAAGTTCGTCAAGGAGACCAAGGGCAAGGCGCTGGAGGAGATGGGCTAGCCCCACCCTTCGTACCCCTCCGCCGCCCCGGCCCGACCACCGAGCGGGCCGGGACGGCGGCTCTCCGGGGACGTGCCACGGTCAGCCGGCGAGGCGCGGCAGCACCCGCTCGGCGAACAGGCACAGTCCCCGCCACCCCTCCTCGACCGGCATCCCGCCGACCAGCGGGTGCAGGACGTAGCTGTCCAGGCCCAGCGCCACGCACTCGTCCGGCGTGACGATCCGGTACACGCCCTCCGTGCGCAGCTCCGCCACCGTCGCCGCGCCCGACCGCACCGCCGACCGGATGCCGGCCGACTGCCAGGAGGCGTACGTCCGCGCCTCGTGCAGGAAGTGCCCGCCGTACTCGGCCCACGCCCGGTCCGGGTCCTCCGCCACGTGCAGCAGGGGTGTCTCGGCGGCCGGCATCATCGTCCAGCCGACGGTGCCGTACTCCACGAGCCGCTCCTTGTAGTAGGCCTCCAGCTCAGGCAGGTGCGCGCTCGGGAAGAAGGGGAGCCCCAGGCGTGCCGCCCGGCGAGCCGCCGCCTTCGAGGAACCGCCGACCAGCAGCAGCGGGTGCGGCTCGGTGCCCGGGCGCGGGGTGACGCGGACCGTGCGCCCCCGATAGGTGAACGGCTCGCCCGTCCACGCCCGGAGCAGCGTCTCCAGCACCTCGTCCTGGAGCTTGCCCCGCCCCTTCCAGTCCACGTCGAACTGCGCGTACTCCTCCGGCCGGTACCCGATCCCGGCGACGGTCACCAGACGCCCGCCGCTCACCAGATCCAGTACGGCGATGTCCTCCGCCAGCCGCAGCGGGTCGTGCAGCGGCCCGATCGCCGCCGACACGGTGACCGCGATCCGCCGGGTGGCTCCGAACACCGCGCCCGCGAAGACGAACGGCGACGGCAGCCAGTTGTTCTCGACCCCGTGGTGCTCCTCCGTCTGCACGGTGCTGATGCCCTGCTCGTCGGCGTACGCGGCCATCTCGACGGCGGCCCGGTAGCGGGTCCGGAGCGAGGCGGGCGTGGCGCCGGGCTCGACCAGGTTGAGACGGACGACCGTGACGGGCATGGGACCCCCTTCGCGCGGCTGTGAAGGGTGGACGTTAGCTGACGGCTCGTCAGGTGACCAGGGGTGTGGAAGGCCCGTGTTCCCCGTACGGCGATCGAACGCCTCGGGTGGCGGTCCCGCATACTGGTCCCGTTATGGAACTCATCCTTGCTGTAGTCATCGCCGTGGTCGTGCTCGGCGTGCTGGGCGGGCTCGTCGTAGGCAGCCGCAGGAAGAAGCCGCTGCCCCCGGCTCCCCCCACGACACCCGACATCACCGCCCCTCCGGCCGAGCCGCATGTCGGCGACGAGGCCGAGACGCCGCGCGACGAACCGCGCCGGACGATCGAGGAGGTGGACCTCCCGGACGGTTCGGCGTCGGCGCCCGTGGCCGTCGAGGAACCGCCCGCCCCCGAGATCGAGATCCCCGAGCCGACCGCCGGCCGTCTGGTACGGCTGCGCGCCCGGCTCTCCCGCTCACAGAACGCGCTCGGCAAGGGGCTGCTCACGCTGCTCTCGCGCGAGCACCTCGACGACGACACCTGGGAGGAGATCGAGGACACCCTCCTCACCGCCGACGTCGGCGTCCAGCCCACCCAGGAACTGGTCGAGCGACTGCGTGAGCGCGTGAAGGTCCTCGGCACCCGCACCCCGGCGGAGCTGCGCACACTGCTGCGCGAGGAACTGCTGAAGATCCTCGTCCCCGAGTTCGACCGGGCGGTCAACACCGACTCGCCGCTCGACACCCCGGGCATCGTGATGGTCGTCGGCGTCAACGGCACCGGCAAGACCACCACCACCGGCAAGCTCGCGCGTGTCCTCGTCGCCGACGGCAAGAACGTCGTCCTCGGCGCCGCCGACACCTTCCGCGCCGCCGCCGCCGACCAGCTCCAGACCTGGGGCGAGCGCGTCGGTGCCCGTACCGTGCGCGGCCCCGAGGGCGGCGACCCGGCGTCCATCGCCTTCGACGCCGTCAAGGTGGGCATCGAGGAGGGCGCCGACGTCGTCCTCATCGACACCGCCGGCCGGTTGCACACCAAGACCGGCCTGATGGACGAGCTCGGCAAGGTCAAGCGCGTCGTCGAGAAGCACGCGCCGCTGGACGAGATCCTGCTCGTCCTCGACGCCACCACCGGCCAGAACGGTCTCGTCCAGGCGCGGGTCTTCGCCGAGGTCGTCGACATCACCGGCATCGTCCTCACCAAGCTGGACGGCACCGCCAAGGGCGGCATCGTCGTCGCCGTGCAGCGTGAGCTGGGTGTGCCCGTCAAGCTCGTCGGCCTGGGAGAGGGAGCGGACGATCTGGCGCCGTTCGAGCCGGAGGCGTTCGTGGATGCCCTTATCGGCGAGTGACAGGCAGTGGCCACCTGCGGGAACCCGTAGCCGGCACGGAAGAAGCGCCCGCCCCCAAGGTGCAGTTGGGGACGGGCGCTTCGCTGTGTACGGACAGGGGGCGGGCGGCCGGGTCAGGCCCGGGAGCGGTGGGCCACGTAGGCCAGGGTGCCCAGCAGCAGCCGCGCGGCCGGTGGCCTGGTCGCCGAGTCGAGCGCGGGGGAGCGGAGCCAGCGGACCGGGCCGAGGCCGCCGCGGTCGGACGGCGGGGCGGTGACATGGGCGCCGGGACCGAGGCCGCGCAGGTCCAGGGCGGAGGGGTCGTCCCAGCCCATGCGGTAGAGCAGGGAGGGCAGCTCGGCCGCGGCGCCGGGGGCGACGAAGAAGTGGGCGCGGCCCTCGGGGGTCGCGATCACGGGGCCGAGGGGGAGACCCATGCGCTCCAGGCGGACCAACGCGTGCCGCCCGGCCGACTCGGCGACCTCGATCACGTCGAACGAGCGGCCCACCGGCAGCATCACGGAGGCGCCGGGGAACTCGGCCCAGGCCTCGGTCACCTCGTCGAGCGTCGCTCCGGCGCGGATGGGAGGCGCGAAGCCGAGGGGGTGTGCGCCGGGCGCGGAGCAGGTCGTCCTGCCGCACGAGCACGCGCCCGCAGCTGTCCGCGCGCCGGGGACGACGTCCCATCCCCAGAGGCCGGTGAACTCGGCCACCGCCGTGCACTCCGAGGAACGGCCGCGTCGACGCGTGCCGGATCGCATCTCCCGGATGCCGCCGATCGTGAAGCCCATGCCCCCTCCAACGGGTCCAGCGCGCGAGTGGTTACGCCGCGGAGTCGGAATGCGACGCTCTGCTTCCGCATGGGCGGCGCACTGCGGCACCCCGGGTGGCGCGGTCGCCGACGCGCGCCCCTGAATGCATCGCTACGCCCACTCCCGGCCGTCTTGTGTCAAGTGAATCGCGGACGGGCCACCGTTAGTTCATTCGAAGGGGTGGCGAATGGTGGCGTTTCTGGAATCGCCGTGGCCGGACGCGTGATCGTAGGATTACTTTGAGTGCACGGGGTCTGGGGACGTACACGCTCGTGGGTATGCCGGAGGCAAGTCGTCTTTCCGTTCGATGGGTGACGGAGGTCGGACGTACGGCGTGGTAACCGGCATTCTGGTAGGGCTTGGCGCACACAGCGCACAAGTGGGTTCAGGGATGGGGGCGTTCCAGTGGGCGGCAACGGCGGAAGCGGCACGAACGCTGAGAAACGCCCGAACGAACTGCTCGGTTCGTGGTTCGTCCGCAGCGGGTGGTCCAAGGGCGAGCTCGCCCGGCAGGTGAACCGCCGGGCCCGTCAGCTCGGCGCCAACCACATCTCCACCGACACCTCGCGCGTACGCCGGTGGCTCGACGGGGAGAACCCGCGCGAGCCGATCCCGCGGATCCTGTCCGAGCTGTTCTCCGAGCGGTTCGGCTGTGTCGTCGCGGTGGAGGACCTGGGACTGCGCGCGGCGCACCAGTCCCCGTCCGTGTCCGGCGTCGACCTGCCCTGGACGGGCCCGCAGACCGTGGCGCTGATCAGCGAGTTCTCGCGCAGCGACCTGATGCTGGCGCGGCGCGGCTTCCTCGGGAGCTCGCTCGCCCTCTCCGCGGGCCCGGCCCTCATCGAGCCCATGCAGCGCTGGCTCGTCCCCTCGCCGCCCGCCCCGCGCACGGAGCCCGAGCCGCCGCTCGCCGCCCGCCGCGCCGGCCGGCTCTCCCAGCCGGAGCTGGACCTCCTCGAGTCCACGACGGTGATGTTCCGGCAGTGGGACGCCCAGTGCGGCGGCGGTCTGCGCCGCAAGGCGGTCGTGGGCCAGCTGCACGAGGTGACCGACCTCCTCCAGGAGCCGCAGCCCGAGGCCACCACCCGGCGACTGTTCAAGGTCGCCGCCGAACTGGCCGAGCTGGCCGGCTGGATGAGCTACGACATCGGCCTCCAGCCCACCGCCCAGAAGTACTTCGTCCTCGCCCTGCACGCGGCGAAGGAGGCAGGCGACAAGCCCCTCGGCTCGTACGTCCTGTCCAGCATGAGCCGGCAGATGATCCACCTCGGTCGGCCCGACGACGCGCTCGAACTGATCCATCTCGCCCAGTACGGCAGCCGTGACTGCGCGAGCCCGCGCACCCAGTCGATGCTGTATGCGATGGAGGCCCGTGCCTACGCCAACATGGGCCAGCCGGGGAAGTGCAAACGGGCGGTCCGGATGGCCGAGGACGTCTTCGCGGACGCGGAGGAGTGGGACGACCCGGACCCCGACTGGATCCGCTTCTTCAACGAGGCCGAACTGCACGGCGAGAACAGCCACTCCTACCGCGACCTCGCCTATGTCGCCGGCCGCAGCCCCACCTACGCCTCCCTCGCCGAGCCCGTGATGCGCCGGGCCGTCGACCTCTTCGCCACGGACACCGAGCACCAGCGGTCGTACGCGCTGAACCTGATCGGCATGGCCACCGTGCACCTGCTCCAGCGTGAGCCCGAGCAGGGCGCCACCATGGCCAAGGAGGCCATGGACGTCGCGCGCAAGGTCCGCTCCGAGCGCGTCAACACCCGCATTCGCAAGACCGTCGACACGGCCGTACGGGATTTCGGCGGCCTCGCCGAGGTCGTCGACCTCACGGACCAGCTCGCCGTCCACCTCCCCGAGACCGCCGAAGCGGTCTGACCAGGCCCGTACAACGCCAGGGCCCCTTCCACGCCGGCCGCGGCCTGCCATCCCGACTGCCCGACTCGGCTCCCCCATGCCAGGTCATCGGATGGTCTGCCGCGGTCGGTCCGTTCCGGGATGTCCCACCGGAAGCCCCGCGGAAGTTCCACCGGAAGTTCCATCGGATACGAAACCGTTATCCGCCGAGGGGCCCGCAGAGCCTGGGCCCCACACGGGATGAATCCGCCGCGATTCACGTTTCACCTGTCCGTAACGTGATGGGTGCCTTCGTCACGTCCGGGAAACATTTCCAATCTCCCTGTGAAACGGTGCTGCGTCAGTCTCCTGAGCACAGTCGGCCCTCCCCGATAGCTCCCCCACAGCTTCCGCATCCGCACGGGCCGTTCCGACCACGAGGAGATACCGGCATTGAACGGCACAGATACCGGATTCGTATTGATCAGTGCGGCGCTCGTCATGGTGATGACGCCGGGCCTGGCGCTCTTCTACGGCGGCATGGTCCGTGCCAAGAGCGTGCTGAACATGCTCATGATGTCCTTCATCTCGCTGGGCATCGTCAGCATCCTGTGGGTGCTGTTCGGGTACTCGCTCGCTTTCAGCGGTGACGTCGGCCACGTCATCGGCAACCTCGACGCCATCGGCCTCAAGGGCATCGACATCACGAGCACGGCCGACAGCTTCGTCACCAACGCCAAGGGCGAGCCGCACAAGATCGCCGCGTTCTCGTTCATCCTCTTCCAGATGTTGTTCGCGGTGATCACCCCGGCCCTGATGAGCGGCGCGCTCGCCGACCGCGTCAAGTTCAGCGCCTGGATGATCTTCGTTGCCCTATGGGTCACCCTCGCGTACTTCCCGGTCGCGCACTGGGTCTGGGCGCCGGGCGGCTGGCTCTTCGACATGGGTGTCATCGACTTCGCCGGTGGTACCGCGGTCCACATCAACGCCGGTATCGGCGCGCTCGCCGCGGTCCTCGTCGTAGGCAAGCGAGTCGGCTTCAAGAAGGACCCGATGCGGCCGCACAGCCTGCCGCTGGTCCTGATCGGTACCGCCCTGCTGTGGTTCGGCTGGTTCGGCTTCAACGCCGGTTCCTGGCTCGGTGTCGACGGCACCACCGCCCGCATGGCCATCAACACGCAGATCGCGACCGCCGCGGCCATCATCGGCTGGCTGATCTACGAGCGTATCCGCCACGGTGCGTTCACCACCCTCGGTGCCTGCTCCGGCGCCGTCGCGGGCCTTGTCGCGATCACCCCGTCCGGCGGTCACGTCAACGCCTTCGGCGCCATCCTGATCGGTGTCGTCGCCGGTGCCCTCTGCTCCTGGGCCGTCAGCCTCAAGTACAAGCTGGGCTACGACGACTCCCTCGACGTCGTCGGCGTCCACCTGGTCGGCGGTGTCATCGGCACCCTGATGGTCGGCTTCCTCGCCACCGAAGCGGGCGGCTGGGACCAGTTCGGCAAGCAGGCCACCGGTGCCTTCTCCGTCATCGGCTACACCTTCGTGGTGACCTGGATCATCGCCTTCGCCATCCAGAAGACGATCGGCTTCCGGGCGTCCGAGGAGGACGAGATCACCGGTGTCGACCAGGCCCTGCACGCCGAGACCGCGTACGACTTCAGCTCGGCAGCCGGTTCGCACATCTCCGCCAGCACCACGAGCAGCATCGCTGCCGCCACCGAGAGCAAGAAGGTCGAGGCATGAAGCTGATCACCGCCGTCGTCAAGCCCCACCGGCTCGACGAGATCAAGGAAGCCCTGCAGGCCTTCGGGGTGCACGGACTTACGGTGACCGAGGCCAGTGGGTACGGTCGGCAGCGGGGACACACCGAGGTGTACCGCGGCGCCGAGTACACGGTCGACCTGGTTCCCAAGATCCGGATCGAGGTCCTGGCCGAGGACGACGACGCCGAGCAGCTGATCGACGTCATCGTCAAGGCCGCCCGCACCGGCAAGATCGGTGACGGCAAGGTCTGGTCCCTCCCGGTCGAGACGGCCGTACGGGTCCGGACCGGCGAGCGCGGCCCGGACGCGCTCTGACCGAAGAGAAGAACAGGAGTCGCTGGGTGACGAGTACGGACGTACGTACGGATGCAGAGGACTCGGGACCCAGCGGCTATGCGGCGGCCCGGCTGCGCCTCCTCCAGGAGGGGGCGCGGTCCGGGCCGCCGCGCCGTTCGGCCCTGGCCGAACTGACCGACGACTGGCTGGCCGGCCTCTTCGGAGCGGGAGCCACCGAGCCGCGCGGGGTCTCCCTCGTGGCCGTCGGGGGATACGGGCGCGGCGAGCTCTCGCCCCGCAGCGACCTCGACCTGCTGCTCCTGCACGACGGGTCCGACGAGGAGGCGGTGGCCGCGCTGGCCGACCGCATCTGGTACCCCGTCTGGGACCTGGGGCTGGCCCTCGACCACTCCGTGCGCACCCCCGCCGAGGCCCGCAAGACGGCCGGCGAGGACCTCAAGGTGCAGCTCGGGCTGCTGGACGCCCGCCACATCGCCGGTGATCTGGGCCTGACCGCCGGGCTGCGGACCTCCGTCCTCGCCGACTGGCGCAACCAGGCGCCCAGACGCCTGCCGGAGCTCCAGGAACTGTGCGCCGAGCGGGCCGAGCGGCAGGGGGAGCTGCAGTACCTGCTGGAACCCGACCTCAAGGAGGCGCGCGGCGGGTTGCGTGACGCCACCGCCCTGCGCGCCGTCGCCGCCTCCTGGCTCGCGGACGCCCCGCGCGAGGGGCTCGCCGACGCCCGGCGCCGCCTGCTCGACGTCCGGGACGCGCTCCATCTCTCCACCGGGCGCGCGACCGACCGGCTCGCGCTCCAGGAACAGGACCAGGTCGCCGCCGAGCTGGGGCTGCTGGACGCCGACACGCTGCTGCGGCAGGTGTACGAGGCGGCGCGGGTCATCTCGTACGCCAGCGATGTCACCTGGCGTGAAGTGGGGCGCGTGCTGCGTTCGCGCGCCGTGCGGCCCCGGCTGCGCGCCATGCTCGGCGGGGGCAAGCCGGCGCCGGAGCGGTCGCCGCTCGCCGAGGGCGTGGTCGAGCAGGACGGCGAGGTCGTGCTCGCGCGCGCCGCCCGGCCCGAGCGGGACCCCGTGCTGCCCCTGCGCGCCGCCGCCGCTGCAGCCCAGGCCGGACTGCCGCTGTCCCTGCACGCCGTACGCCGGCTCGCGGCCACCGCCCGGCCGCTCTCGACGCCCTGGCCGGCGGAGGCACGCGAGCAGCTCGTCACCCTGCTGGGTTCCGGGCGCCCGACCGTCGACGTCTGGGAGGCGCTGGAGGCCGAAGGGCTCATCACCCATCTGCTGCCCGACTGGGAGCGCGTGCGCTGCCGGCCGCAGCGCAACGCCGTGCACATCTGGACCGTCGACCGGCACCTCATCGAGACCGCGGTCCAGGCCTCGGAGATGACCCGCCGGGTGCACCGGCCCGACCTGCTGCTCGTCGCCGCGCTGCTGCACGACATCGGCAAGGGCTGGCCCGGCGACCACTCCGTGGCCGGCGAGATCATCGTCAAGGACGTGGCCGCCAGGATCGGCTTCGACCGCGACGACGTGGCGGTGCTCTCCACCCTCGTACGGCATCATCTGCTGCTCGTCGACACCGCCACCCGGCGTGATCTGGAGGACCCGGCAACCGTCCGCTCGGTGGCCGACGCCGTCGGATCGCCGGGCACGCTCGAACTGCTGCACGCGCTGACCGAGGCGGACGCGCTGGCCACCGGACCCGCCGCCTGGTCGTCGTGGCGGGCCTCCCTCGTCTCCGAACTCGTCCAGCGGGTCGACGCGCTGTTCGCTGGGGACGAGCCGGAGGAGCCGGAGCCCGGCGAGACCAGCGCCGAGCAGGAGCGGCTCGCCATCGAGGCGTTCCGCACGGGCGGGCCGGTGCTGTCGCTGCGCGCGCAGACGGAGGCCGCGGCCGAGGAGAAGGATGAGAAGGCGGACCCCGAGCCGCTCGGGGTCGAACTGCTCATCGCCGTGCCCGACCAGGCGGGCGTGCTGCCCGCGGTCGCCGGCGTGCTCGCCATGCACCGGCTCACCGTGCGCACGGCCGAACTGCGCAGCTTCGACCTCCCGGACGGCGTCGAGGGCTCGGTCCTGCTGCTGAACTGGCGGGTCGCCGCCGAGTACGGCTCGCTGCCCCAGGCGGCCCGGCTCCGCGCCGACCTCGTCCGGGCGCTCGACGGTTCCCTGGACATCACCGGGCGGCTCGCCGAGCGGGACGCGGCCTACCCCCGGCGGCGGGGCGTGGTCGCGCCGCCGCCGCGCGTCACGGTGGCCCCGGCGGCCTCCCGGCACGCCACGGTCATCGAGGTCCGTGCCCAGGACGCGCCCGGGCTCCTGCACCGCATCGGACGGGCCCTGGAGGACGCGCACGTGCGGGTGCGCAGCGCGCATGTCAGCACGCTGGGCGCCAACGCCGTGGACGCGTTCTACGTCACCGGACCGAAGGGGGCTCCGCTGCCGGGCGACGAGGCGGCGTCCGTGGCGCGCAAGCTGGAGGAGACCCTGCGCGGCTGATCACGTCGGGTACGGGACCGCCCGGTTCCGTACCCGACGCGGCCGGGCTCCGTCACCGTTGTCCACAGGGGTGGAGACCCGACCACACCCAGACAGATACCCTGGAGGGCAGCCCACCCTGCCCCCGACTCCGAGGACCGACACCGCCGTGTTCGATACGCTCTCCGATCGCCTCTCAGCGACTTTCAAGAACCTGCGCGGCAAGGGGCGCCTTTCCGAGGCCGACATCGACGCCACGGCGCGCGAGATCCGCATCGCGCTCCTGGAAGCGGACGTCGCCCTGCCGGTCGTCCGGGGCTTCATCAAGAACGTCAAGGAGCGCGCGCTCGGCGCCGAGGTCTCCAAGGCGCTCAACCCGGCCCAGCAGGTCCTCAAGATCGTCAACGAGGAGCTGGTCGGGATCCTCGGCGGCGAGACCCGCCGTCTGCGCTTCGCCAAGCAGCCGCCGACCGTGATCATGCTCGCGGGTCTCCAGGGTGCCGGTAAGACGACCCTCGCGGGCAAGCTGGGCCGCTGGCTGAAGGAGCAGGGCCACTCGCCGCTCCTCGTCGCCTGCGACCTCCAGCGCCCGAACGCCGTCAACCAGCTCAGCGTGGTCGCCGAGCGCGCCGGCGTCGCGGTCTACGCCCCCGAGCCGGGCAACGGCGTGGGCGACCCGGTCAAGGTGGCCAAGGACTCCATCGAGTTCGCGAAGTCGAAGGTCCACGACATCGTGGTCGTCGACACCGCGGGCCGCCTGGGCATCGACCAGGAGATGATGCAGCAGGCCGCCGACATCCGGGACGCGGTCTCCCCGGACGAGATCCTCTTCGTCGTCGACGCGATGATCGGTCAGGACGCCGTCAACACGGCGGAGGCCTTCCGGGACGGCGTCGGCTTCGACGGCGTGGTCCTGTCCAAGCTCGACGGTGACGCCCGCGGTGGTGCCGCCCTGTCGATCGCCTCGGTCACCGGCAAGCCGATCATGTTCGCGTCGAACGGCGAGAAGCTCGACGAGTTCGACGCGTTCCACCCGGACCGGATGGCCTCCCGCATCCTCGACATGGGTGACCTGCTCACCCTGATCGAGCAGGCGGAGAAGACCTTCAGCCAGGAAGAGGCCGCCAAGATGGCCTCCAAGCTGGCGTCCAAGAAGGGGCAGGACTTCACGCTCGACGACTTCCTGGCCCAGATGGAGCAGGTCAGGAAGATGGGCAGCATCAGCAAGCTGCTCGGCATGCTGCCCGGCATGGGGCAGATCAAGGACCAGATCAACAACATCGACGAGCGTGACGTCGACCGCACGGCCGCGATCATCAAGTCGATGACCCCGGCCGAGCGCCAGGAGCCGACGATCATCAACGGCTCGCGCCGCGCCCGTATCGCCAAGGGCTCCGGTGTCGAGGTCAGTGCGGTGAAGAACCTCGTCGAGCGGTTCTTCGAGGCCCGCAAGATGATGTCCCGTATGGCCCAGGGCGGCGGCATGCCCGGGATGCCGGGGATGCCCGGCATGGGCGGTGGCCCCGGCCGGACCAAGAAGCAGCCCAAGCAGGCCAAGGGCAAGCAGCGTTCGGGCAACCCGATGAAGCGCAAGCAGCAGGAGCAGGAGGAGGCCGCGCGCCGGGCCGCCGCGGCCCAGGGCGGCGCCTTCGGACTGCCGGGCCAGCAGGCCGGTCAGGACTTCGAGCTGCCGGACGAGTTCAAGAAGTTCATGGGCTGAGGCCCGGGACGGCAGACGCCGCGTGACCGGCCGGGGGGTGTGGCCGGGCGCGCGGCGCCGGGTTGCCGTGTGCGTGGACGGCATGGGTGTGGTGTCGCTCGTGGTGCTCCTGCTGGCAACCCCCGTACGCGGATGTGTTGTTCCCCTGGACGATGCGTCAGGTTAGGCGCGCGGCACGGCACTTGACCAAGGGAAAGCGCTATCGGCCCGCTTTCTTCACACCATTCGCAACACCGTTCACACCCGCGTCGGAAGACGTGGCGAAGACCTTCTCAGGGTGTCCGCGCGATCAGGTAGCGGAACACGTTCGGCATCCAGACCGTCCCGTCCCGACGGCGGTGCGGATGCAGCGCCTCGGTCAGTTCCTTGTCCACCTGGTCCTGGTCCGTGGCCCCGATCGCCGCGTCGAACAGCCCGGTCGACAGCAGCCCACGCACGGCGTTGTCCACGTTGGCGTACCCGAACGGGCAGGCCACCCGTCCGGAGCCGTCAGGCTTCAGCCCGGCCCGCTGGGCGACCTCCTCCAGGTCGTCCCGCAGCGCCGGACGCCAACTGCCGGCGCTGCGCAGCGGATCGGCGAGCTTCGTGGCCACGCGGAGCACCGCGGACGTGGTGCAGCGCTCCGGTGGGCCCCAGCCGGCGAGGACCACGGGGGTGCCGCGCTCCGCGAGCGGGGGCGTGGCGGCGAGCAGCTCGCCGAGCCCTTCGGAGTCCCCGGCCAGACAGCCGATCGGCTCGAAGGCGGTCACCAGGTTGTAGAGCGGTTCACCGGGCGCACGGGCCACGTCCTCGGGAACACCGTCGACGACACGGGTGCCGGCGCCCGCGCGCGTGCCCCAGGACTCCGGCCGCAGCCGCTCCCGTGCCAGGGCCGTTCTCTCCGGGGCCGTCGAGTCGACGCCGGTGACCGCGGCTCCCCGCCCCGCCGCCATCAGCAGCGCGAGCCCCGACCCGCAGCCGAGGCCGAGCAGCCGTGTACCGCTACCGACGTCGAGGCGCCGGTACACGGCCTCGTACAGCGGTACCAGCATCCGCTCCTGGATCTCCGCCCAGTCACGCGCGCGTGCACACCGGTCCACGCGGGTTGTCCTTCCCGCGCGAGGCAGTTGCTGCCGCACGAGCGTAGGTGTCATATCGAAAGCGCCCCAATCCGCCGTGAGTTGCTGTTGCCGGATTTCCTGGCCCCCGTGGCAGTGCGCGCTCGCACTCCCCCCGTATGCCAGGTAACTCCGCACCAGGCGTGCCGTCCAGGGGTCTCGGACACCGTTCTGCGAACTGTCCAGGGAAGGAAAAAAGAATTCACATCGCCGCAATATGCCCCCGTACCATTCGGCCATGGCAAAGGCACCCGTTCTCACGCCGCGCGCGCACGACTTCCCGCGCTGGTACCAGGATCTGATCACCAAGGCCGAACTGGCCGACAACGGTCCGGTGCGCGGCACCATGGTCATCCGACCGTACGGGTACGGCCTCTGGGAGCGGATGCAGCAGGAGATGGACGCCCGGATCAAGGAGACGGGCACGCAGAACGCGTACTTCCCGCTTCTGATCCCGCAGTCGTACCTCACCCGCGAGGCCGAACACGTCGAGGGTTTCGCGCCCGAGCTGGCGGTCGTGACGCACGGGGGCGGCAAGGACCTCGAAGAGCCCGCGGTGGTCCGCCCCACCTCCGAGATGATCATCAACGCCTCCTTCTCGAAGTGGGTGCAGAGCTACCGCGACCTCCCCCTGCTGATCAACCAGTGGGCCAACGTGGTCCGCTGGGAGCTGCGCCCCCGCCTCTTCCTCCGCACGAGCGAATTCCTCTGGCAGGAGGGCCACACGGCGCACGCGACGTACGAGGAGGCGCGCGACTTCGCCGCGCACATCCACCGGGAGGTCTACGAGGACTTCATGGTGAACGTGCTCGCGATGGACGTCGTCCCCGGCCGCAAGACCGTCAAGGAGCGTTTCGCCGGCGCGATCAACACCCTCACGCTCGAAGGCATGATGGGCGACGGAAAGGCCTTGCAGATGGCCACCAGCCACGAACTCGGCCAGAACTTCGCCAAGGCCTTCAACACCCGCTACCTGTCGAAGGACGGCACGCAGGAACTCGTCTGGCAGACCTCCTGGGGATCCACCACCCGCATGATCGGCGCCCTGGTGATGATGCACGGCGACGACGCCGGTCTCCGCGTCCCGCCCCGGCTGGCCCAGGTCCAGGCTGTCGTCGTCGCGATCAAGGGCGACGACGCGGTTCTGGCCAAGGTCCGCGACATCGGCGCGCGTCTGAAGGCGGCGGGCGTTCGCGTCCAGGTGGACGACCGTACGGACGTCCCGTTCGGCCGCCGAGCCGTCGACTGGGAACTGAAGGGCGTGCCCGTACGCATCGAGGTCGGCCCCCGTGACCTGGAGAACGGCACCGCGATGCTCGCCCGCCGCATTCCGGGCGGCAAGGAGCCGGTCGCGCTCGACTCGCTCGTGCACCTGCTCCCCACCGTCCTGGAGGAGGACCAGGCGCTCCTGCTGCGGCAGTCGCGCGAACGGCGCGAGTCCCGGACGACCGACGTCGCCACGCTCGAGGAGGCGATCGAGGCGGCCACGGCCGGCGGCTGGGCGCGGATCCCCTGGTCGACGCTGGGCGAGGACGGCGAGAACCGGCTCGGGGAGCACGCCGTGACCGTACGGTGTCTGGTCGCCGAGGACGGGTCGGTGCCCGACTCCTACGACGCACCCGGTAACGTCGCCGTCGTGGCGCGCGCTTACTAGAGCACCCCGCTCCGCCGGGAGAGCGACCGAAACGTCCCTTGCGCATCTGCCGAACTCAGGTGCCCCGGCGCGCGGAACTCGTCTACGCGCCGGGGCGTACGTGTGCCTACGTACCGCCTTGTGGCGAGCTGCGAGGCTTCTCCGCAGATCAGCGCACCCGCCCTCGTCAGGACGCACTAGTGGCAACTGACGGGTACGTGCAAAATATTTGGGATGGCCCGGAATCGGAACACAGGGGCACTCAGGCTCGTTGTCATTACGTGAGCACGACACAGACACCACCTGTTCTCGCCGCAGAACTGGCACAGGCGTGGGCCGACATTCAACGGCACCACCCCGAGCTGCCGGATCTTGCCGCTCCCGAGTCCCTGATCGGAGAGTCGTCGTCCGCCTGCGGGCACGAACTCTCCTTCGAGCGACTGCTCCATGAGGCAGTCCATGGCATCGCCGCCGCGCGTGGGGTCCGCGACACCTCACGTGCCGGCCGGTACCACAACCGCAGATTCCTCGCGATCGCCGAGGAGCTCGGCCTCGACCACCCCGAGGAACCGCATCCCAGCAGCGGTTTCTCGCTGGTCACGCTCAATCCCGAGGCCAAGCGTCGCTATCGCCCGACCATCGACCGACTGCAGCGCGCACTCAAGGCCCACACCGCCGCGACCTCCGCGGACACGGCCCGCAGCTTCCGGGGTCCGGCCGCCCGGCACGGCTCCTCCGGCGGCGGCGTCCGCGTCAAGGCCGTGTGCGACTGTGGCCGCAACGTCCGCGTGGTCCCGTCCGTACTCGCCCAGGCACCCATCGTCTGCGGCGGCTGCGGCAAGCCCTTCCGGATCCCGGAGGTCGTGGGCGCGGCGTGAGACGAGGGCGAGCCGAGGAGACGGCGAGCTGAACAGACGGCTGCTCGTGGCAGCCGTATCCGGTTCGCGGTCGGTCTGTGGTCCGCCCTCGCCGCGGGCAGTCGTGCCGCTGCGGTGGCACGGGTGGATGCGGGCGGCACCCGGTGAACGAGTCCTGACGCCGGGTGCCGCTTCGGCATGACCGCGTGCACTCCCGGTGAGAGGCGAACCCCAGCGTGTGGCACAATGGCTAGCTGTACTCGACAGTCGCACAGGACCCCTCTCTCCTCCGGCTGACGCGTCCATCGGGCACTCGGGTACCGCAACCCCACGCGGCTCTCTCGCCGTGCCCAACCACGTCAAATCCAGGAGAACCCACTCCCGTGGCAGTCAAGATCAAGCTGAAGCGTCTGGGCAAGATCCGTTCGCCTCACTACCGCATCGTCGTCGCCGACTCCCGCACCCGCCGTGACGGCCGTGCGATCGAGGAGATCGGCAAGTACCACCCGACGTACAACCCGTCGGTCATCGAGGTCGACGAGGAGCGCGTCGCGTACTGGCTGGGTGTCGGCGCGCAGCCGACCGAGCCCGTGCTCGCCATCCTGAAGAAGACCGGCGACTGGCAGAAGTTCAAGGGCGAGCCCGCCCCGGCGCCGCTGCTCGTGGCTCAGCCGAAGTCCTCGCGCCCGTCGTTCGAGGCCCTGGGCGGCGACGACGAGGGCAAGGGTGAGGCGATCACCCAGAAGAAGAAGGCCGACAAGAAGGACGAGGCCGCGGCTGAGTCTTCCGCGTCTGAGCCGACCGAGGCCTGAGCATGCTCGAGGAGGCTCTCGAGCACCTCGTCAAGGGCATCGTCGACTACCCCGACGATGTGCAGGTCGCTTCCCGCAACCTGCGCCGTGGGCGCGTACTCGAGGTCCGGGTCCACCCCGACGACCTCGGCAAGGTGATCGGTCGTAACGGCCGTACCGCCCGCGCCCTGCGTACCGTCGTGGGCGCCATCGGCGGCCGCGGTGTCCGCGTCGACCTCGTCGACGTGGACCACGTCCGCTGACGAACATCGCAGCACCGGCTCGGGCCGGGGAGGGCCACTCGGCCGTCCCCGGCCCGTAGTCGTATGCGTGGTATCAGTCCTATGCGTTGCATGAGTTGTATGACAGGAGATCGAGCACAGTGCAGCTCGTAGTCGCACGGATCGGCCGCGCCCACGGCATCAAGGGCGAGGTCACTGTCGAGGTCCGCACCGACGAACCGGAACTCCGGCTCGGCCCCGGCGCCGTCCTGCTCACGGACCCCGCCTCGACGGGCCCCCTCACCATCGAGACCGGACGAGTCCACAGCGGCCGGCTGCTCCTGCGCTTCGAGGGCGTCCGGGACCGCAACGCCGCCGAGGCCCTCCGCAACACCCTGCTGATCGCGGAGGTGGATCCGGAGGAACTGCCGGAGGAGGAGGACGAGTACTACGACCACCAGCTGATGGACCTGGACGTGGTCACCAAGGACGGCGTCGAGGTCGGCAGGATCACCGAGATCTCGCATCTGCCCTCCCAGGACCTGTTCATCGTCGAACGGCCCGACGGGAGCGAGGTGATGATCCCGTTCGTCGGGGAGATCGTCACCGAGATCGATCTGGAGGAGCAGAAGGCGGTCATCGACCCGCCGCCCGGTCTGATCGACGACCAGGCGGAGATCGCGTCCTCCCGGGACGAGTCCTGATGCGGCTCGACGTCGTCACGATCTTCCCCGAGTACCTCGAACCCCTGAACGTCTCCCTCGTCGGCAAGGCCCGCGCCCGTGGGCAGCTCCAGGTGCACGTCCACGACCTGCGGGACTGGACGTACGACCGGCACAACACGGTCGACGACACCCCGTACGGCGGCGGCCCCGGCATGGTCATGAAGACCGACCCCTGGGGCTGCGCGCTCGACGACGTGCTGGCTCAGGGATACGAGACGGGATCCGCCCGGCCGGCCCTCATCGTCCCCACCCCCAGCGGCCGCCCCTTCACCCAGGCGCTCGCCGTCGAACTCTCCGAGCGCCCCTGGCTGGTCTTCACGCCGGCGCGCTACGAGGGCATCGACCGGCGTGTGATCGACGAGTACGCCACCCGCATGCCGGTGTACGAGGTGTCCATCGGTGACTACGTCCTCGCCGGCGGCGAGGCGGCCGTCCTCGTCGTCACCGAGGCCGTGGCACGACTGCTGCCCGGCGTCCTCGGCAACGCCGAGTCCCACCGCGACGACTCCTTCGCGCCCGGCGCCATGGCCAACCTCCTGGAGGGGCCGGTGTACACCAAGCCCCCCGAGTGGCGCGGCCGGGACATCCCCGAGGTGCTGCTCAGCGGCCACCACGGCAGGATCGCGCGCTGGCGACGGGACGAGGCGCTGAAGCGCACGGCCGCCAACCGGCCCGACCTCATCGAGCGCTGCGACCCCAAGGCCTTCGACAAGAAGGACCGCGAGATGCTCTCCATCCTGGGCTGGGCGCCGGATCCGGAGGGGGCACCCCACGGCCGATTTTGGCGGCGGCCCGAGGGCGTGGAACAATAGGCCGCTGTTGTGCGTCGTCCGGCGCGCGCCCCTGCCACAGGGGGACACGACGCCCGCCCCGACCCGGACAGCATCCTCTCGTAACACCTAGCTCCCGCCTATGACCTGTGGCATGGGCGAAGAAAGCAGACGAAATGTCTCACCTGCTCGACTCCCTCGACTCCGCGTCGCTGCGGAGCGACATCCCGGCGTTCCGCCCGGGTGACACCGTCAACGTCCACGTGCGCGTCATCGAGGGCAACCGCTCCCGTGTGCAGCAGTTCAAGGGCGTCGTCATCCGTCGCCAGGGCGCCGGTGTCCGCGAGACCTTCACGGTCCGCAAGGTCTCGTTCTCCGTCGGCGTCGAGCGCACCTTCCCGGTGCACACCCCGATCGTCGAGAAGATCGAGCTCGTCACCCGCGGTGACGTCCGTCGCGCCAAGCTGTACTACCTGCGCGAGCTGCGCGGCAAGGCGGCGAAGATCAAGGAGAAGCGCGACAACTGATCGCGCGTTCGAGTCACCAAGGTCGTCGCACCGGGGCCGGATACGATCTGGCCCCGATGGACACCGAAGCACAGCAGTACATGGAGCGCGACCGTTCCCCCCGCCCTTCCGGCGCGGAGGTCTCCGAGGAGATCTCCGCCACAGGAGGGTCGGAGGAGCGGTCGCGTTTCGCGTGGGTGGACCGGACCACCGCGCGGGTGCCGGGCGGGGGATACACCCTGACCGTGCTGATCTGCCTGCTCTTTCTGACGCTCTTCAGCAACTTCGTGATGCAGCCGTTCCAGATTCCCAGCAGCTCCATGACCCACTCATTGAGGATCGGGGACCGCGTTCTCGTAAATAAGTTGGCGTACCGTTTCGGATCTGAGCCGCGGCGCGGTGACGTCGTCGTGTTCGACGGCACCGGCTATTTCGGGAACGCCGACTACGTCAAGCGCGTTGTCGGCGTGGGGGGAGACCGGGTGGTCTGCTGCGACCAGGAGGGGAGGCTTGAGGTGAACGGCCGGTGGGTCGACGAGTCGTCGTTTCTGTACCCGGGCGACAGCCCGTCGAACGTCCCCTTCGACGTGGTCGTCCCCGAGGACAGACTGTTCCTCCTCGGCGACCACCGCAGTGACTCCAGTGACTCCCGTGACCATCTCGGGTCCCCCGGCGGCGGCATGGTCCCCCTGGACTCCGTGATCGGCAGGGCCGAGTGGATCGTCTGGCCCGCCGACCGCTGGACGCGTCTGCACCGCCCCGACGCGTACGCACGCGTGCCCGCCGCCGGCGGTGCGCATGGGTAACCGCGGCAAACCCCGCGGTGCCGCTCCCAGCACCCCGGCCGACAATCTGCTGCCCACCGGTACGCGCCGCTCCGGCGGCGCCGCCCGGCCGAGCCGCGTCGAGCGACGGAAACTCGCCCGCAAGATCAAGCGGCGCAGACGGCGTTCGGCGGTCAAGGAGATCCCGCTCCTCGTCGGTGTCGCCGTCCTGATAGCCCTCGTCCTCAAGACGTTCCTCGTCCAGGCGTTCGTGATCCCGTCGGGCTCCATGGAGCAGACGATCCAGATCGGCGACCGCGTCCTGGTCGACAAGCTCACGCCCTGGTTCGGCTCCAAACCCACCCGTGGGGACGTCGTCGTCTTCAAGGACCCGGGCGGCTGGCTGGAGGACGAGCAGACGACGATCGCCACCGAGGACCCGATCGTCATCAAGCAGATAAAGGAAGGCCTGCAGTTCATCGGCCTGCTCCCGTCCGACGACGAGAAGGACCTGATCAAACGCGTCGTCGCGGTCGGTGGTGACACCGTCAAGTGCTGTGACACCCAGGGGCGCGTCACGGTCAACGGCATGCCCCTGGACGAGACGGCGTACATCCACCCCGGCAACCAGCCCTCGACCCAGCGGTTCGAGGTGACCGTGCCGCAGGGCCGCCTGTGGGTGATGGGCGACCATCGGGAGAACTCCGCCGACTCGCGCGCCCACCAGTCCGACGATTCGAAGACGGCTCAGTTCGGCGGTACGGTGCCGGAGGACTCCGTCGTCGGCCGGGCGGTCGTCATCGCCTGGCCGGTCGGTCACTGGGGGCAGTTGGAGGAACCTGACACGTTCTCAGCCGTGCCGAGCGGGTCGACCATTGCCCTCGGCGCTTCGCATAGGGTGGCCCCCGCGGATCGAAACGGATTGATCCCCCTCCCGACCCCTGCGGAACTCCCGCTCGTTATGGGAGTGGTGGGCCTGCACCGGTTGTGGCGCGGGCGGCGGTACGGAGTGAGGAGTGGATGTGGGGGATTTGGCGGTCGGCGCACGGTCGGGACACGGTGGTTCCGAAGAACGGCCGGAGCGATCCGACGAGGCGGCTTCCCCGGCCGCGGAGAACGTGGAGGACGTGGAGAACGCGGTGAATTCCGAGGGTCCGGCCGGCTCCGGGAGTGACTCCCCGGACGGCGAAGCGACGGACGGCGAGGACGGCCCCCGGACCTCGGCCGACGACGGCGACCAGGACGAGCGGCCCAAGAAGAAGCAGCGCTCCTTCTGGAAGGAACTGCCGATCCTGATCGGCATCGCGCTGGTGCTCGCACTGCTGATCAAGACGTTCCTGGTGCAGGCGTTCTCCATCCCCTCCGCCTCGATGCAGAACACCCTGCAGGAGGGCGACCGGGTCCTGGTCGACAAGCTCACCCCGTGGTTCGGCTCGGAGCCCGAGCGCGGCGAGGTCGTCGTCTTCCACGACCCGGACGGCTGGCTGGACGGCGAGCCCACCCTGGAGCCCAACGCCGTGCAGCGGGTCCTCGGCTGGATCGGTCTGATGCCGTCCGCCGAGGAGAAGGACCTCATCAAGCGTGTCGTCGGCGTGGCCGGCGACACCGTGGAGTGCAAGGGCACCGGCCCGCTCAAGGTCAACGGCAAGGCGCTGAACGAGCCGTACGTCTACCCCGGCAACACCCCCTGCACCGTCGACGACACCGGCGGTCAGTTCAAGGTGAAGGTGCCCGAGGGCAAAATCTGGGTCATGGGTGACCACCGCCAGAACTCGCTGGACTCCCGCTACCACCAGAACGACAGCAACAAGGGCATGGTCCCGGTGAGCCAGGTCGTGGGCCGCGCCATCGTGGTCGCCTGGCCGCCCACCCGCTGGTCCACGCTGCCGGTTCCCGACACCTTCGAGCAGAACCTGAGTGCCGCCGCCCCCGGAGCGCTCGGCCTCGCGGGCGCGGTGCCGCTGGTGCTGTGGCGCCGGCGCCGCCTTCTGGCCACCGAAAGCCCGAGGGTTTCTGGCACGGGTACCGCCGGGTAGGGTGCGGTCCCAGATCGCCGATCTTCCGTGGCCCGCCCGGGCCAGGAGGGCCGATTCTCCGACCTGGGGAGCACTGGGATGAGCGGGACCACAAGTCGTACGGACGAGGGCCGCGGACGGCTCGGCAGCAAGCTGTCGGGGCTGGCCGTGGCCCTCGGCTGTGTCCTCTTCCTGGGCGGCTTCCTGTGGGGCGCGGTCGCCTACGCGCCCTACACCGTGCCCACCGACTCGATGTCGCCCACCATCACCTCCGGGGACCGCATACTCGCCGAGCGGGTGGACGGCTCCGAGATCAGGCGCGGTGACGTCGTGGTCTTCCGGCAGGAGACCTGGGGCAACGCCCCCATGGTCAAGCGCGTCGTCGCGGTCGGCGGGGACACGGTCGCCTGCTGCACCGACGGCAAGCTGACCGTCAACGGCAAGCAGATCGACGAGGGCTACCTCCCCGAGGGTGAGCAGGCCGAGCTGACCGGGATCCCCGAGATCACCGTCCCCAAGGGCCGGCTGTTCCTCCTCGGCGACGAGCGCAGCGGTTCCCTGGACTCCACCGCCCACCTGACGGAGGCGGGCAACGGGACGGTGCCGCGCAGCCATGTGGACGCGCGCGTGGACGCCGTCGTCTGGCCCATGGACGGCATGCTGGCCCGCCCCACGGGCTTCGAGAAGCTGGGCGCGCTGTCCTCTCCGGGCCCGCTGCGGCTGATCACCACCGCGCTGGTTGTGGGCATGGTGCTCGTGCTGGGCGGCGCGGCCTACGGGCCCGTCGCCAAGCGGTTCGGCGGACGCGGCCGTACGACGCAGCCGGAGCCCGCCGGTGTCGGCTGAGGGCACGGTCGGGGGCACGGGGGACACGTACGAGGGCGGGCTGCGCAGGGTGGCCCGGGTGATCCTGCTGGATCCGCGGGAGCGCGTCCTGCTGCTGCACGGGCACGAGCCGGACGATCCTGCCGACGACTGGTGGTTCACGCCGGGCGGCGGTGTGGAGGGCACGGAGACCCGGGAGGAGGCCGCTCTGCGGGAGCTCGTGGAGGAGACCGGGATCACGGACGTGGAGCTCGGCCCTGTGCTCTGGCGGCGGATGTGCTCCTTCCCCTTCGCCGGGCGCCGCTGGGACCAGGACGAGTGGTACTACCTCGCCAGGACCCCCGAGGCGCACGAGGTCGTGCCTGTCGCCGCCGGCCTCACCGAGCTGGAACGGCGCAGTGTGGCCGGAGCGCGCTGGTGGACGTGCGGGGAACTGGCCCGGACGCATGAGACGGTGTACCCGACCAGACTCGCCGAACTGCTTCGCACACTGCTCGACGAGGGTCCCCCCGCCAGACCCGTGGTCCTCGACACCGAAATTGTCTAGGGGATCGCGGGACTGACGCACAATGGTGGGATCGCACGGCTGAAGGGGAACATGCCATGAGCGCCGAGGACCTCGAGAAGTACGAGACCGAGATGGAGCTGAAGCTCTACCGGGAGTACCGCGATGTCGTCGGTCTGTTCAAATACGTGATTGAGACCGAGCGGCGTTTCTACCTCACCAATGACTACGAGATGCAGGTGCACTCGGTCCAGGGTGAGGTGTTCTTCGAGGTGTCGATGGCGGATGCCTGGGTGTGGGACATGTATCGGCCGGCTCGCTTCGTGAAGCAGGTGCGGGTGCTCACGTTCAAGGACGTGAACATCGAGGAGCTGAACAAGAGCGATCTGGAGCTGCCGGGCAGCTGAGAGTGGCTCGGGGATGAGGTGCCGTCATTCGTGTGGGTGGTGAAGATATCCACAATCGGCAGTCTGTCCACCAAGATCCACTAGCGGGCTGAGCCGCCCTCAGTGTTGGCGCCGGAGGTGGTGCCGACATGAGCGAGGCACGAGGTGACGGTGCGCGCCGAAGCGAGGCGCGGGGCGGACAAGGCCGGGGCAAGAGCGCGCGGGGCGCGCTCGGGAAATACGGCGAGGACCTGGCCGCGCGGCGGCTGGTCGAGGCCGGGATGACGGTCCTGGAGCGCAACTGGCGCGGCGGGCGGTCGGGTGAGATCGACATCGTGGCGCGTGACGGGGACGCGCTGGTCGTCTGCGAGGTGAAGACCCGCAGGGCCGGCCCGTTCGAACACCCGATGGCCGCGGTCACGCCGACCAAGGCGGAACGGCTGCGCCGCCTCGCCGAACGCTGGCTCCAGGAACACGGGGGGAGCCCGCCGGGCGGCGTCCGCATCGACGTCGTCGGCGTCGTCCTGCCCGACCGCGGCGCCCCCGTCGTGGAGCATGTGCGGGGGGTGGCCTGATGGGATTCGCCCGCACATGCTCCGTGGCCCTCGTCGGCGTCGAGGGCGTCGTGGTCGAGGTCCAGGCCGACCTGGAACCTGGCGTGGCGGCCTTCACCCTGGTGGGACTGCCGGACAAGAGCCTGACGGAGAGCAAGGATCGGGTCAGGGCGGCGGTGGTGAATTCGGGCTGCGCATGGCCGCAGAAAAAGCTCACGGTGGGGTTGAGTCCGGCGTCGGTCCCGAAGAGCGGCAGCGGATTCGATCTTGCCATCGCGGCCGCGACGCTAGGCGCGGCAGAGCGGATCGATCCACGGGTGCTCGCCGACATCGTCATGATCGGAGAGCTGGGGCTGGACGGCCGGGTCAGGGCGGTCCGAGGCGTCCTGCCCGCGGTGCTCGCGGCAGCCGACGCCGGATACGAGCAGGTAGTGGTGCCCGAGTGCGCGGTGCCCGAGGCCTCGCTGGTCCCCGGGGTGTCCGTCCTGGGCGTACGTAGCCTTCGCCAGTTGATCGCCGTGCTCACGGACGAGCCCGTGCCCGAAGAGGATCCGGTCCTGGGCGACATCCGCCCGGACCCGTTCCTCGCGGGCCTCTCGCTCCCCGGAACCGGCCTCGGGACGGGCTTGGGCGGCGACGAGCAGCCACGCGACCTTGCCGACGTGGCCGGTCAGCACACGGCGCGGGCGGCCCTGGAGGTCGCCGCGGCGGGCAGGCACCACATCTTCTTCAAGGGGCCTCCGGGGGCGGGCAAAACCATGCTCGCCGAGCGCCTGCCGGGTCTGCTCCCGAGGCTGAACTCGCAGGAGTCTCTGGAGGTCACTGCCGTCCACTCGGTTGCCGGCACCCTGCCACCGGGGCACCCGCTGGTCGACAAGCCGCCGTACTGCGCTCCGCACCACTCGGCGACCATGGCCTCGTTGATCGGCGGCGGCACCGGGCTGCCGCGCCCCGGAGCCGTTTCCCTGGCACACCACGGGGTGCTCTTCATGGACGAGGCCGCGGAATTCCACAGCAGCGTGCTGGACTCCTTGCGTCAGCCCCTGGAATCAGGACACGTGGTGGTCGCCCGGGCGGCCGGGATGTTGAGAATGCCCGCGAGGTTCGTCATGGTCCTGGCTGCTAATCCCTGCCCCTGCGGCCGACATGGCGTGGGGCACGACATCTGCGAGTGCAGGCCCTCCTCGATCAAGCGGTACAGGGCCCGGTTGTCCGGTCCGCTCATGGACCGCGTCGACCTGAGGGTCACCGTGCAGCAGGTGGCGAGGGCCGAGTTGCTGAGCCTGCACACCGGTGCCGAGTCCACAGAAACGGTGGCCGCACGGGTCCGCACCGCACGGGAGCGGGCGGCCAAGCGGTATGAGGGCACACCCTGGCGGACGAACAGCGAGGTCCCCGGGCATGAGCTCCGTACGCGATGGCACGTGCAGCCCGGGGCGTTGCGCAAGGCCGAGGACGATCTGGACCGAGGTCTGCTGACTGCACGCGGCCTGGACCGTGTGCTGAGGGTCGCCTGGACGGTCGCGGATCTCGCCGGGCGCGACCGTCCCTCGGAGCGCGACGTGAACTGGGCGCTGGAACTGCGCACCGGCATTCGACGCGGTGCCGTCCTGGAGGGGGCCGGCACGTGACGGACGACGAGCGGCTCGCTCGTGTCGCCCTGACGAGGATCGTCGAGCCCGGCGACGAGGTCGGCGGACGGTGGCTGCGACAGTACGGCGCCCTGACGACACTCCAGCGCCTGACAACGGAGGACGAGCCCCTGCCCTGGGTCACCCCCAAACGTTGGGAGGCGCTCCGGGCACGAGCCGACCACATCCGCCCCGAGCGTGACCTCGAGGACGCGGCGGCGGCCGGAGTCCGTTTCCTCATCCCCGGGGACGGGGAGTGGCCCCAGCAGCTTGATGATCTCGGGGACGGGCGGCCCGTGGGGTTGTGGGTGCGGGGGAACGCCAACGTGCGGATGTGGGCGTTGCGGTCGGTGGCCGTCGTGGGGGCGCGGGCCTGCACGGAGTACGGCGCACACATGGCGGCGTCCCTGGCCGCGGATCTTGCCGAGCGGGGGTGGGTGGTGGTGTCCGGGGGCGCGTACGGCGTGGACGGCGCCGCGCACCGGGGCGTGCTCGGGGTCGGCGGAGCGACCGTCGCCGTGCTGGCCTGCGGGGTGGACCGGCCGTATCCCCGAGGGCACGTCCAGCTGATCGGCAGGATCGCGGAACAGGGGCTCGTGGTAGGGGAGTTGCCGCCCGGAGAACACCCGACGCCGAGCCGGTTCATCCAGCGGAACCGGGTCATCGCCGCGCTCACCAGGGGCACCGTGGTCGTGGAGGCGGCCTACCGCAGTGGCTCGCTGGTCACGGCGCGGGCGGCACAGCGGCTGGGCCGGTTCGCCATGGGGGTGCCGGGCCCCGCCACCTCGACGCTCTCGGCCGGCGTGCACGACCTGCTGCGGAATGACGCCGTCCTCGTCTCCGACGCGGCGGAAGTCGTCGAGCTGGTGGGTGACATGGGAGAGCTGGCGCCCGACCGCCGAGGCCCCGTCCTCCCTCGTGACCTGCTGGAACCCGGCGCGCGGCAGGTGCTGGCCGCGTTGCCGGGGCGAGGGAGCGCGGCCCCCGGCGAGATCGCGCGCGGCGCGGGCACGACCGTGGACGACGCGGTCGGGAGACTGTACGAACTGCGCGCACTCGGTTACGTCGAACGACACGGCGACAGCTGGAAGTTGACACGCCAGGCGATGATCTCGGTCTCGCCCGATCGGAGGTCGGGTTGACGGAGTGTGTTCGGCCGTCCGGGGGAACGCCGACGGCCTTGCTGTTTCCGGCAGTTGACGCGCCGAAGCGGTCAGACCCCGCGATCGCCGAGCCCTGGTGCGGCGTCCAGCGGAACGTATCTGCGCACCGGCGATCCCTCGGCCTTCGCGCACTGCGACTCCTCAGTCACGCTACGCTCACGAGGATTCCGACTCAGGACAGGCAACTCGACATCAGACCGACAGCTCACCCAGGCATCCCCAGTTCACGGCAGAACGGCACAAGGCGACGAATGCCCCAGCACACCTCCGGGTCTGACCGGGCGGCGGTACCCTCCGCCGCTCGCGGCACCGTGCGCCCATCCGCCCCCTCGACACTCGACGAGCTGTGGCGGACGTACAAGACGACGGGCGACGACCGGCTGCGCGAGCAGCTGATCCTGCACTACTCACCGCTGGTGAAGTATGTGGCGGGCCGGGTGAGCGTCGGCCTGCCGACCAATGTCGAGCAGGCGGACTTCGTCTCCTCCGGGGTCTTCGGGCTCATCGACGCGATCGAGAAGTTCGACATCGACCGGGAGATCAAGTTCGAGACCTACGCGATCACCCGGATCCGGGGCGCCATGATCGACGAACTGCGCGCGCTGGACTGGATCCCCCGGTCGGTGCGGCAGAAGGCCCGCAACGTCGAGCGGGCCTACGCCACGCTGGAGTCGCGGCTCAGACGCACTCCGAGCGAGGGCGAGGTCGCTGCCGAGATGGGCATCGCGGTCGACGAACTCCACTCGGTCTTCAGCCAGTTGTCGCTGGCCAACGTGGTCGCTCTGGAGGAGCTGCTGCACGTCGGGGGCGAGGGCGGCGACCGGCTGAGTCTGATGGACACGCTGGAGGACACCGCCGCGGACAACCCCGTCGAGGTCGCGGAGGATCGGGAGCTGCGCCGCTTCCTGGCGCGGGCCATCAACACGCTGCCCGAGCGTGAGAAGACCGTCGTCACGCTCTACTACTACGAGGGGCTCACCCTCGCGGAGATCGGGAACGTGCTGGGCGTCACCGAGAGCCGGGTGAGCCAGATCCACACGAAGTCCGTGCTGCAGCTGCGGGCGAAACTGGCGAGTTTCGGCCGTTGACCCACGTGATCCGGCCGAATGTCGGGGTGTGGTCCGGGTGGAGGGGCGGGCCGGTGGACCGGGTGCGGGCGGCTGCGGGCCCCGGTGGGTGGCGTAGGGCCGTCCATGGTCGTCCGAAGGTGGTCGACGACCATCCGTGGAGCGGACGGCGGTCGCCCGGCGACCGCCCGGCGATCGTCCGACGGCCGTCGGACGGTTGTCGGCGAGGGCGCGTCGGGAGAGGCACTCCCGTGGGTGGCGGTCCGTCCGTAGAGTGGATGTCGTGCCAAGGATTCGAGCGGCCTCCGTGGCCGAGCACCGGTCGATGCAGCGAGCCGCCCTGCTGGACGCGGCTCGATCGCTGTTGTCCGAGGGAGGGACGGAGGCGTTGACGTTCCCCGCGCTCGCCGAACGTACGGGGCTGGCGCGGTCGTCCGTGTACGAGTACTTCCGCTCGCGGGCCGCCGTCGTCGAGGAGCTGTGCCAGGTCGACTTTCCCGTCTGGGCGGCGGAGGTCGAGGCCGCGATGGCCGCGGTCGAGCGGCCCGAGGGCAAGGTCGAGGCGTACGTCCGCAAGCAGCTGGAGCTGGTCGGGGACCGGCGGCACCGGGCCGTGGTGGCGATCTCGGCGAGTGAGCTGGACGCCGGCGCGCGGGAGAAGATCCGGGCTGCGCACGGGGGGCTCGTCGCGATGATCGTGGATGCGCTGGCGGAGCTCGGGCAGGCTGAGCCCCGGTTGGGCGCGATGTTGCTCCAGGGAGTCGTGGACTCGGCCGTGCGGCGGATCGAGCTGGGGGCCGCGGAGGATCCGGCGGTGATCACCGAGGCCGCCGTGGGGATGGCTCTGCGGGGGGTGCGGGGCTGAGCCCTCTGGGCCGGGTCGTTCGGACCGTTCGGGCCGTCGGAACACTGGGCGCCTGCGGTTACGCCAGGGGAAGCAGGCGTGAAGGCCCCCGACGGAGCAGCCACGGCGGGAGCAGCGCGAGCGGGTCCAGGTAGCTGTCACCTCTGCGCAGGCCCCAGTGGAGGCATGCCGCCGGACAGTGGGAAGGGGTGGCCTCCAAAGTGCCCAAGAGGGTGCCCGCCGTCACCGCGTCCCCCTTCCTCACCGAGGTCCGCACCGGTTCGTAGGTCGTGCGCAGGGGCGGGTCGCCGGTGCCGGTCAGTTCGATCGAGACGACTCCCCGGCCCGCCACCCGGCCGGCGAACGCGACGCGTCCCGGGGCCACCGCGCGAACCGGGGAACCGGCCGGTGCGGAGAGGTCGACGCCCCGGTGGCCTCGTGCGTAAGGGGTGGGCGGGGGCTCCCAGGCCCGGGCCACCAGGGGGCGCAGGCCGACGGGCCAGGCGCGCGCCACGGCCGGGACGGGCTCCACGGCGGGGACGGGCTCCACGGCCCCCGGTGGTGCCGGGGCGGCGTCCTGTCCCGGGGCCGCGCGGGGCGCGGTCGTCCAGGCCGTGAGCAGAAGCGCCGGCAGCAGGCACAGCAGCAGGGCCCGCCACGGGCGTACACGTGGCGGGGATGTGCCCCCGTGAGTCAGCTGGTGGATCATCTGGTGAGGCTTCTCGTCAGGCATCTCGTCGGACATGGGGGAAGCGTCCCGCGAGTGGCGCGATCATGGCCGGGATCTGTGGACTACTCGTCGGTTGTGGATATCGGCGTCACCCGGGACCTCGCGGGTCCCGTACACTTCTGGTGGCGATCCGGGTCACCGGGTCGACTTCGCACGCCCCGGTACGAGGTCCGTCAGATTCGTCAGACGGTCTGTATCAGCGCCCCTCGGTCCTCAGTGGCAACGGCGCATCGCGGGCGTCAGGCGCGGGAGCCGTCCGGTTCTCGCGGCACAACCGAGAAATTCAAGGAGAACGGCCATGGCCGTCGTCACGATGCGGGAGCTGCTGGAGAGCGGCGTCCACTTCGGTCACCAGACCCGTCGCTGGAACCCGAAGATGAAGCGCTTCATCTTCACCGAGCGCAACGGCATCTACATCATCGACCTGCTCCAGTCGCTGTCGTACATCGACCGCGCCTACGAGTTCGTCAAGGAGACCGTCGCCCACGGCGGCACGGTCATGTTCGTCGGCACGAAGAAGCAGGCGCAGGAGGCCATCGCCGAGCAGGCCACCCGCGTCGGCATGCCCTACGTCAACCAGCGCTGGCTGGGCGGCATGCTCACCAACTTCTCGACCGTCTACAAGCGTCTGCAGCGCCTTAAGGAGCTCGAGCAGATCGACTTCGAGGATGTCGCGTCGTCGGGTCTGACCAAGAAGGAGCTCCTGGTCCTCTCGCGTGAGAAGGCCAAGCTGGAGAAGACCCTCGGTGGTATCCGCGAGATGCAGAAGGTGCCCAGCGCCGTCTGGATCGTGGACACCAAGAAGGAGCACATCGCGGTCGGCGAGGCCCGGAAGCTCAACATCCCGGTCGTCGCCATCCTCGACACCAACTGCGACCCCGACGAGGTCGACTACAAGATCCCCGGCAACGACGACGCGATCCGCTCCGTCACGCTGCTCACCCGTGTGATCGCCGACGCGGTCGCCGAGGGTCTCATCTCCCGCTCCCGTGTCGCCACCGAGGGCAAGGGCGACAAGGCCGCGGGCGAGCCGCTGGCCGCCTGGGAGCGCGACCTGCTCGAGGGCGAGAAGAAGGCCGACGAGGCCCCGGCCGCCGCTGAGGCCCCGGCTGCCGCTGAGGCTCCGGCTGCCGCCGAGGCACCGGCCGAGGCCGCTGCCGAGGCCCCCGCCGCCGAGGCTCCGGCCGCGGACGCCGAGCAGGCCTGACCTTCACGGTCGTAGGGCTGTCGACATGACGGCGGGTGGCGCCGACCGCGCCACCCGCCGTTCACCCGCAGCCCGTAGATCTTCGGCGGGCGCCCGCCCTACGAGCGGCGGCGGACGCCGACTTCGAGACTTCGAACTCCGAGAAGAGATTCACAGATCATGGCGAACTACACCGCCGCCGACGTCAAGAAGCTCCGCGAGCTCACCGGCGCCGGCATGATGGACTGCAAGAAGGCGCTGGACGAGGCCGAGGGCAACGTCGACAAGGCCGTCGAGGCCCTGCGCATCAAGGGCCAGAAGGGCGTCGCCAAGCGCGAGGGCCGCTCCGCCGAGAACGGCGCCGTGGTCTCCCTCATCGCTGACGACAACACCTCTGGTGTCCTCGTCGAGCTGAAGTGCGAGACGGACTTCGTCGCCAAGGGCGAGAAGTTCCAGGCCGCCGCGAACGCCATCGCCGCGCACGTCGCCGCGACCTCCCCGGCCGACCTCGACGCCCTGCTCGCCTCCGAGATCGAGGCCGGCAAGACCGTCCAGGCGTACGTCGACGAGGCCAACGCCAACCTCGGCGAGAAGATCGTCCTCGACCGCTTCGCGCAGTTCGCCGACGGCTTCGTCTTCGCCTACATGCACCGCACCATGCCCGACCTGCCCCCGCAGATCGGTGTCCTGGTCGAGCTGGACAAGGCCGACGCCGACCTCGCCAAGGGTGTCGCCCAGCACATCGCCGCCTTCGCGCCGAAGTACCTCTCCAAGGAGGACGTGCCGGCCGAGGTCGTCGAGTCCGAGCGCCGCGTCGCCGAGGAGACCACCCGCGCCGAGGGCAAGCCCGAGGCCGCCCTGCCGAAGATCGTCGAGGGTCGCCTCAACGGCTTCTTCAAGGACGCCACGCTGCTCGGTCAGCCCTACGCGCTGGACAACAAGAAGTCCGTCCAGAAGGTCCTGGACGAGGCCGGTGTCACCCTGAAGCGCTTCACGCGCATCAAGGTCGGCATCTGAGTCCGTTACGCGACCAGCGCCCGGCCCCGATAGGGTCGAGTGCAGTCGTTCGCGTACGCCGCCCCGTGCGCGCGTGACGCGATGCGGACGACAGCAGATCTGACGAGGAGGCCATTGCCGCGCATGGGATGCGAACACCACCCCACCGGCAATGGCCTTCTTCGTATGTGCGACACGTAAAGAGGCGAGATCTCCATGACCACCAAGCCCCAGAAGAGCGACGACGGCAAATTGAGCGGCCGGTTTCTGCTGAAGCTGTCCGGAGAGGCGTTCTCCGGGGGCGGTGGCCTCGGCGTCGACCCAGACGTGGTGCACGCGATCGCCCGGGAGATCGCGGCCGTCGTACGCGACGGCGCGGAGATCGCCGTCGTCATCGGCGGCGGCAACTTCTTCCGCGGCGCCGAACTCCAGCAGCGCGGCATGGACCGGGCCCGCTCCGACTACATGGGCATGCTCGGCACGGTCATGAACTGCCTCGCCCTCCAGGACTTCCTGGAGAAGGAGGGCATCGACAGCCGCGTCCAGACCGCCATCACCATGGGCCAGGTCGCCGAGCCGTACATCCCGCTGCGCGCCGTGCGCCACTTGGAGAAGGGCCGTGTGGTCATCTTCGGCGCCGGTATGGGCATGCCCTACTTCTCCACCGACACCACCGCCGCGCAGCGCGCCCTGGAGATCGACGCCGAGGCGCTGCTGATGGGCAAGAACGGCGTGGACGGGGTCTACGACTCCGACCCCAAGACCAACCCGGACGCGGTCAAGTTCGACTCCCTCGGCTACGGCGAGGTCATCACCCGCGAGTTGAAGGTCGCCGACGCCACCGCGATCACGCTCTGCCGTGACAACAAGCTCCCGATCCTCGTGTTCGAGCTTCTCAAGGAGGGCAATATCGCGCGGGCCGTCAAGGGTGAGAAGATCGGCACTCTCGTGGGTGATCAGGGAAGCCGGGCCTGACCGGGTCCTTCCCCTGCCCGGGGGACGGAGCCTGACCGGGGGATGGACAATGTCCTGCCGGTCGGGAACCGTGCAGGAACAAGACGCGACGCAGCCGGCCGCCGACCAGACCAAGTACAGCTGCCGGGCCTACTCAAGACACGCAGGAGCAAGTGGTGATCGAAGAGACCCTCCTCGAGGCCGAGGAGAAGATGGAGAAGGCCGTCGTGGTCGCCAAGGACGACTTCGCCGCGATCCGCACCGGTCGTGCGCACCCGGCGATGTTCAACAAGATCGTGGCTGACTACTACGGTGCGCTGACGCCGATCAACCAGCTCGCCTCGTTCTCGGTGCCGGAACCGCGCATGGCCGTGGTGACCCCGTTCGACAAGACGGCCCTGCGCAACATCGAGCAGGCGATCCGCGACTCCGACCTCGGCGTCAACCCGAGCAACGACGGCAACATCATCCGGGTGGTGTTCCCCGAGCTCACCGAGGAGCGCCGCCGCGAGTACATCAAGGTCGCCAAGAGCAAGGCGGAGGACTCCAAGGTGTCCATCCGCTCGGTCCGCCGCAAGGCCAAGGACGCGATCGACAAGCTCGTCAAGGACGGCGAGGTCGGCGAGGACGAGGGCCGCCGTGCGGAGAAGGAGCTCGACGACACCACCGCGAAGTACGTCGCTCAGGTGGACGAGCTGCTCAAGCACAAGGAAGCGGAGCTCCTCGAGGTCTGATGAACGACTCTTCCTGGGGGGCGCCGTCACAAGCCGGGTACTGGGCGCCGACCGACCGGGGACCTGTCCAGGGGCAAGCCCCGGCGGGTCCCACGTACGATGCGCCTGAGGCCCAGCAGACTCGCCCCATGCCCATCGTGCCCGATGTACCCGCGCATGGCGGGAACCAGGACGACGACCGGGGGGCCGCTCGGCAGGCCGGTCCCCCCTTCCGCGACGAGACGCCGTCGGCGCAGCCCCACGGGGCGGCGCCGCAGAAGCCGGAGCCCATGCCCGACGCCCCACAGCCCGCCCCGCAGAAGAAGAGCGCGGGCCGTGACCTGGGCGCCGCCATAGGGGTCGGCGTCGGCCTCGGTGTGGTCATCGTCGCCTCGCTGTTCATCGTCAAGGCGGCCTTCGTCGGGGTGATAGCGGTCGCCGTGGTGGTGGGGCTGTGGGAGCTCACCTCGCGCCTGGCGGAACGCAAGGGCATCAAGGCGCCCCTCGTGCCGCTCGCGGTCGGCGGGGCGGCCATGGTCGTCGCCGGGTACGTCCGCGGGCCCGAGGGGGCCTGGGTGGCCATGGCGCTCACCGCGCTCGCCGTCCTCGTCTGGCGGATGACGGAACCGCCGGAGAACTATCTGAAGGACGTCACCGCGGGGGTCTTCGCCGCGTTCTACGTGCCGTTCCTGGCCACGTTCGTCGCGCTCATGCTCGCCGCCGACGACGGGCCGCAGCGGGTCCTGGTGTTTCTGCTGCTCACCGTCGTCAGCGACACGGGCGCGTATGCCGTCGGCTGGCGCTTCGGCACGCACAAGCTGGCGCCGCGCATCAGTCCCGGCAAGACCCGCGAGGGGCTGCTCGGCGCAATCGCCTTCGCCATGGTCGCGGGCGCGCTGCTCATGGAGTTCGTCATCGACGACGGCGCCTGGTGGCAGGGCCTGCTCCTCGGTCTCGCCGTCGCGGCCAGCGCCACGCTGGGCGACCTCGGCGAGTCCATGATCAAGCGGGACCTCGGCATCAAGGACATGGGCACGCTCCTGCCGGGCCACGGCGGCATCATGGACCGCCTGGACTCGCTGCTCCCGACGGCCCCGGTGGTCTGGCTGCTGCTGGTGCTGTTCGTGGGCTCGGGCTGAGCGTCGATCGAGCCTGCCGAGCCGAGTGGGCCCCGTCCTGGTTCCAGGACGCTGTTGGTAAATCCGGGGGCCTGCGTGACGACGGCCTGCACGACCCCGTTGGGGTTGTGCAGGCCGTCGTCATGTTCGTGGGGTGGGTTCGTGTCGTTGCGTGGGGTGGATCTGGCGGAGATTCCGGAGGAGACCGCGCGGCTGGCGCGTGCGGTGTTTCCGAAGGGGTGTCTGGTGATGCGGGTTCGGGATGCGCTCGGGCCGGTCTTCGCCGATGCCGACTTCGAGGAGTTGTTCTCGGCGCGGGGGCGGCCGGTGGTCTCGCCGGCGCGGCTGGCGCTGGTGTCGGTGTTGCAGTTCGCCGAGGGTCTGACCGACCGGCAGGCTGCGCACGCGGTCCGTTCGCGTCTGGACTGGAAGTACGCCCTGTCGCTGGAGCTGGCCGACGTGGGGTTCGACTTCTCCGTGCTCAGCGAGTTCCGGGCCCGGCTGACCGAGTCGGATGCGGGCCGGGCGGTGTTCGACGCGGTGCTGACGGCCGCCGGGGAGGCCGGGCTGGTCAAGGCGGGTAACCGGCAGCGCACGGACGCCACCCATGTACTGGCCGTGACCAGGGATCTGAGCCGGCTGGAGTTCGTGGTCGAGACACTGCGGGCGGCTTTGAACCAGATCGCCGAGGCGGCCGGGGACTGGCTGATGGGGTTGGCTGCGCCGGAGTGGTTCGACCGGTACTCGGCGCGTCCGGAGGACAGCCGTTTCCCGTCCCGGTGGGCCGCCCGGATCGAGCACGGCGACCAGTGCGGGGCCGACGGCACGGTGCTGCTGGAAGCGGTCTGGTCGACATCGGCACCGCCCGGCCTGCAGCGTCTTCCCGCGGTGGAGTTCCTCCGCCAGACCTGGGTGCAGCAGTTTCACCGCGTCGACGGCACCGTGCGCTGGCGGGAGCCGAAGAACACCCCGCCCGGCCTGATCCGCTTACGCACCCCGCACGAGCCCGGGGCCAGGACCGGAGCGAAGCGCGATCTGGCCTGGTCCGGATACAAGGTCCACCTCAGCGAGACCTGCGAGCCCGACGCCCCGCACCTGATCACCCACATCCACACCACCCCGGCACCGGTGACCGACAACGCCGTGCTGGAGGACATCCACACCGCCCTTGCCGACCGCCAACTGGTGCCGGACGAACACCTGCTGGACGCCGGATACGTCGACGCCGAGCAGATCCACCACGCCCGCCGCGATCACAGCATCACCCTCGTCGGACCGGTCGGGAAGAACACCATCCGGCAACAGGCAACCGGCGACGTCTTCGACAGCACGCGCTTCACCGTCGACTGGGAGCAACGCCAGGCCGTCTGCCCCGGCGGCCACACCAGCGTCCAGTGGAGAGACGCCCAGAGCCACCGCGGCACCCCGGTCACCCGCGTCCGCTTCGCCGAACGCCACTGCACCCCCTGTGAACTGCGGACTTCCTGCACCACCGCCGAAACCGGCCGCAATCTGACCCTGCGCCCCAAAGCCGAACACGAGATCCTCCAGCAGGCCCGCACCGAGCAGGACACCCACCACTGGCGCCGCCGCTACGGACACCGCGCCGGCGTCGAGGGCACCATCTCCCAAGGCGTCCAGGCATTCGGCCTGCGCAGATCCCGCTACCGCGGCCTCGCCAAAACCCGGCTGCAACACCACTTCACCGGCGCCGCCATCAACCTCGCCCGCATCGATGCCTGGCTCACCGGCAGACCGCTCGCCCGCACCCGCACCTCACCCTTCGCAGCACTCCGCCCCGCTGAATGAGATCCAGCGGGGCGGATTTACCAACAGCGTCCTGGTTCCAGGGCGGGGCCCTTTGCCACAGCCCCTCGCGAGATCGGCGGACATCGATAGGATCCGTGTCCATGGGGAGAGCGCGGGTGGGGGACGACGGCAGATATCACGGCGATCTGCCGTGCCGCTGGTGCCAGACACTCATCGACCAGGCGGGCCGACGCAGGCCGCGGCTGTACTGCCGGATGTCACATCGCTGGAAGAACTACGGCGCGTGGGTCGTGAGCGTGGTGGGCGGAATCTTCTGAGCCGACGACTGGCCCGGGCCATACAGATTGATCTGCGACACTTGACGGGTTATGCCGAAGCCCGGAGAACTCACATTCGTCGCCCCCCGCGGAGCCAAGAAGCCGCCGCGGCATCTTGCTGATCTTTCGCCTGCGGAGCGGAAGGAGGCTGTTGCCGCGATCGGGGAGAAGCCGTTTCGCGCCAAGCAGCTGTCCCAGCACTACTTCGCGCGGTACGCGCACGACCCGGAGCAGTGGACCGACATCCCCGCGGGTGCGCGGACGAAGCTCCAGGAGGCGCTGCTTCCTGAGCTGATGACGGTCGTGCGGCATCTGTCGACGGACCAGGAGACCACCCGCAAGACGCTGTGGCGGCTGTTCGACGGGACGCTCGTGGAGTCGGTGCTGATGCGGTACCCGGACCGGGTCACCATGTGCATCAGCTCGCAGGCCGGATGCGGGATGAACTGTCCGTTCTGCGCGACCGGACAGGCCGGGCTGGACCGGAATCTGTCCACCGCCGAGATCGTCCATCAGATCGTGGACGGGATGAGGGCCCTCAGGGACGGTGAGATTCCCGGCGGGCCCGCGCGGCTGTCCAACATCGTCTTCATGGGGATGGGCGAGCCGCTCGCCAACTACAACCGGGTCGTCGGGGCCATTCGCCGGCTCACCGATCCGGAGCCGGACGGGCTGGGGCTGTCGCAGCGCGGCATCACCGTGTCCACGGTCGGACTGGTGCCCGCCATCCACCGGTTCTCCGACGAGGGCTTCAAGTGCCGGCTCGCCATCTCCCTGCACGCCCCGGACGACGAACTGCGCGACACCCTCGTCCCCGTGAACACCCGGTGGAAGGTGCGCGAGGTCCTGGACGCCGGGTGGGAGTACGCGGCCAAGTCCGGGCGTCGGCTGTCCATCGAGTACGCGCTGATCCGGGACATCAACGACCAGGCGTGGCGCGGTGACCGGCTGGGCCGGCTGCTCAAGGGCAAGCCGGTGCATGTGAACCTGATCCCGCTGAACCCCACCCCGGGCTCCAAGTGGACCGCCTCCCGGCCCGAGGACGAGAAGGCGTTCGTCGAGGCCATCGCCGCCCACGGCGTGCCGGTGACCATCCGGGACACCCGGGGCCAGGAGATCGACGGGGCGTGCGGTCAGCTCGCGGCGACCGAGAGGTAGTCTGAGCCCGTACGTACATATCCATATTCCGACAGGGGAGCGCCACAGCGCTGAGAGTGCGGCATCCGGGCCGCAGACCCTCTGAACCTCGCCCAGGTCATTCTGGGTAGGAAGTTCGGTCATCACTCAAGCTGTTGCGCCCTGCCCGGGAGCCCTCGAATCGACAAGGGTCCCGGGCGGGGCCGCGTCTCTTCCTGGTCACTTCCAGGAGGATTGAATTCAGTGGGCATCACCAGGAGAGCAACGGTTCTCGTCGTCGGCCTCGGGCTCGTCACGCTGTCCGCGTGCGGCTCGTCCTCGGACGACACCGGTGCCGGCGACTCCAAGACCGTCACCCTCGTCAGCCACGGCTCCTTCGCCTACTCCAAGGACGTGCTGAAGGCGTTCGAGAAGGAGTCCGGGTACAAGGTCAAGGTGCTGAAGAGCGGCGACGCCGGGCAGGCCGTCAACCAGGCCATCCTGACCAAGGACAACCCGCAGGGCGACGTCTTCTTCGGCGTCGACAACACGCTGCTCTCGCGCGCCCTCGACAACGGCCTCTTCCAGCAGTACGAGGCGAAGGGGCTCGACAAGGTCGGGGCCGAGTACCAGCTGGACAAGGACGAGCACCGGGTCACGCCCATCGACTCCGGTGACATCTGCGTCAACTACGACAAGGCGTACTTCGAGAAGAACAAGATCGAGCCGCCGAAGACCTTCGACGATCTGATCAAGCCCGAGTACAAGGACCTCCTCGTCACCGAGAACGCCTCCACCTCCTCGCCTGGGCTCGGCTTCGTCCTCGGTACGGCCGCGAAGTACGGCGACGGAGGCTGGGAGGGCTACTGGGAGAAGCTCAAGGCCAACGGGGTGAAGGTCGTCGACGGCTGGGAGCAGGCGTACTACCAGGAGTTCTCCGGATCGACGGACGGCAAGAAGGCCGGGGGCGACCGGCCGCTCGTCGTCTCGTACGCCTCCTCGCCGCCCGCCGAGGTCGTCTACGCGGACCCGCGCCCGAAGACCGCGCCGACCGGGGTCGCCGAGGGCACCTGCTTCCGGCAGATCGAGTTCGCTGGGCTGCTGAGCAACGCGAAGAACGCCGAGGGCGGCAAGGCGCTGATCGACTTCCTGATCTCGAAGCGGTTCCAGGAGGACATGCCGCTCAACATGTTCGTGTACCCGGTCGTCGAGGGGGCGTCCGTGCCGGCCGAGTTCACCGAGTACGGGCCCGCGGCGAAGGACCCCGAGACCATGGCGCCGGAGAAGATCGCCGAGAACCGCGACCAGTGGGTCAAGTCGTGGACCTCCCTCGTACTGAAGTAGCCAAGGCTGCTGAGGCAGTCAAGGCGGCCAAGGCGGTTGAGGCAGCCGAGACGGCCGAGGGCGCCGGTTCGGGTGGGGACGTCGGGTCGGTCCAGGTCGCAGCGCGTCGATCTCGTCCGTCCCGTCGACCCCGTTCACCCCGTCCCGGTCGGTCGGGCGGGGCGGCTCGGCTCGGTCTCATGGCGCTGCCCGTCGTCTTCTTCGGGGTCTTCTTCGCCCACCCCGTCGCCGCGATCGTCGTCCGGGGGCTCAAGGCGGACGGCACCTGGCACCTCGGGCGGATCGGGGAGGTGCTGGCGGACGCCGGGATCCGGCACGTGCTCTGGTTCACCACCTGGCAGGCGCTCGTCTCGACCGCGCTCACGCTGGTGATCGCGCTCCCCGGCGCGTATGTGTTCGCGCGCTTCGATTTCAGGGGCAAGGAACTCCTGCGGGCGGTCGTGACCGTGCCGTTCGTCCTGCCGACCGTGGTCGTCGGGACCGCGTTCCTCGCGCTGGTCGGGCGCGGCGGGCTCTTCGACGAGCTGTGGGGCATGAGGCTGGACACGACGGTCTGGGCGATCCTCCTCGCCCATGTGTTCTTCAACTACGCGGTCGTCGTACGGACCGTCGGCGGGCTCTGGTCGCAGCTCGACCCGCGGCAGGAGGAGGCCGCGCGGATGCTCGGCGCCTCCCCGTTCGCGGCCTGGCGCAAGGTGACCCTCCCGGCGCTCGCGCCCGCCGTGGCCGCCGCCGCGCTGATGGTCTTCCTCTTCACCTTCACCTCGTTCGGGGTGGTGCAGATCCTCGGCGGACCGACGTTCTCCACCCTCGAAGTGGAGATCTACCGGCAGACCTCGGAGATCTTCGACCTGTCCACCGCCGCCGTACTGACGCTGGTGCAGTTCGCCGCGGTCGGGCTGATCCTCGCCGTGCACGCCTGGACCGTACGGCGGCGGGAGACCGCCCTGCGCCTGGTGGACGCCTCGCTCACCGCCCGGCGACCGCGCGGGGCCGGGCAGTGGGCACTGCTGGGCGCGGTCCTCGTGACCGTCGTCGTGCTGATCCTGCTGCCGTTGGGCGTGCTGGTGGAGCGGTCGCTCGACGCACCTGGCTTCGGCTACTACAAGGCGCTGACCAGCGACGAGAGCGGAATCTTCCTGGTCCCGCCGATCGAGGCGGTCGGGAACTCGCTGCGCTACGCGGCCGCCGCGACCGCCATCGCCCTGCTCGTCGGCGGACTCGCCGCCGCCGCGCTCACCCGGCGGGCGGGCCGGCTCGTGAGGGGCTTCGACGCGCTGCTGATGCTGCCGCTCGGCGTGTCCGCGGTGACCGTCGGCTTCGGGTTCCTGATCGCGCTGGACGAGCCGCCGCTGGATCTGCGGTCGTCCTGGATCCTGGTACCGCTCGCCCAGGCCCTGGTCGGCGTTCCCTTCGTGGTGCGGACCATGCTGCCCGTCCTCCGCGCGGTGGACGAGCGGCTTCGGGAGGCGGCGGCCGTGCTCGGAGCGTCGCCGTGGCGGGTGTGGCGCGAGGTCGATCTGCCCATGGTGCGACGGGCTTTGCTGGTCGCTGCCGGGTTCGCCTTCGCCGTGTCGCTCGGGGAGTTCGGGGCGACCGTCTTCATCGCGCGCGCCGACAATCCGACGCTGCCGGTCGCCGTGGCACGGCTGCTCGGACGGCCGGGCGAGCTCAACTACGGCCAGGCGATGGCCCTTTCGACGATTCTGATGGTGGTGTGCGCGGTGGCCCTGCTGGTGCTGGAACGCCTCCGTACCGATCGGACGGGGGAGTTCTGATGGTGCTGCTCAGGCTTGAGGACGCGACCGTACGGTTCGACGGTCGGTCCGTGCTCGACGCCGTCGACCTGGAGGTCGCCGAGCATGAGATCGTCTGTGTGCTGGGGCCCAGCGGCAGCGGCAAGTCGACGCTGCTGCGGGTGGTCGCGGGGCTCCAGCCCCTCGACGGCGGACGGGTCTCGCTCGACGGGCTGGACCAGCGCGGCGTGCCCGCCCACAAACGCGGTGTCGGCCTGATGTTCCAGGACCACCAGCTCTTCCCGCAGCGGGACGTGGCGGGCAACGTCGCCTTCGGGCCCCGCATGCACGGCGCCGCGAAGGACGAACGCACCGTACGGGTAAGGGAGTTGCTGGAGCTGGTCGGGCTGCCCGGGGCCGCACGCCGACGCGTCGGGGAGCTCTCCGGCGGCGAGCAGCAGCGGGTCGCGCTGGCCCGGGCCCTCGCGCCGCGTCCCCGGCTGCTGATGCTCGACGAGCCCCTCGGCCAGCTGGACCGATCGCTGCGGGAGCGTCTGGTCGTCGAACTCCGGGAGCTTTTCAGCGAGTTGGGGACCACCGTGTTGGCGGTCACGCACGACCAGGGCGAGGCTTTCGCGCTGGCCGACCGGGTCGTGGTGATGCGGGACGGGCGGATCGCCCAGTCCGGTACGCCCCTTGAGGTGTGGCGGCGACCGGCCGACGAGTTCGTGGCCCGTTTCCTCGGCTTCGACAACGTGGTCGACGCGACGGTGACCGGGCAGGCGGCGGACTCGGCGTGGGGCAAGGTGCCGGTCCCGGAGGGCTCACCGCAGGGGGCGTGCGCGCTGCTCGTGCGGCCCGCCGGCGTACGACTGGTGGATGTGGCGGACGGGCTGCGCTGCACGGTGGCCGCGCGCACGTTCCGGGGCACGCATGTCGCGCTGCACCTCCAGCCGGAGGACGCACCACGGCTGGAGGCGGCGTGCGCGCTGCGGGACGCGCCGGAGCCCGGGGACCAGGTCGGCGTGCGCTTCGACGCGGCCGAAATCGTCGTGCTGGGGGCCGGTCCCGCCGCATAAGGTGCGGCACCATGGCGATGCGTACGCAAGAACCCCGGGCGCGGCATGAGCGCTACTGTGCCGAGATCGAGCTGCAGGTAAGGAAGTTGCGGGACCTGGTGACCTCCGGTGCCGATCTGTCGGCGACCGTGCCGACCTGTCCCGACTGGTCGCTGGAACAACTGCTGCGGCACACCGGCGGCGCCCTGCGCTGGGTCGAACTGAACATACGGACCCGGGCGAAGGAGGAGGTCCCCGAGGCGGATGTCCCGCTGTACGACGGACCCGGGCGGCACGGGGACCGGGCCGCGCTGGACGCCTGGCTGGCCGAGACCGGCGAGATGACCGTGGCCACGTTGCGCGAGGCGGGCCCCGAGGCGCCCGTCTGGTCGTGGGGGTGGGAGCACAGTGCGGGGTTCTGGGCCCGCAGGATGGCCCACGAGCAGGTCATCCACGGAGCCGATGCCGCGCTCACCGTCGGACGGGCGGTCGAGGTGGCGCCGGAGATCGCCGCCGACGCGATCGACGAGTGGCTGGAGATCGTGAGGTTCGTGCAGCGGACCATGCCGCACGACGAGGCGGCCGAACTGCGCGGTCCGGGGCGCAGCATCCACCTTCACGCCACCGACACCGCCGCCGAGGTCGACGCCGAGCGGAGCGAGAGGGGGGTCTCCCCGCTCGAAGGGTGGGGGAGGGTGGTCGAGCTGACCGAGGACGTGGTGCGCTGGCGGCGCGGCCATGAGAAGGCGACGGTCGAGCTGCGCGGCCCGCTCACCGAGGTGCTGCTCGCCTTCTACCGTCGACTGCCGCCGGACGGTGGGCAGTTGCAGGTGCTGGGTGACCGGGAGCTGCTGGACTTCTGGCTGGAGCGGGCCACGTTCGGGTGAGCGCGCTCCGGAACGGCGGGTGGCCCGTACCCCCTGGCGAGGGGGTACGGGCCACGGCCCTGAGGAACAGGGATCAGCGTGTGGAGGCCCCACGCCGCCGCATGCTGTAGTAAACGGCACCGGCGCCGAGGGCGACCAGTGCGGCGGCGGCGCCGACGATCGTGCCGGTGTTGGAGTCGGCGCCGGTCTCGGCGAGGTTGGAGTCACCGCCCGGGGAGGGGGCGTTGTCGCCGTCCGAACCCGCGGTCGCGGTGTCCTCGGACTCCGACGCGGTGGGGGACGTCTTGGTCCGGGACGGCTCGCCCTCGTCCTCGCCCGCCTCCTTGCCCGGCTCCTCGTCTCCGTCCTTGTTCTTGTCCTTGTTCTTGTCCTTGTCTTCGTCCGACTTCTCGTCGGTCGAAGGCTTCTTCGGGGCCTTCGCGGCTGCCGGCGGGGTGATGGCCTCGGCCGTGCAGGCCTCCGCGGGGGCCACCAGGATCGGCAGGTCCTCGTCGACGTAGTCCTCCGCCTCGACGTGGATGCGGTACTCGGCGTTCGGCTCCCAGTCCTCGTCGAAGGTGACGGTGACGCCCTTGGCGGTGGAGTCGACGATCGTCCGGCTGCCGACCATGCGCAGGTCGGCGCCGTTGTTCTCCAGATAGACGCTGATCTCGGCCTTGACGCCCAGCGGGTCCACGTCGGTCACCCGGATGACGCCCGTGTCGCCCTCGCACTCGGCGACGGCGGAGAAGTCCTTGATGGTGCATGCCATGGCGTTGCCCGCGACACCGAGCACGAGTGCGGCGGCGGCGAAAACAACACCGATGGAGCGCGAAGTCCGTGCGCTGCGGGGTGATATGGACACGTTTGCCCTTCAAGGGAAGCACAGGGGAGTGGGGGTGACGGAGGGCCGCTGAGGGAGCGGCTTCCCCATGTGCCTCACAGGTTTATAAGCGCGCCGTAAGCGATGTCAATCCGAAGAAGTGTTTGGACGGTCCCCGAGACGCGCCAGGGCCTCCGGTGCCTCCTCGATCCGGTCGACCAACGCGATCCGGGCCTCCATCGAACGGCCGCGCGCCAGCGATCGCAGCAGTGGCCAGGCCGGCAGCCGCTCCGTCCAGTGGGCCCGGTCGACGAGGACCATGGGGGTCGGTTCGCCGCGCGACTCGTAGTAGTTGGGGGTCGCGTTGTCGAAGATCTCCTGGACGGTTCCGGCGGCTCCGGGCAGGAAGACGACGCCGGCGGCGGAGCGGGCGAGAAGGCCGTCCTCGCGGGTGGCATTGGCGAAGTACTTGGCGATGTGCGAGGCGAACGGGTTCGGCGGCTCGTGGCCGTAGAACCAGGTGGGGATGCCGACGGACGCGCCGCCCCTCGGCCAGCGGGTGCGCACCTCGAAGGCGACGCTCGCCCAGTCGGTGATCGACGGCGTGAACTTCGGTGCCTTCGCCAGCAGTCGCAGCGCCTCGGTGAGCATCTCGTCGCCGAACGGGGCCGCGTAGGCGCCCAGGTTGGCCGCCTCCATCGCGCCCGGACCACCGCCGGTGGCGACCGTGAGGCCCGAGCGGGCCAGGGTGCGGCCGAGGCGGGCGGCGCCCTCGTACGCCTCGGTGCCGCGCGCCATCGCGTGGCCGCCCATCACGCCCACCACCCGGGCACCGGAGAGGAGTTCGTCGAGGGCGTCCGAGACGGAGTCGTCGTGGACGGCGCGCAGCATGGAGGCGTAGACGTCCCGGTCGGCCTTGGTGCGCTGGAACCAGGCGTACGCGAGGGCGTCGGGCGTGGCCTCGTAGCCGCCGTCGGACAGGGACGCGAAGAGTTCGTCGGGGGAGTAGAGCAGGCCCCGGTACGGGTCGAAGGGCAGACCGGGGACGGGCGGGAAGACCAGGGCGCCGTCCGTGCGTATCTTCGCCGCCGCCTCCGGGCGCATCGGGCAGCCGAGGAAGACGGCCTCCGCCGTGTCGGTGGCGAGCAGTTCACGCGTACGGTCCGTCAGATCGACGGCCTGGACGCGGAATCCGGCGAGGGTGCCCCGTGCTGAGACGGTCGCGTCGAACTCCTCGATCGTCTCGATCTCGTGGTCGTCGTGGTGGGCCGCGTGGGCGGGCATCGTCTGCACCCGTCCATGCTATTGCGCTCCGCTGGGCGGGCCGGGCCGCCTATGGGGGTGGGGGCGACTGTGCTTGGCGGCTGCGGGTGGGTGGGGGTTGCTCGCGCAGTTCCCCGCGCCCCTGACGGGGCGCGGGGTGGGCTGCGGGTGGTTCAGCCCTCGATCGCGGACGGGTCCATCCACACGACCTCCCAGGTGTGGCCGTCGAGGTCGTCGAAGGCGCGGCCGTACATGAAGTCCATCTCCTGGACCTTCTCCGACGCGGTGCCGCCGGCGGCGACCGCCTTCTCGACCAGTTCGTCGACCTTCGCGCGGCTCTCGGCGCTCAGACAGAGCAGCACCTGGCTGGTCTTCGTCGCGTCCGCGATCTCCTTCTTGGTGAAGGTCGCGTAGAACGGCTTGGTGAGCAGCATCGCCACGATGGTGTCGCTGATCACGACGGACGCCGCGTTCTCGTCGCTGAACTGGGGGTTGAGCGAGTAGCCGAGCTCCGTGAAGAACTTCTTCGAGGCGTCGAGGTCGTTCACGGGCAGGTTCACGAAGATCATCTGCTGGTACATGGCGAGGTCGCTCCTGTATCGGTCGTATCCGTTTCGGTCTGTTCGCAGGGGTAGACCGAGGGCCCCCGCGAAACTCATCGCCGCGCGCGAACTTTTTTCGTACGAGTTCTCAGGCGGCCAGCGGTAGCGCGGCCAGCTGGGCGATCGTCCAGGTCAGGGCGCCGAACACGGCGAGCAGGGCGCCCGCGCGGAGCAGGGCCGCCTGCCGGGGCAGTGCGCGGGGCGCCCCCAGCCGCACCAGCGCGGCCATGGTGTCCGCGCGGGCCCGCCGGGCCTCGACGGCGGCTGTCGCGAGGGTGAGCACGGCGCAGCCGGCGACCACGAGCGCGCCCAGCAGGGTGAGCGGGCCGACCGCGGGGCGCACGCCAGAGGCCAGCGTCACCATGGCGTACGCGCCGGAGGCCACCGCGCAGACCACACCGAGCGGGCGACCGATGCGCCGGGCTTCCTCCTGAAGCATGCGCCCGGCGAGGAGACGCCGTGCGCCGGGGCGTACGGACTGGAGCAGGAGTCCGGTGAGGTGGGTCAGGCCGGGCCCGGTGAGGACCAGCCCCAGGGCGGTGAGCAACCAGCCGCCGAGGACGCCCGCGGGGCTGTCGGCGAAGCCGCCGGGGAGGGTGAGGCCCAAGCGGTGGTCGGACCGTCCGGCGTAGGTCTCCAGGGCGAGGCCGACGGCGAGCACGGTGATGCCCCAGGGGAGGCCGCCGGGGGCCGGGCGCGGAGCCGGCGGTTCCGTCAGCTCCTGGGCGGTCTCCGAGACGGTCCCTGCCTCGTCGTCCGGCTCCTCCTCGTACCTCGTCGCGCCCGCCGGGGGCGCGGTGCGCCGGCCGATGGCGAAGGTGTCGTACGCCATGAAGCGGGTGCGGGGGCCGGTGGGCCGGGCCCTGGTGTCCCTCGGGCGCAGGACGAGGGCGGTGGTGACGGAGGCGGCGGCCGGGACGACCGCGAGGAGGGTGAGGGCGGCCGGGAGGGGCAGGGGCCGTCCGGCGGCGAGGACGTCCATGGCCGCGCCGTCGAAGGGGAGGCCGGTGAGGTCGCCGCGCAGGTGGAGGAAGAAGAGGAGGGCGAGGAGTGAGCCGAGGACGGTGGACAGGGCCGTGGTGACCGCGGAGATGGCCATGAGCCGGCCGGGGCCGAGGCCGATCGCGGAGAGGCCGGGGCGGGGCCGGGTGCCGGGGTCGGTGCGGGCGACCGTCGCCGCGAAGTACACGGTGGCGGCGGCGGGTGCCACGCACCAGGCCAGGCGGAGCACCGAGCCGGCCGGGGCGTGCGGGTGTGCCATGGCGTGGCCGAGCGCGCAGAGCAGCAGGAAGCCGGTGCCGCCGGCGGCCGCGGCCACCAGGAGCCGACGGAGCTGGACCACGGGGTGGGCCCGGCGGGCTAGACGGAGAGCGAGCACGCTGCCCGGCCTTCCCCGTCGGCCGCGGAGGGCCGCGCCGCCCCGGCCGACTGCCCCTCGGCTCCGCCGGACTGCCGGGCTTCCCCTTCGGCGGGGGGCCGGGCCTCTCCTTCGGCGGCGGGGCGCACGACTTCTGCGGTGGGGGCCGGGCGACCGTCGGCTCCGCCGGCCTGCCGGGCTCCCCCCTCGGCGGGTGGCTGGGCTGGTCCTTCGGTGGGCGGCCGGGCCCCTCCCTCGGCTGCGGGGCGGGCCGCCTCCGGAGTGGGGGAGAGGGGAGACTTCGGCGGCGTGGCGTCGGACCGGGGCGCCGTCGTGGAGGGCGTTGTCGTCTCGGGGGTGGGGCCGTTCGGTTCCGGGGTGGGCCCGTTCGGTGTCGTGGTGACGGGGTGTACGGCCGGGGCGGTGCATGGCTGGGCGGGCGTCGCGGGAGGGGGCTCGGCCCGGGCGCGGCGGTCGGCGCGGGTCTCGGGGGCCGTGGTGGCGGGCAGGTGGACCGTCCTCACGTGGCGGCCGTCCAGGAGGGACACCGTGCGGTCCGCCAGGGCCGCCGTGTCGGGGTCGTGGGTGGCGAGGACGACCGTGATCCGGTGGGAGCGGGCCGCCGTGGTGAGCGTGCGCAGGACGTGGGTGTGTTCGGCGCGGTGCAGCGGGGCGGTCGGTTCGTCGGCGAAGAGCACCGTGGGGGCGCAGACGAGGGCGCGGGCCACCACCACACGCTGGCGCTCCGACTGGAGGAGGGCGTGCGGGCGCCTGCGGGCCACGTCGCGGATGTCGAGGCGCTCCAGCCACTCCAGGGCGGCCGCCTTGGCGGCCCGGCGGCCCGTGCCGCGCAGCATCAGCGGCAGGGCGGTGTTCTCCCAGGCGTTCAGCTCGGGGACGAGGACCGGCTCGGGGTCGATCCACCCGAAGCGGTCGAGCCGCAGCCGTTCCCGGGCGAGCGCCCCCATCGTGTGGACGGGGACGCTGTTGAACCACACCTCTCCCCGCTGGGCCCGCAACTGTCCGGACAGGCACCGCAGGAGCGTGGTCTTGCCGCTGCCGCGCGGGCCCGTGACGGCGAGGATCTCGCCCTCCCGGACCTGCATCGACACACCGTGCAGGGCGGGCGTGCCGTCGTGCGCGTAGGTCAGACCACGTGCCCAGAGCACGTCGTTGTCCGGCGGGGCCACCATGGGCGTACACCTCGGTTCGGATCAGGGTTGCCGGGGGAGCCCCCCGTCCGGGGGAACGAAGGCAGGGCCGATCGGTTACAGAGGCACGCTAGGGAGTCGGGGCGGCGGGGGGCGGACAGCACACGGCCCGGGGCGCCCCCATCTCACTCGGATGGGGGCGCCCCGGGCCGTTTGAAGGGCCGCAGGCGCGGCCGCCGCTGCAGGGTCGCGGCGGAGGACCGGGGCGCCGGGTTCGCCCAGGGGGCGATGCCTACAGCAGCGTCCACGCCTCCGTCAGCGTCGCGCGCAGGATCTGTTCGATCTCGTCGAAGGTCGACTGGTCGGAGATCAGCGGCGGGGCGAGCTGGACGACCGGATCGCCGCGGTCGTCGGCCCGGCAGTAGAGGCCGTTCTCGAACAGCTTCTTCGACAGGAAGCCGTAGAGGATCCGCTCGGTCTCGTCGTCGTCGAAGCTCTCCTTCGTCGTCTTGTCCTTGACCAGCTCGATTCCGTAGAAGTAGCCGTTGCCGCGGACGTCGCCGACGATCGGCAGGTCGTGGAGCTTCTCCAGGGTGGAACGGAAGGCCGCCTCGTTGTCGAGGACGTGCTGGTTGAGCTTCTCGCGCTCGAACAGGTCGAGGTTGGCGAGGCCGACGGCCGCGGAGACCGGGTGGCCGCCGAAGGTGTAGCCGTGCAGGAAGGTGTTGTCGCCCTTGTAGAAGGGCTCGGCTATGCGGTCCGAGACGACACAGGCGCCGATCGGGGAGTAGCCCGAGGTCATGCCCTTGGCACAGGTGATCATGTCCGGGACGTAGCCGAACTTGTCGCAGGCGAACATCGTGCCGAGCCTGCCGAAGGCGCAGATGACCTCGTCCGACACCAGCAGGACGTCGTACTGGTCGCAGATCTCGCGGACCCGCCGGAAGTAGCCGGGCGGCGGCGGGAAGCAGCCGCCGGCGTTCTGCACCGGCTCCAGGAAGACGGCCGCGACCGTCTCCGGGCCCTCGAAGAGGATCTGCTGCTCGATCTGGTCGGCCGCCCAGCGGCCGAAGGCCTCCGGGTCGTCGCCGTGGATCGGGGCGCGGTAGATGTTGGTGTTCGGGACCTTGTGCGCGCCCGGCACCAGCGGCTCGAAGGGGGCCTTGAGGGCCGGCAGGCCGGTGATGGACAGGGCGCCCTGCGGGGTGCCGTGGTAGGCGACGGCGCGGGAGATGACCTTGTACTTGGTCGGCTTGCCCTGGAGCTTGAAGTACTGCTTGGCGAGCTTCCAGGCGGTCTCGACCGCCTCGCCGCCGCCGGTGGTGAAGAAGACCTTGTTCAGATCGCCGGGCGCATGGGAGGCGATACGTTCCGCCAGCTCGACGGCCTTCGGGTGCGCGTACGACCACACCGGGAAGAAGGCCAGCTCCTGCGCCTGCTTGAACGCGGTCTCCGCCAGCTCGGTGCGGCCGTGGCCGGCCTGGACCACGAAGAGACCGGCGAGACCGTCGAGGTACCGCTTGCCCTTGTCGTCGTAGATGTACGTGCCCTCGCCCCGGACGATGGTGGGGACCGGGGAGTTCTCGTACGAGGACATGCGGGTGAAGTGCATCCACAGGTGGTCGTACGCGGTCTGGCTGAGGTCCTTGGGGCTCACGGTTATCGCGTCCTCACGGTTATCGGGTTCCCCACATGTAGGTCTGCTTCTTGAGCTTCAGGTAGACGAAGCTCTCGGTGGACCGCACTCCGGGCAGGGTCCGGATGCGCTTGTTGATGACCTCCAGGAGGTGGTCGTCGTCCTCGCAGACGACCTCCACCATCAGGTCGAAGGAGCCGGCGGTGATGACGATGTACTCGACCTCCGGCATGGCCGTCAGGGCGTCCGCCACGGGATCCAGATCGCCGTCGACGTTGATGCCGAGCATCGCCTGCCGCCGGAAACCCACGGTGAGCGGGTCGGTGACGGCGACGATCTGCATCACGCCCTGGTCGAGCAGCTTCTGGACGCGCTGGCGCACGGCCGCCTCGGAGAGGCCCACGGCCTTGCCGATCGCGGCGTACGGCCGACGGCCGTCCTCCTGCAACTGCTCGACGATGGCGAGGGAGACGGCGTCCAACTGGGGAGTGCCGTTCTTGGGCTCCCTGGAGTCCTTCTGGTCTGCGCTTCGACTTGCCACGGCCACACTGTGCACGACGTCTCGACAGTTCCGCAAGGCTGAACCGATGAAATTCGTTGTTTACGGGCTCGTGGCTTGCGGATTTCGCAGTCGGTGAGGTGTCAGGGGTGTTGAAAACGTCGGGCGGCGGATTAGGGTGGTGTCTCAAGGAATGGACACCCCGATCTGGACCCATCTGGAGGGCCGGCAGTGAGCACCGAGCTGCGTCGTCTGCGCAACTACATCGACGGCGAATTCCGTGACGCCGTCGACGGACGGACCACCGAGGTGGTCAACCCCGCGACGGGCGAGGCCTACGCGACCGCGCCCCTGTCCGGTCAGGCCGACGTCGACGCGGCGATGGCCGCCGCCGAGGCCGCGTTCCCGGGCTGGCGGGACACGACCCCGGCCGAGCGTCAGAAGGCCCTGCTGAAGATCGCCGACGCGTTCGAGGAGCGGGCCGAGGAACTCATCGCGGCGGAGGTGGAGAACACGGGCAAGCCGATCGGGCTGACCCGCTCCGAGGAGATCCCGCCGATGGTGGACCAGATCCGCTTCTTCGCGGGCGCCGCGCGGATGCTGGAGGGCCGCTCGGCCGGCGAGTACATGGAGGGCATGACCTCGATCGTCCGCCGTGAGCCGGTCGGTGTCTGTGCTCAGGTCGCGCCGTGGAACTACCCGATGATGATGGCCGTGTGGAAGTTCGCGCCGGCGATCGCCGCGGGCAACACGGTCGTGCTGAAGCCGTCGGACACGACGCCCGCGTCGACCGTCCTGATGGCTGAGATCATCGGTGCGATCCTGCCCAAGGGCGTCTTCAACGTCATCACCGGCGACCGCGACACCGGCCGGCTGATGGTCGAGCACCCGGTCCCGGCCATGGCGTCCATCACCGGGTCCGTGCGGGCCGGCATGTCCGTCGCCGAGTCCGCGTCCAGGGACCTCAAGCGGGTCCACCTGGAGCTGGGCGGCAAGGCGCCGGTCGTCGTCTTCTCCGACACCGACATCGCCAAGGCCGTCGAGGACATCTCCGTGGCGGGCTTCTTCAACGCGGGGCAGGACTGTACGGCCGCGACCCGTGTCCTCGTCCAGGAGGGCATCCACGACGAGTTCGTGGCCGCGCTCGCGAAGGCGGCGGCCGAGACGAAGACCGGGCAGCCGGACGACGAGGACGTGCTGTACGGCCCGCTCAACAACCCCAACCAGCTCAAGCAGGTCGCCGGGTTCATCGAGCGGCTGCCGGCCCACGCCAAGGTCGAGGCCGGTGGTCACCAGGTCGGCGAGAAGGGGTACTTCTACGCGCCGACCGTCGTCTCCGGGCTGAAGCAGGACGACGAGATCATCCAGAAGGAGGTCTTCGGGCCGGTCATCACCGTGCAGTCCTTCTCCGACGAGGGGCAGGCCGTCGAGTGGGCGAACGGCGTGGAGTACGCGCTGGCCTCGTCGGTGTGGACGAAGGACCATGGGCGGGCCATGCGGATGTCCAAGGCGCTGGACTTCGGGTGTGTCTGGATCAACACGCACATCCCGCTGGTCGCGGAGATGCCGCACGGCGGGTTCAAGAAGTCCGGGTACGGCAAGGACCTCTCGGGTTACGGCTTCGACGACTACACGCGGATCAAGCACGTGATGACGTCGTTGGACTGACAGCGGTTTTCGGCTGAAGGTTCGTCGTGGTCGATCGCGCGGTTCCCCGCGCCCCTGCAGGCCCTTCGGCCCAACGGGGCGCGGGGGCACCTATGTTCACGCGTCGCTCCCTGCTGGGTGTGGGGGCGGCTCTCGGCGCACTCGCCGGGTGCGGTGTGCCCCCCGCCTATGTGGCGCCCGGTGACCGGGCCGGGGTCGACCTCTCGGCCCGGGACAAGCGGCTGAGCTGGTCGAACTGGCCGCTCTACATCGACACGGACGACGAGGACGACTCACGGCGGCCGACGCTGGAGGCGTTCGAGGAGCGCACCGGGATCGCCGTCGACTACACCGAGGAGATCAACGACAACGACGAGTTCTTCGGCAGGATCGGCCCGGCTCTGATGAACCATCAGCAGACCGGCCGTGACCTCGTCGTCGTCAGTGACTGGATGTGCGCCCGTTTCGTACGGCTCGGCTGGGTGCAGGAGATGGACCGGGCCCGGCAGCCCAACGTCAGCCGCCATCTGGATCCGCAGCTCCGGTCGCCCGCCTTCGATCCCGGCCGGGCCTTCACGGTGCCGTGGCAGTCGGGGATCACCGGTATCGCGTACAACCGGCGGAAGGTGGGCCGCGAGATACGCCGGGTCGCCGACCTGTGGGCGGACGACCTGAAAGGGCGGGTCACCCTGCTCTCCGGCCTGGACGAGGCGTTCGCCTTGCTGATGCAGGGCAACGGTGTCGATGTGACGCGCTGGACCGCGGACGACTTCCACACCGTCTGCGACCAGGTCGCCTCCCGCGTCCGCGCCGGTCACATCCGCCGCTTCACGGGCAACGACTACATCAAGGACCTCTCCAGCGGGGACGTCCTCGCCTGCCAGGCCTACTCGGGGGACGTCATCCAACTCCAGGCCGACGACCCGGACGTCCGGTTCGTCGTGCCCGAGGAGGGCGGCGAACTCTGGTCCGAGTCCCTGATGATCCCCAACCTCGCACGCCACAAGGCGAGCGCCGAGCGCCTTGTCGACCACTACTACGACCCCGAGGTGGCCGCCGAACTCGCGGCCTGGGTCAACTACGTCTGCCCCGTCCCGGCGGCCCGCGACGTCCTGGCCTCGGCCAAGGATCAGGAGACCGCCGCCCTCGCCGAGGACCCCCTGATCTTCCCCGACGACACCATGCGCGCCCGGCTCGCCGTAGCCCGGGACATCACCTCCCGGGAACGGCGCGAGTTCGCCCGGCGGTGGAACGGGATCGTGGGGCTCTAGGGAGCGCCACGAGGGCCACGCCCGACGGCTACGAGGGCCGAGGGGGCGCGGCCCCGGCGGAGGGACGGGTGGCTGACGGCTGAAGGGTCACCTCCGGGGCGGTACCGGCGCTGGGGAAGGCGGGCGAGGGCCGTCGTACGGCCGAACTGTCTCCGGGGACCGCGTCTTCACCGGCGGACGCGTCTCCCTGCAGAACCCGCACGACTGCCGGGTCCGAGATCTCGCTCGCGCGGGCCGGGCGCCACCTGGCGGCGTCCCGTGACACTCTGGCCCGTGGACTGCTGCCGAAGAGCACCGCATGACCCCCGTTCGCCTCTGTATGGCCTTGGGGTACTACGTCTGCATTCATTTTCCTTCAGGCCGTTCCGGGGCGAATCGGGGCGAGCGAATTCGTGGAGACCTTGTGGAGGCGGCGTAATTGTCTGGCGTGCGGTGGCGTTTTATCAGTCTTTCACGGTTGATTCGGACCGGACGGATCCGTCGACCAAGGGTTGCGGCGTATCCCCTCGTGCCGTAGTTACGTGAATCATGAACCTGTTCACCCGTGCTGCGTCCCTGCGCCGCCCGGCAGCCCCCACAGCCTCGCGACTCCCCCACGAGTCCGGGGAGTTCGCTCCCGACGGCACGTCCGATCCCGCACTCACGATGCTGACCGGCGAATGGATGATCGACGCGGCGCACAGCCGTATCGGTTTCTCCGTCAGACACGCCCTGGTCACGACCGTGCGAGGCGCGTTCACCGAGTATCAGAGTCGACTCTATTTCGACGGCCGTGATCCTTCGCGTTCGCGGGCCGAGATAGTGCTGTCCACCACGTCCGTCGACACCGGAGTGGAACAGCGTGATGCCCATTTGATGGGTCGCGATTTCCTTGATGCCGCGACTTATCCCCGTATGCGCTTCGTCAGTACGGCGGTGCGTCTCGTGGGCAAGGATGTCTACCGCATGGCCGGTGAACTCACGATCAAGAGCACCACCCGTCCCGTCGATCTGGAACTCACCTACATAGGGCACGTCATGGACCCGTTCGGATATGAGCGGGTCGGTTTCGACGGGACCACCACCATCAATCGCTCCGAATGGGGCCTCACCTACGACCAGCGGCTCGCGGAGGGTGGCGCCATGGTGAGCGAGAAGGTGCGCCTGCAGTTCGACATCGCCGCGATCCGCGCCGTCCCCGGCGCCTGACGGTCCGTCGCGTGCCCGGCGGCTGACGGCCCGTCGCGTTCCCGTGTTCCGTGTGCCCGTGAGGGCCCGACATCTGTCGGGCCCCCACTTTTGAACACGTTCAAGCGGGGGCGTACGCTCGCGGCATGAGCGACAGAGCCGCCCTGTTGAAGGGCATCCGTGCGTGGCTGGTCTTCTTCGTCGTCTGTCTGGTGCTGAGCGGCGCCACAGCCTTCCCGCTGGTCCACGAGCTGCGCTGGACCGAGGAGTTGCTGCGGTCGCTGTCCGTCGGCGAGTACCTGCCGGCGTTCGTGGAGTGGATCGAGCGGGTGCGGGCGGGACTCGACGAGGCCGACGCCACCTACCCGTTCCTCCTGTACGGCACGGACTGGCTGGCCTTCGCGCACCTGGTGATCGCGGTGTCCTTCTACGGCCCCTACCGTGACCCGGTCCGCAACATCTGGGTCATCGAGTTCGGCATGATCGCCTGCGCGGGCATCATCCCGCTGGCCCTGATCTGCGGGCCGATCCGCGGCATCCCCTTCTGGTGGACCGTGATCGACATGTCGTTCGGGGTCTTCGGGATCATCCCGCTCCACGTCGTACGGCGGCGGATCAAGCGGCTGGAGGCCCTCACCGGCGGATGGGACCGGAAAACTGTTATCCCGGCCGCCTCCACACCGTCTCCGTAGGCACCCCTGTCTCCCCGCATACAGGAGCGAGCCGTATGGACAGTGTGAGCGGTGTGATCTCCGCCTCGGAGGTTCCCCAAGCCCGAACGATGGCTGAGAAGGTACGGAACACAGCCGAGTGAACCGGGTGAGCCCAGCAGGATCGAAGGGGACGTACGTGGACGGGCGGCAGTGGCGGTCCACCATCGCGGCCGCGCAGGCGGGGGACCGGCGCGCCCTCGACGAACTGGTCGAGGGCTGGTTGCCGCTTGTCTACAACATCGTCGGCCGGGCCCTCAACGGCCACGCAGACGTCGACGACGTCGTGCAGGACACCATGCTGCGCGCCGTCGGCAACCTCGACACGCTACGCGATCCGGACAGCTTCCGTTCCTGGCTGGTCGCGATCGCGATGCGGCAGATACGGGACCGGGCGCGCCGCCGCACCGCCGACCAGCTCGACGACCACGACGCCCAGGGTGCCGCCGACTTCGCCGAACTGACCGTGCTGCGGTTGCAGTTGGAAGGGCAACGCAAGGAGGTCGCGGAGGCGGTCCGTTGGCTCGACGACGAGGACCGGCAACTGCTGTCGCTGTGGTGGCTGGAGGTCGCGGGCGAACTGACCCGGCGCGAACTCGCCGCCGCCGTCGGTATCAGCCGGCAGCACGCCGCCGTCCGCGTCCAGCGGATGAAGGCCCGGCTGGAGACCGCGCGCGGCATCGTCCGTGCCCTCGACTCCTCCTGCTCCGACCTGGGCCGCGTCACCGCACGCTGGAGCGGGCGGCCCGACTCGGTGTGGCGCAAGCGCATCGCCCGGCACATCCGCGGCTGCGCCCGCTGCGACGGCCACGGCCGCCCCGGTGAGGTCTTCGTCCCCGCCGAACGGCTCCTCGTCGGGCTCGCCCTGGTCCCCGTCCCCGTCGGCTTCACCCTGTCGCTGGCGTTCGGCGGCAAGACGGCCGTGGCGGCGACGACCGCGACCGCCTCCCTGAGCTGGTCCGCCAAGGTGATCGGTGCCCTCACCAAGCCCGCCGTCGCGGTGACGGCGAGCGCGACGGTGGTCGCCGGGGGCGCGTACGTGGTGACCCAACCTTCCGAGGACCGGCCCGCGCAGGTCGCGCCGACCGTGCTGAGCACGGCCCGTGGGCCCGCGCCCCCGGCGCCCCGCACCCCGTCGCGCTCCCCGTCGCCGTCGTCCTCACCGTCCCCCTCGGCCTCCCCGTCGCCGAAGAAGGAGAAGGAGAAGAAGCCGAAGAACCTGTACGGCACGGTCGTCGACGTGGCGGACCGGGCACCGGACCCGGACAGCCCGCCCGCCGCCCTCCCGCGCCGGCCCGAGTCCGGTGTCACCAGCAGCGGTGGCCCGCGGACCGCGATGAACCACCGGGGCGACAACGTGACGTTCACGGGCCAGGGGTACGTCCTGGTCCGCTGGCAGATCTTGCCCGAGTACCGGCCGGGCGGACTGGTCATGCCGGCCTGGACCGGTCTGGAGGGCATGCTCTTCCACGTCGCCTCGGGCGGCGGCCGCCGCATGGACGACCCGACCTCCGCCGACGGCAGGACCTCGAGCATGGGCGGCCCCGACATCGGCTACACCGTCCTGCCCGAGGGCGCCCAGCAGATGTGGCAGAACGAGTACTACTACCTCGACGGCACGGTCACGCTCACCCAGAACGAACGCGGCGCCGACTACAACATCACTGTCGCCCCCTCCACCTGGGACGCCGTGACCGAGGACATCACCGTCGGCCCCGACCGGGGCGCCATCCGCTACGGCCTCGTCCGCGACGACGGCAAGGACTCGGCGCCGGTGCCGCAGTACGTCACACGGGAGAGGCCGGCGGACGCGGCGACCGTGCCTCAGCGGTCCGAGGTGTAGCCCTCACCGCTCGCTCTGAGGGTGCACAGGGCGTCGACGCGGTTGGTGGTGATCGAGTCGACACCCCAGGACAGCAGACGGCGCATGGAGCGCCGGGTGTCCGGGGTCCAGGCGGAGAGGAGGTAGCCGTCCCGGTGGACACGGTCCGTCAGGGGGCGGGTGAGGAGACCGAAGCGGTAGTTCAGCCAGCGCGGACGGATGGCGTCGAGCAGGGCGGGACGCGGCGGTGCGGAGGTCTTCCAGGTCAGCGCGAGCTCGGCCGTGGGAGCGGAGGCGCGGACCGCGAGCACGGTCCGCGGGTCGGCGCTGTAGTAGACACGGTCCTCGGCGTCGCAGTCCCGCACGACGCCGAGGATCTGTCGCACCGCCCGCAGGTTCACCGCACCCGGCAGATCCACCATGACGCGGCTGCCCTCGGTGGCGAGCAGCGCGTCGGCCAGTGTCGGCACCCCGTCGGCCGTCAGCCCGCGCAGCTCGGCGGCGGACAGCGCGGCCAGCGGCCGGTCCACCTCCCAGAGCCGGTTCAGCGTCGAGTCGTGGAGCAGGACCGGTACCCCGTCACGAGTCGTCCGTACATCGAACTCGACGACGTCCGCGCCCAGTTCCAGCCCGGCCCGCAGGGAGTCGAGCGTGTTCTCGCGGTGGCGGTAGGGGGCGCCGCGATGGGCGACGGCTGTCACGGTGCGCATGGTGGGGCCTTCGGTGCCGATCGGATCAGGGGGCGAGCCAGGCCGAGGTGTAGGTGTCGATCTCGGCGGTCACCCGGGCCTTGCCGGGCTCGTCGAGGAAGGACGCCTCCACGGCGTTCTTCGCGAGCGCGGCCACTCCCTGCTCGTCGAGGTCGAGGAGGCGCGCGGCCACCGCGTACTCGGTGTTCAGGTCGGTGCCGAACATCGGCGGGTCGTCGGAGTTGACGGTGACCAGCACTCCGGCCGCCACGAACTCCTTGATGGGGTGCTCGTCGAGGGTGCGGACCGCTCGGGTCGCTATGTTCGAGGTCGGGCAGACCTCCAGGGCGATCCTCCGCTCGGCGAGATGGGCCAGCAGCTTCGGGTCGCGGGCCGCGCTGGTGCCGTGGCCGATGCGCTCCGCGCGCAGCTCGTTCAGCGCGTCCCAGATCGTCTCGGGCCCCGTGGTCTCGCCGGCGTGCGGCACGGAGTGCAGCCCGGCCGCGATCGCCCGGTCGAAGTACGGTTTGAACTGCGGCCTCGGCACACCGACCTCGGGTCCGCCGAGGCCGAACGACACCAGCCCCTCCGGGCGCAGCCGGTCGTCGGTGGCGAGCCGCGCGGTCTCCTCGGCCGAGGCCGGCCCCGCCTCGCCGGGAATGTCGAAGCACCACCGCAGGACGGTCCCGAACTCGGCCTCCGCCGCCTTCCGGGCGTCCTCGATCGCGTCCATGAACGCCCGCTCATCGATCCCGCGACGGGTGGAGGAGTACGGGGTGATGGTCAGCTCGGCGTAGCGCACCTGCTGCCGGGCGAGATCCCGGGCCACCTCGAACGTCAGCAGACGGACGTCCTCCGGGGTGCGGATGAGGTCGACGACGGACAGGTACACCTGGATGAAGTGGGCGAAGTCCGTGAACGAGAAGTAGTCCGCGAGGGCTTCGGGGTCCGTGGGCACCGGGGAGTCGGGGTGGCGGGCGGCGAGTTCCGAGACGATACGGGGGGAGGCGGAGCCGACGTGGTGCACATGCAGTTCGGCCTTCGGCAGACCGGCGATGAAGGCGTGCAGGTCGCGGGTGCCGGAAGCGCCGAGGGCGGTGTCGGCGACGGCGGGGCTCAGGGGCACGCCCTGCGTGGTGCGGTGGTCGGTCAAGGTTCCTCCCCGGGAACGGCGTCCGCCCCGGACCGTGGTCTGCTGCGGGGGACGCGGGTGATCGGCTGATCGTTGACTCGGGGATCATCGTAGGCGGCCGTCCACACGGCTAACCCCGGGCCTTAGCATGACCGAACGTACAGCTGATCGCGTCCGACGGAAAAGCGACGCGGAACGGCACGGAACGTCACAGGGGGACCCGCTCATGTCAGCCGACGAGGCACCGATTCCGGAAACACCGGCCGCTCCGGAGCCGGCCCCGTGGACGTCCCCACAGGGCGACGCCGCGCTGCCGCCGACCGTGGTCGACGGCACCACGCTCCGCACGGTGACCGACGACGCCGCCCCGCTGACGGTGGTCGACGGTGCGACGCTGCCGACGGTGACCGACGACGCCGTGCCGCTGACGGTGGTGAACGGCGCCACACTCCCCACGCTGACGGAGGACGCGGTACCGACTCCGACGGTCGCCCTCGACAAACCGAGTACGCCGACCGGGTCGACCGGCTCCACCGACTCCGTCGACGCAGCGGGCTCCGCCGAGGGCGAGCGGCCGGTCGGGCCCGCCGGAGCCGCCGGGACCGCGGCCCCGGTCCCGCCCGCGTGGTCGGCTCCGGGCGCGTCCACCGCACCCGCGCCTCAGGCCCCGTACGATCCCTGGACCGCTCCGGCCGACACCCCGGCTCAGGGCAACGCCGCCGCCTCTCCCACCCCTTCCGCGCCCTCGCCGCACGACCAGATGACGGTCCTGTCCGCTCCCGGCGCGTTCGCACCCCCGGGTGACCGGCAGGCGACGCCATCGCCCGCCCCGGCCCCCAATCCCTTCGCCCCGCCCGCGCCCGGCGCGGCCGGGGCACATCAGCCACACCCCGCGCCCCACGCGTCGTACCCGTCGCCCGTGGCCTCCGCGCCCTACGGCGCCCCCGGCGCAGCCGTACCTCCCCCGCCCATCGGCCCCGAAGGGCCGGGACAGGTTCCGTACGGCTACCCCCAGTACCCGGGGTACCCGGGTGCGCAGGCTCACCCCGGCGCCGGTTACCCCGGCCCGGGAGCGGGCTACGCCTGGCCCGTCCTGGCGCCGCCGCCGAGCAACGGGATCGGGATCGCGGCGATGGTGCTCGGCATCTGCGCCGCCGTGCTGTTCTGTCTGTGGCCGTTCGCGATCCTGCTCGGGATCATGGCCATGATCTTCGGCTTCGTCGGCCGGGCCAAAGCGCGCCGGGGCGAGGCGACGAACCCGGGGCACGCCCTGGCCGGGATCATCTGCGGAGCCGCCGGCATCCTGCTCGGCATCGGCTTCATCGTCCTCATCGTCCTGGCGTCCGAGAACGACGGCTACGACTCGGACACCGACCCCTTCGACGACAGCTACTCGACGTCACTGTCCCTGGTGCTGCCGGTGAGGGAAGGCGGCGTGTAGGCCCCTCGAAGAGCGCCCCGTCAGGGGCGCGGGGAACTGCGCGACCAGCCACGACGTGCCCGCAGCCGCCCACCCGACGTGCCCGCGGCCGCCCACCCCCCGTCGTGTCACCCCGGGACCGCGCCCCCCACCTCCAGCGGAGCGCCCCCGCTCGCCAGTCTCTCCCGTGCCGCCATCAGCGCGAAGCCCAGCAGATTGGGGCCCCGCCAGCGCGCGGGGTCCATGGCGCGCTCGTCGTCCGCCGCGAGCCCGATGCCCCAGACCCGGTCGACGGGGCTGGCCTCGACGAGCACCCGGTGGCCCGTGCCTACGAGGAAGGCCCGCAGGCCGGCGTCGGCGGCGAACTTGTGGACGCTGCCCTCGACGACGATGCCGAAGCGCTCCCGCTCCCACAGGGCCTCGTCGAAGCCGCGCACCAGCCGCCCGATCTTCTTGGCCTGCGCGGGGCTCGACGCGGCCACGGCCTTGCGCTCCGCCTCCGGGTCCCCGAACAGACGGGCCTTCGAGGCCATCATCCAGTGCTCGGCCGTCCCGTACTCCACGCCGTCCACCGTGAACGGCGACGGCCACCACTGGCTCAGACAGCTCGCGCCGATCCGGCCGTCCGGCAGCGGACGGTGCCCCCAGAAGTGCAGGTACTTGACCCTTGCCCCCGTGCGGACCGCCTCCGTCAGCGTGTCCCAAGAATCGATCTTCTCCATGCCGACGAGTCTGGCAGGAACCACCGACAAACCGTCCTCGTTTTCCTGTGCCGACTGGACACCTGGTCGACAGATTCCGTCGCGTAACCAAAAGGCAACAACGGAATCCCTTGTTGGTGCCGCCCAGCTCTGTCAGGATCGGCACTCAAATCGAGCTGGAGCTACGCCACCCGCCCCCGAGGGACAGAGGTGCGCCGGCGGAGGAGAGCGACATGCAGAACCCGGGCACCGCCACCCCGGAACGATTCCCCGCACAGGACCGCTTCGCGGTCGGCGCGCAGTTCGTCGCCGGCCGCCCGGCCAAGGGCACGTCGGGCCGCACCCACGCGGTCGTCGACCCCGCGACCGGCGACGAGGTCCTCACCTACGAGCTGGCCGGACCCGACGACGTGGACGCGGCCGTCGCCGCCGCCCGCGCGGCGTTCCCCGGCTGGGCCGCCACCACGCCCGGCGAGCGGTCGGACGCGCTGCACCGCCTCGCCGCGGTCCTGGCCGAGCGGGCGGAGGAGTTCGCGCGGGCCGAGTCCCTGCAGTGCGGCAAGCCGCTCAAGCTGACGCGCGAGTTCGACGTGCCCGGCACCATCGACAACACGGCGTTCTTCGCGGGTGCCGCCCGCCACCTCCAGGGCCAGTCGGCGGGGGAGTACTCGGGGGACCACACCTCGTACGTACGCCGTGAACCCGTCGGTGTCGTCGGTTCCGTCGCGCCCTGGAACTACCCGCTGCAGATGGCCGCCTGGAAAATCCTCCCGGCGATCGCCGCGGGCAACACGATCGTCCTGAAGCCCGCCGAGCTCACCCCGCTCACCTCGTTGCTCTTCGCCCAGGCCGCCACGGACGCCGGCCTCCCCGACGGTGTGATCAACATCGTCACCGGCACCGGCAAGGAGGCCGGTGAGCACCTCGTCGGCCACCCCGATGTGGTCATGACCTCCTTCACCGGGTCCACGGCCGTCGGCAAGCGCGTCGCCGAGATCGCCACCGCCACCGTCAAGCGCATCCACCTGGAGCTCGGCGGCAAGGCCCCGTTCGTGGTCTTCGACGACGCCGACCTGGAGGCCGCCGTCCACGGCGCGGTCGCGGGTTCCCTCATCAACACCGGCCAGGACTGCACGGCCGCCACGCGCGCGTACGTGCAGCGGCCCCTCTACGAGGAGTTCGTCGCACGGACGGCCGCCCTGATGGAGACCGTCCGGCTCGGCGACCCCTTCGCCCCGGGCACCGACCTCGGCCCGCTGATCTCGCACGTCCAGCGCGACCGGGTCGCCGCCTTCGTCGAGCGGGCACGCGCGTACGCGCGCGTGGTCACCGGCGGTGAGGCGCCCCGGGGCGAGCTGGAGAGCGGCGCGTACTACCGGCCCACTCTGATCGCGGACGCCGCCCAGGACAGCGAGATCGTGCAGGCGGAGATCTTCGGCCCGGTGCTCGTGGTCCTGCCCTTCGACAGCGACGACGAGGGCATCCGGCTCGCCAACGACACCCCGTACGGACTCGCCGCCTCCGCCTGGAGCCGGGACGTGTACCGCACGGGCCGCGCCACCCGCGAGATCAAGGCCGGGTGCGTGTGGGTCAACGACCACATTCCGATCATCAGCGAGATGCCGCACGGCGGCTACAAGGCGTCCGGCTTCGGCAAGGACATGTCCGCGTACGCGTTCGAGGAGTACACCCAGATCAAGCACGTCATGTTCGACAATACGGCGATCGCCAGGAAGGACTGGCACCGCACGATCTTCGGGGACCGCTAGTCAGCCCGGGGACCGGCCGCCCGACCCTCGGCCGGTCCCCGCCCACCCTCCCGAAAGGGCACCTCCGAAAGGGCACCACGCGCATGGAGCAGTACGAGCCCGACCGCCTCTCACCGGCCCAGCAGGCCGCCGTACGGCGCAGCCTCTCCGGCGGCCGCGCCGCGCTCAGCCGCCGTTCACTGCTGCGCGCCGGAACGGGCGGCGCACTCGCGGTCGGCGGGCTCGGGGCGCTGAGCGCCTGCGGCATCCCCGCGGCGAAGAGCACCTCGGGCGGCTCGTCCGAGGACCACTCGGCGAAGGAGAAGGAGGTCAACTTCTCCAACTGGACCGAGTACATGGACGTCGACGACAGCGGCAAGCGCCACCCCAGCCTGGACCAGTTCGCCCGGCGCACCGGCATCAAGGTCAAGTACACCGAGGACATCAACGACAACGTCGAGTTCTTCGGCAAGATCAAGCCGCAGCTCGCCGCGGGCCAGGACACCGGACGCGACCTCATCTGCGTCACCGACTGGCTCGCCGCCCGGCTGATCCGCTTCGGATGGGTCCAGAAGCTGGACGCGTCCAACCTGCCGCACGCCTTCATGAACCTGTCCCAGCAGTTCCGCAGCCCCGACTGGGACCCGGGGCGGGCCTACTCCTACCCCTGGCAGGGGATCTCGACCGTCATCGCCTTCAACAAGAAGGCCCTGGACGGCGAGGAGGTGCGGTCCGTCTCCGACCTGCTCGACAACCCGAAGCTCAAGGGGCGCATCGGCTTCCTCTCCGAGATGCGCGACAGCATCGGGATGACCCTGCTCGACATGGGCAAGGACCCGGCGAAGTTCGGCGACGACGACTACGACGCGGCGATCGCCCGCCTCCAGAAGGCCGTCGACAAGGGCCAGATACGCCGCTTCACCGGCAACGACTACACCTCCGACCTGACCAAGGGCGACCTCGCGGCCTGTATCGCGTGGGCCGGTGACGTCGTCCAGCTCAAGGCCGACACCCCGGACGTCGACTTCGTCATCCCCGACAGCGGCTACATGACCTCGACCGACAACCTGCTGATCCCGAACAGGGCCCGGCACAAGACCAACGCCGAACGGCTCATCGACTACTACTACGAGCCGAAGCCGGCCGCCGAACTCGCCGCGTACATCAACTACGTGTGCCCCGTCGACGGTGTGCAGACGGAGCTGGCCAAGATCGACCCGGACGCGGCGAAGAACCCGCTGATCATTCCCGACGCGGCCATGGCAGCCAAGTCCCACGCCTTCCGCTCCCTCAGCAGTAAGGAAGAGACGGCGTACGAAGAGAAGTTCGCGAAGCTGACAGGGGCGTGACGAGGACGATGACCAGCAAGAAGAGCAGCAAGAACGCCGCGGACGACGGCAGCGGCGACGTCCGTCTCTCCGGCATCGGCAAGACCTACGGCTCCTTCACCGCCGTGCATCCGCTCGACCTGACCGTGCCGGAAGGCTCCTTCTTCGCCCTGCTCGGCGCCTCCGGCTGTGGCAAGACCACCACCCTGCGCATGATCGCGGGACTGGAGGAACCTTCCTGCGGAAGCGTCCGGCTCGGCGATCAGGACGTGACGCACCTGCCCCCGTACAAGCGGCCGGTGAACACGGTCTTCCAGTCGTACGCCCTCTTCCCGCACCTCGACATCTTCGAGAACGTCGCCTTCGGTCTGCGCCGACGCGGCATCAAGAGCGTGAAGAAGCAGGTCGAGGAGATGCTGGACCTGGTCCAGCTCGGCGAGCAGGCCCGCAAGAAGCCGCACCAGCTCTCGGGCGGCCAGCAGCAGCGCGTCGCCGTCGCCCGCGCCCTCATCAACCACCCCAGGGTGCTCCTCCTCGACGAGCCCCTCGGCGCCCTCGACCTCAAACTGCGCCGCCAGATGCAGCTGGAGCTGAAGCGCATCCAGACCGAGGTCGGCATCACGTTCATCCATGTCACGCACGACCAGGAGGAGGCCATGACCATGGCCGACACGGTCGCCGTGATGAACGGCGGCCGGGTCGAGCAACTCGGCTCGCCCACCGACCTGTACGAGAACCCGCGGACCACCTTCGTCGCCAACTTCCTCGGCACCTCCAACCTCATCGAGGCCGAGGTCGACTCCCGCAGCGGCGCCGACATAGTGCTGAAGGCCGGCGACGGCAAGCTGATCCTGCCCGACGCCCGATGCTCGGCGCCCGCCACCACCGGCGGCAAGGTCCTCGTCGGCGTACGCCCCGAGAAGATCACCCTCACCCACGCGGACGACGCGGGGGAGATCCCGGTCGGCCGCAACCGCGTCACCGGGACGATCGCCGCGACCAGCTTCATCGGCGTCTCCACGCAGTACGTGATCGACAGCTCGGTCTGCCCCGAGTTCGAGGTCTACGTCCAGAACATCGACCGCGACACCCGGCTCGTCCCCGGCGCCGAGGTCGTTCTGCACTGGAGCCCCGCGCACACGTTCGGCCTGGACGCCGCCCAGGACATCGACGCGGGTGTGGACGAGGGGGCGGCCGCCTGATGTCGACCGGAACCCTCGCCGAAGCCGAGGCGCCCCCGCCCCAGCCCCCACCTCTCGCCCCGGTCCCGGCCACCGGGAAACCGCCCCGCAAGCGGGGCCGCTGGACGCCGTACCTGCTGCTCGCGCCCGGTCTGATCTGGCTGCTGGTCTTCTTCGCGATGCCGATGGTCTACCAGGCCTCCACGTCCGTGCAGACGGGCTCGCTGGAGGAGGGCTACCAGGTCACCTGGCACTTCGCGACCTACTGGGACGCGCTCGGCGAGTACTGCCCGCAGTTCCTGCGCTCGGTGCTCTACGCGGGCTCGGCGACGGTCCTGTGTCTGCTCCTCGGCTATCCGCTGGCATATCTGATCGCCCTCCGGGCCGGCCGCTGGCGCAATCTGATCCTGATCCTGGTGATCGCCCCCTTCTTCACCAGCTTCCTCATCCGCACCCTCGCCTGGAAGACGATCCTCTCGGACGGCGGCCCGGTCGTCGGCGCCCTCAACACGCTGCACGTCCTGGACGTCACCAGCTGGCTCGGCCTCACCGCCGGGGACCGGGTGCTGGCCACCCCGCTCGCCGTGGTCTGCGGCCTCACGTACAACTTCCTGCCGTTCATGATCCTGCCGCTCTACACCTCCCTCGAACGCATCGACGGACGGCTGCACGAGGCGGCCGGCGACCTGTACGCCCGACCGTTCACCACGTTCCGCAGGGTGACCTTCCCGCTCTCCATGCCGGGCGTCGTCTCCGGCACCCTGCTGACCTTCATCCCGGCCAGCGGCGACTACGTGAACGCCGAACTCCTCGGCTCCACCAACACCCAGATGATCGGCAACGTCATCCAGAGCCAGTTCCTGCGGATCCTCGACTATCCGACGGCGGCGGCGCTCTCCTTCCTTCTCATGGCCGCGATCCTCCTCATGGTCACGGTCTACATACGAAAGTCCGGGACGGAGGACCTGGTTTAAATGGCCTTCGTCAATTGGCTCAAGCGCCGACTCGTCGTCATCGCGGGACTGCTGACGCTCGGGTATCTCCTGCTGCCGAACATCGTCGTCACGGTCTTCTCCTTCAACCAGCCGAAAGGCCGCTTCAACTACGAGTGGCAGGAATTCTCCACCGCCGCCTGGACCGACCCGTGCGGTGTCGCCGACCTGTGCGGCTCGCTCTCGCTCAGCCTCCAACTCGCCGCCTGGGCGACGCTCGGGGCGACCGCCCTCGGCACGATGATCGCCTTCGCGCTGGTGCGGTACCGCTTCCGCGCGCGCGGCGCTGTCAACTCGCTGATCTTCCTGCCGATGGCGATGCCCGAAGTCGTGATGGCCGCCTCGCTGCTCACCCTGTTCCTCAATCTGGGTGCGCAGTTGGGATTCTGGACGATCCTCATCGCGCACATCATGTTCTGCCTCAGCTTCGTCGTGGTCGCCGTCAAGGCACGGGTGATGTCGATGGACCCGAGGCTGGAGGAGGCCGCGCGCGACCTCTACGCCGGGCCCGTCCAGACCTTCGTCCGGGTCACCCTGCCGATCGCCGCACCCGGTATCGCGGCGGGCGCGCTGCTCGCCTTCGCGCTCTCCTTCGACGATTTCATCATCACCAATTTCAACGCGGGCTCGACCGTCACCTTCCCCATGTTCGTCTGGGGTTCGGCACAGCGCGGCACACCCGTCCAGATCAATGTCGTCGGTACGGCCATGTTCCTGGTCGCCGTACTGTTCGTGGTGGCCGGAATGGCCATCGGAAATCGCAGAAAGAAGTAAAAGGCCTAAAGCCTCTGTTGACTCTGTAGGGAGTTGAAATCATGGCCCCGAGCGCCATGAACCGTTGGACAAAGTCTCTCTCCGACGCACAGCCGGTCCCGTTCTGGCTCGAAGACCCCGGCAAGCCCCACCCCGAGCCCGCGCTCACCGGCGCCGAGACCTGCGACCTGCTGGTCGTCGGCGGCGGCTACAGCGGACTGTGGACCGCGCTGAACGCCAAGGAGCGCGACCCCGGACGGGACGTCGTCCTGCTGGAAGGCCGCGAGGTGGGCTGGGCCGCCTCCGGCCGCAACGGCGGCTTCTGCGCCGCCTCCCTCACCCACGGGCTGGCCAACGGCCTCGCCCGCTGGCCCGACGAGATCCACAAGCTGGAGGAACTGGGCGCCCGCAACCTCGACGAGATCGAGGCGGCGGTCGCCCGCCACGGCCTGGACTGCGACTTCGAACGCACCGGCGAGATCGACGTCGCCACCGAGACGTACCAGGCCTGGGAGCTGCGCGACTGGTACGACGAGATCGCCCGCAAGGGCCTCGCCGACGGCATCGAGTTCCTGGACGCCGACGCCGTGCGCGACCAGGTCGCCTCACCCACCTTCGAGGCGGGCCTGCACGACCGCCGGGGTGTGGCCATGCTGCACCCCGCCAAACTCGCCTGGGGCCTCAAGCGGGCCTGCCTGAACCTCGGCGTCCGGGTCTACGAACACACACCCGCGCTGAACCTGAAGGCGTACGGCGCCGGCATGGCCGTCCGCACCCCCTACGGCCAGGTCCGTACCCGGCAGGTGGCGCTCGGCACCAACATCTTCCCCAGCCTGGTCAGGCGCGTCCGCGCGTACACGGTCCCCGTCTACGACTACGCCCTGATGACCGAGCCGCTCACCGCCGACCAGCTGGCGTCGATCGGCTGGAAGAACAGACAGGGGCTCGGGGACTCGGCCAACCAGTTCCACTACTTCCGGCTCAGCGCCGACAACCGGATCCTCTGGGGCGGCTACGACGCGGTCTACCAGTACGGCGGCCGGGTACGTGCCGAGTACGACGACCGGCCGGAGACGTACGCGAAGCTCGCCGGGCACTTCTTCACCTGCTTCCCGCAGCTGGACGGCGTCCGCTTCACCCACGCCTGGGGCGGCGCCATCGACACCTGCTCCCGCTTCTCCGCGTTCTTCGGCACCGCTCACCAGGGCAGAGTCGCCTACGCGGCCGGCTACACGGGGCTGGGCGTGGGCGCCACCCGGTTCGGCGCGGACGTCATGCTGGACCTCCTCGCGGGGGAGCGCACCGAGCGCACCGAGCTGGAGATGGTGCGCAAGAAGCCGCTGCCATTCCCGCCGGAGCCGTTCGCCTGGACCGGTATCGCCCTCACCAAGTGGTCGCTGGCCCGCGCCGACTCCCACGCGGGCCGCCGCAACCTGTGGCTGAAGGCCATGGACCGGCTCGGGCTGGGCTTCGACAGCTGAGGCAGCGGGCACCCGAACCCGCGGTCGACAGGGCGTGCGGGCGCACCCGTGATCCACAGGCGTGCGCCCTCTCCGGCCGCCTTACGCCATTCACCACCAAGAAATTGCCAGAAGCCGCGTAATGCCCGGCCGGAACCTCTGTCTGTGCTCCTGACGCGAAACCGCGTCCGTAGGAGCTCTAGAGAGAGGAAGGTCCCTGTCATGACTGGGGCCAAGACGGCGGTCGAGTGGCTGGCATCCGTGTCACCGGATCCCGAGGCCTGCCGCTGGGAGTGGGAGCGCAACCCCCTGGGGGTCGCCCTGCTTCCGGCCGGCAGGGCCTGGGACGTGCTGATCCTGCCGGGGGAACTCGGCTATCCCACGCTCGATGTCCTCACCCGCATCATCGATCAACCCGGGCCCGTGCTCGCCGACTTCGGCGACGACCGCATGGGGTTCTTCGTACCGCCGGGCACGGCCTCCCGATGGCTGGGCACGGGGGTGCGCAGCGCGGGCGGCGGCACCTGGATCGTGGTGCCGTACCCGGGCCGGCAGACCGGCGGCGTCCGCTGGCTGGTCCCGCCGGACGGCAGCGGCACCCTCAACGACCCGGCCCTCCTCGAACTGGCCATGCACGAGGCGGCGGCGAGCCTGGCGAGGGACGAGGACCGGTAGCCGGGGCCGACCGCCCCGTGTCGTGACGAGCGGCCGTCCCCCGGCCGCACCCGCTCTCGTCGGCCGCCCGTGCGGCCGACGCGAAAGCGGACACCGAAGAAATGTCGAACGGACGTCGAACTGAACCCGCGAGCGTCGAACTGAACCCACGAGCGTCCAACGGGGCGCGCACGTCAGCCGGGAAGGCGCCGCACCCCGAACCACAGCGAGGAGAGCAGCAGCGCGCACACGCACCAGCTCGCCACCACATCGAGCGGCCAGTGGTAGCCCTGCCGGACCAGCCCGAAGCCGACCCCGATGTTCACCACGACCGCGACGGCGACGGCCGCGCGGCGCGCGAGGGTGCCGCGCAGCCAGGGCCACAGCAGCAGGACGGCGGAGCCGTACGCGACCGAGGCGGTCGCGGTGTGGCCGGAGGGGTAGAAGCCGGTGCCCGGGCCCATGATCGGCGGGCCGGACCGGGCGATGAGCTCCTTCAGCGGGACGACCCACAGGGGTACGGCGGCCATCAGGAGGGCCGCGGCGGCGGACGGCCGCCACCAGTGGTCCCGACCGGTGGCGCGCGCCCGCCACGCGACGAACAGGAGTGCCAGGGCGAGGACCGGGACGGCGACCGTGACGTTGCCGAGGTCGGCGAGGAACTGCGTGGGGGCGCCCCGGTGGACGAGTGAATCGCTGAGGCGTTCGTCCAGGCGGGCCAGTGGGCCGTGCGCGAGGACCTGCCAGGTGATCAGCGCGAAGAGAAGGGCCGGGGCGCCGCCGAGAAGGAGGAGAGCGGCGCTGCGGCCTGCGGGGGTGGTCGGCCGTCCTCGAACAGGGGGGGTGGTTCGAGGACGGCCGTCCGGATCGGTGTGCCGCACGCCCCGGGGGGTTTGGGGCGGGCGGCCATCCGATCGGTGAGGAGATCCGGAGCCGGAAGCTCCGAGTGTGTGCGCGAGGGCACGACCAGGGCGAAGCTGGGGAGGCCCCGACCCGGTGTCACCCACAGTCCCCTGTGGGCGGGGTGTATCTCTCATCTGCGTCAGAACCTACGGCAGCGAGCGCGGCGAGGACAGGCGGAATCGCGACCCGACATGCACCTTGCACACCTTCTTCACGCCCTCTGACGCTTGCCCACAGGGACCGGAATCCGGGCTCGGATTCCGGTTCCGCGAAGCGTGGGACGTCGGGGACGGATGGGGGATTCCGTATGCGGGCGCCGTGCGCGGCAGCGGGCTCCCGCGCACGTGTCCGGCCCTCTCGGACGTGTGTCAGATGCGGGCGAACGCCTGCTCGATGATGTCGAGGCCCTCGTTCAGGAGGTCGTCGCCGATGACGAGCGGCGGCAGGAAGCGCAGCACGTTGCCGTAGGTGCCACAGGTCAGGACCAGCAGCCCCTCCTGGTGGCAGGCCTTGGCGAGCGCGGCGGTGGCCTCCGGGTTCGGTTCCTTCGTCGTACGGTCCTTGACCAGCTCGATGGCGATCATGGCGCCGCGGCCGCGGATGTCACCGATGACGTCGAACTTCTCGGCCATGGCGGTCAGGCGCGCCTTCATGGTCGCCTCGATGTTCTTCGCCCGGGTGTTGAGGTCGAGTTCCTTCATCGTCTCGATCGAGCCGAGGGCGCCCGCGCAGGCGACGGGGTTGCCGCCGTAGGTGCCGCCCAGACCGCCCGCGTGCGCCGCGTCCATGATCTCCGCGCGGCCGGTGACGGCGGCGAGCGGGAGACCGCCGGCGATGCCCTTGGCGGTGGTGATCAGGTCCGGCACGATGCCCTCGTCCTCGCAGGCGAACCACTGGCCGGTGCGGCAGAAGCCGGACTGGATCTCGTCGGCCACGAAGACGATGCCGTGGTCGGAGGCGAACTTGCTGATCGCGGGCAGGAAGCCCTTGGCCGGCTCGATGAAGCCGCCCTCGCCGAGCACCGGCTCGATGATGATCGCGGCCACGTTCTCCGCGCCGACCTGCTTGGCGATCTGGTCGATCGCCTGCGCGGCGGCCTCCGGGCCCGCGTTCTCCGGACCGGTGGGCCAGCGGTAGCCGTAGGCGACGGGCACGCGGTACACCTCGGGCGCGAACGGGCCGAAGCCGTGCTTGTACGGCATGTTCTTCGCGGTGAGGGCCATCGTGAGGTTGGTGCGGCCGTGGTAGCCGTGGTCGAACACGACCACGGCCTGGCGCTTGGTGTACGACCGGGCGATCTTCACGGCGTTCTCGACGGCCTCGGCGCCGCTGTTGAACAGCGCGGACTTCTTGGCGTGGTCGCCCGGGGTGAGCTCGGCGAGGGCCTCGGCGACCGCGACGTAGCCCTCGTACGGCGTGACCATGAAACAGGTGTGCGTGAAGTCCTGGAGCTGGGCGGTCGCCCGGCGGACCACGGCCTCCGCGCTCGCGCCGACGCTCGTGACGGCGATGCCCGAGCCGAAGTCGATCAGCCGGTTGCCGTCGACGTCCTCGATGATGCCGCCGCCCGCGCGCGCGGTGAACACGGGCAGCACCGACCCCACGCCCGCCGCGACGGCGGCGACACGACGAGCCTGCAGTTCCTGGGACTTCGGTCCGGGGATGGCGGTGACGACGCGGCGCTCCTGGGGAAGTGCGCTCATGTGGGGCTCCTGGGGTGGTACGGACGTCCTGGCTTCTTTTCTCGCAGGCTAGGGCGACGGCCGGTGGGTGGGCATGCTCCATGTGGGCGTTGTCGGGTGTTCGTCTTGTCCGGGTTGGACATGGAGGAACGGGGGCACGGGTGTACGCCCTGCCGCGTAATACGGTGAGCGCACGGGTCCGCCCGGCCGCGTAAACGGTGAACTCCCCATGCGGGAGCGTTAGATTGGCTCGCTGATGGTGGACGGGACGGCTGGTCAGGGGGCAGGCGCGATGAACAGCGACGGGACGCGGGACGCGCGGGGCACACATGCGAATCCTGTGCCGCGTCCGGCGGGGTCGCCGGAGATGCCGGCCGCACCTCCCGTGCCGCCGATGCCCGCGGGGGCGCCGGGAGCTCCGGGCGTGCCGCCCCGGCCGGACGGGAACGCCTTCCTGTCCTGGCTGCGGACGCCCAGGCCCGACGCGGCCCCCGGAGTGTGGCGGTTCGGCCACCGGCCGCGGCCGGAGGAGGAACCGGAGACCGTCCCCGCCCGGCAGTTGCTGGGCGGCGCCCTGATCGCCTTCCTCGTCGGCTGGCTGATCTGGTCCCTGCTCTGGAACGGCTACCTCGGCGGCTGGTGGCTGGTGCCGCTCTACGCCATGATCCCGGACTCCTGGGCGCCGGCCCACTCCTACTCCGCCGTGGTGCTCAGCTACGTCTGGTACGCGGTCGTCGCTCTGGCGATCTTGATCGGCGTGGGACGGCTCGGCCGCTGGGGCGAGGTCTGGCGCCGTTACGGTGCCTCGCGCCTCCGCCAGCCGCGGGAACGGCAGGTCGTACCGCCGCCCCAGGACGACCCCGCCCAGTGGAACCAGCTGCGGGAGGCGGGGGCCGGCGAGGCTGCCGAGCGGCTCGTGGCCGAGGCCGGGGCCGGGCTGATGCGGGACGTGGACCATGCGCGGATCATGCGGGCGTGGCAGGGCGTGCGCAGCGGCCGGCACAGTCTGGCGACGTTCACCGGCGCCGTGCTGAAGGACGGGGCGGCAGCGTGCCTGCACCCCTCCGGGGAGCGCGACCTGCCCACCCGGCTCGCCAGGCACGACCTGGTCACCGGGCAGGTCCGTCTCGGCGGCACCGTCGACGACCCGCGCAACCCGTACGCCTACCGGGGCACGGGCCTCGCCCTCGGCCCCGAACTGCTCGGCACGTCCCTGCTGGCCGTCGGGCCCGCCGGGTCGGGGAAGACCGGCAGCGTCGTCTGGCCCGTCGCCGAGTCGCTGTGTCTGCACGCGCTCGCCGGGCGGGCCGCCGTGGTGGTCGTGGGCGCGGCGGGGGCGGGGCTCGGCCCGGCCGACGCCTACGACGTCGTCGTGCGGATCGGGAATCCCGAGTCGGTGTACGACCTCGACCTCTACGGCGGGACCACCGATCCCGACGAGGCCGCCGCCGTCCTCGCCGAGGCGCTCGTCGGTGATCTCGCCGACCCGCACCCCGGCGGCGACAGCCGGCGCTCGACCACGGTCCTCGCCCAGTTGCTCGGCCCGTTCCGGGCGGTGCACGGACGGTTCCCGTCGGTGCCGCAGCTGCGGCAGCTGCTGGACGGCGCCCCCGGCCCGCTCGGCGAGCTGCGCGCGGCCCTCCAGGACGCCGGGCAGGAGTCGCTGCTGCGGGAGCTGGACGCGCGGGAACGCCAGCTCGGACACCCCGGGGACGTCGGGAGCGTCCTGGCGGACCGGGTCGCCCTGCTCGACCGGCCCGCCTTCGCCGCGTTCTTCGACACTTCGGGCCAGTCCCGGCCCTTCTCGCTGCGGGCCCTGGACCACCCCGTCCGGGTCCGGATCGACCTGCCCGAACGCGGCCACGCCGACGCCTCGCGCATCCTGGCGCGGCTGGTGCTCGCGCAGTTCACCGCGAGCGTCGCCGTCCGGGAGGACAGGTCGCTGTTCGCCTGCCTCGTGCTGGACGACGCCACGGGCGTGGTCACGCCGGAGGCCGTACGCGGCATCCAGCGGCTGCGGTCCACCAACGCGGGGGCCGTCCTCACCCTGCGCACCCTCGACGATGTGCCCCGGCCGTTGCGCGGCCCGCTCCTCGGTGCCACCGGCTGCCGGATGGCACTGTCCGGCCTCACCCCGTGGGACGGGCAGGACTTCGCCGAAGTGTGGGGCAAGGAGTGGACCGAGGCCAGGGACGTCACCGACCGGCAGATCATCGCCGACTCCCCGGCGGGCAAGGCCTGGCACGCGCTGCGCCGCGTCATGACCGGCCACGCGCCCACCGCCCGGGCCGTCACCGTCCGGCAGGTGGAGCGGGAACGCTGGTCCGCGTCCGAACTGGCGCACGGGGTGCCCCCGGGGCACGCGGTGCTGTCCCTGACGAACGTGCGGGGCGAGCACGCGCCGCCGTTGCTGGTGGACCTGCGAGGCTGACCTGCGCGGGCCGAGGGCGTTGCCGGGGGCCGTTCGTGGGGTGGTCGGAGGACCGTTCGCGGTGGCGTCGGGTGCGTTCGATTTGAGCCATTCGGTGTGCGGTGCGTGGGACTTGTGATCGTACGGTGAGGCAGAATCGGGACAGGCCGTTCATACGCGGCGGCCAAAAGGTCTTGTCTGTTCCCCGTCCGTCCTCCTCTCCGCCTCCGACGTCGACCTGAAGGTCCCATGCCCCCGACGCTCGCCTCGCTCGTCCACCACTCCGCGCTCAAACTGACCGTGCGGGCGGGCGAGGACCGCCTCGACGTGCCGGTGCGCTGGGCGCACGCCAGTGAGCTCGCCGACCCCGTGCCGTACATGGAGGGCGGGGAACTGCTGCTGATCACCGCGCTGAAGCTCGACGCGGAGGATCCGGAGGCGATGCGGCGCTATGTACGGAGGCTGGTGGGGGCCGGGGTGGTCGGGCTCGGGTTCGCCGTCGGGGTGCACTACGAGGAGATCCCCAGGGCGCTCGTCGACGCGGCCGAGGGGGAGGGGCTGCCCCTCCTGGAAGTCCCCCGGCGCACGCCCTTCCTCGCCATCAGCAAGGCGGTGTCCGCCGCGATCGCCGCCGAGCAGTACCGGGCGGTCACGGCGGGATTCGCCGCGCAGCGCGAACTCACCCGGCAGGCCCTGGCCGCCGGACCCGAGGGGCTGCTGGGCGCGCTCGCCGGGCAGGTCGACGGGTGGGCGGCCCTGTACGACGCCTCCGGGGCGGTCGTCGCGGTGGCGCCCGAGTGGGCGGAGCGGCGGGCCGGGCGGCTCGTCGCCGACGTCGAACGGCTGCGCGACCGGCCCGCTCCGGCCAGCGCGGTCGTCGGCGGCGAGGACCGCGTCGAGCTGCACTCCCTCGGCACCGGCCGCCGGGCCCGCGCCGCCCTCGCCGTCGGCACGGCGGCGGCTCTCGGGACGGCCGAGCGGTACGCCGTGCACTCCGCGATCGCGCTCCTCACCCTCACCACGGAACGGTCGGGCTCGTTGCACGCCGCCGAGCAGCGGATCGGCGCGGCGGTGCTGCGCATGCTGCTGGCGGGGGAGTGCGACCACGCGCGCGCCGTCGCCGGGGATCTGTACGGGGGCCTGCTGGACGCCCCCTTCCGGCTGATCCTCGCGGAGGCGGCGTCGGCTTCGGCCGCGCGGGCGCGGATGGAAGGGGCGGTCGGTGCGGTGGGGACGGCGGGCGCCGTGGAGGAGTCGGTCGGGGCTGGGTCGGTGAGTTCGGCCGGGGGCGCGCGTGCCTCCGTAGGGGCGCGCGGGGTCGGGGAGGGGGCTCGGTCCGGGCTCGGGGGCGCTCAGGGGGCCGCCGGGTCAGGGGGCGCGGCGGCGGGCGTTACAGGGGGCGTGACTGCCGAAGTCGTACGGACCCCGGCGGGCGGGGCGGCCTGTGGCGACTCGGGTGGGGAACTGCTCGGGCAGCTCGTCGAGGTGGTGGAGGCGGCCGCGGCGCGCGCCGGGGAGGCGGTGCTGGTGGTGCCCGACGGGGAAAGGCTCGTCGTGCTCGCCGTCGACGGGGGCGCGGCGGTGGCCGCGTGCGGGGAGTTCGCGGTGGCGTTGGAGACGGCTCGGGCGGCGGGGCGGGACCCGGCGTCCGTCGGCGGGCCCGGCTCCGCCGCTGTCGGTGGGGGCGTCGAGGAGGAGGAACTCGTCGTCGGGCTGTCCGCGCCGGCCGGGCCGATAGCCGCGGCGGCGGCGTACAAACAGGCCGAGCAGGCGCTGTCGGTCGCCCGGCGCCGGGGGCGTTGTCTGGTCGAGCACGAGGAGCTGGCGGCGGGGTCCGTGCTGCCGCTGCTCGGGGACGACGCCGTGCGGGCCTTCGCCGACAGCCTGCTCCGCCCGTTGCGTGAGCACGACGCGACGGGGCGGGGGGACCTGGTCGCCTCGCTGCGGGCGTGGTTGTCGCGCCACGGCCAGTGGGACGCGGCCGCCGCGGACCTGGGAGTGCACCGGCACACGCTGCGGTACCGGATGCGCCGGGTGGAGGAGATCCTCGGCCGGTCCCTGGACGATCCGGACGTCCGGATGGAGCTGTGGCTGGCCCTGAAGGCCACGGCGGCGGCGGGGGAGTAGGGCGCATTTCCGTGCGGGTGCCGACACCGGTGCCCCATGCCCTTGCCCGTGCGGCTGCGGGCCCGCTGGGGGGCACCTTCAGACGAGGGCGAGCCGGTCCACCAGCAGTTCCACCCTGCGTTCGGTGTCCTCCGGCGGGAGCCGTCGCGCGCGCGTGAGGCCGGCGAGGCCGTGCAGGGCCGCCCAGAACACCTCGGTGAACAGTCCCGGGTGGACGCCGTCCCCGGCGACCTCGTCGAGGTTCTCCAGCAGCGCGGCGAAGGCGTCCTTCAGTGGCTCGGGGGTGTCCTCGTGGGCGAACGCCAGGCCGCCGTCGAGCCGGAACATGGCGTCGTAGACCGCCGGGTGGCGCTCGGCGAAGTCGAGGTAGGCGCGGGCCAGGGCGGCGACCCGGGAGCGGGGACCTTCTGCGGCCGAGGTCGCGGCCCGTAGCGCCGCCGCCATCTCGGTGGCCCCCTCCAGCGCGACGGCTCCGATGATCTCGCGCTTGCCGCGGAAGTGGCTGTAGAGGACGGGCTGGCTGTACTCGATGCGCTCGGCGAGCCGACGGGTGGTGACCGCGTCCCAGCCCTGATCCTCGGCCAGTTCGCGGGCCGTGGCCACGATGAGGCGCTCGCGGACCGCCCGTTCGCGCTCCTTGCGTTCCTGTACCGACATGTCTCGATCCTAGCATTGCTAGACAATCGAGCGATGGAAGGTCTAGCGTTGCCTCATCGGCTAGCGGCGCTAGATTCCTGGAGGGTCAACATGCTCGACGCACTTGAGGTGTTCACCACGGTGGTCATCGGCCTGATGGTGGGGGTGGAGTTCTCCGTCGCCTTCGTCGTCAACCCGATCCTCAACGGACTGCCCGAGGAGAGCGTCGTGCTCGGCCGCGCCCGTGGGGGCCGGATGCTCGGCGCCGTGATGCCGGTCTGGTACATCACGTCGCTCGTGCTCGTCGCGGTCTGGGCCGCCGCCGGCTGGCAGCATCGCGGCACCGGCCTCGTGGTGACCGCAGGGGTCCTGCTGGTCGTCAGCGTGATCATGTCGCTTCTGCTGCTCGTCCCGATCAACAACCGGGGCAAGACGTGGACGCCCGAGAACCGACCCGAGGACTGGAAGGAGCAGGCGAGCCGCTGGGACCGCTTCCACTACGCCCGCGTCGCCGTCATCGTCGCCGCCTTCACCCTGCTGGTCGCGGCCCTCGCCTGAGCCCGCCGACGCACGGGGCTCACGCCCGTAGGCGTGCCACCTGCGGGTCGTAGCAGACGAGCCCGTGCTCGCGGGCCAGTGAAGCGGCGTGGTCGAGGACTTCTTGCGCCGCGCGGTAGGACATGACCAGGTACACGATCGGTCCCGAGGCTTCGTCCATGACCGGGGGCGACGCCCAGACGGTGTCGCCGTCGATGTCGTCCGGGTATCGCCGCAGGAGTGCCTCGACGTAGGCCACGACGGCCGGGGTCGGAGGCGCGGCGGCCTCGTCCGACTCCAGGTGGCGCGCACAGAGCTCGTCGTAGACCGAGCCCGCCTGCTCGTCGTCGAGTGGGCGTGCGCCGTCCCACACGGCGAGGTCGTAGCTCATGGGCGGATCCTCGCAGGCGGCGCTTCGGTCGGTGCCGACGGGTCCGGCTCCGCGGGTCCCGGTGCCTCACTCGTCCAATCCGGCGCAACCCTCGGTCGTACTCATACGTGCCGGACAAACGACCCCTCGGCGCCCCGGCCCTACCGTGGAGCGGAAGACGAAGTGTCACTTACCGAAGGGCCGGGAACGACTATGACCGCCACTCACGCCTTCTGGCTCGCCGGCCGTCGGGCCACCGGTGAGACCGCGTTCGATGTGACGTCCCCCTGGGACGGCCGCTCGGTCGGCAGCGTGAGTGTGCCGACGGACGAGCAGGTGGAGGAGGCCGTGGCCGCCGCGTACGCCGTGCGGGACGAGTTCGCGGCGACGCCCGCGCATGTGCGGGCCGCGGTCCTGGACCGGGTCAGCCGGAGCCTGGCCGAGCGGACCGAGGAGATCGCGCAGCTGATCTCCGCCGAGAACGGCAAGCCGATCAAGTGGGCGCGGGGCGAGGTCGGCCGGGCCGTGTCCGTGTTCCGGTTCGCGGCCGAGGAGGCCCGGCGGTTCAACAGCGGCGAGGCGCAGCGGCTCGACACCGACCTCGGCGGTCAGGGGCGGCTGGCCCTCACGCGCCGCTTCCCCAAGGGTGCCGTCCTCGGGATCGCGCCCTTCAACTTCCCGCTCAACCTCTGCGCCCACAAGATCGCCCCGGCGATCGCGGCCGGTGTGCCGATCATCCTGAAGCCCGCCCCGGCCACCCCCCTCTCCGGGCTGCTCATCGGCGAGCTGCTCGCCGAGGCCGAGGCCCACACGGCGACCGCGGCAGGCGCGGGCGCCGGGACCGTGCTTCCGGCCGGCTCCTGGAGCATCCTCCCCGTCGCCAACGACCGCATGCCCGCTCTCGTCCAGGACGAGCGGCTGCCCGTGATCTCCTTCACCGGCTCCGAGAAGGTCGGCTACGCGATCATGGACTCGGTGCCGCGCAAGCACTGCACCCTGGAGCTGGGCGGCAACGGCGCGGCGGTCGTGCTGGCCGACTACGCGAGCGACGAGGACCTCGACTGGGCCGCGACCCGGATCGCGACCTTCTCGAACTACCAGGGCGGCCAGTCCTGCATCTCGGTGCAGCGGGTGATCGCGGACGCGTCCGTGTACGAGCGGCTGCTGCCGCGCATCGTCGCCGCCGTCGAGGCCCAGGTGACCGGTGACCCGTCCGACGGCGCCACCGACGTGGGACCCCTGGTGGACGAGAACGCCGCCAAGCGGGTCGAGGCGTGGGTCCAGGAGGCGGTCGACGCCGGGGCCGCCCTCCTCACCGGCGGAAAGCGCGACGGCGCCACGTACGCGCCGACGGTCCTGGCCGACGTACCCGCCGACGTGACCGTCTCCTGCGAGGAGGTCTTCGGACCCGTCCTCACCGTACGGAAGGTGGACGGGGAGGCCGAGGCCTTCGCCGCCGTCAACGACTCCAAGTACGGCCTCCAGGCAGGCGTCTTCACCCACGACCTGCAGACCGCCTTCCGCGCCCACCGCGCCCTGGAGGTCGGCGGCGTGATCATCGGTGACGTGCCCTCGTACCGCGCCGACCAGATGCCGTACGGCGGCGTGAAGCAGTCCGGGACGGGGCGTGAGGGCGTGAAGTTCGCGATGGACGACTACACCTACGAGCGGGTCATGGTCCTGACGGGGCTCCAGCTCTGACGCCCCACTGAGATCTCCCGCCCCACCCCTAGCTTCTGACAATCGTTTTCAGGTAGGCTGGGGTCAGATCCCGGGATGAAGGGGCCCGGCACCGATGCCTTCCGGTGCCGGGCCCCTTCTGTGCGTCGGCCTGCTTCCGGACCCTCAGCCGGAGAAGCCGACGTGCGCCAGCCGCAGCGGGCCGCGCAGCTCCAGGTGGACGTCGCGCACACCGGCAGCGGTCACGTCGGCGCGCAGCGTGGTGTAGGTGTACGGGTCGCCGGTGGGACGGTCCGGTGTCAGTGTCGCGAGGACCGGGCCGCCGATCAGGGAGAACTCGACGGTGCCCTCCCCGGACACCTCCACCTCGACGCCGGTGATGCCGGCGCCGAAGTCGCAGTTCCGGAAGAGCAGTTCACCGGATCCGCCGTCGGCCGGTGTCACGGCGTCCCCCGACTCCTTGGTGCGGTCGACGATCTCCGTGCCGCGCTGCTCGTCGAAGTCCGCCGCGTCCAGGCCGTGCGTGACGACCGCGCGCGGAGCCACGGGTTCGCCCTCGACGATGACGGTCCTGCGGAGACGGATGTCCTCGCTCGACGCGCCGGCCAGGAGTTCGTACGCGCCGGGCTCCAGGTGCCAGGCGCCGTGGGCCACGTCCCAGAACTCCAGCACGGAGAGCGGGAGTCGGAAGGTCAGCTCGGACGCGGCGCCCGGCGCGAGCGTGATCCGGCGGTGCCCCACCAGCTCGCGGCGGGGGCGCGGGACCGACGGGTTCTCGGCGCGGACATACAGCTGGGCGACCTCGTCGGCCGTCTTCGCGCCTGTGTTGGTCACGGTGAACGAGACCGTCAGGGCGTCGTCACCCACCTGGGCGACCAGGTTTCCGTACGCGAACTCCGTGTACGACAGGCCGTGGCCGAACGGGAAGAGCGGGGTGCCCTCGAAGTAGAGGTACGTCTGCCCGGCGGCGAGCACGTCGTAGTCGAGGAGGTCGGGGAGGTCGGCGTCGGCGGCGTACCAGGTCTGGGGGAGGCGCCCGGCGGGGGAGACGTCGCCGGCGAGGATCCGGGCCAGGGCGGTGCCCGCGGCCTGGCCGCCGTGCGCGGTCCACAGGACGGCGGGCAGGTCGGCGGGGTCGACCGCATAGGGATAGGCCGAGACCAGGACCAGCGCGGTGTCGGGGTTGGCGGCGCGGGCCGCGCGCAGCAGGCGCTCCTGGTGGGCGGGGAGCGCGAGGCCGGTGCGGTCCTCGGTCTCGCGGCCGTTGATGTGCGGGTCGTTGCCCGCGACGACGAGGACCACGTCGGCCTCGGCGGCCACCCTCGCCACGGCCTCCTCGCCGGGCTGCACCACCACGAGTTCGAAGGTTTCCGGATTCTCGTCGGCAACCTTCACACCGTCGGCGCCGACAGTGACGTACCGGCCTGTCCCCGCGTGCCTGAGGAGGTGACCGTTCCCGTGGGATCCCGAGGGCTCCAGGTGGAACGTCTCCTGCACGATCCAGCCGCCCGGCTGGTCCGCCGCGGCGCGCAGGTATCCGTCGTCGGCGACCGAGAGATAACGGCCGTCGGGGGCACGGAAGGTGAGGACGCCGCCGCCCCAGTCGACGAGGGCCAGTTCGGTTCCGTCCGGGTCCGTGGTGAGCGGGGGCAGGTCGGTGCGGCCGGCCAGCAGCGCCGGGTCGAGGGCGCCCTCCGCGCCGCGCACCTCGTCGGCGGCCTCGGGGGCCTCGGGCACGGACACGAACGCGCCGGTGGACAGCGCCCTCAGGCGTACGCGGTCCACGCCCTCCGCGAACGTCACCCGCTCGGCGCCGAAGCGGTCGTACAGGCCTTCGAGCGGGGTGGAGCGGTGCAGAAGGGTGCCGCTGTACCAGTCGAGTTTGCACTCGTCGGCGAGCAGCCCGACGACGGCGATCCGGGCGTCGGCCGTCAGCGGCAGCAGCTCTCCCTCGTTCTTCAGCAGCACGACCGCCTGCTCGGCGGCCTCCTGGGCGAGGGCACGGTGGGCCGGGGTGTCGAAGTCCGTGACGGCGGCGTACGGGTCGGCTTCGGTGTCGAACTCGCCGAGGCGGAAGCGCACCGAGAGCTGGCGGCGGACCGCCCGGTCGATGTCCTCCTCCGTCAGCAGGCCCTTGTCCAGGGCGCCCCGGATGCGGCCGATCATCGTCGAACTCTCCGTGCCGTGGTCGGTGAAGCTGTCGACTCCGGCGCGCAGCGAGGCGGCGGTCGCCTCCTCGTGGGTGGCGTAGTAGTGCTCGGAGTCGACGAGGTTCGACGGCGCGCCCGCGTCCGAGCAGACCAGCAGGTGCTCGTCGGTCCAGCGGCGCAGGTGCTCGGCCAGGTGCGGCGAGACGTGATTGGGGCGGCCGTTGACCAGGTTGTACGCGGGCATCACCCCGGCGACGGCACCCGCCTCGACGGTCTCGCGGAAGGCGCGCAGGTCGTACTCGTGCAGGACACGCGGGCGGACCGAGGAGGAGGTGGTGGAGCGGTCGGTCTCGTTGTTGTGCGCCAGCCAGTGCTTGAGCACGGGGGCCGTGCGCCAGTACGTGGGGTGGTCGCCGCGCAGACCGCGGGTGTACGCGGTGGCGATCGCCGAGGTCAGCTTGGGGTCCTCGGAGTAGCCCTCCTCGTTGCGGCCCCACAGCGGGTGGCGCAGCAGGTTGACCGTGGGGGACCAGACGTTGAGGCCGACGCGGTCGTCGCGGGCGCGCATCGCGCGGACCTCGGTGGAGACGGCCTCGCCGACGCGGCGGACAAGGTCCTCGTTCCAGGTCGCGCCAAGGCCGACGGCCTGGGGGAACACCGTCGCGGGGCCCATCCAGGCCACCCCGTGCAGGGCCTCCTGGCCGGTGCGGAAGGCGGCCAGTCCCAGACGTTCGACGGCGGGGGTGAACTGGTGCAGGAAGGCGATCCGCTCGTCCAGGGTGAGCCGCTGGAGCAGATCGTCGATGCGCTTCGCGAGCGGCAGCTGTGGATCGCGGAAAGGCGGCGTGGGCGTCGTCTGTGCGGTCACGTTGGGGTTCCCTTTGCGATGGAGCGACGGGGCGCTTTCGAAGCGCTTCGATGCTCATTCGACCGTAGGCCGGGTGTCAAGAGACCGAGGCGCAACAGATCCGTTTCCGCACCGACATACAGGCCGGGATATCGAAGGTCGGAGGGGGGTCTTCCGGTCGCCGGCACCGCCGAGGAATCTGGGAATCGCCCCTTGTGCACCCCTCGTCGTTCACTTAACCTCGCAGCAACATCGAAGCGCTTCGACTGTGGAGGGCAACGCTTCGCGTGCTCAACCTCCCTCCGCCGCTCGAGGGTTCACCGCTTCAGCACAGCCAGTTCCTCACTGACACCGCAGCCGACGGCCACCGCCGGGTGTCCTGGTGTGCGCCATGAAGGGTTGACGCAATGACGCCGAACTCCGCCACCCCCGCCCCGAGCCGGAGAAGCTTCCTCGCTTCCACGGCGGTCGCCACCGCAGCGGTCGCCGGGGGGCTGCCGCTGCTGTCCGCCTGCGGAGGCTCGGACAGTGGCTCGCGCGAGGGCACCACGTCGGGCAAGGACGCCAAGAAGATCCTCCCGGCGTATGTGGCGAGCGACGTGGTGAAGCCGGACATCCCGGCGAAGAACGGTTCCGCGATGGGCTTCACCGCCAAGCTCGACAGCGCCGACCTCAAGACGTCGGTCACCAAGAAGCTCGGCAAGGGCGGCAAGGTCACCATCATGTCGCCGTTCTGGGGATCACCGCCGAAGGGCGACAACCCCTACTACACGTCGATGAACGACCTGATCGGCGTCGACGTCCAGTGGCGCAACCAGGACGGCAACACCTACGACCAGAAACTCGGCGCGGTCCTCGCCTCCAGCGACATCCCGGACGTGGTCGTCATCCCCGGCTGGAACATGATGGGCAAGATACCCAGCGCCATCATCGCCAAGTTCGCCGACCTCGGCCCGTACCTCTCCGGGGACAAGGTCAAGGAGTACGCCAACCTCGCGGCGATCCCCAGCGACGCCTGGCAGCGCTCCATCTTCGGCGGCAAGCTGATGGGCCTGCCGATGCCCGCCGGGTACGTAGGGAACATCGTGCCGCTCTACCGCCAGGACATCTTCGACAAGGAGGGCTACGAAATCCCGCGGTCCGCCGACGAGTTCATGGCCCTGTGCAAGGACATCACCAACCCCAGGGCCAAGCGGTGGGCCTGCGGTGACATGAAGTGGACCGCGTTCAGCAACTTCGGCGTGCTCGGGGGCGGTGAGAAGCCGCTCTGGTGGAACCTGGTCGACGGCAAGCTGATCAACCGCATCGAGACCCCGGAGTACCTTGAAGCCATCGAGTGGACGCGGAAGCTGTTCGCCGCCGGAGTGGTCCACCCCAACTTCAAGCTGGGCAAGAGCCAGATCGCCGACCCGGCAACCAAGTTCGCCGCCGGCGAGTTCCTGATCTGGAACACCGACATGTCCGGCTGGTACGGGCACCAGGCCTCCTTCTCGACCCAGAACCCCGACGTCAAGGTCTGGGGCATGGACATCTGGGGCCACGACGGCGGTGACCCGACGCTGTACGCCACGATGCCGGCCAACATCTTCGCCTTCGTCAGCAAGAAGGCCTCCGAGTCCGTCATCCGCGACGTGCTGGCGGTCGCCAACGTCACCGCGGCGCCGTACGGCACCAAGGAGTGGATGATGACCAACTACGGCGTCGAGGGCACCCACTACACGCTCAAGGACGGTGTCCCCGTCAAGAACGACAAGGGCAACAACGAGGTCATCAACGCCTATGTCATGGTGGCGAGCCCTGCCCCGACCATCGCGCACCCCGACCTCCCGGACTACACCAAGGCCCAGGTCGAATGGCAGCAGCGGATGGGCGCCTTCACCAAGAAGTCGTCCTTCTGGGGCCTGCAGATCACCGAGCCCTCCCGCTACACCAACCTCGCCAACGACTTCGAGCAGCTCGAGGACGACATCATCCGCGGGCACAAGAAGATCGGCGACATGCAGCAGGCCGTGTCCGACTGGAAGAGCAAGGGCGGCGACAAGCTGCGCGACTGGTACAAGAAGCTCCTCGACGAGAACGGTTCGGCGGCGAGCTGACCGGGCTCTGAGGCAAGGAGAGCGGCTGTGTCCCACAGCACGGTGCCTCGCAGCGAGACCGAGGCCAGCACGCCGGTGAAGACCCGGGTGACACCCGACGGCACCACCGGCTCCCCCGAGAAACGCCCCCCGGAGAAGCTGAGCCTGCGGGTCAGGTTCCGACGCGACCGGGTCCTGCTCCTGATGACGCTGCCGGCCGTCGTGCTGGTCCTGGTCTTCAACTACCTGCCGGTGCTCGGCAATGTGGTCGCCTTCCAGGACTACGACCCCTACATCAGCGACAACGGCATCGTGTCCATGCTGAACAGTCCCTTCGTGGGCCTGGAGAACTTCCAGCGCATCTTCGAGGACTCGGCCTTCTGGAACGCCGTCGAGAACACGCTGGTGCTGTTCTTCGTCCAGCTCGTGCTGTTCTTCCCGATCCCGATCCTGCTCGCGCTGCTCATCAACAGCGTGATCCGGCCCCGGGTTCGGGCCGTCGCCCAGGCCGTGCTCTACCTGCCGCACTTCTTCTCCTGGGTGCTCGTCATCGCCGTCTTCCAGCAGATGTTCGGCGGCGCCGGGATGCTCTCCCAGTTGCTGCGGCAGAACGGCTACGACGGTTTCGACATCATGACCAACCCGGACACCTTCCCGTTCCTGATCACCGCGCAGAGCGTGTGGAAGGACGCCGGCTGGGGGATCATCGTCTTCCTCGCCGCGCTGGCCTCGGTGCCCACGGACCACTACGAGGCCGCCGCGATGGACGGTGCCGGACGATGGCGCCGGATGTGGCACGTCACGCTTCCCGCCCTGCGTCCGGTGATCGCCCTTCTGCTCGTCCTGCGCGTCGGCGACGCCCTGACCGTCGGGTTCGAACAGATCCTGCTGCAACGCGACGGTGTCGGACCGGGCGCGGGGGAGGTCCTCGACACCTTCGTGTGGTGGAACGGCGTACGCAACCAGGACTTCGGCTACGCGGCCGCCGCCGGCCTCGTCAAGGGCGTGGTCAGCATCGGCCTGGTGCTCGCCGCCAACAAGGTGGCCCATCTCATGGGCGAGCAGGGGGTGTACAAGAAATGACGTCCGTGATGGCGCGGCCGCGCCAGGACACCGAGCCGGACCGGCGGGAGAGGACCCCCCGCTGGTGGCAGGCCCCGCCCCGACCGGCCTGGGAGGAGGCACCTTCGAAGGCCGGCGTCGCGGGCAAGGGGATCGCCCTGTCGTTCGCGTGTCTGGCGGTCCTCTTCCCGCTGTGGATCGTGGTCGTCACCAGTCTGTCGTCCCGCAGGACCATCGACGAGGCGGGCGGCCTGGTGATCGTGCCCAAGGGCATCACCTTCATCGCCTACGAGGAACTGCTGAGCGGCGGTCAGGTCACCCGCGCCGCGGTCATCAGCATCCTCATCACCCTGGTCGGCACAGTGTTCTCCATGGCGGTGTCCGTCCTGTGCGCCTACGGTCTGTCGCGCAGCGGATCCTTCGGGCACCGCTGGATCCTGATGACGCTGCTGGCGACCATGTTCTTCAGCGCGGGGCTCATCCCCACCTACCTGCTGGTGCAGTCCCTCGGACTGATGGACACCTATCTCGCACTGATCCTGCCGAGCGCGGTGAGCATCTTCAACATCCTCGTGCTGCGGGGCTTCTTCATGGGGATATCGCAGGAACTCATCGACAGCGCGCGCATCGACGGCGCGGGTGACCTCCGGATCCTCTGGCAGATCGTCATGCCGCTGTCCCGGGCCGTCCTCGCCGTGATCACGCTGTTCTACGCCGTCGGGTACTGGAGCGCCTGGTTCAACGCGTCGATCTACCTGAACGACCAGGACATGATGCCGTTGCAGAACGTCATGATCCAGCTCGTGCAGAAGCAGGAAGCGCCGGTCGGACTGAGCCAGGCGATCAGGACCGGTCAGCTGTCCGGCCTGGCCGTTCAGATGGCGGTCATGGTGATGGCCCTGCTGCCGGTCGCGGTGCTCTCGCCCTTCGTCCAGAAGCACTTCAAGAAGGGCATGCTCACCGGCGCGATCAAGGGCTGACCGGGGCGCCTTGCGACTCGGGGGCGCGGGTTCGTCGGCGGGTGCGGGTGCGTGGGGCTTCTCGCGCAGTTCCCCGCGCCCCTGGAAAGCAGGGGCTGCGCCCGTGCTTTCCAGCCCGAAGGGGCCGTAGGCCCTACAGGGGCGCGGGGAACTGCGCGACCGGCCACGAACCACCCGCACTCGTCCACGCACCGGAACCCCCGAGCCATGGGGCGCTCCACCCACCCCACCCCTCCCCCGTACAAGACGAGGTATGTCATGCGCACCTCCCACCCGACCCGCCGCATCGTACTCGCCGGCACCGCGGCCGCCGCGGCTCTCACGACCCTCCCCGCACCGACAGCCCAGGCCCACGCCACCGAGGCTCGAAGCGGCTCGACCGCCGGAGGCTACCGGTGGCGCAACGCCGTGATCGGCGGCACCGGCTTCGTCAGCGGCGTCCTCTTCCACCCGGCCAGACGCGGTCTCGCCTACGCCCGCACCGACATCGGCGGCGCCTACCGCTGGGACGACCGCAAGGCCCGCTGGACCCCGCTGACCGACCACCTCGGCTGGGACGACTGGAACCTCCTCGGTGTGGAGGCCATCGCCCTCGACCCCGCCCACCCGGACCGCGTCTACCTCGCCCTCGGCACCTACACCCAGCCCTGGGCCGGCAACGGCGCGATCCTGCGCTCCGACGACCGCGGCGCCACCTGGACCCGCAGCGACCTGACCGTGAAGCTCGGCGCCAACGAGGACGGCCGGGGCACGGGCGAACGGCTCCTCGTCGACCCGCGCGACAGCGACACCCTGTGGCTGGGCACCCGGCACGACGGTCTGCTCAGGTCGACGGACCGGGGCGCCACCTGGGCGCCCGTGACCGGCTTCCCGGCGGCCCCGAGCGCCTCCGGCCAGGGTGTCACCCTGCTCGTGGCCGCCGGCCGCACCGTGTACGCCGGCTGGGGCGACGCCGACGGCACCTCCGCGACGGCGAACCTCTTCCGCACAGGCGACGGCACCACCTGGGAGGCCGTCCCCGGCAGCCCGACCGGCGCCGCCGCCAAGGTCCCGATCCGCGCCGCCTACGACCGGCACACCCGCGAGCTGTACGTGACGTACGCGAACGCCCCCGGCCCCAACGGCCAGTCGGACGGCAGCGTGCACAAGCTCCGCACCGCCAACGGCACATGGACCGAGGTGACCCCCGTGAAGCCGGGCGGCACCGCGACCGACGGCGGCACCGACGCCTTCGGCTACGGCGGGGTCGCCGTCGACGCCCGCCGTCCGGGCACGGTGGTCGTGTCCACCAACAACCGCTGGGCCGAGATCGACACCCTGTTCCGGTCCACCAACGGCGGCCGCACCTGGACGTCCCTCAAGGACTCCGCCGTACTCGACGTGTCCGAGACCCCCTATCTCAAGTGGGGCGCCGACAAGCCCAAGTTCGGCTGGTGGATCCAGGCGCTCGCCCTCGACCCGTACGACTCGAAGCACCTCGTCTACGGCACCGGCGCGACCCTCTACGGCACCCGGGACCTGAAGAACTGGGCCCCGCAGATCCGGGGCCTGGAGGAGACGGCGGTACGCCAGCTGATCTCGCCCCCGACCGGGCAGGCGCACCTGATCAGCGGCTGCGGCGACATCGGCACGATGTACCACGAGCGGCTCACCGCCTCACCGTCGCGCGGCATGGCGTCGAACCCCGTGTTCGGATCGGCGACCGGACTCGCGCAGGCCGCGGCGAAGCCGTCGTACGTGGTTCGCACCGGCTGGGGCGACCACGGCAACGGGGCCCGCTCGAAGGACGGGGGCCGGACCTGGGAGCCCTTCGGGACCCAGCCCGACATCGCGAAGAGTGCGCCGGGACCGATCGCCGTGAACGCCGACGGCAGCGTGCTGCTGTGGTCCTTCGCGCACTGGGACGGCACGAAGTACGCGGCCCACCGCTCCACCGACCACGGCGCGACCTGGGCCGAGGTCCCCTCCTTCCCCAAGGGCGCCACGCCGGTCGCCGATCCGGTCGACCCGGCGCGCTTCTACGCCTACGACACCGACGCGGGAACGCTGTACGCGAGCACGGACGGCGGTGCCTCCTTCTCGCCCCGGGCCACCGGACTGCCCGCGGGGGACATCCAGTTCAAGGTGGTCGCGGCCCCCGGACGCACCGGTGACCTGTGGCTGAGCGCGAAGACGAACGGGCTGTACCGGTCCACCGACGCGGGGGCGGTCTTCTCCAAGGTCGACAGTTGCCGGGCCTCCTACACCCTCGGCTTCGGCAAGGCGGCCCCGGGCGCCGACTACCCGGCGATCTACCAGGTCGGCTCGACGGAGACCCGGACCGCCGTCCACCGTTCCGACGACGCCGCCAAGACCTGGACCCGTATCAACGACGACGCCCACCAGTGGGGCTGGACCGGCGAGGTCATCGTCGGCGACCCGCGCGTCTACGGCCGTGTGTACCTGGGCACCAACGGGCGCGGCATCCAGTACGGGGAGCCGGTCTGATGCCGGGGCCGGCGGGATCGACGGGGTCGATGGGACCGACGGGATCGACGCGGCCAACGGGGTCGACGGGACTGAAGGGGCCTGCGGGGCTGACGGCACCGTCCCTGGCGGACGCCACCCGCGGCCGCATCCTCTTCGGGGGCGACTACAACCCCGAGCAGTGGCCCGAGGAGATGTGGCACGAGGACGTACGCCTGATGCGGGAGGCGGGCGTCAACTCCGTCACCCTCGGTGTCTTCTCCTGGGCCAAGCTCGAACCCCGGCCCGGAGCACGGGAGTTCGGCTGGCTCGACCGGTTGATGGACCTGATGCACGCGAGCGGGATCGGCGTCGTCCTCGCCACCCCCACCGCCTCTCCGCCGCCGTGGATGGGGCGCCTGTACCCCGAGACCCTCCCGCGCGACGAGGACGGCCGGATCGAGTGGTGGGGCTCCCGCCAGCACTTCTCCCACTCCAGCGACGCCTACCGGCGTCACGCCGCCGCCATCACCGAGGATCTCGCCGCCCGCTACGCCGACCACCCGGCCCTCACGATGTGGCACATCAACAACGAGTACTGCACCTACGACTGGGGCGACGAGGCGGCGCGCACCTTCCGGGTGTGGCTGCGGCGGAAGTACGGCACGCTCGAAGCGCTGGGCGACGCCTGGGGCACCGCGTTCTGGAGCCAGGGCTACGACGGCTGGCACGAGATCCTCCCGCCGCGCCGGGCCCACTACCTGCGCAACCCCACCCAGGTGCTCGACTTCAAACGCTTCACGAGCGACATGCTCCTGGAGTGCTACGTCATGGAGCGCGACATCGTCCGCCGGCACACCCCCCACCTTCCGGTCACCACCAACTTCATGCCGATGTGGGTGGGGCAGGACGCCTGGCGGTGGGCCGAGGAGGAGGACGTCGTCTCGGTCGACCTCTACCCGGATCCGCGCGACCCGCTCGGCGCGCAGAACGGCGCCCTGGTCCAGGACATGACCCGTTCCCAGGCGGGCGGCGGCCCCTGGATGCTGATGGAGCAGGCGGCGGGGCCCGTCAACTGGCGCGGGGTCAACCACCCCAAACCCCGCGGGCTCAACCGTCTGTGGTCCTTCCAGGCCGTGGCTCGTGGCGCGGACGCCGTCTGCTACTTCCAGTGGCGGCAGTCCCGGCAGGGCGCGGAGAAGTTCCACTCGGGCATGGTCGGCCACGCGGGTGAGCAGGGGCGCGTCTACCAGGAGGTGAAGCAGCTCGGCCGGGAACTCGCGGCCATCGCGAGCGAGGTGACAGGCCGACACATCCAGGCGGACATCGCCGTGCTGTTCGACTGGAATTCCTGGTGGGCCGGTGCCCAGGACGGCCGGTTGTCGTCCGAGGTCGATCTCCCGCAGGTCGTGGGCGCCTGGCACCGCGCGCTCTGGGAGGCCAACCTCACCACGGCCTTCGCCCACCCCGAGCACGATCTCTCCGCGCACCGTCTCGTCGTCGTACCGCAGCTCTACCTGCTCACGGACGCGGCCGTGGACAACCTCCTCGCGTACGTGCGGGGCGGCGGCACCCTCGTCAGCGGCTTCCTGACCGGTGTCGCCGACGAGGACGACCGGGTGCGCCCCGGCGGCATGGACGCCCGGCTGCGCGACCTCTTCGGCATCCGCACCCTGCAGGAGTGGTGGCCGCTCGATCCGGGGGAGGAGGTCGAGTGCGACGGCGCCCGGGGCGTCTTCCGGGGAACGCTGTGGTCCGAGGAGATCGAGCCGGCGGACGTGGACGAGGCCGTTCCCTACAAGGGCGGCGAACTCGACGGTCTCCCGGCGGTGCTGCGGAAGGGACGCGCCTGGTACGTCTCCACGCTGCCCGAACCGGCCGAACTGCGTGCCCTGTTGGGGCGGATCGCCGCCGACGCCGGGGTTCGGCCGGTGCTGGACGGACTGCCCGGCGGGGTCGAGGCGGTGCTCCGCGGCGACCTGCTGTTCGTGCTCAACCACGGCCGCGACGAGGTCACCGTCGACGTGCCCGGTGCCCATCGCGACCTGCTGACGGGGGCGACCGTCACCGGGTCGCTGTCGCTCGGTCGGCACGGCGTGGCGGTGCTGAAGCCGGGACCGTGACCATGCCCATGACTTCCCCGGCTCCGCGGCGGGTCGGCGTCCGCAGTGATCGGCCCGGCCCCGGTGCCGGAGAAGACCGCGTCCTCCCCACGGGGGCGCGGTAGCTCCCCACCCCGCACGTCCCCCCACCCATGGAAGGAACCGACACCCATGGCACTACGCACCCGCACCCGCACCCTGGGCCGGATCGGCAAGGCCCTGCTCGCCCCCGCGCTCGCGCTCGGCGCCACGATCGGCCTCGCCTCCGCCCCCGCCTCGGCCGCCGTCTGGAACTCGTGCGACCAGTGGGGCAACACCAGTCTCAACGGCTACACGCTCTACAACAACATCTGGGGCTCCGGCGCCGGCAGCCAGTGCATCTGGGCCAACTCCGGTACCAACTGGGGAGTCTGGGCCAACCACCCCAACACCGGCGGCATCAAGTCGTACCCCAACTCCAAGAAGGTGATCAACAGGACGATCACCTCGCTCGGCTCGCTCAACAGCAGCTACAACGTGACGGTCCCGTCGTCGGGCGCGTACAACTCGTCGTACGACATCTGGGACACGGACTACGACTACGAGATCATGCTCTGGGTCAACTACAACGGAGCCGTCGGTCCGCTCGGCACCGCGCAGGGCAACGTCACGCTCGGCGGCCACACCTGGAGCGTCTACAAGGGCAGCAACGGGGCCAACGAGGTCTTCTCCTTCCTGCGCACCTCCGACTCGAACTCCGGCACGGTCCAGATCCTCCCCATTCTCAAGTGGATCAAGGACACCAAGGGCTGGATGGGCAACGAGACCATCGGTGACGTCCAGTTCGGCTTCGAGGTCACCTCGTCCTCCGGCGGCCTGAACTTCACCACCAACAACCTGACGGTCAGCAGCAGTTGATCTGCGGACGTCGGCGGCGAACGGGTCGTGACTAGGCCCGCGCACGAGTCCGAGCCGGTGCCGCGCTCCCACGCGGTGCCGGCTCGGATCGTCCCGGGCCCTTGCCCTCTAGGCCCTGGCCCGCTCCTCCTGGGTCAGGCGAATCAGCAGGACGCCGGGGACGCGCGGCACCGAGACCCGGAGTTCGCCGGTGGCGGGGTCCCAGGACACCGCCGAGTCCGCGCGCGCGGCCGAGGGGTGCAGGACCTCGGTGTGCACGGGCCGATCCGAGCCCCTCAAGTGCGCCACCGGGAACCGTACTTCGGGCGCGCCACCCCTCCGCCACACGGACACGTACGCCGGTCCTCGTCCGTCCTCGGCGCGCAGCCCCAGCCCCAGCCACTCGTCCGTCCAGCCCGGCAGGCCGAGCGGCCAGAACGGCACGGCACGCGCCAGGTCCCCGCGAATCGACTTGTACGTGCCCACCGCCTCACGCACAAGACGGAGTTGACGTTCCGTCATGCGGTCCAGGTGTCCCGACAGGTGGATGCGGCCCAGGAGGGCGCCGCCCAGGGTGAACGTGATCAGGTCGTCCTCGTACTCGTGCTGCGGATAGGCCCAGACGGCGCCCTGCTCCGGGGGCACCGCCGTGGGCGCGGCGGCGGCGATCGGGGGACAGCGCAGCGGGTCCTGCTGATCGCTGGTGGACTGGAGCTGGGCCACGGCCAGGGTGGCGCCGTCCATGCGCATCCCGCCGGAGGCGCAGTTCTCGACGACGAGGTGCGGGTAGCGGTCCAGGACGTCGGAGAGCCACTCCAGGTAGGCGTGGGCATGGCCCAGGAGGCCGGCGCCGGGGGAGAGATCGCCGGGGGCGGTCGTGCCGGGGTCGATCACGATGTTGTAGTCGAGCTTGAGGTAGCCCACGCCCCAGTCCCCGACGAGACGGTCCACCGTCCTGTCGAGGTGGGCACGGGCCGCCGGGTGGCGCAGGTCGAGCTGGTGGCGGCCCTGTTCCGTCAGCCGCACGCCGTCGCGCTGGAAGAAGGCCTCCGGCGGCAGCTCCGCCGCGACCGCGCTGCGCACGCCGACGACCTCGGGCTCCAGCCAGAGCCCGGGAACCATGCCGCGCTCCCGGATCCGGCCCAGCACGGCACGGATCCCCCCGTCGACCGGGCCACCCGCTCCTGCCTCGCCGCCGGCCGCCCGGCCCGCTTCGGCCGTGCCGGTGCCGCTCCCTCCGGCTGCGCCGCTCGCCCCCGCCCCGGCACCGGGGCCGCCGCTCGCCCCCGCCCCGCCATGACCACCGGCCTCTGCGGCCGCCCCACCGTCCGTACCCCCCGTCGGAAACCGGCGCGACGACGGCAGCCACTCGCCGACGCCGTCCCACCAGCCGCCGTCCACCGTGTCGTCGTACCAGCCGGAGTCGATGCAGAAGTACTCGGCGCCCGCGTCCGCCGCCGCGTCGATCAGCGGCAGCAGCTTCGCGGTGGTCGGGTCGCCCATCAGCGTGTTCATGTAGTCGTTGAAGATCACGGGAAGCGTGTCGTGGTCGGGATGGGGGCGGCGAACGGCACGGCGGTACGCGGTCAGCGCCGCCAGCGCGTCATCGAGCCCGGAGCCGCGCCCCGCCCCAAGCCCGGAGCCGCGCCCCGCCCCAAGCCCCGAGCCGCGCCCCGCCCCAAGCGCCGAGCCGACCATCGACCCCGGTCCCGACCCGCCTCCCGACCCGAGCGCGAGCGCCGCCGCCACGGTGGTGAACGTCTCGCCCTGCGCGAGCCGCACCCGCCACTGGTGCTCCGCGTCCGTCGGCCCGTTCAGCGCGAGATACGTGCCGTGCGCCCGTTCCCCCAGGTCCCAGCGCCAACCGGCCGCCGACTCCACCTGCCAGACCCAGGCCCGGCCCCTGCCGCGCTCCCGGTTCCCGTCCCCGGCCTCACCCCCGTCCCCACCCCGCTCCGTGAGCGCCCCCATCGCCAGATGCCCGTCGCTGGGCCAACTCCCGCGCCCGGTCAGGGTGAGCGCCGCCCGGCTGTCGTGCTGATGGGCGTCGACGCTGATGTCGGCGACCGTCGCCCGCAGCGGCTCGGCGTACCAACGGCACTCCGCGAGCCAGTCGTTGCGCGCCCGGTGCACATCGAGGTCGTCGGGGGAGGGCAGCCCGCCGAGGAGGAGACTGCTGACGGACTGCACGACGAGGGGCTCGGCACCGTCGTTGCGCAGCCGTACCCGGGAGCGGAGGACGGCGACCCCGGCAGGGGAGGACAACTCGACGAACGCGGTCAACCCGGTCACGGGATCCTGAAGTTCGACGGTCAGCCGCTCCCAGTCGCCGCCGCCATCACCGCCACGGCCACCCCTTCCCCCCTCGGCACGGTGCCCCCGGTACACGAGCCTCGCCCCGAACGCCGTCCCCGTGAACCGCGGCCCCGACCACCCGCTGCCGTGCCCGAACGCCGTCAACTCGACGAGCGGGAGTGCGGTTTCGGGATCCACGGTGTCACCGGAGGGCCCGAGCCGGATCAGCCGCAGGGTCCCGTCGGCAGCCGTCGCGAACACGCTCGCGACGGCCGGGTGCCCCCAGCCGAAGACCGTGCCCGCGCGACCGGGCACGGTCACACCGCCCGTCACGCCACCCGCCCGTGCACCCGCCTGGCCGCCCGTCACACCGTCTTCTGGCTCGCTCTCCGGCCCGCCCCCGCCGAAATCGTTCGCACCCGAGTCCACGTCGATTCCCCTCCCTGGCCGTCCGAACCACCTGCCCGTGTGCCGTCCGCAGCCGGAGGCGCCCGCGTGGAACTCTCGTGCGTTCTCTTGACGCCCTCTGTGTGACCGGTCACAATCCTGGCATGCATGTGACCGGTCACACAAGGCGCCCGGCGAGCATCCGGGACGTCGCGACCGCCGCCGGGGTCTCGTACCAGACGGTCTCGCGGGTGATCAACGACCACCCCAGCGTCAAGCAGTCGACCCGGGAGCGGGTGCAGGCCGCCATCGACGAGCTGGGCTTCCGGCGGAACGTCACCGCGCACGCGCTGGCCAGCGGCCGCAGCCGGGCGGTGACCGTCCTGACCGCGAACACCACGCACTACGGCTACGCCTCGATCCTCCAGGGCATCGAGGAGGCGGCGCGGTCGGCGTCGTACGCGGTCGGCATCGGCGTCCTGGAATCGGCGGACGAGGCCGCAGTCGCCGCCGAGGTGCGTCGCGCGGCGGACGTGGGCGGTGGTCTCATCGTGATCGCCTACGATCCGGCCGGTGTCGCGGCCCTCGGGGCCGTGCCCGCCGAACTGCCGGTCGTGGGCGTGGTGGAGACGCCGGCCGCCCCGCCCGGCGGCGACCGCCCCTGGGTGTGGACCGACGACCGCGAGGCCGCCTGCCAGGCGACCCGCCACCTCCTCTCCCTCGGCCACGAGACCGTGCACTACGTCGCGATCCCCTCCAGCACCCGGCGGACCAGTGCCCGTACCTCCGGCTGGCGGCAGGCGCTCAAGGAGGCCGGGGCGCCCGAACCCCGTCCGGTGCAGGGCAGTTGGGGCCCGGCGGGCGGTCACGCGGCCGGCCGCCGGCTGGCCGGGGACCCGGCGGTCACCGCGATCCTCTGCGGCAACGACGACCTCGCGCTCGGCGTGCTGCGCGCGCTGCACGAGGCCGGGCGGTCGGTGCCGGGGGAGGTCAGCGTCGCCGGGTTCGACGACGCCCCGCACTCCGCCTATCTGACCCCGTCCCTGACGACGGTCCGGCTGGACTTCACCGGCCTTGGGCGGTCCGCGTTCGCCTTGCTGCACGGGGTGGTCGAGGAGTCCGCGCAGATCGCCCCGCACCCCGTCTCCGTCCCGGAACTGGTGGTGCGGGAGAGCGTCGGGCCCCCGCCCGCGAAGCCCTGACCCCCAGCGCCACCCTGTTCGGCCTCTCCAGCCCCGCGCGAAGTCACCCAGTTCTCCGACCACACACTCCGACCGAGCTCTCCGCCCCCCCAGACGTGTCCGGAATCACCAGTGGAGCCGTCAAACGACCGGAGGTCCAGCCGCGTGATCACCCCCACCCGCACGAGAGCCCGCAGTCGGCACCGCAGCAGGTCCCGAACGAGAACCGCCCTGGTCACAGCGCTACTTGGAGTCACCGCCATGGCAGGCAGCACCCTCCCCGACACCGGACCGGCCGCGGCCGCGGTCGCCGATCCGCAGCGCCTCACCGTCGACCTCTCCGCCTCCGAGGGCCCGGTGATGCACGGCGCCAACGGCGCGCTGTACGGGCTCAGCGACGACGGGGTGCCCAGTGACGCGGTCCTCGCGCCGCTGAAGATCACCAGCATCTCGCAGAAGCCGGAGGGCGGCGCCCAGCACCCCAACGGTGACGCGCTCACCGTCTCCAGGTCGTTCTTCCGCAACGGCGGCGGCGAGATCAACGTGATGATGCAGGACATCTACGCCAAGTGGCCGTACGAGGACCTCGGCATCGACGACTACCTCCCCAAGGTCGACAGGATCGTCGAGCAGGTCTCGGCCGACCCGAACAGCGACCGCTTCGTCTACATCCCGTTCAACGAGCCCGACCAGATCTGGTACAAGCTCGACGTCGCCGACCAGGCCCAGTACGAGGTCAACCGCGACCGGTTCTTCCGGGACTGGAAGACGGTCTACGAACGCATCCGCGCGATCGACCCCGACGCGCGCATCGCCGGCCCGAACGAGGCCGGCTACCACACCCGCCTGCTGCGGGACTTCCTCGCCTTCGCCAAGCGCGAGAACGTCCTGCCGCAGGTGATGACCTGGCACGAACTGGGTTCGGGATCACTCCGCGACTTCCAGGGGCACTACGACGACTACCGCGCACTGGAGCGGGCGGCGGGCGTGGCCCCCCTGAAGATCAACATCGACGAGTACGCCAACCGCCGCGACCTCTCCGTCCCGGGCCAACTCGTCCAGTGGGTCTCGATGTTCGAGCGCAACAAGGTGTACGCCAACCAGGCCTACTGGGACGCGGCCGGCAACCTGGACGGCAACGTCGTCCGCTCCAACATCCCCAACGGCGGCTGGTGGTTCTTCCGCTGGTACGCCGGTCTGACCGGGAACACCGTCAAGGTCACCCCGCCGCGCGCGAACACCGTCGACACCCTCCAGGGCCTCGCCTCCCTCGACACCTCCCGCCGTCAGGCCCAGGTCCTGCTCGGCGGCTCCGCCGGCGACGCGGACGTCGTGGTCCAGAAGGTCCCCCGGTCCCTCTTCGGGCGCACGGTCACCGCGACCGTCGCCGAGGCCGCCTGGTCCGGCTACGAGGGACAGCACGCCGCCCCGCGCGTCCTGTCCCGCACGAAGGCGCGGATCGCGGACGACGGCACGGTCACCGTGCCGCTGCGCGGCCTGCACAAGATGTCGGCCTACCGCGTCGTCCTCACCCCGGGCGGCTCCGGCACCCCGACCACGCCCGCCGTCCCCTGGAGCGCCTCCTACGAGGCCGAGGACGCCGCGATCACCGACGGCAAGGTCTACACCCAGGGCACGGTGAGCAACGCCAACGGCTACGCCGCCTCCGGCACCAAGGACGTCGGCTCCCTCGACCAGCCCACCAGCAAGGTCGACTTCACCGTGTCCGTCCCCGAGAACGGCACGTACGACCTGGCGATCCTCTACGGCAACCAGTCCGGGACCCCGGCCACCCAGAAGCTGACCGTCGACGGCGGCGAACCGGTCACGGTCACCTACCCCTCCACCGAGAACTGGACCTACCGCGCCAAGAAGGACCTCACCGTCCGGCTCACGGCGGGCACCCACCGACTGACCCTCGCCAAGGGCGACACCGAGGTCACCCTCGACCGGATCGACCTCACCGCCCGCACCGGCGAGCCCGCCGCCTCCTACGAGGCCACCCTCGCCGACGTCAGCGGGAAGCCGTCGTACGACTACTCCTCCTCGGCCGGCGTCGGCACCGGCGCGCTCGTGCTGCGCTCCGGCGACAAGGCGGTCTTCGACGTGTACGCCCCGCGCGACGGCTACTACCGGGTGGTGCCCCGGGCGTCGGCGCCGGTGCGGCTCGCCCTGCACGGGCAGGCGGTGGCGGCGGTGCCCGACCGGCCGCTGCGGCTCTACCTGGTCGCGGGCAACAACCGGATCACCGCGACCGCCAAGCACTCGGCCGTGCGCTCCGTCGACGTCACGGGCGCCGGCTCGACCACCGGGACCCTGGCGTACGAGGCCGCCACCGCCACACTCACCGGCGGGGCCCGACTCGTGGACTCCCCCCACGCCTCGGGCGGTTCGTACATCGGCCGGCTCGGCAACGGCGCGGACTCCACCGCCCAGTTCACGGTGGACGCCCCCACCGCCGGCCGGTACGTCCTGGTCGTCCACTACGCCCACAACGACCGCCGCGACAACGGCCACGCCTACAACACCGACATCATGTCCCGCACGGCGGACATCACGGTCGGGGACGGTGAACCGCGCACGGTCACCTTCAAGAACACCTGGAGCTGGGACGACTACTGGACCGTGGGCGTCCCGGTCGACCTGAGGAAGGGAGCCAACAAGGTGACCTTCGGCAACGCGGGCGCCTGGGCGCCGAACATCGACCGGATCGAGGTGGGCCGGGTCGTCGGCTAGTCACCACGGGACGAGCGGGCCCCCGGCCGACGGCGACCGCCGGCGGCCGGGAGCCTTCGTGCGTCAGGCGCGGTCGACCTCGGCCCGCAGCGCCTCGTACTCCGTGAACTCGGCCTCGACGCCCTCGCGGGTCAGCCCGTAGCGGGCCAGGTCGTAGCGGTGGGGGCGGGCGCCCTTGAGGCCGGTGGCGACCTGGGGCAGCCGGGCGGCGTCCGCGTCGGTCCAGCGGGCGCCGACGGCGTCGTACAGCTTCGGCACCCCCGTGGCCGGATCGGAGCCGAGCCATGCGTACGGCACGTCCACCACGGCCTCGCGGGGGAGGCCGGCGCGGGCGGCGAGACCCCGCCGTACCGAGCGGCTCAGCAGGTCCAGCCAGGTCGCGCCGAGGTGGTGGGGGTCGACCGTGCGGCGGGAGAGGGTCATGCCCACCTCGACCAGACTGCAGAACGAGGCGACGGCGGTCACCGGATCTCGGTGCGTCCACACGAGCGTGGCGTCCGGGAACACGGCGAACAGGGCGTCGAGGTTGCCGGTGTGGAAGGGCGACTTCAGGATCCAGCGACGGCGCGGGCGGCCGTACTGGAGCACCTGGAAGACCTGCTTGAGGTGCCGGTAGTCGGGGACGAAGTCCCGCTCGAACTGCCAGGCGTGGTAGCGCGGCAGATGCGCCTGGGACAGCGGCACCAGGGCGTGCGGCAGAAGGAACGTGTCCTCCTCGGGGCCCTCGGCGGTCATGGGGTGGATCTCGCGGAAGCGCGGGGCGAGCCGATGGGTGCCGTCGAGCATCCGGCGCGCCGAGGTGATCGCCTTCCGCCGCTGCTCGGGCGACGGTTCGAGGCCGGGGGCGAGCAACTCCCACAACCGCGGGGACCGGTGGTCGTCCGAGAGGGAGAGAACGCCGTGGGCGAGCGTGGTGGCCGTGCGCGGCAGACCCACCACGAACACCGGCCGCTCGACCGGCTCCTCCTCGACGGCCGGGTTCTCGGCGATCAGCCGCCGGACACGGGCCCGGTTGGTGAGATGCCGGCGCACATGGGCCTGCGCCGACTGCCAGCCGACCGGGGACAGGCCCGGGTCGTCCGCCCAGTCGCGCAGCAGTGACCGGAAGCCGTCGAGGTACTCCTCCTCGCCGTCGGTCCATCCGGCCCCGTCGAGGATCCGCGCGAAGACCCGGTCGGGGTCGCGACGGGAACGGAGCGTGGGTCGGAGCAGGAGGTTGACCAGGGTGAGGGCCGACGGGGTGGAGGGCACGGGCGTGTCCTTTCCGGGAGAGCGACGGACGGCACGCGTCGCGTCGGACCGGCTGGGGACCCCAGCATAAACGGGGAGTGGTCCCCGGAACGTGTCACCGTGCGTCCGCCGACGGTCCCGGGCACCGCACGGGCCCCGGAACCGTCACGTCATGTCCGCCCCGCCGGGACGCTCACCCCCTGGTCCTGCCCCTGTCCGTCCCCGTACCGCGCCCGCAGCTCCGACAGCACCCCGCTGGCCGCCGCGACGAGCGGCACCGCCAGGAGCATGCCGAGGATGCCGGCGATGGAGGCCCCCGCCGTCAGGGCCAGCAGGATCGCCGCCGGGTGCATCTGCACGGTCCGGCTGTGGATCATCGGCTGGAGCACGTTCCCCTCGATCAGCTGCACCGCGAAGACCACCCCGACCGCCCACAGCGCCGTCACCAGGCCCCGGTCCGCGAACGCGACCAGGATCGCCACCGCCCCGGACAGGAACGCGCCGAGGTACGGGATGTACGCGCCGACGAACACCAGCGCGCCGAGCCCCACCGCGCCCGGCACCTGGAGGATCAGCAGGCCGATGGCGATCAGGGCACCGTCGATGAAGGCGATGAGTGTCGTCCCCCGCATATAGCCCTCGATCGCCCGGAACGCGCGCCGGGCCATCACCTCCAGCGTGTCACCGGAGCCGCGCGGCGCGAGCGAGTGCAGGGACGCGACCGCCTTGTCGGAGTCCCGCAGGAAGAAGAACATCAGCAGCATCGCCAGGACCGCGCTGGCCACGAACTCGCTGACGGCGCTGACCCCGGTGAGCACCCCGGAGGCGGCGGTCCCGCCGAACTTCGACAGCAGCTCCTTGGCGTTCTTGGCGAGGTCGTCCAACGACGTCCCCGCCAGCCCGAATTCGTCGCTGAGCGACTTCGCCGCGTCCCTGAGCGACGAGATGATCTGGTCACCGGTGTCGATCAGCGCGGCGACCACGATGTACCCGGCCCCGCCCATCACCACCAGCACGGCCGCACAGGTCAGCCCGGCGGCGAGGGACCTGTTGAACCGCATCGCCACCAGCCGCCGGTACAGCGGGCCGAGCAGCGCGGTACCGAGCAGTGCGATCAGCAGCGGCGTGACCGCCGTCTGGAACGTCACACAGATCCACACGCCCACGCACACGACACCCGTCACCAGCAGGGTGAGCGCGCTCCATGCGGCGACGTGCCGCGCGGGCCCCGGCAGGAACCCACGGGGCGCGACCGGTTCCGAGGGCGCCGCGACCGCCGCCGGCACCTCCACGTACCCGCCGGGCCCGGCGTACCCGCCGGTGGTGCGTATCGTCGTACGCGTCCGATGAACCGGTCTGCGCACCGGCCCGCCACCCCTACGACCAGGCCGTCCCCCGCGCAGGGCGCGGGAGTCTCCCGTACGGCTGTTCACTGTCATCTCCACTCACTCGGGGGTCGCGCACACCCCCTGAGGATCATGGGATGGCCGTGGCGCCATAGCGTAGACCCGGCCGGCGAACGGCCCTTGAGCCGGGAGACCCCCTCCACCTCACCGGGTTGCGGGCCTACTCGGCGATCGGCAGGGACACCCCGTCCCGCAGGAACACCGGGATCCGTTCCAGCGGCGCGTCGACGGTCACGGTCGCACCGCCCTCGTACGTCGCCCCGGTCCACGCGTCGGTCCACCGCGCCCCCGCCGGAAGGTACGTCGTCCAGACCGTCGCCCCCGCCTCCAGCACCGGCGCCACCAGCACATCCCGCCCGAACAGATACGCGTCGTCCACGGACCAGGCCCGCTCGTCCTCGGGGAACTCCAGGAACAGCGGCCGCATCACCGGCAGCCCCTCCTCGTGGGCCTCCCGCATCACCCGCAGCACATACGGCTTCAACCGTTCCCGCAGCCGCAGATACGCCTCCAGGATCGCCCCGGCCTCCTCCCCGTACGACCACACCTCGTTGGGCCCGCCGGTCATGTCCGGCCCCAACGGCATCCCGGGCTCCCGGAACCCGTGCAGCCGCATCAACGGCGAGAACGCCCCGAACTGGAACCAGCGGACCATCACCTCGCGGTACGCCGGATCGTCGGGGTCGCCCCCGTGGAAGCCGCCGATGTCCGTGTTCCACCACGGGATGCCCGACAACGCTGTGTTGAGCCCCGCCGCGATCTGCCGCCGCAGGGTGGGGAAGTCCGTGCCGATGTCACCGGACCACAGCGCGGCCCCCCACCGCTGACTGCCCGCCCACGCCGACCGGTTGAGGGAGACGATCTCCTCCCGGCCGGCCGCCCGCAGCCCCTCGTAGAAGGTCCGCGCGCTCTCGGCCGGATAGATGTTGCCGACCTCCAGACCGGGCCCCGCCCAGTAGCGCAGGTTCTCCTGGAAGCCCGGCTTGAGCTCCGGCTCGCAGGCGTCCAGCCAGAACGCGTCGATGCCGTACCGGTCCAGGTAGTTCTCCTTCACCCGCGACCACACGAACTCACGGGCCTCGGGGTTCGTCGCGTCGTAGAAGGCCACCTGGACCGTCGACGCGACCTCCTTGTCCGGCCAGTCGGCGTGCGCCATCGGGCCGTACTGCGTCCCGATGAAGTACCCGCGCTGCTCCATCACAGAGTGGTTCTCGCTCAGCGGCGACACCGACGGCCACACGGACACGACCAGCTTGATGCCCAGCTCGTCCAGCTCCCGCACCATGGCCGCCGGATCGGGCCACTCGGCCGGGTCGAACTTCCACTCGCCCAGATGCGTCCAGTGGAAGAAGTCGCACACGATGACGTCGATGGGCAGCCCCCGCCGCCTGTACTCCCGTGCCACCGCGAGGAGTTCGTCCTGCGTGCGGTAGCGCAGCTTGCACTGCCAGAACCCGGCCGCCCACTCCGGCAGCATCGGCGTACGGCCCGTCGCCGCGCTGTAGCGGCGCTGCGCGTCGGCCGGATCGCCCGCGGTGATCCAGTAGTCGATCTGCCGCGCCGAGTCGGCGACCCAGCGGGTGCCGTTTCCCGCCAGCTCGACGCGGCCGATCGCCGGGTTGTTCCACAGCAGGGTGTACCCCCGGCTGGAGGTGAGCACCGGGATGCCGACCTCCGCGTTGCGCTGCACCAGGTCCAGCACCAGACCCTTCTGGTCGAGCCGCCCGTGCTGGTGCTGCCCGAGGCCGTACAGCTTCTCGTCGTCGTACGCGGCGAACCGCTGCTCCAGGCGGTGGTACCCGTTGCCGACGGCCGTGTAGAGGCGCGGGCCGGGCCACCAGAAGTGGGCGCGGGCCTCCGACAGCAGCTCGCTCCCGTCGGCCGTGCGGCTGTAGCGGACCAGGCCCTCCGCGTCCACCTCGACGGTGAGCGCGCCGACGGTCAACCGCCCGAGCCCGTCCTCGATCTTGACGCTGCTCTCGGTGGACTCGGCCTCGTCGAGCAGGGCGCCCGGCAGCCCGTCGAGCACCGGGCCGCCGAGGCGGGCCCGGACCCGGACCGCGTCCGGGCCCCAGGGCTCGATCCGCAGGGTCTCCTGACGTCCGCTCCACTCCAGGGCACCGTCCCGCTCACGGAACGTGCCGACGGTGGGGGAGGACTGGGCGAGGCTGACCGCACCCGTCGGGGTCTGGTTATCGGCAGGCTGATTCACGTGAGGTCTCCTGGGAGGGAGGAGTGAAGGAAGGAATCGAAGCGGGCGGTGCCTTGCGTACGGCTCCGGCTCGCATGCCGTCGGCTCACGTACGCCGTCGGCTCAGCCGGTGGGGGACAGCGGCCCCGTGCTCGCGCGGACCGTCAACTCGGGGGCGAGGAGCACCACTTCCTCGGCGTCCCGGCCCTCCAGCTTGGTGACCAGCTGCTCCACGGCCCGGCGGCCCATCTCCTGGGCGGGGATGGCCACGGACGTCAGCCGCACCGATGCCTGTACGGCGACCTGGTCCGGGCAGACCGCGATCACCGAGACGTCCTCCGGCACCGCGCGCCCCTGCTGCCGCAGCAGCGCGAGCAGCGGCTCCACCGCGGACTCGTTCTGCACGACGATCCCCGTGGTGCCGGGCCGTTCGTCGAAGATCCGGGCCAGGGTCGCGGCCATCGCGTCGTAGCCGCCCTCGCAGGGCCGGTGCAGCACGCGCAGGCCCAACTCCCTTGCCCGGGACCGCAGTCCGTCGAGGGTGCGCTCGGCGAAACCGGTGTGCCGCTCGTACACCGCGGGTGCCTCGCCGATGACGGCGATGTCGCGGTGGCCGAGCATCGCCAGATGCTCCACGCACAGTGCGCCCGTCGCCCCGAAGTCGAGGTCGACGCAGGTCAGACCGCTGGTGTCGGCGGGCAGCCCGATGAGCACGGACGGCTGGTCGGTGTCGCGCAGCAGCGGCAGCCGCTCGTCGTCGAGCTCCACGTCCATCAGGATCATCGCGTCGGCGAGCCCGCTGCCCGTGACCCGGCGCACCGCGTCCGGGCCCTCCTCACCGGTGAGCAGCAGCACGTCGTAGCCGTACGTACGGGCCGTGGTGGCCACCGCGATGGCGATCTCCATCATCACCGGCACGTACATGTCGGTACGCAGCGGGACCATCAGAGCGATGATGTTCGACCTGTTGCTCGCCAGGGCGCGGGCCCCCGCGTTCGGGTGGTAGCCGAGCTCCTGGATGCTCCGCTCGACCCGCTGCCGGGTGCCGGCGGAGATGGACCGCTTGCCGCTGAGGACATAGCTCACCGTGCTCGCCGAGACTCCGGCGTGCTGGGCGACCTCGGCGAGGGTGACCATCCAGCTCTCCAAGGGTGTTTAAGCGCTTCGATGGTGCGCTGACTGTGAACAAGGGCGAGTGGGGGTGGCTCGACAGTAGCTCGGCGGTGAGTGGGTGTCCATAGGTTGTCGAAGCGCTTCGATTATTCGCCGGTCGTCCAAGGGAGGGGGTGGGGGTGTGTCGGGTGGCGGCTGCGGTTCCGTGGGGCTTCTCGCGCAGTTCCCCGCGCCCCTTCAGGGCGCTGTTGTCGCCCTCAGCTTAGAACGCGAGGGGTGGCGGGGTCGTCCCGGATCGGGTACCAACGATCGAGTAGCACCCATCGGTAACCAATCAGGTACCCATCGGTACGAGATCCCGATTCGCGGCGAGGTGAGCCTCATGTCCGCCCCACCCCTCAAGAAGCCCGTCGTCACAGAACGTGAGGCCCGCCAGGTGGCGGAGGCCGCCCGGGAGCAGGCCTGGCGCAAGCCCAGCTTCGCCAAGGAACTGTTCCTGGGCCGGTTCCGCCTCGACCTCATCCACCCCCACCCGCTCCCCACCGACGAGGCCGTCCGGCGCGGCGAGCAGTTCCTGACCAAGCTCCGCGCCTTCTGCGAGACGAAGGTCGACGGGGCCCTGATCGAGCGCGAGGCCCGGATCCCCGACGAGGTGATCAACGGCCTCAAGGAACTCGGCGCCCTCGGCATGAAGATCGACCCCAAGTACGGCGGTCTCGGCCTCACCCAGGTGTACTACAACAAGGCGCTGGCCCTGGCCGGCTCGGCCAGCCCGGCCATCGGCGTCCTGCTCTCGGCGCATCAGTCGATCGGCGTACCGCAGCCGCTGAAACTGTTCGGCACCCCCGAACAGAAGGAGAAGTTCCTCCCGCGCTGCGCCCGCACCGACATCAGCGCCTTCCTCCTCACCGAGCCCGACGTCGGCTCCGACCCCGCCCGACTGGCCACCTCGGCCGTGCCGGACGGTGACGACTACGTCCTCGACGGAGTGAAGCTCTGGACCACCAACGGCGTCGTCGCCGACCTCCTCGTCGTCATGGCGCGCGTCCCGAAGTCCGAGGGGCACAAGGGCGGCATCACCGCCTTCGTCGTGGAGGCCGACTCGCCCGGCGTCACCGTGGAGAACCGCAACGCCTTCATGGGCCTGCGCGGCATCGAGAACGGCGTCACCCGCTTCCACCAGGTCCGGGTCCCCGCCGCGAACCGCATCGGCCCCGAGGGCGCCGGCCTCAAGATCGCCCTGACCACCCTCAACACCGGGCGGCTCTCCCTGCCCGCGTCCTGCGTGGCCGCCGGCAAGTGGTGCCTGAAGATCGCCCGGGAGTGGTCGGCGGCCCGTGAGCAGTGGGGCAAGCCGGTCGCCCACCACGAGGCGGTCGGCCAGAAGATCTCCTTCATCGCGGCGACCACCTTCGCCCTCGAAGCCGTGCTGGACCTCTCCTCCCAGATGGCCGACGAGGACCGCAACGACATCCGTATCGAGGGCGCCCTCGCGAAGCTCTTCGCCTCCGAGATGGGCTGGAAGATCGCCGACGAACTGGTCCAGATCCGCGGCGGCCGGGGCTTCGAGACCGCCGACTCCCTCCGGGCCCGCGGCGAACGGGCCGTGCCCGCCGAGCAGATGCTGCGCGACCTGCGCATCAACCGGATCTTCGAGGGTTCCACGGAGATCATGCACCTGCTGATCGCCCGCGAGGCCGTCGACGCCCACCTCACCGTGGCCGGCGACCTCATCGACCCGGAGAAGTCCCTGTCCGACAAGGCGAAGGCGGGCGCGAACGCGGGCGTCTTCTACGCCAAGTGGCTGCCGAAACTGGTCGCCGGACCGGGCCAACTCCCGCGCACCTACGGCGACTTCCACCCGGCGGGCCACCCCGACCTGGCGACCCACCTGCGCTACGTCGAACGAGGCGCCCGCAAGCTCGCCCGCTCCACGTTCTACGCCATGTCCCGCTGGCAGGGCCGGATGGAGACCAAGCAGGGCTTCCTGGGCCGGATCGTCGACATCGGCGCCGAGCTCTTCGCGATGAGCGCGGCCGTCGTCCGCGCGGAACTGCTCCGCACCACCACCGACCACGGCCGCGAGGCCTACCAACTGGCCGACACCTTCTGCCGCCAGTCCCGCATCCGCGTCGAGGAACTCTTCGGCCGCCTGTGGACGAACACCGACGACATCGACCACAAGGTGGTCAAGGGTGTCCTGGGCGGCGCCTACGCATGGCTGGAGCAGGGCGTGATCGACCCGTCGGGCGAGGGCCCCTGGATCGCGGACGCGACACCGGGCGAGAGCGGGAAGGAGAACGTCCACCGCCGCATCCAGTGACCTGACACGCCGCCCCGCGCCTCATGAAGATCGGCCCGCAGGGCCGTCTTCAGGGGCGCGGGGAACTGCGCGACCAGCCGCCACGGCCCCGCACCCGCCCGACGGCAGGGCGCGGCACCCGAAAGGCGCGCGGCTAGCAGTACTTGTCGCTGGCGTCCCGCGTCGTCCAGGAACAGGAATCGACCTTCGTCCCGCTCGCCCTGGACAACGTCGCCGTGTCGCTCGTGTTGTTCCACACATAGGCCTTGCGGTTCTGGAACTTGGTCGCGCTCGTGTCCGTGCCCGACCCCGTACGGACCTTGATGTACTTCTTCGCCCCGATCTTGACGTTCGGGAACGTGTACTTGTGGTTGTCGGGGTCCTTCAGCACCCACCCCTTCAGCGAGATCGCCGACGAGCTCGTGTTCTTGATCTGCACCCACTCACCGTTGAGGCTCGTGTTGGAACGCGTGTCCTTGCCCGGGCTGTCGAAGTAGACCCGGTAGATGACCACACCCCCCGCGGCTTCCGCCGGGCTACTGAGCAGGGTGCCGGTCAGGGCCACCGCTCCGGCGAGCGCGGGCAGGGCAGCGCGTACGCGCTTGTGCATGGATCCCCCCAGGGTCCTCGTTCATGGTCGGTTGATCCGACAATCGGACCGACAGGCCAGAAGTCATATCACCCCTTCTTCACGCCTGCTTCACAAACGGAGAAACAGCCCCGTCAACCACAGACGGCACGAAGCGGGTCATCAGGGGGACGCGCGGTCCTGACGGAGACCGGATGCGGCCACAATGGGGGGATGAGCGACAGTCCAGCCCCTCTCGCCGATCCGCATCTCGTCTACGACCCGGTCGACGGAGTACGGGACGTAGTGATCCTCGGATCGACCGGCTCGATCGGCACCCAGGCCATCGACCTCGTCCTGCGCAACCCGGACCGCTTCCGCGTCACCGGGCTCTCCGCCGCCGGAGGGAGGGTGGACCTGCTGGCCGAGCAGGCGCACCGCCTGCGCGTGCGGACCGTCGCCGTCGCCCGCGAGGACGTCGTACCGGCCCTGCGCGAGGCCCTGGCCACGGCGTACGGCGCGGGGGAGCCGCTGCCCGAGATCCTCGCCGGCCCGGACGCCGCCACCCACGTCGCCGCCTCCGACTGCCACACCGTGCTCAACGGCATCACCGGCTCCATCGGCCTCGCCCCGACCCTCGCCGCCCTGGAGGCGGGCCGCACCCTCGCGCTGGCCAACAAGGAGTCGCTCATCGTCGGCGGCCCGCTGGTGAAGGCCGTGGCGAAGCCGGGCCAGATCATCCCGGTCGACTCCGAGCACGCCGCCCTCTTCCAGGCCCTCGCCTCCGGCACCCGCGCCGATGTGCGCAAGCTGGTCGTCACCGCCTCCGGTGGCCCGTTCCGCGGCCGTACGAAGGCGGAGCTGGCCGACGTCACGCCCGCCGACGCGCTCGCGCACCCCACCTGGGCCATGGGCCCGGTCATCACGATCAACTCCGCGACCCTGGTCAACAAGGGCCTGGAGGTCATCGAGGCGCACCTGCTCTACGACATTCCCTTCGACCGCATTGAGGTCGTCGTGCACCCCCAGTCGTATGTCCACTCGATGGTTGAGTTCACGGACGGATCGACGATGGCCCAGGCGACGCCCCCCGACATGCGGGGCCCCATCGCCATCGGCCTCGGCTGGCCGCAGCGCGTCCCCGACGCGGCGCCCGCCTTCGACTGGAGCAGGGCCTCCACCTGGGAGTTCTTCCCCCTCGACAACGACGCGTTCCCGTCGGTCGGGCTCGCCCGGCACGTCGGAGAGCTCGCGGGCACCGCACCGGCGGTGTTCAATGCGGCGAACGAGGAGTGCGTCGACGCGTTCCTGCACGGGGGTCTCCGCTTCGACGCGATCATGGAGACCGTCACGCGGGTCGTGCAGGAGCACGGCACCCCCGCCGCGGGAACTTCCCTGACCGTGGCGGACGTCCTCGAAGCGGAGACCTGGGCACGCGCCAGGGCCCGCGAACTCACCACACCGACCACCTCGACAGGCAAACCCACCGAGCGGACGACCGCGGAGGCCCGTGCATGACGACCCTGATGTTCATCCTCGGCATAGTGGTCTTCGTGATCGGCCTGGCGTTCTCGATCGCGTGGCACGAACTGGGCCACTTCTCGACGGCGAAGCTCTTCGGCGTGCGCGTGCCCCAGTTCATGGTGGGCTTCGGGCCCACCCTCTGGTCGAAGAAGAAGGGCGAGACCGAGTACGGCGTCAAGGCGATCCCGCTCGGCGGCTACATCCGCATGATCGGCATGATCCCGCCCGGCGAGGACGGCCGGATCGAGAGCCGCTCGACCTCCCCCTGGCGCGTGATGATCGAGGACGCCCGCGCGGCCTCCTTCGAGGAGCTCCAGCCCGGCGACGAGAAGCGGCTGTTCTACACGCGCAAGCCGTGGAAGCGCGTCATCGTCATGTTCGCCGGCCCCTTCATGAACCTGGTGCTGGCCGTCGTGATCTTCGTCGGCGTGATGATGACCTTCGGCGCCCAGACCCAGACCACCACCGTCAGCAAGGTCTCGGACTGCGTCATCGAGGCCAGCGAGAACCGCTCCAAGTGCCGGTCCGGCGACGAGGAGGCCCCCGCCAAGGCCGCTGGCCTGAAGCCGGGTGACAAGATCGTCGCGTTCAACGGTGAGCCCGTCGACGACTGGGCCGCCCTGCAGTCCGACATCCGCTCCAACCCCGGCAAGCAGGTCACCGTCACCGTCGACCGCGACGGCAAGCAGCTCGACCTCACCGCCACCCTCGTCAAGAACCAGGTCAGCAAGACCGACGGCAACGGCGGCTACGTCGCCGACAAGTACATCTCCGCCGGCTGGTTCGGCTTCACCCCCGCCTCCGGCATCGTCCCGCTCTCCTTCGGCGAGTCGGTCGACCGCATGGGCGACATGATGGAGAACGGCGTCGAGTCCCTGCTCGCCCTGCCCTCCAAGGTCCCCGCCCTGTGGGACGCCACCTTCGGCGACGGCGAACGCGAGGCCGACTCACCCATGGGCGTGGTCGGCGCGGCCCGCGTCGGCGGCGAGATCTTCACCATGGACATCCCCGCCACCCAGCAGCTCGCCAGCTTCCTCATCCTGCTGGCCGGCTTCAACCTCTCCCTCTTCCTGTTCAACATGCTCCCGCTGCTCCCGCTCGACGGCGGCCACATCGCGGGCGCCCTGTGGGAGTCGCTGCGCCGGAACGCGGCGAAGCTGCTGCGCAGGCCCGACCCGGGTCCGTTCGACGTGGCGAAGCTGATGCCCGTCGCCTATGTCGTGGCCGGCATCTTCGTCTGCTTCACCCTCCTTGTCCTCATCGCGGACCTCGTGAACCCGGTGCGCATCTCCTAGCCACCCGCGGTTCACGACGGCCGGGCACACTCACGCGGTGGGCCCGGCCGGACGGTGATGTGCTCGGGCTCGTGCCGGTGCCGTAATCTCGAAGCCTGGAGCCCGCCCGTACCGGGACCCGATCCTGATCCACAACTTGGGGTTGCACAGCAGATGACTGCGATTTCTCTCGGCATGCCGTCCGTTCCGACCAAGCTCGCCGAGCGCCGGAAGAGCCGGCAGATCCAGGTCGGGTCCGTGGCGGTGGGCGGAGACGCACCGGTGTCGGTCCAGTCCATGACGACCACGCGTACGTCCGACATCGGCGCCACGCTCCAGCAGATCGCCGAGCTGACGGCCTCCGGCTGCCAGATCGTCCGGGTCGCCTGCCCGACGCAGGACGACGCCGACGCGCTGCCGGTGATCGCCAGGAAGTCGCAGATCCCGGTCATCGCCGACATCCACTTCCAGCCGAAGTACGTGTTCGCCGCGATCGAGGCCGGCTGCGCCGCCGTCCGCGTCAACCCGGGCAACATCAAGCAGTTCGACGACAAGGTCAAGGAGATCGCGGCGGCAGCCAAGGACCACGGCACCCCGATCCGTATCGGCGTCAACGCCGGTTCCCTGGACCGCCGCCTCCTGCAGAAATACGGCAAGGCCACCCCCGAGGCGCTCGTCGAGTCCGCCCTCTGGGAGGCCTCCCTCTTCGAGGAGCACGGCTTCCGCGACATCAAGATCTCGGTCAAGCACAACGACCCGGTCGTCATGGTCAACGCCTACCGCCAGCTCGCCGCCCAGTGTGACTACCCGCTCCACCTCGGCGTCACCGAGGCGGGCCCCGCCTTCCAGGGCACCATCAAGTCCGCGGTGGCCTTCGGCGCGCTCCTCTCCGAGGGCATCGGCGACACGATCCGCGTCTCCCTGTCGGCCCCGCCGGTCGAGGAGATCAAGGTCGGCAACCAGATCCTGGAGTCGCTGAACCTCAAGCCGCGCCGCCTGGAGATCGTCTCCTGCCCCTCCTGCGGCCGCGCCCAGGTCGACGTGTACAAGCTCGCCGAGGAAGTCACCGCCGGCCTCACCGGCATGGAGGTCCCCCTCCGCGTCGCCGTCATGGGCTGCGTCGTCAACGGCCCCGGCGAGGCCCGCGAGGCCGACCTCGGCGTCGCCTCCGGCAACGGCAAGGGTCAGATCTTCGTCAAGGGCGAGGTCATCAAGACCGTCCCCGAGTCCAAGATCGTCGAGACCCTCATCGAGGAAGCGATGAAGATCGCCGAACAGATGGAGGCGGACGGCGTTGCGTCGGGCGAGCCGACGGTGGCCGTAGCGGGCTGAGACCCGCTGCTCTTGGAGGGCAGGCCGCAGGCCGTCCTCCAGGGGCGCGGGGAACTGCGCGACAAGCCACGAAGCACCCGCACCCGCCGAAGCACAGGAGCCCCCGAGCCGTCAGGCGCCCGGCCGCGGCGCAGCCGCAGGGCGCCCCGCCGAGCCCGGCAGGGTATCGTGCCAAGACCAGCGCAGACCCCAGGGTGAGGCCCCCGCACGTGTTGACCCAGACCACCACCAGGGTCCTCGAACCGAGTGACCTGGACGCCGCACTCGCCGTCCTGGACCGAGACCCCGTCGCGAACGCCTTCGTGACCTCCCGCGTCCAGGTCGCCGGGCTGGACCCGTGGCGGCTGGGCGGCGAGATGTGGGGCTGGTACGAGGACGGCGCCCTGACCTCCCTCTGCTATGCCGGTGCCAACCTCGTCCCCATCTGCGCCACCTCCCGCGCCGTGCGCGCCTTCGCCGACCGAGCCCGCCGGGCCGGCCGCCGCTGCTCCTCGGTCGTCGGCCCCGCCGAGCCCACCGCCCAGCTCTGGCGCCTCCTCGAACCCAGCTGGGGCCCGGCCCGCGAGGTCCGCTCGCACCAGCCCCTCATGGTCACCGACCGGCTGCCCGACCCCGCCGAGGTCACCCCCGACCCGTACGTCCGCCGGATCCGCAAGGACGAGATGGACACGATCATGCCGGCGTGCGTCGCCATGTTCACCGAGGAGGTCGGCGTCTCCCCGCTGGCCGGCGACGGAGGCCTCCTCTACCAGGCCCGGGTCGCCGAACTCGTGGGCTCCGGCCGCTCCTTCGCCCGTCTCGACGCCGACGGCCGCGTCGTCTTCAAGGCCGAGATCGGCGCCGCCACCCCCCAGGCCTGCCAGATCCAGGGCGTCTGGGTCGCCCCCGAGTACCGGGGCCAGGGCCTCGCCGCCCCCGGCATGGCAGCGGTCCTCCGCTACGCCCTGGCCGACGTGGCCCCGCTGGTCAGCCTCTACGTCAACGACTTCAACACGGCCGCGAGGCGCACGTACCAGCGCGTGGGCTTCCAAGAGGTGGGCGCCTTCATGAGCGTGCTGTTCTGAGCATCGGCTTCGACAGGCACTACTTCTGAGCGCCGGGCAGGGCCGCGCCCTTCAGTGGCGCGGGGCTGTATCGATGTGAGGCTCCGCCGCGGGCGCGCGACCAGCCACATCCGGCCCGCACCCCGCGGACAACCCGAACCCCCCTGTAGCATCCGCAACATGAGCCTCGTCATCGGCCCCTTGGACCTCTCCGCCCACGTAGACGAGGCCCTGGCAGTCCAAGCCGTAGCCTTCGGACTGGGCCCCGACGAGGTCGCGGTCCGCCGCCAGATCGTCCTGCGCCACATGACGTACCCGGGGGCCAGAGCCCTCGGCGCCACGGCCGGAGGGCGGCTCGTCGGGTTCGTCTACGGCATGCCCAACGACCGTACCCACTGGTGGTCCACCGTCGTCGAGCCCTACCTCCGCGCCCTCGGCCACGACCACTGGCTGGACGACTCCTTCGTGATCACCGAACTGCACGTCCACCCCCGTCACCAGAACCACGGCGTCGGTCGCGCCCTCATCACCACCATCACCGACAGCGCCGTCGAACCCCGTTCGATCCTCTCCGCGATCGACGTCGACAGCCCCGCCCGCGGCCTCTACCACTCCCTCGGCTACACCGACCTCGCCCGCCAGGTCGTCTTCCCCAGCGCCCCCAAGCCGTACGCGGTGATGGGCGCCCCCCTGCCCCTGCGCCGCAGGTAGCCGCCCCGCCGGCCCCCCGCCGCCACCACCGGATTTCCACGGGCACCCGCCCCCCGGCTAACCTCCTGCCATCAACCAAACCCCGGCAGGAGTACGACAACCATGGCGAACGCACCGGTCCAGCGCATGTCCCAGTTGATGGCGAAGACGTTGCGCGACGACCCCGCGGACGCCGAGGTGCTCAGCCACAAGCTCCTCGTCCGCGCCGGTTACGTCCGCCGCACCGCGGCCGGTGTGTGGACCTGGCTGCCGCTCGGCAAGAAGGTCCTCGCCAACGTGGAGCGCATCGTCCGTGAGGAGATGGACGCGATCGGCGCCCAGGAGGTGCTGCTCCCCGCGCTGCTGCCGAAGGAGCCGTACGAGGCGACCGGCCGCTGGGACGAGTACGGCCCGGAGCTGTTCCGCCTGAAGGACCGCAAGGGCGGCGACTACCTCCTCGGCCCCACCCACGAGGAGATCTTCACGCTGATCGTGAAGGACCAGGCGTCCTCCTACAAGGACCTGCCGGTGATCCTCTACCAGATCCAGACCAAGTTCCGTGACGAGGCCCGCCCCCGCGCCGGCATCCTGCGCGGCCGTGAGTTCCTGATGAAGGACTCGTACTCCTTCGACACCGAGGACGAGGGCCTGGCCCAGTCGTACGCCCTGCACCGCCAGGCGTACCAGAAGGTGTTCGAGCGCCTCGGCCTCGACTACCGCATCTGCGCCGCCACGGCCGGCGCGATGGGCGGCTCGAAGTCGGAGGAGTTCCTCGCCCCGGCGGGCGCCGGCGAGGACACCTTCGCGGACTGCCCCGCGTGCGACTTCGCGGCCAACACCGAGGCGATCACGTTCGAGTTGAAGCCGGTCGACGCCGACGGCGTGCCCGCCCTCGAGGAGATCCCGACCCCGGACACCCCGACCATCGAGACCCTCGCCGCGCACCTCGGCGTCGAGGCCTCCGCCACCCTGAAGAACCTCCTCGTCAAGGTCGACGGCGAGATCGTCGCCGTCGGCGTCCCCGGCGACCGCGAGGTCGACATGGGCAAGGTCGAGGCCCACTTCGCCCCGGCGGTCGTCGAGATGGTCACCGAGGCGGACTTCGCCGGCCGCCCCGACCTGGTCCGCGGCTATGTCGGCCCGCAGGGCCTCGGCGAGAAGGTCACCTACATCGCCGACCCCCGCGTCGCCCCGGGCACCAGCTGGATCACCGGCGCCAACAAGCCGGGCACGCATGCCAAGAACGTGGTCGCGGGCCGGGACTTCGAGGTCGCCGAGTACGTCGACGTCGTCGTGGTCCAGGAGGGCGACCCCTGCCCGAACTGCGGCACCGGCCTCAAGCTGGACCGCGCCATCGAGATCGGCCACATCTTCCAGCTCGGCCGCAAGTACGCCGACGCCCTCAAGCTCGACGTCCTCGGCCAGAACGGCAAGCCCGTCCGCGTCACCATGGGCTCCTACGGCATCGGCGTCTCCCGCGCGGTCGCCGCCCTCGCCGAGCAGTCCGCCGACGACAAGGGTCTGTGCTGGCCCGCCGAGGTCGCCCCGGCCGACGTCCACGTCGTCGCCGCGGGCAAGGCTCTCCAGACCGAACTGGCCCTCGACGTCTCCGAGCGGCTGCGGGCCGCCGGCCTCCGCGTCCTGGTCGACGACCGCGCGGGTGTCTCCCCGGGCGTGAAGTTCACCGACTCCGAGCTGATCGGCGTACCGAAGATCCTGGTCGCAGGCCGCCGCTCCGCCGAAGGCGTCCTGGAGCTGAAGGACCGCCGCACCGGGGAGCGCGAGGAGCTCACGGTCGACGAGGCGATCGCCCGCCTGACGGTCTGAGCAACCTCGCCTCTCCCGTACCGTTCCCCGGCCGTCGGGCGTGACAGAACGCCACTGCGGTCGGGGAAACGGGCGGTACCCCAGGGTGCGGGGCTGTATCGATGTGCGGCTCCGCGGCGCGGAGGCGGCCAGCCACGCACGACCGTCACCGTCCGAACGAGCCTCACCGTCCGAACGAGCCTCACCGTCCGCACGACCGTCACCGTCCGACGACCCTCGCCGTCCGCACGACCGTCACCGTCCGCACGCTCCGGACCGGATCAGCCCGTCATCCGCCATGCGCCATCCGTCATCCGGCATCCGATCCGCTCACAGCCACCCGGCGAACTCCAGCAGCAGCTCGGCGTCCTGCGGCCGCCCCACCCGCCGAGCCCGCACCCCCGACTCCACGGCCCGGAACAACGTCCAGCCCCGCAGCCGCTCCTGATCCACGTCCAGCGACTCGGCCAGTTTCCGCACCCGCCGCCGAGTGATCGCCGCCCCCGACGGCGAGGCGATCAGATCCTCCACGCGATCGCGCACCAGCCGGGCCAGATCGAACGCGCACTCACCCACCACGGGATCCGGCCCCACCGCCAGCCACGGCAACCGCTCCCCGGCCAGCACCTTGCTCTGCCGGAACGTCCCGTGCAGCAGCCGCTCCTCCGGCGCGGACTCCAGCAGCTCCGCACGGACCCCGAGAGCCGCGTCGACCAGCCCCCGCACCTCGGGGTCCTCCTCGGCGCCCGCCCGCAGGGCCTCCGCCTGCCGGCCCGTCCGCTCGGACACGGTCTCGAAGACATGCGCCTCGGGCGGCTCGACCCACAGCCGGCGCAGGGTCGCCGCGGCCTCCAGCAGCGCCTTCGCCTCGGGCAGCGACCGCACCGACAGATCGGGATGCAGCCGCTCCAGCAGCAGCACGCCATGACTGTCCCCGGGATTCAGCAACTGAACGGCTCCCCGCCCGTCCCAGTGCGCGAGCGCGGCCCGCTCGCCCTCCGGCCGGGCACGCTCGGGCGCCAGCTTGAGCACGGCGGGCGTGTCGTCGATGAGCCGCACCAGCAGCACCAGACTGCTCCGCCCGCCTGGGGCTTGTACGCGTTCGACCGTCAACTCGCGTAGATCCACGGCTTGTCGGGCCAGCGCAGGGAGTCCTTCCAGCCACTCGGCGGTCCCGTCCCCGTCGTCCGGACGGCGGGTCTCGGCGAGCGCTCGCACCAGCCGCCGCGGTGGTTCGAAGTCCTCGAAGGCCATGCGCGCCATGGGCGAGTCGTTCCCTTCCGGAGCGTGATCAGGTGTGCGGTGTCGCCGACGGGCCTGCGGCGGCGGTCCGCTCGGCGAGACCAGGGAAGGCTACGCTTCCGCCCCGCCACCGCACCGCCCGCACCGCCGCCTCCCGCAGTGCCTCGGCGGCCGTGGCGCGCCGGTCGCCCTCGGCGGCCCGTACGAGATCGGAGTAGACGCCCGCCACCCGCTCCTCCAGTTCCGCGGCGAGCCGCACGGCGGACTCGGAATCGGCCACCTGGAACGGCAGCGCGTACCCGGCGGCCGCCGCGGAGGGCTCGCCGCCCAGGTCCCGTACGGCCCGGGTGAGCTCGTCGCGGCGGGCCCGGTGCGCGTCGTACGCCTCCCGGGCCTCGCGCCGGCGCGCCTCGCCGATCTTCCCGCCGACGACGCCGTAGCCGTACACGGCGGCGTGCTCGGCCCCGAGCGCCGCCTGTACCGCCTTCAGCTCCCCGCTGCTCACTTCGCATCCTCCGTCAACATGTACGCGTGCCCGGCGCCCGCCGCCGCCACCGAGGCCATCAGCCGCGCCACCTCACCCGGCACCCGCAGCAACGCCTTGGCCCGCTTGTCGGCGAGCGCCCGCTCGGCGGCGGCCAGCTCGGTGAGGGCGGCACCGGGGTCGTCGGGCACGGGGGCGGCCGAGGCGGAGGCGGACGGCACGGGGGCGGCCGAGGCGGAGGCGGACGAGGACGGCGTACCGGACGGGGAGGGCGCACCCGAGGAGGAGGACGAACCGGACGGGGAGGCGCCCGCCTCACTCGCGCCCGCCCCCTTCGCGCCGCCGAACGCCTCGGCGTGCCGTACGATCTCCGCCCGCAGCGGGGTCAGCAGCGCGGTCAGGTCCGGATGGGCGGCGAGCACGAGGTCGTACCGCTCCACGAGCCCCTCGCTGTCCCGCGCCGCACGAGCGCGCGCCAGCTCCAGCTCCGACCTGCCACTCCCGCCGTCGGACCCCTCGCCCCCGGACGAGCACCCCGCGAGCAGCCCCACACCGGCGGCCCCGACGAGCAAACTCCTTCTGCGCGGCCCCGACGGGGCACGCGACGACAGGCTGAACGACACAGCAGACGTCCTCGAGGGGTCGTACGAACAAAGAAGCGGTGCGATCACCGTACCCGTGAAACACGCTGCACCCCGCTAGGGGCGCGGGGAACCGCGAGACGAGCCCCCGCGTGGCCGTGGCCGCCCGCATACGAGCACCCCCGAGCCATGAGACGCCCCCACAGTCCCCCCACCCACAGTCACCGCATGGACGGCAACACCCCAGCGGAGCGGCTACCCTTTGACCTGACACGCGCCCTACCCACAACAGCACACGCGGCCGAGGAGTCACCCGGATGAGCACCACCCAGAGCGAGAGGCTGCGAGAACTGCTGGAACCGCTCGTACGCTCCCAGGGCCTGGATCTCGAAGAGATCGCAGTGGACTCGGTCGGACGCAAGCGGGTGCTGCGCGTGGTCGTCGACTCGGACGAGGGCGCCGATCTGGACACTGTCGCCGACGTCAGCCGCGCCCTCTCGGCCAAGTTGGACGAGACGGACGCCATGGGCCAGGCGGAGTACACCCTGGAAGTCGGTACGCCGGGCGCCGAGCGCGCCCTCACCGAACACCGTCACTACCGCCGTGCCGTGGACCGTCTGGTGAAGTTCGCGCTCCGCGAGGACGGGGAACTGATCGCCAGAATCCTGACCGTGGACGACGACGGCCTCGACCTCGAAGTGCCCGGGGTGAAGGGCCGCAAGGCCACCACCCGCCGGCTCGCCTTCGCGGAGATCGACAGGGCCCGCGTCCAGGTCGAGTTCAACCGCAAGGACAAGAAGGACCAGAAGGACATGACGGAAGAGGAGGAGGCGTAGCCGTGGACATCGACATGAGTGCCCTCAGGGGCTTGGTGCGGGAGAAGGAGATCTCCTTCGACCTGCTCGTCGAGGCGATCGAGGCGGCCCTCCTCATCGCCTACCACCGCACCGAGGGAAGCCGCCGCCACGCGCGCGTGGAGCTCAACCGGGAGACCGGCCATGTGACCGTGTGGGCGAAGGAGGACCCCGAAGACCTGGAGGAGGGGCAGGAGGCACGCGCGTTCGACGACACCCCGTCGGACTTCGGGCGCATCGCCGCCACCACCGCCAAACAGGTGATCCTGCAGCGACTGCGGGACGCCGAGGACGACGCCACGCTCGGTGAGTACGCCGGGCGCGAGGGCGACATCGTCACCGGTGTGGTCCAGCAGGGCCGCGACCCGAAGAACGTGCTCGTCGACATCGGCAAGCTGGAAGCCATCCTGCCCGTGCAGGAGCAGGTCCCCGGCGAGACCTACCAGCACGGCATGCGGCTCCGGTCGTACGTCGTACGGGTGGCGAAGGGTGTGCGCGGCCCCTCCGTGACGCTCTCCCGCACCCACCCCAACCTGGTGAAGAAACTGTTCGCCCTGGAGGTGCCGGAGATCGCCGACGGGTCCGTCGAGATCGCCGCCATCGCCCGGGAGGCGGGACACCGCACGAAGATCGCCGTCCGCTCGACCCGCAGCGGTCTGAACGCCAAGGGCGCCTGCATCGGCCCCATGGGCGGCCGGGTGCGCAATGTCATGGGCGAGCTGAACGGTGAGAAGATCGACATCGTCGACTGGTCGGACGACCCGGCGGAGATGGTGGCGAACGCGCTCTCCCCGGCCCGGGTCTCCAAGGTCGACGTGGTGGACCTCGCCGCCCGCTCCGCGCGGGTGACGGTGCCCGACTACCAGCTGTCGCTGGCGATCGGCAAGGAGGGCCAGAACGCCCGCCTCGCCGCCCGTCTCACCGGCTGGCGGATCGACATCCGACCGGACACCGAGCAGGCATCGGAGTAGTCGTCGCAGTCGTCCGAGCAGTCGGGGAACAGATCCAAGCCGCAGGTCGCTTAGATCACGTCAGTTATATGCGCGGCAAGTGTTCGATTCTTGCCCCAAAGGGGTGAGGTCGCTGCGGGGAGGTAGACTTAGCAGTGTCTGGCCGGACGCGTGCCCGTGCATGCCCTGAACGCACCTGTGTGGGGTGCAGGCAGCGAGCGGCCAAGACCGAACTGCTGCGCGTCGTGGCGATCGAGGACGAATGCGTCCCCGATCATCGCGGTACGCTGCCCGGCCGGGGTGCGTACGTCCACCCCGCCCAGGTCTGTCTCGACCAGGCGGTACGCCGCCGGGCGTTCACCAGGGCGCTGCGTGCCCAGGGAGCGCTCGACACAAAGGCGTTGCGCCGATACGTGGAGCAGACAACAGTTGCCGAGCAGGCAACACCGTAAGACGTGTCGCACGGAACCTCCGTGCGGCCCTGGTACCCCGCGAGTTGGAAGTAGGTCGAGATTGCGATGAGCACTCGATGAGCACGCGATGAGTACGCCCATGAAGTAGCGACGGTCCGGACGCACCCGGACCTAAAAAGGAGCGAAGTGGCTAAGGTCCGGGTATACGAACTCGCCAAGGAGTTCGGGGTGGAGAGCAAGGTCGTCATGGCCAAGCTCCAAGAACTCGGTGAATTTGTCCGTTCGGCGTCCTCGACGATCGAGGCGCCCGTTGTACGCAAACTGACTGACGCCCTCCAGCAGGGCAGCGGCGGCGGCAAGCCCGCCCCGCGCAAGGCCGCCCCGGCCCGTCCGGCGGCCCCCTCTCCCGCGCAGGCCGCACGTCCGGCCGCGCCTCGTCCCGGCCCGGCCGCGCCGAAGCCGCCCGCCGCCGAGCGGCCCGCCGCTCCGGCCCCGGGTCCGCGCCCGACGCCCGGCCCCAAGCCACCGACGCCGAAGCCCGCTCCGGCCTCCCCGGCCCCGAGCGTGCCCGAGTTCCAGGCGCCCCCGTCGGCTCCGGCCGCCCCCTCGTCGACCCCGCGTCCGGGCGCCCGTCCCGGCCCGGCCGCTCAGCGACCGGCCGGAGGCCCCCAGCGCCCGAGCGGTCCCGGCCAGGAGCGTGGCGGCCAGGCCCCGCGCCCCGGTGGCGCCCGTCCCGGCGCCGGCGCGCCCAAGCCGGGCGGTGCCCGTCCCGCGGGTCCGCGCCCCGGCAACAACCCCTTCACCTCCGGTGGCTCCACCGGCATGGGTCGCCCGCAGGGCCCCCGTCCCGGTGGCGCTCCCCGGCCCGGTGGCCAGGGCGGTCCCGGCGGTGCCCAGGGCGGTCCGCGTCCCGCGGCTCCCGGCCAGGCGCCCCGTCCGCAGGGTGCCGGCGGCGGTCCCCGTCCGCAGGCTCCGGGCGGTCCCCGTCCGACCCCGGGCGGCATGCCCCGTCCGCAGGGCGGTCCCCGTCCCGGCGGCGGCCCCGGTGGCCCCCGTCCGAACCCCGGCATGATGCCGCAGCGCCCGGCTGCCGGCCCGCGTCCCGGTGGCGGTGGCCCCGGCGGCCGCGGTCCCGGTGGCGGCGGTCGCCCCGGTGGCGGTGGCGGCGGTCGTCCGGGCGGCGGCGGCTTCGCCGGTCGTCCCGGTGGCGGCGGTGGCGGTTTCGCCGGTCGTCCCGGTGCTCCCGGTGGCGGTGGCGGTTTCGCCGGTCGTCCCGGCGGTCCGGGTGCCGGCGGCGGTGGCCGTCCCGGCTTCGGTGGCCGTCCCGGCGGTCCGGGTGCCCGTGGTGGCACGCAGGGCGCCTTCGGCCGTCCCGGCGGTCCCGCGCGTCGCGGTCGCAAGTCGAAGCGGCAGAGGCGCCAGGAGTACGAGGCCATGCAGGCCCCGTCGGTCGGCGGCGTGATGCTGCCTCGCGGCAACGGCGAGACCATTCGCCTGTCGCGCGGTGCGTCGCTCACCGACTTCGCCGAGAAGATCGGCGCCAACCCCGCCTCCCTCGTCGCGGTCATGATGAACCTCGGCGAGATGGTCACGGCCACGCAGTCCGTCTCCGACGCGACCCTCGAGGTCCTCGCCGGCGAGATGAACTACACGGTCCAGATCGTCAGCCCCGAGGAGGAGGACCGCGAGCTGCTCGAGTCCTTCGACCTGGAGTTCGGCGAGGACGAGGGCGACGAGGACGACCTGGTCGTCCGCCCGCCGGTCGTCACCGTCATGGGTCACGTCGACCACGGTAAGACCCGACTGCTCGACGCCATCCGCAAGACGAACGTCATCGCGGGCGAGGCCGGCGGCATCACCCAGCACATCGGTGCCTACCAGGTCACGACCGAGGTCAACGAAGAGGATCGGAAGATCACCTTCATCGACACCCCGGGTCACGAGGCGTTCACCGCCATGCGTGCCCGTGGTGCCAAGTCGACCGACATCGCGATCCTGGTCGTCGCGGCCAACGACGGCGTCATGCCGCAGACGGTCGAGGCGCTCAACCACGCCAAGGCGGCCGACGTCCCGATCGTCGTCGCGGTCAACAAGATCGACGTCGAGGGCGCCGACCCGACCAAGGTGCGCGGTCAGCTGACCGAGTACGGCCTGGTGGCCGAGGAGTACGGCGGCGACACGATGTTCGTCGACATCTCCGCCAAGCAGGGTCTGCACATCGACTCGCTGCTGGAAGCGGTCATCCTGACCGCCGACGCCTCGCTCGACCTGCGGGCCAACCCGAAGCAGGACGCGCAGGGCATCTCGATCGAGTCCCGTCTCGACCGCGGCCGCGGTGCCGTGGCGACGGTCCTCGTCCAGCGAGGCACGCTGCGGGTCGGCGACACGATGGTGGTCGGCGACGCGTACGGCCGTGTCCGTGCCATGCACGACGACAACGGCAACAACGTGCTCGAGGCGGGCCCGGCGACGCCGGTGCAGGTCCTCGGTCTCACCAACGTCCCGGGTGCGGGCGACAACTTCATCGTCGTGGACGAGGACCGTACGGCCCGTCAGATCGCCGAGAAGCGCGCCGCCCGTGAGCGCAACGCCGCGTTCGCCAAGCGCACGCGCCGTGTCTCGCTCGAGGACCTGGACAAGGTGCTCAAGGCCGGCGAGGTCCAGCAGCTCAACCTCATCATCAAGGGTGACGCTTCTGGTTCCGTCGAGGCCCTGGAGTCCTCCCTGCTCCAGCTGGACGTCGGCGAAGAGGTCGACATCCGCGTCCTGCACCGCGGCGTCGGTGCGGTCACGGAGTCCGACATCGACCTGGCGATGGGCTCCGACGCCATCGTGATCGGCTTCAACGTGCGCGCCGCCGGGCGTGCGCAGCAGATGGCCGAGCGCGAGGGTGTGGACGTCCGCTACTACTCGGTCATCTACCAGGCGATCGAGGAGATCGAGGCGGCCCTCAAGGGCATGCTCAAGCCGGAGTACGAAGAGGTCGAGCTCGGTACGGCGGAGATCCGCGAGGTCTTCAAGTCGTCCAAGCTGGGCAACATCGCGGGTGTTCTCATCCGCTCCGGCGAGGTCAAGCGGAACACCAAGGCCCGCCTCCTCCGCGACGGCAAGGTCATCGCGGAGAACCTCAACATCGAGGGCCTGCGTCGCTTCAAGGACGACGTCACCGAGATCCGCGAAGGCTTCGAGGGTGGTATCAACCTCGGAAACTTCAACGACATCAAGGTCGACGACGTCATCGCGACGTACGAGATGCGCGAGAAGCCGCGGGCGTAAGCCGGTGGTTCACGCCGGCCGGGGGTGCCACGGGCACCCCCGGCCGGCGTGGCCGTTCCTGGGGGCTGCGCCCCCAGACCCCCTTCGCGCAGCTCCCCAGCCGCCGGCCAGAGGGCGACACAAATCCTGTCGAGCCCCCACTGCGTTCGATGTACGGTTCTGATGTTGCCGCCCGGCCTACGGGTGGGCCATCGATCCCGTACCGGCGGGTGAACCGGATACACACATGTACGTGGGGACCCTGTCCTTCGATCTCCTCCTCGGCGACGTACGGTCGCTCAAGGAGAAGCGCTCCGTCGTCCGCCCGATCGTGGCCGAGCTGCACCGGAAGTTCGCGGTGAGCGTGGCGGAGGTCGACCATATGGATCTGCACCGCAGGGCCGTCATCGGTCTGGCGGTGGTGTCCGGTGACACGGGGCACCTGACCGACGTACTGGACCGGTGCGAGCGGCTGGTGGCCGCGCGCCCCGAGATCGAGCTGCTGTCGGTACGCCGGCGCCTGCACGGCGACGACGACTGAACCGGCGGCGCGGGGACAGTTGAACAAGCAGTAGTCACGCAGAACGAGCTAGGAGACGGACCAGTGGCCGACAACGCGCGTGCCAAGAGGCTGGCGGACCTCATCCGAGAGGTGGTGGCCCAGAAGCTGCTGCGCGGGATCAAGGACCCGCGGCTCGGCTCACACGTCACCATCACGGACACCCGGGTGACCGGGGACCTGCGGGAGGCGACCGTCTTCTACACGGTGTACGGGGACGACGAGGACCGGGCGGCTGCCGCCGCGGGACTGGAGAGCGCCAAGGGCATCCTCCGTTCCGAGGTCGGCCGGGCCGCCGGCGTGAAGTTCACGCCGACCCTCACGTTCGTGGCCGACGCCCTCCCGGACACCGCCAGGACCATCGACGACCTCCTCGACAAGGCGCGGGCCTCGGACGCCGCGGTGCGCGAGAGCGCCTCGGGGGCCAAGTACGCCGGTGAGGCCGACCCGTACCGCAAGCCGGGCGACGACGCCGATGACGACGAGGATGCCGCCGCCGAATGACCCAGCAGCGCCAGAAGAACACCACGCCCGACGGCCTTGTCATCGTCGACAAGCCGTCGGGCTTCACTTCGCACGATGTCGTCGCCAAGATGCGGGGCATCGCCCGGACCCGACGGGTCGGGCACGCGGGGACGCTCGACCCCATGGCCACCGGAGTGCTCGTCCTGGGGGTGGAGAAGGCGACCAAGCTGCTCGGTCACCTCGCCCTCACCGAGAAGGAGTACCTCGGCACCATCCGGCTCGGGCAGACGACGGTCACCGACGACGCCGAGGGCGAGATCACGGCGTCGGTCGACGCGTCGAAGGTCACCCGGGACGCCGTCGACGCCGGTGTGGCCGAGCTGACCGGACAGATCATGCAGGTGCCGTCCAAGGTCAGCGCCATCAAGATCAACGGGGTGCGCTCGTACAAGCGCGCCAGGGACGGCGAGGACTTCGACATCCCCGCCCGGCCCGTCACCGTCTCCTCCTTCGCCGTGTACGACGTCCGCGAGGCCGTCGCCGAGGACGGCACCCCCGTACTCGACCTGGTGGTGTCGGTGGTGTGCTCCTCCGGGACGTACATCCGCGCCCTCGCCCGCGACCTGGGCGCGGGGCTGGGCGTCGGCGGCCATCTCACGGCGCTGCGCCGCACCCGCGTCGGTCCGTACAAGCTGGACTCCGCGCGCACCCTCGACCAACTCCAGCAGGAGCTGACCGTCATGCCGGTCGCCGAGGCCGCCGCGGCCGCGTTCCCCCGCTGGGACGTGGACGAGAAGCGGGCCAGGCTCCTGCTGAACGGCGTCCGCCTGGACATGCCCGAGGAGTACACGGACCGGGGCGCCACCGCCGTCTTCGACCCCACGGGCCGTTTCCTGGCCCTGGTCGAAAGCCAGAAGGGCAAGGCAAAGAGCCTGGCAGTCTTCGGCTGAGCCCGGGCTGACCCATGGGTTATGGGTGGGTGTCAGGGGCTGAGACTCTTGGGCCCCCGGGGCCCTGAGGCCTTGCAAAGGCGCGGGACATGGCGGGTTCTGCGAGGCGTGGGGCACGCCGGTTTCCAGGGGCGCGGGGAACTGCGCGATCAACCACGCACGACCCGCACCCGCAAAACCCGGTGCGGCAACCCGAGTCACAAGCCGGGGGTCCCAGGGGCGCAGCCCCTGCCCCTGGCCGAAGCCACACCCATCGCACCGCATCGCACCCCACCGCACCCGTCACGACACGGCCGAACCCAGCGGAGCGTGGAGCGGCGGTCACGGGGTAGCTGTTCCCGCCGCTCCACGGTCCCCCCTCGGTTCCCCCACCCAGAGGTGTATCCATCTGCTCGGGGCTATTCACCCCTTCGTGCAGGCGCTCGGAGTGAACCGAGGGAGCGGAAGGGGGCGCGTTCACCGCGCGATCTGTTCCGCTGATCTTCACGTGCCTACCGTCGGAACACAGGTACGACGGGGAGGTCAGGACATGGTGGTACGGGGCCGTCGGGCGACCGACGACGGCCGCCGGGCGGCGCGGGACGAAGTCCTGGTGCGGGTCGGCGATCTGGCGGGACGACCACGCGGCACGGGCTTCGTCGCCGACCACCACGGCACGGTCGTCACCAGCCACGAGGCGGTGGACGGGCTGGCCCGGATCGTGGTGCGCGCCACCGGCGACCGTGTCTGCGTGGTGACGTCCGACGCGGTCACCCCGCTGCCCGCCCTCGATCTCGCCCTCATTCGCACCCAAGGGCTGTCCGTGGACCCGCTGCCCTTCGCCCCGAGGGACGAGGTCGACACGGGCGCGTACGTCCGCATCGCGGCCGGCGGCTGGCGCGAGGCCCGGGTGCTGGGCACGGCGGACGTCACGTACACCGCGACCGACGGTTTCCATCTGCTGCGCGGCGCCATGGAGTTGGCGATCGGCACCGCCGGGAGCGAGGCGCTGCGGCTCGGCGGGGGCGCGGCCGGGGGACCCGTGCTCGACATGACCACGGGTGCGGTCCTGGGTGTCCTCGGTACGGCCCTGGAGGCACAGCACCGGGCTTCCGGCTTCGCCGTCCCCCTGCGCGGGTGGCGGGCCGAGCAGCCGCTGGCCGAGCTGCTCGCGCGCAACGCGGCGACCGTACCGGCGTACGGCACCGATCTGAACCTGGCGGGGGTACTGGAGCTCACGGCCACGACGGTGGGCTCGGACGGGCCCGGTGCGGGTGCGGGTGCGGGTTCCGGGGGCGTGGTTGCTGTCGGTGCCGATCCCGTCGAACGGGTCGATGTCGTACGGGAGTTCAGCGCCTTCTGCGAGGGCTCCGCCACGGTTCTCGGTCTCGTCGGTCCGCCCGGCAGCGGCCGCACGACGGAACTGGCCGCGCTCGCCTCCCGACGCGGGCGGGGTCCCGCCCCCGCCCCCACCCTCTGGCTCCGTGGCGCCGACCTCCTCTCCGACGACACCTCCGTTGCGGACGCGGCCCGCCGCGCCCTGGAACGCGCGGGACGGATCGTGGCGGCGTCCACGGCGGCGGCCTCGGCGGCCGGGGCGGACGCGGAGAGTTCGACGGGGGAGTGGGACGGCTCGCCCGAGGTTGGCGAGGCCGGTGGGTGGGCCGCGTCGGACTTCTCGGCCGCCTCCGCGGGCGCGTGCGGCGGTGAGAGTTCCCCGGGCGGTGGGGCCGGGCGGCCCGGGCTGCCTGGCCGCTACCAGGGCGAGTTGGGGGACATCCGGCCCGAGCGGCTGGCTCGGCTCGCGGAGGCCGAAGGGCGGCCGCTGCTGCTGCTCCTCGACGGGCCCGAGGAGATGCCGCCGACGCTCGCTCACCGGCTGGCCGAGTGGACCGCGGGGACGGTCGAGTGGCTGCGGGCGAACGGGGCTCGGCTCGTGGTGGCCTGCCGCGCCGAGTACTGGGAGCGGGCGGGGGCGCACTTCCCGGCGGAGTTGCTGCACGGTGAGGGGCACCCCGGAGCGGCCTGCGTGCGCCTGGGCGACCTCACCGAGAGCGAGGCCCGCCGGGCACGCCTGCGCTACGGGATCCCCGAGGACGCGCTCCCCGCCGCGGACGCCCGCCATCCCCTCACCCTGCGACTCCTGTCCGAGGTCCGGGGCGCCCTCTCGGCCCCCACGAACGGCAGGCCCGGCGAGGATGGCGCCTTCGCCGGCCCACCGGACGAGCCCCCGGCAGGGTCCACCTGGACGGACCGGGCGGACGATGCCTCGGAGGACCTGGCCCCGGGGGACTGGGCACCGGGGGCCCTGGGGCCGGAGAAGCAGGGCCGGGGTGGCCGAGAGTCGGAGAGCCAGGGCGGGTACGGCGCTCACCCGCCGGGACGGACGCCGCCCTCCACCGGCCGAGAACCGTCCTCCTTCAGCGCCACGGCATCCTCCTTCGGCGCGACTGCACCCTTCCCCGGCGCGACCTCCGTCCCGGGATCAGCCGCCTCCGTCCCGGGATCAGCCGCTTGGGCCCCGGGATCGACCGCCTCCTCCCCGGGATCGACCGCCTCCTCCCCGGGATCGACCGCCTCCGCTGCCGCGTCGGCCGTCTATTCGCCGGACGCGGCTTCTTCCACAGGCGCGGCGTCCGCGTACGGTGCGGCCTCCCCGCACGGCACCGCGTCCGTGTACCGCGCGGCCTCCTCCCCAGACCCGGCGGCCCCTTCTCCCTTCTCGACCGGATCCTCCGCCCACTCGAACACCCACGGCCCCAGCGCAACCAGACCCCCCTCCGGCCCGACCACACTCCCCGAACCCCCCACCCCCTCCGGCCTCCCGGGCAGGGACGACGTGTTGGCCGCCTATCTGGATCTGATGTGTCTGCGGGTCGCCGTGCGGCTCGCCGCGGTGAACGGGGTGCGAGGGACCGGCGTACGACGGCTGGCGGCGCAGGTCGCGGGGCAGGTGCACGAGGCCGCCCGGCGGTGTCTCGGCCCCGGGCAGGGGGAGTTGGACCGGGCGGCGTTCGAGGCCGTGTTCCCGTGGGGGCCCGTGCCGGGACGGCGGCTCGGCGGCACCACCGGCTGGGCCTCGGCCGTACTCACCGAGGGCCTGCTCGTCCCGGCCGGCGACGGCTACCGCTTCGCCCACGAGGAGCTGGCCGACTGGATCCAGGGCGCCCACCTGGACCTCGACGCCGCACTGCACGCGCTCGTGCACCACGGCTGGGTCGCCCAGGCCGAGGCACGGCGGGGGTGGGGCACCATGCCCTCGGAGGCGCGCGTCCGCAGGCAGGCCCGCCGGGCCACCCGCAACCTCCCCGTGCCCCGCCACCGGATCGGCCCCGTCGTCCACGCCCTGCTCCTCCTCGGCCGCCAACAGGGCCCCACCGAACTCGCCGGACGCCTGGAGGAGTTGCTCGACGCCCTGGACGCCCTGTTGCCCCCGGGCGCCCCCGCCCCCGACGACCCCACCTGGTGGGCCACCCGGCTCCTGGCCGAGGTCCTGCTCCGGGTGCCCGACGCGACGCCGTACACGAGGGTGCTGCGGTTCCTCACCGAGCGGATCGGGGCCTGGCGTGCCCAGGGCCGAGGCGTGCCGGCCGAGTTCGGGCCGGACTTCTGGGCCTCGCTGCCCTTGCCCGAGGCGGAACGGTTCGACCTGCTGCGACGCCTGGTCGTCGCCGACCCGGCCACCGGCGAGGGGCCCCGCTATCTGGACGCGGTCTCCCGGCTGCTGGCGGCCGACCCCACCGCCGTACAACCGCTCCTCACCCGCTGGTTCCTGGACGACACCCCGTTGGTCGCGACCCCGGACGCCACCGTGGCGACGGCCGCGCAGGCACTGCTGCACACCCATCGCCGATGCGCCCTGGACGACCTGACCGAAGCCCTCGTCGAGAGCGCGCACCGACGGGGCGACGAACTCCTCGCCGTGCTGTCCGAGGAGGAGCCCTCGGCGGTGTGCCGGGCCGTCGACCGGTGGGCGCACGACGAGCGTCCGGCCCGGCGCGTCGCGGGGCTCGCGTACGGGCTGCGGACCGCTCCGCACGTCAGCACCGAGGCGGACCGCGAACTCCTCCGTTACGCGGCACTCGCCCTGCTGGGCCGTCCCGCCGACGTCACCCTGCACAGCGGCGCCCTCGCCCTGCTCGTACGGGATCCGCGGACCCGGTCGCGGTATCTGCCACAGGCGCTGGCGCGCTTCGCCGACGGGGACCCCCAGCTGCCCGCCAGTGCCGTGGTCACCGCGCTGGCCACCGACCCGGACCCGGTCCTGGAGGCATTCCGCGCGCGGCTGCGCGTGCCGGGCGCCGATGGCTCGGACGGGGAGGCCCTGCGCATGCTCGCCGAGGTCACCACGCCCGGCCTCGCGCGCCGCGTCACCACCCTCGTACGGGAGGTCGTCGCGCTGCGCCCCGAGGTGGCCGGACACGTGGCCGCGTACGTCGACCGCAGACTGGAACACGGTCCGGGCACCCGCTCCGTACTGTTCCCGCTGGTCAGCGGCCTCATCGTCGACGGTCCGGTCCAGGCGCGTGCGGCCCTCGCTGGGGTCTTCGCCGAGCCGGGCACCACCGTCTCCGGCCCGCTGCGGCGCGAACTGCTCGACCTGCTGATGGCGACCGAGCGGGACCCCTCCGTCCTCGACGCGCTGCTGCGGGCGGTCGTCGCGAGCACGACGGGCAGATCGAACACGGCGGGCAGATCGGATACGGCGGGCAGATCGGATACGGCGGGCAGGGCGAACATGACGGGAGCGGTGGACACGATCGACGGCGAATCCGTCCGGGTGCTGGTCCACCGGATCGGCCTGCTCCTCGTCCGTACGCCCGAAGGGGCCACCCGGTTCGACTGGGCCCTCGTCGACATGGCCCGCCATGTGCCGGGTTTCGCGGAGCGAGTGGCCGGCTGGCTCAGCGGTACGCCCCAGGAGTGGGCGGCGGTGGTGGGTCCCAGCACGCGTCGGATGATCGAGAACCTGGCGGGCGTCCCCGGTGTGCGGGTGCCCGCGTGAGGAGGAGCGCGTGTACCGGGGCGAGGGGCTGGGTGCCGTGCTCCGGGTCACAGCCCGGATGCCGATGCGGGCGGAGAGCATCGGGCATGGCACCCTTAGACCTGCGCAAGGATTGAGCGTCAATACGGACACGGGTTCGACGAGGAGCGGTCACAGTGCAGCGCTGGCGTGGCTTGGAGGACATCCCCGAGGACTGGGGGCGCAGCGTCGTCACCATCGGTTCCTACGACGGGGTGCACCGCGGGCACCAGCTGATCCTCCGGCACGCCGTGGAGCGCGCGCGTGAGCTGGGCGTTCCCTCCGTCGCGGTCACCTTCGACCCGCACCCCAGCGAGGTCGTGCGCCCCGGTACGCATCCTCCGCTGCTGGCCCCGCACCACCGCCGTGCCGAACTGATGGCCGAGCTGGGCGTGGACGCGGTCCTGATCCTGCCCTTCACGACCGAGTTCTCGCGGCTGTCCCCGGCCGACTTCGTCGTCAAGGTGCTGGTCGACAAGTTGCACGCGAAGTTCGTCGTCGAGGGCCCCAACTTCCGCTTCGGCCACAAGGCCGCCGGGGACGTGGCGTTCCTGACCGAGCAGGGCCGGACGTACGACTTCGACGTCGAGGTGGTCGACCTGTTCGTCACCGGTGAGGCGGGCGACGGTCAGCCGTTCTCCTCCACACTGACCCGGCGACTGGTGACCGAGGGCGATGTCGAGGGCGCGCGCGAGATCCTCGGTCGCCCCCATCGCGTCGAGGGTGTCGTCGTACGCGGCGCCCAGCGCGGCCGCGAGCTGGGCTTCCCCACGGCCAACGTCGAGACCCTCCCGCACACCGCGATCCCCGCCGACGGGGTCTACGCCGGCTGGCTGCACGTCGCCGGCGAGGCCATGCCCGCCGCGATCTCGGTCGGCACCAACCCGCAGTTCGACGGCACCGAACGCACGGTCGAGGCGTACGCCATCGACCGCGTCGGCCTCGACCTCTACGGCCTCCACGTCGCCGTCGACTTCCTCTCCTTCGTGCGCGGCCAGGCGAAGTTCGACTCGCTGGACGCGCTCCTCGTGGCGATGGGCGAGGACGTGAAGCGGTGCCGGGAGCTGATCGGCGCGTACGAGGGCGACGAGGCGAAGTAGCCGCTGAGACCTGGGGACGGACCGAGGCCCGTACGTTTCACGGATCGTGAACCGTACGGGCCTCAGTCGTGCCACTTTGTAGTGCGGCGCCGGGCTACTGCTGGGGCGGGGCCGGGGGGTGCGGCTGACCCTGCTGCGGCGGGTACGGCGCCCCGGGGGCGGGCTGGCCGGGATGGCCGGGCTCCCCGGGGTGGCCGGGGTGGCCGTAGGGCTGCGGGGCCTGGCCGGGGGCCGGCTGACCCGGATAGGGCTGACCGGGATACGGCTGCTGCCCCTGCTGTGGATGTTGCGGATACTGCGGCGCGTACGGCTGCTGACCGGGCGTCTGCTGGCCCGGCGCCTGCTGACCCGGCATCGGCGGGGCCACGACCGGCGGCGGGTTGCCGTCCGACGTCCACAGGCCGTGCGACTGCTGGTGCCGGGCGATGTCCTCGGCGACCATCGCGGCGAGCGTGAAGTACGCCTCCCGCACCTTCGGCCGCATCATGTCGAGGTCCAACTCGGCGCCCGCGGAGAGGTGTTCGTCGAACGGCACGACCACGACGCCACGGCAGCGCGTCTCGAAGTGGGAGACGATGTCCTCCACCTTGATCATCTTGCCGGTCTCGCGCACGCCGGAGATCACCGTGATGGAGCGTGCCACGAGATCCTGGTACCCGTGCGCGGAGAGCCAGTCCAGTGTCGTACTGGCGCTGCTCGCACCGTCCACGGACGGCGTCGAGATGATGATCAGCTGGTCGGCGAGGTCGAGCACCCCGCGCATCGCGCTGTAGAGGAGACCGGTGCCCGAGTCGGTAAGGATGATCGGGTACTGCTTGCCGAGGATGTCGATCGCCCGCCGGTAGTCCTCGTCGTTGAACGTCGTCGAGACGGCGGGGTCCACGTCGTTGGCGATGATCTCCAGACCGGAGGCCGCCTGCGAGGTGAACCGCCGGATGTCCATGTACGAGTTGAGGTACGGGATCGCCTGGACGAGGTCGCGGATGGTGGCCCCGGTCTCGCGCCGCACCCGACGGCCGAGCGTGCCGGCGTCCGGGTTGGCGTCGATCGCGAGGATCTTGTCCTGGCGCTCGGTGGCGAGGGTCGAACCGAGGGCCGTGGTGGTCGTCGTCTTGCCGACGCCGCCCTTGAGGCTGATGACCGCGATGCGGTAGCAGGACAGCACCGGCGTCGTGATCAGCTCCAGCTTCCGCTGCCGCTCGGCCTCCTCCTTCTTGCCGCCCAGCTTGAACAGCCCGCCGCCCGAGGCCGGACGGCTGCTCTTCTGCTTCTGCTTCTTGCTGTTCAGCAGCCGGTCCGACGACAGCTCCACGGCGGCCGTGTAACCGAGCGGTGCCACACCCGGGTTGGTCGGCTGCCGCTGATCGTGCTGCACGGCCTGCGGCCAGGCGGCACCGGTGCGGGGGTCGACGGGAGCGGACGGCTGGGGCTGCCCACCGGGCTGACCGGCCTCACCAGGATGTCCCGGGTGTCCGGGCTGTCCGGGCTGACCGGCGAAGGGAGGCTGGGAAGGCTGGGGTTGACCGGGGTGGCCCGGGTGTCCCGGCTGGGCGGGGGGCTGGGGGAACCCGTACCCGGCCTGGGGCGCCGGGGAGTTGGGCGGTCCCGGAGGGGTCGGCGCCGGGGCTCCCGGAGCGGCGGCGGGCGGGAACCCGTAGCCGGGCTGGGGCGCCGGGGGGTACTGGGGGCCGGGCTGCCCGGCCTGCTGAGGAAAGCCGTAGCCCTGCGGCGGAGGCACGGGCACACCGCCGGGGGTCCCCTGCTGCTCCGGCTGGCCTGGTCGCTGGCCTGGTCCCGGCTGTCCCGGCTGTCCCGGCTGGCCTGGTTGGGCGGGGGGCTGGGGGAAGCCGTAGCCGCTCTGCTGGGGGATGGGGGCCTGCGGGGGAACGGGAGCACCGGGCGGCGGGAAGCCGTAACCGGCGGGGGAGGGGGTGCCGGGGGTCTGCGGGGGCGTCGGACCGGCTGCGGGGGTCGGCGCAGCGGAGGCATCGGCGGGCGGCACGGGTGCGCCGGGGATGCCAGATGCACCGGGGGCGGCGGCGGACGCGGCGTCGACCGGATTGCCCCAGGCCGAGGGCGCGCCCTGAGGGGCTTGCGGGTGGAACGGCTGCTGGGGCGGCACGGAGGGCTCCCCCTGCGCGGCAGCCGGCTGCTGCCCGCCGGGCGTTTCAGGAACCGCAGGTGTCGTCGGCGCCTGCGGTGCGGACGGGGGCCAGGGCGCCGCCGGTGCGGGAGCCTGGGCGTCAGCGAGCTGAAACGCGGGCGGCAACGGCGGAAGCGCACTGTGCGGCGGCGGAGGCGTCCAGGCGGGAGGCGCCTGCGGTACGGCGGTGGGGGCGCCGGGAGCGTTGGCGGGCGGGGCGGCCTGAGGAGTGGCGGGCTGCGCCGGGACGTCCTGGGGCGGGGTGGGCTGAGGAGCCGCACCCTGGGGCGCGGTGGCTTGGGGAGCGGACTCCTGCGAAGCGGTGGCCCGGGGCTCAGCGCCGGGAGAGGAATGGGCGGCCTTGGGGGCGTCGGGAGCGGGGTCCTGCGGGGCGGGATCCTCAGGAAGGGCATTCGGCGGAGTCGCGTCCAGCGGAGCCGCGCCCTGCGGAGCGATGCCCTCGGCGGGAGCCCCCTGTGGGACGGTGCCGGGGGCGGGACTGTCCTGCGAATCCGGCCCCTGGGCGGACGGCTCCTGTGGGTCTGAGCCCTGAGGGGAGGGGGCCTGTGGACCGGCAGTCTGCGCAACGGCGTCCTGAGATCCCGAACCCACCGGCTCGGCCGCATCCGTGACGCTTGCGGAGACGTCCTCGGAGGCCGCGACGTCGCCGGCCTGCTCGCTCCCAGCGGTACCGGCAGAACCAGCCGCCACCTCTGCACCGGCAGAACCAGCCGCCACCTCTGCACCGGCAGAACCAGCCGCCACCTCTGCACCGGCAGAACCAGCCGCCACCTCGGCGGCATCACCCGACGTCCCGACGACCTCAGCGGCAGCGGAGGCGGCGCCACTCACTTCGCTCGCACCCGAAGCTGCACCCGCATCCGCATCCGCAGCCTCGCCGGAGGCACCCGTGGGCGCGGCCACATCCGCGATCTCACGCTTCAACGCGGTGGCGGAAATGCGCATGGTCGCGCCGCTCTCGATGTCCGCACCCTGGCCGCCGACCTCGGGCGCGGCGGCCACCGGGGGCCAGGGCGGCGGCAACGTCCCACCCGAACCACCCGAAGCGCCAACCGGCGCACCGGACGCATCGACTGGCGGACCGACCGGCGGCGCGGGCGGAGGCGTCACGGCCCCCACGGCGGGCGAAACGCCTTCCGGGCCCGCCCCCGCGTCAGCGTTCGTACCCGCACCCGAACTCGCTTCCGAACCGGCCCCCTGCGAAGAAGCATTCTGCGTGTACCAGGCAGGCGGCGCGTAGTCGATGGTGAACTCGCCCGTCGCCTCGACGGCGGACTCCGCGTCGGGCTGGTCATCGTCGGGTGTGGCCCATCCCCCGCGCATCCCGTCCCGATCGCTGCTCACAATTCCTCCTGGTGTGGTCGAGCACCCTCATGTCGTGCTGGGGCGACCGTTCCTGTCGTCCGTTTCGCCGGGCTGATCCCCCCTCGGGCCCCGGGCCATGTCGCACAGCCCGTACCACCCGATCGCGGGCAACTCGCGACGTGCTGTACCCCAGCCTAATCATCGCAACCGCGGGCACAGCAGGCCCGTCTCTCCCGACCGGCTTTCGCGAAGTGCTCAATCAGCGCGACTATGCGGCAACTTGGACATATGGACTCTGCCTGGTCGTCGCTGCCGGGCTCGTCCTGAACGGGCGGTTCAGTCCATGCGACGCGCCACACCCAGGAGACCGGTCTCCGCGTCGGTGGCCTGGGTCATCACGTACTGCCGGTCCCTCTCTGCGCACCACAGTGTGATGCCGTCCTGCAGTCCGGGCAGGGACCGGACCTCGGGGTGCGGCAGGCTTATCACGCGCCCGATCTCCGTGGCCTCGTCCGGCGACACCCGCTGTACGCCCACGAGACGGGCCTGGCGCATCAGCCGCGGCGCGACCGGACTCAGATAGGGAAGAAGCGTGAGTACGGACTGCCAAGGTGCTGTTGCCACGCGTCCGCGGGGAGGTCGCATGCCGCAGTCACGCACCACCAACACCGGTGTGCCGGCCGACGCGCCCTGGGGCGGCACTCGCCCCACGTCGTAAACGGCCAGGCCGTTCTGACCGCCGCCCAAGGCGTGCACCAGCGGTATCCAGGCCTGTGCCCGTCCCGTCTCCACGGCGACGCGCGCCCCCGTCGCTGCCGTGCGGAGCGCCAAAACCTGGGCCGTCCACAGACCGCCGATGAGGACGACGTCGAACGGGGTCGGCCGGTTGATCCCGAGAACGGCGGGCTGGCCCTGTTGGTTGACACCCACCACCACACCGTCGTCTCCGATGGGCAGGGAGAGTGCCCCCACCTGCTCCACGGGCAGTGTGTGCCGCGGGTGCCGGGGACCCAACAGCCCGAACCCGGTGCGCAGTCGCCGTCCGAGGCCCGTGACCTCCGAAGTGACTTCCGGTGCGGACGCGGATGACGGCGATGCCGATGCCCTCATGGCCATCAGCGGGTACCTCCGAGCGGCAGGGTGGCGAGGACGCCGGGGAGTTGTTCACGGTCCAGACGCACGAGCCCGGTCCGCGCCTGACGCGCGGCATGCTCCAGCTCGCGCCGCGCGTCGGTCAGCTCCTGATTGCTGCGACCGGTGATGCGAAGGTGACCCGCAAGGGTGACGTCTTTTCGGCCTCGCTCGGCCAGCGTCAGACTGAAGGTCGTCGCCAGCGCGGGAACCGCGGTCAGGTGTGCCACCAACTGTGCCAGCGAGGTGCCGGACTCGCCCAGTTGAGGCCAGCGGCGCACCCAGTACGTGGTGTGGCGACGATTGTCACAGCGCCAGCTGCGGCTGGACTCCTCGGTCCGCCGCTGTGGTGCCTCGTCCCGCCCGGTCTGTGCGGCCTGCGCGGTCACCATCGGGTTGGCGCACGCGGAGGTGGCGATGGCGGCTGTCAGCTCCTCCTCCGTCAACAGATTGGCCCGGAAGCCGGCGCCGGTCAGTCGACTGGACAAGTGTTCCGCAGACCGCACCAGACACTTCTGCGCCCCACGGAGCCCGCCGCCGCGCGCGGCCACCGCTTCAGGGCACGACTCCGGGTCGAGTTTCAACGCTATCCACATGATGCGCACCGCCGGAGCGCCGGTCTGGGCCTGGAGCGGTGCGTAATTGCTCACGACGACCGACTGCTGGGGCAGATGCAGCGCGGGCGCCGGCTGGGTGTGCACCAGGATCTGGGCCGACTCCAGCCGGATTCCGTCGACTTCGAGGACGTCCTGCACGAGAGCGACGGGGAGTGGTCGGCGACTGCGCTCGGCGCGCAGCGCACCGGCATCCGACTCCAGCTGGAGCACCGCGGTGAGGAATCCTCCGTCGCCCACCATGCCGACCGGCCGTTGATCGCGACGGTCGCCGCGGTGGAAGCTGTACGTCCGCAGGCTGGGATCACACTCCACGGCAGGTGCGAGGCCGGAATCGATCCCCGAAGGGGCCGGTGTGCTCGCGGCCCTGCGCATACGGGCCCGAAGTGCCAGCAGCGAGACCAGCCACTCGGGCAGGGAGTGTCCGCGGCGTCGTACGAGAGCGAGCACGACCAGCACGGCGGCGGCCGCGACGGCCGGAATGAGCGCGGCCGTACCGACGAGCCATCCGACGACCACGAGGGCGGCCGCCATCTCCAGCATCACCAGCCGCTGTACCGCGAACGAGCCACCGTGCCCCGAGTGGGACCTCAGATGGGGCGACACGGACCCGCGTGAAGACGCGGCGGCGTCGGGAGCCGCTCCCGACCGCGCTGTCGGAGAAGGAGAAGACGAACCGCGCGAACGCGACCGAAGCGTGCCACCTGATCGCGGCCCCGATTGCGATCGCGACCGGGCCCGTGTTGCGGAAGCCACTGCTCCAAAACCCCCGAACTCTCCCGAAAACCCATGCACTCAGAGCCCTGCGCAGCCTGAGCGCCCTGCCCGTGCCATCAGCACAGTCACGCAACAGGCATAGTAGGGGGCGGCTCTGACAGCCTGGGCGCCAGAGGCAATTGAGGACTGGGGCGGATCTTCACAGTTCCCCCCATGGCTCCGCACGGGGAGAGAGCGGACACAGATGGCATCACGGCGGGACGAACTCAACGCCTACACCTTCGCGAAGCGCCGTACGCTCGCATCCTTCCTTCAGCCGTCTCCATCGGGTTCGGAGGAAGGCGCCCCCAAGCCGCTGCGGGCGCTGTGGCCCGGCGCTGTCGTCGGTGTCGTGATTCTCGCGGTCTTCGGGGGCATCGGTGTGTTCAGCCCGAAGGCACCCAAGGACTGGGCCAAGGCGGAGGAGCACGTCATCGTGGCGAGCGATTCCACCACCCGCTACGTGGTGCTGAAGACGGATGGTCGCGAGCAACTGCATCCGGTTCTCAACATGGCGTCGGCCAAACTGCTCCTGGATCCCGGCAAGGCCGACATCATCACCGTCGACGAGGAGATCCTCGACAGCGGCAAGCCACCACACGGCGCCACGATCGGGATCCCCTACGCGCCCGACCGTCTCCCCTCCCCCGACGAGGCGGAGGTCGCCAAGCGCTGGGCCGTGTGCGAGCGTCCCGGTGACGGGGGCCGCGCCATCCAGAAAGCCGCGTTCGTCCTGGCCGAGAAGGAGTTCGGCAAGACGCAAGGCTCCGAGAAGCTCTCCGGCGGCGACCTGATGTACGTCGTCGGCCCCGACGGCAAGACGCAGTACGTGATCGACGCGCGGGGCACGGCGTACCAGCTGGCCGACCCGACCGACACCGAACTGCTCAAGGCCCTCGACACCCAGGGCAGAGACCCGCAGCGCGTGTCCCAGAAATGGCTCGACACCCTCCACAAGGGCGACCCGATCTCCATCCCCGAGATCGGCGGTACGCCCGGCACGAAGGCGAACGCCTCCACCGGCCTCGACCAGTACGACAAGGTCGGTGAGGTCATCAAGGCATACGACGGCCGGCGAATGCAGTACTACGTGGTGCTGCAGGGCGAGGTGGCCCGGATCTCCGAGTTCGTCGCCACGCTGCTGCTCAACAGCGGGGACCTCGTCGACGTCGGACAGGCCGGGGAGGCGCAACAGGTCCACCCCAGTGCGGTCGCCGACAGTACGACCTTCGAGGCGGACAAGACCTGGCCGGAGTTCAAGCCGAAGACGGTGAACGACGGGTCCAGCGCCAGCTCGGGACGCAACACCGTCTGCAACGTCCTGCTGTCGGTCGGCTCGAAGGGGAAGACGAAGCTGTCCACCTGGGTGGGCACCGACTTCCCGGCTCAACTGCCGACCGGTTCCTCCAGCGCGTATGTCACTCCGGGCTCCGGCCAGCTCTACCGTCAGTTCAAGGGCGCTGAGACGAGGGCAGGTGGCGTCTTCCTGGTCACGGACACGGGCCTGCGTTACGCGCTGCAGTCCAACAGCGACAGCACCACCGGGGACGACGGCATCGGCACCTCGGCGAAGCAGCGTGAGGAAGAGCTCAACGAGGCGAAGATCGCCCAGACCCGGCTCGGCTACGAGAAGGTGACGCCCTCTCCCATCCCGGCGCAGTGGTCGACGTTCCTGCCGACGGGGCCGCGCCTGTCGGAGGCGGCGGCGCGGCAGCCGCAGGGTTCGTAGACGCGCGGGGGAGTGGAGCGAAGCGATGTCGAAGACGAACGCGAGGGTGCTGAGCGCGCGGATCAGGCGGAACACAGAGACGTGGTGGCTCCGGGGCGTCTGGGATACGAGACCGACGGTCCGGGCCGCCGCGACCGCGCTGATCGCCACCACCTCGGTACTCGCTCTGCCCGCGACCACTGCCTGGGCCGACGCCGGCCAGTGCACGTTCCCGTCGAAGGACTACGTGGGCCGTCCCTGGGCGCTGCAACGCGTCAACCTCGACGAGCTGTGGGCGCTGTCCACGGGGAAGAACGTCCAGGTGGCCGTGATCGACACAGGGGTGGATGTCAAGAACCCCCAGCTCACCGAGGCCGTGGACGCCGCCAAGGGCGCGAACTACCTGCCTGCGAAGAACTCCGAGGGTGAGAAGATCGACCGGGGCAACAGCCAGGGCACCACCGACACAGTGGGCCACGGCACGCGCGTGGCCGGCATCATCGCGGCCCGGCCGCTGAAGGGGACCGGCTTCGTGGGCCTGGCCCCGGACGCCAAGATCATTCCGATCAAGCAGAACAACGCGGAGGGCGACGGAACGGCCCTCACCCTGGCGTCGTCGATCCGTCACGCCGTCGACGTGGGCGCCGATGTCATCAACATCTCGCAGGACACGGCCAACGCCGTGAGGCCCGATACGAGACTGGAGGACGCCGTCGACTACGCCCTCGACAACAAGGTCGTGGTCGTCGCCTCGGCCGGCAACGACGGCCTGGGCGGCAACGTCAAGGTCACCTACCCGGCGTCGTACGAGGGAGTCCTGGCGGTGGCGTCCTCCGACCGCAACAACGAACGCGCCCCCTTCTCACAATCAGGGGAATTCGTAGGAGTCGCAGCCCCAGGCGTCGACATGATCTCCACAGTCCCCGACGGCGGCCACTGCTCCGACAACGGCACGAGCTTCTCCGCGCCGTACGTGGCCGGTGTGGCGGCTCTCCTGAAGTCCAAGTACCCGGACTGGACCGCCCAGCAGGTCGTCGCCCAGATCGAACAGACAGCGGAACGCTCGATCCCCGGTCATGACCCCTTGGTGGGGTGGGGAGTGGTCGACCCCGTCAACGCGCTGACGAACGTGGACCCGGAGCGCCCTGTCGAGAGCCCGAAGCCCGAGGGCGGAGTAGCCAGGGGCGAGGCACCCTCGGTCACCCCGCTGCACTTCGGCGAGTCAGCGGAGGAACGAAACACGCGCCTGGCTACGTATGTGACCGTAGGCGGCCTCGTCCTGGTGGCGGGACTGAGCGGCACGGCGGTGGCGGTGCGGGATGCACGACGCAAGCAACGACGGCCGGGAGGCAACACATGGACGCACTGACCCAACTGACCGTACTGGGCCTGATTCTGTCCGTGGCACTTCTGGCCATGGCCTGCGTCAAGGCGGACTGGGTACGCGCCTGGCGCTCCCGCATCAACCCATCGGCCGAGGAGCTGCCCGACTCCGCCTTCATCGTCGCCCGCATCACCTTCATCACGATGGCCGGCATGCTCATCTACCTGGCTGTCGAGAGCTTCGGCGTCTCCCGATGACGCGCGGGACGACAGCGAGCCGACCGGGGGGGGGCAGGGCCACGGACGGCCTGGACGGCTGGGTGTACCGCCGTCTCGGGTGCAGACACCGAACCGGCTGACGCCAACACCGACTTCGCACGTCTACTTCATGGTCAGGGGAACGGAACTGTCGTCGTGTTCTGTATGCATATCGAACTCTTTCTGTCGAATGAGGACGACTGCATACAGATGTGCATCACCGGCGTCCAGGGACGCTCACTTTCGTGAACAGACGTGGACGATCGTCACTCGTGAGGGGTAGCCAGGAATTGCTCAGTTGTCAGTTCGGAGCTGGCGAAGCCGCGCTGTCGGCCTTGATGTCGAAGTTGATCTGGTCTCCTTCGACAGAAGTCACCTTGACCGCTACGCCCAAGGTGCTGCCGTCGTCTGCTGTGAGCGTGCAACGCGTCGTAGTGCCAACCTTCCCCACGAGGTCCTCGGGGCAGGAGATGTCTGGCTTCGGCTGGCCGGTTGTGGCGGCGAGCTTCTCTGCGACGATGGTGGCCAGTTTGTCCGAGGACATCTTCGTCGTGGACGTTCCGACGTCGACCGAGGCCGAGCAGCCGCCGAGCAGCACGCCGACGGAGACGGCCGCGAGGCTCCAAGTTGCTGCGGACAAGCGGACTACGGTCATGGGTGGTTCCGTTCCTAGTGATCAAGGCGCGAGACTCTGGAAGCGTACTGGGCATGCTGGAGAGGCTCTTGGGTGCACAGGACGCCGCCCTAGAGGACGGGAGGCTGGTGCTGGCCAAAGGGCGGAAGCTCAGGAATCTTCCGATCGTTGGTTGTGACCCCGCGGTGCCGCTCGGAGCGTCGTACCTACTACGCCGCCCACAGCCGCCCGCCGTCGGCCCGCAGCCTGCGCGATGCCGAGCTCACCGAACAGATACGCCTGATCCACGCCGACAACTACGGTGCGAGACCCCTGGCAAAAAGGGGTCCTCACAAGGTGGTGTTCGTGGATATCACCTGGCGAGCCCTGGCGACCGAGTGGTGAATTCGGCCCAGAACGTCAGGCCGCCGCCCGCCCGGCGCTGCCCCCAGCGGGTGGCCAAGGCAGCCGTGATGAGCAAGCCGCGCCCGTGTTCTTCTTCTGCATCTACTTCCGATTTCGGAGGTCGGGGCGGCGGGAACGGGGCCATGGCCCCCTGCCCTGCACTCGTGCCTTCGTCGGTCACGCTCACGGTGGCTGTAGTGATGCCGAGCGCGAGAGTGATCGCGATGAGACGGCTGTCGCTGTGCTCCAAGGCATTGGCCATCAGCTCACCCGTAACGGTTTCCAAGTCGTTCACGGCATCCGGCGCGAGCCCCCACCACTGAGCCGCGTCACGCACGTAGCGGCGTGCGACACTTGCGGAGGCGAAGTCCGCCCCGGGCAACGTGAGCAGACCGAAGGCCCGCGGTTCGACGGGGCTTGTGCATGACAGCGCCTCGGGCACGCCAGGGATGTTTTCCACCGACGGCGGTGCTGCCGGGGCTGCACCAAGATGAGCGCCCCGAGAGCGAGCGATCAACAATGCGTCTGTGAGCGCATCACTCAACTGAGTTGCGAGAAAACCGAGATGCCCGATCGCCTTCCCGCCGCTGTCTGTCAGGGCATCCCGTGCACGGCTGAGCAGCCGGTCCGCCAGGTCCAGTTGCCTGCTCTCCTGATCGGTCAGCCGGGAGACAGGGCCGCTCTCGCCGCCGTCCGCGAGGAGGAGGCACGCCTGACGGTGCGCATCGGTCCATGGCAGGAGCCTTACGTGAGTCGCTTCCTTGTCACCCATCACGCTGCCTCCAACTGTGCATGGATGTCGTGGGCGTTGCGGTCGATCCGGTGCGTCGCAGACCGCAGGGTGTCGTCTCGACGCCGCTGGACCCGGGCCTCCTCGTCACGCTCGTGCGCGGTGAGGTATGGGCGAACGAGGCGGGTCGTGGTGCCGTCGATGGGCTCGTACCAGGCTTGGACGGTGGGGGAGATGAGGGGGCGAAGCCGAGCTGGCGCCGACGGGTGCGGGGTCAGCGGTCGCCCTCCTCGATGACGCCCAGTCGGAACGAAGAACCCCATTGCTCGGTTACCGAGTTGTGAGATCAGCCGCCTCACGACGACTCCTTCAGATCGATGGATGCATTGACCTGTAATGAGCAGAGGTATGAGCGCTTGGTGCGCCCGTCGAGCATGCTTCCATTGAATTTCAATGGTCGATAGTCGCTTGGCTGGGCTCTCACTCGATCTGGTGAACGTAGCAGTGGGGTATGCGCCAACGCCTGCGTAGGCTCTGGGCGTTGGCCCCGAGAGCTAGGGACCCATACCGAAAGCGGCCGGGCAGGATACGAGATGGCGACAGTACGAGGATCAGTAGGCCCCGCCGGCCGCATGCAGATCGCCCGCGCGCTTAAGGCGCTTCGCTCCAGGGTGAGCCTCACGCAGTCCGAAGTCGCCAAGCGGGCAGGTGTGTCCGTAGGGACCGTGAACCGGTACGAGACATGGCAGGACCGCGCCAGGCTCCGGGTGCCCACCATGCGGGCCCTCGCCGACTCCTGCGATGCGACGACCGAGGAACGGGACACGCTGGTCGAGCTGGTCCGGAACCTGGACAACGGCTGGTGGATGGACCACCCGGCCGTGCCGGAGGTCATGGACCCACTGATGTCCTTCGAGGATGTCGCCACGTACGAGCACGTCTTCGCGAACGCGCTGGTACCGGGCCTGCTCCAGACCCCGCGCTACGCGCTCGCGCTATATGAGGCACAGGACGTCCGCACCGAAGCGGACGTGATCGCGAACAAGGTGGACGCCCGCATCAGGCGGCAGGCCATCCTCGACCGCATCCCTGCGCTCCACCTGTGGGTGGTTCTCGACCACTCGGTGCTCCGGCGACTCGTCGGCGGCACGGACGTGATGGCCGAGCAGATCAATCATCTGCACGCTATGGCTCAACGCCCCAACGTCGACATCCAAGTACTCCCATTCACCGCGGGCGCCCACGCAGCCGGCTCCGGCGGCCACTTCCTCGTCCTCGGACGCGACAGCGAGGACCCCCTACTCAGCAGCATGAACGTGGTCTATCTCGAACTCCACAAGCGGGGGCTCTACCTCGACGCTCACACCGAAGTCCAGAACTACAAACTCATGTTTGACTACCTGCGTTCACAAGCTGCCGACACCTCGGCCAGCCTTGATCTACTGACTGCAGCACGACAGGAGTTCACTCGATGAACGATCTACCGGCCTCTGCCAAGCTAGCGACAGCAGCCTGGTTCAAGAGCAGCTACAGCGCGGCGGACAACGAGTGCGTTGAAATAGCCCTGGCGTCGCCGTGGGTCGGGATACGCGACTCGAAAGCGCTCCATCGAGGTGCACTGGCCATCAACACCAACGCATTTACGAGGTTCGTCAACGCGACGAAGACAGGGAACAGCATACGAATACTTTGATTGCGCCGCCAAACGTTCACCAAGGAACTTCTGGGTCAAGGTACGGGTTGGCGTGCTCGACTCTCCCTACCATCGTCCAGCCCTTGTTGCGGTCCAGATCCGACAGCAGCCCCTCGATGCACCAGCCACTCCACAAGATCAAGCCGACTTTGCAACAGCCCTGCGGCCTCCGCGAGTTCAACCTGAGTAGATGGTCAGGTCGGGTTGAAGTGGTTGTTGCCGGGTGTGGTTCATCAAGAAAACCACGAGCGGTTCGGTGAGTTTGTCCTGCGTCAGTTGCACTGCGTGGAACTCTCGGCAGCCTTGGTGAAGCCGGCAATGAGCTGCTTCATTGCAGCAGCGTCTCTATGCTTCGAGCCGGGTGCTTGAACGGCGGTAAAGAGAACTTGTTCTTTATGCTTACTGTTCTGGCAGTTTGCCGCCTTGCCGAAAGCTTGGTAGCCCGAGTAAGCATACTTGCCATCATCTGTTTGATGATTGGGATCATCCAAGGTCATGCCGCGCGCGAACTGAAGAATGCTCATGTCGTTCCACCATTCCTGAGAAGTCTGAACGATCATCTTTCCGTCCACGGAGATGGAACATTTGGCGACCCCCTGAGGGCTTGAGGTCGCCTTGCTTGTGAGTTTTTCTCCGGAAGGCAAAAAGGGGGACAGCGCCTTTGCGTTGATTGAGGTTCCGCATGCCGAGTCGGGAACTGTGTATTCGCGCTTCTCCTGATCTCCGGAGCACCCCGAAATAATCGTGAGGGACGCAATCGCCCCAACTGCGGCGGACGTGCGGTGCTTTCGAGTGCAGATATGAGAGTAACTCACAGTGTGCTCGCTAAGTTGAGAGTTTATCCGGGAGGGGTTGTGCTACCGGGGGCCTGGCCGTCAAGGAGGGCGCGCGCATTGACGTAACCTTGTCGAGCTCCTTCTCTAGACCAGGTTTCGATATCTTCGGCATTGGACAAGCCGTGTTCAGCGGCTGCGGTGTGTGCTCCAATGCCGACGTACTCGTTGTTCGTGACAAGAGCGGCTTGCCAGGCGTCGCCCATTTGTTGGTACTTGTCTGCCAGGGCGTTCCCCTCGGCGTCCTTGAATACTTGCTCCAGGACCAGGCTTGTCGCTGTGCCAGCGCCGCCACCCACCAAAGCCCCGATCCATGGCGTCGCAATGAAGGAAGTGCCGACCCCTACGGCAGTTCCGACACCACCGGAAATTGCGTTCTTGTACTGAGCCATAGAGTGGTCGAATTCCTTGTCCTCGTCGGAACCGGGATTTCCAATGGCTTCCTGACGTCCGAGTCCGAGGGTGCCTGATAGCTCACCGGAGCGTGAGGAGATGTACCGGACAGTGGTCTCTGTATTCTCGGAGAATCTTTGGTCGGCTGGCAAATCCGGATCAAGGTGGTAATCCATCAATTTTGCCATGTATGCTTGCTGCCCGACTTCGACAGCGGCGTATCCCTCGTCATTCTGTCCCAACGCGAAGAGGAATTTGGTGACGTCTGGGTGATCCAGCGAGGCGTCGGTACCTGCAACGGGGTAAAGTCTCTTGATGTCGTTCCAGGCGTGCGAGTCCTCATCCCTCGCCACGTCGCTCACTGCCCTATTGATGTCCGGCAGATACTCCGAGGCCATCTGTCCCATGCTGTCTGACATGTACCCGTTATCGGTCAGGCGTCCAGAGTCATCTCCAACGGAAGCGACGATGGCGTTGAAAAGCTTCGCTTGCTGATCGTTGTGAGCAGGCGTATCCGGGGTTGGCAGCTCGCCGGCCGGGTGCCCCGTCGTAGCTGCCTCCAGCGCCAACGCAAGGTTGTTCTGCCCCGTGTGGAGATCATCGCCCTTCGAGTCGGTCTCCTGCGGCCACTGCCGCTCCTCGAACAAGTACTGGAAATTGGACAGTGACACCTTGCCCTTGTAGGTGTTGGCGTCGTCCGAGTCCCGTTCGAAGGGGTTGTCGGGGTTGTCCTTCGACACGTATTGCTGGTTGAAGAAATCGGTAGCCGCCGCGGGGCTGTTGGACAGGCCCTTCAAGTAACCCGTGAGTGGGTCGGAGCCGCTGTCCTCTCCGATCCGGTTCAGTTGGGGACTGCTGCCGACCTGCTGCCAGACCCCGTTCCCATGCTCGCCATTTCCGGTGAGCCTGCGCTCGGCGTCCATGAGTTTGGTGCCGTAATCGTGCAGGAACTGGTCGTCGTAGTCGCCGGTTCGCATCAGGTTGCTCATGACCTGGAAGCCCATCGGGCCGCCGCCGGTGCCGTAGATCGGCTTGTCGCCGATGTCGATCACGTGGCGCTTCCAGTCGGTCATGGCCAGGGAGTCGCTCTGCGAGGCGTGGGCCAGCGTGGTGCCGAGGTTGCGCTGGAGGTCGTCGAACTGGTCGAGACGCTTGTGAGTGAGTTCGTAGTTTCCCCTGTTGGTGTCGGTGACACCGGTCCAGAACTCAAGAGTCTTCTTCGGACCAAGGGTTGTCGCGAACGTTTCGCCGAAGAGGGCATCGTTTGCGTACTTCTTGAGTCCGTCGTTGAGCCTGTCGAAGTCCTTGACCGTCAGGTCGTCGGGGTCCTTCTTCGCGAGCTTCGCCAGTTCCTTGGCCGCCTTGACGGCTGCGGCCGCGGAATCCCGGTCGGAGTACTTGGCGTCCGAGAAGCCCAGCCTGCTCTGATCAGCGATTGCTTGGAGGACGGTACTTGCCGAGTCATCGCTCTGGGTGGCTTTGTTCAGAATTCCCTGGACCTCGTCGCGAAGCGCGGTGATGTCCCCCTGGTTGTCCGTGTCCGCCTTGGCGCGGCCTTCCGGAGGAACGTCCGAGGTGACTGTGAATCCGCCCTCGTACCCGATGACTTTCAGGTTCTTCTTGCGGCCGCGGTCGATGGCCTCGGTCAGTTGCCGGTGATAGCCCTTCAGCTCACCCCGGGTGTCGCTGAGGATGCTGTGAATGGTTTTGGCCTGTGTGTGGGCATCGGCGAACTCACCCGCCGTCTTGCCGATGAACTCTTTGGAGACCTGGGCGTTCATACCAGCCCAGTTGGCCTTGTTCGCGGCCTGATGCAGCCCGTCTTCGGCGTCCTTCTTCAGTTCTTCGAGGCGATCGACGAGTGTCGACCAGTCGGTGACGGCGTCGTCGAGCAGTTTGAAGCTGGCATGGAGGAGAGTGTCGAGTTGCATCGGGTTTCGTCCTCAGGGCAGGGAAGTAGGGGGAGTAGGCGTCGGGTGCTTCACGGCGCAGATGCTGGTACCGGGCGGCGCGGTGGGACCATGCCGTCGACGGCCCGAGCCGCCGCTACTCCTTCTTCTTGCTCTCCTCCGGGTAATAGGCGCGGTTCTTTTCACCAGGCCCGCCGACGCGTTCGTCGAATCCTGCGTCCAACGCGTCGATGCTGCTCATTTGCCGCTGGATGTAGCCATCGTCACCGTCGTGCAGCTTCGTGGTGACATGCATGTGGTTCGAGATGTGCGCGACGGCGTCCCTCAGGGACTTGAGCTGCTCTTCCCAGCGGGTCGACACATGCTTGAGGCCGGCGCCGAGAGCGAAGCCCTGCTTCGACAAGTCACCGGCCGCCGAGTCACTGCTGGGGACGGCGACGCGGGCCTTGTCCCAGAGATCGTTGTAGAGGGTGTGCGCGATCTTGCCGATCTTGCTCAGATCGGTCTGACTGGCCTTGAGGACCCCGAACTTCTCCGGAAGCGCAGTAGAGCCGCCACCACCCTCGACCTGGTTCAACTGCATGTGCATCGACTGCCGCTGGGCTGCCTCCGCTTTGAGCTGCTCCCACTCTTCCCATGCCATGCGTAGACCCTTCCCCCGTGTGCTCGGCCAGCGCTCCTCGTGCCACCGTCTGGGACAGACGCTGCTGTTCCGATGGTGCAGGTGCGAGTCAAGTTAGCAACCCGGCCCATGGTGAGTTTGGATCACGTCCACTGTACGTAGATTGTCAGTCGTGAAGGTTCGCAGGAGACGTGTGCTCGGGACCCCGGTGACGGCTGGTAGGGGGAGGGGACCCGTGGCTGGGTGCCGCTTCGGCTACGACACGCAGGAGTTGACGCGGAGATCCGATTGACCGCCTGCGCGAGTCTGATGAAGATCGCAAGCAGTGTGATGCCGTCGTCCGTGGTGCCCTGCATCATGGGGCAGAGCCACGCGGGCCCGGTGCACGGCCCGTCATGTGCACCCGTTCACAGCGAACAGGCAAGAGGGGCAAAGGATGACAGCCGGTCGGTCCCGTAACCGGGCTGACGTACATCGCTGTTGGCCCTGTTGTGCAGGTTGACTACAGTGGCAAAGCGCCGAGAGGTACGGCTCGCTTTGCGAATCGTACGGCGCGTGGTTGGCCGAGTCCCGATCAAGGTAGGGGCTGACGGGTGTACGGGGAAACGGGGGAGGGGCATCGTGCTTCCGGCAGAGATGGCGGGGGGTGTGTCGGCGGCCAGGGCGGCGAACCTGGAGGCCAGTGGTGAGGCCCTGGACAAGTTCGTGAAGCGGGTGGATGCGGTTCTCCGCGACCTCGAGACCTCGGCCGGCAACCCGACGAGGGTGGGCGCTCAGACCATCAGATCCACATCCCTGAGCGCGGGGGCTGACGGCATCTTCCCTGAGGCCGACGGCTTGTACATGCAGTACAACCGGGTCCATCGAGAGCTCACGTCCTTGTCGAAGATCCTGCATCTGCAGATTGAGGCGACCGCCATCGCGGTTCAGGGTGCGCATTGGGGATTCGACAATCTCGAAGAGGAACTGCGTCAGAGGTTCTACGCCATCCAGGGGCAGGTCAAGGACATCCAGGATGGCAAGCAGCACATCAACGACGGTCGCACCGGCATGAAGGCGTGACGATGACCGACAAACAGCACGAGGCGGATCTCGATCGCGTCGAAGGACAGAACGGCGTCACGGATATTGTCCGAGGGGTTGAGGACCGTCCGCAAGGTGGGTTGCTCAACCGCATGATGCGCTCGGCCTTCGTGGACAGTCCGCTCGGGCGGACCATCGCGGAGCGGACGGACTTCGAGAAGCGCGACTTCGACCTCAATCAGCTGGTCGACCTCGTCGAGCAGACGGACCCGGAGGATCTGGAAACCTCGGGCAAGGCTCTGTGGGACGCACGCGACGCCATCAAAGCGGCGGCTGACGAACTCAAAGGTCACATCGACAACGTCCACTGGATCGGAGAGTCGGGTGATGCCTTCCGTAAATGGGGCAGCTCGCTCGTCACCAACACACAGCACTTGAGTGACTTCGCCGGCGCGGCGGGAGATCAGATCACTGCTGCTGCCGTGGGTCTGGCGTCGGTGCGCGGCGCCATGCCGTCTCGCGATTCGGAACCGAGCCGGAAGCGACCTGAGCGCTTTACGGAGGCTGAGAAAGTCGCTGACAAGAGTGAGTACGCCGCTGCCGTACGGGTGGAGAAAGACCGCCAAGAGGCGATCAACCAGATGAACCGGTTGGCTTCGTACTACGCGGTGTCCGAAGAGATGTTGGCGTCTTTGCCCGCGAATGACAAGACACCGGTTTTTGCGGCGATGCCTGATGTCGGGGTTCCCAAGCCTGTGGCACCGCAGGCGGACTACGCCAGTTCGGTGTCCGGCGCGGGCTCCCACGCCACCGGGACGACATCCCCCATGGGTGATCAAGCGACGGGCGAAGTCTCCAGGCACGGTGCAAGCGACAATCAACTGACTTCCAAGGACGTCACCAGCAAGAGCACGTACCCCGACGAGCATGTCCGTATCAATATCGACAGCGTCGGCACGCTGCCACCGTCCACGACCACACCTGGGACTGGTCACACTCCGCAGACATCGGGTACCCCTACTCCCGGGGGCGGCCAGTCGAGCATGTTCGGGGGCGGCCTTGGGACGCCGTTCTCCAATGGCACGGCAGGCCGGAATTTGGGTGGAACGGGTGGTCTTCGTACCCCTGCGTCGGCTCAGGGCCGCGCCAGTACGCCCGGTTCGAGTAATTCTGGTCCTGGGCGCTCCACTGGGCAGGGACCCATGAACCAGATGGGGCGTGCCACGCCGACCGGGCAGCCCGCTAGAGGCATGGCTTCTGGAGCGCACTCGTCCCAGATGGGTCGAGCGGTCACCGGTGGTACACCGCGAGCCGGCGGCACGGCCGCTCCGCGGGTGAACGGCGGTCCTGCGACCGGAGCCGGTCGGGTCAACGGAGTGGTCGGGGGACAACCCACGGCTGGCGGTAGCTCGTCCGCGAAGGGTGGGGCGAGGATTCCTCGTGGCATGGTCGTCGGTGGCGAGGGGGCAGCCAACTCACGGCCCAATGCTGGCCGCCCTGGGCAGCGTGGGGTCTTCGGAGCGTCCAAGTCCACGGCGGGGTCGAGTTCAAGCCCGACACCCCCGCGTGGTGGTTCAGGAGCATCCGAAGCAGTGACGGGCAGGGCGGTCGCACGTAACTCCATCGCAGGAGCCGAGCGCAACGGGCTGACGCAGGGCGGCGCCGGTCTCGTGCGCGGTCCTGACCCTGGAGGGCCTGGTGGAGACGGGTACGCCCAGGCATCGCCGCGTAGCGACCCCCAGGTCGAAGACGAAGCGTCGCATCTGCGCAACCGGCCGCGGCGTGATGTGCCGCCGGTCGCCAACTGAACGTGAGCGAGGACACGGACACAATGAGGTCAGGGACCAGTCGACGAGCCGAGCGGACCGCGCTCCACAGATCGCATTGCCGTAGACCGGCGCGGGCTGTGGTCGCGGTCCTCGGTGCCCTGGCGGTTGTGAACGTGGGTTTCGCCCCTGGCGCCGCTGCGTACGATGCTCAATCCAAGCAGTGGTACCTGGAACCGATGCAGGCCGAACAAATGTGGAAGGTCAGCACGGGGAAGGGCATCAAGATTGCACTCATCGACAGCGGGGTGAACGCGAATACCGCTTCCTTGAAGGGGCAGGTCCTGACCGACGAAGTGCCCAAGTCGGTTGCGTACGGAGCCACGGACGATTATCTCGGTCATGGAACTTCCATGGCTGAATTGATAGCAGGTACGGGAGCCGGAGGGAGCCTGCAGGGCTTGGCACCGGGGGCGAAAATCGTTCCGTATCGCATCGAGCTTGATGGACTCAAAGGGGGAGCGGAGGAACGGGAGAAGACGCCGGATGCCATAGACGCGATCAGGGCGGCTGCCGACACCGACGCGCAGATCATCAGCATGTCGTTCGGATCGGTGGGGCCGAGTTCCGAGGAGGAAGAGGCCATCGAGTACGCCGCCTCGAAGGGAAAACTGATGATTGCCTCTGTTGGTAACAAGGGGCAGACCAAAGGCTCGATTGGTTACCCGGCAGCATACCCGTATGTAGTCGGGGTCGCGGCTGTGGATTCCTCCGGCACGGTGCCAGAGTTCTCCTCCTCCGGAGACTACGTTGACCTCTCGGCGCCGGGAGACGGCTTCCCAGGGTGGTGCGATACGACCTTCCGTTCGTACTGTGACGACAAGTCTGGTACGAGTCCCGCAGTCTCCATCGCCTCAGCCTCCGCCGCCCTGATCTGGTCCGCCCACCCCGACTGGACGGTGAACCAGGTCACCCGATCCCTGATCGACACCGCCAGCCGTACGTGGGCGAAGGGCGATCCGAGCAAGTACGCCGGTTATGGAATGGTCCGCCCGCGTAAGGTCCTCGAAGACCCCAACTACGACGCAGGCCCCGCAAACGTCGACCCCCTCGCAAAGGAGAACGGCGGCGACTTGCTGGCCAACTCCGCATCCACCGCCTCACCCTCTCCCTCCTCCACCTCCTCTCACTCAACCGCGTCCCAAGCCCCCGAAAGGGCCTCGACAGGCGGCACCTCCGCGGCTGGATCAGCCGCGGAATCGACCAACGACAGCAACATCCTGTGGATCACGCTCGGCGCAGCCGCCGCGGCCATCGTGATCGCTGGTGTCGGCGTGGCTGTCCTACGGGCGCGACGCGCCAGGTGAACCTCGGCCGCAGTAAGGGGCCTTCAAGCGCCCTGTGCTGTTCGGCTCAAACCCAGCCAGTTGGATCGCGAAAAAGACACAGGAAGGACGGCTGACCATGGCCGGTTCGCAGAAGCAGAAGCTCGAAAATGATGCCGTAATTCTGCTGCAGAAGCAGATGTCCGAGAAGTACGAGAACGTCAGATCGCGTGTGCACAGGCTTCAGGGAATCATCGACAGCCTGGAGACCGGTCAGTGGGACGGAATCGGCCGCGCCGCCTTCGACAAGAAGCAGTTCGAGATCAACCAGTCGCTGCAGAGCATGGGCAACATCCTCGCCGAGGTCATCGACGCGATGACCTCGACGCGCAACATCATCGACAGCAAGGAAGACGAGGTGCGCGCGGCGGTCAACAGGATTGACCTCCAGGACGGTGCGCCTACGGTGTCTCCCTTGAGTTCCTACTGAACTGAGCCGAGTTCAGGACCACGGCCGGGCATCGGCTTCATCAGCACGCAGCAGCGAGACGAGGTAGGTAGGCATGGGTAAAAACATGGACGGGCTTTCCGTCACTTATGACGCGCTCGACATCACGGCGACCAAGATTGCCAACGAGGCGAGGGACCTCGAGACGGATCTGCGGGAGTTGAAGAGGCTCGTCGAGAACAGCGTGCAGTACTGGGAGGGTGAGGCCCAGGACACGTTCAAGGTGAAGCTGGAACGTTGGGACAAGGAGGCCGCCGACATCCACACGGCGCTCACCGGTATCGGTCACGTCGTGGCCACGGCTGGCGGTACCTACATGGAGGGCGACAAAAAGGGAGCCAGCTACCTTCAGTAGCACGAGTTCATGAAGCACTACCGGGGTGGGCGCGCGCGGGAGGCGCCCACCCCGTCGTTGCTCAGGGCCCGTCGGACCGCAGGAGTGGCATGTGCGCGGGCTCCGCGCTGCCCGGGTATGGGCGCACTGTCCGCAGGCCGTCAGCCATCCCCGCCCCCGACCAACCCGACCTGCACCAACGGCTTCCCCCGCTTCCGGGACACGAACACACCGCGCCCCGCAGGCATCGGCCGCGGCCGTACACCGCCCAGCAGGTCGCCCTCGCCCGGGTCGCCCGCGAGGACGACGCCTTGGGCCCCGAGTTCCTTGATGCGCTGTGTGAAGGCCTCGTAGCCTGCGCGGCCGGCGCCCGCGGTGGAGCGGGCGATGATGAAGCGGACGCCGACGTCACGGGCGAACGGAAGCATGTCCGTGAGTCCCGAGAGCGGGTTGCCGCTCGACGTGGACACCAGGTCGTAGTCGTCGACGATCACGAACACCGTGGGGCCCCGCCACCAGCTGCGGTTGCGCAGCTGCTCCTGGGTGACGTCCGCTGTGGGGGTGCGGCGTTGCATGAGGTCGGCCAGGGCGTCCATATGGTGCTGCATCTGGTTCGACATGGGGATGTACTCCGCCAGATGGGAAGGAGGGGTGACACCCAGCAACGAGCGGCGGTTGTCGACCACGAACAGCTTGCAGTAGTCGCTGTCGTAGCGCTCGGTGAGCCGCTTGATGAGCAGTTTCAGCAGATTCGACTTACCGGACTCGCTCTCGCCGAAGATGAGGAAGAACGGGTCTTGGTCGAAGTCGACGAACACCGGCTCGAGGCTGTCCTCGTCGAGGGCGAAGGAGATACCGCGGTTCGGGAAGCGGTGGCCCGGGGGCAGTTGAGATGCCGGGAACTCCCGTGGCAGCAAGCGGACTTCGGGAGCGCCAGGCTGTTGCCAGTGGCGGCCGACCTCGGAGGCGAGGGCCGCCGTCGCCTCCGCCAAGTCCGTGTCGGAGGACAGGCCGTCGATACGCGGGACCGCCGCCATGAAGTGTTGCTTCTGCGGTGTCTGACCGCGTCCAGGAACACCTGTGGGCACGTTCGCTGCCACCTTGCGGTCGAACTCGGAGTCCATGGGGTCGCCGAGCCGCAACTCCAAGCGGTTCATCAGCTGATCCTTGAGGTTCGAACGGACCTCCATGGAGCGCGAGGCGGTGAGGATCAGGTGGATGCCGTAACCGAGGCCGCGCGCCGCGATGTCCAGGATCACCGGATCCAATGCCTCGTAGTCGCTACGGAAATTGCCCCAGCCGTCGATGGCGAGGAAGACGTCGCCCCAGGGCTGGTCGGTCACGGAGATGTCCCCCCGGGCACGGCGCGCACGGAACTCGGCGATCGACGAGATGTTCGCGGTGCGGAAGTACTCCTCACGGCGGGTCAGGACGCCGTACACCTCGGCCACCGTACGCCGGACCTTCTCGGGGTCCAGTCGTGAGGCAACCCCTCCCACATGCGGCAGGTCGGCCACGGCCGACAGACCGCCGCCACCGAAGTCGAGTCCGTAGAACTGCACTTCGTGAGGGGTGTGGGTGAGGGCGAACGACGCGATGATCGAGCGCAGCAGTGTCGACTTGCCGGACTGCGGGCCGCCGAGGACCTGCATGTGGCCGGCCGCGCCGCCGAAGTCGGTCCAGAGAGGTTCGCGCCGCTGCTCGTACGGCTTGTCGACGAGGCCGACCGGGACGACGAGCCGACCGGCACCCTCGTAACCGGGCTGTGTCATGCCCCGGCCGGGCACCGGGGCCAGCCCCGGGAGCAACGAGTCGAGCGATGGTGGACTGTCCAGTGGGGGAAGCCACACCTGGTGGGCGGCCGGCCCCTGGGCCTCCAGGCGCCGGACGATCACGTCCAGCACGGTGTCGGCGAGCGCGTCGTCCTGCTGCGCGTCGGGCTCTTCCTGACGCTGCTGCGGTACCGGCGCGTACCGCACAGGGACATCGGCCGCGGTGAACAGCACGGGTCGACGGTCGACCGGGAGCGGTCCGCCGGGCACGACGGCCTGCTGGGAACCCGTGCGGTACACACCGGAGACGTACGCCGCCTTGAAGCGCACCATCTCCTCCGTACCGAACTTCAGGATGCCGGAGCCCGGCACGTTCGGCAGCTCGTACGCGTCGGGGACGCCGATCGCGGCTCGGGACTCGGCCGCCGAGAACGTCCGCAGACCGATCCGGTACGACAGGTAGGTCTCCAGCCCTCTCAGACGGCCTTCCTCCAGACGCTGCGAGGCGAGGAGCAGGTGCACACCCAGAGATCGGCCGATACGGCCTATCTGCACGAACATCTCGATGAAGTCCGGCTTCGCGGTCAGCAGTTCGCTGAACTCGTCGATCACCAGGACCAGCGACGGAATGGGCTGCAGCGGGGCGCCGGCGGCGCGTGCCTTCTCGTAGTCGTGGATGTTGGCGTAGTTGCCGGCATCGCGCAGCAGCTCCTGGCGACGGTTCAGCTCACCGCGGATGGAGTCGCCCATGCGGTCGACGAGGGTCAGGTCGTCGGCGAGGTTGGTGATCACGGCCGCCACGTGGGGCATCTGCGCCATGCCGGCGAAGGTCGCACCACCCTTGAAGTCCGCCAGGACGAAGTTCAGCGTTTCGGAGGAGTGGGTCACGGCCAGGCCCAGGACCAGCGTGCGCAGCAGCTCCGACTTTCCGGAACCGGTCGCGCCGACGCAGAGGCCGTGGGGACCCATGCCCTCCTGCGCGGCCTCCTTGAGGTCGAGCATCACGGGCCTGCCGTCCTCGCCGAGGCCGATCGGCACGCGCAGCCGCTCCGACTGCGAACGCGGGCGCCAGGTGCGCCGTGGGTCGACCGAAGCCGCGTCGCCCAGGTTCAGCAGTTCCGTGAAATCCAAGTTGGCCAGCAGCGGTTCGCCGTCATCGCCACCCGACGCCATGCGCAGCGGCGCCAGTTGTCGGGCGAGAGCTTCGGCGGCCTCGTACGACAGGACGTCCGGTGTGCCCTCGTAGACCAGGCCGTGCGCCGACTCCAGACGCAGTTCCTTGGGCTGCACGATGATCGAGAGGTCGCCGCGCCCGGAGCTGAGGTCACCGGGGACGATCTCGACGACCGTCACGCTCTGCAGACCTTCAGGACTGGCCAGCAAAGAAGCGGGCGGCAGTGAGACACCGTCGAGCAGGACGACCAGGTGCGGTTGCTCGGAGACCGGCGGAGCGGCGGGGTGGAAACGCGGGCGGCCCTGGAGGACGTCGGTCAGCCGGTCCTCCAGTTCCATCGGATCGGTGGTGATCAGTCGCATGCTGCCCGCGCCGTCCGTGACGCCCCGCGCCTGCGTGTGGGGCAGCCACTTCGCCCATTCCCACGCGGGCGCCGCCTCCCGCCCGGTGGCGATCGCGATGACCAGGTCCTCGGATGAGTGCAGCGCCGCGAGACAGGCCGTGACCGCTCGGGCGGTGCCGCGCACGGTGCCGGGTTCGCCACTGATCGTCACGTGGTAGAAGGCGCGTAGCGAGACCGCCATCGGCAGGCCCTCGAGCGTGCTGTGCGTGGCCAGGAATCGCTGCATGGCCCCGGCGGTCAGCGGCTCCAACTCGTCGACCGGAGCGGTCTGCGGTGCGATCAGGGGAGTGGCCAGACCCTGCGGGCCGAGGCCTACGCGCACCTGCCCGAAGTCCTCGTCACCGGTGCGCCGTTCCCACACTCGGCTGCCCTCGGCGACCAGGGCCCACAGTTGCTCCGGCGAAGGGTGCAGGTAGTACTGGGCGTCGCGCTGGGCCTGGGCGGTGTCCATGGCCTGGCGCCGGGTCTGCGACAGGTAACGCAGGTAGTCCCGTCGGATGTCCGCCAGTTGGCCCTGGTTGCCGCGGCGGTAGCGGACCAGCATCGCGACGCCCATGGCGATCGTGGAGGCCACCATCACCATGCCCATGATCTTCATGAAGGGCTGGGCCTGCGGGTTGAAGAAGAACACCACGGAACCGCCCATGCCGAGCATGGGCAGCAGTTGCATGAGCGCACCCTCCTGCTGCCCACGCGGAAGCTCCGGCGGAGGCTGCAGCACGACCTCGTCCGTGGGCACTTCCTTCGGCAGCGCCCGCGGTGGGCGCTTGACGACGATGTGGCTCACTACGCACCAATTCCCTTGCCGGACCGAGATGTTTCGTCCGCCGCCCCGTGTCCGGCGGACGTCGATCGCGAACGGTGATCCTACTGACAACCACCGATACCGGCGGGCGGTAGGGTGCCCGTGAGGTGTGTGAGCAGTTGCGAATCGTTCCGGGAAAACCGGGCAATCCGCGACGCTCGGAAACCAAGCGCCGCCCCGCACTTCCCGGGCGTGACGACATCGTTGCCCGGTTACGCGGGCGGCGCGGCGCAACGTGCACAGGATCTTTGCGGGCGGACGGGTAGGCAGCGGCACTGCACGGACCGCCCGATCACCGACGAGGGGGAACAGCAGGTGAGCTTGACGGCCTCCGCGCCGGTCGGCGCGACCGGCGGACGGGGCATCGGAGTCCCTTCCGGAGCAGGCACGGGCCTGGGTTTCTGCCGGGTCACCATCGTGGCACCCGACAGCCGCATCGACGTGGCGCTGCCCGACGACGTACCGGTCGCCGACCTGTATCCGGAGATCCTGAGGCTTTCCCAGCAGAGCCCCGACGAAGGTGCTCCTGTCGGCTATCACCTCGTACGCCGTGACGGCACAGTCCTCGACGGAGCGCGGTCGTTCGCGGCGCAGCGCATCCTCGACGGAGAGCTGCTCAGCCTGCGGCCGTTCGCAGCGTCGCTGCCGCCGGCCGTCCTCGACGACGTATCCGAGGCGGTGGCCGCTGCCGTCACCCGTGACCGCACCCTCTGGAACGGCGAACTCACACGAACCGCCGGTCTCATCGCGGGCGGAGTCCTGCCCGTGCTCCTGGCGTTCGTGGCCTGGAGCTCCGAGATCCGTCACGACATGCACGGCCTGCAGGGCGTCATCGCCGGCGTTTTCGGACTGCTGTTGCTCACCATCGCCTGCGTGCGTGCACGGGTGTACGGCGATCGCGGCTCAGCGATCGCTCTCGGCCTGGGCTCCTTCCCGAACCTCGCTGTGGCTGCTTCCGGACTCCTTCCTCTCTCCGGGGGACAGGGCATCGGGCGGCTGCAGTTTCTGCTCGCCTGCACGGCCGTCCTGCTCGCCGCCGTGGTACTCACCTTGTTGTCGCCGGGAGGCGACGGTCCCTTCGTGGCCTTCGTCTTCGCCACCGCGATCGGTCTGATCACCACCTTCATCGCCATCCTCACGAAGCTGCGGCCCATCGAGACGGCCGCCATCTGTGCCCCGCTCTCCGTTGTCGCGCTCGCCTTCCTGCCCGGCCTGTCCATGCGTTTCGCGCGATTGCCGATCGGTTTCGAACCGCCCAATCCGTCTTGGGGCGGCTACGACGAGGGTGAGTCGGACGCGCTGGATCCCATCGACGTCGAGCGCGTCGCGGCACAGGCCCGCCGCGGCCACGAGCTTCTCGTCGGTCTCGTCGGCGGCTGTGCGCTCGTCTCCGTGGGCGCGTCGATCGTCCTGGCCTTCTCCGGCAATGTGTGGGCGGAGCTTCTGGCTCTGTCCACAGGTGTGGCGATGCTGATGCGCGCCCACCTCTTCCGCTACACCGCGCAGGTGAGCGCTGCCCTGGCGGCGGGCCTCACGGCCCTGGTCTTCCTCGGACTCGGGCTCGCCCTGAACCCGCCGCAGGACTACGTGCGCGACGCCGTCCTCGGCGATACGACTGCCCTCGACATCCGTAGCGTCTGGCTCGCTGCGGCGATCGCCACAGCCGTCGTCCTCGTCACCGCGATCGGTCTGATCACCCCGCAGCGTGGCGTGACCCCGTTCTGGGGACGCTTCCTGGAGATCGCCGAGGGCTTCGTACTGCTCACGCTCATCCCGTTGGCTCTGGCAGTCTTCGACGTGTACGCACGGGCACGGTCCATGACCAGGTAGCTTCCCCAGGGCGAGTAGCTCTCAAGCCCCGGGCCGATACGGAGAGCACAGCCGTAGGTGCCCGGCAGTGCAAGCCAGTGGGGCAGGCAGCCGGAAGCTGGTTCCTGCCCCATCCGCCCACACTCGTCCTACGTGTCCGGGCCCCCGTTGCGCGAAGTCGGCTCCAGGTCGAACTCACCGTCCCGGGCGCCCAGTACGAAGGCCGTCCACTCCGCCTCCGTATAGCGGAGCACAGTGTCGGGATCGAGAGACGACCGCATCGCCACCGCCCCCTCCGGGAGGTACGCGATCTCCACCCGCTCCTCGTGTTCCTCCGTGCCCGGTGCGCAGTGCCACTCGACACCCGAGATGTCGAGCGCGTAGAGCTCGTCCTTCTCCCGCTCCTTGCGTGCCTTGAGTTCCGTGTCCTCGGCCTCGGCCATGACGGCTCCGATCCTTCCTCCGCGCCAACGCACTGTGCGGTCACCCTACTTGCGAACGTTCCGGCTGCTCAGAGGTTTAGGGAAGGACGACCGTAACGAGGTGTGTCCGCTGTGTCACCGACCCGCCTCGACGTCCCCCGGCCGGCCCGGTCCTGCCGTACTGGTACGCTGACTGACGGCCGTCTGTGTACGCACCCCGGTTCCCATGGACCCGGCGGAAGCGCCGACGGACCCCGTCACCAGAGTCACGTAAGCCCCCCTGAGACGAAGACCAGGGGCACTCGGTGGCATCAATGAGACTCATGAGGAGTATCGCGTGTCGCTCGACGCCGCTACGAAGAAGCAGATCATCAGCGAGTTCGGTACCAAGGAGGGCGACACCGGCTCCCCCGAGGTCCAGGTCGCGATGCTCTCCCGCCGGATCTCGGACCTGACCGAGCACCTCAAGACCCACAAGCACGACCACCACTCCCGCCGTGGTCTGCTGATCCTGGTCGGTCAGCGCCGCCGTCTGCTGCAGTACCTCGCCAAGAAGGACATCCAGCGCTTCCGTACGCTGGTCGACCGCCTCGGCATCCGCCGCGGTGCGGCGGGCGCCAAGTAAGACGCCGTGCAGGGGAGCGGTTCCCGGGAAATGGGGACCGCTCCTTTTGCTGTATTCGCGGTACTCGCTGTATCCGCGGTACTCGCCGACTTGTCGTACGCCCTCCACGGCACGCGCCGGATCCCCGGCGCGACCTCGCCCGGAGGGGGCGCGCGGCCCGCCGTACGCGGGACGTACGGGCGGAAACGTGCGGAGTGTCACCACCCCTTTGTAGTGTGGTAGCACAACGCAAGAGACACGACACAGTGTGAGGACGCCCGGGCACGGGCGACCGCACGCACACCGAACGAGGAGAAGCGCACCTCGCCGCCGCCGGTCCTCGGTAGTGGCCCCCGGGGAATTGCGAACCCCGAGGGCTTCGATCGAAGACCGGCCCGCACCAGACGGCGCGCTTCTCCGCCACCGTCCCCCTGCCACACGGGCGGGATCCGGGACGAAGACGAGGAGAAATCACTAGTGGAGAACGAGACCCACTACGCCGAGGCCGTCATCGACAACGGTTCCTTCGGCACCCGCACCATCCGCTTCGAGACGGGCCGCCTGGCCAAGCAGGCCGCCGGCTCCGCCGTGGCGTACCTGGACGACGACACCATGGTGCTGTCGGCCACCACCGCCTCCAAGAACCCCAAGGACCAGCTCGACTTCTTCCCCCTCACGGTGGACGTCGAGGAGCGGATGTACGCCGCCGGCAAGATCCCCGGCAGCTTCTTCCGCCGCGAGGGCCGTCCCTCCGAGGACGCCATCCTCACCTGCCGCCTCATCGACCGCCCGCTGCGCCCGTCCTTCAAGAAGGGCCTGCGCAACGAGATCCAGGTCGTCGCCACGATCATGGCGCTCAACCCCGACCACCTGTACGACGTCGTGGCGATCAACGCCGCCTCCGCGTCCACGCAGCTGGCCGGTCTGCCCTTCTCCGGCCCGATCGGCGGCGTCCGCGTCGCGCTGATCAACGGCCAGTGGGTGGCCTTCCCGACGCACTCCGAGCTCGAGGACGCCGTCTTCGACATGGTCGTCGCGGGCCGCACCCTGGAGGACGGCGACGTCGCGATCATGATGGTCGAGGCCGAGGCCACCGAGAAGACCATCCAGCTCGTCAAGGGCGGCGCCGAGGCGCCGACCGAGGAGGTCGTCGCCGCCGGTCTGGACGCCGCGAAGCCCTTCATCAAGGTCCTCTGCAAGGCCCAGGCCGACCTCGCGTCGAAGGCCGCCAAGCCCACCGGCGAGTTCCCGATCTTCCTCGACTACCAGGACGACGTCCTGGAGGCCCTCACGGCCGCCGTCCGGGACGAGCTCGCCCAGGCCCTCACCATCGCCGGCAAGCAGGAGCGCGAGTCCGAGCTGGACCGCGTCAAGGCGCTCGCCGCCGAGAAGCTGCTCCCGCAGTTCGAGGGCCGCGAGAAGGAGATCTCCGCCGCGTACCGCTCGCTGACCAAGACCCTGGTCCGTGAGCGCGTCATCAAGGAGAAGAAGCGCATCGACGGCCGTGGCGTGACGGACATCCGTACGCTCGCCGCCGAGGTCGAGGCCATCCCGCGCGTTCACGGTTCCGCCGTGTTCGAGCGTGGCGAGACCCAGATCCTGGGCGTCACCACCCTCAACATGCTCCGCATGGAGCAGCAGCTGGACACGCTGTCGCCGGTGACACGCAAGCGCTACATGCACAACTACAACTTCCCGCCGTACTCCACCGGCGAGACGGGCCGCGTCGGCTCCCCCAAGCGCCGCGAGATCGGCCACGGCGCTCTCGCCGAGCGCGCCCTCGTCCCGGTCCTGCCGACGCGCGAGGAGTTCCCCTACGCGATCCGCCAGGTCTCCGAGGCGCTGAGCTCCAACGGCTCGACGTCCATGGGCTCGGTCTGCGCCTCCACCATGTCGCTGCTGAACGCCGGTGTGCCCCTGAAGGCCCCCGTCGCCGGTATCGCCATGGGCCTGATCTCCCAGGAGATCGAGGGCGAGACGCACTACGTCACCCTCACCGACATCCTCGGTGCGGAGGACGCCTTCGGCGACATGGACTTCAAGGTCGCCGGCACCAAGGAGTTCGTCACCGCCCTCCAGCTCGACACCAAGCTGGACGGCATCCCGGCCTCCGTCCTGGCCGCCGCCCTCAAGCAGGCCCGTGACGCCCGCCTCCACATCCTCGACGTGATGATGGAAGCGATCGACACCCCGGACGAGATGTCCCCCAACGCCCCGCGGATCATCACCGTCAAGATCCCCGTGGACAAGATCGGTGAGGTCATCGGCCCCAAGGGCAAGATGATCAACCAGATCCAGGAGGACACCGGCGCCGAGATCACGATCGAGGACGACGGCACCATCTACATCGGTGCCGCCGACGGCCCGGCCGCCGAGGCCGCCCGCGCCACGATCAACGGCATCGCCAACCCGACCATGCCGGAGGTCGGCGAGCGCTACCTGGGCACCGTCGTGAAGACGACGACCTTCGGCGCGTTCGTGTCGCTGCTCCCGGGCAAGGACGGTCTGCTGCACATCTCGCAGATCCGCAAGCTCGCCGGCGGCAAGCGCGTGGAGAACGTCGAGGACGTCGTCGGCGTGGGCCAGAAGGTCCAGGTCGAGATCGCCGAGATCGACTCCCGCGGCAAGCTCTCCCTCATCCCCGTGATCGAGGGCGAGGAAGGCTCTGAGGACACGAAGGACGACGGCGACAAGTGACGTCCCGTAGCTCCAAGGCGACGGCCCGCACCTCCACGGAGGCGCGGGCCGTCGCCCGTACCCAAACCCTGATCAAGGGCAGAGACGGCATCGGCACGGTCCGCAAGACCACCCTCCCGGGCGGCCTGCGCATCGTCACCGAGACCCTGCCGTCCGTGCGGTCGGCGACCTTCGGCATCTGGGCGCACGTCGGCTCCCGTGACGAGACGCCCGCGCTCAACGGCGCCACGCACTACCTGGAGCACCTGCTCTTCAAGGGCACCGCCCGCCGCAGCGCGCTCGACATATCGTCCGCGATCGACGCGGTCGGCGGCGAGATGAACGCGTTCACGGCGAAGGAGTACACCTGCTACTACGCGCGTGTGCTCGACTCCGACCTGCCGCTGGCCATCGACACGGTCTGCGACATGCTCACCGGTTCGCTCATCCGTGAGGAGGACGTCGACGTCGAACGCGGCGCCATCCTCGAGGAGATCGCGATGACCGAGGACGACCCGGGCGACTGCGTGCACGACCTCTTCGCGCACACGATGTTCGGCGACACTCCTCTCGGGCGCCCGGTCCTCGGCACGGTCGACACGGTCAACGCCCTCAGCGCCGACCGCATCCGCCGCTTCTACAAGAAGCACTACGACCCCACCCACCTCGTGGTCGCCTGCGCCGGCAACATCGACCACAACAAGGTCGTACGCCAGGTCCGCGCCGCCTTCGAGAGCGCCGGCGCCCTCACCCGCGTCGACGCCGTCCCGATCACCCCGCGCGAGGGCACCCGGGGCCTGCGCACGGCCGGTCGAGTCGAGCTGATCGGGCGGAAGACCGAGCAGGCGCACGTCGTCCTCGGCATGCCCGGCCTCTCCCGTACCGACGATCGCCGCTGGGCCCTCGGCGTCCTCAACACGGCACTCGGCGGCGGTATGTCCTCCCGCCTCTTCCAGGAGGTCCGGGAGAAGCGCGGCCTCGCCTACAGCGTGTACTCGTACACCTCCGGCTTCGCCGACTGCGGACTCTTCGGCGTCTACGCCGGCTGCCGCCCGTCCCAGGTCCACGACGTGCTCAAGATCTGTCGCGACGAACTCGACCAGGTCGCCGAGCACGGGCTGCCCGACGACGAGATCGCGCGCGCCATCGGCCAGCTCCGTGGCTCCACGGTCCTCGGCCTCGAGGACACCGGCGCGATCATGAACCGCATCGGCAAGAGCGAGCTGTGCTGGGGCGAGCAGATGTCCGTCGACGAGATGCTGACCCGGATAGCCATGGTGACCCCGGACGAGATCCGCGCCGTGGCCCGCGAGATCCTGGGTCGACGCCCCTCCCTGTCGGTAATCGGCCCGCTCAAGGACAAACAGGCGTCCCGTCTGCACGAAGCCGTCGCCTGACGCCTGACGTCGTCGCCCGACAACCCCAGTTAAGGAACCAAGCAATGAGCAAGCTGCGCGTGGCGGTCCTCGGTGCCCGGGGCCGTATCGGCTCCGAGGCCGTACGGGCCGTCGAGGCCGCCGAGGACATGGAGCTGGTCGCCGCCCTGAGCCGGGGCGACAAGCTGGAGACGCTGGCGGAGACCGGCGCCCAGGTGGCCGTCGAACTGACCACCCCCGCCTCGGTCATGGACAACCTCGACTACTGCGTCCGCCACGGCATCCACGCGGTCGTCGGTACGACGGGCTGGACCGACGAGCGCCTCGCGCAGCTGAACGGCTGGCTGGCCGCGTCCCCGGAGACCGGCGTGCTGATCGCGCCCAACTTCTCCATCGGGGCCGTCCTGAACATGAAGTTCGCGCAGATCGCCGCCCCCTACTTCGAGTCGGTGGAGGTCGTCGAACTGCACCACCCGAAGAAGGTCGACGCCCCTTCGGGCACCGCCACGCGCACGGCTCAGCTCATCGCCGAGTCACGCCGCGCGGCAGGCACGGACCCGGCGCCGGACGCCACGGAGACGGCTCTGGACGGCGCGCGCGGCGCGGACGTCGACGGCATCCCCGTCCACTCCGTCCGTCTGCGCGGCCTCCTGGCCCACCAGGAGGTCCTCCTCGGCGGCGAGGGCGAGACCCTCACCATCCGCCACGACTCCCTCCACCACAGCAGCTTCATGCCGGGCATCCTGCTCGGCGCCCGCCGCGTGGTCACCACCCCGGGCCTCACCTTCGGCCTCGAACACTTCCTCGATCTGGGCTGACAGGCCGGGAACGTCATGCGCGCGAAGATCACCTACGCCGTCACGGCAGCCGTCCTGGTCGTCTACTTCGCCCTGGTCGGCAGCCGCGGGATCCTGCTCATAGAGACGGGCACACCGGTCACGATCGCCTTCGGCGTAGCCGTGCTCGTCCTGCCGGCGATCGGCCTGTGGTTCCTGTGGAAGAACACCCAGTTCGTCCGCCGGGCCAACCAGCTCGCCGCCGAGCTCGACGCCGAAGGGGGCCTGCCCGTCGACGAGTTGAGGCGGACCCCGAGCGGCCGCATCGACCGCGACTCGGCCGACGCGGTCTTCGCCCAGCGCAAGGCGGAGACCGAGGACGCCCCCGACGACTGGCGCACCTGGTTCCGTCTCGCCGTCGCCTACCACGACGCCCGCGACACACCGAGGGCCCGCAAGGCCATGCAGCGCGCCATCGCCCTGCACGACGGCAGGCCGGCGCCGACCGCCTGACCCGCCGTCCCGAGGAGACAGCGAGGAGGGGCCGGTCCGCACCCGCGGACCGGCCCCTCCTCGCTGTCTGCGGCCCTCGGGCGCTCGACTACGCGGCGCGTCCGTACTCCGCGGCCCACGCCTCGATCGTGTCGGCCGCCCGGTCGAAGGCCTCCGTACGCGCCAGGAAGTCGGCGTTGTGCGTGGTCATCAACGGCGTCACGTACTCCTGCACCCGGTCCCTGCGGACGAGGAGCAGCGCCTGCCCCTGCACGGACCGCGGGAGCCCGAGCCAGCGCACCGGCTGCTGCACGGTACGCACCGAGATGCTCGCCTCCCAGGAGGCCGTACGCGTGCGGAAGAAGCTCACCTGCCGCACCCCGCGCGCGCTCACCCAGATGCCGACCCGCAGCAGCCTCAGGGCGCAGATGATGATGAGCAGCGCACCCCCGAAGCAGATGGCGCCCGCCTCGGGTGTCTCGGCCGCCGCGATGATGACCGCCGCGACCAGCACGTACGAGGCGAGCAGCAGCAGGAGCGCGGCCGCGCCGACCCGCCACGGGCCGGGCCGGTAGGGACGCCGCCAGCGGTCACGGTCCTCGAACGGCAGCGCCTCGTCCACCGCCTGGTCGAAGGCGCGGTCGGCGGTCAGGAAGGGCAGGGGCACGGCTGATCCTCACTCGATCCACGCACAGCTGTCGCCGGGTGAGGCTACCGAGCCGGACCCCTCGCCACCACTTCCGGGGGTCCAACAGGGGCACAGGAGTGTGCAACTCGGGGCATCCTGCCCCTTGTCGGTGTCGGCCCGTAGAGTGGGCGCCGCCCGAGAGCAGCCATGGGAAGGACCCTCCGAGCCGTGACCGACACTCCCGTCGACGATCTCAAGCCCAGCTTCCGCAGCGATGTCACCGTCGAGTTGGTGAAGCACAGCGCCGCCGACTCGGACGTGCTGTGGGCCGCCCGCGTCTCCACGGCCGGCGAGCAGTCCCTGGAGGAGCTACAGAAGGACCCCGAGCGCTCCAAGGGCCTCATCAACTACCTCATGCGGGACCGGCACGGCAGCCCCTTCGAGCACAACTCGATGACCTTCTTCATCAGCGCCCCGATCTTCGTCTTCCGCGAGTTCATGCGCCACAGGGTGGGTTGGTGTATCGCGGGTGACACCGAGATCACGCTGGAGAGCGAGGCCGGCCATCTCCGTCGGCGCACCATCGCCGAGCTGTACAAGCTCTGGCATCTCGGCGTGGAGGACCGTCTTCCGCATTCCGCCGGTGGAGTGACCTGGCACAGCAGGGCCGGCAAGTGGATGGCTCAGGTCCGGCGCGGCGAGGAGAACCACTACCTCGGTCTGTACGAGAACCGTGAGGCAGCCGAGTCGGCTGTGGCGGAATTCCGGGAGCTCCACCCCAGCACCCGCCTCCGTAAGCTCGAATCGGTCCGCCGCAACCACGTGCGCTGCTACGACGAAGAGACACTGCTCGCCCAGCGAGCCAGGATCGTCGACGTCATCGAATCCGGGGTGAAGCCGCTCATCAAGATCACTACGGAGTCCGGCAAGACACTCCGCTCCACGGTCGACCACGCGGTGCTGACGCCCGAGGGCTGGTGCAAGGCCGGGGAGCTGGCCGTCGGGGACGCGGTCATGGCGGCGGGAACCGTACCCCGCCCGTCGGATGCACTGGTCCCGCCGAGCCTGCGTCGGGGCATCGGCGTGTGGACCTCCATGCAGCGAGAGCGACTGATCGAGGAGATCGACGCCTGCCATCTCTGTGGCCAGAATTTCCCCCGTGCGGAACTCGCCCTGGACCACGTGGTTCCGGTGGCGGGCGACCTGACCCAGGCCCTCGACGAGAAGAACCTCGCGCCTGCGTGTGAACCGTGCCATGCGAGCAAGAGCGCTGGGGAACAGGCCGTGGCCAGGCGCGGCGGCAAGATCGCCAAGGCCGTTCCGGACCGGGTTGTCGCCGTCGAGCAGGATGGCGAGGAGATGACGTACGACCTCTCCGTGGAAGGCCCGTGGCACAACTTCCTCGCCAACGGGATCGTCGTCCACAACTCATACAACGAAGAGTCGGGTCGCTATCGGGAACTCCAGCCCCACTTCTACGTTCCCGACGAGGCCCGCAAGCTCGTCCAGGAGGGGCGTCCCGGGAAGTACGTCTTCGTGGAGGGCACCCAGGCGCAGCAGGAGCTGGTCGGGCGGGTCATGGAGGACTCGTACGTCCACGCCTATGAGGCGTACCAGGAGATGCTGGCCGCCGGGGTCGCCCGCGAGGTCGCCCGCTCGGTCCTCCCGGTCGGGCTCTTCTCCTCGATGTACGCCACCTGCAACGCCCGCTCGCTGATGCACTTCCTCGGTCTGCGCACCCAGCACGAGCTCGCCAAGGTCCCGTCCTTCCCGCAGCGGGAGATCGAGATGGTGGGCGAGCGGATGGAGACGGAGTGGGCGCGGCTCATGCCTCTCACGCACGCCGCGTTCAACGCGAACGGCCGTGTGGCGCCGTAGCGGACCGTCGACTTTCGGCCAGGCACAGATGTGCGGGTCAGCCGAGCGAAGTGTCCGTATTGCGGCATTTCGCGAAGTTCATCTAGCCTGATCAAACGGACCCGGCACTGCTTGAACCCCCGAGCAGGCAGTGCCGGGCTCCGCATTTGTCCGGACTTTTCCCGCCCCCCGAGGGCAGACCGCGCCCTGAGCAGCGAGTAGCGTGTTACCCATGGCTCCGACCTCGACTCCGCAGACCCCCTTCGGGCGGGTCCTCACCGCCATGGTCACGCCCTTCACGGCGGACGGCGCACTCGACCTCGACGGCGCGCAGCGGCTCGCCACCCACCTGGTGGACGCAGGCAACGACGGCCTGGTCATCAACGGCACCACCGGCGAGTCCCCCACCACCGGTGACGCGGAGAAATCGGACCTGGTACGAGCCGTCCTCGAAGCCGTCGGCGACCGCGCGCACATCATCGCCGGCGTCGGCACGAACGACACCCACCACAGCATGGAGCTGGCCCGCGCCGCCGAGAAGGTCGGCGCCCACGGTCTCCTCGTCGTCACGCCGTACTACAACAAGCCCCCGCAGGAGGGCCTGTACCGCCACTTCAAGGCGATCGCCGACGCCGCCGACCTCCCGGTCATGCTCTACGACATCCCGGGCCGCAGCGGCGTCCCGATCGACACGGAGACGATCGTCCGGCTCGCCGAGCACCCGCGCATCGTCGCCAACAAGGACGCCAAGGGTGACCTGGGCCGGGCCAGCTGGGCCATCGCCCGCTCCGGCCTCGCCTGGTACTCCGGCGACGACATGCTCAACCTGCCGCTGCTCTCCGTGGGCGCGGTCGGCTTCGTCTCGGTCGTCGGCCACGTCGTCACCCCCGAGCTGCGCGCTCTCGTCGAGGCGTACGTCTCCGGTGACGTCCAGAAGGCCACCGAGATCCACCAGAAGCTGCTCCCGGTCTTCACCGGCATGTTCCGCACCCAGGGCGTGATGACCACCAAGGCGGCGCTCGCCCTCCAGGGCCTGCCCGCCGGACCGCTGCGCGCCCCCATGGTGGAACTTTCGCCCGAGGAGACGGCCCAGCTCAAGATCGATCTTGGTGCCGGCGGGGTACAGCTCTAGCACCGGACTTCGTACGACGCACCACCGATGTCAGGCCTGCCACATCTGACACACCCGAGACTTCACAACTGAATAGGCAGGACGAAAGCGCCTGCGTTCCCATCCACAACTGCTTTTGCACGAACGTCATGCGCGCCACGTGCCACAGAGGTACGTGGCGTGCGTGGTGAGGAGAGTCTTTTGAGTCATCCGCATCCTGAACTCGGCCCGCCGCCGCCGCTTCCCGAAGGTGGCCTCCGGGTCACCCCGCTGGGCGGCCTCGGCGAGATCGGCCGGAACATGACCGTCTTCGAGTACGGCGGCCGACTGCTGATCGTCGACTGCGGGGTGCTCTTCCCCGAGGAGGAGCAGCCCGGAATCGACCTGATCCTGCCGGACTTCTCGTCCGTCAGGGACCGCCTCGACGACATCGAGGGCATCGTCCTCACGCACGGCCACGAGGACCACATCGGCGCGGTCCCGTACCTGCTGCGCGAGAAGCCCGACATCCCGCTGATCGGCTCCAAGCTGACCCTCGCCCTGATCGAGGCGAAGCTCCAGGAGCACCGCATCCGCCCGTACACCCTCGAGGTGGCCGAGGGGAACCGCGAGCGCATCGGCCCCTTCGACTGCGAGTTCGTCGCGGTCAACCACTCCATCCCGGACGCCCTCGCCGTGGCCATCCGCACCCCTGCGGGCATGGTGGTCCACACGGGTGACTTCAAGATGGACCAGCTCCCGCTGGACAACCGCCTCACCGATCTACACGCGTTCGCACGGCTGAGCGAAGAGGGCATCGATCTCCTGCTCTCCGACTCCACGAACGCGGAGGTCCCGGGGTTCGTTCCCCCCGAGCGTGACATCTCCAACGTCCTGCGGCAGGTCTTCGCGGGCGCCCGGAAGCGGATCATCGTGGCCAGCTTCGCCAGCCACATCCACCGCATCCAGCAGATTCTCGACGCCGCCCACGAGTACGGCCGCCGGGTCGCCTTCGTCGGCCGCTCGATGGTCCGGAACATGGGCATCGCGAGGGACCTGGGCTACTTGAGGGTTCCGCCGGGCCTGGTCGTGGACGTCAAGACCCTCGACGACCTCCCGGACCACGAGATCGTCCTCGTCTGCACCGGATCACAGGGCGAGCCGATGGCGGCTCTGTCCCGCATGGCCAACCGGGACCACCAGATCCGCATCGTCCAGGGCGACACGGTGATCCTGGCCTCGTCCCTGATCCCCGGCAACGAGAACGCGGTCTACCGCGTCATCAACGGCCTGACCCGCTGGGGCGCCAACGTCGTCCACAAGGGCAACGCCAAGGTCCATGTCTCCGGACACGCCTCGGCCGGCGAGCTGCTGTACTTCTACAACATCTGCCGGCCTAAGAACCTGATGCCGGTGCACGGCGAATGGCGCCATCTGCGGGCCAACGCGGAGCTGGGCGCCCTGACCGGTGTACCCCACGACCGCATCGTCATCGCCGAGGACGGCGTGGTCGTCGACCTCATCGAGGGCAAGGCCAAGATCTCGGGCAAGGTCCAGGCCGGTTATGTGTACGTCGACGGACTCTCGGTCGGTGACGTCGGGGAGCCGGCGCTCAAGGACCGCAAGATCCTGGGGGACGAGGGCATCATCTCCGTCTTCGTCGTGGTGGACGCCTCCACCGGCAAGATCACCGGCGGTCCGCACATCCAGGCCCGGGGTTCGGGTATCGAGGACTCCGCGTTCGCCGCGGTCGCCCCGAAGATCACCGAGGTTCTGGAGCGCTCGGCACAGGACGGGGTCGTCGAGCCCCATCAGCTGCAGCAACTCATCCGCCGCACCCTCGGCAAGTGGGTGTCCGACACCTACCGCCGCAGGCCGATGATCCTGCCTGTGGTGGTTGAGGTCTGACCCTCCGTCAGCGATCAGCCGGAGCGGGGCTCCTCGATTTGCATCGGGGCGCCCCGCTCCAGTACGTTTACGGCTCCGCCCAGGGGGGAACCCGGTGCAACTGATGCGCCAGGAGCCTGCCGGACCGGGTGGAAATTCCGACTCAGAACCTCTGATAAAGTCGGAACCGCCGGAAAGGGAAACGCGGAAGCGGAAACCTGGAAAGCACCGAGGAAATCGGAACCGGAAACGGTCTCCCGGAAGCTAAGCCTTACAGCGCCGATGGTACTGCAGGGGGGACCCTGTGGGAGAGTAGGACGCCGCCGAACAATCATTGATAGAGCTGGTCCCCGAATTTCGGTTCGGGGACCAGCTCTTTTTTGTTGGGCTTTACTTGGAGTTCACGTTGCGCGACCAGGATCCGCGCCATGGGTACCGTTGGAATGCTCAGGGCCGCGGGTGTCGGCGTAGGTGACGAGGTAGTCGTGCCGGCCTTCGGCAACCCGGAGGTCGCTCAGGCAGTGAGCCTGGCCGGGGGCGTGCCGGTGTTCGCCGACATAGACCCGGTGACGTACTGCCTGGATGCCTCGGCCGTCGAGGCCGCGGTGACGGCGCGGACGGTGGCCGCGGTCGTCGTTCACCGCTTCGGGCGGACCGCCGACATCGCGGCGCTGCGTCAAGTCGGCCAGCGCCATGGGCTGTTGGTGCTGGAGCAGGGCGAGTCGGAGACGCCGTACAGCGAACTCGGGGAGCGTCGGCGTCGGGCCGCGTATCTCAGTGCCAAGCTCAAGGGCGTACGGACCCCCGAAGGCTGTGATGGGCACACCTTCCAGCAGTACGTCGTGCGGGTGCCCGGGAACGGGCGGCCGGACCGGGACGCCTTCGCGCGGGCCGTGCGGGCCAAGGGAGTCGAGTGCAGTGTGCCGGTGAAGACGCCCGTGCACCGGATGCCGGGATTTCGGCGGGACGTCTGTCTGCCGGAGACCGAGCGGGCCGCGGACGAGACGCTGGCACTGCACATCGGTGGCGAGATGTCCCAGCGGCAGCTGCAGCGGCTGGTGTCCGCCTGCAATGCGCTCGGCGGGCTGCTGCAACCGGCCTTCTAGCGTCGGTGCTTGGCATGACCGTGACGCCAGGGTCCGGCCGGTCCGCAGGTGGTTCGAAGCATCGGCCGAATCGGGGTATGATCTATTTCGTCGCCGCGAGGGAAACCTCGAACAGGTGACAGGCCCCTATAGCTCAGTCGGCAGAGCGTCTCCATGGTAAGGAGAAGGTCAACGGTTCGATTCCGTTTGGGGGCTCAGACTTGAAGGCCCCGCCCATTGGGCGGGGCCTTTCTCGTGTTCGCTCAGTCCTGCTGGAGGCCCGGAACGCGCATCGCCAGAATGGCCATGTCGTCGGAGGGAGCGTCCGAGGCGAAGCGTTCGACCGCACGCATGACACGGGCCGCGACCGCGCCGGCCGTGAGCCCCGTGCACGTGGTGAGGACCTCGGTGAGGCCGTCGTCGCCCAACATGCGGGTGCCTTCGCGGCGTTCGGTGACGCCGTCCGTGACACAGAGGAGGACGTCCCCGGGGTCGAGGGTGACGGTCTGCTCGTACAGCTCCAGGTCCTCCATGACGCCGAGCAGGGCCTGCGGTTCGGCGGCCGGCTCGACCGTGCCGTCCTGGCGCAGGCGCAGCGGGAGCGGATGACCGGCGCAGACGACCTTCAGGATCGCGCTGCCGTCCTCCTGGGGCCACAACTCGCCGTACAGGAGCGTGAGGAAGCGGCTGCGGGCGCCCTCGTCGATGATCGCGGAGTTCAGGCGCTCCAGGACCGCCGGGCCCGCGTAGCCTTCGCGGGCGAGCAGGCGCAGGGCGTGGCGGGCGAGGCCGGTGACCGCGGCTGCCTCCGGGCCCGTACCGCAGACGTCGCCGATGGCGAAGCCGTACGCGCCGTCGCGGATGGGGAAGAGATCGTAGAAGTCGCCGCCGACCTCGTTGCCCTCGCCGGCCGCGCGGTAGATGACCTCGACCTCGACGCCGTCGATCTGCGGGAGCTCGGGCGGGAGGAGGCTGCGCTGGAGGGACTGGCTGATGGCCACGCGCTCCGAGTACAGCCGGGCGTTGTCCAGGGCGAGGGCGGCTCGCCGGGAGAGGTCCTCCGCCAGCTCCAGGATCTCCTGGCGGAAGTGCTCGTCGGTGGGCTTGCCGAGGGTCAGCATGCCGATGACGCGGTTGCGGGCGACGAGCGGGAGGACCACGGTCTCGCCGCCCACCGCCGAGGCCGTCGCCAGGGTGGTGCCGATGCCCGAGCTGACCGTGGCGGGCTCGCCGAGGCCCAGGCTGCGCATGGAGGTGCGCAGGGCGGCCTGGTGGGCGGCCTCGGCGGGGGCCGTCCAGACGCGGGCGCCCGGTGTAGGGATGGGCTCCGGCGGGCGGATCTTGGCCAGGAGGGCCTTGAGACCGTCGATCAGGTCCTCGTCCTCGTGCAGGACGTAGGAGAGGTACGGGTCCGAAGCCTGGTCGGCGATGGTGTAGACCGCGCACCACGTGGCGAGCGTCGGGATGGTCATCTGGGCCATCAGAGCCAGGGTCTGGTCGCGGTCCAGGGTGCCCGCGAGGAGGTCGGAGGCCTCCACCAGGAAGCTCAGTGAGCCACGGCGCAGGCGTTCCAGTTCGCCCAGGCGGGCCGACTCGACGGCCAGCGCGATGCGGTCGGCGGCGAACTGCAGGCGCAGGGCCTCCTCGTTGGAGTACCGGCCCTGGGCCTCGGCGGCGACGCCCAGGGAGCCCGTGAGGCGGCCTTCGACCTTGAGGGGGACCGTGACGACCGAGCGCATGCCCGTGCCGTTGAGCAGGGGGACGGCGCCGGGGACGGCCGTGAGGTCGTCGTGGACGGCGGGCATGCGGGCCGAGCCGTACCGGCCGGGGCCGGCTTCCACGGGGACGCGGGCGAAGCGTTGGCGGGCCGAGGGCAGTCCCGTGGAGGCCCGGACCTCCAGTTCCGTCTCGTCGTCGGTGGCCAGGAGCAGGAAGGCGGAGTCACCGTCGAGCATGTCGCGGGCGCGTTCGACCGTGCGCTGGAGGAGGCCGTCGAGGTCGTCCGGCGCGGGGGAGCCGATGAAGACCTCGAAGGGGTCCGTCGCCTGGCCCTCGCCGGAGCCGGAGGTGTCGCCGGACGGCATGCGGATCGGGGTCTGGAGGACGGCGCGCTCGTGGTCGCGCACCAGGAGGCAGACCGTGGAGGGGTCGCCGGCCGAGTCGCGGACCCGGAGGTGGGAGGCGTAGACCGGGGTCACCCGGCCGTTGGCGCCGCGGATGCCGTAACTGCCCTCCCAGCGGGAGAGTTGGAGGGCCTCGGCCACTCCCGTGCTGGTGCCGGGGGTGTGCGGCCAGGCGGCCAGGTCGGTGAGGGGTTTGCCGATGACCTGGTCGGGGGTGTAGCCGAAGAGTTCCTCGGCGTCCTCGTTCCAGGCGCCGATGGCCCCCACGCGGTCGATCTGGACCACGGCGACGCGGACCCGGCCGTCGGCGAGCGGGAGCAGGTCGGCGGGCAGGCACGGGCCGGCCGAGCGGGTGCCCACCGGGCGGTCGGGGAGGTCGAGTTGGAACCAGACCTGTTTGTGCGTGGACGTGTACTCCACGCCCCAGCGGGTGGCCATCGCCGCGCACAGCTGGAGGCCGCGGCCGCCCTCGCGGTCGGGGCTGCCCATGTTGATGTGGCTGCCCTGGAGGGGGATCTCACGTTCGGGGTATCTGTCGGCGACCTCGATGCGGACGCCGTCCTCGGCGCGCAGGCAGAGGACGTCCGCGGAGGTGCCGGCGTGGACGACCGCGTTGGTGACGAGTTCGCTGGTGAGGACCACCGCGTCGTCGACGATGTCGGCGAAGCCCCAGCCCTGGAGGGTGTCGCGGACGAACGAGCGGGCGGTCGCGACGGATCGTGAGACGGCAGCGAAGCTGGCGGCCGCGCGCGCGGTGATCACAGCACTCCTTGTCCGGTTCTCTACGTGCTCTGCGTGCGGGGGTGCGAGGACGGCCTCCTGCCGTGGCAGAGGCTGGTTCTCCGTCGGCCTGGGGTCCTGGGGGGTCTCCCCGGGATGCAGTCCGGTGGTCATGGTGCGGCCGCCCCTCCGATGCCTGCCCGCTCGTGCTCGTGCGCCACCGCCCAGGCCGGGTCGGAACCGGCGTGGCTGGACAGCCGCATGCAAGGTTACTTACCTTCGCCGTCCATGCGGATGCCGGTCGTCTGTGTTTCCGTCCGGAGGTGTGCGGACCGTGTGCGAAGCTGCCGAACTGTTATGGCCTGGTTCAGCCATGGTGAAACACTGGGCAGGCTTCCAGGAGGAGGTCGGGCGACTCCGAGTACGAAGCGGTACGAGTGGCACGAGTGGTGTGAGCAGTACGAAGCGTTCGAATACGGCGAAGTACGCTCGGCATGAACGGTCGACCCTAGCGGGAGGGACACAGTGGAGTCTGGCGCAGCGACGCGGGGCACTAAGACGCGCGCGAAAGGCGGACAGTCCCTGAGTGACCAGCGCAAGTCGCGCAAACCGCGCAACGGAACCACGACCGTGGACACGGCTGCCCTGAACCGGCTGCTCACGGCTCTGGAAGCGATGCGGGACGGCAACTTCCGCAAGCGGCTGACCGTCTCGGGCGACGGTGTCATGGCCGAGATCGCCGCGGTCTTCAACGAGGTGGCGGACCGGAATCTGCATCTGACCGGTGAGCTGTCGCGGGTGCGGCGGGTCGTCGGGCGTGAGGGCAAGCTCACCGAGCGGCTGGAGACGGGTGCCACCGAGGGGTCCTGGGCGGCGGCGATCGACGCGTCGAACGCGCTGGTCGATGACCTCGTACGGCCTGTCTCCGAGGTCAGCCGGGTGCTGTCGGCCGTGGCGGACGGTGATCTGTCGCCGCGCATGGAGCTGCGGACGCAGGCGCCGGACGGGACCGGGCATCCGCTGCGCGGGGAGTTCCTGAAGGTCGGGCGTACGGTCAACAACCTGGTCGACCAGCTGTCCACGTTCACCGACGAGGTCACCCGGGTGGCCAGTGAGGTGGGCACGGAGGGCAAGCTCGGCGGACAGGCCAAGGTGCGCGGCATGTCCGGTTCCTGGAAGGACCTGACGGAGTCCGTCAACACCATGGCGTATCGGCTCACCGCCCAGGTGAGGGACATCGCGCTGGTGACGACCGCGGTCGCGAAGGGTGATCTGTCCCGGAAGGTCACGGTGCACGTGGCCGGCGAGATGCTGGAGCTCAAGGAGACCGTCAACATGATGGTCGACCAGCTCTCCGCGTTCTCCTCCGAGGTGACCCGGGTCGCCCGTGAGGTGGGCACCGACGGGCAGCTCGGCGGTCAGGCCGAGGTGCCGGGTGTGGCGGGCGTGTGGAAGGAGCTCACCGATTCGGTGAACACCATGGCCGGCAATCTCACCGCGCAGGTGCGGGGGATCGCGCAGGTCACCACGGCGGTCGCCAACGGTGATCTGTCGCAGAAGGTGACCGTGCCGGCACGCGGTGAGGTGGCCAAGCTCGCCGAGACGATCAACCAGATGACCGAGACGCTGCGGATCTTCGCCGACGAGGTCACGCGGGTGGCCAACGAGGTGGGTGCCGAGGGCCGGCTGGGCGGTCAGGCGCAGGTGCCGGGCGCGGCGGGAACGTGGAAGGACCTCACCGATTCGGTGAACACGGTGTTCCGGAACCTCACCATCCAGGTGCGGGACATCGCGGCGGTGACGACGGCGGTGGCCGACGGCGATCTCTCGCAGAAGGTCACCGTGGACGTGGCCGGCGAGATGCTGGAGCTGAAGAACACCGTCAACGGCATGGTCGACCAGCTGTCGTCCTTCGGTGACGAGGTCACGCGGGTGGCCAACGAGGTCGGTGCCGAGGGCCGGCTGGGCGGTCAGGCGCAGGTGCCGGGCGCTGCCGGTACGTGGAAGGACCTGACGGACTCCGTCAACACCGCGTTCCGGAATCTCACCGGACAGGTGAGGAACATCGCGGCGGTGACGACGGCCGTGGCCAACGGTGACCTCTCGCAGAAGGTCACCGTCGATGTCGCGGGCGAGATGCTCGAACTGAAGAACACCGTGAACACGATGGTGGACCAGCTGTCGAGCTTCGCCGACCAGGTGACGCGGATGGCCCGGGACGTGGGTACGGAGGGCCGGCTCGGCGGTCAGGCCCGGGTCGACGGTGTGTCCGGCACGTGGAAGGAGCTCACCGACTCCGTCAACTCGATGGCCGGCAACCTCACCTCGCAGGTGCGGAACATCGCGCAGGTGACGACGGCCGTGGCGCGGGGAGACCTGTCGCAGAAGATCGACGTGGACGCGCGCGGCGAGATCCTGGAGCTGAAGAACACCATCAACACGATGGTCGACCAGCTGTCGTCCTTCGCGGATCAGGTGACCCGGGTCGCCCGGGACGTGGGTACGGAGGGCCGCCTCGGTGGTCAGGCGCAGGTGCCCGGCGTGGCCGGTGTGTGGCGGGACCTCACCGAGTCCGTGAACGGCATGGCCGGCAACCTCACCGGCCAGGTGCGCAACATCGCCCAGGTCGCCACGGCGGTGGCCAGGGGCGACCTCTCGCAGAAGATCACCGTGGACGCGCGCGGCGAGATCCTGGAGCTGAAGAACACGCTGAACACGATGGTGGACCAGCTGTCGTCGTTCGCGGAGGAGGTCACCAGGGTCGCCCGTGAGGTGGGTACGGAGGGCCAGCTCGGCGGTCAGGCCGAGGTGCAGGGCGTCTCCGGCACCTGGAAGGACCTCACGCAGTCGGTGAACTTCATGGCGAACAACCTGACCATCCAGGTGCGCCAGATCGCCGAGGTCACGACCGCGGTCGCCAAGGGCGACCTGTCGAAGAAGATCACCGTCGACGCCAAGGGCGAGATCCTCGAACTCGTCACCACCGTCAACACGATGGTCGACCAGCTGTCGTCGTTCGCCGAGCAGGTGACTCGGGTGGCCCGCGAGGTGGGCACCGAGGGCATCCTCGGCGGCCAGGCGCACGTGCCGGGTGTCACCGGCATCTGGAAGGACCTCAGCGGCAATGTGAACCTGATGGCCAAGAACCTGACCATGCAGGTGCGGAACATCTCCCAGGTCGCCGCGGCCGTCGCCAACGGCGACCTGACCCGTACGGTGACGATCGAGGCGGCCGGTGAGGTCGCCCAGCTCGCCGACACCTTCAACAGCATGGTGAAGACGCTGAGTTCGTTCGCCGACCAGGTCACCAAGGTGGCCCGCGAGGTGGGCACGGACGGCATCCTCGGCGGTCAGGCGCACGTACCGGGTGTGGCGGGCACGTGGAAGGACCTCACCGAGTCGGTGAACTCGATGGCGTCCAACCTCACCGGGCAGGTCCGCAACATCGCGATGGTGACGACTGCCATCGCCAAGGGCGATCTGACCAAGAAGATCGACATCGACGCGCGCGGCGAGATCCTGGAGCTGAAGACCACCATCAACACGATGGTCGACCAGCTGTCGTCGTTCGCGGAGGAGGTCACCCGGGTGGCCCGCGAGGTGGGCACCGAGGGGCAGCTGGGCGGTCTCGCGCGGGTGCGGGACGTCGACGGCACCTGGCGGGACCTCACCGAGTCGGTGAACGAGATGGCCGGGAACCTGACCCGGCAGGTCCGTGCCATCGCGCGCGTGGCGACCGCGGTGACCCGGGGCGACCTGAACCTCAAGATCGACGTCGACGCGTCCGGCGAGATCAAGGAGCTGCAGGACTACATCAACAAGATGATCGCCAACCTGCGTGACACCACGATCGCCAACCAGGAGCAGGACTGGCTCAAGGGCAACCTCGCCCGGATCTCCGCCCTGATGCAGGGCCGCCGGGACCTTGACGACGTGGCCTCGCTGATCATGAGCGAACTGACGCCGGTGGTGTCCGCGCAGCACGGCGCGTTCTTCCTGGCGCTGCCGTTCCTCGACGGCAAGGACCTGGCCCCGGACAACGACGACCAGTACGAACTGCGCATGCTCGGGTCGTACGGCTATTCGATGGGCTCCATGCCGACGTCGTTCCGGCCCGGGGAGGCGCTGGTCGGGACGGCTGCCGCGGAGAAGCGCACGATCCTGGTGGAGAACGCGCCGAGCGGTTACCTGAAGATCTCCTCCGGGCTCGGCGAGGCGCCCCCGGCGCAGGTCATCGTGTTGCCGGTGCTCTTCGAGGGGACCGTGCTCGGCGTGATCGAGCTGGCGTCGTTCACGCCGTTCACCCAGATCCAGAAGGACTTCCTGAGCCAGATCGCGGAGATGATCGCGACGAGCGTCAACACCATCTCCGTCAACACCAAGACCGAGGTGCTGCTGAAGCAGTCGCAGGAGCTGACCGAGCAACTGCGCGAGCGGTCGGACGAGTTGGAGAACCGGCAGAAGGCGCTCCAGGCGTCCAACGCCGAACTGGAGGAGAAGGCCGAGCTGCTGGCCCGGCAGAACCGTGACATCGAGGTGAAGAACACCGAGATCGAGGAGGCGCGGCAGGTTCTGGAGGAGCGGGCCGAGCAGCTCGCGGTCTCCATGCGCTACAAGAGCGAGTTCCTCGCGAACATGTCGCACGAGCTGCGCACGCCGCTGAACTCGCTGCTGATCCTCGCCAAGCTGCTCGCCGACAACGCCGAGTCGAACCTGACGCCCAAGCAGGTCGAGTTCGCCGAGACGATCCACGGTGCGGGCTCCGACCTGCTGCAGCTCATCAACGACATCCTGGACCTGTCGAAGGTCGAGGCGGGCAAGATGGACGTCTCCCCGACCCGGATCGCCCTCGTCCAGCTCGTCGACTACGTGGAGGCCACCTTCCGGCCGCTCACCGCGGAGAAGGGTCTCGACTTCTCCGTACGGGTCTCGCCGGAGCTGCCCGCCACCCTGCACACGGACGAACAGCGCCTGCTGCAGGTGCTGCGGAACCTGCTGTCCAACGCGGTGAAGTTCACCGACTCGGGGGCCGTGGAGCTGGTCATCCGGCCGGCGGGTGCGGAGGTGCCGGTGGCCATCCGGGAGCAGCTGCTGGAGGCGGGCTCGCTGCGGGACGCGGACGCCGACATGATCGCGTTCTCGGTGACGGACACGGGCATCGGTATCGCGGCCAGCAAGATGCGGGTCATCTTCGAGGCGTTCAAGCAGGCGGACGGCACCACCAGCCGCAAGTACGGCGGTACGGGTCTGGGGTTGTCCATCTCGCGGGAGATCGCCCGGCTGCTGGGCGGTGAGATCCACGCGCAGAGCGAGCCCGGACGCGGTTCCACCTTCACCTTGTATCTGCCGCTGCACCCCAGCGAACTGCCCCCGCAGGGCTACCCGCACAACGCGCCCGCGGCGCTGGAGGCGGGCGAGCTGCTGGCCTCCGAGGAGGAGCTGGCCCAGCGCGCCGAGACGCCTGCCGAGGTGAAGTCGTACCGCGAGACCCAGAACGGGGCCGCCGCGCTCTTCAGGCGGCGCCGCCGGTCCGTGTCGGCCGGCTCCCCGTCCTCCGCGCACCCGCAGGGCAACGGGCAGGCGCAGGAGCACTGGGCGCAGCAGGCCGCTCAGGAGGCTGCGTCGCGGGCGCGCCGGACGGCGGCCCGGTTCGACGGCGAGAAGGTGCTCATCGTCGACGACGACATCCGTAACGTCTTCGCGCTCACCAGCGTCCTGGAGCAGCACGGCCTGTCCGTGCTGTACGCCGAGAACGGCCGCGAGGGCATCGAGGTCCTGGAGCAGCACGACGACGTGACGGTCGTGCTGATGGACATCATGATGCCCGAGATGGACGGGTACGCGACGACCACCGCGATCCGCCGGATGCCGCAGTTCGCCGGGTTGCCGATCATCGCGCTGACGGCGAAGGCGATGAAGGGCGACCGGGAGAAGGCGATCGACTCGGGTGCCTCCGACTATGTGACGAAGCCGGTCGATCCGGATCATCTGCTGGCGGTGATGGAGCAGTGGATGCGAAGTGAGTGACAGGCGGTACGGCCCGTGGTCACAACCCGTCGGCGGGCGCACTGAGTTGCTGACGGAGTGTGCCCGAGGCCGTGTAGAGCCGCGGGATTCGGGGAACCTTCTGGTCTCCGCTTGCGTTTCTGCTACGAGCACAGTGACATCACGGTGACAGGGTGTGGCGACGGGCGGGGTGCGGCTACGATGACCGGCACAAGGACGGGTGGCGCGAGGGAGTCGTCCCCTGGGGTGACGCCAAGTGGTGTCACGTCGAGTCCTGCGGACAGGGGAGGCCCCAAGCCGGGGCGAGGAGGGCGGGCCATGGTGCAGAAGGCCAAGATCCTCCTGGTCGATGACCGGCCGGAGAATCTGTTGGCGCTGGAGGCCATCCTCTCCGCGCTCGATCAGACACTGGTGCGGGCATCGTCCGGGGAGGAAGCGCTCAAGGCGCTGCTGACGGACGACTTCGCGGTCATTCTGCTGGACGTCCAGATGCCGGGCATGGACGGATTCGAGACGGCCGCGCACATCAAGCGGCGCGAACGGACCCGGGACATCCCGATCATTTTCCTCACCGCCATCAACCACGGACCGCACCACACGTTCCGTGGGTACGCGGCGGGTGCGGTCGATTACATCTCGAAGCCGTTCGACCCCTGGGTGCTGCGCGCCAAGGTCTCCGTCTTCGTCGAGCTGTACATGAAGAACTGCCAGCTCAGGGAGCAGGCGGCGCTGCTGCGCCTCCAGTTGGAGGGCGGTGGCAAGGGTGCGGCGGGCGGTTCCAAGGAGCCTTCCGGCGGCATCCTCGCCGAGCTGTCCGCGCGGCTCGCGGCCGTCGAGGAGCAGGCGGAGGCGCTCTCCAAACAGCTCGACGACGACTCCGCGGACGCCGCGGCGGTGGCCACCGCGGCCCATCTCGAACGCAAACTCACCGGCCTGCGCAGGGCGCTGGACGCGTTGGAGCCGGGCACGGGCGGACCCTCGCCGATGCCGTCACAGAACTGAGCACACATCAGGGTGCGGGCCCGGTCACGCAAGTGGCCCGGGCCCGCGCCTCGTTGCGACCGGGGCGGGGACGGCGCCGACGACGGTGACGGCCGATACCGATGCGCCCGCGCGGTCGACGACTGCGCCCGCGCGGTCGACGACCTGTCAGGCCGCGTCAGCTTCCGGGCCACACACGCGCGACACGAACGGGTGAAGCAGTAGGCACACGTGTCGGCCGTGGCCTCCACCGGTAACCTCACACCCATGGCCTCACGTCAGTCCGCAGCGAAGAAGCCGCCCGCGAAGAAGGCGGCCGCTCCGACGAAGGCTCCGGCGAAGAAGGCCCCCGCGAAGAAAGCCGCCGCCAAGAAGGCACCCGCCAAGAAGGCGACGGCGAAGAAGACGGCCCCTCCGAAGCCGGCGCCCAATCCGACCGGAGGCGTGTACCGACTGGTACGCGCCATCTGGCTCGGTGCCGCGCACGCCGTCGGCGCCGTCTTCCGCGGCATAGGGCAGGGCGCGCGGAATCTCGACCCGGCGCACCGCAAGGACGGCGTCGCGCTGCTGCTGCTCGCGCTCGCCCTGATCGTCGCCGCCGGCACCTGGTCGAACCTGCGCGGCCCGGTCGGCGATCTCGTCGAGATGCTGGTCACCGGCGCCTTCGGCCGGCTCGACCTGCTGGTGCCGATACTGCTCGCGGTCATCGCCGTGCGGTTCATCCGGCACCCCGAGAAGCCCGAGGCCAACGGCCGGATCGTCATCGGCCTGTCCGCGCTCGTCATCGGCATCCTCGGCCAGGTCCACATCGCCTGCGGCTCGCCCGCCCGCAGCGTCGGCATGCAGGCCATAAGGGACGCCGGAGGACTCATCGGCTGGAGCACGGCCACCCCGCTGACGTACACCATGGGCGAGGCCCTCGCCGTGGCGATGCTCGTGCTGCTCACGGTCTTCGGCCTGCTCGTCGTCACTGCCACGCCGGTCAACGCGATCCCGCAACGACTGCGGCTGCTCGGCCAGAAGCTGGGCATCCTCGCCGACGACGAGGACGACGACGAGTACGGCGAGGAGGACGCGCGCTACGAGGAGCAGTGGCGCGACAGTCTGCCCGCGCGGCCCCGTCGGCGCGGCTCCGCCCCCGAGCCGTACGACCCCGACGCCGCCGAGCAGGAGGCCCTCACCCGTCGCCGCCCGAGGCGCTCCGCCGTACGGCAGCCCGATCCGGACCGGCCGATGGATGCCGTGGACGTGGCCGCGGCGGCCGCCGCCGCGCTCGACGGGGCGGTGCTGCACGGCATGCCGCCCTCGCCGGTGGTCGCCGACCTCACCCAGGGCGTCACCGTGGGGGACCGGGAGGAGACCACGCCCGTCCCGGCCGCGCGCAGCAAGCCGACCGAGGAGGCCACAGAAGAGCCCCCGGCCGCCAAGCCGCCCAAGGGCGCCCGCCAGGACGCCCTGGTGCCGGACCTGACCAAGAAGGCACCGGACGAGCCCCGCGAGCTGCCGGCGCGAGCCGAACAGCTCCAGCTCTCCGGCGACATCACCTACGCGCTGCCCTCGCTGGACCTGTTGGAGCGGGGCGGACCCGGAAAAACGCGCACGGCGGCCAACGACGCCATAGCTGCCTCCCTGACGAACGTGTTTGCCGAGTTCAAGGTCGACGCCGCCGTCACCGGCTTCACCCGCGGGCCGACGGTCACCCGGTACGAGGTCGAGCTGGGGCCGGCGGTCAAGGTCGAGAAGATCACCGCCCTGACCAAGAACATCGCGTACGCGGTCGCCAGCCCTGATGTCCGGATCATCTCCCCGATCCCGGGGAAGTCCGCCGTCGGCATCGAGATTCCCAACAGTGACCGCGAGATGGTCAACCTGGGAGACGTGCTCCGCCTCGCCGAGGACGACGACCCGATGATGGTCGCGTTCGGCAAGGACGTGGAGGGCGGCTACGTCATGCACAGCCTGGCGAAGATGCCGCACATGCTGGTCGCCGGCGCGACCGGCTCCGGCAAGTCGTCCTGCATCAACTGCCTGATCACCTCGGTCATGATGCGCGCGACGCCCGAGGACGTCCGCATGGTGCTCGTCGACCCCAAGCGCGTCGAGCTGACGGCCTACGAGGGCATCCCGCACCTCATCACGCCGATCATCACCAACCCCAAGCGGGCAGCCGAGGCGCTCCAGTGGGTCGTGCGCGAGATGGACCTGCGCTACGACGACCTGGCCGCGTTCGGCTACCGGCACATCGACGACTTCAACGAGGCCATCAGGAACGGCAAGGTGAAGCTGCCCGAGGGCAGTGAGCGAGAGCTCCAGCCGTATCCGTACCTGCTGGTCATCGTGGACGAGCTGGCGGACCTGATGATGGTGGCGCCAAGGGACGTCGAGGACGCGATCGTCCGTATCACCCAGCTCGCGCGCGCGGCCGGCATCCATCTGGTGCTCGCCACCCAGCGGCCGTCCGTGGACGTCGTCACCGGTCTCATCAAGGCGAACGTGCCCTCCCGGCTCGCCTTCGCCACCTCCTCGCTCGCCGACTCCCGCGTCATCCTCGACCAGCCCGGCGCCGAGAAGCTGATCGGCAAGGGTGACGGGCTGTTCCTGCCGATGGGGGCGAACAAACCGACCCGTATGCAGGGCGCGTTCGTGACCGAGGACGAGGTCGCTGCCATCGTCCAGCACTGCAAGGACCAGATGGCGCCCGTCTTCCGGGACGACGTCACCGTGGGCACCAAGCAGAAGAAGGAGATCGACGAGGAGATCGGTGACGACCTCGACCTGCTGTGCCAGGCGGCCGAACTGGTCGTCTCCACACAGTTCGGCTCGACCTCCATGCTCCAGCGCAAGCTGCGCGTCGGCTTCGCCAAGGCCGGGCGGCTGATGGACCTCATGGAGTCCCGGGGCATCGTCGGGCCCAGCGAGGGCTCCAAGGCGCGTGACGTTCTTGTGAAACCCGATGAGCTGGACGGCGTGCTCGCCGTGATCCGGGGGGAGACTGAGGCGTAAGGGCCGCAGCGGTATCGCGGAGGGGCGCGACAGGGGCGTACGGCAGGAGAAAACCGGTTGTCCGGCGGGCGGAACGCGGATGGGATTACGGCATCCGGGTATTCGAACGTGACTCACCCGTAAGGAAATGGTGAGCAACCGTTTCCCTTCGTCGTACGTCAAGTTGGACGAGGGGACAGCCCCGTGCCCGCACCCTCACCACCAGCAGGATGTCCGGCCATTCTGATGGCGTACAAAGTCCCACCGCCCGGTTGCCCCACCCTTTCGTACCCCCC
>NZ_JAAVVL010000001.1:2118592-2125933 GCF_018728545.1 Streptomyces sp. ATCC 21386
CCACCCTTTCGTACCCCCCCTAGACTGAACCTCCAGCACAGGTGGCTACACGCTCGAAAGGCGCCCCCGTGTCCATCGGCAACTCCCCTGACGGCAACTTCCCCGAAGACGAGCGTCCGTTCGACCACGACCGTGACGAACGCTCGGCGGAACGCCCCTCGATCGGCCGTGCCCTCCAGCAGGCACGCATCGCGGCCGGGCTGACCGTCGACGACGTCAGCAACGCCACCCGGGTCCGCATCGCCATCGTGCACGCGATCGAGCAGGACGACTTCGCCCCCTGCGGTGGCGACGTCTACGCGCGCGGTCACATCCGCACCCTCGCGCGCGCAGTGCGCATCGACCCCGCCCCGCTCCTCGAACAGTTCGCGGAGGCACACGGCGGGCGGCCCGCGCCGACCCCGGCGGCCCCGCTGTTCGAGGCGGAGCGGATCCGTCCCGAACGGCGTGGCCCCAACTGGACCGCCGCCATGGTCGCCGCGATCGTCGCGGTGATCGGCTTCGTCGGCTTCACCGCGTTCGACGACGGAGACGACGACGGTTCCACCACACAGGTGGCCGAGGGCTCCACCCCGACCACCGGAAAGTCCCCCTCGCCGACGCCCAAGACCGACAAGCCCGACGCCGACCCGAAGCCCGACCCGACCGACAGCGCCATCGCGGCCGCACCCCGTGACAAGGTGACCGTGCAGGTCAGCGCCTCCGACGGACGCAGCTGGATCTCCGCCAAGGACCACAACGGGCGGTTCCTGTGGGACGGCCTGCTCAAGCAGGGACAGTCCAAGACCTTCCAGGACAGCTCCCGGATCGACCTCGTCCTCGGTGACGCCGGAGCCGTCCAGCTCTACGTCAACGGCAAGAAGATCAAGGACGACTTCCAGCCCGGCCAGGTCGAACGTCTGACGTACACGAAGGGCGACCCGGAGGTCGGCTGAGCGTCCTGTCCGTCCGGAGCGGACGTACGGACGACGCACAGGAAGACGCGGGTACGGGGTTGGCCGGGATCGGCCAACCCCGTCGACGTGGGCTGTCACTGGGACGAAGTAGTCTTGAGCCCATGCCTGAACGCCGTACCGTCGCACTCGTCACTCTTGGCTGCGCCCGTAACGAGGTGGACTCGGAGGAGCTCGCAGGCCGCTTGGAGGCGGACGGCTGGGAGCTCGTCGAGGACGCCGAGGAAGCGGACGTCGCGGTCGTCAACACCTGTGGCTTCGTCGAGGCCGCCAAGAAGGACTCCGTCGACGCCCTCCTGGAGGCAAACGACCTCAAGGGACACGGCAGAACCCAGGCCGTCGTGGCGGTCGGCTGCATGGCGGAGCGGTACGGCAAGGAACTGGCCGAGGCGCTGCCCGAGGCCGACGGTGTCCTGGGCTTCGACGACTACGCCGACATCTCCGACCGTCTCCAGACCATTCTGAACGGCGGCATCCACGCCTCGCACACCCCGCGCGACCGGCGCAAGCTGCTGCCGATCAGCCCGGCCCAGCGGCAGGAGTCCGCGGCCGAGGTCGCGCTTCCCGGGCACGCCCCCGTCGATCTTCCGGAAGGCCTCGCTCCGGCTTCGGGGCCGCGGTCCCCGCTGCGCCGCCGTCTGGACGGCTCGCCCGTCGCGTCCGTGAAGCTCGCCTCCGGCTGCGACCGCCGCTGCTCCTTCTGCGCCATCCCCTCCTTCCGCGGCTCCTTCATCTCGCGCCGCCCCTCGGACGTCCTGAACGAGACGCGCTGGCTCGCCGAGCAGGGCGTCAAGGAGGTCATGCTGGTCTCCGAGAACAACACCTCGTACGGCAAGGATCTCGGCGACATCCGCCTGCTGGAGTCCCTGCTGCCCGAGCTCGCCGAGGTCGACGGCATCGAGCGGGTGCGCGTCAGCTACCTCCAGCCCGCCGAGATGCGGCCCGGCCTCATCGACGTGCTCACCTCCACGCCCAAAGTCGCGCCCTACTTCGACCTCTCCTTCCAGCACTCCGCCCCCGCGGTGCTCCGCTCGATGCGCCGCTTCGGCGACACCGACCGGTTCCTGGAGCTGCTGGACACCATCCGTGCCAAGGCCCCCGAGGCCGGCGTCCGGTCCAACTTCATCGTGGGCTTCCCCGGTGAGACCGAGGCGGACCTCGCGGAGCTGGAGCGGTTCCTGAACGGCGCGCGACTGGACGCCATCGGTGTCTTCGGTTACTCCGACGAGGAGGGCACCGAAGCGGCGACGTACGACAACAAGCTGGCCGAGGATGTCGTCGCCGAGCGTCTCGCGCGGGTCTCGCGACTGGCCGAGGAACTGGTCTCGCAGCGCGCCGAGGAGCGCGTCGGACAGACCGTGCGCGTCCTGGTCGAGTCGGTCGACGGCGACGAGGGAGCCTACGGCCGCGGCGCGCACCAGGCGCCCGAGACGGACGGCCAGGTGCTGTTCACGAACGGCGAGGACCTGAGCGTCGGCCTTATGGTCGAGGCGAAGGTGGTCGGCACGGAAGGCGTCGACCTGGTGGCCGAGGTGCTTCCGGGCTCGCTCGCCTCCCCCACGTGTACTGAGGAGGCGGCCAGATGACGGGAGTCCCCGCATCCGCGGCGGGCGGCACCTCCGGCGCCAAGAGCGCGGCGAGCGCCTCCGGCGCTCCCGGCGCCCCGAGCGCCGCCGCCCCCAGCGCTGCCGGGGAGACGCGACCCGTCCGTGGCGGGAAGCTGGGAGCTGCCGCCGTCAACCAGGCCAGCCTCTGGAACATCGCGAACATCCTGACCATGGTCCGCCTGGTCCTCGTGCCGGGCTTCGTCGTCCTGATGCTCATGGACGGCGGATACGACCCGGTCTGGCGGGCCTGGGCGTGGGCCGCCTTCGCCGTCGCCATGATCACCGACGTCTTCGACGGTCATCTGGCCCGGACGTACGACCTCGTCACCGACTTCGGGAAGATCGCCGACCCCATCGCCGACAAGGCGATCATGGGCGCCGCCCTGATCTGTCTGTCCTACCTCGGTGATCTGCCGTGGTGGGTGACCGGCGTCATCCTCGGCCGGGAGCTGGGCATCACCCTCCTGCGGTTCGTCGTCATCCGGTACGGAGTCATCCCCGCGAGCCGGGGCGGCAAGCTGAAGACCCTGACCCAGGGCATCGCCGTCGGGATGTACGTGCTGGTGCTGGAGGGGCCGCTGGCGACCATGAGGTGGTGGGTGATGGCCGCGGCGGTCGTCCTGACCGTGGTCACCGGGCTCGACTATGTGAGACAGGCCATTGTGCTGCGCCGGCGCGGAACGGCCGAGCGCGAAGCTGCGGCGGAGGGAGCGGAACGTTGACTTCCACGGCCGCCGAAGTGCTGCGACTACTGATCGTGAGGGGAGAGACGCTCGCCGTCGCGGAGTCGCTGACCGGTGGTCTGGTTGCGGCCGCCCTCACCGCGGCCCCCGGTTCCTCGAAGGCCTTCCGGGGCTCGGTCACCGCGTACGCCACCGAGCTGAAGCACCGGTTGCTGGATGTCGACGCCACCCTCCTGGACCAGCGCGGAGCGGTGGATCCGCTGGTCGCGGTGGAGATGGCGCGGGGCGTCCGCGCGGCGCTCGGCGCCGACTGGGGGATTTCGACCACCGGTGTGGCGGGCCCGGAACCCCAGGACGGACGACCCGTCGGCACGGTCTATGTGGCCGTCGCCGGACCGTCCACAGCCGAATCCGGCGTATCAGGTGGCGGGAAAGTGTCGTCGTTGCGGTTGAACGGCGGCCGGGCGGAAATCCGTATGGAGAGTGTACGGAGCGTACTCGCACTGCTCCTTCAGGAGCTTGCGGGCGAACAGACCGGGAATGAGCGGGCACAGGATACGGAACAGAACGGGGGGACTTGATGTTTGCAGCCCTGAGTGAACACAACAGCGCTCCCCGCACGGCCGCAGCGCGAGGCGGTACGGTGGGGCGTGAAGGATGCGGCTACGCGGTCCGAGGAGGGAGCCACCGATGATTCTGCTCCGTCGCCTGCTGGGTGACGTGCTGCGTCGGCAGCGCCAGCGCCAGGGCCGTACTCTGCGCGAAGTCTCCTCGTCCGCCCGAGTCTCACTCGGCTATCTCTCCGAGGTGGAGCGGGGGCAGAAGGAGGCTTCCTCCGAGCTGCTCTCCGCCATTTGCGACGCGCTGGACGTACGGATGTCCGAGCTCATGCGGGAAGTGAGTGACGAGCTCGCCCTTGCCGAGCTGGCCCAGTCCGCAGCGGCCACCGAGCCGGTGCCAGCACCAGTGCGCCGACCCATGCTCAACTCCGTCTCGGTGGCCGGTGTGCCGCCGGAGCGGGTCACGATCAAGGCGCCTGCCGAAGCGGTGGACGTCGTCGCGGCATGACCTGCCGCGACCTGAGTGCATGAGCACCGGCACGCGCCGGTGAAGCAGTAGAAGCGAAGCGGGAGCCCCGGTCGGGGCCTCCAGGGAGACCTGGGGGGCGCCGGCCGGGGCTTTTGTGTTGCCTGGGGCTCCCGTTTGCCGGGGTGGCGGTGTGCGGTCATGGTGGTCGTACGGTCGTCTCAAGAATCCGGAGCGTGCTGATGTACGTGGTGAAGAGCCCGCTGTCCGAGGCCGATCTCAAGACCGTCTCCGAGGCGCTGCAAGGTGCCCTGGTCGATCTTGTCGATCTCTCCCTGGTGGCCAAACAGATCCACTGGAACGTCGTCGGGCCGCGTTTCCGCTCCGTCCATCTCCAGCTCGACGAGGTCGTGGACACTGCACGGCTGCACTCCGACACGGTCGCCGAACGCGCCTCCACCCTCGGTGTCCCGCCGGACGGGCGGGCCGGGACGGTCGCCGGGAGCAGCGGCATCGGCAGGGTGCCGGACGGCTGGGTCAAGGACGCGGACGCGGTGGGGACCCTGGTGGACGCGCTCGGCGCGGTGATCACCCGGATGCGGACGCGGGTGGAGAGCACCGCGGAGGCGGATCCGGTGAGCCAGGACATCTTCATCCAGATCACGGCGGATCTCGAGAAGCACCACTGGATGTTCCAGGCGGAGAACGGGTAGCGCGGGGCGGGTGGCCGGTGAGGGCGTGAGGACGGCGGTGTGTGGCTGCGGGGCGCACCGGGCGTACCGGGGGCGCGGTCCGTGTGAGGGGGCCGTGCGTCCCTGTGCCGGTGGTGCGCCCTCTCCGGCCGTGACGAGGGCCGTCTAGCGTCTTTCTGGGGGCCCGAAGGCCTTGGAGGTGGCGGCCATGCGAATAGCTCGCTGGGGGGCGGCTCTGGGGCTCGGCGCGCTGTGGTGGTGGGGTGTGCTGCGACTCGCGCTGGTGCCGGACGCCGGCGCGAGTCGCAGCACACCCCACCACCACAGGTCGTGTGCTGGGGGTCGCGGTGGGGGCCGTGGTCACCAGGGCATGGCCACCCCGCCGTTCGGGCGGAGGATCTGACCCGTCGTGAACGCCGAGGCGTCGGAGGCGAGGTGCAGCACGGCGTGGGCGATGTCGTCGGGTTCGCCGACCCGGCCCAGCGGTGACAGACGGGCCATGAGGGACTCGGTCCGCGTCTGTGCCTCGCTGTCGTCGCGGTCGGTCATGGGTGTGCGGATCCAGCCCGGGGCCACGGCGTTGACACGGATGCCGTGCGGGCCGACCTCGGTCGCCAGTGTCTTCGTCAGCTGGACCACCGCCGCCTTGGTCACGCCGTAGCAGAGGAGTCCCGGACCGCCGGTGTCGACGGCGCCGGAGGCCATGGTGACGATGCTGCCCCGCGTCCCGTCGGTGATCATTCGGCGGGCCGCTTCCTGGCAGGCGTGCAGCACCCCCATGAAGTTGACGCTCCACACCCGCTCCAGGTCCTCGTCGCGCGTCTCCAGCACCGGGCTGCTGTGCATGATTCCGGCGATCGCCGCCATCACATGGAGGCGCTCGCAGGCGGCCACCGACCGCGTGAGCTGGGCCCGGTCGGTGACGTCGAGGTGGTGGGTGTGCGCGGTGCCGTTGCCGGCCTTGATCAGGGTCGCCGTCTCGTGCAGGCCCTGCGCGTCGCGGTCCGCGCAGTGCACCGTCGCGCCCGCCTCGGCGAGCAGCACGGCCGACGCGCGGCCGATACCGCTGCCGGCGCCGGTGACGAACGCGGTGCGGCCGGTGAGGTCGTACGCCGGGATGGGCATGAGGCGACGGTACGAGCGTTTCTGACGGCCCGTCAATTAGCGGTGTCACGTTGGGTGCTGCGGCCTACGGGTGTGGCCTTGGGTTCGACGCGCGGCCACGGGGGTTAGGGCGGGGCGTTCTGGCCGTACCGGGGGCCGGCGCCGGCCCCGACTGGCAGGTGGGGCACCAGTAGGTGGGTCGTTCCCGGGAGCCGTCGCCCTGGTCGGCCGCGCGGACGGGGGTCTGGCAGCGCAGGCAGGGGCGGGGGGCCCGGCCGTAGACGAACAGGTCGTGGTGGCGGTGGCCGGTGGTGCTGCGGATCGGTCGGTCGCGGTTGGCTTCGAGGAGCTTCTTGGCGAGGCCGGGCAACCGGTCGGCGAGCTCCTCCGGGAGGGCGCCGACGGGGAGCCAGGGGGTGACCCGGAGCAGGAAGCAGAGCTCGCTCTTGTAGACGTTGCCGATGCCGGCGAGATTGCGCTGGTCCAGCAGCGCCTCGCCGAGGGGGCGCGCGGGGTCGCTCAGGAGGTTGGCGAGGGCGCGGTCGGGGTCCCAGTCCGGGCCGAGCAGGTCGGGGCCGAGGTGGCCCACCACGCGCTGCTCGTCGGCGGTGCGCATCAGCTCCAGCACGGGCAGGCGATAGCCGACGGCCGTGCGGTCGACGGTGCCCAGGATGGCGCGGATCTGGTGCGCCGGGCCGCCGCGCCAGCGCTCGTCGTTGGCGTACACCTTCCAGGAACCGTCCATCCGCAGGTGGGAGTGGAGGGTCAGGTCCCCTTCGATACGGGTGAGGAGATGTTTGCCCCGGGGGGTGACGTCCAGGACGGTCCGGCCGGTGAGGTCGGCCGTGGCGAACCTCGGGACCCTCAGGTCGGAGCGGGACAGGACCTTGCCGGCGAGGGCGGTGTGGAGTCGTCTCGCCGTCTGCCAGACGGTGTCACCTTCGGGCATGGGTCAAGGGTGGCATGTCGGTGGGATCGGGTGCCTGGGGGCGGTGCGGTGGTGTGTGGACGCGTGCGGGCCGGCGGCTGCGGGTGGGCTCTGCCTGGTGGGATCTGCCCGGGCGGGCCGAGGCGGCGGAGTCGCCGGCACGGCCGCGAGCCCTGACGGGGAGGGCGTGACGTGCCGCGTCCAGGGCCCGACTGTCTCGCCGGTTGTGCCCGGCCCGGGGGCGGGGTGCCTCGATCACGCGCGGATGCGCAGGCCGCGGGGGGTCGCGATGAAGCTGTGTCTTATACACATCTGACGCTGCCGACGACCGCCAGGGTTTAGATCCCG
>NZ_JAAVVL010000001.1:2126033-2136497 GCF_018728545.1 Streptomyces sp. ATCC 21386
GAGGAGGGACCAGCGGCCGGCGACCGTGGGCGGGCCCGTACGGGACTGGGGACGCGCGGCGGCGGTCAGGGAGCCGTACCGGCCGCGGGGGACCGTGCGCTTGGCGCGGTGGGCGGTGGAACCCGCGGTGCGGCCCGAGCCGAGGAGGGAGCGCATGGGGGTGAGGGTGTCGTTGGTCAGTCGACCGGACCAGGCGAGGTCCCAGACGGCGTCGGCCAGTTGGGGATCGGTGACGTCGGGGTGGGTGGTCGCGCGGACCTGGTCGGCGATCTGGCGGAAGAAGAGGCCGTAGCCGCCGGCGAGCGCGCTCAGGACCGACTCGTGGAGCGCGGTCAGCTCCAGGGGGTGCGGCGGCGGGAGGAGCAGCGGGGCCGCGTCCGCCACGTACAGCGAGACCCAGCCGTCCTTGCCGGGGAGGGCTCCGGCCCCGGCCCAGACGACCTCACCGGACGCGGTGAGCTCGTCGAGCATCGCCGGGCTGTAGTTGGCCACGCGGGAGGGCAGGACCAGCTTCTCCAGGGCGGAGGCGGGCACGGACGCGCCCTGGAGCTGTTCGATCGCGCGGACCAGGCCGTCGACGCCGCGCAGTCCGTGGCCGCCTCCCACGTGCTGCCACTGGGGCAGGAACTGGGCGAGCGCGGCGGGCGGCACCGGCTCCAGCTCATGGCGCAGGGCCGCCAGCGAGCGGCGACGCAGCCGGCGCAGCACGGCCGCGTCGCACCACTCCTGGCCGATGCCCGCCGGGTGGAACTCGCCCTGCACGACACGGCCGTTCGCCGCCAGGCGGTGCAGGGCGCCGTCCGTGACGGCCGCGCCGAGGCCGAAGCGGGCGGCGGCCATGGCCGAGGTGAACGGGCCGTGCGTGCGCGCGAACCGGGCCAGGAGGTCGCCGAGGGGGTCCTTGACCGGCTCGGTGAAGGCCTCCGGTACACCGACCGGCAGGGCGGTGCCGAGCGCGTCCCGCAGGCGGCCCGCGTCCTCGATCGCCGCCCAGTGGGCGGTGCCGGCGACGCGGACCCGGATGGCGCGGCGGGACCCGGCGAGCTCCGGCGCCCACTGCGGTTCGGCGCCGCGCTCGGCCAACTCGGCGTCCGTGAGGGGGCCGAGGAGGCGGAGCAGGTCCGCGACCCCTTCGGCGTCCTTGACGCGGCGGTCCTCGGTGAGCCACTGGAGCTCCCGCTCCAGCTCGGCCAGCACGTCGGCGTCGAGCAGCTCACGCAGCTCCGCCTGGCCCAACAGCTCGGCGAGCAGCCGGGAGTCCAGGGACAGGGCGGCTGCGCGGCGCTCGGCGAGCGGGGAGTCGCCCTCGTACAGGAACTGGGCGACGTAGCCGAAGAGGAGGGAGCGGGCGAAGGGGGAGGGCTCCGGGGTGGTGACCTCGACGAGGCGGACCTTGCGGGACTCGATGTCGCCCATCAGCTCGGTCAGTCCGGGGACGTCGAAAACGTCCTGGAGGCATTCGCGGACCGCCTCCAGGACGATCGGGAACGAACCGAACTCGCTGGCCACCTGCAGCAGCTGGGCCGCGCGCTGGCGCTGCTGCCACAACGGCGTGCGCTTGCCGGGGTTGCGGCGGGGCAGCAGGAGCGCGCGGGCGGCGCACTCGCGGAAGCGGGAGGCGAACAGGGCCGAGCCGCCCACCTGGTCGGTGACGATCTGGTCGACCTCGCCCTTGTCGAAGGCGACGTCGGCGGCGCCGAGCGGGGCCTGCTCGGAGTCGTATTCCGTGCCCGCCTTCATGGGCTCCATGTCGAGCAGGTCCAGGCCCATCAGGTCGGCGTCGGGCAGACGCAGCACGATGCCGTCATCGGCGTGCATGACCTGGGCGTCCATGCCGTACCGCTCGGAGAGCTTGGCGCCGAGGGCGAGGGCCCAGGGGGCGTGAACCTGGGCGCCGAAGGGCGAGTGGACGACGACCCGCCAGTCGCCCAGCTCGTCGCGGAAGCGTTCGACGACGATGGTGCGGTCGTCCGGCACATGGCCGCAGGCCTCGCGCTGCTCGGCCAGGTAGGACAGCACGTTGTCCGCGGCCCAGGCGTCGAGGCCCGCGGTCAGCAGCCGCAGCCGGGCGTCCTCCTCGGACAGGGAGCCCACCTCGCGCAGGAACGCGCCGACGGCACGGCCCAGTTCGAGCGGGCGGCCGAGCTGGTCGCCCTTCCAGAACGGCAGCCGGCCCGGCACACCTGGAGCGGGGGAGACCAGCACCCGGTCCCGCGTGATGTCCTCGATGCGCCAGGAACTGGTGCCGAGGGTGAACACGTCCCCGACCCGGGACTCGTACACCATCTCCTCGTCCAGCTCACCGACCCGGCCGCCGCCCTTCTTGGGGTCCGAGCCCGCGAGGAAGACTCCGAACAGGCCCCGATCCGGGATCGTGCCCCCGGAGGTGACGGCGAGCCGCTGGGCTCCCGGGCGGCCCGTGATCGTGCCGGCGACCCGGTCCCACACCACGCGCGGGCGCAACTCGGCGAAGGCGTCGGACGGGTAGCGGCCCGCGAGCATGTCGAGGACGGCGGTGAACGCGGACTCGGGCAGCGAAGCGAAGGGGGCCGCGCGGCGGACGGTGGCGAGGAGGTCGTCGAACTGCCAGGTGTCCATCGAGGTCATGGCGACGACCTGCTGCGCCAGGACGTCCAGGGGGTTGCCCGGGATCCTCATGGACTCGATGGAGCCGCTGCGCATCCGCTCGGTGACCACCGCCGACTGGACCAGGTCGCCTCGGTACTTGGGGAAGACCACACCCGTGGAGACCGCGCCCACCTGGTGTCCCGCGCGGCCCACGCGCTGCAGGCCCGAGGCGACCGACGGGGGAGACTCCACCTGGACGACGAGATCCACCGCGCCCATGTCGATGCCCAGTTCCAGGCTGGAGGTGGCGACCACGGCCGGCAGCCGGCCCGCCTTCAGATCCTCCTCGACCAGGGCGCGCTGCTCCTTGGAGACCGAGCCGTGATGCGCGCGGGCGAGGACCGGGGGCGCTCCCTGAGCCGCGCCCGAGCCGCCCATCAGCTCCGCCGGGGCATGGTGCTCGTCCAGCGGTTCGCCGGTGGCACGCTCGTACGCGATCTCGTTGAGCCGGTTGCACAGCCGCTCCGCGAGGCGGCGGGAGTTGGCGAAGACGATCGTGGAGCGGTGGGCCTGGACGAGGTCGGCGATCCGCTCCTCCACGTGCGGCCAGATCGACGGCCGCTCCGCGCCCTCGTTGGCATCCGCGACCGGGGAGCCGCCCAGCTCGCCGAGATCCTCCACCGGCACGACCACCGACAGGTCGAACTCCTTGCCGGACGGCGGCTGGACGATCTCCACCCTGCGGCGCGGCGAGAGATAGCGCGCGACCTCGTCGACGGGACGCACGGTGGCCGACAGGCCGATGCGGCGGGCCGGCCGGGGCAACAGCTCGTCGAGCCGCTCCAGGGAGAGGGCCAGGTGGGCGCCGCGTTTGGTGCCCGCGACCGCGTGCACCTCGTCCAGGATCACGGTCTCCACGCCCGCGAGTGCGTCGCGCGTGGCCGACGTCAGCATCAGGAACAGCGACTCGGGGGTGGTGATCAGGATGTCCGGCGGACGGGTCGCCAGGGCCCGCCGCTCGGCGGCCGGGGTGTCCCCGGAGCGGATGCCGACCTTCACCTCGGGCTCGGGCAGCCCCAGGCGCACCGACTCCTGACGGATGCCGGTCAGCGGACTCCGCAGGTTCCGCTCGACGTCCACCGCGAGGGCCTTCAGCGGTGACACGTACAGCACCCGGCAGCGCTTCCGGGGTTCGGCAGGGGGCGGGCTGGACGTCAGCTGGTCCAGCGCGGCGAGGAACGCGGCCAGCGTCTTGCCGGAGCCGGTCGGGGCGACCACCAGCACGTCCGAGCCCTCGCCGATCGCCCGCCACGCCCCGGCCTGGGCCGCGGTGGGCGCGGAGAACGCCCCCGTGAACCAGCCGCGGGTCGCGGGGGAGAAGCCGTCGAGGGCTCGATCTGCGGAGCTGACCATGCCCCCATCCTGCACCCGACCACTGACAACGGCTCGGACCTGGGTGAACGGTTCGAGGTGGGCCGGCGTGAGGGCGCGTGGGCCGGGGCCGGGGGCGAGGGCTGTGGTCCGGTGGGGACGGGCTGGGCTGGGGCGGGCTGCGCGGGCCAGTGGGGTTCGTCGTTCGGACCGGTCGCAGAATGGGGGTATGGCGGGTTCGGTGGAGCGGGCGAGACACTGGCGGTACGCGGAGCTGCCCGGGGTCGACCTGCTGCGGGCGACCTACGTCGAGAAGAGGTTCGTGCGGCACACCCACGAAAGCTTCGTGATCGCGGCCATCGCCGACGGCGTCGAGGTGTTCCACCACGGCGGCGCCGACCAGTACGCGGGTCCGGGCACCCTGGCCCTCGTCAACCCGGACACCCCGCACACCGGCCGCGCGGGGGTTCCCGAGGGCTGGCGGTACGGCGCGGTCTACCCGCCGGCGGACCTGGTGGCCGAGATCGCCGCCGAGACCACCACGATCCGCGGCACCCCCGGTTTCGTGAGCCCGGTGCTCGACGACCCCTACGCCGCAGGCCTCGTCCACCAGGTGCTGCGGGCCGTCGACGAGGGCAACGCGCTGGCCGCGGACACCCTGCTCCGGGTCGCCGTGACGCGGTTGCTGCGCCTGAACGGCGGACCGCTGCCCCAACGCCCCGTCCGCACGGCAGGCACCTCCGTCGCGGCACGCGCGCGTGCCGTGCTGGCGGAGCGGATGGCGGACCCGCCGACCCTGGAGCGGCTCGCCGCCGACCTCGGCACCAGTCCCTTCGCGTTGCTGCGGGCCTTCCGTGCGGCCTATGGCATGCCGCCGCACGCGTGGCTGACCGACGCCCGCGTACGGCGGGCGCGGAGCCTGCTCGACGTGGGCACGGCTCCGGTCGATGCCGCCGTCGCCGTCGGCTTCACGGACCAGCCGCACCTCAACCGCCACTTCAGCCGGATCGTCGGCGTGCCTCCCGGGGCCTACCAGCGCGAACGCGTGGGCGGTCCCGGAGGCGGGCGTGAGCGGGCGGAGGACGCGCAAGGAGGCACGGACGGCGCTCGGGGGCGCAAGAACGTACAAGACCGATAACACCGACGGCTCGTACCGTCCGGTGCGTGGTGACTGAACAGACACGCCTCGCCAAGACACGGGACGACGGCGGCGGCAAGAAATCCGACGGAGCGGTCGTCCGGGACTCGCTCGGAGTCGGAGTGGCGGTCGGCCTGTCCGGCTTCGCCTTCGGGGTGACCTCGGTCGGCAGCGGGCTCAGCCTGCCGCAGACCTGCGCGCTGAGCCTCCTGGTGTTCACCGGGGCCTCCCAGTTCGCCCTGGTGGGCGCGCTCGCGGCCGGCGGCAACCCCTTCACGGCTGCCGCCGGGGCGTTCTTCCTGGGCGTGCGCAACGCGTTCTACGGGCTGCGCCTCTCCCAGATGCTCGCCTTCCCGCGCGCGGTGCGGCCGTTCGCGGCCCAGTGGGTCATCGACGAGACCACGGCCGTCGCCCTCGCCCAGCCCACGCGCCGGGCCGGCCGTATCGGCTTCACCGTCACCGGTTTCACCCTCTATGTGCTGTGGAACCTCACCACACTGCTCGGCGCGCTCGGCGCCGAGGCCATCGGCGACACCGGTGCCTGGGGGCTCGACGCGGCCGGACCCGCCGTCTTCCTGGCCCTCCTCGCTCCGATGCTGAAGACCGCCGCGGAGCGCGCTGTCGCGGGCATCGCCGTCGTGCTCGGGCTGGGCCTGCTGCCCGTCCTGCCGGCCGGAGTCCCGGTCCTGCTCGCCGCCACGGCAGCCCCGCTGGTGCTCTGGGCGGAGGGACGCCGACGCGGGGCCGACGGTGCGCGGATGGGCTGCCGACGGGGAGACGGTCGGCCGGAGGGCGGGCAGGACGACGGCGTGCCCGACCCGCAGGGCGAGGACGGCCTGCGCGGCGACAGGCAGGGGGACGTCCGGTGAACGTCTGGATCGCGGTCCTCGCCACCGCCGTCGGCTGCTACGCGGTCAAGCTGATCGGCCTGATGGTGCCCGAGGGCGTCCTGGAACGCCCTGCCGTGCGCCGCCTCGCCGCCCTGCTGCCCGTGGCCCTTCTCGCCGCACTCACGGCTCAGCAGACCTTCGCCACCGGCCACGACCTGGTGGTGGACGCGAGGGCCGCGGGGCTCGTCGCGGCCGCCCTGGCGCTCCTCCGGCGTGCGCCCTTCCTGATCGTCGTGGCCGCGGCGGTGCTCGTGACGGCGGGAGTGCGGGCGATCACGGGCTGACGCCCGCCACGACGGGCGTACGACCGCATGACGCCCCCGACGGCCCTGCGGCGGCGAGCCTCAGCCGATCGGACGTCCGTACGCCCGCAGCGTACGCAGGGCCTCGATCGTCACGATCGGGCGGCTCTCCATGGCCGTGCTCGGCGCCCACTGGCGCCAGCGGATCGGCCAGCCGCCGTCGTCCGTCTGCTCGCGCGCCAGGAAGTCGAGGGAACGGGACATCTCCTCGTCGGTGAACCACGCGCGCGCGAGGGACTCCGGGGTGGGCGCGAAGTCGTGCGGGTAGTGGTGCTCGCCCGGCGCGTAACCGGCCGACACCGGGAAGTCGCCGGGCCGCTGCGGATCCAGCGCGGCGAGCCGGTGTTCGCGGACCAGGCGGCCGAGCCGGTCGGCGGCGGCCCGCGCGCGCGGGCGGTCCGGCACCGACTCCAGGAACGCCACCGCGGCGTGCACCTCGTAGGGGTGCGACTTCTCCAGGGACTCGACCGCCTGCCAACAGAAGTCGGTGGCCCGGAACAACCACGCGTGCCACACCTGGTTGCGGTGCAGCAGGCCCACCACGGGCCCGGTGGCCAGCAGATCACTGGGCGGGTCGTCGACGATCGGCACGAACGGGGCCGCCGGATAGCCGCGCTGGCTGGGGTGCACCGCGGGGAGCGCGCCGTCCGGGGTCGACACCGACGTCAGATAGCGGCACACGCGCTCCACCCGCTGTCCGCCGCAGCGCCCGATCGAGTCCAGGACGCGCAGCGCGTGCCCGGTGTGCAGCGGCTGGCTCACGGGGCCGCGCAGATCGGGTTCGAGCGCGTGCCCGTAGCCCTCGTCGGCGTTGCGGTAGGCGGCCAGCGCGGTCTCCACCGCGTCGGCGCTCCCCTCCAGGAAGTGGTAGGCGAAGCGGCGCTGCTCCAGCACGCGCGCGGTCAGCCAGATGAACTGCTCGGCGCGAGCCAGCGGGGTGTGCGCCGGGGACGACGAGGGGAGTGGAGATGCTCCGGTTTCGGCCATGGCACCGACCGTAGGGTGGAAAGCGGTATCGGAAAGCCGTCCCGGGCAGGCCCACCCCCTGGGGCGGGATACTGGACTCATGCGGTTGACGGTCTTCTGGCAGCGGATGGCGGAGCACTTCGGTGCGGGGTACGCCGACACCTTCGCGCGCGATCATGTGATGTCCGATCTCGGCGGACGTACGGTCCACGAGGCGCTGGACGCGGGCTGGGAGGCCAAGGAAGTGTGGCGCGTGGTGTGCGCGACCATGGGCGTTCCCGCCGAAAACCGCTGAAACACCCGGCACTTCACCAAGCGGACGTCGGTCGTTGCGCCGGAGGATCGGGGGGCGGGGTCTGATTGTCGGTGGCGTGGGCGAAACTTGGTGCGTGGCTCCCACAGACGAGACCGCGAGGTCCCAGCAGCAGGCACCCCCGTACGGTACGACACCTCCCGTCGGCCCCCCGGCCGACCCGGGTCCCGGTGCCGCGCCGAACGGCCGTATGCCGCGCTGGCTGCCGCGCGCGATGGTGCTCGCGCTCTCCCTCGTCGCCGTCTTCCAACTGGGCAGTTGGGCGTTCCACCAGCTGATCGGGCTGCTGGTCAACATCCTCATCGCGTTCTTCCTCGCGCTCGCGATCGAGCCCGCGGTGAGCTGGATGGCCTCGAAGGGGCTGCGCAGGGGCTTCGCCACCTTCCTGGTCTTCCTGATCACACTGGTCCTGGCCGCGGGCTTCGTCACCCTGCTCGGCTCGATGCTCGCCGGCCAGATCATCAAGATGGTCGAGGACTTCCCGGCCTACCTCGACTCCGTCATCAGGTGGATCAACACCACCTTCCACACCGAGCTCAAGCGGGTCGACATCCAGGAGGGGCTGCTCCGCTCCGACTGGCTCCAGAAGTATGTGCAGAACAGCGCGACGGGCGTCCTCGACGTCTCCGCGCAGGTCCTGGGCGGTCTCTTCCAACTGCTGACGATCGCCCTGTTCTCCTTCTACTTCGCCGCCGACGGCCCACGGCTGCGGCGGGCGCTGTGCTCCGTGCTGCCGCCCGCGAAGCAGGCCGAGGTGCTGCGCGCGTGGGAGATCGCCGTGGACAAGACCGGCGGCTATCTCTACTCACGCGGGTTGATGGCGCTGATCTCCGGCGGGGCGCACTATGTCCTGCTGGAGTACCTCGACGTGCCCTACGCGCCCGCGCTCGCGGTTTGGGTCGGCCTGGTCTCGCAGTTCATCCCGACCATCGGCACCTATCTCGCGGGCGCGCTGCCGATGCTGATCGCCTTCACGGTCAACCCCTGGTACGCGCTGTGGGTCCTCGTCTTCGTGGTCATCTACCAGCAGTTCGAGAACTACGTGCTGCAGCCCAAGCTGACCGCCAAGACCGTGGACATCCACCCGGCCGTCGCCTTCGGGTCGGTCATCGCGGGCACCGCCCTCCTCGGGGCGGTCGGCGCGCTCATCGCCATTCCCGCCATCGCCACCCTGCAGGCCTTCCTCGGGGCGTACGTGAAGCGGTACGACGTCACGGACGACCCTCGGGTGCACGGGCACCGCAGACGTGGCTCCCGCACTCTCACGCGGCTGCGCAGACTGCTGGATGAGAAGGCGGACCGGCGGCACCCGGCGAACCGACCGACGAACGGCCCCGAGGCGCAGGCCGGGCCCGAGGCCGACGCCGGGTCCGAGCGCGACGCCGGGCCGGAGAATGGCGCCGGCACGGAGGGGGACCCCGGGCCGGAACGCGGTACTCCGTAGGGCGCGGCCTCCGGGCGCCGCGGCCGCGTGGGAAGGCCTGTCGAAGGGGTCCGAGGTTCTGTGGAAGTCCTCCGGATGGCCCGTGGTGTCGCTTGACACTAAATTCGAACATCCATTCTTATGGAGGCTCCGGCGCGGCTGCCGACGGGAGTTCGGCAGGGTTTTCGTGGAGAAGTGCCCGAGTTATCCACAGGTCGGGCGGGCGTCGGGGCCCATTGTCAGTGGCAGGCGTTAGCGTCTTTCACGTGAAGCGATCGACTCAAGCAAACCGGGTGGAACCCATGGCAGGAACCGACCGCGAGAAGGCGCTCGACGCCGCGCTCGCACAGATTGAACGACAATTCGGCAAGGGCGCGGTCATGCGCATGGGCGAGCGGTCGAAGGAGCCCATCGAGATCATCCCGACCGGGTCGACCGCGCTGGACGTCGCCCTCGGCGTCGGCGGCCTGCCGCGTGGCCGAGTGGTGGAGATCTACGGCCCCGAGTCCTCCGGCAAGACGACCCTGACCCTGCACGCGGTGGCGAACGCCCAGAAGGCCGGCGGCCAAGTCGCCTTCGTGGACGCGGAGCATGCCCTCGACCCCGAGTACGCCCGCAAGCTGGGCGTCGACATCGACAACCTCATCCTGTCGCAGCCGGACAACGGTGAGCAGGCCCTGGAGATCGTGGACATGCTGGTCCGCTCCGGCGCCCTCGACCTCATCGTGATCGACTCCGTCGCCGCGCTCGTCCCGCGCGCGGAGATCGAGGGCGAGATGGGTGACAGCCACGTGGGTCTGCAGGCCCGTCTGATGAGCCAGGCCCTGCGGAAGATCACCAGCGCGCTCAACCAGTCCAAGACCACCGCCATCTTCATCAACCAGCTCCGCGAGAAGATCGGCGTGATGTTCGGCTCCCCGGAGACCACGACCGGTGGCCGCGCGCTGAAGTTCTACGCCTCGGTGCGTATCGACATCCGCCGCATCGAGACCCTGAAGGACGGCACGGAGGCGGTCGGCAACCGCACCCGTTGCAAGGTCGTCAAGAACAAGGTCGCGCCGCCCTTCAAGCAGGCCGAGTTCGACATCCTCTACGGCCAGGGCATCAGCCGTGAGGGCGGCCTGATCGACATGGGCGTGGAGCACGGCTTCGTCCGCAAGGCCGGCGCCTGGTACACGTACGAGGGCGACCAGCTCGGCCAGGGCAAGGAGAACGCCCGCAACTTCCTGAAGGACAACCCCGATCTCGCCAACGAGATCGAGAAGAAGATCAAGGAGAAGCTGGGCGTCGGCGTCCGGCCCGAGGAGCCCGCCGCCGAACCGGGTGCGGACGCGGCGGGCGCGGCCCCCGCCACCGCTGACGACGCCGCGAAGGCGGTGTCCGCTCCGGCTGCCAAGGCCACCAAGACCAAGGCCGCGGCGGCGAAGAGCTAGTCCGTGACGCGCAGAACGGACTGGGGCGAGTACGCGTATCCCTGGCTCTTATACACATCT
>NZ_JAAVVL010000001.1:2136597-2151015 GCF_018728545.1 Streptomyces sp. ATCC 21386
GTCGAGTCTCGTGGGCTCGGAGAGGTGTATAAGAGACAGGTTGAGCACCTCGTGGACGTGGTGACGTCCGAAGGAGCGCCCCTTGCCGGCGGGCAACTGCCGCTCGCGGTCGACGCCTTCGGTGAGTTCGAGGGTCTTCCAGCCGTCGGTGGGCAGCCGGGCGGCGAGTGAGTACTCCTTGAGTTCGCCGGCGGCGGTGACGAAGGCACCCACCGAGTCGGCGTGGTCGTGCCAACCGGTTCCCGTGCCGGGCGGCCAGCCGATGAGCCAGGCCTCGCTGCCGCCGGGGCCTTCGAGTCGAACCCAGGTACGGCCCTCGGGGTCGAGTGGGAGGGACGCGATCAGCTCGGCGTCGGCGGCGGTCCGGCGCGCGAAGGCGAGCAGTTCCGCCTGCGTGGGGGCGGAGGAGGTCGGAGCGGAAGAGAGGGGAACAACGGGGGACACAGACACGGGTACCGTCCTGAAGTGCGTTCGCTCGGGAGCGCGCGGCCGCATACGGCCGGCACGCGCGAAAGAAGAGGGATGCGAAGTCAGCAGGACGGACGACACACGCAGCCCGCATAGCGGACGAGGTCCATATGGACCCTCCGCCACAGGCGCGTAGAGGTGTCGGTCACGGACCGGAGTAGACCATGACCGGGAGGGACGGTCAACTCATCGTCACTATATGGACACACAGTGACGGAGGTCGGCGACGGGGCCGGAACTGACGGGGGCGTCTCAACGTGTGCTCGTGGTCGCGTCGCTGGTCTCGGGCTGTTGCCTCGCCCCGCCCAGCGTCGCCTCCGCGGCCGCGTACAGGTCGGCTGGGCGCACCCCGCTCAGGGCGGTGACGAGGTAGCCGTCGGGGCGGACGAGGAGGACGGTGTGGGCGGCCGCGCCCGGGTAGGCCTCGGCGACCAGCAACTCGGCGGGCCGCGGCAGGGCGGAGACGGCGGCGGCGAGCCGGGGCATGATCCCGGCGCTCATCCAGTGCTTGCGCTCCCACACCCCGGTGCCGGGCGCGATCAGCACGACCAGCAACGCCCCGCGGCCGAGCCGGTCCCGCAGCGGGACGAAGGAGCCGTCCTCCGCCGTCACCTCCACATCCACGACCTGGGTGCCCGGCAGCGTGTCGACCGGAGTCTCCCCGGCGGCGGGTGGAGGCATGAGCGGTGAATCGGAGTACGCCCCCGGCGCACCCAGGGCCCCGCGCCCCAGGTGGCCGTCGGCCAGCAGTGCGTCGTGGCCCCGGGCCGAGCCGGGGACGTACGACCGCAGCCCCTTGCCGCCGCGCAGCAGCGGCAGCACCTGGTCGGCGGCGCGCAGCCGGGCGGCGACGACCGCGCGCCGCTCCGTCTGGTAGCTGTCGAGCAGGGTCTCGTGCGGGCCGTGGTGCCAGGCCAGTGCCAGTTTCCAGGCGAGGTTGTCGGCGTCCCGCAGTCCCTCGTCGAGACCCTGGGTGCCGAGGGCCCCGAGCAGGTGCGCGGCGTCGCCGGCGAGGAAGACCCGGCCCACGCGCCAGCGCCGGGCGAGCCGGTGGTGCACGGTGTGGACACCGGTGTCCAGCAGGTCGTACGGCGGTGTCGAGCCGCCCGTCCAGCCGGCGAGGGTCTCGCGGACGCGGGCCACGAGCAGTTCGGGCGTCACGAGGTCCTTGCCCGGTGGCAGGAGCCAGTCGAGACGCCAGAGGCCTTCGGTGAGGGGCCGTGCGGTGATCTCCCCGCCGGACGGGCCCGCCGTGCGCCAGGGTGGCATGCGGTGCAGCAACGCTTCGCCCGGCCAGGGGAGTTCCGCGCGCAGTGCCGCCACCGCGTGCCGTTCCACCGCCGTACGGCCGGGGAAACGGATGTCCTGGAGCTTGCGGACCGTCGAGCGGGGACCGTCGCACCCCACCAGGTAACTGCCGCGCCACCAGGTGCTCTTGGGGCCGCGGGTGTGAGCCGTGACGCCGGACCTCTCCTGTTCGAGCGCGTCGAGCCGGCTCTCCACGACGACCTTGACGAGCCGTTCACCGGCGATGGCCTCGCGCAGGGCCGCGGTCAGGACGTGCTGGGCGATGTGGAGCGGGGGGAGATCGGCGGAACCCTCCACGACGGCGTCGGGACCGCCGCGCCCAGCCTTCGCGACCTCGCGGGGAGGGAGGCCTGCCTCCTCGAAGTCGGGCTCACCGAATCGGACCTGACGCATCACCTGCTTGCGCCGCATGGATCGCCATCCGGCCCAGCGGAAGCCGAGCCGGGAGAGGGGGGCGCCGGACAACCGTTCCAGCAGTGCGGCCGTGTCCTCGTTCAGGACCACCGTCCGTGCCGGCCGCTGCTCGTCCTTCCCCGGTCCCTCGTCGAGGACCACGGACGGCACGTCCTGGCGCGCCAGCGCGAGGGCGAGCGTGAGCCCCACGGGCCCCGCGCCGACGACGATCACCGGATCCACGGCGCGGCGCCCCCTGCCCGACGTGACGTCCCGGCGGACGTGGGTGAACAGGAAGTTGGAGCAGGGTGCACGATCACAGAACGTATGCAACCCATTGCCGGTGCTTGCGTCAAGTGACGGAGGGCAGTGGCGATCATGCCACTGCCCTCCGGGGAGCGAATCGGGGGACATCCTGGGCGGACGTCACCTGATCGGTCGTCAGGTGTCCTTCTTCTCGACGTAGGTGCCGAGGCCGGGCAGACCGCCGCCCTCCCCACCAGTGGCCGTCGTGCCCCCGACCGCCGCGGCCGGGATGACCGCTCCGGTCGACTTCTTGCCCCGGCGCAGCCGCTGCTCCAGCCAGCTCGCGAAGCTGGTGATGATGAAGTTCAGGACGATGTAGATGATCGCAACCACGATGAAGCTGGGGACGACATTGGCGTAGAACGCCGCCAACGTCTGGCGCGAGTTGAGCAGTTCCGTGAACCCCAGCATCACGCCGCCGAGCGCGGTGTCCTTCACGATGACCACGAGCTGGCTGACGATGGCCGGCAGCATCACCGTGACGGCCTGCGGCAGCAGGATGGTGGACATCGTCTGGCCCTTGCGCAGACCGATCGCCTGGGCGGCCTCGGTCTGGCCCTTGGGAAGGGCCAGGATGCCTGCCCGTACGACCTCGGCGAGGACCGAGGCGTTGTAGAGCACCAGACCGGTGACGACCGCGTAGAACGGCCGGTCCTCGCTGCTGATGTCCGTGGAGCGGACGTACACCTCGTTGGCGAACAACATCAGCAGCAGCACGGGGATGGCGCGGAAGAACTCGACCACGGTGCCGGCCACGCCCCGGACCCACCGGTGGTCCGAGAGGCGGGCGATGCCGAACAGCGCGCCCAGCGGGAGGGCAATCACCATGGCAAGGCCAGCGGCTTTGAGTGTGTTGGCGAGACCGGGCAGCAGATAGGTGTTCCAGGCCTCGGACGTGGTGAACGGTTCCCAGAGTTTCCACTCCAGTTGGTTCTTGTCGTCCATGGTCCGCCACACCCACCATGTGAGCAGGGCGAGCAGGACGACGAAGACCACCGTCAGGATCGCATTGCGCCGCTTGGCCCGGGGGCCGGGGGCGTCGTAGAGGACGGAACTCATCGCTTCACCGCCAGTCGCTTGCTCAGCCAGCCGAGGATCAGGCCGGTGGGCAGGGTCAGTACCACGAACCCGAAGGCGAAGATCGCGCCGATGAGCAGCGTCTGTGCCTCCTTCTCGATCATGCCCTTCATCAGGTAGGCGGCCTCGGCCACACCGATCGCGGCTGCCACGGTCGTGTTCTTCGTGAGCGCGATCAGCACGTTGGCCAGCGGGCCGATGACCGCGCGGAACGCCTGCGGCAGCACGATGAGGCTGAGGACCTGCGTGAAGCTCAGCCCGATCGCGCGGGCTGCCTCGGCTTGACCGACGGGCACGGTGTTGATGCCGGAACGCAGTGCCTCACAGACGAAGGCGGCGGTGTAGGCGACGAACCCGAGGATGGCGAGTCGGAAGCCCTGCAACTTGAAGTCGTCGGGCGCGCCCATCGTCATGCCGAAGATGTCGGCGAGACCGAGCGAGGTGAAGACGATGATGACCGTCAGCGGGATGTTCCGCACGAGGTTCACATAGGCGGTGCCGAAGCCGCGCATCAGGGGCACGGGGCTGACGCGCATAGCGGCCAGCACGGTCCCCCAGATCAGAGAGCCGATAGCTGAGAAGACGGTGAGCTTGACCGTCATCCAGAATGCGCCCAAGAAGCTTGGGTCGTCATAGTTTGAAAGGAAGTCGAACACTGTCTCCCGCGCTTCCGGGTGTGTGGCGTACGAGGCAGGCGCAGCGCGCCGCCGCTCCACCACGCTCTGCGGCGGGCGGCGGCGCGACTACGAGTCCCGCGCTGGGTGCGGGTACCCGCTTACTTGACGATGTCGCCGATCTTCGGGGCGGGCTCGTTCTTGTAGTCGGCCGGGCCGAAGTTCTCCTTGACCGCGGTCTCCCAGGCGCCGTCGCTGACCATCTTCTCCAGGGCGGCGTTGATCTTGTCGACCGTCGCGGTGTCGCCCTTCTTGACGCCGATGCCGTAGTTCTCGTTGCTGAGCTTCAGGCCGGCGAGCTTGAACTGGCCCTTGTAGTTCTCCTGCGAGGCGAAGCCCGCGAGGATGGAGTCGTCGGTGGTGACCGCGTCCACGGCGCCGCTCTGGAGACCGGCGATGCACTCCGAGTAGCCGCTGTACTCCTTGAGCTGAGCGTCCGGGGCGATGTCCTTCTTGACGTTCTCCGCCGAGGTGGAACCGGTCACCGAGCAGAGCTTCTTGCCGTTGAGGTCGGTGCCCTTGGAGATGTCGGAGTCGGCCTTGACCAGCAGGTCCTGGTGGGCCAGCAGGTACGGGCCTGCGAAGTCGACGAGCTTCGCGCGCTCATCGTTGATCGAGTAGGTGGCCGCGATGAACTTCACGTCGCCGCGGGCGAGCGCGTTCTCACGGTCGGCGCTCTTGGTCTCGACGAACTCGATCTGATCGGGCTCGTAGCCGAGCTCCTTGGCAACGTAGGTAGCCACGTCGACGTCGAAGCCGGTGAACTTGCCGTCCGACTCCTTCAGACCGAGGCCCGGCTGGTCGTACTTGATGCCGATCTTGATCTTGCCGCCGCCGCTCGAACCGGAGTCGGAGCCGTTGTCGTTGCCGTTGCTGTCGTCGCCGCCGCAGGCCGTGGCGGTCAGGGCGAGGACGAGGGCGGTGGCTGCTGCGGCGGAGGCCTTGCGGAGCTTCATGGTGAACATCCTTTTTGTGGTGAAGAGATGCGGACCGTCATGGTGCGGGTGCCGGGGGCCGAATGGGGCGTCGGCAGGGCCGTCAGTGGTGCAGGATCTTCGACAGGAAGTCCTTGGCCCGGTCGCTGCGGGGGTTGCTGAAGAACTGGTCCGGCACAGCCTCTTCGACGATGCGGCCGTCCGCCATGAACACCACCCGGTTGGCGGCCGAACGGGCGAAGCCCATCTCGTGCGTGACCACGACCATCGTCATGCCGTCCCGGGCCAGCTGCTGCATGACCTCCAGGACCTCGTTGATCATCTCGGGGTCGAGCGCCGAGGTCGGCTCGTCGAAGAGCATGACCTTGGGGTCCATGGCCAGCGCCCGAGCGATCGCGACACGCTGCTGCTGACCGCCCGAGAGCTGCGCGGGGTACTTGTCCGCCTGGGTTCCCACACCGACCCGGTCGAGCAGGTTCCGCGCCTTCTCCTCAGCCTGCTTCTTGTCGGCCTTGCGGACCTTGAGCTGTCCCAGCATCACGTTCTCGAGCACGGTCTTGTGCGCGAAGAGATTGAACGACTGGAACACCATGCCGACGTCCGCCCGCAGTCGTGCGAGCGCCTTGCCCTCGGCGGGCAGCGGCTTGCCGTCGATCGTGATGTCGCCGGAGTCGATCGACTCCAGCCGGTTGATGGTGCGGCACAAGGTGGACTTGCCGGACCCGGAGGGTCCGATCACCACGACGACCTCGCCCCTGGTGATCGTCAGATCGATGTCCTGGAGTACGTGCAACGCGCCGAAGTGCTTGTTGACGCTTTTCAGGACGACCAGGTCGTCGGCCGCGGGCACCGCGTCCTTGACCACCGAAACTTCGGTCATCGCTTTGGGCTCCGTCTTCCTCGGTTTCGGAGGACAGTAGTGACCGGCGACGACCAGCGTCATTACATCTGAGCGAGAATTGAGCATAACGATCTGGTAGCCGGACGGACACTGCACGTGACGAGTCCGCGCGGGGCGTTTCGGCTGGATAACGGAACCCGCGCGGAACTCCTCCGGCCTTGACGGCGTCCTCACTCATCAGTGTGACTGCCAAGGAGCCGATACGCGCGTGCCCGGGATGCGCGTCCGCGTAATGTGTGCCAGCCGAGACGCACACATGACCGAAACGCATGACCCACCGAACAGGAAAGGGGCCGGAATGAGGCTGCTCCTCGTCGAGGACGACAACCACGTCGCCGCCGCCCTGTCTGCGGTCCTGGCCCGGCACGGCTTCGACGTCACGCACGCCCGCAGTGGCGAGGAGGCGCTCCAGGCGCTCGTCCCCGAGGGCAACGGCTTCGGGGTCGTCCTGCTCGACCTCGGCCTGCCCGACCAGGACGGCTACGAGGTCTGCGGCAAGATCCGCAAGCGCACCAGCACCCCGGTGATCATGGTGACGGCCCGCTCCGACGTACGGTCCCGGATCCACGGCCTCAACCTCGGCGCCGACGACTACGTGGTCAAGCCGTACGACACCGGCGAACTGCTCGCCCGGATCCATGCCGTCGCCCGTCGCCGGGCCCCCGACGAGACCGCGTCGTCCGGCGACAGCGGACTGCGGCTCGGGTCCGTGCTCATCGAGCTGCCCACCCGGCAGGTCAGCGTGGACGGCTCGGTCGTCCAGCTGACCCGCAAGGAGTTCGACCTGCTCGCGCTGCTGGCCCAGCGGCCCGGGGTCGTCTTCCGCCGGGAACAGATCATCAGCGAGGTGTGGCGGACCAGTTGGGAAGGGACCGGCCGCACCCTCGAAGTGCATGTCGCCTCCCTGCGGTCCAAGCTGCGGATGCCTGCCCTCATCGAGACGGTGCGCGGGGTCGGCTACCGGCTGGTCGCCCCGACGCCGTAGCGTGCCCGCGTGCGCACTCGTCTTCTTCCGCTGCTCATCGTCCTGATGGCCGCCGTGCTGCTGGCCCTCGGCATTCCGCTGGCGGTGAGCCTCGCGGCGGCGCGGCAGCAGGAGGTGGTCGTCGACCGCATCGACGACACGGCGCGGTTCGCGGCCCTCGCCCAGTTCGTCACCGAGCGCCCGAGCGGATCCCGGGTGGACACCACCGACGGCCGCGGCGAGACCCTCCAGCGGGAGCTGGAGCAGTACTACCGGGTGTACGGCATCAAGGCCGGTGTCTTCTACCGCGAGAAGAGCCAGCCGGCCATGGCCAACGCCCCTCTGGAGTGGGGCCGCCCCACCGAGGGGGAGGGGCTCGCCGCCTTCGAGGAGGCGCTGCTGGGACGCCGTCCGCACGACCCGCAGCAGGTGTGGCCCTGGCAGGAGGGCCGGCTCGTCGTCGCGTCCCCCGTCATCCACGACGGTGACGTCGTCGCGGCCGTCGTCACCGACTCGCCCACCGACCAGATGCGCTCCAAGATCCTGCGCGGCTGGCTGATCATCGGCGCGGGCGAGATCGCCGCGATGCTCCTCGCCGTCGGTGCCGCGCTGCGGCTGACGGGCTGGGTCCTCAAGCCCGTACGCGTCCTCGACGTCACCACCCACGCCATCGCCTCCGGACGCCTCAAGTCACGGGTCGCGGTCGCCAGCGGGCCGCCCGAACTCCGGCGGCTGGCACGGTCGTTCAACGAGATGGCCGACAACGTCGAGGACGTGTTGGAGCAACAGCGTGCCTTCGTCGCCGACGCCTCGCACCAACTCCGCAATCCGCTGGCCGCGTTGCTGCTCCGCATCGACCTGCTCGCGCTCGAACTGCCCGAGGGCAACGAGGAGATCGCCTCCGTGCGCACCGAGGGCAAACGGCTCGCCTCGGTCCTCGACGATCTGCTCGACCTGGCGCTCGCCGAGCACGCGGATTCCGATCTGCGGCTCATCGACGTGGGTGAGCTGACCGCCGAGCGCGTCGCGTCCTGGTCGCCGCTGGCCGACGACAGGGGGGTGTCGTTGGTCGGCACCTGCCCGGCCACCACCGCCTGGGCCGATCCCATCGCCCTGTCCAGCGCCCTGGACGCGGTGATCGACAACGCGCTGAAGTTCACCCCCGCCGGGGAGCGTGTCGAGGTGCGGGTCGCCTCCAACGGCGAGACGTCCACGGTCGTGGTCACCGACGGCGGGCCCGGCCTCAGCGACGAGGAGCTGGAACGCGTCGGCGACCGTTTCTGGCGGAGCACCGCGCACCAGAACATCAAGGGCTCGGGTCTGGGGCTCTCCATCTCCCGGGCGCTGATCGCGGCGGGCGGCGGCTCCATCGCCTACGCCCACCACGAGCCGCACGGGCTGCGGGTCACGGTGACGGTGCCCCGGTCGCGCCCGCCGGCCTGAGGACCGGGCAGGGCCGGGGCCGGGCAGGGCCCGAGCCGGGCAGGGCTGGGCGGGCTGGGCGGGGCCGGAGTGCCGGAGGCTACGGCTTCACCGAGCGGTAGTACGCTCTCGCGCCCTGGTGCAGTCGCAGAGGGTCGGTGTAGATCGCGGTGCGCAGATCCACCACCTGGGCGGCGTGCACGTGCTGGCCGATGTTGTCCCGGCTCTTGAGGACGACGCGGGTCAGCCACTCGGTGAGCCGGGGGTCCATGTCGGCGCGGGTGATGAGCAGGTTCGCCACGGTGAGGGTGGGCACCGAGTCCTCGAGGATGGTCGGATAGGCGTCGGCGGGCATCACGGACGCCCGGTAGTGGCTGAAGACGCCGCCCTGGTCGTGCAGATCGGTCACCAGGTCGCTGCGGATCGGGACGAACCGGAAGGCGTACTTCTCCTTCTCCGCGAGGTCCGTCAGCCCCTTCGTGGGCAGGCCGCCCGACCAGAAGAACGCGTCGATCCTTCCGGTGCGCAGGGCCTCGGGGCTGGTGCCGATCGTGTCGCGCCGCGCGTCGATGTCCTTGTCGATGTCCAGCCCGTCCGCCTTCAGCAGACGTTCGGCGATCAGCCGTACGCCGGAGCCCTCGGGACCCACGGCGACCCGCTTGCCCTTCAGCTCCGACACGTTCTGGATGGTCGAGTCGGCGGGGACCACCAGCTGCACGTAGTCGTCGTAGAGCCGTGCCACCCCGCGCAGCTTGTCGGCGCCGGGCTGGTCCTCGTCGATGTATGTCTGGACGGCGTCGGCCGCTGCGATCGCGAAGTCGGCCTGCCCGGTGGCGACCCGGCGGACGTTCGTCTGGGAACCGTTGCTCGGCATGAGCTGGACCCGCAGCCCCGGCATGTCCCCGGCGATCGCGTTCCGCAGCCGGCTGCCGTACTCCTGGTAGACGCCCCGCTCGGCTCCCGTGGTCACCGTGATCGTCCCGCTCGGGGGCTCCTCGCGCGGCCACAGCCACCACGCGAGCAGCCCGAGGACCACCAACGAAGCCACCGAGCCCAGCAGCGCGTGCCGCCTGCCGACGCGTGGGAGTACCTGGACCATGCGACGAGATCCTGCCAGGTCACCGGGCGGGCAGGCCAGGGTCGGACCCATCCGGTGCGAGCTCGTGACCTCGGCGACGCCGGACCCGCACGGGGCGGGCCCGGCGGCCGGGGGCACGGAACGCGGTCAGCGGCCGGTGGCCACCGCCGTGCGCAGGCGCTCCAGCTCTGCGTACATCACCTCTCCCGGGCACTCCGTCGCCATCCAGTCCCGGTGGCCGCTGATCTCCGCGACCTCCTTCTGGGTGCCGTTGACCGGGTTGGTGTAAGTCACGCGGGCCTGCGGGTCGACGCCGTGCTGGCGGACCAGGACCTTCACGAGGCGGGTCAGCGCGGCGCGGGCGGCCTCCTTGGGGCCCTGTTCGGTGAAGGTGCCCAGCAGGGCGATGCCGAGGTTGCCGGAGTTGAAGCCGCCGACGTGGAAGGCGGTCACCACCTTGCCGTCGGCGTCGTGTGCGGGCAGGCCGTCGTCGCCGGAGTAGCGGCCCTCGTAGATGCGGCCCTCCTCGTCGATGAGGAAGTGGTAGCCGATGTCGCCCCAGTCGTTGGTGACGGCGTGCAGCTGGTAGATCGCGCGGACCGTGGCGGCGGGGTCCGGGTCGTCGTTGGCCATGGCCGTGTGGTGCACGGTGATCGTCTGGAACGGGTAGAACGCGGTGGGCGAGTTCTCCGTGCCGTCCGCCTTGAACCGCAGCGACTCGTCGGCGCCCCAGGCGGCCCGCGTGAGGTACTGAACACCCCGGACCCGCGTCGGGTCGGACGGTACGGCGACCTTGCGGTCCGGGCCGTGCAGGGTGTCGAGCGCGAGCGAGCGCAGGCCCGTGGCGCCGTCGGGGGCTCTCAGCTCGTATCCGGCGGCCTGGTCGGCCGCGATCAGCACACCGCCCCCGTTGGCGACCGAGCAGCCGCCGTCGCCGAGCGAGCGCCACGCGCCCTGCCCGCCGTCGGCGTCCGTCAGCCGGATGCCGCCGCCGGTGGCCTCGTCGGTGCCGCCCCAGCGCACGCCCACGTAGCCGATGGGGAAGGCCGCCTCGACGGGCGCCTCGCCGGTGGCGGCCTCGCTGCGCGTCCTCGGGAAGGTCTCGGTCGTGGTGCCGGGCTCGGTGTCCTCGGCCTTGGTGTCAGCGCCGCCGGAGTCGCCGGTCGTGGCCATCACGGTCGGCGTGATCACGGCGCCGGCCGCGACCGCGCCGGCCGCGCCGATCACCGCACGGCGGGTCACCCGGGACCTGGCCCGATGGCTGGAGGAAGTGGGGGGAACGCTCACAATGGGTCCTCAATCGCTCGGGGTGGTACGTGAAGACACAACGGAGGGTACGGAGTGGAGTCATCCGTTCCGCCGCCGCCCCCTGTGCTGACGTAACGTCAAAGATCCGTGACGCACCGGAACTTGGTCGTCATGACCGTACGAGTCGGACAGAACTGTCGGTGTGGGGCGGCCGGTCGGTAGGGTCGGCGGATGAGTTCCTCTCCTGCTCGACTGGTCCGTGAGTTCCACCGGGCCTTCGGTCTCGACGCCCGTACCGCCCCCACCGAGGTCTCGCCCGAGCTGGCCGCCCACCGGGGGGAGTTGTTGGCCGAGGAGGCAGCCGAGGTCGCGGAGGTGGCGGTCGACGGTCCGCTCGACCGGCTGGCCCACGAACTGGCCGACGTGGTGTACGTGGCGTACGGCACCGCCCTCGTCCACGGCATCGACCTGGACGAGGTGATCGCCGAGATCCACCGCTCGAACATGACCAAGCTGGGCCCCGACGGACGGGTCGCCCGCCGGGCCGACGGCAAGGTGCTCAAGGGGGACCACTACCAGGCACCCGACGTGTCCTCGGTGCTGCGGAAGCAGGGCTGGGCCGGCTGAGCCCGCCGGCCGGACGACCCCGGCCGGTGATGTTCGGACACGGCCGTCGGACGCCGGGAGACGGTCGTGCGGATGCTCAGAAGCGGCCGGACACGGACGCGTCGTCCGAACCGTTCGCGACGGCGGCGACGGTGTAGAGGTCGCGCCCCGCGTCGCGTCCGCCCTGGGCGTGGTCGTACTGGGCCTTGAAGACATAGGTGCCGGGGTCAGGGGGTCCAGGTCCCGGTGCTCTTCACGCTGCCGGTCTGGATGATCCGGACGACGACCTTGAGCTGATCGGCTTCGTCGGGGCCCGTCTCGCCCACGCCCACCTGCGGGGCCGCAAGCCCGGCCGGGGCCTCACCGTCGACCAGCGCACCGGCGAGCTGATCAACGTGCAGATCCCGGAGACCGTGCTCGACACGGAGCACTGAGACCGCGGCGCCTGGGGACGAGGGCTCCCCGGGCGCTGCCTTAGGCTTACGGAGTGACCAACAGCAGCGACCGGAGTCAGGCAGTGGGCGTCAAGACATACGAAGTGCGTACTTATGGATGTCAGATGAACGTCCATGACTCCGAACGCCTGTCCGGTCTGTTGGAGGACGCCGGCTACGTCCGCGCGCCCGAGGACGCGGGGGAGGGCAACGCCGACGTCGTCGTCTTCAACACCTGCGCCGTCCGCGAGAACGCCGACAACCGCCTCTACGGCAACCTCGGCCGCCTCGCCCCGATGAAGACCGCCCGCCCCGGCATGCAGATCGCCGTCGGCGGCTGCCTGGCCCAGAAGGACCGGGACACCATCGTCAAGAAGGCGCCCTGGGTCGACGTCGTCTTCGGCACGCACAACATCGGCAAGCTGCCCGTCCTGCTGGAGCGCGCCCGCGTCCAGGACGAGGCCCAGGTCGAGATCGCCGAGTCCCTGGAGGCCTTCCCCTCCACCCTGCCGACCCGCCGCGAGAGCGCCTACGCCGCCTGGGTCTCGATCTCCGTCGGCTGCAACAACACCTGCACCTTCTGCATCGTCCCGGCCCTGCGCGGCAAGGAGAAGGACCGCCGCACCGGCGACATCCTGGCCGAGATCGAGGCCCTGGTCGGCGAGGGCGTCTCCGAGATCACCCTGCTCGGCCAGAACGTGAACGCGTACGGCTCCGACATCGGCGACCGCGAGGCCTTCAGCAAGCTGCTGCGGGCCTGCGGGCGGATCGAGGGCCTGGAGCGCGTCCGTTTCACCTCTCCGCACCCCCGCGACTTCACCGACGACGTCATCGCGGCCATGGCCGAGACGCCGAACGTGATGCCGCAGCTGCACATGCCGCTCCAGTCGGGCTCGGACACGGTCCTGAAGGCCATGCGCCGCTCCTACCGTCAGGAGCGCTACCTGGGAATCATCGAGAAGGTCCGCGCGTCCATCCCGCACGCGGCCATCACCACCGACATCATCGTGGGCTTCCCCGGCGAGACCGAGGAGGACTTCGAGCAGACCATGCACGTGGTCCGCGAGGCCCGCTTCACCCAGGCGTTCACCTTCCAGTACTCCAAGCGCCCCGGCACCCCGGCCGCCACCATGGAGGACCAGATCCCCAAGGCGGTCGTCCAGAAGCGCTACGAGCGCCTCGTCGCCCTCCAGGAAGAGATCTCCTGGGAGGAGAACAAGAAGCAGGTCGGCCGCACCCTGGAGCTGATGGTCGCCGAGGGCGAGGGCCGCAAGGACGGCGCCACGCACCGGCTCTCCGGCCGCGCCCCCGACAACCGCCTGGTCCACTTCACCAAGCCGGACCAGGAGGTCCGCCCCGGCGACGTGGTGACCGTCGAGATCACCTACGCCGCGCCGCACCACCTGCTGGCCGAGGGCGCGGTCCTGGACGTACGGCGGACCCGGTCGGGCGACGCCTGGGAGAAGCGGCAGGCCCTTCCGGCGGAGAAGGCGGGCGGCGTGATGCTGGGGCTGCCGAAGATCGGGATTCCGGAGCCGCTGCCGGCGGCTGCCACCGGTGGGTGCGGGGTTTCTCAGTAGAGGGGTTCCTCAAGAGCAGAGGGGTTGCTCAGGCCGGGTTCTTCGGCGGCGGCGTTCTTCGGTGGCGGGTTCAGCTCGGTCCTGACGGTTGTGCGCGGGCTGCCGGTGCGTGGGGGTTGTTCGCGCAGTTCCCCGAGCCCCTGAGGGGGCACCCCTGGCCGCGGAAGTTACCCTGCGCCTCATGCTTGTCGTCGCCGCCGTCTGCCCCTGTCCGCCCCTGCTCGTGCCCGAGGTGGCCGCCGGGGCCGCGCCCGAGCTGGACGCGGCGCGGGACGCGTGCGCGGACGCGCTCGGAGTGCTCGCCGCCGCCCGCCCGGACCGGCTGGTGGTCGTGGGCCCCGCCGGGCGCGACGCGTCGTATCCGGAAGGCTCGGGCGGCTCGTTCCGGGGCTTCGGCGTGGACGTGGACGTCCGTCTCGGGCGCGAGGGGAACGGCGGCACGACGGCCCGGCTGCCCGCCTCGCTCGCCGTCGCCGCCTGGCTGCTCGACCGCACGGGCTGGGCCGATGCCCCGCTGGAAGGGCTGGGGGTGGCGGAACCGACCGCCGTCGAGCGGTGTACCCAAGTAGGACGGCAGGTCGCCGGCGCTGCCGAGCGGGTGGCTCTGCTGGTGATGGGCGACGCCAGCGCGTGCCGCACGCTCAAGGCCCCCGGGTACCTGGACGACCGGGCGGCCGACTTCGACGCGGGGGTCGCGCGTGCGCTCGCAGACGCCGACATCGAGGCGCTGAGGACGCTGGACGCCGGACTGGCCCGCGAGCTGCGGGCCTCCGGGCGCGCCCCCTGGCAGATCCTCGCGGGCGCCGCCGAGGGCGCGGGCCTGGCAGGCAGCCTGCTCTACGAGGACGCCCCGTACGGCGTGGGGTACCTGGTCGCCGCCTGGTCGTAGACGGGGCGACGCGCCGCCCGGTCGCGGGGTGGGCCGGACACGGCGGACGGCCGGGAGCGCGAGGCTCCGCGGCCGTCCGACGAGGGGTGTGTGTCAGGAAGCCGGAGGCGGGGGTGTGGCGCCGCCGCCCGGGGT
>NZ_JAAVVL010000001.1:2151115-2155977 GCF_018728545.1 Streptomyces sp. ATCC 21386
GGGGTGTGGCGCCGCCGCCCGGGGGCGGGGGCGTGTGACCGCCCTCGTGGTGCGCGAGTCGGTCCATGGCGTGCTTGGCCCTGCCCGTGCCCGACTGGATCTTGTCGCTGTACTTGCCCTTGGTCTTCCTGTCGACCGTGTGAGCGGCCTTGTCCAGACCGTGGTGGATCTTGCCCTCGTGTTTCTGAGCGAGGTGCGAGACCTTGTCCTTGGCCGGGGAGAGTTTGGACTTCAGATTATCCAGCAGACGCATGATTCACCTTCCCGCGCGGGCAGTCACTTGCGGGCGTTCTCACCGGACTCGTTGTCCGCCGCCTGATCGGCCGTCTGCTGCTTGGGGATCTCCACGTCGTCCGCCGCGTCGACGGCCTCCACCGCCGGCTCGGCCGCGTCGCCCTCCGCATCGGCCTCGGCCGTGCTTCCGGCCTCCGGCCGGACGGCCTCGGTGGCTCCCTTCGCCTCCTCCGGCTCCTCCGCCTCCGTCTCGGCGTCCGGCTCGGGCGCCGTCACGGCGGCCTCGTCCGCGTCCTTCGCCTTACGACGGAACAGTGAGAAAACGCCCATATCAACCTCAATGCTAATCATGCGGGTTAATTCCCGCCCTCTCCCGGAGCGTCCGATTGCGTCATCCGGGTCGCCGGTACTCGAAACCGGCGCTGCGAACACGCAACACGCAACGACTCCGGCTCCCCCGCGTCACGTAGTTCGTTCGAGAACAGGCCCCGACATTTGCGAGACTGGGTCGGTGAGCAACGCAGTTCCCTCCCCACGGGTCATCGCCGTCGTCGGACCGACCGCGGCCGGCAAGTCCGATCTGGGCGTCTTTCTGGCCCAGCGCCTCGGCGGCGAGGTCGTCAACGCCGACTCCATGCAGCTCTACCGGGGGATGGACATCGGCACCGCCAAGCTGACCCCCGAGGAGCGCGACGGAGTCCCGCACCACCTCCTGGACATCTGGGACGTGACGGCCGCCGCCAGCGTCGCCGAGTACCAACGGCTCGCCCGCGCCCGGATCGACGCCCTGCTCGCCGACGGCCGCTGGCCGATCCTGGTGGGCGGCTCCGGGCTGTACGTCCGCGGAGCCGTCGACAACCTGGAGTTCCCCGGCACGGACCCCGAGATCCGCGCCCGCCTGGAGGAGGAGCTGGCGTTGCGCGGCTCCGGCGCGCTGCACGCCCGGCTCGCCGCCGCCGACCCCGAGGCCGCCGAGGCGATCCTGCCCAGCAACGGCCGCCGCATCGTCCGCGCCCTCGAAGTGATCGAGATCACCGGAAAGCCGTTCACGGCGAACCTGCCGGGCCATGACGCGGTCTACGACACCGTCCAGATCGGCGTCGACGTGGCGCGGCCCGAACTCGACGAGCGCATCGCCCGCCGGGTCGACCGCATGTGGGACGCCGGACTGGTCGAAGAAGTGAGCGCACTGGAGGCGCAGGGGTTGCGCGAGGGGCGTACGGCGTCGCGTGCGCTCGGCTACCAGCAGGTCCTCGCGGCCCTCGCCGGGCGGTGCACCCTGGACGAGGCGCGCGCGGAGACCGTGCGGGCCACCAAGCGCTTCGCGCGCCGCCAGGATTCATGGTTCAGACGCGACCCGCGGGTGCATTGGCTCAAGGGGGGGCTCGCCGACCTGACGGAACTCCCGCAGCTCGCACTGGCGTTGGTCGAACGACCGGTCACAGCCTGATCACGTCATGGCATCGGGTCGCCCCGGCGGTCATCCCGGCATCCGGGGGCGTGCCATCATCAAGCTTCGATCGACCAAGTGGAGTCCGAGTTGGGAGGGCGCGTGGCGATGGAGGCCGGCCCTCGCGACACCGCACAAAGCACGGAGCAGGGCACCGCGCAGGACGCGGACCAGCTGGTTACCGAGGGGTACGCACTGGATTCCGAAGGTGATCCGCTGAGCCCCGACGGTCCCGAGGACCAGACCCCCGACGGCGTCAGCGACGACGGACCGGAACCGGACGAGATGTCCGGTCCGGAGGTGGAGGTCGAGCTGCGCCCCCAGCGCAGACTGCGGCTCTGGCAGCTCGCCCCGATCGTGGGCCTCGCCGCTGTCGGCTCCCTGATGTTCGCCTTCCCGCTCGCCTTCGAGTTCGGGGACGGTGGCGCCGTGGTCGCCATGCTCGGCCTGCTGATCTGCGCCACCGCGGCGGGCTGGGGCATGATGGCCGCCCGCCGGGTCGGTTACACGTGGCCAGGCCTGCCCGCCCGAGGCTCCGGCCGCCGCCCGGACTGGCGCCTTGTCCTCGCCTACGCCCTGGTCGTGGCCGCGGTCGCCTTCCTGGCCGTCTGGCGAGTGGCCCGGCTCCGTTAGACAGGGGCGCCGCGCACAGAGCGCCCCGTGAGGAGCGCCCCGTCAGGGGCGCGGGGCTGCGCGGCCAGCCACGATCGACTCGCGCGAGACCCTCGAACCGCAAGCCCTCACCCGGCCCACCCGGCGGAGCGCTCCCGTACGATCGAGGAATGAGCACGCGGATCGCCTTCCTCAAGGGTCACGGGACCGAGAACGACTTCGTGATCGTCCCGGACCCCGAGAACGCCATCGATCTCCCCCCGGCCGCCGTCGCCGCCCTGTGCGACCGCCGCGCGGGCATCGGTGGTGACGGCGTGCTGCACGTCGTCCGCTCCGCCGCGCACCCCGAGGCGAAGGAACTGGCCGCCGAGGCGGAGTGGTTCATGGACTACCGCAACGGCGACGGGTCGATCGCCGAGATGTGCGGAAACGGCGTCCGCGTCTTCGCGCGCTACCTCCTGCACGCCGGGCACGTCACCGAGGGCGACCTCACCGTCGCCACGCGCGGGGGCGTGAAGAAGGTCCACATCGACAAGGACGGTGACGTCACCGTCGGCATGGGCCGCGCCCGCCTCCCCGAGGGGGACGTGACCGTGAGCGTCGGCGAGCACAGCTGGCCCGCGCGCAACGTCAACATGGGCAACCCGCACGCGGTGGCGTTCGTCGACGACCTCGCGGACGCCGGCGACCTGTACGCCCCGCCGCCCTTCAGCCCCGCCTCCGCCTACCCGGACGGCGTGAACGTCGAGTTCGTCGTCGACCGGGGCCCGGGCCACGTGGCGATGCGGGTGCACGAGCGCGGCTCCGGCGAGACCCGCTCCTGCGGCACCGGCGCATGCGCCGTCGCCGTGGCCACCGCCCGGCGCGACGGCGCCGACCCGGCGGTCACGGGCACCCCGGCGACCTACACCGTCGACGTGCCCGGCGGCACCCTGGTGATCACCGAACGGCCCGACGGCGAGATCGAGATGACCGGCCCCGCCGTGATCGTGGCCCAGGGCGAGATCGATGCCAACTGGCTGGAAAACGCGGCACGTTGAAGTGTGGTAGGGCTTGGTATGACGGTGTCCGCAGGGCGAACGCCGTAAAGATCCAAGCCCGTCACGCGTCCAGGGGTGCGAATCCATGGCCCACTCCGGTGACGTGGCCCGAAAACGCAAACCTCGGAACCATCGCTCGAATGGGTGATCCGTTTCACGCTCGGCGAGAGGCGGTCGGACGGGCGTGATGGGCTCGGTAGCATCAAGCACCGGCACGGACGGGGGAACGACACGATCCCCTGAGCCGCCGCACGCCCTGGGGCACCCGTCCGCCGGTCCACGCAGCCGGAGGTGCCCATGAGCGCGGAGGCCACGAACCCCGCCGTATCGCCCGCCCCTGCGCCGCCACCAGCGCACCGCAGGAAGGGCCGACCTCGTATCGACCTGCGCCGTCTGGGCCGCGCCGCACTCCTGGGCCCGACGACCCGCGACCGGTTGCCCGACGCGATCAGCCATGTCGTCGAGGCACACCGGGCCCACCACCCCGACGCCGACCTGGAACCGTTGCGCCGGGCGTACGTCCTCGCCGAGTCCTCGCACCGCGGTCAGATGCGCAAGAGCGGCGAGCCGTACATCACCCACCCCCTCGCCGTGACGCTGATCCTCGCCGAACTCGGCGCGGAGACCACGACCCTGACGGCCTCTCTGCTCCACGACACCGTCGAGGACACCGATGTGACCCTCGATCAGGTGCGCGAGGAGTTCGGCGCCGAGGTGTGCTTCATCGTGGACGGCGTCACCAAACTGGAGAAGGTCGACTACGGCGCCGCCGCCGAACCCGAGACCTTCCGCAAGATGCTCGTCGCCACCGGCAACGACGTCCGCGTGATGTCGATCAAACTCGCCGACCGGCTGCACAACATGCGCACCCTCGGTGTGATGCGCCCGGAGAAGCAGGAACGCATCGCCAAGGTCACCCGGGACGTCCTGATCCCCCTCGCCGAACGACTCGGCGTACAGGCGCTCAAGACGGAGCTGGAGGACCTCGTCTTCGCGATCCTCCACCCCGAGGAGTACGCCCACACCCGCGGCCTCATCGCGGACAACGCCGCACAGGAGAGCGACCCGCTCGCCGAGATCGCCGACGAGGTACGCGGCGTGCTGCGCGAGGCGGGCATCCAGGCCGAAGTCCTCATCAGGCCCCGCCACTTCGTCTCCCTGCACCGTGTCTCCCGAAAACGCGGACGGCTGCGCGGCACCGACTTCGGCCGGATCCTGGTCCTCGTCGGTGAGGACGCCGACTGCTACGCCGTCCTCGGGGAGCTGCACACCTGCCTCACGCCCGTGGTCTCGGAGTTCAAGGACTTCATCGCCGTTCCGAAGTTCAACCTGTACCAGTCGCTGCACACCGCCGTCGCGCGCGGCGACGGCCAGGTCGCCGAAGTCCTCATCCGCACCCACCAGATGCACAAGGCCGCCGAGGCCGGCGTCGTGGCGCTCGGCAATCCGTACGCCGCCCCCGCCGAGGAACAGCCCGACGGACGGCGGGCCGACGGCGAGGGCGAGCGCGTCGACCCCACCCGCCC
>NZ_JAAVVL010000001.1:2156077-2164357 GCF_018728545.1 Streptomyces sp. ATCC 21386
GGGTGGGACCGCTGCGCGTCGGCGGCGCGGAGCGGGAGCGCGCTGGTAGCGGTGGTTCATGCCGCTCACCCCACGCCCCAGGAGCCGTCGCGTCCAGGCCGCGCTGCTCGCCTCCGCCGTCTCCGTCTGCCTGATCGCCGCGAGCGCCCCGTCACCCGTTGCCCCGCTCGGCGTCGGCGACCGGCTCTTCCCGCACCTCGGCAACCCCGGATACGACGTGCGGTCGTACGACCTCGACTTCACCTACCCCGGCAGCAACCGCGAGCCCCTCACCGCCGTCACCACCATCGACGCCCGGACGACCTCCCGCCTGGAGCGGATCAACCTCGACTTCACCCACGGCAAGGTCGACTCCGTCGAGGTCGACGGGGCTCCCGCCGCCTTCACCGGAGCGGGCGAGGATCTGGTGATCACGCCCGAGGCGCCGCTCGCCGAGGGCAGCCGGACCCGCATCACCGTGCGGCACACCAGCGACCCCGTGTACACGGGCGACGTGGAGGGCGGCTGGGTACGGACCGCCGACGGGCTCGCGATGGCCAACCAGGCGGACGCGGCGCACGTCGTGTTCCCCTGCAACGACCACCCGTCCGACAAGGCCATGTTCACCGTCCGCGTCACCGTCCCCGACGGCTACACGGCCGTCTCCAACGGCCTCGCCACCGGCACGGACCGCGCGCTGGGCACCACCACCTGGACCTACCGCACCGAGCACCCCATGGCCACCGAACTGGCCCAGATCTCCATCGGCCGCTCCGCCGTCCTGCACCGCACCGGACCGCACCGCCTCCCGGTACGCGACGTGGTCCCCGCCAAGGACCGCGAGAAGCTCGAACCGTGGCTCGCGAAGACCCCCGCCCAGATCGAGTGGATGGAGCGCAAGGTCGGCCGCTACCCCTTCGAGACGTACGGGGTGCTGATCGCCGAGGCGCAGACCGGGTTCGAGCTGGAGACCCAGACGCTCTCTCTCTTCGAGAGGGCGCTGTTCGTCCGGCCCGAGTACCCCAAGTGGTACGTCGAGTCGATCATGGTCCATGAGCTGGCCCACCAGTGGTTCGGCAACAGCGTCAGCCCCCGCACCTGGTCCGACCTGTGGCTCAACGAGGGGCATGCCACCTGGTACGAGGCCCTGTACGCCGAGGAGAGGGCCGGCCGGTCGGTGGCGGCGCGCATGAAGGCCGCGTACGGCGCGTCCGACCGCTGGCGCGCGGCGGGAGGCCCGCCGGCGGCGCCCAAGAAGCCCAAGGACGGCCAGAAGATCGGCATCTTCCGGGCCAACGTCTACGACGGCGCCGCCCTCTTCCTCTACGCGCTGCGCCAGGAGATCGGCGCCCCCGCCTTCGCCCTGCTGCAGCGGGCCTGGGTCACCGTCCACCGGGACGGCGTCGCGTCCACCGCCGACTTCCGGGAACTCGCCTCCAAGATCGCCGGACGGGATCTGGGAGACTTCTTCCACGCCTGGCTGTACGAGGTGCGGACACCGCCCATGCCGGGCCACCCCGACTGGAAGTCGGCACCGGTGGAGGCCTCCGCCCGGCGGTGAGCGGGATCGACCGGGTTCCGCGCGGGTGTGACCCCCGCGCGGACGGGAAATAACCCGGGTGACGAGACGGGGCGTACCGTGCGACCATCTTCGGGTCGACGACGGGACGCCCCGGGAATCCCCGGGACACCCCGGACGTTGTCACAGTGACGGGCCGAGATCCGTGAAGATCCATCGCCCTGCGGTATCCCTATCGGCATCCCCATCGACGTAAGGACCCAATGACCTCCTCTTCTTCCCCTTCCCAGGCCGCGCAGCGCGCCTTCGCGCAGAACAACCCCGAAGGTCTTCGGGCCGATGCCCTGATGGAAGAGGACGTCGCCTGGAGCTTCGAGATCGACGGAGAGCGGGACGGCGACCAGTTCGACCGCTCCGACCGCGCGGCCCTGCGCCGTGTGGCGGGCCTCTCCACCGAGCTCGAGGACGTCACCGAGGTCGAGTACCGACAGCTCCGCCTGGAGCGCGTCGTACTCGTCGGTGTCTGGACCACGGGAACCTCGCGGGACGCGGAGAACTCCCTGGCCGAGCTGGCCGCCCTCGCGGAGACCGCGGGCGCGCTCGTGCTCGACGGAGTGATCCAGCGCCGCGACAAGCCGGACGCGGCCACCTACATCGGCTCCGGCAAGGCCAACGAGCTGCGGGACATCGTCCTCGACTCCGGCGCCGACACGGTCATCTGCGACGGTGAGCTGAGCCCGGGGCAGCTCATCCACCTCGAAGATGTCGTCAAGGTCAAGGTCATCGACCGTACGGCCCTGATCCTCGACATCTTCGCCCAGCACGCCAAGTCCCGAGAGGGCAAGGCGCAGGTCGCGCTCGCGCAGATGCAGTACATGCTGCCGAGGCTGCGAGGCTGGGGTCAGTCGCTGTCCCGTCAGATGGGCGGCGGCAAGGGCGGCGGACTCGCCACCCGTGGTCCCGGTGAGACCAAGATCGAGACGGACCGGCGCCGGATCCGCGAGAAGATGGCGAAGATGCGCCGGGAGATCGCGGAGATGAAGACCGGCCGCGAGATCAAGCGCCAGGAGCGCCGCAGGAACAAGGTGCCCTCGGTCGCCATCGCCGGCTACACCAACGCGGGCAAGTCCTCCCTGCTCAATCGGCTCACGGGCGCGGGCGTCCTGGTCGAGAACGCCCTGTTCGCGACCCTCGACCCGACCGTGCGCCGGGCCGAGACCCCGAGCGGGCGGCTGTACACGCTGGCGGACACCGTCGGTTTCGTACGCCACCTGCCGCACCACCTGGTCGAGGCGTTCCGCTCCACGATGGAGGAGGTCGGCGACTCCGACCTGATCCTGCACGTGGTCGACGGTTCGCACCCCGACCCGGAGGAGCAGCTGGCCGCCGTGCGCGAGGTCATCCGTGACGTCGGTGCGACGAACGTCCCCGAGATCGTTGTGATCAACAAGGCGGACGCGGCCGACCCGCTGACGCTCCAGCGGCTGCTGCGGATCGAGAAGCGCTCCATCGCGGTCTCGGCCCGCTCCGGCCTGGGCATCGAGGAACTGCTCGCGCTCATCGACGACGAACTGCCGCGCCCCTCGGTCGAGATCGAGGCGCTCGTGCCGTACACCCACGGCAAGCTCGTCGCCCGCGCCCACACCGAGGGCGAGGTGATCTCCGAGGAGCACACCCCGGAGGGCACCCTGCTCAAGGCCCGGGTGCACGAGGAACTGGCGTCCGACCTGGCACCGTACGTCCCGTCGGCCACCACGGCCTGACGTCCGGCAAGGCCCGCCCGTCCGGGCATGCGCGTCCAGGCATGTCCAAAGGCCCGCTCCCTCCGCCGAGGGGCGGGCCTTCGGTATGTGCGGGGTCGCGGGCCGCTTGGTGCCCCCCGCACACCCCACGTCCGTTCCCCGCGCTACGCGGTCTTCTCCTTGACCTCGTAACCCGGGGGAGGTCTCCAGCTCGCTCTCGGCCATCGAGCGGGGGCATCCGCCGTAGTAGGCGGCGATCAGCGCGCGACCGGGCCGCCGGACCGATCACGACGGCAGCCTGACAGCCCTTCCGGGCAGCGATCACCGCCCGGCACGCGCTCACCGGCCGCCGTACGTGTCACTCATCTCGTCGTACAACGCCCTTGCCCCCTCGCCCAGTAGGGGTCCCGCGAGCCAGGTGTTGTCGGACGGACCGATCGACGTGTTCGACACAAGCCGGGGCTCGCCACCGACCATCCGGAACCAGCCGCCGCCGGACGAACCCCCGGTCATGGTGCAGCCGATCCGGTACATCGTCGGCAGGGACGGATCCAGGGACAGCCGCCCCGGCCTGTCGACGCACCGGAACATGGTCAGACCGTTGTACGGCGGTGCGGCCGGGTAGCCCCAGGCGCCCACCGTCCCGGCCTCGGAAGCGGACGGCGCGGAGAAGTCCACGTCCAGGGCCGCCCCGACCGTCTCCTCCAAGGAGGTGGCGCCCGCATCGGGCCGCACATGCAGCACCGCGTAGTCGTACGGGGCACCGGCACCGCCTTCCTCGGACCCGCCCGCGATCCACTCGTCCGAGGTCGCGGCCCAGTCCGCCCACCACTGTCCGAACGGGGCGACCTCCTCGGTGGCCGCGCACCCGGCCAGCTCCTCCTCGGACCTGCCGAGGTCGTTGTAGGCAGGGACGAAGACGATGTTCCGGTACCAGCCGCCCCCGCTCCCGGCGTGGACACAGTGACCGGCGGTCCACACGAGGTTGGACTCGCCGGGATGGTTCACATCCGAGACGACCGTCCCCGAGCAGACCATCGCCCCCTCGGGGGAGTCGAAGAAGATCTTCCCGACCGGACCGGCGTGCTCGTGGTACGGCGTCTTCTCGGCCCTGGCCGCGACGGGCGCTGGGACCGGATCGCTGACGCCCTGTTCGGCGGAGGCGTCCCGCGCCGCGACGGTCTTCCCCGGATCCCCGGCCGCGCGCATCCGCTCCGCGTCCCAGAGGTCCTCGATCACAGGATTGAGGAAGTCCTGCGCCTCACCGAGCCACTTGTCCCGGGCCCAGTCCTTCCAGCCCCCGCCCTTCCAGTCGTCGACATCCACGCCGTGCTCTGCGAGCTGGTCGGCGAGGACGTCGGGGATACCGTCACCGTTGTTGTCGGCAGTGCGGGACGCGGCGGCGCGGGGTTTGCCGTCCGCGCCGCCCTCGCCCGACCCACAGGCGGCCGAAGCCAGCGCGAGAGCCGCGACGAGCCCGGTCACGGCGAGCAGGTGGTACCGCCCAGAGCAGAAACGCATGGTTCTCGACCCCCGTCGGAACTATCCGTGTGTCACGCCCACTATGCGGGGGCGCTGGGGGACGGGCGGAGGGCGCGCGAAGGAGATTCCCGCGCGCCGTCCCACCTCCGCCGCTCCTCGGGGCGGCACCACTTGGTCAGCCCGGCCTCTTGATGCGGCGACCTGTGCGCCGAGCACGGTCGGCCGGGCTCCTCAGGTCAGCCGGGCGTCATAGGGCCGACCCGGCGTCACTGCGAAGCGAACTTGTCGCTCACCGCCTTGTACACGCCCTCGGCCTCCTTGCCCAACCGTGGTCCCGCCAGCCACCCGGCGCTCACCGGACCGATGGAGGTGTTGGACACCAACGCGGGCTCACCGTCCGAACCGGTCGCCACCCAGCCACCACCGGACGAACCGCCGGTCATCGAGCAGCCGATGCGGTACATCGTCGGGTCGGCCTCGACGAGCGAGAGCCGCCCCGGCTTGTCCGTGCACTGGTACATCGTCTCGCCGTCGTACGGAGCCCCCGCCGGGTAGCCGGTCGCGGTGATGCTCTGCACCTGCGGCACGGCAGGCGCGTCGAAGTCCACCGGCAGCGCCGAACCGACCATCTCCTCCAGCGACTTGCCCCCGCTGCCCTCCTCCGGTGTCACGTGGATCACCGCGAAGTCGTACGGCGCCCCGTCACCGCCCGTCTGACCGCCCTGCTCGATCCACTGGTCCGAGGTCTGCGCCCAGTCTCCCCACCAGACGCCGTACGGAGCGACCTCCTCCTTCGTCGCAGTCCGCATCTCGGACGCAGCCAGGGCACTGTCGTTGTACGAGGGCACGAAGGCGATGTTCCGGTACCAGCCGCCCGCCTTGCCGGCGTGCACACAGTGACCCGCCGTCCACACGAGGTTGGACTTGCCCGGGTTGGCCGGGTCCTGCACCACGGTCGCCGAGCAGACCATCGTGCCCTCGGGCGCGTCGAAGAAGACCTTGCCGGCCTCGGGCACGTTCGCGTGGTACTGAGCCGCCACCGCCTTCGCGTCGACGGCCTCCGGCGCCGGGTCGGTCACACCCTCGTCACCGGTGAGGTCGCTCTCGTCGACCTCCTTGTCCGGCTCCTCGGCGTCCCGCATCCGGTCCGGGTCCCACAGGTCCTTGATGATCGGATTGACGTAGTCCTCGGCCTCGCGCAGCCAGTCGTCCTTGTCCCAGTTCTTCCAGGCCCCGCCCCGCCACTTGTCGAGGTCGATCCCGTGTTCCTTCAGCTTGTCCTTGATGTCGTCCGGGATCCGGATCTTCCCGTCGCCGCCGCTGCCGCTGTCCTGCGCGGACGCCGACGCCTCGGCGTTCGCCGTGGTGTCCCCCGAGCCGCACGCGGTGGCCGTCAACGACAGAACCGTGGCGAGGCCGACCACGGCCAGAACGGGGGAGGTTCTGCGGCGCGTGCTCCTCCCACGACGAGCGGTGAAGAGCGGTCGTATGGGTCGCATGGTGTGAACTCCCCCTGGGGCGTTGAGAATCTGTGGTGCCGAGACGGACAGCGCACGACTCCTCCGTGCGCCGGGCCGCCTCCTTGTACGTGGCCGACGCGACATTCGCGCGGCTCCGCACACTTGTTTCTTCGTACCTTCTACGTACGTAGTCCTCGTGCGTGTGGCTTGGCGGCATCCACCGAGCCGCGGCCTTCGGAACGGCACCACACACTATGCGGTCGGTGTGGGGGACATCCGATGGAACGGCAACGGTTTGGCCACGAGCCCTCCGACCAGGCGATCGACCAGGAGCAGTCGGCCGAACAGCCTGACCAAATGTCTTTTCCCTTCCAGTAGTTGAGCGAGTGAATCGAGGTTGGGGAAGAGGTGGCCGCTCATGCTCCGAAGGAGACCGCACCGTATGTCCGACCACTCCCACAGCGACAAGGGGGCCGCGCGCGTCAACCGGGTCCGGACAATGTCTCTCGCTCGGCGCGAATCTGGAAAGACGCCGGCGTCCACGATCCCGACACGATCCTGACGGGCGCTGCGGTCATGCTGGAACTCCGGCAGCCGATCGCGATCACCATGCGGGAGTCCTGAACTTCGTCATGGACACACGCCGTGGACTACCGCACACGGGTCGGAGGCCCGGTCGGCGGGACCTGGGCGAATCGGACCGGACCGGCAAAGCCTCCGCCTCGGCACATATTTTCGTCCGACCCGCTTCCCCGTACCGGTCTCGTCGTTGGTACGTGCGGGGGACCCGCCGGTGTTCGGTGATCCCTGCCGACTCGCCTCTGATGAACCGTGGGAGGAAGTGCAGCAGTGGCGGTGACCGAGTCTGCGGTGGCGCCGGTGGGACGTGAGCCCGAGCGAACTGGTCCGAGACCCGAGGGCGAACCGGCCCGCCCACGACGGGAGCACGACGGGGCACGTGCCGTGCGGTCGGGGCACGGAAGGATTCCGTGGCCGCAGGCCGCCCGGGACTCGGCGGCACGCACCTACGCGCGCTTCCTGCCCGTGGTTCCCGTACGCGCGCGGGGGCTGACCGTCGAGGACGCCGACGGTCGCCGCTACCTCGACTGTCTGTCCGGCGCCGGCACCCTCGCCCTCGGCCACAATCACCCAGTCGTCCTCGAAGCCATCCGCAAGGCGGTCGCCTCGGGTGCTCCGCTGCACGTCCTCGACGTGGCCACGCCCGCCAAGGACGCCTTCACCACCGAACTGCTCCGCACCCTCCCACCGGAGTTCGCGGACCGCGCCCGCGTCCGGTTCTGCGGCCCCTCCGGCACGGACGCGGTCGAAGCCGCCTGCAGACTGGTGCGGGCCGCCACCGGACGCTCCGGCCTGCTCACCTTCACCGGCGCCCACGCCGACCTGAACACCGCGGTCCTCGAAGCGCCCGCGACCGCCCGCGACCTCCGGGCGGCACGCCTGCCCTATCCGCAGGAGTACCGCTGCCCGTTCGGCATCGGTGGCGAACGCGGCGCCGAACTCGCCGCCCGCTGGACCGAGTCCGTCCTCGACGACGCCGAGCCCGGAGCACCGCTGCCCGCCGGCATGCTCCTCGAACCCGTCCAAGGCGAGGGGGGTGTCCTCCCCGCCCCCGACGGCTGGCTGCGCCGCATGCGGGAGATCACCGCCGCCCGCTCGATCCCGCTGATCGCCGACGAGGTCCGAACTGGCGTGGGCCGCACCGGCCGCTTCTGGGCCGTCGAGCACAGCGGTGTCATCCCAGACGTCATGGTCCTCTCCCAGGCCATCGGCGGCAGCCTGCCGCTGGCCGTCGTGGTCCACCGCGACGACCTCGACGTCTGGCGGCCCGGCACCCACGCGACCCCCTTCCGCGGAAACCAGCTCGCCATGGCCGCGGGCGCCGCCACCCTCGCCCATGTCCGCGAGAACGGCCTCGCCGAACGCGCCGCCACCCTGGGCGCCGGAATCCTCGCCCAACTCCGCCCCCTCACCGAGCGGTTCGCCTGTGTCGGTGACGTACGAGGACGAGGGCTGATGATCGGCATCGAAATGGTCACCCCGGACGCGAACCCTGGATCCGACGAGACCGGTCCGCGCC
>NZ_JAAVVL010000001.1:2164457-2175113 GCF_018728545.1 Streptomyces sp. ATCC 21386
GGCCCCACCCCCGACCCAGGTCCGTGCCCAACCCGCCCGTCGAGCGCGACCAACTGGACCTGGTGGGGCGGGTCGCCGACTCCGTCCGCCAGGTCGCCCTGTTCATCACCGAGCGCCGAGCACAACCCGCCGACGATCCCGACCGGTTCCTGGCCGCCGAGCAGGCCCTCCTCCTCGGCCATCCCCTCCACCCCACCCCGAAGAGCAGGGAAGGGCTCTCCGAGACCGAAGCGCGCCTGTACTCACCTGAACTGCGTGGCTCCTTCCCTCTGCACTGGCTGGCGATCGCACCCTCCGTCCTCTCGACCGACTCGGCATGGACCGAGCGCGGCCGTGTCGTCCCCGCCGGCTGCCTGACCGCGCGGCTGGCCGGGCCGGACCTGTCACTCCCCAACGGCTTCACCGCCCTGCCCCTGCACCCCTGGCAGCTCCGCGAGGTCCGCCACCGTCCGTCCGTCGCCGCGCTGCTCGACGCCGGCCTGCTGCGCGACCTGGGCCCGCACGGCGCTCCCTGGCACCCCACCTCCTCCGTCCGCACCGTTCACCGCACCGGCGCCCTTGCGATGCTGAAACTCTCGCTGGGCCTGCGCATCACCAACTCCCGCCGTGAGAACCTCCGCAAGGAACTCCATCGCGGTGTCGAGGTCCACCGCTTGCTGCGCACCGGCCTGGCCGAGCGGTGGCGTGCGGTCCATCCCGGGTTCGACATCGTCCGCGACCCGGCCTGGCTGGCGATCACCGCACCGGACGGCGACCCCCTGGCGGGCCTGGACGTGGTCATCCGGCACAACCCGTTCGGCCCGGCGGACGACGCGTCCTGTGTCGCCGGCCTCGTGTCACCCCGGCCGTACTCCGATGGGCAGCGCCGTCCCGACGAGCGCCTCCTCATGCGGTCGCGGCTCGAGGAGGTCGTCACCCGTCTCGCCGGGCGGACCGGGCGTTCCCGGGGAGCCGTAGCCGTCGAGTGGTTCCTGCGCTACCTGGAACACGTCGTGCGGCCCGTGCTGTGGCTCGACAGTGAGGCCGGGATCGCTCTCGAAGCGCACCAGCAGAACACGCTCGTCCTACTGGGCCCCGACGGCTGGCCCATCGGCGGAAGGTTCCGCGACAACCAGGGCTACTACTTCCGTGAGTCCCGCCGCGCGGACCTCCGATCCCGGTTGCCCGGCATCGGCGAGCGCAGCGACACGTTCGTCTCCGACGAGGTCGCCGACGAACGGTTCGTCTACTACCTCGGCATCAACAACGTGCTCGGTCTCATCGGCGCTTTGGGCTCCCAGCGCCTCGGCGACGAACGGCTCCTTCTCGCCGCCTTCCGCCGCTTCCTCACGGATGTGGCCACCGGTCCCACCAGGCTGAAGACCACCCTGCCCGCCCGACTGCTCGACTCACCCGTCCTGCGTTGCAAGGCCAACCTGCTGACCCGCCTCCACGGCCTCGATGAACTCGTCGGTCCCGTCGACACCCAGTCCGTGTACGTCACCCTCACCAACCCCCTTCATCCATGACCGGCCACTCCTCCTCCGTACTGCGGTCCAGCCCACTCGCCCGTGCAGTCCGACTCCCTTCAGTTCCGAGGAACATGACCCACCCGATCTCCTGAGAGGAGCGTCGCCGTGCCTCCCACCGACGCGAGCACCGACGCGAGCACCCACCTGACCACCGACACCGGCACCGCCTCGGCCCCCGGCAACGAGGACACCCTCGAACTGCGCCTGACCGACGACTTCCTCGCGCTCCTGTCCGAGGACACCGGCCCCGAGGACACCGAGCCGTGCGACGGCGGTACCGGTGCGGGGCAGGGGGGACGCCCGGCCAACGGCGAGTTGCTCGACCACCTCGCGGACTGGGGTCCGGTTGCCACACCGGCAGGCACCCTGCACCTCGTCCCTGTGCGCCTCGGGCGTGATGTCCCGCTGGTCTCCCGCTGGATGAACGACTCGGCCGTGGACTCCTACTGGAAGCTCGGTGGAGCCGAGGACGTGACCGCGAACCACCTGCGTGCCCAGCTCGACGGAGACGGCCGCAGCATGCCCTGTCTCGGACTGCTGAACGGAACCCCGGTGAGCTATTGGGAGATCTACCGGGCGGATCTCGACCCCCTCGCCCGCCATTACCCCGCCCGTCCGCACGACACCGGGATCCATCTGCTCATCGGCCCCGTGGCCCAGCGGGGGCGCGGTCTCGGCTCCACCTTGCTCCGCGCCGTCGCCGATCTCGTCCTCGACAGAAGACCTTCCTGTGCCCGCGTCGTCGCGGAACCCGACCTTCGCAACTTTCCCTCCATCTCCGCTTTCCTCAGCGCGGGCTTCCGGTACTCCACCGAGGTCGACCTGCCCGACAAGCGTGCCGCCCTCATGTGCAGGGACCGGCTGCTGCGCGATCTGATGTAGATCCGATGTGGATCTGCTGTGACGCCGTCATTTCTGGTACACCGCCCGAGCCGATCCGGTTCCCGGTCCAATCGCCCGGCCCGGCCGGGGCCAGCCCCGAATCGACTCGACTCGATGTCCGGGCCCCGAGACCGTCCCGTCCCGTCGAAGAGAAGACGTCTTGATCCCGCCTCCCAGACCCGACCCCGCCCGCCCGCCGCGATCACCCGTTTGTCAGTGGTGACCCGTAGGGTGGTCGCGCTATGACGAAGCCCTCACTCCACGAACTCCTGCACGCAGCCGTCACCGCTGTCGGCGGCACGGAGCGCCCCGGCCAGGTGACCATGGCCGAAGCCGTCGCGGAGGCGATCGACGACGGCTCCCACCTGCTGGTCCAGGCAGGCACCGGCACCGGCAAGTCCCTCGGGTATCTGGTGCCCGCGCTCGCCCAGGGAGAGCGCGTCGTCGTCGCCACGGCGACCCTCGCTCTCCAGCGGCAGCTCGTGGAGCGGGACCTGCCGAGAACCGTCGACGCGCTGCACCCCCTCCTGCGCCGCCGCCCGGAGTTCGCGATGCTCAAGGGCAGGTCGAACTACCTGTGCCTGCACCGGCTGAACGAAGGCGTGCCGCAGGACGAGGAGGAGGGCCTCTTCGACCAGTTCGAGGCGGCCGCCCCCAGCAGCAAGCTGGGCCAGGACCTGCTCAGGCTGAGGGACTGGTCGCAGGAGACCGAGACCGGCGACCGGGACGACCTCACCCCAGGAGTGTCCGACCGCGCCTGGGCACAGATCTCCGTGTCGTCCAGGGAATGCCTGGGCGCCACGAAGTGCGCGTACGGCGCCGAGTGCTTCGCCGAGATGGCCCGGGAGCGGGCCAAGCTCTCCGAGGTCGTCGTCACCAATCACGCGCTGCTCGCGATCGACGCCATCGAGGGCGCCCCGGTTCTCCCGCAGCACGAGGTGTTGATCGTGGACGAGGCGCACGAACTCGTCTCCCGGGTGACCGGCGTGGCGACCGGCGAACTCACTCCGGGCCAGGTCAACCGTGCCGTGAAGCGGGCGGCGAAGCTCGTGAACGAGAAGGTCGCGGACCAGCTCCAGACCGCTGCCGAGGGGTTCGAGCGGATCATGGAGCTCGCTCTGCCGGGCCGGCTCGAAGAGATTCCCGAGGATCTGGCCTACGTCCTGATGGCGCTGCGCGATGCCGCTCGCGCGGTGATCTCGGCGATCGGCAGCACCCGCGACAAGTCCGTCCAGGACGAGGACGCCGTCCGCAAGCAGGCTCTGGCGGCCGTGGAGAGCGTGCACGACGTGGCGGAGCGGATCAGCAACGGTTCGGAGTGGGACGTCGTCTGGTACGAACGCCATGACCGTTTCGGCGCGTCCCTGCGTGTGGCCCCGATGTCCGTCTCGGGTCTGCTCCGGGAGAAGCTCTTCGCGGACCGCTCGGTCACCCTGACCTCCGCCACGCTCAAGCTGGGCGGCGATTTCAACGGTGTCGGGGCCTCGCTGGGACTGGCTCCCGAAGGCGTCCAGGGCGAGGACCTTCCACAGTGGAAGGGCGTGGACGTCGGATCGCCGTTCGACTACCCGAGGCAGGGCATCCTCTATGTCGCCAAGCACCTTTCACGTCCCGCGCGGGACGGCGACCGGGCGGACATGCTGGACGAGCTCACGGAGCTGATCCAGGCGGCCGGCGGCCGGACGCTAGGGCTGTTCTCGTCGATGCGGGCCGCCCAGCTGGCGGCGGAGGAGTTGCGCGTGCGCATCCCCGAGTACCCGATCCTGCTGCAGGGGGAGGAGACGCTCGGGGAGTTGATCAAGGGCTTCGCGGCCGACCCGAAGACCTGTCTCTTCGGCACCCTCTCGCTCTGGCAGGGCGTGGACGTGCCCGGTCCCAGCTGCCAGCTGGTCGTGATGGACAAGATCCCGTTCCCCCGGCCCGACGACCCGCTGATGAGCGCTCGCCAGAAGGCCGTCGAGGAGGCGGGCGGCAACGGCTTCATGGCGGTCGCCGCCACACACGCGGCTCTGCTGATGGCGCAGGGCGCCGGCCGTCTCGTCAGGGCGCAAGGTGACCGTGGCGTGGTCGCGGTACTGGACCAACGGCTCGCCACCGCGCGGTACGGCAGCTATCTGAAGGCCTCACTGCCCGACTTCTGGTACACGACGGACCGTAACCAGGTCCGCAGGTCGCTCGCCGCGATCGACAGCGCCGCGAAGGACCGAGAAGAGGCGGAGCAGCGGGAAGAAGCGGTGAAGGCGGAGGCGTGACGAACGGCCGGTGACCTGTCCCCATGACGAGGGGACAGGTCACCGGCCGTTGCGCGTGGGCTCCACCCTTGGGCCGTGGCTGCGGGCGGGCCCTGAACAGCCCAGGGCCCCGGAACCGGCGCAGTGGATTCCGGGGCCCGGATCAGGGGCGGGGACGGCCACGGGCAGCCGTCCGCCGCTGGGTGTCATACGCGGCGCAGAACGGCCACCACCTTGCCGAGGATGGTCGCGTCGTCACCCGGGATGGGCTCGTAGGCGGCGTTGTGCGGGAGCAGCCAGACATGGCCGTCCTCGCGCTTGAAGCGCTTGACGGTGGCCTCGCCGTCCAGCATGGCGGCCACGATGTCCCCGTTCTCCGCGACGGGCTGGCGGCGGACGGTCACCCAGTCGCCGTCGCAGATCGCCGCCTCGATCATGGAGTCGCCGACGACCTTCAGGACGAAGAGCTCGCCGTCCCCCACCAGCTGGCGGGGGAGGGGGAACACGTCCTCGACGGACTCCTCGGCGAGGATCGGGCCACCGGCGGCGATCCGGCCGACGAGCGGCACGTACGAAGCGGCCGGCTTGCCCGCCGTGTCCGTCGGCTGTGCCGAGGCCTGGTCGGAGCCCCGGACCTCGTACGCCCGCGGACGGTGCGGGTCCCGGCGCAGGAAGCCCTTGCGCTCCAGGGCCATCAACTGGTGCGCCACGGAGGATGTGCTGGACAGGCCGACCGCCTGGCCGATCTCCCGCATCGACGGCGGGTATCCGCGTCGCTGCACCGAGTCCCTGATCACCTCGATGACCCGGCGCTGCCGGTCGGTGAGCCCGGAGCTGTCCGCCCTGATGCCTGGAGGTCGGCCGGGCAGGGCGCGCTTGGGCCCTTCATGGTTCGTGGCTTCGTTCATCGCATGCACCGGCTCGAGTCGGCTCTGGGAGCGGTCCTGGGCAGTGATGGTGGCACTGTCAGCGGTGGTGGTCACGTCGGCCCCTCTCGATGGTCTCCCGTGCAGCACAACGGTAGTTGCTTTCGAAAGGTTGCGCCAAACACACGTTCGAGTGAAAAACCATGGATTACCTGACGTGACCATGTGTCCGGGTGTAAAGCGGGCGGCTCCGACGGGCAAAAGCGTTGATTGCTGTACCCTTCACCGCCGGGGCGAGGGGCCTTGTGGGCCGCTGTCGCCGCGTGGCCCAGTCTGCCATCCGGTGCTCCGTCGACCGGGTACCGACCCCTTTCTCGTGGCGCCTCCGCCGCGCCCGCGTCCGCTCCGCGACGGCGCGGACGCGCTCCGCGACGGACTGCTCGTCCGGCACATGCCCATACGTGCGCGACACGCGCGCCGTGGGGGGATTTACGTGCCAAGCCCTACATCTAGTGCTTGGATTGCCGCAACGGCCCAGAAGTTGTGGTCCCCCGGGTCCTCGGGCTCATGGTCATCCCCTATGCTTGGGGCTGCTTCCGCGGGGCCCAAGTGGCCCGTGGGGCTTATTGAGTCGTGCTGTGAGGAGGGTTGGAGTTATGCACTGTCCCTTCTGCAGGCACCCCGACAGCCGCGTCGTAGACAGTCGTACGACGGACGACGGCACGTCGATCCGCAGGCGCCGCCAGTGTCCCGACTGCTCCCGTCGTTTCACGACGGTGGAGACGTGCTCGCTGATGGTGGTCAAGAGGTCCGGCGTGACCGAGCCCTTCAGTCGTACCAAGGTCATCAATGGCGTCCGCAAGGCGTGCCAGGGCAGGCCTGTCACCGAGGACGCGCTCGCCCAGCTCGGCCAGCGGGTCGAGGAGGCGGTGCGCGCGACCGGGAGCGCCGAGCTGACCACCCATGACGTGGGGCTGGCCATACTCGGCCCGTTGCAGGAACTCGACCTCGTCGCCTACCTGCGGTTCGCAAGCGTCTACCGGGCGTTCGACTCGCTGGAGGACTTCGAGGCCGCGATCGCGGAACTCAGGGAAGAGCAGGGGAAGCGCCCCGACGCGCACGACGAGGACGTCGAGAGCGCGGCCGGGGGGCGCGTGGAGAGCGACCGCGGGTCCGGAGGGGCTGTTCAGGTCCCGGTGCCCGCCAACGCCGCCGACTGACGGCGGGCCGCACCGCCGGACCAGTGGGTGGTCCGGACGACCGGCGGCGATCCAGGCCTGTCGCGAACGGCTGTGTCAGTCGGGTCGCGACACAAGACAGAACACCGTGTCACGGGAACATCGTGGCACTTCAGGGCGTTTTCGCCCGTACAGGGAGGCGGCATGACAGAGACGGCGAGCGGTCCGGCACGGAGTTCCCGCGCCAAGGGCACCAAGGCGAGCAAGGGCCTGCGTATCGAGCGCATCCACACCACCCCCGGCGTGCACCCGTACGACGAGGTGGTCTGGGAGCGGCGTGACGTCGTCATGACCAACTGGCGCGACGGCTCGGTCAACTTCGAGCAGCGCGGCGTCGAGTTCCCCGACTTCTGGTCGGTGAACGCGGTCAACATCGTCACCAGCAAGTACTTCCGCGGTGCCGTGGGCACCCCGCAGCGCGAGACCGGCCTGAAGCAGCTGATCGACCGCATCGTGAAGACGTACACGAAGGCCGGCGAGGAGAACAAGTACTTCGCCTCGCCCGCCGACGCCGAGATCTTCGAGCACGAACTGGCGTACGCCCTCCTGCACCAGATCTTCAGCTTCAACAGCCCCGTGTGGTTCAACGTGGGCACGCCGCAGCCCCAGCAGGTCTCCGCCTGTTTCATCCTGGCCGTCGACGACTCCATGGAGTCGATCCTCGACTGGTACAAGGAAGAGGGCATGATCTTCAAGGGCGGCTCCGGCGCCGGCCTGAACCTCTCCCGCATCCGTTCCTCCAAGGAACTGCTCTCCTCCGGCGGCAACGCCTCCGGTCCGGTCTCCTTCATGCGCGGTGCCGACGCCTCCGCAGGAACGATCAAGTCGGGCGGTGCCACCCGTCGCGCCGCCAAGATGGTCGTCCTGGACGTGGACCACCCGGACGTCGAGGACTTCATCGCCACCAAGGTGAAGGAGGAGGAGAAGATCCGCGCCCTGCGCGACGCGGGCTTCGACATGGACCTGGGCGGCGACGACATCACGTCCGTCCAGTACCAGAACGCCAACAACTCGGTCCGCGTGAACGACGAGTTCATGACGGCCGTGGAGAACGGCACCGAATTCGGTCTCCGCGCCCGCATGACCGGCGAGGTCATCGAGAAGGTCGACGCCAAGGCGCTGTTCCGCAAGCTCGCCGAGGCCGCCTGGGCCTGCGCCGACCCGGGCATCCAGTACGACGGTGTGATCAACAACTGGCACACCTGCCCCGAGTCCGGCCGCATCACCGCCTCCAACCCGTGCAGCGAGTACATGCACCTGGACAACACGTCCTGCAACCTCGCCTCGCTGAACCTGATGAAGTTCCTCAAGGACGACGGCCTCGGCCACCAGTCCTTCGAGGTCGAGCGCTTCGCCAAGGTCGTCGAGCTGGTCATCACGGCGATGGACATCTCCATCTGCTTCGCCGACTTCCCGACCCAGAAGATCGGTGAGAACACCCGCGCCTTCCGCCAGCTCGGCATCGGCTACGCCAACCTCGGCGCCCTGCTGATGGCGACCGGTCACGCGTACGACTCCGACGGCGGCCGTGCCCTCGCCGGCGCGATCACCTCGCTGATGACCGGCACGGCGTACAAGCGCTCCGCCGAACTGGCCGCGGTCGTCGGCCCGTACGACGGCTACGCCCGCAACGCGGACGCCCACAACCGTGTGATGAAGCAGCACTCCGACGCCAACGGCACGGCCGTCCGCATGGACGACCTGGACACCCCGGTGTGGGCCGCCGCCACCGAGGCCTGGCAGGACGTGCTCCGCCTCGGCGAGAAGAACGGCTTCCGCAACTCGCAGGCGTCCGTGCTCGCACCGACCGGCACCATCGGCCTCGCCATGTCCTGCGACACCACCGGTGTCGAGCCCGACCTGGCGCTGGTCAAGTTCAAGAAGCTGGTCGGCGGCGGCTCGATGCAGATCGTCAACGGCACGGTCCCGCAGGCTCTGCGCCGCCTGGGCTACCAGGAGGAGCAGATCGAGGCGATCGTCGCCCACATCGCCGACCACGGCAATGTGATCGACGCCCCGGGCCTCAAGCAGGAGCACTACGAGGTCTTCGACTGCGCCATGGGCGAGCGTGCCATCTCCCCGATGGGTCACGTCCGCATGATGGCCGCGATCCAGCCGTGGATCTCCGGCGCCATCTCCAAGACGGTCAACATGCCGGAGACGGCGACCGTCGAGGAGGTCGAGGAGATCTACTTCGAGGCCTGGAAGCTGGGCGTCAAGGCCCTGGCGATCTACCGCGACAACTGCAAGGTCGGCCAGCCGCTCTCCGCGAAGACCAAGGAGACGGAGAAGGCCGAGATCGCCGAGAAGGCCGAGGAGACGATCCGGGCCACGGTCGAGAAGGTCGTCGAGTACCGCCCGGTCCGCAAGCGTCTCCCGAAGGGCCGTCCCGGCATCACCACCTCGTTCACCGTCGGCGGCGCCGAGGGTTACATGATCGCCAACTCCTACCCGGACGACGGCCTGGGCGAGGTCTTCCTGAAGATGTCCAAGCAGGGCTCGACCCTCGCGGGCATGATGGACGCCTTCTCGATCGCCGTCTCGGTGGGTCTGCAGTACGGTGTGCCGCTGGAGACGTACGTCTCGAAGTTCACGAACATGCGCTTCGAGCCGGCCGGTATGACGGACGACCCGGACGTGCGGATGGCGGCGTCGATCGTCGACTACATCTTCCGCCGTCTGGCGCTGGACTTCCTGCCCTTCGAGACCCGCTCCGCGCTCGGCATCCACTCCGCCGAGGAGCGTCAGCGGCACCTGGAGACCGGCTCGTACGAGCCGATCGAGGAGGAGGTCGACGTCGAGGGCCTCGCCCAGTCGGCGCCGCGCCAGTCCCTGAAGGCGGTCTCCGCTCCGAAGGCCGACGAGGAGGGCGCCAAGCCCGCTCCGAAGCAGGCCCACACCAGCGCCGAGCTGGTGGAGATGCAGCTGGGCATCCAGGCCGACGCCCCGCTCTGCTTCTCCTGCGGGACGAAGATGCAGCGGGCTGGTTCCTGCTACATCTGCGAGGGCTGCGGCTCGACGAGCGGCTGCAGCTGAACACGAGCGCCCTCCGGGCGTGAGGTGACTGCCTGAAGGGGGAGTCGGCGACAAGCCGGCTCCCCCTTTTCGCTGCCGTGGCGAACGGCGCGCCGTCTCCCCTGCTCCCCGTGGGGCGGGGGTCAGGCCTCTCGTGGGCCGCCCATGACGCGGGCGAAGGTCGCCGGGTCCTCGTCGAAGCCGGTGATGCCCGGGTTGAAGGTCCATTCGCCGGTGGTGTCGCGGACGAACTCGGCGACGGTCGCGGCCGTCGAGCCGAGGACGCCGCCGAAGTCGTCCTCCGCCAGGACGGTGTAGTCCTCACGGATGCGCAGAGCGGGCTTGGTGACCTCGGCGAAGGTCCTCGGGCCCGATCCCTGCTGTATGGCGACGCCGATCACGACCCGGCCGTACCGGCTGTCGAGGCGGTTCAGCTCGATCGTCATGACCTCGTCCCAGCCGAAGCCCTGGCCGGTCTTGCTGTCACGGTTGAGGGTGATGGTGCCGTCGGGTGAGCGGCTGTCGAAGTGCACGACGTAGGCGGGGCTGCCGGTCGGATCGGTCGCCAGGTAAGGGGCCGCGACGATGTCGAGATCAGTCGGCGGCTTTCCGGCAGGACTCGGGTCCCACTTGAGCGACACCTCTACCTTGCGGATGCCCTTGTTGAGGCCGTTCAACAGAACTCCCTCCCCCTCTTCTGTGCATGCGGGCCGAACTGCCTGGCGGTCCAGGCCAGTTGTCCATCCTCGCATGCGCGCCGGGGCGCTCGCCCGGGTGCAACCGGCCGGAGAGTGACCGCCGCCACGTTCCGTGGCCTTACCATGGCGCGGTGCTGGTCAAGTGGATTCGCTGCACCGTGGTGGACCGCCGCGGTTTCGAGCGGGGGCAGCGAAAGTGGGCGGGGCTACTGGGG
>NZ_JAAVVL010000001.1:2175213-2305458 GCF_018728545.1 Streptomyces sp. ATCC 21386
GGGTTGGAGCCGGGGGCGGGCCGGTGTGGCGCACATCTTCTCCTTCTGGGAGAGCCGTGCCTTCTACGACTCCTTCATGGCGCGCTCCCACGACCGGCTCGCCGCGTCGCAGTCGGGCACTTTCAAGGACATGCAGGCGAAGCTCTTCGACCACCGGTTCGACGTGAAGACCGGATTCGAGCCGCGCTTCACGGACGCCGATCTGGTGCGGGTGGCGCACTGCCGTGTCCACGAGGAGCGGGCCGAGCATTTCGCGCTGATGCAGGAGAAGGTCTGGAACCCCGCGATGGCCGGCTCCCCGGGCATGGTGCGCGGCCTCTTCGGTGAGGCACCCGCTCACGAGTTCATGATCCTCTCCATGTGGCAGTCGGCGGCCGAGCACGGCAAGTACCGCGTCGAACGCATCGAACGCCTCGCCCTCCGGGCGCAGATCGAGGCCGACGTCGCCGCCATGACCGGCGACATCGTGGAGCTGGAGCCGAGCTGGACGGTTTGAGATTCCAACTCGTACGAGTTTGATCTTCAAACCTGTGAGGTCGGCGGGCGGGACCCGTGTGACCTACGCCGTATGGCACCCGGACGAGTGCTCGATCCGCCCTCGTCCCCCTTAGGGTCTTGGCATGGCACGACCACGGCGCATCATCCTTGTCCGACACGGCGAGTCAACGGGCAATGTTGATGACACCGTGTACGAGCGCGAGCCCGACCACGCCCTCGCGCTCACCGACCTCGGCTGGCAGCAGGCGGAGGAGACCGGCAAACACATCCGCGACGTCGTCGGCAGCGAGCGCGTCAGTGTCTACGTCTCCCCCTACCGCCGGACGCACGAAACGTTCCAGGCGTTTCACCTGAACCCCGAGCAGGTGCGGGTGCGCGAGGAACCACGGCTGCGCGAGCAGGACTGGGGCAACTGGCAGGACCCGGACGACGTCCGCCTCCAGAAGGCCTACCGGGACGCCTACGGCCACTTCTTCTACCGCTTCGCGCAGGGGGAGTCCGGCGCCGACGTCTACGACCGGGTCGGCGGCTTTCTGGAGAGCCTCTTCCGCAGTTTCGAGGACCCCGACCACCCGCCGAACGTCCTGCTGGTCACCCATGGGCTCGCCATGCGTCTGTTCTGCATGCGCTGGTTCCACTGGACCGTCGCAGAGTTCGAGTCGCTGTCGAACCCCGGGAACGCGGAGATGCGGATGCTCGTTCTCGGGGAGGACGGCAAGTACACGCTCGACCGGCCGTTCGACCGCTGGCGGGACCCGGAGTCGTACGGGGCCACCAGTTAGAGTGGCAGGGCGATGACCGCTGACTCCTCTCCTCCCGGCCCCCTCGAACGGGCCCTCTCCAGCCTGCGCGGACTCGCGGTGGGGGACGCGCTGGGCTCGCAGTACTTCGTGCCCGTGAACTACCCGCTGCTCAAGCGCCGCGAGATCCCGCCCGGCCCCTGGCAGTGGACCGACGACACCGAGATGGCCTGCTCCGTCGTGGCCGTCCTCGTGGCCCACCACCGGATCGACCAGGACGAACTCGCCCGCTCCTTCGCCGTGCACCATGACTTCGACCGGGGCTACGGGCCCGCGGTCAACCGCCTGCTGCGGCTGGTCCGCGAAGGCGGTGACTGGCGTGAGCTGGCCTCGGCGCTCTTCAACGGGCAGGGATCCTGGGGCAACGGCGCGGCCATGCGGATCGCCCCGCTGGGTGCCTGGTACGCCGACGACCCCGAGCAGGCCACCCACCAGGCGGAGATCTCGGCCTACCCCACGCACCAGCACCGTGAGGCCGTCGTCGGCGCCATGGCCGTCGCCGCTGCCGCCGCCCTCGCGGCCGATCCCGCCGGACCGCCGAGCCCCGGCGATCTGCTCGACGGGGTCATCGCCCTCGTGCCGAAGAGCGCCGTCGGCGCCGGCCTGCGGCGCGCGCGGGACATGCTCGACTACGCCGACGCGGACACCGTCGCCGCCGTGCTGGGCTGCGGGCGGCGTACAACCGCGCACGACACCGTGCCGTTCGCGCTCTGGTCGGCGGCACGCGCCCTCGGTGACTACGAGCGGGGCTTCTGGACGACGGCCCAGGTGGGCGGCGACGTCGACACGACCTGCGCCATCGTCGGCGGAGTGGTGGCCTCCGGTAAGGCCGGGGCGCCCCCCGAGGCATGGACGCGGCAGACCGAGGCGTTCCCGGACTGGCTCCGGGTGGGATGACCGACCGACCGGGGCCTACCTGCGCCGACCGCGGCGCGAGAGGCGTCGGGGGGTAGCGGACGTGCTTCCCCGGTCTCTTCGATCTCAAGCACCTCAACTGTCACAGGAGTGACACAGTGGCTTCCCAGGCCGACCCTGTGCGCTCATCTGCGGCATACCCTGGCCGCCACGCTGCCTGTTGATCATGACGATACGCGGCGACGAGGGACCGGTCATGAGCCGTCTGCCGCAGCCGCGCGCTGCGTGAGGTGGCGAGGAGGGCCGGTCCGGGAGGAGGGGGTCCCATGTCCGAGACACCGTCAGCACCAGCAACGCCAGAACCCGAAGGCCCGCCGCCGAGGGCCCGCGCGGGAACCGAGAAGGCCCGCGGTCGGTCGGCGGCCTCCGCGAACGCCGACCCGGAGGGCAAGGCGGACAGGCCCGGACCCCTACCGGGCGGGCCGGCGCGCATACCGTCTCGACCAGCGCCCTCATCGCCACTGAGCGACTTCGGCCCCGGTGAGCCCGCGCCGATCCGCACCGCGACCCTGTGGGCGGCCCTGGCCACCGGCCTGCTCAGCATGGCGCTGCTGGGCGACGGGCTGGCGATCAACCTGGTCTTCGTCGCCGTGCCCGCCACGCTCGCCGTGTACGCCGCGGGCCGTCGGGCGGGGCGACGCCCGCGTCCCTGGGCCCTCGTCTGGGGCGCCGGAGGGCTCGCCCTGCTGGCCGTGCCCGCACTGCGCGCCGCGGAGTGGCCCTCGTTCCTCGCCGTCGTCAGCGCGTTCGCGGCGGGTTCACTGGCCCTGCACGGCGGGCGCACCTGGCCGGCCGTCCTGCTCGGACCCGTCGGTGTCTTCACCTCGCTGGTCACCGGACCGGCCTGGGCCTGGCAGGGGCTGCGTGAGCGGATGGGCGGCAGTCGCGGCCGCCTGGCGCCTGTGCTGAGGGCGTTCGTCGTGGCCGCGGTCCTCCTCTTCGTCTTCGGCGCGCTGTTCGCCGGGGCCGACGCCGCCTTCGCCGATCTGCTCGGCGCTCTGGTGCCCGACGTCTCCGTGACCGACGGCCCCTGGAGGTTCCTGCTTCTCGTGCTCGGCCTGTTCGGCACCCTCGCTGCGGCCCGTACGGCGGCCGCACCCGCCCGTTGGGACCGCCTCCCGGTGCCGGCCGGCCGCGCCTGCGGCCGCGTCGAGTGGGCGCTGCCCCTGGTCGGACTGGTCGCACTCTTCGCCGTCTTCAACGCCGTTCAGCTCGCCGTGCTCTTCGGCGGCTACGACGCCGTCCTGAAGGAGACCGGCCAGACCTACGCGCAGTACGCGCGCCAGGGCTTCTGGCAGCTGCTCATGGCCACGCTGCTCACCCTGCTGGTCATCGTGATCGCCCTGCGCTGGGCCCCGCGCACCCGCCCGAGCGACCGGACGCTCGTGCGCGGGGTCCTGGGAACCCTGTGCGCACTGGCCCTCGTCGTCGTGGCATCCGCGGTGCGACGCATGGACATGTACGTGGAGGCCTACGGGCTGACGCGACTGAGGATCTCGGTGCTGACCATGGAGCTCTGGCTCGGCCTGGTCATCGTGCTCATCATGGCCGCCGGTGTGTGGGGTGCCCGGTGGCTGCCGCGCGCCGTCGTGGCCAGTGCCGTCGCGGTGCTGCTCGCGTTCGGACTGCTGTCGCCGGACGGACTGATCGCCAAGCGCAACGTCGAACGGTACGAGACCACGGGTCGCTTCGACCTCCCCTACGCCGAAGGCCTGTCCGCCGACGCGGTGCCGGCCCTGGACCGGCTGGAGGAGCCCATGCGGTCGTGCGCGCTGTGGAGCATCAAGGAGGAACTGGACGAGCGGCGCCACGTTCCCTGGTACGCCACGAGCTGGGGCGAGGCCGAGGCGAGGCGCATCCTGGAGGAGCGCCCGCCGACGGGGGGCGCGAGCGGACCGGCGTGCGGTGAGCTGGGACCGGAGTTCTACCGCTGACGGTCGCGGGTCCGCACGGGACGGACCGCGCCCGGGGACACGGTCCCCCGGGCGTGATCCGGCTGGTGGTGCACGCCCGGGGATCGGAGCCGGCGTGCTCCGGCTGCTGGTGCACGGTCGGCTCTGCGCTCTCCGTGCGTGTCGCGGCTGGTGGGCGGCCGCTTCCGTGACCGTCCCGTCAGCCCTCAGCCTCCGGCGGTGGGTCCGGCCGCGCCGGAGAGGGCTTCCAGGTCGCTCTTGCGAACCCTGATCACCACGAGGGCGGTGGCCAGGGCGAGGACGGCCATCGCGACAGCGGGTATGAAAGCCGTCGAGATGCCCTGGGAGAGCACCTCGTGGCTCCAGGGAGCCGGCAGCTGCTGGGTCTTGGCGAAGTCGGCCTTCTGCGCGTCCGTGGCCTGGGACATGAAGAGCTGGACCTGCTTTTCCGCCTCGTCGCGGCTGGCCGTACCGAAGACCGTCGTGAGGATGGACAGGCCGAGTGAGCCGCCCACCTGCTGCGTGACGTTGAGCAGCCCGGACGCCGCGCCCGCCTCGTGCGGGGCCACCCCCGAGACCGCGGTCAGGGTGAGGGTCACGAAGTTCAGGCCCATGCCGAAGCCGAACGTCACCATAGGACCGAGCACGCCACCGACGTAGGAACTGTCCGGGCTGATGAAGGTCTGCCAGGTCAGACCGAGCACCACGAGCGTGGAGCCGACCACCATGAACGGCTTGGGGCCGAGCACCGGCAGGAACCGCTGGGACAGACCGGCACCGGTGACGATCGCGACGGTCACCGGGAGGAAGGCCAGACCGGCCTCGATAGGGGTGTAGCGCAGCACGTTCTGCACGAACAGCACGATGAAGAAGAACATCCCGAACATCGCCGCCGCGAGGCTCAGCATGATCACGTACGTGCCCGAGCGATTGCGGTCGGTGAACATCCGCAGCGGGGTGATGGGCTCCTTGGCGCGCCTCTCGATCAGGCCGAACAACAGCAACAGGACCACCGCGGCCGTGAAGGAACCGATGGTCAGGCCGTCGCGCCAGCCGTGCTCCGCCGCGCGGATGAACCCGTAGACCAGCGAGGCCATACCGGCGGTCGAGGTGAGCGCGCCCGCGATGTCGAACCGTCCCGGGTGCCGCTCGGACTCGCTGATGTACATCGGGGTGAGGACTGCGATCAGCACGCCGATGGGCACGTTGACGAACAGTACCCACCTCCAGTCGAGCCACTCGGTGAGCATGCCGCCCGCGAGCAGGCCGATGGCGCCGCCACCGGCGGAGACCGCTGCGAAGACGCCGAACGCCCGGTTCCGCTCGGGCCCTTCGGGGAAGGTCGTCGTGATGAGCGCCAGCGACGTCGGCGAGGCGATCGCCCCGCCGACGCCCTGCAGCGCGCGGGCCGCGAGCAGCTGCCAGGGTTCCTGAGCGAGGCCGCCGAGCAGCGAGGCGAGGGTGAAGACGAGGATTCCGGTCATGAACACCCGGCGGCGGCCGAGGATGTCACCGGCCCGGCCGCCCAGGAGGAGCAGACCGCCGAAGGTCAGCGTGTAGGCGCTGACCACCCATGTCAGGTCGGTGGTGCTGAACTTGAGCGCGTCTTGAATGTGCGGGAGCGCGATGTTCACAATCGTCGCGTCGAGTACCACCATGAGTTGGCAGGCCGCGATGACGGTGAGTGCGATGCCGGGACGCCCCTCCCGGCGGGCGGCTCCCGGCTTCTGATCCTGAATCAACGGAGAGGTTGTCACTATGGTTCCCCCACAAGTGCCTTAGTGAACGCTTGCGTTCACTGACGCGTCCACGGTAGTGAGTCCCCCTTAGTGAACGCAAGCGTTCATTGAAGTCGCCGTCGTGGTGCGCGTCGTCCGTCCGCTTCCGCTTTCGGTATCCCCGCCCCCTGGCTCAACGGAGAAACACAGATGGTCACTTCGCGCTGGACGGCCGCTCCTGCCCCGACGGTCTCCCCGCGCCGGCGTGGCGCCGTGCTCGAGCGCGCCATCCTCGACGCGGCGCTGGAGCAGCTCAGCACGGTCGGCTGGAGCGGCCTCACCATGGAGGGGGTCGCCGCGGGCGCCCAGACGGGCAAGGCGGCGGTCTATCGCCGCTGGCCCTCCAAGGAGGACCTCGTCGCCGACGCCCTGCAGGCCGGGCTGCCGCGTTTCGAGGAGGCGCCCGACCTCGGGAACGTGCGCGAGGATCTGTTGGCGCTGTGCCGTCAGGCCCGTGAGGCGATGTTCTCGCGTCCCGGGTTCGCTCTGCGTTCGGTGATTCACGAATGCGACACCACCCAGGCCGAACGCTTCCATGGTGTGATCATCGAGGGTGTCGTGGAGCCGACGGTCAAGCTGCTGCGCGAGGTCGTCGAACGTGGAATCAGGCGGGGTGAGGTGCGCCCCGACGCGGCCAACGGCTATGTCTTCGACGCGATTCCGGCGATGATGATGTACCGCTCGAAGGTGTGCGGGAGCGAATGGAGTGAGCGGGACATCGAGGAGATGATCGACCAGTTGATGGTTCCGCTGCTCTGCCGGTGAGGCCCGCCCGGGCGGGCCGGCGAAAGGGCTCAGGTTGCCCGGGGAAACCTGGGTGTCGCGCGGGGACGCGGGCGGCGTAGGCTAAGGGCGCCATGCCGTACGAACCACCTACCCACACCGTCGAGCGCTCTCTGCGTGCCACGACCGGAGCGAAGGTCATCGCCGGTGTCGACGAGGTGGGGCGCGGCGCCTGGGCCGGTCCCGTCACCGTCTGCGCGGCGGTCACCGGACTGCGTCGACCGCCCGAGGGCCTCACCGACTCCAAGCTCCTGACGATCAAGCGACGCGAGTCACTCGCCGAGGAACTGCTGCGGTGGGTCAGCTCGCACGCCCTCGGTCACGCCTCTCCGGAGGAGATCGACGACCTGGGTATGACGGCCGCGCTGCGGCTGGCCGCCGTACGGGCCCTGGAGGCCCTTCCGGTGCGGCCCGACGCGGTCATTCTCGACGGCAAGCACGACTACCTGGGGTCACCCTGGCGGGTTCGGACGGTGATCAAGGGCGATCAGTCCTGTGTCGCCGTCGCGGCCGCCTCGGTGATCGCCAAGGTTCAGCGCGACAAAATGATGGCCGAACTGGGTGTCGACCATGCAGACTTCGGTTTCGCGGCCAACGCCGGGTATCCGTCGCCTGTCCACAAGGCCGCGCTGGCGGAGCGGGGCCCCACCCCGTACCACCGGTTGTCGTGGGCGTATCTTGATGCGCTGCCCCAGTGGCGGCACCTCAAGAAGGCCCGCAACTGGGCGAACGGAAGCGTTCCGGAGATCGAGGGTCAGCTCGGCTTCGATTTCTGACGGATTCGTTCGCACTCATGTGCCACCCGCCGACGCGAGTCGCACCGGCGTTTGATAAATATCAGCTCATGCCTCTCATTCCCGAGGAGCCTCAGATTCACGAGAGTGCCCAGGGCCCGCGTGCCACTCCGGCCAGCGGCCGGGTCGCGCCGACCCCCCGTCCCGTACCCGGTCCCCGTCCCGCGGCCCCGCCGCGTCCTGGTCGTCCGGGTCCTGCCCGGCCGGTGCCGGCTCAGCGCGCGGCTCACACCGCGCCCAAGCCCGGGCCGTCCGCCCCTGCCCCGACCCCGCAGATCCAGCTGATCCCGGCCTCGGCCGAGGGCGCGCTGGACGCCGCCGAGGAAGCCGTCGACCTGCTGTTGGATTCGGGCCGAGCCCCCGGTGACGTGCTGGTGATCACCACCGGCGAGTCGCACCCGTGGGCCGACCACGAGCTCTCCTTCGGCGAGGCGGCCTACTGGGCGCAGCACGACGCGGGCGACGACGTCTTCTACGCCGATGCCTCGGCCACCGACCGGGCCGCGCCGCGTCCCGTCGTCGTGGTCGCCGTCAACGGCGGAACAGATGCCGTCACCGCCCAGGCGCTGCCCAAGGCCCTCGGCCGGGCCCGGACCCTGCTGATCGTGTGCGGCGACCCGCAGACGATCAACTCGGTGCTGGGCGCCGGAGTCTGAGCGACTGCGGAGACCCGGCCCCGGTCGGCCCGTGAGGGCCCGCCGGGGAGCCGCGCATGCCCGCGAACGATCCGGGCGGCATCGCGGCCACACCCCGTGACGGGGCGCTTCGGCGTGCCTGCGGGGTGTTTCGGCGTGTCCGGGGGCTGCGTCGAGCGTCGTCGGCCGGTTCCCGGGGTGCCGTGGCTCTGCTTGTCGGTGCGGTGCGGTGCGGTGCGGTGCGGTGCGGTGCGGTGCGGTGTCGAGCGGTGCGACGGTGCCGGGCGTGACGTGCTGTGCGGCTGGGCGGTGCTGAGCTCCGCGACGGCGCGGTGCATGACGTGCTGTGTGCTGTTGCGCGAGGGCACCGAGGGTGGTGCTGCCCCACCCCCGTGGCCTTACGGGGATGGGGCGGGCGTTCGCGGTGTCCGGGCCGGGCGTGCCGAAGCCGGACGGAGTGGCCGCGGCTCAGCGCGCCGCGGCTCGGCGCAGTACCTCCGACGCGACGCCACCCGTGCGTGGCATGGGCGGCGGCGCCACGGCCGTGGCAAAGGGCTCGGCCGGTGAGTCCGCGTGCGGCCGACGGCCTCCCCGGCCCTCGCCGAGGACCTGCCAGCCGTCACGTGTCAGCGTGATGTACGCCCCGCAGCGCAGCCCGTGAAGGGTGCAGGCGTCCCGCAGCCCCCACATCCATGCCCCGTCCTCCTCCGTCCAACGCGCTTCGCCGTCACGGCAGTAGAGCAGCACGGCCGTACGCACCGGGGTACGCCGGCGCAGATCATGCGGAATGACCCGGCGCAGCTGCGCGAGGAGGGCGTTGCGGAACATCCACCCGTCGGCCGGGGTCGGGCGCCGGACGAACGAGGCGCTCGCCAGCAACCTCTCGTCCGGATCCAGGACGGCGATGACGGCCGTCGCGGGCCGGGGCTGATGCCGCGCGTGCAGCCCGCTGACGACCTCCCGGGGATTGCGCAGCAGCGGAATCCCGGCGGCGGCCCATTCCGCGGGCTCGAGCAACCGGTTGGCGGAAGTGGCGGAGAGGTCGGCAGAGGTCGACACGGAGCCCGCCGAGGACGGAGCGAATCCGAAGGTCACGATCCTCCCTTCGGCTACGCGCCCACACAGCGGGGCGAGGGTCGGACTTGGGGGAGCGCACGCCGCAGCAGAAGCCCTACCTTCACGAGGGGGCCGTGCGGGGAGCGGACTCCAATTCTTCCTGGCGAAGTTGGTTGCGGCAACGAGCAATTGGGGCCACTGACAGTTTTGTGGTGATCCACCGCTTATATCCCTGCGCATGGGACGCGTTCGCAACGCCCAAGCGGCACGGGGCTCACGCGCGGTTGACGGTCGGTCACCCCCGGACGGCGAGGACGAGCGGCAGCACCCCCTGCGCCCCCGCGCGCCGGAGCACGCGCGTGGCGACCGCGAGTGTCCAGCCGGTCTCCGTGACGTCGTCGACCAGCAACACGGGCCCGTCCGCCTCCGCGAGAGCGGCGCCCAATTCAGGGGGCACGGTCAGTGCCCCGTCGAGCGCCTTGAGGCGTTGCGCGCTGTTGCTCCGGGTGACCTGGGAGACAGCGCCGGTGTAGGCCACCGACCCCAGCAGGGGCAGGCGACCGATCTCGGCGATCCGCGCACCGAGGGAACCGATCAACTGCGGCCGCGTACGGGACGCCATGGTGACGACACCCACCGGACGGGGCTGTGCGTCGGCCTGGCCGGAGGCCCAGCCGCCGGGGCCCTTCGCCCAGTCGGCCAGTACGGCCACCACCGCCTTCGCCACATCGTCCGGCACCGGCCCGTCCGGGGCCTGCGGCGCGAGCATCGGCCGTAGTCGGTTGCCCCAGCCGATGTCGGACAGTCGCCCCAACGCTCGTCCCGGAGCGGCCTGTTCACCGGACGGAATGCGTCCCTTCAGATTGACGCCGACCGCGGGCAGCCCGGTCGGCCACATCTTGCGGGGCTCCACCTCGACCCCGGCCCGCCCCAACTCGCCGCGCGCCGCGTCCAGCGCCGCCGAGGACACGGTCTCCGCGAACCGGGGCTTCGCGCAGGTGTCGCAACGTCCGCACGGCGCAGCCTCCTCGTCGTCCAACTGCCGCCGCAGGAACTCCATCCGGCAGCCCGTCGTCGTCACGTAGTCGCGCATCGCCTGCTGTTCGGCCGCGCGCTGCTTGGCGACCCACGCGTAGCGCTCGGTGTCGTAGGTCCAAGGGACGCCGGTGGAGATCCAGCCACCCTGGACGCGGCGGACCGCGCCGTCCACGTCGAGGACCTTCAGCATCGTCTCCAACCGGGAGCGGCGCAGTTCCACCAGAGGCTCGAGAGCGGGCAGGGAGAGCGGTCGCTCCGCGTGCGCCAGGACATCCAGGGTCCGCCGCACCTGTTCCTCCGGAGGGAAGGCGACCGAGGCGAAGTACTCCCAGATCGCCTGGTCCTCCTTGCCTGGCAGCAGCAGCACCTCGGCGTGCTCGACGCCTCGGCCCGCGCGGCCCACCTGCTGGTAGTAGGCGATGGGGGAGGACGGTGAACCGAGGTGCACCACGAACCCGAGGTCGGGCTTGTCGAAGCCCATTCCCAGGGCGGAGGTGGCGACCAGCGCCTTGACCCGGTTGGCGAGCAGGTCCTCCTCGGCCTGCTGCCGGTCGGCGTTCTCCGTCTTGCCGGTGTACGACGTCACGGTGTGCCCGCACTGGCGGAGGAACGCGGTGACCTCCTCGGCGGCGGCCACGGTGAGCGTGTAGATGATCCCGGAGCCCGGCAACTCGTCCAGGTGGTCGGCGAGCCAGGCCATCCGGTGGGCGGCGTCCGGCAGTTCGAGCACGCCGAGGCTCAGGCTCTCGCGGTCCAGCGGCCCGCGCAGGACCAGGGCGTCCGTGCCGCCGCCCGTGCCCAGCTGCTCCGCCACGTCGGCCGTCACGCGCGCGTTGGCCGTCGCGGTCGTGGCGAGCACGGGGACACCCGGCGGCAGATCGGCCAGCATGGTGCGCAACCGGCGGTAGTCGGGGCGGAAGTCATGACCCCAGTCCGAGATGCAGTGCGCCTCGTCGACCACGAGCAGCCCGGTCGCGGCGGCCAGCTCGGGCAGGACCTGTTCACGGAAGTCCGGGTTGTTGAGCCGCTCCGGGCTGACCAGCAGCACGTCGACCGCGCCCGCCGTGACCTCCTGGCGGATGGTGTCCCACTCCTCCGTGTTCGACGAGTTGATGGTCCGGGCGTGGATGCCGGCGCGGGCGGCCGCCTCCACCTGGTTGCGCATGAGGGCGAGGAGCGGGGAGACGATGACGGTGGGGCCCGCGCCCCGCTCGCGCAGAAGCGCGGTCGCGACGAAGTAGACCGCGGACTTGCCCCAACCCGTGCGCTGCACCACCAGCGCTCTGCGCTGCTCCGCGACGAGCGCCTCGATGGCGTGCCACTGGTCCTCGCGCAGCCGCGCGGCGCCCGCGGGGGCGCCGACGAGGCGGGCGAGCACGGTGTCGGCGGCCGTGCGCAGATCTTGGCGGTCCGTGGAGGGCAGGTCTTCGTCGCTCATGGCCCCATGCAACCCGATGCCTCGGACATTGCGCGAACGAGCGGGGCGAAGTGTGGACAGCTTCTGACGTGATCATGGTCGGACTTATCCACAGGGCCAAGCGGAATCTCAAGATCCGCGAGATGGTCACGGCATGACGAATCACAGCGAAGCGGCCGGAACCTCCGGCAGCAGTGGCATCGGCAGGCAGAACGGATGCGGGCGCGGGAGCGAGCCCTCCGCCTACCTGGGGCACGGCACGAACACCGGACCCGCCGACGGACAGCAGGTCACCCTCCGCACCCCGGCCGAACTCGCCGATGCCCTGCCCTACCTCCTCGGATATCGGCCCGAGGACAGCATCGTCCTCGTCGCTCTGCACGACCGGGACGCGCGGGGACGCTTCGGCGGACGCGCACGGCTGGGCATTCCGGCCCAGGCCGACGACTGGCCGTCCGTGGCCCAGCAGCTGGCCCATGGACTGGTGACCGGAAGTGAGCGTCGAGGAGCCAGGCCGGAGAGCATGGTCGCCTTCCTCTGCCAGGACCCGGTGAGCGGTGAGTCTCCACGCGACGTCATGGAACGCCTGCGGCCCCTCGCCCAACTGCTGCGCAGGGCCTGCGGCGCCCTCGACGTCCCTGTGGTCGAGGCCCTCTGCATCTCGGACGGCCGCTTCTGGTCCTACTGCTGCCCCGGCAACGGATGCTGTTCTTCCGACGGAGAGCCGATGGGGCTGCCGGGTACCTCCGTGCTGGCTGCCGCCGCGACCTATGCGGGCCTCCAGGTGCGCGGCACGCTGAAGGAGATGCGGGCCAGGCTGTTGCCCTGGGAGACCGCTGCCGCGCTGCAGCAGGAGGCCGCCCTCGATGCCGCGCAGTCCGCGCTCGTCCCTCGCATCCTGCACGCGGAGAGCCGCGCGGACGTGGCCGAGGAGACCCTCGCCGTGGCACAGCGCGCCCTCGGGCGACTGGCCGCCGCTCCGGCCGTGCCCGGCACGCTGGACGCGGACCTGCACGACGACGAACTCGTCGGCCACGAGGACGCGGCCACACTGATCCTCGGCCTCCAGGACCGCGCCACCCGCGACCGCGCCGCCGAATGGATGGAAGGCGACGAAGCCGGCCCGGCTCTTCGGCTCTGGCGGGCCCTCGCCCGCCGCTGCGTCGGTCCCTACGGCGAGCACGCCGCGGCCCCGCTCACGCTCGCGGGCTGGGTCGCCTGGTCCTCGGGGGACGAGTTGGAGGCCCGCGAGGCCTTGGCCATGGCCCTCGCCGCAGACCCCGACTACCTCTTCGCCCGTCTCCTGCACCAGGCCTGCAACGAAGGCCTCGATCCCGAATCCATTCGCCGCTGCCTGCGCGCCGAACGCAGGGGACGCGACCTGACACCGGACCCTGCCAGTGCCAGTGCCAGTGCCAGTGCCAGTGCCAGTGCCAGTGCCAGTGCCAGTGCCGATGCCGATGCCGACGGTGGGGAGGGCCCTTTCGAGCAGCGTCCGGTTCCTCAGCCGGCCTCTGCCGAACCCTGCACCGCGACCGGCCCTCGACGCCGACGCAGGTCGCACCCGGGAGGGAATGCTGACGGCCGCACCGTTCGTCGAGCATCCGGCGCAGCTCCAGCCCGTCGATCGCGCTCCGCCACCGGCAACGCACCCGCAGGCCGTCGACCGGGCAGCAGGGCCGACGGAGCGAGTGCTCGGGCGCGGGCCCGCCGCGGTGGTGGGCAGCCCACGGAGGGGGAGACGTGAGCACGCCGATCAGGCAATGGGTGCGCTGCGTGGTGCTGTTCTGGTTCGGAGTGTGGCTGAGCGCGCTGCTCCCCTTCAGGTATGTCGTGGTCACTTTGCCGACCCGCTGGTCGCTCGGCTTCCCGGGCCAGGGGCGTGACCCGGAGCGGAGCCGCTCCGTTCACCTGAGTGGCGGTACCCGTGGCCTGGCCCCGCCGCCGTCGCACCCCGTCCCTCTCCGGCGCCCCACCTGGTGCCGAGCGCACCCCACGCGCGCCGAAGACAGAAGAAGCCACCCCATGCCCCTGCCCTCCATGTCCGATGCCGACGACGTCCCGTCCGTCCTCATGCCGGTCCAGCCCTCCGCCCGGGCCCGTGGCGAAAGAACCGGCGCTCCACGCACGGACAGACGCAGTCCGCTGCCCCGCGTCCCAGGTTCGCGTCCCGCGGTCGGGGCCGGCCCGGCGCTCGCCGTGCCCGGCGCGGGCGCCTCGACCGGGTTGCCGTACCCGGCCACCGCAAGCCCGTCGTCCCCGCAGGCGCCGCCCTCTGGTCCCCGCCGTCCCGCGGAGCTGCCACCGGCCCACACGACCCTGATCTGTGTCGCCCTGCCGGGCCTCGCGATCTCGTCGGAGCAGGGCCAGTTGAACGGCCGAGGGCTGGAGGGCTTCTACCGTGCCGGACGGCGCATGCTCTCGCGCTGCCAGGTGAGGGTGGCGGGTCGGGAACCGCTCGCCGTGCAGGCGCGGATGCTCTCCGCCGATCGAGCCCGGTTCATGGCGACGCTGCGCATGTCGGCCGGACCGGACCCGGACGTCATGGTCGAGCGCACGCGCCATGCGGACGGCACCGAGCGGATCACCCTGCACAGCACGGCACGCCGCCCGCTGCGCCTGCCCGTCGAGGTGTCGCTGGGAACGGATCTCGCTGAACTGGGCGCCGTCGCCTCCGGCAGAGCCGGTCCGGAACTGCCCGCGAGTGTGTACGACTCCGGCCTCCGTTGGTCGAGCGCGCACGGGCACTCCACGGTGACCGCGCATCCGCCGCCCGCCGACGCCCTGGCCTCCGCTGGTCTGCTGCGCTGGGAGCTGGAGCTGCCGCCCGGCGGCACCCGTTGCGTGGAACTGCGGGTACGCCCGGACGGCGCGGGTCCCATCAGGCCGGTGGGCCGGGGTGCCACGAGCCCTCTCTCCCAGGCCGGTGCGGCGGGCGACGACCCGACGGCGCAGCCCTTGCTGCGCACCTGCCTGGAGGACCTCGAGGCCCTGCTGCTGCGTGACCCGAAGAATCCCTCGGACATCCACCTGGCGGCGGGCGCCCCCTGGCGCTGCGGCATGGCCCCGGCCGACGCGCTGGTCGCGGCCCGGATGACCCTGCCGCTCGGTACCCGCCTCGCCGCGGGCACACTGCGTACCCTCGCCCGCACCCAGATCGTGGGCCGGGAGGCACAGTCCGGCATGATTCCGGGCCCGCGGAGGGACGCGGGCCCGCATCTGCCGCCGGGCTGCACCGGCACCGAGGCGACGCTCCTGTTTCCCGTGCTCCTCGCGGAGGCCAGGAGATGGGGACTCCCCGAGCAGGAGACTGAGGAACTGCTGCCGGCGGCCGAGCGCTGCCTGCGGTGGCTGCGGGGGGCCGTCGGAAGCGGTGTCTATCTGCCCGACCCGCGCCCCGGGGGCCCGCTGCGATGCGAGACCCAGGCGCACGCCCACCGCGCCGCGCTGCTGGGCGCCGACCTCCTCGAGGCCCACGGCCGGCCGGGCGGGGCCGAGCTGCGGGACTGGGCCGCAGACCTGCGGGCCCGCTTCACGGCGGATTTCTGGGTCGAGGACCGGGGTGGCGGAAGACCCGCGGCCGCGCGCACCCCGGACGGGCGGGTCGTGCCGCACCTGGGAGCCGGTGCCGCCCACCTCTTCGACACCGGGCTGCTCGGCGCCGGGGAGCAGGCCCCGGGACTTCTCGACAAGGTGCGGACCGAACAGCTCGCGCGGCTGCTCGGAGGACCCGCCATGGACTCGGGGTGGGGACTGCGGAGCCTGGGGGCGAAGGAAGCGGGATACAACCCCTTCGGCCATCGCAGCGGTGCCGTGCGTGTGCAGGAGACGGCGGTCGCGGTCGCGGGGCTCGCGGCCGCCGGGTACGAGAAGGAGGCGAGCGCGCTTCTGCGGGGGGTGCTGGCGGCGGCGGACAGCTTCGGCCGGCGGCTGCCCGAGATGTACGCGGGGGAGCAGCGGACGGCGGGGAGTGCCCCACTGCCCCACCCCGCCGCGTGCAGACCGGCCGCGACGGCGGCTGCCGCGGGCGTGCTGCTGCTCACCACCCTCGTCGGCATCCGTCCCGACGCTCCTGCGGGGACGGTGACCCTGCGGCCGGTGCGCAGCGCGCCGCTGGGCGAGATCGGTATGACGGGACTGCGCGTCGCGGGCTCTCCTTTCGCCGTACGTGTCAGCAGGCTGGGGCTCGCGATGGTCGAGGAGGCGGCGGACGGGCTGCAGTTGGGAGTGTGACCTCCTGTGACGAGCTGGGGAACGGCCGGCCGAACATGGTGCACGGGGTCGGCGGTCGATCAGCGAAGACCGGTAACGGACAGAAGTGGATCAAGTGGGGAAGTGACCAGCGAAGGGAGTGTTTATCGTCAGGCAGACGACTATGATCGCGGCATGCCCTACGACCCGTCGGACTACCCGCCCTTCGCCGTCACCGTGGACCTGGTCGTGCTGACCGTCCGTCGCCATGCGCTCTGCGCGCTGACGGTACGGCGGGGCGAACAGCCGTTCCAGGGGCGATGGGCGTTGCCCGGTGGCTTCGTCCGGCCGGACGAGGATCTGTCACAGGCGGCGGCGAGGGAACTCGCCGAGGAGACCGGGCTGACCGCCCACGAACCGTCCGAGCCCGCGCATGACAACGGCGCGCACCTGGAGCAGCTGGCGACCTACGGGGACCCGAAGCGCGACCCGAGGATGCGGGTCGTCAGTGTCGCCCATCTCGCCCTCGCCCCGGACCTGCCCGCCCCTCGGCCGGGTGGAGACGCCAACAGTGCGCGCTGGGCGCCGGTGGAGGAGCTGTTGGAGCAGGGCGGTTACGGGCGTGACGGCGAACCGGTGGCGCCCTTGGCCTTCGATCACGCGCAGATCCTCGCGGACGGGGTGGAGCGCGCCCGCTCCAAGATCGAGTACTCCTCGCTGGCCACGGCCTTCTGCCCCCCGGAGTTCACGGTCGGTGAGCTGCGGCGTGTCTACGAGGCGGTGTGGGGAGTGGCCCTCGATCCGCGCAACTTCCATCGCAAGGTGACGGGTACGCCGGGGTTCCTGGTGCCCACCGGCGGCACCACCACGCGGCAGGGCGGCCGTCCCGCCCAGCTCTTCCGTGCAGGTGGCGCCACCCTCCTCAATCCGCCGATGCTGCGCCCCGAGGTCTGAGGACCCGCGCGACCGGACTCCGTCTCGCCGCGTTCGGCTGGCTTGGCCGTGCGGTGAGCCTCAAGGTGCCCGAAAAAACGGACATACCGCGCTATCTTGCCTAGGGTGATCCAGGCCATCGGATTGACCAGCAATCCTCGCAAGGAGTTTCCGCCCGCCGTCGACGATGTGTCCTTCGAGGCGCACTCCGGTCGCGTCACCGCACTCCTCGGGGCTCCCGGAGCGGGCAAGTCGACAGCGCTGAGACTCATGCTCGAACTCCAACAGGGGCGTGGCGTCGCCTACTTCAGGGGGAGCCCCCTGCACCGCATCGCCCACCCCTCGCGCGAGGTGGGGGTGCTCCTCGGCGATGTGCCTGGCCACCCGGCCCGCACGGTCCGAGGGCATCTGCGCATGCTGTGCGCGGCCGCGGGACTGCCCGCACGGCGGGCCGACGAGGTCCTGGAGGTCGTGGGTCTGGCCAGTCTGCGCGAGGCGCGGCTCGGCACCCTCTCGCGGGGCATGGACCGCCGCCTCGGTCTGGCCTGTGCGTTGCTGTCCGACCCGCACACCCTCGTGCTGGACGAGCCGGCCGATGGGCTGGCCGTCCGAGAAGGCCGGTGGCTGCACGGGATCATGCGGGCGCACGCGGAGCAGGGCGGCACGGTCCTGTTCACCACCGGCGACCCCAAGGAGGCCGCACGGACCGCCGACCGGGTCCTCACCCTCGAACAGGGGAGGCTCATCGCCGACCAGGAGGCCGCCGACTTCTCCCGGACCCGGCTGCGGCCCAGGGTCGCCGTGCGCACCCCGTACGCCGCCCGCCTCGAGGCTCTGCTCACCAAGGAGGCCCGCACCGCCCGGCGTTCCGTGGAGATCGTGCCGGAGGGAGGCAACCGGCTGTCGGTGTACGGCAGTACGTGCGCGGAGGTCGGTGAGGCGGCGTTCCGGCACGGCATCCTCGTGCACCAACTCGCGGACGAGGTCGGTGACATGGGTCCTGTGCCGGCGATGCCACCGGCGGCGGTCGAGGACGATCAGGAGTGGGCTGACCACGCGACCGACTCGGAGGAGGCCCGGTGGTTCGAGACGCGCCCGACGGCCACCGAGGAGCCTCGGACGAGCGCGTTCGCGCCCCCGACCGTGACTGAGCCGCGAGCCCCGGCGTCGGCCCACGGCGCGGCGGAGGGCGACGCCGGGGCTGGGGTCGTTCGCACCACCCTCGTGACCGATGCCGAGCACTCCGACCCCGCGCCACCGCCCTCGGCCCACCTGTCCGAGGCCCACCTGTCCGAGGCCCACCTGTCCGAGGCCCACCTGTCCGAGGCCCACCTGTCCGAGGCCCACCTGTCCGAGGACCGCCTGTCCGAGGACCGCCCGTCCGACACGTCCGACGTCGACTCGGAGCCGTTCCCCCCTGCCCACCCGTCCGATGCCGATGCCGACCCGGCGTCGCTCTCTCCCGACCACCTGTCCGAGACGGGCCCGCTGGCGCCGTCGCCGCCCCTGCCGGTGCTTCCGCCGCCCATCACCGTGCGGTCGGCGCCGAGCCCGCTGCGTCCGCTGCGGTACGAGCTGCGGCGGGCGGGCGGCGTCGGTACCACCTACGTCACCGCAGCCGCCGTACTCGTCAGCTCTGCTGTCATGGCGGTGGTCCTGGCCAGGATCGGGCACACCCCGCAGCCACGACTGCTGGCCGCGTGGCCGCGGGAACTGCCGCTGCCGCCCGCCGCCATCGGCGCGGGACTGCTCGGGGCCATCGCCTTCGGTGACGAGTTCCGCCACCCCGCCCTGGCCGCGGACCGTGGCACCGTGCCCCGCCGCCTCGGACTGCTGGTCGCGAAACTCCTCGTCGCGGCGGGCACCGCACTGTTCCTGGCGGTCCTCGCCGTGGGCTGCGACCTCGAAGTGCTCTACCTCGTCTACGGGCCGGAGCTCATCTCCGTTCCCGCGGACTGGCTGCCGCTCGGCGCGAGTTGGGTCGGGCTCGTCGTGGGATGCGCCTGGGCGGGGGTGCTCGCGGCGGGGGTCTTCCGGTCCACGTCCGCGGGGCTCGCCGCCGTGGTCGCCGTGCCCCTCCTCGTCGTACCCCTGGTGCAGAAGGTGCTGGAGGGGTCGTCGGTGCGCAGTGCGATCGGGTTTCCGATGCGGCTGCGTGAGCTCGTGATGGTGCAGTGGCCGTTCGGCGGCGAGCGCTATCTGGAGGCAGTGGCGCGGGCCGTCGTCCAACCCGTGGGCGGGGCGCTGCTGTTGTCGCTGACCGCGCTGCTGGGCGCCTACGTCCTCACGAACCTGCGTGCTCGGGTCCGCGGATGATCGTCGTCATCCTTTCGTGCTCACCGTCCGTGCTCTTCCGTCGACGCAATGCGCGCAACTCCTCGTAGAACGCCCATTTCTTTCCGATAAGGCGTCAATTGCGACGGGGTGAGCGATCACCCTTTCGTGTGCTTTTCACCAAAGACCTCAAGGGAGTTGAGAACGCAGCCGACAAAGGATGCGTGAGTACCCTTGCGCACACCATGATGACCGCCGCCCGCTCCGCCGACTCCGGCCTCGCCGGACCGGGCGAACTCGACCGCTACCCCTACGCCGAGCACCCCGGTGTCGACCGCGTGGGCCTCCCCGCCTGGGACGGCGCGGAACCCGAGCTGGGGCGCGTGGGCCGACGCGCCGCCGGGAGCCGCGGCCGCGGACTGCACGGCCAACTCGTCCAGCAGCTCGGCCAGATGATCGTCTCCGGGGATCTGGGCGCGGATCGCCCCCTCGTACCCGAGGAGATCGGCCAGCGATTCGAGGTCTCCCGCACCGTCGTCCGTGAATCCCTGCGCGTCCTGGAGGCCAAGGGCCTGGTCAGTGCCCGGCCGAACGTCGGCACGCGCGTCCGTCCCGTCAGCGACTGGAACCTGCTCGACCCGGACATCATCGAGTGGCGGGCCTTCGGTCCGCAGCGTGACGACCAGCGGCGCGAGCTCAGTGAACTGCGCTGGACGATCGAGCCGCTCGCCGCTCGCCTCGCCGCAGGGCACGGCCGCGACGACGTCCAGCAGCGCCTCGGGGACATGGTCGAGCTCATGGGCCATGCCATGGCCCAGGGCGACCCGCTGACCTTCTCGCGCGCGGACGCCGAGTTCCACTCGCTGCTCATCCAGGTCGCGGGCAACCGCATGCTGGAGCACCTCTCCGGGATCGTCTCCGCCGCCCTCCAGGTCTCCGGTGGGCCGGTCACCGGATGCGACCGGCCGACCGAGTCGACGCTGGCGCACCACGGCCGCATCGTCGACGCGCTCGCCGCGGGCGACGGAGGGGCGGCCGAGGCGGCCATGCGGCAACTGCTCACCGTCCACCCCGAGGTGGAGCGTGTGGTGCCCGCGCCGCGCGAGCACTGACGGCGCCCGGAGCGGGACAAGGGCGCCGCGGCCGGGGCGTAGTTCCCTCCGTGGCGTCGTTCGACCGGCGGACCGTGCCGCCGGGCCCCATCGGATCCCCCTGGGATCCGGCGGGCTCCGGCGGCGCGACGCCGGAGCGGCGAGGTGGCCCGTCGTGCCGGGACGCCTCGTCTCGTCGCGGCCGGGTCGATGGGCCGGCCGGGGGCGGGGCTGTCCGGCGCGACGCGTGTTCCCGAGAGGGCCCCGGATCCCGCCGGGACAGTGATCCACATCGAGGAGTTCATTCGGGAATTGTTCGGGTACCTGTCTGAACAGAACCGAATGTGGCCTTGATCGATTACCTCTGGCAGTGTCTGACCGCTTTTGAGCGCTTACGGGGTGTGACTCGGGCCACGCAGATTGGGCGTAACGCTCGTGGGAACAGCGCGATGACCTAAGAGGTGACAGCCGCGGAGGGAATACGGACGCCGTTCACGGCGCTGTGCCTCTTCCCGGCCCCCGCCCGCACCGTCGGCCCACTCCCAAGCCGGTGGTCGGCTCCTGTCCGCAGTGGACGGGGCCGGAAGCCGTTTTCCAACGTTCCGAGAGGTTGTTCGTGTCGGCCAGCACATCCCGTACGCTCCCGCCGGAGATCGCCGAGTCCGTCTCTGTCATGGCGCTCATTGAGCGGGGAAAGGCTGAGGGGCAGATCGCCGGCGACGATGTGCGTCGGGCCTTCGAAGCTGACCAGATTCCGGCCACTCAGTGGAAGAACGTACTGCGCAGCCTCAACCAGATCCTCGAGGAAGAGGGTGTGACGCTGATGGTCAGTGCCGCGGAGCCCAAGCGCACCCGAAAGAGCGTCGCAGCGAAGAGTCCGGCCAAGCGCACCGCCACCAAGACGGTCGCGGCGAAGACGGTGACCACCAAGAAGGCCACCGCGACAGCCGCCCCCGCGGTGCCCGCGGCCGACGCCTCCGCCGAGGACGCCGCACCCGCCAAGAAGGCCGCCGCCAAGAAGGCGGTCGCCAAGAAGGCGGCCCCCGCGAAGAAGACCGTCGCCGCCAAGAAGACGGCGGCCAAGAAGACCACCGCGAAGAAGGACGACGTCGAGCTGATCGACGAAGAGGTCCTGGAGGAGACCCCGGGTGGCAAGCCGGGCGAGGAGCCCGAGGGCACCGAGAGCGCCGGCTTCGTCCTGTCCGACGAGGACGAGGACGACGCGCCCGCCCAGCAGGTGGCGGCCGCCGGTGCCACCGCCGACCCGGTCAAGGACTACCTCAAGCAGATCGGCAAGGTCCCGCTGCTCAACGCCGAGCAGGAGGTCGAGCTCGCCAAGCGCATCGAGGCCGGTCTGTTCGCCGAGGACAAGCTCGCCAACGCCGACAAGCTCGCCCCCAAGCTCAAGCGCGAGCTGGAGATCATCGCCGAGGACGGCCGCCGGGCCAAGAACCACCTCCTGGAGGCCAACCTCCGTCTGGTGGTCTCCCTGGCCAAGCGCTACACCGGCCGCGGCATGCTCTTCCTGGACCTGATCCAGGAGGGCAACCTCGGTCTGATCCGCGCGGTCGAGAAGTTCGACTACACCAAGGGCTACAAGTTCTCCACGTACGCCACCTGGTGGATCCGGCAGGCGATCACCCGCGCCATGGCCGACCAGGCCCGCACCATCCGTATCCCGGTGCACATGGTCGAGGTCATCAACAAGCTGGCGCGTGTGCAGCGTCAGATGCTCCAGGACCTGGGCCGCGAGCCCACCCCGGAGGAGCTGGCCAAGGAACTCGACATGACCCCCGAGAAGGTCATCGAGGTCCAGAAGTACGGCCGCGAGCCCATCTCCCTGCACACCCCGCTGGGCGAGGACGGCGACAGCGAGTTCGGTGACCTCATCGAGGACTCCGAGGCCGTCGTCCCGGCCGACGCGGTCAGCTTCACGCTCCTGCAGGAGCAGCTGCACTCCGTGCTCGACACGCTCTCCGAGCGTGAGGCGGGCGTCGTCTCCATGCGCTTCGGTCTCACCGACGGTCAGCCGAAGACCCTCGACGAGATCGGCAAGGTCTACGGCGTCACGCGGGAGCGCATCCGCCAGATCGAGTCCAAGACGATGTCGAAGCTGCGCCACCCCTCCCGCTCGCAGGTGCTGCGCGACTACCTCGACTAGGCGCGCGCCACCGGCTCGCGTGGTCGGTCCGAAGGCCCGGTTCCCTCGAAGAGGCCGGGCCTTCGGCGTGTGTGCGGCATGCGAAAGCCGGTCGTGTGGATCACTCTGGGTGTGCCACCCAAGACCCGGAGTGAGGAGCGCGCATGCGTCGATCGTTCGCCCGACTGCTGGCCGTCGCGGCCACCACGGCCGTCATACCGCTGGTGTCACCGCCACCGGCGACGGCCGAGGTCGTCATCGGCGGTCATCCGGTCGAGATCTCCCAGGCGCCCTGGACGGTGGCGCTCTCCAGCCGTGACCGGTTCGGAGGTACGAGGGCCGGACAGTTCTGCGGCGGTGTGGTGGTCGGCCCCACCACGGTGCTGACGGCGGCGCACTGCCTCAGCGAGGGCGTCCTCGGAGGCCCGCCGGAACGCGTCCCCGATCTGCGGGTCATCTCCGGGCGTGCCGAGCTGCAGTCGGCCGAGGGCGTGGAGATCCCGGTGAGCGGCGCCTGGGTCAACCCCGAGTACGACCCCTATACGAACGCGGGGGACTTCGCGGTGGTCACCCTCGCCGCACCGCTGCCCGAGAGTTCCGTCATCGCACTGGCGGGCGCGGGGGACGCGGCGTACGCGCCGGGCACGCAGGCCGCCGTCTACGGATGGGGGGACACCACGGGGGCCGGGGACTACACACAGGGCCTGCGGGCCGCCTCGGTGCAGGTAATGGCCGACGCCGTCTGTGAGCGGGCCTATCCCGGCAGCGCCGAGGGCCGGTACCAGTCCGACTCCATGGTGTGTGCCGGGGAGCAGAACGGCGGCCGGGACGCCTGCCAGGGGGACAGCGGAGGGCCGCTGGTCGCCCGGGGGAAGCTGATCGGCCTCGTGTCGTGGGGCAGCGGCTGTGGGCTCGCCGGGAATCCCGGCGTCTACACCAGGGGCTCGTACGTGGCCCGGGTGCTGGCGGAAAGCCGCTGAGGCGGCGCTGAGGCGCCGTACGCGGTCACGCGCCCCCGCGGGGGCGGGACGAGAGCGGGCGGCCACCCCGTGGGTACGGGAGTGGCCGCCCGGTCACCGGCCTCGAGCCGGTGGCGGCTCGTCGTCAGGTGCGAAGCGTCAGCGCTCGTCCTCTTCTGCGGTCGCGGGAACGGCCGTGAGCCGCTCCGTCTCGTCCTGTATCTCCGCGGCGATCTTCTTGAGCTCCGGCTCGAACTTGCGGCCGTGGTGGGCGCAGAACAGCAGCTCTCCACCGCTCAGCAGGACGACGCGCAGATAGGCCTGGGCGCCGCAGCGGTCGCATCGGTCAGCGGCCGTCAGCGGGGTCGCGGGGGTCAGAACAGTAGTCACGTCGCCTCTTCTCTAGCTCGACGAGCTGTCGTACCAGGGTCAACATCCAACCAGGCCGAAAACGTTCCCGCTCGCGGCTTTAACTCGAAAAAATCTTTCCGGGCCGGCTGTCTGCTGCCGGTTGGCGGCGAATGGGCCGTAGTGCGTGTCTTCGTGTCGTACGGGTTCGCGCTGTCTGTCAGTGGTTCTTCGGTGGTTCTGGCGGTTGTTCTTTCGGTTGTACGGTCCTCCCGGCTGGGTTGCCGGTTGTTCATGAGGACGTGCCCGGAGCCTAAATGGTTCATGCCTGGAAGGGAACGTGATATGTACTTCACCCCATCGAGGGATCGAACGTGTATGCGACTCTGGACTACTCTGAGTTTCGGACGAGGGTTGCGTTACAACGGCTCTACCAGGCCTCGGTACCCTCGGAGCGGCAACAGAGCCCGGCCCCTTACCCAAAAGGGCCTCACCTGAAATTCAGCGAGGAGCGAACCGCGTGACCGCCGATACGTCCGTGCCGTCCACAGCGCTGCTGACCGGAGCAGACCGGGACGGTTCCAACTACACCGCGCGGCACCTGCTCGTCCTCGAGGGGCTCGAGGCCGTGCGGAAGCGCCCCGGCATGTACATCGGCTCGACCGACAGTCGAGGCCTGATGCACTGCCTGTGGGAGATCATCGACAACTCCGTGGACGAGGCCCTCGGGGGCTACTGCGACCACATCGAGGTGATCCTCCACGACGACGCCTCCGTGGAGGTGCGGGACAACGGCCGAGGCATCCCGGTCGACGTCGAGCCCAAGACCGGCCTGTCCGGTGTCGAGGTCGTCATGACCAAGCTGCACGCCGGCGGCAAGTTCGGCGGCGGCTCGTACGCGGCCTCCGGTGGTCTGCACGGCGTGGGGGCCTCCGTGGTGAACGCGCTCTCCGCCCGCCTGGACGTCGAGGTCGACCGCAACGGCGGCACCCACGCCATCAGTTTCCGGCGCGGCGTTCCCGGCGCCTTCGCGGGCAACGGACCGGACGCCAAGTTCGAGGCGACCGGAGGTCTGCGCAAGGGCAAGCGGATCCCGAAGACGCGCACCGGTACGCGCGTGCGCTACTGGGCCGACCGCCAGATCTTCCTCAAGGACGCCAAGCTCTCCCTGGAGAACCTGCACCAGCGCGCCCGCCAAACCGCCTTCCTCGTGCCCGGTCTGACGATCGTCGTCCGGGACGAGTTCGGCCTCGGCGAGGGCGGCAGCAAGGGTGAGGAGTCGTTCCGCTTCGACGGCGGCATCAGCGAGTTCTGCGAGTACCTGGCCTCCGACAAGCCAGTCTGCGACGTCCTCCGCTTCTCCGGGCAGGGCACCTTCAGGGAGACCGTGCCCGTCCTGGACGAGCACGGTCAGATGACGCCCACGCAGGTCACCCGCGAGCTCGGCGTCGATGTCGCCATGCGCTGGGGCACCGGCTACGACACGACCCTCAAGTCGTTCGTGAACATCATCGCCACCCCCAAGGGCGGCACCCACGTCGCGGGCTTCGAGCAGGCCGTGGCCGCCACGATGAACGAGGTGCTGCGCGCCAAGAAGATGCTGCGCGTGGCCGAGGACGACATCGTCAAGGACGACGCCCTCGAAGGCCTCACGGCCGTCGTCACCGTGCGGCTCGCCGAGCCGCAGTTCGAGGGCCAGACCAAGGAGGTCCTCGGTACCTCGGCGGCCCGGCGCATCGTGACACAGGTGGTCGCCAAGGAGCTCAAGGCGTTCCTGACCTCCGCCAAGCGGGACGCCGCCGCCCAGGCGCGGGTCGTCATGGAGAAGGCCGTCGCCGCCGCTCGGACGCGCATCGCCGCACGTCAGCACAAGGACGCGCAGCGCCGGAAGACCGCGCTGGAGTCGTCCTCGCTGCCGGCCAAGCTGGCCGACTGCCGCAGCGACGACGTGGAGCGCAGCGAGCTGTTCATCGTCGAGGGCGACTCGGCGCTCGGTACGGCCAAGCTCGCCCGGAACTCCGAGTTCCAGGCGCTGCTGCCGATCCGGGGCAAGATCCTCAACGTCCAGAAGTCGTCCGTGACCGACATGCTCAAGAACGCCGAGTGCGGAGCGATCATCCAGGTCATAGGGGCGGGCTCGGGGCGGACCTTCGACATCGACGCGGCCCGCTACGGCAAGATCATCATGATGACCGACGCCGACGTGGACGGGTCGCACATCCGGTGTCTGCTGCTGACGCTCTTCCAGCGGTACATGCGGCCGATGGTCGAGGCGGGACGCGTCTTCGCGGCGGTGCCCCCGCTGCACCGGATCGAGCTGGTCCAGCCCAAGAAGGGCCAGGACAAGTACGTCTACACGTACTCGGACCGCGAGCTGCGCGACAAGCTGCTGGAGTTCCAGAGCAAGGGCGTCCGGTACAAGGACTCCATCCAGCGCTACAAGGGTCTCGGCGAGATGGACGCGGACCAGCTGGCGGAGACCACGATGGACCCGCGGCACCGCACGCTGCGGCGGATCAACCTGTCGGACCTGGAGGGGGCGGAGCAGGTCTTCGACCTGCTGATGGGCAATGACGTCGCACCGCGCAAGGAGTTCATCTCCAGCTCCGCGGCGACGCTGGACCGGTCGCGCATCGACGCGTAGCCGCCGCGCCGCGCCGGACCCGGGGCACCTGTGGCGCCCCGGCAGGCGCGTCGGGGGGCGCGCTTCCTCGGCCCGTACGTGAACCCGGTGTGCCTCCTGCGTCGCAAGTGCGGGAGGCCCGCCGGGGTTTCACCTGATGGGGTGAACAATCGGGAAGAGGTACGTCAGGGGTCTTTCCGTTCTGTCCATGCTTGGGCATGCAGTCAAGCACCGGCCGTCCCCGTCGACGCGGGGGTGGTTCTGAGAGCCCGGTTGAGCAGCACGAGGAGCACGGCCTCGCCAGCGCGGACGTGCGGTTCGACGATCCCTGGTACGACGCGCTGGCCTCAGGCTGGGGGGAGTTGGACGGCACCGGCGGTCCGGCCCCGGTCACGGTCGACGCACGGGAGAGCCGCGGCGAGGGCGCGGCGGACGTCTATCTGGAGGTCCAGCGGAGCGCGGCCTTCCAGGAGGTCCGCAGCCGCTACCGCAGGTTCGTGATCCCGGGAGTCGCCGTCTTCTTCAGCTGGTACGTGGCCTACGTCGTGGCGGCGACCACAGCCCCGGAGCTGATGGCACGACCGGTGGCGGGCGCGGTGAACGTGGCGATGCTGGCGGGGCTCGGGCAGTTCCTCACGACGTTCCTGTTCACCTGGGCCTACGCACGCCACGCGAGGCTGCGCCGGGACCGGGCGGCGCTCGATCTGCGCTGGGACACCCAGGAGTTGACGCGTGGTATCCGAGGGGGTGCGCGGTGACCGCCGATCATCAGACGCTGGCGCTGGTGCTGTTCAGCGTGTTCGTGGCGGTCACGTTGGGCATCACCACGTGGGTGAGCCGCCATCGGCACGGCTCCGCCGAGGAGTTCTACGCCGGCGGGCGGCTCTTCTCGCCCATGGAGAATGGTTTTGCCATCGCGGGCGACTACATGTCCGCCGCCTCCTTCCTCGGCATCTCCGGACTCATCGCGCTCTTCGGGTACGACGGGCTGCTCTACTCCGTGGGCTTCCTGGTGGCCTGGCTCGTGGTGCTGTTCCTGGTGGCCGAACTGGTGCGCAACTGCGGGCGGTTCACCCTCGCCGACGTCGTCGCGGCGCGGATGGACGAGCGGCCGGTGCGGATCGCCGCGGGAACCTCCTCGGTGGCCGTGTCCGTTCTGTACCTGGTGGCGCAGATGGTGGGCGCGGGCACCCTGGTCGCGCTGCTGCTGGGAGGAGAGGGCGAGGCGGCGCAGACCTGGACGGTCATCGGGGTCGGCGCGCTCATGGTCGTCTATGTGTCGTTGGGCGGGATGCGGGCCACCACCTGGATCCAGATCGTGAAAGCGGTCCTGCTGATGGGCGGGGCGATCGCCTTGACCGTGCTGGTACTGGTGCGGTTCCACGGCGACTTCGACCAGTTGCTGCGGACGGCGGCCGAGCGCAGTGGACACGGAGACGCGTTCCTCGCGCCCGGGCTGCGGTACGGCGGGGACTGGACCGCGCGGTTCGACTTCATCAGTCTCGGGCTCGCCCTGGTACTGGGCACCGCCGGGCTGCCGCACATCCTGTCCCGCTTCTACACGGTGCCCACCGCGCGAGCCGCACGCCGCTCGGTCGTCTGGTCGATCGGTCTCATCGGCGGCTTCTACCTGATGACGATCGTGCTGGGCTTCGGCGCGGCCGCCATCGTCGGCCCGGAGGCCGTGCGGGGGTCCAACGCCGCCGGGAACACCGCGGTTCCGCTGCTGGCCCTGGACCTGGGCGGCGGTGCCGACTCCACCGGTGGAACGGTTCTGTTCGCGATCGTCGCGGCCATCGCCTTCGCCACGATCCTCGCGGTCGTCGCCGGGATCACGCTCGCGTCGTCGGCGTCCGTCGCCCATGACCTGTACGCGTCGCTGCGGCGCAGGCGTTCGAAGCCGCGCAGTGAGGTCGCGGTGGCACGCACGGCCGCCGTCGGTATCGGCGTGCTCGCGATCGGGCTGGGGCTGCTGGCCAAGGACCTCAACGTGGCCTTCCTCGTCGGCCTGGCCTTCGCGGTCGCCGCCTCCGCCAACCTGCCCGTCCTGCTGTACTCGCTGTTCTGGCGGGGGTTCACCACACGGGGGGCGGTGTGGTCCGTCTACGGCGGACTGGTCCCCTCCGTGGTCCTCGTGCTGCTGTCGCCGGTGGTCTCCGGGAGCGCCGACTCGCTGTTCCCCGGTCTCGACTTCCAGTACTTCCCCCTGCAGAACCCCGGGATCGTCTCCATCCCGCTGGGCTTCCTCGCCGGCTGGCTCGGCACGGTCGCCTCCGCCGAGCCGCCCGACGAGGCGAAGCACGCGGAGACGGAGGTGCGGTCGCTCACGGGCGCGGGGGCGGTGTGAGCGCTCCGGAGACCATGCACGTTCCTCAGGCGCGCGTCGCCCACTCGTAGCGGTGTTCCGGGCGGCCGGCGTCGCCGTATTTGAGGGTCAGCCGGGCCCGGCCCGTGCGTTCCAGGAGCTTCAGGTAGCGCTGGGCGGTCTGGCGGCTCAGGCCCGTCCGCTCGGCGATCTCCTGGGCGGACAGCGCGCCCTCGGCGGTCATCAGGGCACGGCGCACGAGCTCGGTGGTGGTGGGGGAGTGCCCCTTGGGCAGCTCCGGTTCGCCGCCTGCGGAGAGCGCGCCGAAGATCCGGTCGACCTCGGCCTGTTCGGCCTCTCCGCCGCCGTCCAGGGTGCGCCGCAGCTCCGCGTACGCGTCCAGCTTCGCCCGCAGCCCGGCGAACGCGAACGGTTTCACCAGGTACTGCAGCGCGCCCTGACGCATCGCGGCCTGGACGGTCGACACGTCACGGGCCGCCGTCACCATGATCACGTCGGTCTCGTGGCCCCGGCGGCGCATCTCCTGCACGACCACGAGGCCCGTGCCGTCCGGCAGATAGTGGTCCAGGAGGACCAGGTCCACGTGCGGCGACGTCTCCAGCAGGTGCAACGCCTCAGCCGCGTTGTGGGCCACACCGGCGACGTGGAACCCGGCGACCTTCTCCACGTAGGCGGCGTTGACGCGGGCGACCCTGACGTCGTCGTCCACGATCAGGACCTCGATCATCGCGACTCCTTGTCGGCGACAGTGACGGCGGCTTCGGTTTCCTGCTGCGGGCCCGGCTCGGCGAGTGCGTCCGGCAGGACGACGGTGAACTCCGCGCCCCCGCCCTCCGCCTCGCCGACCCGGGCACTGCCCCCCTGCCGTTCGGCGAGCCGGCGGACCAGGGAGAGCCCGATGCCGCGTTCGCGATGGGCCGGGCGCGTCTTGGTGGACCAGCCGTCCGCGAAGATCAACTCCCGTCTGTCGGGCGGGACCCCTGGGCCCGTGTCCCGTACCCGGAGGATCGCCGTGCGGCCCTCGGCGCGCAGATCGACCTCCACACGCGCGTGCGGTGTGCCCGCGACGGCGTCCAGGGCGTTGTCGACGAGGTTGCCGACGACGGTGACCAGCCCTCGGGGGTCGATCAGCCGATCCGGAAGCATCGTGCCCTCCGCCACCGACAGGGCCACGCCGCGTTCGGCCGCGACGGTCGCCTTGCCGACCAGCACCGCGGCCAGCAGCGGATCGTGGATCTTCTCGGTGACCTGCTCGGCGGTCGCACGGTGGTCGCCGACCACCTCGCCGACGAACTCCACCGCCTCGTCGTACATCTCCAGTTCGAGCAGGCCGAGGAGCGTGTGCATCCGGTTGGCGTGTTCGTGGTCCTGGGCACGCAGGGCGTCCGTCAGGCCGCGCGTGGAGTCGAGTTCACGGCTCAGCTGCTCCAACTCGGTGCGGTCGCGCAGGGTGGCTACGGCGCCCCCGTCGTCCGTGGGCATGCGGTTGGCGACCAGCACGCGGTGGCCCCGCACGGTCAGCAGATCGGTGCCCGTGACCCGGCCCGCCAGTACGTCGGTCGTACGGCCCGGGCCGAGCGCGTCGTCGAGCGACCTGCCGACAGCCTCGTCACCGATCCCGAGCAGCCGCCGAGCCTCGTCGTTGAGGAGGCGCACGCGCCCGGCGCGGTCCAGCGCGACCACGCCCTCCCGGATGCCGTGCAGCATCGCCTCGCGCTCCGCCAACAGCCCCGCGATGTCGGAGAAGGCCAGGTCACGGGTCTGGCGGTGAACTCGCCGGGAGATCAGATACGCGGCCAGCGCTCCGACCGCCATGGCACCGCCGGCGTATGCCAGGAGCCCGGGGATCGCGTGGATCAGGCGGGCGCGCACACTGTCGTACTCGATCCCCACCGAGACGGCGCCGACGATCGCCCCGTCGGCGCCGCGCAGCGGCACCTTGCCCCGGGCCGAGCGACCGAGGGTCCCCGAGTCGATCTCCATGACCTCGTTCCCGGCCAGAGCCCGGCGCGGGTCGGTGGAGACGAGCCCGCCGATCTCCGCCGGGTCGGGGTGGGACCAGCGCACCCCGTCCCGGTCCATCACGACCACGTACTCGGCGCCGCTGGCCTTGCGGATCCGCTCGGCCTCGACCTGCACGGGACCGTTCAGGGACGGCTTCGTCGAGACCAGGTCCTCCGCGATCTGCGGCTGGGCCGCCGTGGTCTGAGCTATGGCGAGGGCCCGGCGCATCGCCTGGTCGTCCAGCTGTTCGCTGAGCGGTGCGAGGAACAGCCCGGTCGCGAGGACGGCGACACCGGCGGCGATCGCCACCTGCATCAGCAGGACCTGCGAGAACACCCGCCGCGGCATACCGAGACGCAGACGACGTGCGGGTGGAGTGGGGCTCATACCCAAGACGGTACGTGGCCGGGGTGTGCCGGACGTAGTGGGGTGTGACGCGGATCTCACTCGCCCGGTGTTTGCACGACGACGCGACCTGGCGGGGGTTCGCCGAGGGGGAGGGGCCAGGTGCTGCGGTGGACCGTGCCGCGTGGGCTGTGGCGGGACCGCGCGTCGGTCGGCTAGCGGAAGGCGCCCGCCGGTGTCAGCTCGCGTACGGTCAGCACGTCCATGCGCGCCGGGGAGCCCAGCGCGGAACCGCAGCTCTCCTGGCGGGGCGGCTCGGCGGTGCCCTGGGCGACGGTCACGGTCCAGCGGCGGCCGTCGATGTGGGCGACGACGACGTCCCAGCGGGGAGCCGCGCCGTCCGTGCGCACGACGGTCAGGGCGCCGGCCGTCCCCTCACCGATCTCCGTGCGTACCGCGAGCTCGGCGGCCTGCCCGGGGCGTTCCCAGGCGGAACTGCCGCGGCACCCCTCTGTGACGACGCGGCCTTCCCGCACGCCTTGGAGGACCTCCTTGACGTGATGGGCCTCGGCGCGGCCGTACACGTATCCGAAAGGCAGTACGAGCAGGGTCGGGGAGAAGCGGTGACCACCCAGATGAGTGACTTCCCAGGTGCCCTCGACCCCGGAGGCGGCCAGCTCGGCGGCGAGCGGTCGGCCGAGGAGCGCGCAGCAGCGGTCGCGCTTGCCATTGGTGCAGACGAGTGCGAGAGGGTCGCCCGTGTGGGGGCGGCCGCGCAGAACCGTTCCGACGGTGTGGTGGTCCCCCCGGCCGAGTGCGGCGAGATCGAGGTCGAGCAGCCGCTCGGGGGCGGACGTCGTGGCGCTGTGCAGCCAGACGTTTCCCGGCGCGGTGTGGGCCACGAACACCTGGCGTTCGCGCACCTCGCGGCAGTCCGCGTGGCGGCCGGGGCGCCGGATGAGCGCCACGCGTACGCCGGTGCCCTCCGCCGCGGCTTCGAGGGCGCGGCCGAGCGCGGGATCGAGATGGCTGGAGGTGAGAGCCTTGACGCCCCAGGGCCCCGGCTGTTCCAGCAGCAGCCATGTCCTCGCCGTGGCGGCGGTCCCGGCGAGAGGCTCGTCGAGATGTCGGGACGCGGATGTGCACGTACTCACAGAGGTGAGCCTAACCTGACTTGCTCGCGACCGAACTCCGACTGGGCCGACGGGGGTGGGTGGGGGTCCCAGGGCTTCGTGCGCTACGACGGCCCGAGGGGCCCGCGCTGTAGTGCAGGCGAGCCCCCGTTCAGGATCAGGCGTCGGGGATGTCCGACTTTGCCCGGATGAGAGTCTCGCGGCTGATGACCACGATCCTCTCGTAGGAGGCGCGCGAGGCGTCGGCAGGAAGCTCGGGGTCGAGTTTCTCTGTCCGATCTGTCCCGATTACTGCGAAATTACCGTCCTGCAGTTCGAAGATGTCTGGGCACGTCTGCCCCGCGGCACTGCCCCTCTCGCGGGGCGACGCACCGATGCGGCGCACGATTTTCAACGGGTCGGATCCTTGGGTCGTTGGTAGTGATACGAGCGGTGTTAACTCTGCCCCAAGAACACGGTTGATGCGCATGCATCGAAGGCGCGATGGAGTGAAGTCAGGGGTGGGGGTCGCGCTGTGTGACGCGAGCGCCGTGCGAGGTGAAGGGCTTCATTCGGCGGGAGGTTCGCCCACGACCCACCACTCGTCCGTGCTCGCTTCCTCCAGGTCGGTGATCAGCGTGTCGACCATCCTGCCGATCTCCGACTCCTCCGAGCCCTCTTTCAGGCTCGACCGGTGGTGGCGCGTGGCGGCCCAGTAGTCACGCATCAAGGTGCTCTGGAAGATGCCGCGGAGGTGCCCGTACAGCTCGGCCCGGCTGAAGACGCCCACCCGGTAGCCCTGGAGGACGTGGGTGTAGAGGAGGTTGGCGAAGAGGTACTGCCGTTGCCGGTCCGTGGACAGTTCCTCCTCGTAGGCGTTCAGGACCGGCAACAGGGTCGGGTCCGCGGCCGCCTTCATGACCAGGTCGAAGTTGTGCCGCTGGTAGGCGATCAGCGCCGCGCGCTGCTCCGTCTCGCGTTCCAGGCGTTCCAGGCGCCGAAGCAGGGTGCCGATACGCCGCTCCACGACGAACGCGCTCAGTGCTCCCGCCGCGAAGGCGAGACCCGCTGCCGCGGCGGGGCCGAGTCCCCGTGCCCCATGATTCTGTGTGGTCATGTCAATCCCCGATTCAGGCGGCCGTCCGCCGGTCGTCGGGTGTGGGTCGACAGGTTGGGGACCGGCGAGCGGTGGGCGGCGCTTGCCGTCTCCCAGTGTCGCCGAGAGGTGCTCGTCCACCGGGAGGCGGAGAGGAGGCGCACGGAAGGATGTGTGGGTCGCGCGACCCGGCGCCATGCCCATCGTGTGCCCCACGGGCGCCGCTGACAATCGCTCACTCGACGGGGTGCGCGGCCCCACTCGTATCCTGGTGCGGCATTCGATCGACCCCTGAGAGCAACGGTGTGGGAGTGGGCGCGTGTTGAGCCAGTCGTCGAGTTCGGACCCTGGTGCCGTCGTGCAGGGTTCGCCGCAGATCCCCGTGGTCGTCCTCGCCGGATTCCTCGGGTCCGGTAAGACCACCCTGCTGAACCACCTGCTTCACCGCAGCGGAGGCAGCCGCATCGGCGCCGTGGTCAACGACTTCGGCGCGATCGAGATCGACGCGATGGCCGTCGCCGGGGCGCTCGGGGACTCCACCGTGTCCCTGGGCAACGGGTGTCTGTGCTGTGCCGTCGACGTCAGTGAGCTGGACGCCTATCTGGAGCGGCTCGCCCGCCCCTCCGCCGGGATCGACGTCATCGTCATCGAGGCGAGCGGGCTCGCCGAGCCGCAGGAACTCGTGCGGATGGTGCTGGCCAGCGAGAACCCCCGAGTGGTGTACGGGGGGCTCGTCGAGGTCGTCGACGCGGCCGAGTTCACGCGGACGCGACAGCGGCATCCGGAGATCGACCGCCATCTCGCCATCGCCGACCTGGTGGTGGTCAACAAGCTCGACCGGGCCGAGGACGGGGCGGGGGTCCTGGCGCTCGTCCGCTCGCTCAGCGACCGTGCTGCGGTCGTGCCCGCCACCTACGGGCGGATCGACCCCGAGTTCCTGTTCGACTGCAGGCCCTCCGAGCAGCGCATCGGCCAGCTCTCCTTCGACGACCTGCACCGGCACGACCACGACAGGCACCACGACGGGCACCAGGACGGGGCCGACCACGCCGGGCACCTGCACACCGGCTACGACAGCGTTTCCTTCGTCTCCGGCGTGCCGCTCGACCCCAGGCGGCTCATGGAGTTCCTGGACGGGCGGACCGACGGGCTCTACCGCATCAAGGGGTACGTCGACTTCGGCCCGTACGACCCGCGCAACCGCTACGCCGTGCACGCCGTCGGGCGGTTTCTGCGGTTCTATCCCGAGCCGTGGGCGAGCGGCGAGCGGAGCCGTCTCAGCCAGCTCGTGCTCATCGGCGCCGGAATCGACACCTCCGCCCTGACCAAGGAGTTGGAGGCGTGCAGAGGCGAGAAGGACGCCCCGCACGCCGACGAGCACGGCATGTGGGGCGTCCTCCGCTACGTCCGGGAGGCAGAGGCCGACGAACCCGAGGCCTCATACGCTCCCGAAGCCCCCTACGCTCCCGAGGCCTCATACGAACCCGACGCGTCCTACGACGGCGTCTGAAGCCTCGGCCTCACACCGGCCCCGCCACCGAGGACACCGTCTTGCCCAGGGAGACACCCGAGCCGTCGCGGCGCGGGTCCATCTCCGGGAGGTCCGCCGGCGTGCCGTTCTTCTGCGCGGCGCGGGCCGGGGCCGGGCCCGCCCAGGCGACGGACAGGCAGTCCTCGCCCTTGAGGAACCGCTGGCAGCGGACACCGCCCGTGGCACGGCCCTTGCGGGGGTACTGGTCGAACGGGGTCAGCTTGGCCGTGGTCTGGACGGAGTCGTCCAGGGTGCCCCGGGAACCGGCGACGGTGAACACCACCGCGTCCACGGCCGGGTCGACGGCCGTGAAGGAGATGACCTTCGCGCCCTCGGTGAGCTTGATGCCCGCCATACCGCCGGCCGGGCGGCCCTGCGGGCGGACCTGGGCGGCCTGGTAGCGCAGCAACTGGGCGTCGTCCGTGATGAAGACCAGGTCCTCCTCGCCGGTCCGCAGTTCGACCGCGCCGACGATCCGGTCGCCCTCCTTGAGGGTGATGACCTCCAGCTCCTCCTTGTTGGACGGGTAGTCGGGGACGACGCGCTTGACGACACCCTGCTCGGTGCCGATGGCCAGCCCGGGCGAGGACTCGTCGAGCGTCATCAGACAGATGACCGTCTCGCCGTCCTGGAGGGAGAGGAACTCCGCGAGCGGTGCGCCGCCCGAGAGGTTGGGGGCCGCCGCCGTGTCCGGCAGCTGCGGCAGGTCCACCACGTTCAGGCGCAGCAGGCGGCCGGTGGAGGTCACCGCGCCCACCTCGCCCCGGGCCGTCGCGGGGACCGCGGAGACGATGACGTCGTGCTTGACGCGCTTGCCGTCCGCGTCCGGCGCGAAGGGCTCACCGTTCGCCGTACGGGCCAGCAGCCCTGTCGACGACAGCAGCACCCGGCACGGGTCGTCCGCGACCTGGAGCGGAACCGCGGCCACCGGGGCGCCCGAGGACTCCAGCAGGACCGTACGGCGCTCGGTGCCGAACTTCTTCGCCACCGCGGCCAGTTCGCCGGAGACCAGCTTGCGCAGCTCCGCGTCCGACTCCAGGATCCGGGTCAGCTCGGCGATCTCGGTGTTGAGCTTGTCCTTCTCGGACTCCAGCTCGATGCGGTCGAAGCGGGTGAGGCGGCGCAGCGGCGTGTCGAGGATGTACTGCGTCTGGATGTCCGACAGGGCGAAGCGCTCCATCAGGCGCTCCTTGGCCTGCGCGGAGTTGTCGCTGGAGCGGATCAGCCGGATGACCTCGTCGATGTCCAGCAGCGCGGTGAGCAGGCCCTCGACCAGGTGGAGCCGGTCGCGCTTCTTGCCGCGGCGGAACTCCGAGCGGCGCCGGACGACCTCGAAACGGTGGTCGAGGTAGACCTCCAGCAGCTCCTTGAGACCCAGGGTGAGGGGCTGGCCGTCGACCAGGGCCACGTTGTTGATGCCGAAGGACTCCTCCATCGGCGTGAGCTTGTACAGCTGCTCCAGGACGGCCTCCGGCACGAAGCCGTTCTTGATCTCGATGACGAGACGCAGGCCGTGCGCGCGGTCGGTGAGGTCCTTGACGTCGGCGATGCCCTGGAGCTTCTTCGCCCCGACCAGGTCCTTGATCTTGGCGATCACCTTCTCCGGGCCGACGGTGAAGGGCAGTTCGGTGACGACGAGGCCCTTGCGGCGGGCCGTGACGTTCTCCACGGCCACCGTGGCACGGATCTTGAAGGTGCCGCGGCCCGTCGCGTACGCGTCCTTGATGCCGGAGAGCCCGACGATCCGCCCGCCGGTCGGCAGGTCGGGGCCCGGGACGTGCTTCATCAGCGTGTCCAGGTCGGCGTTCGGGTACCGGATGAGGTGGCGGGCGGCGGCGATGACCTCGCCCAGGTTGTGCGGCGGCATGTTGGTCGCCATCCCGACGGCGATGCCGGACGCGCCGTTGACCAGCAGGTTCGGGAAGGCGGCGGGCAGCGCCACCGGCTCCTGCTCCTGGCCGTCGTAGTTGGGCGCGAAGTCGACCGTGTTCTCCTCGATCGACTCCGTCATCAGGCTCGTCGCGTCGGCCATCCGGCACTCGGTGTACCGCATGGCGGCCGGCGGGTCGTCGTTGCCCAGGGAGCCGAAGTTCCCGTGGCCGTCCACCAGGGGGAGCCGCATGGAGAAGGGCTGGGCGAGGCGCACCAGGGCGTCGTAGATCGAGGAGTCGCCGTGCGGGTGCAACTTACCCATGACCTCGCCGACGACGCGGGCGCACTTCACATAGCCGCGGTCGGGGCGCAGACCCATCTCGTTCATCTGGTAGACGATCCGGCGGTGCACCGGCTTCAGGCCGTCGCGGGCGTCGGGCAGGGCTCGGGAGTAGATGACCGAGTACGCGTACTCCAGGAAGGAGCCCTGCATCTCGTCGACGACGTCGATGTCGAGGATCTTCTCCTCGAACGCGTCGTCGGGCGGCGGGGTCTTCGTGCTGCGGCGGGCCATCGCTGCCGGCTCCTCTTTTTCTGGTCGCTCACCTACGGGGCGCTCACGTCTCCAGCTCACTCTCACCGGGAGGTGAACGGGATCTGACGCGCACCATTGTGGACTGCCGCACTGACAGGCCCGACACGACCCGGCGCCGACCGCCGGGCACGCCCTCCCGGGCCGCCGCGTCAACGGCGTGCGCCGACTGTAACCAGTGACCGTCGCCCGCAACCGCCGTCTCGCTCTCGGCGTACCGGCCCCGGGAACTTCTCCAGGCGTCCGCGCGCTTGCATACAGTGGCAGGACCGGCAGGAAAACAGCGGATTCCGCGACGATTCCACGTTCGGACAGACCGCGGATTCCGCGACCACAGCACAGCGATCGAAGGGACGTACCGCCCATGGGTCACACGGCCACAGCCGAGGCCGGCTCCGAAGGCCTGACAGTGAGGGAGCACCGCCTGGACAACGGCCTGCGTGTGGTGCTCTCCGAGGACCACCTGACCCCGGTCGCCGCGGTGTGCCTCTGGTACGACGTCGGCTCGCGCCACGAGGTCGAGGGCCGTACGGGCCTCGCCCACCTCTTCGAGCACCTGATGTTCCAGGGCTCCGGCCAGGTCAAGGACAACGGCCACTTCGAACTGGTCCAGGGCGCGGGCGGTTCGCTGAACGGCACGACCAGCTGGGAGCGCACCAACTACTTCGAGACCATGCCCACCCACCAGCTGGAGCTCGCGCTGTGGCTGGAGGCCGACCGCATGGGCAGCCTGCTGCTCGCGCTCGACCAGAAGAACCTGGACAACCAGCGGGCCGTCGTCAAGAACGAGCGCCGCCAGCGGTACGACAACGTGCCCTACGGCACCGCCTTCGAGAAGATCTTCCGCCTGGCCTACCCCGAGGGCCACCCGTACCGGCACACGCCGATCGGTTCGATGGAGGACCTGGAGGCGGCCAGCCTGGAGGACGCCCAGCAGTTCTTCCGGACCTACTACGCGCCCAACAACGCGGTCCTGTCGGTCGTCGGCGACATCGACCCCGAGCAGACGCTCGCGTGGATCGAGAAGTACTTCGGCTCCATCCCGTCCTACGACGGCAAGCCCGCGCCCCGTGACGGCGCGCTGCCCGATGTCATGGGCGAGCAGCAGCGCGAGGTCGTCGAGGAGAACGTGCCCGCGCGCGCGTTGATGGCCGCCTACCGGCTGCCGGAGGACGGCACGCGCGCGTGCGACGCGGCCGACCTGGCACTCACCATCCTCGGCGGCGGCGAGTCCTCCCGCCTCTACAACCGGCTCGTACGCCGTGACCGCACGGCCGTCACGGCCGGCTTCGGGCTGCTGCGGCTCGCCGGAGCCCCCTCCATGGCGTGGATGGACGTGAAGACCTCCGGCGACGTCGAGGTGCCCGTCATCGAGGCCGCCGTCGACGAGGAGCTGGCCCGGTTCGCGGCCGAGGGCCCCACGGCCGAGGAGATGGAGCGCGCCCAGGCTCAGTTGGAGCGCGAGTGGCTGGACCGGCTCGGCACGGTCGCGGGCCGCGCCGACGAACTGTGCCGCTACGCGGTCCTGTTCGGCGACCCGAAGCTCGCCCTGACGGCCGTCGACCGGGTCCTGGAGGTGACGGCCGACGAGGTCCAGGAGATCGCCAAGGCCCGCCTGAGGCCCGACAACCGCGCGGTGCTCGTCTACGAGCCCGTCGCGGGCGAAGAGAGCGCCGAAGAGGAGACCGCCGCGGCCGAGGCCGCCGAAACCACCGACGAGACCGAGGAGTCGGCGAAGTGACCGAGCTCGCGACCATGGACTTCCACCCGCAGCCGCAGGCCGGCGAGGCCCGGCCCTGGGCGTTCCCGGCGCCCGAGCGCGGCACCCTGGACAACGGCATGACCGTGCTGCGCTGCCACCGGCCCGGCCAGCAGGTCGTCGCGGTGGAGGTGCTCCTCGACGCTCCCCTGGACGCCGAGCCCGCCGGCATCGAGGGCGTCGCCACCATCATGACCAGGGCCTTCTCCGAGGGCACCGACAAGCACACGGCAGAGGAGTTCGCCGCCGAGCTGGAGCGCTGCGGCGCCACCCTCGACTCGCACGCCGACCACCCCGGTGTGCGGCTGTCCCTCGAAGTGCCGGTGTCGCGGCTGGAGAAGGCCCTCGGCCTGCTCGCCGACGCCCTGCGGGCGCCGGCGTTCGAGGACGCGGAGATCGAGCGGCTGGTGGCCAACCGGCTCGACGAGATCCCGCACGAGACGGCCAACCCGGGCCGCCGGGCCGCCAAGGAGCTGTCCCGGCAGCTGTTCCCGGCCACCTCCCGGATGTCGCGGCCCCGCCAGGGCACCGAGGAGACCGTCGAGGGCATCGACTCCGCGGCCGTACGCGCCTTCTACGAGCGCCACGTGCGCCCCGCGACGGCCACCGCCGTGGTCGTCGGCGACCTCACTGGCGTCGACCTCGACGCCCTGCTCGCCGACACCCTGGGCGCCTGGACCGGTTCCCCGGGCGCGCCGCGGCCCGTGCCGTCGGTGACCGCCGACGACACGGGGCGCGTGATCATCGTGGACCGGCCCGGTTCCGTGCAGACCCAGTTGCTCATCGGCCGCGTCGGCGCCGACCGGCACGACCGCGTGTGGCCGGCGCAGGTGCTCGGCACCTACTGCCTCGGGGGCACCCTCACCTCCCGCCTGGACCGCGTCCTGCGCGAGGAGAAGGGTTACACCTACGGCGTGCGGGCGTTCGGCCAGGTGCTGCGGGCCGCGCCCGACGGTTCGGGCATCTCGATGCTCGCCATCAGCGGTTCCGTCGACACCCCCAACACCGGTCCGGCGCTCGATGACCTGTGGACGGTGCTGCGCACCCTCGCGGCCGAGGGCCTGACCGACGCCGAGCGCGACGTCGCCGTGCAGAACCTCGTCGGGGTGGCACCCCTCAAGTTCGAGACGGCCGCGGCCGTGGCGAGCACGCTGGCCGACCAGGTCGAGCAGTACCTGCCGGACGACTACCAGTCGACGCTGTACCGCCAACTCGCCGCCACCGGCACCGTGGAGGCCACCGCGGCGGCCGTGAGCGCCTTCCCGGTGGACCGTCTGGTGACCGTCCTCGTCGGGGACGCAGCGCAGATCGAGGAGCCCGTCAGGGCCCTCGGAATCGGCGAAGTCACCGTCGTCCCGGCCGAGTAGGGGGCGACCGGACGGACGCGTGTCAGTGGGGCCCTGGTGACGGAACAGTCACCAGGGCCCCTGTTTGTCCGTATTGATGGCGGAGGTTGTGTGTCTGCCCTGTGGCGTAGTTAACAAATCCTGTGATCCGTTTGTTATTTCGAAGACGTCCCACTTAGCGTCGGTCCGGCTGTTCGTCAGAAGTTCGCCGCAGCCGCGGCACCGGACAGTCATCGCCGAGTCCCCACATGGCGCGAGCCAGGGGAGCCGGGGACCCATCACAGTCCCTGGGGTGAATCGGGTGCCCTTCGCGGAGCGACGCGAAACGAGGGGTGGCCGTAGGAGACCTTCCTGCTCCGAACCCGTCAGCTAACCCGGTAGGCGAGAAGGAAGGAAAGGACCAGCCACTTCATGGCGTTCACCCGCGCCCCCGGGAAGCACCGCCGTCCGAGCCGTGTGCAGCGCGCGACCACGAGGAACGTGGGCGTGGCCGCTCTCACCACCACCGGCGTCTTCGGCACCCTGGCCGGCCCCGCGCTCGCCGCGGAGGAGCCCGCCGTCGAGCAGACCGGCCTGAACCAGATCATCACCCTCGGCGACACGGTCGCCGACCAGGTCGACGCCCAGGCCGCCGCCCAGGAGCAGGCGGCCGAGGTGGCCGCGGTGAAGAAGAAGGCACAGGAGGAGGCCAGGAAGGCCGCCGCCGAGAAGGCCGAGCAGGAACGTGCCGCCGCCAAGGAGCGCGAGGAGATCAAGGCCCGCGCCGCCCGCGCGGCCGAGCGTGAGCGCCTCAACGCCTATGTCGCCCCCATCAGCGGCTCCTACATCTCCACCGGCTACAAGACCGGCGGTGCCGTCTGGTCCTCCGGCAGCCACACCGGTGTCGACTTCCACGCCGCGTCCGGCACGGCCGTCCTCGCGGTCGGCGCCGGCACCGTCGTCGAGGCGGGCTGGGGCGGTGCCTACGGCAACAACATCGTCATCAAGATGAACGACGGCACCTACACCCAGTACGGCCACCTGTCGTCCATCGGCGTCTCCGTCGGCCAGACGGTCACCCCGGGGCAGCAGATAGGCCTCTCCGGGGCGACCGGCAACGTCACCGGGGCGCACCTGCACTTCGAGGCCCGGACGACGGCCGAGTACGGCTCGGACATCGACCCCGCCGCGTACCTGCGTTCGCACGGCGTGAACGTCTGACGCGTACCCGACGCTTCCCTGGAGGCCCCGGCTCACCGAGCCGGGGCTTTCCTCGTTCGCGCATACCCGCCGTGTGACGTAGCTCCTGTCCAAAAAATATCCTCGGATTCCGGTCCGCCATCGGAAATTCCCGCCCGCTGCAATAGAGTCGCTGGAACACACGTCAATCATCGACGTTTCACGGGGATTAAGGCGGAGGTCGGTCATGCGTATTCCGGCGCACTCGGTATGCACGGCGATCCGTGATGACATCGTCGCGGGTGTCTACGAGCGCGGCAGCCGGCTCACCGAGGAACTGCTCGCCCGCCGGTACGGCGTCAGCCGGGTGCCCGTGCGCGAGGCCCTGCGCACGCTGGAGGCCGAGGGGTTCGTGGTGACCCGTCGGCACGCGGGCGCGTGCGTCGCCGAGCCGACCGAGCAGGAGGCTGCCGACCTGCTGGAGATGCGCATGCTGCTGGAGCCCCTGGGGGCCGCCCGCGCCGCGCAGCGCCGTACGGAGGCGCACCTCAAGGTGTTGCGCGGCCTGGTCAGGCTGGGCCAGGAGCGGGCCAGGAGGGGCAACAGCGAGGATCTGCGCTCCCTGGGCGGCTGGTTCCACGAGACGCTCGCACAGGCGTCCGGCAGCCCTGCCCTGACCTCGACACTCGCCCAGCTGCGGCACAAGATCGCCTGGATGTACGCGGTGGAGGCGCCGTCCGACCCCGTGGAGTCGTGGGCGGAGCACGGCAGCATCGTGGACGCGGTCGCGCGCGGCGACAGCGACCGGGCCCGGACGATCACGTCCCTGCACACCGAGCGGGCCACCGCCGCGCACCGGCTCCGATTTCCGGCCGGGGGCGGCGGGGCGGAGCGTCCGGAGCGTGTGAGGACTTCGCAACACCCCGTAAACATGCCGAGCCTGCGGCATTAACACGTACGCCGTATACAAAGAGGGAAGAATTCCGAGGGGCATTTTTTCTGCTGCCCGCAGACCGGAAATAAGAGGTAAATGCGAAGGGCCCGTCCGATAAAATGGACGAGCCCTTCGATGTGTGCGGGGGTGGCCTTTCAGGCCTTTCCGCTCGGGTTACCTGGTCGCTCAGACCGTCTCGGGGAGTTCTTCCAGCCCCTCGGCGACGAGCTTCGCCAGACGGTCGAGCGCGACGTCCGCGCCCTCGGCGTCGGAGGCGAGCACGATCTCCTCGCCGCCCTGGGCGCCGAGGCCCAGGACCGCGAGCATGGAGGCCGCGTTGACGGGGTTGCCGTCGGCCTTGGCGATCGTCACGGGGATACCGGAGGCCGTGGTGGCCCGGACGAAGATGGATGCGGGGCGGGCGTGGAGGCCCTCGGCCCAGCCGACGTTGACGCGGCGCTCAGCCATGTGATGCTGCCCTTCAGGTGTCTCGGGTGCTGCAGAGAGGTCTAGACCGGGTTGTCTAGACCAGTTTCCCATATGGGGCGACGTACCGGAACGGGCCCACGGCCTGACCACGAACCGGCTGTCGCGCTTGTGTTGTGCTTCTGTCGTGCCACCCCAGACTGCCCCGCGCCGTTGTCGGACGCGAGCCGTACTCTGGGGCCCATGCAGACCTCGTCGGACCGGCACGAGTACCCCGCCCACTGGGAGGCCGACGTGGTGCTGCGCGACGGCGGCACCGCACGCATCAGGCCCATCACCGTTGATGACGCCGAGCGTCTCGTCAGCTTCTACGAGCAGGTCTCGGACGAGTCGAAGTACTACCGCTTCTTCGCGCCGTACCCTCGCCTGTCCGCCAAGGACGTCCACCGCTTCACGCACCACGACTTCGTGGACCGGGTGGGGCTCGCCGCCACCGTCGGCGGCGAGTTCATCGCCACCGTACGCTACGACCGCATCGGCGCCGACGGCATGCCCGCGTCCGCGCCCGCCGACGAGGCCGAGGTCGCCTTCCTCGTGCAGGACGCCCACCAGGGCCGCGGCGTCGCCTCCGCCCTGCTCGAACACATCGCCGCCGTGGCCCGCGAGCGGGGCATCAGACGCTTCGCCGCCGAGGTGCTGCCGGCCAACAGCAAGATGATCAAGGTGTTCACCGACGCCGGGTACCAGCAGCAGCGCAGCTTCGAGGACGGCGTCGTCCGACTGGAGTTCGACCTGGAGCCCACCGACCGCTCCGTGGCCGTCCAGCGGGCCCGGGAGCAGCGAGCCGAGGCCCGGTCCGTCCAGCGGTTGCTCGCCCCCGGCTCGGTCGCCGTGATCGGCGCGGGGCGCACACCGGGCGGAGTGGGCCGCAGCGTGCTCGCCAACCTCCGGGAGGCGGGGTTCACCGGGCGGCTGTACGCGGTGAACAAGGCGCTCGGGGAGGACGAGAAGGAGCTCGCCGGGGTCCCCGCGCACCGGTCCGTCACCGACATCGAGGGGCCCGTCGACCTCGCGGTCGTCGCCGTCCCCGCCGCCCACGTCCCCCAGGTCGTCGCCGAGTGCGGGGAGCACGGGGTGCAGGGCCTCGTGGTCGTCTCCGCCGGATACGCCGAGAGCGGGCCCGAAGGCCGCGAACGCCAGCGCGAACTGGTGCGCCAGGCTCGCACGTACGGCATGCGCATCATCGGGCCGAACGCGTTCGGGATCATCAACACCGCCCCCGACGTCCGGCTCAACGCCTCGCTCGCCCCCGAGACCCCGCGCTCCGGGCGCATCGGTCTGTTCGCCCAGTCCGGCGCCATCGGGATCGCGCTGCTCTCCCGGCTGCACCGGCGCGGGGGAGGGGTCACCGGGGTCACGGGCGTCTCCACGTTCGTCTCGTCCGGCAACCGGGCGGACGTCTCCGGGAACGACGTCCTGCAGTACTGGTACGAGGATCCGGACACCGATGTCGTCCTGATGTACCTGGAGTCCATCGGCAACCCTCGTAAGTTCACCCGACTCGCCCGGCGCACGGCCGCGGTCAAGCCGCTCGTGGTGGTGCAGGGGGCGCGCCATGGCTCCGCGCCCCTGGGGCACGCCGTGCGCGCCACCCAGCTGCCGCACACCACCGTGTCCGCGCTGCTGCGCCAGGCCGGGGTGATCCGGGTCGACACGATCACGGAACTGGTCGACGCGGGGCTGCTGCTGGCCCGGCAGCCGCTGCCGGCGGGGCCGCGGGTGGCGATCCTGGGGAACTCCGAGTCGCTCGGGATGCTCACGTACGACGCGTGTCTCTCCGAGGGGCTGCGACCGCTGCCGCCGCTGGACCTGTCGACGGGGGCCTCGGCGCGGGACTTCCACTCGGCGTTGTCGCGGGCCCTCGCCGACGACTCGTGCGACGCGGTGGTGGTGACGGCCATACCCGCGCTGGGCGAGACGTCGCCGGGGGACGCGGCCCTGGCGGAGGCCCTGCGGTCGGCCGCCGCCGCGAACCCGTCGAAGCCGGTGCTGGTCGTCCACGTGGAGCTGGGCGGCCTCGCGGAAGCGCTGTCGGCCGCGGCCAGCACGGCCCCCCAGTCCACCGACAGGCCCCTCGGCGCGGGCCCGGAAGGCGTCGCGAGGCCGAAAGACGTCGCGAGTCCGGAAGGAACCGGTGAGGCGGTCGGGACGACGGACCGGCAGGCATCCGCAGGGGCGGACGGGATCCAGCGGGCGGACGCGACGCGGCGGGCGGCGGGAACGAGCGCGGCCGCGGTCCCGCCCGGCGGCGCGACGAACCCCGCCGGCTCCGGCGCGGCAGGTCAGGGAGCTGCGGGCGCCGGCGAGGCCCGCCCGGGTGCGGCGCTTCCCGGCGCGGCAGGTGGACGGGGCGGGGCCGTGTCGGAAGGTACGGGTGTGGAGCCCGGGGCGGCGATGCCGCCGGCGTCGGGCGGGTCTCGGCTCATCCCCGCCTATCCCGCCGCCGAGCGGGCCGTTCGGGCGTTGTCCGAAGCCGTGAACTACGCCCAGTGGCGGCGGGAGGCGGCGGAGCCGGGGCGGGTGCCCGAGTACGAGGACATCGACGAGAAGGGCGCTGCCGAGCAGATCGACGCGCTGCCGGCCAGGGGAGAGGGGCTCACCCTCGGCGAGGACGAGACGGGCGCGCTGCTCGCGCGGTACGGCATCCGTCTGCGGCAGGCGCGCCCCGCGCCGACGCCCGACGAGGCCGCGAGGGCGGCGCGGCTCATCGGCTATCCCGTCGCGCTCAAGACGACCGCCCCCCACCTGCGGCACCGGGCCGACCTCGGCGGCGTACGGCTCGACCTGGCGGACGAGGAGCAACTGCGGCGGGCGTACGCCGAGTTGACGGAGCTCTTCGGGGGCCCGGACGAGCTGCGTCCGGTCGTGCAGGGCATGGCTCCGCGCGGCGTCGACACGATCGTGCGGACGGTGGTGGACCCGGCGGCCGGAGCGGTCCTCTCGTTCGGTCTCGCCGGCCCCGCGTCGCAACTGCTCGGCGACATGGCGCACCGCCTGATCCCGGCCACCGAGCGGGACGCGGCCGCACTGGTCCGCTCGATCCGGACCGCACCCCTCCTCTTCGGCTGGAGGGGCTCGGCCCCCGTGGACACCGAGGCCCTGGAAGAGCTGCTGCTGCGGGTGTCGCGGCTGGTCGACGACCACCCCGAGGTCGTGGCGGTCTCCCTGGAGCCCGTCGTGGTGGCCCAGCAGGGCCTCAGCGTGCTGGGCGCCACCGTCCGGCTCGCGCGCCCGCCCGTCCGCGACGACCTCGGCCCGAGGACCCTGCCCGTGTACTGAGAGCGCGTCGCACGACCCCCACGTTGATCCGTCCACGACAGAACGGAGACGGCAGAGCGGTCCCTCGCAGTCAGTGCGCCCCCGTAGGATGGACGTCATGGCCAAGACCAGTACGACGACCCAGGGGCTGCGTGCGGCGATCGAGCGCAGCGGCTACTACCCGGCCCTCGTGGCCGAGGCGGTGGAGGCCGCTGTCGGCGGCGAGGCCATCAAGTCGTACCTGGTCCATCAGGAGACGACGTTCGACGCGAACGAGGTGCGGCGCCATGTCACCGTCCTCGTCCTCACGGGCAACCGCTTCATCGTGAGCCACACCGACGAGCAGGCCGCGGACAGCACCTCGCCGACGCCGTACGCCACGACGTCGACCGAGTCGGTGAAGATCGGCCGGATCTCGTCGGTCGTGCTCAGCCGGGTCGTCGCCAACCCCGAGTCGTACACCCCGGGCACCCTGCCCCGCGAGGTCGTCCTGACCATCGGCTGGGGCGCCGTCTCCCGCATCGACCTGGAGCCCGCCGCCTGCGGCGACCCCAACTGCGAGGCGGACCACGGGTACACGGGCAGTTCGACGGCGGACGACCTCAGCCTGCGCGTCAGCGAGGCCGGGGACGGCCCGGAGACCGTCCGCCAGGCCCTGGCCTTCGCGCAGTCCCTCTCCGAGGCCACCGCGGACACCGCCCGCTGATGGCGCTGCCCACCTGGGACCACCCGGAACCCCTGGCCCTCGGCTCCGCCCCCGTCCCCGAGTACGGCGCCGGTTCGCTCGCCGACCTCCTGCCCACCCTCGCGGCGGGCATGGGCGTTCCCGACACGACCGCCTCGATACCGGAACTGACGGGGACCGACCGGGCCTGTGTGTTCCTGGTCGACGGCCTGGGCTGGGAGCAGCTGAAGGCGCACCCCGACGAGGCGCCCTATCTGACGGCCCTGCTGGCGTCCTCGCGCGGCGGCACCGGCCGCCCCATCACCGCGGGATACCCGGCCACCACCGCGACCTCCCTCGCCTCCGTGGGCACCGGCCTCCCCCCGGGTGCGCACGGTCTGCCCGGCTACACGGTCCGCAACCCGCAGACCGAGGAGCTGATGAACCAGCTCCGCTGGCAGCCATGGACCTCGCCGAAGGCGTGGCAGCCGTACCCCACGATCTTCCAGCTCGCCGACCGGGCGGGTGTGCACACCGCCCAGGTCACCTCCCCGGCCTTCCAGAACACGCCCCTCACGCAGATCGCGCTGAGCGGAGGCACCTTCCACGGCCGCCTCTCCGGCGAGGAGCGCATGGACCTGGCCGCCGAGCAACTGGCCGCCGGGGACCGCGCCTTGATCTACACGTACTACTCCGAGCTGGACGGCGCGGGGCACCGCTTCGGTGTCGACTCCGACGCGTGGCGCGGCCAGCTCATGCACGTCGACCGGCTGGTCCAGCGTCTGGCCGAGCAACTCCCGCCGCGCACCGCCCTGTACGTCACCGCCGACCACGGCATGCTCGACATCCCGTTCGACGAGCGGCACCGCATCGACTTCGACGAGGACTGGGAGCTGCGCGCCGGGGTCGCCCTGCTGGGCGGCGAGGGCCGGGCCCGCCATGTCTACGCGGTGCCGGGCGCCGAGTCGGACGTCCTGACCTGCTGGCGCGAGGTGCTCGGCGAGCAGTTCTGGATCGCCTCGCGCGACGAGGCCGTCGCGGCGGGCTGGTTCGGCCCGCACATCGACGAACGCGTGTACGCCCGCATCGGGGACGTGGTCGCGGCGGCCCACGACGACGTCCTGATCGTCGCTTCCGAGCGGGAGCCCAAGGAGTCGGCGATGGTCGGCAACCACGGTTCGATGACCCCCGTCGAACAGCTGGTCCCGCTCCTCGAAGTACGCTCCTGAGAGGCCCTGCCGCCGCCCACCACGCCCGCCCTCCGGACCCGCCGCCCCCTCGCCCTCCTCGCCGAAAGGTGCTCAACTCGCCATGCCCGAGCTGGTGTTCTTCTCCGGAACCATGGACTGCGGGAAGTCGACGCTGGCCCTCCAGATAGAGCACAACCGCTCGGCGCGCGGCCTCCAGGGCATGATCTTCACGCGTGACGACCGCGCGGGCGAGGGCAAGCTGTCGTCACGACTGGGCCTCGTCACGGACGCCGTGGAGGTCGAGGACGGCCAGGACCTCTACGCCTATCTCGTCGACCACCTCTCCCAGGGGCGCCGCGCGGACTATGTGATCGCCGACGAGGCCCAGTTCCTCGCCCCCGGGCAGATCGACCAACTCGCCCGCGTCGTGGACGACCTGGGCCTGGACGTGTACGCCTTCGGCATCACCACCGACTTCCGTTCCAAGCTCTTCCCCGGCTCCCAGCGGCTGGTCGAGCTGGCCGACCGCGTCGAGGTCCTCCAGGTCGAGGCCCTGTGCTGGTGCGGTGCTCGCGCCACCCACAACGCCCGCACCATAGGCGGTCAGATGGTCGTCGAGGGCGCCCAGGTCGTCGTCGGCGATGTCAACCAGCCCGACGACATCGGCTACGAGGTCCTCTGCCGCCGTCACCACCGCCGCCGGATGACGGCCGCCACGGCCCACGCGAGTGCCCTTTCCCCGGACGTCCTCCCGGTCGAGACGGTCTGACCCGAGCGGTCCGGCGCCGGCCCCCGCCCCGGTTCACTCGACCGTGTGACCGTCCCCGTCGGCGGTCCGGTCTTCCGTGCGCACCACCGCGAACTTCGCGCCCTCCGGATCGGCCAGGGTGGCCACCGGGCCGTGCGGGGTGTCATGGGCCGGTTCGAGGACCTGGCCGCCGAGTTCGATGACGCGGTCGGCGGCCTCGTCGGGGTCGGCCACCTCGAAGTAGGTCAGCCAGTGGGGCCCCCGGTCCCGGGGGAGCGCGCTGCCGACGCCATGGATGCCGGCCACCGGGCGGCCCCCCACGCGCAGGGTGATGTAGTCGAGGTCGGTGGAGACCACCGGCTCCTCCTCGTAGCCGAAGACCGTCTCGTAGAACTTGGCCACCAGCGAGCTGTCGACGGTGAGGAGTTCGTCCCACGCGGGCGTTCCAGGGACGCCGGTGATGTCCGCGCCGAGGTGTCCCGCCGCCTGCCAGACGCCGAAGACGGCGCCCGCGGGGTCGGAGGCGATCACCAGCCGGCCCGCGTCACCGGCGTCCAACGGGCCCACGCCGACGGTGCCGCCGCAGTGCCGCACGGCCTCCGCCGTCCGGTCCGCGTCGGCCGAGGCGAAGTAGGGCGTCCAGGCGATGGGGAGATGACGGTCCGGCGGCAGCTGGCCGATCCCCGCCACCTGCCGCCCGTCGAGCAGGGCCCGCACGTACGGGCCGAGCTGCTGGGGGCCGGGCTGGAACTCCCAGCCGAACAGCGCCCCGTAGAACTCCTGGGTCGTGGCCGTGCCGTGCACCATCAGACTCACCCAGCAGGGTGTGCCCGGTGGATACACGGTGCCGTTCAGGCCGGTCGACCCCCGTGCCTCGGTCATCGTCACTCTCTCCTCGGCCCCTGGCGGTGGCCGTGTCCGTCGCCCTCGGTACGCGTGTACCGCGTCCACGCGCGATCACGCCCCGTGCCGATGCTCGCACCACCCGTAGCGCCGAGGGTCCGCGCCGCACCGCCGCTCGACGCGCGGGTACGCGAGGATGCCCGGCTCGCCGGTCCAGGCTCTCGTCCAACACCGCCGCCGTATGGTGTCCGTCAGTTGTACTGCTCGTGCCTGATCCCGTACGCCCGGTGATCGGCACCGCTCGGCGGGCAGAGTAGCGGGAGCCGGGCGAGGCGGCCACCCCGTGCGCGAGGATGGGGCCATGAACGCCATCATCTCGGCCCCCGAACTCGCCAACGAGCTGGCGGGAGCCCGTCCGCCGGTGATCCTGGACGTCCGCTGGCAGTTGGGCGGCCCCAACCTGCGCCCCGAGTACGAGAAGGCGCACATCCCGACAGCCGTCTTCGTCGACCTGGACGCCGAGCTCGCCGGTCCGGCCGGTTCCGGCGGCCGCCATCCGCTGCCCGACCTGGACGGTTTCGGTACGGCGATGCGGGCGGCCGGTGTCTCGGCCGACCGTGCCGTCGTCGTGTACGACGGCGGGCTCAACTGGGCCGCAGCGCGCGCGTGGTGGCTGCTCCGCTGGGCCGGCCACCCCTCGGTGCGGGTCCTGGACGGCGGTCTGGCGGCCTGGACGGGCGCGCTGACGGCGGAGATCCCGGAGCCCGCCCCGGGGACCTTCGAGCCCGTTCCCGGCGCGCTGCCGCTGCTCGACGCGGACGGCGCCGCGGCGCTTGCCCGCACCGGGCTGCTCCTGGACGCGCGGGCCGCCGAACGCTACCGGGGCGACGTGGAACCCATCGACCCGGTCGGCGGGCACATCCCGGGCGCGGTGTCGGCCCCGACCACGGAGAACGTGGCCGAATCCGGCCTCTTCCGGACCGCCGCCGAACTCACCGACCGCTTCAAGGGACTCGGCGCGACCGCCGACTCCGAGGTCGGCGTGTACTGCGGTTCCGGTGTCTCCGGCGCCCACCAGGTGCTGGCGCTGGCCGTGGCGGGAATCCCGGCGGCCCTCTACGTGGGCTCGTGGTCGGAGTGGTCCCGGGACGGCGACCGCCCGGTGGCCACCGGACCCGACCCCCAGTGACCTGGCGCTGACGGCACGTGTGGGGCCCACGTCTGAACGACGTGGGCCCCACACACGTATGAATGACCGATCCCGCACCTCGCGATGGCACCCGAGACCCGTACCCGAGAGAAACGGATCTGCTGCTGGAAGGAGCGACCGCTCGGACCCCCACCGTCGGAGGCCCGCTACTCCTGTTTCTTGCGTCTCGTACCGAAGACGATCTCGTCCCAGCTCGGCACCGCGGCGCGCCGACCCGGTCGGACGCCGTCCGCCTCGGCCTGGCGGTCGGTGGCACCGATCAGCCGGTCCCGGTGACCGTTGACCGACCGTGGCATGAGGACGTCCGCGTAGGCGGAACCGGCCGAGGCAGCGGGAGCCGCGGACTCCTCCTCCGCAACTTCCTCGACGGAGACGGAGTCCTCCTGCGGTTCGGCGGAGGGCAGTTCGGGCACCACCAGGTCGCCCCGGTAGCTGGGGACGGCTTCCAGGATGCTGGTGAGCGAGTCGCGCTCGCTCACCATCTCCTCGTCGGCCTCGGGCGGCGCGGGCAGGACGGGACGTTCCGCCTGGCGGTCCAGGGGGCGGTCACGGGGCAGCCGCGCGATCCTCGGCACGAACGGGAAACTCGGCTCGGGCGTCCCGAGGTCGTCGGATTCGCCGATCAGCGACCGCGCCTCGTCGTCGACGGCCTGGACGAGCCGCCGGGGCGGGTCGTAGGTCCAGCTCGCCGAGTGCGGTTCACCCGCGACGCAGTACACCAACAGCACTTCCCAGGTGCCGTCGTCGCGGCGCCACGAGTCCCACTGGACGGTGTCCTTCTCGGCACCGCGCAGCAGCAGTCGCTCCTGGACGGCCTCGCCGAGCTGGGGTCCCGCGGCGTTCTCGCCGGGGCGGCGGACCGGGGTCTTGCGCGCCCGCTCTGCCATGAAGGCACGCTCGGCGAGGACGGGACCCTCGAACCGGCGGACCCGGTCGACGGGAATGCCGGCGAGCTGCGCGACCTCCTCGGCCGTGGCACCCGCGCGTATCCGCGCCTGGATGTCACGAGGCCGGAGATGGCTCTCCACCTCGATCTCGATCTGGCCGAGGCGGGGACGGTCGCCGCGCACGGCGGCACGCAGCCGCTCGTCGATCGGCAGCGTGTACTCCGTGGAATCGGCAGCCTTCAGCACCAGCCGTGTGCCGTCATTGGAGACGGCCACGACACGCAGTTCGGGCATGGGGACCTCCCGGGTGGTGCCTGCCGACGTCACGTGCGTCGCTGCTTCCGCTAGTCGAGTGTGGCCTGCCCGGGTGCAGCCTGCCACAACCTTGCCGAGTTGCCCGGCGTGTCGGGCGTGAGCCCGAGGTCGCCGTTATGGCACGGTTATCAATTCGCAACGCTAAGTGACGAACCTCATCACCCTGTGCAACGATCCCCCTCCCGGCGGTCCTCGAAGGCCCCGGACACCCTGGCGGGAGTCCGGACCCAGGGCTCGCAACAGTACTCCATTCGGGCCACTTGCGTGGATCGGCACGCCGCCCAACTTCTCATGGGAGACGTCAATACGCCGCCGGAACAGACCTTTTCGTGACCCCGGGAGGGACGTGCTTCACATGATCGCCAGACCCGTCCGCCCGGCTACGCCCCGAGCACGCGGCGCAAGTAGTCGTTCTGGAAACGCCGTTCGGGGTCGAGCCGGTCACGCAGCGCGGTGAACTCGCCGAAGCGGGGATAGACCTTGGCGAAGTAGTCCGTGTCCCGCGTGTGCACCTTGCCCCAGTGCGGCCGTCCCTCGTGTGCGGTGAAGATCCGCTCGGCGGCGGTGAAGTAGGCCTGATAGGGCGTGCCCCTGAACATGTGCACGGCGACATAGGCGCTCTCGCGGCCGGAGGCGGTGGAGAGCGTGATGTCGTCGGCCGGCGCGGTGCGCACCTCCACGGGGAAGCTGACGCGCAGCTTCGAACGGTCGACCATCGCCTTGAGCTCACGCAGCGTGTCCACGACGGCCTCGCGCGGAACGGCGAACTCCATCTCCACGAACCGCACTCGGCGCGGAGAAGTGAAGACCTTGTAGGGGATGTCGGTGTAGGTCCGCGCGGACAGGGCGCGGCTGGAGATCTGCGCGATCGTCGGTATGGTCGCGGGGACCGCCTGGCCGACCCAGTTGGCCACCTGGAAGACGCCGTTGGAGAGGAACTCGTCCTCGAACCAGCTGTTCAGCTGCGGTATCGGCTTCTCGGGGCCCGCGCTGCGGTTGTTGCGCTTGGTGTTGGTGTTGCCGGTGTGCGGGAACCAGTAGAACTCGAAGTGCTCGTTCTCGGCGTGCAGTTCGTCGAACTCGGCCAGCACCCGCTCGAACGGCATCGGTTCCTCGCGCGCCGTGAGCAGGAAGATCGGCTCCACGGCGAAGGTGATCGCCGTGACGATGCCGAGGGCGCCGATGCCGACCCGGGCGGCGGCGAACACGTCGGGGTTCTCCGTCGCGGAGCAGGTCAGCACCGACCCGTCGGCGGTGACCAGTTCGAGCCCCCGGATCTGGGCGGCGAGCGAGGCCGAGTCCCGGCCGGTGCCGTGGGTGCCGGTGCTGGTCGCGCCGGACACCGTCTGCTCCATGATGTCGCCCATGTTCGTGAGCGAGAGCCCCTCGCGCGCGAGAGCCACGTTGAGCCTCTTGAGCGGAGTGCCGGCGGCGACCGTGACGGTCATGGCCTCACGGTCGATCTTGCGTATGCCCGTCAGCAGTTGGGGGCGGACCAGTACGCCGTCGGTCGCGGCCGCGGCGGTGAACGAGTGGCCCGTGCCGACGGCCTTGACCCGGAGGTCCTCCTCGGCCGCCTTCCGTACGGCCGCGGCGAGTTCCTCGACGGTGGCCGGGGTGACCTCCCGTACGGGGCGGGAGGCTACATTCCCCGCCCAGTTACGCCACGTGCCGTTCTTGCCGATCACTGTGGTGCTCATGGGGCCCTCCCCGCCTTGGAGCCGGCCTGCGCAGCCGGCGGTACCCGAGAAAACCGACCGCGACCGCGACGGCCCCGGACGCCGCCGGAACCACATACCCCGCCTTCGCCCCGGCCGCGTCGATCACCCAGCCGGAGACCGAGGATCCGAGCGCCACCCCGACCGCGAGCCCGGTGCCCACCCAGGTCATGCCCTCGGTCAGTTGCGTGCGTGGTACGTGCTCTTCGATGAGGGACATCGTCGTGATCATCGTGGGTGCGATGGACAGACCCGCAAGGAAGAGCGCCACGGCCAGAAACGGCAAGTTTCCGACCAGTAGGAGGGGGATCATACTCACGGCCATGCCGCACACGCCCAGCAGCCATCGACGTTCCGCCGCCCCGGAGAAGCGCAGCAACCCGAAGACGATGCCGGCGGCGCAGGAACCGGCCGCGTAGAGGGCCAGGACCACGCTCGCGGCGGCCTTGTGGCCCCGCTCCTCGGCGAAGGCCACGGTGACCACGTCGACGGCTCCGAAGATCGCTCCGGTGGCCACGAACGTGGCCACCAGGACCTGCAGTCCGGGTGAACGCAGCGCCGAACGCCCCTTGTCGTGCCGCTCACGCGGGTGCGGCGCCGGCTCCGTGGCGCGCTGGGCCGTCAGCCAGAAGACCCCGGCCGCGAGGAAGCAGGCGGCGAGCAGCGGTCCGGCCTCCGGGAACCACGCCGTGGACAGCCCGATGGAGATGATCGGCCCGAAGATGAAGCACACCTCGTCGACGACCGACTCGAACGAGTACGCGGTGTGCAGTTGCGGGGTGTCCCGGTACAGCGCCGCCCAGCGCGCCCGGGTCATCGCCCCGAGGCTCGGCACACAGCCGATGCCGGCCGAGCAGAGGTAGAGCACCCAGTCCGGCCAGCCGTAGTGCGCGGCGACCAGGAGCCCCGCGGAGGCGGCCAGGGCCACGAGGGTCGCCGGACGCAGCACCCGCCGCTGCCCGTACTGGTCCACCAGACGGGAGATCTGCGGGCCGAGCACGGCGGCGGACAGGGCGATGGTCGCCGAGAGCGCGCCGGCCAGGCCGTACCGGCCGGTGAGCTGGGAGATCATGGTGACCACGCCGATGCCCATCATGGACAGCGGCATCCGGCCGAGGAGTCCCGCGGCGGTGAAGCCCTTGGTGCCGGGTGTGGCGAACAGGGCGGTGTAGGGGCTGGGCACGGGGGCTCCGGTCGTTCCGGGAAGCGGAGGGGTGAGTTCCTCGTAAGGCGCGAACTCCGTCGATACAGCTTACGAATGAGGTCACCCTAAGTCATCCTCGGGATGGGCCGGGATCCCGCCCGTCGGTGCCGGGTGGCAGGATCGGAGACATGCCACACGCGCACGACGCCACCCCCTACGACGCCCTGCTCCTGCTCTCCTTCGGCGGGCCGGAAGGCCCGGACGACGTGGTCCCGTTCCTGGAGAACGTGACACGGGGTCGAGGCATCCCCAAGGAGCGACTGAAGGAAGTCGGGCAGCACTACTTCCTGTTCGGCGGGGTCAGCCCCATCAACGACCAGAACCGCGCCCTGCTGGACGCCCTGCGCAAGGACTTCGCCGAGCACGGCCTGGACCTGCCGGTCTACTGGGGCAACCGCAACTGGGCGCCCTATCTGACCGACACCCTGCGCGAGATGGTCGCCGACGGCCGCCGCCGCATCCTGGTCCTCGCCACCAGCGCGTACGCCTCGTACTCGGGCTGCCGCCAGTACCGCGAGAACCTGGCCGACTCGCTCGCCGCCCTGGAGGCCGAGGGCCTGGAACTGCCGAGAATCGACAAGATCCGGCACTACTTCAACCACCCCGGCTTCCTGGAGCCCATGATCGACGGCGTCCTGGAGTCGCTCGCCGCCCTCCCCGACGACGTCCGCGACGGCGCCCACCTCGCCTTCTGCACACATTCCATCCCCACCGCCTCGGCGGACACCTCCGGCCCGGTCGAGGACCACGGGGACGGCGGCGCGTACGTCGCGGAGCACCTGGACGTCTCGAAACTCATCGCCGACGCGGTGCGCGAGCGGACCGGTGTCGAACACCCCTGGCAGCTCGTCTACCAGTCCCGTTCCGGCGCCCCGCACGTCCCGTGGCTGGAGCCGGACATCTGCGACCACCTCCAGGAGCGCCACGCGGCCGGTGTCCCGGCCGTCGTGATGGCACCCATCGGGTTCGTCTCGGACCACATGGAGGTCCTGTACGACCTCGACACCGAGGCCATGGCCAAGGGCGAGGAACTGGGCCTGCCCGTCCGCCGCTCGGCCACGGTGGGCGCCGACCCCCGGTTCGCCGCCGCCGTCCGCGACCTGGTACTGGAGCGAGCGGCGACCGAGCGCGGCGAGGACGCGGTCACCCCCTGCGCCCTCGGCACGCTCGGCGCGAGCCACCACCTGTGCCCGGTCGGCTGCTGCCCGGCCAGGACCCCCAGGCCCGCCGCCGCGGGCGTCGACAGCCCGTACGCGTGAGGAGCACCGTGACCGACCAGCCCGAGCGTCCGGACGGCCTGAAGGCCGAACTGCTGGAGATCGCCCTGGACGCCGCCCGCCGAGCGGGGGACTTCCTGCGCGACGGCCGGCCCGCCGATCTCGGCGTCGCCGCCACCAAGTCCAGCGCGGTCGACGTCGTGACCGAGATGGACATCGCTTCCGAGAAGCTGATCACCGGCCTGCTGGCCGAGCGCAGGCCGGACGACGGCGTGCTCGGCGAGGAGGGCGCCAGCGTCGCGGGCACCAGCGGCGTCCAGTGGGTCATCGACCCCCTCGACGGCACCGTCAACTACCTCTACGGACTGCCCAGTTGGGCCGTCTCCATCGCCGTCCGGGTGGACGGCGAGACGGTCGTGGGCGTGGTCCACGCCCCGGTGCGCGGCGAGACGTTCCGGGCCGTCCTCGGCGAGGGCGCGTTCCTGAACGACCGCCCCGCGCGCGTCCGACCCGCTCCGGAGCCGGAGCTGGCCCTCGTCGGCACCGGCTTCGGCTACCTGGCCGAGCGCCGGGCCAAGCAGGCCGACGTACTGCGCGAGCTGATCCCGCACGTCCGGGACATCCGGCGCGGCGGCTCGGCCGCGATCGACCTCTGCGACGTGGCCGTGGGCCGCCTCGACGCGTACTACGAGCGCGGTCTGAACCCGTGGGACTACGCGGCGGGGGACATCATCGCCAGGGAGGCGGGCGCCCTGACCGGTGGCCGCCCCGGAGAGCCCCTCTCGACCGACCTGACCGTCGCGGCCCCACCGGTCCTCTTCGAGGCCCTCCAGACCCGCCTGGACGCCTTGGGCGCCTGGCACGACTGAGTCCACACCGGAGCCACACCGGAAAAGGGCGCCCTTCGGCGAGTGAGCCGAAGGGGCGCGCCTGTGTCGAGACGGCGATCGCGCGCAGTGCCCGACGAAGGAGGGGCCGATCACGATCGCCGTCTCGACACAGGCACAAGCGCCCCGGAGGCGAACCGAGCCCTGAAAAAGCAGCGATCCCCCCGGTCTGGATCTGCCGGGGGGATCGCTGTCGTGCGTGCGGGCCGTGGATCAGACGCTCTGCGCGCCGACCTCCACACCGTGGTCGGCGGCGAGGCGGCGCAGGTCGTCGAGCTCGCCCTGCTCCACCTCGACGAGGAAGTCGTCGCCCTCGTCGCGAGCCCTGGTCAGGTCGGACTCGGTCGCCCTTATGCGCTGCAGAAGTCCTGCGGTGAATGCGTCCATGCTGCGCCCCCTCGTCCTGGGTCGTGGGTCGTTGGCACGGGGGTGTGCCGTTCGGAAGGGGCGATCACGTCTCCTGTGGATGCCCAGCGCCACCCCGGCCGGGCGGCGACGGTGCCGGACACCCACGCCCACTCTGCGGAAAAGCGGATCGGTGCCGCATGGTGGTGCGGCACAAGCAGAGCGTGATCGCGGGGTGTAAAGCCGTCCTCCCCTCGGTCTCTCGGACGGAAACCTCAACCGGACGAAAAAATCCCGCATTCCCGGTCGAGCGCCCCCGCTCTTCCCGCACGGGGTCGCCTTACAGCCGACTTACGGCCGAAAAAGGCAGGATGGAGGTCACACACCCACGAACACCCTGCCCGAGCGCGCCTGTGACGCGCTACGCGGGTGGACAGAGGAAGGACAAGCGACGTGCGCGTACTCGTCGTCGAGGACGAGCAGCTGCTCGCCGATGCGGTGGCCACCGGACTGCGCCGGGAGGCCATGGCCGTCGACGTCGTGTACGACGGTGCGGCCGCCCTGGAGCGCATCGGCGTCAACGACTACGACGTGGTCGTCCTCGACCGCGACCTCCCCCTCGTCCACGGCGACGACGTCTGCCGCAAGCTCGTCGAGCTCGGGCTGCCCACGCGCGTGCTGATGCTCACCGCGTCCGGCGACGTCAGCGACCGTGTCGAGGGCCTGGAGATCGGCGCCGACGACTATCTGCCCAAGCCCTTCGCGTTCAGCGAGCTCATCGCACGCGTGCGCGCCCTCGGCCGGCGGACGAGCGTGCCGCTGCCGCCCGTCCTGGAACGCGCCGGCATCAAGCTGGACCCGAACCGCCGCGAGGTCTTCCGCGACGGCAAGGAGGTCCAGCTCGCGCCGAAGGAGTTCGCGGTCCTGGAGGTGCTGATGCGCAGCGAGGGCGCCGTCGTCTCGGCGGAGCAGCTCCTGGAGAAGGCCTGGGACGAGAACACCGACCCGTTCACCAACGTCGTCCGCGTGACGGTCATGACGCTGCGCCGCAAGCTCGGCGAACCGCCGGTCATCGTCACCGTGCCCGGTTCCGGTTACCGGATCTGATCCGCCATGGCCACGACCCCCGCGCCCCCGCTGGCGCCCCCGAAACCCACCTGGGACCCCAGGCGGCCCCAGAATCCGCTCCCGTGGCTGCGCCCGACCATCCGGATACGGCTCACGCTGCTGTACGGCGGCATGTTCCTGATCGCCGGGATCCTGCTGCTGTCGATCATCTATCTGCTGGCCGCCCAGGCGGTGAACACGGGAAACGCGCCGCTGTTCAAGATCGTGGGCGGCACGGACATCAGCGTCACCAGCGAGAAGTGTCCCGCGGTGGACGCCGGCTCGACCAACGTGCGGCTCGCGGACTTCAACGCCGCGATCTCCGCCTGTATCGACGCCCAGCGCCAGGTGGCCCTGGACACCCTGCTGAGCCGGTCCCTGCTGGCGCTGCTCGGGCTCGCCGTGATCGCCTTCGCCTTCGGGTACGCGATGGCGGGCCGGGTCCTCGCGCCGCTCGGCCGGATCACCCGCACCGCGCGCGCGGTGGCCGGCTCCGACCTGTCCCGCCGTATCGAGCTGGACGGCCCGGACGACGAGCTGAAGGAGCTGGCGGACACCTTCGACGAGATGCTGGAGCGGCTCCAGCGGGCCTTCACGGCCCAGCAGCGGTTCGTCGGGAACGCCTCGCACGAGCTGCGGACACCCCTCGCGATCAACCGCACCCTCCTCGAAGTGCACCTCTCCGACCCGAACGCGCCGACCGAGCTGCAACAGCTGGGCAAGACGCTGCTGGCCACCAACGAGCGCAGCGAACAACTCGTCGAGGGTCTGCTGCTGCTCGCCCGCAGCGACAACCAGATCGTCGAGCGCAAGCCGGTGGACCTCGCCGAGGTCGCCTCCCGGGCCATCGACCAGGTGCGCTCCGAGGCGGAGGCCAAGAAGGTGGAGATCCGCGGGGAACGGGCCCCCGCGGTCGTGCAGGGCAACGGCGTGCTGCTGGAGCGGATCGCCCTGAACCTCGTCCAGAACGCCGTCCGGTACAACGTGCAGGGCGCGGACGGCTGGGTGGAGGTCACCACCGAGCTCCAGCACGGACATGCCCTGCTGGTGGTCACGAACACCGGGCCCGTGGTCCCGGCGTACGAGATCGACAACCTTTTCGAGCCGTTCCGGCGGCTGCGTACGGAACGCACGGGGAGCGACAAGGGGGTGGGCCTCGGCCTGTCGATCGTCCGCTCCGTGGCCCGCGCGCACGGCGGCCACATCGCCGCCCGGCCACGTGAAGGAGGAGGGCTCGTGATGCGTGTGACCCTTCCGGTCTGAGAAAATGACCTCCGGTTCCGGGACGTGTTCGCTTTGCGCGGAATTTCCCGGGCGCCTGATCGAAACGGTCGTGCACGACCGATGTGTGATCGATCACAAGGGCGATTTTCCAGCCATCTACCGAGCGTGATCATGAGGCCGTCGTAAAGCCGGGAAAATCCGGGTTTTCGGGGGTTGAGATCACGGGAAGTACATGCTGAGGCGCCTTTGAAATGCAGCCTCAGGACCGTGTACGGTCCCGTTCGCCATCCAAGCCGATCACTCTTGAGGGGTCCGGTTGGGTGTCGATTGAGTAACAGACCTTGATGTGAGGCAAAATCTCCGCCTCAGGTCGGGCACAAGTCCGGCCTCTCACGCGTTACGTGCGCTGGAGACACCGCAGACACCCAGAGGGGGAGAGCGCGACATGGCAACGGATTACGACACCCCACGCAAGACCGACGACGACGTCGACTCGGACAGCCTGGAAGAGCTCAAGGCTCGCCGGAACGACAAGTCGACGTCCGCCGTGGACGTAGACGAGTTCGAGGCCGCCGAAGGCCTGGAACTGCCCGGGGCCGACCTCTCGAACGAGGAGCTGGCCGTCCGGGTGCTGCCCAAGCAGCAGGACGAGTTCACCTGCATGAGCTGCTTCCTGGTGCACCACCGCAGCCAGCTGGCCCGCGAGAAGAACGGTCAGCCGATCTGCCGCGACTGCGACTGAGGCAGGGTCGGCCGTGACTGGCTCGACCCCTCCTTGGAAGCGCCGCGCCCGCAAGGGGGCGGACCAGGAGCCGTACGACGGCTCCGACGGCGTGCGTGACGACGAGCGGGGCTCCTCCGAACAGGGAGCGGCCTCGCTCGAACGTGCGTCCGGCGCGGCGTCGGGGAAGGCCACGGACGAGCAGGGACGCCTGCCCGTTCCGGTGGAGAATCCGGCGCCGGTCGCCAGACGGCGGGCGGCCGTCGCCGCCGTCCGGGACGGAGTGAAACAGGGCCTCAAGGCAGGGGCCCGCAAGAGCGGTGACCGGGCCCGCGCGGGGCTCGCGTACATCACCGACCGTGTCATCGAGATCGCCCCACGGATCCCCGTGCGCGATCTCGCGACCCTGCGCGCCCAGTTCCCGGGGCTGGGGCCCGAGCAGATCGCCGACAGGCTCGTCGCGGGGGCGGCCAACGCGACCTCCACGGTGGGGGCGGGTGTCGGGGCCGCGGCGATGCTGCCGGCGCCGCCCGCCATGCCCGCGGAGCTGGCCGCCGAGATCACCGGTGTCGCCGCGATCGAGCTGAAGCTCATCGCCGAGCTGCACGAGGTGTACGGGGTGCGGCCGCCCGGCAACCTGTTGCAGCGCAGCACCGCCTATCTGGACTCCTGGTCCGGTGAGCGCGGGATCGACGTGACCAAGCCGTCGACGATCAACTCGGCGCTCGGTGGACAGATGAAGCGGCAGCTGCGGCAGCAGATCATGAAGCGGATGGTGCGCAATCTGCCGAACCTGATGCCGTTCCTGGTCGGTGCCGCGGTGGGGGCGGTCATGAACCGCCGGGACACCAAGCACCTGGCCGAGCGGATCCGCAAGGACCTGCGGCGCATGCAGGTGCCGTGGGAGGCGTTGCCGGAACTGCCGCCGCTGGAGAAGCCGGTGGATCCTCTGACGATGGGGGAGCTGCCGAAGGAACTCGGCGGCGGTGACGCGTGACGCTGCCGGTCGGCTGTGAAGAGCGCCGATCCAGCGCGCGCCCCGATCGGCACCGCCGCCAGGCCGCTGTCGTGACTCATGGCCGTTGCGGCGGGAAGAACGTGGCCTGAGGGACGGACCGGGCAGAAGGAAGGGCCGGGTTGACCGCAGGGCCGGGCCGGCGGTCGGGCCTGGTCCGGCCGCAGGGCCCGGACCGGAGCGTCGGATCTGGACCGGCCCGTGGGGCCTGGACCGGCCGAGGGGCGGCTCGTGGGAGGGGCTGGCGCGGCGGCCGAGGGCTTCTCGGCGGTAAGAGTTCAGTAGGGAACCCCGCGCGCCGCACGGCTGTGCGGGTCGGCGACGGGGCCGCTCCACCGCCGCGATTCTGTTTCGAGCCGGGTGACCGGCCGCGCGCTGCGAGCCGCCATGTTCGTCCACCGCCGAGCGGCTCGCCGTGTCGCCGTGCGCAGCCTCGTCGACCGATGAGCCGCCGGACCCGGCGCGCGGGTGCCGCCGGGAGTGGCTGGGTGACCGACCGTCGGCCGTGTTGGGCTGTGCGTGGCCGACAGCTCGTGCGCTGCACGCGGCGTCGGTCCGGGAGCCGTGACCTGCGGCGCCGTGTGTCATCGGTCAGCAGGTCGCGTGCGGGGCCGCCGTGCCGGTCGGACCGCTGGACGCTCGCTACGCCGTCGTCTTCTTCGCCGCTGCCAGGGCCGCGACCACGGCCTCGGGGTTTCGGGTGGACAGGTAGACGTAGGGGGTCGGGTCGTCCGGGTCGGTGATCGGGATGCGGAGGGCCGTCGGGATGTAGGCGCGCAGGAGCATGAAGGCGTGGGGGTTGGCCTTGTGCGTGCGCCAGGCCTGGGCTTCCGCCCGGTCCAGGATCTCCGGTTCGCCGAGGGCGCTCACCGGGATCTTCGCCTCGCCCGCGATCAGGGAGTCGCCGACGACACGGATGCGGATCGAGCCGTAGGAACTGGTGACGACCGCCGCGATCGCGGTCCCGCCCACTAGGCCCCCCAGCAGGGGGAGCGTGCCGAACGGCAGCATGACCAGGGCCATCGAGACGCCGACCAGGAGGCAGACGAGCCACCAGGTGCGGGGAGCCGTGAGCCGTTCTTCGTACGGCGGGACGGAGAGCTGCATGGCGTCAAGCTTGGCACGCGGACCCTCCGGCCCCGGACTTAGGGGCGTCCGAGGGGAAACCCTGCCCGTAGGGGCGATGGCCGGACGCTGACGGACGGGTAAGGTCTGCGGCTGTGAGAGGTACTTCCGCGGCCCTGCGGCCCCCGGCGGACGCCACGGCGCCCGTACGCCATCCCGAGGCACCCGCCCCCGGCGAGCTGCTCGGCGCGCACTACGGGCAGTGTTTCGGCTGTGGTGGCGAGCAGCCCCACGGGCTGCACCTGGAGGCCAGGGCCGGCGAAGGCGTCACTCTCACCGCCGAGTTCACCGTGCGGCCCGCGCACCAGGGCGCCCCGGGACTGGCCCACGGCGGGGTCCTGGCCAGCGCTCTGGACGAGACCCTCGGCTCCCTCACCTGGCTGCTGCGCACCATCGCGGTGACCGGGCGCCTGGAGACCGACTTCCTGCAGCCCGTCCCCGTGGGGGCCGTACTGCATCTGCGGGCCGAGGTCACGGCCGTGGCCGGGCGGAAGATCTTCGCGCGGGCCGAGGGACGTGTCGGGAGCCCCGAGGGACCGTTGGCCGTCCGAGCCGACGCGCTCTTCGTCGAGGTCAAGGTCGACCACTTCATCGACCACGGCCGCGAGGAGGAGATCCAGGCGGCCATGAAGGACCCGGACCAGGTCCGGCGGGCCCGAGCCTTCGAGGTGAACCCGTGAGCGGCGGCCGTCCACCTCTCGAGGTCCTCGTCCGGCGCGTCGACCCCGACGTGCCGCTGCCGGACTACGCGCGGCCCGGTGACGCGGGCGCCGATCTGCGCACCACGGAGAGCCGGGAGTTGCAGCCCGGTGAACGGGCCGTGCTGCCCACAGGGGTGTCCATCGCGCTCCCCGAGGGGTACGCGGCCTTCGTGCACCCACGCTCCGGTCTCGCCGCCCGCTGCGGCGTCGCCCTGGTGAATGCCCCGGGGACGGTTGATGCCGGGTACCGTGGGGAGATCAAGGTGATCGTGGTGAATCTCGACCCGTATGAAGCCGTACGGTTCGAGCGCTTCGACCGGATTGCCCAACTGGTCGTCCAGCAGGTCGAGAAGGTGCGCTTCCAAGAGGTGGCGGAGCTTCCCGACTCGGCGCGGGCCGAGGGGGGCTTCGGGTCCACCGGCGGTCACGCCGCCGTGGACGGAGCAAGCGGCACAAGCAGCACAAGCGGCACAACGGGTGGGAATCGATACGCTTCGGTCGTATCCGACCGGGAAGGACAGTGACGTGTTCGGACGTCGCAAGAAGAAGGGTTCCGCTGAGGACGCGGCGGACGCGGCGAGCGAGGCCGAGCAGGTCGACGGCGTTGCCGGGGAAGCCGACGCTGAGGCGGACGTCGAGCGGGAGCGCGTGCGGCTCGAGCCCGAGCCCCGGCCGGACGGGCCGTGGGACAGCTCCGAGGTGCGCGAGCCCGGCGAGGGCCGGGTCGACCTCGGGGGCATCTTCGTGCCCGGAGTCGACGGCATGGAGCTGCGGGTGGAGGTCGCCGGTGACGCGATCGTCGCCGCGACCGTCGTGCTGCGCGACAGCGCGGTCCAGCTGCAGGCCTTCGCCGCGCCCAAGCGCGAGGGCATCTGGGGCGAGGTCCGCGAGGAGATCGCCTCCGGCATCACGCAGCAGGGCGGGGTCATCGACGAGGTCGAGGGTCCGCTGGGCTGGGAGCTGCGCGCTCAGGTGCCGGTGCAGCTGCCGGACGGCACGGGTGGCTTCCAGGTGGTCCGCTTCGTCGGTGTGGACGGGCCCCGTTGGTTCCTGCGCGGAGTGATCTCCGGGCGGGGCGCGGTGGAGCCGCAGACCGCCGGGCTGCTGGAGCAGATCTTCCGGGACACGGTCGTCGTCCGCGGTGAGGGCCCCATGGCTCCGCGTGACCCGATCGTCCTGAAGCTGCCGAACGACGCGCAGATGGTCCCCGAGGGGGTCCAGCAGGAGGAGCAGGCCGGTTCCCGCTTCTCCGGCGGCATGGGACAGCTGCAGCGCGGGCCGGAGATCACCGAGGTCCGCTAGCCGTTCCGGCCGAGGCCGTCCGGGAACTGCGGGTCCGCGCGACCGGTCGCGCAGTTTCCCGTGCCCCTCGGGGCGTCGGCGTCAGAGTTGTGTCAAAGAGGCGGCCCCCGGCCAACTCTGTCCTTTTTGCCGTGATTGTTGGCCGTAAGGTCGACGCTGCGTGGGCAGTGTTCACGGGAAGACAATGGGGACATGGGACGCGGAAAGCTCCGGATCTACCTCGGTGCGGCACCGGGCGTCGGCAAGACGTACGCGATGCTGTCCGAAGCGCACCGCCGGATCGAACGCGGCACCGACTGCGTGGTGGCCGTCGTGGAGCATCACGGCCGGCCGCGCACCGAGGTGATGCTGCACGGACTGGAGCAGATCCCGCGCCGGACCCTGGACTACCGGGACGCGGTCTTCACCGAGATGGACGTGGACGCCGTGCTCGCCCGGCGGCCCCGGGTCGCCCTCGTGGACGAGCTGGCCCACACCAACGTGCCCGGGTCCCGCAACGACAAGCGCTGGCAGGACGTCGAGGACCTGCTCGCCGCCGGTGTCGACGTGGTCTCGACCGTCAACATCCAGCACCTGGAGTCGCTCGGTGACGTCGTCGAGTCCATAACCGGTGTACGGCAGCGCGAGACCGTGCCCGACGAGGTGGTGCGGCGGGCGGACCAGATCGAGCTGGTGGACATGTCGCCGCAGGCGCTCCGGCGACGGATGGCGCACGGCAACGTCTACCAGCCGGACAAGGTCGACGCCGCCCTGTCGAACTACTTCCGGCCCGGGAACCTGACCGCACTGCGGGAGCTGGCGCTGCTGTGGGTGGCGGACCGGGTCGACGAGTACCTCAACGCCTACCGCAGCGAGCACCAGGTGTCGCGGATATGGGGCTCCCGCGAGCGGATCGTGGTCGGGCTGACCGGCGGCCCCGAAGGGCGGACCCTGCTGCGGAGAGCCGCCCGGCTCGCCGAGAAGGGCGCGGGCGGCGAGGTCATGGCCGTCTACATCGCCCGCAGCGACGGGCTGACCTCCGTCTCGCCCAAGGAACTCGCCGTCCAGCGCACCCTCGTCGAGGACCTCGGCGGCACCTTCCACCACGTCGTCGGCGACGACATCCCCGCCGCGCTGCTGGCCTTCGCGCGCGGGGTGAACGCCACCCAGATCGTGCTCGGCGTCTCGCGCCGCAAGAGCTGGCAGTACGTCTTCGGGCCGGGCGTCGGCGCCACCGTCGCCCGGGACTCCGGGCCCGACCTGGACGTCCACCTGATCACGCACGACGAGGCGGGCAAGGGGCGCGGGCTGCCCGTCGCCCGGGGTGCACGGCTCGGCCGGGCCCGGACGATCTGGGGCTGGCTGGTGGGGACGGCCGGGCCGCTGCTGCTCGCGCCGGTGCTGGCCAACTTCGAGACCGACCTCGGTCTCGCCAACGACATGCTGCTCTTCCTGACGCTCACGGTGGCCGCGGCCCTGCTCGGCGGTCTGCTGCCCGCCCTGGCCGCGGCCGTGCTGGGCTCGCTGCTGCTCAACTGGTTCTTCACCCCGCCGGTGCACACACTGACGATCGACGACCCGACGAACATCGTCGCCATCGTGGTCTTCATAGGGGTCGCGGTGGCGGTGGCCTCCGTGGTGGACCTCGCGGCCCGGCGCACGCACCAGGCGGCCAGGCTGCGCGCCGAGTCGGAGATCCTGTCCTTCCTCGCGGGCAGTGTGCTGCGGGGGGAGACGAGCCTGGAGGCACTCCTCGAACGGGTGCGCGAAACCTTCGGGATGGAGTCGGTCGCCCTGCTGGAGCGCGAGAGCGAGGTCGACCCGTGGACCTGCGCGGGCAGCGTGGGCCCCCGGCAGATGGACCGGCCCGAGGCCGCGGACGTGGACATGCCGGTCGGCGACCACATGGCGCTCGCCCTCTCCGGCCGCGTCCTGCCCGCCGAGGACCGCCGGGTGCTGGCCGCGTTCGCCGCCCAGGCCGTGGTCGTCCTGGACCGTCGGCGTCTTCAGCAGGAGGCCGACCAGGCCAAGGCGCTGGCCGAGGGCAATCGCATCCGCACCGCGCTGCTCGCCGCCGTCAGCCACGACCTGCGCACCCCGCTGGCCGGCATCAAGGCCGCCGTGTCGTCCCTGCGCTCCGACGACGTGGCCTGGTCGGAGGAGGACGAGGCCGAACTGCTCGCAGGGATCGAGGACGGCGCCGACCGGCTCGACCACCTCGTGGGCAACCTCCTCGACATGTCCCGGCTGCAGACCGGCACGGTCACCACCCTGATCCGCGAGATCGACCTCGACGAGGTGGTGCCCATGGCGCTCGGCGGCGTCCCCGAGGGCAGCGTCGGGCTGGAGATACCCGAGAGCCTGCCCATGGTCGCCGTCGACCCCGGGCTGTTGGAGCGCTCGGTCGCCAACATCGTCGAGAACGCCGTCAAGTACAGCCCGCCCGGTATGCCCGTCCAGGTCTCCGCGAGCGCCCTCGGCGGCCGCGTCGAGGTCCGGGTCACCGACCGCGGGCCCGGCGTCCCCGACGAGGCCAAGGACCGAATCTTCGCCCCCTTCCAGCGCCATGGCGACGCCCCGCGCGGGGCCGGCGTCGGCCTGGGTCTCGCCGTCGCCCGTGGCTTCGCCGAGGCCATGGGCGGCACGCTCGACGCCGAGGACACCCCCGGCGGCGGACTCACCATGGTGCTGACCGTGAGGGCGGCACAGAACGGCTCCGGGCCCGTCACGGCCTCTTCGTCGGGCACCGACCCGGCCGTGGACACGTCTACATCGGCGGACGCCGTCCCGTCGGCGGGCCCGCCCGCCGACGCACCGGTCGGCGCGGCCACATCGGCAGAGAGGCGAACCACATGAGGCGGCAGCTGATGCGACACCTGCGGCGGCGGCTGGGGCGACACCTGAGGCGGGCCGTATGACCAGAGTGCTCGTGGTCGACGACGAGCCGCAGATCGTGCGTGCGCTCGTGATCAACCTGAAGGCCCGCAAGTACGAGGCCGACGCCGCCCACGACGGGGCGAGCGCGCTCGCCCTGGCCGCGGCCCGGCACCCCGACGTCGTCGTCCTCGACCTCGGACTGCCCGACATGGACGGCGTCGAGGTGATCAAGGGACTCCGCGGCTGGACCAGGGTGCCGATCATCGTGCTCTCCGCCCGGCACACCTCCGACGAGAAGGTCGAGGCCCTCGACGCGGGCGCCGACGACTACGTCACCAAGCCCTTCGGCATGGACGAGCTGCTCGCCCGGCTGCGGGCCGCCGTCCGCCGCGCGGAGCCCGTGGGCGGCGAGGACGGCGACGTGATCGTGGAGACGGACGACTTCACCGTCGACCTGGCCGCGAAGAAGGTGAACCGGGACGGCAGGGACGTCCGGCTGACCCCCACCGAGTGGCACCTGCTGGAGGTGCTGGTCCGCAACACCGGACGCCTGGTCAGCCAGAAGCAGCTGCTCCAGGAGGTGTGGGGGCCCTCGTACGGCACCGAGACCAACTATCTGCGGGTCTACATGGCGCAGCTGCGGCGCAAGCTGGAGGGCGACCCTTCCCGGCCCAGGCATTTCATCACCGAGGCGGGGATGGGTTACCGCTTCGAGAAGTGAGACGCCGGGACGCGAGACGCCGGACGCGAGACGTCCTGACGCGAGACGCAGCGTTGCGGCCGGGCGGCCCATGTACGGGGGTGCTGGACTGTCGGCGGGCCCCGGTACGCTTTTTGTCATGAGTGCTGTTCCTCGTTCCGAGAAGCCGGCGGGCCGGTTCCGGCGCATGCTCGGCCGGCTCTCCTCGTCCCAGACGGACCTGGAGTCGGAGGAGCTGCGCGAGGACGCGGACACCGCCGGCTGCACGCGCATATGTGACTGTCACGACCGACAGGTGGTGACCGTTACTGGTACCTTGCGCACGGTCACGCTGCGCCCCCGGGCGGGTGTCCCGGCGCTGGAGGCCGAGCTGTTCGACGGTTCGGCCGCCCTGGACGTCGTGTGGCTCGGCAGACGCTCCATCGTCGGGATAGAGCCGGGGCGCAAGCTGATCGCATCCGGCCGGATCTCGATGAGCCGGGGCCGTAGGGTGCTGTTCAATCCGAAGTACGAACTCAGACCGCTCGGACGGGAGTAGCCGGTGACGTCGCTCGACAAGCCGACGGAAGACGCCCAGCGCGGCGTCCAGGACGCCGAGGGCGGACAGGACGGCTCGCACGACTCCAGGGCGGTGACGGAGGCCGCGCTGTTCGAGGCGTTCGGTGGCGTGCGCGGCATGGTCGAGACCGTGCTCCCGGGCCTGCTCTTCGTCTCCATCTACACGATCAACAAGGATCTGCACTCGGCGGCCCTCGCGGCCCTCGGTGTCTCCGTCCTGCTGGTCGTGGTGCGGCTGGTCATGAAGGACACCGTCAAGCACGCCTTCAGCGGTGTCTTCGGGGTCGCCTTCGGTGTGGTCTTCGCGATGATGACCGGCAACGCCAAGGACTTCTATCTGCCGGGCATGCTCTACACGCTGGGCCTCGGCTGCGCGTACATCATCACGACGCTGGCCGGTGTGCCGCTGATCGGCCTGATGCTCGGCCCGGTCTTCAAGGAGAACCTGTCCTGGCGGACCCGCAACCCCGGGCGCAAGAAGGCGTACGCGAAGGCGAGTTACGCCTGGGGCGCGATCCTGCTCGGCAAGTGCGCCATCCTCTTCCCGCTGTACTGGTGGGCCGACACCACACAGCTGGGCTGGGTCCTCATCGCCCTGAAGATCCCGCCGTTCCTGCTCGCGGTCTGGCTGACCTGGATCTTCCTGGCCAAGGCGCCCGCCCCGATCGACGTGTTCGCCGAGATGGAGGCCGAGGAGCGGGCGGCGGAGGAGCGGAAGGCCGCGGCGCGGGCCGGGGACTAGGCACCCCGGGCTGGTGCGGGCCCCGCGGGGCTGCGCCACCGGGCCCCGCTTCGCCCGGTACGTACGTGATGGGGCGCCCGGAAGCCTCCGGGCGCCCCATCGTCGTCGCACACCCCGCGTCAGCTCGTCGCGTCCTCGCGCCGTACCGACAGCAGGTCCTCCAACTGCTCCTCCCGCGCCTGCGCGGCCACGAAAAGGAGCTCGTCGCCCGCCTCCAGGGAATCGTCCGAGGTCGGGGTGAGGACCCGGGTGCCGCGGATGATCGTGACCAGGGAGGTGTCCTCCGGCCACTCGACCTCACCGACCTGGGTGCCGGCCAGGGCCGACTCGGGCGGCAGGGTCAGCTCGACCAGGTTGGCGTCGCCGTGGCTGAATCGGAGCAGCCGGACCAGGTCGCCGACGCTCACGGCCTCCTCGACCAGCGCCGACATCAGCCGGGGAGTCGACACGGCCACGTCCACGCCCCAGGACTCGTTGAACAGCCACTCGTTCTTGGGGTTGTTGACGCGGGCGACGACCCGCGGAACGCCGTACTCCGTCTTCGCCAGGAGGGAGACGACCAGGTTGACCTTGTCGTCCCCGGTCGCGGCGATGACGACGTTGCAGCGCTGGAGCGCCGCCTCGTCCAGGGACGTGATCTCGCAGGCGTCGGCCAGCAGCCACTCCGCCAGGGGCACGCGCTCGACCGAGATGGCGGTCGGCGCCTTGTCGACGAGAAGGACCTCGTGGCCGTTCTCCAGCAGTTCGCCCGCGATCGAGCGGCCGACCGCTCCGGCTCCGGCAATGGCGACCCTCATCAGTGACCGCCCTCCTCGTCGGGGCCCTCGGCGAAGGACGCCTCGACCTTCTCCACGTCGTCCGTCCGCATCATCACATGCACGAGGTCACCCTCCTGCAGCACCGTCTGCGAGGTCGGCAGGATCGCCTCGCCCAGGCGGGTCAGGAAGGCGACACGGACACCGGTCTCCTCCTGCATCTTGCTGATCTTGTGGCCCACCCACGCCGACGAGGCGTGCACCTCGGCGAGCTGGACGCCGCCGGTGGGATCGCGCCACAGCGGTTCGGCCCCGGCCGGCAGCAGCCGACGGAGCATCTGGTCGGCGGTCCAGCGGACCGTGGCGACCGTCGGAATGCCCAGGCGCTGGTAGACCTCGGCCCGGCGCGGGTCGTAGATCCGTGCCGCCACGTTCTCGATGCCGAACATCTCGCGGGCGACCCGGGCGGCGATGATGTTGGAGTTGTCGCCGCTGGAGACGGCGGCGAACGCGCCCGCCTCCTCGATGCCCGCCTCGCGCAGGGTGTCGCGGTCGAAGCCGACACCGGTGACGCGTCGGCCGCCGAAACCCGAGCCCAGACGACGGAAGGCCGTGGGGTCCTGGTCGATCACGGCGACCGTGTGCCCCTGTTGCTCCAGGGTCTGGGCGAGGGTGGAACCCACTCGCCCGCAGCCCATGATGACGATGTGCACGACCGTCCTTCCGGTGTCAATAGCTACTGTTCAGCCGAAACGTCGAAAACAGGGTCTCAGACCGTCGCCCAAGCTACACACGCACGGTCCGCCGGGGGCACCCCCGTGCACCCACGGGTCGCATCGACGGGTCACATCGTGGGACTTCGCCGGCTGATCCGGCGGACACTGGCCCTCGTCAGCAAGCCGAGTCCGACGAGGGAGGCGAGAGCGCCGATCAGCTCAGCGGTCGCGGCCTGCATGGGGCCTCCAGGGAGTAGGTAGAGGGGGCGAGAACGTCATGGGTTCCGTCGGATGCCCGGTACACACGCGGTACACGGGCACGTGCACGGGATCCACTGGGTTCCTCAGGGCGACGGGATCCCTCATCTCGACGGGATTCGTCATACAGACGTAAGGACGCAGCCCATCACACCGGAGGATGCGTGACGTGACGCACTTCGCAGTCGTCGGCGGTCCGATTTCACCCCGGGGCCCGCCGGGATTTCACCCGGATGTGCCCAGAACCAGCCGGGGCGCTTACGATCCTCTGCGTGTCCAAACTGACCGACGTGCCCAAACGGATTCTGATCGGGCGCGCTCTGCGCAGCGACCGGCTGGGTGAAACGCTCCTGCCGAAGCGCATCGCACTCCCCGTCTTCGCATCCGACCCGCTCTCGTCCGTGGCGTACGCACCCGGCGAGGTGCTGCTGGTCCTCTCCATCGCGGGCGTGTCGGCCTACCACTTCAGCCCCTGGATCGCCGTCGCGGTCGTCGTGCTGATGTTCACCGTGGTGGCGTCCTACCGGCAGAACGTGCACGCCTACCCGAGCGGTGGCGGCGACTACGAGGTGGCGAACACCAACCTCGGCCCCAGGGCCGGCCTCACCGTCGCCAGCGCGCTCCTCGTGGACTACGTCCTCACCGTCGCCGTGTCCATCTCCTCCGGCGTGGAGAACCTCGGCTCGGCCGTCCCCTTCTTCGTCGAGCACAAGGTCCTGTGCGCGATCGGCATCATCGTGCTGCTCACGCTGATGAACCTGCGCGGGGTGAAGGAGTCCGGGAAGCTCTTCGCGATCCCGACCTACGTCTTCGTCGTCGGCGTCTTCACGATGATCGCCTGGGGCGCGTTCCGCGGACTGGTCCTCGACGACACGATGCGGGCGCCCACCGCCGACCTGGAGATCAAGGCCGAGCATCAGGGGCTCGCCGGCTTCGCGCTGGTCTTCCTGCTGCTGCGTGCCTTCTCCTCCGGCTGTGCCGCGCTCACCGGTGTCGAGGCGATCTCCAACGGCGTCCCCGCCTTCCGTAAGCCCAAGTCCAGGAACGCGGCCACCACTCTGGCCCTGATGGGCTTCTTCGCCGTCACCATGTTCTGCGGCATCATCGGCCTCGCCATGGCCACCAACGTGCGGATGGCCGAGAACCCGGCTGCCGACCTGCTGCGCGACGGCACCCCGGTCGGCGACTCCTACGTCCAGAACCCGGTGATCTCCCAGGTCGCGGCGGCCGTCTTCGGCGACGGCACCTTCTTCTTCGTCGTCCTGGCCGCCGCCACCGCGCTGGTCCTCTTCCTGGCCGCGAACACCGCGTACAACGGCTTCCCGCTGCTGGGCTCGATCCTCGCCCAGGACCGCTACCTCCCGCGCCAGTTGCACACCCGCGGCGACCGTCTCGCCTTCTCCAACGGCATCGTGCTCCTCGCGGGCGCCGCCGTGCTCCTGGTGTGGATCTACGGCGCCGACTCCACGCGTCTGATCCAGCTCTACATCGTGGGCGTCTTCGTCTCCTTCACGCTCAGCCAGACGGGCATGGTCCGGCACTGGAACCGCCATCTGCGCACCGAGAAGGACCCGGCCAAGCGGCGCCACATGGTCCGCTCCCGAGCGATCAACACCTTCGGTGCTTTCTTCACCGGGCTGGTCCTGATCGTCGTGCTCGGCACCAAGTTCACGCACGGAGCCTGGGTGGCCCTGCTCGGCATGGTGATCTTCTACGCGACGATGACGGCCATCCGTAAGCACTACGACCGGGTCGCCGCGGAGATCGCGGCACCGGACGGCCCGAGCGACGACGTCGTCCGGCCGTCCCGGGTCCACTCGGTGGTCCTGATCTCCAAGATCCATCGGCCCACCCTGCGCGCCCTCGCCTACGCCAAACTGCTGCGCTCCCACACGCTGGAGGCGCTCAGCGTCAACGTCGACCCGGCGGAGACCAAGGCGCTCCAGGAGGAGTGGACGCGGCGTGGCATCGACGTGCCGCTGAAGGTCCTCGACTCGCCGTACCGCGAGGTCACGCGGCCCGTGATCGAGTACGTCAAGGGGCTGCGCAAGGAGTCCCCGCGCGACGCGGTGTCGGTGATCATCCCAGAGTACGTGGTCGGCCACTGGTACGAGCACCTGCTGCACAACCAGAGCGCACTCCGGCTCAAGGGCCGCTTGCTCTTCACGCCGGGTGTCATGGTGACCTCCGTGCCCTATCAGCTGGAGTCCTCCGAGGTCGCCAAGCGCCGGGCGCGCAAGCGGCAGGACTGGAGCGCGCCGGGGTCCGTACGGCGCGGTCCGGCGAACGAGCGCCCCAAGGAGTCATCGGCCAAGACTTCGGGCAAGTCCCCGGACAAGTCCTCGGCCGACAAGAGCTGACCCCGGCGAAGCCGGGGCTCGCCCGCGAGCCGCCGCTCGTGGTCAACGGTCGGAGAGCACCCACGTAGACTGGTGGGCTGTTGTCCGGCCGTTTCCGCTTTCCTCTCTTCTGGAGTCACCCCACCATGCAGGCAGAACCGAAGAAATCGCTGGTGGGAGAGGAGTACGAGGTCGAGGTGGGCCCCGTCGCCCACGGCGGCCACTGCATCGCCCGTACCGCCGAGGGACAGGTCCTCTTCGTCCGGCACGCGCTGCCCGGTGAGCGGGTCGTGGCGCGGGTGACCGACGGCGAGGAGGGCGCGCGCTTCCTGCGGGCGGACGCGGTCTCGATCCTGTCGGCCTCCAAGGACCGCGTCGAGGCGCCCTGTCCCTACGCCGGCCCCGGCCGCTGCGGCGGCTGCGACTGGCAGCACGCCAAGCCGGGCGCCCAGCGCCGTTTCAAGGGCGAGGTCATCACCGAGCAGCTGCGGCGCCTCGCGGGTCTCACCCCCGAGGAGGCCGGCTGGGACGGCACGGTGATGCCGGCCGAGGGCGACAAGCTGCCGGCGGGCGAGGTCCCCGCATGGCGTACGCGGGTGCAGTACGCGGTGGACGAGTCGGGGCGCGCCGGTCTGCGCCGTCACCGCTCGCACGAGGTCGAGCCGATCGACCACTGCATGATCGCGGCACCGGGCGTGTCCGAGCTGGGCATCGAGAAGCGCGACTGGACGGGCATGGCGTCGATCGACGCGATCGCGGCCACCGGGTCGCAGGACCGTCAGGTGATTCTGGAGCCCCGGCCCGGGGCGCGGCTGCCGCTGGTCGAGCTGGACAAGCCGGTGTCCGTGATGCGGGTCGAGGAGAAGGACGGGGGCGTGCACCGCGTCCACGGCCGCCCCTTCGTCCGCGAGCGCGCCGACGACCGTACGTACCGGGTGGGCAGCGGTGGCTTCTGGCAGGTCCATCCCAAGGCCGCGGACACCCTCGTCAAGGCCGTCATGCAGGGTCTGCTGCCCCGCAAGGGCGACATGGCGCTCGACCTCTACTGCGGTGTGGGGCTGTTCGCGGGCGCCCTCGCCGACCGCGTCGGCGACAAGGGTGCGGTCCTCGGCATCGAGTCCGGCAAGCGGGCGGTCGAGGACGCGCGGCACAACCTCGCCGAGTTCGAGCGGGTGCGGATCGAACAGGGCAAGGTCGAGGCGGTGTTGCCGCGTACGGGGATCACGGAGGTGGACCTCATCGTCCTGGATCCGCCGCGTGCGGGGGCGGGCCGCAAGACCGTCCAGCACCTCGCGTCCCTGGCGGCCCGCCGCATCGCGTACGTGGCCTGCGACCCGGCCGCGCTGGCCCGCGACCTGGGGTACTTCCGGGAGAACGGGTACCGGGTGCGGACGCTCAGGGCGTTCGATCTGTTTCCGATGACGCACCATGTGGAGTGCGTGGCGATTCTTGAGCCTGCCGGAAAAGGCGCCTGACCTGCCGTTTTAGACAGTGTGCGTTATGTGCACTGTGGGCGTTACGGGCGATATCTTGACGCATGTTTGACGCATGCGGCGTATGTTTGACGCACGTTTGACGCATGTTCTGACGAGTAATCAGGTGCGGGAAGGTCGCCTGCCAACCAGGCTTTGAGCGGGTCCGTCGGCGGCTCTTCGCTGATCCCGAGGGTCAATAGTCACCCTGCCGTGCCTCGTATGTGCCGGTCGTGGATGTCGCCGATGTCGATCGCTTGCAGACCGTGCGGTGCCCCTCGTTGGACGGGTTGCGGCGCGTTCACGACCGGGGTGTGAGCCCCAGGAGGGTTCCCGCGTGGCTCCCTGGGTGGGGGATGTCGACGCCTTCCCGGAACAGAAGTGCGGCTCGCTCGTTCATCGGCAGGATGTGGAACTGACCGTTTACTGATGCAACTCGATCGTCACCTGTGCGGCGGTCTGATGTCGCCCGCATCCGGGATCTCAGACCTGTCAGGGGTGGTCGGCAAAGCGAGGCGAGGCTGCCTTGCTCTTCCGACGTGGGCCGTCGAGGGGCACGGCAGGTGAGGGAGTGAAGAATGGAGTGGGGCGCTTAGAAGGCACCTGCTCTATCCACTGAGCTACGGGGCTGAAACTGCGAAAACAGCTTCCTAGCCTGTCCCCCGGGTCGCGGGGGACGCATGGGGGCAGTGTAGTTAGATCCCTGGTGACCAGGGGACGCAAGCGCTCCCCAGTCAGAACCGAACGTAGAGTCTCACACTTTCTTCACGGCACCGAAGCCTCCCGCGGAAACAATCCTGCACCTGCCCGGCGTTGGTGATCTCCGAGCTGAGGAGGGGAAGGTGTCGGGCCTGAAGCTGTTCCACACGACAAACAGCGGCGTGACCGAGGTCGCGCCGCGTCTTGCTGAGGTCGAGGCGGATGTGCAGGATCTCATTGAGGCGCACATGGAGACCATGCTCGGGGTGCGGTTCCTGGCGAGCGAGTACAGCACCGGTCCCGTCCACGGCGGGCGCATCGATTCGCTGGGCATCGACGAGAACAACGCGCCCGCGATCGTGGAGTACAAGCGCGGTACCGACGCAGGCGTGATCCATCAGGGTCTCTTCTACATGGCGTGGCTGATGGACCACAAGGACGCGTTCCGGCACCTGGTCCGCGACCGGCTCGGGGCTGCGGTCGCGGCCCAGGTGCTGTGGAGCGCACCGAGGCTGATCTGCGTGGCTGGCGACTTCACTCGCTACGACGTTCATGCCGTGCGCGAGCACCGCCGCTCGATCGACCTGGTCCGTTACCGGTTCTTCGGCAACGAGCACATCGGCCTTGAGACGGTCGCCTCCGTCACCGGCCAGACTGCCGTCTCCACAGCAGGCCGGCGTCGCCACGGGGTGGAGGCGCTGCGCGGCCGTCGGGAACACGGGGCGATAACGGAGTTGGCGGCTGCGGTCGACGAGGTACTGCTCGGGCTCGGTGACGACATCACCAAGGTCGAGAACCGGACCTACCGGGCGTACCAGCGGCTGCGGAACTTCGCCTGCGTCTGCCCGCCGCAGAAGACCAAGCTGCTGGTCTACCTCAAGGCCGACCCCAAGGAGGTCGACCTCGTCCCCGGGTTCACCCGGGACGTGACGGGGCTCGGGCACCACGGAACCGGCGACCTGGAGGTGCGGCTGAGCACGGACCGGGACCTGGAGCGCGCCCAGGACCTGTTCCGCCTCAGCTACGCCGCGGCGTAGTGGCTTCTTGTCCCGGTGGACGGCAGGCCGGGCTATGCGGTTGTGGGGCTTCGTCGTGGCTCTGCCTTTCGACGTGGTGGTCAGGGAATGGCGGTGGATTACTAAGGGTGCGGGGGATCCCCGGTTTCGCTAACCGGGGATCCGGTGCTATAAGGCATCGCCGATTTCTAACGTCACTAAAGGTGCAGTTTCCCACCCTGTGCTTGAGAAGCACTGTCGCCCATGGTTACTTTGCCTTGACGCGAGCGCTCTTACGGTTGCGACCGCCGGTCGCCCCAAAAGACGGCCGCCACATTGGCGTGGCGCCCTTGGACAGGCCGCCGAAGCCGTTGCGATTCCCGGTCGTCCCGGGGGGCGACCGCCACGTGGTCCGGACCGGACTTCTTGCGGTCGGTGTCGAAGCTGCGATCCTCGGTCGCCCCAAGGACGGCCGTCGCCACCGTGATGTCGCGCTGGTGGGTGTCGCCGCCGCCGTTCCCTCGCTACACCTCTGAGGCCGCCCGGGCGACGATCTCGGCAAGTCTGGGACTTTGTCGGGCCATGGACTCCAGCCAGTGGTCCGTCACGAAATCCCGCTGGGTGGTTACGAGTTCTCTGGAGGCCCTCGTCACGAGGGATCCGGCCTCGTCAGAGACGTCCCCAACGATCTGCTTGCGGTCCACGGAAAGGGGCGGGGGTGTGGGGGAGCCGGTCAGGTTGACCACGGCTCCGTGCAGGGCGTTCCGGCGCCGGGAGTCGGCGAACACCCCATGGCGGACGGAAGGCTGTACGAGCAGCCCGTCGGCCAGGAGCGCTCCTCCGGACTCGCACCAGACCACTTGGCCGGCAAGCGTGTGGACCACCCAGCCACGAACGTCGATGACGTCGTGGTGACGCGGTGCCTTCTTTCTGGGCCACAGTTCGTGCGGTTGCCATGATGCGGATCGGTCGCCATGTCGGGCCGTGGTCGTGTACTCGGCGATACCGAGGACCTTCTCCAACACGTCGACGCAGGAGGGGGCATTCCGTTCGTCCCTGAGAAAGAGGCGTACCCGGGTACCCGGGATGGTGCCCTGAGTACGCACCCGGGTGATCCTGGCTGGCTGCCCTGGGCTGGGCACGGTCATCTTCAGCACTGGGCCGGGAAATCCCTGCGGGTCCATGCGGCATGTCGTTACGTCGATCTCGTCGGCAAGCATGAAGTAACTCAGCACGCCGATGCCGAAGCGGCTGTTGGGGTACATCTGCACCGGTGGTTCACACGTTTCCCACTGGGCCTTCTCCTCCCGGAACTCCGGCAGTTCGGGGAATCGCAGCCCGACTCGGGAAAAGGATGTCCTTAGCTCCTCCTCCCCCATGCCGATCCCGTTGTCGACACAGTCCAGGAAGGCGCGGCCCTGCTCGTCAACGCCTTGGGTGAATTCAATCCTCCCCTGCCAGAGGTCGCTGAGACTGTTTGTCCGGCTTAGGTACTCGCGCCGCGCAGAGCGGTACCGGCAGGCATCGAGCGCGTTCTGGTACAGCTCGCGGACCGCCAATCCGCTGTCCTTGTACAGTTGCGTGTCCATCAGGAGTTCACGGATGCTGTCATCGGGGAGGGTGAAGCGCCCCAAGGACGCTCGGCGCTTATCGCCCTCCGGTCCGTCGGCATAGGTGCTCGGTTCGGAGGTCCGATCGGGCTGGCGCACCACACGCAACCTGGCGGTCCCTGTGCGACGGCCCGGAGCGGTGCCGTCTGTCGTGATGTCTGAGGGCGGGGCTACAGGGGTGCCGATGAACGCGACACCGTAGAGGTCGCGGACCTCCAGCGAGGTGCCGGCCGATGGATTTGCGTACTGCACCAACTGCTGAATCGCGGCGTACGCATCGGTGCCCGTGGCCGCCATGGCCTCACGGAAGGCAGGACGCGTTCTGGACGCGGAGTCGGCACCGGCAACCTCGCGCAGTACTTCCTCTGCTTTCTCGGAGCGGGCTAGGGATGCTGCGATGCCGTCCCCGATGCTGGTGAGCCGCCTGCTGAGGGCAAGGTCAGCTCGTGGATGGACCGGCGATGTGGATCTCTGAGGCTCGCGCCGCTCCGTTCCCAGGGAGGCCATCAGAGGCAGGAAGATGTGCTCGCGGACCTCGTCGTAGAACTCCGTGTCCTCCTGGGCGTGGCCGCGGGCGGATTCTGTGCCCCCGGCCCCCGGAACGGCGTCCTGCCCGGCATCCTCCAGACGAGTCTCCGCGAGGAACGCCTCCTCCGCCCGCCCGCGACCCAGCCCCGCTGTACGCAGACGCTCCGCTACGACAGTCAGGCGCGCCGCGTCACCGTGGCCCCACCGGGCAGCGCGAAAGAGCCACTCGACCGCCATGAAGGCGGTGGTCTTTCCTCCCCCTATGGGCGCGCTGATGACCAAGAGCTGGCCATCCTGGGGGGCCTGCCTGTGCTCCCGCAGGTGAACAGCGGTCAGGCGGAAGGCCGCTCCTGGATGTTCCTGCTCCGAGGCGATTTCGAACCAAAGGCGGGCCGTTGGCAAGTCCTCGCGGCGCAATGCCTTCGTGCCGAGGCGGTAGGCGCTATTGGCGTCGCGACGCCGATCGCCGTACCCGGAAGCGTGGGTGGCGCCGACAGCCGTTGACGAATTGCCCCAGTCGCCTGACGGGCGGTCCCAGAAGTCGGTCTGGGACTGGGACTCGGCCAGCACCTGTGTCCAGCTCGGTGGGAGCTGGGAATCGTTGGGATTCACGTCACTCACCACTTGACCCTTCGCCGAGCCCGACGTGCCGTCTCACTTCTCGCAGGGCCCGGTGTCTCTGCACACTCACCTGGTTCTTCGACACACCCAGATGCGAGGCGATTTCATCGTCCTCACGACCGTCGCGCTGCATCATGAGCACTTGGCGGCCCTGCGCGGAGCGGACTGTGGCGATCGCCGGGTCGATCTCCTCACGCCACAGCAGCAAGGTGTCGTCCTCCGGAGTGGCGGCATCACCGAGCACCTCCAACGGGACTTCCCGCCCGCGGCGCCGTAGAAGGTCCTTCGCCAGATTCCGGGCGATCGTCCAGATATACGGCAGCGGCTCTCTGTTGGGGTCGAAGCGCTCGTCCCGCAGGGCTCGGATCCATGCCTCGTGAGCGATGTCCCCAGCCAGGTCCATCAGACCAGCCTTTCGTAATCTGGTGATGATCAGGGTGTTGTGCTCCCTATACGCTTTGTGCAGGACCCGCTCTCGGTGGGCCTTCGGATCAGGGCGGTCCTCAGGGCTGCTCACCACGGGCGGATTTTCCCCTGCCTTGGAGGCGCGGACTGCGGCGGCACCTTCCATGCCGTCAGAGTGCTTCCATCACCCGACTGGTAGCGCACAACCGCGCCGTCGGGCACGTGCTGCAGAACCGTGGCAATCACGGAAGGATCGCATCCGGCTCGCGCGTCGCGAGCCCCCGGATCTCTGCCGGCGAGCCGCTGCACCCGTAGACGGCGTACGACAGTGCCCAGCGCCGCCACCAAGGCGGTGCCGGACGTGACGTAGTCGGCAAACTCCATAAGAGTCACAGGACGCTTCCCTCGGATCGAAGCCCATGGGGCGCACATGCGCCCTCACATCCCATACGCGGCAGAGAGGTCTTGCCTTAACAGCCTTCTTCGAGATCTTTTCCGACTCTGCTGCCAGCCCGCGTTCAACGCGGGCTGGCAGCAGAATCGGCGATGAGGGCAGACAGCGGGCGGGCCGACGCTCGCCCGCACGATCCGCCAACGATGGGACCGCGAGGGAGTCCCCCCACGCACAACGTCTCGGCGAACTGTCGCCAGGCGGACGGACGGCACGGGGACGGGGAGCCGGTGAAGGTGCACCACTCCTCGGCGCCGGTGCACCGGATGCGGAACGGGCTCAGGCGGTCGCTTGCTTCCGTCGGCGAAGTAGAGCCAGAACGGCCACTGCTGTAAGGGTCATCCATGCTTTGCCGAGGATCTGTCCTGGCAGGTACTCGAACGAGCCGAAGGCCAGCTTGAGGAACAGGAGGCTGTCCGAGAGCAGACCGATCGCATTGGAGGCGAGCATCGCGATCAACAGGCCACGCTGCCGCAGAGGTTCGTAGACGGCGAAGTCCATGGTTTCAGCGACCCCGAAGGCGGCTGCCGAAGCAACGGCGAGCGCCGGATCGGCGAGGAAGTACGAAAGGATGGTGCCGACGGCTATGGCCGCGAGGACGGCTATGCGGCCGGTTGATTCTCGGGCGAGGTCGCGAAGGACGAGTGCGAGGCCGACCATGTATACCCCGGCTGGGGCGGCGTAGCCGAAGCCGACGGGGACGGCTCCGAAGTGGGTGACGGCGAGGTTGGCCGCGGGGATGGTGGCGACGTAGGCGACGAGGGTCGTGATACCGGCAGGTGCGGGGACGTTCACAGTCTTCTTTCTGTCTCGGTGAAGTGGTCGATGCGCCGATGCCACGCCGGGGACGGACGGCGGGGTGAGCGCGCAGACAGTACAACCCACACCACTGACACCAGTGCCCAGTCCAGACGTCGAGACTCTGGCCGGGATTGAGTGCACTGCCGGAGGCATATGCGTATTCCGGGGCCGTGAAGGTCTGGGCGCCAAGAAGTAGCGAGGGAGTCACCTCGCGTGAACTGGCGCAGGTCATGCGGCGGATCAACTTCCCACGACTGTGCACGCCAGTGGTGACGCGCGCACCTCATGTCGGGCCGTGCAACCTCCGGGCAGGGCTCCGTTTCGGTCATATTCTGTGGCGCGTCACACCTGGCAACCGTGACCGGGATGACCATTTTCCGACGATTAGCGGTTCATGTCGCATCGACTCTGCGTCACCGGCGGCGCAATGGCACTCCGTATTCGAATGTGCATGCGAATTTTCGCATTACTCCGTCAATCGCGTTGTCAGTGGCTGCCCCTAAGCTCATGTCAGTCGTTAAACCAGCAGGTGGGGGGCGAGTAGAAAGATGCCTTCGGGCTTCGCAGTCGGGCACCTTGTCGAGTTCAAAGGGGCGCCTGGAATCGGCCGTGTAGGAGCGGTCAACGGTGACACTCTCCGCATCGACTTCTTCGAGTCTGTCGCCGAGCCGGAAGTCGAGTCACACACGGTGCCAGCAACTGCATGCCGGCACGCCGTACTCCAGCGGGAGACTCGCGTCTTCTGGCGCAATCCGAACACGGGCGCCTGGCTGGCCGGACGCGTCCAAATGGCTCAACGCCCCATGTATTTCGTGCACTTCCCCAATACGGAAGCTGATCTTCCAGTGCCGGAGGCCGAGCTTCGCGTCCGGTGGGACAAGCCAGTGCGCGACCCTCTCCAGGTGCTGGTATCGGGTGGCAACGAGTCCGGCTACTTCCACAACACACGGCTCCCCCTGCTTCACAACCTCGTCGGCCAACGCGCGGCCAGCGCCAGCACCCCCGCCCTACTGTCGTCCGCGGTGGAGATCTACCCCCATCAGATCCATGCCGCACTGACCGTGTTGTCCGACCCTGTTCAGCGGTACCTTCTCGCCGATGAGGTCGGACTTGGCAAGACCATCCAAGCTGGCTACGTCATCCGGCAGACCTTGATCGACAACCCGCGCGCCCGGGTGACCGTACTTACCCCCGAGGTCTTGCGGCGCCAGTGGCGAAGCGAGATGTGCGAGAAGTTCTTCATCGACGACTTCGTAGACGCCCGCGTACGGTTTACATCCCACGAGACGCCGGAGAAGTGGGCCCAGTACCACGACAGTGAACTCGTCGTGGTGGACGAGGCCCACGACTTGGTGCATGACGTGGACAACGACGACCCGAGATACGGCGAACTTTGCGCGCTGGCCCACACCGCGCCCAAGCTCCTTCTCCTGTCGGCCACTCCAGTCACGGCAGGCCCGACAGCCCATCTCGCGCTTCTGCATCTGCTCGACCCTGCCCTGTACGGCTGGGAGAACCGGGACGCGTTCGAGGGCCGTCACGCGCTGCGCGAGATACTCGCGGACCGCGTCTCCGGGCTCGATGACAAGCTGCCTCCTCTCCTGCCATCCACGATCGACCGCATCAGGGACGTCATCCCCGAGGACCCGCTCTTCGAGGCCTTGGCACCCCAAGTACTCGATCTCCTCGACGAATACGACGAACTCGCCGACGACGCGGACGCTCCCGAACTCGCCCTGCGTGTGGAAGCGCTCCGCGCTCACATCAGCGAGACGTATCGACTGGATCGTCGGGTAATTCGGCATCGCCGAGCCCGCATCCTTCGAGACGACGAAGAATCCGATCTGCTCCCCTACGTAGTCCGCGGTCGGGCTCGCCCCCAAGTCCTCGGCGAGGGATCGCTGCACTCTTTGGCCTCGGAAACCCTCCGCACCTGGCAGCGGCACACGTGGGATCACCTCCTCGATGAGAGCCTCGATGATCGGCAGACCGAGTACGGTCTGCTCCTCGGCGTCCTCACCTCGCGACTCGGTGGCCCTTCAACGGACTTCCTCGACGCGATGCGGTGGCGTGTACGCCGAGACACACAGGCGGCAACTCGCGCTGGCCTCACGGACCAGGAGCGTGAACTGCTAGTAACCCCGCCTCAGTTCGCGTACGAGGTCGCGCTCGTGGAGCGGCTCGAAGCCATGCTTGACCAGGGTGGTCTGAAGGACGAGACGGACGAACTCGTTCACGCACTGCTGCCTCTGATCTCGAAGGCCGCCAGAACCGTGATCTTCGCGGGACCCGGTTCACTCGCGTCGGAGCTCACGGCAGAACTGAGCCGCCGCCTTCCCGGCACCTCCATCGCCGAGCACACTCGGCGTGCCGGCTCTGAGGCATCGAACCAGGCCGTAGACGCGTGGCGGGCGCCACGTAGGAAGGACATTCGGGCTACGAGGAGCACCGAGAATCCGCCCCGCATTCTCGTCGTGGACGACTCAGCGGACGACGGTCTGAACCTGCAGAGCGCGGACACGGCAGTGCACCTGCGCCTTCCCTGGTCGCCGAATCGTCTTGAGCAGCGTCTCGGCCGCATCGACCGATACCCCGACTTCGAGGCGACCGGACACGGCCCTGCCGACCAGTTCGTTCTTGCCGAGACCGAGGAGTTCAACGGCGCCTGGCTGACCCTGCTGCAGGACGGCTATCAGGTCTTCACCGAGTCTGTGTCCACCTTGCAGGACCCCATCGCAGGTAACCTCTCGACTGTGTGGTCCAAAGCACTCGTGCAGGGACCAGGAGGACTGGCGAACTCCGCCGAGGAGGTCTTGGCCCAACTCGGAGCCGCTCGGGCCGCCATCGCGAAATTCGACAGGCTCGAATCCGTCCACGAGTCCTCTACTTACGAGACGGACATCGCCGCTGACCTCGGCAAGTTCGAGCAGCCGTGGCGCAAGACCCAAGACGCCCTCCTGATGTATGCGGGCGACGAATCCTCCGGCATCAAGCTGCGCCACTGGACCCGAATCGAACGCGGCTGCGAGCGCCACAAGTTCAACCTCGCTTCGCAGCCCCTGGTCTCGCCCCACCTCTACCAGGCGTTGAAAGCTAAGGTGCCCGCTGAAGCCGCTGAAGCAGCGTTCATTAGGGCCGCAGCGCTCCGCGCCCCAGGCACGCGCCTGTACCGCATCGGCAATCCTCTGGTCGACATGCTGGCATCGGTGATCTACACCGACGACCGCGGTCAGGCCACTGCCTTCTGGCGACTTGATCCACTCCACCGGGGAGAACTGGAGCCGTACTTCGGCTTCGACCTCGTGGTGGAAGCCGACGTCACAAACGCCTTGGCCCTGGTCGCCAACGAGCAGAAGGCACGCGCCGCACTGCAGCGGCAGGCAGATCGGATCCTCCCACCGTTCACGCTCAAGGTGTGGGTTCCCGCAGGCAGCACGAAAGCCGTCACCGACGAACAGACCCTCAGGTGGCTTGAAAAGCCGTACGACAACAGCAAGGACCACAACTACAACTCCAAGCTGATCCGTGAACTGGTCGACCTCTTCGGTGGCTGGAATTACTACGAGACCGCAGCAAGGTCGGCCAACGGGGTCGCCCTTGATGAACTTGAGCGAGTGACGGACCTTGCAGCCCACTGCGCCCGTGCCCAGCAGTCGGCTCGTCGTCGTCTCGCCGTGGCCAAGGCCCAAGCCCAGTCTCGTCAGGCGGCCGGACACCTCCTGGGAGACACCGAGAGCTACCTGTTGGACGTATCCGTCGCGGACGCCCTCGTCGAAGGGCTGACGCGGCCGAACGTGAGGCTCGTCGCGGCTACGTGCATCGTGAAGAGCGGCTACAGGAGAGTCCGGCATGACTCGTGACGCACGCAACGCCTTCCTCCCGCAAGGTGACCTGAACGTCGATAGCTGGACAGGAGCCCGCGAACTGCTTCGTGCCTGGCCTTCGGTCCCGCAGTTGAACGACGACATCCGGGGCACGCTACGGCGGCTCCGCGACGCCCTCGCCGGTCTGGAGAGTGGAACATCCGGATGGAGGGATGTGGCGGCTCTCCTACGCCAGGTCCTGCTTGAGGCGCAGGCACGCGGGAACAACACAGGCCTCGTCGTGCCCAGCCACCCTCTGCTGCCCACTCACGAGCAGTGGCCCGAGGTCCACTGCGATGCGATGCCGAACGAACGCGGCTTGTACATCACAGCAAAGCCGTGGCATCCGCCTGTGCCTGAGAGCGACGCTGCAGCGGTGGCTCGGGAGGATCTTCGACAGGTACATCTTGGGCGAGAGGCGGAGCACCGTCGCCACCTTGAGCCCTACCCTGCTGACCCATTCTGGAGGGAAGCCCTCGGTGCCACACGCGACCAGTACTTGTCGATCGGGCAGCGGCAGGCCGCGCGCGCGGTTGCGCTCGCGCAGCCGGGCAGCACTGTGATCGTTTGCTTGCCCACGGGCCACGGTAAGACCGATGTCATCCTGGCCCCCGCCATCCTGGCGAGCCGGAGCGCCGGCGTCTCCGTCGTCGTTGTTCCCACTGTCGTTCTTGCCCTCGACATGGAGCGCCGTACCCGGCCGCTGATGGAAGCACAGGGATGCTCAAGCCCCACTGGGCGCTATGCATACGTCGGTGGTCTGTCCGAAGACGTCAAGCGGCAACTCCGCGAGGACATCCGCACCGGCCAGCAGCGCCTAGTATTCACTTCGCCCGAGGCACTCGTCAGGGGACTGCGCAAGCCACTCGAAGACGCCGCGGAAGTCGGTCTGCTTAAGCATTTCGTTATCGACGAAGCTCATCTCGTCGAGCAGTGGGGCAACGGCTTCCGACCTGAATTCCAGACAATGTCCAGCCACCGCCGCACCTGGCTCAGCAAGGCTCCCGACGGCCTGGCCCCCGTCACTGTGGCCATGAGCGCCACCCTCACCACGCAACAGGTCAGCACGCTCGAAGAGCTCTTCGCCGGACCAGACGAAGCTCATCTCGTCTGGGCTTCACAACTCCGCCACGAACCTACCTACTACATCAGCGCATCTGAGACGCTTCAAAACCGGCAGGATTCGGTTCTTGAGGCGGTGTCGCTCCTGCCTAAACCCCTGGCCTTGTACGTCTCCACAGTCAGAGACGCAAAGGAATGGGGGGAGCGCCTTCGGGCCTCTGGGTTTTGCCGCGTAACTCAAGTGACCGGTGACTCAAGTGACCAGGACCGTCGCGGTGCCGTTGAGGGCTGGGGGGGAAAATCTACCGAAGAAAACAGCAGAATCTCTACCCGCTTTGACGTCGTCGTAGGCACGTCAGCATTCGGGCTAGGTATCGACCTGCCGGACGTGCGAACAGTGCTGCACGCCTGCCTGCCCGAGACCGTTGACCGGTACTACCAAGAGATCGGCCGTGGTGGGCGAGACGGAAACCCCTCTGTCGCCTACATGGTGACGGCACCCGGGGACCGAGACGTCGCCGAGACTCTCGGCAGCGAACCGGTCATCACCTCTGAAAAGGCGCGGAAACGTTGGGACGCCATGTTCCGGCGCGAACAGCAACTCGGCGGTAGCCGCTATCGTCTCGACCTGGACTCCCGCCCGAGCCACGTCAGTGAGGACTCCGAAACCAACAGGTCCTGGAACGTTCGCGTCCTCAACCTTATGGTTCGCGCCAAGCTGATCGAACTCCACGTACCTCAACCGCCCCAACGCGAAGAGGGAGAGCTCGAATCCGTATGGGCAGAGCGTGTAGACGAGTTCAGGAAAAATGTGGGGACACGGGCTGAAGTCACCATCAAAGACCCTCAAGTCAACACTGCGGAGCGATTCATATCTCGCTTCGAGGCAGAGCGACAGAAGCTTCTGGATCACCAGAAGGAATCCCTCACGGGTCTGGAAGAGGCACTCGGTGGAAGTCAGTGCATCGGTGACGTACTCGGGGAGTACTACCGCCTGCGACGAGGCCGAACTTCCCTGCCTACCCGTGTCACCTGCCGTGGTTGCCCGAACTGTAGGGCGACCGGGCGCCCAGACAAGTCCGGCTTCTACAGGCTCGCCGGGGAGCCTCGTCCGTGGTTGCGCTTCCCAGTACCTCCTCCCAACGATCCACTGGCCCGCTACCGTGACGGTCTGTCCTGCTTGAGCCTGTGGTGGGAGGGCGAGCAGGAGCAACGTCTCCATGTACCCCGCCTCCTGGAGCGACTGGTGCGCCGTGGGATCGCCGTCGTAGGCGGCCCTGGTGTTACGACACGGTGCCGGGATGTACTCCGTAAGGCAGCCCGTACATACCCTGTTGTGTTCGATGAGGATGCCGAGTTGCTGAAGTCATGGGCTGGCCCTGTGGTGTGGATCCTGGACGACTCGCCCTCACTGGACTATGACACCGCAGCACGGTTCAGTTCAGAGGACATCACGTACCTCCTTCACCCACGCCACACTCGACACCCGGATCGGACCAACGATCCGCTGATCGATATCCACCGCGCCAAGCTTCCGGTCTTCCGCGCCTTGGAGGAAATCTGATGACGCTCCTAAATCCCCGCGGCGCAGCCTTGCCCACTCAAGCATGGGCAGTCGTGCGGTTGCTCGCCTATTTGGAGAAGGCAGTCCCGTTGGAGGAGGCACGTTCTCTGCTGTCCCCGCCGTCAATTCGCGGCGAGAAGACGAAGGACAAGCCGCCGTTCGACAAGGCAATCAGCACTCTCGACGAGTTGGGCCTGATTCGGATCGGGGGCGAAGATCAGCAGCTCTCTCTGGCTGGTGCCGCTACGACACTTGACGGGCAGGACGTATCCGCGTTCAACTCCGTACTCCGCCAGGCGGTTCTCGATCAGGCCAAGAACACTTCGCTCGGCGATTCTGCCGACCAGACCGGACCTCGCGACCTTACCCGCGCACTGGCCTGGCTGCTCTCGCTGGATCCGACAGATCCGATGGACTGGTACAGGGTGCAGAACGACCAGCGAGAAGCGTTGCGGCCGGAGGCAGGTCCCGTATTCTCCAACGAAACTCGGTGGAACCACTTCAACTACTGGGCCCCCGCTTTGGGGTTGGCCGCACCCCCGCTCTTCCAAGTCGAAGGAAGCGCAAACAGACTTGTACCCGATTGCACGACTGCGGTCCGACAAACGGCGGCCGAACTACAGCAGACCGAGGTGAGGATGAACGCTGTAGAAGTGCTGCGAATCCTTCGTGAGAGGCTTCCCGTGCTGCCGGGCGGCGCACACTCACGGGCTGTGGGACTCCGTTCTCCAGGTGACACTACGGCCGGCGCGGCTCTCTCCTTCGCGCTGCTGCGTGGCGAAGACGAGAAGTGGTTGCGCCTTGAGCACGACGATGACGCACAGCACGTGCTCCAGGTTCACGACCCGGACAGGTCATCTGCGCGACCGGTCAGTGCCATCACCATCCTGGAGGTCATCAATGGCTGACTTCCGCGGCATGCTCTGCTGGGACCCGCCGACCGCATCTGCAACGATCAACACCGAGGCCATCAGCCCCCACCGGTCCGTCTTCCTTGCCACGCATGCACCTTTGCGCATCAAGCGTGCCTTGGTCTCAGAGGACAAGCAGGTGCAGCCGATCGGCGATCTGATCAATGAACGGTCTGTAGTCAACGACTTCCTCACCAAGAAGTCCGACTCAGGCGCCCTCCTCATGCTGGTCCTGGGAGACTCAGGATCCGGTAAGTCCCATCTAATCCGATGGGCGCGCGAGAATATCCCAACGTTCGTTCCAGATTCGGACACCCACGAGGTCATCTACCTCGAACGCTCCATGACCAGCCTCAAGGCCGTGGTCAAGGCTCTCATCGCCAAGGCGGACAGCAGCGAACTAGCGCAACTCAAGGAAGATGTCGACAGGTTCACTGCCGACATCGATCAAGAGTCGCTCGGCCGTCGCATCCTCAATGAATTGAGTGAGCTTCTATCCGCGACAGTGCCGAAGGATATCCCGGGGCCAGGACGGGTACTTGCCGGCCCAGGGAGGCTGGCAGCGATGCTGCACGACCCGTTCATTCGACAGCACATGTTGTCGGAAGGAAAATTTGTTCCGCGGCTTGCGGCTCAGCTTCTCAGGGATCGCCGCAGTGGGCAGGACGAGCGTCCTGAGACCTTCACTTTTGAAGACTTGCCCTTGGATGTCGACTACGACAACGCCGCTTCAGATATGGTCGCTCGCCTGCTTAACCAGATCGCCACGCGAGACGACCTCCAGGCCACCGCCGTGGACCTACTCAACAAGCACTTGGAATCTGCGGTTAAGAATGCGGCCAACCTTGGCGCGGGGCGCCTCTTGGACGCGATGATGCAAGTCCGCGAGGAGTATCAGCGACGCGGAAAGGAAATCATCCTCCTCATCGAGGACTTTGCTCTCATTCAGGGAGTCCAGCAAGATCTCTTGGACGCTGTGATCGAGGCAGCAAATCGGGACGGAAGTACGTCGCTCGCCCCCATCCGCACGCTCATGGCTGTCACGCCGGGCTACCTGGAACAGATTCCGGAGACGGCGCTCACCCGAATCCGGGCCACCGCTGGGTACGTCTACAACCTGGATGTCCCCTTCAGTGCGACCGACACCGGAAGCCAGGAAATCTCTTCGTTCGTCGGACGCTATCTCAACGCAGCTCGCGTAGGCCGGGACGCGCTGGAGCGCGCTCGCGACGGCGAAACACCCAACGCGTGTGAAGGTTGTCCTCTCCAGGAACGATGCCACGACGCCTTCGGTGTCACGCCAGAAGGGTACGGCCTGTATCCCTTTAACTCGTCTGCTCTCGTCAGAACCGTCCACTCAACCGCAGACCCGAAGAAGCCATGGTCTTTCGTTCCTCGAACCGTTCTCGGCAGTGTCGTACGACCGTTGCTGATCGATCACGCCGAATCCATCCGGCGAGGTGAATTCCCAGACTCTGAATTTCGACGCCGGTTCTCGAGGGCTGACATCGATAAAGTGTTGAGCCGAGAGGCGCATGCCTTCATTGACGAGAATGATCGCGTCGAACCTGAGCGACGAAAGTCCCTTCTTTTGTTTTGGGGAGATGCTCCCGCGGACGCCAATACGATCGATGGCACGATCCTGGAAGCATTCTCTCTTCCTCCCTTGGACGGCCAATCGCGGCGGATCCCGACAGGGGCACGTCCACCTTCGACGCAGAGGCATCACGACGAATCCCTCGACAGGGAAACCGAGCCTGCTTCCGAGACGGACAACATTCCTCGATCTCTCAAGAAGAAGCTGGAAACGGTCAATGTTTGGCTTACCGACGAAGAAGTCCTAGACAATTCCACCGCACTTAACGTCCGCACTATCATCGCGACGGCCGTGCTGCAGCGATACCGCTGGGAATCACCGCTGATGCACGAGCAAGGCAAGCGAGTGATGGTAGGAGTAGGAGGGGCTTGGCCCAATAACGCAACAGTGGTTTCAGTAGCTGGGGCGGACGAGCGCCTGGCCGGCGCTGCTGACGCGCCCATCCGCTTCGGACGCACAGCCAAGGACAGCTACTTCTTCGAAAGTCTGCTGTGCGCCGAGTCGGGCAAGGGACAGGTCAGAAGCCAGGACATCCGGCGTCTCGCAACCTACGCCGAACAGTACGCGCCAGCCCTCACGTCACGCGTTCAACGTCACCTGGAGATCTCCGACGAGCAGTTGGTACTTGGCCTACGTGCTTCTCTACTCGGCGCGATGCTCGCCGGCCAGGCGTACCCGGGGATGGAAGCCGCCGCGCTACTCACCGCTGTCCTGGACGAAGGTCAGGGATGGGAGCGGGCGGACGTTGCGTTGAGGACAAAGCAGTGGAACGACATCTTGAAGCGTCACCTGGATGCGCGTCCTGTTCTCGTTGAGCGGCTCAGGGAAGCCGTAGGTGTCGCGCAGGGCGTGACCGGGGCCGTGCGGATGATTGACGCTGCCCGCATGTTGCCGCTGCTCAAGCGGACGACATCTCAGTGGGAATGGACGCTCGACAGGACACAGGTCCCATCGTGGGTGCAGAAGGCGGTCACCGGCTTCTCCACTCTGTCTGTCCTGGTGGACGAGCAACTGAACCTGCTTGAGAACCAGTTGGCGGAGATCCGGCAGCGGCACCCTCGCGGCACCAACAGCGCACACACGCTCACCGCGATCGAGGGCGCCCTCACCACGGCCCAGGAGGTCGGCGGGCTGATGCCACTCGGAACGGACCAAACACTCCGCTTCGAGTCGCTCCTTGAGCGGGGCAGGCAGGTCGAATGGACCGCGGTGTCCGAACTGGAAGACGACCTCGGCCGAGCATCGGATGAAAACCGGACTGACCGAGCCCGACAGGCCGCTCGCATAGCTGCTGCAGCACAGGACCGCGGAACGGCCATCCAGGACATCCATTTCTTGCTCTCCGAGAGCGAATCGTGGCTGGAAGCTGCACTCAGGAGGGCTGACGCGCGAACGGGCAGCACTGCAGTCGACAGCGTCTCTCTCGCTATGCAGACCGTGCTCGGTGAATGGAATGAGGTAGCACGATTGGCCTCTGATGCATCGAGGTCAGCCGAAGCCTCCGCCACGCTGGAAGGAGACGCCGAGTGACACAGAGACCTGTGTATGAGATGGCGCTGCAACTGCAGGATCGAGCCCGGCAGTTGGCTGAGGGCGAGGCGGGCGTGAAGGAGGCAGCCCGGGTTTCGTCGCGTATCAACGAACTGAGTGCACGCCTGGCGGATCTCCGGAAGGAAGTTACAGTGGCACTCGCCTTGAAGAACCAGGGCGCAGCAACGGGCCCCGGCCTCTTGGCGGCCAGCGACGGGCTTGAGGCGTTCACGCGGAGGGCTCAGAACGGGTGGCCTGGCGATCAGGCTTTCAACACGGCCAGGCGGAAGGTCCAGGCGGCAGCCGACGCCATCCGAGAAGAGAACCTCGCAGCATGGACCGAGTGGTCAGGTCGCCAGTTGGCTTCGCTTCCTCTGGCACGGATTCCGATGTTGCCTCCGCAGGAGCAAGTATTGGCTCGATCGCGTCGTACTGATCTTGAACGTACCGCGTCAGCCAAGACCGTTACCGCCGGGGACATCACCCTATTCGTGACCAAATGCGAAGCACTCGCAGAATCACTGCGTGATGCGAAGGAGCCGCCAGCGGAACTCCTCGCGCTTCTTGAGCGACTCGACCGTCGCCCGGCTCCAACTCTATTCGATATCACGAACCAGGAAATTGCCCTCTTGCGTGAATTCGCAATGGACGGCCAAGTCGCACTGACAAGGAAGGGCGCGTGACACAGCTTATCAAGCAAGGGTTCGCCAATGCGCTTCTCAACCGGCTGGAAGACCGCGAACTCCCCCTGCTCTCCTGGGGAGTGACGGAGAGCGCCCTCTCTGAAGCTGAGGTTTTGGAGACCATCGACGAACTCCTTGTCACCCGACAGGACGCACCGCCCGGGGCCTCGACCGACGAGGTGCTAGAGGAGTGCCTCGATCGTGCCCTGCTGTTCGAAGTGCCCGTCCCCGTTGTCTCGCCTCCGCGGTACCGCACCCGGCTGGCCGAGACCCTGAGGCTGACTACCGGGCTACGACAACTCTTTGCGCGAGGTGGATGGGCCAGCCAACCCGACCGGGGCTGGTGGCGGCAGCAGAAGCGTCTGGTCGCCGACTACCGACTCCACGTCGCGCCGCGCCGCTACCCTCGCCGTGACATCCCCGCAGAGGATGCCCTGGCGGAGCTGGCCCGCCTTGACCAGTGGCGTGACCTGCAGCAGCACGTCGCGGCAGCCCACGTGCGGGACTACAAGCTGGCTCGCTTCCAGTTGGACGCCACGCGCACTGTGTTCAAGGCGCTCGGTGGTCCGCGATCAACGGGAATCATTGTCGGCGCGGGTACGGGTAGCGGTAAGACCCTCGCGTTCTATCTGCCGGCATTCGCGGCGATGGCGGAGCACGCCCGTCCTGGTACAACGTCCCGGGTACACACCCTTGCCCTCTATCCCCGCCTGGAGCTCCTACGAGATCAACTCCGGGAAGCAATTCGTGGGGCCGACGGCATCGAGGGAGCCCTGCGTGCGCAGGGACGTCGTGCTCTGCGTATCGGCGCGCTCTATGGCAACACCCCTTGGAACGCGCGGGACCTGAAATTGGAACCGGGTGGCAGGGTGGCCGGAGCGTGGGCGCGAACCCCTGAGGGGGCCATTTGCCCGTACCTCCCGTGCCCAAATCCCGAATGTGGGACCGGTGACTTGGTGTGGTCCGACAGTGATCGGCTCCAGGGGCGCGAGCAGTTGACCTGCGTGAAGTGCGGCCACACCATCAAGGATGGGCGCCTCGCACTCACGCGCGAGTCGCTCAAAGCCAACGAGCCAGATCTACTCTTCACCACCACCGAGACCCTCAACCGCGCCAGTGCTGACAGCTACCTCGAGCGCCTGCTCGGGTGGCGCGGAGGCAACCCTGGCCCCGCCCTTGTCCTCCTTGACGAGGTTCACACGTACACCGGCGTACACGGGGCACAGGTCGCCCTCCTTCTCCGTCGTTGGCGTGAAGCGGTTGGCCGGCCCGTCACGTTCGTCGGTCTGAGCGCCACGCTGCGAGACGCCAGACACTTCTTCGCCCAACTGATCGGGCTGCATCCGGGCGACGTCGAGCCGATCGAACCGGCTGAGGACGCCATGGAGACCGAAGGCCGCGAGTACGCGCTCGCACTACGTGGCGACCCCGTCGCCGGCGCCAGCCTGCTGTCCACATCGATCCAGACCGCGATGCTCTTCGGACGCACGCTGGACCAAGAAAGTGACCGCTTCCTTTACGGCTCAACGGGTTTTCTGTTCACCGACGACCTCGACGTAACCAACCGTTTCTACGACGATCTCCGTGATGCAGAGGGAGGTCAGTACCGGTCCGGCGGTCGCAGTGGCTGGAAGCCTGTGCTCGCTGGCCTTCGCTCCCCAGATCGAGACGAGCACGATGCCCGCTACCGGGATGGTCAGTCCTGGGACATGGTCGAGAAGATCGGGCACGATCTCGATCCTGGCCTTCGACTCCACCACCTACGGATCGGCCGGACCTCGTCACAGGATGTGGGCGTCGACCACAACGCGGATCTCACGGTGGCCACGGCCTCTCTTGAAGTCGGCTTCAACGATCCTCGGGTCGGGTTGGTCCTGCAGCACAAAGCACCCCGCGACGCCGCCGCCTTCATCCAGCGCCGCGGTCGCGCCGGGCGTCAGCGCGGAACCCGTCCGATCACCGTGGTCACACTTTCGGACTATGGTCGAGACCGTCTTGCCTACCAGGCGTACGAGACGCTGTTCGCCCCGGAGGTACCGGCCCGAACGTTGCCCATCGGCAACCGGTTTGTGCTGAAAATTCAAGGCACGCAGGCCCTCCTGGACTGGACTGGCCGCAAGCTCCGCAGCAGACGTCAGTGGGCGGACCCGCGCAAGCTGCTCAAGGCGCCCCGCGGCGGCGTCGTGCGCCAGGAGGATCAGGCGGCAAGCGAGATGCTCGCCGAGCTGCTCCAGGCGCTCCTGGACAATTCCGGTCTGCAGGATGAACTTGCCAACCATCTGGTGCGGGCACTCCGTATCAGCGCCGACGAGGCTCAAGCATTGCTCTGGGAGCAGCCCCGCTCGCTCCTCCTGGCCGTAGTGCCGACAGCCCTCCGCCGGCTGCGCAGCCAGTGGCGGCCGCTGCGCGACGACTCGGGGGCCCGGGACGGCGCGATGCTTCCCGAGTTCGTCACCCAGTCGTTGTTCGCGCCATTGAACCTGCCAGAGGTGGACCTGCTGCTGCCCTTCTCTGAGGGGGACAGCATCGAGCAACTTCCCATCGCTCGGGCTCTGCGCGAAGCGGTACCGGGGCGAGTCAGCCGCCGCTACGGACACCGCCGTGACGAGCACCGCACCTGGCTTCCGATGCCTCCCGACGACACGGATGCGCTGCCGCTCACTGACATCGTCCGGAGTGGCGATCCTGAAGGAATGTGGTTTCCCCACGGGCACGGCTCTTCCGGATTTCAGGTGTTCCGCCCGCAGCAGCTCATCCTCGATCAACCCCCTCAGGAGATCGACACCCGGTCGCAGGGCATCCCTCGCTGGGGCACGCAGATCGTCGTTCCAGAGGATGCGTCCCTGAGCTCGGCGGACGTTCCAGAGCCTTCGTTGTGGTCGCAGCGCATCGCCTCGGTCAACTTTGCAACCCACGCCGCTGGCAACCCCATCGAGGTTCGGCGCATGACGATGGGGGCAGACTGCGAGATCGCTCGTAAGCGCGGGGACAGTGAGAAGCGAACTGTCCGCTACGAAGTGCAGGGTCAACCGGCTGCCCTCGGCTTCCGGCTTGAGGTTGACGCCTTCCGCGTCAGGCTCATGCCGCTGGATCTCACCGAGCCCGCCGTACGGGACTATCTGGATTCTCCACAATGGCGCTCTCTCGCGTTCTCCCACGCCGTCGCCGAGGATCCGACGCTTGCCGAGATCACCAACAAGTTCCAGCGTGAGTGGCTGACTCAGGTGTATCTGACTGCATTCGCCCTGGCCGGCCTGGACGGCACGCGCACCGGTGAGCAGGTGAGGGCCTCACTCGCCGACGGATCGTGGAGCCAAAACCTCGCTGAAATCTTCAAGGTTCTCTACCGGGACAACAGTGAGTCCGAGCAGCCCGTAGACGGGGACCGCCTGGTAGCCGCACTCCTGGAGTTGTCCCACGACAGCCGCGTCATCTCAGCACTCGACGGAGCAGCGGAACTTCTGGTCGCGCCCGACGTCGCCGCGCACACCGAAGAGTTGGCGCAACGCGCATATCGCGACACCCTGGCCGCTGCGATATCCACGGCGGCTCAGCGGGCCTGTCCCGATGCGCAGGACGGCGACCTAATCGTCGACGTGCTGCCCGGAGACGGCCTGGGCGACCCGGCCACCGTGTGGTTGAGCGAGACGTCCATCGGAGGATTGGGGGTCATCGAGCGTCTTGTGCAGTACTACAGCGAAGACCCGCGCCGGTTCTGGGGACTCGTAGCCAGTGCACTTGCCCCCAGCGACTACGAGTATGTCGATGCGACGCTGACCCGTCTCCTTCGACACCTCATTCAGGAGCCCGGCGGTGAGGCCGCGCAGATGATGAATGCTCTGCGCAGCGCAGAGGACTCCACGGCGGCGGGCACCGCCCTCCGGGGGCTTCGGGCGGCCTGGGAGCGTCTGGATGGCCCTCCTCGGCGTACTGCAGTGTCCGCCATGTCGACTCGACTCCTCCGCCCCGGTTCCAGCCCCGACACAGACGCGGTAGCCCTGGGACTTGTCGATGCATGGAGCGAGTTGGAACAGCGCCTCGGTATCGAAATAGACGCACGCGTCCTGGCTTACGCCGCCGGCGCCGGACGCCTCACGGTTAGCAGCTCGCGGGAAGTGACTGCGGACCAGGCGTTCAGTCTGCTCTGGCCGCGCGGGCGACAGGCCAGAACCCAAGATCTCCAGCACTACCAGCCCTATGTCGGGCCCCCTGTGCTGGACCGGCTCCTCGTACAGGCTGCACACGACGACAACATCGCGCAGATCGACGTCACAGGCACCGACTGGACGCTGACCTACCAGAAGGCAATGGCGGAAGGCGCTGCTGTACAGCTTGTATGTCCAGCCAGGGAAAGCACGGCAATGGCGCAGGCCCTCGTACGCGTGCCGGCGCTGCCCATCGACCGGGACTTCCTGAAGGTGTTCGGCGAAGTTCGCGGGTTCGCGCGCCACAGAGATCAACTGCAAGTGCGAGTGGAACTACGGGAGGCAGCACAGTGAGCGTCCTGGAACGCACCGTCCGCATCGGAGCGCGCACTGGTCTTCGTGTCGATTCGATGCTGTCGGCTGCCTTGATCGCTGAGGCGGTGAACCCGAGCAGTGAACTCTGGTTGGTCTCACCGTGGATTACCGACGTCCAAGTACTGGACAACAGCCACGGCGCCTACGACTCGTTCTTCGGAGATGTTCCGCCACTGGGCTGGCGGCTTTCGGAGGCCCTGGCCCGTATCGCGAGCCCTGAGGCACGTGTACACGTGGTCACACGCCCTGCCCCGCATAATGCCGCCTTTCTGCAGCATCTGGAATCGGCTCCGGAACGGGACTACATCCGCATCGTGCAGAGTCCAGATGTCCATGAGAAGACGCTCTGCGGGGAGGACTGGATTCTGACCGGGTCGATGAACTACACGATCCGGGGCATGGCGGTGAACGACGAATCAGTCACGTACAAGGTCGGCGGCCCGGACGCGGGCCAGGCGCGGCTGGACCTCAGGCAGCGGTGGGGGGCTGGCGCGTGAATCAGAGCCAACAGCGCACGCGGGAGCAGACCGAGGAGTTCTTGCAACGATTCTTCGGAACAGGAAACCGTGTCTGGCCGAACCTCGATCCTGCCTACCAGCACGCTGGCCGGACCCTTCCGTTCGTGGAAGCCTTCCGCCGTGGCGACGACGCTCCTATCGTGCTGCCTCGTACCTACCCCGACCGGGACTGGTTCGTGATGTACGTCATCGCGAGAGATACTGCGGACGCAGCGAAGACGGCCGACTTGATCCGTTCGTTCGCGGGCCCGACGTACATCGCGTACGACCCGCTACGGGGACTCCGCCCGGCTCCACTCGCCCCTGATGATCCGGTCGAGAAGGCGATCCTGGACTTCTTCGGTCCTCGCGTCACGTTCCGACTCGACACCGGCAAGACACGCCAGCACCGCACGAACCTCGCTGAGGCGCTGCAACTCATGCAGCGGACCGTCGCAAGCCGGCCCCCCAGATTGTGGCGACTCGCCAAGCCAATGGGACGACTCCTGGCCGAGTTCGATGCCTCCCTGTCGGCCGGCGGAGACTCCGCTTCGCTCGATGCGCTTGAGCAGTTGGCCGCAGGTGGCGGCATCACGGCAACCAACCTGGCTAACCTGCATATCAAGAGGCTGGACCGGTTGGGGCGGAGCGCAGATGTCCTGGCCTTCCCCGGACTGCTTGACATTGTTCGCCAGAACCCTCCGGCGCCAGTACGAGAAGCGATCCTCAATGCCGTCTATTCAGTGGCGCTGGAGGAGCCGCTCACGGAAAACGACCTCACCGCTGCAAAGAGCAAGCTGGTCGAATCAGGGAGGGTTGTCCCTGATCTGATCCCCAGCGACGCCAGTGGGTACGGGCCGCAGGCAATGACCGTACTGCTGCTCGCGGTTGGAATCCGTCAGGACCTGACTACCCTGCAACGCCTCGCGACATCAGTCGAGGCAAGCGGCCGGGTGGATAAGATCCCGTCGCTCGTATGGGACCACGTCACGGAGTTGCTGCCGACGGTCCAGCCGACAGAAGTCACAACCGCTCCGGTTCCCGAGCCACAAGAAATCCTGGCTGAACGTACAGCAGAGGCATCGACGGGGCGCCATGAGCCAGTTGTGTCCTGGAGCAGTCTGCTGAGTTCGATTGCCGCAGGCCACGCTGACGGCAAGGCGGCGTTGGAGGACCGTACGTGGATGGTCTGGCAGAGCCCGGCCACCGACGATGCGGCGCTCGCCGAGTTCCTGGATGGCTTGCAGGATCACGAGGCGGACAGGGTGTGGAGCGCAGTCGGAGCCTTCATCGACGCCGTGGGATACGACGCGCCCGCGGGCCAGACGGCTCACGCGTTCATCCGGAACGCGCTGACCTTCGACCGATTCGGTCCAGGCGATCTTGCTGTCCTGCAGGCGCTGACGGAGATTGCCCTCCGGGCAGCCCCGGCCGAGGCGGAGTACAGGGAACTCCTTGAGGAGATCGGGTCGGAGCGGAGCCGGTGGGTCGCTGCTGAACGGGCTGCGGTCGCGCTCGACTTCGTCGATCGCCTGTTCCTTGCTGCGTGCCCCAGCAACGAGGCTCGCAGCAACCTGGCGTACGCACTCCTGGAACCCCTCTGGCTGCATCAACAGCGCCTCAACGAGGCGGACTTGGCCTTCGCCCAGCGCCTTTCCCAAGAGCTCGGCATCGACTTCGAGTGGGAGTCTCCCTCCGGGGAAGGCAGTGAGGACGATTCGTCGTCTGCAATCCCGCCGCTGACATTGCTGCTGTACTCCCTGGACGAAGCCGTACTCGCCCGCTGTCGGGAAGAGATTGAGCGACTTGCGCCGGCCGTGAAGGTAACGACGGCCTCCGACCGTGTCGGCACGCCGCAACTGCGCCAGAAGGCCCGCACGGCTGACGCGATTGTTCTGGCCACGCGCTGCGCGAAGCACGCGGCGACCGGCTTCATCGATCAGCACGCGGCAACCGAGCACATTGGATACGCGAACGGTAGCGGCTCGGCGTCTCTTCTGCGTGCGGCGGTCGACGAGCTTCGCGCCGCGGCAGCAGCGTCCTGACAGCAAGGTGGCCGCCCAGGTACCGGGCGGCCACCTTGATAGGGCACACCGTCAGGTACTACTCCCGGACTCGGGCCTGCAGGTAAGTGCTGAGCAGCCGTACGTCGTGGGACGTGTTCTGCAGACTGTTCCAGCGGCGCTCCTGGCCGTCCGGGAACGTCCATGCGCCGGACGTCCACGCCACATGCTCTTCGAGGCCTCGCAGAACGGAGCGGACCTCGTCCCAGTTGACCTTGTCGACCGGGATATCGGTGGTGAGCCGGTCCATGACGAAGCCCATGGCCTGGATACCCACACCGTGCGTCAGCCTCGACTCCCTCGGGGGCTTGCCCCACGCGTCCTCGAAGATTTTCGAGACTGGCTTCCAGAAGGCCTGGAGGTGCGCGAGCATGCGCTCCTCGTCCCCGGTGCCGTCGGTGGCATTGCGGTACTGGAACAGCGCGCCCTCGTAGATGCTGTGCTCCAGCATCTTCAGCACGCTGTTGTCCTTGATGTTGCCCTTGGGAGACGTAGGGCTGTTGATCCTCCCGTAGAAGGGTCCATCTTGGGTGTTCAGGAGAGACATGATTCGTGCAGCGAGCCTGCGACGCTCGTGTGAACGCGGCAATTGACCGGTCGTCTCAGGCAGCAGCTCGTATACAAGCCCCTTGGGGAGCGGCTTGGTCGAGTTGACCAAGATGAACTGCGATCGCTGCTCCGCCTGCCCGGAAGCGATGAAGCCAACCGCGGCGACTGGGAATTCAGCGAGGTCCGCATCCCTAATCGCGGCGCTTCGCTGCTGTCCGTCGACCAGCCATGCCGGCTTGTCTTCGTCGGCTAGTGACTCGTCCACGGGGATGACCAGTTCACCGGGCACGGAGTACTCCACGGCGCCGCCACGGCCCGCGGGAACGAACTTCACGCGCTCGTCGAAAGCGAGGACCACCGCGTTGGGGAGCATCGCTCCATCGGACTCGAGGTAACGGCGGATCGAGCGGATGTGGCTGAGGACCTCGGGCCGCTGGTACCCCTGCAACCGCTTCTCGTCGTCTCGGCGGATGCGCGAGACGGCGGCGAAGTCGTGCAGCTTCTTGCCGTCGACTGCGAAGCAGTAGATCTCCTTGCTGCCTTGGCTCACCTTGAGGGCGGGTAGCTTGAGCTCGTAGCGGTCGGCCACATTATCTCCTGTTTGGGATATTTGAGAGTCTTATGCGCGGTCTGGGTAATTATGTGAACGACAGCTTGCGCATCTTGGCTTCCAGGACAGTCATGTTATGGAATCCGCGGCGCTTGTTTCGCTCCGTTCCGCGGAAGATGACCATCTCGATCTTGTGTTCCTTGCATAGATCGCATGGGCAGTCCTCCCAGGGGCGATCTGCAAGGGTGGGCTTGTACCGCTCGACGTGCTTCAGCTTCTTTTCGTCGCCAAGGAGTGCCTGATAGCCGCGCAGCGCTTCCATGACCTCTTCGGCTTCCGCGTCGCGCTCGTCGTACTTGCGCAACAATCGGAGGCATTCTCGCTCCGCCTTGATGGCCTCCGACTGAGAGACGACGCCGGCGAGAATCAGTCTCTTGAGGGTTAGGTTCCCATCGACTTGCGGAACCCTGATCGCCGTGTAGGAACCGTTAGCGGTGTGGTAGTTGTTGCGCTCGTCCATAAAGGCCTGGCGAAATGCTGAGGTGCTGTCGAAACTTCCGACGTAGTACTTGGAAAATCGCTCCATGCTGTCCACGCGGGTGATCCCGAGCAAATGGAAGTAAACCTCATCTGCGCGGACTTTAGCAATACTCTTAAGGCAGGCAATGATTTCGGGTGTCTTCAACGGGACCATGCCGCCCAGGGCAATCCGCTTGTAGCCCATTTTCTGGAGTCGAACAACGCTGTCCGCGTAGCTATCTGGACTCCATCCCTGAGCAGCACCGACTGGTTCGAGTTTATCGTCCTCGTTGGCAATTTTGGCATTTCGGGCCCTGACGCCAGCAATGAACTCCTCGGCCAATTCAAGTGAAATCTCGCGACGCTTTGCCCATCCAGGATTTACATCCGTGTCGGAGATGTCGGGATCGTAGCCGAAGATCACATGGTCGATGCTGATCCCTGAATTGAATTGGCAGCCAAGGTAGAAGTCGAGGACCTGTTCAACAGAATAGGGAGGGCGTTCTTCGTCGATATAGTTGAACGCCCCGCAATCTCCGAGGCTCCTCATTGCCTTGGGGAGCCTGAAGAATTCTCGCACGCCAAGTCTGTAGAGTCGCTCGCGCTGAGGAGCGCTGTATTTCCCGGCGCCCTTTACGGACCCGTCGACGATGGCCTTGCTGACCAGGATGCCGTCGTATGGGGCAGGATTCACCGCTTGGTGAGCGTAGAGGTCGTCTCTCTGCCGAACCCGGTACGGAGAGTATTCATCATTGAGGAAGTCGTATGTCGGGCTAACCTGGTCCTGACTATCTGGAAAGTAGAACTTCACGATGCGCTCATCCTTGACTCACGGTAAACACGGATCAGATAGTTTGACAGGATGTTGATGTGCTTCGTGACGTTCTCCAGTTCATTCCAGGAGAAGTTGATCTCGGACCAGCGCCCCTTGGTCCAGTGGCAGTGGGGCCCAATAAGTGCCAGTTCCGCCATGACCCTGTCGTAGATGTCGTTAGAGTTGATGTCTACTTCAAACAACACCCGCTCCATGACGCGATCCATAAGGCGCCCCATGGAGCGAATGCCGACGCCATGCATCAGTCGACTCTTGGTCGGGGAGATTCCCCATGCGTCAGGAAATGTGTCCCTTACTGCAGTCCAGTAAACAACGAGAATGTTGCGGATAGTTGCCGTGTCAGTCGTTCCGCTGGACAAGTTTTTGTAAGGGAAGAGGACCCCGGAAGCCGACAAGGATTCCGTGATTGCCTGAAGGAGGCTATTGTCTTTAACGACAGTCTCTGGCTTCTTGCTGGCGATGGTTGACGCCTGCTTGATAAGACCTTTAAAGGGTGAGTCGCCATCCTGGTTCAGTGCATTTACCAGAGTTGCTGGGAGCTTACGGGCCGAGAGCCTCGTAGGCAGTTGGGTGTTCACCTCCGGCAGGAGTTCTGAGACCAAGTTCCCGGGAAGAGGTGACACCGTATTAACGCGCAGGAACTGGTCGCGTTGAATGTCCAGGTCCTCGGCTACAAATCCCGCGATGGTGATTGGCATCTTGGAATTCCGGGTGCGAGCAAGCGCCAGGCTCCGCTGCTGACCGTCGACGATGAGGGCTGGGCGTGGCGCTTCCCGTGATTCCGGGAGGGGAATCTCCAAGGTGCCAATGGTTGCGAGCCCGTCGCTTGGGTTAGGGCCGCGGCTCCCCTTGAAGCGCACCGCGGGGGGCAATGCGAGAATGAGGCCGTTCGGAAAGAGCACGTCGTCACCATCTAGGTATTCCAAGATCTGCTTGACGTGTTGCTTCTTCTCGGGGCGCTGATACCCAAACAGTTTGCCGGCCTCGTCACGCGAGATCCGCGCGACATCGGCGACGAGGTCGACTTCCCCTGCTTCCAGTGCAAACAGGTACAGGGGGATCTTGGGGTTCTGCTCGATACGCAGGGCCCTGCGTCTGATCAGGTTCTCTGTCACTGTTCCCCCATGGTGCGGATGAACAACCCGGCAAACCTGCTCTGCTCGCATGCTCGGCCGCTGTCTCGCAGTGCACGAAGGAGTCGCGTCCGTGAGATGCCGGGTGAGCAGGCGATCTGCTCCTTGATGAAGGTGATGACCTCTTCATCCGACATGGGCTCGCGGTTGTGCTGCTCAGGCTTAGACGCGCTCGCCGCCCACTTGCGCCAGGAGTCGTTGGTCGTGGGAGAGGTAAGTCGTCTGTGTTCGCAGTACTGGAGCCAGGACGCGGCCATGCGCGCGTTCAGACTCGTCAGGGTTCCGCCGAGCGCGTGGCGCAACCCTGCATCGGAGGCGACTCGTTGGATGCCGGGGATCTCTTCGACGCCGCCGACCATCAGAGCCTCGCTCGCAACTTCACCGAGGGCTCGAAGCTCTGCTTCCATCGCCTTCGCGTAGACCTCGGACAGCACCAGCAGCACCGGGCCGCCCTGGCCGAGTCCCTGCAAGGTTGCGCGCCCAACTCCTTCTTGGAGGTGCCGCCACCACTGACCGCTGTCTGCCGCAGAGGAAGCGACCGAGTCGGCGTGTCGGGTGCTGAAGGTCGCCGCGTAGGAAGGCGCCATTGCAGATACCGGCTGCAGGCCGAGGCCGGCGGACGCCACCCACAGTCGCGCGTCGAATCCGGCCGTTGCGGCCGCAGCAGTTAGCCGACGCGACTGCGTCCAGTGATCGCCGCGATAGAGCTCGGTGAGGGAGTGCGTGCGGGCGGCGTTCTCGACACGCTCCTTCCAGAGCGCCGAGCGTTCTTTCACTGTTCCGGCCGGGAGCGACCTTGCGTGCAGTGAGGCCTCTGGTGCAGCTGCCTTGCGGTCCGTGCACGTGACGACCAGTGAAAGTTGCCTCACGCGGCTCTGCTCCCGACGCCGATAACTGGAAGTTTGTTGGCGTCACTCTACCTGTCACTTTTCCCGTAAGCTGCAGCGGTACGCACGGAGCTAACTAGGGAGCAGGGCATGGCGGAGCGTCCCGCGATCGTTCTACTGAGTGGCGGCCTGGACTCGACGACCGTTCTGGCGATCGCCAAGGATCAGGGCTACACGCCGTACGCGTTGAGCTTCCGCTACGGCCAGCGGCACAGTGTGGAACTTGAGGCCGCGAAGCGGGTGGCGGGGGCGCAGGGGGTTGCCCGCCACGTCATCGCGGACATCGATCTGCGAGTTTTCGGCGGCTCGGCTCTCACGTCGGAGATCGAGGTTCCCAAGCACGAGTCTCTGGACGACGCCAGCAGCAAGGACACGGGCAGTAGCGTGCCCATCACGTACGTACCGGCACGCAACACCATCTTCCTGTCCTTCGCGCTGGCCTACGCGGAGACTGTCGGCGCGAGCGACATCTTCACCGGCGTGACCGCCGTCGACTACAGCGGCTACCCGGACTGCCGTCCCGAGTACATGGACGCGTACGCGAAAATGGCGAACCTGGCGACCCGTGCAGGCGTTGAGGGGACGCAGGAACTCAAACTCCACTCGCCGCTCATCGCCATGTCGAAGGCCGACATCGTCCGCGAGGGACTGCGCCTGGGCGTGGACTACTCCCTGACGTCTTCTTGCTACGACCCCGACGAGCAGGGTCGGGCCTGCGGGCACTGCGAGACCTGTCTGCTCCGTCTGAAGGGGTTCGCTGAAGCTGGTGTCACCGACCCCGTGCAGTACCAGGGCGCGTGAGAATGACCTATCTGGTCAAAGAGATCTTCTACACCCTTCAAGGCGAAGGGAGTCACGCAGGTCGTCCAGCCGTCTTCTGCCGCTTCTCGCGGTGCAATCTCTGGACGGGCCTGGAGAAGGATCGCCACCGTGCGATCTGCCAGTTCTGCGACACAGACTTCGTCGGTACTGACGGAGAAGGCGGCGGCCGTTTCGCGTCCCCGGACGATCTCGCACAGGCGGTGGAACGGGCGTGGCCCTCGGCCTCCAGGGAGCACCGCTTCGTGGTGTGCACCGGAGGAGAGCCACTCCTGCAGCTTGATGAGGCAGCGATCGACGCCCTTCATGCCCGAGGCTTCGAGATCGCCGTCGAGACGAACGGCACCCGTGTACCGCCGCAAGGCATCGACTGGCTCTGCGTCAGCCCCAAGATCGGCTCCGAACTGGTAGTTGAGCGCGGAGACGAACTGAAGCTCGTTTACCCTCAGTTGGGAGGCGACCCCAGTCAGTTCGAGCACCTGGACTTCCGGTACTTCCGGCTCCAGCCCATGGACGGTCCGGACGTTGAAGCCAACACCAGGGCGACGGTCGACTACTGCATGAAGAACCCGCGCTGGATCCTCTCTCTCCAGACGCACAAGTATCTGGGAATTCAGTAATGGAAATCTTCCGCGAGTTCACCTTTGAATCCGCGCACCGCCTGCCCAATGTGCCCGAGGGCCACAAGTGCGCGCGCCTGCATGGGCACTCGTACAAGGTCATCGTCCACGTCGAGGGGCCCGTCGGAGCCGAGTCGGGCTGGGTCATGGACTTCGGTGACGTCAAGCGCGCCTTCAAGCCCATCGAAGCGCGACTCGACCACTACTACCTCAACGAGATCGAGGGGCTGGAGAACCCGACCAGCGAGGTCCTTGCCCGCTGGATCTGGGATCGGCTGAAGCCGACACTGCCCGGCCTCTCCGCCCTCACCGTCCGCGAGACGTGCACATCCGGCTGCACCTATCGGGGCGCGTGAACATGCACGACATCCAGAACGAGACCGACTCCCGCGGCATCGAGATCGACGAGGTCGGCATCAGCGGCTTGCGCTACCCGCTGTACTTCGAGGACGGCCACCTCCGCCAGGACGGCGTCGCCGAGATCGAAGTGACTGTCCGGCTGCAGCACGACCGCCGGGGCACCCACATGAGCCGTATGGTCGCTCTCGCTCACGATCACCTTCGTCGATTCGATCCGCGCAAGTTGCCGTACGTCCTGAAGGTCGGTGCCGACCTCCTCGACGCGCCCGCACTCGCAGTCACGATCGATGTCCCGTTGAGTACCAGCGTGATCGCGCCCGCGAGTGGCGCTGAGTCGTGGCAGGTCCACGACGCTCGTTTCGAAGGACGCTGGGACGACGGCGACACGACGGTGATCACCTCGGTCACGACCGAGGTGACGAGCTTGTGCCCGTGCTCGAAAGCTATCTCGGACTACGGCGCCCACAATCAGCGCAGCCGCGTCACGCTGTCCGTGATGGGGCACGGGGACACGCCCTATCCCCTCGGGGTGCACGAGGCTGTACGGATCCTGGAACAGTGTGCATCCGCCCCTGTCGTGCCCTTGGTCAAGCGGCCCGACGAACGCGTTCTGACGATGCAGGCGTACGACCACCCCGTGTTCGTCGAGGACATGGCGCGCGACGTCAGCCTCGCCTGCCGCGAACGGGGCCTGGAGCATGCTGTACGCGTTCGAAACCTTGAGAGCATCCACAGCCACGACGCTGTCGCTCACATCACCGGGTGATGACAGAAGAGCCTGGGCCCAGCGCTTTCACGCTGGGCCCAGGCTCTTGCTGCGCGAACCGGACCGACAACGTGTAGCGCGGCACCTTCGGTGCACGGCCCCTCTCAGGCAGACGTTCGGCTGGGGCGGTGGCGGTTCAGCGGGTCCGGGTGGAATCGGCTGCAGGCGCCCGCCCAGGAGAGGCGGGCGCCTGGGCGGGCGTAGTCAGCATCGCTGGTCGCGAAGTGGTAGCAGCGGGGACCTGGCGGCGTCCTTGCCCTTCGGCGAGTTCGAAGGTGAGGTCCTGCAGGACGGCCGCCGGGGTGTACGGGGAGAAGTGGAGTGCCCAGGTGGGCTGGTGGACGGCGCCGCCACCCCATACGGTCCAGGTCGGCAGGGGGCTGTTGCGCTTCTGGGCGGCGAAGGCGTCGAACTGGACGCCGGCGGCGTCCTCGCCCGGTGCCTCCCACCGGATCCAGCGGCCGTCGACTGTGTGTTCCCACCCCGCGCTCACAAGTGGACTGGTTGCCTTGGTGATGGTCTTCTCGGAGACCTGGCTGCCCACTGCCATCTCCCAGGCGGTGCCGGAGGCGAGGGTGCCGAGGAGTGTGCGCACGATCTCCACGGGGGTGCTGGCGGTGACAGTGGCGTACCAGAGGCGCTCGCCGACGGGTGACTCATAGGCGGCGAGCGTCCAATTGGTATCGCGAGGGCCGGTTTCGTGGACGAATTCGGCGCGCAGAGTGAGCGATTCGTGGACGGCGTGGGTGGTCTCGTCCGACCACGTGCGGTACTTCTCCCAGTCGTTGTTCTCCGTGAGGAAGTCGTTCAGCAGGGCTTCGTGATCGCCAGGGTCGGCGGCGTAGGAGGGGACCCTCTCGACACGAGGGGCGGCGGGGGCTTGCGCCGTGTCGGGTGAACGGAGGCTGGTGCGTGCCTGGGCAGTCTGCTGTTCGATGTCGGTCATGGGTGCGGGTCCGGGGCGTACGGCGTCGCCGTGGAGGCGTTGGAAGGAGGCGAGGGCCTTGGCGGGGGATTCGAGTCTGTCGGCGATCGAGCGCAAGTGGTTCTCGCCGTGCAGGGCGACGGTCCCCCCGTCGAGGTAGGTCCCGATGGCGACGGTGGTCCAGCCGTCGTGGGCATGGGCGTGGATGATGAGCCGGCCGTAGCGGATGTCGTCGTAGATGGTCTGGGCTGCGTTGGAGACCTCCCGTACCTCGGCGCGGGTCAGCCAGTGCATGGGGTAGTTCGCCCAGGTCCATTCCTCGTCGATGGCTTCTCGCAGCCGGGGTGTGATCTCGGTCGTGATGCCTTCGGCGTGCAGGGCGTGGGTGGCTTGATGGGCCCAGTAGGGCTCTTCGTGGTCGATCCGGGCCAGGACCATGGTGTGCTCGTCGAGGGGTTCGAAGCCGCGGGCGGCCAAGAGGGCCCGGGCGGCGCGGTGGTGGGTGCCGGTGAGGGTGGCGGTCACGGCGCTGGTGTGGGCGGGGTGGGTGTCGAAGCGGGCGTGGGCCTCGATCGAGTGGTCGGACATGGGGATGGGGCTCGATTCGGGTTCGGGCGCGGCTGGTGAGTTGGCCGGGCCCGGTGGTTGAGGTCATCGGTGGGCGCGCGCGGCGGTGAGGGCCGGCCGGTTGGGCGGACCGGCCCGGGGGGCCGTGGCGGGGCGTGCCTGCGGACGGGCAGCGGGCGAGGGGGCTGGAGCGGTTGCGCGGTTCCAGCGGGTGCGCAGGGAGTTGAGCTCGGCCAGGGCGCGGCGGCTGCCGGTGATGAGCTGGTGGGGGGTGTTCGCGGGGTCGTCGGTGTAAGCGGTGATCCGGTCGGCGACCGCGTGGGCGCGGGCGAGGAGGGCGCGCTGGAGGATTCTCTCGCCCCAGTACTCGGGGGAGCCGGCCGGCGTGGAGACCAGGGCCATCAGATCTTTGGGGGTCAGGGAGTCGGTGAGGAGTCCGCGGTGCTGGGCCTCGCCGAGAACGGTGACCGGGTCGACCATGTCGCCGCGGTGCACCAGGGCTGTCACGGACTGCCAGAGCGCGGCGTGCAGGGGCAGCGTGAAGTCCTCCGCGGTCAGCCACCGCATCTGCTGTACCTCTGCCGGATAGGCGGTGGCGGTGGCCAGGAGGAGGCGTTCCTCGTCGAGGTCTTCCTCGCTGCTCCGGTACGTGACGGCTGCTGGCGGTGGGGTGCGGGGGAGGGAGCCGGGGTGGGGGGCGAACTGCCCGGCGAGGTCGTCCAGGAGGCGACCGAGGGCATCGGCTTCAGCGAGGACGGTGGCCGCCGGGTTGGGCAGGGTTGGGTCGGTCGCGGTGCGTGCGAGGCGCTCGGCGTGCCGGCTCAGGGTGCGGCGGGCGTGGTCGGCGCGGATCAGCCGGGTGTAGGCCGCGGCGTGCTTCGACTGTGGGCAGAACTGGATGAGGGCGTGGATGTAGGAGGCGCTCAGGCCGGGGGCGTGGGGGCGGGCCTGCTCCAGGACCGCGTTGAGCCAGGTCGTGTCCTTGGCATGGTCGTCGGGATCGGGCGGGGGGACAGCGCGGATCGCGGTGAACAGCGCGGCGTGGGTGTGGCTGTCGAAGTGCCCGGCGTCCAGCGTGCCGGTCTCGGCCAGCCGCTGGGGTTCGAGAAGCAGGGCGCCGAGGAGGGCCTGTTCGGCGTAGTGCACAGGTTTCGGGGCCGGTATGCGGTCGAGGTCGTCGTCCTCGTAGGTGTCGGGGGTGTGGGGCATCAGGCGGCGAGGGTGAAGTCGTCGGGATTGAGGGACGTGTTGAGGTGCGGGGCGAGCAGGTGTGCGGCCAGGCGCGGGGGGACGGCGTTGCCGATCTGGGAGAACTGCTGGCCCTTGTTGCCCTGCCAGGGGTAGTCGGCGGGAAAGCTCTGCAGCACGCCCGCTTCCCGGGCGGTGATCCGGATTGCCTCCGGGGCAGGCAACTGCTCGGGGCCCGCTGTCTCGGCGGAGGGTTCGGCGACCCAGGTGCACTCGTTGGCTCGGTGACCGAAGAAGAGCGTGCCGGCGGGTTCGTCGGCCCGGCGGACGGTGGCGTTGGCCTGGTTGTTGTTGCGCAGCGACCACGACCAGCGGTGCGCCTCGGCGGTGAACGTGGGGGCAGGGGCCGCGGCCGGGCGATTCTCGCGGGTGCCGTGTCGCGCGGCCCAGTCGGAGCCCTCACGCCGGGAAGCCAGGACGATCTCCGTGTCGATCCGGGGTGTCCAGGTTCCGCGGTCGCGGGCGTCGGTGAGGGTTTTGCGGGAGCCGGAGGGGAACGGTTCGGGGCCTCCGCCGGGTCCGCCGCCGGCGCATACGGTGGGCACGGGACGGTCGGTGGCGCCCCAGCCTAGGGCCTCGGCCATGGACACCCACCGGGCGCGGCCGGGGCCGAACAGTGACTCCGGCTCGGCGGCCTTCGCGTGGGTGGGCGGCGGGGGCTCGGCGACGCGTACGCGGGAAGCGAGCAGGATTGCCCGCTTCCTGGTCTGGGGGACGCCGTAGTCGGCAGCGTTGAGGATCCCGGTCCACACGGAGAATCCCCAGGTGCGCAGGATGGCCGCGTACTGCCGCCACAGGGGCAGGACGTCGGGAACTTCCTCCATGACCACCCACTCGGGCTCGCCCACGGTGTTCAGGGCGTGCAAGTAGCGCATGGGTTCGGCGGCGAGGAGGGAGCGTTCGTCCGCGCACGCGCCGAGCAGTTGCTCGCGGGTGTCGCGTCCGACGGCGAGGTCGGCGACGGCCTGGTGGACGAGCGGCTGGTCGACCAGACCGAGGCGCTTGCCGGCCATGCTCCATGCCTGGCACGGAGGGGAGGCGATCAGCCCGAGGATACGGCCGGAGAAGATCCAAGTCGGATATCGGGCGACGTCCGTACGGATCGTCAACTGCCCAGCCACGGCACGGGTCTTGCAGGCCCACTCGTCCCATTCCAGGCCGATGTCCCGCGCGCCGATGGCGGTGAGAGCGTGGCTCCAGCCGCCAGGACCGGCGAACAGGTCGAGGATGATCCGTCTCACGAAGCCAACCCGATGGGGGCCTGGTCGAGGGGGACACGGGAGCGGTGCAGGAACGCCTGCCCGAGCAGCCGGTTTCCGGAGGCGTTCGCCCGGGCGTTTCCCTGACGGATGGCCGCATCGAATGCGACCGCGTCCGTCCATTCCTGAGGGCTGGTGTCCCGGATATTCCGCCACTGCGCGTTTCCGTGAAAGGGATAAGTTATTGAGAATCGAGACAGGAGTGTGACCTTTCGGTGGGTGAAGGCGGGGCCGCCTGGAGGCGGTCCATCGAGATGCGTTGCGGCGGTTCTGGACTGGCTCGTAGGGTGCTCCGATGCCTTTGTTGAACCTGCGTCACTCGGTCCGTGCGATCGTTCTGGACGAGGAGGACCGGATCCTGCTGTGCAGGTTCGCCCTTCCGGAGAGGGCGGTCTGGGCAACTCCAGGAGGAGGTATCGAGTCCGGCGAGACACCTCACGTGGCACTGCGTCGCGAGCTGCACGAGGAGATCGGGCTCGTACTCGACGGGACTCCGCCGCATGTGTGGCATCGGAGGGTTGTCGAGCCTGGCTATGTGACCGGGTATGACGGCGCGATCCAGGACTACTTCCTCGTCCGCACCGCTGCCTTCCGGCCGAACGGTGCACTGTCGAGTGACGAGTTGGCCGCCGAGAACATCACGGAGTTTCGGTGGTGGCGGCTGGCGGAGATCACTGACTATCAAGGGCCGGACCTCTTTGGTCCGCGTGATCTCGCTGGCCTATTGACCAGGTTGATCAAGGACGGGGTCCCCGAACAGCCACTGGAGCTTGGGCTGTGAGTCTGGTTGGCCCGCTGGCGAGGCGGGCGATGCGGTCGCTGATGAGCGCGGGGTGGCGGATGGGCAGGGCGTGCATGGTGCGGGGGACGATTTCCAGGCGGGCGGCGGGCAGGCGCTCGGCCAGCTGCCTGGTGTGGGCGGCGGGGATGTGCCGGTCGTCCGCGCCAGCCATCAGCAGCAGCCGCCCGCCGAGCTGCTCGAGCACGGCCAGGCGGCGTGCCCGGTATCCGCGCAGGGACTGCCAGAGCGCTGCGAGATCCGCGGTGGGGGTGTGGCGCACGCCGTGCCGACAGGGCGGCGGTCCGTCGTCCGCCCCGGTGGCAGTGCGGGGTGTGAGGGTGTAGCGGTGGGTGTCGGGCAGCAGGCGCCGCAGCCTGTCCACAGCCCAGGGCGCGTGGGCGCAGGCCATGGCGAACAGGCTGCGTCCGGCGGCCAGAAGCAGGTCGCGCGGGCCGCGGCCGGGCAGTACGCTCGCCCCGTGGGCGGTGGCCGACAGCAGCACCACGCCCCGGATCCGAGGCAGGAGTTGGGGGCGTAGGGCAGCGAGTTCCTGCAGGATGAGTGCGCCCAGGGAATGGCCGGCGAGCACCAGCGGCCCGGTAGGGGCGAGGGCGCACAGGATCTGGTTCAGGTCGTCGGCGAGCTGATCGATGGTCAGCGGTGCGTCGCCGCGCGGAGTTCGGCCGTGCGCGCGCTGGTCGTAGCGCAGGACTCTGAAGCCCAGGCCGGTCAGGTGCCGGGCATGGACGCGCCACAGGTCCGCGGTGACCGACGCGCCGTGCACCAGGACGATCGTCGCGCCGTCGGACCGTGGGCGGGCCGGGGTGTCGCGATATGCGGCCAACGGGGTGCCGTCAGTGGCGGAGACCGACAACACCTCAGTGGCAGAACGAGGATTGAGCACAGAGGATCTCCAGAGGGAATACGTAGGGTGCAGCCGTGCGCCGTCCAGACGGCGCTGGCGATGCCGGCCGTTCGGCCCGTACTGCGGCTGGCCACGTGACGGGGCCGGGCGGATGTCCGGAAGCGGTCTCGGCGCGCGGGCGGTCAGCGGCGACGGGCACGGGGTGCCCCGGCCTCTTGGACGCTGGGGCGTGAGGTGAAATGCGGCGGCGGAGCGGGCGGCCAGAGTTCGGTCGCCGTAGACGGGTACGTGGCGCGGGTGAGGGAGTTGAGGACGGCCAGTCCCTTGGGGGGCAGTGCCAGGCGCTGGCCCATGATGGACGCGGGGTGGGCAGTGTGATCGTGGTAGGCCAGGCCCTTGCGTTCCAGTGCGCGCACGTCGTGAGCGCGATGTGCGTCGAGGTTTGGGTGTCCACATAGTGCGAGCCGTTGCTGTGTTGTCGGACTCGGCTGGGCGTCCGTGCGAGAACCCGCAGGGCGGCGCGCTGCTGCCAAGTCAGGCGACGCGCGACGGGCGACCGCTCGGACGTGGAGAACGCTAGTTCGGCAGGGCCGGAGGTTGAGGTGTCGCTGCGTCGCGGGGAACGAGACGGCGGGATGGATGGGGTGGTGTCGGTCATCGCGTGCGTCCCGAAGACTGCTTCGTTGCTGGAGGCGTCACGGCCGCAGCTCGGTCGAGGGCCGGGGTGGGCTTGTGCTGGGCGAGGGCACGCTCGCCTTCGGCGGTGACGCTGACGCGCTGGCCCTGAACCAGCGACCTCGTGGCGTTGACGCGGACCAACCCCCGCACATTCAGGGCGTTGAAGGTGGTGATGTTGAGCGTGACACCGCCCGTGGTTGAGGCACGCAAGGTGCCCTTGCGGCCGGACGGGTAAAGACGGCCACCGTCTTGGGACAGCGCGGACAGCGCGGCGTACTGGATGTCGGTGATCCGTGGCGCTGGCATCGTCTGGTGCTGTTCGGCGTGCTGCTTCAGGTCCCGGGTGATGCCGCTGGCGAGGTAGTAGCAGCCGGTGTGGGCCAGGTCGAGCTGGTGGGCGGCGTCCGCGAGGTGCTCCGCCATGGCGGGGACCGCCTCCGCGTGCCGTACCTTGCGCACGGCTGCTTCATCGGCCGGCGGGCCGGGGAACGGGGCGCCCTCCAGCGGGTTGGCCTCCAGGGCGCAGGCCAAGTCGGATGCGGCGACACTGGCGGCGGAGACGACGGAGGCGAGAGCTTCCAGAGCCGGGCGGCTGCCGGGTACGGCGGTGTACTGGCTGCCGTCGAGGGTGCCAAGGCGTTCCATGGCACGTTGGACCAGCTCGTTCGTAGCCACGATCTTTGACGTGAGCTGCTGCCGGGCGTCGGTGCCGGGTGTGAGGGTGAGCGAGCGGATCTCGCTGTGCAAGTCCTCAAAGTCGCTGCCGAGTTGCCGCAGTCGGGCGATCTCGGCTTGCAGGTCGATCTGGCGCATGGTGCTGCTCCGAGTGGGGCCGACGGTGGTCAGCGGCTGCGCCGCTGCCTCTGTGTGGTGGGCGGCGGTGCGGGCGCGGCACCGGGGCGGGATGGTGTAAGTGGGATGTCCTGAGTGGTCTCGATGCCGAGGTCGATGCGCACGCTGATGCCGTCGGCGTAGAGGTGGGCCTCGGCGCGGACAACGGCGTTGAGCGCGTCGCGTTCACTGAGCCCGGGTGACAGCGCGTACCGCCGCTTCGCCCCCGCTGGCGTGAAGCCGTGCTGGACGAGGATGGCGCCGGCCTGGTCGGTGACCGCGGTCGCGGTGACCGTGCCGTTGCTGAAGCCGATGGACACGCCGGGCTGGGCAGCCGGGCTTGCGCCGTGCTGGCGCGTGGTCCAGGCGAGGTCGACGAGATCCAGGGTGTGGGCCATGAGCCCGTAGGCCGCGACGCCAGCGCGCTCGTGCGCGTCCTCGGCCGTCTCGGGCGGGAGGAGGTAGACGGTGCGGCCGTGGTGCTCGCGGGCGGTGAACCCGGCCTCGGTGAGAATCCGACGTGCGGCGGGAAGGCGCCGGTTGAGGATGACGAAGGTGTGGCCGTCGTCGGTTGAGCCGACGAAGACGTCGTGGTGGTCGGTGAGAGCGATGGGTCATCCCAGGGAGTCGGAGGGGTGCTGCCGGCGGTCAGGCGGCGGGGCCGTAGTCGCTCTGCTTCGGTGCGGCCTTGGCGACCGCGCGGGCGGTGATGGCCTTGGAGGCGCGGGCGGAGGCGGCGGACAACTGCTCGGCGCCGGGCTCCAGGTACCAGGGGCGCAGGTCGAGCATGGCGGCGCGCATGCCGGTGGCGAAGCACAAGGCGGTGCCCTTGGGTAGGGCGCGGATCGCGTCGGCGGGCAGGATCCGCTCCTGCCGCATCGACACGGAGGTCGACTTCCCCGAGTCGGAGATGGACGTCGAGGTGGTCTCCACGTCGTGGTCGCCGATGAGCCGGGAGAGCTTGTCGGCGAAGTCGGGATCATCGATGCCGGAGCCGATCACCTTGACCGTGCTCGCGGACCACATGGCGTCCATGCCCGCGTCGCCCCAGACCTTCTGGCCCTGCCGGTAGGACTGAAGGATCGTGATCGGGATGATGCCGCGCGAGCCCAAGTGCGAGTACAGGTCGGGGAGATCGGAGATTTTGCAGACGTTGGCGGCCTCGTCGAGGATCGCGAGCATCGGCGGGTCGAGGCGTCCGCCGACGCGTTCGGCCTGGGCGGTTGCGGCCCGCATCACGGAGTCCGCGCACGCGGCGATCAGCGCCGAGGCGCCGCCACCGCCGTCCTTCGACAGCAGGTAGAGGGTGTCGGTGCTGGCGACGAACGCGGACGGCCGGAATTCCCGTACGCCCTTCTGCGGGGTGACCCACGCGGCGATCTCGCTGTTGAGGAGGGCTGCGGCGTACTGTCGGGCCGTCTCGTAGATGCCGTCCCTTGTTTCCGGTGGACCCTCGACGGTGCCCTTGAGCTGGGCTGCGACCGCGGTGAAGCTGTGGTCGCGAAGAATGTCGAGGGGGGTGCGGTCGGCGGGGAACGCGAGCCACTGCATGACGTCGGTGATGGGCCGTTCGTCCAGGGCGGCGGCGAGGAAGAGCTGGCTGAGGATGTTGGATCCGGCCTTGGACCAGAAGTCGCCCTGCTGGGAGGCGTCGACGCTCGCGGCGAGGAAGTGGCCCGCCAGGCGGCCCGCGCCGTCGAGGGTCTTGGCGTCGGCGAGCGGGTTCCACCACATCTCCCGTTTGGCGTGGGCGATCTGCTGGGGGTCCATCGACCATGTTCGCCCGCTCTGCCGCCGCGCGGCGAGAGTGGTGGTGTAGGCGTCGCCGGCCGCTTTATTGGAGGTCAGCAGGACGGGGCCGGGGGCGTTGAGGATGGAGGGGATCGCCAGCGAGGTGGTCTTGCCGGAGCGCGGCGCCATGATCGCGACGGCGACATCCTCATACCCCATCCGGACCTCGTGGCGGCTGCCCTGGAGGTTGCCGAGCAGAATGCCGGTGTCTGTGGCATCGATGTGCTTGGCGTCCTTCAGACTCGGCCGCAGGGAGCGGGCCTTGGCAGTGATCGCCTTGGCCAAAAGCGGCTCGATGTCCCTCGGTTTCGCCATGCCGAGGATCTTCTTCTTGCGGCTGCCGCCAGCGTTCTTCCGCCGGGACCACACGATCGCGGCGGTGAGGGCAAGGGCGGTCATCGCGGCGATGGGGATGACGCGGGTCGCGATGAGCAGGGACGTTTCTCCGACTGTGGGCCAGAGCCGGTCGGGGTGGAGGAGGGCGGCGATGGGCTGATACGGAGCCCAGGGGGCGGAGTTGGTGGCCCAGGCGGCGAGGTTGCCGCACAGCCAGGCGAGGTTGGACAGGGGGACGGCGATCGCGAGGGCACCGAGGAGCACCTTGAAGGCGAGGTCGTAGCCGTCGCTGCTGGAGGAGGCGGGGGAGGCGTGGGGCAAGGGCGGGATTCCGGGGTGAGGGGTGTGGCCGGGTCAGCGCGTGCGGTGCGGTGGCGGCTGCGGCCGGCGCGGCGGCAGCGAGGGCGCGCCACGCCGGCGGCGGACGGCGAGATTCTGGACGCGCTGCTCCAGCGGATCCAGCACGCCCGGCGGGTCCGTTGGCGCGGGGGCCGTCTGGAGGTGGGGACGGGCTTGGAAGGGGAGGGCGAGCGGGTCGCGGCGCAGCGGTGCGGGGTCGGTGAGGACGCTGGTGAAGGCGGCGACCAGGTGGAGCGGGGTGTCGGCGCCGAGGTGGGCGTGCCAGATCACCGTGTCGGGGTTGCCGGGCAGGGAGGTGGTGACGAACCAGCTGCCTTGGTCCTGGCCTGCGCGCTCGACACGGATGGGGCTGTCGGGGGACGAGGCCGAGACGTCGGAGTGTTCCAGCCAGCCGGCCGCGTACAGGATCTCGAAGGGATCACTCTCCGCCGCCGTTTCGGGGGCGGGCTGAGTGAGGGCGTCGGTGAAGGCGGCAAGGAACTCCACCGGGATGCGCGCCCCGAACCGGGCGTACCAGGCGGGGTGTTCGTCGGTGGGGGCGTGGCGGACTGTCCACCACGGCTCGTCCGGGTCCGGGTACAGGCTCAGTTCGGCCTGTTGGTCGGGCCGGACCAGATGGACGATCGGGGAGAGCGGAGTGTGGTCGTAGCGCCATCCGCCGGCCTGGTGGAGGGCCACGGTGACCCAGCGTGGGTCCCCGCCCCCTGCCAGGCAGGGCGGGGTGACGAGGAGTTCGTCGGCCGCATCGTGAGGCAGGAATCGCATCCGGCTCACCTCCGGGCCACGGACGCCGCGGCAGCGGAGGCCGTAGAAGTGGGTCGAGGCGCGACGGCTTCCAGACGAGGCGGGGTGCGTTGGGTCGCCGTGTGGATGGCGCGGATCACGGGGGCGTGCAGCGTCAGTTCGTTGAGTGCATGCCATGCCTCGGTGTTGCGGGCGTCGATGAGGTCGTCGTACGCCTCTGTCCCGGGCCGGGCGGAGGGCGGCAGGTCGTCGAGGCCGGCGCGGTAGTCCTCTTCGAAGGCGTCGAGCTGGTCGAGAGCGTCTTCGGCGCCCGCCAGGTGCCACGGCCAGTGGGACTGGACTGCGCGGGCGGGGAGTTGCTGGAGCTGGACTTCGGCAGTGGAGATCAGCTCGTGGGCGAAGGGGCGGATCTGCGCGGCGGCCGTCCAGGTGTCGGCGTCGCGGCGGGCTGCGCGCCGCCCGTAGGTCTCGTCGTCGTACGGCCAGCCGGCGGGGTCGGTGTGCTGGTCGGAGTAGGCGTCCCATGCGGCCAGGATCTGTTCGCCGGTGTGGAGGAACGCGGCGAGCTGGTCGAGGCGCTGTTGGTGGATGACGCTCGGAGGAGAGAGTGGGGAAGCCACAGGGGGCCTTTCATCAGTCATCGGGTGCGAGCCGCCGGGGAGATGACGGTGCCGACGGGGGTTGAGGCGGGCACGGTGTCCAGCCGCTGGCGGCGTCGGGCGGCGCGGACTTGGGCCTGGACGTTCTTGAGGCGCTGCTGGTGGGCGTCTGCGACATCCGTACCGGTTCGGCTGGTCCGTTCGTGTTGGACGTCGTAATGCCAGCCGTGCTGGCCCCAGCCGCGCAGCAGCGGTTCGCGGTTGGTCAAGGCGGCGACGAGGCCGGCGATGGCCTGCGCGGGTGTGTGTCCGTCGAGCCAGCCGTTCCAGACCGAGCGGCCGTCGAAGGCCGATTCAGCGGCGTCGGCGGGGTACTCCCTGGTGCGGATCCGCCAGGAGAAGGTGGAGTAGGTCTCGTCGGGGAAGGGGCGGCTGTATTCGGCGACTGCCCGCTGGTCGGGCGAGCGGGCCTCGAAGCCGGTTCCGTTCTCGCTCTGGGTGACGCTCCAGCCGGTGGAGCGGAAGAGATCCCACGGATCGGGTGCGTCCGCTGGGGCGGGGGTGAGGAGCGTGTCGGTGAGCCCGGCCAGGATCTCGGCCGGGACCTTCTGGGTGAACGAGGCATACCAGGAACGGGAGTTGGATGGCTCGACGGTGAGGCGCCACCAGTTACGGGACGGAGCGAACTGGGGTGCGGCTTGCAGCCGGGCCTGCAGGTCGGGGCTGGTGACCTCGGTCTCGGGGGAAGCAGGGTCGGAGGTGATGGTCCAGCCGGCGGCGAGCAGCGCGTGGGTGACGTGGCGGGCGTCGCCGGGACCTGCGAGGTGCCGGGGGCTGGTGGAATGGAGGATCGTCGACTCGTGGTCGCGTCGGAAGCCGGCCAGCTGCCGGTCGGTCACCGGCATGTACCGCTCCCCCCGGTATCGGCGTGGCCGGTTCGGATCGGGGTCTGCTCCAGCAGTCTCAGTGTCTTGCTGAGCGGGTTGCGCAGCTGGTCGACGGCCGTGGCGGCTTCGAGGTACTCGCGTATGAGGCCGGTCACGGTCGTGTCCTGAGGGGCGTCGGCGTGCTGGGTCAGGAGCCGGGAGACCTCGCGCAGGACCTGGGCGAGGGTGTCGACCACGTCGGGGGCGGCGTGGACGAGCGGGGCGAGCAGAGCGGCGGCTTCGGTGTTGTCGGGGCTGGTGCGCAGATGAGCGGTGAGCCGGGCCAGGCTGTGGACAGCCCTGTGGATATCTTCGGTGGTGAGGGCGTCGTCGCAGGTCAGGTCGGTCATGAACTTTCTTGTTCGTGAGGGATGGGCAGGCGGCGGTGGGTCAGCGGCGTCGGCCGCCGGCCGTGGCGTACGGGCCTGCGGTGCGGGACGGTTTGCGGGCGCCGGTGGTGGCGAAGCGGGCCCAAGTGGCGGCGCGGGCGGCGGTGATACGGGCCTGCTGCCAGGCGGAGAGCTGTGAGGGCAGCACCGAGACGGACGTGATGCGGACCCGGCTCGTGGGCGGGACGTGTCCGCGCGGTCGCATCACCGGCTGCGGGTCGGCCAGCGCGGTGGCGAATGCCTCGACGAGGTGCAACGGGGTGGTGGGGCTGAATACGGCGTCCCAGGTCTGCCCGTGTTCGGTGCGCGCCCCAGCCCACCACAGCGCCTGGCCGCGCTCGTCTTGGGTGTACTGCAGCCAGGTGTCACGGCCGGGGTGGACGGCGGTGAACGACTGCTCCTCGCCGCGCTCACTGCTCCAGCCCTGCCGCTCCAGCGGCGCCCACGCGTTGGGCGCGTGCGCGGACCGCGGCCGGGCGAGGGCGTCGGTGACGCCGGCCACGATCTCCACCGGAGTCTGCCGGCTGAAGGTGGCATGCCACGCCGGCTGAGCACCGGCGGCCTTGCCGGAGATGGTCCAGCCGCCGGGCTGGGTGTGCGGGTCGTAGCCGATACGGACCGTGCGGTCGGGGCTGTCGAAGATGAACGGGCCGCCCCGGTGGGAGGAGCCCTTCCAGCCGGAGGCGCGCAGGAACTCGGTGACATGCCTGAGGTCGCCACCACCGGCGAGATGCCGGGGCTCGATGAGGTAGTGCTGCTCGGCCTGCTCGCCTCCGGCGCGCGGAGTGCCCCAGCCGGTCCACTGTTTCCGGCTCACCGGCGTCTCCTCACGACCATGGCGGTCGGCACCGGCTTCGGCATGGCGGTGGGAGACGCGGTGCCGGCGAGGGCGTCGAGGGTTTCGGCATGCTCGTCGAGGTCCAGGCCGATGTCGTGCAGTTCGTTGGCGGCGCGGCCGATGGCGAGCCAGACCTCGGGCGGGAGGATGCCGTGCTGGGAAGTGTCCTTGGCGAAGTGGGCCCCGGTGACCATCAGCGTGGTGAATCGGCCGAGGATGCCCTCGTCGCAGTCGAGTACTCGTCCGAGGATCTGGGCGGCCTGGCGCGATGGGGCCTGGGAGAGATGTTCGGCGAGCTGGGTGAGCTGGCGGGCTATGTCGTCAGCGAGGCGTACGGGGTGGGAGATCGGGTTGGTCACGGGCCTCCAAGGGGTTGGGGGTCAGGTGTGGTGGCCGAGGCGGCGGGATTCGTCCAGGGCGGACTCGGGGCGGCCGGTGGCCAGCGGGTTGGCTCTGCCGTGGGTGCTGAGGACGAAGGCGCGCAGGTAGCGGCGGAAGAGGAAGACGGCCAGCCGGGGTGGGCGCTCCGGGTTGATCGGCGGTGGAGTGCGGCGCGGTACGAGAGGTACGGAAGGCTCCTGCAAGGGGGGATGGGGGTGAGTACGGGGCGAGGCCGTGTGGGTCAGCGGCGGCGGGGCGCGCGTGTGCGGACTGCCGAGGGCGGTGATGGTGCGGCGGCGTGTCGCCGTTCGGCGCGGGCCTCGGAAATCTGGGCTTCGACGCCCGCTGTTACGTCGTCGACTCCGTACGACGTCCGGGCGAGACGGGTGTACTGCCCGCAGCCGAAGAGCGGTGTGCCGATGGCCATCCGCGGCAGTGGGGTGTCGGAGGCGAGACTGCTGGTGAGCGCGGCGATCACGCCGGACGGGGTGTGGGTGCTGAAGGTGGCCGTCCACCAGGTGTATCCGCCGACCGTGCAGGCGGCGTGCCACGGTCCTGAACCGATTCCGTGGACATGTTCTTCGGTGAAGCAGACCAGGCCGTCGGGAGATACCGCGGTGGCATCCGTGCTCCAGCCTGCCGCGTGCAAGGGGGCAAGTACGTCGGCCTGTCGGTGGGTGGGCCGCAGCAGAGCGTCCGCCATCGACATGACGTATTCGACGGGGAGGTGTGCGCCGAGGCGCGCCGCCCATTGGTGCCCGTGGGCTGTGGTGGCTCGCAAGGTCCATGTCCAGCCGGCGCGGCGGTCGAGCACGACGTGCATGCGGCCATCAGGGCTGGTGAGGGCGGTGTGCTGGTCGATCGTGGACACGTCTCGCCAGCCGTGGCCGCGTTTGAGCAACTCGGTGAGGTGTTCCCAGTCACCGCCGCCTGCGAGGTAGCCGGGCGAGGTCAGGACGAAGGGGATGTGGACGGGAGAAGGAGTGGGCACGACGCGGATTCCGTGGGCGGAGACGGAGAAGGGAGGGTCGGGTCACCGGGTACGCGGGGCCGGTGGCTGAGTGGCGGGGAGAGGTGCCGGTGGTGTTGCGGCGGTGAGGGTTCCACTGTCGATGCCGAGGCGGTCGCTGGCGGGGGCTTCGGGGGCTACAGCGAGGTGCTGGGTGCTGCTGGTGGACCGGTTCCTGATCTGGGTGACGGCGTCTTGGTAGGCGGCTGGGTCGAAGAGGTAGTCGGGGATGTAGACGATGTAGCCGGCCATGAGCAGTGTGGGCGCGGCTCGGGTGGCGAGTTGCTTCTTCTCGTCCTCGGACAGGTGGCCGGGGGCCTCGTGCCAGATGCAGGTCGGCCCCGATGGACCTGCCGGGCGGAGGGTCTTGCGTTCGAAGCCGAGCTGGTCGAGGAGCGCGAGGAGTTGTTCGTCGGCGCCGGTAGGGGTGTCGGCGTGGACGGTGTCGGTCAGGGGCTTGCGGTAGATCTCGACGTCGGTGCCTTCGTCATCGGCACGGTTTCCCACGGGTAGTTGCTCCTGTTCGGGGCAGTCAGCGGCGTCTGGCCGACATTTGCTGGGGCAGGGCTGTCGGTGAGCTCGGCGGAAGCGGGGCACTGGTGGCCTGATTGCGGATCCGCTCGATCTGTGAGGGATATGAGGACAGGCCCCAGGTGGTGTTTCTCAGCTGGTCCGCGAGGTCGGGGTCGACCTCGGCGGCGTCGAGGCGTTCGGCCCAGGACACCCAGATGGCATTGAGGGTCGCGACGAGATGGGGCAGCAGCCCGTCATAGGGTGCGGCGATCTGTGTCAGGATCCCGGCCACCTCGCGGTCGTCTTCGGCGTCGCGGGCTTGCTCGGCGAGCTGGTGGAGGTACCGGTGGGCGGCCTGCCGGTCCCCGTCCGTCGCGCTCAGGGTGTTCAGGTCGGGGTCGAGATGGACGCTGTATCCGGCCTGCAGCAGAGCCAGGGCCGCGGCGGTGGCGCCGGTGCGCTGCTCGTCGACAGCCATGGTGTGGGGCTGGCGGTGATAGGGGCCGCGAGGGCCGGGGGCGTCGATGAATCCTCCGGCCGTCTGCAGAATGCCGGCCGCACGCTCGTCGCCGCCGATGGCGACGACCAGCTGCGTTGCGGATCGCGGGTGATGGTGATGTAGCTGAGGACGAAGAACTCCGGCGCGCCACCAGGGGCACGGCCTGTCACCGGGTTCGGTGCGGGGCCGGAGTCGGCGGTGCGGGCGGCTGGGCAGGTGTGATGTCCAGCGCAGGCCGGCCTGTCGGGCGGGACAGGAGGACGCCGACACCTAGCTCGGACAGACGGTGGCCGGCTGCGCGGACGGATGCGGCGACCCGGGCTGAGTCGCCGTCGGACAGTACGAACACGTTCCGGTCCGCGTCGAAGGTGAAGCCGTACTCGGTCAGGGCCCGGGCAACGTCGTCGCGATCGGGCTTGGCGACGACGAGGTCCTCTCCGGACCAGGTCATCACCACGCGCTGCTCGTCAGCCGGGTCGGCAAGAAGACGGGAGGCGTTGTCCCGTACCAGGGCGAGGGCCTGTGCATAGCGGGGCAGCAGGCGCAGCCGGACGTGCTTGGCGGCACGGAAGGGGTCCGCGTCGACGGCGATGCCGTCGGGCTCGCGAACGTCGCGGAACGCCTCGATGGGCAGGTCCTTGGGCGCCATGGCGGCGATGAGGAAGCCGTCGTCGTGGCCCTTGCGGTCCATGACGAACAGCCGCGTGCCGTCCACGGGCCGGGTCAGGACCGCGCAGTGGTCGAGGCTGTACTCGGCCATGGCATCGGCGACCTGGTCCATGTCCCAGACATCGACGACCAGTTCGTCGTGGTCGGTGTTGTCTCCGCGGCCTGGGTGGTACTGGGTGCTCCACTGGCCGGGCAGTTCGCCGGCGAGGACGGCGGCGAAGGAGGCGAGAGAGTCATCGGGGGCGTGCAAAAGTCTCCTCGGGAAGGGACAGGCAGGTCATCTCCGGCGGCCGGTGGGGGCCGGCGCGGTGGGGAGGGGACCGGGGCTGGTGGGGATGCGGGGTGGCGGGCAGACGCAGACGGCGGAGGCTTCCGTCTGGCCCGGGCCGGTCTCGGCCGTGCACGGCCGCCGGCCGGGATGGGGCGTGTGCCGGTCGGCGAGGTCGGATCGGGCGCGTGCGAGGTCGGACCGGGCGATCTGCAACCGCTCGTCGGCGAGATAGCGCAAACGCCGGGCGGTGTACTGGTCAAAAGGCTGGCCGAGTCCTTCAAAGAAGTCAGCTGCCGCGACGAGTACGTCGCCCAGGGCGGCCAGGATGCCGCGGGACGGGCAGCGCGGGTGGCGGAGCTGTCCGGTCGGGCGTGGAGGCCAGGTCTGCGGCAACGGCGTCGAGGTCCTGCTGGATGCCGTACAGGCGGCGGGCGACCCACTCCAGCTGGTGTTCCGTGGCGGGATCGTAGGCGTGGGGAAGGGCGCCGAGACGGTGCGCCGCGTGCTCGACGAGACCGCGCACGGTGGCCAGCGGCCCGGTGGCCTCATCGGCGAGCTGGTGCAGCAGTTGGGCGAGCTGCGCCGTGGCGCCGACAGCGGCGGGTGCGGCGCCGTCGGGGCCTGGTGCGGTTGCGGTGGCGTGGGGCTCGGGACGGGCGTGGAAGGGTCGAAGGAGACCGAGGTCCGTCTCGAGTCGCCGGCACTCCACCATCAGCCGGCGGAGCAGGTCGGGCTGGGTGGTCCAGGTGCCGTCGGGGCGGATGAGGTTGGCGATCAGGTCGAGACGCCGGGGCTGGGCCTGGACAGCGATCCAGCGGCAGCCGCCTGTGTCGCCCGGTGTCGCGATGCCGGCGGCGCGGGCAAGCCGGTGGGCGATCTCGGACCACTCCGAACCGGTGAGTGCGCGGTCGACAGGGGCGAGACGCACATCGGCGTGCCAGATGACGAAGCGGGCTTCCCGGGGGCTCGCGGCAAAGGGAAGCTCCCACGACGGGGCGTCCAGATGTGACGCCCATTCCTCCGACGTCCAGGTTGGCTGCTCGTCGTCGTGGCTGAAGTGGTCCAGGCCGGGCCAGTGGGCGACTGCCGTGTATTCGCTCAAGCCCTGCCGATCGGACACCGGGTGATCGAGGGCGTCGGCGAGGGCCACGGCGGCTTCCAGGCCCCGGGCGTGCACACGCGGGATCATTCCGGGCCTGCTTCCGCGTGCCGGCCGATGAGTCGCTGAACGTCGCGGGCCGCGGCGATCAGGGAGCGTTCGCGGACGAGGTCGGCGTGGACGGACACGTCGCCGGGCGGCAGCAGGTCCAGTGCGCGGTCGATCGCTGCCAGCGCCGCCCGGTACTCACCGAGCCCGCGCAGGGCGCCAGCCTCACGGAACAGGGCGATCGGGTCGGTGCGCGAGGCGAAGGGCGGCCGGCCGAGGATCTGCAGCATCTGCTCCTCGCGCCCGGACAGGCCGTGCCCGAGCCAGAGTCCGTGCAGCAGCGCATGCAGCGTCTTGACGTGGTCGCCCGCATCGTCGAGGACCCGCTGGATGAGGGGGAGCCCCTCAGACCGTGACTGCCCCAGCAGGGCGAAGGCGTACAAGGCGCGGCTGTAGCAGTCCAGGCCCTCTCGTTCCTGCGGCGGGATCTGTTGCTCGACGAGCAAGGCGAGGGTGGGGCAGCGGAAATCGAAACGCAGGGCGCTCAGGTACAGATGCCGATACGCCCTGGTCGCGATCGGGTCCGGCCCGGGCGCGAGGGCGTCCTCGGGGTACAGGAGGCCCAGCAAGCTGTGGCCGGAAGCCCGGGCGGTCCACGCGGCGTCGGCGCACAACTGCGCGGATTCCTGCCAGGTCGCGTCGAGTTCGCTCAGACTGGCGGCCAGCTGCGCGGGCCAGTGGATCGACGGGATGGCCGAGGCGGCTTCGGCACCGCCACGCAGCAGGGCCAGGGTCCTTCCGGGGCGGCGGGTGGGGAGGGTCACCGGCCACCCCGAGCGTCGGCGAAGTGGACGAGCTGGTTGAGCTGGGTGAGGGAGTACCAGCCGCAGTCGAAGGACCCGCTCCCGGCGGGCACCTTGGGCAGGACGTAGTCCTCCAGGGCGCGCCGGTAGATCAGGCAGTCGGGGCAACGGTGGGAGAGGTGGATCATGTAGCGGGGGTGGGCGGTGATGAACGTGCGCTCGCCGCCCCTGGGGTTGCGCAGCCGCCAGCCGTCCTCGTCCGTCGGCAGGTGCCAGGAAGGAGCGACGATCATCATGACGTCGCCCGATAGCCTGCCGTCGGCGACGCCGGTGGGGACCACAATGGTCTCGCCAGGAGCGAAGTGGGCGTGGGTGATGTCCCGTTGGGCGGTCAGCGGCTCCAGGGACGGTCTCCAAGCGGCTGGTATGTGCGAGGGGCCGGGAGCGTCGGGCACAGCAGGGGTCCTTCCACGAGTGGCAGGGGGGCGGTGGAAGGTCAATGCTCCGGAGGATCCCCGGTTTCGATAACCGGGGATCCTCGGGTATAACCGCTGGTCGTCTACCGGAACGGGTTCTCGGTGCCGCGGTCGTTCTCGGTGGCGGCGTCGAGGAGTTCGGGCAGGTCAGCGCCCTCGGCGTCCCTCTGGTCGATCCACCAGCCGGCGCGGGCGATGGTGCGGATCTTGTCTTCGAGGACGGCCCAGTCGGCCTCGTCCCAGGTGCCCTCGCTCACCAGCGCGCTGTACGCGGCGGTGACGAGCTGGTGACGGGAGCGCTCGCCCCAGTCCAGGGCCCGCTCGGGCCCTTCGAGCGGCGGCATGTCGAACTGCTCGGCCCACGCGCGGGCGGCCTGCTGCTCCTCGGCGCGCTTGGCGGCGAGCCAGGCTTCCTTGGATTCGGTGTCGGTGTCGCGCGCGGCCTTCCAGCAGTCGGTGCAGTCGCGGCCTTCGAGCCAGCGCGCGTATCCGGCGCGCCGGTCGGCGGGGCGGTTGGACAGGTTGTGCGTCACTTCGTGTCCACAGCTGTGGACAATTTTCCAGGCGGTAGGGACTGCCACGTGGTTGTTCCTGCTTTCTGTCTTCTGTGTTGTCTCAGCGTGTCCTGCGGATGGCGTCTGTGGCCGCCGTGGCGATGGCGACGGGAGCGCTGGAGGGCTGGGGCAGGTGCAGCAAGGTGGTCCCCGACAAGTGGTGGGACTTCGCGGTGAGGGTGAGCTGGAGTACGGCGCAGCCGGCGGTCGTGAGCTGCTTGACGCGGGTGACGGCTTGAGCGGTTTCGTCGCTGCGGTACCGGGCGTCGGTGACGATCACGAGGAGGCGGCCGGCGCCGGGGCGGCTGAGTTCGAGGCCGTGGTCGAGTGCGTCGATGGCGTCGCCGAGGTTGTGGTGGCCGCCGTTGGCATCGAACGTCGTCACGCGCTCTGGTGCTCGGTGGGTGGGTCGGGTCAATGCGGTCAGGTGCCTGTCGTAGGCGATGGTGGCGGTAAGGGAGTCGGGGTCGGTCAGGGCTGCTGCGCGTGCCACGATCCAGGCAGCGGACGCGACGGGCGCGCACGCGGCCCGCATGGAGCCGGAGACGTCGACGGCGATACCCACACGCAGCGGTGGGGTGGGGGAGTTCCGGCGGCGGGTGTGGGTGAACGGTTCCGCGGTGGGGACCGACCCGGCCGCGCGCTGAGCGTCGCGGGCGAGGGCCGCGCGCATGTTGAGGCGGCCGGGCGGGGTGGGGCTGGTGGTCCGCTCCTCGGTCCGCTCGCGGTAGGCGGCGGCACGCAGGGCGCGGCTCAGGCGCGCGGCGGCGCTCTGCTCGGCGGCGGTGGGCCTGCGGGTGCCGGTGACCGGGTTGCCGTAGGGCGCCGGTGTGCCGTCGGGGGTGACGGTGGTGCCACGGGCGTTGAAGACCGACTTGGCGGTGGCGGCGGCTTTGCGTCGCTGGCCGGCCCGCTGGGCGCGGTCCTGAGCCTGCGCCTTGGACTGCGCGGCCATGGCGTTGGTCGCTGCGGCCTGTGCCGCGAGGTCGGCGGCGTCGGTGGCTGCCGTGCTGTCCATGACGACCCCCACGGCGCCGGACAGCAGATCGGTGAGGTTCTCCGGCACGGGCAGGGCGGGGGCCGCGGTGTCCAGAGCGTCGCACCATTCTTGAGCGTGCGCGAGCATGGTCGTGGCGTCGTGGTCGGCGCACTGGTGGGCTGCCGTCCAGATGCGGGTGAGTGTGGCCAGCAGGTTCGCGCCCAGCACCTTTTCGCACAGATCGGCGACGGCCCGGGTCTCGCCGGCGTCCAGGATGCCGACGTCACGGCGCCCGAGGACCAGGGCCGCCACGGCGGCGGCGTGCTCGATGCCCTGGAGGGTGGGGTGGGCGATGTCGGGCATGACCAGGGTTCGGGCACTGGTGCGCAGGTACGTGCGGTCCGTGGGCCGCGTGATCAGGTGTGCGCCTTCGACACGGCTCTCCTCCAGCAGGAGCGCGGCCTCGACGACACGGGGGTTCGCTCCGGCAGGCTGCGTCCAGACGGAGTGGGCCGCGTGCGCGGCCTCGTGGACGAACACTCCCCAGGCGGCGGGATACCGCTCCTCGTCGCCCACGATCCGCGGATGGATCTCGTGGGGCTTAAGCGGGGCGAACAGGCCGGCGTCGAACTCGACCTCGCCCAGAGTGGGGAAGAACGCGGCCGGTGCGCCGCTGCGCGTGCCGGGGCGGCAGGTGACGAGGAGGTCTTGGCGGCCGGAGAGGGCGACCAGCCGGTCGCCGAGTTCGGCTCCCACGCGCAGCCACGCGGCGGAGGAGGAACGGGGTTGCGCGGGCGGGGCGCCGTCGTCGGCCCATCGCGCGAGGTCGGCGTCGTCGTCCGGCGTGGTGGCGGGGGCTTGGACGTGGTGGTGGGCGCTCATCGCGAGCGGCCCCGGTGTGCGGAGCCGGTGCTGCCCGGGGGCTGCCGGGCGGCTGAGGCGGGGAGCTGCTTGCCGAGGGTGAGGGGCGCGATCTTCTTGACGCCGGCAGCCTTGATGACGGCGGCGGCGACGGCGTCGCGATCCTCCAGAGGGGCGATGCCGACCAGGTTCGCGAGCGCGGCTTTGGTGCCGAGGACGGCCTCGGTCTTCTGGTAGCTGAGCAGCTCTCGCAGTTGGGGGGCCCAGCCCAGCTCGCCGAGTTCGACCTGGCGGGCGAGGTGCCGGGCGACCCGGACCACCCGGGCATCGATCCTCAGCGCCAGGGCGAGGTCATAGTCCGTGCCGATCTGGATTTGCACGCTGAACCGGCTCGACAGTGCCTCCGTCAACACCGCCCCGTGGACGCCGGGATTGTGGCCCGCCACCACGTAGAAGCCCGGCTCGGCCTTGATGGTCTCGCCCTTGTGGGCCTTGACCTGGATCTGCCTGCGCCCGTCCATCGCGGGATACAGCGCCGCCAGGACCTTCGGTGAGATCAAGGTCGCATCGTCGATCAGCAGGGCGCGGCCCTCGGTCATCGCGGTGACCAGCGGACCGTACTGGAAGACGTAACCTCCCGCGTCGTCCTGGGTGTACTCGCCGATCAAGTCGCCGACCGTGGTGTCGCCGTCACCGGCGACGGTGAGCAGGTCCGGGAACGCCGCCTCGACCAGACTCGTCTTGCCGGTGCCCGGAGGGCCGTAGAGCAGCACCGGCACGTCGGCGTCACGCAAGCGATTCAACGCCTCGACGTCGGGCAGATCGGCCAGCTCCCGGGGGTGGTAGACCTGGCCCCCCGCGCGGCGGATCGGGCCGGTCTGCCTGGGCGTGGCTGCTGCGGGAATGGTCGTGCGGGCCGCAGCCGCCTGGGCGCGGGGAGCGTGGGTGCCCGGTGGGCTGATCACAGCGCTCTGCGCGGCTGCGGCGGTTCTCGCGTTCGCGCGGAACTCCGGTTGTCCGGTTCCGCCTTGGTCGGCCTCGCCGCGTCGCACCAGGGTGAGGGCGGCGTTGCGGACGGCGCCGTGGGAGTGGCCCAGCTGCCTGGCCATGTCCCCGATGGTGAGCGCGTCCGCCGGCCGGTCGGCCAGCAGTCGGGCCACCTTGGCCCGTAGTTCGCCGCCCTTGGTGCGCGCTGGACTGGTAGGCGTTCCGGGTGTGGTCAAGCGAGGCCCCTTCAACAGGTGCGGGTGCGGGCGGGGTTGGCGATGCGCTGGAGAGGCTGGCCGCTCTCGGAGCGGATCACGGACTGTGCCGCCATCGACGACCGGGCCAACCGGGGCGTATCGTCGGTGCTCACCGGCCGACCGAGGGCTCGGTCCAGGTGCACGGGATGGCCGGCGACGAGCAGCTCGCTGGCTGCCGAGCAGGCTCGTGCGTCCGCTCCGTACCGGGTTCCGTCGCTCGGCAGGCGCAGCCTGGTGTCTCTTCGAAGCCGGCCTGGAGCAGGATCCGCCGGGCGGCGGCGTTGTAGCCGGTGGTGGTGATCTCGCCGGTGATGGTGTGCCGGATCGTCATGAACGGCTCTGTTGGTGCTTCGGGCAAGGCGGATCTCCTATCGGTGGTGGCGGGAAAGCGGTGGGGTGTTGGGCGAAGGCGAGACGGGCCCGGAGCTTCCAGCACATCAACGGTGCGAGGCTGGACCACGAACGAGGGGCAATGACTGCCGACATGCTCCAGGGCGGGCCTCACCGCCCCGCAGCTACCTGACTCGCCTTTCCGCACGTTCCGATAGCCGGGTGTACCAACAACGGCCATGGACGGGAATTCTCCTTGTGTCGCGGGTATGGGGTCAGCGGTGCTGTCGTCGTACGCCGACCGGTGGCGCGGGCTGGGCGGTCATCGCGGTCTTCGTACGGCGTGCCGCGGGCGGCTCGGATGTGGCGGGCGGTGTGGGGCGCAGGTCCGGGTCGAGGTCGACGCGGTAGCGGGCGGCGGTGAGCATGTCGGCTGCCCAGCTGGCGTGTTCGTTTTCCCAGACGCGGCCGAGGTCGAAGGGCAGCCGGACCCACTGCCCGCGCAGCGTCGGAAAGGTCATGAATCCGGCGCGGGCCATGATGCGTGCGGCGAACTCGTCGTACGGTCCTTCGACTTCGACCTCGCCGCCTTCGCCGCGGGTGATGCGGATCGGCTCGCTGGTCATGTTCACCGGCTCCGTCCTTGACCGGCAGCCGGGGCTTTACCGGCGGCGGGCGGCGGCGCCGACGGTGTGGCGTTGGCCAGGGCTGTGATCCGTGAGGGGCGCACGGCGGCGGCCCGCGCGATGCGGGAGCGCCGTTCGGCCAGGTCGATGCTGGCCGTCGGCTGGGGTGGAACTGATGCGTGGGTGGGATCGAGGGCGCTGTCGTCCCGCACGCGGTAGCCGAGGTTGCGCAGGTCGTGGACGGCTTGGCGGGTGCGGCGCAACCCGTCGCGGTTGGGCTCGGTGAGCCGGTACAGGCCCGGCGAGAAGGGGACGGGCTCGAACTGCTCGCGGACGAGGAACCATTCGGCCAGGTGGGGGGTGAAGCTCGGAGCGGCGGTGGCGACGAAGCCGTGTTCGGGATGGTGACGGAAGCGGAAGTGGTCGGACAGAGAGGGATCCTTTCTGCTGGTCAGCGGCGAGGGGCCGGTGGATGGGTGGGGCG
>NZ_JAAVVL010000001.1:2305558-2964060 GCF_018728545.1 Streptomyces sp. ATCC 21386
GGCTGGGTGGAGGTGGGGTTCTGGCTGTGTGGCCAGGCATCGAGTGCCGCCTGGCTGGAGGCGAGCACCTCGCTCAGCTGGGCCACGATGTCGGTGTCGGCAGAACCGTCCGCGACCATGGCCCCGCACTGTTGCAGCAGGCTGGGCGCGTGGGTGAGGACGGGACGGAAGGTGCGCCAGGCGCGCTCGGCGAAGGCCCGGTTCGCCTCCCTCAGCCGCTGGCCGTCGAGGAGGGTTCCGTCGCTGGAGCGGCCGGATGACCAGATCGCCGTCATATCGTCGTACTCGGCGCGCAGTTCGTCCAGTGCCGTGATCACGGCGTCCAGACGCCGTGCGTGCAGGGCCCGGTGGTAGGCGGGCAGGAACGCATCCGTGATGGCCTCGGCCGCCAGGTCCGGCTGGGAGGGGAGCACGATGCTGGACGGCGCGTAAGGGTTGGCGTAGCTGTTGCCGAACTCCAGGTGGGAGGCGAGCGCCCCGACCAGATAGCCGCGCCGGGGATCCTCGCCCCGTGCCGCGAGCAGCAATTCGACGCCGGTGTCGCTAGTGAGCGTCGCCGCGTACGGCACCCGCTGGTCCTCCACCGTCCGGACGAGTTCACCGCGGTCCCATAGCCAGGGCAGCAGGTCCCCTTGCCAGACGGGATGGGCGTAGATCTCGACCTTCGCGGTCCACTTCCTGGGCAGCAGCTCGGCGATCCGGTCGGCGATGTCGCCGAGGAACGGGCGGCTGCTGACGTCCACGGTGGCGTGGTGGCGGTGGGCGAGGGGCAGCAGTCTTGCGGCGGCAGCGCGGACGTCGGGGCCGGGGGTGCTGTAGCTTCCGTCGTCCCGTTTGGTGAATTCGGCCTGTTCCAGGGCGGTGTGGGCCCACCGGTACTGCTCGCCGTGGGCGATGGCGACCAGGCCGGCGGCGCGGCTGTAGGCGAGCCGGATTTCGGCAGGAGGGTTCGGGGGCATCTCGGGGGTCCTTCGACAGGCTCAGTGGCGGTTCGGCTGCCGTGGCTGCGGGCCAGCAGCAGGCTGGGTCTGTAGCCCGGTCGTTCGTGGCGTGGATGACCCAGCCGGTGTGGATGTCGTGCGCAGGGCAGCGGCGGTGTGGCGCAGGTGAGCGCGGGCCGCGACGTATTTCTCGGCCGTCATGATCCGCAGGACCTCGGGGTCGTTGCGCAGAGGCGAGTGGGCGAGGTCCTCCACGGCCTCGCGCTGGAAGCCGGTCGTGGCGTAGGTCAGGGCCTCGGCGAGTGTGTCCAGAGCTCGCGCGATACCGGCGGTGGCCCTGGCGAGCCGGACCAGGGCGACGCGTTCGGGCGGATAGACCGTCTCCGGCGCGGTGAACCGCTCCTGCGCGCGTTCGATGGCCTGCTGCAGATGGTGGCCCAGCGTGCCGATGTCGTCGGCAAGCGTGACCAGGTCGACAGCGTCCGGGCTGGTGGGGAATTGGGCGGCCAGCTCGTCCAGACGCCGAGCCAGGTAATCGAGCGTGGCCGGGGTGACGGAGGAAGACATCAGACCACCCCGGCCGCATCGCTCGTCTCCCGGCCGGAGAGGGTGGCCCGCAGGCTGCGTCCGTAATTCCACGCATGCCGCCGAGCCCCCGGCTCCAGGACGTCATAGCCGTCCTGGCGGGTCATCTGACCTGGGTGTTTGCGGTAGCGGTAGACCGGGACAGGCAGCAGGATGCCCGGCGCGAGGCAGGTGACGCCGATCGCCGCCATGTAGTCCTCGCCCTGGACGAGCCCGCCCATCGGGGCCGCGCGCACAAGGTCGGTGCGCGCGAGGATCGTGGTCGGCCCGATCGGGATGGTGTCCTCGGGCCTCGTCCAGTAGGTCCACACGTCTCCGGCCTCGTGCCGGCCGGGCGGTGTCGGGCACCGCCACAGAGAGGTCGAACCGTCCGGATGAAGGTCCTCGCTGTATCCCGCGCACCAGCCCAAGCCGGTCGTCTCCAGGGTGCGTAGGCGTACGGCCATGGCGTCGTCGATGAACTCATCGTCGTCGTCAGCCCAGTTGACGTACTCGGTGCGGACGTCGCCCAGGGCGAGGTTGCGGGCGCAGGCGGCGCCGACCGGCCGGGGTAGCGCGAGTATGCGGACGCGCGGGTCGTCGGCGAGGGGCGTCGGCAGGCGTGTGGGGTCTGCGCCATCGAGCCCGATCACCGCCTCCCAGGGCACGCTCTGCCGGGTGAGGCTCTCGTACATGGCCGTCAGGTGGTCGAGCCGATCGGGGCGCAGTTGAGTGGCGATTACGACGGTGATCTTGGCGGTGGGGGAGTGCAGGAGGTTCTCCGCGGCAGAGGGACGAGAAGGGGTCAGCGGCGGGGCGCGGTACGAGGCGTGGCGGTCGGCGCGGGAGCTGCTGCTGGTGTGCTCGGGGCGGTCGCCCGGGGCGGCAGGGTGGCCGGGATCGGGTGGCCAGGGCGCCAGCGGTGGGTGCCGTTGCTGAACCGGGCCCGGGGATCGGTGTCCCAGGCCACGACAGGGCCGCGGTCTTCCGCGTGGAGGGAGATGACTTCGATGCCGTGCGGGTGCAGGACGTACCCCCAGTCCAGGCCCCCGTGGGACTTCTCGGTGACGCTCCACGGCTCAGGGTCGGCTGCACCGATAGTGATGACGTGGACGTTGTCGTGCTTGCTGCTGGGGTGTTCGTCGCCGCCGATGAGTTCGGCGCGCAGGAGGTCGGGGGCGCTGTCGAGGAGGTCAGTGCCCAACTGGGACCAGCCCTCGGGTGCTTCGTCGATCAGGTGCTGGCACAGAGCGTGGAGGTCACCGTCGAAACGGTACTGGTGGGCGCCGAGCAGCAGGGGGAGGTGGTGGCTGGGGTAGCCGTCCCAGTGGACGTAGACGCCGGCATATCCGGTGTCGGTCGGGCGGGCGATGAAGGAACGGGTGGCCAGGGAGTTCTCCAAGGACGTGCGGATGATGGGTGGTTGACGCATGCGCTTCAGGGGCGGCGGCGTACGGGATGGGCGCCACCGGCGTCGGCGACCCGGCGGTGCTGCTCGCTGACAGTCGGCATCGGGGAAGACGCCGAACCGGGCTGAGCCTCAGCGAGCGCGCTGGTGACGGCTTCGAGAGCACGCTGGAGGCTGCGCAACGCGGCGGCGTGGCCGAGGGTGATGCTCAGCTGGCTCTCGACCGGGGTGGCAGTGCCGGGGCGAAGGGTGAACCGGTGGGCGTCGGCGAGCCCGATCACCGTCGTGCTCAGGTGGGTGGCCGCGCGGTTGCTGTGCGCGAGGGCGTTGGCCAGCTGAGCCAGATACGCACGTCCCGCGTCGGTCGTCGCGAGGGAGCTGTCGGCGGACTGCCGCAGATCGGCGACGAGGCCGGAGGAGAGGTTGTACACGGAGACCAGTTGGTCCAGTACGGGCACGAGGGCAGCCTGCGCGCTGCCGGTCTGCGGCGGGACCAGTCCGGCGGCGGTCTCGTTGACGCGACGCTGCCAGGTGGCCAGGCGGGCGTGGACGAAGGTGTCGTGGCTCTGACTCATCGGCGGTTCCCCTTGCGCGGGTTTACCCGTGGAAGGGGTGGGTGGGAGCGCGCGCCCTCGATGGTGTGCACGGTGACGTGGAAGTCGCGGTGCCGCAGGCGCTGCAGGGTCTTGATCAGCTGGCGCCGGGCTTGGTCGGGGGTGATGGTGTCCGGCAGGTGGCATTCGCCCGTGGCAGGGTCGAGCAGAAAACCGCCGTGCGCGAGCAGTTCGATGAAGGCGCCGATGTAGCCGGTGCGGATCCGCGGACGTCGTTGATCGTCGAGGGCGACGTGGACTTGGAGGTGGCCGGGGCTGCTGCGCCGGATCGGCGTGGGGGACGCGAAGCGGTAGTCGGCCAGCAGGCGGCGGTGCATCCTGGCCGCGGCCCGGACGGGGTCGGCGGGCACGGCGATGCCGCGCGGGGCTCTGAGGCCCTGGACGTGCTGGTGACTGGTGTTGGCGGGCAGCATCGGCAGCACCAGGTACTGGTCCGGGCGGTGGGGGCGGGGCATGACGTACAGCTGCAGGCCCCAGTGGTGCGTCAGCACGCTGCGCTGGACATCGTCCGTTTGAAACGCGGCGTAGGGCAGGGGACCGCTGTCCCAGATCCGGTTGCTGGCCGGGTCGTCGGCGATGGATACCGAGGTGGGGTCGGGCTGCCAGCCAGGCAGGCGCTCGGCGAGCGCATGGGTGAACTCGGTTATGTGCAAGGCGGTTCCTCGTGTCGTGCGTCGGGGTGGCGGTGGTCACGAGGAAGTGGTCATACTGTGGGCCTCGGTGCGGCGGCAGGTGTAACCGATCAGCGTCGACTTGCCCGGCGTGGTGGGGACGGCGGCAACGTCGGAGCAGGTGAACCTGTAGGTAAAGGACAGGCTGTTGGTCGTGCCGAGCCAGGCGCGGTCCTTCTTCTCCGGCACGATCTCGAGCCCGGAGTAGGCGACCGCGTCGCGCTGGGTGTGCGTGTGCGCGAAGACGACGAGGGCGTGGCCGTCGGCGGTCTTGAGCGCGTAGCTGTCGGTGAACTCCGGGGTGGAGGCGGAGAACACGGTGGTGCCGCGGCTGCCGAACTTGTGGACGGTCGAGTCGTGGGCCTTGATCTGCCGGGCGGACGCCTTCGAGGAGGCGAACACCCTCTTGCCGGTGGTGTCGCCGCCACTGACGAAATTGTCCGTGACGGCCGCGCGCAGGACGTCGACCGGGGCGGCGACGTTCTTCATTGAGGTGGCGTCGATCGCGGTGGCATAGCCGTCCGCGTCGAGAGCGATCTTCGGAGCCTGCTTCTTGTCGTCGAGGTCGACGGCCGCGACCATCTCCCACCGCTTCGTCCCGGCCTGCTCGGCCATGATCAGCACGCGGGCGTACGTGTCGTTCTTGCCGCTGTAGGTAACAGCGGCAAACCACTTCTGCTGGTCGGCGGTGAAGCGCGGGATGTAGACGTTCGTGGAGGCGAGGTCGTACGACCACGGCTTGTACTTCTCGCGGTCGGCCTTGGGCAGGCCCTCGTCCTCCTTGTAGTCCGCGACCGACATCGCGTACAGCGGGCCATCCTCGATGGTGCCGAGGAGCGTGCGGTTGTTGTCGGCGTTGGCCTCGTTGTTGATCTTGGAGTAGCGGGCGATCTGGGCGAGGGCCTCCTGCTTCGTCAGCGCCGGGACGGCGGTCGGCGTGGGGGAGGCGGTGCGGGTGGCTTTGGCTGCGGCGTCAGGACTGCTCGTGTGGGAGGTGGTGCAGGCGGACGCGGTCAGCGTGACGGTTGCGACCGCGGCAAGGAGGAGGGCGGTGCGGCGGGCGGAGATGTGCGGGAAAATGAGGGTGCTCCGGGGGAGGGGATCAGCGGGAACGGGATGGGGTAGCGGTGGCCGATAGCGCGGAGGGCACGGTGGTCGCGGCCGGTGCCGTCCGAGTGTCGGCTGCGGCACGCAGGTGTTTCGCGGCGCGGGCGAGGTGGATGCGGCTGTCGCCGAGGCGGTCCACGAGCCCTAGGTGCGCGGCGGTGACCGCCTGGTCGCGGGCGGGGCCGGGGGCCTGGCGGGTGAGGTCGGCGAGATGGCCGAGGTGGTGGACGGCGGCGCCGAGGGCGGCGAGCGCGAGCCCGGTGGGTTCGGCGGCGCTCGCGAGCGCGAGGGTCGTGCGGCGCACCGTGGCCGTGGTCCGGGCCGGGTAGCGGGCGGCGGCCCGGTGGCGGAAGGCGCTCTCCCCGGCCAGAAATCCCAGCAGGCGGGCCAGGTGGCGGACTTCGTCGTCCAGGATCTCGCTCAGTCCTGGATCCGGGCGGATCTGGTCGGGGAGCGGAAGGTGATCGGCGACGGTGTTGAGCCGGTCGGCCACGTCGTGCAGCAGCATCCGCTGGTCGGGATCGGACAGTGGCAACTCCTTGATACGGGAACCGGGTTCTAGCGCCGGGTGGCGGACGTCGAGGCTGCGGAGATCGTCGTCAGCGCCTTGCTCGAGGCAGTTGCCGGAGGGGAAGGGAGGGGAGCGGCGCGGCGGAAGTTGACACCGATGCCCTGGAGCGTGAGCCGCAGAGCGACGAGTTGGACCAGCAAGGCGCGCTCCTTGGAGCTGTAGGAGGCCGGCAGCACGAAGGCGAACTCGTGCGGGCTGTACTGGAAGTTGCAGCCGAACAGCGTCATGCGTGCCTCCTCGGGCACCGAGTCGTACGGGGCGCCCACCACGCCGTCCGGATACCAGACCAGCGTGAGTGTCTGGGCGACCTCGGGCGCGGGCTGGCGGTGCGGCGGCTCGGGCTGGACGAGGGCGTTGTGACGGACAGCGTCCAGAGCCGCCCGGTAGCGGGGCAGCACGCGTCGGATGACTGCGGCGGCGGCTCGGACCGGATCATTGGGAACAGCGATGCCGTCCGGCTCACGCACTGGGGAGATCTGGTGGGTTTTGAAGCCCTCGGGCTCCAGCGGGGCCACCACGAACTGGTGGCGGTACAACGGCCGGTCGGTGACGTAGAGCTGCTGTCCGTGAGGGCCGTGGAGGACGGCGTCATGGCCGAGGACGTACTGGCTGACGATGTAGTCGACGTGGCCGGCGTCCCAGAGCCCTTCGACGGTGGGGAACTGGTTCTCGTAGGCGGTGTGGCGGTGATACTCGCTCGTCCAGGCGTCAGGCAGGCGTTCGGCGAGGGCGGAGGCGAAGGCGGACAGATCGGTGCGAGACGGGGGCATTGGCTCCTGAGGTGCTGCGGCGGGTGGTTGTTCCGTCGGCGCTCAGCGCCGTGGGCCTCCGGAGCCGGGTTGCGGTCCGGGCGGGGCCGGGGGCGTGCCGGGAGCAGCGCGGGTCTGCTTCATGGGCGCGTCGAGGTCCGGCGGCGGGTCGTAGTGCGCGCGGAGGATCTTCAGATCCGCTTCGGTCGCCATGGCCAGTGCTGAAGCGATGCTGCTGGCGGCGCCGCGGAGCAGCCAGGGCGGTGACTCGGGTTCGGCTCCGCGGTTTTGGCCCTTCCACTTGGCCGTGGCGGCCAGGTGCTCGATGACCTCGTTGAGGAACGGCGCGACTACGGCCAGCAGGGCGTTGAGTGCTGTGCTGAACTCGGCCGGAGTCTCGGCCGCCTCCAGAGCCTCGCGGTAGGGACTCAGATCTGGGGCGGGGAAGGGCTCGGGCGGCAGAGTGTGCCGAGTGCGGAAGGCTTCGGCATCGCGATCGGCCCAGCGGTACAGGTCGTCCCTTGTGGCGGAGCGGGTGTGGTAGGCGTGGATCTGGTCGGCGGTGCGGCCGACGTTGTCGTACTGCTCGAAGTCGGGGTGCTGCAGGGGTACTCCAGGTCAGGTGGGTCAGAGGTGCCGTCGGGCCCGGCGCGGTGGTGGGTGCGGGCTGATGGGCGTGGCGGATGTTGGGGTGGGGTTGGCCCGTGCGGGGATCCGTGGTCAGCGAGCGCGCCGCAGTGCCGTCGCTGGTGGTGTGCCGGGAAGTGAGGGCTGCGGCGACGGCCGCTGCCAGCGGGGGACCGGATCGTCCCAGGTGAACTCGTACTCGTCGTAGGAGTCGATGACTCCGTGCTCCATCTGAGCTTCCCGGTCAGCGACTTGGGCCATCATGACGTCGTGCTCGTCTTGGCATTGCATGTACGCGGCCCAGTCCTCTTCGGACCAGCCGGAACGATCGGTGGGGCGGTGCAATTGCGACTCCTCAACGCAGTTGGTGGCGAGGCGAAACGGACGCATCGGGGTGTCTGTAGGGCCGTCAGTTCGTTGCCGTGATCTTCGAGTTCGCACGGTCGCTCAACGGGCCGATCTGGACGGCCTCCTGCGACGACACCGACTGCTTCCCGCCCCGCAGCGGATGGAAGGGCACGCCAGCTCTGGCGCTGTGGGAGGGCGAGGGCCTGCATGCGTTCGTCGGCGACGTGCAGGTCTTCGCCCTCCAGGATCTGGTCGAGGAGGCGGGCGGCTTCGACGTTGGAGCGGGCGGCGTGCAGCCGGTCGGTGAGATCACGTACAGCCTGTGTCGCGGAGTCCAGGGCGGCAGGGGTGCCGGGCTGGGTCGGCGGGTGGTTACCGCGTGTGTGGGCGACGGGGCGAAGACGAGGGTGGGGAAGGCGCCGGACCGGCCGGGCGGCGGGCGGTAGGTGCGCTGTCGTCGTCGGGCTCGCGGTCGGGGAGCGCCTGGCCCCAGGGTGTGAACAGCATGTCGACGAGCTGTGTCGTTCCCCAGCGCTTGAAAATCCCTTCGGTTTCCAGCCGTTTGCCGCCGGGTGCGGTGAGCGTTGTGTACATGAACAGCACCCACTCGCCGTCGGGGGGCTCGGGTCGCGGAGGTGGGCTGCCGTAGGGGCCGTACTCCTCTCGGGCGGCGATGAGCTGTTCGAAGGCCGCGATGTCGACTGCGGTGAGGGTGCGGTGATCGATGAAGGAGAAGGTCATGGTTGGGGTGTGCCGGGCGTGTCAGTGATGACCGCCGGCGGAAGTGGGCGTACGGGAGCGCGCGCGTTCAAGTGGTAGATGCCGGCAGCGACGGCGGCGGCGAGGGTTTCGGCGCGGCAGGCGGGTGGAGCGCAGCCGCCCTCCACGCCCTCCAAAGTGCCCAAGCCCCAGCCTCGCACCGACCTGTCCTCCTTCACGCCGAGCTTGCGGAACGTCGGATGAGTGAAGGACTGCCAGGCTATGTCTCGTCGAACGCGAGGTCGTCGAGGGTGCCCTGCTGGTAGTGGAAGACGGCCTCTTCCAGCGGGCCGAGCCGTTCGCAGGAGGGGTGCCCCCGGAAGGCATCCGTGCGGTCGAGGACGTACCGCTGTCTCTCTGCCTCAGCCGTGATGATCTGGACGGTGTTCCGGGAGGACAGACGGCCCCACTGGGTCATGTCGGTGGGGGTGGCGTCCTTCATCCACACCCAGATGCCGTTGCCGAGCCTGAGGATACTCTCCGGGTGGTACAGCCCGCCGGTTTTGCGGTGGCGGCGCGGGCTGCGGCGTTCTCCGAAGTCACGGGCCATTCCCGCAGCGGCCTTCGGGATGGTCGCCTCGAACAGTTCCTTGTGCCGGCGGAGCCGTTCGCAGATCGCTTCCTGGAAGTCGGCCGTGTGGATGCGTCCGATATCGGTGGTGACCTGTTCGGCGGCTTCCAGGGCGATCTTCCGCAGAGCCGGGTCGGATACGTGGATCACGGAAGGTCACGCTCCTTCCAGACCGCCGCCATCTCGGCCAGCGCTGTTGCCGCGTGCTCGATCACCTTGCGGGTCACGGCGCGTCCGGGCGGCGCGAGTTCGGGGTCGTACAGGGCGAAGGTACGGCTGCCCCGGACCTGGGCGAGCGAGGGCAGAACCTCGCACAGCAGCTGAGTGGCGACCCTGCGCTGGCGCAGGTCCTCTTCCACGCGGGCCTTGCGCTCCGCCCAGGCACCCTGCAGCGTCAGCTCCTGCGTGGTAACGCGGTCGGCGAGCTTGGGGTCCTCCTCGCGCAGCCGGGCGAGCTGTGCCTCTGCCGAGTCGGCTTGCGCCTTGTTCTGCCGGGCGACGGCGTACGCCTCGTCGAGGCCCATGTCGCCGCTGATCACTGGGTCCACGAGGTCGGGTGCGTGCTGCAGGACGGTGCTCGCGCGCCCCATCACGGCCAGGGCGACGCCGAGCTGTTCCGAAACGGAACGCGCTGTCTGTTCCGAGCCGGAACGGCCGCCTTGTTCCGAAACGGAACGGGCCTTGACCGTGATCATCGCGGACTGCCCCTTGGTCAGGCTGCGGCGCCGGAGATTGACCGACAGGACGTAGACGTCGGGGGTGTCGCCCTCGAAGGTGACGAAGACCGGTTCCATGCCGGCGCGTTCGCATGCGGTGAGCCGGCCGCGTCCGTCGAGGACGCGTCCTTGGCGGTCGAGGACGATGGGCTGCAGGAGCCCGTTCTCCTGGATGTCGTGGGCGAGGGCAGCCAGTTCGTCCTCATCGAGCAGCGGGATGAGCGAGGCGGTCGGGTGTGATTCGATGATGTCTCCGTGGCTTCAATTTGTGCGCATTTATGCGGGATCTAGTGCATGCGGGCGTCGGTGTCGAACAGCGCCAGTTCGTGCGGGTGGAGTTGATGTTGGACGATGAAAGATCGTCCGGCGACGCGCCACAGGCCGCGTCCGCGGTTGAGGTGGGCGATGGCGCCGGTCTCGACCGAGGTGAGCCCCAGCAGGGCTGCGGCGGCGTGGAGTTGGTCGGTTTCCTGGCGGTAGATGATGCGGGTGGAGCAGTCAGCCAGGAGGCCCTCGGCGAGGGCGCGGCCTTGTGATCCGGCGTCGCCGGCGGTGAGCAGGTCGGACAGCCGGTGGATGACCATGAGGTTGGCGATGCCCAGGCCGCGGGAGAGTTTCCACTGGGACTGCATGCGCTGGAGGAGTCCGGGATGCCGCATCAGGCGCCAGGCTTCGTCGTAGACGATCCAGCGCCGACCCCCGTGCGGGTCGGTGAGGGCGGATTCCATCCAGGCGGAGGCGCAGGTCATAGCGAGGACGAGGGCGGTGTCGTCGCCGGAACCACCGAGCCTGGACAGGTCGATGGTGAGCATCGGCGAGGTGGGATCGAACCGCACGGTGGAGGGGGCGTCGAACATGCCGGCCAGGTCGCCGTGGACCAATCTCCGCATGGCGTGGGCGAGGTCGCGGGCGGCCTCGCCGAGCCGTCCGGACATGACACCTGCGGCGGCATCGAGCTGGTCGGGATGGTTGAGGGTGGCCGCGATGTCGCCCAACAGCGGGGTGCGGTGGACGGTGGCGGCCTGGGCGACGACCGCGTCGAGGGCGACGTCGAGCGCGGTGTGTTCCATCGGCAGCAGGTCGCGGCCGAGAACGGTGCGCGCGAGGGAGCCGAGCAGGAGCAGACGGCGCTTGCGGATCTCCCCCGCCCAGTCGGCCTCCGGCACATTGTCCGGACGTGGGGCGGCGTCCAGCGGGTTGAGTTTGCCGGGCAGGCCGGGGCCGAGAGCGATAGAGGTGCCGCCGAGTGCGGAGGCGACCGGGGTCCATTCGCCCTTGGGGTCGCAGGGCACGTAGACGCGGTAGCCGTGGGCGATAGAGCGCAGGGCGAAGGACTTGGCCAGCGCGCTCTTGCCCTGGCCGATTACACCGGCGAGCAGGATGTTGGGGTTGGTGAACCCTTCGAGGCGCCCGTACAGGGAGAAGGGATCGAAGGTGAAGGACGCTTCTGCGTGGACATCGCGGCCGATGTAGATGCCCTCGGCCCCGAGACCGCCTTCGGCGAGGAAGGGATACGCCCCGGATGCGGTGGCGGTGGTCATGCGGTGCTGCGGCAGCTTCAGCCGTCCTCCGCGAGCGGAGCCGGGGCCGCGACGGCCGCGGGGCGGAAACAGCGGAGGCGGCATCTCCGGCTCGACAGGCTCGCTGCCGTCCGGGTGGGCGGTGGCTTCGGCGCGGGCCTTGGCGGCGGCTTCGGCGAGCTGACGGCGAGCGGTCTTGCGGCTGGCCCGGTCGGTGCCGTGGGGGGTGAACAGGGGGGAGGCCGAGGCGCGGCGGGCGCGTCGGGCGGGCCGGTGGGTCATGGCGGGGCGGGCTCGATTCGGCGCGGGTTCTAGACGGTGCAGTTGGTGGTGTGGCCGTGCAGTGGCGTGGCGAGGCCGGTGGGGGTGGTCTTGCGGCGGATCGCGTGGGAGGCGGACAGGTGCCGCTGGCAGATGGTGAGCACCAGCGGGCCGTCGGGGAGCCGCTCGGGTCGGCACTCCTCGGCGCTGGTGCCTTCGGTGTCGGCGGGCACGGTGTGGAAGGCGTCGTGGACGGCGGCGGTGGCCTGCCACAACCGCAGGTGCGCGGCGGCCAGATGACGTCCGGCGGCCGGATGCGGGGGCCGGGTGGTGTCGGTGAGCTGGTCGAGCAGATGGTGGGCTGCGGTGAGGTGGGCGTGCAACGTGTCCAGGTGCAGGCGGTCGGCCGGCGCTCCGGAGGTGGCGTGGCTACGGGTGTGGTGGCGAAGGCCGGCGGTGGCGGCGCGGAGGTAGGGATGCGCGTCGGTGGCGGGGGGTGCGTTCAAGGGAGTCCTTGGTGCCGCAGAACGGCGAGGTCAGCGAGGGCGGGGACGGGACAGGAGAGCGAAGTGGTGGTCGGCAGCGGCATATACCGGTGAGCGCGGAGCGGCTGGTGGAGGACCGGGCGGAGAATGCCTGTTTGGGTGGAAGATCGACGTACTCACCGGGAGCGCGAAGTCCGGGCGGCTCTGCCGGGGCAGGAAGACGACGTGCGGGCCATGGCGTCTGGCGCGGCGGGAGCGTCATCTCGGCACCACTGTCACAGCGCCGTGTGGGCGAGCGGCAGGGCGGCGAGGGTGAAGGCGTCGGGCTGCTGGAAGAAGAGCCTTCGCAGGTCGACCTGGGCGGTGACCGCGGCGGTTTCGATCTGCGCGCACGCGGCGTCGAGTGCGGCGTCCGTTTCGGCGCTGACGGTGAGTAGCCCGGTAAGGGCGACGTCGGCATGGCCGGCGATCAGTTGCCGCTCACGGACCTTGACGTCCGCGTACTCGACCGAGTCGGCCTCGGAATCCACCTGTCCGCGGCGGGCACGCTCGTTGGCGTCGGCGATGATCGCAGCCTTCTTGCGCTGGACGTCGCGCAGCGCGGACTCAAGCCCCTGCGGCACGTATATAAGGGACAGGCTGCGGCGGACCCCGGCGGTGAACATCAGCCCGTGCAAGAAACCGGGGGTGGTCTCGGTGCGGGGCCAGTTCTCGATCCAGTAGGTGGCATGGCGGGCGGTGTCGGTGCCGAGGCGGTCGTACTCCTCGACCTGGACCACCGGCCCGGCCGCAGCGGGGTCGGCCTCGGCCCGCCCGTTCGGCGACCACTGCTGGAGGGCGGACAGGGCATGCGGGTCGTAGGCGGTGCGGATGACCGCGGCGACCTCCCGCGCGCTCAGCCAGCCCGTCACCGTCAGCCCCGCGCTGCGCGCCGCGAGGGCGATGGCCGAAGTGGTCTGCTCCAGCACTGTGAACGCTCCGGGGAGCCCGCCGCCGGCCTGGCTGACGAGGCGCTTGGCGGCCTTGAGGTCCAGGCTGATGGCCAGGTACGCCTCGTGCGGGGCGGCGGCCGGTCCGGCGGAGGCGACGAGTTCGGAGTACACCTGCCCGGCGACGGGGGTGTCGGCGCGGCCGTGCTGGGCCCAGTGGCGGGCGAGGGTGTCGCCGGAGTCGGGGACGGTGCGTTCCAGGACCTGCACGGTGGCGACGTGTCCGGTGCGGGCGATGCCGGCCAACGCCCGGCCCCAGCCCACGACGTTCGCGTTCTGAGTGGCGGGATCGAGCAGGGCGTACGCGCGGCTGCTGACTCGGGCGATGGCCGTGAGTCGTTGGTGGTGCGGGTCGTGGACGGCTGCTGCGCCGTTGGCGGAGTCGCCGGGGGTGACGACCTTCAGCGAGGCGGCGGTGCCGGGCAGGTGCAGAACGCCGTCCTGGCGAGGCCGGGAGACCGGCCGGGCCAGCCACAGGGTCTGCCCGGTGCGGCGGCGGTGGGCGTAGCGGGCGACGATCGGCGCCCAGTCGATCAGGGAGCGGCCGTTGCGGCGGACGGCGACCAGGGCGGCGGCGACGGCCCAGAGGGGGGTCAGGGCGATGGCGCCGAGCAGCCCGGTGGTCACCACCGTGATGAGCAGCAACGCCAACGTGGCGGAGACGAGAAGGAGTTGGGGAAGGGAGAGGCCGAGGAGAATGCCGCGCCTGGAGCGGTGCGGGAATTTGACCGTGATCGGGGAGACGGAGAGTTCAGACAAGGAGCCGGTTCCGGGAAGCGCGGGGCGGGGCCGGGACGGCACACGCGCAGGGGAGTGCGGGTGTGCCGTCCCGGCGTGGGGGCAGGGTCAGAGGCCGGTGGGCGGAGGCGGCGGAGTGCCGGTTCCGGCCGGACTGGCGGAGTTCGGGGCCGACGGGACGCCCTGCGGCGGCGGGGTGGAAGCGCCGGCCGGAGACGCGGACGCGGACATGAATCCGCTGGCGGAGGACGATCCGCCGCCGGAGGCCGGTCCGGGGCTGCCGCCGAGGTGGCCGCTGGTGTCGTCGCGCGGGCTGGTCGGCGGGGGTTGCACGGCCTTCTCCAGACCGCTCTTGATCCCTTCGCCTTCGGACGACGCGGCGTTTGAACCGCCGCCTTCCTTGCGGGTGTCCGGCGTGGGGTTGGTGGCGATGTCGCCGGGGAAGCCGCCCGGCACGGCGTCCGGGCCCTGGGCAGCGGCGCCCGCTCCGGCCGCGGCACCGCCGGTTCCGGCGGTGGCGACCGCGGCGGCGGCCTTGCGTCCGGCGCGTTCGGCGTGCTGGCGGGCGATCTGCGCGCCGGCTCCGCCGGAGCGGTGCAGCGTCTCGGCGTCCGAGCCTTCGGAGGCGGCCCAGTGCACGAACTTGAACGTCGCGTACGGGCACAACAGCACCAGCGCCAGGATGACGATGCCGGCCATGACGTCGGCGAGGGCGGCGACGCCGTCCTTGGCCTCCGTCTTGCCCATCGCGGCGATCCCGAGGACGAAGATCACGGTCATCAGGAGCTTGGAGACGACCAGGGTGGCGGTGGCTTCGATCCAGCCCTTGCGCCAGCGGCGAGCGACCTCCCAGCCGCCGCCGGCTCCGGCGAAGACGGCGAGGGTGACCATGACGAGGATGCCGACCTTGCGGACCATCATCACGCACCAGTAGAGGAAGGCGCCGACGGCGGCGCCGACGCCGACGAAGACGGTGACCAGCCAGCCCAGGCCGGAGAGGGAGGCGATTTGTCCCACCTTGACGATGCGCCGCACCGCCGTGGAGATGTCGAGGTTGGCGGCTTTGAACAGCCCGTCGGACAGGGCGTCGACCACTTCGATGGCAACGGTGGTGAAGGCGATCGCGGTGAAGGCGAACAGCACGCCCATGGCGGTGCCGGTGAATGCCTGGGTGAGGGCCTGGCCGTCGCGGCGAATCGCCGCTCGCACGAGTTGGGCGCAAAAGGTGGCGACGAGGACGACCAGCCCGATCGGCAGGATCATCTCGTAGTTGTCGCGGAACCAGGTCGCGTTCAGGTCGACCTTGGTGGTGGTGTTGACCGCCTCGGCGGCCAAGTCGGCCGCCGCAGCGGCGAGTTCGCCCGCAGATTTGGCCATCCAGTTGCCGATCGCTGCACCGGGGTCGGAGGCGAAGTCGACCGCGTCGCCGACCGCGCACAGTTTGTCCGCGAGGGGGAGGTCACAGAAGCCCAAAGGGAGTCACCCCTCCTTTCGTGAGTGGGCTCGGGGCGTGTCAGGGCACGACGCGGGGAGCGATGGAGACCAGGGAGCAGTCGGTGTTCGGGCGGCACTGCACGGCGAGGGTGATCGAGCGGTCCTCGGAACCGGCCCCGCCCTTCTTCCAGGCGATCTGCTGCTTGCCGGTGACGGTGACGGCGTAGATGTACGCCTCGGTGATCGCCGAAGGATCGTCCGCCAGGGCCTGCTTGAACGCCGACGGGTAGTGGGCCTCGTCCACGGCGGCGGTGGCGTACTGGTCCTGGTCGGCCATCCGCGACCACAGCACCGGATCCGGTACCTGGGCAGCGAGGGAGGACCAGTCGGCGTACTTCGTCTCCGCCGTCAGCCACGCCTTCATCCCGGCGAGCTGCTGATCACGGCTGGTGGTGCGGGTGTCGTACGACCACAGCATTGCCGCGGCGGCCTTGGCGAAGTTGACCGGGTCGGCCACCGGCGGCGGCTTCGCCACCGAACCGGCCCCGGCCGACGCCGTCGGGTCGGCGGATGCGGAGGCGGTGCTGCTCGTGCTGGGCGGAGTGGCGGTCTGGCTGTCGCTGGTTCCGGTGCGGCTGGTGAACACAGCGACGGTGGCGGCGAGGGCGAGGAGGATGGCGAGGCCGATCGCGCTGACCGTGATGCGCTGCTGGGTCGACCATCCGATGCCGTAGCCGGACAGGGAGGGGAATCGTTTCGGCATTAGTGGACTTGCGACCCGAGTGCGGAGAAGAACGCGACCACGCCGTTCGCGGCGCCGAGGCCGAGGGCGGCGCCGGCTGAAACGACCGCGCCCTTCTTGCCGTTGGCCTCGGCCTGGTGGCCGCCGGTGTGGTGGCCCCAGGCCCACACGCCGAGGGAGACGGCGAGCGCGCCGACCACGGCGACGATCGCGAACAGGTTGATCGAGTTGACCACATTCTTCAGCACGGCGAGGCCGGGCAGGCCACCGCCCGAGGGTGTGATGCCGGGGTCGTAGGCCAGGTACTGCACGGTGTCGAACAGGTGCAAAGGGAGGCTCCTTGCGCGCGTCGAAGCCGACGCGCGGGAATCAATGAAGAGGAGAGGAGGAGGTGCGAGGCGGCGGCTTCGGAGAGGCGGGCGGCAGCCGTGCGGGGTCTGGCCGAGCCGGTCGGCGCATGCGAGGCGTCGTGGCGTGCGAGGGCACAGCAGCGCTCGTGCCGAGGCTGGGGAGAGGCCGCAACGCGGGCCGGAGATGCTTCGACGGCGCTACGGCTCAGCCTCTGATCCGGCTGCCTGGGCGTGCTACTTCGGGATCGGCGGTGTGGGCGCGCCGTTGCTGCCGTACGGGTTCGCGCACTGGTAGATCACGTAGCCGCGGATCTTCTTGCCGTCGGACTTCCGGGTCACCATGCCCCGGGTGTACCAGGTCTTCTCGGCGCGCTTGTACGCGAACTGGTTGTAGGCGATCTTGTCGTGCCGGTAGGCGACGCCCAACGCAGTGGCATTCTTCGCCGGGGACTTGCGTACCTTGACCGCGCTGCACGAGATCGTCGTATGGCCGGTGTCGTACGCCTGCGCGGTGGAGGCGGTGGCCAGGCCGCCGGCTGCGACGGCCAGGCCCATCGAGGCAGCCGCAAGAGCGTGCCGGAAGCGGTGGTGAGGTATCACTCAGATGCTCCGTGATGTCGAGAGAGAGGAGGGAGAGAGGCGGGTAGGTCGTCCTGCCGATGGGCCGCATGCAGGGGAGTAGGGAAGCGACCCAGAGGGATTTGGAGGGCGGCGATCCGGATCACGTGCCGTGCGTGGCCGTTCCCGCGCTGAACTGGTGATGCAGGCGGCATACGGGGTCTGCGCCCCGACCGGGGGTCAGATGACGCGGCGGGCGGCGAGGATGTCCCAGTCCGCCAGAGGCGTGATTCGAACCGGCTTTCCAGTTCTGGGTGCCTCGATCGCGAGTCCCGAGCCGATGTACATGCCGACGTGTTCGGGGCGGGCGGCGCTGCCGCGGGAGAAGATCAGGTCACCGGGCTTCAGCGCCTTGGGAGAGACGGCCTTGCCCTCGTTGATCTGGGTGTACGTGGTGCGGGTGAGCTGGATGCCGGCATGCGCGTACGCCTGCTGGGTCAGCGAGCTGCAGTCGCAGCGGCCCATCGGGTCCGGGCCGTGCGGCGCGGTGCAGCTGCCGCCCCACTGGTACATCGTGCCGAGCTGCGCCATCGCCCAGGCGATCGCCTTGCGTGCCTTCGGATCGGCGTCCTTGGGGATCGAGTAGCCCTTCGGCACCGACCCTTCGGGGATGGTGCCGTACCCGGAGCCGCCCTCGGCCGCCGTGCAGGACGCGGCGCTGGAGGTGGAGTCCGTCTCCGTGGCGTCCTGGTCGGAGTCGGGGAAGGTGGCGGCGATCGCCTTCTGTAGAGCGGTCGCCAGCGCCTCCCACTGCGCGTAGGCATCGGGGTAGCCGGAGCGCTGGACCTTCTGCGCGGCCTGGGTGACGGTCAGCTGCTGCCAGCCGTCCACGGCGAGCAGATGCTTGTAGAACTGCTCGGAGGCGTAGACGGGATCGCGGATCTGATCGGCGGTGCCCCAGCCCTGGCTCGGGCGCTGCTGGAACAGGCCGAGCGAGTCGCGGTCGCCGGAGCTGAGGTTGCGCAGCCGTGATTCCTGCATCGCGGTGGCGAGCGCGATGACCTGGCCCTTCATCGGCACGTGGAGGCTGATCCCGGTGGCCACGATGGTCTGAGCATTGGGGATCTGCTCCTCGGGAAGGCTCAGACCCTCGACGTGGACGTCCTTGGCGGACCCGCCGTCGAGGATTTTGGTGACCTGCTTGACGACGGCGTCGGTGTCGACGTCGCCCACGCAGCTGAATGACGAGTAGGTGCTCTGGGCGGCCTCGCTTGAGGAGGCCATGAGCATGGCCGTGCCGGCGAGGAGGAGAGGGGAGAGGACGAAGACGCCGATGCCGGCGGCTATGCCCTTCAACCTGAGACGCCTCCCGAGCGGCAGTCACGGTCCGGGGGCCGGTGTTCGGGCAGGGGAGGGTAGAGAGCTGTCACAAGGGGGTCCTTCGAAGGCGCGGTCCCGGCCGGGCGGCGGCAGAGGCGGAAAGGGCGCTGCGGCACGGGAGTTGGGTGAGTCGTGGATGTACCTCGTGAGCGCTGGTTTCAGCTCACGAGGCGCGGGGCGTCATGTCACGTGTGTCGGGGCACGGGGAAATCTCCATGAGGGCAGAGGCAGGGACTGCGCCATCGGCGGTGTTCGCCGGGCAGTTCCAAAACAGTAAGGGCGGATCCCCGGTTGCCGAAATCGCGGGCGATCAAGCCCTGATTTCCTGGGCTGGGAGACGGCGATGCGTCTCAACCGGGGATCGTGTCTTACAGTTTTGGCTCCTCCCCTCGCCACCCCGCTTTCGTAGGTCAGCGGTGCCGTCATGCCCGCATTCGGCCTGCGGGGTTACGTGCGTGCGTCGGAGGTCTTCACCCTCATCTCACCCGACCCGAAATTGGGGTATCTCTTTGCCTTTTTCCCTGCATCAGGGCGACGCGCTGAGCGTCCTCGCCGAAATGCCGGATGGCTGTGTCGACTCCGTCATCACCGACCCGCCGTACAACTCTGGTGGCCGGACTGCGAAGGAACGCACGAGCCGCAGCGCCAAGCAGAAGTACACCTCCGCCGACGCTGGCCACAACCTGCCGGACTTCACCGGCGAGAACATGGATCAGCGCTCGTACGGGTTCTGGCTGACGCAGATCATGACCGAAGCCCACCGGCTCACCAAGTCCGGTGGCACGGCGCTTCTGTTCACCGACTGGCGTCAGCTCCCCACCACGACGGACGCGATCCAGGCGGCCGGATGGCTGTGGCGTGGTGTGCTGGCTTGGCACAAGCCGCAGGCCAGGCCCCAGAAGGGCCGCTTCACCCAGAACTGCGAGTTCATCGTCTGGGCCTCCAAGGGTGCCATCGACGCCTCCCGCAACCCGGTCTATCTGCCTGGCATCTACAGCGCCTCGCAGCCGTCGGGCAAGAACCGGCAGCACATCACCCAGAAGCCGGTCGAGGTGATGCGCGAGCTCGTCAAGATCTGCCCCGAGCAGGGCACGGTGCTCGACTTCTGCGCCGGTTCCGGCTCGACCGGCGTCGCCGCCCTTCTGGAAGGCCGTGACTTCATCGGCGTCGAGAAGACCGAGCACTACGCGACGATCGCCGCCGACCGACTGACCGAGACCCTGCAACAGACCCTGAACCAGGACGACTTCGTCCTGTCCTCCTGATCCACAGGGGCTGTCTGACCTGGCCGGAATCTGAATTACCGGATTCCTGCCGGTCACGCACAAGGCGTTGTAGCAGCGGATCCCCGGTTAGCGAAACCGGGGATCGTCCGGATGGTTGGAGCCGCCATCCCAGCCCATTGGAAGCGGCTTCAAGGAGAACCCTTTCGTGCCTGAACCCATAAACCCCAACGACGACGGGGAAAAGGAACCGGTCCGCTTGCCAGAGACGGATCTGGAAAGCATCGAGGCCAGCGTGCGCAAGCTGCTCAAGCAGTCGGCCCAGCAGGCCCAGCAGCTTGACAGCCTGTCCACGGAGCCCGGACCAAGCGCGTTCGACGGCTTCGGCCTCCCGGGATTCGCCGGCCTGCCGTTGCCGTCCGCCCCACCGGAGCCGCGCCCGATCCTGGAACTGGACGGCGAGGAGTACGAGGACGAACTCGACAGCCTCAGCGACTGGGTGGACGACTTCCTCATGCCCATCTACGGCGCGGAGGTCACCACAGCCACGCCCTGGTGCCAGCAGTGGCAGGAACACGACTGTGTCGTCGCCTGGCTGCATGCCCTGTGGCTGGCCTACCAGCAGCACAAGGACCCCGAAGCCGGGCCCAGCGGCTTGTTCGTGTGGCACCGTGACTTCCTCACCCATGCCATGACCACCGTTCGCGCCCCCGGCGGGCCGCTGTCCGCGTGCATGACCGACCCGGACCGGCCCGCCCACCGCCTTCTGCCCGGACCCAAACCCTCCACCCGGGCGGCTAGTTCCCCGACCGACGAGCCACCCACGGTCGGCGAGCCGGGACAGGCCGCATGAGCGGTCCCGAACCCCGGCCAGCCTTCGGCCTGTCCTTCGACCCGAGGGCTCTGACCGACCTGCTCCAGGCCCCGGGCGACATCCGTGACCTGGCCCTCGACCAGCTCCAGAAGGTCGTCAACGCCCAGTTGTTCGGCGGCAAGCTGACCGAGGAACTGGCCGGATGCCGCAAGCTCTACGTCGATCACCGCAACGCCTGGCGCATCGTCTACGCCCAGCGTCCGGCCCCGCCCGGCGCGGCGCACCGTACCGAGGTCCACGTCGTCGCCGTACGCCCGCGCGCTCGGCACGACGTGTACGAAACGGCAAGGGCCCGCCTCGGTCTCGCCCGGCGCCCGACCGGCGCGCGCACTCACGCCGCCCGCGCCCGCTCCCCGCAACTGGACACACAACGGCCGCCGATCCCCAAGCCCGGCCCGCCGCCCTCCGCGGTGCCCGGCCTTCCCTCGCCCGCACCCACGCCCACTCCCCTGAAAGGCCCTGTCCGTTGACCCGTCTGTCCTTCATCCTCGACCGTGTCGCCGAGGCGCTGGCTGTCGAGCCCGCGTCCGCCAACCAGCATCACTTGGCCATCTTGGAGATCGCCCGGGACTGCTACGACCTCGACGAGGCACTCGACGCCCTCGTCGGCGACCACGCAGATGGCGTCCTCGCCATCGAACGACCCGACACCTTCGCCCACCGGCTCGCCGAACGCCTGCGGCTCGAAGTGGAGTTGACCCGGCTGGTGTCCCAGCCCTGCTGCTGCGCGCCGGTCTCCGAGGCCACCGAAGCCCAGGAGGACTTCGCGCTGCACTGCGGGAGCGAGCCCGAAACGATCCTGCATGCCTGCCGTGACGCCTTCGCCGCCGCCGGCGATCCGCCCGCCCTGACGGCAGCGGACCTCATCGGCTTGCTCAGCGACCTCTCTGGAGGCTCCGACGGGCGCGGCCCATACGCCGCACTGACCGAGGCCCGCCTGGCCAAGCTCTTGGCCCTGAATAACGTGTACGCCTGCGCCATGGACGAAGACCGGGAGGTCAAGGGGTACCGGCGTGGTGCCGTGCTGTTCGCCCAGCAGGGCTTCGCCTCCTGATCCACCAGCCATCTCTCGCCACGATCCACCCGGCGACCCAGGCGGACTGGCCGCTGGCCGATTCCCTCCACCATGACTGCTCCGAGGCGAACCTACTCCTGCGCTGGGGCCGGACCCATATCACCCATCGCGACTTCACCCGGCTGCTGGACCACTGCGATGTCTGGATCGGCCTCGACGTCGAGGGCCGTCCGCTCGCGATGGTCTCGGCCGGGCTCGTCAGCCACGAGGCGGGTGTCGTCGACCTCGGACTGCAGGTCGCCGACGCCCACCAGCGCCGCGGCATCGGCACCCTGCTGGCCCGGAACGCTGCCGACCACGCCCGCCGCCGTGGCGCCCACACCCTGACTGCGTACCTCCACGCCGCCAATACGCCGATGCTGCGCCTCCTCGCCCGGCTCGGCCCAGCCGCACTCACCTGCGACGGCTCTCACCTCGATGTCCGCATCCCCCTCGGCGACACCCCTGCCAGCCATGCGTTGTCGTGATCGCCCCCACCGAGAAACCAGTCCTATTCATGCCTGCCACTCCTGCCCCTGCGCCGACGAAGAAGGCGCTCACGGCGCTCGATCACCGCATCGAGGCGGCCGTCGGCCACAGCATCGACCAGCTGTGGCAGCACCGCGACCGCGGCCTCCTCGACGAGCCGCGCGCTCGCCTGGTTGACGCGCACCGCGCTCTGGTCCAGGCCGAGCACGGCGTGACTTTCTACCGGGTTCAGCTCCAGCGGCTGGCCTCCGGCGAGTTCGCGGTCGACCAGGCCCTGTTCTCGCGTATCAACCGCACCGTCGCCACGCTGGAGGAGGCCGCCGCCACCCGCGACGAGCGCGAGCAGCAGGTCGTGGCGGGGCTCGAGCCCATCGAGGCTGCTGTCCATACGGGGGGAACGGGTCCGGCGGCGGAGCTGCCGGCGCCGGATCACGCGGCCCTGCTGGCCGTCGCCCAGGGCGCCAAGCTGCGCGAGCACCTGCTCACCCAGCGCCTGTCGGTCGTGACCGCATCCGGCACCCGCCTCGCCTACAGCCAGTTCCAGCGACTCGAAGCAGCCGGCCTCGTCGTGCACGACGACTCCCATCCGCTCCACGCCGGGCAGCCCGTCACCCTCACCGACGCCGGCCGCACGCTCCTCGCCGCACCTCGACGGCCAGCCACGCCGACTGCACCGCCCGCGCAGCGGCCCGGAGCCTGGCCAGCCTCTTCCGTCCCCCGCCGCTGAACCCGGCGCCCGGACAGCCAATTCATCCGCTGATCGTTCCGAAAGCATCTATGCCCCAAGACCCACCGGACTTCCATCTCGATGGCTATAGGGCCGTCAACGCCTCTGTCGACGAACAGTTCTGGCAGTACATCGGCATCGACGAGGACCAGCTCACCGTCCTGGCCGAGCACCACACCAGCGACGGCCGTCACAGCTACTTCGTCCTGCACAACGGGGCCGTCACCTGGGGCATCCCAGGTTACCCCCAACTCGTCGCCGTCCACCTCCAGCGCGACACCGCCACAAAGACCTTCCGCTTCGACCACGCCACGCTGCCCTTGCCTGCGATGTCCCAGTCCTGGCTGATAGCCCGCGGCTGCTCCGAGGACAAGATCCTTCTGCCCGAGGGCCTGGGCGGGACACCCGCCGACGACGCCACTCGTGCCCTGGAGGAGCGGTTGCGCGGCGACGGCGATCACTTCGCACTCCTGACCAGCTACACCAAGGACTACGCGCCCCTGCAGACCACGGTGCTGCTGAGGGCGCTGGACGAACGAGTCTCCCTGCCCTTCCGGGTGCTGCTGGAAGAAGTCGACACCGACACCTGGACACGAACCCTGCGTGAAGGCGGCTTTGCCACCTTCGAGGCCGCCACGACGTGGTGGGAAGCGCACTGGAGTGGCGAAGACGTCCCGCTGCCCACGACCGCGCCTCCTGCCCGCCAGAGCCCCCCGCCTGTGGCTGTGGCACGTGCCGTGCCACCTGCATCACCGCGTCGGCCCGGCCGCTGAGGGTTGTGGCAACGCCCGGTGATTTCCAGGCGATTCACGCCGCCCCCGTCCGGCGGCGGCGAAACATAGCACCCCATCCCCGGTTATCGAAACCGGGAATTCTCCGGACTCTTGAATCCGGCCCGTACAGGCAACTGTCCGGCCTGCATTCCCTGTTCCTTCTTCCTGACATGGAGCTCAATTTCCCATGCGCTCAACCCGAATTGCGATATCCGCCGCACTGCTCGGTGCGCTCGCCCTGCCCCTCGTGTCGGCTTCTGCGGCCACCGCAGCGCCGACCTCCGCCGCCACTGCGGTGCCCGCTTCATCCTGCACGAGCAACCCGTACCTCCCGTGGGCGGTCCACGGCACCAATGCCGTGACCATCCGCAAGAAGGCGACGACCAAGTCCACCGCCGTCGGCATCCTCTACAAGTCGCACAAGTTCAAGGTGCACAAGACCACCAAGGGTGCGAAGTGGGTGTACATCACTGACAAGACCACCGGTGTCAAGGGCTGGGTTTCCGGGACCTACGTCTATCGCGACGTCCGCATGTGCCTGGACTAACCAGCCTGCCCTCTCCTGATCGGCCCTGAACCGCACTCGTCTGTAAGGCGGTTGGGCCGTGAAAATGCCACGCCCTATCTCCCTGAATCCAACGGAAAGGAATTGCGCTGTGCCTGACGCCGACGACGTGCTGGGCGTCCTTACCGAGCAGATCCAGTCCCGCTTTGAGATGCCGATCGCCGATCTGCGACGCGCGGTAGCCGCCGCCCCGCAGGCCAGCCCGGACGCCACCACGATCGTGCGCTGGCACGGGATGCTCACCGAGGCCCAGCACGTGCTGGACCGGGCCGAAGACGCCCTGGCCGAAGCCCTCGCCCGCCACGTCGACACGGTCTCCGACGGCGAATTCGTCGAGCTTCCCGAACACGTCATGCAGCTCGCCGACACAGTGAACATCGCGCACACCGTGCGGGAGGGGCGCGCCATGACAGTGCGCCACCTCCTCGACCCCCAGGCGATCGGGAATCGCAGCCCGGGGGCGTGGCGCGGGATAGCACCCGCCGCCCGCCGGGGCCCGGCCCTCCCCACCGCCGCACCGTCTCTGCCGGCCACCGCGCAAGCACCCGTACGCGGGGCGGCCCGGTGAGCGTGACCGACAAGACCTCCAGCCAGGACGGTCTGCTGGAGGGGGCATTCGGTGCCCCCATACCTGACCTTTACAGGCAGGCGGTGGGACCCGACGCCCCCGCGGCTCTGTTGCGCGCTCTGGAGCTGCGTTCCTTCCTGGTGGTGGCTGAGGAGCAGGTGGCCCGGGTCCGGGACCGGGTCCACCAGGCCACCTCCGCGGACCGCGACATGAACGAGTTGTCCGCCGACGATTTGCGATTCGACGCCCAGTGGATGGAGGCGGCCCTGGCCGGGCGCGACGGCTATGTCACCGCTCTCGGCCAGCTGCTGCGCGCGATGCCCCCGCCCGGGCCGGTGCCGCGCCGGCCCGTACGGCTCACGCAGCCGACGACCACCACCGCCCTTCCGCCTGCCCCGGCCGACGCCCGAGCCGGGGCAGTGCGAGGGCCTCGACCGTGAAAGCCCCGATTGCCCGCACCTGACGCCACGGCCCAGACGATCGCCGAGCGCATCGAGACCCTGTACGCCCAGCCGCTGGTCGACCTCGAAACCTTGGCCGGCCTCAACCCCGACGGCAGCATGCTCGCCGCCCTGCTCGCCAGCCTCACCGACCTGCAGTTCGCCGAGCGCAACATCGCCTTCCAACGCCAGCGGCTGCGTCAACTAGCTGACCCGGAACGAAAGATCGACACCGTCGAGGCAGGTCACATCCTCGACTGCGCCCGCCGGATCGCCGAATCCGTCGCCACCCGCGACGCCCACGCCAAGACCCTGAGCGGCGTCCTGGCCAGCCTGCACCGCGTCCCCGCCCCGGACGCGAAGCCCGAGCCCACTCCGGCCACGTCCGCCGCACCGGTTCCCGCTCCCGCGCGTGCCGTCGCCCGCACCCGCTGACCCCCACCAACCCCGCCTGAGGAGTTTCCCCCTTGGCCTCCACCGGTCTGTCCCGAACCACCCTGAACGATCTGTCCCGCGTCACCGAGAGCCTTCAGATGCTCGCCCCCAGTTGGAGCGTGTGGGTGCTGATGACCCTCGCCTCCCAGCCGCTGCGCTACACCGAGGCCAAGTCCAAGCTCGCCCTGCTGGCGGACGGCCAGCTCCACCCGAAGCTCGGCAAGCTCGTCGACGCCGGTCTCGTCGAACGCACCGAGCACGCACCCCGGCACGTCACTTACGGACTGACCCGTCGCGGCGCCGACCTGATGCCTGTCCTGCCCGTGCTTGCCACCTGGGGGGACACGCACCTGGAGAAGCCTCTCGTACGGAACAAGGCCACCGGCGAGCTTCACCCGCAGCCGGTCGCGGTGGCCCAGAACATCGAGGACACGATCGCTCTGATCAGCCCGCGGCATTCCACGCCGCTGGTGTGGGCGCTGAAAGCCCGCGGGCCGGCGAGCGCCAAGGCACTGGCCGCCGAGGTCATGCCCACCTACAGCCTCAGCCGCGTCTACCCGCCGCTGCGCCGGGTGATCGACGACGGGCTGGCCGAGATCACACCGGCCGGCGATTACCAGCTCTCCGCCAGCGGGCGGGCCCTCGCTCCGGTCTACCAGGCCCTCTCCGCGTGGGCGGCCGGACACCCGCTCACCGAAGCCGCCACTCACCCTGTGTGGGGCCAGGCCCTGACACCGCCTTCCTCAACCCGGTCGGGACCGTGGCTGACCACCCAGTCCCGCCAGCCCGTGCCACCGGCCGCGCCCGCCCCGGCTCAGACGGCCAAGGCCCCGGCCACACGGTGGCAGCCCGGCGACCTCTTTTCCCACCCGATGCCCGCCCGCCCCCTGGCGATCTCTCCGGCAGGAGGCCCGCGCCGATGACCAGCACCGCGATCCTCAACTCCCCGCACACCGGCCAGGTCATCAACGCCCTGTCCCTGCCGTCCCTGATCCGGCTGGTGAGCGAGATCGACGACAACGGCCCCATCAGCCACCGACGCGGCAGCCTCCAGGGCGCCTTCGGCGACCTCACCCGCCACCAGCTGCGCTACGCCATCGATGTCGCCCGCGCACTGGGCCTGGTGCACTTCACCGACCACGCACCGGCCCGCTACTGGCTCACCGAAGCAGGCGAGGACCTCGCCGAGCTGTACGACACCGTCGCCCGCTGGTCCCGCACCCACCAATGCCCCAGCACCGTCAGCGACTTCGTCACCCGCGTCCAGCACACCCTGAAACTGCTCGGGGACAACGGCGCCGTCCTCCCCACCGAAACGGCCTTCGCGCTTGGTCAGCTGCGGACCGCGCTGGCCGACTGGCTCCAGACGCATCCGCAGGTCCTTAACGCCGTGGCATCCCGCTCCTCCCGCGCAGCGGATGAGACGGAGCACGCTGCGTGAGAGCCCGTACTGGAAACCGGCCCTCTCGCCGGCCGGTTTCCCCCTTGCTGCGCAGCCTTTATCTCCCCCGCAGCATGGACGCCGCCGCGTTCGCCATGACGACGTACGGCATCCCCTTGCTGGTGCTCGCCACCACCGGCTCCGCCGCCCTCACGGGCCTGGCATTCGCCCTTGAATGGGCGCCGCGGCTGATGGCCTTCACCCTGGCCGGTGCCCTGGTCGACCAGCACGGGACCACCCGCGTCTTTCGCTTCGCCGCCACCGCCCGGGCCGTTCTCGTCCTGGCCGCCGCACTGCTCCTGGAGGCCCAAGCCGACGGGCTGGGGGAGACGGTCACGGTGATGGCGCTCGCCGCTGGTACCGGTGTGCTTACCGAGTTCAGCTATATCGCGGCCGAGACCGCGGGCGGGGCGGCCAGCCGCACCGCCGGTGCGCGCGCCCACCGTGTGCAGTCGGTACTCCTCGGCATCGATCAGATGGCGACCCTGGCCGGACCCGCGCTCGCCGGACTGCTCCTCGCCCGCACCGGCGCCACCGGCATGCTCGTCGCGACCGCCGCCTTCTCCCTGCTCGCCGCTGCCCTTGCGCCCAAGCAGCACACCGACCAGCACGCCACTACCCCGGCGGCCGTACGGCAGGGATGGAAGGCGGGCTGGCAGACCCTGCACGCGCTGCCGGCACTCGGCTGGCTCGTGGCGGGGCTGACGCTGTCCAACCTCGCCGTCGGCGTCCTGCAGGCCGCCGCCCCCGTGATCGTGGTCCAGCAGTTCGGTCACTCCAGCGCGGATGTCGGCCTGCTCTGGTCAGCCGCCGCCGCAGCCTCCCTGATCGCGATCTCCCTGTGTCGCCGCGTCATCGACCACTGCGGCCTGTGGCCCGCCGGCGCCGTCTGCGCGACGATCACGGCCTCGGCCTGCCTCGCCCTCGCCTTCGCGCACACATACCCCGCCTATCTGGCGCTGATCGCGCTCTTCATGGCCGGAGAAGGCGGCATGACCGTCGTGCTGCGCACCCTGCGCTCCCACCTGATCCCCGCCGACGTCTTCGGCAGCACGCTCGCGGTGACAATCCTGCTGCTCCTTACGCCCTTCCCGGTCGCCGGCCTGCTCGTCGCCGCCATCCCGCCCAGCCAGTTCGGCCATGCGATCACCGCCTGCGCCGTCCTGCAGGTCATCGGCCTGGCCACCGCCTTCATCCGGCTGCGCACCCTCCCGGACCTGCGCCCGTCAGCCGCCTGATCTCCACCCCGCACTCGCCTCGCCCACCCGTCCGCTTCCTTGAGGGCTGCCCGATTCCCATGTCCCACGCCGTCAAGCAGGACGTCCCGACCGCTTCCCGAAACCTGTTGGCCTTCGCATCGACAGGCGAACGATCACGGAGCAGTTCCACGACTTCGACACCGAACACCCCTACGTCTACCGCGCGTCGGAGCGGCTTACCGCAGACCGGCTTGCGGCGGGAGCTGCCCGCATCGGGCTGAAGGCCCTCTTCGAAGCGCTGCGCTGGCGACTCCCGCAGGGTGTGCGCGGGCTGAACACAACTTCACGGCCTTGTACGCCCGCAAGCTGATCGCCGATCACCCCGACTGGGCCGGCGCGTTCGAACTCGGCCACCGACGCACCCCCTGACCCGACGGCGAACCAGACCAGACCAACTCCCCTCATCCAATCCCAATTTGGAGCACTCCGTTGCCGTTTCGCCCCGTCGTCCTGATCGCCGCCGCCGCTGACATGGAGGCCGAGGCATACCGCGCGTACTGCCTTGAGAACGTCGCCGCCCACTACGACGTCGTCCTGATCACCGATGCCCAACCGACGTGGGAACGCCCCTACCTTCTGGACTGGGAGGTCGCCGACCCGACGGACCAGGCGGCCCTGACCGCCGCCGCCCTGGCCCTGGCCGAGCGGCACCCGGTGGCCGGGGTGATGACGTGGACCGAGTGGTACCTCGTGCCCGTGGCCCGCCTCGCCCGCCGCCTCGGCCTGCCCACCCCCGGACCGGAGGTGATGCAGGGCTGCCGAAACAAGGCCACCTCCCGTGCCCTGTTCGCCCGGCACGCGGTGCCCTCGGCGACCTCGAACGGCGTCCGCACCGGTGAGGAGGCGGCCCGCACTGCGCAGCACATCGGCTACCCGATCGTCCTCAAGCCCGCCGCCCGTGCCGCGAGCGCCGGCGTGATCCGTGTCGACACGCCCGAAGAACTGCCGGACGCCTACGCCTTCGCCGCCCAGGCCGCCCGCCTCGGGGCCGAGAGCACCGAGGTGCTGGTCGAGGAATACCTCGACGGTCCGGAAGTGAGCGTCGAATGCGTCACCTACCAAGGCACCACCACCGTGGTCGCTGTCACCCGCAAGACCGTAGGACTCCCGCCGTACTTCGAGGAGATCGCGCACGCGGTTGACGCCGCCGACCCGCTGCTGGCCACCGTGGCCCCAACGGCGCAGGCGGCCGTGCAGGCCCTCGGCGTCACCGACGGCGTCAGCCACGTCGAACTCCGCCTCGTCGACGGCCGCCCCCGGCTGATCGAGGTCAACGCCCGCCTCGGCGGAGACATGATCGGCCACCTCGTGCACCTCGCCACCGGCGTCGACCTCGCCCGGGCGGCGGCGGACATCGCCTGCGGACGCGCCCCGGACCTCACCCGGACGCACAGCCGTGCAGCGGCGATCCGCATGATCTACCCCGCCCACCCGGGCACCCTCACCGCACGCCACCTCACCGAAGGCTTTGTCGAGCAGACGCCGTGGCTGGAGCGGGTCCACTTCCACCGCGAGGTCGGCGACCAGCTGGTGCTGCCGCCGGACGGCGACCTGTTCACCGCACGCATCGGGTTCCTGATCACCACCGGGCCGACCGCCAGTGTGGCCCAGTCCCGTTCCCAGGAGGCATACCGCCATCTCACCGTCCAGGTCGACCCCCACTTGACGGCCGTGCCCGCGCAGGACACGGCCGAGTGAGCGCGGCGACTGCTCGCGTCCCTGTCCACGGCCGCCGTCTGCTGACGGGGTACTTCGCCGCGCTCGGGGTGGTGATGGCTGTCTGGGGCGCGCGGATGCCGGCCGTCCAGCAGGCGGCCGACCTGAGCACCGCAGGTCTCGCCCTGGTGCTCCTCGCCGCCGCCGTCGGTATGGTCATCGGCCTTCACGTCGGCGGGCGTCTTGCTGCTCCTGCCAGGGAGCCACTGCTGCTGACCAGCGGCGCCATCGGCCTCGCCGCCGCCCTGGCGGTGATCGGCGCCTGCCGCACGCCGCTCACCCTCGCTCTGGGGGCGTTGGTGTTCGGTATCGCGCACGGTGTGCTGGACGTGGCTCTGAACGCCGCAGCGGTCCGATGTCAGGACCGTCTCGGACGTTTCATCATGGCGTCCTTGCACGCCGCCTACAGCCTCGGCGCGCTCGGTGGGGCCGCGCTCGCCGCTCTCAGCGCCCACACCTCCCACACCTGGCTGTTCGCCGTCACCGGCGTCGCCGTCGCCTCGGCTGCTGTGGCCATGGCCCCAGCGGCCCGCTCCCTCGGCATGCTCAAGCCCACAGCCCCGGCCACGGCACGGCGCTCGCCAGATCTGAAGGTCTCGCCGGGGGGAGGGGGCCGCAGCCGACTGGGCGGCCGTGCACCTGCACAGCCTGGATGCCTCGACGGCGGTCAGCGCCGCCGCGTTCGCCCTCTACAGCGCGGCCATGGCCGCCGGAAGGCTCGCCGGAGACCGCCTCACCACCCGCTTCGGCGCCCCGATGGTCGTACGCACCGGCGCCGTCCTCGCCGCAGCCGGGCTCACAGCAGGGCTGGCCCTGGCCACCGTCCCGGCGGCCCTGGCGGGCTGGGCGGCACTGGGCCTGGGCCTGTCCGTCACCATCCCCAGCCTGATCACCGCCGCCGGACGCGGCGGACCCCGTGCCGTCGCCACCGTCTCGGTCACCGGCTACGCCGGACTGCTCGCCGGCCCCGCCCTCATCGGCGCACTCGCCACCCTCACCGCCCTGCCCCACGCGCTGCTGCTGCCCGCCCTCCTCGCAGCCGCCGTCGCCGCCCTGTCCCGCAAAGCCCTGGAGAACCCCGCCCCTTGACCAGTACCTCCCTCACGCCGACCGGCGTGGACGCCGTGATCGTCGACTACAACGGCGTCGCCGGTCTGCAGCCCACCAACCCCATGTGGACCCGCCTCGCGGACATCGCCGAGTGGCCCAGCAGGCAACTCGACTCCTTCCAGGACGCCTTCTGGGCCCCCCGGAACGCTTACGACGCCGGAGAACTGAGCGATCTCGCCTACTGGGCCAAGGTCCTCGGCCACCACCCCAGCCCGCGGTGGCTGCGCACCCTACGCGCCGCCGACACCGCCATGTGGATCCGTACCGACAACCGCGTCCTCGACATCCTGCACCGCGCCCGCCAGCTGGGTCTGCCCATGGTGCTCCTCTCCAATGCCCCGCATTTCCTGAGTGACGTTCTCGATGCCACCGACTGGCGGCGCGAACTGATGACCGACGCCCTGTACTCGGCCCGTCTGGGCCTGTGCAAGCCCGACCCGGCTGCCTACGAACACGCCCTCGCAGCCACCGGCATCGCCGATCCCGCACGTGTGCTGTTCATCGACGACCGCGCGGACAACTGCCAGGCCGCCGCCGAACTGGGTCTGCGCACTCTGCACTACACCGGCCAACCCGCCGACCTGGAGGAGCAGTTGCTTCCCGCCGGCCCGACCGCCGTGTTCTGTCCGTCGGCGGCTCGGCGGGGCGCCAGTTGCTGATCCCGCCCTTCCACTGCTCGATACCACCACCTCGAACCCCAGGACCTTCGTGCCCGACACCGAAGAGATCGACGGCGACGTCTACGTCTCCCCCCGCTACCTCGCCGGCAGCACCTTCACCGGAGACCCCGCGCTGGAGCCCCTCCTCGCGCTCGGCTTCGACCTCCGTCACGACGACCTCGGCAATGTCTTCGTCAGTGCACCCGACCACCGCGTCCGACTCGGGTACCTGCCCGAGGGAGACGACGACGGACTGTGGCGGATCAACGCCTACCGCGACCGCTTCGGCCCGCCCGCATGGGGCGTCAGTTTCAACGACGCGGCCCCCACGGAGTTCGTCACCGCCTTCACCACCGCCCTCGCTCACGCGTACACCGCCGGCCCCGATATCTACCTTGCCCCGCCCGACCTCAAGGACCCCGAACTCGGCGCCTTCGATGCCGTCGTCCCGCTGATCAAGAACGGCTGGCAGTTCCAGCACCCGCGCTGGGGCGTGATGGAACTCCAGCCCCCCGACGGGCTGGCCACCCTCGAATACACCACCGGCCGCCTCGACCCGGAGAAGGAACTCACCACCCTGGAGGCTCGCTGGCACCTGTGGGGAGGCCCGAAGAGTGGCCATGCCCGCTGGTACGCCACCGCCACCACCCACACTCCGACCGCCCTGGTCAAGGCCATCACCCAGAGCGTCTCCGACCCGGCACCGCTGCCGCGCTGGAAGGACTCGATGCTCTCCCGGCTGCGCGAGTCCGCCCAGCTCACCCCCGTCACACCACCCGCACCCCCAGTCCCCACGCCCCTCGACGTCCAGCGCGCCGCCGCCCGCAGGCCACCGACCCTTGGCACCCGGAGCGTCCCGCGCTGGAGCACCACCACCGTTGCCGCAACTCCTGCCACAGCCTGTACCGGCCCTCGCCGCTGAACCAAGCCCCTCCTCCCGGCCCACATGTCAGAAGGCATTTGATTCTTGTCCCTGTACGCCCAGCAGTTCTTCACCGAGCACCTCACCCTCCCGTTCACCCAGGGCACGGTCGTCGGCAACACGTACTACGCCACCCCGCTGCCGAACTCCCCGCTGCGGCTGCGGATCGACTTCTCGCGCACCATCCGCGAGAACGAGTACGGCGGCCTGCGCCTTGCCGTGGTCCACCCCGAGAAGGGGGATCTCGACGCCGTGGTCCTGACCTTCGACGAACACGGCACCTTCACCCGACGCGACGCCGCACGTGATGTTCGGCCCGGTTTCAGCGGCTACGCCCGCATCCTCGACCTGCGCCACTACAACCGACAGCCGCCCTGGCACGGCGCGGAAGTCGCCGGCCTGCGCTCCGCGATCGAGCAGTACACGAACATCTGGTTCCCCGGAGCATGGGCGACCTCGCCCCGCCCCTGGCCGCCAGCCCGCACAGCGCGCAAGGTCCCCACCGCCCCGCACAGCCCAGCAGCCCGAACCCGCTGACCTTCCCACCGAACCCGGAGACACATGCCCCCGTCCCGCTGGCTGGCCCTTCGGCGCCGACCGCAGCCCGAGGCCCCCCGCCCGGACGAGCACGAGGCCCACTCTCCTTCGGGGCCGCAGGGCTTCTGGCTCACAGACCCGAACTTCCGCGCCCAACTCCACTGGGCCACGCTCACGATGCTCGACCTGGTCGAGGGCGTCCTGGACGACGACTTCACCTTGACCGAGGCGATCGACGGCGCCCGCTACCACGCTGCCGACCTGCTCAATATCCCCGCCGAGGGCGGCATCCTCGTCGAAGCCGAGGCCGCAACCCAGATCGTCAAAGCCGCCGGCCTGCCCGTGGGCTCACCCTTCGGTAACTCCCTCGCCCAGGGCCTGGCCCGCATCGAGTCACTGCCCATCGACGACCAGCAGAACCTCGTCCGGGCTGCCGCCCGCCGCTACGCGATCAATGCCCCCTCGCACAGCCCGGCACGAACCCGTCCGGTCCCGGCCGCCCCACCAGTCCAGCCTCCGCGCCGTACCCGCTGACCGGCTTCGCCACTTCAACCGGCGGGCAGTCCCGCCCGCGTCCCACACAGGAGAGTCCCCTTCTTGCACACCCGCTCTGCCCGCCTCCTTCCCGCTGCAGCCGTCACCATCGCCGCCGTGGCCGGCACCGTGTCCCTGGCTCCGGCCGCCGCAGCACAGACGCCCGAGCCGACGCCATCCACCTCCGCTGTCCCCCTGAGCACGGCCGAGGCCGGCGGAGTCACCATCCTGAAGAAGGATCCCGGAGGAGACGTCCTCGCCGGCGCATCTTTCGCCCTGCTCGACTCCGAAGGCCAGCAGGCAGCCAACGGCAAGACCAACGCCGACGGCCAACTGGCCTTCGAGGACCTGGCGCCGGGGGTCTACCGGCTCAAGGAGGTGTCCAGCGGCAGCCCGCTGCACGACCTTGCCGACGACCAGGACGTCATCGTCACCCCTGGCGCGGACACTCCGCTCACGATCATCGACCCCTACAAGCCCGCCACGGTCACACTGAAGGCCAGAGACAGCAAGAGCGGCAAGCTGCTGCCCGGATCAACCGTCAACATAGGCACCGGCGGCACCACCGTTCTCACGCTCACCACCGGCGCAGGCGGCACCGCCTCCGCGAAGCTGCCCGTCAACAGCCGCACAGGCACCCATTTCTGGGTCAAGGAGACCAAGGCACCCGCCGGATACGCTCTCTACAAGCCCTCGAAGAGCTTCACCGCGAAGCCCGGCAGCCCGGTCACCGTGACCGTCACCAACGCCAAGACCACCAGCACGGCGCCCCGTTCCTCCGCGAAGCCGTCAGGCAAGCCGACCACCGACGAGTCCACGTCGGACAAGTCGACCCCGGACCAGGGCGACAGCACTTCCGCGCCGTCCGACGCCGCAGTCGTCGCCGACACCCCCTCGAGCACGGCGTCCCCCGCCCCCGAGGGCACGCTCGCCCACACCGGTGCTGACGCCACCCCGTGGCTGCTCGGCGGCGCCGGCGTCCTCCTCGCTGCCGGCGCAGGCGCCGTCTTCGCGGCACGCCGCCGCCGAGTCGACGACGACAGCGACGGCCCCGCACAGAGCTGATATAGCCCCGACGGCACCCCCGAATTCCCTCACGGATTTCGGGGGCTTTCGCGTGCCCGGCAAACGGTCTTGCCGGATGCGAGTCGTCACCTTGCCAGACGCCAGAGGAACACTCGCAGGCGCCCTATGCCGGCCGACGGAACCTACGGGCATGGTGGACGGCATGACCGTCGTCGTGAAGGAACTCGCGGGCGCCGCGGAGCCTGGTCCGCAGGCGTTGCTGCGTGGCGCGGGCGTCGAGACGCACGTTGAGGGGGCCCGGCAAGGGGCTGTTGGCTCGTCGTCCGGCGGCCAGTCGCGTGGCATCCAGTCCATCGCGCCCGGCGATCAGCACGCCGAGGTCGTAACGGCTGACGGCGTCCAGCCCGGCGAGGTGGAACACGCCTGCGGTCTCGGACAGCGCGAGTTCCAAGAGCGCGGCAGCCAGGTCCTCGACGTGCACCGGGCAGCGGATGTCGTCGGTGAACAGAACGCCGTCACGCGTGCCGGCCACGAGCGCGTGCACGGCGCGCTCGTGCACGGACCGGCCGTCTCCGATGATCAGCGAGGTGCGAGCGACCACGGCCGAGGGCGCGAGGAGCCGTACGGCCGTTTCGGCGGCGGCCTTCGCAGCACCGTACGGGGTGACCGGGTCGGGAAGGAAGACAGGTCTCGTCGTAGTGGACGCGGTCCGTAGAACACGGCGTCGCTGGAGACATGGACCAGGCGGCAGCCCTGCTCCACGGCTGCCATCGCGACGTGGACCGCGCCGTCCGCGGTGACCGCCCAGTCCGGCTTGCCGCTCGACGCGTTGATGACGACTGCCGCAGCCACGTTGCTGATCACCCGGCGACCTGCGCGGGGTCCCGGACGTCGAGGGGAAGCCAGGTCACTCCCGAGATGGTGCCGGGTCGGGTGGTGGCGAACGTCGCGGCGGTCTCGTGCCCCGCCACAGTGGCCTGGCGGATCAGCTCGGTTCCCAGGAAACCGCTTCCACCGATGATCAGGACCGTCTTGGACCGACACGGTAGAGGACGCAGAACCGACCGCGCTGCCGCTTCCGGCATCGCCGTGGCAGCTACCCGTAACCTTTGCCCAGCTCCAGTACAGGGACGAGTACTTCGGCCGCGACGCACTCGTGGCACGCTGAGGCGCCGGGCCGCATGAGCGCGTCCAGCGCCTCCATCGTGCCCAGCTCCTTGCCTCCGTCCGTCGCGTGGCGGCACACGGCGTCGTGCACGATTGTGCGGCCACGGTGCTGTGGATCGGGCCGTACGACCCACCCCGACGGCTTCGGCGTCGAAGGAGTCTCAAGGCGCCGCTGCGTCGGGACGGCCGACAGATCCACACCCTCGATCGGCTGGAGCTGCTCATCCGTGACCCATACCGAATACTCAGCAGGCTCCACCCCCTCCTCCGTCCCTACCCAGGAGGGCACGCCGATCCGGTACCTCCACGGGTGTCGTCCGGTCGTCTGCAACCGTTCGTAGAGGCGGACCCGCACGGTCTGCTCATCCGGCATGACCAGCGTGATCAGAGCGAACGGCTGCGTCGGGGAGGCAGTCACCACGGGTCCTTCCTTACGCGGCCCCAGTCTCCAGGGCCCGCGCCAGACGCCGCAGTTCTACGCGGGCGGCGGGAGGAGACGGCTGGGCTGACCAGTGTCCGTGCCACACGATCCGGGAGGACAGGTCCAGGAGGCGCCGACGCAGAGCCGTGGTTCCCGCCGGGGGCGGGAGCGCGGCGAGAGCGTTGTACGTGCGATACCAGTCGCGCTGCGCTTGCAGGAGGTCATGGGGGTAGGGCGCAAACTCCATGACTCTATTCAATCACTTGTTCGATTCCTGTTGCCATCCCCTCCGGCTACTGCGACTCGCAGCGATGGGTGGCCACGCGCAACCCTTCTTGGTCACCCGAGTCCCCGCCGCAGGGCTGAGCGCCTCGTTGGCGAACGCGCGGCCGAGACTCACCGGGCGGCGTTGGTGTGCTGGCTGTGGCGTACTGGTGATCTGGGCTCGTTATAGGAGGAACGATGGTGGAGGTGCCAGCGAGTCGCACGATCTTCGTGGCCTACCCATGGGCCTCGGTGCAACCGAGCCGCCCTGAGTACAAGAGGGCGTTCAAGGAGGTCGAGAAGGGCTTCCAGGTGAGGTTTCAGTTCGCCGAGCAATCCCTGGCCTCCGGAACGGTCCTGGACAAGATCAAGGGCTTCATCGCCTCAGCGGCTTTCGGGATTTACGACTTCACCGGATGGAACCCGAACGTGACCTTGGAGTACGGGCTCGCGCTGGGGATGGGGCGTAGGGCCTTCATCGCCTTCAACCCCACCGTGACACCAGCGAGGAACGTGCCGAGCGACGTCCAGGGGTGGGACCGGGTCCAGTACAAGGACCTGGACGATCTTGTGCGAGAAGTAGAGGGCATCGTCATCGCAGAGCTGGGCGTGATGAGTCCGGCTGATCAGTTTGAGGAAGAGCGTATGGCTGTGGTGCAGGCGGTCAGAGAGAGGCCGGGAATGCTGCTCCGAGACGTGGCCGCGGCCGTGGGTAAGGACAAGGACCTGGTCAAAGTCCTACTCAAGAGAAGCACTGGGGATGCCGGCGAGCTTGAGACCGCGGGGGCCACCAAGGGCACGCGCTACTTCCCGAAGGCGGCTTGATGTATCGAGTCACGCCAAGGGCACGGTGCCCGTGCCCCGCGCAGGCAGACAGTCCATCGCAGACGGCTTTGCCGCTTCGTCACTACCCCGGGTGCATTTCCTGGCGCATGGCCTCTTCGAGTCGCCGGCAGGGTCTCGCAGCTTGTGTGATGCAGCGGCATCGTGGCCTGCGGTTTCGCCCGAGTCTCGCGCCGTATCCCGGCCCGCCAGACTCACGGTCGTGTCCGATCCTCGGACCGGCGCTCGGCCTGAGCGACGACGACCTACCCGCGCCCTGACCGGCGGCCAAGCTCAGGTGCTGCCATCGAGATGCGAGCGAGCCGCTTGAACGAAGTCCGTTCGCACTTCGTGGAAACGCTGCCACCGCCCGTGGGGGTAGCGCTCCACAGCCTCGCTTAGCGACAGCTGGTGTGCGTTCGTGAAAACGAGGGCCGTGGTGTCAGAGGCAGATAGCAATGCCAAGGCGAGGATCTGGAGGCCGAGGCGCTGTCCGTACTCCGTTCGGCCCGGATCGTCGGATTCCATTCCCTGCAGCTCGCGTAGCGAACTGAGAACCGCCGCGATCGGCCGATGCTGATCGGAGGGAACTTCGCGCTGCTCACGCTGCCCGGCTTCTTCGAGTACTCCCATCGCTCGCGCGGCGGTGAGCGCCTGCTCCAGCTCGAAGATCGTCTGGACCATGGCGCCCTGCAAGGCGTAGCCCTTAGAGACGATCTGCTCAGGTCCTTCGAGCTCAATCTTGCGATATGCGTCGGTTGCGACCACAGACCGAGAATGAGCCGCTTCGAGTCCCAGCTCGGCCTCCGGCAAATCTTCGTCAGCGAGATGTCCTGCTACCTCTCCGGCAGCCAGCCTGAACTCATCCACGGCGCCGAGATATTCGACCCAGACGTCGCGCCTTACGGTCCGACGCCACTGTGCATTTTGGTCTCGTCCCTGCGCCCTGACCGCTTCGATGGCTGCGTTCGCCTGCTCCTGCATGCCGCGTGCCTGCCAGCGGGCCCCAAACAGGCCAAGCGCCACACCTGCCACCGCGATCAGCGCCGCGAGTACGGCAGCTGCCCCCTCATCCATCCCGGCATTGTTTCACGCCGAAGATCACGCCAAAGGGCCGCGTCGACTGGTGGCCGCGAATGCGCGGGGGTAGTCGGCCAGTCTCACGACTGCGGCCAACTGGCCACGGTTCGTGAAATTCGGCCATGGGGCATGAGATCCCACATCACTGTCCAAGGACATTTCGCCTGGGGCAGACAGGAAAGATCGCGGAAGGACTGGCCAACGCTTCTGGAGCATGTCAACGTAGACGCCTTCCCGGAAAAATACCAGGTCAGAGAGGTGATGCCGGTGACCGTGGAGGTTGCCCAGCCCGGATTCGCCACGACCGTCGAGGCCCTGCGGCTGCACTCCTGGAAGCTCGGTCCGGGCCAGCCGACGCTGGTGACCGACCAGTTCACGGACGCCGATTTCAAGCTGGTCGTGGACGATCGCGCCGACATCCATGTGAACAGCAAGGACGGGCGGTTCTACCTCGGATGGTTCCCGACGGGTCGTCCCGGCACCGACGGTGAGGGCTGGGTGATCGCGGTCACCGGCTCCGCGAAGGTCCGTGGGTACCGGATGTCGTTCGACACCGAGACTCCGGCTGCCATCGTCGCCGCCGCCGTGGCCCAGGTCCTCGCCACTGCCCAGCCGCTCTGAACAGCGGGGCCGGCGCCACGCCACCGGGGCGCACCGCGCGCCGCATACCCTGCCCAGCTTCGGGACACGCTTGTCCGCTACCGCGAGGAGAACGCTGTGGACGAACCGCATCTGCACGAGATGACCGTCGGAGAACTCGTCGACCTTCTGTCCGCCTGCGACCGTGAAGCGACGGTCCAACTCGCCATCAACCCGCTCTTTCCCATGGCCCACCGTATCGGCGGGGTGATCGCTGCCCAGGATGAGAACGGCGATCCGCTGGTCTTCATCGCCGAGGCCAAGGACGCCGAGCAAGTCGGCCCCCTCCCACCGGATGTTGCCGTCGAACTCACCTGGCACGAGCCGACCGAGGCTCCCGCACGCCGCCGTCGCAGGGCGACTGGTCCACGCGACGACGGCAGCTGAACCACCAACGACCCTACGGAGGCGCCCCTGCACCCGCACGACCCCCACGACCTTTCCCACCCCGACCCGCAGGAGGCGGTGTACTGGGTCACCCCGCGCCACCTGGCCGGCGACGACGGCGCGCTCGGCGAGCGGATCGGCGACCTGCTGACCGGCCTGGGCTGGAGGCTGTGGCCGACCTCCCGTCACACCCTGCTGTACGTGAGCCCGGACGAGCTGCGCGGCGCCGAGTGGATCCTCGCCAGCTACCCCTTTGAACTCGGCGGACTGCCCGTGGCGTGGCAGCTGTCCGCCCGTCCGGACGCCGCGAGCGCCCTGACGGAGTGGAACGCCTACTTCACCACCGGCGTCCCACACGAGGCGCTCGCCGACCTCCTCGTCGCGCTCGATGCCCGCGAGGCGCCCGACACCGGGTTCGACGAGCCTCAGGCGGTTATGGCCGCGCTCGTCTCCCACGGCTGGATCCGGGACGTGGACCGCCCCGCGACCACTGCCACGGACCCCGGCTTCGCCTCCAGCGTGTCGCTGGAGGAACTGCCCAAGCTCATTCAGGATGCCGACCCGCGCCCCGATCTGATGGGCTGGCAGGCATGGGCGGAACCTGTCTTGGGCGCCCCCTACCTATGGTGCGCCAGCTTCAGCGCCAGCGTCCCGCACGACCTGGTCGCGGCCTTCGCCGCTTCGCTCGCCTCCCCGGTCCCCGTGCCACGGCGCACCCTGCCCGAGGGCGCGCAGGAGCGGCTCACCGTCGTGCGCCGTGACTGACGACGACGCCTCCTCATGCCGGCTGCCCGTCGCCCCGGACGGTCGCTTCCGCTGCGAAAGGACACCGATCTGTCGGTTTCACACCTGTCCCCTGGACGACTCGCGGTCGCCAATGCCATCGCGGCGGCCGGGCCGGGACGTCACTACCTGCACGTCATCCGGCCGCTGATTGCCCAGGAAGTGCTCGCCGAAGTCCTCTACCTGGGCGGCAACACCCTTGGGCTCGGGCCTTTGAGCATGGAGCGCTTCGACCGCCTGACGCGCCTGGTGGACCGGGCCCTGGAGGATGCGGGTAATCGGTGCGGGTCGTCGGTGCTGTCGCTGGTGTCCGACGCCCCCACCGACTCGGGCCTGGCCCGGACGGTGACCCGGTACATCATCGAAGACGGGCAGTGCACCGAGGCCGGAGAACTGAACGCGCGCGAGTACGGCGCCTGCGCGGTCACGCTCGCCCGCGTCGAGGCTGACAGAGCGGCCGAGGACACGCGCACGCTCGCCACCCTGCCCGGCCGTTTCGACTTTCTCTGACGAACCCTTCGTCACCCACCCGCCCCACACTGATCCCTTGGAGGTCTGCTTGCCCCTGCCCATGATCCGGCTGTCCATCTCTCCCACGAACGGGACCGCTCACCACGGCGTCCTGCTCGGCACCGAGCCGTTGACGGTGTGCGCTACGCACTCGACGGATCTCGCACCGATCGCGGAGAACACCACGCACTCTTTGTGCCAGAGCTGTACGCGTGCCTGGCTGATCCTGGCCACGCAGCCGCACCCCGGCAGCGAACCGGATCTCCGGCCCGCCGTCGGCACCGGCAAGGGCGCCACCGCTCACCTGCCGATCCCCGGCCATCTGCTGGGCTACTGCGGCAAGTCCCTTGACGCTCGCCCGACTTCGGCCCGCCGGGTGTGCGCCAACTGCTCGGCGCTCGCAGCGGCTCTGGAGCGCTTCCACCGGCTCGCGGGCGAGGTGAGCGTGTCCTGCGACGGATCCTGCCCGCGCGACGAGGACCTGCTGTGGGCACCCAAAGGCCACGCCAATCTCGTCACGGGACACCGCCGCCGCGCCGGGACCGGCACCGGCCTGTGCGACACGCCGCTGTCCGGACCGAACCCCGAGGCCACCAACGAATGCGCCCCCTGCCGCCGAGCCTGGAGGACCGAGCGCGACCGGCGGACCGCCGCGCTTCCCCACATGAGGGCACGCGCCCGCGGGTGGGACCAACGCCGTGAACTGGACACCTTCCAGGGCCGTGCCGGTGGCCTCAACCCCGGCGACGCCTATACGCTCTCCGGCTGCCCGGACCAGCACCACGTGCTGACCGTGACCCAGCCCGCCCGGGGTCGGCGACTTGCTGTCCTCGTCTATGTCCCCGCCGCCGACGAGATCGCGGAACTGGGCCTTCACTACGATCGCCTGCTTGCCATCGAACGGCCGCACGCGCCGGAGGCGGGCACGCCCACGCTGCCATGACCCGTGCGGCGGCACGCACCGGCCTGCTCCAGCCGCACCATGCATGACCGCCGCGTCACCCCAGGGCCCGGTTTCCTCACCTTCGTCAAGGCGAGGAAACCGGGCCCGTTTTCGTTGCGTCAGGCTGTGCTGTGCCGTCCCAGTGCTCACAGGAACCCCGACGGTGTGGGTGGTGTGGGGACGTTCCTACGGGGTGGCAGGCGCAGTGCGAGCTGTTCGACGTAGTGCCCGAGATGGGGCGGCATCGGCTCGGGCAGCGCGTCGAGCGGGAACAGTCGAAAGGGCGACAAGTCCGGCATGTGGCCGGATGGCCCACGGCCGGAGACGCAGCATGGCCCTCGCCGTGTGCAGGGTCCGGCAACACGGTAATGCCGGACGACGAACGCCCCGTCCTCCCCGGCCTGGCAACGGGGGGAACGGGGCGCGACGGAGCGTCGTGTGTCAGAGGGCCTGCGCCGCCCGGACGGCGTCGGCGAGATGGGCGTCGACGAGAGCGGGCACCCCGGACAGGACCACCAGAATCGTGCCGGTGCGGATCGCCGTCTGCTTGACGACGCTGCGCTGCCCGCCGACCGAGTAGGTGAGCAGCTGGCTCCACTGCTCGTCACCCAGGTCGGGGGCGGCCGTCTGCTCTGTACCCATGTCGACGACGGTGCTGCCCGACACGAGCTGGTACGTGGGGCAGGCGGTCATCGCGTCGAAGATCTCCCCGACGCCCTTCGACAGCTTCGTCGCGGTGTCGCTGTACAGCTCCTCGGACACCTCGGAGTCGCTGTCGCTGGCATAGGTGAAGGACGTCTTCGCCTGGCGGGGGAAGGACAGGCCGGTGCCGGTGGTCGCGCTGCCGCCGAGCTTGGCCAGGGCCGGGCAGCCGATCACGGTGACATCGTCGTGCGTGGCCGGACGCTGCGGCTTGCGGCGGTAGCCCTCGCCGAGGTCGCTCTCATCAAGGAGCCGCTTGCTCAGCGCGGCCGAGGACAGCGGTGCGGACGCCGGGGCAATCGAGCCCACCACGTGGGGTGCGGCGATTCTGGGGGAGGACGGTTCGGCGGAGGTGGTGCTGCCGGTCGAGCAGCCGGTCAGAGTCAGAGCGGCGAGAGCGCTGAGGCTGAGGACGGTAGTGGGGGGAAGGCGCATGTGAAACCCCTAAGTGGCGTGCGAAGCGGACAGGTTGCCTGCGCCGGCCCTCCGGGCACCGGCAGAGAGAAGGGGAGTTGGGGTTTCAGGGGTGTCGCCGGCTCAGTGGCCGAGGTGGCGCAGGCCCTCGTCGAGGGTGGGGTGGAAGTGGTCGACCGGACCGGAGTTGCGGTTGAACCAGGCCGGGTCGAGGCGGGGCTCCGGCGTCGTGTGGCCGACCCGGCAGCGCAGGTGGATCGTGTCGTCGCACATGCTGAAGATGATCCAGTCCCGGTATGCGCCGCACTCGGGGCACGAACGGACCTCGCCGTCGATGACGAGTGGCTGCTGCCAGCGCATCATCAGGCCCTCGACCTCCTGACGCGAGGGGACCCGCAGGTCCGGCGGCAGGAAGTCGGGCACCACCGCCTTCGTGGCCGGGTCCGGAGCCTGATCAGCAGAGGGCGGCGCCGGGGGCTGGAAGCCGGGGTGCGAATGCAGGGTGTGCAGCAGGGCGTGGCCGGCACGCTGGGCGTCACGGAATTCATGGTGGGCACGAGCGCGTCCGAACATCCGCTCTCCTTCTCTTCGTCTGACAGGCCACATGGAGGGTGCCTCATACGCCTGACCTGCTGCAACTCTCAGACTCCGTAATCAGCGGGCCTTGCCCAGGCCCTTGTCGCGGCCTGCTGCGGGCGTTGCCGTACGCCTCGTCGTACTGGCCGAGGTTGCGCTGGAGGTGGTGGGCATTGTGGTCGCGTCGGCGGGCAGGTCGGCCATGCGACGCAGCCGCCACACCAGCACGTCGCTGATGGAGTCGGCGGTGTTCAACTCGCGCCGTTCGGCGGCTTCGGCCAGGAGCACGGTCGGGTCGTGGCCGGCGCTTTCGGCGTCGGCGAGGGTGGCCGCGAGGGCGTACCAGCCCGGTTCGGCCAGGATTTGCTCGACCAGCTGTGGCACCGCCGCTCGTAGGTAGGCGGCCTGCTTGTGCCGCAGGGGCTGCGACAGATGCCGTCCCCGCTGGTACAGCACCCCCAACGGGACGTCGGCGGCGGCATGGTAGGCGGCGCGCAGGTGCTCGGCAGCCTGGCGGGCGGCGGCGGCCTGCTGGGCGTGGTTCTTCTTCGCGTGCCAGTGGGCTGCGGCGGTGACGAGGAAGAACGCCATGTCGATCAGCATCGCCGTAGTGGCTCCGTCCTCGCCGCGGCCGAGTGCCGGCCCGCTGTAGACGAGGTCGCGGGCGGCCTCGCGCAGGGCGCGGTCGTGACCACGTTCAGCCAGTACGTGGGAGCGGGTGGCCCGTTCGAACGCGAAGGCCGCATCTCGTAGTTGGGCGCGGGTGTGGGCAGCGGAGGTCTGGGCGAGTGCGTCCAGGACCTCCCCGGCCGCCGCGATCTGCGCGGCCACCGCCGCGTCCTGACCGCCGTCGATGACCAGCACCGCCTGCCACGTGGCCGTGGCGGCCCGGCGCCGTGCCGTGGCCGGTCCGCTCGGCGCCAGGGGGATGCCCTGGTCCGAGGACATGTCGGCGCTCGGGGAGGGAGTGTCGTTGGAGAAGCGTTTACGGATACGAGGCAGGGACAGGTCGGGGGAGAGGGTGGAACCGGCGTAGAAGACGGGCTCCTGGTCCTCGTTGCGGTCGTCGGGGAGCGCGACCTTGTAACCGAGCAGGTCACCGGAGGGTGCGACGCGTTTGCGGATCAGCACGCCGGCGTCGGCCAGGCGGTTGAAAAACTCCTCCTCACTCGTGGCGCCGGCCACTGCCTGCCGTACGGTCTCGCGCAGTTCCTCGCGGGCGGGGCGCTCGCGGCCCTCCCGTTCGGCCTTGTGCCGCTCTGCACTGGTGGGACGTTTGGCGGCGGTGCCGTCACCGGTGTTGAGCTGTTTGAGCCCGTACTCCGCTTCGATCAGCCGGGCCTCGGCCTGGGACCGGGCGGCGTCATTGTTCAGCCGTGGCCGGCGGCGGTCCTCGCGGACGAGCGTGGCGATGATGTGGATGTGATCGTCGGCGTGCCGTACGGCGGCCCAGCGGCATGCCGCGTCGTCGCCGTCGGGGGCGATGCCGGTGGCCGCGACCATGCGGCGGGCGATGTCACCCCACTGCGCGTCGCTGAGGATGGGGTCCTCGGGGGCTGCCCGGACAGACAGGTGCCACACGTGCTTCTTGGGCCGACGGCTCTTGGGGAGGGCCTCTACGGGCATGTCCAGCAGCTGCTGGAGGTCGGCGTACGTGGCGTTCGGGTCGCGGCCGGGGTCGGGGGCGAGGCTGTCCCAGGCGGCGACCAGGTGCGGGTCGATGTGCTCCTCGTGGGTGCCGGGCTCGTAGAGGTAGTAGAGCAGGCCGATGGTGCGCTGCCCGCGATCGTGGACTCGGGGAATCATGCCGCGGTGGTCTCGGTCTCCAGGTAGTGCCGGGTGAAGACGTCCACGCGGCGGGCCGCGCGGGTCACGGCGTCGAGGACGGCCATGGTGTTCGGGGCGTCCGCACCCGAGTTCAGGGCCTTGGCCACCTGATTGACGTTGTTGCCGATGTGGCCGAGGTGCCGGCGCAGGGCGAACAGCTCGTTCAGCACTTCGCGTTCGGTGGCAATCTCCGCGGCGGTGCGGTCGAGATCGCGGGCGGCTTTGAGCGCGGCGTGGGCGAGGAAACTGGCGACGCTCATACGACAGGCGGACGCTGCGCGAGCGAGCAACTGGTACTCGTCGTCGTTCATGCGGCAGCTGGGTTGGCGCACGCGCTTGTGCTCGTCACGCAGGCGCTCGCGCTGCTGCACGTGCGGCTTCGACGGTGCGGTGTGGGCGCACTGCTCGGTGTGGCAGGTATGCGTGTCCTCTTCCCCAGGACGCGAGCCGCCCTCGGTCGCGTCCTGCTCACTCGGCGCCCCCTGGCGCCGGACTTCTCCCGCCACTCCAGGGGCGGGGGAGGCAAGAGCATTGCTCCCGACGGGAGCAATGCTCTTGCGATAACTTGCTCGCGCAGTAAGCGAGTTGGGGACCGGCTCATCCGGTGTGGGAGTGGAGCTCGTAGTCGAGATTGTCATCGGGGTGCGGTTCCTGGTGGTGCGGAGGAGATGCTGGATATCTGCGGCGAGGTCGACCATGGCAGCCGGTCCGTCAAGGACTCGGACGCGCGTTTCGGGCGTGTTCTGGACGAGCCACTGGCCGTTCGGTGCCAGAACGGCCGCGTGTAGGAACTGGTGGTGGACCAGGACGTCCGCCCAGGCGGCGGCCTCGGCGGCGGTGGGGGCGTACGTCCGTGGGTGCGGGGGTCGAATGGCGTTTCCTTCCTCGAGGGGCGGTGGCCCGGCATGAAGCCGGGCCACCGCAGCGATTGATTGCAGTAGAGCCGCCTGACCTGCGTCTAAGCAGGTGTCAGCCGCACTCGGGGCAGCGGGCGAAGTGCCGGCTCATCGCCCTGGCCATGTTGTGCTTGACCGTGATCGCCTGCTTCGCGCTGGTCTTGGCCGGAGGGGTGCCGGCTTTGCGCTCCGCATAGGCGGTCAGGAAGCGGATGTCCTTCTCGAAGTCGGACCGGATGCGCGACAAGCGCGGGCACGTCCTCACCGAGCACTCCTCTTCTTTGTGGTGGACGTAGCCGTTTCGTGGCGCAGACGCTCCAGGACCGGCGTGAGGCGGTCGTTGCGGATGCCGATGTCGTGGGCGCGCATGATCTCCCTGAGCTGGGTGCGCGTGACCTCGGCGTTCCCGTCCCGTTCCAGCAGCTTGGGCACGTGGGGACGGAGCTGGGTGACGAGCTGGTCCACACTCACCTTCCCCTGCCTTCGGGACGGCTTGCCCTGACCACCTCGGGACCGGCTCCGGGACGCCTTCGGCCTCCTGCGCGCGGGGACCGAGTGGGGACGGTCCCCGTTGGGCTCGGTCCCCGTTTCGGAGTCGAGGGCATCGTGGTCCCCATTGGGGACCAGCATCGGGGACGCGAGATATGGGCTCTGAGCTGCGGTTTTGTCCCCGCTTTCCGGGCTGACGCCCCTGCGGTCCCCGGTGCTGCCGGTCCCAGGGACCGCGTTGTCCCGGTCCTCGTCGACGGCCTCGCCAGCGGCGGCATCCAAGTCCCGGTCCCCTACGGCTTCCCGGTCCCCAGTCGGCGTGCGGTCCCCTGTTTCGGGGACTGCGCGGGGACGGTCCCCACTCTCGGCGGGTACCGGCTCGGGGACCGGATCCGCATGGTCTTCTTCGGGACCGTCCCCGATCGGCGTGGTGTTCCCACTGGGGACCGCGAGCAGGCGGATCGGCCGGTCCCCGGATGCCGTCCCGTCGGCGAGGGACGGGCGCACGGGATCGTCGTCGCCGTGGTCCGCGTCTGGTGACGGCTGCGTCCAGGGCGAGGGCAGGTCGACGGTCGCGAGAGCGGTGGCATGGCGGCGGGCGGCGAGCTGGTCCAGGAGATCGCGCCTCTGCTCCAAATCGGTGCCGACGCCGGCCTTGGCGAGAGCCTTGGACAGCCGCCGGGTGATCAGCTGTCCCCGCCAGCTCTGGCGGCTCTTGGCGGAACGTTCCGCCAGGCGGGCGGCCAGGGCGACTGCCTTGGCGGTGGCCCGGTCACGGGTGATCTGGGCGGCGTCACGGTCGCGTTTGGCGATGCCGAGGCGGGAGAGCAGGCGTTCGCGAGCTTCCCGTCCGAGGGTGGCCAGGATGCCGTGCGAGGCGGCGCCGGGTTTGCGCAGTCGCAGCTCGATACCCATGGCCTGGTGCCACAGCATCGCCGCCATGATGGGGCCGACGAAGGCCCGCACCGTCCCGCCTACCGGTCCGGACTCGGCGTAGGCGGGGATCACCTGCACGCCGGTGATCATCCATACCAGGACTCCGGGCAGGCCCGGTGCGCCCTGGGAGGTGAGGTTCTGGCGGGCCATCAGCGCGGTGGCGAACAGCGCCAGTTCGGCGGCGCCGAACATGGCGGCACGCTCGGTGGTGCCGGCCATGTCGAGGTAGTCGGCGGCGAACCGCCAGCTGGTGTCGGCGCTGTAGGCGGTGCAGCCGAGCGCGGCGAGCGCTGCGACCCACACCGCCAGCGCAGACGACCGTGCCGTTCTGGCGCGTTCGCGGCGGCGCAGGGCAAGCCACCCGCCCACGAGTACGGCGAGGACCGGAAGCACAACGGCGGCGGTGATCACGGGCGACAGCTCGAAGGAGACGGCAGCCAGGGGCATGGCGGTGGGGTGGGTCATGCTGCCCTTCCGAGCGCGGTGATCAAGGCGTGGGTATGCACCTGCCGGGGCACGGGCGAGGAGATGACCTCGTCCTCCTCGTCGTCGGGCGTGGGCTCGGCCTCGTCGTACAGGCCCCAGTAGCGGTCGCGGTCGGCGACGGCATGGGCTGCTCGACGCATCAGGTCTCGGGCCCAGTCGAGTTCGAGCTGGAGGGTGTAGGCGAGGCGCTCGGGAGACCATCCGCGGGCGTAGGCGTGGCGGACGACGGCCTCGCGTTCGGCGTCGCTGAGGTGCACGTCGCGGCCTTGGAAGGCCGCCTTGACCCGCGCGTAGTCGAGGCGCTTGCTGACCCGGGCGTGCCAGGGGCGGCGCTCGATCTCGGTCAGCCCGCCCCACATCCCGTGCCGGATGTCGTTGTCCAGAGCGTAGTTGAAACAGTCCTTCTTGACCGGGCACCGGCCGCAGATGGACTTGGCCTCCGAGGCGGCCTCGTGGTCGCGTGGGGCATGGAAGAACAGCTCGTCGGCGTCCTCGGCTGGCATGCCGTGGCACAAGCCCCGGGCGTTCCAGCTGTGGTCGGCGATCCCGCGCAGCGTCGGGCGCGCGGTGTCGTTCGTGGTGATGGTGCGCAAGTCAGTCTCCGGGTACGCCTCAGCGGTCGCGCGGCACCGGCGGGGGTGGGCGCGGTGATGAGGCGGGGCAAGGGCGCGGCGGTGCCGCACCGGAGGTGAAGTCGGTTGTGAGAGCGGCCGGTTCAGCGGCGCTGGAAGCGCCGGTCCGGGCCGCTGAAGTGGACCGGGGTGCACATGCCGGACAGGCGGGACAGGACGCGGTCGCCGATCACGTCGCGCAGGACCGGCTGCTGCGGGGGCACGCCCCGGTCGCGGACCGGCGGCAGGTTCGTGGTGAAGATTGTCGGCAGGCGGTTCTGGCAGCGCCAGTTCACCAGCCGGAAGGTGATCTCCTCCGTCCACTGCGAGCCCTTGGCGGCGCCGAGGTCGTCGAGTAGCAGCAGCGGCACCCGCACGATCCGGCGCAGCATGTGCTCCGGGTCCACCCCGGACTGCGGGCGCATGTCGGCGTACAGGTCGGCGGCAGTCGTCGCCTGCCAGGACACGCCGCACCCGGCGGCGGTCAGGGCCCGGATCGCGCCGTACGCCTGATGCGTCTTGCCCGCCCCAGTGCTGCCCCACAGCAGCAGCGACGGGCCGTGCGCGATCCGCCGGCGTCCGGCCGCGCCGAAGTGCGGGTTGAGCCCGCCGGCGTTCGGCTCGACCGCGGCCTCGGTGATGGAGCGGACCCAGGCGGCGACGTCGGGGTGCTCGACCACGGCGTCGCGGTAGTCGACTGGGATACGCGCCTGCGCGGCCTCCAGTGCCGGGATCGGCTCCGGGGTGTCCGGCAGCGGCGCAGTCGGGTCGATGCCGCGTTCGGTCAGCCTGGCCTCCAACCGGGCGCGCAGCCGCTCGCCGATGGCGGGCTGAGGGTCGGCGAGGTGTGCGCGGGTCACAGGTGGCCTCCGAACGTCGTCGGCTCGGTCGGGTTGAGGTAGGGCGTGTATCCGGAGGTGCTGGCCCAGGGCCCCGCGCCGGAGGCGGATGACGCCGCCGAGGTGGCCTGCGGGGCTGCGTTGACGACCTCGTTCACCAGGCTCGGCAGCACGCTCGGGTGCAGGCCCTTGGCCCGCAGCCGCTCCAGGGCCGTGCGGATGTCCTGCGGGTCGAAGCGCTCGTCCAGCAGAACCCGGATCTTGCGCCCCAGCAGCCCGAGGACGTCCTCCGGCGGTCGGCGCTGGCAGTCCCGGACGTACTCGGAGACCAGCTCCTTCGCGGAGACCGATCTGGAGACGGCGTCGGGTGCGGGCGCCTCGCGCCCCCTAGGTACAGATCCAGGATCCAAGATCCTAGATCCAGAGCGGGAGTCCTCCGGGTGTCCTCCCGTAGTCCTCCGGGAGTCCTCCGGGACTGCCGTCTGACCTGCACTTTTCCCCGGCGGTGCCGCAGCGGATGCAGCTGGGCCGGTCTGCGGCACGGACAACGTCTCTCCGGGGCCCGTGGTGGTCTCTGCGGGCTGAGTGGCGTCCGCGACCGGGCGGTGCACGCCTCCCTGCGGGCTCCCGGAGTGCTCCGGGAGGGTTCCGTGAGATGTCACGGACGGTGCCGTACGTGTGGTGGGGCAGGCGCCGGTCTGGCACTTTCCGCACGGCTGGTGGCCCTGGTGGCGGGTGCAGCGCGGCACCCGGGACGCCGTGGCCTTGTTGATCTTCTGGTGCTGCTCCCACGTCACGACGTGCAGCCAGGTGCGTCCGTCGCATCCGGTGTAGCGGCATATCAATCCGGCGGTGGCCAGCTCCTCCAGGTCCTGCGCGACGTGCGCGGCGGTGTGCTCCGGGCGTAGTGCCCACAGCCGACCGGCGATGATCGCCGGATGGTCGCGGTGACGGCCGGAGTCGTCAGCCTGCGTCAGCAGCCCGATGAAGGTGAGCATGGCGGTCACCGAGCACTCCGCCAGCGACTCCGACTCGAACATCTCCGGCTTGACGGTGCGGATACGTGCCATCAGGCATCACCGCCACTCCGCCGCACTGACGGGGTGGCACGGGCACAGGCTGCCGCGCAGGCCGGGGTCTTCGGCCTTTCACGCAGGGCAGTCGGCATGCGAAACTCTCCCTTGAAGCAGATCCGTTCCGGTGCTGGTGGAAAGGGACCAGAGCGGATTCGTTGGGTGATCTCCGCGCCCTTCCCGGGGCGCGGGTGTCCTGGCCGTTTGGCGTCTGAGAGTTCCCGCTCTCAGACGCCGTCGGCGTTTATGGGGCCGTGGCCCGTTGCGGTGGGCGGTGCGCGCCTCACGCGTCTCCTTCCGTGCCGGTCGCCGGGCGGATGCCCGGCGGGGGACCAGCAACATACGTGTGGCCTGCGAAGACATCCAGACTTAGCTCTTGCCTTCTCGACAACTCGTCGGGCGGCGCCCAGGGCGGGTCGAGGAGGCGGAGCGAGGCGAAGGAGAAGTGCCCCCCGGAGTCAGGCGTCGCACGCACCGAGCGGACTGGCCGCTGGGCTTAAGGGGTGCTGCGGCATGGCGCGGACTTCCTGACGGGGAGGGGAGAAACGGGGTATCCACTGCGGAGCCGGGGGACTACTGCTGGGACTGCTGACCCCCAGGTACGCGGTGGAACACGCCGCGCCGCCGCGAAGAGGGGACCTCTCACACGAGGTGCGGGACCTCACCGCAGCCCCGAGGTGCTGGTGGGGAGGCCGAATCCAGAGGGCGAGCGGTATGCGAAGGCGCTCTGTTTTCGCTACGCTGAAGCTATTCCCATCAGAAGTAAAAGTCAACAAGATGCATTCACTTCAACTTGGAGAAAAAGCGAGGTCTGATGCCTGCCCGTCACTTCGACCGAGACCGTGCTCGCGCGGTACGGCGAGCTGCCGACATCTTCCAGAGTGAAGTGGCGGCAGAGCTGGGCGTGTCCGACTCCGCGGTGGCGAACTGGGAGGCCGGCCACTCCTCGCCCGATCCGGAGAAGCTGCCCGCATACGCGGCGGCCCTCAGGGGTGACCTGTACGATCTGTTCCCGCGCACCGGCCTGCCTGATCTGGCCGATCTGCGCTGCGATGCTGGCATCTATCAGTACGAGACGGCCGCGGTGATCGGAACCAAGAGCGCCGGACCGGTCGCGGGAGCCGAGCGCGGTGACCGCCGACTCAAGGACAAGTACGTCGCGGCCCTGGCAGCGAGATACGGCGTCAGTGAAGCCGAGCTGCGCCGGGCCGAGGACCGCTCCATGGCCGCCGCAGAGGCGAGAAAGAACGGCACGGCGGGGGAGTCCGAACTCCAGGAAGCCGCCGCTGCGGAGTTCAGCGGGCCGCCGGGATCCCTCGCCGAGAAGATCACTCTGATCTTGCAGCGCTCCTACCCCGGTCCGCAGGGACCCCCCTCGGACGCCGAGATGGCGGCCGAGGTGAATGCCCATGCCGGGGCGGAGATCATTGCCGGGGAAGACTTCGCCGATCTTCGGGCTGGCGTCACGGACACGGCGCCGCCCGTGGTCCTGGATGCGCTGGCCGCCGTTGTCGGTGTGTCCCGGATGTACTTCGAGCCGGACGAGGCCGTGGCCGCCCAGGTCTATGAAGGTCTCCAGCTGCTGGCCGCCGCGAAGAAGGGCGCCGTGGGCCGGGTGCGAGCTCGCGGCCTGGGTTCGCAGGGTCTGTCGCCCAAGGCGTTGGCGCTGGTCAACGAGCTGGTGGCGGAGATGATGGAGAAGGAGGCGGACACCAAGTAGTAGTCCGGCCCGCAGCTTCTGGGCTGCGGGCCGGCGGCGTGGCTACTGCTGCTTGTCTGCTGGCGAGCTCGCCTCGTGCACCCGTCCTGCCGCGATCACGGCACGGATCTGCTGGAGGGCACCGAGGTCGTCCAGCGGATCTCCGCCGATGACCAGCAGGTCCGCGCGGAGCCCGGGCGCGATCCGGCCCGTCTGCCCGCCCAGCCCCAGGGCTCCGGCCGCGTCCGCAGTGGCCATGTCGAGGATCCGGCTGTTGGGCAGGCCCAGGTGCTCGTAGAACGCGAGCGCTGGCGAGAGCCCGTCGAACCCGGCCCGCTGAACGCCGGCGTCGGTCCCGGCGATGAGCTTGGCGCCGGCTTCGGCCATCTCGCGGACCAGGGCGAACATGGCTGCTGCCCGCTCTTCCCCGAAGAAGCGGGGCAGCATCTGCCAGTGCGGGCTGACGGCAGGGCAGACCGCGATGCCCTGGTCGATGATCTTCTTCAGGACGTCCTGACGGAGGTCGAAGCCGTCGCTCGTCATCCAGGTGCAGTGCTCGATCGTGTCCACGCCGGCGTCCACGGCCGATGCGATGCCGTCCGCTCCGTGCGCGTGCGCGGCCACCGGCACTCCGGCCTGGTGTGCTTCGTCCACCAGGGCCTGGAGTTCCTCTGCGGAGAACTGGCTCTGCCAGCTCTTCGGCCCGTCCTTGGTCAGGCCGCCGCCGGTCACCATCGCCTTGATCACGCCGGCGCCCCCAGCGAGGTTGCGGCGCACGAGATCACGGACCTCGGCCACGCCGGAGACCTCACCGCCCAGGAAGTGGCAGTGGCCTCCGGGCGGGGTGGCCGGTGTGCCCGCGGACACGATGCGCGGGCCGGGAGTGCTGCCCCGGCTGATCTCCGTGTCGAGGCGGAGGGCAAGGCCGTTGCGGTCGCCCAGGTCGCGGACCGTCGTCACACCGCTGGACAGGAGCTGCTCCGCGCGCTGGCGCATGTCCTGCAGCAGTCTCTCGTCGCTGGACTCGTGGAGAGTGGCTACAGGGTCGCCGCCACCGTCGAACGCGAGATGCACGTGGGCGTCGATCAGGCCGGGCACCACCGTCTCGTCGGGAAACGCCAGGAGGATCCCGTCTGCCCCGGCGCGGTCAGCGAGCTGCGTGCGCGGCCCGACTTCGATGATCGAGTCGCCCTCGACGAGGACGGCACCGTCCTCCAGGTATGTCCCGGACCCGGTCAGGACCCGGCCGGCTGTGATCAGCATCTCGTCTCGTCTCCCTCGTTCCTCCACGGTCACGCAGTCAGCCTGAGCGCTTCCGACACCGCGATCAGCTGACGGACATCAGCGTTTCGGTCGTCTTCCTGCGGCACTGCCAGGGCGACCGCCTGACCCGGTGCCGGGACGCCGTTCTTGATCATGGTCGCGGCGGATCGCAGGCGCCGGGCCAGCTGAGTCGGATCAAGGTCCAGCAGGCCGGTGCCGTCCTCCCCGCGGACCAGGTAGGGGCTGATGTCAACCAGTCCGTCCCGGCATTCCACTATCCGCCGGTGGTAGCGGCGGTGCACGCCACGCGCCCGCCACCGATCCCAGAGCCCGCGGGAGGCAGGGCGCAGCTCATTCTCCGGATAGACCTCGATCAGCAGCTGCCACAGCGGGATCAGCCGACGGTGATCCCGCCGTCGGCGCAGCCACAGCCGCGTCGCTGTGATCCTGGCGCGAACTCCCGAATAGGTGATGCCCGCGACGAAGAGCAGACTTGACACCACCAGCCCGACCGCCACGCTCGTCGTGAGCTGGTGCGACACGGAACCTCCGCTCCACCGGACGGCGACGAAGACCGCGCGAACGGCGCAGGCCGCTGCCATCGCGCCGAGGCCGATCGCGGTCATCCACAGCCCCGTCGCGTGTGGGCGACGGGACATGCGGGCGTAGCGGGCGGACCACCGTCCGGCAGCACCGAGCGCGTACATCAGGTACAGGCCGGCGCCGGTGTAGAAGAAGGCGACCTGGGGGATCGTCATGTCCGCCGTGCTGAACGAGCCGGCGAGCGCCTCGTGCGGCACGTTCACGGCCGCCAGGATGATCGTCGCCATGACTGCGGCCACGACGACGGCTTCCCACCGGGCGCGACGCCGCGCTGCTTGCCCGTCTGCCGAGTACAGGTAGAAGCACATCAGGAAGTAGACCGTCAGCAACAGTAGGACGTTCTGGACCAGCTTCGCCGTGCCGTGCCCGGCCACGGTGTCGATGCCGGTGGTGCCCCCCGGCATGGCCACCGGATACGACAGGCCCGCGCTGAGGAGGGAGAGGGCGACCGACCGGGTGGGAGCGTCGTGCGGGGCGCGAGACCACAGGTGGAGCCGCCAAATGACGGCAGCCGCGATGATCAGCAGGAGCATCTCGGTCACGGACTACAACCACCCTCGCCGGTCACCCAGGGCGGACTGCACTCGACGTACTTCCGGGTCGTCGGACAGCGGCGGGAGTTCGTCGAGCACCGAGGACCACTCCAGGATGATCGTGGCCGCGAGCTCGACCGAGCACTCCTCCTCTTCCTCGTACGAGCAGCGGCGGGCGACCCGCCGGATCAGCTTGGGATCGAGTACGGGGATGAGGGTCGCCCAGCCCTCGACGAAGTCGTCCGGGGACTCCTCCGGCGACTCCTCGGCCCGATCCTCCTCCCACTCGGCGACGAGGATATGGAGGATCTCGTGGAGGATGATCTGCCGCTGGTGCAGCCGGGTCGTCTCCTGCTGGTAGAGGATCACGTCCATCTGTGGCATGTCGATCCACAGCCCCGAGGGTCCCGGCTTCTCCAGCGGGAAGGTGCGCAAGACTATCGGGCGTCCGCGCCTCTCACTGAGCGCCCGGACCAGCTCCTCCACGTCCAGGGGAGGGTGAATGCCGAGGTTGCGCAGCTCTTGCCGCAGCCGCCGGTGGAGGTCGCGTTCCACGGTCCGCTTCTCAGTCTTACGCCACCGCCCCAACCGCCGGCGGATCGCCTGCTCTCGCGCAGGCACCGGAGATTCCGGAGTGTCGCTAGCTCTTTCTCCCGGAGACATTGAGCAATCCCTTCGTACCGGCCGATCGGGGCTCTTGCTCGGAGCCGGGCGCCAGCCACCACGGGTCAACGATGTTCGGGTCCCCGGACGGCACTCATGAAGGTGATCACGGACGCCGAGACCAGCACCGACCGAAGGGCACACGCCGACCCCAGCGATTGAGCCGCGAGGACACGCTCGATCCCCTCCGGACATACACGGTCGCTAGCGCGAACGAGCATTCGGCCCGGTCGAAGCCCTTCGGTGAGGCTCACGGGAACAGACTCGGACTTTACGTGAGGCTCGTATGAGATCAAGGCCGGAAAACGACATCTCGAAGATCAATGAAAGGTGGTGATCAGTGCCAATAAAACCTGCCAAATCATCCATTCCTGAGTTTTGATCATGGCCCTGAACTGCCGATTCACTTGCGGTCATTTTGATCGCTCGCGCATGGCAGGCTCGCACTTCTGTTACCGGTTTGAGATATTCCGCAACGGTGTAATGCGGTCATGTCGTAGTCAACGCCGCATAAAGTCGGCACCCTGAGTGTGAAGGCTTGTGTGGAAGCGGTCACTTCTGTGCCAATCCGCGAGGTGCTCCGCGTTACGATCCCGGGCATGCCTAGTGACGAATTCAGCCAGACATCTGAACACTCTGAGTTCTGGAATGAATACCATCTGTGCACGCTGACCACTCTGCGGCCCGACGGAAGTCCGCATGTGGTGCCCGTCGGAGTCACCGTTGATGTCGACGCCGGAGTCGCCCGAGTTATCACACGCAAATCAAGCAAGAAGGTCGCCAATATTCAGGCGTTCCGTCCCGGCGAAGCCCGCGTGGCCGTTTGCCAGGTCGACGGAGGACGCTGGGCCACCCTGGAAGGCACGGCCGAGGTGCTCACAGACGCGGCAGCGGTCGACGATGCCGTGGCGCGCTACGCCGACCGGTACGGACGGACTCCGGCCCCGGACCCCGAGCGCGTGGTCATCGAGATCAGGATCGAACGGGCCATGGGACTGGCCGCACTTCCCCGCCCTGCGTCGACTGAACATGCCGCGTGATCTGGCCTCCCGCCCTGTCGCCGTACAGGCGGCGGCACGCGGCGTAGGCCGATCCCCACACAGCCCTCGGTGCCGACGGGCTCTTGAAGCTGGCGTTGGCGCGGCGTCCCAGGTGACGTGACGCTCAGTTGTTGGTGATGGCAGCGTCGCGGAGCCTCTCGAAGAGCCTCGGGATCTCGTCCTCCGTGGCCTTCGTCGACATCGCGAGATAGCCGATCACGGACAGGCTTAGTTCCCTGACTGCAGGGCCTTCGGCTGACTTGGACGATCGCCGGTAGGCATCGATAAGCACTGCTGTGACGGCGGTGGTGGGATCGCTGCCCACCTTGGCCTCGGCTGCTGCCTTGTATTCGTCGTCGAGGTCTGGGGCAATGCCGAGGCGGAACAGCATGGATATTTGTCCGAAGCGGTCGGCGAGGTCGATGACCACGTCGAGGATGTCTCGCTCGGAGTCTTCACGGTGTGACAACGCGTTGACCGCGTCGGTTCGCCATCCCAGACAGCCTGAAGGTAGGCGACGGCAGTAAGAATCTCGTCCTGCGTCATGTCGGCCGCCGTCATGATGCTGCGGGTAGTTCATGGTGGACCGCCGCCCCGGCCCGTCGGGTGTACGCGTCGATGTGATCCGCGGTGAGGCAGTCGGCGATCCCGGCCAAGGCGATGGTCAGTACTCCGCGGGCTGCCCGCCTGCCCCGTGTAGCCGCCAGACGGCCCGCAGATTCGGTGATCGAGGCCGCTCTCGTCAGTGCCATGGGCCGATACTTCGCGCCCATCTGCCCCTCATCCCGGCTGTGCCCTTCTCCGTACAGGGCGACGGCCCTGGGGCCGTGGACGTGTGCCTCGCAGTTGATGGCTGCTACGGCCCGCACCGCGATATCGCGGTGCGGGCGTTGCGTCGGCTGCGGGAGTGGCTCATGATTCTGGTGCCCCACCGTTCCTGGTGTCGAATCGTTCAGAACAGGGCTGGCTGGTTCAGTGGCACGTTCTCTTCGGAGCCAGCCGGGGCAGGTACACGGCCGGTGCGCTCGTTCTGCAGATCCCACAGTTCGCGGAACAAGCCGTCCTCCTGAGCCAGCAGTTCCTCGGGGGTGCCGTGCTGGATGACGCGGCCTTTGTCCAAAACGACGATGCGGTCGGCGATGGTCACGTTGGTGAGCCTGTGCGTGACCAGGACGACAGCCCGGTCGGCGGCAAGCCGACGCAGCCCGGTGAAGATGCGGTGCTCGGCCCTTGGGTCGAGGGCTGCGGTCGGTTCGTCCAAGACGAGCAGTCCGGCCGGCCGATGGAATGCGCGGGCGAGCGCGATCCTCTGCCACTGTCCGCCGGACAGTTCCTGCCCACCCCACCATTCCTTGGCCAGCAGGGTGTTCAGCCCGCTGCGCAACCCGTCGATGACTTCGTCGGCGCCTGCGGCATGCGCGGCGGCGAGCACTGCGGCGTCCCCGTCCTCGGTGGCCTGGCCGAGGGTGATGTTCTCTCGCGCCGACAGAGGCCAGCTCGCGTAGGACTGCGGTACGACGGCGACACGCTCCCAGGTGGCGTGCGCGTCCAGGTCCCTGGTGTCGATTCCGTCCCAGGAGACGGCTCCTTGATCGGGCAGGTACAGAGCCGAAAGGATCTTGCTGAGGGTGGTCTTGCCGGAGCCGTTCTCGCCCACCAGCGCGACGACTTCGCCGCGCCGGACCTCCAAGGAGACGTCGTCGAGGGCAGGACGGTCGGCGCTCGGGTACTGGAAGGTGATGTTCTCGGCGCGTACGACGGTGGGGGCGGCCGGCGCCTGAGAGCCGCGGTCGATCCGATGCCCGCCGGCTTCGTCGATGAAGTCCGCCCAGTCGTCCAAGTACATTCCCGTACGGAAGAGTTGGGCCCCGTAGCCGACGACCCCGTCCAGTCCCGCGCTGACGCGGCCCAATGCGAGGAACGCGGTGCCGACGGCGGCGACCGAGATCTGCCCGGCGAACACCAGCAGCGCCAGGGCCACCCACACCACCGCGTGGGCGAGACCTCCCGCTGCCCCGCCCACCAGGGAGATCCTGGCCGAGCGCCAAGTGGCCTGGTCGGTGGTCCTGTCGATCCGCGCTCCGGCCGTGCGGTACTTGTCGAGCAGGAACGGCGCCATGGTGCCGGAGCGGACCTGGTCGGCGGTCTGCTTGTCGACCATGTACCAGCGCAGCATGCCCAGCAGCCGCCGGTCCTTCGTCGTGGCGAGCGAGGCGATGTAGCTGATGCGCGCCGCACGCACGCTGGCCACTCCCTTCGGCAAGGCCGCCAGGAGGAGGAGCGGCAGAAGGATTGGGTGCACGGCGGTCAGGACAAACGCCGAGGCGATCAGTGACGCCGAGGCGGCAAGGATGTACTGGGCTTCGGTGAGGAGGTCCCTGGAGACTTCCACTCCCCGGTCGGCCGCGTCCCAGCGGTCGTTGTATCCGGGGTTGTCGTACGCGGCGAGTTCCGCCTTGGTCGCCGCGTCGAGGAGCTCGAGTTCGGCCTCCCGGGCGATACGCGGGGCCAGCCGTGCCGACAGCGCGGTGGAGGCGATACCCAGCAGGGCGCGCAGACCGATGGCCCCCGACAGGACGACAAGGGAAGGTACGGCGGAGCGGAGCTGGTCGCCGCTGATGTGCTGGGAGGCGATCAGCGGCTTGATCACCCCGGTGGTGGCCATCAGCCCGAACGCTTCAAGTACCCCCGAGAGGAGCTGCACGCCGAGCAGGGCGATGACTGCGGCGCGGTCGACCTGCCAGCCCAGTGCGAGGGACCGGCGGATCAGTTGGGGCAGACGCCGGGCCATCGCACGGGTCGTGATCGCGTTGGCGGCCTCGATACGGCGGTCGCCGGGGATGACGAACTTCAGTTCCTCATCCGAGACCTCCGCCTCGTCGGTCCGCGCGGTTGTCGCGGTGGGCTTCGGGATGGTTGTCATCGGCTCCGGCCCTCCACCGAAACGCGGTGCCCGGCCAGGGAGGTCGTACGGAATCCCAGCGGATCACGCTGTTCGCGGATGAGTGCAAGGTGCAGACCGGTCACGGTTTGATACGCCAAGACGTCCCCCTGTATGCCGTGTGTGGTTGAGGCTGTCGCTCGTCAGCCGTTTCGTTCAGCGCAGTCGGAAGGTGCTGGATGGTCAGGACGTGTCTCCGTTCGCCTCAAGGCCAGTGAGCTCGTCTTCGATGCCCTCAAGGTCACTGAGCAGGCGGCGGATGGTGATCTGACGCTCGCGCCAGTGCCGCTTCAGATCCGCCTCCGCCTCCCCCGGCAGGTCGTACTCGGCGGTCGTGGCGCCGTAGAAGCTGAACAGCATGTACAGCAGCGCGATCCGGGCGCATGCCCGCACCTCCCGCAGCGGGAGGCTGGGGTGCTCCGAGCGGTAGGCCCTGGCCATCGCCAGTGCGCAAGCGGCCCAATCAGTGCTGGTGGCGACGGTGCGAGGGTCGAACGCCGCCCGCCCCAACTCCCAGGCCGGCATAGCGCTGGCGCAGCGGAAGTCGGTGACGCCGGTGACAGCGTCGGCGAGGGTGATCAGGTTGGTGCGGCTGAGATCCGCATGCAGTGCCTGTTCCGCCAGAGTCTCGGGCAGATGTTCCCGCAATAGGTGGACGTGGGCGCGCAGGCCCCCACGCCGCTGGTCGAGGTCAACGCGTAGTTGGTCGAGACGGTCGTGGCCTTGGCGCGTGGCCCTGGCCATCACGGCGTCGCATTTCGCTACGGCGTCCTCGACGGGCTCGGTCCGCCAGCGGGTCTGCTGCACGCGCTTCGGCAGCGGGTACGCGGCGAGCGCACGGTGCATGCGTCCCATGACGACGCCGATGTGCTCGGCGAGGGGGACCGTCATCGCCGAGGGGTTCACCCGTCCGGGAGCCTCGTCGACCACGGCCCATGCGCTGCCTCCCGCGATGGTGACCAGGTTGTCGTTGGTGTCGGGCCACACCCGCGGAACGGGGAGCTTCGCGGCCCGGCAGTATTCCGACATGTCCCACGCGTTGCGCGCCTCGTCCAAGTCGGCCATCGAGGGGTACTGCTTGACGTACAGCCGCAGCCCGTCGTCCGTCAGGACTCGCCGGTTGATGGTGTCCGTGCCCATGTGCACCGGTTCGACGATGTCGGCGACCAGCCCGTACCGGTCTTCCAGCACGTCAGCGGTCAACGTCTCGCCCCAGCCTGCTTCGTCCACAAAGATCACCGGCCTTCGCGTGCAGAGGCACAGTGGGCGGTGAGGACGGTGAAGGCGATGAAGGCATCGCGACGATCGCCGAACAGGTGCGGAGCCGTGGACGTTCGAGCGAAGACGTTCACGTATGCCACCCGCCCCACACCCTCTTGCGGGTCTCCAGGCGAAGGTTCTCCAGCATGATGTGCGCCTCGTCGACCAGGCCGCCGTCGCGGTGCTTGATCCCCCAGTTCAGCGAGTCCAGAGCATCCAGTGCCCCGTAGGCCCGGCATGCGACGAGTTCCTCCGTGGTGAGGTGCCGGCCGTATCCGTGGTGGAAGGCGGCGTTGAGGTCGGGGCGGTGGTGCAGGATCCGGTAGCGGAGTCGGCTCAGGTCCCGGTAGGCGGCGGACCGAAGCTCGGCCCTTTCGAAGTCGATGATCCGCAGCCGCTGTTCGGTCTCGTCCCACATCCAGTTCTTGGGCATGTAGTCGCCGTGCTGGGCTACCCGGGGCAGGCTCGAAGGAACTTCCTCGGCGAGCGTGCGCACAAGCGCGAGGTCGTACTCCGGCACGTACGCCGCCGTACGGTCCAGCAGTTGGGCGACCGCCTCGTCCCACGCCTCCTCCGTCGCTACCGGCGTCGGCTCGTCGGCTGCCGCGGTGTGGAACCGGGCGAGCAGTGCGCCCGCCTGCTCGTAGGCCGCCCGTTCCTGCTCGGCCGGCAGGCGCAGCGTGTCGAGACCGCCTCCGGGCACGGCGGTGATCAAGGCGGTGCGCGTCTGCGTGTCCGCGGCGACCAGCTCGGGTGCACGGCCGACACCCAGCGCCACGGTCCACTTCTGGTACGCGGTCACCTCGCGGTGGTGGAGCTTCGCGCCCGCGTGGACCTTCCCGAACCACCTCTCGCCTTCAGGCCCTTTGATTTCCCAGACCGAAGGCCGGATGTCGCCGGGCCTGGGATGCTCGGCGACCACTGTGTACGTGTTGGTCACCGACTCCACCAGGTGGTGGAGTGCGTTGGGCATGTCGGTCACGGTGCGCCCTTCCGCTCGCCGAGCCCTCCGACCGTGCCACGATGGGTGACGGGTCGGATGCACTCAGTGTCCTGTTGTGGGTGGGTAGCTTGCCAGGGGGCACTGACATTGCGGCCTGAGCTGGTCATCTGGGGGTGGGAACGCGGAGGACGGTCCCGGAGGCCATCTCGGTCAGGGACTCGTCGAGCACCTCACAGCTCCAGCCGAGCGTCACGAGGTGCGGGTCGTTCTCGGCCTTGACGCGCTCCCGTAGGGCCTTGAGCCGCGCGACTGCGCTGTCACGGCTGATGCGGGCCCGGTCCGCGAACTCCTGTGACGTCATACCGATCGCGACCATCCGCCATGTCTCGATCTCCGTTTCCGAGAAGGCCTCCGGGAAGGTGGCCGTCTCGGGACGCTGGAGTTGCCCGGTGACGAAGCAGGCGTGGACGACGGCGGCCCGGCCTCTCACGCCGAGCTTCTGTCCGCAGTGCTTCAGCTGCACGTTGATCGTGCCGATGGTGATGGACAGCTCGGAGGCGATCGCGTGGGTGCTCTCGCCCTCCGCGACTTTCTGGGCGATCCGAAGCTGTGCGGGTGTCAGCGGAAGCGTCGCGGGCGGGCGGGTCGGGCGGGCACTCACGGTTGTGGATCCTTTCTGCGGTGCGGGCTTGTCAGGCGCGAGCCAGCCATCGCTGCCGCTCAATGTCGGTGACGAGGCACTCGTCGTGGGCGAGTTCCAGGCGGGCGAGATGGGCATAGTGCTCGACCACCCCGGCGCCGAAGGCTTCCTGCGCGAAGACGCTGTTCTGGAAGGCGGTCAGAGCCGGTCCGAGGGTGGGCGGCACAGGTATTCCGCCTGCCCGGTAGGCGTTGCCGGTCGCTTCGGGAGCGAGGGCGAGCTTCTGCTCGAGACCGTGGTCAATGGCCGCCAGTACCGCCGACAGCGCCAGGTAGGGGTTGGCGTCCGCGCCCGGCACACGGATCTCCAGGTGTAGCCCTTCGCCACGGCCGACGACGCGGACCGCGCAGGTGCGATTGTCGCGGCCCCAGGTGAACGTGGTCGGCGCGAACGAGCCGGTCGTGAACCGCTTGTAGGAGTTGACGTTGGGCGCGTAGAACGGGCCCAACTCGGGCAGGCCGGCGAGCAGACCCGCGATGGCGTGCTGACCGGTCTGGGACAGTCCGTACTCGCTGCCGGGCTCGTTGAGTTGGCTGACGGCCTTCGACCACAGCGAAACGTGCAGGTGCAGGCCGTTGGCTCGGTCGGTTTCCGGGGCCGCCATGAACGTGGGTGCCAGACCGGCGCGCAGACCCAGGGTGCGCACGGCGTGTTTGAAGAGGGGGTGCCGGTCGCACGCGGTGAGCGCGCCACCGTACGGGAAGGTCACCTCGACCTGGCCGGGACCGGCCTCGGTCTTGATCGCTTCCACGGGCATCCCCGAGCCGGCGAGCGCCCGCTGAAGACGGCGCAGGAACCGGTCGGATACGGGGTCGTGATCGAGGGCGTAGTCCAGGTTCTCCGTCGTCAACGGCCGCAACCCCTGATAGTTGGCCTGTTCCGCGTCCTCGTACGTGCCCCTGTAGAGGACGAACTCGGTCTCGATCCCCGCCTTGGGGTGCAGACCGTGCCGCGACAGCCGGGTCAGCTGCTGGTGGAGGATCTGCCGGGGTGCGATGTCGATCGGCGTTCCGTCGTGGTGGACGGCATCGCCGAGTACGACAACGGTGCGTGGCAGCCACGGCACGACGCTCAGAGTCGACAGAGCCGGTTGCACGGACAGGTCCTGGTAGCCGGTCTCCCACGAGGTCAGGGCGAAGCCGTCCGCCGGGCTCATGTCGATGTCGGTGGCCAGGACGTAGGCGCACACCTCGGCGCCGTGATGCGCGACGCGCTTGAGGAAGTGGTCCGCGTCGTAACGCTTCCCCTTCAGCCTCCCCTGCAGGTCGGGGACGGCGAGCAGCACCGTGTCGATGGCGCCCGCCTTGACGAGGTTCCGCAGGTCGGACAGGGAGAAGGCCTTCTCGGAGCGCCCGCCCTGCTCGGGGAGGGACGCGGCAGCCAGGCGTGCCACGGTGCCGTTGCCGCTCGCTGTTCTCGTCATCAGACGACCTCGTCTTCGTATGTGGCCGCCGAGCGGTCGAAGTTCTGGGCCGGCACGTCGTACGAGCTGCCCTGCTTCCGCCACCACGCCCAGGCCAGCGCGAGGACGACGAGCAGAGCGACCGGCGCGTAGTTGAAGGTCTCCACGGACACCAGGCCACCGCCGGCGGGCCGTGTCTGCGGCAGACAGAACAGCACCGTCACGAACACCACCCAGACAACGGCGATCGCGCCGACGGCCACACCCCAGCTGCCGAGGTTCCAAGGACCGGGCCGGAAGCGATCCCGGTTCTTGATGCGCAGGTAGATCGGGATCGCGTACGCCGGGGTGATGCCGACCACGTTGATACTGGTGATCGCCGCGTACGCGACCGGGCTGTACAGGCTCGGCAGGGCCAGCACGGCGGCGCACACGACCGCCAGCAGCACGGCCATGCGCGGAGTGCCGGTACGGCGGTCGACCTGCCGCCACAGGTGCGAGCCCGGCAACGCCCCGTCACGCGAGAACGCGAACACCATCCGGCTGGCCGCAGCGGTCTCGGCATTGCCACAGCACAACTGCGCGATGATCACCACCAGGAGCAGTGCCTTCGCCCCCGCCACGCCCAGAGCATCCAGGAAGATCTGCGCCGGCGGCACCCCCGTCGCCGTGCCCACGGTGCCCGCGTAGTCCTGGATCGCGAACGTGAGCCCGGCCAGCAGGACGAACCCGGCCAGCCACGACCAGCCGATCGCGTGGATGATCCCGCGGGATGCGGACACCTGCGCGTCGGTCGTCTCCTCCGACAGGTGCGCGGAGGCGTCGTAACCACAGAACGTGTACTGGGCCAGCAGCAGACCGAGCACCGCCGCGTAGAGGGGGCTCCAGCCGGTGTTGTTGACGAACTCACCGAACACGAAGTCCGAGGACTGGTGGTGGGAGGGGACAATCGCCAGAGCGCCGACGATCACCGTGACGCCGCCGAGGTGCCACCAGACGCTGATGCTGTTGAGGATGCTGACCAGCCGGACCCCGAACAGGTTCAGGGCGAGGTGCAGGGCGAGGATGCACAGGAAGATCACCATGATCTTGCCCGGCGTCGGCACGAATCCCCACTGCAGGTTGAACAGGGCGCCCGTGAACAGCGCGGCCCCGTAGTCGATGCCGGCGATCGCCCCGAGCAGGCCCAGCAGGTTCAGCCAGCCCGTGTACCAGCCCCACTTCCGCCCGCCGAGCTGCTCCGCCTGGTAGTAAAGGGCCCCGGAGGTCGGATAGGCGGAGGTCACCTCGGCGAGGGCGGCGCCGATGAACATCACCATGGCACCGACGATGAGCCAGCCCCACAGCATCACCGCCGGGCCGCCGGTGTTCATGCCGAATCCGTACAGGGTCATGCAGCCGGACAGAACGCTGATCACGCTGAACGAGATCGCGAAGTTCCCGAACGGCCCCATGCGCCGGGTCAGCACGGGCTCGTAGCCGAGCTCCCGCAGGTATGCGTCATCGGACTTCCGGGACGACGCACGGTGGTTCGGACTCAAGCGAGACACAGGTCAGCCTCCAAGCTCAGAGAGGAACAAGATGGACAGGTTCATGCCAATGTGCTGGGTGAGTGGCGGATTCCGGTTATGGGTGCGGTCCGGCGCGCGGCCTACGGGTACGGGCGTAGGAGAGGGACTCGGCGCGCGCTCGAAGGAGCAGCGCCTCACCCGGATCTGACCCAACGGTCCCTTCATGCACCGACGTCCACGGCTCGCGGGCCGCGTACGGGCCCATCTCCTCGAACACCTCGGCGGCTTCCAGATACTGGTGGCCAGCCCATAGCGCGTAGGCAAGAAGGCTCAGGTCAGCCACCGAGCGCTTCTCACCGTGCGTCTTGTGGAACCAGCCGTGGAAAGCGGTCAGCGTGTAGTCGAGCGTCGACTCCTGCGCCCACTGCCGCCGCCACAGCGGATCGGCGCGCGATCTCCGTCGCTGCTCGACCTGCGCGTACGCGGGCAGAAGCAGCAGTGGCGATCCGACAGGCCGCTGCGAGGCGACGGACCGACCGAAGTCGAAGACCGCGGCCAGGGAAGCGCCCGGCGGGCCATCCAGGGAGAGCATGAACTGCAGCACCCGGTGGTAGGCCTCCCGGTTGTACGGATCACGCCGGTTGACCTCGTACAACAGGCCCCATGGACCGCTGGGCAGCATCGGCTCGCCGGGGTTCACGCGGTGTTCCTGGCGCAGCTGCCGCTTGTCAATCTGCGCCAGAGCCAGGAGACATACCCACGGCACAGGATCATGCGGCGCGCGACGAGCCGCCAGCAGCACATCACGGCGAGCCCTGAATTCGAACTCCAGCGTCTGTGGATGCCGTTGTTTGTGCGCGCGCAACGCCCGCTCGACAGCCACGCGGGCACCCATCAACTGCGCGTCATAGCTGCCAGGCTCTTCGCCGAGCCACACGCCCACCACATCCGACCGGGCGGCTGCCACCGCCAGCAGCTGGGTGCGTGACGTTCGCAGTGCCCAATGCGTGGCCGTAGACAGCAGCAGTTGCCGTGCCGTTCTCCAACGGCCCGCCTGCAACTCGATCAGGGCCACGCCCAAGTCGTCGTCGTGGCCGGCGGGGTGATACACGAGGCGCATCAGAGCCCCTCGTTATGAATGGGACGGTGGCGGAGCGCCGCGAGATCGAGGCTGCTCGTCCGATGTGTTCGAGCTGTGCGAGGTGGCGTCGTGCTCTCTGGGTTGAACGTCAATGTCATCGGGGGGCCTCAGGCAATTTGGGGGGGGTGGGGCCGCGAAGTGGTGGGGCACACCGCCGCCGCGAGGGGGGAGACAGCTCGGACGCCGAGCCGGGCGGCCGAGCTAGAAGCGAATCTGGCCGATCATGTCCGCAATGCTGGTCATGAACTGGCTTATGCCCGGGGCCATCGATGTGCTCGACAGGAAGAACCCGAAGAGCACACAGACAATCGCGGGTCCGGGTTTCACGGACTTGCTGCGGATCAGAACGACCACGACGATGCCGAGCAACAGAACGAAGGAAATACTCAGCGCCATCAGGACGCTGCTTCCTCCGCAGGCCCGCGCTGCTCCCGGCGAGCCTGGCTCAGCGCGCGGCGCAGAGCCTCGGGCCGGGTCAGCGATCGCGGGCCTTGAGGGAAGACATGCCAGTGCATCCCCGGAGGCGTCGTGCTCTCGGCGGACGGCACGACGACGTGGCATTTCTGCCCCAGCGCAACGGTCCCCGGCTCCTCCCAGCGGGCCGCGGTGCCCACGGGAACCAGGAAGTACAGCCGGGGTTCCGGACCCTCATGGTCCAGGATCACTGGGCCGACCGGTTCGTCACCCTGGCCGAGGATATCGATCGCGCGCCGGCCCACGGCCTCCACGGCGCGTACGGCATCCCACCACTCGCCTGCCGAGCACAGCTCCGGCTCCTCGCCGATGGGCATCCAGCGCGGCGGGACCGCGCGAGCTGCGGGATTGTCGTCGGACATGGAAAAGGCCTCCTCACCACTGCGTGTGAGGAGACCATTCCATTCGGCAAGCTATTGTGCGCGGACAGACTGTCCGTGGGGTTCGCTCGCCAGAGCCCTTGACACAACCTCAGGTTGTGCTAAGTCCCGTCCAACTGCCGAATGCCGACAGCTCGTTGGAAGGGTGGGCGTCCATCCTGAGCAGCGCCGCAGCCGTCTCGCGAACGGACGGGTGGAACCGCGTATGGTTGGGCGCGACCTTCCGCGCACGCTTGAGATCCGCGAAGGCCCCGGCCCGGTCGCCTACAGCGAGCTTCGCGGAGGCCACGTCGATGAAGTGGTGGCTCGACCGCTCGCCGACAGTGGTAGCGGGCGGCGCCCACTCTCCGCCGGAAACCGGAGACCATTCGGTGAGGCGGGCGAGAGCCTGCTCGGTGTCACCCATGTCGATCATCGCGTGCACCTCATGGATGCGGATGTTCGTCGGTCCGAACGACATCTCGTACGCCAGGGAGTCGCGATTGCCTGCCATGCCAGCGACCTGCTCCGCCTCCCGCAGGTACGTGTCGGCGCGCTCGGAGTTGTTCTCACGGGCTTCGAGAACGGCCAGCTTCAGCAGTAGCGCACCGTCGACGGCAAGCGCGTCCTGAGTGAAGGAGCGTTCCGGCTGGAACCGCTCCAGTTCGGTCCGCAGGGCGAGGAGCTTGCGCCGTGCCGGCGAGTACGCGCCCTGGCGGAGTATCGCTCCCGCGACGAGGTAGCCCGCCGTGAATTGCATCAGGGGGTCGCCGGAGCGGTCGGCCGCCCAACGGACGCGCTCCAGCGCGGTGTTCGACAGGTCGTGGTGACCCATTTTGTGGGCCAGGGAGTTCACGGCACGATAGGCGCGCGCCAGGTGCCAGAACGCCTTGCTCTGGTCGCCGTTGCCGCCCCCGAGGGCTACGTGCGTCAACTCGGTGATGATCGGTGGCAGCAGGGGGCCCATCGGGGCGTAGCGGGCGTCGCGGCGCAGGGCCGCCACCTGGTCCACTTCCGAGGCGAGCACGGGAAGCGCGCGGGGTGCGATCTCCAGGTCGTCGGGGCTGTCGTAGCAGAGCAAGAGCCGGCGCAGTTCAGGGATGACGGCGTGGACGCCGTCTTCAGCCTCTGGCTCACCGTAGTAGGGCTGGCCGGTCAGGACCTCGGGGCCGAAGCGCAGCGCCTTCGCGAGTGCCAGCGTCAGCGACGGTGAAGCCTTCCGCGCGCCGGACTCCAACTTCTGCACGTAGCTTGGGGAGACTGCGACCTTCTGTGCCAATTGAGCGGCAGACAGCTTCCGGGTCCTGCGTGCTGTACGGAGACGATCTCCCAGCGTCAGGTTTTCACTCATCGGTGGATCTGTCCCTTCGCGATGGAGCACTCGCATCAGGGTACGGAAAATGCCCTAACGCGCGCCCCTAGTCACCAAGTGTTAACGGAGCTGGCAGGGGGGCGACTAAGGGGGAAGCCCCTTGGTATCGCGTCGGAGACTCTCAACGCGGTTTGAGAAACTTACGTAAAAACGGCAAGATGGGGCGAAATGGTCCAGATTTAAGGGTCATTGCGTCTCGGGCGTCAAGAGCTTGGGGAACAACTGCTTACGGACAGATTGTCCGCGCTTCTCTTCGACTGCCGCGATCGACAAGCCGCATCCGTTACGGATAGTGGTCACGCACTTCGCGCGACGGGGCTACTTAGTGTGTTGCCTCATGTCTTTGGCCGACTGCCCTCTGGACCGTGGTCGCCAGGGCCAAGATCGCGTGAATCAGGTGACGGCCCGGCGATAGATCTGCCGGGAACCGCCTTCCGGTCCTGGACCGACAGCCTCGGCAGGGGTGAAGCCGAGACGCTCGTAGAAGACACGCGCGCCGCTGACGAAAGCGCCGGGGTGTTCGGCGCCGAAAGTGACGACCTCAATGCTGCCCGGACCCTGCACCCACCTACGCATTGCGTCCGACATCAGTGCACGACCGACACCCTTCCCCCGTGCCTGCTCCGAGACGACAAGCCAGTGAACGTGGTAGGTCGACGCCTTCGCTCCGAACAGCAGCCCGCCGAGGAGATCCGGCCCCGAGGAAACAGCGACGAGCGCCGTGGACCGACGCATGTGCTTGCGCACAGCGTCATGGAAGCCACCTTCCTCGACCATCGGACCGAACCAATGCTCAACCTGGGCCGCCAGGCCAAGGAAGCCAGGGAAGTCTTCATCTCCCGCGAGTCTGACGATCATCCGAGCAGTCTGACAGGAACGATGCGAACGGTGCCTGATGCGGCACCAGATGCTGGCACGTCACGCCCCTCTACGGCAGCCGACTCCGCACCGAGATCGACCTCGTCGAGTTCATGCGCGTGCTCGCTGCCGTCGTCCACGATCACGACCTTGTCTATCCACGAGGGCATCACTCCGGAGCGCCGAAAGTGAGCAGTGGCACGTCGTACATCTCAGGGTTTCGAGGCCGGGTCATGGCCGGTGAGATCACTTCGACGATGAAGAGTTCGCTGAGGAACTGCACCTTGGCGCTCAGGAGGTGACTGGTACGGCCGTCGGCCGACTGCGACTTCAGCCCGGCGGAGACGTGGATGTGCGGCAGGATTCCCCCCGTCTCCGGATCGTGGGCGATTGTTCCGGCACCGAAGGCTTCGACGTTGGTGACATACGTCTTGGCCCAGACCGGGGCGTTCGGGTCTTCGAGTTTCTCGCAGGCGCCGACGATCTCGGCTTCGGCGAACGCACCGATGAACGAGGGAATGTAGCCCTGCCGCACTCCTTGGTCACGGCAGAACGCGGAGAGTGCCTCGAAGAAGTCCTCGCCGTGGTCGAAGGTGACGCCGAACGTCCGGCCGGTGTTCAGTACATGGGCACGCATGCGGGTCCTCTCGGGCGGGGCGGACGTGCGGGATCAGCCCGCGAAAAGGGCGAACTTCTCAGCGATGCTCTCGCGGCCCGTGTCCTGGGCGAGCAGCGCCTGAAGCAAGAGGCGTGCCTGATAGGGGCCGAGGTCGCCGGCCGGGATGAGCCCCCGGCTGATCAAGTCCTTCTCCGATCCGGGGAAACCGTACGTTCCGGTCAGGACCGGGCCGTTGCCGATGCGCGAGGCGAGGACCACGGGAATGCGTACGGCGAGCCGTTCGAGACTCTCGACGAGTCGCTGAGGGACGTGTCCCACGCCGAAGGCGGCGACGACGAGCCCGTCGCACTGGCCGGACCAGGCTTCGAGCAGCGTGCCGTCGTCGCCGAGGCTGACCGTGTAAAGGCCCACGCGTGTGTCACGGACGGCCGGTGCCAGGGGAACGAATAGATCGGGCAACGGGGAAGCCAGCCGTACTCGGTTCTCCGCGATCCGGCCGATGGGTCCGCCGCCAGGTGACGCGAAGGCGGCAGGGCTGGTGGTGTGGGACTTACGGACATGCCGTGCCGCGTGGATCTCGTCATTCAGGACGACCAGTACCCCGGCTCCACGCAGCTGCGGGTCAGCTGCCGCGATGACGGCCGCGTGCAGGTTGGCCGGTCCGTCAGGGCCGGCCATGGTGGGGTTGCGCATGGCACCGGTAACGACGACCGGCTGGTCGTGACCGTGGCGGAGGTCGAGGAAGAACGCCGTCTCCTCGATGGTGTCGGTGCCCTGTGTGATCACGATCCCGTCGACGTCACCACCGTCGAGGACCTTGTCGATCTCGGCGCCGAGCCCCGTCAGGTCGTCGAAGGTGAGCGAGGCGCCGGGCACCCGGCGGAAGTCGTGCACGCGCAGGTCGATGCCGTGACCATCCAGGCCAGGGACAGCCGCCAGAAGGTCATGGGCGGAGAGAGCCGGCACGACTCCCCCGGTCGCCGGGTCTGTGGTCATGGCGATGGTGCCGCCGAGAGAGTAGACAGCCACCGTTCGTGTCACGCCTGCCATCGCCCCAACTTCCGATCCACGCAGCCTGGTTGGATCTCGTCCTCGGAGATCTTTCCGTGCAGGCTATCGGGTCGCTCCCACAGGGTCACCGGCCTCGGACCGCAACTCGGCCGCCACGTACGCGCAAGCCCGGTCCAAGGCATCAAGGCTGAGGTGGCGGCTTCGTGGTCTGGCGAGGCCGGTGGCTCCCACAGCGGCAAGCTGACCGCAGCGGTGAGTCAACCAAGCTCGGTCAAGGCCGAGATAGTCCGAAGTCGCCGCCATGCGCTCCCCGGAGGTCGATCCCATGGTGACGCTATGTGCTCGCGCGTGGCCCGTGATGCCCGCGAAGGCCCGCAGGGAACGCGCCCCGGAAGTCAGAGCGGTCTGGGGCGCGGATTCAGCGCGTACCCAGGTCGCTATGGCAGCCCGGTGACCAGGAACGAGCGCGAAGCCCTCCGTCTGCTGGAGGTCCGCCTCGTCGGTCACCCAGGTCGTGATGCCGTACGACTCCATCAGCGCGATCGCGAGGAACAGCAACACGCGCTCGTACATGGGCGAGGCGGCGACCTCTTGGTGGGGAACGCAGAAAGCTCGCCCGACACCGTCGTGTGCTCGTGCGGGAGCCATCAGCTCAAGGTAGCGATGCTTGTGCTCGAAGAGCAGCCAGGTCGCGGCTTCCTCCCCTCGCTGTTCGCGGGTCCAGAAGATCGGATCACCGGCCAGCTCGTCGCGCTGGTCGAGGATGAACCGGGCGCATGCCCGCGAGCCGACGAGCATCTGGGATCCGTCGGTGAGGCCGTCGAGAGTGACCGACTGACGGCCTACTCCCGACAAGTCCTGTGACGGAAGGTCCAGTTCTCCGTAAAGCGCAGCGTCGTCGCCAAGGATGGCGGAGTCGAACCCTGCCGCTGCCCAGAGGATCCCCAAGGTGAAGTCGTCGAACTCGTAGGCCATGGGAATGGCGAAGGGGCTTCCGGCTTCGTCACGGACGCCCCCGCGCGCGTCCGTGACGAAGTACCGCTGTGTCCCGTCTCCGCTGTGGTGCACGACGAGCAGGGCCCTGAGCGGCATCCGACTCCATGCCTCGGCCTCCCCGCTCGACGCGAGAAGCAGAGCGTCGCCCTGTAAGGAGGCGACTGGCCCTGTCAGCGTGGGAAGCGCCGTAGGCGGCAGGTTCCGCCCGGCGGGCAGCAGGAGTTGCCCGTGTCCGTCAGGAAGCGTCAGGTGGTTGCCCAGGCTGTCCGCCATCGGCGACGGCCGGTCGACGTCGGGTAACGGTCCCAGGAGGCCGTCAGGCACCCCAAGGGCCTCGCTCCACTGTGCGAGCTGGCGACGGTCGCGGATCTTCTTCCGGCCGCGCTCCAGCCGGCTCACTTCGGCTTGGTCGATGTTGACGAGCCGGGCGACCGCTGCCTGTGAGAGGCCGGTGTGTTGCCGAAAGAGCCGCACGACCACCCCGAGATCCCAGGCACGGATCGCTGCCACGACTGCGGGTTCCACCCAGAACTCACGTCCGACTCGGGGTACTGCACCGCCCCTCTGGCAGGGCCCACACCGCGGTCCTACGTTGAATCGGCTGAGCGTCGCACGGCACGTCGAACAGTGCCGCTCCACCCCGCGAGCCATCCCGGTCTCACCCCTAGGTGATCAGGCGTATCCCCCAGCTGCCGAACTTTCCACAGGACTACTTTGCCGCGTCGGCCGATCACCCAAACACGACAGCGGAAGCTCGGTAGCAAGGTGGCCGATCCCTTGAAAGCCCTTCTTCGGGTTCCTGAACGGGCCCTCAACTGCACGCCGAATGCGCGCAGTTGGTTCGCCGCCCATAGCACGGCATGCTGATCCGTCAACTCTCCTCGCTCCGAAAACCTGCGGACAACCTGTCCGCTCACGATGTGTGCGAACTGGAAGGGTCTCCACCACGAGATGCCGGTCATCCAAGAGCCCCAGACCTGACCGGTCGGCGCAGCCGCGCGGGGCCCGTCGAGTTTCCGCGACCAACTGCCCGGCGGGCGCCAACCGGCCTCGGGAGTCAGTCCCGAGGGATTCCCGGCACTCGTTCCAAGATCGCTTCCGCCAGATGAGAGGAGTTCAGCGTGACCGCTGTCCAGACCCCCGAGAGGACCGAGCTGGGCAAGTTCTTCCAGGTCTCAGTCCGGCAGTTCGACGCTGGCCAGGTCGCCCCCGAGATGTTCTCGGCCGCCATCGACGCCGAGTGGCACCAGCTCCTGGACAAGCCCGAGTACGCGGAGTTCTGCGCGCGGAGCGCCGGCCGGCTGATCAACCACGTGGAGAACACCGGCTACGGCCGGATCTCCTGGGTCGACGCCTACGTGGAGATGTTCGGCCCGCTGCCCGAGGCGTGGTTCACCGGCGCGGACGGGGTGCTCGACCAGCGGGCCATGGCGCGCTACCGCGAGACCGGCGAGGTGTGGGCGGAGTGGGACTGCAGCCCCATCCCGGGCGACGGCGGCGACGTCGCACCGAAGATCTCGGCACTCGCGGCCGGATGACGACCGGCCCTCTGACCGGAGCGTCCTGGTCCCGTGCCAGGGCGCTCCGCCTGGTCGAGGCACGTACCACGGCTCCGCGGACCGTGGACATCACGGGCTACATCGACCGTGTGTCCGCGCACTGCCCCTACCTCGTGCCTTCCCTTCGACACGGTCTGACGGCCTGGACGGTGTACGAGATCGCAAGCAGCGATCCCGAGTCCGTGGAAGCTGGTCTGTTCCATGCGGGAGTGCAGGCCGCGGAGTGGGTTCGTCCACTCGCGTCTCGCCCGAGAGGCGCTCTCGTCTGTGAGAACGTCGTCATCCTGGGGGACGTCCAAGGAGTCGAACACCGTGAGTTGATGGCGTGGCCGCACTGGGCCCTGAAGAACCTGTACGGCCCTGTGGGTGTCATGTTCGGGAAGTTCCAGGGAGGCGAGCAGCGGCTCGACAGATCAAGCCGCCCGATCCCGCCTCCCCCGTGTTCGTTCCTCCCTGTTCGTCCCGCCGTGAGAGCCCGCGACCCTCAGTTCCTGAAGGACACCCCTGATCTCGCGGATGCCCTCTCGGTCGCGGTAGACGATGGGAGCGATGTCCTCGAGCGAATCCCACACGATTGGCAGGCGGTAAAGGCATGGTCGCGTTCCCTCCCTGTCCCCCCGAAGCCCTCGCAGCAGCGGAAGCCGCCTGCGGCGGCACTGTCGACCTGAAGGAGCTGACCAACCGGCGTGGCTCCGCGGTCTGGAAGGCCGCCGGCCCTGAGGGCACGGTCGCGGTGAAAATCGGATACGACGACGGTGTGGCCGCCACTCTGCGAGAGGCAACCACCCTGGTGGCCATGGGCGTTGCCGAATACGAGGCGGTCTCCGGTTCGTACGACGGCGGCTCGTGGCTCGTCACACCCTGGTTCACCGGCCCCTCCACCTGGGCGGTCTTCACCCCCGCTCGCGAGGGCACTGGAGGACGTGAGGCCGCTCTCCGAGGTGGCGCTGACCTGTGCCGGTCAGTCGCCGACCTGCACGCCTCTAAATGGATCCACGCCGACCTCCAGCCTTCCCACGGCATCCACACCCCGGCGGGCGTCCGCCTGATCGACTTCGCCTGGTCCTGGCGTGAGGGCGAGGAGCCGGTCAGCGGCTTCAGCGGTGGCATCGTGCACCTCATGGCGCCGGAAATCGCTGCCGCCGTCGCACACGGAGACGGTCCGGTGGCACCGACGCGCGCCAGCGACACGTACGCCCTCGCCGGTGTCCTGTGGACGTGCGCCTCGGGAGGCTGGCCGCTCGACTACAAGGCAGCGGGTATCGACCGGAAGGCCGCGGGCCCGGACGGGGTTCGAGACGCGATCGCCACTGGTCGTCTGCCGTTCGCGCCGACCGTGTGGCCCGAGCTCCAGGACGCCCTCCGGCCCGCGCTCGCTGCCGTACCCGAGGACAGGCCCACGGCCGGCGAGCTGGCGGAGCTCCTGCTCAAGGTTGAGCCGTGATCTCGCTCCGCGAGGTGACCCTGACCGACGCACCAGCGGTCCGACGCATCTACAGCGCCGCTTCCGTGAGGTACCTGCCGCGAGCACCCCTGACCGCTGAGAACGCCGCCTCTTGGGTGACCGATCGCATCGCCGAAAGTCGTGCGACGCCACGGATGCTGTACTGCTTCGGCATCGAACACACTGACGACCTGGTCGGCGTGATCAAGCTACGCCCCGCCCGTACCTCGGCGGCGCTCAGCTACATCCTTCGAGACGACGCATGGGGTCACGGGTACGCCACCGCGGCGGCGGCGCTCGTGCTCGACTTCGCCTCCACCACACTCGACCTGGCTTCCGTTGACGCCAAGCACCACCCCGACAACCACGCTTCGGGGCGAGTGCTGATCAAGTCCGGGTTCACCTGCACCGGCCGCTCCGCGGAGGCCATCACGTACATAAGGAACCTCGCCCCGAGGACCAGGAGCGCGGTCCACGTGCGCGAACGCCTGTCGGACGGGGCGACGGCAGCACGCTCATAAACACTCATAAGCAGGAGGGCTGTTCACCGTCATTGTGGAGTGCGGGCCAACCGCGCGTGCTCCGCATCTCGCGGTGGCTCCCCATGGAGGTGAAGCCGTGCGTAGGCAAGGGACCACGTCTGGCAAGGGCCAGATGATGACCTTGACGCTCAACACCAGGCAGTCCACAAGGACGCCTCGGCTCCGGTGCTCCCTGGTGGCCGAACCGGTCGCTGCCGGCGTGGCACGCCGCATCGCCCACCGCTGCTTCAGCGGCTGGCCGGGCCCGTATGTCGTCAAGGACGACGGCCTGGTCACAGACCGAACTCGTCGCCGACGCCGATAGAACCACAGGGGACTCCGGCGCGACGGGGTGAAGTCTGGTAGGCCGATGACGATGTCGTCGTCGAAGTGATTGACCAGGCTGTCGCCGAACCCGCTGAGGGACAACGGCGAAATCTCCGAGGCCGACCGGAGCCTGCTCCTGGTCGCGCTCACCAGGCACTGCGGCTGCACGCCGGCCCTGCCGAACGCCGCTGAGCTCGTCGTACTTCTCGCCACACCTGCTGTGTGGCACAGCCATGCCAACTTTCGTTCACATTGTGAGGAATGAGGCGCTATGAGTACCTCTTTACGGAGGCACCGCCCGGATTCGAACCGGGCCCCCTTCCGCCGCGTGGTCGTCACCGGCGGCTGTGGATTCGTCGGTTCACACCTGTGCGACCTGCTGCTCGACAGCGGTGTCGAGGTGGTGTGCGTGGACAACCTCCTTACGGGCACGGAGGACAACGTCGTACACCGTCAGCTGGACGACCGGTTCGAGTTGATGGTCCACGACGTCACCGACCCGATCCCGATACCCGGGGAGGTCGATCTCGTACTCCACCTCGCCTCGCCAGCCTCTCCGCAGGACTACCTGCGTCTGCCGGTCCAGACGCTTCAGGCCGGTTCCCTGGGAACCTTCAGCGCCCTGGAGTTGGCCAGAGTGAAGAAGGCCCGCTTCGTACTCGCCTCCACCTCCGAGGTGTACGGCGACCCGCTGGAGCACCCTCAGCGGGAGTCGTACTGGGGCAACGTCAACCCGGTGGGGCCGCGCAGCGTGTACGACGAGGCGAAGAGGTTCGCGGAGGCGGCGACCACCGCCTACCGCACCGAGCACGGTGTCGACACCGCGATCGTACGGATCTTCAACACGTTCGGGCCGCGGATGCGCGCGGAGGACGGGCGAGCGGTACCGAACTTCATCCGCCAGGCGCTGGCGGGCGAGCCACTGACCGTCACCGGCGACGGCTCGCAGACGCGGTCCCTGTGCTACGTCAGCGACACGGTCAGGGGCATCCTCGCCGTCGCCGCGGGCAGCCACCCCGGCCCCGTCAACCTGGGCAATCCCGCCGAGACCACGGTCTTGGAACTCGCACACCTGGTGCGTGAAGTGACCGGGTCCGCCGCGCCCGTCGAGTTCGTCGACCGCCCGGTCGACGACCCGGAGCGCCGCAGACCCGACATCACCCTCGCCTGGGAGCAGTTCGGCTGGAAGCCGGAGACCGATCCCCGCAAGGGCCTGAGCACCACCATCGACTGGTTCGCCGCGCAGCTCAACGACACCGCAGTGAGGGAACGATGACGCGACACGCACCACGAGGGACGGAGTCCGCCGAGGCCCTGTCGCACAGGCAACAGCTCGGCGACGGGTTTCTCCAGGACTTCCGCGCGGACGGCTACGCGGTCTTATCCCAAAAGATCGCGGGAGAGTCCCTCGAAGCCCTCCGCACGGAGGCTGATGCCCTGATCCGGCGCTTCACCCGGGACGCGTACCGCTCAGACGACTACTGGCACTTCACCCCCGCAGGCACGGACGCACCCGTTCTCTACCGCATCCACAACCTGGAGAACCAGGGCTCCCCGGCGGCTACACGCCTCTACGCCGACGACGGCCCGCTGCACCCGATGGCCGTCGCCATCCTCGGCAGACCCCTACGCGCCACCGCCTGCGCAATGATCGTCAAACTGCCGGGAGTGGCCGCCCCCGTGCCCTGGCACCGAGACCGGACCAATGTTCCTCCGCACACCGTGTGCAACCTCAGCGTCTTCCTCGACGACTCCGACGTGGGCAACGGATGCCTCGAGTTCGTTCCTGGCTCCCACCTGACGCCCGACGCGGAAGAGGCCGAGGCGCTCCAGGCGCGGGGTCCGGTCCGCGCCCTCCCGCTCTCGGCCGGTGACATCGCCGTACACGACGTACGTATCGCCCACGCCTCGCGCCGCAACACCTCCCCGAGGATCCGCCGCAGCATCGTCATCGAGTTCGCCCCCGCCGACCGGGAGCTGCCGTGACCATCCCCAACCCCACTGGCGAGAGTGCCAGGGTGCGGGTGGCCACCATCACGGTGGGCACCAACGAGTCCCGTTGGCTGGAGCCTTGCTTCGCCACGCTCCTGGACAGCGACGTCCCCGGGATCGACCTGACGGTCTGGTACGTGGACAACGACTCCTACGACGGCAGCACGGCCTTCGTCAAGGACCGTTTTCCCGAGGTGCGGGTCATCCAGAACGAGAGCAACGTCGGCTTCGCCCGCGCCAACAACATCGGCATGCGCGCGGCCCTCGCCGACGGCGCCGACTACGTCTTCCTCGTCAACCCGGACACCCAGACCCCGAAGTCGCTGGTGCGCGACCTGGCCGAGTTCATGGAGACCTGGACCGACTACGGCGTGGTCGGCCCCATGCAGTACGAGTACGACGAGTCAGGCAGCACCGCTTTGGGCGCGTACAACGACTGGTCGAAGTCCGCTCTGCGCTGGGGCGAGCAGCACGCCTTCGCCGGCGACTGGCCGAACCACCCCTCGCCGGCCAGCCCACCCGAAGGCCGGGCCCCGAACACCCTGGAGCACGCGTACGTCCAAGGCTCCGCCTTCTTCGTACGTGCCGCGCTGCTGCGCACCGTCGGACTCCTCGACGAGGTCTTCCACACGTACTACGAGGAGACCGACCTGTGCCGCCGATCCCGCTGGGCCGGATGGCGCGTCGCGCTCCTGCTCGACGTCGGCATACAGCACTTCGGCGGTGGGGGAACGGCCGGCAGCAGCTATCGGCGCGTCCAGATGCGCCGCAACCGCTACTACTACCTCCTCACCGACATCGACTGGCGCCCGCTGCCCATGCTGCGACTGGCGACCCGGTGGCTGAAGGACGATCTGCGCGGACGTGGCGTGGGCGGGGTGACCACCTGGTGGCGTGGGACCTGGGAAACCGCAGAAGCCGTGTGCTGGCTCGTGCGCCGCGCACCTCTGATCCGCACCCGGCGACGTGCCCACCGCCGGCTCGGCTCGCCGACGGGCAGCCACGCTCAACCGCAGGCAAGGGGTGCGCGATGACCACACCCCGGATTCTGTTCGCCGGTGTCTTCCACTGGAACGCGGGCTCCAGCCACATGATCGCCGAGTACGCCCGGGTCGCCTCGGCATCCGGATGCGAGGTCGGTGTCTCAAGCCAACTGTCGCGCCTGGACGGCACGGTGAACGGTCACCTGCCGCTCGTGGACGACATCAGCTGGGCCACCCACCTGGTCCTCGTCTTCGAGAGCAGGCAGTTCCTCTCGACCCAGCAGCGTGAACTCTGCGAGGCCGTGCCGCGGCAGCGGCGCATCATCGTGGATCCCGACGGTCACTGGGGTCCGTACGTCACCGCCGGCGCGGACGACAACGCGGGTGCGGACACCATCGAGTCCTGGCACAAGCTGTATGCCGACCTCAGCGATCTGATCCTGCAGCCGCGCCTGAATGAACTTCCCGACGGGGCCGAGTTTTTCAGCTACTTCGGAATGCCGGACATCCACCGTCTCGCCAGCGACCTCCCGCACCCGCGGTCACTGCCGTACGAGCTGCAGTACGTCGGCGCGAACTGGTGGCGCTGGAGCGAGATGACCAGCCTCATCCGGGCCGCGGCCGACGCCCAGCCGCCGATCCGACGCATCCGCGTGTGCGGACGCTGGTGGACCGGCGACCCGCACCCCGACCACCAGACGGCCACCACCAACGTGCCCGGCTGGATGCGGGATCACGGTGTCGAGGTGGCGCCACCCGTTCCGTTCGGTCACGTGGTCTCCGCCATGTCCCAGGCGGCGATCACGCCGGTGCTGGCTCGTCCGCTGCTCGCGCGGATGGAGCTGCTGACCCCCCGCATGTTCGAAACCCTCGCCTCGGGCAGCATCCCCGCGCTCTGGCCGGACCTGGGCTACCTATCCGCCCTCTATGGCGACGACGTGGAGCTCTTCCTGCTCGGCGACGATCCGGCCGACAGCCTCGCCCGGATGATCCGTGAGCCGATCCGGTACCGCGAGCGGCTGGCGACCATCCAGCGCCGAGTACACGAACGCTTCAACTACCGCACGGTTCTGGCCGAACTCATCCGGTTCACCCGATGATCCCTGAGAGGTCTGCTGTGTCCAACGTCCTGATCACCGGCATCACCAGCTGTGAGAGTCGCGGCGTCGAGGCCCTGGCCCGCTCCATCATCGAGCAGCTGAACACCGAAGGCCCTGGGGGAGGCGACAACGTCACCGTCCTCACCCAGACCCCGGTGCTCGACGCGGAATCCCTCGCCCCCACCGGGGCACGTTGCGTGGCCGACCCGTTCGTCGTCTCCCGCTCCTGGCAGCAGATGCGCCCCCAGGAGAATCCCGCCGAACTGGCCGAACGCCGCGAACAGCTCCTCGCCCAAACCGATCTGGTCATCGCCACCGGGGGCGACCTGCACACCTCGGACTACGGGGTCTCCACGCCGTACCTCCGCGCCCTCACCGCGGCGCAACAGCGGGACATCCCGACGGTCATGATCGGCCAGTCCGTCGGCCCCTTCGGCGACCCGGCCGATGCCGAGGCATGGCTCACGGTCGCCGCCCGGTGCGATCTCCTCACCGTCCGGGAGAGCGTCTCCCTCGACTACGTCGTGGGCAAGCTCGGCCTTCCCGATCACCGTGTGCGACTGTCGTCCGACCCCGCCTTCCTGCTGCCGGCCGCCACCGGCGAGCGAATATCGGCCCTGCTCGGGCCCCTGCGGCTCGCCCCCGGAGACCCCTACCTCTGCCTCGCCCCCAGCCAGGGCATCACCCGCTTCAGCACCCTGGAGGAGTCCCAGCACGTGGCAGCGCTGACGCGACTCGCCACCTCCCTCGTCCGCACCCGGAAGATGCCGGTCGTCCTCGTGCCGCACTGCCACGACTCCCGACCGCACAACGACGACCGGATCCTCGCCGCCCGTATCGCCGAAGCCGCCGGGATGCCGGAGGTCATGGCGCTGCCCGGCGCGCTGACGGCCTCCGACTACAAGGGCGTGCTGTCACAGGCCGAACTCGTCGTCTCCGAACGCCTGCACGCCGCGATCGGCGCACTGTCCGGCGGCGCCCCGGCGATCGCGATCGGCCACTCACACAAGTTCAACGGAGTGCTCGCCGAAACCTACGGCCCCACGGTCGACGTCGACGGCATCCACGCGGACGTCCGCGCTTTCGCCCAGGACACCACGGTCATCGACCGGCTCGTCAACGACACCGACGCGACCGCGCTGCGCACCACCCTGCGGCAGCGGCTCCCGCTGATCACGGACCGCGCCCGCAGCGACTTCGCTCAGATCAACAAGCTCCTCGAAGCCTGAACCACCAGTCGCACAGGCGGTCCGCCTGCCCGCACCACATCGCGCACGACCCGCCGCAGCCCACTCCGGGGCGGCGGCGGGACCCACTCACCAAGGGAGACACGCCATGCCCACACATCTGGTGACCGGCGGCGCCGGCTTCATCGGGTCCCACCTTGCCGCGTCCTTGATCGAGCGCGGCGACGACGCCGTCGTCCTGGACAACCTCGACGGCGGCAAGACCGAGAACGTGCCCGACGGCGCGACCCTCGTCGTCGGCTCGGTCGCCGACCAGGCCACGGTCGCAGAACTCTTCGCCTCGTACCGCTTCGACGGTGTCCACCACCTGGCCGCCTTCGCCGCCGAAGGCATCAGCCACGCCGTCAAGCACCACAACTACTCCGTCAACCTGCTCGGCAGCATCAACCTGATCAACGCCTCGCTGGCCGCCAAGGTCAGGTTCTTCGGCTTCGCCTCGTCGGTCGCCGTGTACGGCCACGGACACGTCCCCATGCGCGAGGACGAGCGGCCCCTCCCCGCCGACAGCTACGGCAACGCGAAACTCGCCGTGGAGCGCGAACTCGCCGTCACCATGCAGCTGCAGGGCCTGCCGTACTTCGCCCTGCGCATGCACAACGTCTACGGCGAGCGGCAGAACATGGGCGACCCGTACCGCAACGCCGTCGCCATCTTCCTCAACCAGATCATGCGCGACGAGCCGATCAGCGTGTACGGAGACGGCAGCCAGATCCGCGCCTTCACCTACGCCCCGGACATCGTCGGCACCTTCCTCGCCGCCGCCGACCAGCCGGCCGCCTGGGGGCAGGTCTTCAACGTCGGCTCCTCGCACACGAGCACCGTGCTGGACATGGCGCACGCCGTGCGCACCGCCATGGGCGTACCCGACCACCCCATCAAGCACCTGACGGCCCGCGACGAGGTCCACGCCGCGTACACCGACAACGGCCTTGCCCGTAAGACGCTCGGCGACTGGGCCGACACCCCGCTCGACGAAGGTCTGCGACGTACCGCGGCCTGGGCCCGTGAGCACGGCCCCGTGGTACCCGCGACCTCCCTCAGCATCGAGAACGACACCGCGGACAAGCCCGAGTGGTTCACCTGGGCCGCCGGACGGGCGGCGACGTCATGACGCGCCGCACCCTGGCCGTCGACGTCGGCGGCGTCCTCTACTACGACGAGCCCTTCGACCTCGCCTGGCTCCAGGGCGTCTGGGAGCTCACGCGCGCGGACGATCCCGCCTTCACCATGGACGCCTTCCTCCAGGCCACGCGCGACTTCTACCAGGGTCGCGCTCCCGGATCACCCCCGCCCAGCCTGTTCCCGCCCAACGGCACGAAGAGCTGGCAGAGCGTCCGCGAACGCTGGCCCTCGTTGGTCCAGCCCATTCCCGGAGCCGTCGACGCCCTCAGCCACCTCGCCGAGGAGTACGAGGTATGCATCGTCGCCAACCAGCCCCCGGAATGTCTCGCCGCCCTGCGCACCCTCGGAATCGAGCAGCAAGTCCAACTCGTCGCGCTCGACTCCCTCGTCGGCTACGCCAAACCCGACCCCCGCCTCTTCAAGTGGGCCACGGACCGGCTGAGCTGGAAGCCGGAACACACCACGGTCATCGGCGACCGGCCCGACCACGACGCCGCTCCCGCACTCGCTCTCGGCTGCTCGGCAGCAATCGTCCACGTCGACAGCGGCTGGAGCGTGCCTGCTGGGGTCGCTCCCGAGATCGTGACCGCATACCGGGAGCTGAAAATCCAACGCGTCCACACAACCGAGGGAAGCACGAGGCACTGGGCCATCGCCGCCCTCGGAGACCTGGCCGATGTGCTGCGGACCATCAGCCACCAACAGCGCAGCCCACGCCCCCGCCAGGAGGTGCGCCCATGACCCTCGGCGCCGACTTACCTCTCACCATCGTCATCTGCAGCAACCGCCCCGACAGCCTGCCGGCAGCTGTCGCCCGCACGGCTGCGGCCATGAACCCCAGGGACCGCCTCCTGGTCATCGCGGACATGCCCGCCCAGCACCTGCCCCCGCTGCCCACAGATGCCTCGTCGCCTCCGTCCCGCATACGCGTCATCTGCAACGAGGGGAACCAGGGCCTCGCCCACAGTCGCAACAAGGCCATGAAGGAGGCCCCGACGCAGCACGTCGTCTTCCTCGACGACGACATCGTCCCCACCGCCGAGGCACTGACCCACATACGCGAAGCCCTGACCGCCGGCGCACACGTCACCGGGACGAGGATCACTGCCCACCTTCAAGGGCGCTGCCGCCCGTGGTTCCTCACCTCGGGACAGCTGCACTACCTCGGCTCCCACGCGGCGGCCCAGCCGGCGTCGATCTGGGGCGGCAGTTTCGCCATCGACGTCGAGCACGCCCGCTTGCTGGGAGTCGGCTTCGACGAGCGCCTCGGCCGGATCGGCGACTCCCTCATCTCCGCCGAGGACACCACCTTCGTACGGGAGATGACCGCGCACGGTGCCACCGCCACGATCCTGCACGACGCCGAGGTGCAACACCTGATCCCCGCCCACCGGCTGACCCTGGCCTACCTGCTGCGCCGCGCCTTCTGGCAGGGCCGCAGCGAAGCACGGCGTAACGACGCGCGGCGAGGCATCACCAAGGAATGGAACCGCAACCACTCGGGAGACGGCACCCGTCCGGTGCGGGCCGCCCTCGCCCTGCTCTACACCTCCAGCGTGCTTCTCGGAGTGTGCCGGGAGGCCGTCACACGGAGCCGGACCAGCGCCGCAGACGCCGAAACCAGGAGCGACCGATGAAGGTAGCCATGGTCATTCCGCCGTACCGGTACGGCGCCGACCCCAGCCAGTGGATCACCGTACCGCCCCAGGGCTACGGCGGCATCCAGTGGGTCGTCGCCACGCTCATGGACGGACTGCTGGAGGCCGGGTGCGAGATCCTCCTCCTCGGAGCTCCAGGAAGCCCGGTCCAGGACGGCGTCACGGTGTCCGACACAGTGGAGACAGCCGACATCCACGCCGTCATCGAAGCCTTCGGCCCGGACATCGTCCACGACCACTCGAACACCGCCGCACTGCCGGCCAACAACCACAGACCCACGGTGAGCACACACCACCTCAACAGCGTGCCGGAGCTCCAGACCAACGGCATCTACCTCTCCCGCGCGCAACGCACTGCCGCGGGGTCCGCCTCCGCCCCGGTGATCCGGCTACCGGTCAACCCCGCGCGCTGTCAGTTCCAGGAGGTGAAGGACGACTATCTCCTCTTCCTCGGCCGGGTCTCCGCGCACAAGGGCGTGCGCGAGGCGGCGGCGTTCGCGCGCGCCGTCGGCGTGCCGCTGACGGTCGCCGGACCGGCCTGGGAGAAGGACTACCTGGACGCGCTGCTGGCCGACTTCCCGCACACCGTCCGCTATGTGGGCGAGGTCGGCGGCAGCGCCCGTACCCGGCTGATCGCACACGCCCGAGCGCAGCTCGTACTGTCCCAGCCGTGGGGAGGACCGTTCGGCGGACGATGGATCGAGCCCGGCGCCACCGTGGTCTCGGAGGCCGCCGCCAGCGGCACCCCGGTGATCGCCACGGACAACGGATGCCTGCCGGAGATCGTCCCCGGCGTCGGTACGGTGCTGCCGACCGGGCGGGAGATCACACCCGGCGACGCGAAGGCGGTGCTGGCCTCGCTTCCCACAGCCCAGGTCGTGCGCGAAACAGCGGTGGACCGATGGGGCCACCACACCATCGCCCGCCAGTACCTGGCGGTCTACAAGAGAGCGGTCAGCGGCGAGGTCTGGACGTGACCTCGGAAGGTCACGCCGTGCGCTGCTTCGCCAGACGCTGACGGCGCGCTTCGTAGAGAACAACGGAGGCGGCGTTCGACGCGTTCAGGGAGCTGGCCGAGCCCGTCATCGGAATACTGACCACGTGGTCACAGAGTTCACGCCAGGCCGCGCTGAGACCCGCAGTCTCGTTACCGATGAGCAGCAGGACCGGCTGGGTCAGATCGAATTCCGACACCTCGGCATCGCCGTCCTCGTCCGTGCCGACGACGGCAACCGGCCGCCCCTGAGCGCGTTCCTTCTCCAGCCACTCCATGACCTCGTGGTGCGACTGGCTCCGCACCACGGGCACGGCGAAGAACGATCCCGTGGAGGCACGCACCGACTTGGGGTCGTACGGGTCCGCCGCGTGCCCCGTCACGATGAGCCCGCTCACGCCGAAGGCGTCGGCCGACCGCACGATGCTTCCGATGTTGCCGGGCTGCGTCGGCCGGTCGAAGACCAAGCCGAGGAAGTCGTCGCGGACCTTGATCCGCGACAGGCTGTCCGGCGCCATCTCGACCACTGCCAGGACCTCTGCAGCCCCGTCGGCCTTCTCGCTCAGCTCGGCGAGCAACTGCGGCGCCATCGCGACGCGCTCGGCGCCGACACCGCGCAGTAGATCCTCGGCCCATCGGGAGAGCGGGCGGCTGGCGTCGTAGAGCAGCGACCGAACGGTCCAGCCGTGCTCCACCGCCATCGTGATCGGCCGCACACCCTGAACGAGGAACTCCTTGGCACGCCCTCGCTTGGTGCGGTTGTTGAGCAGCGTCTGCAGCTGCTGGAAACGGGCATTGCGGGTCGTGATCCGCTGCACTGCCACCCGTCCTCCAAGCCGAAGATGATCATTGCGAAGCCGGTCGTCCCGGCGGAACACGGCACCGGGCACCCAGCAGGTTACACGGGTCTGGATCGTGACTGTACGTGTCCATCCGTTGTGCAGGCGTCTTGGCTTTGGGCGGCAACGCACACGAGATCGTCCTGTTGGCAACGACCAAGCCGAGAGTCATCAGCGTCAGCGTGGGGCCCAAACGTGGCGCGGAAGAACAGAGCCTTGAGTTTTCTGGCCCGGCTTTCCAAGTTGCGGTGCCGCTCACGGCGCATACGCGTGGGCAACTCCGGGATGGCAGGCGAGTTCCCCCACAGCCAGGCAGCGTCCAGTCCGCAGGAGGCATCCCCAGGCTCCCCAGTCGAGCAGGCAGAACTGCGGGGCTGTTCCGTTGGCCCATGCGAAATCCGCTTGCGCCGGCACCCATTTCCGGATCGTCGAATCTAGGACGCTCGGGAACACCGCTTGGAGTGCTCAGTGACGCCAGCTTGGCGACGGTCACGGTGTCTGGCCGGCGTTGCGACGTGCGTCGTGTGGTGGGAGGCAAGCGCACCGAGCGAGGCGTTCAGCGCCGCTCACCAGGGGGCGGCCGTTTCGGATCGCAGCTTCAGGCAGCCTGATGTTGATTCCCAGCAGTTGCTGTGCCGAACGACGACCGAGAATTGACCGGTGACGCCATTCGAGCGTGACACTCGGTTCGTCGGACGGCAGCGTCACCTGCGTGCGGTGTAGGAGGTGCATCCGCAAGGTAGTCGTCGGTGTCCTCGGCCGAGGGCTCCGGCGTGATTTCGAACCATGTCGTCTTGCCGTTCGGTTCCGGTCGCGTCCCCCAAGCGTCAGCCAAAGCATTCACGAGCAGTAGCCCCCGACCGCTCTCCTCATCTGGCCCAGCCTCTACGGCACTCGGCAAGAAGGGGTCGGTGTCCGTGACCTCGACTCGGAGCCGCTCATCAGTCCGCGTCACTGCGACGTCGCAGGGAGCATCCGTGTACAGGACGGCGTTGGCGATCAGCTCGCTCGCCAGCAACTCGATGTTCTGCAGTGTTTGACCTGACAAGACAAGGCCCAAGTCCTGGGCCAGCACGGTGACTTGGCGGCGGGCCCCCGGGACAGCCTCGACAGCCGCCGCAACCGTGAATCCGTACTTCGGACGTTCGGGATCGCGACGTGCCATGACGACAACCTCACCTTGGTAGCGGCCTCAGGAGAAAGAAGCCTTCCACCCGGCAAGAGCTGTGTGAGGACAGTCTGTCCGTAGGCTGGACACGCATGATGCCTTGACGCTGCGACGAGTTGTGATACGAGGCCAGCCTTCGTTGGGGCTGGCGAGGTGAAGTCCCTTGAGTGAACCGTACCCCGCCACACCTTGTGCCAGGCCACGGCCATGACGATTGCGTGCCGCGCTGAACATGGCGCGGCCACCTGCAGCGGTCGTCTGCGGCACGTGGGAGCGAGGGAGCGTCGCGGGAGTCCCCCGTTCCTGCCGCCGGCTGAGTGCGAAGAGGTCAAGGAGCCCGGAAGCTTCGAAGTGAGTCTCCTCGTGCCAACCTTGCGTGGCTGGCAGTGCGGAGTTGATCGCGTTTGGGGGCTCTGGATGCGGAACGGTTGTGCGCTGGTGTTCAGCAGACTCCGGTTGCTGAGTCGATGATGTGCTTCTGTTCCTGGTCGGCTTCCCTGCTGCTGGGGGCGGATCGCCTGTACTGAGGGTGGTCGAGGTCCATCTGGAGTGCGGCGTGCAGGGGCGCGGGGTAGCGGGTGCGCTCGGACCAGGCCATGGCCTGGTGGGAGAGGCGGGCGGTGGCTTGGGCGAGGTCTTCCCGGGAGTGACGGCGGGTGAACATGGGATTGATCTCTCGGGTGGTGATGGAGTGCCAGTTGCCGTTAAGTTCACTCTCACCCCGCGGGTCCCTCTCGTCGCTGGCTCGCCAGCGGGTGCGGTCGTCCCCGAGGCGGCTGCGGTTGTGGGTACGGGATTCGCTGAAGAGGAACCAGGGGTGTCCCTCGGGCCGGTGGCCGGGCCAGGCGAGATACTGGCTGACCTTGATGAAGGGGTCGAGTCCCTTGGCCAGTCGGCCTTTGGTCATGGACTCCTTCTCGGCGTAGACGAAGCGGGGAAGTTCGTCCTGCATGGTGTTGACGCGGATGTAGCTGATCGGGTGCAGACGCTCGTCCGTAATTTCCTGGTTTGGAGTCCAGAGGCGCTTGTCTTCCTCAGGCAGGCTGTCGCGGGTCAGGCCGTAACTCCTGTTGTGGAAGCCAGGGTAAATGCGACGCCATGCGTGACCGTCGAGCATGACGGCGAGATCGAGACCTGCCATTTCGGGCCTCTGCTGGAGCTGTACCAGCGCACGGGCCGCGTCGCTGCCGACCTCGCACCATCGGTCCATTCGCGTCTTGCTCGCGTCTTTTTCGTTGTGCAGGGGGTAGTTCTTGGCATGGAAGGCGGTGTTCGCGTCGTAGTACGGGGCCCAGGTGTTGGTGATGTTGCTCCAGCCGAGCATGGTCCACACGCCGCCGGGCTTGCTGGGTGGGATGAGCACAGCAGCAGTGGTGATCCAGAGGGGCTCGCCCCGGTAGCGGTTGCTCTTGGTCTGCATACGGCAGTGCAGGCCGCAGTAGGCGATGCGGGGCAGCGGGTTCTTTTCGGGGTGCAAGATGGCCTCGTACCGGTCGTCGACAACGCCGAGGCTGCGATGCATGTCAAGGACGGCGCTGAACGCGGCGTGGTCCTTGTGGTACTCCTTCTTCTGGGCGGGGATCTCGGTCAGGACGGGGCCGGCCGTTCCCTTGCGGTACTGGAGCTTGGCGCCCACGGTGAATTGGCTGGGCACGCGTGCTTCAGCGAAGAGCCCACGCACCGCGTGCTTGGCGTCCTTCTCGTTCCTCTCGGTCTCCTCAGCCCTTTTCTGGGCCGTGCGGCTGCCGTTGGCCGGCGTGTTTGCACCGTCCTGGTCGGTGCGGGGCATCTCGGTTTCGCACCAGACGACCAGGCGGGTCCCCGGCTCCTTGTAGCGGTTGATGATCATGTTGACTTCGGTGCGGCGGATGCCAGCGCGTTCTGTGCCGTGCTGAAGTAGTTTTTCTGCCTTGTGGAGCACCAGGTGGATACCGGGGCGGAGCTCGACCTCGCGGTGTGAGGGTTTGATGGTCTCGGGATCGATGCCGTAGGCGCAGGCGAGTGCCTGCACCATGCGCTGCCGCGTGGGATACCGGTACCACAGGCCGAGATACACCAGCTTGTTCTCACCCTGCTTTTCGATGTAGCGCTGGATGGAGTCCGGGGAGGGGAGGCCGACCTTGTCCTGGAAACGGGCAGCTGTCTTCTTGCTGTTCTCGTCGTCGCTTGCCTTCCCCTGCGCCCACTGCAGGTGGGATGTGTCCTGCAAGTACCGCTTGCCGAAGCCTTTGCTGTCACTGACCAGGGTCATCACGGGCACCGCGTCGCTTTCGCTTTCGCTGTTACCGGTCAGTTCCGGGGCGAAGGAGGCGTGGAGGTGCTCCATGATCAGACGGTGGTGATGGGTGCCGGTGCCGGTGCCGACACCGTTGCTCTTGGGCGTGGTGGCGTGCAGGGGCCGGACCTTGCCTGGCGCCTCCATGGTGAGTGATTTGCCGCTGCTGCGGTTGTCGATCTCCGTATTGGCCCGGGTCTGGACCGCGAGCAGGCCCGTGTGGTCGACGTCCAGACGGGCGGCGATCTCCAGTCCGTATCGGTTGGCGGACTTCAAGCCTCCGGGGCCGTCCAGCTTGAGGGAGAGGACCGGCTTGTCGCCGCCGCAGTCCACCATGGCGGTCTTGGCGTAGATGACGGCGTTGCTGATGCGCCGGTTGCTGCCGTGGAAGTGGATGACCGGGTTGGTGTAGCCGGTGAAGGTGGCCATCTTGGTGTCAACGCGGGAGAGCGTGTAGTCCCGGGCGCTCCAGTCTTCGGCGAGCTCCGACCAGTTGCCAGCGATCTGTTGTGTCGCTTCGGAGCTTGGCGGGTGCCCGATGTGTGCGAAGGCGGGGCCGAAGGGGTGGTCCCAGGCGATGACGCTGCCGTCGCTGAGCGGCCGGTAGGCGAGGGTGACGGCGGTTTCGGTGTCCTTTGCCCATCCCGCTTGCCGGGGCTTGGCTGTCTCCTCTGGTTCCCTCTCGTCCTCTGCCGGTTCGGACTCCTTGATCTTCGGTGTCACCGGCGTCATGGCGTACTCGGTGAAGGGAGTCCCGGCGAACTTGTCGGCCATGCACCAGCGCACGGCCTGGTAGGCCCAGTCGGGCGGGTTGGGGGCGAGGCTGCCGTGGTTGAGGATGGCATCGGCCAGGGAGAGCTTCGCCGGCGTGGTGGCACGGACGAGGCCCGGCAGGGTGGATTTCCCGGTGTCGGAGGCGCTGTCGAGTGACGTGCCCTTGACCGCGGCTTCGAGGTAGGTGAACAGCTTGGCGAGCTTGACGGGGTCGATCTCCTTGAGGGAGATCATGTAGCGGAATTGCTTGTCGAGGTGGACGTAGCCCTCGGCGAGGGCTTGGAGGGCGGTGGTGGCGATGCTGCGCGGCCACAGCATCTCCACGTCCACGCCTTCGGGGAGATTCTTGTTCTTCCGGCTCTCCCCAGCCCACGCACCGTACTTGTGCCACTCGACGAGAATCTCCGGCTTGTCTTTTCGTCCTTCTCCGCTGAAGTCGCTCCAGTCATGGAAGGACCACACGTACGCGTACTGGCCTGCTAGCACAGCGTCGTTCAGGAGTAGGGAAGAGGTGTAGATGGTGGTGAGCTTGGCCATGCGGCTGCCGGAACCTCTCTTCGATCAGACCGGGGTCAGGAGAAAGAGTGCGAGACCTCGGCGTAGCGCAGGAATTCGATGATGGCTCGCCCGTACAAACGGTTCATCATCTCGCGTTCCTCCGGTGACCAAGCATCGTAGATGAGCTGAATGACCTCTGCGAGGCCCGTTGTGTATTTGGTGCCCAAGGCGGCCTGATCGACCACGAATAGATCCATGTCGGTGTCGCCGCGTCGTGCCCGTCCGGCGAGCTGGATCAGCTCCACGAGCATGGAGCTGATCAACTCCATCTGAAGATCTTGATGCATGCTGGAGAACCGCGTGGGAGAGCGCAGGATTTTCACCAGGTGCTCACGAGCCGCGGTGCGGGCGCGCTCGATCGCCTCGCATGGGTCGTCCCCGTTGAAGGAGCGCGCGGCACGTTGGCCGCATCCGTTGACGCTGCCATGCATCCACGCTGGGTCCTCGATGCTGAGGACTGGCCGGACACACAGGTAGACGTCGCTGATGGCCGAGCGGGTCTCGACCACGATGTTCAGGCCTCGGGCGATCCGGGCCATGGGGGCAATGAGGATGTCGCCGAACTCGTGGAAGTCCTCCAGCTCCTCGGCGACGATCGCGCGCACGCCCTTGGGGAGGATGTTTCTGTACTCCGCGAGATCTTCACGGCGCAGCAGCACGCATATGCGATGTGTCATCCCCTCCGCCTGCGCCATGCCGATGGCGAGGTAGAGCCCTTGCTTGTAGCCGTTGACCTGGAGGATGCAGCGGGCTCGGTCGGGGTCGTTGCGGGCCAGCCAGTCGAGACGCCCCCGAAGCTGTTGTTCATAGATCGCCTGGCCCATCTCCCGCAGTGCCGAGAGCTTGTGCTCGTCGTAGAGGCCGGCGATCTGGATTCCCTCGCCGCCGGGCACCTCGCTGTTGGTGACGGGCAGTCTGTTGGCTCTGATGGACTCCTTGACGTCGGGCATCCACCAGGCCACGGGGGCATGGACGTGCTCTCCGGAGGCGTGGGGGAAGAACGCAGTGGCCGAAAGGCCAAGGACGGGACGTCGTACCCCGGCCGCCATCAGCGAGGTCAGACGGCCGAGTTCGCTGATGAACGTGTGAGGGTCACCGATGGTGGCGCTCTCGCGGAGTTCGGCAGTCGGCTTGCTGTCGTCACCGATTCCGGTCACCTGGTATCCGTGGATGTCGCGGCCCAGCATGCCGGTCGGGTACAGCTTGGAGACCGTGCTCCGGTACGTCATGGCGAGGATGTCCCGGGCTGCGGCGCTGTCGTGGTCCTGGACTTTCTGCGCCTGTTCACGCAGGAGAGAAAGAGCCTGTCCCAGTTCCAGCAGGATGGCGCGCACGGTGATGAGGTTGACGAGACGGGCACGTACGGTGTCCTCGGTGACCGTCTCCTCAATGGACTCGTGCATGGCCTGCTTTATGGGAAGCAGGTTGTGCCGGCCGCGTGGAGAGACAAGGTCGTAGAGCTGGTCGGTAAGACGCTCCCAGTCGGCTCCCTCCGGCATCGGCAGCACCTCGACGGGCTGGTCTTCGTCCGAGTCTTTGTCGGGCATGAGCTGGTTGAGCAGGGTGAACAGCTCATCAGGGATCGGCTCGTCGACGTCGTGGTCGTCGGCGAACAGGTAGTTGATGATCTCTCGGTCCCGGGACGTCGCGGTCCGCCATCCCCTGTTGTCGCGGTAGGCGTCGTCCTTGTCATCCTGGGCTTTGCTGAGCGCGGGCGGGTTGAGGATCAACTGTTTGGTCGCCAGCCACAGAAGCAGGTTCTCGGCGGTCAAACGGGCGTGGCTGAGGGGGTTCGTGAGCAGTTCGCGCAGGTGCGGGGGGAGATTGCGTCTGTCGTCATCGACGATGTCCAGCAGGGACTTCTTCATCAGGGACGCGAGGACCGCTTCCTTGGCGCATCCCTTGATGGCACTCAGTTGGAGGGCGTCCACCTCGTCCACGACGAGCAAGTGACACATGCGTGCCATTGCTTCGAACACGGACGCTCCTCGGGTCCCTCGGGGCTTGTTCTGGAAGGAGTCGTCGTCGAAGACGACTCCGGTTCGTAGAGTTCCTTCCACGAAGTTCATGTGGTTGGTGACGATGACGCTGGCGCGGGTTGCCTCGTAGAGAGGACGGAACTTGTCGCACACCGGGATGAACGGACAGGCGTAGGTGCCATTCTCTCCGGGCTTGCTCAGCGTCAGGCAGTTCTCCTCGCCGGCCGGGAACGGGTCCTGGACCGTCATGTACGCCTTCTGGGCGCATGCGTAGCCCACCTCGGCGAGATCTTCCAGGTTCTTGCCGTCCCACTGCTCGATGGGGGTGTCCTTCATGAGCGCCCCGTACTCCAAGGCACGTTCGTGGCGCTTGGCCGGTGACATCAGCGCGGCGCACGTCTTGGGCTCAGGGAGCTCCTTCAATTGGTACAGCCAGTCAAGATCGCTGCCGATGTCCCGTTTCATCTTCAAGGTGGCCTTGACGTCCGGGACGACAATCCCCAGACGCAGGTCCCGCTTGGCCATCAGCGCGGCCAGCACCCGCACCAGGACCGTCTTCCCGCTGCCGGTGGGCGCGTTGAGGATCTGCAAGTTGCCGTTCATCAGCTCCAGGGCCTTGACCTTGCCGCTGGGGCAACGGAGCTTCTTCAGGAACTTTTTCACGGTCCGGCGGATGTACTTGGTCCCCGCCTTGCGTTCGGGACGGCTGAGGAGTTCCGCGACCTCCAGGATTTCTTTCTTGCCGAACGAGAGCTCGGGTGTCTCAGGAACGGTGACGATGTGGGGAAGGGCGTCGTGACCAGGGGCCTCGTCGAAGTCCGGGGCTGAGGGGAAGGTGAGGCCGACAGCGGCCCGGCCGAGATCCTTGCCGAGGTAGGCGACGCGGGTCGTGTAGTGGCCCGGGCCGGCGAATGCCAGCGCGCGCGGGCGTTTGCCCATGGAGTAGTAGCCGCGCATGATGCTGCAGGCGTAGTCCAGTGGCGGCTCGGGCAGGTAGCAGAGCACATGCCCGGTCGTGCCGTCGGAAGGCAGCTCAAACAGTCCGTCGGTCAGATCCACGCAATGTTCGCTGTCGTCGCCCAGCATGGCCCGGAACGCAACGCGAACAGCGTCGGCCGACGTGTAGGAAGAGGGCAGCTTTCTGACGACGCGCGCGAAGACGCGGTATTCGTCTGCTGTGAGCTGCTCCCATTGTTTCAACGACCAAGGTTTGCGTTCGGCGAGCAGGGCCACGTGCCGGAAGGACGCGATGGGCGTGCCGTCGTCGCTGGTTGCCGGGAAGAGGTGGCTCGCCAGGGCGAACGCGGCGAGGAGGGCGTCCTGCTCGGGGGAGCGTCCGCTGCTCACATGTACTCCTTCAGGCGGTCGGTGAACAGGGCCAGGAAGTCGGACGCGGCCATGGCCGTCATGTCAATTCGTTCACGGTGAATGACGGATGTGAGGTAGCCGACCTGTTGGCGGCGGTGGTCGGGAACTACGAGCCAGGTGGCTCCGCCCTTGTCGCCGCGGTCCTCGATGAGCTTCTTGGCCAGGGATCCGGGCCAGGTGTAGTCCTTGACGTCGATGGAGAAGACGACAGTGCCACCGTCTTCGATCTCGATGTCGACACGGTCGTTGTCGGGCCAGACCTTGACCGTCAACCTGGTCCCTGCAGCGGCTTCCTTGAGGACGTCGGCAAGCCTGAGTTCCGGGAGACCGGGGATGCAGGTGCTGCGCCAGACACGTCGCACCAGCGCACGGTATCCCTCAGCAGGCCGGGCCCTTGGGGTTTCACGCGATGCTCCCGTATAGAGCGGCATCTCGGCCTTGCTGGGAATGTAGATGCGGTCCTCGGCATGGAGGACAGGGACCTGGTCGCGGGTGGCAGTGAAGGTGAAGCGGGCTCCGGTGTCCTGGTGCCAGGGGTAGAGGCACCTGACGGCGTAGGTCCTGCCGTCGCCGTGCGGAATCACCTGCATGGGATAGGCGCAGGCGGGACATCCGAACCACCACTGCCGCTTGTAGAGGCAGTAAGACGGGATGTCCTGATAGAAGACCTGAGCCACGGCAGGAGGGAATCCGAGTTCCTCCAGCTGCTCCTTGTCGCAGACAGGGTATTCGATGATGTTCCGGCGGTGCCGCTCGTAGAGGCCGCCCTTAATGGCTTTGAATACTTGCTCCTGGCCGAACTCACTCTCGAGCTCGAAGTGAGTAAACCTCTCCCCGCGTCTCTGCTTCTTGTCGGCGATCTTGAAGATCTCCGCGGCTTCCCATAGCAGGTCGCAGCCCTCCTGAGTGGAAACGCCCACACTGTCGAGGAAGCGGAGGTTACGCAGGGGGCCGGTGAGTGCCTCTTCGGGGAAGATACCGACGAGGCTCCCGGCCTGGTCCCCGGAAAGACGATCGAGAAGGTCCCGGAAGGTGACGCGGTGGCCGGGGCCGACCGTCGCCATGATCACTCCCTGAGCCTCCATCAGTTTCTCGACGCGCTGCCCGGAGGAGAGACCGTCGTTGTAGCGGGCCTCCTCGCACAGTACAAACGCGCTGGCGGCCCGCAGGACTGTCTCGTCGAACTGCCACTGATCAGTGTGTGCTTCGCCGTGCTCGGACATGCGGGCAGCCTACGAGCCACCACTGACAGTCGGGGTCCGGTACTGCGGCGGGATGAGGTCTTCGAGGCCGTCGGTGGGAACCGTCGGATACAGCTCGCGGTACTGGGAGAGGTAGTCAGCGATGTGTCTCCAGCCGGAGGCTGAGGGATACCAGGCGTGCCGCCCCCAGGTTGCTCCCTCGGGGAGTCTGTGTTCGAGGTAGCCCCGAGAGGGTGCCTCCTGGCCAGGACCGCTTTTCACCGTCAAGTGCAGGCGAGCCCGGCCGACCAGGTCGTAATCGCCGCCGTGCTGACTGGCATAGGCAACGCGCACCAGCGTGCGCCACAACCACACCGACATCATCGGGGCGAGAGTGCTTTGGCTACGGGAAACGCCGAGGCCGGCGCGGGCAACCGCTCTGCCCCGCTTGGTCATCTCGACCCGACTCCGCTTGACCCGCCCGGCTCCGGGGATCGTGACGGTGTCGTGGTGCACGGTGATCAGGCCGCGCCGATTCAGCGCCGCGATGGACGGGCCGGTGCCGGGGTCATGGACCCCGTGGTCGCGGAGGCGTTCTTGAAGACGGCTGTAGCCGGTGATCTCCGGCGGGGCGTAGAGGGCGAGCGTCATCTTCCGCCACTCGGCGGCGGGGCGACGCTGGCCGCTGTGCGCGTGGCGCTTGCGCTCTGCCCGCTGTTCTTCTGTGTCTTGGAGGAAGCAGGCTTCCAGGTAGATCCGCTGGCGGTCATTGAGACCGTTCCAGGTTTCCATGAGGGCGGAGCGTTCCGGGCGGGGGCCCGGCTTCGGCAGTACCGGGGCGGGCTCGTCAGGCCGGGTTCTGCGCCATGCATCAACGACCACGTGCTCGGGGAGCTTGTACACCAGGGCGAGGGCCTTGGCCAAGCGGCCGGCGTGCTCGGGCGTGGAGCAGGCTACGCCGCGTACCGGCAGGCCGCGTTCAAGGCGGAGCAGCTTGGTGCCGTCGAAGCTGATGCCACGCATGACCTTCCTGCTGGACACGGCCTGCGCCGCGTGGTCAGCACTGCTGAACCCGGCTTCCCGTCGGAGATCGCGGAGAGTCGTACTTCCCCTGGGACGGTTCGTGAGGTAGTGAACATCGACCTTGAAGAAGCTCATCAGAGCGGGCAGCTGGCGGGCTTCCGGCTTGCGCTGACCGCTCTCCCAGTAGGCGACAGTCCGCTGAGTGACGCCTACAGCGTCGGCGAGCGCGCGACGGCTCACACCCCCAAGTTCCCGTAGCTGCCGAAGAACCTCGGGCTTGAACGACTCTTCTCGTCCCATGCTGCTCCAGAGAATCGTATGGAACAGTTCCATGCAACCGATCAGAACCAGATTTAGCGCAAAATGTTCAAGAAACATAGGGTTCGGAGTGCGCAAGTCAGGATTGGTGAACCTGGTGAGCACGGTTCAGCTTGAGGGGCGATCATTACGCAGTGTGTGGAAGGGCATTGGGGTAGCGGATGGTACGAACCCGCAGGTGCTCGCGCTGCTCCGTGACGTCAAGTGAGGCTTGTGTGGCGGATGCTCGCGACCGCAGGTCCGTGCTCCGTCGGCCAGATAGGAGTAGCTGGGGGTCGTACGTGAATCTGCACGTGCCAGGTTGTTTCGAACACCTGCGGACGCGCACGTGTGATCCCTACGGTGAGGAGACAACAGTTTCAGATCGTTCGTGGGGAGTGCAGTGGACCCGGAGATCGTCGCTCTCGGGAGCATCGTGATCAGCAGCCTGGTGGGGAACGCCGTGCAGGACGCCTGGACCTGGGGCAAGGGCCGGTTGGTGGCGCTGTTCGTCCGTGACGGAGCCGAGGAGACGGCGGTTGACGACGAACTGGAGCAAGCTCGTCGCCAGGCGCTGGAGGCGCGGGAGGCCGGCGACGAGAACACGGTGGACGAGATCACGGGCGAGTTGTCGAGTCGGGTGCTGGAAGTGTTCGCCGAACGTCCGGACGCCGTGCGGGAGGCGCGCGAGCTCGTCGGAGAGGCTCTGACGAGGGCGACGTCCGCCGAGGCGTCCTCGGCTCTTCTCCACTACGTCAACCACACCGCACTGTTCCGGGAGATGGACAGTCACTGGCGCGTGTGCCGGGCGTCCGGGACGGTGACGTCTGTGTTCCTCAGCGGTGTACGAGGGGTGGGGAAGCGCAGTACGGCGCGACAGTGGGTCCACTCGCACCGGGACGTCCTCGTCGGGGTGTTCCTCCAGGCCGACCTTGGGATGCGGGGTGGGCGGATGGCTGACCCGGCGGTGGTGCTGGAGCGTTGGTTGGACGAGCTCGACGTGCCGAGGGACGAGCGTCCGGCCGACGTCCCGGCCAAGGCGCGGCGGGTACGTCACGAACTGCGTGAGCGGTCGGTGGTCTTCCTGCTGGAGAATGTCACGACGACCCGTCAGGTGCGTGAGCTGCTGACCGACCAGCCGTACGGCGTCGTCCTCATGACGGGGCAGGAGGCACCGCACGACCTGACGGCCTTCCTGGAGTTCCTTCTACTCCCGGTTCCGGCGCTGCGGGACGAGCACGCTCTGGAACTCCTGGTCAAGGTGAGCCGTACCACCGAGGACCCGGCCAAGCTCGAACCGATTGTCCGGCACCTGGGCGGCCTGCCGCTGGCGCTGCGGCTGATCGCCGGACATCTGAAGGCGCCCGTCCCCGGCGTTGTGGAGGACGTCGGTGCCCGGCTCGCCGACCGCGCCGCACGACAGGAGTTGCTCGACGTGGACGATCCGAATCCCCTGCCGGAAGCGCTCGAACTGGCCTACGGGCGCATGGCCGTACGGACGGCGCAGCTCTATCGCCGCCTGGGGTTGCTGATGTGCGAGGATTTCCAGCTGGACACCGTGTTCGCGCTCGTACCGGACTGGGAGCCGTCGGAGGTGCGTGCCGCGCTGAGCGCCTTGATTTCGGGTGGTCCGGTCGAGCGCCGGGGGCTCGACGCGTACCGGATGCACATCCTCGTCCACGATCACGCGTCGACCGTCGCGGAGCGCGACGAGACGGAAAGTGAACGCTTGGCGGTGCGGCGGCGGATCGCCCATCACTTCCTGCGGATCACCGAGCGGGGTGAGCAGACGCTGTCGACGCGCTGGCTCTACAGCCCCATGAACGCCTTCCCGGCGGACACGGCAGCCGACGAGCGCCAACAGAGCGAGGCTCTGCGCGAGCTGGCTCGACGCGAGGCCGGCATCTTCGCCGCCGTGCGGTCGGCCGCCGAGGCGGAGCTTCACCTGGAGGCGTGGCGCCTGAGCCAGGCCATCCGGACCTTCTGCCTCCGTACCGGGCGCCACACCCAGTGGATCGAGGCGGCCAAGATCGGTCTGGCCTCGGCGCTGGAGACCGGTGACACGATGGCGGTGGCCCGCGCGTCCTACGAGGTGGGCTTCGCGCACCTCGAACGCTGGAACGTGGAGGAGGGCGATCCGCGGCTGGCCCGAGAGTACTTCGAACAGGCTTTGAGCCTGGTGAACCCCGGTGTGCCTGGCCGGAGCGAGGGCGAACGTCGCACAGAGTCCAGCGTCTTGGAAGGACTGGGACTGCTCGAACGCAAGCTCAAGCGCCCCGAGCGCGCGATCGATCTGTTCAGCCGTGCCCAAGCCGCGCTGGAGGGGATCGACCATCCCCGTGGCAAGGCCCTCCTCGCTCTGCACCTGGGCGGTACGCATACGGCCCTCGCGCGCTACGACGCCGCGGAAGGTGAACTCCTGTGCGCGGTCGAGGAGTTCGAGGGCCTTCCGGACGGACCGGACCGCTTCAACATGGCCAAGGCCCGGCTGCGTCTCGCCGAGAACCGCCGTGCCTGCGGGCGATTGCGCGAAGCTGTTGAGGCACTGGACCTGGCGGTGGACGGCATGACCGGCGTGGGCTCGGCCTACTACGCTGCGCAGGCTCTCCTCCTGCGCGGAGACGTCCGCACGCAGTTGGGAGAGCGGGAGGCCGCCGTCGAAGACTGGACCTCCGCCCGCGCGCTCTACGCGGAGGAACACAGCATTCACGAGGATGACGCACGGCACCGCCTGGAGCAGGACGGCGACGAGCAGGAGTAGGGGCCGGGGGCGCACAGGCCGCCACCGAGGTGGGCTCAGACGTAGGCCAGGTCGAGCAGCCCCGGGTCGGGCAGGTCGCCGGCACGCACGACGATCCGCTCCGACCGTGTCGGGCGGGCACGGGCCGCCCCCGCAGCGCCCTCGCGCACCGTCCACGCGTAGAACGCCGACGCCGCCAGAGCGAAGGCCGCCCAGGTGGGACGCTCCTGCCAGCTCACCCGCACACGACCGCCGTCCGGAAGCAGCGCTAGGCACCCGCCCTCCTCCGTTTCTGCGGCGAACAGCCCGCAGCCGGAGGACTCTGTAGCCCAGGCGCACCACGGGTCGTCCTCCGGACGGGCCGCCGTGCGCCCGCGCGGAACCAGCAGCACGTCGGCGGTACGCGGCCATCGGCGGTCAGGGTCGTCCCGGTCGGCGGCCAGATGAGCCGAGGCGATGTGCGGGCCATGGCCGTTCTGCCGCGCCGCGGGGTAGCGGCGGACGATCACTTCACCGTCAGCTGCCCCAGTGCCGCTGTCCGTCACGGAAACGGTGACGAACATGGGCGCTTCATGAGGAACGCGGTGGGCGGCCGGGCCGGAGGGCTGGGACGGTACGGGTATCGCGGACACGGACGCGGGATGGCCGGGTTCGTCCAGCCGCAGCCAGGTGTAGAACAACCGGCGCAGCAACTCGGCAGAGCGGCCCGGTTCCGACGTGACGGTCTCCCCGACCGCCTGGAGCTCCGGATCGTCCCGCTGCCCGTCCAAGGCGGCGATCTGGCGCAGCAGGGGGCGATCGGCGGACAGGCGAGGCAGTATCCGGCCGAGCCTGGCCATGGGGGATCCCGGTGCCACCTTCGATTCGTCGAAGGCGCCGAGAATGCAGGGAATTCCCAACGCAATTCCATACATGGTCAAGGAGCCATGGTCTCCCAGAAGGAAATCAGCCGCGCAGAGGGCCGCCTTCCATGTGTCGCTTTCCGGAACCGGCAAGAGAAGCCCGGAATCCAAAAACGGAGCCAACCAACTGTGCAGCTGCCACGAGCCATGGCCATGCCAGGCATTCGGATGGACAGCCGCGAGCACACGGAATTCTTCAGCGGAAAGCTCGGCCAAAACTCGACGGAGAACGTCGGCGCGGGGTGAGCCGAGCACCGAACCACTTCCCCACGTCGAGGACACGACCACGAGCCGCTGGCCCGGCAACAGCCCAAACGCCTGACGGTAGCTCTCGCGGAAGGCGAGGCTGGCGCGCAGTTGGTCGATACACGGGTCGCCGGCCACAACGGCCATGGGCAACGCCTGTGGACAGCTGACCGCAAGCCGATCGAGCTGCTCCTTGTGGGACAGGACGATCGCTGACGGGACAACGTCCCCATCGTGCAGGAGCCACTCCTCCGTGAGTCCGAAGGCTCCCGGCTCCCGGCTCCCGGCTCCCGGCTCCCGGCTCCCGGCTCCCGGCTCCCGGCTCCCGGCTCCCGGCTCCCGGCTCCCGGCTCCCGGCTCCCGGCTCCCGGCTCCCGGCTCCCGGCTCCCGGCTCCCGGCTCCCGGCTCCCGGCTCCCGGCTCCCGGCTCCCGGCTCCCGGCTCCCGGCTCCCGGCTCCCGGCTCCCGGCTCAAGTATTTATTATAGCCAGCCCCATGGGGTGTGCCAATCAGCGGAAATCGAAGCTGGTGCAAGTCTCCGCCCCGATTTGTAGCGAGAGCGAGGTCGAAATTCTCCGCGACGGCGACCTGCCAAGGAATCATGAGCATTCCCCGGCGGAGCAAGAAATCGGACACGCCTCCGTCCAGTGCGGAGGAATCTGTGCAGGAGAAGACAACCTGAATCCGCTCGTCGCCGTCGAAGAGCGCAAGAAGGTCCAGGAGCCGGGTGGCTGACGTGATGTTGTGCACCACACCGAGAACCCGGCGCTGCGGTGCGACCGTCATCCAATGCCGCGCGTCCGCTCTGAGCGGCAACGGCAGCCGGTCAGCATCTGCCACCTGTCAACTCCTGCCTTCCGTCATTCTGCGGTGACGCCGTCGCGCCGCCACCGCAACCGGCCTCACCATAGTCTGGCTCCCGATATCCCCTGCCCGTCGGTGTTCGGTGTTCGGTGTTCCGCGACCGAGGCCCGGCCAACTGTGTGCGCAGTGGCCGAGGGCTGGGCACGGGGCAAGCATCGTCAGCGGGATCGGCTTGGCTGTGCCGTGGTTGCTCTGAGGGGCTTCGTGGCGGCAGTGACGGTCTTCTCGTCGACGGGGCTACTGATAGCGGTGTCCCATGCGTCGCCTTCGGCAGGGTGGTGCAGCAAGGTCTGGAGCACGGGGCCAGTGCCGGGCGAGGCGCACCGTCCGACCTTGCCCGGCGACCGCGACTCTGTCGCCCCTGTGCACAGCCGCACAGTTCGGGTTCCGCTCGGCGGATGAACCGGTCGACGATGCTGTCGATGCGGTACCGGCCAAGGATCTCCGCCAGGCGGACATTGCCGTAGTGGGCTGACCGTTCGGTGTCGTCAGCACGTCGCAGTAAGCGCCGAACTCCATCGAATGGACGGAACCCAGTCACGGCCAGACATCAGCAGGCAACGCTGAGCAGGGAGCGAGTGCCGGCCGACGCCTTCAGCTCATGGCAGACGAGAAAGAACTCCAACGGACTGGAACCTCCTCGGAGATCATGTCAACGTACAACGACCCGGAAAACGCCCAGGTCAGCGAAGGAGTGTGGGCCTTGGGGGCAATCGGCAGACGGCTGGCCGCCCTTGAGTCCACAGCCCGCGCTATTCGGTCCCGCGACAGAAACACAGTCCCAAGGAGGTCCACCTGTCGAATCCTGCAATCCGATCGGCTGGCTTCACTGCCCTCATCCTCTCGGGGCGTTGGTCCTCCGGGCGCGCTCGTGGTCCGCAACCTCCACCGACTCATGGGCGACGAGTACTTGATGCTCACGTGACTCCCGCCCGTAGCGGTATGCCTGTTGGCCTTCTGTCTGAGACTGACGCGGTGCGCGGGTATCTCCCTGTCGCGCAGAGCGATACCTAGCAGACGATCCCCGGTTACCGAAACCGGGGTTTCTCCGGACAGTTGATGTCGTCCTCACCGGCTGCTTGGCGGTGGATTCGGTGCGGACGTGGTCCTGCCCGTGCCCGCCATGTTGGGGGCGATAGTCCGGAGGTTGTCACGCGTGTGCGACAAACTGCATTCCGTTCGGAGCGTCGCTGAAATGCTCGATGTCAGCCGGCGATCCGTTTACCGATACATCGAGTCCGGTGAGCTGACTGTTGTCGACATGCGCACCGGAGTCGAAAGGTCCCGTGTCCGGATTCCCGGACGCGAGGTGGAGGCCCTGATCGAGCGTCGCATGGCCCTATCGAAAACCACTAAGTCGGCTTTGTAGAGTTCATGCTCCGAGTCATTGCTGCAATTCCTGTAATCGGTGGAAAGGTTTAATGCCCTACGTACGCAAGTTGCCGTCTGGTAAATGGCAGGCCACGGTCCGAAATCGTGCCGGTGAGCGAATCACGGAAACGTTCCCCCTGAAGACGCAGGCTCGTTCGTGGGGAGTAAAACTCGAAGAGCAGCTTGCTCGCAGTGCGGTTCGTGATCCGCGCGCCGGAAAGATTAAGTTTCATGAATGGCACGACCGGTGGTGGGAGGCCCGTGTCGTCGAGCCGCGGACCTTGAGCGGGGACGCTTCCACGATCCGCACGCATGTCATGCCCCACTGGGGCGACTGGGAATTGCGTGAGATGGCACGTATGGACGTGCAGACTTGGGTTCGCAAGCTCGTCGTTGATGGTAAGGGCGCATCAGCAATCCGGCGAGCCTACAACTTGCTGTCTACCATGATGCGCGATGCGGTCGATGAGGATTTGATCGCGGTTACTCCGTGTCGGCGCATCGAACTCCCTCCAGAGGTCGTCAAGCCTCCTCAGTGGTTTACGCAGGCTCAGGCGCAGTCGGTCCTCGATAGGCTGTCGCCACCGTGGCAGACAATGGCTCTATTGGGCTTCTATACCGGCCTGCGATGGGGAGAACTTTCGGGTCTGCACGGGCATCGGATTGACTGGCTTCGCTCACGTCTCTTCGTTGTTGAGGTCAATACAACATCGGGGATAAAGGAGTATCCGAAGAGTTCGAAGAGTCGGCGCGAAGTGCCAATTCCGGACCACGTACTTGAAGCGATGTCCAGGCATATGCGCGGTCGTGATCCTGACGGGGTGGTCTTTACCACTGTTACGAAGGGACGCGCCGGGCGGTTGCTTGTCGACGGCAACTGGCGTCGACAGACGTGGTGGCCTGCCGTCGATGAGGCGAAGTATGTTGACCAGGATGGGAAACTGCGGCCGGTTCCGCACTATCCGCCCCACGCGATGCGGCATACGTGCGCGTCGTGGTTGGTGCAGCAGGGAGTCTCCCTGTACGAGGTTCAGCACCTCCTCGGTCACGAGAGCCACCACACGACTCAGCGATACGCCCATCTGGTTCCGGACTCTCACCAGGCTGTCTTGGGTGCATGGACTCGACTGGAATCCCAGTTGATCGTGCCGACGCCCGAGGGAGTTGTAGGCGGCGGTCCGACGCCGACCTTCGCAGTAGTGAAGTGAACGTCTACGCGCTTCTGTCGGCGATCGCCTTGGTCCCGCACGAGCCGAGGGCGGCCGAGGATGCATCCGGGCCAAGGGTGTGTGGTGGTGGATCCACCCACGCAGTGGCCGGGTGGCCTGCTGCTGCTCCTTGCGCCCGTGACCCCTGCCGCCCCCCAAGCCCCCTGATCTGGCACCTGCCGGTCAGGGGGCTATTGGCGTTAATCCTTGATTTTGCGGTGCTTCGAGTGGGGAAAGCGGCAACTCCCGAAGTCCGGCGGTGCGGCCTGCCGCCGCGTAGGCTTGTGGTCAGAGTGTCGATCGGGATCCGTGCGGCTCTGACGAGCGTCTGTGGCGGTGACGCACGTATGACGCACGAGGCTCCCGGAGGGGCTTAGATTTCGCCTCGAAACTGCCTCTGACCTGCATGTTTCCTGACAAGGGTCAAACTGCACACCTTCCCGATGACGCATCATGTGGAGTGCGTGGCGATTCTGGAGCCCGCGGCAAAGGGCGTCTGACCTGCTGTTCTTCTGATCTCGGTTTCGTAGCGGGGCGCGGGTCGGCAACGCTCTGCCACAACTCCGTGAGCCCTGTCACGCGTCGGGAGCAGATACTTCTCCCGCGTCCAGAACCAGCACCGCGACGTGCAGGGACGTGCGCTGCAGACCTGATTCCAGGTCGCAGCCGAGGAGCCGCTCGATGGTGTGCAGGCGCTGGTAGTACGCCTGCCGGGACATACCGACGCGTTTCGCCGCGACCGACTTGTTCCCGGCCGCCGCCAGATAGGCGCGCAGTGCCGGGAGCAGATCGCCGCCGTTGCGGTCGTCGTGCTCGATGAGGCGGGTGAGTTGCCGTTCCGCGTACCGCTGAAGACGGGTGTCCTCGCGCAGGACGCCCAGCAACTCCGGCAGCCGGACGTCGGCGGGGACGTAGAACCACCGCTCCGGGGAGGCTGGTGTGATGGCCTCGGCCGTCTGCTCCGCCTCCTGCCACGACCGGGCGATCCCGCCGAGGTCGGTCACCCCGGGGCCGACGGCGACGACCGCCCGCGGTCCGAGCTCTTCCCGGGTCAGGCGGCCGATCCGCTCGGCGACCGGTTGCCACGCGCTCGCCTGTGCCAGAGCCACGAGGACACCGATGCGGCCGGGGGCCGTTTCGCCGACCAGGGCGCGGACACCGGTGTGCGTCAGGGCCTTCGCGATCCGTTCGTCGAGGTGCTCCCCCTGGGCGCCGGTGTACGGGTGGTGGATGACCACGGCGAAGAGGCGGTGGCCGAGGGTGGGCAGTCCTAGTGCCTCGGCGCGGGCGCGGGCGTCCGCGGGGGAGCGGAAACGCCGTTCGTACAGGTCCCGCAGTACGGAGCGGTGGGCCCGGCGCTCCCACCAGGCATGCCCCGCCAGACGCGCCATGGTCAGCGCGATCGCCGCACGCTCCAGCACCAGGACGTGCTCCGGGTCGGGCTCGGCGCTCAGCCGGTCCTCCAGCAGGACCAGCCGCCCCCACGGGCCGTGGTGGTCCTGCACCGGCGCGATCAGCCACCCCTCCGGGCCGCTCGGCGTGATCCTCTCCGGCGTCGGGGCGGCCCGCGAGCGCCGCGGCCAGGCCGAAACCACGGGCTCGTACGGCCGGCCGAGCAGCTCGCACATCAGGACCCGGTGGGTGAGATCCTCGAGTACCACGGGGGCTCCGGTGAGTTCCGCGGTGGTGTGCACCAGTTCCTCGGGGTCCGCGCCCCGCAACGTCAGGGCCGTGAAGATGTCCTGGATGTCCCGCCCGCGGCGGAGCAGGGCCCCCTGGGCGTCGAGGATGAGCGCGTGCACCGTCTGCGTGACGTCGATGAACCGGACGCCGCGGGCCAGCTCGACCAGCGGCACATCACGGGCACGGCACGCCGCCACCAGCTCGTGGGGCACTTTCTGATACCGGTACCCGAGCTCCACGATCAGGCCGGCCGCGCCGACGTCCGAGAGCTGGTCGACGTAGCCGCGCAGCTCGGAGGCGTTCTCGGGATGCGGCATGCCGGTCGTCAGTACCAGCTCGCCGCCCTCCAGGAAATCGGCGGGATTGAGCAGCTCGGTGACATGCACCCAGCGCACCGGGCTGTCCAGCCGTGCCTCGCCTGCCAGGACGCGAGGCATCCCTTCGGCGAGCACGGGCAGGCGCAGTACTTCCCTGAGTGTGGGGAAGTGCCCGGGTGTATGACGTCTGGGTGGCATAGATGGTGCTTTCATCCGAGGGGAATCCGGCTCACTTTCGCATCGGCCACTCATCGTGACAAGAGGGGGGCCGGCGCAGGCGCCGCCCAGCCGTCCGCAGTGACAGACCGTCTCAAGAAGGCTGCAAGGCGGAACACAGTGTGGGTTGCCCTGCAGGTTCCCCCGGGCGGAGAGTGAACGCCATCCCCAGCAGGACGCGAACCGGAAAGGTCCGCACGGTGTCCGCACAGTGCTGGGGCCCGACTGCCACCACCCACACCATCGAGAGGAGCGACCTCATGCGCGTCCCGAAGCGCGTCGCCGTGATCGGTGCCGGAAGCATGGGCAGCCAGGCCATGTGGCGACTGGCGGCCCGCGGAGCCGAGGTCATCGGCTACGACCGGTACGCACCGGGTCACGACCGTGGCGCGGCCGGGGGCGAGAGCCGCATCTACCGAGCCGCCCACCTCGGCGAGCCCGGGTACGTTCCGCTGCTGCAGCTCGCGGACCGGATGTGGGAGCAGCTCCAGGCGGAGACGGGCCGGCCGCTGCGACGCCGCAGTGGCAGCCTCGTGATGGGAGAGACCGTCTCACCGTCCATGCGCCTCCTCCTGTCCACCAGCGCCGCCCATGGGCTGGATCACGAGGTACTGGACCGGGAGGAACTCGCCCGCCGCTACCCGCAGCACCGGCTTCCGGACGGACACACGGCGGTCCTCGACCGGTTGGGCGCCGTCATCAGGCCGGAGGCGTCGATCCAGGCCGCCGCCGCCCGTGCCGAGCAGCTGGGTGCCCGGCTGCACCGCTACACCACGGTGCGCGAGGTCGTCCCCGCGGCGGGCGGCGGGGTGCGGGTCGTCACCGACCAGGGCACGGACCACGTGGACGCCGCTGTGGTGACCGTGGGCCCGTGGATCAACACCCTGCTCCCGGACCTCCCCCGGACCGTCGACGTCCGCCGGGTGATCTGCTCCTGGCACCTGCCCACCCGGCACGACTGGTTCGTGGGCGGTGCCCCTTCCTTCGTACGCGCCGCACCCCACGACTGCTTCGGGATCCCGTCGCCCGACGGCATCTCCGTCAAGCTCGGTCTCTCCTTCAAATACCATGCGCCGGTGCCCGAGCCCGAACGGCTCGACCGTACCGTCCGCCCCGAGGAACTCGGCGTCTTCCGCGAGCTCATCGGTGAACTCATGCCCGACCTGAACCCCGACCCCATCAGGATGTCGGCCTACATGGAGGGCTACACCGACTCCGGGAACCCGCTCGTCGGTCATCTCCCCGGCGAGGACGACATCATCGTCATGGCCGGGTTCTCCGGCAGCGGCTTCAAGTTCTCGCCCGCGATGGGAGAGATCGCCGCCGACCTGGCGCTCGACGGCACCACGGAGCACCCGATCGACTTCCTCGCTCCGGCAGGAGTCGGCGCCGCCTGATCCCGGCGAACGTCGACGCCATCACCCTCCACTCCGACACCTCTGTCATGGGCATTCCCGAAAGCGGTGTCGCACGTAACCAGTTCCCCGAACCAAGAAAGTGGAGCACTTCCATGCCCATTCCCTCGTTCCAGTTCCGCCCGAAGTACGTCTCGTTCGACTGCTACGGCACGTTGATCGAGTGGCCGATGACCCCCATCACGCGTGAACTCGTCGGCGACCAGATCCCGGCCGAGCACTGGGACCAGTTCGTCAAGGAGTTCCGCGGCTACCGCTACGACTCGGTCTGCGGCGAGTACAAGCCCTACGAGCAGACGCTGCAGGACGCCTTCGAGGGGGTCTGCCGCAAGTGGGGCATCAAGGCCGCCCCGGACGCCGGCAAGCGGTTCGCCGACGGCGTCCGCAGCTGGGGCCCGCACGCCGATGTGCCGGCACCGCTGAAGAAGATGGGCGAGAACTACAAGCTGGTGATCCTCTCCAACGCCGAGGACGCCTTCCTCGAGGAGAGCGTGCCCCGCCTCGGTGCGGACTTCCACGCGGTCTTCACCGCGGAGCAGGCCGGCTGCTACAAGCCCCGCTACGCGGCGTTCGAGTACATGCTCGACCAGCTCGACGCGTCCCCCGAGGACTTCGTGCACGTCTCCTCCCACACCCGCTACGACCTGATGCCGATGCACGACATGGGCTTCCGCAACCTCGTCCTCCTGGACCGCGGTTGCGACCCGGTCACCCACGGATACGACTACGTGACGGTGAAGTCCCTGGACGAGCTCAACACCATGCTCGGCATCTGACCCGGCATCTGACCCGGCATCCGACCCGCGACGCACACCGTCCCGCCCCGGCACCTCGAAGGATCCGCAGTCCATGCCGACGACGCCCGCGTAGAACTCGAAGTACCGGCTTCAGAGCGACATCCAGCGCAGCACCATCGCCCCGGCCGGCAGCGGGGAGCACACGGTCCCGCCCTGGCCGGCGGGCGGATCCCCTACGGCATGCGTGGCCTCACCCTCCCGACGCGGGACTGGCCGCCCTGGCCCTCCCGTGGGACCCCGCCACGGCCACGCGCCCAACCCTGCGGCCCACAGACCAGGGCGTCGATTCCGACGAGGCGGATCACCACCCCCCAGACCCAGCTCCGGCCGCCGCTTTCCACGTCCCCAGCCGCACCCCTTCTCGCGGCCGGCACCACCAGGAGGCACACGATGAAAGACACCCGAATAGACCGCAGACTGTTCCTGAGAGGAATAGGCGGGGTCACGGCGGGTGCAGCCGCCGCGACGGCCCTCAGCGCCTGCGGTACCGGTACCAGCCGGTCCGGCTCCGTCGGCGGCGGCAAGGGCGGCAAGACGGTGGTCGTCCGTGACAGCGGCGGTTCCTACGGCGCGGCGCTGCAGAAGGCGATCTACACGCCGTTCACCCAGGAGACCGGCATCAGCGTCAAGGTGCTCAACCTGGACAACGCCCCGCTGCTGGCCCAGATCAAGCAGGGCCGCCCGCAGTGTGACCTCATCAACGACGCGATGGTGTCGCACACCAAGTACGTCAAGCACGACGCGCTGGAGGCGCTGGACCTCGACCGGCTCAAGAGCGTGAAGAGCGCGGAGATCCCAGAGAACCAGATCACCCAGCATGCCATCGGCCACAGCTTCTACGGCCAGTGCATCGCCTACCGCACGGACGCCTTCGGCGGCAAGAAGCCCGAGTCGTGGGCGGACTTCTTCGACGCCAAGGCGTTCAAGGGCGGCCGTGCGATGTGCAGCCCGGACGGTGACCTGCCGGAGCTGGAGTTCGCGCTGCTGGCCGACGGCGTGCCCGCGGACAAGCTCTACCCGCTCGACGTCGACCGCGCGTTCAAGGTGCTGTCCCAGCTGCGGCCGGACATCAAGAAGTACTGGGACAGCGGCCCGCTGCCCGGTGTGCTGCTCAGCCGCCAGGAAGTGACGATGTCCACCGTCTGGGACGGCCGTATCGCCGACCTGCAGAAGCAGGGCGTCCCGGTGGAGAGGCAGCTCAACGGCATGCGCCGCCAGTTCTCGGGTTACGCCATCGCCAAGGGCGCGGCCAACGTGGACAACGCCTACAAGCTGATGGATTTCGCTTTGCGTGCGGAGAGCCAGGCCGCCCTGGCCAAGGCGTTCCCGTCGAACCCGTCCTCCCCGCTGGCCTACGCCAAGCTCAGCGAGGACGAGCGCAACGCGCTGGCGGGTGCGCCGAAGTACTACGACAAGGGTTTCGACGCGGACGTCGACTGGTGGCTGAAGAACGAGTCGGCCGTCACCAAGCGCTGGTTGGAGTGGGCTCGTGGCTGATTTCGGTGTCGCCGCACCGTCGGTGAAGGTGGCCGGCGTCAAGCCGGCCACCGCGACCGGCAAGGCGCTGTCGGTGGTGGCTCTGCGCAAGACTTACGGCGATGTCGTCGCGGTCGACGAGGCGTCGATGGAGATCGCGGCGGGTGAGTTCGTCACTTTCCTCGGCTCGTCGGGGTCGGGCAAGACCACGACGCTGATGATGATCGCCGGGTTCTGCGAACCCGACTCCGGCACCATCACCGTCGGGGACCGTGACGTCACCCGTCTCGCACCGCAGAAGCGGGGCCTGGGCTTCGTCTTCCAGCAGTACCTGCTCTTCCCGCACATGACGGTCAGTGAGAACGTCGCCTTCCCCCTCACCCTGCGCGGGGTGGGCAAGGACGAGATCCGCCGCCGGGTGGGGGAGACGCTGGAGATCGCCGGGCTGTCCGGGTTCGGCGGGCGCAAGCCGCGTGAGCTGTCCGGTGGTCAGCAGCAGCGTGTGGCGCTGTGCCGGGCGCTGGTCTACCGCCCGCCGGTCATCCTCATGGACGAACCCCTGGGCGCGCTGGACAAGAAGCTGCGTGACCAGCTGCAGGTCGAGATCAAGACCATCCAGCAGGAACTGGGCCTGACCGTCATCTATGTGACGCACGACCAGGAAGAGGCGCTGGTCATGTCGGACCGCATCGCGGTGATGCGCAACGGCCTGATCGAGCAGTTCGACACCCCGAGGGAGTTGTTCGAGCGGCCGAGGACGCCGTTCGTGGCGGACTTCCTGGGCGCGGCGAACTTCCTGCCCGGCCGCATCGACAAGCACGACGGCGAGCACACCCTGGTCCGCCTCGACGGCAGTGGTGGCCTGCTCAAGGCGCGCCGCCACCAGCTCGCCCCCGGTACTCGGGTGAAGGTGGCTGTGCAGCCGGGCCGGCTGCGGGCTTCCGCCGCCGACGACGGGTTCTGTACCGGCACGGTCGAGACCGCCACCTATGTGGGCACCCTGGTCCGCGCGGGCGTGCGCATCGACGGCGGTGACGGGCCGCTGCTGCGCATGGAGGTACCCGCGGGGCGGGGTCCGGTCGCGGGCGAGCGGGTCGGGATCACCGCCGACCCCGAGGACGTCAACCTCTTCGCCGACGAACAGGGCGGGTGAGCCATGGCCGCCACCCTCACCGCCACCGCCCCCGCACGCCCGCGCAAGCTGCTGGCCTCGCGCCGGACCCGCGTCGGGATCCTGTACGCGCTGCCGGTCGTCATCTACCTGCTGGTGCTGTTCGTCTACCCGATCTTCAGCACGCTGCTGCTCAGCCTGAAGGACGCCGACGGCTCCTTCACGCTGCACTGGTACGCCGACGCCCTGACCGGCGTCAACTTGTCGGTGCTGTTCACCACGCTGCGGATCTCCGCCGAGACAGCGGTGCTGAGCCTGGTGTTCGGGTTCGTCCTGGCCCAGGCGATCTCCCGGCTCAAGCCCATCCTCGCCGGCCTGGCGATGCTCGTCGTGGTCGTGCCGCACTTCGTCAGCGCCCTGGTGCGCACCTACGGCTGGATCATCATGCTCGGCGACAAGGGCCTGGTGAACGAGAGCCTGGCCTGGGCACCGGGCGCCCCCTACCAGCTGCTCTACAACGAGCTCGGCGTGGTCATCGGCACCACCTCGATGATGCTCCCCTACACCGTGCTGCTCCTGTACGGAGTGATGCGCGGGGTGGACCGGCGCCTGCTCGCGGCCGCGTCCAGCATGGGCGCCGGTCGGGTGACCATCTTCCGCCGGGTGTACCTGCCGCTGGTCGCCCCGGGCCTGGCCAGTGCCGGACTGCTGAGCTTCATCCTCTCGCTGGGCTACTACATCACCCCGGCCCTGATGGGCGGCCCGAATCAGACGATGATCGCCACTCTCATCAACCAGCAGGTCACCAAGGAGAACGAGTGGAACGGAGCGGCCGCACAGGGCGTCATCCTGCTGCTGCTCACCTTCGCCGGACTGCTGCTGGTCAAGCTTGTCAGCTCCCTCGGCGCCAGCCGTAAGAAGAGGAGCTCGTCATGATGGAACTGCGCAGCAGCCTGACCGGGCGGATCGTCCTGACCGCCGTCGCCACCGTGATCCTGCTGTTCCTGGCGCTGCCGATCGTGGTCATCCTCGTCACCTCCTTCAGCAGCAACGCCTTCGCCGCGTTCCCGCCCGAGACGTGGACGCTGAACTGGTACAAGGCCCTGTTCGCCGACGGCAGCAAATGGCCGGCCGCGATGTCGCTCAGCGCCCTGGTCGCCGCCCTGAGCACCGTGTTCTCCCTCATCATCGCGGTGACCGCGGCCACCGCCCTGGTCCGCAGTGAACTCCCCCTGCGCTCCGCGGTGTTCGCCCTGGTCCTCGGACCGCTGGTCATTCCGCAGATCGTCACCGCGCTCGGGCTGTTCCTGCTGTTCGAGCCCGCAGCGATGCTGGGCAGCCCGATCGCGATCGCGCTGGGTCACACGGTGCTGGCCTCACCGATCGCGGTGCTGATCCTGATCGCGACCCTGCGCGGGATCGACGAGCGGTTGGAGGACGCCGCGGCCAGCATGGGCGCCGGCCGCCTCACCATCGCCCGGCGCATCACCTTCCCCCTGGCCGCGCCCGGGATGATCGCGGCGGCGATCTTCTCCTTCATCACCAGCTTCGACGAGTTCTACATCTCCCAGTTCCTCTCCTCCGTCGACACCGTCACCCTCCCGGTGCAGGTCTACAACTCCCTCACCTTCGAGATCGACCCCAGCGTCACCGCCGTCAGCGCGCTCCTCACCGCCTTCGCGATCCTCGCCCTCGGCCTGGTGGCCCTGGTCCGCTGGATCGGCTCCGGACGACAGGGCTCCCTGCTCTCGGTCGAGAACACGGCAGGGGTCGCCAACCCCGGAGGCGAGACGGTATGACCGCAGCCACCGCCCAGCGGCACCCGCTGAACATGACCGCCGACGGATCGCTCGCGATGCCGTGCCAGGAAGTGTTCATCGTCCGCCGCAGCGAGGGCCCGTACGCCGAAGACATCGACGGCAGGTCCTGCACCGACGGCCTGTCGGTGCTGTAACCCGCGCCGAGCTGATTCCGCGCCGGCTGCGCGAGCCGGCCTCCCCGCCCGCGTCCACAACCGTTCCCCACCGCTGTTCCGGATGGCACCTCTGCTGATCAGCGACCGCGGCCCCGTCGGCCGGGCCCTGGTGGGTCCGGCCGCCTCCCCCCTTCGAAACTCCCCGCTAAGGACCCGACATGAAGACGATTCCCTACTGGATAGACACCGCTGGGGCGCTTCCCGACCGGTCCGGCAAGCCGCTGACCGAGGACACCGATGTGGTGGTCGTCGGCGCCGGCCTGACGGGTCTGTCCACCGCCCTGCACACCGCCCGCAAGGGCGCCCGTGTCACCCTCGTGGAGAAGGGCCAGATCGGCTCCGGTGCCTCCGCCCGCAACGGCGGCATGGCCAACCTGGGTTTCACCATCGGCGTGGGCCAGGCCATCCGCCGGTACGGACTCGACCGGGCCCGTGAGATCTACAATTCCTACGGCGAGGCCGTGGACACCGTCGAGCGGCTCGTGAACGAGGAGTCCATCGACTGCCAGTTCCGCCGCGTCGGACGCCTGGGCGTCGCCTCCCGCCCCGCGCACTTCGAGAGCAAAAAGACCCAACAGCGCGACCTGGCCAAGTACTTCGGGCACAAGACCACTCTGATCGGCAAGTCCGAGCTGCGTTCCGAGATCGGCTCCGACGCCTACCACGGCGGCCTGCTCGACCCGTTCAGCGCCGCACTGCACGTCGGCCGCTTCGTGCACGGCATGGCCGAGGCGTGCGAGCGCACCGGTGTCGAGATCCACGAGCGCAACGCGGCCATCGGCGTGCGGCGTACCGCCGCCGGCCGGTTCGAGGTCAGCACCGAGCGCGGTGTCATCCGTGCCGGGCAGGTCATGATGGCCACCGACGCCTACACCGACAAGAACTTCCCCTGGCTGCGTCGCCAGCAGGTCTGCGTGGGCAGCTTCATCATCGTCACCGAGCCGCTCGGCGAGGAACTCGCCCGGGACATCATCCCCAAGGCCCGACTCATCGTCGATTCCAACAAGGTCTGCCACTACTTCCGGCTCACCCCGGACAACCGGCTGCTGTTCGGCGGCCGCGCCCGCTTCGCACCGTCCGACCCCACCTCGGACAAGAAGAGCGGACAGGTTCTGTTCCGTGAGATGTGCGAGATCTTCCCCCAGCTCTCCCGCACCAGGATCGAGTACGTGTGGGGCGGCTCCGTCGGCTTCGCCATGGACCGCATCGTGCACGCCGGTCAGACCGAGGACGGCGTCCACTACTCCATGGGATACGCCGGCCACGGCGTCCAGATGGCCACCCACATGGGGCACGTCATGGCCGAGGTGATGGACGGCCACCCCGAGGTCAGCCCCGTCCGCGACATCGCCCCGCCCCGCATCCCCCTCTACAACGGCACCGCCTGGTTCCTGCCCTTCGCGGGCGCCTACTACAAGACGCTCGACCGCATCCGCTGACCGGTCGGCAGTCCCACCACACCTACGAGGAGATACTCACCATGACTGTCGTCCGTGATGTTCCCAAGCAGCTGTTCATCGGCGGCGATTGGCAGGACGCGGAGTCCGGCCGGACCCTGTCCGTCGACAACCCGGCCACCGGCGAGGAACTGTGCCAGGTCGCCGACGCCTCACCCGCCGACGGTCGGCGTGCGGTCGAGGCGGCGGTCGCCGCGCAGGCCGCCTGGGCCGCCACCCCGCCGCGCGTGCGCAGTGAGATCCTGCGCCGCGCCTACGACATCATCATCGCGCGCACCGAGGACCTCGCGCTGCTGATGACCCTGGAGATGGGCAAGCCCCTGGCCGAGGCGCGTGCCGAGGTCGCCTACGGCGCCGAGTTCTTCCGCTGGTTCTCCGAGGAAGCCGTGCGTATCGACGGCGGCCTGATGACCGCCCCCGACGGAAAGAACCGTCTGCTGGTCGCCCGTCAGCCCGTCGGCCCCTGCCTGCTCATCACCCCCTGGAACTTCCCCCTGGCGATGGGCACCCGCAAGATCGGTCCCGCCGTCGCCGCCGGCTGCACCATCGTCCTCAAACCCGCCCCCCAGACCCCCCTGACCAGCCTCGCCCTGGCGGAGATCCTCACCGAAGCGGGCCTGCCGGCCGGGGTGCTCAACATCGTCACCACCACCGACGCCGCCGGCGTCGTCGAACCCCTCCTGCGCGGCGGGAAGATCCGCAAGCTCTCCTTCACCGGCTCCACCCAGGTCGGCCGGATCCTGCTGGCCCAGTGCGCCGACACCGTCATCCGCACCTCCATGGAACTGGGCGGCAACGCCCCCCTCATCGTCTTCGACGACGCCGACCTCGACGTGGCCGTCGAGGGCACCATGGTCGCCAAGATGCGCAACATGGGCGAGTCCTGCTGCGCGGCCAACCGCATCCTCGTCCAGGCTTCCGTCGCCGAGGAGTTCGCCTCCCGCCTCGCCGCCCGCATGGCCGCCCTCACCGTCGGGCCCGGCACCGAACCCGGCACCGACGTCGGCCCCCTCATCGACCTCGCCGGCCGCAGCAAGGCCCACGACCTGGTGCGGGACGCCGTCAAGCGCGGTGCCACCGCCCTGACCGGCGGTGAACTCCCCGAAGGGCCGGGCTGCTTCTATCCGCCCACCGTGCTCACCGGCATCGCCCCCGACTCCGCGATCATCGACACCGAGATCTTCGGCCCCGTCGCCGCGATCCGTGCCTTCGAGACCGAGGACGAGGCCGTCGCCGCCGCCAACGACACCGAATTCGGTCTGGCCGCCTACCTGTTCACGCAGAACCTCGACCGTGCCCTGCGCGTCGCCGAACGCCTCGAAAGCGGCATGATCGGCATCAACACCGGACTGGTCTCCAACCCCGCCGCGCCCTTCGGCGGCGTCAAGCAGTCCGGCCTGGGCCGCGAAGGCGGACGCGTCGGCATCGACGAGTTCCTGGAGATCAAGTACATGGCCGTCCCCGTCGGAGCCTGACATGGGTGAGCGACTCGTCGTCCTCTACCGCGGCAACCGGCCCCCCGCCACCGACCGCATCGAAAGCCTCGCGGACACCGTCTACGCGACCGAGGAGGAGCTGCCCTACCTCCTCCCCGGCGCCGACGTCCTCCTGGCCTGGGTGACCAGCACCCCGGCCATCCGCGAGGCCTGGCCCGAGGATCCGGAGAAGGCACCCCGCTGGGTCCACGCGGCGTCAGCGGGCGTGGACTCCTTCCTGTTCCCCGCCCTGGTGAACGATCCGCGCGTTGTCCTGACCAACGCCCGCGGGGTCTATGAACAGCCGACCGCCGAGTACGTCCTCGGCATGATCCTCGCCCTCGCCAAGGACTTCCCCGGCACCTGGGAGCACCAGCGGCGCCGTGAGTGGCGTCCGCGCCCCAGCGACGGCATCACCGGACGCACCGCGCTGGTCTGGGGGACGGGGCCGATCGGCCGGGCCATCGCCCGGCTGTTGCGCGCCGTCGGGATGCGCGTGTGCGGTGCGGGCCGCAAGGCCCGCACGGACGACCCCGACTTCGGCACGGTCCACGGTGCGAGGACCCTGCGCTCCGCGCTGACGGAAGCGGACTACGTCGTCCTGGCCGCACCCCTCACCCAGGACACGCGGGGCATGGTCGACGCCTCCGTGCTCGCCGCCATGAAGCCGGGGGCGCGGCTGATCAACGTGGGCCGTGGCGGACTCGTCGACGAGGAGGCGCTGGTCGACCACCTCGCCGCCGGGCGGCTCGCCGGCGCGGCCCTGGACGTGTTCGCCCAGGAACCGCTGCCTGCCGAATCACCTCTGTGGGACCTGCCCGGCGTGATGATCTCCCCGCACACGGCGGGAGAGACCACCAGCGAGCGGGAGGCGCTCGTCGAGCTGTTCCTCGACAATCTCACCCGGCACCTTGAGGGCCGGCCGCTGCGCAACGTGGTGGACAAGCGGCGCGGGTACGTGGTCGACGACACGCGCCCTGCCTGAAGACGAATAGCACGCGCCCCGGCCGGTGACTCCTACCGGCCGGGGCGCGTGCTTCTCGCTTCTCTCCGATGTGCGGTACCTGGCTCGGACCCGGACGCCGAGCGGTATGGATGGGACCGGGCGGCTGCCGCCCGGTCCCATCGCCCCGTACCGCTTCGCTGAGCTGGGGTTATGAAACGGTCAGGTAGATCTTGCGCACGGTTTCGATGGTCTTCCAGACACCGACGTAGCCCGGCTTCATGACAAAGCTGTCGCCTGCCTTGTAGACCACCGGCTCGCCGCCTTCCGGCGTGAGTTCGATGACGCCGGAAAGGATGTGGCAGAACTCGAAGAGCTCGCCCTTGATCGAGTGGGTCTCGCCGGGCGTGGCTTCCCAGACACCCGTTTTGATCGTTTCCCCGCGGGCGGCGTCCTGTGCCCAGGTCTTGTAGGTCGGGTCACCGGAAATCAGGCGTTCCGGCAGCGGGCCGGACTCCTGGGGTGCGAAAGAGGGGTTGGGGTCGATGGTCTTCAGGAGCGACATGCTTGTCTCCACTGGTTCTGGGAACGGTGCACAACAGGTGCGGACATACCAGGCGCAGGCGTCACCGGGACGAGTCAGATCAGGCTCACCACGCATCCAGGGCCAGGGCCTGACGGCTGCCCGCCACGGTCTCGGCGTGCAGCAGACCGGCGAGCCTCTCGGCGGGCAACAGGCCCTTCTCCTGAGCGAGTCAGGCCACGCACCGGCGGGCGGACGAGGGCCTCGCGGTGCTGTCCGGCCTTCGCCGCCATGGTGGTGACGGCGTGCCGAGTCACCGATCGCGACCTGACGGGCGACCTCGGCAAGCACCGGATCGATCTTGCCTGGGCATGATGCGAACGGGCCCGCACCGGCGGCGTGGACCGCGCGCCTGTCGCCGCCCATCGAGTGTCTCCGACGCCCCGCACCGAGCCCAGACGTGATCTGTCCGTTGCGGGCACGGTTTTCGGACGTTGTGTCAAGCGTGGGGCTGGGAGGCCACACTCACGCCCCGTCGAACGAGGGGATGCTGAACCCTCCGCCGTACGCTCCCGCAGCGGTGCCTTCCGACCAGTTCCCGGTGCCAAGGCTCGGATGTCGTCGGCCGCCGGGCACGGCTCCCGCACGCCTGAGCCGGCGCCGTGCCCACAGCGTGTCCATGAGAGCGGACGATCACGGGCGACGCCGGGTCTCCTTCCCCCTCCGCAACGAGACCCCAGGCCGGCTGCTAGGGGTGCTTGTTCTGTCAACGGCGGCCTGTGCGTTGCAGAAGATGCCCGGCGCCCGACTCGGCCTCCGCGACGAGCAGGAATCCCTCGACCATTCGCCGAGGGGAGGCCAGGGCCACGCCGAGGGGAGGCCAGGGCCACCTGCAGGTCAGGCTTGACGTCCGCGCTGCGAGGAGGCCGAGGCCGTCCCACGGTCGCCACACCAACGTCCGCTTTCCGCACGGGCGCGGGCGGATCAGCCGTACGGGAGTGGCAGTAGGTGACCGTGGCGCCCCGGGTGAGCAGGAGCATTGCGATGGGCCTGCCCTGATGTCTCCTCGACGATGCGTCGGGCATCCGCACAGCGCCCGGCGCCGACAGCCGATCGCTGTCCCGCGGTCAGGACCGGGCTGCTGGCGCCGCAGTGCGGGCTCGGTGCTCGCGGATCTCGTCGTGGTGGTCGGCGGCCCAGCCGATCAGGGATGTCACGATCTCGTGGAGGCCGCGGCCCAATGGGGTGAGGGAGTACTCGACGCGCGGCGGGACCTCCGCGTATGCGGTGCGGGTGATCAGGCCGTCCTCCCGGAGCTGGCGGAGCGTGAGGGTGAGCATCCGCTGGGAGATTCCGGGGACCTGGCGCTGCAGGTCTGTGTAGCGCAGCGGGCCGGCCTCCACCACCGCGATGAGCAGCAGGCTCCACTTGTCGCCGACGCGGTCGAGGACCTGCCGGATGAACTCCATGTGCTCGGCGGGGATGCGGGCACAGGGCCCTACCGCCGCCGCGCCGCCCGAACTGCCGGTGACCTCCATGACGCACATTCCTCTCCGGCACGAACACCCATGTGCCTTTTGTATCGACTTCCATACTGGCCCATCATGGCGCTACGAACAAAAAGTAGGAAGCAAGCGCAGGCACAGGAGGCACGCGTCATGAAGATCGAGATCTGGGCCGAGGTCACCTGCCCCTGGTGCGGACTGGGCAGCCACCGTCTGGACCGGGCCGTGGAGCGGTTCGAGCACGGTGACGAGGTGGAGGTCGTCCACCACTCGTTCCCGCTGAGCAGCTCCTTCCCCGTGGGTGAGACGTTCGGCGTCCGTGACGCGCTCCTGCGCCGGCACGGCATCGGCGGCTCCCAGGCCGAGGCGTCCACCCGTCGGATCGAGGCGCTGGCCGAGGCCGAGGGACTCACCCCCTACAAGGTGCTGGACAACCTGGTCGGCAACACCGATCTGGCGCACGAGTTCCTCGCCCACGCCTCCGCCGAGGGCAAGAACCGCGAAGCCTGGGACGCCATCTTCCACGCCTACTTCGGCCAGGCCCGCCCCGTCTTCAGCACGGACGACCTGCTCGACCTGGGCCAGGAGATCGGCCTGGACCGCGAGGGCACCCGCCAGGTGCTCACCGAGCACCGCTACCAGCGGCAGGTGGCCGACGATGCCGCCCGCGCCCAGCGCCTGGGCGCCACCGGCGCGCCCTTCATCGTCGTCGACGGCAGGTACGGCATCCCCGGGGCCCAGGACAGCGACGGCCTTCTCGACGTGCTGCGCACGGCCTGGGACGCATCCCACCCGCTCACCCTCGGCACCGACGGCGACGCCCCGGTCTGCGGCCCCGACGGCTGCGCCGTACCGGCCCGCAGCTGACCTCCACCGGTCACTCCCCGACCCACCCTTGATCGTTTCGAAAGGCTGACTTCTCCATGTCCTACCTGCTGCACATCGACGCGTCCTCGCTCGGCGAGGCATCCGTCTCCCGTCAGGTCGCCCGGTCCTTCCGTGACCAGTGGAAGGGCACGGTCGTCCACCGCGACCTGGCCGTCTCCCCTGCCCCGCACCTCAGCGCGGCGGGCATCACCGCCCGCACCACCGACCCCGCCGAGCACACCCCCGAGCAGGCGAAGGCCGCGGCGGTCCAGGACGAGCTGATCGAGGAGTTCCTCGGCGCCGACGCCTACCTGTTCACCGTGCCGATGTACAACCTCACGATGCCGTCCGTGTTCAAGGCATGGCTGGACCAGATCATGGTCGCCGGCCGCACCCTGAGCTTCGACGGAGCCCCTCCCACCCTCGGCCGCCCCGCCACGGTGATCTCCGCACGCGGCGGCGGCTACGGCCCCGGCGCCCCCAAGCACGGCATGGACCACCTGGTGCCGGCGCTGGAAACCGTCCTGGGCCACCCGAGCAACCTCGGCCTCGACCTGACGACGGTCCTGCCCGAACTGACCATGGCCCCGTACGTGCCGATGATGGCCCCGCTGCTGCCGATGCACGAGGCGTCCATGGACAGGGCGCACGACGAGGCCCGCCGCCTGGGCTCTGCCCTGGCCGGCCGGCCGGCCGCCTGATCCACCCCTGAACTGCCCGAAAGGCGTTTGACCACCATGAGTAACCTCCTTGTCCTCGGCGGCAGCGGCCGCACCGGTGCCCACGTGCTGGAGCACGCGGCCCGGCGCGGCCACCGCGTCCGCGCCCTTGTCCGCAATCCCGCCAAGGTGCAGGCACCGGCCGGTGTCGAGCTGATCCAGGGCACCCCCGCGAACATCGACGACATCCGGCGGGCCGCCGAAGGCACCGAGGCGGTGATCAGCACGCTGAACAATGCCCGCGCCTCCGACAACCCGTGGGCCAAGCCGGTCAGCCCGCCGATGTTCATGACCGACGCCACCCGCCGCACGCTCACCGTCATGGGCGAGCAAGGCATCCGCCGCATCGTGCTGACGTCCACGCAGGGCGCCGGCGACGACTGGGCCCGGCTCAACCCGCTGGTCAAGGCGGTCATCAACCGGTCGAACATCAAGGCAGGCTTCGAGGACCACACCGGCGTCGACCAGCTCGTCCGCGCCTCGTCCAGCATCGACTGGACCCTGGCCCGCGCCGTCACCCTGACCGGCAAGCCCCTCAGTGGTCCCGTACGGGCCGCCGAGGCCGGCACCGAGAAGCCCGGCGTCCGGATCAACCGCGCCGACCTCGCCCAGTTCCTCCTCCAGACGATCGAGGACGACACCTGGATCCGCAAAGCCCCCCTCGTCTGGAACACACGAGGATGACCCACCCCATGATCCACACCCACCTCATGCACAACAGCGTTCCGACCTTGGGCGAGCCGTCCGTCGACGGCGACGCTGGCACATGCTCACCCACCAGATCCACTTCGACGGCGATCCGCTCGTCGACACGGTCACCGAGGGTGCCATCGCCCGGGACCTGATCCACAAGACCGAACTCCACGAGGGCCCCTCCGAGTGGGAAGCCCGCGGTCCGACCGGCCCGTACCGGACCCTCACCTGCGACTACACACTCCGCCCCCTCGGCTTCGACGAGGTCGAGGACCCCTACCACCTCGAAGGCTTCTGGAAACAGTGACCCGCAGCGGCCACGCCGCACCTGTCGGCCGACCGCCGACGTGCCCCGGTGAACAACGCGGTGTGGGCGGCGCCTGACGGCGCCGCCCACGGCCTTGGAGCCCGGCGGCGCCTCAAGCTCAGGCTGTCACTGTTGCGGCACGTCGAGCCAGGAGCCTTGCGAGGTGACCGCTGCCGGAGCCGACATCCGGAGCACGGTCCTGATCAACAACGCGGGAGGGAAGACGGGAGGGAAGAAAGGTACCCACTGAGCCAACGGAGACCTTCGCTCGTGCCGGCGCGGGGGCGGTACTCGCAGCCGATCCAGCCGTCGAAGCCCAGCTCGTCGACCATGTCGAGCAGGTGGCGGATGTTGATCTCACCACGGTCGGGCTCGCCCCGGTCGGGCACGCCCGCGATCTGCAGGTGACCGACCCGGCCGGTCGGCAGGTCGCGGCGCAGGGTCGTGGTGAGGTCACCCTCGACGATCTGGCAGTGGTAGAGGTCGAGCTGCACCTTGAGATGGGAGGCTCCCACCTCCTGCACCACGGCGTGGGCATCGGCCTGGGTACTCAGGAAGTAGCCGGGCATGTCGCGGCCGTTGATCGGCTCGATCAGGATGTCGACGCCCGCCGTGACGGCCCGTTCCGCGGCCCAGGCCAGGTTGGTCAGGTAGGTGTCGCGGTGCTTGGCCCGCTCGGCCGGTGTCGCGTCAGGCCGGACCAGTCCGGCCATGAGGTGCACCCGCGGGCAGCCCAACGCCGCTGCGTACTCCAGCGCCCGGTCGACCCCGGAACGCACCTCCGCCTCGCGTCCGGGCAGGGCCGCCATCCCGCGCTCTCCGGACTCCCACGCTCCGGGAGGTGCGTTGAAGAGCACCTGCCCCAGGCCGTGGTGGTCGAGCCGACGACGCAGCTCGGCGGCGTCGTACGCATAAGGGAAGAGGTACTCGACGGCCTGGAAGCCGTCGGCCGAGGCCGCGGCGAAGCGGTCGAGGAAATCGTGCTCGGTGTACATCATGGACAGGTTCGCTGCGAACCTCGGCATGCTGACTCCTGTGTTCCGGCCGGGGACGGCCAAGGGCAGTGGTCGACGACCTGGTTCTCCGGGCTGTCGCAAGGGGGCAAGGCGTACTCCCGGTCCGAGCCGGCCGTGCTCACCTGTGTGAAGACATCTCAGGGGAAATGTGGGCGGTGGCCCCGGAGCAGGCCGACCAGGCGGCCGACCGCAAGGAGAAGGCTGGCGGAGGGTCGCCCGGTCGGCCACGACGCCACGGACCGCGAAGAGCACAACACCGTGGACCGGGCCGTCAGAGCCGGACCGCAGTGATGCGGTGCCATCACCTGGCTCCGCAGCCTCCCTGCCATTCCATGGTCTCGAAGGCCCTGACTGTGGCATGGACAGGTTCAGCCGTCTGCTCGTTCAGCACACGCACCGCGTTCTCCGTCCCGCTGCGCGGACTGGAGAGCACGGGCTTGCCGACGGCTTCGGCGATCGCGGGAGCCAGCCGCGCCATGGACGCCTGGGCCAGCACGATCACGTCCACCTCGGTGGCCAGCGCCCGTGCCCCGTGCAGCACCATCGCGTCGTGGCGGTCGCGGTCACCGGACATCAGCACCGAGAAGGCGCCCTCGCAGAGCCGCTCGTGGACGGTGACGTTGCGACCGGCCGCCCGGGCCTTCTCCTCGACGAGGGAACGGGTCGGCGGCAGCGTCGTGGGGACCGTGGCCAGGACGCCGACGGCGTCCGCGGTCTCGACCGCTGACGCGGTCATCGCGTCGTCGATCTTGACGATCGGGACGGAGACCAGACGTCGGGCCACGTCGATGGCCGGACCGACCGAGGAACAGGCGGAGAAGATGACGTCGGCGCCCGCGGCCTCCGCCGCCTGGGCCAGGTGCACCATGCGCTGGGTGCTGGCAGGTGAGACCTCACCGTCGCGCACCACGGCTGCGAGCACGTCGCTGTCGACGAAGTGCAGGACCTTGGCGTCCGGCGCGAGTTCCGCGAGGTACTCGTTGATGACCGAATCAGGGTTGACGAACAGCAGACTGGTATGCAGAACGGCGATCGAGGCAGTGCTGGACATGCGTGGCTCCAACAGGGTGAGGTATCGGCCCGCGGGCCGAGGAGGGCACACGAGCACGAGACGAAGCGGTGTGAACCGCGCGCGACGCGCACGGCCGGGGGCGTACGACGGTCTTGTGTCCGTCGCTGTGGTGCGGCTCGGACAGCGGGGCTGAGTTCAGGTCACGCGTTTCCCCCCTCGTTGTGGGGGCTGAGGCGGCCGATGACCTCCAGGGCTGCGTCCCGGACCGCGTCGCGGCCCGCCGCCCACAGGGAGACGACGTCGGAGCCGGGCAGCGCGGACGGGAGGGTCACGCGGACAGCCTCCAGGTAGGCGCGGCGCAGTTCGGCGTTGACGTTGACCTTGGCGACGCCTCGGGCGAGGGCGCCGTGCAGCTCCTCGACGGGCAGACCGCTGGCGCCGTGCAGGACGAGCGGGACCGGTACGGCCTCGTGGATCGCGGCCAGCCGCTCCAGGTCCAGGCGGACCGGGTGTTTGGTGAAGCCGTGGACGTTGCCGACGGCGACGGCGAGTGCGTCCACGCCCGTCGCGGCCACGAATTCGGCCGCCTGCCGCGGATCGGTCATCGCAGCGGCCTGCGCGACGGCGTCGGTGGAGACGTCCTCGTCGCCCGGCAGGGCACCGAGCTCGGCCTCCACCCAGGCACCGTGGTCACGAGCCCGCCGGACCGCCTCCTTCGTCAACGCGATGTTCTCGGCGAACGGCAGATGGGAGCCGTCGACCATGACGGAGGTGTAGCCCGCCTCCAGACAGCCGGTGATCTCCTCCAGGTCCCGGCTGTGATCGAGGTGCACACCGAGGCGGGCAGTGGAGTGTCCGGCTGCGTGCAGCGCCAGCCGCATCAGGGCCTCGCGCCCGGCGTGCTTGAAGGGACTGGAGCCCGCCTGGATGACGACCGGCCGTCCCGCGGCCTCGGCGGCGGCCGTGATCCCCTGGACCGTCTCCAGGTTGTAGGCGACGAAGCCAGGCACGGCGTGACCGGCGGCCGCGGCCTCCTTCAGGGCATCGGTTCCATGCAGCAGCATCAGGCACTCCTGAGCAGGTCGAGGGCGTCGGCGAGCGCGTCGGCGCCCCCGACGTTCCCGGCGAAGACGATGTAGGGGATCCCGGCGGCGGGACCGTCCACGGGCTCCCAGAGCGAGACGATGCCCGGCAGCAGGGTGCCCCGCGCCCAGGCACGGCGGATCTCGAGGCCGTGGGTGGCGGTGTCGCTGGAGGTGATACCGCCCTTGGCGACGACGAAGGCGGGCCGCCGGCCGGCGTTGACCTGGCGTACGGCCTCGACGAGCGCGGCGGAGACCCGGCGGGAGATCGCGAGACTGTCGTCCGCGTCGGCACCCGTCACCAGCACACGCGAGGTACGGATCACGGCGTCGGCCGAGTCCAGCGCTCCGGCGGCCGCGGCCGCGACCTCGGCGATGTGGGCGTCACGCCGCTCCTCGTCGAGCAGCAGGGCCACATCCAGCTCGTACTCGGCGATCCCGCCTCGCTCCCGCAGCCGGTCCAACTGCCGTGTCGTCAGCGCCACATGAGACCCCACGACGATGAGACCGTGCGGTGCGTCCCCGCGCAGCGGGCGCAGTTCGGCCGGGGTGAGCGGTGCCCGCGCAGCCTGTCCGGCGCGGGCCCTGACGAAGGACGGCCCGACCCGGTACACCAGCCGCGTGCCGTTCTCCTCCGCCTCCGCGAGTGCCAGGGCCAGCACCCGCAGATCGTCGTCGCACACCGCGTCGACCACGGCCGTACGTCCGCCGCGCAGCGAGGACAGCAGCCGCGCCGTGTGCGCCGGACCGCCGCCGCGCAGGTCGTCGAGGGTGACGCGCAGAACCTCGTCCGCGGAGATGCGTCCGCCCGTCTTCTCCTCGACCCACTCGGGCAGCGAGGAGCTGCGGTAGCCGAAGGTGGCGTCGCGGGCGAACTCGCTCATCCCGACCGGGAGCAGCCCGTCGGCCGTCCGCATCCAGTGGCGGGAGCCGACGGTCAGCCGGCCCGCCTCGACGTAGGCGGGGACCACCACCACACCGTCCGGAGCACCTGCGCCCAGCTCCGTCAGCTCCTCCGCGAGGACATCGGTCTCCAGCGGGAAGTGACCGCGAAGCGTGGAGTCCCCGCGGCTGGCCAGGACGTAACCGGTGCCCTCGGCCGCCGACGCCGCGTGCAGGGCGCGGACCACCTCGCGGTTGCGGGCGGCCGCGTCCTCGGGGGACAGGCTGCGGGTGTTGGTGAGGACGAAGAAGACGGCGCTGTCCTGGCGCAGCGCCCAGCGCAGGTCGTCCACCGTCCAGGACGTCAGGACGGGCACGTCGGCGACCGTCTGGGTGCCGGTGGGATCGTCGTCGAGGACGACGAGACGGGGGCCTCCGGATATCCGGGCGGCCACTTCCGCGGAGCTCACCTCGCGCACGGCAGGCAGCCCTTCCAGTACCGCTGCCTCGGGGATGGGCCCCGTCTGGGCATGAAGGGGTAGAGACATGGCGAATTCCTGGTCTGTTACGAGTGGTTGAGGGGGAACGTCAGTCGAGGTCGCGCCTGATCACGTCACACCAGGGCTTGACCGGGTCCCGTGTCGGCCTCGGGACGGAGCAGCTGGGCGAGGGTGCCGGCGGGGAGGAGGCCCTTGGCCCGTACGAGTTCGGCGACTCCGCGCCCAGTGGCGAGGGCCTCATTTCCAGCACCCGCGTACGCCGAGAACTCCCCCCTGGCGTGGCCCAGCAGCTCCAGCGCCCGGTTGGCGATCACCTCGCCGGCGTTCATGTTGGCCGAGGTGCCGGCTCTGCCCTGGATGACGTCGACGACGAACTGGTCGTGCGGCTTGCCGTCACGGATCTCACGGCACGCCTCCACGATGGCGGCGGCCTCTTTCACGGCACTGCGGTGAGCTACGGCGGTCATGGCGGGCCGGGCCTTCTCTCGGAGCATGTTCAGGCGGACGTGTTCGTGAGTGCGGCAAGGGGGCGAGCCGACCCGCCTGGGCGCCGGGGGACTTCCCACGTTCACGTGGCGGAGGTCTGGGCAGTGTCACCGCCGTGGCCATCGGCTCAGAACGACTTCTCCTGCGCCTTGCAGTAGGCGCGGCCGAACGGCAGGAACCTGGCGGGCGGCAGAACCTCGGCCCCGCGGTCCCGATGCCGTCACCGCGGACGAGGGTGGTTCGGTGGTTCTGGGTTCGTCATAGGGCTGATTGCAGCAGTGGGCCGGGCAGCGCGTCCAAGACGCAATGCCGATGTGCCTTATAGGGTCGCCCTATAAGGAGAGCGGCGGCTTATTCGTTGAGCGGCAGGGGGTGCGAAATGGATGTTCGGCAGCTGGAGTACTTCCTAGCGATCGTTGATCGTGGGGGGTTCAACCGCGCGGCCTCGGCTCTGTATGTGTCGCAGCCGTCGCTGTCGCAGGCCGTGCGGGCGCTGGAGCGTGATCTGGGGTCCGAGCTGTTCCACCGCATCGGGCGCAGGGCGGTGCTGACGGAGGCCGGAAGAGCCTTGATCGAGCCTGCCCGGGAGGCCGTGCGGAGTCTGGAGACGGCGCGGGCGAGTGTGGCGGCAGTGCATGAGCTGCGTGAGGGGCGCCTGGACGTGGCATCGATGCCGTCGCAGGCGGTGGAGCCGCTGACGAGTCTGGTGAGTGCCTTCAGTCACCGGTATCCCGGCGTCTCCGTGGCCATCAAAGCGGCGTTCACCGCGCGTGATGTGATCGACATGGTGCGCACGGGTGCCGTGGAGCTGGGGCTTTTGGCGTCTGCCGGTCCCTTCTCCGACAAGGAGGTCGTCTCCCATGCGCTGGGGCGGCAGCGCTTCGTGCTGCTGGTGCCGGCCGACAGCCCGTTCGCCGGCCGGACGGCGGTGGAGTGCCGGGAGCTTGCGGGGCAGCGGCTGATCGTCGGGCAGCCGGGTACGGGGATGCGCGCCTACGTCGACGCGCTGCGACAGCAGGGCATCGAGTTCGCCGTCGCCGCCGAGACCGAGCACCGTGTGTCGGTCATGCCCCTGGTGCTGGCCGGGGTCGGGCTCGCGGTGGTGACGGATTCCTGGCGGGACGTCGCCCGGCGGCTGGGCGCCCGCGTCCTGGACATCGAGCCGGAGACCACTTTGGACATCGCCCTCGTCAGCCGCCGCGGCAGCCTGTCGCCGGCGGCCGCCGCGTTCGTGACGGCCGCCACCTCGGCCGCCGACAGCTGATAGGGACTGCTGATCCCGATCCGGCGCAGCTTCCGCCAGTACGTCAACCTTCGGCCCATCCGGGTCTTCGAAGGCATCGACCGACCCCGCCCGCTCCGACGTCGTCGTCGCCTCCAATCTTTTCGGCGACATCCTCAGTGACCTCGCGGCCGCGGTCGCCGGATCCATCGGCATCGCCCCGGCGGCCAACCTCAACCCCGAGCGGGACTTCCCCTCGATGTTCGAGCCCGTGCACGGCTCCGCGCCCGACATCGCGGGCCAGGGCATCGCCAACCCGCTGGGTGCGATCTGGTCCGCGGCCATGATGCTCGACCACCTCGGCCATCCCACCGCCGCCAAGGACATCACGGACGCGATCGCCGCGGTCCTGGCCAAGACCGATACCCGCACCCGCGACCTGGGCGGAACCGCGACCACCGCCGAGTTCACCGACAAGCTGATCGAGCTGCTCTGAGCCGCCTCCCCATCGGTGGGCCACAGGGACGGTGCCGCCCGCCCTGGCGACCCTCTGCCGACGGCGTGCACTCCTGGGAGGAACCGACGGAATGCCCAGAGCGACCTCGGCCAGTTCTGCGGGCAGATCGTGGCGGGGACGTACGGAGGCGTCCAGCACGAACGAGCCGACTTGAATCGTGTTCGCGAGGCGTTCGGCCCCGGTGTTTCCGTAACGCCGTTCCGCTACGCCCGTCGCTGACGGCCCGACCGCGCCCGGCAACGGTCCGAGCGCTACGCAGGCGCCCTCGACCGCTCCACCCGGATCGTCCACGACCTGCCACCTGCCGGGTACTCCGCCTGCTCGCCACGCTGCAGCGCGATGACTCGCGCCCAAGGGTCTGCCGGCGTCCCCGACGGCGATCCGGATCAAGGACAGGTACTTACGCGTTCGCGTCGCGGAGCGTGCGCAGGATGCGCTCGAGGTGGCGGCGGTCCTCGGCTGAGAGCGGTCCCGCGAGGTGGTTGCGCAGGTGGGAGACGTGGGCGGCCAGTGCGTGGTCGAGCGCCTGACCACCCTTGTCGGTCAGTACGGCGAGTGCGGCTCGCCGGTCGGCGGGATCGGGGTCGCGACGGATGAGCCCTTCCTTTTCCATGCGGTCGGCGAGCCGGGTGAAGCCGCCCGAGCTGAAGGACACGGCCTCTGCCAGGTCCGTCATGCGGAGCCGGTGGCCGGGGGTGCGGCCCAGTCGCAGCAGCACTTCGAACCAGGTCTGCGGGATGTCGAGATCGCGGTTCACCAGGGGCTTGATACGGCTGTGGGCCTCCACGAAGAGACCGAAGAGTGTCACGTCGTCGTCGTTCAGCAGTTGCTCGTTCACTCCCCAAGGATGACAGAAGGGCACGAACGGAAGAAGCTGCCGTTGCAAACTCTGCCTCAGCAGATATATTGTCTGCGTCGGCAGATACTTCGACCGTGTCCACCCCACAGATGTGGAGTCCTCCCCATGGGAAAGCGCGTCCTGGCCGCTTTCGGCGCCGTAGCTCCCATGGGCGGTGTCCTCGCCTCCGGTCTGTCTGCGGCTCCCATTTCGGCGGGCGCCGCCACCCCCTCGACCGCCGCGCGGACCGCATCGAGCGAGAGGGCCCGGTTGCGGGCGCTTTACCGGCAGGCCGTGGCCGAAGGCGGTCGGCTCGTTGTCTTCACCGGTGGTGACAGGTCTGGGCAGGACGACTTCCTCAAGAACGCGTTCGCGAAGACGTTTCCCGAGCGGAGGGTCGACATCGTCGTTGAGCCGGCTGCTGCCCAGGGACGCGCCGGCGCACGCAATCGCGCTCGCGCGGACGTCACCTCGGTCGCCGGCCGCGCGGGCATCTTCGACCGCGCCACCATGAATCCGCACGGCCTCGGCCCGCTCATGAGCGGGCCGAGGCCGTCCTCGACCGCCACAAGGCCCGCCTCAGCCTCTGCATCGGCGATACGCGCGGCGCAGACCCGTCCGACGCCACGTCCTCAGCCTCCACCCGATCGACCAGCAGGGCACCCAAGGCTGAACCCCTGCTCGATCCGGGCTGCCCACCTCGACCCGGTTCACGTCGTACCCCTCGCCGCGAGGCGGTTCCCCGACCCCCACCTTTCACCCGAGGAAGCACGCATGAGCACTCTCTCCTTCACCGTCCTCGATCTCGACTTCCCGGCCGGATCCAGGAACAAGACGGCCACCCTCGTCACCGGCGAGAGCGAGGCCCTGCTGGTGGACGCGGCCTTCACCCGCGCCGACGGCCACCGTCTGGTCGCCGAGATCCTCGACTCCGGCAAGACGCTGACCACCGTCTTCGTCTCCCACGGCGACCCCGACTTCTACTTCGGCGCCGAGGTCGTCGCCGACGCCTTCCCCGAAGCGAGGTTCGTCGCCACCCCGATCGTCATCGAGCACATCCAGCACTCCTACGAGGGCAAGCTCAAGGCCTGGGCGGCACTCGGCCCGAACCTCCCCACCCGCCTGGTCGACCTGGAGCCGCTGACCGGCGACCTCACACTGGAGGGCCACCGCTTCGAGCTCAAGGGCGGCCCGGCCGCACTGCCCGACCGGCACTACCTCTGGCAGGCCGAGCACCGCGCCCTGCTCGGCGGGGTCCTGCTCTTCCAGCAGGAGCACGTCTGGGTCGCCGACACCCCCACCCCCGGCGATCGCGCCGCCTGGATCGACCTGCTCGACGAGATGGCCGCCCTCGACCCGGAACTGGTCGTCCCCGGCCACCGTCTCCCCGGCACCGCGGCCGACGGCTCCGCCATCACCGCCACCCGCGACTACCTGATCGCCTTCGAGGAGGAGCTCGGCAAGGCGGCCGACGGTGCCGCGCTGAACGACGCCCTGGTCAAGCGCTTCCCGGACAACGGCATGCTGATCGCCGCCCAGATCGGTTCGAAGGTCGCCAAGGGCGAGATGAAGTGGGGCTGACCATGGACGAGTTCGCCTCGTCCACGGCTCCCGCCGACGTCGTCCGCCGCCAGTACCTGGCCTCGGCCGCCGGCGACCTGGACGCCCTGCGCGCCACCCTCGCCCCCGACGTGGAGTGGACGGAGATGGCCGGCTTCCCGCTGGCCGGGACCTATCGCACGCCCGAGGGCGTCACCTCGAACGTCATGGAGCAGCTCGGCAAGGAGTGGGACGGCTGGGCCGCCCACGACGACACCTACGTCGTCGACGGCGAGAACGTCGTCGTCCTCGCCCGTTACACCGCGACCAACAAGGCCACCGGCAAGCGGATCGACGTCCGCGTCGCGCACCACTTCGTCGTACGGGGCGGACTCATCGTCCGCTTCGAGCAGTTCGTCGACACGGCGCTCGTCCGCGAGGCCATGAACGGCTGAGTCGTACCGCACCCACCGAGAGCAGGAGACCGACGTGTCCGCTGCGGACAACAAGGCACTTGTGACCGCGTTCTACGAGCAGGCATTCAACGGCTACCAGCCCGAAGCGGCCGCCGCCGCGCACCTCGGCGAGAGCTACACCCAGCACAACCCGGAGGCGCAGGACGGCCCGGGCGCCTTCGTCGGCTATGTGCACTGGCTGCGCGAGCAGTTCCCCGACCTGCGCCTGGACATCAAGCGCGTGATCGCCGAGGGGGACCTGGTGGTCACCCACAGCAACCTGCACCTCAAGCCCGGCGACCGGGGCATGGCCGTCGCGGACTTCTGGCGCGTCGCCGACGGAAAGATCGTCGAGCACTGGGACGTGATCCAGGAGGTGCCCGAGAAGAGCGCCAACGACAACACCATGTTCTGACCCCACAGCAGCACGTCACGGCACCCGTGCCGTCTGCGGGTGCCGTGCTGCTCCGCTGCCGTGGTCCAGCGCACCGCACAGACAACAGAACAGAACAGACAGAGAGGCTCACCCCCACCATGACCAGCCTTCCCAGCCGACGCCGCCTGCTTGCCACCGGAGCGGGCGCCGCTCTCGGTCTCGGTGTCGCCGCTGCCTCCGTCACCCCCGCCCAGGCCGCCACCGGCCCAGCCTCCGCGGGCCGTGTGGCAAAGGGCGGCACCGAGGAGAAGCGGACCCTTGACGAGCTCTACCAGGCAGCCCTCGCGGAGGGCGGCAAGCTCGTGATCTACGCCGGTGGTGACATCTCCACCCAGGCGGACGGCCTTCGCAACGGCTTCAAGAACCGATTCCCGGACATCGACCTGACGGTGGTCGTGGACTACAGCAAGTTCCACGACGTCCGCGTCGACAACCAGTTCGCGACCGACACCCTGGTACCCGATGTCGTACAGCTCCAGACCGTGCAGGACTTCGTGCGCTGGAAGGAGCAGGGCCGCCTGCTGGCCTACAAGCCGGCCGGTTTCTCCAAGGTCCACGCCCCCTTCAAGGACCCGCACGGCGCCTGGGTCGCCGTCCAGGTCAGTGCCTTCGGCTACATGTACGGTCCGGCCGCGGTCGGCTCCGACATCCCCAGCGGTCCGCTCGACCTGGCCGACGCCCGCTGGAAGGGGAAGATCGCCTCCTCCTACCCGCACGACGACGACGCCTCTCTCTACCTCTACACCCTCTACGTGGAGAAGTACGGCTGGGACTGGCTCGCGCGACTCGCCACCCAGGACATCCAGTTCGCCCGCGGCAGCTACACCCCGTCGGCGGCCGTCAGCAGCGGCCAGAAGGCCATCGGTATCGGCGGCTCCGGTGCGCCCCTGTCCACGGGGCCGGTCAAGTGGGTGCTGCCCACGGAGGCGCCGTTCATGGCCTGGGGACAGCGGGCCGCGATCCTCAAGCAGGCCAAGAACTCCACCGCCGCCAAGCTGTACCTGAACTGGCGGCTCTCCGTCGAGCAGCAGAAGGCCGCCACCAACGGCTGGTCGGTCCGCACCGATGTCACCCCGCCGACCGGGCTGAAGCCCGTCTGGGAGTACCCCAACAGCAACCTCGACGGCTTCCCTCGCTTCATGGCCGACCGCGCGGCGATCGAGCGCTGGAAGCAGACCTTCGCCCTGTACTTCGGTGAGGTGAAGGGAGACCCCTCCCCGGGCTGGCTCGGACTCCACCCCGGAGCCTGACCGCCGACCGGTGCCGCCCGGCCCCCGCACTCCCCGCGCGATGGGCCGGCGGCCCGGTACTCCTGGCCGCATCACGTCCGATCGATCTGTGATCGGGAGCGTCGGCGGGCCTGGTGGACGCGCGATCCGCGGGGACGTCGGCACCTGGAACGGATGCGGGTCCGGTTCGGTCGGCCCCTGTGGGACAGGGAGCCGGCCGACGCCGACGGGGCCTCCCGGAAAGTGCTGCGTGCCGCAGTCTGCTCGGCCCCGGCAGGACGGACTCTCGGCCTTGACGCTCGACCGACGCTCTGGGCGCCCGCACGGAGACGATGAGCCGAGAAACCTGCTCTCAGCCGGGCTTTTCTGGGACCCGTTGAGGCTGACCTCCTTCCGATGACGCATCACGTGGAGTGCGTGGCTGCCGGGTCGCGCAGGCGGAGGGGTGAGGAGCTGACCGGGCTCGGGGAGCGGGCGTGGCGGGAGGTGCGAGGCGACGTATCGGCCTGATCCCGCAGGGCCCAGGCGTCAGCCTCGACCCGGTCGAGCAGGTCGGCGCGCAGGTCGCCGAGGTGCTCCGGGTACACCGCCTGGCCAGCCAGCCAGCCACGGGGACGCCCCCGCCCGAGCCGTCGCTCTCCTCGGAAGGGGCATGGGCCGTCGGCAGGTCTGACGGACTGCGTCGAAGGCGCGTCGACGTTCTCGGGCAGGGCCGTTCGGCCCTTGTCGCCGGTTGCGCGTACTGACTTCACTGATCCTGCGGTCCCGCCCGTGCGCCGACGCTGTGGATCCCGCCTGTGGGCATGGTCTTGCGATCCCGCTCATGGGCGAGGCGGGCGGGGCCGCGCTGTGCGAGGACGAACGGCAGAGCGAGTGCACCGTAGGACCGGAGGTGAGCGGAGAGATGATCTTGGCGGTCGGGCACGCCGACCTCGCTTCGCAGACGCTGAAGCTGGTGGAGGCCGAGTTGCGGGCGGTGCTGGATCGCTCGCCCGAGCGGGTGCCGGGGCTCGTGCGCGTGGGGGCAGGGGTGCCGGTGGCGTTCAGCCGGGCGGTGCGGGCGGCGGGTCGGGAACTCGTCGTGGTGATTCCCACGCAGGGGATGGTGCCGGCGTTGCCGCCTCAGCGTGACCGGGCGGCGACGGGTGAGGTGCTGGTCCTCGCCCAGCAGGTGCGTCTGCTGGCGTACGACCCGGCGGACCGGGACGCGTGTATCGGCGAGGACGAGCGGATGATCGCGGGATGTCGTCAGCTGCTTGCCGTGTGGGACGGCTCGCCGTCCAACGGCCGTGATGCCACCGCGCATCTGGTGGCATACGCCCGCGCCCACGGCGTTCCGGTCGAGGTCGTGTGGCCGAAGGGGGCAGCCCGCGGGGCCGTCCCCGGCGTACCGGAGTCGGACAACGGCCGTGCTCCGCGCGGCGGCAGCGACGTGTCGACCACTTTGGTGCTGCCTGGCATGGGCGGCCACCGTCGCGATGTTCTGGTACGTCACCGCGCACAACCTGCGGCACGGGATCATCCGTGCGCCCCGCGTCCTGGTGGCCGGGGTGCTGGAGTTCCACTGGGCGGTACCGGTCACCTGGTACCTGAGCATCGTGATGCTGATCGCCACCCGTTTCTGGGACTACTGGCAGACCCTGCTCTGAGCCCGGGGCCCCCGCACGGCCGCGCTCGGCGGGTGGGCGGGCGGGCGCGGAGGTTCGTAGGCCCCGACCGGGAGCACACCCCCCAGGGCCGGGTGATGACGCCGTCGCGGGAACGTACGCGGGGAGGCATTACCGCCGGCTCGGTTCACCGCCGCGTTCCGGCCCGTACCGCTGCACCGCCAGGCCGGTGACGGCAGCGCCGCCCGGCCCCGGCTCAGCCCTTCACCGCCGCGCGCCGCGCCAGGATGACGGTCCTGCGCTCGTCGAACCGGGTTCCACGGTGCCGCTCAGCACCTGGGGGAGTGCGAGGCCCCGGCCCAGGTTCGTGGTCGAGGAGGCTGTGCATCCGGTCCGGCACGTCGAGCCGAAGCCGTGACGACGCTGCGGTCGGGGGGTCGGTCGGGGGTGGTGATTCGGCCATTCCGCCCGCTCGTGGACCGGTCGGTGCTCAGCAGCGTACGACCGGCCTGCGGGGCGATGCGCGCCGCACCGCTCAGCGATGCGAAGTGGGGACGTTGGACCCCCACGCAGGGGTCTTGGGAGGGGCCCTTCGGCCCTATCCGGACCCGGTACCCCACCGCCGATCATGAGGCGGCGACACGGAAGAGCCAGGTGAACATCCCGCACCACGGCACTTCCCGGCTCGTCGACGACATGAGCAGATGGGGAGAGGACGCCGTCCGGTGGACGAGGCACAGATACAGCAGATGGGGACCGAAGAGCCGCGCGCCGCGGTCGCCGTGGCCGACGAGGCATCCGGACGGGCGGCGCACACGGCGGGCGGATCGTCGTGGACGGACTGGCTGACGACCACCGACCACAAGAAGATCGGGACGATGTACCTGGTCACCGCGTTCGTGTTCTTCATCGTCGGCGGGGTGATGGCCCTGATGATGCGCGCCGAGCTGGCCCGTCCGGGCACGCAGATCATGTCGAACGAGCAGTTCAACCAGGCGTTCACCATGCACGGCTCGATCATGCTGCTGATGTTCGCGATGCCGCTGTTCACCGGCTTCGCCAACTGGATCATGCCGCTGCAGATCGGCGCCCCGGACGTGGCGTTCCCGCGGTTGAACATGCTCGCCTACTGGCTCTTCCTGTTCGGCTCGTCGATCGCCGCGTTCGGTTTCCTCACCCCGGGCGGAGCCGCCGACTTCGGCTGGTTCCTGTATGCCCCGCTGTCCGACGCCGTCCACTCGCCCGGCCTCGGCGCCGACCTGTGGATCATGGGTGTGGCGCTGTCGGGCTTCGGCTCGATCGCGGGTGCCGTCAACTTCATCACCACGATCATCTGCATGCGCGCACCCGGCATGACCATGTTCCGGATGCCGATCTTCACGTGGAACGTGCTGCTGACCGCGTTGCTGATCCTGATGGTGTTCCCGGTCCTGGCGGCGGCCCTGTTCGCCCTGGAGTGCGACCGCAAGTTCGGCAGCCATGTCTTCGACGCGGCCAACGGCGGCGCGTTGCTGTGGCAGCACCTGTTCTGGTTCTTCGGCCATCCGGAGGTGTACATCCTGGCGCTGCCGTTCTTCGGGATCGTCTCCGAGGTGATCCCCGTCTTCTCCCGGAAGCCGATGTTCGGCTACATGGGCCTGATCGGCGCGACGATCGCGATCGCGGGTCTGTCGGTGACGGTGTGGGCGCACCACATGTACGTCACCGGCGGCGTCCTCCTGCCGTTCTTCTCGTTCATGACGTTCCTGATCGCGGTGCCGACGGGCGTGAAGTTCTTCAACTGGATCGGCACCATGTGGAAGGGCTCGCTCAGCTTCGAGACGCCGATGCTGTGGACCACCGGCTTCCTGATCACCTTCGTCTTCGGCGGCCTCACGGGCGTGATCCTGGCCTCGCCGCCGATGGACTTCCACCTCTCCGACTCGTACTTCGTCGTCGCGCACTTCCACTACACGGTCTTCGGCACGGTCGTGTACGCGATGTTCGCCGGCTTCCACTTCTGGTGGCCCAAGTTCACCGGCAGGATGCTCGACGAGCGCCTCGGCAGGATCACCTTCTGGACGCTCACGGCGGGCTTCCACCTGACCTTCCTCGTCCAGCACTGGCTGGGTGCCGAGGGTATGCCCCGACGGTACGCCGACTACCTGGCCGCCGACGGCTTCACCGCGCTCAACACCCTGTCCACGATCGGGTCGTTCCTGCTGGGCCTGTCGATCCTGCCGCTCCTCTACAACGTCTGGAAGACCGCCAAGTACGGCAAGCAGGTCGAGGTCGACGACCCGTGGGGCTACGGCCGTTCGCTGGAGTGGGCGACCTCTTGTCCACCCCCGAGGCACAACTTCACCATGCTGCCGCGGATCCGGTCCGAGTCCCCGGCCTTCGACCTCCACCACCCCGAGATCGCCGCGGCCGAGGCGGTGAACTGAGGTGGCGCACACCGTCCCGGCGACGGGCGCCGCGCTGGTGACCGCCGCCGGCTGCGTCTGGTACCTCCCTGCCCTCGCCGACCTGCGCGCCGGGGCCGACCGGCCGGTCTCCCGCCGTACCGCGGCGGCGGCCTGCCTGGCCGGCTGGAGCACGGCCGCGGTCGTCGCCGCGGTGCTCTTCGCCGGCGTGGTGTGGCAGACGGCCTGCGTGGTGGCGGGTGCGGCTGTAGCGGCTGTGCTGCGGATCCGTGCCGCCGCGCAGCACCGCCAGGAGATGCGGGAGATCGTCCGTCACTGGGCGCCGCTTGCCCCCGGCCCGCCCGGACACGGCCACTCCCGGCACGCCTTCGCCGCCCTCGTCGCCTGCGGACTCGCCGCCGCCGTGGCCACGGCGGCCCTCCTGGTGGCCGCCGACCCGGAAGACGGCGGGGACTGGCTGATGACCGCCACGGCTCCCGCGGCGGTCGTCGGCCTGACCCTCGCCATCGCGGCCACGCGCACCCGTACGGCCCGTCGCACCATGGCGGGCCGTACGTGGCCTCCGCGATAGGGGAGCGGGTCGGTGGGGACGCCCAGCTGCTGCTGGGGCGCGCCGGCGTCGGTGGAGAGCCCGCGAACGGTCGTCTACGGCCGCGGCGGGCGCAGGACGGGGACGCTGTCCCGGAACGCGGCGGTGTGCTTGTCGATCTCCTGGGGGTCCGGCTCCAGTGCGGCGGTGCTCAGCAGTTCCCGGTAGTGCTCCTCCAGCTCCGTGAGGGTGTGGACGGAGGAAGCGGTGCCGGCGGGGGAGAAGTCCACCCGGACGTCGCCGGCCTCGACGACGAAACGGCCCGCGGCCCCACAGGTGCCGCATTCGGCGCGGCCGCCGCGCAGCACGATCAGGTCGAGGTGGCACATCGGACAGGTGCCGGGCTCCCCCAGGAACCGGACCTCGTCGTGGGGGAGACCGAGCTGCCGGGCAACCGCGCCGCCCAGCCGCTCGGCGCGCAGCACAGCCGCCGGGGCGGTGGCTACGCCGCCCCGGCCACCTGGGGTGGGGACTTCCATCTGGTCGGCGACAGCCATGTGCAGGGGGAAGGCCAGGGCGTGCAGAGTGGGCAGCGTCAGCGTGCGCCAGTGGGGTGACGGGCAGCCACCCACGGCGATGAAGCCGGCCACGCGCGGCTTGAGGACCCGCGGGTCGGGGGCCGTGTCGAGGCCCAGAAGACCGCGAATCTCGTCCTGCTCGGCCGGGCCGTGTTCGCGGTGGGCGAGGGCCTCACGGACGAAGACCACGTCCGTGCGCGGACCGAAGGCGCGGTCGATGAGGAGCTTCAACGCGCCCGGTGCGCTGCGGGTGTAGGTGGGGGAGCTGACGATCACGCCGTCCGCGTCGAGCAGCCGGTCGCAGAACCAGGCCGCGTCGTCCCCGGTGTCCGCGGTGGCGGCGGTCACCAGGGACAGGTCGGTCAGCCGTACCATCTCGACGGTTGTTCCTTCGCGCGCGGCCGCAGTGAGCGCGGCCTTCAGCAGTACCTCGGCACTGCCGTCCTCCTGCCCGCAGGCAAGTCCGAGCAGACGCATCGGCGACACCTCTCTGTGTGGTCGGGGAACGGGGGGCGGTCCGCCGGGCCACGCGGGCTCCGGCGGACCGGACGGGAGCGGATGCTGGGGCGGTCAGCCGCGCAGGGTGGCGGCCAGCCAGTCGGCGCTGCGGGTGATGATCTCGGGGAAGTGGTTCGAGAGGATCTCGTAGTGCTGGCCCGGGTACTCGATGACCTCCTTCGGGCCGGGGATCCGCTCGTACATCTCGCGGGCCTCCTCGACGGGGGCGACGGTGTCCTTGGAGGCGAGGATCATCAGGACCGGGGCGGTGATGCGTTCGGCGTAGGCGCGCGCCTCCATCTCGAAGATGCGGTCGAGGGTCGAGATGGTGATCTCGTTCCGGAAGCTGGGCAGCTGGTGGATCATGTTCTCGACGAATTCCAGACCCTCCTGGTCGCTGAACATGACCGGGTCCCCGGGTTCCGGGACGCCGTGCAGGCGGATACTCGCGGCCGGCTCGCCGCGCAGCTGGGCCTGACGGTCGGCGGGGATGAGAGCTTCCAGCGCCGCGAGTGTGTCGGCCGGTTGGAGCGTGCGCGCGCTCCAGCCGCTGACCGGGGGGATGATGCTGACGACCGCTTTGACCCGGCGGTCCGTGGCGGCCGTGAAGAGGGAGTTGGCGCCGCCGATGCTGATGCCCCACAGGGCGATGCGGTCGGGGTCGACGTCCTCGCGCAGGGTCAGATGGGTGATGACGTCGCGCAGGTCCCGGCACTGCTGCCAGGGATCGAACTGCTGACGGGGTTCGCCGTCGCTGTAGCCGGTGTTGCGGTGGTCGTAGATCAGGCAGGCCAGACCGGCGTCGGCGAAGCCCTCGGCCATGGCGAACATGGATTCCGCGGGACCGCCCAGGCCGCCCTGGAGGATGGCGACGGGCGGGCGTTCGGGGCCGTCGGCCGGGCGGAACAGTTTGCCCCGCAGGGTCAGTTCCGACACTCGGAACTCGATGTCTTCGGTGACGGGCATGGTTCTCCTCTGGTGCGGCTCGTGTCGGGGAGGCTGCGATCAGGTGTGACTGACGGGGAGGTCGTCGGGCAGGAAGTCGATGTCGACGGCCCGCGGGTCGGCCGAGGCGCGCAGGATGGGGAAGACCTCGGCGCGCATCTCGGTCTCGTACTCGGCCACGGCCGCCGCCACAGGTGTGTCACCGTGGGCGGCGAGCTCCAGGGCCCGGGTGAGGGCCGCGGCGTCGCGCAGGGCCGTGTTGGCGCCGGAGCCGAACGAGGGAGGCATGGCGTGGATCGCGTCACCGAGCAGGGTGACACGGCCGGCCGGCCAGGGATCTGCCGCCTGTAGGTGACGCATGGACACCGGGAAGATCGTCGACGCGTCGACGTGTTCGACGAGATCGGCCAGGGCGGGGTTCCAGCCCCGTACCGCGGTGCGCATCAGCGCGTGCAGGGTTTCGGCGGAGCTGTGCCACAGGTCGGGAGCCCCGGTGGCGAAAGGGCTGCCGGGCAGTAGCGCGAGGTTGACCATGATGTAGGGATCGACGGGATCGACGGCGGCGCCGGGCGCCAGTTCGGCCACCGCCTCGGCCACCGGCCTGCGCGGTCGGTACACGCCGTACGCGAACATCGCGCCGTTCGGCTCCGCGGCGATGGCGAAACCGTCGAACAGTGCCTCGGGCAGGTTCGCTGCCAGATCGTCGGTCAGCGGTGCGGTGGAGTACAGGCCGCGTGTTCCGGTGTCCACGACCGGAACCTCGGGCAGCAACTGCCCGCGCACGACGGAGTTGATGCCGTCGGCGCCCACCAGTACGTCTCCGGTCTCGCTCGTGCCGTCGTCGAGCAGCACCCGCACCTTCTCGCCGTCCGTCTCGAAGCCGGTGACGGTGCTGTCGTAGCGGACGATGTCCTCCAGGCCCAGGCCGATGATCTGGCGCAGCGTGCGCCTGTTGACCGCTGTGTGGGGCCGCCGCGGGTCGTTGGGCGGGCCGATGTGGGGACGGGCGCCCAGTTCGCGGGCCTGGTGGTCGAGCATGACCATGACCTCACGGCGCGGCGTCTCGCGCGAGGTCTGCATGTACAGCTCGAAGAGGTTGTCCGGCAGGCACTGCTGGAGAGCGCGGCCGCCCGCGCCGTTCATGTGCAGGCGGTAGCCGGCCCGTCCGATGCCCGGCGCGCTCTCGTAGACGGTGCAGCTGATGCCCGCGCGGCGAAGACCCTGCGCCAGACAGAGCCCTCCGATGCCTCCACCGGCGATCAGGACATGGAACGACGGCATTGTCGCCTCCTTGACGGGGCTCGGAACACCTGCATCGATCGGCGCAGGCCCGAGAATGCGAATGTCTGGGGTGGTGGCGGTCCGTCTGATGCGGGGTCCCGCCGAGCCGTGTCACCACTCTCGCGCCCGCGCCGGGATCAGGGAAGCCGAAATCACCTATGCTCGTCATAGACAGGGATGATGATCATTCGAGGTGGGCGCCGTGAATCTGGACCTCAACCTGCTGACGTCGCTGGACGCGCTCCTCCAGGAGCGCAGTGTGACGCGGGCCGCGCAGCGGCTCGGTCTGAGCCAGCCCTCGCTGAGCGCAGCCCTGGCCCGGCTGCGCCGGCACTACGACGACGAACTCCTCGTCAGGGTGGGCAATAGCTACGAGCTGACCCCCCTGGCGGAACGACTGGTGGAACACACCGAGCAGGCCTTGAGCTGGGCGGACCGAGTCCTCCGGACGCGCCCCGATTTCGATCCCGCGCAGGCCCGGCACGAGTTCACCGTGATCATGGCCGACTGCCAACTGCCCACGTTCGGGCGGGCCTTGGCCGACCTGGTCCGCACCGCCGCGCCGAACGTGCGGCTGCGGTTCCAGCACAGCACCGAACGGGTCGTGCAGCAGGCGCTGGACAACCTGCGCACGGTGGACGCCCTCGTCCTGCCGCAGGGCATCCTGTCGAACATCCCCACCTTCGACCTGTACAAGGACCGTTGGGTGTGCGTGATGTCCGCAGACCGTGCTCCGGCCGCCCTCCGGCGGGAAGAACTGGCGGAACGTCCTTGGGTGTTGCCCTATCGTCACCCGTCGCCGGTCTTCTCCCCTCTGAACCGCCTGCACGCCGAGGGCATCGAACCGCACGCGGAGATCGTCACGGAGAACTTCCTGGCCATTCCCCACCTGGTCGTCGGGACCGACCGGATCGGCCTGATGCCCGAACGGGTCGCGATCCCCACCCTCTCCGGCCAGCTGATCACCGTCGTCCAACCCGACTTCGAGATGGGCCACTTGGTGGAGTCCCTGTGGTGGCATCCCCTCCATGAGCGGGAACCGGCCCACATATGGCTGCGCCGCATCGCCGCTCAGGCCGGCCAGGCGGTCGAGAGCGGCCCCAAGGTGTGAGTAAGCGCCTCTGGGCGGGGACGCGGAAGGTGTACAGCAGTCGGTCGACATCGAGCGCGCCCCCGGTGCCGGCCCTTGGGGGAGGGGCGGCCGCTCGGGCAGGCGATGCGCCGATGAAGGCACCGGTGGCAGCGGCGGCGGCCGTGGCCCCGGCTACTCGCAGGAGACGCCGTCTCCTCACGGAGAGGGGAACTCGGACCTTTCGGTAGGGGAATGTGACTGCTTGGTCGTCGGTGCGTTCGCTCACAGGTCGGGCGGTCGGGCGCGACGCCTGGCCTCTGGAGTGAGCCGGACGGAGCCCGCTGCGGCAACTGATGCGCCTGCTCGGTCTGCCCCGAGCAGGCGGGACGGGCTGTCGACCGTGACGCTCGTTTGACGCTCTGGGCTCACCCGCGCTGCGCGGTTCTGTCGCTTCGGTGGGTTGCCCGGCCTGTTTACCTCCGGGCAGCGGTTCAATCAGGCGGATCAATCCCTGAGAGCCCTCTGACCTACGAGATCGTGAGGAATGCGCTGCCCCGGGCGTCGTCTCAGATGTCTCCTCGGGGATTCTTGACGCTCGGCACGAGAAGGCGGCGGCATTGCCGCACTCCGTCGCCGCAATCACGCACTGATCGACGGCAACAAGCGCACTGCCTGGGTAGCCATGCGCGTCTTCCTGCGGTTCAGCGGCGTCAGTGCCAGTACCGTCCCACCGCCCGTCTCCGTTGATCGCCAAGCGCCTGGCGGCCTGGTTCACTGTTTTCCGAGGTTCGACGACGTGAGGGCAGGGCACACGCGTGTCCTGCCCTCACTCGTGGTCCGACCCCGGCCGAGTGCAGGAGCACGCGGTGGCCTCCCTGCGCCGGCGCTACTGGCGATCAGCGTGATCCATGTGCAAGGTCAGCCCGGCAACGCTGCCCGACTGGATGACAGGACCGTGCTGGACTCCCCCGCTGATGCGGTTGTCCACCGTGCGCCAGCTGTCTGTAGTGGACGCCGAGAGTTGCAGTAACGAGGTCAGCAGAGCGCGCAGGGCTTCGTCGCTGCCGTCGTCGGCTTCCGCGAGTCGGCGAAGACGGTCACCGTATCGTCGGCTGATCTCGCGGGCAGTCCGTTCACGTTCCGTGACCTCGGCGGCGAGGAGCCGGTTCCTCGCGTTCTGCAGGTCGCCGAACGTGCCGGGGTCCGCGCCTGTGCGGCTCAGGTATCGCCCGACGAGTTCTCGGGCGTGTATCCAGGAATCGGTGACCATGAGGGAGACCAGTGTGGTGGCACCCGACGCCGCGAGTACGGCCAGTTCGCTGTCCACGTGACTTCTCCTAGGCGAGGGGGGAGCCGGAGGCGGGTGCCTCGTTGTCGTCCGGGGCGAGGGACGTCGGCGGATCGAAGTGGTGCTGGATCTCCTCGGCGGTCTCGTGGCGGTTCTGCTCCTTGATGAGGCCGGCGATCTGCGCGGCGAGCATCGGGCGGCGTACGTCACCGTCGGTGAAACCGATGCTGTCCAGGAAGTCGGAGAGATGCCTCGTGGCCGTCTCCCGCCCCCGCGGCGCTGACGGAGGCTCCTCCCTGGGAAAGTCCGACGTCGTCGGCTCGTCGGCCTGTTGAGAGATCAGATCCCGAAGCCGTTCGGGAATGTCGGTGTCATTGGCTGCTGAAGTCAGCTGCGCGAGCAGGGCCAGGTCGTTCACGGTACGTTCCACGTGTTCGTCGTTCTTGGTGAGCCACCAGACCACGGCGCTGCCGGTGTCTTTGAGGACGTCCTCGCCCAAGTACCGGCGCCTGCTCTGCTCGTACTTGCGCTGGTGCACCCAGACTTCCTCGTCCTTGCGTACGTCGGCGAGCTTGTCGAGTCGCTCCTGGTCCTGCTGCCCCAGGACGAGCTGGATGTTCTCCGCCATCGCCTGGAGGTGCCCGGTGGGCTCAGGCAGCATCCGGCTCAGAGCGCCGGACAGTTCCTGCTCGACGAGTGAGGCCCGGACCGGTTCTCGTTGCTCGGTGATGGCGCGGGCCCGATTCAGGACCGCGTCGACGGCGAGACCCGCCGGGTTGAGAACGGGAGTATTCGCGGGAGCGTCGACGAGGTACCAGCGCACCGTCGCGGAAAAGATGAAGTCGTAGTCGGCCCACTTGCTGGGCAGGACGACCTGGCTGACACGGTGTTCCGTGCGTTCCACGGGGGCGGCCGTGAGCTGCTCCTCGAAAGTCACCGGTACTGTGCCGCGGCGCATCGCGGCGATGCGGAAGACAGCTGCGGGGACGACGAGCAGCAGCACTGCCAGCAGTGGCCAGACCCATGCGGGCCACCGCTGCGTCAGACCGACGATGCTCAGCAGGAGACCGCTCAGAACGGTGAGGAAGACGGTCGTGGTTTTCCGTGCGGTGGTCATGGTCGAGTCCCCCCGGGTGAGGTCGTCGGCGGTGGGGCCGGAGCGATGCCTTGAGCCGCGCTGATCTTGCGGAGCAACAGACCGGTGGTCTCCGCGGCTCGCGCCGCATCCCCCGGGCCGGTGCGCTCGGCGTCGCGGGCGCACGCGTACAGCAGAGCGAAGACCTTGCCCCGATTCCCCGTGCACCGCTGTGCCGCGCTGACGAGGAGGTCGAGCAGGAGCCCGCGGTGCGGTCCGGCTTCGGCGGCTGCCCAGTGGAGCCAACGTCGTGCCTCGGCCTGCCACTGCGGAGGCGGCAGCTCGGCCAGTACCGCGTGCCAACAGGTTGTCAGGGAGCCCTGCACGCCCTGTTCGTCGACCAGCGTGTGCGAGGTGCCGGTGCGGTACGTCAACAGTTCGGGGTCGCTGGCCTGAAGGAAGATCCCGAGATTGGCGGGTGACAGGTCGGAACGGGCGAGACGGTCGAGCAGCACGCGGTGCAGCCGGCGGCTGCGCGCCACCAGCTCGCACAGCGCCTGCCGGGCACGCGTCGTGCCGCGCTCACGCCGGGCCAGGTGGTAGAGCCTGACCAGGGCTTGATCGGGATGACTGGTTGCGAGGACGTCGGCACAGACGCGGACCAGCACCTGCGCCAGCTCCCCCTTCAGGTGCCGTTTGGCACACCACTGGTAGATCTGCTCGCGGAAGTCCCTGGCGTGCGAGGGGTCCGCCAACCCGCAGGTGAGCGCATGAACGGCCGCTTCCAGGCGAGGACGACTCGTCCCACCGGTGCTCCAGCCTTCGATGAGGGTCCCCAGCCCGTCCGCACGTCCGGTCCGCAAATATTCACCGGCCACTCGTTCTACCAGTCCGTCGCGCACGACGGGGACGACGTGCGGGTCGTTCAGCTCCACCACGCTCGCGGCCCAGGTGCCGAGGTGAGGGCGGAGATCGGGCATGTGATCCCAAAAATGGGCACGAAGAGCGGAGTCGAAGTCCAGCCTTTCGAACCGGACCTGTCCGTTGGGGGTGGCAGTGGCCGAGATCTCCAGGAGCCGCTCGGCGAGGTCCCGGTGCTGCAGCGGCGAGTCGCCCTCCGACGGAGGCCCGAGCGCGCTCAGCAGTTGCTCGGCCGCGCGGTGAACGACATCGGCGTGCGCCCCGTGCAGCATGGACACCGCGATCAGCAGGGCCCGTTGCGGCGCCTCCCGCAGCTTGGTGACGAGCGCGGCAGCTTCCCGTCGGCCATCGTTTCGCGCCCGCCAGGCCGCCTCGCACCACTGGCCGAATCCATCCTCGGGCTGACCGGCCTCGCGTGCTCGGCGCACCAGGTCGGCGAATTCTGCGATCTCCCGCATCGGCCTGTTCGCCGTCAGGAACCCGGAGACGTTGCCATCCGACCGGAGATATTGCTCAGGCGGCACACCGTGCAGGCGCAGATGCCGCCGGAGAACGCCGATTCCGGGTGGCCGTTCGAGCACCACGCGGCAGTACTGCAAGTCCGGATCGAGAATGCCGAGGGACGGCATGATCACGACCAGATGAGCACGTTGCTCGTGCACGGCCTTGCGCAGGGCCGGGAGGTCGGTCTGGGCCGCGGCCCAGCGGCGGTCGTCCGCGGCGGACAGGTCCAGCAGCAACTGATCACCGGTCCCGACCAGAGCAGGGTCCTGGAGGGACAGTTCCCCCTCTTCACCGGGCAGGAGTTCGTGGAAGACCCCGCTGTCCCGGTGGTGTTCGTGCAGCAGTACACGGGCCGCAGCCGATCGTCCGATGCCCGGGACGCCGTCCAGGATGACGGTGCCGGTGTCGGCGAGTACGGCACGAGCCTCACCCATACGCGGCGGAGCGACCAGTACGTGGCGCAGTCGGCGAAGTTGGTCCTCGGCGACGCGGCGGAACGCCGGCTTGTCCGAGTCCTGGAGTTGCGTTCCGATGTAGACGTCGCCAGGGCCCGTGACCGTGACTCCCGAGCCCCGGATCCAGGTGCCGGTGTACCCGCTCACCGGTCCTGGCCCTCGTGACCGTCCCGTTCACCGAACCGGTGCTGCACGGCACCGTGGTGGTCGCCCTCGGAGTACGTCATCCCGTCACCGCCCGAGACATGACGTGACTGCGAGTAGATGTTGCCGTTCCCGGTGTGAACAGGACCGTAGGCGCCCTTGACGACCGTGCCGACGTCACCGGTGAAGTCACGGCTCTGTACGGCTGTGCCGTTAACGGTCTCGATGGAATTGGTCACGCTGCCCGGCGCGGGGGCCCTCCTCTCGGCTCCGGGCCGGTCGTCAAGGCCGGGGATCAGGTCGGCCATCAGGTCACCGATGCGCGCGACGCACACCTCGGTGTCACCGGAGTCGAACGCGATGGACTGGAGATCGGCGAGCCGCTGCAACGCGGACGGCAGGTCAGCCTTGCTCAGCCGGCCGGTTTTGCGTCCGTCCAACACGGGAACCACCGGAACCTCACAAGTGAAAGCCTCTACGATTTCCTTGCGCACCCAGTCCTCGGGGTCTTCCAGCCGGGTACGGAAGTTCGTCCAGTCCGGTCCGATGACGGCAAGGAGTACGGAGCTGCGCCGTACCGCGGCAAGTAGCCGTTCGGGCCAGCATTCACCGGGGACGATGGATTGTGACGCGTGGAACGCGTGTCCCGGGCCGAAGCGGTGCGACAGCCCTTGACGCAGTAGGGCCGCGGTCTTCTCTCCGTCTCCGGTGCGGTAGTTGATGAATATCTCGCTCATGACGGTGACTCCTCAAGAGGGGTGGTCGGGCGGGACAAGGTGCCGAGCCGCGGTGACAGCCGGCGTACCGATGGATGGTCCGGGTAGCGGCCCAACACCCGGACGAGCCGTCGGAGATCGGTCGTGACGGTCGCCGAGCGCACCGCCGTCACGCCGTCGAGCAGTGGCTCCGTCAGCGCGCAGGCGTGGTCGATCTCGCCGGCGCAGGCATAGGCGAGCGCGCGCCGTACGCCGTACCGGACCTGCGTACGCACCGCGTCGGGGCGGACCAGAGTGAGCTGCCGATCCAGTTCCTCGCCCGCTTCGCGCGGTCGCCCGAGATCGACGAGGCACCAGCCGGTGACCATGCCGACCGAATCGGGAAGATGCATGGAGCCGATCACCGGACTGTCAGCACCTTCGGCCAAGTCGTTCCGGCGGGCGAGCAGAGTACGAGCCCGGTCCAGGGCACGTAGACAGGCGCCGACATCACCGGCGAGGGCGTGACCCTGTGCTTCGCGCTGTGCGGCGAGACCGCGGATCCGTGACGGCAGCACGCCGCTCTGCGCCCGGCGGGCCAGCGCGATGGTCTGCTCGGCGTCCTCCCGGTACAGCGTGACCAACGCCCTGCGGACCAGCGCATAACCGGCCAGTGCCTGATCACCGCCGGCGGCAGCCAGGTCGACAGCACGCTGTGTCCACCACAGCGCCGCACGCTCGTCCCCGGTCTCCTGCACCAGCCAGCCCACGTACTCGGCGTACCGGGAACCGAGTGCCAGCAGCCGACTCCTGGTGGTGCTGTCGCTCTGCGCCGACAGCTCCCTCAGCGTATGTGTCTGCGCGATCAGCACGGGTAGAAGCAGGCCGGGTTCCACGGTCTGACCGAGTCTGCGGTAGTGCGTGAACAGGGAGCCTGAGGCTTCCAGCATGCCGGCGCCGGCGGCGGGGGAAGCCGGACCTGACCCGTCCGACCTCCAGGTCATCAGCGAGGCGACACCGGCATTTATCACCTCACGCCGACCCACGGGCCCGAACAAGTTCGGGCCGTCCGGTGACAACTGCATCATCCAGTTCTCCTCCTCGACCCGGCCTGGCGCCGACACGGCAGGTGAGTCGACAGCGGTAGGGGTGCCCAGGGCGATCAGTGCCCCGTCGGCACCGAGCGCCGCGTCGCACAGCCGCGCGAGATCACGGCTGGGCGCCTTGATGCCCCGCTCGACTTTGCTGAGCTGCGCCTTGCTGTAGTGCACGAGACCGGACAGGTCCGTCAGGCTCAGTCCGGCCTGCAGACGCCGCTTCCTCAGTTCCTCGCCGAACGATGTGGACGGATGTGGCACGGGAACCTCCCGAACCCGGTCGTCCGGGCCGAGGCGGTACTGCACGGAAGAGTGCGGCACCAACTCCCGGACGAACAAGGCGATCGAAGCTGTTTCCCGTTTCCTTCTCCGGCAATGGGGCGAGGCAAGCTCGTGCGGGACAGTCCGTTCGACACCATGGATCCGCACGATGACCCGAAGGAAAGCCAACGTGGCTTTCGGCGCGCGTTCGCCCACACGTCCAGGCCCGAGGCACAGCCGACGAGCCGCTCCGCCGACGGACGCTGGCTTCGTGCCCGAACGCACCGCCGCCCGCCCTGCTATGGGGACGTCCTGCTGGTCGTCGACCGTGACGCTCGTTTGACGCTCCAGGTACCTACACGCAGGACCGCGAGCTGAGAAACTGGGTTGGACCTGGTCTTTCTATGGCCTACTCAGGCCGACATCTTTCCGATGACGCATCACGTGGAGTGCGTGGCGATCCTGGAACCGGTAGCCAAGGGTGCCTGACCTGGGGTTTTGCGTGCGCTCGTGGCGGCTGGCACCGGCGTGGCCACGAGGGCAGGCGTGCCAAGACTCGTCGCCCGACGTTGATGCGTCCGGGCGGTACCGGGCTGATCCTGAGTGCGTCGGCCGGTTCGCGTCGGCGAGCACCCGGGCATGGCCCCGCACATCTGCGGCTCGTCGCGGTCGGTCCGGGCCCGCTACGCCGCCGGCGCCCTTCCTCCGGTCAGGCCGTAGCCGGTTGTGCAGGCGGTGAGTGGTCTCCGACCGGGTCCGTCCTCAGGCATGGCGAGCAGACCATCGCGTCGTGGGCGGTGCAGGCGGCCGAGAAACGGTCGTGCGACGCCTGCGACCCCTGGCCTCGCACGGCACCGGGCCCCGAGGCGTTCCCGCTCCGGCGCGCCGGTGATCCGGATCTCCGGGGCCATGGGATTCGGGCGGCTGAAGGTCCGTCATGCCTGGCGTCGAGTTCAGTGGTAGGCGTGTACGACTGCGTGGCCCTTGCCCCGGCCGATCATCCACTTGTTGACCGGCGTGGTGATGAGGAAGGCGACCCCGAAGCCGCCGAGGAGGGCTGACCAGAACAGCGCGTCGTCCAGGTGGGCGTCCATCGCGCCCGGCGTGAGGGCGATGATGGCGTTGTCGACCAGTTCCATCACGGCGATCGAGACGGTGTCGGCGGCCAGGGCCACCTTGACCGCGCTCTTGAGGTCCAGGCCGGCCCGCCGCACCGCGAACAGGGTGAAGGAGTAGCCGAAGAGGAACGCGAGCGTGATGGCCAGGGCCATGGTCGGCACGTTGCCCCACCTCAGGGCCGTGCCGATGATCATGCCCAGGATCTCGCCGATGGCGCAGCCGGTGAGGCAGTGCAGGGTGGCCTTCGCCGCCGTCGCCCAGGGGGCTCCTCCGTGCCCTCCGTGCCCTCCGTGGCCTTCGTGGCTCACCTGGCTTCCGTGCGGGTCGGCGTGCCCGGTGTGGTCGTGGGTGGTGCCGTCGTGGCCGGTCCTGTGGTCCGTGTGGTCCATGACCATTTCCTCCCTCTCCGTCCATGGTGGCCCGTGGGCGGGCTCGTGGCCAGAATATACCCCTGGGGGGTATACGGCCAGGGGGGTGCGCCTGGGTGCCTAGGGCGCCCCTGGAGGCGGTTCGGTTCGCCCGTCTGAGTCGGATGGGCGGTCGCTACGTACTAAGCGGGTACGTAGTGGTCGACGATCGGTGAGCCGGAATTCCGGCCCCGTGAAGGGGTGGCGACGTGGCTGGACACCTTCTTGGCTGGACGCTGGTGGCGCTGGGAGCCGGGGCGGCCGTCGGGAACCTCGTGCGGTTGGCGCTGGTCAGAGGCTGGGTCCGGTACGAGGCAGGGGCCGAGGTGGTCATGGGTGTGGGGATGGCCGTCATGGCGGCGCCTCCGACCGCGAGCCTCTACGGCACGTACGGCGTGTGGTGGGCGGCTCTGTTCGGGCTGCTCTGTCTCGGGGGTGTGGCCCTGTCCGTACGGCATGCCGTGCGCGGCGGTGTGCGGCAGCTGCGGCACGGCGCCCATCTCGTGATCGGCAGTGCCGCCATGGTGGTGATGACCCTGGCCATGCCCGGCGCCGCCTCGGGACCGACGCTGGCCCTGGCCGGCTCCTCCGGGCACGGCCATGGGGGCGCTGCCGGCACGGAGGGCATGAGCGGGATGGAGGGCATGGGAGCCCATGGCGTCACCGAGGCTGCCGCCGCGTCCGGCTCCGCCATGGTGTGGCGCGTGGCCTTCTGGGTCCTGGCCGCCTACTTCCTGGGCTCCGTTGCGCTGGCCGTACGCGCCCGGCTGCGGGAGCCGGGTGGATCGTCCGCCGGGTCGGCCGCCCGTGCCCGCCACCGTCGGGCGTCTCGCACCCCGGACATGCTGTCCGTCCCGAACGCCCGCCTGGCCGGTCACATCGGCATGGGCGGCTCGATGGCGACGATGCTGCTGATGATGACGGTGTGAGCCGAACGAGTCCCTGCGCGTTGGGGAGTTGAGCCCCGCGAGGGCGTGCGACGACGGGGCGGCCGTGTCCGCGTCACGCGGCGCCCAGCGGGCAGGCGACGAGGAGCGGCAGCAGCGGGACGGTCGCGGTCACTGCGGCCACGGAACCCCAGAACGCGCGGTGCGCGGGACGGCGCGGGCCGAGCACCCGCCGGATCCGGATCAGGACCGCCGGGCCGCCCGCCGCGAAAGCGGCCTTCGGGGTCCGGGCCGCCGCCATCTCGTACATCGCGCTCGCCAGGGCCCCGTCGGAGTGGGCGCGCAGGGCGTGGTCGTCGGCGACCATCTCCAGCAGGAGTGCCGTCTGTGCGCGGGCGTGGCGGGCCAGGGGGAGCCGGGGGAAGAGCGAGTGGAACGCCTCCGCGGCGGCGATCACCAGATGGTGGCGGCCCGCGATGTGGGCCCGTTCGTGCGCCAGGACCGCCGCCAGTTGTTCGGGGCTCAGCTCCCGTACGGCCGCGTCGCTGATCACGATCCGGGGCCGGTGGCCCGGCAGACAGTAGGCGGCGGGCACGCCGTACGGCAGGACGGTGGCTCCCAGCCGCTCGGAGCGGCGGCCGACCAGATCCACCGCCTCCCGGTGCCGGTCCCGCGTGCGCCGGGCTCGTACGACATGGAAGGCGAAGGCGCCGGTGAGTGCCGTTCCGAGCGTCGTGGGAACGGCGACGGCGAGGCGGCCCGCGGTGTCGTGGGCGTGTCCGCTCGCGCCCAGGTCGAGTCCGCAGGAGTGCAGCAGCCCCAGGAGCCCCTGGTGCGTGTGCTCGGTGGGCATCAGCAGGTGGTACGCGGTCAGCGCGATCCCGAGGACGAAGGACAGCGTCAGCGTGTGCCAGACCAGCAGGGCCAGGGCCGGCGCCCGGTGGGGCCACACGGCACGCAGGACCAGGGGAGGCGCGACCAAGCCCACCGTCGCCGTGTAGGCGAGCAGGAGTGGAGCCGCGTTCACGGTTTCGCCTGCCGTCCCACCGCGCGCAGCGCCTTGCGCAGGGCGGCCTGCTCCTCCTCCGTCATGTTCTCCACGAAGTGGACCAGCGCGGCCGGCCGGTCCTTGCTCGCGTCGAGACCGTCCTCCATCAGCGCGGCGGCGTACGCCTCACGGCTGCGCACGGGGGTGTACAGCCAGGCGCGGCCCTGCTTGCCCCGCAGCAACCAGCCCTTGTTGTAGAGGATGTTGGTGACCGTCATGACCGTGGTGTAGGCGAGCGGACGGGTCTTGTTGAGATCGTCGACGACCTCGCGCACCGTCGCCGGACGGTTCCACGTCCAGAGGCGGTCCATGATCTCCGCTTCCAGTTCCCCCAGCCGTCTCATGGCCCCTACTCCTTCCGGCTGTTGACGCGAACGCGCGTGGGCGCGTACGCAGGGGCATAGTAGATGGCCTCCCCGCGGGAGGACCGGCGCGGGCCGTCGTCGGCCCGCGCCGGGGGTACTCAGAGTCGGTCGAGGATGTCGCCCAGCTGCTCGACCTCGGCGGTCTGGCCCTTCACGATGTCATCCGCCATCTTCACGGCGGCATCGTTCTTGCCGTTCTTCCGCTCGTCCTCGGCCATGGTGATGGCCCCGTTGTGGTGCTGGATCATCATCTCGGCGAACATCTTGTCGAACTCGCTGCCCTTCATACCCTTGAGCTGCCGCATGTCCGCGTCGGACATCATGCCGTCGCCGCCGCTGCCGTGGTCCATGCCGGGCATGGACTCGACGGCCGTCGGCTTGTCCCAGGACCGCAGCCACTCCTTCATCGCCTTGATCTCGGGGTCCTGAGCCTTCTCGATCTGCTCGGCGATGCCCTTGAGCTCTGTGTCGGAGGCCCGGCCGTCGGCGAGTTCGGCCATGTCCAGGGCCTGCTCGTGGTGCGGGATCATCATCTGCGCGAAGGCGACGTCCGCGTCGTTGAAGTCGCCGGATCCGGTGTCGGACGACCCGGTGCCGGACGAGCCGGAGTCGCCGGACGCGGACGGGGAGCTCTTGCCGCTGCCGTGGTCCATGCCGTCCATGTCGTCACCGCATGCGGTGAGGAGCAGGGCGCCGACGGCGACGATGCCGACGGTGGCGGAGGCGCGGCGAAGGCGCGTCCGGCGAGGGGTGCGCGTGAAGGCAGTCATGGTCGATTCACCTCGTGGTGTGCGTTCTTGGCTGTGCGTGGGCAGGCGGAGCCGCGGGGCCGCGCAGTGCGCGCGCCCTCGTGGGCGGTTCGGCCTACAGCCGCAGAACTGACAGACGGGTGAGATCGGGCCCGCGCGGCGGCGGGCGGGGTCGCGCGATCGCGGAGACCTGGGTGAGAAATGCCGACCACTCCTCATGACGGCGGGCGAACGCCGACTTGAGGAGGGCGGTGAGAACCCATGCGCCGAGCAGGATCGCCACGCAGAGGGACCGCATGTCCATGGCCGTGGCCGGTTTGTGCGAGGACGACGGCCCTGGACCCCGCGCCGTCGACGACGGTTCCGGACCCGGCGCCGCCGTGTGTGTCGCAGTGGCGTGGGAGGCGGCACCCATGGAGTGCGCCGACTCGCCGGGGTGCCCTGTGCTGTGCATCGCGAAGACGCTGAAGGCGAGGACGGCGACGAGCAGCAGAAGGCCGAGGGGGCCACCCGCGCGTACGCGTCGACTCAGCTTCATGCGGGCTCCGTCACCGACCGTCTGGATCTGCTGTCGCGACCGTACCCAAGGAACGATCGTCGCGCCGGGCGATGGGGCGTTTTCTACTGTTCTACTAAGAGGTTTCGTGGTGTAGATCACCTGGCGGCGACATCTGGCGGCGACATCTGGCGACGGCGTCGCCGCGTGGGGGGTCAGGGCCCGTCCGACGTGTTGTCCTGGGCCGAGGGGCGGGTGGCCTCGGCCGGGGTCGCCGACGGGGTGGTGCTGTCGGTGGCGGTCCTGCTGGGCGGGGCCGAAGGGGCCGGGCTCGCGGGGCCGTCGCTGGGCGATCCGGTGTCGGGCGTGCGGGACGGCGGCGGTGTCGCTGTCGGTGACGGGGAGGTGCTGGTCGTGGGGGGCGGGGCCAGGGGGACCGAAGGGCCCGCCGGGGCCTTGTCGGCGCCGAGCCGCAGCGGGAGGGCGATCAGGGTGACGACCGCGCAGGCCGCGGCGGCACCGGCCGCGGCCCGGGCCAGCCGGCGGCGGGCGGCGGTGCGGCGGATCGCCTCGTAACGGCCGGGCGGTGGGCCGAGTCGGTCGGCCGGGGGACGCAGGATGACGGTGAGCGGGTCGTCGGGCTCGAAGTCCGGGCCCTCGTCAGGGCGTGTGATCAAGGCTTCTCCTCAGGTGGGCGCGGAGCAGTTCGCGGGCCGCGTGGAGGTCGGCCTTGACGGTTCCTTCCTTGCGTCCGGTCAGCTCGGACACCTCCCGGATCGGCATGTCAGCGTAGTAGTGCAGCAGGATCGGTACGCGCAGCCGTTCCGGCAGCGAGCGCACGAGCAGCCGTACCGAGGGGTCGGACTGTTCGGCCTCGTCGTAGAGCGGGCGCACCGCGGCTTCGGCGCCGGCCCGGTGCAGCGCCTTGCGTTCGCGTTCGAGTTTGCGCCAGTGGTCCCGTACGAGGTTGGCCGCGGTGACGTAGAGGAAGCCGTGCGGTTCCGCCACGGACGTCCAGCGGGCCCAGAGCCGGGTGAACGCCTCCGAGGCGATCTCGTGGGCCGTCTCGTCGTCGTCGACCAGCCGACGGCACCAGCCGGCGAGACGCGGGTAGAGGGCGGCGAACAACTCGGACGCGGCCTTCTCACGGGACCGTTTCAACGCTCTCCATGGTCGTGATGGTGCGACAAGGGGAAGGGGAGGCAGGGAAGGAGGGGGGAGGGGGCCGGCGGGGTGTGGGTCACCGCGCCGTGGGGTTCAGCGTCGCGAAGACGATCACGTTGTCCCGGTACTCCTCGCCCGTGCGCGGGCCGCCGCAGGTGATGAGGCGCAGCGCGGGGCGGTTCACGTTGCCGTAGACGTCGTTCGCGGGGAAGTCGGCCTTGGCGACCGTGCGTACGGAGTCGACGGTGAACTCCGCTGTCGTGCCGTTCTCCAGGCGCGCCTCGATCCGCTCGCCCCGCCGCAGCCGGGCGAGCCGGCGGAAGACGCCGTCGCCGTAGGGGCCGACCGTGACATGGCCGAGGATCACCGACGGGCCGGTCTGGCCCGGCGTCGGCGAGTGCCGGTACCAGCCCGCCCTGTCGTGCTCCGTGACCGGCGGCACTTCCACCGTGCCGTCCGGGGCCAGCCCCAGGCGGATGACCGGGGTGTCGACCTCGATGGCCGGGATCAGCAGCCGCACCGGGACCGAGCGGGCCAGGGGGCGTGCCGTGCCGGATGTCGTCGACGGGGAGGGCGAGGGCCGATGTGGGGGCGCGCCGCCCTCGGGAGGCCTGGTCGCGGCGTGGTCGGCGCGGCCACCCCCGCAGCTCACCGACAGCGCGGCGGCCGCCGCCACGGCGAAGGCGCGCCTGGAGAACGGAGTCACGCCTCGTTCGCCCGCTTGCGGCGTACGAGGACCACGGCCGCGCCGCCGCCGAGGAGCAGCGCGGTGGCACCGGTGCCCGCCAGCACGGCCGTGCCGCTGGTCCCCTGTGACTCCGGTGCCGTACCGGTGTCGGGGGCTCCGCTCGGGACGACAGAGACCTGGCTCGGCACCGGGCTCGCGTCCCTGTCGTCCGTGGCCTCGGAGGGCGTGGCGTCCGAGGGGTGGTCCGTGGCGGGGGCGGACGGGGCCGGGGTCGACGCCTTGGAGGCCTCCTGCGGTACGGCGGTCGGGCTCGTGTCGTCGGCGATGGCGGGCAGCGCGGTCGCCAGCACGGCGGTGACGGCGAGTGCCGTGGCACTGAGGACGGTTCGGCGCATGGGTCGCTCTCTCTCGTCTGGTTCGGGTCTGTCGAACGGTTACGCGGGCCACCGCGCGGCCGGTTGCCCGGGTGCGGTGGCGTCACGTACCGAGCGGAGAGACGAGACAGCGGCGGGATGCGTTGTAAAGAGATGGCAAAGTCGTCTCTGGGGGCGGTGGGGGTGGGGGGTGTTGGGAGAGCTGGGGTGCTGACGCGTTGGGGGGCGTACGCGTCACGCGAGGAACACCAGCTCCACGGCGACCACCACATCCACGACCGCGCACCATTCGGCGAAGGTGGGGGCCACGACGCCCCGGAGCCGACGCATCCTCAGGTGGGCGAAGTCCCATACGCCGTGGCAGAACCAGCCGGCCGCGATCAGATACCGGCCCAGGTCCGCGTCCAGCACCAGCCCGGTCACGGCCAGCGCCCCGAACACGACCGCCCCGGCGGCCTGGAGCCCGAAGACGGCTCGTCCGTGCGGAGTTCCCCCGGTCGTGCCCTCGGCCACGCTCCCGACCGGGCCCCGGCTCGACGCCCGGGACCGGATCGCGCTTCGGACCGCGCCCCAGAGGAGTACCGCGAGCGCTGTGCCCACCATGACGCCCGCCGGTGAGACGAGGTCGAGGGCCTGGAGGGCGACCGCGCACGACGCGCCCACCGCGAGTACCGGCCAGGTCGCCCGGGGCCTGCCGATCTGGTGGACGACCACATACAGCAGGGGGAGCAGCGGCAGGAGCTCGGCATGGGCGTCGATGGTCGCGGCGGACTCGGCCGGGCCCGGCGGATCGGCGGACGCGCCCAGGACCAGGCCCGGGACCGTCAGCGCGAGAGCGAGCATCGTGGGCCAGCGGCGCGACAGTGCCCGGACCGGGCTCCGTCCCGCGGAGGCGGGTGTGGACGGCATGGCGGACATGGCTGTTCTCCCGAGGAGTGAGGAGGAGGGAACGGCCCGGGTGGGCGTACAGCCGTAAGACTGCTGGTGGAGAGAGGGCGTCAGTAGTGCCGTACGCGCACGTCCCCGTGTGGCGGTGTCACGTCCCCGCGTGACATCTGTCATGCGAAGTCGGCTCGGTGACTCGGCCGCTTGTCGAACGGCCTGGCCCCGGGATCCGTCGCTGCGACAATGGCCGGATGCGTGAGGGGGCGAGCGAGCACGGGGCGGGGCTGACGAGTTTTCGGCGATTCACCTGGTGGACCGTGCCGGGGACCAGTGTGTGCCTCCTGCTGGCGTTCTACGGCGAATGGCTTCTGGACCCGGAGGTGCCCGCCCGGGTCCGCGTCCCCGTCGCCGTGGCCCTCGTCGTCGACGCGGTGGCGAGCGCGGTGCTGCTGGGCGGTCGGCTGACACCGGGGGCCGCCGTCGACGGCGCACGTCCCGTACCGCCGCCGAGGGCCTGGACGGCGGTCGCGGTCGCCGCCACCGTCGTGCTCGCGGTGCTGCCCCTGGCCCGGCGCGACTATGAGCTGTGGGCGGTCGCGCCGGCCGTGACCGTCGCCGTCTGCGCCGCCCATCTCGGCTCGCGGCACCGCCGGACGCTGATCGTCGGCGCGGTGCTGCTCGCCGCGCTGCCCGGCGGTGCCGTCAGTCTGGCCGCGGGGGACGGCCGGTTCGCGCACGCCGCGCTCTTCCCGGCCGGTCTCGTCGCCTTCACCGTGTGGATGGTGCTGGGCCCGCTGTGGGCGTGGCACATCGCCGGACGACTGGACCGGGCACGACGGCTGGAGGCCGAGTCGGCCGTCAAGGACGAACGGCTGCGGTTCGCCGCCGAACTGCACGACATCCAGGGCCACCACCTCCAAGTCATCGCGCTGAAGAGCGAGTTGGCCGCCCGGCTGGTGGACCGCGACCCGGTCAGGGCCGCCGCCGAGATGCGCGAGGTACGGCAGTTGGCGGCGGACGCCCTGCGGGACACCCGGGCCGTTGTGCGCGGCTACCGCCGTACGACCCTCGACGACGAGATCGCCAACGCCGGCAAGGTGCTGGCCGCCGCCGGCATCGACACCCGCACAGCCCTGGAACCGGCATCCCTCGCGGCCGACTTGACCGACACCGGCCGGCACCTCCTCGGGCTGGTGATGCGGGAGGCCACCACCAACGTGCTGCGCCACAGCCGGGCCCGCCACGCCGAGGTCGACTGCCGCGCTGTCGACGGCCGGGCCCGGCTGCGAGTGACCAACGACGGCGCCGACGCGCCTGCCGCCGACCCGGACGGTACGGGGCTCACCGCGCTCGACGAGCGACTGCGGGCGGCGGAGGGCGAATTGACGTGGCGCCGCGACGGCGACCGCTTCGAGGTGACGGCCTCGCTGCCGCTCGCTCCCGGGGACGCGCGGAGCGAGCCGCGCCCACGGCATCCGCACGACCGTACGAAGGGAGCGGCACGATGATCCGGCTGCTCATCGCCGACGACGAGGACCTCCTCCGGAGCGCCCTGGGCGCCCTGCTGGCGCTGGAGGACGATCTGACGGTCGTCGCCGAGGCGTCCACGTCCACCGAGGCGGTGCGGCTGGCGCGCGAACACCGTCCGGACATCGCGGTGCTCGACCTGGAGATGCCGCCGACGGACGGGCTGCGTGCCGCCGAGGAGATCGGGGCCGAACTGCCCACCCGCGTCGTGCTGATGACCCGGCACGCCCGTCCGGCGGTGCTGCGCCGGGCGCTCCTGGCCGGGGTGCGCGGCTTCGTGACCAAGACCACCCCGGCCGCCCGGCTGGCGGAGATCATCCGTGATGTCGCCGCCGGGCGCCGCTACGTCGACCCCGACATCGCCGCGTCCGCCCTCACCGAGGACGACTGCCCCCTCAGCGAGCGCGAACTGCAGGTGCTGCGTGCGGCCCGCACCGGCGCCTCGGTCGCCGAGATCGCCGAAGAGGTCCACCTGGCCCAGGGCACGGTCCGCAACTACCTCTCGGCCGCGATGTCCAAGCTGGGTGCCCCCACCCGGCACGCGGCGGCGCACCACGCGTGGCAGCAGGGCTGGATCTGAGCGGAGGGCAGGCGCGTGTCACCCGGGCGGCGCGACCGGTCGGGCCCCGCTCGGCGGACGGGCCGGGGTGGCACCGCTCAGTACACGTCCCGCACGTACCGCTTCTCCGTGTTCAGCTGCTTCACGTACGCGGCCGCCTCGTCCTCGGTCATCCCGCCGTGGGTGATCGCGATGTCCCGCAGGGCCCGGTCGACGTCCTTCGCCATCCGGGAGGCGTCGCCGCACACGTAGAAGCGGGCGCCGTCCTGGAGCCAGTGCCACAGCTCGGGGCCGTGCTCGCGCATCCGGTCCTGGACGTAGACCTTGGCGCGCTGGTCGCGCGAGAAGGCGGTGTCCAACCTGCTGAGCACGCCTGACTCCTGAAGCACCGTCAGCTCCTCCTGGTAGTAGAAGTCCGTCGCCCGGTGCTGCTCGCCGAAGAACAGCCAGTTGGGCGCGCGGTGGCCGAGGGCCCGCCGTTCCTGGAGGAAGCCGATGAAGGGCGCGACGCCGGTGCCGGGGCCCACCATGATCATGGGGGTCACCGGATCGGCGGGCGGCCGGAAGTGCGGGGAGCGCTGGACGTGGACCGGCACCTCCAGGTCCGTCTCGCCGTCCGCGAGGAAGGGCGAGCAGACCCCGCCGCGCGGGCGCCCGTGCAGATTCTCGTACCGCACGACCGACACCGTCAGCGAGATGTGGTGCGGGTCGACGAGCGGGCTCGACGAGATCGAGTACAGACGGGGCTGGAGCTTCTTGAAGACACCGGCCCACTCCTGGGCGGAGGCGCGTACGGCGAACTCGGCGACCACGTCGACGGCCTGCCGCCCCCAGGACCACTGCGCCAGCCCGTCCTTGTTGTCCGGACGCATGAGCTTCTTCAACTCCCGGTTGTCCCGCGTCCGTTCGGAGACGAAGCGGAGCAGGTCCGAGGTGATCCGGGTGATGTCGAGATGCCGGTGCAGCGCCTGGTCGAACGGCACCTCGCCGACCCCGTCGACGCTCACGGGAGCCGAGCCGTCCAGACCGGTCACGGCCAGCCATTCGGCGACCAGGCCGAGGGAGTTGACCGGCCGCACCCCGAGCGCGTCGCCCGCCTCGTACGACAGTCCCGTCCCGCTGGTGTCGAAGGTGAAACGGCGCACCTCCTTGCCCGCTCCGGGCAGGCTCAGCAGCCGGTTGCCGACCAGCCGGGCGGTGGCGGGCGCGGGCCTCGCGGAGCGGGGGGCGGGCGTGGACGTGGGTGCGGTGACCCGGGGAGGGGCGATGGTGACGGAGCCCTGGGGCGTCGTTCCCGCGGCCGTGGGTCCGCCCGCCGTGGGGCCCTCGCCCCCGTCCGTCCCCTTGCCGAGCGCGGTGATGACCTGGCCCAGCCAGGCGTCCGCCGACGGCTCGTAGTCCGGCTCGCAGTCCGTGCGCGGGGCCAGCCGCACGCCGCCCAACTCGCCGAGCCGGGCGTCAAGGCGACGACCGTGCCCGCAGAAGTCGTCGTACGAGGAGTCCCCGAAGGCCAGCACGGCGTAGCGCACGCCGTCCAGGCGGGGGGCCTCCTGCCGGGACAGCGCGTCCCAGAAGCCGGAACCGTTGTCGGGTGCGTCGCCGTCCCCGAAGGTGCTGGTGATCAGCAACAGGTCGGCGCCGAGGGGCAGTCGGTCCGGCGCGGCCTCGTCCATCCCGACGAGCGTCGCCCGGTGCCCTGCCGCCCCCAGATGTTCGGCGGCCGCCGTCGCGAACTCCTCGGCCGTCCCGGTCTGCGAGGCCCACAGCACGACGACCTCGCGTCCGGCCGGTGCGACGGAGGCGGGCTCCGCGCTCGGCGCCGCCGACCGCGAGTACATCCCCGCGAGCACCCCGTTCACCCACACCGCGTGCTCGGGCGCGAACGGCGCGTCCGCCGGCAGCACGGGCACCCCCTGCACCCCGGACCCGAGTCCGGCGAGGAACCCGGTGAGGTACTGCCGCTCCTGGGCGGAGAGGACGGGCGGCGGCGAGGGTTCGAGACCGAACGGGTTGGCACCGAGGGCGACCTGGGTCGGCACGGTGACCGACGCCGGCACGGGGAGCGGGGGCGTCGCCGGTACGAGGGGTGTCCCCGTGGCCGTCGTCGACGTGCCGGTCGGTTCGCTCCCGGCCGGCGCCGCGACCCTCGCGGGCGCGGCCACCTTCGCCAGGGACACCGCGCACACCTTCAACTCCGGCTGGAACGACAGCGGGTCCACCGCGTCGCTCGTCACCGCGTTGATGCTCAGGTACTCCCCGAAGAGGTCGTTCCAGTGGAACGGCGCGAACACGCACCCGGGCATCACCCGGTCGGAGACCACCGCCGGCAGGACGGCCCGCCCCCGCCGCGAGGCGACCTCCACCGAGTCCCCGTCCGCGACGCCCAGTTCACGCGCGTCCTGCGGATGCACCTCCACGAACGGCCCCGGGTTCAGCCTGTTGAGCTTGGCGACCCTGCCGGTCTTCGTCAGCGTGTGCCACTGGTGCTGCAGCCGACCGGTGTTGAGCACGAACGGATAGTCGTCGTCCGGCATCTCGGCGGGCGGCAGGTGCGGACGTGCGTGGAACACGGCCCGGCCACTGGCCGTGGGGAAGAGCAACCCCCGGCCGGTCGCGCCCTCGCCGCCCGCCGCGCCGTCCCCGTCGTCGTCAGCGCTCGCGTCCCCGTTCGCCACCACGTAGCGAATCGGGTTGCGCGCCGGCCCGTCCTCCGAAGCCGCGGGCCACTGCACGGACCCCGACCGCAGCCGGTCGTACGTCACGCCGCGCAGGTCCCAGCCGGTCTTCGGGTTCCACGCCCGCTTGATCTCCTCGAAGACCTGCTCGGCGCTGTCGTACGAGAAGCCCTTCTCGAAGCCCATCTCCCGGGCGACGGCCGCGATGAGGCGCCAGTCGGCCGTCGCCTCGCCCGGCGGGTCGGCGGCGGGGGCGGCGAGCGTGAGGTTGCGCTCGCTGTTGATGAGGACGCCCTCGGACTCGGTCCACAGGGCGGCCGGCAGGACGACATCGGCGTAGGCGTTGGTCTCGGTGTCCGCGAAGACGTCCTGGGCGATGACGAACTCCGCGGCCTCCAGTCCCTCGATCACGGTCTTGCGGTTGGCCACGGAGGCGACCGGGTTGGTGCAGATGATCCAGCAGGCCTTGATCTCCCCGTCGGCCATCTTCTGGAACATCTCCACGGTGCCCTTGCCGACCCCGTCCTTGCGCAGGCTGTCCGGCGCCAGCTCCCACAGCTCCTCGACGAACGCCCGCTCCTCGTCCACGAGCACGGACCGCTGACCCGGCAGCCCCGGCCCCATGTAGCCCATCTCGCGCCCGCCCATCGCGTTGGGCTGGCCGGTGAGCGAGAACGGGCCGCTGCCCGGCCGGCAGATCGCACCGGTCGCCAGGTGCAGATTGACGAGCGCGTTGGTGTTCCAGGTGCCGTGCGTGGACTGGTTGAGCCCCATGGTCCAGCAGCTCGTCCACTCGGCGGCCTCGCCGATCAGCCGGGCGGCCTCGCGGATGTCGTCCGCCGCGATGCCCGTGATGTCGGCGACGGCGTCCGGCGCGTAGTCGGCGAGGAACTCGGGCATCGCCTCCCAGCCCTCGGTGTGGGCGGCGATGAAGCCGGCGTCGGTGTGCCCGTTCGCGTGCAGCTGGTGCAGCAGGCCGTTGAGGAGGGCGAGGTCCGTGCCCGGACGTATCTGCAGGAACAGATCGGCCTTCTCGACGGTCGCCGTGCGGCGCGGATCGACGACGATCAGTTTCGCGCCCGCCTTGACCCGGTCCATCATCCGCAGGAACAGGATCGGGTGGCAGTCCGCCATGTTCGAGCCGATGACGAGGAAGACGTCCGCCCGGTCCAGGTCCTCGTAGGAGCCGGGCGGGCCGTCGGCGCCCAGCGACAGCTTGTAGCCGGTGCCGGCGCTCGCCATGCACAGCCGGGAGTTGGACTCGATCTGGTTGGTCCGGATGAAGCCCTTGGCCAGCTTGTTCGCCAGGTACTGGGCCTCCAGGCTCATCTGGCCGGAGACGTAGAAGGCGAACGCGTCGGGCCCGTGCTCGTCGATGATCGCGCGCAGCCGCCGGGCGGTCCCGGCGATCGCGTCGGAGACGGGCGCGGGGGCCGGTTCGTCGCCCCGGTCGTCCCGCACGAGGGCGGTGGTGAGGCGGCCCGGCGCGGCGAGCATGTCCGCGGTGGTCGCGCCCTTGGTGCAGAGGCGGCCGAAGTTCGCCGGGTGGGACTTGTCGCCGGACGCCTTCAGCACCGTGCGCCGGCCGTCGGGCCCCATCCCGACGTCCAGGAGCATGCCGCAGCCGACACCGCAGTACGAGCACACGGTCCGCACCTGGGTCGTGGTGCTCTGCGGGCCCTGTGCGGCCACGGGCAGCCCCTCTCTGTCGGCGTCCGGGGTGTCCGGTCGTTCGTCCGTTCGGTCGGTCATCCGGTCAGGCATCCGGTCAGGCATCCGGTCGGTCCACCGGGCGCTGTCGGTGCGGCGGCCGGCGCTTTCCTGCGTGACGGCCGCTCGTCGTCCGGTACGGCTGCCGTTCGCCGTCCGGCACGATGGCGGGTCGCCGTCTGGTACGGCTGCCGGTCGGCTGCCGCTCAGTCGCCGGATCGCCGCCGGCAGGCTCGATCGTACGAATTGCCCGTTACGCCTGTGTCACATGATCCGATCATGAGGCGTTACGCCCGCCACACACGGCCGAGGGAGGGGTTGTGAGGGCTGGTTCCGGCCGTCGGCCGGGACGGAGGAGTCGCGGACCGTGTCGCTGTTGGGCCGAACGGGTGACCATGCGTAAGAATTGGCTGATGCAGTCATTCAGTGCGAGCCAGGGGGAAGGCCGGTGAACAGGGTGAACAGCCACGATGTCACCGACGAACAGTGGGAGGGGCTCGCCCAGGTCGTGCCGCTGCGGGGCCGGGACGCCTGGCCGTCCGCGGTCGGCCATCGGACCATACCGGAAGCCGAGACGGAGGCCCGACGCCGCTTCGTGGTGCTGCGCGTCAACGTCTTCGCGGACGCCCGCGAGGTGGCGGAGACGCTGATGGCGGGCGTTCCGGTTCTGTTGGACCTGTCGGGCGCCGAGAGCGACACCGCCAAGCGTGTGCTGGATTTCAGCACGGGCGTCGTCTTCGGTCTGGCTTCGGGGATGCACCGGGTCGACCGGAACGTGTTCCTTCTCACGCCTCCGGGAACCGAGGTGCGGGGGCTGATGGAGGGTGCCGGGATCCCGGGGGTGTGACGCGCGCGGCGGCTGCGCGGCGGGTGCGCCTGAGCGCGCGGCGTCGGGGCTCGGGATGGGCGGCCTGTGGTTCGCGGCGTGTGGTTCATGGCGTGTGGTTCATGGCGTGTGGTTCATGGCGTGTGGTTCATGGCGTGTGGTTCATGGCGTGTGGTTCATGGGGCGTGGTTCATGGGGCGTGGGTAGCAGGGCGCCTGCGGGGGTTCGGGGCGCTGCCCGTGCGGGCGGGGCGCCCTCGTTCCCGGTGGGCGCTCCCTCGATCGTAGGAAGATCCACTCGGCGGAACGGTTTGTCTGCGGCGCGGGCTCCTAGTGTCCGCATATGACCGTGTCATCCCTTTCGCCGGTGGTGCCGGGCGTGGACGCCGGGGTGCGTCCGGAGCGGCCGAGCGTCACCGAACTGCGGCTCTCCGCCTTCGCCGGACACCGCAACGCCTTCCTTCCACTGGGGCCGCTGACCCTCCTCGCGGGGCGCAGCGGCAGCGGCAAGACCACCGCGCTCAGGGCGTACGAGGCGCTCGCCGGGCTCGGTGGGGGCGCCCGTCTCGACGAGGTCTTCCCAGACCCGCTTGGCTGCGTCCCCGAACGGGCCCGCCCCGACGCCCAGCGGCGCCGCGGCTTCCGTATCGGCTGCACGGCCGACGGCCCCGAGGGGCCCGTACACCTCGATGTCGCCGTCCAGGCCGAGCCCGAACTCCGCATCGTGGGCGAGCGGTTGACATGCGGTGGGCTCACCCTGCTGGAGACGGCGCTCGTCGATCCGAGCCGCCCCGTGGTCCAGGCCGCCTGGCACACGGCCGGCTCCTCACCGGTCACCCGCGGCCCCCTGCCCGACGACCGCCTCGGTACGGCGCTGCTCCCGCTCCGCGTCGCCGGCAAGACGGACGGCCAGCGCCGGGTCCTCGCCGCCGCCGAGCAGATGGTGGTCGCCCTCCGTTCGGTCTACGCCTGTGATCCCCGCCCCGGCCGGATGCGCGCCGCCGTGCCGCTCGGCTCCGGTCGGCTGCTGCGGGGCTGCGACAACCTCGCCGACGTGCTGTGGCGTACGCGGACGGAGTGCGGCCGACGGCACGCGCTGCTCGTGGGCGCGGTGCGCGAGGGGTGTGCGGGGCCGGTCCTCGATCTGCTCGCCGAGCCGCTGCGGGACGGCGCGGTGCGGGCGGTGCTGGACCGGGGTGACGGTGTGCGGACGGCCCTGGGCCTGCTCGGGGACGGCGAGTTGCGGTATCTCGCGCTGTCGCTGGTGCTCTTCACCGGCCCCGGGGTGCTGGAGGTCGACCAGGCCGCGGAGGTGCCGGCGGCTCTGCAGACGCTCACGGTCCTCGCCGACGGCTTCGACCGGGCCCTGGACCCCCGGCAGGCGGGGGAGTTGGTGCGGCTGGCGGCCCGGATGTGCGAACGCGGGCACATCCGGCTCGTCGGCGCGGTGAGCGATGCCTCCTGGGCCGCCGGAGTGACGGGGGTGACGGTGGTAGACCTGAACCGTGAAAGATCCTGAATCCCCCGAGCGGAAGCCGGACCTGGCGGCGCTGCAACGGCGGCTCGCCGAGTTCGCCGCCGCCCGGGACTGGCAGCAGTACCACACGCCCAAGAACCTGGTCTCCGCGCTGAGCGTCGAGGCGTCCGAACTCGTCGAGATCTTCCAGTGGTTGACGCCGGAGGAGTCGGCTCGTGTGATGTCCGACCCGGAGACCGCCCACCGCGTCACGGACGAGGTGGCCGACGTGCTCGCCTATCTGCTCCAGCTCTGCGAGGTGCTGGGGATCGACCCGTTGTCAGCGCTGGATGCGAAGATCGACCGCAACGAACGGAGATTTCCGGCATCGGGGCGACCCTGAGGACGCTCGACGCTGAGCACCCCCATCCGATTGTCACTCTCCGGAGTTGAAAAGTTGTCCACAGCCGACTTGTTATCCACAGATTTCAGGCTTCCTCTGGCTTTCTGTCTCAGCGGCCCTCACTGTGGGTAATGAACAGGCAGGAGTTCGGGCGGACGTGTGAGAGCGCGTCGGGGAAAGTCGGGGGCAGCGCATGGATGCGGTGCGGCTCATCTTCGCGAGCAGGCGTGCTCTGGCGGGCAGCGTCGAGGGACCTCAGATCATGGCGGAGGCGTGGCAGTCCTATGCCCTCGCCCAGGCGATCGGGAGCCGTCTCGCGGTCTCGGGACCTCCCGAACTGCGTGGTGAGGCCCTGGGGTTGACCGAGCTGGCCGGCAGCGGCTGCGGCATACTCGGCGCCCCGCCGCTCGGTGTGGGCGATTTACGCGCCGCCCAGCTCACCGAGTTGGGCGACGCCCACGAGTCGCTGCTGCGGCTCGGGGGCCTGCTGGGCGAGGTCGGCATCGCGCTCGTGGGTCTGGCGAGCGGGGCGGACGACGAGGCGACGTACTGGCAGTGCATGGAGGCGATCGACGCGGCGGACGAGGCACGGGACCGGGTGCTGGAAATGCTGCGCCGCCTGGCCGTCAGAGACCAGGTCCTCTCGGAGAGAGACGCGGCGGCGGGGTGAGCCGTTGGGAAAGGGGCATCCCCCTGCCTGCGAGGGGCGCGGGGAACCGCACGACCGGCCCCACTCACCCGCAGTCGAACAACTCACCTCGGCGGGCGGGGGAGGGGCGCGGCCCCCGACCACGGTGAGCGCCCGGCCGGAACGGCGCGGCCGGGCGTCGATGTTCGTGGCTCGGAGAACCTCAGGCGGGTCCGCTCTCCTCCGAGGAGGCGGCGCGCGGTGCGGAGAACTCCGCGTCGAGCTGGGACAGGTCCGCGTTCAGGGCAGCCATCAGCTCCTCCATCTGCTGGAGCAGACCCTTCGGCTGCGCAGGCACGACAGCCTGCTCCGGCACGGCTTCCTGGGACATGTGACGGCCTCCTCGGCCCTCGCCCCCCGAGGGGGCACGTGGTGCGGGCGTCCCGGCAGCGACCGCCGGCGACGGGTGCCGGGCGGTCCGGCTCCTCCCGAGCAACGATCACCGTTCCGGCCGGTCACTGACGCCGTCCGCCCCGGGCGCCGGATTGACGGAATTTCACCCGACCGTGGCCCCAAGGCACCAGCGGGACCGGTGCCGTTGACCGGGGGGTCAGCGTGCAGGATGGAGGCATGGATCTTCGCATCTTCACCGAGCCCCAGCAGGGGGCGACCTACGACACCCTCCTCACCGTCGCCAAGGCGACCGAGGACCTCGGATTCGACGCGTTCTTCCGTTCCGACCACTATCTCCGCATGGGCTCGTCGGACGGACTGCCCGGCCCCACCGACGCCTGGATCACCCTGGCGGGGCTCGCCCGCGAGACCAAACGCATCCGCCTCGGCACCCTGATGACCGCAGGAACCTTCCGCCTGCCGGGTGTGCTCGCCATCCAGGTCGCGCAGATCGACCAGATGTCCGGCGGCCGGGTCGAACTCGGCCTGGGCGCGGGCTGGTTCGAGGAGGAGCACAAGGCGTACGGCATCCCGTTCCCCAAGGAGAAGTTCGGGCGCCTGGAGGAGCAGCTGGCCATCGTCACCGGTCTGTGGGCCACCGAGATCGGCAAGACGTTCTCGTACGAGGGCACCCACTACCAGCTGACCGACTCGCCCGCGCTGCCCAAGCCCGCGCAGGCCAAGCTGCCGGTCCTCATCGGCGGCCACGGCGCGGTCCGCACCCCGCGGCTCGCCGCGCGGTACGCCGACGAGTTCAACATGCCGTTCGCCTCGATCGAGGACAGCGAGCGCCAGTTCGGCCGGGTCCGCGCGGCCGCGGAGGAGGCCGGCCGCAAGGGCGACGACCTCGTGTACTCGAACGCCCTGGTCGTGTGCGTGGGCAAGGACGACGCCGAGGTCGCCCGGCGCGCCGCCGCGATCGGCCGCGAGGTCGACGAGCTCAAGGCCAACGGGCTGGCCGGCTCCCCGGCCGAGGTCGTCGACAAGCTCGGCCGCTACCGCGCGATCGGCTCCCAGCGCGTCTACCTCCAGATCCTCGACCTCGACGACCTGGACCACCTGGAGCTGATCTCCGCCCAGGTGCAGTCCCAGCTCTCGTAGCGACAACACGTCCCGCGCCCGGCCCCGGGCGCGGGACGGCTCCGCCAGGCTCCGCCACGGCGCCGGACCGACACAAGCCCCGGCCGGGCCCGGGCCGGGCGCGAGACGGCGGTCACCGCCCCGGCCCTCTGGGCCCCGCTCCAGGTCCTCCGACCCTCTGGACCTCTGGGCCCCCGGGCCGCCGACCAGGACCCCCGGCCCCGCCCCGCCCCCGGCCGCGCCCCTGGGCCGCCCATCCCGAGCCCTTTCCCTTATCCGAAGCATCTCCTTGTTGTGCAAAACGTTTTGGATATCTAGCTTGTGTCGCATGAGCGACAGAACGTCCCTTTCCGGCACCCGCCCCCGCCTCCTCGTGCGCGGCTGTGACGTGCTGCGTGTCCCCGTGGAGGGCGAGTGCGACGTCCTGCCCGCACGGGACATCGTGGTGGCGGACGGCGTCGTCGTGGAGGTCCGGGCCACGGGGGCGGAGCGGCCGGAGGAGCCGGGCACGGAGGTGGTCGACGGGCGAGGGCTGCTGGCCCTGCCCGGTCTGGTGAACGCGCACACGCACAGCCCGATGGTGCTGATGAGGGGCGCGGCCGAGGACGTGACGGTCGAGGGGTGGTTCAACGACCGTGTGTGGCCGATGGAGTCCAACCTGACCGCCGAGGACGTGCGGGCCGGTGCGCTGCTGGCCTGTGCGGAGATGATCCGGTCCGGCGTCACCACCTTCGCGGACCACTACTTCTACCCCGAGGGCATCGCCGAGGCGGTGGCCGAGGCGGGGCTGCGTGCCGACATCGCGCCCACCTACTTCAGCAGCGGCGGCAGCGCGGCGCTGGAGGCCACCGTCGCCTTCGCCGAGACCTGGCACGGCGGGGCCGACGGTCGCGTGACCGTCTCGCTCGGGCCGCACGCCCCGTACACCGTCGACGACCGCGACCTGCGGACCCTCGCCGACCACGCCCGGCGGCTCGGTGTGCGCATGCACATCCATGCCGCCGAGCACCTGGAGCAGACGGAGTCCAGCCTGGAGCGGCGGGGGGTCACCCCGATCCGGGTGCTGCACGACACCGGTGTCCTGGACGCGGGTGCCCTCATCGCGCACGGCTGCGGGATCGTCGAGCGGGACCTGCCGCTGCTGGCCGCGTACGCGGACCGGACGGCCGTGGCCTGCTGCCCCAAGGTCTACCTCAAGCACGCGCTGTCCCCGCTGACCCCGGTCCGCGACCTGCTCGGCGCCGGGGTCACGGTGGCCGTAGGCACCGACGGGGCCGCCGGGCACAACACCCTGGACGTGTGGGAGGCGCTGCGGCTGGTCGCGCTCACGCAGAAGCAGGCGGTGCGGGACGCGACCTGGATGACGGTGTCCGACACCCTGCGGACGGCCGTGCGGGGCGGGGCCCGGGCCCTGGGGCTCCAGGACCGGATCGGCGCGCTGGAGCCGGGCATGCGCGCCGACATCGTCCTCACCGATCTGTCCGGCCCGCACTGCCGTCCGCTGCACGACCCGCGTGCCGCGCTCGTCTACAGCGCGCGTGCCGCCGACGTCCGCACGGTGATCGTCGACGGGCGGGTACTGATGCGCGACGGACGGCTCCTCACCGTCGACGAACCCGCGCTGCTCGCCGACGCGGACGCGCGCGTGGCACGGATCCTCGACACCTCGCACGGCAGGGCGGTGCAGCACTATGACCCGTGACCTGACCCGCGGCACCTCCCACGACCGCCCCGCCGTGCGCCGGGCCGCCTCCATCAAGGACGTCGCCGCGGCGGCCGGGGTCAGCCCCACCACCGTCTCGCACGTGCTGAGCGGGAACCGGCCCGTCAACGAGCAGACCGCCGCCCGGGTGCGCAGCGTCGTCAACCGGCTCGGGTACGTGCCCGCGTCGCTGGCCCGCAGCCTCCAGGCCGGTGCCACCTCCGTGATCGGCCTGCTGATCCCGGACATCAGCAACACCTTCTTCGCCGAGCTGGCCAAGGGCGCCGAGGATGCCGCCCACGACCTCGGGTACGGGCTGATCCTGTGCAACACCGAGTTCGACGCCGACCGCGAGGACCGCTACCTCGGCATGATCCGCAGCCGGTTCATCGACGGCATGGTGTACGCCTCCGGGTCGCCTCCGTCCCGGCGGCGGCTGGAAGCGCTGATGGGCAAGTTCCCGATCGCGCTCGCCGACGAGGAGGTGGAGGGCCTGAGCAGGGCGCTCATCGCCAGCGCCGACCACGAGGCGGGCGGCCGGCTGGTCGGCGAGCATCTGCGGGCGCTCGGCCACCGCCGGGCCCTGATGCTGACCGGCCCCCGCGACCTGAGGAGCGGGGCGGCCCGTGCGCACGGCTTCCGGCAGGCCTTCCACGGCGATGTCGTCGAGCGGACGGGCGACTTCAAGGAGGAATCGGGGTACCGGCTGGTCGCCGAACTGCTCGACGACGGCGGACTCGCGGACCGCACCGCCGTGTTCGCGGCCAACGACCTGATGGCGTTCGGCGCGCTCGCCGCGCTGCGGGAGGCCGGGCTGTCCGTGCCGGAGGACCTCTCCGTCGTCGGCTTCGACGACATCAGGGCCGCCTCGCTGATCAACCCGTCGCTGACCACCGTCCACCAGCCCGCCTACGACGTCGGGCGCACCGCCACCGCGCAACTCCTCCAGTACGTCTCCCGGGGCGAGGTCCCGCCCGCGTCCCGGCACACCCTTCCCGTCGAGCTGAAGGTACGCGGGAGCACGGCGCCCCCCGCCGCCCGCTGAACCACCGCACCGCCACCGCTTCCGTCACCGCTTCCGCCACCGTCACCGTCACCGCCTCGTCATCACCGTTGCCGCGCCACGCGGCCATGTCCTCGTGCCCCGAGGCGCCCGGACACGGCTCGGAACACACCCCCGGGCCCCTCCGAATGCCCCCGAGCCCCTCCGAATCCCCCTGAGAGAAAGTCGGTTCGTCCATGCCCCGAGTCCTCGTCGTCGGCGAGTCCTGGTTCACGTACACGGTCCATCAGAAGGGCTTCGACGCCTTCCACACCGCCGAGTACACCGAGGGCGGCGGCGTCTTCCTCGACGCGCTGCGCTCACGCGGCCACGACGTCACGTACGTGCCCGCGCACGAGATACCCACCCGGGTCCCTGACACCGCCGACGGTTTCGACGCGTTCGACGTCGTGGTCATCAGCGATGTCGGCGCGAACAGCTTCCAGCTGCCGCCGGAGACCTTCAACCGGTCAGAGCCCGCGCCCGACCGCTCGGAGCTGGTGCGGGACTTCGTCGAGCGCGGCGGAGGCGTGCTGATGATCGGCGGTTATCTGACCTTCAGCGGCATCGACGCCCGTGCGCGCTGGGGGCGTACGCCGCTGGCCGCCGCCCTTCCGGTGGCGATGCTCGACCGCGACGACCGGGTGGAGCTGCCGGCCGGAGCCGTCCCCGAGGTGGTGGGAGGGCACCCCGTCGTCGCCGGGCTGGACCGTGCCTGGCCCGCCCTCCTCGGCCTCAACGAGGTCGCCGTACGACCGGAGGCCGCGCTGCTCGCCGAGTGCGACGGCCATCCGCTGCTGGCCGTCGGCGACCACGGCACGGGTCGCTCGGCCGCGTTCACCTCCGACGTCGCCCCGCACTGGGCCCCGCCCCCGTTCCTGGAATGGGACGGCTACGCGGAGCTGTGGGACCGCCTCGTCCGCTGGCTCGCGGGGGAGGAGCTGTGACGGCCGCCGAGGCCGTGCCCCAGGCCGTGCCCCAGGCCGTGCCCGAGCCCGTGCCCGAGCCCGAGCCCGAGCCCGAGCCAGTGCCCGTGCCCCAGGCCGTGCCCGTGTCCGAGCATGTCGGCACTCCCGTTGCCGTCGGCACCCCTCACATCTCCGCCGCCCCCGGCGACTTCGCCCCCCTCGTGCTGATGCCCGGCGACCCCCTGCGGGCCCGGCGGATCGCCGAGACAGTGCTCGACGGCGCGCGGCTCGTCACCGAGGTGCGCGGCATCCTCGGGTACACCGGCACGTACGGGGGCGTACCGATGTCGGTGCTCGCCTCCGGCATGGGTATCCCGTCGATGTCGATCTACGCGACGGAGCTGTTCCGGTACTACGGGGTCCGCCGGATCGTCCGGGTCGGCACGGCGGGCGCGCTGACCACCTCGGTCGCCCTCCGGGACGTCGTCATCGCCTCCGCCGCGCACACCGACTCCAGCGTCAGCCGCCTCCTGGTGGACGGCGTGACCCTCTCCCTCGCCGCCTCCTACCGGCCGCTGCGCGCGGCCGTCGACGCGGCGAACGCTGCCGAGGCGGAGGAACCGGGCGGACCGGCCGGCTCGGACCCTCCCGCCGTGCACATCGGCCCGGTGTTCTCCAGCGACCACTTCTACCTCGACCGGCCCACGGTCCTCGACGCCCTCGAACGCCGGGGCACCCTCGCCGTCGAGATGGAGGCGGCCGGACTGTACGCCGTGGCCGCGGCGGAGGGCGGCGAGGCGCTCGCCGTGCTGACCGTGTCGGACCACGTGCGCACCGGCGCGGCCCTGTCCGCCGCGGACCGGGAGACCGGGTTCGACCGTGCTGTCCGCATCGCCGCGGCCGCTCTCCGGGCCGACGGCTGAAATTCCCCGGGAAGAAATCAAACAGAAACCGATCGACGTAGCCAAAACGTTTTGCACTTCCTACTGTCGCTGAGAACAGAAGCGAATCCGGAAGCGAGGCCGGAAGCGAAGGCAGATGGCAGATGGCAGATGGCAGAGCTGACAGAGAAAGCAGGAAAAAAATGATCAGGAGATCGGCAGTGATGAGAAGTCGCCGTAGTTATGGACCGGGAGCCGCCGCCGCGGTGGCGGGAATGTTGGTGCTGAGCGCGTGCGGGGGTTCGGGATCCGATGATTCCGGGGCGGCCTCCTCCGGAAAGCCCAGGATCAAGTTGGTGGTCAACGGCGGGCTCGGCGACAAGTCGTTCTTCGACTCCGCGTACGAAGGGCTGAAGCGGGCCGAGAGCGAGCTGGGGTACGAATTGAAGGTGGTGGAGCTGGGCTCGGACCGCACCAAGTGGGAGCCGGGATTCGAGGACGCGGCGGCGGCCGACGACTACGACATCCTCGCGGCGGGCACGTTCGACGTCACCGACTACATCGGCGAACTCGCCCCGCAGTACCCGGACAAGAAGTTCTGGGTGTTCGACTCGGCCGTCGACTACTCCGGCAAGAACGGCTGTTCCAACAAGTGCGAGAACGTCTACTCGGTGACCTTCAAGCAGAACGAGGGCGGTTATCTGGCCGGATTCCTCGCCGAGAAGCTGGTCGCCGAGAAAGCCCTCAAGGGTGCCGAATCCCTGAACAAGGTCGGCGTCGTGGGCGGCGTGAAGATCCCCGTCATCGAGGACTTCATCGTCGGATTCAAAGCCGGGTTCAAGGCGGCCGGCGGCAAGAACTCCGACGTCCTCACCCAGTACGTCGGCGGCGACAAGCCCTTCGGCGACCCCGCAAAGGGCAAGGAGATCTCCACCGCGATGTACGGGCAGGGAGCCGCCCTCGTCTGGCCGGTCGCGGGGCTCTCCGGGCTCGGCACCTTCGAGTCGGCCGCGAGCGCCGGCCGCTACACCTTCGGCGTCGACTCCGACCAGTACCAGACCCTCACCGACAACGCGCAGAAGAACACCGTCGTCACCTCGATCCTCAAGAACGTCGGCAACGCCCTCTACCGGGCCGCTGAGGACGACAAGAAGGACGCCGTGAAGTACGGCGCCGTGCAGAGCGTCGGACTCGCCGAGGACGCGGTCGGTTACGTCGACGACGCCCACTTCCAGGAGATCGTGCCGGAGAAGATCCGCACCGAGCTCCAGAAGGCGGCCGACCGCGTGAAGTCCGGTTCCCTCACGGTCCCCAGCGCCTTCTGACCCCCGCACCCATCCCGAACGGCCTTCAGATGAACGAGTCATGGGACCCGGCCGGGCCCGCCGTCGCCACCCGCGCGGTCACCAAGACGTACGCGAACGGCGTCCGCGCGGTCCGGGGCGTCGACCTCGACGTACCGGTCGGCGAGATCCGCGCGGTCGTCGGTGAGAACGGCGCGGGCAAGTCCACCCTGATGAAGCTGCTCTACGGCCTGGAGCAGCCCACCTCCGGCGAGATCCTGATCGGCGGCCGGCCCCGCGTGCTGCGCGGCCCGGCGGCCGCGATCGCGCTCGGTGTCGGCATGGTCCACCAGAACCTGATGCTGGTGCCGTCCTTCACCGTCGCCCAGAACGTCGTCCTCGGCGTCGAGCCCGGCCGACGGGGTCTGGTCGACGCCCGTGCGGCCGTCGAGGCCACCGCCCGGCTCGCCGAGGAGGCCGGACTCGCCGTCGACCCGATGGCCCGTATCGACGAGGTCTCGGTCGGCATGCGCCAGCGCGCCGAGATCCTCAAGGCCCTCCACCGCCGGGCCCGGACACTGATCCTGGACGAGCCGACCGCCGTCCTCACCCCGCAGGAGACGGAGGACCTCTTCGCCGCCGTACGACGCCTGCGCGACGGCGGGATGACCGTGCTGTTCATCTCCCACAAGCTGCGCGAGGTGCGGGAGATCAGCGACCGGGTGAGCGTGATGCGGGCCGGCGCCCTCGTCGGGACCGTCGCCACCGCCGAGACCTCCGAGCACGAACTCGCCGCGATGATGGTCGGCCGCGAGATGACCCTCGACGTCGACCGCGCCCCGGCCCGGCGCGCCGCCACCACGCTGCGGGTGCGGGACCTGGGATACGCCGCCCCGACCGGGCAGTCCCTGCACGGCATCGACTTCGACGTCGCCGCCGGCGAGATCGTCGGCGTGGCCGGCATCGAGGGCAACGGGCAGACCGAACTCGCCGAGATCCTCGCCGGGTTGCGGCGACCGGGCACGGGCACGGTACGGGTCGGTGACACCGACACCGCCGGGCTCGACGTCGCGGGACACCGCCGGGCCGGCATCGGATACGTCCCCGAGGACCGCCTGCACGACGGGGCCGCGCTGGACGAGTCCATCGCCGACAACCTCGTCGTCGACCGGCACGACCGCCCGCCCCTCGCCCGCCGGGGCGTCCTGCGCCCGGCCGCCGTACGCGCGCACGCCGAACGGCTCGTCGCGGACTACGCGATCCGCACCCCCGACCCGTCCGTGCCGGTGCGCGCGCTGTCCGGCGGCAACCTGCAGAAGGTCGTCGTCGCCCGCGAACTCTCCGCGGGACCACGACTGTTGATCGCCTCCCAGATCACCCGGGGCGTGGACATCGGGGCCATGCGGTTCATGTACGAGCGTCTCGTCGCCGCCCGCGACGCGGGCGCGGCGGTCCTCCTCATCTCCGCCGACCTCACCGAACTCCTCGCCCTCTCCGACCGGTTGCTCGTCCTCAAGGACGGCCGGCTGGTCGGCCGCTTCGACGACACGACGGACCTCACCGAGAAGCGGGTCGGCCTGTACATGCTCGGCGTCGAACACCACGCGCCGCAGCGGCTGAGAGCCGGGCTGGACGACCACGGCTCCGGCGACTCCGGGAAGGCGACCGCCTGATGACCAGCACCCTCATCGAGAGCGAGGACCGCCGGGAGTACCGGGCCACCCGGCGCCGGGGCCTCGCCGTCGACCTCAGCATGACCCTGGCGACTGTCCTGGTGGCCCTCGTCATCGGCTTCCTCGTGATCCTCGCCACCGGCAAGGACCCGGTCGCCGCCTACGAGGCCCTGCTCACCGGCCCGTTGGAGCGCTCCTTCCGCGTCGGCCGCTGGCTGGAGGACGCCACCACGCTCACCCTGCTCGGCCTGTCGGTTGCCATTCCCTTCCGGGCCCGTCAGATCAGCCTGGGCGCCGAGAGCCAGTTGTACGCGGGCGCGCTCGCTGCGGCCACCGTCGCGATCTTCCTGCCGCTGCCGCCCGTCGCCGCCGTGATCGTCCCGCTGGTCGCCGCGGCGGCCGCCGGGGCCGGCATGGGCTTCGTACCCGGCTCGATGAAGGCACGGCTCGGCGCCAACGAGATCGTGGCGACGCTGATGCTCAACGCCATCGTCGTACGCGTCTACGACTACCTGGTGAACGGCCCGTTGAAGGAGCCCGGCAGCAGCGCGGTCCACTCGGAGCGCATCCAGCCGGACTCCGCGCTCACCCCGCTCACCGAATGGCTCGGCATCCCCTTCGGCCGCGCCAACATCGGCTTCCTGCTGATGCTGCTCACGGCCGTCGCCCTGTGGCTGCTCGTCACCCGGACCCCGCTCGGCTACCGCATCCGGATGACCGGGTCCAATCCGCACTTCGCCGAGTACGGCGGCATCCGGGTGCCCCGCGCGATCGAGTGGAGCTTCGTGATCGGCGGGGCCGTCGCGGGGCTGGCCGGAGCGCATCTCGTGCAGGGCGTGTACGGGCGCCTCGAACCCGGGCTCGCCGGGAGTCTCGCCTTCGAGGGGATCGTGGTGGCGCTGCTCGCCCGGAACAACCCGCTGGTCGTCGTGGTCGCCGGCCTCTTCTACTCCTACCTTCGCGCCGGGGGAGACATCATGGAACAGCAGACGGACGTGGGCACGGAGATCGTGGTCGTGATCCAGGCGGTCATCGTCCTCCTGGTCACCGCCCAGGCCCTCCCGGACCTCCTCAAACGCCGCCTCGCCCGCGGCCCGGCCACCGCCGCGCACGGCGGGACGGGCGCCGGCAGTCACCCCGGTGGTGCGCGCGGTGAGGGGGCGGAGCGATGAGTTCCGTTCTCGATGTCGTCCTCAGCAGTGCCTTCCTCGCGGCCGTGCTGCGCGTGGCCACCCCCTATCTGCTCGCCGCCATGGGCGGCCTCGTCGCCGAACGCGCCGGCATCAGCAACATCGCCCTGGAGGGCCAGATGCTGAGCGCCGCCTGCACGGGCGCGCTGGTCGCCGGATACAGCGGATCGGTCGCGGCCGGCGCCCTCGCCGGCGTGACGGTGGCCGTCCTGCTCGGCGTCCTCCTCGCCGCGCTCCGCCTCGAACTGGGCGCCGACGCGATCATCGCGGGCATCGGCCTCAACCTGCTCGCGTCCGGCGGCACCGCCTACGCCGTCTTCACCCTCCTCGGCGACAAGGGCGGCACGTCCGGCCTGAAGAGCGGAACCCTGCCCACGGTCACCCTGCCCGGCATCGAGGACATCCCGGTGGTGGGGGACGTACTCAGCGGCCAGAACACGCTGACCTGGCTGGCCTTCCTCGCGGCCCCCTTCGTCGCCTGGCTCTTCTACCGCACCCGCTTCGGCTTCCACCTCCGCGCGGTCGGCGAGATGCCGGACGCCGCCGCCTCGGTCGGCATCGCGGTACGGCGCGTCCAGTACGCGGGCCTCGCGCTCAGCGGCGCCCTCGCCGGTCTCGCCGGGGTCTTCCTGAGCATGGGGTACGTGTCCTTCTTCGTCCGGGACATGACCGCCGGCCGCGGCTTCATCGCCCTCGCCGCGGTCTTCCTCGGCGGCCTGCGCCCCTGGGGCGTCTTCCTCGCCGCCCTCGGCTTCGGCGCGGCCGAGGCCCTCGCGGTCCAGCTCGGCACCCTCGACGTCCCACCGCAACTGGTGTCGACCATCCCGTACGCGATGACCCTGGCCGCCCTGGCGGCGTACGCGTGGCGGAGGAAGCGGAGGGGAGCGGGGGAGATGACCCCGGCGTCCCTCTGACGCCGACTGCCCCGCGCCCGGAAAAGCACAGGGGCGCGGGGAACTGCGCGACCGGCCCCCACCCACCCGCACCCCGCGACGCATCAGCTCCACCCCTCACCCTCACCTCCCCACCCCTCCCCGGAAGGATCACCCATGCCCGGACACAGACGGCTCGCCGGCAGGCACAGACGCAGACGCGTCACCCTCGCCGCCCTCACCGCCTCCGCCCTTCTCGGCGGCCTGACCCTCACCAACAACCTCGCCGCCGACGCCGCCCCGGAGGCGGACGGCACCCCCAAGAAGACCCAGAACGGCATCACCCTCCTCGACACCCTCACCGTCCCCGTCGGCACCACCGAGTTCGGCATGCCGTTCGGCGGACTCTCCGGCATCGACTACAACCCGAGGACCCACACGTACGCCGCCCTCAGCGACGACCGCTCCGAGAACGGCAAGGCCCGCTTCCACACACTCCGACTCCCCCTCGACGGAAAGAAGTTCGCCGAGGACAGGCCCACCCTCGACGCCCTGACCGTCCTCGACGACACCACCGGCGAACCCTTCGCCGCCAAGGCCGTCGACCCGGAGGCGATCCGCTGGAACCCCGGCGGCAAGGGCCTGCTGTGGACCAGCGAGGGAGCCTCCGCCTCCGGACAGCCGGCCTTCGTCCGCGAGACCTCCGCGTCCGGCGCGTACCTGCGCGAACTGCCGCTGCCGAAGGCGTACGCCCCGGCCCGCTCGGAGTCGGGCACCCTCGTCGCCGGTGTCCGCAACAACCAGGCCCTGGAAGGGCTGACCCTCTCCCCGGACGGCCGCGAGGCCGTCACGATCACCGAGAACGCACTCGTCCAGGACGGTCCGGCGGCCGGGCTGACCGCGAAGAGCCCCTCACGGCTGCTCGTCATGGACCGCCGCACCGGCAAGCCCCAGGCCGAACACGTCTACGAGGTCGACCCGATCTCCGCCGCGCCCACCGCCCCGCTGCCCGCCCCCGTCGGCACGTACGCGGCCGACCGTGGCGTCTCCGAGATCCTCGCGATCAACAAGACCGACTACCTCACCGTCGAACGCTCCTTCGCCTCCGGTGTGGGCTTCGCGATCCGCCTGTACTGGACCACCACCCGAGGCGCCACGGAGGTGAGCGGCGAGGAGAAGCTGTCCGGCACGGAGCGGCCCATGCCGAAGAAGCTGCTCTACGACTTCACCCTCTCCGGCACGGACGCCGACAACGTCGAGGGCATCACCTGGGGCCCGACCCTCCCCGACGGCTCCCGCACCCTCGTCCTCGTCGCCGACGACAACTTCGGCTTCAACGGCAGCGTCACCAAGTTCCATCTGCTGTCGGTCCGCCCCGGTGCCCTGACCGGCGGCGTCCCCGCCACCCCGAAGCAGCCCGACACCGTCGACGTCCAACTGCTCTCCTTCAACGACTTCCACGGCAACCTGGAGCCGCCCACGGGCCGCGACGCCACCCTCGGCTCCAAGCTGGACCCGAAGTCCACCCCGGTCGGCGGCTCCGAGTACCTGGCGACCCGCCTCGCACAGCTCCGCGAGGGCACCGACGCCTCCCTGACCGTCGCCGCCGGCGACCTCATCGGCGCCAGCCCCTTCCTCTCGGGCCTCTTCCACGACGAGCCGACCGTCGAATCCATGGAGAAACTGCGCCTGGACGTCACGAGCGTCGGCAACCACGAGTTCGACGAGGGCACCGAGGAACTGCTGCGCATCCAGCACGGCGGCTGCCACCCCGAGGACGGCTGTTACATCGAGGGCGAGCCGTACGACGGCTCCGCCTTCCCGTGGCTCGCCGCCAACGTCCTCGACCGCACCACCGGAAAGCCGCTCCTCGCGCCCACCTGGGTCAAGAAGGTCGACGGCGTCAAGGTCGGCTTCATCGGCATGACCCTGGAGGGCACACCCGCGGTCACCGGCCAGTCCGGCATCACGTCCGTCCGCTTCGCCGACGAGGTCGAGACCGCCGACGCCGCCGCCCGCGCACTGCGCCGCCAGGGGGTCGAGGCGATCGTGGTCCTGCTCCACGAGGGCGGCGTCCAGGCCGGTTCGTACGGGCAGTGCGACGGCATCTCCGGCCCCGTCGTCGACATCGCGAGGCATCTGGACCCGGCCATCGACGCCGTCGTCACCGGCCACACACACCAGCCGTACGTCTGCACCCTGCCCGACCCCGCCGGCCACCCCCGTACGGTCACCTCGGCCTCCTCCTTCGGCCGGGTCGTCACCGAGACGCGCCTGCCCGTGGACCGCCGCACCGGCGACGTCGTACGGGACCGGGTCGCCGCCATGAACCACCTGGTCACCCGTACCAGTGCCAAGGACGCCGACCAGACCGCCGTCATCGACAAGTGGAAGGCCCTCTCGGCGCCCCTGGCCAACAAGGTCGTCGGCAGCGTCACCGCCGACATCACCCGCTCCGAGACCCGCGACGCCGAGTCGGACCTCGCCAACCTGGTTGCCGATGCGCAGCTGGCGGCGACCTCGGCGCCCGAACGGGGCGGCGCCCGGATCGCGTTGATGAACCCCGGCGGCGTCCGGGCCGACCTCGTCCACGCCTCCTCCACGGGCGGCGAGGCACCCGGCGAGATCACCTACGCCGAGGCCTTCGCCGTACAGCCCTTCGCGGGGTCCCTGGTGTCGATGGACCTCACCGGAGCACAGATCGAGAAGATCCTGGAGGAGCAGTTCAACGACTCCGGCACCCGCGCGCCCACCCTCATGCTGGGCGTCTCCAAGGGCCTGACCTACTCCTTCTCCCGCAGCGCCCCCGTCGGCGACCGCATCGACCCGGCCTCGATCAAGCTCGACGGCGAGACCCTGGACCCGGACGCCACCTACCGGGTGACCGCCAACACCTTCCTCGCGGCCGGCGGCGACGGCTTCACCACCTTCGCCGAGGGCGGCAACAGCGTCGGCGGCGGAGACGACATCACCGCCCTCACCGACCACCTCACCGCCGAGAGCCCCGTCGCCCCACCGGGCACCGACCGGGTCACCGAACTGCCCTGACGCCGGGCCCGCGTCGTGGCCGCGGGGTCGGCCGCGGTCACGACGCGGGGGCGGCCCCTCCGGCGAAAATGCCTGAGTGCGCCCCGATCCTTCGCTGTACGTTGGGCGTCCATCACAGACACCCACCACGAGGCAACCTCACCGTGTTCCTGACGATCAGTACCACCGGCACTCCAGAGCGCCCCGCGACCGATCTCGGTTTCCTGCTGCACAAGCATCCCGACAAAGCGCAGGCGTTCTCCACCTCCTACGGCACTCCGTAGATACGCAGGTTGAAACTGCCCTACGCTCTGTCCCATGGCAGAGACGCAGAGGGCACTACTTGCCGCACGGATCAGTGTGGACACCGACGAATCAACGTCCATCCCACGGCAGTTGGAGAAGCTCCACACGTGGGCTCAGGGGCTTGGACATGCCGTAGCGGGTGTGGTGGAGGACCGGTCGGTGTCCGGCTCTGTAGACCTCCCTGAGCGCCCCTCTATGGGGCCCTGGCTCACGGAGGAAGGGCGGGAGAAGTGGGACGTGCTGGCAGTCACCACACAGGATCGTCTGAGCCGTGACGATCTCCATTTCATGGCGTTCGTCAAGAACGTTCTGGACTGGGGGAAGACGCTTGTTGTCCTCGATGACCCCTCGTTCGATATCTCCACTGAGACGGGACGGCTCATCGCCTACGCCAAGGCAACACAGGCAGCAGCAGAGCTGAGGAAGATCCGGCAGCGCGTAGCGGATGCCAGGGACTACCTGCGCCGGAATGGACTGTTCGCCGGGGGAACCACACCGTTCGGCTACCTCTACGCGGACTCTCCGGACGGGAAACACTACGTCCTGGTGCCGGAAGCCAAGTACGCCAAGCTATTGAAAGAGATCTCAGAGCGCGTACGTGCGGGAGTCTCCACTAATCAGGTAGCACGAGAGCTGAACGCCAAAGGCGTACTCACGTGGCGTGACTACCTGCGGGAGCTGAGGGGGAAGGACCCAAAACGCCGGAACGGAACGGCTCTGACAGAGGCCAAGGGAACCAACTGGAGTCCCCAGGTAGTACAGCGCATCCTCAAGCACCCTGCCTGTGCTGGCTTCCTCGCGTACAAAGGTGAGCCGTACGAGGATGACCAGGGAAACTTGGTTATGGCAACGGAATACCCGATTCTCACCAATGCCGAATGGCAAGCCACCGTCGCAGCGATCAAGTCTCGTGGCGTATCGGATATCCGGCGCACCAATCAAGCCTCTCTGCTGACTGGCGTTGCCCGCTGTGGTGAATGCGGCGCACGTATGTTCTGTCACCGCTTGAAGAAGACACTGGCAACGGGGGAAGTCAAGACGTATCGGCACTACTCCTGTACGGCCCGTTCCAAGGGAATGCCGTGTGCTGCTCCCGCTCGAATCCCTGAGGACTTGCTCAATGAGGTATTCGAGGAAGCGTTGTTGAGCAGACTAGGAGAGCTAGCCGAGGTGGTGAAGGTGACAGAGCCGGGGGAGGACTACACAGCAGAGCTTGACCAGGTCACAGCGCGTCTGCTGCGCCTGGAGAAGGACTATGAGAACGGCCGGTACGACGAGCCAGAGAAAGAAGAGTCCTACTGGCGTATGCACGGGAACCTGACCAGGAAACAGAAGGAACTCAAAGCCAAGCCTGTACGTCCTGCCATTACCCGTTTCGTAGAGACCGGCCTTACCTGGGCTCAGAAGTGGGGAGGTATGAGGACTGAGCAGCGCAGGGACTATCTGACAGGCAGGGACGTACGGGTATACGTCTGGAAACAAGCCATTCCTGGTCTTGCACATGGCGTTGTAGTCTCCCTCGGAGATCTCAAGCAACTCGCCCACGCTGCGGGATTGGATGCTGCCTCTGTTGAGGGATGGCAGATGACGGGATGGAATGTACCGGCACACTGGACTAACCCTGAACTAAGGGAATTCATCACAGAGGAAGTCCCCGAGGTATTGGAAGTTCAGTAAAGAAAGAGGCGTAAAGAAAAGGCGTCGCTGAATAGCGGCGCCTTATTCTTTTATGGAATTACTTACGGATTCGACCACCCCCACCATTAACGGTTTAATAACAATAGGGGGTGGTCCGGTCTTTCGCGTGCCTAGGGCTTCTTAGGGGATAGGCAGTAGCCGTCCCTGAAGGAGCCTTCTACGGCTTGGAGACGAACGATCCTTGTCCCAGGACGGTATAGAGCCGCCCCTCTTCCCTGAGAGCCGCTACGGCTTTCTGAACGGTCGACGGAGCTACGTCCAGTTCGGTAGCCAGTTCCACCACGGCAGGGAACCTCTCGCCAGGGGCGTACGTACCGGCGTCCAGCCGTCGGCGTAGCTCGGCAGCAACCTGGGGCCATACGGGCTTGCTGCGGTCAAGATCCATGGGACCGAGCATCCGTGAGTACGCGCATTCACGCGACCGCGTATACGCGTATGCGCGTATCCTCAGCTCCGGAAGGACCCCCGCGACCGGGCGAACGGTCCGGGGGCATGGCCACCAGCTATGAGGAGCTGATGACAGTGAGCCAGCCTAGCCATGTCCGACTGTTGCCCTGGAAGGGGCCGGAAGGGAAGCCAGCGCATCTCGTCACGGACGGCACTCCCACACCCCTATCTCTCCTGGCGGACAAGATCGAGACTCAGCAGGTCGAATCAGCAGCCGTGATCGTGGAGTTGGCGCGGCCGATGGTGGGGGAGGAAGCCAAGCTGACGGCAGATGAGTTGCGCTGGATCGCCGGACGGCGCATCGAGAGCCTGACGGACGTACTGAACATCGCTGAGAGCCGCGCACAGAGGCTCCCCGCGTACGAGGAGCCGGGGGAGTAGCCCACGCTCTCAGAGAGCCCCTGGACGCCCTGTCTGGGGGCTCTCTCATGTCCAAGCGCAGATGTTCCTCAAGCCGGGGTCCAACGGGCTTGCTGCTGGGCATCCTTGCCGCATGTCGCTTCCGGTAATCGCCACCATCGTTGCGTCAGTGAGTGCCACGTTTGCGGCGGCGTCTTGGACGGTCGCCTACGCGACGTTTCTCCGAGGACGCCCTAGGGTTCAATTTCGGAACCTGACCTACGACTCCATTCCCATCCCGTACGAATACTGGACTGGGCCGGGAAACAAGCTGGTGAATGCCTTCTTTGTCCGTGTGGTGAATGCCAGTTCCGTACCCGCCACCATTGAACGAGTCGACTTTCAGCAGCTCCGTCACCCCCAGGATCGTCGTGAACTCGGAATTCGGCGGCGCGCATGGCGACCGGTAATCAACGCCTTCGCGCCGGATTGGATCGAGGGTGAAGGGAAAGTCCAGCTTGAGGCATTCAGTAGCGTCTCCTGGATAGTTCGGCCAGACACACCGCTTATTGATCCTGAGGACATGAAAGCCCTGCGCCTATCCATCACGTTGGCTAACGGTCAATGCGTAACCACGCGCTGGTTTCGCACTCAGATGCTGGCTGACGAAGACGCGAGACTGAGAACGCTGTCACTTTCCATCCATCCCTACCTTGCCCAAATAAGGCCGACTCCCACCTCTGCCCAGAGGCAACTTTCATTCGATGATCTCCCGCAAGGGAACGACGACTAGCCACGAACCCCCGCATCATGCCCGTAAGCGGAATGGCTCCTTCTCGTTTGTCAGTGGTGGGTGAGAGACGATAGAAGGGAAGTTGAGGAGAGGAGGAAACGACATCAACAACCCACCACGTAAGCCAGCGAGGAAGTTGAAGGCAGGTGACCACCTGAGGCTCTGGAACGGCAAGACTGCCGAGATTCTGGCGATTGAGGAAGCGGTGAACCAGGTAGGGAGGAAGGCTCTCATCCTGCGGCTGTACAAGGCAGGAACCATGGTTGTTAAGCGGGATAGGTACATGAACATGCACTATCCAGAGTAGTAACTAGACCAGCGTAGAGCCGGTATCTCCAAACTCGGAGGTATCGGCTCTTTCAGTTGGTGGTGTTCCATGGCGTTCGACAGGAGTAACTACACCTAGTCGAGATACCTACGGAAACCAGGTGTCCTGGGTGAATTTCCCTTGGAAAACAATTGCAGTAGCCATTCAATTGCAATTCTAAGGGAATTAATGTACCCCAGCCGGCTGGGATATTCCATTACCAGAGGAATAGCAATAGAGAAGTCGGGGATATCTAATCAGGTAGACCAAGGGAGAAACCTAATCCGCCGAAGGCGGGTATTAGTCTCGACCAGGGATCTCCCTCTGGTCTACTGAATTACTGTTTCCCTCTTCCCTTCTCTCCCTGGCTACGCCTGGGAGAGAATTAGTTAGGTCTATATCGTTACTTCTATCTGGTTCTTTCTATTTAGTTAGTAGCTCACTGGTGAACTACCCGGTAGCTCACTGATGAACTACCCCCTAGCTCATCCATGAGCTACCCCCTAGCTCACTGGTGAGCTACCCCCTGTTTGACCAGGTGGAAGCTCTAGCAGACCTCTGCCACTCTCAAGGGTGTGTGTCGGCGTGTAACCCGTGGTTTTGGGATCGAATGCCTTGTAGTGCTCCATTGGGATTGCGCAGTAGTAGTAATTCGACGTTCCAATACGGTTCTGTGCGGTTAGCCAGCGGTTACGAATCAATTCGTCAATGTATCGCTTGATAGAGGCAACGGACTTCCCCATGTCATCGGCTAGTTTCTTGTGGGAGGGGAAAGCCATTCGATTGCTACCGGCGTAGTCGTTGATGAGCTGCCATAGAACCTTTGCGTCACTGGTCAGTTCAGGGTCTCTGATAAGGGCTCTCGGTACGACTGTGAAATGACCTGCTGCGTACTGGACTCCCTCTCTGTCGAGAATGATTTTGTGTTCTGCCAGATTGGGTCTGGCTCCTCTCAGGGCCACTGCCTTGTTGTCGCTCATTCCTGGTATCCTTGTCTTAGGTCGATAACTTGCATGGTTTTCACTTCTGATCCTTTCTCGATCGCTCAAATATGAATCATGATTCGGACTAAACGGTTTCTTCTCTCCGTACTTTGTTACCGTTACCTGAGGCCATCAGGAGAAAGCCCCGGCTCCCACACTTATGGGACCGGGGCTTTCTTGTTTCGTCTAGTCAATCCGAATCGGTCTGGCGCTCTTCCGTGTGAAGAGGACTCCCTTAGGTCTCTCGTACTTGAAAGCCTGTCCTGGTTCGATAGACAGCCCCGCACTCCTCAGTCCCTCCAAAGCCTCTCTAAGCGCCCTGTCGTAGTCGGCTCCTGGAAACTCTCGCTCGAATGCCTCTCTCGGGTACTGCTCTCCGGTATCCCGTAGCTCTGTGAAGAGCGCGGTAGCCGGAAGACTGAGATTCATTGGCTAGCCCTCCAAGACATAGAGATGCGTTGTGCGCTCACCCATAAAGCCCTGTGTTGAGCTAGTCAGCTCATGGACGATGCCGGAAGCCTTGAGATGCTCTAGAGCCGTTCTGAACTCTCCAGGAGTAGCACCAGGGAGAGCCTCAGTGAAATCACGCTCTACGTCGCTCGTTACGGCTGGTCTTCCCTGAGCGTCATACTTACGAATCATGTCGACTAGAGCCGGTCCGGCATGGGTCATGATTGCCTGTGCTCGCTGCTGCTCCTGATAGGCCGCAACCATTCTGCGCTGCTCCGTCTCTAGGGCTTCCTGCTTAGCTCTCTTCTCTTCCTGGTACTGCGGGTCAAGAATGCGCCCCCAATAGTTGCTGCGCTCCTGAGAGCCGAAGGTAAATGCGTTGGGGTTGGTCATTGGTTCTCTCCTTGATTCAGTGTGTATCGGTGTGGCTTACGGCTACGGTCGACCGTTAGCCATCCTTGGTCTTCTAGCTTCCGCACGGCGTCTCTCAGATCTTTTGCGTTTACTCCTGATCCGATCACCTTGCACAGGTGGGGTTGGTTGAGGCGGATTACCTTCCCGTCCTCTCCTGCATGGCTCTTCAGGTACAGCCATAGGAATTTCGCTCTGGCTGACAGCATGTCGTCTCTCAGGAGAGGCACAGGGGCTTCAACGAACTGCGTCTCTGTCATGTCTTCCTTTCTCTACGCGACTAGGGCTCTCTCTGGCCACTCAGACAGCTCTCTAAGGCACTCTCTGATGTGGTCCGGGGTCATGTGTGTCTCGTGCGCGAGTACGCCCGTAGAGACGTACTCATGTCTTTCGTTGTGTGCTCTGATCACGTGTAGCACCGTGAATGCCTCAGGGCTGATCTCTGCAATGCTTGTGCTCATGTCTGTACCTCAAGCAATCCAGCCGTTACGGCGTAGCTCTTCCTTACAGGCATCGAGCGGTACGTATGGAACACGCATTTTGGCTAGATAGTCTTCCCAAGCCTCTTCAGTGAGGGGAAGGCCGATTTGCCATGCAGACCACACGACTTTCGCTTGTGTGGACAGGTTCTTGACCTGGTGAATGGGTACGACTGGCACGGTCGTACGCGGAATGGTCACGCTCATAGTTATTGCTCCAGGTTGGTCGATAGGTTTTTCTCTCCGTCGACCTCGCCCTTCTGTATTAATTATCCCACGCTATGCGTCGGGTTTGGTGAGAGCCTGAGTGCCCCTGAGCAGCGAAAAGCCCTAGCAATCACAATCAGTAATTGCTAGGGCTTCTGTCGTTACCGTATGTAAGGTGTAGTTACTCGACCTGTCCGCTATCCGGTAAGTGTGTGAGAAAGATCACACTTTATGGTGCTGTTCTTGCAGCGCTTCCAATGCTAGATACCGGCGCTACTCGTCCGCTCGCCGCTCCCTGGGAGAACGCTGCTGAGCGGCTCTCCAGTGCGTTCCCAATGTCGCGCATGCCGTCCTCGGCTAGCTGCGCCCCTTGCTCGCTGCGCGCTGCCGTGTCGGCTCCCATGCGGTCGACCACGTCTAGGTCTACGGGGTTCATGCCCATGATCAGTCTCCTGTCTGTCGTATCTCTCCGCCTCTGCTCCCTCTGTCTTCTATTGTCCCAGTTCTGTGGCAACGTTTGTGTCGCTCTGGCTGTTCATCAAACGATCGTTAGGTGAACCTGACTCCGCACCCTCCGGGTTGACCGCAGAAGTAGCCGCTTCCGTTCATCAACCCGTTCATCTATCTGGTACTGTTCGTCTTGTTGGGGCAGGGGTTTGATGAACGCGGAGGGGTAGTCATGGCGCTGGTTGGTCTGGTTCGAGTGAGCACGGACAAGCAGGAGACGGCTCGACAGCACGACGCACTGAATGAGGCAGGGTGCGTCAAGGTCTTTGAGGAGAAGATCTCTGGGAAGCTCAGCGTCTCGGAGCGCCCTGGTCTCCTCTCCGCTCTGGAGTACATGCGCGAGGGAGACATGCTCACGGTCCAAGAGGTTGACCGGCTCGGCCGGAACCTCCTTGAGGGGCTGTTGATGCTGACTGATCTGTTCGAGCGTGGCGTAGCCGTGAAGGTGCTGGACGGTATCGCCAAGGGTGAGCACACCGAACGGAGCCTCATCCTGGATCTTGCATTCGCTCTGGCTGAGGACCGACGCCGGGACATCGTGAAGAAGACCAAGAATGGTCTTGAGACGGCTCGGAAGAACGGCAAGGTAGGCGGACGCCGTCCGGTCATGACTGAGGCTCTGACGGCTCAGGCCGTGGCGCTGCGGGACAAGGGATTCACCATCCGGCAGATTCAGCCGCACCTCACCTACAAGACCGGTAGCGGAGAGACCCGTAACCCCTCTGTCGGTGCCATCTCTCAGGCTCTCCAGGCATACGACGAGAGCCAGAGCTGAACGGCTCACAGAGCCTCACAGGACCCCTGCCCACTGGTGGGGGTCTTCTGCTGTCCCTAGGTAATCCAGTACCGGCATGGGCCCGACCACACCCATACTCGGACACGTGTTCCTGACGATCTCGACTATTGGCGACGAGCAGCACCCGGCTACTGACCTGGGGTTCCTCCTCCACAAGCATCCTGACAACCCGTTCTCAACCAAGCTGTCCTACGGCACGGCGCACGTCCTCTACCCCGAGGCGGACGTCGAGCGGTGCACGGCCGCGCTGCTGTTGGAGGTGGACGCGGTGGCACTGGTCCGAAGGGGCAAGAGCAAGGGCCGCGGCGGCGCCCCCGACGCGGCGCTCGCCCAGTACGTCAACGACCGCCCGTACGCGGCCTCCTCCCTGCTCGCCGTCGCGCTGAACGACGTCTTCTCCAGCGCCGTGCGCGGCCAGTGCAAGGCCCGCCCCGAACTCCCGGAGCAGGTCCGCCCGCTGCGTGTCGAGATACCGGCGCTGCCCGCCCGGGGCGGCCCGGACCTCGTCGTCAAGCTCTTCGCGCCGCTCGGCTGGACCGTCACCGCCGAGGCGGTGCCGCTGGACACCCAGTTCCCCGAATGGGGCGCCTCCCGCTACGTGCGGCTCGTCCTGGAGTCGGAGTCGCTGACCCTCGCCGAGGCACTGCGCCACCTGTACGTGCTGCTGCCGGTGCTCGACGACGCCAAGCACTACTGGGTGTCGTCCGACGAGGTCGACAAGTTGCTGCGCGTCGGCGAGGGCTGGCTCCCGGACCACCCCGAGCACAAGCTGATCACCAGCCGGTACCTCTCCCGCCGCTGGTCGCTGACCCGGCAGGCCATGGAGCGCATGGAACTCGTCCGGCTGGCCGAGGCCGACGACAGCGAGGTCGAGGAGATCGACAACGCGGTCGAGGAAGCCGCGGACGGGGAGGCCGACGGCGAGATCACGGCGGAGGCCGAGGCCGAGCCGGGTGCCCCCGCCGAGACCGGGGGCGAGTCCGGCTCCGGAGCCGAGCCCGGGACTGGGACCGCCGAGAAGTCGACCCCGCTGGCCGTGCAGCGACGCGACGCGATCATCGCCGCGCTCAAGGACTCCGGCGCCGCCCGCGTCCTCGACCTGGGCTGCGGTCAGGGCCAGTTGGTGCAGGCGCTGCTCAAGGACGTCCGCTTCACCGAGATCGTCGGTACGGACGTCTCGATGCGCGCGCTCACCATCGCCTCCCGCCGCCTCAAGCTCGACCGCATGGGCGAGCGCCAGGCCGCCCGGGTCCAGCTCTTCCAGAGCTCCCTCGCCTACACCGACAAGCGTCTCAAGGGCTATGACGCCGCCGTGCTCTGCGAGGTGATCGAGCACCTCGACCTGTCCCGGCTGCCCGCCCTGGAGTACGCGGTGTTCGGCTCGGCCCGCCCCCGCACCGTCCTCGTGACCACCCCGAACGTCGAGTACAACGTCCGCTGGGAATCCCTCCCCGCCGGGCACGCCCGGCACAGCGACCACCGCTTCGAGTGGACGCGGGAGGAGTTCCGCGCCTGGGCGACCGCCGTGGCCGAACGGCACGGCTACGAGGTCGAGTTCGTACCCGTCGGGCCCGACGACCCCGAGGTGGGGCCGCCCACCCAGATGGGTGTGTTCAAGCAGCGCGACACCGACAGGACCGACGAGAAGGAGGCGAAGGCAGCATGAGCGAGACCATCCAGCAGACCGGCAAGGGACGCACCCTGCCCGTCACCGACTTCTCCCTCGTGGTGCTGATCGGAGCCTCCGGCTCGGGCAAGTCCACGTTCGCCCGACGCCACTTCAAGCCCACCGAGATCATCTCGTCGGACTTCTGCCGGGGCCTCGTCGCGGACGACGAGAACGACCAGAGCGCGACGAAGGACGCCTTCGACGTGCTCCACTACATCGCGGGCAAGCGCCTCGCGGCCGGCCGCCGTACCGTCGTCGACGCGACCAGCGTGCAGCAGGAGTCCCGCAAGCAGCTGATCGAACTGGCCCGCAAGCACGACGTGCTGCCGATCGCCATCGTGCTCGACGTACCGGAGGAGGTGTGCGCCGCGCGCAACGCGGCTCGCACCGACCGCGCCGACATGCCGCGCCGCGTCATCCAGCGCCACACCCGCGAACTGCGCCGCTCCCTCAGGCACCTGGAGCGCGAGGGCTTCCGCAAGGTGCACGTCCTGCGCGGCGTCGAGGAGATCGACCACGCCACGATCGTCACCGAGAAGCGCTTCAACGACCTCACCCACCTCACCGGCCCGTTCGACATCGTCGGCGACATCCACGGCTGCGCCGGCGAACTGGAGGCGCTGCTCGACAAGCTGGGCTACGTCGACGGCGTCCACCCGGAAGGCCGTACGGCCGTCTTCGTCGGCGACCTGGTCGACCGGGGACCGGACAGCCCGGCCGTGCTGCGCCGTGTGATGTCGATGGTCGGCTCCGGCAACGCGCTCTGCGTGCCCGGCAACCACGAGAACAAGTACGGCCGTTACCTGAAGGGCCGCAACGTCCAGCACACCCACGGGCTCGCCGAGACCATCGCGCAGATGGAGGACGAGAGCGAGGAGTTCAAGCAGGAGGTGCGGCGGTTCATCGACGGCCTCGTCAGCCACTACGTCCTCGACGGCGGGAAGCTGGTCGTCTGTCACGCCGGTCTGCCGGAGAAGTACCACGGCCGCACCTCCGGCCGGGTCCGCAGCCACGCGCTGTACGGCGACACCACGGGCGAGACCGACGAGTTCGGACTGCCGGTGCGCTACCCGTGGGCCGAGGACTACCGGGGCCGCGCCGCCGTGGTCTACGGCCACACCCCGGTGCCCACCGCCACCTGGCTGAACAACACCATCTGCCTCGACACGGGCGCGGTCTTCGGCGGCAAGCTGACCGCGCTGCGCTGGCCGGAGCGCGAACTCGTCGACGTACCGGCCGAGAAGGTCTGGTACGAGCCGGCCAGGCCCCTGGCCACCGAGGCGCCCGGCGGGCACGAGGGCCGGCCGCTGGACCTGGCGGACGTGCACGGCCGCCGGGTCGTCGAGACCCGGTACGCCGGCCGGGTGTCGGTCCGCGAGGAGAACGCGGCCGCGGCCCTGGAGGTCATGAGCCGTTTCGCGGTCGACCCGCGGCTGCTGCCGTACCTGCCGCCGACCATGGCGCCGACCGCGACCTCGCACGTCGAGGGCTACCTGGAGCACCCGGCGGAGGCGTTCGCGCAGTACAAGGAGGACGGTGTCGCGCGGGTCGTGTGCGAGGAGAAGCACATGGGTTCCCGGGCGGTCGTCCTGGTCTGCCGTGACGCGGACGCGGCCCGTGCCCGCTTCGGCGGTGGGGGCACCTCCCGCTCGAGCGCAGCCGAGGGTGGGGGAGGGCCCACCGGCTCCCTCTACACCCGTACCGGCCGCCCCTTCTTCGACGACGAGGCGCGCACCGAGCTGGTCCTCGCCCGGATCCGCGAGGCCGTCACGGCAGCCGGGCTCTGGGACGAACTCGACACCGACTGGCTGCTGCTGGACGCCGAGCTGATGCCCTGGTCGCTGAAGGCGTCCGGGCTGCTGCGCACCCAGTACGCGGCCGTCGGCGCCGCCTCCGGCGCGGTGTTCCCGGGCGCGCTGGCCGCACTGGAGGGCGCCGCGGCACGCGGCGTCGACGTGGGCGACCTGCTGGGCAAGCAGCGCGAGCGGGCCACCGACGCCGCCGCGTTCACGGAGGCGTACCGGCGCTACTGCTGGCCCACCGAGGGCCTGGACGGCGTCCGGCTCGCCCCCTTCCAGATCCTCGCGGTCCAGGGCCGCAGCCTCGCCGCGCTCCCGCACGACGAGCAGCTCGCGCTGCTGGACCGGCTCGTCGAGTACGACGTCAGCGGTCTGCTGCAGACCACCCGGCGCCTCTTCGTCGACACCGGGGACGAGGCCTCGGTGCGCGCCGGCATCGACTGGTGGCTGGAGATGACCGGCCGCGGCGGCGAGGGCATGGTCGTCAAGCCGGTCGGCGCGGTGGTGCGCAGCAGCCAGGGGCGGCTGGTCCAGCCGGGCATCAAGTGCCGGGGCCGGGAGTACCTGCGGATCATCTACGGCCCGGAGTACACCCGTCCGGAGAACCTCGCCCGGCTGCGCGGCCGGTTCCTCAACCACAAGCGGTCCCTCGCCCTGCGCGAGTACGCCCTGGGGCTGGAGGCCCTGGACCGGCTCGCGGAGGGAGAGCCGCTGTGGCGGGTGCACGAGGCGGTGTTCGGGGTACTGGCCCTGGAGTCGGAGCCCGTCGACCCCCGGCTGTGAGACCGACGCCCGCCACGGACGACCCTCGTCCGTGGCGGGCGGACCCGCGCCCGTGACATGACATTGCGGCTGATAATGTCGCGAGCAGGCGTGGCCGTGTTCCGCGTTCGAGAGGTTCCGGCGGTGCTCGGGGGGACAGCGATCGAAGCCGATCGCAGGCGACCGCTGTCACCCGAGTCGGTCCCATCGGTCCCAGTCGAAGGTATGTGGGGTTTCCCATGCGTCGCACCACCACCCCGTCCGGAACGCGGTCCGCGGCCGGATCCGCCGGGCGGTCCGGTCGAGAGCGGTCGGCCCTCGACGCCGCGTACGACGAGTGCCGCCGCCTGGTCCGCACGACCCGGCCCACCGAGTACGCGCTCATGCAGCTGATGCCGCCGACGGTCCGCCCGGCGTGCTGGGCCCTGTACGCCGCACTCGCCTCCGCCGACGACCTGCTCGACTCCACCGAGGGCACGCCGGGGGAGCGCAGCAGGCGGCTCCGGGAGTGGCGGACCGCGCTGGAGGCCGACCTGGCGAGCGGCACCAGTGACGACCCGGTACGGCTCGCGCTGACCGACGCGGTCTGGCACTGGGGGCTCGACCCCGCGGATCTGCTGGGCGCCCTGGACGCCGTCCAGGGGGACGAGGCCCGTGAGGGTGTCGCGACCTGGCAGGAGTGGCGGGAGCGAGCCCACGCCCAGAACGTCAGCTGGCCCGAACAGTTGATGCGCATGCTGGTCCGCTCCGGGCTGCCCGTCCCCGTGCGGCTGCGCGACCTCCCTGGCTTCACCCGGTTCGTGGACGGCCTGTTCCTCGCCGACATGCTCCGCGACCTTCCCGAGGACCTCGACGCCGGGCAGGTGTGGTTCCCCACCGAGGTCCTCGACCGCCACGGCGTGACCCGGGACGAGCTGATCTCCCGCGCGTGGACCCCGGCCGTCCGGCGGCTGCTCGCGCACCTCGTCGACCAGGCCCGGCAGTGGCTGGAGAGCTCCCGCCGGGCGCTGCGGAACACGCTGCCGCTGGGTCCCGCCATCGTGCTCGACACCGCGGTCGAACTCTTCGGCGCGGAGCTGGACGCGATCGAACGCTCCGGCTCGGCCGTCCTGCACCGCCCGGTACGCGTGCCCCGGCACACCGCGTGGCGGATCGTCGGCCCGGCCCGCGCCCGAGCCGCCGTGGTGTGGCGGCTGACGCTGCCGCCGGGCAGGGACGACGCCCCGGTGCGGACGGCCGGGGCCGCGTCGTCGTCCGGCGGTACCGGAAGCGACTCGGCTCCGGGCCCCCTCACCGGCCCCGAACGGCTCGTCACACGGATCGCCGAACCGCCGCTGCCCCCGCGCCCGCACCGCGACGGCGCCCGCCCGCCGGCCATAGCCGAGGCGCACCTGCCCCAGCACGTGGCGATCGTCATGGACGGCAACGGACGCTGGGCCACCGGGCTCGGGCTGCCCCGCGACGAGGGCCACCGGGCCGGAGCGGTCGCCCTGCGCGACGTCGTCCAGGGCGCCCTGGAGATCGGCCTCGCCCATCTGACGGTCTACGCCTTCTCCACCGAGAACTGGAAGCGGTCGCCCGACGAGGTCTCCAAACTCTTCGCGATCATGCGCGCCGAGCTGCTCGACGGTGAACTGCTCGACCACGACGTACGACTGCGCTGGGTGGGGTCCCCCGACGGCCTCCCGGAGGACGTGGTGGAGGTCCTCCGCGCTCAGGAGCACGCCACCCGCAACCGCACCGGTCTCACGCTCAACGTCTGCGTCAACTACGGCGGCCGGGCCGAACTCGCCCAGGCGGGAGCGGCGTTGGCGCGTGCCGCGCTCGCGGGCGAGGTGGACCCCGCCCGGGTCTCCGAACAGCTCTTCGCCGCGCACCTGCCGCACCACGCCCTGCCGGACGTGGACCTCCTGTGGCGCACCAGCGGCGAGATCCGCACCTCCAACTTCCTCCCCTGGCACGCGCATTACGCGGAACTCCACTTCACGGACGGGCCGTGGCCGGAGGTGGACCGGCGCGATCTGTGGTCCGCCGTGACCGCGTACACCCACCGCAAGCGCCGCAAGGGCGCGGCGTCCGCCGACGGGGCCGAGTAGACAGGTCTCGGGGCTGCGGGTTCGTTGTCGGGTGCGGGTGCGGGTGCGGGTGCGGGTGCGTGGGGGCTCGTCGCGCAGTTCCCCGCGCCCCTGAAAGACCAGGCCCTGCGGGCCTGAAGAGCGGCGGGGCTGCAGGGTGAAAGGCACGGGGCGCAGCCCCTGCTTTTCAGGGGCGCGGGGAACTGCGCGAGAAGACTCACCGGGCCCGCACCCGAAAACGCGCCGAACCGGCGGCGCCGCCCGCCTCAGCCCACCAACCGCAACCGAACCCCCGCCACCCCCACCCGCACCGTCTGCCCCCACGTCAGCTCCAGCGCATCCCCCTCCATCCCGTCCCCGAACACGATCAACCGATCCGACTCGACCGTCAGCCGCAGCCGCGCCGCCGCCGCCAACTCCCCCGCCACCAGGGACGTCCCGGTCGCCGGGGACGGCCACGCCTCGCGAACGAACCACAGCAGACGGGCCTCGTCGCGCCCCGGCAGGGCCAGCGCACTGGCCCGTTCCTGCCAGACGGACCGGATCCACCCGCTCGCCCCGGTCCCCGTCCCGACCAGCACCCCGGACGAGGCCTGGGGCTCGACGGCACCCCTGTCGCCGTCGAGCCCCAGCCGGTACCGGGCGGTCTGGTGCCCCGCCGCGCCGAGGTAGATCTCGTTGAGCGCCACCAGCCGCTGCGTGTCGTCCGCGACGGCCTCGACCATCGTCAACTCGTCCACCTGGCTCGTGTGTTGGACCGAAGCGCTGAGCAACTTCGCGGCCTGCTCGGGCCGATGCCGCACCAGCACCCCCGGATTGCGCCGGGGATCGGGGTTGATCCCCACCACCGGCTGCCCGGCGAGGTACTTCGCCGCGTTGGCGACCAGCCCGTCCTGCCCGACCACGACCACCACGTCCTCGGGGGCGAACAGAAAGCGGTCCAGATCGCCCCGCTCGACCCGGGACTGACGCCACGTCAGCGGTACCGAGGAGGCGACCTCGGCGAGCGCCGCGCGTTCCCGCCGGTGCCGCTCGGCCACGTCCTCGATGTCCCGCCCCCGGGACCGCAGGAAGAAGGCGGCCTGCCCGTGCGTGCCGTGCCGGGCCACCAACTCCTCGTACTCGGTGGTGCGATGGACCAGCACCACCCGCGGCGCCAGACTCACGCCCGGTCCCCGCCGCCCGCGCCGCCGCCGAGCCTGGACAGCAGCCCGGTCAGCACATCCGGCGACACCGTCACACTCTCGATCCGCGGCAGGTTCTCCGCGAGCCGCGTCCCGGTCAGCGCGTGCAGCGTCGCGGCGTCCACCTCGGCGTGCACCCGCAGCCATGCCGCCTGCGCCTCGGCCCGCGCCGCGCCCACCTCCCGCGCGGCCCGCGCCTCGGCCTCGGCGAGTTTGACCTGCCGCGCCGCCTCCGCCTGCGCCAGCTTCACACTCCGCGCGGCCTCGGCCTCGGCGAGCTTCACGGTCCGTTCGGCCTCCGCCTCGGTCAGCCGTACCGTCCGGGCCGCCTCCGCGCCCGCCTTCACCGCGTCGGCGGCGGCCCTCTCCTCCGCCTCGCGCCGCGCGTTGGTGCCCCGCTGCTCGACCAACTGCTCCTCGCGCCGGGCGAGTTCGATCTGGCTGGCCAGCTCGTTCTCGGCGATGGCCCGCTCCCGCTCGACGGCCACGGCCCGGCGCTCGTACGTCGCCCGGTCGGCCTCCTGCTGGATCTGCTCCCGCGCCGGTGTCCGCAGCGCCCGCTCCACCTCGGGCTCGGGGCGCAGCGCCACCACGCGGACGGCCACGATCTCGATCCCGGTGGCCGGCAGCCGTGGCTCGGCCGCCAGCCCGCTCGCCACCCGTTCACGGACCGCCGCGACCCCGTCGACCAGGGCGGAGGCCAGTGTCGTACGGGCCAGGACGTCCAGCGCGTGCTGCTGGGCCGTCTCCGTCAGCAGGGTCGACAACTGCTCCAGCGGGGCGCCGCGCCAGGCCCCCGTGTCGGGGTCGATGGAGAAGTCGAGCCGGGCGGCGGCGATCGCGGGGTCGCTCACCCGGTACGTCACCGTCGCCTGCACCGCCACGTCCTGGAAGTCGGACGTACGGGCGTGGAAGGTCATCGCCAGTTCCCGGTCGTCCACCGGGATCTCGGAGAGCGCGGCGCTGAGCGACCGGTACCAGAAGCTCAGCCCCGGGCCGTCGTGCGCGAGCCGCCCGGAGCGGTGGTGACGGATGTGCGCGGTGGGCGCTCCGCGCAGATGCCGCCAGCCGAGCCGTCTGGTGATGTCGGCCATGGATGATCCCCCTCCGATGCTGCCGGACGTGTGCGCGAGCCCGTCTCCGATGTCCGGCCGGCGAGCGATTCGCGTCACTTAGACGATAACGGGAGTCTTCTTTATCGTCAAGAGGACGAGATGGAGGTGGCGGAAGGATTCCGATTCGGCCGACCGGCGGGTGAACACGCGCCCGAATGGTCAGGATGAGGGCATGGGATTCCATGTCGACTCCGAGGCCGGGCGCCTGCGCCGCGTCATCCTGCACAGGCCGGATCTCGAGCTCAAAAGGCTCACCCCCAGCAACAAGACCGCACTGCTCTTCGACGACGTCCTGTGGGTGCGCCGGGCGCGCGCCGAGCACGACGGATTCGCCGACGTGCTGCGCGACCGAGGCGTCGCCGTCCACCTCTTCGGCGACCTCCTCACCGACGTCATGCGGATTCCCGCGGCCCGGCAGCTCGTCCTCGACCGCGTCTTCGACGAGAAGGAGTACGGCCCGCTCGCCACGGACCACCTCAGGGCCGCCTTCGAGACGCTCCCCGTGGGCGAGCTGGTCGAGGCGCTGATCGGCGGCATGACCAAACGCGAGTTCCTCGACGCCCACATGGAGCCGGCCTCCGTCCGCTTCCACGTCATGGAGCTGGACGACTTCCTCCTCGACCCGCTCCCCAACCACCTCTTCACCCGCGACACCTCCGCCTGGATCTACGACGGGGTCTCCATCAACGCCATGCGCTGGCCGGCCCGTCAGCGCGAGACCGTCCACTTCGAGGCGATCTACCGGCATCACCCGCTGTTCCGCGCCGAGACGTTCCAGGTCTGGTCGGAGGGTCAGGCCGACTACCCGTCGACCATCGAGGGTGGCGACGTCCTCGTCATCGGCAACGGGGCCGTCCTCATCGGCATGAGCGAGCGCACCACCCCGCAGGCCGTCGAGATGCTCGCGCACAAGCTCTTCGCCGCCGGCTCCGCGCGGACCATCGTGGCCCTCGACATGCCCAAGCGCCGCGCTTTCATGCACCTCGACACCGTCATGACCATGGTCGACGGCGACACCTTCACCCAGTACGGCGGACTCGGCATGCTCCGCTCGTACACCATCGAGCCCGGCGTCGGGGAGAAGGAGCTCAAGGTCACCGACCACCCGCCGGAGCACATGCACCGCGCGATCGCCGCCGCGCTCGGTCTCGACGCGATCCGGGTGCTCACCGCCACGCAGGACGTCCACGCCGCCGAACGTGAGCAGTGGGACGACGGCTGCAACGTCCTCGCCGTCGAACCCGGCGTGGTCGTCGCCTACGAGCGCAACGCCACCACCAACACGCATCTGCGCAAGCAGGGCATCGAGGTCATAGAGATCCCGGGCAGCGAGCTGGGACGGGGGAGGGGCGGGCCGCGCTGTATGAGCTGCCCGGTGGAGAGATCCGCGGTGTAGGGATCCGCGGCGCTGGGGCCCGGGGTGCCGGGAGCCGGGGCGGGGGCACGCGACGGCGTGGAGGGCGCCGTATAGAAATGTGGAACATCGTATAGACTTCCAGTCTTCCTATCGCTGTCCCTGTCCCGTCGACCCAGGAGCGCCCCATGGCGACCGTTCCCCACGCCCTCGCCGGGCGCCACTTCCTCAAGGAGCTGGACTTCACCGCGGAGGAGTTCCGCGGGCTGATCGAGCTGGCCGTGGAGCTGAAGGCGGCCAAGAAGGCCGGGACGGAGACCCAGTACCTGCGGGGCAGGAACATCGCGCTCCTCTTCGAGAAGACCTCGACGCGCACACGCTGCTCGTTCGAGGTCGCCGCGGCCGACCAGGGGGCTCGGACGGTGTACCTGGATCCGTCCGGCTCCCAGATGGGCCACAAGGAGTCGGTCAAGGACACCGCGCGGGTGCTCGGCCGCATGTTCGACGCGATCGAGTACCGGGGCGACAGTCAGGCGAACGTCGAGGAGCTGGCGGCGTACGCCGGGGTGCCGGTGTACAACGGGCTCACCGACGACTGGCACCCCACCCAGATGCTGGCCGACGTGATGACCATGACCGAGCACAGCGACAAGACGCTGGACGAGATGGTCTTCGCCTACCTCGGCGACGCCCGTTTCAACATGGGCAACTCGTACCTGGTCACCGGTGCCCTGCTCGGCATGGACGTCCGGATCGTCGCCCCGCAGGCCTACTGGCCGACCGAGGAGATCGTCACCCACGCCCGCAAGCTCGCCGAGATCAGCGGCGCGCGGATCACCCTCACCGAGCACATCCACGACGGGGTCGAGGGCGCCGACTTCGTCGCCACCGACGTCTGGGTGTCCATGGGCGAGCCCAAGGAGGTCTGGGACGAGCGCATCGGGGCGCTCTCCCCGTACGCCGTGACCATGGACGTGCTGCGGGCCACCGGCAACGCGGACGTCAAGTTCCTGCACTGTCTGCCGGCCTTCCACGACCTCGGCACCAAGGTGGGCCGCGAGATCCACGAGCTGCACGGACTGGACTCGCTGGAGGTCACGGACGAGGTGTTCGAGTCGGTCCACTCCGTCGTCTTCGACGAGGCGGAGAACCGGCTGCACACGATCAAGGCGGTCCTGGTGGCGACGCTGGCGTGAGGCCGATGCCCCGCGATGCCGGGCCGGCGTTCGGGTCGGCGTTCGGACCGGTGCTCGAGCCGGGGGCTACGCGTGGCGGCGCTGCGGCGGCACCGTCGGCAGCCGGAACCACACCGCCTTGCCGGAGTCCGTGGGGCGGTGACCGCAGGCGGAGCTGAGGGCGCGGATCAGCAGCAGACCGCGGCCGTGCTCCTGCCAGGGGTCGGGGTCGAGGTGTCCCGGGGCGGTGAGGTCGCCCGGGGGAGCGGGGTCGGGGTCGTGGACCTCCACCTTGCAGCCGCTCGGCACCAGCTCGACGACCAGCTCTATGGGGCCCTCCCCGGCGGCGTGCTCGATCGCGTTCGCGACCAGTTCCGCCGTGAGCAGCTCAGCCGTGTCGCAGTCCGCCCCGTGCTCCAGCTCGGTCAGCGCGGTCCGCACCAGGGCGCGGGCCACGGGCACGGCCGCGGCGGTGTGCGGCAGCGCGATGCGCCAGGAGGCGGGGGCGGAGGGTTCGTGCAAGGCGGCTGATCCGTTCATGGAGCAGGTCATGGCTCGTCCTGCTTTCAACGTGATGAATGGTACGGCGCGGACCGGTGAAGTCGCTCGGCGGGCGTCGCGAGGGACCGTCGGCCCCGTTGACGGCGGTCTACCCGTGCCAACGCTCCGCCGCGCCCGACCGAGCCCGTCGTTACCGGCTTGTCGAACGTCCGTGACCGAGTCACGGAGGCCCGCCCGCCGCCTCCCTCGACCCCTGCCCGCGCCCTCCCTCGGCACCTGCCCGCGCCCTCCCTCGGCACCTCCCGCCGCCTCCGTGGCGCCCTGATCGGCCTATCGCGCACTCGTGACGACAGTCAGATAACGGTGATAACTTCGAGGGGCAGGGAAGTAGCCGCGCGTCGCGGTAGCCCCCGAGGAGGCCGCCCGTATGAGTCCCTTCACCGGCTCCGCCGCCCGCACCACCGACTGGCGGCACCTGCGGTGCGAGATCACCGACGGTGTCGCCACCGTCACCCTCGCCCGCCCGGAGAAGCTGAACGCCCTCACCTTCGGCGCCTACGCCGACCTGCGCGACCTGCTCGCCGAACTCTCCCGGGAGAGATCCGTACGGGCCCTGGTGCTGGCCGGCGCCGGCCGTGGCTTCTGCTCCGGCGGGGACGTCGACGAGATCATCGGCGCCACCCTCGCCATGGACACCGCCCAGCTGCTCGACTTCAACCGGATGACCGGACAGGTCGTACGCGCCGTCCGCGAATGCCCCTTTCCCGTGATCGCCGCCGTGCACGGCGTGGCGGCGGGCGCCGGAGCGGTCCTCGCCCTGGCCGCCGACTTCCGGGTGGCCGACCCCACCGCCCGGTTCTCCTTCCTCTTCACCCGCGTGGGCCTCTCCGGCGGCGACATGGGCGCCGCCTACCTCCTGCCCCGCGTCGTCGGCCTCGGCCACGCCACTCGTCTCCTCATGCTCGGCGACCCCGTCCGCGCCGCCGAGGCCGAGCGCATCGGCCTCGTCAGCCAGCTCACCGACGAGGGCAGCGCCGACGAGGCCGCACACACCCTGGCCCGCCGCCTGGCCGAGGGCCCGGCCCTGGCCCACGCCCAGACGAAGGCCCTGCTGACGGCCGAGCTGGACATGCCCCTGTCGGCCGCCGTGGAACTCGACGCGGCGACCCAGGCCCTCCTGATGACCGGGGAGGACTACCGGGAGTTCCACGTGGCATTCACAGAAAAGCGCCCCCCGAAATGGCAGGGCGACTGATGCCGACCCGTCCGGTCATACCGCCCTCAGGTGGAGCCCACCCAGGGGCGCGGGGAACTGCGCGACCAGCCCCCACTCACCCGCAGCCGCAGAACCACCGCAGCCACCCCACCCGGATCGCGATCATCGGCGGCGGCCCAGGCGGCCTCTACGCCGCCGCACTGCTGAAGCGCCTGAACCCATCCCGCGACATCACCGTCTGGGAACGCAACCCCGCAGACCACACCTTCGGCTTCGGCGTAGTCCTCTCCGACGAGACCCTGGGCGGCATAGAACACGCCGACCCGACCGTCTACGACGCCCTGCAACCCCACTTCACCCGCTGGGACGACATCACCATCGCCCACCGAAACACCCGCCACACCTCCGGAGGCCACGGCTTCGCGGCCCTCGGCCGCCGCACCCTCCTCCAGGTTCTCCACGCCCGCTGCCGCGCCCTCGGCGTGGACCTCCGCTTCGGCACGGAGGCCCCGTACCCCTCCTGGCTCTGCGAGACGTACGACCTGGTCATCGCGGCGGACGGCGTGCACAGCGCGACGCGCGAGGCGTACGCCCAGGTGTTCCGGCCCACCGTCCGGACACATCGCTGCCGGTACATCTGGCTCGCCGCCGACTTCGCCTTCGAGGCGTTCCGCTTCGAGATCGCCGAGACCGAGCACGGCGTGGCGCAACTGCACGGCTACCCCTACGCCCGCCCGTCACCCGACCACCACGCCTCAACGAGGCCCTCCGGGCCGCAGAATCGACTCGGAGCGTCCACCGTCATCGTGGAGATGCGCGAGGAGGTGTGGCGGGCCGCCGGGCTGGACCGGGCGGACGAGCGCGAGTCGGTCGAACGGTGCGCGAAACTCTTCGCGGACGCGCTCGGCGGACGCCCCCTGCGCTCCAACAACTCCACCTGGACGACCTTCCGCACGGTCGTCAACGAACGCTGGTCCCACGGCAACCTGGTCCTGCTCGGCGACGCCGCGCACACCGCGCACTTCTCCATCGGCTCCGGTACGAAGCTGGCCGTCGAGGACGCGCTGGCCCTGGTCGCGTGTCTGGAGGAACAGCCCGACCTGGAGCGGGCGTTGCGGGCGTACGAGGAGGAGCGCCGCCCGGTGGTCGCCTCCACCCAGCGCGCGGCGCGGGCCAGCCTGGAGTGGTTCGAGGACATCGGCCTCCATCTCGACCAGCCGTCCCGGCAGTTCGCCTTCAACCTCCTCACCCGCAGCCGCCGCGTCACGCACGACAACCTCAGGCTGCGCGACGCCCACTTCACCGGCGCGGTGGAGCGGGAGTTCGGCTGCCCGCCCGGCACGCCCCCGATGTTCACCCCCTTCCGACTGCGCGGGCTGATCCTGCGCAACCGGGTCGTCGTCTCCCCGATGGACATGTACTCGGCGACCGACGGCGTCCCCGGCGACTTCCATCTCGTCCATCTCGGCGCCCGGGCCCTCGGCGGCGCCGGGCTCGTGATGACCGAGATGGTGTGTGTCAGCCCCGAAGGGCGGATCACGCCGGGCTGTGCCGGCCTCTGGAACACCCGGCAGGCCGACGCCTGGCGCCGCACGGTGACCTTCGTGCACGAGCGGGCGCCCGGCACGGCCATCGGCGTGCAGCTGGGGCACTCCGGCCGCAAGGGCTCGACCAAACGGATGTGGGAGGGCATCGACGAGCCTTTGGACACCGGCAACTGGCCCCTCGTGGCGGCCTCCCCGCTCCCGTACAGGCCGGGCAGCCAGTCACCGCGCGAACTCTCCCGCGCCCAGCTCACCGACATCCGCGAGCAGTTCGCCTCGGCCGCGCTCAGAGCCGCCCGCAGCGGGTTCGACCTGCTCGAACTCCACTGCGCCCACGGCTACTTGCTCTCCGGCTTCCTCTCACCGCTGACGAACCGCCGCACCGACCGCTACGGCGGCTGTCTCGACCACCGGCTCCGCTTCCCGCTGGAGGTCTTCGACGCCGTACGGGCGGTGTGGCCGCAGGAGCGGCCCATGACCGTCCGTATCTCCGCGACCGACTGGGCGGACGGGGGGACCACCGCCGACGACGCCGTCGCGATCGCCCGTGCCTTCGCCGCGCACGGCGCCGACGCGATCGACGTCTCGACGGGGCAGGTCGTCGCCGACGAGCAGCCCGAGTACGGCCGCTCGTACCAGACCCCGTACGCGGACCGCATCCGGCACGAGGTCGGGGTGCCGGTGATCGCCGTCGGCGCCATCTCCTCCTGGGACGACGTCAACTCACTGATCCTCGCCGGCCGCACCGACCTCTGCGCCCTGGCCCGCCCCCACCTCTACGACCCCCACTGGACCCTCCACGCGGCCGCTGAACAGGGCTACGAGGGCCCGGGCGCGCCCTGGCCCGCCCCGTACCGGGCCGGCAGCCGCCGCCCCAACACCGGTCGCACCGACGCCCCCAGACCCCGGCTCACCCTGCCCTAGCCACGCGAGAACGCAGCCGTGGGGTGCCGGTCATACGAGGCCCCGTTCCGCCAGCAGCGCGTACACGGCCGAGGCCGACTCGTCGGGCGTCTGGTGCTGCGTGGGGAGGTGGAGCGCGGGGGCGGTCGGCGGCTCGTACGGGTCGTCGACGCCGGTCAGGCCCTTCAGCCGGCCCGCGGCCTGCCGGGCGTACAGCCCCTTCACGTCGCGCTCGCTGCACACCTCGACGGGCGTGGCGACATGCACCTCGAAGTACGGGGTGCCGCTGGCGGCGTGGCGCCCCCGGACCGCCTCGCGGCTGTCGGCGTAGGGGGCGATGACCGGCACGAGCGCCTTGACGCCGTTCCTGGCGAGGACCTCGGCGACCAGGCCGATGCGCTGCACATTGGTGTTGCGGTCCTCGCGGGAGAAGCCGAGGCCGGCGGAGAGGAAGCGGCGGATCTCGTCACCGTCGAGCACCTCCACCCGATGCCCCTCGGACCGCAGCCGCCCGGCGAGGACACGGGCGATCGTGGTCTTGCCCGCGCTCGGCAGTCCGGTGAGCCAGACCGTGGCTCCCTGGGCCCGGGAGGCCCTGGACGAGGTGGTCATGCGTGAGTTCCTTTCGCGGCGCCGGCGGCGATCCCGTGCCGTTGCTCGTGGAGGGAGGTGAAGAGGGACTCCCAGCGGTGGTGGACCGAGTCCGGGCCGTAGGAGGCCGCCGTGAGGACCGCGGCCACGCCCATGTCGGCGCGCAGCACCTCGTCGGCCATCAGCCGGGCCATGGCGTCGGCGAGCGCGTCGGGGTCCTCGGGCGGGACGAGCAGCCCGTCCACACCGTGCGTCAGCACGTCGGCGGGACCGGTCGGGCAGTCGAAGCTCACCACCGGCAGGGCGTGGCTCATCGCCTCGATCATCACCATCGGCAGTCCCTCGAAGCGTGAACTGAGCACGTAGAAGGAGGCCTTGGCGAGTTCGTCGTCCAAGCGGTCGGTGTGTCCCATGAGGAAGACGTGATTGTAGAGATGGTGTTCGTCGATGAGGCGGCGCAGTTCCGACTTCTTCTCGCCGCTGCCGTAGATCCGCAACTGCCAGTCGGGGTAGGTCTCGACGAGCTTCGCCCAGGCCGGGATCAGCAGGTCGAAGCCCTTCTGCGGGAAGAGCCGGCCGGCCGCCACCGCGATCCTCGACCTGGGGTCGGCGGGGACCTGGTCGAGCGAGTGCACGGCGTTGGGGATCCGGACGACCCTGGTCCCGGGCAGGAGTTCGGCGTACTCCTCGCGGTCGCGTTCGGTGAGCACGGCGACCGCGGCGAAGCGCGGGTACGTCTCCTGGATGCGCTGCTGGACGTCCCGCTTGTGGGTGCCGAGGTTCATGTGCTCCTGGGCGACCCGGACCACACCCGCGGTGGCGTGTTCGGCGGCCAGGAAGTTCAGCGCGGGGCGGGTGGTGACGAGGACGCCGTCGGTCAACGACCGCAGGTACGCGATGAGCCGGTCCTCGACGTACCGGTTGAAGTAGCGGTAGCCGAACTCGCCCTTGGGGATGTGCCGGGCGGGCGCCTCCAGTCGTTCGCCGCGCCGGTGGTCGCGCCAGCGGCCGAGGAGCCCGGACGACGGGGTGTGGGCGCTCTCGCGCAGGTCGACGACGGTGGTGACCCGCACCCGGGGGTCGAGCGGGAACTGGATGTCGTCGCGGCGGCGCAGGGCGCTGACGATCTCCACGGTCCAGCCCGCCGCCACCAAGGCGTTGGCCTGGTTCATCACCGTGCGGATGGTGCCGCCCCGGCCGTACGCGTGCAGCAGCAGGTAGCGGACGCGGGGGCGCCGGGGGAGGGGCGGGCGGTCGGTCATGCGGAGCCTCCCGTGCGGCACTCCAGAGACAGGTTGTCCTTGATCGTGAAGTAGGGCCGCACCCGGAGGTCTCCCGCTCGCTGCTCCGGATACACGAAGATCTTCTTCTTGCCCCGCACGTCGTCGAGGTGCCTCCCGGCACGCAGTTCGACCTCACCGTCGGTCAGGTGGACGTCCCATTCCTCGACGGGCGCGTAGTCCTCGGCGGTGAGGTCGTCGACGGGCAGTTCGGTCTCGAAGCGGTCGCCCTTGACGTCGGCGGCGTAGCGCAGCGTCCGGCCGGTGCGCGCGCGGCGGGTGAGGAGCAGGTGCCAGGTCCCGTCCGCCGGGGTCCCGTGGATGCGTCCGACGAGTCTGATGTGCCCGTCGCGCGGCCACACCTCGGCTATCTCGGCGTGCGGCCTCACTCGCTGTAGCCCCACGCCTCGCACATCGGCCGGAGCAGGTCGGGGATGTCGGCGTCGGCGGGCAGCGCCCGCCCGGCCTGCACCCGGCCGGTCCTGATCTTGTCCCGCCAGTCGCCGAGGCCCTTGACGACCTGGGCGTCGTCCTTCCTGCCGTAGTCGAGCATGGAGGGCTCGAAGTCGAGGTCGAGGAACGCGCACAGCCCCCGCAGCTCCTTCTCGGCGTCGGCGGTGATGTCCTCGTAGCGCACGGTGTACCCGCCGGTGGTGCCCTCGCGTGCCCTCTCGACGGCCCTCATGTAGCGCAGCGCGTCGGCGGCGGCCTCGTCGTAGGTGCGCCTGCCGGGGTCGCCCTCGTGCCAGGACCGGGCGATGGAGACCGGGTGGCGCAGCAGGAAGACGAAGCGGGCGTCCGGCCAGCAGTCCCGGACGCGCTCGTACACGAAGGCGTTGCTCGGGGTCTTCTCGACGATGAACTCCTTGCCCGACCTGACCAGTTCGCGGTGCATGACCCGGTCCCACAGCAGGTGCTCCAGGTCACCGCGCTCCAGGTCGAGGGCGCTCATCGCCTTCCGGGACAGCTTGCTGCCGTAACCGACCTCCAGGCGGCGTATGTGGAGCTCGTGCGGGGAGTGCAGTCGCGGGTGCGCGTTCAGCAGCATGCGCAGCAGGGTGGAGCCCGAGCGCACGGGCGAGATGATGAAGACCGGCCGCCTGAGCAACCGATCCGTCGCGAGGTCCTCGGGAGCGGGACATCGGTACACCGGCGTGGGCTTCTTCGCCGCCCGCTTCGGCGCCGTGGCCCCGCGCGCGGCGGACGCGACCGGGGCGGCCCTGCGTACTTCCAGACCGGTGGTGGCGGTGAGGGCACGGTTCAGGTTGCGCATGAGGCTCATGCGTCAGGATGGTAAGTAAAGAATATGAGAAGACCGAAGTGAGAACCTGAGGGTTCCCTGAGTGAACGAAGCTGTGCCAGGTTTTTACGATCCGGTGGTCACGAACACGGCTCCGGCGTCCCTCAGCCGCCCGTGCAGTGCGCGGAACACGGCCGCCGAGCGCACCCCCGGCCAGTCGGCGGGCAGCAGTTCGGCGGGCAGCCCGGGGTCGACGTACGGCAGATGGCGCCAGGAGTCCAGGGCCAGCAGATAGTCGCGGTACGCCTCCTCCGGCCGGGTCTCCTCGTGCCGCTCCCAGGCGTGCAGCACGGGCGCGTGCCGGTCGAGGAACGCCTCGTGCTGCTTGGCGATCCCGGCCAGGTCCCACCACCGCGCCACCGCCTCGGTGGTCGCCGCGAACCCCAGGTGCTCGCCCCGGAACAGGTCCACGTACGGGTCGAGCCGCAGCCGGGTCAGGGTGTGCCGGGTCTCCTCGTACAGCCGGGCGGGCGCGATCCACACGCCCGGTGCCGCCGTGCCGAAGCCGAGCCCGGCCAGCCGGGAGCGCAGCACGTGCCGCTTCTGCCGCTCCGACTCCGGCACCGAGAACACGGCCAGCACCCAGCCCTCGTCCCGCTCGGGCGCCGTCGCGTAGATCCGCCGGTCGCCGTCCTCCAGGAGCTGGCGCGCGTCCTGCGACAGCGCGTACCCGGCCGCCCCCGTCGCGGTGCGGGCCGGCAGCAGCAGGCCGCGGCGCTTGAGCCGGGAGACCGAGGAGCGGACGGAGGGCGCGTCGACACCGACCGCGGCGAGCAGCCGGATCAGCTCGGAGACGGGCACCGGGCCCGGCACCGAACGGCCGTAGGCGCCGTAGAAGGTGACGATGAGCGAACGTGGTGCGTGCTGTTCGGACACGTTGATCATTTTAGGTCGTCGGCATCACTGCTGGTCACCTAGGGTGCGTAGCCGGAACCGCTGAAGTTTGCCGGTCGCCGTGCGCGGCAGCGCGTCCAGGAACACGAACTCGCGCGGGCATTTGTAGGGCGCCAGCTGCGACTTGAGGAACACGCGCAGCGCCTCGCCGTCCCGGCGCGCACCCGCCGCGACCACCACATGGGCGACGACGACCTGACCGCGCGCCTCGTCAGGTCGTCCCACCACCGCCGTCTCCACCACGTCCGGATGGCGCATCAGCGCCTCCTCCACCTCGGGACCCGCGATGTTGTACCCGGCCGAGATGATCATGTCGTCGGCGCGCGCGACATAGCGGAAGTACCCGTCGGGCTCGCGGACGTAGGTGTCCCCCGTGACGTTCCAGCCGTCGCGTACGTACTCCCGCTGCCGCTCGTCCGCCAGATAACGGCACCCGACCGGGCCGCGCACCGCGAGCAGTCCCCGCTGTCCGTCGGGCACCGGCCTGCCCCTCACGTCCTGCACCCGTGCCCGCCATCCGGGCACCGGCACGCCCGTCCGCCCCGGCCGTACGGCGTCGTCGGCCGCCGAGATGAAGATGTGCAGCAGCTCGGTCGCGCCGATACCGTTGATGATCCGCAGCCCGGTCCGCTCGTGCCAGGCCCGCCAGGTGGCCTCCGGCAGGTTCTCGCCCGCCGACACGCACCGCCTGAGCGACGAGAGGTCGTACCGCTCGACCCCGGCCGAACCGGTTTCGCCGGCCGAACCGGCCTCCCCTGCCGGCCCGTTCAGCTCGCCCAGCATCGCCCGGTAGGCGGTCGGCGCGGTGAACAGCACCGACACCCGGTGCTCGGAGATCGCCGGCAGCAACTGCCTCGGGCCCGCCTGTTCGAGCAGCAGGGCACTGGCGCCGGCCCGCATCGGGAAGACGACGAGACCGCCGAGACCGAACGTGAAACCGAGCGGCGGGGACCCGGTGAACACGTCGTCGGCCCTGGGCCGCAGCACGTGCCGGGAGAAGGTGTCCGCGATCGCCAGCAGGTCCCGGTGGAAGTGCACGCATCCCTTGGGGCGCCCGGTCGTCCCGGAGGTGAACGCGATCAGTGCCACGTCCTCGGCCGCCGTGCCCACCGCCTCGTACGGGCCGCGGGCCCCGTTCGCCGACGGCAGTTCGAGCAGGTCGTCGGGCCCGCCCCCGCCGAAGGTCGTGACCCTCAGCCCCGGGACGTCCGCCTTCACGAGGTCGTCCACGTGCCGCAGGTCGCACAGTGCGAAGGACACCCGCGCCAGCTCGCAGATCGTCGCCAGTTCCTGCGGCCGCTGCTGCGCCAGTACGGTCACCGCGACCGCCCCCGCCTTGAGCACGGCGAGCCAGCACGCGGCCAGCAGGGGTGTGGTGGGGCCGCGCAGCAGGACCCGGTTGCCGGGGACCACCCCGAGGTCGGTCGTGAGGGCGTGCGCGATCCGGTCGACACGGTCCCGGAGTTCGCCGTACGTCCAGCTCTCCCCGGCGGGCGTGCGGAACACGGGCCGCTCGGCCTCGCCGCCGTCGAGCAGTTCGGCGGCGGCGTTCAGCCGGTCCGGATACCGCAGCTCGGGAAGGTCGAAGGACAGCTCGGGCCACTGGTCCGGTGGCGGGAGACAGTCCCGGGCGAAGGTGTCGACATGGGCGGTGACCCTGGAGTTCATGACGTTCGCCCCCTGCTGTGTCCCTGCTGCTGTGGTCCCTGCCGAAGTGGGCTCGCACGGAGTGCCGGACTGGCTGGCGTGGGTGGGCTCGCATCAGCGAGCGTATCGCCTTGGTGACGGCAGTCAACAGTTCGCGATAACCTCGGCGGTGGCCCCCAGGTGAGAAGGGACGGGCAATGACCGCATTCTCGCTCGAACCATCACAACTCGCCTGGCGCGCCGAGCTGCGCGCACTGGCCGTCGAGCGCCTGCGCCCCCTGGCCGACAAGGGCGAGCCCGGCCACGTCAACCGCCCCCTCGTCGCCGAACTCGGCCGACTGGGGCTGCTCTCCCGGCTGTTCACCTCGGGGGCGCTCGACCTGTGCCTGATGCGCGAGTCACTGGCGTACGTCTGCACCGAGGCCGAGACGGCCCTCGCCCTCCAGGGGCTGGGCGCCCACCCGGTGCACGCCCACGGCACCGACACGCAGCGGGCCCGCTGGCTGCCCCGGGTGAGCGACGGCGACGCGATCGCGGCCTTCGCGCTCAGCGAGCCGGGCGCCGGATCGGACGCGGCCGCCCTCTCCCTGCGCGCGGAACCCGACGGCCCCGGCCGCTGGCGGCTCACCGGCGAGAAGTGCTGGATCTCCAACGCCCCCGAGGCCGACCTCTACACCGTCTTCGCCCGCACCGCCCCGGACGCGGGCTCCCGTGGCGTGACCGCCTTCCTGCTCCCGGCCGACCGTCCCGGCCTCACCGGCACCCCCCTCGACATGCTCTCGCCGCACCCCATCGGCGCCCTGAGCCTCGACGCCGTCCCCGTCACCGCCGACGACGTCCTCGGCACACCCGACCAGGGTTTCCGGGTCGCCATGGCCACCCTCAACCTCTTCCGCCCGAGCGTCGGCGCCTTCGCGGTCGGCATGGCCGAGGCCGCCGTGGACGCCACCCTCGCGCACACCGCCGGGCGGGACGCCTTCGGCGGCAAGCTGCGGGACCTCCAGAGCGTCTCCCACCAGGTCGCCGAGATGGCACTGCGCACGGAGGCCGCCCGGCTCATGGTCTACGCGGCGGCGACGGCGTACGACGCGGGGGACCCGGAGGTGCCGCGCCGGTCCGCGATGGCGAAGCTGCTGGCCACCGAGACGGCTCAGTACGTCGTCGACGCGGCCGTCCAGCTGCACGGCGCGCGGGCGCTGCGGCGCGGCCATCTGCTCGAACACCTCTACCGTGAGGTGCGGGCGCCACGCATCTACGAAGGGGCGAGCGAGGTGCAACGGACGGTCATCGCCAGGGAGTTGTACCGGCGGACCGGGGCCGAGGGGAGGCCGACATGAGCGCCGAGCGGGTGAACCCGGCCGGGCTGTCGCCCCCCACCGGCTTCTCCCACGCCGTCGTCGCCACCGGGAGCCGGGTCGTGTTCCTGGCGGGCCAGACCGCGCTCGACGCGGACGGCAAGATCGTGGGGGAGACACTGGAGGAGCAGTTCGAGCAGGCCCTGGGCAATCTGCTGGCGGCACTGGAGGCCGCCGGCGGTGCGCCGGCCGACCTCGCCCGGGTCACGGTCTATGCGACGGACGTCGCCGACTATCGGCGCCACGCCCCCCAACTGGGCCGAATCTGGCGGCGGTTGGCGGGCCGGGACTATCCCGCGATGGCGGTCGTCGGTGTCGTACGGCTCTGGGACGAGAGGGCGTGGGTGGAGCTGGACGGCTTCGCTGTCCTGCCGTAACCCCGAGGTCGAGGCTGAGGCCCGGACCCCGGCGCGGTGGGTGTCAGGCCGCGACCGCGAGCCGGCTCGGCGCGACGATGCTGCCGTCGGGCAGGATCTCGCCGGTGTCGTCGAAGACGATCGCCCCGTTGCACAGCAGGTTCCAGCCCTGCTCGGGGTGGAAGGCGACGACGCGCGCGGCGTCACGGTCGGAGCGGTCGGCCGAGGGGCACAGGGGCTGGTGTGAACACATGGCGCGCCTCCACGTCGTGGTGAGTGCCGGCGGTGCGTCACCGCCTCGCACTACAGACCATGCCCGCGCCCGCAACTCATCGCCACACCCTCGCGGGAGACGTGACAGCACCCGGACGTGCCGTGACAGGACGCGGACATAACCATGGGCGCGCGGGGCGCACCCGGTGGTGGGGCAGGCGGAACCGGTAGTGAGGACGGGTGAACCGACGCGCCGACGAAGGGGTGATGATCGCACGATCGGAGTGGTGCGGCCGGTACCTCTGGATCCCCTGTGGATCCCCGCCGGATCCCGTCCAAGGAGGTTCTCCCATGCCCTCGTCCCCGGCCTTCGCGCGCGTCCCCCGGCTGCTCGGCGCGGCCGCCGGCGCCGCGCTGCTGGTGCTCGCCGCCGCCCCGTCCGCCGGCGCCACGACCGAACCGTTCGAGACGGTGACCATCGACCCCACCGGGGTCGTGGCCCCCGACGGCACCCTGACCCTGTCCGGCACCTACCGCTGCCTCGGCGGCAACGGCCCTGTCTTCGTCTCGTCCTCGCTCCAGCAGGGCGAGAGCCACGTCCGCAAGGGCGTCGGCGGCACCTCGGCGGTCTGCGACGGCGCCGACCACACGTGGACCCACACGGACAAGGCCGCCCCGGGCCGCTTCCGGCCCGGCCCCGCCCGGGTGGAGGCCACCGTCACGGAGCTCTCCGGCGGCGGCCTGCCGCTGCCCAGGTTCCACGCCGTCCGGCAGCAGGACATCACCCTCGTCGAGGGCTGAGCGGCCGGGCGCACACGGCCCGGCGACAGCACGACACGCGAAGGCGGCTCCGGTGCCGGGGGGTGCACCGGAGCCGCCTTCCCCTGCCAGGGCCCGCTTACTTGAGCAGGTGCACCCGCTGGGTCGTCAGGTCGTAGCGGGCGCCGACGACGGCCACCTCGCCCGCCTTCAGCTTGGCGGCGATGTCCTCGTCGGCCTTCAGCTTGGAGCGGACGAGCCGGACGTTCGCGTCGATGGTCGCCGCGACCCGGGCGTCACCGGTCACGCTGTGGTCGATCGCCGGAGCGATCTCGTCCGCGATGTACTGGATGCCGCTCGGCAGTTCCTCGCCGCTCTCGTCCACCGCGACGGCCGCCTTCACCGCGCCGCAGGACTGGTGACCGAGCACCACGACCAGCGGGATCTTCAGTTCGAGGACGCCGTACTTGACGCTGCCGAGCACGGACCGGTCCAGCACCTCGCCCGCGCTGCGCACGGTCATCAGGTCGCCGAGGCCCTGGTCGAAGACCAGCTCCGGGGGGACCCTGGAGTCGATGCAGCCGAGAACCAGGGCGAAGGGCTGCTGACCGGTCGTCAGCGCCTTGCGCACGGCGTAGTCCTCGTCGGGGTGCTGCTCGTGGAAGGTCCGCCAGCGGCGGTTGCCCTTCGACAGCTCCTTCAGCGCCTCCTCCGCCGTCTTCGGCCGCGGACGGGTGGGGGTGGACTGCGCGGGGTTGGCGCGGGAGGAGCGGGAGACAGGCTCGGCGTCGGCCGGGAAGGCGCCGACCGCGAGGCCGCCGCCGAGGACGGCCGTGCCCGCCAGTGCCGCGCGCAGGAGTGAGCGTCGGCCGCGCGGCTTTGCGTGGGATATCGGGGCGTCCGCGCCGGTGGCGGTCGCCTCGGTGCTGTCGCCTCTGTGGGGTGTTGCGTCAGGGTTCACGGGCAGGAACGTACGTCCGACCTAAACGCTCAAACGTTCAAGTTGCGCAATCATGGACGTGCGTTGATCAATCATGGCCGTCCCTTGAACCGCTCTTGGTCACTTCGGGAATGGGTTTTTGGACAGCCGTCTCCTGGTGTTCGCCCGGGGCGTGGGAGCTCTCCTGCCGCGTGCCCTCAGGTCCGGTGCGCGAAGACCACCAGATTCTCCGTGTAGTCCATGACCTTGCGGTCGTACTCGCCGGCGCAGGTGATCAGCCGGACCTCGGGGCGGGCCGCGTCGGCGTACACGCGCTTGTCGGGGAAGTCGTCCTTCTCGAACGTCTCCAGGGCGTCGACCACGAAGGACACCCTGCTCCCGTCGGAGCGCGCGACGTGGAAGATGTCCCCCTTCTCCAGTTCGCCGAGCCCCGCGAAGACCGCCGGTGAGGTCGCGGTGTCGACATGGCCGGCGATGATCGAGGTGCCCTTCTCGCCGGGCGCGGCACCCTCGGCGTGCCAGCCGACGAGGTTCACGTCGTCGGCGGGCGGGGCTTCGAGCTGCCCGGAGCGGCCGACGGAGAGGGGCACGAAGGGGGCGCTCACCTGGATCTTGGGGATGAGCAGCCGGACCGGCCTGGCCCGGGGCGGCTGCCGGCGCCGGTCCGCCGGTCGCTCGACGGGCGCGGCCCGCTCGCCGGGGGAGGCGGGTGCGGCCTGCGGGGCGTGCCGGGCGCCCGGCGGGCGGGAGGTGTCGGACGAGGAGTCCTCGCCGCCGAACAGGCTCACCGCCAGGATCAACAGGACCACGGCGCACAGCACGGTCAGATTGACGCGGGCGCCGGGGGGAGAGGAGTGGGCTGCCATCAGAACCACCTCACAGGTACGGCAGCAGAGCGAAGCTGACGGAGGAACGGGCGGGCCCCGTACGCCGGGAACGTCGGCCGGGGCCCGCACGCGGGGAACGCCGGCCGGGCCGCCACACGTCACACGGCGTGGCGGCCCGGCCGCTATCGGGCCAGGTATCGCGCCCGGCATGGGCTCAGGCCACGCTTCCGGCGGTCTTCTTGCGGCGCAGGGCGTACAGGCCCGTACCGGCCACCGCGAGGACCGCCATCCCGCCCGCGGTCACCGCCGGCGCGGCGAGCGCGCCGCCACCGGTGTGCATCCCGCCGCGCGGCTTGTCGTGGTCGCCCTTCCAGGCTCCCGCGTCCTCGCCGTCCTTCCAGGAACCCTTGTCGTGCTCGTCCTTCCACGACTCCTTGTCGTTCCCGCCCTTCCACGAGTCCTTGGCGTGGTCGCCGTTCCAGGACTCCTTGGTGGACTCCTCCTCCTTGTCGTAGCCCCCGGCGCCGGGCCTGCCGGACCGCTCGGAGTTCCACTCCTCCCCGCCCGCCGGCGAGGTCAGCGCACCGCCACCCGTGTGAACCCCGCCGCGCGGGCCGTCGTGGCTGCTGTCCTTGTGGTGCTCCTTGCTGTAGCCATTGTCCTTGTGCTCCCACTCGTCACCGTCGGCGTACGCGCCGGGAGCGGTGACGGCGAGGGCGGCGGCCGCCGCCCCGGTGACGAGCAGCATGCGGGCAGAACGCATCTGATGGTCCTTCCGCCGGCAGCCGGGCAGCTGGTGCTTCGTCAGCTGACTTGACCCGACCCCGACGTGATCCACCGTCAGCCGGATCGCACTCCACCACCACTCGGGGCGCTCAGCCGGGTGAACCGGGGAAGCGGTCCCCGAAGGCCTCCAGAATGCGTTCGGCGGCCAGTGTCGCCGTCAACTCGCCGTCCCTCACCCGTTGTTCGAGGGCGGGCGCGACGGAGCGGACACCGGGGTGGGTGCGCAGCCGGTCGAGGAGCTCGTCGCGGACCATCGACCAGGTCCAGTCGATCTGCTGGTCCCGGCGCTTGGCGGTGAGCCGGCCGGTGGAGTCGAGGAGCGTGCGGTGCTGTTCCAGGCGCTCCCAGACGGCGTCCAGTCCGGTCGACTCGCGGGCGCTGCAGCTCAGCACCGGCGGCGTCCAGACGGCGTCCTTCCCGTGCATCAGCCGCAGGGCACCCGCCAGCTCCCGTGCCGCCGTCCGGGCGTCACGCTCGTGCGGGCCGTCCGCCTTGTTGACCGCGAGCACGTCGGCCAGTTCCAGGACCCCCTTCTTGATGCCCTGGAGCTGGTCGCCGGTACGGGCGAGGGTGAGGAGCAGGAAGGAGTCGACCATGTTCGCGACCGCCGTCTCGGACTGGCCGACCCCCACCGTCTCCACCAGCACCACGTCGTAGCCGGCCGCCTCCATCACCACCATCGACTCACGGGTGGCCTTGGCGACACCGCCGAGCGTCCCGGCCGTCGGCGAGGGCCGGACGAAGGCCGCCGGGTCGACGGCCAGCCGCTCCATCCGGGTCTTGTCGCCGAGGATCGAACCGCCCGTACGGCTCGACGACGGGTCCACCGCCAGCACCGCCACCCGGTGCCCGAGCGAGGTCAGCATCGTGCCGAACGCGTCGATGAACGTGGACTTGCCGACGCCCGGCACCCCGCTGACCCCGATCCGCCGGGCCCGGCCGCTGTGCGGCAGCAGCGCGGTCAGCAGTTCCTGGGCCAGGGCCCGGTGCTGGGGCCGGGTGGACTCGACGAGGGTGATGGCGCGGGCGACGATCGCCCGCTTCCCGTCGAGCACACCCTTGGCATAGGCGTCGACATCGATCACAGGTCGTGCCCGAGATCGTCCGACAGACGCTTCACCAGGTCGAACGCCGCGTCCGGGATCACCGTCCCGGGCGGGAAGACGGCCGCCGCGCCCATCCGCAGGAGCGTGGGCACGTCCTGAGGCGGGATCACCCCGCCGACCACGATCATGATGTCCTCGCGCCCCTCCTCGGCCAGCTGCTCCTTCAGCGCCGGTACGAGGGTGAGGTGCCCGGCGGCCAGCGACGACACCCCGACGATGTGCACGTCCGCCTCGACGGCCTGGCGGGCCACCTCGGCCGGGGTCTGGAACAGCGGGCCGACGTCCACGTCGAAGCCGAGGTCGGCGAACGCGGTCGCGATCACCTTCTGGCCCCGGTCGTGGCCGTCCTGGCCCATCTTGGCGACCAGGATGCGCGGCCGGCGGCCCTCGGCCTCCGCGAAGGACTCCACCAGGCTCCGGGTGCGCTCCACGTTCGGGGACTCACCTGCTTCGTTGCGGTACACGCCGGAGATCGTACGGATCTGGCTCGCGTGCCGGCCGTAGACCTTCTCCAGGGCGTCGGAGATCTCGCCGACGGTGGCCTTGGCGCGGGCCGCGCGCACCGCCAGCTCCAGCAGGTTGCCCTCGCCGCCGGCCGCCCGGGTGAGGGCGTCGAGGGCGTCCCGGCAGGCGGTCTCGTCGCGTTCCGCGCGCAGCCGCCGCAGCTTCTCGATCTGCTGGGCCCGCACGGAGGAGTTGTCGACCTTGAGCACGTCGATCTGCTCGTCGCTGTCGACCCGGTACTTGTTGACGCCGATGACGGGCTGCCGCCCGGAGTCGATCCGCGCCTGGGTGCGGGCGGCGGCCTCCTCGATGCGCAGCTTGGGGATGCCCGCGTCGATGGCCTTGGCCATGCCGCCCGCCGCCTCGACCTCCTGGATGTGCTGCCAGGCCCGGCGGGCGAGGTCGTACGTCAGCTTCTCCACGTAGGCGCTGCCGCCCCACGGGTCGATGACCCGGGTGGTGCCGGACTCCTGCTGGATGAGGAGCTGGGTGTTGCGGGCGATACGGGCGGAGAAGTCGGTCGGCAGGGCCAGGGCCTCGTCCAGGGCGTTGGTGTGCAGCGACTGGGTGTGGCCCTGGGTGGCCGCCATCGCCTCCACGCAGGTGCGCGTGACGTTGTTGAAGACGTCCTGCGCGGTCAACGACCAGCCCGAGGTCTGCGAGTGGGTGCGCAGGGAAAGGGACTTGGTGTTCTTCGGGTCGAACTGCTTCACCAGCTTCGCCCACAGCAGGCGGGCCGCGCGCAGCTTGGCGACCTCCATGAAGAAGTTCATGCCGATCGCCCAGAAGAACGACAGCCGGGGCGCGAACGCGTCCACGTCCAGGCCGGCCTCCCGGCCCGCACGGATGTACTCCACCCCGTCCGCGAGCGTGTACGCCAGCTCCAGGTCGGCCGTCGCACCCGCCTCCTGGATGTGGTAGCCGGAGATCGAGATGGAGTTGTAGCGCGGCATCTTCTGCGAGGTGAAGGCGAAGATGTCGGAGATGATCCGCATCGACGGCTTCGGCGGATAGATGTAGGTGTTGCGGACCATGAACTCCTTGAGGATGTCGTTCTGGATGGTCCCGGCCAGCTTCTCGGGCGGCACGCCCTGTTCCTCGGCCGCCACGATGTAGAGCGCGAGCACGGGCAGCACCGCGCCGTTCATCGTCATCGACACGGTCATCCTGTCCAGCGGGATGCCGTCGAAGAGCTGCCGCATGTCGAGGATCGAGTCGATCGCCACGCCCGCCATGCCGACGTCACCGGTCACCCGCGGGTGGTCGCTGTCGTAGCCCCGGTGGGTGGGCAGGTCGAAGGCGACGGACAGGCCCTTCTGACCGGCCGCCAGGTTGCGGCGGTAGAAGGCGTTGGACTCCTCCGCGGTGGAGAAACCCGCGTACTGGCGGATCGTCCAGGGCTGGTTGACGTACATCGTCGGGTACGGGCCGCGCAGATACGGGGCCATGCCCGGGTAGGTGCCCAGGAAGTCCAGGCCCTCCAGGTCCTGCCCGGTGTAGAGCGGCTTGACCGGGATGCCCTCCGGGGTCTCCCACAGCGGATGGTCACCGCCGGCCGCCTTCTCGACCGCCGTGCGCCACTCGTCGGCGCCGCCGTCGACGGACGGGGAGCCCAGCTCGATCCCGGTGAAGTCGGGGACGGAGGGGCCGGAAGGGGCGGTCATCAGGACACTCCCATGCGGTCGAGGGCGGCGGTCAGGACGGCCACGGCGTCGCAGCCCGCGAAGACGTACGCGTCGACGTCGGCGTACTGCCCGGGGCGCCCGGCGAGGAAGACGTGCGAGGCGCCGGCGGCCTTCAGCCCGGCCGCCTCGGTCGCGGCCCGCTCCTCGTACAGGGCGTCGCTGGAGCACAGGCACGCCTCGCCGGCGCCGCTCTCCTCGAACGTGCCCTCGGTGACGGGCTCGATGCCGCCCGCCTGGAAGAGGTTGGCGGCGAAGGTGAGCCGGGCGGTGTGGGCGGCGGCCGGGCCGAGGGCGGCCAGGTAGATCCGGGGGCGGGAGCCCGTCGCGGCGAGGTGGGCGTCCGAGCGGGCCCGCAGCGCCTCGTAAGTCTCGTCGCGGGTGACGCGCGGCAGACCGCCGGACGGCGGCTCGGGCGCGGGTCGGCGGACGACCGGCTTCTCCGCCAGGTGCGGGAACTCGCTGACGCCGGTGACGGGTTCGCGGCGCTTGGCGAGCCTGCCGGTGCGGGCCTCCCAGGTGTCGGCGAGGTCGCGGCCGAGGTCCCCCGAGCGCAACGCGGCCGCCTGACCGCCGAGTCTCTCGATCCGCTGGAAGAACTCCCAGCCCGCGTGGGCGAGTTCGTCGGTGAGGCGCTCCACGTACCAGGAGCCGCCCGCCGGGTCGATCACCCGGGCGAGGTGGGACTCCTCGATGAGGATCGTGGAGGTGTTGCGGGCGATGCGTCGCGCGAACGCGTCCGGCAGGCCCAGCGCGTGGTCGAACGGCAGCACGGTGACGGAGTCGGCGCCGCCCGCGCCTGCGGCCAGCGTGGCGATGGTCGTGCGCAGCATGTTCACCCACGGGTCGCGGCGCGTCATCATCACCGTCGAGGTCACCGCGTGCTGGGTCTGTGCCCCGGCGGCGGGCGCCCCGCACACCTCGGCGACCCGGGCCCAGAGCCGGCGCGCGGCGCGCAGTTTGGCGATCGTCAGGAACTGGTCGGCGGTGGCCGCGTAGCGGAACTCCAGCTGCGCACAGGCCTGTTCGACGCTCAGCCCGGCCCCGGTCAGCTCCCGCAGATACGCGACACCGGTGGCGAGCGAGGCGCCCAGCTCCTGCGCCGCCGAGCCGCCGGCCTCGTGGTACGGCAGGGCGTCCACGGTCAGGGCCCGCAGCCCCGGGTACTCCTCGGCGCACCGCCGCGCGAGGTCGACGACGGGCGCGCTGTCGTAGGTCTGTCCGGTGCGGGCCTCGTGGCCGAGGGGATCCGCGCCCAGGTTGCCGCGCGCCGCCGCCCCGGTGAGGCCCCGCTCGGCGTACAGCCGCAGCAACTCCCGTGCGGCGGGCTCCACTTCGGCGCCCGCGTCGAGGACGACGGGGGCGAGGTCGAGGTGGACGCCGTCGAGGATCCGGCCGAGCGACGCCACCGGGGCGCCGCCCTCGCCGAGCACCAGCCACAGGGAGGTGACGCCGTTCTCCAGGTCCGTGAGCACCGCCTCGCCGTCCGCCGCGGTGTGCCGCTGGCGTACGTCCCAGCCGCCGACGGTGTTGCCGGCGGCCCTGCCTCCTCGTACGAAGGGCGCGAAGCCGGGGTGGCCGGAGGGGGGCGCGGTGTCGTGCGCGGTGTAGAGAGGACGGGTGCGCAGCCCGTCCTCCAGCGCGGTGGACAGGGCTTCCTCGGCCTGAGCACCCTCGACGTCCTTGCCCGACTTGCGCAGCACGCCCGCAACGAGGCGCTGCCACTGCTCGTGGGTTGCGTCAGGGAACTCGGCGGCCAGCTCAAGCCCGTCGTCAGGCAGGACCGTCATGCTCGGATGTTAGGCCACGTTAACTAACGAGCAGCAGTGGTCGCGGCTGTGACCTTGCCCTCTCCGGACGCACGGTTTGAAGGGCGGCGGACCGGGACGGGACAGCGGCAGGCGGTGACGGCTGAACGGCTGAACGTGCTGAGGGCGTGCGCCGTACCTCGTGCCACGCGGCCCGTGCGCCCCCTCGGCGCGGTCACCGGGCCGACCGAGGACAGGAGCGACCCCATGGCCGAGAGGTACTTCACCGTGTCCGGCATGAGCTGTGGCCACTGTGCCGCGAGTGTCACCGAGGAGGTCGCCGCGGTGCCCGGCGTCACCGAGGTCGATGTCGACGTACGCGCCGGCCTGGTGATCGTACGGGGGGAGACGGTCGACGACGCGGCGGTGCGTACGGCGATCGTCGAGGCCGGCTACGAGGTCGCGGAGGTCGTGCGCCGGGCGGCGGCCTGAGCCGCCCCAGCCTGTCGTGGCGGAAGGGAAAGGCGCGGGAACATTGCCGGAACACTGCAATGAAACGTTCCCCCTGCCCGTGTGAGGATCCCTTCGAGCCGGAGATCGGCGGCGGGGCGGGAAGGGGGACGGCGCGTATGGCCTGGTTCTTCGGACTCGGCGTCACGGGGGTCGTGCTGCTCACCCTGGCGCTGGTCTTCGACGGGGTGCTGGAGGGCGCGTTCGACGGCGCGCCCGCCGGCGCCCTGGAGGGGTGGCTGTCGTTGCCGGTCGTCGCCGGGTTCCTGGCGGCGACCGGCTTCGGCGGGGTCCTCGCGACCGAACTGCTGAACGCGGGGCCCGTGCTCGCCACCGGCTGCGGTGCTGTCGTCGGAGCCGGTGCGGCCTGGCTGACGTACCGATTCGGCCGGGTTCTGACGCGCGATCGTACGGGCGTCGCACCCAGGGGGTCCGACCTGGTGGGCACCGCGGGCAAGGTGGTGACCGCCATTCCGGCGGACGGGTTCGGCGAGGTGCTGCTGCGGCTCGCCGGGCAGCCGGTGAAGCTCGCGGCGGTCAGTACGGTGCCGCTCGCCCGGGGCGTCGAGGTGTGGGTGGAGGCGGCGCCGACGGCCACGTCGGTCGTGGTGCGCCCCGTGGACCGCTGAGGGTTCCTTCGCCGGCAGTCCCCTCGCTCTTCCCTTCGTTCTCTTCGTTCCCTTCTCTTTCCTTTCTGCTTCTTCATTCGTGTGATTCGGGGGAGTTCGTCATGAGTCCTGTTCTCTTCGCGGTGTCGGGAATCGTCGTGCTGGTGGTGCTGCTGGGGCTCGTCCTGGTCTCCCGCTACAAGGTGGCGGGTCCCAGCGAGGCGTTCATCGTCACCGGCCGGCGCGGCAAGCAGGCCACCGATCCGGAGACCGGGCGGGTGTTCACCGACAACAGCGGGCAGAAGGTCGTGGTCGGCGGCGGGGTGTTCGTCGTGCCGTTCGTGCAGCAGCGGTTCACCCTGGACCTGTCCTCGCGGCACATCCCGGTGGCGGTGCGCGGCGCGGTCACGCTGCGCGGGATCAAGGCGCACCTCGAAGGGGTCGCCATCGTCAAGGTCGGCGGCACCGAGGACTCCATCCGGGCCGCCGCCCAGCGGTTCCTGATGCAGCAGGACGGCATCGTCGGCTTCACCCAGGAGGTGCTCTCGGGCGCGCTGCGGGCCATCGTCGGCCGGATGTCGGTGGAGGACGTCATCCGTGACCGGGCGGCGTTCGCCGGTCAGGTCGCCGAGGAGGCGGAGGCCAGTCTGTCGGGGCAGGGCCTGGTGCTGGACGCCTTCCAGATCCAGGACATCACCACCGAGGGCTCCTATCTGGAGGACCTCGGCCGTCCGGAGGCCGCGCGCGCCAAGCAGGAGGCGGACATCGCCGAGGCGGTGGCCCGGCGTGCCGCCGAGCAGGCCCGGCTGAAGGCCGAGGAAGAGATCGCGGTCGCCCAGCGGACCTTCTACCTGAAGCAGGCCGAGATCAAGGCCGAGACGGACTCCGCCGCCGCCCAGGCCAACGCGGCCGGGCCCCTCGCCGAGGCCGCGCGACAGCAGGACATTCTCACCCAGCAGGAGAAGGTGGCCGAACGGCAGGCCGCTTTGAAGGACCGTCAGCTCGACACGGAGGTCCGCAAGCCCGCCGACGCGCAGCGCTACGCGGCCGAACAGGAGGCCGAGGCCCGGCGGGTGGCCCGGGTCAAGCAGGCCGAGGCCGAGCGGCTGGCGGAGATCGCGGGTGCGCAGGCGGAGGCCGAGCGGGCCCGGCTGACCGGTGAGGGCGAGAAGCAGCGGCGTACCGCGCTGGCCGAGGCCGAGGCCGTCGAGGGCCTCAGGCAGGGCGAGTCGGAGCGGGCGCGGCGGGCGGCGATCGCGGAGGCGGTCCGGCTGGAGGGCGAGGCGGAGGCGGCGGCGATCCACGCCAAGGGCGCGGCCGAGGCGGAGGCGATGCGGCAGAAGGCCGACGCGTTCGGGCGGTACGGCGACGCGGCGGTCCTGCAGATGCTGGTCGAGGTGCTGCCCCAGGTGGTCGCCAAGGCGTCCGAACCGCTCGCGGCGGTGGACAAGATGACGGTCATCTCCACCGACGGCGCCGCCCGCATCCCGCGCGCGGTCGCCGACAACGTCGCCCAGGGGCTCGAACTTCTCGGCTCGACCACGGGAGTCGACCTCGCGGAACTCCTGAAGGGTGTGACCCGGGAGAAGGCGGCGGCGCGGGCCGGTGAGAACGGCAAGGTCGAGATCGGCGAGTGACGGAACGAGTCCGTCGTGAAGGGAAATGGGCGGCGCTTTACTGATTGTGTGATTTCACCATTTCGGATTGCGCTAGACTCCCTTACCTGGCGCCTGCGCTCTGTTGAGCGCCGATTTGCTCATTCGTTCGAGTGGTGCCGGTGATGTCGGTGGTGCGCCGACGGCGTGCAAGGGGGGCGTGACATGGGTCGATTCATCCGCGTGCGCGTCCTCAACGCCGCTCGTGACGCCGTTCCCGATACCGGCCACGCCGCGGGCCTGAGCTGACACCCCGCGTACCGACGCCCCCTCCGCCGCGGCGGAGGGGGCTCCCGGCCTGCCTCGCGCGCCCGCGCATCCCCGCCCGCACCCGAACTCTCTCCCCCCAGGCACAGACGCCGTCACCGCACTCGTCACCGGAGGACAGACGCCCGTGCATCACACCACAGCCATGCTCATCGAACTCGGGGCGATCATCCTCGCCCTGGGCATGCTGGGCCGCCTCGCCGGACGGGTGGGCTTCTCGCCCATTCCCCTCTACCTGCTCGCCGGACTCGCCTTCGGGCACGGCGGACTCCTCCCGCTGCAGGCCAGCGAGGAGTTCGTCGCCACCGGCGCCGAGATAGGCGTCATCCTGCTGCTGCTCCTGCTCGGCCTCGAGTACAGCGCCTCCGAACTCGTCACCAACCTCAAGTCCCAATACCCCTCCGGCGCGGTCGACTTCGTTCTCAACGCCGCCCCCGGCGCCGCGATGGCGCTGCTGCTCGGCTGGGGCCCGGTCGCCGCCGTCGCCCTGGCCGGCGTCACCTGGATCTCCTCCTCCGGCGTCATCGCCAAGGTCCTCGGCGATCTGCGACGACTCGGCAACCGCGAGACCCCGGTCGTGCTGAGCATCCTCGTCCTCGAAGACCTCTCGATGGCCGTGTACCTGCCGATCCTCACCGCCCTGCTCGCCGGGGTGAGCCTGGCGGGCGGCACCCTGACCCTGCTGATCGCCCTGGGCACGGTGGGCGCGGTCCTCTATGTCGCCCTGCGCCACGGCCGGTTGATCAGCCGGGCGGTCTCCTCGGACAACGCCGAGATGCTCCTCCTGGTCGTCCTCGGTCTCACCCTCGTCGTCGCCGGGATCGCCCAGCACCTCCAGGTCTCGGCCGCCGTGGGCGCGTTCCTGGTCGGCATCGCGCTGTCCGGCGAGGTCGCCGAGGGGGCCAGCAGCATCCTGACCCCGCTGCGGGACCTCTTCGCCGCCGTCTTCTTCGTCTTCTTCGGCCTGCACACCGACCCCGCCGACATCCCGCCCGTCCTCCTCCCGGCCCTCGCGCTGGCCGCCGTCACCACCCTGACGAAGATCGCCACCGGGTACTGGGCCGCGCGCCGGGCCGGGATCTCCGCCAAGGGGCGGTGGCGCGCGGGCGGAACCCTGGTCGCCCGGGGCGAGTTCTCCATCGTCATCGCCGGACTCGCCGTCGGGGTCGAGCCCCGCGTGGGGCCCCTCGCGACGGCGTACGTGCTCCTCCTGGTCGTCGTCGGGCCGCTCACCGCGCGCTGGACCGAACCAGTCGCCGTCCGGCTCACCCGCCGCCGTGCGGGTGCCGGTGCCGCTGCCGGGCGCCGGGAAACACCGGCGGCCCAGCCCGAGTCGGGCGCGGATGCCGCCAGTGAGGCCGCCGTGCACGCGAACGCCTGAGAGTGTGTGCGGGTTCGGTGGGGCTGGTCGCGCAGTTCCCCGCGCCCCTGAAAAGGCGGGCTGCGCCCCTGCCTTTTCGGACCGGGAGGACCGTGGGCCCCGGGAGGACCGCGGGCCCGCAGGATGCGAGGAACCGCGGTCATCGGCGCCCGCCTCCTCGACCGGCCGACCAGACCCCTGAGTCCGACGGAGGCGGCACCCTGGCCACGCCCGCGTCCCTGTCTCCCCCGCCGGACCGGAGCGCTGTCAGGTGCCGCTCGCGGCCGCCCGACGCAGAGCCACGCACGGCGAAGCGCCCCGGTCCTCCCCTCGTCTCAGCGCACCTCCCGCGCGTACGGCGCGACCGTGATGCGGTCGATCAGCGGGGCGAGACGGGAGCGGAGCAGCACACCGGGGAAGGTGTCCGAGGCGTAGGTCTCGCCGTCGAAGTTCGGGAGTTCCTCGGAGCGGAAGGTGATCGTGTTCTGCCCCTTCCTCAGGTGGACGGGGACGGTCAGCTCCCAGAAGTTGTTCTGGTGGAAGGTGTGCGGGAAGGTGACCCGCCGCGTCTCGCCGCCGTTGACGGCGAGGTCGGCATGGCGGACGAGCGGATCCGGGTTGTAGTGGGTGGCCGGCGACTGCTCCGGGTTGGAGTAGCGGACGCGCAGGGCGTGGGTGCCCGCCCGGTCCGCGGTGACGGTGAACGTGGCGGTGTTGCCGTTGCCCGGGTCGCCGCCGATCCCGGTGATCGCGGTGCCGCCCGTGGCCAGGGAGAGGGAGTCGAGCGCGGCCGAGCCGCGGAGCTCGGCGTCCTTCCCCTCGTACGTACGCGTCGGGAGCGTGCCCTCGGTCGGAGTGACCGTGAGACGGTCGACGAGCGTGGTGGACGAACTCCCGGTCACCGTGACCTTGTTGACGCCGCCGGAGAGGGAGACCGCGACGCTGTTACGGCCCTGGTCCAGCCGCAGGACGTCCTGGCCGTTGACGGAGAGCCGGGCGCCCGAGCCCTTCAGGGTGTCGATCCTGAGGGTGGCCTCACGATCGGCGGGCGAGTACACCCAGAACGTGGCGGTCCCCTTCTTCGGGAGCCGGGCCGCGCCCGAACCGGTGGCCGCCCGCTTCGGCAGGTCGTACACGGGACGTGCCCCGCCGCCCAGCCAGGCGAGTTCGCCCTCGTACACCCGCGTACGGGCGGAGGCGTCCGGCAGGGAGAGGGTCAGCCGGTCGACGATGGCGTCGCCCCGGGTGACGCGTTCGCCGTCGGCGCTCCGTGCGGCGAGCGTCAGCGTGTGCCTGCCCTTGGTCAGGTGGACCGTGGTGTCGGTGTGGTCCCACACCACCCACTTGTAACCCAGCGGCAGATACAGCTCCTGCTCTCCGTCCGCCTCGCCGTCGACCCGGAGGAAGACGTTGGTCGGGCCCTGCTCCTTCACCTTGTCGAAGGTGTTGAGGGAGTTGGCGAACACGCTCAGGTCGTAGGTGCCGTCCTCGGGCACGTCCACGGTGAAGTCGAGCGTCAGGTCCGAACCGGTGCGCAGGCCGCCGACGTCGTAGCCGCCGGAGGTGTAGAACTTCGACACGTCGCGGGGTGAGCCCTCGGGGCCGTTCTTCGAGTAGCCGGACCCGGTGTGGGCGGCGTCCTCGGCCTCGTACGACTGCTGCCAGCGCGTGGGCGCGTCCTGGGTGGCCTTCGCCTTCCCGGCGGGGCTGAGGACGATCTCGTACGCCGAGGACTCCTTCAGCGTCGGCAGGGTGCCGTCGCCGAAGTCGACGGAGACCGTGCCGTCCTCGGAGACCTTCAGGTTCGTCTCCGTGAGCAGCTTCGGGCCGGGGCTGTCGCCGAGCTGCCCGCTCCACTCGATCTCGCGCACCCAGGCGTGGACGTTCTCGCCGAAGATCTTCTTCGGGACGCCGGCGAAGGTGATGTGGCCCTTGCTGGTGGAGCCGCCGAAGATCAGCCGGGCCTGCTTCTTCCTCTCGTCGAGCGTGCCGACGCCCTGCATGGTGTAGTTCTCGCCGGGGAACGGCGGGTCCACCTCGACCGTGTGCCCGCTCATCGAGGCATACGCGTTGAGCAGCCACCACTGGCCGTTGCCGCGGTTGGACTGCACGGCGGAGTCGGAGAGGTTGCCGTCGATGTTCCAGTAGGCGATGTCGGCGTCCACCTTGGACTCCTCGATCGCGGAGACCCACTGGATCATCTGGCCGGGCACCGAGGTGTGGTAGTTGAACGCGTACTCGTTGATGTTGATGGGCAGTTCGGTACCCTCACGGGCGGTGCCCCGGAACAGGTCCTTCTCCCAGCCCCGGTACGTGGCGACGCTGTCGCGCACAGCCTCCGGGTGGCTGAGCTCGTGCCAGGTGACGACATCGGGGAGCGTGTCGGCGGCCAGGGCGTGCGCCATGAAGCCCTTCACCTGGTCGTAGAGGATGCTGGTGTTGGGGCCCGCGATCCGGGCGTCCGGCATCCTCTCCTTGATCAGCTTGTACGCGGAGTCCCAGGCGGCGAGGAAGTCGTCGGGGTCGTCGAGCCAGCTGACCCGGTTGTAGCTCCACTCCCCGGTGCCGAACATGTTGCCCTCGGGTTCGTTGAACGGCACGAAGACGATGTTGTCCTGGTACTGCTCGGGCAGTCGGAGCACCTGGTCGACCTGCTTGGCGATCTTCTGCTCGTAGAGTTCGAGCTTCTCGGCCGGGGTGCCGCCCGGCCACTGGTACGGGAAGCCGCGGTGGATGTCGGTCATGTAGATGTACACATCGCCGTCGGTGGAGTCCGCCAGCGGCTTCACCACCTCCAGCGCGTCGGCGCCCGGGTGCTGCGGGCCGTCCTGCGCCTTGGTGGAGACCGTGCGCAGGCCCATGCCCTCGATGAGGTTGTTGGTCGGCACGTCCGGTCCGTACACGCCGTAGAGCGTGCCGGAGGCGCCGCCGTGGAACGCGCCGGTGTCCGAGGCGAGGTCGACGGTGAGCTGACCCTCCCGGACCACGGCGACCGTCGCCTGCACGCTCCGTCCGGCCGCGCGCCCGGCCACCGTGAACGTGCCGGGCCGGGCGTACTTCTCCTCGGGCACGGCGTCCCAGACGATCGGCGTGTCACGGTCGTAGCCGTCGGAGTACGAGGAGCGGACCGAGTCGGGCAGGGACGGAGCGGTCCCGGTCGCGGTGCGCACGTCGAAGGACGTCCGCGACAAGGACTGGAGGGTGGGGGCGTCGCCGACCACGGCCGCCACCTGCTCGGCGCTCAGAGCCGAGTGCCACACGGTGAAGTCGTCGATCGCGCCCTTGAGCAGTGGGTCCGGCCAGAAGGACTTGCCGATGTAACCGGCGGCGGTCGCCGAGCTGTTCAGCAGCTCCCTGGCCTTGACGGCGGTCTTCGCGGAGGAGACGGCCACGCCGTCGAGGTAGGTGGTGACCCGCCGGGCGGCGGTGTCGAGGGTGACCGTGACCGTCCGCCAGGCGCCGGCGGGGAGCGCCGCGTACCCGGAGAGCTGGGCCTCCGCGCCTCCGCCGTCGGTGGTCACGGCGGTGCGCAGCGCCCCGCCGTTGTGGGACGGGGTGGTGAAGAGGTACTTCGTGGTGTCGGTGCCCAGGTCGAAGATCCGCTGCCAGGCCGACTTGTCGTCGCCCCACTTCACACGGGCGGACACCGTCAGGTCGGTCGCGTCGCCGACCACCGCGCGGGGCAGGCGCACGTAGGCGCCGTCGGAGGTGGGTGCTCCGCCGGGCAGGGCGAGCGCCCTGCCGCCGCCCGTGCCCTCGACGGACCGCGCCGTGGAGCCGTTGACGAGGTTCGCCGTCAGACCGTTGCCGGAGACGTCCGTGATCGTCCCGGACGTGAGGTCGTCCTCGTCGAAGGTGTAGCGGGCCGTGGGCTCGGGCGCGTCGGCGGCCTGGGCGGGGACGGCCGGCGCGACCAGCACGCCCGCGCCGAGGGCCAGAGCCACGGCGGCCGGGGCCCGGCGCCGGGCCGATCTGTCAGCGGATGGCATGGAGTGCGTCCTCGATCCTGTGAGTGACGGGTCCCGGTCGGCCCGTCGCCCCGGCCCGGCTGTCCGTTCCGGGTGCCGTGGTCGGCGAGGCGGCTGGGTCGGAGGTGGCGGCGTGGGGACTGGGCGGCGGCGATGCGGAAGGGGCGACGACGTGGAAGGGGCGGCGGTGCGACTGGTGGCGGTGACGCGGAATCTGGGACGGCGATGCGGAATCGGTTCGATCACCCGCGCCACGGAGCCGGGCCGACCGACCGAGGTGGCCGTGGCGGTGCCCCGCCCACCAGGGACTGTGCGGGGCGAGGCACCGGCTGCCGGAAGGATCACTTCGTCGAACCGGTTCGCTGGAAGCTAGCACCGGAGAAATCGCGCAGCAATACCCCCGACACGAGCGAAGCCGCGGGGATCGAGGATCGTCCGGATCGCCGCGCTACGACGAGAAGTCCTCGATCGAGGTGTTGACAGCCGCCCCGCCCGTTCCTACCTTCACTTCACGCGAACCGGTTCGACGACCGGACCTCGTGCTCTTCACAGTCCACCGTCCCAGCGGCTCGGAAGCTTCGCCTCCGCGGAGTGCCGAACCGGTTCGATCAAGGAGTTCTCCGTGAACATCGGTGAGATCGCCCGGCGGGCCGGTGTCTCGCGGAGCACCGTGTCCTACGCGCTCAGCGGCAAGCGCCCCGTGTCCGACGACACCCGCCGGAAGATCCAGCAGGTCATCGACGAGCTGGGCTACCGGCCCAACGCCAGTGCCAGGGCCCTGGCCAACGGGCGGACCAGCACGATCGGCCTGGTCTTCCCGCCGGCCGGCAACCACTACACGGGCATGCAGCTGGACTTCATCGGCAGCGTGGTGGAGGCCGCCGCGGCCCACGACTACGACGTACTGCTGTCACCCAGCGGCGTCGACAGCGACCGTTCCTTCCAGCGGCTGCTGGGGGAGCGGCGGGTCGACGGCGCGATCCTGATGGAGATCAGACTGGAGGACGACCGGGTCGATCACCTGGCCGCCCTCGGCTTCCCCTCCGTCGCCATCGGCCGCACCGCGCGGCCGGAGGGCGGCTGGTGGGTGGGGCTCGACCACACCGCGCTGGCGGAGGCGTGCGTCCACCACCTCGCCGACCTCGGACACCGCAGGGTCGCCTTCGTCAACCGGCCCGAGCAGCTTCTGCGGGCCGGATACGAGTCCGCGCAACGGGGGCTGGACGGCTTCACCAAGGCCGCCGCCGAGCGCGGGCTGACCGTGCGGACGTACACCTGCGGGGACGACGCCGCCTCCGGGCAGGCGTGCCTGGAGCGGATCCTGCGGGACGACCCGGCGACCACGGGCCTGGTCACCCTGAACGAGGCGGCGCTGGGCGGCCTCTACCGGGGGCTGGCCCGGTCCGGCCGCCATGTGCCGCGCGACTTCTCCGTCACCGGGGTCGTGGCCTCCCGATGGGCGGAGACGGTGACCCCGCAGCTCACCGCGGCGGACGTACCGGCGGCGGAGATGGGCCGCCTCGCGGTCGACCTCCTCGTCGAGCGGCTGGACGACCTCGACGCGCCGCCCCGGAACCACCTGCTCGTACCGCCGATCTCGCTGCGGGCCAGCACCGGCCCCGCGGGCGGCGGAACCGCCTCCTAGCCGCCACCCCTCCCGCACGTCCTCCTTCTGCCGGCCGTCACCCCTCTCACTCTTCCTCCTCCTCACAGTCGTCACCCGCCTGTACCTCTTGCTCCTTCACCGAGCACCCCGTCCCGTCACCGCCTCCGCTCGGCATGCCCGGCCTCCTCGTCTCCCTCCCTCTCACGGCACCCCCGTGCCTGAAACTAAGGACCCGCCATGCACCCCACCTCCAGACAGCGCCGTCTGACCGCCGCGGCCCTGACGGCGCTGGCCGTGGCCGTCAGCGCCACCGCGTGCTCCTCCGGCTCGGGCAGCACCGGCGCCAAGGACGCGGACAGCGGCACGTACACCCTCTGGGACCCCTACCCGCAGTTCGCCAAGGGCTCGGCCTGGACGAAGCTGCTGGACAAGTGCGGCACCGACGCGGGCGTGAAGATCGAGCGGACCGGCTTCGACACCAGCGACCTGCCCAACAAGACGCTGTTGGCGGCCCAGCAGGGCAACTCCCCGGACGTCCTCGTCGTCGACAACCCGGTGGTCTCGACCCTCGCCGAGGCGGGCGTGCTCACCACGACCGACGACAACCAACTCGACACCTCCGCCGTGGACCCCAACCTGCTCGCGGCCGGCCAGTCCGACGGCAAGACCTACGGCACCCCGATCGGCGCCAACACCCTCGCCCTCTACTACAACAAGGAGGTGCTGAAGAAGGCCGGCGTGGACATCGCCTCCGTCAAGGACTGGACATCGCTCACGGCGGCCCTGGCGAAGGTCAAGAAGGCCGGCAAGAAGGGGATCACCTTCTCCGCGATCGGCACGGAGGAGGGCAGCTTCCAGTTCCTGCCCTGGTTCTGGGGGTCGGGCGCGCAGCTCACCGCACTCGACTCCGCCGAGAGCGTCTCCGCGCTGTCCCTGTGGAAGGGCTGGCTCGACCAGGGCTACGCCCCCAACTCCGTCCTCAACAACACCCAGACCACCAGCTGGCAGGAGTTCGCCACCGGCGACTACGCGTTCAGCGAGAACGGCACCTGGCAGCTCGCAGGCGCGGAGAAGGCGGGCTTCGACTACGGCGTCCTGCCGATACCGGGCGCGGACGGAGGCAACGCCGCCGCCCCGACCGGCGGCGAGTTCGTGACCGTCCCGGTCCAGGAGGACACCGGCCGCTACGCCACCTCGCGCAAACTGGTCACCTGCCTGACCAGCACCGAAAACCTCTACGACACCGACACCACCCTGTCCTACGTGGCCCCCACCGCCGAGATCCAGGACAAGCAGGTTGCGGCCGACCCGGAGCTGAAGCCGTGGGTCGAGGCGGTCAAGGCGGCCAAGGGCCGTACCAGTGACGACCTGGGCACCAAGTACCCCAAGATCTCCGAGCAGTTGTGGAAGGCCGTCCAGTCCGCGCTCAGCGGCGCCGAGTCGCCGAAGGACGCGCTGACCAAGGCGCAGTCGGCGGTCAAGTAGCAGGGGGGCGCGGTCCGTCGATGAACGACACGAGACAAGTCCCGGACCGCCGGTCCGCGCGCGACCCCGGCGGGGCGGCCACCACCGCCCCGCCCCGGGCCCCCGCGCGAGAACGGCACCGCAAGATCCACCCGCAGTGGACCGCCTGGGCCTTCCTCGCCCCGGTGACCTGCTACCTCGTCCTCTTCTACGCCTACCCGCTCTACCGCAACCTCGACCTGAGCCTGCGCGACTACACCGTCCGCTCCTTCGTCCAGGGCGACGCGCCCTTCACGGGCCTGGCGAACTACCAGAAGGTCTTCGACGACCCGACGTTCGCCCCCGCCCTGCTGCACACCGTCGTCTTCACCGCCGTGTGCCTGGTCTTCCAGTACGCCATCGGCCTGGCGCTGGCGGTCTTCTTCCACCAGCACTTCCGGCTGTCGGCCACCCTGCGGGCCCTGTTCCTGGTGCCGTGGCTGCTGCCGCTGATCGTGTCCGCCTCCACCTGGTCGTGGATGTTCAACAGCGACTCCGGCATCGTCAACGCCGCCCTGCACGCCGTCGGAGTCGGTCCGGTGAACTGGCTGACCTCCCCGGACTGGTCGCTGACCTCGGTGATCATCGCGAACATCTGGATCGGCGTCCCCTTCAACCTGGTGGTGCTCCACAGCGGTCTGCAGTCCGTCCCCGGCTCGCTGTACGAGGCCGCGGCGCTCGACGGGGCGAACGCCTGGCAGCGCTTCTGGCACATCACCTTCCCGCTGCTGCGCCCGGTCTCCGCCATCACCCTGCTGCTGGGCCTCGTCTACACCCTCAAGGTCTTCGACATCATCTGGATCATGACCAAGGGCGGCCCGGCGGACTCGTCCACCACCTTCGCCACCTGGTCCTACCAGCTCGGCTTCGGCAACCTCCTGCCGGCCTTCGGCCCCGGCGCGGCCGTCGGCAACCTGCTCGTGGTCGCCGCCCTGGTCTTCGGCCTGGTCCACGTCCGAGTCCAGCGAAAGCAGGCGCTGTCATGAACCGAAGTGCCGCACCCTCGTGGTGGAAGACGGCCCTCGGCCTGCTGTTCACCGGAATCATGCTGTTCCCGGTCTACTGGATGGTCAACGTCTCCCTCACCCGTGACCAGGACATGCGCAAGAGCCCACCGGACCTCTTCCCGGCCGACGGCACCCTGGCCGGCTACCGCACCGTCCTCGCCGAGCAACTGCCCTACCTCGCCACCAGCCTTGTCGTGGCGCTCGGCACCGTCCTGCTCACCGTCGCCCTCGCCGCGCCCGCCGGCTACGCCCTGGCCAAGCTGCGCCCGCGCGGCGGCGGCCTGCTGAGCTTCGTCCTGCTGGCCGCGCAGATGATCCCCGGCATCATCATGGCGATGGGCTTCTACGCCATCTACCTCCAGCTCGGCCTGCTCCAGTCCGTCCCCGGCCTGATCGTCGCCGACTCCACCCTGGCCGTCCCCTTCGCCGTGCTCATCTTCACCGCGTTCATGTCCGGCATCCCGGGCGAACTCCTCCAAGCCGCTCAGATGGACGGCGCGAGTGCCCTGCGCACCTTCATGTCCATCGTCCTGCCGATGAGCCGCAACGCCGTCGTCACGGTCTCCCTGTTCGCCTTCCTGTGGTCCTGGTCCGACTTCGTCTTCGCCAACACCCTGGTCAACGGCGGCGCCCACGAACCGATCACCCTCGGCATCTACCACTACATCGGCAACAACAACCAGGAGTGGAACGCCATCATGGCCACCGCCGTCGTGGCCTCACTGCCGGCCACGGTCATCCTCGTCCTCGCCCAGCGCTATGTGGCGGCCGGTGTCACCACCGGCGCCGTCAAGGACTGAGCACCCCGCCCCGTCTCCCGTCCGGCGCCCGCCCGCGCCGGCCGGTCGGCCCCCCTGCCCCCCTGCCCCAGAAACGAGTCACGCCCCATGACCGCCGCCCCGTCCGGCCCGGCCTTCTCCGTCCACGACATCCCGTTCAGCGCGTACGGATCCTGGTTCGACATCTCGCCCGTGGTGGCGGAGAAGACCTACGCCGAGGACCTCCACCTCGTCTCGCACCAGAACGGCATGCACGGCGTCCTGCGGTTCGTCCCCCTCGACGCCTCCACGGGCGACCGGGCCGACACCCGCGTCGAGGCGACACCGGCCCTGCTCACCTGGACCGGCGGGCGCGGGCGCGTGGAACTCGCCTACGAGGCCCCGGACACCGTACGCCTGCGGGGCAGCGGCCTGGACCTCGGCGTCCTCGCCGCCGCGCGGACCCTGACCCCGTTCAGCGGCACGTACTTCTTCCACGACCCGGTGGCGGACGCGCACGTCTTCACCTCGTACGAGACCGGCCGCCGCTACCGCGTCACCCTGCTGTCGGGCGTCCTCGCCGACACGGCCGGGGCCCAGGCCCTGGGCAGCGCCGACCGCGGTGTCACCGTGACCGCGCCGACGGACGGCAGCTGGGAGCTCGCGATCGAGGAACTCGACACCGCCCGGCCGCCGTACGCGCCCTCGGCGCCCTTCGACGCCGTGGTGGCCTCCGCGCGGGCCGCGTTCGCGGACTTCGTCGACGCGGTGGCCCCCTGGCGTTCGGACACCACTCCCGCCGCCGAACTCGCCGCCTACGTCGTCTGGTCGGCGACCGTGGCGGCGAAGGGCCTGGTCACCCGGCCCGGGGTGCTGATGTCCAAGCACTGGATGGACAAGGTCTGGAGCTGGGACCACAGCTTCAACGCCCTTGCCCTGGCCGAGGGTTCGCCCGAGCTGGCGCTGGACCAGTTCCACCTGCCCTTCGACCACCAGGACGAGAGCGGCGCCCTGCCGGACTCGGTCACCCACTCCGAGGTCCTCCACAACTTCGTCAAACCGCCCATCCACGGCTGGGCCTTCGGCCGCCTGCGCCGCACTCTGCCGACCCCTCCGGACCGCACCGAGCTCACCGAGGTGTACGAACGCCTGGAGCGCTGGACCGGCTTCTGGCTCACCGCCCGGCGCGCCCCCGGCGCCGACCTGCCCCACTACCAGCACGGCAACGACAGCGGCTGGGACAACGCCACCACCTTCGACCCCGAGCGCGTGGTCGTCACCGCGGACCTCGCCGCCTTCCTCGCCTTGCAGCTATGCGAACTCGCGCTGCTGGCAGGTGAGTTGGGCAAGGAAAACGCGGCCGCACGGTGGACGCGGACGGCCGAGGAGATCCAGACGGCACTGCTCGACCAGCTCTGGACCGGAGACAGGTTCGTCGCCCGCTCGGCCACCACCGGGGAATCCTGGAGCAGCGCGAGCCTCCTCGATCTGATGCCCATCGCCCTCGGCGAGCACCTCCCCGCCGAGATCGCGGGCACCCTCGCCGACCGCATCAAGGCACACCTGACCCCGTACGGCCTCGCCACCGAACTGCCCACCTCCCCGCACTACCTCGCCGACGGCTACTGGCGCGGCCCGATCTGGGCCCCCGCCACCGTCCTCGTCGAGGACGGCCTGCGCCGCGCTGGCCACCACCGGCTCGCGGACGACATCAGCGCCCGCTTCCGCGCCCTGTGCGAGACCCACGGGTTCGCCGAGAACTTCGACGCCCTCACCGGCACGGGTCTGCGCGACCGCGCCTACACCTGGACCGCGAGCAGCTACCTCCTCCTCGCCCGTGAACACCAGCTGCGCGAGGAGGCAGGGACCGACGACCCGGTGGCCTGACCCGCGAGCGCCTGCCTCCTCCTCGCGGGGCAAGCCCTGATCCCCCCGGCGGGCCGTCGCCACCGACCCCGGCTCATGCACAGCCTCGCCCTCGCCGCGCGTAGGAACGGCCGTGCGTAGCTGCCGTGTCAGTAAGCCACGTCCATGAACCCACCGCAGCGCCAGTCGTCTACCTGCTCCAGCATTTCGGCATGAAGGCCGGCAAGTTCCTCATCCCATAATCCGGTGGCCCTGGACGGCTTGGTGCTGGTGCCGCTCCAGCTCCATCAGCACCGCTTCGGTCATCTCCCGCCCAGGGAGCGGCTGCTGCCGCTGATCGATGTCGCCGTCACCGCGCGCATCCTGGTCTGGGACGCGGATCCCGACGAACACACGACGGGGCGTTACCGCTTCCCCGAACTGCACCGGGAGGTAGTGCTCTCCGCGCTCACCCCGTCCGCCAGACAACTGCTGCACGCCGCGCTCGCCCGTGAGCTGACGCACTGGGAGGGCGCCGAACCGGCGAGACTCGCCCGGCATCTGCGCGCGGCGGGCCCGATGGCCCCGACCGCGGCACGAGGACGCTGACCCGTCCCCACCTCGTCACCACCCCCTACCCCGCTGGACTCATGTCCGTGCCCAGAGGAGAAGCAGAAACACATGTCCGATCAACACAGGACTGTCGGAGAGGCCGCCGCCAGTGGCGGCGGGTCCGCCGCCGCGTCCCCCGATGCCGCGAGCGTCGAGGCACATCTCACCGGCAGAAAGCCCTCCACCGACCCTCTCACCGCTTCCGCACCTGCGTCCGGATCCGCTGCGAGCCCAAGCGCGAAGAAGCCCGCGAATCCTCCCGCTGAGAAGAAGGTGCCGCTGCCCGGTCCTTCCGAGGCGGCAACTCCCAAGGCCAAGGAGCGCAAGGCTGCGGCAGCCGGAGGGTCCAGCGATCTGCCGACGGTCCTGACCCGGGTCCTGCTCCAGAACAACACCAACAACACCTGTGTTGATGTCCCCGGCTTCTCCAACGGTTCCGCTGACGGCCCGGTCATCCATGCGGAGTGCAACGGCACCACCGCCGACAACCAGTTGTGGAACGTGGAGAAGAAGTACGGCAGTGCCGGTCCCGGCGGGGTGCCCCTCTTCCAGATCCGCAATGTCAAAGACTCCCTGTGCCTGGACCTCAGCCAATACGGGGCCCGACCGGGTGCCACGAAGGTGCAGGAGTTCCCGTGCAACGGAACGACCGCCGACAATCAGCTGTGGTGGCTGGACAAGCAGGCGGACGGCAAATACTGGATCCGCAACTTCGCCAGTCGCAGCCAGTGCTGGGATTCGTACGCGAACGATCAGGAGGACAAGCAGTTGATCATCTGGCCGTGCGCGCCGGAGAACAGCAACAACCATGAGTGGTCCTTCACCCGCCGGTGAACCACTGGTCTCGACGTGGTGACGCTGCCCTGCCGCGCCCCTGTCATGAGGGCCCCGTCGGCGGAGCGGTCCCGATGACCTGTGCGGCCATCGCCTGAAGCAGTCCCCGATCCGCAGATCACTTCTGGCTGCGGGCGTAATCGGCCGGTGTCTGGCCGTACTCCTTCTTGAAGGCGCGGATGAAGTGGCTGCTGTCGGCGAACTGCCAGCGTGCGGCTATTTCCGACACGGTCAGGCGGGTGCCCGGCGCCGTCAGTTCGAGGCGGGACTGCTCCAGGCGTCTGCGGCGGATGTACCCGGCCACCGAGTCGTCGGTCTCGGCGAAGGCCCGGTGCAACGTCCGTACGGAGACCTGGAGTTCACGGGCCAGGGTCGCGGGGGAGAGGTCGGGATCGGTGAGGAGGCGGTCCGCGATCTCCCTGGCCGCTTGGGTCAACGCGGGGGCCAGCAGGGGTTCGGTGTCGTCGAATGTCCGCATGAGCACCCCTTTGACCAGTTCGAGCAGGGCGCTGCGGGCGGCTTCTGCACCGGCGGGGGTCAGGTCGTCGAGCGTCGCCTCGACTATCTCGGTGTGCGCCATGAGCAGTCGCAGTTCGGGCGAGTCGGCCGGGCCGGCGGTTGCCCGGTCGCGGATCAGCGGACCGAGCGGCGCGGCCGGCAGGATCAGTACCTTCGCGGACGAATGCGGTGCCACCTCGAAGCGGGCCGGAGGGCCGTTGTGGCGCACGATGAACTGCCCAGCCGGTACGGCGGTCTCGTCGCGGTCGCGCGGAGAGACGAAGCGCCACACGCCGCGTCCCATCACGTGCACGAGGACCCGGTCCTCGAGGTGATGGGAGGCGCCCCGGGTGCCGCCGGCCATCAACTCGCCGTGGACGCCCGAGATCACCGTGTCGTGCACCTTGAACGCACGAACCCTGACCCGGAACTCACCCGATCCGACCGGCTCCCAGGGCGGCAGCGGGAGCGCCTCTCCGATCTGCGACTCCCACGCACGCCGGAAGACGTCGAAGCCGTTCTGCGCGGTAGTCGCGGTAGTCGCGGTAGTCGGGGCCGTCGTGTCGACGAAGAACTTCCTTCCCGGTGCCGGTCCCTCGGGCTGAGGTGCCGTGTGTTCCGTGCTGTTCATCTCAACGCCTCACCTCGTCCTGCCGACCGCCGCCGCATCCTCGCGGCCTGATTCCACCACGGCCCGCATCGCCTGGCACTGACGTTCCATCAGGGTGACGCCGGCGTACAAGCGCACGCCGCCGCGGGCTCCCTACGGTGAGCCATGCGGACAACGATGTCGCAATGCGCGGAGACAGAAACAGCTCGCCTGCTTCCAAGCTCCCGCTTCATGGTGAGTACTGAAGGGTTCCAGCTGTCATGTCTGACAACAATCCGGGCACCGACGTTCCGTCGAGCGATCCGGCTGCCGATGCCGCCGCTGTCTTCGACCTGCTGATCGGCCTCGTCCGCGCCCAGACCCTGAGGGGCGTGGCGGCGCTGCACATCGCCGACCACCTCTCCGACGGAGCGATGACGGCCGAGGAGGTGGCCGAGCGCGAGGGCAGCCACCCGCAGGCCACGTACCGTCTGATGCGCGCGGCCTCCTCGATCGGCCTGCTGAGCTACGAAGGGGACCGCCGCTTCGGTCTCACCGGCCGGGGCCGCCTGCTGAGTTCCGGGGTTCCCGGCTCCATGCGCTCCCTGGTGCTGGCCCAGACCGGCCAGGCACTCTGGCAGTCCTGGGCGACCTTCTCCGAGGCCGTGCGAGAAGGGAGGACCCAGACCGAGAAGGTGCTGGGGATGGAGATCTTCGAGTACTACGCGCAGCCGGAGAACGCCGAGGAAGCGGCCCTGTTCGCCCAGGCCATGGGAGACCTGTCGGGCCTGGTGACGCAGGGCGCCGTGGCCGGTCTGTCCACCGCCGGTGTGTCCACCGTGGTCGACGTCGGCGGTTCGAACGGTGACTTCGTCCTGGCGCTGTTGGAGGCCGATCCCTCGCTGAGCGGGCAGGTCCTGGACCTGCCGCACGTCGTCGAGGCCGCCCGTGGCGAGGCCGACAAGCGCGGTCTGTCCGGCCGTTTCTCCGCAGTGGGCGGCGACTTCTTCGTGGAGGTTCCCCCGGCCGACCTCTACCTGCTGAAGACGATCTTGCACGACTGGGACGACGACCAGTGCACGACCATCCTGCGCAACTGCCGCTCCGCCATGCGCGAGGGAGGACGCGCGGTGGTCGTCTAGATGGTCGTCGGCGAGATCGGCAAGCCCGACCTGGCCGCTCTGTCGGACATGGCCATGCTCACCACGACGAACGGCATGGAACGCGACCTGGCCGAGTTCGACGCCCTGTTCGCGGCCTCGGGATGGCGCCGGTCGAAGACGTACCCCGTGGGTAACGGCTACTTCGGTCTGGAACTCGTCGCCGTCTGATCCAGCCGACGACTCGATCGCAGAGACGCTCCCCCTGGCCGTACCCCCATGCCCGGCGCGACTTCACCGCGTGGCACGAGGGTGGGTCACGCCGGCACGGACAGTGCCAGGTACGGCGAGGGGAGCGACCGGTGGTTCACACCGGCAGATGATGGCCGCCCGATGGGTGGAGGGACACTGAGCGGAGCCCGAACTGCCCGATGATCTGCGCCGTGATCATCGCGCCGACCAACGCGAGTTCTTGTGGCCCGGCAGTTCGGTCGCTCGCACCCCGGGTTCACGCGCACCGCTTCCAAATGAGCCGGTACGAGGTGCCCGGGACGTCCGTCGAACCCATGGTGACCACGCTGGCGCTGTTGCCCGAGCCAGCTCTCACCCGCAGGGATGTGTTGACGTTGAGGTACCGCTGCGAACCACACGGTGCCCAGACCAGCCGGTTCTCCGGCACGCTGTCGGACACGGCCCAGTCATCCTCGTACGGCCCCGTCAGCGGGTGGGACTGGAGGACGTCGTCCGTCGTCCCCTGGAAGTAGTAGTCGGACTTGATGGTGGCGGTCGCGCCTGCGGGCAGCGAGGCGTGGCCGCGGTGGTCAAGCCCGAAGAGGGCGTAGGTGTAGGACGCCGGGGCTTTGACGTCCAGGACGAGCTGGCAGTTCTTCCGCGCCTCGGTCGGTCCGGCATTGCCTCCGGCCCGGGCGGTGTAGGCGTCGTACTTCACTGTGAGCGTGGAGTTGTCGGGGGACACCGTGGCACCAGCCGTGCCCGCCGGGCACCCGGAGCCGTTGATCGTCTTGATCACGACCTGGGCCCCCTCGGCCGGCGCGTCGGCGGCCGCCGACCCGGATTGGACCGACAGCAGCCCGAGGCATAACGCCGCCAGTGCTCCGCTGGTGGTGAGAAGACGAGACATGACTCTCCAATCGCAGTACGGCTGGTGACGGAGTCCCACAGGCATGATGCGGGGCGGCCGCCCTCACCCGCTTGGGGCCGCCGGAGCAGGTTCGGTCATCGGTGCATGCACGGCGGCGGAACTGTCCGTACGGGTTCGGGGGACGGTCGTGCGGTCATCACCGCGGGCCGCAGCGGCCCCCCTGGGGTGGGAGCGCGCGCCCACTATAGGGGGAGCCTGCCACCTACGAAAGAGACGAGTGCGGCGCAACCTCCGGAACAGCAGGCGGGCGGCAGCGAATCCGTCGTACAGGTCGCGGACGACGGTTCGGGCGATGACGATGCCCGCGGCACCGGCCAGACCCTGGACCAGACGCATACCGATGAGCACCGCCGGAAGCGGTGCGAGGGCGCATACGGCTCCTTCCGCTACGTACACGGCCAGGCCGGTCAGGAGGGCGCGCCGTCGGCCGAAGGTGTCGCTGAGCGGGCCGATGATCACCTGGACGAGGCCGTAGCGGTGTAGTGCGCTCGATGCGGGTGCGCGGAGAGGACTGAACTCCGAATCTCAGGAAAGCCAGTGGCGCCGTCGGTGCGGACATTGCGAGGCCCCCTGCGGGTGAGCAGTCTCCGTAAGGGCTGACGCGCACTCAGATATTCCTGACACACCGTCACCAATTTAGATCATCTTGCACGCGCGTTGCACAAGGTGATGAAACAGCGATGATCAATGGAGGGTTCCGCAAGTGTGTAGCAGCAGTTCAGCAGGCATTTAGGAGTGTCGTGCCCCTCGTCTCCCAGGGGCGCGACACTCCTGCCGATCAGATGTCCCGGAAGAGACCAGTGGGCGCGGTGACCTGCTGCGATGAGTGGCGTGTGGTCGCTGAGCTGCGCGAATGGTCTTTCGGCTGTTTCACGCTCGTGCCGCTTGATGGGGCCGGAAGTCCCAGAAAAGTCCCAGGGGACTCCCACTGCTGACGGGTGCCTTTCGGCTCTGCACGGCAGTACGGGCAGTCGAACGGCCTCGTTTCCAGCGAGGGTGGTGGAGCCTGGATGTCGAGTGACTGGCGCTCGGTCGATGACTTGCGGGATGGTGGGGTCCTGATGATCGACGACGACTCTGCGATCGCTGGTGCCAGTGAGCCAGCAGTGCCCGCCAGCCCTCGGACGCCCTACAGCGAGAGGCCCGTCGCGCGGGCCCGACGGGCGAAGGCTTGCGAGTTGATCGAGCGGCTCATCGCCGAAGGCCGCGTTCGGATCACCGACCTTGATGACGACGAGGTCGCGGAGTGGCGGCGCGTCGTCAACTACGCGAAACGGCACGGCCTGGAACCAGCAGGCAAGCGTATCGAGAAGGTTCCGTACGGTGGGCCGGGGCTGGAGCTGTTCCTTGCGGATGGCCCGCATCCCAATGCGCGGAGTCAACGGCCGAAGGAGAACGGGGATCCGGTTCCCGTTCCCTCCCGACTGGGGAACCTCCATCCGATCGTGACCGCGCTCAAAGACGACGAGGGCCGACTCGTCATGCCTTCTGTGCTCCGCCGAAGGTCGCTTCTGCTGCTGCAGGGACTGTCGGCTGAGGCGGTCCGGCGAGGATACGAGGTGCGGAAGGCCCACTCGTTCTTCCACCCACGCGAGGGAGGAGTGGACATTGCTGTCGACGGCCTCGCATACACCGTCAGTGTCAGGCAGGAGTTCCCGCAGTCCACGGATCTCAACCGCTCCTCTCGCCTCGTCGTGGAGCTCGCTCATGGCCTGACCGACCGGCCTGGCCGCTGGAGAGATCGGAAGACCCGGACGCTCGAAGAGGCCCTGGAAGCGGTCCTTGGAGAGATCGAGGTACGAGCGGCACAAGACGCCCGGCGCAGGCAGGACGAGCAGCAGGCCCTTGTGGAACGCGAAGTTCGCTGGCGAGCGGCCGTGGAGGTGGCGAAAGAACGGGCTGTTCACGAACAACTTGCCCAGGCACTACGTGAAGAGGCCGGGCGCTGGCAGGAGTCTGCTGCTCTCAGTGCCTACTGCACGGCATTGGAGCGGCGTATTGGCGAGCTTCACGGCGTTGTGGACGAGCCGACACTGAGTCAGGCTCGCCGCTGGTTGGAGTGGGCAAGGGCGTACGTGAGGTCGATCAACCCCTTGAGCGAGCTTCCGAAGATGCCGGACGCACGCGAGCCCACGCCGGAGGAACTCAAGCCATATCTCAGGGGATGGAGCCCTGACGGGCCGCAACGGCGCGGAGGTCGGTAACGCACCAGGGCTTCGGCGTAGGCGTGTGAAGCCCGGTTCGTGATCATCTGAGACCGAAGAGTGCCAGTGGGTGGCGCCGAGGGCCGTGGCCGCGTTCCCTGCGGCGGGACCGCCTCCGGTGCTTCGCGAGGCGTGCGCGACCGAGTTCGTCCGCCCGTCGGGTTCCGACAGACTCCCCGTGCCCCTGCGGCAGAGACGAGGTCGTCTGGTAGCACCTCACGGTTCCGGCGGCGTTGGGAAAGAATCGTCACATGACGTACGGCGCCCGCACGCCTTCTCCGTAGCGGCAGCCGTGCCACCATGGTTGGCGCTGTGCGGGCGACCGGCTGCCCCACGGCGATGACCACAGTGACCCGGCGGTGTGATGGACGAGGTGCGCGTTGCGGGCATGGCTGGGGTGAGGACCCAGTCCATTCTCGTCATCCTGTTCGACGGGGTGCAGCCCCTCGACATCGCGGGCCCTGTGGACGTGTTCCTGGCGGCGGCCCGCTTCGCTGGAAGCGAGAGCGTGCCACCGTACGTCGTGCGCACGGCTTCGCTCGGTGGTGGGGCCGTACGGTCGGCCGGGGGCCTTTGTCTGGTCCCGGATGTCGATCTGGCCGATGCTGAGGACCCCGACCTTCTGCTGGTGCCGGGCGGGCCCGGGGTGGGAGACGTGGACGGTCGGCTCGTCGCGTGGTTGCGGGAGCGGGCCCCTGGTGTGAGACGGGTCGTGTCGGTGTGCACGGGGGCGTACCTGTTGGCGGAGGCCGGTCTGCTCGACGGCCGACGGGCGACGACGCATTGGGAAGCCTGCGCCTACCTCGCGGACAGGTTTCCCAATGTGGCGGTCGACCCGGACCCGATCTTCGTCCGGGACGGCTCGATCTCCACGTCGGCGGGGGTGACGGCCGGAGTGGACCTGGCCATCGCCCTGGTCGAGGAGGACTACGGGCGCGCGGTGGCGCACGAGATCGCTCGGCTCCTGGTGGTCTTCGTCCGACGGCCGGGGAACCAGAGGCAGTTCAGTGTGCAGCTCTCGGCGCAGATCGCCCGCTCCGACCCACTGCGTGAGGTCCAGTACTGGGCCGCCGCCAATCTGACCTCCGACCTGTCGGTGCCGACGCTGGCACAGCGCGCGGGCCTGTCCCCCCGTCAGTTCGCCCGCGCGTTCGTGGAGCAGGTCGGGGTCACCCCTGGCAGGTACGTGGACCTCATCCGTCTGGAGGCGGCGCAGCGCATGTTGACGGACACTCACGACGGCGTGACCGCCATCGCGCGCCGTTGCGGATACGGGTCGACGGAAGCGATGCGCCGTGCCTTCATGCGTGAACTCGACGCTTCCCCCACGGAATACCGCCGCGCTTTCGCCGGGCGCTGACTCGGCGATCCGCTGTCTCTTCCCGGGCACGGTGCGCGAACAGCTGTAGTCGCTCTGCCCGCTGCGGAGTCCGGTCCGGTGCATGGCAGATTTGTTGGTCTGCATGACATAGACGTCACGACGGGCGGCTTCTAGGTTTGTGCGTGCAGCAGTTGATCGGAATCGAGGCATGGCCGTCGTGCATTCCGTACGGCATTACTGATCACTTCTGTTCGGTCGATGAGCCAGGCCCCTGGGCTCCGGGCCCCTGCACGTTCCTGGCCAGGCCATCTCCACATATCGGAAAGCAGAGACAAGAATGCCCTCCATCTCACCAGGATCCGTGCGATTCACCGCTAGGCGGAGTTCTTTCGTCGTGCTTGCGATCGGGTTGACCCTGTCGATGTCCGGCTGCGGTTCCGGCGACTCGACGGAATCCGGTTCAGGCGGCTCAGCTGGCGCCGGCAGCAATGCCGGGCCCACGAAGACGTCGTACCCGCTGACGATCGAGAACTGCGGTCGGAAAGTGACGTTCGAGAAGGCGCCGGAGCGTGTTCTCATCATGAACGGCGCGTCCGTGGGAGAAGTGCAGACATACGTTCTCCTCGGCCTCCAGAGTCACGTTCTCGCCAATGCGCAACGTGTCTCCATCTCCGACGATCCGAAGATGGTCGCGGAGGTCGCGAAGCTTCCGACCGGAGGCACCACGTGGAACAAGAACTTCGATGTGCCGGCCGAGAAGGTACTCGACCTCAAGCCGGACCTCGTGGTGTCCACATGGAGCGGAGGCTTCAACGCGGAGAGCGGATTCGCCACCCGGGACCAGTTGACAAAGGCGGGGATCAACTCGTATGTCAACCCGGTCGACTGTGCGTACGGAGCGGGGAACCCGTCGGCCGCGGATCAGGCCGCCTACGACCAGCAGTCGATCGCGTCGACTTTTGACTTCATCGAGCAGACCGGAGTCATCTTCGACGAGCAGAAGAAAGCGTTCGACCTCGTCGACAAGCTCAAGCAGCGCATCTCTGCCGTCAACGACCGCGTCAAGGACAAGGACCGTCCGAAGGTGCTGCTCGCCTATCCAGGCATGGCGATGATGAGCACCAACAACCTGCCCGCCGTCTTCTCCGGTGGTGTCTACGACGACATCATCGAGAAGGCGGGCGGCGAGAACGCCTTTCCGAGTGACAAGCCGGACCCAGAACTGACCTCGAACCTCAACGCCGAGGCCCTGGCGTCCGCCGATGTGGATGTACTCGTGATCGGACTGTCCGACCCGTCCGAAAAGGCCAAGGTGAAGCAGATGGCCGACCAGCTGTTCAAGAAATACCCGCAGTGGAAGGCGTCGAAGACCAAGACATACACCACCGTCTCCGACGGGGCGTTCATCGGGCCTTCGAACGTGTACGCCGTGGAGAAGATCGCCGATGCCGCGCACCCTCAGTAGGAGCGATACGCCGTCGCGCGGTCCGCACCTGGTGTCGGGCCGCGCGACGGGTCTGCTGTACGCGGCGCTCACCGTGGCCCTTGTGGCGGCGGTCACCGCCGGGGTATCCATGGGGACGGTCGCCGTGCCGGCGCGTGACGTCTGGGATGTGGTCCTGCGTCACATCATGGGCGACACCACTGGTCTGGAACCGCTCCAGGACCAGATCGTGTGGGATCTCCGGCTGCCGCGTGTCCTCGTGGCCGCGGTCGTCGGCGCCGGTCTGAGCGTCATCGGCGTCGGCCTGCAGGCGCTGGTCCGCAATCCGCTCGCGGATCCCTACATGCTGGGGATCACTCCCGGTGCGTCACTCGGCGCGGTGCTCGTCCTGGCGTTCGGTTCCGCGGCGTCCAGCGGACTGGGCGTGACCGGCGCCGCCTTCGTGGCGGCGATGCTCACCATGACCGCGGTGTTCCTGATCGCCCAGCGAAGTGGTCAACTCACCGACACGCGCTTGATCCTCGCCGGCGTCGCGGTGGGGTATCTCGCGGTCGCGGCCACCAGCTTCGTGCAGTTGCAGACCAACCCCAACCAGCTCGCGGGCATCATGTTCTGGCTCATGGGCAGCCTCGCCGGGTCCGAGTGGTCCGATCTGCGCATCCCGACGGTCGCCCTCGTGCTGGGCACCCTCTGGCTGTTCACTCAAGGGCGCTCGCTCAACGCGCTCATGACCGGGGACGACGCGGCGGCCGGACTCGGAGTCGACGTGCACCGCCTGCGCCGCCGGCTGCTCGTGGTGACCTCCCTGATGACCGCGACCGTCGTCGTGGTCGCTGGCGGGCTCGGCTTCGTCGGCCTGGTGATCCCGCACATCGCCCGCCTCGTCGTGGGCGCCGAGCACCGACGGGTGCTGCCGACATCCATGCTGGTGGGGGCGACCTTCCTGGTGCTCGTCGACCTCGCCAGCCGGACGGTCGCCCGGCCCAACGAGTTGCCGGTCGGCATCTTCACCGCCGGCATCGGTGTGCCCGTGCTGCTGTGGCTGCTCCGCCGCAACAGGCGATCGGAGGGAACATGACACAGCTCGCCTTCGAAGGCATCAGCATCGACATCGCCACGACCCGGATCGTCTCCGACGTGTCCTTGCGCATCGAGCCCGGCGAGATGGTGGGACTCGTCGGACCCAACGGCAGCGGGAAGTCCACACTCCTGCGCAGCGCGTACCGGGTTCTCCGCCCCAGCACCGGGGCGGTTCTCATCGACGGTGAGAGTGTGTGGAGCATGTCCGCCCGGGAGGCGGCGCGCCGTCGGGCGATCGTCACCCAGCACACCACGCTCGGCGCCGAGTTCTCTGTCGAAGAGGTCGTCGCCATGGGCCGCACCCCGCGCAAGGGGATGCTCGACCGGGACAGCGAACAGGACCGCCACACAGTCCAACAGGCCCTGGAGGACGTGCACATGGGCTGGGCGGCCCGTCGAGCGTTCGCGACACTCTCCGGCGGAGAACAGCAACGGGTCCTGATCGCCCGCGCACTCGCGCAGGAGGCCGGACTGCTGATCCTCGACGAGCCGACGAACCACCTCGACGTGCGTGCGCAGTTCGACGTGCTGGATCTGCTCCGGCACCTGGGCATGACGACGCTGACGGCACTGCACGATCTCGACCACGCGGTCTCCTACTGCGACCGCGTAGCGGTCATGGCGGACGGCGCGCTCGTGGCGGTGGGTGCCCCCGCCGACGTGCTGACACCCGACCTCGTGCACGACGTGTTCGGGGTGCGCGCGGTACTCGACACCCATCCCATCACGGGCCGACCTCGCATCGCGGTCGCCTCCGTCGCTGACGGCCCCAGGAGGGCCGCGACGACGGCGAACGCGCCTGAGGAGAGGCAATGATCCCTGACTCACCTGACTCACCTGAGGCACCTGACCACGGCATCGGTTCGGCGCGGAACCACGGTCGGAGCCATCTCGTCAGGCACGTGCTGTGGCTCGAACAAAACAACAGAAGGAGCATGTGATGCAGATCGCGATCGTCCTCTATCCCGGCTTCACCGCGTTGGACGTCATCGGGCCCTATGAGGTCCTGGGCCGTCTACCGGACACCGAGGTCGTGTTCGTTGCCGAGAACCCGGGCCTCGTCCGCAACGACCTGGGCAGCCTTTCGATCGATGTCGTCGCCCATCTCGCGGATGTGCCGAACCCGGACGTCGTCATAGTCGGAGGAGGCCCGGGACAGGCGGACCAGATGTCCGACGGCAGCCTGCACTCGTGGTTGCGGAGCGTCGACCGGCCCGACATGTGGATGACGTCCGTCTGTACGGGATCCCTGATCCTTGCCGCCGCCGGGATTCTCGACGGCCGTCGGGCGACGACCCACTGGGGCGCGCTGGAACAGCTCGCCGAGTTCGGCGTGACACCGACGAACGAGCGCGTGGTCATCGACGGTCACTACGCGACCGGAGCGGGTGTCTCGGCCGGTATCGACATGGCCCTGGTCCTCGCAGGCTTGATCGCGGGCGACGACGTGGCGCAGGCCGTGCAACTCCTCATCGAGTACGCTCCCCAGCCGCCCTTCGACTCGGGGACCAGGGAAACTGCTCCCGCGGAGGTCGTCGAGAAACTGTTCACGCTGTTCGCGTCCGCCTGACCACAGGGCGTCAAGCGATCCGGTGGTGCGCACCGCGCATGCTGCGGTTCACATCCGGCACACCCACCACGCTGTGACGCACTTCACGATTGACCGCCGGAACTCGCCGTCGCCTCGCTCCGACTACTGGAGCGGTACAGCTACAACTGCCATCCTCTGCAAGACGGTTCGATGCGACCAGGAAAGGTCCGGCATGGCCGATATCCCGCAGTCACCCCGCCCCACCGGTGTGACCGCCCGCAGACTGCTCCCTCCTCCCGCGCTCTTCGGCTTTCTGCTCCTGTTGGTGCTCGTGTTCTCGGTGTCGTACGCCGTCGGGTCGGGGGCGGGACCTGTGGCGCCCGGTATGCACGACACCGGAAGCGGCGACGGAGGAGGCGGTGGCGGCACGGGCGACGTGCCGGGAACGGGCGGGAGCATGGACGACATGCCGGGAATGGATCACGGGAGCGGTGAGTGATGGCGGGCGAACCGATGGCGAGCCTCGTAGTCACGGACATCACCGTGGGCGGGATGACCTGTGCGGCCTGTGTGCGGCGGGTGGAGAAGAAGCTGGCCAAGCTGGAGGGCGTCACGGCCACGGTCAATCTGGCCACGGGGCTTGCCCGGGTGAGCCATCCGGCCGGTGTCGCGCCCGGGGACCTGGTCACGGCGGTCGAGCAGGCCGGATACCTGGCCGCGCTGCCTGTGAGTGAGGAGGCCGCGGGAACGGAGGAAGCGGACGAGGGCGACGCCGAGGCCCGCCGTGAGCGGGAACGGCTGCTGGTCACCGCGCTGTTGGCGGTGCCGGTGCTGGTGCTGTCGATGGTGCCGGCCCTGCAGTTCCGCAACTGGCAGTGGCTGTGTTTCATGCTGGCCGCGCCGGTCGCGGTGTGGAGCGCGTGGCCCTTCCACAGCAGGGCGCTGCGGGGGCTGCGGCACTCGACGGCCACCATGGACACCCTGGTCTCGCTCGGGGTGGTGGCGTCGTTCTCCTGGTCGGTGTACGCGCTGTTCCTGGGCGGGGCGGGCGATCCGGGGATGCGGATGTCGTTCAGCCTGATTCCCTCCGCCTCCGAGGGCATGGCCCACTTGTACCTCGAAGTCGCCGTGAGTGTCCCGCTGTTCGTGCTGACCGGGCGGTTCCTGGAGGCGCGGGCCCGGCGGGGGACCGGAGCGGCGCTGCGGTCGCTCGCCGAGCTGGCGGCCAAGAAGGTGTCCGTCAAGGACGAGCACGGCGAACGGTCGATTCCCATCGAGCAGTTGCGGGTGGGGCAGGTCTTCGTGGTACGCCCCGGTGAGCGGGTCGCCACCGACGGGAGGGTGACGGAGGGCAGCTCCGCCGTGGACCTGTCCCTGGTGACCGGCGAGAGCCAGCCCGTGGAGGTGAGCCCCGGCTCCGCCCTGGTCGGCGGCGCCGTCAACGCCGGCGGGCTGCTGCTGGTGGCGGCCACGGCGGTCGGCGCGGACACCCAGCTCGCCCGGATCACCCGTCTCGTCACGGAGGCGCAGGCGGGCAAGGCGCGGGCGCAACGGCTGGCCGACGCCGTCGCCGGCGTCTTCGTACCCGTCGTCCTGGCCATCGCGGTGACCGTCCTGGGCTTCTGGCTGGGTGCCGGAGCCGACCCGCAGGCGGCGCTCACGGCCTGTGTGGCTGTCCTGGTGGTGGCCTGCCCCTGCGCACTGGGGCTGGCGACCCCGACCGCCCTGATGGCGGCCACCGGGCGGGGCGCCCAGCTGGGTGTGCTGGTGAGCGGGCCGCAGACGCTGGAGGCACTGCAGCACGTGGACACGGTCGTGCTGGACAAGACCGGCACGCTGACGACCGGTCACATGACCGTGGCCAAGGTGACCGCGCTGCCGGGCACACTCGGGCAGGACGAGGTGGTGCGGCTGGCCGGGGCGGTGGAGCAGGGCTCCGAGCATCCCATCGGGCGCGCGATCACCGCCCACGCCCGCCGCACGGAGAAGGCCGATCCGCTGCCGGACGTCACCGACTTCGCGGCGGTGCCCGGACACGGGGTCAGCGGCAGTGTGCACGGCCATACGGTCGAGGTGGGCGCGCCGGACGGCAAGTTGCCGCGTGCGCTGGTCAAGGCGCTGGCCGCCGCGGAGGAGTCCGCGCACACGCCCGTTCTGGTGAAGGTCGACGGCCGGGCCAAGGCGCTGATCGCCGTCGGTGATCTCGTGCGTCCGGGCAGCTACCGGGCCGTGGACCGGCTGCGCCGGCTCGGCATCCGCCCCGTGCTCGCCACCGGTGACCGCAGGGCGCCCGCCCAGGCCGTCGCCGAGGCGCTGGGTATCGACGAGGTGCACGCCCGCTGCACCCCCGAGGACAAGGCCGCCCTCGTGAGGGAGCTGAAGCAGGAGGGCGCCCGGGTCGCCGTGGTCGGCGACGGGGTGAACGACGCTGCCGCGCTCGCCGGCGCCGATCTGGGGATCGCCATGGGCAGTGGCACCGACGTGGCCATCGGGGCAGCCGACCTGACCCTGGTGCGCGGGGAGATCGAGGCGCTCGTCGACGCGGTCTTCCTGGCCCGGCGCACCCTGGGCACGATCCGGGCCAACCTGGCGTGGGCCTTCGGCTACAACGTCGTCACCGTACCGCTGGCGATGGTCGGGCTGCTCGACCCCATGGTCGCCGCCGCCGCGATGTCGGTGAGTTCCGTGCTGGTGGTGGCCAACAGCCTGAGACTGCGCAACTGGCAGCCGGCTCCCGCCCGCGGCCGGGGGCATGGGACGCGGGACGCGAAGGTCGGTGCCCGATGAAGTGGATCACGGACCGGATGCCCACGCTCAAGGGCCTCGACCGGAGGCGGGTGCGGGACGGGGCGCTGGCGGCCCTGGTGCCCGTCGCGGCGTGCAGTGTGGCGCTGGCGGGCCTGACCACCTGGGTCGGTACGGGCCGGGCCGGAAGCCCGGCGCGTATCAGTGTCACCGGGGGGCAGGTCCTGCTGCCGTCCGCCGGAGTCCCGGAGACGGCGGCCTTCTTCCGTCTCACCAATGAGGGCGGTTCGGCCGACGCCCTGGTCCGGGCGACGACGCGTGACGTTTCCGGCGACGTGACGCTCTCCCAGCACCGCATGAAGCAGGGGAACGCGGCGTACGGGGCGGTGATCGACTCCGTCTCGGTCGCGCCGGGCGACAGCCTCGGGATGTCGCCGACCGGGGTCGACCTGACGGTGCCCGTGCCTTCGGGCGGGTGGCGTTCGGGTGATCTCGTGTCGTTCACCCTGGAGTTCCGGCGCAGCGGACCGGTGAAAGCGCTGGCCGTTGTGGTGGAGCCCAGTTCGCTGTCGTTGCCGTAGCCGTTCTCAGCGGGCCGGGAAGTTGCCGGAACTATGGTGTGACGTGCGTCACCCCGCTGCGGATGAGTCGGAGGGTGGGTGCATGTACGTACCCCCTGACGATGATCGAAGGCCGGGTGCGAGGATGGGCGGGCTATGACTGTCCGAGGGTGGTGCCGCGCGGTGCGGGCCGGCGTGTTCGCCGCCGTCTGCGTGCTGCTCGCCGCCCTCGGTCACGCGATGATGTCGGGGAGTCCGGTTCCCTGGTGGACCATGGCCGCGGGAGCGGCCGGGGTCGGCGCGGCCGGCTGGCTGCTGGCCGCTCGGGAACGCGGCCGCACGCTGATCGTCGCGGTCGTGACCGGTGCCCAGGCGGTGCTCCACGAGTCCTTCTCGTTGGCGCAGGAAGCTGTGTCCGGCACCGCGGGGATGACCCACCACGGCGGCTCGGCCGGCGGGGGCGCCATGGACATGGGATCCATGGGTGGGATGGGCATGGGATCCACCGGCCACGCGGCCCACGGCACGACCATGCTCGAACACGCCCACGGCATGGTGGGCATGAGCGAGGCGTCCTCGGTCGGCATGTTCGCCGCGCACCTCCTGGCCGCCGCACTGTGCGGGATGTGGCTGGCCCACGGCGAGCGGGCCGTCTTCCGCGTCCTGCGGGCGGCGGCAGCCTGGCTGGCAGCGCCTCTGCGGCTGCTGCTGGCCCTGCCCACGCCTTTCCACCGCCCGTCCGTGCCCAGGCGTCGGCCTGCGGCCGCTCCGGCTCCGGTGCGTCTGCTGCTGTGCTGTTCCCTCACCTTCCGCGGGCCGCCCGTGGGTGCCGCTGTCCGCTGAGACAGCCGGATCCACCGGGGCTCCTTCGCCTCTCGTCCCGCGCGTTGTCGACGTGCGTGCCGACGCGGTTCTCGCTCGGCCTGCCATGGCCGTCGCGCGTGGAGAGTTGCTGACGGGCTCCCGGTATCGCCGTACGCATCCGTACGGAAGCACCCCACGTGCCGGTGAGCCATGCCCCATGAGGGCCAGGCCCCGGAAGACCCCCAGAAGGACATCACGTGATGATCTCCGTCCTGCCCGCTTCCCGGGCGGATCGAACCTCGGCGGACGCCTCGGCGACCGCCTGGGCGCTCGCCGCCCGCGGGGGAGACCCCGAAGCGGCCGAGCACTTCGTGCGCGCACTCCACGGTGACGTGCTGCGCTACGTCACTCACCTCAGCGGTGATCCGCAGACCGCCCACGATCTGACCCAGGACACCTTTGCTCGGGCGTTCGGCAGTCTGCACCGGTTCGAAGGCCGGTCCTCGGCTCGTACCTGGCTGCTGTCGATCGCCCGCCGCGCGGTGGTCGACAGCCTGCGCCGTGCCGCGGTCCGCCCCCGGATCGCGGACGCCGTCGACTGGCGGCTGGCGCAGGAGCAAGCCCAGCAGCGCGGCCTGCCGGGCTTCGACGACGGCGTGGCGCTGCTCGACCTCCTGGAAACTTTGTCCGACGAACGCCGGGAGGCGTTCCTACTCACCCAGGTCGTCGGGTTGTCGTACGAGGAGGCGGCCGGTTTCCTCGGCTGCCCCGTAGGAACGGTCCGCTCCCGGGTGTCCCGTGCCCGCATGGCTCTCGATCGGTTGCTCCAGGCCGCGGAGGCGGCGGCTGCCCCGGCTGCCTGACACCGGGCCCGCGTCCCGGTGGCACGGTTCCTCGGACGGAATCGTGCCACCGGGAACTCGACGGCGAGGGCGGACGACTACTGGGACGTGGGAGTCGACATCAAGTGACCCCGTTGCTCGCGGCGCGGTCTCACCGCCCGTGCCCGAAGTGTTCCTGCTGAAGCACCTCGGCGGGGCGACCCCTCCGTTCCGGGGGAGTCGGGGGAGTCCGGTGCCGACTGACATGGAGGCTGAACCCAACTCTCCATTTATGCAGCAGAGTTGACGGAACCTCACGGGAACTCCACGGCTCCTTCCCCCGACTACTACTGCGACACCGATCAGGCAGTCGGTCGGTGCAGTGACGAGCGGAAGGGCCCGCATGACACCCGAGATGGAGAGCGCCTTCGCGGCGATCAGAGGCGAGCACGGAGCGGACTCCCTCAGACGTGTGGAACGGATGCTGGAACCTGGTGGAGGAGGGGCGCGACATCCGCTCCAACAAGGGGCCAAGTGGATACTCCCGGGGCTCTCGCCGACCCCGTGGCACGATCCCCGTGGCCACGCCGAACTGGCCCCCGTCGTCGAGGCGCTGGAAGCGGCTCACCCCGCGATCAAGGAGGAGCTGGCCGCGGCCTGGTCGGAGCGCCGGGAGGCTTTCTCGGACTACGAGCACTATCTGACTCGCCAGGAGGACTGGCAGGCCCTCTATCTGTACCGGGACGGGGGACTGGTCGGAGAGTCGGCGGACACCGTTCCCACGGCGTACAAGGTGCTCGACGAATTCGCCGTCAAGACCGGCAAGATATGTCCCCTCCTGGAATGCCATTTTTCCACCCTGCTGCCGGGCGCGGCGGTCGCCGCGCACTGCGATCTGTGGAACTTCAGTATCAACCTGCATCTCGCCGTGGACATCCCGGACGGTTGCAGTATCACGGTGGCCGGTGAAACCCGTTCCTGGGTGGAGGGAAAGTGCCTGCTCTTCGACTACTCATTCGAGCACGAGGCGCGAAATGACGGTGACCGGCCCCGCACCTGTCTTCTCGTAGACCTCTGGCATCCGGAAACCACCATTCCGGAACGTCGAGCGCTCACCGTGCTCATCAGCGAGATCAGACGCCTCATGGGGGACGGCTGACCGCCTGAATTACACGCCAGGAAATTATCCGACAGTGCGGCACTGTCGGCGATTCAATGCTGCCCAGAAATGGTTTTCATGATTTCAGTGAGCGTTCTTATGGGGCATTCTCAAGCCCTCTTTCGAGTGTTAGGGTGGCCAGAATTGATCGAACGTTTCATCTCTTAATTCAACTGTTTCCCGTTGCTGAGTGAGGAGGATGCTGACCGGTGCGAGCACGCCTGTCTCTTCTCGTTCTGGCGCTGGCCCAGCTGGTCATCGCGCTCGACTACAACATCGTCTACGTCGCCCTCCCCGACATAGGATCCGGCCTCGGCTTCTCCCCGCACGACCTCCAGTGGGTGGTCAGTGCCTACGTCGTGACGACGGGCGGCTTCCTCCTGCTGGGCGGCCGGACGGCCGATCTGCTGGGCAGGCGCCGGACCTTCGTCGTCGCCGCCCTCGTCTACGCCGGCTCGTCCCTGGTGGGTGGGCTGTCGGAGTCGGCGGGCATCCTGGTCGCGGTCCGCGCGGTGCAGGGCATCGGAGGCTCGCTGCTGTTCCCGGCCACCCTCGCGCTGATCAACACGATCTACGAGGAGGGGCCCGCCCGGAACCGGGCCCTGGCGGTGTGGGGCGCGGCAGGTGCCGGGGGCCTGTGTTTCGGGTCGCTGCTCGGCGGGGTGCTCGTCGGGGCGTTCGGCTGGCCGTCGGTCTTCTTCGTCAACGTCCCCGTAGCGGCGGCACTGGCGTGGGCGGGATGGCGGCTGTTCCCGGCGGACGGCCCGCGTACCGGCACCCGGCGGTTCGACGTCACCGGCGCACTGGCGGCAACCGGCGGCATCACGCTCTTCGTGTTCCTGCTGGTGCACGCCCCCGAGGCGGGCTGGGACAGCCCTGCCGCCCTGCTCAGCGCGGCACTCTCCGTCACTCTGCTGACTGTCTTCGCGGTCGTGGAGACCCGCACGCGCGACCCGCTGGTGCCGGCCCGGCTGTTCGCCCACCGGGGACTGGTCGCCGCGATGGCGATCACCGCCCTCTACAGTGCCGCCTTCAGCTCGCTGCCCTATTTCCTGACCCTCTACTTCCAGAACGTACGCGGCTACAGCGCGTTCGCGACCGGCCTGGCGTTTCTCGTGCCAGCCGTGCTGACCGCCCTGGGCACCCAGGCCGGCGAACGGGCCGTCGCCCGGGTCGGGGTGCGCCGCACGCTGGTCGGCGGTATGGCGCTGGGCGCGGCGGGAGCCGCGGCCCTCAGGCTCGCGCTCACCGCCGACGGCTCGTATCCGCTGCTGCTGCCAGGGGTCGTGCTCCTCGGACTCGGCCAAGGCGCCGCGTGGACCGGCATGTGGATCGTCGCCGCCTCCGGGGTCGCCGCCGAGGACCAGGGCGTCGCCTCCGGCATGGCCTCCACCAGCCTCCAGGTCGGCGGGGCTGTCGGCCTCGCGCTGCTGGTCGCCCTGTCCGGCAGTGCCGGCCAAGGCCCGCCGGACGAGGCCCTGCTGACCGGGATACGCGTGGCCGTGTTCGCCGTCGCCGCCGTCCTGTGGTGTGGCGTCGCGCTCACCCTGGCCCTGCGCAGAACCGTTCCCGCCACCGCGTAGCCGACCACCCCGCTCGCCTTCTCACCCCACGAGGAGTACAGCTGTGCCCAGAACCAACCCTGGCCCGCCCGCTCCGGCGGCCGTCCTGTGCGGCCTCGGCGGCTGGGTACCGCCCCGCGTGGTGACCAACGACGAACTCGCCGCACGCCTGGACACCGACGACACCTGGATCCGCACCCGCACCGGGATCCGTACCCGCCACGTCGCCGAGCCCGGCCAGGCCACCTCCGACCTCGCCGTGGAGGCCGGCCGGCTCGCCCTGCGCTCCGCCGGCGGCGTGTCAGCCGACGCGGTGATCGTCACGACGACCACCCCCGACCGTCCCTGCCCCGCCACCGCGCCCGTCGTGGCCAGCCGCCTCGGCCTGGCGGGAGCCGCGGCCTTCGACATTGGGGCGGTGTGCACCGGGTTCGTGTACGGCCTCGCCACCGCGGCCGGGCTGATCACCTCCGGTGTCGCCGAACGGGTCCTGCTGATCGGCGCGGACACCTACTCCACCATCGTCGACCCGCTGGACCGGACCAACGCGATCATCTTCGGGGACGGCGCCGGAGCTGTCGTCCTTCGCGCCGGAGACCCGGACGAACCTGGTGCGGTCGGTCACTTCGAGCTCGGCAGCGACGGCGCCCACGAGGACCTGATCACGGTCGCCGCCGGAGGCTCCCGCCGACGCGCCACCGCCGTCGAAACCACCCATGCCGAACGGCACTTCGCGATGCGCGGCAAAGAGGTCTACCGGCACGCGGTGACCCGCATGGCCGCCTCTGCCAGGACCACCCTGGACCAGGCCGGCTGGAAGATCGGCGATGTCGACCACTTCGTGCCCCACCAGGCGAACCTGCGCATCCTGCACTCCGTCGCCGACGAACTGGGCCTGCCCCGGGAGCGCTGCGTGGCCAACGTGGACACAGTCGGCAACACCGGAGCCGCCTCGATCCCGCTCGCCCTCGCCGACGCCGTCGGCCGGCAGCACATCAGCGTCGGCGACCGCCTCCTGCTCACCGCCTTCGGCGGCGGCCTCACCTGGGGCTCCTGCCTTCTTACCTGGCCCGAGCTCGCCGACCCCCCGCAACCGGAACGGACCACACCATGAGCACCTACGAGCAGATCGTCGACCTCATCGTCAAGCTGCACGACGTTCCCGCCGACCTGATCCGCCCCGAGGCCACCCTCGGCTCGCTGGACGTCGACTCCCTGACCACGGTCGAGATCAGCATCCGCGTCGAACGCGACCTCGGTGTCACCGTCGGCGACGACGAACTCCAGCCCGACCTCACCCTCGGTGCGATGGCCGACCTCGTCGACTCCCGCCGTACCAGCACGGTCTGACCCCACTGACCCCACTGACCCCGCGAGAAAGGACCGGCAGGCATGCAGATCAAGGACCAGCCCGGCGCCACGCTCGGCGCGATCGTCGAGGACTTCGACCACACCACGGCCTCCGAGAACGACATCCGGGCCCTGAAGCAGACCGTCTACACCAAGAAGATCGCCGTGTTGAAGGGGCAGGACCTCTCCCCGCATGAGTTCCTCGCCCTCGGCCGACGACTGGGCCGCCCCGAGGTCTACTACGAGCCGATGTACAAGCACCCCGAGGTCCCGGAGATATTCGTCTCCTCCAACGTCCCGGAGAACGGCAAGCAGATAGGCGTGCCGAAGACCGGCAAGTTCTGGCACGCCGACTACCAGTTCATGCCCGATCCCTTCGGCATCACCCTGATCTACCCGCAGGTCATCCCGGAGAAGAACCGCGGCACGTACTTCATCGACATGGGCCGGGCGTACGAGCGGCTGCCCGAGGAGCTGAAGAAGGAGATCGCGGCAACGCGCTGCCGGCACTCCGTGCGAAAGTACTTCAAGATCCGCCCGCACGACGTCTACCGCCCGATCTCCGAGATCCTCGAGGAGGTCGAGACGAAGACCCCGCCGGCCGTCCAGCCCACCACCTTCACCCACCCGATGACCGGCGAGACGGTCCTCTACCTCAGCGAGGGCTTCACCGTCGGCATCGAGAACCAGGACGGCGAACCGCTCGACGAGGAACTCCTCAAAAGACTCTTCGAGGCCACCGGCCAGCTCGACGACACCTTCGAGCACGAGGGCATCCACCTGCAGAGCTTCGAGAAGGGCGACCTGCTGGTCTGGGACAACCGCAGCCTCATCCACCGCGCCCGCCACACCACCACCCCGGAGCCGACCGTCTCCCACCGTGTCACCGTCCACGACGAGCGCAAGCTGTACGACGGGATGCGGGCCGCGTGACCGCCCCAGCCGCCGACCGCGCGGACGGCCCCTCGCAGCGGTCGTACCCCACCGACGAGGAACTGCTGGCCCGGGTCCTGCTGCCCTACAAGGAGCACTGCACGTACCTGAAGTCGGCCGAGGTCACAGCCACCGGCGGACTGTCCTCCGCGCGCTGCGCGTTCGCGATCCCGGAGTCCTGCTACATCGACGACACCGGCCACCTGAACTCGGTGGAAGTCAACATCGCCTACAACCAGATGATGTACTACCTGGTCGCCAAATCGGTGAAAGAGGGACTGCTGGCCGGGTTCGAGGAATGGACTCTCGACGACTTCTGGCGACACCAGCTCCCGGACATCCTCATCGCCCGTTTCACGTCGAACTTCCGGCGGCCCGTCAATCCCCGTGACTTCACCGGAGAGATGGAGTTCCGCTCCGTGACCCGGCGTACTCCCGGCGGCGGCAGCCCCTTCCTGCACGCCCAGACCGTGTTCCGCTACCAGGACGCCCACGGCGGCCGGAGCGACGGCGCGGCGACCCTCGCGTTCGTCAACGTCACCTGACCCACCGGAGGCAGAGCTCTCATGGAGACATCCACGGCGCCGCACCACCAGGGCACCAGGCTCCACCACCCCGAACTGAGCACCCTCGTCCAGACCACGCGTTTCCACGCCGGCCGTCAGCCCGAGGCCGTGGCGGTGATCTGCGAGGGCCGCACGCTGACGTACGCGGACCTGCACCGCCACAGCAACCGACTCGCGCACGCCCTGAAGGCCGCGGGACTCGTCGAGGGCGACCGGGTGGCCTACCTGGGCAAGGAGTCCGAGCACTACTACGAGGTCCTCTTCGCCTGCGCCAAGACCGGCACCGTGCTGGTCCCGGTCAACTGGCGGCTCACCGCGCCCGAGGTGAGCCACATCCTCCGGGACTCCGGCACCCGACTGCTGTTCCTGGAGGACGAGTTCGCCCCGATCGCCGAAGGCATGCCCACCGAGCCTCCCGAGACCGTCGTACGCCTGAGCGAGATCGAGTCCTGGAGCGCCGGACACCCGGACGGGGAGACGGAGTTCGAGGCCACCCCCGACACCCCGGTCGCCCAGCTGTACACCAGTGGAACCACCGGCCTGCCCAAGGGCGTCGTCCTCGCCCACCGCAGCTTCTTCGCGATCCGCGACGGGCTCGCGAGCGAGCAACTGGACTGGATCGACTGGCGGGAGGGTGACGTCGCGCTGATCGGCATTCCCGGCTTCCACATCGGGGGGCTGTGGTGGGCCACGCAGAACTTCAACGCCGGTACGACGGTGGTCGCGATGCGCGCCTTCGCTGCCCGGCAGGCCGTGGACCTCATCCGCGACCTCGGCATCACCACCGCCTGCGTGGTCCCGGCCATGCTGCGCATGATGCTCATCGAACCCGGGGTGAGCGCCAAGGACTTCACCACCCTGCGCAAGACCGTGTACGGCGGCTCCCCGATCTCGGAGGCGCTGCTGGAGGAGAGCCTCGCTGTCCTGGACTGCGAGTTCGCCCAGATCTACGGCCTGACCGAGACCGGCAACACCGCCGTCTGTCTGCCCCCGGCCGCCCATGTCCCGGGCGGTCCGCTGATGCAGGCTGCCGGGCACCCCTACCCGGGGGTACGGGCCAAGGTGATCGACGCCCGGGGCCGTGAACTGCCCCCGGGCGCGGTGGGCGAGGTCTGTCTGCACACCCCTGCACGGATGGTCGAGTACTGGGGACTGCCGGACAAGACGACGGAGACGCTCGTCGACGGCTGGATCCACACCGGAGACGCCGGCTACCTCGACGAGGACGGCTACGTCTTCATCCGCGACCGCATCAAGGACGCCATCCTCGTCGCCGGCGAGAACGTCTACCCCGCCGAGATCGAGAACGTCCTGGAACACCACCCCGGAGTGGGGGAAGCGGTCGTGGTCGGCATCCCCGACGAGCGGTGGGGCGAGAAGGTGCACGCCTTCGTCGTACCCGCGGCGGGCGAGCGGCCCACGCCCCGGGACCTGCACACCTTCCTCGTCGGCCGGCTCGCCGCGTTCAAACTGCCCGCGAGCTACGAGTTCACCGACCACGTCCCGCGCAACCCCAGCGGCAAGATCCTCCGCCGCGAACTGCGCGACCGGTTCTGGAGCGACTCCGCCCGCAAGGTCAACTGACCTGTTCGCCCGCGCCGTTCACGCCTCCGGCGCGGGCGAGCAGCCGGCACACCACCCGCACATCGGCGGCGTATCACCGGCACACCACCGGACGAGACCCGAGAGAGAGCCCTCATGTCCGAACCCCTCACGCTGGACGGCTTCCGCGCGGACCTCGCGGAGTGCCTGTTCCTGGAACCCGACGCAGTCGACCTGGAGGACAGCCCGTTGGACTCGGGGCTGGACTCGCTGCGCATCACCACCCTGCTGGAGCGCTGGCAGGCGGCCGGCGTCGACGTGACCTTCATCGAGCTGGCCGAGCGCACCTCCTTCGCCCAGTGGTGGCAGCTGCTGTCCGAACGCCGGCAAGGAGCCAGCCGTGCCGAAGCCTGAGCGCCGTCCACTGCTGGCCGCCCAGAACGGCATCTGGGCCGGGCAGCAACTCGACACGGACAGCCCCGCCTACAACACCGCCGAGTACCTGTGCATCGCCGGTCCGCTCGACCCGGGCGTTTTCGACCGGGCCCTGCACCACGTGGTCGCCGAGACCGAGGCGCTGAACGTCACCTTCGTCACCGACGACACCGGCCGCCCTTGGCAGATCGACACCCCGGCGGGCGACTGGCACACCCACATCGCCGACCTGACCGCCGAACCCGCCCCGCACGCCGCCGCCCTGGCCTGGATGGACCAGGACATGGCCCGCCCTGTCGACCTCACCCGCGATCGGGTCTTCGGCCACGCCCTGCTCCGCACCGCACCGCAGGAGTTCCTCTGGTACCACCGGGTCCACCACATCGCCCTCGACGGCTTCGGCCTGTCGCTGGTGGCTCGGCGGGTGGCCGAGGTCTACACCGCCCTCATGGCAGGCGAGCCCGTCCCCGAGAACGGCTTCGGCACGTTGGAGTCGGTTCGTACCGAGGAACGGGCCTACCGCGAGTCCGCCCGCCACACCATGGACCGTGCGTACTGGACCGGCCGCTACGCCGACCGCCCGCCGGTGGCCACCCCGGCGGACCGGTCCGCCCTGCCCGCCCGTACCTTCCACCGGAGCGTCACCGACCTGGCCCCGGACGTGGCCACCACCCTGCGCACGGTCGCCCGCGAACTGTCGGTCACCTGGTCGGAAGTACTGCTCGCGGTCACCGTCGCCCATCTGCACCGGGTCACCCGCGCACCGGAGATCGTCCTGAGCCTGCCGGCGATGGGCCGTCTCGGTTCGGTTTCCCTGCGGGTGCCCGCCATGGTCCGCAACATCCTGCCCCTGCGGGTGCCTGTTGCTCCGGACGACAGCCTCCGTGACCTGGCCCCCAGGGTCTCGCGCGAACTGCGCGCCGGACTCCCGCACCAGCGCTACCGCTACGAGCAGTTGCGCCGTGACCTGAAACTGGTGGGCGGGCAGCGCCGTCTGTCCGGGCCGGGCGTGAACATCATGCCCTTCGAGTACGGCCTGAAGTTCGCCGGTCATCCGAGCACCGTGCACAACGTGTCCGCCGGACCGGTCGACGACCTGGCCGTCAACGTCTACGACCGCGGTGACGGCACGGGGCTCCGCGTCGCCGTCGACGCCAACCCCGAGCTGTACACGCGGGTTGACACGGCCGGTTTCCAGGAGGGGCTGCTCGCCCTGCTGGAGGAGGCCCTCGCCGACCCGGAGCGACCCCTCGGACATCATCCCGTTCCCGTCCTGGACGGCGGCCCGCTGATTGCCCCGGTCCGCCCAGTCCTGAGCCTGATCGCCGACCACGCGGCCCGCCGGGGCGCAGCCGTCGCCGTCGAGCACGACGGGAGCACACTCACCTACGCCCAACTCTTCGGTGCGGCAAGGAACATAGCCCGCAGTCTGACCATTCGAGGCGTCGGCAGCGGAGATGTGGTGGCCGTCGCCCTGCCCCGGGGCGCCGACGCCGTCACCGCCGTCCTCGGCGTGCTGATGTCCGGCGCCGCCTACTGCCCCCTCGACCCGAAGGCCCCGGCGGACCGCACGGCCCGCCTGCTGGCGGACACCGCACCGGCGCTCGTCCTGACCAGCGGCGAGCGCGCGTCCGACTTCGCGGACCATGCCGTACTCCCGCTGGACGAACCGGATGCGGGGCGCGGCAGCGTCACCGCCTCGCGGAAGCCCGGCCTCGCGTCGCCCGGTCTCACGGACCTCGCGTACGTGCTGCACACCTCCGGCTCCACCGGCCGCCCCAAGGGTGTGGGGGTCGGCCATGGCGCGCTGGCCCACTTCGTCGCAGCCGCCACGCACCGCTACGGGCTGCGCCGCGAGGACCGCGTCCTGCAGTTCGCCCCGCTGCACTTCGACGCCAGTGTGGAGGAGATCTTCCTGACGTTGTGCGCCGGAGCCACCCTGGTGATCCGGACCGACGACATGACCGAGTCGGTGCCGCGCTTCCTGGACACCTGTGCCCGCCTTCGGGTGAGCGTCCTCGACCTGCCCACCGCCTACTGGCACGAGCTCGCCTACGCGGTCTCGACCGGCGTCGCCGCCCTGCCCGAGGGCGTGCGGACCGTCGTCATCGGCGGCGAGGCGGCGCTGCCCGAACGCGTCGAGCGCTGGCGCGAGGCGGTGGGTATCTCGGTGGCGCTGCTGAACACCTACGGTCCGACCGAGGCGACCGTGGTCGCCACCGTCGCCGACCTGCACGCGCCCGGCCTCGCCGCCGGTGACGTGCCCATCGGCCTGCCCCTGCCCGGCACCGGGGCGGCTGTGGTCGACGGCGAGCTGTACCTGCTGGGCCCCGCCCTCGCCGACGGCTACCGGCCGGACGTACCGGACGGCGCGCGCTTCGCTCCGCTCACCGCCCTCCCGGACGCTCCCCGCGCCTATCGCACCGGGGACCTCGTCCACGTCGGAGACGACGGCCAACTGCGTTACCTCGGCCGGGCCGACACCGAGTTCAAGATCAGCGGGCATCGGGTGCAGCCCGCCGAGGTCGAGAGCGCCCTGCTCACCCATCCCGGGGTCCGGGAGGCGGCCGCGGCCGGACAGATCCTGCCCGACGGCACCCGGCGCCTGGTGGCCCACGTCGTGGTCGAGGGCTCGGTGCCGACGGCCGCCGAGGTGAGGGAACACCTGCGGGCCAGGCTGCCCGCCGCGATGGTTCCCAGCGCCGTCGAGTTCGTCGACCGGCTGCCCCGCACCAGCTCCGGGAAGATCGACCGGGCCGCGCTGCCCGAGCGGACCGCATCCCTGACCCCCGTCACGGGAAGCCCCCTGGAGCAGGCCGTCACCGGCGTCTGGCGACAGCTCCTGGGCGCCGAGACCGTGGGTGTCGACGATGACGTGTTCGACCTGGGGGCCCAGTCCCTCCAGGCCATCCAGGCCGCCAACCGGCTCGGGGTGGAACTCGGCCGGGACGTGAAGGTCGCCTGGATCTTCCAGCACCCCACGGCCGCCGGCCTGGCCCGCTTCCTCGCCGAAGCGGAACAGCCCGTGGCCCGGCAGGCCGATGGCGGACGGACGAGCTCCGGCCCGGCCGCACTTCCGCCGGCCCTCCTCGCCGACACCGAACTGGACCCCGGCATCCGGCCCGGCATCAGCCGTGCCGCGCGTGACGCCCCCCGGAGCGTGCTCCTCACCGGCGCCACCGGCTTCGTGGGCGCGCACCTGCTCAACCGGCTGCTGGCAGACACGCAGGCCGAGATCGTCTGCCTCGTTCGGGCGGGCAGCGTGGCCGAGGCCACCGCACGCGTCCACGCGGCCCTGACCCGGCACGGCATCACCCTCGACGCACGAGCGTCGGCCCGCCTGACAGCCCTGCCCGCCGACCTCGCCCGCCCCGGCCTCGGCCTGTCCCGGGGCACTCTGTCCGATCTCGCCGCGAGCTGCGACGCGGTCTTCCACAACGCCGCGACCGTCAGCATCATGCGCGACTACGCCACCCTGCGAGCCGCCAACACCGAGTCCACCCGACAGCTCCTGCGTCTGGCCGCCGTACGCACGACCCCCCTGCACTACGTCTCCACCCTGTCCGTGGCACCTCCCGCGAGCCACAGCCCCGAGGTCCCGGAGGCGTTCCTGCCGCCCCACGAGGGCCTGCTCTACGGCTACCAGCAGTCCAAGTGGGCCTCCGAAAGGCTCCTGGAACAGGCGGCGGAACGCGGTCTGCCCGTTACCGTCCACCGGCTCGGCCGGGTCGTCGGGCCCTCCGGCACGGGATACGTCAACGAGCGCGACTTCCTGTGGAGCGTGCTGCGGGCGGGCATCCCGGCGGGGATCGTCCCGGAGCTGTTCGAGGACGAGGTATGGACTCCGGTGGACTTCGCGGCCCGGTCCGTCGTGCAGGTGTGCCTGCGCCCGGCCGTGACGACCGCGGGCCCGGTTTTCAACCATGCGACCCTGCCCCGCGTACGGCTCGCGGACATCTACGACTGGGTGCGCGAGTACGGCTATCCGGTACGGTCCCTGCCGCTCGCCCGCTGGCGGGAGGAACTACCCCGCTCGGCCGATGTCGCCGCCACGACCCTCGCCTTCTTCGACTCCGCCGACCAGGGCGTCGCCACCACCACCGATCTGCGGCTCGGCCGCGTCCGTTCCGACAACGTCCGCACCGTCCTCGAAGGCAGTGGCATCGGCTGCCCGCCCATCGACCGTGACCTGGTCTTCCGCTACCTGGACCACTGTGTGACCGAGGCCGTGCTGCCCGCTCCCGACAGGCGGCGCGCTCCCCGATCGGTGGTGCCCGCGAAATAGTCGCCAACTGCCAGGAACTCAAGGCCACTTCGCCCCGACTACTGCAACAGAGACTCTTCAACCCATGAGCACGTCCTCACGCAAGGAGCCCGTATGTCGATGAACCGCCCGGCCGCCGCAGCCCTGGCCGCGGCCCTCTGTCTGCTCACGGCGGCGTGCGGCTCTTCGTCCGACGACAAGGCGAGCGCGAAGTCGACCGAAGCCGGGGCCTCGAAGAGCGGCTACCCCGTGACGCTCGACAACTGCGGACAGCAGGAGACCTTCAAGAAGGCGCCCAGTCGGGTCGTCGTCATGAACGGCGCCTCCGTCGCCGAGGTCTCCACCCTCCTCGCCCTCGGCCTGGGAGGCAAGATCGTCGCCAACCAGCAGACCTACGGAATGTCCGAGGTCGAGGGCCGGGCGGAGGCCATCAAGAAGCTGCCCACCGGCGACGTCGAACTCAACGACGCCTACGACATCCCCCGGGAGGCCATGCTCGGTCTGCGCCCGGACATGGTGCTGTCCACCACGTCGTACGGCTTCGACGAGAAGAACGGCTTCGCCACCCGCGAGCAGCTGAAGGAGGTCGGCGCCAACAGCTACGTCTCCCCGCAGGGCTGCGACCAGGACACATCCAAGATGACCATCGCCGACAGCTATCAGTTGTTGCGTGACATGGGCAAGGTCTTCAACGTCAGCGACAAGGCCGAGAAGCTGATCGCCGCCTCCGAGAAGAACATCGCGGCCGTCGCGGACAAGGTGAAGGGGGAGAAGGAGCCGAAGGTCATGGTGCTCTTCTCCAACATGGCCATGGGTGGCAACGACTTCAGCTCGGTGGTCGCCAAGGGCATCTACAACGACATCCTCGCCAAGGCCGGCGGCTCCAACGCCTTCGAGAACGCCTCCGAGACCTCCTTCGCCGACCTGAGCAAGGAGAAGGTGGCCGCCACCGACGTCGACGCCCTCGTCGTCATCGGCTACAACGACCCGAACCCGGCGGCCTACGCCAAGAAACTGCTCAAGGAGTTCCCCCAGTGGCCGGCCGCCAAGAACAACGCGTACGTGACGCTGTCCGACTCGATGTACCTCGGCCCGAGCAACGACCTGGCGGTGGAGAAGATCGCGAAGATGCTGCACCCCGACGCCCTCTGAGCCGTCTCAGGGTCCCGCTGGCCTTCACATTCCTGCCCGTCGCGCTGGTCGCCACCATGATCGTGGCGATCAGCGTCGGCGCCGTGAACATCCCGCCGGCCGACGTGTGGGCGATCGTCCTGCACCACGTCACCGGAGCGGGGTCGGCCCCCTCGGACCCCGCGCTCGACCAGATCGTCTGGAACTTCCGCACCCCGCGGGTGGTCCTGGCGGCCCTGGTCGGCGCGGGCCTGGCGGTGACCGGGGCGGTTCTGCAGACCGTGGTGTCCAATCCGCTGGCCGATCCCATCGTGCTGGGTTTCTCCTACGGTGCCACGCTCGGCGCGGTCCTCGTCATCACCCTCGGCGGCGGAGCGGCCCTCGCCGGGCTCGGGGTGTCGGCCGCGGCCTTCCTCGGCGCGGTCGCCGCGGGCACGCTGGTCTTCGCGCTCGGGCAACGGCGGGGGCGGATGGCACCGGTCCGGCTGGTGCTGGCGGGCGTGGCCATCGGCTACGTCTTCCTCTCCGCGACCAGCTTCGTCCAGCTCCAGGCGACGCCGACCGAGTTGCGGACGGTCATGTTCTGGATGCTGGGCAGCGTGGCCGGCGCCAAATGGGACCAGATTCCCACGGTCGCGGCGGTCGTGCTCGTCACGACCGTCCTGCTGTCCCTGTTCGGCCGCCGCCTCAACGTCCTGCTGGCCGGCGACGAGTCGGCCACCGCGCTCGGCCTCGACGTCAACCGTCTACGGGCTGTCCTACTGGTCCTGAGCGCACTGCTGACCGGCACGGTCATCGCCGTCGCCGGCAGCATCGGATTCGTCGGCCTGATGATCCCGCACCTGGTGCGGCTGACCATCGGCGCCGACCACCGCCGCCTGCTGCCCCTGACCGCTCTGCTGGGGGCCGTCTACCTGGTCCTCGTCGACTTGCTCTCCCGCACCCTCAACCGCCCCAACGAACTACCGCTGGGCATCCTGACCGCCCTGCTCGGCGCTCCCTTCTTCCTGTGGCTGCTGCGCCGCAACAAGGGTTTGGACTGACCGCATGAAACTGACCGTCGACCGGCTCCACGTCACGCTGGACCGCAACCCGATCCTGCGGGACGTGAGCCTGGAGGCGCGCAAGGGCGACATCGTCGGCCTCGTCGGCCCCAACGGCAGCGGCAAGTCCACCCTGCTGCGTGCCGTCTACCGCTCACTGCGCCCGGCACATGGAGTGGTCAAGGTGGGTGAGGAGGACGTGTGGGCACTGTCGCCCCGGGCAGCGGCCCGTCGTACCGCCGCTGTTCTCCAGGACGCGGGCGGCAACACCACGGGCCTGACGGTCGCCGAGATCGTGGCACTTGGCCGCGCGCCCCACCACGGGCTGTTCGGCCGCGACGGAGCCGAGGACCACGCGGCCGTCTCCGACGCCATCGACCGCTGCGGCGTACGGCCCTTCGCGGACCGCGACTACGCCTCCCTGTCCGGCGGTGAACGCCAACGCGTCCTGCTGGCCCGCGCGTTGACCCAGAACCCGCAGCTCCTGGTTCTGGACGAACTCACCAACCACCTCGACATCCGGGCCCGGTTCGAACTCCTCGACCTCATTCGCGCCACCGGCGTCACCACTCTCGCCGTCCTGCACGACCTCGACCTCGCCGCCCGCCTCTGCGACCACCTCGTCGTCCTCCACGAGGGCGCGGTGGCGGCAGCCGGGCCCGTCCTCGAGGTACTCACCCCGGAACTCCTCGCCGACGTCTTCGGCGTCGGCGCGCGCACCGAACGGCATGCTGACGGCGTCATCCGCATCACGTACGCGGCCCGGCCCCTCGCGAACGGGAAGTGTCCGGAGGGGGAGGGGGAGGGGGAGAGCCCGGAGGACGACTGCCGCTCTGCCGAGACCGTCGACCACTGAACCGGCTGTGAGTTGGTGTCAGGGCCCGGAAACCCGGTCGGTCCCCGGAGCCTCGTACTGGATACCGAATCGCGTGGCCTCGGCCGCTTCGGGCCCGTCGTAACGGGCCACCAGATGCAGAGCCATGTCGATCCCCGCCGAGACTCCGGCACTCGTGACGACGGTCCCGTCATCGACGTAGCGCGGGCCGCGCCGCACATCCACGGAAGGGTCGATCTTCGTCAACTTGTCGAGATAGTCGCGGTGGGTGGTGGCCGGACGCCCGGAGAGCAGCCCTGCCGCGGCCAGCACCAGCGATCCGGTGCACACGCTCGCCAGCACGGTGCCCCGCTCGTGCAGGGAGCGTAGCCACCGCAGGTGTGCCTCGTCCTTGACCAGGCCGCGGGTGCCGTTGCCACCGGGGTGGACGAGCAGGTCGAGCGGCAGCGCCTCGTGCACCGCATGGTCGGCGACCATGCCGAGCCCCTTCGAACCCCGGACCACTCCCGCCCGCGGGGCGACGGTCAGGACGCGCACGGGCGTCGTCGCGATGTGCGCGGCCCAGAAGCCGAGTACCTCCCAAGGGCCCACGACGTCGAGTTCCTCAGTCTCCTCGAAGAGCAGTACGCCAATGGTGAGGGGATCAGTCATAGCCACACCCTAGCTCGGGGTGCTACGGCTGAGACGGCCTTCCGGTGAGGCCGGGACGTGCTGCGATGCAGCGAGCCTCCTCAGGTAGTCGTCGAGATACCCGGCCTGGTTCCCACAGGACGCGGGGTGCGTGAAGCACAAGGCGCGAAACGGCGCACGGACGCGCTTAACCGTGCATCAGCCATCACACACTCCGGCGCGTGGTTCAGTGCGCCCGAGGGTATGTCCTTGGCCAGTACCGAACGCCAGGTGACGGCGAGAGCCTTGGCGCCCCGACTTGCGTTGAAAGGCCATACACGATGGATGAGATCACCGGTCTGGAGCCCCTGGCGACCTTCTGCGGAGACTGTGACTGCGGTTGTCCGCAGCTGTTCGTGGATCCCAGCGCCCCTGCGGAGCGCCGCGTCCTGCTCACCGACGACTTCGGACAGCGCGTCCAGATGAGCGCCGGCCAGTTCGCCTCGCTGGTGGAGGAGGCGAAGGCCGGGAAACTGGACGGCATAGCCGTCGCCTGACCGGCGGCCTCGACAGTTCACACTCAAGCCCTGCGCGGCTGAGTGAAACAGCGCTCCCATCCGTATGAGGCATGAGCCCATCGGCATGAGGAGTTGACTGGTGTCCCGGAGCTGCGTCCGCACCGGGCGGGCGATCCGCGTGACGTCGGCCGGAGAACGCGTCGGCAGCCCGCGCGCACTGTCGGCATGTGTCTTCGCGGCCGTCTGCGTGGTGACGAGCGCACTGGGACATGCCCTCATGTCCGGTGATCTGCTGCCCTGGTGGGCGCTCGGTGTGGCGCTCGCCGGGACGGCGTCGGCCGGCTGGTGGCTCACCTGTCGGGAACGCGGCCCGGTGGCCGTGGTCGGCGTGACGACCGTCGCCCAGGGGCTGCTGCACCTGTGGTTCGACGTGGCACATCAGATCGTCCGCGTACCAGGCGCGGGGTTCGCCTCCCGTACGGACCGTGCCACGATGCTGCCCCACTCCGGAACGGCCGTGCACGTGGGCCATTCCGGTTCGGGCACCACCCTCGCGCACAGCGGGGCCGAGGGCGCCTCCCATGTTGTGTCGGCATCGTCCGTCGCGGTACATCAAGGCGCCCTCGCGATGCTCCTGGCGCACCTGCTGGCCGCCGTCGTGTGCGGGGTGTGGCTGTGGCGCGGTGAGGCGGCGGCGTACAGGCTGGGCCGGGCGCTCGCCATCGCGCTGTTCGCGCCTCTCCAGCGCGTCCACCGTCTCCTCGGACGACAGGTACTCGACCGTCGTCCGCACGCGGCCCGGACTGCGCCGGACACCGCCCCGACGGCCCCTAACGCTTCCACCGTGCTGCGGCATGCGGTCGTCCGCAGAGGACCACCTCGGGACAGCCCGGCAGTCCTCCGCGCGACCGTCGGCCCGCAGTCCGCCATGGTCTCCTGAAGCCTCCCGCTCCGCCGGGGCCGAAAAGGGCCGATGCGCAGGCGCGACTGCCACGATCCGTGTGTTTCGTCCACCTCGGCCCGCACGTGCCCGCCCACGGGCGACGGTGCGTGTTGTTCATGCATCGATCGGGAGTCAGTCCCATGCACCACGTCACGTCCACCCACGCCTCCGCGCGCCCGTCCACGACCGGCCGCCCCCCGGCGCCCGCCCTCACACGCAGAAGGTCCACGGCTGCCCCGGGCGCTGTCCTCGCGGCCGCCCTGACGCTTCTGCTCACCGGGTGCGGAGGGGACTCCGGTGGCCACAGCTCCGCCCATGGGAAGGAGACATCCTCCTCCGCCACCCATGGCATGGACGGCATGTCCGACAAGGCGATGGGAGACCCCTCCGCCACCCCCGCCTACAAGATGTCCGGCGTGACCGTGGTGGAGGGCACCTTCACGGTGCTCGACACCCGCCCACCGGGCATGGACGACGTCAAGGGCACGGCCTGGCTGGCCCAGGGTTCCAAGGGCACCACGGTCACCGTCTCCCTGACCGGTCTCAAACCGGGCGGCGTCTACATGGCCCACCTGCACGCCCAGCGCTGTTCGGACGACAACGGCGGGTCGCACTTCCAGTTCGACAAGGGCGGCGCGACCGTGCCCCCGAACGAGATCCACCTGATGTTCACGGCCGACAAGTCCGGGATGGGCATGACCACGGTGACCAACTCCCGCAAGACCGGCAAGGAGGCCGTCGCCATCGTCGTCCACCCCAACGAGGCACAGGACAATCGGATCGCATGCGCCGACTTCGACTTCTGACGACGGTCGCCGGATCTGCCGCGTGCGCGGGTGTGCTGCTGCTCCAGGGCGCTGCCCCCGCCCACGCGCACACCGCGCTCAGGAATGCCGCGCCGGCCCCAGGGGCCACTGTCGGGACCCAGACCGACGTGGTCAGGCTGACGTTCGACAACCTGACCTCCGGCGTCGCGCCCAAGATCAGGATGATCGGGCCGGACGGCAAGGAGATCCCGGTCGGGAAACCGGTCGTCACCGACAGGACCACGGCTTGCGCCGCTGTGTCCCCGCTGCCCGAGGGGGTCATCACCCTCACCTACTCGATCGTCGCGGGCGACGGAGACGCCCAGGACAGCGCATTCCAGTTCGAGGCCGCAGAGGGCGGCGAGCCCGCCGACACCGCGCCGGCCTGTGCTGACCTGAGCCTGTCGGCTCCCGACACCGGCGGCTCGACCGGCACGGTCCTGGGCCTCGGCCGCACCACGGCCACCGCCGCACTCGCGGGGGCGGTCGCCGTGGTCGCGGGCGGCGGATTCCTCGCGGTCCGCACGGTGCGGCGCCGGAGAACCGCTGAAGGGCGAGACGGCGGGTGACCCGAGATCCGGACTCCCGTACCTGGTGCGGGAGTCCGGAGAAGCCGTACTGGGACAGGCGGACGGCAGGAGACAGCACAAAAGGGGGCCGCTGCCCGGCTGAGCCCGCCGACCGCCGCCCGTACCGGGGACGGGATGTGGCGACGTGGCGGTGGGCGGGCACAGGCCGGGCCACGCTCGGGAAGGCGAATTCCATCGTGGCCCGGTGCCGTCATCGTGGCACGGTGCAGCCGGGTCACGGGAGCTCCGACGCGGAACTGTCGCACGTGAGGATTGTCCCTGCGGTATCGGGGAACTGACGCCCGCTATCCGACGACTACGTGAGATCGCCCGGTGGCTTCCTGCTGTCGAGGACGGTGAAATCGGAGCGATCGCCCGGGAACTGGGAGCCCTCGCCATCCGCCTGTTTCAAGACAGCGGCTGAAACGGCACCACGGCGGTCCGGCTGCTGTGCGCCCCGCACGCCTTTCCCCGCCCTGCACTGCCGATCTGTACGAGGTGACCATGACATCCACCGACCCGGAACTGCCCAGCCCGCCCGCGCCAGGCGGTGACGACCCCGAGGGCACCACGACAGCTCCGAAGCCGACGACGGCCGCTGCCTCCCGGCGACCGGGCGGCGTCGGCGCCCTGCTGGCGCGGCTGCACTTCTACGCCGGCATCCTCGTGGCGCCGTTCCTGCTCGTCGCCGCCGTCACGGGCCTGCTCTACACCTTCACGCCCCAACTGGACTCGCTCGTCTACGGCAAGGAACTGCACGTCTCCCGAACCGGGGACAGCGCCCTGCCTCTGTCCGAGCAGGTGGCGGCCGCCCGTGCCGAGCATCCGAAGGGCATGCTGACCGCCGTACGACCGGGCAGCCAAGACGCCACCACGCAGGTCGACTTCTCCCTGCCGGAACTCGGGGAGAACGCGCACACGGTCTACGTCGACCCCTACACGGGCAAGGTCACGGGCCAGCTGACTACGTACTACGCCGGGACCCCGCTCACCACCTGGCTGGACGTTCTGCACCGCGAACTCCACCTGGGCCAGGTCGGCAACCTGTACTCGGAACTCGCCGCGAGCTGGCTGTGGGTTCTCGTCCTCGGCGGGCTGGTCCTGTGGTGGCGCCGTGGGCGTGGCAACCGGACCGCCCGGCGTCTGCTGCTGCCCGACCGGACCGCGAAGAAGGGCGGCGTACGGCGCACGCGCAGCTGGCACGCCGCGACCGGTGTGTGGATCGCCCTGGGTCTGCTGTTCCTCGCGGCGACCGGACTGACCTGGTCCACCTACGCCGGGGCCAACTTCAGCAAGGCGCTGGACTCGCTGCGCTCCAACACCCCGTACGTGTCGACTGCGTTGGCCGGCGCGGACTCCTCGGGCACGGAGACCAAAGCCGCGAAGAAGGTCGACCCGAGTGACATCGACGGGGTGCTCAAGGCGGCCCGCGACGACGGCCTCGGCGGCCCGGTCCAGATCACCGTGCCCGCGGACCGCGCCACCGCGTGGTCCGTGTCGCAGACCCGCAACCTCTGGCCGGTCGGACGTGACAGCGTCGCCGTCGACGCCTCGACCGACCAGGTGGTCGACCGAGTGGACTTCGCCGACTGGCCCTTCCTGTCCAAACTGACGACGTGGGGCATCCAGGCTCACATGGGGCTCTTGTTCGGCATCGTCAACCAGATCGTGCTCGCTCTGCTGGCCATCGGTCTGATCTTCGTCATCGTGTGGGGCTACCGCATGTGGTGGCAGCGCCGTCCCACCCGTGTCGACCGGCGCGCCCTGGTCGGCGCCCCACCTGCCCGCGGTGCCTGGCGCGCCATGCCGTCCTGGGCCGTCGCCCTGGGCATCGTCGTGGTCGCCGCGGTGGGCTGGGTCATCCCGCTGTTCGGCATACCGCTCGCCGTGTTCCTCGTCGTGGACCTGGCCGTGGGCGCGCTCCGGCAGCGCCGGACGACCGGACCGGCCGCCGCCGGTTGACCGTCTTCCGGCTGTCGGGGTGCCAGGGTGTGTTCGAATCCTGCACCCCGGCCCGGACCGTGTATGGAGCACTTCGCCCACCGGGTGCATCACTCTCAGGAGTGACACTTGCCATGGTCGGGAACCCGCCCTGGACGCGGGACGACTCAGTGATGGACGGCCTGGGTGAACACGTCAGCCGTCACATCCGTATCAGGAGGCGTACCAACGCCTCAGCGGCATCCAGGAGTTGAGCCATGGCCCAGAAGCACTACCTCGTCACCGGCATGAGCTGCGAGCACTGCGCCGCGAGCATCACGGAAGAGGTCTCCCAGGTCCCCGGTGTCACGAACGTGGACGTCGACGTCACGGCGGGCTCGGTCTCCGTCGGCGGCACGGACCTGGACGACGCGCGGCTGCGAGCGGCGATCGTGGAAGCGGGATACGAGGTCACCGAAACGGTCGCGGCCTGACGGACCTGCCGTATTTTCGGCCGTCGGGATCTACGGCACCGGCGGCCGAGCAGGAGTGCCCGCTCGTCAGCGCGGTCCGGGGCGCCGGACACCGGGGCGGTGACCGCGAGGGCCCGATACCGCCCGGTCCGTCGCCAAGTGCAGCGCGCCACAGGCTCCCAGCCCCACGGCGCCCCCGATCAGGGCTCCCGGTATCTCCGCGACAAAGAGGCCGAGCCAGGCGTAGCCCCCGACGAGCACGGCGATGGTCAGAACGGGCAAGGACCAGACCTTGCGCACGTGTTCGCTCACCACCGTCCATCCGCGTGCACGGATGACAGGTCGCTCCCAGGGCCACGTCCCGTCCCCGAACGACGCCTCCCTGCCGAGTGTTCCGGACACGGCACCTCACCCCTGTTTCCCTGCCGCTGTTCCGCCCACCGCTTTTCGGCCACGGACGGCTCGACCGTTACTTCCCCGCCCGCCGCCCCGGGAAACAACGGCCTGCCGGGTTCCCGTGTGTCGTCCCTGAGGCTCTCTCCACGCCTGTGAGCCGAGTCCGCGGCCTTACGCGAGCAGGGCGAACATGACCGCCATCCCGAGCGCCATCGCCGCATGACACGCGGGTGCCAGAGCACCGATGTGTCCTGACTCCACCAGGGAGCCGTCCCCCGACCACCGTGGGTCTGTGTGCCTTCCCCGCGCCCGGTCGAAAGCGCGGGTCAACCAGGCCAGTCCGATGCCCCCCAGGACGATCGCGAGAAGCACCGCCGTCGTGACGGGTCCCGTTCCGCTCAGGCTCATGGAGGAGAGCCCGGAGCCGCCCGACATGTCCATTCCCGCCATGTGGTGCATCCCGCCGGATCCTTCGGCGCCGGACATCGTCGCGGAGGAGCCCATCGCCGACACCATCCACGCCATGGCCCCCATCATCACCACGTGCGGAAGGGCCCCGACCGCGGCTCTGCCCGGCGAACCTCCCGCCGTGCGGAACGGAGCGGAGGCCAGGAACCACAACGCACCCACCGAGAACAGCAGGACCTGCGGACCGACCGGCAGGCCCATTCCCCACGGCCACGCCATGGCGACCATGAGCGCCCCCATCGCCGCGTGCAGCGCGTGATCGATCCGCTCCGTGATGCCCGCCCCCGGCAGAACCGACTTCCCCAGGCCGTACAGGACCGGCACGGTGAACAACAGACTCAGAACCCAACGCAGCCCGCTCGCGGCAATCACCTGACCACCCCAACTCCCGGACGCCACACGGCGCCGACGTATCTGCAGGGCCGGACGCACCGGTGTGGTGAGCGAACGGAAGCGGGAGACAGGGCAGTGTGGATCACACGGCCCTCTCCCGACGGGAACGCGGACCCGGCGAACGGCCACAACAGGAGTCGGCGGGGCAGCCTGGTGAGTTCCGGGAGACTGATGTGGGCGAGGTCACATCAGCACGGGAAGGGCGGGCGAGTTCTCAGGACCGCGCGGCGTCGAGTATGTGCCGGCAGCTGTCGGCGGCGCGAGCGGTCGCGTCGGCGCAGATGCGGCAGTGCTCGTGGTGCTGGGCATGTCCGATGCATACGTCGTGGCTGCGCCGGCAGGCGATGAGACAGGCTTCGACCTGAGCGGTGATCAGCGCTGGGTCGTGGCCGTTGTGCCGGGTCAGGATCCGGCGGGTCGCGGCCACGACGTCGGCACAGTCCAAGTCCCGGTCGATGGCCTCGCGCAGCGTGTCCGCGTCCTTCTGGGCAAGCATGCCCGTGGCGCACGCGGTCACTGCGGTCTCGCACTCGGCGAGGACGTCTACGGCCGCGGCCAGAGTCTCGTTGCCGAGGTTGCTCTCGGTGGTGACGCTGTCGAAAAGTTCCCGGGTGTGGATCATGGCAACCCCAAGGTGCGGGATGGGATGCACAGGGTGTGCTCTTGGACGCTAGTACCCCTCCCGCCGCACCGGAAGAGGATCGGGCATTCCGGAACGGAACTCCTGGGGGTACTCGTCCGCCGTCATCCCGTGGACACGGACATGCGCGAGCCGTGAACGGCCAACCACTGGTGCGGCTGGACGTGGGCGGCGTCGGATTCCGGACCGTCTGTGGACCCGATCTTGATCGTGCGTTGGCAGGGATCAGGGGGCACTGTGGAACAAGTGTCCGAGCGGGGGGCGGTCGCCTTGGCCGCGGCGCAGCCAGGGACCTCGGCCGCACGTCCTGGTGAGCCCGAGGTGGCGGGGAGGCTCGTTCACGGTGGCGCGGCACCTGACGGCGAGGTGCCCGCGCGTCCAGGGGATGTCCGCGTCGGGGTCGTCGCGTGTGGGGCAGTCCGGGCTTCTGACTCATCACGACCTGCAGGTCGTTCACGACATGGTGCCACTTCCCCATTTCCTGTGACAGCGGGAGGGCTTCTCGTCGCCAGGTGGGGCCCCGTCCTGTGGCGCCATGGCAGGTCGTCCGGGCGGCTTTGAACATCTGCGGCGCTTTCTGCGTTCTATTGGTAACTGCATAGTGGTTGCAATAAGGGTCCCTTGGTCGGGTCCCAGTGCATCGTCCGGCGGCCGTCCTCGCCGGGAAGGTGTGGCTGGGTGGTCGCTTGTTCGCAACCGCTGTGCGGGTCAGGGGCGCTGAGGCTTCGGACGTCGGTCGGCCGGTGGAACAGACCGGATCGCGCCGGTCCGGACGGTGCCTGAAATCCGTACGAGGTGCGGCTCTCCCCGTTCGGGGGCCGCGGAACAGGAACGAACGTGACATCCAAGCGCACCGGTCGTACAGGTCGCACCGGTCGTCTCGCGGCTCTTGCCGCGCTTCCCGCCGCCGCCCTGCTGGCGGTCGCCGGCGCGGCGCCGGCGCTGGCCGCGGAGGAGACGGCGTTCCAGCTCGATCTGGAGGAGTTGAACGACACCGGGGCCGAGGGGACCGCCATGGTCAGTTTCCGGGGCACCGAGATGACCGTGTGGATCAAGTCCGAGGGCATGGTGCCGGGGCAGCCCTCGGCGCAGCATCTGCACGGCTCCACCGAGGGCCACGACTTCGTGTGCCCGGACGCCAGTGCCGACACCAACAAGGACGGCATCCTCAACAACACCGAGGCCACCGTCCACTACGGCGACATCAACATCGCGCTCACCGTTTCCGGGGACACCGACGCGGCCAAGAGCGGTCTGGCGGTGGACCGGATGCCGGTGGCCGACGCCGAGGGCAAGATCTCCTACAAGCGGACCATCGAGGTCGGGCAGGACGTGGTCGAGAAGATCAAGGACCTGCACATCGTCCAGCACGGTATCGACCCCAACGGCAACGGTGAGTACGACTTCGAGGGCGCCGGCAAGAGCGAGCTCGACCCGAAGCTCCCGCAGGAGGCGACTGCTCCGGCCAACTGCGGTGAGGTGGAGGGTGCTGCGATCGGGTCCGTTCCCGTCGGAGGGATCGAGACCGGCGGCGAGGAGGGTCTCGGTGGCGTTTCCTCTGGTGTCGTGATCGGCAGCGCCGGTGCCGCCACGGTGGCAGCGGCTGGTGTTCTCTTCGTCGCGCGGCGGCGGACGGCGGCGTCCCGCGGTGACGTGGCGACCGTGAAGATCGGGGGCGCCGCGTGAGCAGCGTTGCCACAAGCAGTACAAGCAGTACAAGCAGCCCGACTGGCACAGGCAGCAGGGTGTGGGCCGGAGGGCGGCGGGCTTCCGCAACCCTGGTCGCGTTCGCCTCGGCGGCTGTCCTGCTCACCGCCTGCTCGGGTCAGGACACCGGGGCCGCCTCGCAGACCTCGCCAGGCCAGAGCACGCAGTCGGGCGCGGGCACGGCGGGTTCAGGCTCCGGCGCGGAAGCAGGTGGGAGTGCCTCGGACCTGGCACGCTCGGCACCGCAGCGGATCGCCATCCCCTCCCTCGGTGTGGTGAGCGACCTGGAGACCCTGGGGCAGGATGCGAAGGGCGTGATGACCACGCCGAAGGACCCGGACCTCGCGGGCTGGTACGAGCCGGGGCCCACGCCCGGGTCGAAGGGCCCGGCGGTGATCGCCGGGCACGTCACCTGGAACGGCGAGGACGCGGTCTTCAAGAAGCTGAAGACGTTGAAGGCCGGTGACGCGGTGCAGGTTTCCCGTGAGGACGGGAAGACGGCGACGTTCGCGGTAGAGCGGGTCGAGGAGTACCCGAAGGACGAGTTCCCCACCGTGGAGGTGTACAAGAACCTCGACCACGCAGGGCTGCGCCTGGTCACCTGCGGCGGTGAGTTCGACGAGGACCGCAGCTACTACCCCAACAACGTGGTGGTGTTCGCGAGCATGACGGGCGTCGCGTAGACGGTACTTGTCAGTCCGATGGGTGGTCGGTCCGGATCCGGGTCGCCACCCACGGCATGCTCCGGCCGGTGGCCGCCGCCAGCTCCCGCAGCGTGACGCCCTCGGCGCTCCGCTCGCGCAGCCACACCGAGATGTTCTCGGCGCCCACGCGCGTGGCCGCGGCCCGGTCGTTGAGCAGCACACGGGAGTGTCGGCCGGCGGCGGAGTTCTGACCTGTCGGCCGGAGCGGTATGCCGTGCTCGGTCAGCAGTTGACGGACCCTGTTCTTGCCGGTGGCGAGGATACGTGCTGTCTCCTCGACGCTGTGCTGCCGGTCGGCGTACACGGTTCGCAGGGCCTGTTCGAGGCAGGTGAATCCTGCGGCGCGTACTGCCGCCGCTGTCCGTTCGGCGGCGGCCTCGGACTGGGTACGGCGGCCGGCGGTCAGGGTGGCCCGCCGCGTCCGGCGCAACTCCTCGGGCTCCGCCGCACGTTCCGCTGTCGCGCTCCAGCGCCGCCGGTTCAGTTCTCCCGAGCGGGCCATCGCCCGGCCCGCCGCCAGGTACGAACGGGATTTCTTCGATGCCTCGTATCCGGCGAGCCGGGCGCGGGACTGTTCCTGGGAGAGGGAGCGCGCGCTCAACGCCCGACTGCGCAGCAGGCCGAACTCCTGGCGGTACTCGTCCGCCGTCATCCCATGGACACGGACATGCGCCCCCAGCGCGCGGAAGGACCGCCCGCAGACGTGGCAGGCGACGGTGTCGGTGGCCGCGTCCCGGAGCAGGCGGCCGAAGTCGGGGTGCGGCGCTCTTCCGCCCGCCTCCTCAGGCATCGGTGATCAGCGCGGATAGGGACGCCAGCGCTCCCGGCCGCCGGTCTGCGGGCAGCCCGCCGCCCTGCGCCGGTTCCGGTGACCCGCTGCCACGGCTGTGCGAGGAGCCGTGCGGGGGCGTGCGGCCGACCCCCTCGATGTCCAAGGTGCGTGCGCATTTCCGCACGCTGGTCGTCCGCGGCCAAGGAGCCTCGGTCTCGCCCGTCAGGTACGGCTTGAAGGGGACCATGCCCGCGTTGACGAACAGCGGCGTCGCGTCGGGCGTCGGCAGCGGGGCGCTGGGGACGACGGTGTGGCCGCGCCCGGCGAGGTGGTCGAGGAGGCGGCGGATCTCGGCGGTACGCATCTCAGGGGCTCCGGGCGCTTACAGGGGTCGGGGGGCCAGGGAACTGGCCGGATGGCGGGGGCCGAGGAAGACCGCGATGCCCTTGCCGTCGGGGGAGGGGTGGGTGGCCTGGGTCCAGCCCTGGCCGGTGTAGAAGGACAGGGCGCGCGGTGACCGGAGCGAGGTGAGGAGCCAGGCGCGGCCCTCGGGGGCGTCCGCGACGACCGCCTCCAGGAGCCGGCCCGCGAGCCCGGTCCCGCGTGCGGTGGTGCGGACGGCCAGTTCGTCTATCTCGCGGGCGCCGACCAGCCAGGCGAGGGTGCGTTCGGGTCCGAGGCCGGCGGCGGCCTGGGGGTGACAGCGGTCGGTGGGGAAGGGGGCGGGGGTGGTCCAGGCGGTGACGAACCCGGCGACCTGCTCGGCGTCGGTGAAGGCGAGCGCGGCGATGAAACCGGGCCGTTCGGCGTCGCTCACCAGGCGCCCGACGAACTCCGTCGCCTTCGCCTCGTCCTCGTTCCAGGGCGGCGTGCAGAACGCGTCGACGTAGACGGAGCGCAGAGCGGCGGAGTGCGCGAGCGGCTCGGCGCCCCGGAAGACACGGATGCCGGCCCCGGTCACGCCGCCACCATCCCGGGCGCGCCCGCCGTGACGGGGTGCAGGGCCGCGTACTCCAGTGGCGCGGACGGGTCGATGGACACGTCCAGCGGCGCGGGTGCCGCTCCGGCCCGTACGAGGAGGTCCCCGACGGCGGCGATCATCGCCCCGTTGTCCGTGCACAGCCCGAGCGGCGGCACCCGCATTTCGATCCCCGCCGCCCGGCAGCGCTCCTCGGCCAGCGAGCGCACCCGTGAGTTCGCCGCGACCCCGCCCACCACGACCAGCGTGCCCACGCCGTACTCGGCGCAGGCCGCCACCGCCTTGCGGGTGAGCACGTCCGCGACCGCCTCCTGGAGCGAGGCCGCGCCGTCGGCCACCGGCAGCTTCCGGCCCGCGTGACCCTCGGCCCACCGCGCGGCGGCTGTCTTCAGCCCGGAGAAGGAGAACGCGTACGGGGCGTCGCGAGGCCCGGTGAGCGGGCGCGGGAAGGCAACGGCACGCGGATCCCCTTCGCGCGCCGCCCGGTCGATCGCGGGACCGCCGGGATAGGGCAGTCCGAACACCCGTGCGACCTTGTCGAAGCACTCCCCGGCGGCGTCGTCGAGCGTGTCCCCCAGATGGACGATCGGATCGCGGGCCAGGTCCCGGACGAGGAGGAGCGAGGTGTGCCCGCCGGAGACGATCAGGACCATGCAGGGGTCGGGCAGCGGCCCGTGCTCCAGAGTGTCGGCGGCCACATGACCGGCCAGGTGGTGCACCCCGTACAACGGCACCCCCAGCGCGTACGCGATCCCCTTCGCACCTGCCAGCCCCACCTGGAGCGCACCGGACAGGCCCGGCCCGGTGGTCACCGCGACCGCGCCGATGTCGGACAGGCTCAGCCCCGCCTGGTCCAGTGCCTGCCGGACCACGGGGCGTAGCGACTGCAGATGCGCCCGGGAGGCGATCTCGGGCACGACCCCGCCGAACCGCGCGTGCTCCTCCATGCTCGACGCCACCACATGGCCCAGCAGCCGCCCGTCCCGGACCAGGCCCGCCCCGGTCTCGTCGCAGGACGACTCGATGCCGAGCACGATCGGAGAACCCATCGCCACCCTTCCTGCACTGAAATAGTTGTTGCAAGAAGTGTGCAATAAGAGAGGGATCGATGTGTAGCCGTGCCCGGAAGCGCAGGTCACCGCCGAGCGGAGCGAGCGGTTGAAGGGCGGTGGTGCCGAGTGTCGAGGGGGGCCTTGACCGGTGCGTTCCCGAGCGCAGACGCAATCCTGACGGGGGTTTTGCCGCATCCAACTTGTTCCTGCGAACGATGCGCAGAAACCTGGGGGAGCGGCTGAAAGCAGTCGCTCCCCCGCGTGTCCCCCGCGTGGGTTCCGCACGTGTTCCGCGACCGTCCGCCGAGAGTGAGGCCCACGTCCCCATGCCCACCGCTCCCGATCCCTCCGCCCGCCCGGACGTCCGGTCCGCAGCAGGTGAGCGCGGACTCTCGTGGCACCGCCTCGGTACGTCGATGACCCGCAGGGAGTGGGCGAGCCTGAGCGGGATGGCGGCGTTCATCCTGGCCCTGCACGTGATCGGCTGGTTCACGCTGGTCGCCGTCGTCGCCCCGCACCACTACAGCCTGGGCACCAAGACCTTCGGCATCGGTATCGGCGTTACCGCCTACACGCTCGGCATGCGGCACGCCTTCGACGCCGACCACATCGCGGCCATCGACAACACGACCCGGAAACTGATGAACGACGGGCAGCGCCCGCTGTCGGTCGGTTTCTGGTTCTCCCTCGGCCACTCCACGATCGTCTTCGTCCTCGCCTTCCTGCTCTCCCTGGGCGTCAAGGCGCTGGCCGGCCCGGTCGAGAACGGCGACTCCACCCTGCACGGCGTCACCGGCTGGATCGGTACGACGGTCTCCGGGACCTTCCTCTACGTCATCGCGATCATCAACCTGGTGATCATGGCCGGGATCTGGAAGGTGTTCCGACAGATGCGATCCGGCCACTTCGACGAGGCCGCCCTGGAGGAGCAGCTCGACAACCGGGGCTTCATGAACCGGCTCCTGGGCCGCGTGATGAAGTCGATCACCAAGCCCTGTCAGATGTATCCGCTCGGTGTCCTGTTCGGCCTCGGCTTCGACACGGCCACGGAGATCGCCCTGCTGGTGCTGGCCGGTTCGGGCGCCGCGTCCGGCCTGCCCTGGTGCGCGATCCTGTGCCTGCCGATCCTGTTCGCGGCTGGCATGTCCCTGCTGGATACGATCGACGGCACCTTCATGGACTTCGCCTACGGCTGGGCCTTCTCCAAGCCCGTCCGCAAGGTCTACTACAACCTCACCATCACCGGCCTGTCCGTGGCCGTCGCCCTCCTCATCGGCACGGTCGAACTGCTGGGCCTGGTCGCGGAGAAGGCGGACCTGCACGGCCCGTTCTGGGACTGGGTCTCCGGCCTGGATCTCAACACCATCGGCTACGTGATCGTCGGGCTGTTCTTCGCGACCTGGGCGATCGCCCTGCTGGTGTGGAAGGTCGGCCGGATCGAGGAGAAGTGGACGTCGGGGCTGACCTCCGGCGGGCCCACCTCGGCCGAGTAGCCCCCGGGACCCGGTTGGGCTGCCCCCACCGCTTCAGTCGGCGCAGCGCGCGCACCGGCCGTACACCAGCAGCGACCCCGCGGAGTCCGGCCGCAACCCGGTCAGCTCCTCGATCGTGTCCACCGCGCTTCTGAGATGCGCGTGCGGCACGGCCGCGACCTTGCCGCACCGTTGGCACACGGTGTGGTGGTGCTGCTCGCCGGTCAGGCCGTAACGCGTCGGACCGGGGCCCGGCACCGAGTGCAGCAGGCCGACGGCCGTCAGGGTCTCCAGGGTGCGGTAGACGGTGGTGGTGTGCACGGCCTCGCCCGACCGCGTCAGCCGCTCACAGAGTTCACCGGTGCTGAGGTGCTCTCCGCAGGTGTGGAGCAGGGTCAGTATCCGCAGTCGGCACGGTGTGCACCGCAGTCCGCGCCGCCTCAGCAGATCACGGGGTTCGGGCGGCGCGGTCGGCGGTAGCGCCGTGTCCGGCTGGTTGCGCGTGTGTTGCGACAGTGAGAACGCCCCCTGGGTCCGCGACGCGACCGTGGTCCTAGGACCTATGCCTGATCGGCAAGCGACCGCAAGTGCTGTTAGCGTGCAACTGCACATCAGTGGCAATTATGTCGGAGGACGTTGGACATGGCGGTTTACACGCTCCCGGAGCTTCCCTACGACTACGCGGCGCTCGAACCGGTCATCAACCCGCAGATCATCGAGCTGCACCACGACAAGCACCACGCGGCGTACGTCAAGGGCGCGAACGACACGCTGGAGCAGCTGGCCGAGGCGCGGGACAAGGAGGCGTGGGGTTCCATCAACGGCCTGGAGAAGAACCTGGCCTTCCACCTCTCCGGCCACATCCTGCACTCGATCTACTGGCACAACATGACCGGCGACGGTGGCGGGGAGCCCCTGGAGAAGGACGGCGTCGGTGAGCTGGCGGACGCCATCGCCGAGTCCTTCGGCTCCTTCGCGGGCTTCAAGGCGCAGCTCACCAAGGCGTCCGCGACCACGCAGGGGTCGGGCTGGGGCGTCCTCGCCTACGAGCCCCTGAGCGGGCGCCTGATCGTCGAGCAGGTCTACGACCACCAGGGCAACGTCGGCCAGGGCTCCACCCCGATCCTGGTCTTCGACGCCTGGGAGCACGCCTTCTACCTGCAGTACAAGAACCAGAAGGTCGACTTCATCGACGCCATGTGGGCCGTCGTCAACTGGCAGGACGTGGCCCGCCGTTACGCCGCCGCCAAGGAGCGCGGCGACAGCCTGCTGCTGGCCCCCTGAATGTGATGACGCCGTGACCGTGACGGCGTCCGCGCAGACGTCCTGCTCGTGATCGTCTTCTCAACCTTCACTCGCAGGCGGCAAGACGAAGGGCCCCCGCAAGGACGTGACTTGTGGGGGCCCTTCGCCGTGCGTTCAACTCACTTGCCGGGCACTTTCGTTGAGCAGGCGGCGGTATGCCGGGCTGCGGGCGAGGAGTGTGTCGTGCGGTCCGGCGTCGAGGATGCGGCCTCCGTCGAGGAGGACGACGGTGTCGGCGGTGCGGAGAGTCGAGGGACGGTGGGCGACGATCAGCGTGGTCCGGCTGGTGCGTGCGGCGCGCAGCGCCCGGTCCACCCCGGCCTCGCTCTCGGCGTCGAGGTTGGAGACGGCCTCGTCCAGGACCAGGACGGGGGCACCGGTGAGCAGGGCGCGGGCGATGGCGATGCGCTGGCGCTGTCCGCCGGAGAGATGGGCGCCGCCTTCTCCGGCCGGGGTGTCGTAGCCGTCGGGGAGCGCGGCGACGAAGTCGTGGGCGTGGGCCGCGCGGGCGGCCTCCTCCACCTCGGTGTCGGTGGCGTCCGGGCGGGCGAGGCGGATGTTGTCGCGGATGCTGAGGTTGAAGAGGTAGGTCTCCTGGGGGACGGCCGCGATCAGTCGGCGGAGCCGGTCCAAGGGCAGGGTGCGAAGGTCGTGGCCGCCGACGCGGACCGTGCCTGCGGTGGGGTCCCAGTGGCGCAGCAGGAGTGAGGCGCAGGTGGTCTTGCCGGCGCCTGAGTGGCCGGCCAGTGCGACCGTGGAGCCGGCGGGGACGGTGAAGGTGACCTGGTCGACGGCGTCGGGCAGGTCCGGGCCGTAGCGGAAGCGGACGCCCTCGAACACTACGGTCGGGTCGATCGGTTCGGGGACGGGCCGGATCCTGGACGACTGGTCGGTGACGTCGGGGCGCGCGGTGACGATCTCGGCGAGTCGGTTCGCCGCCGCGCGGATGTTGGCGAGTTCGCGCCAGGTGTCCACGAGCGTCATGAGAGGGAGGAAGGCGAAGGCGCCGAGGACGGCCGCGGTCGGTACGCGGTCGGCGGTCAGGGTCCCGCTGTTGACGAGGGCGAGGGCGGTCAGCAGGACGGCGATGAGGCCGACGGCGGCGATCGCGTCGCCCGCCGCCTTCTCCACGCCACCCCGCGAGCGGTGCGCGCGCGTGGCGTGTCCGAGGCGTTCGGTGGCCGCGCGCAGCCGCTCCGCCTGGGTGTCCTGGCGGGCGAAGACCAGGGTCTCGGCCAGTCCCTGGACGGCGTCGACGGTCTCGGCCGCGGCTTCGCCGGTGGCCTCGCGCATGCGTCGGCCCTGGTCGGCGGAGCGGCGGCGCAGCCAGAACGGCACGGTGGCCATGAGGACGATCGCCGGGAGCAGGGCGGCGCCGATCAGCGGGTCCAGGACGAACGCCGCGATGAGGCAGGCGGCCGGGACCGATGCGGCGACGATGAGTGGGCTGAGACTGTGGGCGAAGAAGAGTTCGAGGAGTTCGATGTCGGCCATCGCGGTGGCGCCGATGTCCCCGGAACGGCGGCGCAGCAGATAGCCGGGGGTGAGGTCGGCCAGGGCGCGATAGCAGCGGTCACGGAGTTCGGCCAGGACGCGGAAGGCCAGGTCATGGGCGAGGTACGACTCGGCCCAGGCGGCGAGGACCTTAGGGACGACCAGCGCGCCCAGCAGCCACAGAGAAGTGGTGAGGTCACCGGGGGCCGCGCCGGAGAGGGCCTCTCCGACCAGACGGGCGCCCAGGAGCGCCGCTGCGAGCGTGAGGGCCTGGTCCAGCAGACCGCAGGCGATGGCGCCGGCGAGGCGTGGGCGGTGCGGGCGCAGCAGGGTGAGCAGAGCGGCGCGCCGATCGGGGGTTTCGGTTGCACCGGCTCGGGATTCGGGCTCGGGCGCGCGGGCCTGGTCCTCGGGGACGGCGGCGGTGGTGGTCATGCGGCTCCTTCGCGCTGACGGGCGACCAGACGCGTGTAGGCGCCGTTCCTGGACAGGAGTTGGCGGGGCTCGGCCGCCTCGACGACCCGTCCGTCGGTGAGGACGACGAGGTGGTCGGCGTCGGCGACGGTGGACAGCCGGTGGGCGATGATCAGGACCGTGCGACCGGCGCGCAGCCGCTCCAGGGCCTCGGTGACGGCTTGTTCGGCGGCGATGTCCACGCTGGAGGTGGCCTCGTCGAGGATGAGCAGGGGCGCGTCGGCGAGCAGGGCGCGGGCGATCGCCAGGCGCTGGCGCTGGCCGCCGGAGAGCCTCAACCCACGTTCGCCGATGACCGTGTCGTAGCCGTCCGGGAGCGCGGTGATGAAGGCGTGGGCGTGGGCGGCTCGGGCGGCGGTCTCGATGTCGGCCGGGTGTGCGTCCGCGCGGCCGAAGGCGATGTTCTCGTGGACGGTGCCGTGGAAGAGGAACACGTCCTGGGAGACGACCGCGACCTTGGAGTGCCAGTCGGCGAGCGGCAGTTCGCGCAGGTCGGTGCCGTCGACGCTGATCGTGCCGGTGTCGGGGTCGGCGAAGCGCAGCAGCAGCCGGGCCAGGGTGGACTTGCCCGATCCGGAGGGGCCGACCACGGCGGTGGTGGTGCCCGCTTCCAGGGTGAGGCTGACGTCGTCGAGGGCGGGGCGGCCCTGGCCCGGGTAGGTGTAGCGGATGCCGTCGACGACCACACAGGGCGGGGTGTCGGTGCGCGGCACCACTGTCGTTCCCGTGTCGGGTACGGCGGGTTCGGCGTCGAGCAGTTCGCGGATGGCGGCGTGGGCGGGAAGCGCGGCCTGGCCCGCGTGGAAGGCGCCCATCAGGTCCGTGACCGGGCGGAACGCCTCGCGGGAGAGCAGCAGCACGGCGAAGACCGCCGAGAGGGCCAGGTCACCGGAGGCGTACTGCCAGGCCGCCATGCCCACTGCGGCGGCGGTGCCGAGGGCGGCGAAGAACCCGACGAACCCCGCCGAGACGGTGGCGATCTGCGTGAAGCGCAGCGACGAGCGGTAGAAGTCCCAGGCACCCTGGAAGAGCCGGGCGGCGAAGCGCTCGTGCGCGCCGACCGCCTTGAGCGTGGTCAGGCCCTGCACGGCGTCGAGGTAGTCGGCGCTCAGACCGCGCCAGCCACGCATGTAGTCGGTCAGATACCGGCGCATCCGGTGGCGCAGCAGCCGAGGTGTGGCGGCGGCCAGGACCGCCGTGACCGCGACCAGCACCGCCACCGGAGGGTCGATCACCGCCAGCACGGCGAGGATGCCGAGGGCTCCGAGTACGGAGACGAGGACCTGCGGCAGGAACACGCTGACGAAGCGGTCGAGCGCCTCCACGCTGTCCTGGAGTGTGGTGAGGACGGCTCCGGTGCGCTGCCGGACCGTGTAGCCGGGGCCCAGGGTGAGCAGATGGCGGTACAGGCGCAGCCGTAGCTCGGTCTTGACCTGCTCGGCGGCGCGGGCCGCCGTGACCTCGCGGGCCCAGACCAGTACGGCCCGTACGGGGATCACGGCGAGAGCGGCGCAGCAGGCCAGGACGGCGTCCGTCATGTCCCCCCGCAGCCCGCGGGTCACCGCGAGCGTGAGCAACAGGCTCTGCCCGACGTAACAGGCGGACACCACGACGCCTGCGGCGACGCTCGCCATGAGCGCCCGACGGGCCGGACGGGCGTACACGAGCAGCGTGGTCAGCAAGCGGGCTCCTCCTCCGAGGACTGCGAGGACTCCGAGGGCACGGGGGACGAGGGGGCGAACGAGTGCGCGGGCTCCGCCGGCTCGTTGGTGTCCAGGGGCTCACACCACAACGCGAACCGCCCCGGCTCGACCTCGACCTGCCGGGACCTGACGCCGAACACCTCGGCCATGAGCGCGGGCCGCAGGACCTCCTGGGGTGGGCCGGCCGCGACCACCGCCCCGTCGGCGAGGACGCAGACCCGGTCGCAGTAGCGCAGGGCGAGGTCCAGGTCGTGGATGGCAAGGACCGTGGTGACGCCCAGGTCCCGTACGGTGCGCAGGGCCTCCAACTGGTGTCGTATGTCGAGGTGGTTGAGGGGCTCGTCCAGCACCAGGACGCGGGGTTCCTGGGTGAGGGCGCGGGCGAGCAGGACGCGTTGGCGTTCGCCGCCCGACAGGGTGCCGAGGTCGCGGTCGGCCAGTTCGTACGCGCCGACCCTGCGCAGCGCCTCCTCGGCGATCCAGTGGTCGCGGGCGGTGGGGTTCTCCCAGGCGCGCAGATACGCCGTGCGGCCGAGCAGGACGACGCGGCGTACGCGCAGTCCGGAGACCGGCTCGGACTCCTGGGGGAGCGCGGCGGTGTACCGGGCGGAGCGGGCGGCGTCCATGGCCAGCAGGTCCGCGCCGTCGACCAGCACGGTCCCGGAGTCGGGGGCGAGGGCCCGGTACAGACAGCGCAGCAGGGTGCTCTTGCCCGCGCCGTTCGGGCCGACGACGCCCAGCACTTCCCCGGCGTCCACCCGCAGGTCGACGCCTCGCAGGACGGGGACACCGGACAGGCGAGCGCTCAGCCCGCCGATGGACAGTTCGGCGGCAGTATGGCCGTCCGTGCTCGTGAACGTCTCTGCTCCGAGCTCTGATGCCGCCCAGGTGTTCTTGGCAGTGGTCACAGGGCCCCGCCCCCGCCCAGTCCCGTCGTGGCCGCGTTGCCGCGCCGGAGCAGCAGCCACAGGAAGACCGGTCCGCCGCACAGCGCGGTGACCACGCCGACCGGCAACTCGGCCGGCGCGATGACCATACGGGCGGCGAGGTCGGCCCAGAGCAGGAACACCGCGCCGAGCAGCGCGGCGACCGGCAGCACGCGAGCGTTCTCCGAGGTCCGCAGCAGCAGCCGGGTGAACAGCGGCATCATCAGCCCGACGAAGCCGATCGCCCCGCTCACGGCCACCAGCGCGCCCGTCAACAGGGCGGTGACCACGAACAGTTCGGTGCGCAGCCGGGCCGGGCGCAGGCCCAGGCTCGCCGCGGTCTGCTCGCCGAGCAGCAGTGCGTCCAGCGCGCGGGCCCGCAGCAGGAACAGCGGCAGAGCCAGACAGGTGGCCGCCGCGACCACGGTCAGCGAAGTCCACCGTGCGCCGCCGAGCCCGCCCAGCAGCCAGAACAGAACCGCCCTGGCGGCCTGTCCGCCGCTGTCGTCGCCGGCCAGGACCAGGACGTTGGTGATCGCCTGCCCGACGAAGGACACCGCGACCCCGGCGAGCAGCAGCCGGGCCGCCCCCGTTCCGCGATGGGCCTGCGCGACGGCGAAGACGACGGCGGTCGCGGCCAGCGCCCCGGCGAACGCGCCCGCCGACAGGGAGTAGACCCCGGCCAGGGCGGAGGCGCCGAGGGTGACCGACACCGCTCCGACCCCGGCGCCGTAACTGGTCCCCAGCACGAACGGATCCGCGAGCGGGTTGCGCAGCAGCGTCTGCAGGACCGTACCGACCATGGCCAGCCCGGCGCCCACCAGGACGCCGAGCAGGACGCGCGGCAGCCGGATCTGCCACACGATCGCGTCGTGGCGCAGGTCGGTGCCGGTCAACGGATCACCGCCCAGATGGGAGGCCACGACCCGCGCGACCGCGTCCAGCGGCACCTGGAACGAGCCCAGCACGATGCCCGCCACCGCACTGGCCACCAGAAGCACGATCAGCAGCGGTATCAGCCCATGCGCCAGGAATCTCCCCGCAGGCCCGGCCGTGGCCCGCTGGTCCGTCGGCTTCGTGGCCGTCTCGGTCCTTGTCGCTGTTCGGGTCACGACTTGGGGTGGAGTTCGTCGGCGATCTGGCCCGCCACCTCCGGGTTGCGGGGGCTCAGGGCACCGAGGCCCGTCAGACCCACGGTCAGGAACCGGTTCTCCTTCACCGCGGTCACGTCCCGCAGCACCGGGTCGGCGCGAAGCTGCTCGATTTTGGCCTTGGCGGTGTCCTGCGCGGTGAAGTAGTCGACCACGAGGATCACGTCGGGATCGCGGCGGACCACCTCGTCCCAACTGGTCTCGCCCCAGTCGGACGTGAGGTCGGAGAAGACATTGCGTCCGCCACCCGTCGCGAGGAGGGTGTCGGCCAGACCCTGTCCGCCGGCCACGGTGGGGGCCGTCTGCCCGGAGTCGAAGACGAGCACGTCGACCGGCTTCTCGCCCTTCACCTGCCGTTCCACCGCGTCGAGTTGCTTGTCGAGGCGGGCGTTGAGCCGTTCGGCGGCCTTCGGTTCCCCGAAGAGTTCACCCAGGGCGGTGACGGTGTCGGTGAGCGAGTCCAGCGTGAGTTCCTGGCCCTTGCACTGGACCGTGAACAGGCCCATGCCCGCGTCCCGTAGCTGGTCCGGCGGCAGCCCGTTGGCCTCGCTGAACGTCGGCCCGAAACCGCCGATCAGCACATCGGGACCCAACCCGATCAAGGACTCCTTCGACGGATACGCCTTCTGCGACAGCACCGGCACCTTGTCGTAGGCGGCCTTCAGATCCGGATGCACCTCGTTGTCCAGCAGCGACGAGCCGATCAGCCGGTCGCCCAGCCCCATGGCGAGCACCAGCTCCGTGGCGTGCTGATTGAGCGTCACCGCCCGCGAGGCGGGCTGCTCCAGCCGGATCCGCTCACCGCACCGCTCCATGCTCACGGCGGAGGAGTCGGCGGCCTCGCCCCCGCCACCGCCCGTGGTTGCCCCCGACCCACAGGCGGCCAGCGCCGCAATCCCTACTACGACCGACAGCAGGCGTCCACCCGGAAAACCAGCCACTCAAGCCCCCTTGTTGCGAATATCTTGCAATAGCCAAATCCTTGCAGAAGTTCGGGGTCGTGGGCCAGAGTGACGGCAGGGCCCCACACGGGGGACCTCCGCAGGGGAAAGGAGGCGCACCATGCAGTACTCGAACGAGGAACTGTCTGAGGTCTTCGAGGTCGAGGAGACCGAAGCGACGGAGACCGTGGTGAGCGTGGCCCACCACACCTGATCGGCACTGCCGAGATGACCAGGGTGCGGGACGACCGTCCCGCCCGACCTCGTCCGTCCGACGGACGCCGTCCCGCACCCGCTTTCGTGCCGGAACCGCGGGGGGAGTCGAGTGGTGCTCACGACCGGCGCCATCAACATGGGGGCGATCCCGGCGAAGGGATACCGGCGCGGCACGCACCGCGCCGTACCGCCCGAGGAGACCTGGCAGCGCATCCGCCCGCAGCTCGCCCGGTACGGAGTGACACGCGTCGCCGACGTGACCGGGCTCGACGACATCGGCATCCCCGTCTTCCAGGCCGTACGCCCGGCCTCGCGCACTGTGTCCCTTTCTCAGGGCAAGGGCCTCACGCCCGCCGCCGCACGGGTGTCCGCCGCGATGGAGGCCATCGAGCTGTGGCACGCCGAGAACCTCCCGCCCGCGTCAACCACCGTGACCGCCCGGCGACTTGGCCTGCCTTACGAGCTGGCCGCCCTCGACCTCGCCGAGGGCTCGCTGCTCCACGTGGATCTGCCGTTGTCCTGGCTGGAGGGTGAAGGGCTGCTGAGCGGCGACCCGGTTCCGGTGCCCGAACCCGCCGTCCGCCTCGACCACACCTACCGCGCGGAGTGGACACCACCGCTGTTCCGCACCACCAGCAACGGCCTCGCCTCCGGCAACACCATCCCCGAGGCGACCGCCCACGCGCTCGCCGAGCTCTGCGAGCGGGACGCGCTCGCCCGCTTACGTGCCCGGCCCCGTACCGACTGGTACCGACTCGACCTCGGTACTGTCGACGACCCCGACTGCCGGTCTCTTCTCGACCGGTACGCCTCAGCGCAGGTGTCCGTGGACGTCGTGGTCGCCGACCGTGAGCCGGCCTGCTTCGAGGCACGTATCCGTTCCGAGGCGCACCCCGTCACCTACACCGGCGCCGGCTGCCACCTCGACCCCGCCATCGCCCTCCTGCGCGCCCTGACGGAAGCCGCACAAAGCCGCCTCACCGCCATCGCCGGGGCCCGCGACGACCTCCCGCCCGTGCTCTACCGCACGGCCGGCGAACGACCCCTGGCCAGGGAAGAACTCGGTACGAGAACAGCCGAGTGGTGGGAGTCGCCGACCGTCGGTAACGACGGGGACTTCGAGGCCGACATACGCACACTCGCCGCCCCCATCGCCACCCGCACCGGCACCGAACCGATCCGCGTCGTCCTGCCCAGCCCGACCGGCATCCCCGTGGTCAAGGTGATCGCCCCCGGCCTGGCCTTCGACGACCGCACCGACGTCAGCGCGAGCGCGGGGCGGCCCCGATCAGCAGGGGAAACGCGACCAGCGCGCGGACCGCGATGAACGGGGAAGCGTGATGAACGGGGGAGTGCGTTGAGCGCCACTCATGTGTACGCCGGCCCCTCACTGGACGCCGAGGCCGTCCACGCCCTGCTGCCGGATGCCGTCATCCACCCGCCGGTTCGGCACGGCGATCTGACGGCCAGTCCGGTCGGTGCGGGGGACCGGCTGGTCGTCCTGGACGGGCAGTTCTTCCAGTCGGCGTCCGTACGGCACAAGGAGATCTGCGAGGTCATCGCCCGCGGCGCTGCCGTGTACGGGGCGGCGAGCATGGGCGCCCTGCGGGCGGCCGAACTGGGGCCGTACGGCATGACCGGCAGCGGCATCGTGTACCGCCTGTACGCCTCCGGGTTCATCGAACGCGACGACGAGGTGGCCCTCGTCCACACCGAACCCGACACCGGATCCCGGGCGCTGACCGTCGCCCTGGTCTCCGTCCGGGTCGCTCTGCGCCGCATGGTCCGCCGCCGGGTCTTCGGCCCCGACGAGGAGGCCCGGTTGCTGGCGGCTGCCGAGGAACTGCCTTTCACCGCTCGCACCTGGCGGGGCATCCTGCACCAGGCCCAAGGCGTGTCCCGGACGACTTCCGACGCGATCCGCGATCTCACCCGGGGCCCCTCGGTGTCCTGGGACATCAAGACGCAGGACGCCCGCTCCCTGCTCACCCGCCTGGCCCTCGACCCCGTGCCACCCGCCCCGGCCTCCTACGCCGGAGTGCCGACCACCGTGCACATGGAGAACTGGCGGCGCACCACCGACGCCGAGAGCCGCACACTCCTCACCGCCGCGCAGATCTACGCGGACGACTATCCCGAGCTGCACCACCGGACCGTGCTCCAGCTCCTCACCGGTGAGACCGGCAAGCAGGACGACGACCTCGACCGGCTGGAGCGGTACGCCGTCGACCGCGCCCGGCAGCAGGGGTTGCTGTCCGGCGCCGGTCTCGCCCAGTGGCTCAGCGGCGAGGAGGCGTCAGCCGCACACGAACAGCACGTGATCGCCCGCGCGCTCGTACGCTCCTACCGCTGGTCCTGTGGCCTGACCCCGCTTCCCGCCCTTGCCGAGGCAGTCCGCACCGCTCCCGGTGTGACCCGGTTGCGTGAGCTGATCGCCGACGCCGAACAGCTCAACGCTCAACTGGCGGCCCGGGGTTACCCGCTCCAGCGCGTCTCGCGCGCGGCCCTGCACCGGCACTGTCTGAGCCGCTGGGACACCACCGTGCTCGTCCCGGCCCTGTACGACCGCGGCTTCACCGACCTCGACGACCTCGACAGCCGGGCCGTGCCCTTCGCACCGCACCTGGGCCTGGCCGACCCACCCCGTCTCCGGCTGCTGGACCGCTGAACACCGCCACGAACAGGAGTACGCGCCATGGTGCTGGAACGCCTCGTCAGCGACACCGACGAGCTACGCGAAGTCTGGGAGATGACACCCCTGCACTCCCGCGACCTGGGCGACTTCGACGACGTCTTCGGGCTGAGCCTCGCCGAGGACCTCGTCGTCCACCGCGGTCTGCGCATCCCCTACCTCCGGCTCCTGCGCGACGGCGCCTACGTCCCCGCCGCCCGCTTCACCCACCGCACCGGAACCGGCGCGGGCCAGGCCGACGGCGTCGCCGACCCGCACGCCGTCCTGCGCGAGATGGAACGCGGCGCCACTGTCGTCCTGCGCGGCCTGGTGCGCTACTGCCCCGAAGTGGCCGACTTCTGCGAGCAGTTGTCAGCGGAGCTGGGCTTTCCCGCCTCCGCCGGCGCCTACCTCACCCCCGCCCACTCACGCGGCGCAGGACCGCACTACGACCCCATGTCCGTCCTCGTCCGCCAGGTCCACGGTGTCAAACACTGGCGCCTCCAAGCTCCCCCGACCCAGTGGCCGCGCACGATGCCCGCACCGGGGGAGCGCTACGACACCCCCGTGATCGCCGAACTCGACCTGCACCCCGGCGACTCCCTCTACATCCCGCGCGGAGTGGTCCACGACGCCTGGACCACCGACAGCGAGTCCGTCCACATCACCTTCAGCGGCGACACCCCACCCATGTGGGCCGACATCCTGCACGACCTCGTCGACCAGGCAGCCGCATCCGACCCCGCCCTGCGCGAGACGTTCCCCTGGCGGTTCGCCGACACCCCCGACACCGTCGCCGCACAGGCCAAGGACCGCCTCACCGCACTGCGCGCCTTCCTCGACACCGTCGACACCGACGACTTGGCCCACCGCATCATCGACCGCCACGCAGCGCTCCCCGCCCAGGCACCCCGAGGACGCCTCGCCGCAGCCCTGGCCGCAGGTGCCCGCCCCACGGAGCCGCCCCAGTGACGTCCGCCGCCGGCCGCGACACCCGCTTCACGCGGCTCCTCGCCGCCGCCACCCTCTCCAACCTCGGCGACGGCGTCCGCGTCGTCGCCCTGCCGCTGCTCGCCGCGGCCACCACCCGAGACCCCTTCGCCGTCAGCGCCCTGACGGCCTGCATCTTCCTGCCCTGGTTCCTCTTCGGCCTGCCGATCGGCTCGCTCGTCGACCGCAGCAGGCCCGAGACCTTCATGGCCTGGGCGAACACCGCCCGCACCGTCCTCCTCGCCCTCCTGGCCCTGGCCCTGCTGGCCGACGTACGGTCCATGCCGTTGCTCTACGCGACGGCGTTCCTGCTGGGCATCGGCGAGGCCGCCTACGACAACGCCGCGCAGACCCTCGTGCCCCGCGTCGTCGCCGACGAGAAGCTGGAACAGGCCAACAGCGCACTGGTCACCGCCGAACGCGTCGGCCAGGACCTCGCCGGCCCGGCCCTCGGTGGCCTCCTCTTCGCCGTCTCACCCGCCCTGCCCTTCGGCCTGAACGCCGCCGCGATGCTCGTCGGCGTCCTCCTGCTCACCCGCATCCGCACCCCGGCCCCACCCGCCAGACCACACGGGCCGATCGTCCGCACCGTCGTCTCCGACGCGGCGGCGGGCATGCGCTGGCTGTGGCGGGCCCGTTTCATCCGCACCATCGTCCTCACCGGCGCGGCCCTGACCTTCTTCACCATGGCCTGGGAAGCCACCCTGGTGCTGCTCGCCCGCGGCCCCATGGGTGTCTCTGAGTCCGGCTACGGCGTCATGCTCGCCGTCGGCGCGATCGGCGGCGTGGCCGGTTCCCTCGCCACCCCCGCCCTCGTACGCCGCTTCGACCGTCGGGCCCTGCAGATCACCGCGATCGCGGTCACCGCCGTGCTCGACCTCGCCCTCGCGGCCTACCCGCACCCGGCCCTGGCCGCCCTCGCCTGGGGCGGTACCGGAGCCGCTTTCGCCGTTTGGAACGTCCTGGCCGTCACCCTGCGCCAACGACTCGTCCCCACCGAACTCCTGGGCCGCGTCAACAGCGCCAACCGCACCTTCTCCATGGCCGCCGTACCGCTCGGCGCCCTGACCGGCGGTGTGGTCGCCGACACGTTCGGCCTGCGCGCACCTCTGTGGATGGCCGGCATCGCCCTGACCGTCGTGGCGCTGGCCTACGCGGTGCTCAGCCGCGACCGCACGGGCGACGAAACGGCCCGTACTCCCGGGAACGACGAGAACAAGGACGAGCACAAGGTGGCCGAACCCCAGTGAGCGACACCAGCGAGACGAGCGATACCAGCGGATCTGACGACAGCGTCGGCCGAGTACGACGGATCTGCCTCCCTCCCTTCCGTCACCTCCTGGACCGCCTGCCCGCGCTGCACATCACCGACATCTACGAGGACCCCTTCGAGCCCTACCTCCACCAGCAGACCACCACGAAGACCTGGGACACCGACCACTTCACGGCCATCGCACGCAAGCGAGGCGGACGTGTCCTCGACATCGGCTGCGGCCGAGGCCGCGTAGCCCTGGCCCTGGCCGCAGAAGACCTCCCCACCACGGCCGTGGACATCTCCCGCGCCGCCACCACCCGTCTGCGCGCCCACCTGATCCAACACCCCGATCTGGCCCAGGGCATCCGGGTCGTACACGGCGACGTCCTCGACCCGGCGACCGACCTCGGCACGGGCTACACCACGGCCACGCTCGGCGACACGGCGGTGAACATGTTCGCCGACGCCCGCACGCTCACCGCCTTCCTCACCCGTGTCCGCAGCCTCCTGGCTCCCGACGGCGTGCTCTGCCTCCCCGTCCTCACCGAGCCCGCCCTCGCCACCTACGCCCGCCGCAACGGCGTCCTGGCCACCGACTTCACCGACGACCACGGCACACGTCACCTCCTCTTCGCCGCCATGCGCCACGACCCCGACGGCCCCCACTTCTCCCGCACCCTCTTCCTCCCGGACGCCACCCGAGACGGCGAGGGAGAACCCGTGGCCCATCTCGCCGCCGTCCGCGAACGCCTGTGGACCCGCGCTTCACTCGCGCCGCACCTTCGCGAGGCCGGCTTCGAGGTGTGCGAGAGCATCCCGGTGGTGCCCCGTGACGACGCGCTGGGACGGGTCGACGCGGAGATCCTGGTGCTGGCCTCCGGACGGACGGGCGGTGCTCTCAGGCGGTGAAGCCCAGCAAATCGACGAAGGCGTGGCGCGGGGACTTGTCGGAGAGCCTGGTGGCCGACGAAGTCGTCGTACGGCATACCGGGAGCCGGTTCGTAGAGGAGTGCCCGAGGTGGGGCGTGGCCTGGTAGGGCTGTCGGGTGGGCCCCAACGGGCCTTAGGATGCGGGGACTTCGGTGCCCGGAGGCGGCGGCAGCGGCCGGCGTCGGGTGCGGAGGGGTGTCACAGCGTAGGTACGACAACCGCATACGCGCGTGACTGGGGGAAGCCGGTGCGAATCCGGCGCTGACCTGCAACCGTGTGCGGCCCGTGGGGCCGCGAGTCGGGTGACCCGGCGCGTGCCCTGTACCGCTTCCACTGTCATGGACCGCAGCGCGAAGCCGAGAGCCAGGCGGGCCGTCTCGTTCGCTCGGTGACGGGCTGCGGGCCCGCCCGCACCAGGAAGGCTCCGCCATGGACCGTAACCCCGTACTCCGCCACCTGATGGCCGCGACCGCCCTCGGTCTCGTTCTCGCCTCCGCTCCGGCCGCCGCCCACGCGCGGAGTGCCGTGGACACGAACGTTCCGGTCAAGGTGAGTCTCGCTGTCCAGGGCCCGGACGGGCTCCTCTTCAAGGGGAAGATCAAGACCCGGGGCCACGACGTCACCACCGCGAGCGGAGGGACGCACACATGTGACGGCACCAACGGCGGCGCCCATCCCACGGCCGTCCCCACACCCACGGCCGCGCTCGACGACGCCGCCCGCAAGCGGGGCTTCACATGGGACGGCACCTGGTACGCGTCGTTCGACGACTTTCTGGTCGAAACGGTCAAGGGCGTCAGCGGCGGGGGTGTCGCCTACTGGAACATCTCTGTCAACGGGACGTCCACGCCGGTGGGAGGCTGTCAGTTCAAGCTGAACGCCGGCGACGAGGTCGCCTTCACCTGGACGGCCTTCTGAGCCCGTTCTCCGCTCATCGGCTGGGCGGGCCGGGGAACGGCTGTGCCTCGTCGGCGGTGAGCTCGGCCCCGGCCCGCACGTCGTGCAGTACGCGGGCCAGGACCTCCGTCCCGCGCACCACGCGGGGGCCGGGCCTGTTGAAATAGGACGGGCCGTCCAGAACCCAGACCCGCCCGGACCGCACGGCCGGCAGGTCGGACCAGCCCGGCAGTCCGGTGAGCAGGTGCGCCTCGCGCAGCGTGCGCTCCGGTGGGAAGCCGCACGGCAGGACCAGCACCACGTCCGGTCGTGCGGCACGTACCGCGTCCCAGGTCATCGGTCGGGTGTGCTCGCCCGGTGCGGCGAGCAGCGGCTCGCCGCCGGCGGCGGTGATCTGCTCGGGGACCCAGTGCCCGGCGGGCCACAGCGGGTCCAGCCACTCGATCGCCACCACCCGGGGCCGGGCGCGGCCCGCGACCACCGCGCGGACGTGCGTCAGCCGGGCCAGCAGCTCGGCCCGGCGTCGCTCGGAGCGTTCGCGAACGCCCAGCACCCCGCCCACGGTGACCAGGCAGTCGAGCACGTCGTCGAGGGTGCGCGGTTCCAGGCTGAGGACGCGGGTGTCCGCGTCCAGCAACCGCACGGTGCTGCTGACCTTCTCGTACGACACGGCGCACACGTCGCACAGGTCCTGGGTGAGCACCACGTCGGGCCGCAGAGCCGCGAGGGCCTCGGTGTCCAGGGTGTAGAGCGATGACCCGGAGTGCGCGGCCCCGCCGACGGCGTCCGAGATCTCCCGGCTGCCGAGGGCGTTCTGGTCCAGATCGGCGCCTGTCACCACGGGCACGGAGGCCACGTCCCGCGGTGGCCAGTCGCACTCGTGCGTGCGGCCGGCCAACCACGAGGACAGCCCGAGTTCGGCGACGATGTCGGTGGCGGCCGGCAGGAGCGAGACGATGCGCATGGCGTGACTCTAGGGCGCGTTCGTCTCTGCGGGCGCCGCCCGGCCGGTCCCTGGTCAGGAGCCCCAGCGTACGGCGATCGTGTCGCCGACCCCCACGGCGTACTCCCGTGCGGCGGAGACGAACGACGAGCCGTCGACGCTGACCTTCCAGGTGTTCGCGCCGCTGTTGGCCTTGCCGTTCACAGAGGTGACGGCGCCGGTGCCGGATGCCGGGGTCACGGCGGTCACGCAGCCCGAGGGGGTGGCCGAGGTGACGGCCGCGTCGAGGACAGCGCCCAGCGTGGTCGTCGAGCCCGTCGGGGTGAGGGCGACGGAGCAGACCTTGAGGTTGCCGGCACCGTCGTCCACGGTCAGTGCCAGCTTCGTCGCCGTACCGGACGTGAAGGAGTTCTCGCCCACCCACTGCGGCGCGCCGGCGGTGGCCGGGACGGGCGGTGCGGAGGTGAAGCCGCCGCCGGCCACCGCCCGTAGGCCGTCGATGGAGGCGTACGCGGACGGGCCGGTGTCGCTGGGCAGGTACTTGAAGCCGCCGCCGGGGTTGAATTGCTGCGCGATCAGGAAGTCGACCGGCGTCTTGCCCTGGGAGGTGAGGAAGTCGCCGGTCTGCGGGTTGATGCCGCAGGCGTTCAGGCCGGACACCGCCCAGCCGTTGGAGTCGGTGTTGACGCCGAACAGGGCCTTGAAGGCACCGCTGTTGGCGATCAGCTTGCTCTTGAGGAACGCCTTGGCCTGCGCGATGTCCGTGTCGGTGTTCGGCACGCCGGAGGCGCACAGGGAGGCCATGGCCGCGCCGGTCATGTCGATGTCGCTCGCGGCGGCGAGCTGAGCGGCGTTGCCCTCGGCCTTGCTGTAGTTCCAGCCGCCGTCGTTGTGCTGGTTGGCGCGCAACCGGGTGGTGATCGCCTCGCGCAGGGCCTGGGGGACGCGGACCTGGCCCGTCGTCGTCTTCGCGCCGTTCAGCGCGAGCGCGGCGAAGACGGTGGCGTTGAAGTTCGCCGACGGGCCGAAATAGCCGGGCTCGGCGGTCTGCCAGTAGCGGTAGATGTCGGCGATCAGGTTGCGGGAGGCGGAGACACGGGCCGGGTCGACGCCGGCGGCGTAGGCGTTGAGGGCGGCGCGCTCGTAGTCGGTGACCACAGGGGAGGCCGACGGCCAGCCGCTGGTGGAGAGCAGGTTGCGGTAGACGGTTCTGGCGTTCTTGCTGGTGTCCCCGCCCGGGGTGACGTCCACGGCGGCGGTGCCGGCGGCGGCGAACGCGCTGAACGCCCACTCGTTGGACAGCCCCGAGCCGGCGTAGGAACCGTCAGCCGCCTGGAGGGACTTGAGGTAGGCGACACCGTTCGTCTTCGACGTGGCGATCTGGGCCGGGGTGGCGGTCGCCGCGGCGGGAAGGGTGGTGAGGGCGAAGGCGCCGAGCGCGGCGGCGGCAACGAGCGCGGGACGGTTGAGGGTCAGCGGTCGGGGCATGGCGTGCTCCTTGGGTGCAGGACGCCGGCCGGCCCGCAGAGGAGCAGCGGCCCGGACCGCCGTCCGAACGCGTGGACGGGCTGCCAAAGGTGCTTCACCGCTTGGGCATTCGGGCTCGGGCCGGCCCCTTTGCCGCCCCACACCGCTGCGCGTCAGCCCCGGACTCCCACCGGGTTCCCCCACTCGGCAGTGCGGGACGGTACCCGACCGGCATCCCGGTCGCCAGAGGGGCCCCGGACAACCCCTGCGGTGTCCTGTACCTCACCTTGACGCTCCCTGTGAACCGTGTTCGAATCCGCCTGATACGCAACAAGTTCCAGGGGAAGCCGGTCGAATTCCGGCGCTGACCCGCAACCGTGGGCCCGGCACACCGCCGCGCGAGCCGGAATGCCTGGAGCGTGATCGAGCAACAGACGCCGTCGCGGACTACGGCGTGGTGCGACCAGCTCTCGTGCGCGGATTCACCCACGCAGCCGAGGGCCCTCAGCCACGTCTACCCTCGCGCCGGACAGGGGACGGACGAGGGGGCAGCTGTGCGGACCGGAGAGCGAAGAGACGGGCGGGCAGGCACAAGTCCCGTGCCCTGGAAGGCACTTGCGGCAGCGCTGCTGGCGCTGGTGGCGGCCTGCACGACGTTTCTCACCACGGCCTCTCGGGCGGCGGCCGACCTCATCGACGACTGCACGGCCACCAAGGGAGCGGTCGTCGCCGTGGACTTCGGACCGTTCGGCGGCGCGGTCGAACGCGGCTGCGACTCCACCCCGACCACCGGCTACGACCTCCTGCACGACGGCGGCTTCACCACCACCGGCACCCAGCACGACGGACCCGGCTTCATCTGCCGCATCGGCAAGGGCACTTCGGGCACCCCGTACCCGACGCCGGACAAGGAACCCTGCGTCCTCACCCCGCCCGCCACTGCCTACTGGTCGTACTGGACCGCCTCGCCCAGCCAGGACGAGTGGACCTACAGCCAGTACGGCGCGATGGACCGCAAGCTCAAGGACGGTGATGTGGACGCCTGGGTGTACGGCGGCACGGACGTCGGCGGCAGCACCGGCAAGCCCGCCTTCACCCCGGACGACGTCCGCGCAGGCGGCACAGGCACCCCCGACCCGGGCCCCACACCCACCGGAGCACCCGGCGAGGTCGACCTGACCGCCGCCGCGACCTGGCTCAAGAGCCGCCTCACCGACGGGGAACGCATCGTCGACGAGGGCGCCGACAGTCCCAACTACCTGCTGACCACCGAGACCGCGTACGCGCTCGCCGCCACCGACGGCAAGAGCGCCACCCTAGACAAGGTCACCGCCTTCCTCGCCGCCCACACCGGCGACTACGCCTACCCGAACGGCGCCGATCAGGCTCCCGACGCGACAGCCGCCGCCCGCCTGGCCCTCCTGGCCGAGAGCATCGAGGCCGATCCACACGCCTTCGGCGGCCACGATCTCGTCGGCGACCTGGTCAAGAACGTGTGCGCGGCGGGCCCGGAGTCGGGTGAGCCCACGCCCGGCTGCACGGCGAAGGGAGACTTCCGGGGCGCTGGCTACGCCGATGGGCAGGCTCTGGCCGTGCTGGCCCTGCTGCGTGCGGGAGCGACGCCACCGGCGGACACGGTGGACCGCCTCACCCGACTCCAGTGCGGCGACGGCGGCGTCACCAGCATCCTCATCCGGCCCGGCGAGTACTGCGACGGCGACCCCGCTACCACCGGCCTGGTCGCGCTGGCACTGAACAAGGCGGGCGGGCACGGCGGCGTCGTGACGAAGGCCCGTACCTACCTGACGAAGGCCCAGCGCGCGGACGGCGCTTTCCCCGGCTACACCGGCGGCACCACCGGCAGCGTCCACGCGACCGCGTACGCCGCCCAGGCCCTGCGTGCGCTCGGAGACATCGCCCGCGCGGACGCGGCCGTCGGCTGGTTGTCGCGGCAGCAACTCGCGGGCGGCGGCTTCGGATTCGAGGAGGGTGCCACCGACCCCGCCATCTACCCGACCCCGTCCGCCGTCCTCGCGGGCGCCGGCACCAGCCTGGCCACCCTGACCACCAAGAAGACGGAGCCCACCGACCCGCCGCCGCCCACCGGCCCGCCGACCCGTCCCGCCCCGGGGGTCGGCCCCGACCTGAAGAAGGGCGTCGCCTACCTGACCAGCGCCGCCAACCTGAAGCAGGGCCAGTACTACACCGCCGGACCAGGGATGTCCCGCGCCGACTTCGGCCTCACCATCGACGGCGCCTACGCCCTCGCCGCGACCGGCCTGGACAACGCCAAGCTGCGCGGCATCGTCGACTTCCTCGACCACGAGGGCCAGGACGGCGAGGGCCGCACCGTCAACGACTGGACCGGCGTCGGCACCGCCCATGCCACGGGCGGCTCTCTCGGCAAGACCGCGCTGCTCGCCGAAGCGGTCGGCCGCGACCCACGCGACTTCGCCGGGCACGATCTGATCGCCGCCCTCGACAAGGCCGTATGCACCAAGCCGAGCACCGCACCCGACCGCTCCTGCGCCGCCAAGGGCGCCTACACCTACGCCCCTTCCGTCTTCGCCCAGTCCCTGGCCCTCATCGCCCAGCTGCGGGCCGGCGAAAAAGCCGAGGAACCGCTCGCCTACCTGGAAAGCCTCCAGCACGACAGCGGCGCCTGGCCCAGCCTGATCCCCTCCACGAACGACTCCGACGTCGATTCCACCGCCATCGCCGCTATGGCCCTCGACCTGGCCGGCGGCGACAGGGCGGGCAAGGCCGTGGACAAGGCCCTCGCCTGGCTCGCGGACAAGCAGCTGTCGGACGGCGGCTTCCCGGGAGCGGCTGGCAACTCCGTCAACTCAGCCGCGCTCGCCGTCCAGGGCCTGTCGCTGGACGCCGAGGCGTACGCCGACGAGATCGGCGAGGCGCGCAAGTTCCTGGCCTCGCAGCAGAACTCCGACGGCGGGTTCAACGTGGCCGAGGAGGGGCAGCGTGGCTCAGATCTGCGGGCCTCCACCCAGGCGGTCGGCGGCTCCACCGGCGTCTCCTTCGCCGAACTGAAGCGCAGTCTCACCGGTACTACACCGCAGCCGACACCCAGCCCGAGCCCGAGCGGCAGCGCCCCTGACATCGTCACCCCAGGTGACACGGGCGGCTCGGCCGGCGGCAACGGCGCAGGCGGCGACGGGGGAGGACTGGCCTCCACCGGTACCCAGGTGGGCGCCCTCGCCGCGATCTCCGCGCTGCTGGTGCTCGCGGGCTGGCGCACGGTGGTCGCGACCCGCCGAAAGGACGACGAGGGGAGCCGACGGTGATCCCCGCACGTCTGCGGCGGGCGGCGGGCCGCGCGGCCGGTGCGCTCGGCCTCACGGTCGCCGCGTTCGCCACGACGACCGTCCCGGCCGTGGCCGACCCGCAGCCGATGGGTCGCTGCACGACGTCCTCCGGCGTTGTGCTCGCCGTCGACTTCAGCCACTGGGGCGGCCCGGTCTACCGCTCCTGCGGCACCACCCCGACCACCGGCTATGAACTCCTCAACCAGGGCGGCTGGCGCACCACCGGCACCGGCCACGACGGCCCGGCGTTCATCTGCCGTATCGGATACAGCGGTCACCAGCGCGGCAAGCAGTACCCGACAGCCGCCCAGGACGACTGCGTCCTCACCCCGCCCGCCTCCGCCTACTGGTCGTACTGGCACGCCGACCCCGGCGCCGACGACTGGACCTACAGCCAGCTCGGCGCGATGCTCTACAAGCCCAAGCCCGGCAGCGTCGACCTGTGGATCTTCGGCGGCACCGACATCGAAGGCACCGAGGGCCGGCCGAAGGTCACCCCCGACCAGTTGCGCGCCCACAACACCCGCCCGCAGGGCGACACGAGCAAGCCCGCCGCCACCGGCGAGGCGCCCGCCCTGCCGCCCGACGTCGACACCGGGCCGGCACCTGGACCCCCGAACCCCACCGCCCCGTCACCGGAACATCCCTCGGGGTCGAAGACGACCAAGCCGAGCGCGTCACCTTCGCTGAAACCGAGCCAGACGGCTGATGCCGCCACGCGCACCCCGTCGGCCGTCGCCACCCCCCGGCCCACCGCCAGTGTGGTCGACGCCGCCCCCGCCGCCGAGGTGCGGCACGACCCCGGCTCGATCACGCCGGTGGCCGTTGGCGCCGCGCTCGTCGTCCTGATCGGCGGCGCCGCAGTGTTCGTGGCGCGCCGACGCCGTCGTACCGAGTGACTGCCGTGGCCCATACGTCCGTCGAGGCACCCGTGACCGGGTCCGGACCGTCGCCGGACCCGCGCGGGCGCCGACTGCCGCGCGGCCTGCACCCGATGGCCTGGTGGATCTGGGCGCTCGCCCTGGCCACCGCCGTCAGCCGCACCAACAACCCGCTGCTGCTGTTCCTCGTCCTCGCCGTCCTCGGCTACGTCGTCACCGCCCGCCGCACCGAAGCGCCCTGGGCGCGCGGCTTCAAGTACTACCTGTACCTGGCCCTCACCGTCGTGGCGATCCGGGTCGTCTTCCGCGCCGTCTTCGCCACCGGCATCACACCCCGCGACCACTTCCTCTTCTCGCTCCCGCGCCTCCCCACCCCCGACTGGTACGCGGGTATCAAGATCGGGGGCCCGGTCTCCCTGGAGGCGGCGCTGTCGGCGGCGACGGACGGACTGCGTCTGGCGTGCATGTTGTGCTGCATCGGCGCCGCCAACACCCTCGCCAACCCCAAACGTGCCCTACGCGTGCTGCCCGGGGCTCTGTACGAACTCGGCGTCGCCGTCACCGTCGCGATCAGCGTGGCCCCGCAGCTCGTGCAGAGCGTCCAACGCGTCGCGCGCGCACGGAAGTTGCGCGCCGGACGCACGAAGGGCATGAAGGCGCTGCGCGGCATCGTGATCCCCGTTCTGGAAGACGCCCTGGAGCGCTCGCTGCGCCTGGCCGCCGCCATGGACTCCCGGGGCTACGGCCGCGCCGGCACCGCCACCCGCAACTCCCGCCGCATCACGGGTGCGTTGATGCTGTCGGGCATGTGCGGCCTGTGCGCCGGAGCGTACGGACTGCTGGACGCGACCGCACCCGCCTTCCTCGGACTGCCCGCCATGGGCCTGGGCGCCGCGCTGTGCGTGGCGGGCCTGCGCCTGGGCGGTCGGCGTGTCACCCGCACCGCCTACCGCCCCGACCCCTGGCGCCTGCCCGAATGGGCCGTGGCCGGCAGCGGAGTCCTGTCCGCCGTCCTGCTCCTGAGCAACCTCGGCTACGACCCCGCCCAGCTCAACCCCACCTTCTACCCCCTGGCCTGGCCCGCCCTGCCGCTGGTACCGACCGCCGCGATCCTCCTTGCCGGCGCGGCCGGACTCCTCGCGCCCCCGCCCGGCCCTGTCCAGAGAGGCCATGCCTCGTGATCGCCTTCGACCAGGTCACCATCCAGTACGACGACGCCCCCGCACCTACCCTGCGCGACATCGACCTCACGGTGGAGGAGGGCGAACTCTGCCTCGTCGTCGGCCACACGGGCGTCGGCAAGTCCACGCTCCTCGGTGCGGTCAACGGGCTCGTGCCGCACTTCACCGGAGGCACCCTGTACGGGCGGGTCACGGTCGACGGCCGCGACACCGCCCATCACCCGCCCCGCGAACTCGCCGACGTCGTGGGCGTGGTGGGCCAGGATCCGATCGACGGCTTCGTCACCGACACCGTCGAGGAGGAACTCGCCTACGCCATGGAGCAGTTGGCGATCCCCCCGGCCACCATGCGCAAGCGCGTCGAGGAGACCCTCGACCTCCTCGGCCTCGCCGACCTGCGCCACCGCGCCCTGCACGAACTCTCCGGCGGCCAGCAGCAGCGCGTCGCCATCGGCTCCGTCCTCACCGCCCACCCCCGCGTCCTGGTCCTCGACGAACCCACCTCCGCCCTGGACCCGACAGCCGCCGAAGAGGTCCTCGCCGCCGTCACCCGCCTCGTCCACGACCTCGGCGTCACCGTCCTCATGGCCGAACACCGCCTCGAACGCGTCGTCCAGTACGCCGACCGAGTCCTCCACCTCTCCGGCGAGGGCCACGCCCGCCTCGGCCCGCCCGTCGACATCCTGCGTACGTCGACCATCGCGCCGCCGATCGTGGAACTGGGGCGCGCCGCCGACTGGTCCCCCCTGCCCCTGACCGTCCGTGACGCCCGCCGCACCGCCGCACCTCTGCGCGCGCGGCTGGCCGACCGGGCTCCGGCACCCGTCCGCCCGCCCGCAGCGGGGGACCGCCCGCGTCTGCTGACCGCACGCGGTGTCACCGTCACCTACAAGCGCGTCCCGGCCGTCCGGAAAGTTGACTTTGACCTGCACGCGGGCGAGGTGACCGCCCTGATGGGACGCAACGGCTCCGGCAAGTCCTCCCTCCTGTGGGCACTCCAGGGATCCGGTCCGCGCCGCGCCGGGACGGTGAAGGTCACCCAGGCGCGTGGCGCGGCGGGCACCGATCCGCACACCGTGGCCGCCGCCCGCGCCCGCACCCTCGTCGGCCTGGTCCCGCAGACACCCGCCGACCTGCTCTACCTGGAGAGCGTCAAACAGGAACTGGCCCAGGCCGACATCGAGTCCAAGAGTGCGGACAGCGCCCGCACGATCCTGGACCGGCTCGCACCAGGCATCGACGACACCACCCACCCCCGCGACCTGTCGGAGGGGCAGAAGCTCGCCCTCGTCCTCGCCATCCAGCTCTCCGCCGCGCCCAGGGTGGTGCTCCTGGACGAACCGACCCGCGGCCTGGACTACCGGGCGAAGACCGCCCTGATCGGCATCGTCGATGCCCTCGCGGCGGAAGGCAGGGCGGTCGTCGTCTCCACCCACGATGTGGAGTTCGCTGCCCGGGCAGCCGACCGCGTGGTGGTCATGGCAGAAGGAGACATCGTCGCTGACGGCCCCACGACGGAAGTCATCGTCTCCTCGCCTGTCTTCGCCCCACAGACGGCGAAAATTATGGCCCCGCTGCCCTACCTGACGGTCGGCCAGGTCGAAGAAGCACTCGCCGTCGGCAGCGACGGGGGGAAGAACCCGTGATGTCCCGAGCGGCAGCGGCCATCCGGCTCACGCCGCGCGTCGGCATCGTGATGACCATGGCGGCCTTCCTCGGAGTGGTCGCGTTCTTCTGGCCGTTCGTCGTCGCTCCGGGAACGTTCGGCTCGAACTACGCGCCCCCGCTGATCTTCGGCGTGCTGCTCCTGCTCGTCCTGTGCGTGGTGCTGTCCGAGATAGCCGAGGGCGGCATCGACTCCAAGGCGCTGGCGATGCTCGGCGTCCTATCCGCAGTCAACGCGGCACTACGCCCCCTCGGAGCCGGGACTGCCGGCATCGAGACCGTCTTCTTCGTCCTGGTACTGGCGGGGCGGGTGTACGGGCCAGGCTTCGGCTTCACACTCGGTTGCACCTCGCTGTTCGCCTCCGCGCTGATCACCGGCGGGGTCGGCCCGTGGATGCCGTACCAGATGTTCGGCTGCGCGTTCGTCGGTATGATCGCCGGCTTCCTGCCACGGGCGAGTGGCCGCCGTGAGGTGCTGCTCCTGGCCGTCTACGGATCGCTCTCCGGCTATCTCTTCGGCTTCCTCCTCAACCTCTCCTTCTGGCCGTTCTCCCTCGACCCGAACAGCTCGATCGCCTACCTTCCCGGTCTGCCCTTCACCGAGCAGTGGCAGCGCTACATCGCCTTCGACATCGCGACCTCCCTGGGCTGGGACACAGGCCGCGCGGTCACCAACTTCGTCTGCCTGATGCTCGCCGGGCCCGCGGTCCTGACCACGTTCCGCCGGGCTGCCCGCCGGGCCAGCTTCCGGGCCCCGGTGCGCTTCGCCGCACACCGACCCGGGCCTCTCGAAAGCGCTGACCTTCAGAGTGCCTGTTCAGTCCTTCGCGGCCGTGCCCAGGAAGCGGATGTGCGGCCGGTCGCCGGGACCGGGGTAAGTGACTGTGGCGCGGACGCCGTAGACGTCGGCGATCAGTGACTCGGTGAGGGTTGCCGCCGGGGTGCCCGCGGCTACGACCCGGCCCTGCCGGAGGACGACGACCTGGTCGCAGTACATGGCCGCCAGGTTCAGGTCGTGCAGGGCGATGACGCTGGTGACGGGCAGTTCGGCGACCAGGTTCAGCAGGTCGAGCTGGTGCTGGATGTCCAGGTGGTTGGTCGGTTCGTCCAGCAGCAGCTCGCGCGGCTCCTGGGCAAGGGCGCGGGCGATCTGGACGCGTTGGCGTTCGCCGCCGGAGAGCGTGTGCCAGGGCTGGGCGGCGCGGTCGGTGAGCCCGGTGCGTTCCAGTGCGGTGCGTACGGCGTCGTCGTCCGCCTCGGTCGGGGGTGTCCAGGCGTGGCGGTGCGGGATGCGGCCCAGGCGTACGACGTCGAGGACGGTCAGCTCCACGAGGGTGTCGGCGTGCTGGTCTACGACGGCGATCCGTCGGGCCACGGCGCGGCGTCCCCACTCGCCGAGCGGGCGCCCGTCGAGGGTGACGACCCCGGAGGCCGCGGTGAGCACTCCGGACAGCAGCCTGAGCAGGGTCGACTTTCCGGACCCGTTGGGGCCCAGCAGCCCGGTCACGGAGCCGGGGCGCGGTGTGAGGCTGACGCCGTCGAGGATCAGCTGCCCGCCGATCGCGCGGCTGACGCGGTCGGCGCTGAGGGTGGACGGTGCCGCCGCCCCGGGTTCCGGGACGGGCCGGGGCGGTTGGACGTTCTCGTCCCGTCGCTCGGTTCCGGTCGTCATCGCATCCTCCTCGTGCGGTACAGGACCAGGACGAACGCCGGGACTCCGACGAGCGAGGTGACCACGCCCACCGGCAGCTCCTGGGGGTCCAGGACGGTACGGGCCAGGGTGTCGGCCCAGACCAGGAACACAGCACCCGCGACCGCGGTGACCGGCAGCAGCCGGCCGTGCCCGGGGCCGACGAGGGCGCGCGCGGCGTGCGGCAGGACCAGGCCGACGAAGCCGATCGCGCCCGCTGCGCTGACCAGCGCCGCCGTCAGCAGTGCGGTCACACACAGCAGTACCGTCCGGGTACGGGCCACCGCGACTCCCAGGGTGGCTGCCGCGTCCTGGCCGAACGCGAAAGCGTCCAGGGTGCGCGCGTACCCGAGGCACACCACCAGGGACAGGGCAAGGACGGCGAGGCAGAGCCAGACCTGGCCCCAGTCGGCGCCGCTGAGCGAGCCGAGCAGCCAGAACAGCACGCCACGGGTGGTCTCCGCGTCGGCCGCCGTCATCACGATGAAGGAGGTCAGTGAGGAGAACAGTTGCATCACGGCAACGCCCGACAGCACCACCCGGTCGGTGCTTCCGCCGAGGATGTGGCTGAGCAGGAGCACCAGTGCGAACGACACGAGCGCCCCCACGAACGCGCCCCCGGACAGGGACAGGGCACCGCCGGCGCCGAGGACGACCACGACGACGGCACCGGTCGACGCGCCGGAGGAGACGCCCAGCACGAAGGGGTCGGCGAGCGGGTTGCGCAGCAGCGATTGCATCACCGCCCCGCAGACCGCCAGTCCGGCGCCGCACACGGCGGCGAGCAGTGTGCGCGGCAGCCGCAGGTTCCACACGATGCCGTCCCGGATCGGGGACACCTCCGCGGTGCCCCAGCCCAGATGGGAGGCGATGACGGACCAGACGTCGCCGACCTCGATGTCCGCCGGGCCGATGGTGACGGCCACGGCGACGGAGAGGGCGAGCACGGCCAGTCCGACGCCCAGACCGACCGTGGTCCGCACAGCACCGGGGCCCGACCGCAGGGGCCGGGCCCCGGGCGGACGCAGGGCGGTGGTCATCCGGCGAGCCCGTACTCGCGCAGTGCCGCGCCGACGGTCTCGACGGCTTCGACGTTACGGATCGTGGGGTTCATCGCCTGGCCGGAGAGCAGCACGTACCGCTTCTTCTTCACCGCGTCCATGTTCTTGGTCGCCGGGTTCGACTCCAGGAACTCGATCTTCTTCTCGGCGGTCTCCGCGGTCTGCTGCTTACGGACGAGGTCGCCGATGACCAGGACGTCGGGGTTGCGGTCGGCGACGGTCTCCCAGTTCACCTGCGGCCACTCCTGGGTGGAGTCGTCGAAGACGTTCTTGGCACCGAGTTCGTCGGTGACGATGCCCGGCGCGCCACAGCAGCCCGCCATGTAGGGGGACTCCTGGTTGGCGAACCAGTAGAGGATGGTGGCCTTCTTGGCGTCGGTCCCGGCCGTGGCCTCGGCCACCCGGTCCTTCAGCTGTGTGATCAGCTTCTCGCCGCGCTCCTCCACACCGAAGATACGGGCCAGTTCACGTACTTCCCGGTACACGGTGTCCATGGCCAGCGGTTCGGTCCGGGAGCCGTCGCTGGCGCCCTTGTTGTCCTTGCCCACACAGTCGGCGGGCGAGAGGTAGGTCGGTACCCCGAGCTCCTCGAACTTCTCGCGCGGGGCCACCCCGCCCTTACCGAGGGTGGAGGCGAAGGAGGCGGCGACGAAGTCCGGTTCGGTCCCCAGGACCTTTTCGAACGACGGCTGGTTGTCCGCGAGCCGGGGCACCTTGGCGTTCGCCTTCTCCAGCCCCTTCATGACCGGGTCGGTCCAGGTCGCGGTGCCCACCATCCGGTCGGCCAGGCCGAGGGAGAGCATGATCTCGGTGGTGCCCTGGTTCAGGGACACAGCCCGCTTCGGCGGGGCCTTGACGGTCACCTTCTCACCGCAGTTGTCGAGCGAGACAGCTTGCGCTTCGGCGTCTGCGGACGTGCCGGAGCCCGAGGCTCCGCCGGACGACGAGCCGGAGCCGCAGGCCGAGAGCAGGAGCACTCCGGACAGGAGCAGGACAGAACTGCGAGCAGGATGTGACAGGCGCACGACGTGGGTTCCTTGGCGTCGGGGCCTATTCGCGAGGCCCGCTCGGACGGTGGCTGCCAGCAGGTCTTCGGACTCGGGATCATCCAGACGGAGCGCCTTCCCGGACCCGGCTGTGACCGTCTCCAGTGGCTGTCGCCCCGCCCGTCACCCTCACCGCTGCGCGTCAGCTCCGGATTGTCACCGGATTCCCTGACCCGATACGCGTACGACCGCGTTCACGAGTTCGACTGGCAGGCCGAAAATTACCATAGGCTTACCTAACTTCCGAAGTGCCCGGAGCGTCCTCCAGCGGTCGAGCGCCGGACCCGAGGTGAGCGCGCTCCGCCTGACCCGGCCCCTGGCACCGGTAACTCGCCGACCTGTACGTGCCGTTCGGCTTCTCGGTAGAGGTCCCGCGCAGTCTCGGCTGGTAGAGCGATAAGAAGCCCAGGAAGCAAATGGAGGGAACGGGCTCGTGGACGGCTCCAGGCCGCCTGTGTGCCGCGACGGCTGACGGCTGCGCCTTGGCTCTGCACGGTGCGCGCGAAAGCGCCGCTGCGCGATTGGGGGCGGGCGCGGATTGGCGACGGCTACTGGATACGCGAGCCCACCAGGGCAGCGTCGGCTACACGTCCGCAATCCAGGGATGTCCCGGGTGTACGCGGGCGAGTAGCTCGGCCAGGGTTTCTCGCTGAGCCGAGGTCATGTGTGGGACGGTTGCGTCGAAGTCTGCTTGATCCTTTCGGCGGGCGCCCTTGGCCTTGAACAGCAGGACGAGTTCGGGTGCCAGATAGGGGATGCCGTCTTGGGTGTGGTGGATGATGTCGCGGTAGGGAAGCCGGATCCTCTCGTCGCGTCGGCAGATCCAGGTGTCGCCGTCGTGCGGTTCGCGGAACACGTCGAGCAGGTAGTTTCCGGTGACCGGATTGCGGAGCCATGTCTGATGTACGGCGGCCAGCACGTCTGGTGTGGCGTCCTCCCAGATCCGACCGCTGCCTGCCGCGTCGAAGACGTATCTGGGAAAGCGGTTGCGGACCTCGGGAAAACGCGTGGCCGGAATCCCGATCTCGATGTCCCCATGCGCGCGTGTCTGTCTGCCGCGGAACAGGTCCAGTGCCCAGCCCGCAGCCACATACCAGGGCGTGCCGATCCCGGCCAACTGCTGCGCAACGTCACTCGGGGTCCAGCAGGAAGACCACCTGGCGTGGAGAGCTTCGATCTCGTCGGGGGACAACTCGGCGCCAACGCTGGGCAGTTGCTCGCTCACTGCGGGAATCTATCAGCGTATCGAAGATCCCTGGGCGTGGCCGATGAAGGAGAGCAACCGGCCTGGAACCATACGCCGCTCGCGATCACGTATTGTCACGAAGCGGTTGGAGCCGCCTGCTGGCGACGGACCTGACCACTGAGGCGCGACACGACGTAGGAACAGATTTCCGCGCCGCGTACGCGTCGGCGACCGGGACGGTGATCGACGTGGGCGCGCTACGGGCCGGCTGCCTGTGGAGCTAGCGACTCCTCTCGCGCTGCATCTCGTCGCGATGAAGGCGCAGCGTCTCGGCTCTGGCTCGATCGATTGCCCATCCTGGAAGGTTGCCTGGCGGCGGCTGACGACTGGGACGCACTCTCGCTGATCGTGTGAGGCCCGAGACGAGCGGTATCTCGGGGAGAAGCAGCTGCTGCGAGAATGCCCCGATGAGGGGTGCCGGTAAGAACGCTGTCACCAGCCGCAAACGGCGATGATCTTGGGAGGACGTCACCCGCGTGGGTGAGTCCGAGGCGTACAGCTGCGGTGGGTGAGGCTCCGCGAGGACGATCGGCGATCGTGGCCCGTACTCCGTTAGACCTGGATGAACTCGTCGAGCACTGGACGCTGCTGAAGGATGAGCAGGGGCTCGTGTCCGGCAAGCGCGGTGCGACGCGCCTTGGCTTCGCAGTGCTGCTGAAGTTCTATACGCAGTACGGCCGGTTTCCCCGGAACCGGGCAGAGCTTCCCGGCGAGGCTGTGGAGTTCGTCGCCCGGCAGGTACAGGTTCCCGCCTCGGAGCTGGAGTCCTACGACTGGACGGGCCGTACGGTCGAGTACCACCGTGCGCAGATCCGGGAGCACCTCGGCTTCCGCGAGTGCAGCGTCGCGGATGCGGAGAAGCTGACGGAGTATCTGGCCGAGCACGTCGCGCACAAGGAACGCAGACCCGAGCAGGTACGGGTGGAACTGCTGGCCCGCTGCCGGGAGGAGAGCATCGAGCCGCCCACGCCGGGCCGGTGCGACCGCATCGTGGGGGCCGCTCTGCGGGAGGCCGAGGAGTCGCTGACGGGCCTGATCTCCTCGCGGCTGACTGCGGAGAGTATCGAGCGGATCATGGCTCTGGTGGCGAGTGGCACCGACGACCAGGACGACGCCCGACCCGCGGGCGGCGGTACGGAGGGCGAGGATGTGCCGCCAGTGCTGGGGAAGGTCAAGGAGGCTCCGGGCAACGTGAGCCTGGAGACGATGCTCACCGAGATCGACAAACTCCTGGCGGTGCGGGCGATCGGTCTGCCACGGGATCTGTTCGTCGACGTCGCGCCGAAGGTGGTGGCCGGCTGGCGGGCGCGGGCCGCGGTGGAGTCGCCGTCCCACCTGCGGACGCATCCGGTGGCGCTGCGGGTGACCTTGCTGGCCGCGCTGCTGCACGAGCGCGAGCGGGAGATCACCGACACGCTGGTGGAGCTGCTGATCTCCACGGTGCACCGGATCGGGGCGCGCGCGGAGAAGAAGGTCACCGAACAGCTGATCAACGCGTTCAAGAAGGTGTCGGGCAAGGAGAACATCCTCTTCAAGCTCGCCGAGGCGTCGCTGGGCACCCCAGAGGGAACGGTCCGCCAGATCGTGTTCCCGGCGGTGTCCGGGGGCGAGGCGACGCTGCGGGAGCTGGTGCACGAGTTCAAGACCCGGGGGCCGGTCTACCGGCGCACGGTGCAGACCACGTTGAAGGCGTCCTATACCAACCACTACCGGCGCGGGCTGATCAAGCTGCTGGACGTGCTGGAGTTCCGTTCCTCCAACAATGCTCACCGGCCGGTGATCGAGGCCCTGGCGCTGGTGACCCGGTACGCGAGCGCCGGGAACACGACGTACTACCCGCTGGGTGAGACGGTGCCGGTGCACAAGGCGATGGGCGGGGACTGGGCGGAGGTCGTCCACCGCACCGACAAGCGGGGCCGGCGCCGGGTGGTGCGCATGGTCTACGAGGTCGTCGCCTTCCAGGCCCTGCGCGATCAGCTCAAGTGCAAGGAGATCTGGGTGGTCGGCGCCGACAAGTGGCGCAACCCGGACGAGGACCTGCCGCAGGACTTCGAGGCGAGGCGGGCGGAGAACTACCGGGAGCTGCGCAAGCCGCTGGACGCCGCGGTGTTCGTCGACGAGCTGCGCGAGCAGATGACGGCAGAGCTGACCCTGCTCAACGACCAGATGCCGAAGCTGTCCTGGCTGGACATCGCGGAACGGAAGTCCGGCGCGATCCGGCTGACGGCGGCCGAGGCCCAGCCCGAGCCGCGCAACCTGCGCAGGGTCAAGGCCGAGGTGCAGAGGCGTTGGGGCATCGTGCCGCTCGTCGACATGCTGAAGGAAGCGGTGCTGCGGACCGGCTGCCTGGACGCGGTCACCTCCGTCTCCGGCGGCGGCAGCCTCGCGCCGGAGGTGCTGGCCGAACGCCTGCTGCTGGTCATCTACGCGTACGGCACGAACACCGGCATCAAGGTCGTGGCGTCCGGCGGCCACGGGCACACCGAGGACGAACTCCGCTACGTGCGCCGCCGGTATCTGTCGGCGGAGTCGGCCCGTGCCATCGCGGTCCAGATCGCGAACGCCACCTTCGCCGCCCGCAGCGCCGAGTTGTGGGGCCAGGGCTCGACCGCGGTCGCCTCCGACTCCACGCACGTGCGCGCCTACGACCAGAACCTGTTCACCGAGTGGCACTCGCGCTACGGCGGTCGCGGGGTGCTCATCTACTGGCACGTGGAGAAGAAGTCCCTGGCCATCCACTCCCAGCTGATCAACTGCACCGCCTCCGAAGTCGCCGCGATGATCGAGGGCGCGATGCGGCACGGCACCACGATGGACATCGAGGCCAACTACACAGACAGCCATGGCCAGTCGGAAATCGGGTTCGGCGTCACGAGGCTGCTGAACTTCGTCCTGCTGCCCAGGATCAAGCGGATCAACAAGGTCAAGCTGTACCGGCCGGTGGCCGGCGAGCCGGACGCCTACCCGCAGCTGACCCCGGCGCTGACCCGCCCGATCCGCTGGGAACTCATCGCCCAGCAGTACGACCAGATGATCAAGTACGCCACCGCGATCCGGACACGTACCGCGTCCACCGAGGCGATCCTGCGCCGCTTCACCCGCAACGCCTCCCACCCCACCTACGCTGCGATGCTGGAGGTCGGCCGCGCCCAGAAGACCATCTTCGTGGCCCGCTACCTGCGGCTTCGGGACCTTCAGCGGGAGATCGAGGAGGGCCTGAACGTTATGGAGTCCTCCAACGGCGCCAACTCCGTCATCGCCTACGGCAAGGGCGGCGAGATCGCCTCGAACCGGCGCGACGAGCAGGAGATGTTCGTGCTGTGCCTACGGATCTTGCAATCGGCCCTGGTCTTCGTGAACACCTTGATGCTCCAGGACATCCTTGGCGAACCGGAGTGGGCCGACCTCCTCACGCCCGCCGACCGGCGCGGCCTGACCCCGCTGTTCTGGTCCCACGTACGCCCGTACGGGGAGGTGAACCTTGACATGGGCGCCCGCCTCAACCTCCCCGCGGCCTCCGTACCTGGCCCCCGGGCCCCGGCCGACCAGACCCCGCGAACCACAGTGGAGAACGAATGAACCTGCGCCCGTACGGCACGAGCGGGCAGCATCTACGTCTTGCGTGGCGCAACATCGACACGTGGCTACCCCGGACCCGTACCCGGACCCACTGTGCTGGCCTCGCCTATATGGTGGCGCCTGCCGGTCGACGACCGAGAGGCGCCACCGGTCCGGCGTCGCACTCGCCTTCTGGACCAACCGCCAGGTGCCGGCGCGGCCTGTGCGAGTTGCTGGATGCGCGACAGCGAGGCCGACATCCTCTGCTGTGACGGCGGCCGGTGGCCCCCCGGCAAGGCTCCTGGGCTCACCGGAAGGGGACTGCGAATGCATCGCCCCGCGGCCAGGCAGGTCACCCGCAGTAAACCCGCACCAGCCGCCTGATGGCGCAGCTGATGCCCATCAACTGAATTCTTGCCCCTTCGCGAACCAACCCATCGGGTCAGAACGCAGATGGTGTCCTGGTCCACACGGGCCATCAGATGCGTCGACTGGCCGCTGTGATGGGTGAGCTTCAAGTCAACTTGACTGAGTCGTGACATGAAGCCCAGGAGGCAGCGGCTGAGGCATCCGGAATCACGGATGGAGCGGGACGGGGTTGCGAAATCTACCGCAGCGCCACTATGCGGAGGATCTCCACCGAGGCGTCGTGCGGCCACGGATGCGGTCATTCCGCACGGCCAGGAACGAACCCACCCCTATTGCCCGCACGCGCGTTCGATCGCATGCTGTCGATTCCGCCAGGCGGATGGAACTCGAATGCGGGCCTGCCGGTTGCGATCCCTCGCATGTCCCGGCCTCCATCCGGGGCGGGGCGCCAACTGGACGCCTGATCCGCCGGGGCGAACTGTTGCCGACCGGATTATCGAGAGGGGGAATGCATGAAGATCATCCGTAAGCCCAAGCGTCCGAACACGGCTCACCACTGCTGATCCAGCTGGCCGTGCGGGGGTCGACGACGTTATCGGCCCCCGCGCGGCCGCACCGACGAATGGGACGGGGGGATAGAAATGCGGCACGACGTGGCGTCAGGCGTGGTGCTCTGCCCATGCCCGAACGAACCAATGGTCATCTCGACGGTCGACGGTCTGCTGGCCCGGCTGGGCAAAGCGCAAGCCGATGTCCTGCGGGGTCGGCGGGGCCCAGATCCAGCCGTGGAGCGCGAGCTACGAGATGCTGGCCTCCTTGCTCGTGCCGACAAGGCCGAAGATGGGCGGATCCAGTTCGGCTACGCCGCGAAGTTTCTGCGCCGCGGACTGTCCGTCCAGGTTCAGGGCGGTCCTGACACCGTCGAGGCATGCCTGCAGGCCCTGAGTTCGTTGGTTCCTGACGCCGCTCATGAACCATGGACGGTGACGCTGCTGCTGACCGCGCCGTGGAGCAGTGAACTCCCTGACACCTTGGACCGGCTCATGACTGCGAGCCCGGGCCTGCGCATCCGCACTGTCGTCACCGCGGACGGGCTGCCTCACTTGGCTCCTGCTCTGCGGCACGTTAGCGAGGTGCTGCTTGAACTCCCAGCTGGACCAGGCTCTTCCTGGTCTGAGATGGCCAGCTGCCTGACGACAAGCTTTCCCGGCATGCGCCGACTCAGTGTCCGGCCTACCGCCGCTTTCGCTCCTGCCTGGCGCGGGACTCTCGCCGCCCTGGGGGAAGGGCCGTATGAGGTGACCCTCGTTCACGAGTACGGTCCCACGGCGCTGCCCGCTGCGGACCGGTTGCGCTGGAGGATGGAAGCAGCAACCTACGGCGTTGCCACTGGCAATACGGTGACGGGGCTACAGGACCGCCCCTACGCGTGCCCGGCGGCCGATCCCTACGCGCTCGTACTGGGCGCAGACGGCCGGGTCAGCAAGTGCGCCGCTGACCCTGCGGGATCCGTCGTCGGGCGAATTGCGGACGGCGAACTCCAAATCGACTGGCCCGAGCAGGCGAGGTGGGCGGTTGCCGGCCAAGTTACCCAAGGCGACCCCGCATGCGCGAGCTGCCCGTTGGTGCCCAAGTGCTTCGGTGAAGCATGCCCCCGGGAGAGCCTCGCGACAGGGCGGCGCATCTGCCCGGCCGAGGACAGGCACCAGCTTCCGTCTGAGCTGGAGCCCTGTACTGCGGCGGAAGCGGAAGCCGAGCCCACTCAACCGTGGTTCCCCCACTGCCACCCCTGAGGTTCAGGACCTGAAAGAACGTTGACACGCCGACAGGAAGAACACGATGAGACCGGTTGAGAGAACGATCAGTGCGGACGAGGGATTACACGTTGCCGCGCACCCGCAGGGCCTGACCGTCGCGGTCACGCGCCGAGATCAGACCGACGTGACGACACACGGGATGGCGCTGGAGCCCTTGGTGTCGCAACTGGACGCTCCGGAGCACTTCTTCTTCCTCGACGAGGGGCTGGTGAGGAGCCGGCCTGAAATCACCAAGATCCTTCCCGCGTCCCGCTATGCGGTCCTTCCCTCTGGCGAAGAGCACAAGGTTCTTGCGACAGCCGAATCGGCGATCTCCCAACTCCACCGCAAGCACATCCACCGCCGGTCTCTGCTCATCGGGGTGGGGGGAGGCGCCCTGACGGACACCGTCGGCTTGATCGCCAATCTCTACTTCCGTGGCGTGCGGGTCTCCTACGTACCCACCACTCTGCTCGCCATGGTCGACTCGGCCATTGGCGGCAAGGTCGCGGTCAACCATCCCCGGCAGAAAAACCTCATCGGCTCCTTCTATCATCCGGAGTCAGTTCACATCTGCATGGAGTCACTCAGAACTCTGCCCGGCCGGGAAGCAGTTTCGGCCGTAGGTGAAATGATGAAGGTGGCAATAGTGGGCTCTCCAGACCTCTTTGCTGAACTGGAATCTCTTCCCAGCCTGGCATGGAAAGACCCTCAATTGCAGAGTGCCGTACTGCAGTGCATCGAGCTGAAGTACCGACTGTTGGGCACCAACTGCTTCGAACGGTCTCTGGAGAGGTCACTGAACTTCGGTCACTCAATTGCTCATCCGCTCGAAGACATCACAGAATTCCGGCTCAGGCACGGTGAAGCGGTCGGCATAGGCATCACCGTCGCCAGCCACATCGCATGGCAGCGAGGCATCCTAGACGAATCCAGCCTCCGCCGGATCATCTCGCTAGCGACCCGCCTGGGGCTTCCCATAGCGGACAGGGACTTCGACGTCCACGCCCTCCTCCACCGCGTGGACCGCCTGGTCCTTCAACGGGGCGGCCGGTCACTCCACTACGTGATCCCCGAACGCATCGGTAAAGTGAGAATTGTGGACTACGTGACAAGACGTGAAATTCAGGCGGCCCTCAGCTCCGTTCAGTTCATGACCCAGGAGTCCGTTGATGCATGCTGAAGACGTCGTCTCCGAGCTGAAGAAATCGAACGCAGTCGAAGCTGCGGCGCTCTGCGGTTCATTTCGCCAGGGAATAGAAGACAGGCATTCCGACATGGATGTCTGGATTTTCCTTGAAATCGGCACTGAATTATCCGTACGGCTCGTCGTGGAGAAGATCCTCTCGCCTCAGGCACAGTCCTTGGTCATCGAAGAAGGGCGTGACGACACCCACGTCGACTACGTCGTTCTCAATCTCAAGTGTTCTGACTGCATCTTGAACCTCAAGTTCCTCGGACTTGAGCAGCTCGCCGACTTCACCGCGAAGAAACCGAGCCTCGACACCGCCTATATGGATGACCTTGAAAACTACTGGACCATGCAGATCCTGTACGACAGGCTCGGCAGCATCGGCCAGCTGAGGAAACACCTGGAACTCCATTCCATACGCAGAGTCGGCGATGACCTGTACCCGGAAATGCTGCACCGCTACGCGTCGTTCTACTGGCGCTCCGTTTTCCAGGGAGTGCTGCGCGGGGAAATGAACGCCTGGCGCGGCCTCATGCTGTACCTGATCGAGCTGCTGATAGCAGCCGCCTACCTGAAGAATGACACCCTGCCACCTTCCAAGAAATGGATCCTCACCACACATGCCGTACAGGCGACGGGCAGCCCCGCACCGACGCTCGCGGCAGCGCTTGAGCATGTGTGGGCCGCCGACGCCACCGACGTGGCCTCCATGCTGCAGGTCTACCGCGACCTCTCGGAAGCCGAGGTGGAGATCTTCGACCTGGACCACCTCCCGCAGGGGTTCTGGTGGCGGCGAGTCTTCACCGAGAGGCTGCCCAACATCGAGGCGGATCCGGAGATCCAGTCAGCGGTGCGGGAGGCCCTGAACGGCTTCCTGACAGGGGGGACCCCGTGACGTCGTACCGGAGCTTCATCAGTTACTGCCTGCTCTACGCGAACACCGCGATCTCGGCCGGCATGGCCGGCATCGCCTTGTCCTACTGCATCTTCGGGGCCAGCCAGTCCACCCTGCTGCTCTCTCTACAGCTGGCGCTCTACACGATCCCCGTCCTGCTCATGCCACTTGCCGGATCACTTGTCGACCGTTACTCCACGTCCCGTGTGCTGGCCGCTTCCCTGCTCAGCCGGGCATGTCTCCTCACTCTCTTCGCCACGCTCGCCATGAAAGACGAGCCGCCGATCCCCGTCCTGCTCGCCATCTCCTTCCTGGTCGGCGTGATTCGCCAACCCCACCCCGGCGGACTGCGGAAGGTGTTCTCGGCGACCATCCCGGACGGCGAGTACGTCAAGACCAACGGATACATCAACATCGTCGGGCCCGTCGGCGGAGCTGTGGGCGCCCTGCTGGCCGGCTTCCTCATTGCCACGCTCGGTGCCCCGCGGACCGTCCTCATCGCTGCCGGCCTGTTCCTGACCCAAGTACTCATGTTGCTGTGGGTCCCGAACGTGAAACCGGCCGGCGAGCCGGTCAAGGTGAGCTTCGACTGGTCCGGTCTGCGACTGATCCGGCAGGGAGGCATCGAGACCGGACTCTCCATCGCCCTGGCTGTCATGGCCCTCGCGACCGCGCCATTTCAGATCCTGCTCCCCGGCAGGATGCAGGAATGGGGCCACGGATCAAGCGGCTACGGCGTAGCTATGGCCGCCTCCACCGTCGGCATCACCATCGGCGGTCTCGTGGTGGCCTGGCTGGGCAAGCGGCTGTCGCTGCGCCAAGGCGTCCTGCCCGGCGTAATCGTGGTGGGCGCCTCGGTCGGCCTCATCCCCGAAGCCGGGGGCTCCCTGCCCGTTGTGGCCGGCTTGATCGTTCTCTCTGGCGTGGGCGGGGCGGTCGCCGAGAGCTTCATTTTCGCGCGCTTTCACGAAACCGTCGCCCCCGAAGTCCAGGGACGGGTGTTCTCGGCCCTGTCCGGCCTTGAATCCCTGGCCGCCACCCTGGGGTTCATCGCCGCGGGAGCGCTCGCCGTACTGACCGGGCCGGACGCGGTCTTCTGGATCGCCGGAGCCGGCAGCGTCCTGGCGGCATGGTTCGCCCTGCGCGCGTCACTGAAGCTCCCGCGCGAGGAGCAGAAGGAGCCCCATGCGGCATCCACTTAGCAGGGTTCTGCTAGCGGTGTCCGGATCCAGCGCAGCCAGCCAGGCCGATGCCCTCGTGGACGGCTTCCTCCACGAAGGCATCGGCGTCACGGTGATTCTCACGCCACGGGCCCACACCTTCGTCCCCGAACTGGCCGCCGAGGTACACACTGACGAGGACTGGGTCCGGGCACCGCTGCACCTCACACTCCCGGCGCAGGCGGACGCGTTTGTTGTGGCTCCGGCCACCTGCAACACGATTGCGAAGGCAGCCTGTGGCATCGCCGACAACCTGGCCCTCGCGAGCATCACGGCCTGGGGAAAAGAAGTAATCTTCTTCCCAGGTATGAACCGCAGCATGTGGGACTACGCGGGGACCAAAGGCAATGTGAAACGTCTACACAGCCTCGGGCACTTCGTCGCGCAGCCACTGGATTCCGTTGCCGAGAGCACGGGCAGGGTGGGCGACGCGGTCGGCTGGTCGCCGGAGTACGTGGTGAGTACGACCATCCACAGGTCCCACCTTGCTCTCCTTGGGGTCCAGCCAAGGTGAGGTCAAAAGCCGCCGTCTGTCGATCTTGAGGGCTCCGCTACCGCAGTAAATGCCGGATTTACTGCGGCAGAGCCTCTACTGTGATCACCGCGACCTGCGGCGGGGTATTCCAGCCGCCGGGGCGAGGTGTACGCATTTACTGCGGCAGCTCCGGAAGGATGGGCAGACGTGACGATCGAACCAGTGACCGAACTCGGGAGCGGGGGCGCGCTCCGGCTGCCGCGCGCCCGCGTCGTGCCCATGTCCGCCCCTCCGGCCACGTACACCGCGGCGGTCGAGCGGTACCTCACCGGTGCGGGCATCGCGAAGTCCTCCGCGCGAATCTACCGGATCTCGCTGACGACGTGGGGGTGGATGCTCGCCGGCGAACCCGCGCCGACCGGCCCCGCCCGCCGGGGCGCGAAGCCGCCCGTCTTCCCCGTCGCCGCGATCGACGATCCGGCGCTGCCGGAAGTGCTGGCCGAACTGGCGGCGGCGCGGGCGGACGAGATGGACGCCGACACCGTCAACCGCGAGCTGTCCATCGCCCGCAAGGCGATCGGCTGGTGGCAGCGCCAGGGATGGATCGGCGGCGACCCGACGATCGGCATCGAGCGGCGGCCAGCACCGCCGGACCGTACCAAGGCCCTGGCCGAGAACCAGATCGCCGCCCTGTGGCGTCTCGATGTCGCCCTGCGGGAGAAGACGTTCTGGAAGATGCTCTACGAGTCGGCGGCCCGCGCCGACGAGGTGCTCTGCCTGAACGTCGAAGACCTGTACCCGCAGGACAAGCGCGGGAAGATCACCGCCAAGGGCGGGGCGACCGAGTGGATTCACTGGCAGTCCGGCACCGCCCAACTCCTGCCCCGCCTCATCGCCCGCCGCACCCGCGGCCCACTGTTCCTCACCGACCGCAAGGCCCCGGCCGGGACCCCGACGCTCGACGTATGCCCGGAAACCGGCCGGGCCCGGCTCTCCTACCGCCGGGCCGAAGAGATCTTCGAAGAGAACACCCGGCTGCCGGCCAACCCCCTCGCCTCAGCCGACGACATCGAGGACCTGGACGGCTTCACACTCCACCGGCTCCGCCACAGTGCCCTCACGCACGACGCCGAGGACGGCACGTCCACGCCGATGCTGCTGGCCCGCTCCCGCCACGCCTCCGTCCGCTCCCTGGAGCGGTACGCCCGCCCCGGCGTCGACTCAGTCGCCCGACACGTCGCTGAACGCGACCCCGCCGCACGTCGCCGGACGTGACACACCTCGTTTGCGGCTGGTGACAGCGTTCTTACCGGCACCCCGATGAGAGCTGAGACCGCGTATCACGACGAGATGGGCGAGAAGTTCGCCGCTCAGGCCACGGAGAGCGCCTACAACGCCTACACCGACCGCCCGGCGACGCTGACTCTCGCCGGTGACGTGAGCGGCCTTCGGATTCTGGACCTCGGTTGTGGAGCTGGCCACTACGCCGCCGATCTGCTCAGGCTGGGGGCCGGGCAGGTGGTCGGCGTCGATGGGAGCGAGGCGCTGTTGCGGGCTGCGCGGGAGCGGCTCGGAGACGGAGCCGTTCTGCATCACCACGACCTGGAGGAACCCCTGGCCTTCTTGGCGGATCAGTCGTTCGACCTTGCGGTGATGGCCCTCGTCTACCATCACATCGACGCACGAGGGCAGTTGCTCGCCGAGATCCGGCGTGTGCTGCGGCCGGGCGCCGCCCTTGTCGTCTCCACCACCCATCCCACTGCTGACTGGACCTACTTCGGCGGCTCCTATTTCGCGGATGAACGGGTGAAACTGCCGTTCGGGGACGAATTCGAGATCAGTTACTGGCAGATGACTCTGGAGAAGTTCCTCGGAGAGCTTCTCGGAGCCGGATTCATGCTGGAGGAGCTGACGGAACCGCGCGCCACGCCGGAGGCCCGGCTCGTCGATCCCCGCCGGTACGACAAGACCCATCGACAACCGACCTTCCTGGCCGTGAGGCTCCGCTGCCCGTAACCCGACATCGCTTCCACGCGACCTGCCCCGGCATCGTCCTTTTCGGCGTCAGAAAGCGATCGGTTTGGCCAGCAACAAAAGATCTTGATCCAGCCCTTCGAGTACCAGGTGAGGAACCACTTCGAGGGCGACGTCCAGGGCGTACTCCAGTGCCGCCGCGCTGCGCGATCTGTCCACATCCAGCGCCTCGGACCATTTGCGTGGTTGGTAGCGCGCCAGCATCGAGAAGGTGTAGAGGAGCAGCCACCATGACATGAGGGGCGTAGGGGGCGTCTTGCCGGGCTCCAGGGTGGGTCTGAGATACCGGTCCGCGACGAAGCGGTACTGAGGCGCCCTCGCGTCGAAGAAGCTGTCGATCTCTGCCGCCTCCATGCCGTTTCTGGGCGCCGGCCAGCAGAATTCGACGGTGAACCGGCCGGGGCGAATCTGTCGGAAGGAGTCTGCGGCGCTACCCAAGAGCTGTCCGCCGTTGAGCCCCGGGTACTTGGGGAGGAAGTCCTCCAGCCAGGCTTTCCTGTCCTGCGGTTCGGGGAGGTCGTTGTTCACGCAGACCGTTGCACTCAGGTACTCGACCGCCTTTGCCGGCCGGGGTGCAGCTCTGCCCATGCGGGGCTGGACGACTGGGCGGCTGTCGGCGATGAGAGTGACGGCTGGGGCGGTCGTCAGCCCAGTGATCGGTACTTCGGCGAGTTCGGGAATCGAGTTCCACAAGGATCCGATACTGATCGCATTCTCTGTTCGTGGCGATCCGGTGGCGTCGGACACTGCTTGGAACGCGCCCGAACCGTCAGGTCGTACCGAGACATCAGGGATGGCCGACTCCATGTTGAGAGCCTTCAGGCCGTGCTTGTTGAAGGTCCATGTGCCCGGTACATGCGCGGCTGCCATTGCGAGTCCGGCTTGGACGAGGCCGTAGTACAGGTTGATCGGACGCGTGGCGGCGGAGACGACCCGCGCCGCGTGCAACTGCTCCTCGAACTGCTGCAGGGCGGCGGCGAAGGTGTGCCTCCTGGACGCCGAGTCCTTGAGCAGTGTCTTGTCCAGCAGGCTCGTCCGGCGGTGCCGCAGCGCTACCCGGACCAGTGTTGTCCCGTCCATGCCCCCGCCTTCCCAGGTGTCTCACGTGCCGGACAGTGTGCCTTGGAAAGGGCAGGTCGGCACGAGATCAGTGGGATGTCGGCCCATCGAGCTGATGAAGTACGGGCGAGCCGTTCGCTTGTCTCGTGCTCATGGCCCGGCGCGCGGGCTGGATTTACTAGGACGTCCAACTATATAGTCGTGAGCGTAGGCCCGCGGTGCAGGGAAGCCGGTGTGATTCCGGCACGGTCCCGCCACTGTGACCGGGGAGTACGCCGTCGAGCAGGACGCCACTGGCGAGCAGGATGTCGGGAAGGCGGACGGCGCGCGCTGATCCGGGAGTCAGGATACCGGCCGTGGGATTTGTTCCGTGTTGTCCACGAGGATGGAGCTGACACGCATGGCACCGGTGTGCGTTCACGATCCCAGCGAGGCTCGACCGCCCGTTCGCGCTGGTCTTTTCCGGCACTCCACCGTCAGGGACTGACGGCCTTTCGCCATACGCGATCTCGCGCCGCCCCCGCACGCCTCCGGACACCCTCGTGTCCCTCCGCGCGCGGAGCAACTGGCGCGCCATCCGGATCACCTGACGAGAGCAGGCACCCATGGTCCGCGTACAAGACCGCGCCCCCGTGCGCGAGTTGACCCACTTCATCGGCGGCAAGCACACCCCGGGAACCTCGGGGTCCTACGGCGATGTGTACGACCCCAACACCGGCGAGGTCCAGGGCCTCGTGCCCCTCGCGAACCGTGCCGAGACCGAGGCGGCCATCGCCGACGCCGCCCGTGCCCAGCAGGAATGGGGCGCATGGAATCCGCAGCGCCGCGCCCGCGTCCTCCTCCGCTTCCTCCAGCTCGTCGAGCAGGAGAAGGACGCGCTGGCCCGGCTGCTGTCGTCCGAGCACGGCAAGACGGTCGCCGACGCGCACGGCGACCTCCAGCGCGGCCTCGAAGTCGTCGAGTTCGCGGCCGGCATCCCGCACCTGCTCAAAGGGGAGTTCACCGACAACGCCGGGACCGGCATCGACGTGCACTCACTGCGCGCGCCGCTCGGCGTGGTCGCCGGGATCACCCCGTTCAACTTCCCCGCGATGATCCCCCTGTGGAAGGCCGCTCCGGCCCTGGCCTGCGGAAACGCCTTCATCCTCAAGCCGTCGGAGCGGGATCCGTCACTCCCGCTCCGGCTCGCCGAACTCTTCCTCGAAGCGGGCCTGCCGCCCGGCGTCCTCAACGTCGTCAACGGCGCCCGCGAGGCCGTCGACACCCTGCTGGAAGACCCGCGTGTCGCCGCCCTCGGCTTTGTCGGCTCCACCCCGGTCGCCGCGCACGTCTACGCCACCGCCGCCGCCCAGGGCAAGCGCGCCCAGTGCTTCGGCGGCGCCAAGAACCACATGATCGTGATGCCGGACGCCGACCTCGACCAGGCCGTCGACGCACTGATCGGCGCCGGGTACGGCTCGGCGGGGGAGCGCTGCATGGCGATCTCTGTAGCCGTCCCGGTCGGCGAGGACACCGCCGACGCGCTCGTGGCCCGCCTGAAGGAGCGCGTCGGCTCGCTGCGGATCGGCCGCAGCGACGACCCCGAAGCGGACTTCGGACCCCTGGTCGGCAGGGACGCCCTCGACCGGGTGCGCTCCTACGTCGACCTCGGAGTCGAGGAGGGCGCCGAACTCGTCGTCGACGGAAGGGACTTCACCCTGCCCGGACACGAGAACGGTTTCTTCGCCGGAGCCTCGCTCTTCGACCGGGTCACCCCGGCCATGCGCATCTACCAGGAGGAGATCTTCGGCCCGGTCCTCTCCGTGGTCCGCGCGACCGACTACGAGGAGGCGCTGCGCCTGCCGAGTGAGCACGTCTACGGCAACGGCGTGGCCATCTTCACCCGGGACGGCGACACCGCCCGCGACTTCACCCGCCGGGTGAACACGGGAATGGTCGGCGTGAACGTGCCGATCCCCGTCCCGGTCGCCTATCACACCTTCGGTGGCTGGAAGCGCTCCGGCTTCGGCGACCTCAACCAGCACGGCCCCGACGCGATCCGTTTCTACACCCGGACCAAGACCGTCACCTCGCGCTGGCCCTCCGGGGCGAAGGAGGGCGCGAGCTTCACCATCCCGACGATGGGCTGAGCGCGATGACCACGACCTGGCTCACCGAGGACCAACAGGCCCTTGTCGAGACGACGCTGGACTTCGCCCAGGACTATCTGGCCCCGCACGCCCTGGACTGGGACCGGGACAAGCACTTCCCGGTCGATGTGCTGCGCAAGGCCGCCGGACTCGGCCTCGGCGGCGTCTACGTACGCGAGGAGTCGGGCGGCTCCGGACTCACCCGCGCCGACGGCGTCCTCGTCTTCGAGACCCTGGCCTCCGGATGCCCGTCCATCGCCGGGTATCTCTCCATCCACAACATGGTCGCCTGGATGATCGACCGCTACGGCGACCCCGGGCAGCGCGAGCGATGGCTGCCGCGCCTGTGCGCCATGGACGACCTCGCCAGCTACTGCCTGACCGAGCCGGGCGCGGGCTCCGACGCGGCAGCCCTCACCACCCGGGCCGTCCGCGACGGCGACGCCTGGGTCCTCACCGGGGTCAAGCAGTTCATCTCCGGCGCCGGCGCCTCCCAGCTGTACGTCGTCATGGCCCGCACCGGCCGTGAAGGCGCGGACGGTGTCTCCGCGTTCGTCGTCGACAAGGACGATCCCGGCGTCACCTTCGGCGCCGACGAACGCAAGATGGGCTGGAACGCCCAGCCCACCCGGCAGGTCGTCCTCGACGGCGTCCGGCTGCCCGCCGACCGCCTCCTCGGCCGCGAGGGCGCGGGCTTCCGTATCGCGATGAACGGCCTCAACGGCGGCCGACTCGGCATCGCCGCCTGCTCCCTGGGCGGCGCCCGCAGCGCCCTGGACCGCAGCCTTGCCCACCTCGCCGACCGTGAGGCGTTCGGCGCCCGACTCCTGGACGCCCAGGCGCTGCGCTTCCGCCTCGCCGACATGGCGACCGAACTCGCCGCCGCCCGCGCCCTGGTCCAGCAGGCCGCGCAGGCACTGGACCGGAGTGACCCGCAGGCCCCGTACCTGATTGCGATGGCCAAACGCTTCGCCACCGACACCGGCTACTCGGTCGCCGACCGCGCCCTGCAACTGCACGGCGGCTACGGCTACCTGAGCGAGTACGGCATCGAGAAGATCGTCCGCGACCTGCGGGTCCACCAGATCCTGGAAGGAACCAACGAGATCATGCGCGTGATCGTGGCCCGCGGTCTGACGGAGGCGTATCGATGACCGCCACCGACGACACCGTCCTGGTGCGTACCGAGGGGCGCGCCGCGTACCTCACCCTCAACCGCCCCAAGGCCCTCAACGCTCTCACCCACACCATGGTCCGCCGTATCGGCGAAGCCCTGACGGCCTGGGAGCACGACCCGGCCATCGAGACCGTCGTGCTCAGCGGCGCGGGGGACCGGGGGCTGTGCGCGGGTGGCGACATCCGTGCCATCCACGACGACGCCCGCGACGGGGACGGCTCGGCGTCGGCGGCGTTCTGGCGTGACGAGTACCGGCTCAACGCCCGGATCGCCCGCTACCCCAAGCCGTACGTCGCCGTCATGGACGGCATCGTCATGGGCGGAGGCGTCGGTGTCTCCGCGCACGCCGCTGTCCGGATCGTCACCGAGCGGTCGCGGATCGCCATGCCGGAGACCGGTATCGGCTTCGTCCCGGACGTGGGCGGCACGTACCTGCTCACCCTCGCACCCGGCGAACTCGGCACCCACCTGGCGCTGACCGGGGGCCCGGTGGGCGCGGCGGACGCCCTGCTCTGCGGGCTCGCCGACCACTTCGTACCGTCCGAGGTCATGCCGTCGCTGGTCGAACACCTCGCGCACGCCCCGGTGCGGGAGGTGCTGGGGCGAACCGTAGGGACCGCACCACCCGGTCGGCTCGCGGCGGCTCAGCCGTGGGTCGACGCCTGCTATTCCGCCGGCACGGTCGAGGAGATCGTCGGGCGCCTCCTCGACCACGGCGACCACGCCGCCAAGGAGGCCGCCGAGACGTTGCTCGCCAAGTCGCCCACCGCTCTCAAGGTCACCCTCACCGCACTGCGGAGAGCCCGTCGGCTCGGCTCCCTGGAGAGGGTGCTGGACCAGGAGTACCGCGTCTCCTGCCGGGCCCTCGCCGCTCCGGACCTGGTGGAGGGCATCCGTGCCCAGGTCATCGACAAGGACCGCACCCCGCGCTGGTCTCCGCCCACGCTCGCCGAGGTCACCGACGCGGACGTCGACCGCTTCTTCGCTCCACTCGGCGAGCGTGAACTCGCCCTCGCCGGGCCCGACAACCCACAGGAGGTGCCGTGGTGAGCCGGACCGTCGCGTTCATCGGACTCGGACACATGGGCGGCCCCATGGCCGCCAATCTGGTCAAGGCAGGCCACCGGGTGCGCGGCCACGACCTCGCCCCCGAGTCCCTGGAGGCAGCGGCCGGCGCGGGCGTCGATCCCGCCGCGTCGGCGGGCCAGGCCGTCACCGGCGCCGACCTGGTGATCACCATGCTGCCCGCCGGAGACCACGTCCTCGGCCTCTACGGAGACATCCTCGACGTGGCCTCGCCCGGCACCCTCTTCGTCGACTGCTCCACCATCGACGTCGCTGACGCCCGCACCGCCCACGAACGTGCCGTAGCCGCCGGAATGCGTGCCCTGGACGCCCCGGTCTCCGGCGGCGTGGTGGGAGCCGAGGCGGCCACGCTCACCTTCATGGCGGGCGGCGGGAGCGATGAGTTCACCGAGGCGGAACCGCTGCTCGCCGCCATGGGCCGCAAGGTGGTCCACTGCGGCGGCGCGGGCGCCGGGCAGGCCGCGAAGATCTGCAACAACATGATCCTCGGCGTCTCCATGATCGCAGTCAGTGAGGCGTTCGTCCTCGGTGAGAGCCTCGGCCTTTCCCACCAGGCGCTCTACGACGTGGCGTCGACGGCGTCCGGGCAGTGCTGGGCGCTCAGCGTCAACTGCCCCGTCCCAGGGCCCGTCCCGGCCAGCCCCGCCAACCACGACTACCGGCCCGGCTTCGCGGCCTCCCTCATGGCCAAGGACCTGGGCCTCGCCGCCAACGCGGTCCGCTCCGGTGGTGTTCACGCGGAACTCGGCCTGCGCGCGGCGGAGTTGTTTGTCGCTTACGCCGAGCAGGTCGGTGCCACCGAGGACTTCTCCGGCATCGTACGAACCATCCGGAACCAGAACGGGGAGCAGGCATGACCATCGACCAGGAACCGCCCGCCTACGAAACGATCCTCGTCGAGCGCAAGGGCCGGACCGCACTGCTCACCCTCAACCGTCCGAAGGCCCTCAACGCACTGAACCTGAAGGTCATGGAAGAGGTCGTGGCCGCCACCGAGGCCCTCGACCGGGACCCGGACTGCGGCTGCGTCGTCATCACCGGCTCGTCGAAAGCGTTCGCCGCCGGCGCCGACATCAAGGAGATGCAGCCGCAGGGCTACATGGACATGTACCTCACCGACTGGTTCACGGCCTGGGACCGGCTTGGACAGCTGCGCACCCCGACCGTCGCGGCGGTCTCCGGCTACGCCCTCGGCGGCGGCTGCGAGCTGGCCATGCTCTGCGACATCCTGCTGGCCGCCGACACCGCCGTCTTCGGGCAGCCCGAGATCAAACTCGGCGTCATCCCCGGCATCGGCGGCTCCCAGCGGCTGACCCGGGCGGTCGGCAAGGCCAAGGCGATGGAGATGTGCCTGACCGGGCGCACCATGGACGCCGACGAGGCAGAGCGCGCCGGGCTCGTCTCCCGGATCGTGCCGGCCGACGAGCTGCTCGGTGAGGCGCTCGCGGTCGCCGAGACCGTGGCGGGCATGTCCCTGCCGGTGGCGATGATGGCGAAGGAGGCGGTCGGACGGGCCTTCGAGACGACCCTCACCGAAGGCGTCCGCTTCGAACGGCGCCTCTTCCACGCGGTGTTCGCCACCGCCGACCAGAAGGAGGGCATGGCTGCCTTCGTCGGCAAGAGGCCGCCGGAGTTCCGCCACGGGTAAGGGCCGGCTCCGCTGCCGGTAAAGGTTCGGTGAGAGCGGGTTCTCGCCGGTCTGTGAGGCATTGGTCCCGTATCGGCCGAGGGGTACCGTCGGCACGATATCGACGACGGCACTACGGAAGCCGGTGGGAAACCGGCACGGTCGCGCCACTGTGTGCCACCGCCCCGCGAAAGGGCGGTGGCGAGTCAGACCCGTGGCCGTCGTCCAGTGCACCACCCAGATGGGACGCGAACTCCCGAGGAGGCCCCGCCATGGCGCAACACGCCGCACCGCCGACCGCCACCACTCCCGCACTCCCCGCCAAGCTGCCGATCGGCGCGATCGTCCCGTGGGCGGTCTTCTGCGGCATCCTGATGCTGGTCCTGTTGTACTTCGTCGGCGCCGAGCAGGGCGCCACGTCGGTCGTCTCCGGCGAGGACGTGCACGAATGGGTGCACGACGCCCGCCACCTGCTCGGCTTCCCCTGCCACTGACCCGAGGGGAAACCAGCACCCATGAACTCCGCAACCGTGAGAAACCTCCTCGTGCGGGGCATGCTCGCCGGCCTCGCCGCCAGTGTGCTCGCCCTGGTCGTCGACTACCTCCTCGGCGAACCCGACGTCGACAAGGCGATCGCCTTCGAGGGAGCCCACGCCCCCGCCCACGAGCACGAAGTCGAACTCGTTTCCCGCTCCTTGCAGTCCACCGCCGGCCTGGCCACCGGTGTCCTGGTCTACGGGGTTGCCTTCGGCGGCATCGCCGCCCTCGCCTACTGCTTCGCGCTCGGACGCGTCGGCCGCTTCAGCCCACGGGCCACCGCGCTGCTGCTGTCCGGCTGCGCGCTGCTCGCGGTCTACGTGGTCCCGTTCCTGAAGTACCCGGCCAACCCGCCCGCCGTCGGCGACCCCGACACCATCGGTAAGCGCACCACCCTGTACTTCCTGATGATGCTGCTCAGCGTGCTCCTCGCGATCGCCGCCACCATCCTGGGCAAGCGACTCGTACCCATCCTGGGCACCTGGTGGGCGACTGTCACCGCGGTGGCCGCCTTCGCCTTCGTGATCGGTCTGGCGTACGCGTTCCTGCCCGTCATCGACGAGGTACCGGGCGACTTCCCGGCCTCCGTGCTGTGGCGTTTCCGCCTCTCCGCACTGGCCATCCAGGTCACCCTGTGCACCGGATTCGGCCTTGTCTTCGGCGAGTTGGCCGAGCGGCTGCTGCATCCCAAGCCCGCGACAGCCGCCGCGGGCAGGCCGGTTGCCGCGCCCCATTGACATGACCCGCCAGCGTGAGAGGGCCCGCGGAACCAATCGGGGGCCCTCTCGCGTTTTCCCGGGTACCGACGCCAGCGGATCACTGACATGACCCACGCAACGGACCGGCGGGACGGGGACCACCCAGGTGAGGAGCGGAGGAACAGAGTGGCCAGACGACCCCAGCCGCGCCACATCACCCTCGGCGGACGTGAGGCGGTGGCCCTCACGGTGGAGGAGTACGAGCAACTGATCGCCAGCCGCCGGCAGATCGGCGGCCAGAGCGCCCGGGTACGTGTGCTCGCCCACCAGGCCAGGCGCACCGAACAGCTCCTCCATGAACTGGAGACCCTGATATCCCCCGTGGCCTGCACTGAACAGACCGGACAGGCACCGACGACAGACCCGCCCACGTGCCCCGCCGTCGGCACGGCACCCTCGGACATGACTGCCGACTGTCTGCGCTGCGCGATCGCGGACCTGCTGCACCGTCACCGGGACGCGGCCCCCTGAACCACCGCGGCGACAGGCCGCGGCAGCCCGTCGTGGCTCACCGGTCCGTGGGGGCGTCCGGTGTGTCCAGCGGGTGTCCCAGCCGCAGGTTCCAGCGCCCGGTCCGTCCGCTGAGTTCCGTCGCCGTCAGCGGTGGCACGTCCAGTCGCCAGAAGGCGCCGGTCGGCATGCCCAGCGCGTGGACGACAGCCGCTCGTACGACCTCAGGTTCGACCATGGCGAGGGTACGGCCGTCCGTCTCCGCCGCGGCGTCCAGCCAGTTCCCGACCCGGGTGCACACGTCCTTGACCGACTCCCCGCCGTGGGGCGCCGCGTCGGGGTCGGTGAGCCAGCGGGCCACCGCCTCCGGTTCGGCGGCGGCGACCTCGTCGAGTGTGAGTCCCCGCCAGCGGCCAACATCCAGGGCTGCGAGTCCCGGCGCGTCCTCGCCTCGCAGGCCGAGTGCCACAGCCGTCTCGCGGCACCGCACGCTGGGCGAGACGACGACATGGACGGCCCGCGGGAGCGAGCCGGCCGCCGCGCGGGCCCGGGCGGCCTGCTCGGCGTCGATCGAGCCGTCGTCGTCGAAGCGGGCCTGCCGCAGCGACGGACCGATGGTGGGCGAGACGAGGGTGACGCGGCTGGTCACGTGGTGGCCCCTCCTGGTGTGGTCATGGGTGTGCGGGTCTCCACCGGGTAGGGCACGTACGTACGCCGGTCGGGGTCGATGGCCAGCCGTCCGCCGGCCGGTGGACGGGCCCGCTGCGCGCAGTCGCGGCGTTCGCAGATGCGGCAGCCGAGCCCGATCGGCGTGGCGGCGCGGGGGTCGTCCAGGGCAATTCCCTCGGCGTAGACGAGGCGGTGGGCGTGGCGCAGTTCGCAGCCGAGGGCGATGGCGAACTCGGCGCGGGGGGCGTGATGCCCGAAGCCGCCTCGGGTGATCGTTCGCGCGACCCAGAAGTACTGCTTGCCGTCCGGCATTTCGGCGACCTGGGTGAGAATCCGACCGGGTGCGGAGAACGCGTCGTAGACCGTCCACAGCGGGCAGGTGCCGCCGAGCCGGGAGAAGTGGAAGTCGGTGGCGGACTGCCGTTTGGAGATGTTCCCCGCCCGGTCGACCCGCAGGAAGGAGAACGGCACGCCCCGGTGCCCGGTGCGCTGGAGCGTGCTCAGACGGTGGCAGACCGTCTCGAAGCCGACACCGAAGCGGGCGGACAGCAGCTCGACGTCGTACCTCATGTCCTCGGCAGCGGCGTGGAAGGCCGTGTACGGCATGAGCAGGGCGCCGGCGAAGTAGTTCGCCAGGCCGATGCGGGCCAGCATCGACGACTCCGGAGAGGTCAGTCCCTGGCCGCTGTCGGCGAGCTGGACGAGCAGCGGACCTTGCTCCAGCAAGGCAAGCTGGGTGGCGAGCTGGAAGGCGCGCTGCCCGTCGCTGAGCCACGGGGACAGGAACAGCAGCCCGGCGGCCGCATCGAAGCGCCGGGCGTCCCCGGAGCGGCCTGGGGCCGCCTGTACCACTCTGACGCCGTGCCGGCCGGCGAGCCGCGCGGTGAGCGCGTCGGCGGCGCGGCCCGGCCGCAGCTCCAGCGCCTGCGCCGTTCGCTCGGCCGCGGTGTCCAGCTGTTCGAAGTGGTTGTGGTGGGTGTAGAAGAAGTCCCGGACCTCGTCATGCGGCTCACCTGGGGACAGCAGAGTACTGCTGCCCGATCCCGGTGAGGCGAGGGCCGCGGCCTGTTCGGCGGTGTCCCGGTAGCGCCGGTGCAGGGCGACCAGGGCGCGGGCCACTTCCGGATGGTCGCGGACGGCCTCGGCGATCTCCTCGGCGCCGGGCAACTCCACCCCGCACGCCTCGTCGGCGAGCGCGGCCCGCAGGTCGGCGGCGAGCCGGTCCTCGTCCGCCTCGGAGAAGAACTCCGCGTCGACGCCGAAAACCTCCGCGATCCGCAGCAGCACCGGGGCGGTCAGCGGACGCTGACTCTGTTCGATCTGGTTGGCGTAACTGGTGGAGATGCCGAGTGCGCGGGCCATGTCGACCTGGTTCATGCCCCGCTCGCGGCGCAGGCGCCGCAGCTTGGCGTGGGCGAAGACCTTGCGGTGCGCCGGCTGCCGGGACACGGCCCCACCTCCTCGTCGGATCCCGCCGCAGCCCGCTCGGCGACTGCGTCGTACTTGCGAAACTAGCATCCGCAGAATCCGCAACCTTCGCAGGTTCGCAGCTCCACGCTGTACGGATTCCGCACCGTGGCGTGGTGGTCCCGCGACCTTTCGCCGGGAAAGCTCGATCACATCAGCCTGACCGCCCGGCATCCTCGAGGAGTCCCGTGATCGAGCACCACGTCCGTGTCCACCCCAGCGCCGACCGGCTCCCGCGCGAGGACCAGCTCGCCTGGAAACTCGCGGCTGTCGCCACCGCCACCGACAGGCTGGACCCCGGCAGTGCCGCCATGGCCGTCAACCGAGTGATCGACAACGCCTCGGTCGCCGTCGCCTCCCTGCTGCGCCGTCCGGTGGCCGTCGCCCGCGCCCAGGCCACCGCCCACCGGGCCGCCGCACCTGGAGCCGCGGTCTTCGGCACCCGCGCCCGGGTCTCCCCGGAGTGGGCGGCCTGGGCCAACGGCACCGCCGTACGCGAGCTGGACTTCCACGACACCTACCTCGCCGCCGACTACTCCCACCCCGGCGACAACATCCCGCCCCTGCTCGCCGTGGCCCAGCAAACCGGCCGCAGCGGCGCCGACCTGCTGCGCGGCATCGTCGCCGCCTACGAGATCCATGTCGCTCTGGTCAAGGGCATCTGTCTGCACGCGCACCGCATCGACCACGTCGCCCACCTGAGCGCCGCCACCGCCTGCGGACTGGGCGCGCTGCTGCGGCTACCGACGGAGACGGTGTACCAGGCGGTGCAGCAGGCGGTGCACACCACCACCGCGACCCGGCAGTCCCGCAAGGGCGAGATCTCCAGCTGGAAGGCGTACGCCCCTGCCTTCGCCGGCAAGACGGCGATCGAGGCCGTCGACCGGGCGATGCGCGGCGAGACTTCCCCGTCCCCGGTCTACGAGGGCGAGGACGGCTTCCTCGCCTGGATGCTCGACGGCCCGGACGCCGTCTACACCGTCCCGCTGCCCGAGCCCGGCGAGGCGCGCCGCGCGATCCTCGACACCTACACCAAGGAGCACTCGGCCGAGTACCAGGCCCAGGCGATCATCGACCTGGCGCGGCGGCTGCGCGAGAAGACGGGACCGTTGGAGAAGGTGCGCTCGGTGGTGCTGCACACCAGCCACCACACCCACCACGTCATCGGCTCCGGTGCGAACGACCCGCAGAAGTACGACCCCACGGCCAGCCGGGAGACCCTCGACCACTCGGTGCCGTACATCTTCGCCGTCGCCCTGGAGGACGGCGCCTGGCACCACGAGCGCTCCTACGCCCCCGAGCGGGCCCGCCGCCCCGGGACCGTCGAGCTGTGGCGGAAGATCACCACGGTCGAGGACCCGGCCTGGACCCGCCGCTACCACGACCCCGACCCGGATCGCCGTGCCTTCGGCGGACGGGCGGTCATCACCCTGGAGGACGGCTCGGTGATCGAGGACGAGCTGGGAGTGGCCGACGCCCACCCGGCCGGTGCCCGCCCCTTCGACCGCGCCGCATACATCGGCAAGTTCCGCACGCTCGCCGAGGGGATCATCGCTCCGGCCGCCCAGGACCGCTTCCTCACCTCGGCCGAACACCTCGCCGAACTGACCGCGGCCGACCTGGACGGGCTGTTCCCGGCCGTCGACACGGAGGCGGTCGCCGCGTACGACGCGCACCTGCCGAAGGGCCTCTTCTGATGCTGCACACCCGCACCACGCCTGCCCAGCGCCGCCGCGCCCTGCGTGAACGGCTGGCCGCCGGACGCCTGCTGACCATGCCCGGCGCCCTCAACCCGCTGTCCGCCCGCCTCATCCAGGACACCGGCTTCGAGGCCGCCTACCTCTCCGGCGCCGTCCTCGCCGCCGACCTCGGCCTGCCAGACATCGGCCTCACCACCTCCACCGAGATCGCGGCCCGTGCCCAGCAGACGACGAGGGCCACCGACCTGCCCGTCCTCGTCGACGCCGACACCGGCTTCGGCGAGCCGATGAACACCGCCCGCACCGTCCAGCTGATGGAGGACGCGGGCCTGGCCGGCCTGCACCTGGAGGACCAGGTCAACCCCAAGCGCTGCGGCCACCTCGACGGCAAGGCGGTCGTCCCCCGCGAGGACATGACCCGCCGTGTCCGGGCGGCCGTGGACGCCCGCCGCGACCCGGACTTCCTGCTCATGGCCCGCACCGACGCCCGCGCGGTCGAGGGTCTGGACGCGGCCGTCGACCGGGCGAAGGCGTACGTCGACGCCGGCGCCGACGCGATCTTCCCCGAAGCCCTCACCGACGAACGGGAGTTCGAGGCGTTCCGTAAGGCGGTCGACGTCCCCCTGCTCGCCAACATGACCGAGTTCGGCAAGAGCCGCCTGCTGAACGCCCGCACCCTGGACAACCTCGGCTACGACATCGCCCTCTACCCTGTCACCCTGCTCCGCCTGGCCATGGGCGCGATGGAGAACGGCCTGCGCACGCTCGCCGCCGAGGGCACCCAGGAAGCCCTGCTGTCACGTATGCAGACCCGCTCCCGCCTCTACGAACTCCTCGGCTACGCCGACTACACGGCCTTCGACTCGGCCGTTCACGACTTCACCCTCCCGCCCGGCACCTGACCGGGCACCTGACCCACGAAGGCAGGCACCCATGACCACCACCACACCCGGGATCCACCGCGGCCTCGCCGGTGTTGTCGTCGACACCACCGAGATCTCCGCCGTCATCCAGGAGACCAACTCCCTCACCTACCGCGGCTACCCCGTCCAGGACCTCGCCGCACACCGCTCCTTCGAGGAGGTCGCCTACCTGCTGTGGCACGGCGAACTCCCCGACCCGCGCCAACTGGCGGAGTTCCAGGCACGGGAACGCGCCCTGCGCCCCCTGGACCGCACCACCGGCGAGCTGCTGCCCCGGCTGCCCGAGACCTGCCACCCGATGGATGTGCTGCGCACCGCCGTCAGTTTCTTCGGCGCCGAGGACCCGACCGAGGAAGACGGCAGCCCCGCCGCCAACCGCGCCAAGTCCCTGACCCTGCTGGCGAAACTGCCCACAGTGGTCGCAGCCGACCAGCGCCGCCGCCGGGGACTCGCCCCGATCCCGCCGGACCCCGCACTCGGCTACGCCGAGAACTTCTTCCACATGTGCTTCGGCAGCGTGCCCGACCCGGACGTGGTCCGCTGCTTCGAGATCTCCCTCGTCTTGTACGCCGAACACAGCTTCAACGCCTCGACGTTCACCGCCCGCGTGGTCACCTCCACCCTCTCCGACCTCTACAGCGCGGTCACCGCCGCCATCGGCGCGCTCAAGGGCCCCCTGCACGGCGGCGCCAACGAGGCCGTGATGCACATGCTGAACGAGATCGGCGACCCGCAGCACGCCGAGCAGTGGCTGGACGAGGCGTTGACGTCCAAGCGGAAGATCATGGGCTTCGGCCACCGCGTCTACAAGCACGGCGACTCGCGCGTCCCGATCATGCAGGACGCCCTCGACCGCCTGGTCGCCCGCGCCGCCGACCCCGAGGCCACCCGCAGGGCCACCCTGCACGCGGCCCTGCGGCACGCCATGCTCACCCGCAAGGGCATCCACCCCAACCTGGACTACCCGGCCGGACTCGCCTACCACCTGATGGGCTTCGACATCCCCGCCTTCACCCCGATCTTCGTGATGAGCCGCATCACCGGCTGGACCGCCCACATCACCGAACAGCTCGCCCACAACGCGCTGATCCGGCCTCTCGCCGCGTACGACGGACCGGATCAGCGGGCGGTACCGGCGGCCGGGTAACGCTAGGCACGCGTCGGCACGTTCGTCTCCGCGTCACCAGCCGTTCTCCTTGGCGGATTCCAGGGCTTCGAAAACGGTGAGCGCGTCGCGGAGGGCGGCGACATCGTGGGTGCGGATGAAGTCCGCCCCACTGCGCGCGGCGTACAGTTCCGCCGCGAGTGTGGCCGGACCGATGTCGGAGAGGGCGCTCCCGGTGAGCGTTCGCAGGAATGATTTCCGGGAGGGGGAGACGAGCACCGGTACGTCGAAGCGGGATTTCAACCGTTCGAGACCGGCCAGGGTTTTCAGTGATGGTTCGGGATCGCTGCCCAGGAAGTAGCCGAGTCCCGGGTCGATGACCAGTCTGTCGTGAGGGATGCTGGCTGCTTCCAGCGCGGCCAGGCGGTCGGCGAAGAACTCGTCGATTCCTCGGCACACCTGCGTGGGGTCGGTTCGCACCTTGGTGGCGGGGCCGTGGCGCTGTATGGAGTGCATGACGATGAGCCGGCAGCCGGTGCTCGCGATTTCCTCGTACCGGGCGGGATCGCCGAAGCCCTGGATGTCGTTGAGATAGGTGGCGCCCCGCGCGGCGGCGAATCGCTGGGTGGCGGGCTGGTAGGAGTCGACCGACACCGGGATGCCCTCGGCGACCAGCTGGTCGAGCACGTCCGCCAGCCTCCTCATCTCCTCGGCCGCGGTCACCTGCCGGGAGCCCGGATGACTCGCGGCGGGCCCGAGCTCGATGACGTCGGCCCCCTGCGAACACAGCCGGCGGGCGTGAGCCACCGCCGCGTTCGCGGTCAGGAATCTGTCCCCGTCCGAGAACGAGTCCTCGGTGATGTTGACGATCCCGACCAGCGAAGGGCGGCGGATTCCCACGGGGGAGTGAGCTGGGCGCTTATCCATGGAGTCCAAGATTCTGATAGATCTCTGTCGTCACCGTCGAGAAATTCATGGTCATGAAATGCAGCCCGGGAGCCTCTTCCGCCAGCAGCTGGCGGCACATCGCGGTGGCATGGTCGATTCCGAGTGCCCTGACCGTTTTCGGGTCGTCCTGCGCGGCGAGCATGCTCTCGGCCAGCCGGGCGGGAACGACGGCGGTGGAGAGCGTGGGAATGCGTCGCAGCGAGCGGATGGTGGTGACCGGCATGATCTCCGGGATGATCGGTGTCTCGCATCCGGCCGCTGCCACCCGGTCGCGGAAGCGCAGATAGTCCTCTACGTCGAAGAACATCTGGGTGATGGCGTAGTCGGCTCCGGCCCGGCACTTGTCGACGAAGTGGTGGATGTCGCTGTCGGGGTCGGGGGAGCGGGGGTGCGTCTCGGGGAAGGCCGCGACGCCGACACAGAAGTTTCCGGACTCCTTGATCAGGCGGACCAGTTCGGCGGCGTACCGGACTCCCTTGGGATGCATTCTCCAGGGACCGAGCGGGTCACCGGGCGGGTCACCGCGCAGAGCGAGAATATTGCGTACGCCCTGGTCGGCGTAGTGGCCGAGAATGTTGCGGAGTTCGGCGACGCTGTGGTCCACCGCGGTGAGGTGGGCGACTGGGGTGAGGGTGGTCTCCTGGGCGATCCGCCCGGTGACGCTGACCGTTCGGCCTCGCGTCGAGCCGCCGGCGCCGTAGGTCACCGAGACGAACGTGGGCGACAGCGCCTCCAGACGGCGGATCGCGGCCCAGAGGCCGGCTTCGGCCGCGGTGCTGCGCGGCGGCATGAATTCGAATGAGTAGGAGCGGCCTCCGCGTGCGAGGAGGTCGCGGATGGATACCGCGCTGTCCGCTCTTGTGCTGGGGATACCGAGGGCCATGTCTGATGCGTTCTCCGGTGCCGGGGGCCGGGGAAGGACGGCAGATGCGTCCTTCCCCGGCCGGCTGGGTCTTCCGTCAGGACGAGGAGAGTTCCTCGCGGACCGTGCGGGCGGCGGCGACCAGACTTTCCAGAGAGGCGCGGGTCTCGGGCCAGCCGCGGGTCTTCAGCCCGCAGTCGGGGTTGACCCACAGCCGTTCGGCAGGGATGGCCTTCAGGCCCGTGCGGAGCAGCTCGGCTGCCTCCTCACTGCTCGGCACGCGCGGGGAGTGGATGTCGTAGACACCGGGTCCGGCCTCTCGGGGGTAGCCGTGGGCGGCGAGTTCGCGGGCGACCTGCATGTGCGAGCGGGCGGCCTCCAGACTGATGACGTCCGCGTCGAGGTCGTCGATGGCGTGGACGATGTCGCCGAACTCGGCGTAGCACATGTGCGTGTGGATCTGGGTGTCGGGCCGCACCCCGCTCGTGGTGAGCCGGAACGCCTCGGTCGCCCACGCCAGATAGGCCGGGCGGTCGGCGGCGCGCAACGGGAGCGTCTCGCGCAGCGCGGGCTCGTCCACCTGGATCACCGAAGTCCCCGTCGCCTCAAGGTCGTTCACCTCGTCGCGCAGGGCGAAGGCGACCTGGCGGGCGGTGTCGCCCAGGGGCTGGTCGTCGCGGACGAAGGACCAGGCGAGCATGGTGACCGGGCCGGTGAGCATGCCCTTGACCGGCTTGTCGGTGAGTGACTGGGCGTACGACGTCCAGCGCACTGTCATCGGTTCGGGGCGGGAGATGTCGCCGGCCAGGATCGGTGGGCGGACGTAGCGGGTGCCGTAGGACTGGACCCAGCCGTGCTGGGTGGCGAGGTAGCCGGTGAGCTGTTCGGCGAAGTACTGGACCATGTCGTTGCGTTCGGGCTCGCCGTGGACCAGGACGTCGATGCCGGTCTTCTCCTGGAAGGAGATGACCTCCTGGATCTCGGCCTTGATGCGCTCCTCGTAGCCGTCGGTGTCGATGCGGCCAGCGCGTAGGTCGGCGCGGGCGGTGCGCAGTTCGGTGGTCTGCGGGAACGATCCGATGGTCGTGGTCGGCAGCAGCGGCAGGCCGAGGTGGGCGCGCTGGGCGGCGGCGCGTTCGGTGTACGGCTGGGAGCGACGGGCGTCGGCGTCCGTCGCGGCCTCGGCACGGGACCGGACGGCCGGGTCGCGGGTGATGGGCGACGTGGCGCGGGAGGCGAGGTCGGCGCGGTTTGCGGCGAGTTCACCGGTGATGGTGTCGGTGCCCTGGGCCAGCCCCTTGGCGAGGGTGACGATCTCGGCGGTCTTCTGCTTCGCGAAGGCCAGCCAGCGCAGGATCTGCGGATCGATGTCCCGCTCGGCCGCCGTGTCCAGCGGCACGTGCAGGAGCGAGCAGGAGGCCGCGACGTCGACGTGGTCGGCGAGGCCGAGGAGGGTGCCGAGGGTGGTGAGGGACTTCGTCAGGTCGTTGATCCAGATGTTGCGGCCGTTGACGACACCGGCTACCAGGCGCTTGCCGGGCAGTCCGCCGACGGCGGCCAGGGCGTCCAGGTTGGCGCGGGCGGCCTCGGTGAAGTCCAGCGCGAGACCCTCGACCGGTGCCTTGGCCAGCACTGGCAGGGCGTCGCCGAGCCGGTCGAAGTACGAGGCGACGAGCAGCTTGGGGCGGTCGGTGAGGGCGCCGAGGTCGCGGTAGGCGCGCTCGGCGGCGTTCAGCTCGGCCGGCGTGCGGTCCTGCACGAGGGCGGGCTCGTCGAGCTGCACCCACTCGGCGCCGGCCGCCCGCAGGTCGGCGATCACCTCGGCGTACACCGGCAGCAGCCGGTCCAGCAGCGTGAGCGGCTCGAAGTCCGCCCGCACGCCGGGAGCGGGCTTGGCGAGCAGCAGGTAGGTGACGGGTCCGACCAGCACGGGCCGGGCGGTGAGGCCCTGGGCGAGGGCTTCCTTGAGCTCGGCGACCTGCTTGCCGGAGTCGGCCGTGAAGACGGTGTCGGGGCCCAGTTCGGGGACGAGGTAGTGGTAGTTGGTGTCGAACCACTTGGTCATCTCCAGCGGAGCGAGCTCCTGGGTGCCGCGGGCCATGGCGAAGTAACCGTCCGTCGCGTCGGCGTCGACGGCGGCGCGGTGGCGCTCGGGGATCGCGCCGACCATGACGGTGGTGTCGAGGACGTGGTCGTAGTACGAGAAGTCACCGGTGGGGACCTCATGGATGCCGGCGTCGGCGAGTCGGCGCCAGTTGCTCTGCCGGAGTTCTGCGGCGGTGGCGTGGAGGGCGTCGATGGTGACGCGGCCCTTCCAGTAGCCTTCGATCGCCTTCTTCAGTTCCCGGTTCTGGCCCTGACGGGGGGAGCCGTACACGGTGGCCCGTGCTGCCGCGGCTGCGGACTTCGCTGTCACGGAGATCTCCTTCGCGAGATGAATCCCTGAGATCCCGGGGATGGGACGAGAGCGCGAAGGGAACGACGGACCGGACGGCGACGACCCCGCGCGGCAAAGGCACGGTCGTTCCGTCTGGTGTGTACGCCGACCCGCCCACGAGGTCACCGGGATGTCCGCGCACGGAACGGTCCGCACGCGGGCAGTTGGCAGGTCTTCGGACTCACGGGCACGCCCTCCGTGACGGAGGACACCTACTGGCCGTCGCTTCCCAGGCCCGGTACCTCGGACCCAGTGCGTATGACGGCGGTCGTTCCCGCTCACCGCTGCGGGGCAGTCCCGGATTCCCACCGGGTTCCCTCTTACGACACCCCGCCTGGCGGACGGGGCGAACCAGCTGCTGCGGTCAGCCTACGGGGCGGCGCCGCGAAGGGAAGAGCGCCGTCCAGCATCCGGAAGGCGGGTCCGGGCATGCCTCGGCTGGCACGGCGAGGGGCGGGAAGCGCCGCACACGCGCTTCCCGCCCCTTTCCCGGTCGCGCCGCGCGGGACCCTCACCCCTCGCGGCGGTGCGGGCCCCTCAGCCCGCGTCGTACCAGGCACTCAGCCCTGGTCGTAGGTGTGGAAGCCCCGGCCGGTCTTCCGACCGAGCAGTCCCGCCTGCACCATCCGCATCAGCAGCGGCGGCGGCGCGTAGAGGGCTTCCCGGAACTCGTCGTAGAGGGACTCAGCGATGGAGGCCACGGTGTCCAGGCCGATCAGGTCGGCCAGCTTCAGTGGTCCCATCGGGTGGGCGCAGCCCAGTTCCATGCCCGCGTCGATGTCGGCGGCCGTGGCGAACCCGGACTCCGCCATCCGGACGGCGGAGAGCAGGTAGGGGATGAGCAGGGCGTTGACGACGAAGCCGGCCCGGTCCTGGGAACGGATGACCGTCTTGCCGAGCGCGCGGGTGGCGAAGTCCTCCACGAGAGCTGTCGTCTCGGCGGACGTGTGCAGCGAGGTGACCACCTCGACCAGCGGCAGGACGGGGACGGGGTTGAAGAAGTGCAGGCCCACGACCCGGTCCGCGCGGCTCGTGGCCATGCCCAGCCGCATGACCGGCAGGGAGGAGGTGTTGGTGGCCAGGACGGCGGCAGGACCTTCGACGATCTTGTCCAGGGCGGCGAAGATCTCGGTCTTGGCCTCCGGGTTCTCGACGACGGCCTCGATGACGAGCTGCCGGTCGGCCAGGTCGTCCAGGCCGCCGGTGAAGACGAGTCGGGCGTGAGCATCGTCGGCGGCCTCGCGGCTCAGCTTGCCGCGTCGTACGGCGCGGTCCAGGGAACCCGCGATCCGGTCGCGGGCGGCGCGGGCGGCGACCGCGTCCACCTCGCAGACCACGGTGTCGAGCCCCGCCCGTGCACACACCTCGGCGATCCCCGCCCCCATCTGCCCGCCGCCGACCACGCCGACGCGCGTGATGCCCGCGCTCACGCCCGCACATCCGATCGGCGCACGAGGTGGCGGGTGTAGGCGTCGGGGGTGAAGAACAGTGGCAACTCGCCCGTCAACGCGGTCCGTTCGAAGAGGGCGCGGATGTCGTCGACGCGCGCCCACGGGCACTCGGCGCCGAGCGCCATGATCTCGTCGGAGAGCAGCTCCATCACTGTCTCGCGGTCGATCACCCGATGCCGCAGCCACTGCCAGATCTGCACACGGGCGATCTCGGCGGTGGCCACGTCCTCCATCAGTCCGTCGATGGCGACCGCGCCCCGGCCGCGCAGCCAGGCGGCGTAGTACCGCAGCGCGACGGAGACGTTGGTGCGGACGCCCTCCGGGGTGGGCGGGCCGCTGATCCGGCGGACGGACAGCAGGTCGGCCGGGGTGACCTCGACATCGTCGCGGGTGCGGTCGAGCTGATGGGGACGCTCACCGAGGACACCGTCGAACACGTCCCGGCAGACGGGGACGAGCGCCGGATGGGCGACCCAGGAGCCGTCAAAGCCGTCCTCGGCCTCGCGCTCCTTGTCCAGCCGGACCTTGGCGAGCGCGGCCTCGTTCGCGGCCGGGTCCTTGCCCGGGACCTGGGCGGCCATGCCGCCGATCGCGTGCGCGCCGCGCCGGTGGCAGGTGCGGACGAGGAGTTCGGTGTACGCCCGCATGAAGGGGGCGGTCATCGTCACCTTCGCCCGGTCGGGGAGAAGGAAGTCGGTGCGGTGGCCGAAGGTCTTGATCAGGCTGAACAGGTAGTCCCAGCGGCCCGCGTTGAGACCGGAGCTGTGCTCGCGCAGCTCGTAGAGGATCTCCTCCATCTCGAACGCGGCGGTGATCGTCTCGATGAGGACGGTGGCCCGGATCGTGCCGCGCGGGATGCCGAGCAGTTCCTGGGCGAGGAGGAAGACGTCGTTCCACAGGCGGGCCTCGTAGCGGTTCTCCAGCTTGGGGAGGTAGAAGTACGGGCCGTACCCGCCGTCGATCTGACGCTGGGCGCAGTGGAAGAAGTACAGGCCGAAGTCGACGAGGGCGGCGGGCACGGGCCGGCCGTCGAACTCCAGATGCTCCTCATCGAGGTGCCAGCCACGCGGACGCACGACGATGGTCGCGAGTTGCTCACCCAGCCGGTACTCCTTGCCCTCCAGTGTGGTGAAGTCGATCCGGCGCTCGATGGCGTCGAGCAGGGTGAGCTGGCCGCCGATGACGTTGTCCCAGAGGGGAGCGGTGGCGTCCTCGAAGTCGGCCATCCACACCTTGGCGCCGGAGTTGAGGGCGTTGACGGCCATGCGCCGGTCGGGCGGGCCGGTGATCTCGACGCGCCGGTCGGTCAGACCGGGCGCGGGCGGCGCCACCCGCCAGGTCGGGTCGTCGCGCACAGCGGCCGTGACCATGGGGAAGTCGAGAGGCGAGCCCGATGCCAGCCGCAGTACCTGCCGGCGGCGTTCCTTCATCAGGTCCCGCCGACGTGGTTCGAACGCCTCGGCCAGCCGGCCGATGAAGTCCAGGGCGGCGGGGGTGAGGATCTCGTCGTGCCGGTGTCCCGGAGCGGCGAGGACGCGGACGTGGTGGGTCAGTGTGGTGGTGGACATCGGGCTCTCCTGAGGGATGGGAGCGGAGGGGGACGGAGACGGTTCGTCCCCCTCCGCTCGGCCGGGGGCCGGCCGGATGGCGGGTGTCCGGCCTGGTGGCCTAGTGGAACTGCTCTTCCTCCGTCGAACCGGCCAGCGCGGTGGTGGAGGAGGCGGGGTTGACGGCGGTGGAGACCAGGTCGAAGTAGCCGGTGCCGACCTCGCGCTGGTGCTTGATGGCGGTGAAGCCGTGGGCCTGCGCGGCGAACTCCCGCTCCTGGAGGTCGACGTAGGCGGTCATGCCGTGCTCGGCGTAGCCGCGGGCCAGGTCGAACATGCCGTGGTTCAGGGAGTGGAACCCGGCCAGCGTGATGAACTGGAACTTGTAGCCCATCGCCCCCAGCTCCCGCTGGAACTTGGCGATCTGGTCGTCGTCCAGCGCGGCCTTCCAGTTGAAGGAGGGCGAGCAGTTGTACGCCAGCATCTGGTCCGGGTACTGGGCGTGGATGGCCTCGGCGAACTCGCGGGCCTGGGCGAGGTCGGGGGTGCCGGTCTCCACCCAGATGAGGTCGGCGTACGGGGCGTAGGCCAGGCCGCGGGCGATGACCGGCGCCATGCCGTTGTGGACCCGGTAGAAGCCCTCCGCCGTCCGCTCACCGGTGACGAACTCGGCGTCGCGCTCGTCGACGTCGCTGGTCAGCAGGTTGGCGGCCAGCGCGTCCGTGCGGGCGATGATCACGGTCGGTGTGTCGGCGATGTCGGCGGCGAGCCGGGCCGCGTTGAGGGTGCGGATGTGCTGGGACGTCGGGACGAGGACCTTGCCGCCGAGGTGGCCGCACTTCTTCTCGGAGGCGAGCTGGTCCTCGTAGTGGATGCCGGCGGCGCCGGCCGCGATCATGCCCTTGGTCAGCTCGAAGGCGTTCAGCGGTCCGCCGAACCCGGCCTCGGCGTCGGCGACGATGGGTGCGAGCCAGTCGGTCGAGCTGTCGCCCTCGCTGGTGGCGATCTGGTCGGCGCGCAGGAGGGCGTTGTTGATGCGGCGGACCACCTGGGGGACGGAGTTGGCCGGGTACAGGCTCTGGTCGGGGTAGGTGTGCCCGGCCTGGTTGGCGTCGGCGGCGACCTGCCAGCCGGAGAGGTAGATGGCCTGGAGCCCGGCCTTGACCTGCTGCACCGCCTGGCCGCCGGTGAGCGCGCCCAGCGCGTGGATGTAGTCCAGCTCGTGCAGCTGGCGCCACAGCCGCTCGGCGCCGCGCCGGGCCAGGGTGTGTTCCTCACGGACGCTGCCGGAGAGCCGTACGACGTCCTCGGCGCTGTAGGTGCGCTCGATGCCCTGCCACCTCGCGTCGGTGGCCCAGCGCCTGGCCAGTTCCTCGGCCGCCTGCGTCGTCGCTTCTGCCATGACTGTCACCGTTTCCTCGGTCTGTACTGGCTGCCAATCCCGCCGTCCGGATGAACAGAGGTGGCACTGCGTGTCGTCTTGCTGGGATGCGGCCCGCCGTCACCCCGGAGGGCGAAGGTGAGCAACGCTGCCGGCGTGGTGCGCCGCGGATGCCGGGATCTCCGACGTCAGGGCAGTGAATCGTGCCCCGGGTTCCGGGCGGTATCGGCCGGGTCCGGCGGGCCGCACTGAAACTCTGGCATTGGCACTGAGTGCCATCAACCGTGGAACAATGCCAACTTCTGCGAATCTTCTCGCCGCGGATTGCCAACTTTGCGAAGGTCTGAGTGGCGGGTTCGTCCCGTACGCTGACCGGGTCGGGACGCCTGGTGGGAGGAACGCGGGTGAGCAAGACGTACGCGGGTGCGCGGCTGCGGCGGCTGCGTGAGGAGCGCCGTATGAGCCAGGCGGAGCTGGCCCGCGTCCTGGGTATCTCGCCGAGCTATCTGAACCAGATGGAGCACGACTCCCGCCCGCTCACCGTGCCCGTCCTGCTCCGGCTCACGGAGACCTTCGGCGTCGACGCCGCCTTCTTCTCCGAGCGCGACACCGCCCGCCTGGTGGCCGACCTGCGCGAGGCGCTGACCAGGGAGATCGCCGCTTCCCGGGTCTCCCCGTCCGACCTCGCCGAACTGGCCTCGCGGATGCCCGCGGTCGCCCAGCTCCTGCTCGACCTGGGCCGCCGCAACCAGCGGCTGGCCGAGCGACTGGCCGGGGCGGCGGACGGCCGAGGCGCAGAGCGGGAAGCCGCGCCCTCACCCCACGAGGAGATCCGCGACTTCTTCTACCGCCGCCAGAACTACCTCCACGACACCGACCTGGCCGCCGAGCACCTGGCCGAGGAGATCGGTGTCCGGCCCGGCGAGGTGATCGGGGCCCTCACCGCGAGACTTGCCGGGACACACGGGATCCGTCTCGCCGCGGAGTCCGGCGAACGGCTGCACCGCTACGACGACCGAACCCGCACCCTCCACCTGTCCTCGCGGCTGCGGCCCGGTCAGCGCGCCTTCCGCATGGCGACCCAGCTGGCCCTGCTGGAACACGGCGAGGAGCTGGGCCAGCTGGCCGCGGAGGACTTCGAACCCGGCTCGCAGGCTCACGCGCTGGCCCGGATCGGGATCGCCAACTACTTCGCCGCCGCGCTGATCCTGCCGTACACCGTCTTCCACACGGCCGCCGAGGAGGTGCGTTACGACATCGAGCGGCTCACCGACCGCTACGGACTCGGCTACGAGACCGTCTGCCACCGCCTCAGCACTCTCCAGCGGCCCCGACTGCGCGGTGTCCCCTTCTCCTTCGTCCGGGTCGACCGGGCCGGCAACATGTCCAAGCGGCAGTCCGCCACCGGCTTCCACTTCTCCCGCGCCGGCGGCACCTGCCCCCTGTGGAACGTCTACGAGGCGTTCACCTCACCAGGCCGCATCCACGTCCAGATCGCCGAAATGCCCGACGGACAGCGCTACCTGTGGACCGCCCGCGCGCTCACCCGCCATCGCGGCGGCTGGGGCGAACCCGGCAAGACCTTCGCCATCGGCCTCGGCTGCGAGATCCGCCACGCCCACCGCCTCGTCTACTCCGACGGCCTCGACCTCACCACCCCCTCCGCGGCCACCCCCATCGGCATGGGCTGTCGTGTCTGCGAACGCCTCGACTGCCCCCAGCGTGCCGCACCGCCCCTGGGCCGTGCGCTGCGGATCGACCAGAACGCGAGCACGTTCGTCCCGTACCCCGTGACCGATCGCACGACCTGACCAAGGGAATTACGGCGATCTTGATGGCCTCGTCAGGCCAGTCGAGCCACATCCGAGGCCAGGGAATCCGGTGCGAACCCGGAACTGACGCGCAGCGGTGAGGGGGACGGGCGGGGCGCACCAAACTGGGAGACCGGGCAGAGGCCCCGTCCGGACGAACCCGAGTCCCGAAGACCTGCTGGCACTTCCGCACCTGCGCGGAGGGATTTCCGTAGGCCGACTCCGCGAATGAGCCCCGACCACCGAGGCACACCTGGCTCCGCACCGTCTTCCTGCTCACCGCCTGCGGCAGCTCGAAGAGCAATACCGAGGACACCGATGCGTCCGTCGCCGCCACCGGCTACCTGCGCACCATGGTCACCGGCGGCCAGAACGTCATGCTGAAGTGCGTCCCGAAGCGGGCCGTCTCCCTCCACTGCGGCACCACCGAGATCCTGCTCCCCTTCACCCTCGCCGAGCGCCTGCCGCGTCGCCACCGTCGCACAAAACGCCCATGCTCAGACCGAACTGACCGTCCGCGACGTTCGCCCTCGGCCGCATCCCGCACCGCCGCGCCGGAACACTGCTCACGGCGGACGGCGCGGAGGCCGTCACCGAGGCCCTGGCACGCACCGGACTGACCGACCTGTCCGACCAGTCCTGACACACCCTGTCCGGCTCGGAGCGTCAACGCATCCAGATCGCCCGCGTCCCTCGCGCGGAGACCCAATGCCGAAGTGAAGCGAATTTCATCACGCGGGCCGCCCGTTGACTCAGTGGTCGTCGCCGATGCGAGGCGAGACCGGGCCGGTGCCTGCGGACGTACACCGGGGTCTGATTGCCCCCGCCGGTACGGGGCACCGAAAGTAACCTTCTCACGTGGGGAGTTCGTCTCAACTCTCGTGGGCTGCGGGATTTGCGATTCCTTCGGTGTCTTCGACGACCTGGAGCAGGCGTTTAGAAGGCGCCTGCTCTGTTATGCCAGTCGAACACCCAGTGCGGGTCGAGCTGTTGGGTGAGTCTTCGGCGCTGCTGTGCTGATTCGCCAACGGCAGACAGCTTGGGGCCCCAATGGACTGGAATAGCACGGCGAAGCAAGTAAACCTAGAGCAGTCCCCAGGGGAGCACGGTGGTGTGCTTCCGGTTCTCGGGCGTCGCGTGCAAGGCGAAACATAGCCGACGATCGCCGGTTGGCCAAACCGGCGGTTCCGAAGACCATTGAATCTGCCACGCGGACCCAGCGTGGCACATTGAGTCATCTCTTCCGAGGAGTTCAGAGAGATATGTCTGTCGACGTCATGGGCGAAGAATGGTTGCTGTCCGCAGAGCAGGTCCGATCGCTGCTTGAGTGGATGCAAGGGCACGTGGGTGCCGATCGCTCGGTGTACCCCTTCATGGCCACCGTGGCCGAACAGGCGCTGCGTCCGGCCGAGGCTCGCGCTCTGCGAGTCCGGGATGTGGTGTTCCAGGAGGATGGTGGGGGCCTGTTGACGGCCCGTCACCGGGGGATCGCGAGGGAAATTCCCTTGCAACCTCACTTCGTTGAGTTTCTGCATGCGTGGATCGACGGGACTGGTCTGGAGGAGGGCGATCTGCTCTTTCCTGGGAGGCGTGGTGGGCGGCTTTCGGCTTCCGCCTGGCAGCGGCTGTGGGAGCAGGCCCAAGCGGCTGTCCTGCCCCGGGACGAGCTGTATTCCTGGCGCCTGGGGGAGCCCATAACCATCCTCCGCGAGTCCCGCATGGCCGAGTGGCTGAGGATGGGCCTCTCGTCCTTCGAGGTCGCCGAGATGGCTGGCGTGACCCCGTATTGGCTGGCGCTTCGCTACCCGTACTGCTTCCGTCGGGATGACGTCGACATCGACTGGGACCGTCTGGCCGATGCCACGGCTCTTCCGGAAATCAAGCAATAGAACCGGCCCGCGCTCCGTCCGATCGGCGGAGCGCGGGCATCTACGGGTTTTCCTCCCCGATCCTTCAGAAATACCCGTCCTGAGAGAGCCTGTTGCCCCTGGAGGACCGTCCCTCTGTCCGCCCTGACCCACCCCTCCCGCGCCTCACAGAAACCTCGCATGCCCGCACAACCATTGCTTGCCGCATCCTCGAATCGAGTTACTCCGGTCACCGCACGCACCGCGTTCCTGACGGTGAAGGACGCCGCTGAGTACCTCGGCCTCTCGCCCCACACTCTCTACGTCTGGCGCCACCGGCGGCAGGGGCCGCCGAGCTTCCGCATGGGGCCCCGTGGCCGCGTCATGTACCGGCTCGAAGTGCTCGACGCCTGGGTCCGCGAACAGGAGCAGGCCGATTCCCGCTCCAATCCGGCACTCAACCCGCTCAACCCGCCTCCGCAGGAGCGCTCCAGCCGCTTCCTGAGCACCTGAAGCGCCACCGGCCGTAGAAAGCCGCTCTCAGTCCCACCACCAAGGAGTTCCACCTGGCCGGCTACATAGAAGACCGATGGCTGAAGAAGCGCCCCAACCCGAAGACCGGCAAGCGCGACCGTACCGCGATGTACGGCAAGTGCACCCGCTACCGAGTCAAGGGCATCCCCGGCGTCAAGGACCGTTCCTTCGAAGCCCTCCAGGACGCCAAGACCTGGCTCGCCCAGGCCCAGACCGACGCACGCCGAGGCGAGTTCGTCGATCCGCGCGATGGAGCCATCTCCCTCAAGGACTACATCGCCACCCACTGGTGGCCCACCCAGAGCGGCGACCCGTCCACGATCGAGCGGATCGAGCAGAGGGTACGTCGGCACATCGTTCCCCACCTGGGTGCGCAGCCGCTCAACGCCATCGGCACCGAAGTCCTGCGTCACTGGAAGAAGCGGTTGGAGAAGGACCTCGGTCCGACCTCGATCCGTCTGGTCTGGGCAACGCTCTCCAGCGTTCTCCAGGCCGCCGTCGAGGACCGTCGTCTCGGACGCAATCCATGTCGGTCCAGCACGGTCGGCCCGCCGGCCGCCACACCCGGCAGGGTCGAGGCGTGGTCGCCCGAGCGGGTGCTGGCGGTACGGGAGGCACTGCCCGACCGCTACCGGCTCCTCCTTGTGATCGGCGCGGGTCTTGGGCTCCGGCAGGGCGAGGCGCTCGGGCTTGCCCTGGAAGACATCGACTTCGCCAAGGAAGTCGTCCACGTCCGGCGGCAGGTCAAGATGGTGCGGGCGAAGCTCTGTTTCGCGCTGCCCAAGGGCCGCAAGGTCAGGGACGTGCCGCTGCCGTCCAGCGTGGCCCGGGCCATCCGGCAGCACATCGAGCTGTTCGCGCCGGTTCCGGTCACGCTGCCCTGGGACGACCCGACTCCGCCGGAGACGCCGGTGGAGGCCAAGCACCGGCGGCCGAGGACCTACAACCTCCTGGTGACGGGACGCGAGCGGAAGGCCATCAACCGGAACTACTTCAACTCCTACGTGTGGAAGCCCGCGCTGGCCACGGCGGGCGTGATCGCGTCGCTGGAGGAAGGCGGCGCCGACGGTGCTCGCGTGTGGGAGCCGTCCCGGGAGCACGGCTTCCACGCCCTGCGCCACTTCTACGCCTCCGAGGAACTGGAGGCTGGCGAATCGATCGTCTCCCTGGCACGCTGGCTGGGGCACTCCGACCCGGGGTTCACGCTGCGGAAGTACTCGCACTTCCTACCCCGCGCCGGTGCCCGGGGCAGCGCCGCCATCGACGCGATCTTCGCGTAGCCGCAGTCGGCCGGCAGAGTCGGTGAGGCGCGGCCCGTAGCCCGCCGCAGGCCCAAAGTCCCAGAGAAGTCCCAGAGACGCCGCCGCACCCCTCCCTGGCCCGGTAAATAGCAGGTCAGACAGGGTGCGGCGGCATTCTCACATCAGATGTCGCGGAAGATCTCGATCTGTGCCCCCACCGTGTTGAGGCGCTCCGCGAGGTCCTCGTAGCCGCGGTTGATGACGTAGACGTTGCGGAGCACGGACGTGCCCTCGGCGGCCATCATCGCGAGGAGGACGACCACTGCGGGGCGCAGGGCCGGCGGGCACATCATCTCGGCGGCGCGCCAGCGGGTGGGGCCCTCGACCAGGACGCGGTGGGGGTCGAGGAGTTGGAGGCGGCCACCGAGGCGGTTGAGGTCGGTCAGATAGATCGCCCGGTTGTCGTAGACCCAGTCGTGGATGAGGGTCTGCCCCTGCGCGGCGGCGGCGATGGCCGCGAAGAACGGGACGTTGTCGATGTTGAGGCCGGGGAACGGCATGGGGTGGATCTTGTCGATCGGCGCCTGGAGCTTCGAGGGCCGGACGGTCAGGTCCACCAGGCGCGTACGGCCGTTGTCGGCGAAGTACTCCGGTGAGCGGTCGTGGTCGAGTCCCATCTCCTCAAGGACCGCGAGCTCGATCTCCAGGAACTCGATCGGCACCCGGCGCACGGTCAGTTCGGACTCGGTGACGACCGCCGCCGCGAGCAGACTCATCGCCTCGACCGGGTCCTCGGAGGGGGAGTAGTCGACGTCCACGTCGATGTGCGGCACCCCGTGCACGGTGAGCGTGGTGGTGCCGATGCCCTCCACCCGTACGCCGAGGGCCTCCAGGAAGAAGCAGAGGTCCTGGACCATGTAATTGGAGGAGGCGTTGCGGATGACGGTGACGCCGTCGTGGCGGGCGGCGGCGAGCAGCGCGTTCTCGGTCACCGTGTCGCCGCGTTCGGTCAGTACGATCGGACGGCCGGGCGTGACGGAGCGGTCCACCTCGGCGTGGTACAGCCCCTCGGTGGCCGTGATGTCGAGGCCGAACCGGCGCAGGGCGATCATGTGGGGCTCGATCGTCCGCGTCCCGAGATCGCAACCGCCCGCGTACGGCAGCTTGAAGTGGTCCATGCGGTGCAGCAGCGGGCCGAGGAACATGATGATCGAGCGGGTGCGGCGGGCCGCCTCCGCGTCGATCGCGTCGAGATCCACCGCGGCCGGCGGCACGATCTCCAGGTCGACACCGCCGTTGATCCACCGGGTGCGTACGCCGATCGAGCCGAGCACCTCCAGAAGGCGGTACACCTCCTCGATACGGGCCACCCTGCGCAGCACTGTGCGCCCCTTGTTCAACAAGGAGGCGCACAGCAGCGCGACGCACGCGTTCTTGCTGGTCTTCACGTCGATCGCGCCCGACAGCCGACGCCCGCCGACCACCCGCAGATGCATCGGACCCGCGTAGCCCAGTGAGACGATCTCACTGTCAAGGGCTTCACCGATTCGAGCGATCATCTCAAGGCTGATGTTTTGATTACCGCGCTCGATTCGATTCACCGCGCTCTGGCTCGTCCCGAGGGCCTCCGCCAACTGTGACTGTGTCCAGCCACGGTGCTGTCGTGCGTCACGGATGAGCTTGCCGATGCGTTCGAGGTAGTCGTCTGCCATGAGGGAGAGGTTATCTCAGATATGAGATGGCGCCTCTTGAGGGGTCCGTTGGGGGTGTGACACGGATCCGTTCAGGTGACGGCAGATGATGTCGGGCGACGCCCGGTGAAGCCGGGTGACGTCGGCTGAGGGCGTGTCAGCCGGCTCAGTGGCGCCGCGCGTTGCTGGTGCGCCGCCAGCCGAAGGGGCCGGGCAGGTCCATCGAGGTCGTACGGCGTCCCGTGCTGCTGTGGGTGTGGCGGGGGCCATTACGGCCGCCGGTGGTGATGGACCAGGAGCGCTTGTTGATGTTCAGTCGCACACCCGGCAGGATCCGAAAGCTCTTGCGGAACGTGAGCGGCATGTCTGCCTCCTTCCCGATGCCGAACGGGTACCCCGCTTCTCGCTGGGCATCCCCGCCCGTTACGGCAACTGGCCTCTCCCCGGCGACAATTGCCTCAGCGCGGCGGCAGTACGCAGAACTCGTGGCCGTCGGGGTCGACCAGCACCGCCCAGTCGACCGCACCCTGACCGATGTCGACGGGGGCCGCGCCGAGGGCGACGAGACGGGCGACCTCGCCGGCCAGGTCGCTGTCGGCGGACGGGACGAGGTCGAAGTGGAGGCGGTACTTCCCGACCTTCGGGGCAAGCGGCGGACCGCCCCAGGTGATCTTCGGGCCGCCGTACGGCGATTGGATCGCCGTCTCCTCGTCCTGGTCCCAGACCAGCGGCCAGCCCAGCGCCCGGCTCCAGAAGTACCCGACCTCCTGCGAACCGTCGCTCGCGAGCGCACCGATGAATCCGCAGCCGGCGAGGAAGTTGTTGCCCGGCTCGATGACACAGAACTCGTTGCCCTCCGGGTCGGCGAGGACCACGTGGGTCTCCTCGGGGAGCTGGCCGATGTCGATGTGACGGCCGCCGAGCTCCAGCGCCCGTTCCACGACCCGTCGCTGGTCGTCGTGGGAGGTGCTGGTCAGGTCGAAGTGCGTCTGGTTGGGGACGGTCTTCTTCTCCTGGCTGGGCAGGAAGCGCAGGCGCAGCCCGCTGTCGTCGTTCGGCGCGAGCGCGATGCCTCCGTAGGGGTCCTCGGTGGTCTCCCGGCCCAGGAGGCCGGCCCAGAAGCGGGCGAGTTCGTCGGGGGCGTTCGCGTCGAAGGTGAGCGCGTGGAGGTGCGAAGTCATGGCGTGAGATCTCCGATCCGCCGGCACGGCCGCGGACAGGGCCGACCCCCGCCCATGAGGAACAACCATGCTAGGAAGCCCGGCAAACGCCCCGCAACGCATTAAGAACACAGCCCCCGCAACGCCGCCCCGCCGCGGCCCGGTCTGCGCTCCCGACGGCCCCCCGACCTGGGCGACGTCACCCCGTCGACTCCAGAAGGCGGGCGAGTGTCCGGCGCCCCATGGCGCTCATCGGCGGGTTGCTCTCGACGTAGTACCAGACGAGACCCATCGCCTGTTCGAACGCCCATGCCTTGCCGCGCTCCCACTCCAGGTCGTCACAGCCCAGCGCCCGCCGGAGCACCTCTCGCGGCCCTGTCCGCAGCAGGTGCCAGGCGCCGACCAGATCCAGCGCGGGGTCGGCCGGGCCGAACCCGCCGGTGTCGAGTACGCCGCAGAGCCGGTCTCCCGCGACCAGGACGTTGCCGGGGATCAGGTCGCCGTGGCTCATCACATCGGCGCTCGTGCGGGGCAGTTCCCGGAGGCGGCTCCACAGCCGGCGCAGCCGGGGCACGTCGAGCAGGTCCTCGCTCTGCGCGAAGCACGTCGCCATCCACTCGTCGTGATCGGTGAGCACCCCGCCACGATTGTCGCCGTCGAAGACCCGGCCCCGTGTCCCGGTGTCCCGCAGGGCCGCGACGAAGGCCGCGAGGTCCTCGGCGAAGGAGTCCGACCCACTCGGGTCGGCATCGGAGGCGACCGTGCCCGGCAGCCAGGTCTGGACCGACCACGGCATGGGGTACCCCGCTCCGGGCTCTCCCAGGGCGACGGGTTCCGGGACGGGGAACGGGGAGACCCGTGCCAGCTCCGCGCTCGCGAGGGCCTCCCGTTCCAGCACCGCCAGCGCCTCGTCGGGATCGGCCGGGCGCAGGGGGAGCCGTGCGGAGAGGTCGTCACCGATGCGGAAGATGGCGTTGACCGTCCCGTTCGACGGCACGCGCCGGATCGTCCTGCCGCTCCACCGGGAAAACTGTTCGCGGACCAGGGACTCGACGGTCTCGGTGGTCACGTTCACCTGGTCGACGTGCATGGTCATGCGCGCAGGCCCTCCCGCGGATCCGGCGCGGACGCCGGACGCGCCCCGGACGATCAGGAACGACAGCCAGTATTCATCCGCCAAGCGCCGGATCAACCGAGATTTCCGGCCCGTGGACTGCCCCCGGGCGGCCCCCGGGTGGTCCCGAGCCGGCGGTCGGGTGGTCTTGAGCTGGCGGTCGGCGGCCCACGGGCCCTCGGCGGGCCGGGCGGAGGCGAGGGAGATTGGCGCACGCCACATCGGGCCGGGCATGACCAGCCCGCGCCCATGTACTACTGTTATCTCGACATCGAGATATCTGCCGAGGCGCACTGCGGCCGCCACCCCGGTAAGGGGTACCTAACTTAGCCTTACCTTAGCGGATCGGCCAAGGGGGCGTGGCGGCAGGATGCGGTGGTACGCGCACATGGAATGAAGGAGACTGTCGTGTCGGCGAACAGCTTCGACGCCCGCAGCACGCTGCAGGTGGGCGACGAGTCGTACGAGATCTTCCGGCTGGACAAGGTGGAGGGCTCGGCTCGCCTGCCCTACAGCCTCAAGGTCCTGCTGGAGAACCTGCTCCGCACGGAGGACGGCGCGAACATCACCGCCGACCACATCCGTGCCCTCGGCGGCTGGGACTCGCAGGCCCAGCCCAGCCAGGAGATCCAGTTCACCCCGGCCCGCGTGATCATGCAGGACTTCACGGGCGTGCCCTGTGTCGTGGACCTCGCGACCATGCGTGAGGCCGTCAAGGAGCTCGGCGGCGACCCGGCGAAGGTCAACCCGCTCTCCCCGGCCGAGCTGGTCATCGACCACTCCGTCATCGCCGACAAGTTCGGCACCAACGACGCCTTCGCCCAGAACGTCGAGCTGGAGTACGGCCGCAACAAGGAGCGCTACCAGTTCCTGCGCTGGGGCCAGACCGCCTTCGACGACTTCAAGGTCGTACCCCCCGGCACCGGCATCGTCCACCAGGTGAACATCGAGCACCTGGCGCGCACGGTCATGGTCCGGGGTGGCCAGGCGTACCCCGACACCCTCGTCGGCACCGACTCGCACACCACCATGGTCAACGGCCTCGGCGTCCTCGGCTGGGGCGTCGGCGGCATCGAGGCCGAGGCCGCGATGCTCGGCCAGCCGGTCTCCATGCTCATCCCGCGCGTCGTCGGCTTCAAGCTCACCGGTGAGCTGACCCCCGGCACCACCGCCACCGACCTCGTGCTCACGATCACCGAGATGCTCCGCAAGCACGGTGTCGTCGGCAAGTTCGTCGAGTTCTACGGTGAGGGCGTGGCCGCCACCTCCCTCGCCAACCGCGCCACCATCGGCAACATGTCGCCGGAGTTCGGCTCCACCGCCGCGGTCTTCCCGATCGACGGCGAGACCATCAAGTACCTCAAGCTCACCGGCCGCTCCGAGCAGCAGCTCGCGCTCGTCGAGGCGTACGCCAAGGAGCAGGGCCTGTGGCTGGACCCGGCCGCCGAGCCGGACTTCTCCGAGAAGCTGGAGCTGGACCTCGCCACGGTCGTCCCCTCCATCGCCGGCCCGAAGCGTCCCCAGGACCGCATCGTCCTCGCGAACGCCGCCGAGCAGTTCAAGCAGGACGTCCTCAACTACGTCGACTCCGTGGACGAGTCCGGCAAGGAGTCCTTCCCGGCCTCCGACTCCCCGGCCGTCGCCCCGAACGGCGCCCCGTCCAACCCGGTCACCGTGACCGCCCCCGACGGCTCGACGTACGAGATCGACCACGGTGCGGTGACGGTCGCGGCCATCACCTCCTGCACCAACACCTCCAACCCGTACGTCATGGTCGCCGCCGCGCTCGTCGCGAAGAAGGCCGTGGAGAAGGGCCTGACCCGCAAGCCGTGGGTCAAGACCACCCTCGCCCCGGGTTCGAAGGTCGTCACCGACTACTTCGACAAGGCCGGGCTCACCCCGTACCTCGACAAGGTCGGCTTCAACCTGGTCGGTTACGGCTGCACCACCTGCATCGGCAACTCCGGCCCGCTGCCGGAGGAGGTCTCCAAGGCCGTCAACGACCACGACCTCGCGGTCACCTCGGTCCTCTCCGGCAACCGGAACTTCGAGGGCCGGATCAACCCCGACGTCAAGATGAACTACCTGGCCTCCCCGCCGCTGGTCGTCGCGTACGCCATCGCGGGCTCCATGAAGGTGGACATCACCAAGGACGCCCTCGGCACCGACCAGGACGGCAAGCCGGTCTACCTGTCCGACATCTGGCCCTCCGAGGCCGAGGTCAACGACGTCGTGGCCAACGCCATCGGCGAGGACATGTTCAACAAGTCCTACCAGGACGTCTTCGCGGGCGACGCCCAGTGGCAGGCGCTGCCGATCCCCGAGGGCAACACCTTCGAGTGGGACCCGCAGTCGACCTACGTCCGCAAGCCCCCGTACTTCGAGGGCATGACGATGGAGACCACCCCGGTCTCCGACATCGCCGGCGCCCGCGTCCTCGCCAAGCTGGGCGACTCGGTCACCACCGACCACATCTCCCCGGCCGGCGCGATCAAGGCCGACACCCCCGGAGGCAAGTACCTCACGGAGCACGGTGTCGAGCGTCGTGACTTCAACAGCTACGGCTCGCGCCGAGGCAACCACGAGGTCATGATCCGCGGCACGTTCGCCAACATCCGCCTGCGCAACCAGATCGCGCCGGGCACCGAGGGCGGCTACACCCGCGACTTCACGCAGGACGGCGGGCCGGTCTCCTTCATCTACGACGCCTCGCGCAACTACATCGAGCAGGGCATCCCGCTGGTCATCCTGGCCGGCAAGGAGTACGGCTCCGGCTCCTCCCGTGACTGGGCGGCCAAGGGCACGGCCCTCCTCGGGGTCAAGGCCGTCATCGCCGAGTCGTACGAGCGCATCCACCGCTCCAACCTCATCGGCATGGGCGTCCTTCCGCTGCAGTTCCCCGAGGGCGCCTCGGCGCAGTCCCTCGGCCTGAGCGGCGAGGAGACCTTCTCCATCACGGGCGTCACCGAGCTCAACGACGGCACCACGCCCCGCACGGTCAAGGTGACCACCGACAGCGGCGTCGAGTTCGACGCGGTCGTCCGCATCGACACCCCCGGTGAGGCCGACTACTACCGCAACGGCGGCATCATGCAGTACGTGCTGCGCAGCCTGATCCGCAAGTAAGCGGCCAGGGAGGGCAGTCGAGGGCCGCATCCCCGGTGACGGGGGTGCGGCCCTTCACATGCGGCGGGGTTTCGACGGCCTCGACGCGACCCGCTCACCTGCTCCGCGGAGCAGGTGAGCGGGTCGCATGGCCACCTCGCCGGACAATCCGCTGGCGCCGGGCGCGCCCGGAGCGAAGACTCGTCCCCATGGATGTCCCCCCGGACGCGCCGATGCGCCGCCCCCGCCGCCCCCTGCCCTTCGTCGACGAGCACACGGTCCTCGTCGCGGCCGACGTCGAGGACGTCTGGTGGGCCCTGGCCGAGGCGCTCGACTGGGCCTTCTCCCGCCCCTCGGCGGTCCGTTACGCCAAGCTCGTCGGCTGCGCCGACCACACGGCGGCCGGACCACGCCCGCCCGTCGCGGGGCAGACGACCTTCCCCGGCTTCCGCACGGCGAGCGCGGTCCCGCCCCGGGAACTGACCCTCCTGGGCCGCCACCGCTTCTCCTCGCACACCTGGACCTTCCGCCTGGACGACGCAGGGCCGGGCGGCGGTGTCCGCCTCCGCGCCGAGACCCGCGCCACCTTCCCGGGCCCGGCCGGCGGCCTCTACCGTCTGCTCGTCCTCGGCACCGGCACCCACGCCAAGCTGACTCGCCGCCTCCTGACCACGGCCCGCCTCCTCGCCGAACGCCCCTGGAGAGAAACACCGGGAGGGGAACCGGGAGAAGCATCGGGAGAAGCATCGACAGAGGCGCCGGGAGAATGAGCGGCATGACAACCCCGCAGATCCGTACGGTCCGTTCGACCCGTTTCCACCTCGACCGGATCCTCGGCGACCGCCCGTTCGCCGAGATCGGTGATCCCGCTCTGGCCGTCGCGGACGAGGGCCGCCGGTTGCTGGCGGTGGCGGGCACGACCGGGGCGTTCGCGGGCCTGCACGGGTTCGGCATGATCACGCCGGTCGGCGTCTACGGCGCCGACGACCTCGCGTGCCGTGCCCTTCTCCACGCCCGTCACCCCGTCCACGCGCTGGCCTTCCACCCCCGCCTCCCGCTCCTCGCGGTGGGCACGGGGAACTACGACGGCGGCTACTTCTTCGAGGGCGAACTGCTCCTGCTGGACCTGGAGTCGGGCACGGCCACGTCGCTCTTCGAGGACGGACTGGGCCGTCAGATCCTGGGCCTGGAGTGGCTCGACGACCAGCGACTGCGCGTGCTGATGGCACCGCCCGACGACTGGGACGACGAGGACGCCTGGACCGAAGGGCACGTGGCCGTGGTGCGCCGCGCCGACTGGCGAGCCGTACCGCCGCGATCGATCCCGGACGAGGAGCTGGCCGGCCCACGGGTGGCGGCCCCGCGCCCGGACGGCCGGGAGCACGCCCGCCGGACGCTCTCGGGGCTGAGCGCGGACTGGGATCCGCGCCGCAACGTCCGCGCGGTGGAGGAACTGGCCGACGGCAGGATCCTGACGACGCTCGACGGGGTCCGGCTGGAGTCGTGGCTGCCCGGGGGCGGTCGGCAGTGGACGGTACCGGACGACTCCGCTGACGGCGGGCGTGACGTCGTCGTGGCCGCCGACGAGCGATCGGCCTGGGTCGGGCTGAAGCGGCCCGCGTGGGAGAGCCGTCCGCAGTCCGTGGTCCGGCTCGCGCTCGACGACGGGACACAGCTGGACCACCTCACCCCCTCCGCCCCGGTGTCCGTGGTGCGTGGCGCCCACGGTCCGGCGACCCTCGCGCCCGCCGGCCCCCACGGGGAGCCGTGCACCCTTCGCATCCGACGCGGCAGTCGGATCTACTTCCGGAAGACCGAGCCGGTGCCGGACGACATGTGGCCGAAGCAGGGCGAGGCATGGTTCTGCGCCGTCGACCCGAAGGCCGAACCGGCTGCCGACCGTCCGCGCGGGCAAGTCCCGGCCGACCGCCCGCGCGAGCCGGTCCCGGAGGAGGCCGCCCGGCTGTTCCCGTACTCCTGGGTGCCGGGCGAGACGCACTACGCCGGCCCCGGCATCGAGACCGCCGACGGCGACCTGGTCCACGCGGGCGCCGTCCACCACGGTCACGGGCTGCAGCCCGGCGGCTCGTTCGTCGTACGGCGCTCGGCGACGACGGGGGAGCCGGCCTGGGTCTTCCGGACGGACCGGCGGGCCACCGGCCTCGACGCCGACGCGGAGACCGTGTACATCACCTACGACGACGGCGAGCTCGTCGCGCTCGATCCCGACGACGGCACGGTGCGCGAACGCCGTCAGCTGACGGTCCGGGCGGTGCGCGTCCTGCCGACCGCGCTGACCGTGGCGGGCCCCGGCCGCCTGCTGATCGGCACGAGCGACGGACGGGTCCTGGTCTGCACGACCCGATGATCCGGCGTCATGAGGGGGCCGTACCACCGGGTGCCCCCGAGCAGGTCGTCGCGGGTCGCCGCGCGTCACCCGTTTACAAGCGCCGCGCTCCGCGCTAGCTTCCGAGGAAGGTGGGTGGGAGCGCTCCCATCAAGGATGGCGGACCGGAACCCGTCACCCTCGGATCCGCTCCCGCCCAACGCCCCCACCTCCGCACCGGCTCTACGCACGACGCCTCCGCACCGGCACTTTCGCAACGGCACCGCACGCCCCCGCCTTCGAGCCGTACACGCAAGGAGTCCTTGTCATGCGCTTGACAAAATCACGATTAACGTTGCCCCGCCGCCACCAGGCCCTTCTCCTGGTCCTGCTCGCCCTCGTGACCACGATCCCGGCGCTCGGTCTCGTCCTCGCCGCCGGCAGTGGCAAGGCGGAGGCGCACGGCACTCCGATGAAACCCGGCAGCCGTACGTTCCTGTGCTGGCAGGACGGGCTGACCGACGCCGGGGAGATCAAACCGGTCAACCCGGCCTGTCGTTCCGCGCAGCAGGTCAGCGGGACGACCCCGTTCTACAACTGGTTCTCCGTGCTCCGCTCGGACGGCGCCGGCCGGACCCGTGGCTTCGTCCCGGACGGCCAGCTGTGCAGCGGCGGCAACACCAACTTCACCGGGTTCAACACGCCCAGCGCCGACTGGCCGTTGACCCATCTCACCTCCGGCGCGACGGTCGACTTCTCGTACAACGCGTGGGCGGCGCACCCGGGTTGGTTCTACGTCTACATCACCAAGGACGGCTTCGACCCGACGAAGACGCTCACCTGGAACGACATGGAGGCACAGCCGTTCCTGAGCGTCGACCACCCGCCGCTGAACGGCAGTCCGGGCACGGTCGAGGCCAACTACTCCTGGCGGGGCCAGCTCCCCGCGAACAAGTCGGGCCGCCACCTCATCTACATGGTCTGGCAGCGCTCGGACAGCCAGGAGACCTTCTACTCCTGCTCCGACGTCGTCTTCGACGGGGGCAACGGCGAGGTGACCGGGATCAAGCAGCCCGGCGACCCCACCGACCCGGTGCCGGGGGAGTGCTCCGCGACCCGGCGCACGACGGGCAGTTGGAACGGCGGCTACCAGTCCGAGGTCGTCGTCACCAACACCGGCGACGTGCCGATGCTCGGCTGGATGGTCAACTGGACACTGCCGAGCGGGCAGAAGGTCGACAGCCTCTGGAGCGGCAGCGCCACCTACTCCGGGCAGAACGTGATGGTGCACAACGCCAACTGGAACGGGGCGCTGGATCCAGGCAAGACCGCCACCTTCGGCTATGTGGTGCAGGGGTCGGGAGGTGATCCCGCGACCACGCTGCCCTGCCGGGTGGGCTGAGCCCGGCTCCCGTTCGCGGCACCGGCCCTGTGCGGGGGCGGATGTCGTGCTCGGGGCGGACCGGGTGGGCGGGCGGTGCGTGCCCACCCGGTCCGCGAGCCGCGAACCGGTACGGGGGAGACCGGGCGCGGTGGGAGTGCGGCTGTGGGGACCCCTCGGCAGGACAACGTTGTCGAGTGGTCTGGACAAGACTCTATCGTTCCAACGGGCAACCAAGTCAAGCCGGTTGGATCGAGGTGCCCGGCCGCCTCCGCCCGGGGGTCAGGACAGCAGCTCCACCTCCGCGAGCGTCGCCGTGTCGTCGAGGACGAGCCGGTAGTGGTCGTACGCCCTCGGGGCCGGGACGGAGAAGGCCCGGGTCTGGCGGTCCCAGGCGAAGGATTCACGGGAGCGCCGGTCGAGGGTCTTCCAGGCCGTGCCGTCCGCCGACGCCTGGAGCGTCCAACCGGCCGGGGCCTCGGCGCGGTCGGCGGAGGTCAGCGTGTACTGCACCGCCCTGGTCCGGGCGGGAGTAGGGAGCGCCACCGTCCCCACGGACGCCTTCGTCGACGAGGTGTCGTCGAACAGCTCTCCCTCGCCCTCGATCGCGTCGCGGCGCGGGGAGGGCACCTTGTCGTCCTTCGTGATCGACACCGGAGCCGCGTTCTCGCCCGTGCCCCAGCGTGAGGGCTCCGGACCCATGTCGAACCGCAGCACGCCCCCGCGCGCGATGAGCGAGTGCGGCAGTGCGGTGGACGTCCACGCCTTGCCGTTCACCTTCAGGCCCTGCACGTACACGTTCCTGGCGCTGTTCCTCGGGGCCTCGACGACCAGGTCCCTGCCGTTCTCCAGGTGGACGGTCGCCTTGGTGAACAGGGGTGAGCCGACGGCGTACTCGCCGCTGCCCATCACCAGCGGGTAGAAGCCGAGCGCGGAGAAGAGGTACCAGGCGGACTGCTCGCCGTTGTCCTCGTCGCCGTGGTAGCCCTGGCCGATGTCGCTGCCGACGTAGAGGCGGGAGAGCACCTCGCGGACCTTCTCCTGGGTCTTCCAGGGCTGCCCGGCCGCGTCGTACATGTAGATCGCGTGGTGGGCGACCTGGTTGGAGTGGCCGTACATCCCCATCCGGACGTCACGGGCCTCGGTCATCTCGTGGATGACCCCTGGATAGGAGCCGGCGAACTCGGGGGATGCCGTCTCCGGGGTGGAGAAGTAGGTGTCCAGCTTCCTCGCCAGTCCGCCGCGACCGCCGTACAGGTTGGCCAGGCCCTTGCTGTCGTGCGGTGCGGTGAAGGCGTACCCCCAGCCGTTGGTCTCGGTGTAGTCGTGGCCCCAGACCCGGGGGTCGTAGGCCGCCGAGTCGACCCGCCAGTCACCGGTGCCGTCGCGGCCCTGGAAGAACCCGGCCTTCCCGTCGAACAGCTCGACGTAGTCGCGGGCCCTGTCGAGGAAGTAGGCCGCCTCCTCCCGGTAGCGCTTCTCACCGGTCTTCCGGTACAGCGCCTGGCCCATCCGCGCGATGCCGTAGTCGTTGAGGTACCCCTCCAGTGCCCAGGACAGGCCCTCGTGCGTGTCGGTGCTGGTGTAGCCGAGGAAGGGGGAGGTGGCCATGCCCTTGCGGCCGACGCCCGCCGACGGCGGCACGACGGTGGCGTTCTTCAGGGCCGCCTCGTACGCCGACCTCGCGTCGAAGTCCACACCCTTGACGTATGCGTCCGCGAACGCCACGTCCGAGGAGGTGCCGGTCATCAGGTCCGCGTAACCGGGTGAGGACCACCGGGAGGTCCAGCCGCCGTCCTTGTACTGCTGCACGAAACCGTCGACCATCTCGCCCGCCTTCCCGGGCGTCAGCAGCGAGTACGCGGGCCAGGTGGTCCGGTAGGTGTCCCAGAACCCGTTGTTGACGTAGACCTTGCCGTCGACGATCTTCGCGCCGGTGTGGGTCGGGGTGTCCGGGCCGGTCATGGGGGAGAAGGGCGAGGCGTACCGGTACGTCGAACCCACCTTCTCGAAGCCGGAGTTGGGGTACAGGTACAGCCGGTAGAGGTTGGAGTACAGCGTCGTCAGCTGGTCGGGGGTCGCGCCCTCGACCTCCACCTTCCCGAGGACGCGATCCCACTGCGCCCGCGCCCGGTTCTTCACCGTCGCGAAAGAGGTGCCGTCCGGGATCTCCTGGCGCAGGTTGTCCTTCGCCTGGTCCAGGCTGATGAGGGAGGTGGCGAGGCGCAGCGTCACCGTGCGGTCCGCGCCCGCGTCGAAGCGGAGGTGGCCCTTCACCCCGGTCGAGCCGCCGTCCGTGACCGGCGCGTCGAAGACCCCGTGGACGAAGAGACGGGTCGCGCCCGTCGACAGGCCGGACTTCACATCCGAGAATCCCGTGACGACCCCGCTCTCCTTGTCCAGGGTCAGTCCCGCCTGGTCGGTCACATTGTCGAAGATCACGCTCGCGTCGTCGCCGGGGTAGGTGAAGCGCAGCGCCGCCGCGTGGTCCGTGGGCGCCATCTCGGCCCTGACGCCGTTCTCGAAGCGCACCCCGTAGTAGTAGGGCCGGGCCGTCTCGTTCTCGTGCCGGAAGGCCAACGCCCGGGACGTACGGCTCAGTTCGGGTGTCCCGGCGGCCGCCGAGGGCATCACCTGGAAGGTCTGCCGGTCGCCCATCCAGGGGCTCGGCTCATGACTGGCGCTGAACGCCTGGACGGTCGGCAGGTTGTCCGCGTTGTTGCCCCGCGCGTAGTCGTACAGCCAACTCAGGGAACCCGCGTTGGTCACCGGCGTCCAGAAGTTGAAGCCATGGGGCACCGCCGTCGCCGGGAAGTTGTTGCCGCGGGAGAAGCCGCCGCTGGAGTTCGTCCCCCGGGTGGTCACCGCGTAGTCGGAGAGATGCGCCTTCGGCCGCTCGGGCGGGCGGACCCGCAGCGTCACGTCGTCGAGCCAGCCGCGGAACCGCGCCGGGCCCTTCGGGGAGTCGTACGCCACCAGGATCCGGTCCACGGTCCGCCCGGCCGCGACCGACCCGATCCGCGCGACGACGTCGTTCCACTGGTTGACGTACAGCACCTTCGCCGCGCCCTGCCCGCGTGGCGACAACGGGAAGCCGTGGCTGTCCACCGCCCCCAGCTCGCTGAGGGAGGTGCCGTCGGTGAAGACCAGGTCGACCGAGACGTTGGTGGCGTCGTAGTCCAGGTCGCCGTCCGCCATCGACGGGAAGATCCGGTAGGCCAGCTCGGTGTCGCGTTCGACGGCCACGTGCACGTCGAAGATCTTGTTGTACGAGTGCGCCGGCCCGTCCGCGGTGTGGCGGCCCGCGTACCTGAGGGCCCGCTTGCCGGTGAAGCCCGCGCCGGCCTTCGCGGTCGCGGAACCGCTCGGGCCCCGGTCGACCAGCGACAGCATCTCCTTCGGCGGGGGAGCCTGTCCGCCGCCCGTGGAGAACCGCACATCGGCGAGCTGGGTGATCATCGAGGCGCCGTTGTTCCGGGTGATGTCGAGCCGGAAGTGCCGGTACCCGGCCACCGCCTCCCCGGGGATGTCGTACGACTTCGTCTGGAACCGCTCCGCGAAGCTCTCGCCGGAGCGGGTGTCGAGGGTCTTCCACTCCTTGCCGTCGGTGGAGCCCTTGAGGGTCCAGTCCCTCGGGTCGCGGGTCTCGAAGTCGTTCGCCGACGTGAGTGCGTAGGTCACCACCTCGGCCGGTGCGGCGAGGTCGAACTCGGCCCAGCCGGTGGGCTGGAAGGTGAGCCACTTGGTGGCGGACTCGCCGTCGACGAGGTTCTCCTTCACCTCGCCGCCGTCGGTGTTCTCGCCGCTGGCCCGGACCTCGGTGACCCGGTCGGTGATGTCGCCCGGAATGCCGGTGGTGTAGCCGCCGTCGACGCCCGAGGCCCGGGGGGAGCCGTCCGGGGCGGTGTCGACCGTGCTGATCCAGTCCGGGGCCGGGTCGTACGGTTCGAACGAGGAGCCGAACTCCCGCGCACCGGCCGCCGGTCGGTCCGGTAACGCCACGGCAGCCCCGTGCGAGGCCATCACCAGAGCGAACGCGACGGCGCCGAACACCGCCGTGGAACCTCTTCCGTGCCGCATCAGCAGCACCCTCCCTACGTCCAGCAGACTGTTTCCGATCAAGAACTGACCGAAAGAGGACAACGTTGTCGACTGTGTAACGCGGGGACCAGTAGGGGTGGAAGTGGTGAGTGATGTCAAGGGCGTTGACTGCGCCATCCGGGCCGAATGACGGGGATTTTCCGGTCAGGTGGCGCAAGGTCGCTCATATTTCCGAGAGGTCTCAACTCGGAAAAGACCGAAGGCGAACCTTGCATTCGATCTTGCCCCTCTGGCGGGAAGTGGACTATACCTGTCGGCGTCCGCATAGTGGTCGCACAACGTGGACGGCACTACCTGGGGGGAATTACCGGTGGTCGCGGACGTGTCCGCGCGCCGACCGCCGTGTTGCCCCTGTTGAATCCTCACGCACGACCCCAGCTTGAACCGCCGCGGTGCCGGGAGGATCCGGTTCACCGCCTGAGTCCTGGAGAAGGCGAGGACTTGAGCATGGGATCCACTACCGCCGAGCACGACCACGGCCCCGAGGGCACCGGCACCACCCACCCCGAGGGCGTCGGCCGCCGCGATCTGATCAAGCGGTCCGCCGCGCTGGGCCTGATCACCGTACCCACGATGAGCTTCCTGTCGGCATGTGCCAGCGGGGGCGGCGGGGACGACACCTCCGAGGACACCCAGGGCGAGACCTCCGAGTCGAACCCCTTCGGCGTCAAGAAGGGCAGCAAACTCGACGTCGTCATCTTCAAGGGCGGCTACGGCGACGCCTACGCCAAGGCCTGGGAGGCCTCCTTCCAGAAGAAGTGGGGGGTCACCTCCACCCACACCGGAACCCAGGAGATCACCGGCAAGCTCCAGCCCCGGTTCAACGCGGGCAACCCGCCGGACATCGTCGACGACTCCGGCGCCCAGCAGATCCCGATCGACGTCCTCTACAAGAACGACCAGCTCCTCGACCTCGCCGCGGTGCTGGACGCCCCCTCGATCGACGACCCGGCCAAGAAGGTCCGCGACACCCTCATCCCCGGCACGCTCGACGCGGGCATGCAGGAGGACAAGGTCGTCGCCCTCAACTACATCTACACGGTGTGGGGGCTGTGGTACTCCGGCAAGCTCTTCAATGAGAACGGCTGGGAGGAGCCCAAGACCTGGGCGGACTTCCTCACCATCTGCAAGGAGGCCAAGGCCAAGGGCATCGGCGGCCTCGCCCACCAGGGCAAGTACCCGTACTACATCAACGTCGCCATCATGGACCTGATCGCCAAGACGGGCGGCCTGGACGCCATGAAGGCCATCGACAACCTCGACCCCAAGGCCTTCGTCGGTTCCGACGCCGCGAAGGCGGGCGTCGAGGCGATCTACGAGGTCGTCGAGAAGGGCTATCTGATGCCCGGCACCAACGGCCTCACCCACACCGAGTCCCAGACCCGCTGGAACCAGTACAAGGCCGTGTTCATCACCTCCGGCTCCTGGCTGGAGAACGAGCAGCTCAAGCAGACCCCGGACGACTTCGACATGACGTTCATGCCGATGCCGCTGCTGCCGGACAGCGTGATGCCGTTCGAGGCGATCCGGGCCGGCTCCGGCGAGCCCTTCATCATCCCGGCCAAGGCCAAGAACCTGCCGGCCGCCCAGGAGTTCATGCGGATGATGCTCTCCAAGGAATGGTCGACGCTGTTCGCCAAGGAGGCCAACTCGCTGACCATCCTCAAGGACGGCGTCGACGCCGGCGTACAGCTGCGGCCGGGCACGCAGTCGACGGTCGAGGCGTCCAAGGCCGCCGGTGACAACACGTTCCGTTACCTGTACACCGAGTGGTACAGCGAGATGGACACGGCGATCCAGAACGCGTCGAACGAACTGATGGCGAAGCGGATCCAGCCGGCCGAGTGGCTGAAGCGGGCGCAGGCCGCGGTGGACAAGCAGGCGAAGGACCCGGATTCCAAGAAGAACCGCCGGGACTAGTGGGGCGTCGGAGCGCCGTGGGAGCTGCGCACTGTGGTGAGCTGCGGGTTCGTCGTGGCTGGCCGCGCAGTTCCCCCGCGCCCCTCGAAAGGAAGGGGCGCGCCTTTCGTCCGCTGGCACCCGAGGCAGGAAAACGCCAATGCGTAAAGGGCAGAACCGGTTCGTCGCGGGGTTTCTCCTGGTCCCCGTGGCGCTTTATCTGATCTTCGTGATCTGGCCGTACATCCAGACGTTCGGCTATTCGCTGACGGACTGGAAGGGCCAGTCCCAGACCTTCTCCTTCATCGGCCTGGACAACTACACCGCGTTGTTCGAGGACGACATCTTCCTCCAGGCGATCTGGCACAACATCCTGTTCCTGGTGTTCATCCCGGTCATCACGATCCTGCTCGCGCTGTTCTTCGCCTTCATGCTGAACGCGGGCGGGCGCGGCCGGGCCGGCGGGGTGTCCGGGGTCGCCGGGTCGGGCTTCTACAAGATCGTCTACTTCTTCCCGCAGGTGCTGTCGCTGGCGATCCTCGCGGTGCTGTTCGGCGCCGTGTACCGCAGCGACAGCGGCGGCATGCTCAACGGCCTGCTGATGAAACTGGGACTGGTCGACGAGAGCAGTCCCGTCGAATGGCTGAACGAGCCGAACATGGTGCTCTGGGCCCTCATCCTGGTCGTCGTCTGGCACGGGGTCGGCTTCTACCTCGTGCTGTTCTCCGCCGCCATGCAGGCCATCCCGAGGGACATCTACGAGGCCGCGCTGATCGACGGGGCCGGCCGCGCCCACACGTTCTTCCGCATCACCCTGCCGCTGCTCTGGGACTCCGTGCAGACCGCGTGGGTCTACCTCGGCATCGCGGCCATGGACATGTTCATCCTGGTCTCGACGATGACCGCGGGGGAGTACGGAGGCGGCCCCGACCACCACAGCGAGGTCATGGCGACCGTGATGATGCGGAACTTCCTGCTGTACGGCAGAAGCGGCTACGCCTGCGCGATGGGCGTCGTGATGTTGCTCCTCACCCTGATCGTGTCGGTGGTCATGCTGCGGGCCACCCGTCGCGAGCGTGTCGAGTTCTGAGCGGGAGAGACGACAGAAGATGAGTGCACCCCCCAAGACCGCTTCACGCGGCGACTCGGTCCCCACCGGCCCGAGGGTGGACAAGCGCGGGACCGGTCCCGGTGACGAGCGCGGCGAAGGCGTCGTCCTGAACGTCTTCTCGCACGGGTTCCTCGCGCTGTGGGCCCTGCTGATCGTGCTGCCGCTGCTGTGGCTGGTGCTCAGCTCCTTCAAGACCGACGCCCAGATCGGCGGCTCGGCCTTCGGCTGGCCGCAGAACTGGTCCCCGGACGTCTTCTCCCGGGCCTGGGACAAGGGCATCGGCGACTACTTCGTCAACACGGTCATCGTGCTGGTCTTCTCCGTGCCGCTGACCATGCTGTTCGGCTCGATGGCCGCGTACGTCCTGGCCCGCTACCCGTTCCGGGGCAACCGGCTGCTGTACTACTTCTTCGTCGCCGGTGCGATGTTCCCCGTGTTCCTGGCCCTGGTGCCGTTGTTCTTCATGGTCAAACGGCTGGACATGCTGAACACCTACCAGGGGCTGATCCTGGTGTACGTCGCCTACTCGCTGCCGTTCACGGTGTTCTTCATGCACGCGTTCTTCCGGACGCTGCCCACCGCCGTTTTCGAGGCGGCCATCCTCGACGGGGCCTCGCACACCCGGACGTTCTTCCAGGTCATGCTGCCGATGGCCAAGCCCGGGCTGATCAGCGTCGGGATCTTCAACACCCTGGGGCAGTGGAACCAGTTCATCCTGCCCACGGTCCTCATGCAGCCGCAGAGCGGCGACGATCCCGAGCGGTACGTCCTCACCCAGGGCCTCATCCAGCTCCAGCAGCAGCAGGGCTACGCCTCGGACCTGCCCGTCCTCTTCGCCGGGGTCACCATCGCCATGATCCCCATGCTCGTCGTCTATCTCTCCTTCCAGCGACAGGTCCAGGCCGGCCTCACCTCGGCCACCCTCAAGTAGCCGATCCCAGGACCCCAAGTAGCCGCAGAGTGACATCTAGTGGTCATTCGGCGGTCCCAGTTTCCGTCAAGGACTTGACTGCGGTAACCCGTTCAGCGGAGCTTGGAGTTCACAACTTGTAAGTGACCCAGGTTCCGTGGCTGTGACCTGGGTCACCCGGGTGGCGTGCGGGCCGCCCGGTCTGGGACGGGAGTGGATGAGTCGATGGAGACTCCGGGGTCGCAGTCGTCGCTGCACCGAGCAAATCTCGAGCGCGTCGTACGGGCGGTGCGCCTCGCCGGGTCGCTCACGCAGGCGGAGATCGCCAGGACCACCGGCCTGTCCGCGGCCACGGTCTCCAACATCGTGCGCGAGCTCAAGGACGGTGGAACCGTCGAGGTCACGCCCACTTCGGCGGGCGGTCGCCGGGCGCGCGCGGTCTCGCTGAGCGGGGACGCGGGCATCGTGATCGGCGTGGACTTCGGGCACACGCATTTGCGTGTTGCGATCGGGAATCTCGCCCATCAGGTACTCGCCGAGGAGGCCGAGCCGCTGGATGTGGACGCCTCCTCGACGCAAGGGTTCGACCGTGCGGAGCAGCTGGTCACCCGGTTGATCGAGGCCACCGGGGTGGATCGTACGAAGGTCGCGGGCGTGGGGCTCGGGGTGCCCGGCCCGATCGACGTGGAGTCCGGGACGCTCGGCTCCACCGCGATCCTGCCGGGCTGGACCGGCACCAAGCCCGCCGCCGAGATGCAGGACCGCCTGGGCGTCGCCGTGCACGTGGACAACGACGCCAACCTCGGCGCCCTCGGTGAGCTGGTCTGGGGCAGTGGCCGGGGGGTGCGGGACCTGGCCTACATCAAGGTCTCCAGCGGCGTTGGTGCCGGTCTGGTGATCGATGGCAAGATCTACAGGGGCCCGGGTGGCACAGCGGGAGAAATCGGGCATATTACTCTTGATGAATCCGGCCCGGTCTGCCGCTGCGGCAACCGCGGCTGTCTGGAGACCTTCGCCGCCGCGCGCTATGTGCTGCCGCTCCTCCAGTCCAGCCACGGCACCGATCTGACCATGGAAGGAGTCGTACGGCTGGCGAGGGACGGGGATCCGGGCTGCCGTCGGGTGATCGCCGACGTCGGCCGACACATCGGAAGTGGAGTCGCCAATCTCTGCAATCTGTTGAACCCGAGCCGCGTGGTCCTCGGTGGCGATCTCGCCGAGGCCGGAGAGCTGGTTCTCGGACCCATAAGGGAGTCGGTCGGCCGGTACGCGATCCCGAGTGCCGCACGTCAACTCTCAGTGCTGCCAGGGGCACTTGGCGGCCGTGCCGAGGTCCTCGGGGCCCTGGCGCTGGCCCTCAGTGAGATGGGTGATTCGACCCTTTTGGACGGGACCCTCTCCGCAGCAACCCCTGTCTTCACTTAGAGAACGAAACACGCCGTTGCCAACCCGTTAAGGATTTACTTCTTGACGTCGCACGTGTGGCCGAGTTGACTTCCAGCCACCTCGGCCGCAGCGCTGCGGCCCGTGTCAGGGAGGCACAACCCAAAATGAACGCAACGATGCGTAGAGTCGTGATCGGCGCCACCGCGGTTTCGCTGGCGCTCTCCGTGGCCGCCTGCGGCAAGGCCGGCGACGACAACGACTCGGACAGCGGCAGCACCGGTGGCGGCGACAGCAAGACGATCGGTCTGCTCCTGCCCGACAACGTCACCGCGCGCTACGAGAAGTTCGACCGTCCGTACTTCGAGGACAAGGTCAAGGAACTCTGCGACGACTGCAAGGTCGAGTACGCGAACGCGGCCGCCGACCCCACCAAGCAGGCTCAGCAGATGAGCACCATGGTGACCAAGGGCGTCAAGGTCATCGTCGTCTCCGCCCAGGACTCCGCCGCCATCAAGTCCTCCATCCAGTCCGCGGTGGACAAGGGTGTGAAGGTCGTCGCCTACGACCGCCTGGCGCAGGGCCCGGTCTCGGCCTACGTCTCCTTCGACAACGTGAAGGTCGGCGAGCTGCAGGGTGAGGCCCTCATCGCCGCTCTCGGCGACAAGGCGACCCCCAAGGCCAAGGTCGTCATGATCAACGGTGACGACGCCGACCCGAACGCCGGTCAGTTCAAGGAGGGCGCGCACAAGGCCCTCGACGGCAAGGTCGACATCGCCTACGAGCAGTCCGGCCTCTGGAAGGACACCGTCGCCGCCCAGAAGATGTCCGCGGCCATCACCCAGCTGGGCGCCAAGAACATCGCGGGCGTCTACGCCGCCAACGACGGCATGGCCGGTGGCATCGCCAACACCCTCAAGGGTGCGAAGATCAGCGGCATCCCGCTGACCGGTCAGGACGCCGAGCTCGCGGCCATCCAGCGCATCGTCGCCGGCACGCAGTCCTCCACGGTCTACAAGGCCTACAAGCCGGAGGCCGACACGGCCGCCGAGCTCGCGGTCAACCTGCTGGAGGGCAAGGACATCAAGTCCCTGGCCGACACCGAGGTGACCAGCGGTTCCGGTGACAAGGTCCAGGCGAAGCTGCTGACCCCGGTCTCCGTGACCAAGGACAACATCAAGGACACGGTGGTCAAGGACGGCCTCTACACGGTCGCCGACATCTGCACCCCCGAGTTCGCCAAGGCCTGCAAGGAGGCCGGCCTCGAGTAGTCGCTCGGGCCCATGGCCGCGCGGGGTCGTCCCGGTGACGACCCCCGCGGTCCCGTAGGACCTGTCCGACGCCCGCCCCGACTTCAGACCCCGCTTCCGGGGCGGGCGTCGGACGGAACCGCTGCCGACAGGGCAGCGGACTTACCCATGTTCACCTTGTAGGCCTTGTGCGTAGGCCCCGACCCCCGGGGCCCGGCACATTCCTCCGCGCTGGTCTCAAGCGCGGCATCCCCGCCGGTCAGGCGGCGAAGGAGATGGTTCACGTGTCCGCTACGCCCGTGCTGGCGTTGCGCGGAGTCTCCAAGCGATTCGGTGCGGTGCAGGCACTCACCGACGTCGAGCTGGAGGTCCACGCCGGTGAAGTGGTCGCCCTGGTGGGCGACAACGGCGCCGGAAAGTCCACCCTGGTCAAGACCATCGCGGGTGTCCACCCCATCGATGAGGGCGTCATCGAGTGGCAGGGCGACCCGGTCAAGATCAACAAGCCGCACGACGCCCAGGGTCTCGGTGTCGCGACGGTCTACCAGGACCTCGCGCTCTGCGACAACCTCGACGTCGTCGGCAACCTCTACCTCGGTCGCGAACTGCTGCACCGGGGCGTCATCGACGAGGTGACGATGGAGAAGAACTCCCGGGAGCTGCTGTCCACGCTCTCCATCCGGATCCCGAGCGTACGGATCCCGATCGCGAGCCTCTCCGGCGGTCAGCGCCAGGTCGTCGCCATCGCCCGCGCCCTCATCGGTGACCCCAAGCTCGTCATCCTGGACGAGCCCACCGCCGCCCTCGGCGTCGAGCAGACCGCGCAGGTCCTCGACCTGGTCGAACGGCTGCGTGAGCGCAACCTCGCCGTCATCCTCATCAGCCACAACATGGCCGATGTCAAGGCGGTCGCGGACACCGTCGCGGTCCTGCGCCTGGGCAAGAACAACGGCTCCTTCTCCGTGAAGGACACCAGCCACGAAGAGATCATCGCCGCGATCACCGGTGCCACGGACAACGCCGTGACCCGTCGCGCGGAGCGGCGCACCACGGAGGCGGCAAAGTGAGTGACACGTCCAAGACCGTGAAGAGCGATTCCGCGACCGCCGGCGAGGGCCAGACCACGGTCGCCCCCGCCGACGACCCCACGGCGGCGCCGGTCACCGTCGTCGACCCGCGTCTGCTGGTCCGCGAAGAGGGCCTCAAGGGTTATGTCACCGAGTTCAAGCGCAAGGTGAAGGGCGGCGAGCTGGGCTCGCTGCCGGTGGTCATCGGTCTGATCGTCATCTGGACGATCTTCCAGCTTCAGAACGATCGTTTCCTCAGCGCCGACAACCTCTCGAACATCAGCTACTTCCTCTCGGCCACCGGCATGCTCGCCATCGGCCTGGTGTTCGTACTGCTGCTCGGTGAGATCGACCTGTCCGTGGGTTCGGTCAGCGGTCTGGCCTCGACCCTGTTCGCCGTGTTCGCGGTGAACGAGGGCATGAACTCCTGGTTGGCGCTGGTCCTCGCGGTCATCACCGGTCTCGCCATCGGCGCGCTGCACGGCTGGTTCTTCGCCAAGATCGGCGTACCCGCGTTCGTCGTCACCCTGGCCGGTTTCCTCGGCTGGAACGGTCTGATGCTGTGGCTGCTGGGTGAGAGCGGCACCATCAACATCCCCTCCGACGAGGGCCCGGTCCGTCTGCTCGGCCAGAGCTCCTTCTTCATGGACCAGGCCATCATCGGCGCGTACATCCTGGCGGGCCTCGCCGTGGCGCTCTCCCTCGTCGGCAACTTCAACGAGCAGCGCCGTCGTCGGGCCGCGGGCGTGCCGTTCCGGCCGACCAGCGAGATCCTGCTGCGCGTCGGCGCGCTCGCGTTGGTCTCCTTCGCCGCCGCCGCCGTGCTCAACAACGCGTCCGGTGTCTCCAACGCGCTGGTGATCTTCCTCGCGGCGCTGGTGATCGTGGACTTCGTCCTGCGTCGTACGACCTACGGCCGTCAGGTGTTCGCGGTCGGCGGTGGCATCGAGGCGGCCCGCCGGGCCGGTATCAACGTGCCGATGATCCGGATCACCGTGTTCGCCATCTCCGGTGGCTTCGCGGCGATCGGCGGCATGTTCTTCGCCGGCCAGACCGCGAGCGCGACGCTGTCCGCCGGTGGCGGCAACACGCTGATGCTCGCGATCGCCGCGGCCGTCATCGGCGGCACCAGCCTCTTCGGCGGGCGCGGGTCGGTGTGGTCGGCGCTGCTGGGCATGCTGGTGATCCAGTCGATCCAGACCGGTCTCGACCTGCTGAACATGAACACCTCGATCCAGTACATGATCACGGGTGCGGTGCTGCTGGGTGCGGTGGTCATCGACTCCGTCAGCCGCAAGAGCCAGAAGGCGGCGGGGCGCGCGTAGCCGCTTTGCGGAGGGGCGCCGTCGGGATGCCTGTCCGTCGCCGGCTGCGGGTCGTTGGTGGCTGGTCGCGCAGTTCCTCGCGCCCCTGACGGGGCGCCAGCTGCCCCAGATCGAACAAGTGCCCGGCGTCGATTTCGACGCCGGGCACTTCTGCTTGTTGTCGGACGTTTCGTACGGGTACGTCTGCGCAGGATGGTTTACGGCCGTTCGTGTGACACGGGACCCGACCGCCCGGCCGTCGGCCCGGTGCGCGGAAGATTAGACTTCGACGAGCCCGGTAACGCTCGAACAGCACTATCGCAAGGAGGCACGGGTGCCGCTGCTGACCCGCATCAGGGGACCGCGCGATCTGGACCGGCTCAGCCTGGAGGAGTTGGACCAGCTGGCGGAGGAGATCCGGACCTTCCTCGTGGAGGCGGTGTCGAAGACCGGCGGTCACCTCGGCCCCAACCTCGGCGTGGTCGAGCTCACCATCGCCCTGCACCGGGTCTTCGACTCGCCCAAGGACAAGGTGCTGTGGGACACGGGCCACCAGTCCTACGTCCACAAGCTGCTGACCGGCCGCCAGGACTTCTCCAAGCTGAAGATGAAGGGCGGCCTGTCCGGCTACCCCTCGCAGGCCGAGTCCGAGCACGACGTCATCGAGAACAGCCACGCCTCCACGGTGCTGGGCTGGGCCGACGGCCTCGCGAAGGCCAACCAGGTGCTCGAACGCGACGACCACGTGGTCGCGGTCATCGGTGACGGCGCGCTGACCGGCGGTATGGCCTGGGAGGCGCTCAACAACATCGCCGACGCCAAGGACCGCCCCCTGGTCATCGTCGTCAACGACAACGAGCGCTCGTACGCGCCGACCATCGGCGGCCTCGCCAACCACCTGGCCACGCTGCGCACGACGGACGGCTACGAGCGCTTCCTCGCCCGCGGCAAGGACCTGCTGGAGCGCACCCCGGTCGTCGGCCGGCCGCTCTACGAGACGCTGCACGGCGCGAAGAAGGGCCTGAAGGACTTCATCGCCCCCCAGGGCATGTTCGAGGACCTCGGCCTGAAGTACGTCGGTCCGATCGACGGGCACGACATCGAGGCCCTGGAGTCCGCCCTGTCGCGCGCCAAGCGCTTCGGCGGGCCGGTCATCGTGCACTGCCTCACCGAGAAGGGCCGCGGCTACCAGCCCGCCCTCCAGGACGAGGCCGACCGCTTCCACGCCGTCGGCAAGATCCACCCGGACACCGGTCTGCCCATCGCCTCCTCCGGCGCCGACTGGACCTCGGTCTTCGGCGAGGAGATGGTGAAGCTCGGCAAGGAGCGCGAGGACATTGTCGCCATCACGGCGGCCATGCTCCAGCCGGTCGGACTCGACAAGTTCGCCAAGGCCTTCCCCGAGCGGGTGTACGACGTCGGCATCGCCGAGCAGCACGGCGCGGTCTCGGCGGCGGGCCTCGCCACCGGGGGACTGCACCCCGTCTTCGCGGTGTACGCCACCTTCCTCAACCGCGCCTTCGACCAGGTCCTGATGGATGTCGCCCTCCACAAGTGCGGTGTGACGTTCGTCCTGGACCGGGCCGGTGTCACCGGCACCGACGGCGCCTCCCACAACGGCATGTGGGACATGTCGATCCTCCAGGTCGTACCGGGGCTCAGGCTGGCCGCGCCGCGCGACGCCGACCAGGTCCGCGCCCAGCTGCGCGAGGCCGTCGAGGTCACCGACGCGCCGACCGTGGTGCGCTTCTCCAAGGGCGCCGTCGGCCCCGCCGTACCCGCGCTGCGCCGGGTCGGCGGCATGGACGTGCTGCGCGAGCCCGGCACCGACACCCCGGACGTCCTCCTCGTCTCCGTCGGCGCCCTCGCGCCGATGTGCCTGGAGGTCGCCGACCTGCTCGACAAGCAGGGCATCACCACGACGGTCGTCGACCCCCGCTGGGTCAAGCCCGTCGACGAGCACATGGCGCCGCTCGCCGACAAGCACCGCGTGGTCGTCACCGTCGAGGACAACTCCCGCGTCGGAGGCGTCGGCTCGGCCGTCGCCCAGGCACTGCGCGACGCCGGCGTGGACATCCCGCTGCGCGACTTCGGCATCCCGCCGCGCTTCCTCGACCACGCCTCCCGCGCCGAGATCCTGGCCGAGATCGGGCTCACCGCGCCCGACATCGCCCGCCAGGTCACCGGGTTGGTCTCCAAGCTCGACGGCCGCCTCGACGACGCGCCCGCCGAGGCGGAACCGGCGCGCGACTGACCCACCCGTTCGGCCCGATCGGGCCGGTTTCACCATCCTTTACGGTGGTGAGACCGGCCCATTCGCGTGAAACCGCTCGCGCCGGGGCATACGCTCTCCCAGCTCTCGGCTTCGCTCGACCCGGGGGGACCCCCATCGCCCCCTCTCGATCATGTCGAGGACGACAAGCGTGGGAGGTACGCCCGTGAGCAGCACACTCTTCCGGACGAAGAAGGTGGAGCAGTCCATCCTCGATACCGAGGAGCCAGAGCACGCGCTCAAGAAATCCTTGTCCGCGCTGGATCTGACCGTCTTCGGCGTCGGTGTCATCATCGGCACCGGCATCTTCGTCCTCACCGGCACGGTGGCCAAGAACAACGCCGGTCCCGCCGTCGCCCTCGCCTTCGTCGTGGCCGGCGTCGTCTGCGCGCTCGCCGCCCTCTGCTACGCGGAGTTCGCCTCCACGGTCCCGGTCGCCGGATCCGCGTACACCTTCTCGTACGCCTCACTCGGGGAACTGCCCGCCTGGATCATCGGCTGGGACCTGGTGCTGGAGTTCGCGCTGGGGACGGCGGTGGTGGCCGTCGGCTGGTCCGGCTACATCCACTCGCTGATGGACAACGCCGGCTGGGACCTGCCGGCCGCACTCGGCACGAGGGACGGGGCCGACGGCTTCGGCTTCGACATCCTCGCCGCCGCTCTCGTCCTGATCCTCACCGCCATCCTCGTGGCAGGCACCAAGCTCTCCGCGCGGGTCACCTCGGTCGTCGTCGCCATCAAGGTGACCGTCGTCCTCACCGTGATCATCGCGGGCGCCTTCTTCGTCACCGCCGACAACTACGACCCGTTCATCCCCAAGGCGCAGGAGGTACCGGCAGGCGACAGTCTCCAGTCCCCGCTGATCCAGCTGCTGTTCGGCTGGGCGCCCGCCAACTTCGGGGTGATGGGCATCTTCACGGCCGCCTCCGTCGTCTTCTTCGCGTTCATCGGCTTCGACGTCGTCGCCACGGCCGCCGAGGAGACGAGGAACCCGCAGCGCGACATGCCCCGGGGCATCCTCGGCTCACTGCTGATCTGCACCACGCTGTACGTGGCGGTCTCGATCGTCGTCACCGGCATGCAGCACTACACCGACCTGTCGGTGACCGCGCCGCTCGCCGACGCGTTCAAGGCCACCGGGCATCCGTGGTTCGCCGGCTTCATCAGCTTCGGCGCCGCCGTCGGTCTGACGACCGTGTGCATGATCCTGCTGCTCGGTCAGACCCGGGTGTTCTTCGCGATGAGCCGCGACGGACTGCTGCCGCGCTTCTTCTCCCACGTCCACCCCCGGTTCAAGACCCCGCACCGGCCGACCATCCTGCTCGGTGTGGTCATCGCGATCGTCGCGGGCTTCACCCCGCTGAGCGAGCTGGCCGAGCTGGTGAACATCGGCACGCTGTTCGCCTTCGTGGTCGTCGCCATCGGTGTCGTCATCCTCCGTCGGACCCGGCCCGACCTGCACCGCGCGTTCCGCACGCCCTGGGTGCCGGTCATCCCGATCCTCTCGGTGTGCGCCTCGCTGTGGCTGATGCTCAACCTGCCCGCCGAGACCTGGCTCCGGTTCGCGGCCTGGATGGCCCTCGGCATCGTCGTCTACTTCGTCTACGGCCGCTCGCACAGCCGGCTCGCACGTCCCGAGAAGACGCCCGCGGGCGGGGTCGGGGGGCCGCCGGGAAGCGGCACCCCGTAGCCGACGGGGCGGGCCTCTGTCCCGCTCTCCGGCCCCGTGCCTCCCGCTTCCGGCGGGAGGCACGGGGCCGGAGGCGTGCGGTACCAGAGTCGGTCCCTCGCCCGACGGACCGACGGCCCGACGGACGGCTGGTCAGGCGTCCCCGCGCACCGTCCGCGGTCCGGCCACCTCGGCGCCCAACTCGCCGACTCTGCGCCGCAGTTCACGGTCGGCGGTGACCACGAGGCAGGGGCGGTCGCGCGCCTCCTCGGCGACGAGTTCCACGATGCGGTCGTCACCGCTGCGGGGCGCCGCCTCGACCCGTACGCCGGGCACCGGCTCCACACCCCGGGCCGCGCCCTCGACGACCATCACGAGCTCGACGGGACCGTTTCGGCCGGGGACCCCGTCCCGGGCCAGACGGTCGCGCAGCCGCTCCGCCGCGCCGCGCCGGTCGCGCCACCAGCCGTCGGGGACGGAGCCGATGACATTGGCGGCGTCGACGATCACGAGCAGAGGCGCGTCCATGGGGGACAGGGTCGCACGCCGGGCGGCCGGGCCGGGTGGCGAAACGTTGATCCTATGATGGGGTCCGCTCGGTCTTCCGCCTGTCGTGCGAGAAGGCGGCCGGGGAGCCGCGCCGAGCGTCGTCGGAAGGGGCGGGGCACGTCATGCGGACCAGATCCGGGCGCGGTGCCGCCCAGGGGGCGGCGACCGGCATCTCGGCCGGCGGCGCGAGCGCGCCGCACCGGGCCGAGACCACGCTCGCCGGCTCCTGGCTGACCCTCGGCAAGGACGGCAGGCTCACCGCGTACGCCCGTGCCCGCACGGGGCTGTTGCGCTGGACGCAGGCACGGCCCGGCGGCGCCGAGTGGACCGGGCCGGACCTCTTCCCCGTGTCGGGGCTGACCGACCTCCACGTCGTGCAGGGCGCGGACACCTATGTGCACTTCCTCGGCCGCCGTGAGGTGCCCAAGGACGACGGCCCGCCCGCCGTGGACGTCGTGCACGCCATCCAGTACCAGACCGGACGGCCCGTCACCGAGTGGCGTTCGCTGGGCAATCCGCACAAGGACGCGGCGAAGGCGGCGCGCTTCGGCAGGCCCACCGGCGCGGTGAGCGCCGGCGGCAACGTCCATGTCTTCGCCCGCAACGCGGGTGGCGGCGTCATGCTGCGCCGGGAGCTGTCGGGCGGCAAGTGGAGCGCTTGGACCGACCTCAAGGGGCGCCTGGTGCGGGAGCCGGTGGCGGTGGTCGCCCACGCGTCCGGGCACGTCGAGGCGCTGGCCGGCGGCCAGGACCTGGTCATGCGCTGGACGCAGGAGAAGCCGGACGGGAACTTCGGCCAGGCGCCCACCGTGCCGCTGTCCGTGGCCCCCGGCAGCGCGGTGGGGCTGGAGACCGGGCCCGGCCGGGCGACGTACTACTGGACCGACCCGGAGACCGGAAGCGTCGTCGCGTACCGGCCGGGCGGCCCGGTGATCCCGCTCGACGGGGCCCCGGCCGAGGGGCCGGTCGCCGTGCTGAGGGTGCCGCTCGACGGGTACGACTGCACGGTCCTGGCCCGTCGCGACGGCGAGGGGCGGGTCCTGCTGGCGGCCTGCGGCACGGAGAACGAGGAGGCCGGGGTCTGGTGGGCGCGGACCCGCGAACGCTGCGTGGGGACGCCGGCGTTGGCCCGGGACGCCCATGGGCGGGTGGTGCTCGGTGTGGTCGACACGGGGGGCGCGTTGCGCATAGCCCGGCAGAACGACGAGACGGGCCTGGCGTTGGCGCCGTCGGCGGCGGTCTGACGGGGCGTTCGCGCCCGCGTGTCCGCCCGCGCGTGTCAGCTCACGCCGTATGCGCTCACGCCGTATGCGCCCACGCGGTGTTGCGCCCACGCGTCTGCCGGGGACGCTGGTTCTGCGGGTGCGGGTGCGGGTGCGGGTGCGGGTGCGGGTTCGTGGAGGGTTGCTCGCGCAGTTCCCCGCGCCCCTTGCGGGGCCGGTACGGGAAGAGGGCCCCCGCCCGCAGGCGGAGGCCCTCAGCCGTGTCGATGGGTCACGCGGGGACCGAAGCCACCCCGGGCTCGAGGAACTTCTTGCCGTTGACCCGCTCGCTGACGCCCTCGCGGTCCAGGTACGGCGTGATGCCGCCCAGGTGGAAGGGCCAGCCGGCGCCGGTGATCAGGCAGAGGTCGATGTCCTGCGCCTCGGCGACGACACCCTCGTCGAGCATGAGCCCGATCTCCTGGGCGACGGCGTCGAGCACACGGGCCCGCACCTGCTCCTCGGACAGGACGGAGTCGCCCTGCTTGAGGAGGGCCGCGACCTCGGGGTCCAGCTCCGGCTTGCCGGAGTCGTAGACGTAGAAGCCGCGCTTGCCGGCCTTGACGACCGCCGCGAGGTTCTCGGAGACGGTGAAGCGGTCCGGGAAGGCCCGGTTGAGGGTCTCCGAGACGTGCAGGCCGATGGCCGGGCCGACCAGCTCCAGGAGGACCAGCGGCGACATCGGCAGACCCAGCGGCTCGACCGCCTTCTCCGCCACGGCCACCGGCGTGCCCTCGTCGATGACGTTCTGGATCTCGCCCATGAAGCGGGTGAGGATGCGGTTCACGACGAACGCCGGGGCGTCCTTCACGAGCACCGCGGTCTTCTTCAGCTTCTTGGCGACGGCGAAGGCCGTGGCGAGCGAGGCGTCGTCCGTCCGCTCGCCCCGGACGATCTCCAGGAGCGGCAGGATCGCGACCGGGTTGAAGAAGTGGAAGCCGACGACCCGCTCGGGGTTCTTCAGCTTCGACGCCATCTCGGTCACCGACAGCGAGGAGGTGTTGGTGGCGAGGATCGCGTGCGCCGGGGCGACCGCCTCGACCTCCGCGAACACCTGCTGCTTGACGCCGATCTCCTCGAAGACGGCCTCGATGATGAAGTCGGCGTCGGAGAAGCCCTCGGCCTTGTCCAGGACACCGGTGACCAGGGCCTTGAGGCGGTTGGCCTTGTCCTGGTTGACGCGGCCCTTGAGCAGCAGCTTGTCGATCTCGGCGTGGACGTAGCCCACGCCCTTGTCGACGCGCTCCTGGTCGATGTCGGTCAGCACGACCGGCACCTCCAGGCGACGCAGGAAGAGCAGCGCGAGCTGGGAGGCCATCAGACCGGCGCCGACGACACCGACCTTGGTGACCGGACGGGCCAGGTTCTTGTCCGGGGCACCGGCGGGGCGCTTGCCGCGCTTCTGCACCAGGTTGAAGGCGTAGATGCCGGCGCGCAGCTCGCCACCCATGATCAGGTCGGCGAGGGCGACGTCCTCGGCGTCGAAGCCCTGCTGGAGGTCGCCGTTCTTCGAGGCGGCGATGATGTCCAGCGCGCGGTACGCGGCCGGGGCGGCCCCGTGCACCTTGGAGTCCGCGATGAAGCGGCCCTTGGCGACGGCCTGGTCCCAGGCCTCGCCGCGGTCGATGGCCGGACGGTCGACGACGATCTCGCCCTTGAGGACGGACGCCGTCCAGATCAGCGACTGCTCCAGGAAGTCCGCGCCCTCGAAGATCGCGTCCGCGATGCCGAGGTCGTAGACCTGCTCGCCCTTGAGCTGCTTGTTCTGGTTGAGGCTGTTCTCGATGATCACCGAGACGGCCTTGTCGGCACCGATCAGGTTCGGCAGGATCGTGCAGCCGCCCCATCCCGGGACCAGGCCCAGGAACACCTCGGGGAGCGAGAACGCCGGGAGGGCCGCGGAGACGGTCCGGTACGAGCAGTGCAGACCGACCTCGACGCCACCGCCCATCGCGGCACCGTTGTAGTACGCGAAGGTCGGCACGGCGAGCGCGGACAGGCGCTTGAAGACCTCGTGGCCGCCCTTGCCGATGGCGAGCGCGTGCTCGTGCTCCTTGAGCAGTTCGACGCCCTTGAGGTCGGCGCCGACGGCGAAGATGAACGGCTTGCCGGTGACACCGACACCGACGATCTCGCCGGCCGCGGCTTCCTTCTCGACCTGGTCGATGGCGGTGTTCAGGTTCGCCAGCGACGCCGGGCCGAAGGTGGTCGGCTTGGTGTGGTCGAAGCCGTTGTCGAGCGTGATGAGCGCGAAGCGCCCGGCGCCTGACGGCAGGTCGAGGTGGCGTACGTGCGCGGACGTCACGACCTCGTCGGGGAACAGCTCGGCCGCGCCCTTGAGAAGCTCAGCGGTGGTGCTCACTTGTCGCCTCCGGCGTCCTTGTGGTGCGGGTTCTCCCAGATCACGGTGGCGCCCATGCCGAAGCCGACGCACATGGTGGTGAGGCCGTAGCGGACCTCCGGCTGCTCCTCGAACTGGCGGGCGAGCTGCGTCATCAGACGCACACCCGAGGAGGCCAGCGGGTGACCGAAGGCGATGGCGCCGCCGTACTGGTTGACGCGCGCGTCGTCGTCGGCGATGCCGTAGTGCTCCAGGAAGGCGAGCACCTGCACGGCGAAGGCCTCGTTGATCTCGAACAGGCCGATGTCGTCGATGGACAGGCCCGCCTGGGCGAGCGCCTTCTCCGTCGCCGGGATCGGGCCGTAGCCCATGACCTCCGGCTCGACACCCGCGAAGGAGTACGAGACGAGGCGCATCTTGACCGGGAGGTTGTTCTCGCGGGCGAAGTCCTCGGAGGCGATCAGCGAGGCGGTGGCGCCGTCGTTGAGACCGGCCGCGTTACCGGCGGTGACCCTGCCGTGGACCCGGAACGGGGTCTTGAGGCCGGTCAGGTTCTCGATGGTCGTGCCGGGCCGCATCGGCTCGTCGGCGGTGACCAGGCCCCAGCCCGTCTCACCGGCCTCCGCGTTGGTGCGGCGCACCGAGATCGGCACCAGGTCGGCCTGGATCTTGCCGTTGGCGTACGCCTTGGCGGCCTTCTCCTGCGAGCGCACGGCGTACTCGTCGGCGCGCTGCTTGGTGATCGTCGGGTACCGGTCGTGCAGGTTCTCGGCGGTCATGCCCATGAACAGGGCGGACTCGTCGACCAGCTTCTCGCTGACGAACCGCGGGTTCGGGTCGACGCCCTCACCCATCGGGTGGCGGCCCATGTGCTCGACACCACCGGCGATGGCGACGTCGTACGCGCCGAAGGCCACGGAACCGGCGACCGAGGTGACGGCGGTCAGGGCGCCGGCGCACATGCGGTCGATGGAGTAACCGGGCACCGACTGCGGCAGACCCGCGAGGATGCCGGCCGTACGGCCGATGGTGAGGCCCTGGTCACCGATCTGCGTGGTCGCGGCGATGGCGACCTCGTCGATCTTCGAGGGCTCCAGACCGGGGTTGCGGCGCAGCAGCTCCCGGATCGCCTTCACGACGAGGTCGTCGGCGCGGGTCTCGTGGTAGATGCCCTTCGGGCCCGCCTTGCCGAACGGGGTGCGGACGCCGTCGACGAAGACGACTTCCTTGACGGTACGAGGCACGATGGCTCTCCTCCAGAGGTGCGGGACGGCACTGCTGCGACGCGCAACCGCTGAGCGCGCGCTCAGGCCCATGCTACTTGCGAGTAACAGTGCTGCCCACCCCTGGGGAGGGGAGCGGCGAACGTCACACGGGTTCCGCATGTTACCGACGGTTACAGTAGCCATCCTAGAGGCGCGAGGCTGTATCGACATGCGGCTCCGCCGCGCGGGCGTGACCAGCCGCCACGCACCGCGGTCCCGTACGGCGCTCAAGGGGCAGTCGCAGTGGACCCCCGAGGAACCAGCACGGGCGTAGCCACCGGATGCGAATCCCCGCCCCCGCCGATCACCTCGAACAACGTCCGCGCCACCTCCGCCCCGAACCCGTGCACGTCATGACTCATCGCGGACAGCGTCGGCCGCGTCAGCCGGCACAACTGCGAGTCGTCCCACGCCAGCAACGACACCTCCTCCGGCACCCGCAGCCCCATCTCCGCCGCCACCGACAACCCCGCCACCGCCATGATGTCGTTGTCGTAGACGATCGCCGTAGGGCGATCACCCCCCGCACCGGTCAGCAGCGACCGCGTCGCCCGCGCCCCCGCCTCCCCCGAGAAGTCGGTCGCCACCTGTCGGGCTCCGGCCAGCCGCAACTCCCGCGCCACCTGGTCGAACGCCGCCGTGCGAATGGCCGTGTGCCCCAGCGCGGCCGCGCCCCCCACCCGTGCGATCCGTCGATGCCCCAGCGCCGCCAGATACCGCACCGCCTCCGTCACGGCGGTCGCGTCGTCCGTCCAGACCGACGTGAGCCCGCCGGTCAGCGAGGGATGCCCGACGGCCACCGCCGGCACCCCCAGCCGCCCGACCGCGGCCACTCTGGGGTCGTCCGCGCGGAAGTCGACCAGGATCGACCCGCTGACCTGCCGCCCCCGCCACCACGCGTCCTGGAGCCCCACCTCCTCCTCCAGGTTCCGCACCAGCCGCAGCAACAGCGAGCAGGACCGCTCGGTCAGCACGCTCTCCACGCCGGAGACGAACTCCATGTAGAACGGTTCGAGCCCGAGCTGTCTGGCGGGCCGGCAGATCGCCAGCCCCACCACGTCGACCCGCTGACTCGACAGCGACCGCGCCGCCAGGTTGGGCGCCCAGCCGAGCTCCCGCGCCGCCGCGAAGATCCGGTCCCGCGTCGCGTCGGACAGCCCCGGCTTCCGGTTGAACGCGAGCGACACCGCCCCCTTGGACACCCCGGCGAGCGCCGCGACGTCCTTGATGGTCACGCGCGGGGTCGGCGCCGGGGGCGGGCCAGGCGGCGGGGTCGGCGCCGGGGACGGGCCCGGAGGCGAGGGCGGTGGTGGAGTGGGCGAGGTGCTCATCGGGCGGGCTCCACGCAGTACAGGGCCCGCCGCACGTCCTCCACGTCCGGCACGGCCTCCAGTCCGCGCACCCCGATGGTCACCCGCTCACCCGGCAGCAGGGTGACCAGCCCGGTGTCGGCCCGCGCCGCGGGCCCCAGCCGGTCCGCCTGCAGCAGCAGGTCCCGCACCAGCGTCCGCGCCGTCACGGTCACCGAACCCGGCCCGACCTCGACCTCGAACTCCGGCCTCGCATAAGGCACGTCACGATCCGGCACCGGGAAGTGCACCGCCCGCAGCGACTTCTCCCCGTCACGCCCGTCGGCCACCAGGAACTCCTTCGCCCCCACGGGCTCCACCTCGCGTGGCACCCGCACCTCGGCCACCGTACGCGCGGCGGCGGACACCTCCACCGCCGCCTCGGCGACGACGATCCCCTCCACGGTCGTCCGCCGCAACCGCAGCCCAGCGGGGGCCCACGACTCACCCGACTGGTTCACCACGGCCAACACCAGTCCCGCACCGCGCACTTGAAGCGTCAGCAACCGGTCCGCGTACAGTCGGCGCAGCTCGTGGTACAGCGGTTTCTCCCGCCCGTCCCCGTCGACCGCCGCCCACGAGGTCACCGGCCAGCAGTCGTTGAGCTGCCACACGACCGTGCCCGCGCACACCGGCCAGTGGGACCGCCAGTGCTCGACACCGGCCGCGATCGCCCGCGCCTGGTTGACCTGCGTCAGATAGTGCCAGCGGTCGAAGTCCCCGTCCGGCACGACGAAATGACGCGCGAGCCCCCGCTCCAGCTTCCCGTTCCCGTCCTCGGCCTTCTGGTGGTGCAGCATGCCGGGGGAGTCCGGCGCGAGTTCCTCACCCGGCAGCGCCCGCCGCAAGGTCGCGTACGCGGGCGGCGCCTGCCACCCGAACTCGGCGACGAACCGCGGCACATCGGACCGGTACTCCGCGTAGTCCTCCCGGTTCCAGACCTCCCAGGAGTGGTGCGTGCCGTGCGCCGGGTCGTTCGGATGCCGCTCCCAGGACCCCGACCAGGGGCTGCCCGCCGTGTACGGCCGGGTCGGGTCCAGCTCCGCGACCACCCGCGGCAGCAGCCCCAGGTAGTACCCCTCGCCCCACGACTCCCCGGCGAGCCGCTCCTCCCAGCCCCAGTCCCTGAACCCCCACAGGTTCTCGTTGTTGCCGTTCCACAGCACCAGCGACGGGTGCGGCATCAGCCGTACGACGTTCTCCCGCGCCTCGGCCTCCACCTCGCCCCGCAGCGGCTGCTCCTCCGGGTACGCCGCGCACGCGAACGGGAAGTCCTGCCAGACCAGCAGCCCCAGCTCGTCGCAGACGTCGTAGAAGTCCTCGCTCTCGTAGATCCCCCCGCCCCAGATCCGTACGAGATCGACACCGGCCCCGGCCGCCTGCCCCAGCCGCTCCCGGTACCGCTCGCGCGTGACGCGGGAGGGGAACACGTCGTCCGGGATCCAGTTTACCCCGCGCGCGAACAGCCGCTCCCCATTGACGACGAGCGTGAAACCGGTCCCGTGCGCATCGGTGCTCCGGTCCAGTTCCACGGTCCTGAACCCGACCCGCCGCCGCCACACATCAAGCGCGTCGCCCTCGCCGTACAGGGTCAACTCGACCTCGTACAAGGGCTGTTCACCGTAGTCGCGGGGCCACCACAGCTCCACGCCCGGCACCTCGAGCCGTACGGTGCCGCTCGTCCCCCCGACCTCCGCGACCGCGGCGACACCCCCGACCCGGGCCTCCAGCCGCAGCCCCGCCTCGACGGCCGCCCGCTCCACGTCGACGAGCAGCTCCACCCGGCCCGTCGTCCCCTCGACGGTCACCAGCGGCCGTACCCGGGCGATCCGGGCGGTGGACCACCGCTCCAGCCGCACGGGCCGCCAGATCCCCGCGGTCACCAGGGTCGGCCCCCAGTCCCAGCCGAAGGAGCAGGCCATCTTCCTGATGAACTGGAACGGCTGCGGATAGGCGTTCGGCCGGTCGCCGAGCCGTCTCCGCACCACCTCGGCCTCGGCGTACGCGGAGGCGAAGCGCACCGAGAGCAGACCGCTCATGCCGGTGACGTCGAAGCGGTACGAGCGGTGCATGTTCCGCACCGAGCCGAGGAGCCGTCCGTCGAGCCGGATCTCGGCGGCGGTGTCGAGCCCGTCGAAGACCAGATCGGTCTGGTCGTGCCCGCCGGCCGCGGCGCCCCCGGGCAACTCGACCTCGTACGTCCACTCCCGGCGCCCCACCCACGCCACCGCGTCCTCGTTCCGGCCGAGGAAGGGATCCGGGATCAGGCCCGCGGCCAGCAGATCCGTGTGCACACACCCGGGCACCGCGGCGGGCAGTGGTGCCTGGTCGTGCCGGAGGATCCAGCCCTCGGTGAGCGGTGTGGCGTCCAGCATGCGCACTCCCTAAACCGGTCCAGTCAGTGAGTCGACACAGTCGCGAAATTCTTTCGGCAGCCTTGGCGAAATAGGGACTTTACCGGTTCAGTGACGGGCTGCCAGAGTGCCGAACCAGCCATCCCACCCGTGCTCGTCCGTCCCGAACGGAGCTGGTGCACATGAACCACCGGAAGACGCTCACCGGAACACTGCTGGCGGCCGCGCTTCTCGCGTCGGGCTGCACCGGCGGCTCAGGAAGCTCGAAGGGCGCCGACGCCGAGGCGGCCGACGACCCGGCGCAGGTGTCCGGATCCATCACGGTCCTCACCCACCGGACGGACATCGTGCAGGACGGCACGATGCAGAAGTACGCCGACGCCTTCAACAAGACCTATCCGAAGGTGAAGGTGAAGTTCGACGCGATCACCGACTACGAGGCCGAAGTCAAGATCCGGATGAACACCGACAACTACGGCGACGTGCTCATGATCCCGGCCGTCATCAAGAAGAACGACTACCCGAAGTTCTTCGCCTCGCTCGGCACCCAGAAGGAGCTGAGCCAGAAGTACCGCTTCACCGACTTCACCGCCGTCGACGGCAAGGTCTACGGCCAGAGTCCGATGGGCGCGGCCCCCGGCTTCCTCTACAACAAGCGGATCTGGGCCGAGGCCGGCGTCACCGAATGGCCCACCACCCCGGCGGAGTTCCTCACCGCGCTGAAAGCCATCAAGTCCAAGACGGACGCGGTCCCGTACTACACCAACTTCGCCGCGCAGTGGCCGCTGAGCCAGTGGACCGCCGTCAACGGCTCGGTGAGCTGCGACACCGAGGCCACCACCCGGCTCGCCGAGGGCAACCCGTGGGGCGAGGACGGCGAACTGCGCGTCGCCGACCAGCTGTTGTACGACATCGTGCACCAGAAGCTGATCGAGAAGGACCCGTCGACCACCAACTGGGAGAACTCCAAGCCGGAGTTGGCGAAGGGCGAGATCGCGACGGCCTGGCTCGGCAGCTGGGCGGTCATCCAGTTCCGGCAGGCCGCCGAGAAGGCCGGAGCCGACCCCGACGACATCGGCTTCATGCCGTTCCCCGCCCGCGTCGACGGCAAGGCCTGCGCGACCGTCAACCCCGACTACAACCAGGCCGTCAGCATCCATGCGAAGCACAAGGAGGCGGCCCGCGCCTGGGTCGACTGGTTCACCGACAAGTCGGGCTACGCGCAGGACAACCTCTCGATCTCCACGCTCAAGGACGCGCCCCTGCCTGAGGTCCTGAAGCCGTACGAGGAGCAGGGCGTCGAACTCATCGAACTCGACGACGCCGAGGGCGCCAGGGTCAAGGAGATCGACAACGCCTCGGAGGTCGGCATCAACGGCCCCGCCTACCGCCAGGAACTGGTCGACATCGCCCGCGGCGCCAAGGACGGCGACATCGACGACTTCCTCGACGACCTCGGCAAGCGCTGGACCGAGGCAGCGAAGACCGTGGGGTCCTGATGCCCCAGGCGCGTACGACATCCCGCTCGCACGCGACGGAGAAGGCGGCGCGGCCCCGGGCGGCCGCGCCCCGGCCGCCCACGCCACGGCGCGCCCCTCGCGGGGTGCGCCTGTGGCGCGGGCTCACCCCCTGGCTCTTCCTGGCCGTCCCGCTGGCCCTGCTGATCACGTTCACCTACGCGCCGGTCGCCAACATGCTGGCGTACAGCTTCACCGACTGGGACGGCGTCAGCCCCGAGCTGCACTACACCGGCACCGAGAACTACGTCGAGATCCTCACCCGCCCCGAGCTGTTCCGGGTCTTCCTCGTCAGCGGCTACTACCTGGCCGCGTCGGCCGTGCAGATCGCGCTCGCCCTGTACTTCGCGACGATCCTCAGCTTCGACGTCCGCTTCCGGAACCTCTTCAAGGGCGTCCTGTTCTTCCCGTACCTGATCAACGGTGTCGCGATCGGCTTCGTCTTCCTCTACTTCTTCCAGGACGGCGGCACCCTGGACTCGGTCCTCGCCCTCTTCGGCCACGAGCCGGACCGCGCCTGGCTCGGTACGGAGACCTCCGCGAACGTCTCCCTCGCCGGCGTCTCGGTGTGGCGCTACCTGGGCCTGAACTTCGTGCTCTTCCTCGGCGCGATCCAGTCGATCCCGGGGGAGCTGTACGAGGCTGCCGAACTCGACGGCGCGAGCCGCTGGCACCGGTTCCGGTACATCATCGCGCCCGGCATCCGACCGGTCCTGAGCCTGAGCGTGATCCTGTCGATCTCCGGTTCCCTCTCGGTCTTCGAGATCCCGTACATCATGACGGGCGGCGCCACCGGCACCGAGACCTTCGTGATCCAGACCGTCAAGCTCGCCTTCCAGTTCAACAAGACGGGCCTCGCGTCCGCCGCCGCGGTCGTCCTGCTGCTGATCATCCTGGCGGTGACGTGGCTGCAACGCCGACTGGTCCCCGACGACAGGGTGGACCTCGTATGACGACGCCGACGCCCGTGCTGCGCAGGCGAGTTGCCCGCTCCCTCACCTATCTGTCCCTGATCGGCGCGTCGGTCGTGGTCCTGCTGCCGCTGCTGGTGGTCCTGCTGACCTCACTGAAGACGGAACGGGAGATGGCGGCCGGCGGCGGCGCCCTCACCCTGCCGGACAACTTCCTGAACCTGGAGAACTACGCCACGGCCTTCCGCGACGGCGAGATGCTCGCCGCCTTCGGCAACACGGCCTTCATCCTTCTCTTCGCCATCACCGGAACGGTCCTCATCGGCTCGATGGCGGCCTACGCGATCGACCGCTTCACGTTCCGCTTCCGGAAACTGGTCGTCTCGCTCTTCCTGGTCGCCACCCTCGTCCCCGGTGTCACCACCCAGGTCGCGACCTTCCAGATCGTCGACAGCCTCGGCATGTTCGACACTCTCTGGGCGCCGATCGCCCTCTACATGGGCACCGACATCGTCTCGATCTACATCTTCCTGCAGTTCGTGCGATCGATCCCGGTCTCCCTCGACGAGGCCGCCCGCCTGGACGGCGCCAACGCCTTCACGATCTACCGCAAGATCGTCTTACCGCTGCTCAAACCGGCGATCGCCACGGTCGTCATCGTCAAGGGGATCACGGTCTACAACGACTTCTACATCCCGTTCCTCTACCTGCCGTCCGACGACCGAGGCGTCATCTCCACCTCCCTGTTCCGCTTCAAGGGCCCCTTCGGAGCCCACTGGGAGACGATCTCGGCAGGGGCGGTCCTGGTGATCCTGCCGACCCTGATCGCCTTCCTGCTGCTCCAGAGATTCATCTACAACGGCTTCATGAGGGGAGCGACGAAGTAGGCGCCGGGCAGGAGAGCCCCGCTGCTTCCAGGGGGCGCGGGGCTGTTTCGACATGCGGCTCCGCCGCGTGGGCGCGACCAGCCACGAACGACCCGCACCCGCCCAACAACGGAACCCCTGCGGCGCTTAGGCCTTCTTCACCTTCGCGGCGGCGGACAGCGCCCCCACCAGCACCGGCGTCACCAACTCCACCTGCCAGGGCCGCGCCCCGTACCCGGCCAGCGCCGCGGAGATCGACTCGGCATCGGCCGTGGCCGGCGGCTCCCAGCACAACCGCCGCACCGTGTCCGGAGTGATCAGATTCTCCTGCGGCATGGTGAGCTGCTCCGCCAGCGCGGACACCCCGGCCCGCGCCGCGGACAGCCGCGCCGCCGCCGCCGGGTCCTTGTCGGCCCACGCCTTCGGCGGCGGGGGACCCGTCACCGGCTGCCCGTGCGCCGGCAGCGCGGAGTCCGGCAGGGCCCTGGCCCGGTCCACCGCGGCCTGCCACTGCTCCAGCTGCCGCCGTCCCATCCGGTGCCCGAACCCGGTCAGCGCGGCCAGCGCGTGCGCGTTGACCGGCAGGGCCAGCGCGGCCTCCACGATCGCCGCGTCGCTCAGCACCTTCCCCGGCGACACGTCCCGCCGCCGGGCGATGCGGTCCCGCGCCTCCCACATCTCCCGGACGACCGCCATCTGCCGGCGCCGCCGCACCTTGTGCATGCCGGACGTCCGCCGCCAGGGGTCCTTGCGGGGTTCGGCGGGCGGCGCGGACGCGATCGCGTCGAACTCCTGCCGCGCCCACTCCAGCTTCCCCTGCCGGTCCAGCTCCTTCTCCAGGGCGTCCCGCAGGTCCACCAGGAGTTCCACGTCGAGCGCGGCGTAGCGCAGCCACGGCTCGGGCAGCGGGCGGGTGGACCAGTCGACCGCGGAGTGGCCCTTCTCCAGGACGTAGCCGAGGACACCCTCGACCATCGCGCCGAGGCCGACCCGGGGGAAGCCCGCGAGCCGCCCGGCCAGCTCGGTGTCGAAGATCCGCGTCGGCACCATGTCTATCTCGCGCAGACACGGCAGGTCCTGGGTGGCCGCGTGCAGCACCCACTCCACGCCGGAGAGCGCCTCGCCGAGGCCGGAGAGGTCGGGGCAGGCGATGGGGTCGATGAGGGCGGTGCCCGCGCCCTCGCGGCGCAGCTGCACCAGATAGGCCCGCTGACCGTAGCGGTAACCGGACGCGCGTTCGGCGTCCACGGCGACGGGGCCGGAGCCGGCGGCGAAGGCGGCGATCACCGCGGCGAGCGAGGACTCGTCGGCGATCACGGCCGGAATGCCCTCCCTCGGCTCCAGCAAAGGGATCGGCGCCCCCGCTTCAGAGGATCCGCCGTCGTCCGGAGGGGCGCCTCCGGTGGTTCGCAGGGTCCTGTCTGCTGCGGTCTCTTGGGCGTCGGTCACCTGTCAAGGGTATCTGTGTATGGACATGGCCCGCCGACGGAACGTTCCGCCGACGGGCCCTGTGGGGTCGTAAACCAGTCACGTGTCACACGTGTCAGTGAATGTTCCCGGCGAACCGGGAGAGGCCTGACGTACAGGGGAAATACCGGCCTCTCGCTGCCTGCGAGGTCCCGGTGTCAGTGGATGATCCCGGTGCGCAGGGCCACCGCCACCATTCCGGCACGGTCGCCGGTGCCGAGCTTGCGTGCGATTCGGGCCAAGTGGCTCTTGACCGTGAGTGCGGACAGGCCCATGGAGACGCCGATCGCCTTGTTCGACTGCCCCTCCGCGACCAGGCGCAGCACCTCGACCTCGCGTCCCGACAGTTCCCGGTAGCCGCCCGGGTGGCTCGGGGCGCCCGGGGGACGGCGGTGCATACGGGCCGCGGAGCCGATGGGGGCGGCACCGGGGCGGGTGGGCAGTCCGATGTTGGTGCGGGTGCCGGTGACGACATATCCCTTGACGCCGCCGGCGAGGGCGTTGCGGACGGCGCCGATGTCGTCGGCGGCGGAGAGGGCGAGGCCATTGGGCCACCCCGCCGCGCGGGTCTCGGAGAGGAGGGTCAGGCCGGAACCGTCCGGCAGGTGGACGTCGGCGACGCAGATGTCACGGGGGTTGCCGACGCGGGGACGGGCCTCGGCGATGGACGAGGCCTCGATGACGTCGCGGACGCCGAGGGCCCACAGGTGGCGGGTCACGGTGGACCGGACCCGGGGGTCGGCCACCACCACCATCGCGGTCGGCTTGTTCGGACGGTAGGCGACCAGGCTTGCGGGCTGCTCGAGGAGAACGGACACCAGGCCTCCTGGGTGCGGGACGGGGGCCGGCTCGCTGGGCTCGTGGGGTCGAAGCCGGGACGAACCGTGCTTTCAAGGTCACAGAGGTCTTCGGCACCAAACCTCTGCTCCTTTAGAGAATGATCACGATTTGGTGAGTAACAATACGTTCAATTCGGACAAATCTTCGATCATTCGAAGATCGAACGGTGTCGCTTCATGTCGATACGCGGCCGAAAGTGGCCGTATCGACAAAGTGATGGTTTTGATCGGCGTGGTGGCTCGCACGCGAAAGGACCGTGCTCCGGCGGAGCACGGTCCTTCGAGGAGGGAAGGGTTCAGCGGGACTGCGGACCCCGCCGCTGCGGCAGCGACACCACCGCCGCGTCCCCGGGGTCGACCGCCGGAGGCAGGCCCGCGATCTGGGCGAGCAGATCGCACCAGGAGGCGAGGTGCGCGGCGGTGTCGGGCACCCCACCCAGGACCTCGCGCGGGGTCCACGACGCCCGGATCTCGATCTGCGACGCGGCCGGCCGCGTCGCCAGCCCGCCGAAGTAGTGGGAGCTCGCCCGCGTCACCGTCCCGCTCGGCTCCCCGTACGACAGCCCCCGGGACTGCAGTGCGCCGGTCAGCCACGACCAGCACACCTCCGGCAGCAGCGGATCGGCCGCCATCTCGGGCTCCAACTCCGCCCGCACCAGGGTCACCAGGCGGAACGTGCCCTGCCAGGCGTCGTGGCCCGCCGGGTCGTGCAGCAGCACCAGCCGGCCGTCGGCGAGGTCCTCGTCACCCTCGACGACCGCGGCCTCCAGGGCGTACGCGTGCGGGGCGAGCCGCTGGGGCGGCTTGGTCGACTCGATCTCGATCTCCGGCCGCAGCCGTGTGGCCCGCAGCGCTTCGACGGCGGAGCGGAACGGCAGCGGTGCCGTCTCCCTCGCATCGCGCTCCCCCTCCTTCGCGTCGTCCATCCCGCCAGCGCCGTCCGACAGTCGTCCCTGAGCCGCAGCCATGCCGGAACATTAAGGGGAACGGGGCCCCGGCGCAGGGCAAGACACCCGTGCGCTGGGTCACGGTCGCATCGCGCTGAGCGAACGCGGGCCGCGCCGACCCGTCGTCCACGGGGCGGGCCGTCGCTGTCAAGCGGGCGTGCGAGACTTTGCCTCGTGAGTGCCAACGCCAGCCCCTCGGGCCACCAGCCGACCGCCACGTACAACTCAGCCTTTCTGAAGGCGTGCAGGCGCGAGCCCGTGCCGCACACACCGGTGTGGTTCATGCGGCAGGCCGGGCGCTCGCTCCCCGAGTACCTGAAGGCGCGCGAGGGCATCCCGATGCTGGAGTCCTGCATGCGGCCCGAGCTGGTCACGGAGATCACCCTCCAGCCGGTCCGCCGGCACCGGGTGGACGCGGCGATCTACTTCAGCGACATCGTCGTCCCGCTCAAGGCCATCGGCATCGACCTCGACATCAAGCCCGGCGTCGGACCGGTCGTCGAGAAGCCGATCCGCAGCCGCGCCGACCTCGCCCAGCTGCGCGACCTGACCCCCGAGGACGTCTCCTACGTCACCGAGGCCATCGGGATGCTCACCGCCGAACTCGGCGCGACCCCCCTCATCGGTTTCGCGGGGGCCCCGTTCACCCTCGCCAGCTACCTCGTCGAGGGCGGCCCGTCCCGCACGTACGAGAACGCCAAGGCGATGATGTACGGCGACCCCGAGCTCTGGGCCGACCTGCTGGACCGCCTCGCCGACATCACGTCCGCGTTCCTCAAGGTGCAGATCGAGGCGGGCGCCTCCGCCGTCCAGCTCTTCGACTCCTGGGCCGGAGCGCTGGCCCCGGCGGACTACCGCCGCTCGGTGCTGCCCGCCTCCGCGAAGGTCTTCCGGGCCGTCGAGCCCTACGGCGTCCCCCGCATCCACTTCGGAGTCGGCACCGGCGAGCTCCTGGGCCTCATGGGCGAGGCCGGCGCGGACGTCGTCGGCGTCGACTGGCGCGTCCCGCTCGACGAGGCCGCCCGCCGCGTCGGCCCCGGCAAGGCGCTCCAGGGCAACCTGGACCCGACCGTCCTGTTCGCCGGCACGGAGGCCGTCGAGGCCAAGACCCGCGAGGTCCTCGACACCGCCGCCGGCCTGGAGGGCCACGTCTTCAACCTCGGCCACGGCGTCATGCCCAGCACCGACCCGGACGCCCTGACCCGCCTCGTGGAGTACGTCCACACGCGGACGGCCCGCTAGGCGATCACCCCTCGCGCCCGGACCTCACCACCCCGGCCGCGCCCGTCTGCCGAACAGCAGGCCGCGTGGCTCGGGTGGGGGCGGGGTGCCGGGACGCAGGGGCCAGGCGAGGAGCATGCCGGCGACGAAGCCGACCAGGTGGGCCGTATAGGCCACCGTGCCGATGTCAGAGACGCTCTCGCCGGACGAGTACACGGCCTGGAGCACGAACCAGGAGCCCAGCACCAGCCACGCGGGCAGTCTCAGGGGCAGGAAGACCAGGAACGGGACGAGGACCCAGACCCTGGCCTTCGGGTAGAGGACGAGATAGGCGCCGAGGACCCCCGCGATCGCACCGGAGGCGCCGATCAGGGGCTCGCCGGAGTCGGCGTCGAGGAGGGCGTAGCCGTACGACGCCGCGTACCCGCAGGCCACGTAGAACAGGGCGAACCGTACGTGGCCCAGCCGGTCCTCGATGTTGTTGCCGAAGATCAGCAGGAACAGCATGTTGCCCAGCAGGTGCAGCCAGCCGCCGTGCAGGAACAGCGCCGTGAGGACGGAGAGCGCGGGCGACTTGTCGTAGCCCGGCGGGCCCAGCGCGCAGCCGCCCGACGGGGCGAGTTCGCCGGTGGGCACCAGCCGCGGCAGCTGATGGAGGATCAACTCCTGGGGTATCGCCGCGTACTGCTCCAGGAACGCCTGCGTATGGCACAGCCGGGCCACTTCGCTGTCACCCGGCACGGAGCCGGCGAGACCCGGCATGAAGACGAAGACGAAGACGTTCGCGGCGATCAGCGCGTAGGTCACGTAGGGCGTGCGGCCCGAGGGGTTCACGTCATGGACGGGGATGACCACACCGGACTTGTGCCCCGGATACGCGGCCGGAATCAGCATCTCGGGGGTGGTGCGGGCCGGGCGTGGGATCGGTGTCGGCGCCGGTGAACATGCGGGGCGGGTGGTGCGTATGACTTCTCAACCGCGGATCTACGTATCTACGTGAGGAACAGGCGATGAACGACCGAGTTGCCCCGGCGATGCACGCCACTCCCGATGGCGAGGCCGAGATCTCGTTGGTGGTGCGGCTGCCCTGGGAAGACGTGGCCGCGCTCGGCCAGGAGGCCGGGCGGCTGGCCGCGCGGATGCAGCGGCCGGTGACGCTGGACGAGGCCGTGAGCCATCGGTTGCGGTCGGCCCGGCCGGCGGCGCACGCGAAGCCGGCGACGCCTGCGGCGCAGCCGGCGGCGGTGACGTCCGCCGCGTCGGTGTCCTCGTTGCCCTCGCGGCCTCCGGCCGATCAGGCTCGGCAGGCGATCGATCGGATCACCGGTACGTCGGCCGTGTGACGGGGGATGGAAGACGGGGGATCGCCGTAGCGGTGCTGTGCGTGGCCGGGTGCGGGTTCGTCGTGGCTGGTCGCGCAGTTCCCCGCGCCCCTGAAAAGCCGGGGGCGCGGCCCCTGTCATCAGGAGGCACCCTCCTCAGGAGGAGCCCCTCCTCACCGCCGCCGTCGCCTTTCTCGCCGCCACCAGGACCGGGTCCCAGACCGGGGAGAAGGGCGGCGCGTAGCCGAGATCCAGGGCGGTCATCTGTTCCACCGTCATGCCGGCGGTGAGGGCCACCGCCGCGATGTCGACGCGCTTGCCCGCGCCCTCCCGGCCGACGATCTGGACGCCCAGGAGACGGCCGGTGCGGCGTTCGGCGAGCATCTTCACCGTCATGGGAGCGGCGCCGGGGTAGTAGCCCGCGCGGCTCGTCGACTCGACGGTGACGGTGACGTACTGGAGGCCGGCCCGGTCGGCGTCCTTCTCCCGCAGACCGGTGCGGGCGATCTCCAGGTCGCAGACCTTGCTGACGGCGGTGCCGACGACACCGGGGAACGTGGCATAGCCGCCGCCGACGTTGGCGCCGATGATCTGGCCGTGCTTGTTGGCGTGGGTGCCCAGCGGGATGTGCCGCTCGCGGCCCGAGACCAGGTCCAGGACCTCCACGCAGTCGCCGCCGGCCCAGATGTCCGCGTGGCCCCGCACGCGCAGGGCGAGATCGGTGAGCAGGCCGCCGTGGTCGCCCAGGGGCAGTCCTGCCGCCTTGGCCAGGGTCGTCTCGGGGCGTACGCCGATGCCCAGCACCACCACGTCCGCCGGGTACTCGGCGTCCTCGGTGGCGACCGCGCGGACGCGGCCGTCGTCGTCGGTCCGCAGGGCCGTGACCTCGGCGTCGTCGACCATGGTGATGCCCAGGCCCTCCATGGCCATGTGCACCAGGCGGCCCATGTCCGGGTCCAGGGTGGACATCGGCTCCTTGCCGCGGTTGACGACCGTGACCTCGTAGCCCCGGTTGATGAGCGCCTCGGCCATCTCCACGCCGATGTATCCCGCGCCGACGACCACCGCGCGACGGCCCTCGCTGGCGGTGAGCGTGTCCAGCAGGGCCTGACCGTCGTCCAGGGTCTGCACCCCGTGCACCCCGGTCGCGTCGACGCCGGGCAGGTCGGGGCGGATCGGGCGGGCGCCGGTCGCGATGACGAGCTTGTCGTACGCGGTCCAGGACTCGGTGCCCCTGTCGAGGTCCCGCGCCCGCACGCGGGAGCCCTCGACGTCGATCTCCACGACCTCCGTACGCATCCGCAGGTCGATGTCCCGGGCCCGGTGCTCCTCGGGCGAGCGGGCGATGAGCCGGTCGCGGTCGGTGACGTCGCCGCCCACCCAGTAGGGGATGCCGCACGCCGAGTAGGAGGTGAAGTGGCCCCGTTCGAACGCCACGATCTCCAGGGCGTCGGGGCCCTTCAGCCGGCGGGCCTGCGACGCGGCGGACATGCCCGCCGCGTCGCCTCCGACGACCACCAGGCGTTCCCTCGAACGTTCTTCAGCGCCGCTCGTGTTCATGGGAACACGCTACGGGGCCCCGCGTCCGGGGCCCGCGTCACTCCCGCTCCTGCCGCTCCTCGCGCTCCTTCTCGTCCGGCGCGGAGGCCGGGAGCGAGGCGGCCGCGCCGGCCGTGGCCGCCGCCGGCGCGGGCCGGCGGGTACGGGCGAGGCGGTACCACGCGAGCAGCACGAGCGCCGCGGCCACCGCGAAGGGCAGGACGGCGGCGAGCGCCAGGCCCAGCCAGCGGAAGACGGCGACGAACGCGTTCCAGCCGCCGGCCAGGGCGTCCGAGAAACCGGGGTCGTCGTCGACGACGGCCTTCTTCACCGCGGTCTCGGACAGGGAGAGCGTGATGGTGGCCAGGCTGGTGCGGTCCTTCAGGGACTTCTGCTGGGCCAGCAGGGACTCCAGGTCGGCCTGACGGGAGCTCAACTCGCCCTCCAGGGTGACCACGTCGCCGAGCTTGGTCGCCTTGTCCATCAGTTCGCGGATCCGGGTCACACTCGCCCGCTGCGTCTTGATGCGGCTCTCCACGTCGACCACCTGGTCGGTGACGTCCTCGGCGTTCGTCTTCCGCTCGATCAGCTTGCCGGTGCCCTCCAGTTCGGTGAGGACCTGCTCGTACTTCTCGGCGGGCACCCGCAGGACGACCCTGGTGCGCTCGCGGTCCTTGCCGTCCCGGGTCGTGGACTCGCTGCCGACGAAGCCGCCCACGCCCTCGACGGCGGTGCGGGCCTCGTCCAGGGCCTTCGGCACGTCCTTGACCCGCACGGTCAGGGTGGCGGTGCGGATGATGTGGGTCGGGCTGACGTCCGGCACGTCGGAGCCCTTGCCCTTGCCGGTGTAGTCGCTGCTGCCGCTCTGCTCGGAGAGGGCGCCCTCCTGGCGGGCCGCGCTGTCGTCGGTCCTGGACTTGGCCGCGTCGCTCGCGGCGCCGGCGCCACGGTCGTCGGAGCAGCCCGTCAGGGCCAGGGCGCCGGCGAGGAACAGGGCCGCCAGGGCCGCAGCGGGCCGCCGGGAACGTCGTCCGTGTGTCGCTGCCATGAGATGTGCCCCCCGAGGGTCGAGAAATCGCCTGTCTGCCTTGCTGACGGTCCTTTGACGCCGGAGCGGGCCGGAACGTTGGGCGTGGGCCGTCGCGAAGCGGTCACGGTCGGGACTCGGCAAGGCCACGGCCGAGTCGCCCGGTGGGCGGGACCGGCGCCGTGACTGTCGGTGACGTCTGAGAGGGTGGGACCATGAGCGGATCACGTACGGACGTCGGGCGCGACGCCGGGCACGTCGTCGTCATCGGGGCCGGCATCGCGGGGCTGGCCGCCGCGCACGGGCTGCTGGACCGGGGCGCGAGAGTGACCGTCCTGGAGGCCTCGGACCGGGTCGGCGGCAAGCTGCTTCCGGGCGAGATCGCGGGCGTCCGCGTCGACTTCGGCGCCGAGTCGATCCTGGCCCGCCGGCCCGAGGCGGTCGCCCTCGCCCGGGAGGTCGGCCTCGCCGGCCGGCTCCAGCCGCCCGCGACCGCCACCGCCTCCCTGTGGACCCGGGGCGCCCTGCGCCCCATGCCCAAGGGGCACGTCATGGGTGTCCCCGGCACCGCGTCCGCCCTGGCCGGAGTCCTGTCCGAGGAGGGCCTGGCCCGTATCGAGCGCGACACCGATCTGCCGCGCACGGAGATCGGCGACGACGTGGCGGTGGGGGAGTACGTGGCCGCCCGCCTCGGCCGCGAGGTCGTCGACCGTCTCGTGGAGCCGCTGCTCGGCGGGGTCTACGCGGGCGACGCGTACCGCATCTCGATGCGCTCGGCCGTTCCGCAGCTCTTCGAGGCCGCGCGGACCCACACCTCCCTCACCGAGGCCGTCCGGGGCATCCAGGAGCGGGCGGCCGCCGCCCGGCAGACCGGCCCGGTCTTCATGGGCATCGAGGGCGGCGTGGGGCAACTGCCGCTCGCGGTCGCCGAGTCGGTACGGGCCCGCGGGGCCGAGATCCTCACCCACGCCCCCGTCACGGAACTGCGCCGGCGGCCCTCGGGCGGCTGGCGCGTCGTCGCCGGAGGCGGCCCGGGCGCGGCAGGCGCGGCGGACACCGGCGCCCGTGTCCTGCACGCCGACGCCGTCGTCGTGGCTGTCCCCGCGCCGGTCGCCGCCGGTCTGCTGCGCGCCGAGGCGCCCGAGGCCGCCACCGAGCTCGGGGCCGTCGAGTACGCCTCGATGGCCCTGGTCACCCTCGCCTACCGCCGCGCCGACGTGACCCTCCCCGAGGGCAGCGGCTTCCTGGTGCCGCCGGTCGACGGCCGCACCATCAAGGCGTCCACCTTCGCCTCCCAGAAGTGGGGCTGGATCGCCGACGAGAACCCGGACCTGCTGGTCCTGCGCACCTCGGTCGGCAGGTACGGCGAGACGGCGATCCTGGAGCACGACGACGCCCACCTGGTGGAGGTGTCGAGAACCGACCTGCGCGAGGCCACCGGCCTGACCGCGGCCCCCCTGGAGACCCGCGTCACTCGCTGGGACGACGGCCTGCCGCAGTACCCGGTCGGCCACCACGCGCGCGTGGCCCGCCTCCGCGAGCACCTCGGCAAACTGCCCGGACTCGCGGTCTGCGGCGCGGCGTACGACGGCGTCGGCATCCCGGCGTGCGTCGCGAGCGCCGCCGCCGCGGTCGACCAGATCCACGGTGACCTGCGGGCCGTGCGGCACCTCACGGCCCACCCGGTGCAGAGCCTGCACGGCGGAGCGGGAGAATGAGACCCATGAGCGACGACGCCCCCACCACCGAGTCCGGCCGGATCCCGAACAAGGGCAAGCTGGCCAAGGACCTCAACGAGGTCATCCGTTACACGCTGTGGTCCGTCTTCCGGCTGAAGGACGTGCTGCCGGAGGACCGCGCCGGCTACGCCGACGAGGTCCAGGAGCTGTTCGACCAGCTCGCCGCCAAGGACGTGACCATTCGCGGTACGTACGACGTCTCGGGTCTGCGCGCCGACGCCGACGTCATGATCTGGTGGCACGCCGAGACCAGCGACCAGCTCCAGGAGGCGTACAACCTCTTCCGCCGCACCCGGCTGGGCCGCGCGCTCACCCCGGTGTGGTCGAACATGGCGCTGCACCGCCCCGCCGAGTTCAACCGCTCGCACATCCCGGCGTTCCTCGCCGACGAGACGCCCCGCGACTACGTCAGCGTCTACCCCTTCGTGCGCTCCTACGACTGGTACCTGCTGCCCGACGAGGACCGCCGCCGGATGCTCGCCGACCACGGCAAGATGGCCCGCGGCTACCCCGACGTCCGGGCGAACACGGTCGCCTCGTTCTCGCTCGGCGACTACGAGTGGATCCTCGCCTTCGAGGCCGACGAGCTGTACCGCATCGTCGACCTCATGCGACACCTGCGTGCCTCGGAGGCCCGGATGCACGTCCGCGAGGAGGTCCCGTTCTACACGGGCCGCCGCAAGTCGGTGGCGGAACTGGTCGCGGGCCTCGCGTAGCCCGGCCTCGCGTAGACCGGTCCCGTGCAGACCGGCCTCGCACAGTCCGTCTCCCGCGCCCCTGCTCGTTCTCAGGGGCGCGGGGAAACCGCGCGATCAGCCCCTGAGGGCCCGCAGCTCGGGGACGGCCGCCCCGCCCCGCACGGCTCTCGGCTCCTGCTCGGGTCGCGCGGCGCACGCCGCCCTCCGCTCCGGCAGCCGCCCCCGCAGCAAGTACGCCTCCAGGTAACGGTTGACGCAGGTGTTGGACCCGCCCGCGACGCCGTGGTTGCCCGCGTCCCGCTCGGTCACCAGCACCGCGCCCCACAGCCGCCGGTGCAGCTCGATCGCCCCGTCGTACGGCGCGGCGGCGTCCCGCTCGGCCGCCAGGATCAGCGTCGGCGGCAGCTCCCCGGGCCCGGTCCGTACGTCGAGCGGCTGCTGCCGTGGGCCTTCCCAGTAGGCGCACGGCAGGTTGGTCCACACGTTGTCCCAGGTCTCGAAGGGCGCGGTCCGCGCGAGCCGGGTGTTGTCGCGGTCCCAGTCCCGCCACCGCGTCGGCCAGGGCGCGTCGTTGCACTCCACGGCCGTGTAGACGGCCTTCGCGTTCTCCTGCTCGGCGGCGGCCTCCGGGTACGGACCGGCGATCTGGATCAGCGGCTTCGGGTCGCCCTTCAGATACGCGGAGAGCGCCAGGGCACGCTGCGGCCAGTGGTCGTCGTAGTACGCGGCCTGGAGGAACGCGCCCTGCAACTGGCCCGGACCCACCGTGCCGCCGGCGGGCCGGGCGGCCAGCCGCGCCGACGCCCGCTCGTAGCTGCGCAGCACCTTCCGGGGGGTGTCGCCCAGCCCGTAGACCCGGTGGTGCTTGGCCACCCAGGCCCGGAAGTCCGCCCAGCGCCCCTCGAACGCGGCCGACTGGTCGAGGTTGTTGCGGTACCAGATCTGCTCGGGGGCCGGGTTCACGGCCGAGTCGAAGACCATCCGGCGGACGTGCGAGGGGAACAGGGAGGCGTACAGCGCCCCGAAGTACGTCCCGTACGACGCCCCCATGAACGTCAGGCGCGGCTCCCCGAGCGCGGCGCGCAGGACGTCCAGGTCACGGGCGTTGTTGAGGGAGTGGTAGTGCCGCAGTGCGCTCCCGCCCCGCCGCGCGCAGCCGCGCGCGTACGCCTTGGCACGCGCGACGCGTTCCTTCTTGTACGCCTCCGAGGGGTGCGTCGGGGCAGGTGCGGGCCCTCTGTGCAGGTGCTTCGGGTCCTGGCAGGACAGCGGTGCGGAGCGGCCGACCCCGCGCGGGGCGTATCCGACGAGGTCGTACGCGGCGCCGATGCGCTTCCAGTCCGGGAGGTGGCCGATCAGCGGGAAGAACATCCCGGAGGCGCCGGGCCCGCCCGGGTTGAACACGAGCGCTCCCTGCCGGGCGACCTTCCTCCCCTTGGCGTCCTTCCCCCTGGCCTCGATCCGGCTGACGGTCAGTGAGATCTGCCGTCCGTCGGGCTGTTCGTAGTCGAGCGGCACCTTGACCGTCCCGCACCGCACCGCGGTCGGCAGCCCCTCCGCCGCTGGGCACTTCCCGAACCGGATGCCCTCGTCCGCGGCCCGCTCGGCCGCGACGGCTACCGCGTCCGCCGCCGTCCGGGTCATGTCCCCCTCGGCGGGCGCGGCGCCGAGGCCGCTCAGCACCACCGCCCCGACCGTCCCGTAGAGCACGGCAGCCCGCATGGCGAATCCCTCCGAAGCACGACAGCGACAAAGGGATGTTTGGCCTTAAACAGGGCGAATGTAAAGGACTGTCGGGGAGTGTCGCAGTCGCTGTCGCCATCCCTTTCGCCCTCGCTATCGCTGCTCGAAGGCCGCCCGCAGCTCCGGCGACCCGACCGCCCCCACGCCCCAGACGGCCACGGAGACGAGCTCCGCCAGGTCGCCTCCGCCCCGGCCGGCGACGGTCCGCAGCACCCGCGCCCCCTCGGGTGTCGCCCAGCGCGTACCCGGCTGCCTCTCGACCCGCGCGATGACCAGACAGCTGAGCGTCAGCACCAGCGGCAGCGCGAACCACAGCGCGACCAGCACGCGGTGCTCCTCGAATCCCTGCGCGGGCAGCAGCAGCGCCAGCGCCCCGAGTCCGCACACACCCAGCGCGGCGCCCCGTACCTGGGTGACCGCGTCGGCCACGCTCGTGCGCGCGGCGTCGGGCACGGCCAGCCCCGCCGCGACGAGCCGGTCGGAGAGGCGGCGTACGGAGTCCGCGGCCGCGGCGGCCCTTCGTACGGGCGCTATCCGGGCCTGCCCGCCGGGGCCTATCGCGCCGATGACGGAACGCTCCAGGTCGTCCCGTCCGTCCGGGTCCACGACCGTCACCCAGCCGGTGTGGGCGAGCAGGAGTCTGCGGCGGCCGGCCATGGAGACCAGGGTGAGGTCGGCGACGCGGGCCGGCCCGCCGGACAGGAACGCCGCCTCGTACAGGGTGAGCCGGTGGCAGTGGTGGGTGTGGTCGGCACGGACGTCGGACTCGGCCGCCGCCGCGCGCATCGAGGTCAGACAGAGTCGGGCACAGGACACGCCGGCGGCGGCCCAGGCCAGCAGGAGGAAGAGGACCCAGAGCATGGCGATTTTCTATGCGCCGGCCCTGGGGCGTACCCCCCGATGTCCGCAATCCGCAGGGAACGCGCCCGCTCTCTTCCGTTTGTTCGCGGCCGCGGCCCGCAATTGCCAGGACCGGGCCGCGGCGGTGGGTGGATCGGCGGGAGCGGGGCCGGGGCGCCCGCCTGTCTCAGCCGTCGTCCACCGGGCCGTTGGCGGCCGGAGGCAGGCTGTACGTCGGCGACGGGTCCGGCCGGGACGGGGTGGGCGAGGGGGTCACCGGGACGGGGGAGCCGGGGTCGGTCGACGGAGTGGGGGGCGTGGGGGAGTTGGTGAGGGGCGGGGCGCTCGCGGTCGCGGCGTCGCGGGCGATCGCGTCGTAGTCGACGAGCCCGGTGGCCTCCAGAACCTTGATGTGGTCCAGGACGGTGGTGTTGGCGTCGTCGGCGAGGTCACGGACCAGCGAGTTGCGGGTGGTGGCCCGGACCTGGGCGACGACGGAGAAGACCTTGCCGTGCGCCAGCCGCAGGATGTTGGCGAACTCACGGTCGTAGGTCTCGCCCTGCGCCGCCGTCAGCGTCTCCAGCCACTGCTTCTGCTGGTCGCTCGGCTGGTTGGGCAGGGGCACGGCGAGGCGCGCGGCGACGTTGCGGACCCGCGCGTCGAGGAACGTGTGCCCCTCGACGAGATGCTCACCGGCGGTGCGTACGGCCTGGGTGCCGCCCTTGGTCTGGGCCTGCTGCCCGGCCGGCAGCTCCCACAGCCCCGCCAGTCTGACCTTGGTGATGAAGTCCCGGTCCAGGGCGGACAGCGGGCCGTACTGCGTCGTCACGGTGGACGCGTTGAGTACGCTCACGCCGGTCCCGGAGCGGTCCGCGTACGACCAGATCGGGAAGAGCAACGCGACGAGTGTCGCTGTCAGTCCGGCGACGATGAGTCCTGTGCCACTGAACAGTCCTCCTCTGCCGTTGGTGGTTCGCATGGTGCCTCCTGCTCGCGGCACCGCACGCTAGTGCGCTACGGGTGCTGGTCGGCCTACACACCGGCATGTTACTGCCCGGTCTACGCCAACTGCCGTATGAGGAGGAATGGTTGAGGAGCGGACAAAGCGCGCTCGATGCGGTACGCGAAGGGGTGGATGAACCATGTCAAACGCGGCGCACGAGACGGTAAACCCGTGCTGGGGGCACGGGTCTGTTAATCGCAGCACATTCGGGGCCGAACACCCCGGCTCATCGGCGTAGCAGCACCCTGCGGGTGGCTCGGGCCAGCCGGGCCGTCGGCCGCTGCGAGAGCGGCGTGGGGCCCGAGCGCTCCAGCCACCAGCGACGCACCTCGCGCAGCACGTCCGCGTCGTCGGGGCGGCCCGTGAGCAGCACGTGCTCGGCGAAGGAGAGGGCGTCCCGCCGGTAGCCGTCGGTCATCGGGTGGCCCTGTGCGTACGCGACGAAGGTCGGCCGGTAGGACGATCCGAGGATCTCCGGGAGCTCCGGCGCCACCTTGGCCACCACGTCCGCCCGCTTGGCCGCGAGGGCCCGCGCCTGGACGCCCAGCCGCACCCGGTCGAACCCCTCGGGCACCGGGGTCCCGGCGACCAGCGCGGACAGCAGCGCCGCCTGCGCGAGCCCGAGCCGCTGCCGGGCAGCGGGCTCGGCCTCGGCGACGGTCCGGGCCTCGGTCTCGGCGACAGGCTCGGCTTCGGTCTCAGTGACGGTCCCGGCCTCGGCCTCGTCCTTGGTCTCAGAGGCGGGCTTGGTCTCAGCGGCGGGCTTGGTCTCAGTGGTGGCCTTGGTCTCCGTGCCTGCCTCCACCTCGGCCGTGCCCGCCGTCCGACCGGGCCCACGTACCTCGGCCTTCTCCAGCACGCCCCGGATCGCCCCCAACTCCCGCTCCAGCTCGCCCGGCTCGGGGAAGTTGTCGTCGCGCTCCAGGAGCACGCCCGGCGGGGCAACCCGGGAGGCGAGGTCGGCGAGGATGTCGAGGACCTGCGGCGGGACGGGGTGGGCGTGGCTGTCGTGCCAGACCCCGTCGCGCTCGAAGCCGCCCGCGACATGGACGTACGCGATGGCCTCGACCGGCAGCTCGTCGAGCGCCTTCGCGGGGTCCTCGCCCCGGTTGACGTGGTTGGTGTGGAGGTTCGCCACGTCGATGAGGAGCCGGACACCGGTGCGGGCGACGAGGTCGTACAGGAACTGCCCCTCGGTCATCTCCTCGCCCGGCCAGTTGATGAGCGCCGCGATGTTCTCCAGCGCGAGCGGCACCGGCAGCGCGTCCTGGGCGATCCGTACGTTCTCGCACAGCACGTCCAGGGCGTCCCGGGTGCGCGGCACCGGCAGCAGGTGTCCGGCCTCCAGCAGCGGCGACGCGGTGAGGGCGCCGCCGGCCCGGACGAAGGCGATGTGCTCGGTGACCAGGGGGGCGCCCAGCGCCTCCGCGCGCTCGGCGAGGGAGCGCAGGCGCTGCTCGTCGGGGCGCTCGGCGCCGCCGAGACCGAGGGAGACACCGTGCGGAACGACCGTGACACCCCGCTCGCGCAGGCGCAGCAACGATTCGGCGATGTGGCCGGGGCAGACGTTCTCGGCGACGACCTCGACCCAGTCGACACCGCCGTCCGCGCCGGCCATGCGCTCCACGGCGTCGGCGATCTCCGGCCGCCAGCCGATCCCCGTCCCCAACTGTGCGATCTGCTCCATCGTCCCCGTCCCCTCCTCGGTCACGTCGGTCACGGCTTCACCAGGACCCTGTGTGTCTCCTTACGGCGGACCCGTGTTCCGGCGTGACGGAGTCATGGCCCCGTCAGCCGGGGCCGAACCCCGTGGAGGGGACCTTCAGAGCAACATTTGAGCTTTCTACTGGACCTGCGGCTGACCCTGGTCCTTGTTGATCTCCTCCGGGTCCGGACGTCCGGTGGGGACGTTCCCGGACTCGAAGGGCGACGGCTTCGACTGCACGTCCGGGTTGGTGGACGGCACCGCCGGCGGCGCGGCGGGCGGCACCCGGCCGGGGACGGGCGGCGGCGGGCCGGTGGGGCTCGCGGTACCGCTGACCGAGTTGTCGGCGATCGTCGCGAAGTCGACCTCGCCGGTCTTCTCCAGGATCGTGATGTGGTCCAGCACGGTCTGGTTGGCGTCGGAGGCCAGCTGACGGATCAGCGTGTTGCGGGTGGAGTTCCGCACGGAGGCGATCGCCGGGAAGATCTTGCCGTGGGCGGCCCGCAACAGGTTCGCCCAGGTCTTGTTGTACTCGGCCTCGGTCTTGCTGGCGGTCATCTGGTCCAGCCAGCCCTGCTGCTCCGCCGTCGGCTGGTTGGGCAGCTCGACGCCCAGCTTCGCCGCGATGACCCGGGACCGCTTGTCGAGGTCGGTGTGGCCCACGATCAGGTGGTCGGCGGCCTCTCTGACGGACTGGCTGCCGCTGCGCTCCAGCGCCTGCTGCCCGGCGGGCAGCTCCCACAGGCCTGCCAGCCGCACACGGATGAGCAGGTCGCGGTCGCCGGGGGTGAGCGGCCCCCACTGCGTGGTCACCGTGTCACCGGTGAGCGCGGCCGCGGCTGTCGCGTTGCGGTTGGGGTACGAGTAGAAGATGGGGTAGGCGACCGCGGTGAGCGTGCCGGCGATCGCCAGGGCGACGAGGACGGAGCCCTTGGAGCGTCGCAAATGAGCCTCCCGGAGGAAACCAACTGATCGTTGGGGACTGAACTGTTGCTTGGGTGCGGATGGTGACCGCTGGGATACCGCTGATACCGCTGTCTGTCCGGTCCCGGCCGCCGCCCTGGGCGGGGCCGGGGCGGCGTCAGATCGTGCCGTTGGCGATCGCGTCGAAGTCGACCTGGCCGGTCTTCTCCAGCATCGTGATGTGGTCGAGCACGGTCTGGTTGGTGTCCGAGGCCAGCTGGCGCACCAGGGTGTTCTCGGTCATGTTCCGCACCTGCCCGATGGCCGGGAAGATCTTGCCGTGCGCGGAGCGCAGCAGGTTGGCCCAGACCCGGTCGAACTGGTCGTCGGTCGCGTTGTCCATCTGCGCGAGGAAGCCCTGCTGCTGCTCGTTCGGCACGTTCGGCAGCTCGACGCCCATCTGGGAGGCCACGGCCCGCACCCGCTCGTCCAGGTCCTTGTGACCGACGATCAGGTGGTCGGCGGCCTCCTTGACCTCCGGGCTCTTCGACCGCGCCATCGCCTTCTCGGCGGCGGGCAGCTCCCACAGGCCGGCCAGCCGGACACGGATGATCAGGTCCCGGTCGGCGGCCGTCAGCGGCCCCCACTGGGTGTTCACCGTGCTCGCGGCCATGTTGGCCTGGGCGGTGCCCGAACGGTCGGCGTAGGACCATACGGGGAACGCCAGCGCGCCGACGGTGACGACGAGAGCCAGGCTGGCGATGAGCGAGCCGTTGAGACGCCGCAAAGTGATCCTCCCGGGTGATGCCAACTGGTCGTTGGGGCAGTTGCTTGGCCAGTACCGGGGAGTACGTGCGGGGCGCCTGTGTTGTTCAACGACCTGTGAAACGGCTGAGGACGGGTGGGGCGGGGGCCCCGGACACAACGGGCGCCGGGCGGTGGCCCACCGGCCGGGCGAGGTTCCCGGGGGCGGCCCCCTCCGCGGCGCACCGGCCGGCGATGCTGTCGGCCAGCGCACCGAACCTCTCGGCATCCCCGTCCCGGGCGGCGGTGAACAGCCCCTGGAGATCGGTGGCCAGCCGGGTGTCGCCCGCACGTAGGGCGAGCTGTACCGCTTCGTAGAGCCGGGCGTTGGCCTCGGCCGGGCTCGTGGCCGCGAGGAACTCGTCGAACTCCCGGCAGGCCGCCGCCGAGGACGTGCCCGCGGCGCCGGCGCCGGACGTCTGCCCCAGGGGGCCGACGAGGAGCGCGAACGCCACTACGGCGACCGTCGGGCCGCAGGCCAGGGCGATGGTGAGTCGCCGGTCGAGCTGTGCGGCCTGTGCGGCCGACGGCGCGGCTCGTAAGAGTGGTGCGCGCAGAGGCGGCGCTACGAGGGGGTCTCCGCCCTGGAGGCGAGTGAGGAAGCGGGAGACCGCCGCGCCCGCGAGGGCGCACAGGAACCCGCCGGCCAGGATCCGCAGCAGGGTGTCGCGGACCAGGGGGAGCGGGAGGTCCAGCGCGCACCGGCCCGGAACCATGGCGAGCGCGTCGGCACAGCCGGCCAGGACGACCCCGGCGAAGAACACCACCGTCAGCAGGGTGCCGGTCACGAAGGCGGTCAGCAGGGCGAACGCAAGCACCGGCCGGTCGTGGCGGCGTACTCGGACCGTCACGGCGGCGGCTGCTCCCTGCAACAGCATCGCGGCGCCGATCTGCCAGTACGTGAACGCGAGCAGGAAACCGTCCTGCCCGCGCACCGCCTGGCTCACGCTCTCACGCAGCAGCGCCCGTTCCAGGAGCTGGAACCACGCGAACACGGCGGCTGTCGCGGTGCTCGTCAGAAGTACGTGCCGGGCCCACCCGGTGTCGTACGAAGGCCGGCGGCGCCACGGCGCGGCGACCGGGAAGAGCCACACCGCGACCAGCGCCATGACCAGCGGGGTCCACTGGGTGAACCGGAGCGTCAACGGGTGTTCCACGAGGGCCCACAGCCAGTAGGGACCCACCGGTGCCGAGGCGTCGGCCAGGGCGTACAACTCCCGGGCGGAGTCGTGGACGGGGCCCAGTGCCTCGCCGGCGTCGTACAGCAGCATCCAGCCGCTCAGGAGCACCGCGAACGGAAGCGCGGCGGCGAGCAGCCCGGCCTGCCAGGCCCGTGCGGACGGGGCCTCACCGGCGGCGTGCCAGAGCGCCGCCGACCGGGCGATCCACGCCGACAGCGCCACCAGGAGCGCGCACAGTGCGAGGGACCACAGCACTGCCGCCTGCCCCGGGACGAGGGGCCGATCCGTCAGGACGATGCCGCTCTGGGGCGCGAGCGGCACGCCCACGAGGAGCCCCGGACCGAGGCCCAGCGTCGGCAGGAGGACCGCCCGGGTGCCCCCTCCGAACAGGGCGGCGCGCCAGACACCCAGTCCGATCACGGCGAGGGCGGCGGGCGCGCACAGGAGCACGATCGTCCAGCGCGCGTCGAGGGCGTCGAGCCGGTTGAACATGAGCCACAGAAGGGTGAGCAGTCCGCTCGCGGCGACCGAGACGGCCAACCCCGCGGTGAAGCACTCGGTGAAGCGGAGCCGGAACAGCTCCCGCGGCCGGGCGATCTCGGCGGCCCGTGAGGCTGCCGACGGATGCACGGCCAATGGCCCGAGGCGCCACCGGGACGCGGGGCGGCCGCGCTCGGTACCGAACACCTCCAGCAGCCCTGGCCCCGCGCCCCAGCCGGCGGCCCGCACATCGGCGCCGTACTCACGCATCCGCAGCACGGATGTGCAGGTCAGCCAGACGAGGGCCACCAGCACCAGGGAACGCCAGGTGACGGCGAGGGCGCTGTGGGCCGGTGTGGCGATCAGCGCGACGGCGAGCGGCAGCAGTCCGGCGGGGACGAAGGCCAGGGCCAGCGCGACGGTGAGCCAGGTGACGTCGACGTCCTTGTTCCGCAGGTGCGCCAGTTCGTGCAGGACGACGGCGCGGGCACGCTGCGGGGCGACACCGAAGGCGGTCATCGTGCCCTGAGCCAGCGCCACGCGGTACCGGCCGCTCCGGCCGAAGGCGTACGCGTCCGTCTTGCGGTCCTTCAGGTCGCTGACCCAGAACTCCGGAGGCCGGGACAGGCCCGCCTCCCGGCACAGGGAGTGCAGCAGGGCCAGCAGCGGGGCGTGGTCGGGGTCGTGAGGTGACAGGGGCTCCAACTGCCTGCGACGCGTCAGGTACCAGGGCAGTAGGAGGTAGATCGTCGCCGCCGTCGAAGCCAGCAGCAGGATCCCGCCGAGCACCCACCACGCCTTCTCCCGTTCGTAGGGGGCGATGCAGGACAGGAAGCCCTGGGTGTACGCGAGGGCGTCCGTCGCGGGTGGCTGACCCTGCGGGCCCGCCGCGCACCGCTGGTAGACGGCTACGGCCCGGTCACTGTCGGGCGAGACGGTGAAGTAGAGCAGGTTGTGGATGAAGGCCGTCGTCCCCAGCAGAGCGGTGACGACCAGCGCGAAGCGGAACTTGGCGCCGCTGGGCAGCGCGAACGGGTCGGGCGGGGCGGACGACACGGGCGCCTCCGGCAGTTCACCGGCGGACGCGGGCCGCGCCCGCGAGGGCGTCCGCCAGCAACCGGGCCCGACTCTCCTCGACTTGGGCCCTCAACGCGGTGCGGTACGCCTCCTCGCGCAGCCACTCCACCTGGTCGGGTGTCAGTGCGCTCTCCGGCTCGGTGTCGGTGTCGCCGCCGCCCCGTCCGAACAGGCCGCTGAGCCAGGTCCGTACGGCGGTGCCGCTGCCGTCGGCGAGGTTCGCGGCGAAGGCCCCGATGAACGAGGAGAGCGCGCCCTGCACCATCGCCAGGGCGAACGGAGTGAGCAGGACGACGACCTCGGCGCCGCCGGCGCCCATCATCCGCTCCTGCGATCCGCCGCCGTCGCCCGCCGCCGCTTTCAGCGTTCCGGCGGGGTCCCGGAAATAAGCTCGGCTGTTGATTCCGAAGACGACCATCTCCTGTGGTGCGACTTCGGAGACCACGATCCGGGTCACCTCACGCACCAGGTCTTCATCCACCGCTGTTGACCGACCATTCATGGCTTTGCCCCCTGTTTTCGTGAATGCGGACTAACTGGTCTGGCGTACGTAACTCACGCCGTCCAGCAGGAGGGACTCGAATGCGTAGCCGTATTCGTTTCCGATGTCGGGTCGCTCGATGTACCAGCTCTCGTAGACGATCGGCCCTCCGGGGACGTACAGGGTCATCCGTGACTCCTCCACGACCGCCGGCCCGTCCAGCACTTGGCCGTTGTTGTACAGCAGGCTCACGGTGCCGTCGTCGTAGAAGGAGATCTTGTCGACCCGGGCGGAGCCCTGCCCGTCCCCGTCCCACTCGCCCACCAGTTCCGCGGGCACCTGGCCCGTGACGGACTCTTCCTCGGGAGGGATTTCCTCGGAAGGAAGTTCGGAAGGAATCTCGGAAGGGATTTCGGCCGTGGGCTCCACAGGCTCGCTGACCGATGATCCCGCGTCGTCGTCCCCGGAATCACCGCCGGGCGGAGGGCCGCCACCGCATCCGCCGAGCAGAAGTGCGAGCAGCAGGGCGAGCAGTGCCGGGATCACCGGGATTCGGGAAACGGGAATGTTGATGATGCCCCCCGATGCGTCAGGCCCTGTGCGGGCGGAATGCTGACGATGCCCGGTTTCTCTTCCACTCCGGGGGAAGCTCACACCTCATCGACCGAAGCAGGCGGAATACGTTCGTCTGCTTTCGTTCGGTTCAGGCGTGTGATCTGAAAGTCGTGTAATCGGGGCGGATGGTGGGTCAGGAACGCAACGCGGTGTGGTCCGCGACCACCGTGCAGGAGCCCGGGGCGACCTCCGTGAAGCCCGCGTCCCGAACGAGCGGGAGGGCGGCGGTGGTGAGGGTTCCCCAGTGGGCGGGGGTGGCCGTGCGCACGGCGAGCGGGAAACCCGCCTCGCGCCAGGCGGTGCGGGCCGCGTCGTCCAGGTCCCACCACGCGAGCTGCGCTCCGTGGCCCGCCTGGGCCATCGCCTTGCCCGCCGACATCGCCACCTCGGGGTTGAGCCACAGCACCGGGGCCGTGGGCTCGGGGTCGGCCGGCGGCTCCGGGTCGTCGAGGTCCGTGCCGGAGACCTGGAGGCGGGCCAGATCCTTGGGCCAGCCGTCGAGCGGGACCGGCGGGAAGACGCGCACCTCGGCCGACTTGCCCGTCACCGTGATCCCCGGCAGCGCCTCGGCCCGACGCCACTCCGCGCCGCGCGCCCGCCGGACCACCTTGCGGATCCGGGCGTCCTGCCAGCTCCGCATCGCCTCGGCCCACTCCCCGTCGCCCAGCGACCGCCCGTCGCTCAGCATCACCAGCACCGCCCGCGCCGCCGTCTCCAACGCGTCCGTACGCGCCGGGGGCGAGGCCTTCTCGATGTGCGCGACCAGCGGAAGCACGAACTGCGGCGCCTCGTCGCGGGAGGTCCGCTCGTCCCGGAAGGGGCTGTCCGGCGCGGTGCTGTCCTGAGGGGCGTCACTGGTGGTCACCCGCCCAGTCTGCCAGGCGGAAGTCCTGTGCTTGCGCCCCGCTCGCGCGCCTGTACGAGGACGTGTACGAGGATGGGGGCATGGAACGCGAGTTACTGCTGAGTCTGGAGGGAGTCGGCAGACGGTACGGCTTCCGCGGCGACTGGGTGCTGCGCGCCCTCGACCTGGAGATCGCCGCCGGCGCGCTGATCCGGGTGGAGGGCGCGAACGGCACCGGGAAGTCGACACTGCTCCGGGTCCTCGCCGGGCTCGACGCTCCCACCGAGGGCCGGGTGACGGGGCGCCCGCGCACGGCGTACGTCCCCGAGCGCTTCCCCGCCGCCCTGCCGTTCACCGCCGTCGAGTACCTCACCCACCTCGGTGCCGTGCACGGCCTGGACCGCCCCTCCGCGGCCCGCGCCGCCCATGCGTGGCTGGAGCGCTTCGGGGCCGCCGAGTACGCCCGTACGCCGATGGCCGAGCTCTCCAAGGGCAGCAGCCAGAAGGTCGCCGTGGCCCAGGCGCTGCTCGCCGAACCCGAGTTGCTCGTCCTCGACGAGGCGTGGACCGGCCTGGACTCCGACGCCCGCGAGGAGCTGGAGCGGGTGGTGGTGGAGCGGACCGCCGCCGGTGCCGCGGTGGTCTTCGTCGACCACGACCCCCGGCGGCTGGCCGGGGCGCCGGACGCGACGTACGCGGTGGTGGGCGGAGCGCTCGAACCCCGGGTGCCGCAGGGCGGCCCCGCGGTCTCCGTGGTCGTCGAGGGACGGGGCCCGGCGGACACAGAAGTCCCGGAGGCGGTGCGCAAGTCGGCGACGGCCGTCGAGGAAATGGCGCACGGCACACACCGGTTCACGGTCCCGCAGGCCGGATCCGACGAGTTGCTGCGGGCGTTGCTGGACGCCCGACCGCCGTGGCATGTGGTGAGCGTGACGCCGAAACCCGCGCCCCTGCCCGCACCGCGACCGGAAGCGACGCCGGAACCCGAACTGGAAAGCTCCTGATGACCGCCCTCCTCCGCTACCAGGCGGCCCTCCTCGTCCGCTCCCAGCGCTGGCTGCCGCCCGTCATCCTGTACGCGGCGTTCCTCGCCATCGGTGTGCAGCGTGGACAGCCCGTGCTCGACTCGCTCGGCTACACGGCCGCCGCGCTGCTGCCGGTCTCCGCCTGGCTGATGCGCATCTGCGTCACCAACGAGCCGCCCGCCGCCCGCAGTTGTACCGGCGCGGCGGCCGGTCCGGGCCGTGCGCACCTGGCCTGCGTCCTGGTCGCCTTCGGGGCGTCCGCAGTACTCGGCACGGCGGCCACGGCCCTCGTCACGTTCATCAGCGCCCCCACGAGCACCGACCACCAGACGCGCGTCGACGCGCTCCCGGCGGGCGGCGCCGGCCTCCTGGCCGCTCTCGTCTGCGCCCTCCTCGGCACGGCCGTCGGCGCGCTCACCAACTGGCCGCTGCTGCGTTCGCCGGGCCGGGCCGTCCCCGCGCTCCTGCTCGGCGCCCTGCTGGCGCTGGTGGTGGCCGGCTCCCCGGCGAGGGCTGCGGTCACGGCCCTGGTCGACGGCTCGCGGCACGCGACGATCCCGGTCCCCGTCCTGCCCCTGCTCGCGGCCGGGCTCCTCACGGCGGCCGCGACCGCCATGGCGTGCGCCCTGACCAGGCGCCGCTCAGCCTGATGCCGTTCAGCCCGAACAGGCGATCCGTTCGGCCTCCCGCCACTCGCACACCGGGCAGAGGGTGATCCCTTTGTGGGACTCCGGGTACTCGGTGGGCTTCCGGCACAGGACGCACTCGGCGAAGGGAGGGCCGCCGGCGGCCTCCGGTGACAGGGCCTGAGCCGGGTCCGGGTGCGGTGTCGCGGTCGGGCCCCCGCTGCCGCCGCCGCGGTAGTCGTCGTCGCTCATACGTCCAGCGTAGAGCGGCCGGGCGCGGACCGGCTCAGGGCGCCGCCACCGCCTTCGCCGCCGTCGTCCCGACCAGTTCCGACACCTTCACGAACCGGAAACCGCGCTCCCGGAGCGCCGGCACGATCTTCCGTACGGCCCGCTCCGTGACCGGGGCGGCACTGCGCGTGCAGTGCATGACCACGACGGACCCCGGCCGCACCCCGTCCAGCACCTCCCGCACCACCTCGTCCGCGTCCGTCGCGAACGCGTCACCGCTCGCCACGTCCCACTGCACCGCCGTCACCCCGGACGCGCTGAGCCTGCGCAGCGCGCGGCTGTCGTAGCAGCCGCCCGGGAACCGGAAGTACGGCATCGGATCCCGGACCCCGGCCTCATGGAACACCCGGTACGCCCGCTCCAGGTCCGCCCGCATGCGCGCGGGTGCCATGGTCGGCAGGCCGTAGCAGTTCTCGGTGAAGGCGTGATGGCTGTACGAGTGGTTCGCGACCTCGAACAATGGGTCCCGCCCGATGGACCGCGCCTGGATCGGGTACTCCTCGACCCACCGCCCCGTCATGAACAGCGTGGCCGGGACCTTCAGCTGCCGCAGCGCCGCGATCAGCTCCGGGTTGTCGAACCGTTCACCCGCGGCGGCCCGCTCGCCCTGATCCGCGGTCATGTCCGCGTCGAAGGTGAGCGCGACGGTCTTGTCGGTGCGGCTGCGCAGACCGTGCTCGAAGACCGGGGTCAGCCCGGCCGGGCCCGGCGCGAGCGTGGGCGGCCGGGAGGCCGTCGCCGCCGAGGGGCTGGCGGTGGCGTTGACGATGCGCGTCGAGGCGTGCGGGGTGCCACAGGCCGCGAGGGCGGCGCCGAGCGCGCCGAGCGCGCAGAGCGCGGTGATGCTGCGTACGGGACTGATCACGGCACGAAAGTACGGCGATGGGGTCAGCTGACAGTCGGTTCAACTGCCCAACGCGGGGGAGTCCGCGCCGAAGTCACCCGCCTGGGTGATGAAGGGGGCCGGCGGCGGAGAGGGACTGCGGACGTCGTCCGGCACAGCGCAGGGAGAGCGTGTCGAGGACCGAGCACCGGTGCCGCCGGGCGCGGGGTGGGCGGATCGCCCGCGGACACAGCAGATCGGCATGCATGGCGGCCGTTGTGACATGGGGAGGGTGACAGGCCGAGAAGCGAGGCTCTGAGCAGCCGCACCGTGAAGGCGGCGGACTGCGAAGGAGCGATCTCATGGGCCGATACGATCTCGCCCTCATCGGATTCGGAGGCGTCAACCGCGCGCTCGCCGAGCTGATATCCCACAACGGGGAGCGCCTGGCGAAGGAGCTGGGCTTCGCCCTGCGGGTGGTGGCGATCACCGATCTGCGGGCCGGTTCCCTGGTGGACACCGACGGCATCGATCTGGCGCCGCTGCTGGCCGCCGAGCCGGGGGAGCTGAGCTTCGCGGGCCTGGCCGGCGGCAGCGCTGATCCGCGCAACGAGTGGGTGATCCGCGCGGTCCCTGCCGACATCGTCGTGGAAGCGACGTTCACCGACCCCACCGACGGCGAGCCCGCCCTCTCCCATGTGCGCTGGGCCCTGGAATCGGGCAAGCACGTGTGCACCACCAACAAGGGCCCGGTCGCACTCGCCGGCCGCGCCCTGAAGCGGCTGGCCGCCGAGCACGGTGTCGGCTTCGAGTTCGAGGGCTCCGTACTCAGCGGCACCCCCGTACTGCGCACCGCCGAGCGCCTGTTCGGTGGCCTGGAGATCACCGGCGTTCAGGGGATCATGAACGGCACCTCGAACTACATCCTGGGCCGCCTCGAAGAGGGCATCGAGCTGTCGGCGGCCATCGCCGAAGCCCAGAAGCTCGGGTACGCCGAAGCAGATCCCACTGCGGACATCGAGGGCCACGACGTCCAGCTCAAGGTCATGATCCTGGCCAACGAGGTTCTCGGCGCCGACCTGCGCCGCGAGGACGTCTTCTGCGAGGGCATCTCCTCGCTCTCCTCGCACGAGGTGCGGGACGCCGCCTCGAAGGGGCTGCGGTGGAAGCTGGTCGGCTCCGCCACCCGCCGCGAGGACGGCAGCGTCGATGCCCGCGTCGCACCCCTCGCCCTGCCCGCCCAGCACCCGCTCGCCGGGATCTCCGGCCCCCTCAACGCGGTCGCCTTCCACACCGACCTCCTCGGCACCGTCATGGTCTCGGGGCCGGGCGCGGGCCGCACCGAGACCGCCTACGCCCTGCTGTCGGACATCACCGCCATCCACCAGCGCCACGCGGACGACGACACCGCCCCCACGCGCCCCGTTCTGAAGGAGACCCACCGTGTCTGACACCATCGTGCCCGCCGGCGTGGAACTCGGCACGGACACGGCCCCCGTGCACAACCCCTACACCGGCGAGGTCATCGCCTCGGTGCCCACCGTCGACGCGGGTGCCGTCGGCGGCATCCTGCGGCAGGCCAGGTGCGGGCGCCGTACCGCGGCCGCGCTCTCCCGTGCCTCCCGGGCCTCCTTCCTGGAACGCGCCTCCCGTCTGGTCGAGCGGCGCGCGGAGTCCTTCGCCGAGCTGATCGTCGGTGAGGCCGGCAAGACGATCACTCAGGCCCGCAAGGAAGTCGCCCGCGCGGTCAACACGCTGGCCCTGTCCGGAGCCGAGGCACGGCGCAACGCCGGTGAGGTCATCCCCTTCGACTCCCATGAGGGCTCCGAGAAACGGCAGGGCTGGTTCACCCGCGAACCGCTGGGCATCATCGCCGCCATCACGCCGTTCAACGACCCCCTCAACCTGGTCGCCCACAAACTCGGTCCGGCCATCGCCGGCGGCAACGCGGTCATCCTCAAACCGTCCGCGCTGACCCCGCTGTCCGCCCTGCGTCTGGTCGACACCCTCATCGAGGCCGGTCTTCCCGAGGAGATCGTCACCGTCGTCAACGGCGACGCCGACATCGCCGCCGCGATCGTGGCCGCCCCCGATGTGCGCATGGTGTCCTTCACCGGGGGATTCGCCACCGGCGAGGCCATCTCCCGCACGGCCGGCCTGAAGAAGCTCGCCATGGACCTAGGAGGCAACGCCCCGGTCATCGTCATGGACGACGCCGACCTCGACGAGGCCGTCGCCTCCTGCGTCTCCGGCGCGTTCTGGGCCGCGGGCCAGAACTGCATCGGCACCCAGCGCATACTGATCGCCCGCGAGGTCTACGAGCGCTTCCGCGACGCCTTCGTCACGCGCACCAAGCTGCTGCGTGTCGGCGACCCCCTCGACGAGCGCACCGACGTCGGCCCCATGATCACCCAGCAGGCCGCGGCCGCCACCCGCGCCAAGGTCGACACGGCGGTGGCCGAGGGCGCGGTGCTGCTGTGCGGCAACACCGTCACCGGTTCCCTGTACGCGCCGACCGTCCTGGAAGACGTCCCGGCGACCTGCTCGATCTGGCAGGAGGAGGTGTTCGCCCCGGTCGTCGTGCTGCAGCCGTTCACGGTCTTCGAGGACGCCGTCGAGCAGGCCAACGCCATCGACCACAGCCTCCACGCGGGCATCTTCACCTCGCGCCTGGACCGCGCCCTGACCGCGGCCCGGCTGTTGGAAGCAGGCGGAGTGATGATCAACGACTCCTCCGACTACCGCCTCGACGCCATGCCGTTCGGCGGGTTCAAGTACGGCAGCATGGGCCGCGAAGGCGTGCGCTTCGCCTTCGAGGAGATGACCCAGCCCAAGGTCGTCTGCGTCAACCACATCAGCGAAGTGGTCCGCTGACCGCCCTCCCGCGCTGCGGCCGGGCGGCCGTGCCCTCCGCCCCGGGGTGAGCTGCCCGGTCGTGACACGCCACCGCGCAGCTCACCCCGCTGCCGCAGGCCCCTGCTCTCCCCGCGGGCGATCGACCACCCGGGAGAGGGTGAGCGCGGTGACCGTGTCCCGCACGCCCGGCATCTTGGCGATGTCCTCCCAGATGCTCCGGACGCGTTCCAGGGAGGCCGCTTCTAGGCGCACCATGATGTCGAAGTCGCCGCTGAGGATCTCGCAGATGACGACCTCGGGGATGCGTTTGAGTGCGGCCAGGACGTCGCCGCCGCGCATGCGGTCCTGGCGGTAGACGAGCACGAGCGCCGAGACGACCGTGCCGGTGTCCTGGCCCGCGCGGACGATGGTGTAGCCGGCGATGTGGCCCTGGCGCTCCAGCCGTTCGACGCGTTGGCGCACCGCGTTGCGGGACAGCAGCACCTTGCCGGCCAGATCGGAGTGCGAGATGCGGGCGTTGCGGGTCAGCTGGGCGATGATCTTCTCGTCGATGGCGTCCACAGCGGACCGTCTCCTTCGCGAATCGGTCGAGGTCGCGGACCCTCATGGCAGGCGGGCCGCATCGTTCTCCAGCCGCCGGTCGATGTCCGTGTCGAAGCACGGGAGCAGCTGAAGGTACGGGCAGAAGTCCGTCAGTCGTGGGGGACGGCGATGGCGGCGAGGTGCGTGCCGGGACGCACGGTCAGCCCGTTCATGTGATAGATGATCGTCCCGGTGGAGACGGCGGAGACCTTGTCCTCGGTGCCGTCGACCGGGTCGACGACGCGGCCGATGGTCTGCCCCTCCGTCACCTCGTCACCGGTGACCGCGTCCGGGTACCAGAGGCCGGTGGCCGGAGATTCCACCTCGCCCGTCCACATCCAGTCGCGCGGCCGTACGGTCACCGGTGCGAGGTGTTGCGGCGCCTCGACGACGCCGAGGTGGTGCAGGATCCGGTGGAGGGCGTCGAGGAGCCTGCGTACGGTGGCGGGGTCGCGGTCGCCGAGCCGGCCGGTCTCGACGAGGATCGCGGGGATCCCCTGCCGGTTGGCGGCGGCGTGGCTGTTGCCGCCCTCGGGGCTGGTGCCGAAGATGGCCCGCTCGTATCCGACCGAGTGCGCCAAGGCCCTGTTCTGGGCGTCGAGTTCGGGGTCGCCGGTGCGGCGGTAGCCGACGAAGTCGAGCAGGTGCTGGTCGATCCCCCCGCTGTGCAGGTCCACATAGGCGTCGGCGTCGTCGACGAGGTGCTCGAACAGCCAGGCCGCCATCCGGTCGGTGGGGCCACCGGCCCGGTCACCGGGGAAGACACGGTTGATGTTCACGCCGTCCAGGGGCGAGATGTTGAGCCTGCCGCCGTAGACGGCCGGCGGATTGGCGACCGGGCAGATCACCACCTGCCCGGCGACCGCCTCCGGTGCCAGCAGTCCGGCCAGGCGGGTGGTGGCGTCGACGGGGATGAACTCGCCGCCGTGGACACCGCCGGTGATCACGACCCGGGGGCCGGGACGGGATCCGTTGACGAGGATCAGGGGCACCTCGACCGTGGTGGTGCCGAGGTCGGCGGGCAGAACCCCACGGGCCTTCCGGCCGGGCTCCGCCCGCAGCGTGCCGATGGTCAGAGTCATGGCTTGCCTCGTGGGAGCTCAGGCGGCGGTGCGGCCGGTTGTGGTGACGAAGTCGATCGGCTGGGAGGTGCGGCCTTGAAGGGCGAGGTCCGCGGCGATGTCGCCCATGGCGGGTGAGACCTTGAAGCCCTGGCCGGAGAAGCCGGCCAGCAGGATGATGTCGTCGCAGCCCGGCAGGGGGCCGACCAGCGGGCGGGTGCTGTCGGTGTAGCCCTCCATGAATACGGACAGGCGCACCGGGTCGGGGTTCAGACCGGGCAGGTGGCGGCGCACCGCCGTGGTGAAGGCCTCCAGTTCTTCCGGTGCGACGGTCCGGTTCAACCGGTTGGGGTCGTCCACCAGCTTGTGGTGGGGCTGGGGCAGGCCCAGCTTGACGGTCAGGCCGTCCGGGGAAGGGATGCCGTAGAAGGGGGTGTCGCCGCAGCGTATGAAGGCGGGGCGCTCGGCGCCTGCCGGGTGCTCGTCGTGGGGCAGGAACCAGGCGCTGATCGCACGGTGGATGTGCACGTCCCACGGCAGGTCGGGCAGCAGGTCGCCCACCCAGGGGCCCGGCGTGACGACGGCGGCGTCGAAGCGCTCGGTGTCGGTGTCGGTGCGGATCTCGACGCCTCCCCCGGCGACGGGGGTGACTTCCCGCACCGGTGTGTAGCGGCGGATCCGGGCCCCCAGCTCCTCGGCCCGCCGGGCCGCGGTCTGGACCGTCAGCTCGGGGCGGATGAACCCCGCCTGGGAGTCGAGGACCACCAGGTCACCGTCGTCGACGCGGAACTGCGGGAAACGCTTCGCCATCGCCTCGGCGTCGATCACCTCGTGGTCGAGACCGTGCTCGGCGATGCCGTCCATGACAGTGCGTATCTCGTGGTCGTCGGCCGGTCCCATGACCAGGGCTCCGGTCAGTCGGCGCAGCTCCCGCCCGGTCTGCGCCTGCAGCTGCTTCCAGAGGGCGTCGGCGTGTCGGACGAGCGGCACATAGCGGCCGTCGTGGGTCTGCACGCTGCGGAAGACGCGGGTCTCACCGCCTGCGGCACTGCGGTCGTGGCCGGGCGCGAACCGGTCGTAGCCGACGACCTCGGCGCCACGGCCGGCCAGCCGCCAGGCCGCCTGGCTGCCCATCGTTCCCACACCGACGACGGCGACGCGCTTCCTCGCAGCTGACACAGGACTTTCCTTCCGTATCCCAAGGCCGCACGCTGGGCCCCGGGCATGAGGATGTTGCATGGCGACTTGGAGGCGCGGGCCGTGAGGGCCGAGCTCGCCGTCGTACCGGGTTCGGGGTTACACCCCGAAGCCTGACTGTCGTGCCATAATGTGGCACACCATGCTATTATCTGGCACAGATAATGGCTCTGGTTCAGGGAGGAGTCAAGAGGTCGCACGGACGGCCGCGCGACTCGACCCAACCTGGCCCGTGGCCTTTCCCGCGACCCGGACCAGTGGGGAGCGAAGGGTGCCCGGGGGCGTGCGCGGGGGCCGCGACATCGTGAGGGATCTCGTGGAGGAGGGTGACGCCGTCCTCGTCGTCACCGGCGCGGACGGCGATCCGTACGGCGCCCGGCGCGGGCAGCAGACCGAGCAGCCGGCAGCCCGAAGAGGGGCGCTATCAGGAAGTACGGCAGCAGGCGACTGACAGCCGCCTGCTGCTCCCGGTCCACCGCTGGTGTCGTCAGCGACGCCACGGGCCCGTGACCGCGAAGGTCGTGCCCGGGGTGTAGCAGTTGACGTACATCGTGTCGCCGTCGGGGGAGAAGGTGACGCCCGCGAACTCGCCCCATTCGGGCTCTTCGGGGGTGCCGATGTCCTGCGCGTTGCGGGCCATGGCGTAGACCTCGCCGCGGCGCGTGACGCCGTAGACGTGCTGGGCGCCGTTGCCGTCCTCGCAGACCATGAGGCCGCCGGAGGGGGCGAGGCAGATGTTGTCCGGGGATTCTCCGGGGAGTTGGAGGTCGGTGTCGGGGCCGAAGGCGATGACCAGGGTGAGGGTGCGATGGTCGGGGTCGTAGCGCCAGATCTGGCCGTAGTGGTCGGCGGCCGAGCCGTCCGAGCTGCGGGCGAAGGAGGAGACGAAGTAGACGCAGCGGCCGCCCCAGTAGCAGCCTTCCAGTTTCTGCGCGTGGGTGATGCCCTTGGGGCCGAAGTCCTGGTGGCGGATGGCGGTTCGGGCGGCCAGGGGGTCGGGGACGTCGACCCATTCGATGCCGTCGAAGCAGGCGCCGGGCTCCTGGATGGGGGAGAGGTCGGGGACGCCCGGGACGCGCATCGCCTGCAGTCGGCCGCCCGCGCGCAGTGAACCGAGGCCGCCCTTGGGCTTGTCGGGGAGGAAGCGGTAGAAGAGACCGAAGGGGCGCTCGAAGGCGTCCTCCGTCTCGTAGACGACTCCCCGCTTCGGGTCCACCGCGACGGCCTCGTGCTGGAAGCGGCCCATCGCGGTGAGGGGCACGGCTCCCGAGCGCCGCGGGTCGGCCGCGTCGACCTCGAAGATGAAGCCGTGGTCCTTGGTGTAGCCGTTGGTGCCGGCCTTGTCCTCGTTCTCCTCGCAGGTCAACCAGGTGCCCCAAGGGGTGGGCCCGCCCGCGCAGTTGACCGCGGTGCCGGCGATGGCGACCTGCTCCGAGAGCACCTTGCCCCGGGCGTCCAGCGTGAGGGACGTACAGCCGCCCTTGGCCGCCGGGTCGTAGGTGAGGCCCTCGATCGTGGGGACCGGGATACGGCCGTTGTGGCGGTTCTCGTGGTTGCGGACGAGGTGGACACGGCCGTGTCTGCCGGGGAAGGCGGACATGCCGTCGTGGTTGCTGGGCACCGGGCCCTCGCCCGAGCGGAGGGGGTCGCCCTCACGGGAGAGGACCCGATAGCGGAAACCTTTCGGCAGGTCGAGCAGGCCGTTCGGGTCGGGAATCAGGGGGCCGTAGCCGGAGTGGCCGAGGGTGCTCTGCGCGGTGGCCGTACCCACGAAGAGCTCGGAGAGGGTTCCGGTGAACGCGATGCCTGCGATACCGGCGCCCGAGCGGGCGAGGGCCTGACGGCGGGTCACTGACACGGGGGACAACCTTCCTGCTGGCGGACAGGATGTGACCCGCCTGTGTGTATCACGTGGTCAGCACCACGTGAACCACGCGCGGAGAGGTCGAGCACGGAGTCGCCCTCCGTGTCACTCGGTCGGAGGGGATGGGAAAGGTGGGGCGGGGGGAGGTGGGGGAGGGTTGTGGGGGTGCGAGGGAGGCGGCTCCGGCGTGGGGCCCGCCCGGGAGCGTTCCAGGAAGCGGAGGAGTTCCACGGGGAAGGGCAGGACCAGGGTGGAGTTCTTCTCGGCGGCCACCGCCACCACCGTCTGCAGCAGGCGGAGTTGGAGGGCGGAGGGGGTGTCGGCCATCTCCTTCGCCGCCTCGGCCAGCTTTCTCGACGCCTGCAGTTCGGCGTCCGCGTTGATGATGCGGGCGCGGCGTTCCCGGTCGGCCTCGGCCTGGCGGGCCATGGAGCGCTTCATGGTGTCGGGGAGGGAGACGTCCTTGATCTCGACGCGGTCGATGGTGACGCCCCACTCCACGGCGGGGCTGTCGATCATCAGCTCCAGGCCCTGGTTGAGCTTCTCGCGGTTGGAGAGGAGGTCGTCGAGGTCGCTCTTGCCGATGATGGAGCGCAGGGAGGTCTGGGCCATCTGGGAGACGGCGAAGCGGTAGTCCTCGACCTGGACGACCGCGTTCGCCGGGTCGACGACCTTGAAGTAGACGACCGCGTCGACACGGACGGTGACGTTGTCGCGGGTGATGCCCTCCTGGGCGGGGACCGGCATCGTCACGATCTGCATGTTGACCTTGCGGATGTGGTCGAGGCCGGGGACGACCATGGTGAAGCCGGGGGTTCTGGGGGCGCCGCGCAGTCGGCCCAGGCGGAAGACCACGCCTCGTTCGTACTGCTTGACCACTCGGGCCGCGGCGGCGACGTAGACGACCGCGGCGGAGCCGATCGCCGCGGCGGTGATGAGCAGCGTCTCGACCATGACGACCCCCTTGAGTCGTCCGGTGTGTGTGCGAATACCACGATATGCCGGGGTGGGGGAGCGGGGCGACTGTCGGCCGGGAGCGGGAGCGGGAGCGGGAGCGGGAGGGGGTGGGAGGCGCTTGCCGGCGCTTACAGGGTGCCGCCTGCGCCCACCTGTGCCGCCCCAGCGGCACGATTGCCCGTAGAGAAGACGGGCCGGGGTCCGTAGAGAAGGCGGGCCGGAGGCCGTGGAGAGGGCGGGCGTGCGGGGGAGGACCCGGTGCCCCGGCCTGGAGGTCGGGGCACCGGGCTGCGGCTGGGTCAGAACGTTCCTGACGTGGCCTTCTCCGGTTCCGGGACCGTCATGCGTACCGGCTCCGTACCCGTCGCGCTGTGGCGGGCCGCCCAGTTCTCCAGGGCGGTGCGGCAGGCGTGGTCCAGGTGGTGGAGACCGGTGAGGTGGAGTTCCACCGGGCGGTCCTGCGGAAGGGACTCCAGGTCGTCCAGGATCTTCGGCAGGCGGAGGAAGGTCGCGTTGCCGGAGAGGTAGGCCTGGACCGGGCCGGCGCCCTTGTCGATGACCTCCAGCTTGATGTGCGAGGCCTCCCAGGCGGTCTTGGCCACGGAGAGGGCCAGACCGATCAGCACGCCCTCGAACATGTTGACCGCGACGATCGCCACGGCCGTGGCGACCAGGATCAGCGCCTCGCCCCGGTGGCCGCGCCACAGGGAGACGACCCCACGGAAGGGGATCAGCTTCCAGCCCGCGTGGACGAGGATGCCGGCCAGGGCGGGCAGCGGGATCAGCGCGAGTGCCCCCGGCAGCGCGGCCACGAAGAGCAGCAGCCAGACACCGTGCAGCACCCGGGATGCCTTCGTCCTGGCGCCGGCCTGGACGTTGGCGGAGCTGCGCACGATCACCGCCGTCATCGGCAGCGCGCCCAGCAGCCCGCACACGGTGTTGCCGGCGCCCTGGGCCATCAGCTCCTTGTCGTACTCGGTGCGCGGACCGTCGTGCATCCGGTCCACGGCCGCCGCGCTGAACAGGCTCTCGGCGGAGGCGATGAGGGTGAAGGCGAGGACCGTGCCGAGCAGGGCCACGTCGGCGAGTTGGCCGAAGGCATCCGGGCCGGGCGGCTGGATCACGTCCAGCAGGCCCTTCACCTCGACGTTCGCCACCGGGAGGCTGAAGGCCAGGCTGGCGCCGGTGGCCAGCAGGACCGCGGCGAGCGCGCCGGGGACGAGCTGGACCTTCTTCGGCAGGCGCTTCCACAGCACCATCACGGCGATGGTGCCCGCGCCGACCGCCAGCGAGGCGAGCGCGGTGGTGCTGCCGACGGCGTCGACGAAGGCGCCGGGCAGGCCCGCGATCTTGTCGATGCCGGAGGCGGGCGCCTTCAGGCCGGCCGCGGCGTAGAGCTGGCCGGCGATGATCACCAGGCCGATGCCGGCGAGCATGCCCTCGACGACGGAGACGGATATGGCGCGGAACCAACGGCCCAGCTTCAGCGCGCCCATGGCGAGTTGGAGCAGACCGGCGGCGAGCACGATGACCCCGAGGGCGGGCAGCCCGAACTGGCGGACCGCCTCGAAGACCAGCACGGTCAGACCGGCGGCGGGGCCGGAGACCTGGAGGCTGCTGCCGGGCAGCAGGCCGGCGACGATGCCGCCCACGATGCCGGTGACCAGGCCGAGTTCGGCCGGTACCCCGGAGGCGACGGCGACGCCGACGCACAGCGGGAGGGCGACCAGGAACACGACGAGCGAGGCGCCGAAGTCCTGTCGCAGATGGGGAAACCTGGAGGTCGGGGACGGGGGAGAGGTCGGGGAGTTCATCTCGGGCACCTGGCCGCCGGTCACAGGGTCTCGAACTTGTCGGAGTCCGCGCGGTGTTCGCGCACGGCGCCCGTGTGGACCTCGTAGTACCAGCCGCGCAACCGCAGCCGGCCGTCCGCGACGCGCTTCTCCACGCACGGGTAGGAGCGCAGGCGCAGCAGCTGGCTGAGGACGTGGTTCTGCACGCCGTCGGCGACCGTCGGGTCCTCGACCGTCCCTGCCGGGCGGGGGGTGGCGCTGGTCAGCCAGTCGCGTACGGCAGGCACGGCGTCCAGGTCGTCGCCGCGCACCAGGGCGCCCACGGCGCCGCAGTGCGAGTGTCCGCAGACCACGATGTCGGTGACGCCGAGGACCTCCACGGCGTACTCGATGGTGGCCGTCTCACCGGTGGGGCGGTCGGCGGTGTACGGGGGGACGATGTTGCCGGCGGTGCGCAGTTCGAAGAGCTCGCCGGGGCGGGCGCCCGTGATCAGGGCCGGGACGACCCGCGAGTCGGAGCAGGTGATGAACAGGACCTCGGGGGACTGGCCTTCGGCCAGCCTGGCGAACTCCTCAGGGCGCTGTCCGAACGTACGGGCGTTGTCGATGAGGGGCTGCATGATGTGGTGACTCCTCCTGGCGCGCCTCGTGGCGCGTCGGGCTTGCACGACAGAGTGGGGGGAACAGGCGCTCCGCGGCTCAGCAGCGGAAGACCTGGAGAGCGGCCGGGGTGTGGGCCGTGAGGGGTCTCGACGCCCGGTGGTGCGGGGCCGAGGGCCGTTCGGACGCGCTCGCGGCCGCCGGGTTCTCCCCCAGCGGCGGACGCGCGGGCGTCCCAGGAACGGTGTGGGTGGTGAGGCGATGCCGGTCGCGTGTGCGATGGGGACCGGTCGGGTCCTGTGAGGGTGCGCACGTGCGGTGGGTGACCGCCGTGTCACGCACCGGCTTCGCGGTGAGGGTGTTTCCGGGCTCGGCTTTGGCCTTGGCGTGACCAAGCGTGTGCGCGGCTGCGAAGGATGTCGTGGGAGCGAAGAACGCCAGGGTGAGCAGGACGGCGGCTAGGGCCGAAAAAACGGTCCGGGTCGTCGTACCTCGCAATATGAGCCTCCTCACCGGCAGTTCCGGGTGTCTCCCACGCGTCGACACTTGCTCGACTTGGTCAACCGATGGTCAACCACTGGTCAAGAAACACGTTAACCCTGCAAAGTTGTTTGCAGGGTTAACTTAACGTTGCGAGCTGAAGAGAGCCTGAAAAGCGCGGGCGGGTTGGCTGGAACTGACCCTTGACGTGGGGGAGTTTCGCTGGATCGCGGTACGGCCGGTGGCGGTGCGCTCAGTGCTCCACGAGTCGCTTGGCGTCGCGCGCGAGGGCGGTGAGGCGGGAGATGGCGCGGAAGTACTTCTTGCGGTAGCCGCCGTTCAGCATCTCCTCGCTGAACAACTGGTCGAAGGGCAGCCCGGACGCGAGCACGGGCACCTCGCGGTCGTACAGCCGGTCGGCGAGCACCACCAGCCGCAGCGCCGTGGACTGGTCCGGCACCGGCTCGACGTCCGTCAGGCAGACCGCCTTCAGACCGTCCGTCAGGGCGCCGTACCGGCTGGGGTGGACGCGCGCGAGGTGGTCCAGCAGGTGCGGGAAGTCGTCGAGCGAGGCGCCCTCGGTGGCGTACGCCGCCTTGGTGACCTCCTCGTCGGAGTACGGTGCCGGGGCCTCGGGCAGACCGCGGTGGCGGTAGTCCTCGCCGTCGATCCGCAGGGCGCGGAAGTGGGCGGACAGGCCCTGGATCTCGCGCAGGAAGTCGGCCGACGCGAACCGGCCCTCACCGAGCTTGCCCGGCAGCGTGTTCGAGGTGGCGGCCAGTGCCACGCCCGCGTCGACCAGCTTGCCGAGCAGGGTCGACACCAGGACCGTGTCGCCCGGGTCGTCCAGCTCGAACTCGTCGATGCACAGCAGGCGGTGCCCGGAGAGGGTCTGGACCGTCTTCTGGAAACCGAGGGCGCCGACCAGGTTCGTCAGCTCCACGAACGTGCCGAAGGCCTTGAGCGCGGGCTCGGCCGGGGTGGCATGCCAGAGGGAGGCGAGCAGATGCGTCTTGCCGACGCCGTACCCGCCGTCCAGGTACACGCCGCGGGGGCCCGCCGGGACCTTGGCCTTCGCCTTGCCGAAGCCGAAGAAGCCACGCCTGCCGGCGCCGGTCGCGTGCGCGCCGCCGAGGCCCGCCGCGAAACCGCTCAGGACGCGGACGGCCTCGGTCTGGCTGGGCTGGTTCGGGTCCGGGATGTAGGTGTCGAAGCGCACCGAGTCGAAGCGGGGCGGCGGCACCATCTCGGCGACGAGCCGGTCCGCGGGGACATGGGGCTCGCGGGTGCACAGGGACGCGGGAGCCGCTTCGGGTATCGAACCGAATCCGGACACGGTGGCTGAGGACGACGACACGGTTACCGAGTCTAAGGGTCGTGCCACACTGCACGACATGCGACGCCTGTTCCCTGTGACCGACGAGACAGCGGCCCGGACACCGGAAGCGACCGGTGGGGCCCTTGCGGCCGAGATGCCGACGGCGGACGGCGGTGTGGGCCCGGCGGATGCCCGGACGCCGGGCGCCCGCGGCGGCCGCCCCGCGGCGGCCGGGGCGTCGGACCTCGTCGAACGGGAGTGGAGCCTCGACGAACTGGCCGTCGCGTACGCCTACCCCGAGCCCGCGCCCGGCGGGCGGGAGCCCTGGCTGCGCGCCAACATGGTGTCCACCCTCGACGGCGCCGCCCAGCACGACGGGCGTTCGCAGCCGATCTCCAGCGAGGCCGACATGCGGATCTTCGGCACGCTGCGGGGCCTCGCGGACGTGGTGATCGTCGGCGCGGAAACGGTACGGCAGGAGGGGTACCGTCCGGCACGGGCGCGGGAGGCGTTCGCCGAGGCACGCCGGGCGGCCGGACAGACGCCCGCGCCCGCCGTCGCCGTGGTGAGCGCCAGCCTGGACCTGGACTTCTCGCTGCCGCTGTTCACCTCGCCGCTGACGCCCACGCTGCTGCTCACCGGTGCCGCCGCGGCCCCGGACCGGGTCGCCACCGCCGAGAAGGCGGGGGTCCGGGTGGTGGTGGCCGGGGACGGGATGGGCGTCGACCCGGCCCGCGCGGTACGGGCCCTCGCCGACCTGGGGCTGACCCGGCTGCTCACCGAGGGCGGACCGCGCGTCCTGGGCCAGCTGGTCGCCGCCGACGTCCTCGACGAGCTCTGTCTGACCGTGTCGCCGATGCTCACGGCCGGGGGCGCGCAACGGATCGCCGGGGGACCCTCGGTGGCGGTGCCCAAGCGCTTCGCCCTGGTGTCGCTGCTGGAGGAGTCCGGGTTCCTGTTCGGTCGTTACCGTCGTACGTGAAAGCAGGATCGTCGTACGTGAAAGCGGGCGGAATCTACCGTTCCGTTTAGCTTTCGCCGGGCACACTAGAACTCTGAGGAGTGAGGGCCCACGGGCCCTCCGAGGAGAAGGGCGCCTGTGGTGTCGTTCACGAGCGTATTGATGATCGAGAAGGCTCTGACGTCCGCGGACGTCGAGTTCGTCACGACCCTGCACGGCGACGAGCGGGCCTCCTTCCACGTGCTGCTCCAGCCGCGCGGGAATCAGGCCGACCGGTTGCTGCGGGCCATCGACGACCTCGCCCTCGGTGAGCTGGACGAGGCGGCGCGGGAGGGGGAGACGCCGGAGGGGGAGCAGGCGATGGACGCCGGGGAACGGGCCCTGGAGGTGTCCTTGCAGGCACTGCGGGGGGCCGGGAGCACGGCGGAGGGGCGGCTGATCGAGGACCATCCGCTGGACGCGCTGAAGTCGCTGGTGGAGGAGGTTTCGGCCGATGAGGTGTTGGTGCTGACCGATCCGCATTACGTGGAGGAGTTCTTCCACCGGGACTGGGCCTCGCGGGCTCGGCACAAGGTGGGGGTGCCGGTGTTGAAGTTGTTCTCTCATGCGCGGGTGTGAGGGGCGCGGGGCGCCGTAGGGGTTGCTGTGTTCTGTCGTGTGCGCGTACGTCGTGGCTGGTCGCGCGGTTCCCCGCGCCCCTGAAGGGCGCGGCCCCTGGCCCGTGGCCACGAGATATCCGGGTGTCGGTAGCTACTAGGGTGGGGAGCGCGCCTGCTGTGGGGCGTGGATGCATTCGTACCGTCGCTTGGAGAACACGCATGGCTCCCGGACTGCCTACCGCCATGGATCGGCCGCACTTCATCGGGATCGGTGGGGCCGGGATGTCGGGGATCGCGAAGATCCTCGCGCAGCGGGGGGCCAAGGTCGCCGGTAGTGACGCCAAGGAGTCGGAGACGGCCCAGGCGTTGCGGGCGCTGGGGGCCACCGTGCACATCGGGCACGCTGCGGAGCACCTCGCGGACGACGCGACCTGTGTGGTCGTGTCCTCGGCGATCCGCGCCGACAATCCCGAGCTGGCCCGTGCCGCCGAGCTCGGGATCCCCGTCGTCCACCGGTCGGACGCGCTCGCCCGGCTGATGGACGGGCTGCGGCCGATCGCGGTCGCCGGCACGCACGGCAAGACCACCACGACGTCCATGCTGGCGGTGTCGCTGGGCGAGCTGGGGCTGCGGCCGTCGTACGCCATCGGCGGCGACCTCGACGTACCCGGCTCGAACGCCTCCCACGGTGACGGGGAGATCTTCGTCGCCGAGGCCGACGAGAGCGACCGCAGCTTCCACAAGTACGCGCCCGAGGTGGCGATCGTCCTCAACGTGGAGCTCGACCACCACGCCAACTACGCGTCCATGGACGAGATCTACGAGTCCTTCGAGACGTTCGCCGGGAAGATCGTGCCCGGGGGCACACTGGTGATCTCCGCCGACCACGAGGGCGCGCGTGAACTGACCTCCCGGCTGTCCGGGGTGCGCACGGTGACCTACGGCGAGCGCGAGGACGCCGACGTACGCGTGCTGTCGGTCGTGGCGCAGGGGCTGAAGAGCGAGGTCACGGTGGTCCTGGACGGGCAGGAGCTCACGTTCACCGTGTCCGTGCCCGGACGGCACTACGCCCACAACGCCGTCGCCGCCCTGGCGGCCGGTGTCGCCCTCGGTGTCCCGGCGGCAGAACTGGCGCCCGCGCTGGCGGCCTACACCGGCGTGAAGCGGCGGCTGCAGCTCAAGGGCGAGGCCGCCGGGGTGCAGGTCATCGACTCCTACGCGCACCACCCGACCGAGATGACCGCCGACCTGGAGGCCATGCGGGCCGCCGCCGGGGACGCGCGGATCCTGGTCGTCTTCCAGCCGCACCTGTTCTCCCGCACCCAGGAACTGGGCACCGAGATGGGGCAGTCCCTGGCGCTCGCGGACGCCTCGGTCGTCCTCGACATCTACCCGGCCCGTGAGGACCCGATCCCGGGGGTCACCAGCGAGCTGATCATCGACGCGGCCCGGACCGCGGGCGCGGACGTCACCGCCCTGCACGACAAGGCCGAGGTGCCCGCCGCGATCGCGGGAATGGCGAGGCCCGGTGATCTCGTTCTCACCATGGGCGCGGGTGATGTGACGGACCTGGGCCCGCGGATCCTGGACCGTCTTTCGAGCTGAGGGGCTGAGGTTCATGTCGTACGACGTCGAGAAGCCGGACGAGCAGTGGCGTGCGGAGCTGACGCCGGCCGAGTACGCCGTGCTGCGGCAGGCCGGCACGGAGCCCGCGTTCGTCGGTGAGTACACCGACACCAAGACCAAGGGCGTCTACTCCTGTCGCGCCTGCGGTGCCGAACTCTTCACCTCCGACACGAAGTTCGAGTCGCACTGCGGCTGGCCGTCCTTCTACGACCCGAAGGACAGCGACGCGGTGGAGCTGTTGCAGGACCGGTCGCACGGGATGGTCCGCACGGAGGTGCGGTGCGCCCGGTGCGGGTCGCACCTCGGGCACGTCTTCGCGGGCGAGGGGTACGCCACCCCCACCGACCAGCGGTACTGCATCAACAGCATCTCGCTGAGGCTGACCGCCGACGAGAGCTGATCGTCGGCGGGAGCCGGGGTTGACTACGTGACTACTGTGTGAAGGGTGTTGACGCGAGAGGTCTCTCGGACCGAGCCGGGGGGCCTGACCTGAACGGACTGGTGTACTTTCTGGCGGCCGCCACCCTGTGGACCGGCTTCGCCGCCCAGACGCCCGGCCTGTGGCGCGACCGGCGTGATCCGATGAAACGCGCGCTCTGCGCCGTGATCTTCCTGGCCGGGTTCTGTTTCGCTCTCGGTGCTCCTCCCACCGTCGGCTTCGTCAACCGTGTCCTCGGCGTCCCCAACGCCGCCGCCTGCCTCGCCTACGGCGCGGTGAACGCCTTCTCCGCCGCGTCCCTCGTGCTGATCGTGCACTGGCGCGGCGCCGACGACCCCGCCCGGCTGCGACGGGTCTGCCGCCGCTGGCTGCTCGCCTACGCCGTGATCATCGCGGCGCAGACGGCGCTCTTCACCGTGGGGGACGCGCCCGTCGAGCGCCTCGCCGACTTCGACACCTACTACGCGGACACGCCGTTCATCCGCGAGATGATCGTGCTCTATCTCATGGCCCACCTGGCGGCCGCCCTCACCACCACGTTCCTGTGCTGGCGCTGGACCTTCCAGCTCAGCGGCTGGACACGGCGGGCTCTGGCCGTGCTGGCCGTCGGGTGGCTGTGCACCAGCGCGTACGGCCTGCTGAAGACGGTGGCCGTCGTCGGCCGCTGGACCGGGCAGCACTGGGACCCGCTGAGCACGCGGCTCGCGCCGATGATGGTCACCGTCGGCGCGGTCCTCACCTCGGCCGGCTATGTCCTGCCGCTGCTCGGACCGCGCGTCGACAGCCTGGTCGCCTTCCTGCGGCTCGGGCCGCTCTTCCGGCTGGTCGGCTCCGGAAGCGGCGGCCGCATCGGACGGAACGTGCTGCTGTCCTGGCGTTCCCTCGGCGACGTCGAACTGCGGCTGACCCACCGGACGACGGCCATACGGGACGGACTGCGGGACGTGTCCGTCCACTTCGACGAGGCGGTCCGTGAGCGGGCCTACCGGCAGGCGCTCTCCCTCGGCTCCAGTGCCGGTGAGGCCGAGGCCATCGGGGACGCGGCGATGGTGGCCGTGGCGGTGATGTCGGGCACGCGGGAGCGGGTCGGGGGCCCGTGTCGGCAAGGCCGTCAGGGGGACGTGGATTTCGCCGCTCTGGACGTGCTCGTGGGGATCGCCGGGGGGCATGGGGGGCCTGCGGGCGCGACGGCCGGGGGGCAGGGGCTGGACACGGGACAGCCGGCGTTGATCCGGATGTCTCGGGCGGTGCGGGCGGGGGTCGTCGAGGGGGCGGTACGCGCGGAGCGGGCGAAGGGCTGGTAGAGAATTGCTCTTCGGCTGCGAGCCGGTGGGGCTTCTCGCGCAGGTCCCCGCGCCTCTCACGGGGCGGGGGCGCGTCTGTCGAGGTTGTTCAGGATGTTTCGTTCCTCCGGGGTGAGCGGAGGGCCCGACAGCGGGGGGAGCAACGGGCCCAGGGCCGTGGACAGGAGGAGGGTGGGGCGGAGCAGGTGGAGGGCGTCCGCCTGGAGGGTGGTCACGGTGCACATCGCCGCCGAGACCCGGTACGAGCCGGTGGCCACGCGCGTCATGCGGCCGGTGTAGGCGGACAGCAGACGGTCGGCGAGCGTGGGGGACTTGCCCCGCACCCCCGGGAACCACTGGTCCTGGCCGACCGACATGGTCCACGCCGCGTTCACCACCCTCGCGGCGGCCCGCTGCACCCGTCGGGCCAGACCGGGCGCGCCGACACCGGTCCGGTCCAGCTCCCGGCACAGCTCGCGCGCGCCCAGCGCGGCCACCGACATGCCCTGCCCGTAGACCGGGTTGTAGGTGGCGACGGCGTCCCCGAGTGCCACCAGCCCCTCGGGCCACCGCTCGGACTTCTCGAAGTAGCGGCGTTCGTTGCGGGTGCTGCGGCTGAGAGTCACGTCGGTCAGGGGTTCGGCGCCCGCGATCAGCCGGCCCACGAGGGGATGGCGCAGGCCGAGGGCGAAGGGGACGAAGTCCTCCGGTGAGGCGGTGGGTTCGCCGCCCCGCGTGCCGGCCAGACTCACCAGCCAGCGGTCGCCCTCGATCGGCAGGAGGAGGCCCGACCGGCCGGGCCGGCCGCCCGTCGGGTCCGCCGTCACCTGTGCCGGGGGGAAGTCCGCCGCGCCCACGGGGGTGCGGTAGAGGCGGGTCGCGTAGACGAGTCCGGAGTCGACCACGTCCTTGCGGATGCCCGTGATGCCGAGGTCCGCGAGCCAGTGCTCGACACGGGTGCCGCGTCCGCTCGCGTCGACGACCAGGTCCGCGCGCAGACACTCCTCGGGTGCACCCGCCCGCGTGCCCCCGCCCCGATCTCCCCCGGCCGTGAACCGGACGCCGGTGACGCGCTCGGCGGTGCCGAGGAGGCCGGTGGCCGAGGCGTGCCGCACGCTGACGCGGGTGGTGCTCGCGGACACGGCCTCCCGTACGGTCCGGTCGATCAGGTCGCGGCCGGCGATGAGCAGGGGGTGGGTGTCGTGGTGGCGGGAACGGCGGTACCAGCCCTGCGGGCCCAGGGTGACCAGGCCGGAGGTGAGACCGCGCTCCCGGGCGCCCGCCGCCAGCAGCCGTTCGCGGACCTTGCCGCCCGGCACGAGTTCGTCGATGGCGTCACGGCCGCTGGGCAGGAGGACGTGGGCGTGGCGGGCCTGCGGAAGCCCTCGGCGCGGTCGGGGTTCGTCCGGAAGCTCGTCGCGCTCCAGCACGACCACCTCGTCGACGGACCGGGCCAGAGCCGCGGCGGCGAGCATGCCGCCCATGCTCGCCCCGATGACGACCGCGGTACGCGGCATGGGTCCCCTCGTGCTCGACTGTGTCTGCCCGCGCTCGACGGAGGCCCGCACCGGGCGTCAGGCCGGCGTCCGTGTTGCTGCGGTCCCTAGAAGATCAGTCCGACCATGCTCCGCACAAGGGGAGTCGATCTGCGGCAGGGCCCGCCCCCGGGTGTTCCGTGGGCGGGCCCTGGTTCTGCGAGCCGGGCTCTCCTGCTCGTCAGGCGGTGGCCCGTACCGCCTCGCGGATCACCGCCGCGACCTCCTTGGGGCGGGAGACCGCCACGGCGTGCGAGGCGCCCTCCAGCTCGGTGACGGTGGCGCCGGCGCGCTTGGCGCCGAAGCGCTGGACGTCGGGGTTGATGGCCTCGTCCGCGTCGGCGACGACGGCCCAGGACGGCTTGGTCCGCCAGGCGGCGGTGGCGGCCGTCTCCGTGAACACCGAGGTCGAGAGCGGGCGTTGGGAGACCGCGAGGATCTCCGTGACCTCGGCCGGGACGTCGGCGGCGAAGATGCCCGGGAAGGCCTCGGGCTTGATGGTGACCTCCACGGCGGGGTCCGCGCCCTCGACGGGGTAGGTCCGTTCGTCGAGGTTGGCGACCAGCGGCGACAACGGGAAGCGGTCCTGCAACTCGCCCAGGCTCTCGCCCTGTTCGGGGACGTACGCGGCGACGTAGACCAGGCCGACGACGTTCTCGGCCGCGCCCGCCACGGTGATGATCGCACCGCCGTAGGAGTGGCCGACGAGGACGACGGGGCCGTCCACCTGGGCCGCCGCCGACGCGACGTACGCGGCGTCCGAGGCCAGACCGCGCAGCGGGTTCGCCAGCGCGCGGACCGGGATGTCCTGGCCGCGCAGCTCCTCGACGACGCCGGCCCAGCTGGACGCGTCGGCGAAGGCGCCGTGCACGAGAAGGACGGTGGGGGTGGGGGACATGGGCGGATCTCTCCGTTCTGTGGGCCCGCCGGTCGACCGCGTGATGTCGGCTGTGTGCCGGGCGACCGTGGGCAGTTGGGCAGTTGGGCAGGACAGGTTCGGGCAGTACAGCTGTCGGGCTGCGAGGCTGAGGGCCGTCGGTCTGCGGACCGCGTGGCTACTTGGCGTGCAGGGCGGTGCGCAGGGTCGTCGTGGCCAGGGAGATCGCGGCCTCGGCGGCGTGGGTCCCGCGCAGGGCGTTCAGCATGACGAAGTCGTGGATGATCCCCTGGAAGCGCACGGCGGTCACCGCCACACCGGCCTCGCGCAGCTTGTTCGCGTACGCCTCGCCCTCGTCGCGCAGGACGTCGGCCTCACCGGTGATCACGAGGGCCGGAGGCAGGTCCTTGAGCTGGTCGACGCTCGCCCGCAGCGGGGACGCGGTGATCTGGGCGCGCTCGGCCTCGTCGGTCGTGTACTGGTCCCAGAACCACTGCATGCCGTCGCGGCGCAGGAAGTAGCCGGTGGCGAACTGGTGGTAGGAGCCGGTGTCGAAGGCCGCGTCGGTCACCGGGTAGAAGAGCACCTGCTGGACCAGCGGGACGTCACCGCGCTGCTTGGCCATCAGGGTCAGCGCGGCGGTCATGTTGCCGCCGACCGAGTCACCGGCCACCGCCAGCCGGGCCCCGTCCAGGTCCTTGGAGGAGCCCTGCTCGACGACCCACTTCGCGACCGCGTAGTTCTGGTCGATGGCGACCGGGTAGCGGGCCTCGGGGGAGAGGTCGTACTCGGGGAAGACGACCGCGGCCCCCGCGCCCACGGCCAGCTCACGCACCAGCCGGTCGTGGGTGTGGGCGTTGCCGAACACCCAGCCCGCGCCGTGGATGTAGAGGATCACGGGCAGCACGCCCTCGGCCCCGGCGGGCCGGACGATCCGGGCCCGGACACTGCCCGTGGGACCACCGGAGACGGTGATCCACTCCTCGTCGATCTCCGGCTTCACGATCTCGCCCGACTGCACCTCGTCGACCGCCTTGCGGCCTTCGGCGGGCGGCAGTTCGAAGAGGAAGGGCGGGTTGGCGGTGGCCTCGGCGAAGGCGGCGGCCGCCGGTTCCAGGACCGGGCGGGTCGGTTCGGGGGTGTCGGACATGTGGTTCTCCCGATGGGTCGTGATGACGTGCGGGCGCGCTCGCTTCGAGGTGTCGTACGGGCCGCGCCCGGTTCGGTGGCGCACGCGGACGGCGCGTGGTCGTGGGTCGCACGGGTCGGCGCCACGGCCAGCACGCTAGGCCGGGTGTCGGCCGCGGAATGGCCCACCAGCGCACCGAAGTCGGTCCGGGAGCGCACGACATGGGCGGCCGCGGGGCCCCGTGCGCTGTGAGGACGAACGAGGTGCGCCGCCGGACCAGGGGGAGACGTCCGACCCGCCTAGCTTTCCGGCATCACCCGGCGATCCGCGTAGGCGGACGCCCTTTCGGAAGGCATGCCCATGGCTCACACCGACACCGACACCGACACCGACACCGACACCGACACCGACACCGACATCGACATCGACGCCGTCACGGCCACTCCCGGTCCCGACCTGCTCACCCCCGACAACTGCGCGGTCCTGTTCGTCGACCACCAGCCGCAGATGTTCTTCGGCACCGGCAGCGGTGACCGCACCGCGATCATCAACGCGACCGTGGGGCTGGCCAAGACCGCCAAGGTCTTCGACGTGCCGGTGGTGCTCAGCACGGTGGCCGCCGAGTCCTTCTCCGGGCCGCTCCTCCCGCAGCTCGCCGATGTCTTCCCCGACCGCAAGACCGTCGACCGCACGACGATGAACGCCTGGGAGGACGTCGCCTTCGTCGAGGCGGTGAAGGCGACGGGCCGCCGGAAACTCGTCATCGCCGGCCTGTGGACAGAGGTGTGCGTCGTCCTGCCCGCCCTGTCCGCCCTCGCCCAGGGCTATGAGGTCTACGTCGTCACCGACGCGTCCGGCGGTGTCAGCCCACAGGCCCACGAGCACGCCGTGCAGCGGATGATCCAGGCCGGCGCCGTACCGGTCACCTGGGTGCAGGTGCTCCTGGAGTTCCAGCGCGACTGGGCCCGTGAGGATACGTACGGGCCCACCACCGAGGTGGTCAAGGAGCACGGCGGCGCCTACGGCCTCGGGATCGTCTACGCCCAGGCCGTCATCGGCGAGCACGCGGCGGGCTGAGCCGGGGCCGGTCCCGTCGGCGCGGGCGGGGCTAACGGTCGTGGAGCCGTGTGCCCCGGCCGTCCGGCGGGGCCTGCCCCGCCGAGTCCCGCCACTCGCTCGGCGACATGCCGTACGCCGCCCGGAACACCCGGCTGAAGTGGGTCGCGCTGAGGAAGCCCCAGCGGCCGGCGACGGAGGCGATGGTCCGGCGGTTGCGGACGCCGAGCACGAGGTCGCGCCGGCACTCCTCCAGGCGGCGGCGCTGGACCCAGCGGCCCACGGACGTCCCCTCGTCCTGGAAGAGCCGGTGCAGATAGCGCACCGAGATGTGGTGGGCCCCGGCGATCACCTCGGGCGACAGGTCCGCGTCGGCCAGATGCGCGTCGATGTACCGCAGGACTCGCGCCATCAGCGGCGAACGGCCGACGGGTGTGTCCCCCCGGTCGGCGCCTCGCGCACCGGTGCCGGCCCGGCCCAACTGCTCCGCCGCCAGTGTGGCCAGGAGGTTCACGGCGTTCCGGGCGAGCATCTCGCCGACCGGGGGCTCCGTCGAGATCGCCGAGACCGCCGTGTCGGCCAGCTCGGACAGGAACGGCGACACCAGGGTTCCCAGCCGGGAGGACCGGGCCACCGGGTGCGCGACGACGCGCCGCAGGTCGCCGCCGCCGTCCTCCAGCCCGAGCTCCTCGCGCGCGACCAGGAAGACCTTGAGGCGGCAGTGCTCGGGGAAGTCCGGCAACGGCGGGTGGTTCGCGTCGTAGAAGCAGATGTCGCCCGGGTGGAGCGAGAGGTCCGGGATCCGGGCGGACGACGGCTCCCGGGTCCCGTGCAGCCCCACGAACAGGTACGCGCCCCCGGCCCGCGCGGTCAGCCGGTACGCCCCGACCCCTGGCCGTCCCTCCCCGGGCAACTCGGCGGCGTTCCCACCGAGAACGGTGATGCGGAGACCCGCCGAAGCGATGGCGCGGAGACCCGTCGGGGCGATGGTGCCGATGTCGGACCTCGTCATCTGTGCCTACCTCCAAGGCCGTTCGAGCACACCGTGCAGTGACTTCACCCGGAGCCTAGGAAGGGAGATGTGAAAAAAGAGTGACCGTGAAGTGACGGCGGTCGGCACCGGTTCCTAGGGACTGTCGTACGCGCCGGTCAATTCGGTGGCGAGGGCCCGCAGCAGCTCGTGCTGGGTGTAGCGGCCGGGCGAGCGTTCCACGACGAGGTGCGCGTCGGCCAGGCCGTCGAGGACCTGCCGGGCCCGCCGGATCGGGAGTCCGGCCAGGGCTGCCGCCGTCTCGGCGTCCAGGTCGGGGCCCGGGTGCAGGGACAGCAGACGGAACAGCCGGGCCTGCTCCGGCGGCAGGCGACGGTAGGAGCGGGTGAGGACGGCGCGGAGGTCGGGTGTGCCGCCGGGCGCGATGAACGCGTCGAGTCCGCCCGGGGTCTGTCGTAGTTCGGCGACGAGGGTCGTGAGGTTCGCGAAGGGAAGGAGGGGTGCGGGTTCGGGGGAAGGGAGCGGCTGGTGGGTGGCGCGTGCCGCGATGATTGCCAGGGCGAGTGGCAGTCGGCCGCACCTGCTCACGATCTCGTCGACCGTCTCCGTCTCCGCCTCCGGTGCCGCCTCCGGTGCCGGTGCCGGTGCCGGTGCCGGTTCCGGCCCGGTCGGTGGGTCGGCGTGGCCGAGGTGGGCCGCCAGTGTGGTTCGGGCGTCCGCTGTCGAGGGCAGGTCCAGGCGGAGGGGGTGGGCACCCGAGGCGATGAGGCCCGACAGGCCGTTGCGGCTGGTGACCAGGGTGAGCGAGCCGGGCGACGCGGGCAGCAGCGGCCGTACCTGCTCGGTGTCGGCCGCGTCGTCCAGCACCACCAGCAGGCGTCGGCCGGCCAGCAGGCTCCGGTACAGCCCGGCGAGCGCGTCCGTGCCGTTCGGCAGACGCGCGGGCGGCACCCCCAGCGCGGTGAGGAGCGCGCGCAGCGCCGCGGCCGGCTCCAGCGGGGGCTCCACCGGGTCGAACCCCCGCAGCCCGAGGTGGAGCCGGCCGTCGGGGAAGCGCTCGGCCACCGTGTGCGCCCAGCGCACCGCGAGTGCCGTCTTGCCGATCCCGGGCATCCCGCTGATCAGCACGGTGGTCGGCGCCCTTCCGGAAGGGCCGGCCGGTCCCGTCATCTCCCCGTCGGTCTCCTCGCCGTCCGTGAGTTCCGCCAGACGACGGAGTTCTGCCCGTCTGCCGACGAAGACGGGGGGAAAGGGCGGAAGTCGCGTGAGTGGTACGTCCGGAACGGCCGTCGGCGATCCGTCCGTCGACCGTGGCGGCGCGGGCGGTTGGGGCTGCGTGGCAGGTGGTGGGGGCGCGGGGGTGCGAGGCGGAGGCCAGTCGGGCGTGGTCCACTCCTGGCGGAGCACCCTCGTGTGGGCCGAGGTCAGGTGTGTGCCCGGTGTCACGCCCAACTCCTCGGCCAGCAGCCGTCGTACGTGCTCGTACGCGGCCAGGGCCTCCGCCTGGAGACCCGACGCGGCCAGGGCCAGGACGAGCGCGGCGTGCAACGACTCGTCCAGCGGGTCCAGTTCGAGGGCCTGGCGCAGCCGGGGCAGCACCTGCTCGCTCCTCCCGCACAGGAGCGCCGCGTCGGCGGCCATCCTGGACGTGCGGAGCAACTCGCGTTCCACTTCGCCGAACACGGCGTGCTCCCGGACGGCGGCGGGGATCCCCCTGGCCACCGGCCCCCGCCACTCGCGCAGCGCGTCCACGAAGTACCCCGCCGCCGCCTCCGACCGCCCGGTGGCCGCGGCCCGCTTGCCCCGCTTGGTGAGCGCGCGGAAACGCAGCAGGTCGACGTCGTGCTCGTCGGCTTCCAGCAGATAGCCCCCGGCGCGGCGCACCAGCCGCCGTCCGGGTGCCCGGGGCGGCAGCCCGGGTTCGAGCAGGCGCCGCAGCGAACCGGCGTATCGGCGCACCACGTTCCGCGCACTCGCCGGGGCCCGCCGCGGCCACAGGACGTCGACGGCGTCGTGCAGAGGCACCACTTGGCCCACCCGTACGACCAACAGGCCCAGCAGTGCTCGCTGTTGGGGGAATCCGAGGTCGAGTTCCTCCTCACCCCGACGCACCCGGAGCGGCCCCAGCACGTCGAACCTCAGCGATTGCGCCCGTGGGTCGAGGGGGCGGTGTCGCACGGCGTCGGTCACGTCGTGCGCTCGCTCGTGGTGAGCAGGGCCCGGACCTGGTCGGCGTCCGGGTGACCGAGGGTGATCAGAAGGGTGAGGGCCTGCTGCCGAACCTCGAAGGCGCCGGTGTGGTCGCTCATCGCGGCATGGGTGTCACCGATGTGGACGAGCGTGCAGGCCTCCAGGTAGGGAACGCCCAACTCCCGGTAGAGGGCGAGGGCGTGGCCGTAGCCGAGCAGGGCGTTGGGGTGGCGGCCCAGGTGGTGGTGGGCGTACGCGATGGTGTGCCAGGTCGCGGCCTCGCCGTAGCGGTCGCCGAGTTCCTGGAGCAGGGCCAGGGCCCGATGGCAGTGCTTCAGCGCCTCCTGGTGCTCGCCGAGCAGGGCGTGGTACCAGCCGACGGAGTTGAGGACACTCGCGTACGCGGTGCGGCGGCCGCTGACCCGGAAGAGCTCCATGGCCAGCCGGTTGTGACGGAGGGCGCCCGGCAGGTCCCCCTCCTGGTCGTGGGTCCAGCCGAGGCTGCGATGGGTGTCGGCCCGCCCTACGGTGTCGCCCGCCTCGGTGAAGAGTTCCAGCGCGCGGTCCAGACGGTGCCGGGCCGACCCGTGCAGCCCGAGCCGGCTCTCCGCCCGGGCCAGCGCGCGCAGCCCCCTGGCCTCCCACACGGGGTCCGCGGTCCGGAGCGCCGCGTCGAGGGCGATCCGTTGGACGGTCGTCCAGTCGTGCCAGTGCCCTCGCCGGTCGAAGTACGGCTCCAGCGACCAGGCGAGCAGGCACGCCACCCGGTCGCGGCCGGACCTGGCAGCCGCCCCGACGACGGCCAGCAGCGTCGGGTACTCGGCGGTCAGCCAGGCCAGCGCCTGCGGATGGTCGGCCAGCGGTTCGGCATGGACGCCGGGCGGCGGCGGACCCGGCGGCATGGGATCCGCGTGCGGGGCGAGCAGCGGCTCGGCGGCGTGCGCGGTGTGCAGGTAGTACGCGTACAGCCGCTCGGTGGCCGCCTCCCGCGCGTCCTCCGGTTGTCCGGCCTGGGCATTTTCCTGCGGCTGTACGGCCGGGTCCGGACCCTTCGGGCGTTCGGCCGGGTGCTGGCCCTCCGGGCGTTCGGTCGGGTGAGTCGTCTCCGGGAGTTCGGTCGGGTGCTGCTCCTCCAGGAGTTCGGTCGCGTGTGCGCGCAGCAGGTCGTGCAGGGCGTAACGGCCGGGCGCGGGCTCGCCCACGAGGTGGACGTCGGCCAGTTCCGCGAGGAGCGACCGTGCGCGGCGCACGGACAGCCGGGCGAGCGACGCCGTCGCCGCCGCCGAGAAGTCCGGGCCGGGATGCAGCGCGAGCAGCGGGAAGAGGACCGCCGCCTCGGCCGACACGGCCCCCAGCGACCACGAGAACACCGCCCCCACGTTCGCGGCCGTGTCCGTCCGGCTGAACGCGTCCAGACTGCCGTGCGCCGCGCGCAGCTCCGCCGCGATCGCCGACAGCGGGAAGTCCGGGTGCGCGGCGGCCCGTGCCGCGACACAGGCCAGCGCCAGCGGCAGTCCTCCGCACAGTGCCGCGATCTCCGCCGCCACCCGTGCCTCGCCCGCGAGCCGTCCGGCCCCTAGTCGGCGTTCGAGGAACGACCGGGCCTGCGTGGCGTCCAGCGGACACAACGCCAGCGTGTGCGCGCCGTGCGCGGAGACCAGGCCCGTGAGCTGGTTGCGGCTGGTCACGATGGTCAGGCAGCCGGGCGTCCCGGGCAGCAACGGCCGCACCTGCTCGGTGTCCCGGGCGTTGTCCAGCAGCACCAGGAACCGCCGGCCCGCCAACAGGCCGCGGTACAGGGCCGCCTGGGCGTCGACACCGTGAGGCACGCGCTCCGGGGGTACGCCCAGAGCGTCGAGAAAGATCCGCACTGCTTCTCCGGCGCTCATCACGCCACCCGAGGGCGCGAACCCCCTGAGGTTGACGTAGAGCTGCCCGTCCGGGAAACGGTCCGCGACCCGATGGGCCCAGTGCACGGCGAGCGTGGTCTTCCCGATGCCGGCCATCCCGCCGATGGCGCTGATCACGACGGTGCCGGTGGGGGGCGCGTGATCACCGCCGGCCCCGCCCTCGGTGCCGGCGCCGCTGCCACTGCCGGTGCCGCTGTCGGCGTCCCCGGTGAGGAGTGCCAGGACCTGGTCCAGCTCGGTGCGACGGCCGGTGAACGTCGGCAGGTCGTGGGGGAGTTGGGCGGGGACGGCGGTCGGGGCCCTCAGTGGGGGCACGACCGGGGCGGGGGTTTGGGCCTGGGCCACGGGTGCGGCGGAGGCCGATGGCTGGGGGCCGGGGCCGATGAGGGCGACGGCGTCCTCGGCACCGGAGGGAGCGGGCTTCGGCGCACCACCGCCGCGCGCGAGCGAGCCGTCCGGGCCGCCGCCTTCGCGTGGCACCTCCTCGCCGGGCTCGCCCTCCGACCGCGCACCGGCGTGCGGACCGTCCGCGACCCCGCCCCCGGCACGCCGAGGGCCGCCGTACGACGCCTCCTGCCGCCGAGGCCCCACGGACGACGTGCCCTCGACCGGCCCGGTGCCGCGCAGGACCGCCCGGTGCGCGTCGCGGAGTTCGGGCCCCGGGTCGATGCCCAACTCCTCGGCGAGCCTCGCGCGGGCGGCCCGGTAGGTGTTCAGCGCCCGCTCCTCGTACCCGGTGGCGGCCAGCGTGCGGACGAGCCGGGCCAGCAGCGGTTCGTCCAGCGGTTCGGCGCTCACGGCCTCCTGGAGCAGGGGCAGCACGGCGGCCGGGGTGTCGGCCCGGAGTGCCGCGTCGGCCGCCTCCCGCACGGCCGCCGTCCGTTCACGGTCGACCGCCGCGAAACCGGCGCGCTCCCGTACCTCGGCGGGCAGCCCGGCTCCGGCCGGCCCCCGCCACAGTGCCAGGGCGTCGAAGAGCAGTTCCACGACGCGTGCCGCCGACCCGCGCGGGTCGGCGGCGACCCGACGCGCCTCGTCCCGCAGTTCGCGGAACCGCAGCAGATCGAGGGAGTCGGCGTCGACCAGGAGCCGGTATCCGCCGGCGTCCCGTATCAGCCACCGACCGGCGGCACGGTTGGGCAGGCCCGGCTCCAGCAGCCTCCGCAGCGACCCCACATGACGGCGGACCACGTTCACCGCACTGGTCGGCGGTCGCCCGCCCCACAGCACGTCGACGATCTCACTCACCGTCACCGGCTGTCCCGCCCGAACGAGCAACAGCCCCAGCAGCGCCCGCTCTTGAGGAGGACCCGGTGCCGGTTCCGCCCCCGCCCGCTCCACGCGGACCGACCCCAGCACCGCGAACCGGACCGGCTCCAGCGCCAACTGCTCCTCCTGATATCTCGTATCTCGTATCTTTCTCGCCCCCCATGACCATACGTGAGGTCGCGAGTCACCCAGAGTCACGCGGGAGTTCCGGCTTCGCCTTGACCCTTGACGCCCGTGGAAAGCGCTTGCCACACTCGCGGCCCGCCCGAGGAATCGCCTGCCGGAACGAGTTCGACGAGAAGGACACGACGTACGGTGATCGCGTGGCAGGCGGGCCGAACCCCCCCACAGGAGAAGCCGAGATGGGACGCAGAGCCGCAGCCCCCACGCCCACACCAACGACCACACCCACGACCACACCCGCGAACCGCACCCGCACCCGCACCCGATCCCGCGTCCTCGTCACCGCCGCCTGCGCGACCGCCCTGCTCACCGGTGTCGCCGCGCTGACCGGGCCCGCGAGTCCGGCCCGGGAACTGGACGCGGCCCCGGTCGCCGAGGCGGGGGTCGCGGCGGCGTGCGGCGAGGGCTCGTACCAGGCCGAGGCCGTGCTCAACGGCGGTACCTGGACCGCCCGGCGCGGCAGCACGGTCACGTACACCGGAACCGACATGCGCGCGGCGATGCAGGCCGCCGTCAACAGCCTCACCTCCGGGCGCACTTCGAAGGAACGGGTCGTCGTGCGCGGCTCCGGGTCCATCGGGGCGGGCTCCCGGGTCTCCCTGCCGAGCTACACCGTGCTCGACGTGTGCGGCACGATCAACGTCACCGGCACGGGCTCGGGCGACCAGGCGCCGGTCTACTCCCGGGGCACCCGTGACATCGAGGTCCAGCACCTCAACCTCACCGGCACCCCGCTGTACGGGATCTTCCTGCGCAACGTCCAGAACGTCGTCCTCGGCCAGCTCGACATGCGCCTCTCGCGCGGCCTCGGCGTACGGATCGACAACCGGGGCGACACCAGCCAGTGGACGCGCAACGTCAGGATCGACAACGTGTACGTGTCGGGCGCGAGCAGTCACGCGGTCGAGACGTACGGCGTCGACGGGCTCACCGTCGGGACGGTGACCGCCCGGAACGTGGGCGAGTCGGGGCTGCTCCTCAACCAGACGATCAACGCCACGGTCACCAAGGTCGACGCGGACGGGGCGGGCGCCGGCACCGGGTACGCGGCGTTCCGCATGGCCAACCGCAACGGCCGGGTGGGCAGCGCGTATCCGACCAACATCCGGGTCGGAGAGGTGATCGCGCGCGGCGGCGGACGCGGGGTCTTCTGTGTCTCCGAGAGCGGTGGCGCGGTCATCGACCGGATCAACCTGACCAACACCGGCAACAACGCGATCCTGATCGAGAACTGCTACAACATGAATCTGGCCGCCCAGAGCGGCACGGTCTCCGGCGGGGGTGAGATCCGGCTCGCGGCACGGTCGGAGTTCGCCAACAACCGTGACATCACCGTGCAGAACCTGACGGTCACCAACTCGTCCATCAGGGAGAGCCCCTGCGGCGAGAACACCACCTTCCGCAACAACCGCCTGGTCAACAGCGCCCAGAACATCTGCTGACCGGGCCCACTGCAGGGCGCGCCCGGCACCCGCTCCCGGGTGCGCCCGCCCCTCCGCTCCGAGCCGGCGGGAGCGGGGGAGCGGGCGGACGAGGCGCGATCAGGGCGCCGCCGCGTAACAGCGGACGGCCACCGTCTGATCCGGGCCCCACCGCTGTTCGACCGTGGCCAGCAGGCGCCAGCCGAGCCGTTCGTACAGGGCCGCCGCCGCGGTGTCGGACGCCACCACGTCGAGCACCGGGTGCAGTCCGCGCTCCCGCGCCTCGGAGGCCGCGCGGGTGAGGAGCGTCGCCCCGATCCCCTGCCCACGGGCCGACGGCGCGACGAAGAGGCGGCTGATCACGGCGATCCGGTCGGCTCCCGTCCCCGTCCGGGCACTCCACAGCCCCGGCGCGGCATCGTCCGCGTCGCTCCGGGACAGACCGACGTGACCGGCGATCCGGCCGCCCTGTTCCACCACCCAGGAGGCGACGAGCGAGGGCGGCGACAGCCACTCGTCGGGTCGCTCGGGCCAGTTCACCGGGTAGCCGTCGCATGCGTGGACCTCCGCGAGCACACGGACACAGCCCCCGAGGTCGCCACCGGTGCGAGGCCGCACATGCCGGTCCGGATCCCCGGGGAGCACGTCGGCGCCGGACGCGCTCTCGGCGGGTGCGTCGGTGCCGGGCGTGCTCTCGGCGGGTGCGTCAGCCCCGGGCGCGTTCGCGGTCAGGGCGTCGGTGCCGGGTGCGTCGGCCTGGGACCCGTTCTCGTCGGTCGCGTCGGCGTCGGGCGCGTTCCCGCCGGCCGCGTCGGCATCGGACGGGTTCTCGTGCGGCCCGCCGTCACCGGACACGTACCGGTCGACAGCCTCGCCACCGGACCCGTTCTCCCCAGCTGCCTTCTCGTTCTTCACCGCCGCATGGAAGCACGTGGCCGACTCCGGCGACCACCCGCTCTCCGCCGACGCCGGGCGGAACGCGCGTGCCTCCCGCCTCGCCCCCACCCGGTGTTCCCCGGGCCCGCCCGACGCGTCCGCGCCGCTCGTCACCCAGTCTCGCGGGCAATCTTGACGTCGGTGATGTTACCGGTAACACTTCCAGTGGCCCAGTCACGGAGAGGCGGAGTCCCGCGTGCCCGACACACCGACCGCGCAAGAGGTGAAGCACATCCGACCGGCCCCGGAGACGAGGGTGTTCAGCCCTGCCGCCGTGGTCGCGTCCTGTGTCGGCTTCGTCCTCATCGGCGCGCTGCAGGCGCTGTACGGCCCTGCCATCCCCGCCTTCCGTGACGCCCACGACCTGTCGCCGTCGGCCGCCGGTCTGGGGCTGAGCGCCCACTTCATCGGCGGTGTCGTCGGCGTGCTGCTCTTCGACCGGCTCTTCGGCCGCATGGGCAACCGGCGGATCCTCGGCGCCTCCTACCTGCTGATGGCCCTCGGCGCCGCGGGCTTCGCGCTCGCCCCGAGCTGGCCCGCCGGACTGGTGGCCGCACTGCTCGCCGGCCTCGGCTTCGGCGGCATCGACTACGGCCTCAACCAACTCTTCGCCGTGGGCTTCGGTCACCGCTCCACCGCGATGCTGAACATCCTCAACGCCCACTTCGGCGTCGGCGCGATCCTCGGCCCCGCCCTGATCGCGGCCGTCGGCGCCGAGCACTACCCGGCGCTCTTCCTCGCCTTCGCCGCCGCCAACCTGCCCCTGCTGCTCTGCCTGCGGGGCGTACGCGACCAGGTGCCCCCGCCCGCCTCCGCCGCACCCGCCACGACCGCCGCACCCGACGCGGCCCGCGCGCCCGGCACGGCGGAGGGCGGCTCGGTGCTCGGCCGCAGCCTGGGCTCGGTGCTCGCGGTGTTCGTCACCCTCTACGTCCTGCACGTCGGCATCGAGGCCGGCGTCGGCGGCTGGGAACCCACCCACCTGGAGACGGTCGGATACGGCGCCGGGGCCGCCGCGACCGCCACCGCCGTGTACTGGCTGATGATGACGGTCGGCCGTTTCCTGGTCGCCCCCATCGCCCTGCGCCACTCCCCCCAGACGATCATCACCGTCTCCTGCGCCGGTATGACGGTCTGCCTGCTGCTGGCCTCGGTGCCCTCACTCGCCCCCTACGCCTACGCCGGCGTCGGCCTGTTCATCGCGCCGATCTTCCCCACCGGCCTGCCCTGGCTGAACGCGGCCGCACCCCGCGCCCGCCGCGCCGGAGCGCTCGTCATCGCCGCCTCCATGATCGGCGGGGTGGCGGCGGGTCCGGCGCTCGGCAAGGCCATCGAGTGGTCCGGCGTCCGCGCGGTCCCCCTGCTGCTCGGCGCGGTCTCGGCCGTGTGCCTGGCGGCCACTCTCTGGCTCGTCCGGGCCACCCGCTCCGGCTCCGGTTCCCCGTAGCCCCAGTCGCTTCCCACCACCCTGCCCGCACGTCCCAGCCGAAGGGAAACAGCCTTGCGCTCGCCCGCTCTGACCACGTCGTCCGACGGTTTCCTCCTCGACGGTGAACCGTTCCGGATCATCTCCGGCGCGATGCACTACTTCCGCATCCACCCCGACCTGTGGGCGGACCGGCTGCGCAAGGCCCGCCTGATGGGCCTCAACACCGTGGAGACGTACGTCCCCTGGAACCTCCACCAGCCCGACCCCGACAGCGACCTCGTCCTGGACGGCCTGCTGGACCTGCCCCGCTATCTGCGGCTCGCCCGCGAGGAGGGCCTGCACGTCCTGCTGCGCCCCGGCCCGTACATCTGCGCCGAGTGGGACGGCGGCGGTCTGCCCTCGTGGCTCACCTCGGACGCCGACATCCGGCTGCGCTCCAGCGACCCCCGCTTCACCGACGCCCTCGACCGCTACCTCGACATCCTGCTGCCCCCGCTGCTGCCGTACATGGCCGCGAACGGCGGCCCGGTCATCGCCGTCCAGGTCGAGAACGAGTACGGGGCGTACGGCGACGACACCGCCTACCTCAAGCACGTGCACCAGGCGCTGCGGTCGCGCGGTGTGGAGGAACTGCTCTTCACCTGCGACCAGGCGGGCTCCGCCCACCACCTGGCCGCCGGAAGCCTGCCCGGCGTCCTGTCCACCGCCACCTTCGGCGGCAGGATCGACGAGAACCTGAAGGCGCTGCGGGCCCACATGCCCGAAGGGCCGCTGATGTGCTCGGAGTTCTGGATCGGCTGGTTCGACCACTGGGGCGAGGAGCACCACGTGCGGGACGCGGAGAGCGCCGCCGCCGACCTCGACAAGCTGCTGGCCGCCGGGGCCTCCGTCAACATCTACATGTTCCACGGCGGCACCAACTTCGGCTTCACCAACGGCGCCAACCACGACCAGTGCTACGCCCCGATCGTCACCTCCTACGACTACGACGCCGCCCTCACCGAGTCCGGCGACCCGGGCCGCAAGTACCACGCCTTCCGTGAGGTGATCGCCCGCCACGCCTCGGTCCCGGACGAGCCGGTCCCGGCACCCGCGCCCAGACTCTCCGGCATCACCGTGGAGCTGGACCGCCGCGCGCCCCTGCTGCCGTACGCGACCACGCTCGCGGGTGCCGGCGTGGCGCGCAGCGAACACCCGCTCACCATGGAGGAGTTCGGCCAGCGCTCCGGTTACGCCCTGTACCGCACCACGCTCCCGGAGGCGGGCGACGGCCTGCTGCACTTCAGCGGCGGGGTCGGCGACCGTGCCCAGGTCTTCGTGGACGGCGCCCCCGTCGGCGTCCTGGAACGCGAACGCCACGACGAGACGCTGCCGTTGCGCGTGCCGCGCCCCGGTGCCACGCTCGACGTGCTGGTGGAGAACATGGGCGGCGTCAACTACGGCCCCCGCATCGGCGCCGCCAAGGGACTCCTCGGCCCGGTCACCTTCAACGGCACCGCCCTGCTCGGCTGGGACACCCACCGTCTCCCGCTCGCCGACCTGTCCACGATCCCCTTCGCACCCGCCGACGCGACCCCGGTCGCCGTCCCCGCCTTCCACCACGGCACCTTCGACGTCGACGCCCCCGCCGACACCTTCCTGTCGCTGCCCGGCTGGACCAAGGGCCAGGCCTGGATCAACGGCTTCCACCTCGGCCGCTACTGGAACCGGGGCCCCCAGCGCACCCTCTACGTCCCCGGCCCCGTCCTGCGCGCCGGCAGCAACGACCTGGTCCTGCTGGAGCTCAACGCCACGACCAGCACGCGCGCCGAGTTCACGGACACGCCCGACCTGGGCCCGGTGAAGCCCTGATGACGCGGCCGCACCGCGTGCGCCTCCGAGGGACCGGCGCCCCGTCGCGGCGGGGCCACCTGCCCTTCGCCGACGCGCCCGGCGTTCCCGACCCCATCGAGGTCGGCAGTCGGTTGCTCACGCGGGGCGGCCGCCCCTGGTTCCCCGTCTCCGGCGAGTTCCACTACTCCCGCTACCCGGCGGGGGAGTGGGAGGAGGAACTGCTGAAGATGAAGGCGGGCGGGGTGACGGTCGTCGCCTCGTACGTCATCTGGATCCACCACGAGGAGCGCGAGGGCCGCGTCCGTTTCGACGGCGACCGCGACCTGCGCCGCTTCGCCGAACTCTGCGCCCGGCACGGCCTGGACTTCGTCCCCCGCATCGGCCCCTGGGTGCACGCCGAGGTACGCAACGGAGGCCTCCCCGACTGGGTGCTGGGCCGCACGGACGCCCCGCGCACCGACGATCCGGCCTACCTCGCCCCCGTCCGCACCTGGTACGCGGCCGTCGCCGAACAGCTCCGGGGCCTCGGCCGGGCCGACGGCGGCCCGATCGTCGCCCTCCAGATCGAGAACGAGCTGTACGACCGGCCGGACCATCTGCTCACCCTGAAACGCATGGCCCAGGAGGCCGGTCTGGCGGCACCCCTGTGGACGTCGACCGCCTGGGGCGGGGTGCGGCTGCCGCCGGACGAACTCGTCCCCCTCTACGGCGGCTACCCCGAGGCCTTCTGGACCGAGGCGGACGGCGGCTGGCCCGACACCTGCCGCAAGCACTTCTTCTTCACCCACCGGCGGGACGACGAGGGCATCGGCGCGGACCTGCGCCCCACGACGGTGCGGGGCGGCGATCCGCAGGCGTCGGCGGACCGATTCCCCTGGGCCACCTGCGAGTTGGGCGCAGGCATGGCGGTGGCGTACCACCGTCGTCCGCGGGTCGAGGCGGCCGACGTCGGCGCCCTCGGCCTCACCAAGATCGGCTGCGGCTCGGTCTGGCAGGGCTACTACATGTTCCACGGCGGCACCAACCCACCGGGCGACCTCGCCCCCCTCCAGGAATCCCACGCCACCGGCTACCCCAACGACCTCCCTCGCCTCAGCTACGACTTCCAGGCCCCCCTCGGCGAGTACGGCCAGTACCGCCCCTCCTACGACGAACTCCGCCTCCAGCACCTGATGCTGGCCGACTTCGGCGCGCTGATCGCCCCCATGGAGTCCGTCCTGCCCGAGTCGCTCCCCGCCGGCCAGGACGACCGGGAGACACTGCGCTGGGCGGTCCGGGCCGACGACCGCTCCGGCTTCCTCTTCGTCAACAACCACCAGCCGCACGAGCCGCTGCCGGAGCACCCGGACACGTCCTTCGAGGTGGAGCTCTCCGGGGGCGGTGAGGTGCTGTCACTGCCGAGCGCACCCGTCACCATCCCCCAAGGTGCCTATTTCTGCTGGCCGTTGCGGCTGGACGTGGCCGGGCTGCGGCTCGACTGGGCCACCGCGCAACCCGTCTGCACGGTCGACGACGGCCGCGGCCGTACGATCCTGGTCCTGGCCGCGACCGACGGCATCGCCCCCGAACTCGCCCTGGACCTGCGCACCGTGACGACCGTGTCCGCGCCGTCGGGTGCCGAGGTCACGACCGCGGGCGACCGGGCCCTGGTGACGGCGCTGCGCCCCGGCACGGACGCGCTGGTGGAGGTCGACACGGCCGACGGCCGCCGGGTCGGTCTGCTGGTCCTGGACGCGGCGACGGCCCGCACCGCCTACCGGGGGCCCGCCTGGGGTGCGGAGCGGCTGGTCCTGCCGGCCGACGGCGGTGTGGTCTTCGACGCCCACGCGGACGAGGTACGCCTCCACTCCACGGCCGGGGAACCGTCGTTCGCCGTCCTGCCCGCCCCGGAGCGGGCTCCGGTGGTGACCGGGGCGACGGTGAAGGAGTCGGTGGACGGGGTGTTCGTCCGCTACACGCTGGCGGCAGGGGTGGCGGAGGAGGACGGACGACGCGGCTCCGGTGGGCCGGACGGTGCGCTGCCGGTCACGCTGGTCCGCCCTCCCGGTGAGGCACCTCCGGTCACGACGGGCGTGCTGGGGCGGGCGAGTGTGCCGGCCGACGCGTACTTCGACACGGTGGCCGCCGAGTACGAGGTCGTCCTGCCGGACGATCCGCCGCCCGGCACCCTCCTTCGGCTGCACTGGACCGGTGATGTGGCTCGGGCGTATGCGGGGGAGCGTCTTGTAGCCGACCAGTTCTTCTCGGGGCGGGTCTGGGAGTTGGGGCTCGGTCGGGTGGGTGCGGGGGCGCTGCGGGTGCGGGTGTTGCCGCTGGGGGAGGGGGCGCCGGTGCATGTGCCGGGCCGGGTGGGTGGTTCGCTGGTTCCGGCGGAGGTGGTGCGGGCCGAGTGCACCACGACCCGCACCTGGCCCGTCCGGCCTGGGTGATCCTTGTGAGGGGGTGCGTTGTCGGGTGCGGGTGCGTGGGGCTTCTCGCGCAGTTCCCCGCGCCCCTGAAAAGCAGGGGCTGCGCCCCGTGCTTTTCGGCCCGCAGGGGCCGTTGCTTTCAGGGGCGCGGGGAACTGCGCGACCAGCCCCCACCGGACCCGCACCTGACAACGCAACCCCCCCGGGCCCCCGGCCCGGCCCCCGGGGGGCCAAAACCGTCGGACCCATCGAAAGGAAGCAGCCGCATGCCCCGAGACACCACGGACGGCGGCGCGTCAGACCTCCCCGGCGGAGCCCCTCGCGGAGCCCGCCGCAGCCGCCGCAACTTCGCCGGCTCGCGCCCGGTGATGGACGACGTCGCCCGTCTCGCCGGTGTCTCCAAACAGACCGTCTCCCGCGTCCTCAACGACAACCCCGCGGTCCGGGCGGAGACCCGGGAGGCCGTGCTGGACGCCATGCGGACGCTCGGCTACCGCCCCAGCCGCAGTGCCCGCTCCCTGGCCAGCGGCCGCACCCGGATGCTCGGCGTGATCTCCTTCGACGCGGCCCGCTTCGGCCCCGCCTCCACCCTGACCGCGATCAACACGGCCGCCCAGACGGCGGGGTACCTCGTCAGCTCCATCGCCCTCGACACGGCCGACCGGGACACCGTCGTCCAGGCGGTGGACCGGCTGTCGGCCGAGGGCGCGGACGGGATCATAGTCATCGCCCCCCAGCGGCCCGTCGCCACCGCGCTCGCACGGGCCCGCCCGGACACCCCGCTGGTGATGCTGGACAACGGCCTCGGCGACGGCACCCCCGTGGTCTCCTCGGACTTCACGGCGGGCGCCCGGCTGGCGACCCGGCATCTGCTGGACCTCGGCCACCGCACCGTCTGGCACATCGCGGGCCCCACCGGCTGGACGTCCGCCGACCGACGCGCCGCGAGCTGGCGCGCGACCCTGCGGGACGCCGGCGCACGCGTCCACGAGCCCCTGGTCGGGGACTGGAGCGCCGACTCCGGCTACGCGCTGGGCCGGAGCCTCGCGGCCCGCCCGGACGTCACCGCCGTGTTCGTCTCCAACGACCAGATGGCGCTGGGTCTGCTGCGCGCCCTGCACGAGGCGGGACGCCGGGTGCCGGACGACGTGAGCGTGGTCGGCTACGACGACATCCCGGAGGCGGCGCACCTGCTGCCGCCGCTGACGACGATCCGTACGGACTTCCCCGAGATCGGCAGGCGGGCGCTGCGGTTGCTGCTGGCGCAGTTGGACGAGCCGGAGGAGGTGGGGGAGGGGTTGGAGAGGGAGCCGGTGATTCCGGTCGAGCTGATCGTCCGGGAGAGCACGGGGACGGCGGGGTAGGTTCCGGGCGCCTACGGGGCTGCCACGGTGGCTTCCCGGGCGACCGCGGGTTCCTCGGGGCTGGTCGCGCAGGTCCCCGCGCCCTGACGGGGGGCGCCCCTGGACCGGCGTCGGGAGCGGGTCCAGGGGCGCGTCGTCCTACCTCACGGCTTCCGCGCGATCGCGCCGTACATCGCGATGTCCTCGTCGCGGATGTTCTGCTCGCCCGTGCCGTCCGGGTGCCACTTGTGGACCTGGACGATGCCCGGCTCGACCAGTTCCAGGCCCTCGAAGAACTCGTGGGCCTCGTCGATGGTGCGCAGCCGCATCGGCATGTCGCGGGCCGCGTACTCGCGGGCGACCCGGCCCACCTCCTCGGGGGCGAACTCGGCGGTGCCGATGGTCATCGCCAGGTAGCTGCCCGAGGGGAGGGGTTCGAGGAGCCTGCGGACGATGCCGACCGCGTCGTCCTCGTCCAGCACGAAGTGGACGATCGCGATCACGGTGAGCGCGACCGGCTCGTTCAGGTCGAGCGTCTCCAGGAACTCGGGAGAGCCGAGGACGGTCTCCGGGTCCTGGAAGTCCGCCTCGATGTACGCGGTCCTGCCCTCGGGGGTGCTGGCCAGTAACCCCTGGGACAGGGTGAGGACGATCGGGTCGTTGTCCACGTAGACGACCCGGGACTCGGGGGCCACCGACTGGGCTATCTCGTGGAGGTTGGGGGAGGTGGGGATGCCGGTTCCGATGTCGAGGAACTGGCGCATGCCCGCCTTCTCGGCGAGCCAGCGCACCGCGCGGTTCATCCAGTCGCGGTTGGCGCGCATGTGGACCGGCAGGGCCGGCCACTCGTGCGCCATCGCGTCACCGGCCTCCTTGTCGGCCGGGTAGTAGTCCTTGCCGCCGAGGATGTAGTCGTAGATACGCGCGGAGTGCGCGTGCTCGGTGTCGATCCGGTCGGCCGGCCATCCGTTGTCGGGCAACGCCGTCCCTCCCATCAAGTCGTTCTGTCCAGGTGCACGATCGGGTAGGCCCCGGAGGTTCGGCAAGTGCCGGAACCCTCGGGTCCACAAACAGGTGGTGCGTCAACGAGGCGTGAAAGCAAGCAGGTTGTGCGGTTCAGAGCAGGAAGTCGGCCTCGCCCGCCTTCACGCCGGCCAGGAAGGTGGTCATCTCACGGGGGGTGAAGAGCAGCGCGGGGCCGTCCGGGTCGGTCGACTGGCGTACGGCGACCCTGCCGTCGGCGAGCTTCTTCACCTCGACGCAGGCGCCGCCCGCGTCGTCGCTCCACGGCCGGTGCCAGTCCTGGGCGCCGAGGTCGCGGGCGGGCATGCCGTTGCGGACGTCGTTGTGTACTCCGGGGGTCGTTGCCTGGGATATGCGGTGGTGCACGTCAGAGCTCCTTGCGTAGCGCGCCGAGGAGGGCCTCGGTCTTGCGGGCGGGCGCCGACTGGGCGCCCAGCCGGTCCATGGCCTCGCGGTAGACGACGACGTCGTCCCCCTTGTCGAGATACACCGCGCCCACCAGACCGCTGAGGTAGACGATGTCGGGCAGCTCGCGAGCCCTGAACCGGAAGAGATGGAACGCACCGGCCCGCATCGCAGGGTGCGGGCCGTTGTGGAACGGCATGAGCTGGACCGTGACATGGGGCAGCCGGTTCAGCTCGATCAGATGGTCGATCTGGGCGCGCATCACGTCCGGTCCGCCGACCGGCCATCTGAGCACCGTCTCGTCCATCACCACCCACAGCCGCGGCGGCCCCGCGCGGGTGAGCAGTTCCTGCCGGCGCATCCGCAGCGCCACCCGCCGTTCGGTGTCCTCCGTCGCCGCGTGCGGATTGCCGGCGCCGAGCAGGGCACGGGCGTACTCCTCGGTCTGGAGCAGGCCGTGCACGAACTGTGCCTCGTACGCGCGGATCTGGAGCGCGGCCTGCTCCAGACTGAGGTAGGCGGCGAACCAGTCGGGCAGGACGTCGCGGTAGGTGTGCCACCAGCCGCGTTTGTTGGCCTCGCGGACCGACTTCAGGAAGGTCTCGATCTCCTGCTGGTCCCGCACCCCGTAGACCTGGAGCAGTTTCTCGACATCCGGCAGGCGCAGCCGGGCGACCTTGGCGGACTCCATGCGGCGGATCGTGGAATGGCTGACACCGATCGCCTCGCCCGCCTGCTCGAAGGTCAGACCGGCGCGCGTGCGCAACTCCTCCAGCTGTCTGCCGAGGATCATGCGCAGGACGGAGGGGGCGCCGCCCCAGTCCGTTTCCGCGGTCACGCCCACCACCCCTCACACCGTGCCACTGAGGTCATGTCGAACTCGATTACGGGCCCTGAGCGTTTTCGTTCAAAGAATGCGCGTTGTTGTGCGAGTCGCTTCGAGAGCGCAGTCTGACACGATCTTGGCTCGATCGGAGGCCGCATGCGACCCACAAATTGCAAATTTCAACTTGCCGGTTGCGAGGTGTTGTTCGCGGATGCCACAGTGGACGTACCGTCACGGCCTGGCGAACACTTGGGCCGCGCGGCCAGGTTGGGGGAGATGTGGCCGCAACTCAGCGCTGTTCGACGCGAGTTGCCAGAGCTCGTGTCGAGTGGCGAGACGGCCGTGGCACCGGCGCCCCACCGGTGCGAAGGGCCAACGAAAGGCATACGGCGATGGCTCCGCCCACCCTCCCCCAGTCCCCGGACCGGTTAGCCCCGACCATGTACCCACCCCTTGGCGCAGAGGCGTACGAACCCCACCGCGCGGGCGTGTTCGGACTGCCCGCGGTGCCCGCCTCGGCGGGCGAGGCGCGCAGAACCGTGCGCGAGCTGCTCGACGAGTGGGAGGTGCGTCCGGAGACCCGCGAGGACGCGCTCCTGATCGCCTCCGAGCTGGTCACCAACGCGCTGACCCACACGGACAGCGAGTGGATCGTGTGCCGGCTGCACTTCACCGGCCGTCGGCTGCGGATCGAGGTGGAGGACCAGAACAGCGGTCACGCACAGCCTGCCCGGCGTCGTCCGGGCCCCGACGACCAGAATGGGCGTGGCCTCATGCTGGTCGGCATGCTCAGCAGCGACTGGGGGGTGCGCGACGCCCCACAACGGTCCGGTCGTGTCGTCTGGGCGGAACTGCCGTCGGAGGGCCGGGAAACCGCCGAGCCCGCCCCTCCGACGGCCTCGCACGAGAGCGGAGGGTTTCCGTTGACCGACCCGTCCTGGACGTAGACGCTCCGCTGGGAGAGCCGGATACGGCGCCCGGAGCCCCGCCGTGCCGCGTCCGCCGAGCCGCGCTGTGTCGCTGTTCGGCTGCGGCGGCGTGGTCGCTGGTCGCGCGGTTCCCCGCGTTCGCCGCGCCGTGCTGCGTCGTCGTTCGTCCGCGGCGCCGTCGTGGCTGGTCGCGCGGTTCCCCGCGCCCCTCTCGGGGCTCGCTGTTCCCGCGTCGCTTTCGGGGCGCGGGAGCCCGTCGGACGTACGCTGCCTCCGAGACAGCCCGTCACCGCTGGAGGCGCCGTGCGCAGCGAGTCCGAGATCGATGTCCTCGTGCTGGGCGGGGCGGGGGTGGACACCATCGTCTACGTGCCCGAGCTGCCGCTCCCGTTCGCCGACAGCCATCTGGTGCCGGCCATCGAGACCCGGGCCGGACAGACCGGCGACTTCATGGCGGTGGCCACGCACGCCCTCGGGCTGCGCACGCACCACTTCGACCTGCTCGGGGACGATCACGAGGGCGATCTGGTGCGCGCGCTCCACCGTGACCGGGGCATCCCGCTCACCGAGGCGCCCCTGCCGGGCGGCACCCGGCGCGCGGTGAACCTGGTCGGCCCGGACGGACGCCGCTGTTCGCTCTACGACGGCAGCCGCAGCCAGGAGGTGGACGAACTGCCCCCGGACACGGTCCGGGCGCTGGCCGGGGCCAGCCACCACGTCCACGTCTCCATCAGCCGGCCGTGCGCGGCCTCGCTGCCCGTGCTGCACGAGCTGGGGGTCACCGTCTCGACCGATCTGCACGACTGGGACGGCGTCAACCCGTACCACGAGCCGTTCGCCCTCGCCGCCGACCTCGTATTCCTGTCGGCGGCCGCGCTCCCCGACCCGGAGAAGACCATGCGCCGGATCAGCGAGCGGGGCCGGGCCCGGACCGTCGTCGCCACGGACGGGGCGCGGGGCGCGTACCACCTCGTCGACGGCGAGCTGAGCCATGTTCCGCCGGTGGCCCCGCCGACCCCGGTCGTGGACTCCAACGGGGCGGGCGACGCCTTCGCGGCGGGCTACCTCTTCGGCCGGCTCACCGGCGAACCACCGAGCCGGTGCGCCCTCTTCGGCGCGATCGCGGGCGCGTACGCCTGCACCGTCCCCTCGACCCGCACCGACGCGATCCGCCGTGCCGAACTCCTGTCCAGGGCAGCCGAGTCGACAACCTGACCCGCCGTGCGGGGGCTCAGCCCGGCCGGAGTCCCGCCGCCACCAGGCGGGCCTCCATCCTGCGGCGGGCCGCACCGAGCACCGCCAGCAGGAGTTCCTTGCTGGAGTGGCGCTGGCGTACGTCGCAGAGCAGGACCGGGACCTCGGACGACAGGTCGAGCGCCTGGCGGACCTGCTCGGCGTCCACCTCGCGCTTCCCGTCGAAGCAGTTGACGCCGACCGCGAAGGGGATGTCGCGGGACTCGAAGAAGTCGACCGCGGGGAAACAGGCGTCGAGCTTACGGGTGTCGGCGAGGACGACGGCCCCGAGGGCCCCGCTGCACAGGTCGTCCCACATGAACCAGAAACGGTCCTGTCCCGGGGTTCCGAAGAGATACAGCACCAGCTCGGGGGAGAACGTGATCCGGCCGAAGTCCAGGGCGACGGTGGTCGAGACCTTCTTGTCGACGCCCCTCATGTCGTCCACGCGTCTGCCCGCCGCGGTGATGTGCTCCTCGGTCGCCAGCGGGGTGACCTCGCTCACCGAGCCGACCATCGTGGTCTTGCCGACGCCGAAACCGCCCGCGATGAGGATCTTCAGGGCGGTGGGTACGACCGGCCCGGAGCTGACGGACACCATCCATCACCCTTTCGACGAGTTCCAGGCCCGGCCGCTCGCGCGGCTCACGCGTCCTGCACGTAACCGGTGGGGGTTTCCGAACGGGGCGCCGCGCTCAGGTACTTGCCGACCTGTTTGACCAAGGTGCCCATCTCGAAGGCCATCATGCCGACGTCCACCTCCTCCGAGGCGATCGCGGCGAGCCGCGCGCCCCGCCCCGCGGCGGTGACGAAGAGGAACGCCCGCTCCATCTGGATGACGGTCTGCTGGACCTCGCCGCCCTGGAAGTGACGGGCCACGCCCCTGGCCAGACTGTGCATGCCCGAGCCGACGGCCGACAGGTGCTCCGCGTCGTCGAACCGGATGTCCTTCGACTTGCCGATGAGAAGGCCGTCCCCGGAGAGCACGATGGCGCAGTGGATCTCGGGTATGCGTTCCACGAGTCCGTCCAGCAGCCAGTCCAGTTGGGGACCGGGTCGTTCCTGCTCAGTCATGTCGTGCGTGTTCCTCACGGTCGGTCGGCGCCAGGGGCGGCGCCGGGTCGTCGGGGCGCCGGGGGCAGCGCCCGTCAGGCGGCCTCGGGACCTGGTCGGGGTGCCGGTCGGCCGTCGGTGCTGTGGGTGCCGTCGGTGCCATGGTCGTCGCGCGGTTCGGTGAGCCGGGCCCGCGCCGAGCCCCGCTGGATCGCCACCATGACGCGGGCCAGGTCCTCGGGGCTGAGCGTGTCCTCGGCGTCGTCGCCGTCGGCCGCGGAGGGGGCCTCGGGCGCGTTCTCGCGGGGCCGTGGCGCGGACGGGGCGTTCCGGGCCCGCCGGGGCAGGCCCCGCGGGAGGGGCGCGGCGCCGGTCCCGCCGTGGGGCGTGTCACCGCTCATCGGGGCCGCCGGCTCGCAGCGCGTGTGGTGCCGGTGGGGGTCCCACCGCGCGACTCGGTGCGAGCGCGGGGGAGGGTGCCTGGCATCTGATTCCTCGTACGACAGTGAACGTCCGACGGCGGTGGGGGTGCGCCCGCGAGCCACCCGGCATCCCCTGTGCCCGGCTTGACACACCGTCGGCGGAAGTCGGCGGGCGACGGAACGCTATCAGGACCCGGGGCCCGTCGTCAGCACTTGTCCAGTCCCGGCCCGCTCGACGGCCCGGCCGTAACTCGTCGCCGGGCGTTCGCACTTGGCGCGGGTCCCGGGACGGCCGGAGAGCGCCGGGGGAGGAGCGGCGGAGCGTAAGGTTCCGGGGGCGTCACGGAAAGCAGACTTGTCGACACGGCAGCCCCGCAGGATCGGCACCTCATGGCCACAATCGCCTGCTTGGGGCGTGGCTTGAAATCTATGGCGACCTGCTCAAACCCCCACACGGGGCGCCGCGGTTTGGTATTTGGCGGTGCACATCGCGAACCATCCTTGTGCCGTACGGGGTTTGGCTGGTCGTCCCGTCCGCCGTCGCCTGGTCCCCAGTTGAGGCAGTCGTGCAAGTTCGGCTCGGAAAGTATCAAAATATGGACATCGGCGTACTCGTATCTCACATTTGGGCTCATAATTCAACTGTCAATATTTCGGCCAAACCCCCTAAACGATCTTGGCGTAAGAGGTTGATTTGTAGACCATGTTCCAGTCGGTCAGACTCCCAACCGGAACCATGATCGGCGCACAGCCACCGCGTCTCCCCCGGGCGCGGGTGAACGCCTAGAAGGGCTTGGCGTGGAACACGTCTTCACAACCCAGGACCACGAAGATCTACGGCAGCGCGTACGCGAGTTCGCCGAGCGGGTGGTACGCCCCCTGATACCCGAGATGGAGGCCTCCCGCACCGCCCTGGTCGGGCTCTCCCGTCTGATCGCCCAACAGGGGTGGATCGGTGCCACCATCGACCCGGTTCACGGTGGCATGGGCGCGGGCCACCTCGCCAAGACCATCATCATCGAGGAACTGTCCCGGGTGAGCGGCGCGATGGGGGCCATGGTCCAGGCCTCCCAGCTGGGCGTCGCCAAGATCATCCACTTCGGCGACGACAACCAGAAACGGCACTGGCTGCCGAAGATCGCCGCCGGAGAGGTGCTGCCCACCATCGCCGTCACCGAGCCGGGGTCGGGGGGCCATGTGGCCGGCATGGAGAGCAGCGCGGTACGGGACGGCGACGACTACATCCTCAACGGCCGCAAGGTCTTCGTCGGCAACAGCCATGTCGGCGACGTGCACGGGGTCGTGGTGCGCACCGGGCCGGGCTCGAAGGGCATGACGGCCTTCCTCGTGGAGTCCGACCGTCCCGGCTTCTCCCTGGCGCCCCAGGTGCCCTCCATGGGCCTGCACGGGTTCAGCTTCGGGGAGCTCATCTTCGACAACTGCCGGGTGCCGGCCGCCAACCGGCTCGGCGAGGAGGGCGAGGGGCTGGCCGTCGCCTACTCCTCGTCGGTGCTCTACGGCCGCCTCAACCTCACCGCGGTGTCCCTGGGCATCCACCAGGCGGTGTTCGAGGAGACCGCGCGGTACTGCGGGGAGACCCAGCGCTACGGCAAGCCGCTCGGGCACCTGCCCAACATCAAGATCGAGCTGGGGCGGATGCTGCAACGCCTCACCCTCGCCCGGCAGAGCGCCTATCTCGCCGCGCACCTGCTCGACAACGGGCGGCCCTGCGACGTCGAGTTGATGTCAGCGAAGCTCTACAACGTCGAGGCGTCCATCGAGTCGGCCCAGGAGTCCGTCAAGATGCACGCCGCGTGCGGTCTGTTCACCGACCGCCCGGTGGAGCGCTATCTGCGCGACGCCTTCCACATCTACGCGCCCGCCGGCACCTCCGAGATCCAGGGCCTGAGGCTGGGCGAGTTCGCGCTCGGCGAGAACAAGGGCGAGTGGTCCGAACGGCTCGCCGAGCTGGTTCGAACACCGCAGGTCGAGCAGCGGCAACCGGAACCTGTCCCGGTCGGAGAACTGGTCTGAGAGCCGGTCGAAAAGGTTCCGCGGGTTCGGAAGCGGCACCGCGCCCCGCAAGGGGCGCGGGGAACTGCGAGGCAAGCCCCACCGGCCCGCGGGTCATGACGGCTCACCCGGCGCGGGCAAACGCAGAGAACCGCGGACACGACGACGTGTCCGCGGCTTTCGTCTCCCGGGGGCCGGAACACCCCGCGGCCCGTCTCCCCTCGACCGCGACGGACCGGCGGCGCCGGATCGGCCTCAGTGGCCGCCGGCGATGGCCTGGATCCGGTCGGACATCTCCTGGGCCATGTGCTTGATGATCTCCAGTCGCTGCCGTCCCCAGGTACGGGAGTCGGTGTCGACGACGCAGATCGTGCCGAGGTTCATGCCGCCCAGCGTGTCGACCAGCGGCGCCCCCATGTAGGAGCGGATGCCGATCTCGTCGACGACCGGGTTGCCCGCGAACCGCGGGTAGTCGCAGACGTCGTCGAGCACCAGGGCCGCCGTCCGCTTGACGGTGTGCGGGCAGAACCCGTGGTCCAGGCGCATCTCCCGGCTCATCGAGGTCTCGGCCGCCTGCCCCTGCGCGATGTTCACGGGGCCGGCGTCCGGCGTGTAGAGCCCGGCGAAGAACTGACGCCTGTCGTCGACGAAGTTGACCATCGCGTACGGAGCGTCCAGCTCCAGGGCCAGCCGGCGCGCGAACGCGTCGAACTCGGCCCGGGGGGTGTCGGCGAGCCCCAGCTGGGCGAGCCTCGCGGCACGCTGCGGCGCCCCCGGATCCTCGGGGGTGAGGAGCAGGCGGTCGAGCGGTGGCTCATAGGCGGAATAGGGGCTGTTCATCAGAACTCCGTTCGAGGTCGGCCGAGTTGAGCTGGCGTCAACGCAGCGCGGGCGGCTGGTGCGAAGCCACGGGTGGGGTCATGCTGAGCAGATGCTGCACGAGTTCGACGAGCACGCCCGTACCGGAGCTGCAGTGCCGGGCGTCGCAGAACACGATCGGTGCGTGGGACTTCAGGCCGATGGCGTCCCGGACCTCCTCGACGGAGTACTGGTAGGCACCGTCGAACTCGTTCACCCCCACGACGAACGGGATGCCCCGCACCTCGAAGAAGTCCACCGCGGGGAAGCACGCGTCGAGCCGACGGGTGTCGGCGAGCACCACCGCGCCCAGCGCCCCGTCGGAGAGTTCGTCCCACATGAACCAGAACCGTTCCTGCCCCGGCGTGCCGAACAGGTACAGCACATGGTCCGAGCCGAGGGTGATCCGGCCGAAGTCGAGGGCCACCGTGGTGGTGGACTTCTCCTCGACCCCGGTGAGGCTGTCCGTGCCGGCGCTGGCCGTGGTGATGACCTCCTCGGTGCTCAGCGGCGCGATCTCGCTGACCGCCCCCACGAAGGTCGTCTTGCCCACCCCGAATCCGCCCGCCACGAGGATCTTCAGGGCGGTCGGGAACGGGTCAGAGTCGTGCGCGTAGGCCATCAAGCACCGCCTCCAGAACTTCTCGGTTGGCCGCGGAGGCCGCCTCTACGGCACGGGGCGCCCGTGCGGTGAGCGCCTCGTGCTGCACCAGGTCGGACAACAGGACTTTGGTGACCGCGATCGGCAGGTTCATTCGCGCGGCCACCTCGACCACCGGCACCGGCCTGACGCACAGCCCGAGCACCATGTCGTGATCGGGGCCGAGGTCTGCGAGCGGCCGGACACCGGTGGCCATCACCAGAGTGAGCAGGTCGAAGGATGTCGAGGGTCGAGTGCGCCCGTTGCTGACGGTGAACGGCCGTACTAAGCGTCCGGCCTCCTCGTCCAGGAACAGCTCGTCCGTCATCGCGTCACATCCCCGCGCTGGACGGCGCGATGGTCGGGCGGCGGGCAGGCGTGGCGAGGAACGGCTGCACGGCCCGGATGAGCATGCCCATCTCGTAGCCGAGCGTCTCGGTGTGCGTGGACGCGTCCGCGGTCACCGCCAGCACGGCGCCGTGGCCCGCGGAGGCCACGATGAGGATGCCGTTGTGCAGCTCCACGATGACCTGGCGCACTGTGCCGCCGTTGCCCAGCACCCTGTCGTGACCGAAGGAACGGCCCAGGGAGTTGAGCCCGGAGGCTATCGCCGCCAGCCGGTCGGCGTCGTCGGTGCTCAGATCCACATGTGCCTTGCTCAAGCCGTCGGACGACAGCAACAGGACCTGCCGGGTACCGGGAACGGTCTTCTTGAGGTTGTCCAGCAGCCAGTCGATGTTCTGCCCGGTGGGGTGGCTATCGCTCACCATGGTGGGGTTCTTCTCCTTGCGGTTGGGGCGGGGCCCAGCGCGCGTCGTCGACGGGGATCGCGTCGGAGATCGCGCCGGCGAGACCGAAGCCTCGATTGATTCCGGCCAGGAGGCCGGGGCTGAAGTTCAGCTCCTGCTCGGTGGTGTCGGGACGCGGCACGGGGCCCTGGCGGAGTTCGGGCGCCAGGTGCTCCATCGCACGCCGCTTGGGCAGGTTCGGCCTGCCGGACGCGCCGGGTCCGCGCGGGGCGGCCGCCGGGCGGTCGTACCCGGAGGGGCGGTACTCCGACCGTACGTCGGAGACGGGCTGGGCCCGCTCGTGCCGGGCGGCCGCCGGGGGCGGCGCGGGCGCGGCCGACCGCTGCGGCATGCCCGGCGGGGGACCGGCCGGGGAGGGGGTGTGGGCCGGGGGAGCCGCGTGCGCGTGCGACGGTGCGGCGGCCGGGGGAGCCGCGTGCGGAGATGGCTGCCAGGCGGCGGGCGGGGGCGTCTGCGCCGGCCGGGGGGCGGCGGGCGGCCGTGCCTGGACCGGGGCCTGGACGGGTGCCTGCCCCTCCTCGTCGCCCAGCAGACCCTGCGGGAGCACCAGGATCGCCTGCACACCGCCGTAGATGTTGCCCTGCAACTGGACCGCGATGCCGTGCCGGCGGGCCAGCGAGGAGACCACGAACAGACCGATCCGGCCGTCGGCGAGCAGCTTGGCGACATCGATGCGGGCCGGGTCGGCGAGCAGGGCGTTGATCCGGTCCTGGTCCTCCTGGGGTATGCCCAGGCCGCGGTCCTCCACCTCGATGGCGATGCCGGCGGTCACCCGGCGGGAGCGCAGGAGGATCTGGGTGTCGGGGTGGGAGAACATCGTGGCGTTCTCGACCAGCTCGGCCAGCAGGTGGATGACGTCGGCGACCGCGTGGCCGCGCAGCGTGCCCTCGATGGGCGGCACCAGTTTGACGCGGGAGTACTGCTCGACCTCGGCGATGGAGGAACGCAGCACCTCGGTCAGGGTCACCGGGTTCGTCCACTGGCGCCGGGAGACCGCCCCGCCGAGCACCGCGAGGTTCTCGGCGTGCCGGCGTATTCGGGTGGCCAGGTGGTCGATGCCGAAGATCCGGCGGAGCAGGTCCGGGTCCTCGACCTGGTTCTCCAGGTCGTCCAGCTCACGGATGGTGCGGTGCACCAGCGACTGGAGCCGGCGGGCCAGGTTGACGAAGACCTCGACCTTGTCGCTGTTGTCGTCGGAGGCCGCCTGGAAGTAGCTCGCCGCCCAGACGAGGGCCTCCCGGGCCCGGTGCTGGGCCTCGGTGACGTCGTACTCCAGCTTCTGGTACGGGTCCTCGCCGCGTGGGGCCTGGTAGGCGAAGCCGCGCGAGAGCAGCTGTTCGCCGCGCTTGAGGCGGGTCAGGTCCTCGTCGAGCGCCCAGTTGCCGCTGGTGATGGCCTGGCGCAGCGACTCGGCACGCCGCGCGTCCGACCTCGCCCGCTTCCTGGCCGACAGCACGGCGCCCGCCAGGCAGCCGCAGCCCAGCACCGCCCCGCCCGCCAGCACTCCCCAGGTTGCGGGGTCGGCCGTGCCCTCCTGGAGCCGCAGGACCGTGCCCGTGACGGCGGTGGATATTCCAGCCATGAAAGCGGCCGGGAGAACGGCGAGCCGTGTCAGTCGGGACTGTGCTGCGGAGGAGTTCGCGGAATCCGACACCCCGGGCTTTCCGTGCCGGTGACGGGACGGGGCAGTGGTGGTGTCCCGCCGACCGTGATCCGGGGTCGTTGCGAAGGGTGGGGGTTCAGGCATCGGAGTCCTCTCGATCAGCCAGTACGCGACAGAGTAGCGAAGAACGTCAACTATCTGACCAGCGGTCCTAGACGCTCAGTGGAGGTCTGTCACCTGAGGTGCCGTCAGCGCGGCAAGGGTCTGTGACGCCTTTCTACCTTCTCCGCGCAAGGCGGCGCCGGTGGAGTTCTTCACACCTCCGTCATGGTGTCGCGCCGGCTGTGAACGAGGGGCTGCCGGGCGGGGGGTCACCTGCGGATTCGGCCGTTCCGGGTGCTGCTCCCGGCCGTGGCGATCGCATGATTCACGCCAGCGCGCGGTGCGTTGCCTCGTGTCAACGCCCGGCCGGACGAGCGGAGTCGGGTGCGAAAGGTGCGAGTTCGCACCCGGTGGGCACGACGCATTCCAGGAACATTCACACCACGGGGGCCGGAAAGCGGTCAGGGGCGACCGTCGGCCATGCTTTGACCAAGCTTTAGACTTCAATGGAACGATACGGCAGTCTGATGTGAGAATGTGAGAACCTGCTCGCGGATGGACCCAGTTGCCCCGGTCGCGCCCGAACTCCCTTGTTAGCACGATCAGTTGAGTCAGCGTATGCTCTGTCGCATCTCCCGGGGGCTGACGCCGTAGCGTCGCCGGAAGGCCGTGCTCAAGGCGCTCGCGGACGAGAAGCCCGCGGCGTAGGCGAGGTCGGTGATCGTCAGGTGCTCGCACTCCGCGCACAGCAAGCGGTCCCGGACCAGGCGCAGCCGTTCCTCCCGGATCAGCTCTCGGGGCGTGGTGCCCGCTTGCTGCAGGGCCAGTTGGATCTGGCGCAGCGACCAGCCGAGGGCGCGCGCCACCGCCGTACCCGTGAGATTCGGATCCGCCGCGTGGTCGCGCACATAGCGGCGGACCATCGCCTCCACCTCGCCCAGCTGCCCGGGGGCGTCGGGGCGGTCGTCGCCGACGGTCAGCATGCACACCAGCTCCACCACCCGGTCGGAGACGGCGTTGAACTCCGGGTCGGTGAGGTGTTCGCGCTCCTCGTGCAGTCCCGTCAGCATCGAGCCGACGATCCGGCCGAGACCGGTGGCGAGGTTCAGTCCGCTGGCCACGGGTGACCGGGTGTTGAGCCGGCCGTCCACCTCGCGGGCCGGGATGGTGAAGATGAACGCGTCGATGGCGTCGCTCTGCAGGCACTGGAACGGAGAGGCGAAGGTGACCAGCGCGGCCGTGCCCGGGGTCAGCCGGGCCTCCTCGCCCCCCTGCCGCAGCACGATCTCACCGCTCATCGGCAGCAGCAGCCGGTAGTCCTCGTCGGGATCCTGGCGTACCTGACGCATCGTGCGGGTGTACTCGATCTCGTCGGACCGGTACTTCACCAACTGGTACGTGTCGGTGCGCTGTCGGAGCGTCTCGCCGCGGAAGTTCTCCGCCCGTGCGTATCTGAAGCCCATCCGGGACTGGTACGAGCCGATCTGCTCGGTCCAGAAGTCGGCACGCTCGCGCGGGGCCAGCTCCTCGGTGGTCAGCGCCTCGACGCTGTAGCTTCCCGCGGGCAACGCTCTCCCTCCCTGGTGCCGGGCCCCCGACGACGTCCTCGTTGTCTTTTACGGTCTCCCGTAGGAAAATCTTCAACTTCTGCTTGATCAAAGATAGTTACCGTCCGGTCGGACACGGAGGGCACCCTAGCGCGGCAAGCGGTTGCCGTGCCGCCCGGCCGATTGGCTGAATATGCCTCTGGGAACCTCGTCCTTGGCATCGTGCCCCTTGCGCCACTTCTGCGCCCTGTGACAACTTCCCTGCGCGTCACGGAAAGTACCCGCGCGGTCGCGCCGCTAGCGTCGTGCGCTCCGTCAACTCCCGCCGGCGTCCCGGGACCCCCCGTCGCCTGGGGACTTGAGGACGTTAGGACTCGTACTTCATGACCGAACCGATATCGCAGGCGGTGATCTGGGCTCTCGCGGCGGCCCTGCTCGCCACCGCCGTACTCCTGCTGCGCCAGCACGGGATCACCAGGCGACTGCGCGGGAGGAACGCCGTTCTGGCCGATGAGGTGCGGGTCCGGGACGAGGAGCTGCGCCATCTGGTCACGGTCCGTCTGCCGGCCCTCGTCGACCGTCCCGGCCAGGCCGTGCCCGGCGTCGGACCGCTCGACGGCCGTCTCGCCGGCACGGACTTCGGCAAGGGACTCGACGAGGTGCTCGCCCGCTTCTCCGGCGCCGTCGAGCACGCGCAGCACCGCGCCGACCAGTCCGCGAAGGCCGCGCTCAAGGCGTCCATGCGCTCCATCCAGGCCCTCGCCAACGAGCAGCAGATGTCCATCTCCGAGATGCAGGAGCGGCACGACGACCCCGACGTGCTGCGCGACCTCCTCGAAGTCGACCACACCAACGCCCAGTTCGGGCGGCGTGCCCAGGCCATCGCCGTCCTCTGCGGCTCCTGGCCGGGCCGGCAGCGGGCCACCTCCCCGCTCGTCGAGGTCGTCCGGGGCGCCACCTCGCGCATCCGTGACTACCGGCGCGTCCGTGTCCACGGCCAGGTCGACCTCGCGGTGGTGAGCCGCGCCGTGGAACCGGTCGTCCTCGCCCTCGCCGAACTCCTCGACAACGCCGCCCGGCACTCCCAGCCCAACACCACCGTCGAGGTCAACGTCCAGACCGTGCACAACGGCGCCTGCGTGATCGTCGACGACGCCGGTGTCGGCATGGACGCCCACGGCGTGCGGCGCGCCACCCTGCTGCTCTCCGGCGACGACGAGGTGGACGTCACCCGCCTCGGCGACCCGCCCCAGTTCGGCCTCGCCGTCATCGGGATGCTCGCCCGGCGCTACGGATTCACCGTCTCCGTGGACACGCGCTCCCCGTACGGCGGTGTCCGCGCCGTCGCCTTCCTGCCGAACGCGCTGCTCACCCACGGGGAGCCCGCCGCCCCGGAGCCACGGCTCGACCGTACGCCCGTGACCGAGGCCGCCCCCGGCCCCCGCCCGGCGACCGTCGAGACCGCTCCCGCCGAAACGACCGACGGCGGACTGCCCAAGCGCCGCCGACGCACCCCCAGGCGGACCGCGGCCCCGGAACCGGAGCCCGTGGCACGGGCCGAGGAGCCTCCCGGCCGCTCGCCCGAGGAGAACGCCCGCCTCATGGGCGCCTTCGCCCGCGGCACCCGGTTCGGCCGGGCGGCGGGACGCATCCTCGACGAGGAGGAGTACGTCCCGGACCGCGACCGCGACCGCGACCGCGACCGCGACCGCGACCGCGACCGCGACGGTGACCGCGACCGCGACCGCGACGGTGACCGCGACCGCGACCGCGACGGTGACCGCGACCGCGACGGTGATCCCGCGGCGCCCACCCCCCACCAGAACGAAGGGACCCCCCACGCATGATCGAGCCCACGAACAACGAGCTGGGCTGGATGCTCGACGACGTGCTGCAGGTTCCCGAGGCGCGGCACGCCATCCTGCTCTCCGCCGACGGCATGCTCCGCGCCCACTCCGCCGACATCGACCGCGACGACGCCGAGCGCCTCGCCGCCGGACTCTCGGCGTTGCAGTCCATCAGCCGCAGCACCTCGGAGTTCTGCGGCCCCGCCGACCGCCCGTGGCGCCAGACCCTGATCGAGTTCGGACACGGCTTCGTCTTCCTCGTCGCGGCCGGCGAGGGCGCCTACCTCGCGGTCTCCACCGGTGACGAGGTCGACATGGAGGCGGTGACGTACCGCATGCACAAGCTCGTCGACCGCCTCGGCAAGGAACTCACCAGCCCGGCACGGCTGGACACGGGCAGCAGGTCATGACCCCCCGCCGGCCACGGGGGCGGCTGGTGCGGTCGTACGTCGTCACCGACGGCCGCGCCCGTCCGACCCGCAACACCCTGGACCTGGTCACGCTGCTGGTCGCCGCGACCGATCTGCCGCTGACCGGGCTCAGTCCGGAGAAGCGCCGGGTGATGGACCTGTGCCGGCCCGGCTCGCTCTCCCTGGCCGAGGTGGCGAGTCGTCTGGAACTGCCCGTCAGCGTGACCAAGGTGCTGGTCGCCGACCTGATGGACAGCGGCCACATCGTCACCCGCGCATCGTCACCCGCGCTCGAACACGCTCGCGCGCGGGCATCCCGCTCGGCCGCCCGGCCGTCCGACGCGAAAATCCTCCAGGAGGTCCTCGATGGGCTCCGCGCCCGCCTCTGACGACGTCTACCTGCGGCCCACGGTGAGAACGGCGGCCAAGCTGCTGGTCGTCGGTCACTTCGCGGTCGGCAAGACCACGTTCGTCGGCACGCTCTCCGAGATCCGGCCGCTGCGCACCGAGGAGGTCATGACCGAGGCCGGCGCGTTCGTCGACGACCTCGCGGGCACCCATGACAAGACCACCACCACGGTCGCCCTGGACTTCGGCCGGCTCACCCTCGACGACTCCCTGGTGCTGTACCTGTTCGGCACCCCCGGACAGCAGCGCTTCACCAGGCTCTGGAAGGACATGACCCGCGGCGCCCTCGGCGCGCTGGTCCTCGCCGACACCCGCCGGCTGTCCCACTCCTTCGAGGTGATGGGCGTCCTGGAGGAGCTCGACCTGCCGTACGCCGTCGCCGTCAACGACTTCGACGGCGCGCCCGTGCACGAACTGGACGAGGTGCGCGAAGCGCTCGACCTGCTGGACGAGACGCCGCTGGTGCGCTGCGACGCCCGTGACCCGGACTCCTCCACCCGGGCGCTGATCGCCCTCGTCGAATACCTCCTGGACCGCAAGACCGAACTGGAGCCCGCGTGACCCCCGCACCGCCGTCCGGTCCCTCCGCCCCCCTCGGTCCCTCCGACTCATCCGGCCCGTCCGGTCCGCCGCCGGGGTGTCCGGCCCACCAGTCCATGCACGGGCCGGAGTTCGCCGCCGACCCGGCCGCGTTCTACCGGCGGGTGCGCGCGACCGGCCCGACCGCACCCGTCGAGCTGGCCCCCGGCGTACGGGCCACGCTCGTCACCTCCTACGACGCCGCCCTGCACGTGCTGCGCAGCACGGAGACCTTCTCCAAGGACCCACGACGCTGGAACGACCTCGCGGACGGCACGGTCCCCCCGGACAGTCCCGTCGTCCCGATGATGATGTACCGCCCCAACGCCCTGTTCTCCGACGGCGAGGAGCACCGGCGGCTGCGCGGTGCCATCACCGACAGCCTCGCCCGCGTCGAGCCCCACACCCTGCGCGGCTATGTCGAACGCAGCGCCGACACCCTCATCGACCGGTTCGCGCCCACGGGCAGGGCGGATCTCCTCGGCGAGTACGCCCAGGTGCTGCCCCTGCTGGTCTTCAACCACCTCTTCGGCTGTCCGGCCGAGCTGGGGCTGAAGCTGGTGGAGGGCATGTCCGGCATCTTCGACGGGGTGGACGCCGAGCGCGCGAACGAGCTGCTCACCACCACGCTCTTCGAACTGGTCACGCTCAAGCGGAAGCGGCCGGGGGCCGACGTGACGTCCTGGCTGACCCTGCACCCGGCGGAACTCACCGACGAGGAGATGATCCACACCCTCGTCGTGCTCATGGGGGCGGGCACCGAGCCCCAGCAGAACCTCATAGCGGGCGCGCTGCGGCTGCTGCTCTCCGACGACCGGTTCGCCGGTGATCTGTCCGGGGGCAGCCTCCCCGTGGAGGACGCGCTCGACGAGGTGCTGTGGACCGATCCGCCGATGGCCAACTACGCCGTGCACTACCCGAAGCGGGACGTGGTGTACGAGGGCGCGCTGCTGAGGGCCGGCGATCCGCTCGTCGTCTCGCTGGCGGCGGCCAACACCGACCCGGCACTGACGAGCGATCAGCGGACAGGCAACCGGGCCCACTTGGCGTGGAGCGCGGGCCCGCACAACTGCCCCGCGCAGAGCGAGGCCCGGCTGATCGCGTCGGTAGCGGTGGAGAAGCTCCTGGACCGGCTGCCCGACGTCGATCTCGCCGTGCCCGTGGGGGCGTTGGAATGGCGGCCAGGCCCCTTCCACCGGGCCCTGGCGGCACTGCCGGTGACCTTCCCGCCGACGACGACGGTGGTCACGCAGCCCCCGCGCCCCAGGCTCGCAGCCCCGGACCGCCCTCGCGACCCGAACGACACCCCCCGGCCCCCCGCCCCCACCCGCCCGGACAACGGCTGGTCCCGCCTGCTGGCCTGGTGGCGGGGAGAGTAAGGGGCCCTGCACCCCCGGCGGTGGCGACCGGGGCTGGGCGGTGGCGACCCGGGCTGGGCGGTGGCGACCGGGGCGGGGCAGAGGCGGCGGGGCCGGCGCCGGGCCTCGTCAGACGCGGCGGACCGGCAGGCGGCGGTGGCCGTTGGAGATGAAGGACTCCACGTGGCCCAACTGTTCTTCTGTGTCCGCCAGTTCGAGCGCCGGGAAGCGGGCGAAGAGTGCCGGGAGTGCGATGCGGGCCTCCAGACGGCCGAGCGGGGCACCCAGGCAGTGGTGGACTCCGTGGCCGAAGGCGAGGTGTTCCTTGTCGGCCCGGGTGACGTCGAAGGCTTCGGCCTCCTTCCCGTGCCGCTCGGGGTCGCGCCCGGCGGCGGCGTACGCGGCCAGGATCGGCTCACCCTTGGCGATCACCACCCCCTCGGGCCCGCCGAGTTCGGCGAGGGCGAGGTCCTCCACGGCGTAGCGCAGCGGCAGGCTCGCCACCGGCGCCTGCACCCGTAGCGTCTCCTCGATCACGTCGTCCCAGGTCGCCCGCCCCTGTCGGACATGGGCGAGCTGCTCGGGGTGGGTCAGCAGGGCGTGAACGGCCTGGTCGAGGAGGTTGACGGTGGTCTCGTGCCCGGCACTGATCATCAGCACCAGCGTGTCGATGAGTTCCTGCTCGCTGAGCCGGGTCTCGTCCTCGTCGCGGGCGGAGATCAGCCCGGAGGTGAGGTCGTCGCCGGGCGACTCCCGCTTGGCGAGGACGAGTTCGGCCAGCACGGCCTGCAGCCGCCCGAACGCGGCGGTCATCTCACCGGGGTCGGCGGAGGTGTCGAAGATCCTGTCCACCAGGTCCCGCAGTTCCAGGCCCCGTTCCTCGGGCAGCCCGAAGAGTTCGGTGATCACCTGGATCGGCAGCGGATAGCAGAACTCCTCCCGCAGATCGACGGTCCCGGAGCGCCGGAAGCCCTCCTCGATCCGGTCCAGCAGCCCCTTGGTGATCTCCTCGATACGCGGCTGGAGGGCGTTGGTGCGGCGCGCGGTGAACGCCTTGGCGACCAGCGTGCGCAGCCGTTTGTGGTCCCCGCCGTACGCGGTGAACATGTTCTGCACGGCCACCCAGGTGAACAGCGGCCACTCCGGCGTGATCTCACCGGCGGCGAACCTCGGCCAGTGCTGCCGCGCGTCCTTCGACACCCGGGGGTCGGTGAGCAGCCGCTTGAGCAGCTCGGGGCTGCTGACGGCCCATGCCTCGACGGCCGGCGGCCCCGGCAGCACGACCCGGGTCGCCGGACCCGTCTCGCGGATACGGGCGGCCTCACCGTGGATGTCACGGCCGGTCGGATCGATCACTAAGGGGCTCGGGTGGCCCATGGGGGTCCTCCTGGGTCGAAGACGGTCCAACAGCGCAACGTGCAAGCCCGGTCACGCTACGGCTCGACGGCACGGCCGGGCGAGATCGTGTCCCGTGCGCTGCGTACGACGGCAACTTCCCTGCGCGTACTCGCAAGTCGGCCGCGGGGACCGCTCCTAGGATCGGGCCCACCCCCCCACGAAGAGCCGGTGAGTTCCATGATGGTCAGCAGGGCCCCGCGCTGGATGTGTTCCTACAGCCCCGAAGTACGCACCGTGCCCGCCGGGCGGTGGTGGAACGCCGTACGGGTGCCGGTCGCCCTCGGCGCACCGGCCCTCGCGTCCCTCGGGCACGAGAGCGGCGCCGTCATCAAGGACGGCTACGGCGGCATCATGTACTGGCTGGTCCCGCCGGGCGACGCGTCCGCCTGGCACCTGCCCGACGTCCAGGTCCTCGGCCGGGGCAGCCACGTGGCCGTCCCGCCGCTGCGCCGTACCGCGGGCCCCGGCCTCTACTGGCGCGTCCCGCTCACCCACGACACCTACTGGACGAACATGGCCCGGCTGCACTCGGCGCTGACGGCGGCGGCGTCGGCCTCCTTATGAACGCCGAACCCCGCACCCCTCAGGGGCGCGGGGAACCGCGCGAACAACCACGACGGACCGGTACTCGCCCGACAACCGCGACTACCCGAGCTCTGCGGCGTGCTTCTCCGAAGCCGAAGCCGAAGCCGAAGCCGAAGCCGAAGCCGAAGCCGGCGCCTGTGCCGAAGCCCGCGCCGCCTTCTCCGCCCGCTTCTCCGCCCGCTTCCGCCGGGGTTCCTGATCGGGCAGCCAGCCGAAGGCCAGCGTGCTGCCCACCGCCCCCATCAGCAGTCCGACGACGAACCCGCCGATGTTGGACGTGAGCCACGTGCCCAGCGAGAGCATGATCCCGAGGATGGAGTAGAACAGGCGCTGAGCGGGGTTGAAGATGATCAGCAACCCGCACACGATCATCAGCGAGGGCAGGAGATAGCCCGCCAGCCCCTGCATTCCGATCTTCAGGATGACCGGGAGCGGCGCCTTCATCGTCAGCAGGATCTCGGCGCCGCCCAACGCCAGCAGCAGACCACCGGCGAACGGCCGGTGACCTCTCCATTCCCGGAAGTCGCTCACTAGTCGCAGCCCTCGCTCCGGAAGTTCATGTGCAGGTCGGGGAGCTTGAAGACGGCCGCCGTGGCGGCGTAGTTGTGCTGGTACAGGTCGGTGATGGTGACCGTGTCGGCCTGCTGTCCGTAGACACCGGGCTGACCCTTCTGGTCCACCTTGTCGAACGTGCTGGAGTCACGGCCGATCTCGATGTTGTTGAACGAGGCGTCACCCGAGATGTCGTCGGAGTCGATCGCCAGGTTCTTCACGCTCACCGGCGTGCCCTTGTTGCCGGCGGTGAGGACCAGCTGGATGCCGCCGAGGTCCACGCTCTGGCAGAGGTTCGTCAGCTTGCCGTTCTTCACGACCGAGGTCACGACCAGCACCTGACCGCCGGTGTCACCCTCGTTCGGGCTGTTCTCGATCATGTGGTCCAGTGCGCCGAACTGGGCGAAGCCCTCGCCGTCGAGCTTGTCGGCGGTGACGACGAACGGCATGCCCGAGATGGCGAACTGGACACCCAGAGCACCCTGCGCGGTCATGATCATCAGACCGGCGGCGACCGCCGTGGCCGGCACCGCCATCACCGCGGCGCGCTTCAGACGGACCCGCCCGCGTCTTCCGGACGCTTCGGGACCCTCGGGTCTTTCGTTGGTGGACGCCGTGGCGTCCGAGGACGAGGCCATGTGTGCTCCCTGGACTTCCAAGTCATTGCAGTTGGGGCAACGGCACGTTGTCCTGGCGCGGACAGCGGTTGCGGCGCACGCCTGAGAGCACCTCCCGTGGTGCAAGGGCTTACTTGCTACGCCGCAGTAGCCATTCGGGAAGTTACCGGTGGTTACAATCAAGGGTCAAGGTGCTTGTGGCAAAAGGATGTTGGTTGTGCCGTCCCTGTGAAAGGTGAACATCTCTCACCTTTGGTTTTGTCCCCGGAAGCCGCTGATCTCGGCCAACCCCGAGGCGATGCTTGGCCATCAACTTGCTTGCGATGCCTTGACGTTGACTCTTCTTCAGGTCTACAACTCTCCCGGGTTTCCCCCACGGATCCGTGGCGCCGGATCCGACGCGCAGCGCCTGTCACCGTCCCGAACGCCCCGTCGCCGACGGGGCGTGGGTGACCCACCTGAACGCGCTGCGCGGCCCACGCAGCACCACCCCTCGCCGCGGTGCCGGGCACGGTCGCCTTCCCCTCCACTGGGCCGTGTCCCGGTCCCCGGCTGTCGCTGCCGGTCCGTCACGTACGGAGAAGGCGTGCCACGGATCGGCGGCGACCGTACGGCGCCGTGCGGCATCGCCGCGTTCCCCCGCGCGAACGGTGACCACTCGCGCGCGATCACCGCAGTCCACGCACCGTCGAGGGCTGTCACCCGCACTTGCCGAGGGCCCGACCGGCCCTCGCTTCCCGAGAAGAGGCACCCCCATGCGTACGCGATCCCTCCTTGCCCTCGCCGCCGGCACCGCCGCCCTGCTGGTGTCGGCCGTCAGCCCCGCCTCCGCCGCGGACACCGTGCTCACCACCGGCGGTCCCGCCGGTGACGCGGTCGCGGTCGGCGACGTCCTCAGCGCCTCGCTGGCCTCCGGCACGGCGGCCACGTTCTACTCCAGCGCGACCGGGACGAGCGGCGTCTCCTGCGCCGCGTCGAACTTCACCGCCACGGTCACCGACAACCCGGCGGCCCCCGGCACGGCCACCGAGACCGTGGACGCCCACACCTTCGGCAGCTGCACCAGCAACGTCTTCGGTGTGACCGGCGTCAACAGCGTCACCGTCAACAACCTGCCCTACACCACCTCCGTGACCTCCGACGGCGTCGTCACGGTCAGCCCGGCCGCGGGCTCGGTCCTGCAGACCACCGTCGTGCTGCGCACGCTGCTGGGCACCATCAACTGCGTCTACCAGGCGCCCAGCATCACCGGCACCTCCAACAACACCGACAACAGCATCAACTTCACGGCCCAGGTCTTCACCAAGACCTCGGGCTCCTCGCTGTGCTTCGCCAACGGCTACTTCACGGCGAAGTACGCGCCCGTCACGGACACCACCCAGGGCGGCGCGACGGTCTTCACCAACTGACCGCACCAGCAGGTCGGTCACCGGTCCGGCGGTCGGTGACCGGCCCGAGGCGCTGACCGGTCGTCCGGCCGGCGCCTCGATCGGCGGCCAGGTCGCTTGCCCGATCAGCCGTCGACGCGAGAGCGGCGCCCTCGTCCGCGGAAGTGGAGGGCGGCGCCCACGGTGAGCACCAGGACCGTGGCGCCGCCCGCCACCAGCGGTACGGAGGTGCCGCTCTCGTCGGTCGTGGAGGCGACGGGACGGCCTGCGTCGGCCGCCCGCGCATCGCCCCCGGCGTCGTCGGGACCGGTGGCCGGTGCCTCGGTGGACCGCGTCGGCGCCGTCGTCGCGGGCTCGGGCTTCTCCTCGCCCGCCTTCCCGGTGGCCGGCTCGTCGCTGGCCGGCTTCTCGGCCGCGGTCTCCTCGCCGCCGGCCGGCGCCCCGTCCGAACTCCCGCCGCCCGCACCGGAGTCGGCCCGTTTCGCCTTCGGGAACACCACGTCCGAGCACGAGTAGTAGGTGTCGACCGTGCTCGTGTTCTGCCAGATCGTGTAGAGCACATGGTGCCCGGCCCGATCGGCCGGCAGTTTCGACGAGAATCGGTACGCGCCGTTCCGCAGCGGCGGGTCGGTGACCGAGGCGAACGGCTCCTCGGGCAGATCCGACCACTTCAGCGGCTTCGCTGGGTCGTACCCCGGCTTCGTCAGGAACAGCTTGAAGGTCCCGGAGTGCGGGATCGTCGACCGGTACGTCAGATCCAGCGTGGCCCCGGGGGAGAAGCGGGTCGACGGCCAGTCGGCGCGGGCCAGGTCGAGCCCCTTGTAGGCCGCGAGCCCTCCACTGCACAGCCGCCCGTCGGGGACGACCTCCCGGTCCCGCCCGTTCACACCGGCGATCCGCATGTTGTCCCACGCGGTGAAGGGCGCCCCGTTCGCGGCGACGGCGGCCCGGCACGCCGCCGTGCCCTGACCGTCCCCCTCCGGTGAGCACGCCGAGACCCGGCTCACCGGATCCGTCGGCGCACCGTGCGCCCGGGCCGGTCCGGCGACGCCCACGGTGAGAAGCAGAGGCGCCACCGCGGTGGCCGCGGCGGCCAGGACGACGGCGCGGCCACCGCGGCCACGACGAACGGTCGCGGGGCGGCCGGTGCCACGACGGGCGGTCGCGCGGTGGGCGGACAAGCGGTACATCCGGTACGTCCGATCCATGGAGGTCGAGGGCTGACGGTCGGTGCACCGTGTCGTACGGGACCCATGAGCGCCGCGTTCAACGCCCGAGCCTGTTCGACCGGTCGGATCCGGCCAGCGGGTCGTGCGGCGGCGGAGCGTCGGCAAAACCGGCGAAGCGGCACATCGAGCCACGACTCCCGGGCGGCGTAGGGGAGTTCCCCAGGGGTCGAGGGTTTTCCCCGTATCCCCATGACCTGGGCCTTGCCTAATGTCATCGCACAGCCGAACCATAGGTAACCCCTGGTGGAACGGCCCGCGCTTGGCCGGTTTCTGCGCCATCCCTTTCCGGACCCCCGCCGCTTCGATGAAGAAGCGCTTCACCGCCGGCTCCTCCCCTGACATGAGCAGGCCACGAAAGGCGAAGCCCTTGCGTACTTCTCCCTCTCGTACCGCAGGACGGAAGCTCATCTCCGTCGCCGCGGTCTCCGTCGCCCTGGTGGCGGGCATGACCTCCTCGGTCGCCGTCGCCCAGGCCCCGTCCGCGAAGGCAGACACCGCCGCCCCCGCCGTGGCCGGTGCCACCGAGGCCGCGCCCGGCACCGTCGCCGAGCGCCTGATCGTCGGCTACAAGTCCGGTGCCGCCGAGGCCACCTCGAACAAGGCCGCCGACGCCGACGCCGCCGCCAAGGGCAAGGAGGCCGGCGAGAGCCTCGACTTCCAGCGCCGGCTCGGCAGCGGTGCCGCCCTGGTCGACCTGGGCGACGACCTCACCAAGACGGACGTCGCCGACGTCATCTCCGAGTACCGGGCCGACCCGCAGGTCGCCTATGTCGTCCCGGACCGCCTGAACAAGGCGCTGGCCACCCCGAACGACACCGAGTACACCAAGCAGTGGGACCTCTACGAGTCCACGGCTGGCATGAACCTGCCAGGTGCCTGGGACAAGACCACCGGTTCCGGTGTGACGGTCGCCGTCATCGACACCGGTTACGTCGCCCACTCGGACCTCGCCGCGAACATCGTCGGCGGCTACGACTTCATAGCCGACACCACCGTCGCCAACGACGGCAGCGGCCGTGACAGCAACCCGGCCGACCCCGGCGACTGGACGGCGGCGGGCGAGTGCGCCGCGGGCGACCCGGCCGGCACCTCCTCCTGGCACGGCACCCACGTCGCCGGCACCATCGCCGCCGTCACCAACAACAGCAAGGGTGTCGCCGGTGTCGCCTACGGCGCCAAGGTCTCCCCGCTGCGCGTCCTCGGCAAGTGCGGCGGCTACGACTCCGACATCATCGACGCCATCACCTGGGCGTCCGGCGGCACCGTCTCCGGCGTGCCCGCCAACACCAACGTCGCCAAGGTCATCAACATGAGCCTCGGCGGGGGCGGCGCCTGCACCTCCGCGACCCAGTCCGCGATCAACGCCGCCGTGAACCGCGGCACCACGGTCGTCGTCGCGGCGGGCAACAGCAACGCCAACGCGGCCAACTACTCGCCGGCCAGCTGCAACAACGTGATCTCGGTGGCGGCCACCAACCGCGCCGGCTCCCGCTCGTACTACTCGAACTTCGGCTCGGTCGTCGACATCGCGGCCCCCGGCGGCGAGACCCGCACCGTCGAGACCGGCGGCATCCTCTCGACGCTGAACGCGGGCACCTCGACCCCCGGCAGCGAGTCGTACGACTACTACCAGGGCACCAGCATGGCCGCCCCGCACGTCGCGGGCCTCGCCGCGCTGGTGAAGTCGGCGAGCTCCGCGCTGACCCCGGCCCAGATCGAGTCCGCGATCAAGACCAACTCGCGTGCTCTGCCGGGTACCTGCTCGGGCGGCTGTGGCGCAGGCCTCGCCGACGCGGCCAAGACGGTGCAGGCGGTGACCGGTGGAGGTTCCACGGGGGGCACCACCTTCACCAGCACCACGGCCCTGTCCATCCCGGACAACGGCGCGGCGGTCGAGTCCTCGATCTCCGTCACCGGCCGCACGGGCAACGCCCCCTCGGCCCTCCAGGTCGGCGTGGACATCACCCACACCTACCGCGGTGACCTGGTCCTGGACCTGGTGGCCCCCGACGGCTCGACCTACCGCCTGAAGAGCTCCAGCTCGGACTCCGCGGACAACCTGGTCACCACCTACTCGGTGAACGCTTCCAGCGAGGTCGCCAACGGCACCTGGAAGCTCCGCGTCCAGGACGTCGCCGCCGCGGACACCGGTCGGCTGAACAGCTGGCAGCTGACCTTCTGAGTCCCGGGCCGTCAGGCCCGTGACCCCGGCCGATCGGCCGGACCCGATGGACCGCCACCCCCCACTGCCGGCGGCCGACCGATGCGAGCGGGCACCGGTCGGCCGCCGGCGCATGTATGCCGGGCGTTAGCGTATGCGCATGGCGACAGAGAAGTCCGGGGAAGCGAAGCAGACGTCGGCCGGGGCATCTGGTGCGGCTCCGGTCGTGACGGTGTGCCCCCGCTGCGGCGCCTCGGGGCCGTCGGTGCGTACGGTTCCCGATGCCTGCGCCGCCCCCGACTCCCCGGGCTCGGGTCTCTCCGACCGGCTGGCGAAGGCCCCGGGCGTGGAGTCGAGGTTCGACAGCTTCACCCACTTCCTGGAAGGCATGGTCCTGGCCTTCGTCTGCGCGGGCCTCGCCCAGCACGGAGTCCAGAACGACAAGCCCCTCTTCACGATCGGCGGCGCCGTCCTCGCCGTCCTCCTCTTCGCCGGCACCCTCTGGGTGGTCCGCGGCGAGGCCCGCGAACGCGCCGCCGTCGCCGCGGGCAGGCCCCGCGCCGAGGAGCTCTGGACCGCCGCCTGCCACTGCGCGTCCTGCGAGTCCGTCTTCTACCCCACCGGCAGCCCGTGGCCGGGTCCGCTGACGACGGACCAGTTCCGCAAGTACGTCTGGACCGAGGCCGGCTACACCGAGCAACTCGACGAGCAGCTGAAGCAGGTGGAACTGCCGCCCCGCACACCCGCCGACCCCACGGCCCCCGGAGGAGCCCACGGCCATGCCTGACGCCCCCGCCCCCGCCCCGGTCGTCCGCGGCGACGACCCGGCCTCCTTCCCGCACAGCGTCCTCGCCGAACGGCACCCCGCCCTCATCCGCAAGGTCCAGGACGCCACACCCTACGGTCCCGAACAGCGACGCGCGCTCGACGAGTTGCTGCACGACACGCTCCACGGCACCGTCGTGCCACCGGCCGACGACGACTGGTGGGACACCTGGGACGCCCGCCGCCATGCCGGCCGCTCCTGGTTCTCCCTCCCCTTCCTGGTCGCCGAGAGCTGCTTCTACCGCCAACTCCTGCGCGCCGTCGGCTACTTCGACCCCGGCCCCTGGCAGGGGGTCGACCCGTTCCGCCCTTTCAAACTGGCCGAGCTGGAGACCCCCGAGGCCGCCGCCGAACTCACCGCTCTCGGACCCCTGGCGGAACGCCCCCTGCCCGACCAGCTCGACGCCCTCCTCCACGGTTCCCTCTGGGGCAACCGGGCGGACCTCGGCTTCCGTCTCCAGAGCACCGAGGAGAAGGCGACCGACTCCCCGTTGGTCGCGGACGACAGCGACGCGCTCCTCTCCCTGCTGACCGGCCCCGCCGGCCGCACGCTCTGCCTGGTGGCCGACAACGCGGGCCGCGAACTCATCCCCGACCTGCTGCTCGTCGACCACCTCCTCACCCACGGCCACTTCGACCGCGCCCTGTTGCACCTGAAGCCGTACCCGTACTTCGTCTCGGACGCCACCACCGCCGACACCCTGGACGCGGTGCGCCACCTGATCGCGGCGAAGGCCGACGCCGGGCAGCGACTGCACGCCGCGCTCCGCGAGGGCCGCCTGGTCCTGCGCACCCACCCCTTCTCCTGCGCCCCGCTGCCCTACGCGGACATGCCCGCCGACCTGCGCGCGGACTTCGCCTCCGCCGACCTGACCGTGATGAAGGGCGACCTCAACTACCGCCGACTGGTCGGCGACCGCCTCTGGCCCGCCACCACCCCCTTCGCGGAGGTCACTTCCTACTTCCCGGCCCCCGTGGCGGCCCTGCGCACCCTCAAGTCGGACGTCATCACCGGCCTGACCCCGGAAACGGAAACCACCCTCACGACGACGGAAGGCCACCACTGGCGCACGAGCGGCACGAGGGCCGTGATCCAGCTGAACACCTGAACCCCGAGGAGACGAGCGCCTCAAGGGGTGCGGGGACCTGCGCGAGAACCCCCACCGGACCGTCAGACGGGGGTCGAAGGGGCGCAGCCCCTTCAGGACGGGAAGGGCAGGGGCGGCGGGGGGCGAGAAATTCCCCAGGTTCACGCGATGGTGTGATCATGTGCCCCCATCCGGATGCCGGCCGGAGGCCACGGGTAGGGCCCGGCCATGACGCAGCCGTTCGAACTCCCGCACTTCTACCTGCCGTACCCCGCGCGGCTGAACCCCCACCTCGAAGAGGCCCGTACACATTCCTCCGCGTGGGCCCGGGAGATGGGCATGCTGGAGGGCTCCGGCGTCTGGTGCCAGGCGGACCTGGACGCGCACGACTACGGTCTGCTGTGCGCGTACACCCACCCCGACTGCGACGGTCCGGCGCTCTCACTCATCACCGACTGGTACGTGTGGGTGTTCTTCTTCGACGACCACTTCCTGGAGCTGTTCAAACGGTCCCAGGACCGCCCCGGCGGCAAGGCCCACCTCGACCGGCTCCCGCTCTTCATGCCGCTGGACCTCGCGACTCCCGTACCGGAACCGCGGAACCCGGTGGAGGCCGGCCTCGCCGACCTCTGGGCGCGTACGGTGCCGTCGATGTCGATGGACTGGCGCCGCCGTTTCGCCGTCGCCACCGAGCATCTGCTCAACGAGTCGATGTGGGAGCTGTCCAACATCAACGAGGGCCGGATCGCGAACCCGGTCGAGTACATCGAGATGCGCCGCAAGGTCGGCGGCGCCCCCTGGTCGGCCGGTCTCGTCGAGTACGCGACCGCCGAGGTCCCCGCGTCGGTCGCGGGAACGAGGCCGCTCAGGGTCCTGATGGAGACGTTCTCCGACGCCGTCCATCTGCGCAACGACCTGTTCTCGTACCAGCGCGAGGTCGAGGACGAGGGCGAGAACAGCAACGGCGTCCTCGTCCTGGAGACCTTCTTCGGCTGTGACACCCAGCAGGCCGCCGACACCGTCAACGACATCCTGACCTCCCGGCTCCACCAGTTCGAGAGCACCGCACTCACCGAAGTCCCCGCCCTGGCCCTGGAGAAGGGCCTCACCCCGGCCGAGGTCGCCGCCGTCGCGGCGTACACGAAGGGGCTCCAGGACTGGCAGTCCGGCGGCCACGAGTGGCACATGCGGTCCAGCCGGTACATGAACCAGGGCGCCGAGTCCGCGCGCGGACCGCTCGACCTCGGGGGCGCGGTCCTCTCCGGCCCCGCCCTCCTCGCCCAGCCCGGTTTCGGTACGTCCGCCGCCGACGTCGGCGCCCTGCTGGCGACCGCCGCCGCGGAACGGTTGCGCGCCCACACCCATGTGCCGTACCAGAAGGTCGGGCCCTCGCGACTGCCCGATTTCCAGATGCCGTTCCAGGTCGAGCTCTGCCCGCACCTGGACAGCGCCCGCCCCCGCCTCATCGCGTGGACGCACGCGATGGGCATGCTGAGCGAGGGCGTCTGGGACGAGGAGCGGCTCGCCGCGGCCGACCTGCCGCTCTGCTCGGCAGGCCTCGACCCGGACGCCACCCCCGAGCAGCTCGACCTCAGCTCCGCCTGGCTGGCCTGGGGCACCTACGGCGACGACTACTACCCCCTCGTCTTCGGCCACCGCCGTGACCTCGCCGCCGCCCGTCTGACCACGGCCCGGCTCTCCGACTGCATGCCCGTCGACGGGGAGCCGGTCCCCGTCCCGGTCAACGGCATGGAACGGGGTCTCGTCGACCTCTGGGCCCGTACGACGGCCGCGATGACCCCCGACGAGCGGCGCGGCCTGAAGGAGTCCGTCGACAAGATGACGGAGAGCTGGGTGTGGGAGGTGTTCAACCAGATCCAGAACCGCGTCCCCGACCCCATCGACTACCTGGAGATGCGGCGCGCCACCTTCGGCTCCGACCTGACCCTCAGCATGTGCCGGATGGGCCACGGCCCGCAGATCCCGCCCGAGGTCTACCGCAGCGGCCCCGTCCGCTCCCTGGAGAACGCGGCCATCGACTACGGCTGCCTCATCAACGACGTCTTCTCGTACCAGAAGGAGATCGAGTACGAGGGCGAGGTCCACAACGCGATCCTCGTCGTGCAGAACTTCTTCGGCTGCGACTACCCGACCGCGCTCGGCGTGATCCATGACCTGATGACCCAGCGGATGCGGCAGTTCCAGCATGTAGTCGCCCACGAACTCCCCGTCGTCTACGACGACTTCGCGCTGTCTCGGGAAGCACGCGCCATCATGGACGGCTATGTGGCCGACCTGCGGAACTGGCTGGCCGGCATTCTCAACTGGCACCGTCGGGTCGACCGCTACAAGCCCGAGTTCCTCGCCCGCCGGGCCCACGGCTTCGTCCCGGACCGGCCACCGGTTCTGTCCTTCACCCCGGCTCACGCGGGCTGACGCGCCGCCGCCCTGGTCGCGTGGTCGACCGCGGCCCGGGCGAACGCGCGCACGATCGGGTGCGGGCGGCTGCCGTCACCGGCCAGCTCCGGCTGGAAGAGCGTCGCCAGGAAGAAGGGGTGGCCCGGGAGTTCGGCGATCCGGACCTGCCCGTCCTCGTCGTGCCCCGAGAACCGCAGACCGTGGGCGCGCAGGGTGTCGAGGTGACGGGTCGGGCCGTACGCGCAGAAGTACCGCTCGACCGACCGCTCGGCGTTCATCACGGACTGCGCGAGCGAGCCGGGTGCGATGACGACCGTCCCCTCGTGCCCGACCAGGGAGCAGGCGAGCGGCTCGATCAGGAAGTCCTCGGCGCCCGGCTCGTTCTCGGCGTGCGCGACCCGGGTGAGCCCGCACACGTGCCGGGCGTACTCCAGCAGCGCGTGCTGGAAGCCACCGCACGTGCCGAGGAACGGGATGCGCTCCTCCCGCGCGGTACGGATGGCGGAGAGCACCCCGGCCTCGCTGCGGTAGGGGCTGCCCGGCACCACCCACACCGCGTCGAACCCCCGTACGGCCGCCGCGTCGGCGGCGGCGTCCTCGGAGGGGATCCAGTACGCGTCGAGGACCAGCCGGTCCTGGCCGGTGAGGGCGTCGAGGAGGAGCGGGATCCGGCTGTGCGAGACGACGTCGGGGGACCGGTCGCCGACGACGGCCAGCCGGGCGGCGGGGGCGGACGGGGCGGTTCGCAAGGAGGTGGTCCGGGGAGGGGCGGGCTGCGCCGCGTTGTTCGTCATGCACGTCATCCTGGGCGCGGCCTCGACTTCACGTCCAACGATGATTTCTGTATCCCCGATAAGCATTCCTGATGAGAACTCCTGATGAGAACTCGTGATGGGCACTCCTGATGGACAGCTCTGTGGGCAGTTCTGATGAGGTCGCCGACGAACCGGCGGCCGCCCGATGCGCGATCCTGTCCGCCATGGACCCGCATCTGCTGCGTACGTACGTCACCGTGGCCCGGCTCGCCTCCTTCTCCGAGGCCGCGCGCGAGCTGGGCTACACCCAGTCCGCGGTGTCCCAGCACATTGCCGCGCTGGAGCAGGACCTCGGTGCCCCGCTGCTGACCCGGCGCCCCGTGCTGCCCACGGCGGCCGGCGAGCGGCTCCTCGAACACGCCGGGCCCCTGCTGCTGCGCCTGGAGGCGGCCCGCGCCGACGTCGTCCGGATCGCGTCCGCGCCCGAGCACGGGCTCACCCTCGCGGTCACCCCGACGGCCCTCGGCCCCCGTGTCCTCGCCGCGCTGCCCGCCGCCGGCGTGACCCTGCGGACCCTCGCCCGCGACGAGATCCCGGCGGCCGTCGCCACCGGCGCCGCCGACCTCGGTCTGGTCGACGGGCTCGCCGCCCCCAGCGACCCCCTCCGGCTCCCCGACGTGGCGCCCCTGACCACCCGGGGCGTCGGCGAGGAACCCGTCTGCGTCCTGCTGCCCGCCGACCACCCCTTCGCGCGCCGCCCCGGCCTCCGCCTCACCGACCTCGTCGACGCCCGCTGGCTCGACGCCCCCGGCGCCGGTCTCCCGCTGGACCGGCTCCGCACCGCGAGCGGCACCGGCGGTGTCCGCACCGCCCTCCGCTACGAGGGCACCGACTTGCGCACCCTCACCACCCTCGCCGCCGCCGGACACGGACTGACCGTCCTGCCGCGCGGCTTCGCCGCCGACGTCCCCGGCGCGGTCGCCGTGCCCCTCGTCGCACCACGCCTCGTGCACCGTACGGAGATCGTCCACGGCGGAACGCCCGGCGGCGCGGCGGCGGCACTGGTGCGGGAGCTGACCGGGGCGGAGCAGCTCTAGATGCCTCATGCGACGGGCCGAGCAGCGCTGGACGCCCTCATGTGACGGGGCGTCAGTCTCACTCTTTCGTGGCTCGTCGTGCCGTGGTGCCCCGGGTAGGTCTCCGGCCGGAGGTGGCCACCATGGAACAGACAGCGTTGCGGCCCAAACCCATGCCGGGCGGGGAGCCCTGCGGCGACCGCCCGTCCGGCCCGACCCGGCGCCCGCACGCCGCGCCCCGCCGCGCCCGGCAGCGACTCGTCACCCTGCTGCTCGCCCTGGCCGCCTGCGTCGCCCTCGTCCTGTCGGGCGTCGGTCTGGGCACGATGGGCGCCACGGTGATCGGCATGAGCAGACTCGCGGAACTGCGGGAGCGGGCGGCGGGCGAGCGAGGAGCTGCCACCCGCCCCGACCCCGACGACCGGGCGCGGAGCGGCGTGCCCAAGTCGACCCCGGGGCAGGGGAGTTCGCTGTCGCCGGGCACCGGCGCGCCCACCCGCCCCACCCTCGGTGTCGAAGCCGTCGACGTGCCCGCATCCGCATCCGCATCGGCACCCGAAGCCGCCCCCGCAGCCACACCCTCCGCCGCCCCCACGTCCGCGGGGGGCGCGGGTCGCGGCGCCCTCGTCGTCGGTGTCCACGTCCCCGGCCCCGGCCACGCGGCCGGCCTGGTCCGTGGGGACACCGTCCTCGCCCTGGGCGGCACCCGGACCGGCTCGGCCTCCGACCTGGCGCGGGCCGTCGCCGCCGCGCGCCCCGGGGTGGCCCTGAAACTCCTCGTGCGCCACGCGAACGGCACCCGGCAGTACCTGGTCGCCGTCCCGGGCGTCGTGACCTGAGTGGCCCCGCCGCCCCCTACACGGCCACCCTGAAGTGACTGGTCAGCCGCCCCTCGTCGTCCAGGACATGGAAGGCGAACCCGGGCGGGGCCTCCCGGTCCGCTACCGCGTCGCCCTCCCAGGGCAGCCGCAGCGTCCAGGTGACCCCGGGGCCGACGACCAGCGGGCGCCCGGCGAAGGTGGTCGCGGCCGGTGTGTGGGCGTGACCGGTGATGATCCCCACGATCTCCGGCCGGCGTTCCAGCAACCGGCCGAGCTTCGCGGGCCGGCCCAGTCGGTACCGGTCCGGGAGCGGGTGGTGGAGCGCCACCGGCGGGTGGTGGAAGGCGAGCAGGACGGGCCGGTCGCCGTCGAGCCCGTCCAGGGTCTCCTCGATCCAGGCGTGGGTCTGCGCGTCCAGTTCGCCCTCGTCCTGCCCCGGGATGCTGGTGTCGCACATCAGGACGGCCGCGTCCGGGAAGACGTGCACGCTGTTGACCGGTCCGTCGGTGGGCGGCTCCCCGAGCAGCGCCTTGCGATAGGGGGCCCGGCTGTCGTGGTTGCCCGGACAGGTCAGCACCGGGAAGGGCGCCGCGCTCCCGCGCAGCCCCAGCAGACGGGCCGCCTCCTCGTACTCGGCCTCGGTGCCGTGGTCCGCGATGTCCCCCGTCACCAGCAGCGCGTCCACCGGTCCCGGCAGCCCCCACAGCAGATCCCGCACCCGCTCGGCCCGCCGGGCGGCCCGGTCGCTCCCGTCCAGATGCAGATCACTGATGTGTGCGAGTACGAGCATCGTCGTACGCCTCCCTCGGGCGTCGCCTTAATGGAACACTCGAATCCAAGCATTAGTGCTAATGGAAAAGCAACGCGCAAGCATTAGAGCGGGGGGTGGGGGAGAACTCGGCGGCGGTGCGGAACGCACTGGTCGGAGCCGACGCCCGGGTCGTACGACAGTTGACGCCGCGCGCCAATCGGCTCGCGTGCGGTGCGGCGGAGGGGCAGGATGCTGCCCGTAGCCCCAGGGAACTCCGAGCACACGGAGGCATGGATGAGCGCCGCCTTCACCACCGACGACCACCGGGCCCGGATGCGCCGCGCGGCGCGGGCCGCAGCGGACGCCGGGCTCGACGGGCTGCTGGTCGCGCCCGGCCCGGACCTGGTGTGGCTGACGGGGCACCGGCCGCCCGAGACCGAGCGGCTGACGATGCTGGTGCTGCGCGACGGTGCGGACCCGGTGCTGGTGGTCCCCACCCTGGAGGCCCCCGACGCCGCCGGGGCACCCGGCGGACCCGCTCTGACCCTGCGCGACTGGACCGACGGCCAGGACCCCTACGAGGCGGCCGTCTCCGTCCTCGGACCCCGCGGGCGCTTCGGTGTCAGCGACAACGCCTGGGCCCTGCACCTGCTGGGCCTTCAGCGTCTGCTGCCGGGCACGGTGTTCGTCGCGCTCACCGAGGCGCTGCCCATGCTCCGGGCCGTGAAGGACGCCGCGGAGCTGGAGCTGATGGCGGCGGCCGGCGCGGCGGCCGACCGGGCGTACGAGGAGATCCGGCAGGTGCCCTTCGCCGGGCGCCGCGAGAGAGACGTCGCCGCCGATCTCGCCGAACTGCTGCGGCGGTTCGGACACTCCCAGGTGGACTTCACCATCGTCGCCTCCGGCCCGAACGGCGCCAACCCCCACCACGAGGCGGGCGACCGGGTCATCGGGCACGGCGACATGGTCGTCCTCGACTTCGGCGGCCTCAAGGACGGCTACGGCTCCGACACCTCCCGTACGGTCCACGTCGGCGAACCGGCCGCCGAGGAGCGCGAGGTGCACGACCTCGTGCGGGCCGCCCAGGAGGCGGGGTTCCGCGCCGTACGTCCCGGCGCGGCCTGCCAGGACGTCGACCGGGCCGCCCGCGCCGTCATCGTCGAGGCCGGCTACGGCGACCGCTTCATCCACCGCACCGGGCACGGCATCGGCGTCACCACCCACGAGCCGCCGTACATGATCGAGGGGGAGGAACGGCCCCTGGTGCCCGGCATGTGCTTCTCGGTCGAACCCGGTGTCTACCTGCCGGGCCGCTTCGGCGTCCGCATCGAGGACATCGTGACGGTCACGGAGGACGGCGGCCGGCGTCTCAACACCACATCGCGGGAGATGGCGGTGGTCGAGTGACCCTCCCCGTACCCCCGATCCCCTGACCCCCGGACGACGGCGCGACCATGACCCAGGCACCGACACCCACCGCGGACAGCGTCCGCAGACTGGTCCGTTCCCTGCTGAAGAACGGGGAGGGCAGGCCCGGCGGCAAGGGCGCGGGCGGCCCCGACGTGCGACCCGTCGCCGGGGACGACACGCACAGCACCTGGTGGGTCGGCACCCGCCACGTCCTTCGCCTCGTGACCGACCGGCACGGCGTCGGGCGGCAACTACGCGAACTGCGGCTGCGGGACCTGGTCCGCCCGCACATCGGCGTCGCCGTCCCGGTGAGCGTGGCGCACGGCGAGTGGTCCGGCGGGCTCACCTACACACTGGACACGCGGCTGGCCGGGGGCACGGCCGAGGAGCACGAGGTGTCCGCCGTGGGCGAGGCCGACCTGGCGGCGCTCCTCACGGGGCTGCGCGAGGTGCCGCCGCGACAGGCCGATGCGCTCGGGGTGCCGCGGCTCGCCCCGCGTCCGCTGGAGGCCCTGCGGGCGGCTGCTGGGCGGGCGGCGCGCCGTCTCGCCGAGGCGGACGAGTTCGACGCGGGGCGGCTCGGGCAGCTGACGTCGGCGACGGCGGCGCAGCTGACCGCGCCGGCCGCCGTCCTGGTCCACCACGGGCTCACCGGCGACCACCTCGTCGTCAGCGCCGACGGCCGGGTCCGGGGGGTGCTCGGCTGGACCGACGCGGCCGTCGGCGACCCCGCCGAGGACATCGCCGGACTCGCCGCGGCCGTCGGCTCACCGGCCGCCGTCCGAGCCGCGACGCTGGCCGGCTACGGCGTCCGCCCCTGTCTGCGCGGGCTCTGGCTGGCCCGCTGCGACACGGTCGTCACCCTCGCGGAGGCTCTTCAGGGGCGCGCCGCCGCACCCCTTCCCGTCCTCCGCCACCGGCTGCGTCGCGCGTGGGAGCCGATCCTGCTGGAGAGGGTGACGGATCTGCGCGGTGAGGACTGACGAAGCAGCGCCTCAGGGTGCGGGGGCGCGCGTCACAGGGCGGCCGCGCGTCGGAGGGCGGCCGCGCGTCGGAGGTGGCTGATCGCGCAGCCCCGCGCCCCCGAAGGGGCCTGCGGCCCCTGGTCGCCTCACGCCACCATGAGCACCACGCACGACTCCCCACCGACGGTCAGCACCCCGTCGGCCCCCGGGGCCTCCACCGGATCCCATGCCGCGAGGACCCGCGCGTGGGGCACTCCGACCGGGATCTCGGCCGTCTCCTTGCCCAGGTTCAGCGCCACGAGGACGTCGCCCCGGCGGAAGCCGAACCACCGGGCCTCCTCGTCGAAGGCGACCTTGACGTCGGAGAGGTCGGGGTCGGAGAGATCGGGCAGGGAGTGACGGAGGGCGATGAGGGTGCGATACCACGACAGCATCCGGGCGTGGGGCTCGCGCGCGGGCTCGGACCAGTCGAGGCAGGAGCGGTCGCGGGTCGCGGGGTCCTGGGGGTCGGGGACGTCCTCCTCGGCCCAGCCGTGCTCGGCGAACTCCCGGCGCCTGCCCCGCCGTACGGCCTCCGCGAGCTCCGGATCGGTGTGGTCGGTGAAGAACTGCCAGGGCGTGGAGGCGGCCCATTCCTCACCCATGAAGAGCATGGGCGTGAAGGGGCCGGTGAGGACGAGCGCCGCCGCGCAGGCCAGCAGGCCGGGGGAGAGGATCGCAGCGAGCCGGTCGCCCTGGGCGCGGTTGCCGATCTGGTCGTGGGTCTGGCTGTAGCCCAGCAGCCGGTGCGCGGAGACGCTCGTACGGTCCAGGGGGCGGCCGTGGCAGCGCTCCCGGAAGGACGAGTACGTGCCGTCGTGGAAGAAGCCGCCCGTCAGGGTCTTCGCCAGGCCCGCCGGGCCCGCGTGCGCGAAGTCCGCGTAGTAGCCCTGGGACTCCCCGGTCAGCGTGGTGTGCAGGGCGTGGTGGAAGTCGTCGTTCCACTGGGCGTGCAGGCCCAGTCCGCCGCGTGCGCGCGGGGTGATGAGGCGCGGGTCGTTGAGGTCGGACTCGGCGATCAGGAACAGCGGTCGGCGCACCTCCTCGGCGAGCGCGTCCACCGCCGTCGACAGCTCCTCCAGGAAGTGCAGGGCCCGGGTGTCCTTGAGCGCGTGGACCGCGTCCAGCCGCAGCCCGTCGAGGCGGTAGTCGCGCAGCCAGGCGAGCGCGCTCTCCCGGAAGTACGCCCGCACCTCGTCCGAGCCGGGCGCGTCCAGGTTCACCGCCGCGCCCCACGGCGTGTGGTGCCGCTCGGTGAAGTACGGCCCGAAGACGGGCAGGTAGTTGCCGGAGGGGCCCAGATGGTTGTGCACGACGTCGAGCACCACCCCGAGGCCCAGTTCGTGGGCCGCGTCCACGAACCGCTTCAGCGCCTCGGGACCGCCGTACGGTTCGTGCACGGCCCACAGCGAGACGCCCTCGTAACCCCAGCCGTGCGTCCCGGGGAAGGGGCACAGCGGCATCAACTCGACGTGGGTGACGCCCAGTTCGGTGAGGTGCCCAAGGCGTTCGGCCGCCGCGTCCAGGGTGCCCTCGGGTGTGTACGTGCCGACGTGCAGCTCGTAGAGGACCGCGCCCGGCAGCCCGCGTCCGGGCCAATCCGAACGCCAGGTGTACCGCCCCTGGTCGACGACCGCGCTCAGTCCGTCGGGGCCGTCCGGCTGCCGGCGCGAGCGCGGGTCGGGGCGCACCGGACCGTCGTCGACGGCGAATCCGTAGCGTGTGCCGTCCGACGCCTCCGCCTCGGCCGTCCACCAGCCCGGCCGTCCCGGATCGCGCTCCATGGCGTGCGTGGCGCCCGCCCGGTGGAGGGTAAGACGGTCGGCCTGCGGTGCCCACACCTCGAACTGCACGGAACGGTTCTCCCTCGGCTGCCGGTCGTGGTCCTGGGTAGTCAGGGGGTTGCTCGTCCATCGTGGAGCAAACGAGATCGTCGCGCGCTCGGATCGGTGCTTTTGCCGCGCGAGTCGCAGTCGTCCACCCGCATGTCCGCGGATGGTCACCGTTTACGGGTTGTCTGGACACCTCCCGCCCCGCTGACCGACAATCACACGCGTGACGTCGTCCTTCGAGTTCCACACGTACCCCGCGCGGCTGTCGGACGCGGAGCGCGACCGCGCGCTGAGGGTGCTCCGTGACGGTGTCGCGCTCGGCCGTCTGTCGCACGACACGTTCATCCGGCGGATGGAGCTGGCTCTCGTCGCCCGCCGCTCCGACGAACTCGCCGTGCTCACCGCCGACCTGCCCGTGGAGAACCGCTGGTCCCGGCTGGTGCTCGGCACCGTGGGCGCGATCTCCGGCTTCGGTGTGAAGCTGCGCCGGGCCTGGCAGGCCGAGCGGCTCCCCAAGCTCCAGCTGCCGCACCCGGCGGGCGGCCACGCCCTGCGCATAGGCCGCGACCCGGCGAACGGGCTCCGGCTCAGTCACGAGACGGTCTCCCGAGTGCACGCCGAGCTGAGCCGGCAGGGCGGCTTGTGGATCCTGCGCGACCTCGGCTCCACCAACGGCACCACCGTCAACGGCCGTCGGGTGATCGGCGCGGCCGTCGTCCGCGACGGCGACCAGGTGAGTTTCGGCCGGATGGTCTTCCGCCTCTCCTCCGAATGACCTTGTGACCGGCCCCACGACAAAGCTCTGGCCTGGGATTTACGCAGCGAGTTTGTCAACCTTCCTTCTCTTGCGGGGTGTTGACGTACGTTCTCGGCCATGACTGACTGTGCTTACACCATGCACACCAGGTGAACCGACGGCACCACATTCGTGGAGGTGTGCCCTGCCGCCACTCCTCCGCTACCCGACCGTCGACGAGCTGTCCGCCCGCGCCGCCGCCCTCGTCGCCCGCCATCCGCACCGCGCCCGACTCCGCCGCGTGGGCACCTCACGGGCGGGCACCCCGATGTGGCTGCTCTCCGTCGGGCACGGCAGCCGCCACACCCTGATCGTCGCCGGCCCGCACGCCAACGAGCCCGTGGGCGGCGCCACCGTCCTCCGGCTCGCCGAACGGGCCCTGGCCGACCCCCGGTTGAGCGACGCCGCCGACACCACCTGGAACCTGCTGCTGAGCCTCGACCCCGACGGCTCCCGCCGCAACGAGGGCTGGCTCCGCGGCCCGTACACCCTCGACCACCACTTCCGGCACTTCTTCCGCCCCGGCTTCCTGGAACAGCCGGAATGGCTGCCCGACGGCGCGGCCGGCGCCGTGCTGCCGGAGACCCGATGCCTGCTCGACCTCCAGGACGAACTGCGGCCCTTCTTCCAGTGCTCGCTGCACGGCGTCGACGTCGGCGGCGGATTCGTCGAACTCACCCGGGAACTGCCGGGCCTCCCCGAACGCGTCGCCCGCATCGCCGCCCGCCTCGGCATCCCCCGCGAGCTGAGACCGTACGACACCCTGTACTGGCCCTGCCTCGGCCCCGCCGTCTACCGCATCCCGCCCCCGCGCCGGGGCGACCTGGCCGCCGCCATCACCGAGGCGGCCGTCGAGTCCACCTGGTTCCACCCGCACCGCCACGGCACGGTCACCGCCGTCGTCGAGGCGCCGATGTGGGGCGTGGCCGCCGTCGAGGACGCCTCCCCGGCGCCGGACGCCGACGCCGTACTGCGCACCGTCAGCCGTGCCCTGCGCCACGACACCCGGCTCCTGGAGGACCTCCTCACCCGCGTCCGCCCCTCGGTGAGCGGGACCCCGGACGCGGCCAGGATGCTCGCTCCGGTCGACGACTACGTCCTGGTCTGGCCGGGCCTCGCCGACGCCTGGGACCCCGACGTCCACACCACCGCCCGGCCGCTGCCGCCGCTCGACACCGCCCGGCTCACCACCCTGGCCCTCTCCGGCCGCCGGGTCGCCCTGCGCACCGCCGGGCTGCTGCACCAGCTGGTGACCCGAGCCGGTCACGACCCGGCCGGCGTACTGCCCGAGTTGGACCGCCTGATCGACGAGTGGTGCGCCGACTACCGCGACGGCCACGGTGCCCGCTGGATCCCCGTGGCCCGCCAGGCGGAGTACCAGGCCCGTGTGGTCCTCGCCGCGTTCGAACTGGCGGCCGGCAGCCCGCACCCGTCCGGGCCCTCCTCGCAGGGGCCCTGCACGGACAGCCGTGCGGATTCCCGAGCGGACCCGCGAGCGGACCGCCGTGCGGATTCCCATTCGGGTGAGCAGGGATGGAGTTCCGAGCCCGCCGTGCCGATGCACCGGGAATGACGAACCCGACCCACGCGGTACGCGGCTGCCTGCTCGCCGCTCTCGCCCTCCTCACCCTCGGCGCCTCCGCCCCCGACCGGACGACCGCCGTCCAGGGCGACTGGCTCTACGTCACCGTCACCCGGGGCGACGCCCGCTCCTCCGACACCCGCGGCACCCTCCTCCTCTGCGACCCGCCCCAGGGCCACGGCCGGGCCGCCGAGGCGTGCGCGGAACTCCGCCGGACCGACGGCGACATCACCCGCATCCCTCACCGGAACGCCATCTGCACCGAGATCTACGCCCCCGTGAGGGCCTCGGCGGAGGGCCAGTGGGGCGGCAGACCGGTCACCTACGAGCAGACGTTCGCGAACCCGTGCGTGATGGCGGCCCGCACGGGCGCGGTGTTCGCGCTGTCGAGTTAGCGGGGCGCCCCCGAAGGGGTGCGGGGAACTGCGCGACCGGCCTCGACGCTCCCGCACCCGCCCGACGACATGACGAGGCATCCCGGAAGGCGCACCGCGCACACCAGGCACCCTCCCTCAACCCTTCATCTCAACCCTTCATCTCACCCCGCGCACACGCCGCCGCCGCCAACACCGTCCGCACCTGGTGCTCGACCTGGTCGCCCACCGGCACCCACCGTGCGCGGAACCGCTCGGTGAAGGACTCGCACCACTCGGCGACGAGCCCTTCCAGGAGCGGCGCCCCCGGGTCGCCGGCCTCCCTCAGCACCCGCAGCAGCATCGCCGCCGCCCGCAGCGGAAGCCGGCGCCCGAACGCGTCCACACTGCCCACGTACGCCGTCGACAGATCCGCGGGCGGTCCGTCCCTCCAGTCCCGGGCCAGCCCCGGCACCAGCGCCAGCGCCCACCGGGCGGCCCGCAGCAGCGGTCCCTCGGGCCCCGGCAGCCGGGGCAGCGCCTCGGCGAGGACCCCTTCCACCCGGCCCGCGTCCGTCAGCAGCCGCCGGGACAGGTGCCGCAGCGCCGCCGCCGGGGCCGGGTGCGGGGCGGTGTCGTCCACCAGGTCGCTCGCCCACATCGGCACCTCGACGACCGCCGTCAGACCGCCGTACCGGTGAGCGTGGTACCAGGTGCTGTGCCGGGCGTCGTCCGGCATGCTCGGGTACGCCGCGAGGCCGCCGGGCCGCGGCATCACGAACACCCCGGGCCCGGACACCGGCCAGCCGGCGGCGTCCGACGCGCCCCTCTCCACCGGTATCCCCAGCTCGGCCGCGGACTTGGCGAACGGTTCGGCGAGGCCCGGCACGTCCCTGGTCAACTGCACCCAGCTGCCGCCCAGATCGGTGCCGTGCAGGGTCACCTGGAGGTAGGGCCGCAGCTCGTCCAGCACACCCATCAGGGCGTGCGTCTCGGGCGGCAGCCGGTCCGGCGGCAGCACGGACGGCGACCACTCCGGCTGCTCCGGACCGGCCGGCCGGAAGAACCCGAGGTGGTAGTCGAGCAGGGTGCGCGGCAGGGGAGTGGTGTGCAGGCTGGCGCCGTCCGGGTCCGCGCAGAGCAGGAAGTGCCAGGACACCCCGGACCGCAACCGCTGCTCCCGAGCCACCCGTTCGGCCAGGGCGAGCACCGTGGAGCCGCCGGTCGGCTCATTGGCGTGGGCGCCCGCGACGACCAGGACGGCGCGTCTCGCACGCCCCACGGACAGCAGACGCAGCGGGCGGCCGGCACGCGAGGAGCCGATGCTCCGCAGAGCGCACAGCCCTGGCCGACGTGCCGTCAGGGCTTGTGCCGCCGACTCCAGTTCAGCCACCGTGGGATAACCGAGCTCCGACAGCAGACCCACCCCCGTCCCGTCCGCCTGACACCCGAGTCCGCGCGCCCGGCCGGGCCGGGCGGGGGACATACCCAGTGTCCCCGCGCGGCAGGGGCGGCGCCCAGGGGCGCCCAGTCGCATTCACCGTCCCCCGGTACGAGGTTCACCGCTACCCGGCCCGGGGAATGCCGCCACCCGGCACGGGGTGTCCCGCCACCCGGTGCGCGCGTCACGCCTCGACCCGCTCCAGCAGCGCGACCGGCAGGGCTTCGAAGAGTTCCGCCAGTCGCACCTCACCCGTGAACTCACGCCCCCCGCCCAGCACTTCGGCCCACCGCCCCGCGGGCAGCGTCAGCCGGGTGTCACCCCAGCCCCCGGCCTGCGCCAGCCGCAGCGACAACCGGGTCACCGCCGTGACCACCTCGCCGGATCGGCTGAAGGCGACACAGTGGTCGGCGCCCGCTCCCTGTGCCGGCAGCGGCGCGTACGTCGCCGTCTTCCCGAAGACCTCAGGCCGCCGCCCGCGCAGCCGCAGCGCCGCCCCGGTGAGCCGGAACTTCTCCGACCCCTCCTCGTGCGGAGCGAAGGCCCGCCGGTTGTCCGGGTCCACCAGGGCCCGGTACTCGGCCTCCGTCCCCTGGTACACGTCCGGCACCCCCGGCATCGTCAGCTGCACCAGGGCCGCGCCGAGAGCGTTCGCCCGCACATGGGGCGCCAACTCCTCGCGCAGCGCGGCGACCCGGGCGTCCAGGGCCGGTCCCCGCGCGACGAACTCCGCCACCTCCGCCTCGTAGGCGGGGTTCTGCTCGGTCCAGGAGGTGTGCAGACCGGCCTCCCGCACATGCTTCAGCAGGGCCCCCTGAAGCCGCTCCTCGGCGGCGGGGCCGAGCCCGAACGCCGTCTGCCAGGCCGCCCACGCCAGCTGCGGATCCGGCACTCCCGCGCCGTCCCGCGTCACTTCCCCCAGCAGTTCGGCCCACCGCCCGGGGCACTCCGCGAGCACCGCGATCGCCGCCCGTACGTCCGCGCTGCGCTTGGTGTCGTGGGTCGACAGCACGGTCCCGGTGGCCGGCCAGTCGCGCTGCACCCGCGCGCAGTAGGCGTGGAAGTCCTGGGGCGACACGGCCGGACTCCCCGGATCGCCCCCCACCTCGTTCGCCGACAGCAGCGGCACATAGCGGTAGAACGCCGTGTCCTCCACCGACTTGGCCCGCAGCGCCGACGAGGTCTGCGCGAACCGCGCCCGGAACTCCACCTCGTCCGGCCCGTCCCCCCGGCCCAGCACCAGATCCCGTACGGCGTCCACCGACCGGGCCTCCTCGGGCACCACGAACAGCGCGCGCGCCTCGGCCGCGGCCTCCTCGGTGACGACGAGGGAGGCGTCCTCGGAGGTGTACGGCCGGTACACCTCCATCCGTGCGAGCAGCTCGCACAGCGCGGTGCGCAGCGCCCAGGGCGCCTGGTCGCGCAGGGAGAGGTCCAGGGAGCGCTCGCACAGCCGGTGTGCCACCCGGGTGAGCCGCTCCACCTCCGCGACCAGCTCGTGCGTGAGCACCCGGTAAGCGGCCCTCCGCACGGTCGCGTCCCAGGTCCCGCCCCGGTCGGACTGCGCGGCCGTGAACCGCCGGTACTGGCCCAGCAGTTCACCGGCCCCCGCCGGATCGGTGAACAGCCCGTCGATGTGCCGCAGCGCGTCGTAGCCGGTGGTCCCCGCGACCGGCCACGCCCCGGGCAGCGCCTCCCCGTCGGCCAGGATCTTCTCGACGACGGTCCACCGCCCACCGGTCGCCTCGTGCAGCCGTCGCAGATAGGCGTCGGGATCGGCGAGCCCGTCGGGGTGGTCGACCCGCAGCCCGTCGACGACACCCTCGTCCAGCAGACGGAGGACCTTCGCATGGGTGGCGTCGAAGACCTCCGGCTCCTCGACCCGTACCCCGATCAGCTCGGAGATGCTGAAGAACCGCCGGTAGTTCAGCTCGGTGCGGGCCAGCCGCCACCACACCGGCCGGTACCACTGCGCGTCCAGCAGTTGCGGCAGCGGCAGCTTCTCGGTGCCCTCCCGCAGCGGGAACACATGGTCGTAGTACCGCAGCTCCCGCCCGTCCACCACGAACTGCTCGATCTCCGCGCCGAGCGGCCCGCCGAGCACCGGCAGCAGCACCCGGCCGCCCTGCGCCTCCCAGTCGATGTCGAACCACCGCGCGTACGCCGATTCCGGCCCCTCCCGCAGCACCTCCCACAGGGCCCGGTTGTGCCGGGGCGCCATGGCCATGTGGTTGGGGACGATGTCCAGGACGAGCCCGAGCCCGTGGTCGCGCGCGGTCCGGGCCAGCTCCCGCAGCCCCTCCTCGCCCCCGAGTTCCTCCCGCACGCGCCCGTGGTCGACCACGTCGTACCCGTGCGAGGACCCCGGCACGGCCTCCAGCACGGGGGAGAGGTGCAGATGCGACACACCGAGCGAGGCGATGTACGGCACGGCGGCCGAGGCGGCGGAGAAGGGAAAGCCGGGCTGAAGCTGAAGCCGGTAGGTGGCGGCAGGCACGACTGAAGTCATGGGTTCCTACGTACCCGCCATACGAGACTTGGAGCGCGTTGACACGCGAGGACGCGCGGTTTTCAGGGGCGCGGGCTGTGCCCATGTGCGGCTCCGCCGCGTGGGCGCGACCAGCCACGAACCACCCGCGCCCCGCAACGAACGGCCACCCCTGTGGCGAACCCCGCCCTACGTCGGCCTCCGGAACACCACCAGACTCCGGTCCACCAACTCCACCCGCTCCCCGGCCGCCACCTTCGGCCCGTCCGCAGGCACCGCGTCCTCCCGTCCCGTGTCCACCACCATCTGCCACTGCGGCCCGTGGTTCACCGGCACCACGAACTCCAGCGGCTGCGCGGACGCGTTGACCATCAGAAGGAACGAGTCGTCGCTGATCCGCTCGCCGCGCGGACCAGGCTCGGAGATCGCGTTCCCGTTCAGGAACACGCTCAGCGCCCCCGCCTGCGAGGAGTCCCAGTCCCGCTGCACCATCTCCCGCCCCTCGGGCGTGAACCAGGCGATGTCCGACAGCTCGTCGTGCGTGCCCTCCACGGGCCGTCCGTGGAAGAACCGACGCCGCCGGAAGACGGGGTGGTCCTTGCGCAGCCACACCATCGCCCGGGTGAACTCCAGCAGATCCCCGAAGACCCGACCGTCGCCGTCGCCGTCGCCTTCGTCCCCGTCCGCACCGGAGGGCCACGGCACCCAGGACACTTCGTTGTCCTGGCAGTACGCGTTGTTGTTGCCGCCCTGGGTCCGCGCGAACTCGTCGCCGTGGCTGAGCATCGGCACCCCCTGCGACAGCATCAGCGTCGCGATGAGGTTCCGCATCTGCCGGACCCGCAGCGCCGTCACCCCGGGGTCCTCCGTCTCGCCCTCGGCCCCGCAGTTCCAGGACCGGTTGTGGCTCTCCCCGTCCCGGTTGTCCTCGCCGTTGGCCGCGTTGTGCTTCTCGTTGTAGGAGACGAGGTCCCGCATCGTGAACCCGTCGTGGCAGGTCACGAAGTTGATGGAGGCCAGCGGGCGGCGCCCGTCGTCCTGGTAGAGGTCGGAGGAGCCGGTCAGCCGGGACGCGAACTCCGCGAGCGTGCGCGGCTCGCCCCGCCACAGGTCGCGCACCGTGTCCCGGTACTTGCCGTTCCACTCGGTCCACAGCGGCGGGAAGTTCCCCACCTGGTAGCCGCCCTCGCCGACGTCCCAGGGCTCGGCGATCAGCTTCACCTGGGAGACCACCGGGTCCTGCTGGACGAGGTCGAAGAACGACGACAGCCGGTCCACCTCGTGGAACTGCCGGGCCAGGGTCGCCGCGAGGTCGAAGCGGAACCCGTCGACGTGCATCTCGGTGACCCAGTACCGCAGCGAGTCCATGATCAGCTGGAGCACGTGCGGGGACCGCATGAGCAGGGAGTTGCCCGTGCCGGTCGTGTCCATGTAGTAGCGGGGGTCGTCCGTCAGCCGGTAGTACGACGGGTTGTCGAGCCCCTTGAAGGAGAGCGTGGGGCCCAGGTGGTTGCCCTCGGCGGTGTGGTTGTAGACCACGTCGAGGATGACCTCGATCCCGGCCTCGTGCAGGGCCCGGACCGCCGACTTGAACTCCAGCACCTGCTGGCCCCGGTCGCCCCAGGAGGCGTACGCGTTGTGCGGGGCGAAGAAGCCGATGGTGTTGTAGCCCCAGTAGTTGCTGAGGCCCATGTCGGCCAGCCGGTGGTCGTTCACGAACTGGTGTACGGGCATCAGCTCCAGCGCCGTGATGCCCAGTTCGGTCAGGTGTTCGATGATCGCCGGGTGGGCGAGCGCCGCGTAGGTGCCGCGCAGCTCCTCGGGCAGCCCCGGGTGGCGCATGGTGAGGCCCTTCACATGGGCCTCGTAGATCACCGTGTGGTGGTACTCGGTCCGGGGCCGCCGGTCGTCGCCCCAGTCGAAGTACGGGTTGACCACGACCGAGGTCATCATGTGCGGTGCCGAGTCGAGGTCGTTGCGCTTCTCGGGCGCCCCGAAGTGATAGCCGTACACCTCCTCCCCCCAGGTGACCGAGCCGCTGATGGCGCGCGCGTACGGGTCGAGCAGCAGCTTCGCGGAGTTGCAGCGCAGCCCCCGCTCCGGCGCGTACGGGCCGTGCACACGGAAGCCGTACCGTTGCCCCGGCATCACGCCGGGCAGGTACGCGTGCCGCACGAACGCGTCCGTCTCGCGCAGTTCCACCGCCGTCTCGGAGCCGTCGTCGTCCAGCAGACACAGCTCTACTCGGTGCGCGGCCTCCGAGAAGACCGCGAAGTTGGTACCGGCGCCGTCGTACGTGGCGCCGAGCGGATACGCCTGTCCAGGCCAGACCTGCATGGATACGACTCTTCCAGTTGTCGCGCGCCGCTGGGGGCGACTCCGGATGGAGTCTCCCCCAATCTGATGGAACCTCCTAGGACATACGTCCCTCCTGCCCAGAGTGGACACATCGTGACGCCCCGAGGGCCCCCGAGTCGGGTCCCGGTGGCCCGATCGCTATGAATCGGCTCACTCCCCACGCGGTAGCGCCCCGGAACGACCAAGTCACGTGCGGTAGTTGAGAAACGACCTGTCCATCCGGCTGTATCGTCACCCGCTACCGGAGTACCCTTCCTTGATCGTTGCGTAGGGGTGAGCTCGGGGGAGCGGAAGGCGGTGCGTGGGTGGGCTCGGGAGGGCTGGAGTTGCCTCCTGGTGACGCGGGCGACACGGGTCACGAGGGGGACCCCACGGATGTCCCACCCGGCGCGGTGTCCCTGGCGCGGCCGATGGAGCGGGGCTCCATCGGCCCGGAACTGGACTGGAACGCCGACGCCTGGCTCGAAGTGCGTACGCGCGCCCAGCGGGCCGGCCGCGCCTACATCTGGCTGAACCTCGTCGAGCAGCGGCTGCGTGCCGTGGTGGCCGCCGTGCTGCGGCCCGTCTACGAGCCCGTCCACGGCGACGACTGGGTGGTCGCCGCCGCCGGACCCGCCGGGCAGGAATGGGTGCAGCGGGCCGTCGCGGTCCGCGAGGTCAGCCGCCGCAAGGGCTATCTGCTCGACCCGGCCGACGACAACGTGCTGAGCTTCCTCACCCTGCCGCAGCTGCGTGAGCTGATGGTGCAGCACTGGCCCTGCTTCGAGCCGTACGTCGACGAGCGGCGCGACGTGGAACTGGCCCTGGACGAGCTGGAGGTCACCCGCAACGTCGTCTCCCGCAACCGGGCCCTGTCCGAGGCCGTCCTCGCCCAGGCCGAGCGCGCCTCCGCGAAGCTGCTGGAGATCCTGGGCGCCGGCAGCGACGTGCCCTCCGCGCGCCGGTTGCCCGTCGACGCGGTCGAGGACCTCGTCGGCGACCGGTACGCGGACGTCGTCGGCGTCCACCCCGACCGGGTACGGCTGCTGCGGCAGTTCCCCGCCGAGGACCTGTTCGGCGGGGCCCGCCGCCTCGACGCCATCGGCATAGGCCTGAACCTCCTCGTGCAGAACTTCTCCGGGCGCCGGCTGGTCCGGCTCGCCGAGTCCGGCTGCCGCGTGCGGCTGCTCTTCCTCAACCCCGCCTCCAGCGCCGTGAAGCGACGTGAGCGCGAACTCGGCATAAAGCGCGGCGAGTTGAGCCGTGCCGTGGAGATGAACATCCTCCATATGCGCCGAGTCCGCTCCCGACTGCGCGATCCCGGCGCCTTCGAGATCCAGGTCTTCGACGAGACCCCGCGCTTCACCGCGTACCTCGTCGACGGCGACGGCACGGACGGGGTCGCGGTCGTCCAGACCTATCTGCGGCGCACCCGGGGCATGGAGGCGCCCGTCCTCGTCCTGCGTGGCGGCAACCGTGTCCTCAAGGCGGACGAGAACGGCGAAGTCGGCCTTTTCGATACATACCGCGAAGAGTTCGAAGTGGCCTGGGCGGACTCCCGACCGGTCTCGTGACGGCCGTGGGAGAGGCCGTGCGGAGGGCCGCGACGCCGTGCCCCCACGCCCGGCGCACGGCGTAGCGGAATGCGGCCCTCGGATTGTCAGTGGCCCGTGCGATGGTGGTGGTCACTGGGGGAAAGCACCACCGAGGAGGGGGGCCAGCATGGGTTGGCACCGGCAGTTGCTGATCGGCTTCGACCTGGAGACCACCGGGACGGACCCGCGCGAGGCGCGCATCGTCACGGGCGCGGTCATCGAGGTCAAGGACGGGGAGCCGGTCGGACACCGGGAATGGCTCGCCGACCCGGGCATGGAGATCCCGGAGGAGGCGGTGGCGGTGCACGGCATCACCAACGCCCGTGCGACGGCCGAGGGCAGGCCCGCCGACCAGGTCGCCGACGCCATCGCCGACGTCCTCGTCTCCTACTGGAGGACGGGCGTCCCGGTCGTGGCGTACAACGCGGCCTTCGACCTGACCCTGCTCTCCGCCGAACTGCGCCGGTACGCCCTGCCGTCCCTGCGCGACCGGCTCGGCGGACGCGATCCGGCGCCCGTCGTCGACCCCTACACGATCGACCGCTCCGTCGAGCGCTACCGCCGGGGCAAACGCAACCTCGAAGCGGTCTGCGGCGAGTACGGCGTCCCCCTGGACGCCGCGCACAACGCCTCCGCCGACGCCCTGGCCGCCGCCCGGCTCGCCCGTGCGATAGCCCAGCGCCACCCGAAGGTCGCCGCCCTCGGCCCGGCCGAGCTGCACCGCCGCCAGATCGAGTGGTACGCGGAGTGGGCCACCGATTTCCAGGCGTTCCTCCGCCGCAAGGGCAACCCGGAAGCGGTCGTGGACGCGGTCTGGCCGCTGCGCGAACTGGAGGACGAGACGGTATGACCGCCACGGAGATCTCCCTGCGCGAAGTACGCGACAGTGACCTGCCATTGTTCTGGGAGCACTGGTCCGACCCCGAGGCGCGGCGGATCGCCGCCTTCACCGGGGCGTACCAGTACGATCGGGTGCTCTTCGACAGCCACTGGGCGAAGCTCCGCGCCGACCCCGAGGTGCTGAACCGCACGGTGGTCGCCGACGGCGAGGTCGTCGGCAACGCGGCGGTCTACGGCCCGCCGGACGAACGCGAGGTCACCTACTGGATCGACCGCGCCCACTGGGGCCGGGGCATCGCCACCGCCGCCCTCACCGCGCTGATCGCCCTCGACCCGACCCGTCCGCTGTACGCCCACGCCGCCGCCGACAACACCGGCTCGGTCCGCGTCCTGCAGAAGTGCGGCTTCGTCGTCACGGGCCACGAGCGCGGCTTCGCCCGGGCCCGCGACGCCGAGATCGACGAAGTGGCGCTCATACTCCGGGCCGTCTGAGCGGGCACCGCGCGGGTCAGAACGGATACCAGCGAACCGTCTCGTCGCCGTCGCGCAGCGAGGCGACGCGGCGTTCGAACTCGGCCAGCGCCTTGGGGTTGCTCGGCGCGTGCTGCGCGACCCAGGCACAGCTGGCCGTCTCACGGGCACCCCGCAGCACCGAGCAGCCGTCCCATTCCCGCACGTCCCAGCCGTACGCGGCCGTGAAGGCGTCGTACTCCCGCGTCGGCAGGCCGTAGCGGTCGTGCGAGAGGGCCATGACGACGAGGTCGTGCTCGCGGAGGTCACCGGAGAAGGTCTCCAGGTCCACCAGGACCGGGCCGTCCGGGCCGATGTGCACGTTGCGGGGGAGCGCGTCGCCGTGGATCGGGCCCCGGGGCAGACGCGGGGCGAGAGCGGCCGCGGCCGCCGCGAAGCCGTCACGGCGTTCCCGGAGGTACGCCGCGTCCGCCGGGTCGATCGCGTCACCGGCGAGCCGCAGCCAGCGCTCCACACCGCCCAGCAGTTCACGGCGGGGAAGGGCGAAGGAGGGGGTGGGGAGGGCGTGGACCAGGCGTAGGAGTTCAGCCAAATCGCGCGGCCCGGCGGGGCGTACGGGATCGGGCAGGCGGTGCCACACCGTCACCGGGTGCCCCTCCACGAGCAGGGCATCCGGCTCGGCGGGCCGCACCGCCGGGACGCCCCGCGCGGCCAGCCAGTCCGCGATGCGCACCTCGCGCCGGGCCCGGTCGAGGAGTTCGGCGTCACGGCCCACCTTGACCACCAGGTCACCGGCGGCGAACACCGCGTTCTCGCCCAGCGCGAGCAGCCGCGCCTGCCCGGCAGCACCGGGCAGCACGCCGGCCGCGACCACCACGTCCCGGGCCCGAGCCTCGTCCATCCGTCGCCTCCCTGTCCGTACCGCCGACACGCGCTCGTGGCGTCGGCTTCACGCCATCCAGCGGCCAGTCTCGCATTCGCACAGGTCGGGCCCGTGTGCGCGGTGTCTTGACGCCCTGTCATGCCCTCAGCACCATGACGGACATGACCTTGGCGACCGCGAAGCCGCAACGCCCGCGACCGGCCAAGCGGCGCACCCCGGCGGACGGCCGGGACCGGCGCCTGATCGACCACGGTGCCTGGTTCCTGGTGCTGCCCGCGCTGATCCCCATCCTGGTGCTGAGCGTCGGACCGCTGCTGTACGGGATCGCGCTGGCGTTCACCGACGCCCAGTCCGGCCGGACCGAGCCCACCCGGTGGATCGGCACCCTCAACTTCCAGGACCTGCTGCACGACACCCTCTTCTGGGACTCGTTCCGCATCGGCCTGCTGTGGGCGGTCGGGGTCACCGTCCCGCAGTTCCTGCTGGCCCTCGGCCTCGCCCTGCTCCTGAACCAGCCCCTGCGGCTGCGCTGGCTGGCCCGCGCGCTCGCGATCATCCCCTGGGCCATGCCCGAGGTGGTCGTCGGCATCATGTGGCGGCTGGTCTACAACCCCGACGCGGGCATCCTCAACGAGACCGTCCGCGACCTGGGCCTGGGCGACGGCCGCGACTGGCTGAGCGGACTGGCCACCGCGCTCCCCGCCGTCATACTGGTCGGGATCTGGGCGGGCATGCCGCAGACGACCGTCGCGCTGCTCGCCGGGCTGCAGAACACCCCGCGCGAACTGCACGAGGCCGCCGCGATGGACGGCGCGGGCGCCTGGCGCCGCTTCCGCACGGTCACCTGGCCCGCCATCAGACCCATCGCCCTCGCCGTCTCGGCGCTCAACCTGATCTGGAACTTCAATTCCTTCGCCCTGGTGTACGTCCTGACCAACGGCGGTCCGGGCGGCCGTACCCGTCTGCCGATGCTCTTCGCCTACGAGGAGGCCTTCCGCTACGGGCAGTTCGGGTACGCGGCGGCGATGGGCTGCGTGATGGTCGCGGTGATCTCGACCGTCCTGGCGTTCGTGCTGGTCGGCCGATTGCGCCGGGGGGAGGACGCATGAGGAGCGGCAGGGCGGCACGGACCGGGCAGTACCTGGCCCTGGCCGCGTATCTCGTCTTTCTCGCGTTCCCCTTCCTCTGGCTGGTCTCCACCGCCTTCAAACCGGCCCGCGAACTGGGCAGCCTCCACCCGACCTGGATCCCCGAGGACCCGACCCTCGCCAACTTCCGGCAGGCATTCGACGAGCAGCCCCTGTTCGAGGCCGCGCTCAACTCGCTGGTCGCGGCGGTCGGCGCGGCCGTCGTCGCCGTAGTGATCGCGACCCCGATGGCGTACGTGATGGCCCGGCACCGCACGACGCTGTCGCGCATGGCGAGCGGCTGGGTGGTGGTCAGCCAGGCGTTCCCGTTCGTGCTGGTGATCATTCCGCTCTTCCTGGTGCTGAAGAACCTCCGGCTGATCAACTCCGTGCCCGGACTGATCATGGTGTACGTGGTGTGGGCGCTGCCGTTCGCGCTGTGGATGCTCGTCGGTTATGTCCGCGCGGTGCCGGCCGAGCTGGAGGAGGCGGCCGCGGTCGACGGGGCCGGGAGGCTGCGCACCCTGGTGTCGGTGACGGCGCCGCTGCTGGCGCCGGGCATCGTGGCGACGGCCCTGTTCGCGTTCATCACCGCGTGGAACGAGTTCTTCTTCGCGCTGGTCCTGCTGAAGACGCCGGAGAAACAGACGCTGCCGGTCGTCCTCACCCACTTCATCGGCGCGGAGGGGGTGGCCGACCTGGGCCCGCTGGCGGCGGCGGCCTTCCTGGCCACGCTCCCGTCCCTGGTCGTCTTCGCGGTCATCCAGAAACGGATCACGGGCGGCATGTTCGCCGGGGCGGTGAAGAACTGATGCGCGCACGACGGCTCGTCGCGGCCCTGCTGCTCTGCCTCCTCGTCGCCGGCTGCACCGACGGCGGGGCGACCTCCGACGACGGCCGGATCACCCTCCGCTTCCAGTCCCTCGCCTGGCAGGCGGAGTCGGTCGCCGTCAACAAGGAGCTGGTGCGGGAGTGGAACGCGGCCCGTCCCGACGTCCAGGTCGAGTACGTCCAGGGCAGTTGGGACAGCGTCCACGACCAGCTCCTCACCTCCTTCGAGGGCGGTGAGGCGCCGGACATCATCCACGACGCCTCCGACGATCTCGCGGACTTCGCGTACGGCGGTCACCTCGCCGATCTGCGCGAGCTGCTGCCCGAGCGGCTCAGGAAGGACATCCCGCGGCACAGCTGGGAGACGACGACCTTCGGCGAGGGGATCTACGGGGTGCCGTTCCTCCAGGAGCCCCGCGTCCTCATCGCCGACGCCGACCGGCTGCGCGAGTCCGGGGTGCGTCTGCCGACCCCTGAGGACCCGTGGACCTGGACGGAGTTCCGCGCGGTGGCGAAGGAGCTGAGCGGCGCCGGGAAGTACGGTGTGGCCTGGCCGTTGAAGGAACCGGTGTCGGCCTCGCTGAACCTCTCCCTCTCGGCGGGCGGACAGCTGTTCCACCGGGGCCCGGACGGCAAGGTCGAGGTCCGGTTCGAGGGCGCCGACGCGGTCGTCCCCAAGACCGTGCGCGACATGGTGAACACCGACGGCAGCGCGCCCGCCACCACCCTCGGCATGGGCGGCTCCGACACGCTGCCCGGCTTCTTCGGCGGCCGGTACGCGATGGTGCCGCTCGGCTTCTCGTACCGTCAGCAGATCGTCCAGCAGGCGCCGAAGGGCTTCGACTGGCAGGTGCTGCCCGCTCCCGCCGGCGCCGACGGGCTCACCCAGGGCGTCAGCCCGCAGACACTCTCCGTCGCCGAGGACAGCCCGCACAAGGAGCAGGCCGCCGCGTTCATCGACTTCCTGCTGCGTCCCGAGAACATGGTCCGGCTGGCCCTCGGCGACTGGATGCTCCCGACCGGCACGGCGGCCCTCCGGGATCCCGCACTGCGCACCACCGAGCACGACTGGGCCACGGGGACCGCGCTCGCCGGGCATCTCCGGCCGGCGCCCGCGCAGTCCGTGCGGGGCTATCCGGAGTGGAAGGACAAGGTGGCCACCCCCGCGTACCAGGAGTACTACAGCGGGGCGATCGGCTTGGGTGAGCTGCGGGAACGGTTGGAGGACGACGGAAACCGGGTGCTGGCGCGGTATCAGCGGTGAGGGTTGGCCGTCGGGGCGCGTTGTCGGGTGCTGGTGGGTGGGGGCTTCTCGCGCAGTTCCCCGCGCCCCTGAAAAGCAGGGGCTGCGCCCCGTGCTTTTCATCCCGCAGCCCCGTCGCGTTGCAGGCCCCCGGAACCATGGTCTTTGTCTTTCAGGGGCGCGGGGAACTGCGCGAGAAGCCCCCACCGGAACCGCATCCGACAACGCACCTCCCACCGCTGCCACCAAACTAGTTGCACGAGACGTCTCGTCTCGCATACCGTCGGCTCATGACCTTCCACATCGCCATGTTCTCCATCGCCGCCCACGGCCACGTGAACCCGAGCCTCGAAGTGATCCGCGAGCTGGTGGCCCGCGGTCACCGGGTCACGTACGCGATCCCGCCGGCCTTCGCGGAGAAGGTCGCCGAGACCGGCGCCGAGCCGAAGCTCTGGGACTCCACACTGCCCGGCCCCGACGCCGACCCCGAGGCGTGGGGGAGCACGCTCCTCGACAACGTCGAGCCCTTCCTGGAGGACGCGATCCAGGCCCTGCCGCAGCTCGTCGCGGCCTACGAGGGCGACGAGCCCGACCTCGTGCTGCACGACATCACCTCGTACCCGGCGCGTGTCCTCGCCCACCGCTGGGGCGTCAAGGCGATCTCCCTCTCCCCGAACCTGGTCGCCTGGGACGGCTACGAGGAAGAGGTCGCCGAGCCCATGTGGGCCGAACCGAAGAAGACGGAACGCGGCAAGGCGTACTACGCCCGGTTCCGGGCCTGGCTGGAGGAGAACGGGATCACCGAGCACCCCGACCCGTTCGTCGGCAGGCCCGCCCGCTCCCTCGTCCTCATCCCGAAGGTGCTCCAGCCGAACGCCGACCGGGTCGACGAGAGCCGCCACACCTTCGTCGGCGCCTGCCAGGGCGACCGCTCTGCGCAGGGCGACTGGCAGCGGCCGGCCGGCGCGGAGAAGGTGCTGCTCGTCTCGCTCGGGTCGGCCTTCACCAAGCAGCCCGACTTCTACCGTGCGTGCCTGCGGGCCTTCGGTGAGCTGCCCGGCTGGCACATGGTGCTCCAGGTCGGCCGGCACGTCGACCCGGCGGAGCTGGGAGAGATCCCGGAGCGGGTGGAGGTGCGGGAGTGGGTGCCGCAGTTGGCGATCCTCCGACAGGCCGACGCGTTCATCACCCACGCGGGTGCCGGCGGCAGCCAGGAAGGGCTCGCCACCGCCACTCCGATGGTCGCCGTGCCGCAGGCCGTCGACCAGTTCGGCAACGCCGAGATGCTCCAGTCGTTGGGTGTCGCCCGCCATCTGCCCATGGAGGAGGCGACCGCCGAGGCCCTGCGCGAGGCGGTCCTCTCCCTCGTCGACGACCCCGACGTGGCGCGCCGACTCAAGGAGATCCAGCGGGAGATGGCGGGTGAGGGCGGCACCCGGCGGGCCGCCGACCTCATCGAGGCGGAACTCGGAACCCCGTGACGGGGGGCCTCAGAACCCCCTGATAGCCGGGCAAGCCGGTCGGTTCCACGCCTGTCGTGAAATCACGGCACTTATTAGGTCACGATCAGGTCACTCAGTAACGCTCAGATAACGTCCGGTCCGCGCGGAACGCGCACTGACTCTGTTACCGGGTTCGACCGTTACCCCCTCCGAAAGGTTGTGTTCGGCGCTTCTTGTGCCTCGGGTGAACGACTTCCAAGCTGATGATGAACTCATTTCGAACGCCAGGAAGTTGACCCATGCGCCGAGACATACCCGACCTCGCGGAAGTGCGCCGCGTCACCCAGAAGAAGCGGGACGCCTGGTGGACCGTGCTGCTCGTGGACCCGGTCGCCACCCCCCTGGTGCGGCTGACCGCCAAGTACACGAGGATCACGCCCAACCAGCTGACGTGGGGCGCCTTCCTGCTGGGTCTGGTCTCGGCCGCCTTCTTCGCGCTGGGCGACTGGCGCTGGCTGATCGCCGGCGCCGTCGTCTACCACCTGAGCTTCATCCTCGACTGCATGGACGGCAAGGTCGCCCGGCTCACCGGCCAGGGTTCCGTGTTCGGTGCCTGGCTCGACTTCGTCTTCGACCGCGTCCGGGTCGCGGCGTGCTCGGTGGCCCTGATGGCCGGCCAGTACCAGCGCACGGGGGAGACCTTCTACATCTGGCTCGCCGCCGCCGTCATCGGCTGCGACGCGCTCCGCTACATCAACTCCCTGGAGACCTTCAAGGTCCGCCACACCATGCGCAAGCAGATCAAGGCACGGCTCCGCGAGGCCCGCCGTGCCGAGAACGAGCGGGAACTGGCCTTCATGGAGGACCTGCTGCGCGAGAACCCCGAGGCCGACATCGAACAGGACCTGCGCACGGTCGCCGCCGAGGTCACCCAGGCGGCGCCGCAGGCCCAGGTCGTCGACCTGCACCAGGAGTTCCGCCGACGCTTCCCCTTCTATCTGCGTGTCCGGTCCTTCCTGCTGCGCCACCGGGTCCGCCCGCATCTGATCAGCGGCATCGAGTTCCAGATGGGTGTCTTCATGATCGGCCCGATCGTCGACTCGGTGATGACGGCGACCATCGTCTCCGGTGTCCTGCTGCTCGTCTTCGAACTGGCCATCGTCTACAAGCTGTTGCTCTCCACCCGCGACTTCACCCGGACCCTCGACTCCTTCGACCGGGGAGACGTCGCCACGGCGGCCTGAGCCACCGGGCACGGAGAGGTGCACGGACAGGCGCACCGGCAGGCGCGCGGACACGGTCGTGGGCCGGGGCGGCGACGCCACCCCGGCCCACGACCGCGCTCAGGCCCCGATCAGACGCGAACCCGCTGGTCCAGGGCCGGCGGCGTCGACTCCGGCCCCGTTCCCGGTCCGGGCTCCGGCGACTCGTCGTGGGTGAGGTCCGGCAGCCGGTTCAGCCACGTCGGCAGGTACCAGTTGCGCTCGCCCAGCAGGGCCATCACGGCCGGCAGGAGCACACCGCGGATGACCGTCGCGTCGATGAGGACGGCGGCCGCGAGACCCACACCCATCTGCTTCATCGACTGCATGGACAGCGTCCCGAAGATCGCGAAGACGGCGACCATGATGACGGCCGCGCTGGTCACGACCCCGGCGGTGGTGACCACTCCGTGCCGGATGGCCTCCTTCGTCGTACGACCCCGCAACCGCGCCTCACGGATCCGGGACACCACGAACACGTGGTAGTCCATCGACAGCCCGAACAGGATCACGAACAGGAACAGCGGCAGCCAGGTGATGATGGCGCCCACACCCTCCGCGCCCACCAGCGAGGCACCCCAGCCGTGCTGGAAGACCGCGACGAGGATGCCGTACGCGGCGCCCACCGACAGCAGGTTGAGCACGATCGACGTCGCCGCGATCGTCAGGGAGCGGAACGACAGCAGCATCAGCAGGAAGGCGAACACCACGACGAAGGCGAAGACCGGGACCACGGAACCGACCAGCTGGTCGTTGAAGTCCTGGTTGCCCGCGACCTGTCCGGTGACGGGCGCCTCGACGCCCTCGACCTTGCCGAGCGTGGCGGGCCGTACCTCGTCGCGCAGCTTGTCCAGGCTCGCTCCCGCCTTGTCCTGGTCGGAGCCGCCGACCAGCGGCACGTACACGAACGCCACGTTCCGCTCGTCGTGCACCTTGATCTCCACCGGGCCGCGCGAGGCACCCGAGGCGACGGCCTCCGCCTTGAAGTCGGCCAGTGCCGCCCGCACCTCGGGAGCGTCGATGTCCTTCGCCTTGACGACCACCTCGGCCGGCTCGGAGCCGCCGGGGAAGGCCTCGTTGACCCGGTTGTAGGTCTGCACGATCGGCAGCGAGTCGCCGAACTCCTGGTCCAGGGTCAGGTTCTGGGTCTTCATCCCGAGCGCCGGCGCGGCCACGGCGAGCAGTGCGCCGGTCGCCACGACCAGCGACAGCGCCGGCTTGGCGAGCACCACCCGCAGGACGGCGTTCCAGAAGCGGCTCTCCGCACCGGACCCGGAACGGCCGTTCTTGCGCCGCTTGTCCGGGTGCAGGAACGGGATACGGCCCTTCTCGACCCGCCCGCCCAACAGCGACAGCAGCGCGGGCAGCACCGTGACCGAACCGACCATCGCGACGGCCACGACCATCAGGGACGCCAGGCCCATCGCCTCGAACTCGGCGAGCCCGGTGAACAGCATGCCCGCCATGGCCACGCACACCGTGACACCGGAGACGATGATGGCACGGCCACTGGTCGCGGCGGCCACCCGCAGCGCGGTCCGCGCGTCCCGGCCCGCCGCCCGCTCCTCGCGTTCACGACGCAGATAGAACAGGCAGTAGTCGACACCGACGGCCAGACCCACCAGCAGCATCACGGAGTTGGCGGTGTCGCTCATCGGGATCACATGGCTGACGATGGCCATCAGCCCCATCGTCGCGATGATCGCGGTGATCGCCAGCGCCACCGGCAGCAGCGCCGCGACGACCGCGCCGAACGCGATCAGCAGGATGCCGAGCGCCACCGGCACGGCCGAGTACTCGGCCTTCTGGAAGTCGTCCCCGAACGCGTCGTCGAACGTCTTCATCATCGAGGCGCCGCCGATCTCCTCGATCCGCAGCGTCCCGTGCTCCTTCTGCACGTCCGCGACGGCCTTCAGCACCGGCTCGATCCGCTCGCCCGCCGTGTCCGACGCGCCCCGCACGTCGAACTGCACCAGCGCGCTGCGGCCGTCCTCCGAGATGGTCCCCGTGTCGTACGGGGAGGTCACGTCGGCGACCTCCCCGGTCTTCCCGACAGCCTTCATCACGTCGTCGACGGCGGCCCGGAACGCGGGGTCCGTGGCCCGGGTACGGTTGTCCTTCGCCTGGATCAGGACCGTCTCGCCGGCGGGCTCCTCGATCCCCGCCTCCTCGACGATGTGCGCCGCCGCGCTGGTCTCCCCCTTGAGCTGATCGCTGTCCTTGACCTCGACCGAGCCCATCGCCGAGCCGATCCCCATGGTCAGCACCACGAACAGCAGCCAGATCCCGACCGCCGCCCAGCGGTGTTGGGCGCTCCAACCGCCCGCCCGGGCGGCGACTCCCCGCACCCGTACCTCTCCGTTCCCCATGACGGGCCAGCCCCCTCGCAAGCGATGGCGACCCCGTGCCGCCACCTTTCGTTTCGAAGGTATGAGCCGGATAAGGGCATCTCGTCGTGCTCTCCGGTGAACCCCACCGCCCCCGGATCCCCCGGATCCTCCGCTCGGACCCCGCTCCCTCCCCATCAGGGAGGACAGCGGCCCCCTACACCCATCCCGGGTTCTCGGGGCCGCACCTCAGGGTGGCCGTGCCGTCCGGTGCCTATCGTGGGCCCATGACGACGTACGCGGCGCTCCTGCGCGGAATCAACGTGGGCGGCAGCAAGAAGATCCCGATGGCCGACCTCCGCAGCCTGCTGACCGGCCTCGGCCACGACGGGGTGGCCACCTACCTCCAGAGCGGCAACGCGGTCTTCACCAGCGACCACGGCGACGAGGACTCCCTGGCCACCGAGATCACGACCGCCATCGCCGAGCACTTCGGCTTCACCGTGGACGTCCTGGTGCGCGACCACACGTATCTGGATGCCGTCCGGGAGGCGTGCCCGTTCCCGGCGGCGGAGCTGGAGGGCAAGCAGCTCCACGTGACGTACCTGTCGGAGACGGTGGACGCGGGCCGCTTCGAGGGCATCGACCAACCGGCCTTCCTGCCCGAGGAGTTCAGGATCGGGGACCGGGCGCTGTACCTGTACGCCCCCGAGGGCCTGGGCCGCTCCAAGCTCGCGGAGGCCCTGTCGAAGCCCCGCCTCCTGAAGGGCCTGACCGCCACGACCCGCAACTGGAACACCGTGGTGAAACTGGCGGAGCTGACACGGGCCGGCTGAGTCCGACTCAGGCGGCGACGAGCTGACCCTGCCGGAGTGCCTCGGCGTACCGGCGCAGCAGCAGCGCGGCCAGTTCGGGAGCCGGGCCGAGCACCTCGGCCAGCAGGTCCGCGCCCGCCTCGCCGGCACCCGCGGCGATCCGGTCGGGCAGCCGTCCCGGTGCGATGACATACGGCGCCACGGCCACCCGTGCGCAGCCGAGCGCCCGCAGCTCCCGTACGGCGTCCTCCGTGAGGGGAAGGGACGCGGAGGCGAACGCGGGCCGCACGGCGCACCAGCCGGTGTGCCGCCACTCCCGCGCGATTTCTGCGATCACCGCGATCGCCTCCGGGTCGGTGGACCCCGCCGAGGCCAGCACGACCCCGGTCGAGGACTTGTCGGCGGGGCTCAGCCCCGCCTCGTACAGCCGGCGTTCGAGGGCCGACAGCAGCAGGGGCGACGGGCCGAGCACCTCCGCCTGGCGGACGCGCAGACCCGGCGGGGCCTCGCGCAGGACCGCAGGGATGTCCGCCTTGGCGTGGAAGGCGCGGGTCAGCAGCAGCGGCAGGGCTACCACGTCCCGTACGCCCTCCGCCGCCAGTGACTCCAGCACCCCTTGCACCGAGGGGACGTTGAAGTCCAGGAAGCCGGTCTCCACCCGCAGCCCGGGGCGCAGCGCCCGCACCCGCCGCACCAGGGCGTGCACGGTCGCGGCGTGCCGCGGGTCGCGGCTGCCGTGGGCGACGAGGAGGAGGACCGGCTTCGTGACCATGGGGATCAGCTCTTCACCAGCAGGCCGCGGCCGCGCAGGACCCGCCGCTCCAGCGGGCTGAAGAGCAGCAGGTCGATGGCGATACCGACCAGCAGGATCAGGAAGATGGCGAGGAACACGGTGGCCATGTCGATGTTGGTGCGGCCGTTCTCCAGCAACTGGCCGAGACCGACGCCGAGATCGGGGTGGCTGGCGATGATCTCCGCCGCCATCAGTGAACGCCACGAGAACGCCCAGCCCTGCTTCAGACCGGCCAGATAGCCGGGCAGCGCGGCCGGCATCACGATGTGCCAGGCGCCCTGCAGTCCGGTGGCGCCCATGGTGCGGCCCGCCCGCAGATACAGCGGGGGCACCTGGTCGATGCCGGAGACCAGCCCGTTGGCGATCGAGGGGACCGCACCGAGCAGGATCACCGCGTACATCATCCCGTCGGTCAGACCCAGCCAGACCACGGCCGGCGGCACCCACGCCACCGACGGCAGCGACTGCAGCCCCGAGAGGATCGGACCGATCGCCGACCGCACGAACCGCACCCGGGCGACCAGGATGCCGAGCGGCGTGCCGATCGCCAGCGCGATCAGGAAGCCGAACAGGCCGCGCGAGACACTCGTCCAGACGTAGCCGAGCAGCTTGCCTTCCAGCCAGGCCTGCTCCGCCGCGTCCCACACGGCGGACGGAGGGGGCAGCTTGCCCGGGTCGGTGACGACGCCGAACGACACCAGTCCCTGCCACACCGCGAGCACCAGCACGATCGCGGTGATCGGCGGCACGATCTTCTGCCGGAACGTCTGGCTGAACGGAGGCCGGCCGGTGCCGGGCGTCTCCAGGGCGTCGAGGCCCGCCTCCACCGCCCCGAGCCGGTCCTTGTCGGCGGCCGGGGCGTCGATCGTGTCCGTCGCCCTCGTCTCACTGCTGGCCATGACGGCGGATCTCCTCACGAAGGACATCGGTGATCTCCAGGGACAGCTCCGCCACCGGAGCGTCCTCGATACGGCGGGGCTGCGGGATGTCCACTCGCCACTCCCGGGCGATCCGGCCCGGGCGCGAGGACAGCAGCACCACGCGCTGCGCGAGCCGCACCGCCTCGCGCACGTTGTGCGTGACGAACAGGACGGAGAGCTGGGTCTCCTCCCAGATCCGGGTCAGCTCGTCGTGCAGCACGTCCCGGGTGATGGCGTCGAGCGCCGCGAACGGCTCGTCCATCAGCAGGAGCTTGCTCTCCTGACCGAGGGCACGCGCCAGCGCCACCCGCTGCCGCATACCGCCGGACAGCTCGTGCACCCGCTTGCCGTACGCGCCCTTCAGCCGGACCAGGGCGAGCAGGTCCTCGGCGCGCCCGCGCCGTTCGTTCTTCGGAACTCCCCTGAGCTTCAGGGCGAGTTCGATGTTCTTGCCCGCGGTCAGCCACGGGAACAGGGCGTGCTCCTGGAACATCAGAGCGGGGCGCCCGTCGGTCGTGATGCTGCCCTGGGACGGGGCGTCGAGGCCCGCCACCAGGTTCAGCAGGGTGGACTTGCCGCAGCCCGAGGCCCCCAGGAGGGTGACGAACTCGCCCGGAGCGACATCGAGCGTGATGTCGTCGAGCACGAGCTGCTGCCCGGTCGGTCCGGCGAAGGACTTCGATACGTGCTCGATGCGGGCTGCGTGCTCCACTGCCTCGGTGTCCTCGGCCTTGGCGAGGGTGGTGGCCATGGTCGTCACCTCCTGGGGACTCGTCGGTCTACCGCGTTACTTGGCGCCGAGACCGGCGTCGTCGACCTCGGACTCGCCCTCGGACTTCAGGACCTTGTTGAGGATCGACAGGTCGTAGATGCCGTCGAGCAGCGGGTCCTTGAGCAGACCGGCCTTCACCGCGTGGTCCGCCTCGGTCTGCAGGGTGGAAGCCAGCGGGTCGTTGGTGAACTGGATGGACGTCCACGCCGGGTCGAGGACCTTGGCGTCCAGCGCCTTGCCGGAGTCCTCCTTCAGCCGGGCGTTGGCCGCCTCCTTCGCCTTCTCCGTGTCGGAGTTGATGAAGGCGTTCGTCTTGACCGCGCCCCGCAGCACGGCCTCGACGACCTTGGGGTGCTCCTTGAGGAAGTCCTGCCGCACGATGATGTTCGTGATCACGAACTTCTTGTCCGGCCACAGGTCGGCCTCGTCCAGCAGCACCTTGGCGCCCTCGGCGACCAGCTTGGACGCGGTCGGCTCCGGCACCCAGGCACCGTCGACGGAGCCCGACTTGTAGGCGTCCGGGACGATCTTGTTGTCCGTGCGGACCACGGAGACGTCGCCCTTGCCGCTCTCGGCGTCGACCTTCCAGCCCTGCTCGGCGATCCAGTTGAGGAACGCCACGTCCTGCGTGTTGCCGAGCTGCGGCGTCGCGATCCTCTTGCCCTTGATGTCCTTCAGGGACTTGATCTTGTCCGGGTCGACGACGAGCTTCACACCACCGGAGGCCGAACCGCTGATGATGCGCAGACCCTTGCCCGCGGACTTGGTGTAGCCGTTGATGGCAGGGGAGGGGCCGATCCAGCCGATGTCGATCGACTTCGAGTTCAGCGCCTCGATCTCGGAGGGGCCGGCGTTGAAGATCGCGTACTCGGCCTTCGTGGCCCCGAGCTCCTTCTGGAAGATGCCCTCCTGCCGGCCGACCAGGGCGGTGGCGTGCGTGAGGTTGCCGAAGTAGCCGATCTTGACGGTGTCGAGACCCTCGATCTTCTCGGCGCCGGCGGCGACCTGGGCGGTCTCGTCGTCCTTGGCCTGGGAGCCGTAACCGCAGGCGGCGAGCGCCAGCAGGGGCAACGCGGCGGCCACGGCGACGCCGCGGCGGAGAAGGGCGGAGCGGTGTGCAGGCACGGGAGGTGGTCCTCTCGGAGGCCCGGCGGTCACGAACTCGTATGTCGTGGCCGGGAATTCAGGAAAATGGTCTTCGTCGCAACCGGGACGTCGGGTGGGGGGACGGGGCGCGCATGCGGTGCGCGTACGTCATCGCACACATCGCGCCACGCCGCCCTGCCCGCTGCCGAGGGCGCCGCTGCCCACACGGCCGCCCTCCTTCGCGAACAACCCGTAGAAGTCCTGGGGGTTCATGTCAGAAGTCCCACCCGTCGTCCTCGGCCTCGTCCTTGACGGGCTCCGGGGAGGCGAACGACTCGCCGACCATGCCGGCCGTCAGGGTCGTGCCGTCGGCGGGGTCGATCAGGATGAAGGAGCCGGTGCGGCGGGAGTCGGCGTAGGAGTCGACCGGCAGGGCCTCCGCCGTGCGGACCTTCACCCGGCCGATGTCGTTGGCGACGAGCTGTCCCGGGTGCGGGTGCAGGGACAGGTCGTCGAGCGTCAGCCGGGACGGGATGTCCTTGACGATCGCCTTGACCGTACGGGTGCCGTGCTTGAGCAGCACCCGGTGGCCCACCGTGAGCGGCTGGTCGGCCACATGGCAGACGGTCGCCTCGATGTCCTGTGTGGTCGCGGGCGCGTCCTTGCTGGGCACCAGCAGGTCGCCGCGCGAGATGTCGATGTCGTCCGCCAGCAGCAGGGTCACCGACTGCGGGGTGTACGCCGCGTCGACCGGCTTGCCGAGCAGGTCGATGCCGGTGACCTTCGTGGTCCGGCCGGACGGCAGCACCGTCACCGAGTCGCCGACGCGGAAGGTGCCGGCCGCGATCTGGCCCGCGTACCCCCGGTAGTCCGGGTGCTCGGCCGTCTGCGGACGGATCACGTACTGCACGGGCAGCCGGGCGTGGCAGTGCGCCAGGTCGTGGCTGACCGGCACGGTCTCCAGGTGCTCCAGGACCGTGGGGCCGCCGTACCAGTCCATGTTCGCGGACGGCTCCACCACGTTGTCGCCGGCGAGCGCCGAGATCGGGATCGCGGTGATCTCCGGGACGCCCAGCTCGGACGCGTACGCCGTGAACTCCTCGGCGATCCGCGCGAAGACCTGCTCCTCGTAGGCGACGAGGTCCATCTTGTTCACCGCGAGGACCACGTGCGGGACCCGCAGGAGCGCGGCGATCGCGGCGTGCCGGCGGGTCTGCTCGACGACGCCGTTGCGGGCGTCGACGAGGATCACCGTCAGTTCGGCGGTGGAGGCGCCGGTGACCATGTTGCGGGTGTACTGCACGTGGCCTGGGGTGTCGGCGAGGATGAACCGGCGGCGGGTGGTGGCGAAGTAGCGGTAGGCCACGTCGATGGTGATGCCCTGTTCGCGTTCGGCGCGCAGCCCGTCGGTGAGCAGGGCGAGGTCGGGGCCTTCCTGGCCGCGGCTAGCGGAGACCCGTTCCACGGCCTCCAGTTGATCGGTGAGGATCGACTTGGAGTCGTGCAGCAGACGGCCCACGAGCGTGGACTTGCCGTCGTCGACGGAACCGGCGGTCGCGAACCGCAGCAGCGTGGTGGCCGAGAGCTCCTCGGCGGTGATCGTGCTCATGCCTAGAAGTACCCCTCGCGCTTACGGTCTTCCATAGCGGCCTCGGACATCTTGTCGTCGGCGCGGGTCGCGCCCCGTTCGGTGAGCCGGGAGGCGGCGATCTCGGTGATCACGGCGTCCAGCGTGGTCGCGTCGGAGTCGACCGCGCCCGTGCAGGACATGTCGCCGACGGTGCGGTAGCGCACGAGGCGCTTCTCGACCGTCTCGCCGTCCTTGGGGCCGCCCCACTCGCCGGCGGTCAGCCACATCCCGGCCCGCTGGAACACCTCACGCTCGTGCGCGAAGTAGATCTCCGGCAGTTCGATGCCCTCGCGGGCGATGTACTGCCAGACGTCCAGCTCGGTCCAGTTGGACAGCGGGAAGACCCGGACGTGTTCACCGGGCGCGTGGCGGCCGTTGTAGAGGTTCCACAGCTCGGGGCGCTGGCGGCGCGGGTCCCACTGGGAGAACTCGTCCCGCAGCGAGAACACCCGCTCCTTGGCGCGCGCCTTCTCCTCGTCGCGGCGGCCGCCGCCGAAGACGGCGTCGAACTTCTCCGCCTGGATCTTCTCGGTGAGCGGCACGGTCTGCAGGGGGTTGCGGGTGCCGTCGGGCCGTTCGCGCAGCACCCCGCGGTCGATGTAGTCCTGGACGGAGGCCACGTGCAGCCGCAGTCCGTGTCGGGCCACCGTGCGGTCGCGGTACTCCAGCACCTCGGGGAAGTTGTGTCCGGTGTCGACGTGCAGCAGGGAGAAGGGGACCGCGGCGGGGGCGAAGGCCTTCAGCGCCAGGTGCAGCATGACGATGGAGTCCTTGCCGCCGGAGAAGAGGATCACCGGCCGTTCGAACTCGCCCGCGACCTCGCGGAAGATGTGGACGGCCTCGGACTCCAGCGCGTCCAGGTGCGACAGCGTGTACGGGGTGCCGGTCTCCCCCGAGACGGCGGCGACGGTGGTCGTCATGCCAGACCCCTCTCGGTGAGCAGCTTGTGGACCAGCGCGGCGGACTCCTGGACCGTCTGGTCCTGCGACTCGATGCGCAGGTCCGGGGTCTCGGGAGCCTCGTAGGGGTCGTCGACACCGGTCAGCCCGGAGATCTCACCGGCCGCCTGCTTGGCGTACAGGCCCTTCACGTCACGCTCGCTGCACACCTCGACCGGCGTCGCCACGTGCACCTCGACATACGCGGCACCGCTCGCCTCGTGGCGCCGGCGGACCGCCTCGCGGCTGTCGGCGTACGGCGCGATGACCGGCACGAGCGCCTTGACGCCGTTGCGGGCGAGCAGATCGGCGAGGAAGCCGATGCGCTGCACGTTGGTGTGCCGGTCGGCGCGGGTGAAGCCGAGGTCCGCGGTGAGGAACTCGCGGATCTCGTCACCGTCGAGGACCTCCACGAGGTGGCCCTCCTCGCGCAGGCGGCCCGCGAGTTCGTAGGCGATGGTGGTCTTGCCGGCGCTCGGCAGACCCGTGAGCCAGACGGTGGCTCCGGTGGCTCCGGTCGTCACTTGGTTCTCCTGGTTCGTCGCGGGAGCACGGCCCGTCCCGGGGCCCGTGTTCCCGACGGTGTCGGCTGTCTCGGCTGTCTCGGTCACAGGTGCAGCCCGCACTCGGTCTTGGCGTTGCCGGCCCAGCGGCCGGCCCGAGCGTCCTCGCCGGGGGCGACCCGCCGGGTGCAGGGGGCGCAGCCCACGGAGGTGTAACCGTCCATCAGCAGGGGGTTGGTGAGCACACCGTGCTCGGCGACGTACGCGTCCACGTCGTCCTGCGTCCAGCGGGCGATCGGGGAGACCTTGACCTTGCCGCGCTTCTCGTCCCAGCCGACGACCGGCGTGTCGGCCCGGCTCGCGGACTCGTCGCGGCGCAGCCCGGTCGCCCAGGCGTCGAAGCGGGTCAGGCCCTCTTCGAGCGGCTTGACCTTCCGCAGGAAGCAGCACAGGTCGGGGTCGCGGTCGTGCAGCTCGGGGCCGTACTCGGCGTCCTGCTCGGCGACCGTCTGCCGCGGGGTGATCGTGATGACGTTGACGTCCATCACGGCCTCGACGGCGTCCCGGGTGCCGATGGTCTCCGGGAAGTGGTAACCGGTGTCCAGGAACACGACGTCGACGCCGGGCCTGGCGCGGGAGGCGAGGTGCGCGACGACCGCGTCCTCCATGGAGGAGGTCACGCAGAAGCGGTTGCCGAAGGTGTCCACGGCCCATTGGAGGATCTCCAGGGCCGAGGCGTCCTCCAGATCGCGGCCGGCCTGCTCGGCGAGCCCCTTGAGTTCGGCGCGCTTCGCCGCGTCCGGGTCGGTCGTCTCCTGATCGGCCGCGTCCGCCTGGGACGCGGATGTGTCGGAATCCGCCTTGACGGCAGTCATATGTGATCCCCTCCGCTGTCGGCTCGCCGAAGCCCTCGGGACAACAACCCGAGGAACTTCAACTGGAAGGCTCGATTGCACGCTCCGCATTCCCAGGCCCCGTGACCCTCTTCGCTCGGGCGCAGGTCCTCGTCACCGCAGTAGGGGCAGTGGAAAGGGGCGGCTCGCTCGCTCATCGGTCGCGCCCCCCGTCCGTGCGCACGCGGGTGACGACGGCGCCGATCACCGCGCCGATGCCGGCGCACAGGAGGATGCCCATGACCGAGGTCATGACGAAGCTCATGACAGGGCCTCCTCGGAGGCGCGGGCGACCCATGTGGCGAAGCGCTCGTCGTCCTCGCGCTCTTCCTGGAAGCGCTTGAGCACGCGCTCGACGTAGTCGGGGAGCTCGTCGGCGGTGACCTTCAGACCGCGGACCTTGCGGCCGAAGCCGGCCTCCAGGCCGAGCGCCCCGCCCAGGTGCACCTGGTAGCCCTCGACCTGCTCGCCCGCGTCGTCGAGGACCAGCTGGCCCTTGAGACCGATGTCCGCCACCTGGATACGCGCACAGGCGTTCGGGCAGCCGTTGATGTTGATGGTGATCGGCTCGTCGAACTCCGGGATCCGGCGCTCCAGTTCGTCGATCAGCAGGGAGCCGCGCGCCTTCGTCTCGACGATGGCGAGCTTGCAGTACTCGATGCCGGTGCAGGCCATCGTGCCGCGCCTGAACGGCGAGGGGTTCACGGTGAGGTCCAGGGCCTCCAGGCCCGCGACCAGCGAGTCGACCTGCTCCTCGGTGACGTCGAGCACGATCATCTTCTGCTCGACGGTGGTCCGGACCCGGCCGGAGCCGTGCGCCTCGGCGAGGTCGGCGATCTTCGTCAGCGTGGTGCCGTCCACGCGGCCCACGCGCGGGGCGAACCCGACGTAGTAGCGGCCGTCGTTCTGCTGGTGCACACCCACGTGGTCGCGCCAGCGGGCCACCGGCTGGTCCGGCGCCGGGCCGTCGACCAGCTTCCGCTTGAGGTACTCGTCCTCCAGGACCTGCCGGAACTTCTCCGTGCCCCAGTCGGCGAGCAGGAACTTCAGCCGGGCGCGGGTGCGCAGCCGCCGGTAGCCGTAGTCACGGAAGATCGAGATGACGCCCTCGTACACGTCCGCGACCTCGTCCAGCGGCACCCAGGCGCCGAGCCGCTGCCCGATCTTGGGGTTGGTGGACAGGCCGCCGCCGACCCAGAGGTCGAAGCCGGGGCCGTGCTCGGGGTGGCGGACACCGACGAAGGCGATGTCGTTGATCTCGTGCGCCACGTCGAGCAGCGGCGAACCGGAGATCGCGGACTTGAACTTGCGGGGCAGGTTCGAGAAGTCCGGGTTGCCGATGATCCGCCGGCTGATCTCCTCCATCGCGGGCGTGCCGTCGATGATCTCGTCGGCGGCGATCCCGGCGACCGGTGAGCCGATGATCACACGCGGGGTGTCACCGCAGGCCTCGGTGGTGGACAGGCCGACGGCCTCCAGCCGCTCCCAGATCTCGGGCACGTCCTCGACGCGGATCCAGTGGTACTGGACGTTCTGCCGGTCGGTGATGTCGGCCGTGCCCCGCGCGAACTCCTGCGAGATCTCGCCGATCACCCGCAGCTGCTGGGTCGTGAGCCGACCGCCGTCGATCCGCACCCGCAGCATGAAGTACTTGTCGTCCAGCTCCTCCGGCTCCAGGATCGCGGTCTTGCCGCCGTCGATCCCGGGCTTGCGCTGGGTGTAGAGGCCCCACCAGCGCATGCGGCCGCGCAGGTCGTTGGGGTCGATCGAGTCGAAGCCGCGCTTGGAGTAGATCGTCTCAATGCGTGTCCGCACATTGAGACCGTCGTCGTCCTTCTTGAACTGCTCGTTGCCGTTCAGCGGGGTGAAGTGACCCGCGGCCCACTGGCCCTCGCCACGGTGACGGCTCACCTTGCGGCGGGGCGTGGCGGGGTTCTGCGGGGTGGCGGCCATGGTGTGTATGTCCTTCGGGAAAGGCGTGGAATCGGCTCTGACCCGCGCTTGCGCGCGCATGCGGGCACACGCGGGCAGCGTGTGCGGCGCCTGCGCGTCCTTGCGCGGGCTGAAACAGAGAAAGGTGCGGCGCTGTCGCCCGGGGTCGTCCAACCCCTCGCGGTCGGGCTCAGCTCACCGGACAGATGGCGCTGGACATGCGGCCGAGGTCGACGTGCCGCCGACTCACCAAGGCAATTCCAGTTCCAGACATGACGGAAGCGTGGCACGCCTCTTTAGACCGAGTCCACCGTCGTCCACATTCCGGACAAGGATGTCTTGTATCGCGAGACGATGTGACGTGGGTCATGGTGTGGACGGGGTCGCCCCGGGCCAAGGCCCCGGCGCGATGGCGTCGGCCTCGTCGGTCACTTTGGTGTCGAACAGGGTGAAACCGCGCCGCAGATAGTTCGCCATGGCGTGCTCGCCGTCCCGGGAGCAGGTGTGCAGCCAGACCCGCTTGGTGGGCGGCAGCTCCGGCCACCGCTCGGCGAGGTCCCAGGCCCGTGCCGTGCCGTACGACAGCAGGTGCCCGCCGATGCGCCGCCCCCGGAACCCGGGGATCAGCCCGAAGTAGACGATCTCCACGACCCCGCCGTCCTGCGGCTCCATCTCCACGTAACCGGCGGGCGTCCCCCGGTCGTAGGCGACCCAGGTCTCCACGCCCGGCCGCTCCAGGTGCTCCCGCCACCGGGCGTACGACCACGACAGCCGGTCGATCCACAGGACGTCCCCGCCGACCGAGGCGTACAGGAAGCGGCTGAACTCGGGGGAGGGGACCTCGGCGCGCACGATACGCACGTCGTCGCCCTCGGGCGCCGCGGCGGGAAGCAGATCGCTCGGCGAGGTCTGCTCCAGGGACCAGGTGGTGACGGGACTGCTGCTCATGGGCCCAGGGAATCACGTGCCCCGACTCACCTCCAAGGGCGGGCCGGGTCCCTGCGGGTCAGGGGCCCGGCCTCTCGGTGGCGCGGCCTAGTCGAGCGCGCCGGTGACGTCCGACAGTCTCACCGCGTACAGCACCCGCTCCGGGATGGGGTCGGTCAGCGTCCAGAGCTCGTCGCTCTCCGGCGAGTAGGCGAGGGAGGCGGTGTGCCGTCCCCAGCAGGCGTACGACCGGATGCCCGACTTCTCGTCGGCCTCGTCCGCCGCGCACCTCGGCGCCGCGGCGCCTTCGTCGTCCTGCCGCCAGAGCGTGCCGTGGCCCTCGCGCTCCTCGGCGGCCTGGTCGACGTACCAGTGTCCCTGGTGGGCGAGGACACCCCGGACACCGGACGCCTCGGTCTCGTACGCCTCGGTGGGGACCGCCCTGCTCGCGCGTCCCGTGGTCAGCAGGCCGGTGCGGTCGGCGGTGACGTCGAGGGCGTAGCGCCAGACCCGGGCGGGCCGCTCACCACCCGGCGCGGTCCGCTCGCTCGCGACGACGGCGGGCGGGGTCGACGTCCGGTCGAGGGAGAGCGAGCCGAGGCAGGGCACCCCGTCGTCGTCCCGCGCGTCGCAGCCGCGGCCCCTCGGCGGGCTGTACGAGGCGACCGCCGGCAGCGCGTACCGGTAGTGGTGGGCCGACCAGCCGTCGCCGGACCTGCCGATGGTCTCGCTGTCGGTCACGTCGGTGCGGAGGAAACGGGCCAGGTCGAACACGTACAGGGAGTCGTCCTCGCCGCCCTGGCTCCGCGGACCCCGCGCGGTGACGATCAGCTTGTCCTGGTACCAGGCCATGCCGCCGAGCCGGGCGCGCAACCCCTCGAAGCCCCGCTCCCCGGACGTCGGCACGACCAGCAGGACCCAGCGGTACCTGAGGTTCGACGGATCACTGGCGTCGACGAACGCGACCCTGGCGAGCCCCTCGTCCTCGGCACCGCCGGTCCGCGCGCCGGCGCCGGACGCCGCGCCGTCGGGTGTGACGCGCTCGGCGCCGCTGTGCGTCCAGCCGGACGCGATCACCTGGTTGTCCCGGGACGTGGTGACGGAGCGGGGGACCCACCGGTCGTCGACCGCGTCACCGGGTTCCCAGCAGTACGCCCGTGCGGCGACCGGCTCGACGGGCAGATTGTCCTTCTCGGTGCTGAAGCAGTCGGCCTCGCCGCGCATCACGTGGTTCGCGCTGCCCAGCACCTGGTCCAGACCGACTCCGCCGCCCATCTCAGCGGTGAGGGTGCGCAGCTCGGCGCCGTCCGTCGACGTCTCCCGGAGCTGGAGCGCGCGCAGCCCACCGGCCGACGTGATCGAGGAGAGGGCGCCCGGCGTCTCGCCGCCCGCCGCCTGCGACGTGCTGATCAGGGTGGCCGCCGCCGTGAGCGCCAGCGCGGTCCCCGCCAGGGACGCGCGGAGCGCACGCCCCCTTCTGCGTCGTCGGTGCCTGCCGCGGTGCTTCATCAAACCTCCCGGGGACGGCCAACTGCCTACCCAGAACAAGATCTTGACGGAGAGGCAGGTGGGGCGGCCTGGCAGCGATGCTACGTCAGTGGGACACGTGTCACGCCGAGGTCCCGGGAAATACAGGGAGATCCCTCACCCCGAGACCATGATCCGTTCACCGGTGCGAGGGCTGGGATGTTCGGCGAGGGGCTCAGAGGTTCGGCCCGGCCCGCTCGTGCCCCCCGGGCCCGTCCACCCGGAGGAGGCCACCCGGCGCACCACCGCGCGACCTCACCACCCCCGGCGCGACCGAGTGCGGCAACAGGTCCAACGGGGTCTCGGGCAGCAGGACTTCGACGTCGGCGCGTTCGGTGAAACGGTACGGCCGGTGATCGAGGAAGGTACCGAGATAGCGGCGCACCCGAGACATCTCGGCGCGGACCGTGACGGTGCGCCCAGGATCGCCGAACATGTCGTCGGCGAGCGCGGAGGCGCTGCGCCCACCCCGGTGCAGGGCGAGCAGGTACAGGAGTTCGGCGTGGCGAGGCGTGAGCTCATGCGTCCAGGAACCCGCCCCGCCGTCGACGGTCACGGTCCAACTGCGCGGGTGGGAGACGTCCAGAGTGATGTGTGTGGCGGTCGGGGCGGACGCGGGCTCCGCCACGGGCCGTATCAACCAGCCCGCCGGCAGTGGCTCGGCGATGCACGGACCGAGCGCCGGCAGCCGGCAGCGGCCGGGGGAGAGGGACGTCGGCAGCGCGACCCGGCTGGTGTACGGCATGCCGGTGACCGCGGCCGTCCAGCCGTCCCGGTCCACGGCGATCGCGCGGCCGCCGATCCGGGCCAGCACCGGAGCCGCCACCGCGCGCAGCTGTTCGAGCGAGGCGAGGTGCAGCTCCCGGAGGTGCGCCTGGGCGAGTTTGGCGACCGAGTCGACCAGCGCGAGCGTGGACGGGTGCAGCGTCTCCAGGGGGCCGCTGATGTCGACCGCGCCGAGCAGCCGGCCGTCGCGCGGATCGATGACGGGGGCGCCGGTGCAGGTCCAGGGGTGCAGGGCGCGCACGAAGTGCTCAGCGGAGAACACCTGGACGGCACGGCGGGAGACCAGGGGCGTACCGACGCCGTTGGTGCCGACGATCTCCTCGCGCCAGTCCGAGCCGATCCCGAGTCCGTGCCCGTCCGCCTTGCGGAGCACGGCCGCACTGCCCTCGCGCCACAGCACCCGGGCGTCCGCGTCCGCGACCATCATGATGTGCTGCGTGGTGTCCGCCAGGGAGAGCAGCCCCTCGCGGAGCACCGGCAGGACATGGCGCAGCCGCGAGGTCCGACGACGGCGCTCGACCTCGTCGCGGCCGAGCAGATCGGACCGGAAGTCGTGGTCGGGGTCCACGCCACCGCGCGCCGTGCGGCCCCAGGACTCCCGGATCACGGGGCGCGGGGCGGGTTTCGACGTCCGCCCGTCGAGGGCGGCGGCGCGCACCTCGCCGAGGACTCGGGCCGCCCGGGCGGCGTCCGTGGCGGTCAGCCGCGTGACTTCCATCGGCGAGTGCGGCACACGTTCCTCCCCGGCAGGCCGTCCGCTCCGCGGCCCCTGGTGGCCGTGGAAGTCCGGATCCGCGCGACGGCGTCGACTGCGGGTCTCCCAGTGTGCCGTTCTTCGGCCACGGAGGGGCGGCCTCCGGCCACAGAGAGGTCGAGTTGCAACCCTCTGCAACCCTGGCGGACCGGACCGTGCTCCTTGACACTTGTTCAACGTCGCCCGGTGCGGCGTCTGCGCTCCGTTCCGAGGGGCCACAGAAGCGGGGGTGGTGCCGTGTCGGCGCAGCACCACCCCCGCCTCGGACGGCCGGGCCGCACCACTCGAAAGAGGGGGCGCCCGACGCGAGAACGGGCGTACCCCGTACGGCTGCGGCTCAGCCCACCGGCCGTGCCCGGTCCACCACCGAGGCCAGATCCAGGGTGTGCGGCAGCGTGCCGAACGCCGAGCCCCAGTCCCCGCCGAGCCGGGAGGCGCAGAAGGCGTCGGCGACCGCCGGGGGCGCGTACCGGGTGAGCAACGCGCCCTGGAGGACGAGCGCGAGCCGTTCCACGAGCCGGCGGGCGCGGGCCTCGATGCCGTCCAGATCCGCGAGTTCGGTCAACAGGCCCTTGATCGCGCCGTCGAGACGGTGGTCGGCACCGCGCGCCCGGCCCACCTCCCGCAAGTAGGCGTCGAGGGCCCGCGGTTCGCGTTGCAGAGCCCGCAGCACATCGAGCGCCTGTACGTTCCCGGCGCCCTCCCAGATGGAGTTGAGCGGGGACTCTCGCAGCAGGCGCGGCATGCCGGACTCCTCGACGTAGCCGTTGCCGCCCAGGCACTCGGACGCTTCCACCACCAGCGGGGCGCACCGCTTGGTGATCCAGTACTTGGCGACCGGCACCGCGAGCCGCAGGAAGGAGCGCTCGTCCTCGTCGCCCGCCTCGGCCGCGTCGTACGCCGAGGCCAGCCGCATCGCCAGCGTCGTCGCCGCCTCCGACTCCAGCGCCAGATCGGCCAGCACGTTGCGCATCAGCGGCTTGTCGACCAACCGCCCGCCGAACGCCTCCCGATACGTGCAGTGATGCACGGCCTGCGCGACCGCCTGCCGCATCAACGAGGCCGCGCCCAGCGCGCAGTCCAGCCGGGTGGCCGCCACCATCCCGATGATCGTGCGCACGCCCGCACCCTCGTCCCCGACCCGGCGCGCCCACGTCCCGTCGAACTCGACCTCGGCGGAGGCGTTCGACCGGTTGCCCAGCTTCTCCTTCAGCCGCTGGATGCGGAACACGTTCCGTGAGCCGTCCGGCAGCACCCGGGGAACCAGGAAACACGTGAGCCCGCCGGGAGCCTGCGCGAGCACCAGGAACCCGTCCGACATCGGCGCCGAGCAGAACCACTTGTGGCCCGTCAGCTCGTACGTGCCGTCCTCCGCCAGCGGTCGCGCCGTGCTCGTGTTGGCGCGTACGTCGCTGCCGCCCTGCTTCTCGGTCATGCCCATCCCGAAGAGGGCCCCGGCCTTCTGGTCGGCGGGCCGCAGGTCCCAGTCGTAGAGCAGCGACGTCAACCGCGGCTCCCACTCGGCGGCGAGCGCCGGGTCCGTCCGCAGGGCGGGCACCGCCGCGTGCGTCATGGACAGCGGGCAGCCGTTGCCGGCCTCGACCTGGGTCCACACGACGAACGCCGCCGCCCGCCGCACATGACCGCCGGGCCGGTTCCAGGCCGCCGTCAGCCCCGCCGAGACCCCCTTGCCGAGCAACCGGTGCCAGGACGGATGGAACTCGACCTCGTCCACCCGGTTCCCGTACCGGTCGTACGCCCGCAGCTTCGGCGGGTTCTCGTTCGCGAGCCGCCCCCACTCCTGCACCTGCGCCGAGCCCGCCGTACGGCCGAACCCCGTCAGCTCGTCCCGCGCCTCCTCCAGGACCTCCGGCGCCAGATGCCGCTCGACCGCCTCCGTCAGGACCTCGTCGGCGGCGAAGACGTCGTAGTCCACCAGGGGCGGAGCCTGATTGGTCACTTCGTGGGTGCTGGATGCCATGTCCGGAACCTACCCGTCGACGTCCCGTCCTCACGGCGACGGCCAGGGGTGTCCCGCGGCGGGTGCCCGGCGCCGAGCCGAACCGGTCGGCGCCGGGCACCCGGAGGCCGGCTCAGACGGGCGCCGCCAGCTCGCCCGTCCCCAGGTCGCCCGCTCCGAACTCCTCCTCCGGGGCGAGCACGGCCTCGCCGTACTGCTCCAGCGGCCAGCCCGGCCGGTAGACGGTGTCCAGGTAGCGTTCGCCGAGGTCGGGCGAGATCGCCACCGCCGTGGTGTCGGGCGAGCCGTTGCGGGCGAGCCACTCACCGGCGCCGCTGACGACCGTGCCCGTGGAGCCCCCGAAGAGGAAGCCCCGGCGGGCCAGTCGATGACAGGTCCGTACGGTGTCGACCTCCTCCACCCGGACGACGTCGTCGACGTACGACGCGTCGAGGAGTGCCGGCGTCACGCTCGTGCCGAGCCCCGGGATCATCCGGCGTCCCGGCGCCCCGCCGAACGCGACCGACCCCACACTGTCCACGGCGACGATCCGCACCCGGCGCCGCCGCTCCCAGAACCACTGGGCGCAGCCCATCAGCGTCCCGGAGGTGCCGACCCCCACGAACAGCACGTCCAGACGCGGGAACTGCCGGGCGACGGCGGGTGCCGTGGTGCGGTAGTGCGCCCGCCAGTTCGCCTCATTGGTGTACTGGTCGAGCCACACGTACCGAGGATCGGTGGCGCACAGCGCGCGGACGTACGAGATCCGCGCCCCCAGGAAACCGCCGTGCGGGTCCGGCTCGGAGATGACGTGCACCCGGCTGCCCAGCGCCTCGATCACGCGCCGGGTCTGCGGATTGCACCGGGAATCGGTCACGCACAGAAACCGGTAGCCCCGGCTCGCCGCGATCATGCTCAGCGCGACGCCCAGATTGCCGGACGACGACTCGACGAGCGTCGAGCCCGGCCCGAGACGCCCCTCCCGTTCGGCGGCCCGCACCATCTCGGACGCGGCCTTGAGCTTGATCGAGCCGGCGAAGTTGAACCCCTCGCACTTCAGGAAGAGCTGCTGTCCGACGACCTGGCGCAGATCGACGTACAGCTCCTCCTCGTTGAAGTCCGTGGGAACGGATATGACTGGCACCGCTGCCCCCCTGGTTGTGCACGGTCGTACTCGCTGCGCCCGGCGGTCAGCCGTGGCGGCGCAGCTCGTGGAAGAAGTCGTCCACGATCCGCAGTCCGCCGGAGCGGGCCACCTCCTCGTGGACCTGAGCGCCGACCGCGAGGTCCAGGACCCCGAGGCCGAAGGGTGAGAAGACCACCGGACGGTCCGCCGGCACGGTCGCCCGGCCGGTGAGGACGTCGTGGAGCGTCCCGTCGAGGAAGTCCCGTGCTCCGGTGAGCTGTTCGGTCAGGTGCGGCGACGTGTTCGCCTTGAGGCAGTGCTCGACATCGTCGACGAAGTTCGCCGACGCGAGGATCACCTCGGGCGCGAGATCGCGCAGCGACACGTGCAGCACCAGCGGATCGTGGGCGAACCACTTCGGTTCACGGATGTGCGGCTCGCCCGCGATCGTCGCGAAGACCACCAGTTCGCTCGCCCGGATCACGTCCTCGGCGCCGTCGTACACGGTCACCCGCCCGGCCGCGCCGGACCGCTCCAGGTACCCCCGGAAACCGGCCGCGCTGTCCGCGGCCAGGTCGTGCACCCCCACCTGCTCGAACGCGAAGCCGGTCGCCGCGAGGAACGTGTGGATGTACCGGGCGATCAGACCTGTCCCGACGAAGCCGACCCGCGTCGGACGCGGGACCCCCCGGCGCGCGGCGCTCAGCCGGTCGGCCGCCAGCGCCGCCGAGGCCGCCGTCCGGGTCGCGCTGATGACCGAGGCCTCCAGACACGCGAACGGGTAGCCGGTGGCGTGGTCGTTCAGGATCAGCACGGCGGAGGCGCGCGGCAGCCCGGACACCGTGTTCTCCGGAAAGCTGGAGATCCATTTCAACCCGTCGACCTGGAACTTCCCGCCCAGTGAGGCGGGCAGCGCGATGATCCGCGAGGAGGGACGGTCGGGGAAGCGGAGGAAGTACGACGGCGGGTTGACCGTGTCGCCCGTCCTCCCGTCGCCGTGCAACAGATAGGCGGCCTCGACCAGTTCGACGATCTCCCGTTCCCGGCCCCGCAGGGCCTGCTGCACCTGGGCGCCGGAGATCACGGCGAAGCCCGGAACCTCGGTCGTCGCAATCTCGGTCATCGGAAACTCACCTCGTCCTTCGTGTCGGAGTCCTGTGCGGGGGATCGCGGCGGCCGTACCGGATCGGCCAGGCCCACCAGCACCTCGCGCGGCCCCTCGAAGGGCTCACGGCTGTGGGCGCAGCGGATGTTGTCGACGAGCAGCAGGTCGCCCGGTCGCCACGGGGTGGGGACGGTGTGCCTCTCGTAGACCTCGTTGAGCGTCGCGACGACATCGGCGCCGATCGGATCGCCGCCGCCGTAGCGGGTGTTGAAGGGCAGTCCGGCAGGCCCGTACAGGTCCACCAGGTACTCGCGGACCTCGGGATCCATGGTCCATTCGCTGAGGAACGCGATCTGGTTGAACCAGCAGCGGCGGCCGGTCACCGGATGCCGGAGCACGGCGGCCCGCCGCTGCCGGGTGTGCAGCGAGCCGTCGGGCTGCCAGGCGAACTCGATGGCGTGCGCCCGGCAGTAGGCCTCGACGACCGTCCGGTCGGCGGTGCCGAACGCCTCGGCGACGGACGCGCCGATCTCGTCGTGGTACGCACGCGTGAGCAGCCAGCCCTCCCGCTCGAACCGCTCGGTCACCTCGCGCGGCAGCGCCGCGTGTACGGCCTCGGCGTCCGCGATCCCGGTCGCCCCGCCCCGCTCGGCCGCCTGCAGACAGGCGAAGAGCAGCAGGCCGGGGAACTCCAGCGCGTAGCTCGACTCGTGGTGCATGCACATCGGCTGGTTCGACGGCCAGGCCGTCGAGGAGTGCACGCCGTCCGCGTACGTCCGGCGCGGCGCGAAGGCCTCCCGCTCGGCCGTCAGGGTGTCGGCCACCTCGTGGAAGACCGCGCCGGTCTCGGCCGCGTCCCGCAGCCCCAGGCCGCGCACCAGCAGCGAGCCGTGCTCGGCGACGGCGGCCCGCAGGGCGCCGCGGTGAGCGGCGGTCCAGTGGGCGGCGGGTTCGGCGGGGGAGACGGTGAGGAGCGGCGGCTTGTCGGTGGAGAGTTCGATGTCCGGCAGGGCGACGGCGGTCGGAGACGGCGACGGCGTCGATGTCTTCCCCGTCTCGCTGTCCCCGCGGCCGCGGCGCGCTCCGCCGCGCCGTCGGCTCAGAAAACTCATGACGACCTCCCCGTGGTGTCGGCGGCGGAGCGGGGCGCGGAGCGTGGCGCCCCATCGACGGTGTCGGCGCCGGCCCTAGCGTCGAGCAGCCCCGCCAGTCCCGTCAGGGTCGGGTGCGCGGCCACGTCCTTGGGGGACACCGCCCGGTCCAGGGCGATCGCCAGCTTCACCGCCGACAGCGAGGTGCCGCCCCGGTCGAAGAAGTGGTCGTGCCGGCCGATCCGGTCCCGCGGCACCCCGAGCACCTCGGCCCACACGACGGCCAGCCGCTGCTCGGTCGGGGTGAGCGGAGCTTCGCCCGACCCGTCGCGCGCCGTGTCGAGTTCCTCGGCCAGCGCGGTCAGCGTCCGCCGGTCGGTCTTGCCGTTGGCGGTCAGCGGCAGGCTCTCCCGCCAGTGGAACACCGACGGCACCATGTACGCAGGCAGCGTCGCCGCCAGCCGGTCCCGCAGCTCCTCGGCCGCGAGCGGCCGGCCCGAGTGGAAGGCGACCAGGTGCGCGCCCCTGGCGACCACCACCGCGCCGTCCCGGACGCCCGCGACCTGGAGCAGCGCGTTCTCCACCTCGCCGATCTCGATGCGGAAGCCCCGGACCTTGACCTGGGTGTCCCGGCGGCCCAGGAACTCCAGCTTGCCGTCGGGCCGCCAGCGCCCGTGGTCCCCGCTGCGGTAGAGCCGCTCACCGGGCCGGTACGGATCGGTGGTGAAGGCCCGCGCGGTGCGCTCGGGATCGTTGACGTACCCGCGCCCCACGCACACCCCGGAGAAGACGATCTCCCCCGGGGCGCCCAGCGGCACGAGGGAGAGGTGCTCGTCGACGACGTACACCCGGACGTTGCGGACGGGACGGCCGAGCGGCACCCGGTCCCCCTCCGGAACGCGGTCCATCACCTCGTGGTTGGTGTCGTCCGAGGTCTCGGTCAGCCCGTAGGCGTTGACCAGCGGTATCCCCGGCCCGGTGGCGAACCAGCGCTGCGCCAGCTCCTTCTTCAGCGCCTCCCCGGTGACCGACACCCGGCGCAGGTCGGGCAGTTCACGGGGGTGCTGCTCCAGATGGGCGAGGACCGCCTCGAGGTACGACGGCACCACCTGGACCACGTTCGCCCGGCCGTCCGCGATCCGGCCGACGAACCGCTCGACGTCCAGGATCACCTCCTGCTCCACGAGCAGGGTCCGCCCGCCGGCCAGAGGAGCGGCCAGCAGCTGCCACAGGGAGATGTCGAAGCACTGGGGCGCGGTCTGCGCGACCACGTCCCCCTCGCGGACGTCGAGGTCGTCGAGCTTGGCGTGGAGGTGGTTGACCATCCCGGCGTGCTCGCACATCGCGCCCTTGGGCTCGCCCGTGGAACCGGACGTGAAGTAGATGTACGCCAGCCGGTCCGGTCCGATGTCCAGGCCGAGGTCGGAGTCCGGGTGGGCCTCGTCGTAGGCGTCCTCGACCAGCAACCGCCGTACGCCGGGCAGGCCGGCCAGGGCCCGGTCCAGTGTGGCCGTGCTGCCCCGCTCGCTGAGCACCAGCTCGCAGCCGGCGCGGGCGAGGACGGTGGCCACGCGTTCGGCGGGGAAGTGCGGTTCGACGGGCAGATAGGCGCCGCCCGCCTTGAACACGGCGAGGACGGCCGCCATCCAGTCCAGGTTGCGCTCGGTCACCACGGCGACGACGCCCTCGTGACCGAGGCCCCGCACCAGCAGGGCCCGACTGAGCTGGTTGGCGCGGGAGTTGAGTTCGCGGTAGGTCCAGCGCCGGTCGCCGTGAACGGCGGCGACCGCGTCCGGGTGCGCCACCACCCGCTGCTCGAACAGCTCGTGCACCCTGCGGTCGGGCAGTTCGCGTCGTGGCCCGGCCAATCCGTCGAGCTGGAAGCGGAGTTCGTCGTCCGCCACCAGGCTCCGCCGCCCGTGCTCGGCGTCCGGTTCGGTGGCGAGCCGGGTGAGCGCGGTGACGTGGTACCCGGCGATCCGGGCGGCGGCCTCCTCGTCGAGCACGTCCGTGCGGTAGCGCAGTCGCAGTGCCGGACCGTCGTCCCGGTGCACCAGCCCGACCCGGAGGACCACCTCCCCGGCGAGGTCGCCGTCGCCCCCGCTCGTGTCGAGCACCGTCTCGAACGGCGGTTCTTCGAGGCCGAGTTCGTGCCGCAGGGCGGCCACCGGGAAGGCGGCGTGCGTCAAAAGCTCGGTGGTGGCCCGGCGGGTGTGTGACAGCAGGGCCCGCCAGGTGTCGCCGGGCGCGGCGGTGAGCCGGCAGGGCAGCAGCCGGCCGTCCTCCAGCCAGCCGGTGGTGATCTCAGCCTCGCCCGACAGCGTGGCGAGCACCCTGGCGTGCGCGGCGAGCAGTGCGACCGTACCGTCCCCGGCGATCGACAGCCCTTCGGCGAGGGGTACTTCGTAGGCGGCGACCCCTTTCACCGGGTCGGTGCTCCACCGCGGTATCGCGGTCCGCCCCCCGGCGGTGAGCACCTCGTGCCAGTACTTCCGGGCGGCGTCGCCCGGCTCCAACCGTTCCATGTTCTTCCCCCCGATTACCGTGTTCCGGTGGTCTCCGTCGCCGGGTTTCCGCCCCAGCGCGCGTGCGGCGGCACCTCCTCGCCCTTCATCAGGAAGGAGTCGGGTGCCAGCACGGCCCCCTCGCCCAGCGTCACGCCGTAGTGGACGAACGCCTGGACCTCCAGCGTGCTGCCGGCGCCGATGGTGATGTGGTCGGACTTGTAGGTGCCGTCCTCCTGCGAGTGCGCCTGGATCTTGCTGCCGGCGGCGAGGGTGCAGTCGTCCCCGATCTCCGTCAGCGTCCGTTCGGTGATGTACGCCCCGTCGTCGAACACCCGGCGTCCGATACGGACCCCGAGCAGCCGCCAGACGAGGTTCTTGTACGGGGTGCCGTTGAGGATCTCCAGATGTCGGTCGGGCAGCTTCCACAGCCGCTCCTGCCGCCAGAAGACGGGGTCGTAGATGGAGCACAGCCGGGGGCGCAGCGGGCGGAAGCCGGTCAGGGACCGTTCGACCAGCGCGTAGTAGAGGGCGTTGAAGACCAGTGCCGTCAGGGGCAGCGCGGCGAGGGCGAGCGGTGCCGCCGGGCCGTCCAGGTGGCCGTACAGGTCGAAGGCCGCGAAGCCGAGGACGGTGAGCGCGAAGGTGTGCAGCCAGCGCAGGAACAGGAACAGTGCCATCGAGCGCAGGTTGAAGCGGTTCTTCGCGGCGAGCCGGCGCCGCAGCTCCGCGCCCTCGCGCAGATGGTCGAAGCGGCTGTCGCGCTCGACCGAGCGGGGTATCTCGAAGGGAGGTGAGCCGAGCAGTCCGACCCCTTCGCGGACCTCGCCGTCGAGGGGCACCAGCACCTTGGTCGCCAGCAGACAGTTCTCGCCGGTCCGGCCGCCGACCGGGTAGGCGATGGCGTTGCCCAGGAAGTTGTGCCCGCCGATCGCCGTCCGGGAGATCCGGAACGAGGTGCTGGAGTAGTCCGCGTTCATGACCGAGAGGCCGTCGGCGACCATCGTGCCGCTGCCGACCTTCACCAGGTACGGCGTCTCGTGCTGCATCGCGGTGCCGAAGTTGGACCCGGTCTGCTCGACCCGCGAGAGGTCGTATCCGAGGGCCTTGAGGTAGGGGACGATGTACGAGCTGTCGCCGCACAGCCACTTGAAGAACCTGAGGTTGGTCAGACGGGTGATCGCGCGGTGCGCGGAGTAGTGGAAGCCGTACAGCGGATAGACGCGGTCGGGTTTCACCAGCGGGCGCAGCAGCCTCGGCACGACGAACACCGAGGCGGCCCCGACGACGATCGAGCCCGCGAACAGTGCCAGTGACAGGGCCATCGCCTCGACGTGGAAGCGGCCCGAGGTGACGTGCAGCGACGCCGTGTCGAGCAGGGTGTCCAGCTCGGGCGCGGCGGTGAGCAGCAGATAGGCGCCGCCGACGGTCAGCGGCACGTACAGCAGCAGGGTCTGGAGCAGGGCGGCGAGCGCGTAGCCGGCCCGGCGCAGGGGGCGGCGGGGGAGCGGGGGGACCCGGGTGTGGTCCACGTCCGTGGGGCGGGCCGGAGAGCCGTGCCAGCTCTCTCCGGCCGGGACGGACTCGCCGGCCCGCAGCGCGGAGGAGTGGCCGAGCTGGGAGCCGTCGCCGAGGGCGGTGCCGATGTCGAGGACGGTGTGCTCGCCGACGAAGGCGTCCCGGCCGAGGGTGACGGTGCCGGTGCGGATGCGCCCGGCGCGCGCCCGGTAGCAGAGGAAGTAGGAGTCCTTGCGGACGACGGTGCCCGCGCCGATGGTCAGCAGGTCGGTGCAGACCGGCAGGGTGCGGCTGAGGATGGTGACGCCCGGTCCGATGCGGGCGCCGAGGGCCCGCAGGTACAGCACGTACAGCGGGTTGCCGACGAACAGGGCCATCGGGCTGGTGCGCAGCAGGGTCCTGACGAGCCAGAACCGCAGGTACGCCGGGCCCCACACGGGGAACTCCCGGGGCTTCCACCGCCCGATCAGCAGCCACTTGGCGGCGACCGGCAGGACGCACAGGGCGAGGAAGGCGAGCGCGCCGAAGACGGCCGAACGCACATAGATCTCGACCACTCCGGAGGCGTCCGCCACCCACGCGTATCCCTGCGCGTATCCGGAGGCGGCGAGCAGGCAGTAGCCGCCGAAGAGGAGCAACTGCAGCACACCGCACAGGACGTAGCGGAACGTGCTGCCCGGGTGCACGGGCTCGGCGGGCTCGGGCGGGGCGGCCGGCGGGGCCGGTGCCTCGGTCAGCGCGGCGGCGAGGCCGCGGATCGTCGGGTGGGCGTAGACGTCCCGGATGGACACCGACGGCAGATCCGGGTGCTTCCTGACGCGGGCGCAGAAATGTGCCATTGTCAGCGAGTTGGCACCGAGATCGTCGAAGAAATGGCTTTCTGCGGGCACGTGTTCGACGTGTGCGACTCCGGCGAGAACTTCGCCGAGGAGTTGTTCGAGGGCGGTGTACGATTCCGCCGCGTCCGGCTCGGCCCCCTGGACCTCGCCCGGTATTTCCACCACGGGTCGTGGCGCTGGCAATGTCATTGAATTTCTCCGCGACAGGTATTGCGATGGAAGGCGCCCGGGGGTGAACGGGACGGCGCGCGGAATGACAGAAAGAGGGGGGAGAGTTACGGGAACGGAGAGCGGTGACGGCTGTGGCGGAATTGATCAGGCCTGGTCGGAGCCTTGACCGGTCCCCCGGTGTGCGCTGTGCCGGCATCTGGTCCAGAGGGGCGCAGCGGAATGCAATCCGGATTCTTTCGGTACATTCACGAACCGGTCAAGGGAGGTCGGGTAATTGGCGCTTTCCCGCTCCTTTCCCGCTCCTTTTCCGAGCCCGTTCCGACCTGTCGGATCCGGGGTCCCGGGGTGTTCCAGCGGGGAACTTTCGAAAGGGGCGGTGTAAACACGCTCGCGCGTTCCACTTCCGTCCCCTCATCGATTCAGCCAGCACGTTCATGACAGAAAAGGAGATTCGGAATCACCTTTGATTTCTGCTGGGTTTCCCTTTGTTTGCTGACCCGTGACGCGACCGGAGGGGACCGTGCGCCGCACGCGGACCGTGGCGCGGCAGGCGGCACCGGGAGGTGAGGGCGGCACGCGCAGGCGGATACCGTTAGGGCGTGCAGCCAGCAAGTCAGTCACCCCCACCGCCGGAGAGCCCCCACGGGCGTCTCCACCGCGCCCGTGCCCTCTACCGGGACGTCTCCAAGCGCAGGACCGCCTGGCTGCTCCTGAAGGACACCGTCAACTCCTGCATCGAGTACCGCATCCTGGGCCTCGCGGCCGAGGCGGCGTTCTTCACGCTGCTCTCCGTGCCGCCGCTGCTGCTCAGCATGATCGGCCTGCTCGGCTACGTCGACGACTGGACCGGCGCCGACACCATCGCCAGCCTGGAGCTCAACCTCCTGGAGGCGTCGCGCACCGTCCTGTCCGAGAAGGGCGTCGCGCAGATCGCGCAGCCCATCCTGGACGACGTGATGAAGGGCGGTCGCCCCGACGTCATCTCCATAGGCTTCCTGTTCGCCCTGTGGTCCGGCTCCCGCGCGGTCAACGTCTTCATCGACACCATCACCGTCATGTACGGCCTCGACGGAGTCCGCGGCATCGTCAAGACCCGGCTCATGGCGTTCCTGCTCTTCCTCGTGGCGCTGCTGATCGGCTCGATCGCGCTACCGCTGATGGTGGCCGGCCCCGACGCCGTCGTCCGGATCGTCCCGTGGTCGGCGACCGTCGTCCAGGTCCTCTACTGGCCTGTCGTGATCGTCCTGTCCATCGTCTTCCTGACGACGCTCTACCACGTGTCGGTGCCGGTCCGTTCCCCCTGGGTCGAGGACGTCCCCGGCGCCCTGGTCGCCCTCGGCATGTGGGTGCTGGGCAGCTTCCTGCTCCGCATCTACCTGACGAACACGGTCGAGGGGGCGACGATCTACGGCTCCCTGGCGGCCGCCGTCGCCGTCCTCCTGTGGATCGGCGTGGGCGCCTTCGCCGTCCTCGTCGGCGCCGCCGTCAACGCCGCGATCGACCGTGTCTGGCCCGCCGCGGCCACGGCCGCCGCCCGCGCCGCGAACGAGCGCCTCCGCGAGGAACAGGCAGCCGAGTACGTCGCCCGCGCCGCCGCCGCCCGCTCCCACGACCCGGAGGACCCCGACATGCCCTCGGAGTTCCCCGAACGCTGGTCCCGCTTCCTCCCCCCGGAGGACGTGACGTCGCGTCTGCGGTCCCCGGCGAAGAAGGGGGAGGAATAGGGCCGGGGCAGGGGGCCGTGGCCGGGGCCTGGGCGGGCGGTGTGCCGTCAGCCGCCGGGTGACGGCAGGTTTTCGCGGGGCGGCGCGCGCGGTGGACTGTCCTGTGCCGGGCGACGGTGGGATGTGGTGGGGCCTGGGCGGGCGGTGCGTCGTCTTGTGCACCTCCGGCATCCGCGGGCCGGCCGTGGTTCCTCGCGCAGTTCCCCGCGCCCCCGGGTCGGCCGGGCGGAGCCCTCGGCCTCAGGCGTAGCCTTTTCGTCGTGTATGTCGAAAGGGGTTCTCGGCTGGCCGGGGCCGTGGTGTGGGCCGACAACCCGAGTCGGCCGGGTGCGGGGCGGGTCCTGCCCGACGGGTGCATGGACCTGCTCTGGAACGAGGGACGGCTGGTGGTCGCCGGCCCCGACACCCGGGCGTACGTCACCGAAGGGGGGTCCGGCAGGTGGGCCGGGCTCCGGTTCTTCCCCGGGCAGGCGCCCGGCTTTCTGGGGGTGCCCGCCCACGAGCTGCGGGACCGGCGGGTGGACCTGGCCGAGCTGTGGTCACCGGCGGTCGTGCGGCGCCTCACGGCCCGGGTGAACGCGGCGGACGATCCGGCGAGCGGCCTCGAAGAGGTGGCCCTGGAGCGGGCGGCCGAGCTGGGGCGGCCCGATCCGGTACTGCGGCAGCTCGTCGGCGCCCTCGGGGAGGGCCGGCCGGTCGCGGCGACCGCCGACGAACTCGGCCTCGGGGCAAGGCAGTTGCACCGTAAGTCGCTCGCCGCCTTCGGGTACGGACCCAAGACGCTGTCCCGGGTGCTGCGGCTGCAACGGGCGCTCGCGCTCGCCCGGGACGGTGTGCCCTTCGCCGAGACGGCGGCCCGGACCGGCTACGCCGACCAGGCGCATCTCGCCCGGGACGTAAGGGAGTTGACGGGGCTGCCCCTCGGTGAACTGCTCGGTGGACGGTAGCCGCGACGGGTGGCCGCCCGCCGGATGGAGGCCACCCGTCCGCGGGCGGCTACCCCTCGGCGGGTGTCGGCAGGGGCGCGAAGAGGTCGACGCCGTTGCCGTCGGGGTCCAGCACCACGGCGTAGCGCTGCCCCCACACCGCGTTCCACGGCTTGAGTTCGCCGTGGTACCCCGCGCCGGTCAACTCCTCGTACACCGCGTCGACTTCGGCCGGACTGTCGCACAACAGGGCGAGCCCGGCACCGCCGCCCGTCCCCCGGCGGTACGCCGGATGGAAGGAGCGAACGGTCTCCTCGGTGTCGAGCAACAGCCTCAGCCCGCCCGGCAGTCGGGCCTCTGCGTGCGGCAGCTCCTCGGCACCCTCGGGGAAGGCGAAACCGAGTCGGCGGTAGAAGGTGACGGAGGCGGCCATGTCCGAGGCCACCATCCCGATCGCGTCGAGTCGTGGAGTCATGCGGCCACCGTAGGCCGAGGGGTGACGCCCGGTCTTGAAGGAATCGGACACGCGAGCAAGCGCTCTCCCGGAACGGAGCCTTTGGCTCACCTGTGAAACATCTGTGCGGCAGGATGGTGGGCATGTCCATGCTCCGTGCCGCTCGGTCTCTGCTGCCCCTGGCACTCCTGCCGGCGCTGCTCGCCGCCTGCGGCACCGAGGAGGTCGTGGTCGGGGACAGGGAGCCCGTCGCACCGCTCCCCGACCGGGCCGAACTGTACGCCCGTGCCGAGGCGCTGGGCCTCGCGCCGGGGCTCATCCACGTCACCGAGTCCCCCGGGTTCACGCTGGCCCGGCAGTCCGTCGGCGTGTACGGCGACGACGGGTTCTCCGCCGCCTACCGGTCCCACGAGAACAGCGCCCAGCTCCTGCTCCTCGTCGACCGGGGCACGATGACCGCCGCCGACTGTCCCGAGGAGCCGGTGGGCCGAGGTACCGGCGAGGTGGTCCACTGCGAGCGCGACGGGGAAACCTGGTACCGCACCTCGGCGGGCCGGCACGAGTACGCCGTACCGGAGGACGGGCACCTCCTGCGGATCAGCGCCGCCGAGACCGCCGTCGACCGCGGCGCCCTGCGGGCCGCCGCGCTCCACGCCCACCGGCCCACCGACGCCGAACTGGCCTTCCTTCTCCCGCCCCGCCACCGCGACATCCCCCCGCTCCGCGGTGTGCCGGTCGAACGCGGTGACCTGCCCCCGGCCGGCGACGGGGCCCCGCGCGAGCCCGTGGGCGCCTCGGGCTGAGCCCCCGCCGACCCGGGGAAGGCCCGCGAGGCCCTGCCCGGTGTGGGGCCGCTCGGCGGTGCGGCCTCGGCCCCCGGAGCCGCTTTTCGGGTGGATCGGTCCTCCGGCGCGGTCTCAACCCCGGTGCCGCCCCGCGCGGATCGGCCCTCCGGAGGGGCCTGACCCCCAGGGCCGACCTGCCGGATCGGCCCTCCGACGTGGCACGTCGGCGATCAGGGCGTGCCGCCCGGCTGCTGCGGCCCGAACGCCGTCATGAAGCGGTCACGGAACTTGTCCATCCGCCAGGTCGGCGTGGAGTCGGCGGGCTTGAGCCCGTCCGTCCAGCCCCAGTCGGAGATCTTCTCCAGCACCTCGGGGTCCTTGGCGACGATCGACACCGGCACGTCGTGGCTGGGATCGTCGCCGGTGACCGTCTTGTTGGGCTGGTGGTCGCCGAGGAAGACCAGCACGGTGTCCTCGGAGCCGTACTTCGCGACGAAGTCGACGAGGCTGGTCACCGAGTACTGGATGGACTTGCGGTACTCGTCCCGGACGGCCAGCGGATCCTTCCAGACCTCTGTCGGGTTCTTGCCCTCGGCCTTCTGGAGGGAGTGGTAGACCGAGCCGTCACCGATCTGCTCCTCGGGGATCGTGCTCGGGATCGGCGCCCACGGGTTGTGGCTGGAGGTCAGGATGATCTCCGCCATCATCGGCTCCCGGTCCGCCCTGCCGTGCTCCAGCTCCCGGAAGGCCTTCAGCGTGTACTGGTCGGGCATCGTGGACCAGCTGAACTTCGGCCCCTGGTAGCCCAGTTGGTCGGAGTCGTAGATGTGGTCCAGCCCGAAGTACTTGCCCTCGGGCCACGCCTTCTGGGTGCCGGGCACGATCCCGACCGTGCGCCAGGCGCCGGTGCGGCGGAACGCCTCGGTGAGGGTGAGCCGGTCGCTCGCGACGAGATGGTTGTACCGCGACTGGTTCTTGATCCACAGACCGGACAGGAACGTGGAGTGCCCCAGCCAGCTGCCGGCGCCCGTGATCGGGGAGCGCAGCCAGCCGCTCCGCGAGGCGTACCCGGCGTCCTTCAGCTCCTGCGTCTTCTGCGCGAGGGTCTCACCGAGGGGTTCGCCCATCCGCGGGTCGTCGATCGCGGAACGGCCGTAGCTCTCGATGAAGGTGATCAGTACGTCCTTGCCGCGCAGCCCCGTCAGCAACTGGTCCGGCGGTACGTCGGCGAAGGCGTCCACCGCGGCCTGCTTGCGGAACGCCTCGCCGTCCTTCAGACCGTTGCCGACCGCCTCGATCCGGTTCTCGACGAGGGTGGCCGCGCTGTGCGAGGCGACGGGGACGTCGGATATCTCCAGCGTCAGCGTCGAGCAGGTGATCCACGCGGTCCCCAGGACGAGGAGTGTACGGCTCGCCGTGTGCCGGTTGCGCACCATGAGCCGGCTCAGTCGTACGACCGCGAGCGTCATCAGGACGGGCAGCGCCACTGCGAGCGCGATCACCCCGACGGTCGCGGCCTGCGCGGCGGCCCCACCGAGCGAGTCCTTCATGAACGACAGCGCGTCGTCCAGCAGGATCCAGTCCAGCACCAGGTCGAACGGACGGTCGAGGGTCCAGTACGACCCCATGTCCAGCACCTTGACGATGGTCAGCAGGCCGAGCACCACGCCGACCACCACGACCGCCACGCGGCGCGCCTTCGCGGGCAGGACGAGCAGCAGGCCCGCCACGAGGATGCCCTCCGCCGGGATCCGCAGGAACCGGGCGGGGTCGAGGTCGGTGATGTCGTTCGGCACGACGAGCGCGAACAGCACGAGCACGAAGGCCAGCCCCGTAGCGGCCCAGGCGAGCCCACGCGCGGCCCGGGGGTGCCGCACGCGCCAGCCGGGGGAGGGGGCCGCGGCGGGAGCCGGGTCCGCGCCGGGGCCCGAGTCCGGGTCCGGGGCCGGGTCCGCGTCCGGGTCGGGAGTGGCTGTCTCGGGTGCGGAGGCGCCGGGCGCGGGTGTGGAGGACTCCGCCACGGGTGCGGGGATGTCCGTGTCGGGTGCGGTGATGTCCGTCTTGGGCTCGGCCGTGGCCTCGGAGTGCTCCCGATCTGCCTCGGGGGTGGGCGCCGAATCAGCAGACTCCTCGGACTGCCCGGACTCCTCGGGTGTCTCCGGCCTCTCCGCCCGCTCCGCCTTGTCAGCCGGTGTCTCCGCCCGCGTCCCCGCCGTCGGCTCGGTCTCCGCGGCCGCGTCCCGCCGCGGAGGGGCGGCGTCCTCCGGGGCCTTGTCGTCGTCCGGTGTCGGCGTCGGTCCCGGAAGCTGCGGAGAGCGTATGTGCGACAACCCGAAGGTCCTTCCCTGTGGAGCATGTGGAGCTCGGTGCTGGTGGTGCGGAGTGGGCCGGGGCCTCGGGACCGCCGGGACACCCGATCGGCCATCCCTATGCGTACGGTCCCACGACACTTACCGTTCACTCGAACCGAGGTCCCCCGCAACCAGTTGACCGAACCGCGACGCACTCCGCCCCACCGGCTCAGACCGGGCGCGGCGCCCCCGTACTGGCCCGCTCCACCAGCCGCGTCGACAACTCGGTGCGGGTGCCCTCCGGTTGGTCGCCCTCCATCATCCGCACCAGCAGCCGTAGCGCGGTCTGGGCCATCTCCGAGAGCGGCTGGCGGACGGTGGTCAGGCGGGGGGACGCCCAGCGGGCCTCGGGAAGGTCGTCGAATCCGACGACGCTGATGTCGTCCGGCACCCGCAGTCCCCGTTCGGCGAGTGCCTCGTAGACGCCGAGGGCCATCTTGTCCGAGCAGACGAAGACGGCGGTCGGGGGCTCGGGGAGGTCGAGCAGTTGCAGCATCCGGTGCCGGGCGGTGGTCTCCATGAAGTTGCCGTAACGGACGTACTCCGGCCGGTACGGCAGGCCCGCCGCCGTGAGCGCCGAGCGGTAGCCCGCGACCCGGGCGCTGCTGCACATCTTGCGCCGGTAGCCGGCGATCACGGCGATCCGCTCGTGGCCCAGGGACAGCAGATGGTCGGTGGCGGTCGTCCCGCCCTGCCAGTTGGCGGCGCCCACGGACGGTACGCCGGGCGGCGGCTCCAGAACCGGGTCGATCAGTACGAAGGGGATGCGGTGCTGGGTGAGCCAGGAGTACTGGGCGGGGGACAGTTCGGCCAGGTTGAAGAGCACTCCGGCGGAGCCGCGGGCGGTCAGCTTGTCGAACCAGCCGCGTTCGGGGCGGGCGCCCCGGGTGCGGGTCAGGCCGGCCGAGACGACGACCTCCAGGCCGGCGTCGTGGGCGGCCTGCTCGACGCCGTGCAGTACGGCGCCCGACCAGGAACTCTCCAGGGAGTGCACCACCAGGTCGACCATGCGGGGCGGCTTGGACGCGTCGAACCGGGGTCTGCGGACATAGCCGAGCCGGTCCAACGCCTCGGTGACCCGGCGCCTGGTCTCGGGGGCCACGTCCTCACGTCCGTTGACCACCTTCGAGGCCGTGGGCACGGACACCCCGGCCTCGCGCGCCACCACCGCCAGCGTCGGCCCGGTCGTCGCGCTCCCGCCACGCACCATCGCGACTCCACCTCTCAGGGCCCGTCCCGTGGGCCGGTGAAATTTTCGAACAGGGCTCCGCCCACGGCCGATCCCGAGCCGAGTAGCAAGCGCTCTCTACGTTAAGCCCAACTCAACACGGCGGGAAGAAGCAGGAATTCGGAGGATCACCCCGGCCAAAACTTTCGAAACCTCGAACAAGCGGGGCCTGTCGGCGAAGCCGCGAGCGGCGAGTCGCCGCGGGCGGCAGCAGGTGGCTGACCCGCCTATGAGCCGACGGACCGCCTGGTGGCAACCGGTGGGTTGAGGCGGGCGAAGCCTTCCTGGCGGTGGTAGGGGAAGTACGGGTAGGGCGCCGTCCTGTCGCTCGCCGCATCGAGTTTCGCCATCTGGTCGGGCGTGAGCGTCCAGCCGACGGCGCCGAGGTTCTGGCGAAGCTGGTACTCGTCGCGGGCGCCGATGATCACTGAGGAGACGGTCGGTCGCTGCAGCAGCCAGTTGATGGCGATCTGCGGAATGCTTCTGCCGGTCTCCTGCGCGATCTCGTCGAGGGCGTCGACCACACGGTAGAGGTGCTCGTCCTCGACCGGCGGGCCGTGGTCCGCGGTGCGGTGCAGTCGGCTGTTGGCCGGCAGCGGCCGGCCGCGGCGGACTTTTCCGGTGAGCCGTCCCCAGCCGAGCGGGCTCCAGACGAGGGCTCCGAGGCCCTGATCGAGCCCGAGGGGCATCAGCTCCCATTCGTAGTCGCGACCGATGAGTGAGTAGTAGACCTGGTGGGCGGCATAGCGGGGGCGGCCGTATCTCTCCGCGCTCGCGAGGGACTTCATCGCCTGCCAGCCGGAGAAGTTGGAGATGCCGACGTAGCGGACCTTCCCTGCTCGTACGAGATCGTCGAGTGTGGACAGGACTTCCTCGACCGGTGCGCCGGCGTCGAAGGCGTGCAGCTGGAACAGGTCGATGTGGTCGGTGTCGAGCCGACGCAGGGCGTCCTCGCAGGCGGTGATCAGCCGCGAGCGGGAGGAACCCGCGTCGCCCGGCCCGTCGCCCATCGGCAAGCCGGTCTTGGTGGACACGATCACCTGGTCCCTGCGGCCTTTGATCGCTCTGCCCAGCACCTCCTCGGATGCGCCGGCGGAGTAGACGTCGGCGGTGTCGAACATCGTGATCCCGGCGTCCAGGCAGATGTCCACGAGGCGGCGGGCTTCCTGGGCGTCGGTGTTGCCCCAGGCGCCGAACAGGGGCCCTTGGCCGCCGAAGGTGCCGGCGCCGAAGCTCAGGGCGGGGACCTTGAGCCCGGACGCGCCCAGCCGTCGGTGTTCCATCGCTGTTCCTCTCTTGCCGCATGTTCTGGCTAATGGGTCTGACGTGCCGTTAGTGTGGCCCTCAACGTAGCAGGCGCGAGAGATTAACGAAACTGGAGTCCCGTTATGGGGTTTGAGGGTGCGGATCCGGGGACCGTCCGTCCGGGTGGGCGCACGGCGCGGGTGCGGGCGTCGGTGCTGCGGGCGGCTGGTGACGCCCTGGCGGAGCATGGCTTCGCCCACTTGGACCTCGCCGACATCGCACGCCGCGCCGAGGTGGGCAAGACCACCGTGTACCGCCGCTGGGGAACGGTGACCAGCCTGGTGGCCGATGTGCTGGTGGACATGGCCGAGCAGTCCGTGCCGCGCACCGAGACCGGCTCGCTGCTCGGTGATCTCAAGGCCAACGCCCGACTGGTGCAGCGCACGCTGGCCGATCCGCGGCAGGGAGCGCTGTTCAAGGCGGTGATCGCCGCCGCCACCTGCGATGCGAAGACCGCCGAGGCCCTGCACCGCTTCTACGGCATACGCGTCAGGGAGTGGGCACCGTGCGTCCGACAGGCCGTCGACCGGGGTGAAGTGCCCGAGGGCACCGATGCCGAGGAGGTGATCCGTGCCGTCTCCGCCCCCCTCTACTACCGCCTGCTGACCAGCGGCGACCCACTCGACGAAGCCGACGCGGACCGGGCCGCCGAGGCCGCCGCGGCCGCGGCGTGTGCGGGAGCGTACGTGCGGGGCGACCAACGGCGTGCGTGAGGTGCTTCCCGTGGGCGTCGCCCGGCGCGGGACACCGGGCGTGCTGTCCGGGGGTACGCGCGCCGGGCTCTGCGGGCGATCCCCACAGAGCCCGCCCTGCCGGCCCGCGGCGGCACCGGCGAGAACCACGGCAACCTCCACAGCGACATCGACGACGTCTTCCCCCGCTCAACGGATGCACGCCAGATGGCCGCCGCCCCGCGCACGGCGCTCGCCCCGGCGCGGGCGCTGTCGCTCGAACGGCCGCTCAGAACCCCGCACGACCGGAATACCGCGAAGGGGTGTGGTGCTCTGAGGTGGACGACGGTGCACGAGCGGGTGGCGTGAGGAGCTGGTGCGCGATGACGGCAGACCGGCAGGACCCCGTGGTCAGGACGCCGTACGGCGACGTACGCGGCACGTACGAGTACGAGTACGGGGACGGCCACGGGGACCCGATCGCGGTGTTCCGGGGCGTCCCGTACGCGGCCCCGCCCTTCGGCCCCCGCCGGTTCCGCCCGCCCTCCCCGCCCGAGCCCTGGTCGGGGGTGCGTGACGCCCTCGCCTTCGGGCCGACGCCGCCGAAACCGGCGTACTCGGAGGCGTTCGCCCGCTATCTGTCGGACCCCGCCGTCCCGGGCGACGACTGCCTCAACCTGAACGTGTGGACACCTGAGCCGGGCCCCGGGGCACGGCTGCCGGTCCTGGTCTGGCTCCACGGCGGCGCCCTCACCCGGGGCTCGTCGGCGGTCCCGGTCTACGACGGCGCCGCCTTCGCCCGGGACGGGGTCGTGCTCGTCTCCCTCAACTACCGCCTGGGCGTGGAGGGTTACGGCCTCTTCCCGGACGCCCCGCCCAACCTCGGGCTGCGTGACCAACTGGCCGCGCTGGAGTGGGTGCGGGACTCGATCACGGCGTTCGGCGGTGATCCGGACCGGGTCACCCTGGCCGGCCAGTCGGCGGGCGCCATCAGCGTCGGCGCGCTGCTGGCGATGCCCCGCGCCCGGGGCCTGTTCCGTCGTGCCGTGCTGCAGAGCGGGCCGCCGGAGGCCCTGGACCGCGACAAGGTGCGGCGGATGGTCCGCCGGATGGCGAACCGGCTCAAGGTGCCGGCGACCGCCTCGGCCTTCGCCGCCGTGGACCGGACCGCGCTCGCCGAGGCGCAGGCCGAGGTCGGCCGCCTGAGCAGCCCGGTGCTCGGCGGTCCCGCCTTCGGCATCGTCGTCGACGGCGACCTGCTTCCCACCGACCCGCTCCAGGCGCTGACCGAGCACGGCGCGGCCCCGGGCATCGACCTCCTCATGGGCTGGACCCGCGACGAGCACCGGCTCTGGCTCGTCCCCGGCGGCCTCCAGGAACGCGTCGACCGCCTCGGGACGGTCGCGCTGGCCGGCGCGCGCGCCCGCTGCCACTGCGGCCCCGAGGTCCCGCGCGCCTACCGCGACCTGCACCCGGACAAGGGCACCGCCGACCTGGTGGGTCAGCTCGTCACCGACCACCTGCTCCGGGTCCCCCTGCACCGGGTGGCGGACGCCCGCGTCGAGCACGCCCGGTCCTACGTCTACGAGTTCGCCTGGTCCTCCGGCGTTCCCGCCCTCGGCTCCTGCCACGCCCTCGAACTCGGCTTCGTCTTCGACACCGGCGACACCGCCGCCTCCGCCAAGCTGGCCGGCGAGCACGCCCCCCGCGACCTCGCCACCGCCCTGCACGGCGCCTGGGTTCGCTTCGCGACGGTGGGCGACCCGGCCTGGCCGGTCTGGGACCACACCCATCCGGTCCGTGTCTTCGACTCCCCGGAGGCCGGGACCGTCGTCCACGGCCCCTACGACCCCGAGCTCGCCCTCTGGGCGGCGGACGCCCGGCGGCCGCGCAGAGTCCAGGGCGCCGGCACCTTCGTCACCTCCGGCGGAGGTCCGCTGCCGGCCCTGCGCCGCTTCCGCCGGAGCCCGTGAGGGACCGGGCGGTCCACGGACGGCTGCCCCTACCCGTGGTCGGCGCCCGGTCCGGCGGTGCCGTCCGTGGGCGTCCGAGGTTTGGTGTGCAGGATCTCGCGTGCCTGCTCGGCGGCGCGGGTGGTGTTCTCGCTGACGAAGTCGAGGAAGCGGGCGACGTTCTCCAGGCGGGCGGCGGCGGGGGTGCCGGGGCCGAGGACGCCGACGCCCTGGCGGGCGGTCTCGACGACCTGGGCGATGGCGCGGGCGCTGGCGATCATCGACTGGTACCAGACGTCGTCGTCGACGATGTAGCGCTCCCGGCGGCGTTCGCCCTGTTCCCGGCGGACCATGCCCTGGCTGTCGAGGAACGCGATCGCCTTCGAGACGGAGGCCGGGCTGACCTGGAGCCGCTGGGCCAGTTCGGACGCGGTGAGGCTGCCGCTGTCGGTGAGGGTGAGGCAGGCCATCACCCGGGCCATCATCGTGGGCATGCCCGAGGCCATCATGACGTTGGTGAACGTCTCCTCGTACTCGCGGACGGCCTCGGCGTCGCGGCCGGGAACCTGCTCGGGGGTCTGTGCGGCCCGGGGCGTGCTCCGGCGGCGCCGGTGGGCGCGGCGTTCGGTGGCGCGGTGGGCCAGGTCGGCGCGGTAGGCGGTGGGGCCGCCGTTGCGCATCACCTCACGCGTGATCGTCGAGGTGGGGCGCTCCAGTCGCCGGGCGATCTCCGCGTAGGCGAGGCCGTCGGCCAGCCCTAGTGCGATCTGCTGGCGTTCCTGCTGGGTGAGCCTGCCTCCCGGCATCGCTGTCTCCTTCTGTGCTCCGTGTGCGCCGACGCCGACTATAGCGTTCACGCCCAATCCATTGCAACGTTGCCCGTGCGGGTTGTTGCATTACTCTCGCATCCGTTGCAATGAAATTATGGCTCTGGCCTGCAAAAATCCTTTGTCTATGCAACAAGAGTGTTGCTGGAACTTCGAACGCAACGTAGCTTTTCCGTTGTCGGAAACGAAGCGCGAACGGCGAGAGCCGCAGAGCGAAGCCGCAGAGCGAAAGCCGAAGGAGAGCACCATGCAGAAGTTCGAGACCCCCGCCCCGATCTCCGCCGTCCTGAACATCCCCGCCGGGCGCGTGCGGCTCATCGCCGCCGACCGGGCCGACACCACCGTCGACGTCCGGCCCGCCGACGCCGCCAAGGGCCGGGACGTCAGGGCCGCCGAGCGGACCACGGTCGACTACCGCGACGGGGTGCTGCGGATCCAGGCCCCGCCGGCGAAGAACGAACTCCTCGGTCCCTCCGGAAGTCTGGAGGTGACCGTCCAACTGCCCGCCGGCTCCCATGTCGAGGCCAAGGCGGCCGCCGCCGAGTTCCGCGGCGTCGGGCGGCTGGGCGACGTCGCCATCGACGGTGCGCACGGTCAGGTCAAGCTCGACGAGGCGGCCAGCGCCCGCCTGAACATCCTGGCCGGCGACGCACTGGTCGGCCGCCTGGACGGCTCCGCCGACATCACCAGCGGCAAGGGCGACCTGCGCATCACCGAGGCCGCCGGCGGCACCGTCACCCTGCACACCGGGTACGGCGAGATCTCCGTCGGCGCCGCCACCGGAGCCTCGGCCTCCCTGGACGCCGGCACCTCCTACGGCCGGATCCACAACTCGCTCCGGAACAGCGGGGGCACCGGCTCCCGACTCGACATCCACGCGACCACCGGCTACGGCGACATCACCGCCCGCAGCCTCTGACGACCCCGGAAAGGGCGACACCCACCATGAAGAACCAGGCCATCGCGGCACACGGGTTGCGCAAGGCGTACGGCGAGAAGACCGTCCTCGACGGTGTCGACCTGACCGTGCCCGAGGGAACGATCTTCTCCCTGCTCGGCCCGAACGGCGCCGGCAAGACCACCGCCGTCAAGATCCTCTCCACGCTCGTCACCCCGGACGCCGGCGAGATCCGGGTCGGCGGCCACCAGCACCCCCAGGCCATCCGCTCCGTGATCGGGGTGACCGGACAGTTCTCCGCCGTCGACGGGCTGATCACCGGTGAGGAGAACATGCTCCTCATGGCGGACCTGCACCACCTGTCCAGGAAGGAGGGGCGCCGGGTCGCCGCCGAACTGCTGGAGCGCTTCGACCTCACCGAGGCCGCGCGCAAGCCCGCCTCCACCTACTCGGGCGGCATGAAGCGCCGGCTCGACATCGCCATGACCCTGGTCGGCGGCCCGCGGATCATCTTCCTCGACGAGCCGACCACCGGCCTCGACCCACGCAGCCGCCACACCATGTGGCAGATCATCCGCGAGCTGGTCTCCGACGGCGTCACCGTCTTCCTCACCACCCAGTACCTGGAGGAGGCCGACGAACTCGCCGACCGCATCGCGGTGTTGAACGGCGGCCGGATCGTGGCCGAGGGCACCGCCGACGCACTGAAGCGGCAGATACCCGGCGGCCACGTCCGCCTCCGCTTCACCGACCCGGCCGCCTACCGCTCCGCCGCCACCGCACTGCGCGAGGTCACCCGGGACGACGAGGCCCTCACCCTGCAGCTCCCCAGCGGCGGCACCCAGCGCGAACTGCGCTCCGTGCTCGACCGGTTGGACACCGCCGGCGTCGAGGCCGACGAACTCACCGTGCACACCCCCGACCTCGACGACGTGTTCTTCGCCCTGACCGGCACCGACGTCCCCACCCCGCCGAACCCGTCCAAGGAGACCGTCCGATGAGTGCCCCCCTGGCCCCCGCCCGCCCGAACTCCCTCGCCCTCGCCGTCCGTGACTCCTCGACGATGCTGCGCCGCAACCTCCTGCACGCGCGCCGCTACCCCTCCCTCACGCTCAACCTGCTGCTGACCCCGATCATGCTGCTGCTGCTCTTCGTCTACATCTTCGGCGACGTGATGAGCGCGGGCATCGGCGGCAGCGACCGCTCCGACTACATCGCCTACATCGTCCCGGGCATCCTGATGATGACCATCGGCGGCACCGTCGTCGGGACCGCGGTGTCGGTCGCCACCGACATGAACGAGGGCATCATCGCCCGCTTCCGCACGATGGCGATCCATCGCGGTTCCGTCCTCGTCGGGCATGTCGCCGGCAGCGTGCTGAGTTGCCTCGCCAGCGTGGTGTTCGTCGGCGCCGTGGGTGTCGCCATCGGGTTCCGTTCCGTCGACGCCTCGGCCCTGGAATGGCTGGCGGCCTTCGGGCTCCTCGCGCTGTTCTCCCTGGCGCTCACCTGGATCGCGGTCGGCATGGGTCTGTCCAGCCCGCACGCCGAGGCGGCCGCCAACAGCGCGCAGCCGCTGGTCCTGCTGCCGCTGATCTCCAGCGCCTTCATCCCGGCCGACACGATGCCGGGCTGGTTCCGGCCGATCGCCGAGTACCAGCCCTTCACCCCCGCCATCGAGACCCTGCGCGGACTGCTCCTCGGCACCGAGATCGGCCACAACGGCTGGCTCGCGGTGGCCTGGTGCCTGGGCCTCGCGGTTCTCGGCTACTTCTGGTCGACCTCGAAGTACGACAGCGAGGCGAAGTAGACGCCGGCGCCCCGCCGCCCCGTGCCCCGTGAGGGGCGCGGGGCACCGCGCGTTCAGCCCCCACCCGCCCGCACGCGGTCACGCACGGCGGACGCCCCGGTCCGGTCAGCCCAGTGACTTCGCGACGGCCGCGATCGCCTCGGGACCCACCCGGCAGCACCCGCCGATCAGCCGGGCCCCGGCCGCCCGCCACCCCTCCACCTGCTCGGTCGTGAACGTCGACCGCCCGGTCCAGGCCCGTGCCGACGCGTCCCAGGTCTCGCCGCTGTTCGGGTACACCACGACCGGCTTGCCGGTGACCCGGGCGGCCGTCTCGATCGCGCCGTCCACATCGTCGGGCGAGCAGCAGTTCACGCCCACGGCGACGATCTCCTCGGCGTCGGCTGCGAGCGCGAAGGCCTCCTCCAGCGGCTGCCCGGCGCGGGTGCGGTCACCGGCGACGGTGTACGACAGCCAGGCGGGCACGTCCAGCCCCTGGACCGCCCGCAGCAGCGCCTCGGCCTCGTCGGTGTCCGGGATCGTCTCCAGCGCGAGGACATCGGGGTGGGCGGCGGCCAACGCCTCCAGCCGGGGCCGGTGGAACCGTTCCAGCTCGGCCACGCTCAGTCCGTACCGGCCCCGGTACTCGGAGCCGTCCGCCAGCATCGCCCCGTACGGGCCGACCGAGGCGGCCGTCAGCAGCGGGCGCGTGATGCCCCGCGCATGCGCCGCCACCGCCGCGTCGACGGCCAGCTCGACGCTCAGCGCCATGAGTTCGGCAGCCCGCGCGCGCCCGATGCCACGCCCCGCGAAACCCTCGAAGGTGGCCTGGTAACTGGAGGTGATCGCCACGCTCGCGCCCGCCTCGAAGTAGGCGAGATGAGCCTCGGTGATCGCCTCCGGCCGCTCCTCGAGCAGCCGCGCCGACCACAGTTCGTCGCTCAGGTCGTACCCGGCCGACTCCAGCTGGTTGGACATGCCGCCGTCCAGGACGAGGACGTCGTCGGTGAGGGCCGCGGCGAAGGGGCCGACGCGGGGACCGGGGACGTGGGCGAAGCTGCCGGGTGCATTGCTGGTCATGCCGACGACGGTAGTCGAGGTGCCTGGGCCGCCCCCGAGTGTGTCCAGTACATGAACAGATTGACCACCATGTGGACCGCGGCGGTACGATCACGCCCTCCCCGTCCCCACCCCGCCCCCTCCCCCGGGAACCGTCATGACCACGACCAGCACCCCCGAGGCCACCGAGCCCGAACCGACCTCGACCCCCGGTGCGCCCGCCGCCCCAGGCCGCAAGTTCGGGCTCGCCGCCGCCACCGCCCTCGTCATGGGCAACATCATCGGCGGCGGCATCTTCACCCTCCCCGCCGCCGTCGCCCCGTACGGCACGGTCAGCCTGCTCGCCTTCGGCATCCTCTCCGTGGCCGCCGTTCTGCTCGCGCTGCTCTTCGGCAAGCTGGCCCGGCGCAGCCCGGTCACCGGCGGCCTCTACGTCTACCCGCGCGACGCCTTCGGGCCCTTCGCGGGCTTCCTGTCGGCCTGGTCGTACTGGACGATGTGCTGGGTCAGCATCGCCGCGCTCGCCGTCGGTGTCGTCGGCTACGTCGACGTGCTGATACCGCTGGGCGACAGCAAGGCGGTCCTGGCGCTGGTGGCCCTGGCCGCCCTGTGGCTGCCCGCCGCCGCCAACTTCGCGGGCACCCGCTACGTGGGCGCCGTGCAGATCGTCTCCACCGTGCTGAAGTTCGTGCCGCTGCTGCTGGTCGCCACCGTCGGCCTGTTCTTCGTCGACACCGACAACTTCGGCCCGTTCAACGCCTCCGGCGAGAGCGCCCCCGGCGCGGTCGCCGCCGCGGCCGCGCTCCTGCTCTACAGCTTCCTGGGCGTGGAGTCGGCCGCCGTCAGCGCGGGCGAGGTCGAGGACCCCGAGCGCAACGTCGGCCGCGCGAGCGTCCTCGGCACCCTCGCCTCCGCCCTGGTCTACATCCTCGGCACGGTCGCCGTGTTCGGCCTGGTCCCGCACGAGGAACTGGTCGAGTCCGGGGCGCCCTTCGCCGACGCCGTGAACGCGATGGCGGGCGGCAGCTGGGGCGGCACGGTGATCGCGCTGGTCGCCGTGGCCTCGATCGTGGGCTGCCTCAACGGCTGGGTCCTGCTCAGCGCCCAGATGCCGTACGCCGCCGCCCGCGACGGCCTCTTCCCGAAGCCGTTCGCCCGGGTCGGCAAGGGCGGTGTCCCCGGCTTCGGCGTCCTCGCCACCGCCGTCCTCGGCACGCTCCTCATCGTCGTCAACTACGCGGACGACCCGGACACCGCGTTCCGTGTCCTCGTCCTCATCACCACGTTCACCGGCTGCGTCCCCTATCTGCTCTCGGCCGCCGCCCAGCTGTACTGGCTGGCGCGCGGCACCCGGGAGCGGGTCCGCCCCGCCGGCCTGGCCCGCGACCTGATCGTCGCCGCACTCTCCTTCGCCTTCTCCTTCTGGCTGATCGCCGGAGCCGGCTACGCGGCCGTCTACCAGGGCGCGCTGTTCCTCTTCGCGGGCATCCCGGTGTACGTGTGGCTGCGGGGGCGGCAGGAGGGGTCCGAGCGCGAGGGGGGCGACGTCACCGCCTAGGCCCGGCCCCCCGGCCGCCCCGCATCAGGCGTGGATCAGCAACTGGCTTCCCAGCGGTGGGAACGGATCCTGACGTTGAGGTTCGGCCACTCGCCACCGTTCTGCGGGATGCAGTAGCCGTTGCCGGTGTAGTTGGGGCCGGTGTAGAGGACGACGTACTGGTACGCGGACGATGTGCCGCTGTTCTTGGCCGACCCGACGTTCTGGGTATCGGACCACGAACACTGGACGGAACCGTTCCACCAGTCCGCGTCGGCGTTGGACCACGAACAGCGGCTGCCGTTGCCGGCTCCGCCGGTGTAGGCACACAGATTGCCGCTGCCGCACGACCACGCCTGCGGCGCCGCACTCGCGGAGCTGGGTGCGATCAGGCCCAGACCGGCCGTGGCTACGGTGAGCGCCGCGGCGGCGAAGGCCCTGCGGCCTCGGCGGGTGGTGCGGCCGGACTTCCGGTCGTGCTTCTGCTCGTACGAGAACATCGGCGTGCCTTCCTCGTGGACGATGCCAACCGACCTACGGCTGGCGGGAATTCATGTTTCCTGCGCCACCCGGCGCTGTCATGCTCATGTGAGGGGAGTGAAAACACGCAGGTCGGAGACCGACGACCATGGGGAACGGGATGCTCCGCTTTCACTTCACACCCGAAGACCTCACCAAGGTGCGCGTGGCGACCGAGCCCCACGCGCTCTGGGAGATCGCGGTCAGCCTGCACCGGCTCCAGACCCGCGAAGGCCGCTGGGCCTACGCCTCCTGGTTCCGTGACGCGCGGGCGGCGCTGCGTCAGACCGGGCTCGACCGGACCGTGAAGAGCTTCCTGCTGCCGCTCTTCCCACGCGCCGGGTACTTCCCCGACTTCCTGACACCGCCGGAGGGCACGCAGGGGCTGGACGCCGGGCTGGAAGCCGTCCTGGCGACCTCGGACGAGAGGGTGGACGGCGAGATCGGGCTGCTCCACCGGGCGGTCGGCGCCCCGGCGTGGACCCGCCGGCTCGGCGAGCGGGGCATGCGGGAACAACTCGTGGACGCCCTGCGCGCCTACCACCGTGCCGTGATCGCCCCGCACGAGGAGCACATCGAGCAACGGCTGCGGGCCGAACGCGCCAGGCACACGCGCGCCCTGTTCCACGCCGGGACCGAGGGGATGCTCGACCAGCTGGGCCCCACGATCCGCTGGCGGCCGCCGGTCCTGGAGATCGACCCGTACCCGGACCGCCGCGACGTGCTCCTCGCGGGCCGGGGGCTGCTCCTGATCCCCTCCCACTTCTGCTGGCACGCGCCCATCGCCCTGGCAGACCCCGGGCTCCCGCCCGTGCTGCTCCACCCCCTGCACCAGCTGCCGGCGACGACCCGTTCGGTCGACTCGCCGCCCCTGAACGCCCTGCTGGGCACCACCCGCGCCGCCATCCTGCGGGCCGGCGCGACCGGCTGCACCACCACGGAGGCCGCCCGCCGGGCCGGTGTGACCCCCACGACGGCGAGCCACCACACCGCCGTCCTGCGCGACGCCGGCCTGATGGCCAGTCACCGTCACGCCAACACGGTCCTGCACACCCTGACTCCGCTCGGAGCCGCCCTGCTGGAGCAGAGGCCCCGGCAGGACGGCTGAGGACAGCGGCCGTCGGGCTCAGCCGGTGGCCGCGTGCCGGCCGCCCCGGCGCCGGTTGTTCCCGCGGCGTCTGGCCACCGGCACCAGCAGCCCGGTGAGGCCGCCGAGGGCGAGGGCGTACGGCCACCAGCCGAGGACGCCGTCGGCGGAGGCACTCGCGTTCTGTGTACGGGGGTCCCGCGCCCCGGGGCCGGAGCCCGCGTCGGCTGCCTTCACGGCCGGCGACGGGCTGCCCTTCACCTGCGTCAGGACGACGTCGTTCCCGTCGCCGCCGTTGTACCGGATCCGGTAGGTGCTGTCGGCCAGCTTGACCTCGGCGCCCTCGCGCAGACCGGTGAACGTGCCGACGTTCCTGCCCTTGCCCGTGCGGTTGATCACGGTGATCTTCTCGCCGGGCCCGCCGACCGCGCCCAGGGCCGCGAAGTCCAGCCCACCGGCGAGCCTCACCGCCCCCTTCACCTTCAACGGCTTCTCGCGCAGCACCAGTTCGCCCTGCTCGGTCTGGGTGTAGCCCCCGGTCACCGTGAGACCGGCCACGACGGCGCCCGCGTTGGTCACCGAGCCCTTCACCGTGCCCTTGCCCGACAGCGAGTGGGCCACGCGCAGGCCGGCCGAGCCCACGTCGAGCTTCGCCCCGGGCGTCGTGAGCCGTATCGCCTTGCTGCGTCCCAGGGTCGCTCCCGAGCGGAGCGCGAGCGTGCCCTTGGTGACGGTCGTCGTCCCGGTGTACGTCACCCCGCCGCCCGTCAGGGTCGTCGTCGCGGCGCCCGACTGGGTGAGCGAGCCGCTGCCGCTGATCTTGGGCAGCGTGACGGGCTTGGCGACGTTCCGGACCACCAGCCGACCGTTGTTGACCACCTTGTACAGGTCGCCCTTGGTGTAGAGCCCGCCGTCGCCGCCCGACCTGCCGCTGCCCAGCCGCAGCACCGCGCCCTTCTCGACCGTGGTCGAGCCGTTGTAGTACTGCACGGCGGCAAAGGTGACGTCGTTGCCCTTCGTCCCCTTGATGACGATGTCCCCGGCGCCGGGCGCGGCCAGCGTGTCGTGGAACACGCCGCCGCCGATGGGGGCGCCCAGGGTGACCGGCCCGTTGTAGTCGAAGGTGAGCAGCGAACGGGACCGCGCGGCGAGGAGGTTGATGTAGACCGTCTCGGCGGTGCCCGGCATGAAGATCTTGTTCGTCGTCCCGTCGCCCCACTGGACGTTCGCACCCTTGATGTTGGTGCCGCGCTTGTTGACGTTCTTGCGTGCGGGCGTCCAGTTCAGGGCGGGGTCGCTGAGCGAGGGATTGGTGTCGCCGCCCTGGTTCGACCAGCTGTACTGGCCGGTGAGGACCACCTTGCTGCCCGGCCGGGACTGGACGTTGATGTCGCTGCCGTACTCGCGCTGGTAGAAGTCCATCTGCTGGGTGACGGTCTGGCCCAGTGGGGTGTCCACGGTCCAGGTGCCCTGGTTGAGGACCTTGCGGGCGTTCGGCAGCGAGGTCGCGAACTCCGGGCTTCCGGCGTTCACCTGGGTGCCGTTGTCGATGACCCCGGTGAAGGGGTGGGTGCCCGACAGGTTCCAGGTGGCCCAGAGGAACCTCGGCTGGCTGACCAGGCCGGAGCCGCTGATGGTGCCCAGGTTGTATGCGACGTCCTTCAGGGCGAGCCGCAGGGTGCCGTCGACCCGGATGTTGTTCTGGTTGAGCCGGAACGCCGGGGTGTCGTACGGGTAGTGGCCGATCACGCCGGTCGAGCCGCTGTTGCCGTACTGCAGGGTCGCGCCCTTCGCGACGGTCACGGCGGGCGGGTCCGGGCGGGTGACGGTGACGTACGGGTGGTTCCCGCCGAGGACGCGCACGCGCTGCCGCTGCCGGGACTTCGGCAGGGTGAAGTCGCTGTTCCTGGTGAGGATCAGAGTCCCGCTGCCCCGCACGGTGAGTGTGCCGGTGCCGCTGAACACGCCGTCGTACGTGGTCGTCCCGGACGGCACGGTCACCACCGTGTCGCCGGCGAGCGTGACGTCCCGCCCGGCCAGGACGTCGGCGGTCGCGTCACGTGGGCCGGCGGCGGTCGCCGTCGGGGCGCCGAGCATCAGGGCGGTGACCGCCAGGGCTCCGGCGGCCGACGCTGTCTTGTGGATATGGGTGCGCACGTCATGGGGGACGGTCCGGGGCCCGCGCCGATAACAGAAATCTCGAACAGACATCTCGCCGTACCCCGGTCCCGTTGCTGTGAGCTTGTGTTGGTCACGCGCAACCCGTTGACCTCCCCGTAACACGCCCTTACCTTTTCGGCGTTCGGAATGAAAGATCTTGTGCGATATGTCGAACATTTCTGTTTCCTTTTGTTCCCCCCTCCGAGAGGAAGCCACCGCCCCATGGGTCGCGACCACGCCGTTCCCGAATCCCCGAACCGTCGGCTGCTCCTGAAGGGCGCCCTGGCCGCCGGCGCCCTCACGGCGGTGCCCGCGACCGCCGCCCACGCCGGTTCCCGGCGCGCGGCGAGGCCGCCGTACGCCAACCCGCTGGTCCGCAACCGCGCCGACCCGCACATCAACCGGCACACCGACGGCTACTACTACTTCACCGCGACCGCTCCCGAGTACGACCGGATCATCCTGCGCAGGTCCCGCACACTGCGCGGTCTGTCGACGGCCGCCGAGTCCGTGATCTGGCGCAAGCACGCCACGGGCGTGATGGGCGCGCACATCTGGGCGCCCGAGATCCACCGCATCGACGGCAAGTGGTACATCTACTTCGCCTCCGCCCCCGCCGAGGACATCTGGGCGATCCGCATCTGGGTCCTGGAGAACTCCCACCCGAACCCCTTCAAGGGCACCTGGGTCGAGCGCGGGCAGCTGAAGACGGCCTGGGAGACCTTCTCCCTCGACGCCACCACCTTCACCCACCGGGGCTCCCGCTATCTCGCCTGGGCACAGCACGAGCCCGGGATGAACAACAACACGGCGGTCTGGCTGTCGAGGATGGCCGACCCGCTGACCCTGACGGGACCTCAGGTGCGCCTCACCACACCGGAGTTGGACTGGGAGGTCATCGGCTTCAAGGTCAACGAGGGTCCGTCGGTCATCAAGCGCAACGGCCGGCTCTTCATGACCTACTCGGCCAGCGCGACGGACTCGAACTACTGCATGGGCCTGCTGACCGTCGACGCGGACGCCGACCTCATGGACCCCGCCAACTGGTCGAAGTCCCCGACCCCGGTCTTCACCAGCAACGACACCACCAAGCAGTACGGGCCGGGCCACAACAGCTTCACCGTCGCCGAGGACGGGTGCACCGACGTCCTCGTCTACCACGCCCGCCAGTACAAGGACATCGTCGGCGACCCCCTCAACGACCCCAACCGCCACACCCGGATCCAGCGCCTCGGCTGGAACCCCGACGGCACCCCCGACTTCGGCGTCCCCGTGGCCGACTCACCCGCCCCGAACGCCCGGTAAGGAGAGCAGAGATGAGACGTGCGTACGCGATGCTCCTCGCGCTCTGTCTGGCGCTGGCCGGCGCCCTCGTGACCGCCGGCCCCGCCCAGGCGGCACCGCAGACCGTCCCCAACGGCATCCAGTTCAAGGACACCTCGGGCAACCCCCTGCACGCCCACGGTGGCGGGGTCGTCAAGGTCGGCTCGTACTACTACTGGTTCGGCGAGCACCGGAACTCCGACAACACCTTCCGCTACGTGTCGGCCTACCGCTCCACGGACCTGAAGACCTGGGAGTTCCGCAACAACGTCCTGACCGAGGCCACCGACCCCGAGCTGGCGACCGCCAACATCGAGCGGCCGAAGGTCATGTACAACGCGGCCACCGGCAAGTACGTGATGTGGATGCACAAGGAGAACGGCGTCGACTACAGCGAGGCCCGCGCGGCCGTCGCCGTCTCCGACACCGTCGACGGCGACTACACCTGGCGGGGCAGCTTCCGCCCGCTCGGCACCCACATGTCCCGTGACATCACCACGTTCGTGGACACCGACGGCACCGGCTACATGATCTCGGCCGCCCGCGAGAACTACGACCTGCAGATCTACCGGCTCACCGCCGACTACACCGGCATCGCCGCCCTCGTCGCCGACCCCTGGCACGGCGGCCACCGCGAGGCGCCGGCCCTGTTCAAGCGCAATGGCGTCTACTTCATGCTCACGTCGGGCGCCACGGGCTGGAACCCCAACCAGCAGCAGTACGCCACCGCCACCAGCATCGCGGGCCCCTGGACCGCCATGGCCAACGTCGGCGACTCCACCACCTTCGGCTCGCAGACCGCGTACGTCCTGCCCGTGCAGGGCACCTCGACCACCTCCTACCTCTACCTGGGCGACCGCTGGGGCAACTCCTTCGGCGGCACGGTCAACGACTCCCGCTACGTCTGGCTGCCGCTGACCTTCCCGACCTCGACCACGATGTCCATGTCCTGGTCGCCGGAGCTCACCGTCGACACGGCCACCGGCACGATCAGCGGCACCAGCGCCACGTACCACACGCTCATCGCCCGCCACTCGTCCAGGTGCGCCGACGTCACCGGCCAGTCGCAGTGGCCGGGGGCCCAGATCAAGCAGTACGCCTGCAACGGCGGCAACAACCAGAAGTACTGGTTCAAGTCCGTCGGCAGCGGCTACTACCAGCTGACGACCCGGCACAGCTCCCTGTGCGTCCAGGAGAACGCCAACACGGTCACCCAGGAGAACTGCGACTCCTCGAACACCGCCCAGCAGTTCTCGCTCACCACCACCGGCTCCTACGTGAACGTCAGGTCCCGCGCGACCGGCGAGTGCCTGGACGTCAACGGCGGGTCCACCGCCGACGGCGCCGCCCTCATCACGTACACGTGCAACGGCGGCACCAACCAGCAGTGGACCCGCGGCACATGACGAAAGGTCAGCTCAACAGGTCGATCGCGTCGACCGCCGTCCCCGCACTGAGGTAGGAGGTCGTCCCCGAACCGCTCACCACGTTGATCCGCAGCACGTTGTACCGACTCGTGTCCGTCAGCCAGGCGGACGCCGGGACGCTGTAGGTGAACGTGTGGTTGTTGCCCCGGTAGGACCCGTTCGTCAGGGAGCGGGTGTTCGGCTGGGTGGGCGGGGAGGGGATCGCCGAGGTCCAGGTGTCGTTCACGACCACCTGCGCCGCGGTCAGCCGGAAGTAGACGAGGAGCCCGCTGTTCACGTCCTTCCAGAGGTAGCAGGGGAAGGCCGAGGTCTCGGTCCCGCTGCCGATGACCACATTGCCGGTCCAGGCGGCTGCCCGGGTGTCCGACGGGTGCGCGTACGTCATCAGGTCGGCGTTCTTGAAGCCGCTCGGCGTGCCGTTCCAGTCGTTGATCCGCCAGATCGCGGACGCGTTCGACGGGTCGTTGGTGGACGGGATCGCGATCGAGTTCAGCGTCGTCGTACCGCCCGCCGTGACCGTCACCGAGGTCGTGTACACCGCCAGCTCACCCTTGAAGACCCTGAGGGTGTACGTCCCCGGGAGCACCCCGGAAATGGAGTAGTAGCCGTCCGACGCGCGGGCCGAACTCCAGTACTGGGCAGCCGAGTTGGCGAGCCCCACCGTGTACGCGTAGGCCGTGTTCCGTCCGGTGATGCCGACGCCCGCCACCCGGCCCCGGCCGCTCGCGGGGACGTACCCGGACAGGCCGAGCGAGTCCGCCCACGGGGTGGTCAGGGTGCCCGGGAACAGCGACGAGGACGGCGCCCCGCCGTCCGTGAAGGCGATGACGTACGGACCCTGGAGACCGAACCGCTGCTCCTCGGTCTGGTTCTGGCCGTAGTACAGGATCTCGTAGAGGCCGCCGCCGTCCGCGCTCTGGTGGCGCAGCAGCGAGCGGTAGAAGGGGCCGCCGGAGGCCTTCTCGTGGTTGCTGCGGACCATCCACAGGCCGACGCCGTTCGCCGACCAGCCGACGTAGTCGTAGTCCATGACCCGGAGTCTGGAGAAGTGCTTGGAGCGGGTCTGCCCGTCGGACTTCCTGAACACGTCCGAGGCCTCGATGGTGGTGGGCGCGTAGGTGTAGGAGTCGGGCTGGTCGTTGAGGAACAGGCCCGCCTTCACGCGCACGATGAAGCGGGTCGCGGAGACCGAGGTGTCGGCCTTGTTCGTCCACAGGTAGACGTTGTTCTCGCCGCTGCGGGCCGCGTAGTAGTGCCGCAGCGTGCCGTGGGCGACGGAGACGAGGATCGTCGAGCCGGACTGCCTGATGGTGACGGTGGAGGTGCCGAGGCCGGACTCGACGTGCGAGTTCATGCCGCCGTAGCCCTGGTACTCCACGCCCCGGTAGACCAGCGACGACAGGTCGCCGTTGCTCTTCCTGACCTTGAACACGAGGTTCGCGCCGGTGTCGATCACGTAGTGGGTGCCGTCGTCGGTGTAACCGAAGGCCGCCGCGCTCGCGGTGCCGGCCAGCGGCCCGGCGAGCGCGGCGCCGGCGGCGGTGGCGGCGGTACCGACGACGAAGCCGCGTCGGCCGAGCGTCGCGCGGTGCGGGGATCCGGACATGGGGTGGCTCCTCGGAGGTGTGTGGGGGGAGTGCGGGTGATTCGGAGGGTGACAGTTGAATCGTTTTCCCGAAAGGGCTTTCGCAGTAGGGAAGTTGACAATCTTGTGAAAGTGGCCGGACATCTAGAAAGCGCTTGTCTAACGATGTACCGTCCAGCCGCCGGGTCATGTCACCCCTTCGAGGAGCCGCAATGAGACGTTTCACCGTCGCCGCGCTGACGGCGGCCGCGACCCTGGGCACCGTCCTCGCGGCCGCACCGGCCGAGGCGCACCGGGGCCGCCCCGTACCGGGCCTGGAGAACTGCGCCGCGAACGCCTGCCACTTCGACGTCCCGGCCGGCACGTACGACGTGACGGTCCGCCTCGGCGGCGAGAGCGCGGCGAGCACGAAGGTCACCGGCGAGAGTCGCCGCACGCTGCTCGCCGAGACGGCCACGGAGGCCGGCTCCGTCTCCCGCAGCTTCACCGTGAACGTCCGCACCCCCGAGGGCGAGCCGACCGGAGCCGACGGCACACCCGGTCTGGACCTCTTCGTCGCAGGCGCGGCGCCCGCACTGGCCGACATCCGGGTGACCCCGGCCGAGCGCGCCCGCCAGATCTTCCTCGTCGGCGACTCCACGGTCTGCGACCAGCCCGGCGACCCCTACTCCGGCTGGGGCCAGCAGCTCCCGCAGTACCTGCGCAAGGGCCTCTCGGTCGCCAACTACGCCGACTCCGGCGAGAGCACGGTGTCCTACCTCGCCGACTCCCGGCTCTGGGCCACCGTCCAGCCGCGGATCCGCCGGGGCGACCTGGTCCTGATCCAGCTGGCCCACAACGACAAGCAGACCGACGGAGCGACCTACCGGGCCAACCTGGAGACCCTGGTCGCGGGCGTCCGCGAGAAGGGCGGCCGACCGGTCCTGGTCACCCCGATCGTCCGCCGCTGGTTCAACGCCGACGGCACCCTGAACAACGGCACCGCCCTGCTGGTCAACGGCCTCGGCGTCGACCATCCGGCGGTCACGCGCGAGGTCGCCGCGGCGGGCGGGGTGCCGTTGATCGACCTCACCGCCGCGACGAAGGCGCTCGTGGAGTCGCTGGGTACCGAGGGCTCCAAGGCGCTGTACCTCTACAACGAGAAGCGCGACAACACCCACACGTCCGTGCACGGGGCGACGGTGTACGCCGGCCTCGTCCGTGACGGACTCGTCGCCCAGGGGCTGGTGCCCGAGGGGCGGACCAGGGTGGGGTAGAGACGCCTGGGGCGTCCCGACCGGAACCGGGGCGCCCCAGGTCTGGGGCCGTGTGGGTGGGGGTGCGTGGGGTGCGTCGTCGGCTGCGGGTGCGTCGTGGTTGCTCGCGCAGTTCCCTGCGCCCCTGAAGACCCAGGCCCTGCGCCCCTGAAGACCCAGGCCCTGCGGGCCTGAAAAGCACAGGTCGTAGCCCATGCTTTTCAGGGGCGCGGGGAACTGCGCGAGAAGCCCCGCGCACCCGCACCCGCCCACCGACCCGCACCCCCGAGCTACCAGGCGCCCTCGACCCACAGCAGAAAGCGCAGCGCATGCCCTCGCAGCAGCCCCACGACGACCGCACCCTCAGCCCGTACACCGGCTACACCCGCGCCCACTGGGAGGCGGCAGCCGACACGCTGCTGGCCGCCGTGGAGCCGTACGCGACGGCCGACGGCGCGCTCTACGACCTGCCCGGCGACCGCACCAGCTGGTCCGGCCGGCTCTCCGACGGCCTGGAGGGCTACGCCCGCACCCTCCTGCTCGCCGCCTTCCGCCGGGACGAGACCGCGCTCGCCCGTTACGCCGACGGCCTGGCCGCGGGCGTCTCGGGCGTCTGGCCGCGCATCGAGGACCGTAGCCAGCCCGTCGTCGAGGCCGCGTCGATCGCCTTCGCGCTGCGCGTGACACGCGAGGAGCTCTGGGACCGCCTCGACGACGGCGTCCGCCAGCGCGCGGCGGCCTGGCTCGGCGACGCGCTGACCGCCGAACCCTGGCCCTGCAACTGGGAGTTGTTCCCGGTGACCGTCGGCGGCTTCCTCGAAGAGATCGGGTACGAACCGGAGCTGTCCCGCCGGGTCGTCGAGCAGCGCCTGGACCGGATCGAGCAGTGGTACCTCGGCGACGGCTGGTACACCGACGGCGACGGCCGCAAGTTCGACTACTACAACGGCTGGGCCATGCACCTCTACCCGGTGCTGCACGCCTGGCTCGCGAACGACGACCGCCTTCTCGCCCGCTACGGCGACCGCCTCGCGGCCCATCTCGGCGACTACGCCCGCCTGTTCGGAGGCGACGGTGCCCCGCTCCACCAGGGCCGCTCCCTCACCTACCGCTTCGCGACGACCGTCCCCCTCTGGCTGGGCGCTCTCACCGGCCGTACGCCCCTGTCGCCCGGCGAGACACGGCGGCTGGCCTCCGGCGCGCTGAAGTACTTCCTCGACCGGGGCGCGGTGGACGACCGGGGCCTGCTGTCCCTGGGCTGGCACGGCCCGAAACCCGGTGTCCTGCAAGGCTATTCGGGGCCGGCCTCCCCGTACTGGGCCAGCAAGGGCTTCCTCGGCCTGCTCCTGCCGCCGGACCACGAGGTGTGGACGGCGACCGAGGAACCGGGTCCCGTGGAGCGCGAGGACGAGCTGCGCCCCGTGGGCCCGCCCAACTGGCTGCTGCAGTCCACACGCTCGGACGGCCTGGTCCGCCTCCACAACCACGGCAGCGAGGACGTCCGCTACGACCCCTTCTACACCCGCCTCGCGTACTCGACCGTGACGGAGCCCGTGCCCCTGGCGCAGCCGGCTGGGACGTACGACAACAGCGTGATCGTCGACGGCGACGCGGGACGTGTCGGCATCGAGCCGCTGGGCGTGGGGGAGGGGTGGGCCGCGTCCCGGCACGCGGTCGGCGACAGCGGTGTGCGGGTCACCAGCCTCGTCGTGGCCCGGGGCGCGGTCGAGGTACGTGCCCATCTGGTGAGCGGCGCGGCACCCGGCACCCCGGTGCGGGTCACGGGGTGGGCGGCGGCGAAGGGCGTACGGGCCGAACTCGCACCCGTGCACGGCCTGGGCCCGGAGGAGGCGGACGGGTCCGGACGTGCCGGCCGGACGACGGAGGACCCCACTCTCCTCGTCGCTGTCGCCCGGCTCACCGCCGACCCCGACCCCCTGCCGCTCACGGACCTGGTGTCCGTGGCGGTGGAGGGGGCGCACGACGTGGTCGTGACGTGGGCCGACGGCGAGCGGGCGGCGTTCCGCTTCGACCGCGCGGCCACGGCGTCGGACGGGCGAACCTCAGCGTCCTCGTGGTCGGTGCAGCCCCGCTGAGAGGTCGTACAGGACGGGATGACGGATGCGTACGCCCGGGTCGGCGTCCCGCCCCGGAGGAAACGACCAGCCACCCGTCCTCTGCAGGGAAGGCCGCATCAGAGGAGATGGCCGCGCAGGCTTCGAACTGATCGACGAGGGATCGGGGGCCCACCCGTTCCCACATGTTCGAGCATGTTCGGGACGATGAAGTACGCCGTCGGCCGAGTCATCACAGAGGTCTCGGCCCTGCCCCACGTCTGCGCCACCGCTACCGAGGGCCGCGCCTGCTCACCGACTCAAGCAGTGCACGAAGTCGCGGCGGGGCGCCGACCCGCGGTGAACTCGGCCGACGGGACACCCATGAAGTGGCGGAACTCGGCCGTCATGTGGGACTGGTCATAGTAGCCGGCCGTCGCGGCGATGTCCGCCCATCCGCCGGCATCGGCCGCGAGCACGGTGCGAACGCGGTCGATGCGTGCGAAGCGCAGTCCGCGTTCGTCGAGGGTGGTGCGGGTCATGCCCGAGTCGTGGCCGGCGTCCAGGTGCACGGTGATGTCGTCGGGCAGCGGGCCCGTCCGGCAGATCACGGTGATGGGCTGATCGTCGCTTCCTGATGCCGGTCAATCGCTCGCACTCACTGACCTGGACGTGGTGAGGGCGTCGTCGACGCCGATCACGCACAGCTACGGGCACCGGCGCATCCAGGGGCCCATGCACTATGCCCGCCCGGGATCAAAGGTCGCGGTGTCGAGTATCCCTGCGACTTCGGTGAGTGTCGCGGCCGAGGCACCTCTGAGGCAGACGTGGGCGTCGACGGGGAATGATGCCTCGTCAGGACGGGCCGTCCAGCCCCGCCGGACCAGTTCCTGATCCCCTCCCAGTGACCGGCAGCCCTCGCCGGGGCTGGAGTACGGGCTGGGCTCGACTTTCGTCCCCGAGTCTATGGCTTGTGGACGTTCCGTCAGCCGGAAGGAGATCAGCGCCTCTCCCTCTGCGAGAGTGGACAGGGGTGCGCAGTCATACTCACCAACAGGCGTCGACGGGCAGGATTTCGTCGCACCCAAGGGCCGGTTGGCGACGAAGACAGTGGCCGTGTTCGGCCGGTCCGCCTGATCACGCACAGACCAGCCGTGGGGCAGGGCGACGCCGAGTGTTCCGTCCGAGAGGTTGATCCGGTACTCCTCGGACGAGGGGGAGCCGACTTGAGTTCGGGGAGACGTGTGCACACCGAACAGCTGTGAGCCGAGGGTGCCGTAGAGCAAGGCAATCGCCGTCACCCCTGTCACGGTTGCCCCGACCGCCTTACGGCGCCGGCTGCGCGCCACCACCCGCCGGTGGACCTGGCGCATACGGTCTGGCGGTGCCTGCAGAAGCGGCACGGTGCGTTCGAGGAGTTCGCGCAACTGCTGCTCCTGCGAGTCCTTCCCGTCAGAGTTGTGCACCCTGCTCACCACCCTTCCCATGAGTGTTCAAGGCCGGCACGCCGCGCAGCGCATGCAGCGCCTTGGTGGCCTGGCTCTTGACCGTGCCCGGTCGGCAACCCAGCATCCTGGCCGTCTCCTCGATGCTCAGGTCCTCGAAGTAGCGCAGAACGACCACCGCCCGCTGCCGGGTCGGCAACGCACGAACCGCAGCGGCGAGCGAATGCTGCAGGTCGACGTCCGCGAACACGTCCGAGGTGGCGGACTCGGGCAGTTCCCCGTGCGGAACCTCGCCGCGCCAGCGTCGCTTCCACCACGACGAGAAGGTGTTGACCAAGGCCTTGCGGGCGTACGCCTCCGGGTTGTCCTCGGCGATCCGGGGCCATTTGGGCCACATCTTGGCCAGGACCGTCTGCACCAAGTCCTCCGCCAGGTGGGCGTCGCCGGTCAGCAGCCACGCCGCGCGAAGCAGCCGTGGACCGCGTGCGATCACGAACTCCTCGAAGTCCGACGACGAATCCCGCACGGACACCGACGCCCTGTCACCATGACGCCCCCGGCCCCTTCGTTGAGCCTTGACGCGGTCGGCCGACGGGAGAGGTGAGCCGGTCGCCTCGGCGCGGGCCAGCGCCTGGGCGCCTTGTGCCAGCCACACGGCGACTCGTCCTGCTCCACCTGCGGCGAACGCCTCCGGTCTGCGGAGTATGGCGGTGCCGGTCAGTTCGCTGCTCACGCCCGCACGCTCGCCACGGTGGGGACGATCAGCGAACGCAGGGTCGCCACGCCCCGCGAGACGAGCGACGAGACGGTCCCCCGGGCGCAGTTCAGGTTCTCGGCGACCTGGCCTTCCGGCAGATCGCAGTAGTGCCGTAGCACCACAGCTGTCCTTTGCCGCAGCGGCAGGTGGACCAGGGCGGCTTCCAGCCGAACGCGGTCTTCCACCAGGACGGCCGGGTCGGCCGTCGCCGCGAGTTCCGGCAGCCTCTCCGTGGGCCACTCGCCCCGCCAACATCGTTTGGCCGCTCGTGCGGCCGAACGCATCAGTATCCGCCGGGCGTATGCCTCCGGCGCTCCGTCTCCGAGTCGCGGCCAGGCCAGCCACAGTTTGACGAGTGCTTCCTGCAGCAGATCCTCGGCTGCGTGGCGGTCCCCGCCCGCCAGCGAGCCCGCGTAGCCCAGGAGCGCCGACCGGCGGGCCTTCACGAAATCGTCAAACGCTCGTTCCGGTGCACTTCTCATCTGCATGCGCTGCGCCCTTCTTCCACTGTGCCGCCGGTCGGGGGTGCGGCCCTCGCCGCGTGTCTCCAGCCTTGTAACCGGGTGGGGACGGGGTACGGCCGCCTGGACCGCGCGAATTGTGGCGCGCATCACATGAGGAGAGTGCAGGGAACGAGCACGGCCAGTGCCTTTTCCATGGCGCGGTGGCGTTACGGCGTCGACCACACAAGCCCGACGCGAGAACCCCTCCGGTCCCCCGGAGGCGGGCAGCGACAGTCGGGCACCGCCTGTGCGATGTCGGGCGGCACCCGACCGAGGGCAGACGACCCACGCGACGGGAGACCGGAACCACCGGTCTCCCGGCCCGAGCAGCGTCGAACCACCGCAGGACGACTCCCCACCGAAGGACAAGTGATCACCTTGCGGTTCCGCACCATCTGGATGGTGCTCGCGGCAGCGAGCATGCTGTCCCTGCCGGCATGCGGCCAGAGCGACTCCGACACACCCCCTGCCGCCGCAGGCGACGAAGGGAACGACCGGAGCGGAGGCGGCCCGTCGGCCGTCGGCGCGCTGACCATCCCCGAGGACGCCGACCCGGACACGAAGAACCACTACCTCACCGAGAACGCCATAGCCGCCTGCATGAAGAAGCGGGGGTTCACCTACACGCCGGATCCCGGCTCCACGCAGAACGAGGCGAGCTCGTCGATCGACGGGGCGGACTACGCACTGGCGAAGAAGTACCGGCAGAAGTACGGATTCGGCATCTACTCGAGCGCCGTCTACCCCGACGATCCGGCGGCACCCGGCCCCGCCGAGAACAGCGACCCCAACGCCTCCTACCGCGATTCCCTGCCCGCAGCCCAGCAGGGGGCGTACGACGAGGCGTTGGGGGCGCCGGGCGCGGCCCAGGACAACGGCAGGTACGAGGGTCCGGCCAAGGGCAGCTGCAGCGCGGAAGCCCACCTGAAGGTGTACGGCCCGGCCAAGTCGGCGGCTGAGCAGGAGCGGGAGAACGCGAAGCGGGCAGAGCGCGACAGACAGGCCGGGCAGGCTCTCAACGGTGACCAGCAACTCGTCTCCCTCGCCCAGGAGTACGCCTCCTGTCTGCGCAAGGTCGGCATCACGGTCGGCACGACTCAGCCGACCAGCATCGGCGACGCGGTGAAGTTCCAGGTGAGCGCCCAGATTCCGCCGGACGCCCAGCCGCTGGGCAAGGACGAGGCGTTGCCGAAGCTCACCCGCGAGATCGACCTCGCACTCAAGGACCTCGAGTGCGGCAAGGACTTCAGGGCCGCGTACTGGCCCAAGTACAAGAAGAACCCCTTCGTCGGGAACAACGGATGAAGCGCGACACGAAGCGCCAGAGCAGTCGTACGAAGCGACTGGGCGTGATCGTCGGCGTGGTCGCCCTGGTCGGGGCGGGCGGCTGGGTCGCCGGCACCCGGATGAAGTCGCCCGCAGACGCCGCGGCCGCGCACCAGCCGCCCAAGGCCGGTCCGGTGACCGTCCCCGTGGAGCAGCGGGCGCTGATCGCCACCGTGGTGGCCCAGGGAAGCCTGGAGTACGGCTCTCCGAGGACTCTCACCCTGGCCGGCGGCGTCGGCTCTTCCGAGGAGGGAGGCGAGGGCGATGCCGCGGTCCAGCGGGTCACCAAGGTGCCCGCCCGCGGAAGCGAACTCAAGGAGGGCGGTGTCCTCATGCAGGTGAGCGGCAGGCCGGTGATGGTGCTGCGCGGATCGGTACCGATGTACCGGACCATCGGCCCCGGTTCGTCGGGGGACGACGTCAGACAGCTGCAGAGCGCCCTGAACAGGCTGGGCTTCACCACCGGCGGCGTCACAGGGACCTACGGACAGGGCACCGCGTCCGCGGTCAGCCGCTGGTACCGCAGCAGGGGGTACGCGGCGCAGGAGCCCAGCACCGCCGACCGGCAGGAGCTGGGACAACTCGAGTCCACGGTGTCCGACGCACAGCTCGCGCTGCTCACCGCCCAGGGCTCCGGCGAGGGAACACAGGGCGGCGAAGGCGGGTCCGGAACGGAATCGGCAGCGGCACGGGCCCTGCAGATCAAGTCGGCGAAGAAACAGCTCGAGCTGGCGAACTCCGCTCTGAGCGACTTCAAGTCCACCTACGGAACCAAGGTTCCGGCGGGAGAGGTGATCTTCCTGCCGAAGCTTCCGGTCCGGGTCGACAAGACCAAGGTGCGCGCCGGCGACACTCCGGACGGGGAAGTCGCCACCGTGACGAGCTCCGACGTCGTGGTGGAGGCGGTGGTGCCCGGCACGGACGCCGGTTCGCTGAGAAAGGGGATGACGGTGCGGGTCACCACACCGGACGGCAAGGAAGCCGAGGGTGTCCTCAGCCGGATCGGTGGTGCAGGCGCAGGGCCGGAGGGCTCGGCGGAGAACGCCGGGACCGGTGGGGAGGCCGAGGCGGCCGAGGCTTCCGGTGGTGAGGCATCGGCGCCCGTGCCACTGAGAATCTCCCTTCCGAAACCCGGCCCGCTGGCAGACGCCGGGGCGGGCGGCGCGGCGACGGTGACCATCAAGGTGGGCGACTCGGACGGTGAGGTCCTGGCCGTGCCTGTCGCCGCGATCCAGACCTCGGTGGGTGGTCAGGCGCGCGTGCGCGTCCAGCGGGGCAAACAGGTGGTGGGTGTCGATGTCGACCTCGGAATCTCCGCCGACGGGCTCGTCGCGGTGGAGCCGGAGGGCAGCGCGCTCAAAGAGGGCGACCTCGTGGTGGTCGGCCTGTGACCGGACCACTCGCCCACGGTGACACGCCGGAAGAAGGTGACGTCATCAAGCTGACCGGGGTCCATCGCACCTTCGACTCGGATCCGCCCGTGCACGCACTGCGTGAGGTGAACCTGACGGTCCGGCGAGGGGAGCACCTGTCGATCGTCGGGCCTTCAGGGTCCGGGAAGTCCACCCTGCTGAACACACTGGGGCTGCTGGACAGGCCGGACTCGGGCGACTACTGGCTGGACGGAGTGAGGACCGGTGCCCTCCCCGACCGTCAGCGCACCGCGCTGCGCGGAAGCCGCATCGGCTTCGTCTTCCAGTCCTTCCACCTGCTTCCCTACCGGACCGTGGAAGAGAACGTCATGCTGGCGGAGATCTACCGCAAGCCCCGCCCGGGCAGGGGGCGTCGAAGCCGCGGCGAACGGGCCAGAGCGGCCCTGGACCGGGTGGGGCTCTCACACCGGCACGGCTTCAAGCCCGATCGCCTGTCCGGCGGTGAACGCCAGCGCGTGGCCATCGCCCGGGCCCTGATGAGCGAACCGGCTCTTCTGCTGTGTGACGAACCCACCGGCAACCTCGACAGCGAGAACACCCTCTCGGTTCTGGAGCTCTTCGACCAGCTCTGCACCCAGGGCATGACGCTGATCGTGATCACCCATGACGATGCGGTCAGCAGGCGTGCGAGCAGGCGCGTACGCATCAGTGACGGGCGGCTCAGCCAGGAGGCCGTATGAAGACCCGTCACCGTAGCGCTGCCCCGGACCCGGGGGCGGCCGACGCCCGCCAGAAGCGGCTGACCGGGCCACGGCGCGGCCGGCGTCCACGGCTACGCTCCGCTGCGGGGCCGGGCACCGAGGGAGCCGAGCGTCCCTGGATCTCTCCCACGGACCTGGGGGCGGAGGCGTTGTCGGGTGTGCTGGCCCGCCCGGTCCGGTCCGCACTCACCACTCTGGGCACGGTGCTGGGCATCGGCACACTGGTCATCACGATCGGGGTGGCGTCGACGGCCGCCAACCAGATCGTGGGCCGGTTCGACGCCCTCACCGCCACCTCGGTCACGGTGGTGGCGCCCCCTCCACCCCCGTCGTCCGACGCCGTGCCGCTGGTGGACTGGCGGGGTGTCGACGCCGTGGACCGGCTGGCCGGGGTGGAGTCGTCCGCCGCGCTCGCAGAGTCCGACAAGACGGCTGCCGTACAGGTGCGCGCCAACGATGTGGTCACGCCCGGCGGCGTGTCCGGCCAGACGCTGGCTGTCGTCGCTGCCTCGTCCTCCCTGCCCGCGGCGGTGCGCGGCGACGTCACCGCAGGCCGGTTCTACGACACCGGAGACATCGACCGGCACGACCGGGTGGCGGTACTCGGAGACCAGGCCGCTCGCCTCCTCGGCATCGAAGGCGTGGAGGACGCGCCCGCGGTCTTCTTCGCCGGACACTCCTTCACCGTGATCGGAATCCTCGGCGGATTCAAGCGTGAACAGCGCCTTTCCACCTCGGTGATCCTGCCTCCCACCACAGCGAAGGACCGCCTCGGCCTGGATCTGGTGAACCGTGTCCTGATCAACACCTCACTCGGTGCCGCGCAGCAGGTCGCCAGGCAGTCACCCATGGCTCTCTCGCCCAACAACGCCAAGGCGCTCACCGTGCTCGCGCCGCCCGATCTGTCGAAGGCCCGCAAAGGCGTTCAGGGCGACGTCAACGGCCTGTTCCTGGTGCTCGGACTGGTCTCGCTGATCGTGGGTGCCATCGGTATCGCCAACGTCACGCTGGTGACCGTGATGGAACGGGTCGGGGAGATCGGGCTACGGCGCGCCCTCGGCGCGTCGCGTCGGCAGATCGCCGGGCAGTTCCTCATGGAGTCGACCACGATCGGCCTGCTGGGCGGCGTCATCGGCGCCGCCCTGGGCATGGTCGTCGTGGTGTCCGTATCGGCGCTCAAGGACTGGACTCCCGTACTGGACGGCCGACTTGCGCTCGGCGCGCCGGTCGCCGGCGCACTGGTCGGACTGCTGGCGGGGGTGTACCCGGCGCTACGGGCTTCCCGAATGGAACCCGTCGAGGCGTTGCGCGCCCCGTCCTGAGCGCCGGTCCGAGGCCCACGGTGCCTGAGTCCCAAGAGCCCACGGCCCAGGCGCTGAAGGGCCTGGCCGGCACCGGAGTGTCTCGACAGCGGTTCTCCGTCTTCTTGTTCCTTTTCCTTCAACGAGAGATATGGACAGCTTTCAGTGCGCAGACCAAGCGGACATCTGGCGGGGGCCATCGCCCTCGCCGTGGCACTCACCTCAGGATCAACCGGCGGTGCCGCGGCAGCGCCACCGGACGGTGCCGGGGGCCAAGGCCTCGGCCGGGGCTCCGGCGCCCGGGCGACCACGGTGACACTGATCACCGGCGACAAGGTCTCCGTCGGTGAGGACGGTTCGGTCACCGGGATCGAGCGGGCCGAGGGGCGCGAGAACGGCTCGTTCTCGGTCCGGGAACTCGACGGGCACCGCTACGTGATACCGGGCGACGCGGCGTCGGCGGTGGCCCGGGGCACGCTCGACCGGCGGCTGTTCGACGTGACGCAGCTCGTCGCGTTCGGGTATGACGACACGCGCCGGTCCGATCTGCCGCTGATCGTGACCTACGCCGGGGACGAGACGCCCGCCGCGAGCGCTTTCAGCAGGGCACGGGCCAGGGTCGGCAAAGAGTTGCCGAGCATCAACGGCCTGGCGCTGAGGGCCGACAAGCGCGGTGGCTCCGCGTTCTGGGACACCTTCACCGACGGCGGTGACGGCGGGCAGGGGACGGCACGGCTGTCGGCCTCGGCAGCGGCGAAGCGGGTGAAGAAGGTCTGGCTGGACGGCAGGCGCCAGGCCGGCCTGGACAGGAGCGTGCCGCAGATCGGTGCGCCGACCGCATGGGAAGCCGGGTTCGACGGCAAGGGCGTCAAGGTCGCCGTGCTGGACACCGGGGTGGACCAGACCCACCCCGACCTGGCGGGTCAAGAGATCGCCGAGCGGAACTTCTCCGGCTCCGAGGACAGCGTCGACCGGTTCGGCCACGGCACCCATGTGGCCTCCACCGTGGCCGGTACGGGCGCCGCGTCTCCCGCGGGGTCCGGAGGCAGGTACAAGGGGGTCGCGCCCGGCGCGCGGATCCTCGACGGCAAGGTCCTCGACGACGGCGGCGCCGGCGAGGACTCCGGCATCATCGCCGGCATGGAATGGGCGGTGGCCGAGGGAGCCCAGGTCGTCAACATGAGCATGGGCGGGCCCGACACCCCTGGCATCGACCCGCTGGAGGAGGCCGTCAACCGCCTCTCGTCCGAGTCCGGCGTGCTGTTCGTCATCGCCGCCGGCAACGACGGGCGCCAGGGCGAGCACACAGTCGGTTCGCCGGGCAGCGCCGACTCCGCGCTGACGGTCGGCGCGGTCGACAAGGCCGACAAGCTCACCGACTTCTCCAGCCGTGGACCGCGCGTCGGCGACGGCGGGGTCAAGCCCGACCTGACCGCGCCGGGCGCGCAGATCACCGCCGCGGCCTCCACCACGAGCGGCATCGCATCGCAGCACCCCGCGGGGACGCCTGGTTACACCACCATGGACGGCACCTCCATGGCGACTCCGCATGTCGCGGGCGCGGCCGCCCTCCTGGCCCAGCAGCATCCGAACTGGAGCGGGCAACGGATCAAGGCGGCGCTGACCGGCTCCGCGAAGCCGGGCCCGTACAGCTCCTTCCAGCAGGGCACCGGCCGCACCGATGTCGCCCGTGCGACGGAACAGACCGTCGTCGTGGAGCAGGGCCCGCTCGACTTCGGCCTGCGGCCGTGGCCGCACCACAACGACCAGCCGGTGACGAAGGAGATCACCTACCGCAACCTCGGCTCGGAGCCGGTTGTTCTCGACCTGTCCGCCGAGGCCGCCGGGGTGGACGGCAAGCCGGCCGCCGAGGGCATGTTCACGGTGGCGGAGCGGCGGCTGACCGTCCCCGCGGGCCGTGAGGCGAGCACCACGGTGACCGCCGACACCCGCGTCGGCGAGACCGACGGCTCGTTCGGGGGCGCGGTGAGCGCGGTCTCGTCGGACGGCCGGGTCTCGGTGCGGACCGCCATCGGTGTGGAGCGCGAGGTCGAGTCGTACAACCTCACAGTCAAGTTCATCGGTGACGACGGACGGCCGGCCACAGGCGGCTGGGCGGCGGTCGACGGCCGGGACAGCAACTCCTATGCGGAGCTGGCCGACGCCGAGGACGGCGAGGCCACCGTGCGCCTGCCCAAAGGCGGCTACGGGCTCACCGGGATCATCGACGGCGACGACGAGAGCAGGTCCCCCGCATCCCTGTTGCTGGCACCGGCCATCCGGCTGGCCGAGGACACCACGGTCGTGATCGACGCCCGCCGAGCCGAGCCCACCCGGATCACCGTCCCCGATGCGACGGCCGAGAACACCTACGCCCATCTCATCCTCGGCTACACCCGCTCGGACCGGAGCTCCATCCCACCGTTCCTCTTCGACTTCCCCGGGTTCGACAGTTTCAAGGTCGGACACCTCGGTCCCGAAGCCGCGCGGGAAGAGGCGTACGCCCAGTACGCCGGCTTCTGGCAGCGCCGGACCGATGGCGAGCTCCCGGTGAACTACCGCCTGGCGTGGAATCGTACAGGCGATCTGGCCGGATTCACCGACGACGTCGCAGCCAAGGAACTCGCCCGGATCGACCTCTCGGTCGGCAAGCCCGGAAGGGACACGGCCGCGCAGCTGGCCGCGGCACCCCAGCCCCCGCTCGACGGCCCGGCGATCGACTTCAGCACCCCCACCGCCCTCGAACTGCCGCTGCGGACCACCGAATACGTCCTCGGCAACGGCGTCCGATGGCTGTACTCCGTACACCCGCGTCAGTCGGGGAGCAGCCTTCTGGGCAGGTACAAGGCATACACGGCGGGCAGACGCTACACCGAGCGGTTCAACGCCGGCGTCTTCGGCCCGGCGCTGCCCAAGGGCCAGGACGAGCCGCGGTGGGGCAGCCCCGGCGCGGCGCGCAGCGGGAACACGATGCTCGCCTACCTGCCGGTGTTCGGCGACGGCGCCGGCCATGTCGGCATCGGCCCGGTCATCAGCGAGGAGACCTCCCTCCACGCCGACGGCAAGGAGATCACCGCAGACTCGCGCGATGGGAACGGCATCCTCCACTACACCCTCCCCGAGCGGGACAGCGGGTACAAGCTGACCGTCGACGTCACCCGGGACCCCGAGCTGTTCCCGGTCAGCACCCGCGTACGGGCGCAGTGGACGTTCCGATCCGCGCGCACGTCCGAGGGCAGCTGGACCCGGCTGCCGCTCTCCGCGGTCCGCTTCTCGCCCCGGCTGTCGCCGACCGGCACGGCGAAGGCAGGTGAACGGTTCGAGGTCCCCTTCATGGTGGAGGGTGCGGCCACGGCACGAACCGTCAAGAAGCTTTCGTTCGAGGTGTCGTACGACGACGGAAGGACCTGGACCCCGGCCAAGGCGGTCGGCGGTACGCATCTGTCGCTCGGCCATCCGGCCCGGCCGGGCACCGTCTCGCTGCGGGCCAGGCTGACCGATCGGGACGGCAGCACCCTGGTTCAGACGATCAACCGCGCCTACATCACCGAGTAGGCCCGACCTGTCCGTTCATCCGGGGGCCGGCCTCCATCGGTGTCGAGGAGGCGCTCACCAGCACCATGATCCGACTGCGGAGGGCTACGCCCGTTCCTGGTCGTCTCCGGGCCAGTGGGTCAGGGCCACGTGCAGCGCCTCCACGGCCCTGTCCCAGGACAGGCCCACGTCCCGGGCCGCGCCGAAACCGCCGCCGGCCTCCAGGGCGCAGTAGCCGTGGAAGGTGCTGCGCAGCAGGCGTACGGCGTCGGTCAGGTCGGGTTCGTCGAGGCCGTAGGCACGGAGCATTCCGTACGTGATCTCGGCGGTGCGGCGCAGGGCGGGGGAGTCGGTGACGAGGACCTGGTCGACGGGGAGCTGTGTCGCCGCGTACCGGCCGGGGTGGTCGAGGGCGTACTCCCGGTAGGCCCCGGCGAATGCGGCGAGCGCGTCCCTGCCCGCGCGCCCGGCCACGGCCTCGGCGATCCGGTCGATCATCTCGCCGCCCGCCAGCAGGGCGACCCGCGTCCGCAGGTCCTGGAGGTTCTTGACGTGCGAGTAAAGACTCGCGTCCTTCACCCCGAAGTGCCGCGCGAGGGCGGACAGGGTGACCTTCTCGAACCCGATCTCGTCCGCGAGATCGGCCGCGGCCTCCACGACCCGGTCGACGGTGAGCCCGGCACGGGCCATGGAGACCACCTCTTCACCTCGGGGACCCGGAACGCCAAGGCTACCGCCCGGCGATCAAGGGCCCGGAGGCCGTGCGACGGCTGGAGCGCAGGTCAGCCGATCGGCGCGTACAGGACGCCCAGCTTGTCGATCTCGTCGCCCGCGCGGCCAGTGAAGCCCACGATCTGCCAGCCGGACGGGGCCGTGAAGGTCTTCGTGTCCGAGGTGGCCGTGCCGGAGGCGAGGGTGCGGCCCTTGTCGGTGCCGAAGGAGGCGGAGAAGATCCGGGTACGGCCGTCCTTCTGGCCCTGCGTCAGCTTCACGGAGGTGAGGTGCTCGCCGGCGGCCAGGGTGAGGGAGGTCGCCGTGCCGCCGGTGCCGCCGTGGCTCAGCGTCGTACCGCCGTCGTGCGTGAGCGAGACCGCGTCGAGGCGGGAGGCGCCGCGCAGGGTCAGGGTGCGGGGCGAGACCGTCGAGGGCAGATTGTCGGCGTCGGTGTACGCGGTGCCGTGCGGGCCGCCGAAGAAGTCGCTGGCCCGCAGGTTCGAGTTGAGCTTCCAGGAGAAGTCGACCGTGTGCGGGAAGTGGTCGGAGAGGTTGCCGCCCGCGGAGTCGAGGAACTTGGCCCAGTCGTTGTTGTAGCGGTTCGCGGTCAGGTTCACCACGTTGCTGTCGCGGAAGAAGACCTTGTCGACGACCTCGCAGTCGTTGGTGGGGGCGGTCGTCGGGCAGACCAGCGCGTCGGCGCCCAGAGCGGGGGCGACACCGCCCTTGACCAACTGCACCCACGGGTCCGTGAGCCCGTTCTCCGACACGAGGGAGCGGATGTTGTCGCCGGTGCGCGTGTAGCGGGTGTTGGTGTCACCCATGACGATCACCGCGTTGCCCGCCGAGTTCGCCTTGATGAACTCCGAGAGCTGGGTGACGTTGGCGCGGCGGGCGGCGAGGGCCGCGTCGTCGGAGTCGGCGTTGGTGTGCACGTTGTAGAGGTCGACGAACACGCCTTCGGCGAGCCGGACCCGGGCCAGCGAGAAGCCCTTCGGGGTCAGGCAGTTGGTGCCGGTGCAGTTGTTCCACTTCACGCGCTGGAAGTCCTCGAACGCGTAGTCCGACAGCGTGTTGAGACCGTCGCCGAAGGGCACGCCGCCACTCGTGGCGGTGCGGTGCGGGTGGTCGTCGCCCGCGTACAGAGCCGCGTGGTAGTTGAAGTCCTCCTGGACGTTGACGATGTCGTACGCCCCGAGGCGCGGGGAGATCAGCGGGGTGTTCGTCGCCGGCTTGCCGGAGCTCAGCCCCTCCGGGAGACCGGCGACGTTGTACGTGAGCACGTTGAACGTGCCGCTGGTGGCGGCCGCGGCGGGGGTCGCGCCGGTGGTCGCGAGGCCGGTGACGGCGAGCGCGGCGGCCGCGAGGGCGCCGATCAGTCTTCTCATGGGGACTCTCCGAGGGCAGGGCAGGGGTGAGGAGAAGTTGAACGGTGTTCAGGTTCAATGTCAACTAGTGTGACGTGCAAGGTAAGTTGGGGAAACAGTGAGAGGCGTGGCGATTCGCCGTATCCCGGGAACCGGACGGCAACTCCCTGATCGTTTAACGTTCATGTTTCACCTCGATCCTCCACAGGCGGCGCGATCGCGTCGCGGAAGGCGGCCGCGGAAGGCAGCGGCATCCAGGAGGCGTTTCATGGGACACGGGCACGCGCACCACGGCCACGGGCATCACCACCACGGGCACGACCACGATCACGGGGCGGCGGCAGCCCTCCCCGCCGCCTTCGACACCTCCGTGCCCGACGAGGCGCTGACCCCCGAGCAGCAGTCGCGCCGCACGCTGCTGCGCCGTGCCGGTCTGCTGGGCGCGGGCCTGACCGCCGCGAGCGTCCTCGCCCCGGCGGCGACGGCCCCCGCGTACGCCGCCCCGAACAGCCGCAGACGCGGTGGCTTCCTGTGGCTGGCCGGCGACCACCACATCCACACCCAGTACAGCAACGACGGCAAGTACCGCGTCGTCGACCAGGTCCGCCAGGGCGCCAGGCACGGCATGGACTGGCTGGTCATCACCGACCACGGCAACGATACGCACGCCAAGATCGGTGTGGAGAAGGTCAACCCGGACATCAAGGAGGCCCGGGCCGCGTACGAGGACACCCTCGTCTTCCAGGGCCTGGAGTGGAACATCCCGGCCGCCGAGCACGGCACCGTCTTCGTGCACCCCGGCAGGAACGAGGTCTCGGTCCTCAAGCAGTTCGAGACCGACTACGACGGCGGTGTGAAGAAGGCCACCGACTCGACGCCCGCCAACGAGGCCCTCGCCATCGCGGGCCTCGACTTCCTCGCGGAGCAGGTCCGGCGGCGCAAGGTCAAGGACATCCTGATGCTCGCGAACCACCCCGCACGCAAGGGCATCGACTCACCGCACGAGATCCGCGCCTGGCGCGACGCCACGTCCGCCCGCCACCGGATCGCCGTCGGCATGGAGGGCGCGCCCGGCCACCAGGCCGCCGGCATCGAGAAGTCCGTCGGCATGGGCCGCGCCCGCGGTCTGTACGACGGCAGCCCGGGCGCCAACTCCTTCGCCGGTTACCCCCTGGAGAGCTACCGCACGTGGGGCGGCTTCGACTGGATGACCGCCACCGTCGGCGGCCTGTGGGACAGCCTCCTCGCCGAGGGCAAGCCCTGGTGGATCACCGCCAACTCCGACTCCCACAACGTCTACACGGACACCACCGAGCGCGGCGGTCCCGACAGCGACTACACCGCCAACGGCAAGCACACCGACCCCGTCTACAGCGGCAAGATCGACCTCACCGAGGGCGACTACTGGCCCGGCCAGTACAGCCGCACCCACGTCGGCGCCGACGGCTTCAGCTACGCCGCCGTTATGGAGGGCATCCGCGCCGGCCGCATCTGGGTCGACCACGGCCAGCTCATCAGCGGCCTCGACGTCCGCGTCCTGGGCGGCGGCCGCTGGGCCACCCTCGGCGGCGCCCTGCACGTCAAGAAGGGCACCAAGGTCACCCTGAGCGTCGACGTGGCGCTCGCCGGCGGCCCCAACTGGGCCGGTTTCGTCCCCGAGCTGGCTCGCGTCGACGTCATCCAGGGCGATGTGACGGGTGCGGCCGCCGACAAGGACACCTTCACAGCGCCGACCGCGAAGGTCGTGAAGTCCTACGAGGTGAACAGGTCCACCGGCACGGTCCGGCTCACCTACGAACTCGGCAAGGTCGACCGCCCGCTCTACGTCCGGCTGCGCGGCAGCGACGGCAACCGCTCGGCGGTCGGCGCGCTGGGCGCGGCCGTCGACCCGGCGGGCCCCGCGATCGACGTCGTCGGCGACGCCGACCCGTGGCGCGACCTGTGGTTCTACTCCAACCCGGTATGGGTCCTGCCCTCGTGAACGCGATCGTGGCCATGGACGCTCTCACCGTGGACGCCGGAGTCAGGGACCTGCGCGCGGCCGACCACCTGCTCCACTCGCTGGCAGCCGAACTCGACCTCCCCGAGGGCACGTTCGGCTGCACCCACCTCGTACGGGGGGACCGGCCACGGGTCGTCCTGTCCCTCGCGGTGCCGTCCCGGCAGCTCCTGAGCACCGTCCGGGAGCGGCTGACGGCCCGTGCCCCCGAGGTGGCGCCCGGCCTCCCGGACGCCATGGGGCGTGCCGTGATCTACCCCGGCGTCACGGCCCTGACCGGCACCCTGACGGTCGCGGACGTCCTCGACCGCTCCGCGATCACCCGGGTGGCGGTGCTGGGCACGCCCACCCGACCGTCCCCGGACACCCCGCTGATGACGCAGGACCACGTGCGCCCGTACTGGCAGGACGGCGAACTGGTCCTCACCACGATGCCGGCCGTCGGCGGCACCCTCGTCCCCTTCGAGGTCCCGGAACCGACACCGTGCTGCGCGGACCACTGAGCGCACCCGGAAACGCGGTGCCAGGGACGGGACGCGTCGTTCACCGGGCGAGCGTGAAGAGGGTGGGAGGCGGCCGACCCCGGCCGCCTCCCGCCCCTCGCCGCCCTACGACCTCGTCGCCGAGAACACGAACGAGAACTCCGTCGGCTCCGCCGGCAGGTGGTACTGCGGCAGGGGGCCCGGGCCGCAGGACTGGGAGCCGATGCCCATCTGGTCGTGGTCGAGGGTGACCCAGACCGTGTCGCCCGCCTGAAGGTCGGTCAGGTGCGCGGCAGCGTCCAGCTGTTCGGTGGTCCAGCGGCGGGCCGTGAACCCGAACTCCGGGTCGCCGTCGATCCGCAGACCGCCCAGCTCCACCCAGCGGACGTCGGGCCGGACGCCGTTCTCCTGCGGGCGGACGTACGGAGTCTGGAGGTCGTCCACCGTGGAGTGGTAACGGCTCACCATGGACGCCGACTTGGTGTCGGGGTAGCCCTCGCCGGGGCCGCCGCCGTACCACCTCACCGCGTTCGCCGACGACAGTCCGAAGCGGATGCCGAGCCTCGGCAGCGGGACGGTCCAGTCACCGTCCGGCTCCACCGACACGGTCAGCCTCAGCCGGGTGTCGTCGGCCGTCCACCGGTACGTCGCGCGCAGGCCGACCTCCCGCGCGGCCGGCGCCACCCGCGTCCGCACCGTCAGTGCCTCGGCGCCCAACTCCACTCCGTCCAGGCGGTGTTGCATGCGATGCAGGCCGAGATCCCGCCACAGCCTGCTGTAGCAGGTGTTGCCGTTCCACGCGCCCTCGTCGTTGTCGGTGGTCGCCCGCCACACGTCCAGGCGCAGCCCCGTCACCTCGACGCCGCCGATGGTCTTCAGCGCACCCGTGCGCACGTCGAAGGAGGCCGGGCCGAGATAGATCAGCCTCTCGCTCGCCGCAGGACCGTCACCCGGCACCACGGTCGGCAACGGCCGCTCCACCGCCGGGAGTTGGGTCCAGGCCACCTGGTGGTCCTTCCGCCCCCAGGCCGTGTCCTCGGCCAGCAGTGCCCGGACGGTCCACAGCGCCTCGCCCGCCGGTCCGCCGGCCGGCGGCTGCGGCAGCTTCACCTCGGCCGACTCACCGGGCCGGAGGTCGGGCACCGAGAGGGTCCCGGCCTCGATCGTCTTCCCGTCCACCTCGTACGCCCACTCGAAGGCCAGCGAGGACAGATCCTGGAAGTCGTACGCGTTGCGCACCCGGACCGTACCCGTGCCGTCGCCCTCGATCCGGACCGGCTCGATGACCTTCTTGAACTCGATCAGGCCGGGGGAGGGCGTCCGGTCCGGGAAGACCAGGCCGTCGCAGACGAAGTTGCCGTCGTGCAGCTCCTCACCGAAGTCACCGCCGTAGGCGTAGCCCAGCGTCGGGTGCTTGATGCCGTGGTCGATCCACTCCCAGATGAAGCCGCCCTGGAGGCGCTCGTGCGCCTCGAAGACGCGCTGGTAGTCGGCGATGCCGCCGGGGCCGTTGCCCATGGCGTGCCCGTACTCGCACTGGATGAAGGGCAGTTGGCGGCGCTTGTGGGTGCCGCCGTCCAGGCGCTTGCCGATGCGTTCGACCTCGGCGTGGTCGGCGTACATGCGGGAGTAGACGTCGGTGTCCCGGCAGTCCCAGTCGCCCTCGTAGTGCACCAGGCGGGAGCCGTCGCGGCCGTGGATCCACTCGGCCATGGCGGTCAGGCCCCGGCCGGTGCCCGCCTCGTTGCCGAGGGACCACATGACCACCGAGGGGTGGTTCTTGTCGCGCTCGACCATGCGGGCCGCGCGGTCCAGCAGGGCCGGGGTCCAGCGGTCGTCGTCGACGGGGTTGTCCCGCCAGTTCTGCTCGGTGAAGCCGTGGGTCTCCAGGTCGCACTCGTCGATCACCCAGAGGCCGTACTCGTCGCACAGGTCGAGGAAGGCGGGGTGCGGCGGGTAGTGCGAGGTGCGCACGGCGTTGAGGTTGTGCCGCTTCATCAGCAGCACGTCCTCGCGCATGGTCTCCAGGTCCAGCGCGCGGCCCTTGACGGGGTGCCACTCGTGCCGGTTGACGCCCTTGAAGAGGATCGCCTTCCCGTTGACCTTCAGCAGGCCGTCCTCCAGCACCACGGTACGGAAACCGATCCGCAGCGGGACGCGCTCGCCCGCCGTGACCAGCTCACCGTCGTACAACCGGGGCGTCTCGGCGGTCCACGGCTGGACCGGGACCGTCACCGGCTCGCCGGTGGCGACATCGATGTCGAGGGCGGGCACGAGGACCCGGCCGTCGACGTCGGAGTCGACGCGCAGGGTCCCGATGCCGCCGACGTGGTCGTAGGAGGCGTGCACGAAGAAGTCGGCGGCGCTGCCCGCCGGGCGGTGCAGCAGGGTGACGTCCCGGAAGATGCCGGGCAGCCACCACTGGTCCTGGTCCTCCAGATAGGAGCCCGCGGACCACTGATGGACCCGGACGGCGAGGACGTTCCCCGCCGGCTTCAGCAGGTGCCCGACCGCGAACTCGTGCGGCAGCCGGGACCCCTTGAACTCACCGATGTCCGTGCCGTTCAGCCACACCCGGGCGCACGACTCCACACCGTCGAAGCGGATCACGGCGCCACCGTCCGAGGGCCACCCGTCCGGCAGGTCGAAGTACCGCAGATGGTCACCGGTCGGGTTCTCCGACGGCACCCTGGGCGGGTCCACCGGGAACGGGTACAGGTGGTTGGTGTAGATCGGCGACCCGAAGGCCCCGTCACCCTGCATCACCCAGTGACCCGGGACGGCCACCCGGTCCCAGCCCCCGGCGTCGTACCCCTCGGCGGCGAACGAGTCGTCCTCCGCGTCGGCGGTCGGCGACAGCCTGAAGCTCCAGTCGCCGTTCAGCGACAGGGTCCGGGCGTCGGAGGACGCGTACCAGGCGCGGGGCGCGAGGGCTCCGCGGCCGGGCGAGACGTCCTCGACGTAGTCGACGGACGGGGTGGCGCCGCCGGACGTGGCGGTGGTGCCGCTGGTGCGGAAAGACATCGGTCTCCTTGCTTTGTTCCCTAGCCCTTGATGCCAGTCTGCGCGATGCCCTGCACCAGCCAGCGCTGGAGGAAGAGGAAGACGAACACCAGGGGCAGGATGGAAATGGCCGTCGCCATGAAGATCAGGTGGTAGTTGACGGTCTGGTTGGTCGCGTACGACGACAGGGCCACCTGGACCGTCCACGCGCTGGGGTCCTGGCCGATGACCAGGGGCCAGAGGAAAGCGTTCCACCCCGCGATGAACGTGATCGTCGCGATCGCCGCGAAGAAGTTCAGCGAGTTGGGCACGACGACCCGCCAGTACGCGCCCATGTAGCCGAGCCCGTCCACGCGCGCCGCCTCCTCCAGCTCCTTGGGGAACCCCAGGAAGTACTGCCGGAACAGGAAGCAGGTGAAACCGCTGAAGAGGCCCGGAATGATCAGACCGCGGTAGGTGTCCACCCAGCCGAGCGACGAGACGAGCACGAAGCTCGGCACGAAGGTCACGGCCGTGGGCACCATCAGGGTGGCCAGGACGGCGTAGAAGACCTTGTTCGCGTGCTTGTAGGGGATACGCGCGAGGCCGTACCCCGCGAGCGAGCAGATCAGCAGGATTCCCACCGTGTGCAGGACGGCGACGACCAGCGAGTTCCACATCGACTGGGCGAAGTCGACCGTCACGTCGTCGAACGGCTCGCTGACGTTGCCCCACTGGATGTCGGTGGGGAACCACTTCCACTCCTCGCCCGTGATCTCCGGGTCCGTCATGAAGGCGTTGCGGACGATCAGGTAGAACGGGACGAGGAAGAGCAGGGCGGCCACACCGGTCGCGATGTACAGACCGGTGTTGCCCATGACACCGCCGAGACGCTTGGTCCTCGCCGGCTTCCTGACGTCGGGTGCAGTGGTGGTCACTGGGACTCGTCACCCCTTCCGAAGCCCATGATCTTGCCCTGGAGCAGGGTCACGAGGCAGATGAGGGCGGTCAGGATCAGCGCACCCGCGCTGCCCGCGCCGTAGTTCTGGTTCTCGCCCAGTGCCATCTTGTAGAGCTCGACCAGCGGGGGCATGCCCCAGGTGGCCTTGCCGAGGAGGATGAAGAACTCGTCGAACGCCTGGTAGGCGGCGATGAGCAGCAGCAGGATGACCGCGGTCGACGTCGAGCGCAGCTGGGGCAGGGTGATGTACCGGAAGGTCTGCCAGCCCGGCTTGGCACCGTCGAGGGAGGCGGCCTCGTAGAGCTCCCGGGGGATGTTCTGGAGCGCGGCGAGGAAGAGGATCATGTAGAAGCCGGCCTGGAGCCACAGCCGGACGGTCACGATGACCAGCCAGTACCACGGCGGGTCGGGGTTGCCCAGCCAGGCGATGTTGTCGACACCGAACCAGCTGAGGACCGTGTTGGCGAGGCCGAAGCGGACGCCGTTGAAGATGGACATCTTCCAGATCAGCGCGGCGGCCGCGTAGCTGACCGCGGTCGGCAGGAAGAAGACCGAGCGGAAGAAGGCCCGCATGAACCGCAGCCGGTTCACCAGCAGCGCCAGCCCGAGCGACATCGCCCAGGTGGTCGGCACGATGAACGCGGCGAACACGGTGAAGGTGAGCAGGGAGTTCCTGAAGTCCGCGTCCGACAGGATCTGCCGGTAGTTCTCCAGGCCGATGAACTCGCTCGGCGTGACGGTGAAGCGTGCCTCGAAGAAGCTGAGGTACAGGCTCCAGCCGATGGGCACGAAGACGAAGATCACCAGGCCGATGAGGAAGGGCCCGGTGAAGAGCCAGAAGTTGAAGGTGCTGTTCGCCCGCAGGCCCCGCCGCGGCCGGTCCTGGGAGACCTTGGCCGGGGCGGGGGAGGAGGCGACCCCGCGTGTGGTGGTGGTCGACATGTCGAGATCCGTCCGGCGGCCTATCCGAAGAGCTTCTTGAGCTCGGTGTCGACCTTCTTCTCGGCGGCGGCGAGCTGGGCCTTGGGGTCCTCGTCCTTACGGACGGAGTTGGCTATGACGTCGTTGACCGCGGCGATCATCGCCTGGGTCCAGCCGATGTTGTCGAAGTGGCCGAACTCGTTGAAGAGCTTGACGCCCTCGGCCGGCAGACCGGTCTTCAGCTTGGTGGCGGACTCGGCGATGGAGGTGCGCGGCGGGATGTGGAAGCCGTAGGAGAGCGCCCAGTCCTCCTGGTACTTCTTCTGGTCGATCCACAGCCACTTGACGTATTCCTTGGCGGCCTCGACGTTGTCGCCCTTGGCGTTGACGAACATCGACCAGCCGCCGTTGGTGACCGACTGCTTGCCCGCCGAACCGACCTTCGGGAAGGGGAAGATGCCGATGTCGTCGCCGAGGGCGTCGATCATCGCGGGCATAGCCCACATGCCGCACCACTGGATCGCGGTCAGGCCCTGGGTGAAGGCCGACGGGTCCCACCAGTCGGTGGGTGCGTCCAGCAGCAGGTTGCCGCTGGTGAACAGCGAACGCAGCTGCTTCAGGCCGTCGGCGACCGCGTCCGTGTTGAAGGCGGGCTTGTTGTCCGCGGTGAGGGTGTCCGCGCCGGCCGACCAGATCAGCGGGTTCTGCACCGTGGTCATGTCGTTGCCGAGGAACGCACCCTTGACCTTGCTGGTGGTGAGCTTGTCGGCGGCCTCGATCAGCTCGTCGAGGGTCTGCGGCACCTCGATCTTGGCCTTCTCGAAGACCGAGGGACGGTAGAAGAAGAACTGCGGGTCGTCGATCATGCGGACGCCGTAGATCTTGCCGTCGACCGTGTGCGAGGCGATGTCGGCCTGGTTGAAGTCGTCCTTGACTGGCTCGATGATGTCGGTCAGGTCGGCCACCTGACCGCTCTTGATGAGCTGGATCTGCGGGTGGAACTCGAAGACGTCGGGCGCGTTCTTGGTGAGCAGCGCGGCGAACAGCTTCTGCTCGAAGTTGTTGCCCGTGATCCACTGCGTGGTCACGTTGGTTTCCTTGTAGGCCTTCGCGTACCGCTTGATCGCCTGCTCGGTGCCCGCCTCGCCGTACGCGTGGAAGTACTGCGTGAGGCCGGCGCCCCCGCCGCTGCTTCTGCCGGTGTTGCTGCCGCACGCGGCCAGTCCGCCGGCGGCGGCCAGACCCAGCGCGGCCCGCAGGGCGGTACGGCGGTCGAAGTTGCTGTTCCTGAATGCCGACATGCTGACGTCCTTGTCTCGAGTACGGCTGGGGCTCTACGCCCATGGCTCGGCGGCTCAGTGCCGAACGGCTCAGTGGCTCAAAGAGGCTTGCGGTGCGGGACGTTAACCTTCGACTAAGCCTTCGGCAAGGGGTTGGACGAAGTCTGTTCGAAGCGTTGTATTCGGTTCGGTGGCCCGAACGCCCGTGTGGCGCAAGGGGGTTGACGTGGGGGAGAGGGCCGCCGGGTCAGGGTCCGGCGGCCCTCGGCTCAGGGGTGTTCGGGCAGGTGGGCGCGGCCTTCGGGCTGCCCTCGGCGGCGTACGGCGGGCCGGCTGCGCGACGCGGTCGGCGCCGCCCGGGTGCCCGGTTTCTGTCCGACCGACTGCAGTGCGCCCTCCAGCGCGAACGTCGCCGCGCCCAGGCACGCCGGATCGCTCGGGATCGGGGAGAGCACGATCTCGGTGGCCGCCATCGGACGCGGCAGCGCGTGCCGGGCGACGGCCTCGCGCACCTCCGTGACCAGCGGCTCGCCCAGGGCGGCCGCGACCCAGCTGCTGAGCACGACGACCTCGGGATTGAAGAGGTTGACCAGGTCGGCGATGCCCGCGCCGAGATATCGGGCGGTGTCCCGCACCACCTTGACCGCCACGGGGTCGCGCCGGGCCACGCCCTGCGCCAGGGCCGCGATGGTGGCCGTCTGGTCCTCGGGGTGCAGCAGGGTGCTGCGCGGGCTCAGCTCCCGGAGGTTCAGCATGATTCCCGGGGCGCCCACGTACGTCTCCACGCAGCCGTGGTTGCCGCAGTGGCACAGCCGCCCGTCCAGCACGATCGTCGTGTGGCCCCACTCGCCGGCGCTGTTGCTCACTCCCCGGTGCAGCCCGCCGTCCAGGACGAGCCCGGCGCCCACGCCGGTGCCGAGGGTGATCACCGCGGCGTCCCCGCGTCCGCGGGCCGCCCCGAACCACAGCTCGGCCACCGCGACCGCCCGCAGCGGATTGTCCAGGTGGAGGGGGTAGGCGATGTGCTCGGTCAGCAGATCGAGCAGCGGCACGTCGTGCCAGTCCCAGTTGGGCGCGTACTCCGAGATCCCGGTGGCGCGGTCGACCTGACCCGGCACGCTCACCCCGACGCCGAGCACCCGGGCGCCCTCGGTGCCGGCCTGCGCGACCACGGAGCCCACCGCGGCGGCGACGTGCCCCACCATCTGCTCGGGCAGGCTCTCGCCGGGGCGGACGTTCTCCTCGGCGCGGGCCAGCACGTTCAGCGCCAGGTCGAACAGCTCGACGCGGACGTAGGTCTCCGCGATGTCGACGCCGATCAGCGCGCCCCCGGACGCGTTGACGGCCACCAGTCCACGGGGGCGCCCGCCCGCGGAGTCCTCGAACCCGACCTCGGTGATCATGCGGAGGTCGAGCAGTTCGCCGACGAGCGTGGCGACCGTGGCCAGACTCAGGCCGGTGGCCGCCGCCAGCTCCTGCCGGGAGGTGGGAGACTTGGCGATGATCTGGCGCAGCACCTCGTAGCGGTTGGCGGTGCGGATGTCGCGTGAGGTGCGCTTCACCGACGACATGATCCCCTCGATCCCTCCAGGCCATGACGAGGCCTGTCGCCCCGGCGCGGCGCCAAGGCTATGGGCAGGAGGTGCTTTCTACAAGGGGTTAGGAAAGGGGGTTTACGAAGTCCCCGACGGCTCGCTCGCCTCACATGCCGAGCAGGTCCCGTACGAAGGCGTTGCGGAACTTCCCCGCCGGGTCCAGGACTTCGGCCGACGCCCGGAAGTCACCCAGCCGGGGGTACAACGCCCGCAGCTCCGCCGCCGGAACCGTGAACACCTTGCCCCAGTGCGGCCGGGCCTCGAACGGCGCGAGCACCTCCTCGACCCGCCGGACCACGGGCAGCACGGGCGCCGGGTCCGCGATCCAGGTGAAGTGGAGCGCGACCGTGTCCCGGCCGTGGGCGGGACTCAGCCACTGCTCGTCGGCGGCGACCGTACGCACCTCGCACACCTGGAGCACCGGCGCGACGACATGCCGGACCCCGTCGAGCGCCCGCAGCGCCTCCCCGGCGAACGAGCGCGGCAGCAGATACTCGGACTGCAACTCGTCCCCGCTGCTCGGCGTGAACTCGGCCCGGAAGTGCGGCAGCCGCTCGTGCCAGGGGCCGGGCACCCCGAACTGCTCGGTGCAGTTCACCGCAGGCATCCCCGGCACCGGATGCATCGCCTCGGTCGCGGGCGCCGCCCACGGGAAGTCCGCGGCGGCCCGGTCCACGCGCTGCTTGACCCACGCCTGGTCGAAGCCGGAGTGCCGCCAGCGGGTGAAGAGACTGACGCTGTACGCCGCCCCCGAGACGGCGGCGAAGTCCAGCCCCGCCAGCGGGAGTTCACCGTAGACCCGCTGGCCGACCTCGAAGGCGGGTTCGAGGTCGAGGGTGAGCGCGGTGACCACGCCGAGCGCTCCGAGCGAGGTCACCGCCCCGCCGAAACGGTCGTCGCCGCGCGCGAGCGTCACCGTGGTGCCGTCCGCCGTGACCAGCTCGACCTCGCGCACCGCCGCAGCGAGCGGGCCGTTCGCGTCGCCCGAGCCGTGCGTACCGGTGGCCACCGAGCCCGCGACGGAGATGTGCGGCAGGGAAGCCATGTTGTGCAGGGCGAGACCGTGGGCGTGCACCGCGCGGGCCAGCTCCGCGTAGCGGACACCGCCGCCGACGCGTACGGTCCGGGCCGCCGTGTCCACCTCGATCTCCGGGGCCAGCCCGGTCAGGGACAGCAGCACGCCCCCGGGTCCCGGTTCCGCGATCTCGTTGAACGAGTGGCCGCTGCCCAGCACCCGCACCCTCTCGCTGCCCGCGACCAGGGCCCGCAGCGCGTCCACGGACCCGGGCCGGTGCAGCTGCCCGGCGGTGTATGTGATGTTCCCGGCCCAGTTGGTGATGGTCTCGGTCGTCATGCCTGATGCCCTCCGCTGGCCGTAGCTGTCGAGGCCATCCTCTCCGCCCCGCGCCGCCGCCGGTTCATTGACCTCCCCACGAGCCCCTGCCTACCGTAGAGACCGCTTACTGTCTCCCTGACCTCGCCCTCTCCGAGCCCGCCCAGCCCGCCCAGTTTCCCCAGCCGGAAGGCCCTTCCTTGCCCGAGCGTCCCCGCGCACTGTTCGCCATGACGGCCGAGAACGTTCCGCAGGTCTTCCCGCCGGACGTGCTGGCCCGCCTGCGGGAGACCGTGGACATCGACCCCGCCCTGATCGCCGAGGACTTCACCGATCCCCGGGTCCGGGCGGCGCTGGCCCGGACCGAGGTGCTGGTGACCGGCTGGGGCTGCCCCCGCATCGACGCGACGGTCCTCGACGCGGCTCCCCGGCTGAGGGCCCTGCTGCACTCGGCGGGCTCGGTGAAGGGATTCGTCACGCCGGCCGTCTGGGAACGCGGCATCACCGTCTCCACGGCCGCCACCGCCAACGCCCTGCCCGTCGCCGAATACACGCTGGCCATGATCCTGCTCGCCGGCAAGGACATCCTCGGCCGCCGCGAACGCCTGCGCGCCGAGCGCGTCTCGCCGGGCTGGGGGTTCGTCCCCGGCATCGGCAACCACGGCCGCCGCGTCGGCGTCATCGGCGCCTCCCGCATCGGCCGCCGCGTCATCGAACTGCTGCGCCCCTTCGACCTGCGCGTGAGCCTCACCGACCCCTACGTCGACGAGGCCGGGGCCACGGCCCTCGGCGTCCCCCTGCTTCCGCTCGACGACCTGCTGCGCACCTCGGACATCGTCACCGTGCACGCCCCCGACACCCCGGAGACCCACCGCCTGATCGACCGCCGCGCCCTGTCCCTGATGCCCGACGGTGCCGCCCTGATCAACACCGCGCGCGGCGCCCTCGTCGACCACGACGCCCTCGTCGACGAGCTGCGCGCCGGGCGTCTCTCCGCGATCCTCGACGTCACCGACCCCGAGCCGCTGCCCGCCGACTCGCCCCTGTTCGACCTCCCGAACGCATTCGTCACCCCGCACCTGGCGGGCTCCCAGGGCAACGAGGTCGCCCGCCTCGGCCTCGCGGTCACGGAGGAGGCGGAGCGACTGGCCGCCGGGGAGGAGTTGGCGTACGCGCTCGACCGGGCGGCGCTGGAGCGGACGGCCTGAGCGCTGGCCCCGGAGGCCGCGCCGCGGCCGTCGGCCGACGACTGCCGACTGCCACAAAGCTCTCACCAGCGGCTTTCGACCCTGGTCGAAAGGGGGCGCGAGCGTGCCTCGTGAGTCGGCAGGCTTCGGCGCGGGACACGCACGTACTGAGGAAAGGAACACGTCCATGAGGTTTCGATGGCTGGTCGCCACCGCCGGCCTGGCCGCCGCGCTCGGCACCACCCTCGCGGCGCCGTCCGCGTCCGCCGCGACCAACTGCTGGCGGCACGAGGACGGCATCAGGTGGTGGTGCAACAACGTGTCCGGCGCCTCGGTGTACGGATCGGTGGGCAACAACCACCTCTACCCCAACCCGAACCAGGTCGTCGGGACCATGAACACCAACCCGAGCTGGTTCTACTGCAAGCTGGACAACCAGGCATGGGTGGGTGGACCGCACCCGACCCGCTGGCTCATGACGGTCGCCGACAACGGCAAGCTCGGCTGGATGAAGGACACCGCCATCTACAGCGAGACGAACCCGCTGCGCGACTGCTGACTCCCGCGAGGCGCACCCGTCCGGGCCTGTGCGAGCGGCTGGGCCACCATGTCGTAGGACCCGTCCTCGGCCCGGCGGGCCAGGTCGTCCAGCACGGTGTCGCCGTCGAGGACCTGCGCGGTGAGCCGTTCCGTCAGCGCCGGGTCGGTGTCGCTGCCGGGCCCGTGATGCGGGTGCGGACCGGACGGCGCGGGCCGATGGATGTGCCGGGGACGGAGGTGTCAGGGAGTACCGAGGTAGGTGGTGGCCCGGACGTCGTGCAGGTGTATGAGGATGTCGTGGCCCTTGCCGAGTGCGGCCGTGTATTCCACGGGGTCGGGCCATCCGGCGCCGATGTTCCAGGTGACACGCTCCTTGTCCAGCCACTGGCGCACCGGCTCGGGAGCCGTGCGCATGTCGAGGATGTAGTCGTCCAGGCGGGCCTTGTCCAGGGTCTGTTCGTTGGAGTCCGGCTTCGCGCCGTCGACGTGGTAGGTGCGGATCACGTTGTCGTCGGTGCCGAACGCTTTGAAGGAGCCCTCGTAGAACGAGAAGCCGATGCCGGCGTAGCGGCTGCCCAGTGCGTCGCGGAGAAAGGCGCCCTGCGTCTTGGGGTACCGGGCGTCGAACGAGTCGTAGGACACGTGGGTGTTGTGGGCCGACAGCAGGACCTTGTTCCCGGTGTGTCGGTGCCACCACTCGACGTTCTCCGCCATCACCTGGTCGCGGAGCCTCATCATCGGGGCGATCTGGGCCTCGTCGCCGAAGTCGAAGGCGAAGCCCCTGGCCATCTGGTGGATGGCCAGGGCGTGCTGTGTCATCCACAGGTGGTTCTGCGTGTCACCGGGACCCGGGCGCTGTGCGCGCAGGAGGTCGTACACCTTCCCGGTCTGCTGCGCCCGCTCCTTGCGCTCGGAGAGTGGCAGCTTGGCGTACTCCTCGGCGAAGGTGCCGGCGTCGGTGGTCGGGGCCAGACCGCGGTACAACTCGGTCACCTGCTTCAGCAGTCGCGGGTATTTCCGGGACACGTGGTCGATGACCCGTGTGTACAGTTCCGGGCCGGCGTAGCCCATGTCGTCTCCCATGAAGCGGACCGGGTCGCCGGGGTGCTGGAGGTTGTAGTCCCGCATCCACGTGATGAGATCGATGTAGTCCTGGTTGTTCCAGATCCGGTAGGAACCCTGGAACTCCTCACGGGCGATGTCCTTGAGGTTGCCCCTGCCCAGTACCACGTACTCGTCTATCCGTACGCCGCTGCTCCAGGGGAGTTCCAGGCTGAAGGTCCGGAAGCCCTTCTTCTCGACCAGGTAGCGGAACACCCGGTGCTTCATGCGGAAGAAGTCCCGTGAACCATGGGTGGCTTCGCCCAGTCCCACCACCTCGGCGCTCTTGAGCATACGGCCCAGCACGTCGAGGTCCCGCAGACTGCCTGTGGGGTTCGTGGTCCGCAGAGGGTGGGAGCTGCGGTCGATCCCGGCCACGACACTCTCGCCATGCTGCCGGGCAGCGAATGCCTTCGAGGCCGGGGCCGGCGAACCGTGCGCCGTGGCGCCCACGGCGGGCGTGGTGGCCGCCAGCGCACAGAGGGACAGGAGGACCGAGGGAATGATCACTGCCTTGCGTTGCGTCATGCCCATAGATTTCCGTGCGCACGGGGTCCGTCACCAACCCATGTGCTGCCCATCTCCAGGTATCGCAGGCACTACCCGCGGACTGGGGCCACCGCCCGTACGCCGTGGCCTTGCCGCCCGGCGAAGCGGCTCCCGGGCGAGGAAGAGATGCCGCGCACGGCAAAGGGCCGGGCCCGCAGTACTGCCGGGCCCGGCCTGGGATCACGGCGCCGACGGCGCGCCGCACCCGCCACGGGTCGGAACGGCTGTGACGGCTCCGAAGAGGCTGCCGTCACAGCCTGATCAGCTGTTCTCCCATGGTTGGTTCTCGCGCGTCAGCCGATGCTCGCTTGCACAGTTCATCGCCGGCCCCGCAGGTTCCGTACGACGAGCGTGCCCACGCACAGGACGGTGACCGCGCCGCACACCAGGTGCACCCAGGTGTCGGCGTCACCGAAGGAGGCCGCCATGTTGGCGAGCCCACTGGCCACCACCACCGTCCACAGGAGAGCGCGGGCGATGTCCCTGGAGCCGAGCCGGTCGGCGGGATCGGGGGTTGTCGTGTGCTGCATGGGCTGCTCCCGGTGTCTCGTGGGGTGGTTCCGTCGTCGTCACCGACGCTATGGATCAGCACCCCCGGCAGCCGATCCCGCAGCCCGCCCGGTTCGGGGTACAGCAGGCTGTACTTCCTCGCCGCCCGGATGACGTCGAACTCGGCGACGGCATAGGGTCGTTCGTATGACGAGGGGCACGAGCGGGGCAGGCGGTGGAGCGGTGGAGCGACTCGACAGCCGCGAGAGCCTCAAGGACATCGCGCTACGGACCCTGAGTGCCGCCGGCCAGGCGATCGCGCAGCTCGCGTCCGGGCTCAACACGGCTCTGCTCGCCCTGCTGTTGCTGCTGTGCCTGACGCTCGCCGCCGTGACCGGCGTCGTGGGTGTCGGCCTGGTGACGGCGCCCGCGCTCCTGCGCACCCTGCATGCCCTGGCGGGCCGGGAACGGGCTCGACTCGACCGCTGGGGCCCCGAGGTCGCCGCCCCCGGGCCCCCGCCCGAGCGGCTGCGGGCCGCGCTCGTCGACCCCACCACCCGCCGTGAACTGGGTTGGCTGGTACGGCACTCGACTGTAGGGACGCTGCTCGGACTGCTTGGCGTCCTGCTGCCGGTCCTCGCCGTGCGGGACACCGCGTTCCCGCTGTACTGGACGCTCATGCCCGACGGTGCGACCGCCACCTCCGTGGGCATCGGGCACGCGCGCACCTGGCCGGACGCCTTCGCCGTGATGCTCCTGGGCGTGGGCTGGGTCGCCATCATTCTGGGCCTGGGGCCCGGTATGGCACGGCTCCAGTCGGGCCCCGGCCGGCGGCTCCTGTCAGCCGGCCCTGACGCGGACCTCTCCCTGCGTGTCGCGGAACTGACCGCCACCCGTGCCGCCGCCCTGGACGCCCACGCCACCGAACTGCGCCGCATCGAACGCTCGTTGCACGACGGCGCGCAGAACCGGCTCGTCTCCGTCGCCGTACTGATCGGGGCGTCCCGTCGCATGGTGGCCCGCGACCCGGCGGGCGCCGACGAACTCCTCGAACGTGCCCAGTCCGCAGCCGAACAGGCGCTGGCCGAACTGCGTACCGTCGCCCGCGGCATCCTGCCGCCGGTGCTGGCCGACCGGGGCCTCGCGGGCGCGCTCTCCGGGCTCGCCGCGGACTGCGCTGTGCCCTGCCGGATCGACGTGGACGTGCCCGAGCGCTGCGCCGCCTCCGTCGAGGCGACCGCCTACTTCGTCGTCGCCGAGGCCCTCACCAACATCGCCAAGCACAGCGGCGCCCGGCATGCCGTCGTCACGGCACGCGGCGGCCGGGGCCGGCTCCGGCTGTCGGTCGAGGACGACGGAAAGGGCGGCGCCGGGGCCACCCCCCGGGGCGTCGGCGCCGGTGCAGGAACCGGCGGCTCCGGGCTCGCCGGCATCCGTCGCCGGATCGCCGCGCACGACGGCGCCCTCACCGTGACCAGCCCGCCCGGTGGCCCGACCGTCCTGACTGTGGATCTTCCCTGTGGAATGTGACGGCCGAAGCCCGACCTGCGGAATCCGAGCCATGGAGCCTGACGTGCGGATTGTGATAGCTGAGGACGACGCCCTGCTCCGCGAGGGGCTCGGCCTGCTGCTGCGTGCCGAAGGGCTCGACGTGGTGGCCACTGCGGGGAACCCCGACGAGGCGCTGGATGCCATCGACGTACACAAGCCGGACGTCGCCATCCTGGACGTACGGATGCCGCCGACCCATACCGACGAGGGGATCGTCGCCGCGGTCGAGGCCCGGCGTCGACGGCCCGACCTCGCCGTGCTCGTGCTGTCCGCGTACGTAGAGCAGAGCTTCGCCACCGAACTGCTCGGCAACGGGGTGAACGGCCTGGGCTACCTGCTCAAGGAACGTGTCGGCCGTGTCGAGGAGTTCATGGATGCGCTCCGCCGCGTCGCCGGTGGCGGCACCGCCATCGACCCGGAGGTCGTCTCCCAGCTCTTCACCCGCTCCCGCCAGGACACCCGCCTGGAACGGCTCAGCCCTCGCGAACGGGACGTACTCGCCCTGATGGCCGAAGGGCTGGGCAACTCTGCCATCGCCGAGAGGCTCGTCGTCACCGACGGCGCCGTCCACAAGCACATCCGCAGCATTTTCGCGAAGCTCGACCTGTCCCCGACGGACCAGGTGGACCGCCGTGTCGCGGCCGTCCTGCGGTATCTGGAGGATGTACGGCGGTTGGCCTGAGGCGGTGGGCGGCTACGGCCACGATGTCGACGTTCCGGCTTCGGGACAGGGCCGGCAGGTCGGGGTGTACCTGGCGGGCATGGTCTGGACGGCCTGTTCGACGGCGTCGTGGATGTCGGAGGCTGCGGGGTTGCAGTCGGTCAGCAGCATGCGGGGCCACAGGACGCAGTTGGCGATCACGCCGAGGAACCGGTTCGCGGCGCTCGCCGCGTCGGGGACATCAGCGTTGCCCGCCGGTCTCCTCCGTCCGCCGCAGCCGCAGGGCGATCAGGTCACGGTCGTCGTCGAGGAAGAAGAACCGCTCCAGTTCCGGGCGGGTGGGCACCTCGGTGAACGTCCCGTACGCCTCGGCCCGCTCATCAGTTACCAATTCCACCGGCATGCGGCGGACGGCAGCCATGCCCCGACAGCGATCGAGGATCTTCCTCCGAACCCCCGCACCATGCCGATCGCGTGTGCTGGACGACCATGATCGTTATCGCCGGGATTCCTGTACCTCAACTACTCGCACCCCCACTCCCACCCGCACTCCCACCCGCACCCGCCGACGCACCCCTACCTCCCCGAGCTGGAAGGCGCCACGCCCCGAACCACCCCCCACCCCCTCCGCCCGACCGCCGGAGGCATACCGTGGGGAATGCGCGCGGGCGATCCCCGCGCGTCGTCGGGAGCGAGGAGACAACGGGATGGGTGGCAGCCGCACCGCACTGGTGGAGGACCTGATGGAGAGGTTCCCGCACGTGCCACGGGAAGCCGTCTTCAAGGAGGACCTGCTCAGGGGCGGCGTGGCATTCGACGCCTCCGCGCTGAGCGACAACGAGAAGGGCGAGGTCAAGCCGAAGTCGTACTTCATCTTCTCCTTCGACCACGGCACCCTCCCCGAGCTCGGCGAGGCCGCCCTGCGCCGCCCGCCGGAGGAGATCATCCTCACCGGCGGACCGTACGACCTGCGGCGCACGGTCGTCTCCGTACGCGTCAACCCGTCCTCGCCCTACCGGGTGGCCGCCGACGAGGACGGCCTCCTCGGCCTGTACCTCGACGGCAAGCGCATCGCGGACGTCGGCGTCCCGCCCATGCCGGAGTACTACAAGCACACCCTCTCCAACGGGAAGTCCGTGATGGAGGTGGCGCCGACCATCCAGTGGGGCTACCTCATCTATCTCACCGTCTTCCGTGTCTGCCAGTACTTCGGCGCGAAGGAGGAGTGCCAGTACTGCGACATCAACCACAACTGGCGCCAGCACAAGGCGGCGGGCCGGCCGTACACGGGCGTGAAGGACGTCGACGAGGTCCTCGAAGCCCTGGAGATCATCGACCGGTACGACACGGCGAAGACGTCCACCGCGTACACGCTCACCGGCGGCGCCATCACCAAGACGGTCGCGGGCCGTGACGAGGCCGACTTCTACGGCCACTACGCCAAGGCCATCGAGGAGCGCTTCCCGGACCGCTGGATCGGCAAGGTCGTCGCGCAGGCGCTGCCGCTGGACGACGTCAAGCGTTTCCACGACTACGGCGTGAAGATCTACCACCCCAACTACGAGGTGTGGGACGAGTACCTCTTCAAGATGTACTGCCCCGGCAAGGAGCGGTACGTCGGCCGCGACGAGTGGCACAAGCGGATCCTGGACTCGGCCGGTGTCTTCGGCGCGCGCAACGTGATCCCCAACTTCGTGGCGGGCGTGGAGATGGCCGAGCCCTTCGGGTTCAAGACGGTCGACGAGGCGATCGCCTCGACCACCGAGGGTCTGCGTTTCTTCATGTCGCACGGCATCACGCCCCGCTTCACCACCTGGTGCCCGGAGCCCACCACCCCGCTCGGCAAGGCCAACCCGCAGGGCGCGCCGCTGGAGTACCACATCCGGCTGCTGCAGGCCTACCGCGCCACGATGGACGAGTTCGGGCTGTCGTCGCCGCCCGGATACGGTCCGCCCGGACCCGGCCGTGCCGTCTTCTCCGTCAGCTCCTTCATGGACAGCCTCCCGGCCGTCGAGGAGGCTTCCGCCGAGTAACTCCTGGGGCGGTTGAGTCGATCGGGGTCGGCGTACGTACAACTCAACAGTGTGACCACTGGTAACCGCGTTTGAAGACGTAGCTTGTCAGTTGTGCGGGAAGCGTGAAAAGCTCTGGGCCATCGCAAGGTGGTCCCCCCAACTCCCTTGGATTTAAAGGGCAGTTGACTACTTTTGCCCACTTCCCCCCGCTCTGTTGGATGCAGGAGACCCATGCCCGACCTGCCGAAGCCCCAGGACGCCGCCGAGGCCGCGCTGTTCTCGGAGTGCTGGGACGCGGTCCTGTCGTACGCCGACCTGTGTACGTCCGGGTCGGCCGCGGCGACCCAACTGGCCACCGAGGCCTTCACGAACGGCATGCACGAGGCACAAGCCCTGGAGTACGAGTCGGGGGCCGACCGCGGTGCCGGACGGCGTGCCCTGCGCCTGCCTCGAATACCGTTCCTCCTGACCTGGGTCAGGACCAGCGCCGCCGCCTGGGAGGCGGGCGGCCAGGGCCACCGGCTCGACCCCGAGCTGCGCCTGTGGCTCAACTCGGACAAGGCCGCCCGCTACACCGGCCCGCCGCTGTACCGCCCCCTCGCGCTGCGTGCCCTGCGGGACATGCAGGAACCCGACGCGGCCCTGCTGTGGCTGGCCGAGGTCGAGTCGCTGCCGCTGGGCTCGGTGGCCCGCCGGCTCGGCCTCGACCCGGCGGTCGTCAAGACCGAACTCGACCAGGTACGGGCGCTGTTCCGGGACCGCTGCCACCGCGGCCAACTCGACGCGCCCCTGCACGCCGACTGCCGCACCTACGCCCGGCTGCTGGACGCGGTCACCCGCTCGCCCGGCACCGACACCCCCGAGGACCTCTCCCGCCACCTCGCCACCTGCGTGCAGTGCGCCGAGGCCGCGGCCTGTCTCGGCCTGCACGGCGGCGGACTGCCCGCCGCCCTCGCCAACGGTGTGATCGGCTGGAGCGGACTCGCCTACCTGGAGCGCCGCCGCCGCGCGGCCGATGCCGGACTGCTCCCCGGGCGCGCGGACTCCACCGGCACCGACCGGGGACTCTCGCCGGGCAGGGAGGCCAAGCCCCGGTTCAGCCGCAACGGGATGCTCGTCGGAGCCGGCCTCGTCTCCGTGCTGGCGCTCGCGGTCTCCCTCATGCCGTTCGGCGACGACGAGACCCTCGCGGAAGGCTCGTCCGCCGGGGACTCGTCGGTGGTGCAGCAGGACCCGAGGTTCCCGGTGACCGGGGCGCCGTCCGACGGCGGGTCGTCGGAGCTGCAGAGCACGACCCGGCCCGACGAGACCGGTTCCGGCGACACGGACGACGAGCAGGGCGAGGACAAGGACGGCGGCAACAGCAACGAGGAACCGCAGGGCGACGCCTCGACTCCGGCCCGGGTCACCCACCGGCCTGTGGACCCCGGCAAGCCCTCCGACGCCACCTGCCACGTCCGCTACAAGGTCGTCAACGAATGGCCCGGCGGCTTCCAGGGCACCGTCACCGTCACCTCCACCAAGGCCCTCGACGGGTGGCACATCGCCTGGACCTACGCGGCCGACCAGCGCGTCACCCAGATGTGGGACGGCACCTTCGACCAGGAGGGCACCAAGGTCACCGCCACCTCCGCCGACTACAACAAGACCGTCGCCGCCGGCGGCACCTTCGGCGTCGGCTTCCTCGGCATCTGGGAGGGCTACGACAACCCCGCCCCCGTGGACTTCACGCTCAACGGGGAGAAGTGCGACCGGGCGAAGTGAGCGCGGAACGCGACGCACGGAACGCGGCGCGGAAATTCGATTGACGGGGGCCCACGGGCCCCCGCTAGGGTGAGATCACCGAGCACGGCGGCCGTTCCGGCCGCCGTCGCCACGACGAGTGAGACAGGAGGTGTCGACCGATGGCTGTCATTGCGATGGGCGCTGCCCGCATCCAGGAATCCATCCAGTCCACCTCCGTGGCCACCGGCTGACTTCTCTCTTCTCCCGCGTCCGCGGACGCCGCCGGGCCACCCCTGTGAAGGGTCCCCCTTGTCTCTCTCCTCTTTCCCGGGCTCGTCCCTGTCGTCCTCCTCCCACCCCCTCGTCCCGTACGGCTGGGACACCTCCTGGGCGGACGCCTTCGCCCCGTACGACGCCGAGGGCCTGATCGCCGGGCGGGTCGTGCGGGTCGACCGCGGGCAGTGCGACGTCGTCACCGCGGACGGTCCGCTGCGGGCCGACACCACGTTCGTCACCCCCCACGACCCCATGCGGGTCGTCTGCACGGGCGACTGGGTCGCCGTGGAACCCGCGGGCGACCCCCGCTACGTCCGTACCTACCTGCCGCGCCGCAGCGCCTTCGTCCGCTCCACCTCCTCCAAGCGCGCCGAGGGACAGATCCTCGCCGCCAACGTCGACCACGCGGTCGTCGCGGTGTCCCTCGCCGTGGAACTCGACCTCGGCCGTGTCGAACGGTTCCTCGCGCTGGCCTGGGAGTCCGGGGCTCAGCCCGTGGTCGTGCTGACCAAGGCCGACCTCGTGCCGGACGCCGTCACCCTGGGGCATCTCGTGCAGGACGTGGAGACCACCGCGCCCGGCGTCCCCGTGCTGACGGTCAGCTCCACCCACGGCGAGGGCCTCGACGTCCTCGCGGCGGTGATCTCCGGCGGCACCTCCGTCCTCCTCGGACAGTCCGGCGCCGGCAAGTCGACCCTCGCCAACGCGCTGCTCGGCGACGACGTCATGGACGTCCAGACCACCCGCGACGTGGACGGCAAGGGCCGGCACACCACGACCACCCGCAACCTCCTCGCCCTGCCCGGCGGCGGAGTCCTCATCGACACCCCCGGGCTGCGCGGGGTCGGCCTCTGGGACGCCGAGACCGGGGTCGGGCAGGTCTTCGCCGAGATCGAGGAACTGGCCGCGGACTGCCGATTCCACGACTGCGCGCACCTCGCCGAGCCCGGCTGCGCGGTCCTCGGCGCCGTCGAGTCCGGTGAGCTGCCCGAGCGGCGGCTCGACAGCTACCGCAAGCTGCTCCGCGAGAACCAGCGCATCGTCGCCAAGAGCGACGCCCGGCTGCGGGCGGAGATCCGCAAGGAGTGGAAGCGGCGGGGCGCGCAGGGGCGCGCGGCGATGGAGGCGAAGAGGGGTGGTCTGCGGTGAGCTCCGGGTGCGGGTGAGTGGGGGCTTGTCGCGCAGTTCCCCGCGCCCCTGAAGGGCAGGGGCCGCGCCCTCTGCCCTTCAGGGGGCGCAGCCTCATGTCCGAATTCCGCCAGACCGGTGCCTGCGCGTCCTCGACACTTGAGGGCATGAAGGACGAGGACACCAGGTACGAGGCCGTGCGGAGCAGGGACGGCCGGTTCGACGGGGAGTTCTTCTTCGCCGTCGGGACGACCGGGATCTACTGTCGGCCGAGCTGCCCGGCAGTCACGCCGAAACGGGAGAACGTCCGCTTCTACACGACCGCGGCCGCCGCCCAGGGCGCCGGGTTCCGGGCCTGCCGACGCTGCCGCCCGGACGCCGTGCCCGGCTCGGCCGAGTGGAACGTGCGCGCGGACTCCGTGGGCCGGGCCATGCGGCTCATCGGGGACGGCGTCGTGGACCGGGAGGGCGTCGCCGGGCTGGCCGAGCGGCTGGGCTACAGCGCACGGCAGGTCCAGCGGCAGCTCACCGCCGAGGTCGGCGCCGGGCCCGTCGCCCTGGCCCGAGCCCAGCGGGCGCACACCGCCCGCGTCCTGCTGCGGACCACCACCCTCCCGGTCACCGAGATCGCCTTCGCGGCCGGCTTCGCCAGCGTGCGCCAGTTCAACGACACGATCAGGGCGGTGTACGCCATGACACCCAGCGCCCTGCGCGCCGACGCACCCCGGCGGCCCGCCGGCCCGCGGACGGCCGGAATACCGCTCCGGCTCGCGTACCGGGGCCCGTACCAGTCCACCGCCCTCTTCGACGTCCTGGCCGCCGAGGCCGTCACCGGCGTCGAGGAGACGACCGGCGAAACGGGTCACCGCACGTACCGGCGCACCCTCCGTCTCCCGTACGGCACCGGGATCGCCGAGGTCGACGAACGCCCGGGGGGCCGCCCCACCGGCCGTTCCGGCGGCTGGCTCGACGCCCGGCTCCATCTCACCGACCCCCGGGACCTCACCACCGCCGTGCAGCGGCTGCGGCGGCTGTTCGACCTGGACGCCGACCCGTACGCCGTGGACGAGCGCCTCGGCGCGGACCCCCGGCTCGCCCCGCTCGTCGCCGCCAGACCGGGGCTGCGTTCGCCGGGCACGGCCGACCCGGAGGAGTACGCCGTACGGGCGCTCGTGGGCCGCGCCGAGGTGGCACGGCTCGTACAGACGTACGGCAAGCGGCTGGACGCCCCGCAGGGGACGCTGACGCACCTGTTCCCCGAGCCCGTGGCACTGGCCGACGCCGACGGCCCGCTCGGCGCTCTCGCCACCGCCCTCACCGACGGCACCTGCCGCCTCGACGTCGGCGCCGACCGGGACGCCACCGCGGCGGCCCTGCTCGCGCTGCCGGGCCTGGACGCCCGTACCGTCGCCGCGATCCGCACCCGCGCGCTCGGCGACCCCGACGTGGCACCCCCGGGCGGGACCGCGCCGGACACCTGGCGGCCCTGGCGGTCGTACGCCCTCAGACATCTTCGGACACCGGAACAGGGAGTTCAGTCGTGAGCATCGTGAGCACCGAGCAGCGGACCTACTACACCGTCGTCGACAGCCCCGTCGGGCGGCTCCTCCTCACCGCCGACGAGTGCGGCGCCCTCACCTCCCTCTCCGTACCGGAGCAGAAGGGCGGCAGGGTCCCGCTGCCGGGCTGGCTGCGCGACCCGGCACCCTTCCGGGCGGCCGAGGAACAGCTCGCCGCCTACTTCGCCGGTGAGCGGAAGGAATTCCAGCTGGAGTTGCGCGGGGAAGGCACCGAGTTCCGGCGCCGGGTCTGGGCCGCGCTCGACGACGTCCCCTACGGCGCGACCATCACGTACGGGGCCGTCGCCGCCCGGATCGGCGCACCTCGCGCCGCCGTGCGGGCCGTGGGCGGCGCGATCGGCGCGAACCCCCTCCTCATCGTCCGCCCCTGCCACCGGGTGATCGGCGCGGACGGCACTCTCACCGGCTACGCCGGCGGCCTCGACCGCAAGCGCCTCCTCCTCGGTCTGGAGGGCGTGCCGGGCATCGCGGGGCGGACGGGAAGGTGACCGACAGGTCCTGCTCGCGGCTGCCCCAGCCGGTTCAGCCGCCGAACACCGTGCCCACCCACGCCCCCGTGACCAGCAGGCAGGCGAAGAGCTCCGCCAGGACGCTCGAACCACCCGAGCGCATCGCCGTACGGGTCGCGGCCCGTGCCGCGCCGGGGTGCCCCAGACGGAGCCGCTCGGACAGATAGATGCCGCCGACGAAGCCGGGGATCGCGCCGAGCACCGGGAGCAGGACGAAGCCCAGGAAGGCCCCGGCCCCCGCGTACACGCCCATCCGGGGGGTCGCGCCGCTCTCGGCCAGGCGCCGGGGCGGCAGGCCCCAGCGGACCGCCCGGGACAGGAGCAGCACGGTGGTCGCGCCCACCAGCACCCACCAGGCGATCGGGCGCGGTTCCTCCAGGGCCCACCACATGACCCCGGCCCAGACGAGCCAGGACCCCGGAATCCCGGGCACCAGCACTCCGCACAGGCCGAGCAGCAGTACGACCCCGACCAGCAGGAGTTCCCACGCTCCCATCTGCCCAGAGTGCCGGACCGCGGGAGAAATCGCAGGTCAGTGCTGTCAGTCCCGGGTCACCCAGGCCCGCTCGTAGGCGTGCCAGCCCAGCTGCAGCCGGGTCGTCACCCCGGCCAGCTCCATCAGACGTTTCACCCGGCGCTGCACGGTCCGCAGGCCCAGGTCCAGCTGTTTGGCGACGCTCGCGTCGGTCATGCCGGCCAGCAGCAGGGAGAGGATCTCCAGATCGGTGTCGTCGGGGGCGTCCGGGACGTCCTCGGTGACCCGGCCGGAACCCAGGCGCAGCGGGAGCGCCTGCCGCCAGACCGACTCGAACAGGCCCGACAGCAGCTCCAGCAGACCGCTCGCGTGGACGACGAGCGCGGCGGGCTCGGCAGTGTGCGTGGTGAGCGGGACCATGGCGAGCGTCCGGTCGGCGATGACGAGCTTCGTGGGCACCTCGTCCATGACCCGCACCCGCTCCTCCCGGCCCAGCGCGGCCGACAGCTCGGTGAGGCCGGCGTCCTCGTCCAGGACGGCCCGCTCCACCACCACGCGGTAACCGACGCCGCGACCGGTCGCCTGCTCCTCGGCGGGGTTGTTCTCCGGTCCCGAGACCGCGATGGGAGCGCCGGTGACCATCGCGCAGACCTCCTCCGAGGCCCCGAGCTGGAGCTGCAGGAAGCGCTGCGCTATCGCCGCCGAGCCGATCACCACCTCCACCAGGTCGTGCGCCGCGGGCTCGGCCGCGCTCGCCCGGTACTCCTCGGCGAGCAGCGCCGCCGTCAGTTCGGCCTTCTCCAGCTCGTGCCGCCGCTGGGTGAGCAGGGCGCCCAGGGCCACACCGGGGGGCGCGGCGACCCAGCGGCCGGGGCGCGCGGAGGACTGGGCGGCGAGACCGTGCCTCTCCAGTCGGCGCAGCGCGCGCTCGGTGTCGTGCTCCCCGAGCGTGAGCCGGCGCGCCAGGTCCGGTACGTCGGCGGCGCCCACGGCCACCAGGGCCCGGTACGCCGACTCGTGGGTCTCGTCGAGACCGATCGCTCCCAGCATCCGGCGACGCCGCCCCTCACTCGCCGCGCCCCTTCGGCGCACTTCCGCGTCGGCCCATCATCACCGCACCGGGCGTCCCGTCGGCAGGCGGGGTCACACTGCGCAATTCCCGGGCGCGAGCGAAGGGCTCCGCGGCGCGCTCCTGGACGCCGCCCTGCCCACCGGTTCCCGCATCCCCCGTATTTCCCCTATCTCCCCCATGTCCTCCCATCTCCCGTCCTCCTCCCGACTCCCTTGTCTCGCACCGGAGTTCGGCATGTAGTCCGACACGCCGACGGGCCGTCGGCTGCGTGGCCCGATTTTCCGGATGCCCCGTTTTCATACGGCTCCCGAGGTGGACAATTAGGGGCATGAGCCAGCAGGGGGAGAGGCCGACCGGTCACGAGGACGACTGGTGGCGGCAGTTGTACGACGACGCGAGCGGGGACACGGGCCCCTCGGTGGCGGCCGATTCCCTCGACGACCGCTTCGCCTCCGCGGCGAACACGGTCGGGGACGGGATGCCGGGTTCCCCGGGTGAACCCGGTGCGTCGACGCCGACGGATCCGGCCGACGCGTCGAACGCCTCGGGTACGCCGCCGCATGCGCGGGGAGCCTGGGGGGCGGTCCCGGGGACATCGGGAGCCTGGGCGGCCGTGCCGGGCACATCGGCTGCCAGAGGCGAGCCGGGAGCAGGGCCGAGCCGGACGGCCGGCTCGGGAAGCGGGCCGAGTGGATCGGGCGGTCCCGAGGGCGGCCCGGCCAGGGAGGGTGCCTCGGACACCGGGTCGACCCCGCCGAGCGTCCCGCGCACGACCCCCTACGGCTCGAACCGGCCTCCGGGGGCCCTCTCGGACCGGGTGCCGCCCCAAGGCTCACCGGGTGCTCCCACGGACCGGGTGCCGCCTAGGGAATCGCCGGGCGGCCTCGACGGGCGCGAAGGTCAAGGCCGAGGTGATGCCCCGGGCGACGGTGTCGGCGTAGGCGGCCGGGACGGCCTGAGCGGTCGTGGTGGTCTGGGTGGGCGTGCCGGTCGAGGCGGACAGGATGCCCCGGCCGGGCGGGACGGCCAAGGGCGTGACCCGAGCGGTCGGGACGCCCCGGCCTCCCGACCGGTCACCCCTCCCGACCCCGTACCCGCCCCGCCCACAGTCCCTCCGCGCCCCTCGTCGAGCCCTGCTGCCGTGTCGCCGGTCGATGCCGGCCCCCGTGGGTCCTCCGGGAGCGGGACCGGGACGGGGGCCGGGGCCGGCGCCGGTGCCATGCCGCCCGCAGGCCCTCCGCGTCCGCCGTCCGGTTCTGGTGCCGCGTCGTCCGTGGACGACGGCGGCTCACGTGCGCCGGCAGGCCCCGGCGCCGACTCCGCTCCCTCCGCCGGACCCCGCTCCGCTTCGTCCGCCGAGCCCCTTCCGCGGGCGTCCTTCCCCTCCGTCCCGCGTCGACCCCTCGACCCGTCGGCCTCCGTGCCGGTGCGGGACCCCCGGCTCGGTGGGCTCACTCCGCAGCCCGCGCCCTGGGAGCCGCCGTCGGTCCAGCCCTCGGGTCCCCTGACCTTCCCACCGGGGCCCACACCGCCGGGCTTCCGCGCGGCCATGCCCTGGCGCCGGCCGCCCGCCCGGAGCCCGCGGCAGCCGCAGCCGCCCATCCCCGCGCAGCCACCCTCCGGACCCGGCGAAAGGCCCTCCCCGGCTCCCGAACCGGCCGACGCCCCGCCCGCCACCGAGCTCGACCTCCCCACCCTCCAGGCGGACGAGGTGTCGCTCGTCGGGGAGAGCGGGCGGGTGCGGGTCGAGTACGTCGGCTCCGGCCCGCCCACCTACGACGCGGAGCCGACCGCGTTGCCGCCCGCGGACCCGGAGGACCTGGGGGACCTGGTGGCGGACACGGTGCTGGACGGCGCGCGCTACGGGGCGTGCACGCTGCGCGCCGCGTCGCTGCGCGGGGACTCCGCGCGCTACCGGGGCGAGCCGCGCCGCGACGCGCTCCTCACCGCCCGCTTCGGCCTCGGCGAACAGGCCCTCGTCCTGGTGGCCATGGCCACCGGTGCCCGGGCCACTCCGGGAGCCCACCGCGCGGCGGCCGAGGCGTGTCGCTGGATCGGCCGGGCCGTCGGGCTGAGCCATGTGCGTCTGGTGGAGGACATCCGGGCCGCCCGGCGAGGCGATCTGAAGTCGGGGCTGCACCGCCTCACCGACCGCAGCCTCGGCAAGCTCCGCGCCAGCGCCGTGGAACAGGGGCTCGACCCGGACGAGTACACGGCCAGCCTGCGCTGTCTCCTGCTCCCGGCGGACCCGGGATGCCGTACACGCGTGTTCTTCGGGGTCGGCGCGGGTGGCCTGTTCCGGCTGCGGGGCGGCGAGTGGCAGGACATAGAGCCCCGCGTCGCCGACACGCCCGGGGCCCCGGTGGTCGGTTTCGGCTCGCTGCCGCACGAGACCCCCGAGGGCGACCGCCTCACCATGGACCTCGGCATCACGACACCCCCGAGCCCGTACGAACCCGCTCCCGCCCCGCCTCGCGAACCCTTCCGCTTCCGTGCCTCCGTGGCCCGCGAGGACGACGTCCTGCTGCTGTGCACCGGCGGTCTGGCCGAACCGTTGCGCGGAGAGCCGCCGCTCGCCGAGCATCTGGCGGCCCGCTGGACAGCCGCCGAACCGCCCGGACTCGCCGCCTTCCTGGCCGACGCCCAGGTCAGGGTCAAGGGATACACGGACGACCGTACGGCCGCCGCCGTGTGGGAGGCCTGACGGCGTCCACCGACGGACGGGGAGGGGCGTCAATCAGCTGCGCCGGGCCGTGAGTTGGCCTGTACCAGCGCTCGATTCCGGCCAATCAACATCATCAGGGGGAGTGGCCCGGCCCGGTCGGGGCATACGGCGCTCCGATGTCAGTCGTGTCCCGCTGGCACACGACTGGATCGGCAGCCCCGCATGGGCAGTTGGGGTCCCTGGGCGGGGTCGCTCCGGGGTGCCCGGAGAAGGGCGGGGCGCCGGGTTCGTAGGGCTGTGCGGTGGCTTCACGAGACGGGAAGCGCTGTCACACGCCACCGGCAGCTGGCTTGACTCTGTGCGTTTGAAAGTGAACGGACGGTCGTTGACGATTCGACATGAGTGCCGCGATCCGGACGGGGCATGGATCCCCGTGTACGTGTTCGAGCAGGAGGGGACTAGTCATCGGCGCGTGGGCGGGGGTCATGAAGAGGCAGGCACGAGGGGGCGGTCCCACAGTGACAGGGGCCTCCTCGGCAGAGGTGGAGGAGACGGTCGGCGACGCGGCGGACAAGGCCGGCGCCGAACAGCTCAGGCACAGACTCGGGCGGGCCGACCTGAGGGCCGTGCCCGAGGCCCGCAGGGCACTGCGGGAACTGCTGCGGCAATGGGGGCGTCCGGGAAAATCCGAGATAGCGGAGCTGCTGACGAGCGAGCTGGTCACCAACGCGATCATCCACACCGACCATGACGCGGTGCTGACCGCGACCGTCTCGTCCGACGGACTTCACGTGGAGGTACGTGACTTCGTGGGACGCAGGCCCAAGCCGAGGGTGCCGCCCGCCGACGACAGCACGAACGGCCGCGGCCTCCTTCTCGTCCAGTCCCTCGCCGACGCCTGGGGCGTACGGGCGCACGGAGTGGGCAAGGCGGTGTGGTTCGACCTCGACGGCGGGCTGACCCAGAGCTGACGGGCGCCACCGCACGGACATCGCTCGTCGTACTCGCAGCGCAACGCGCAACGCGCATGGCACATCGCACTCGCATGGTGGACGACGGACGACGACAACGGACAACGGACAGGGGCGCGGCTCGCTGCCGCGCCCCTGTCCGATGTGTCGCTCGTACCGCTCAGCCGGCTCAGCCGAACTGCTGCTCCAGGTCCTTGAGCTTGCGCTCCAGGGAGTCGAGCCGCGGCAGGGCCATGGTGTCGTCCTCCGCGGTGAGGTCGACCGTGATCGACTTGTCAGCGCCGTTGCGGACCGGCTGGAGGGAGGGGCGCGTACGCACGGGCAGTTGCTCGGGCGTGGATATGGCGGAGTCCGAGGCCACCTGGGCCGCCGGGACACGCTCCACCGTGGTGTCGACCTGGCGTCCGCCACCGCCGCCACCGCCGCCGCCACGACCGGGCAGACCCCGGTGGCCCCGGCTGATCGCCTTGAGGTGGGCACGCTCCAGACGCTCCTGCTCGCGCTTGCGCGTCCGGGTCTCTTCCTTGATCCGCTTGTCCTCACGCACCTCGTCCACGGCCTCGTCGAGGCTGCGCACGCCCTCCAGGAGCATCAGCGACCACGCCTTGTACGTCTCACGCGGGGCCCGCAGCCAGCGCACGACACGGATCTGGGGCAGCGGACGCGGTACGAGGCCCTGCTCGCGCAGCGCGGCACGGCGGGTCTGCTTCAGCGCGCGGTCGAAGAGCACCGCGGCGGACAGGGACATGCCGGCGAAGAACTGCGGGGCGCCGTCGTGGCCGAGACCCCTGGGCGCGTGCACCCAGTTGAACCAGGCGGCCGCACCGGCGAACGTCCACACGAGTATGCGGGAACCGAGGGCGGCGTCACCGTGGCTGGCCTCGCGCACCGCGAGGACCGAGCAGAACATGGCGGCACCGTCCAGGCCGAACGGAACCAGGTACTGCCACCCGTTGGTCAGGCCCAGGTTCTGCTCACCGAAGCCGACCAGGCCGCGGAAGGAGAGCGCGGCGGCGACCGCGGCACAGCAGAAGAGGAGGATGTAGGAGGCGGTGCCGTACAGGGCCTCCTTGCGCCTGCGGCGCTCCTCACTGCGTTCCCATGAATCCTCTGTCTTCGCGTGCTCCCCGGAGCGCTTGCCGCGCGCGAGCACCGCAACCGCCGCCAGCATGCCCAGGAGCAGTACGGCGCCCGGAAGCAGCCAGTTCAGCGATATGTCGGTCAATCTCATCAGGGGTCCCTTGCATTGGGATAGGGCGTAACGCCCGCCATAGTGGCCCAATCCTCGCGGCCCTCAGGGGGTTTCGGGGCAAGAGACCGCCAAAGAAGTGCAATGAGTGACGCCAGGCGGCATTCTGCTCGAACTACCGCGCGAGGGACGGGAGTTGAGTGCGAGTGAGATTACCCGTTCGAGTGGTTCCACGGAAAGTTCCTGCGACAAGTGAGGAATTCGTGAACTACCTGTAACCCAACGGGGCTCCCACCCGCAGTGGATCTTACGGCACATGCCCCGGGCGATCGCCGGGGGGTCGCCCGACGGGGCCGCCGCCCGTCGGTGTTGAGGAGCCGTCAGCCGGTGGCGGCGGCCGTCAGTTTGGAGATCCGCTCCGACTCGCAGGTGCGCGGGCAGGTGACGCAGGTGTCCTCCGGGGCCAGCGTGTAGAACATGCAGCAGCTCGCCCGGTCCCGGGTGGGCAGCGACTCGCCGCCCGGACCGGTCAGTTCGCGGAAGCCCGCGGCGCCCACGTACGGCCGGGTCGCGCCCGGGAGGAGCAGTTCCAGCTCTCGGCGGCAGCGCTCCTGCTCGTCCGGGCCGAGGAGTTCGGCGACGTACCAGATGCCCTCGACGACCTCGTCGGTCGCCATGCCCCACAGTGCGCGCCCGCGCCGCCGCATCCGCGGGCCGAAGCCGCCGAGGACCGGTTCTATGTGCGCGGCGAACGCGGCGCGCAACTCGGCCCGCAGGGCCTCCTCGTCCGCGACCACCCGGGCGCCGGGGTCGCCGGCCGCTGGATCGTCCGGCAGGCAGCTGAACGTTTCACCACGTACCACCAGCCGGCTCTGCTCGCGCTGGAACGCCACGTGCTCGGCGGGGAAGCGCGGTACCCGGCGCTGGAGGAACCAGGGGACGGTGAAGAGCAGGCAGGCGTACCAGGAATAACGGTGCAGTCCGAAGGTCGCCACCACGTCCGGACGGCCCTTTCGGCCGTGGTCCCGGAGTATCTGGGCCTCGTCCCACGCCAGAAACGCGTCCAGCTCGGCTCCCGCCGCCGCGAGTCCGGCGGCGGAGACCCACCCCTCACCTTCGGGCAATGGATCGGTGAGAGAGAGTTCTGTCACGCTGATCATGGGCAGGACCTCGGTTAGGCGTGCGTACGCCGCCCCCATGGGCGACCTGCGTGAAGTGGGTGCCGGTGCCGGTGCTGACTGGGGCATACGGGGACCGCCGTTTCACCATCGCTGCCAAGTAAGGCTTACCTTACCCGAGGTGGTGGAGGTTTGAACTGAGGGCATGTGCGCCTATGGTGCTTTACGACCGGTAACAACCCGAGTAATGACCTAACCGCCCCCATGTACCCCGTCGGCCGTTCCGCTCGGCCCACCCGACACTCGACTCGGCTCGGAGGAGGACCCGTGAAGCAGGCCGGACCGCGCCCGCGCGAGGCCACGGCCGTGAGCGCGCCGGACCCCGCCGCCGCTCGTCCGGCGCCGGCGTATCGCGTTCCCGCGCAGCCCGGAGTCGCGGACGTCGACCGTGAGCGGGGCATCGCGGCGGAGGGTACGGCGGCCGCGGTGCGCGGTGACGGCGGGCCCGGCGCCGACGCCGCCCGGGGCGAGCACACGCACAGCGAGGTCCCGATCCCGCTGCCGCGGGGGCAGGGGCGCCCGGTCGTCCAGCGGGCCTCCGTGCGGGGGCAGATCCTCGACGCGCTGCGGGCCGCGCTCGCGGGCGGGGAGCTGACGCCGGGTGAGGTGTACTCCGCGCCCGCGCTGGGCGAGCGGTTCGGGGTCTCCGCGACCCCCGTGCGTGAGGCGATGCAGCAACTGGCCATCGAGGGCGCGGTCGAGGTCGTGCCCAACCGGGGCTTCCGTGTCGTACGGCGGGGCGCCCGGGAGCTGGCCGAACTGGCGGAGGTGCGCGCGCTGCTCCAGGTGCCGGTGATCATGCGGCTCGCACGCAGCGTGCCGGCGGACCGCTGGGGTGAACTGCGGCCCCTCGCCGACGAGACGGCCCGGGCGGCCTCCTCCGGGTGCCGCGCGACGTACGGCGAGGCGGACCGGGCCTTCCACCGGGGGGTCCTGGGGCTGTCCGGCAACGAGCAGCTGCTGCAGATCACGGACGACCTCCACCGGCGTACGCAGCTGCCGTTGGGCGGCGGTCACGTGGGGGTCGCCGGGAACGGTGGCCGAGTGGAGCTGATGGCGGACGCGGCGGAGCACATCGCGTTGCTGGACGCGTTGGTGGCACAGGACCTGGAAGCGGCGTGCTGTCTGGTGGAGAGGCATTTCGGGGCGGGCGGCTGAGAGGCGTCGGCGGCCGCGGGTCCGGTGGGGCTTCCCGCGCAGTTCCCCGCGCCCCTCAAAGACCAGGCCGCCCTGCGGGGCCACGGGCCTGAGAAGCCAGGGGCGTCAGCCCCGGCTTCTCAGGGGCGCGGGCAACTGCGCGACCAGCCCCCACGCACCCGCACGCAGCCCTCGCCGGTCAGCTCACCTCGTCCCGCGTCACGCCGTCGCCGCCGGCGGCGGGGCCAGCTGCCGTGCCAACCACGTCGGTACACCCCCCAGGAGCCGGAACAGCCGCCCCGCCTCCTCCCGCAGCCGCGACGCCTCCGGCTCCGTCTCGGTCTCGGCGAGGGAGACGAGCGCCGGAGCCGTACCCACGAGGTAACCCAACTCCTCCCGGATGCGCAGGGATTCGGCGAAGCCGTGTCGTGCTTCGGCCAACTCCCCCTCCCGCAGCGCGAGTCCGGCGAGATGTCGCCAGGTGAAGGACTGCAGAAGCAGGTCGTCATGGGCGGTGGCGCCCGCATGGGCCCGGCGGTAGGCGGCGCGCGCTGCCTGCGGCGAACGGGCGAGGTTCTCGGCGATGAGACCCCGCCGGAAGTCGAGCAGCGCCCGGCCGGGCGCGCCGGGGGCGATCAGGGCCGCCGCCCGGCCGAGCGCGGCCCGCGCCTCGTCGGAGCGGTCCCGGATCCCCAGCAGCGTGGCCGCGTACGCCAGTTGGCCGCGTTCGCAGGCCGCCGCGCCGCGCTCGTCGTCGGTGCGGGCCTGCGCCTCCGCCGTGCGCAGCGCGTCCTCGGCGTCCTCCCAGCCCTGCTCGGTGTAGAGGCAGCGCTCGACGAGCAGCGCGGTCCGCTGCAGGGACGCCTGTGGGCCGTCGGGTTCGATCAGGGCGGCGGCGTCGACCCAGCAGGCGCGTGAGCGCAGCCGCCATACCGCGGTCTGGAGTGGATCGTCACCGGCTGTCGTTCCGTCACCAGACATGGCGGTATGCGCCACGTTGCCCTCCCCGAGCACGCCCTTGAGCTTTGAGTGGTGGCGGCATCTCAGCATGAATCCCGGGGCCCGGCCAAGAGGGTGGGTGAATAAATTCACAAAGTCATGGGGTGCGGACGGCGCACTTCGATCTTCGTCCACCACCCCCTGGCCTCAACTCATGCGCAGGGCCAGGAAGAAGTCCAGTTTGTCCTCCAGCCGGGAGAGGTCCCGGCCCGTCAACTGCTCGATACGGCCCACTCGGTACCGCAGTGTGTTGACGTGCAGATGGAGGCGCGCGGCGCAGCGCGTCCAGGAGCCGTCGCACTCCAGGAACGCCTCCAGGGTGGGGATCAGCTCGGCGCGGTGCCGCCGGTCGTAGTCGCGCAACGGGTCCAGGAGCCGGGCGGTGAAGGCGCGGCGCACATCGTCGGGGACGAAGGGGAGCAGCAGCACGTGCGAGGCCAGTTCCTGGTGGCCGGCCGCGCACACCCGGCCGGAGCGGGCCGCCGCCACTCGGCGGGCGTGCCGGGCCTCCTCCAGGGCGCCGCGCAGCCCCTCGGCGGAGTGCACGGCCGCGCTGACGCCCAGGGTGAGCCGTCCGTCGTCGTCGAGTCCGGCGCCCAGCGGGTTCCGTACGGCCGCGAGGAGGGCGTCGGCGTGGATGCCGGACTCGGAGCCGTCGTGCTCGGAGGAGACCGCCGGGAGGGGGACGAGGGCGATGGCCTCCTCACCCGTATGGGCGACCGCGATGCGGTCGGAGGGTTCGGGGCCCGTGGACAGCGGGTCGACGAGGATCTCCTCCAGGAGCGCCTGGGTGACCGGGCCGCTGTGGACCTCGCCGCCCTCCCACTCCACCCGGGCCACGACGACCTGCCAGTGCGGCGCCGCCCCGAGGCCGGGCAGCAGCACCGGCGCGGCCACCCGCAGCCGGGCCGCGATCTCGGCCGGGGCCGCCCCCGCCTGCACCAGCTCCAGGACCTCCTGGGCGAGCCGGCGCCGTACCGTACGGGCCGCGTCGCGGCGGTCGCGCTCGACCGCGATCAGCTGGGTGACGCCGTGCAGCAGGTCGAGCCGTTCGGCGGGCCAGTCCCCGGCGTCGGCCTCGACCGCGAGGAGCCAGTCCGACAGCAGGTTCTCGCGCACGTCGCGGGCCCCGGAGCCCGAGCCCCGGCCCGTGCCGCTGATCGGGAAGAGCGAGTACGTGCTGGTGCCGACGGCCACGCGGTGCGGTCCGCGCCGCCCGGTGCGCGTCGCCGCCAGATGCTCGGCGGACAGCCGCGCGCGCAGCTCGGCGGGCAGGGCGCCCCCGGCGTCCTCGGGGCCCGCCACGAGCCGCCCGGCGGGGGAGAGCACCCAGGCGCGCAGGTCGAGGTCGGAGCCGAGCAGGTCCAGGACCACGTCCGGGCCGCCTCCCGCCGGGCCCGAGGTCATCATCCGGCGGTGCCGGTCCACCACGGCCGCGAGGTCCCCGGCGCGCTCGCCGGACACCTGGCGTACGACGTGTTCGGTGATGGTCGCGAAGGCGACCGACTCGTTGACCGCGAAGAGCGGCAGCCGGTGGCGCGCGCAGGCCACGACGAGGTCCTCGGGGACGTTGCCCAGCTCGGCCTCCCCGGCGGCCAGCGCGGCCACCCCGGCGCCGGTCAGGATCCGGACGAAGGGCTCGGAGTCGGCGGCGTCGCGGCGCCAGGCGAGGCCCGTGAGCACCAGCTCGCCGCCGGAGAGATAGCGGCTGGGATCTCTGAGGTCGGTGGTCATCACACCGCGCACGGCGCGGTCCAGCTCGTCCTCGCCGCCGAGCAGCCTGAGGCCCAGCGCGTCGGTGTCCAGCAGTGCGCGCAGGCGCATTCTCGTCGCCGCCGTTCCTGTGTCGAGACCTGTCGGGAACAAGGATGTTTCCGGGGGAATACCAAGAGGTTGCAGTGGGCCTCTGTTCATACGAATCTACAAGATGCGGGCCCTGGCCAGCCAACTCCTTCATGGTTTCCGTGACTGACCGGGGTGGAGGAGGGCGCTGTGTACTGAGTCCCAGAACACATGAACAGCACATGAACGAGCCGGGCCCGCCGCACACGATCTGGCTCGAACAGAACGATTCGAGACCAAGAAGAGAGCCGGTCAGATGGACTTCCTTCGCCCCGCCAGTTGGGAGGAGGCGCTCGCCGCGAAGGCCGAGCACCCCACCGCTGTGCCGATCGCCGGCGGCACCGACGTCATGGTCGAGATCAACTTCGACCACCGTCGGCCCGACTATCTGCTCGACCTGAACCGCATCGGCGAACTCTCCGAGTGGGAGGTCGGCGAGGAGACGGTGCGCCTGGGCGCGTCCGTCCCGTACACCCGGATCATGGAGGACCTCCGTAGCGAGCTGCCCGGCCTCGCCCTGGCCTCGCACACGGTCGCCTCCCCGCAGATCCGCAACCGCGGCGGCGTCGGCGGCAACCTCGGCACCGCCTCCCCGGCCGGCGACGCCCACCCGGCCCTCCTCGCGGCGGGCGCCCAGGTCGAGGCCGAGTCCGTACGGGGCTCTCGGCTCATTCCCATCGACGACTTCTACACCGGCGTCAAGCGCAACGCCCTCGCGCCGGACGAGCTGATCCGCGCGGTGCACATCGACAAGGCGGACGGGCCTCAGCAGTACTCGAAGGTCGGCACCCGCAACGCCATGGTCATCGCCGTGTGCGCCTTCGGGCTCGCCCTGCACCCGTCGTCGCGCACGGTGCGTACCGGCATCGGCTCGGCCGCGCCGACCCCCGTCCGGGCCCGGGCCGCCGAGGAGTTCCTGAACGCGGCGCTCGACGAGGGCGGCTTCTGGGACAACGGCCGGATCATCACCCCGTCGGTCGCCAAACAGTTCGCGGACCTGTGCGCCGGCGCCTGCAACCCGATCGACGACGTACGCGGCACCGCGAGCTACCGCCGTCACGCGGTCGGCGTCATGGCCCGCCGCACGCTCATGTGGACCTGGGAGTCGTACCGCGGCACCGCCCGCGCCACGGAGGGAGTCGCGTAATGCGCGTCAGTTTCACGGTCAACGGCCGTCCGCAGGAAGCCGACGACGTGTGGGAGGGCGAGTCCCTGCTGTACGTGCTGCGGGAGCGGATGGGGCTGCCGGGCTCCAAGAACGCCTGCGAGCAGGGCGAATGCGGGTCCTGCACGGTCCGCCTCGACGGCGTCCCGGTGTGTTCGTGCCTGGTGGCCGCCGGACAGGTCGAGGGCCGCGAGGTCGTCACGGTCGAGGGGCTCGCGGACTTCGCCAAGCAGCGGGCGGAGCACGGCGGTTGCGCGGCCGGGGCGTGCGGTACGACCGGTACGACGGGCGAGGCCGGTACGGCGGGTACGGGCGGCACCTCGCTCGACGAGGCCAGGCGGTGGGCGGCCGGGGGCACCGACTCGCAGACCGGCGAGGGCACCGAACTCTCCCCGATCCAGCAGGCGTTCATCGACGCCGGAGCAGTCCAGTGCGGCTTCTGCACCCCGGGTCTGCTGGTCGCGGCCGACGAGATGCTGGAACGCCACCCGAACCCGAGCGACGCGGACATCCGCGAGGCGCTCTCGGGCAACCTGTGCCGTTGCACCGGCTACGAGAAGATCATGGACGCGGTCCGCCTCGCGGCCGCCCGGCAGTCCGAAGGGGTCTGATCATGGGAACCACCGGCCTGCCCACCAACCTGACCCAGGGCTCCCGCACCAAAGGCGGCATCGGCGAGTCAACGCTCCGTCCGGACGGCACCCTCAAGGTCACCGGCGAGTTCGCGTACTCCTCCGACATGTGGCACGAGGACATGCTCTGGGGCCAGATCCTGCGCTCCACGGTCGCCCACGCCGAGATCCTCTCCATCGACACGGCCGAGGCCCTGGCCACCCCCGGCGTCTACGCCGTGATGACGTACGACGACCTCCCCACCGAGGTCAGGAACTACGGCCTGGAGATCCAGGACACCCCGGTCCTCGCCCACGGCAAGGTCCGCCACCACGGCGAACCCGTCGCGATCGTCGCCGCCGACCACCCGGAGACCGCGCGCCGCGCCGCCGCCAAGATCAAGGTGGAGTACCGCGAACTGCCGGTCATCACCGACGAGGCCTCCGCGACCGCGCCGGACGCCGTCCTCGTCCACGAGGGCCGCGACGACCACCACGTCGCGCATGTCGCGCACCCCAACATCGTCCACCGCCAGCCGATCATCCGCGGCGACGTGGCGGCGGCCCGCGAGCGCGCCGACGTGATCGTCGAGGGCGAGTACGTCTTCGGCATGCAGGACCAGGCCTTCCTCGGCCCCGAGTCAGGCCTCGCCGTACCCGCCGAGGACGGCGGCGTCGACCTCTACATCGCCACCCAGTGGCTCCACTCCGACCTGCGTCAGATCGCGCCCGTGCTCGGCCTGCCCGAGGACAAGGTCCGCATGACCCTGGCCGGCGTCGGCGGCGCCTTCGGCGGCCGCGAGGACCTGTCGATGCAGATCCACGCCTGCCTGCTGGCCCTGCGCACCGGCAAGCCCGTGAAGATCGTCTACAACCGCTTCGAGTCCTTCTTCGGGCACGTCCACCGCCACCCCGCGAAGCTGCACTACGAGCACGGGGCCACGCGCGACGGCAAGCTCACCCACCTCAAGGCCCGCATCGTCCTCGACGGCGGCGCCTACGCCTCCGCCTCCCCGGCCGTCGTCGGCAACGCGGCCTCCCTCGGCGCCGGCCCGTACGTCATCGAGGACGTCGACATCGAGGCCATCGCCCTCTACACCAACAACCCGCCCTGCGGCGCGATGCGCGGCTTCGGCGCGGTCCAGGCGTGCTTCGCCTACGAGGCGCAGATGGACAAGCTGGCGGCGAAGCTCGGCATGGACCCGGTGGAGTTCCGGCAGATCAACGCCATGGAGCAGGGCACCGCCCTGCCGACGGGCCAGGTCGTCGACTCCCCTGCCCCGGTCGCCGAACTCCTGCGCCGCGTCAAGGCGATGCCCCTGCCGCCCGAGCAGCAGTGGCTCACGGCGGGCGAGGCGGCGGACGTACGACAGCTGCCGGGCGGCCTGTCCAACACCACGCACGGCGAGGGTGTCGTCCGGGGCGTCGGCTACGCGGTCGGCATCAAGAACGTCGGCTTCTCCGAGGGCTTCGACGACTACTCGACCGCGCGGGTCCGCATGGAGGTCGTCGGCGGTGAACCCGTCGCCACCGTCCACACGGCCATGGCGGAGGTCGGCCAGGGCGGCATCACCGTCCACGCGCAGATCGCCCGCACGGAGCTGGGCGTCACCCAGGTGACCATCAACCCCGCCGACACACAGGTGGGTTCGGCCGGATCGACCTCCGCGTCCCGCCAGACGTATGTCACGGGCGGCGCCGTCCGGAACAGCTGCGAGCTGGTCCGCGAGAAGGTGCTGGAGATGGGCCGCCGCAAGTTCGGCACGTACCACCCCGCCTGGGCCACGGCCGAGTTGCTGCTGGAGGGCGGCAAGGTCGTCACCGACGCCGGTGAGGTCCTGGCCGACCTGGTGGACGTCCTCGGGGACGAGGCCGTCGAGATCGAGGCGGAGTGGCGGCACCGGCCGACCGAACCGTTCGACCTGCGCACCGGGCAGGGCTTCGGCCACGTCCAGTACTCCTTCGCCGCGCACCGTGCCGTCGTCGAGGTCGACACCGAGCTGGGCATGGTCAAGGTCGTCGAACTGGCCTGTGCCCAGGACGTCGGCAAGGCGCTCAACCCGCTCTCCGTGGTGGGCCAGATCCAGGGCGGTACGACCCAGGGGCTGGGCATCGCGGTGATGGAGGAGATCGTCGTCGACCCGAAGACCGCGAAGGTGCGCAACCCCTCCTTCACGGACTACCTCATCCCCACGATCCTCGACACGCCGACCATCCCCGTCGACGTGCTCGAACTCGCCGACGACCACGCGCCGTACGGGCTGCGTGGGGTGGGCGAGGCGCCGACCCTGTCGTCGACTCCCGCCGTGCTCGCGGCGATTCGCTCCGCGACGGGGCTGGAGCTGAACAGGACGCCGGTACGGCCGGAGCATCTGACCGGTACGGCGTAGGGGCCGCCGGGCGCCTATGAGCTCGGGGGTGCGGGATCTATGGCGACCGCGGGCCCGGTGGGGCTTCTCGCGCAGTTCCCCGCGCCCCTGAAAGCAACGGCCCCTGCGGGCCGTTGAAAAAGCACGGGGCGCAGCCCCTGCTTTTTCAGGGGGTGCGGGGAACTGCGCGACCAGCCCCCACCGGACCCGCACCCCACAAGCACACCCCACAAGCACACCCCACGTTCGTCTCGGGCCGTCCCCCGCGTCGGGCGCACCTTCCCAAATCCCGCCGAAGCCCAGTGCAACGGCCGGGTGTCCCTGTGAACCTTGGGAGAACGCCCCCATGACCCAGCAGTCGCTCAAGCCGAGGACGGCCCCCGACGGCACCCCCGACCCGGTCGGCCGGTCCCGTCTCGACCGGTACTTCCACATCACCCACCGAGGATCCACGCTCGCCCGAGAGGTCCGCGGCGGCGTCACCACCTTCATGGCGATGGCGTACATCCTGCTGCTCAACCCGCTCGTCCTCTCCGGCCCGGACGCCGCCGGCGCCACCCTCGGCCAGAAGGCCCTGATCACGGCGACCGCGCTCGCCGCGGCCGTCAGCACGCTCCTCATGGGTGTCGTCGGCCGGGTCCCGCTCGCGCTCGCCGCCGGCCTCTCCGTCTCCGGCGTCGTCGCCTCGCAGGTCGCCCCGCAGATGACCTGGCCACAGGCGATGGGCATGTGCGTGATGTACGGAGTGATCATCATGCTCCTGGTCGTCACCGGCCTCCGCGAGATGATCATGAACGCCATCCCGCTGGCCCTGAAGCACGCGATCACCATGGGGATCGGTCTGTTCGTCGCGCTGATCGGCTTCTACAAGGCCGGATTCGTGCACCAGGGCAAGGCGACCCCGGTCAGCCTCGGCCCCGCCGGCGAACTCGCCGGCTGGCCCGTCCTCCTCTTCGCGGTCACCCTCCTCGCGATCTTCATGCTCCAGGCGCGGGGCGTCCCCGGCGCGATCCTGCTCGGCATCGTCGGCGGCACGGTCGTCGCCGTGCTCCTCAACGCCCTCGACGTCATCGACCCGAAGCAATGGGCGGGCGGCGCACCGGAGTTGCACGGCAGCGCGGTCTCGATGCCGGACTTCTCGCTCTTCGGGCACGTCGAGTTCGGCGGCTGGGGCGACGTCGGCGCGATGACGGTCGGCATGATCGTCTTCACCCTCGTCCTCGCCGGGTTCTTCGACGCGATGGCCACCATCATCGGCGTCGGCACGGAGGCCGGGCTCGCCGACGACAAGGGCCGGATGCCCGGCCTGTCCAAGGCGCTGTTCATCGACGGTGCGGGCGGCGCGATCGGCGGTGTGGCCGGCGGCTCCGGCCAGACGGTGTTCGTCGAGTCGGCGACCGGCGTCGGCGAGGGCGCCCGCACGGGCCTCTCCTCCGTCGTCACCGGCCTGTTCTTCGCGGCCTGTCTGTTCTTCACCCCGCTCACGGCGATCGTGCCCGGCGAGGTCGCCGCGGCGGCGCTCGTCGTCATCGGCGCCATGATGATGATGAACGCCCGGCACGTCGACTGGTCCGACCGCGCCACCGCTGTCCCGGTCTTCCTGACCGTCGTGATCATGCCGTTCACGTACTCCATCACCGCGGGCGTCGCCGCCGGAGTCGTCTCCTACGTCGCCATCAAGCTCGCCCAGGGCCGGGCGAGGGAGATCGGCGCCTTCATGTGGGGCCTGACGGCGGTGTTCGTCGTCTTCTTCGCCCTCAACCCGATCGAGAGCTGGCTGGGCGTCCACTAGGCGGACCGGGCCTCGCGGCCCGCCACCGAGTATCGTCCGCGCAAGCGTTGCCTGTGAGGAGACCGAGAGATGCTGGACATCGCCGAAGAGCTGCACCGGTGGGTCAGGCAGGGGCGTGACTTCGCCGTGGCCACCGTGGTGGCCGTCGGCGGCAGCGCCCCCCGGCAGCCGGGCGCCGCCCTCGCGGTGGACGCGGACGGCACGGCGATCGGCTCGGTCTCCGGCGGCTGCGTCGAGGGCGCCGTCTACGACCTGTGCCGCCAGGCGCTGGAGGACGGCGAACCCGTCCTCGAACGCTTCGGCTACAGCGACGAGGACGCATTCGCCGTCGGTCTCACCTGCGGCGGGATCATCGACATCCTGGTGACACCGGTGCGGACCGGCGACCCCGTCCGCCCGGTGGCCGCCGCGGCCCTCGCCTCGGCGGCGGGCGGGGAGGCGGCGGCCCTCGCCCGCATCGTCTCCGGCCCGGCGCACCTGCGGGGCCGGGCCCTGGTGGTCCGCCCGGACGGCTCGTACGACGGCGGGTACGGCGCCCACCCCGAACTGGACCGGACGGTCGCCGCCGAGGCCCGCGCTCTCCTGGACGCCGGCCGCACCGGCACCCTGGAGATCGGAGAGCAGGGGTCCCGCTGCGGAGCGCCGCTCACGATCCTGGTCGAGTCCTCGGTCCCGCCGCCCCGGATGATCGTCTTCGGCGCGATCGACTTCGCGTCGGCGCTCGTCCGGATCGGCAAGTTCCTCGGCTACCACGTGACCGTCTGCGACGCCCGGCCCGTGTTCGCCACCCGCACCCGCTTCCCCGAGGCGGACGAGATCGTCGTCGAGTGGCCCCACAGGTACCTGGAGCGCACCTCCGTCGACGCCCGTACGGTCCTCTGCGTCCTCACCCACGACGCCAAGTTCGACGTCCCGCTCCTGCGTCTCGCCCTGCGGCTCCCCGTCGCCTACGTCGGCGCCATGGGCTCCCGCCGCACCCACCTCGACCGCAACCAGCGCCTGCGCGAAGTCGGCGTCACCGAGCTGGAGTTGGCCCGGCTCAGGTCGCCTGTCGGGCTCGACCTCGGCGCCCGCACGCCGGAGGAGACGGCCCTGTCGATCGCCGCCGAGATCGTCGCCGACCGGCGTGGCGGCAGCGGGGTCTCCCTGACCGGCGCGCACACCCCGATCCACCACGACGCCCCACGCTCCCTCATGGAAGTGCCGAGCCTCCGCGTCTCCTGAAACTCCCGCCCGTACCGACGACTTGACCGCCGGGACGACAGGCCCGACCGTTGCGACAGGACAACAGCGCGACGGGGGCGGACAGTTGACCACGATGACCGGTGGGGGGCGCCCGCACGGGGGCGGCGCCGAGGGGCAGGACGGCGAACTCGCGACGGACGCGGAGGCGGAGACGGACATGCGGGGGCGGGGCGCCGCCACCGGGCCCGCCGCGGATGACGGCATGCGGTCGGGCGGCAGCACGGCCGGGAACCCCGGCACCGGGACCGCCGAGCGAGTCGAGGGCGGTGACGCGAGGGCGGGAGTCCGCGCCGGACCCGACGAGGCGCGTTCGGCCCGCGAGCTCTCTGGCGGTGACGCGTCCTCAGGCCGTGACGCCGAGGGCGGCGATGCCCCGAGCACGGGCGGTGGCACCGATGGCGGTGACGAGCCTCGCACCGCTGATGGCGATGGCGATGGCGATGGCGAGGGCGAGGGCGACGCGGCTGCCGGAAGCTCGGGTGGCGACGACGGGTTGGACGGCGACGGCTCGCATCACGACGGGTCGGGTGGCGACGGCTCGCATGACGACGGCTCGGGTGGCGGCTCCGACGCTGCCGCCCCCGGAAGCGACGGCACCGCTGACGACCGCCGACTCTCGACCGTCGCGACGGCGATCCTGGGCCTCTTCCTCCTGGCGGACGTCGTCTTCGTCTGCGGAGCCCTGGTGACCCTCTGGCCGGCGGTGCTGGCGACGGTGGAGCCCGGGGCGGAGCCCACGGCCACCGCGCGCTGGTCGCCGTTCGGGCTGGGGGACTGGTCGCTGACCGCCGACACCGCGATGCTGCTGGCCGTGGTCGTGTGCAGCGCGCTCGGCAGCTTCGTCCACGCGGCCACGTCCTTCGCGACGTACGTCGGCAACCGGCGGCTCTACGCGAGCTGGCTGTGGTGGTACCTCCTGCGCGCCGGCATCGGGGTGGCCCTCGCGCTCCTGGTCTATCTCCTGCTGCGCGGTGGCCTGTTCGCCGGCAGCTCCGGGGCCGGGGCGACCAACCCGTACGGCTTCTCCGGCATAGCCGGGCTCTGCGGACTCTTCTCCAAGCAGGCCACCGACAAGCTCCGCGAGATCTGCGACACCCTCCTCAGCACGAAGGGCGACGGCGACCGCGACCGCCGCGACGGCCTGTCCACGTCCCGCAACGGCGACCCGGGCCCGTCCTGACGACGGTCGGCCTCGTGCCTCCCGGCACCCTGCCGGGCGCCCGGTGGTTCACTCCGGCTTGCGCGCCAGCACATACGCCTGTGGGGTGCTCGCCGGTGTGCCGGGCCCGTCGGCCTCCCGCACCAGCCGCGCCGACTCCAGCAACCCGGCATCGCCGAGCAGTTCGGCGATCCGATCAGGAGGGAAGCGGTACACGTCGAGGTCGAGGGGGTGGCCGTAGGCGTGCCCCAGGTGGACGGACTCGTCGCCCACCTTGTACGCCAGCGCGAGGAGGCCCCCAGGGGCCAGCACCCGGTGGAACTCCTCGAAGACTTCAGGCAGTTCGGCGAGCGGGGTGTGCACCGTGGAGTACCAGGCGAGGGCTCCCGCCAGGCAGCCGTCCGCGAAGTCGAGCGCGGTCATCGTGCCCACGTCGAACCGGAGGCGCGGGTGGGCCCAGCGGGCCACGGCGACCATCTGGGGCGAGAGGTCGATCCCACAGATGTCGAGCCCCAGCGAGGCCAGATGCCCGGTGATCCGCCCCGGCCCGCATCCCAGATCCGCGACGCGTCCGCCCCCGGCAGCCAGCACCCGTTCGGCGAACACTCCCAGCATGGCCCGCTCGAACGGGCTCTTCGCCAACTCGTCTCTCAGCAGCATCTCGTAGTCGGTGGCGACCGTGTCGTAGGACTCCCGTGTGGTGGTGTGGCGGTGTGTGGTCATGGTTCGAACGGTAGGCGGAGGGTCTGACAACGATGTTCGAACGGCGCTCCATGAGGGGCTTTTCGGGGCGAGCGGCTCAGCGCGGCGGTCGGCCGTCGTCCCCGAGCAGTCCGTCCATGGCTCGGCCGAACATTCGTCTCGCCGTCCACGCCAGTGGGCGGTCGAAGAGGCGCGGCAGCCATCGCACCCGCAGGTCCTCGCGCCAGACCGTGCGGGACGCGTCCTCACCGTACGGATGCACCTCGATCTCGGCCCACCCGGTGACGAACCGACCGTGCTTGACGAGACGGCACTTCCCGGGAGCCCCGGACTCCGGTGGCTGCCAGACCGTGACCTCCATCGGGTCGTCGAAGGAGAGCGGCCCGACACCGCTGCGGGCCACGAACACCGTGCCCGCACCGGTCGGCGCGGGCGGGCGCACGGTGACGCGGGTCAGCGGCACGACGTCCGCGTGCCGGGGCCAGTCGGTCAGAAGCCGCCAGGCGCGGTCCACGGGGAGCGGAGTGAGGCGTTCCAGGAGGAAGAGAACCACTGGGCGAGCGTAAGGGAACAGCCGGGGCGGAGGCGGGTGCCGGGGGCGCGCGGAGGGTCGCGTCGCGCCCGGATGCCCCGACACCCACCGGCCCTCCCCAGCCCCTTCGGCTTCGGCACCTACCCGGCCCCTTCGGCTTCGGCACCTACCCGGCCCTCCCCGGCCCCTTCGGCTTCGGCACCCACCCGGCCCTCCCGGTCCCTTCGGCTTTCGGCACCCGTCCGGCCCTCCCGGCTCCCTCGGCTTCGGCACCCGCACCTGCCCCGGCTCCCAACTCGCCCGCGAACAACTCCGCCTGACCCTGGAGGTGTTGACCAGCCCCGTGCCGGGCCTGCGCATGGCGGACCGCCAACGGATCACCATGCGACCGACCGTGATCCACCGCTCCCCGGAGCGCCTCGAACTCCCCGGTGACCCGCCGCACCTCCTGAACGGCTCGCCGCCCCCGGCCGGTCGAGGGCGAGACACTCGTGCCGCCCCGCCCCGCCCGCCCCGGCGCGCGCTCACACGTCCAGCAGTTCCCGCGCCACCACCGGCACCCCCGTCTCCAGCGACCGGTTCGCCGCCAGGCCCGTCACCAGGGACCGTGCCCCGTCCACCGCGTCGGCCGCCCGCCCCAGCGCGTCCGGCACACGCTCCCCGAACAGGTCGGCCAGCATGCGGACATCGCCACCGCCGTGCCCTCCCTCGGCCGTCTCGACCCTCACTTCACGCGGCGGCTCCCAGAACCGGCGTACGAGCAGCTGGGTCCTGCCCGGTTCCTCGCCCGCCTCGGCGCCGTGCAGGACCGGGCTCGCCCCCGTGACGGGGACGTGCGGCCGGGTCCACGTCGACTCCTCCACCAGCAGCTCCACACGCCCCTCGCTGCCGTTGAAGGCGATGCGGTAGCCCTCCCAGGGGGAGTAGGCCGTCAGGTGGTAGGTCAGGGTGGCGCCGGACGCGTAGCGCACCAGGACCGCCATGTCGTCCTCGATGGTCACGCCGGGGCCGAAGACGTTCTGGTCGCGGTGGTAGCCGTCCGCCCCCTCGGCGTCCAGATAGAGCGCGCTGAGGACGGGGGAGTCCGCCAGACGCAACGCGAAGGGGTCGTTCTCGGCGGCGGGGGAGCCGTGGGCGCGGGCGTAGTCGCGGGCGATGCCGCGGCGCCGGCCCGCCTCGTCGCCGTAGAAGAAGAGGCCGCCCTGGGCGAAGACGGTCTCGGGGCGGGTGCCGAGCCACCAGTTGACCAGGTCGAAGTGGTGGCTCGACTTGTGGACCAGCAGCCCGCCGGAGTCGGCCTTGTCGCGGTGCCAGCGGCGGAAGTAGTCCGCGCCGTGCCGCAGATCCAGCAGCCACTCGAAGTGCACCGAGCCGACCTCGCCGATCTCCCCGCTCGCGAGCAGCTCCCGCACGGCGCAGTGGACGGGGTTGTAGCGGTAGTTGAAGGCCACCCGCACCTCGCGGCCCGTCCGGCGGCACGCGTCCAGGACACGGCGGGCGCGCTCGGCGTCGGTCGTCATCGGCTTCTCCGTGACGACGTCGCAGCCCGCCTCCAGGGCCCGCACGATGTAGTGGTCGTGGGTCCGGTCCACACCGCACACCACCACCAGGTCGACCCGCTCGCGCCGCAGCATCTCTTCGAACTCCCCGGGAGCGTAGGCGGGTACGGGTGTGCGGTCCGGGTGGTCGGCGGCGATCCAGGCGTTGTGGACGGCCATCCGGTGCGCGTTCGGGTCGCAGAGGCCGACCAGTTCGATCCGCTCCGCGAAGCGACCCGTCAGGGCCTCGGTGAACATCCGTGCCCGGGCACCGAGACCCACCACGGCCGCACGGCGGGGTTGTAGGGAGGTGGTGCAGGGGTCTTGTTGTGACATCCGGACCTTCCCTAGGGTCACTACAGGGGGTGGAAGCGCTTTCTAGTGAAAGAGGTGACGCACTCATGCCCCGAATCAGGACGAAGGAGTCCTGGAAACCCCGTGCGGTGGCCACCGCGCTCGCGCTCTGCGCGCTGCTCACCGGCTGCTCCGGACCGGACGGGTCGGGCGGCGTCGACGGCGAGGTCGTCCTGCGCTACACCTGGTGGGGCAACCCCGATCGGGCCGCCAGAACCCAGGCGGCCGTCGAGCTCTTCGAGAAGAAGAACCCGGGGATCGACGTCCAGACCTCCTTCGCCGGCTACGAGGCGTACAAGCAGAAACTCGCCACCCAGGCGGCCGGCGGCGACGCCCCGGACGTGATGCAGCTCGACTACCGGATGATCGACCAGTACGCGTCCGGTGGCGTGCTCCTCGACCTCGCCGAACAGCGACGCGCCCTGGACACCGCCGAGTTCGAACCGGGACTGCTCGCCACCGGCAGGGTGAACGGCAGGCAGTACGCCGTGCCGCAGGGCCGCGGCACCGAGACCATGGTCTACGACACCGAGAAATGGCGGGCGGCCGGACTCGCACCGCCCCGGGTCGGCTGGACCTGGAGCGAATGGGCCGACGCCATGCGGACGGTGGCCGAGAAGACCGGGGAGCCGGGCGGCACCGACCCGGGCCAGAGCGAGGACGCCTTCGAGATCTGGCTGCGCGGCCAGGGCAAGGCCCTGTACACCGAGGACCGCCGACCGGGCTTCGACGCCGATGACCTGACCCGCTGGTGGACCTTCACCGACCGGCTGCGCAGAGAGGGCGCCGTCTCGCCGGCCGAGCAGACGACCCAGCTCGACGGCTCGGTCGAGAACACCCCGCTCGGCCGGGGCACGGCCGCCTCCGACGTCAACTGGGACGCACCCGCGAGCGGTTACCTGGCGCTCGTGCCCACCGGGATCTCCCTCGCCCCCATGCCGGCGGGCGAGGACGGCACCCCGGGCCAGTACTTCAAGCCCTCCATGTTCATGGGGGTGGCCGCCGACTCCGGCCACCCGGAGGAGTCCGCCCGGCTCGTCGACTTCCTGCTCAACGACGACGAGGCCGCGAAGATCCTCGGCGCCACCCGGGGCATCCCCGTCAACGAGTCGATCCGCGAGGACATCGCGGCCGACCTCAAGGACTTCGACAGAACCATCTACGAGTACCAGGCCACGGTCGAAGGAAAGCTCGACCCGCCGCCCCAGGCGCCCCCGTCGGGCGACAGCGCCCTGCAGACCACGTTCCAGCGCGACTACGACCAGGTGTCCTACGAGCGGATGTCCCCCCGCGAGGCCGCCGAGAACTACCTCACCGAGGCGAAGGCGGAGCTGAGGTCATGACCACCACACACCTGCCGACGACCGTACGGAAGAAGGGAGTTCCCCCGCCGGACCGGCCCGGACGCCCCCGGCGGCGCGAGGGCGCGGCCTGGGTCTTCCTGTCCCCCTGGGTGCTCGGGGCCTGTGTCCTGACCCTGCTCCCGATGGCCGTCTCGCTCTACCTCTCCTTCACCGACTACGACCTCTTCAGCGCCCCGAACTGGGTGGGCCTGCGCAACTACACCCAGATGTTCACCGAGGACCCGCGCTATTGGCGCTCGGTGGCGACGACCCTGATGTACGTCGTCATCGCCGTCCCGCTCCAACTGGCCCTCGCCCTCCTGGTCGCCCTGGCCCTGAGGAACATGAAACGCGGGCGGGGCTTCTACCGCTCCGCCTTCTACGCACCCTCCCTGCTCGGCGCCTCCATGTCCATCGCCCTGGTCTGGCGGGCGATCTTCAACGACGGCGGCACCGTCGACAACCTCCTCGGCACCGGCGGCTGGGTCAACCGCCCCGGCTGGGCGCTGCTCGCGGTGGCCCTGCTCACCGTCTGGCAGTTCGGCGCCCCGATGGTCATCTTCCTCGCCGGACTCCAGCAGATCCCGGGAGAGTTGTACGAGGCGGCCGAGGTGGACGGCGCGAGTGCCTGGCGCCGCTTCCTGTCGATCACGGTCCCGATGTTGTCACCCGTGATCTTCTTCAACCTGGTCCTCCAGACCATCCAGGCCTTCCAGGTCTTCACGCCGGCCTTCGCGATCAGCGCGGGCAAGGGCGGCCCCGCCGACTCCACCCTCTTCTACACGCTCTACCTCTACGACCGGGGCTTCGTCGCCTCCCACATGGGCTACGCCTCCGCCATGGCCTGGGTGCTGCTGCTCGCCATCGGCGCGGTCACCGCGATCCTCTTCCGCACCTCCCGCTCCTGGGTCTTCTACGCCTCCGAGGGGGACCGATGACCAGCACCACACCCGCAACGCCCCTGCTGCGCAAGCCCGTTGCCTGGCGGCGGGTGGCGCTGCACGCCGGCTGTCTGGCCGCGCTCCTCGTCATGCTCTACCCGCTGGCCTGGCTGCTGGCGACCTCCGTGAAGCCCGCCGACGAGGTCATCGCCAGTCTCGACCTGCTGCCGAGCCGACTTCAGTGGTCCAACTACGAGACCGCGCTCGACGGCGTCAACGACGTGTCGGTGGGCCAGCTGCTCGGCAACTCCCTGCTGATCGCCGGTGGCGCGGTCGTCGGGAACGTCCTGTCGTGCTCCCTGGCCGCGTACGCCTTCGCCCGGCTGCGTTTCCGCTTCCGGGGGCCGCTCTTCGCCTTCATGATCGCGACGATCATGCTGCCGCACCACGCCGTGCTGATCCCGCAGTACATCATCTTCAACCAGCTCGGCATGGTGAACACCTACTGGCCGCTGATCCTGCCGAAGTTCCTCGCCACGGAGGCCTTCTTCGTCTTCCTCATCGTGCAGTTCATGCGCGGACTGCCGAGGGAGCTGGAGGAGGCGGCCCGTATCGACGGATGCGGCCCGTTCCGGAGTTTCCTCTCGGTGATCCTGCCCCTCACCCGGCCCGCTCTGATCACCACCGCGATCTTCACCTTCATCTGGACCTGGAACGACTTCTTCACCCAGCTGATCTACCTCTTCTCGCCCGAGAAGTTCACCCTGACCCTGGCCCTGAGGTCCTTCGTGGACGCGTCCAGCACCTCCGCGTTCGGCCCGATGTTCGCCATGTCCGTCATCGCCCTCCTCCCGATCGTGCTGTTCTTCCTCGCCTTCCAGCGGTTCCTGGTGGAGGGCATGGCCAACTCCGGGATCAAGGGGTGACGGGGGTGCGCCCCGTGCGGACGAGGAGGGAGCCGGGCGAGATCTTCGGCCCCCGGATGACGCTGTTCGCGGACGTACTGAGCCTGGGCGTCGCGGTGGCGGTGGTGAGCCTTCCGCTGGTGACCCTGCCGGCCGCGCTCTCCACCGCCTGCGCGGTCCTGCGGGGCGTACGGGAGGACCGCCCGGTCACGGCCGCCCGGTTCCTCGGGGTGCTGCGCCGGCGACTGCGGCCGGGCGACCTGGCCGCCGGGTTCCTGGCCCTCGCGGGCCTGGCCCTCGCCCTGGTCGATCTGGCCCTGGCCGGTGCCGGGCTCCCCGGTGGCCGGGCCTTCGCCCTCCTCGCCGCCGCGCTCGGCACCGGCGCCGCCGTGATCGGTCTGCGGGCCTGCGCCCGTCCCGAGTCGGTCGACGACTGGCCCGGGGCGGTACGGGGCGCGGCCCGGGACGCGGTGCACGATCCGGGCGGCAGCGCCCTGGTCGTCCTCGCCGTGGCCACAGCCGTGGCGAGCGCCTGGATGCTGTTGCCGCTCGTGTTCCTCGTACCGGGGCTGCTGGCGCTGGCGCTCACGGCCGTCGACGTACGTGGAGAGGTGCAAGGAGAGGTGCCCGGACCAGTCGAGGGGAGCGAAAAAACGGTCGCCCCTCGGGAGCGCCTGTGATGGGCTGACCCCCTTGACGGGCCGACGCCGTGTGACGTGCCGACGCCCCGGGCGTACCGAGAAAGGACAGCGCGAGGGTGAACAGACGGCGGCGGAAGAAACTGTCGCACCGGCTGGTGTCGGCCGCGTCGATCGGCGACACCGCCACCGTCGCCGCATTGCTGCGCGCCGGTGCGCCCGCCGAGACGACGGACGCCGAGGGGACGACGCCGCTGTACGCGGCAGCCGTCCACGGGGCCGCCGACACCGTGCGCCTGCTGCTCGCGGCCGGGGCCTCGCCCGACACGGAGAGCGGGCACGGCGCGGAGGGCACCCCGCTGTGCGGCGCCGCGTGCTGGGGGCACATCGAGGCGGTGCGCGAACTCCTCGCCCACGGCGCCGATCCCGACCTCCGTGAGGACCACGGCACGGGCCGCACCGCGCTCGACTGGGCGGCCGTCGGCTTCCACACCGAGACGGCGGCCGTGCTGCTCACGGGCGGCGCCAATCCTGACGCGGAGTAGGACTCAGAACGCGTACGGCCCGAACCGGCCCCAGGCCACCACGATCGCCAGGACCAGCAGCACCAGGCTCGGTGCCGTCTCCTTGGTCTCGCCCCGGCGGAGGTGGAAGACGACCGCGCCGAGCATCGTGACGGCGAGGCCGGTCGCCGCGAGCGGGACGAACACCGTGGCCACGTCGAGGACCGCCGGAAGGATCAGCCCGACGGCGCCCAGGGCCTCCAGCGCTCCGATGGTCTTGACCATGCCCGGGGAGAAGGAGTCGACCCACGTCATGCCGGAGGCCGACAGCTTCTCCTTGGACTGGGCGGTCTTCATCAGGCCGGCGGCGAGGAAGGCGGCCGCGAGCAGGCCCGCGATGATCCAGAGGGTGACGTTCATGGCAGGTTCTTCCTCAGGGGAGACGAGCACGGATGGGTTGAATGTTCAAGAGAAGTGAAGGCTCAACCTAGGCTGATCGACTTGAAGCGTCAAGTCATTCGACGGGGTCGGAACGGGCCTTGTCGATGGCGGCTGCACGTAGAGTGGGCGCCATGGAGACACCGCAGCAGTCGCGTTGGCTGTCCGACGAGGAGATGGAGACCTGGCACGCGCTGGCGGGCGTGATGGTCAGGCTGCCGAGCGCGCTGGACGCGGAGCTGCAGCGGGACGCGGGCGTCAGTCACGTCGAGTACGTGGTGATGGCGATGCTGTCCCAGGCCGAGGGGCGCACGCTGCGGATGAGTGACCTGGCCGGGTACGCCGGTTCGTCCCTGTCCCGGCTCTCCCACCTGGTGAAGCGGCTGGAGAAGAGTGACTGGGTGCGCCGCGAGCCGGATCCCTCCGACGGGCGCTACACCCTGGCCGTCCTCACGGACGCCGGACACGCCAAGGTGGTCGCGAGCGCGCCCGGCCACGCCGCCGCCGTACGCCGCTATGTCTTCGACGCGCTCACCCGGGCCCAGCAGCGGCAGCTGCGGGACATCGGACGGCGCATCTGGCAGAGCGTCGCGCCCGACGACCACTGCCTGCCGCCGCCCAGCTGACGGCTCGTCATGCCGCCCCGGCAGGGAGGTGGACACCGACGAGCCCGGTGGCCACCCACGAGCCCGGACGATCTCTCAGCGGCCGCCCGGCGGACCCGTGGTCCCCCGGACCTCCAGCGTCGGCGTGGTCAGGACGACCTTGGCGGGGCGGGCCGGATCGGCGATGCGGTCCAGCAGGCACTGCGCGGCGGTGCGGCCCACGTCGTGGCTGCCGTTGTCCACGGTGGTGAGCCAGAGGTGGCGCAGCCGGGAGACGTACGTGTTGTCGTAGCCGACGAGGGACAGGTCGTGCGGCACCCTCAGGCCCAGTTCCTCGGCGGCGGAGAGCGCGCCCACACAGGCCATGTCGTTGAACGCCACGACGGCGGTGGGCCGTTCGGGGCGGTTCAGCAGCCGGACCGTGGCGCGGTAGCCGCCCTCCTCCGTCAGGTCGCCCCGTTCGACGGCCGCCAGAGCGCCCAGCCCGTGCTCGCGCATCACCGTCTCGAAACTGCGGCGGCGCAGCGCCCCGACCACACCGTCCCCCGCGATGTGCGCGATGCGCCGGTGCCCGAGGCCGATGAGGTGCTCGGTGGCGAGACGGGCGCCGTGCTGGTCGTCGCCCGCGACGACGTCCACCCGCGGGAGCGCCGGCTCGCGGGCACCCGCCACCACGGTCGGGACGAGCCCGGCCGCCGTGCGCAGCGCCTCGGAAGGCGGCAGGGTGCCGACCGCGACCAGCCCGTCGACCCGCAGCTCGGTGAAGGTGCGGGTCAGGTCCTCGCCGAGCCGCCGGTTGAGATGGCCGTCGGCCAGCAGCATGCGCAGACCGTTGTCGTGCAGCCGGGAGTTGAGGCCGTCGAGCAGCTCCACGAACCAGGGGTTGCGCATGTCGTTGAGGAGGACACCGACCGTGCGGGTCCGCCGCTCGCTCAGGCTGCGCGCGGCGGCGTTCGGCCGGTACCCCAGCTCGTCCACGGCGGCCAGCACCGCCTGCCGCTTCTCCTCGCGCACCTGCCGCGAGCCGCGCAGCACCAGCGAGACCAGCGACTTGGACACGCCGGCCCGCTCGGCGACGTCGCGGATCGTCGGGGTCGCGGGTCCGGGTCTCATGGGCTGGACCGTTCCACAGCGGGGTGCCCGTGTCAAAGGGCTTGACAGTGCCGGAGCAGGCCCGCAGTGTGAGCGGCGTACGCTTTTGGAACGGTCCAAAGAAGGGCAGTCATGGTGAGTGGGCTCGGTGTCGCCGTCGTGGGGTTCGGCTGGATGGGACGGGTGCACACCCAGGCGTACGCCCGGGTGCCGCACCACTTCCCGCGGCTCGGCCTGCGGCCCGAGCTGGTCACCGTCGTCGAGGAGGTTCCCGGGCGCGCCGAGGAGGCGGCCCGGCAGTTCGGGTTCGCCGGCACCGCCCGGGACTGGCGTGAGGTGCTCGACGACCAGCGGATCCAGGCGGTCAGCATCACCGCGCCGAACTTCCTGCACCGGGAGATCGGCGTCGCCATGGCCGAGGCGGGCAAGCACATCTGGATCGAGAAGCCGGTCGGGCTCACCGCCGCCGACGCGCGCGCCGTCGCCGACGCGGTCGCGAAGGCCGGCGTCCAGGGCACCGTCGGCTTCAACTACCGCAACGCGCCCGCCGTGGAAGCCGCCCGCGAGCTGATCGCCGCCGGGGAGATCGGCAGGATCACCCATGTCCGCGTCCGCCTCTTCAGCGACTACGCGGCCCACCCGGAGGGGGCCCTGACCTGGCGGTACGAGCGGCAGCGCGGGGGCAGCGGGGTCCTCGGCGACCTCGCCTCGCACGGGGTGGACCTGGCGCGCTTCCTGCTCGGCGACATCGCCTCGCTCATCGCCGACACCGCGATCTTCGTCCCCGAGCGGGCCCGCCCCGCCGGCGCCACCGCCGGACACACCCGTGCCTCGGGCGGCGAACTCGGCCCCGTCGAGAACGAGGACTATGTCAACTGCCTGCTCCGCTTCACCTCCGGCGCCCGGGGGGTGCTGGAGGCCTGCCGGGTCTCCGTCGGCGAGCAGAACAACTACGGTTTCGAGATCCACGGCACCGACGGCGCCCTCTTCTGGGACTTCCGCCGCATGGGTGAGCTGGGCGTCAGCAAGGGCGACGCCTACCAGGACCAGTCCGTCCACACCCTCTACGTCGGCCCCGGCCACGGCACGTACGCCGCGTTCCAGCCGGGCTCCGCCAACGCCATGGGCTACGACGACCTCAAGGTGATCGAGGCGTACAACTTCCTGAGCTCCATCGCCGACGGCACCCCGCACGGCACCACCCTCGCCGACGCCGTGCACAGCGCCACCGCGCTGGACGCGATGAGCCGCTCCGCCGAGTCGGGGGCCTGGGTGAACCTCTGAGGACCGTTGAACCGCCCCTGTTTCGAGGTCAGTTGCGGACGAGCAGCTGGAAGTCGAAGGAGTAGCGGGAGGCCCGGTAGACATGGGTGCCGTACTCGACGGCGCGCCCGGTGTCGTCGTACGCCGTGCGCTGCATGGTCAGCAGTGCGGCGCCCTCCGGCTCACCGAGGCGGTCGGCCTCCTCGGCCGTGGCGATACGGGCGCCGACGCTCTGGTGGGCGCTGTGCAGGGTGATGCCGGCGTTGCGCATCATCCGGTACAGGCCCGTCGACTCCAGGCGTTCGGTGTCCAGCTCCAGCAGCCCGGCCGGGACGAAGTTGGAGAGGAACGCCACCGGCTGCCCGTGGGTGAGGCGCAGCCGCTCGAAGAGGTGCACGTCGGCGCCCTCGGCGATGCCCAGGGCGGCCGCGACCTCGGCGGAGGCCGGCCGGATCTCGCTCAGCGACACCCTGGTCGTGGGCTGCAGGCCGGCCGCCTCCAGGTCGTCGTACAGGCTGCTCAGTTCCAGCGGCCGTTTGACCTGGCTGTGCACCACCTGCGTGCCGACGCCCCGGCGGCGTACGAGCAGGCCCTTGTCGACGAGTGACTGGATGGCCTGCCGTACGGTCGGCCGGGACAGGCCGAGACGACCGGCGAGCTCGATCTCGTTGCCCAGGAGGCTGCCCGGGCCGAGCGCGCCCTGCTCGATCGCCGACTCCAGCTGCCGGGCCAGCTGGTAGTACAGCGGCACTGGGCTGCTCCGGTCGACACTGAGGCCGAGATTCCCTGTGCTCCCCGTAGTCGCGCTGGTCACGCCCATGAGAGTAACCGTCCGTCCGGATGACAGGAACCCCTGTCAACGCATTGTCCTTACATGACCCGCGGCTGTGGCCGACCGCCGCCGCCTGGAGGGCGGCCCGCTCCCTCAGAGGTGGCGGCGCTGCCGGGCCACCTCGCGTTCGTACGTCGTACGTGCCTCCACGGCCGCGGGCCGCGAGGCGGCCTCCGCGACCGGGACGTCCCACCACGCCTCGGCCGGGGGAGCGGTGGGCGTCGGGTCGGTCTCGACGTACACACAGGTGGGGCGGTCCGAGGCGCGGGCCGCCGCCAGCGCTTCGCGCAGCTCCTTCACGGTCCTGGCGCTGATGACGTCCATGCCGAGGCTGGCCGCGTTGGCGGCGAGGTCCACCGGGAGCGGGGCGCCGGAGAAGCTGCCGTCGGCGGCGCGGTAGCGGTAGGCGGTGCCGAAGCGCTCGCCGCCGACCGACTCGGAGAGGCCGCCGATGGAGGCGTATCCGTGGTTCTGGACGAGGACCAGATTGACCGGCAGGCCCTCCTGGACGGCCGTCACGATCTCCGTCGGCATCATCAGATAGGTGCCGTCCCCGACCAGCGACCAGACGGCTGTGCCGGGCGCCGCCTGCTGGACACCGATCCCGGCGGGGATCTCGTAGCCCATGCAGGAGTAGCCGTACTCCAGGTGGTACTGGCGGGGGCCGCGGGCCCGCCACAGCTTGTGCAGGTCGCCGGGGAGCGAGCCGGCCGCGTTGATGATCACGTCCTCGTCGCCCACGACCGAGTCCAGGGCGCCGAGCACCTGGGTCTGGGTGGGCACGGCGTGCTCGTCGGCGGCGGCGTAGGCGGCCTCGACGACCCGCTCCCAGCGCTCCTTGCCGACCCGGTACTCGGCCTCGTACACCTCCTGCACCCGGTGGCCGGCGAGCGCGTCCGTGAGCGCTTCGAGCCCCGCCCGCGCGTCGCAGACCACCGTCCGGGCGGCCAGCTTGTGGGCGTCGAACGCGGCGACGTTGAGGTTGACGAAACGGACGTCCGGGTTCTGGAAGAGGGTGTGGGAGGCGGTGGTGAAGTCGGTGTACCGGGTGCCGACACCGACGATCAGGTCCGCCGTCCGGGCCAGGTCGTCGCAGACCGCGGTGCCGGTGTGGCCGATGCCGCCGAGGTCGGCCGGGTGGTCGTGGCGCAGGGAGCCCTTGCCCGCCTGGGTGGAGGCGACCGGGATGCCCGTGGCGTCGACCAGTGCCTTCAACGCCTCCTCGGCCTCGCTGTGGTGGACCCCGCCGCCCGCGACGATCAGCGGCCGCCGCGCGGCACGGATCGCCCGCACCGCCTCCGCCAGCTCGACCGGGTCGGGCAGGGGGCGGCGTACGTTCCACACGCGGTCGGCGAAGAACTCCTCCGGCCAGTCGTACGCCTCGGCCTGGACGTCCTGCGGCAGCGCGAGCGTGACGGCGCCGGTGTCGACGGGGTCGGCGAGCACCCGCATGGCGTTCAGGGCGGCCGGGATCAGCGCCTCGGGGCGGGTGATCCGGTCGAAGTACCGGGAGACCGGGCGCAGGGTGTCGTTGACCGAGACATCGGCCTCGGTGGGGTGCTCCAGCTGCTGGAGCAGCGGGTCGGCGGTGCGGGTCGCGAAGTAGTCGCCGGGGAGGAGGAGTACGGGCAGGCGGTTGATGGTGGCGAGGGCGGCGCCGGTGACCAGGTTGGTGGCGCCGGGGCCGATGGAGGTGGTGACCGCCTGCGCGGAGAGCCGGTTCAGCTGGCGGGCGTACCCGACGGCGGCGTGCACCATGGACTGCTCGTTGCGGCCCTGGTGGAACGGCATCGTCTCCTCACCGGCTTCGAGTAGCGCCTGGCCCAGCCCCGCGACGTTGCCGTGGCCGAAGATGCCCCAGGTTCCGGCGATCAGCCGGTGGCGCACACCGTCGCGCTCGGTGTACTGCGCGGACAGGAACCGCACCAGGGCCTGGGCGACGGTCAGCCGGCGGGTGGGGGACTGGGACATCGGGACCTCACGGGTTGGGGTGGCGGTGGGGATCTCGTACGGGTGGGCTCAGCTCGACACGCGCGACGGGGACGCCGGTCTGCAACGGATGGAGATCGATTCCGATACGGCCGTCGTGATCGGATCGAAGAATCCGGCGGGCTCGGGCATGCGCGTCGCTCCTCGGGTGGGGATGCGGGCCGGTGGAGACCCGCCGCGCGTGGGGGTGCGCGCGCCCGGGTCCGGATGTATCCCAGGTTCAGGACCGAACCGACCCCTGTCAAGGGTTTGTACTGACATCCTGACCTGCTCGTGAAATGATGTCTTAACAAAGTCTTGACAGGGGGGTCCGGCAGGGGTTTGTATCCCGTCCCAACGAAACAGCGCAGACGGCCTACCGGCACAATGATCCGGACTTCGAACGTCCGGGCTCGCGCGGGCACCCGCCCGACGCTGTCCCGTTCCCTTTCCCCCTGTCGCACAGTGAGGTGCAGGAAAGATGGACCGCACGTACTCCCGCTCGCGCAGAGTGGCCCCCTTCTTCGCCATGGCCGCGGCCTCCGCGCTGTTGATAGCCGGCTGCTCCAGCGACTCCGGCGGCAAGAAGGCCGAGGAGGGCGGGTCGAACGCCGCCGCGGGCAAGGCCGACACGCCGCAGATGACGGTCGCGATGGTGACCCACGCGGGGCAGGGTGACACCTTCTGGGACATCGTCCGCAAGGGCGCCCAGACGGCCGCCGACAAGGACAACGTGAAGCTTGTCTACTCGAACGACCCGAACGCGGCCAACCAGGCCAACCTGGTCCAGAACGCGATCGACCAGAAGGTCGACGGCATCGCCGTCACCCTCGCCAAGCCGGACGCGATGAAGGACGTCATCGCCAAGGCGGAGAAGGCCGGTATCCCCGTCGTGGGTCTCAACTCCGGTATGGAGGTGTGGCAGGAGCAGGGGCTGCTCTCCTTCTTCGGCCAGGACGAGCAGGTCTCGGGCGAGGCCTTCGGCAAGAAGCTCAACGAGACCGGCGCGAAGCACGCGGTCTGTGTCATCCACGAGCAGGGCAACGTCTCCCTCGAGGCGCGCTGCGCCGGCGTGAAGAAGACGTTCAAGGGCAAGACCGAGAACCTCTACGTCAACGGCACGGACATGCCGTCGGTGAAGTCGACCGTCACGGCGAAGCTCAAGCAGGACACCTCCATCGACGAGGTCGTCACGCTCGGCGCCCCGATCGCCCTGACCTCCGTGCAGTCCGTGGACGACGCGGGCAGCAAGGCGAAGGTCGCGACGTTCGACCTGAACAAGGAGCTGACGGACGCGATCAAGGCGGGTGACATCGAGTTCGCCGTGGACCAGCAGCCCTACCTCCAGGGTTACCTGGCCGTGGACTCGCTGTGGCTCTACAAGGCCAACGGCAACTACAGCGGCGGTGGCGAGGCTCCCGTGCTGACCGGTCCGGCGTTCGTGGACAAGGACAACGTGGACCAGATCGCCAAGTTCGCCGCGAAGGGCTCCCGGTGATCCGATCATGACCCAAGCAACGGCACCGGCGGCGGGGTCCTCCTCGTCGCCGGCTCCGCCGGCCGCCCAGAAGGACGGCCGTACCGCACAGCGTTCCCTGGGCCGGCGGCTGCTGGCCCGCCCCGAGGTCGGCGCGCTGATCGCCGCGATCGGTGTCTACATCTTCTTCTTCGCCGTCGCGCCCTCCTTCCGTGAGGCGAGCTCGCTGGCGACGGTGCTCTACCAGGCCTCCGTGATGGGCATCATGGCCCTGCCGGTGGCGCTGCTGATGATCGGCGGGGAGTTCGACCTGTCCGCCGGTGTCGCGGTGACGACCTCCGCGCTGACGGCGGCGATCCTCAGCTTCCAGCTCACGGTGAACGTGTGGACCGGCGTGCTCGTCGCCCTGGTCGTCTCCCTGGCGGTGGGCGCGTTCAACGGCTGGCTGCTGATCAGGACCGGCCTGCCGAGCTTCCTGGTCACCCTGGGCTCGTTCCTCATCCTCCAGGGCTCCAACCTCGCGGTGACGAAGATCTTCACCGGCAACGTGGCCTCCGACTCGATCGCCGACATGGACGGCTTCGACCAGGCCAAGAGCATCTTCGCCTCCGAGATCTCCATCGGCGGCGTCGACTTCAAGATCACGATCTTCTACTGGCTGGTCTTCGCGGCCATCGCGACCTGGCTGCTGCTGCGCACCAAGTTCGGCAACTGGATCTTCGCCGTCGGCGGCAACAAGGACAGTGCGCGGGCCGTCGGCGTGCCCGTGAACTTCACCAAGGTCGCCCTGTTCATGGGCGTCGGCGCGGGCGCCTGGTTCGTCGGCATGCACCTGCTGTTCTCGTTCAACACGGTGCAGTCCAACGAGGGCGTGGGCAACGAGTTCCTCTACATCATCGCCGCGGTGATCGGCGGCTGCCTGCTGACCGGCGGTTACGGCTCGGCGATCGGCCCGGTCATCGGCGCCTTCATCTTCGGCATGGTCAACCAGGGCATCGTCTACGCCAACTGGAACCCGGACTGGTTCAAGGCATTCCTCGGCGTGATGCTTCTGATCGCCGCCCTCGTCAACTTGTGGGTCCGCGCCCAGGCCACCCGGAGGTGAACCACCCCATGACCACCGACAACGACACCAGCACCCCCGAAGCGGCGGCCGACGACCGGGCGCCCGTGGTCGAACTGCGGAACACCGGCAAGGCCTACGGCAACGTCCGCGCCCTGCACGGGGTGAACCTCGCCGTCCACCCCGGCCGCGTCACCTGCGTCCTGGGCGACAACGGCGCCGGCAAGTCCACCCTGATCAAAATCATCTCCGGTCTGCACCAGCACACCGAGGGCGAGGTCCTCGTCGACGGGAACCCGGTGCGGTTCACCACCCCGCGCGAGGCCCTGGACGCGGGCATCGCCACCGTCTACCAGGACCTGGCGACCGTGCCTCTGATGCCGGTCTGGCGCAACTTCTTCCTCGGCTCGGAGTTCACCAAGGGCCCCTGGCCGATCCGCCGCCTCGACATCGAGAAGATGAAGAAGACCGCGGACGAGGAACTGCGGAACATGGGCATCGTCCTGGACGACCTAGACCAGCCCATCGGCACCCTCTCCGGCGGCCAGCGCCAGTGCGTGGCCATCGCCCGTGCCGTCTACTTCGGCGCCCGCGTCCTCATCCTGGACGAGCCCACCGCCGCGCTCGGGGTCAAGCAGTCCGGTGTGGTGCTGAAGTACATCGCCGCCGCCCGCGACCGCGGCCTCGGCGTCATCTTCATCACTCACAACCCCCACCACGCCTACATGGTCGGCGACCACTTCAGCGTCCTGCGTCTGGGCACCCTCGAACTGTCCGCCCCCCGCGACCGGGTCAGCCTGGAGGAACTCACCAACCACATGGCGGGTGGCACCGAACTGGCCGCGCTCAAGCACGAGTTGGCGCAAGTCCGCGGCGTCGACGTCGAAGAACTCCCCGAGGAGGACGACCTCACCGCACCCGTGGTCTCCTCGAAGGACGGGGCTGCCTGACCCCGGCCGTTCCTCGGGAGCGGCCACGCGGCCGACGACATGGCGAGGGCGCCTCTCGCGAAGGCCCCCTCGCCGGTCGGCGAACGACTTCCCGCCGGTCAGCGGACTTGGCTTGCGATCGCCTTGCTGTTCGGTTACCGGGCCGTCACTATGAGGTGTGCCGCCCGGAGCCGTACGCCCGAGGAGACGACGCCTATGGACAGGTACGAGCAGCCCTTCGCCACGAGCGTGGTCAGGGACCTGCACGACACCTCACTGGACGAGGTGCCCGAGTCCGCGCAGGAGTCGGTCATGGCAAGGATGCTCGCAGGTGGCGGAGAGCCGGTGGCCGCCTTCCAGTCGTCGCTCTGACCGGCCTGGCCGGAACGACGAGGGATCGTACCGGTGACGGTGGCGGCGCGGCCCTTCCGCCAGTTCGTGATCAAGGTGCACAGCCGTTGCGATCTGGCCTGTGACCACTGTTATGTCTACCAGCACGCCGACCAGAGCTGGCGCGGGCGGCCGGTGACGATGTCCGACGAAACGTTCCGTCGGGCGGCCGGGCGGATCGCCGAGCACGCGGCCGCGCACCGGCTCACCCGGGTGCACGTCGTGCTGCACGGCGGTGAGCCCCTGCTCGCCGGCCGGGAACGACTGCGCGGCTTCGCGCGCTCACTCCGCTCGGCGCTGCACGGGGTGGCCGAACTCGACCTGCGCATGCAGACCAACGGCCTCCGGCTGGACGACGAGTTCTGCGCGATGCTCGTCGACGAGTCCATCGTCACCAGCATCTCGCTCGACGGCGACGAGGCGTCAAACGACCGCCACCGGATCAGACGGGACGGCTCCGGCTCCTACCGCGATACGGTCCGCGCCGTGCGTCTCCTCGGCACACCGCCCCACCGAGCAGCCTTCGGCGGACTGCTCTGCACCATCGACGTCGAGAACGACCCGGTGGAGGTGTACCGGGCGCTGGCCGAACTCCGCCCGCCGGCCGTCGACTTCCTGCTGCCGCACGCCACCTGGGAGTTCCCCCCACCCCGCCCCGGCGGTGAGACCGACTACGCGGACTGGCTGATCGCGGTGCACAAGCGGTGGATCGCCGACGGCATGCCGATGCGCATCCGCATGTTCGAGTCCATCGGCCGGCTGACCCGGGGCCGTGGCAGCCTCACCGAGGCGCTGGGACTGGGCAGTTCGGACCTGCTCGTGATCGAGACCGACGGTGCCCTCGAACAGGCGGACTGGCTGAAGACGGCCTACCCGGGAGCCCCGGCGACCGGCATGCACCTCGCCACCCACCGCCTGGAGGAGGCCGCCGAGCACCGTGGCATCCAGGCCCGCCGCGCCGGACTGGGCGGACTGAGCGCACAGTGCCGAGCCTGCCCCGTCGTGTCGGTCTGCGGCGGCGGCCTCTACGGACACCGCCACCGCGCCTCCAACGGGTTCGACAACCCCTCCGTCTACTGCGCCGACCTGCTGAAGATCATCGAGTACGTCCAGACCACGGAGCGCAACGACGCCGACGTCCGCCACGGCTGGCACGGCCTGTCCTGGACCCACTTCGACGAACTGGCCGCCGGATACGGCAGCGCGGCGGCCGTCCGTTCCCTGGCGGCGGCCCAGAACAGCCAGCGCAGGGCACTGCTGGCAGCGGCTCGCCGCGCGGACACCCAGGATCCGGGGCCGGGCCGGGCGCCGGCACCCGGCCGAGGGCCGGCCTCCGGCACCCGCTCCGGCCCAGGACTGACCGCCGGGCCGACTCCGGCGAACGCGGGCGCGGCGACGGGTGTGGCCGCAGGTGTGGACGCGGGTGTGGACGGGGCCGCGAGCATGGGTGCGGGGGCGGGTGCGGGTGCGGGTGCGGGTGCGGGTGCGGCTGCGGGCGCGGGCGTGGGAATCGGTGATGCGGTCGACTCGGGACCCGGCTGGGAGGCCGTCCTGGCACTGCCCGCCGCGGCCCTGGACGTCCTGCTGGCCGACCCGTACCTGCGCGTGTGGGCCCTCGCATGCGGGCAGCCGGTACGCCGGCGGGCCGAGGGGAGGCCGGCGGAGGCCGCGCTGTCGGCCGTCGCGCGCGCCGGCGGTCGGCTGACCCTGTCCGTCCCGCTGCGGCACGAGCCCGAGGGGTCGGCGATCCATCTCCCCGGCCTGGGGCGGCTGTCGCTGGGTGCCGACAGCCGTCGTCGCCCCTCCGGAACGCTCACCGTGACGGCCGCCGACACCGCGCTCACCGTCGAAGGACGGACCCTGGGCCAGGAACTGCCCCCCGACGGCATGCGCTGGCAGCCCCTGCGCCATCTGTCCGCCGACGGACTGGAAGTGGCCCTCGACGACCTCGACCCCTCACGCGACTGCTACGGCTACAAGCCCCTGCCCCGGCTGTCCGAGGCCGAATTCCGACGCTGGGAGACGATGTTCGGGGAGGCCTGGCAGTTGATCAGGACCGAGTACTCCGAGTACGCGCCGGGGATCGCCGCAGGGCTGACCACGGTGACCCCGCTCGTGCCGGCCGCATCCGGTGACGACGTCAGTGCCACCTCGCGGCACGCCTTCGGGGCGGTCGGCATCGCGCTGCCCCGCTCGGCCGAGGATCTGGCCATGCTGATCGTCCACGAGTACCAGCACGTCAAACTGGGCGCCATGCTCGACATGTTCGACCTGCTCGACGGGTTCGACGACCGCCGCTACCGCGTGCTGTGGCGTCCCGACGCCCGGCCCCTCGACGCCATCGTGCAGGGCGCGTACGCCCACCTCGCGGTCGCCGACATCTGGCGGCTCAGGGTCCGCCGCGGAGCGGCCGGGGTCGGCCCGGCCCTGTACGAACGCTCCCGCGTCGAGGCGGACAAGTGGCGCACGGCGGTGCTGGACGCCCTCGACACGGTGGCCGGAACCGGCTCCCTGACCGCCCTGGGACACCGCTTCGTCCGCGGACTCCGGGGCGAGGCCGAGACCTTGGGCGGAGTGGCCGAAACCGGTCCGATCGCCGTCTGATCTCCGGTCAACTCCCCTTTTCGGCACGGGTTTGGCACGGGTGTCCGGTACAACTTGCTCGGGCCGACCCCTGGCACCCGCAGCGGGTTTCGCGTTCCAATGGATCCTGGAGGAGATTCAGCTGTGATGCTCGGGGCGGGGAGACCCGAGGTGGGCGACGGGGGAGGGAAAGGCGAGTCCATGATTCATCCGGCTTCTCAGGTGACACCGGCTTCGGATTCCTCCGATCCGTACGTGTTCTTCATGAGTTACGCACGGTTGCCGATGACGGGCACGAGGGCGAAGAAAGACCCTTCGGACGTGGCGCTGGAGCAGTTCCACGCCCATTTATGCAGCGACATCATGCAGCTGACGGATCACGACGGCGAGGAATCGCCGGGATTCCTCGACCAGAGCATCGATCTCGGCGAGGACTGGCAGAGCAGACTCAAGCACGCCCTGGCCACTTGCCGGATCTTCATGCCGATCTACAACACCCGGTACTTCACAAGGGAATGGTGCGGAAAGGAATGGGACGCCTTCGCCCGGCGTCAGGAGGAACAGCTTCGAACCCGGCCGTACACGGGCAATGCGATCATTCCCGTCCTCTGGGTGGGGCAGCAGCATCTGACACTGCCGCCGGTCGCGGCGAAGGTGCAGTACGCCCACCCGGTTCTGGGTAAGGATTACCTGCAGTCGGGCCTCTACGGACTGAAGCGGGCGGGCCGCCACACCAAGTACCGCAACTGTGTGTGGGAGCTCGCCCAGATTGTCGTCAAGGTGGCCCAGCAGACCAGCCTTGAACCGTGCGACACGGAGCTGTTCAAAGACCTCCGGAACGTCTTCGAGGGGGAGTAGCAGGATGCCGATGTTCTTCATGAGCTATGCGCGGGTTCCTGTTCCCCGACACCGGGACGCCGCACAGGATCCGAATCGTCTGGTCTTCCAGTTCTTCGACGAACTGTGCGGCAAAGTGGCGCGGCGCGCGAGAGTGACGCGGGAGGAGGCCGGTTTCGTCGAACGGCCGGGGACGCCGGGGGAGAAGTCGGTCCAGGCGCTGCTCGACTGCCAGGTCTTCGTTCCGCTGTACTCCAAGCGCTACTTCAGCAATCCCCAGTGCGGCCGGCAGTGGACCGCCGTCACCCAGGGGGCCACCCCGGAGGAGCGGCCGAGCATCGTTCCGGTGCTGTGGACGCCGTACTCGCCGACGTCGCTGCCGAAGAAGGTCAAGGAGCAGTACCCGCAGGTGCCGGACGGCATCGGCGAGGCCGCGGAGAACTACGCGTCCAAGGGGCTGCACCGGCTGCTCGACCAGGTGCTCGAGCTGTCCGAACGGCCGGACCCGGAGGACGAGGGTGCGGCGGACCGGGTCTCCGCCCAGGTCGCCCAGGTGACCGACTGGCTGGCCCAGAGCATCGTCGACCTGGCGGCCACGGGGCCCACGCGGTCGCGGCCGGCGGGCGGCGCGGGGAGGGCGCCGCAGCCGGAGACGCTGGCGGGCCTGGACGATGCCTTCGCCGATCCGCCCTTCGCCTCTCCGCTGCACATCACCGTGCTCGCCCCGACCGAGGAGGGATTACCGGTCGGCCGCGACAGCGCTCGCTACGGTCCGCGGGTGGACGACTGGCGCCCCTACGGCCCGGCCGTGGGACCGCTGGTCGAGCTGCTGGAGGCGCTGGCCCGCAATCTGGGCTTCGAGCCCACCGTGAAGCCGTTCGACAAATTCCAGACGGAGCTGCGGGACACCGAACTCCCCACCGCCCCATGGATCCTGGTGGTGGACCCCTGGGCCCTGGAGAACTCCCAAATGGCCCGCGAGGCAAGGGAGTTCGACCGGGCCCGGCGTCCATGGACGGCGGTGCTGAGTACTCTGGCGGGGGACGACCTCCAGACGAAGGAGCAGTCCGACCGGCTGCGCGGGCTGCTGGCTGCCAACTTCCCCCGGTTCATCAGCGAGGGCCGGGTGGGAGAGCAGGAAGCGGTACGGGGGCTGGCCGGGGCGGATGTCTTCACCCGGTGGTTCGGCGAACTGGCCGAGGCGACCAAGATCCGGTATTTGCGGTACATTCACTCACAATTACCCCGGGGTGACAGTCGCGTGGAGGGCGGGCCATGACCGGCGAGGACGCGCGCAGGATCATCACGTTCTACTCGTACAAGGGCGGTACGGGGCGGACGATGGCGCTCGCCAACACGGCCTGGATCCTCTCCTCCGCGGGCAATCGCGTCCTGGTGGTCGACTGGGACCTGGACGCCCCCGGTCTGGACCGTTTTCTGCACCCCTTCCTGAGTGAAAGTCAGCTGCGGACCACGCCGGGCGTGCTCGAACTGGTCAGCAGATCAACCCAGTTCGCACGCTCGATGCAGAGCAGGGGCGAGACCTTCCCGCAGTTCGAGCTGGGCTCCGACTACGCGAGCGGGTCCGACCTGGAGACGGCCGACGGGATCACCCTCAACAGCTGCCTCATCCAGGTCGACTGGAACTTCCCCTCGGGCGGCCAGCTCTACTACATGCCGGCGGGCACCAAGAACAAGGGCTATCTCTCGGCGTTCTCCCAGTTCGACTGGAAGGACTTCATGGACGGGCCCCTGGCCACCAGGTTCCTGGAAGGGCTCAAGCGCGAGTTCGTCGAGAACTTCGACTACGTCCTGATCGACAGCCGCACCGGGCTCAACGACATCTCCGACATCTGCACGGTCAATCTGCCGCACACCGTGGTCACCTGCTTCACTCCCAGCAGCCAGAGCATCGAGGGCGCCGCCGGGGTCGCCGAGCGCATCGACGGAATGCTGTACGGCAACCGGGACATCCGGATCCTCCCCGTCCCGATGCGGGTGGAGAACGCCGAGGCAGACCGGCTCGACGCCGCACGGGGACAGATCCAGTACCGCTTCGACCGCATCGTGCGCAAGCACATCCCCGACCGGGACCCGGAGAGCTACTGGGGGAGCGTGGAGATCCCCTACCGGCCCATCTACTCCTACGAGGAGACCCTCGCCCCCTTCAGGGAGAAGCCCGGGGACCCCAAGAGCCTGCTCGCGGCCTACGAGAGACTCACCGAGGTCATCACCGACGGCCAGGTCGAGTCGATGCCCCGCATCGACGAGGCGCTGCGCCACAAGACCCTCGACCGGTACACCCGCCACCGCCCGCCGCGGATCTCCGACGTGTACGTCAGCTTCGTCCCGCAGGACCGCAGTTGGGCCAACTGGGCGGGTGCCGTGCTGGAGCAGGCGGGCTTCAAGGTCCACCTGGCGCAGGAAGGCACCACGGAGAGCTCCCAGGTGCGGGAGGAGATCGAACGGGGCGTCGAGTCGGCCTCGCACACCCTGGTCATCTTCTCCGAGGCCTATCTCAGGTCGTCCCGTTTCCGCACCACCTGGGAGGCGGTCTACGCGGAGAGCGACCGGCGGACGCACCAGCTGGTCTCGATGCAGGTCGACGACCAGGTGTCCCTGGAGGCCCCCTTCACGGAGCAACTCGCCGACATGACGGGCTGCCACGACGGTGAGGCCGGCCGTGACGCCCTGCTGACCTGGTTCGGCCGGAGCGCCGATTCCCTGTCACGCAGCCACTTCACCGGCGACGAGCCGAAACTGCCCCGCTTCCCGAAGACCGAGCCCTCGGTCTTCGGCGTCCCCCTGCGCACGTCGTCCTTCACGGGCCGTACGGAGATCCTGGAGAGCATCCGGGAGAAGCTCTGGAAGGGCGACACCCGGGCGCTGGTGCTGAAGGGCATGGGTGGGGTGGGAAAGACCCTGCTGGCCCAGGAGTTCGCCCACCGCTACAAGAGCGACTACGACGTGGTCTGGCACATCCAGGCCGAGCAGAAGATCCTGGCCGTCGAGCAGTATGCGGGCATGGCCGAGGCGCTGGGCCTGCCCGCGCGCACCAACCCCACCGACACGGCCAAGATGGTGTACGAGGCCCTCAACCACGGTGACCGGTACGACAGTTGGCTGCTGATCCTGGACAACGTCCCGGAGGCGGACCACCTGCCCGAGTACATGATGGACGGCCGCAGCGGCCACATCCTGGTCACCAGCCAGCGCGCCGAGGGCTGGGGACGGTTCGTGGACACCGTGGACATCCCGGTGTTCGAGCGGAACGAGAGCATCGCCCACCTGCACAGCCGGCTGCCCGACTGCGGCTGGACGGAGGCCGACCAGATCGCGGAGGCCCTGGGCGACCTGCCGATCGCGATCGAACGGGCCGCGGCCTACATCGAGCAGACCCGGGCCGACGTACGCGACTACATCAAGAAGCTCCAGCCGCAGGCCACCGGAGCGCCCGACGACAACTCGGTGGGCGCGGTCGTCAAGTCCGGTACCAACACCTGGGAGTTCGGCCTGAGGCAGCTGCGGGAGAGCTTCCCGCCGGCGGTGAAGCTGCTGCAGATCTGCTCGTACTACAGCCCCGAGGAGATCTCCATGGATCTCCTGGAGGGCTACGAGGTCTCCCGCGCCCTGGGCGGGGTGCGCACGGTCTCGCGCGCCTACAAGGAACTTAGCAAGTTCTCCCTGGTCACCCTGGACCGCAAGGCCCGGAGCGTGACGGTGCACCGGATGATGCAGAGCGCGATGCGGGAGGAGATGACCGCCGCCGAGCGCGACGCCGCACAGGAGGCCGTCTACCGCTCGCTGATCGCCGCCCGGCCGAGCGGCGACGACCCGGAGAACCCCAACACCTGGGAGAAGTACCGCATCATCTGGCCCCACCTCGGTACCCCCTGGGCCGAGATGGCCCCGGACGAGGGCATCAAGGAACTCTACGTGGACCGGGTCCGTCAGCTGCGCCGCCGGGGCGAGCTGAGCCAGGCGATGGACTACAGCCTGCGCCGGGTGGCCGCCTGGTCGGCGGAGGAGTCGCCCGACGAACGCTGGACGCTGCACATGCGCTTCCAGATCGCCAACATCCTGCGCGCCCAGGGCAAGTACGAGGAGTCCCTCGCCCTGGATCAGGAGGTGCTGGAGCGGCAGCTGGAGGTGCTGGACGACATCGACGACCAGCACATCCTGATGACCACCAGCAGCATCGCCGCCGATCTGCGCGGCCTGGGCCGGCTGACCGAGGCCCTGCAGTACGACGAGGAGACCTACCGCAGATACGACCAGAACTACGGCGAGGACAACGCGCGCACGCTCAGCGCGGCCAACAACCTCGCCGTCGCGCTGAGGCTCTCCGGCAACTACTACCGGGCCCGCGATCTCGACCGCAGAACACTGGAACTCCGCGAGGCGATCCAGCTCCACGACCACCCCCTGACCATCGAGTCGGCGGTGAACCTCGGCCGTGACCTGCGTGACTGCGGTGACTACGACGAGTCGGTCGCGCTGCTGAGGCGCGCCTACGAGCGCTGTCTGCGCAATCCCCGCCTCACCCAGGGCTCACCGACCGTGCTGAACACGGCCAAGGGGCTGGCCGGTTCACTGCGCAGGGCGGGCCGGGCGGCGGAGGCCGAGGAACTCGTACGGCACGTGCTCAGAAGCACACCGGACGGTGAGAAGTCGACCTCGGAGGAACTGCTGCTGGAGATGAGCCTGGCCGGTGACATGGCCGCCCAGGGCCGGGTCGACGAAGGGCTCGACCTGATCCGCAGGGTGCAGGAGAACCTGAGGGACACACTGGGGGAAGGGCACTCCCACACGGTTGCCTGCTCGGTCAACCACGCGGTACTGCTCCTCCACGACATCGGGTCGATCCATCCGCAAGCCGCTTCCGAGGCACGGGAGTTGCTCCGTGACGCGCAGGCCAGGTTCACCGAACTCAACGGCGCGGGCCACCCGTTCGCGCTCATCTGCCACGCGAACCTGGCCGTCGCGGAGGCGGCGCTCGGCAGCTGGGACGAGGCCCGCAGGATCAGCGTCGGGTCGTTCGAGATGCTCAGGGAGGTTCTCGACCCGCTGCACCCGTCGACCTTGACCTGCGCCGGGAACCTCGCCGTCGTCCTCAGCCATCTGGGCCAGGCGGAGAAGGCTCGCACCACCCATCACGACGCGCTGGCCGCGCTCAGCAAGCGCATCGGCAGGGACCATCCCCGCGTGGTGGCCCTGAAGGACTGGAGACTCAGCTGTCTCGACCTGGAGCCGCACCCGATCTGATCCGCGGGGCGGGCGCCGCAGGCGCTAGGAGGGCCCGGCCTCGTCCCGGGCCCAGGCCAGCACCTGGGGCAGGGCGGGCAGTGCCGCGAAGTGCGCCGCGGAGGGCTGCAGCTTGGGCGTGGCCGAGGGGATCTTCTTGGTCAGCCAGTGGAAATGGGCGACGGGGGCGAAGACGTCGTGTTCGCCGTGCCACAGCATCACGGGCACGGAACGGTCGATGTCCTTGAGGTCGAAGCCCCAGGGCCGCCGGAACGCCACCAGGTCGTCCACCCAGCCCATCGGCGCGCGGGGGTCGACAGCCTCCCCCTCGCCCACCGCCGACAGGTAGTTCCTGAGGAGGGCTTGACGGATCCCGGCGTCCTCGACGATCACCCGGTCCACGCTCGGCATCTCGCCGCGGAGGGACGCGAGGAACACGGTGGGGTCGCGCCGGATGGTCTCGGCGTTGCGGGCCAGCAGCGCACCCAGCTCGGTCACATCGGGTGCGTGGCGCCGCAGCAGCTCGTAGGTCGACACATTGGACTCGGACATGTCCTTGTGCCACTCGGTCCAGTCGAGTCCGTCGGTGGCGGCGTCGCCCGGGCTGTCGTCCTCGTTGTCGGGCTTCGGCGGAGCGAGCGAGACCAACGCGGCGACACTCGCCACCTGGCTGCCGATGTTCCGTGCCGCGCATGCCAGGGCATGCGGAGCGCCGCCCGATCTGCCCACCACCGAGTACTTCTTGAGATCCAGGTCCTCGGCGATGGCGGCGACGTCCTCAGCGGCGTCGACCACTCTGCGACGCTCATGACGGTCGGAACCGCCGTACCCCGGCCGGTCGTACGCGATGAGGCGCACGCCGAGCTTGTGCAGGTCGAACGTGCGCAGTCGGGGCCCGAGCCGGCTTCCGGGAGTTCCGTGCAGCAGAAACACCGGGTGTGCGTCCGGATCGCCCCAGGTCTCGTAGGCGATCGTCCGTCCGCCGGACGGCGTCTTCACTGTCTTGACCACCCGATGCCCTCCCGTGCCAGCGGCTGTGGAGTGAAGCGCGGGACCTCCCAGCATTACGCATGGGAAGCCCCGCTCCTAGTAGCTGCTCAGCCGTTCTGGCTTCATGTGGCAAGAATTGGGTAAACGTGGGCCGCTCGGCTGGGCACGGCCCAAGGTAGTGCACCGGGACACGGGTCGCCGGACGAGGGACGAATTCGTGATGTCCGAGTGAGTCATGGGGTATGCCTCCTCACCGTGCTCCCGAGGTGCTTTCCGTCCCCGTGCGATGCCCGCACCTGGGTGAAGGAGCGACCACCCGTAAGGAGCAGTACGGACGCTGACGTTCCGGAAAGTGGTGTGTCTCACGCCCCGGCGGCCACAAGGGAGGGGTGACGTCCGCCGTTCCCGAAATGGGCGAGTACCCCGAGCTGTGTGAAGGAACCCTGGGTGAGCCGGTAGTGGCCGTTCTTAGCTGAGTGACCGTCATATCGCTTAGTGCGTACACCGGTTGGGGGTCCGGACCATCGCTCGTGCTGCGCGGCCCTGTTGCGCCGGACGGGTGAGGGCGGACCGCGGGAGGTGCGCCGGGGCATCGGGCAGCGGCGGGCGGCGACGGGCAGCACATCCTTTTGTCCCTTTGAATGCATATGTCGGTTCAGAGGTCTGTCGGTGTCGCCCCCGGGATGGGTCCATGCGCATGAGTTCGAACGCCGCTCCGGTCGTCGCGCCCGTCGCGGTCCGGGCGGCCGGGCCGTCGAGGCCCGGCCCCGTCGCCGTGGTCGCCGCAGCCTTCACGCTGGCCCAACTCCTGCTCGTGCCACCGGGGATGGGGCTCGGGTGGGACGAGACGGTGTATGTCAGCCAGGTCAGCCCGCACGCGCCGGCGGCGTTCTTCAGTGCCCCGCGCACACGGGGTGTGCCGTTGCTGGTGGCGCCGGTCGTCGTCTGGACGTCGTCCACCGGGGTGCTGAGGGTGTATCTGGCGGTGCTGTCGGGGGTGGGGCTCTACCTCGCCCTGCGCGCCTGGCGAGGACTCTTCCCGGCGCGTGCGCTGGCGCTCGCCGGAGCGCTGTTCGCCTCCCTGTGGATGACCCTCTTCTACGGGCCGCAGGCCATGCCCAACCACTGGGTCGCGATCGGCGCGCTCGGCTGTGTGGGGTGCTTCCTGCGGGCGCGGAACGATCCGGAGGACCGGACGGCGTTGTGGGGCGCGGGCGCGGCCACGGCCCTGATGGCGTGGATGCGGCCCACCGACACCGTGTGGGTGACCCTCCCGCTGTTCACCCTGCTGGTCCTCGTACGGCGGTGGTGGCGGCCGCGGCTCCTGGGGGTGATGGCGGCCGGCCTCGCCACCGGGGCGCTCGCGTGGGTCGTGGAGGCGTACGCCCAGTTCGGCGGACCGGCCCGGCGCCTGGCCGACGCCTCACGCATCCAGGGCGGGCTGGGCTGGAACATCGCCGTCGACGATCAGATGCGCAGTCTGGTGGGCCGTACGCTGTGCCGGCCGTGCACCGGCGACCTGCCGCACCCCGCGGTCATCGCCTGGTGGTTCGTCCTGCCGGTGCTGGCCGCTCTCGGCCTGGCCGTCGCGGTCCGGGCCGGACGGGCGACGCCCACGCTGGTCCCGCTGGTCTGTGCCGCCATGGCCGCCGTTCCGTACCTGTTTCTGATCGGGTATGCCGCCCCCCGTTTCCTGCTGCCCACGTACGCCCTGCTGGCGATCCCGGTGGCCGACGCGCTGTGGGATCTCGTCAGAGGTCCGGGCGGGGCCTGGCGACCGGTCGCGGGGGCCGTGGTGGCGCTCGGGCTCGTCGGGCATCTGGCGGTGCAGTACGTGGTGCTGGAGCGCACGGTCACCCGCACCACGGCCTTCCACCGCGACTGGGACCGTGTCGCCGCCGAACTGCGGCGCCTCGGTGTCCGGCCCCCTTGTCTGCTGACCGGCGACTACGCCATCCCCATCGCCTACTACGCGGGCTGCTCCTCCGGCCACACCAGCGGCAACAACGCCAACATCACCCGCGACGGCATCCTGCGCACCGCCGACCGCATGCCCGTGGCGGCGCTCGTCGCACCGGGCGGCGGACCACCGGAGTACGCGCGGGGGTGGCCGGCGCGCGAGGTCGCGGGGTTCCGTCTGCATGTGGCGCCGCCGGGAGGTCGGGCGCTCACGGGGGCGTGGCCGCGGCGCCCGTGACGAAGCCGTTCTTGGCCGTGTCGAAGACGGGGCGGTAGGTGTCCCAGTCCAGGGCCGGGGCCGAGAGGTAGATGTCGTACTCCCGTTCGCCCGCGCGGCCGTATCCGAGGTCGATGGCGCGGAAGGCCCGGGCCCGGCCCTGGAAGGTGAACTCCCAGATGGCCGCGGGCTCGCCGCGGAAGGTCGTCTTCTGCATCCGCAGCTTCCGGTACGAGCCGGGGTAGTTGACCTTGGTGTTGGCCTCGATGTCCTCGAAGTGGGCCATGGGGTGCGAGCCGGCGGGGTCCACGATGCCGATCGTGAGTTCGGCGAGGTCGCTCTCGTCGGTGTACGTGACCGACTCGGACGTCCGCTTGCTGGCCTTCCAGCCGTCCGGGACGGGGAAGGAGATATCGAGGGTCCGTTCCGTGACCAGGTGGAAGCCGTCGGGTACGGGAGAGGCGGAGGGGGACGGGGTGGCGGAGCCGCGGCCTCTCGGAGGCGCGGACTGCCCGCCGGGGTCCCCGTTCACGTAGAGCGTGGCGCCCACGACCGTCGCGGCCACGGTCACCGCGACGGCGACCGTGACGAGCCACCGGCGCTTCCTCCGGCCGGAGCCTGCGGGCCGCCCACCCTCCGCGGGGCCCCCGTCGGCAGTGGGGAGGCTCTCCCGGCCGGTGTGCCGACCGCCGGTCCGGGCACCGCCGGTGTCGTGCACACGGGTCGCGCGGACGTCGGCCTCGGCAGCGCCGGTCCCGTGCTCGTCGTGTGGGCCCCCGTCGTACGAGCCCTCGCCCCGCGCGAGCCCGTACGAGGGTCCGGTGGCCGAGCCGTCGGTGGACATGCCTCCTCCGGCCAGGGTTCCGGTCCCCGGCGTCGGCAACGGCAGCGCGGCGGCCGTCCGGCCGGAGACCACGGCGTGGAGGGCTCGTTCGGTCTGTTCGGTGGTGGGCCGGTCGGCGGGTTCCTTGGCCAGGAGGGCCTCGACGAGGGGACCCAGCGCGCCGCCCCGCTTCAGGGGCTCCAGGGGGTCCACGGCGATGGCGTACGCGGCCTCCATCGCGGTGAGGCGGCGGAACGGCGGCCGGCCCTCGAGCGCCTGGTAGAGCGTGGCCCCGAGGGCCCACAGGTCCGAGGCCGGGCCGGGTTTCCGGCCGCGGATGCGCTCCGGGGCCATGTAGTGGATGGAGCCGACCATCTCGCCGGTCCTGGTCAGGGTCGAGGCGTCCGCCGTCATCGCGATGCCGAAGTCGGTGAGGACGACCCGGCCCTCGGCCCCGAGCAGCACGTTGCCGGGTTTGACGTCGCGGTGCAGTACCCCCGCCGCGTGCGCGGCGCGCAGCGCGGCGACCATGCCCAGACCGATACGGGCCGCCTCCTCGGGCGGGAGGGTCCGGCCGTCGGTGAGGAGATCGGCGAGGGTGGGCGCCGGGACGTACTCCATGACGATGCAGGGCCTGCCGTCACCGGGGCCGGTCCCGGTGACGCCCCGGACACCGTCCACGGGGCCGCCGATGTCCGGGTCCAGGTGGTCGTCCACCACGTCGTGGACGACGATCACGTTCGGGTGCGCGATCCGGGCCGCGCTGCGTGCCTCGCGGCGCGTGCGCTCGTACAGGGTGAGAAGGTCGTCGGGCGACAGATGCGGCTGCACGTGCAGCCGCTTCAGCGCGACCTGGCGGTCCAGGACCTCGTCCCCGGCCCGCCACACCGTGCCCATGCCGCCACGGCCGATCTGCTCCGTGAGCCGGTAGCGCCCGGCGACGAGCCGCCCTACGTCCGACACCACGTGCCCTCCGCCAGCCCTGCGTACGTTCGATTCGCGACGCCACAATAACCGGACCCGGGTAAGGGGCCGGGAGGAGGACCGCTGCGGAGCGGCCGGGGCGCTCGGGGCCAGTGGGCGCGCGGTGGGGCGTGAGCGGTTGTTCGGCGTACCGTCGTGACTGTGGACTCCACGGCTGACGGTCTCGTGGCCCGTGTCGCGCGTGAGCTCCTCCCCAGAGCGGAGGAGCTGACCGCCGAGGTGGAGCAGTGCCTGCGCCGCGAGATGCCCGAACTGTGGGCGCACCCCGACGCCATGGCCTCGGACAACGTCGCCGACCACGTCGTCGCGGTGCTCTCCGCCCTGCAGTACGGCCTGGGCCCGGGCGGTATCGAGGTGTCGTCCGCCGAACTGGAGCGCGTACGCCGTGTCGCCCGGCACGGTGTCCCCGTGAGCGCGGTCCTGCGGGCCTTCCGGCTCGGCGAGGGAATCATCCTCGACCACCTGCTGGCGGAGATGCCCCGCTGCACCGACGACGCGGCCCTGGTCAGCGAGGCCGCGCGCCGTCTGATCGTGGCGGCGACCGGGTACGTGGACCGTACCTCCGAGCAGGGCGTCGTGGCCTACGAGCAGGAGCGCGACCGGCGGCTGCGCTGGCGGCTGTCCATGGTGAACGAGTCGAGCGTCCGCATCGGCACCACGCTGGACATCGCCCGCACCACGCAGGAGCTGGCGGACTTCGCCGCCGAGCACTTCGCCGACCTCGTCACCGTCGACCTGCTCGACTCCGCGCTCGGCGCACACGACGCCGCGCCGGACGCCCCGCCCGCGTCACCCGCGCTCCACCGGGTCGCCCAGCGGTCGGCGGCGCACCCAGGTCCGGCGCCCACGCCCGCTCCTGGACCGCCCCACACCTTCCCGCCCGGCTCCCCGGCGTCCCGCGCCCTGGCCACGGGCCAGCCGTCCAGGCACCGCCTAGACGACGGCCACCGGGGGCCGTACGGGGCCGCCGGGTTCGCGGGCGAGCCCGGCGCTGAGGGTGGTTGCGGCGCGGTGGGCGGTGCGGGCGCGCTGGAGACCGACGGGGACGGCGACGGCGGGGGCGGTGGTGGCCGGCGCCGACGGGTCCACTCCACGCTGGTGGTGCCGTTGCGGGCGCGCGGTGTCACGCTCGGGGTCGCGCAGTTCTGCCGGGACCGCAACCGGGACGCCTTCGACGACGAGGACCTGCTCCTCGCGCAGGAGATCGCGGCGAGGGCGGCGATCGCCGTCGACAACGCCCGCCGGTACACCCACGCCCGCGCCACCGCCCTCACCCTGCAACGCAGCCTGCTCCCGCGCCGCACGCCGAAGCAGTCCGCCGTCGACGTCGCCTTCCGCTACCTCCCCGCCGACGCGCAGGGCGGCGTGGGCGGGGACTGGTACGACGTCATCCCCCTCTCCGGGGCCAGGGTCGCGCTCGTCGTCGGCGACGTCGTGGGGCACGGCATCCACGCCGCCGCCACCATGGGGCGCCTCAGGACCGCCGTACGCACCCTGGCCGACATCGATCTGCCACCCGACGAACTCCTCACCCACCTGGACGACGTCGTGCTCCGCCTCGCCGCCGAGGTGGATGAGAACGACGAGAACGACGAGAACGGCGAGAACGGCGAGAACCACCAGAACGGCGAGAGCCACGCGGACGACGAGGCCGCGACCGTCCGGGGCGCGACCGCCGGGCCCACGTCCTACGGTCGGACCGCGTCAGGCCGGACCGCACCAGGTCGGACCGGGCCCGCGGCCCCCGCCGCGACGGGGGCCGTCGCGGGAGGCGGGGACATCGGGGCCACCTGCCTGTACGCCGTGTACGACCCCGTATCGCGCCGCTGCACCGCCGGTCGTGCGGGGCACGTGCTGCCTGCCGTGGTCGGCCGGGACGGCACCGTCGACATCCTCGAGCTGCCGCCGGGCCCACCGCTCGGCCTGGGCGGGCTGCCGTTCGAGGCGGCGGAGTTCGAGCTGCCGGAGGGCAGTCTGCTCGCGCTCTACACCGACGGTCTGATCGAGGCGCGGGACCACGACATCGAGGCGGGCCTGACCCGGCTCCGTGACGCCCTCGCCCGGCCGGCCCCCTCGCTGGAGGCCACCTGCGACGCCGTGCTCGAAGCGCTGCTCCCGGCCAGGCCGCCCGACGACGTCGCCCTGCTCCTGGCCCGGACCCACGCCCTCGGCGCGGGCCAGGTCGCCGCCTGGGACCTGGAGGCCGAGCCCGCCGCCGTCGCCCGCGCCAGGTCGCACGTCACCCGGCAGCTGGCGGAGTGGGGGCTGGAGGAGCTGGAGTTCACCGCCGAGCTGGTGGTCAGCGAACTCGTCACCAACGCCATCCGCTACGGCCGGCCCCCCGTCCGGCTGCGGCTCATCCACGACCGCGCCCTCATCTGCGAGGTCTCCGACTCCGGGGGCACCACCCCGCACCTGCGCCGCGCCCGGGTCTTCGACGAGGGCGGCCGGGGCCTCCTCCTGGTCGCCCAGCTGGCCGAGCACTGGGGCACCCGCCGCGCCCGCCGGGGCAAGACGGTCTGGGCCGAACTGAACGACTCCGCCGTCCTCACCTTCCCGGAGCCGGCCGACATCCAGGACCACCGCGAGGGCGACGGCGGGGTCGTGGACGGCGACACCGGCGACGAAGGTCGTCGGGCGCCCTGAGGCAGCCGTTGACGACGGGCGTCGTCTGACGACGGGCGTCTGACGACGAGCGCCTGACGACGGTGGCGACGGCGAACGTCCTGGCACGGCCCGCTCTGACGCTTGCCGGATGAGAGGCCGACGGTAATCTGACGACTGTCAAGTAATCAATCTGACGCACGTCAAATAACATGCCGGTGCGTCCCCGACACGGGTGCGCGCCCGAGCGATGGAGGCAAGCGTGGGAGCAAGAGCCGAATCCGCCCGTCGGCCGGGGCGTCCCGGCGCGGACACCCCCGCCCTGCCGGAGGAGGCGAGCATCCTGCAGCGCGGCCTGGAGGCATTCGCGGAGCTGGGCTACGACCGGGCGTCCGCCCGCGAGCTGGCCCGCCGCCTCGGCGTCAGCCACAACTTCATCAACGACCGCTACGGTTCCAAGGCCGCGTTCTGGCGCGCGGTGGTGGACGCGTCCCTGGGGGCGCAGGTGGCCCGCATGGTCGGGCCCGACCCCTCGCTCGACGACGAGGAGAACCTGCGGCGGCTCATCACCGACTTCTACCGGACCGCGGCCGACACCCCGCTGGTCGGCCGGCTCTTCGTCGACGAACTCAACCAGGACACCGAGCGGTTGGACTACCTCTACGACCGCTACATCGGCGTTCTCGTGGGCCATATGGCGTCCAGCATCGACCGGCTCGTCGCCGCCGGGCGAATGGCCCCCATCCCGATGGACGTCCTCTTCTTCGCCGTCTTCCCCACCGTCTCCGGCATGCTCGACGTGCCCCTCGCCCGCCGTCTCGGCCGCTCCGAGGGCTCCTCGCCGGAGCGGATCGCCGCCACGGCGGAGTCATTGGCGTCGCTCGTGCTCGACGGGTTGCTCGGCGCGGGCCTGAAGGGGCGTTCCTGAAGCGGCCGTGGTGTGTCGTTTCGGCAGGGCTGGGGCACCTTGATCCGCCGCCAGAACTCCTCACGGATCTGCGGGATCCGCTCCAGGGCCTTGCGCAGTCCGCCGTCGGT
>NZ_JAAVVL010000001.1:2964160-3668554 GCF_018728545.1 Streptomyces sp. ATCC 21386
CGGCTGCGGGCCGGTGGGGCTTCTCGCGCAGGTCCCCGCGCCCCTGGCGGGCCGCGGTCCGCCCCCCGACCGGCGTCGTCTGGTTAGGAGGCCACTTGTTCCTTCGCGGTGGCCTGGTGTGCCGCCTCGTCCTCGCCCAGCGACTCCCGGTGCGTCTCGCGCACGAACCACACCGTCACCGCCGTGATGGCCGCACCACCGCAGATCAACAACGACACCGGCGTGCTGGAACCCCCGTTCGCGGCCACCAGGCTCCCCGCGATCATCGGTGAGAAACCCGCCCCGATCAGCGTCGCGAGCTGATAGCCCAGCGACGCCCCCGTGTAGCGCACCCGCGTCCCGAACATCTCCGTCAGCAACGCCCCCAGCGGTCCGTACATGACCGACTGCGCGATGCCGTGCCCCAGTACCACCGCCATGATCAGCAGCCCGGGTGAGCGCGAGTCCACCAGCGCCAGCACCGGAAACGCCAGCGCCGCCGAGGCCAGCGCACCCGCCAGGACCACCGGCCGGCGCCCCACCCGGTCCGACAGTGCCGACGCGCACGGCAGAACCACCAGCGCCACCGCCGCCGACACCGTCAACGCCCTGAGCACCTCGGGCCGCGGATACCCGATCCCCGTCGCGTACGCGATCAGATAACTCGTGAGCAGCGACTGAGCCGTGAACGCGCCGATCCCCACACACGCCGCCAGCACCAGCGCCCGCGGCCGGCGCACCACATCCAGCAACGGCAACCGCGCCCGGTCCTTCTTCACCTGGGTGAACAGCGGACTCTCCACGACCTTGAGCCGCACGAACAGCCCGACCCCCAGCAGCACCACACTCAACAGGAACGGCACCCGCCAACCCCACGCCGCGAACTCCTCCCGCGGCATCGCCACCACCAGGGTGACCACCAGCGACGACAGCAGCGAACCCAAGGGTGCCCCCATCTGGGTGAAGCTCGACCACAACCCGCGCCGCTTCTCCCCGGCGTGCTCGACGACCATCAGCGTCGCACCGCCCCACTCACCGCCGATCGCGATGCCCTGCAGCACCCGCAGCGTGATCAGCAGCACCGGCGCCCACACTCCGATGGTGTCGTAGGTGGGCAGCAGACCGATCAGGAAACTCGCACCGCCCATCAGCCCCATCGTCAGCAGCAGCATCGACTTACGGCCCAGCCGGTCACCGAAGTGCCCGAACACGATCCCGCCCAGCGGACGGGCCACGTATCCCGCCGCGAACGTCCCGAACGCGGCGATCGTGCCCACCGCCGGATCCGCGCCGGGAAAGAACAACTCGCCGAACACCAGCGCGGCGACCGTGCCGTAGACGAGGAAGTCGTAGAACTCCACGGCGGTGCCCAGCAGCCCGGACAGCGCCACACGGCGCAACTGTCGCGTGCGCCCGGCCTGTTCGGCCTGCTCGGCCCCTTCGGAGTTCGGGGGTGGTGGGGCGACGGGGGACGAAGGCATCGCGGTCTCCCTGGAGCGGGGGGAAGGACACTGCGAACTTAGGTGCATGTCTCAACGTCGTCAATAAAGTGCACAACATTGGGTCGCGGGGGAGGGCTCCGGGACAGTGGGGACCGTCAGTCCGTCGAGCCAGGAGGCACGCACGTCATGAACGCCATCGCCGTCATCGGAGCCGGGCCGGGTCTCGGCGCGGCCGTCGCCCGTCGCTTCGGCCGTGAGGGGTTCGCCGTGGCGCTCGTCGCCCGCGATCCCGAGCGCACGAAGGCGCTCGCCGCCGGCCTCGCCGACGAGGGTGTCACCGCGCAGGGGTTCGCGGCCGACGTACGCGACCCGGAGGCCCTCACCGCCGCGCTCGACGCGGCCCACTCGGCGCTGGGGCCGATCGAGGTCCTTCAGTACAGCCCGCTGCCGCACCCGGACTTCATGCTGCCGGTGCTGGAGACGAGCCACACCGACCTGGTCGGCCCGATCGAGTTCTCCGTCTACGGCGCGGTCGCCGCCGTACGGCAGGTGCTGCCCGGTATGCGCGCCCTCGGTCGGGGCACGATCCTGCTCGTCAACGGCGGCACGGCCGTGGTCCCGCACCCCGACCGGGCGGGGACGTCCGTCGCGTTCGCCGCCGAGAGCGCGTACGGCCACCTGCTGCACGACACCCTCGGGGCCGAGGGCATCCATGTCGCGCAGCTGGTGGTGCCCGGCGCGATCGTCCCCGGGCACCACCGCAAGGACCCGGCCGTCCTCGCCGACGCCCTCTGGGGCATCCACCGCGACCGCCATGGCTTCCGGCACTTCGCCGACGACCTCGACGCCTGACGGTCGGCGCGCGGACGCCCGGGGGCGGTGTCAGGCTGAGGGCACAGCAACGAGAACGCGAAGGGGAATCCCGTGATCACCACTGACCTGACGCCCGGCTCCCCCTGCTGGCTGGACCTCGGCGTCCGCGACCTGCCGGCCGCGGCCGCCTTCTACCGGGCGGTGCTGGGCTGGGAGTACGAGCCCATGGGCGAGGGCGAGGGCGAGGGGGAGGAGACGGAGGGCTCGGGCGGAGTCTTCCGCAAGGACGGAAAGGTCGTCGGCGGGCTCGGCGAACTCACCGAGCAGGGCGCGCGCTCGGCCTGGATGATCTACTACACCGTCACCGACGCGGACGCCACGACGCGGGCCGTGGAGAGCGCCGGCGGCACGGTCCGGGTGCCGTCGAGGGACCTCGGGGACTGGGGCCGGATGGCCCAGTACAGCGACCCGCTCGGCGGCCAGTTCGCCGTCTGGCAGCCGGGCACGAACGCGGGCTTCGAACTCGCGGACGAGCCCGGCTCGCTGACCTGGACGGAGCTGTACACGACGGACGCCCCGGCCGCCAAGGAGTTCTACGGCGGCGTCCTCGGCTGGCAGTTCGGTGAGATGCCGATGCCGGGCGACGCGGGCGCGTACACGCTCATCACGCCCGCCGGGCTTCCCGAGGAGCGGATGCAGGGCGGCCTCATGCAGCTGCGGGCCGAGGACCTCTCCCTGAACGACGGACGGCCGTACTGGCACCCCGTCTTCGCCGTCACCGACTGCGACACGGCCGTGGCGGCGGTCACCGGGCACGGCGGCAGCGTGCAGATGGGTCCCGAGGACATGCCGGGCGTCGGCCGGCTCGCCGTCTGCCTCGACCCGTCGAACGCGGACTTCGTCCTCCTCGCCGCCGAGAGCTGACTCCTCGCGGCCCCTTCGCGCCTCCCACGCCACCGTCTCCGAGACGGTGGCGTGCTCACCGTTGCGGAAATCGCGATCGGCGTCCATCATCCCATCAACAGGAATCCTGTTGATTCAATGTTGGGGCGATGGGTGGGTGCGATCATGTCGTTCGGTGCCAGAATCAAGGCCAGAGGGGTGCAGTTGCTGCTCAGCGGCGTCATGACCCGTGTCCACCAGGACCTGCGCTTCGCCGACGTCCCGAAGCGGACGGAAACCCTCCGGGTGGAGACGGGCGCCGGACCGGTCGACTGCACCGTCTACCGCCCGCCGACGACCACCCCGACCCCCGCGCCCGTCTACGTCAACTTCCACGGGGGCGGCTTCATCGTGGCCCGCCCCGAGCAGGACGACCACATCTGCCGTCACATCGCCGCCACGGCCGGCTGTGTCGTCGTCAACGTGGACTACGCCGTCGCCCCGCAGCGCGTCTTCCCCACCGCCGTCACCCAGGCCTACGACGTCGTCGAGTGGATCGCGGAGAACGGCGACGCCCACGGCTGGGACGGCTCGCGGATCGCCGTCGGAGGACACAGCGCGGGGGCCAACCTGACCGCCGGGGTATGCCGGACGGCCCGAGCCCGGGGCACCTTCACACCCCGCCTCCAGATCATCGACTCCGCGCCGCTCGACCTGGTCGCCGACCCGGCCACCAAGCGGTCCCGCATCGCCAAACCGCTGCTCAGCCCGCAGCTCATGCGGATCTTCACCGCCGCCTACGTCCCGGATCCTGCGGACCTCGCCGACCCGCTGGCCTCACCCGGACTCGCCGACGACCTCGCCGGACTGCCGCCCGCCCTCGTCATCACCGCCGAGAACGACCGCCTGCGCGACGAGGGCGACGCCTACGCCGAGGCCCTGGCAGCCGCCGGGGTCCCGGTCACCCACCGTGTCTTCGAGGGCGTCGACCACTACTTCACCCACACCGGCCCGGTGCCGGCGGGCAAGGAGGCGATCGACCTGATGGCCACGACCCTGCGCACCGCCCTGGACGCGACGGTCCCCGACGCGGCCTGACGACGGTTCGCACTCGACGACGGCTCGCCCTGGACGGCGGCCGCTTCCGAGGGCCGCGCGTCCTCGGGAGCGGCCGCTTGTCCGGCCGGACCCACACCGGATCGACGAAAGGTACGACGTGCGGTTGCACACCCGGGAATGGGGCGCCGGCGAGCGGATCGCCCTGCTTGTCCACGGCATCATGTCCGACTCCCGCACCTGGCGTCGGGTCGCCCCGGCGCTCGCGGACCGCGGCTATCGGGTGATCGCCGTGGACCTGCGCGGCCACGGGCTGTCACCGCGCGGCGAGTACAGCGCGCGGCTCTTCGCCGACGACCTCGTCGACACCCTGCCCCGACAGGCCGACCTGGCCCTGGGGCACTCCCTGGGCGGGCTCGCCCTCTCCCTCGCCGTCGATCGGCTGCGGCCCCGGCGCGCGGTCTACTCGGACCCCGCCTGGTCGTCGGCCGACCCCGACCGTCGCGTCGGCCCCGAGGTGTTCGCCTCGTTCAAACGCGCCACCCGCGCCCAGACGGCCGCGCTCAACCCGCGCTGGGACCCCGAGGATGTCGACATCGAGATGGCCACCCTGGCCGCCTGGGACGCCGGCTCCGCCCACTTCCTCGGCGGCCGCCCGCTCACCGGCTTCGTCCCCGACCGGCTCGTGGTCCCCTCCCTCCTCCAACTCGCCGACCCCAGTCACCTGGTCGGCCCCGAGGACGCCGAGCGGCTCAGGTCCGACGGCTTCGCGGTCCGTACGGTCCCCGGAGCGGGCCACACCATCCACCGGGACGACTTCGACGGCTTCATGACGTCCCTCGACGGCTGGATCTGACGGCCGCGCGCCCTTTCCACGGCGGCCCGGGACGGCCCGCGCGGTGCCGTGGCTAGCGCGCGGTGCGGGCGCGCTCGTACAGGACGGGGTCGTGCGCGTTGACGACGGTCAGGTCCTCGTCGCGGCGGCGGTGCAGTTCGGCGAGGCGGGCGTGGTTGGCGCGCACCTGCTTCAGGTCGTACGCCAGCAGGTTCTCCATGGCCCGCAGGGCACGGGGGACGGGGGCGTGACCGTCGATCGTCCCCCGGTGGAAGAACGCGTCACCCGCGTGCAGGATCCAGCCGCTTCCGGTGTCGACCGCGACGCAGGCGTGACCGCGGGTGTGCCCCGGCAGGGACACCAGGACGACACCCGGGGCGACGGCGTCCAGTTCCTTGGCGGCGGCGAAGCCACGCCACGCCTCGCCGTCCGGCGTGTGCTCGACGATCTTCGGCCCGTGGGCCCACTGCGCCGACCGGTACCGCGACCGCTCCCGGCGGGACGGGGAGACCATCGCCCCCAGGACCTCGGCCGCGGTCGTGTGGACCTGGGCGCCGGGAAAGTCGGAGATGCCGCCGATGTGGTCGTGGTCGAAGTGGGTGACGACGATGTGCCGCACGTCCTCCCGCCGGAACCCGAGGGCCTCGACCTGACGCGCCGCCGTCTCCTCGGCCCGGAGTACGGGTCTGATCAGACGCCGGGAGGGCCCCAGCCGACGGCCGGGCTCGGCGATGTCGCTCAGCCCGAACCCGGAGTCCACCAGCACCAGTCCGCCCGGCGCCTCGACCAGCAGGACGTGGCACACCAGCGCGCCGGTGAGCGGGAGCATCGTCCCGCAGTTGAGGTGGTGCACCTTCACGGCCGTACCGCCTTCGGGGGTGTCGGGGAGAGACGAGCACGCACAGGGCGCGCCCGCTCCACGGCCTCCGGGGGAGGCCCGGCGCACAGCGTACGGGTCGGCCCTGGGCCCGGGTACGGCAAGGCCCCCGGCCTCATCCCTCGTCGGCGGGCGGCGGACCCCAGTCCGCCCCGGTGCGCAGGCGGTACGCGGCCACCGCGGACTCGACGGTGGGGAAGAAGTGCCCGGGGTCGATGGTGCGCGTGAGGCCGTAGCGTTCGATCTTGCGGCGTACGGGGTCCTTGAGCTCGGCGAACACCAGGTGCACATGCCGGGCGTTGAGCTCCTCGTCGAGTTCCTCCAGCACGTCGGCGGCGGTGGTGTCCACGTCGGTCATGGGCTCCGCCGCGATCACGATCCAGCTCGGCCGCGGCTCGGCGGCCGCCAGGCGCCTGACCTCGTCGCGGAAGGTCCTGGCGTTGGCGAAGAAGAGCGGCGCGTCGAACCGGTAGATCACCAGCCCCGGCAGCTGCCCGGCCCGCGGGTAGGAGCGGACGTCGTGGTAGCCCTCCAGGTCGGGCACCCGCCCCAGGACGGTGTTGTACGGCCACCAGGCACGCCGGAAGACATTGAGGACGGACAACGCCACGGCGACGGCGATCCCGGGCAGTACGCCCAGCAGCGCCACGCCCAGGAAGGCCGCGAGGCAGAGCAGGAACTCCGCTCGGCGCTGCCGCCACAGCCGTACCGCCCCCGGCACGTCGGACAGGGAGAGCGACGCGGTGATGACCACGGCCGCGAGCGCCGGCTGCGGCAGATCGCGGAAGAGGCCGGGGACCAGCACCAGCATGAGGACGATCAGCGCCGCTCCGACGACCCCGGTGAGCTGGCTCCTGGCCCCCGCGCGCTCCGCCACGGCCGTCCGGGACCCGCTCGTGCTGACCGGGAAGCCCTGGAAGAGGCCGGCCGCCAGATTCGCGACCCCGACCCCGGCCATCTCCTGGTTGCCGCGGACCTCCTGCCCCGTGCGGGCGGCGAAGGCCGACGCGTTGGAGATCGTGTCGGTCAGGGACACCAGGGCGATGCCCAGCGCACCGCCGAGGAGCGGCACGAGGTCGGAGAGCCGGATCTCGGGGATCGTGAACGGCGGGAAACCCTCGGGCAGTTCGCCGACCAGGCTGACGCCGCGCTCGCCGAGGTCGAAGGCCGTGGCCGCGGCGATCGCCAGGACCACCATCACGAGCACCGCGGGGACCTTCGGCAGGAATCGCTGCAGCACCAGGATGACGGCGATCCCGCCGCAGCCGACCGCGGCGGCGGCCGGCACCGCCGCCCCGTCGGCGAGTTCCCGGACGAACCCGGCGCACTCGCCGAGCAGGCTGTCCGCCTCCACCTTGAAGCCGAGCAGCTTGGGCAGCTGACCGATCAGGATGGTCAGCGCCAGGCCGTTCATGTAGCCGATCATCGTCGGCTTGGAGATCAGGTCGGCGACGAAACCGAGCTTCGCCACCGACGCCAGGATCATGACGGCCGCCACCATGAGCGCGAGCATCGACGCCAGCGCGACCGCCCGGTCCGGGTCCCCGTCCGCCGCCACCAGGGGCAGCACGGTGGCGGCGATCATCGGCCCGAGCGAGGAGTCCGGGCCCAGCACCAGGATCCGGGACGGCCCGCACACCGCGTACCCGAGCAGACAGAGCACCGTCGTGTAGAGGCCGGTGATGGGCGGCAGACCCGCCAGCTCGGCGTACGCCATGCCCTGCGGGACCAGCAGCGTGGTCAGGACGACCCCCGCGACCAGGTCCTTGACCAGCCACTCGCGCCGGTAGGACGACACCGCCCGGACCCCGGGGACCGCCCGTACCCGGGCGAGCAGCCCTCGACTCTCGCGCTGCGTTGTCACAGACCGCCCCGTCCTTCCGTCCCGGCACCCCGCACAGCGTGGCACGCGAACGGCCGGGACCCCGGCGCGGACGGTGAGGTGTCGGCCTGCCGGACGTCGGCGTCAGCCGAGGTCGAAGAGGTTCGGCAGCCGCAGGAGGTACCGGGTCCGGTCGTGGCGCTTGAGCGCCTCCAACTCGGGTGCCCGGTACAGCGGGGTGACGGTGCACCGCTGGGCGGACGAACCGATCCGGTCCAGCAGGGCGTTGACCGCCTGCCGGGCGGAGGTGTTGGCGCCCTCCATCGTCGCCAGGTCGATGGGTACGGCCACGTAGTCGCCGGACAGGAAGAGGTTGGGGATCTTCGTGGCCGAGCGCGGGCGGTGGTGGAAGGTCCCCGTCGGATGGATCAGCAACTGCTCCTCGTTGACCGGGTTCGGGGTGCCGAGTCCGTCCACGGCCGGGTCGAGGAACCAGGAGTGCAGCACGGAGTCCTTCAGGACCGTACGGCCGGTGTCGTTGAGCGCGGCCTTCAGCTGCGCCCACACCTCGCGGGCTACCTCGGCGCGGGTGCACTGCTTGGCCGTCTTCCCGTACAGGATGCCCGGCCGGTCCCACTCGGAGACGTCCACGGAGAGGCAGTCCGCGACCGTGCCGTCCCCGAAGTCGGCGGGGAAGTCGTGGTCCGGCCAGTGCTGCGCCTGCGCGATCGCCGTCAGCGACCAGGGGGAGTCGATGAGGTCGAGATGGCCGTGCAGGATCGGCGTGCGTTCGGTCAGATAGAACTGGATGCCGGTCATCCAGTCGGTCTGCAGCCGGTCGCACGCGGCGAGCTGGGGGTCGGCCGCGCGCACGGCCGGGTTCCAGGTGCGTCGGGCGTGCTCGACCGGCATGGCCGAGATGTAGTGGTCGGCGGTGACGGTGCGCCGGGTGCCCGCCGGATCCTCGATGACGGCCGCGCCGATCCGGCCCCCGTCCAGGGTCAGGTCCCGTACCGTCCAGCCGATCCGGAACTCGACTCCGAGGGATCGCAGATACGTCACCCACGGGTCGATCCAGGCCTCGTTGGTGGGTGCGTCGAGGATCCGGTCCAGCGGGCCGTCCGCGCCCCGCCCCAGCAGGTTGAAGGCGAAGGCCTCCAGCAGGGTGGCGACCGTACGGGTGCTGGCCTCCTCCGCCTTGGTGGCCACGATGTTGCGGGTGATGCCGACGGCGAGGATGCGCTGGTAGTCGTACGACATCTGCCCGGCCCGTACGAACTCCCACCACGGTGTCCGCTCCCACGTCTCGTCGCGGCGTTCGTCGCAGCTGGTGAGGAAGACCAGGAAGCGGTTGGCGAAGTAGAGGGCCTCGTGCAGGGGGAGGTTGAAGGCGGTGTCCAGCACCGAGGTGACGGCCCGGCGGATCTCGTCGGGGGTGAGTTCGGCGGGGCTGTTGTCCGGCCAGGGGAGCGGGATCCTGATGTCCTCGCGGCCGCCGGACCGGGCGAACAGCATCTCCTTGGGGGCGACGAGGTTGTCGTGCACGCCATGGGCGTTGCCCGGGAAGGGGATGCGGCGCATGGTGTCGGGCAGGTTGTGATAGATCCCCGGGATGAAGCGGAAGCCGTGCTCCCCGGGCAACGGGGCACGGCCGCCCGTGCCGCTGCCCGGTACGTCCATGCTGCGGGCCTTGCCGCCGAGCGCCTTGCGTTCGTACACCGTCACCTGGAAGCCGCGTTCGGCGAGTTCGTGCGCCGCCGTGAGACCGGCGACGCCCCCGCCCAGGACCGCCACGGTGTGTGGCGCGGCCTCTTCCCGCGCCTCCGCCCGCGGCGCGGTGCCGAGGGCGACGGCGCCACCGGCGGCCGTCGCCGTACCCAGGAACCCTCTGCGTGTGGTGCCGCCCAACGCGTCCATCGCCCACCCCTTACCGTCGGTAACCGTTGGCGTACGAAGATAGGAGCGCCACACCGATCCCGAAAGACGACCGACGCCGCCGGGGCCACTTTGGCTTGATCCGCGTCGGACCACCGCGGCCGTCCCTCTCGCCCCTCGCCCCGACTCTTTCGCGGCCGGTGTGGTGTGCGTCACCGCGGCCGGATTGAGTGGCAGGCCAGGGGCGTGCACGTACCCTCTCGTGACGCATGAGACCAGGACTGCGAGGATGGGGCGCGATGACCGCTGGGGGGTGTTCCCGCACGCTCAGGGCCGCCGTGTTCGCGGCCGTCTGCGTGCTGCTCACCTCCCTCGGGCACGTCCTGATGTCGGGGACCGCGGTGCCCTGGTGGGCCATGGTCGCGGGGGCGGCGGCCACCGGCGGCGCGGCCTGGTGGTCGGGTGCCAGGGAGCGCGGACCCGTACTGGTCGGCGCCGCCACGGTCGCCGCGCAGGCCTTCCTCCACGCGACGTTCTCGCTCGCCCACGCGGTGGTGCGGCATCCCCGGGGTGCCACGGGCCCGGCCACGGACGTGTCCGGCCACGCGACGGGCGCCCTGCCCGCCCGGTCCGCCATGGCGCCGATGGACCACACGACGGGAGCCCCGCCCACCGCGCCGTCGACCGACCACCTGGGCGCGGCGGTCACACACGGGCTGGAGCACGTCATGGGCGGCCTGCCCTCGACGGGCATGCTCGCCGCCCATCTGCTGGCCGCGCTGCTGTGCGGTCTCTGGCTCGCCCACGGTGAGCGTGCCGCGTTCCGCATCCTGCGGGCGCTCGCCGGCTGGCTGACCGCGCCGCTCCGCCTGCTCCTCGGACCGTCCGCCCCGGCGCAGCGTCCGCCGGCCCGCGCCCACCGCGCCCGTGGCGACGGCGGGCCGCGCCGCTACCTCCTCATCCACGCGATCACCTCCCGGGGGCCACCGGCCGGGACCGCTGTCGCCGTCTGACGACAGCCGGTTTCCGGGGGCGCCCGCGAGCACGACGCGCTGTCGGCTCCACGCCCCGGACACACGCCGCACCCCTGAGCGCGACGATCGGCACCGGCCGATCCGCGCACGCCGGGGCTGCCCCGTGTCCCGCCACGCCAACAGCCCGTCCACTCAAGGGAGTTTCCCGTGCATCGCTCCACCCTGCAGCGCACCCTGCGTCGATCCGGCGCCCTCACCGCCGTCGCCCTCGCGGCCGTCGTCGCCGTCGCGGGGCCCGCCGCGGCCCACGCCGACGTCGAGGCGAAGGGGGCCCGCGCCCTCGACCAGAACGTCGAACTGACCTTCTCCGCCGCGTCGGAGTCCACCACGGCCGGCATCACCAAGCTGGAGGTGATCCTGCCCGAGGGCATCGCCCCCGCCGACATCACCTACGAGAAGGGCCCCGACGGCTGGAAGCTCAGCCCCACCGACCGGGGCTACACCGTCTCGGGCGAGAAGCAGGCGGTGGGGGAGGACGTCGAGTACGTCGTCACCGTACGGCAGTTGCCCGACGCGAAGTCGCTGGTCTTCAAGACCCTGCAGTCCTACAGCGACGGCAAGGTGGACCGCTGGATCGAACTGGAGGAGGAGTCCGGAGACGGCCACCACGGCCACCCGGCACCCCGCCTGGACCTGAAGGCCGCCGCGCCCGGCGCGAAGCTCGTCAGCCCCACGCCCACCCCCTCCGAAGAGCCCACGACGGCCGCCCCCACGAAGGGGGCCACGGCGGAGCCGGAGGCCGGGACGCCGTCGGCGGAGCCCGCGGCGGCCGGCACGGACGGCGACGACGGTCTCTCCCCGGCCGTGCCACTGGGCATCGGTGCGGTCGTCCTCGTGGCGGTCGGCGGCGGAGTGTGGTGGCTGCGCGGCCGCCGCGGCGGAACCGCCTGACACCGGCCCCGTCCGAGGCGGCGGCGGCCGGACGGTGAATCGGCCGGGAGGGGGTATGCGGATGTCGGTCAACAGCCGTGGGGAAAGGATTGAGGATGACCGACGACGCCTATCTGTTCCTGCTCGACGACGAGTCCGTACCGCTCGGCGTGGCCCCCGCCGCCGTCGAGGACCTCGCGTGCATGGAGACGCCCGCGGTCCGCGCGTGGCTGGACGCCCACGGGACCACGCCGACCTCCGCGCGCCTGCGCCTGCTGCCGCCGGAGGAGACGGCCGCCATCCCCGAGGGCGCGGAGCGGGTGCCCGTCCCGCTGAGCGACGAGGAACTGAGCCGGGTCCGCCACCGGTTGGCACCGGAGCCGCTGGCCCGGATCGAGGAGGAACTGCTCGCCTACCGCGACTGCGCGGACGGCCGGGACGGCCTGATCGGCCGCGCCCTGGCCGCGGGCGTGCCGCCGCACCGCATCGTCGAGCTGACGGGGATGGACCCCGCCACGGTGACGGCCGCGGCGAACGGCTGAGTCGTCGCGATGGGAACCGTGGTCCACGTCCCGCAGACGCGGGACATGATCGGGGAGGAACTCTCCGGCGACGAGGCGCTGACCGCGCTGAGGCGCTACGGCGGCCGCCGGCTGCTCCTCGACGCGTTCGCGCGGTTCCGCTACGCGGACGGTTTCAGCCACTCCCGTTCGCTCGCGTTCCAGGTGGTGCTGGGCCTGGTGCCGTTCACCATCGCGCTGGTCGGCGTGGCCACGACCGTGCACACGGAGAGCGTGGGGCGGATCATCGAACTCACCGTGGGCCGGATCGTGCCGGGCGCCAGCGCGAGCCTGGTCGAGGACGCGCTGGACACCACCACGCGCAGCGCCGGTTCCGGCGTCTGGAACGCCGTCGCCATGTGGCTGGGACTCGCCTTCGCCCTGCTCAACCTCGCCTCGGCGATGGGGCAGGTGGAGCGGGGCGCCAACCGCATCTACGGCATCGAACGCGACCGGCCCTTCCTCGCCAAGTACGGGCGGGCCCTGCTCCTCGCGCTCGCCGCGGGCATGCCGATGGTGCTGGGCTTCCTCGCGCTGGTCGCCGGGGACGCCGTGGGGAACGCGGTGGTGGAGGCCCTCGGCGGGTCGCGGGAGTGGCTCGACCGGTGGGGCCCGCTCGAAGTGCCGCTGGGCGTCCTGCTCGCCTGGGTCGCGTCGGCGGTGATCTTCCGCTGGGCTCCGCGCAGGGACCAACCGGGCTACACCTGGCTCGCGTTCGGCTCGGCGGTCCACCTGGTCCTGTGGGTCACGGCCACCTGGCTACTGGCGCTCTACGTCGCGAAGAGCGGGTCCTTCGGCGCCGTGTACGGGCCCCTGACGGCGTTCGTCGCCCTGTTGCTGTGGGCCAACCTGACGGGCGTGGCGCTGTTCCTGGGCATCGCGTTCGCCGCCCAACTCGAAGCGGCCCGCGCCGGCATCACCGAGGCCGTACGACCCGATCCCGGGCCGGGGCCGTGATGCCCGGCCCGGGACCGGGCGGCTCCGGCGGCCGACGTGGGAGGCATGCATGGGACCATCGCGGGTACGGGCGCGTATGTGAGGGGGGAATGAGGGCGGGACACGTGGGATCGAATGCCGACGGTGACGGCTGCAGCGGGCCGGACACCTATCTGATGCGCGCCGGATACGCCCTGGGTGGCGAGGACGGCTGCATCGCCGATGCCCGCCACCACGCTCTCGCCTTCCTCGACCGTGCCCACGCCGATCACCATCTGCCCGTCTCGGCACGGGTGCGGGACCTCACCCAGCTGGTGGTCAGTGAACTGGTCACCAACGCCCGCAAGTACGCCCCCGGGCCGGTGCTCCTGGAGCTGCGGGTCACCACCGACAGCGTGGACATCGTCGTATGGGACAGCGATCCCACGGTGCCCGCCGCGCAGGCCGCCGACCCCGACCGGATCGGACAGCACGGGCTGGAGATCGTCAAGGCCGTCGCCGAGGACCTCTTCGTCGAGCGGGAGCCGGTCGGCAAGCGCATCACGGCCCGGATCGCCCTGGCCGATCCGTCCGGTGGCGGCCGGTAGCGCGCGGGGAACGGTGGTTCGCGGCGACGGACGTCGGCGAAGCCCGGCGGACGGACGTCAGAGGACCACGGCCATACCGACGAGTCCGATCACTATCAGTGCTGCCAGCAGCAGGATCAGGGCGAGGGACAGCGACCCCCATCCCTTGCGCGGTGCGGGCGGCTCCGGGTGGGAGATGCCGTAGGTCCCCCCTTCGCCCGGTGGGGTCTCACCGGGCGGCACACCACGGCGGGCGTCGGCTCCCGGCATCCGTCGGGGGCCGGGATCAGAAGTCGTCATGGCACACGCTCCTTCGGCGGACGCGCTACTTGTTGGGCTTCGTGGAGCTGATGTCGCCCAGGGCCGACTCGGGGTCGCGCTCGATGGCCAGGTCCCCGAGGGAGACGATGCCCACCGGGTGCTGCTCCTCGTCGACGACCGGCATCCGGCGGACCGAGTGCTCCCGCATCAGTTCCACCGCACGGCGCACGTCGTCGTCCGGGCCGACCGTGACGAGGTCGTCGCTGCACGCGTCCGCCACGGTCGTCCGGCTCGGGTCGCCGCCCTCGGCCACCGTGCGGACCACCAGGTCGCGGTCGCTGACCAGCCCCCGCAGCCGATCGCCCTCGGTGACCAGGACGGCGCCGATGTCCTCGTCCCGCATCATCCGGGCCACGGTCACCACCGACGTCTGCGGTTCGACGGTCACCGGGGCGCTTGTCATCAGGTCGCTGACATGCTGAGTCATGGGAACCCATCCCTCCGCGGAGTGGGACGGCACCTTCACCGCCGCTCGGTCTCGCGAGTACCCATAACCGACAAAACTCCACACGGTTGCTTCGGATGCCTTCCCATGGGCACCCGTCCGTCTCACACACCCCTGAAGTGAGCTCAACCACCCGGAAGTGAGCGAGGTGTCACGGATGTCCAATCCGCAGCAGCCGGAACAGCGGCGCAGCGACAAGGGCGGTGCCACACCGCAGGACAGCGCCGAGCTGAAGGCGCGGCAGTCGGAGACCAAGCGCGGCGGCCATCCCACGGCACGGACAAGGGCGACAAGGGCGGTGGCAAGGGGGGAGGAGTGCCGCCGGGTCAGCAGCCGGATCACCCGTAGCCGAGAGGTCGTACCCGCGATACAGGTGGTACGCGCGATGCGGGTGATACCCGAGAAGCAAGCAAGACGGAGGTGACCGGATGGCGGCGCTCACGTTGGTGTCGACGTCGACGCTGTTCCTCACCCCGCCGGGTGTGTACGCACCGCAGTGGGACACGGAGTTGCTCACACGCGCCCTGTGCCGAGAAGGCGTGGACTCGTCCACCGACGTGCTCGACCTGGGGACCGGCAGCGGTGCCGTCGCCGTACAGGCGGCGCGTCTGGGTGCCCGGGTGACCGCCGTCGACATCTCATGGCTCTCCGTGTTCACGACGCGCGTCAACGCGCTGCTCGCCCGGCGGCGCGTGCGCGTCCGGCACGGCGACCTCACCACGGCGGTCGCGGGGCGCAGGTACGACCTGGTGATCAGCAATCCGCCCTATGTGCCCTCGCCCGCCGACCGGATACCGGGCGGGGGGCCGAGCCGGGCATGGGAGGCCGGCCGGGACGGCCGTGTCTTCGTCGACCGCCTCTGCGTGGCGGCACCCGGGATGCTCCGCCCGGGCGGGGCTCTGCTGGTCGTCCACTCGGCCCTGTGCGGCACCGACACCACGCTGCGAAACCTCGAGGACGGCGGACTGCGTGCCTCGGTCGTCGACCGCGCCGAGGTGCCCTACGGCCCGGTACTGCGCGCCCGCCGCCCCTGGCTCGTCCGCCAGGGCCTGATCGGCGAGGGCGACGACCAGGAGGAGCTGGTGGTCATCCGCGCGGAACGCCCCTGACGAAGGGGTACGCCACCAGGGCCCATCGCCATACCCTCGGCCCCGACATCTTCGTCCCTCCCCGGCTCCCGTCGTGCGCGACGGGAGCCGGTCACGTCCTGCTCTGGCGCTGGTCGCTGCTGGCGCGGCGGAGCCGGTCGGTGTGGCGGGTGATGTCGTCGACGCGGGCCGCGATGTCGGGGTGGCCCGGAGCCAGATAGCTGTGCGTGTCCGCCAGGGGGGCGATGAGGGCGGCGGCGTCGTCGTCGGCGAGGGCGGCGGTGAGTTCGCCGAGGGGCGTGCGGGCGGCGGCGGGGAGATCGGTCAGCGCGGTGATCCGCCCCGCGAGCCCGCGCAGGTCCGCGGCGTTGGCGCGGGCCCAGGTGGTGACGGTGCGGTCGGCGGCGCGGCGGTCGCGGGTGGCCTGTACGCGCTGTTCGCCGGTGGAACCGGGCCGTCCGGGCCGTACCCGCAGGTAGCGGCGCTCGGCCGCCTGACGGCTGGAGACGCCGAGGGGGTGGGCGAGGTCGGCCCAGCTGGCGCCCGCCTCCCGTGCCGCCTCGATCAGACCCGCTTCCCACTCGGCGAGTTGATCCCGTGCCTCACGGAGCATCAGGAGCGCGGCGAGCGCCTGCTGCGAGCTGGCAGGGTCGGGTTCGGGCCGGGCCTCGTCCTGGGGCGTCCGGGCCGTGTGCAGGGCCTCGTGGATCGTGTCCAGGGCCGCGGCGGCCGCGAGGAAGGACGTGGGCGTGAGGCCGCCGGGGTCGGAGGCGGGCTGATCGGCGCTGTTCATGGGCCCTCCAGTGCGGTGTCTTCCGAGGGGTCGGCCGAGGTGATCGTAGGAGATGTCATCACCTCGACGACTTTCCGCTTGTCATCACTTGGATGACATGTTACAACGAAGGCAGGTGAAACGCATTGGCAGGAACGTGCCTGACCCGAACACTGGAGGTGTTTGACGATGTTGATGCGCACCGATCCGTTCCGTGAGCTGGACCGCCTCACCCAGCAGCTCCTGAACACGACCGGCACCTGGTCGCGCCCCTCGGCGATGCCGATGGACGCCTACCGCGAGGGCGAGGAGTACGTGATCGCCCTCGACCTGCCCGGTGTGTCCCCGGACGCGATCGATGTCGACGTCGAGCGGAACATGCTGACCGTCAAGGCCGAGCGGCGCCCCGTCACCAAGGCGGACGACGTGCAGATGGAGCTCTCCGAGCGGCCCCTGGGTGTCTTCTCCCGCCAGGTCGTGCTGGCCGACACCCTGGACACCGAGCACATCAAGGCGGACTACGACGCGGGTGTCCTGACCCTGCGGATCCCGATCGCCGAGCGCGCCAAGCCCCGCAAGGTCGCGATCGGCGGCGGCACCACGCACCGGGAGATCAGGGGCTGAGTCTCCTGTCGGCGGCCCGGGCGAGCGCCCCGGGCCGCCGCCTCGCTCGCGACCCTCACCACCGCTCGCGCTCCCCTTCACCCCCCTCCACCCCCTTCGACCCTCGGACGAGAAAGGCGACCGCTTCACGATGTTCACCCTGCAAGAGCCGTGCCGGCACACCGTGGGCATGACGTTCGAGCAGATGCTGGAGAGAGTGCGCTACGAAGGCGCCTACCCCACCCGCGCACGCGCCGAGGAGGCCGTGCGCACCGTCCTGGCCGCCTTCGGCCGCCGGCTCACCGGCGACGAGCGCGTGGAACTCGCGGCCAGGCTGCCGCATGAGGCCGCTCTCTGCTTCACGGCGGAGATCCCCGACACCGAATCCGTCACCGGCTGGGGCTTCGTCAAGGACCTGGCGTCACGTACGGGTGGTACGGCGGCCACGACCCGCTGGGACACCGGCACCGTCCTGCGGATCGTCGCCCAACTCGCGGGCGACGACCTCCTCGACCGCATCCTCGCCCAGCTCCCACCCGGCTACGCCCTGCTCTTCGGCCGGGCCGAACTCCCCCCGGCGCCCACGGCCGCCCTGGCCTCCGCGGGAGCCCCGACCGGCACGACGACCCTCTGAACCTGCAACGACCCTCTGAACCTGAGACGGCCTTCCGAACCCCGGCGGACCGGCCCCTCATGGACGTGTGCCGGCCCCGCCGCTCTGGGAGGCTGAGGGGCATGACGGTGTGCGAAGTCGTGGAGTTGCGGCAGTTGACCTGTCCCGGTGAGGTCGGCGGTGACCTCAGGCGCGAGATCATCGACTGCTGGGCGGAGGTGGCCAACGCGGGCGGTGCCGTGCTCGCCACCGAGTTTCCCCCGCTGCCGGTCACCGCGCGGGACGTCGCCCCCGTGGTCGACGGGCTCGTCGGCCGACTGCACCCGGGGCACGGGAGACTGCTCGTCGCCACCGTCGGCGGCACGTTCGCGGGCTGGCTGATCCTGCGCCGTGAACCGCACCCCCTGGGCGCGCACTGCGGCACGGTCAACCACGTCCAGACGAGCCCGCGCCATCGGGGCCGGGGCATCGGCGTCGCCCTGATGCACCGCGTGCGTGACATCGCGCGGGACGAGATGGGTCTGGAGCGGCTCTCGCTCTCCGCACGGGGTGGCGTGGGGCTGGAGGACTTCTACCGCAAGGTCGGCTGGGTGGAGGTCGGCCGCTGGCCCGGCGCGCTGCGGATCGCGCCGGGCGACGACCGGGACGCGATCCTGATGAGCCTCGCCCTCTGACACCGGGCCCGGGCGCGCCCTCTGAACCGCGCCCGCTGAGGCGCGTCCGCTGGGCCGTGCCCTCTGAAACGCGCCCGCCGAACCGCGCCTCCTGGTCGAGACCGTGCCCGCTGAACCCCGCTCTCCGGGGCGCGCCCGATCCGTCGAGACCTGCTCCGACCGTCCCGTTCCAGCCGTCCGGCATCCGGAAACAGTCGGAAATCGCCCCCCTTCCCGCCCGCCGGATTGAGAAGGCCCGGTGCTGGTTACGGTCGTTATGACTGTTCGCCGACACCGGTCCGCACTCCTCGGCGGGAGGAACCGCTGGTATGAGCGACGACCCCTTGTACCTGGAGCCGCGGCTGGAACCGCCCACAGCGGCACTCCTGGAGTCGGTTCCGCTCCTCCACACCCTCGTGGACGCACTCGGCTCACCGCTCAACATCGTGCTGCCGGACCGGATCGCCGACAATCTGCGGCAGTTCCGTTCCGTCTTCGACCGCCACCGCCTCGGCGGGCGGATCTTCTTCGCCCACAAGGCCAACCGCTCCAGCTCGCTCGTCCGTCGGCTCACCACGACGGACGCCTGCCTGGACGCCGCCTCGCTCCGCGAGCTCCAGCACGCGCTCGGGTCCGGCTTCGCCGGGGACCGGATCATGGCGACGGGCCCCAAGGACCCGGAGTTCCTCTGGCTCGCCGCGCGCAGCGGGGCCGTCCTCAACGTCGACGGCCCCGAGGAACTGCGGCAGGCCGCCGAACTCGTCCGTACACACGAACTACCGCCCCTGCGGGTGCTGTTACGCCTCTCCGGCTTCCAAAGGGCCGGAACCAGACGGCTCTCGCGCCGAAGCCGCTTCGGCACCTCGGCGAAGTCCCTGCACCAGCTGCTCGACATCCTCGAACACCACCGGCGGTTCCTGGAGCCGATCGGTGTCGGCTACCACCTGGACACCACCAGCCTCGACGAGAAGGCGGCCGCGCTCGACGGATGTCTCCAGGCCATGGAGGAGCTCCACATCCGTGGATTCCGACCGCGTGCCATCGACGTCGGCGGCGGCTTCGGCATCGACTACCTGGCGCACGCCGCCCAGTGGGAGCGCTACACCACCGAACTGACCGGCGCCGTCATGGGCAGCCGCCCACCCCTGACCTGGGGCGGCCACGGCTACGGCCTGCGGGCCGAGAACGGCACCCTGAGGGGCGCGTTGAGCCTGTACCCCGCCCATCGCCCCGTCGCCGGGGCCGCGTACCTCGACGCGCTGCTCTCCCACCCCTCGCCGAGCCTGGGACGCCCCCTCGGCGTTCTGCTGCTGGAGAGCCTGTACGACCTCTACGTCGAGCCCGGTCGCGCCCTGGCCGACCAGTGCGGCCTGACCCTCGGCAGGGTCCTGGAGGTCCGGCAACCGGAGACGGGGCCGTACCTGGTGCGCCTCGCGACGAACGCGGGGGACGTCGGCCTGGAGGACCACGGAGTGTTCATGGACCCCTTGGTCCTGCCCCGCGACCCGGGCTCCGCCGACGCGGCGGGCGCGGTCGCCGTCCACCTCATGGGCAACCTCTGTCTGGAGGCGGATCTGATCACCCGCCGCACCGTCTTCCTGCCCCGGCTGCCGCGCCCCGGCGACCTGCTCGCCTTCGTCAACACGGCCGGTTACTGCATGGACTTCGGTGCCACACACGCCCAACAGCAGCCCGTCGCCCGCAAGGTGGCGGTCCACCGGCAGGACGGTCGGTCGCAGGACGGTCCGTGGCGGTGGTGTCTGGACGAGGAGTACTGGCCGCTCGACCGCACGGGGGGTCCGCAGGGATGAGGTACGACACCATCACCGACGCCATCGGCGACACGCCGCTGGTCCGTATCGACCCGGCCGTCCACGGCCTGCGCAACATCGACCTCTACGCCAAACTGGAGATGCTCAATCCCTTCGGCTCGCTGAAGGACCGGGCCGCGTGGAGCATGACCCGCCAGGACATCGCCGGAGCCAAGGAGCGCGGCGAGACGATCGTCGAGCTGTCCAGCGGCAACACCGCCAAGGCCCTCGCCCTCATCGCCGGCCTGCACGGACTGCCGTTCAAGAGCGTCACCAACCGGATGCGCGTACCGGAGATCAAGGACCTGCTCCTGCTGCTCGGCGCCGAGATCGAGGAACTGCCCGGCCAGACCGAATGCCTGGACCCCACCGACACCGAAGACCCCCTCACCCTCTTCCACCAACGGCTGAACCGTCCGGGCGGCGCCCATCTGCACACCGACCAGTACTTCAACGCCCTCAACACCGAGGCCCACGCCACCGGAACAGGCCCGGAGATCATCGCCGACCTGGACGGCCGCGCCCCCGACTGGTTCATCGCCTGCGTCGGCACCGCCGGATCGTCCACCGGTGTCGCCAGGGCGCTGCGCGCGCACGACCCGGCGGTGCGCGTCGTCGGGCTGGTGGGCCGCAAGGGGGACTTCATCCCCGGCATCCGTACCGTCGACGAGGTGCAGGAGGTCGGCATCTTCGACCCGGCCACCTACGACACGCTGGAGGCGGTGAGCGCCGACGAGGCCATCGACGGCATGCTCACCCTGCTCCGCCGCTGCGGACTGCTCGCCGGCCCGACCGGAGGCGCGGCCTACTACGGCGCGGTCCGCCATCTCAGCTCCCTGGACGCCGAGTTGACGGAGCGGAGGACGGCCGTCTTCATCGTCTGCGACCGGGTGGAGAGCTATCTCGGCTACGTCCGGCAGCGCCGCCCGGACCTGCTGGGCCGCCCTCCGGCGAGGAACGCGCTCACCGGCCCCACCGACAGCGAGATCCGCTCGGCGAAGGTCATCGACGTCGACGACGCCCAGAAGTGGATCGCCGAGCAGCGACCCCTGGTGATCGACCTGCGCGGCCCCTTCGCGTACGCGGCGCTCCACATCGACGGATCGGTGAACATCGTCGACGAACTCTTCGAGGAACTCGTCCGGGGCGGCCTGCCGTTCAGCAGACGGCAGCCCGTCCTGCTGGCCTGTCCGGTCGGGGAGAAGTCGGCCCGGTACGCCGCCCTGCTCACCCGGATGGGCCACCCCGACGTGCGCAGCCTGGCCGGCGGTGTCATCGCCTGGCGGGACGCGGGCGCACCCCTGGTGCGTGACTGAGATGACCGACCCCGCCAAGGAGCTGTCGGAACTGGCGGCGTGGCAGCGGCCGTTGCGCGCCCAGTTCCCGATCATCACCGCGAACCCCGACCTGGTCTACCTGGACAGCGCGGCCACCAGTCAGAAACCGAGGGCCGTCCTGGAGGCCGTACAGACGTATCTGACCACGACCAACGCCAACGCGGGCCGGGGGTCCTATCCCTGGGCCAACACCACCACGGCGCTGCTGGAGCGCACCCGCGAGCAGGTCAAGGAGTTCCTGGGGGACCCGGACCCGGGACGGTCCTCGGTCCACTTCACCAGCGGGACCACCGCCGGACTGCGCACGATCGCCCTGGACTGGCTGCCCGCCCTCCTCTGTGACGGGGACGAGATCGTCGTCCCGTACGCCGACCACCAGGCGAACCTGTCGCCGTGGCTGGAGGCCGCGCAGCTGCTGGCCCGACAGGGCGTGCGCGTCCACGTCCGGCAGCTGCCGTACCAGGCCGGTTCCGGCGACTACGATCCGCGGGCGCTCGCCGCGCTCGTCGGTCCCCGTACCCGCTTCGTGGCCGCGACCCACGTCCACCACGTCTACGGCGCCGACATGAACGTGCACCGTCTGCGGCAGGTCGTCGGGCCTGAGGTGCCGATCTGCCTGGACGCCGCGCAGAGCGTCGGGCACGTGCCGGTATCGGTGGCCGAACTCGACGTGGACTTCGTGGTCTTCTCCGGCCACAAGACGATGGCCCTGCCCGGTTCCGGCGCGGTCTGGGCGCGCGGCCGGCACGGACCGCCGTTGCGGCCCGGCGGCTGGAACGGCACCCCCAACACGGTCGGAGTGGCGGGGCTCGCGGCGGCGCTCGACTGGCTGACCGCCGCCGACCCGGCCCGCATCGAACGCTGGACCGTGGCCCTGACCTCGCTGCTGACCGACCGCCTGGCCCGGATGGACGCCTACGAGGTGCTCGGCTGCCGTACGAGCCTCAGGGCCGACAGCGAGGTGCAGCGGCGCCGCAGCCTCGTCACCTTCCGGCATCGCGGGATCGGCTCGCAGGATCTCGGCTTCATTCTCTTCAGCCGCGGGTTCATGGTGCGTTCCGACGGCCACTGCCAGGCGGGCCGCGACCCGGAGGACGGCTCGGCACGGGTGAGCCTGCATGTGCACAACACCCCTGAAGAGATGGAAGAACTGCTCACCACCCTCGCCAGTCTGCAATGATTTCCATTAACAGGAACGGTTTCCGGAGACGGGGGCAGTGCGACAGGCATGGGTCTGAGTACGACGACGGCGGCGCGCTGGGTGGAGCGCTGGGAACGCCAACAGCAGTTGTACGCGGTCGACCGTGAGGAACGGTTCGAGGTCATCGCGGATCTGGTCGAGCATGTGACGCGCGACCGGTCCGTGCCGCTCGTCCTCGACCTCGGCAGCGGCCCGGGGTGCCTGGCGGCGCGGCTCGCCGCCCGTCTGCCGACCGCCGACGTGCTCGCCGTCGACGCGGACCCGCTCCTCCTGGAACTGGGCAGCGCCCACTACGGCCCCGCCCTGCGCTACGTCAGAACGGTGATCGGTGAACCCGGCTGGCTCGACGCGCTCGCCCTGGAGCGCCCGGTGGACGCGGTGGTGTCGACCACCGCCCTGCACTACCTCGGTACCCAGACCCTGCGGGGTGTCTACCGGGAGCTCGCCGGGCTGCTGCGGCCCGGCGGCATCCTCATCAACGGCGACCACATCAGCCCGGACTCCACGAAGGTCTCCGAGCTCGCCCTCGACATCGGCCGCCGCCGGAGCGAACGCTCCGCCCTGCCCCTCGTCGAGGACTGGGACTCCTGGTGGGCAGGCGCCGCCGCCGACCCCGAGCTCGCCCGGCTCCTCTCGCACCGCGCCGACGCCGGACGCCCCCACTGCGAGGGCAACGACCTGACCCTCTCCGGCCACGTCGCCCTCCTGCGGGATGCGGGGTTCGAACACGTCGGGCCCGTCTGGCAGGTGGGCCCCAGTCACGTCCTGGCGGCCCTGCGATGAACGCCCCCTGGACCGTCGCGAGGGAGACCTCAGTCGACTTGAACAGGGCGGTGACGGCGGAGCCCGCCGCCAGACCGAGTTCGGTGACCGCGTCCTTCGTGATCGCGGCGGTCAGCTCGCCGCCCTCGACCGCGACCCGCACCGAGGCCATGGCGGAGCCGACGGTCACCTCCCGCGCGGTGCCGTGCAGCTGATTGCGGATGCTCAGGCTCATGCGGGAACGCCTCGCAGCGGGGGACGGATCCGACCGGTTTCGGACGACCGGCCTCGGGACGGCCGTGCGGCCCACCGTGGCCTCGGGAGGCGCATCGCGCCCGCGAGGCGGCACGCGGCGCCGTCCCCCGTCAGGCGGGGTAGGCGTGTGTCTGGCTCGCCTTGACCGTCGCCCAGACCTCCGTGCCCGGGTGGATACCGAGCTCCGCCGCCGCGACGGTCGTCAGATCGACGGCCAGGGCGAGTTCACCGGCGAGGGAGGCACGGATCTGGTCGCCGTGGGCGTCCATGCCGGTGACCTCGCAGTGCCAGAGGTTGCGGGCGCTGGAGCCGGTGGGCCGGTCCCGGTGGAGGGTGACGGCGCTGGGCGGGAAGGCGACGAAGACGGGGCCGGTCAGGTGCTCCGTCGTCGTGATCGCCGGCCCGTCGGGGAGGTGGACGGTGTGGCCGTGCGCCTCGCCCCGGTAGAGGTTGAGGCCGACGAGGTGGGCGATGTACTCCGTACGGGGATGGCGGGCGATGTCGGACGGGGTGCCCTCCTGGACGACGTGTCCGTCCTCGATGACGACGAGACGGTCGGCCAGGACCATGGCGTCCAGCGGGTCATGGGTGACGAGCACGGCGACGGCCTCGAAGTCGGCCAGATGGCGCCGGAGTTGGGCACGGACGTCGAGGCGGGTGCGGGCGTCGAGGGCGGCGAGGGGCTCGTCGAGGAGGAGCAGCCGGGGGTGGGTGGCCAGGGCGCGGGCGAGGGCCACGCGCTGCGCCTGGCCGCCGGAGAGCCGCCGGGGCTTGCTTCCCGCCTGCGCGGCGAGGCCCATCCGCTCCAGCCACTTCGCTGCCCGCGCCCGCGCCTCCGCCTTGCTCGCGCCGTGGCAGCGGGGACCGAAGGCCACGTTGTCGAGGGCGCTGAGGTGGGGGAAGAGGAGATAGTCCTGGAAGACCACGCCGACCGGGCGGGACTCCGGTGGCCGGCCGTCCAGTTCGACGCCGTCCAGCCGCAGCCGCCCACCGTCCGCCAGCGGCACGAGCCCGGCGAGGGCCCGGAGCGCCGTGGTCTTGCCGGCGCCGTTGGGGCCGAGCAGCGCCACCACGTCACCCGGCGCGGCGGTCAGCGTCACGTCGAGACGGAACGACGCGCCGCGTACGACCACCAGCCGTGCGTCGAGACCCTCGCCGGGGGCCGGGGCCGGTCCCTTTCCCGGGGCCGAGGCGGGGTCGCCGTAGCGGTCGAGGGCGCGGTCGTGTGGGCGGTCGTGGGTGTGCGCGCGGGTGTGCTCATGGGCGTCGGCGGTGGTCTTGTCGTTGTCGGTCATGAGGCGGTCATCCATCGGTCACGCAGCCCCGCCAGCACCGCGATCGACACGGCCAGCAGGACCAGGCTGAGGGCGATCGCCGCCTCCGGATCGTTCTGGAGGGCGAGGTAGACGGCGAGGGGCATGGTCTGGGTACGGCCGGGGAAGTTGCCGGCGAAGGTGATGGTCGCCCCGAACTCGCCGAGCGCACGGGCCCACGCCAGTACGGCGCCCGCCGCGACCCCGGGCGCGATCAGCGGCAGCGTGACCCGGCGGAACGCCGTGAACCGGGAGGCCCCCAGTGTGGCCGCGGCCTCCTCGTACCGGGGGTCGGCGGCCCGTAGCGTGCCCTCCACGCTGATGACCAGGAACGGCATCGCCACGAACGCCTCGGCCACCACGACGCCGGCCGTGGTGAACGGCAGGGTGACCCCGAACCAGTCGTCCAGCCACTGCCCGACGACCCCGTTGCGGCCGAGCGCCATCAGCAGCGCCACACCGCCGACCACCGGGGGCAGAACGAGAGGGAGGGTGACGAGGGCCCGTACGAGACCGCGTCCGGGGAAGTCCACCCGGGCCAGCAGCCAGGCCAGCGGCACCCCGAGGACCAGACTCACGGCCGTGGCCGCCGTGGCGCAGACGAGCGACAGCCGCAGCGCCTGCCACACCTCGGGGCCGGTGAGCAGGTCGGGCATGCTGCGCCAGGGCGCCCGGATCAGGAGGGCGACGAGCGGGAGGACGAGGAGGACGAGGCCGATCAGCGCGGGCAGGAGCAGGGGGAGCGGGACACCCCCGTGGCGCCCGGGGAACCCTCCGCGTCCGGGAAGCCACCCGCGTCCGGAGACACGGCGTCGCCGTGGACGCCCGTCCAGGGTGTCCGCTGCGCCGGCCCCCTCCGGAGAGGACGAGGCGGAAGGAGAGGGGGACGTCACGGCTTCAGGAACCCGGCCTCGGTCAGGACCTTCTGGCCCTCGGCGGACCGCACGAGCGCGATGAACGCCTTGGCGGCGTCGGTGTTCTCCGACTCCTCGAGCAGGGTGATGGGGTAGTCGTTGACGGCGTCGGCGGACTCGGGGAACTCCACGCCCTCCACCTTCTCACCGGCCGCCCGCACATCGGTCTTGTAGACGACCGCCGCGTCGGCCTCCTTCAGCACCACCTTGTTGAGCGCGGACTTCACGTCCTCCTCGTACGACACCGGCGTGAGCTTCAGCTTGCTCGCGTCGAGTGCCTTCCGCGCGGCGGCGCCGCAGGGCACGGCCTCGTCGCAGAGCACGACCTTCAGGTCGGAGCCGGTCAGATCCTTGAGGGAGGAGATCTTGTCGGGGTTGCCGGGGAGGGTGGCGATCTCCAGCTGGTTGCGGACGAATGTCTCGGGGGTCCCGGAGGCGTCACCGGCCTCGGTCACGACGGCCATCGTCCTGGGGCTGGCGGAGGCGAACACGTCCGCCGGGGCGCCGCCCGTGATGCCGGCGGCGAGCGCGTCGCTGCCGCCGAAGTTGAACGTCACCTTCGTCCCGGGGTACTCCCTCTCGAACCGCTCGCCCAGCGTCGTGAAGCTCTCCTTGAGCGAGGCGGCGGCGAAGACGATCACCTCACCGGACAGCTCGTCCGAGCCGGAGGAGCCCGACTTCGCGGAGGAGCCGGAGTCGGAGGAACCGCAGGCGCTCAGGGCGAGCAGAGCGGCGCCACCGGCCCCGACCGCCCGCAGGGTCCGCCTGGTCGTACGGGTCCGGCGTACGGAACGGGTCATCACGGGTCCACTTCCTCTGGTCCTGAACGGACTCGGCGACGGTCGACGCCCCTGATCGACTGGTCGACCGCTCAACTTGCCGACGCTCGCCGTCACCGATTCCGTAGGTGCCTCTGCGTAGATGATGATAATGCCGCAAGTGCCAGGTTGGAGTCATCAGCGTCATCGCATGAGCTGGCCTGTTCGCAGCTCAGCATGGCATGTGCGTTCGTACGGCAGTGTCGTGCGGCCGCCGGGTGCACCGCGCCCCGCCCGCCGAGCCCCACGTCCGCCGGGTGGGGCACTTTCCCGCGTCCGATCGGCTGAAATGCCGCCCACGGGCCTCAGGCGGGCCTCCGACGGCCCGACGTAGGGATTCCCCGATCCCCATCCCTGAGGAGCACCATGACCGACTCGGCCGACGACAGAACCGCCGCTTTCCTCCAACACGCCGCGGAACCGGTCCGCGCCCGCCTGGCCACCTCGACCCCCTTGAGCAGCTTCCTCGAAGGCGCCGGCACCCTGACGCTGGAGGAGCGCCGCCTCATCGTCGATCAGGCGCTCGTCCTGCTGGAGCAGAACTACGTGCACCTGCCGCTCAAGGCCGCGATGCACGCCGTGAACCCGGTCCAGCGCCTGCGGGTCCTGCGCCGGCGACTCGAACGGCAGACCGAGCAGACCATGCCTCGGGAGTGGCTCTTCCACGCCGAGGTGTCGGAGATCTTCCACTCCGTCCGGGACCTCCACACGAACTACCTGCTCCCGGACCCCTTCAACGGCAGGATCGCCTTCCTGCCGTTCCTCATCGAGCAGTACACCGACGAGCAGGGCACCCACTTCATGGTCACGCACGTGGCCGAGGGCTTCTCCGCACCCGGCTTCGGGCCCGGCGTGGAGATCACCCACTGGAGCGGCATTCCCGTCTCGTCGGCCGTCGACCTGAACGCGGCCCGGTTCGCCGGCAGCAACGCCGCCGCCCGCCGCAGCCGAGGCGTCCAGTCGCTGACCGTGCGGCCGCTGCGCATCCACCTGCCTCCCTTCGAGGAGTGGGTGACCGTCAGCTACCTCGACGCGAACGGCACGCCGCGTGAGCTGCGCGAGAACTGGCGGATCGTGGAGAACCTGCCCCCGATGGTGGACGCGGACGCGATCAGCGCCGCCGCGCTCGCCCAGGGCCTGGACCTCGACGCGGACGAGACGAGCCGGGCCAAGGTGCTGCTGTTCGCTCCTCGGGTCGTCGCCCAGGAACGAGCGGTCCGGGCCGACGAAGCCATGCCCGAGCTGCGCCGGGGCGAGGTCGCCACGACCATGCCCAAGGTGTTCAAGGCCCAGCACGTGGAGACGTCGTCCGGGACGTTCGGCCACATCCGGATCTTCACGTTCGGCGTGGACGACCCGGCGGCCTTCGTCCGGGAGTTCGTGCGCCTCATCGGACAGCTGCCGCAGAACGGCCTCATCGTCGACGTCCGGGACAACGGCGGCGGTCACATCCACGCCGCCGAGTTCACCCTTCAGACCCTCACCCCCCGCCGGATCGCCCCCGAGCCGGTGCAGTTCATCAACACCCCGCTCAACCTGCGTATCTGCCGGAGGCACCAGGACGGTTCCACGGGCATCGACCTGGGCGCCTGGGTCCCCTCCATGGAGCAGGCCATCGAGATCGGCGCCACGTTCTCCAGCGCCTTCCCCCTCACCCCCGAGGAGGGTGCCAACGCGATCGGGCAGCAGTACTTCGGACCGGTGGTCCTCATCACCAATGCGCGCTGCTACTCCGCCACCGACATCTTCGCCGCGGGGTTCCAGGACCACGGGATCGGCCCCGTGCTCGGCACCGACGAGAACACCGGAGCCGGTGGGGCCAACGTCTGGACCCACAAGCTTCTCTCCGACCTCCTCCAGGGCGACCGGGCCACACCGTACGTACCGCTGCCGAAGGCAAGCGGCATGCGTGTGTCCATCCGCCGCACCCTCCGGGTCGGCGCCCTGTCCGGCACCCCGGTGGAGGACCTCGGCGTGATCCCCGACGAGGCGCACCGGATGACCCGCCGGGATCTCCTGGAGGACAACGCCGATCTCTTCGACAGGGCGGGGCGGCTGCTGAAGGACCGGGAGCCCCACGCCGTGTCCATCACGGACACGATCTCCGTCAACGGTTCGCTGAAGTTCAAGGTGAGGGCCACGAACGTCGACCGCGTGGACGTCTACGTCGACCAGCGACCGCGTGCGTCGGTGGACCTCACCGACGGACAGGCCGACGTCACCGTGCCCGCCGCGCCGCCCGGTCACTCGGCCCGCATCGAGGGCTTCGAGGCCGGCCACCTCGTCGCCAGCAAGACGGAACGGCTCAACTAGAGCCTGTGGGCGGGGACATGGCCTCCATGTCCCCGCCCACGAGCTCGGACGACGGGATCAGCGACGGGATCAGCGGCGGGACATGTAGAGGTCGAAGGCCTTGTGCAGCGCCCTGTTGAGCGGGAAGTCCCACTCGCCGAGGTACTCGACGGCCTCGCCGCCGCTGCCGGACTTGAACCGCAGGAGCCCCAGCAGGTGGTTGCCCTCCTCCAGCGTGTCGGTGATGCCCCGGAAGTCGTAGACAGCGGCGCCGAGCGCGTGGGCGTCGGTCATCATCCGCCACTGGACGGCGTTGTTGGGCTGCACCTCGCGCTTACGGCTGGTGGAGGCGCCGTAGGAGTACCAGACGTGTGTGCCGACGGTCAGCATCGTGGCCGCCGCGAGTACCTCGCCCTCGTGGTGGGCGAGGTACAGGCGCATACGGTCGGTGTCCTCCGAGGTCAACGCGGTCCACATGCGCTGGAAGTACGCCAGGGGACGGGGAACGAACCGGTCCCGCCCGGCGGTCTCCACGTAGATCTCGTGGAAGGCGGGCAGGTCCTCGTACGCGCCCCGCACGACCGTGACACCGGCCTTCTCCGCCTTCTTGATGTTGCGGCGCCACTGCTGGTTGAGACCCTGCTGGATCTCCGCCAACGACCGCCCGGCGAAGGGGACTTGGAAGACATAGCGCGGCTGGCCCGCGGCGAAGCCGTCCTCGCCTCCGGGGTGGGCCGCCCGCCAGCCCATGCGGCGCAGCCGGTCGGCGATGTCGGCGGCCCCCGGCTCGTGCACGGTGGCCTCGACGTCCCGCAGCCGCCTCGCCCGCGGGTCGGCGATCGCCGCCTTGACCGCCTCGGCACTCCAGCGACGGGTCACCACCGGCGGCCCCATCTTCACCGAGAACGCGCCCTGCTCCTTCAGGTGGCCGAGCATCGGCTCCAGCCACCGCTGAAGATCCGGCGCGGTCCAGTCGATGACCGGCCCCTCGGGCAGGTAGGCGAGGTACCGCCGCAGCTTCGGCAAGGGCCGCAGCAGCACCAGGCCCACGCCGACCAGCCGGTCGCTCTCGTCGAACCAGCCGAGGCTGCGCGCCCGCCAGTCCGGCTTCACATCGCCCCACGAGGGCACCTGCATATGGCTCACCGAGGGCCGGGCCCGGACGAAGGCCAGATGATCCTCACGGGTGATCGCCTTCAGTCGCAGGCTCATACGCGGCGCTCCTTCGCTCGGCGCACCAGCCTACTGAGGCACAGGGCTCGTCCAGGTCCGCGCACGTACGCGAGTCGCCGCCACACCCGGAGCAGTCACGGGCCGTCCGGCGGGAGCGGGAGGTGTTCTCGTCGCGGGGGGAGGGGCGCCGACCTAGGCTGAGGGTGTCGTAGGAGGTCCCGGTGCCGCCCTTCGTTCTGCCGCTGCCTCTCGCTCGGGCCCGCGCGGTCGCCGCCGTACCCGAGGGGCGGGGCTGGAGTCTGGAGCCGAAGTGGGACGGCTGGCGGTGCCAGCTCCACACCGCGACACGGCGGGTGTGGAGCCGGCGCGGTACCGATCTGTCCCGTGCGTTCTCCGATGTCGCCGACGCTGCCGCCGAACTGCCGGACGCCGTTCTGGACGGTGAACTCGTCGCGGTCCTCGACGACGGCTCCGGCGTGGCCTTCGACCGGCTGCAGAGCCGGGCCGGCCGCCGCGGCCCGCGGCGCGACGCCGACTTCACGGTCCACGCCGCCTTCTTCGACGTCCTCGCCGTCGGCGCCACCGACTGGCGGCCCCGCCCGTACGCCGAGCGCCGAGCCGAACTGTTGCGGCTGCTCGACGCCGGACCCGCCACGCTGCGCCCCGTACCGGCCACCGAGGACGCCGGGCAGGCCCTCGCCTGGGTCGGAGCGCTCGCCGGGGTGGAGGGACTGGTGGGCAAGCGGACCCTCGCCCCGTATGTCGCCGGCCTCGCCTCGGGCTGGGTGAAGTGGCGCGAGCGTCACACGACCGAGGCCGTGGTCCTCGGGGTGACCGGCACGACACCGACGACCCAGGCCCTCGTCCTGGGCCGCCCGCGCCTCGGCGGGATGCGAGCCGTCGGGGTGAGTCTCCCGCTCGCCGGGCCACTGCGTCAGGCCCTGGCACCCCTGCTGCGCGTGGCGGGCGAGGAGATGTGCGAACTGCCGGGCGCGGCGTGCGGGCTCCCCGGCACGGACACGGTGCGCTTCTGGCCGGTCGAGGCCGAGGTGGTGGTGGAGATCGAGGCCGACCAGCCGGGGGTGGAGCCCGGTCGGCACGGACGTCGTCCACTCGTCCGACGCGTACGGGGCGACCTGTCGCCGGATCTGCTCGACGAAGGAGAGTGACCCGGGGGCCGGGTCCGCTCACCGTGCCCGGGCGGGCCCCCACGGGGGTGGTCCGTGGGCCGGGTGCGAGCCGGCGTCCGGCATCAGGCGTCCCGCCTCAGGCGGTGCGCGGTGGCCGACGGGTGTCGGAACCGGCGCAGCGGACGCATGTGGTCGCCGCCGGGCGGATCTCCAGGCGCTCGGGCGGAATCGTCGCCCCGCAGCTCTCGCACTGCCCGTACTCTCCGCGATCGAGGCGTTCCAGGGCACGGTCCAGCTCCGCCAGGTGCTCGCGTGCCTGCGCCATGAGGGAGGCCACGTGGGCTCGCTCGAAGGCGGTGGTGCCTCCCTCGGGGTCGTGCTCGTCGTCCACCGCGATCAGGGCGTTGGCCGCGACGATCCCGTCGAAGTCGCGGCTCAGCGCGGCCGCGCGGGCGAGGGTCTCGGCACGGGCGGCCGCGAGGCGTGCGCGGGCAAGGGTCTCGGCGCGGGCGGCCGAGAAGGTGGACGGGCCGGGGTCGTCGGGACCGTGGTGGGATGCGTCACCCATGCTGCGAGAACGTGTATACGCGGTTCACGATTCCCGTGCGGGAGACGGGAGACGGGAGACGGGAGACGGGAGACGGGAGACGGGAGACGGGAGACGGGAGACGGGAGACGGGAGACGGTAGGCGGGAGGCGGGAGCGGGAGCGGGAGCGGGGCCGGGGGGCGGCCCTCCGTCGGCGGCACCCTCTAGGATCCGGAGCATGGCGCTGACGACGCACGACGTGGATCGGTTCGAGGCGACGAGGCCCCGACTGGAGGCGATCGCCTACCGCCTCCTCGGCTCGGCGGGCGAGGCGGAGGACGCCGTGCAGGAGACGTTCCTGCGCTGGCAGGCGGCCGACGTCGACAGGGTCGAGGTGCCCGAGGCATGGCTGACGAAGGTGCTCACCAACCTGTGTCTCAACCAGCTCACCTCGGCCCGCGCACGCCGGGAGACCTACGTGGGCCAGTGGCTGCCCGAGCCGCTGCTCGCCGGCGACCCGATGCTCGGTCCCGCCGACACCGTCGAGCAGCGCGAGTCCGTCTCGTACGCAGTCCTGACCCTGCTGGAGCGTCTCACCCCGGGCGAGCGGGCGGTGTACGTGCTGAAGGAGGCCTTCGACTACCCGCACCGGGAGATCGCCGAGATCCTCGACATCAGCGAGGCGGCCAGCCAGCAGATCTTCCACCGCGCGAAGAAGCACGTGGCGGCGGGCAAGACCCGTACGGAGATCGACGAGACGGCGGCCCGGCGGGTCGTCGAGGAGTTCCTCGCGGCGGCCACCAGCGGGAAGACCGAACCGCTGGTGGCGCTGCTGACCTCGGACGCCATCGCGGTCGGCGACGGCGGCGGAAAGGTCCCGGCCCGCGCCAGGGCATTCGAGGGCGCCCTCGCGGTCGCGAAGTTCATGCGGGGCCTGTTCAAGCCGGCCCCGCAGAAGCGGTCCCTGGTCGGCGGCTCGCCCGAGATCCACATCTGGAAGGCCAACGGCAGCCCCGCGGTCCTGGCGGTCGTCGAGGGCCGGGTCGTCGGGGTCATCTGTCTGGAGATCGGTACGGACGGCATCGTCGCGTTCCGCAGCCAGGTCAACCCCGACAAGCTGGAGCGCGCGACCGAGGTGTGGGCGGCCACCGACCACGGAGAGCCGCTGTTCCACGCGTTCTGAGCCTCTGCGCGCCTGCCCGCCCGCGTTGTCCTGAGCCCCCATAGCAAAATGTGACCTGCTTCACATTCTCTTGCTGTCAGGAAAACGCGGGCTGCCCGGTTCAAGGGGCGAGACCGAGCAACGGCAAGCCTCGGACCCGCGCAGACAGGAGCAGAAAATGCAGCAGCACCGCATCATCGTCCTCGGAGCCGGCTACACCGGAGCCTCCGCCGCCGGGCGCCTCGCCAAGCGGCTGCACCACGCGGACGTCGCGATCACCCTCGTCAACGCCGAGCCCGACTTCGTCGAGCGCGTCCGGATGCACCAGCTCGCGGTGGGCCAGGAGCTCAAGCCCCGCCCCTTCGAGGAGATGTTCGAGGGCACCGGCGTCGAGGTGAAGCTCGCCGAGGTCGCCGGCATCGACGCCGACCGCAGGATCGTCACCGTGGTCGACACGCAGGGCGCCGGGCGGCAGGAACTGGAGTACGACACCCTCGTCTACGCGCTCGGCAGCGGCTGGAACCCCCAGGGCGTGCCCGGCACCGCCGAGCACGCCCACGAGATCTCCAGCCGGCCCGGCGCGCTCCGGCTGCGTGAGCGGCTGGCCCGGCTGGACGCGGGCCGGCCCGTGGTGATCGTCGGCGGCGGGCTCACCGGCGTGGAGGCCGCCACCGAGATCGCCGAGGCCCGCCCCGACCTGGATGTCGCCCTCGTGGCCCGTGGCGGCTTCGGCGACTGGCTCTCCGACAAGGGCCGAGGGCATCTGCGGAAGGTCTTCGCCGGGCTCGGCATCACCGTGCACGAGCACACCGCCGTCACCGCCGTCGAAGCCGACCGGGTCCTCACCGACGGGACGCCCGTCCCGGCCGCGGTCACCGTCTGGGCCACCGGTTTCGCCGTCCACCCGATCGCCGAGGCCAGCACCCTGGAGGTCTCCGGCACGGGCCAGATCGTGGTCGACGGGACCATGCGCTCGGTCTCGCACCCCGAGGTGTACGCCATCGGCGACGCGGCTCTGGTGATGGGCCCCGGCGACAAGCCGCTGCGGATGTCGTGCGCCTCCGGTGTTCCCACCTCGTGGCAGGCCGCCGACACCATCGCGGCCCGCCTGACCGGCGGAAAGCTCCCGAAGATCGGGATCCGCTACTACCAGCAGTGTGTCTCGCTCGGCCGCAAGGAGGGCCTGATCCAGTTCGTCACCGCGGACGACCGGGCCGTCCCGAAGGCCCTCACCGGCCGCCTCGCCGCCGTCTACAAGGAACTCGTCTGCAGGAGCGCGGCCTGGGCCGTCGCCAACCCGACGGTGGGCATGCCGGTCCGTCGCCGCCGCATGGTACAGCCGACCGTTCCGGCGGACCGGGCTGCCGGGGCGGGCCGCACGCACGCGGGGAGCCCTTCAGGGCAGGCGGACTCGACCGAGACGGTCGCGGCCTGAGCCGTACGGCCCGGCCTGCCCGGCCGCACGACGGAACGGGGCCCTCGACCAGAGGCCCCGTTCCGTCGTGCGGGCGGGCAGGCCGTCAGCCGGCGTGTACGCGCGGTCGGCGTGCGCGGTCGCGTTCCGCCTCGCGCAGGACCTCCCGGGTGACGGGAGCGACCTCGCCCTGGCCGAAGAGGAAGAAGCGGAGGAAGTTGGCGAAGGGGTTGCCCTCGGTCCACTCGAAGTAGATGTGCGGGATGCGGCCCGTCTCGTCGCGGACGTGCAGGAGCAGCGCGGCGAGGGCGTTGGGGATGGTCGAGGACTCCAGGGTCAGTACGCGATAGCGGCCGTGCAGGATCTCGCCGCGCACCGTCAGGCCCGCCTCGAACTCCGACGGGTCCGTCACCGTCACCTCGACGAAGACGAAGTCCTCCTGCTCCGGCAGATCGTTGTCGGCCCGGATCTGTTCGATCTTGTCGCGGTACTCGGCCTTGTCCCGCTGGTCGGGCTCGTTGGCGATGAACCGGATCTTGCGGCTGGCCATGTCCCTGATGAATCGGTCCGCCATGGCGTCGAGCGTCACGCTGGTCACGCGGAGCTCGAAGGCGCGGGCGAGGCGGGAGAGGAGGGAGACGAGAATGATGCCGGCGATGAAGCAGGCACCGATCTTCACGCCGTCCGGGCGCTCGATGACGTTGACCACGGTCGTGTAGAGGAAGACCACCGAGATCACGCCGAAGCCGATGGTCCAGCCCCGTTGCGCGGCCTTGCGGGCCGCTATCGTCACCGCGATGGCCGCCGAGGAGATGAGGACCAGCACGCCGGTGGCGTAGGCGCCGCCCTGGGCGTCCACGTTCGCGTCGAAGATCCAGGTGACCAGGAAGCCCACGAGGGTGAAGACGATGACCATGGGGCGTACGGCACGTGCCCAGTGCGGGGCCATGCCGTAACGGGGCAGGTAACGCGGCATCAGATTCAGCAGGCCGGCCATGGCGGAGGCGCCCGCGAACCACAGGATGGCGATGGTCGAGACGTCGTAGACCGTGCCGAAGACATTGCCCAGGTAGTCGTGGGCGAGATAGGCCAGCGCGCGGCCGTTGGCGTCACCGCCCGGCTCGAACTCCTTCTCCGGGATGAGGAGGGTGGTGATGAAGCTGGTGCAGATCAGGAAGACGCTCATGATCACGGCGGCGGCGGTCAACAGCTTCTTCGTGTCCCGGACGCGGCCCTTCGGGTTCGCCTCCGTGTCGCCGGGGTCGCCCTTCACGTGCGGCATCACGGCCACGCCGGTCTCGAAGCCGGAGAGGCCGAGCGCGAGCTTCGGGAAGACGATGAGCGCCACGCCGATCATGACGAAGACGTTGCCGTGCTCGGCCGTCAGCGCGGTCGACCAGTCGGTGACGACATGGCCCTCGGTGACGACGTGCCACAGGCCGGCGATGACGACCACCACGTTCAGCCCGAGGTAGACGGCGACCAGGGTGACCGCGACGCCGATGGCCTCCAGGAAGCCCTTGAGGAAGACCGCGCCGAGCAGGGCTATGAGAATGAGCGTGATCAGGAGCTGCTTGTCGTGCAGGGCGCCGGTCAGGTGCGGGTTCTCGATCAGGTGCGTGGAGGCGTCCGCCGCCGAGAGGGTGATCGTGATCAGGAAGTCGGTCGCCGCGAAGCCCAGCAGGGTGAGGACGAAGAGCTTGCCCTTCCAGAACGTCAGCAGGCGTTCCAGCATCGCGATGGAGCCCTCGCCCCGGGGGCTCTCCTCCGCCACCCGCCGGTACACGGGGAGGGCTCCCGCGAGGGTGACGACGACCAGCACGATGGTCGCGACGGGGGAGAGCAGGCCGGCCGCCAGCGCGGCGATGCCGGGCTGGTAACCGAGAGTGGAGAAATAGTCGACGCCCGTCAGGCACATCACCCGCCACCAGGGCTGCCCCCGGTGCGCGGGCTCAGGCCGGGCGTGCGGTCCGGTGTGGCCATCGCCCTTGCCCATGTCGGACAGACCCTCCAGCATCCAGGCGTGCAGGCGCCGTTGAGGGCGTTCGGTGATGGCCATCGGCGTGCTCCCGGTGCATGGCTCCGTAGGGGAAAGGCCATCACGCGGACGGCACCCTCAGAGTAAACAGAGAGTGACGCCCGGGCCCATGGGAAGCGTGCTCCGAAGGCGTCAAAGGTCCGTTAAGACCTTCGCGCCTTCGTGCCCTCGTGCCTTCGTGCCGTCGTGCTTCGTGCCTTCGTCAGCCGGTGCTGCTCAGAGGCTGCGGGCGGTGATGTCGCCCTGCATCGTGGTGGCGCGGATGTCCAGCTCGGCGGTGCCGTCGTTGCGGAGGGCGTTGCTGACGCGGCCGTACTCGGTGCCGGCGTCCAGGGCGGCCGAGACGCCGGCGGCGGCGCCGACCGTGATGTCCCCGGACTGGGTGAGCAGCACGACCTTGCCGCGCACGGCCTCGGCGATCCGGATGGAGCCCCGCTGCGTGCTGATGTCCGCGGGGCCGCCCAGCCGGCCGACCTCGACGTCGCCGTCGATCGCGGTGAGGCGGAGGCTCGCGACCTCGCCGACCTTGATCCGGCGGTACGCGCCCGCGAAGGCGACGTCGCCGAGGCGTCCTTCGGTCTGCAGCTCGGCGCTCTCGGACCTGGCCTCGACGTGCGAGCCGACGGGCAGGTGGACGGTGACCTCCAGGGACCCGGAGAAGCCGACCGGCTTGCTGTCGGGGGCGGCGGTGGTGACGTGCAGGACACCGTCGGCGTACGAGACGGTGGTGCGCTCGGCGGTCTTGACGTCGCGCCCCTTGGACGGGTCGGCGGGGTGGACCTCGACGGTGGTGGCGGCGCCGTCGGTGGCGACGAACCGCACGTGCCCGGCAGGGATGTCCAGGACGGCGGAGATCGGGGCGGGGGTCTCGAACTTCTGCATCATGCTCTCCTGTGAATTGAAGTTTCGGATACGGGAAAAGCTACGTTGCGTTCGTGGATCGAGCAACATAGTTGCTGTGGCCGATTGCCATTACTGCAGGTCGAGTTGGTGAATTCGTTGCAGTGGACTACCGGCTAAATGCAACGGCTGATCGCAGGAGCGTTGCAATGAGCTGCAGGTGAATGCTGCGCCCACTCACCATCGCCAGAGCCCCGGACGGATCTGGCGCGGGCCGGCCCGTATGGGTTCCGTCAAAGCCGACGGTCTCCTCGTAAGGGACCCGTCAACGGGCGCTCCGTGCGGCCGAAGAGGGGCTTTCCTCTAGTCGTCCGATCCTGTTCCGACCCTCTCCTAGGAGTTCGCGATGGCCGATGTGGCCTTCGTCGTCGTCACCGTCGCGGCGTTCGCGCTGGTGGCTCTGGTGGCCAAGGGGGTGACCCGGCTGTGAGCGTCGAGCATGTCGTCGGCCTGATCGTGGCCGTCTCCCTGCTGGGCTATCTCGTCCTCGCCCTGGTCTTCCCGGAGAGGTTCTGACAGTGACATCAGTTGCTGCCGCGGCGGGGGCATGGGTCCCGTACTCGCGGGCGTCCTCCAACTGCTCGCCCTGATCGGCGCGCTGGCTCTCGCCCACATCCCCCTCGGCACCTACATGGCCCGGGTCTACTCCTCCGACCGGCACTGGGTCGTCGAGAAGTGGATCTACCGGGGCATCGGTGCCGACCCCGACACCGAGATGCGCTGGCCCGCGTATCTGCGCGGCGTCCTGGCCTTCTCCGTGGTCGGTGTGCTCTTCCTCTGTCTGCTCCAGCTCCAGGGCGTCCTGCCCGGCTCGCTCGGCTTCGACTCGGTCGACCCGGCGCAGTCGTTCAACACGGCCGTGTCCTTCGTGACCAACACCAACTGGCAGTCGTACTACGGCGAACAGACCATGGGACATGTGGTCCAGGTCGCCGGGCTGGCGGTGCAGAACTTCGTCTCCGCGGCCGTCGGCATCGCGGTGGCCGTCGCTCTCGTACGCGGGTTCTCACGGTCCCGGACCGGTGAACCGGGCAACTTCTGGACGGACATGGTGCGCGGTACCGTCCGCATCCTGGTGCCGCTGTCCGTGGTCGCCGCGCTCGTGCTGGTGGCGTGCGGGGCGATGCAGAACTTCTCCGGCATCCACGAGGTCGGCCAGTTCACGGGCGGCTCCCAGCAGTGGAACGGCGGCGCGGTCGCCTCGACGGAGGCCATCAAGGAGATCGGCACGAACGGCGGCGGCGTCTTCAACGCCAATTCCGCCCACCCGTTCGAGAATCCGACGCCGTTCACCAATCTCTTCGAGATCTTCCTGCTGCTCGTCATCCCGTTCTCCCTGACCCGCACCTTCGGTGTGATGGTCGGCAGCGTGCGGCAGGGGTACGCGATCCTCGCCACCATGGCGACCATCTGGGCCGGCTTCGTTGCCCTGATGATGTGGACCGAGTTCGCCCATCACGGCCCGGCGTTGCAGATCGCGGGCGGGGCGATGGAGGGCAAGGAGCAGCGCTTCGGGGTCGGCGCCTCGTCGATCTTCGCCGTGTCGACGACGCTGACCTCGACCGGCGCGGTGGACTCCTTCCACTCCTCCTTCACGGGACTCGGCGGCGGCCTCACCCTGCTCGGCATGCAGTTGGGCGAGATCGCGCCCGGCGGCACCGGCTCCGGCCTCTACGGCATGCTGATCATGGCCATCATCGCCGTGTTCATCGCCGGACTGATGGTCGGCCGCACCCCCGAGTACCTGGGCAAGAAGATCGGCACCCGCGAGATCAAGCTCGCCGCCTGCTGCATCCTCGCGTACGGGCTGCGCGAGCGGAGTCGGGGCGAGCCCGTCGGCGCCGAGTGGATCGCCTTCACCGCCCAGACCCGGATGTCGGGCGTGGACGTCGACGGACGCAAGGTCCGCAAGGGCGCGGCCGGTGCGGTCGTCGCCTGGGTGCGGGCGCGGGGCGGCACGGTCTCCGAGGACGCCGGGGCGCTGGCCGACCGGATCTCCGGGGCCGGCGGCACGCCGCTGATGGTGGCCGTCGAAGACGCCGACGGGGCACGCGTGTTGGGCGTCATCCACCTCAAGGACGTCGTCAAGGAAGGCATGCGGGAGCGGTTCGAGGAACTGCGGCGCATGGGCATCCGGACGGTCATGATCACGGGCGACAACCCGCGGACCGCGCGGGCGATCGCCGAGGAGGCGGGCGTCGACGACTTCCTCGCCGAGGCCACTCCCGAGGACAAGATGGCCCTCATCAAGCGTGAGCAGGCCGGCGGCAAGCTCGTCGATGACCGGCGACGGCACCAACGACGCCCCGGCCCTCGCCCAGGCGGACGTCGGCGTGGCCATGAACACCGGGACCTCCGCCGCCAAGGAGGCCGAGACATGGTGGACCTCGACTCCGACCCGACCAAGCTCATCGAGATCGTCGAGATCGGCAAGCAACTGCTCATCACCCGGGGCGCGCTCACGACCTTCTCCATCGCCAACGACGTGGCGAAGTACTTCGCGATCATCCCGGCGCTGTTCGCGGCCGTCCATCCGGGGCTGGACAAGCTCAACATCATGGGTCTGTCCTCGCCGGACTCCGCCATCCTCTCGGCGGTCGTCTTCAACGCGCTGATCATCCTCGCGCTGGTCCCGCTGTCCCTGAGGGGCGTGCGGTACCGGCCGGTCAGCGCGGACAGGCTGCTCCGCCGCAACCTGACCGTCTACGGCCTCGGCGGCCTCGTCGCGCCGTTCATCGGCATCAAGCTCATCGACCTGCTCATCTCTCTGATCCCCGGGATCGGGTGAAGAACATGAACAACTCCTTCGCGAACACCGCCCGGTTGCTGAGCGCGGCCCTGCGGGCCCTGCTGGTGCTGACCGTGCTCACCGGCATCCTCTATCCGCTGGCCTCACAGGTGTGGCGCAGGCGCTCTTCCCCACCAAGGCGAACGGCTCCGAGGTGACGTACGACGGCAAGGTCGTCGGGTCCTCGCTGATAGGCCAACAGGGCTACAGTCTGGACTGCTTCCAGCCCCGCCCTGCGCACGGACTGGGTGAGAACTCGCTCAACACCCGCTACAAGCTGATCCTGTCCGGCGCCACCAACCTGTCCGCGGACAACAAGGAACTCATCCAGCAGGTCGAGGACGCAAGGCGAAGGTCGTCAAGGACAACTCGGTGCCCGGCCACACCGTCAGGCCGTCCGAGGTCCCCGCCGACGCGGTCACCTCCTCCGGCTCCGGTCTCGACCCGGACATCTCCCCGGCCTACGCCGATCTCCAGGTCCACCGGGTCGCCGCGAGGAACAGCCTGACCGTCGCCCAGGTGCAGAAGCTGGTCGACGAGCACACCCGGGGCCGCACCCTCGGCGTCATCGACGAGCCCCGGGTGAACGTCCTCGAACTCAACATCGCGCTCAAGGACCTCGTGGCGGACAAGTGAACGGGGCTACAACCGGACCGTATGGCGCACCGGGAAGCCCGCGAATCCCGTGCGGTGGGCCAGTGGTCCCCACAGAGCCCGCGGGAGGTCCAGCGAAACCACGATGGCCGCCGCCCCCACCACGATCAGGAACCAGACACCGCTCTGCGCGAAGTGCTTGTCGAGGAGGAAGTACGTGATCGCGCCGATGACCGGGCCCTCGATCGTTCCCCCGTCGGCGGTGCCGGCACTGCCGAGATCCGTTCACCTGCCGGTGATGCCGGACCGCACGAGTGCGGATGCGGGGGCCGGGTTCTTCAGCCAGCCGGCGCTGCCCGCGGCTCGGACGCCGCGGTGGAAGGCGTCCGCCATCTTCTGATAGCCCGCGTCGTTGGGATGCAGAGGGTCAGCCAGGTCGGCCGTGGTCAAGCCGCTCATGTCAACGTACGCGACGCGCTTGCCTGCGCCCTGTGCGTCGCTGACGATCTCGCGGACGGCCTGGTTGTAACTGCCCCGCCACCGCTCCTCCGTGCTGCTGGTGGAGACGACCAGGGAAGCGACGAGGACCGTTGCGTCGGGGACAGCGGCGGTGATCTGGCTGACCAGCAACCTCAGCCGAGTGATGGCGGTGTCGACCTCCGAGGCCCTTCGGAGGTCGTTGGTACCGATGTGCAGCGCCACGACGTCGGGCCGGTGGCGCTTCAGTGAGGCGTCGGCGAGTACGGCGATCTGGTCGATGCGATATCCGGAGTGGCCTTCGTTGCCGGGGTCGGACATCGAACCGTTGCGCACCGAGCCCACGAAGTCCAGCGGATGGCCGTCCGCAGCAAGCTTGTCCCACAGCGGCCCCCGGTAGCCGTTGCCCGTACTGCTCCCCACACCCCACGTTATCGAGTCGCCCAACGGCATGACTCGCAAAGGCGTGTCGGAGGCGACGAGGGCAGGGGCCACACCGGCCGCTGTCACCCCGAGCATGGCGGCGACAAGCGCGTACACGCCGAAGAGGGCCAGGCCGCGGGCCAGGTCCAGCCCGATCAGCCGGCCGACGCCGGGCGCGCCGGTCGACGGATCACCACGGTCACCCTCAGGAGACGGGGTATCGGCCGGGAGCAGCGCGGAGTCCGGGTGATGGGTCATGGCCCTCAGACTGGAGACCGGGCCGATCACGGCCCATCCGGCAGAAGGCTGCTGTGGCCCTGCCGACAGGTGGGTGCTACCCCGCCGTGTGGCTGGAGCTGCAGCTCAGTGGCCCACCGGGGCCTGTCGGGGCTTAGGGTCGAGTCCGCATGGGCCGGACGGTATGAACGAAGGGTAGGGGAGCGCGTGATCCGGGTAGTGGTGGTCGACGACGAGGCTCTGGTCCGCTCGGGCTTCCAGCTGATTCTGGGCGCGTCCGAGGACATCGAGGTCGTCGCGACCGCGACCGGCGGCGAGGCGGTCGCCACGGTCCGCCGGGAGCGGCCCGACGTGGTGCTGCTGGACATCCGGATGCCGGACGTCGACGGGCTCACCGTGCTCCGGGAGCTGCGTACGATGCCGGACCCGCCGGTGGTGGCGATGCTGACCACGTTCGACGCCGACGAGTACATCCTCACCGCCCTGCACTCCGGCGCGGCCGGTTTCCTGCTGAAGGACACCGAGCCCGAGCAGCTCGCCCACCTGGTGCGCACCCTGGCCGCGGGCGGTGTGGTGCTGTCTCCCAAGGCGTCGCGGACGCTGCTGCACAGCCACCCCGGCACCGGGTCGGCCGTCGACGAGGAGGCAGCCCGGGTCCGGCTGCTCACCGCGCGGGAGCGCGACGTCCTCCGCCTGGTGGCGGAGGGGCTGTCCAACGCCGACATCGGTGCGCGCATCCACCTGGGTGCGGGCACGGTGAAGGACCACGTCAGCGCCATCCTGACGAAGCTTCGCGTGACGAGCCGCGTGCAGGCCGCCCTGCTGGCGCAGCGGTCCGGGCTCCTCGACGAGTGCGTGCGGCCGGAGGCCGGCGGATGAGCCGTGCGCGCGCCCTGTGGCAGCGGGTTCCCGCGCCGGTCATCGACCTCGCCCTGGTGGCCGCGGCGGCCGTGGACGTGCGGCTGAACAACTGGGAGCCCACGCGCATCGAGGTCGCGTTGGCGGCTGTCGGGTGCACCGCGCTGGCCTTCCGGCGCCGGTTCCCGTTCGCCGTGTTCCTGCTCACCCTGCCCGTCGCGCTGATGCAGGACGTCGCCGTCGCCGTCCTCGCGGCGCTGTTCACTCTGGCCGAACGCTCCCGCAACCGCCGTCTCCTCGCCGTGTGCGTCGCCCTGGCCGCGGTCGCGAGCAGCACCCCGTGGCCCCTGGCCGAGGTCGACCGGACCATGACAGCGGTCTTCTTCGTGTACGGCCTGGCCACGGCCGCGGCACCGGTCCTCTTCGGCCAGCTTCTCCAGGCACAGCGGGACCTGGCGCGGCGGTTGGCCGAGATCGAGGAGGCAAGGGAACACGAGCGGACCCTGCACGCCCAGGCCGTCCTCGCTCGCGAACGCGCCCAGCTGGCCCGGGAGATGCACGACGTGGTCTCCCATCAGGTCAGTCTGATCGCCGTACGGGCCGGGGCGTTGCAGGTCGCCACCCGGGACGTGGACGCCAAGGAGGCCGCTCGAACGATCCGTTCGCTGAGCGTCACCACGCTCGACGAACTGCGCACCATGGTCACCCTGCTGCGGGCCTCCGGCGGCGACGCCACCGAGCTGACGCCTCAGCCCACCCTTGCCGACCTGCGTAAACTTGTGGAATCGAGCGGCAGTGACGTACAGCTGACGGGGGAACTGCCGCCCACGGTGAGCACACCCACCCAACGCGCCCTCTACCGTACGGTTCAGGAAGCGCTGACCAACGTCCGTAAACACGCACCCGGCGCCACTGCCAGCGTCGAATTGTGGCAGGACGGCGAGGGCATCGGAGTGACCGTCACCAACACCCCGTCCACGCGTCCTTCCCTGTCCCTCCCCAGCTCCCAGCAAGGGCTCGTCGGGCTGCGGGAACGCGCCGACATCCTGCACGGCACCCTGGAAGCGGGCCCGACCGCGGAAGGCGGCTACCGGGTCCGGCTGCGGATCCCGCTCGGCGCGGACTGAGCTGTCGCCCAAGGCCGCGTCAGCTGCAGCGCGCGTCGTTGAATTTCGCGGGCCACCTCCGTGATGACGTCCCGCAGCGCGAGCTCGTTTTCCTTCTGCGGTCCGCCCGGCACCGTGTGGACGGTGCCGGGCGGACCGGTCTTGATCGTGAGCCGGCTCAGCGGACGAGTCCGGCGGTGCTCGTGGAGAGGGCGCGCACCAACGCTTCGGGTACTTCGGGGTGTACGACGACCAGGACGAGGGTGCCCGCAGCCAGCACCAGGCCCAGGAACTCCAGGAAGTCGCCCCTGCGCGGGAGGACGTCACGGCCCGGTTCGTCGGCTGGTGAGGCGAGGGAGGTGTCGGGCCTCTTGCGTCGCGCGCGGTGTGTCATGCCACCAGCCTGTAAGCCCGTCCGTCCCGTGCCCATCCGACGACCGTCGGGTCCACCCCCGCCGAGTGACTGGAGAAGACTGCCGTCCGGTCGCAACCGACGGGCCGTCCGGACGGGACTCCGCCGGTCGGCAGGGCGGTACCCGCCGGTCGGCGGGGGCGTTACCGAAACCTGCCGGATGGCCCGCCCCCTGAGCCCCGCGCGAGGTTTGCGGTATGTCACAGACGCAGTCGCCGCAGGAGACGTCAGCTCTCCCGGAGAACTCACCTCCGCCGTCCCGAACCTCCCCCGACTCCGCCGTACCGGCCTCGCCCGGTCCCTCGATGGGACGCCTCGTCGGAGTGGACCTGGCCCGCGCGCTGGCGGTGTTCGGCATGTACGTCGTGCACATCGGCCCCCCGTTGTCCGCCACGAGCGGCGTCGGCAGCTGGGTCCGCTACATGTCGGACGGTCACTCGTCGGTCCTGTTCGCCACCCTCGCCGGGTTCTCCCTGATGCTGCTCGCCGGCCGCCGCGAGCCGAAGACGGGCCTGGCGGGCCGGCAGGCGAGGGCCCGCATCGCGATCCGCGCCGTGGTCCTGCTGGCGCTGGGCACCGTGATGGCCATGGAGTACGGGGGAGTGATCATCCTCGGCTTCTACGGGGTCTACTTCCTCCTCGCCCTGCCCCTGGTGCGACTGAGTGCCAGGACCCTCGCGATCATCGCGGCCGCGTTCGCCCTGGTCACACCGCAGCTGGCGTTCGTCCTGACCTCGCTGCTGACGTCGTCGGTCCAGGAGAGCATCAACGCCTACGACCCGCTCCGCCGCCTCAGCGAGGTCGGAGTGCTCGACCTGCTGCTCACCGGCTTCTACCCGGCGCTCACCTGGATGTCGTTCGTGATCGCGGGCATGGCCCTGGGCCGCCTGGACCTGTCTTCCACCACCGTCCAGAAGCGACTGGCCGCCTTCGGCGCCGCCATCACCGCGGGCGCGTACGGCATGTCCCTGCTGCTCGCCGGCCCGGGCGCGCTGCGGAGCCTCGCGGAAGACGGGTCGTCCTCCGGCGGCTCCGGATCGATGCCCCTGGACAAGGGGTCCCTGCCCGACATGCCGCCGTCGTTGCTCCTGACGGCCGGCCCGCACAGCGGCACCACGTTCGACATCATCGGCAGCATCGGAGTCGCGATCCTCGTGATCGTGGGCGCGACCGTGGCGATGGACCGCCTGCCGCGACTGCGCCGCATGGCGAAGCCGGTCATCGCCGTGGGCACCATGTCCCTGACCGCCTACGTCGGCCACTTCCTCGCCCAGTCCGCGCTGGCCGTGCCCGCCGGGACCGGCACCCAGCAGTCCTGGGTCCCGCTGCTCCTGTTCGTCCTCGGGGCGATCGTGTTCGCCGCGATCTGGTCCCGCTTCTTCCGCCGAGGCCCCCTGGAATACCTGCTCAACGCCGCCACCAAGCCGGCGAAGCACATCCGCTGACATCAGGCCGGGGTGGGGCGCCCCCTCCCTCCACCCCGGCACGGCGGGCCCAGGCAAGCCGGCACGCCTGGCCCTCCACCGACTGGAGGAGGCCCGGGCACGCGACGCGGGCGGATCCGGACTCGGCCCGGCCATCGCCCGCGACATGGCCATCGCCCACGGAGGCACCCTGACGGTCCAGGACACACCGCACGGCGCACATCTGTCGTTCCGCATCACCACGCCAGGCGGGCCGAACACTCCGACCGACCGTATGCGGAATGATGTGGCCGACCGGACTGGAGCGACGCCGGTGTAGTGACTTCCTTGCCCCGCAGTCTCACATCGACCTCTCGGCGTGCGCACCGCCGCCGTTCGGCGGTACCCGCCAACTCACCGCATCCCGCAACGGCCCGCCGCACGGCGACCATCGCGCCATAGGCCGCCGCATCGTCGATCTCACCCTCGGCGAGCCGGAGTTCGCCCCGCCAGTCCCTCTGCGTCAGCATCCGGAAAGTGTGGTTGGCCCAGGTCGCGTGCGCACGCCGAGGGCACAGTCGCATCGGACGGGACCGAGAGCGAAGGCGCGAGGGAGTCGGCCTGGCCGGTCCTGGACCGGCCAGGCCCAGCTCATGCGCCTCACCCACCACCTCTCCACTTCCTGCACGCGGAAGTTGATTGCTGTTAACGGAAGTTGATGGTGTGTCAGTCGAGAAGAGGGGTAACCGCGAAACGGAATCGCTTCCGGTTCGGTTCCATTCGGTCACTCCCTTGGGAAGGACGACGCATGCGCAGATCACGCAGAGTGCTGATCCGGCTGGCCACGGGCTTGATGGCCCTCGCGATGCTGGGCGGTGTGGCGACGCCGGCTTCCGCGGACGAGCCCGCCTCGTCGCAGACGGGAACGCGGCAGTACAGCGCGGACGACGACTACTTCGCCGTCTGGTCCCGCGCGGACGCATTGAAGCTCCGGCAGGACAAGACCAACACGGCCCCCCGCGTGTCGCCGGACTTCCCGGTGATGACCGACAAGGTGTGGGTGTGGGACACCTGGCCGCTCACCAAGCTCAACACCCGGACCGCCACCTACAAGGGCTGGCACGTCATCTTCTCGCTGACGGCTCCACGCTCGGTGCCGTTCGGCGACCGGCACTGGTACGCGAAGATCGGCTACTTCTACTCGCGTGACGCCAAGAGCTGGAAGTACGGCGGTGATCTGTTCCGGCCCGGCACCTCTTTCGGCTCACGTGAGTGGGCCGGCTCGGCGGCGCTCGTCGGCGACAAGGTGTACTCCTTCTACACCGCTTCCGGACGCGACAACGGCGGCGTCGACCCCAACGACGCACTGCAGCGTCTGGCGCAGGCGACCGGCAAGATCCATGCGGACAGCAAGCGCGTGTGGTTCAGCGGCTTCCAGGACCACCGCATCATCGCCGAGGCCGACGGCAAGCTGTACCAGACCCTGCAACAGTCCCAGGCGGGCCCGATCATCTACGCCTTCCGTGACCCGTTCGTCTTCCGGGACCCCCGGGACCGCAAGATCCACCTCCTGTTCGAGGGCAACACCGCCGGTGTCGCCGGCACGTATCAGTGCACCAAGCGCGACATAGGTGACGTCCCGGCCGGCCACGAGGTGCCGGAGGACGCGAAGTACTACACGGGCAACATCGGTCTGGCCACGGCTGACAGCGGCAGCATGGACAACTGGCGGCTGAAACCCCCGCTGCTCTCGGCCAACTGCGTGAACCAGCAGACCGAACGGCCCCACCTGGTCATCCGCAACGGCAAGTACTACCTGTTCACCATCAGTCACAAGTTCACGTTCGCGCCGGGGCTGAGCGGCTGGGACGGCCTCTACGGCTTCGTCGGATCGTCCCTGCGCAGCGACTACAGGCCGCTCAACGGCAGCGCACTGGTCCTGGGCAACCCGGAGGACGCCCCGACGCAGCAGTACTCGCACTACGTGATGCCCAACGGGCTGGTGGAGAGCTTCATCGACACGGTCCCGACCGCCGACGGCGGGACCCGCTTCGGCGGCACCCTGGCCCGCACGCTCGTGGTGTCCCTGAAGGGCGACAAGACCAAGCTCATCGCGCAGTTGGGCTACGGCTTCATCCCGTGACCGACCCGTAGTCGAGCAACCCGCCGTGGCCGGCCACGCCATGCTTGGCCCCACGGCGGGTGTGTCCATGCAACGGGTTCGGCGGTAGTCGGTGGTGACGCCGAGGAGCCGGCAGACGACGACGGCGGCAGCGGCGTCGAACACGAGCTGCATCCGCATCCCGCCGAGGTCGGAGGCGGACAGGCTGGTCCGCGCGGCCGCATCCGCCACCTGGTCGGCCACCTGCATGTGCAGCACGAGAAGGAAGGTGGCAAGGACGGTCAGTACGAGCTTCGCCGATACCCAGTAGTGGCGGAACAGACCCCATGTGGTGCCCAGGGACTGGACCAGCCCGGTCAACAGCGAGGCGAATGCCAGCGGGACGATCACGTACCAGCCTGTGACCTCCATGGCGAGATACACGCCCCGCACCTGCTGGGAGTCCTCGCCGGTCACCTCGCCGAGCTCGCCGAACTCCGGGACCGGGCGGGTAACCCGGGTGAGCGGCTGGAGGCGGTGCTGGAGCGCTACGCGTTCATCCAGAAGCAGCGGCACGGCCATGGGGGAGAGCTGTCCGCCCTCCTGCACCGGGGTGACGATGTGGCGCATGCCGAGCAGCATCTGCGCCACTTCGTCCGGGGATTGCTGGCTGAGGGGGTCCGGGCGGGCGAGGTGCGGGACGACGTCCCGCCGGACGAGCTGGCGGGCTATTGCCTGCACGCCCTGGTCGGAGCCGGAGTGCTGTCGTCCAAGGCTGCGGTGCTGCGGCTCGTCGCGGTGACCCTGGCGGGCCTACGTCCCCAGGGCTGACGCCCCATAGCCGTGTCGGGCGCTGCCGGGCGCCCAGCCCTGGTGATCGTCTGCGGCCCACGCCGGCTGACTGACACGACGCTGCCGACCTCAGGCCTGCGCGTGGCCGTATCGCGCCCTGGCCGAGGTCAGGTCTGGTTCGCCGAACCTGGCGCGCAGAAGACCGAATGCGTGGACCTTGTCCGCGCCGAACTTCTCCACGTGCGCGGCATAGGAGTCGGCGGTGAGGAAGGTGGGTGGTGTCGTCTTGCTGTGGAACTTGTCCGCGTACATGACCAGTTGCTCTTCGATGGTCTCCGCCAGATAGTCGGCCTCGGGTATGGCGAGCTTCTGTTCGCGGATGTCGTGCCGGGTGAGACCAACTCCCGTATGGCAGGAGCAGAAGCGGCGCAGGTGCTCCGGGAAGCCCTCCTCTTGGAGGATCTCGTGGCCGAGGACGCCATGGCGGATGTAGTTGCGGTGATCGAGCCGACCGGCCTGGTCGTACAGCCGGTAGACGCCGATGTCGTGGAGCAGGGCGCCGACACGGACGAGGTCGGCGTCGAGGGGGAGGTCTGTCTGTGTCACAAGCTGTTCGGCGATGCCGCAGACGATTTCGCAGTGGGTGAAGACGAGGTCCAGCGCCTCATGCGATGGCGCGTACCGCTCGTGCAGCGCGCGTACCTCATGGACCGTCGGAAGGATCACTCCGGCAGCGTACCTTCCCACCGACAAGCGATCGGCCGCCCACACAGCCGTCCGGGCGCCATGCAGTGGTCCCCCCCGGCGGGACCGTAGCAGGGTGAACCTTGCCTGATGCGGCACTACACGTCCTCCGCGTGCTGGAGCGCATGGCCGAACCCGGGAGCTGCTGTTCGCCCACGCCGTGCACCGCGCCTTGGCCGGCCCCAGCACCGGCTCCCTGCGCTCGCCAGCCCTGCGCGTGCGGATCGAGGACTTCGTCACCTGGGCCGGCGCCGAGGCAGCCCGCCACTGCATGCCCAGGAGGTCACCCCGTCTGACCCGGGCGGAGCCGTGCGGGAACAGGCCCTGTGCCACCGCACCGGAGTCCCCGATTCCCCACGGCTCGATATCCGTCTACCGGTCGGAGCATCTCGGCAGGATTGCCACCGCCAGGGCCGGTACTGCGGCGAGGATCAGCCAGGGCACGGCAGGTGGCAGGTCGAGGTCGAGCAGGGAGCCGGTGACTGAGCTGCCGACGAGGACGATCAGGCCGGAGACGGAGGACAGCGCGCCGGTGTAGAGGCCGATGCGGCCGTCCTCGGCGAGGTCGGGTACCCAGGCGCGGGCGGCGGGGACGACCAGCATCTGGCCGAGGGTGAGCAGGACGACGTACCCGGCGGCGGGCAGCAGCCCCGCCACACCCGTCCTGCCGGCGGGCAGGGCGGCGGCCACGACGGCGAAACCGGCCGCGATGAGCAGCAGTCCGGCGGTCATGGAGCGGCGCAGGCCGAGCCGGTCTCCCGCCCAGCGTGTGAGGGGCAGTTGGGCGCAGACGACCAGCAGGGAGGACAGGGCGAACAGCCAGGACAGGGCCGCCTGGGAGCCGGTCGTGCGTTGCACCTCGTCCGGCAGGGCGAGGTAGAGCTGGTTGTAGGCGAGCAGGTAGGTGCCGTAGGCGCAACACAGGGCGAGGAAGCGGCGGTTGCGTCGCAGTGCGCGTGTGCCGCCCCGCTGTCGGGTGCGCACTCGGCCGGGGATGTGCTGCGGCATCAGCCATACGTGCCCGGCCAGGACGAGGACGAAGACGGCGGCTCCGGCGAGGCAGGTGGTGCGGAAGTCCACGGCGAGCAGCAGGGCGCCGAGCAGCGGGCCGATGAAGGCGCCGGCCTGTCCGGCCGCGCTCAGCAGAGCCAGCACCCGAGTGCGTGAACCGTGGCCCTCCTCCTCCCTGATCACCGCCTGCCGGGCCACTTCGGACTCCACCGCCGGGGAGAACAGCGCGGCGGCGAAGCCGATGAGAAGCACCGCGCAGATCACCGTCCAGGTCTGCTCCGCGTACCCCAGCCAGACGAACCCGGCGACCCGCAGCACACAGCCGGCCAGCACGATCGGCCGTACGCCGTAGCGGTCGACGAGTGCGCCGCCGACCACGAAGAGACCCTGCTGGCTGAAGGTGCGCAGACCCAGGACGAATCCGACCATCCACCCTGCCATGCCGAGCGCGGTGCCGAGGTGCTCGGCGAGGAACGGCAGAACGGCGTAGAAGCCGATACCAGAGGTGAGTTGGGTGAGGATCAGCAGTCGCAGCAGCGGTGACAGATGCTTCCAGGTCCGCTCGCGTGAAGGCTTGGTCGTCCGGACGGTTCGGCGGGTCAGTGTGCGGGAGATGAGCTCGGGCATGGTGGCGTCCGTCTGTTCCTGGGTGTGTGAGTACGGGCGTACGCCGTCGCTCGCTGGTTCTCGCAGTGCTTCAGTGGAGCAGCCTGGCGCTTTGGTCGATTGTCGACCATTTGCTGCTCCGGTGCGATGAGTATCTCCGGCTTCGAGGTGATGCGGTCAGTGAAGCATCGTGGAGAATCCGGCAACAAGGGACGTGAGGCCGCGAGATCGACCACGTATTTTGTGCCTGTGCACAATTTCCTGTCAGGGGTCCGATTCAGTTCTGCTCGGCAGCGCCGTCTCGGTCGGTCGACCAGGCGGTGGCCGCGCTGAGGGCGGAGAGATCAACAGGTGACGGCTGTCGGAGCTGATCAGCTGATGGAACGGCAGCAGCGCGGGTCGGCTCAGCAGCAGTCGCAGCCCGGCCGGCAGCCGCACGCATCGGCCTGGGTGCCGTCCTTCGGCGCCGCCGCGGCGGTGGGCGGTGCGCAGCAGCCCTTGCCCTGCCAGGCGTCGTGGCCTTCCTTGACGGCGATGACGGCGATGACGAGGGCGGCGATCGGGTCGGCCCAGGTCCAGCCGAGGGTGGCGTTGAGGATGAGGCCGGCCAGGAGCACGGCGGACAGGTACGTGCACAGCAGGGTCTGTTTGGAGTCGGCGATCGCGGAGGCGGAGCCGAGTTCGCGGCCGGCGTTGCGCTGGGCTGCGGACAGGAAGGGCATGACCGCCAGCGACAGGGCGGCGAGCACGATGCCGGGGATGGATCGTTCGGCTTCCGTGGTGCCGGTCAGGACGCGGACGGCGTCGAGGGTGACATAGGCGGCGAGGGCGAAGAACGAGATCGCGATGATCCGCAGGGTGCGCTGCTCACGCGCTTCCCGTACGGCATGGTCGGGTGCCGAGAACTGCCAGGCGACTGCGGCGGCGGAGGAGACCTCGATGACGGAGTCCAGACCGAAGCCGATCAGGGCGGTGGAGGAGGCGAGGGTGCCGGCGGTGATGGCGACACCCGCTTCTATGGCGTTGTAGGTGATGGTGGCCGCCACCAGTAGCCGTACGCGCTTGGTGAGGATGTCGCGGCGGGCCGGTGAGGGCCCGAGGGATGTCGCGGCCATCAGCAGCAGCCCTTGTCGTCGGCGTCGACGCAGGTGCGGTCGCTCTCCACGGCCACTACGGCGGTGCGCAGGTCGTCCAGTGCGTGGCCGAGGCGTTCGTCGGCGAGTTCGTAGCGGGTGCGGCGGCCGTCGGGCACGGTGACGACCAGTCCGCAGTCCCGCAGGCATGCCAGGTGGTTCGACAGGCGGGTGCGGGAGACGCCGAGGGCGTCGGCGAGGTCTGCCGGATAGGCGGGGGCCTGGCGCAGGGCGAGCAGGATCCGGCAGCGGATCGGGTCGGCGAGCGCGCGGCCGAAGCGGGTCAGCACGTCGATGTCGGAGGCAACGGTCAGCACACCCACGACAGTACAGGGATTGCTGAATTCAGGGAAACGTGTACCCTTCCGGGTCGGCTCTCGGTCCACTTCGCCCACGGTTTCGGGAGGACGGGGCCCGCGCGGCGATCTCATTGGTTAAGAGTTCATCTACCGAGGTAGATCAAGTTAGGGTGTCCTAAGTATAGTGACCGAGTCCCAAGGCCCACTTATGGCGCGCAGGGGCTCAAACCACCCTCTCTTGCACGACAGGACCTTCCATGCGTACGACCCCCCGCGGCCTTGTCTTGACGCTTGCCCTCACTCCGCTGCTCGCAGGCTGTTTTGCGTCCGGCGGGCAAGGTACGGGCACGGGCGCTGAAGGAGGGTCGGCCGGTCGGTTGAGGGTCGCGCTCGCCCGGCCGCCGGTGATGGCGCTGTCCCCGTACAGCGACGACGCCACTTTGCTGGGCAAGCTCTCCGCGGTCGAAGGGCTGACTGCCCTGGACAAGAACGGGGCCGCAGCTCCCGCGCTGGCGAAGTCCTGGAAGCAGAACAGCCCTACCACCTGGACCTTCGAGCTGCGCAAGGCGACCTTCCAGGACGGCACCGAGGTCACTGCCGAGTCCGTCGTCAACGCTCTGGATCACGCGGGCGCGGCGACGCCCAAGCCCCGTGTCCTGAGCGATGTCACCCTCACCGCGAAGGCCGACGACGCCGACACGGTCACCATCAGCACCAAGACGGCTGACCCGGTGCTCCCCCTGCGTCTGGCCAGCCCGGTGCTGGCCATCCTCTCCGCCAAGGCGTACGCCAAGGACGGCACCGCCAGCGCGATCGGCACCGGAACCGGTCCCTTCGAGGTCACGAAGCTCACCGGCAAGTCCAAGGCCACCCTCGACCGTTACGACGGTTACTGGGGCGGCAAGGCCAAGGCGCCCGGCATCGACGTGACCTGGATAGCCGACGGCCCGGCCCGCGCCAACGCCCTGCGTGGCGGCGACGTGGACATCGCCGAGTGGATCCCCACGTCCCAGGCGAAGCTGCTGGAGGCGAACACCCGTCACGAAGTGCCGTCGGTACGGACTGACAGCCTCATCCTGAACACCGGCAACGGCATCTTCACCGACCCCGCGCTGCGTGCCGCCGCTCGCGAGGCCGTGGACGGCTCCGCTCTCGTCGATTCGATCTTCGGCGGCTACGCCGACCCCGCGCAGGGCCTGTTCGGCCCCGCCGTGTCCTGGGCCGCCGGCGAACGCGTCGACGTCACCGGCCGCGCCAAGGCCGCGACACCCGCACAGGTCAGGTCCAGGACGAAGGGCAAGGTCCTGCGGCTGGCCGCCTTCACCAACCGCGCAGAGCTGCCCGAGGCCGCCTCCGTGCTGCAGCAGCAGCTGGAGAAGGCCGGGTTCACCGTCAAGCAGGACGTCCGCGAGTACACGCAGATGGAGGCCGACCTGCTGGCCGGCAAGTACGACGCCCTCGTCATGTCCCGGGTGGTGCTCCTCGACACCGGCGACGCGGTCGCGTATCTGGCCAGCGACTACAAGAGCGGCGGCGTGTACAACATCGCCCGGCTGAAGGACTCCAAGGTGGACCAGGCCGTCAAGTCCGCCGCCGAGGAAGGCGACACGGCGAAGCGGCAGCAGAAGATCATGGCCGCCGAGGCGCAGATCCTGCGCACCGACGCCGTCGTCCCGCTCGTCCACGAGAAGGTGGTCCAGGGCATCGCCGCGAACGTCGAGGGCGTGATCCTCGACCCGCGCGAGCGCTCCCTGATCGACGTCGACACCCACCTGAAGTAGCCGGTGAGCGTCATGTCGGCCGGTACCGAGGCCCGCCCGTCCCGGTGGCGGGCGGGCCTCGGCCGCCTCGCCGCCGGGGTCGCGCTGCTCACGGCCGTGGCCCTGCTGCCCTGGCTGTCCGGGAACGACCCCGCGCTGACCGTCCTGCGGGCCCGCTCCGCCGACCAGGACCCCACGCCCGCCCAGCTGGCCGCCGTACGAGAACAACTGGGCCTGGATGAGGGGCCGTTCACGCATCTCGTGCAGTGGCTGAGCGGACTGCCGCGGGGTGACGCGGGCACTTCCTGGGTGTCGGGTGAGGCGGTGCTGCCCCAGGTGACGAGCGCCTTCGCGATCTCCGTCACGCTGATGCTCGGGGCGCTCGTCGTCACCATCGCCGTCGCCGCACTGGCCAGCGCCCGCACCCTGTATCTCGGCTCCCGGCGACGACTGCACCAGGCGACATCAACCATCTCGGTCGCCGTCCTCGCCGCGCTGCCCAAGTTCCTGCTCGCCTCACTCCTCGCCACCGTGTGCGGGGTGTGGCTGGGCTGGTTCCCCTCCAGCGGATGGGACGGACCAGCGTCCATGGTGCTGCCCGCACTCGCCCTGGGTGTCCCCTCCGGGGCGATGATCGGCGGCCTGCTCGACCAGTCGCTGCCCGCCGCCTTCAACGAACCGTGGGCCCGCACCTGGCACGCCTACGGCTTCGCACCCCACCACGTCGCCCGGCACGCGCTGCGCCGCGCGCTGGCCGGTGTCCTCCCGCAACTCCTGCCGACCGTCATCGCCCTGGTCGGCGGCGCCGTCGCGGTGGAGAAGATCTTCAACATTCCCGGACTGGGCCGCCTCGCCCTGGACGCCGCCATCGCCCAGGATCTGCCACCCCTGCAGACCGCCACACTGGCCCTCATCCTGCTCGGCACCGCGGCCGGCCTCCTCATCCGCGCCCTGCGCCGCGCGCTGCTCGGCCCGGCCCTGCGGGACGGGGCCCTGCCCGCCCTGCACACACCTGCCCTCCCGCGAGGGCGCTCCACCCGCTGGGCCGCCGCAGCCTGCGCCCTCGCCCTGCTCGCGCTGGTCACCGCCGGACTGCTCCGAGACCCCCTCCAGGTCGACACCGCGGCCCGACTGCTCCCGCCTTCAGCCGCACACCCGTTGGGCACGGACGCCCTCGGCCGCGACCTACTGGCCCGCCTCGGCCACGGGGCGCTGCGCACGGTGGGTGTGGCTCTCGTGGTGACCGCGGTGTGCGCGCTCACCGGCCTGCTGCTCGGCATGGCCGCACAGGTCGGCGCGGGGCTCACGGAAGTGGTGTCGACGATGCCGGCCGTCCTCGCCGGAATGCTGACCACGGCGGTGACCGGCCCGTCGGCCTCGGGTGCCGCCCTCGCCGTCTGCCTGGTCGGCTGGACCCCGTACGCAGCCCAGGCCGCCGCCCTGCTCGAACAGGAACGGGCCAGCGGCCACATGCTCGCCTCCCTCTCCTTCGGCGCCGGACCGGGCTACCTCCTCCGCCACCACCTGCTCCCCGCCGTACTGCCCCCCGTCCTGCGCAACGCCCTCCTGCGCCTGCCCACCACGGTCCTCGTCCTGGCCTCCCTGGGCTTCCTCGGCCTGGGCGAACAGCCGCCCGCCGCGGAGTGGGGCCGGCTGCTGTCGGAGAACCAGTCGTACGCGGAACTGGCGCCCTGGACCGTACTGGGCCCGGCGTGCGCGCTCGTCCTGCTCTCCGTCCTCGCCCTCTCCGGCACGGACACCACTGCTGTACGCAGCCGGACGTCAGCCCGAGCCCGGCTGTCCCGTCGGTCCCGTCAGGAGAGGTGAGCAGGGGCAGGGCAGGGCCGGCGCCGGGCGAACCGAACCCCGGTCGCCTGTACACCCCTCGGCTACAGCGGGGCCACGGTGAGGGCAACGAGTGCGGCGACACCTGACCCGTCCCGGCAAGCCGTACCTCGACGCGGCTCCGGATTCCGCGCGCCGGGTTTCCTCCACTGCATGGGACACGGCAAGCTCGAAGCGAACGCCTCCCGGCACAAGGCGATGAGCTACGGCCGCCTGGTCGACAAGGAGGAGCCGATCAAGGCCGAGATCGCCCACCTGGGGCCCGGGCCGCCGCCCTGCTCACCGACGCCGAGGCCGCCGACACCGCCGAGGACGGGACCTTCGGGCCCGACGGCAAGGACACCGATCTGCCCGAGGACGGGGGCTGCACCGCGTGAGTCCGGCACCGGGTCCGCCCCGACCTGAACCCTGGCGCGGACCGTCGTCACCAGCCCGTGTCGTCCCACTGGTCCAGCAGCGTCTCGGCCAGGTCGCCGTCGGGTTCGGGCAGGTTGCCGTGGAGAGACTGCTCCGTCCAGATCACTTTCCCGCGGGCCAGGTAGCGGGTGCCCCACCCCTGCGTGAACTGGGCCACGAGGAACAGGCCCCGCCCGCCCTCGTCGGTGTCGGCGGCCCGGCGCAGATGCGGAGAGGTGCTGCTGCCGTCGGTGACCTCGCAGATGAGGCTGTCGCCGTCACGCAGGACCCGCAGCCGCCTCGGGTCGCTGCCGTAGCGGATGGCGTTGGTGACCAACTCGCTGATCACCAACTCGGTGGAGAACGCGAACTCCTCCAGCCCCCACTCCTCCAGCCGACGGGCGACCTGGGCCCGGATACCGGCGACGGCGGCGGGGTCCGCGGGGATGTCCCAGTCGGCGACCTGGGACGGGTCGAGCAGCCGGGAGCGGGCGACGAGCAGGGCGATGTCGTCGCTCGGGCGCACCGGCAGCAGGGCGTCGAACACCGCCCCGCAGGTCTCCTCCGGTGTCCGGTCCGGCCCCGCCAGGGCGTCGTGCAGCAGCGCGAGACCGGCGTCGATGTCCCGGCCGCGGTCCTCGATCAGCCCGTCCGTGTACAGGACCAGCCGCGAGCCCTCGGGCAGGGTGTACTCGGCCTTCTCGAAGGGTTGGCCGCCTCCGAGGCCCAGCGGCGGTGAGACCGGTACCGGTATCCGCTCGACCGTGCCGTCGGGGCGCACCAGGGTCGGTTCCAGGTGCCCGGATCGGGCCAGGGAGCACCGCCCGGCAACCGGGTCATAGACGGCGTACAGGCAGGTCGCTCCGGTGATCCCCTCGCCGTCGCGGCTTTCCTCGCCGTCGACCCGGGTGACCAGCTCGTCGAGACGTCTGATCAGTTCGTCCGCGGCCAGGTCGAGGGACGAGAACGTGCGCACCGCCGTGCGCAGCCGGCCCATGGTGGCCGCGGCGTGCAGACCGTGGCCGACCACGTCGCCCACCACCAGCGCCACCCGCGCCCCGGGCAGCGGGATGACGTCGAACCAGTCGCCGCCCACACCGGCCCGGGCGGGCAGATAGCGGTACGCGACCTCGACGGCGGACTGCTCGGGCAGGGAACGCGGCAGGAGGCTGCGCTGCAGGGCCACCGCCAGGGCGTGCTCGCGCGTGTAGCGGCGCGCGTTGTCGATGGCGACCGCGGCCCGGGCGGCCAGTTCCTCGGCGAAGGCCAGGTCCTCCTCGTCGAAGGCGTCCTGATCCGCGCGCCAGAAGTTGACCGTGCCCAGCACGACACCACGGGCCTGGAGCGGCACGGTGATCAAGGAGTGGAGCCCGGAGTCCAGGATGCGCCGGGCCCGGTCGGGATCCTGGACACACCAGTCGTGGGACACGGTCAGGTCGGCGGCGAGGACGGGCCGCCCCTGCCGGGCGCTGACGGCCACCGGGTTCTCGGGGGTGAAACGGACCAGGTCCCCCACGGGGAAGAGCGGCCAGGACGACCCCTTGGCGCTGTGCAGTGCCGTGCGGCGCAGCTCGGGACTCGGGCCGACCGGCTCCTCACCTTCCAGCACCGGATCCTGGAGGTCGACCGTGGCCACGTCGGCGAACCCGGGGACCGCCACCTCGGCCAGCTCCTCGGTGGTGCGCACCACGTCCAGAGTGGTGCCGATCCGCACCCCGGCCTCGTACAGCATCCGCAGCCGCTCCCTGGCCACGGCCGCCCGGCCCGCCAGCGCCTGGAGTTCCGTGGTGTCCCGCAGGGTGGCCACATGGCCCCGTACGCCGCCTTCCGGGTCGACGGGCCGGAGGTTGACCGCCAGCAGATGGTCGCCGGCCAGGTGGACCTCGTCGGTGACCACCCGGCCGGAGGCCAGCAGAGCGGCGGTATCCGCTGCCAGGCCCAGAGCGGTGATCCGGTGCTGTTCCGCGTCCGCGGGCAGGTCCAGCAGGCGCCGTGCCTCGTCGTTGGCGAGGAGCAGCCGCCCGTCACCGTCGATGATCAGCACTCCCTCCCGCACCGCGTGCAGCACCGCGTCGTGGTGCTCGTACATCCGGGTCATCTCGGCCGGTCCCAGTCCGTGGGTCTGCCGGCGCAGCCGCCGCGACACCAGGGCGCTGCCGCCGGTGACGAGAGCGAGCGCACCTGCGACGGACCCGAGCAGGATCGGCATCTGGCGTTGGACCACGGAGTTGACGTTCTTGACCGTGACCCCGACCGACACCAGACCGACGATCTTCCGTCCTCCCGTGTCGAAGACGGGAACCGTGGACTCCACGGCGAGCCCGAGGCTGCCCTCGATGTCCTGGGTGAAGGGCCGGCCGGCAGCCGCCTCCTTGCGCAGGGCGTAGACGTGCTCCCCGATCAGACTCGGGTCGGGGTGGGTCCAGCGGTAGCCGCGCGGATCGATCGCGACGACGAAGTCGACACCGGTCAGTTCACGGGTCTCCTCCGCCCGTGGCTGCAGCGCGGCGGTGGGGTCGGCGGACTTCATGGCCTCTACCGTTCCCGGCGCCCGCGCGAAGGCCTGGGCGACGGCCAGCGACACTCTGCGGGCCTCCTCCGTGCTCGACGTGCGGGCCTGCAGGACGAGCGCCACGCCCGCCGCGGCCGCGAACAGGATCACCAGCACCAGCTGCCACAGGAACACCTGACCCGCGACGCTGCGCGCGCTCAGCACGGAACGCGCACGGGTCCCCGGCGGCCGGGCGGGCGACCCTCCCGACCGGACAGTGTCCCCGCCCGGGGGCGCGGCTGCGGCCGCACCGGAACGACGACCGCCGGGCCGGTCGGTCGACGGGTCGGAGATGCTGGTCATGTCCACGGGATGTCCTTCCCGGTGCCCGGCGGGGAGCCGGCGGTGCCGAGGGACGGTACCGGCCGTCCCTGTGCCGTGTCCTCAGGACCGCACCCACTCCTGCCAGCGCTTGGTCACGGTTTCCTTGTTCTCGACCCACCAGCCGATGTCCAGGTCGAAGCCGGTGTAGAGGTGTTCCGGGGAGCTGGCCAGATCCGCGGCGGACCTGGGCAGGTACTTGTACGCGGTCGGCACCACCGGGCCCATGGGGTAGACCTCGGCGACGGCGGCCTGCACCTCGGGGCGCAGGGCGAAGTCGATCAGCCGGTGGGCGGCGTCCGGGTGCCGGGCGCCGCGGGGGATGCCGTAGCCGTTGCTCTGCCGACGGGCGCCGTTCCACTGGTAGGCGAGCGGGGCACCTCGCTGGATGAGGTGGTTCGGGCGACCGTGCCAGACCGTGGTGGCGGCGACCCGTTGGCGTTCCAGGAGCAGCCCCGGCGTGGCGCCGTCGCCCCAGAACCGGCGGACGGCGTCCTTGAGCTCGTCCAGGGCCGCGAAGGCGCGGTCGACGTCGAGGGGGTAGAGCCTGTCGGCCGCCACACCGTCGGCGAGGAGGGCGAACTCCAACTCGGGCGGGCCCGCCTCCGGGCTCTGCAGGGCACGGCTGCCCGGGAAAGCCTTGGTGTCCCAGAAGTCGGCCCAGGTCTCCGGTGCCTTCCCGCCGAAGCTGTCGGTGCGGTACGCCATGACGCTGGCCCAGTAGTTCTTGCCGATGCCGTGGGAGGTGAGCAGGGACCGGGCGACACCGGCGTGCTGGGCGTTCCTCAGCCGGTCGTAGTCGAGTTCCTGGGTGGCGTCGTCCTTCTCGAAGAGGGCCAGTGCGCTCATGTCGATGTCGATGAGGTCGAACCGGGGCCCCTCCCGGATCTGGGAGAGGAGCTCCGCGTACGTCGGGACGTGGACCACGTCGACCCGGACGCCGGTCTCCTTGCTGAACGGCTCGTACACGACCTTGCGGTGCGCCTCGCCGTAGGCGCCGCCGATGTCCCGGACGACGACTGTCCTGCTGTTTCCGGCTCCGCCGGAGTTCCGGGCGGCGGAGGGCCCGCACGCGGTGGCCGTCACGGCGGGAGCCGCCGCCGTGACGGCGGCGACGCCCCGGAGGAACGTTCTTCGCTCGATTCCGACGTCCTTCACCGTGCGCCTCCTGCGAAGCCGGGTGCGGTGCCCGCGGGATGGGGTTGAGGGCGGCCGCCGACGTTCGCTACTGGGATGCGAGCCGGATCATGAGTCGGCCGGAGTGATGTGAGACCGGCCCCATGGTACGGCTATCGACGTCAGACCCCTATGGCCCGGACATCGCCCGCGCAAACACCGGGCCGGCCCCGGTGCCGACGGGCTGCTGGACGACGCGGGGCGCCCGCCTGCACGAGTCGCCGTCGACGCCCTCGCACGCTTCCCCGCCACAAGGGTTGCCGTACCGGCGCGTGAGAGATAAGTTTCAGGCTGAAACAGAAACAAAAAGCGTCGCGGCTGAAGTGGCCACGATGAGATGCGAGCACGAAGGAGGGATCTGCTGATGACTTCCACGCCGAACCGAGCGCTGGCCAACTACCCCAACAGGTTCGACCCCGCAGCGCTCGGTGGCCTGCCGGAGCGACTGCGGTCCACCGTCAAGCGGCGAAGCGGCGTACTGGGCCCGGGTTACGCGTTGAACTATCGGGAGCCGGTCGAGTTCGTCTCCGGTCGAGGCGCTCACCTCTTCGATCCGGAGGGCAATGACTTCCTCGACGCCTACAACAACGTGCCGTGCGTAGGTCACGCACACCCGCACGTCGTCGAGGCCGTGTCCCGCCAGCTGGCGGCGGTCAACACCAACACGCGCTATGTGCAGGAGTCACTCGTCGACTACGCCGAGCGCCTTCTCGCCACCATGCCCGAGGCGCTCTCGAGGATCAGCTTCGCGTGCAGCGGGTCGGAGGCGAACGACCTGGCCATGCGCGTGGCGCGCTTCCACACGGGCGGCGAGGGAATCATCGTGACTCGCTGGGCCTACCACGGTCTGACTCGCGAGGTCGCGAGCTTCTCGCCGACGCTCGGAGCGGGGTCACCGCTCGGCCCGAATGTGCGCGTCATCGATGCGCCGGATCCGCGACTCGTCCCGCCGGGTTCATCGCTTCCCGACCACATGCGACGCCAGGTGCGCGGCGCGATCAACGACCTCGAGCGCCACGGTTATCGGCTTGCGGCGCTGATCACCGACTGCGCGCACTCCAGTGACGGCCTCTTCACCGACCCTGTCGGTTACCTGTGCGACATGGTCGAGGAGGTGCACGCCGCGGGCGGCGTGTACATCGCCGACGAGGTCCAGTCGGGATTCGCCCGGCTAGGAGAGTCGATGTGGGGGTTCAGCCGCCACGGGGTGCTTCCGGACATCGTCACGATGGGCAAGCCCATGGGTAACGGTATGCCGATCTCCGGCGTGGCGTTCAGGCCCGAGATATGCGACGAGTTCGGGCGGAACGTTCGCTACTTCAACACCTTCGCGGGCAGTTCGATCGCGGTGGCCGCCGGCGCCGCGGTTCTGGACGTTCTCGAAGCGGAGAACGTGCAGCAGCGAGTTCTCGACAACGGCAGGGCGCTTCGAGCCGGCCTGGAGGAGATCACTCGTGAGTCCCCCCACGTCGCGGAGGTGCGCGGCGCCGGTCTGTACGTGGGCGTCGACATCGTGAAGGACCGTGAGTCGCTGGAGCCCGATCGTGCGCGCGCCGACGACATCATCAACGACATGCGCGAGCGTCGCGTCCTCATCAGCGGCACCGGCGAAGCGGTCAATGTGCTCAAGATCCGACCGCCGTTGGCCTTCGACTCGGCTGACGTGACGCGATTCCTCGAAACCTTCGCGGAGATCGCCGAGACGCGCCTCTAGCAGGCTGAAATCCGAAGGGACCGAACGGTGAACGCCTCGCCCCCCGCACGTATCGCCCAGCAGTTGTTCGACGAGAGCGGCCTGGCATCGTCCCACGAGCCCATCGAGACCAACGTGGTGGACGCCCTCCTCGCCCGGCACTACCGGCTGGGCGGACATCTTGAGCGGCTGGCAACCGAGAAGGACGACACGTTCCGCCTGCGGACCGGCGCGGACGACCATCTCGTCAAGGTTTCCCCGCCCGACGAGCCGGTGGCTGTCGTAGCTCTGCAGACGGCTGTGATGCGCCATCTCGAAACCGAGGCTCCTCATCTGCCCACCCAGCGGGTCAAGAAGACCGTCGAAGGCGCCGACAACGTACCGATCGCGCTGGAAGACGGCAGGGTTCGAGTCCTGCGTGTCCTCGACTTCGTCGAAGGCGCCGTCCTGGCGCGGACGAACCCCGATCCCACTCAGCTGGCCAAGGCCGGGCAGATGCTCGGGCGAGTGGACATGGCTCTGCGGTCATTCAGACATCCAGCGGACGAGCGGCGCCTCGTGTGGGACCTCCGCCACTTCCACCAGTTGCGGGAACTCATCGAGTACACGCCCGACGCCGCGCACCGTCGGCTGGCTCAAGAAGTGTTCCGCCTTTTCGACGAGGCCGTCGTTCCGAGGCTGGGCGATCTCGAGACCCAAGTGATCCATGGTGACTACAGCCCCTACAACGTCCTGGTGGATCCGCGGACGGACAGCTTCGTCACCGGAGTGATCGACTTCGGTGACAGCATGCGCAGTGCTTTGATCTTCGATCCCGCGGTGTCTCTCGCGAACCTTCTCGGCCGGACACCGCGAGATCCCTGGCACGAGGCATACGACTTCGTCGCGGGATACGAGCGGGCGCGCCCGATCAAGGACACCGAACTCCCGCTGCTGCCTGTTGCCGCGCTGGCACGGCTGACACTTCGTGCGCTGGTCACCCATTGGCGGGCGGAGCGGGTGCCGGACCGTCGCGAGTATCTGCTCGAGCATGCCGGCGACGACTGGGTCAACGTGGAGCGAGCCATGTCCGTCGCCATGCGGGAGGTCGTGGACCGCTTGCTGAGCACCCGCCGTGACACGCCTTGAGCGGCGCTCTGAGGCGACGCGTCGGCTTTCCACCCGGCCGACCCGCCCGACCCGGCCGCACTCACCGAGATCACCCCGGCGACCGAGACCACTGGTTCGGGCTGCGTACGGTCTGGCTAAGGTCATGAGGTGAGCAGCATCAACCCCACACCACGCGACTACAACACGGCACGCGTCCTTGAGGTGGTTCTCTCCCATGCGCCGCTGACCCGGAACAAGCTCATCGAGTCCACGGGGTTGAGCAAGGCGACGGTGTCGCGGGCCGTCGAAGACCTGCGCTCGCACGGGTTCGTCGTGGACGGGGGAGTCGACGACGTCGTCGGGCGTGGCCGTCCCTCGACGTACCTCGACGTGCCCGAGACGGCCGGCCACGTCGTGGGGGTCGGCTTCGGCGCCGTGACCACCGGCGTGCTGGTGACCGACCTCCGCGGCCGCGAGATCGGACACGTGGTCGTCCCGACGGTCGAGCACCACGACGTCCCTGCCGGCGGCCGGTGGCTGGCCGACCTGGTCGCACAGACCAGCGCCTCGGCACGAGGGCCCCGGCGCCAGATCGTCGTGGCACTGCCCGCTCATGTCCGCGACAGCACCGAGGTCCTTCGGCCCGCCGATCCGATGAAGATCTTCTCCGGCAGAGACCTCCACCGAATCCTCGAGGAACTCCTCGACACTCCAGTGACCTTCGACAGTGACGCGAACGCGTCCCTGCTCCAGGTGCTCACGGACGACGTGAGCATCCACAACGCCGCCCTGTTCAGCCTCAGCAGCACCGTGAACTTCGCGACGTGCAGGGACCGGGAACTGGCTCGGGGACGTACTCCTGCGTTCGGCGACATCGGTTCCCTCTCCTCGGGTGTCGACGACCGCACACTCAACGGGATGCTGAGCACCGCGGGGCTTGCGAAGCTCGCTCGTGAACACGGACTGGACACCGAGCGCGTCGAGGACCTGTGGCTCATGCCTCCAGACCATCAAGCTCGTGCGGAGATACTCAAGGCATTCACGACGGCGGTCACGACCGCCGTGAGTGTCGTCGCGGTGACCCTCGATCCCGAATCCGTCTACTTCGTCGGCCGGTTGCGCCCTTTGGTGGAGGAGGCGCTCCCCGAAGTGCGCAGGCGACTCGAGCACAGCTTGCCGGCCGTGCCCCGGATCACGACCGTCTCCCAGGTCCTGGGACTCTCGGTGGCGCGCGGCGCGGTGCACGCCGGCCTGGCCATGACCCACGACCGCCTGCAGGACGCACTGCTCAAGGCACGCGCTCAGGGTCCGCAGCAGGAACAGGCCGCGCCGACGTTCTGATCCGCAAGAGCCGCGACGGGGCGTGGCCGTGAACGCCGTGGGCAGCCGGGAAGCGTCCTTCGCCCGATTGCTGGGCGCGTGCCCGTGCGGTAGCCGCCCAGCGGATCCCGAGTCACCGAAGATCGTCAACGTGTCTTGTGGACCGCTTCAGCGGGCTGCGACCATCCCGGCATGGGCTCGCGAGTAGTCGGAATACCCGACGTGGACGGCACCGAACAGGTGGCCGTTGTGATCGATGTGATGCGGGCGTTCACCACCGCGGCATGGGCTTTCCACCGTGGGGCAGACAAGATCGTTCTCGCTGCCGACGAGGGCGAGGCACTGGCGATCAAGGCGTGTCACCCAGGCTGGCTTGCGCTCAAGGACGGGGCACTGGTCAACGGGTTCGACCTGGTCAACTCCCCTGGCCTGATCCAGGAGGCCGACTTGACTGGCCGCACCGTGATTCAAAAGACGACTGCGGGAACGGTCGGGGCCCTGGCGGTTGTCGAGGCGAAATTGGCGCTGTGCGCCAGTTTCGTCGTGGCCGGCGCGACGGCCCGGGCCCTGACAGATGCCGGCGCCGACTCGGTGACATTCGTGGCCACCGGCGAGGACGGCCGTGCCGCCGAGGATCTGGCCTGCGCCGAGTACCTGGATCGGCTCCTGGCCGGGGATCGTCTCGACCCCGGCCCTTGTCTGCACCGTGCCCGCACCTCCCCGGCCGCGGACGACCTGCGCAGCGGGCGACGCCGCGGTGCTCACCCCACCGATGTGGAGTTGTGTTTGGAGGTCGACCAGTTCGACTTCGCCATGAAGGTGGGGCTCGAGGAAGGGATGGCAATGCTGCGGCCGCTCCGGACTCGACCAGATGCGGTGTCCGCTGTACACCGTGCACGGTAATCAATGAGCCGTTCCCGCTTCACGCCGACGCGAGGTGGAGGGTGAGGACGGCCTTGACGATGTCGGTGATCCGGATGGTGCCGCAGCGCAGCTTGCGCAGTAGGCGCCAGCCCTTGGGCGTGGCCAAGCCTGCTCGCCCACGGCGCGGATCTTCGCATGGGCGACGTTGACCGCCTGCTTGCCGTCCGAAGGCGTCGCTGATCACCTGCACGTTCATGCCGTGCTTCTTGTGCTTGCCGGAGTAGAACGGGCGTCGGCGGCGACCCGCATGCGTCTGCGGTCACGCCCCGGCTATGTCGAGGAGGACCCGCGCCAGTTCGCGTGGCTGGGAGAACATCGGCCAGTGGCCGGTGTCCATCTCGATCAGCCGCCAGTGCCCAAGGGTCAGCAGCTTGGCTACGTCATCGCTCGGCTCTGGGTCATCGAGCGTGCACTTGATGTAAGTCGCCGGGAGGTCGCCGAGCGGCTTTTCCAGCATGGCGGGTTCGGTCAGCGTGGCACCCGGGTGCGGCGTCGCACCGTGCACGATCCGTGCGATCTGCTCATCGGTGAGACCGTGGCCCTCGAAGTGGGCCGGGGGCGCGACCGGCCAGAATCCTCCGTTCTCGGCGATCGATGCCCGCACCATCGCCCCGCCGTCCGGCCAGGCGGAGACGAACGGTTCACCATCGGCCGGAACACTGGAGTCGAGGAAGACCATGTGCGTGAGCCGGTCGCCGATCCGCCCGGCGGCCTGACCGCTGGGGATACCCGAGTAGCTGTGACCTACCAGAACGACTTCACGCAGGTCCTGGTGCTCGACCTCGTCAACGATGTCCTGGACGTGGGTCTGCTGCCCAGCCGGCACCCCTTGCTTCTCGGCGAGGCCGGAAAGGGTCAGTGGGTGGACGCCATGGCCGGCCGCACGCAGATGCGGCACCACATCGTCCCAGGCCCACGATCCGAGTCGCGCACCTGCAATGAGCACAAAGTTCACCATGGCCGCAACGTAGCGGAGCGGCCCGACGACCGCTTCGGAAATGCTTTCGATACATGGACGAAGGGCGACCACGAGCTACCCGTGAGAGGTCGCAGAACTCGTTTGATGGGCGAAGACGCGCCGGCCTAGCCGCCCTCGGCGTTCTCGCGCGCCGAGGCGAGTTCGATGCCCCTGATCCGGCGCAGCCACCCGACGAGAAGGCGCAGAGCGATGCCGCATCCGGCGCACCAGCCCCAGCCCTCGGTGAGCAGGGTGTGCAGGCCGTCCGCGTGCTGGATGTAGACGACCTGGGTGCCGACGACGGCGGTGATTAGTCCGTTCGTTCGTGATTCCTTCGAGAGCAGCCAGTCGACCGGCAGCCACACGGGGGCGACCACGTCTCGTAGGCGCATGCGCAATGCCGCCCAGAGGAAGCCGAGGGCGTAACGCGCCCTGCGGCTGGAGGAGAGGACGATGCCGTTTCCCGGATCGCCTGCCAGGACCGCTGCCCACTCCTGCCGCAGGTGTGCCCTGTGCCGGCCTGCCACGAAGGAGGCGAGGTCCACGGTCCGGCGGGCGGCTCTGCCCGGTGCGGGGGGCGTACGCGTGTGGGAGGAGGCCGGGGTCTCTTCCTCCGCGCCCGGCGGGCGATTGCGTAGAGCGGTGATCAAGAGGCTGGCGGTGGCGAGCAGGATGGCGAGTGCCGTGATCGCGCCGAAGAGCCAGCCGCCGCTGAGCAGGGCTTGGGCGAACGCCGACTCCGGGTCGAGCAGCTTCACCCCGAAGCCCACCAGCAAGAAGATCGCGGTCGTCGTTCCGGCCAGGATCGGGACCAGAACGGCGAGAACAGCCAGCCACCCGGGGCGGTCGTCCTCTTCGTGCTGCCCCTCCGTACTCATGCCGCGCCCCCTTCAGCCCTGGCGCGCAGCCCGAAGAACCGGGGCTTCCGTTCCCTCGCCTCGCGCGCTGCCTGCTGGCCGACTGCCGTGAGCTCGTAGTAGTACCGCTTGGGCCTGCCTGGGTGCTCCCCGGTCTCCTCGTACCGGGTGGCCCATCCCGCGTCGACCAGGCGCTCGAGGATGGGGTACACCGTCCCCGACCCGAGATCGGCCTCCTCGCAGATCTTCAGACCCCAGGCGGGGGAGTCGGGGGTGGACGCCAGCAACACTTTGATCACCTCAAGTGTCGGGCGTGTGAGTCGAATTGATGCCATGCCACGAGTGAAGCACCGCGTGGAGCATATGTCGAGTACGACAGATGGGTGCTGCGGTCGAGACGGGAGCCGAGGGTACGGCGGTCGGAGCCAGGCGCCTGTCCGACAGGTCATGTGTCCAGGCTGACGCCTTGGACGGGGTCAGAGGGTGAAGGGGGTGGAGGTGTTCATGGTCATGCCTCCGTACGGCCGATGGTGGAGAGGAAGCCGATGGGCTGGGGCGAGGTGCCGTCCAGGGCGAGGTCGGCGGCTATGTCGCCGAAGGCGGGTGAGAGTTTGAAGCCGTGGCCGGAGAACCCGGCGAGCAGGATGACGTTCTCGGCGCCGGGCAGCGGGCCGACCAGCGGGCGGGAGCTCTCGGTGTAGCCCTCCATGAAGGCCGTGAGACGGGTCGGGTCCGGGTGCAGGTCGGGCAGGTAACGGCCGATCAACTCCCTGAAGACCTCCAGCTCTTCCGGCCGCACCGTCCGCTCCAGCTGGTTCGGGTCTTCGACGACCCGGTGCAGTACGCGGTTCAGGCCGAGCTTGACGGAGATGCCGTCCGGGGAGGGCAGGCCGTACCAGTGGGCGGGTGCCGTGCGGATGAACGCCGGGCGCTCCTCGCCGAACCAGGCCTCGGGGTCGGTCGGCACGAACCAGGCGCTGATGACGCGGCGGATGTCCACCTCCCAGGGCAGGTCGGGCAGCAGGTCGTTGACCCAGGGGCCGGGGGTGACGACGGCGGTGTCGAAGCGCTCGCTGCCGGCGTCGGTGCGGATCTCCACTCCGCCGGCGACGGGGACGATCTCGCGGACCGTGGTGTAGCGGTGGATCACGGCGCCCAGCTGCTCGGCGCGGCGGGCGGCGGTCTGGATGGTCAGCTCGGGGCGGATGAAGCCGGCGCGGCGGTCGAGCACGGCCGCGTCGCCATCCTCGATGCGGTACTGCGGGAAGCGCTTGGCGAGGGCTTCGGCGTCCAGTACCTCGTGGTCGAGGTCGTGCTCGGCGATGGACTGCAGGACGGTGGCCATCTGCTGGTGATCGGTCGGCCCCATCAGCAGGCATCCGGTCAGGCGGCGCAGCTCGCGGCCGGTCTCCTGCTGGAGCTGCTCCCACAGGGTGTCGGCGTGCTTGAGGAGGGTGACGTAGCGGGAGTCCTCGAAGTGGGCGCTGCGGAAGATGCGGGTCTCGCCGCCGGCCGCGCTGCGGTCGTGGCCGGGAGCGTAGCGGTCGTAGCCGACGACCTCGGCGCCGCGGGCCGCCAGCCGCCAGGCGGCCTGGCTGCCCATCGTTCCGACGCCGACCACCGCGACGCGTTTCTTCGCAGCTGACACGGGACTTTCCTTTCGTATCGCCGGGGCGCTTGCTGTGCCCTCGACGCGCGGCTGTTCGATCGTGGTGGTGGGGGAGGGGAGCCGGGCTCCGAGTTCGAAGGGCCGGGCGGTCAGAGCAGTTCCAGCAGCTTCCCGGTGAACTCGTCGGTCGTCGCCGTACCGCCCAGGTCGCGGGTTCGCACATCCGACTTGGCCAGGACGGCGGTGATGGCGTTGTCGATGTCCCGGGCGGCCTCGGGGTGGCCGAGGTGGTCGAGCATCATGGCCGCGGACCAGATCGCACCCAGCGGGTTGGCGATGCCCTGGCCCGCGATGTCGGGCGCGGAGCCGTGCACGGGCTCGAACATCGAGGGGAAGTCCCGCTCGGGGTTGAGGTTGGCCGCCGGGGCGATGCCGATGGATCCGGCGACCGCGGCCGCGAGGTCACTGAGGATGTCGCCGAAGAGATTGGAGGCGACGACTACGTCGAAGCGGGCGGGGTCGAGGACGAACTTCGCGGCCAGCGCGTCGATGTGCTCCTGGTCCCAGGTGACGCCGGGGTGCTCTGCGGCCCGCTCGGCGATCAGCTCGTCCCAGAACGGCATGGTGTGGATGATGCCGTTGGACTTGGTGGCGGAGGTGAGTCTCCCCCGGCGGCGGGTGGCGAGGGAGAACGCGTAGTCGGCGACACGGGTGACCCCCGCGCGGGTGAACACCGCCTCCTGAACGGCCAGTTCCTCGGCCGTTCCCTGGTTCAGCCGCCCGCCGATCTCGCTGTACTCGCCCTCGACGTTCTCCCGTACGACGACGAGGTCGACCTCGCCCGCGGCGGCGCTGCGCAGCGGGCTGTCCACGCCCTCGAAGACCCGGATCGGCCGCAGGTTGACGTACTGGCGGAAGGCGCGGCGGATGGGGATCAGCAAACCCCACAGCGATACGTGGTCCGGTACGCCCGGGTAGCCGACGGCGCCCAGCAGGATCGCCTCCGCCTCGCGCAGCCGGTCCAGGCCGTCCTCGGGCATCATCGAGCCCTCGCGTGCGTAGCGCTCGCAGGACCAGTCGTAGGAGGTGTAGGAGAAGCCGATTCCGTGGCGGCGGCCGACGGCGTCCAGGACGCGCCGGGCGGGCGGCAGGACCTCGGTCCCGATGCCGTCACCGGGGATGAGGGCGATGCGGTGGTGGTGGTGCGTCATACGTCCGATTGCAGCAGCGGGGCGGGCAGCGCGTCCAAGACGCGATCCCGATCTGCCTTATAAGGCCGGCTTATAAGGGGCCCCATCGCGGTCCTCTCTCGCCATCGCAGGCGGACCGGAGCGGGCGCCTGCGGCGGGGCCACGACGGGATTCCTCCGTGGTCCCGGCGGCGGGGTGGCGCCGGCGCCCCAGTGGCGGGGGGCCCGGCAACAAGCCGGCACCTGGTCGGGCTGCGGCGTCGCGCTATGGCGTCGGGCGGGCCCGGTGTCGGTCGGGCAGACGGTGGGGCATGAGCGGCTCACGGATGACGAACACCCGGAACTTCAGTGCTGCTTCGGACAGTTGGGAGTCGCGGCTCCACACCAGGCTGATCAACCGGTGGCAGTCGGGCGTGTCCACGTGCACGCCTTCCGGCCCCGCGGCCAGAGCTTGGACGCCTCAAGACACCGACTTCCCGCCGACTGTTCAGAGCCAATCGCGCCGCTTGAAGATGACGTACAAAGTGGCGCGGATGGGGTGGTTCGTGGGCGCTCCGGGGTGGGCCGAGAGCCAGCCGCCGTTGCGCCCCGATGCGCCGTCGCCGACCTGTTCGGCCTCGAAGACGGCGACCGAGAGCGACGGTTCGAGCTTCTTGGCGAAGTACGCCGCCCACAGGCCGGTGTAGCCGCCGTCGACCGAGAGGGGGTTGCCCGGTGACGTACGAGGATTCCGGCGACGGGAGGCAGAGGACGGCGTCGGCGCTCTCCTCGGGAAGGGCGAGGCGCCGGAGCGGGATCTGCCCCCTCGCGCCGGCCAGCAGGATCTGTCCCGGGGGGCGATCGTGCCGGCCGCGGGCGTCGAGTGGGTCTTGAAGCCGGGCCGCCGCCGCACTGCTCATGAGTGGCTCGCCGCTACACAGCGGTGCAGACGACCTGGATCTCGACAGGGGTGTTGAGAGGCAGACCGGCGACACCGATCGCGGTGCGGGCGTGCCGTCCGTTCTCACCCAGTACTTCGATGAGTAGTTCACTGGCCGCGTTGGCGACCTGTGACTGCTGACCGAAGTCCGGTGTGCTGGCCACGAAGACCAGCATCTGCACGATCCTGAACCGGTCCAGATCACCCACCGCCTGCACAGCGGCAGCGAGCGCGTTGAGCGCGGCATGGCGTGCGAGCTCCTGCGCGGTCTCCAGCTCCACGTCACGGCCGACAACGCCCTGACCCAGCAGCTCGCCGTCCTTGAAGGGGAGTTGGCCGGAGAGGTGGATGGTGGAGCCCACCGTCCGGTGGGGCACGAGGTACGTGGTGCCGGCGAGGACGGGAAGCTTCAGTCCCAGGGCCCGGAGCCTTTCTGAAGCCGAGTCACCCTTGACGGTTTGAGGCAGGGGCTGAGTCATGCCGCCACCGCCTTGCTGCGCATCATTTTGTTCGGTTCTCCGCTCAGGTGCAGGCGTCAGGGGCGCGGGAGGCCGAAGAGGACGGGGAGGTCGGCGATGTCGGTGATCCGCTCGTAGCCGAGCCAGTGCTCGTCGTGCTCCCAGCCGCGGTCCATGTACACCTTGTTCTCGATGCCCATGATCGCCGCGGGACGATGGTCGTACATGGGGCTCGCGGAGACGTGGACGATCTCGTCGGGTGTCACGCCGAGCTTGTCGAACATGTACTCAAAGGCGCGGAGTCGCGGCTTGTAGACGCCCATCTCCTCGGCGCTGATGACGACCTCGAACGGGGCCTTCAGGTTCTCCGAGAGGCGCTTTGCGTGCGCGGTGTCGCTGTTCGTGATGATCACCAGCGGGACTTCCTCGGCCAGGCGGTTCAGCGCCTCGGTGACACCGGGGTACGGGCCCCAGGTGGGGATGGTCTCGTACACCGCCCGCGCCTCGTCCTCGCGGTACTCCAGACCGACCTTGTGCAGGGCGCGCTCCATGGAACGGGCGACGACCTGGTGGAACGGCTGGTACGCGCCCGTGCACTCGTCGATCCGGTACGCCTTGCAGATCCGCAGGAACTCGTCGGCGACCTCGGCCGGCAGCCGGTCGCCCAGGACCTCACGCATGGTGTCGTTGATGCTGAACTTGATCAACGTTCCGTTCATGTCGAACGTCACGAACTTGGGCTTGGCGTCGAATCCCATGAGTCCTCCTAGTGCTTCAGCGAGGGCCGGCCTTGGTCGATTGTCGACCATTTAGTTGGTCGATTGTCGACCAATCGAGTCTCGACTGTCAACAGCGTCGGAGAAGTGCCCTCAGGCGGACCCGGCGCCGGCTCATCGAGCGGGTTCGTCGGCAACGGCAGGTCGCCGGTCAACCGGGCGCTCGGCTTCTGACGTGAAACCTGGCACCGACTCGACGAAGTAGGCCGAAGGGGTGGCAGACCCGGATGGGGTACCGCTGTGCAAATCAGCGAGTTGCGTGCCTGGCGGTCAAGTTGAGGCGTGGATGCGGCAAAACCAGCAGGGGTATAGTCGACAAACGACCAGGTGGTCGGGCGTGGGCAGGAGAGGGTAACGGGGTGGACCACAAGTTCGAGTGGCAGGAGCAGCGGACGACAACGCCGGACGGTGTCTACCGCACGTTGCGTGCCGCCATCCTCGATGGAAGCGTCCCTCCTGGTGGCCAGCTGCGCGAGGCGCACATCGCCGCTGATCTGGGGATCAGCCGGTCCCCGCTGCGTGAGGCGCTGACCAAGCTGGAGGAGGAAGGGCTGGTCGTCAAGATCCCCTACCGCGGGGCGTTCGTCGTAGAGGTGAGCGCTCGTGAGGTCGCCGAGATCGACTCGATCCGGCTACGTGTCGAGCCGTACGCCGCCGAGCTCTCGGCCGAAGCGCTGCGTGGCCCTGAGCGGCCGCAGTTGCTGCAGACCGTCGAGGATCTCCGTCGGGCGATGGAGGAGGACGACATTCCGGCCAGCATCGACGCGCACCTCCGCTTCCACAGGCTCTTCTACGATCTCTCGGGGCACGGCGTCCTGCAGAGTCTCTGGAACGGCTGGGAGACCAAGCTGCGCCTCCACCTCAGCGTCGACCACCGCACCTACAGCGACAACCCGCAGCAACTGGTCGTCGAGCACGAGAGGTTGGCCGCCGTCGCCCTGGAAGGCGACACCGACGCGTTCCGCCACGAAATAGCTGCCCACTTCCCCATGGGGCTGGGAGCCCGGGCGGCAGGTCCAGGGGAACACACGCCCCGGCACACTTGAGGCGTTGGCGACGTGCCTGAAGTGTCAAAGCCCGCTCGCCACTGTGACGTCGCATGCACGCCGATGCCGAAACGTCGAGGATCAAGCTCGCACCCTCCACACGATCTGTGGTGGATCGTGAGTCAGGGTTGCAGGCTGCCGACCGCCGACATCGTGCGGCGGGTGGGCCACCTTGCATGCAAGGACTGATGCCGCAGTCGCACAGGGTAGGGGTCGCACCTGAGGCCGTACCTGCCTATCGGTAGGAAGGGAATGACCAACCCCCGCTGTGCGTCGGCTGGATGCCTCCGCGCCACGCTCGTTGTTCTCTCGGATCTTCCCGAAGGCCGGCGGCGTTCTTCCGGCCGTGAACGGGCCCGTTGCCGCCACGCGATGCCGCTGCCAGGTTCGTCGCCACGGGCCTGCAGGGCAATCGCCGGTGCTCTTGCGAGGCTCCTGGCGCGGCCGGAACCGCGGCCGTTGCGCGCTGAGCAAGCCGCCTTGCCCGTTACAGCCGGTGGTCAGCGGGTGTGGCGGTGGACCGCGTCCAGGAACTGATCGATGTCTTCAGGGGTGTGAGCGAAGGAGGTGACGAGTCGGACGATGCCCGGCGCCCAGCGGTCGTGGTAAAAGGTGTAACCCTCCGCGAGCAGCCCTTCGGTTGTCTGCTGGGGCAGGCGGCAGAAGAGAATGTTGGCCTGCGGGCTGCTGAGGAGTTCGGTGCCGGGGATGGCCTTGAGACCGTCGCCGAGCCGGGCGGCCATCGCGTTGGCCCGGCGGGCGTTACGCAGCCACAGACCGTCGGTGAGGTAGGCGTCGAACTGGACTGTGTGAAAGCGCATCTTGGAGGCGAGCTGGCCGGCCCGCTTGGCACGGAAGGCGAGTTCGGAGGCCAGCGCCGGATCGAAGGAGACGATGGCCTCTGCGGTCATCGCGCCGTTCTTGGTCGCCCCGAAGGACAGCACGTCGATGCCGGCCTTCCAGGTCATCTCGGCCGGGGTGACGCCGAGGTGGTCCAGGGCGTTGGCGAAACGGGCGCCGTCCATGTGGACGCGCAGTCCCGCGTCCTTCGCGATGGTGGCCAGACGGCCGATCTCGTCCAGGGTGTAGACGCTGCCGCGCTCCGTGGCCTGGCTGATGCTCACCACCGACGGCTGCACACTGTGAACGTCACCGGCTCTGCGGCGCACCGTCTCGCGGAGCGCGTCGGAGTCGATCTTGCTGTCGTCGCCGGGAACCGGGACGAGTTTGGCGCCGCCTGTGAAGAACTCCGGCGCACCGCACTCGTCGACATTGATGTGACTGCTCGGGTGGCACAGCACGCTGCCCCAGGGCGGGGTCAGAGCGGCCAGGCTCAGGCAGTTCGCGGCGGTTCCGGTGGAGACCGGGAAGACCTCGACGTCACGTTCGAAGATCTCGCTCAACCTGTGGCGGACGCTGCCGGTGAAGGGGTCGTCGCCGTACGACTGGGCATACCCGGCTGCCGCCGCGGCGACGGCCTGCACTATCTCGGGCGAGGCGCCCGCGATGTTGTCGCTGATGAAGGCCCGATGGGCGGGGATGACGTCGGTGCTGGTGCTCATGGGTGACGTTCCTTGGCTCAGGTGCTGACGGGGGAGGCGAAGACGACGGTGTTGTCCACTGCCTCGGCGGCGGTGCGGTAGAAGTGCGGGGCATCGCCGGTGAAGGCGAGCATGCCGCCGGGGCCCAGGCCCTGCGTGGCATCCACGGACCCGGTGGGCACGTGCCCGACGGCGACGAGCAGGTACTCGATCGCGCCGGTGGCGTGGCTTCGTCTCGGGCAGGATGCGCAGCCGACAGATCTCCAGGCTGTTGCCACTGCTGCTGCGCAGCAGCTCCCTGGCGACCTCGCCCGGCTCGGCGGGCGTGCCCGGCCGGTAGACCGGCCCGGCGCCGGCGTCGCACGTCGGCAGGTCGCGATCGGAATGCGCAGCGCAGCCGCGATCACGTCCAGGCTGTCATCGGCGGATCGCCCGCCTCCAGCTGCGAGAGCGTGCCCTTGCTCAGCCCGGCGCGCCGGGCCGTCTCCGTGGCGCTCATGCCACGCTGCCGGCGGCGGCGCGGCGCAGACGGATCTTCGCGCCGATTGCAGAGCGTGCATGCGCCCACACTGCCTCGTCGGCACTTTGAAGGCCACAAGCAACTTCTAAACCTAAGATGTAGCGGCGCTACACTTTCACCATGGACGAACGGCAGCTGCGGATCCTGCGCGAACTGGGGGATCTCGGCAGCGTCAGCGCGGTCGCCGAAGCGCTGCACGTGACGCCCTCCGCGATCTCGCAGCAGCTGCGGCTGCTGCAGCGCGCAATCCCCCTACCGCTCACCGAACGCGCCGGACGCCGCTTGGTCCTGACCGACGCCGGGCAGGCCCTGGCTGCCGCGGCCATCAAGGTCGAGACAGCCCTGGCCCAAGCCAGGCACACGGTCACCGACTTCGCCGAGAACCCCGACGGCACCGTCTCGCTGGCCGCATTCCACAGCGCAGCGTCCGCCTTCTTCCCGATCCTGCTGCGCGGCCTTGCCGAGCCCGGGCGACCCCGCCTGGCGCTCGCGGACGAGGACGTCGCCCAGGACCGCGTCCCGGCCCTCACCCGTCACTACGATCTCGTGCTCGCCCACCGCTTGGATCACGGCCCTCAATGGCCACGCACAGTGACCGCCATTACGTTGCTGAGCGAGCCCCTCGATGTCGCCCTGCCAGCCGACCATGTGCTGGCGTCCAAGCCGCTGCTCACGCCGCGGGACGTGGCGGACCAGCCCTGGATCACGGTGCACGACGGCTTCCCGCTGATGTCCATCATCGAGGCCATCGCGAGCATGGCGAACCGTCGGCTCGACATCGTCCACCGCGTCAACGAATTCGCGGTGGTCGCCGAGGCCGTCGCCGCAGGCGGCGGCCTCGCGCTGATGCCCCGTTGGACCGCTCGGCCGCACCCCGACGTCGTCCTCAAGCCGCTCGGCGGAGTACACGCCCGACGCGACATCGACGTCCTCCACCGGCCCGAGCGCACCGCCCGGAAGGCCGTCCGCACAGTCCTTGCCGAGTTGCACCGCGCCGCCGCACACATCCAGGGCCGCGACCGCTGACTTGCGCCAACCGCTAGCGGCTCCGTGGCACAGCTCAAGGAACAGGCGACAGCTGTCACACGGCCTCCACCGCCCGGTTGGATCGACGGTACCGCCGTGAGGATGCGTCATCGCCGTCATAGTCGTCGAGGTCGAGCTCGACCGCGTCCGGGTCCCGCAGCGGGCGCAGGGCGTCGGTGGCCGGGCCGCCGACAGTATGTTGTGGTCCAGAGCACCATGGTCGGGGTACGCCTGGTGGATGGTGCAGCGTTTGCGGTGGTACACGTCCTGGGCCCGGCTTGTACCTCGATTCCTGTACGGGGAACTGCCAGTTCATCTGCCGCCGGTAGGTGTCGTCCACCGGGTCGACCACCCATAACAGGTGCTCAGTCTTGGCGATCCATCCGTACTCCGCGAACGCCGCATCCACCGCGCCGTACGTGCCCGTCTCGACACCGGGAACCGTGGCCCCGGATCCGCTGGTTCCAAGTCGCGGAATCTTGGGCTGAGGTCGTAGCTGAGGATCTTGAACAGGCCGAACACCATGTCGGAGTACTCGTGGTACTCGTAGCTGTCCCGTAGCTACCGCGCATGCTCATACGCCGTCTTCGGCCGCGCTTGGTGAGGCCGGCCACGCACATGGTCGTCAGTGCCGAAGCGGATGAAACCGGTGAGCCAGGTCTCGCCGTCGACCGTCGTTTCCGGCGGCGGGCGGTACAGCCGCATGCGGTGTTCCGAGGTCGCATTCGAGGCTGAGCTTGGTATTGACAGTGCTCAACAGGCGCCCATATGGTCGACAAACGACAATGACGTGGTTGGTTTAAGCCGCCATACGGCGTTTTATCGCCCCTGCTACTCGAGAGGAGAACCGAGTGCAGATGACCAAGATTCATGCGAAGCGGGTTCTCGGGGCCCACCCCGTGGGCATGCGCCCTGCGCCGCACGCGGAGGTGGCGCGATGAGCCAGTCCGTGGCTTCCGCAGCGAGCACCGGCTCGGCTTCCGGTCGGCTTCAGGTCCTGGGCCTGGCGCTTCCCGAGCTCAGCGACAACCCGTACTACGTGCACCACCGGGCGGTGGGTGCCAGTATCTACATCTCGGGTCAGCTGCCTTACAAGGACGGTTGGCTGCTGGGGCAGGGCACTGTGGGCAGGGACGTGGAGCTGGAGACGGCGCGGTCGCTCGCCCGCCATGCCGTGCTCAACTGCCTCGCTGCCGCTGTGCAGGCGGTGGGTGATCTGGACCGGGTCCGGATCGTGCAGATGCTGGTCTTCGTGGCCAGTACGCCGGACTTCGGTCAGCAGTCGCAGGTCGCCAACGCGGCCAGTGACCTGCTCATCGAGGTACTGGGTGAGAACGGGCGGCACGCCCGTACCGCGATCGGTGTCGCCGGGCTGCCGCTCAACAGTCCGGTCGAGATCCAGATGGTCTGCACCGCTGCGTAGGGCGGGCCCATCGGCAGTGCACGCAAGTGGGCGCGATATCGCGGGCCGCGTGTTCGGTATTCAGAGGGAGTCAGCACCCGCGCCCCTCGATCATTCCAGGCAGAACCACAAGGAGGGGCAGCGTGAACCGGCTGCAACGAGCACTCGACGCTCTGGTCGAGCGGATCGACACCCCCGCGCCGATCGTGCTGGTCGACGTCATGCAAGGCAACATCGACCGCATCCAGAGCTTCGCGGACCAGCAGGCCCTCCAGGTCAGGCCGCACGTCAAGACACACAAGTGCGTGGAGATCGGGCGGCGCCAGATCGAGGCCGGCGCGGTCGGGATCACCGCCGGTAATGTCGGTGAGGCCGAGGTCTTCGCCGCGGCCGGGTTCGACGACATCTTCCTCGCCTACCCGATCTGGGCCGCGGGATCGAAGAAGTCCCGGATCCGCAAGCTCGCCGAGTCCGCCCGCCTGCGGGTCGGCGCCGACAACGTCGCGGCGATCGAGGCTCTCGCCGACGCGATGGGTGACGAACCCGGGCGGCTGCAGGTCGTGATCGAGGTGGACTGCGGTGCCCGTCGTTCCGGCGCGCCGCCCGAGGCCGCGGGCGACCTCGCGCTCGCCGCCCGCAGGCGCGGTCTGGTGCCGGTGGGAGTCTTCACCTATCCAGGCCACGGCTGCAATGGCCCCGATGCCCGCCGGCGCGCAGCGCGGGACCAGGAGGCCGCGCTCACCACCGCGGTACGCAGCCTCGAAGGCGTCGGCGTCACCGCTGAGGTGGTGAGTGCCGGTTCCACTCCCACTCTGGAGTTCTCCACGAGCAGTGTGATCACCGAGATCCGTCCCGGCGAGTACGTCTTCGGCGATCTGAACAATGCCCGGCTGGGCGCCTGCACGGAGGACCAGATCGCGCTGTTCGTCGCCGGGACCGTGGTCAGTGACTGGGTCCCCGGCCAGGTCATCGTCGATGTGGGCAACAAGGCCCTCAGCAAGGAAGGCGGCCCCGACATCGGCTACGGCGGCATCGCCGGCACGAAGGCGGTCCTGTCCAAGGTCAACGAGTACCACGGGTTCCTCCCGCTGCCGGAGGGCGACTTCCGCCCCAGTGTCGGCACCGTCGTCCCCGTGGTGCCGAACCATGTGTGCCCGGTCGTCCTCGGTTTCGAGGAACTGATCGTCACCGACAGCACGGGCACGTCGCTGCAGCGCTGGCCGGTCGACGCCCGCGGATTCCTCAACTGACCGGCATGGGAGGCGACTTCGTCCTCCCCGATCCCCCACCCCCGACCGACCTCCCCCGCGATCAGGAGTGCCCCACATGAGACTTGACAACGTCACGGCCCTGGTGACCGGCGCCAGCAGTGGCATCGGACAGGCGGTGAGTTCCCACTTCCGGCGTGAGGGCGCGCGGCTGCTGCTCACCGGCCGCCGAGAGCGACTCGACAGCGCTCAGCCCGACGATCTGTATGTTCCCGGAGACCTCAACGACGAGGCGTTCGTCGAGCACTTGGCCAAGCAGGCCGCCGAGTCCTTCGGCACCGTCGATGTCGTCGTCCTCAACCACGGCCTGCAGGCCGACGGCCCGCTCACCGAGATGGCCTGCGACGACGCGAGGAACGTGCTCGAGAGCAACCTGCTCAGCGCGTTCCTGGTGATGAAGCACTTCGCGCCGCTGATGCCCGAGACCGGCGGCTCGTTCGTCTGCGTCAGTTCACGGCTGGGCATGGTCGGCATGGCCGGGCAGGTCCTGTATTCCGCCGCCAAGGGAGGCCTCATCATGCTCGCCAAGGGCGCGGCGATCGAATGGGCCCCGCGCAACATCCGCGTCAACGTCGTCGCTCCGGGCCTGACCGCCACCCCGGTCATCGAAGCGGCGTTCCAGCGCAGGCCCGACCCCGAGGCCTACCGCCGCCAGCGCGAGAGCACGATCCCGCTCCAACGCCTGGCCACCCCCGAAGAAGTCGCCGACGCAGTGCTCTTCTTCGCATCATCGGAGTCGTCGTACGTGACCGGATCGGTCCTGACCGTCGACGGCGGATACACCGCCGGCTGAACAGCCCCGCTGAACACCACCACCAACAATGGGCCGAACGACCTGCACTGCTCTCGCCTTCTGCCTTGGGCGACCGCCGATCGTGGCATGAACTGTCGAACACGCGCCGAGCACGAGCCTCCTGCCGCCGTGCTCGAACAGGGCCACCCACGGTGCGCCCATGCCGACTACCGCATCCGATACCGCATCCGAGCCAAGCGGCGTCGCGGCTAGCAATTTCTCAAGCTCCAAAAGGAAAGACATGTCGCTCCTGAAGGCCATCGACACCAATCCCTCCTTCGCGCCTCGCGAGTCCGGCCCCCTCCCGGAACGCCTGATTTCCGGCAACCCCGCCTTCAAGACCTGGGCCCAGGACGTCGCCCGTGGGGAGTCCATCCATACGGGCATCTGGGAAGCGACGCCCGGCGAGCTGCGCTCGATCAAGGGCGACACCTTCGAGTTCTGCCACATCCTCTCCGGCGTCGTCGAACTCACCCCCGAAGGCGGCGAGCCGGTGATCTACAAGGCCGGCGACAGCTTCGTCATGAAGCCGGGCTACGTCGGCGTCTGGAAGACCATCGAAACCGTGCGCAAGATCTACGTGACCGTGATGTGATCCCGAATCCCGATGCCGCGCACCCTGATCGTCTTCGGATCTCTCGCGAAGCCACCTGTTGAGTTTCGCCGGGGCCGATGAACCGATCGGCCCGTTCCGCAGCCGCGAGCCCGGCTCTGCTTCATCCCTCACCACGCCCTCATGCTGCGGCTCTGGCGAGGACAACCCCACTTCGCTGATCACCGCCTGCCAGGGCTCCAGCTTCCCCACGGCCACAGCCGACGTCGCTCCGACGACCAGGTCGTCGGGGGACTTCGATCCACGGCGAACACGCGCCCAAAGCGGCGATCAGCGGCGATCGGCAACGTAGGCGGGCGATGTTCCGCCCGCGTTCGTCACCCTGCACCACCCCCCGCACCCGCGAGGTAAAGCCCCGCACAGCTGGTCCCACGCGTCCCCAGATGAGGAGTATTGCCATGAGTGATGCCCAGATCGGTCGTAGAGCGCTCCTGCGCGGAGCAGGCGGCATTGCCGCCCTGGCCGCTCTTCCCTCCCTCGCCGCCTGCGGTTCCGGCTCCAGCCGGACGTCCGGCGGCAGCGGTGGCAAGGGTTCCAAGACGGTGGTCGTCCGTGACAGTGGCGGTTCCTACGGTGCGGCTCTGCAGAAGGCGATCTACACGCCGTTCACGCAGGAGACCGGCATCCAGGTGAAGGTGCTGAACCTGGACGACGCTCCGCTGCTGGCGCAGATCAAGCAGGGCAGGCCGCAGTGCGATCTCATCAACAACTCGATGATGTCGCACACCAAGTACGTCAAGCAGGACGCCCTGGAGGCGCTGGACCTCGACCGGCTCAAGAGCGTGAAGAGCGCGAAGATCCCGCAGGAGCAGGTCACCGAGCATGCCGTCGGCCACGCTTTCTACGGTCAGTGCATCGGGTACCGCACGGACGCGTTCGGCGGCAGGAAGCCGGAGTCGTGGGCGGACTTCTGGGACACCAAGGCGTTCCAGGGCTCCCGCGCGATGGTCCATCCGGACGGTGACCTGCCGGAGCTGGAGTTCGCGCTCCTTGCGGACGGTGTGCCGATGGACAAGCTGTACCCGCTGGACGTCGAGCGGGCGTTCAAGGTGCTGACGCGGCTGCGGGGCGACATCAAGAAGTTCTGGGACAGCGGCCCGCTGCCCGGCGTGCTGCTGAGCCGCCAGGAGGTCACGATGTCCACGGTCTGGGACGGTCGGCTCGCCGATCTGGAGAAGCAGGGTGTCCCGGTCACCCGGCAGCTGAACGGTATGCGCCGGCAGTTCTCGGGCTACGCCATCGCCAAGGGCGCGGCCAACACGGACAACGCCTACAAGCTGATGGACTTCTCACTGCGTGCGGAGAGCCAGGCCGCCCTGGTCAAGTTCTTCCCGTCGAACCCGTCGTCCCCGCTGGCCTACGCCAAGCTGACCGAGGAGCAGCGCAACGCGTCCGCGGGTGCGCCGAAGTTCTACGACAAGGGTTTCGACGCGGACGTCGACTGGTGGCTGAAGAACGAGTCGGCCGTCACCAAGCGCTGGTTGGAGTGGGCTCGTGGCTGATTTCGGTGTCGCCGCACCGTCGGTGAAGGTGGCCGGCGTCAAGCCGGCCACCGCGACCGGCAAGGCGCTGTCGGTGGTGGCTCTGCGCAAGACTTACGGCGATGTCGTCGCGGTCGACGAGGCGTCGATGGAGATCGCGGCGGGTGAGTTCGTCACTTTCCTCGGCTCGTCGGGGTCGGGCAAGACCACGACGCTGATGATGATCGCCGGGTTCTGCGAACCCGACTCCGGCACCATCACCGTCGGAGGCCGTGATGTCACGCGTCTCGCCCCGCAGAAGCGGGGCCTGGGGTTCGTCTTCCAGCAGTACCTGCTCTTCCCGCACATGACGGTCAGCGAGAACGTCGCCTTCCCCCTCACCCTGCGCGGGGTGGGCAAGGACGAGATCCGCCGCCGGGTGGGGGAGACGCTGGAGATCGCCGGGCTGTCCGGGTTCGGCGGGCGTAAGCCGCGTGAGCTGTCGGGTGGTCAGCAGCAGCGTGTCGCCCTGTGCCGGGCGCTGGTCTACCGTCCGCCGGTCATCCTCATGGACGAGCCGCTGGGAGCGCTGGACAAGAAGCTGCGTGACCAGCTGCAGGTCGAGATCAAGTCCATCCAGCAGGAACTGGGCCTGACGGTCATCTATGTGACGCACGATCAGGAAGAGGCGCTGGTCATGTCGGACCGCATCGCGGTGATGCGCAACGGCCTGATCGAGCAGTTCGACACCCCGAGGGAGTTGTTCGAGCGGCCGAGGACGCCGTTCGTGGCGGACTTCCTGGGCGCGGCGAACTTCCTGCCCGGCCGCATCGACAAGCACGACGGCGAGCACACCCTGGTCCGCCTCGACGGCAGTGGTGGCCTGCTCAAGGCGCGCCGCCACCAGCTCGCCCCCGGTACTCGGGTGAAGGTGGCTGTGCAGCCGGGCCGGCTGCGGGCTTCCGCCGCCGACGACGGGTTCTGTACCGGCACGGTCGAGACCGCCACCTATGTGGGCACCCTGGTCCGCGCGGGCGTGCGCATCGACGGCGGTGACGGGCCGCTGCTGCGCATGGAGGTACCCGCGGGGCGGGGTCCGGTCGCGGGCGAGCGGGTCGGGATCACCGCCGACCCCGAGGACGTCAACCTCTTCGCCGACGAACAGGGCGGGTGAGCCATGGCCGCCACCCTCACCGCCACCGCCCCCGCACGCCCGCGCAAGCTGCTGGCCTCGCGCCGGACCCGGGTCGGGATCCTGTACGCGCTGCCGGTCGTCGTGTATCTGCTGGTGCTGTTCGTCTACCCGATCTTCAGCACGCTGCTGCTCAGCCTGAAGGACGCCGACGGCTCGTTCACGCTGCACTGGTACGCAGACGCCCTCACCGGCGTGAACCTGTCGGTGCTGTTCACCACGCTGCGGATCTCCGCCGAAACAGCGGTGCTCAGTCTGGTGTTCGGGTTCGTGCTGGCCCAGGCGATCTCCCGGCTCAAGCCCATCCTCGCCGGCCTGGCGATGCTCGTCGTGGTCGTCCCGCACTTCGTCTCCGCGCTGGTGCGCACCTACGGCTGGATCATCATGCTCGGCGACAAGGGCCTGGTGAACGAGACCCTGACGGCCATGTCGGTCCCTGGCGCGCCGTTCCAGCTGCTCTACAACGAGCTCGGTGTGGTCATCGGCACCACGTCGATGATGCTGCCCTACACGGTGCTGCTGCTCTACGGGGTGATGCGCGGAGTGGACCGGCGTCTGCTGGCTGCCGCGTCGAGTATGGGTGCGGGCAAGGTGACCATCTTCCGCCGCGTCTATCTGCCGCTGGTCGCGCCCGGTCTGGCCAGTGCCGGACTGCTGAGCTTCATCCTCTCGCTGGGCTACTACATCACCCCCGCTCTGATGGGTGGCCCGAATCAGACGATGATCGCGACCCTCATCAACCAGCAGGTGACCAAGGAGAACCAGTGGAACGGGGCCGCCGCGCAAGGAGTGATCCTGCTGGTGCTCACCCTGGCCGGACTGCTCCTGGTCAAGGCCGTCACCTCACTCGGCGCCAGCCGTAAGAAGAGGAGTGGGTCCTGATGGAGCTGCGCAAGACCCTCACCGGACGCATCGCCCTGACCGCTGTGGCCACGCTCATCCTGCTGTTCCTGGCACTGCCGATCGTCGTCATCCTCGTCACCTCCTTCAGCAACAACGCCTTCGCCGCCTTCCCCCCGGAGACGTGGACGCTGAACTGGTACAAGGCCCTGTTCGCCGACGGCAGCAAATGGCCCGCCGCGCTCTCCCTGAGCGCCCTGGTCGCCGCCCTGAGCACCGTGTTCTCCCTGATCATCGGGGTGACCGCGGCGACCGCCCTGGTCCGCAGCGAACTCCCCCTGCGCTCCGCGGTCTTCGCCCTGGTCCTCGGACCGCTGGTCATCCCCCAGATCGTCACCGCGCTCGGGCTGTTCCTGCTGTTCGAACCGGCCGCGATGCTCGGCAGCCCCATCGCCATCGCCCTCGGTCACACCGTGCTGGCCTCACCCATCGCGGTGCTCATCCTGATCGCGACCCTGCGCGGGATCGACGAACGCCTGGAGGACGCCGCCGCCAGCATGGGCGCCGGCCGCCTCACCATCGCCCGGAAGATCACCTTCCCGCTCGCGGCACCGGGCATGATCGCGGCGGCGATCTTCTCCTTCATCACCAGCTTCGACGAGTTCTACATCTCCCAGTTCCTCTCCTCCGTCGACACCGTCACCCTCCCGGTGCAGGTCTACAACTCCCTCACCTTCGAGATCGACCCCAGCGTCACGGCCGTCAGCGCCATCCTCATCGCCTTCGCCATCCTCGCCCTCGGCCTGGTCGCCCTGGTCCGCTGGATCGGCTCCGGCAGGCAGGACTCCCTGCTCTCGGTCGAGAACACGGTCGGCGTCGCCAACCCGGGAGGCGAAGCCGTATGACCACCCACCGACCGTGCTTCGCAACCACAGCAGTCTTCGATCAGCGAAAGGGCCACGCGCATGACTGACATGCTCACCGCTCCCTCGTGGGAGTCGGCAGTTCTCGAATCCGTCCCTCGTGGCTTCCTCGCCCACGACTGGCAACCCGCCACCGGAGGTCGCACCTTCGAGGTGCGCAACCCCGCAACCGAGGAAGTCATCGCCACCGTCGCCGACTGCGGCCCACGGGAGGCATTGAGCGCACTGGACGCGGCGGCCGCGGCCGCCGACCAGTGGGCCCTCACCAGCCCGCGGGATCGTGCGGCCGTCCTGCACCGGCTCACCGACGCCCTGATCGAGCACCGTGAGCGGCTGGCTCGGATCATCACCCTGGAGATCGGCAAGACGATCAGAGAAGCCCGGGGCGAGGTCGACTACGCCGCAGCCTACTTCCGCTGGTACGCCGAGGAGGCGGTCCGTCCGCCCGGGCGCAGTACTCCCTCTCCGGACGGGAGGAGTCACATCGTCACCGTCGCCGAACCGGTCGGCCCTTGCCTGCTGATCACTCCGTGGAACGTGCCGCTGGCCATGGCCGCCCGCAAGGCCGCCGCCGCCCTCGCCGCAGGCTGCACCGCCATCCTCAAACCGGCCGCGCTCACCCCGCTGTCTTCTCTGGTGCTGGGCGAGCTGGCGCGCGAGGCCGGCGCGCCCGCGGGTGTCCTGACCGTGATCACCAGCAGCGACGCGGCAGCGGTCAGCACGACGCTGCTGGCCGACCCCCGGCTGCGCAAGGTGTCCTTCACCGGGTCCACCCCGGTCGGCAGGCTGCTGCTCCAGCAGAGCGGTGCCCGGGTGCTGCGCACCTCGATGGAGCTGGGCGGCAACGCGCCTTTCCTGGTCTTCGACGACGCCGACCTCGACCTCGCGGTCCGCGAAGCGGTGATCGCGAAGATGCGGCTGGGCGGCCAGTCCTGTGTCGGCGCCAACCGGTTCCTCGTCCAGGAGGGAATCGCCGACGCGTTCGCCGCCGCGCTGGGCGAACGGATCGCCGCCATCCGGGTGGGTGCCCCGGACCGAGAGGACACCGAGCTCGGCCCACTCGCCGACCACCGGGCGGTGGACAAGGTCCGTCACCTTGTCGAGGACGCGGTGGCCCGTGGTGCCGTTGTCGTCGGCCAGGCGGACATCCCTGACGGGCCGGGCCATTACGCGGCGCCGACCGTGCTGGACCATGTCCCCGCCGACGCCGAGATCATGAGTGAGGAGATCTTCGGTCCCGTCGTGGCCATCCACCGCTTCTCCACCGAGGCCGAGGCCATAGCGGTGGCCAACGACACCGAGCACGGCCTCGCGTCGTATGTGATGACGTCCCACATCGACCGCGCCCGGCGGGTCGCCGCCCGGCTCCAGGCCGGAATGGTCGGCATCAACCGCGGCCTGGTCTCCGAGGTCGCGGCACCCTTCGGCGGGGTCAAGCAGTCCGGCCTGGGCCGTGAGGGCGGACCCGAGGGCCTCCACGAGTACCAGCAGCTCAAGTACCTGTCGCTGCCCGGCTTTCACAGCTGAGCAAGCCGAAACGCGCGGAGCCTGCTTCCGTCGTGCAGGGCAGGGCAGTGACCGGGGTGAGGGTCGATTCCGCTACGTGCACCAGCGGCTCGGTCAAGGGTGTCCGCCAGTCTCCGGCGGCTTTGATGTCGCCGGCCTGGCCCCCCGGGTCGGATCCTCGACAGGCCGATCCTCGGGACGCGGCGCCCGGCGGCCTGGCGGGGGACCGGATGCCGGTGACCGACGACGAAGGCGGGCGACGTCGCGCGGAGGTGTCGACCGGGCAGTTATGCGGGGCAGTTGCCGAGAAGGGGAGGCGGCGGTCGGCATTGATTTCTTCCCGTGCCCTCCCCACCGATCCCCCAAGGCGATTCCGGCCCTGCCGTCGGCCGATGCGAGAGCGAAGACCACGGAAGGCGCGGGCTCGACGAAAGGGCTCAGAGCCAGTCCCGCCGCTTGAAAATAACGTACAAACTGGCACAAACGACCCCCATCAGGCCGATCGCGAAGGGATAGCCGAAGACCCAGCGCAACTCCGGCATGTGCTTGAAGTTCATCCCGTAGATCGTCCCGACCAGCGTCGGGGCGAACAGGATCGCCGCCCACGACGAGATCTTCTTGATCTCCTCGTTCTGTTCGAAGCCCGCCTCCGCCAGGGCCCGCATCTCCGCGTTCTGCTGCTGGGTGACGAGGGTGGCGTTGACCGTGAGGATCTCGGTGAGGGCCTGGCGGAAGCCGTCCACGCGCTCGCTGGTGTGGGTGACGTGGTCGGCGACGTCGCGGAGGTAGCGCTGGAGCTCCTCGTCCGTCTCGTACTTGGTGAAGCCGGCCATCAGGCCGTGGAGCATCCCGACCAGGGGGCGCGTGGCGCGCTGGAACTCGACCATCTCGCGCGAGAGTTCGTAGATGCGGCGGGAGACCTCCGGGTCGCCGCGGAAGACCTCCGTCTCGATCTCGTCGATGTCGTTCTGCACCCCCGCGACGACGGGCGCGTACCCGTCGACCACCGCGTCGAGGATGGCGTAGAGGACCGCCTCGGGGCCCAGCTTCAGCAGTTCCGGGTCCTTCTCCATCCGGCGGCGCACGGCCGACAGGTCCGGTGCCGCCCCGTGCCGGACCGTGATGACGAAGTCCGGCCCCACGAAGACGTGCAGCTCGCCGAAGTCCACCTCCTCCAGCGCGTCGAGGTAGCGCGCGGCACGCAGGACGACGAAGAGGGTGTCGCCGTAGCGTTCCAGCTTGGGGCGTTGATGCGCCTCCATCGCGTCCTCGACCGCCAGCGGGTGCAGGTCGAACTCGGCGGCCAGGGAGAGGAGTTCGGCCTCGGTCGGTCGCGCGAGCCCGATCCACGCCATGCCCGCCGGGGCCCGGCGGAGTTCGCGGAAGGTGTCCGCGAGGGTCGCTGGGGAGGAGACGCGTACCCCGTCCTGGTACAAGGCCGCCTCCACCACACTGGCGGCCCGCTCGACCGCGGACGGTGGCGCCGGGTCCGGGCGCGGTGTCGTCGGCCCGCCGGGCGGTGTCGGCGGAGAGGGCAGCGCACGGCGCCAGACGGACTTCCGGCCGCTCTTGGAAGTGGGGCCGGTGCTCTTCGGCGCCGGACGGGCGCGTCGATCGGCCATCGCGGATGCCTCCCGAGGTGCGCGGAGTCGTAGGACTGTGTGATCACCCATCAGGATACGGACAGGTACGGACGGGATTACGGACCGGTACGGACCGGATTACGGACAGGGCGCGAACAGGGGCCGGGGGAGTTCGGCGGTGAAAACCGTGCGCCCTCGATGTCGAGGACAGAAGTTGTCCGCAACGCCCGCTAGCGTGCACAGCATGACGAACAAGGCGCCCCAGACCGCCGCTCCCCGGCTCGGCACCCTCGCTCTCAATCGCGCGACCCTGGCCCGGCAACTCCTCCTGAGCCGGGTGGAGATGTCCGCCCACGACGCCGTCGAACACCTCGTCGGCCTCCAGGCGCAGAACGTCCAGCCGCCCTACTACGCGCTCGCGGCCCGTCTGGACGGCTTCGCGCCCGAGCAGTTGTCGGAGCTGATGGCCGATCGGGAGGTCGTCCGCATCGTCAGCATGCGGTCCACGATCCACACGCACACCGCCGAGGACTGCCTCACCCTGCGGCCGTTGGTGCAGCCGGCCCGGGAACGTGAGCTGAACCTGTTCCGCAAGGGTCTGGTCGGCGTCGACCTCGACCGGCTGGAGGCCATCTCCCGCGAACTCGTCGAGGACGAGCCGCGCACACTGAAGCAGTTGCGTGAGGCTCTGGTCGTGGAGTGGCCCGACGCAGACCCGTTCGCCCTCGGCCTCGCCGCGCGCTGCCGGCTGCCGCTCGTCCAGGTGACCCCGCGCGGCCTGTGGGGCAGGAGCGGGCAGGTCGCCCTGACGACCGCCGAACACTGGCTCGGCCGGCCCGCCCAGGAGGCCCCGGCACCCGAGGCCGTGGTCCGGCGCTATCTCGCCGCCTTCGGGCCCGCCTCCGTGAAGGACATGCAGACCTGGGCGGGACTGACCCGTCTGCGCGAGGCGTTCGAGCGGCTGCGCCCGGAGCTGGTCACCTTCCGGGACGACCGCGGCACCGAGCTCTTCGACCTCCCGGACGCGCCCCGCCCGGACCCGGAGACTCCGGCGCCGCCCCGGCTGCTCCCCGAGTTCGACAATCTCCTTCTCTCGCACGCCGACCGTTCCCGGGTCGTGCCCCCCGACCTCAAGGGCCGTTCCTGGCAGGGGAACCAGGCCCACCGCACCTTCCTCGTCGACGGTTTCCTGGCCGGTATCTGGAAGCTCGACGGCGACGTCGTGACCCTCGAACCCTTCGGCGCTCTCACCGTGCGGCAGCGCGCGGAGCTGGTGGAGGAGGCCGCCCGCCTGCTCAAGACGCTGCACGGCACCGGCTCGTACGACATCCGCTTCGGCACGGTGGCAGCCGCCGACCGGTGACCCGCCGTCGACCGCGGCCCGCCGCCCTCGTCGCACAAGTGGAGAGGGGGCGCCCCGAACCGCTCGTGGCAGGTTCGAGGCGCCCCCTGATATCACCTGAGGACGTGCCTCAGGAGTCCGTGGGCCGACTTCCCGTCGCTTCTTCCCGTGTCTTCCGTTACGAGTTGACCTGCGCGGCGACCGCGCTGGAGAAGGTGGTCAGCCGGGTGTAGATACCGGGGTACTGCGCGTCGGCGCAGCCGTAACCCCAGGAAACCACGCCTGCCAGGACGCCCCCGATCATCAGGGGGCCGCCGCTGTCGCCCTGGCAGGTGTCCACGCCGCCGGAGGAGTATCCGGCGCACACCATGTCGCTCGCGATGAACGCGGAGCCGTAGGAGCTGGAGCTGCCGCAGACCGAGTTGGCGACGGTCGGCACGGTCGCGGTGCGCAGCTGGTTGGAGGAGGAGCCGCCCGAGGAGGTCGTGCCCCAGCCGACGATACGGGCGGTGGTGCCGGCCGCGTAGACGCTGGTCTGGGAGGAGGAGACGTACGGGACCGTGGTGTACGGCATCGACGTCGACAGCGTCAGCACCGCCACGTCGCTGCCCTGTTCGGCGGCCGTGTAGTTCGGGTGGATCCAGATGCGGCTGACCTGGCTGACCGTACCGTTGGTGCCGTTGCGGTAGGTGCGGCCGCCGACCACGCGGGTGCTGGAGGCGGATCTGCCCTCGACACAGTGGGCCGCGGTGATGACCTTCGTCGGGGAGACCAGGGTGCCGCCACAGAACTGGCTCTGCGAGGCGTTCGTGATCTGCATGACGTACGGGTACGCGCTCGCGGTGGTGGTGGTGCCACCCACGATGGGCTGGGGAGCGGCGACGGCGCCGGGCGCGGTCAGCAGTGCGCCGGCAGCGGCGGCGGCGGTGGCAGCGGCGGCGACCATCGACTTCTTGGCGCGGTTGAACCCGAACATGGTTCTCCTCATGGGGGGTTGCCGGTGGGGGACGCGCGGGTGGGGGGAGTGCACAGAGCCTGCGGTGCCGCCCCCGCTCGGGGGAGCCGAGCGGGGGCGGCGGGCCGGTCCGTGTGCCCTGGCGTGCGGCACGTCACAGAAACTAAGAGTCGGAGCGAGTCGCTCCCAAGGGGGGATCCCCCTAGGGGAGTTGAGGAGGGAAAACCCTCGATGACCCGGGCCGGGGTTTGAGCCTAGGCTGGAGCCGCAAGGTCGCCGCCCCACACGGATGCCTCCACGGTGCGCCCGCACGGATGTCTCCCCGGCGCGGCAGACGACACGCAGACGGGAATGTGACGCGACAGGGCCCAGGTCCCGGGAGGGGCTCGTCAGCCGGTCCCGGGGAGGTCAGTTCGTACGGTGTCCCGCCGCCAGACGCACGATGTCCACACGCGACCGGATACCCAGCTTCCGGTAGACGCGTGTGAGGGTCGCCTCGACCGTCTTCACGCTGATGTACAGCCGGCCGGCGATCTCCCGGTTGGTCGCGCCCTCCATGACCAGCTCCGCGACCTGGCGTTCCGTCGCCGCGAGCACGGAGAGGGCGTCCAGCGCGGACGGGGCGATCGCGGGCTGCGGCGGCGGCGCCGGGGCTACCGAGGCCTCCTCCACCTGGCGCAGCCACGGCAGGGCGCGGCACCGGCGGAACAGCCGGGACGCCTCGTCGTACACGCCCGGTGCGGGCACCCCCCCTGGCCGGCCGGCACCGAGGCCCTGCGGGGCGGCGCGCAGCCCCGCCAGGGCGTACGCGGCCCGCGCCTCCTCCAGGCCGTGGCCGAGTTTGGCGAGCCGGTCCTGTGCCGACGTCAACTGCCGTACGGCGGCGTCCTGTTCACCCCGGGCCGCACGCACCAGGGCCTCGGCGCGGTCGAGCACGGCGAGCACGCTCTCCCGGCCGAGCCGCAACGCCTGCTGACGGGTGACATCGACGACGTCCTGCGCCTCCGCCAACTCGCCCACCCGCACCAGGGCTTCGGCGAGGTCGCCGTGCCACCGGCCGCGCGCGGGGTCGTAGATCCCCAGCCCGTCCTCCAGCTCCCGCACGCGACGCAGGGACTGGACCGTTCCCGGCGCGTCCCCCGCCACCAACTGGGCGTGCCCGAGGGCGCCGAGGGCGCGGGAGAGGTACATCAGGTCGCCGTCCTGCTCGGCGCGGTCGGCGGCCTCACGGGCGAGTGCCCGGGCCCGCTCCACATCGCCGCCGGCGGCCTCCGCGAGCGAGGTGAGCATGGCGGACGCGCCCTCGCCGATGCCGGAGTCCCGGGCCAGGACGTAGCCCTCGCGGGCGAGGTCGAGGGCCCGGCCGCAGTGCCCGGAGCGCAGCTCGGTCTCGGCGAGGAAGCGCACGTAGTGCACCTCGCTCTCGACCATGCCGCGCCGGCGGACCTCCCGCAGCAGCGAGGTGATCGTGGCGCGGGCCTCGCCGAGCTGGTCGCTCATCAGCAGCCAGCGGAAGCGGGTCGCACCCGCCCCGTTGTGGTGGCACGCGAGCAGCGGGTCCTGCGGCTCCTTCAGCGCCCGTTTGATCGTCATGGGCGCGTCCGGGTGGCCCATCAGCATCTCGGTCTGCGCCTGGAAGGCCAGCGCGAGCAGCTCCGTGCGCCGGTCCTCGGCGCGTCCGGCCAGCTCCGCGGCGCGCGCGGCCTCCTCCCGGCTCTGCGCGAAGTCGCCCTCCAGGACCAGCGCCCGCCAGGCCAGCTGGTAGCGGACCAGCCCGAGCAGCCGCGGGTCGTCGCCCGCGTCGGCGAGGACCTGCGGGTAGACGGCGTCGACCTCGGCGAGGGACTGCCCGGCCGCGTCGATCACCACCATCCAGGCCCGGACCCGCTCGGCGGGCTCGGTGGCCCGGCTCAGCACCTCACGCGCGATGTCCCGGCCGAGGTCGTTCTCCCCGGCGGTGATCGCGTCCTCGGCGGCCTGCAACCGCCGCTCGTCCGGGCCGGGAGTCGCGTCCGCCGGGGTGTGCCGGGCCGAGAGCAGCCCCAGCTCGGCGGCGACCGAGGGCGCGCCCCGGTCCCGGGCCGCGGCGGCGGCCTCGCCGAGCCGTGCGGCGACCTGCGGATCGGTGCCCTGGGTGGCCAGCGCCAGGTGCCGGGCCCGTTCGATGGGGTCGACGGCGGCGGTGGACAGTGCGGCGTGGGCGGCCCGCCGCTCCTGCGCGGTCGCCTCGGCGTACAGCGCGGCCGAGACCAGGGGGTGCGCGAACCGCACGCCCGGCGCCTCACGCTCCGGAGCGAGCAGGCCCAGCTCGACGGCCTGCGCGGTCTCCGCCTCGGCGTTCTCCCGCCCGGCGGCGCGCAGCAGCGCCAGCGTGGGCCGGGCACCGGCGCTGGCGACCAGCAGGGTACGGCGGGCCTCGGCGGAGAGCATGTCCAGCCGGTTCAGGACCAGGGTCCGCAGCGAGGTCGGCACGGGAAGCGGCTCACCGGGGCGCGGCGGGGTCGCGCGGTCGGCGAGGGCGCGGCCCAGCTCCAGCGCGAACAGCGGGTTGCCGCCGCTGGTGCGGTGGATGTCACGCACGGTCGAGCGGGGCAGACCGGTGTAGCCGCGGTTCTCCAGCAGCTCGGCGACGTGCGCCCGGGACAGCGGGGCGACCCGCAGGGCGAGGGTGTCGGGCGGAGACGCGCGTAGATACCTGTCCTGCTCGTGGCCATGGGGGTCCGTCGAGGTGCGTACGGCGCACAGCATGCGCACCGGCATCTCCCCGAGCCGCCGCGCGGCGAACCCGAGCAGCTCCACACTGGCCGGATCCAGCCACTGGAGGTCGTCGGCGACGATCAGCACCGGGCCCTTGGCGGCCAGCGCGCGCAGCGTCGACAGCACGGCCAGCCGCAGGGCCAGCCCGTCACGCTGGAGCGTGGACTCGCCACGGCCGGTGAGCGCGGACTCCAGCGCGGTGCGCTGCGGCGCGGGCAGCTGGTCGGAGACCTCGTCCATGACCAGCCCGAGCAGGTCGGTCAGGGCGAGGAACGGCAGATGAGACTCGGACTCGGTGGCCGAGCACCGCAGCACCGTCCGTGCCGAGTCTTCGTATTCGGCGGCCAGGGCGCGCAGGACGGTCGATTTCCCGATGCCCGCGGAGCCGTGCACCAGCACGCTGCCGCCCCGCGAAAGCTGCTCGCGCGCCCCGGCGAACAGCTCCTCCCTGCCAATGACCAGGTCGGGGCGGGGTCTCCCAGGCTCCTTGAACTCCCGTCGCACGGGCCACCGCTCCCCTCGAGTGTCGTGTCCGGGCCAATATTAGGCGTCCGGTCTTTGAATTTCGGAACGCGGCCCGGTGTGGGAAATAACAGGAAGGGTACGGCATAGGGAATTTCACAGGCCCGTTACATGAATGCTCCCGGGACACGACGGCCGCGCCCCGGGAGAGGCGCCCCGTCAGTGGCGCGGGAAACCGCGCGACCGGCCCCCAACCGGCCCGCAGTGCGAGAACCGACCCCACCGCCCCACCTACGGCAGTAGCCCCGCCCGGCGGGCGGCCACCACCGCCTCCCACCGCCCGTGCGCCCCGAGCTTCCGCATGGCCGACCTCAGATATGCCTTCACCGTCTCGGGGCGCAGCCCCAGACGCTCCGCGGCGACCCGGTTGCTGGCACCCGTCGCGACGCACGCCAGCACATCCGTCTCACGCGCCGTGAGGACGACCCGGGGCACACCCTCCGGCGGGGCGCTTCCCCCGCCGGTCACGCCGGCGAGGCGCCCGCACACCCGCAGCAGCTCCGCCCGCAGCTCCGGATCGTCGACGCGCGGGGCGAGCGCACGCAGCGCCCCGTGTGCCTCCCGGACCTCCTCCCACGCCCCGGCCGCCCCCTCGGGCGTCGGGACGGTCGCGGCCAGCAGGTTCCGTGCCTCGTCGCGCACCACCAGCGTCTGCTCCATGTCCCGTGCCGCGTCCAGCGCGGCCGAGACCGTACGGTCGCCCAGTGGCTGGGCCGCGCGCAGGGCGCCGTACAGCACGCCGCGCACCTGGCGCCGTACGACGACGGGGACCGCGAGGACGGAGCGGATGCCCTCGGCGGCGACCGCGACGTCGTACTCGTGACTGATGCGGCGCGACGTGGAGTAGTCAGTCACCCAGCAGGGCCGGGCCAGGGCCACCGCCTTGCCGCCGAGACCGCTGCCGGAGTGCACGGCCAGGCCCTGGAGCGAGGTGGTCCGGTTCCCCTGGAGTTCGCTGATGCGCAGTTGCCCGGGACCGGGCTCGACCAGACCCGCGAAGGCGAGCGGCAGTCCGGTGGCCCGCCGCAGCCGGTGCAGCGCGCCGCGCAGGTCCGCCCGGCCCGACCAGGCCGGCCCGACGGAATCAGAGGGATCCAGTGCCACGAGCTCGCCCCTTCCGCGCGGCGCACCCCCGTTCGGGGGTAGTGAGACGTGTATCACGCATTACACGATGTCAGGCAACGGTCCGGCAATGAGGAGGACACATGTCGGCGAGGACGAGCGCCACGGAGGAGTTCCGGGCGGCCCGGGACTTCTTGCTGGCCCATCGCGAGGACTACGCCACGGCCTACAAGGGTTTCGACTGGCCCCGCCCCGAGTACTTCAACTGGGCGCTCGACTGGTTCGACGTGATCGCACGTGGGAACGACCGCACGGCCCTGTACATCGTGGAGGAGGACGGCGCCGAGACCCGTCTCTCCTTCGCCGAGATGTCCGAACGTTCCTCGCGTGTCGCCAACTGGCTGCGGGACCGGGGCGTCCGCGCCGACGACCGCGTCCTCGTGATGCTCGGCAACCAGGCGGAGTTGTGGGAGACCGCCCTCGCAGCGATGAAGCTGCGCGCCGTCGTCATCCCCGCGACCCCGCTGCTCGGCCCGGCCGATCTGCGGGACCGCGTGGAGCGCGGCCGGGTCCGGCACGTGATCGCGCGCGCCGAGGAGGCGGCTAAGTTCGCGGACGTTCCCGGCCGTTACACCCGCACCACGGTCGGCGGCACGGTCGAGGGATGGCGGCCGTACGAGCAGGCCTACGCGGCCCCCGCCCACTTCGAGCCGAACGGTGCGACCAACGCCACCGACCCGCTGATGCTGTACTTCACCTCGGGCACCACCGCACGGCCCAAACTGGTCGAGCACACCCATGTGTCGTATCCCGTCGGCCACTTGGCCACCATGTACTGGATCGGTCTGCGCCCCGGCGACGTCCACCTCAACATCTCCTCGCCCGGCTGGGCCAAGCACGCGTGGTCCAACCTCTTCGCCCCGTGGAACGCGGAGGCGACCGTCTTCCTCCACAACTACACGCGCTTCGACGCGAGCCGGCTGCTCGCGGAGATGGACCGCGCGCGCGTCACCACCTTCTGCGCCCCGCCCACCGTGTGGCGCATGCTCATCCAGGCCGACCTCGGCCAGCTGCGGACCCCGCCCCGTGAGGTCGTCGCGGCCGGTGAACCCCTCAACCCCGAGGTGATCGAGCAGGTCCGCCGCGCCTGGGGCGTCACCGTCCGGGACGGCTTCGGCCAGACCGAGACCGCCGTCCAGGTCTCCAACAGTCCCGGCCAGGAGCTGAAGAGCGGCTCGATGGGCCGGCCCGCCCCCGGCTACAAGGTCGTCCTCCTCGACCCCGTCACCGGTGCCCCCGACGCCGACGAGGGAGAGATCGCCCTCGACCTCTCGGGCCGCCCCGTCGGCCTCATGACCGGCTACCACGGAGACCCCGACCGTACGGCGGAGGCCATGGCCGGTGGCTACTACCGCACCGGCGACATCGGCTCCCGGGACCCGGACGGCTACCTCACCTACGTGGGCCGCGCGGACGACGTGTTCAAGGCCAGCGACTACAAGATCAGTCCCTTCGAGCTGGAGAGCGCCCTGCTGGAGCACGAGGCGGTCGCCGAGGCGGCCGTGGTGCCCGCGCCGGACGAGGTGCGGCTCGCCGTGCCGAAGGCGTACATCGTGCTCGCGGCCGGGTGGGAACCGGGCCCGGACACCGCGAAGCTGCTCTTCGAGCACTCCCGGACGGTCCTCGCCCCCTACAAGCGCCTGCGCCGCATCGAGTTCGGCGAACTCCCGAAGACCGTCTCCGGCAAGATCCGCCGTATCGCGCTGCGCGAGGCCACGGCCGAGGGCTCGGACGCGGAGTACCGCGAGGAGGACTTCCGGTGACCTCGTACGGCCATGGGACGGGCGCGACCCCGTTGCCGTCCCTGCGTCGTCCCGCGCGAGGCCGCCGCACCGCCCACCCTTGAGGAGCTGCGGGCCTTCTGCGACGGGCGGTTGGCGCACCGCAGGATCTGCAGCGCGCTGCGTGTCCTGGACGCCTTCCCGATGACGGCCGGTACGGCGTGGTCGTCGCTCAGGTGCTCGCGCCGGTGGCGACCAGCTTTGTCGCCGCGCGGTTCACCGGCTGCGGGGTGCCCGTGAGATCCAGGACGAACAGGGAGACGCCCAGGCCGTCGGCGCGGTCGCGGGCCTCGTCCACGTACCCGGCGAGGGAGAAGTACACGCAGTCGGCGGACTCGGTCATGGCGGTCAGCCACAGGCACTCGACGTCGCGCGGCGAGGCCGGGCGCACCGACGGGTCCACCTGGGCCAGGACACCCCGCGCGGCGAGCCCGATCCCCGCGGGCTGGCGCTGGTCGGCGCGGCGGATGTCCTGGTAGCCCAGCCAGCGCAGATAGAGGGCGACGGCGGTGACGGCGTCGCGGGCCGTGCGGATGGTGACGGGGCGGAAGGCCGCGCGGGGGCCGTCGTCCGCCCCGGTCGTCCGCACGGCGTCGCCCGGGCCCAGCGGTCGTAGGGCGCCGGTCACGGGCACCCGCAGCACGGTCCCGCAGGAGCAGCCGAGCTCCGGGTGGGGCCACTGGTCGGCGCGGCCGCAGTTCCCGCAGCGGACCGTGACCCAGTCCTCGTCCCAGGTGCGGTGGGTGACCGCGGTCGGGGCGGCGCGGTGGTCGAGGGCCGGGGCGACCGGGGCGCCGCACGCACAGGGGTAGGCCGGGGCCGCGTACCGGTGCTCCCGCCCGCAGTCGGGGCACCGCACCGCCATGCTCTCGCTCATGCTCCCCACCCCACCGCCGGGCCCGTCGCAAACGCCTCCTCATCGTGCCCCGGGCAGGGCCCCTCCGGCAGGGAAACACCCCGAGACGCCCCGGTGGGTTCCGCGCTCCGCGCCCTTGACGCTCCCTGACCCGCCCCCTACATTGCTTCCAGATAGTAGAAAATATTTTCCGCAATGTGGAATCAGTGAGCGACTGAGCAGGTGCGGAAATCACACCGACAGATCACGGAAGTGCTCACCGCGGGGCGCGACGGGAGCGCGAGTCCGGCAGCTGAAGCAGGAGTACGCAATGGCTCGTATGACCGCTGCCCGCGCGGCAGTCGAGATCCTCAAGCGCGAGGGAGTCCGTGACGCGTTCGGGGTCCCCGGCGCCGCGATCAACCCTTTCTACGCGGCCCTGAAGGCGGCCGGCGGGATCCAGCACACCCTCGCCCGGCACGTCGAGGGCGCGTCGCACATGGCCGAGGGATACACCCGCACCCGGGCCGGGAACATCGGGGTCTGCATCGGCACCTCCGGGCCGGCCGGCACCGACATGATCACCGGGCTGTACTCGGCCATCGGTGACTCCGTCCCGATCCTCTGCGTCACGGGCCAGGCGCCCACGGCCGTGATCCACAAGGAGGACTTCCAGGCCGTCGACATCGCCTCCATCGCGGGGCCCGTCACCAAGATGGCCGTCACCGTCCTGGAGGCCGCGCAGGTCCCCGGCGTCTTCCAGAAGGCCTTCCACCTGATGCGCTCCGGCCGTCCCGGGCCCGTCCTCGTCGACCTTCCCGTCGACGTGCAGCTCACCGAGATCGAGTTCGACCCGGACACCTACGAGCCGCTGCCGGTCCACAAGTCGGCCGCCACGCGCGCCCAGATCGAGAAGGCGATCGGGATGCTGAACGCGTCGCAGCGGCCGCTGATCGTCGCCGGCGGCGGCATCATCAACGCCGACGCCTGCGAACTCCTCGTGGAGTTCGCCGAGTTGACCGGTGTGCCGGTGGTCCCCACGCTCATGGGCTGGGGTGTCCTGCCGGACGACCACGAGCTGAATGCCGGCATGGTCGGCCTCCAGACCTCGCACCGCTACGGCAACGCCACCTTCCTGGAGTCCGACTTCGTCCTCGGCATCGGCAACCGCTGGGCCAACCGGCACACCGGGAAACTGGACGTCTACACGGCCGGGCGGACGTTCGTCCACGTCGACATCGAGCCCACCCAGATCGGCAGGATCTTCGCTCCCGACTACGGCATCGCCTCCGACGCCAGGGCCGCGCTGAAGCTGTTCGTCGCGGTGGCACGGGAGCTGCGGGCGGCCGGCCGGCTGCCGGACCGCTCCGCGTGGGCGGCCGACGCGCAGGACCGCAGGGCCCGCCTCCAGCGGCGTACGCACTTCGACGACATCCCGATCAAGCCGCAGCGTGTCTACGAGGAGATGAACAGGGCCTTCGGGCCCGAGACCCGGTACGTCTCCACCATCGGCCTCTCCCAGATCGCCGGCGCCCAGATGCTGCACGTCTACCGCCCGCGCCACTGGATCAACTGCGGCCAGGCGGGCCCCCTCGGCTGGACCGTGCCGGCCGCGCTCGGCGTCGCCAAGGCCGACCCGGAGGCATCCGTCGTCGCCCTCTCCGGTGACTACGACTTCCAGTTCATGATCGAGGAGTTGGCCGTCGGGGCGCAGCACCGCATCCCGTACGTCCACGTCCTGGTCAACAACTCCTACCTGGGCCTCATCCGGCAGGCCCAGCGCGCCTTCGACATCGACTTCCAGGTCAACCTGGAGTTCGAGAACGTCAACTCGCCCGAGCTGGGCGTCTACGGCGTCGACCACGTCAAGGTCGCCGAGGGCCTCGGCTGCAAGGCGATCCGGGTGACGGACCCGGCCGACCTGGGCGCCGCGTTCGAGCAGGCCAAGAAGCTCGCGGCGGAGTACCGGGTCCCGGTGGTCGTCGAGGCGATCCTGGAGCGCGTCACCAACATCGCGATGTCCACGACGAACGACATTGGCGACGTGGTCGAGTTCGAGGAGATCGCGACGGAGCCGGGGCACGCTCCCACGTCCGTCAAGCCGTTGCGGGTGTGAGGGGCTGAGGGGCTGAGGGGCATCCGCGGTGGCGTGGAGCGTCGCCGCCGGTGACCTTGGGCGTCGGCTGTGTCTCGTCGGAGTCGGGGGCGGCTCATCCTGGGGGTGGGCCGCCCCGTCCCGTGCCCGGGTCCTCGCACGGCGCCGAGCGTCTCGGAGAGGGCGGACAGGGAGAGGGGAGGCCTTGCGGCGACGTGACCTCGCGTGCATGCGAGCCGCTTCGTCGCGCCGCCGCGCTCGGCCTCCCCCGTTACCCCGGTTCACCCCCGATCCCCGGGCCCCCGTTTCCCCCGGGCCCCCGTTTCCCCCGTGGGGCCTTTCCCCCGTCGAGGCCCGCCGCCCCCGTGCCGGCGGGCCTCGTGTGTCGAGAATGTGCCCTGCCCCAGGGGCAGTTGAAGCCCCCCGGCGTGCTTTCAGAGCTTGATTTGAGGGTTCCGTAGACGCTCTACGCAGCCTTGCGTAGGCAGCGGGCGCTGACGGCCGCCGGTGATCGGGGTGTCGCACCCTGATCGCGAAAGGCCCGCCACCGGCTGGGCGGTGCACGGGCTGAGCGAAATCGACGGGTCGGACCGCGGCGGCCGCGGCGGCTCCGGTCTCGTGTCCCTCACGTCGAGACGCGGGCCGGGGCCTTCACCACCGCACTGGCGCGCAGCGCCGCCGCGGTCCGTGCCCTGCCCGCGAGCGACCGACGCTCACCCCTCATCCGGGTCGGTCGGAAACGGTCGCGGGCGGTGCGTCCGGTGGCTGATGGGTGTTCACCAGGGACCGGACGCCGATCGGGGATGGCAGGGGATGGAGGAAGACGATCGCCGGGGCGGGGCGCACGGCACACCCGTCGGCGACGGCCCGAGCTTCACCCCCCGTCAGGGGTCGTACGGCCGCCGAGGCGGGTACGCCGACGTCGCTCAGGAAGTCGGCGTACCCGGGACGGCGGTTCCGGCCCGCGGCGGCGCCTGGGCGCGACAGGACAGATGTCGGCGCCGCCGCGGACCGGAAGTGGGTGGAGCGACCCTCAGACCTGGGCGCCGGAGAGGCGTTCCACGGCCCGCAGCAGGGCCGAGTGGTCGAGGCCGCCGTCGCCCTGGGCGCGCAGCGAGGCCACCAGTTGGGCGACCACGGCGCCGACCGGCAGGGCGGCGCCCACGGTGCGGGCCGCGTCGGTGACGATGCCCATGTCCTTGTGGTGCAGGTCGATGCGGAAGCCCGGCTTGAAGTCCCGGTCAAGGAAGTTGCCCTTCTTGCGGGCCAGCACGGTCGACCCGGCGAGCCCGCCCCCCAGGACGTCGAGGGCCGCCGTGAGATCGACGCCCGACTTCTCCAGGAAGACCACGGCCTCGGCGCACGCCTGGATGTTGACGGCGACGATCAGCTGGTTCGCGGCCTTCACGGTCTGCCCCGCACCGTGCGGACCGCACAGCACGATCGTCCTGCCGAGCGCCTCGAACAGCGGCACGGCCTCGTCGAAATCGGACCGGTCGCCGCCGACCATGATGGACAGCACGGCCTCGACGGCGCCGGCCTCACCACCGGAGACCGGGGCGTCGAGCACCCGGATGCCCTTCTCCCGCGCGGCCTTCGCCAGGTCGACGGAGGTCTGCGGGGTGATGGACGACATGTCGATCAGCAGGGTGCCGGGCCGGGCGTTGGCCAGGATGCCGTCGGGACCGTACGCGACGGCCTCGACCTGCGGGGAGGCGGGCACCATCGTGATGACGACGTCGGCGTCGCGCACGGCGTCGGCGACACAGGCCGCCGCGGTCCCGCCGGCGGCGGTCAGCCGGTCCAGCTTGTCCTGCTCCAGGGTGTGGCCGGTGACGTCGTAACCCGCCTTGATCAGGTTCTCGGACATGGGGGAGCCCATGATGCCGAGCCCTATCCACGCGACCTTGGGGAGATTGCTCATGGTGAGGGTGCCTCTCTGACTGCTCTGCTACGGCGGTGGGGTGGGCCTCAGCGGCCTCGGCGAGCCGCGCGGGCCTCCCGGGGGAGCCACTCGAAGGCCTCGGAGCTCGGCCGGTCGCCCGGCTTGTACTCCAGGCCGACCAGGCCCTCGTAACCGGCCTTGCCCAGCTGGTCGAGGAGATCCTCCAAGGGGACGGCCCCGGTGCCGGGGACGCCGCGGCCGGGGTTGTCGGCGATCTGCACGTGCCCGGTCCGCCCGGTGTGCTCGGCGATCACCCGCGGGAGGTCCTCGCCGTTCATGGACAGGTGGTAGAGGTCCATCAGAAAGCGCGCGTTGCCGAGGCCCGAGGCCTCGTTGACCTTGTCGACGACGTCGGCGGCGGCCGGGGCCGACACCAGCGGGTAGAGCGGTGACTCCACCTTGTTCAGGGCCTCGATCAGCAGGATCGCGCCGATCCGGTCGGCGGCACGCGCGGCCAGGACCAGGTTGTCCAGGGCCAGGGCGTCCTGCTCGGCCGGGTCCACACCGGCGACGCGATTGCCGTACAGCGCGTTGAGCGCCCCGCAGCCGACTGACTCGGCGAACTCCGCGACCACGTCGACGTTGGCGCGGAAGCGCTCCGCTTCCTCGCCCGGGATCGACAGCGCGCCGCGATCCGGTCCGGGCAGCACCCCCGAGTAGAAGTTCAGCCCGGTCAGCCGTACGCCCGCGTCCTCGAACGAGCCACGCAGGGCGTCGAGTTCGGACCGAGGGGGAGTGGGGGAGTCGACCCAGGGCCACCACAGCTCGACCGCGGTGAAGCCGGCCGCGGCGGCGGCCGCGGGGCGCTCCAGGAGCGGGAGTTCCGTGAAGAGGATCGACAGGTTGACGGTGTAGCGCTGCTCCGCGAATCCCATGGGCCCTCGGACGCTCCCTTCCGTGCACTCTCCGAGTTCAACCGGACTGTATTTCGTATGGTGGAACTCTCTTTCTGCTTAATGGAAGATTGCCGTCGGCGGCCGGAGCTTGTCAAGAGGGCACGGCGGTAAACGGCACCGCGCGTCAGGACTTCGCCCAGATCTGCAGGCGTTCGTCGAGGAGCTTGCGAGAGAAGGCCGGGGGTGCCGAGCTCACGGGCCAGGAGCAGCGGGATGGCGTAGGGGAGCGGTGACCGCCGACGCGGCCGGACGCAGGCGCTCGGGGACAGCGGCGATCGCGCTGAGCAAGCGTGTCCGAGGCAGACGTGAGGGGCGGCCGCTCGGTCGAGTTCGGGAGTTCCGGCGGCCGCCCCCATCGGGAAAGCTGGGTCAAACGGTCAGACGAGGGTGACCTCGACCGGCAGTTTCTTGATGCCGTTGACGAAGTTGGAGCGTACGCGCGGGACTTCGCCGGCCAGACGGATGTCGGCGATCCTCGGGATGAGCTCCTCGAACATGATGCGGATCTCGGTGCGGGCGAGCAGGTTGCCCAGGCACAGGTGCGGGCTGCCCTTGCCGAAGGTCACATGATCGTTGTCGGTGCGGGCGACGTCGAAGTCGTACGGGTTGCCGAAGACCTTCTCGTCGCGGTTGCCGGAGGCGAACCACATGACGACCTTGTCGCCCTCCTTGATCCGCTTGCCACCCAGTTCCACGTCACGGGTCGCCGTGCGGCGGAAGTGGTAGACGGGCGACGCCCAGCGCAGGAACTCCTCCACCGCCGTCGGGATGAGGGAGGGGTTCTCCTGAAGCCGGGCCAGCTGCTCGGGGTGCTGGAGCAGGGCCAGCATGGAGTGGGTGATGGTGTGGCGGGTGGTCTCGTTGCCGGCCACGACGAGGAGCAGGAAGTAGTTGTCGAAGTCCTGCGGCGAGAGCGGCACACCGTCCTTCGGGGTGGTGTTCACCAGCCTGGACACCAGGTCGGTGCCGTCGCCGCCGCGCCGCTGCCGGGCCAGCTCACGGCCGTATTCGAAGACTTCGAGGGAGGCCGGGGAGCGGAAGGGCAGGTGGCGGTACTGCTCGCTCTCCGCGCTGTCCAGCAGGACGTCGGCGTAGTCGGGGTCGGTGTTGCCGATGATGCGGTTGCCCCAGTCGATGAGTTGCTGGTTGTCCTCCGGCGGTACGCCGAGGAGGCGGGCGAGGACGTTGATGGGGAAGTCGGCGGAGACGTCGGCGACGAAGTCGAAGCTCCCCTTGGCCAGCGCCGCGTCCAGCGTGGTGGCGGTCAGACCGCGCAGGAAGTCGGTGTAGCTGCCTATGACGCTCGCGCCGAACTGGCGCTGGAGCAGGCTGCGCAGCGCGCGGTGGCGGATGCCGTCCAGTTCCAGGATGGAAGCCCGTGTCTTGATCTGGTCCTCGTCGACCTCTTCGAGGTTCACGAACTTCATCGAGGTGAAGGTCTCGGCGTCACGGTCGACGCGGGCGATGTCGGCGTGCCGGGTCACCGCCCAGAAGCCGGAGTTGGGGGCCTCCTCCGGCTGCCAGTGCACCGGGTCCTGGTGGCGCAGGGTGTGGAACATCCGCCACGGGGTGACCCCGTCGGTGAAGTTGTCCAGGTCGGAGAGGTTGACGTCCGCCAGTGGCATCGGTTCGTGCACGGCGGCGGTCGGGGTCTCGGTCGTCATCGGATGGCTCCCAGTCGTCACAGGTGGTAGGCGTACTCGGTGAACTCCCAGTCGGTGACGTGCCGGTGGAAGCGTTCGATCTCGTTGCGCTTGTAGGAGAGGAAGGAGTCGGTGAAGTTCTTGCCGAGGACGTCGGTCAGTTCCGTGTCCGCTTCCAGGGCGTCCAGCGCGGTCGGCAGGCTCATGGGCAGCACGGCCGCCCTGGAGGTGTCGTAGCCGTACCCCTCCAAGGGGGCGGGGGGCTCCTCGCCGGCCAGAACCCCGAGCAGCGCGGCGGCGACCGTGCCCGCGATCAGCAGGTACGGGTTGGCGCTGGCGTCACCGAGGCGCAGTTCGAACCGTGCGCCGGAGCCGCGCTCGGGCGGGATGCGGACCATGGCGCTGCGGTTGTCCAGGCCCCAGTCGATCAGCCAGGGCGCGAGGGTGTCCGGGCCGAAACGCTTGTAGGAGTTCACGGTCGGGTTGGCCAGTGCGGCCAGGGCCGGGGCGTGGGCGAGGATGCCGGCGACGGCGTGGCGTGCGGTGGCGGACAGCCCGTACGGCCCGGCGGGATCGTCGAAGGCGTTACCGGCGCCTTCCTCGTCGAAGCTGTCGCAGGACAGATGGAGGTGGAAACCGGATCCGCCGGCGTCGTTGAACGGCTTGGCCATGAAGGTGGCGTGTTTCCCCTCCTTCCGGGCCAGCTCCTTGATCGCGGACTTGAAGCGGAAAGCGCGGTCCGCGGCGGACAGGGCCTCGGAGTGGGTGAGGTTGATCTCGAACTGGCCGCCGTCGAACTCGTGGTTTCCGCTGGTCACGCCGATGTTCATGTCCCGCAGCAGACGCAGCGTGCGGAGCAGGTGATCGTCGCCGTCGGCGCGCAGACCGGCGGTGTAGACGGCCCCGGCGGCGCCCGAGTAACGCTTCCAGCCGCTCGGGGAGGCCGGGGCCTCCTCGCAGAGGAAGTACTCGAGCTCGGGGCCGACCACCGGTCGCAGGCCGTGTTCGGCACACCGGGCGAGGACGGTGCGCAGCAGATCGCGGGGCGACTCGGGCGCGGGCAGGCCGGTGGCCGGGTCGGTGACGTCGGCTAGGCAGGAGGCGACTCCGGGCTCCCAGGGGAGGGGGGCCAGGGTGTCCATGTCCGGTCGCACGGTGATGTCGGGCAGGCCGGCGTCGAGACCGCCGGAGACGGGGACCACGTCACCCTGGGGGCTGGTGTGGTAGACGGCCCGGCAGAAGGCCAGACCGTGGTCGCAAGCCGACGGCAGGTGGTCCAGCAGGATGTCGCGTGCGCGGTCGGTCCCGATGAGGTCGGGATAGGTCACGCGCACCACGTCGATACCCTCGGCGGCGAGCCGCTGCATGTGCTGACGGAGGCTGGGGGTCGGGGCTGCGCTCACCGATGTCTCCTCGGGCGCTAGGGGTGTGGAACGTAGTCAGAGGGCCGGTACGGGTGGGGGCGCGACGTACGGACGGCTTGTTTGATGCCAAACGGTATGAGCGCTACGGACACCCCGCAAGGGGGCAGGGGAAAAAATTATCCGCATGGATAGGTATTGACCAGAGCCGGACGGCTTCCTATGTTGTTTGAAGCCAAATGAGTAAGGGTCCGGTCGGTTGCCGGGCTCTTGGCCGGGGCCCGGCCGACGGCGATCCGACGGCGGTCGGGCCCCTCTTCCTCCCTGCCTCTCCCGCCCCGACGCCCGCACCTCCAGGAGGACCGGCCATGAAGGTCGTCGTCGACATGAACAAGTGCCAGGACCACGGCCAGTGCGTCTTCGCCGCCCCCGATGTCTTCTCCATGGACGACAGCGGCCACCTCGCCTACGTCCCCGACCCCGACGACGCGCTGCGCGACGAGGTCGAGGAAGCCGCCGACGTGTGTCCGCTCCAGGCCATCCGTCTCGAGGGCTGACCATGACGCCGAGGAGTGCACGCATCGTCGTGGCCGGCGCCTCCATGGCCGGCCTGCGCGCGGCGGAGCAACTGCGGGCCGCCGGCTGGGCCGAGGCCATCACGCTCGTCGGTGACGAGCCGCACATGCCCTACAACCGGCCGCCCCTGTCCAAGGAGGTTCTCGCCGGCAAGGCCGCCTTCGAGTCGCTCTCCTTCCGCCCGCGGGCAAGCGTGGCCGACGCGGAGTGGCGGCTGGGCACCAAAGTCGTCGCCGCGCGGCTCGCGGAGAACATCGTCGAGTTCGACGACGGCGAGGCACTGTCGTACGACGGTCTGGTCGTCGCCACCGGAATGCGGCCCCGACGTCTGCGCTGCCCCGGCCCGCTCGCCGGTCGGCACACCGTCCGCACCATCGACGACGCGCAGGGCCTGCGGCAGGCCCTCACCCGGCCCGGAACCCGGGTGGTCGTCGTCGGGGGCGGTTTCATCGGCTGCGAGGTCGCCGCCACCGCCGTCGCTCTGGGCGCCCGTCAGGTGACCGTCGTCGACCCGCTGCCCCTGCCGATGGTCGGCCCCCTCGGCGAGCTCCTCGCCAAGGCCCTGCTGAAGCGCCACGAAGAGCGCGGCGTGCGCTTCGCCCTCGGCACGGGTGTGACCGGCTTCACCGGCGACGGCCACGTCACCGGCGTCGCCCTCGCCGACGGCACCGTCCTGCCCGCCGACGTGGTGGTCGAGTCGGTCGGCTCGGTCGCCAACACCGAGTGGCTGGACGGCAACGGCCTCGACCTGGCCGACGGCGTGCCCACCGACGAGCACCTGCGCGTCGGCGGACGGCCCGACGTGGTGGCCGTCGGTGACATCGCCCGCTTCCCCAACGCCCGCTACGACGGCGTACCCCGCCGTGTGGAGCACTGGTGCATCCCCACGGACACCGCCAAGCATGCCGCGAAGACCCTCGTCGCCCACCTGAACGGCGCCGAGCACGAGCTGTCCGCGTTCGCGCCGCTGCCCACCTTCTGGAGCGACCAGCACGACTTCCGCCTGCAGTCCTTCGGGGCGCCGGTACTCGGCAAGGAGGACGTGCGCGTACTCGAAGGCGACCTCGACGGTGACGTCGTAGTCGGCTACCACGCCGGCGGCCGGCTGGCCGGTGTCGTCGCCCTCGGCGGCCACGCCGCGGCGGCCGCCGCCTCCCGCTACCGCGCCGAACTGCTCAAGCAGCCCGCCCTCACCCCTGAAGGACTTTGCTGACATGACCACCGTCCGTGGATTCTTCTTCCCCAAGACGGCGAGCGGAGCCTCGTCGCTGGTCCCCTCGCCGCCCTGGCGGTACTCCGGTGACCTGCTCACCGTCGAGTACCGCACCGACCCGGCACGCGTGCGTGAACTGCTTCCCGAGCCACTGGAGCTCGCCGACGAGGACCCCGGCGCGGTGGCGCTGATCTGGGCCGACTGGCAGTCCTGCTCGGCGTCCGGGGCGGAGCTGCTCGATCCCGTGCTCTCCCAGTACAAGGAGGCCTTCGCGGTCGTCCGGTGCAAGTACCGGGGACAGACCTATTCGCGCTGCGTCTACATCTGGGTCGACAAGGACTTCGCCATCGCGCGCGGCCTGCACCAGGGTTACCCGAAGAAGCTCGGCTCGATCCACCAGACCCGCCCGCACCCGTACGGCCCCGCGCCGCGCATCGAGGCGGGGGCCCGGTTCGGCGCCACGCTCGCCGCCGCCGACCGGCGCCTGGCCCAGGCCGTGGTCACCCTGCGCGAGCCGTCGGAGTCGAACGGCTTCGTCAACGCCCACCCGATGGCCCACCACCGCTGGCTGCCCTCCATCGAGAAGGGCAAGGGCCTCGCTCTCGACGAGCTGATCGAGTCGGGGGCCGCGTCCTTCGAGGCGGGACAGGCCTGGCGCGGCGACGCCGAACTGGAGCTGTTCGAGGCGCCCACCGAAGAACTGGCCCGCCTGGAGATCCGCGAGCCGATCGGCGCCTACTACCGCCAGGTCGGCGTCGTCTGGGACGGCGGCCGACTGCTGGAATCCGGCACCTCCGGCGCCGAGTAGACCCCACCATCATGAGACCGGAGGACAGACCATGAGCGAACACACCATCACCGTGGCCGGGGTCGCCGTCGACACCCGGCACTGGATCGGCGGCGAGCGAGTCGCCTCCGCGCAGACGTTCGAGGATGCCTCGCCCATCGACGGCGGCACGATCGGCCACATCTCCCGGGGCACGGCCATGGAGGCGGCCGCCGCCGTGGCCGCCGCGAACGCCGCGTTCCCCGCCTGGGCCGCCACCTCCCGCGCGGAGCGCGCCCGCATCCTGCACGCGATCGCCGACGGGGTCGAGAAGCGGATCGAAGAGCTCGCCATCGTCGAGACCACCGACAACGGCGCCCTGCTGCGCTCCCACCGCCGCGGAGTGATGCCACGCGTGGCGCACAACTTCCGTTTCTTCGCGGACTGGCTGCTCCAGTTGGAGCACGGGGACTTCGAGACGCGCGGCCACGCCAACCACGTCAGCTGGGACCCGGCGGGCCCCTGCGTCCTGATCACCCCGTGGAACGCACCGCTCATGCTGGCCACCTGGAAGGTCGCACCGGCCCTCGCCGCGGGCGACACGGTCGTCCTCAAGCCCGCCGAGTGGTCGCCGCTGACCGCCTCCCTGCTGGCCGACATCGCCGCCGAGGCCGGACTCCCGGCAGGTGTCCTCAACGTCGTCCAGGGCTACGGCTCCGAGATCGGCGACGCGCTGACCTCGCATCCGGACGTGCGCCGCATCAGCTTCACCGGCTCGGTGCCCACGGCCACGCGCATCGCGCAGTCGGCGGCCGCGAACCTCACGCCCCTGAGTCTCGAACTGGGGGGCAAGTCGCCGCTGTTGGTGTTCGCCGACGCGGACCTGAACCTTGCCGTCGACCTGGCGGTGGAGCAGTACGACAACGCCGGCCAGGTGTGCCTCGCGGCCACCCGGCTGCTGGTCGAGGAGTCGGTCGCGGGGGAGTTCACGCGCCGGTTCGTCGAGAAGGCGAGCGCGCTGAAGCAGGGTGATCCGCGCGACGAGGCCACCGACATCGGGCCCAACATCCATCCCCGCCAGCTGGAGAAGATCGACGGCTTCGTGCGGCGGGCCGTGGCGGCCGGGGCCCGCGCGGTGATCGGCGGGCACCGGGGGGCGGGCCAGTACTACGCGCCCACCCTGCTCACCGATGTCGACCAGGACGCGGAGATCGTGCAGGAGGAGGTCTTCGGCCCGGTCCTGACGCTGCAGACCTTCGCCGACGAGGACGAGGCCGTCCGGTTGGCCAACGGCACCCGCTTCGGGCTGGCCGCCACCGTCGCCACCGGCGACCCGGAGCGCGCCGAACGCGTCACCGGGCAGCTCGTCGCGGGCACGGTCTGGGTCAACTGCTTCTTCGTCCGCGATCTGCAGGCCCCCTTCGGCGGCTCCCGCCTCTCCGGCGTCGGCCGCGAGGGCGGCACCTGGAGCTTCGACTTCTACTGCGACCTGAAGAACACGGTCACCGCACCGAACGGATGGACGAACCATGGGTGAGATCGTCGGGGCGGGCCTCCTCGCCCACGTCCCCACCATCGTGCTGCCCGAAGAGGACCGGCTGGAGCTCAACGAGGGCAAGGAGATCACCCTCGTCACGGGCCTGCACCAGCTTCGCAAGGAGGTCTTCGAGCGGGACGACTACGACACCGTCGTGGTCCTCGACTCGCACTGGGCGACGACAGTCGAGTTCGTGGTGACCGCGCAGCAGCGGCGGGCGGGGTTGTTCACCTCCGAGGAGCTGCCACGCGGGATGTGCCGTATGCCGTACGACTTCCCCGGTGATCCCGAACTGGCCCACAACATCGAGAAGTTCGCGGACAAGCACGGCACCTGGATCACCGCCATCGATGACGAGTACCTGCCGATCTACTACGCCACCATCAACCTCTGGAAGTTCCTCGGCGAGGGCCTGCCCGACAAGCGGTGGGTGACCATCGGGGTCTGCCAGACCGGCGACATGGAGGACCACCTGCGGCTCGGCCGCGCCCTGGCCGACGGTATCGCCGCCACCCCGGGGCGGCGCGTGCTGCTGATCGCGTCAGGAGCCCTGTCGCACACGTTCTGGCCGCTCAGGGAACTGCGAAACCACGAGGCCAGCGACCCGGTGCACATCTTCACACCCGAGGCGCGCGAGGCCGATCACGAGCGGATCGCCTGGTTCAAGGAGGGCCGCCACGACCGGGTCCTGGACACCATGGACGAGTTCTGGAAGTACAAGCCGGAAGCGAAGTTCTTCCACTACCTGATGATGGCCGGCGCCCTCGGCGAGCGTGCCTGCGTCGCCAGGGCACGTCAGTACGGCGAGTACGAGAACTCGATCGGCACCGGTCAGGTGCACCTCTGGTTCGACCGCCCCGAGGGCGGCTGGACCGCATCCCACACCCCCGCACAGGAGTCCGCTCATGCCTGAGTACCGCCGCATCCTGCTCGACGGCGCCGCAGTCCAGGTCACCGTCGACGGTGACGAGCTGGTCGCCGGGGACGGCCGCCGCGTCAAGACCGACGAGGCGCACCACCTGCCGCCGGTCGTCCCCTCCAAGGTGATCGCCGTCCACCTCAACCACCGCAGCCGCGTCGAGGAGTTCGGGATCGAGCTGCCGGCCACGCCCACCTACTTCCACAAGCCGACGTCGGCCCTCAACGCCCACAAGGGCGCGATCGTGCGTCCCGAGGGCTGCAAGTGGCTCAACTACGAGGGCGAGGTCGCCATCGTCATCGGCAGGACCGCGCGCAACATCTCCCCGGCCGAAGCGGGCGAGTACATCGCCGGCTACACCGTCGCCAACGACTACGGCCTGCACGACTTCCGTGACACCGACGCCGGCTCGATGCTCCGGGTCAAGGGCTCCGACACCCTGTGCCCGCTCGGTCCGGGGCTGGTCACCGACTGGGACTTCCACGGCAAGAGCCTGCGGACGTATGTCAACGGCGAGGTCGTCCAGGACGGTTCGACGGACGAGATGCAGTGGGACATGCACTACCTCGTCGCCGACATCGCCCGCACCATCACCCTGTACCCGGGCGACGTCCTCCTGTCGGGGACGCCGGCCAACTCCCGGCCCGTACGGCCCGGTGACGTCGTCGAGGTCGAGGTGGAGGGCCTCGGACGGCTCACCAACCACATCGTCACCGGCCCCACTCCCATCCGCGCCGATGTCGGCGCGCAGCCCACCGAGTCCGAGGAGGTGCTGTCCACCGCGCTCGGCGGCGACTGGGAGTTCCGCGGCATCCGCCCGCCGAAGCGCTGACGCCCCTGCGACGGTCCGCCGGCCCGGCGTACGGGTAGGGTCGCGCGCATGAGCGATTCCTCCGACAAGCCCCCGGCCAGGCCCCGCAAGCGGGTGGACTACGGGACCGGCCGCGAGGCCCTGCTCAACGCCGCTGTGCGCGTCGTGGCCCGAGGCGGGCTGCGCAAGCTCACCTATCGCGCCGTCGCGGAGGAGGCGGGTGTCACGCACGGGCTCGTGGTGCACCACTTCGGTTCCCGGGACGCGTTGATCGAGGCGGCCCTCGAACACGCGGTGCGCACCAGCGCGAGCACGAGCTCCCTGGAGCCGGGGACGGGCGACATCGCGGACTTCGCGGCGGGACTGGCGGACATGGTCACGCGTGCGCCTGCCCTGCAGACGTTCCAGTACGAGCTCATGCTCGAGTCCCGGCGCAGGCCCGAGCTGCTGCCGCAGATCCGCGCGCTGTACGACGAGTACTTCCAGGCCACGGAGAGGGAACTGTCCCGCAGCCTGCCCGAAGGCACCAGCCCTGCCCTGACCCGGCTCGTCTTCGCCGCTCTGGAGGGCCTCGTGCTGCACCAGTTGGTCTTCGACGAGCCGGACGTCACCGAGGCCGCGCTGAAGGAGCTGCGGTCACTGCTGATCCGGAAGCCTGGGGAGGCGGAGTAGCCGCCCATGTCGTTGTCCCTGCCATAACAGCAGGTCAGACCGAGTCCCCGTCGCCCGGCGACGGGGACTCGTCTGTTTCGGGCGGCGTAAGGAGTCGATTACCCGCCCGCGAAGTATTGAAGGAGCACCCGGTCTACCGGCATCCGGCGGGCCTGTACGTCGTCTTCCGCTACGAGGACGTCGCCCGGCTGATCCGCAACCCCACCCTGAGCGTGGAGCGGCTCGACTTCGGGCCGGCCGCCCCGATCCACCACACCATGCTCGGCAGGGACGCCCCCGACCACACGCGGCTGCGGAGGATCACCAACCGCTGGTTCACGCCCAAGGCCGTCGGGGCTGAGCCTCGGTCCCGGCGGCAACGACGAGGAGGCCCGCGCCACCACGGAGGCGTTCGCCTGGTTCGCCGAGCGCATCCGCCGGCTGGTGGCCGACAGGCGCGCCCACCCCGGCGAGGGGCTGATCGACGCCTTCATCGTCGCGCAGGACGAGGGGAGGATGACCGAGGAGGAAGTCGTCTGCACGATCTTCCTGTTCTTCGCCGTGGGCCACCTCGACGTGAAGCACCTGATCAACCACGGCATCTGGCTGATGGCGCGGCGGCCCGAGCTGTTCGCCGCCTACCGCGACGAGCCGGAGGCGCGGCCGGGCATCATCAACGAGATCCTGCGGATCGACACGCCCGAGTCCATGGTGGTGCGCCTGACCACGCAGGACACGGTCATCGGCGGCACCACCGTACCGGCCGGCGAGGCGCTGGCCCTGCTCATCGCCTCGGCCAACCGCGATCCCGAGGTCTTCGCCGACCCCGACACCTTCGACCACACCCGCCCCCTCGCCGCCAGTCAGCACCTGGCGTTCGGCTCCGGCATGCACGGCCGCGCCGGCCAGGTCCTGGCCCGCGCCGAGGCCGACATCGTCTTCAGTTCGATCCTCGCCCGGTTCTCCGGCATCGAGTTGGCGGGAGAGCCCGCCTGTGCGCACACCGAGTTCCTGCGCACGACCACCCACCTCCCCGTCCGTCTTCGCTGATACCGGACCCCCTTCGAGAGGCAGGAGCCGTCATGAAGGTCGAAGTCGCGGCACGGCGGCCGGCGGACGGGTGCCGAGCGGACCCTGCTGACCTTGCTGGGCGTCCGCCGGAAGACGTCGAGGCCGGTCCTCGTACGGCTCGTGCGCCGGGGCGCGGCCGACCGGCCCGCCGCCCGAATCACGGTCCTGTAAAGACCTCCGTGTCCGCACAAGGATCTCACCGCAACCCCTTGCCAAACGGATAGTTCCAGCCCACCATGAGGCAACTCGTTTGGCCTAAAACAAAACTCCGCCCTCCCCGTCCCCCGGCAGGTGATTCGAGTGGACAGTCAGACCGCGGTCGCCACGCAGACCGCTGATGATGCATCCATAGCAGGCAGACTCAAGCCCGACTCTCTCGGTGTCCTCGGCATCCTCTTCTTCGTTCTCTCCGCCCAGGCGCCGCTGACCGGCATCGCCGGGGCCGTGCCCATCGCCATCGCCATCGGCAACGGCGCAGGCGCTCCGGCCGCCTACCTCGCGGCCGGCGTCATCGTCCTGCTGTTCTCCGTGGGCTTCGTCGCCATGGGCCGCCACGTCGTGGACGCCGGCGCCTTCTACACGTACATCGGCAAAGGGCTCGGCCGCTCGGCCGGCTCCGGCAGCGCCGCCGTCGCGCTCTTCGCCTACTGCGCCGTCCAGGCGTGCATGTACGGGTTGTACGGCAGCATCATGAGCGGCCTTGTCGAGCACCACACCGGGGCGCACGTGGCGTGGTGGGTCTGGGCCCTCGTCACCATGGTGATCGTGCAGGTGCTCGGCGCCTCCGGCATCGAGATGGGCGCCAAGATCCTTGCCGTCTTCGTGCTTGCCGAGTTCAGCATCCTCATCGCCTTCGCCCTCGTGACCCTCTTCAAGGGCGGCGGCCCCGAAGGGCTCGGCCTCACGGACAGCTTCTCGCCGTCCGCCGCGCTCCAGGGCGCTCCCGGCGTGGCGCTGATGTTCGCCGTGGCGTCGATGTTCGGCTTCGAGGCCACCGCCATCTACGGCGAGGAGGCCCGTGAACCCCACAAGACCGTTCCCCGGGCCACCTATCTGTCCGTCGCGGTGGTCACCTGCTTCTTCGCCTTCGCCTCGTGGATGCTGGTCTCCGCGCACGGTGCGTCCCAGGCCACGGCCGAGGCGGGCAAGGCCCTGGAGAGCGGCGACGCCGCGGCCTTCGTCTTCGCGCCGATCGCCGCCCAGTTCGGCGGCTGGGTGGGCGACGTCCTGCCGCTCCTGCTGGCCACTTCCCTGTTCGCCGGCCTCCTGGCCTTCCACAACTCCGCCAACCGCTACCTGTTCTCGCTCGGCCGCGAAGGGCTCCTGCCGCACGGTCTGACCGCCCTCAACCGGCGTCACTCGCCCTGGGCGGCGGGCGCCGTGCAGACCGTGATCGCGGTGCTGCTCGTGGTGCCCTTCGCGGTCCTGGGCAAGGACCCGGTGCTGACCCTCTTCTCCTGGTTCAGCGGGGTCGCCGTCCTCGCCATCATGCTGCTGTACTTCCTGACCTCGGTCTCGGTCGTCGTGTTCTTCCGCCGCTCGGGTGCCGACACCCGCCCCTGGAACACGCTGATCGCCCCCGTCCTGGGCGCGCTCGGCATCGCCGGTGCCATCTGGCTCATCATCGCCAACTTCACGACCCTCATCGGCGGCGACCGAACCACGGCCCTCTGGCTCCAGGCCACCGTTCCGGTGGTGCTGATCGCCGGCGTCGTCGCCGCCCGGCTGACGCGGTCCAGGGCAGCGACCACCGACTGAACACCGCGATCCCTCACCGATACGGCCGGAGCCTGTGCCCCGGCCGTATCCGGCCTTCCGCCGGAGCGCGTGAGTTGTTTCGCCGAACGAAACGGATGAGACGGAGATGAAGAGCGCGTGCTGAACGCCACCCATGAGGAACTGCTGCGCCGCGTCGAGGGACTCGATCTGCCCACGCATCACCACATCGACGGCAACGCCGAAGCCGGTGACGGTGGATCGTTCGCGGTGGTCTCCCCGCGCGACGGTCAGACCCTGGTCCAGGTCGCCGACGCGGGGGAGGCGGAGGTCGATCTCGCCGTCGCGGCGGCGCGCCGCGCCTTCGACGCCGGGCCGTGGCCGCACCTGCCGCCCGCCGAGCGGGGCAGGGTCCTGCTGCGGATCGCCGAGCTGCTCGAGGAGCGGCGCGAGGAACTGGCGCTGACCGTGAGCCTGGAGATGGGCAAACCCATCACGGACGCGTACGCCATCGAACTGCGCGCCGCGATCAACACCTTCCGCTGGTACGGGCAGCTCGCCGACAAACTCACCGACGAGTCCCCCCACACCGCGCCGGACGCGCTCGCCCTGGTCACCCGGGAGCCGACCGGCGTCGTCGGCGCCGTCGTGCCGTGGAACTTCCCGCTCACCTTGGCGAGTTGGAAAGTCGCGCCCGCGCTCGCCGCCGGCTGCACGGTCGTCCTGAAGCCGTCGGAGTCCTCTCCGTTGTCCGCCCTCCTCCTCGGCCGCGTCGCCACCGACGCCGGACTGCCGCCGGGCGTCCTCAACGTCGTCACCGGCGACGGCCCGGTGGCCGGCCGGGCGCTCGGCCTGCACCCCGACGTCGATGTCCTGGCCTTCACCGGATCCACCGCCGTCGGCCGTCACTTCCTGCGCTACGCCGCCGACTCCAACCTCAAGCGCGTCTGGCTCGAACTCGGCGGCAAGTCACCGAACATCGTGCTGCCCGACGCCCCCGACCTGGAGAAGGCCGCGGCGACCGCGGCCTGGGGCATCTTCTTCAACCAGGGCGAGATGTGCACGGCGCCCTCCCGGCTGCTGGTCCACTCCTCCATAGCCGAACAGGTCACGGAGGCGGTCGTGGCGCGGGCGCGCGAGCTGCGGGTGGGCGACCCGCTCGATCCGGCCACCGAGATGGGCGCGCTGGTCGGCGACAACCACCTCGGCAGGGTCCTGGAGCATGTCGCCTCCGGTCTGGACGAGGGCGCCCGGCTGCGCGTGGGCGGGGACCGGGCCCTGGCCGAGACCGGCGGCAGCTACCTGCGGCCCACCGTGTTCGACCGGGTCGACCCCGGCATGCGGCTGGCCCGCGAGGAGATCTTCGGTCCCGTCCTGTCCGTCCTCGCCTTCGACGATCTCGACGAGGCGGTACGGCTGGCCAATGCCACCGAGTACGGCCTCGCCGCCGGCCTGTGGACCTCCGACCTGTCCACCGCCCACAAGGTCGCGCGTGCGCTCAAGGCCGGGACGGTCTGGGTCAACTGCTACGAGGAGGGCGACCTGACCGTCCCCTTCGGCGGCATGAAGCAGTCCGGCAACGGCCGCGACAAGTCCGCCCACGCCGTCGAGAAGTACACCGAACTGAAGACCACCTGGATCCAGCTGTGACCCGTACGCACCCGCGACCCCTGATCGCGATTCCGGCCCGGTTCGCCGCCACCACGTCCGCGCTCCGCTACGCCGCCGAGGTCAACGCCCGTGCGCTGGTCGAGGCCGTGTGGCGGGCCGGGGGCGAGCCGGTGAGCATCCACCCCGCCGACCCGGCCGGAGCCGACGTGGCCGAGCGGCTCGCCCGCTTCGACGGCGTGCTCCTCCCGGGGGGCGGAGACCTGGCACCGCACCGCTACGGAGCCACCGACACCCATGACAGCGTCTATGACGTCGACGACCTCCAGGACGTGTTCGACCTCGAAGTCTCCCGCCGGACACTGGACTTGGGACTGCCCCTGCTCGCGATCTGCCGCGGGCTGCAGGTGGTGAACGTCGCCCTCGGCGGCAGCCTGGAACAGGACATGGGCGGCGCGGACCGCGAACACCGGCACATCGTGCACCCGGTCGCGATCCGGCGCCGCACCCTGCTCGAACAGGCCGTCGGCGCCGAGAAGACGGATGCCTCCTGCTACCACCACCAGCGAGTCGACCGCATCGGCGTCGGGCTCACGGTCACCGCGAGGGCCGCCGACGGCACCGTGGAGGGGCTCGAACTGCCCGGCCACCAGGGATGGTTCACGGCGGTGCAATGGCACCCCGAGGACACCGCAGGTCAAGACCCGGCCCAGCAGGCCCTGTTCGAGGCGCTGGTCCAGGCCGCCCACGACAGACACTGAAAAGGACATGGCTCTCCTCGGCCCCGAGCGACAGGCACTCCGCCTCGCCCCCGGACTCGACGACGTTCCACCGGGCCGGGTGCTGAGAGGCATCGCCGCCGCCCGCGGCCCCGGGCCGCAGGACCGCACCGGGAGACGCATCCGCAGATCCTGGGCCACCTCTCCCCGGGAGGAGCAGGGCAGCCAGGCCGCGCTGCGGGACTTCCTCGACGATGTCATCGCGGTCTGGAGCGATGCCCCGGCTCTTCAGCACCTCCACCCGCTCGGCGAGTTCACGTTTGGTCTCGGCTGCCGCGGCCTTCCCGCTCCCACGCCCTGCGCCATGCCTGCGCTTCCCTGCTGAACCTGCGGGACGGTCCGCTAGGGTCGTGTCGGAAGGCTGAGAGAAACTGCAGGTCAGAGCAGCTGTTATGGGGTGCTGTGAGATTGATGCGATTGAGAGTGGAGTTCACGACCGAGCCCTTCGACCTCGACGAGGCCCCGGCGCACGCGCTCGTGGCGCGGGAGGTCGTCGAGGCGGCCGACCTGGACGCGGTCGACGTCGGGCCGTTCGGCAACACGGCGGAGGGGCGGGCCGACGCCGTGCTCACGGCCGTGGACGCCCTGCTGCGCCGGACCCTGGAGTCCGGTGCCACTCGGATCTCGCTCCAGGTCAATGTGATCGGGGAGGGCGGCGAGTGACCGGCGCCGGTGACGAGCGCTTCGTCGCGGCCGTCAAGCCGCTGGTCGACGCCATGGGCGGCCTGATGCTCCCGCCGGGCGAGGCCGGCCCCGACGACGTCGTCCTGGCCTGGGAGGGTGCCGACGTCGTCGCCGTACGGCTGCCGCAGCTCGCCGAATCGCTGGATCACATCCTCGCCGCGATGGAGCGCCAGAAGGGCAAGCCGCTGGCCGACCTCGACCGCAAGGCCAAGCAGGAGGTCGTGCGGACCCTGGAGGCGCGCGGCGCCTTCTCCGTGCGCCACGGCGTGGAGACCGTCGCGAGCGCCCTCGGGGTCAGCCGCTTCACCGTCTACAACTACCTCAACCGCGACAAAGGGGCCTGAGTCCCGCGGGCGAGTGCCGTAACCGCGATTTTTCAACAAACTGTTGACGCGATGTCGTCGCGGGGCGTTAGCTTGCCGTAGCCAGTCCAGCACCACGGCGACGGAGGCTCCCGTGACTTCGCGTACTTCGCGTTCCTCGACACCGGGCCTCGCCCGTTTCAACGCCCTGGAGAAGCACGTGGCCGCCGCCGCGCTCCACGAGGCGTGCACCTCGGCCGCATGGGGGCGCAGACTCCTCGCCGGCCGCCCCTACGCCGCCGTCGAGGACCTCCTCGCCGCCAGTGACGCCGCCATGGCCGAACTGAGCGAGGAGGACCTGGCGCAGGCCATGGCCGGGCACCCCCCGATCGGCCGCCCGAAGCCGGGCGACCCGACCTCGGCCCGTGAGCAGCGCGGCATGGCCGGCGCCTCCGACGAGCTGAAGGCGGAGATGCTCGAACTGAACCTGGCCTACCAGGAGAAGTTCGGTCATGTCTTCCTGATCTGCGCCACCGGCCGGACCGGCGAGCAGATGCGCGACGCGGTCCGGGACCGGATCGGCAACGCGCCGGAGCGGGAACGCGAGATCGTCCGTACCGAACTGGGCAAGATCAACCGCATCCGCCTGGCCCGGCTCGTCGACGTCGAAGAGGAAGCCCGATCATGAGCACCAGCACGACCGCCTCGGTGTCCACACACATCCTGGACACCTCCGTCGGCCGCCCCGCCGCGGGCGTCGCCGTCCACGTCGCCGCCCGCGGCGGACGGGAAGCGGACTGGCGGGCGCTCGGCGGCTCGGCGACCGACGCCGACGGCCGCTGCAAGGACCTGCCGGCCCTGCCGGAGGGCACCACACAGGTGCGACTCGACTTCGAGGTCGAGCCGTACCTCGCCCGCAACGCCGCACAGACCGTGCACAAGCAAGCCGATGCGCAGCAGGACGCCCCCGCGAATCGGGACAGCGGTGCCGTGTTCTTCCCCGAGGTCGTCATCACCTTCACGGTGACGCCCGGGGAGCACTACCACGTACCGCTGCTGCTCAACCCGTTCGGCTACTCCGTTTACCGAGGGAGCTAGCTATGCCCATCCTTGGACCCAACCAGTACGGCAAGGCCGAGAACCGCGTCGTACGCATCACGCGGGACGGAGCCACCCACCACATCAAGGACCTCAACGTCTCGGTCGCGCTGAGCGGCGACATGGACGAGGTCCACCTCTCGGGCTCGAACGCGAACGTCCTGCCGACGGACACCACCAAGAACACCGTGTACGCCTTCGCCAAGGAGCACGGCATCGAGTCCGCGGAACAGTTCGGCATCCATCTCGCCCGGCACTTCGTGGCCTCCCAGCCGGCCATCCACCGGGCCCGTGTCCGTATCGAGCAGTACGCCTGGGAGCGCATCGAGCACGGCGGCGAGGGCGCGCACTCCTTCGTCCGGCAGGGCCAGGAGACCCGGCTGACCCAGATAACCCACGACGGTTCGTCGTGGGAGGTCGTCTCCGGTCTGAAGGACCTCACGGTCATGAACTCGACCGACTCCGAGTTCTGGGGTTACGTCAAGGACAAGTACACGACCCTGCCCGAGGCGCACGACCGCATCCTCGCCACCGAGGTCTCCGGCCGCTGGCGCTTCAACTGGACCGACGACGAGCAGCCGATGCCCGACTGGGAGGCGTCCTACGAGCAGGTCAAGAAGCACCTGCTCCGGGCCTTCGCCGAGACGTACTCCCTCTCGCTCCAGCAGACCCTCTACCAGATGGGCGTACGGATCATCGAGCACCGCGAGGAGATCGACGAGGTCCGCTTCTCCCTCCCGAACAAGCACCACTTCCTGGTGGACCTGGCCCCCTTCGGGCTCAAGAACGACAACGAGGTCTACTTCGCCGCCGACCGCCCCTACGGCCTGATCGAGGCCACCGTCCTGCGGGACGGGTGCGAGGCGAAGATCCCGGCGGACCTGACCAACCTCTGAGGGGCGCAGCATGACAACAGTTCAGCGCATCGTGATCGAGAACTGTTCGATCGCGACCGTGGACGCCGACGACACCGAGTACGCCACCGGCCACCTCGTCATCGCCGGCGACCGCATCGAGTCGCTCGGCAGGGGGCGGGCCCCCGAGGACCTGGCGGACGTCGTACGCCGTATCGACGCGACCGGCCACCTCGTGACCCCCGGCCTGGTCAACACCCACCACCACTACTACCAGTGGATCACCCGGGGCCTCGCCACCGACCACAACCTCTTCGACTGGCTCGTCGCCCTCTACCCGACCTGGGCGCGCATCGACGAGCAGATGGTCCACGCGGCCGCCCAGGGATCCCTGGCGATGATGGCCCGCGGCGGTGTCACCACCGCGATGGACCACCACTACGTCTTCCCGAAGGGCTCCGGCGACCTGTCGGGCTCCATCATCCGGGCAGCCCGCGAGACGGGCGTCCGCTTCACGCTCGCCCGAGGCTCGATGGACCGCAGCGAGAAGGACGGCGGACTTCCGCCGGACTTCGCGGTCGAGACCCTGGAGGGCGCGCTCGCCGCCACCGAGGAGACGGTGCGGCAGCACCACGACGCCTCCTTCGGTGCGATGACCCAGGTGGCCGTCGCCCCCTGCTCGCCGTTCTCGGTCTCCACCGAACTGCTGCGTGAGGGCGCGGAGTTGGCCCGTCGCCTCGGGGTGCGGCTGCACACCCACGGTTCGGAGACGGTCGAGGAGGAGAAGTTCTGCCACGAGCTGTTCGGCATGGGCCCGACCGACTACTTCGAGTCCACGGGCTGGCTCGGCGAGGACGTGTGGATGGCCCACTGCGTCCACATGAACGACTCCGACATCGACGCCTTCGCCCGTACGAGGACGGGCGTGGCCCACTGCCCGTCGTCCAACGCCCGGCTGGCGGCGGGGATCGCCCGGGTCCCCGACATGCTGGCGGCAGGCGTCCCCGTCGGCCTCGGCGTCGACGGCACGGCCTCCAACGAGTCCGGCGAACTCCACACCGAGCTGCGCAACGCGCTCCTGATCAACCGCCTCGGCGCCCACCGCGAGGCCGCCCTCACCGCCCGCCAGGCGCTCCGCCTCGGCACGTTCGGCGGAGCCCAGGTCCTGGGCCGCGCGCGGGAGATCGGCTCCCTGGAGCCCGGCAAGCTCGCCGACCTGGTCCTCTGGAAGCTCGACACGCTCGCGCACGCCTCGATCGCCGACCCGGTGGCCGCCCTGGTCCTCGGCGCGGCGGCCCCGGTGACGGCGTCGTTCGTCAACGGCCGCCAGATCGTGGAGAACAACCGCCTGCTGCACGTCGACGAGGACGCGATCGCCCGCTCGACCAGGGAGGAGGCGCGGCGGCTGGCGCGGATCGCCGCCGGAGCCTGACCCGCTGAACTCTGGTCGAGGGGGACGGCCCTCGGCCAGAGCCGTGTACCTCGGTGAGGTCCACGGCAGCCGTATCCGGGGCGCGCACGCGCGTGCGCGCCCCGGAACGGTGTCCCCGGCGGGCCGTCCAGGGTGGGCCGCACGCGCCGGCGGGGTCCGTCAGGAGAGTGCCGCGAGCCGGTCCCGGACCCGGGTCGCGACCGTGTACGTGTCGCCGGTCGGCTCGGTCGCGAGCGGTCCCGGGTTCCGCGCCCAGCGGTCCTCCAGGGCGAACCAGTCGATCTTCGCCGGTGTCCGGCCCTCGGCCAGCGCGGCACTCAGCTCCTCGAAGTACGTCGACCAGCGCAACCGGTACAGCCCGCCGACCAGTCCCGCCCACTCCCGGTTGGCGTAGTCCCGCAGCCCCGCGTCCGCGCCCTTCCGTGTCCCCCACACGGTCAGCAGCGACAGGTTGTCGTACGCCAACTGGTCCCGCTCGGCGGCGTCCGCGCCCCAGGAGCGGGCCTCCTCGACCCAACGGCCCAGCAGATGACGGGAGTCGGTGGCCACCAGCTCGTCCAGCAGATCGATGAGCGACAGCCAGTCCGCGCTCGACCTCGCGAAGAGCGCCGTGTCCTCCGCGTCGTACGCCGCCTTGATCTTCGGCAGCATCACCCGGCTGCGGTTGGCGAGGGTCTGGCGGGCCACGTCGAGGAGATCGCGGCGGTACGCCGCCGAGACCCGCAACTCCGGTCGGACCTTCAGCAGTTCGTCCAGCGCGGGCTCGAAGTCGGCCGCACTGTAGCGGAGTTGCTTCGGAGACCAGCGGCCGGCCCGTACGACGTTCAGGGCCGGCCGGGCACCGAACAGGCCGTCGGCGCCCTCGCTCCAGGAGTCGGCGCGGGTGGTGCCGTACGCGGTGCGGCGCAGGATGTCCCAGGCGGCCTCGGCGTGCGGATCGAGGGCGCCGTACCGGGCGTGCGCCCACTCGGCGAACCAGGTCTTCAGGTCCAACTCGCCCTCTCGCCAGGCGAGTTCCGAGAACAGGGTGAAGGCTGCCGGGTTGTTGTCCGCTGCCTCCGGCATCAGGGCGATCCCCCGCAGCCTACTGCCGGACTTCGTGCGCCACTTCTCGTACAGCGCCGCCCAGTCGGGGGTGTTGGCGCCGAGCGCGGTGTGCCCGCCGAAGTTCCAGATGGAACCGAAGGCGTACGGGGTGTCGCCCCAGTCGGCCTCGCGGTCGGTGACCGTGGGGAAGCGGTCGGAGAGACCGTCGACGACGAGCATCCGCTCCTTGTCGACGGCGTCGACGATCGCCCGCGGCGGGTTGTGCTGCCAGCCGAGGATCACCCAGGTGGCCCCCGGGTGAGCGCGCTGGAGGGCGCGCTCGACGCCCTTCGCCGCGTCGGCCACGGGGACGTCCCCCGGGTCGCCGCCCTCGTGCAACAGGTCCATCTTGTACAGGGTCGACGGGCCGAACATCTCGTCCTGCACCCGGTAGAAGGCCGCCGCGACCGTGGCGAACTCGGCGCCGCGCGGGTCCAGCCAGTCGGGGCGCGCGAAGCCCATCCATTCGCCCTGCGGCACGGTCCGCGCCCCCGGGACCCGCTCCGCGAAGCCCGCCGGGACCGTCCCGAAGTAGCCGGGGAACACCGGTGTCATCCCCAGCTCCCGCGCCCGGTCGGCGATCCGGCGGCCGAGGGCGGCCCGCGCGTCCAGGAGCTGCCGGGAGACGGGGGAGGGGAAGGCGGAGAGGTTCTGCAGCAGCCACCACGGCTGGTGGGCCGGGCCCGGCACCCACGCCCGCAGCTCCTCCTCGCCGTACCCGAACTCCTGGAACACCCGGTGGTACAGCGCGTCCGCGCCCGCGTAGACCAGGACCTCGTTGTAGCCGTGCAGCGCCAGCACGTCCAGCTCGCGCTCCCAGTACCCCCAGTCCAGGTACGCGCCCGTGTAGCCGTCGTTGGTGTCGTTGAGGGCGAAGCGGTGGACGACGTTCGCCCGGCGGCTCACCGCCTGGCCGAGGCCCGGCAGCTCACGCGGCAGGAGGTCCGTCTGCTCGCCCGCCCAGTTGATGTCGGCGTACGCGACGTGTTTCAAGTACCAGTTCAGGCCGGTGAGTTGCGTGGCCGGGGTGTCACCGGCGACCGTGATGCGGCCCGTGCTCCCCGATACGTGGAAGGTGTCCTTCTCCCTTCCCTCCAGGAAGGTGATCTGCCGCCAGTGGTCCGGCAGCAGCCTTCTGGTCGCCACCGAGGCCGTGCGCTGTGCCTTGTCGGTGCGGGGCGCGTCGTCCGAGGGGATCGCGCGGGCCGAGGTGCAGGCGGCGGCGGAAGCGGCGGCGAACGCGGTGAGCAGGGCACGGCGGGCGAGCGGCATGGTGTCTCCGGGGATGCGGTGGGGGGTACGCCGTGGGAGGAATACCCGCCGACACCCCACTTGTGCGCGGACACGCGGCCACACGGGGGAGAACCCGACGTGAACGGCTGCTTCCTACGCCAATATGAGTAGATCTCCCGGTTCGGGAACCTCTCCTCGTGGCCGACGCGTTGTCGGGAAACAGGGATTTATCCGAATGATCGCTTCGCGTCCGGTGGGGGCCGGTACCGACGGGGAGAGCCGGTAAGTCCGGTTGTGGCCGTTCGCGGAGCCGGGGGACAGAACGGGGACACACATGGTGCATCGACACCATCGCGAGACCTACTACGTCGTCAACGAGGGCCGGATCCTGGAGTTCGAGAAGGGGGCGGCGGTCGCGCGCGTGCCGAGCGCGACCGAGCAGCAGATGGCCTTCCGCTTCTCCCGTTTCGGCGAGAAGGGGGTCCAGCTCGACGAGGAACTGCTCGGCAAGCTGGCCGTGGCCATGACCACGGGCACCGGCGGCGCCGACCCGGACTCGGGGGAGCCCGGCGCGTCGGTCCCGGCGGGGTTCACGTATCTCGGTCAGTTCGTCGACCACGACCTGACCCTGGACCGCACCCAGGTGGGCCTGGGTGAACCGGTCCCGGTCGAGGACCTGGTGCAGGGGCGCAGCCCCGCCCTCGACCTGGACTCGCTCTACGGCATGGGCCCGCGCCACGCGGGCAGCGCCCGTTTCTACGAGCCCGGCGGCCGCCTGCGGATGGGCACGACACTCGGGGTGGACTTCCCGCCCGAGTCGACCTCCAACATCGACCGCGAGGGCTTCGACCTGCCGAGGGCCGGCGAGGCGGCCGGTGGCACCCGGGCCGACAAGCGCGCCCCGCTCATCCCGGACGCGCGCAACGACGAGAACCTCGCGGTCGGCCAGCTCCACCTGGCCTTCATCCGCTTCCACAACCGGGTCGTCGACCACCTCGCCGAGCGCGGAGTGCCCGAGCACCGGCTGTTCCAGGCCGCCCGGGAGCTCGTCGTGAAGCACTACCAGTGGGTGCTGCGCACCGACTTCCTGCCGCGCATCGTCGACCCGGACATCGTCGAGCGGGTCTTCACCCGCGGACGCAGGCACTTCGAGCGCCCTGGATACGTCCGCCCCGGCGACTTCCCGACGATGCCCATCGAGTTCTCGGTGGCGGCCTATCGCCTCGGGCACAGCATGGTGCGCGGGGCCTACCAGTGGAACAGCGTGTTCCGCGCGGGCGGCCCCGGTCCGATCGCCTCGCTCGGACTGCTGTTCCGCTTCAGCGGGACGGCGGGCAACCTCACCCCGGGACCGGACGACCTGAGCGACCTCGACGACCCGGACTCCGGCGAGAACCTGCGACTGCCGAGCAACTGGATCGTCGACTTCCGCCGGCTGTTCGACTTCGGCGAGATCGGCCGGGAGGACCTGGTCGTGCCGGAGCGCGAGTTCAACGTGGCCAAGCGGCTGGACACCCTGCTCGTCGACCCCCTGTCCACGCTGCCCACCGGCACCTTCGACGGCCGGGGCCGCCCGGCCCCGCCGCCGATCCAGCGCAACCTCGCGTTCCGCAACCTGGTGCGGGCCTCGATGGTCGAGCTGGCCACCGGGCCGCAACTGGCCGCCCAGATGGGATTCAAGCCCCTGACGGAGGACCAGATCCTGCGCGGCAACGGCGGAGCCGTGCTGGAGGGCTTCACCGACGCCGAGCGCACCCAGCTCGTGGAGCACACCCCGCTCTGGTTCTACGTGCTGCGCGAGGCCGAGGTGAACGAAGCGCGCCCCGGCAGCCTCACCGGGGTGGGCGGCACCCTCGTCGCGGAGGTCTTCCACCGGGCGATGGAGGGCAGCCGGAGGTCGATCGTGAAGCACCCGGGCTGGCGCCCGAGCCTCCCCTCCCACCGCAAGGGCAGGTTCACCATGGCGGACCTGCTGCTCTTCGCCTTCGAGAACGACCCGGAGCTGCTGAACCCGCTGGGCTGAGCGGCCACCGGTCGTGACTCCCCGGCGTCGTGGACCGTGAGCGCGAGCCCACGGCGCCGGGACCCGTCGCCCCTGCCGGGACCCGGGCGGCGCGTGGTCCGTCGGCGTGCCTACAGCCCGAACAGGCTGGGGTCCGCCGCCAGGGCCCGGAAGTACTCCCGGGGGTCGGCCACCAGCTTGCGGATCCTCAGATCCATCAGCCCGCCGACACCGGTGATCTCGGCGGCCACTGTGCCGTCCGTCCTGCGTACGGTCTGCTCGATGCGGAACGTCTTGCCCTCGCCCCACGCGAACACGCACGTCACCTCGACCTCGTCACCGGCCAGCAGCTCGTGCCGGTAACGGACCGTCGTCTCCAGGGCCACGGGCCCGACCCCCTTCGCCAGCAGGTCGGCCTGGCGTATCCCGGCGGCCTGCAGCAGCGACCACCGCGCGTGTTCGCCGTACTGGAGGTACACACTCTGGTTCAGGTGCCCCTGCACATCGGTCTCGTACCCACGCACGGTCACCGGAACGGAAAACGGCTCGGCCATGACTCCCCCTACCTGAGGCGAACGACAACGCCCACCAGCTTACTGAGCGCTTGCTCAGACCCCGGGACCCGAGTCGGCCCGCTGGTCGCTCCGCTAGACGCGCCTCGGCGAAGCCAGCAGATAGCGCTCGCGTGTCCGTGGATCCGTGTGCTCGCCCGCCTGCCAGCCCGCCTCTTCCAGCGTCGCCCCGCAGGCCCGCAGCGCCTGGGCGTCGGGCTCCCGCACGGCGACGGCCTCGGGCTGGGGCGTGGCCCGCACGCGGTAACCCCCGCCCGCCGGGTCCGCTCCGGCGGGCCGGTGGCCCTCGGCCTCCAGTGCCAGGGCGGCGGCCTGCACGAGATGCGTGCGCTCCCAGCCGCAGGGGCGGTCCGTGGCGCCGCCGGTGTTGGTCATCCGGCGCAGTTCCAGAAGCCCCTGCCAGGCGCTGTGGACCTCCCGGGCCCGAGCCGGTCCCGTGGCGGCGGCCTCCTCACCGCCGACCCGCGCGGCGAAGACGCCCGTACCGGCGGGAGCGGTGTCCGTCGGGGCGGGCTCCCGGGAGGCCGTCTCCGGGGCCGGTGCCGTCTCCCGCAGGCGATGCCCGGCCGGGGTGAGGAAGTGGTCGTGCGGCGGGCGCAGATGCCGGAAGGCGAGCCCGCGCTTCACCAGGGCCGCGAGCTGGTGCTCCGTACCCGTCAGCCGTCCCGTCACGGGCTCGGCGGCGTCGATGATCCGCCGCTGGGCGGCGGTCGGCGGTCGTGTCACGGCATCCTCCCTCACCCGGACCGGCCCTGGGGCACGCCTACGGATACGGAGACTACGAGGAGGGTCTGACATTCCACCCCGCGAGGACCGGACGCCCATGCTCCGTTCCGAGCCGGCAGACCGTGCCCGTGGCCAGCTGGAACAGCGCGCCGCCGGAGGCGGGCAGCCCGAGATAGCGGGCCGTGAGCACGCGCAGGAAGTGACCGTGGGCCACGAGCACCACGCTGCCCTCCGTGTTCGCCAGCGCCGCGTGGGCCTTGGCCAGCATGCGGTCGGCACGGGCACCCACCTCCTCCGGGCTCTCCCCGGGGTGCTCCGGCGGCCCCGGCGCCACGCCGTCCGTGAACAGGAACCACTCCGGCCGCGTGCGGTGGATCTCGACGGTGGTGACGCCCTCGTACCCGCCGTAGTCCCATTCGACGAGGTCGGCGTCGATGCGCGCTCCGGTGAGTCCGGCCAGGTCGGCGGTCTCCCGGGCGCGCTTGAGCGGGCTCACGAACACGGCTCCGAGGCGGTGCGAGCCGAGCAGCGGGGCGAGGCCGCGTGCCTGCTCGCGGCCGTGGTCCGTCAACGAGATGTCGGTCCAGCTGGTGTGCTGCCCGGACACCGACCACTCGGTCTCACCGTGCCGCACAAGAAGAAGATCACCCATGCCCTCAGGCTACGAGTCCGCGGCGCCCGACGGCGTCCCGCTCCTCACAGGGCACGGGCCCACCGTTCCAACTCCGTGAACTCCGCCTCCCGCAGCCCCCGGCGCGGATCGATCCGCATCAGCAGCGCGGCCGTGTCGTGGTGCTCGGCCACATGCCGGACGTCGAGGTCGGTGATCATGTCGTCGACCCAGACGAACGGCCGTCCCGCCGCCCACTCCAGGACCTGCCGAGTCTTCCAGTACAACCCGTCCGGGTCCTCGGCGAAGAGGCCGGCGAACTCGATGACCGGCAGGTCGCGGGGCAGCCCGATCACCGGGCCGATCATCTCGTTGGCCTCGTGCATCCAGGTCGTCGCCCACGCCAACTCATACGGCAGCGCGAGCAGTCGCTCGCCGTGCGCCGGATTGAGCCGGATCCGCAGCCCCCGGCGCAGCCGCCGGGAGCCCGGTTTCTGCCGGGAGGACCAGTTGGCCGGGCGCACCCGGTGGGTCACATAGCCGCGAGGACGCCACAGGCGGGCGCCGAACGGGTTCAGGGGGCCGTCGACGTCGAGGAGGAGCAGCGGGCGCTCAGTCATGGGGAAGGGCTACCCATGCCGGGTGGGCGCCGATGCCCGGACGCCCGCGTACGCCGACGACCCGGCCCGTATACGCGACGGTGCCGTACCGCTGTCGACGGCCACCCGTACCCGTCGTCGTCGACCACCGGTACCGGCCGTCGTCGACCACCGGTACCGGCCGTCGGCTACTGCCGGTACCCGCTCAGAAAGCGGCCGATCCGGCTGATCGCCGCGTCCAGGTCGTCGGCGTGCGGGAGGGTGAGGATGCGGAAGTGGTCGGGGGTCGGCCAGTTGAAGCCGGTGCCCTGGACGACCTGGATCTTCTCGCGGAGGAGGAGGTCCAGCACGAACTTCTCGTCGTCGTGGATCTTGTGGACCTTGGGGTCGAGCCGGGGGAAGGCGTACAAGGCGCCCTTGGGCTTCACGCAGGAGACGCCGGGGATCTCGTTGAGCTTCTCCCACGCCACGTTGCGCTGCTCGTGGAGGCGGCCGCCCGGGGCGGTGAGTTCGGTGATCGACTGGCGGCCCCCGAGCGCGGCCTGGATGGCGTACTGGGCGGGCGCGTTGGCGCACAGCCGCATGGAGGCCAGCATCGTCAGGCCCTCCAGGTAGTTGCGGGCGTGCTGCTTGGGGCCGGTGACGACCAGCCAGCCGGAGCGGAAGCCCGCGACGCGGTACGTCTTGGACAGGCCGCAGAAGGTCAGGACGACCAGGTCGGGGGCGAGCGCGGCGGCCGAGTGGTGGACGGCGTCGTCGTACAGGATCTGGTCGTAGATCTCGTCGGCGAAGACCATCAGGCCGTGGCGGCGGGCGAGGTCGAGGATGCCCTCGATGATCTCCTTGGGGTAGACCGCGCCGGTGGGGTTGTTCGGGTTGATGATGACGACGGCCCTGGTGCGGTCGGTGATCTTCGACGCCATGTCGTCGAGGTCCGGGTACCAGTCGGCCTGTTCGTCGCAGAGGTAGTGGACCGCCTTGCCGCCGGCGAGGGTGGTCACCGCCGTCCACAGGGGGAAGTCGGGGGCGGGGATCAGGATCTCGTCGCCGTCCTCGATCAGTGCCTGTACGGCCATGGAGACCAGCTCGGAGACGCCGTTGCCGAGGAAGACGTCGTCCACGTCGACGTCGAGGCCCCGCTCCTGGTAGCGCTGGGCGACCGCGCGGCGGGCCGAGAGGACGCCGCGCGAGTCCGTGTAGCCGTGGGCCTGCGGGAGCATCCGGATCATGTCCTGGAGGATCTCCTCCGGCGCCTCGAAGCCGAAGAGCGCGGGGTTGCCGGTGTTGAGACGCAGGACGCTGTGCCCCGCCTCCTCCAGCGCGTTGGCGTGCTCGATCACGGGGCCGCGGATCTCGTAACAGACCTCGCTGAGCTTGCTCGACTGCCGGAACTCCATGCGCCCTCGCCCTCCGGTTCGTTGTGATGCTTGGTTTTACCAAGTAGGTGCTTGGAAAGTCCAACGACATGTCTAGACTGCGTCCCATGTCACCTCGCCGAAGCTACGACCAGTACTGTTCCGCCGCGCGGGCGCTCGACCTCGTCGGTGACCGTTGGACCCTGCTGATCGTGCGCGAACTGCTGGCCGGGCCGCGCCGCTACACGGATCTGCACGCGGACCTGCCGGGCGTCAGCACGGACGTGCTCGCGTCGCGACTCAAGGACATGGAACGGGACGGTCTGTCGACACGGCGCCGGCTGCCGCCGCCGGGAGCGGCATACGTGTACGAACTCACCGATCGGGGGCGGGATTTGCTGCCGGTGCTGCAGGCGCTGGGTGCGTGGGGGGAGCCGGCGCTCGGGCAACGCCGGGCCACGGACGCGGTACGGGCGCACTGGTTCGCGTTGCCGCTGCTGCGGGCGCTGCGCGGGCTGGCCGGGGGTGGTGCGGGCCTCGTCGAGGTCCGGCTGGAGGAAGGGGCGTTCCATGTGTGGGCGGGGGCGGAGGAGGGGCCGGTGTACGGGGACGGGCCCGCGCCGGGGGAGGCGGACGTACGGCTGACCCTCGACACGGACACCTGCGGTGCGCTCGGCCGGGGGGAGTTGGGGCTGAGGGATGCGGTGCGGGCGGGGCGGGTCGAGGTGGAGGGGGAAGGGGCGCTGGCCAAGGAGTTGCGGGAGGGGTGAGGGAGGGGCTGTCGAGGGCCGTCGTCAGCTGCGGGTCCGTGGGGCTTCTCGCGCAGTTCCCCGCGCCCTGAAAGACCCGGCCGTGCGGGCCTGAAAAGCACGGGGCGCAGCCCCTGCTTCTCAGGGGCGCGGGGAACTGCGCGAGAAGCCCCACCGGAGCCGCGGACGGAATCGAGATCCAAATCGGAGCCGCGGACAGGATCGAAGAGGTGGCCCCCTGGCGGAATCCGCAGCCTCCATGCCGAGGCCCGCCGAAGGAACATGGTTCGGCGGGCCTCGGACGACACGTCAGGCGCTCGGCGGTGGGACCCGGCCCGGCCTGCCGGCGCCCCGCGTCAGCGAGTAGCCGGCGATCCCCGCCAGCGCGGCCAGCACCGCCCCCAGCGCGGTCCACACCCAGCGGTCGCTCCACCAGCCTGAGGCCCACCCGTCGTCGGGTTCCAGGGAGGAGAGGACCGCCTCGGCCGAGGAGTCCTCGTCGTCCTCCTGCCGGGACGTCACCGCGATCCCCGGGACCAGCGGCTGGGCCAGCGAACCGTCGACCGCCGCCGACCCGCCGATGTCCTTGGAGTCGACCTCGACCTCGGCGCCGACCGGCAGCCCCAGATCGGCCGTGGCCAGCCGGGTCGTGGTGAGCCGGAGGTAGTACGTGCCCGGCAGCGGGTCGTCGGCCCACTCCTCCGACCACGCGCGAACGGTACGCAGGGTGCAGGACAGCTCGACGGAGCCCGCCCCCGCCCCGGCGGTCCGGGTCTGCGCGCCGTACTGGCAGGCCTGGCGGCGCCGCAGCCCGTCGTACACGTCGATCTGCCAGGTCGAGGAGGACTCGGCCCCCTCGGGCAGCTTGACGCTCGCCCGCACGGTGGGCCGTTGGCCCGCGTCGGCCGGGAACGACCAGTACAGGTAGTCACCGGTCGAGGCGTTCGCCGTCGCGGTCTGCCCCTGCTCGAACTCCGCGGCCGTACGGAAGGACGTGCCCGCCTCGGTGGGCGCGTCACCGCCGTCCGAGGGGCTCGCGGACGGCGTGGAGTCCGCGACCGCCGGAGAGACGGCCAGGCCCAGCGCCAGCAGGGCCGCGCTCAACCCACGTGTGATCCGCATCAGTTGGTCCTCCAGACCGCGACCCGCCAGCGTGACAGCCAGCCCCACAGCACACCCGCGAGGAACCCGACGAGTACCAGCACACCGAGCAGCCACCAGCCGCGGCCGAGGCCGAAGGAGGCCACGTCGGCGGCCTGGTCGGGCCCGTCCACGACGTCGACGGTGATCTCCAGCGGCAGACCGGGCGTGGTCTTCACACCGCTCGCCGGTGAGTAGGAGTGGGTCACCTGGAGGCAGACGGTCTCGGCGACGTCCTCGTCCGCCGAGTCCTCGGCGTCCTCGGTCTCCGGCTTCGGGTGCCGCAGACCGGCGGAGATGACGTCGGTACGGCCCGTGCCGGCCGCCTCGCCGCGCACGATCTCGCGGTTCTTCGTGGTCACGGCGCGCAGCAGCACCCCGTAGTGCGGGTTGACGTCCCGGTCCGCCGCGACGCTCACCGAGGCCCGCAGCTCCTGGCCCGGCTTCACGTCCACGCGGTACCAGCGCTGCTGCCCGAACTCCTCACGGTCCGTGTAGAGACCGGACGTCAGCGTGGGTGCCTGTGCGCACGCCTCGGCGCCCTCCACGGCCTTCGGCACGACCACGGGGTCGGCGGCCCGGTCGACCAACTGGTTGACGCGGTCGGTGAGTTCGTCCCGGTGCTCGATCGAGGTGTACGTGCCGCCGGTCGCCTCGGCGATACAGCTCAGCTGCAGCCGCATCTTGGCGTTCGGGACCAGGCCGAGCGTGTCGATGGTCAGGCCGATGCCCTTGGCCGCGATCTCACGGGCCACCTCGCACGGGTCGAGCGGGGCACAGGTGTCCTCGCCGTCGCTGATCAGCACGATCCGCTTGGTGCCCTCGCCGCCCTCCAGATCGTCGGCCGCCTTCAGCAGCGCGGGGCCGATCGGGGTCCAGCCGGTCGGCGTGAGCGTCGCGACCGCCGTCTTCGCCTCCGTGCGGTCCAGCGGTCCCACCGGGTAGAGCTGCGCGGTGTCCTTGCAGCCCGTCTTCCGGTCGTCGCCCGGGTAGTCGGCGCCCAGCGTGCGGATGCCGAGCTGGACCTCCTCGGGCGTGGCGTCCAGCACCTCGTTGAACGCCTGCTTCGCCGCGGCCATGCGGGACTCGCCGTCGATGTCCTTGGCCCGCATCGAACCGCTGACGTCCAGCAGGAGGTTGACCTTGGGCGCGGTGGCCGTGGTCTCGTCGGCGACGGCCGTGGTCGGCACCGCGATCCCGGCCGTCAGGGCGGCGAGCAGGGCGAACACCCCTGCTGCCGGCCGTTTTCTTGTGATCATCGGCGGATCCTATTGATCCGGAGGGCCGTGCTTCAAAACGAGAGCCGCTGTTGACGGGCCGTTCACCGCAGCGGACTCGGCACCTCCGCCCAGATGTCACCTGGCCGCTCCGGCGAAAGTCGCATCAGCGTCAACGCCTTCGTCGGTACCGGCCCCTCCAGCAACGTGCCCAGATCGGCGGTGCGCGGCAGCTCCCGTACGGCGGCGGCGAGCGCCTCGCGCAGGACAGGCGTCGAACCGGCCGTCGCACCGAGCGTGCCCGTGATCAGGGCGCCGAACAGCTTGCGCCGCAGGGTCCTCTCGTCGTCCGTGACGATGCGGCCGGTCATCGCGGGCGCCGCGATGCCGTGCCGGGCGAGGCGGGCCGGGCTGACCCGGATGTCCGCGAGGTCGCGGTAGACGAGACGGCGGGGGGCACCCGACGGGGACAGGACCACCAGGAGGTTCTGGCCGTGTGCCTCCAGGGCCACGCCCACGTCGAGCAGCCGGAGGGAGACCGTGAGCGCGAGACGGGTGAAGTCCGCCAGCCAGAAGGGCGACCGCGGCAGCTCCGTCGTCGCCAGGGCGGCCACCGGCAGAACCCGTTCACCGGCCGCGGTGTCCGCGTACGTGTCCGGTGACTCGCGCAGCACCGCCGCGAGATCCGGCGAACCGGCGGTGACCGCGCCGAGCGTGCGTGTGACGTGCAGCAGCCCTTCGGTGCGGGCCGCGACCTCGGCCATGAAGTCCGACACGATCGCCGAGGTCTCGATCGAGTAGACCGAGATGTCCCGCACGGAGGAGGTCAGCCGGGCACTCAGCGCGGTCTTGACGTGCGGACCGCCGTCCGCGAGGGCGAGGGTGCGCAGCGACATCAGCGGATGCGCCTCGACCACCTCCCCCAGCGGGCACTTCAGGACATGGGCCGCCTGCCACGGATGCACCGGGACCAGCACCCGTCCGCCGTCCCACAGCGTGTCCGGCCACTCCCCGACGACCAGCGCGTCGTCGACGGGCGCCAGCCCCAGCCGCACCACCGGCCGGTGCTCCGGCCCGTAGGCGAGCTGGTCGACCGCCGAGAAGCCGGGCCGGGAACGGCAGTTGGGGTGGAACGGATGCCCGTCGACGATCGCCTGCTCCCACTCCCAGCCCGCCCGGGGGGCCGAGTGCGCCAAGGGGGCCGGTGGTGCACCCCGGTTGGCGCGCGAAAGGGCCAACGAGGCCACGCTGTGGTCGAGTTCGGCGGCGAAGGCGGCACTGTGCGGAACGGCGAGCGCGCTCATCAGCCGCGCCGGACGGTCGTACGGCCGCTCGTCGAACCACACCTGTGCGACCCGCGCCGCCGTGCCGTACGGGTCCACGACCGGGCCGTGCAGTCGCCGGCCGTCGGCGAGGTGGAGCGTGACCCCGTCTCCTCCCGCCGTCTCCCGCCGCACCACCCAGGGCAGCGGCTCGTGGACGAGGCCGCGCCACAGCCGGGTCAGCACCGCCGCCCGGGCGCCGGGCAGCGCGGTCGCGTACGGCAGCGTCAGATCAGGGCGTACGGCGCCCAACTCGGCGCCGAGCGAGGCCTCTGCGTCGGCTTCGGCGTCGGTCACGGGGGGACGGGCCACGGAGGGGCTCCTCGGGTGCGGGTGCGGGGGCGACGAGTGCGGGCGCGGTGTCGGGCGGGTACGGGTGGCGACAGGGATGTCGGTGCGAACGTCGGCGTACGACCACTGCCCGTCCGTCTCCTCCGCGACGCATGACGCCATCGCGGGCGGACGCCTCATGGCTGCTTCGCGACGAGGCGTGAGGGGCAGACATACTGATCACGAGTGCACCGTAAGGAACGAATGGACCCCGTGGACGCCAACCCGCCCCGCGACGGCATCGGCGCCGTAGCCGACGCCCACGCAGCCGCACCCCTGCTCAACTGCCTTCTGCGGGAGGCGGGGGAGCCGACCGACGCGCCGGAGGGGGAGCCGACGGGTGCGCCGGGGAGAGGGCCGGACGGACAGTCGGCAGTGTCGTCGGGCGCGACCGTGGTGCACCGCCTCAGGGGCAGCGGCCGCTTCCTGCGGGTGCGCGGCACCCGCCGCCCCGCCCACCCCGAGGTGCGCACGGAGGACGGCTGGCACGCCCTCACCCACACCGACCTCGTCAAACTCGTCGCCGAGGAACTGCGCGCCCTCACCGGCCTCGCCAACTCCGAACTGCCCGCCGAGATGCTGGACAGCCGCGAGGCCGTTGCCGCCCTCCTGGCCCGGCGCGCCCACGCGCCGGTGCCCGAGGATCCGTACCGGCGCTCCGAACAGTCCCTGATCACCGGTCATCCGTACCATCCCGCTCCCAAGGCGCGCGGCGGCGGGCCGGCCGCCGCCTGGCTGCCCTACGCCCCGGAGGCGTATGCCCGGTTCCCGCTCGTCCTCCTCGGCGTCCGTGAGGACGCGGTGGTCGAGGAGGGCGACACCACCGCCCTCGACACCCTGGGCTCGGCGCCGCCCGGCTATCGGCTCCTGCCCGCCCACCCCTGGCAACTCGACCTGGTGGGCGACGAGTTGGGCGAAGCGTTCGCGGACGGACGTCTCGTACGGCTGGGCCGGACGCGAGGGGAGAGCTGGCCGACGGCGGCGATCCGCACGGTGTACGTGCCCGAGGTGGAACCGGAGGCCGTCGGCGGTCCCGGCTCCGACCTCTTCCTGAAGTTCAGCCTCGACGTACGGATCACCAACGACATCCGCCGGCTGTGGCGGCACGACCTGCTCAGGCTGCGCCGCACCGACCGGGCGGTCACGGAGGCCTTCGCCGGGTCGCCGGGTGCCTGGCTGAGCGACCGCGGCTACCGCACCGCCGCCTTCGCGTTCGAGGAGCTGGCGGTGTTGGTGCGGGACGGCCTGGGCGGCCATGTGCCCCCCGGCACGACACCCGTCCTCGCCGCCGCCCTCACCGAGAGTGCCGGGGCCTTCCCGGGGAACCCGCTCCCGCGCGCCACCGACCCCGAGGCCTGGTGGGAGGCGTATCTGCGGGCGGTCGTCCCCCCGGCCCTCGCCGCGTTCCACGGCCACGGCGTCGTGCTGGAGGCCCACCTGCAGAACACCGTCGTCGCCTGCGACGCCTCGGGCACCCCCGTCCAGGTGGTCTACCGCGACGCCGAGGGGGTGAAGCTCCTCCCGGACGTCACGCGCGCGGCCGGCTGGGAACGGCTGGTCTACTGCCTCTTCGTCAACAACCTCCTGGAGATCGTGGCGGCCCTGACCGAACACCACCCGGCGCTCGACCCCCGGCCCGCCGTACGACGAGAGCTGGAGCGCCACGGTCACGTACCGGAGGTCGCCGACCTGCTCGACTCGCCCACGCTGCCGGGCAAGACGAATCTGCTGCTCAGATGGACGGGGGCGGACGGCGCGGCCGCGCGCTACCTCCCCCTGCCCAACCCGTTCCGCCGACCGCCCCGGGCGTGACGTCCCCCCCCGTGTGCGTATCGCAAGGGCTCCTCACGACGGAACGTTCGCGTGCAGCGTCGCCTCGCCGGTGACCCGTACGCCCGTCTCCTCCCCGGGCCTCACCGGCGGCTGGCCCGGGACGCGGACGTCGATGGGCGAGCCGTGGCCCGGGACGGTCACGGTGACCATGGCGTCGTGGCCGTAGTAGCGGATGTCCGTCACCTCGCCCCGGACGGCGCCCTCGGTGTCCGGGGCGGTGAGCCGGAGCTGTTCGGGACGCAGCAGGACCGTGCCCTCCCGGACGTCGGTGGGCGGGCCGGTGAGGGGGACGCGGCCCAGCGCGGTCTCGGCCGTCCCGTCGGCGCCGGTGGTGCCGGGGAGCAGGACCGCCTCCCCGACGAACCCCGCCACCCACGGGTCCGCGGGCCGGCGGTAGAGGTCCTGGGGCGTGGCGCACTGGACGACCCGGCCCGCGTGGACGACCGCGACCAGGTCCGCCGTGGACAGGGCCTCCTGCTGGTCGTGGGTGACCAGGACCGCCGTCGCGCCCGTCGCCCGCAGCGCCGCCCGCACGTCCGCCCGCACTCCCGCCCGCAGGGCGCTGTCCAGGGCGTTGAACGGCTCGTCGAGGAGGACCAGTTGGGGGCGCGGGGCCAGGGCCCGGGCCAGGGAGACGCGTTGCTGCTGGCCGCCGGAGAGTTCATGGGGCATGCGGTCGCCGTAGCCGGCGAGGCCGACCAGGTCCAGCATCTCCTCCGTGCGGTCCCGGCGTTCGGCCCGGTCGGCGCCCTTGAGGCCGAAGGCCACGTTGCGGGCCACACTGAGGTGCGGGAACAGCGCGCCCTCCTGGGGCACGATGCCGATCCGGCGGCGCTCGGGCGGCAGGTGGACGCCGGCGCCGCCGATCACCCGGTCGCCGATCCGTACGGTGCCCGCGTCCGCGCGCAGGAAGCCCGCGACGACCCGGAGCATGGTGGTCTTGCCGCAGCCGGAGGGACCCAGGACCGCGACCAGGCAGCCGGACGGCACGGTGAGGTCGAGGCCGCGCAGGACGGGTGCGTCGGGGCCGTAGGACTTCGTCAGGCCCTCGATCCGGAGAGCGTTCATGGGCGGTGCCTGCCAAGGAGGTAGGAGGGAACGGCCGCCAGCAGGATCAGCGCGGCCGCGTAGGGGGCCGCCGCCGCGAACGAGCCGGCGCCCGTCTCGGTCCACAGCCGGGTGGCCAGGGTGTCCATGCCGGTCGGGCGCAGCAGCAGGGTGGCCGGCAGCTCCTTCATGCAGACCACGAAGGTGAGGGCCGCCCCGGCCGCCACTCCGGGCGCGGCCAGCGGCACGGTGACCTCGCGCAGCACCTGCCAGGGGCGCCGGCCGAGCGAGCGGGCGACATCCTCCAGCACGGGCGGCGCCTGGAGGACGGCGGCGCGGGTCGCGGCGACCGCGACGGGCAGGAAGAGGACGGCGTACGCGCCGACCAGCAGCGGCAGTTGCTGGTAGAGGGGGTAGGCGTAGCGGACCGCGAAGAAGACCAGGGCCAGGGCGACCGTGATGCCGGGCAGCGCGTGGCCCGCGTAGGCCGACTGCTCCAACAGCCGCGCCCCGCGCCCCTTGTGACGGGCCGCGATCACCCCCACCGGCAGGGCGAGGACCGTGGTGAGAGCGGCACCCGCGGCGGCGACCCCGAGGGTGGCCAGGGCGGTGTCCGTGAGCAGGGGCAGGTCCCAGCCGGCGGAGGTGCCGGCGGCCAGCCAGTAGCCGAGGGTGGCCAGCGGGAAGACGACCGCCACGGCGACCACGGCGGCGCACCACAGCAGGGCGACCGGCCGCCACCGGCCGAGGGGGAGCGCGGCGACCGGGCGGGCGGTGCCGGTGCCGGTCCGCGCGTGTCCGGCACGTCCGCGCGTACGGGCCTCGGCGGCGACCAGGGTCACCGTCATCACCACCAGCACGACGCTGAGCGCGGCGGCCGGGGTGCGGTCGAAGGAGGCGCGGTAGGAGGTGTGGATGGCGCGGGTGAACGTGTCGTAGCGCATGAGGGAGACCGCGCCGAAGTCGGAGAGGACGTAGAGCGCGACGAGCAGGGCGCCGCCCGCCGCCGAGGGGCGCAGCTGGGGCAGGGTGACGCGCCAGAACGTCCGCAGGGGTCCGTGTCCGAGGGAGCGGGCGGCCTCCTCCAGCGCCGGGTCCGTGCCGCGCAGCGCGGCGGCGACCGGCAGGAGGACGTAAGGGAAGCTGACGAGGGTCAGGGCCAGCGCGGCGCCGCCGAAACCGGCGAGGTCGGGCTCGGCTGCCAGCCACGCGAACGCGGCCACGTAACTGGGCACGGCGAGCGGCAGCGTGGCCAGCACCGACCAGGCACGGGCGCCGGGCAGCGCGGTGCGCACGGTCAGCCAGGCCAGCGAGACGCCGAGCACCAGACAGGCCGCCACGACGACGGCGGTGAGGCCGAGGCTGCGGCCGAGGAGGGCGAGGGTGCGCTCGTCGGCGACGACGTCCCAGGCGAAGGCGGGCCCGCGTTCGAGGGCGCGCACGGCGAGGTAGCCGAGCGGCAGCAGCGCGAACAGCGCGGCGGCGCAGGCGGGGACGAGCAGGACGAGCGGCGGCCGGCGCCCGGCGTCGGAGGCGGCCCCCCGGGCGGCGCGGACCCGGCGGCGCCCGGCCGGAGCGTCCGCGCCGGCCGGGGGTGCCGTGGATGCGGTGGTGTTCACGAAGGTCAGACGAGCCCGACGTCCTGGAGCATCGCCAGGGTCTCCTGGAGGGAGTCCAGCTTGCCGAGGTCGATGTCGGGGGACTCCAGGGACTCGAACGGCGGCAGCCCCTCGACGGTGCTGGTGACGCCCGCGGCCAGCGGGTACTCCTTCGTCGTGTCGGCGAAGTAGGTCTGCGCGTCCTTCGAGAGCAGATAGTCGACGGCCTTCTGCGCGGCCTCGGTCTGCCCGCTGTCCTTCAGGATGCCCGCGCCCGCCACGTTGATCAGCGCGCCGGGGTCCTTGCCGGGCAGGAAGTGGAGCTTGGCGTTGACCTTGTCCTCGCCCTTCTCGGCGACCCGCTCGTACCAGTAGTAGTGGTTGACCAGGCCGAGGGAGACCTCGCCGGCCTCGATCGCGTCGAGGGTGGCGAGGTTGTGGGCGTAGGTCTTGGCACCGTTGGCCTTCAGGTCCGTCAGCCACTCGCGGGTCGCGTCGTCGCCCTCCAGGACGCGCATGCCGGTGACGAAGGCCTGGAAGGAGGCGTTGGTGGGCGCGAAGCCGACCTTGCCCTTCCACTGCGGCTTCACCACGTCGTGGACGCTGTCCGGAACCTGATCCTCGGTGAGGTCGTCCGGGTTGTAGGCAATCACCCGGACACGTCCGGACAGACCCACCCAATCGCCGTCGCCGCCGCGGTAGGCCTCGTCCACCTCGTCGAGCGAGGACTGCGGGAGCTTCTTCAGCATCCCCTCCTTGGAGAGGGCGCCCAGGGCGCCGGCGTCCTGGGAGAAGAACAGTCCCGCCTTGGTGCGTTCGCCCTCCTCCAGGATCTGGGCGGCGAGTTCCGCGCTGTCGCCGTAGCGCACCTCGACCTTGGCGCCCACCGCCTTCTCCAACTTGTCGAGCAGCGGCTTGACCAGCTTCTCGTTGCGTCCGGAGTAGATGACGAGGGTGGAGTCGCCCCCCTCCCCGGCCGTGCTCGTGTCGTCGTCGGAGCCGCAGGCGGCGAGGGCGGGGAGCAGCAGGCCGGCCGCGACGAGCGCGGTGATCCGGCGAGCCAGGGGGCGTCGCATGGTGATGTGCCTTCCTGCGGGATCCACCGGCGAACCGCTGGGCGCGGGGTCGGTCGGTGGGTGGGGAGATGATGTTTTCAAGCCAACTGTGAACATGCTATGAATAAGGTAAACCTTGCCTAAGCGTCAAGGGATCTGTGCTATTTGCGGACGCTGCCGCAGAAAGGTTGCGCGCCCGTGATCTCACCGCCCGAGCCCCTTAGCGCTCCCTCCCGGCCCCCGGCCGCGAGCCCCTTCTCGACCCCGATCCCCCTGTCGGCACCGCCGGTCCGGCCCTCCGCCGGACCGCGCGGAGTGACCTTCGCACGCCAACTCGCCGCCCACGGCGACCGCGTCGCCTTCATCACGCCTTCGGGAGAACTCGGCTATCGAGAGCTCGCCCGGCGGGTCACCGCCACGGCCAAGCGCCTCGGCCCCGTCCGCCGACTGGTCCTGCTGGCCGGCGCCAACCGCGTCGACACCCTCGTCGTCCATCTCGCCGCCCTGTCCGCCGGACACCCGGTCCTGCTCGTCCCCGGGGACAGCGACAGCACGATCGACGCGCTGACCGAGGCGTACGACCCGGACGTGGTGGCCCGTCAGGACGAGCGCGGCCACGTCACCCTCGACGAACGCAGGCCCGGCACCGCCCACACCCTCCACCCGGACCTCGCGCTGCTGCTGAGCACGTCGGGCTCGACCGGCTCCCCGAAGCTCGTACGGCTCTCGCACGACAATGTGCAGTCGAACGCCGCGTCCATCGCCGGATACCTCGGCATCACCGACACCGACCGCGCGGCCACGACCCTGCCCCCGCACTACTGCTACGGCCTCTCCGTCATCCACAGCCACCTGGTGCGCGGCGCCGGGCTGATCCTCACCGACCGGTCGGTGGCGGACGCCGGCTTCTGGGAGGAGTTCCGCGCCGCCCGTGGCACCTCGCTGGCCGGCGTGCCGTACACCTTCGACCTCCTCGACCGCGTCGGGTTCGCCGACATGGAGCTGCCGCACCTGCGCCGCGTCACCCAGGCGGGCGGTCGGCTGGCACCCGAACGGGTCGCCCGCTACGCGGAACAGGGGCGCCGGGCGGGCTGGGAACTCTTCGTGATGTACGGCCAGACCGAGGCGACGGCCCGCATGGCCTATCTGCCCCCGCACCTCGCCGCGGCCCGCCCGGAAGCCGTCGGCGTGGCGATCCCCGGCGGCTCCTTCCGCCTGGCCCCCGTCGACCCGCCGACCGACCCGGACACCGCCGGGAAGTCGGACGCGGACGACGTCGGCGAACTCGTCTACTCCGGCCCGAACGTCATGCTCGGCTACGCGCAGGGCCCGGCCGACCTCGCACTCGGGCGCACGGTCCAGGAACTGCGCACGGGCGACCTGGCGCGGCGCGCACCCGACGGGCTGTACGAGATAGTCGGGCGCCGCAGCCGGTTCGCGAAGATCTGCGGCCTGCGGATCGACCCCCAGCGTGTGGAGACCCTGCTGGAACGGCAGGGGATCACCGCGTTCTGCGTGGCCGACGGGGACGCGCTGGCGGTGGCGGCGCTCACGGACGGCGTCGGGAGCACCTCCGACGAGACACACGTGCGCCGCCTGGTGGCACAGGAGTGCGGCATCCCACCACGAGCCGTCCGGGTGCGCCTCGTTCCGGAACTGCCCCGCCTGGTCAGCGGAAAGCCCGACCACGAGGCCGTACGCCGTCTCACGCGTCCGCGGCCCCCGGCGGCGGGCGAGGCGGGCGCGGCGGGTGCCGGCCCGTCCGCCGCCCCGCGGAGGACCGACCCGGGGGCCGCGCTGCGGAGCCTCTACGCCGACATACTCGACTGCGACGACGTCACCGACGACAGCAGCTTCGTCGGTCTGGGCGGCGACTCGCTCTGCTACGTGGAGATGTCCCTGCGGCTGGAGGAGGCCCTGGGCACCCTCCCCACGGACTGGCCCGCGCGGCCGATTCGCGAACTCGCTTCCCTGGCAACGCAGTCGCGGGACCGTCCGGAGGGCAGCGGGGCGCGCGAGCCCCGCTCCCGAGGCGCCCGGCGTTCCCTGGAGACCGGGATCGCGCTGAGGGCGGTCGGGATCGTGCTCGTCGTCGGCTCGCACATCCCCGTCTTCATGCTCCAGGGCAGCGCGCACATTTTGATCGGCGTCGCGGGCTACAACTTCGCCCGCTTCCACCTGACCGCCGCCGCCCACCGCGACCGCGTACGCCACCTGTGGCGCGGCGTCGCCCGGATAGCCCTCCCGAGCATGGTGTGGATCTCCTGCGCGGTCCTGCTGACCGGGCTGTACGACCCCGCCAACGCCCTGCTGGTCAACAGCCTCCTCGACCAGGGCACCGAGCGCCACGAGTGGCACTACTGGTTCGTGGAGGCGCTGGTCTACTTCCTGGTCGTGCTGGGTGCGCTGCTGGCCGTGCCGCTGCTGGACCGGCTGGAGCGGCGCCACCCGTTCGCGGTCCCGCTGACGCTGGTGGCGATCGGCCTGGTCGGCCGCTACGACCTGCTGGACCTGGCGCCCGCCCGCTTCCACCTGGGCCCCGCCGTGGTGTTCTGGCTGTTCGCGCTGGGCTGGGCGGCGGCGCGGGCGACGAGCGCGCGGCGACGGCTGCTGCTGACCGCGGTGCTCCTGCTCACCACGCCCGGCCTGTTCCAGGACCAGCCGCAGCGCACGCTCCTGGTCGTCGCGGGCCTCACCCTGCTGATCTGGGTGCCGACGCTGCCGAGCCTGGGCCCGGTCAACCGCGTCGCCGGCGTCCTGGCGAGCAGTTCCCTCTACATCTATCTGACCCACTTCCAGGTCTACCCCTTCCTCCGCGACGACTTCCCCGTCCTCGCCCTCCTCGCCTCCCTGGCGGTCGGCGTCGGGTACGCCACGGTCGCCACCCGCGTGGTGCGCAGAATCTGACCGGTCGGCAGCCGCCCGGCCGAGCCGGACAAATGCTTTGGGCGGGGCGGTTCCCCGTTGCTAGGGTCGTGGCGGACCGTGAAGTCGTCGTAGGGAGGTGAGCCCCGTGAACACAGACACCCGTGGGTGCTCCCTCAATCCGTCACGGTCCGGCGGCTGACGTTCGGTGTCGCCGGGAGCGCCTGAGATCGAGGCACTCCTGGAGGGAGACTCCGATGAGAACGAAACCCCGCACCGCCGGTCCGGGCGAGAACGCCGTGATGATCACGCGCGTCGCGGACGGGCAATGGCACGCACTGGAAGACGACCTGGTGGTCGGCCGCGGGCACGCACGGCACCGGCCCGACGGACGGCTGTTCGTCAGCATCGACGCCTGGCACGACGAGCCCTTCGACCGGCTCGCCGCGGCGATGTCGGCGGACCTGCCGGCGCCTGTGCACACGGTGGTCGACGAGGCCGACGCGGAGCTGACGGCCCGTTGGCGCCGGGCCGGATTCACGGTCCGGCGCCGCGAGTGGGAGTACGTCGTGCCCACCGACCCGCAGGTCACGGGGCTCGACGTCCTGCCGCCTTCCGGCGTGACGATCGTCCCCGCCGGCCGGGCGGACGAGAGTCTGCTGCGGGCGGTGGACCGCGCGATCCGTGACGAGGTCGAGGCGACCGTCGGGTGGCATTCGATGCCCGCGGAGGTGGTGCACGGCCCCGACGGAGACACCGTCGTCGACCCGTCGACATACGCGGTGGCCGCTGCCCCGGACCGTTACCTGGGACTGATCCGGGTGGTGATCCCGATCCGGCCGCGGATCGGGCTGCTCGCGGTCCGGGCCGGCGAGCGGCGCCGGGGCATCGCGCGGGCGCTGCTCTCCCACGCGCTGGGCACCCTGCACCACGCCGGGTTCACCGAGGCGTGGACCGAGGTGCAGGAGTCCAACCACGCGGCCTCGGCGCTCTTCGAAAGCGCCGGCGCCCGGCGGGCCGGCAGCAACCTGGAGCTGGTGCGATGACGAGGAACAAGAACGTCATCGAGGTCGAGGGCAGGGTCGTCGAGTGCCTGCGCAGCGCCATGTTCACCGTGGAGCTGGAGAACGGCCACCAGGTGCTCGCGCACATCAGCGGGAAGATCCGCAAGAACTACATCAAGATCATGCTGGAGGACCGGGTGCTGGTGGAACTCCCGCCGTACGACCTGACACGCGGCCGGATCGTGTTCCGGTACCGGAACTGACGGCGGCCGGCCCCCGCCGCGGCAGCTGATCCCGAGCCCCGGTCACGGCGATGCCGTGACCGGGGTCCGCCGGGCGCGCGACGGCGTCCGGTTACTATGTTCCCTTCGTCGAAGGCCGGGAGCGGAAGATGCTGAGAGAGGTCACCGCGACCCGCTATGTCGCCCCCCTGCGTGCCGGTGGCTCCGTGCCCGGCGTCGTCGAGGCCGACGACCTGGGCACCTACGTCGTCAAGTTCACGGGCTCGGCGCAGGGGCGCAAGGCGCTGGTCGCCGAGGTGATCGTGGGGGAGCTGGCGCGGGCGCTCGGGATGCGGTTCCCGGAGCTGGTCCTCGCGCGCTTCGACCCGGCGATCGCCCAGAGCGAGCCGCACCAGGAGGTGCGGGAACTGCACGCGGCGAGCGCCGGCCTCAACCTCGGCATGGACTATCTGCCGGGCGCCGCGGACTTCACCCCGGAGGTCGCGCGGGAGTTCCGGGTCGACCCGCTGGAGGCCGGCCGGATCGTCTGGCTCGACGCCCTCACGGTCAACGTCGACCGCACCGTGCACAGTTCGAACCTCATGATCTGGCCCACCCTCGGCGTCGCACCCCCGCGCCTGTGGCTGATCGACCACGGCGCCGCCCTCGTCTTCCACCACCGCTGGGACGCCTCGGACCCCACCAGGGCCTACGACTTCCGCCACCACGCCCTCGGCCACTACACCCCGGACGTGCGCGCGGCCGACGCGGAGCTCGCGCCGAAGGTGACCGAGGATCTGCTGCGGCGCATCGTCGCGGAGGTCCCGGACGGCTGGCTGCCCGTCGAGGACGGCTTCACCTCGCCCGACGAGGTCCGCGACGCCTATGTGCGCTATCTCCACGCGCGCGTGGCGGCCTCCGCCGACTGGCTGCCCACCGACTTCCCCACCCGGGAGGAACTCGCCGCCGAGGAGGCCCTCCGCGCGGCGAGAACACAGCGAGGCCGGCCGGACTGGCTGAAACGGGTCCCCGATCTGCACGGCAAACCGGCGGCGGAACAGGATTGGTCGGTGCACCTGGGATGACGCGGACACAGCGGGTCGAGATCGAGTACTGCACCCAGTGCCGCTGGCTGCCCCGGGCCGCCTGGCTGGCCCAGGAACTGCTGACGACCTTCGAGACCGAACTGACGGAGCTGTCCCTCAAGCCCGGCACGGGCGGCGTCTTCGTGGTCCGGGTGGGCGACGAGGTCGTCTGGGACCGCCGTGACCAGGGCTTCCCCGAGCCCACCGCCGTGAAGCAGGCCGTACGCGACCGAGTGGCCCCGGGAAGGTCCCTGGGCCACTCGGACAGGATCGGCGGGTCGTGACTCAGCCCTTGAGCTGCTCGTACGCCGGCAGGGTCAGGAAGTCGACGTAGTCCTCGTCGAGGGAGACCTCCAGCAGGAGGTCGTGGGCCTGCTGCCAGTGCCCGGCGGCGAACGCCTCCTCGCCCAACTCCGCCCGCAGGTTGGCGAGTTCCTCGGCGGCGACCTCGCGGGCCAGCTCCGGCGTGGCCTTCACCGTCTGTCCGTCGCGCTCGAACTCGACGCCCGCGTTGATCCACTGCCAGATCTGGGAGCGGGAGATCTCGGCGGTGGCCGCGTCCTCCATCAGGTTGAAGATGGCGACGGCGCCGAGGCCGCGCAGCCATGCCTCGATGTAACGGATGCCGACCTGGACGGCGTTGACGAGTCCGGCGTACGTCGGCCTGGCCTCGAGGGAGTCGACGGCGATCAGATCGGCGGCCTTGACGTCGACGTCCTCGCGGAGGCGGTCCTTCTGGTTGGGCTTGTCGCCGAGGACGGCGTCGAAGGAGGCCATGGCGATCGGGACCAGGTCGGGGTGGGCCACCCAGGAGCCGTCGAAGCCGTCGTTCGCCTCACGGTCCTTGTCGGCCTTGACCTTCTCGAACGCGATCTTGTTGACCTCCTCGTCGCGCCGCGACGGGATGAAGGCGGCCATGCCGCCGATCGCGTGCGCACCGCGCTTGTGGCAGGTGCGGACGAGGAGTTCGGTGTACGCGCGCATGAACGGGGCGGTCATCGTCACCGCGTTGCGGTCCGGCAGGACGAACTTGGCGCCGCCGTCGCGGAAGTTCTTCACGATGGAGAAGAGATAGTCCCAGCGGCCCGCGTTCAAGCCCGAGGCGTGGTCGCGGAGTTCGTAGAGGATCTCCTCCATCTCGTACGCGGCCGTGATCGTCTCGATGAGGACGGTGGCGCGAACGGAGCCCTGCGGGATGCCGAGGTGGTCCTGAGCGAAGACGAACACCTCGTTCCAGAGGCGGGCCTCCAGGTGCGACTCCGTCTTCGGGAGGTAGAAGTACGGGCCCTTGCCGAGGTCCAGCAGGCGCTGGGCGTTGTGGAAGAAGTACAGCCCGAAGTCGACGAGCGCGCCGGGCACCGCTCGGCCGTCGGTGTCCACGAGGTGGCGCTCGTCGAGGTGCCAGCCGCGCGGGCGCATGACGACCGTCGCCAGCTCCTCGTTCGGGCGCAGCGCGTAGGACTTGCCGGTGCGCTCGTCGGTGAAGTCGATGTTCCGCGTGTAGGCGTCGGCCATGTTCACCTGGCCGAGGACCACGTTCTCCCACGTGGGCGCGGAGGCGTCCTCGAAGTCCGCGAGCCAGATCTTCGCCCCCGAGTTCAGGGCGTTGATCGTCATCTTGCGGTCGGTGGGGCCGGTGATCTCGACACGGCGGTCGTCCAGGGCGGCCGGGGCGGGGGCCACCTTCCATGAGTCGTCGGCGCGGATCGCGGCGGTCTCCGGGAGGAAGTCGAGCGTGGAGGTGCGGGCGATCTCGGCCCGCCGCTCCACGCGGCGGGCCAGCAGCTCGTCACGTCGGGGGGTGAACCGGCGGTGCAGCTCGGCCACGAAGGCGAGGGCGGCCGGGGTGAGGACCTCGTCCTGGCGGGGCAGGGGCTCGGCGTCGACGATGGCCAGCGGGGACGGCGCTGGTGCGGACATGAGCTGTCACTTCCTTCAGCGGGCGTGGCACCGGGTGTCAGTCGACCCGGGTCGGGCTGTGGGCGCCCCCGGATGGGTGGGACGCTTCTGAACAATGGATAGTAGTTTCCTCATGGTGGAAGTTCAATGTTTTGTTGATGTCGAGATTCTTCGGATCGAGGCAGGGTGGCGCTGAGTGTCACCCCGTTCACTCAAGGTGGACGAGGTCGGCCTCGGTGTCGATGTCGTACGGCCTTGCCACGTCCCCGCACTCGACGAGGGTGACCGTGTCGCCGCGCTCCTTCAGGTAGGCGCGTGCCCCGCGGTCACCCGTGGCGGAGGCGGCGATGCCGGCCCAGTGGTCGGCGCCGAAGAGGACGGGGTGGCCCCGCACACCGTCGTACGCGGCTGCCACCAGCGACCCGCGCGACCCGCGCGAACCGTGTGCGGTGAGGACGCGGGCCACCGCCTCCGGCCCGATGCCCGGCTGGTCCACCAGGGACACCAGGGCGGCGGCCGCTCCCGTCCCCGGCAGTGACTCCAGTCCGGCTCGCAGCGAGGAGCCCATTCCCTCGGCCCAGTCCGGATTGTCGACCAGGACGCAGCCGGACAGATCGGCTCGGGCGCGCACGGCCGCCGCCTCGGCGCCGAGGACGACATGGACCCGGGTGCAGCCGCCCGCCCGCAGCACGTCGACCGCGTGTTCGACCAACGGGCGGCCGCGGTGGGTGAGCAGGGCCTTGGGCCGCCCGCCGAGGCGCCGCCCGCCGCCGGCGGCCAGCAGCAGGCCGACGACCTCGCTCTCGGACGCCGGGCGGGCCGGGTCGGGGGCTGTGTTCCGGGACTGGTGCTGCGTCATGTCCCTTGCATACCCGACCGGGCGGGGGCGTCCCGTGAAGCCCCACGGGCCGGGTGCCGTCTTTGTGGTGCCCCGGGACTGAATTTCGGTCCCCGTGGTGGCGCTCGCCACACCGATTGGCGTTTACTGGCCCGCGCCACCCCCGGCGCCCGACCGACGCCACGGGGCGGGCGGCCGTGCGCCGTCGCACGGCCATGACTCGTGCACGAAGGCGTGGGCGAGGGGGGAGAGGGCTGTGTTGCGGAGCTTGGGGCAGAGGCCAGTGACCGGCGGTGACGAGGATCCGAGAGTGGCGGAGCTGAGCTCGGCCGTGTCCCGGCTGCGTCGTGAACTGGCCGCGCATCCGGCGGAGTTGCCCGACCGGGGCATAGCGGAGGACGAGCTGGCGGCGCTCGCGGCGATGGCCGTCACCGGGATGCCGGAGGTTCCGCGGTTGCGGCGGTCGCTGTTGCTGATCGCGGGGTCGATCGGGTCGGTGAGTGCGTTGGCGAAGGGGCTGGCGGATGTGCGTACGGCGGTGGAGTTGTTCGGGGAGCCGCCTCGTCGGTGACGTCTTCTTCCGCCCCCGCCGCCCCTACCCGTCCCTCCCCCACTCTCGGCTTCGCTCGAGCGGGAGGTGCCCCCACCAAGGGGCTGCGCCCCTTTGACCCCCAGGGTCCGTCCGGTGGGGGCTGGTCGCGCAGTTCCCCGCGCCCCTGAAGGGCCTACGGCCGCTTCGGGGAAAAGCAGGGGCGCAGCCCCGCTTTTTCAGGGGCGCGGGGAACTGCGCGAGAAGCCCCACCCACCCGCACCCGACAACGCACCGGACGACATGAGCGGAACCCCGCCGTTCAGCCGCCCGCACCCGAACTCGCCAGCGCCTCCGACAGTTCCACCGCCACCTGCTGCAGCACCGGCACGATCCGTTCCGTCGCCGTCTCCGTGACGCGTCCCGCGGGGCCGGAGATCGAAATGGCCGCGGCGGTGGGGGAGTCCGGGACGGAGACGGCGAGGCAGCGGACGCCGATCTCCTGCTCGTTGTCGTCGACCGCGTACCCCAGCCGCCGGACGTCCTCCAGGGCGCTCAGGAAGCCCTCGGGCGTGGTGATCGTCTTGTCCGTGGCCGCAGGCATGCCCGTACGGGCCAGCAGTGCCCGCACCTCGTCGGCCGGGAACCCGGCGAGGAGCGCCTTGCCGACCCCCGTGGAGTGGGGGAGGACGCGGCGGCCCACCTCGGTGAACATCCGCATGGAGTGCTTGGACGGCACCTGGGCGACGTAGACGATCTCGTCGCCGTCCAGCAGGGCCATGTTCGCCGTCTCGCCGGTCTCCTCGACGAGACGTGCGAGGTACGGGCGCGCCCAGGTGCCGAGCAGTCGGGAGGCGGACTCGCCGAGGCGGATCAGGCGCGGGCCGAGGGCGTAGCGCCGGTTGGACTGCTGGCGTACGTAGCCGCAGACGACCAGCGTCCGCATCAGCCGGTGGATCGTCGGCAGCGGCAGGCCACTGCTCGCGGACAGCTCGCTCAGGCCCACCTCGCCGCCGGCGTCCGCCATCCGCTCCAGCAGGTCGAAGGCGCGCTCGAGGGACTGGACACCACCGGAGGACGACTTGGCGGAGTCGGTCGTGTGGGCGCTGGCGCTGGACGTCGGCACGGGCGCGGTCCTTTCGAGATGGCGGGCGAGGTCGCAGCCTACCCGGCAGTTCGTTGACTACGAGCTCGTACGTCATTAAGTTCTGCTCAGTGGAATGGTAATTCCGTGTTGTGAAAACAGCCAGGATGTGTGCCGCGGGAGGCAGAGTGGAGGGGGGTGCCCTTGACGGGGTGCGAGGACGGGGTGAAAACTCCTTCAACAGAACGTTGAATTCCGTTACGTGGAAGTAAATACCGTTACGCGGAAGTGAAGAGCGGTACGGCGAGAGGGGTCCCGGTGTCCGAGGCTGAACTGGTGTTGCGCTCGACGCGCGTCATCACCCCCGACGGATCGCGCCCCGCCGCGGTCGCCGTCGCCGACGGCACGATCACGGCCGTACTCCCCTACGACGCCGACATACCGTCCGGCGCGCGCCTGGAGGATCTCGGCGACCACGTCCTGCTGCCCGGACTCGTCGACACCCATGTCCATGTGAACGACCCCGGGCGCACCCACTGGGAGGGCTTCTGGACCGCCACCCGCGCGGCGGCGGCCGGAGGCATCACCACCCTCGTCGACATGCCCCTCAACTCCCTCCCGCCGACCACCACGGTCGACCACCTCCGCACCAAGCGTGAGGTCGCCGCCGACAAGGCCCACATAGACGTCGGCTTCTGGGGCGGCGCCCTGCCCGACAACGTCAAGGACCTGCGGCCGCTGCACGACAGCGGGGTCTTCGGTTTCAAGGCGTTCCTGTCGCCGTCGGGCGTGGAGGAGTTCCCGCACCTCGACCAGGACGGACTCGCCCGCTCCCTGGCCGAGATCGCGGGCTTCGGCGGACTGCTGATCGTCCACGCCGAGGACCCGCGCCACCTCGACGCGGCTCCCCAGCAGGGCGGCCCCCGGTACGCGGACTTCCTCGCCTCCCGCCCCCGCGACGCCGAGGACACCGCCATCTCGGCCCTCGTCGCCCAGGCCCGGCGGCTCGACGCGCGCGTCCACGTGCTCCACCTCTCCTCCGGCGACGCCCTCCCGCTGATCGCCGAAGCCAAGCGGGAGGGCGTGCGCATCACGGTGGAGACCTGCCCGCACTACCTCACCCTCACGGCCGAGGAAGTCCCGGACGGGGCGAGCGAGTTCAAGTGCTGCCCGCCCATCCGGGAGTCCGCCAACCAGGACCTCCTCTGGCAGGCCCTCGCGGACGGCACGATCGACTGTGTGGTCACCGACCACTCCCCGTCGACCGCCGACCTCAAGACCGACGACTTCGCCACCGCCTGGGGCGGCATCTCCGGCCTGCAACTGAGCCTCGCGGCCGTCTGGACGGAGGCCCGCCGGCGCGGCCACGGCCTGGAGGACGTGGTCCGCTGGATGTCCGCCCGCACGGCCGCCCTCGTCGGTCTGGACCGCAAGGGCGCCATCGAGCCCGGCCGCGACGCCGACTTCGCCGTCCTCGCCCCCGACGAGACCTTCACCGTCGACCCGGCCGCGCTCCAGCACCGCAACCGGGTCACCGCCTACGCCGGCAAGACCCTGTACGGCGTGGTCAAGTCCACCTGGCTGCGCGGTGAACGCATCGTCGCCGACGGCGAGTTCACCGAGCCGAAGGGACAACTCCTCACCCGCAGGCCCTGATTCATCCCCGCACCCGCCGCGGCCACCACCGAAAGGCAGACCTGATCATCGTGACGGCGCAGCACCACACCCCGCTCGCGAGCTTCACCGGCGACGCGAACCCCTACGTCGGCGGCGACCCGTACGCGGACTACCGCACCGCGGACTTCCCCTTCACCCGGTACGCCGACCTCGCCGACCGCAGGCTCGGCGCGGGTGTGATCGCCGCCAACGACGAGTTCTTCGCCCACCGGGAGAACCTGCTGGTGCCCGAGCGCGCCGAGTTCGACCCCGAGCACTTCGGGCACAAGGGCAAGGTCATGGACGGCTGGGAGACGCGCCGCCGCCGGGGTGCCTCCGCCGAGCATCCCTGGCCGACGGCCGAGGACCACGACTGGGCGCTGATCCGCCTCGGCGCGCCCGGTGTGATCCGGGGGATCGTCGTCGACACGGCCCACTTCCGCGGCAACTACCCGCAGGCGGTGTCCGTCGAGGGCGCCTGCGTGGCCGGGTCCCCCTCGCCGGAGGAACTGCTCGCCGATGACGTGAAGTGGACGACGCTCGTCCCGCGCACCCCGGTGGGCGGCCACGCCGCCAACGGCTTCGCCGTCTCCGTCGAGCAGCGCTTCACCCACCTCCGTCTGAACCAGCACCCCGACGGTGGCATCGCCCGCCTCCGGGTCCACGGCGAGGTCGTACCGGACCCGGCCTGGCTCGCGGCTCTCGGCACCTTCGACGTGGTCGCCCTGGAGAACGGCGGCCGGGCCGAGGACGCCTCCAACCTCTTCTACTCGCCCGCCACCAACACCATCCAGCCCGGCCGCGCCCGGGTGATGCACGAGTGCTGGGAGACCCGGCGCCGCCGCGACCAGGGCAACGACTGGATCCGCTACCGCCTGGCCGCCCAGTCCGAGATCCGCGCCCTGGAGATCGACACGGCGTACCTCAAGGGCAACGCGGCCGGCTGGGCCACGGTCTCGGTGCGGGACGGGGACGACGGCGAGTGGACGGAAGTCCTCCCGCGCACCCGCCTCCAGCCCGACACCAACCACCGCTTCGTCCTCGCGGCCCCGGCCCTGGCCACGCACGCCCGCGTCGACATCTACCCCGACGGCGGCATCTCCCGCCTCCGCCTCTTCGGCTCCCTGACGGAGCGGGGCAGCAGCCACCTGTCGACCCGTCACCAGGAACTGGGCGGCTAGCCCGGGGCGTGGAAGGGTGCGGGGAGCGGCGCGAGAAGCCCCGACGCTCCCCAATCCGTCCACCACGGACCCACGCGGGACGTCCCCGGCCCAGTTTCGGGCCGACGATCGGGCGGGGCGTCCCGATAGGTTCGTACGTGCTCCCGGAGCACGCCCGACCTGCGGCCGGCCCGCCCACGGCCGACGGTGTGAAGGTCGCGGGCAGGTCCGTCGGCCCCGGTTAACTCCCGGAAAACTTAACGGACGTGCCCGGAAAATCATGGAACTTGTCATTGACATGTCACTGTCTACGCGCGTCATCATGAGGCCATGCGATTCCCCCCACGAGCACCACGCATCGGGGTGGCGGCCGCCCTCCTGTCCGCCCTCCTCGTCGGCGGCACCGTCACGGCCACACCGGCGGCCGCGGCGGTCGGCACCATCTGCCACAGCGACCTGCCGTCGCAGGCGCACACCACGCTCGACCTGATCGCGCGGGGCGGCCCCTACCCGTACGCGCAGGACGGCAGCGTCTTCCAGAACCGTGAGCGCGTCCTGCCGTCGCGCTCCACCGGCTACTACCACGAGTACACAGTGAAGACCCCCGGCTCCTCCACCCGCGGCGCCCGCCGCATCGTCACCGGTCAGGCCCACGAGGAGGACTACTACACCGCCGACCACTACGCGTCGTTCGACCTGGTCGACCACGACTGCTGACCAGGCCGGCCGACACCCCGCGCGACCGCCCGTCCTTCCCCCACCGGACGGACGGTCGCGCGGACACCGGTCAACGAGGCCGCCGGCTCTCCGCCGCCGCGAACAGGGCCACCGCCAGGACGATCAGCGCGATGCTCACATAGATCTCGTAGCCGTCCAGGGTGCTCCACCGCTGCGTCACCCCCCACTTCAGCTTGCCGGTGAGTTCGTACACCAGACCGCCGGTGCCCTGCAGCAGGGCGATGAACCCGAGAAACTCCAACAGCTGCTTCATGTCCAGGATCCTCGCCCCGCGGTCCCCCCACGTTCATCGGCCGCGGGGCGAGGTCCGCGCGACGGGAGTACCGATCCTCGGCGGGACGGTCAGCCGAAAGTCGACGGTGCCACGACTTCGGTCGAGATCACCGCCGGAGGGGAGGTGGCGGGACCCGGCTCCCCCTAGATTTGTCGACCGTGAGCGGTGACAAGGCGGTACCCGAGCCCCCGAACTTCCCGGGGCGGAGCTGGCTGCTGCCGTCGGCCCTCCTCGACTCCGGCTCCGACACCGCGGACGGCCGACCCGGACGGCCCCCCAGGCGCACCGCGCGCGACTGGGCCGTCGACTTCACCTGCTTCCTGCTGGCCGTCTTCATCGGCCTCCTGGGCGCGGACACCGTCAGGAACGAGCCCGACCTGCCGCCGGCCTTCGCCGCGTTCGACCAGGTGCTGGGCGCGCTCGCCTGCGCCGCCGTCTGGCTGCGCAGACGCCGGACGGTCGGCCTCGCCGTGGCGATGGTCCCCGTCTGCTTCGTGTCGAACACCGCGGGCGGCGCCGGTCTGGTCGCCCTGTTCACCCTCACCGTGCACCGGCCCTTCCGGTACGTGGCCTGGATCGGGGGCGCGTCCCTCCTGCTGACCCCGCTCTTCTACTGGCTGCGCCCCGACCCCGACGTCTCCTACGCCTGGGCGGTCCTCCTGGTCGTCTTCCTCACCGTCGCGATCGTCGGCTGGGGCATGTTCGTGCGCTCCAAGCGGCAGCTCATACTGAGCTTCCGGGACCGAGCCAGACGTGCCGAGACCGAGGCGGCACTCCGGGCCGAACAGGCGCAACGGCTCGCCCGGGAGGCCATCGCGCGCGAGATGCACGACGTCCTGGCGCACCGCCTGACGCTGCTGAGCGTCCACGCGGGCGCGCTGGAGTTCCGGCCCGACGCGCCGCGGGCCGAGATCGTCCGCGCGGCGGGCGTCATCCGGGAGAGTGCCCGCGAGGCGCTGCAGGACCTGCGGGAGATCATCGGCGTGCTCCGCGCGGGCGAGCCCGAGGAAGCGGGCCGCCCCCAGCCGACCCTGGCCGCACTCGACGCCCTCGTCTCCGAGTGCCGTGAGGCCGGGATGAAGGTCGTCCTCGACCAGCACGTCACCGACCGCGCCGCCGTCCCCGCCTCCGTCGGCCGCACCGCCTATCGCATCGCCCAGGAATGCCTGACCAACGCCCGCAAGCACGCCCCCGGCGCCGAGGTCACCGTCACCGTCAGGGGCGCCCCGGGCGACGGACTCACCGTCTCCGTACGCAACCCCGCGCCCCCGGGAGAGGTCCCGCCGGTGCCCGGCTCCGGCCAGGGCCTGATCGGCCTCACCGAACGCGCCACGCTGGCCGGGGGCCGCCTGGACCACGGCCCCGAGGAGGACGGCGGCTTCGCCGTGCGCGCCCGGCTGCCCTGGGACTGACCCCGGGCACGACTCCGACCGGAACACCACTATCGGGGTGCGCCGGACCATCTCCGTCCCCCATGATGGCCAGTTGACCCGTACGACAGCCGCGGCACGTACGGCACACAGCACTGGAGCGTCCCGGGCACGGGACGGGAGGGGACAGCGGAGTGAGTTTCGGGGGACGGAATCCGTACCAGCCATCCTGGCCGCCACCGGACGGCGGACCGCACCCACCGCCTCTCCCTCACTTCCCGCCGCATCCCCCCTACGGCCCGCCGCCCACTCTCGTGCGGCGGCTGCGCGAGGACGAATGGCCGCCGCTCAGGGAGTTCCTCAGCGGGCTCCGGCTGCACGGCTGCCTGTGGGTGCTGGCCGCGATGTGCGCGTGGCCGATGGTGGTCGGTCTGCTGGTGGGCTACCCGCTGGCCCGCTCGGCGCGCCGCCCCGCCCGGCGGATCTTCCCCTCCCGCCCCCGCCACCGCCCCCTGGACGACGACGTGACCCGATTGCAGCGCAGGCGCGCCTGGACGGCCACCGCCATGTCGCTGCTGATCCTGGCGGTGTACGGCAAGCCCGAGGACGTCGACCAGGCCCAGCAGCAGTTCATGATGCGGCTGACCATCAGCCCCTGGCTGCTGCTCCTGAGCGCGCCCGTGGTCGTCGCGGCCCTGTTCCGCTGGTCGTCGCCCGACGCGCGCCGGGCCATGCGCGCACCGCTGAGCACCGCCGGGAAATCCGCCCTGTGGTACGTCGGCGCCTTCACGGCGGTCCCGCTCCTCTGCGGGGCGATCTACTACACCCGCGTCCACCTGGCACCCGACATGAACCTGTGGGCGCCCCTCGCCCTGCTCGTCCCGCTGCTCTGGGTGCTGCTCTTCATCGTCTTCGCCACCGGGCCCGCGGTCCGCAGCGCCTTCAACACCGTCGATGTGCACGCCGCGCTCCCCGCGTTGCTCACCGGCGCCCTGGTCTGGGAGTTCTCCGCCATCAACCTGGCCGTCGGCGGACTGCCGCCGGGCCCGCCGCTGGTCCAGCTCGCCGCCCTCGTCGGCGGCCCGGCCTCGGTGACGGCCGTCGCCTGGTGGGAGATACGCCGGCTGCGCACCCGCCACGGCGTACGCCTGCGCGCCTGACGGGCGGTCCCGGCCCGGGTCACGCCGTACGCCTGCGCGCCTGACGGGCGGTCCCGGCCCGGGTCACGCCGTACGCGGCACCACGCGCTGCCCCACCGACCCGTACACCCACGCCGACGCCTCGTCGATGAAGTCGCCGGGGAAGCCCAGGCGGAAGTCGGTGGTCGCCTCCAGCCGGGCCAGGACCTCCTCCGGGAGGACCAGCCGGGCGGCGCCCAGGTTGTCCATCAGCTGTTCGACGCGGCGGGCGCCCAGGACGGGGTGCACGGCGGGGGAGTGGGCCATGGTCCAGGCGATGGCCACCTGGGCCGGGGTGGCGCCGAGTTCGTCCGCGGCCACCTGCACGGCCTCCGCCACCGCCCGCTCGCGCGCGCCGATCGCCTCGGCCGACAGCCGGGTCGCGGTGCCCGGGGCCACCCCGCCCGGACGGGTGTACTTGCCGGACAGCACACCGTTCTGCAACGGGCTCCACGCCGCGACCGACATGCCGAACGCCTCCGCCATCGGCAGCAGTTCCCGCTCGATGTCCCGGTTGAGCAGGCTGTACGGCACCTGCAGTGCCGACAGCGGCGACCAACCCCGCCATTCGGCCAGGGTGTTGGCACGCGCCACCACCCACGCCGGGGCGTCCGAGATGCCGACGTACAGCACCTTCCCGGACCGTACGGCGTCGTCGAGGGCGCGCATCGTCTCCTCGACGGGGGTGTTGCGGTCCCAGATGTGCACCCAGTAGAGGTCGATGTAGTCCGTCCCGAGGCGCCGCAGACTCGTCTCCAGGGACAGGGCGAGGTTCTTGCGGTGGTTGCCCGCGGCGTTGGGGTCGGCGCCGTCCCGGGACACGGTGTACTTGGTGGACAGCACGAACCGGTCGCGACGCCCCTTGAGCAGCTCGCCGACGATCCGCTCGCTCTCCCCGCCCCGGTAGTTGACCGCCGTGTCGATCACATTGCCGCCGGCCTCCGCGTACACGTCGAGGATCCGCGCGCACTCCTGCGGCGGCGCCCCCACCCCGCCCTGCTCCCCGAACGTCATGGCGCCCAGGAACAGTTCGGAGACCCGCAGCCCCGTCCGGCCCAGGAGTCGGTAACGCACCCAAAACCTCCGTCAGTTGAATGCCGTACCGGCCGACACTAACGGGTCGGGCCGAGGCGACGCGGCGGTCCGGACGAAGCGCCCTACGGTAGTGCTCCATGACCGACATCCGAACGGTGGGCCGATGACCGCGATCCGACTGCTCCTCGTCGACGACGACCCTCTCGTGCGCAGAGGCCTCTCGCTCATGCTGGGCGGCGCCGACGACATCGAGATCGTGGGCGAGGGCGCCGACGGCGACGAGGTGGAGGCCCTCGTCGACCGTACGCGCCCGCACGTCGTCCTCATGGACATCCGGATGCCGACCGTCGACGGCCTCTCGGCCACCGAGCGGCTCCGCGCCCGCCCGGACGCGCCCGAGGTCGTCGTCCTCACCACCTTCCACGCCGACGACCAGGTCCTGCGCGCCCTGCGGGCCGGCGCTGCCGGCTTCGTCCTCAAGGACACCGCGCCTGCCGAGATCGTCGAGGCGGTACGGCGGGTCGCGGCCGGCGACCCCGTGCTCTCGCCCGCCGTCACCCGCCAACTCATGGCACACGCCGCGGGCCCCGGCCCCGACACCCGCCGGACCACCGCCCGTTCGCGGGTCGCCACACTCAACGACCGTGAACGCGAGGTCGCCGTGGCCGTCGGCCGCGGCGCCTCCAACGCCGAGATCGCCGCCGAACTCTTCATGAGCGTCGCCACCGTCAAGACCCATGTCTCCCGCGTCCTCGCCAAGCTCGGTCTCAACAACCGGGTGCAGATCGCCCTGTTGACCTACGACGCGGGGCTGCTGGAGGAGGACGGGCGCCCCTGACGGACGGTGGGCACCCCTGACGGACGGTGCGCACCCCTGACCGAGGCGGGCACTCCTGAGCGACGGCGGGCGTTGGACGAGGGAAGGGGGAACCATGGGACATGAGCATGTGATCGATCTCGGGGAGTACGGCCCGGGGTTCACCGAGAACCCGCATCCCGTCTACGCCGAACTACGGGCGCGCGGTCCTGTCCACCGGGTCCGGCTCCCCAAGCACGACGCGCACCACGAGGCCTGGCTCGTCGTCGGTTACGAAGAGGCGCGGGCGGCACTCGCCGACCCCCGGCTGTCGAAGGACGGCTCGACGATCGGGGTGACCTTCCTCGACGAGGAGCTGATCGGCAAGTACCTGCTGGTCGCCGACCCGCCCCAGCACACCCGACTGCGCGGGCTGATCGCCAGGGAGTTCACCGGGCGCCGGGTCGAGCGGCTGCGGCCGAGGGTCCAGGAGATCACCGACTCGCTGCTGGACGAGATGCTGCCGCGCGGCCGCGCCGACCTGGTCGAGTCCTTCGCGTACCCGCTGCCCCTCACCGTCATCTGCGAACTGCTCGGGGTGCCCGAGATCGACCGGGCGGCCTTCCGCAAGCTGTCGACGGAGGCGGTGGCACCCACCAGCGGGGAGAGCGAGTACGCGGCCTTCGTCCAACTCGCCGCCTACCTGGAGGAGTTGGTCGAGGACAAGCGGTGCGCACCGCCCGCCGACGATCTGCTGAGCGCGCTGATCCGGACGACCGACGAGGACGGCGACCGGCTTTCACCCGCGGAGCTGCGCGGCATGGCCTTCATCCTGCTGATCGCCGGCCACGAGACCACCGTCAACCTCATCACCGGTGCCGTCCACGCCCTCCTCACACACCCCGGGCAACTCGCCGAGGTCCGGGGCGACATGAGCCTCGTGGACGCGGTCGTGGAGGAGACGCTGCGCTATGAGGGGCCGGTGGAGAACGCGACGTTCCGTTTCGCCGCCGAGCCGTTGGAGATAGGGGGCACGGTCATCCCGGCGGGGGACTCGGTGCTGATCGGGCTGGCCGCGGCCGATCGGGACGGCGGCCGCTACCCCGGCCCCGACCGCTTCGACATCCACCGGGACACGCGCGGTCATCTCGCCTTCGGCCACGGCATCCACTTCTGCCTGGGTGCCCCGCTCGCCCGGCTGGAGGCGCGGGTGGCTCTGCGTGCGCTGCTGGAGCGGTGTCCCGGACTCGCGCTGGACGGGGCGCCGGGGGAGTGGCTGCCGGGGATGCTGATACGGGGGGTGCGAAGCCTGCCGGTGCGCTGGTGAGGCGGTTCCCCGCGGAAGGGCTGCGCCGCTTCGCCCCCCAGGCGTCCGTCCGGTGGGGGCTGGTCGCGCAGTTCCCCGCGCCCCTGAAAGCCCCAGGCCCTGCGGGCCTGAAAGCACGGGGCGCAGCCCCTGCCTCTCAGGGGCGCGGGGGACTGCGCGAGAAGCCCTCACCGGGCCGGCAGCCGCGATCGCTTGCGAACCTCTCAGAGACGTCGCGCTACTCCCGGCCCCCCGGAATCTCCCCCAGGTTGACCGGCCGATGCTCCCGCCGGGACAGCTCGCACGCCTCCGCCACCCGCAGGGCCTGCAGGGCCTCACGCCCGTCGCACGGGTTCGCCCGCTCCCCGCGCACCACCTCCACGAACGCGCCGATCTCCGCCTCGTACGCGGCCGCGAACCGCTCCAGGAAGCCGGTCCACGGCTTGTCCGCGGGCGGCGGCCCGCTCGGCTCGGTGGACGCGACCGGCGTACGGTCGTCCAGCCCGACGACCACCGTGTCCAGTTCCCCGGCCAGCTCCAGCCGTACGTCGTACCCGGCCCCGTTCACCCGCGCCGCCGTGGCCGTGACGAGGGTGCCGTCCTCCAGGGTGAGCACGGCCGCCGCCGTGTCGAGATCGTGCGCCTCCCGGAACATCGGGTGCGCGACGTCCGACCCGGTCGCGTACACCGTGCCGACCTCGCGCCCCGTCACCCACCGCACGATGTCGAAGTCGTGGATCAGACAGTCCCGGTAGATCCCCCCGGAGACCGGCAGATACTCCGGGGGCGGCGGCGTCTGATCGGCCGTCAGCGCCCGTACGGTGTGCAGCCGCCCGAGCCGGCCCGCGCGCACCGCCTCCCGCGCCGTGACATAGCCCGAGTCGAAGCGCCGCTGGAAGCCCATCTGCAGCACCGTCCCGGCCGCGTCGACCTCGGCCAGCGCGCTTAAGGTGCCCGGGAGGTCGACGGCGACGGGTTTCTCACAGAAGACCGGCAGCCCCGAGCGTGCTGCCCGACCGATCAGTTCGCCGTGGGCCGACGTCGCGGCCGTTATCACCACGGCGTCCACGCCCCAGGTGAAGATCTCGTCCACGCCCGGCGCCATCGTCTCGCCGAGGCGATCCGCGAGGTCATGGGCCCGAGCCGTGTCGACGTCGGTGATGATCAGGGAGCCGACATCACGGTGGCGGCTGAGGGTGGTCGCGTGAAACGTCCCGATGCGACCCGCCCCGATGAGTCCGATGCGCATGGGAAACAAAGTGGGGTCGTACCTGCCGCTGTGTCAATGGTTTGTCCGGACAACCGAACCACGCGGCTTCCCGTCACCCAGGAGCGCGGTTACGCTCGGCCCGTGCCGAAACCAGAAGTGGATCCGACCGTGTCGCTCCAGCTCAGCGTCGACCGCAGCAGCCCGGTCCCGCTCTACTTCCAGCTGTCCCAGCAGCTGGAGGCCGCGATCGAGCACGGCGACCTGACCCCGGGCAGTCTGCTGGGCAACGAGATCGAGCTGGCCGCCCGCCTGGGCCTGTCCCGCCCCACCGTCCGCCAGGCCATCCAGTCCCTGGTCGACAAGGGACTGCTCGTACGCCGCCGCGGTGTGGGCACCCAGGTCGTGCACAGCCAGGTCAAACGCCCCCTGGAACTCAGCAGCCTCTACGACGACCTGGAGGCCGCCGGCCAGCGCCCGGCCACCCGCGTCCTGGTCAACACCACCGTCACCGCCTCCGCCGAGGTGGCCGCCGCCCTGGCCGTCGCCGAGGGCGGCGAAGTCCACCGCATCGAGCGACTCCGTCTGGCCCATGGCGAGCCCATGGCCTACCTGTGCAACTACCTTCCGCCCGACCTGCTCGACCTCGACTCGCCCCAGCTGGAGGCCACCGGCCTCTACCGCCTCATGCGGACCGCCGGCATCACTCTCCACAGCGCCCGCCAGACCATCGGCGCGAGAACGGCCACCCCGGAGGAGGCCGACCGCCTCGCCGAACCCGAGGGCGCCCCCCTGCTGACCATGCAGCGCACGACGTTCGACGACACGGGCAGAGCGGTCGAATACGGCACCCACGTCTACCGCGCCTCCCGCTACTCGTTCGACTTCCAGCTGCTCGTGAGGGCGTAGGAGATCTCCGTGCCGCGCCCCTGGAAAGCGCGGGGCGCAGCCCCCGCTTTCCAGGGGCGCGGGGAACTGCGTGACCAGCCCCCACCGGACCCGCACCCGAAAAACAACCCATGGCACCCCCCGCCCCCACGCCACACCGAGCGGAGCGCTAAGGCAGAATCGGCCCGATGAGCACTTACCGCGACTTCACCCACCGCGGCTCCGCGCGGGCCACCGTCCTGCGGACCGTGGGAACGCGCGAGCGCCGCTCCCATCTGACGGCCCCGCGCGTCCCCACCGTCGGCATCGACATCGGCGGCACGAAGGTGATGGCGGGCGTCGTGGACGCCGACGGCAACATCCTGGAGAAGCTCCGCACGGAGACCCCGGACAAGTCGAAGAGCCCCCAGGTCGTCGAGGACACCATCACGGAACTGGTCCTGGACCTCTCCGACCGGCACGATGTGCACGCCGTCGGCATCGGCGCCGCCGGCTGGGTGGACGCGGACCGCAACCGCGTCCTGTTCGCCCCCCACCTGTCCTGGCGCAACGAACCGCTGCGCGACCGCCTCGCCGGCCGGCTCGCGGTGCCCGTCCTGGTCGACAACGACGCCAACGCCGCCGCCTGGGCCGAGTGGCGCTTCGGCGCCGGCCGCGACGAGGACCACCTGGTCATGATCACGCTCGGTACCGGCATCGGCGGCGCGATCCTGGAGGACGGCCAGGTCAAGCGCGGCAAGTTCGGCGTCGCGGGTGAGTTCGGCCATATGCAGGTCGTGCCCGGCGGCCACCGCTGCCCGTGCGGCAACCGGGGCTGCTGGGAGCAGTACAGCTCGGGGAACGCCCTGGTCAGAGAGGCCCGCGAACTCGCGGCGGCCGACTCCCCGGTGGCGTACGGGATCATCGAGCACGTCAAGGGGAACATCGGCGACATCACCGGGCCGATGATCACCGAGCTGGCCCGAGAGGGCGACGCGATGTGCATCGAGCTGCTCCAGGACATCGGCCAGTGGCTCGGCGTCGGCATCGCCAACCTGGCCGCCGCCCTCGACCCGTCCTGTTTCGTCATCGGCGGCGGAGTCTCGGCCGCCGACGACCTGCTGATCGGCCCGGCCCGGGACGCCTTCCGCCGTCACCTCACCGGCCGTGGCTACCGTCCCGAGGCGCGGATCGCCCGCGCCCAGCTGGGCCCCGAGGCCGGCATGGTGGGCGCCGCCGACCTTGCCAGACTCGTCGCCCGCCGCTTCCGCCGCGCGAACCGGCGCCGGGTGGAGCGCTACGAGCGCTACGCGCGGTACGTGGAGGCCCGTCGCACCACCCAGGACACCGCGTGACCGCCGCGGTGCCCCACCAGGGCTCTTCCCCCGAGGAACCGGAGCGGCCCGCCGAGGCCCGCCGTCACATGATCCGTCGCCGGGCGATCACCCTGGCGATCATCGTGCTGCTCATCGGGGTTCCCGCCGGCTATCTGGTGATCTCCGCCAACCAGAGCCGCGACAGCGGCAAGGACAAGGAGAAGAAGTACTCGGCGACCGGCCTCACCGCCCACTGGCCCTCCCGGATCCAGCAGCGCCTCTATCAGGTGCCGATCCCGCCGTACTCCAAGCACGTCGCGTACTACGAGACGAACAACTGGCGGACCAGCCGTCTCTACGTGCAGTTCTACACGAGCAACGAGGGCCTGGAGAGCTTCCTCAACCAGATCGGCGTCGGCACCGGCGACCTGGTCGAGGACAAGACGGCGATCAACGCCCGCGACCGGGGCATCGTCGGCTGGGACTTCACCGGGACCGGACCCTGGTACGGCCTCGTCAACGAGCAGAAGAACCCCGCGCCCACCCACAACATCGTCGTGAACCGGTCCAACCCGGAGCATCCGATGGTGTACGTGGTGTCCCGAACCGTGCCCTGACCTGCCCGGACGCCGCTGCGGACGGGCTGTCGTCCGCTCGCCGCGGCCCATTGTCAGACCCCGCCCGTAGAGTCGGAGACAGCTGATCGAGTCGCATCGTCGAGCCGCGTGGCCGCGCCATGCGGTCGAGGCGCATGGCCGAGTCGAGAGCGGCTGACAGGAGCCGGACCGGAGAGGGCTCATCCGACCAGGAGCGGGAGGTGACCGAAGGTATGCGGGACATGGCTGTTCCCGAGGCCGACACGGCCGTACCCGCGCGGACGCCGGTCCCCGCCGTACCCGCGCGGACGCCCGTCCCCGCCGTGGCCGGGCGGACTTCCGTCCCCGTCCGGCTGGCCGCCGTCTTCCTCCCCGCCCCGCTGCCCCGACACAGCAGGTTCGCCTTCTGGGACCCGGCGGGCGCGGAGCAGCCTCCGGGCGCCGTCGAGGACCTCACCGTCGTACGACCCCACGGCTCCGGCGCCCGCCGGGGCACCGTCCCCGCACGGTGCCTGCCGGTCGGCGAAGCCCTTCCCCTGCTCACCCGAGCCCGCCGCGACCCCGCCGCCCACCCCGCCACGGCCTGCTGGGGCGCGGCCGCGCTGCACGCGTTGCGGCTGGTCGCGCGGGGGCGGCTGCTGCCCGGGCTGACCGCCGACGGATACGACGCCTGGCGGGCGGGACCGCTCGACCCGGACGACATCGCCCACCTCAGAGCCGTCGCCGCGGCCCTGCCGTACGAGGGCCACGCCGTCCCGCTGCCCGGCAGGGGACCGCTCCGGCTGCCCGAGCCGGAGGCACTCATGCGGTCCTTCCTGGACGCGGTCGCCGACACCCTCCCACGCGGCCCGGCGGCGCCGTACGTCTCAGGGAAACCCTTCGCCGCGCACGCCGGACAGCGCCTGCCGCACGCGCGCGACTGGGCTGCCGAGGTCGCCGCGGGCATGGACGCGGGCGTACGGATCTCCCTGCGCCTGGACCTGTCGGCGTACGACCTCTTCGACGACGTCGAGCGCGCTCCGCGCGCGGGCGCCGCCGTCGTCCAGGTGCACAGCCTCGCCGACCCCACCCTGGTCGTCGACGCGGCGGCGCTCTGGGCGGGCGACGCGGACGCGGCGTTCGGGCCCCGCGCGCGGGTGGACGCCGCCCTCGCCGTACGCCGCGCGGCCCGGGTCTGGCCGCCCCTGGACCGCCTCTGTGAACAGGACGTCCCCGATGTCCTCGCTCTCTCCGAGGACGAACTGTCCGACCTGCTGGGCGTCGTCGCGACCCGGCTCGCCGCGGCCGGTGTCGCGGTGCACTGGCCCCGGGACCTGGCCCACGACCTCAGCGCCCGCGCCGAGGTGCGCCCCGCGCCCGGCTCCGCCACGGACGGCACCGGCTTCTTCGAGAGCGAGGAACTGCTGCGGTTCCGTTGGCAGTTGGCGATCGGCGGCGACCCGCTCACCGAGGCCGAGATGGACACCCTCGCTGAGGCCCACCGGCCGATCGTCCGCCTCCGCGACCAGTGGGTCCTCGTCGACCCGGCCCTCGTGCGCAAGGCCCGCAAGCGCGAACTGGGCCTCCTGGACCCGGTGGACGCCCTGTCCGTGGCCCTCACCGGCCAGGCGGAGGTCGACGGCGAGACGGTGGAGGCGGTACCGGTCGGGGCACTGGCGTCCCTCCGTGACCGCCTGACGGCCGGCCTCGGCCCGGTCGAACCACCGCCGGGCCTCTCGGCCACCCTCCGCGACTACCAACTCCGGGGCCTGGCCTGGCTGGACCTCATGACCTCCCTCGGCCTCGGCGGCTGCCTCGCCGACGACATGGGCCTCGGCAAGACGATCACGGTCATCGCGCTGCATCTGCGCCGGGCCCGACCCGAGCCCACGCTGGTCGTCTGCCCCGCCTCCCTGCTGGGCAACTGGCAGCGGGAGATCACCCGCTTTGCCCCCGGTGTCCCCGTGCGCCGGTACCACGGCACCGACCGCTCCCTGGACGACCTCGACGGCGGTTTCGTCCTCACCACCTACGGCACCATGCGCTCGGCCGCCCCGCACCTGGCCGACCAGCACTGGGGCATGGTCGTCGCCGACGAGGCCCAGCACGTCAAGAACCCCTACTCGGCGACGGCCAAGGCGCTGCGCACGATCCCGACCCCCGCCCGCGTGGCCCTCACCGGCACCCCGGTCGAGAACAACCTCTCCGAACTCTGGGCCCTCCTGGACTGGACGACCCCGGGGCTCCTCGGCCCGCTGAAGTCCTTCCGGGCCCGGCACGCCCGCGCCGTGGAGAACGGCGAGGACCAGGACGCGGTCACCCGCCTCGCCCGTCTGGTCCGCCCCTTCCTCCTGCGCCGCAAGAAGTCGGACCCGGGCATCGTGCCCGAACTCCCGCCCAAGACCGAGACGGACCACCCCGTCCCCCTCACCCGCGAACAGGCCGCCCTGTACGAGGCCGTCGTCCGGGAGTCGATGCTGGCCATCGAGACGGCGGAGGGCATCGCCCGCCGGGGTCTCGTCCTGAAGCTGCTCGGCGCCCTCAAACAGATCTGCGACCATCCCGCGCTGTATCTGAAGGAGGAGGCGGGAGCCGCCGCCGGAGACCGCCCGGCCGCCCGCTCCGGCAAACTCGCCCTGTTGGACGAACTGTTGGACACGGTGCTCTCCGAGGACGGCTCGGCGCTGGTCTTCACCCAGTACGTCGGCATGGCCCGGCTGATCACCGCCCACCTCGCCGCCCGCGCGGTCCCCGTCGAACTGCTGCACGGCGGTACGCCGGTCAAGGACCGCGAACACATGGTGGACCGCTTCCAGAGCGGGGCGACACCGGTCCTCGTCCTGTCGCTGAAGGCGGCCGGCACCGGCCTCAACCTCACCCGCGCGGGCCATGTCGTGCACTTCGACCGCTGGTGGAACCCGGCCGTCGAGGAACAGGCGACCGACCGCGCCTACCGCATCGGCCAGACCCAGCCCGTCCAGGTCCACCGCTTGATCACCGAGGGCACGATCGAGGACCGCATCGCCGAGATGCTGGAGTCCAAGCGAGCCCTCTCCGACGCCATTCTCGGCTCCGGCGAGACGGCCCTCACGGAACTGACCGACCGAGAACTGACCGACCTGGTGTCGCTGCGGAGGTCGTCGTGAGCGGGGACACGGGGACGCCGGGCGGGGCGAGGGCGTGGAGCGGGGAAGAGGGCCGGGGAGCCGAGGCGGAGCGGACCCCGCCGGGGCAGACGGACGACGGTTCGCGGTCCGAGGCGGCGGAAGTGGCAGAGCCGGCAGCTTCGGGCGGGCCTGCTTCCGGCGCCGCGCACCGGCCTGCCGACGCGGCTCGTCGGGCACTGCGGGCGGCACGGGTACGGGACGGGCAGGGAGCGGAGCCCGGCGACGGCCGGGGCTCGGCCGCCGCTCCCGGTACCGGCGTGGCCGGGCCGAAGAGCGCGGCGGACGTCCCGGCGGCGGCGCGGCCCGGCGACGTGGCACGGGAGGCCCTGCGCAGGGCGCGGACGGCGGAGGACGCCTCGGCGCAGGCGACCACGTCGGACGCACCCGCTGCCGGCGAGGGCGATCCATTCGGCGCAGCCCCCGGCACGGCAAGTGCCATGGACGCCCAGTCCGGTTCGGCGGAGAGGCCGAGCGCCGTCCCCGGCGCGGCAAGTGCCTTCGACGCTCACTCCGACGACGGTGCAGCGGTCCGCGCCGGCGAAGACGACGCGGCCGACGCCGGGCCCGTTGACGTGGGCAGGACCGGGCGGCGGCCCGGTGACGTCGCCCGGGAGGCTTTGCGGGCGGCGCGTGATGCTGAGCGGGCCCGGGTCGAGGCGGAGGGCGCCCGCGCCGGGGCCGCGGGCCAGGAGGGCCGGGCCGCCCGGCGGAGCGGCGCGTCGTCGGCCCGGTCGCGGGCCGACCGGGGGACCTCCCCGAGCCCCGACAGCGGCGGGAGCAGCGGCGGGAGCGGGGAGGCAGTGGGACGCGGGGATCCGTGGGGCGCCCCGCGAGGCCGGGCACCCGGAGGAGTCCACGAGGAACGCCGCTCGGCAGGCACCCCCGCAGGCCGAACCCTGCGTGACCGTACGCGCGAGCTACGTGAACTGCTCGCCGGTGCCTTCGAGTTGCCCGCCGAAGAGCCCGATGCCGATGAGACCTCAGCCGTGCAGCCGTACGCCCGCACCGGCACCGGCACGGGCACCCGCACCGGCACCGGGTGGGATCGTGCGGCCGACGAGCCGGTGTCGCCGCACGAGCGCACACCCGGCGACCGCGCGTCGCGCGCCCCGGCCGCTCCCGACCCGGGGCCCGGACCCGACCTGCCCGGCACCCCGCCCCCGGACCCCGCCCTCCCCGCCGCTCACGTCCCGGACGCCCCCACCACCCCTCGCGTCCCCCGCACGATGGCCGCGCCCTCACGGGACGGTGAACTGCGGCGCACCTTCCGCCCGTTCCCGCCCCGCCCCTCCGCCGGGGAGGCGTTCGCGGAGAGCTGGTGGGGCAACGCGTGGGTGACGGCGCTGGAAGAGGGCGCCCTGGACACGGCACGGCTGGCGCGCGGCCGGGCGTACGCCGACAAGGGAAAGGTCGACGCGGTCACCGTCACGCCGGGGCTGGTGCTGGCGTACGTGCACGGCAGCAGACCCCGGCCGTACCGGGTGCAGCTCCGGCTGCGGACGCTGGACGACGCCGAATGGGACCGCTTCCTGGACGCGGCGGCGGCACAGCCGGGCCACATCGCCGCGTTGCTGGACAAGGAACTGCCCCACGCCCTGGCCGGGCCCGGGGCCCGACCAGCTGCCGGACCCGGAGGCCGGGGCGTGCGCCTGCTGCCGGGCGCGGGCGAGCTCGAACCCCGGTGCAGCTGCCCCGACTTCGGGCACCCCTGCAAGCACGCGGCGGCGCTCTGCTACCATACGGCGCGGCTGTTGGACGAGGACCCCTTCGTGCTGTTGCTGCTGCGCGGCCGGGGTGAGCGGGAGTTGATCGACGCGCTGTCACGGCGCAACGCGGCCCGCGCGGCGCGCGCCGCGCAGGAGCAGGAGCCCGCGCCGCTCCCGGGCGTACGGGCCCGTGACGCCCTGGCCCCGCGCGCCCTCCCGCCCTTGCCCGCCCCGGCACCCCCACCGCCGCACCCGGAACAGCCGCCGGTCTACCCGGGCGCGCCCGGCGGCCCCGACCCGTTCGCGCTGGACCAGCTGGCCACCGACGCGGCGGCCCGCGCGCACGCGTTGCTCACCACGGGCCGGGACCCGGTGGCCGAACTGACGCTCTGGCAGGACGCGGTGCGGCTCGCCGCCGCCCGCCCCGGCTCCGGTCTCACCGCGACCACCCGCGCCCTCTACTCCTCGCTGGCCGCCGCCACCGGTCGTACCCCGGCCGACCTGGCCCGCGCGGTCGCCGCCTGGCGCCAGGGCGGCCTCGAAGGGCTGACCGTACTGGAGGAGCCCTGGGACCCGCCCGCCGGCCGCTTCGACCGCGCCCGCCCCCTGCTGCTCGCCGCCGACCTCCCGGCCTTCCGCCCCTGGCGCAACCACCTCACCCACCCCCACGGTCACATGCAACTCCGCCTCGGCCAGGACGGCCTGTGGTACGCGTACGAGTCCGAGCCGGGTCACGACGACTGGTGGCCGAGAGGCACCCCGGACCTCGACCCGGTGGGCGCCCTGACCGTCCTGGGACCGGCCGACGACGACTGACCGCCCCCGCCGCCGGAAGCCCCGCCGGCCTCCGGCAGCCACCGACGCGGCCGGGCACCCTTCCCTCGCCCGGCCCCTTTCCCGTCGGGATCGGTCGTGCGACACGCGGGGATGTTTGTTCGATCCCTGGATCGGTCGTCGCGTGGAGACGGCGTGAGCGGCGTGTGACCTGTGTTGCGGTGAAGACGGTGTGAGAGTTGCCCGCCGATGTTCGGGAGTCGGCTGGGCGGATTCGAGGGCCTGGGACCGAGCACCGAGGAAGGGACGTTAGCGTGGAGCGGTGAGTGAGACGCAAACCCCCGCCCTCCAGTACCGGTTCGACGGGCCGGACGACGCCCCGGTCCTGATTCTCGGGCCCTCGCTCGGCACGACCTGGCACAGGTTGTAGAAACCGTCTTCAGGCGTCCACGTGGTCCTAAACGACACCGTTTGCGTAGGCGGAATCCCTGAGGTCCGGGAGACGCCCACGGGGTTGGTGACACGGGCGTGCCACGTGAGGCACCTCTGGCGGCCTGGTTCGACGGGGGATTCAGTGCAGACGGGGACCTGATAGGACGGGCCTCGCCGGCTTGCTCCGGCGAGGCCCGTCGTGCAGTTGTCAAGGCCGTCCTGGACATGCCTCCGCTCCGGAGTGCATGCCGATCGGTGCCATCTCCTGGCTCACGCCCCGAGCGCGCCTTCGGGGGCTGCTCACCACAGGGCGTCCTGCTCGGCTGACGGCTTGAGGGTCGGAGGTGTCGCGGCCGGGTGCACTCGCGTCTTGTTGTCGATGGCACGAGGTTCCGTCGTCACGGCGTCCGCGTCACGTAGCTGCCGGACGGCGTCGATCACTTGGGTGGGCCGGTAGACGGTTTCCAAGAGGCGTATCGCTTGAGCTCCGGGATGGTTCGTCCGTCGGGAGCTTCGGAGATGAAGTCGCGCAAGATGCGTCGCAGCGGAGCCGTATCGGGTTCGAATACGAGATCCAGCGTCTGTTGTTGGGTGTCTCTGGGGTCGCGGTAGCGGACGCCGTAGGAAGGGTCCACCTTCCACATGGCGTCCTTCATCTTCTCCAGGCCCAGTTCGTGCTGGGTGCCGAAGGTCAGGTATTCCATGAGGATCACGCGCATACGTTTCGGAAACCTGTGCAGAGCGTCGGCGAAGACCTCGTAGGTCCCGGCCCGCCTGGACTCGGCCATGCATGTGGTGCACGCCACACGCCAGCTCTGGAACTCATCCCTCGGTGGGCCCGACCACTGATGCGGTACGGCACGACCTGACCGACGCCGTACGAGGCGATCTGGAGACCAGGTATGGGCGAGTCCCGACAAACCACCTCCCGCGGTGCGGGTACGGCGCTGCGGAAGCTGGTGCCACCGCCCGCGCTGTGCGGCTTCCTCCTGCTGCTGGTGCTGATGTTCGCGGTGTCCTACACCGTCGGCGCGGCTGCCGGACCGGTCGCGCCCGGCATGCAGGGCACCACGCAGAACGGTGGCGGCGACGGGGGCACGGATATGGGAGACATGCAGGACGGGCACGACATGCCTGGGAGCGGCGGCTGATGAGCACGGAACCTGCGCTCGCGCTGGTGACCACGGACCTGACCGTCGGCGGGATGACGTGCGCGGCCTGTGTGCGACGGGTCGAGAAGAAGCTCGCCAAGCTGGACGGCGTCACGGCGACCGTCAATCTGGCCACCGGGCGGGCCCGGGTGAGCCATCCGGCGGCGATCCGTCCCGGGGAACTCGTCGCGACGGTCGAGAAGGCCGGCTACACGGCCGCGATCCCCGAGCCTCCCAAGAAGCGGCAAAGCAAGGACGACCAGAGCGAGGGGGAGACGGGGGAGACGGGGGAGGCCCGGCAGGAGCGGGACCGGCTGCTGATCACCGCGCTGCTGGCGGTGCCGGTGCTCGTGCTGTCGATGGTGCCCGCCTGGCAGTTCCGGAACTGGCAGTGGCTGTGTTTCGTGCTCGCTGCGCCGGTCGCCGTATGGGGGTCGTGGCCGTTCCATGTGCGCGCCGCGCGGGGGCTGCGGCACTCCACCGCGACCATGGACACCCTCGTGTCGCTGGGTGTCGTGGCGTCCTTCTCCTGGTCGGCGTACGCGTTGTTCCTCGGGGGCGCGGGCGAGCCGGGTATGCGGATGCCGTTCAGTCTGGTGCCCTCCGCCTCGGACGGCGTCGCGCACATCTACCTCGAAGCGGCCGTGGGTGTGCCGCTGTTCGTGCTGGCCGGGCGGTTCCTGGAGGCGCGGGCCCGGCACGGGACCGGTGCCGCGCTGCGGTCGTTGGCCCAACTCGCCACCAAGGAAGTGTCGGTGCGCGAAGGCAGCGCAGAACGGCTCGTTCCCATCGAGGAGTTGTGGGTCGGGCAGGTCTTCGTCGTGCGGCCCGGTGAGCGGGTGGCCACCGACGGGGAGGTGGTGGAGGGCAGCTCCGCCGTGGACCTGTCCCTGGTCACCGGGGAGAGCGAGCCGGTCGAGGTCCAGCCGGGCTCCGCGGTGATCGGCGGGGCCGTCAACGCGGGCGGACTGCTGCTGGTGCGGGCCACGGCCGTGGGGGCGGAGACGCAGCTCGCCCGCATCACCCGGCTGGTGACCGAGGCGCAGGCCGGGAAGGCGAAGGCGCAGCGGCTGGCCGACGCGGTGGCCGGGGTCTTCGTCCCGGTGGTGCTGGCACTGGCGGTGACGGTGCTCGGGTTCTGGCTCGGCGCCGGGGCCGACCCGCAGGCGGCGATCACGGCGTGCGTCGCAGTTCTGGTCGTGGCCTGTCCGTGTGCGCTGGGGCTGGCGACGCCGACCGCGTTGATGGCGGCGACCGGCCGGGGCGCCCAGTTGGGTGTGCTGGTCAAGGGGCCGCAGGCGCTGGAGGGTCTCCAGCACCTCGACACCGTGGTGCTCGACAAGACCGGCACCCTCACCTCCGGGCACATGAGCGTCGCCCGGGTCACCGCGGTGCCGGACGGCCTGGGCAAGGAGGCGGCACTGGGCCTGGCCGGGGCGGTCGAGCAGGGCTCGGAGCATCCGCTGGGCCGGGCGATCGTCTCGTACGCCCGCCGGACCCTGCCCGAGCAGCCGTTGCCGGATGTGCGCGACTTCCGCGCCGCGGCAGGCCGCGGAGTGCAGGGGCGTGTCGAGGGACGTCTGGTCGAAGTGGTCGCGCCGGACGACGAGTTGCCCCCGGCGTTGGCGGAAGCACTGCCGACGGTGGAGACCGCGGCGCACACCCCCGTCCTGGTGAAGGTCGACGGGGTGGCCGAGGCGCTGATCGAGGTCGGTGACGTCGTACGACCGGGAAGCTACCGGGCCGTGCATCGACTGCGGCGGCTCGGCGTACGGCCGGTGCTCGCCACCGGAGACCGGGAGGCGCCCGCTCGGGCCGTCGCCGCTGCTCTCGGCATCGAGGACGTGCGCGCCCGCTGCACGCCCGAGGACAAGGCCGAACTCGTACGCGACCTGCGGGAGGAGCAGGGCTGCCGGGTCGCGGTCGTCGGCGACGGGGTGAACGACGCCGCCGCACTGGCCGGCGCCGACCTGGGCATCGCCATGGGTACAGGCACGGACGCGGCGATCGGGGCCGCCGACGTGACGCTTGTGCGCGGCGACATCGAGGCCCTTGGGGACGCGGTGCTGCTGGCCAGGCGCACCCTGGGCACGATCCGCGTCAACCTCGTGTGGGCCTTCGGCTACAACGTCGTGACGGTGCCGCTCGCCATGGTGGGCCTGCTCAACCCGATGGTGGCCGCGGCGGCGATGTCGCTGAGCTCGCTGCTGGTGGTGGGCAACAGCCTGCGGTTGCGGGCCTGGCAGCCCTCCACCGCGCGGAAGCAGCGGACCTCGCCTGCCCCGAGGGGCGAGCGATGATCTCTTGCTTCGCGCCCACTCGGAGGCGAGCCCTGCCACCTCGCCATGCCGTGGCGACGACGATGATCAGAGGCCGCCGATGACCGTGCACCCCTGGCGCCCGACCCGCCGTCGGCTCGCCGACGCCCTGCTTTCCGCGCTCGCGCCCGTCGCCGTGTGCAGTGTCGCCCTGGGCGGCCTGACCGCCTGGACCTCCTCCGGCAACGCGGGCACCCCCGCGCGGATCGCGATCACCGACGCGCACGTCTTCATGCCGTACGGGAACACCCGGGACACCGCCGCGTTCTTCCGGATCACCAACTCCGGAGGTGCCGACGACCGGTTGCTGAAGGTGACCATGTCCGGCGCGGACGGAGAGACCGCGCTCAGCCGTCACCGCATGAGCAGTGGCCGGGCGGCGTACGCGGAGACGGTGGACTCGGCCGACGTCCCGGCCGGCGGCAGCCTTGCCATGTCCCCGACCGGTCTGGATGTGACGCTGCGGGCGAAGCCGGGGTGGCGCGAGTTCGACTTCGTGCCGTTCACGCTGCACTTCCAGCACAGCGGACCGGTCGAAGCGCTGGCGATCGTGGTCCGCCCCGGCAGGTTCGGGGTGTGACCGTGCCGGCACTACGGCCTTCACCTTGCCGTGGCGGACGAGGCGGGTCGCGGCCGGGGCGTCAGCGCGGTCCTGGCTCAGGCTGATCGCGGCGCCCAGCCCTCGGCTTGGCGAGCATGGCGACCATGCCCTCACCTCGGACGCGTGGTCACGGGCACTCGGACGCCGACCTGCCCGCTGTATCGGAACCACAGGTTGTAGCGCACGCTCTGGCCGGGCTTCAGCGCGGGAGGGTCCAGGATCACGACTCCGAGTCCGCCGGGGGCCATGAGCACCGTGCCGCCCGCGGGAATGCCGACGGCCCAGGCCGGCTCTGTGCGCCCCGTCCCGGTTCGGCGCACCGTACGGCGGATGACGCTGATCCCCAGATCCGGGGAGTCCGCGTACTGCAGAGTGTCCGGAGAGGAGCCGGTGTTGCGGATCTCGAAGTACGCGGCGGTCGAGCGCGCCCCCATGGGCGCGATGATCCGGGCGTCGACGACCTCGATCCTGGGCGGCGGGTCACCGGCCGCGCCCGTCGCGGTGTAGACGGTCAACAGGGCAAGCGCCGCGCAGCACGCGCCGAGGGGCACCACCGCGGCCCGTAGGGCGTGCATGACCGGGCTGTCCCGCATCACCGGACTCATCGGGCTTCTCCACTCCACACCTCAGAGGTCGGGGCGCACCTTGCCGTGGTTCCCGCCGCACCAGGGCGTCCTGTCCCGGACGAACCGGCAACGACGAACCGGCCAACCACCCACGTCGTCGCCTTCGCCTGCGACGCTGGAGGCGTGAGCGGGCTGGGCGGAGCTGACGCACCGAGGGGTCGAGCAGCTGCCGGCGATCGCATTCCTCAGGAGTCGGTTCGGGAAGGCGCCTGGTTCCGTGCAACCGCAGTGAGATGGAGCATCAGCCGCTGGCGACTGGCGATATGCGGGCGAGGGTATCTCTCAAGCAGTCCCGGGCGGTCACCCCGGTGAGCGCCCCGAAGCGCGAGAGGTTGTGCACGATGAGCAATGTTGACGGCCTGGAACCGGTGGCGACCTTCTGCGGCGACTGCGACTGCGGATGTCCGCAGTTGTTCGTCGACCCCGCCGCCCCCAACGACCGCCGCGTGATCCTCACGGATGACTTCGGGCAGCGCGTACAGATGAGTGCTGACCAGTTCTCGTCCATCGTCGCGGATGCCAAGGCCGGGAAGCTGGACGACATCACCACGGCCTGATCCCCGCCCTGGCTGCGACCGACACCTCGTTGCAGTCCGCGCTGACTCGGCGTCCGGTTCCGGCGTGCGGCGTCGGGGAAGCCTTTCGGCGAAGTCCGCGTCGACACCGGCGAGGGCTCGGCGCGGACTTGCAGTGCGAAGGCGGTCATATGGCGGGTTCCGGACATGACCGGGGCGACGGGACGCACATGCTGTGGCCCTGGGAACCGGAGCCCGCGAAGGCCGCCCCCATCTGGACGCGGGCGCGGACCGGCGGATCCTGGCCCTTGACCGCTGCCACCCTGGCCGTGCCGGCCGGTGGCTACGCCTGGCTGGGCTCTGCCTTCGGCGGCACCTCAGGCGCCCTGGTCGGCTGCGTCGCCGGACTCGTGCTGAGCGCGCTGTTGCGTCTGCTCGTGGAGACAGCGATGTCGGGCCCACGACGGGTGCGCCACCGAGGGTCCGGCCTGGCGCGCCCGAGGCGCACCTCTCGGTGACGTCACACCTTCTCTGACCGTTCTCGTTCCTCCGGTCGTCGTCCTGGTAGGGACGAGCCTGGTCGTCGCCGAACGGCTCGGGCTCGTGCCCGGAGGCAGACGCGCGCAGACGACACCGCGAGGCTTCGTGAATTCGCCTGGCTCGTCGGGAACTCACGGCCCTCCCTCTCCGACTCCTTTCGGGGAACGAGCAGGAGGTGGGATGGACGGTCTGGATGTGCGGATGCGTGAAGTCGCCTGCCGACACGGCCGCGTTGAGGCCGTACGCGGTGTGGATCTCGACATCGGGGCGGGCGAGCGGGTCGCGCTGACCGGTACCAACGGGTCGGGCAAGACCACGCTGATCCGCGCGGTGCTGGGCCTGCACCGCCAGACTGGCGGGCAGATCACGGTCGGCGGCCGGGGCACCGGTACGGCGGCCGAGTGGGCGTGGCGGCGCCGGGCGTGTGCCTGGATTCCGCAGAAGCCCGCTGTGGGGCGATTCCCCTTGCTGGCACACGAGTTGCTGGCCAGCAGCCGGGCACGGGCCGAAGCCGTGGAGGCGGCGGAGAAGCTGGGCGTCGGAACGCTGACCGGACGGCCACTGCACACGCTGTCCGGGGGACAGTTGCAGCGCATGTATCTGGCCCGTGCGGTCGGCTGCGTCTCCGCCGGGGCGGGGGTCCTGCTGGCCGACGAGCCCACCGCGGCCCTCGACTTCGCCGGGCAGGGGGAGGCCGCCGATGTCCTGCTGTCCCTGCCGGTGACCGTCGTGGTGGTCACGCACGACCGGGCGCTGGCCGACCGCTGCGACCGGGTGCTGGAGATGGCAGCCGGCCGGCTGAGGGAGGTCCGGTGAACACCCTCGCCGCCGCCGACCTCGGGCCGCTCCTCCAGCTCATACCCGTCCAACGGGCAGGTGCCGCCCTGCTGTTGGCCGCGATCGGCCTGCCCGTGATCGGCGTCGTCATCGTCGGGCTGGACATCATGCCGGTGCGGTTCGCGATGATGCACGTCGCCCTGCTGGGCATCGCGATCGGGCTGCTGACCGGGCTCGATCCCATGCTGTGCGCACTGGTCGCCTGCGCCCTCGCCGGGGCCGGGGTCGCGCCGCTCGCCCGCACGCCGGACGGGCTGTCGGGCGCGATGGGCCTGCTGATGAGCCTGGCGATCGCCGCCGCGCTGCTCGTCCTGGCCGTCTCCGGAGTCAACGCACAGGGCGCCTTCGCGCTGCTGTGGGGCTCGATCCTGTCGGTGGGCACGGCCGACCTGTGGCTGCTCGGCACGCTTGCCGTCGTCGTACCGGCCCTGTTCTGGTGGCGTCGCCGCGACCTCGCCCTCCTGCTCTACGACCGCGAACTCGCCCTCTCCTCCGGGGTACGCGTCGACCTGCTCACCCTCCTTCTCCTCGTCCTGGTCGCGGTGTCCGTGGCCGGGGCCATCAAACTGACCGGCGCGCTGCTCGTCGACGCGCTGACCCTGCTGCCGGCGCTGGCCGCACGGCGGCTGGGCACCTCCCTCAAGTCCATCACCGCATGGGCGGTCGGCATCGGCGTCGTCGTCAACCTCACCGGGTTCCTGATCGCGCTGAAGCTCGACTGGCCGCCCGGACCCGTGCTCGTCCTGACGGCCGGGATCGTCGTCCTGGCCGTCCATCTCATCCCCGAACGGAGAATCAGCTCATGGCGCGCATCCGCGTCCGCATCGCCCGTGTCCCTTCCGTCCTCGCACTGAGCCTGAGCGCCGCGCTCGTCCTGACCGCCACCGCGTGCGGTTCCGACAAGGCCGACAGCGCGGACACGAGCACGAGTGGGCAGAAGAACGACGACGCCCCTGTCGTCGTGGCCACCACCACCTGGGAGGGCGCCTTCGCCAAGGCCGCAGGCGCGAAGGACGTGAAGGTCATCGTCCCGTCGTCCGCGCAGCACGCCCCGGACTACGACCCCAAGCCGTCCGACCTCACGGCCATCGCGGGCGCCGACTTCGTGCTGTACGCGCCCTTCGAGCCGTACGCGGAGAAGATCAAGGAAGCGGCCGGGTCGGACGCGAAGCTGGTCGAGGTCGGCCTCGACAACGACGCCGACAAGGCGAGTGCCGAAGTCGCCCGTCTGGGCAAGCTGTTCGGCACCGAGGACGCCGCCGCGAAGTGGGACACGTCCTTCAAGAGCGAGTACGGCACGCTGCAGAAGGAGCTGAAGGAGGCGTGGCCGGACGGCAAGGCCCCGGCCGTCGTCGCCCAGGTCTTCTCCGTCTGGTCGGCGAAGATGGCGGGCGCGGAGGTCAGTGGCACGTACGGTCCTGAGGCCGTGACCGCCAAGAAGCTGTCCGACCTGGCGAAGAAGAAGCCCGCGTACGTCTTCGACAACGTGCACATGACGACGGGCAAGGTGCTGCCGGACTCGGGGGCGAAGCAGGTGGAGATCGTCAACTACCCCGGCAAGGACCTGGACCTGCTGGCGGTCTACAAGAACGCGGCGGACACGATCAAGAAGGCGATGGCCTTGTAGCGAGGGGGCTTCTGCCGAGCGGGTGCGGCGCCGTCGGGGGATTGCCGGTGGCCCCGCACTCGTACGGTCCGGTGATCCCCTTCGGACACCCGGTACCGGGGTTGAGGTGCCGTTCTCGGTGTTGTGGGTGTGCATCTCGCTCCGGCGATCGCCGCGTTCACAGCGGGGGCCGCGTCAGGGCTGAGCGGGAACTGTGCGCCCGGCGCGACCCGACTCATACTCATGGGGCAGGTCGCTGCCGCGGACTCCGCCCATCCGAGCACCGAGACCGCAACCCGCTGACCGCGGGACGAGAGCCTGCGTCAACGACGCGCGGGGCCGGAGCCACAGGAGGTGGCTCCGGCCCCGCGTCGTTGACCCTTCCGGCGAACTGGTCGAGCCAGGCCCACAGGCCGTACGGGTCAGACGGCCTGGGCGAGTGACTCCGGCGCCTGTGCGGAGCACCGCTCACGCAGGAGGGCCCGGTCCGGCTTGCCTGCCGGAGTCAGCGGCAACTCCGTGACGATCAGCAGGTGCTCGGGGTGTTTGCGGCGCTCCAGACCGCGCGCGTCCAGATGTGCGGACAGGTCTTCCCGCGTGGGTGCGTCGCCCCGTGGGACGACGCAGGCCGCGAGCCGTTCGCCCATCAGCGGATCCGGCACGCCGACGCACACCACGTCCCGTACGAGTGGGTGCGTGGCGAGTTCGATCTCCACCTCGGCCGGGCTGATGTTGGCCCCGCCCCGGATGACGACGTCCTTCAGGCGGCCGACGATCCGCAGGTTGCCGTCCTCCTCGATGAGGCCGAGGTCGCCGGTGCGCACCCAGCCGTCGGCGGTGCGGTAGCGGGCGTCGAGGTCGGGGGCGGCGACGTAGCACAGCGGGGTCATGGGGCCGCGGGCGACGATCTCGCCGACGGAACCCTTCGGCGCCTCGGTGAACTCCGGTGCGTCGGGGACGGCGATGCGTATGTCGGCGACGCGCGGGTCCGGGTGTCCGGCGAGGATGCCCGGTCCTTCCCCGCGCAGGGGTTCGTCGCCCAGCCCGGTGTGGCAGTTGACGCCGTCGGCCGAGCCGTAGAGGTTCACGACCGGGCAGCCGAAGACCCGGCGGGCTTCGTCGGCGGTGGCCTCGTCGAGTGGTGAGCCGCCGACGATGACGGCCGTGGGCGGGCTGAACGCCGGGTGGTGTCCCTCCGCGATCCGGTCCAGCATCATCCGGATCATGGTCGGCACCCCCAGGACGTGGGTGGGCTCGTGTTCGGCGAGCGCGTCCAGGGCCGCCTCGGGGGTGAAGTGGTCGAGCAGGACGAGCGTTCCGCCGTGCCGGGCGAGGGTGACGGCGGTGCCGTTGCTGCCGAACGCGGAGGCCAGCGGTACGAGGAAGAGGCAGCGCGGCGGCCGGTCGTCGGGGATGAGGGAGGCGAGGAAGTTGCCGCGGCCGCCGGCCAGCGCGTTGTGGGAGTACGCCACCATCTTCGGCTCGGCCTCGGAGCCGGAGGAGACGAGGATGCGGGCGGCGGAGTCGGGGTCGGGGCGGGCCGCGGTGAAGGACTTCGGGTCGGTGCGCAGCAGCGCGGAGAAGGCGACGGCGTCGTCCGGGGCCGTACCGGGCCCGGCGGCGATCACGGTGTGCAGCGCGGGCAGCTCAACGGTCAGGGCGAGCAGGTCGGCGGCGTGGCGGCTGTCGCGGTGTTCGGTGGCGGCGATGACGGCGACCGCCTCCGCTCTGCGCAGCAGCGAGGCCGCCTCCCGCCCGCCCCGGCCGACCGGGAAGGGCAGGGCGACGGCGCCGAGGGCGGCCAGCGCGAGGTCGGCGATGACGGCGTTGCGGCCGTTGGGGAGTTGTATGCCGACCACGTCACCGGCGCGTATGCCGAGCGCGGACAGCCCGGCGGCCAGACATCGCACCTTGCGGTCGAGGGCGGTGTAACAGAGTTTCCCTTTGGCGTCGAGGACCGCGGTGCGGTGCAGGTCGGCGATCTGTCGGGCGCGGAAGAGGCTGTACAGGTCCAGGTCGGGGCAGGTGCCGTCGACGGCCCAGGCGCGGCGCAGTTCGGCGGGCAGCAGGTCGTGCAGGTCCACGGTCATGCGAAGCTCCAAGGGTTCGGGACGGCGGGGGCGCCGTGCGCATCGCGGCTGATCGAGCCGGAGGAGAGGAGATCGGCGAGGTCGGTGACGACCGGGACGGCGGGCAGGCCGCGGTCGTGCAGCCGTTCCAGCGCTTGAGCTGTCGACAGGTCGCTCACGTCGTACGGGATCGCGGCGTGGTCGGGCAGGGCGATCCAGCCGTCGGCGGTGCGCAGGGGGCGGCGGAACCCGGCCGGCCGGCGCGGGTCGAGCCCTTGCGCGGCCCGGGCCTGGGCGGGCGCGGTCAGCACGTCGGCGGCGCCGAGCAGGGACGAGTCCACGCGCACGCCGGCTCCGGTGCGTTCGCGCAGCAGCAGGCCCGCCAGGGCAGCCTCGGCGCCGAGCAGTCCGCCCAGCACGTCGAGCAGGGTCATCAGGGACGGCGCGGGCGCCTCGTCGGCGGGCCGTACCGCCTCGCCCACGCCGGTGCGGGCCTGGACCATGAAGTCGGTGCCCATGGGGGTGTCGGGCAGCCGGTCCGCCCAGCCGCTGGTGTACGCGTAGACGAGCGCGGGGTTGGCGACGGCGAGGTGCTCGTGGTCGAGGCCGAGCTGGGCGGCCTTGCCCGGTGCCCAGTTGTGCAGGAACACATCGGCGTCGGCGGCCATCTCACGCAACCGCTCCCGGTCGGACGGGGACTTGATGTCCACCTCGACGGCCTTCTTGCCCCGGTTCAGCGCGAGCCACCGCGCCGAGATGCCCGAACAGGCCGGCGGCATACCGCGCAACGGGTCGCCGCCCGGCGGCTCGATCCGGACCACCTCCGCCCCCAGCAGGCCGAGGACGTGGGCGGCGAGCGGGGCCTGGATACGGCGACCGGCCTCCAGGACGGTGAATCCGGCCAGCGGCCCGCCTTCGGGGGCGCCGCGCGGGACGTACGTGGCGTCGTGCGGGGCCAGCCCCCAGGGCGCCGCCCCGTCGTACTCGGCCGCCCGCCCGGCCAGCGACCCCAACGGGCACACATCGGCGCCCGATGAGCCCGCTGCCTGCCGGATCCGCTCCCAAGAGCTCGCCCGCACCACCTCGTGCAACACGTGAGGGAAGGGCGCGCAGGCGGTGGCGTACCGGAACTGGAAGGGCCGCCACCCCCGGCGTATCGCCTCTTCGGGAGCCTCGAGGGCGCGCCAGAACGCCGCCCACACGCCCGGGTCGAGCGTCTCCAACTCGAAGACCGTTCCGTCGGCGGAGATGAACGGCGGTCCGCCCGGGGCGAGTTCGGCGGCCTCGCCCTCCTCGGCTCCAGCGGCGGCCAGGTACTGGGAGACCGTGAGCAGACCGGCCCGTTCGGCGCTCACTTCGACCTGCGTGATGTGCTCGGCCCCGCGCGCCCGGGCCAGTAGCCCGGCCAACAAGCCCTGCACGGCGAGAACGCCGGTGGCGGTGGCGGCGTAGTCGACGGCGAGGCCGCGGGGGGTGCCGTCGCGGCGTCCGTGCACCGCCATGATGCCGGTGGCCGCCTGCACGGTGGCCTCATCGGTCGCGGTCTCGCCCCAGACGGTGCCGGCGCAGACCTCGCCGACCTCGCGCCCGGTCACGGTGAACCGGCCTTCCGAAGTGCCGTCAGGCCGGGCGCCGAGCAGCCTCAGATGCTCCGCGACCAGAGCGTCCGCAGCACCCGGTGGGCCTGAACCTTCGAAGCGGAGCCCGTCGAGCGGTCCGGCCGTCCGCGCGATGGCCGGTGTGGCTGGAGTTGCCATGCCTCTCCTTTCCTGACGCACGGGAACCCGGAGGCGATCGCCCCCGACCAGTTCCACGAAAGATGCAGTCGGCCGGCCGGGGTCGGGGGTTCCCGCCACTCCAGGGAAAAGTGAGGAAGATCCGCATGGAGGACATCACCGGAGCGCCCCAATGCCCGGCGGACACAGCAGAGTTGAGAGATCACGTCGCGGCGTTCGTACGCGACCGGGTGGTGCCCCACGAGCCGGTACTGGACGCCGGCGGACCGGAGGCAGCCGCCGTGCTGCGGGGACTGCAGGCGGAGGCCAAGGCCGAAGGGCTGTGGGCGCTGCCGCTTCCCTCGGAACTCGGCGGTCAGGGGCTGCCCCTGCGCTCGTACGCCCATGTCGCCGAAGCCGAGGGAGCCAGCGACCACGGACCGGCCGCCCTCGGCTCCGCCCCCCTGCTCGACACGCTGATGCTGTGGCGGCACGGAAGCCCCGGCGTCCGTGACCGGTACGCCGAGCGGCTGGTGGCCGGGGAGATACGGGCCTGCTACGCGATGACCGAGCCGGAGACGCCGGGTACGGATCCCTTCCTCACCGCCACCCGCGCCGAGCCGGGGGAGCACGGCACCTGGCGGCTCAGCGGGCGGAAATGGTTCACCAGCGGGGCGGCGGACGCCGACCTGGTCACGGTGCTCGCCCGCACCGATGGCGAACCGGCGGGCCGAGAGGGCCTGTCGTTGCTCCTCGTGCCCACCGGCTCACCCGGCTTCCGCGTGGTGCGCGAGCTGCCGGTGTTCGGGGCGAGCGGCCAGTGGGAGATCGCCCTGGACGAGGTCGTGGTCGACGGCGATCACCTGATCGGCGCGCGCGGCAAGGCCCTGGCTGTCGCGGGCGAACGGCTCCAACTGGGCCGCACCCTGCGCTGCCTGCGCTGGCTGGGGCAGGCACGCCGGGCCTTCGACCTGATGCGAGAGCGCGCGGTGACCCGTACCCGCTCCCGAGGCCCCCTCGGTGACCTCCAACTCGTCCAGCGCCACGTCTTCGAGTCGCTGCTCGCCCTGCGCACGACCCGTCCGCTGGTGTACGAAGCGGTGGCCCGCCTCGACGCGGGGCTCGACGCACATGTGGAAGTGGGACTGGCCAAGGTGGCCGCCGCGCGCGCCTTGCAGCAGGTGGCCGACGCGGCGATCCAGGTGTACGGGGCCGCGGGTCTTGGCCCGGACACCGCGCTGCCCGCCCTGTTCCGCACCGGCAGAGCGGCCCGGATCCTCGACGGCCCGGACGAACTGCACATCACGGCGGTCGCACGCCGGGTCCTGCGGTCCACCTGATAGCCCATCAGGAACGGCCCCCGCCAAGGCGGCTGGCGCCGGACGCCGCTCCTTGACGGGCGAACGTTGCCTGCCGGAGTCCTACTAGGCGTCGTGAGGGTCGACGAAGCCCGCGAGTGCGGCGAGCGCGTACGCGAGGAAGAAGTCACCCCAGACCAGCTCGTGTCGCGTCGCGATCCCCGAGGCGAGGTCGTAGCAGCCGTTCAGGAGGCGGCCGTCCGCCGTGACATGGGTGCTGACGAGTTCGTCGAGCAGTGTGACGGCCTGGTCGCGGTGGCCGAGCTTGAGCAGGGCCACCGCGGTGATGGCGGCGGCGGAGGTGTCGAGAGGGCCATCGGGGTGTGCCGCGTCGGCCGGCGGTACAGCCGGCTCCTTGAGCAGGCGGCCTACGGCTTCCGCGAGGTCGTCGGTCTCGAGACGGTGAGCGGCGTCGGCGACAGCCAGCAGCAGCCAGGCGCGGCCTCGGCTCCAGCCGCGCGGTGGATCGTCGCAGGGAGCCCAGCCGACAGGCCGCTCGTACCGCCAGGACCAGCACAAGGGGCCCTCGCCCGCGCAGAGTTCAAGGTGGCGGTGGAGATGAGAGCTTGCCACCCGGGGGTCCACCGAGGCCAGCAGCGGGACCATGCCGGGCACGCCGTCCACGCGTGCCAGGAGCCGGGGCCCGCCGAACGCCGAGCCCCAGGGAACCAAACCGAGTTCGGCGTCGTACGCGTCCCGGCAGGCTTGGGCCGCCCGCGCGCGCAGAGCGGCGGCCTCTGGCGTGTCGGCGAGCGCCGTGCCGTACCAGAAGATCAGTCCGCGCGTGGCGGTGTCGGCGTCCACCCAGTCAGTGAGCCGGCCGGTGAACCGCATGGCGGCCTCGCGGTCGGTCTCCTGCCCCGTGCGCCGGGCGCGCAGCCACAACAGTCCTGCCCAGAAGCCGCCAGTCCACGAGCCCCGCCCGGTCGTCGTCCACCGGCCGTCGCCGGGGTTCGCGAAGAGCGGGAAGCGGTCGGCTACTTCGGTCAGGGTGACAGCCACCCGGCCGAGGACGGACTCCAACGCGGGGCCGACCCACTCCGGTACGCCGGGGGTTGAGTCGACCGGGCCCTTGGCCGTAGGCGCCGTACTCATCGCCGTACGACCGATCGCCGCTCTCGCACCGCCCAGACCAGCGCCACCACGCCCGCGCCCACGAATTCACCGGCGACCAGCAGCCACCCCGTCCCGTAGTGCCCGGCAGCGGCCAGCAGACCGAACAGCGGCGGACCGATCGCGAAGCCGGCGAAGAAGCCGGCCGAGACCAGGGCCGAGTCCTGGCCTGCCTGTCCGGGCGCCGCCCGCTGCATCACCAGCACCATGGAGACCGCATTCGCGGAGACGGCGAAGACGCCCACGGCGACAGCCGCGACCCAGGCCAGCGGATGTACGTACGCCGAGGCCGCGAGCAGCAGCGCCGCCCCCACCGCTCCGGCCGCCAGCCCGCCAGGAAGCCACAGCGCGCGCCCCGGCCGACCGGCGACCTTGGACCAGCCCACCCGCCCGGCGATCCCCGCGACGCCCAGCACCGCCACCAGCGCGGCAGCCACCGTCGGGCCGAGGTCGAGCCGGCGCACGCCGTACAGGGCAAGGTAGGTGTTCACGGAGGCGATGCCGCAGCCCAGCAGCAGCGAGAAGACGGCCAGCCAGGCGATGGTGCCGCGGGGGATCCATGAGGCGGGGGCGTACTTCGGCGGTGGATCGGCGGGCAGCGTACGCGCCGCCCAGACCGCGGCCACCACGGCCGTCCCGGCAGCCGCCCACACCGCGCCCCGCCAGCCGACGACCCCGGCCAGCGCGGCCAGCGGCAACCCGGCGGAGAACGCGCCCACCTGCACGCCCGACTGCTTCATCCCGGTCACCGCACCGCGGCGCTCGGCGGGAATTGCTGCCAGGATCGTCTTGTTCGTGGCGGGGTTCGCCAGCGCCTGCGGCAGTCCGCCCAGCGCGACCGCCGCCAGCAGGAACCCCGCCCCCGGTGCCGAGCCGATGAGTGCCAGGGCCACTGCCGACACCAGCAGCAGCGCGACGAGGCAGCGACGCGGGCCCAGACGGTCCACCACACGCCCGCCGGCCGGTGAGAGCACGGCGGCCGCCCCGAAACCCACCGTCGTGGTCAGCCCCAGCACGGTGGGCGACACATCCAGGTCGTCCACCAACCGTGGTCCGAGGGCGCCGAGCAGGAACAGCTGCATCATCGAGAAGGCCATGGCGCACGTCAGCAGCGCGGTCATGGCCGTGGTCGCCCGCGCCGGGTCAACTTCTGCCGCGGTCCGGATCTCACTCTGCTCCGCCGCCACCGGCGCCCCTCCTCAACCCCCGCTCCACCCCGGCGGTCCTTCCCGGGTCCTCGGCAGGAGTCGGCACGAACGGCCTTTGAGTTCCCGTCCGTTGCTGTGGCGTGGATCACGATGACTGGATTGAGTCGGACACCCGGGGCATGTCCGTACCCTCTCGTGACGCGTGAGACCCGGACTGCGAGGATGAGGCCCCATGACCGTTGGGTGGTGTTCTCGCATGCTCAGGGCCGCTGTGTTCGCGGCCGTCTGCGTGCTGCTCGCCTCCCTGGGTCACGTCATGATGTCGGGGACCGCGGTGCCCTGGTGGGCCATGGTCGCGGCGGCGGTGGCGACCGGCAGCACAGCCTGGTGGCTGGCCGGCCGGGAGCGCGAGCCGCTCATGGTCAGCTCCGTCGTGGTCGCCACCCAGGCCGTACTCCACTCGTCGTTCTCGCTCGCCCAGGCAGTAGTACACCCGCAGACAACCGGCGGCAGGTCGCTCGTCCAGCAGTGGCTGGGTTACCTGCTGTGCGGTTCGCCGTCGGGTCCGGGCACGGAGCACGTCGCCATGTCGACGTCCATGAGCTCGATGGGCTCCATGGACCATGCGATGGGCGCCATGCACTCCATGGGGTCGATGGACCACATGGGGACCGCGCACTCCCTGGATCACGGCATGGGCGGCATGTCCTCGACCGGCATGCTCGCGGCCCACCTTCTCGCCGCGTTGCTGTGCGGCGTGTGGCTCGCCCATGGCGAGCGCGCCGCGTTCCGCATCCTGCGGGCTTTCGCCGGCTGGCTCGTCGCTCCGCTGCGCCTGATCCTCCGGCTGCCCGCACCGCCGCACCGGCCACGTGTCCGCGCCCTCAGGGGCCGTTCGCATCGCAAGCCGCGGCGACTTCTCCTCGCCCACGCGATCACTTCTCGGGGTCCGCCCTTGGGGATCGCTGTCGCCTGACGACAGCCGGCTTCCCGGGGCCGCACAGGGGGACGACGAGCCGTCGGCTCCCCGCCTCGGGCATCGGTCGCGCGCACACGCGCGCCCGACCGCTCCCCTTTCACCGGTTCCGCCGTCCCGCTCGCGTCTCCGCGCGCGCCGACCCGGACACCGCTCCCCTGGATTCCCGAGAAGGAGAGACACCAGGTGCTCACTCCTGTCCTGTCCGCACCGCGCGAAGACGCGAAAGAAGCGTCGAGAGACGCGTCGATCACGGCCTGGGCGCTGGCCGCCCGCAGCGGCGATCCCGACGCCGTCGACCTCTTCGTCCGCGCCCTGCACCGAGATGTCCGCCGGTACGTGACCTTCCTCGGTGCCGACCCCCAGAGCGCCGACGACCTGACCCAGGACACGTTCCTGCGAGCCCTGGGCAGCCTGCACCGGTTCGAAGGCCGTTCCTCGGCCCGCACCTGGCTGCTGTCCATCGCCCGCCGCGCGGTGATCGACAGCATCCGCTACAGCTCCTCCCGTCCCCGTCTGTCGGACACCGACGACTGGCAGTCGGCCGCCGAACGCGCCCAGCCGCGCGACCTGCCCGGCTTCGACGACCCTCGCCGAGCTGCTGGACGCGCTGCCGGACGACCGCCGCGAGGCATTCGTCCTCACCCAGCTGGTCGGGCTTCCGTACGCGGAGGCGGCCAGTGTCAGCGCCTGCCCGGTGGGCACGGTGCGCTCCCGGGTCGCCCGCGCCCGCACCTCGCTGATCCAGTGGCTGGACGAGGCCGAGCGCTGCACCCAGGTGGCCGCCGCGGCCTGACAGTCCGCGTACCTGTGCCGCCGCCCGGTTCGTCCTCCGGGCGGCGGCAACCTGAACCGGCCCCCCGCCGAGGCCACAACCGCCAGAAACAGATCCTCCGTGGCAGCGGCGCAGGGCGGCTGCGGGCGTGTTTCCACCCGGCACCCGCAACCAGCGGCTCTGCCCTGCCACACCGTGACCAGGACGCCGAGCGCACAGGCGCCACGCATCAATCGGAGCGCCGCCGCGCACCCTTCAACTGCTCGGCCATATCCGCGAACATCTTGCACCCCGAGACCGGTTCGGTGACCTCCTGCAGCACCTCCCGATCTACGAACGGGTTCAGCGAGAACCGCAGTTCGGGCTCCCGACTGCGGTCGGCGTCGAGTCGACCATCGTCGACGCCACGGGCGAAATCCCGAGCGTCCTCCGGCCCGGTGGGGTGACGCGCGAGGGCCTCGAAGCGGTGCTGGGACGCCTTGTCGGGGACGCGGCCTCGCAACCCGTCTCGAGCGGCGAACCGGCTGAAGTCGGGGGCGTCGAGGGCCTGGCGGTCGGTGAGGAAGGGGTCCGGTAGCCGGATCGTCATCACCTGCCTGCTAAGGCGGTTGAATTAGGTTATTTAAAATGACAACCATTTAACTTAATGTCTTCGAAGTCTTGACGGCGCCACGCGCGCTGGACTACTTATTGCCAAGAGGTTGCAATAAGCCTCCGTCCGGGGCAGAGCGTCCCACGATGCCAGCCCGCCCGGGCGGAGAGGATCCTCCTTGCGATCGGCTGTCGGCCTCTTCCTGTCCTTCTCGCGACGCGCCCGGATCGAGGTCGCCGGGCTGGTCGTCCTGATCCTGCTCGTCACCGCCACCTACATCGGTCAAGGGCTGCTGATCGCGAGGCTGTTGGCGAACGTGCTCGGCGGCGCCTCCGTGGGCGAGCTGGCGGGTCCGGTGGTCGGGATCGTGGCGCTGCAGCTCGCCCGGATCGCCGTGATCGTGGTCCGCGACAGCTGGGCGCCCCGCGTCTCCGGCCGGGTGAAGGAGACGGTGCGGCAGCGGCTCACGGAGAAACTGATCGAGATCGGGCCGGGGCAGGCTCAGCAACTGCGCACCGGGGACCTGCAGTCCACCGTCGTCGACTCGGTGGAGCTGCTCGATCCCCTGATCGGCCGCTTCGTGCCGTCGGTGTACGCGTCCATGCTCGGAGCCGGCGCGGCATCGGCATGCATCATGGTGATCGATCCGCTGGTCGGTGTCATCGTGCTGGTGTGCGCCCTGCTGGCGCCGCTGTCCCAGCTGCTCGGCGCGCGGTGGATCAAGGATCGCGGTGACCGCTGGATGCGGTCCTACCGCGGCTTGTACGCCGAGAACCTCGACGCCGTGCAGGGCATGGCGACGCTCAAGGCGTTCAACGCCAGTGGGCGCCGCGGACGCGAACTGGCCGAACGGGCCGAGGCGTTCTGCGTGGACTCGATCCGGCTCATGTGGTCCTGGGCCGCCTCCTCCAGCGTCGCGCAGCTGCTGGTGCCGATCGGGACCACCGCGGCGGTCGCGCTCGGCGCCTGGCACGCGGCCAGTGGTTCGATCAGCGTGGCCGGGCTCTTCGTCATCCTCATGCTCACCCGGGAGACGTTCCGGCCGATGCACGACCTGGAGGCCGCCTACCACGCCGCGTACTCCGCGATCCCGGCCAGCGTCGGCGTCGCCGAGCTGCTGCGGCTCGAGCCGGACGTGACCGAGCCGGCCACGGCGGCCCCCGCGCTCACCGAGGACCCGCCGGGGCTGACGTTCTCGGACGTCTCCTTCACCTACCCGACGCGAAGCGCCCCGGCCCTGCGGAAGTTGAGCCTGACGGTGGCGCCGGGTGAGCGACTGGCGGTCGTCGGCCGTTCCGGCGCGGGCAAGAGCACGCTGATCGCGCTGCTGATGCGCTACTTCGACCCCGACGACGGTCTGATCCGGCTCGGCGGGCGGGACATCCGCGAACTGCCGCTGGAACAACTGCGCGCGCTCGTCGGCGTCGTGTCCCAGGACACGTACCTCTTCCACGGCACCGTCCGGGACAACCTGCTGCTGGCCAAGCCGGACGCGCGACCGGACGACCTGGACCGGGTGACGGCGGCGGCCCGTGCCGACAGGTTCATCCGCGCGCTGCCGCAGGGCTACGACACCGTGATCGGTGAACGCGGGCTGAAGCTGTCCGGCGGTGAACGGCAACGGCTGGCGATCGCACGGGCGTTGCTCAAGGACGCGCCGGTCCTGGTTCTCGACGAGCCGACGTCCAGTGTGGACGCCGCGAACGAGGCGGAGATAACCCAGGCACTGACCGAGCTGATGCGTGGCCGGACGAGCGTCGTCATCGCGCACCGGCTGTCCACGGTCCGCGACGCCGACCGCATCGTCGTGATGGACGGCGGCCTCGTGGTCGAGGCGGGCAGCCACGCCGACCTGCTCGGCTCGGCCGGTGCGTACGCCGAGCTCGTCGCCACTCAGACGGGAGCGACGCGATGACCGCTGTCACCCACGACCACGACCACGTGCACGACACCGGCGATGAGGATCACGCGCGGCCGCGGTCGTTGAGTGCCCGGCTGCGGGTGCTCATGCCGCTCCTCGGGGAGCACCGGAGGCTGATCGCCGTCGCCTATCTCGCGGGCGCGGTGCACCAGTTGCTCGCGCTCGCCTCGGCCGGGATCGGCGCCTACGTGGTCGCGCTCGCCGCGACCGGTACCCCGGCCGGGGAACTCACCGGGTGGATCGTGCTGTTGGCGGCGCTCATCGTGCCGCTCGCCTTCTTCAACGTGACCGACAGCGTGTCCGCCCACGTCGCCGCCTTCCGCGCCCTGGCCGACACTCGCGGCAAGGTGTACGCGGCCTTCGAGCGGCTCTCCCCCGGGTACATGCTCGAACGCCGGTCAGGCGACCTGGGATCGGCGGCGATCGCCGACGTCGAGCAGATCGAGCTGTTCTTCGCGCACACGCTGAGCCCGCTCGCGGTGGCCACCACGGTCCCGGTGGCGACGACGGTGGCGCTGGGCAGCTTCCACTGGTCACTGGCGGTGGCGTTGCTGCCGGTGCTGCTGGTGCTCGCGTCGGTGCCGGCCTGGTTGCGCCGCCGGGCCGAGGTGCACGGACGGGACCTGCGTGCGTCACTCGGCCGGATCGGCGCCGACAGCGCCGACACCTTCCAGGGCCTGCGCGAGCTGGTGAACTTCGGTGGCCGGGAGCAGCGGCTGGGGCTGCTGCGCCGGGAGGGCGCGCGGCTCGCGGCGGCGAAGGCGCGGCACGGACGGCGGTCCGGAATCGAGTACTCCGCGACAGACACCATCGCCCTCGTCGGCATCCTCGTGGTGCTGGTGCTCGGCGCCCGCCTGGTGGCCGAAGGCGAACTGGCCGCCACCGCCTTCCCCGTCGCCGTCGTACTGGCCGCGATGTCGATGATGCCCGTGCTCAAGGTGACCGAGGTCGCCCGGGAGCTGTCGGTGGTGGCCGCCGCCGCGGAACGCATCGTCACGTTGATCGAGGAGCCACCCCCGGTGACCGATCTGGTCGACGCCCCGCCCGCCGGCCCGGTCTCCCCGGTGGTGCGCTTCGACGGGGTCGGCTTCTCCTACCGCGACGACCTGCGGCCCGCCGTCGAAGACGTCTCCTTCGAGATCCGCCCCGGGGAGACCGTGGCGCTGGTCGGGCACTCCGGGGCCGGCAAGTCCACCTGCGCCAACCTGCTGCTGCGGTTCTGGGACGCGGCCGCCGGCTCCGTCACGATCGGCGGGCACGACGTGCGCGACTTCCCGGCCGAGGACCTGCGCCGACTGATGACCCTGGTGCCGCAGGACACGTTCCTGTTCAACACCTCCCTGCGGGAGAACATCCGGCTCGGCCGCGCGGACGCCACCGACGCGGAGGTCGAGGCGGCCGCACGGGCGGCCCAGGCGCACCAGTTCATCGCCGAGCTGCCCCACGGTTACGACACGGTGGCCGGGGAGCTCGGCGCCATGATGTCCGGCGGGCAGCGCCAGCGCATCGCGATCGCTCGCGCGCTGCTCAAGGACGCGCCGATCCTCGTCATGGACGAGGCGGTGTCCAACCTCGACGCCGCCAGCGAACAAGCCGTCACCGAGGCGATGAACAGCGCCAGACAGGGACGCACCACACTGGTCATCGCGCACCGGCTGTCCACCATCCGCACCGCTGACCGGATCGTCGTCCTGGACCGGGGCCGGGTCGCCGAAACCGGTACCCACGCCGAACTGGTCGCCGCCGGCGGTCGTTACGTCAACCTGCTCGCCTCTCAGCTCGACGAGGAGTCAGCGTGACCGCCGGCACCAGCCGTCCCGCGCGACCTCCGTCGGGCGGGACGTCGCCGGCATACCGGCCCGTCCTGCGGGACCGGACCCGCCCGCTGGACGTCGCCCGCATCAGGCACGAGATGCCGGCCGTCGGTGGCCTGGAGCAGCTCGCCGAGGAAGAGGAACTGGAGCAGCCGCAATGACCGATTCCGACGTGCAGGAACCCATCACGTCGTACTGGAGCGGCCACGGCCCCGACTACGACGCGCACCCGACGAGCCGGCTGCACATGGGCGAGGCCGCACAGCGCTGGCAGCAGGTATGGGCCTCGGCGCTGCCCCAGGCACCGGCCGACGTGCTCGACGTCGGCACCGGCACCGGCCAGGTCGCGGTGCACCTGTGGCAGCTGGGGCACCGGGTCACCGGAGTGGATCTCGCCGAGGGGATGCTGGACCTCGCCCGCGCCAAGGCCGCGGAGTTGGACGACCCGCCGCTCTTCCGCGCCGGGGACGCCGTGCGCCCGCCGTTGCCCGCCGCCTCGTTCGACGCCGTCACCGCGCGGTACCTGCTGTGGACGCTGCGCGAACCGGTGCGGGCGCTGCGGAACTGGCGCGAGCTGTTGCGGCCCGGCGGGCGTCTCGCCGTCGTCGACGGGCTGTGGTTCGCCAACGGGATCGACACCTCCCGGGACACGCCGGACAGGGCCGTGTTCCGCTCCGCCTACCAGCCCCACGTGGTGCGGGCGCTGACGCTCGCGGAGTCCGCGGATCCGCAGGACTTCGCCGCTGCGGTCCGCGACGCGGGCTTCGTCGACGTGCGGGTCCGTGACCTGCCGGAGATCCAGGCCGCGGAACTGGAGCTGTCCCGCGATCCCGCGGTCGGCCACCGGGTCGACCCCCGGATGCAGTTCCTCATCACCGCGCGGCGGGCGCCGTGAGGAATCCACGGCGCCTTGTCGTAAGTACGCCCGCCGACGCCCGCACCACTGGAGAACCCACTTGAGCCCTTCACTCCGCCGCCCGCGGGCCGGTCGGTTCCGGTCGCTGACGGCCGCTCTCACCGCGACCGCCGCCGTGTTCACCCTCACCGCCTGTCAGTCCGGCGATCCGCAGGCGGGCGCGCCGAAGGCGGGCGGGACCCTGCGCATCGGCTTGGCTTCGGAGTCCGGGGCACTGGACCCGCACACGTTCAGCGCCAACTTCCTCGTCCTCGACGGCGTTTTCGACGCGCTCGTCGGCTATGGCCCCAACGGGAAGCTGCGACCGGAGCTGGCCGAGTCCTGGACCGTGGCTCCGGACGGCAAGTCGGTCGAGTTCGACCTGCGCGACGGCGTGACCTTCCACGACGGGACCGCGTTCGACGCCAAGGCCGTCAAGTGGAACTTCGACCGCTGGGTCGGCCAGAAGGACTTCGCCTTCTTCCGCGCCTCCAAGGTGATCAACGGTGTCGAGGTGATCGACCCGGACACCGTCAAGCTGAAGCTCTCCGAGCCGTACGACCCCCTGTTGCAGGAACTGTCGATCGCCCGGCCGGTGCGCTTCCTCAGCCCTGCCTCGGTCGGCGCCGACGGGAAGTTCTCCGCACCAGTGGGCACCGGGCCGTGGAAGTTCGTCTCCAACTCGGCGACCGGTGCGGTCCTGCAACGAAACGACGCGTACTGGGGGAAGAAACCGCTGCTGGACCGCCTGGAGTTCAAGGTCATACCGGACTCCCAGTCGCGCCTGGCCGCGTTGCGCAACGGTGAGCTGGATGTCATCGGCGGCGCCTATCTGGCTCCGATCACCCCGGTCGAAGCGAAGTCGCTCAGCAAGGGCGGCGGCGGAGCGCGGCTTCTCACGGGCGAGCCCGACGTCACGGTCATGCTCGGCTTCAACCCGAAGGGCCCTGCCGGGGACAAGGCCGTCCGTGAGGCGGTGGGCAAGGCGCTCGACCGCAAGGCCCTCATCGAGGCGCTCTACCTCGGCTACGGCGAGCCGGCGTCGCGCTTCTTCCCGCCCGCCGTCCCCGACTCCGGCACCGACCAGACCTTCACCTTCGACAAGGCCGCCGCCGAGAAGGCGCTCGACGCCGCCGGCTACAAGCGCTCCGGCGACACCCGCAGCAAGGACGGCAAGCCGCTGCGCCTGCGGTTCCTGGTGTCCGCCAACGCCAACGGCATGCAGGACGCCCGCGGCAGCGCCGAAGCGGTGGCCGGGGCACTGAAGGAGGTCGGGATCGGCACCGACATCGTCTTCGTCGACGACACGGCCTACTACGAGGACAAAGCGGCCGGAAAGTGGGACATCGCGTTCTTCGAGACCTACGGCGCCCCCTACGACCCGTCGAGCACGGCGGTCGCCTTCCTCGCCGAGGGCGCCGAGTCACCGGTGTTCGCGACCGGCGCCTACGACCGGCTGGTCGACGCCGCGCTGTTCGCCCGCGACCCGAAGGACCGCAAGGCCAAGTACCAGGCCCTCTACGACGCGCTGTACGCCGACGCCGGCTATGTGCCGATCGCCTACCGCACGCGATTGTGGGCCGTGCGTGACACCGTGACCGGGTTCGCCATCCCGACCACCGAGTACGACCTCGAGCTCAACGGAGTCGGCCTGAGGTGAGTGTGTCCGCATCGACCGGTCCGGGGCGTGCGGTACGCGCGCCCCGGACCGGCGCCACCGTGGCGGGGTTCCTGCTGCGCCGCACGGCAGGTCTCGTGGTGGTCCTTCTCGCCTTGTCGGTGGTGACGTTCGCCCTGGCCCAGCTCGCCCCCGGCGACCCGGCCCGGGCCCGGGCCGTGGACCGGATCGGGCCTGCCGCCACCGCCGCGGACATCGAGGCGGTACGCGCCGAGCTCGGCCTGGACGGCCCGGTGGCCGAGCAGTACCTCCGGTTCCTCGGCAACGCGCTCACCGGAGATCTCGGCAAGTCGTACCGGACCGGGCAGCCGGTGACTGCCGAGCTGGCCGCCCGGGTGCCGGTCACCCTCGGGCTGGCCGCGCTCGGCGGTGGACTCGGTGTGGCCCTCGGGCTGGCCCTCGGCCTCGCATCGGCGCGCGCCCGCGGGCGGTTCGTACGGGGGGTGCTGCGTACGGTCGGTCTCACCGCCTCCGCGGTGCCACCCTTCTGGCTCGGCTACCTGCTCGTGCTCTACCTCGCGTTGACGCTCGGCCTGGTACCCACCGGCGGCATGGCCGGACCGAGCACGTGGCTCCTGCCCATGGTCGTCCTCGCCCTACCGCTGGCAGGGGTGCTCAGCCGGATAGTCGCGGTCACCGTGGCCGACGCGCTGGCCGCACCCCACATCCAGGCCGCCGTGGCGCGGGGTGCCTCGCCGCGCCGGATCCTGCTGCGTGAGGCGCTGCCGAACGCGGCCGGACCGGTCCTGACCGTGGCCGGGTTCACCGTCGCCGGGCTGCTCACCGGCACCGTCATCGTCGAGCAGATCTTCGGCTGGCCGGGGGTCGGAGACTACTTCGCCCAGGCCGTCGCCGCGCGGGACCTGCCTGCCCTGCAAGGCGGCGTCGCCTACTTCGGGTTCGCCATCGTGGCCGCCAACGCGGCCGCCGACGCGCTGCACGGCCTCATCGATCCGCGAGTCCGGAGCGTGCGGTGATCAGACGTCAGAGTGGGGCCGGCACGGCCCGGTCCCGTCGCCGCCGGCGCACGACGGTCGCGGCCGTACCCCTGGTCGGCTTCGTCCTGCTCGGCCTGAGCGCGCCCTGGTTGATGCCGTACGACCCCACCGCCAACGACCTGGCCGCCACGTTGCAGGCGCCCGGGGGAGAACACCTGCTCGGCACCGACCAGCTCGGTCGCGACCAGCTGTCGCGGCTTCTCCAGGCGGCCCGGATCTCCCTGACGGTCACGGCTGCCGTGCTGCTGCTCTCGATCGCCCTCGGCGTGGTCCTCGGTGTCACCGCCGGCTACGTGGGCCGCGCCTTCGACCGGCTGCTGGTCGGGCTGGCCGACGTCGCGATGGCCGCCCCCGGCCTGCTGGTCGCATTGGCCGTCATCGGTGTCCGAGGGCCGGGCACGGAGAACATCGTGCTGGCCCTCGCCCTCACCGGGTGGGCACCCTACGCGCGGATCGCTCGCGCCCAGGTCCGCGGCGCTCGCAGCGGGGTGCACCTGGACGCGCTGCGCGTGCTCGGTGCGCCCCGCCGCCGGATCGTCGGGCGGCACCTGCTCCCGGCCACGATCGGCCCCTGCCTCGTCTACGCCAGCACCGACATCGGGATCATCGTGCTGGCCGTGGCGTCGTTGAGCTTCCTCGGGCTGGGCGTCCCACCACCCGACGCGGAATGGGGGGCGATGCTCGTCGAGGCACGGCCTTTCCTGGACTCCGCGTGGTGGCTGGCCTATCCACCAGGGATCGCCATCACCGCGGTCGTGCTGGCGGCGAACCTGCTGGGTGAGAACCTCACGACCGGCGACCGGGCACGGCCGTCGGCGTTCTTCGTCGGGCGGCGGGTTCCGCGACGGCGGCCGAAGCCGGCCGGCTCATCCGCGAACGCTCCTGTTCCGGCCGGCCCGTCCGTGAAAGCCCCTGTCCCGGTCGGGCCCGCCGCGGACCGCGCGGAGTCCGCCCAGGAGAGTGCGGAGTCCGCCCAGGACAGCGCGGTCTTCGAAGTCCGGGCACTGAACGTCTCCTACGGCGATCGGCGGGTCGTGGCCGACGTGAGCCTTCGTCTGGCGGCCGGGGAGATCCTGGCGCTGGTGGGGGAGAGCGGGAGCGGCAAGTCGAGCTCGGCGCTGGGGCCGCTGGGCCTGCTCGGTCCATCGGCGCAGGTGAGCGGCTCGGCTCTGCTGCGCACCCCAGCCGGCACCCTCGACCTGATCGAGGCGCCTGAGCCGGCCCTGCGGCAGATCTACGGGCGGGAGGTCGGCGTCGTCTTCCAGGACAGCCTGGCCGCCCTGAACCCGCTGCGTACCGTCGGCGCATCGCTCGATCAGGCCATCCGGTTGTCCGGCTTCGCGACGGACCGGGCCGCGGTCCTGCTCCGGCGCGCCTCTCTGTTGGACGCCGTCGGGCTGCCCGACGCCGCGCCGCGCTATCCGCACGAACTCTCCGGAGGGATGCGCCAGCGGGTCCAACTCGCCATCGCGGTGGCCGGCGAGCCGCGGCTGCTCATCGCCGACGAACCCACCTCCGCCCTGGACGTCACGGTGCAGGCGGACATCCTCGACCTGCTGCGGCGCTACCGCGACCGGACCGGAGCCGCCGTCCTGCTGGTGACGCACGACCTCGGGGTCGTCGCCGAGATCGCCGACACCGTCGCCGTCGCCTACGCCGGCCGGATCATCGAGCACGGGCCGGCCCACCGGGTGCTCACCCGGCCGGACCACCCCTACACCCAGGGCCTGCTCGCCGCCGTGCCCGACCTCGCCGTCGCGCCCGGAACTCCCTTCGTGACCTTGCCCGGCGCGCCCGGCGCCGGACCGGACGACGTCGCGGGGTGCTCCTTCGGGCCGCGTTGCCGTCTCGTCCAACCCCGCTGCGCCGCCGAGGTGCCCGAACTGGACCCGGTGGGTGAGACCCACTGGTCTCGCTGTGTGCGCCACCCTTCGGCCGAGGTGGCCGTCCAACTCCGGCCCCGCGGAGGCGCCCGTGCTTGAGATCGACGCATTGACGGTCGGCTACCCCGGCCGGGGCGGACCGGGCGGGCCGGTGCTGACGGACGTGTCGTTGCGGGTCGATCGGGGCGAGATCCTCGCCCTGGTGGGGGAGTCCGGCTGCGGCAAGTCGACGCTGGCGCGGGCCGCGGTCGGCCTGCTCGAACCGGATCGCGGCGCGGTGCGGGTCGGCGGGGCGGACGTGCACCGGGCGCGGGGTCGGGCGGCGCGCGACGTGCGGCGCCGTTGTCAGATGGTCTTCCAGGACGCCGGGCTCTCGCTGAGCCCACGTCTGAGCGTCCACGAGGCGATCCGCGAACCGCTGCGGATCCACAGGGTCGGCAGCCGCGCCGAGCAGAAGGCCCGTGTCGAGTACCTCCTGCACACCGTCGGGCTGGGGCCGGAACTCGCTGACCGACGCCCGGGGGAACTGTCGGGTGGACAACGTCAGCGCGTCGCCATCGCGCGCGCCCTCGCTCTGGAACCGGACGTGCTGATCTGCGACGAGCCGGTCACGGCGCTCGACGTCTCCATCCAGGCCGGGGTGCTCAACCTGCTGTCCGAACTACGGGACCGGCTCGGCCTGGCGTGCCTGTTCATCGCCCACGACCTGGCCGTCGTGCAACGGCTGGCCGACCGCATAGCGGTCATGTACGGCGGGCGGGTCGTGGAAGAGGCCACCAGCGCGACGTTCGCCGTGGCACCGCTGCACCCGTACACCAGAAAACTGCTAGCCGCGGCACCGGCGCTGAACTCCCACCATCGTCGGCGAGCGGTCGAGGAGCCGGGGATCCGACCGCTGCCCTCGCCGGCCGCCCAGGACGGGTGCGGCTTCCGCGCCCGGTGCCCGGACCGTGTCGCGGCCTGCGAGAGCCGACCGCCCCTGATCCCGCTGGCCGCCCCGCAGCCCCGACCGGCCACCCAGGACGGCCACTACGTGGCCTGTCATCTTCCTGCCCCGGCCGGCGCATCGTCCGATCACCACGGAAACCCGGAGCAATCCATGACCGACACCGCCGAACACACCGACACCTGGACCGATCTGCTCACCCGCTGGGACCGGCAGCAGGACCTCTACATCGAACAACGCGAGCGCCGCTTCGACGTCATGTTCGACTTCCTCGGCGAACTCGCCCCAGGACCCGCCCCCACCGTGCTCGACCTCGCCTGCGGCCCCGGCTCGATCAGCGACCGGCTGCTGCGCCGTTATCCCGAGGCGCGTGCCGTCGCCGTCGATGTCGACCCGGTGCTCCTGACGATCGGGCAGGGCGCGTGCGGGGACCACGGCGGTCGGCTGCGCTGGGTCCGGACCGACCTGCGCACCCCCGACTGGGTCACCGCCCTCGACGAGGACGGCAGGCCAGGCACCTTCGACGCGGTCCTGTCCAGCACCGCCCTGCACTGGCTGAGCCCGCCGGAGCTGGTCGCGGTGTACCGCGCCGCCGCGACGCTGCTCAAGCCCGGTGGCGTGCTGATCAACGCCGACTACCTTCCGGCCGGCCCGCGCAACAAGCGGATCAGGGGGGCCAGCGCGGCCGTCAACGCCCGTCGGCAGTCCGCCGCGATCGCCCGTGGCGCCGAGGACTGGGAGACCTGGTGGAAGAGCGCGGAATCCGTGCCCGCCTTGGGTGAGGCCGTCGACATCCGACGCCAGATCTGGCCGCAGGGCAGAAAGGGCAAGTGGGCCACCGCAGGCATCGACTACCACGAGGCCGCGCTCCGCGAGGCGGGCTTCGCCGAGGTCGACGTCGTGTGGCAGGACCTCGAGGAGCGGGTGCTGATCGCGCTGATGCCGTGACGGCCGGGCTGTTCACCCCTGCTGTGGCGGAGAGTTGTGGCCGAGCAGGACGCCGGATGGCGCCACGCTCTCACGGCTCAGCAGGCGGCGGCAGGCCGGTCGAAGAACTCTTCGTCTCGCGTCGCGTCGCCCATCGGCGCCGGCCGAACTCGCGCAGCTCCTCCCGCCCGATGCGCCGGCGGCTGCGCCCGGCCGGACACGAGGCCGAGGCCGTCGCGCGCGCCGGCCAGGCACGCCAGTGCATCACGACGCTGCGGACGGCTACGACACAGTCGCCGGTGAACGCGGCGCGCTCATGTCCGGCGGCCAACGGCAACGCATCGCGATCGCACGGGCCCTGCTGAAGGACGCTCCGATCCTCGTCATGGACGACGAGGAGCTTCTCGCCCTCGACGGCGCCTACGTCGAGCTGCTGTCCTGGCAACTCGACGGTTTCGCCGGGCCGGACGCCTGACTTCTTCCCCTGCGCACCGGGTGGGCAGGGGACCCTTACCTGCTTATTGAAAATGAGTGTCATCATCGTGTAAGAATCTGGTGTGCTTATATCACCGCAGGCGTCGGCGCCTCCGATGGCCGGAGTGCGGCCCTTCGCGCTCACCGCACTTCGGCATCCCACGGTCGCCACGCTTCTCGCGGATCACCGCGCGCTGCTGGCCGACCTTCTGGAGGGACTGGGATCACCGCTGCACGTCGTGCTGCCCGAGATCTTCGAGGAGAACGTCACCGAACTCCGGCGGGCGTTCGCCGAGGCGGGCGCCACCGCCGACATCCTGTTCGCCAAGAAGGCGAACAAGGCCGCCTGCTACGTCACGTCGGCCGCTGCCCTCGGCGTCGGGATCGACGCCGCCAGCACCCCCGAACTGGTCAAGGCCCTGGCCGGTGGGGTGCCCGGACACCGGATCGGCGTCTCCGGCCCGGAGAAGGACGACACGCTGCACTCTCTCGCGGTTCAGCACGGCTGCCTGGTCGCCGTCGACTCGATCAGCGAACTACGTCGGCTCGCCGCGACCGCACGGCTCGCGCGACGGCAGGCCAGTGTCCTGCTGAGGTGCCGGACGGCCGGTCAACCGGGAAGCCGCTTCGGGCTGTCCGCCTCCGAGCGTGACGCCGCCGTCGGTCTGTGCGCGGAACTCGCCGACCACATCAGCCTCCGCGGCTTCTCCTTCCATCTGAACGGCTACTCCACCGCGGAACGCGCGACGGCGGCGAACGAGATGATCGAGCACTGCCTCGACGCCAGGCGGCGCGGCTCGCTCCGCGCCGAACTGGTGGACATCGGCGGCGGGTTGCCGGTCCGCTATGTCGAGCCGCGACTCTGGGACGAGTTCATCGAGCAGAACCGCCCGGCCCACTACCACGCGGCCAAGGACTTCAAGGACTTCTATCCGTACGGCGGGCAGACCGCCGCCGAGGCAGTGCGCGCGATCATGGCGCACCCGGTCGACGGGGACGAGACGCTGTCGGCGAAGGCACGACGCATCGGCATCCGGTTCGTCGTAGAGCCCGGCCGTGCCCTGCTCGACCAGGCCGGATTCACGATGTACCGCGTACAGCAGGTGGACGACCGGCGGGACACCGACGGCTACGCCATCGTCACGGTCGCCGGCAGCAGTTTCAGCCTCTCCGAGCAGTGGTTCAACAGTGACTACCTCCCCGACCCGCTGCTGATGTCCGCCCGGTCCACCGCCGACGAGATGTTCCCGGCCTGCGTCGCGGGCTCGACCTGCCTGGAGAGCGACCTGGTGACCTGGCGGAAGATCGGCTTCCCGCGCCCCGTCCGGCGCGGTGACCACCTGGTCTACCTCAACACCGCGGGCTACCAGATGGACTCCAACGAATCACCGTTCCATGACGCCGCGCTACCCCTGAAAGCCGTTCTCCGCCTCGGTGACGGCGGGGCCCGGCCGCGCTGGCACCTGGACGGGATCTGACGCCACCTCGAACCGATCCGGCGCGACCTCGAACCGATCCGGCGCGACCTCGAACCAGTCCGGCACGACCTCGAACGAAGGAGAAACCCCGCATGTCACAGAGCTACGCCCCGCCCGGGCAGTTGTGGCTCTTGCCGCAGTCCCAGCAAGAAGGTCTCGACCTTGACCACCGCCAGGTGATCGAGGTCGTCGAGCAGGCGTACCGCGCACTGCGCGAAGGCGGCTCGAACAACCCGGTCAAGACGATCATCGACGATCCCGACCACCGCTCGCTGAGCTATTCGATGGTGGCCAGGGACGGGGGCAGCGGCACCGTCTGCTTCAAGGCCGTCTACGAGTTCGACCCGCGCCGCACCCGGGACAGTTACCGGTTCCACTCGTTCGTCTTCCTCGTCGACGACACCACCGGGGCGCCCATAGCGCTGATGGACGTGGTGAAGCTCGGCCCCCTGCGGTCCTCGGCCACGACCGCGCTGTTCGCCCGCGCGGCCTGCCCCGACGCCAGAACCGCCCTGGTCGTCGGCACCGGCGTCCAGGGGCAGGCGGCCCTGCCGATGCTGGTCGCGGCCCTGCCGAAGCTGGAGCGCCTGCAGGTGTTCGGTACCTACCCCGAGGGTCTGCGCGCGGTCCAGGACAGCGTCGACGGACGCGAGGTCGAGATCGTCAAGGATCTCCGCGAGGCCGCCGGCGAGGCGGACATCGTGATCGGCGCCGCCGGCCTGTCGGCCACGGAGGAGGTCCGGCGCGACTGGATGAAGCCGGGCTCGGTCGCCGTACTCCTCGGGTACGGCGTGCACGCCGACGTGTGCCACGGCGCGGACTACCGGATCGCCACTGACACCGCCCAGATGCACGCCACCTGCGACGACCTGCGGGGCGAGGACGGCAGCCTGCCGTCGGTCGACGCCCAGTTGCCGGACGTCCTGCTCGGCCGGGCACCCGCCCGGCGCACTCCGGACGACGTGGTCTTCGCCTACAACAGCGGCATGGCGGTCACGGACGCCGCACTGGGCCGGTACATAGCCGATCTCGCGCAGTCGAGCGGACGCGGGGAAAAGGTCAACTTCTGGTGAGCAGTACCCGGACAACCGACACGACCGACATGACAGAGGCCGGCGTCGGCTGGTGGGTCAAGAACTCGCGGGCGCTGCTGAAGCTCGCGTTTCCGCTGATCCTGACCAACTTCGCCTATGTCGCGCTGACCACCGTGGACATCGTGATGCTGGGCAGGCTCGGGGCGGTCGAGATCGCCGCCGCCGGTCTGGCCATCGCGCTGTTCAACCAGTTGCGTACCACCGGGACCGGCCTGGTCACCGGGGTCAGCAACCTGGTGGCCGAGGCGCGGGTGCGAGGCGACCGGGAACGGATCGGCGCACTGCTGTTCGCGGGCTTCTTCTGGGCGACCGTCTGCGGTGTGGCGTTCTGCGCGGTGCTGCTGCTGATCGGCCCGCTGCTCATCCTGCTGGGTCAGGACCCGAAGGTGGTCGACAAGGCGGGTGACTTCCTGGTGGTCCTGGCGCCGGGCATGCTGCCCTGCCTGTGGTTCCAGAACCTGCGGCACTTCACCACCGGCCTCAAGCGCCCCGGCCCACTGCTGGCGATCACACTGGCCTCGGTCGGCGTGACCATCGGCCTGAACTACGCACTGATCTACGGCAAGTTCGGCCTGCCGGAGTTCGGATTCGTCGGCGTCGCGATCGCCACCGTCACGGTGTTCCTGCTGTCCTTCCTGGCGTTCATCGCGGTGATCCTGCGTGACAGCGTCCTGCGCCCGTACCTCACCTCGCCCGACGCGCGGCGCTGGAACGGGGACGCGGTCCGGTCCGTCTGGCGCCTCGGCCTGCCGATCTCGGGCACCTATGCCTCGGAGGCCGGGTTCTTCAGCGTGCTCACCCTGATCATCGGCTCCCTGGGCGTCAACGCCCTCGCCGCGCAGACGGTCCTGAACCAGATCGTCTACATCGTCTTCATGATCTCCGCCGGCCTGTCCCACGCGGCGTCGATCCACATCAGCGAGGCCGACGGCGTGAACGACTACGCGACGGCACGCCGAGTGGGGCTTCTCGGCGCGGCCTGGGGCGTGATCGCGACGCTGGTGATCGCCGTCCTGTACCTGGCGATCCCGAACCCGATCGTGTCCCTGTTCATCTCGGCCGAGCACGCCGACAACTCGGACATCGTCGCTCTCACCGTGACCGGACTCCTCATCGCCGCCCTCATGCAGGTGTTCGACGCCACGCAGAACATCGGCAACGGCATCCTGCGCGGCATCGGCGACACCGCCGGGCCCTTCCGGATCTCCCTGGTCGGCTACTGGCTGATCGGGCTGCCCGCCGGCTACCTGCTCGGAGTGACCGCCGACTGGGGCGTCGAGGGCGTCTGGATCGGCCAGACCATCGGCCTCGCGGCCACCGCCGCCATCCTGCTGGTCGCGTTCCTGCGCCGCGTCGACCGGCTCCACCGCGAGACGTCAGGCGCACCCGTCCCGCAACCGGAGCCGTCATGAACCCCGTCCTCGCACCAGCCACTTCGGCGTCGTTGATACGCGGCGAAGTGGCTGACCTGCCGCTCTACGATCCCGGCGCCGACCCGGACGAGGTGGCCGCCCTCAGCGGCGGCCGCGTGATCAAACTCTCCAACAACGAGAACCCGTACGGCGTCTCTCCCGCGGTCGCCGAAGCCGTACGCCGCACTCTGGCCGGCGGCGTCTCCCGCTACCCCGACCCCACCGGCAAGCGGCTGGCCGAGGCCATCGGGACAAGCCTGGACGTGCCCGCCGAGCACGTCGTGCTCGGCAACGGTTCGGAGAACATTCTGGAGTTGCTGTGCCAGGCCGTACTCGATCCCGGTGACCTGGTGGTCACCCAGGCGCCCGGATTCGCCCTGCATGAAATCTTCCCCCGCGTCATGGGCGCCCGGGTCGTCAAGGTCCCTGTGACTGCCGAGTTCGGATTCGACGCGGCCGCCTGGCGTGACGCGCTGTCCGCGGGACCGAAGCTCGTCTTCCTCGCCAACCCCTGCAACCCCACCGGCGCGATGCTCGGCGCCGGCGAACTGGAGCAGGTCGTTGCCGCCATGCCGGAGTCGGCCCTGCTCGTGCTCGACGAGGCGTACGGAGAGTTCGCCCGGACCGACCCCGAGTACCCGGACGGGCTGGAGGCCCTGCGCGGCCAGGACCGGCCGTGGATCGTCCTGCGCACCTTCTCCAAGGCCTACGGCCTGGCGGGCTTCCGGGTGGGGTACGGCATCGCCTCCGACGCCGCCCTGATCCAGGCACTGGACCGGGTCCGTACTCCGTACAACGTCAACCAACTCGCCCAGGCCGCCGCCATCGCCGCGCTGGGCGACCACGAGCACCTGGCGGAAACGGTGCGCCGGACCGGTCTGGAGATCGCCAGGGTCACGGACCGGCTGCGCGGCGCGGGACTGCGTGTCGTCCCGTCCTCGACCAACTTCCTTTTCATCGACACCGGTCACCGCTCCGACCGAGTCGCCCAGGAGCTGCACCGCGCCGGAATCATCGTCAAGGCGTGGCGCGAGCCGGGATACGAGACCTACATCCGAGCCTCCCTGTCGACGCCCGAGGAGAACGACGTGTTCGTGCGGTGTCTGACGGAGATCTGCGCGAAGGGAAAGCTGTGATCAAGAGCAAGGTATCCGACCTGATAGGCCGAACACCCCTGCTCAAACTGTCAGTCGCGGAGGGTTCGGCGACCGTCCTGCTGAAGCTGGAGCAGTTCAACCCCACCGGCACCGCCAAGATCCGGATGGCCCGGAACATGGTGGACGAGGCGGAGGCGGCGGGGCTGCTCGCGCCTGGTGGGTGGCTGGTCGAGTCCACCTCCGGCAACACCGGGCTCGGGCTGGCACTCATCGCAGCCGAACGCGGCTACAAGTTCACCGCCGTGGTCGACAACCACTCCAGCATCGACAAGCTGCGCGGCATGCTCGCCTACGGCGCCGACATACTCAACGTCGCCGGGGACGAGGAGGGCCTCGCCACCGCCGAACGCGACACCGTGGCCGAGAAACTGGCGGCCGAGCAAGGCGCGTACTGGACCGCGCAGCACCGCAATCAGGGGAACCCCAACGGCTACCGGCCGCTCGCCCACGAACTGCACGACGACCTCGGCGACGACATCGACTACCTGTACGGGGCGGTGGGCACCGGCGGCTCGCTCTGCGGCACCGGTCGCGTCCTGCGCGAACGCATCCCGGACCTGAAGATCATCGGCGTCGAGCCGGTCGGGTCCGTCGTCTTCGGCGGGCCGGGCGCGCCGTACCACCAGTCCGGCACCGGTACGCCCGAAGGCTCGGAGATCGGCGGCGTCGTCGACTACGAAGTGATCGACGAGGGGGTCAAGGCCAGCGACTCGGAAGCCTTCGAGACCTGCCGTTACCTGGCGAGGAACTTCGGCATCCTGATGGGCGGTTCAGCCGGCGGCGTGGTCTACAAGGCCCTGGAGCGGGCGCAGAACGCGGGGGCCGGGACCACCATCGTCGTGCTGGTCTGCGACGGCGGCGACAAGTACCTGGACACCGTCTTCAACGACGACTGGATGGCCGCCAACGGCCTGTTCGACGAGCAGGTCGTCCACCGGCTGGCCGCGATGCTGCGGTAACAACGGCCGACGGGCCGATCACTGCGACACGACGCCCTTATTCCATCACCAACAGACTGGTACTCTGCAGCCGATGAAAATGAAAATGATTTCCACAATGTTGACGGCCGCGGCGGTGCTCGCGGTCGCCGGGTGCGGCAACGACTCCGCCTCCGATGCGGCCGGGAAGGCGACGACGGCTGCGAAGGGCGCGACGACCTACCCGTTCACCATCAAGAACTGCGGCACCGACGTGACCTACAAGGCCGCGCCGAAGAAGGTCGTCACGCTGAACCAGACCGCCGCCGAGATCCTCATCCGCCTGGGAGTGGGGGACCGGATCGTCGGATCGGGCTATGAGATCGAGAAGGCGCCGGACGCGATCGCCGCGCAGTACGAGAAGATTCCGATCCTGTCCGGGGACGGCGAGACGATCAAGCACGAGAAGCTGCTGGAAGCGCAGCCGGACTTCGTCTACAGCTCTTTCGCGAGCTTCCTCACCAAGGAGGAGGCCGGTGACCGCAAGGACCTGCACGACCTGGGCGTGCCGACCTACCTGACCGAGTTCGACTGCTCGTACCACGAGAGCGTGGCCGACGCGGACTTCGAGATGCTGTACGAGGAGTACCGCCGCCTGGGCAAGATCATGGGCGTGCCCGACGCCGGCGAGAAGCTGGCGACCGAGCAGAAGGCCGTGGTGGACAAGGCGCTGAAGGGCTACAAGAAGCCGGACAAGCCGCTGAAGGTGATGTGGTTCTACTCCACCTACGAGGGCACCCCGTGGGCCGCGGGCCCCGGCGGTCTGCCGCAGCACATCTCCGAGAGCGTCGGGGTCGAGAACATCTTCAAGGACGCGAAGACCAAGTGGGCGGAGGTGAGCTGGGACGAGGTCGCCGCCCGGAATCCCGACGTCATCATCCTGGCCGACCTGAGCCGAGGCGAACCCAACGACACCGCCAAGGAGAAGATCGAGCTGCTCAAGAAGGACCCCCTCACCCGCAAGCTCGCCGCCGTGCAGGGCGACCGGTTCGTCACCATCCCCGGCACCCACATGGACCCCAGCTACGGCAGCGCGTCCGCGGTACCCGCGCTGGTCGACGGCCTGAACAAGCTTGGCTGAGCCGTCAACCACCATGACCACGAGCTCACAGACGACTGCCGCGCCCACCGGGACTCCGGTCACCAGCCCTGAGAAGGTTCCGGTTGGCGCGCGGCGCGCCTCGACGGCGGCACTCTTCATCCTGGCCGTGGCCGGGCTGCTGATGTCGATCGTCGCCGCCTCGCTGTTCGGAAGCGCGAACATCCAGCCCCTGGATGTCGTCTCCACGATCCTCAGGCACATCGGCCTGGGCGATATCGCCCCCACCCCGCCACTGCCGGGGCTGCTGGACGCGTTGATCTGGGAGTCACGTTTCCCGCGGGTGCTGCTGGCCTGCGTGGTCGGCATGGCCCTGGCGGTATCGGGCGCGGTCCTGCAGGCGGTCACCAGGAATCCCCTGGCCGACCCCTACCTGCTGGGAGTCTCCTCCGGCGCCTCCACCGGCGCGGTCGCCGTGCTCCTGCTGGGCATCGGCGGAAGCATCTCCCTGTCGACCGGAGCGTTCGTCGGCGGCCTGGTTTCCTTCGCCCTGCTGCTGGTCCTCCTCGGCGGGGGGCGCGTCGCCAGCCCTTCCCGAGTGGTGCTCACCGGCGTGCTCGTGTCCCAGTTCTTCGCGGCGCTCACCTCGGTCATCCTCATGGTCAGCGGCGACGCGAACTCCACCCGCGGCTTCACCTACTGGCTGCTCGGCACCCTCGGCGGCGCCCGATGGGACGGCGTGACCGTCACCGTCGTGATCATCCTGATCGGGGTGATCGCCGTCCAGTTCTTCGCGCCCGCCCTCGACGCCTTCACGTTCGGGTGGGACTCCGCCGAAGCCCTGGGGATCAACGTCACCGCTGCCCGCGTCTGGCTGATGGTGCTGACCTCGGTCATGACGGCGGCCGCCGTGGCGGCCTCCGGCGCGATCGGCTTCATCGCGCTGCTCGTCCCGCACGCAGTCCGTATTCTCGCGGGCCCGACGCACCGCTCCCTGCTCCCCCTGTCCGCACTCGTCGGCGCCATCTTCCTCATCTGGGTGGACGTGTTCGCGCGGACGGCGTTCTCGCCGCACGAACTGCCCGCCGGCGTCATCACCGCGCTTCTCGGCGCGCCTGCCTTCGCGCTGGTCCTGAAGCGTCTGGAGTCCTGATGGGCCGCATCACCACCACCCAACTCTCCTGGTCGGTCAAGGGCCACCGGCTGCTGGACAACATCGAGATGGCGGCCCACGACGGGAAGATCGTCGGCCTTCTCGGCCCCAACGGCTCGGGCAAGTCGACACTGCTGCGCCTGCTCGCCGGACTGCGCCGCCCCGACACCGGAACCATCCACTTCGACGACACCAGCCTGCACGACCTCAGCCGCCGGGTGCGGGCCCGCCGGCTCGCCGTCGTCGAACAGGACGTGTCCGCCCACAACCACGTCAACGTCCGCCAGGTCGTGGAACTCGGCCGCACACCGTTCCGCGGCCGCTTCGACGCACTGACCGAGCAAGACCGGCGGATCGTCGACGCGGCGCTGGAACGGACCGACATCACCGGCAAGCAGTACCAGAGCTGGCACACCCTCTCCGGAGGGGAGAAGCAGCGCGCCCAACTCGCCCGCGCTCTCGCCCAGGAACCGCAGGAGATCCTGCTCGACGAACCCACCAACCACCTCGACATACGCCACCAGCTCGAGCTCCTCGACCTGCTGACCTCACTGGAGGTCACCTGCGTCGTGGCCCTGCACGACCTCAACCTCGCCGCCCGTTACTGCGACCACATCGTCGTCCTCGACCACGGTGAGGTCGCCGCGGCGGGCGCTCCGGAGGCCGTGCTGACCCGGGACCTGATCCAGTCGGTCTACGGCGTCGACGTCCTCGTCGACCGCGAACACACCACCGGCACCCTCCGCATCACCTACCTGGCCGCCACCGCCACGGGAACGACTGCTGCACAAGTGAGGCAACTCGATCCCCAAGAGGGCTTGTCAGCTGCCGACCGGTGATGTCGTAGCCGGATGAGGAGAGTGCACCGTTTCGGCAGACGACTGGGCACTCCCACACCGCTTTCGGTGTTCTGGTGAGCCAGCCGCAAGAACCTGGCCTTCCACCTCTCCGGCCGCATCCTGCACAGCATCTACTGGCACAACACGACCGGTGAGGGCGGGGGCGAGCCGCTGGAGAAGGACGGCGTGGGCGAGTCGGCGGACGCCATCGCCGAGTCCTTCGGGTCCTTCGCCGACTTCAAGGCGCAGCTGTCCAAGGCGTGGGCCACGACGCAGGGTTCAGGCTGGGACGTGCTGGCGTGCTGGCGTACGAGCCGCTGAGCAGCTGGCTGATCGTCGAGCAGGTCCACGACCACCAGGGCCTGCTGTCCGCGCCGTGAGCGTGGTGATGCCGTAGCGGCGACGGCGCGGCTGTCCTGCTCGTGATCGTCTTCTCGACCTTCACTTGCACGCGGTATGACGAAGGGCTTCCGCGAGGACGTGACTCCGGGGAGCCCTTGGGTTGTCCCGGTTCCCGGACATAGGGGGAGGCGCGCGATGCTTTCGTGCGCGGGTCGTGTGCTGCGCCTCACCACGGCGCATCGCGCCGCGGACGTATGAGATGACGTGTCCTTCTGTCATGATGGCCCGCGACAAAGGCGACGGCGGAACGAGGAAGCCGGTGTGAATCCGGCGCGGTACCGCCACTGTGATCGGCGAGCGGATCCCGAACAGACCACTGCCCGGACGCGGGTGGGAAGGCCGGGACGAGCACTGACCCGAGAGCCAGGAGACTCACGCGGTCGCCTCCTCGATGTGACTGGGGCGGATTTCCCCGGGGAGGCTGGTGTGTCGGGATGCCCACGGACGTATCGCGGGACGGCTCGGTGCCGTGCCGGGTCGTGGTGTGCCGGGACTGCTGCTGCGGCAGTCCGAAGGTGACCGGTGTGGACCACGGTGAGCAGACCGCGCGTCTGGCCGAGGACGCCCCGGTCCGGATCACCGAGTGTCTCGACGTGTGCGAGCAGGCGAATGTGATCGTCGTGCAGCCCTCGTCGGAGGGGCGCGCCGCCGGTGGCCGTCCGGTCTGGTTCGGCCTCGTCAACGATTCCGACGCGACCGAGGACATCGCCGCCTGGGTACGGGCGGGCGGACCGGGCATCGCGGAACTGCCGGACATCCTGGACCTCTACGTCTTCACCCCGCCCCGGCGCGCCCGGGCCGGGAACTCCGTGTCATCGGCTGCCGAGGCGGCTCGACAGCTGACGTGACGCGACTGACGCGCCGCGACTGACGCGCCGCGACTGACTCGACGACTCCCGACCCGACCTGACCTGCCCGATCGACCCGACGCGATCGAACTCAGCCACTCCGGCCGGCCGTCGTACCCGGCCGCCCTCCGGACCACCACCTGGTCCGGACCGTTCCCGTTCCACCCCGCGGTGAGAGGACCCACCCCATGATGGGCAAGCGCCCGATGTCCCTGCTGTCGGCGATCGCCGCCGCGGCCCTGCTGATATCCGGCTGTGGCGGGAGCGCCACCCGGGACGACGCCGCCCAGGCCGCCGGCCCCGCCGTCGACGGCTTCCCCGTCACCCTCTCCAACTGCGGTGTGAAGACGACCTATCAGCGTCCTCCGCAGCGCGCGGTGTCGCTGAACCAGCACGCGACCGAGGTCATGCTGGCGCTGGGCCTGGGGAAGTCGTTGGTGGGCACGGCCTACCTCGACGACAAGATCCTCCCCGAGTACCAGGACGCGTACGACGGCATCAAGGTCATCGCGAAGGAGTACCCGTCCTTCGAAGCGCTGTTGTCCGCCGAACCCGACTTCGCCTACGGCGGTTTCGCCAGCACCTTCGACGAGAAGGAGGGCCGCAGCCGCGATGCCCTGTCCAAGGCCGGGATCAACTCCTACCTGAACATCGAGGAGTGCCCGTCCGGGCCCGTGACGATGGCCACGATGGACCAGGAGATCCGCAACGTGGCCAAGATCTTCGGGGTGCCGGAACGAGCCGACAAGGAGCTGAAGAAGCTCCACGCCACCCTCGACACGGTCGAGAGCAAGCTCGCCGGAGTCACGCCGGTCAAGCTCTTCGTCTACGACAGCGGAGACAAGACGGCCTTCACCGCCGGCGGGGCGGGCATCGGCAACGAGATGATCAAGCAGGCGGGCGCGGTGAACCTCTTCGCCGACGTGGACAAGGCGTTCGGCGACGTGTCGTTCGAGCAGGTGGCCGAGCGGGCGCCCGAGGTCATCGTCATCTACGACTACGGCGACCAGTCGGTCGAGGACAAGAAGAAGTTCCTGCTGTCGAACCCGGCGCTCAAGGACGTACCCGCCATCAGGAACAAGCGGTTCGCCGTGCTGCCCCTGTCGTCCACGGTGCTGGGCGTCCGGGTGCCGGCCGCCGTGGAGTCCCTGGCCCGCCAGATCCACCCGGATCGCTTCAAGTGAGCGGCGCGACCGACGCGGCGGGCGTGACCGAGGAGAAGGACGCGGGCGCCGGACCGGAGGCGAGCTTCCGGAGAGCGGTCGGCGGTGATGTCACAGTCCCGGGCCGCAAGCGGATTCCCTACCCGCTCGTGCTCCTGCTGCTCGGCGCGCTCGTCCTGGTCTCGGCCACGTTCGGGATCGCCGTCGGATCCATCGGCGTCCCGGCCGACCAGGTGTGGGGCATCCTGCTGCACCGCGTGCATCCGGCGCTGGCCGACCCGACCTGGACTCCTGTCCGCGAGACGATCGTCATCGACGTACGGCTGCCGCGCGTGCTGCTGGCCGGTGTCGTGGGCGCGGGCCTCGCCGTGTGCGGGATGGCCCTGCAGGCTCTGGTGCGCAACCCGCTCGCGGACCCGATGCTGCTCGGGGTCTCCTCGGGTGCCACGGTCGGCGCGGTGCTGGTCGTCGTCTTCGGCCTCACCCTGTTCGGGGTGTTCTCCCTGCCGGTGGCGGCGTTCCTCGGCGCTCTCGCCGCGCTCGTCGCCGTCTACTTCCTGGCCCGGTCCGGCGGGCGGATGACCACCGTACGGCTGGTGCTGGCGGGCGTGGCGATGGCCGAGGTGCTGTCGGCGCTCGCCAGCTTCCTGGTCGTCACCTCCGACGACCCGCACAAGACGCAGTCGGCGCTGCGCTGGATGCTCGGCGGGCTGGGCGGCACGACCTGGACGGTGGTGTGGATCCCCGTCGGCGCCGTCCTGCTCGGCACGGCCGTCCTGCTCGGTGTCTGCCGGTCCCTCAACCTGCTCCTGGCGGGGGAGGAGGCCGCCGTCGCGCTCGGTCTGGACGTACACCGTTTCCGTGCCGCGATGTTCACGCTGGTCGCGTTGATGATCGGCACGATCGTCGCGGTCAGCGGCCAGATCGGCTTCGTCGGCCTGATCATGCCGCATGTCGTACGGCTGCTCGTCGGCGCCGACCACCGCCGCGCGCTGCCCGCCGCCGCGCTGCTCGGCGCGGCCTTCCTCATCGCCGCCGACCTGGCCGCACGCACCGTCATGAGCCCGGAGGAGATCCCCGTGGGCATCCTCACCGCCCTGGTCGGCGGCCCCTTCTTCCTGTGGCTGATGCGACGGAGGACAGCATGACGCACGACAGCGTGACGCAGGACAGCATGACGAGGAAGACACCGACAGCGACCGGCGCGATGACGGCCACGGCCGCACCCGGCACCCTTGCCGTGGAGGACGTCTCGGTCGTTGTGGAGGGGCGGGCGCTGGTGGACCGGGCGTCCCTGCGGGTGGCTCCCGGCGAGGTGGTGGGGCTCGTCGGCCCCAACGGCGCGGGCAAGTCCACCCTGTTGCGCACGGTCTACCGAGCCCTGCGCCCCACCTCGGGGCGGGTGCTGCTCGACGACCAGGACGTCCGCCGGATGTCCGGCAAGAGTCTGGCGCGCCGACTCGCCGCCGTTCTGCAGGAGTCGGCCGCCGACTTCGAGCTCTCGGTCCACGACGTGGTGGCCATGGGCCGCACCCCGCACAAGCGGCCCTTCGACGGGGACGACGCCGACGACCGCGCCATCATCATGGCCGCGCTCGACGAACTCGGCGCGGCCGGCCTCGCACAGGCCCCCTTCACCCGGCTGTCGGGCGGTGAGAAACAGCGCGTGCTGATCGCCCGGGCCCTCGCCCAGCGGGCGGGCACCATGGTGCTGGACGAGCCGACCAACCACCTCGACCTGCGCCACCAGCTCGACACCCTGCGCCTCGTCCGCCGGCTCGGCGTGACGGCCCTCGTCGCCCTCCACGACCTCAACCTGGCCGCCGCGTTCTGCGACCGGATCTGCGTGATGGACGGCGGCCGAGTCGTGACCACCGGGCCCCCCGCCGAGGTCCTCACCACCGAACTGCTGGCCGACGTCTACCGCGTCGACGCCGAGGTGACCAAGCACCCCCGCACCGGCGTACCGCACATCACGCTGCTTTCCGGTGCCGATCGCTGCGGAAAGAGGTGATGATTCCTTGACGACGGCCTGATGCGCCGCGTGTTGCATGAAATGCCGAGGAGATTTCCTCGCCATGCTCGCCATGCTCGGAGCCTGAATTCGGCACACCCGAATTCGAATCGGAACGACCCGAATTCGGCTCATGACCATACATACCGGAGTCGATGTGAATGCTCTGCGGCAGGCACCCGCGCCCGCAGTCGCCGAAGCCCTCAAGGACATCGCGTCCCTCGGTTCCTTCTTCTCGATCGAGCTCGGCGGCCCGGACGCCGGATGGCACCCCGTCGAGGAGGCGTACGCCCGCGGCTTCGCCGACCTGGTCACGGCGACCGCCGACCGCTACGCCACCCGTGAACTGCGCATCGGCGCCTCCATCGTGCAGCTCGGACACGCCGCGCGCCTGTGGTCACCAGTGCTGGCCTGCACCGTCGTACACGGTATCGTCCCCGACCTGACCCGACTGTTCCGCGCGGACGACGGCCCCGCACTGCGCCTGCCCGCAGTCCCCGACGGCTGGTACGCGCCCGAGATTCCGCAGCTCACGGACCTGCTGTACGAGATGGTCATGACCCGGCATCTGGATGCGCTGGCCGCCGGACTGCGCGTCAAGGTGGCCCCCGGACTGCTCGCCGGGAACGCGGCCTCGGCGCTCGTCGAGGCGGCCCGCGCCGTCCTGGCGGCCAGAGCGGATCTGCGTGACCCCCTCGCCGATCTCGTCGCCGGCCTGCTCAACACCGGCCGGCTGGCCGGTACCGGCAAAGTCATCGGACCCGATCTCGGCTTCCGCAGGCGTAGTTGTTGTCTGTATTACCGGGTGCCTTCGGGAGTGAAGTGCGAAGACTGCTCGCTGGCCGGATGAATTCCTCGGATCCCGACCGGAAACGGGTATTGAGAATTCGATTCGGCCGCCCGAGGCTAGCGTCCGTTCGGGAGCGAATCCGCAGGGGAGCACCAGGACGACGTCCGGACGGAGCGCGGCCAGCGCCTCGGTGTCGAGGGTGTAGAGGGACGACCCTGAGTGCGCCGAACCGCCGACGGCGTCGGAGATCTCACGGCTGGTGAGGTCGTCCGGGGTGAACTCCGCACCCGTCACGACCGGTACGCCGGTCACCGCCGCGGGTGGCCAGTCGCACTCGTGGGTCCGGCCCACCAGCCGTTCGACGAGGCCGAGCTCGGCCACGATGTTGGGCCCTCTTCATGCCTTGGTCGTGGCGGCGCCGCGCGTCCGGGGCCGGGACGCTCGTGGCGTCCCGGCCCACTGGGACCTACGGTCAGCAGGCGGGCAGCTCGCCTCTGACCGTGCGGGCGGCGGCGACCAGGTTCTCCAGGGAAGCCCGGGTCTCGGGCCAGCCGCGGGTCTTCAGGCCGCAGTCGGGGTTGACCCACAGCCGTTCGGCCGGGATCGCCTTCAGGCCCGTGCGGAGCAGCCCGGCGGCTTCCTCGGCGCTGGGGACGCGCGGGGAGTGGATGTCGTAGACACCCGGGCCGGCCTCGCGCGGGTAGCCGTGGGCGGCCAGCTCCCGGGCGACCTGCATGTGCGAGCGGGCTGCCTCCAGGCTGATGACGTCGGCGTCGAGGTCGTCGATGGCCTGGACGATGTCGCCGAACTCGGCGTAGCACATGTGGGTGTGGATCTGGGTGTCCGGGCGGACGCCGGCGGTGGTGAGCCGGAAGGCTTCCGTCGCCCATGCCAGGTAGCGGGCGTGATCCGCGGCGCGCAGCGGCAGCGTCTCGCGCAGTGCGGGCTCGTCGACCTGGATCACCGAGGTGCCCGCAGTTTCCAGGTCGTTCACCTCGTCGCGGAGGGCGAGGGCGACCTGACGGGCGGTCTCACCGAGGGGCTGGTCGTCCCGGACGAAGGACCAGGCGAGCATGGTGACCGGCCCGGTGAGCATGCCCTTGACCGGCTTGTCGGTGAGGGACTGGGCGTACGACGTCCAGCGCACCGTCATCGGCTCGGGGCGGGAAATGTCCCCGGCCAGGATCGGCGGGCGGACGTAGCGGGTGCCGTACGACTGGACCCAGCCGTGCTGCGTGGCCAGGTACCCCGTCAGCTGTTCGGCGAAGTACTGGACCATGTCGTTGCGTTCGGGCTCGCCGTGGACGAGGACGTCGATTCCGGTCTTCTCCTGGAAGGAGATGACCTCCTGGATCTCCGCCTTGATGCGCTCCTCGTAGCCGGCGGTGTCGATCCGTCCGGCGCGCAGGTCCGCCCGCGCGACGCGCAGTTCGCCGGTCTGCGGGAAGGACCCGATGGTGGTGGTCGGCAGCAGCGGCAGGCCGAGATGGGCGCGCTGGGCCGCGGCGCGTTCGCCGTACGGCTGGGAGCGGCGCGTGTCGGCGTCCGTGACGGCCTCGGCGCGGTTGCGTACGGCCGGGTCGCGGGTGATCGGGGAGCCGGCGCGGGAGGCCAGGTCGGCGCGGTTGGCGGCGAGTTCGGCCGTGATGGCGTCGGTGCCCTGGGCGAGGCCGCGTGCGAGGGTGACGATCTCGGCGGTCTTCTGCCGGGCGAAGGCGAGCCAGCGCAGAATCTGCGGCTCGATGTCCCGTTCCAGGCCCGTGTCGAGGGGCACGTGGAGGAGGGAGCAGGAGGCGGCGACGTCGACCCGGTCGGCGAGGCCCAGCAGGGTGCCGAGGGTGGAGAGGGACTTCGCCAGGTCGTTGATCCAGATGTTGCGGCCGTTGACGACACCGGCCACCAGGCGCTTGCCCGGCAGCCCGCCGACGGCGGCGAGCGCGTCGAGGTTGGCCGCGGCGGCCTCGGTGAAGTCCAGGGCGAGTCCCTCGACGGGGGCCTTCGCCAGGACGGGAAGCGCCTCGCCGAGCCGGTCGAAGTACGAGGCGACCAGCAGCTGCGGCCGGTCGGTCAGCGCCCCGAGGTCGCGGTAGGTGCGCTCGACGGCGTTCAGTTCCGCAGGGGTGCGGTCCTGCACGAAGGCGGGCTCGTCCAGCTGGACCCACTCGGCGCCGGCCGCGCGCAGGTCGGCGAGGACCTCGGCGTACACCGGCAGCAGGCGGTCGAGGAGGGTGAGCGGTTCGAAGTCCGCGGGGGCGCCGGGGGCGGGCTTGGCGAGGAGGAGGTAGGTGACGGGGCCGACCAGGACCGGGCGGGCGGTCAGGCCCAGCGCCAGGGTCTCCTTGAGCTCGGTGACCTGCTTGGTCGAGTCGGCCGTGAAGACGGTGTCCGGGCCCAACTCGGGCACGAGGTAGTGGTAGTTGGTGTCGAACCACTTGGTCATTTCCAGCGGGGCGACGTCCTGGGTGCCACGAGCCATGGCGAAGTAGCCGTCAAGGGCGTCGGCCTCGACGGCGGCGCGGTGGCGGTCGGGGATCGCGCCGACCATGACGGTGGTGTCGAGGACGTGGTCGTAGTACGAGAAGTCGCCGGTCGGCACCTCGTGGATGCCGGCGTCGGCGAGCTGCCGCCAGTTGGCGGCACGCAGGTCGGCGGCGGTGGCGCGGAGGGCGTCGGCGGTGACGCGGCCCTTCCAGTACCCCTCGATCGCCTTCTTCAGTTCCCGGTTCTGACCCTGGCGGGGGTAGCCGTACACGGTGGCCCGTGCTGCCGCGGCTGCGGACTTGCTGGTCACGGAGATCTCCTTCGCGAGACGATTCCCTGAGATCCCGGAGACGGGACGAGAACGCGAAGGGATGACGAACCGGACGGAACCGACCTCACGCGGCACAGCGCGGTCCTCCGCCTGGTATGTACGCCGACCCGCCCTCGAGGTCACCGAGATCTCCGCGCGCGGAACGGTCCGCGCACGGGCAGTTGGCAGGTCTTCGGACTCGCGGGCACGTCCTCGTCGTTCACCGAGGAGGACACCTACTGGCCGTCGCTTCCCGGGCCCGGTACGTCGGACCCAGTGCGTATGACGGCGGTCGTTCCCGCTCACCGCTGCGGGGCAGTCCCGGATTCCCACCGGGTTCCCTCTTGCGACACCCCGCCTGGCGGACGGGGCGAACCAGCTGCTCCGGCCACCCTACGGGGTGTCGCCCGCGGGGCAAGGGAGCGGTCCAGGATCTGGAAGGTGACACGGAGCACGTCGGAGGAGGAGGAGAGGAGGAGGGCGGGAACGACGGCGAGGGGCGGGAAGCGCCGCACTCGCGCTTCCCCGCCCCTTCCCAGTCGCGCCGCGCGGGACCCTCACCCCTCGCGGCGGTGCGGGCCCCTCAGCCCGCGTCGTACCAGGCCCTCAGCCCTGGTCGTAGGTGTGGAAGCCCCGGCCGGTCTTGCGGCCCAGCAGCCCTGCCTCCACCATCCGCTGGAGCAGCGGGGGAGAAGCGTAGAGGGGTTCCTTGAACTCGTCGTAGAGCGACTCGGCGATGAACGCGACGGTGTCCAGGCCGATCAGGTCCGCCAGCTTCAGCGGGCCCATGGGATGGGCGCAGCCGAGCTCCATGCCGGAGTCGATATCGGTGGCGGTGGCGAAGCCGGACTCGGCCATCCGGATCGCCGACAGGAGATACGGGACGAGGAGCGCGTTGACGACGAAGCCCGCCCGGTCCTGGGAACGGATCACCGTCTTGCCGAGGGCCCGGGTCGCGAAGTCCTCCACCGCGACGGTCGTCGCGGCCGACGTGTGCAGCGAGGTCACGACCTCCACCAGGGGCAGTACGGGCACCGGGTTGAAGAAGTGCAGGCCCACGACCCGGTCCGCGCGGCTCGTGGCCATGCCGAGCCGCATGATCGGCAGGGAGGAGGTGTTGGTGGCGAGCACGGCCTCCGGATCCTCGACGATCTTGTCGAGGGCAGCGAAGATCTCGGTCTTGGCGTCGGCGTTCTCGATGACGGCCTCGACGACGAGCTGGCGGTCGGCGAGGTCGTCCAGGCTGCTGGTGAGGACGAGCCGGGCCAGGGCGTCGCCGGCGGCTTCCCGCGTCAGCTTGCCCCGTCGTACGGCACGCTCCAGGGAACCCGCGATCCGGTCGCGGGCGGCGCGGGCCGCGATGGCGTCCGCCTCGCAGACCACGGTGTCGAGCCCCGCCCGTGCGCACACCTCGGCGATGCCTGCGCCCATCTGTCCGCCGCCGACCACGCCGACGCGTCCGATTGCCGCGCTCATGCCTGGGCCTCCGTCCGTCGCACCAGGTGCCGGGTGTAGGCGTCCGGTGTGAAGAACAGCGGCAACTCGCTTGCCAGCGCGGTCCGTTCGAAGAGGGCGCGGATGTCGTCGACGGGCGCCCACGGGTACTCGGCGCCGAGCGCTGCCACCTCGTAGTCGAGGATCTCCTCCACTGTCGCCCGGTCGATGACCCGGTGCCGCAGCCACTGCCAGATCTGCACGCGGGCGATCTCGGCGGTGGCCGCGTCCTCCATCAGGCCGTTGATGGCAACCGCGCCCTGCCCGCGCAGCCAGGCGGCGAAGTAGCGCAGCGCGACGGAGACGTTGGTGCGGATCCCCTCCAGGGTGGGCGGGCCGCTGATCCGGCGCACCGACAGCAGGTCGGCCGGGGTCACCTCGACGTCGTCGCGGGTTCGGTCCAGCTGGTGAGGGCGTTCGCCGAGGACCCCGTCGAAGACCTCGCGGCAGACGGGGACGAGTCCCGGATGGGCGACCCAGGAGCCGTCGAAGCCGTCCTCGGCCTCGCGCTCCTTGTCCAGCCGGACCTTGGCGAGCGCGGCCTCGTTCGCGGCGGGGTCCTTGCCGGGCACGTGGGCGGCCATGCCGCCGATGGCGTGGGCGCCGCGCCGGTGGCAGGTGCGGACGAGGAGTTCTGTGTAGGCCCGCATGAAGGGGGCCGTCATCGTCACCTTCGCCCGGTCGGGGAGGAGGAAGTCGGTGCGGTGGCCGAAGGTCTTGATCAGGCTGAACAGGTAGTCCCAGCGACCGGCGTTGAGCCCCGAGCTGTGCTCACGCAGCTCGTAGAGGATCTCCTCCATCTCGAACGCGGCGGTGATCGTCTCGATGAGAACGGTGGCCCGGATCGTGCCGCGCGGGATACCGAGCAGCTCCTGGGCGAGCACGAAGATGTCGTTCCAGAGGCGGGCCTCGTAGCGGTTCTCCAGCTTGGGGAGGTAGAAGTACGGGCCGTACCCGGCGTCGATCTGACGCTGGGCGCAGTGGAAGAAGTACAGGCCGAAGTCGACGAGGGCGGCGGGCACGGGCCGGCCGTCGTACGTCAGGTGCTCCTCGTCGAGGTGCCAGCCGCGCGGCCGGACCATGATGGTGGCGAGCTGTTCGCCCAGCCGGTACTCCCTCCCCTCGGGCGTGGTGAAGTCGATACGGCGCTCGATGGCGTCGAGCAGGGTGAGCTGGCCGCCGATGACGTTGTCCCAGAGAGGCGCGGTGGCGTCCTCGAAGTCGGCCATCCACACCTTGGCGCCGGAGTTGAGGGCGTTGACGGCCATGCGCCGGTCGGGCGGGCCGGTGATCTCGACGCGCCGGTCGGTCAGACCGGGCGCGGGCGGCGCCACCCGCCAGGTCGGGTCGTCGCGCACAGCGGCCGTGACCATGGGGAAGTCGAGAGGCGAGCCCGATGCCAGTCGCAGTACCTGCCGACGGCGTTCCTTCATCAGGTCCCGCCGACGCGGCTCGAACGCCTCGGCCAGCCGGCCGATGAACTCCAGGGCGGCGGGGGTGAGGATCTCCTCGTGCCGGTGACCGGGGGCGGCGAGGACACGGACGTGGTGGATGAGTGCGGTGGTGGACATCGGGCTCTCCTGAGGGATGGGAGCGGAGGGAGACGGAGACGGTTCGTCCCCCTCCGCTCGGCCGAGGGCCGGCCGGACGGCGGGTGTCCGGCCCGGCGGCCTAGTGGAACTGCTCTTCCTCCGTGGAACCGGCCAGCGCGGTCGTGGAAGAGGCAGGATTGACGGCCGTCGACACCAGGTCGAAGTAGCCCGTGCCGACCTCACGCTGGTGCTTGACGGCGGTGAAGCCGTGGGCCTGCGCGGCGAACTCCCGCTCCTGGAGGTCGACGTAGGCGGTCATGCCGTGCTCGGCGTAGCCGCGGGCCAGGTCGAACATGCCGTGGTTCAGGGAGTGGAACCCGGCCAGCGTGATGAACTGGAACTTGTAGCCCATCGCCCCCAGCTCCCGCTGGAACTTGGCGATCTGGTCGTCGTCCAGCGCGGCCTTCCAGTTGAAGGAGGGCGAGCAGTTGTACGCCAGCATCTGGTCCGGGTACTGGGCGTGGATGGCCTCGGCGAACTCGCGGGCCTGGGCGAGGTCGGGGGTGCCGGTCTCCACCCAGATGAGGTCGGCGTACGGGGCGTAGGCCAGGCCGCGGGCGATGACCGGCGCCATGCCGTTGTGGACCCGGTAGAAGCCCTCCGCCGTCCGCTCACCGGTGACGAACTCGGCGTCGCGCTCGTCGACGTCGCTGGTCAGCAGGTTGGCGGCCAGCGCGTCCGTGCGGGCGATGATCACGGTCGGTGTGTCGGCGATGTCGGCGGCGAGCCGGGCCGCGTTGAGGGTGCGGATGTGCTGGGACGTCGGGACGAGGACCTTGCCGCCGAGGTGGCCGCACTTCTTCTCGGAGGCGAGCTGGTCCTCGTAGTGGATGCCGGCCGCGCCCGCCGCGATCATGCCCTTGGTCAGCTCGAAGGCGTTCAGCGGGCCGCCGAACCCGGCCTCGGCGTCGGCGACGATCGGCGCCAGCCAGTCGGTCGAGCTGTCACCCTCGCTGGTGGCGATCTGGTCGGCGCGCAGGAGGGCGTTGTTGATCCGACGGACCACCTGGGGCACGGAGTTGGCCGGGTACAGGCTCTGGTCGGGGTAGGTGTGCCCGGCCTGGTTGGCGTCGGCGGCGACCTGCCAGCCGGAGAGGTAGATGGCCTGGAGCCCGGCCTTGACCTGCTGCACCGCCTGGCCGCCGGTGAGCGCGCCCAGCGCGTGGATGTAGTCCAGCTCGTGCAGCTGGCGCCACAGCCGCTCGGCGCCGCGCCGGGCCAGGGTGTGTTCCTCACGGACGCTGCCGGAGAGCCGTACGACGTCCTCGGCGCTGTAGGTGCGCTCGATGCCCTGCCACCTCGCGTCGGTGGCCCAGCGCCTGGCCAGTTCCTCGGCCGCCTGCGTCGTCGCTTCTGCCATGACTGTCACCGTTTCCTCGGTCTGTACTGGCTGCCAATCCCGCCGTCCGGATGAACAGAGGTGGCACTGCGTGTCGTCTTGCTGGGATGCGGCCCGCCGTCACCCCGGAGGGCGAAGGTGAGCAACGCTGCCGGCGTGGTGCGCCGCGGATGCCGGGATCTCCGACGTCAGGGCAGTGAATCGTGCCCCGGGTTCCGGGCGGTATCGGCCGGGTCCGGCGGGCCGCACTGAAACTCTGGCATTGGCACTGAGTGCCATCAACCGTGGAACAATGCCAACTTCTGCGAATCTTCTCGCCGCGGATTGCCAACTTTGCGAAGGTCTGAGTGGCGGGTTCGTCCCGTACGCTGACCGGGTCGGGACGCCTGGTGGGAGGAACGCGGGTGAGCAAGACGTACGCGGGTGCGCGGCTGCGGCGGCTGCGTGAGGAGCGCCGTATGAGCCAGGCGGAGCTGGCCCGCGTCCTGGGTATCTCGCCGAGCTATCTGAACCAGATGGAGCACGACTCCCGCCCGCTCACCGTGCCCGTCCTGCTCCGGCTCACGGAGACCTTCGGCGTCGACGCCGCCTTCTTCTCCGAGCGCGACACCGCCCGCCTGGTGGCCGACCTGCGCGAGGCGCTGACCGGGGAGATCGCCGCTTCCCGGGTCTCCCCGTCCGACCTCGCCGAACTGGCCTCGCGGATGCCCGCGGTCGCCCAGGTCCTGCTCGACCTGGGCCGCCGCAACCAGCGGCTGGCCGAGCGACTGGCCGGGGCGGCGGACGGCCGGGGCGCAGAGCGGGAAGCCGCGCCCTCACCGCACGAGGAGATCCGCGACTTCTTCTACCGCCGTCAGAACTACCTCCACGACACCGACCTGGCCGCCGAGCACCTGGCCGAGGAGATCGGTGTCCGGCCCGGCGAGGTGATCGGGGCCCTCACCGCGAGACTTGCCGGGACACACGGGATCCGTCTCGCCGCGGAGTCCGGCGAACGGCTGCACCGCTACGACGACCGAACCCGCACCCTCCACCTGTCCTCGCGGCTGCGGCCCGGTCAGCGCGCCTTCCGCATGGCGACCCAGCTGGCCCTGCTGGAACACGGCGAGGAGCTGGGCCAGCTGGCCGCGGAGGACTTCGAACCCGGCTCGCAGGCTCACGCGCTGGCCCGGATCGGGATCGCCAACTACTTCGCCGCCGCGCTGATCCTGCCGTACACCGTCTTCCACACGGCCGCCGAGGAGGTGCGTTACGACATCGAGCGGCTCACCGACCGCTACGGACTCGGTTACGAGACCGTCTGCCACCGCCTGAGCACTCTCCAGCGGCCCCGGCTGCGCGGGGTGCCCTTCTCGTTCGTCCGGGTCGACCGGGCCGGCAACATGTCCAAGCGGCAGTCCGCGACCGGGTTCCACTTCTCCCGGGCCGGCGGCACCTGCCCCCTGTGGAACGTCTACGAGGCGTTCACCTCACCTGGCAGGATCCACGTCCAGATCGCCGAAATGCCGGACGGGCAAAGGTACTTGTGGACCGCCCGCGCGGTCACCCGGCACCGCGGCGGCTGGGGCGAGCCCGGCAAGACGTACGCCATCGGGCTCGGCTGCGAAATCCGCCACGCCCACCGCCTCGTCTACTCCGACGGGCTCGACCTCGCCAACGCCTCCGCCGCGACTCCGATCGGCATGGGCTGCCGGGTCTGTGAACGCGTGGCCTGCTCCCAGCGGGCCGCGCCACCGCTGGGGCGCCCGCTGCTCATCGACCAGAACAGCAGCACCTTCGTGCCCTATCCGGTCGGGAACGACGGGGCCCGGGGGTAGGCCGAGATCTCGGCCCCCCCACGGACGTCCCGGCCCGACGGAAGGTCAGGCCCCCGCGGTTGAACGAGTGGCGCGCTGCCGCTGGATCAGGCCGAGCGCACCGTCAAGGACGAGGAAGCCCAGCAGGGACCAGCCCAGCAGCGGAACCGCCCAGCCGACGGCGATGGTCAGCGGCACGACCACGGCAAGGGCGGGCCAGGGCAGCTTCCGCCAGGTACCGCGCGCGGGCGGACGGCCCACCCAGGCGCGGCGGTCGGCCCGGGTGGGCCTGCGCTGCCACCACGTGCGGTAGCCGAGCACGATGCCCACGGTCAGGCCGAGGGCGATGACCGCGAGGACGATCTGGTTCGCCAGGCCGAAGAGGGTGCCCATGTGGGCGGCTACACCGAGCGTGCTGAGCTTGGCGAGCGTCGGATGGTCCGCCCAGTCGACACGCGAGGTGACCTCGCCGCTGTGCGGGTCGATGGCCGCCTGGTCCTTGTGGACCGGCCACAGGCCGTCGGTCTGGGCGACGGTCCAAGTGCTTTTGTCGTCGGCGGGTGTGCTGATCTCCACAGGACCGTCGAGGCCCGCGGCACGGGCCTTGTCGAGGATCCGGTCGATGCTCAGCCCTTCCGGCAGGCCGCCCTCCGTGGCGTCTTCGCCGGTGCTCTCGCCGCCCGAGTGGTCGTGTCCCGACGAGCCGGTCCCGGCGGACGCGGTGGTCTCCAACTCGGGCGCGTAGGCGCTCAGCGAGGTCCGCAGGTCGGTGATGCGTTCCCCGGCGTGCGTCGACCAGGTCAGGCCGGTGACGCTGAGGGCCAGCAGGCCGACGGAGATCCACACCCCGGTGACCGCGTGGAAACCGCGACTGCGGCGCACCCCTCGCGCCCCGCGTTCCGGCAGCACGGTGTTCCGCTTCGAGCCGCCCGCGTAGGTGCGGCGGCGGCCGAACCACAGCAGCAGACCGCCCAGGACGAGCACCCACAGCCAGCTCGCGGCGAGTTCGGAGTAGAGCCGGCCCGTCTCGCCGAGGTGAAGGTGGCGGTGCAGGTCGTCCAGCCAGGTCGCCAGCGGAGTCGAACCGAACCACGTGGTCAGGGCGCCGCGTACCTCGGCGGTGTAGGGGTCGACGTAGACCGTGCGCTGCTTGTCCTGCTCGGCGAGTTCGGGAACGGAGAGCACGACCTTGGTGGTGTGGTCCGGCTCGTCGGGCGGAACGACCGAGGCGATGACGCCCTCGGGGTGGGCTGTGCGAGCGGCCACTATCTGCTCGGTCAGCGGCCTGGGCTCGTCACCGACCCGCTCCACCCGCAACTGGTCGCCGTAGACGAGCTGGTCGAGCTGCGGCACGGCGGTGTACGCCAGCCCGGTCAGCGCCGCGACCAGCAGGAACGGGGCGACCAGGATGCCCGCGTAGAAGTGCAGCCGGGTCAGCAGCGGCCACCAGCCGGAACGGGTACGACCGTCGGCGCCGCCGCTCTTCGCCGGTGCCGCGGAGGTCGGCGGGGCATCGGTAGCGGTCTGTGCGGCTGGTGGGCTCGCGTCGGGGGAGCCGGCGGGTGGGTTTTCGTCGGGGGAGGCGTCGGACGTGGTGCTCATGAAAGGGCTCAGCTCCTGGAGTCAGCCCGGCCCTCTGCGGGGAACCGGGTTGCTGTTCACTGCTGGAGGGCTCGTGTGGCCCACCGGCTCCGTCGCGAGGGGCGGGGCCAGTGGTAGCGCACGGTGTGCCCGTGAGAGCCGACGCGTGCGGCTGGGCGAACCCGGGGCGTGCGCGGCGAGAACACCGGCCGGGCGAGAAGTGCGCGGTGCACCCTCGGTTCGGCCGGATCAGCGGGTGAACAGCAGGGGCGGCCCGCGGCGGGCGAGCGTGTGTTCCAGTACTCGGGTGCCGAATGGCACCTCGTGCTCCCCGGCGCCCCACTGGCGCGCCACACGATGGCGGGACAGCACCGCCTGGTGCCGCGCCCACCGCCGTAGCAGGTCCAGGGCGCGGAGCGTGGCCGAGACGGGCGCGCCGAGCAGGCGGCACAGCCGCCACACCACGGCCTCTCCCTGGCGCAGCCACCAGGCGGCACCGAGCCCGGCTACCAGGTGCGCGAGCAGCATGAAGGGGCTTGGATGGGCGGCGTCCAGGGCCATGCCGACCGGCTCAACACCTGTCCCGGTGGCGCCTGTCGCGGACACCGTGGTGTGGTGCTCCGCATGCGGCGAGTGCCCGGCATGTCCACCGTGGTGTGCGGCGGGTGCGGTGCTGGTGCGGGTGGGCCCGGCCAGGGCGAACAGCACGTGCAGCGCGCCCTGCGTGACCGTGACCGCGCCGCCGATCTGGACCAGGGAGCGCTCGCGCCCGGCGAGGCGTCCGGCCGTGACCCCGACAACCGTGCCCCCGACCGCCAGCAGTGCGAGCGGCGGATGATGCCCGGCAGCCATGCCGTGCCCGGTGGCGGCCAGCAGCACGCACACCAGGCTGAACACCGCCACCCGCGAGGCGCGAAGCAGGCCGCGGTCAGCCATCGCTCCTCCTCGCGTGTTCGCCGGGCTGTCCCCGCTTCTTGTCGCACCCATACGTGTGCGACTCCGTGACTGTTCATTTCCGGCCACGGTGATCGTCGACTGCGGTCGGGACGATGCGCGTGTCCGAGCCCGTGCGCCCGCTCACAGTCGGGTGGGGGAGCGGCGCGTGCGGCAAGGGCTGGCAGAGCCTACCGTGACCGAAATTCGCCGCACCAGCCCGCCGGCCGCAGTTCAGAACGCTGGGACGGTGAACGGGGCGCACTCGCCCCGCGTACACCACGGCACGCGATTCCCGCGGTCACCGAGAAGCGGCGAGGACAGGAGCATCCGCATGGCTGAGAAGACCTACACCGTGTCCGGCATGAGCTGCGGCCACTGTGCGGCGAGCATCACCGAGGAGGTCGTCGAGGTCGCAGGGGTGACCCTGGTCGAGGTCGACGTCCCGGCCGGCCGTGTGACCGTGACGGGCGAGGCCCTGGACGACGCTGCCGTACGCGCCGCGATCGTGGAGGCGGGCTACGAGGTGACCGGTGCTGCGTCGGCCATGGCTGCCTGACCGATCGGGTGGGACGCACATCAAGTTCGACATCTGCCTCCTCGAACCCCCGACGCTTGGACGACGCTCTGGCCCTCTGCCGCCCTGCGCCGCACGGTCGGCTTTTGGACCCTGATGCCCCGCGCCCGCGTCGAGCAGTTGGGTCGGCTGGTCCACCACGAAGGAAGGCCCAGCCTCTCCGAGCAGGACTGAGCACCCTGGAACCCCGGCGTCAGCGTGTGGCCGGTCGCCCGGGCGGCAGCAGCGCCACCGCCAGTGCCGGTACGGCGGCGAGGACAAGCCACGGCACGGCGGGCGGGAGGCCGAGGTCGAGGAGGGAGCCGGTGGCCGAGCTGCCGATGAGGACGATCAGGCCGGAGACGGACGACAGCGCGCCGGTGTAGAGGCCGAGGCGGCCCTCGGCGGCCAGGTCGGGCACCCAGGCGCGGGCCGCGGGCACGACCAGCATCTGGCCGAGGGTCAGCAGGACGACGTATGCAGCGCCGGGCAGCAGCCCGGCGAGGCCCGTCCACCCGGCGGGGCGCGCGGCGGCCACGACCGCGAAGCCGGCGGCGATGAGCAACAGCCCGGCAGCCATGGAGCGGCGCAGGTCGAGCCGGTCGCCCGCCCAGCGTGTGACCGGAAGTTGTGCGAAGACGACCAGCAGGGAGGAGAGGGCGAACAGCCAGGACAGGGGCGCCTGGGAGCCCGCCGCGCGCTGTACCTCGTCCGGGAGGGCGAGGTACAGCTGGTTGTAGGCCAGCAGGTAGCTGCCGTAGGCGCAGCACAGGGCGAGGAAGCGGCGGTTGCGCAGCAGTGCGCGCGCCCCGCCGCGCTCCCGGGTGCGGATGCGGCCGGGGATGTGCTGGGGCATCAGCCAGGCGTGCCCGGCGAGGACGAGGACGAAGACTGCGGCTCCGGCGAGGCAGGCGGTGCGGAAGTCCACGGCGAGCAGCAGCGCGCCGAGCAGCGGCCCGACGAAGGCGCCTGCCTGGCCCGCCACGCTGAACAGGGCCAGGACCCGGGTCCGGGAGCCGTGGCCCTCCTCTTCCCAGATGACGGCCTGGCGGGCCGCCTCGGACTCCACGGCCGGGGAGAACAGCGCGGCGGCGAAACCGATCACCAGCACCGCGCCTATCACCGCCCACGTCGCCTCCGCGTACCCCAGCCACGCGAACCCGGCGATGCGCAGGACACAGCCGGCCAGGACGACGGGGCGTACGCCGTACCGGTCGACGAGCCAGCCGCCGACCACGAACAGCCCCTGCTGGCTGAAGGTGCGCAGGCCGAGGACGAAGCCGACCAGCCAGCCCGCCATGCCGATCGCCGTGCCGAGGTGCTCGGCGAGGAACGGCAGTACGGCGTAGAAGCCGATGTTGAAGGCGAGTTGGGTCAGGATCAGCAGCCGCAGCAGCGGTGACAGGTCCTTCCAGAGCTTCCAGGTCCGCTCGCGCGGGGCTCTGGGCGTCCCGTCCTCGGGCGTCCCGTCCTTGGAGGTCCGGGCTGTTCGGCGGGTCAGGGCACGGGAGATGAGATGCGTCATGGCGTTTCTGTGGGGGAGGCGGGCACGGGGGTCAGCAGGGGGGCCGGGTGGTTCGGCTGCCGCTCCGGCTCGGGCCCGGCACTCACCGCGTCGCCGGGTGTTCCGGCCGGGTCTGCCGGCCGCTTCCGTCGCCGGGGCAGGCGTATGCCGCCCGCGGCGGTCACCGCGAGAGCCCCCAGCAGGGCGAGGACGGCGGCGGGGAAGAGGACCGCCCAGGGGGCGCGTTCGGCGTACGGCTGGTTCTCGGCGAGCAGCAGGCCCCACTCGGGGGAGGGCGGCTGGGAGCCGAGGCCGAGGAACCCGAGGGCGGCCAGGGACAGGGCGATGCCGGGCAGCCGGAGCAGGGCGTGCCGGGTGACCGGGGGCAGGATGGCCGGCAGCAGCTCGTGCCAGAGGAGGTACCAGGGTCCGGCGCCGAGGGCCCGGGTGGCGGTGAGGTGGGTGGTGGCGCGCTCCTGTTGGAGGAGGGCGGAGGTGTGGGTGGCCAGCGGGGACCAGGCGACGATGGCCACCGCGAGTGCCGGGGTCCACGGGCCGCTGCCCGCGATGCCGGTGACGAGGAGACCGGCGAGTACGGGGGGTACGGCGTTGACCGTGTCGACGAGCGGGGCGGACAGCCGGGGCAGCAGTCCCAGCAGTACGCCGGCCACGAGTGCGGCGACGCTCACCGCGAGAGCGATGGCGAGGGTGTTCAGCGCCCCGTGCGCGATGCGGGCCAGCAGGTCGCGGCCGAGGGCGTCGGTGCCGAACGGATGCGCGGCGGACGGAGCCTGGAGCTTGGCGCCGGTGTTCAGGGCGAGCGGGTCGCGGGGCAGGCCGAGGGCGATGACGCCGATGAGCAGTGCCCCGTACAGCAGGGGCAGGACCCGGGGCGCGGGTGGGGTGGGCCGGTGCAGGGAGTGCAGGGCGCCGTCGCGCAGCGCGGGTCCGATCAGCCACCGTGCCGTGAGCCGGGCGAGGATGCCGGCGGCAGCAGCGAGGAGCACCAGGGCGAGCGTGCCGGTCTGCAGCACGGGCAGGTCCTGGGCGAGAGCGGCCCGCAGGGTGAGCCGGCCGAGCCCGGGGATGTCGAAGATCTGCTCGATGGCGACCGATCCGCCGGTGAGGCCGACGACGAACAGGCCCAGGTTGGGCAGGAGCCCGGGCACACACCGCCGTAGCGCCTGTCGGGCCACGGACTTCGGGGGTACGCCGCGTGCGGCGGCGGCCAGTGCCCAGGGTTCGGCGAACGCGCCGGGCAGCATGTCGTCCAGCATCCGCCCCAGCACGGCCCCGGCGGGCAGGCCGAGGGCGAGCGAGGGCAGCACCATCCACTGCGGGCCGTACCAGCCGAGCGCCGGAAGCCAGCCCAGCTGTACGCCGATCACGGAGGCCAGCACGGAGGCGAGGAGGAACTCGGGCAGCGCGGCCAGTACGGCCGTGGCGGTGCCGCCGGGCGTGCGGTCACCGAGGCGTCTCCGCGAGCCGAGCCACAGCGTGCGGGCGCACACCGCGGCGGCCGTGGCCACGGCGACGGCGAGAGCCCCGGCCATCAGCAGCAGGGACACCGCGAGGGCCTGCACTGCGGCGGGCAGCACGTCGGTGCCGGAGACCCAGGAGGTGCCCGCGTCCCCGCGCAGCAGCCCACCGAGCCAGCGCCCGAGCAGCGGCAACGGGCCGTCACCAAGGCCGAGTTGGTCCCGGATGGCCCGCAGCGTCTCGGGCGTCGGGTCACGCTCGGCCGACCGGGCTCTGAGCACGGTCAGCGCGGGGTCTGTGCGGGACAGCCAGGGCAGCAGGCCGATCCCGCACACCAGGGCGGCCGTGAGCGCGGCCCGCCACAGCAGCGCGGGGCCGCCGCCGCGCGCGAAGGCGCGCAGGGCGGCCGAGCGGTGGGAAACGGTCTTCAGCGCCGGGTCCCCGTCCCGATGAGGGCGCGCTCGTACGGGTCGAGCAGCGGGCCCTGTACGGACTTGGCGATGCCCGTGACCAGCTTCAGATGCACCAGCGGGATCACCGCGTCGGTGCCGAGGATGGCGGCCTCCGCCTTCAGCGCGGCGTCCTGCCGCTTGGCGGTGTCGGACTCGGCCTGGGCGGCGGCGACCAGCTTGTCGACGTTCTTGTCGCACAGGAACGACAGGTTGTTGGAGCCGTCGCAGGTGTAGTCGCTGCCCAGGACGGTGACCGGGTCGCCGGTGTCCAGCATCATGTTGCGGCCGTAGACGACGGCGTCGAACTTCCCGGCCATCATGTCGCCTTCGAGGCGTGTGTAGGTACGCACCTCCAGCTTCACCTTGAAACCGGCCTTCTGCAGCTGCTGTTGCAGCACCTGGGCCACCTCCGGCATCTCGGGCCGGTCGGTGTAGGTGGCGATGGTGATGCTCTTGCCCTTGGGGTCGGTCGCCTTCACCCGCCCGGTCGGCTCGGTCCGCTTGCCGGCCGCCCAGGGCAGGGCCGGCCCGTAGAGGCCCTGGGCGGGCACGGCGTACCCCTCGTAGGCGCCCTTGGCGATGGCCGAGGTGTCGATCGCCTCGCGTGCGGCGGCCCGCAGTCCCGCGTCCGTGAAGGCGCCGGACTTGGTGTTGAGGTACAGGCTGGTGTTGCGGGCGGTGTTGACCTCGTGGACGGTGCCCTTGTCCAAGGAGGCGACCTGGGCGACGGGGAGGGACTCGGCGATGTCGACATCACCGGTGCGCAGGGCGTTGGCGCGCGCGGTGCCGTCCGAGACGAACTTCGCGTCGATGCCGGACGCCTGGGCGCGTCCGCCCCAGTAGTCGTCGTACCGGTCCAGGGTGGCCGTCGTGTCACCCGTGGTCTTGGTGAGTTCGAAGGGGCCGGTGGCGGTGCCGACCACGTTCACCGTGCCGTTCTTCTTGTACGCCTTGGGTGCGAACACCGCGAGGGACGGGTTGGACAGCCGCAGCGGCAGTATGGGGTCGGCTTCGGCGGTGCTGACACGGACCTGCTTCCCGCCGACGGCCTCGGCGGTGAGCTTCACACCGGAGAGGGCGGAGGGGGCCGGGTCGGCCTTGCCGACGGCGGTGAGAGCGGCGGCGACGGCCTTCGCGGTGACGGCCTCGCCGTCCTGGAACTTCGCCTCCTGCAGGGTGAACACCCAGCTCTTGGCGCCGCTCTCGCTGCTCCACGACTCGGCGAGCGCGGGGGCCGCGGTGCCGTTGGCGTCCAGCTTGGTCAGCCCCTCGGTGACGCCCAGCCGGGCAAGGAGCATGGCGTCCTGCCCGAACGGCGAGTAGTTCTCGACGGGAGCGAAGGGGAGGGCGACGCGCAGGCGTGCGCCGTCGGCGGAGCCCGAGGACGACGAGTCGTCGCCGGAGGAGGCGAAACAGCCGGAGAGCAGCGGCGTGAGCAGCAGGCCGGCTATCAGCCGAGGGCGGGAAATTCTCATGGTCCTCGTCGTTCTGTGTGCTGGGTCGTTCGGTGTGCTGGTCCTGTGCGGTCTTCCCAGGTTCGGCACCGAACGCGAAGTATATGAATATCGTTTTCGTTTGAACAAGAGGGGTCTCGCAGCGCAGGACGCCGCTCCCGCCGCAGGGCCCGCCGGGCGAGTGCGGACACGTGTGGAGATGCACCGACCGGTAACCGCCGTCCGCCTTCGCGAAGTCCGGCAGCCCATCCACCATTTGGCGGGCGCCAGGACCGTCACTTCCCGGCGGCCGTCCCCAGGAAGCGGATGTGCGGCCGGTCGCCGGACCCGGGACGGGTCACCGTCGCCCGTACCCCGTAGACGTCGGCGATCAGGGACTCGGTGAGGGTCGCGGCCGGGGTGCCGGCGGCCACCACCCGTCCGTCCCGCAGGACGACGACCTGGTCGCAGTACATGGCGGCCAGGTTGAGGTCGTGCAGGGCGACGACGCTGGTGACGGGCAGTTCGGCGACGAGGTGCAGCAGGTCGAGCTGGTGGTGGATGTCGAGGTGGTTGGTCGGTTCGTCCAGCAGCAGTTCCCGGGGTTCCTGGGCGAGGGCGCGGGCGATCTGCACGCGCTGGCGTTCGCCGCCGGAGAGCGTGTGCCAGGGCTGGTCGGCGCGGTCGGTCAGGCCGGTGCGCTCCAGGGCGGTGCGTACGGCGTTCTCGTCCGCCTCCGTCGCGGGTGTCCAGGCGCGGCGGTGCGGGATGCGGCCGAGGCGTACGACGTCGAGGACGGTCAACTCGACGAGGGTGTCGGCCTGTTGCTCGACGACCGCCACGCGCCGGGCCACGGGGCGGCGGCCCCAGTCGGGCAGGGGGCGTCCGTCGAGGGTGACGACCCCGGAGGTGGGGGCGAGGACGCCGGACAGCAACCGCAGGAAGGTGGACTTCCCGGAGCCGTTGGGGCCGAGCAGTCCGGTCACGGAGCCGGGGCGGGGGGCGACGCTGACACCGTCGAGGATCAGCCGCCCGTCGATGGAGCGGCTGACGCGGTCGGTGGCGAGGGTGGACGACCGCGCCGCGACCGCCTTCTCATCCGTACCGGAGGTCATCGCGTCCTCCTCGTGCTCGTGCGGTACAGGACCAGGACGAATGCCGGGACGCCGACGAGCGAGGTCACCACGCCCACCGGTACCTCCTGGGGGTCGAGGACGGTACGGGCCAGGGTGTCGGCCCACACCAGAAAAACCGCCCCGGCCAGGGCGGTGACCGGCAGCAGGCGGCCGTGTCCGGGGCCCACGAGGGCGCGTGCGGCGTGTGGCAGGACGAGCCCGACGAAGCCGATCGCGCCCGCCGCGCCGACCAGAGCGGCCGTCAGCAGCGCGGTCACGCACAGCAGCGCCAGCCGGGTTCGGGCGACCGCGACACCTAGGGTGGCCGCCGCGTCCTGGCCGAAGGCGAAAGCGTCCAGTGTGCGCGCGTACCCGAGACACACCACCAGCCCGAGTGCCAGGACGGCCAGGCAGAGCCATACCTCGCTCCAGCCGGCCCCGCTGAGCGACCCGAGCAGCCAGAACAGCACGCCCCGGGTGGTCTCCGCGTCGGCGGCCGTCATCACCACGAACGAGGTCAGCGCGGAGAACAGCTGCATGGCGGCCACCCCGGACAGCACCACCCGGTCCGTGGTCCCGCCCAGGGTGTGACTGAGCAGCAGCACGAGCGCGAACGAGCCGAGCGCGCCCACGAACGCGCCCCCGGAGATGGACAGGACACCGCCTCCGGCACCGAGGACGACCACGACGACGGCGCCGGTCGACGCTCCGGAGGAGACCCCGAGGACGAACGGGTCGGCGAGCGGGTTGCGCAGCAGCGACTGCATCACCGCCCCGCACACGGCGAGGCCGGCGCCGCACACCGCGGCGAGCAGGGTGCGCGGCAGCCGCAGGTTCCACACGATGCCGTCCCGGATCGGGGACAACTCCGTCGTGCCCCATCCCAGATGGGAGGCGACCGCGGACCAGACGTCGCCGACGCCGATGTCCGCCGGGCCGATGGTGACGGCCACGGCGACGGACACCGCGAGCACCGCCAGCCCGGCGCCCAGGCCGGCCGCGGTCCGCAGGGTCCCCACGGCGGCCCGCGGGGACCGGGCCGCGGGCTTGCGCAGAGCGGTGGTCATCCGCCGAGTCCGTACGCGCGCAGCGCGGCGGCGACCTTCTCGACTCCCTCGACGGTGCGGATCGTGGGGTTCATGGCCTGTCCGCTGAGCAGCACGTACCGCTTCTTCTTCACCGCGTCCATGTTCCGGGTCGCCGGGTTGGACTCCAGGAACGCGATCTTCTTCGCGGCGGTCTCCGCGGTCTGCGACTTACGGGTGAGGTCGCCGATGACCAGCACGCCGGGGTTGCGGTCGGCGACGGTCTCCCAGTTGATCTGGGGCCACTCCTGCTCACTGTCGTCGAAGACGTTCTTCGCGCCGAGCGTGTTCGTGATGATGCCGGGTGCGCCGCAGCAGCCCGCCATGTAGGGGGACTCCTGATTGGCGAACCAGTACAGGATCGTGGTGTCCTCGGCGTCGATCCCGGAGGTGGCCTTGGCAACCCGGTCCTTCAGCTCCGTGACCAGCTTCTCGCCGCGCTCCTCCACCCCGAAGATCCGGGCCAGTTCACGCACCTCGCGATAGACGGTGTCCATGGCCAGCGGCTTCGTCCGTGAGCCGTCACCGTCGCCGCTGTTGTCCTTGCCCTCGCAGTCGGCCGGCGAGAGATACGTCGGCACTCCGAGTTCCTCGAAGCTCTCGCGCGGGGCAACCCCGCCCTTGCTCAGGGTGGAGGCGAAGGAGGACGCGACGAAGTCCGGCTCGGCGTCCAGGACCTTCTCGAACGACGGGGCGTTGTCGGCGAGCCGGGGCACCTTCGCGTTGGCCTTCTCCAGCCCCTTCATGACCGGGTCGGTCCAGGTGGCGGTGCCCACCATCCGGTCGGCAAGCCCGAGGGAGAGCATGATCTCGGAGGTGCCCTGGTTCAGGGACACCGCCCGCTTCGGCGGGGCCTTGACCGTCACCTTCTCCCCGCAGTTGTCGAGCGTGACGGCCCGGGCACCGGCTTCGGCGGACTTCCCGGACCCGTCGGACGACGAGCCCGAGCCGCAGGCGGACAGCAACAGCGCCCCGGTCAGGAGCAGAAGGGAACAGCGGGCGGGACGTGACAGCGGCACAGTGACTTCCTGGGCGTCGGGGCCCATGCGCGGGGCCCGTTCGGACGGTCGGCTGCCAGCAGGTCTTCGGACTCGGGATCATTCCGACGGGGCACCTTCCCAGACCCGGCCATCACCGGGTCCAGTGGCTGTCGCCCCGCCCGTCACCCTCACCGCTGCGCGTCAGTTCCGGACTCCCACCGGATTCCCTGACCCGTGCACGCGGACGTCCGTGTGCACGAGTGCGACTGGCGCCCGGAAGTTACCATGACCTTACCTGCTTCCGCCGCAGTGCCTGCGGTACTCCCGGTCGCCGGGCATCGGACCGCGCAGGACGCACGCGGTTTCCGTGGAACAGCGGCGTGGGGGCGTAATCCATGGCAGGCCTGACTTCCGGAGGCCGGAGGCCGGTGGCGCAGCGCCCCAGCGCCCCGACGCAAGGGCCGTGGCCTGGGTGATCCGCCGGCGTAAGAGACTCAGTCGAGCGGGGGGCGGCATGTGCGTGTGTGTCGGCGGGTACGTCGGAGAACTCAGCGCCCCTTCTTGCCCAGGTACCGAGGGCCGCCCGGCGGGAAGCCGGGCGGCCCTCAAGATGTTGCCGCGTCTGGACGTGGCCCTACTCCTGTGCGTGCCGAATGGCGTCCAGCACGATGTGTGCCACATGGTCGTCGGTCAGGCGGTAGCGCGTCTCGCGGGCCTCGCGCCGGGCGGTGACGATCCGGGAGGTGCGCAGCACCCTCAGGTGCTGGGAGACCAAAGGCTGGCTGACGCCGAGGGCGGTCACCAGCTCGTGGACGTACTTCCCGCCGTCGGCCAGCTCGCGGACGATGCCCAGCCGGACGGGCGACGCCAGTGCGCGCAGCAGGTCGCTCGCGGCCTGCAGGGTCTGCAGCGGCTCGTCCGCCGGGGGAGGGGAAGCCATTGTCATATGCAGACATTAGCATATGGCAACGATTTCCAGTGCGGCGGTTGGCCGCTCGGGGTGCGAGCTGTCAGTGGTCGTCCCAGTGTCCTTCGTGGGCCGCGTGACGGTGACCGTCGTGCACGTAGTCGGTGTGGTCCTCGTGCGGAACGGCGACGTGGCCGCAGCCCTCGCCGTGCTGGTGGTCGTGGCCGTCGTGCACGGCGTGGCCGGTCTCCGCGCACTCGTCGACGTGGTCCCCGTGGACCCGGTGGACGTGGCCCTCGTGCGCGTAGTCGGTGTGGTCCCCGTGCGGGAAGGCGACGTGGCCGCAGCCTGCGCCGTGGGTGTGTGCGTGGTCGTCGTGGGTGCGGTGCTCGGTTGCGGTGGCCATGGAGTGCTCCTTGTGCGTGGTTGTGCGCCCGCGGCTCTCGCCGCGGTCAGTGCATGGCGACATTAACATATAGCGATTGCTGCATGTGTTAGCGGTTCGGTGGTGGAGTGCTGGTCAACTCCGGGCGCCGAGGCTCGAGCCCGATGCGGGCGGCGAACAGCTGCGGCCACGCTCTGGGTTCGAAGAGGGCTGACGGGAATCCGCGTCAGCGCACTCGCCGCTCCTCGAGCGGTGCGGCACGCAACCGTCCGGCCGTGTCGCTCGGCAGGTGGGGTGTGTGGCCCACCAGGCGGGCGGAGTTGGCGACCACGGCGATGCTGCTGGTGTTGTGCAGCAGGGCGGCGAGGACGGGGTTGATGGAGCCGCCCGCGCCCGCGATGAGGCCGGCGAGGTTCACGCCGATGGACAGGGTGTAGTTCTGGCGTACGACGCGCAGGGTGTGCCGGCTGAGTTCGACCACGGCGGCGACCTGGCGCAGGTCGTTTCCGGCGAGGGCGATGTCGGCGGTCTCCAGGGCGACGTGGGAGGAGTGGGCGCCCATGACGATGCCGACGTCGGCGAGTGCCAGCGCGGGCGCGTCGTTGGTGCCGTCACCGACCATCGCCACGCTGTGCCCGTCTGTCTGGAGGTCGCGGATCAGCTGGAGTTTGGCCTCGGGCAGGGCGTGGGCGTGGACCTCGGTGATGCCGAGGGTGTCGGCCACGGCCTGGGCGGTCTCGGGTGCGTCGCCGGTCAGCAGCACGATGCGGGTCACGCCGAGGTCGGTGAGCTGGCGGACGACGGTGTCGGCTCCGCCGCGTACCGCGTCGGACAGGCCGAGCATGCCGATCAGTCTGTCGTCGTGGGCGAGGCAGATGACGGTCTCACCGCCCGCGCGCAGTCGGCTGGTCCATTCCTGGGCGACGTCGGAGAGTTCCAGGCCGTGGCGGCGCAGCAGGGCGGGGCTGCCCACCAGCAGGCGGCTGCCGTCGAGTTCGGCGCGTACGCCCATGCCGAGGACGACCTCGCAGGCTTGGTGGATGGGGATGTGCAGGTGCTGTTCCTCGGTGCGTCGGACGATGGCCTGGGCGAGGGGGTGGCGGGCGTGCAGTTCGCCGGAGGCCGCGAGGCTGAGGACCTCGTCGGCGGTGACCGTCTCGTCAAGGGTGACCACGCTGGTGACCAGGGGGCGGCCGAGGGTGAGGGTGCCGGTCTTGTCGAAGACGACGGCGGTGACGCGGCCGATTCCTTCGAGGTGGGTGCCGCCCTTGATGAGGGTGCCGCGGCGGGCGCCGTTGCCGATGGCCGCGCTGATCGCCGTCGGGGTGGCCAGGCCCGCGGCGCAGGGGCAGGCGATCAGCAGCATGGTCATCGCCCGCCTGGCGTCCCGGGTCAGCACGTACGTGATCCCGGCGAGGACGAAGGAGACGGGCACGAAGCGGCGGGTGAAGGCGGTGGCGACGGTCTGGATCGGGGCCCGGTCGGCCTGCGCCTCCTCGACCCGGGTGATGATCCGCCCGACGACCGTGTCCTGTCCGACCGAGGTGGCCCGGACGGTCAGGGAGCCGTGGGTGACCAGGGTGCCCGCGTAGACCTCGCCGCCGGGCTGGACGTACACCGGGAGCGCCTCGCCGGTGATCGCCGCCTGGTCCACCAGCGCCTCGCCGGACTCGGCGGTGCCGTCGACGGGGATGCGGTGGTGTTCGTACACCGCTACGACATCCCCGGTCCTGACCTCCGCGAGATCAACCTCTACCTCGACGCCGTCGCGGACCAGCCAGACCCGCTCCTCGCCGACGGAGAGCAGTTCCTCGATGGCGCGCCGGGTCCGCCGCAGCGTGATGGCCTGCAGGAACTCGCCGATGTTGAGCAGCCACAGCACCATGAGCGCGACCACGTTCTCGCGCAGCACGAGTGAGATCACGGTCGCTGTCGTGACGAGCAGATCGGTGCCGACGTGGCGTCTGCCGCCGAGGGTGCGGGCCGCACCGCGGAAGAACGGTAGTCCGGTGAAGACGGTGACCGCGCCGAGGAGCCCGGCCGAGCCGCCCGGGGTCCACGGGGGGCGGCCGAGCAGCCGCCGTACGCCCACCAAGGCGAGCACCGCGCCGCCGACCACCAGCCGCGCGACCTCTCCCGTGGAGGAGTCGGGCACGGACCGGCTCGCACGGGCGGGCACGCCCGGCGGCGGCGCCTCGTCCAGAGCGGCGACCAGTCGGTCCACATCGACCAGGTCCGGCTGCACCCAGACGATCACGGCACCGGTACGGGGGAAGATCCGCAGCGCCCGGAAGCCCGGCAGGTCGGTGAACCGCTCGTCGACGATCCCGGCGCAGCCGGGCCGCGCCCGCAACCACGGAACCATCAGCCGGACGCGGCCCGCGGCGGCGGACCGCACTACGACACCGGAGTCGGCGCCGGGCGAGGGAAGGTCCCCGGATGCGGACATGACGATCGCCTCTCAGCGCTCGTGTTCAATCAGCGTCACTGACCGGTCAGTGCTCGTGATCGTGGTCGTGCCCCTCGACACCGACCGCCGAGGGAGGCGCCGCCTCCTCGCCGAGCTGCTCCCGGGCCTCCGCCAGCAGATCCCCCGCCTTCAGGCGGGCCTCCTCGGCGGCCTCGCCGAGTCGCCGCCCGGTCGTGATGCCACCGGCGATACCGCTGACCAGAAGCCTGCGGGCTGCCGGTTTCGCTTTGGGCGCGGCCTTGGCGGCGCCCCGCAGCACCAGTACACCGGCGGTTCCGGACAGGGCGTAGTGCGCGATGCGGCCCACGACCGCACCTGCGAGAGCGGCGGGATGCATCGTGGTCTCCTTCCGCGGAACGGATTCAGCCGTCTTCGACGCGGTAGGTCAATTGTCGCCCCATGGCCGACATATCGCATCAGTCGCATCTCAGGACGGAATCGCATGTGAAGCGTAGACTTTTCGGTAATGAATGCCATGTTGTATCGCTGAAAGATGGTCTTGACGCTCGTTTCCACCTGGCGGATACGTCACCGTGTCGCGGAGGAATCCCATGCGTGTGTCCTCGTCCCGTGGTCTGGCGTTCGTAGCCGGCGTATCCCTGATCCTCCTTGTCGGCTGTGGCAGTTCGTCCGACGCCGCTGATGACGGCGACGCCCCGCAGAGTCCCGCCGCCTCGTCCGCCGTCGAGGTTGTGGCGTCGACGAACGTCTACGGCGACATCGCCGAGCGGATAGGCGGCGGGAAGGCGGAGGTCACTTCGATCATCAGTGATCCCGACCAGGACCCGCACTCCTACGAGGCCAACACACAGAACCAGTTGGCACTGTCCAAGGCGAAGGTCGTCATCGAGAACGGCGGCGGCTACGACGACTTCATCGACCGCATGCTCGAGAGCGGCGACAACTCGTCCGCCGAGGTGATCAACGCGGTCAAGGTCTCCGGGAAGACCGCCCCGGAGGGCGGGGAACTCAACGAGCACGTCTGGTACGACTTCCCGACCGTGGCCAGGCTCGCCGACCGCATAGCGGCAGCCCTGGGCAGGGCGGCACCCGGCGACGCCGCCACCTTCACGAAGAACGCCGAGACCTTCAAGGCGAAGCTCAAGCCGCTGGAGGCGAAGGAAGCGCAGATCAAGGCCGACCACGGCGGTGAGCCGGTGGCCATCACCGAGCCCGTACCGCTGTACATGACCGAAGCGAGCGGACTGGTCGACAAGACCCCGGAGGAATTCAGCGAGGCCATCGAGGAAGGCGACGACGTCTCCCCGAGGACCCTGCAGGAGACGCTGGCACTGTTCACCGGCAAGCAGGTGGAAGCGCTGGTCTACAACGACCAGACCACCGGCCCGCAGACTGAGAAAGTCGAGCAGGCGGCACAGGCCGCCGGGATCCCCGTCGTACCCGTGACCGAGACTCTGCCCGAGGGCAAGGACTACGTCGGCTGGATGACGGCCAATGTCGACGCGCTCGCGAGCGCACTGGGCAAGTGAGGGCGAGCGCTGTGGTGTCGTTGCCCCGTGCCCGAGAGGTCAGGATCGACGATCCTGGCGCCGGCGCGGCGGTGATCAGCCTGCGGGGAGCGGCCCTGTCGTACGGCGACCGTGTGCTGTGGCAGGAGATGGACCTCGACGTGTGGCCCGGGGAGTTCCTGGCGGTGCTCGGCCCGAACGGGTCGGGCAAGACCAGCCTTGTACGGGCCCTCCTGGGCCAACGGCAATTGTCCGCAGGCACGTTGACGGTCCTGGGCCACCCGCCCGGCAACGGGAGCCGGCACATCGGCTACGTCCCGCAGCAGGCGACGCTCTCCGCCCACGCGATGCTGCGTGCCCGGGACCTGGTCCGCTTCGGCATTGACGGGCACGGCTTCGGGCCCCGGTGGCGCACGCGCGCAGTGCGCCGCCGAGTGGACGAAGTCCTCGACTCGGTGGGGGCCGCCGCGTATGCGGACGTCCCGGTCGGCCTGCTCTCCGGCGGCGAACGGCAGCGGGTACGCATCGCGCAGGCCCTGGCGACCGATCCCCGCATCCTGCTGTGCGACGAGCCCCTGCTCTCCCTCGATCCGCACCACCAGCAGGCGGTCACCGAACTCGTTGACGCTCGCCGCCGTTCCCACGGCGCGGCGGTGGTCTTCGTGACCCACGAGATCAACCCGGTGCTGGGCATGGTGGACCGCGTGCTGTACCTCGCCCGTGGTGGCTACCGGGTTGGCACCCCCGACGAGGTGCTGACCTCCGAGTCGCTCTCGCAGCTGTACGGCACACAGGTCGACGTCATCCGCGTCCGGGGCCGCATCACTGTCGTGGGCGTACCGGATGAGGCGACGGCACCGGCACATCACCATGAACTACCCGGCGGAGTACGGCCATGACGATCGCCGACGGTGTCTGGCAGCAGATCTTCAACTTCGACAACTACGGCGAACTGCTCGACCTGGTCCGCAACTCCCTCGTCGCCGGCGCCGCACTCGGCGTGATCGGCGGCATGGTGGGAGTGTTCGTCATCATGCGGGACCTGCCGTTCGCGGTGCACGGGATCAGCGAGCTGTCGTTCGCGGGCGCCTCGGCCGCGCTGCTGCTGGGCGTGAACATCGTGGCGGGTTCGATCGTCGGCTCGCTGATCGCGGCCGGGGCGATCGGGCTGCTCGGTTCACGTGCCAGGGACCGCAACTCGGTGATCGGCACGCTCATGCCGTTCGGTCTGGGCCTGGGTGTGCTCTTCCTCGCCCTGTACGAGGGCCGGGCGGCGAACAAGTTCGGCATCCTCACCGGACAGATCGTCGCTGTCGACACCCCGCAGATGTCGTGGTTGCTCGGCACGTCGGCGGTGGTGCTTGTGGCGCTGGCGGTGATGTGGCGGCCGCTCGCCTTCGCCAGTGCCGACCCGGATGTGGCCGAGGCGCGGGGTGTGCCGGTGCGGGCGCTGTCGTTCGGCTTCATGCTCGTGCTGGGACTCGCGGTGGCGTTGTCCGTGCAGATCGTCGGAGCGCTGCTGGTCCTCAGCCTGCTCGTCACGCCCGCGGCCGCCGCGGCACGGATCACGGCCTCGCCGGTGCTGCTGCCCGTGCTGAGCGTGGTGTTCGCGGTGGTCTCCATCGAGGGCGGGATCCTGCTCGCCCTGGGCAGCTCCATCCCCATCAGCCCGTACGTCACCACGATCTCGTTCGCGATCTACATCGGGTGCCGGGTGGCGGGTACATACCGGACTCGGCAGTGGGGGGTCCGGAGAACAGTCCCCGGACTCGGCTGACGATCAGCGTCGCGGACCGACTCGTTCACCGGCGCGATCGTGCTCAGCTTCGTCTGCCGCGTCGTCAGCTTCGGTGTGCTGCCGTATCTGATCCTGTGGCTGTCCGGGATGCTGGGCTACAGCCCGCTGGGCACCGGGCTGCGGCTGCTGGCGATGACGGCCTTCATCATGCTGGTCGCCCCCTTCAGCGGGCTGTTCCTGAAGCTGATGCCGACGCGCGGTGTCATGGCACTCGGCACCGGCATCACCGCGGTCGGGCTGCTGACCATGGCACGGGTCGGCCCCGACGACTCCTGGCTGGTGATGCTGCCCGGCCTGGTGCTGCTCCGTATCGGCGGGGCGATCGCTTTCCCGCCGCTGACCTCGACGACGCGCGGCTCGCCGCCCTGCGGGTCCCGGAGGGGATGCGGCAGCAGGTCCGGGACGCCGTGGCAGCCGGGCAGTTCGGCTCGCTCGAACGCGCCCTGCCAGCCAGCGCACGCGAACCGGTCCTGGACGCGGCCCGCTCCGCGCTCACCGGCGGCCTGGCGACCATCTGCGTCGCGGCGGCCGTGGTCATCCTGCTCGCCGCGCTCGCTTCCTGGACCCTCATCCGCGACCGGGATCAGCTGACCGTGAAGGAGGCGGCAGATGCTGCTGCCTGACATCACGGGGCGCGATGCGAGCGGCCTGCTCGTCGCCCTCGCCTCCTGCACGGCCCACCGCGACCGGGATCAGCTGACCGGGAAGGAGTTGGCGGATGCTGCCGGCTGACATCACAGGGCGGGACGCCTGCGGTCGGGTCGGCGGGTTCTGCGACCTGCTCGCCTCCTGGACCCTCGTCCGGGACCGGCTGACCGCGAAGGAGCCGGCCGATGCCCCTGCCTGACACCACCGCCGTCCAGGACATGTACGGCCCGCCCGCCGAGTTCTACGACCTCCTCGCCGCCCCCGCCTGGGCGCGGCTCGGCCCGCTGCTGCGCCGGGCACTCGACCGGGTCGACCCGGGGCACGGGCCCCTGCTCGACATCGGCGCGGGCACCGGTCTGTCCACCGAGACCGCCGCCGACGCCGTTCCCGGTGCACAGCTGCTGGCGGTGGAGCCCTCCGCCGGGATGCGTATCGCGCTGTCCACCCGGCTCGCCTGCCGTCCCGCGCTCGCCGAGCGCGTCACCGTCACTGCGGGCACGGCGAACGACGCGCGGCTGCCGCTTCGCCTGTGCGCGGCCGTCGCCCTCGGCGTCGTAGGACACCTCGCATCCGCCGAACGCGCCGCCCTGTGGCGGCTGTTGAGCGAGAGGCTGGCGCCCGGAGCACCCGTCGTCGTCGACGTCCTGTCCCGCACGGCACCCCCGACCCGGGCCCCGCTGCGGCTGGCGACCCGTCGTGTCGGCGCCCTGACCTACGAGTCGTGGAGCGAGGGTGCCGACGACGGCTGGACCCTCACCTATCGCGTGCGCGACGGGGAGACGATCGTCCGCGAGCACGCCGTACCGCTGCCCTGGTCGGGGATCGGCCTCGACGACCTCGCTGAGGAAGCCGGTGCCGCAGTGCTCGTCCTGCGCACCGTCTTCCAGCGCGACGGCCGCAGCTGGCTACGGGCCGGGGCCGGAGTCATGGGACAGTCGACACCGGAACGCGAGTGGGAGGAGACCTGCGAGAAGCTCCGCAGCGTTGCCCCGCACCTGCGCCACAGCCCCGGCACGGCACCCGCGGAGCCGCGATGAGCGATCAGCCGCCCGCAGCCCTGGTCCTGGTCCACGGCGGCTGGCTCACCGGCGCCTGCTGGGAGCCCGTCCTGGTCAACTCCGTTCCGGGGAAGGGGCGTTCAAGCGGCGCTGCGGCCGACGAGCAGGTCCGCCAGCTTGTTCAGGCGCTTGACCGTGCGGTCCTCCGTGGCGGACGGGGCCGGGTCGACGCGCTCGGCGCGGTCGTAGTACGCGCCGTTGACGATCTCGACCGCGGGGTCGCACAGCCGGACCACGTGCGCGGCGCCCTCGGCGGGCGTGACGCCCTCGTGCGAATAGAGCGACAGCAGCGTCGTGTCACACACGCCCGGGTGCACGGAGACGGCGGTGACCCGCGGGTCGGCGGCGAAGACGGTGAGCGCAAGCTGGGACTGGGCATAGGCGGCGAGCCGGGAGTAGCGGCGGGCCCGGTTCGGGTCGGACCACTGGATCGACGCCGTGCGGTGCAGGGAAGACGACACGTTGACCACACGGCCGCCGGGGTCGCTGGTCAGTGCCGGCTCCAGCAGGCAGGTCAGCAGGTAGTGGGCGAGGAAGTTGACCTGGAAGGCGATCTCGTTGCCGTCGGCGGTGACCGTGTGCCGTTCGGGCGCGGCCATGCCCGCGTTGTTGACGAGGACGTCCAGGTGCGGGTGCTCGGCGACGACCTTGTGGGCGAGGCTCTCGACCTCGTCGAGGCGCGCGAAGTCGGCGGCCTAGGTGCACAGCTGGTTCGCGTCGATGCCGGCCGTGGCGATGAGGCTGTCTGCGGCGGCGCGGGCGTCCTCGGCGGTACGGCCGTGCAGCAGCACGGTGACGCCGCGCTCGGCGAGCTGCCGGGCGACCTCGTGGCCGATGCCGGCCGTGGCGCCGGTGACCAGGACAGTGCGGGAGGAAAGGGCGGTGTCGGACATGATCCAATCCGGGTTGAGGGCACGCGAAGGAGGCCCCGGCGAGGGGCGGCGGGCGTGCGGGTACGAAAACGGGGCGGGGCGCCGGACGGGAGTCACGGCGCCCCGGGGGGATGCGGAACGCGTCAGTGGGACACGGACGCGGCCATTTCCGCACAGCGCGGCGCACGACGGGACGGCCGAGCGAAGCGAGATGGGGGCCCCGGCCGAAGGCTGGGGGAGGGACTCGGCGGTCGGTCGAAGAGAAGCCAGGTGCTGTTCACGTCATCCATGGAAGCCGTACCGCAGAGCGGGGGCAAGCCCGGCTCCCGTTCTCTGACGCGCTTCTGACGTGCGCATATGTGCCCTTGACGGCCAGGGTGCCAGAACAGGAGGCGGGGCTCAGCCAAGGCCGGGCACCCCGGAGATCAGCAGGTCGATCAGCTTGATGCCGACGAAGGGCAGGACGAGGCCGCCGAGGCCGTACAGGAGCAGGTTGCGGCGCAGCAGGTCGTGTGCCGACGCGGGCGTGTATCGGACGCCGCGCAGGGCGAGCGGTATCAGCGCCACGATGATGAGGGCGTTGAAAATGATTGCCGAGGTGATCGCGGAGGTCGGGCTGTGCAGGCCCATGATGTTGAGCGACTGCAGGCCGGGATAGGCGCTCGCGAACATCGCCGGGATGATCGCGAAGTACTTGGCGACGTCGTTCGTGATCGAGAACGTCGTCAACGCGCCCCGGGTGATGAGGAGTTGCTTGCCGATCTCGACGATCTCGATGAGCTTGGTCGGGTTGGAGTCGAGATCGACCATGTTGCCGGCCTCCTTGGCCGCCGATGTGCCCGTGTTCATGGCGACACCGACGTCGGCCTGGGCGAGGGCAGGCGCGTCGTTGGTGCCGTCGCCAGTCATCGCGACCAGCTTGCCGCCGGCCTGTTCCTGCTTGATCAGGGCGAGTTTGTCCTCGGGTGTTGCCTCGGCCAGGTAGTCGTCCACGCCCGCCTCCTGGGCGATGGCGCGGGCGGTGAGCGGGTTGTCGCCGGTGATCATCACCGTGCGGATGCCCATGCGGCGCAGTTCGGCGAAGCGTTCGCGGATGCCGTCCTTGACGACGTCCTTGAGGTGGATCAGGCCCAGCACGCGCGGGCCGTTCCAGTCGTGCACGGCCACCAGTAGCGGGGTGCCGCCCGAGGCCGCGACCGAGTCGGCGAAGTTCCGTGCCTCGAGCGGGACCTGGCCGCCGTACATCTGGACCCACTCGATGACCTGCTGGGCGGCGCCCTTGCGGATGGCGCACACCGCGCCGTTGCCCCAGCGCAGGTCGACGCCGCTCATCCGGGTCTGCGCGCTGAAGGCCACCCAGCGGGCGTTCGCCAGCTCGCCCTCGGCGGGCTCGCGCAGGCCGTGGCGGTTCTTGGCCAGGACGACGACGGAGCGGCCTTCGGGTGTCTCGTCGGCCAGCGAGGACAGCTGTGCCGCGTCCGCGAGTTGCCGCTCGCCGATGCCGGGCAGCGGCACGAAGGCGGCGGCCTCGCGGTTGCCGAGAGTGATCGTGCCGGTCTTGTCGAGCAGCAGGGTGTTGACGTCGCCGGCTGCCTCAACCGCCCGCCCGGACATGGCCAGGACGTTGCGCTGGACGAGGCGGTCCATTCCGGCGATGCCGATCGCGGAGAGCAGGGCGCCGATCGTGGTCGGGATGAGCGTGACCAGGAGGGCCACCAGCACGGTCGTCGACTGGACGGCGCCCGCGTATGTGGCCATCGGCTGCAGGGTGACCACGACCAGGATGAAGATGATCGTGAGCGACGCGAGCAGGATGTTGAGGGCGATCTCGTTCGGGGTTTCTGCCGGTTCGCGCCCTCGACCAGGGCGATCATGCGGTCCAGGAAGCTGTGGCCGGGGCGGGCCCTGACCCGCACGACGATCCGGTCGGACAGGACCGTCGTGCCGCCCGTGACCCCGCTGCGGTCGCCACCGGCTTCGCGGATGACCGGTGCCGACTCGCCGGTGACGGCTGACTCGTCGACCGCGGCCACGCCGTCGATGACGTCGCCGTCCGCAGGGATCATCTCGCCCGCCTCGATCAGGACGACGTCCAGCGGCTTGAGGTCGGTGGCGGCGACGGCCTCCGAGCGGGCGGTGCGCAGGTCCGTCCCCCAGCGCCAGTCCAGCAGGCGCAGCGCGACGGTGTCCGTGCGGGCCTTGCGCAGTGACTCGGCCTGGGCCTTGCCGCGGCCCTCTGCGACGGCCTCGGCGAGGTTGGCGAAGATCACCGTCAGCCAGAGCCAGGCGCTGATGACCCAGGTGAAGACAGCCGGGTGGATCAGGGCCGACAGTGTGGTCAGGCCCGCTCCGACGGAGACGACGAACAGCACGGGGTTGCGCACCAGGACCCTGGGGTGCAGTTTGCGCAGTGCCTCAGGGAAGGACCGGACGAGCTGGGCGGGTTCGAAGAGTCCGCTCGGGGCGCGCCGTCGGGCACTCGGTCTTGCTCCGGGCTCTGCGGTGCGCTGGGGGCGGGACGGCGGGGCCTGCTCGGGAGCGGCGGGAAACATGGGGACCTTCGTGTCTCGTCGACGACATGACAGTGGCCGCCGAGGAGCCGTGCGGGACCGGGGCCCCGGCCCCGCACGGCGGGCGCACGGACGTCGGCGGTGGGACGACGACAGGACGCCGTGCGCCGGTGCGTACACCTCGACACGCACCGGGCCGCCTCGACCGGTTCCGGACGCTCGGTCGGGAACCGTGAGGCCGCTGACGCCCGTGGCGTCCTCGGCGGCCGACAGGGAATCTAGCCGCGCCGGAGGCTCGAACCAGCCTGCTCGGCAAGGAATTTGCGGCTCCCATACGGGTCGGCCGTGGGCGGCGTCAAACCTCCGTCAAGAAACCTGAGATGGCGTCAGGACGGCGTCAACGTCCACCGCATTTGGCCGATTTTCGTCGCAGACTGATCGGCACGGGGGGGCGACCGTCCGTGGCGTGACGTTGGAGGGCGCGTGACCTCCCCCAGTTCTCGGCTTCGCTCGAACCGGGAGGTGCCCGCATCGCCGGCACGACGCGCGGTCCTGAGACGGGGGCAGGGACTGCCGCACAGACACAGCACGGAGACGTCGCCCCCGTTCCGGGCCGTCCGGCGCCGCGACCACGAGGGGGGTCGCGGCCGGGCGGCTCCGGGCATCGCCTCCGCCGCGAGGCCGTGGCCGCGTGGGCCGCTCTGCGCCGCCGCTACTGGGCCACCGTGCCCGCGCGACTGCGTCTTCTGCGCGCCGCCACGGCCTCGCTTGCCCTGGCCCTGGCACTGCTGCTCCTGTTCGCCGGGCTCGCCGCATCCGGCACCTGGGACCGGATCGCCGGGCAGGACGCGCCCCGCACCACCAGCGCCACCGACCTCGACCTCGCCCTGAACGACATGGACGCGCAGGCCGCCAACATCCTGCTGTCCAACGGCAACGCGGGCGAACGGCGGCTCACGACGCCGTACGGGAAGGCGGTTGGCGTCTACGCCGACGCCCGCCGCTCCATCGGCCACGCTGCGCACCCTGGCCGTTGCCGCCGAGGGTGACCGCGCGGCCGTGAAGACCGTGGAGTCACTCACCGACGACTTCGCCGAGTACCAGGAGCTGATCGGCAGAGCCCGGGACGCCTTCGACTCCGTCGTCGCCCTCTCCCGCGCCCGCGCCATCGCCTACGACGCCAACGCCGACGAGAGCCGCTACCTCCTCGACCCGCAGCGCCGTCAACGGTATGCGCAGGCGTTCCTTGCCAAGTCCCAGCAGCTGTACGGCATGCAAGGGGTCACCCTCGCGACGTACGACGACGAACTCGCGCGGACCTGGCAGGCGTATGAGCAGGACCACGGTGACCTGCGGTCCACCGGTGAGTTCCGGCGCGAGCTCGACAACATCACCTACACCGGGGAGCGGGCCGCGACCGAGCGCACGGTCGAGGCGCACGCCGTCTACCAGCGCGACGACCGGAAGATCCGCGCGCTCGTGGCGAAGGGGCACGAGCGGGAAGCGGTCGAGTTCTGCATCAGCTGGGATCCGGGCATGTCCAACGCGCACCTCGGCGCGTACATGGACGCCCTGGGCAGGGTGATCACCATCAACCGCGACCACTTCGGGGCGTCGGTCCGCTCCGGCCGCTCGACGCTGACCGAGCTGCTGCCCTGGTGCTGCGGCCTGCTGGTGGCAGCGTGCGCGCTGACCGTCCTGGGGCCGCGGCCGCCGCTCGCCGAGTTCCGCTGACCCCGCGGGCCCCGGGGCGGGCCACCGCGCCGTCAAGGTCGCGTCAGGGTCCTCGTGCGGGGCGCCAGAGATGTGTCAAAACAGTGCCAGGCGGCCGGGAGAAGCGCTTCGGTGAGGGAAAACAAACCGGAGTGGCACGGGACAGGACCGGCCCGGGAGCCCGAGGAGCTGAGTATCGGTGAGCATCGAGAATGTCGTGGGCCTGATCGTCGCGGGTTGCCTGGTCGGGTACCTCGTGATGGCGGTGAAGTTCCCGGAGAGGTTCTGAGTCGGCTCCCATGAACGACGTACGGCCGGGACGGCTGAAGGTCTACCTCGGGGCGGCTCCCGGCGTCGGCAAGACCTACCGGATGCTCGACGAGGCGCGCCGCCGGGCGGCGCGGGGCGCCGACGTGGTGGTCGGGTTCGTGGAGTGCCACGGACGCCCGCGAACCGAGGCCATGCTCGACGGGCTGGCGGTCGTCGGTCGGCTCAACTGTGCTTACCGGGGCGGGAAGTTCGCCGAGATGGACCTGGCCGCCGTCCTCGACCGGCGTCCGCAGGTCGTGGTCGTGGACGAACTCGCCCACACCAACGTCCCCGGCGACGGCCGCAGCGCCAAGCGGTGGCAGGACGTCGAGGAACTGCTGGCGGCGGGCATCGACGTGATCACCGCCGTCAACATCCAGCATCTGGAGTCCCTCAACGACGTCGTCGAGAAGATCACCGGGGTGCCGCAGCACGAAACGGTCCCCGACGAGGTCGTACGACGCGCCCAGCAGGTCGAGCTCGTCGACATTCCGCCCGAGGGACTGCGGCGGCGGATGGCGCACGGCAACATCTACGCGCCCGAGAAGGTCGACGCCGCGCTCGCCCACTACTTCCGGCCCGGCAATCTGACCGCGCTGCGGCAGCTGGCGCTGCTGTGGGTGGCCGACCGGGTGGATGAGGCGCTCCAGTCGTACCGCAGCGAGCACGGCATCGGCGGGGTGTGGGAGACCCGGGAGCGCGTCGTGGTCGCACTGACCGGCGGGCCGGAGGGCGACACCCTGATCCGCCGGGCCGCAAGGGTCGCCGACCGGTCGGCGGGCGGTGACCTGCTCGCCGTGCACGTCACCCGCAGCGACGGGCTGGCCGTCGGCGCCTCGCACGCCTCACTCGCCCGGCAGCGGGGGCTCGTGGAGGATCTGGGCGGCAGCTACCACTCGGTGGTCGGGGACGACGTGCCCACCGCGCTGGTGGAGTTCGCGCGCGCCGAGAACGCCACCCAGCTGGTGCTGGGCACCAGCCGCCGAGGCCGTCTGGAGCAGTTCCTGACGGGACGGGGGATCGGGGAGACGACCGTCGCGCTCTCCGGCGACATCGATGTCCACATGGTCACCCATGAGCGGGCCGGGCGGGGCAGACTGCTGCCGTCCCGGCGGCGCACCCTCTCGACCGGCCGTCGGATCGCGGGCCCGGTCACCGGGCTCGCGCTGCCGGTGCTGCTCACGCTGCTGCTGGAGCAGGCGCGCGGCACCCTCAACCTCACCAGCGAGGCGCTGCTGTACCTGCTGGCCGTGGTGGGCGTGGCCTGCATCGGTGGGGTCGCCTCCGCCGTGGTCGCCTCGATCACGGCGTCCTTGCTGCTCAACTACTGGTTCGTGCCGCCCAGGGGACACTTCACGCTCGGCGACACCAACAACTTCCTGGCGCTCGTCGTCTTCGCGATCGTCGCCGCCACCGTCGCGGCCGTCGTCGACCGCTCGCTGAGACTGTCCCGACGCTCGGCGCGGGCCACCGCCGAAGCGGAGACCATGTCGTCGCTGGCAGGAACGATCGTGCGCGGCGGCGCGACGATTCCGGCGCTGCTGGAGCGCACCCGCGAGACGTTCGGCATGGACTCGGCGGAACTGGTGGAGCAGCCGCCCGGCCCCGGCGCGTACGACGGCGTCACCGTGCCGGTCGGCTCCCGCTCCTACCTCGTGCTGCGCGGCCGTACACTCCCCTCCTCCGAGCGGCGGGTGCTGGCCGCCTTCGCCGCGCACGTCGGATCGGCCGTCGAGCGCGTCCGGCTCGCCGAGGCCGCCGCCGAGATAGAGCCGGTCAAGGCCGCCGACCGGCTGCGTACGGCGCTGCTGAGGGCCGTGGGCCACGACCTGCGCACCCCGCTCGCCGCGGGCTGGGCCGCCATCACCTCGCTGCGCAGCCGTGACGTCGAGTTCACGGACGAGGACCGCGTGGAACTCCTGGCCACCGCCGACGAGTCCATGGCCAAGCTGAACGGGATGGTGGAGAACCTCCTCGACCTCAGCCGCCTCCAGGCGGGCGCCCTCATCCTGAACCTGCGGGCCACGACCCTGGAGGAGGTCCTGCCGGCGGCGCTCGGGGACACGCCGGGCATCGAGGTCGCGGATCTGGAGGGGATCCCCGAGATCCTGGCCGACCCGCCACTGCTGGAACGGGTCATCGCCAACCTGGTCGCCAACGCGGCCCGCCACACCCCGCCGGGGACGAAGGCGCTGGTGACCGCCAGCGCTCTGGCCGGCCGCGTCGAGGTGCGGGTCGTCGACCGGGGGCCCGGCCTGTCGGCCGAGGACCGGGAGCGGATCTTCGAACCCTTCCAGCGGCTCGGAGACACGGACAACACCACCGGCCTCGGCCTCGGTCTCGCCCTCTCGCGGGGCCTGGCCGAGGCCATGGACGGAACGCTCACACCGGAGGACACTCCCGGCGGTGGACTGACCATGGTCCTCGCCCTCCCGGTCGTCGCAGGCGAGCAGATGTCACAGGTTCGTGGTACGCAGATTGCATAGGCGCCGTACGAGCGCGGGAGGCGATGAGAGATGGCCGGGTTTCCGCTGCGGGACCGGATGGCGGTGGTCGCCGCGCTGTTGGGGCCGTTCCTGGTGTCCCTCGCCCTCGTGCCGTTCCGGACCGACCTGTCGAACACCAACGCGGCCCTGATCCTGGTCGTGGTGGTCGTCGCGGTCGCTGCCGTCGGAAACCGGATCGCGGGCGCGGTCGCGGCGCTGTCGGCCGCGGCCTGGTTCGACTTCTTCCTCACCCGCCCGTACCAGCGGTTCACCATGACCGACACGGACGACATCGAGACCGCCGTGCTGCTCCTGGTCGTCGGCCTGATCGTCTCCCAACTGGCAGCGCACGCCCGGCGCCTGGAGGTGGTGACGGTGACCGACGCCGACCACCTCCGGCGCATCCACGAGACGGCCGATCTGGCCCGGACGACCAACTCGGCCGACACGGTGGTCGAGCACGTCCGGCGTCAGCTGGTCGAGCTGCTGGACCTGCGGGCCTGCCGCTTCGAGTACGGCACGCTCATGGGGCAGCCGCCGAGGCTGGAGCAGGATGGCGCGGTGGCGGTCGGCCGCCGCCGCTGGGACGTCGACGCCACCGGCTGGCCCGAGGGCGAGATCGAGCTGCGTGCGTACGGCAACGGCCACTACTTCGGGCGGTTCATGATGACCCCCGGACCGGGGAGCGTCCCCTCGCTCAAGGCCCGGCTCGTCGCGGTGACGCTCGCCGACCAGGCGGGCGCCGCCCTGGACACGGCCGGCCTGACGAACGGGCGCACCTCGGCCTGAGAGGCCGGTGCGGCCACATACGAGATCTTGACGCCCGGTGTGTCGGCAGGCCGGGACTGTGCCTCCCTGACCTGCCGTTGTTGACGGGCTGGAGCAACGCTCCGTGCACGAGGCGTTCCGGAAGAACCAGTGGCAGGTGCTGGCCGTAGGGGCAGCCGTCGGACCGCTGTCGGAGCACTCCTCGACGGACACCCTTGCCGGTCTCGGGCGTGACGCGGGCCTCCGGCGTGATGCGGGTCTCGACTGGCGTCCGCCGCAGGGCCGCATCCTGCGGGCGGGGGACCGGGTGGTGCCGGCGACGACGCGGCGCGGTCTCGACGTGCTGATGACCGGTGTACAGCCGCCCCCGGGGCGTCGGCGCGGCGAGAGCACGGGTCGTTGACGCGCCTATGCGGCGGGATGCTCGTCGGCCTCGGTCGTCATCCCGGAGACCTTGAACACCGCCCATGCGGTCTCGCGGTCGATGCGGTCCGACAGCGCGTGCAGCGCAGACAGGGGAGTGCCGTGGCGATCCCCGCCCGCCGATGCCCGGGCGTCGGTGCCGAGGCGGTGCCACAGGGCCGGATTGGCGATCAGCACCTGGATGTCGCAGTCGGCCTGCCCGCCCAGGGCGTCCCGCAGCACCAGACGCTGACAGGCGTGACCGGTGACGCGGGCGGCGACGAGACGGTCGGTACGCACCCGGCGGGTGCCCCTGAGGGTCCGCACGGCCAGCCATCCCTCGCCCGCGGTGACGCGGGGAGGCATCAGGACGAGGAACAGCAGCAGGGCGAGCCCGAGCCACAGAAGGGCACGCGCCGCGGTGAACGTACCGGCCGCCGCGTCCACCAGGACGAGCAGCCCGAGGAGGGAACCGACACAGACGAGTGCCGTGCGCAGGTCCGAAGCCCACTCGCAGTCGACGATCTCGCCCCTGCGCGGCCCGGGGTGTCCCGCGGCGCGGTCGGCCCCGGGGCCGGACGGGCCGGTACCGTGGCTCTCCCTGTCCCCATGAGTGCTGCGTCCCATGACGGGGACGATATGCGGGAGATTTCGCCCGGCCCCGTTTCTTGTCGTGCCGCTAACGGGTTGCCGACCAATCCCTGACACCTCGGCACGGGCTGCGGAAGCCGGGTGGGAATATCGGTCGGCCCCACGCAGTCCATGATCACCCGAACGGCGGGCGCGGCGCGGCGTAAGAAGTGCGTCAAGGCCGTCAGGGCCGCCGTAAGAGGGCCGTTAAGGACGCTTGAATCCGGCCGCGTGGCGGGTTTCCTGTACTGGTCCTATTCGTACTCGAACCTCATCCAGGAGCTTGCGATGGCCGATGTGGCCTTCGTCGTCGCCACGATCGCGGTGTTCGCGCTGGTGGCTCTCGTCGCCAAGGGGGTGGCGAAGCTGTGACTGCCGAGAACATCGTCGGCCTGGTCGTGGCCGTCGCCCTGCTGGGCTATCTCGTCCTCGCCCTCGTCTTCCCGGAGAGGTTCTGAGCCGCCGCCATGAGCTCCGTACTTGCTGACGTGCTCGTGGTGACCGCGCTGATCGGCGCGCTCGCCCTTGTGCACCGTCCCCTCGGCGACTACATGGCCGCCGTCTTCCAGACCAAGAAGCACCTGCGCGTCGAGAAGTGGATCTACCGGTCCGTGGGCGCCAACCCGGACGCCGAGATGCGCTGGCCCGCCTACCTGCGCGGAGTGCTGGTCTTCTCCGCGGTGAGCGTGCTCTTCCTCTACGTGCTGCAGCGGATCCAGGACAAACTCCCGCTGTCGCTCGGCTTCAAGCCGATCACCGCGGATCAGGCGTTCAACACGGCCGCCTCCTTCGTGTCCAACACGAACTGGCAGTCGTACTCGGGCGAGGTGGCGATGAGCCACGTCACCCAGACCATGGGCCTGGCCGTGCAGAACTTCGTCTCCGCAGCCGTCGGCATCGCCGTCGCGGTGGCCCTGGTGCGCGGCTTCGCCCGCTCCCGCACGGGTGAACTGGGCAACTTCTGGGCGGACCTGGTGCGCTGCGTCATCCGCATCCTGGTCCCGCTCTCGGTGGTCGCGGCCGTGGTGCTGATCGCCTGCGGTGCCATCCAGAACTTCGGCGACATCCACAGCGTCACCACCCTGACCGGTGACAAGCAGGCCATCAGCCCGGGTGCCGTCGCCTCCCAGGAGGCCATCAAGGATATTGGCACGAACGGCGGCGGCTTCTTCAACGCCAACTCCGCGCACCCCTTCGAGAACCCCAACGGCTTCACCAACTGGCTGGAGATCTTCCTGCTGCTGGTGATCCCGTTCTCGCTGCCGCGCACCTTCGGCAAGATGGTCGGCAACGTCAAGCAGGGCTACGCGATCCTCGCGGCGATGGGCATCATCTGGTTCCTCGGAGTGGTCGCCGTGACGATCACCGAGTACGCCCACCCGGGCACCGCCTCGCAGCTCGCGGGCGGCGCGATGGAAGGCAAGGAGCAGCGCTTCGGTGAGGGCAACTCCTCGCTGTTCGCGGTCTCCACGACGATGACCTCGACCGGGTCGGTCAACTCCTTCCACGACTCCTTCAGCGGGCTTTCGGGCGGTGTTCTGCTGCTCGGCATGATGTTGGGCGAGATCGCGCCCGGCGGCACCGGCTCCGGCCTCTACGGCATGCTGATCATGGCGATCATCGCGGTGTTCATCGCCGGGTTGATGGTCGGCCGTACGCCCGAGTACCTCGGCAAGAAGATCGGCACCCGCGAGATCAAACTGGCGGCCTGCTACATCCTGATCACCCCGGCGCTCGTGCTGATCGGCACGGCGCTGGCGATGGCGCTGGGCAAGGGCGAGTCGTCGATGACGAACATCGGGGCGCACGGCTTCTCCGAGGTGCTGTACGCCTACACGTCGGCGTCCAACAACAACGGCTCGGCGTTCGCCGGGTTCGCCGCGAACACCGAGTACCACAACACGATGCTCGGTCTGTGCATGCTCTTCGGCCGCTTCCTGCCGATGGTGTTCGTGCTGGCGCTGGCCGGCTCGCTCGCCGAGCAGAAGCCGGTTCCGGAGACCGCGGGCACGCTCCGCACCGAGAAGCCGCTGTTCACCGGCCTCCTGGTGGGCGCGATCCTCATCATCACCGGTCTGACGTTCTTCCCGGCCCTCGCGCTGGGCCCGCTGGCCGAGGGGCTGGCGTAATGGCGACCAACACGCAGAAAAACGACGTAAAGAAGCAGGACTCCATGTCCACTCCCACCCTTGCGCCTCACCAGGACGCGCCCACCGGGCACAAGTCCGACGGACGGGTCGGCGGAGGGCTGTTCGACCCCAAGCAGCTCGTCAAGTCGCTGCCGGACGCCTTCCGCAAGCTCGACCCGCGGGTGATGGTCAAGTCACCCGTGATGTTCGTGGTCCTCGTCGGCTCCGTCCTGACGACGATCTTCTCCTTCAAGGACCCGGGCGACTGGTTCGGCTGGGTGATCAGCGCCTGGCTGTGGCTGACCGTGATCTTCGCCAACCTGGCGGAGGCCGTCGCCGAGGGCCGCGGCAAGGCGCAGGCCGACACCCTGCGCAAGGCCAAGACCGACACGGTCGCCCGTCGGCTGCTCAAGGACGGCTCCGAGGAGCAGATTCCGGGCACCGAGCTGAAGATCGGCGACCTTGTGGTCTGCGAGGCCGGCGACATCATCCCCGGCGACGGTGACGTCGTCGAGGGTGTCGCGTCCGTGGACGAGTCGGCGATCACCGGTGAGTCGGCCCCGGTCATCCGGGAGTCCGGCGGCGACCGTTCGGCCGTCACGGGCGGTACGAAGGTGCTGTCCGACCGCATCGTCATCAAGATCACGACGAAGCCCGGTGAGACGTTCATCGACCGGATGATCAACCTGGTCGAGGGCGCCGCCCGGCAGAAGACGCCGAACGAGATCGCGCTGAACATCCTGCTGGCGTCCTTGACCATCGTGTTCCTGCTGGCGGTGGCGACCCTGCCGCCGTTCGCGAACTACGCGGGCAGCCATCTGACGATGGTCGTGTTGGTGGCGCTGCTGGTCTGCCTCATCCCGACGACGATCGGCGCGCTGCTGTCCGCGATCGGTATCGCGGGCATGGACCGGCTGGTTCAGCGCAACGTGCTGGCGATGTCGGGCCGTGCGGTCGAGGCAGCCGGTGACGTCTCCACGCTGCTGCTCGACAAGACCGGCACCATCACCCTCGGCAACCGTCAGGCCGCCGAGTTCGTGCCGGTGCGCGGGACCACGGAGGCCGAGGTCGCGGACGCCGCCCAGCTGTCGTCGCTGGCCGACGAGACGCCCGAGGGCCGCTCCATCGTCGTCCTGGCGAAGGAGAAGTACGGGCTGCGCGAGCGCCACCAGGGCGAGCTGGCCCACGCCACATGGATCGAGTTCACCGCCCAGACCCGGATGTCGGGTGTGGACGTGGACGGCCGCAAGGTCCGCAAGGGTGCCACGGCCTCCGTCATCGCCTGGGTGCGGGAGGAAGGCGGCACCGTCGCCGACGACGCGGACACCATCGCCAACCGTATCTCCGAGGCGGGCGGCACCCCTCTGCTCGTCGCCGTCAAGGACGGCAAGGGCACCCGGATCCTCGGGGTCATCCACCTCAAGGACGTCGTCAAGGAGGGCATGCGGGAGCGGTTCGAGGAACTGCGCCGCATGGGCATCAAGACGATCATGATCACGGGTGACAACCCGCTGACCGCCAAGGCGATCGCCGAGGAGGCGGGGGTCGACGACTTCCTCGCGGAGGCCACTCCCGAGGACAAGATGGCGCTGATCAAGCGGGAGCAGGCAGGCGGAAAGCTGGTCGCGATGACCGGCGATGGCACCAACGACGCGCCCGCGCTTGCCCAGGCCGACGTCGGCGTGGCGATGAACACGGGTACGTCGGCCGCGAAGGAGGCCGGCAACATGGTCGACCTCGACTCCAACCCGACCAAGCTGATCGAGATCGTCGAGATCGGCAAGCAGCTGCTGATCACGCGCGGTGCGCTGACCACGTTCTCCATCGCCAACGACGTCGCGAAGTACTTCGCGATCATCCCGGCGCTGTTCGCGGCCGTCTACCCGGGCCTGGACAAGCTCAACATCATGGGCCTGTCCTCGCCGGACTCCGCGATCCTGTCCGCGGTCATCTTCAACGCGCTGATCATCATCGCGCTGGTGCCGCTGTCCCTGAAGGGCGTGCAGTACCGGCCGGTCAGCGCCGACAAGATGCTCCGCCGCAACCTCACCGTCTACGGCCTCGGCGGCCTGATCGCGCCGTTCATCGGCATCAAGATCATCGACCTGCTCATCTCGCTCATCCCCGGGATCGGGTGAAGGACATGAACACCTCTTTCGCAAGCTCCGCACGCATGGCGTGGGCCGCCCTGCGCATGCTGCTCGTCCTCACCGTGGTGACCGGCATCGCTTACCCGCTGCTGGTCACTGGCATCGGCCAGGCTCTGTTCAACGACAAGGCCAACGGCTCGATGGTGAAGGTCGACGGCAAGGAAGTCGGCTCGAGGCTGATCGGCCAGAGCTGGAACATCAAGGGCACCGACAAGCCCGACCCGAAGTGGTTCCAGGGCCGCCCGTCCAACAGCGGCTACGACCCGCTGACCACGGGCTCCAGCCAGCTGGGCGCCAGTGACCCGACCCTCGTCAAGAACGTGAAGGCGGCCAAGAAGCATGTCGCCGAGTTCAACGGCGTACCCGAGTCCGAGGTGCCCAAGGACGCGGTCACCGGTTCGGCCTCCGCCATCGACCCGGACATCTCCCCGGACTACGCCGACATTCAGGTCAAGCGGGTGGCCGAGAACAACGGGCTGACCGCCGCGCAGGTCCAGGAGCTGGTCGACGACCACACCACGGGCCGCACGCTCGGCTTCATGGGCGAGCCCCGCGTCAACGTCCTGGAGCTCAACATCGCGCTCAAGGAACTCGTGGCGAAGAGCTGATGGGTTTACGCGAACCGCACGGGAGCCGACGGCCCGGGACACCTCCCGGAGCCGTCGGCTCCCACCGCCATTCAGCCCCTGCGGGCTGTCCCGCCCCCGCGCATGACAGGAAAGGCGCACACCGATGACCCGGGTGCTGGTCGTTGAGGACGACCCCCAGCTCGTACGCGCGCTCGTCATCAACATGCAGGCCCGCCACTACGGCGTCGACGCGGCCCCGGACGGGGCCACGGCCCTGCGGCTGGCGGCCGCCCGTCAGCCCGACGTGGTCGTCCTCGACCTGGGCCTGCCGGACATGGACGGCGTCGACGTCATCAAGGCTCTGCGCGGCTGGACCAGGGTGCCGATCCTGGTGCTGTCGGCCCGGCGGGCGTCCGATGAGAAGGTCTCCGCGCTGGACGCGGGCGCCGACGACTACATCACCAAGCCGTTCAGCATGGACGAGCTGCTGGCTCGCCTGCGCGCCGCCGTGCGCCGTACGGAATCCGTGCCGATCGAACCCGAGATGACGCTGGTCACGACCGACGAGTTCACCATCGACCTGGCCGCGAAGAAGGTCCACCGCGGTGGGCACGACATCCGCCTCACCCCGACCGAGTGGCACCTGCTGGAGATCCTGGTGACCAACCCCGGCCGGCTCATCACGCAGAAACAGCTGCTGCAGGAGGTGTGGGGTGTGTCTCAGAGCAGCAAGACCAACTACCTGCGGGTGTACATGGCCCAGCTGCGCCGCAAACTGGAGGCCGACCCGTCCCATCCCCGCTACCTGATCACCGAGCCCGGGATGGGTTACCGCTTCGAGGCGTGAGCCCGACCCCCGGCCGGTCCACCGCCCGGACGAGACTAGAGCAGAGACGAGACAGATGGCACGCGGCAAGCTTCGGATCTACCTCGGTGCGGCACCGGGCGTCGGCAAGACGTACGCGATGCTGTCGGAGGCGCACCGGCGGGTGGAACGCGGCACCGACTGCGTGGTCGCCTTCGTCGAGCACCACCACCGGCCGCGCACCGAGGTGATGCTGCACGGCCTGGAGGAGATCCCGCGCAAGGAGCTGGAGTACCGCGGCAGCGTCTTCACGGAGATGGACGTCGACGCCGTCCTGGCCCGTCGTCCGCAGGTCGCCCTGGTCGACGAGCTGGCCCACACGAACATCCCGGGCTCGCGCAACTCCAAGCGCTGGCAGGACGTCGAGGAGCTGCTCGCGGCCGGGATCGACGTCATATCCACGGTGAACATCCAGCACCTGGAGTCGCTGGGCGACGTCGTCGAGTCCATCACAGGAATCCGGCAGAAGGAGACCGTGCCGGACGAGGTGGTGCGCCGCACCGACCAGATCGAGCTGGTCGACATGTCGCCGCAGGCACTGCGCCGCCGCATGGCGCACGGCAACATCTACAAGCCCGACAAGGTCGACGCGGCCCTGTCGAACTACTTCCGGCCGGGAAACCTCACCGCCCTGCGCGAGCTGGCCCTGCTCTGGGTGGCCGACCGCGTCGACGAGTACCTGCAGCAGTACCGCAGCGAACACCAGGTCTCCACCATCTGGGGCTCGCGCGAGCGGATCGTGGTCGGGCTGACCGGCGGCCCGGAGGGCAGGACGCTGATCCGCCGGGCCGCGCGGCTGGCGGAGAAGGGCGCCGGCGGCGAGGTGCTGGCGGTCTACATCGCCCGCAGCGACGGACTGACCTCGGCCTCACCGAAGGAACTGGCCGTCCAGCGCACTCTCGTGGAGGACCTGGGCGGAACCTTCCACCACGTCGTCGGCGACGATGTCTCCGTCGCGCTGCTGGAGTTCTCGCGCGCCGTCAACGCCACCCAGATCGTCCTCGGCGTCTCCCGTCGCAAGAGCTGGCAGTACATCTTCGGGCCCGGCGTCGGCGCCACCGTCGCCCGTGACTCCGGCCCCGACCTGGACGTCCACCTGATCACCCACGACGAGGCGGGCAAGGGCCGCGGGCTGCCGGTCGCCAGGGGCGCGCGGCTCGGCCGGTCGCGGATCATCTGGGGCTGGCTGACCGGAGTGGCAGGCCCCGTGCTCCTCACGCTGCTGCTCAGCAATGTCGTGCCCGACGTGGGCCTGGCCAACGACATGCTGCTGTTCCTGACGCTGACGGTGGCGGCGGCGCTGCTGGGCGGCCTGCTGCCCGCCCTGGCCTCCGCCGTGGTGGGGTCGCTGCTGCTCAACTGGTTCTTCACCGAGCCGGTCCACACCCTGACGATCGCCGACCCGAAGAACATCGTCGCCATCGCGGTCTTCGTCGGCGTGGCGGTGTCGGTGGCGTCGGTCGTCGACCTGGCGGCCCGCCGCACCGAGCAGGCAGCCCGCCTGCGTGCCGAGTCGGAGATCCTCTCCTACCTCGCCGGCAGCGTGCTGCGTGGCGAGACCAGTCTGGAGGAACTGCTGGAGCGGGTGCGCGAGACCTTCGGTATGCGGTCGGCGGCCTTGTTGGAGCGGGAGAACGACACGGCACCGTGGACCTGCGCGGGCAGGGTCGGTGAGAGCCCCGTGGTGGGGCGGCCCGAGGACGCCGACGTGGACGTGCCCGTGGGCGACCACATGGCACTCGCACTGTCGGGACGGGTACTACCGGCCTCCGACCGGCGCGTCCTGTCCGCGTTCGCCGCCCAGGCAGCCGTCGTCCTGGACCGCCAGCGGCTGAAGTCCGAGGCCGACCAGGCCAGGGAACTGGCCGAGGGCAACCGCATCCGCACCGCTCTGCTGGCCGCGGTCAGCCACGACCTGCGCACCCCGCTCGCCGGCATCAAGGCATCGGTGTCGTCCCTGCGCTCGGACGATGTCGAGTGGTCCGAGGAGGACCAGGCCGAACTCCTCGCCGCGATCGAGGAAGGCGCCGACCGACTCGACCACCTGGTCGGCAACCTGCTGGACATGTCCCGCCTGCAGACCGGGACCCTCACCCCGCTGATCCGCGAGATCGACCTGGACGAGGTCGTCCCGCTGGCCCTGGGCGGAATCCCGGAGCCCGACGAGACGGTCGACCTGGACATCCCCGAGACCCTGCCCATGGTGGCCACCGACAAGGGTCTGCTGGAGCGGGTCGTCGCCAACATCGTGGAGAACGCGGTCAAGTACAGCCCCGAGGGCGAGCCGGTCCTGGTGGCGGCCAGCGCCATCGCCGACCGGGTCGAACTCCGCGTCGTGGACCGCGGACCGGGCGTCCCCGACGAGGCCAAGGACCGCATCTTCGCGCCCTTCCAGCGCTACGGCGACGCCCCGCGCGGAAACGGCGTCGGCCTCGGCCTCGCGGTCGCCCGCGGCTTCGCCGAGGCCATGGGCGGCACCCTCCACGCCGAGGACACCCCCGGCGGGGGCTTGACCATGGTGCTCAGCCTGCCGGCCGCGGCAGATCGTCAGCCGGTCACCGCGGACCTTCCGGCGACCGCCACCTCGTAGAACCGCTCCGGGCTTGCTCGTCTCACAGCGGGCTGCGGCGACGGTGACGGCGTCTCACTGGTCCAGCTCCGCGAACGTCTCCACGTCCCGGGTCTTGCCCGTGACGATGATGACGTCGCCCGGGTGGACGACTGTCTCGGCGGTGGCGTGCGTGAAGTCGGCGCCAGGGCGTTTGATGCCGACGACGGTCACGCCGTACGTACTGCGCACCCGGCTCTCGCCCAGCGGCACCCCGCCGACGAACTTCGGGGCGAGGGTCTTGATGAGGGCGTAGTCGCTGTCGAAGGCGATGAAGTCCAGCATCCGGCCGGTGACCAGATGGGCCACGCGCTCGCCCATGTCGTGCTCGGGCAGCACGACATGGTGGGCGCCGATCCGCTCCAGGATCTGGCCGTGCTGCCGGGTGGTGGCCCGCGCCCAGATGTGCGGTACGGCGGCGTCGACGAGGTTGGAGGTGGTCAGGATGCTGGCCTCCAGGTCGGTGCCGATGCCGACCACCACGCGGGAGAACTCCCCGACGCCGAGCTGCGCCAGCGCGGCGGGATCGGTGCAGTCCGCGGCGGCGGCGTGGGTCAGCTCGTCGCCGACCTTCTGGACCAGGCCGGCGTCGGCGTCGATGCCGAGCACGTCCCAGCCGCGCCGCATCAGCTCGCCCGCCACCGACTGGCCGAAACGGCCGAGCCCGATGACGGCGACGCGCGAGTCGCGGCCCGGGCGACGCTCGGCGGCGGTCCGCCGATCCCGGTGAGTGCGCAGGAACTTCAGACGGTCAGCCAATGACGGGTCGCTCCTCGGGCAGGGTGTAACGGCGGTCGCGCTGCCGCAGGGCGAGCGCGCTGGCGAGAGTGATCGGGCCGACGCGTCCGATGAACATCAGAACGATGACGGTGAGTTGACCCGCCGCCGGAAGGCCCGCGGTGATGCCGGTGCTCAGGCCGACCGTGCCGAAGGCGGAGACGGCCTCGAACAGGACCGCCTCGGCCGACTCCTCGGTGACCGCGAGCAGGACCAGCGTGCCGACAATGACGAGGCCCACTCCCAGCAGCGCCACGGTGAGGGCCTGACGCAGGGTGGCGCCGGAGATCCGGCGGCCCATGATGTCCGCGTCGGTGTGCCCGCGGATCTCGGCCAGGATCGCGGCGGCCAGCACCGCGAACGTGGTGACCTTGATACCGCCGGCGGTGCCCGCGCTGCCGCCGCCGATGAACATCAGCACGCAGATGCCCAGCAGGGTCGCCGGTTCCATGGCGCCGGTGTCGACGGTGTTGAAACCGGCGGTGCGCGCACTGGCGGCGGTGAAGAACCCGTTCAGCACCTTGTCGCCCCAGCCCATGGGACCGAGGGTCGCGCCGTTGCTCCATTCCAGGCCGCAGGTCAGGACCGTGCCCGCGGCGAGCAGGAGGGCGGAGGTGACGAGGGTGAGCCGGGTGTGCAGGGACCAACGGCGTCTGGTGCCGCCGACCTGTGGCGTGCGACTGCGCAGCAGTTCGAGCAGGACGGGGAAGCCGAGGGCGCCGAGCATGCAGGCGAGGGCGACCGGCAGCAGGATCCAGGGGTCGTCCGCGTAGGCGACGAGGTTGTCGTCAGGCAGGGCGAATCCGGCGTTGTTGAAGGCGGAGATCCCGTAGAAGATCCCATGGTGGACGGCGTCCCCGACCGACAGGCCGTGGCCGAAGCGGAGGCGGAGCGCGAGTGCGGCGGCCGTGGTGAGCTCAACGACGAGCGTGGTACCGGCGATTCCCAGCAGCACCCGGCGGATACCACCGACACCAAGCCCCCTGGTCTCCGTTTCCTCCTGCGTGGTGAGCTGCGTCCGTAGCCGCAGCCGGCCGGAGACGAGCAGGGCGAGCAGCGACGCGAGCGTCATGATGCCGAACCCGCCGATCTGGATCAGCGCCAGGACCACGCCCTCGCCGAACGGGGTCCAGTGGCTGCCGGTCCCCACGATGGACAGGCCCCCGCTGAGCGCACCCGCGGCGGTGAACAGGGCGGTCAGCACGCTCGTGCCCCGGCCTGGCGCGGTGGCGGCAGGCAGCATCAGCAGCGCCGTACCCAGCGCGACGGCGAACGCGAAGCCCAATACGACGCCGCGGGTGGGGTGGACGGCCAGCTGTGACCACCGGGCCCGAGTCGCACCCACGGCCACCAGCCACCTCCGATGTCCCGACGCCACACTTCGGCAGTGGCCTGTCGCGTTGCGCGGCCGCGGAAAGGGGCCGTCCTGGCCCAGCATCCCCGTCCGAACCGGCGTACGGAACGCGGCACGGCGTTAAGGAGGCGTCGAAATCCGCCGATGGGCGGGCCACCGTCCTCGGATCACTGCGCGGCGTCGTGGGCTCCGGCGGAGCGCGTACGGCGGTGCAGGAGCCGACCGTGCGCCGCTTCGGAGTGGGTGACGACATAGACGTCGATGTCGTCACCGGAGCCCTCGATGATGGTCTCGCCCACGCCCCGGGAGAACAGCTCCTTCAGGCGGCTGCGCCGGGTGGCGCCGATGACGATCTGGGTGGCGTTGACCTCGCGGGCGAAGTCCAGAACGCCCTGGGCGGTGTCGTCCCCGGTCACGGTGTGGAAGCTGCCGCCGAGCTCCTCCACCAGCGCACGCTGACTCTCCAGGAGCTCGGGGGACGCGGTGGCGAGCCCGTCGCAGCGCTCGACGTGGACGGCGAGGAATTCCCCGCCCGCCCCGCGCGACGCGGTCCGCTTGGCACGTCGGACGAGGGTGTCACCCTCGAGCCCGCCGGACAACGCGACCAGCACCCTCTCCCGAGTACCCCACGGCTGCTGGATGCCATGGCCCTGGCGGTAGCGCAGCAACGCTTCCTCGACCCGGTCGGCGGCCCACAGCATGGCCAGCTCCCGTAGGGCCGTGAGGTTGCCGAGGCGGAAGTAGTTCGACAGCGCCGGGTCGATCTTGTCGGGCGGGTAGATGTTGCCGTGCACCATCCGACGGCGCAGCGCCTCGCCGGACATGTCCACCAGCTCGATCTGGTCGGCCTGCCGGACCACGTCGTCGGGCACGGTCTCGCGCTGCCGGATCCCGGTGATCTGCTCGACCACGTCGTTGAGGGACTCCAGGTGCTGGATGTTGACGGTGGAGACGACGTCGATGCCCGCATCCAGCAACTCCGCGATGTCCTGCCAGCGCTTTTCATTGCGGCAGCCAGGAACGTTGGTGTGGGCGAGCTCGTCGACCAGGGCCACGTGAGGGCGGCGGGCGAGGACGGCGTCGAGATCCATCTCGGTGAAGGAGGTGTCCCGGTAGGGCACGGTCTTGCGGGGCACGGTCTCCAGCCCTTCGGCCATCTGCCGGGTCAGCGGCCTGCCGTAGTCCTCCATGAACCCGATGACCACGTCGGTGCCCCGCTTCGCGCGGCGCTGCCCTTCGCCGAGCATGTCGTAGGTCTTGCCCACCCCGGGAGCCGCTCCGAGGTAGACCCGCAGCTTGCCCGCGGATCGACGTGGGCATGACCGGAAAGACCCTGACGCTGGTCACGAGGCCGGGCATCGTGGTCGATGCCGGCGGTCTGCAGCTGGTGCACAGCAGGGTCAAGTTCCGTCAGGATCCGACGAATCCCCGAACGCCGGTCACTCTGCGCGTGGAGCTGGTCGGTCAGAAGGCCCACGGCCGCGTGGTGGTACGGCCCCCGCGGCGGACCTTCGGGCAGTGGCTGCTGCGCAGGCCCCGATCGCCTTCTGCAGATGATTGACTCCAGCGTTTTGAACTGCCTGCGGGCGGTCGCTGAGGTTTCCTCAGGCTGAGTGATGCTTGGGTGTTGAGGGGGCGGGGCTTGCGGCAGAGCGCGGCGAAGTCCCAGGGCACCCCCGGTCAGTGGCTGCGCGGGGCGTACATGATGACGGCCATCCCGGCGAGGCAGACCAGTGCGCCGATGACGTCGAAGCGGTCGGGCCGGTAGCCGTCGGCGACCATGCCCCAGGCGATCGACCCGGCGACGAAGATGCCGCCGTACGCGGCGAGGATGCGGCCGAAGTTCTCGTCGCTCTGGAATGTGGCGACCACGCCGTACAGGCCGAGGGCGATGACACCGGCCCCGATCCAGATCCACCCCCTGTGCTCGCGGATGCCCTGCCAGACCAGCCAGGCCCCGCCGATCTCGAACAGGGCGGCGACGACGAACAGGGCAACGGAACGAGCGACAGTCATAACCGTGAAGGCTAGCCGCGGGCCTGACCAGCGATCTGCAGCGGGTCGGCCGTCTCCCTGCAGCCGCAGCCGTCCTCGGCCGCCGAGGAGGCGCGGCATGCCCTGCAGTTGCTCGACGTCGTGGGGATCGGTCCGGACACGGCGGTCGCTCTGCTGATCACGGTGGGGGACAACCCGGAGCGGCTGGACAGTGAGGCGTCGTTCGCCGCGCTGCGCGGAGTCAGCCCGGTCGAGCGTTCCTCGGGACGGCGAAACTACCGTCGGCTCAACCGCGGTGGCGACCGGCAGGCCAACGCCGCCGTCCACCGGATCGTCTTCACTCGTCTGCGGGTCGACCCGCGCACCCAGGACTACTACGAGCGCCGGATCAAGGAGGGCAAGACCCGGCGCGAAATCATCCGTTGCCGCAAACGTTACGCTGCCCGGGAGGTCTTCCACCTGGTAGAACAGCTGCAGCCAGCACCCCGCTCATAGGGGCTGTCGTGACAGATGAGAGGCTCAGACGGGTGAGCGAGACACCACCGAACACCCTGCAATACCGCTTTGACGGGCCAGAAGACGCTCCCGTCCTGATCCTGGGTCCCTCACTGGGTACCACATGGCACATGTGGGACCGTCAGATCCCGGAACTGACCAAGCAGTGGCGGATCTTCCGCTTCGACCTGCCGGGTCACGGCGGCGCACCGGCGTACCCCGGCGGCTCGGTCACCGAACTGGCCGCCCGTCTGCTGGCCACGCTGGACGCGGTCGGCGTCCAGCGGTTCGGCTACGCGGGCTGCGCGTTCGGCGGCGCCATCGGCACCGAACTGGCGCTGCGCCACCCCGAGCGCCTCGCCTCGCTCGCGCTGATCGCCTCCTCGCCGCGCTTCGGCACGGCCGACGAGTTTCGCCAGCGCGGGGTGATCGTGCGGACCAACGGCCTCGACCCCATCGCGCGGACGTCCCCCGATCGCTGGTTCACCGCAGGGTTCGCGGCGGCGCAGCCCGCCATCACCGAGTGGGCCGTACAGATGGTCCGTACCACCGACCCCGGCTGCTACATCGCCGCCTGCGAGGCGCTCGCCTCGTTCGACGTGCGTGCCGAACTCGGCCGGATCGGCGTCCCCACCCTCGTCCTCGTCGGCTCCGACGACCAGGTCACCGGCCCCGCCGAGGCCCGAACGCTGGTCGCGGGCATCCCGGACGCCCGGCTCGCGGTCGTCCCCGGCGCCTCCCACCTCGTCCCGGTCGAGCAGCCCGCCGCCGTCACCGATCTGCTCGTCCGCCACTTCTCCACCGCCTGGCAGCCCGCCTACGACTCGACCACCGGCCAGGTCGCCATCCCGGCAGCCCCGGTCAAGCCCGCCCTCGGGGCCGTCATGCCGCAGACCGGCCCGGTCGCCGAGATCGCGCCGCCCGTCCTCCAGCCGGAGGCGACGGGCAGACCGGACCCGTACGACGCCGGGCTGAAGGTCCGCCGCGAGGTGCTCGGTGACGCGCACGTGGATCGGGCGCTGGCGTCGGCGGACGACTTCTCCGGCGACTTCCAGGAGTTCATCACCCGCTACGCCTGGGGCGAGATCTGGGACCGGCCCGGCCTCGACCGCCGTTCCCGCAGCTGTGTCACCCTGACCGCGCTCGTCGCCGGCGGGCACCTGGACGAGCTCGCCTTCCACACCCGCGCCGCCCTGCGCAACGGCCTCACCCCGAACGAGATCAAGGAAGTCCTCCTCCAGGCGGCCGTCTACTGCGGGGTACCGGCCGCGAACAGCGCGTTCCGCGTGGCCCAGCAGGTCATCCGCGAGGAGACCACCCCCGAGGAGTGAGCCGCCGCCGGCTGCCCGTCCGGGGGAGGATGGAGCCATGACCATGAAGCTCACGAAGAAGTCGCACGCCTGCGTCCGGCTGGAGAAGGACGGACGCACGCTCGTCATCGACCCGGGCGGGTTCAGCGAGGAGGACGCCGCCCTCGGCGCGGACGCCGTGCTGGTCACCCACGAGCACCCGGACCACTTCGACGAGGGACGGCTGCGGGCTGCCCTGGAGGGCAACCCGGCTGCCGAGATCTGGACCCTGCGCTCGGTCGCCGAGCAGCTCTCCGCCGCCTTCCCGGGCCGGGTGCACACCGTCGGCCACGGCGACACGTTCACCGCCGCCGGCTTCGACGTGCAGGTCCACGGCGAGCTGCACGCGGTGATCCACCCGGACATCCCGCGCATCACCAACGTCGGCTACCTCGTCGACGGCGGCCGTGTCTTCCACCCCGGCGACGCCCTCACCGTCCCCGGTCACCCCGTCGAGACGCTGATGCTCCCGGTGATGGCCCCCTGGAGCAAGATCTCCGAGGTCATCGACTACGTCCGCGAGGTCGGGCCGCAGCGGGCGTACGACATCCACGACGCCCTGCTCACCGACCTGGCCCGCCCCATCTACGACCGCCAGATCGGTGCCCTGGGCGGCGCGGAACACCTCCGGCTCGCGCCCGGGGCCTCCGCGGACGTGTAGCGGCCCCCGGACCAGGGGCCCCACAGGGCCGTGACCGGGCGGGACGGGCGTTGTCGGACCCGCCCGGTAGGTTGTGGGGCATGCGCATCGCGACCTGGAACGTGAACTCGATCACCGCCCGCCTCCCGAGGCTCCTCGCCTGGCTGGAGAGCAGCGGCACGGACGTGCTCTGCCTCCAGGAGGCCAAGATCGCCGAGGACGGCTTCCCGCTCGACGCCCTGCGCGAGGCGGGCTACGAGGCCGCCGTGCACGCGACGGGGCGGTGGAACGGCGTGGCGGTGATCTCCCGCGTCGGCATCGAGGACGTCGTCAAGGGCCTGCCCGGCGATCCCGGCTACGACGGCTCCGTGGAGCCCCGCGCGATCTCGGCGACCTGCGGCCCGGTCCGCGTCTGGTCGGTGTACGTGCCGAACGGCCGCGAGGTCGACCACCCGCACTACGCGTACAAGCTCCAGTGGTTCGAGGCCCTCAAGGCCGCCGTCGCCGGTGACGCGGCCGGCAGCCGCCCCTTCGCCGTCATGGGCGACTACAACGTGGCGCCGACGGACGACGACGTGTACGACGTCGCCGCGTTCGAGGGCCTCACCCACGTCACCCCCGCCGAGCGCGCCGCCCTGGCCTCCCTGCGCGAGGCGGGCCTGACCGACGTGGTCCCCCGGCCCCTCAAGTACGAGCACCCCTTCACGTACTGGGACTACCGCCAGCTCTGTTTCCCGAAGAACCGCGGCATGCGCATCGACCTCGTCTACGGCAACGAGCCGTTCGCCAAGGCGGTCACCGACGCGTACGTGGACCGGGAGGAGCGCAAGGGCAAGGGCGCCTCGGACCACGCGCCGGTCGTGGTGGACCTGGAGGTCTGACCCGCGCGACGCCTCCGGGCCGCGCGGGCCGTCACAGCAGGTCGAGGTCCACCGACTCGGCGAGCGCCGCGAGGCCCGCCTCGTTCGGATGCAGGTGGTCCCCGGTGTCGTACGCGGGGAGCAGCCGGGCCGGACGAGCCGGGTCGCGCAGCACCTCGTCGAAGTCGAGGACCCCGTCGAACGCCTCGCCCGCCTCGCCGCCCCGGATCCACTCGTTCACCGCGACCCGCTGGGCGTCGACGGCGGCCGTGCAGCGCGCCTCGCCCTCGCAGGGCGCCACGGTCGCCACGAGCACGCGCAGACCCCGCTCGCGTCCCCGGGCCGCGATCTCCCGCAGCCCGGCGACGACCTCGCCGGCCGTGGCACCCCAGCGGACGTCGTTGACGCCCTGGAAGACGACGACGGTACGGGCGGAGGTCTGGGCGAGGACATCGCGGTCGAGGCGGTGCAGGGCACTGACGCCGCCGGTGTCGGTGGAGACACCGTCACCGGAGTAGCGGTCGGTGACCACCCGGTTCGCCGAGATCCCCTGGTTGAGGACGCCGTAGCGCGGGACCTCGTCCTGGCTCAGCAGCCGCCGGGCCAGGACGTCCGGCCACCGCCGGTTCGCGTCGACGGTCGTGGCCTCCCCGTCCGTGATCGAGTCCCCGAGGAGCACGACGGAGCCCGGTCCGCCGCCCACGTCCACGCCGGTCAGCAGCGGCCAGGACGAGATCGTGGAGGTGTACGCCGTGGCCGACGCGTCCCCCGCGTGGTTCCCGGGTTCGCTGACGTACGACGTCTGCCGGGCGAGCCGGTGCACGGGGGCGGCCGTCACCGTGCCGGGCAGGTGGAAGCTCACCAGCAGGTCGGTGTCCGGCGGCACCTCGAAGCCCAGCGGATCGCTGAACGCCTGCGCGCCGGCCGGGATCACGGTGCCGGCCGCACCACGGAAGGACAGGGCCACCGGCCGGTTCCGGGCGGTCGCGCCCGTCGCCCGCACCGCCACCGTCGCGCCGCCCACCCGTACCGGAGCCGAGGCGAAGGTGTTGTCGAGCCGGATCCGCACCCGGTGCCCGCCCGCCGAGGTGTGGACGACCAGCCGCAGGGTCCGGTCCGTCCAGGGGCCGACGGCCGGATAGCCGGACGTGGAAGCGGCCCAACTGCCGGTCCAGGCGGCCGCGTCGGGGCGGACCGAGAGGGCGAACACATGCAGGTCGGGGACGCGCGGGAGGGTCACCGAGGAGACTTCCCGGCCCCGGACGAGCGGCACGGTGACGACGTACAGCCGAGCCTTCTCGGTGAGTTGACCGCCGGGGGAGTTCACATGGGGGAGGGCGACGGCCTTGGTGGCGAGGGGCCCGGTGCGCCAGTCGGGGGCGGTCAGCCGGTACGGCGAGCGGGTGCCGTTCCGGTAGCGGACCGTGCCCGTGCCGGTCGCGTCGGCGCCGCCCGTGGCGGCCACCAGGAAGGCCAGCGCGTCGCCCCGGCCCCGTACGCGCACGGCCTGGCCCGCGGCGCGTACGTTGTCGGGCTCGCCCGCCGCACGGCGCGGCCAGGTCAGGTGCGCGCCCTGAACGGTCAGCGTGCGCCCCGGTGCCCATCCGGCGGCCGTCAGGTCGCCGGCGGAGAGGGAACGGCCGGAGCCGTCGAAGTCGGCGTCGGCGGGCCGCGCGTCGTCGCTGACCGCTCTGTTGTCGAAGAGGTGTTCCAGCGGCGCCGGTTCGGCCGCCGGGCCGGCGGCGGCTCGGGCCGTGGCGACGGGTGCGACCGCCGCCACGAGTGCCAGGACGACGGCCGTTCTCCAGACGCGTCGGCGCACGCGTGATCCCTTCTGCTCGCTGGACCCGCGACGGCGGCGATGCCGACGGACACGACATCGCTGCGCCCACGGGTGCGACACCGGTACAACGACGAGACGACCGATGTGACATGACGACGGATGTGCCATGAAGCTAAAGAGGCGTCAGGGACCCGTCAATGAGGCAGGCGGGAACCACGGCCGAACTCCCGGCGAACAAGCGGTTTCCGCGCGCCTGTGGTGCGAAGGGTGAGGCGGGTGACACGCTGAGCACATGAACATCTCTTTCCTGGGCAACTGGCGCAAGAGGCGTGACCCCGCGTTCGGGGTCGCGGTGTTCACCGGCGGCGACGGTGACGACGACGGTCACGAGGGCCTCGCCGAACTTCTCTCCGAATGCGAACTGCTGCGCGCGCAGGCGGCGCTGGACGGAGTCGAACTCGACGACTCCGCAGGCTCGTTGGAGGCGATCGACCAACTCGTCCCGCGCTGGCGCGACGACGAGGAGACCGCGGCCTGGCTCGGGAACGACGCGGGCCTCTACCTGGGCACGGTCGTGGTCCGGACCGTCCCGGGCGCCCGCTGGGAGATCTGGCCCAACGGCCAGCCCGTGGTGCGGCTGGACTCCGGACGTGAGATCGACGTGGTGGAGGCGGGCCAGGCGTGGGCCGCCAGCGGCGCACCGGAGCTCTCCCAGCTCTACGCCGAGGTCGCCGAGCAGTGAGCGGCCCGCGCGCGCTCCCCGGCGCGGACAGCGGCGGACGAGCGGACGGTGACCGACAGGCGGACGGCGGCGGACAGGCGGACGGCGGCGGACAGGCGGACGGCGGCCGACAATACGGCTAATCCCCGCGAGTGCGTGTCGCGTCTTGCGGTCCCCTCCGTCCGGATAGTTTGCGGCACCTGCGACATCACACGGTCGAGGGCGAGTAGGGCGGGCAGGGCATGGCGGTCGAACCGCTGATCGAGATGCACGACGTGAACAAGTACTTCGGGGAGCTGCATGTCCTCCAGGACATCGACCTCACCGTCGGCAAGGGGGAGGTGGTCGTCGTCATCGGCCCGTCCGGGTCGGGGAAGTCGACGCTGTGCAGGGCGATCAACCGGCTGGAGCCCATCCGCTCCGGCACGATCCGGATCGACGGGCAGCCGCTGCCGAGCGAGGGCAAGGCCCTGGCGGCGCTCCGCGCGGACGTGGGCATGGTCTTCCAGTCCTTCAACCTCTTCGCGCACAAGACGGTCCTGCAGAATGTGTCGCTCGGTCAGATCAAGGTCCGTAAACGGAAGAAGGAGGAGGCCGGCCGGCGCTCGCGCGAACTTCTGGCCCGGGTCGGTCTCGCCGACCAGGCGCCGAAGTACCCGGCCCAGCTCTCCGGCGGCCAGCAGCAGCGGGTGGCCATCGCCCGCGCCCTCGCCATGGACCCCAAGGTCATCCTGTTCGACGAGCCCACCTCGGCCCTCGACCCGGAGATGATCAACGAAGTCCTCGAAGTGATGCAGCAGTTGGCGCGCGAGGGCATGACCATGGTCGTCGTCACCCATGAGATGGGTTTCGCCCGATCGGCCGCCAACCGGGTGGTCTTCATGGCGGACGGCCGCATCGTCGAGGACCGCTCTCCGGACGCGTTCTTCACGAACCCGGAGAGCGACCGCGCCAAGGACTTTCTCTCCAAGATCCTCAAGCACTGACCACCGGCGCTGGACCGGACGCGGGCCTCGACTACGATGAGCGGTTCATCCACTTGGGGTGAGCGAGGCCGTGGACGCCACCCCCGGCCGAACAGGGACGCTGCTGCCGGGCGCGCAGCAGCCTGGGGCCAGGCCCGCCCGGCGGCAGCCGGAGATCACTGCTCGCGCAGCGGGATCGACACGTACGACGGGTCGTTCGGCGGCGAGGAGAAGGTCAGCTGCGCGCCGGTCGGGTTGTGCTCGATGTAGAGCGGGTCGACCGTGTCGACGACCAGGGCGAGGCGGTGGCCCGCCGGAACGTCGTAGGCCGTGGAGAGCAACTCCAGGTCCACAGCGAACGGCTTGCCGGGCGTCTCGCCGTGGAAGGTGTACGGCGCGTGGCTGACCAGCTTGCCGAGGCCGAGCGGGCCCACGTCGTACAGGTAGGCGACGAGGGTGCCGCTCTCCTTGGTGGCCGTCACCGTGGTGTGCAGTTTCGCGGTGCCGCGCACGGCCTGCGAGGTCGGGTACTTCTCCGACTGCCATACGGCCGCCCAGCGGCGCGGCAGCAGCGGTATCGAGGCCACGGGCGGGAGTTGGGCCACCTGGTCCAGGATGCTGGAGAGGAAGACCACCCCGCCGTTCGCGCCCGAGTCGACGTTCGCGCGGATCGTGGTACCGCTCGCCAGGGCGATCTTCTTGCGGGTGGCGGTGACCGACTTCCAGTCCGGGTAGCCCTCGAAGGCGCCGCCCGTACGGGACTTGAGCCGGACGGGCTGCTCGCGGTCGATGCCGTTGGCGGTGCCCTTCAGATAGCGGTCGAACCAGCGCCGGGTGTCCGTCCACACGTCGTTGGGGAGCCCGAACAGACCGGTCATCTCGGTGGTGGCGTGGTCGCCCGGCCGCAACTCCAGCCGCTTCGGGCCGGTGAGCTTCTCGTAGAAGTCGGCGTACTGGTTGGGCGGGAAGATCGAGTCGCCCCAGGCGTTGGCGAGCATGACGGCCGTGCCGTGGGTGTTGAGCCGGTCCGCATAGGTCTCGGGGGAACGTTTCTTCCCCCAGGTGATCATGTCCTCTTCCTTGGCGAGGTTGGAGGCGTAGAAGTCCTTGAAGGTCTGCTGGAGTTCGGGGCTCTGTCGCCCGGTGATCCGTCCGGCGCCGTCGAGCAGGGCGGACGCCTGGAGGTGCTGGGTGCGCCCGCCGTAGATCGAGTCGATCAGATCCGCCCAGCCGCTCAGCGCGGCGACCGCCTTGACGCGCTTGTCGTGTGCGGCGGCGAGGAGACTGATACCCGCCCCGTACGACAGCCCCGCCATGCCGATGTGCGCCGCGTCGGCCGGGGTGTTGGCGAGTGCCCAGTCGATCACCTTGGAGGCGTCGGCTATGTCGGGTGGTCCGGCGACCTCTATGTATCCGCCGGACTCCCAGAAGCCGCGCACGTTGTAACTGACCACGACGTAGCCCGCGTCGGCCAGCTTCTGGGCCTGGGCCAGATACTCGACCTGGGGCAGACCCCAGCTCGTGGGCAGGACCAGGAGCGGGTACGTGCGGGAGGCGTCCGCCGGGGCGACCACATTGGCCTTGAGGACGATCCCGCCCTCGCCCTTGATGTCGACGAAGCGGGTGGTGGGCGCGGCGGTGGAACCTGACGCCGCCTGGGCGGCGGGGGCGAGGCCGAGGGCCGTGCCGGCGACCAGGGTGGCCGAGACGGCGCCCACGGCGCTCGTCCGCAGCGCCCTGGTCGTACGCGATGTGGTGCCGTGCGGGTGTCTCACGGGTCGCTCCTCACTCGTGTCAGTGCAAAGTGACCCGACGGTAACCGGACACCCTTACCGGAAGTAACTCCTCGGTAAGTTACGTGACGGTAACGTTCGGCGGTGAACTATGAGGCGCGGTGCGAGATCTGGGCGGGGGCGGTCGGTGCGGGTGCCGGCGTCTGGGCCGCCCGGGTGACGTCCGCGACGAGCTCGACCACGTCGGCGCCGTACGCCTGGGAGTTGACGACCTTCAGGAGGAGCACGAAGGTGCCCGTTCCGTACTTGCGGTGCAGACGCTCGTGGTTGCGGGCGAGATAGCGCGTGGCGGCCTGGTTGGTGATGGCGCGCTGGCCGCAGAAGAGGAAGACCGGCCGGGCCTGGTCCGGCTGTCCGGTGGTGAGCCGCGCCAGGAGCACGTGTTCGGTGACGCCGGGCTCCAGGCGGTACTGCTCGCTGCCGATCTGGAAGGCCGCCCGGTGCGGGCCCGGCTCAGGATCGCTGTTGAAGGTGACGCCGGGCAGCATCGCCCCTATGTGCGCCGCCATCCGGCGATTTGATATGGGGCCTCCCACGCAGAACTCGGTGCGCTCGCCGAAGCCCTGCTGTGCCGCGTCCTGGGTGATGATCTGGGCGTGCGAGCCGCAGTCCTTGATCAGCGCGGAGAGCTCCAGCAGCGCGAACACGTCGAAGCGGTGGACCGCCAGGTCCGCGCTGGACGGATCCCGGTTGACCACCAGCAGGGACTCCGAGTTCGCCGGCAGCCCGAAGAACGTCTGCTTGCGGCGGAGCTTCCGCTTCCACAGGTACGTCCGGAAGAACCAGCCCAGGGAGGCACTGAGCCCCGCCGCGATCACGCCGAGGACGATATTGCGCACGTCGTCATTCATGGCCGCGCATGGTAGCGGGCGCCGTCGAACAGTGCTCGAATCCCATGTCCCCTTCATGGCCCCGGAGTGCCTCCTGACGGGGCCATGGCAGCCGCGTTAGTCTGCGCGGACGGTCCTTGACTGGAGGTACGGATGCGTCTGCGTCGCCCTGTCGCGCGGAAACTGGCTGTACTGGCGGCGACGTCCGCCGTGATGTCGGTGGGGGCGGCACCGCCGACCTCGGCGGCGACGAACACCCCCTCGAAGACCCCGGTCGCCGTCGGCTACAGCGGCGCCGTCTCCAGCGTCGACCCGGACGCCTCCGCCGCCGGCATCGAGGTGCTCCGCAAGGGCGGCAACGCGGTGGACGCCGCGGTGGCCACGGCTGCCGCGCTCGGTGTCACCGAGCCCTACTCGGCGGGCATCGGCGGAGGCGGCTACTTCGTCTACTACGACGCCAAGTCCCGTACGGTGCACACCGTCGACGGCCGCGAGACCGCGCCGCTCAGCGCCGGCGAGGACCTCTTCCTGGAGAACGGGCAGCCGATCCCGTTCGCCGAGGCCGTCACCAGCGGGCTGAGCGTCGGCACCCCCGGCACCCCCGCCACCTGGGGGACCGCGCTGAAGAGCTGGGGCAGCAAACCCCTCGACAAGCTGCTGAAGCCCGCCGAGAGACTCGCCCGCGACGGGTTCGTGGTCGACGAGACCTTCCGCGCCCAGACCGCCTCCAACGAGGCCCGGTTCCGCAACTTCCCGGCCACGGTCGACCTCTACCTCCCCGGAGGGAGGCTTCCGGTGGTCGGCTCGACGCTCAAGAACCCCGATCTGGCCCGCACCTATGCCGAGTTGGGCCGCAAGGGCGTCGGCGCGCTCTACCGGGGCGACCTCGCCCAGGACATCGTCGACACGGTCAACAAGCCGCCGGTCGACCCGGCCTCGGGGTACAACGCCCGCCCCGGCGACCTGACCAGGGCCGACCTCGCCAGGTACCGCACCAAGCGGCAGGCCCCCACGAAGACGTCGTACCGCGGCCTCGGCGTGTACGGCATGGCGCCCTCCTCCTCCGGCGGCACGACGGTCTCCGAGGCGCTCAACATCCTGGAGCGGACCGACCTCTCCAAGGCGAGCGACGTCCAGTACCTGCACCGTTACATCGAGGCGAGCCGGATCGCGTTCGCCGACCGGGGCCGCTGGGTCGGCGACCCCGCCTTCGAGGACGTACCGACGAGGGAACTGCTCTCGCAGCGGTTCGCCGACTCCCGCGAGTGCCTGATCAAGGACGACGCGGTGCTCACCAGCCCCGTCGCCCCCGGTGACCCGCGCAACCCGGCGCCCTGCGCGACCGGCGGCACGGCCGCGCCGACGACGTACGAGGGCGACAGCACGACCCACCTCACGGTCGCCGACAAGTGGGGCAACGTCGTCTCCTACACCCTGACCATCGAGCAGACCGGTGGCAGCGGCATCACCGTGCCCGGCCGGGGCTTCCTCCTCAACAACGAGCTGACGGACTTCTCCTTCACCCCGGCTAACCCCGCCGTGCACGACCCGAACCTGCCGGGACCGGGCAAGCGGCCGCGTTCGTCGATGTCACCGACGATCGTGCTCGACGGGCACGGCAAGCCCGTGGTGGCGCTCGGCTCGCCCGGCGGCGCGACCATCATCACGACCGTGCTGCAGACCCTGACCGGCTTCCTCGACCGGGGCCTGCCGCTGGTCGACGCGATCGCCGCGCCGCGCGCCAGTCAGCGCAACCAGACCACCACCGAACTCGAACCGGGCCTGTGGAACAGCCCGCTGAAGACCGAACTCGAAGCCATCGGGCACGGCTTCCGGCAGAACCCGGAGATCGGCGCGGCCACCGCCGTCCAGCGTCTGCCCAACGGCAAGTGGCTGGCCGCCGCGGAGACCGTACGGCGCGGCGGCGGCGCGGCGATGGTCGTGCACCCCGTCAGGTAGCGCCCCCGGAGGCGGGCGGCGGCGTCGTACGGAACGCAAGCCGCCCGTCCTCCACCTCCGCCACCACCCGGCTGCCGGACGGCAGCCGCCCGTCGAGCAGCAGCCGTGACAGCGGGTTGTCGACCTCCCGCTGGATCGTGCGGCGCAGCGGCCGGGCGCCGTACTCGGGCTGGTGGCCGTGGCGGGCGAGATGGTCGACGGCCTGCTCGCCGAACTCGATCGTGACGCCCCGCGCGTGCAGCCGCCGCCGCGTTCCTTCCAGCAACAGATCGGTGATCCGCCGCAGTTGGTCGTCGCCGAGCCGGCGGAAGACGACGATCTCGTCGATGCGGTTGAGGAACTCGGGCCGGAAGTGCTCCCGGAGCGGCCGCAGGATCCGCTCCCGCCGGTCCTCCTCGTCCGCCTCGGCGCCGCCTGCCGAGAAACCGAGCCCCGCCCCGGCCCGGCCGATGGCGTCCGAGCCCAAGTTGCTCGTCATGACGACCACGGCATTGGTGAAGTCGACCGTACGGCCCTGCGAGTCGGTGAGCCGACCGTCGTCGAGGACCTGGAGCAGCAGGTTGAAGACGTCCGGGTGGGCCTTCTCCACCTCGTCCAGCAACAGCAGCGAGTACGGGTGGCGCCGTACGGTCTCGGTCAGCTGACCGGCCTCCTCGTGGCCGACATAGCCGGGCGGGGCGCCCACCAGGCGGCTGACCGTGTGCCGTTCCTGGTACTCGCTCATGTCGAGCCGCACCATCCGGTCCTCGCTGCCGAAGAGGGCCTCCGCGAGCGCGCGGGCCAGCTCCGTCTTGCCGACGCCGGTCGGGCCGAGGAACAGGAAGCTGCCGATCGGCCGTTCGGGACTGGCGAGCCCGGCCCGCGAGCGCAGTACGGCGTCCGCCACCACGTCCACCGCCTCGTCCTGTCCGACGACCCGTCGGCGCAGCCGCTCCGCGAGCCCCAGCAGCCGTTCCCGTTCCTCCTGGGTGAGGCTGCTGACGGGGATGCCGGTCTGCCGGGAGACGACCTCGGCGATGTCCTCGGCACCGATCTCCAGGCTCTGCCCGTCGTCGGCCCGCCCCTCGTCGCGCCCCGCGTCGATCCGCTGCCGCAGCTCCCCGATCCGGTCCCGCAACCGGGTCGCCTGCTCGTACCGCTCACCGGTGACCGCCTGGTCCTTGTCCCGGGTCAGCTGCTCGATCTCCCGCTCCAGGGCCCGTACGTCCGTGCCCTTGGTCCGCGCCCGCAGCCGGACCCGGGCGCCGGCCTGGTCCATCAGGTCGATGGCCTTGTCGGGCAGCCGTCGGTCGGTGAGATACCGGTTGGACAGCTCCACGGCGGCCGCCAGTGCCTCGTCGGTGTAGCGGACCTGGTGGTGGGCCTCGTAGCGGTCGCGCAGCCCCCGCAGGATCTCCAGGGCGTCACCGCTGTCCGGCTCCGGGACCAGTACCGGCTGGAACCGGCGGGCCAGCGCCGCGTCACGTTCGATCCGCCGGTACTCCTCCAGCGTCGTCGCCCCGACGATGTTCAGCTCGCCGCGCGCGAGGGCCGGTTTGAGGATGTTGCCCGCGTCCATCGCGCTGCCCTCACCGGAGCCGGCGCCCACGACCGTGTGCAACTCGTCGATGAAGACGACCAGTTCGGCGGAGTGCGCGCGGATCTCGTCGACGATGTTGGTGAGCCGCTCCTCGAAGTCGCCCCGGTAACGGGTCCCGGCGACCACACCGGACAGGTCCAGGGCGACCACACGGCGCCCGGCCAGCACATCGGGCACGTCACCGTCGGCGATGCGCTGGGCCAGCCCCTCCACGATCGCGGTCTTGCCGACACCCGCCTCACCGATCAGTACCGGGTTGTTCTTGCCGCGCCGGGAGAGCACCTCGACGGTCTGCTCGATCTCCGCCTCCCGGCCGATGACCGGGTCGATACGGCCCTGGAGGGCGAGGTCGGTCAGGTCGCGGCCGTACTTGTCGAGGGTCGGGGTGGCGCTGCCGGAGCGCCGCGGAAGGTCGGAGCGGGGGAACCCGGACAAGGGGATGCCCACGGGCGGCGTCGGTGCCGACGGGTCCGCCGCGTCCGGCGGCAGCGCGCCGGCCGACAGGTGCGCGGCGCCGAGGATGTGACCGGCGGCCGAGTCCGGGTTGGCGGCGAGGGCGCTGAGGACGTGTTCGGGGCCTATGTGGCCGGCGCCGGTGGCCCGGGCCAGCTCGTGCGCGTCCAACAGGGCACGCTTGACCGCCGGGGTGAGCGCGAGCGACGCGGGGGCGGGCCCCTGGCCGGGTTTGTGCCGCTCGGGCCCCGACCGCTCGTCGATCGCACCGGCCAGCGCGTCGGGGTCGGCACCCGCGCGGGCCACCAGACTTCGGGTCGGTTCGGCGCTCAGCGCGGCACGCAGCAGATGCTGGGTGTCCAGGTCGGTGCTGCCGTGCCGCGCCGCGTAGGCCGCCGCGTCGGCCACCAACTGGCGGGCCTGGCCGCTCATCAGCCGGCCGATCTCGATCCGCTGCGGGCGCGGGCCGCCGAAGAAACGGGCGAAGAACTCGGTGAAGGGGTCCGGACCGTAGCCCTCCGGCCCCGGGAATTCGCTGTTCATTCGGCGCCGGGTTCCCGTGTACGGAGGTCTCTAGCCCCACGAGGTCACGGCGGCGCGTAAACCTGGCTCGTCTCAGCTGTGGCGCGGGCGAGGCAGCAAGGCGAACGCGCTCTCCGCGATCGAGGTCAGGCGGTCGGGGCTGTGGCCGTACGCGCCTACGACATCGGTCCCGCGGATGACGGTCAGCAGAAGGTACGCGAGGTCGTCGGGGTCCGCGTCGGGGTCGATGTCACCGTTGCGCTGCGCCGCCCGCACACACTCGGCCACCGCCGTCCGGACCACGGAGAAGCACTCCTTGGCCAGGCGTTTCACCTCGGGGTCGGAGGCGCCGACCTCCAGGGCCATCTTGGCGGCGAAGCAGGCCGCCCCCGCCCGGTCGGAGGCGGGGGGCACGTCGGCCGCGAGGGGCACCCCGTGGACGGCGCGGAGCAAGTACGCGTGCAGTCGTTCCAGGGCGCCCTCGTCCGGTCCGGCGAGCATCTTCCGCGGCCCCTGCCCCAGCCGGGCGAAGTAGCCGGCCATCGCCTCCAGCAGCACGCCGTGCTTGCCCTCGAACGCGGCATAGAGGCTGCCGCGGCCCAGGCCGGTGGCGGCGCTGATGTCGTCGACGCTCGTGCCGTTGTAGCCCGAGGCGCGGAACTGCCGCTCGGCGGCATGGAGGACGTGGTCGCGGTCGAAGCTTCGTGGTCTCGCCATACGTAGAAGGTACGACCGCGCCGAGGTATTTGACAACTCAGTACAGAACCGCCTAGGTTCCGGACTGTTCAGTAAAAAACCCCTCTGAGCTCACCGGACAGGGTGCTTGCACGCCTGGCGCGATGGAGAGCAACCCGTGCTGTGCACTCCCTTGCGCCGCCCGGCATCGCGACGCCTTCCAGGCCGGCAAGGCCCGGTCTGATCCTCGCGATCCCGGCGACGGCGAACTCCATCGCCGACCACATCGTGGGCTTCCTGAACAGCTGACCCCTGCGACCACCCAGAACTCGAAAGGTTGACCGAACCATGACTGACAAGGAAAGGCAGGAGGCCACGGCTGTGACGCCTCCTCCGTACGCGAGCGACGCACTGGCCGAGGGGACCGTCGACGCGGTGGTGATCGGCGGGGGCGCCGCGGGGCTGAACGGTGCGCTGATCCTCGCCCGCTCCCGCCGCTCGGTCGTCGTGATCGACAGCGGCTTGCCGCGCAACGCTCCGGCGGAGGCCGTGCACGGCCTCCTCGCCCTGGACGGCACCCCGCCGCCCGAGATCCTTCGACGGGGCCGGGAGCAGGTGCGCCAGTACGGCGGACGCGTCGTGTTCGGCGAGGTGGTCTCGGCCGAGCCCGCCGCCCCGTCGGCGGACGGGGACCTGCGGTTCACCGTCACCCTGGCCGACGGCCGCCGCACCACCGCCCGCCGCGTCCTGGTGGCCACCGGCCTGAAGGATGTGCTCCCGGAGGTGCCCGGGCTCGCCGAGCACTGGGGACACAGCGTGGTGCACTGCCCGTACTGCCACGGCTGGGAGGTGCGCGACGAGCCCGTCGGCATCCTCGCCACCGGCCCGGCCTCCATCGGCCACGCGTATCTGTTCCGCCAGCTGACCGAGGACCTGACCTACTTCACCCACGGCACCGACCTGGACGAGGACAGCCGCGCCCGCTTCGCCGCCCGCGGCATCCGCGTCGTCGACACCCCGGTCACCGAGGTCGTGGACGACGAGGACGGTGCCCTCGCGGGTGTGCGCCTGGCCGACGGCCAGGTCGTGGCCCGCCGCGTCCTCGCCGTCGCCCCGCAGATGCAGGCCCGCACCCAGGGCCTGGAAGGTCTGGGCCTGCCGGTGCGGGACCTGCCGAACATGGGCCGCGGTTTCGCCTCCGGCATGGCCGGCACCAGCGAGGTGCCGGGTGTGTGGGTGGCCGGCAACGTCACCGATCCGGTCGCCCAGGTCGGGGCCTCCGCGGCGGCCGGCGCACTGGCCGGCGCCGACATCAACAAGGTGCTGGCCATCGCGGACACCGACGCGGCCCTCCAGGGGATCGCCGAGGCAAGCCCACAAGCGGCCACACGATGATCTCGAAGCCCGGAGAACCCAGCCCGTCGCCCGCTCGACTCACGGGCAGTCAAGTGATTCCGCTCGTCCGCCCCGTCCCCCTCAGGAGCTTCTGATGTCCTTCCTCGCGAACACCCCCGTGGAGAAAATGACGGGGCCTTACGCGCGGCGCTGGTGGGCGCTGCTCGTGCTGTGCCTGAGCCTGCTGATCACGGTGATGGCGAACACGTCGCTGATCGTCGCCGCCCCCGACATGACCACCGATCTGGGCCTGAGCAGCAGTGATCTGCAGTGGGTCGTCGACAGCTACACCGTTCCGTACGCGGCGCTGATGCTGGTGCTGGGCGCGATAGGCGACAAGTACAGCCGACGCGGTGCGCTGGTGCTGGGGTTGCTGATCTTCGCCGGCGGTTCGGTGATGGGGAGCCTGGTCGACGAGACCACGCTGGTCATCGTGGCCCGCGCGATCATGGGTGTCGGTGCCGCGGTCGTGATGCCGGCCACGCTGTCCCTGGTGGTCGCGACCTTCCCCCGGAGCGAGCGGGCCAAGGCCATCACGGCCTGGGCCGCGACCTCCGGGGTGGCGGTGGCCGTCGGCCCGCTGGTCTCCGGCTGGCTGCTGGAGGACCACGCCTGGGGCTCGACCTTCCTGATCAACGTGCCGATCGCCCTCGTCGCCGTGTTCGGCGCGCTCGCCCTGGTACCGCCGTCGAAGGCGGAGGGCATGGGCCGCATCGACTACGTCGGTGGTCTGCTGTCGATCGTCTCCGTCGGCTCCCTGATCTACGCCGCCATCGAGGGCCCGCACTCCGGCTGGGGCGCCGGCCCCGTCACCGCCGCCGTGGTCGCCGGTGCCGGTCTGGTCGCCTTCGTCGCCTGGGAGCTGCGGCACCCGCACCCGATGCTGGACGTCCGCAAGTTCGCGCTGCGGCCCTTCACCGGGTCGATGCTCGCGGTGCTGTTCTTCTTCTTCGGTATGTTCGCCGTGATCTACTACGCGACGCAGTTCCTGCAGTTCGTCCTCGGCTACGGCGCCCTCGACACGGGTGTACGGCTGCTGCCGCTGGGCGGTGCGGTGTTCCTCGGGTCCGCGGTGACCGGGCTGCTCGCCCCGAAGCTGGGGGTGAGGGTGATGGTCGTGACCGGCATGGCCGTCGGCACGGCGGGCATGCTCCTGCTCACCCAGATCGACAAGGGGTCGACGTACGGGGACTTCCTGGTGCCGCTGATGATGCTGGGCCTCGCGCTCGGACTGAGCATCTCCCCGGCGACCGACACGATCATGGGATCCTTCCCCGAGTCCGAGCTGGGCGTCGGCGGCGGTGTCAACGACACCGCGCTCGAACTGGGCGGGGCGCTGGGCATCGCGGTGCTGGGCTCGCTGCTGGGCACGGCCTACCGGGACGAGCTGACCGACCTGGTCGGCAACCGGCTCCCCGGCGAGGCGATGGAGATCGCCAGGGACTCGGTCGGCGCCGGCCTGGCCGTAGCGGAGCGGGTCGCGCAGGATCCCTCCGCCGGGCCCCAGCAGGCCCAGGCCGCCGTGGACGCCGTCCACCAGGCCTTCGCCCACGGCGTCGCCCAGACCAGCCTCGTCGGCGGGATCATCATGGCCGCCGGAACACTGATCGTCTTCGCGGTCCTGCCGGGCCGGCGCGGGTTCGCGGGCGAGAGCGCCGAGCCGGGGGGCCGGGACGGCGGCGAGCGAGGCGGCGACTGTGCCGGAGCACACCGGGTCCCCCCCCGCTAGACCGCCGACGGGGCGTCCCTCGCATCGCCGGGGACGCGCCCGCCGGAGCGCCGGGCGCCGCCTCAGCCGGATCGCCGGCCAGGCGCGTCGGGCAGGAGCCCGGCGGCGCGAGACGCGCAGGGCGCGGGCGTGCTCCGGACGAGGGTCTGCCCCCGCCGCTGCCGCTCACCTCGGGGTCAACCCGTCACTGACCAGCACCGCCCAGGCCGAACGGGCGATGGCGCTGTGGCCCCGACATCAAGGGCGTAGCCGATCAGCGGCCGCAACTACCGCCACCTCATCCCGCTGGTCTCGGACCACTACACCGTCTACGCCCTCGACCTGCCGGGGATGGGCTACTCCGAGATCGTGCCCGGCGCCTCGTACGAGGAACCGGCCATGCGTGCGGGCGTCAAGCGGCTCCTGGCCGAACTCGACCTCCGCGACGTCACACTGGTCGGGGAGTCCATGGGGGCTGTGCTCGCCCTGACCACCGCGGCCGATCTCCCGGAGCGGGTACGGCGCGTCGTCCCGGTGAACGCCTACACTTCCGCGGCGGGGTCGCCCGGTCCGGCCTTCTCGCCCGACTCGTGGTCAGCGGTGCCCTCGCCCCCGTAGTGGGTCCGGTGATCGCGGGGCTGCAGCCCAAGCCCGCCCTCCGCGCGATCATGCGGGGCGGCCTCGGCGACAAGAGAGCGCTGCGGGAGGACTACCTGGACGGACTCCTCCAGGTGGCCGCCGTCCCGGCTACCCGACCGTGCTGGAACGGCCGGACGTACTGGCCGACCTGCTGAACGCGGCGGCCTGACCACCCGAGAGCCGGCCCCGGCCTGGTGAAGGGGTAGCGCGCTCGACGGTGGCGGACAGGCTTGTGATGGTGTCCAGGGCCAGGCCGGGGGCCCGAAGAGACCGTAGGCCCGTAAGAGGCCCTCAAGGGACGCGGGGAGCTGGCGAGAAGCCCCCACCCGCAGCCGGACGACCGGCGCCAGCTCAGCCGCGTTCGAAGGGCGCCCGCGCGGTCAGCACCCGCGGCCCCGCCTCCGTGATCGCCACCGTGTGCTCCGCGTGCGCCGCCCGGGAACCGTCGTTCGTGCGCAACGTCCAGCCGTCCGGGGCCGCGTGGTACCCGTCCGTACCCCCGCCGATCACCATCGGCTCGATCGCCAGGACCATCCCGTGCCGCAGCTTCATCCCGCGCCCGGGGCGGCCCTCGTTCGGCACCCCCGGGTCCTCGTGCATCCTGCGCCCGATGCCGTGCCCGCCGAACCCGTCGGGGATGCCGTACCCGGCGGCCCGGCAGACGCTGCCGATCGCGTGGGCGATGTCGCCGATGCGGTTGCCCACGACGGCCGCCTCGATACCCGCCGCGAGGGCGCGCTCGGCCGTCGCGACGAGCCGCAGGTCCGCCGTGCGCGGCGTGCCCACCACGAAGCTGAGCGCCGAGTCCCCGGCCCAGCCGCCCAGCTGCGCGCCGAAGTCGAGGGACACGAGGTCCCCGTCGCGCAGCCGGTACGCCGTGGGGATGCCGTGCACGATCGCGTCGTTCACGGAGGCGCAGAGCACCGCCGGGAAGGGCGTGGGCGCGAACGAGGGGTGGTAGCCCAGGAAGGGGGAGGTGGCGCCCGCCTTCCGCAGCACCTCGTGGGCCAGTTCGTCCAGTTCGAGCAGCGAGACCCCCACGTCGGCGGCGTCCCGCACGGCCGTGAGCGCCTGCCCCACGACCTGCCCCGTCTCGTACATCGCGTCGATCGACTCATCCGTCTTCAGTTCCACCATGCCAATTACTATACCGCTTGGTACCCAATTCTAATACCGGCCCACCGGAAGGGATCGGTATTAGAATGGGGTCATGGTGCGCACCCCTCTCACCCCCGAAGAGCGCGAACGCGGCGAGCGGCTCGGCCGGTTGCTGCGTGACGCCCGTGGCGGCCGCAGCATGGCGGAGGTCGCCGCCGGCGCGGGCATCTCCGCGGAGACCCTGCGGAAGATCGAGACCGGCCGTGCCCCCACCCCGGCCTTCTTCACGGTCGCCGCCCTCGCCCGCGCGCTGGGTCTGTCCATGGACGACCTCGTGACGCGGTGCGGCCCGGCCGCCGTCGAGGCGCCGACGCCGACGGTGGCGGCGGTGGCCTGAGGCGGGCCGCCGCCGCCCTGGCCGAAGTTGTTCGCCGGCCCTGGCCGGACTCCTTCGCGCACAGTCATCGGGGCGGCGCGGACGGCACACTGCGTCCGCTCCGAAAACTTCACGTAGCCCATCTGTAACACCACTGGTGTTTTCTTGCGGACCGGAGCACTCCAGTCGGCCGGGGAGTATGCGATGGCTGTGGATCAACTCCCGGGTCAGGTGCGGGAGTTCGCGGGATACCTGAACAAGCTGATGACCAAGCTCGACCAGGGCGCCGGTTGGTGCGCCGTCTTCTGGCAGCGGGACCCCGAGGGCATGCGCGCCTGCCTGGACGGTCTGGAAGTGCCGCCCTGGGACGTCGTGGAGGCGCTGATGCACGACCTCGACACGGTGTACGGGCCCGCCGCGGCTGCCCAGGAGACCCAGCGGGCCCGCGCGCTGCACCGCGCCTCGCTCGCCGCGTACGACTCCCGGCCCGGCGGCCGTGAAGCCCTCGGCGACCGGCTCGACGTCATGCTCCGCGAACAGCGCTACGCCGCCGACCGCACCGCCGACCTGACCCGCAGGCTCCAGGCGGCCACCAGCCGGGAGGAGGCAGACTCCCTCCGCCTGGACCTGGCCTGGGCCCACGACGACCATGAACGCGCCAGCGCCCGCTGCACGGAACTGCGCACCCGCATCGAGGACGCCGACCGCCGCGCCCCGCACCACCCCGTGCGGGGCGCGGCGCGCGTCGAGGAGCATGCCGTCGGGGACGTCCGCCGCGTACCGGAGGCGGGAGACCGGGCGGACGACCGTCGGCCCGCGTTCACGCCTGAACCCACCCCCGCTGCCACACCGGCCCCGGCCCCCGAATCCGAGCCCGATCCCTACCCCCGAGACCACGCCCCGGAATTCACCGTCCAGGAGTCCCCCGCCCAGGAGTCCCGCGCGCCCGCCCCCGCGCCGACCAAGCAGCGTGCCAAGCGCCGCCCCCGAGGGGGTGCCCGTTTCGCCGGGGCGGTGGAGGTCGAGGAGGCACCGCCCGTGGCCGAGCCCAAGGCCGCGCCGAGCGGGGGCCGCAAGGGGCGGGCTCCCCGGGGGGCCCGGTACGCCGGGGTGGGGGAGCCGGCCGAGGCGGTGGCGCCGACGCAGCCGCCGGCGCGTCAGGCGCTGGACGACGAGGCGCGGCAGGAGGTCGCCGGGACCGTGCAGCACCTGGTGCGGTTGCGCCGGGAGGGCCGCAGCGGGGAGGCGCACGCCCTCCTCGTGGAGGTCGCGCACTGGCCCGCCGCCCGTTTCCCGTTGCTCGCGGCCGAGTTGCACCGCGCGGGGCTGGACGCCGACTGGGCGACCCTGCTGTGGGAGGCCGGGTCCTTGCCCGCCGACCGGCTGGTCGCGGTCGCGGACGCCCTGAACGCGGTCGGTCGCGCCGCGGACGGGGAGCAGATGCTGCGGCAGGGTGTCACGCGGCCCGCCGAGGAGATCGGCGAGGCGGTGCTCGGCTTCGTCGCGCAGGGGCGTGATCGGGAGGCGCGTGCGCTGCTCGACGTCTATGTGCGCGTGCGTACGCCGGAGGAGGCGGCGCGGAGCGTGGAGGCCCATCCTCGACGGCTCGCGCCCCTCGTCCTGGCGGCGGCGCGCGGCGTCTCGAAGGAACGCCACCGAGACGTCACCCACGCCCTGCGAGTCCAGGGCCTCACCTGACCCCACCCCCGCCGATGCGGTCGGTTCCAGGCGTGAAACGCAGGCGTAATCACCCACTGGAGTGCGAAACGTGATCGACTCGGCCGGTTGACGACGATGGTCTTGCCCAGCCCGTCGACGGGGCTTAGTTTCAAGCCTCTACGGCCTGCTTCTACGGGCGTAGAGGCTCTCTGACGTCCCTGTCGAAGGAGCAGCTGACATGGCCAACGTCGTACGCGCCGCCCTGGTCCAGGCGACCTGGACCGGAGACACCGCGTCCATGGTCGACAAGCACATCGAGCACGCCCGCGAGGCGGCCCGGCAGGGCGCGAAGGTGATCGGCTTCCAGGAAGTCTTCAACGCGCCCTACTTCTGCCAGGTCCAGGAACCGGAGCACTACGCCTGGGCGGAACCCGTGCCCGACGGCCCCACCGTGGCCCGTATGCGGGAGCTGGCCCGCGAGACCGGCATGGTGATCGTCGTCCCCGTCTTCGAGGTCGAGCAGTCCGGGTTCTACTACAACACCGCGGCGGTCATCGACGCCGACGGCACCTACCTGGGCAAGTACCGCAAGCACCACATCCCCCAGGTCAAGGGATTCTGGGAGAAGTACTACTTCAAGCCCGGGAACCTCGGCTGGCCGGTGTTCGAGACGGCCGTCGGCAAGGTGGGCGTGTACATCTGCTACGACCGCCACTTCCCGGAGGGCTGGCGCCAGCTCGGTCTGAACGGCGCCCAGCTCGTCTACAACCCGTCGGCCACCCACCGCGGCCTCTCCGCCCACCTCTGGCAGCTGGAACAGCCGGCCGCGGCCGTCGCCAACGAGTACTTCGTCGCCGCGATCAACCGCGTCGGGCGGGAGGAGTACGGGGACAACGACTTCTACGGCACCTCCTACTTCGTGGACCCGCGCGGCAAGTTCGTGGGCGAGGTCGCGAGCGACCAGGGCGAGGAACTCGTCGTCCGGGACCTCGACTTCGACCTCATCGAGGACGTACGACAGCAGTGGGCGTTCTACCGGGACCGCCGGCCCGACGCGTACGAAGGACTCGTACAGCCCTGACGTGGGCACGTACGCCGTGAGACTCGCAGAACCCGTACAGCAGTGAAAGGAGTGGTGCAGCCGTGACCGACGAACTGCTCGGACGCCACAAGGCCGTACTGCCCGACTGGCTCGCGCTCTACTACGCGGACCCGCTGGAGATCACCCACGGCGAGGGGCGCCACGTCTGGGACGCCGCCGGCACCAGGTACCTCGACTTCTTCGGCGGCATCCTCACCACGATGACGGCGCACGCCCTGCCCGAGGTCACCAAGGCGGTGAGCGAGCAGGCCGGGCGGATCGTCCACTCCTCGACGCTCTACCTCAACCGGCCGATGGTCGAACTCGCCGAGCGGATCGCGCAGATGTCCGGCATCCCGGACGCCCGTGTCTTCTTCACCACCTCCGGCACCGAGGCCAACGACACCGCCCTGATGCTGGCCACCACGTACCGCGGCAGCAACCAGATCCTGGCGATGCGCAACAGCTACCACGGCCGCTCCTTCAGCGCGGTCGGCATCACCGGCAACAAGGGCTGGTCCCCGACCTCGCTGTCCCCGCTCCAGACGCTGTACGTGCACGGCGGCGTCCGCACCCGCGGCCCGTACGCCGACCTGAGCGACGCCGACTTCATCACCGCCTGCGTCGCCGACCTGGAGGACCTGCTCGGTCACGGCCGGCCGCCGGCCGCGCTGATCGCCGAACCGATCCAGGGCGTCGGCGGCTTCACCTCACCGCCGGACGGCCTGTACGCGGCCTTCCGCGAGGTGCTGCAGCGGCACGGCGTGCTGTGGATCGCCGACGAGGTGCAGACCGGCTGGGGCCGCACCGGCGACAACTTCTGGGGCTGGCAGGCGCACGGCCAGAACGGGCCGCCGGACATCCTGACCTTCGCCAAGGGCATCGGCAACGGCATGTCCATCGGCGGTGTCGTCGCCCGGTCCGAGGTCATGAACTGCCTGGACAGCAACTCGATCTCGACCTTCGGCGGCACCCAGATCACCATGGCCGCCGGCCTCGCCAACCTCAACTACCTCATCGAGCACGACCTCCAGGGCAACGCACGCCGCGTCGGCGGGCTGCTCATCGAGCGGCTGCGAGCGATCACCGCGCAGATCCCGGCGGTCAAGGAGGTACGCGGCCGGGGCCTCATGATCGGCATCGAGCTGGTGAAGCCCGGCACCGACGAGGCCAACCCCGAGGCCGCGTCCGCCGTCCTGGAGGCCGCCCGCCGGGAGGGGCTGCTGATCGGCAAGGGCGGCGGGCACAACACCAGCGCGCTGCGCGTCGCGCCCCCGCTGTCGCTGACCGTCGCCGAGGCAGAGGAAGGCGCCGACGCCCTCGAACGGGCTCTGAGGAGCATCCAGTAGCACCAGAGGAACAGATCTGAGGAACCCCGCCATGACCACCACCTCGGCCACCGCTCCGGAACCCGCCCTGTCGGTACGCCAGGTCCTCGCCCTGGACCGGGTCCTCGCCGGAGAGCCCGAGGTGGTGGCCGGGGCCGGACAGCTCGACCGGCCCGTGCGCTGGGTGCACGTGGCCGAGGCGCCCGACGTCGGCGTGATGCTCAGCGGCGGCGAGATGGTCCTCACCACCGGGGTCCTGCTCGCCGGCGACGAGGACGCACAGGCCGAGTACATCCGCTCGCTGTACCGGGCCGAGGCCGCCGCGGTGGTCCTCGGCCTCGGGCGGGCCTTCCCGACGCCGCCCGACGTGATGCGGAGGGCGGCGGAGCGGTGCGGTCTGCCCATGGTCGTGCTGCACCGGCCGTTCCCCTTCGCCGACCTGACCGAGGAGGTCCAGTCCCGGCTCGTCCGGCGGAAGTTCGCGGCCGTGAGCCTGTCCGAGGCCGTCCGCACCACCCTGACCGGGCTCATCACCGCGGGCGCCCCGCTGCAACAGCTGCTCGACGAGATCGCCCAGCACGCGGGCTGTCCGCTCGTCCTCACCAACCTGGCCCACCGGGTCCTCGCCACGGCCGGGGAGCGGTCGGCGGTCGACGACGTGCTGCGCGACTGGGAACGCATCTCCCGCCAGGCGGGCGGCACCCAGGGCGACGGCTGGGTCCGGGCCGAACTGGGCGGGCGCGGGGAACGCTGGGGCCAGATCGTGCTGTGCGGCTACCGGGGCGACGTCGCCACCGGCCGGCTGCTCGCCGACCGGGCCGCCGAGGCGCTCGTGCTCCACCGGATGCTCGGCGGCGCCGCGCACTCCTGGGAGGAGCAGTCCGCGCAGAGCCTGCTGACGGACCTCGTCTCCGGGGTCGTACCGGCCCGGCAACTGCTGCCCAGGGCGCGGGCGGCAGGGCTGCCCGTCAATCGCCGTACCTTCGTGCCGCTCGTCGTCGCCGACGGTGACCCGGCCCAACTCGACCGCGTGTTGCGCATGTTGGGGCTCCCCGGGCTCGTCGCCGAACTCGCGGAGGGGGTCACCGCCGTACTCCTCAGTCTGGCCCGGGACCAGGACGCGACCGCGCTCACCGCGCACTTCGCGGCCCGGCTGCGGTCGGAGTCCGGGGTGCGGACGTCGGTCGTGGCCGCCGCGGAGGCCCGCACCACGTGGGAGGACGTGCCGGGCGGGCTGCGGGAGGCCCGGCACGTGGCCGACGCCGTCGCCCAGTCCGCCACGACCGGGCTGGACCTCCCCGTCGTCGTACGTCTGCGCGACGTCCATCTGCGCGGCCTGATCCGGCTGCTGCGCGACGACCCGCACGTCCAGGCCTTCGCCGAGCGGGAGTTGGACGGGCTGCTGTGCGGTGACGGACACGTCGAACAGGATCTCCTGCCCGTGCTGCGGACCTATCTGGCGACCGGCCGGAACAAGTCGCACACCGCGCAGCTGCACCATGTGAGCCGGCCCGCGCTGTACCGCCGGCTGGAAGCCATAGAGGCCCGCCTCGGTGTGGACCTCGACGACTTCGAACAGGCCGCCTCCGTCCACATCGCCCTCCTCGCGCACGACGCGCAACAGGGCTGAAACATGCCGGGACCTGCGAAAACAGCGGTGAAACATGCGCCCACGAAGAGGTGACACGGTGGAACGGAGAAGGCCCGCAGACGTGACACCGTGCAACTCAAACCGGCTTCCCGGACTTCCTACTCTCGCTGCACACCGAGTGACCGGAGGTCCCGATGAGCAGAGTCATCCGCGCAGCCATCTTCCAGACGGCCTGGACCGGAGACAAGGAGTCGATGATCCAGGTCCACGAGCAGGCGGCCCGCGACGCGGCGGCCCAGGGCGCGCAGGTCATGTGCTTCCAGGAGCTGTTCTACGGGCCCTACTTCTGCCAGGTCCAGGACAAGGCGTTCTACGAGTACGCGGAGGCTGTCCCCGACGGCCCGATCGTCAAGCGCTTCCAGGCGCTCGCCAAGGAACTCGGCCTGGTTCTCGTGCTGCCGATGTACGAGGAGGAGCAGCCGGGGGTCCTCTACAACACCGCCGCCGTGATCGACGCGGACGGCAAGTACCTCGGCAAGTACCGCAAGCACCACATCCCTCAAGTCCCCGGATTCTGGGAGAAGTTCTACTTCCGCCCGGGCAACGCCGGCTGGCCCGTCTTCGACACCGCCGTGGGCAGGATCGGCGTCTACATCTGCTACGACCGGCACTTCCCGGAGGGCTGGCGTGCGCTGGGCCTCGGTGGCGCCGAGATCGTCTTCAACCCGTCGGCCACCTCGCGCGGCCTGTCCCGCTACCTCTGGCAGCTGGAGCAGCCGGCGTCGGCCGTCGCCAACGAGTACTTCATCGGCGCCATCAACCGGGTGGGCGTCGAGGAACTCGGCGACAACGACTTCTACGGCACCTCCTACTTCGTGGACCCCGAGGCCCAGTTCGTCGGCGAGGTGGCCAGCGACAAGGAGACCGAACTCGTCGTCCGCGACCTGGACCTGGCCAAGCTCCGCGAGGTCCGCGACCGCTGGCAGTTCTTCCGCGACCGCCGCCCGGACGCGTACGGCCCGCTGACGGCGCCGTAGCGAAGCCTCCCCGCGCCCTGAAGGGGCGCGGGGCACTGCGCGACCAGCCACGAACGACCGGCACTGTCCCGACAACCGAACGGAGCGTGACCGAATGAGCGGCCGTACAGTCATCCGCGGCGGTCTCGTCATCACAGCCTCGGACGAGATCCACGCCGACGTCCTGATCGAGGACGGCCGAGTCGTCGCACTCGCGGCGAGCGGAAGCACGATCGCCGACGCCTGGACGGCGGACCGCACCCTCGACGCCACCGGCAAGTACGTCGTCCCGGGCGGTGTGGACGCCCACACCCACATGGAACTCCCCTTCGGCGGAACCTTCGCCTCCGACACCTTCGAGACCGGCACCCGGGCCGCCGCGTGGGGCGGTACGACCACGATCGTCGACTTCGCCGTGCAGAGCGTCGGCCACACCCTCCGCGAGGGCCTCGACGCCTGGCACGCCAAGGCGGAGGGCAACTGCGCGATCGACTACGGCTTCCACATGATCGTCTCGGACGTGAACCAGGAGACGCTCAAGGAGATGGACCTGCTGGTGCAGGAGGGCGTCACGTCGTTCAAGCAGTTCATGGCCTACCCGGGCGTCTTCTACAGCGACGACGGCCAGATCCTGCGCGCCATGCAGCGCTCCGCCGAGAACGGCGGCCTGATCATGATGCACGCGGAGAACGGCATCGCGATCGACGTGCTGGTGGAGCAGGCCCTGGCCCGCGGCGAGACGGACCCCCGCTACCACGGCGAGGTCCGCAAGGCCCTCCTCGAAGCCGAGGCCACCCACCGCGCCATCAAGCTCGCCCAGGTCGCGGGCGCCCCCCTGTACGTCGTGCACGTCTCGGCGATGGAGGCAGTCGCCGAGCTGGCCCGCGCACGGGACGAGGGGCTCAACGTCTTCGGCGAGACCTGCCCGCAGTATCTGTTCCTGTCCACGGACAACCTCGCGGAGCCGGACTTCGAGGGCTCCAAGTACGTGTGCAGCACGCCCCTGCGGCCGCGCGAGCACCAGGCCAAGCTCTGGCAGGGCCTGCGCACCAACGACCTCCAGGTGGTCTCCACGGACCACTGCCCCTTCTGCTTCGTCGGCCAGAAGGAGCTCGGCCGCGGCGACTTCTCCAAGATCCCCAACGGCCTCCCGGGCGTCGAGAACCGGATGGACCTGCTGCACCAGGCGGTCGTCGAGGGGCACATCTCGCGTCGCCGCTGGATCGAGATCGCCTGCGCGACCCCGGCCCGGATGTTCGGCATGTACCCGAAGAAGGGCACGATCGCGCCGGGCGCGGACGCCGACATCGTCATCTACGACCCGCACGCCGAGCAGGTCATGTCCGCCGAGACCCACCACATGAACGTCGACTACTCGGCGTACGAGGGCAAGCGCACCACCGGCCGGGTCGAGACGGTCCTCTCGCGCGGCGAACTCGTCATCACCGAGCGGGAGTACACCGGGCACGCCGGGCACGGCACGTACACCCCCCGCTCCACCTGTCAGTACCTCAACTAGGAGTGGAGCAGATGGACTTCGGACTCGTCCTGCAGACCGACCCGCCGGCTTCGCGCGTCATCGAGCTGATGAAACGCGCCGAGGACAACGGCTTCACGTACGGCTGGACCTTCGACTCCGCCGTGCTGTGGCAGGAGCCGTTCGTCATCTACAGCCAGATCCTGGCCGGCACCACGAAACTGACGGTCGGCCCGATGGTCACCAACCCGGGCACCCGCACCTGGGAGGTCACCGCCTCGACCTTCGCCACGCTCAACGACATGTTCGGCAACCGCACGGTCTGCGGCATCGGCCGCGGTGACTCGGCGATGCGGGTCGCGGGCCGCAAGCCCAACACGCTGGCCCGGATCAGCGAGGCGATGAAGGTCATCCGGTCGCTGGGCAGCGGGGGAGAGGCGGACCTCGGCGGTACGGTCATCAGCTTCCCCTGGATCAAGGAGGGCGCCGAACTCCCGGTCTGGATGGCCGCGTACGGCCCCAAGGCTTTGAAGATGACCGGTGAGGAGGCCGACGGTTTCATCCTCCAGCTCTCCGACCTGTACCTCACCGAGTACATGGTCAAGGCGGTCAAGGACGCGGCCGTGGCCGCCGGACGCGACCCGTCCGAGGTGAAGGTCTGCGTGGCCGCGCCCGCGTACGTCACCGAGGACGACTCGCCCGAGGCGCTGGCCCACGCCCGCGAACAGTGCCGCTGGTTCGGCGGGATGGTCGGCAACCACGTCGCCGACCTGGTGTCCAAGTACGGCGAACACTCCGCGGCCGTACCGGAGGAGCTGACGGACTACATCAAGGCGCGCGAGGGGTACGACTACTCCCACCACGGCCGCGCCGACAATCCGGACACCCAGTTCGTGCCCGACGAGATCGTGGACCGCTTCTGCGTCATCGGCACCCCCGCCATGCACATCGAGAAGCTGAACGCGCTGAGGGCCCTCGGCGTGGACCAGTTCGCCGTCTACGACATGCACGACGCGCAGGAGAGGGTGATCGACACCTACGGCTCGACGGTCATCCCGGCGGTCAACGGCTAGACCGGCTTCTCTGCGGTCACGGCCGACCTGGCTTCCCGGATCGACCCGCCGACTGCAAGAATCCGGCCACCCCGGCAAGCGGAATCAACCGCTCCGATCCACTCCTCCGCCCCCCGACCTCCCCCCGAGACCCCCACACCTTGTCTCCTGCCCTTCCGCCGTCCCGGAAGGGCAGGGCCCAAGGCCTCCGCACGGCCTTTCTTCCCGTCCCGCCTCCCTGATTGGCCTGCCCATGACCGACATAGCACCCACGGGGTCGCCGACAGCCCAGTCCGCCGACCCCTCCGGCCGGATCGAGCTGGCACCCGGGGCCTTCCCCGCCGAAAGCCCCTTCGCCAACGAGGACCTGCGCCCCGTACCCGTCTCCGAGCGCAAGTGGACGACGTACAACTTCGCGGCGCTGTGGATCTCCATGGCCCACTGCATCCCCAGCTGGACCCTGGCCTCCGGCCTGGTTGCCCTCGGCATGGACTGGAAGCAGGCCGTCTTCACCATCGCCCTGGCCAACGTCATCGTGCTGCTGCCGATGCTGGCCACCGGGCACGCCGGCCCCAAGTACGGCATCCCCTTCCCGGTGCTCGCCCGCGCCTCCTTCGGGCTGCGCGGCGCCAACATCCCTGCGATGATCCGGGCCGCCGTGGCCTGCGGCTGGTTCGGCATCCAGACCTGGATCGGCGGCTCCGGGATATTCGCGCTCGGCTCCAAGCTCACCGGCGGTGAGTGGGAGAGCGCGGGGAAGATCGCGGGCAATCCCTGGCCGCTGTGGCTCTGCTTCATCCTCTTCTGGGCCCTGCAGATAGCGATCATCTACCGCGGCATGGACTTCCTGCGGCACTTCGAGAACTGGGCCGCGCCCTTCGTGATCGTCGGCGCGCTCGTGCTGCTGGTCTGGATCGCGGTCAAGGCCGACGGCTTCGGCGCGCTGCTCGACCAGCCCTCCAAGCTCGGCTGGGGCCCCGACTTCTGGCCGGTCTTCTTCCCCTCGTTGATGGGAATGATCGGCTTCTGGGCTACTTTGTCCCTGAACATCCCTGACTTCACCCGTTTCGGTGCCAGTCAGAAGGCGCAGACCTGGGGCCAGTCCCTCGGCCTGCCGACCACGATGACGCTCTTCGCGATCCTCGCCGTCCTGGTCACCTCCGGCTCCGAGGTCGTCTACGGCGAGGCCATCTGGGACCCGGTCACGCTGGCGGCCAAGGCCGACAACGTCTTCGGGCTCCTCTTCGCCCTCATCACGGTGCTCGTCGCCACCATCTCCGTGAACATCGCGGCCAACGTGGTCTCACCGGCGTACGACCTGGCGAACCTCGCCCCGAAGCTCATCAACTTCCGTACGGGCGCGCTCATCACGGGTGTCGTCGGCATCCTGATCTTCCCGTGGAAGCTGATCTCCACGCCCGAGTTCTACATCTTCACCTGGCTCGGTGTGGTCGGCGGTCTGCTCGGCACCGTCGCCGGCATCCTCATCGCCGACTACTGGATCGTCCGCCGTACCGTCCTGCACCTGGCGGACCTGTACACGCCGGGGGGACGCTACTGGTACTCCTCCGGCTGGAACTGGCGGGCCATAGCGGCCTTCGTGGTCGGCGGAGTGCTCGCGGTCGGCGGCTCGTACTCGACCGTCTCCGAGGACGGTGTCTCCTCGGGGCCGTTCCCGCACGACGGCCTGATCCCGTTCCTCAAGCCCCTCGCCGACTACGGCTGGGCGGTGGGCCTCGGCGCGTCGATGCTGCTGTACGTGCTGCTGATGGCCGGTGAGCGGGAGAAGGCCCGGACCGACAAGGAGCGGGTCTCCGTCTGACGGGCCCGTGCTCGCGGCGGCGGCCGGCGCCGGGGAGACGCCCTACTGGGAGTCCTCCAGCACGGCCGCCGCTTCCTTCGCCGCCTTGATGGCACCCTTGTTGATCTCGTCCGTGCCGGGCGCCTTGCGTGACTCGAAGTCGCTGCCGTTGTAGGTGACGACCACCAGGGCGTTGGACATCCGGACGTACACCACACCCTCACGGGTCTGCTGCTTGTCCTCCGTGGTGAGGTTCACCACGGAGTACGCCTCGTCGCCGAGACCGGGCACGGCGCCGCCGCCACTCTTCTCCGTGGTGCGCGTCCGATAGGCGCTTTCGGCCTTGTCGTCCGATTGCTGGACCTCGTACGAGACGTCCAGCCAGCGGTAGTCGAAGCCCTTGAGCGCGTTCCATGAGCAGGTGCGGCGCACGGACTCGTTGGTCGACGCGATCTCCTTGCCGGCCGCCTTCGCGCCGGGAACAAGTGATTTGACTGTTTTTTCCGTGACGCCGGAGCAGGGTGAGGGCGCCTTCTCGTACGTCTTGGTCACCGTCGCCGTCGACGGCGCGGACTCGTCGGCCGAGACGGGGCCCGACGCCGTGTCCCGCGCGGTGTCCTCCCCGGCCGGGCTCGCGGACAGCGGACCGGACGACAACGCCCAGCCCGCGACGGCGAGTACGGCGACCGGCATCAGTCGCGCGGTGAGGGCGAGCGGCAGAGGGAGATCACGCACAGCGCACTTCTCGGGGTCGAGGCGGCGGTACCGCCGGGCGGTGGGGTACGCCAGTGTCACACGACTGCCTGTGGGACGAAAGTGCGAACTCGCTCCGTGCATACCCGGTGACAGGGTCCCGCGTGTGCGGAGGCACGAAGTCCCGCGCGGAGTCACGGCCTCCGCACCCCCGTCCATGTCAGGATCGGACCATGATCCCGATACGCGGCCGTACGGCCTCCCGCGCGCTCGTGGCGGTGGCGCTGACCCTGGCCGTCGGCGGCTGCGGACTCTCCGAGGAACTCGACCGCGAGCGCGACCCGGACCGTGCCGGGCGCACGGCCGCGGCCTCGTCGGCGGGGACGGAAACCCCAGGAGGACCGGGTCTCTCGGTGCCGCCCGATGCGGCGGAGGCCGAGTCGGGAGCGGATCCTACGGGGGACGCCTCGCCCGACACGACGGCCGTCTGCCCGAGCTCCGGGGTGCGTATGCTGCCCGGCCTCGTGGACGCGGCGATGGGGTTGCGGGCGATGGGCGTGACCCTCACCAACTGCGGCGAGAAGACGTACACCGTCAAGGGCTACCCCTCGATCCAGCTGCTCGACACGGAAGGCGAGCCCTACGACGACGTACGTGTCCTCCAGGGCCCCCAGGACGTCACCACGGCCGTCCCCGACCTCGGTGCGCATCAAGTCACCCTGGAACCGGGCGAGTCCGCCGGGACCACACTGGTCTGGCGGAACACGGTCACCGAGGCGGACGCACCGGCCGTGAACGCCCCCACCCTGCGCATCGCCCCGCTCCCCGGCCGCCCCGCCGAGGTCCTCACTCCCGACGGCGGACTCGACCTCGGCAACACGGGCCGCCTCGGCACGACGGCCTGGACGAAATTCGCCCCCGGTTCTTAACCGGTTGCGAGTCCGCCGTCCCGATCAGCACGCTGACACCATGAGCCGGTCACCGTACGACACCGAGCCCCAACTCCCCTCCCTGCCCGGGGAGATCCTCGCCTACTACGAGCGCGGAGGAGAGCTCACCCGTCTTCGGGAGGGCGTCGGCCGCCTGGAGTTCTGGCGCACCCGGGACCTTCTGCGCCGACTGCTGCCCGGGGCGCCCGCGCGCGTGCTCGACGTCGGTGGCGGTACGGGGATCCACGCCGAGTGGCTCGCCGGGGACGGGCACCGGGTCGAGGTCGTCGACCCCGTTCCGATGCACGTGGAACGATCCGGGCGGCTGCCCGGGGTCACCGCCCGGCTCGGGGACGCCCGCGCGCTGCCCGCCGAGGACGCCGCCCACGACGTCGTGCTGCTCCTCGGTCCGCTCTACCACCTGCCCGAACGACCCGACCGGGTGCGGGCGTTGGCCGAGGCCCGGCGCGCGGTGCGGCCGGGCGGTGTGGTGGTCGCGGCCACGATCAACCGCTTCGCCGGCCTCAACGACAGCCTCAGGCAGGGGAACTACTTCATTCCGGAGCGCCGCGAGCGCACCGACGCCGTGTCGGATCACGGCAGGCACCGGTACTCGCCGGCGGACCCCGACTTCACCACCGCCTACTTCGCCGATCCTGCCGACGTGCCGGGCGAATTCGCCGAGGCCGGTCTCGCGCCCGACGGACAGTACGGCGTCGAGGGCGTCGCCTGGCTGATGGGCGGGGTGGAGGAGTGGCTGGACGACCCGGAACGCCGAGAGGCCGTACTGGCGGCGACCCGGCGCATCGAGGCGGAGCCGTCGCTGCTGGGGGCGAGCGGACATGTGCTGACCGTGGGGCGGAGGCCGGGAGAAGACCTGGAGGGCGGCCACGGCTGAGCCGCGGTGCGCCGCCCGCTGCGTACGATCACCGAACGCCCGTCGCGCAGTGAGGAGTCCGCCCGTGTTCACCACTCGACCGACGCTCCAGGGGACCTTCGGCATGGTGTCCTCCACGCACTGGCTCGCCTCGCAGTCGGCGATGGCCGTGCTGGAGGACGGCGGCAACGCGTTCGACGCGGCCGTGGCGGCGGGCTTCGTCCTGCACGTCGTCGAACCCCATCTCAACGGCCCGGCGGGCGAGGTGCCCATCCTCCTCGCCCCGGCCGGCGGCGAGGTCCGGGTGCTGTGCGGACAGGGCGTGGCACCCGCCGGGGCGTCCGCCGCGCACTACCGGGGGCTCGGCCTCGAACTCGTCCCCGGCACCGGCCCCCTGGCGGCAGCCGTGCCGGGCGCCTTCGACGCGTGGATGCTCCTCCTGCGCGACCACGGCACCAAGGACCTCGCCGACGTCCTGAAGTACGCCATCGGCTACGCCGAGGACGGACACGCGCCCGTGGAGAACCTGGGGGCGACCGTCGAGTCCGTGCGGGACCTCTTCGAGAAGGAGTGGCTGTCGTCGGCGGACGTGTACCTGCCGGGCGGGCGGGCGCCCCGGCCCGGCGAACTGTTCCGCAACCCCGCCCTGGCCGCGACCTGGCGGCGGCTGCTCGCCGAGGTCGAGGGGGCCGGGGACCGGGAGGCCCGGATCGAGGCGGCGCGCGCGGTGTGGCGTGCCGGCTTCGTCGCCGAGGCCCTCGTCCGCCAGGCCGGCCGGCCCACCCTCGACACCAGCGGCGAGCGGCACACCGGCACGCTCACCATGGCCGACCTGGCCGCCTGGTCCGCGAGCTACGAGGCACCGGCGACGTACGACTGGAACGGCTGGACCCTGTGCAAGGCGGGCCCCTGGAGCCAGGGCCCGGTCCTCCTCCAGCAACTCGCCCTGCTGCCGCGCGACCTGCCCCCGTACGGGTCCGCCGAGTACGTGCACCTCCTCGTCGAGGGCTGCAAGCTCGCCATGGCGGACCGGGAGGCCTGGTACGGGGACGCGGCGCCGGTGCCGCTCGCCGAGCTGCTGTCCGACGAGTACAACGCCGCGCGGCGGGCGCTCGTCGGCGACACGGCGTCGTACGACCTGCTGCCGGGCGCCCCGGGCGGCCGCAGCCCGCGACTGAGCGCGCACGCGCGCGTGGTGGCCACCGAGGAGCCGGGCTTCAACGCGCTGGGCGTGGGCGAGCCCACGGTCGCAAGCGGGCTCGGGGGCGTCGGGGAGCCCACCGTGGCCAAGAGCCCCCGGTCGCCGGTGCCGGGGGAGCCGGAGGTCGCGGCGGACGGCGGCACCCGGGGCGACACCTGCCACCTCGACGTCGTCGACCGCTGGGGCAACATGGTCGCGGCCACGCCCAGCGGCGGCTGGCTGCAGTCCAACCCCGTGGTGCCCGAGCTGGGGTTCCCGCTCGGCACCCGGCTGCAGATGGCCTGGCTGGACGAGGGCCTGCCCAACTCCCTGACGCCGGGCCGGCGCCCACGCACCACGCTCACCCCGTCGCTCGCGCTGCGCGACGGGGTGCCCGTCATGGCCTTCGGCACGCCCGGCGGCGACCAGCAGGACCAGTGGCAGCTGCACTTCTTCCTCGCCGTCGCCCTCCGTCCGCACGTGCGCGGCGGCCTCGACCTCCAGGGCGCGATCGACGCCCCGAACTGGCACAACGACAGTTTCCCCGGCTCGTTCTACCCGCGCGGCATGCGCCCCGGCAGCGTCACCGTCGAGTCCCGGACCCCTCCGGCGGTCGTCGAGGAACTGCGCCGACGCGGCCATGACGTCGTCGTCGGCGAGGCGTGGTCCGAGGGCCGGCTGTGCGCGGTCGCACGCGACCCGGAGACCGGGGTGCTGTCGGCGGCGGCGAACCCGCGCGGCATGCAGGGGTACGCGGTCGGGCGCTGAGCCAGGACGAATCCTCCCGTTTCCGGGGGCTCCGGTCGGCACCGGGAATTCACGGTGATTCCATGCCGAATACGCCGAACGGGTGGGGATTGTCAGTGCCGCGTGCTGTCATGGAGGCATGATCGAAGCCAACGAAACCATCGACGAGTTTCTCGCCCGACACGCCTCGGACGTCGAGGAAGCGATCCGCAAGGCCGCCGCCACGGAGATCATGCCGCGCTTCCGGCAGCTCGCCGCGCACGAGGTCGACCAGAAGAGCGGACCGCACGACCTGGTGACCGACGCCGACCGCAAGGCCGAGGCGTACCTCACGGAGGCCCTCCCCGCGCTGCTGCCCGGATCGGTCGTGGTGGGCGAGGAGGCGGTGCACGCCGATCCCGCGTCGTACGAGGCGCTCCAGGAGCAGGCACCGGTCTGGATCGTCGACCCGGTGGACGGCACCCGGCAGTTCGTGCGCGGCGAGCCCGGGTTCTGCACCCTGGTCGCCCTCGCGCAGGGTGGGGTCCTGCTCGCCTCCTGGACGTACGCCCCCGCGCTCGACCGGCTCGCCGTGGCGATCCGCGGCCGGGGGGCCACGCTCGACGGTGAGCCGCTGCGGGCCGGTGCGCCCGACCCCGGCCGCGACCTCGACATAGCCACCTCCCACCCGGACTACACCACCGAGGACCAGAAGCGGGCCCTGCTCGGCCTGTGGACCGACGGGGTGTCCCCGCGTTCCTGCGGCTCGGCCGGGCTGGAGTACCTCGCCATCGCCCGGGGCCACTTGGACGCGGTCGCCTTCAGCTGGGAAGCGGCATGGGACCACGCGGCCGGCCTCCTGCTGGTCGAGGAGGCGGGCGGCGCCCACCTCACCCTGGCCGGCGAGCCCTTCCGCATCACGGGCGGCAACACCCTGCCGTTCACCGCGGCCCGGGACGCGGCCACGGCCCGCCGCGTGGCGGATCTGCTGGCGGCCGGAGCCTGAACGGAGGGACGCGGGACGACGGCGCGCGGTCCGGGGTGAGAGTCGGCCGGGCGTGGGTCACCCCTGACCGGTGCTGTCGGTGCCGCGGCATATCCTGAGCGCAGGTGTTGCCGTCGGCGGGAGCCCGTCGGCACGGCCTGGTGGTCATCGGCCGACGACGACGAAAGGGTCCGGACGTGCCGTCGATGCTCGACGCGGTGGTGGTGGGGGCGGGGCCGAACGGCCTGACAGCCGCCGTGGAGCTGGCCCGCCGCGGCTTCTCCGTGGCCCTTTTCGAGGCGAAGGACACCGTGGGAGGGGGCGCCCGCACCGCGGAGCTGACCCTGCCAGGCTTCCACCACGACCCCTGCTCGGCCGCCCATCCGCTCGGCGTCAACTCGCCCGCGTTCAAGGCGATGCCGCTCCACCGCTACGGCCTGGAGTGGCTGCACGCCGACCTCCCGATGGCGCACCCCTTCCTCGACGGCTCGGCGGCCGTGCTGTCCCGCTCGGTGGGGGAGACGGCCGCCTCGTTCGGGCCGCGTGACGCGGGCGCGTACCGCCGACTGGTCGAGCCCTTCCTGCCCAAGTGGGACACGCTCGCCCGGGACTTCATGTCGCTGCCGCTGTCCGCGCTGCCCCGCGACCCGGTCGCTCTCGCCCGCTTCGGCCTCGTCGGCCTGCCGCCCTCGACCTGGCTGATGCGCCGCTTCAAGGACGAGAAGGCACAGGCGCTCTTCGCCGGACTCGTCGCCCATGTCATCGCCCCGCTCGGCGGCCTCGCCACCGGCGCCGTCGGCCTGGTCTTCGCCCTGGCCGCGCACGCCGCCGGCTGGCCGGTCGCCCGGGGAGGCTCGCAGGCCATCTCCGACGCGCTCGCCGCCTACCTGAAGGACCTCGGCGGCACCGTCCACACCGACTACGAGGTCAAACGCCTCGACGACCTGCCGCCGGCCCGCGCCTACGTCTTCGACACCTCACCCACCGCGCTGGCCCGGATCGCGGGCTTCGGCGGCCACTACGACGCGTACCGCTACGGCGCGAGCGTCTTCAAGCTCGACTACGCCCTGGACGGCCCCGTGCCGTGGACCGCCGAGGAGGCACGCCTCGCCGGTACCGTGCAGGTCGGGGCGAGCAGGGCCGAGATCGGCGCGGCGCTCGACGCGGCCTCCCGGCAGGGCCGTGCGCCCGACCGGCCCTTCCTGATCACCGTGCAGCCCAGCCTGGTGGACCCCGGCAGGGCCCCCGAGGGCAAGCACGTCTTCTGGGCCTACGGCCACGTCCCCAACGGCTGGACGGGCGACCTGACGGACGCCGTCGAGCGTCAACTGGAGCGTTTCGCCCCGGGTTTCCGCGACCGTGTGCTCGCCCGCGCCACCGCCGGCCCGCCCGAACTCGCCGCGCACAACGCGAACTACGTGGGCGGCGACATCGCCTGTGGCGCCGCCTCCGGCCTCCAACTGCTGCTGCGCCCGAGGCTCTCGCTCCGCCCGTACGGCACCCCGCACCCTGCCGTGTTCATCTGCTCCTCCGCGACCCCGCCGGGACCCGGGGTGCACGGCATGTCGGGCCACAACGCGGCCAAGGCGGTCTGGCGGAGACTGCGGCAGGAACCCTGAGTCCACCGGCGCGTTCGGTAAAGCCACGGCCAACATCACGAGCCGACAAAGGTCTTCACACTTTCTCCATGCGCATGTTCAAGTCGCATGGGTAAGTTGCCGCCATGAAAGATCGGAGAGCGTTACCGGGCTCCCGCTCGTGGCCTGCCGTGAGCCTCGCCGACCTCGCACAACTCGTCCGGGCCCCGGCCGCGTTGAGCGTCCCCGGTGACGTCCTCGCGGGCGCAGCCGCCGCGGGACACCCGTTAGGTGTGCGGACGGTCGGCGTGATGGGTTCGTCCGTCTGCCTCTACTGGGCCGGCATGGCCCTCAACGACTACGCCGACGCCACGGTCGACGCCGTCGAGCGCCCCGAGCGCCCCGTCCCGTCCGGCCGTGTCCCGCGCCGCACCGCCCTCGCCGTCGCCGGCACCCTGACCGCCGGGGGCCTCGCGCTCGCCGCCGCCTCGGGGGGCCGCCGGAGCCTGCTGGGAGCTCTTCCGCTGGCCGCCGCCGTCTGGGCCTACGACCTGAAGCTCAAGTCCACCCCGGCCGGCCCGGCCGCCATGGCCTCCGCGCGCGCCCTCGACGTCCTCGCGGGTGCGCTCACCACCGGACGCGGACCGGGCCGCACGACCCGGACCGGGACCGCCCTGCTGCGCGGCGCCGTCCCCGCCGCGCTGGTCGGCGCCCACACCTACACCCTGACCGCCCTCAGCCGCCACGAGATCTCGGGCGCCCCCGCCCGGCTGCCGGCCGCGACCCTCGCCGCCTCCACCACCACCGCCCTCGCCACGGCACTCCCGGCCGCCCGCACGGCGCTCGCCTGGCGTGCCGGGCGACTCAGGGGGCGCGCCGGCACCACCGCCGCCGCCCGGGCCGGCGTGGTGACCGCGGGCGCCCTCGCCTACCTCGGCAGCTACGGAGCGGCGCAGGCCCGTGCCGTACGGGAACCCTCGGGCGATAACGTCCGACGGGCCGTCGGGGCCGGCATCCTCGGACTGATGCCCCTGCAGGCCGCGTTGACCGCCCGCAGCGGAGCCACGGCAGCGGCGGCGGCCCTCGGCGTCGTCCACCCCCTCGCGCGACGGCTCGCCCGGCGCATATCCCCCACCTGAGCAGCGCGCACCTCCGCAGGAGAAGAGCCGGTATGACCCCGCCCCCCACCGCCCTCAGATTCGGCTACGGCACCAACGGCTTCACCAACCACCGGCTGAGCGACGTGCTCGCGGTCCTCGCCGACCTCGGCTACGACGGCGTCGCCCTCACCCTCGACCACGGCCACCTCGACCCGTACGCGGACGACCTGCCCAGGCGGGTGGCCGCCGTCGCCCGGGACCTGGCCCGGTACGGACTCGACGTCACCGTGGAGACCGGCGCGCCCTACCTCCTCGACCCCTGGGGCAAGCACCACCCGACCCTCATGGCGGACGGGGCCGAGCGCAGGGTCGACCTGCTGCGACGGGCCGTGCGCGTCGCGGCCGACCTCGGCTCGCCCACCGTCCACCTGTGCAGCGGCCCCGCGCCGGACGAGGGGCTCCCGGAGCGGGACGCGTGGAAACGGCTCGCGGCGGGCGTCGAGACCGTCCTGGAGACCGCGGAGGAGTACGGCGTCTCGCTGGCCTTCGAACCCGAGCCCTACATGTTCGTCGACACCGTGGAGCGATGCCTCGAACTCGCCGAACTGGTCGGTGGGCACGAGCTGTTCGGTATCACGCTCGACATCGGGCACGCGCACTGCGTGGAGGACCGGACCGTCCTGGAGTGCGTCCGCCTCGCGGCCCCGCGTCTGCTGAACGTGCAGATCGAGGACATGCGGCGGGGTGTCCACCAGCATCTCGAATTCGGCACCGGGGAGATCGACTTCCCGCCCGTGCTCGCCGCCCTCCAGGACCTCGACCACCGCGGACTGGTCTCCGTGGAGATCCAGGGCGGTTCCCTCGACGCCCCCGACGTGGCCCGTCGCTCGCTCGACTTCCTGCGCGCGGCGACGGCCTGACCCGGCCACCTCGCCGGAATCCGCCCGACCCCACCTCGCCACCCCTCACGTCCCTCACCTCCCGCGTCCTTCACCCCTGACGTCACTCACCCCTCAGGTCCCCCACCTTCCACGTCCTCCACTCCACCGGAGGTTGTTCCGTCATGGTGTCCACCGGTATGCCGTCCTCCGGGGCGGCCGAATCCACCGACCCCCGCACTCTCCTCGCCCGCCACCCTCTGGACCGGGCCGCCCGCGCCTGGCTCGACGAGGCCGTGGCCCGTGTCACCGAGCGCCCCGCCGCCGTACGCGCGCTGTTCCCCGCCGCCCGCAGACACTGCGGACGTGCGCGGCTGGACGCGCGCCGGACCGTCGACGAGGTCGCCCGCGCCGTCCTGCTCGCCGCGCTGCCACTGGGCGGGCAGTTGCTCGCCGACGAACTCGCGGGCCTGTACCGCCACGGCGACCCCGCCGAACAGCGGGCGATCCTGCGGGCCCTGCCGCTGCTCGACGCCCCGGACGGCGGTGACGCTCGTCGGGAACCCCTCGGCGACCTCGCGCTGCCGCTCGTCCGTGAGGCCCTGCGGGGCAACGACAGCGGCATCATCGAGGCCGCCCTCGGCCCGTACGGGGCCGCCCGGCTGCCGGATGACGAGTACCGGCAGGCGGTGTTGAAGTGTGTGTTCCACGAGATCCCCCTGGCCGGGATCGACGGGCTCCCCGCCCGCGCGGACGCCGAACTCGCCCGGATGCTGGCCGACTTCGCGCATGAGCGGGTCGCCGCGGGCCGTGACGTGCCGCCGGACGTCTGGCCCGTCGTCTGCCCCTTCCCCGCCGCCGACCGGCTCGGCGAGCGACTCACCGTCGAGACGCGTACCGCGGCCCCCGAGCGCCGGGAAGCCGCCGAGCGGGCCCTTGCGGCGCTCCGCCGGGACCACGGACTCGCCACCACCCCGCCCACGCACCCCGCCCTCCCTTGACCGAGCCGTACCTGCACAGCGTCATCGCCCCGGCCCCCAGCCGGAGCGCCTCACCGGACCACTCGAGGAAAAGGCCTGCCCGTGCGCATCTTCGACCCCCACATCCACATGACCTCCCGCACCACCGACGACTACGAGGCGATGCACGCGGCCGGGGTGCGCGCCGTCGTCGAGCCGGCGTTCTGGCTGGGCCAGCCCCGCACGTCGCCCGAGAGCTTCTACGACTACTTCGACGGACTGCTCGGCTGGGAGCCCTACCGGGCCGCCCAGTTCGGCATCCAGCACTTCTGCACGATCGCCCTCAACCCCAAGGAGGCCAACGACCCGCGCTGCCGACCCGTACTGGACGAACTGCCGCGCTACCTCGCCAAGGACCGGGTGGTCGCGGTCGGTGAGATCGGCTACGACTCCATGACGCCGGAGGAGGACGAGGCGCTCGCGACCCAGCTCCAGCTCGCGATCGAGCACGAACTGCCGGCTCTCGTGCACACCCCGCACCGCGACAAGGCCACCGGCACCCGCCGGACCCTGGACGTCGTACGGGAGTCGGGCATCGCCCCCGAACTCGTCGTCCTCGACCACCTCAACGAGCTGACCGTCGGCATGGTCCTCGACAGCGGCTGCTGGGCGGGGTTCTCGATCTACCCGCGGACCAAGATGAGCGAGGACCGCATGGTGACCATCCTCCAGGAGCACGGCACCGAGCGCGTGCTCGTCAACTCGGCGGCCGACTGGGGTCGTTCGGACCCGCTCAAGACCCGGAAGACCGCCGACGCCATGCTCGCCGCCGGGTTCGACGACGACACCGTGGACCGGGTGCTGTGGCGCAACCCGGTCGCCTTCTACGGCCAGAGCGGACGGCTGGACCTCGACGATCCCAAGCCGGACGAGGAGTCGAGCTTCCAGGGCAACTCCGTCCGGCGCGGCGGGGAGTGAGGGAACCCCCATGCGCTTCCGGCACCCGGACGGCACCACCGTCCACCTCGGCTACTGCAGCAACGTCCACCAGGCCGAAGACCTCGACGGCGTTCTCACCCAGCTCGCCGACCACGCCGAACCGGTACGGGAGCGCCTGGGCGTGGACCGGCTGGGCATCGGACTCTGGCTCGCCCGTGACGTGGTCGCCCGGCTCACCTCCGCACCGGGCGAGTTACGGCGCCTGAAGAGCGAGCTCGACGCCCGGGGCCTGGAGACCGTCACCCTCAACGCCTTCCCCTACGCCGGGTTCCACCGCGAGGTGGTCAAGAAGGACGTCTACCTGCCCGACTGGGCGGACGAGGCCCGCCTGACGCACACCCTCGACTGCGCCCGCGTCCTCGCCGCGCTCCTGCCCGACGACGCGGAACGCGGCAGCGTCTCCACCCTGCCGCTGGCCTGGCGCACACCGTGGCCGCCGGAGCGCGCCGACACCGCCCGCCGCGCCCTGGACCGGCTCACCGCCGGCCTCGCCACGGTCGAGTCGGACACCGGCCGCCGTGTCCGCGTCGGTTTCGAACCGGAGCCCGGCTGCGTGGTGGAGACCACCGGCCAGGCCGTACGGGAACTGCGCGGCCTCGATCCCGAACGGCTCGGCGTCTGCCTCGACGCCTGCCACCTCGCCGTGCAGTTCGAGGACCCCGGCGCCGCCCTGCGCCGCCTGGCCGAGGCCGGGCTGCCGGTCGTCAAGCTCCAGGCGTCCTGCGCGGTCGAGGCCCCCGACCCGTCCGACCCCGCCGCCCGCACGGCCCTGCACCGCCTCGCGGAGCCCCGCTTCCTGCACCAGACCCGCACGGCGGCGCGGTGGGACCGGAAGGCCGAGGAGCTGATCCGGGCGGGAGAGGGGCCGCGTACGGCGGACCGGGCGGAGCCGGAGGTGCGGGGCGTCGACGATCTTCCGGACGCCCTGGACGGGGACCTGCCCACGGACTCCGGCCCCTGGCGCGTCCACTTCCACGCCCCGCTGCACGCCGACCCCGAACCGCCGCTGCGCACCACCGCCGACCAGCTGGGCCAGGTGCTGGCGGGACTCCTCGGCGGGGCCTCGGCCGACTGCGACCACATCGAGGTCGAGACCTACACCTGGTCCGTCCTGCCCGATCCGCCCACCGACCTGCCCGGCGGTATCGCTGCCGAACTCGCCTGGGCCCGCGACCGGTTGACCGGCCTCGGCCTCAAGGACGACCGGCGATGATCCGGACGACGCGGCCCCACCGGGAAGTCCCCGGCCGGCTCCCGGCCCACCATCGAGGAGAACCCGCGATGAACCTGCGGACCAGCACCGAGGAGAACCAACGATGAGTACCCGACCCAACCGGCTCGTCGTTCTCGACATCGTCGGTCTCACCCCCAAGCTGCTCGCGCACATGCCCGCCGTGGCCGCCCTCGGCGAGCGCGGCTTCCGGGCCCGGCTCGACCCCGTCCTGCCCGCCGTGACCTGCACGGTCCAGTCCACGTTCCTCACCGGCGAACCGCCCTCCGGGCACGGCGCGGTCGGCAACGGCTGGTACTTCCGCGACCTCGGTGAGGTGCTGCTGTGGCGCCAGCACAACGCACTGGTCGGCGGGGAGAAGATCTGGGAGACGGCCCGCAGGACCGACCCCGACTACAAGGTCGCCAACATCTGCTGGTGGTACGCGATGGGCGCGGACGTCGACCTCACGGTCACCCCGCGTCCGGTCTACTACTCCGACGGCCGCAAGGAACCCGACTGCTACACCTGGCCGCCGACCCTGCACGACGAACTCACCGACCGGCTCGGCCCGTTCCCCCTGTTCACCTACTGGGGCCCCAACGCCGGCATGCCCTCCACCCAGTGGATCCTGGGCGCCGCCCGCCAGGTCTTCGACGAGCACGACCCGGACCTCACCCTCGTCTATCTCCCCCAACTCGACTACGAGCCCCAGCGATCCGGACCGGACTCACCCGCCACGATCCGCGCCGCACGCGAACTCGACGACGCGCTGCGCCCGTTGCTCGACCACTTCCTGGGCGAGGGCGCCACGGTGGTCGCGCTCAGCGAGTACGGCATCACGCCCGTCTCCCGCCCCGTGGACATCAACCGCGCCCTGCGCCGGGCCGGACTGCTCCAGGTGCACACCCAGGACGGCATGGAGTACCTCGACCCCTGGACCTCACGCGCCTTCGCGGTCGCCGACCACCAGGTGGCCCACGTGTACGTACGGGACCCGGCCGACACCGCGGAGGTCGCCAAGCTGCTGGCCGAACTCGACGGCGTGGAGCAGGTGCTGGACGCCGAGGGCAAGGCCGCGCAGGGCCTGGACCACGAACGCTCCGGCGAACTCGTCGTGGTCGCCGACCCGGACGCCTGGTTCACGTACTACTACTGGCTCGACGACGAGCGTGCCCCCGACTTCGCCCGCCAGGTCGAGATCCACCGCAAGCCCGGCTACGACCCCGCCGAGCTGCTCTACGACGAGACCGTACCCGCCGTGAAGCTGCGCGCCATCGGCCAGGTCGCCCGCAAGAAGCTGGGCCTGCGCTACCGCATCAGCACGGTGCCGCTGAACCCCGCCGGCGTCAGCGGCAGCCACGGCCGGCTCCCCGCCCACCCCGACGACGGCCCCGTCCTGCTGTGCTCCACGAGCGAGCCGGCCCGGGAGGCGTACGCCGCCACCGAGATCAAGTCCCTGCTGCTGGGCCTCGCGGGCCTGTCGGAGAAGGAGCCCCGCGCATGACCACACACCCGTCTCTCCCCACCCTCCGCCCGCTGCTCGACCCCTCGCCCGAGTACGCCAAGTGGCGTACCGAGGAGCCGATCCGCCGGGTGACGATCTGGGGCGACAACAGTCCCTGGCTGGTCACCCGGCACGAGGACGCCCGCGCGGTCCTCGCCGACCCCCGCTTCAGCGCCGACGCGACCCGCGACGGCTTCCCCGGCTTCCGACCCCAGTCACCGCCCCGCGCGCCGGGCCAGTTCTTCATGATGGACCCGCCCGACCACACCCGTCTGCGCCGCGTCCTGATCCCCGACTTCACCTTCCGCCGCATCGAGCAGCTGAGGCCGGCGATCGCCCGGATCTGCGGCGAACTGCTCGACGCGATGACGGCGGACGGCGCCACCACCGCCGACCTGGTCGAGGCGTACGCCCTGCCGCTGCCCTCGCTCGCCATCTGCGAGCTGCTCGGCGTGCCGTACGAGGACCACGACTTCTTCCAGCGGCAGGCCAGAGCGTTCAGCAGTCTGTCGTCGGGGCCGGACGAGATGATGGCCGCCCGCAAGGCCCTCCACGCCTACCTGGGTGAGCTGCTCGACCGGCGCGGGCGGGAGCCCGCCGACGACCTCCTCTCCCGGCTCGCACGGGACCGGGTGGCGACCGGCGAGATCAGCGCGCCCGAGGCCGTCGGCATCGCCTCGCTGCTGCTGGTGGCGGGACACGAGACGACCGCGAACATGTTCCCGCTGGCGGTCGTGGCCATGCTGCGCCACCCCCCGCAACTGGCCGCCCTGCGCGCGGACCCCGCCCTGTGGCCCGGTGCCGTGGAGGAACTCCTGCGTCATCTGACCGTCGCGCACTCGGGACTGCGCCGGGTGGCCACCGAGGATGTGGAGGTGGCCGGTGTCCGCATCCGCGCGGGCGAGGGTGTGGTCGTGGCGCTCCAGGCCGCCAACCGCGACCCGTCCGTCTTCGCCGACCCCGACACCCTGGATGTGCGCCGTGGTGCCTCAGGCCATCTGGCCTTCGGCCACGGACTGCACCAGTGCGTCGGCCAGTCCCTTGCCCGCGCGGAACTCCAGGTCGGCCTGCCCGCGCTCTTCGACCGTCTGCCGGGCCTGCGCCTGACCGCACCGCCGGAGGACTTCGCGCTGACGATGGCCACGGTCCACGGGGTGCGGTCGCTGCCGGTCGGCTGGTAGGCCGTCACGCACGAGGCGGGCCGCCCGTCACGAAGGAGGCGTGCCGCGTGCCACGAAGGGCGCCGGAAATGGCGGGCCCGCGTGTCCCGTCGGCTGGTATAGAGGCGGGCATGACGACCATCACCCTCGTCCGGGGCGACATCACCCGGCAGTCCGTCGACGCCATCGTCAACGCCGCGAACTCCTCCCTCCTCGGTGGGGGAGGAGTGGACGGTGCCATCCACCGGCGCGGCGGTCCCGCGATCCTGGCCGACTGCCGGGTGCTCCGCGCCTCCCGGTACGGCAGGGGTCTCCCCACCGGCCAGGCCGTCGCCACCACGGCGGGCGACCTGGACGCGCGGTGGGTCATCCACACCGTCGGACCGGTCCACAGCCAGAGCCTCGACCGCTCCGCCCTGCTCGCCTCCTGCTACCGCGAGTCCCTCCGCGTCGCCGACGAGTTGGGAGCCCGGACCGTCGCCTTCCCGGCCGTCTCCGCCGGCATCTACGGCTGGCCCATGGCGGACGCCGCCCGTATCGCCGTGGAGACGGTCCGCGCCACCGAGACCTCGGTCGAGGAGGTCAGGTTCGTCCTCTTCGACGACGAGGCCTACCAGGCGTTCGCCGAACAGGCGGGCTGACACCGGCGCGGAGCGGGACGCGGCCCGGCGTGTCGCGCTCCCGCACTCTGACGGACGAACGGCGCGAGCGACTCGAACGGAGTCGTACGGAGCGGTTGTTCGAGGGAAACAAGCTGGTCAGGGTGGTCGACGTGGTCGGTCGGCGGGCCCGGCCGGGGTGCCGTGCTCGGTTGCGGCGCCTCGTGGCGCCTCCCACGGTGAGCGCAAGGACAGCTCCTTCGAAAGGAACGTGCATGCGCGCCCTCGTCTCCCGTGCTCTTCTCCTGTCACCTCTGGTCTGCGGGGCACTGGTCTTCGGGCCGGTCGGCACCGCCACCGCGGCCGTCGACGCGGGCCGAACCGCCTCCGACCGTGCCACTTCCCGGGCCGCCGCGGTCCCCGAACCCGATCTGGACGCCTTCTTCGACTCGTTGGAGAAGGAGATCGACGCCCTCCTGGCGCAGGAGGAGGCGGAGGCGGACGCCATCGTCGACAAGGAGATCGCCGGCATGGAGGCGCTCCTCGACCAGCTCGAGAGCGACCTGGACGCGCTGCTGGCGGACCTCGACGCCGACACGGACGCGGCCGCGGAGGCGGCGGGCACGGTCACGGAGACCGAGGTCGCCGGCACCGACGTGGACGAGCTGCTGGGCCAGTTGGACCTGCTGGACCGCATGGACCAGAACGATGTGCTCGCCCCGCTGCTGGACGAGATGACCACCATCGCCGAGCTGGACGCCGAGCAGCTGAACACCGCCGAGGCGGCCCGGCACGTCGCGGCCCTCAGGACCGCCCACGCCACCGTTCAGCAGCGGTTGCAGAAGATCGAGGCGGCGGCCCCGGCCGGCTCCGACCGCGCCGCCGCGGCGAAGGCCGACCCGGTCGCGGATCTGCTGGCGGCCCTCCAGGCCGCGGTCGACGCGTTGCTGAAGGCGCTGACCTCGCTCGACCTGGGCGCGGTCCTTGGTGCGGTGACCGGTCTGCTCGCCCCGGTCCTCGGTGTCGTCACCGGTCTGCTGCAGCCGGTGCTCGGCCTGGTCACCGGCCTGCTCGGCGGTCTGCTCGGCGGCCTGCCCGCCACGACGCTCCCGGCGGTTCCCACGACGTGACGGACGTTTCGGACACTCGCCTCGGGCACCCGCCCCGGCCACCGGCCGGGGCGGGTGCCGTGTTGTCTGCCCGGCGGTGCGTCCCGTCGGCCCGGTGCTGCGTGTTGTCGGCCCGGTGCTGCGCGGTGTCGGTCGCCGTCCGTGGACTCAGTCCCCGTCCGGCGCGTCGCTGAGCCCCAGCCGCAGGTGCTCGACGTGGTAGACGGCCTGGTCCAGCAGCTCGGCGACATGGTGGTCGTGCAGCGCGTACACCACCGAACGGCCCCGGCGCTCACCCACGACCAGGCCGAGGTTGCGCAGCAGACGCAGCTGGTGGGAGCAGGCGGACTGTTCCATCCCGACCTCGGCGGCCAACTCGGTGGCCGGGAGCGGCCCTTCGCGCAGCCTGGCCAGGATCAGCAGGCGGGACGGGGTGGAGAGGGCCTGGAGGGTGGTGGCCACCTTGGCGACGTTGGCCGCGTCCAGACGCACACGGGGGGTGGCGTCCTGCTCTGAGGTGACGGCTCCATGACCCATGGCGAGTATCTTACTCATCGCACATGAAGGCATGAATGAGTCTTCATGTGTTCCTGTATGGTGGCCCGCGTGTCTGCCACCCTCACCCCCACCCCGGTCCGCCGTCCGTCCGTGCCGACGGCCCCTCGCCGCCGCACCCGCGTCCTCGCCCTCCCCGAGGCCCGCTGGGCCCTGACGTCCACCCTCGCCCTCCTGCTCGCGTTCCCGCTGGACCTGGCCGGGGCCTCCGCCTGGCTGTACGGCCCGCTCTACGTGATCGCCTACGCGGCCGGCGGCTGGGAGCCCGCCCTCGAAGGGCTGCGGGCACTGCGCGAGAAGAGCCTCGACGTCGACCTGCTGATGATCGTGGCGGCACTGGGAGCGGCCGCGATCGGCCAGGTCCTCGACGGCGCCCTGCTGATCGTCATCTTCGCCACCTCCGGAGCCCTGGAGGCCCTCGCCGCCGCCCGCACCGCCGACTCCGTACGGGGACTGCTCGACCTCGCGCCCACCACGGCGACCCGCCTGTCGCCCGACGGCACCGCCGAGGAGACCGTGCCGACGGACCGGCTCGCCGTCGGTGACGTGGTGCTGGTCCGCCCCGGTGAGCGCATCGGTGCCGACGGGCTGGTCCTTACGGGGGAGAGCGAGGCCGACCAGGCCACCATCACCGGCGAACCGCTGCCGGTCCCCAAGGCTCCGGGCGACGAGGTCTTCGCGGGCACCCTCAACGGCACGGGAGCGCTGCGCGTCCGCGTCGCGCGTGACCCGGCCGACTCCGTGATCGCCCGCATCGTGAGCCTGGTCGAGGAGGCATCCCGCACCAAGGCGCCGACCCAGCTCTTCATCGAGAAGATCGAGCAGCGGTACGCCGTCGGTGTCGTCGTCGCCACCCTCGCCGTCTTCGGTGTCCCCCTGGCCTTCGGCGAGGACCTCACGGCCGCGCTGCTCCGCGCCATGACCTTCATGATCGTCGCCTCGCCCTGCGCGGTGGTCCTCGCCACCATGCCGCCGCTGCTCTCCGCCATCGCCAACGCCGGCCGCCACGGTGTGCTCGTGAAGTCCGCCGTCGCCATGGAGCGGCTGGGCGAGACCGACGCCGTCGCGCTCGACAAGACCGGCACGCTCACCGAGGGCAAGCCCGAGGTCGTCGCCGTACGACCGCTGCCGGGCTCCGGCCTCGACGAGGACGGACTGCTGGCGCTGGCCGCGGCCGCCGAGTACCCGAGCGAACACCCGCTGGCCCGCGCGGTGGTGGCCGCCGCCGGGGCGCGGGGACTGCGGGTGGCCGCCGCCGAGGACTTCGTGGCCACGCCCGGCCGAGGCGTCCGGGCGACCGTCGAGGGACACGTGGTGACCGTGGGGCGGGCGGGGGAGCGCGGCGGCGACGGCGACGAGGCCGCCGTGGACGCAGCGGTCGCCCCGGGGACGACCGTTCTCGTCGAGCGGGACGAGGTCGCCGTCGGGACGCTCACCCTGGCCGACCGGTTGCGCCACGACGCGCCCGCCGCGGTGAGGGCGCTGACTGCCCTGACGGGTGGGTCGCCGGTCCTGCTGACCGGGGACAACGCGCGTGCCGCCGCCCAGGTCGCGGCGGACACGGGGATCGGCGACGTGCGGGCCGAGCTGCTGCCGCAGGGCAAGGTGGAGGCCGTGCGGGAGTTGCAGGGCGGGGGCGCCCGGGTCCTGTTCGTCGGGGACGGGGTCAACGACGCGCCCGCGCTCGCCGCCGCGCACGCCGGGGTGGCCATGGGCCGGGCCGGTTCCGATCTCGCGCTGGAGACCGCGGACGCGGTGGTGGTGCGCGACGAGTTGCGCGCGATCCCGGCGGTGGTGCGGCTGTCGCGGGCGGCCCGTCGGCTGGTGGCGCAGAACCTGGTGATCGCGGGGGTCTGCATCGCGGTGCTGGTGGTGTGGGACCTGGTGGGTCATCTGCCGCTGCCCCTCGGGGTGGCGGGACACGAGGGGTCCACGGTCCTGGTGGGGTTGAACGGTCTGCGGTTGCTGCGGGAAGCCGCGTGGCGGAAGGCCGCGGGCGCCTGAGGAGGTCGACGGGCAAAGCTGCCGGAAGCGCCGGAAGACGGCCGGTGGAAGGCGGACGGCGGACGGGGGACGGCGGACGGGGGAAGGCGGACGGGGGAAGAGGAAGGGGGAAGAGGAAGGGGGAAGGGGGAGGGCGGAAGGTCGCAGGTCACCCCACGCTGATGTCGGATTTCCGCCAGCCCTGTGCCCTTCCCCTCCCCGATGCTTGAGTCATGCGGAACGGGATGTACACGGATATGGAACGGTGTGTGCGGGCCGTGCGGTCGAAGGACGCGCGGTTCGACGGATGGTTCTTCACGGCGGTGGTGACCACGCGGATCTACTGTCGGCCCAGCTGCCCGGTGGTGCCGCCCAAGGCAGAGAACATGACGTTCTACCCAAGTGCGGCGGCCTGCCAGCAGGCCGGGTTCCGGGCCTGCAAGCGGTGCCGGCCTGACGCGAGTCCGGGGTCACCGGAGTGGGACCAGCGGGCGGACCTCGTGGCGCGGGCGATGCGGCTGGTCGGCGACGGCGTCGTGGACCGGGAGGGCGTGCCCGGACTGGCGCGGCGGCTCGGCTACAGCGCCCGGCAGGTCGAGCGGCAACTGCTGGCCGAGCTGGGCGCGGGCCCGCTGGCACTCGCCCGGGCGCAGCGGGCGCAGACCGCGCGGCTGCTGATCGAGACGACCGCGCTGCCGATGGCGGAGATCGCATTCGCCGCCGGGTTCGGGTCGATCCGGACGTTCAACGACACCGTCCGGGAGGTCTTCGCGCTGGCGCCCGGCGCGCTGCGCGAGCGGGCGACGCGGTCGGCCCGGCAGCGCTCCGACTCCCCGGGCACATCGGGGGCGTTGAGCCTCCGACTGCCGTTCCGGGCCCCGCTCAACCCCGACAACCTCTTCGGGCACCTCGCCGCGACCGCCGTACCCGGGGTGGAGGAGTGGCGCGACGGCGCGTACCGGCGCACGCTCCGGCTGCCGTACGGTCACGGCGTCGTCGCCCTCACGCCGGAGCCCGACCACATCGCCTGCCGGCTCTCCCTGGGCGATCTGCGGGACCTGCCCGCCGCCATCAGCCGCTGTCGCCGCATGCTCGATCTGGACGCCGACCCGGTCGCCGTCGACGAGCAACTGCGCACCGATCCCGTGCTCGCGCCGCTGGTGGACAAGGCGCCGGGGCGCCGGGTGCCACGGACCGTCGACGAGGCCGAGTTCGCCGTACGGGCGGTGCTCGGCCAGCAGGTCTCCACGGCCGCCGCCCGAACCCACGCGGCCCGGCTCGTGGTGGCGCACGGTGAGCCGGTCGACGACCCGGAAGGGGGCCTCACCCATCTCTTCCCGTCCCCCGAGTCGCTGGCGGCCGTCGATCCCGAGTCCCTCGCGATGCCGCGCACCCGACGAACCACCTTCGCCACCCTGGTGGGACAACTCGCCGACGGGACACTGCACCTGGGCGTCGACAGCGACTGGGCCGAGACCCGCGCCCGGCTCCTCGCGCTGCCCGGTTTCGGTCCCTGGACCGTCGAGGTCATCGCCATGCGCGCCCTCGGCGACCCGGACGCCTTCCTCGCCGGGGACCTCGGCATCCGGCGCGCGGCACGGGAGTTGGGCCTGCCCGCCACCCCGGCCGCCCTCGCCGCCCGGGCCGAGGAGTGGCGGCCGTGGCGGGCGTACGCGGTCCAGTACCTCTGGGCGACGGACAGCCACCCCATCAACTTTCTTCCTGTATAGGACAGTTCATGCAGCAGCAGAAGCGGCACACCCTCGTCGACAGTCCCTACGGCCCCCTGACCCTCGTCGCCGACGACGGTGTGCTGTGCGGCCTCTACATGACCGACCAACGCCATCGCCCGCCGCAGGAGAGCTTCGGCGTACGCGACGACACGGCCTTCGCCGAACCCGAAGAACAGCTGGAAGCCTATTTCGCGGGCGAGTTGCAGGTGTTCACCCTCGAACTCCGCCTGCGGGGCACCCCGTTCCAACGCCAGGTCTGGGAACAGCTCGCCCGGATCCCCTACGGCGAGACCCGCTCGTACGGCGAACTCGCGGGCGCCCTGGGCAATCCCAAGGCGTCCCGCGCGGTCGGTCTGGCCAACGGCAAGAACCCGGTGGGCATCATCGTCCCCTGCCACCGTGTCGTCGGCTCCGACGGCAGCCTCACCGGCTACGGCGGCGGCACGGAGCGCAAACAGCGCCTCCTGGACTTCGAACGGGGCGCGGCGCTCTTCTGAGGGGCCCGGCCCCCGGGGGTCTCTCAGTCGCTCGCCGCGCGGATCTCCCGCAACACCTCCGGCAGCGCCTTCCCGATCGGCTCCCGTACGATCTCGTCCGCCCGCTCGTCGTACGGGGTCGGCTCGGCGTTGACGATGATCAGACGGGCCCCGTGGTCGGCGGCGACGCCCGCGAGCCCGGCGGCGGGCTGCACCTGGAGGCTGCTGCCGACGGCGATGAAGATCTGGCAGGCCTTGCTGATCGCGACGGCCTCACCGAGGACCACCGGGTCGAGGCGCTCGCCGAACATGACGGTGGCGGACTTCAGCACGCCCCCGCACTTCAGGCACGGCGGGTCGTCCTCACCCGCCTCGACCCGGGCGAGCGCGTCCTCCATCGGCATCCGGTCGTGGCAGCCGACGCACACCACGGACCGCGCGGAGCCGTGCAGTTCCAGGACCTTGCGGGCGGGCATCCCGGCCAGTTGGTGCAGCCCGTCCACGTTCTGTGTGATCACCCGCACCGGCACCCCGGACCGCTCCAGCTCCGCCACCGCCCGGTGCGCCACGTTCGGCTCGGCCTGGAGAGTCCGGTTCCGCCGCCGCATCTGCCACGAACGCCGACGGATCTCCGGATCACCCATGTAGTACTCGTACGTCACCAGCTTCTCGGCCTCCGGATCGCGCCGCCACAGCCCGTTGGGGCCCCGGTAGTCGGGGATGCCGGAGTCGGTGGAGATGCCTGCGCCACTGAGGAGGGCGACGAGGGGCTTGTTCATGGGGCGAGCGTAGGTCGGCCCCGCTGCCGGGGCGAGCGGATATCGGCGTGACGGGTCAGGGGGCGGGCAGGCCGTACGTGTGGTCGTAGTGCTGGGCGACCAGGACGCCGCTGTGGTCGCAGGCGAGCTGCCAGTCGTTGAAGCCGGTCTCCAGGCCGTCCGTGAAGTTCCACAGGAGCCGGCCCTTGGCGGCGCCGATCGCGTAGAAGCCGTTCTTGTTCTTGTAGGCGGGGACGTAGACCGCCTCGGGGCCCGCAGTGATCGGCTGGTCGATGTTGAGGCGCGGGGTGGGGCAGAACCAACGGCGGGCGCCGGTACCGGCGTTGAACGCGTACACGCCGGCCGGGTCCGTGCCGGTCACGTAGACGGTGTTGCCGTAGCCGCCGAGGGACGCGAACATGCCGCGCTCGGGCTTGACCCGCCAGCGGAGTCTGCCGCTGGCGAGGTCCAGGGCCTTGAGCTGCTGGCCGATGGCGAACACCGTGCGGTTGATCACGGCGAGCCCGGGCCGCAGGTCGTAGCCGACCGGGTGCCGCCACAGGACGCCGGAGCTGTCGGTGTCCCGGACCGTGACGTTGCGCAGTCCGTCGGCGTAGACGAAGTAGCCGGGGAGGATGAGGGGCGCCAGCTTGATGCCGACGTCCTCCGGGCTGATGGGGATGACATCGGCGCGGCGGGCCGCGAGGTCCACGCCGAACACCGTGTCCGTGGACGTCGCGACGCCCTGCTCGTCGGACTCGCGCCGGAGCCGGACGCCGATGACGGAGACGGTCCGGTCGTCGACGGCCCCGAGCAGGGTGGTGAACCGGAAGTCCGGCCCGAAGTCGATGGTGAAACGTTCCGTTCCGTCGACCGGGTCGACCCCGATCACGGTCGCCCCCTCGCCGAGCGCGACCGCGGCGCCGAAGGCCAGCACGGCCGGGGTGGGCGACTGGCTGATGCCCTCGTAGACCCACTTGGGCCGGGTGCCGTCCTTGAGGTTCAGGCAGAGCAGGTCGCCCGGGCGGGTCTTCACCAGGGCCGTGCCGTCCTTGAAGGTGGCGGGCGCCTGGAGCAGCGGCTCGCTCCGGTGGGTCCACAGCGGTTTGGGCGCCGGGCCCGCGGGCTCCGTGGACGGCGCCGTCGGCTTCTTGCGTCGGCCGAGCACCAGGCCGGCGCCGACCGCGGCCGCGGCGGAACCCGCCGACAGGGTGAGGACGGTGCGCCGCGACGGACCGGGACGCGACACGGCGCGGCGGTGCCCGGTGGGGCGGTACGGCTCCGGCTCCTCCGGAGCGGCACCGGGCTCCGCGCCGTCGACGGCCGCGGCTGGGGACGAAGGCCCGCGGCCGGTCCGGCCCGCGCCGTCGACAGCCCCACCGTCCCCGCCGGCCCCGCCGGCCGAGGGCACCTCGGCCGACCGGCCCCCGGAGCCGTCGTACCGGCCCCCGGAGCCGTCGTACGGGCCGCCGGACGCGCTCGTCGAGGCGGTGTCCGCGACGCCGGGCGCCTCCTCCCGCTCGAAGTCGTACGCGGCGCCACGCCCCGCCTCGTACACGGCCCGGTCGGGTCGCGGCGTGTAGGCGTGACGTTCCTGCTGGAAGTCGTACGCGTCCCGTTCCCGTTCGGTCTCGGTGGAGCGGAAGGCGACCGGGCCGTTCGGCCCGGACTCCAGGGTCTGCACCGCCGCCGCGCGGAGGGCGACCGAGGAGGCCACCGACGGGGGCAGCCAGCCGTCCGCCGCCAGTTGCTCCACACCGCCGGGCGCGCAGGCGGCGGCCAGCTTGTCCGGCGTGATCCGCAGCCGGGGGTCCTTGGTGAGACAGAGGCTGATGATCTTGTCGAGGGGTTCGGGCACACCGCTCAGATCAGGTGCGCTGTGCACCACCTGGTAGAGGAGCGTGGCCGCCGCGCTGCCGCTGAACGGGGCGTGCCCGGACGCTGCGAACGTGAGCACCGAGCCCAGCGAGAAGATGTCCCCCTCGGGGCCCAGCGGCTCGCCCGTGGCCTGCTCGGGGCACATGTACTCGAAGGAGCCGAAGAGCGCGCCGGAGCGGGTGAGGTCGTAGCCGTCGCTCGCCCGGACGATGCCGAAGTCGATCACGCGTGGACCGTCGGCGGCGAGCAGCACGTTGGAGGGCTTCAGGTCGCGGTGCACGAGCCCGGCCGCCTGCACCGAGATCAGGGCCTCGGCGATGCCGGCGCCCAGCACGAGGACGGACTCCACCGGCAGGGTCCCGTGCGCGGCGACCGCCTCGGCCAGGGTGGGCCCGGCGATGTAGTCGGTGGCCAGCCAGGGGATGGCGGCCTCGGGGTCGGCGTCCACCACGGGCGCGGTGTATCTGCCGCCGACCGCCCCCGCGGCCTCCACCTCGCGACGGAAGCGGACACGGAAGTTCTTGTCCCCCATCAGCTCGGGTCGGATGGCCTTGACCGCGACGGTCCGCCCCTGCGGGGAGCGCGCCAGATAGACCCGCCCCATCCCTCCTGCGCCGAGCCGTGCCACGAGACGGTACGGACCTAGCTCCTCGGGATCGTCTGAGCCCAGTGGTTCCATGACCTCAGCTGCCTGTTCGGTGAGGACGGGCGAGAAACGGCCCGCGGTTGGGGGGAGACCGACTGCCCCGGGCGGCTCCCGGTGACCGTTCCCCCAGGGGCTCCGGATCTCCCGGCGCCACGGCCCGCGCCCGGGCCGCCGGTCACGGGTGTCCCGAGTGCTGCCCCGGTCACCGAGCGGGGCGACGAGGCGCGATCGCTCGGAGGGGCTGACGTCAGCCTAGATGCTGGAGTGACGACCGGGCAGTGTTTTCAGCCAGCGCTTTAAACTTCCATTAATTGAAAGGCTCACCCACTTCACGTTCTGTACAAGGCAAGTTGACTCGATGTCAGCTGACTCCTGTCAACGGCGGACGCTGACAGAGCCACACCGCGGTGGCCGATCATCGACGGTTCAGGCCACCCGCTCGCCGTTCTCCAGTTCGACCGCTCCCGTGCCCTCCGTCAGCGCGTCGAGGGCGGCCAGCACCCGTCGGCCGAGCGGTCCCAGGAGGTACTCGGGCAGCTCGGCGCGCGGGACGAGCCGCCACGACAGCAACTCCTCCTCCTGCAACCGGATCCGCTTCAGATCGTCCTCGTCCAGCACCCCGCCGTCGTACACGTACGCCACCAGCGGAGGCCGCCCCGCCCCGCGCACCCAGTCCACGGCGAGCAGCCGCCCCGGCTCGACGTCCAGCCCGATCTCCTCCAAGGTCTCGCGCCGCGCCCCCTGCCTCGGGCTCTCGCCGTCGTCCGACTCGATCGTCCCGCCCGGGAGCGCCCATCCCGCACGGTAGTTGGGCTCGACGAGCAGCACGCGCCCCTCGGCGTCACGGAAGATCGCGGCGGCACCGGCGAGGACACGGGGCAGGCTCGCGATGTACGCGGCGAAGTCCTGAGTGGTCATTCGCTCAGGGTAGACGGCCCGCGACGGCGGGAAATCGGCGCTCGGGGAGCGGACGGACCGGCGCTCAGGGGCCGAAGGACTCGGCCAACCGCACCGTGCGCTCCGCGAGTTCACTGATGCGCACTCCGTCGAAGCCGAACACGGCGCTGCGTACGGTGTCCTCCAACGGGTCCTTCCAGCGCTCCGGGATCGCCGCCGCCCCGCACAGCACACCCGCCACCGAACCGGCGGTGGCCCCGTTGGAGTCGGTGTCCAGGCCGCCTCGGACGGTCAGCGCGAGGGTGCGGGTGAAGTCGCCCTCGCCGTAGAGCAGCCCGGCCGTGAGCACGGCGACGTTCGGTACCACGTGGATCCAGCCGAGCCCGGACGTCTCCTCGCCCACCGTCGTGAGCGTCTCCTCCCAGGCCAGTCCGGCCTCGTACAGCGACACGACCCGCCGCACCGTCCGCGCCAGCCGGCTGCTCGCCGGGATCACCGCCAGCGCCTCGTCCAGCGCGGCCCGTGCCCCCGGCGCCGTGAACGCCGCCGAGATCAGCGCCGCCGCCCACATCGACCCGTACACGCCGTTGCCGGTGTGCGACAGCACCGCGTCGCGCCGGGCCAGCGAGGCCGCGCGCCGGGGCAGGCCCGGCGAGGTCCAGCCGAAGACGTCGGCGCGGATCAGGGCGCCGATCCACTCCTGGTACGGGTTGTCGTAGGTGGCCGTCAGCGGCGGCTTCAGCCCGCCCGCGAGGTTCCGGTACGCCACCCGCTCCGCCGTGAACGTCTGGAGATACGGCAGCCGCAGCAGCCACAGGTCACCGAGCTGCTCGGTGCTGAAGCCGAAGCCGTGCGTCTCCAGCAGGTGCAGCCCGAGGATCGCGTAGTCCACGTCGTCGTCGCGGCAGCTGCCGTGGATCCGGCCGCGCACGCAGTCCCGCCACTCCGGCCGCAGTGCGAGCCCGTCGCTCTCGGTGGGCGGTTCCGGGAGGTAGTCGGTGAGCGGCAGGGCACCGGCCAGCCGCAGATAGCGCTCGATCCGCGCCCGGGTCCACACCTCCCCCTGCTCCACCGGCTTGCCGAGCATGTTCCCCGCGATCCGGCCCAGCCAGCCCCCGAGCACACGGTCGGCGAGCTCGGCACCGACCGGGGGCGCGAGGGGGGTGGTGGTCGTGGGCGTCATGTCCGAAGGTCTACCCGATTCCGCCCGATTCCGCGCACGCCGGCCCGGCGGGGCTCACACGGTGGCTGCCCGGCGGTGTCCGGCGGACGGTGTTCGGTGGGCGGGACGGGGCATGACGTACCGGGGCCGGGGCGGTTAGGGTCACAGCGGCGCGACTGCCTTGACGTGCGCAAGGCCCGAGGAGCGAGGGGAACGCAAGGTGGCGAACGCCGCAAGAAACGGGTTCCATGCGTCCGGCGACACGGACACGGCCGACGACACGGGCACGGCCGCCCCGCGGGTGCTGATCGCCGCGGACAAGTTCAAGGGCACGCTGACGGCCGTCCAGGTCGCCGAGCGGGTCACGGCGGGCCTGCGCCGGCTCCTGCCCGACCTGGAGGTCGAGGCGCTGCCGGTCGCCGACGGAGGCGACGGCACGGTGGCCGCGGCGGTCGCGGCCGGTTTCGAACGCCGTGAGGTACGGGTCGCGGGGCCGCTCGGTGAGCCCGTCACCGCCGCCTACGCGCTGCGCGGCGACACGGCCGTCGTGGAGATGGCCGAGGCGAGCGGCCTGCAACGGCTCCCCGCCGGGGTCTTCGCACCGCTCACGGCCACCACGTACGGCTCCGGGGAGCTGTTGCGCGCCGCGCTCGACGCGGGCGCCCGCACGATCGTGTTCGGCGTCGGCGGCAGCGCCACGACGGACGGCGGCGCCGGCATGCTGGCCGCGCTCGGCGCGCGCTTCGTGGACGAGGCGGGGGAGCCCGTCGGGCCCGGCGGCGGAGGCCTGCACGACCTGGCGACGGCGGATCTGTCGGGCCTCGACGAGCGGCTCACGTCGGTCGACCTCGTACTGGCGAGCGACGTCGACAACCCGCTGACGGGCCCGAAGGGCGCCCCGGCCGTGTACGGCCCGCAGAAGGGCGCGAGCCCCGAGGACGTGGCGACGCTGGACGCGGCCCTGACGCATTTCGCGGCCGCCTTGGAGAAGACGGTCGGGCCGCGCGCCGCCGAGCAGGCCCTCGCCCCGGGCGCGGGCGCGGCGGGCGGTATCGGCTACGGCGCCCTGATCCTCGGAGCCCGTTTCCGCCCCGGCATCGAGGTCATGCTCGACGTCCTGGGTTTCGCTCCGGCACTGTCGAAGGCCACGCTCGTCATCACGGGCGAAGGCTCCCTCGACGAGCAGACCCTGCACGGCAAGGCCCCGGCGGGGGTCGCGGCGGCCGCCCGCGCCGCGGGCAAGGAGGTCGTGGCGGTCTGCGGCCGCCTGGCCCTGCCACCGGAGGCCCTGGGCCGGGCCGGAATCCGCCGGGCGTACCCCCTGACGGAGGCCGAGCCGGACGTGGAGCGGTGCCTCGCCGATCCCGGCCCGATCCTGGAAGAGGTGGCTGAGCGAATCGGCCGGGACTTTCTCACCTGACGGCTACGGCAGGGGGATCAGGTTGCCGTCCAGCTCCCTGAAGTATCTGCCGCTGCTGAAGCCCTCCACCTTGCCTTTCTTGAACCAGCGCTTCGAGAAGTGGTGGATGGCCTGGGCGGTGGTCTCCCAGACCAGGGAGTGGCTGGATCCCTCGAAGCAGAACATCAGCTTCTTCGTGCCCTCGATGGCCGTGTAGAGGTCGGGGACGGAGAAGTACAGGTCGTCGGGCATCGGGTTCGGGCTGTTGGCCGTCCGGTCCAGCTCCCCGTAGAGGATGAGCACGGGAACCCGGTCGCCGAGCACGTGCCTGCCGTCGTGCTTGTGCGGCACGGTCTTGCTGTTCCAGCCCCACCAGTAGGTGTTCCGGTACCGCAGGACACCCTCGTGCTCGCCGTCCGTGAGGGGTCCCCACTTGCTGGCGACCGGGTCGTCCTCCATGCAGGCGGCCCAGGCGAGCTCGTCGATGCCGGGCTCCCACAGGGAGGGGGTGCCGGTCAGTGCCTTCTTGAATCCGGTCTTGCTGGTGACGTGCATCGGGAAGCCGAACTGGAGGGCCGGCTGACCGACGGGCAGTGACGTGACACCCGGCGGTCGCCCGAAGATGTCATCGGTGTTGCCCGACCACCGCCCCCGTGGCGGGAACATCGGAGCGAGCAGGAACAGACTCTCGACCTCGTCGGGGTGCAGAAGGGTGTATGGGCCCATGACGAACGAGGCCGCGGACCAGCCCACGAAGCGGATCTTCTTGCCGGGGCCGACCTGGGACCGGATGAACCGCACCACCGTCGCCAGCTCCGCAGCGTCACTCTCCGCGTTGCCCAGCTCGGACTTGTACGTCGGCTCACCGGGCGCCGGGATCGTGTGGTCGACGAGGACCGGCTGCTGCTGCGCCGGGTTGGTGTTGTACGGATCGTCCATCTGCCCCGGACGGGGTGACCTGCCGGAGCCCTGGAGGTCCATGAGGAAGACGTCGTAGTGGGCCGCCGCCAGTGCCTGTGCCCAGCTGTACCGGTCGGCGTCGCCGCCGGGCACCGGCGCCAGGTCGAAGCCGGCCAACTCCGGCACGCTTCGGCCGTGCAGCATCAGCACCGGTTCGCGGTCCTGCGCGTGTCCGTTGCCGGGGGTGCCGTCGTACTCCCGGACGGGCAGCTCGATCTCCATGCCGTAGGTCGCCGGCATCGTCGACCTGTGCTTGACCTTGTGCTCGTCGTATCTGGTCATGACCATCTCCTGACAGTCCGGTGGGGACAACTGAGGTGAAATACTCCCCTTTCCACCGTCCTCCCTCTGCTCACCCCGAGCAACTCGACCCCCACGCCAGGTAGTTGACCCCTCAAGGTCACACCCCCGACGCCCCTTGAACCAGAAACGGGTGTGGCCCGAGCCATGAAGGCTCGGGCCACACCCGTCAGTGCTGGAGCGGAGCGTCAGGGCAGTTGCGCCGCCCGCGCCTCGCGCCGGTTGTCGCGGAAGTTGTTCACCCGGCGGGCCGTGGCGAACAGCGGGATCACCGCGCCCATGACGAGCTGCAGCGCGCAGCCGGTCTGGAGCAGCAGCTGACCACCGGGGGCGTCGAAGGCCCAGGCCGCCAGGAGGCCCATCGCGAGGACGATCCAGGTGAGCACCGCGCCCGCGAGGGGACCCCGCGGCTTCGGGTACTCGACGCGGCTCACCATCAGCCACGCGACACCGACGATGGCCAGGAGCGTCGCCACGAAGGGCAGCTCCAGCAGCACGATCGAGATGACCGTCAGCGCGCCGAACGGCGACGGCATGCCCTGGAAGGTGCCGTCCTTCACCGTCACGCAGGAGAATCTCGCGAGCCTCAGCACCACGGCCAGCAGCACGACGATCGCCCCCACCGCCGCCACCCGCTGGTGGGCGTCGTCCGCGACCATGCCGTAGACGAGGACGAAGTACGCCGGCGCGAGGCCGAAGCTGATCAGGTCGGAGAGGTTGTCCAGCTCCGCGCCCATCGGCGAGGAGCGGAGCTTGCGCGCCACCAGCCCGTCGAAGAGGTCGAAGATCGCCGCGCACAGCATCAGGATCACGGCGGTGGCCGCGCTGTGGCGGGCCATGCCCGTCTCCTGGCTGCCGGTGAGGTGCGGGATCAGGATGCCGGTGGTGGTGAAGTACACCGCCATGAAGCCGCACGTGGCGTTGCCGAGGGTGAGCGTGTCCGCTATCGACAGGCGGAGCGACAGCGGCATCTCCTCCGCGTCGTCCTCCACGTCGTCCACCTCGGGCACCCAGCCCGTCCCGGTCTGGCCGGGTTGGGTCTCCGGATCAGTCACGGTCAATGCGAGTCACCCCAGCCACGGTCTTCTGGCCCACCTCGACGTCGATCTCCACACCCTCGGGCAGGTAGATGTCGACGCGGGAGCCGAAGCGGATCAGCCCGATCCGGTCACCCTGCTCGACCTTGGTGCCTTCGGGGATGTACGGAACGATACGGCGAGCCACGGCGCCGGCGATCTGGATCATCTCGATGTCACCGAGTTCGGTGTCGAAGTGCCAGACGACGCGCTCGTTGTTCTCGCTCTCCTTGTTGAACGCCGGTACGAACCCACCCGGGATGTGCTCCACGGACGTCACCGTGCCGGAGAGCGGCGCGCGGTTGACGTGGACGTTGAGCGGGCTCATGAAGATCGCGACGCGGGTGCGGCCGTCCTTCCACGGCATGATGCTCTGCACCACTCCGTCGGCGGGCGAGATGACCCGGCCCTGGGCGATCTCACGCTCGGGGTCGCGGAAGAACCACAGCATGCCCGCCGCCAGCGCGGTGGCGGGTACGGCCACGGCGCGCGCGGCGCCGGAGCGGCGCGAGCGGGCGAGGCTGAGTGCTGCGGTGGCGACGGTCGGGAGAAGCCACGGCGATGCTCCGCGCGCAAGACGTACGCCTGCCAGGCTGTCGCGTGGTGCAGAGGTTTGGCTGTGGGGCATGGATGACCTTCGTAGCGGATGATGCCGCGCGGTGACTGGGGACGGCGGCTTTCACGGGATCGTACCGGTCGCGGGCCGCAACTGGGCAAGCCAGGAAGCCGAGTCGACGGCCGAAGAGTGCTGACGGGGTGTGATCTTCTTCTCGAAGAAAACACCCCTAACCAGACATCCGACCCCGGACCAACCGTGTACTAGCCCTGGAATCGATACTCTTCGAGCAGCCGACGACCGATGATCATTTTCTGGATTTCGGCGGTACCTTCACCGATCAGCAGCATCGGCGCCTCGCGGTAGAGGCGCTCGATCTCGTACTCCTTGGAGAAGCCGTAACCGCCGTGGATCCGGAAAGAGTCCTCGACGACTTCTTTGCAGTATTCGGAGGCCAGGTACTTCGCCATCCCTGCTTCGAGGTCGTTTCGTTCGCCCGAGTCCTTTTTGCGTGCTGCGTTGACCATCATCGCATGCGCGGCCTCGACCTTGGTAGCCATCTCGGCCAGCTTGAACTGGATCGCCTGGTGCTGGGCGATCTGCTTGCCGAAAGTGTGGCGCTGCTGGGCGTACCGGACACCGAGCTCGAATGCACGCTGAGCGACACCGCAGCCACGCGCCGCCACATTCACGCGGCCGACCTCGACGCCGTCCATCATTTGGTAAAACCCCCGGCCGGTGGTGCCGCCGAGTACACGATTGGCCGGAATGCGCAGTCCGTCCATGATGAGCTCGGTCGTGTCGACGCCCTTGTAGCCCATCTTGTCGATCTTCCCGGGAATGGTGAGACCCGGGCGGACCTCTCCGAAGCCGGGCTCCTTCTCGACGAGGAAGGTCGTCATCGACTTGTGGGGTGCCGTGCCCTCGGGGTGTCCTTCGTCACTTCGGACGAGAACGGCGACCAGGGTTGACGTCCCGCCGTTCGTGAGCCACATCTTCTGACCGTTCAGGACGTACTCGTCGCCGTCCTTGACCGCCTTCGATGTGATCGCCGACACATCGGAACCGAGCCCCGGCTCCGACATCGAGAAGGCGCCGCGGACGTCACCGGCCGCCATCCTCGGCAGGAAGTGGTCCTTCTGCTCCTGCGTGCCGTGCTGCTTGAGCATGTACGCCACGATGAAGTGCGTGTTGATGATGCCGGAGACCGACATCCAGCCGCGGGCGATCTCCTCGACGCACAGGGCGTACGTCAGGAGCGACTCGCCCAGACCGCCGTACTCCTCGGGGATCATCAAGCCGAACAGGCCCAGCTCCTTGAGGCCGTCGACGATCTGCTGCGGGTACTCGTCACGGTGCTCCAGCTCGGTCGCGACCGGGATGATCTCCTTGTCCACGAAGTCGCGGACGGTGGAGAGGATCTCCTGCTGGATGTCCGTCAGACCGGCGGTCTGGGCGAGGCGCGCCATTACTTCTCCTGCTGCTTCAGCTCCGGGCGGCCGGGCTGCTCGCCGCCGCGCTCCTTGATGTACGTCTCGGTGGGGACCATGACCTTGCGGCGGAACACGCAGACCATCGTGCCGTCCTGCTTGTAGCCCTTGGTCTCCACGTACACGATGCCGCGGTCGTTCTTCGACTTCGACGGCCACTTGTCGAGCACGGTCGTCTGGCCGTAGACCGTGTCGCCGTGGAAGGTCGGCGCCACGTGCTTGAGCGACTCGATCTCCAGGTTGGCGATGGCCTTGCCGGAGATGTCCGGCACGCTCATGCCGAGCAGCAGCGAGTAGATGTAGTTGCCGACGACGACGTTCTTGCCGAAGTCCGTCGTCTTCTCCGCATAGTTCGTGTCCATGTGGAGCGGGTGGTGGTTCATGGTGAGGAGACAGAACAGGTGGTCGTCGTACTCCGTGACCGTCTTGCCCGGCCAGTGCTTGTACGTCGCCCCGACCTCGAACTCCTCGTAGGTGCGTCCGAACTGCATGGCCCTACGCCTCCGGGATCTCGAACTTGCTGGTGCGCTGCATGCCGGCGGCGCGTCCCTTGCCGGAGATGACCAGGGCCATCTTGCGGCTGGCCTCGTCGATCATCTCGTCGCCGAGCATCGCCGAGCCCTTCTTGCCGCCCGCCTCGGAGGTGTAGTAGTCGTACGCGTCCAGGATCAGCTCGGCGTGGTCGTAGTCCTCCTGCGAGGGCGAGAAGATCTCGTTGGACGCCTCGACCTGGCCGGGGTGCAGCACCCACTTGCCGTCGAAGCCGAGGGCCGCGGCGCGCTGGGCGACCTCGCGGTAGCCGTCGATGTTGCGGATCTGCAGGTAGGGGCCGTCGATCGCCTGGAGGTTGTTGGCGCGGGCGGCCATCAGGATCTTCATCAGGATGTAGTGGTAGGCGTCCGCCGGGTAACCGGGCGGCTGCTCGCCCACGACCAGCGACTTCATGTTGATCGAGGCCATGAAGTCGGCCGGGCCGAAGATGATCGTCTCGACCCGCTGGGAGGCCGTCGCGATCTCGTTGACGTTGTTCAGGCCCTGCGCGTTCTCGATCTGCGCCTCGATGCCGATCTTGCCGACCTCGAAGCCCATCGTCTTCTCGATCTGGGTGAGGAGCAGATCGAGGGCGACGACCTGCTGTGCCGTCTGCACCTTCGGCAGCATGATGCAGTCGAGGTTCTGGCCGGCGCCCTCGACGACGGTGACGACATCGCGGTACGTCCACTCCGTCGTCCAGTCGTTGACGCGCACCACCCGCGTCTTGCCGGTCCAGTCGCCCTCGTTGAGGAACTTGACGATGGTGTGCCGCGCCTCGGGCTTGGCGAGCGGGGCGCAGGCGTCCTCCAGGTCGAGGAAGACCTGGTCCGCCGGGAGGCCCTGGGCCTTCTCCAGGAAGCGGGGGTTGCTTCCCGGCACCGCGAGGCAGGAGCGCCGCGGACGAAGGCGGTTCACCTGAGGAACAGGGCTGGTCATGCGGGGACCTCCGTGCTGATGAGGGGGCTGAGCTTGTTGGCCTTGCGGATCTCGTCGACGATACGGCCGATGATCCCGGTGATGTCGAAGTCCTTCGGGGTGAACACGGCGGCCACTCCGGCGGCCCTGAGCCGGTCCGCGTCGGCGTTCGGGATGATCCCGCCGGCGATCACCGGGATGTCGCCGGCACCCGCCTCGCGCAGCCGTTCCAGCACGTCCGGGACGAGCTGGGCGTGCGAGCCGGAGAGGATGGAGAGCCCGACCGCGTGCACGTCCTCGGCGAGGGCGGCGTCCACGATCTGCTCCGGGGTGAGCCGGATGCCCTGGTAGACCACCTCGAAGCCCGCGTCGCGGGCCCGCACGGCGATCTGCTCGGCCCCGTTGGAGTGCCCGTCCAGACCCGGCTTGCCGACCAGGAAGCGGAGCTTGCCGACGCCCAGGTCCCCGGCCGTCCGGTCCACCTTGCGGCGGACCTCCGCCATGGCCGAGCCCTCCTCGGCGGAGACCGCCACCGGCGCCGACGAGACACCGGTCGGTGCGCGGAACTCGCCGAACACCTCACGGAGGGCCCCGGCCCACTCGCCGGTCGTGACTCCGGCGCGGGCGCACTCCAGGGTGGCCTCCATCAGGTTGTCGGTGCCCTTCGCGGCCTCCTTGAGCCGCTCCAGCGCCTTGCACGGGCGCGGGTGGTTGAAGGGCGGCTGGTAGCGCGTGTCGCGCCAGTTCTCCAGGGACTTGATCACCCGCGCCTCGACCGCCGGGTCGACCGTCTGGATCGCCGCGTCCAGGTCGGCGGTCAGCGGGTTCGGCTCCGTCGACTCGTAGATGTTGACGCCGACGATCTTCTCCTCGCCGGACTCGATCCGGGCCCGGCGTTCGGCGTGCGAGGAGACCAGCTGCGACTTGAGGTAGCCGGACTCGACGGCGGCCATCGCGCCGCCCATCTCCTGGATCCGCTCGATCTCGGCGAAGGAGGCCTCCACCAGCTCGGCCACCTTCGCCTCGATGACATGGGAGCCCTCGAAGATGTCCTCGTACTCCAGCAGGTCGCTCTCGTGCGCCAGCACCTGCTGGATGCGCAGCGACCACTGCTGGTCCCAGGGCCGGGGCAGTCCCAGCGCCTCGTTCCAGGCCGGCAGCTGCACCGCCCTGGCCCGCGCGTCCTTGGAGAGCGTCACGGCCAGCATCTCCAGCACGATCCGCTGGACGTTGTTCTCCGGCTGCGCCTCGGTCAGCCCGAGGGAGTTGACCTGGACGCCGTACCGGAAGCGCCGCTGCTTGGGGTTCTCGATGCCGTACCGCTCGCGGGTGATCCGGTCCCAGATGCGGCCGAACGCCCGCATCTTGCACATCTCCTCGACGAAGCGGACGCCCGCGTTCACGAAGAACGAGATGCGGGCGACGACATCGCCCATGCGCTCCTCGGGCACCTGGCCGGAGTCGCGCACGGCGTCGAGGACCGCGATCGCCGTGGACATCGCGTACGCGATCTCCTGCACCGGCGTGGCCCCGGCCTCCTGCAGGTGGTAGCTGCAGATGTTGATCGGGTTCCACTTCGGGATGTGGGAGACCGTGTACGCGATCATGTCCGTCGTCAGCCGGAGCGAGGGTCCCGGCGGGAACACATGGGTGCCCCGCGACAGGTACTCCTTGACGATGTCGTTCTGGGTCGTGCCCTGGAGCTGGGTGATGTCCGCGCCCTGCTCCTCGGCGACGACCTGGTAGAGCGCCAGCAGCCACATGGCGGTGGCGTTGATGGTCATCGAGGTGTTCATCTGCTCCAGGGGGATGTCCTGGAACAGCCTGCGCATGTCACCGAGATGGGCCACCGGGACGCCGACCCGGCCGACCTCGCCGCGGGCGAGGATGTGGTCGGAGTCGTAGCCGGTCTGCGTCGGCAGGTCGAACGCCACCGACAGACCCGTCTGCCCCTTGGCGAGGTTGCGCCGGTACAGCTCGTTGGACGCCTCGGCCGTGGAGTGACCGGCGTACGTGCGCATCAGCCACGGCCGGTCCTTCTGACGCTCACTCATCTCGGGACCTCAGATGTTCCGGAAGCGGTTGATGGCGTCGATGTGCTGGGCGCGCTTGGCGTGGTCGCGCACGCCCAGGCCCTCCTCGGGGGCGAGGCAGAGGACGCCGACCTTGCCCTGGTGGAGGTTGCGGTGCACGTCGTACGCGGCCTGCCCGGTCTCCTCCAGGGAGTAGACCTTCGACAGGGTGGGGTGGATCTTGCCCTTGGCGATGAGGCGGTTGGCCTCCCAGGCCTCGCGGTAGTTGGCGAAGTGGGAGCCGATGATCCGCTTCAGCGACATCCACAGGTAGCGGTTGTCGTACTCGTGCATGTAGCCCGAGGTGGAGGCGCAGGTGGTGATGGTGCCGCCCTTGCGGGTGACGAAGACGCTCGCGCCGAAGGTCTCGCGGCCGGGGTGCTCGAAGACGATGTCGATGTCCTCGCCGCCGGTGAGTTCGCGGATGCGCTTGCCGAAGCGCTTCCACTCCTTGGGGTCCTGGGTGTTCTCGTCCTTCCAGAACGTGTAGCCCTCGGCGTTGCGGTCGATGATCGCGTCGGCGCCCATGGCCCGGCAGATGTCGGCCTTCTGTGCGCTGGAGACGACGCAGATCGGGTTGGCGCCGCCGGCGAGGGCGAACTGCGTGGCGTAGCTGCCGAGTCCGCCGCTGGCGCCCCAGATGAGGACGTTGTCGCCCTGCTTCATGCCGGCGCCGTTGCGGGAGACCAGCTGGCGGTAGGCGGTGGAGTTGACCAGGCCCGGTGCGGCGGCCTCCTCCCAGCTGAGGTGGTCGGGCTTGGGCATCAGCTGGTTGGACTTGACGAGCGCGATCTCGGCGAGCCCGCCGAAGTTGGTCTCGAAGCCCCAGATCCGCTGCTCGGGGTCGAGCATGGTGTCGTTGTGGCCGTCGGAGGACTCCAGCTCGACGGAGAGGCAGTGCGCGACGACCTCGTCACCGGGCTTCCAGGAGTTGACGCCGGGGCCGGTGCGCAGGACGACGCCCGCGAGGTCGGAGCCGATGATGTGGTACGGCAGGTCGTGGCGCTTGGCCAGCTCGCTGGTGCGGCCGTAGCGCTCCAGGAACCCGAAGGTGGACAGCGGCTCGAAGATCGAGGTCCACACGGAGTTGTAGTTGACCGAGGAGGCCATGACGGCCACCAGGGCCTCGCCCGGCCCGAGCTCGGGCACCGGGACCTCGTCCAGGTGGATCGACTTGCGCGGGTCCTTCTCGCGGGTCGTCATGCCCGCGAACATCTCCGTCTCGTCCTTGTGCACGGTGATCGCGCGGTACGAGTCGGGGAGCGGCAGAGCGGCGAAGTCGGCGGACGTGGAGTCCGGCGACTGGATCGCGTCCAGGATGTCCTTCACGGTGGTGCCTCCGGCGACGAGCGTCCTCGCGGGAAGACGCTGTTGAGGGTTACGTCAGGTGCTGCTTGCTGTGCGGGTGATGCCGTCGGTTCGGCGGAGGTGGTGCTTCGGCGGCGCTGTGTGTGGCGCGGAGGTTGCCTGTGACGCAGGCGTCCGGGCGCGTGGACCGTGGTCCGCGGGGACAGCCGGCCTACGGGATTTCGCCGCACTCCGGCCGCCCGGACTCCTTCAACGTATGGCACGCCGTGTCACCCCGCAAGGCACCGAGTGCCAGAAAGTTCGCTCAGGTGAAATCTTTACGTAACACCTGAGCGATGATCGATCAGGCGGGGGTGAAAAAGGGCCCCTGACGTGCCAAAACGGCCACCCGGTGGGGTGGCCGTTCTCACAGTTACCGTTGAGTAGATCGTGGTTTCAAGCGCGGTTCCGGGACGGATCAGCGGTCGCGGAGCGCCTCTTCGATGGTGCGCATGACCTCGTCGAGCGGGGCGTCGGTGCGGGCGACGGTCACCAGGACCTCGCCGTGCGTGGACGTCGTCGCGGCAGCCGGCTCGGGCGCCAGGGTGCGGCCGGCGCCGATGCCCGTGCCGAAGGTCTTGCGGACGATGGCGAAGGCGTGGTCGAGCTGGGTCTCGACGTCGCCCTGCCCGCCGGATCTGAGCCACCGCCGCAGCACGTGGTTGTGCGCGGTGACCACGGCGGACGCGGCCACCTCGGCGAGCAGCGGGTCGTCGTTGCCGGCGTCGTGGTGGGCGTGCTCGTCGAAGTGGCCCAGCAGATAGCGGGTGAAGAGGCGCTCGTAGCGGGCCACGGAGGCGATCTCCGCCTCCCGGAGGGTGGGGACCTCTCGGGTCAGCTTGTAGCGGGCGACCGAGATCTCCGGCCGGGCCGCGTACATCTTCATGACCTCCTTGATCCCGCGGCACACCGTGTCGAGCGGATGCTCGTGCGGGGGCGCCGCGTTGAGCACCGCCTCGGCGCGGATCAGGGTGTCGTCGTGGTCCGGGAAGATCGCCTCTTCCTTGGAGCGGAAGTGGCGGAAGAAGGTGCGGCGGGCGACCCCGGCCGCCGCCGCGATCTCGTCGACGGTGGTCGCCTCGTACCCCTTGGTCGAGAACAGCTCCATGGCCGCGGCCGCCAGTTCCCTGCGCATCTTGAGGCGTTGGGCGGCGGCACGACTTCCCGCGGCGCTCTCCGGAGCGTCGGGCGCAGCTGGTGTACGTGAGGACTTGGCGGGCTGGGACATGCCCCGAACGTACTGCATCCGTGCAGGAGAGTGCGCGTGTCCGGCCATCCGGCCGCCCGGCCGGGACCGGGGCGCGACCAGGTCGGCGGCCGGGGCGGCGGGGGAGGGGCCGGGCGCGAAGCCGGCGGACCGGGACCCCGAGGGGCGGCTACTCGGGCCGAGCAGACCGCCCCAGTCCGCGCCGGTCGCCGCCCCGTCGGAATGGCCTGTGCCGGTCGTCGCCCCGTCCGTCGACGCCGGGCCAGGCCGGCGGGCCGACGACGAGGACGCGGGAACCCCGGCCGTGCCGAACTCGTCGCCCGACCGCTCAGCGCTTGGCATATTCGCGGAAGCCGCGGCCCGTCTTGCGGCCGAGGCAGCCCGCGGCCACCAGGTGCTCCAGCAGCGGCGCCGGGGCCAGTCCCGGGTCGCGGAACTCGCGGTGCAGCACCTTCTCGATGGCCAGCGAGACATCCAGCCCGACCACGTCCAACAGCTCGAACGGGCCCATCGGGTAGCCGCCGCCCAGCTTCATGGCCGCGTCGATGTCGTCCAGCGTCGCGTAGTGCTCCTGCACCATCTTGATCGCGTTGTTCAGGTACGGGAACAGCAGCGCGTTCACGATGAATCCGGCCCGGTCGCCGCAGTCCACCGGGTGCTTGCGGACCTTCGCGCACAGCTCTCGGACCGTGGCGTGCACGTCGTCGGCCGTCAGCACCGTGCGGACCACCTCGACCAGCTTCATCGCCGGCGCGGGGTTGAAGAAGTGCATCCCGATCACGTCCTGCGGGCGCGAGGTGGCGCGGGCGCAGGCGACGACCGGCAGCGAGGAGGTGGTGGTGGCGAGGATCGCGCCCGGCTTGCAGACCTTGTCGAAGGTCGCGAACAGCTGCCGCTTGACCTCCAGGTCCTCGGCCACCGCCTCCAGCGCCAGATCGACGTCGGCGAAGGCGTCGTAGGACCCGGCCGGGGTGATCCGGTCCAGGGTCTCGGCGGCGGCCTCGACCGTCATACGCCCCTTGTCGACGGAGCGGGCCAGCGACTTGCCGATCCGCGCCTTCGCGGCCTGCGCCTTCTCCTCGCTGCGGGCGGCGAGCACGACCTCGTACCCGGCCTTCGCGAACACCTCGGCGATCCCGGACGCCATGGTGCCGGAGCCCGCGACACCCACGGAGCGCACGGTGCGCCCGGCGACCGTGGCGACCCCGTCCCGCGGCGTCAGCGCGTCCGGCACGACCGTGGCGGAGCCGGGCGCCTCGTAGGAGTAGAAGCCGCGCCCCGACTTGCGGCCGGTCAGACCCGCCTCGCTGAGCTGGCGGAGGATGGGCGCCGGTGCGTGCAGCCGGTCGTGCGAGGCCGCGTACATGGCCTCCAGGACCGTGCGCGCGGTGTCGACGCCGATGAGGTCCAGCAGCGCCAGGGGGCCCATCGGCAGCCCGCAGCCGAGCCGCATGGCCGCGTCGATGTCCTCGCGGGAGGCGTACTTGGCCTCGTACATCGCGGCGGCCTGGTTGAGGTAGCCGAACAGCAGCCCGTCGGCGACGAAACCGGGCCGGTCGCCCACCGCGACCGGCTCCTTGCCCAGGTCGAGGGCGAGGTCCGTGACGGCCGCGACGGCCTGCGGTGCGGTCAGCACCGAGGAGACGACCTCGACCAGCTTCATCGCGGGCGCCGGGTTGAAGAAGTGCAGACCGAGGACCCGCTCCGGACGCGCCGACTCGGCGGCAAGCCGCGTCACCGACAGGGCGTTGGTGCCGGTGGCGAGCACGGCCTCCGGCCGCACGACCGCGTCGAGTTCACGGAAGACCTGCTGCTTGATCTCGTACGACTCCGGGACCACCTCGATCACCAGGTCGGCGTCGGCCGCGGCCTGGAGGTCGGTGAAGGTGCGGAAGCGGGCGAGGGCGTCACCGCGCTCCCGCTCGGTGATCCGTCCACGGGTCACGGCGCGCTCGGTCGCGGCCTCCAGGGCCGCGACGGCACGCGCGCCGGCGGCCTCGCTGATGTCGATGCCGACGACCTCGCGGCCGGCCCGGGTCAGCACCTCGGCGATACCGGTGCCCATGGTGCCGAGACCGACCACGGCGATCGTCTTGAACGGGGACTGCGCAGACAGAGGGGACGGCGACGAGTCGGAAAGGGGAGTGGCCATCGCGGGACTCCAGGAATGAGGGTGACGACTGAGGGAAGCGCAGCCGATACGCGAAGAGCGCGTAGGCGGCGCGTGGGGCGCGGGTGTTGGTGATGCCGGGCTGATGAACGCACACGCCCGGTGCCGTCGCCGCGGGGCGTGCACACGCCCGGGGGCAACGACTGAACCGACCGGCCCTGTCCCGAGGCCGAGCCGTACTGGTACGCCGGAGACCGAAACTCCGGGCACCGAACCGACTGTGCTCGCGACGGCTGCGTCACCAAACCGTCGAGAGCGAACACGAGTGGGTAACTCGCTCGTCTGAGCTTAACCGGTGGGTAACGAGCGCGCCAGCCCTCGTGTTTGTGACGTACGTCCCGAAGGGTGTTCGCGAAGCGCGTTCACGCCCGTACGCTCGGTCGCATGGACGAGGAGTTGCGATCACTCACGGAGCGTGTGCGGGGAGAGTCGGGAGGCTCGGCCGAATGGGAGCGGCTCGTCACGACCGAGTCCACGGACGAGTTGGCGGCGGTGCTCACCGAACCCGGTCAGCCGTTGTGGGCACGGGAGTTGGCCGCGTTCAGGCTGGGGGTGGCGGGGGACCGCCGGGCCTTCGAGTCGCTGGTGCTGCTCCTCAATCACCGCGATCCGCCACGGTGCGCCTCCGCCGCGTACGCGCTGGCCCGGCTCGGGGACCCGCGCACCGCGCGGGCGGCCGCCGCCCTCGCGACGAACGAACTCCGGGTCGCCTATGCCCTGCACCCCGTGCGGTTGCTCGTCGAACTCCGGGCGCCCGAGGCGGTGCCGGCGCTGATCACCACGCTCCGGCGCCGCCTCGGTCCGCACGACCCCTACCGCCGGGTGGCGCTGGCCTGTGTGGAGGGGCTGGGGGTGTTGGGGGACAGCAGGGCCGAGCCCGTCCTGAAGGACGCCCTCGCCCATCCGAGGCTCGCGGAGGCGGCGGTGCGGGCGCTGACGCGGATGCGCTCCGCTTAGGGAGCTGCTCCATGGGCTGGGTGCTGATTCTTCGGCTGCGGGTCGGTGAGGGCTGGTCGCGCAGTTCCCCGCGCCCCTTACGGGGCGCGTACGTAGCGCACCTCGGGCACTTCGACCCCGGCTGCCTCGAAGGGTTCCTCCGTGCCGTCCGCCGTGAAGCCGTGGTGCTCGTAGAAGCGGCGGGCCCGGACGTTGTCCTTCAGCACCCACAGGAGCATCCGGTCGTGGCCGGCGGTCTCGCAGCGTTCGGTGGTGGTGCGCAGCAGCGCCGCGCCGACCCCGCCGCCCCAGTGCCCGGGCCGGACGTAGAGCGCGTACAACTCGGCGTCGTCGGTACGGACTTCGCCGTCGCGGTAGGGGCCGTACGCCGCCCAGCCGATGATCCGGCCGGCCCGCTCGGCGACCAGGTTCACCACCGGGTTGCCGGGCTTCAGGAGCAGCTCGCGCCGTCGTTCCGCGTCCTCGGCCACCCGCATCGCGTCGAGGTACGACTGTGGCACGAGCCCGGTGTACGCGGTCTGCCAGCCTCCTACCCGGATCTCCGCCACGGGACGGCAGTCGGCCGGCGTCATCTCGCGGACGCGGAGGTCATGAGGGGTGTCGTTCATGACGGCACCCTAGGGCCGGGCGGCCGTGGGAGCCCCGTGGTTTTCGGTGGGCCTCCCACGGCCCGGGCTCAGCCGCGGAAGCCCAGCAGGCCGTGCAGCGTCGAGCCCCGGGACGAGGCGGACGCGGCCCTCTTGCTCAGGGGCTTCGGGTCGGGGAGCTTCGCGCAGACGGCGTCCACCTCGCCCGTTCCGCGCGGCACCCTGCCGTCGGTCAGATACGCCGCCAGGTGCTTGTCCAGGCAGGTGTTGCCGCTCAGCGAGATGCCGTGGTTCCCACCGCCCTGCTCGACCACCAGGCTGGAGTTCCGCAGCAGTTGGTGCGTGGCGACCCCGCCCTCGTACGGGGTCGCGGCGTCGTCCGTCGCCTGGAGGATCAGGACGGGCGGCAGCGCGGTGTTGGAGACGTCCACCGGGTCTAGGGCCTCGGTCGGCCAGAACGCGCAGGGCGCGTTGTACCAGGCGTTGTTCCAGGTCATGAAGGGCGCCTTCTCGTACATCAACCAGTTGTCGTCGCGCCACTCGGCCCAGTCGCGCGGCCAGCGCGCGTCGCGGCACTGCACCGATGTGTAGACGCTGTAGCCGTTGTCACCGGCCGCGTCCACGGCGCCGAAGTTCTCGTAGGCCTCGACCAGCGGGTCGTCGTTCTTCTTCTTCACGTAGGCGGCGAACGCCTCGGCGAGATGGGGCCAGTAGCCGTCGTAGTAGCCGCCGGGCATGAAGGTGTCCTCCAGCTCGGAGGGGCCCACCTTGCCGTCCGCGGGCTTGCGGGCCAGTGCCGCCCGCATGGCGTACCACTTGGCCTCGATCTTCTCCGGGTCGGTGCCGAGCCGGTACGTCTTGTCGTGCTTGGCGATCCAGGCCATCAGTGCCCGGTGGCGGTCGTTGAACGCCTGGTCCTGGCGGAGGTTGTCGTCGTACCAGACGCCCGAGGGGTCGACGACGGAGTCCAGCACCGCGCGCCGCACCCGGTGCGGGAAGAGCTTGGCGTACACGGCGCCCAGGTAGGTGCCGTACGAGTACCCGAAGTAGTTGATCCTCTTGGCGCCGAGGGCCGCGCGGATGGCGTCCATGTCCTTGACCGAGCTGACCGTGTCGATGAACGGCAGTACGTCCGCGTACTTCTTCGCGCAGGCGTCGGCGAAGGCCTTGGCGCGCTTGAGGTTGGCCCGCTCGGTCCGTGCGTCGGCCGGCAGTGAGTCGGGGCGCACCGGCCCGAAATGTCCGGGCCGGCAGTCGAGGGCGGGCTTGCTGGCGCCGACGCCGCGGGGGTCGAAGCCGATGACGTCGTACTGCGCCGCCACCTTCTTCGGCAGGGAGGACGCGACGAATCCGGCCAGGGTGCGGCCGCTGCCGCCGGGGCCGCCGGGATTGACCACCAGGGGGCCCTGGTACTTCTTCGCGGTGTGCGGGACGCGGGACAGGGCGAGCGTGATCTTCCTGCCGTCCGGCTCGCCGTGGTTCAACGGCACTTTCAGGGTCGTGCACTGGAGCGTCGGATAGTCGCCTGTGGCGCACTTCTTCCAGGCGAGTTTCGCCGTCGGTGCGGCGGCGAGGGCGCCACTCGTGCCGGCCGGGACCGCCGTGACCATTCCGGCCAGCACGGCGGCGGCACCGCACAGAGCGGCTGCGCGTTTCTTCATCAGTCAGGCCTCCCAGGACGGAGGATCGCGGGCCGTGCACACCACGGCCTTCGTCGCATCGTCCCGGAGCAGACCTCCGAAGGAACTCGTGTCGGCGAGAGTTGACCCGATCGGGGGCGCGAGAAGCGCCCGGATGCCCTGAGGGAGGGTCAGAGCAGCGTCAGCTGCGTCGGTTCCGGGTCCCGGACCGGCTCCGGTGCCACCGGCTCGCGCGCGGGTGTCCGTCGCGGCAGCTCCGCGCGCCGGGGGCCCATGCCGTACTCCTGCGCCAGCTCGTGGACCTGACGGGTGATCTGCCGCTGGTACCACTTGGGTGCGTAGGCGCCCTCCGCGTACAGCAGTTCGTACCGCCGTACGAGATGGGGGTGGTGGCGTTCCAGCCAGGCCATGTACCACTCGCGGGCGCCGGGCCGCAGATGCAGCACCAGGGGGGTCACCGAGGTGGCGCCGGAGGTGGCGATCGCCCGCACGGTGGCGCGCAGCCGGTCGGGGTGGTCGCTGAGGAAGGGGAGCACGGGGGCCATCAGCACTCCGCAGCCGATGCCGACGTCGGTGAAGGCCCGCACGACGTCGAGCCGGCGCTCGGGGGCGGGCGTGCCCGGCTCGACCGTGCGCCACAGCTCGGGGTCGGTGAAACCGACGGAGACCGAGATGCCGACCTCGGTGACCTCGGCGGCCTGCCGGATCAGGTCCAGGTCGCGCAGGATCAGCGTGCCCTTGGTGAGGATCGAGAAGGGGTTCGCGTGATCGCGCAGGGCGGCGATGATGCCCGGCATCAGGCGGTAGCGGCCCTCGGCGCGCTGGTAGCAGTCCACGTTGGTGCCCATGGCGATGTGCTCGCCCTGCCAGCGCGGTGAGGCGAGCTGTCGGCGCAGCAGGTCGGGGGCGTTGATCTTCACCACGATCTGGGAGTCGAAGTCGAGGCCCGTGTCGAGGTCCAGATAGCTGTGGGTCTTGCGGGCGAAGCAGTAGACGCACGCGTGCGTGCAGCCCCGGTAGGGGTTCACCGTCCATTCGAACGGCATCCGGGAGGCACCCGGCACCCGGTTCACGATCGTCCTGGCCCGGACCTCGTGGAAGGTCATGCCGCGGAACTCGGGAGTGTCGAAGGTGCGGCTCGTCACCATGTCCGCGCCGAACAGTGCGGCGTCGCGGGCCGTGGCGGGGTTCTCGGCCAGATGGTCCCAGCGCATGGACGCCTCCTCGGTTGCTCTCGCCCCAGAATAGAACACATGTTCCCTTGATCGTGCGAACTGGTTTTCGAACATCGTGTGGAGGTCTCGTCGGGGCCCCCGGGCCGTCCACTCCGGGCCCTTGAGGTGGTCCCTCCCGGGCCCTCGGCGCCGTCCGCTCCGGGCCCTTGGGGCACCCCGATTTGGGCCCTCCGGCCGGGGGGTGGTTGGCTTTCCGCACATCCCCGAGTTACCAAGTGCTGGAGGAAGTGCAATGGCGCAGGTCGAGGCCACGACCGAACGGGTCGTCGCGGCGGACGCGGAGACGGTGTTCGACACCCTCGCCGAGTACAACGGCGCGCGCGAGAAGCTGATGCCGCAGCACTTCAGCGAGTACGAGGTGCGCGAGGGCGGCGACGGCGAGGGCACCCTCGTCCACTGGAAGCTCCAGGCCACCAGCAAGCGCGTCCGTGACTGCCTCCTGGAGGTCACCGAGCCCTCCGACGGCGAGCTCGTCGAGAAGGACCGCAACTCCTCCATGGTCACCGTCTGGCGGGTCACCCCGGCCGGTGAGGGCAGCTCCCGTGTCGTCGTCACCACCACCTGGCAGGGCGCCGGCGGCATCGGCGGCTTCTTCGAGAAGACCTTCGCCCCCAAGGGCCTCGCCCGGATCTACGACGCCCTGCTCGCCAACCTCGCCGCCGAGGTGGAGAAGTAGCACGGAGGAAGCGGTACGCGCGGCCCAACGGGCGATCGACCGGCGCGCGTTGCCGTCCTCACCGGTTCGAGTGGATCTCCTTGACGCTCCCCGGAATGCCGTAACTCGCCGCACTTGCCGACAGTTGCCGCTTAATGCGGGAATTGTGCGGTGAGTGCGACGAGGGGAGCGGTACGCATGGGCGCGACCACACTGGTGAAGGGCGAGCCGACCACCACGCCCGCGCCACCGCCACCGGCGGACGGGCCTGCCCGGCTCGGCCCGTACCGCGTCCGGCTGGTCTTCGCAGCCCTGCTGCTCGTCCTGCTCCTCGCCGCGCTGGAGCAGATGGTCGTCGCCACCGCCCTCCCCGAGATCGTCGGGGAGCTGCACGGCGCGGACCGACTGTCCTGGCCGATCACGGCCTATCTGCTCACCGCCACCGTCACCCTCCCCGTCTACGGCAGGCTCGGTGAACTCCACGGCCGCAAGGGCGTCCTGCAGTGCGCGCTCACGGTCTTCGTGGCCGGCTCCGCGCTCGCCGGGTTCTCCCGGAGCATGGACCAGCTCATCGCGTTCCGCGCGCTCCAAGGCGTCGGCGCGGGCGGCCTCATGATCGGCGTGCAGGCGATCATGGCCGACATCCTGCCGACCCGGAACCGAGGGCGCTGGCTGGGCCTGGTCGGCGCCGTCTTCGGCCTCGCCTCCGTCACGGGCCCGCTCCTGGGCGGCGTGCTCACGGATCACGTCGGCTGGCGGTGGTGCTTCCACCTCAACGTGCCCGTCGGGCTCCTCGCGCTGGCCGTCGTCACCTTCGCGCTGAGGCTGCCGCCGTGCACGGCCAAGGGGCGCCTCGACGTCGTGGGGGCGGTACTGCTGGCGGCCGCCTCGACCTCCGCCGTCCTGCTGGCCGGTTGGGGCGGCACCACCTACGCCTGGACCTCGCGGCCCGTCCTCGGCCTCGCCGCCGGCGCGGTCGCCGCGACCGTCCTCTTCCTGGTCGCCGAGCGGTTCGCGCCCCAACCTCTCGTCCCCCTGCGGCTGTTCAAGGAACCGGCCTTCGTCGTCACCGGCCTGGTCGGGATCGCCATCGGCATCGCCCTCTTCTGCGCCGCCGGCTACCTGCCGACCCAGCTGCGGATGGTCGGCGGGATCTCCGCCACCGAGGCCGGGCTGCTCATGCTGCCGATGACCGCCGGCATCGTCGTCGCGTCCGTGGTCTCCGGCCGGCTCATCGACCGCACCGGCCACTACCGGACGTACCCCGTCCTCGGCAGCGCCCTGACCGCGCTCGGCGTGTGGCTGCTGTCCCGTCCGGGGGCGGACGCGTCCCGGCTCCAGTTCGGCATCCGGACCGCGGTCCTCGGCGCGGGCATCGGCATGGTGATGCCGGTCCTGATCCTCGCCGTGCAGAACTCCGTGCGCCCCGCCGACACCGGGCCCGCCACCGCGGCCGGCAACTACCTCCGGCAGATCGGCGGCGGCGTGGGCGTGGCCGCCTTCGGCGCGCTCCTCACCGCCCGGCTGACCGACCGCCTCCCACAGAGCCCGGGCGCCGTGCTCCCCGACCCCGGCTCCCTCACCCCGGACCTCGTCCACACCCTGCCGCACCCCCTGCGCGAGGCCTACGTCCAGGCGTACGCGGGCGCCATGCCGGGGATCTTCCTGTACCTCACGCCCGTGCTCGTCCTCGCGGTCCTCGTCGCCTGCTTCCTCAAGGAGAGGACCCCCGCGCCCGTCGACGAGGTGCCCGCCGACCCGGCCCCCGAGCCCGAGCCCACGGACACGCCCCCCGTCCAGATCCCGCAGGCCCGTTCGCCGTACCTCCCCGGCGCCCCCGTCCCCGTCCCCGTCCGGGGCACGGTCCGGCAGTCCGACGGCACCGTCGTGACCCGGGCCGCGCTCACCCTCATCGACGCCGGGGGCCGGCAGACGGGGCGCGGCGGCAGCGGCGACGACGGGCGGTACGCGCTGTCCACCCCGGGGCCGGGCGCGTACGTGCTGATCGCGGCCGCCGGGGGCCACCAGCCGCAGGCCGTGAGCGTCACCGTGGGGGAGGGGCCCGTCGAGGTCGACATCGTGCTCGGCGGCGCGGGCCGCCTGTCCGGGACCGTACGGACGGCGGACGGCCGGACGGTGAGCGACGCGACCGTCACGCTCACCGACGTGCACGGCGAGGTCGTCGTGACCACCCGCAGCGGGGAACGGGGCGAGTACCTCGTCACGGAGCTGGTCGCGGGGGAGTACACCCTCGCCGCCGGCGCCCACTCCTACCGCCCGGCCGCGCTGCCCGTCACCGTCCGGGCCGCCCGCGAGACGCGCCAGGACATCGAGCTCGCCGGGGGCGCCGTCCTGCGGGGCACGGTCCGCGCCGGGGGCGGCCGGCCGGTGGAGGACGCGCGCGTGACCCTCCTCGACGCTGCCGGGAACGTCGTCGCCACGGCCACCACCGGCATCGACGGGACCTTCCGGTTCGTCGACCTGTCCTGCGGCGAGTACACGGTCATCGCCACCGGCTATCCACCCGTCGCGACGGTGCTCCAGGTCGCCTCCGGCTCCAGGACGGAACAGGACCTCCACCTCGGCCACGCGGACTGAGGAGCCGGACACTCGGGGGCGCGCGAATGATCGTGCGCCGCCTGCGTGGCCTGCGCGTGCGCCGGAGGCTCCCAGGGAGCAATTCGTGTATTGCCACACATCGCAACGCTACGCAGCCGTACGGTAGGGAGGGCGGCGCAGATCTTGCGAGCCATGGGGAGAAAGGGCCTTGGCCATGGACCGTGGCACCGACACGGGCGCGACTACCGGCCTCGTAGCCGGTGACGAGACGCCGGAGCACGCCTCGGTCGGCCGTATTCCCCTGGCCGTGGTCGTGGTCGACCGCGCCGGACTCGTGTCGCACTGGAGCTCCGGCGCACGCCGGCTCTTCGGCGCGACCAAGGACGAAGCGGTGGGCCACCCCGCCCTCGACCTGCTGCCCGTCTCCGGCGCCCTCCCCGACGAGGACGACATCCCGCCCCACGCGGCCCACGGCGCGTACGACGCCCTCGGCCACGACCTGGAGACGTCGCTGGACGGACGGCTCTCCTACCCGGCGGCCGGCCGCGCCCGGCTCAGCGTGCCCGGCCGCGGCCGGATCGACGTGCTGTGGTGGGCTTACCCCTTGGTCGGCCCCGGCCGGGAACGGCTGCTGGTGCTGGCCGCCGACGCGGAGACCGTGCGGCGGGACGACGGGGCGGACATCGCCGTGGAACGCATCGCCCCCGGCTTCGCCCTGCACACCGACTTCCCCGGCGCCGAGAAGCTCGCCCGCAGGCTCCCCGAGATCCTGCCCAGCATGAGCGTCGGCGAGAGCGCCCGGATCGTCGCCCAGGTCCTCGAACTGGGGTATCCGGTGCTGGAGTTCAGCCAGAACGACCGCGTGCCCGTCACCCCCGACTGGGGCGTGCCCCGGCGCGCGGAGCGACGGGCCCGCCGGGAACGGGCCGCGCGCGCCGTCGCGCAGGGGCTGCCGGTGCCGGAGGACGCGCCGGACGAGGGCGAGGACCTCGAACACGCGGCCGTGCGCGAGCGTCTGGAGTTCCTCAACGAGGTCAGCGGGCGCATCGGCACCTCTCTCGACCTCTCCCGGACCATCGTCGAGGTGAGCAGGGCGGTCGTGCCCCGCTTCACCGACGTCGCCGGCACCTATCTGCGCGAACAGGTCGTCGCCGGCGAGGGGTTCCCGGACGGGGTGCCCGACACGACGACCATGTGGCACCGGGTGGCCGTGGAGCACACGGACGAGCCGGGCCGCTGGGACGACGTCGTCCCCGTCGGCGAGGCCATGCCGTTCCCGGCGCACACCCCGTTCTTCCAGTGCATGACCACCGGAGAGCCCGTCCTCGTGCCGCGCATCAGCGAGCAGATGGGGCACGCGATCGCCGCGCAGTTCGAGAAGCGCGACATCCGGCCGCTGATCACGGGCCGCTCCATGCTGGTCGTGCCCTTGAAGGCCCGCAACGTCGTCCTCGGCTTCATGATCCTGCTGCGCCACCCGGAGCGCGAGGTCTTCGACGACATGGACCGCGTCACCGGCGCCGAACTCGCCGCGCGGGCCGGGCTCGTCCTCGACAACGCCCGCATGTACACCTACCAGGAGAACGTCGCCGAGACGCTCCAGGACAGCATGCTCCCGCAGATCGAGGCCCACATGACGGGCTGCGACATCGCCACCCGCTATCTGCCCGGCACGCTGCTCGGACGGGTCGGCGGCGACTGGTTCGACTCGGTGAAGCTGCCGGGCGCCCGCACCGCCCTGGTCGTCGGCGACGTGATGGGGCACGGCCTCAACTCGGCCGCGATGATGGGGCAGTTGCGCACGGCCGTGCAGACCATGGCCGCCCTCGACCTGCCGCCCGCGCAGCTCCTGCGCAACCTCGACGACCTCGCCCAGCGCCTCGGCGAGCACTACCTCGCGACCTGCCTCTACGCCGTCTACGACCCCATCGCGAGCGAACTGCACCTGGCCAACGCGGGCCACATCCCGCCCGTGCTGGTCCGCGCGGCGGACGGCCGCAGTGAACTGCTCGACCTGCCCACGGGAGCGCCGATCGGCGTCGGCGGGGTGGCGTTCGAGGCGGTACGCGTGCGCGTGGAGCCGGGTGACCGGCTCGTGATGTGCACCGACGGGCTGGTCGAGATGCGCGGCGAGGACATCGGCGTGGGCCTTGCGACGCTCTGCGAGTCCGCCGCCCACCCGGCCGCCTCCATGGACGACGCCTGCGACACCATCATCCGCGCCCTCAACACACGCGGCGGCCGCAAGGACGACGTCGCCCTGCTGATGGCGCGGCTGAGCGGCATCGAGCCCGAGGACGTCGCCGAGTGGCGTCTCGCCCCCGACCCGGTCGAGGTGGCCCGCGCTCGCGCCGCCGTTCGCGAACAGCTCTGCGTCTGGGGCCTCGACACCCTCGGGGACACCACCGCGCTCCTGGCCGGAGAACTCGTCACCAATGCCGTACGGCACGCGCGCGGGCGCCGGATCGAACTGCGTCTGGTCCGTGGCGACACCCTGCTGTGCGAGGTCTACGACGACGATCCGACGCTGCCGACCCTGCTCAGCGCGGCACTGACGGACGAGCACGGCCGTGGACTGCGGGTCCTCACCACCCTGGCCCGTGAGTGGGGGACCAGCCGGACGGGCGCGGGAAAGACCGTGTGGTTCGAACTGACCCTGCCACGGAGGCGCGCGTGATCCGAACGTGGGGTGAAGGTACACGCACGATGCTTGTCTCCGGCTGCCGGGCACGGTAGACCGATCTGGGCCGTCGCCGTGGCGGCCGTGTCGCTGTTCGGGGGTATGGCATGAGCGTGACGAGTCGGTACCGGGACGCCTGGGAGGGGTTCTGGCGGGAGGCCCCCGACGAACCGGGCGCCGTCTTCTGGGACGCGGGACCCGAACGGACCGCGGCCGTCCATCTGGCGCTCTTCGAGCCCTACCTGACCGCGGCGGACCTCCCCCTCGTCGACCTCGGCTGCGGCAACGGCACCCAGACCCGCTTCCTGGCCGACCGCTTCCCCCGCGTCATCGGGGTCGACCTCTCCGGCGCCGCCCTCGACCGGGCCCGTGCGGCCGACCCCGACGGACGGGCCGCCTACCGTGTGCTGGACGCGGCCGACAAGACGGACGCCGAAGCCCTCCACGCCGACCTCGGCGACGCCAACGTCTATGTGCGCGGCGTCCTCCATCAGTGCGAGCCCGACGACCGCCAACGCCTCGTGGACACCGTCGCCACGCTGCTGGGGGAACGAGGCCGGGTCTGCCTCGTCGAACTCGCCGAGGCCGCGAAGCCCGTCCTCATGGGCCTCGCGGCCGACCCGGCAGGCCCTCCGGCCAAGCTCGCCCCGATCTTCCGGCACGGCATCGCCCCCGGCGAGGTCACCGACGCCGCGGTGCCGGAGTACCTGCGCGCCGCCGGTCTCACCGTGGTGACCAGCGGTGAACTTCCGCTGGTCACCACGGAACACACTGCGGACGGCACCCGGATCGAACTGCCGTCGAGGTGGTACGTGGCGGGCCGCACCGCCTGAGGCCGGGTGTTCGCGGGCGGACGGTGAGGCGACGACAGGCCCCGGTCCACGCCTCGGTGGGCCGGGCCGGTGAGAGTTATCCACAGGTCTGCCACGGATCGTCGTGAGCGCGTACGGTGCGAGCCATGAAGATCCTCATCAGCGCCGACATGGAGGGCGCCACCGGTGTCACCTGGCCGGCCGACGTGCTGCCGGGGACACCGCAGTGGGAGCGGTGCCGTTCGATGTTCACCTCGGACGTGAACGCCGCCGTCCTCGGGTTCCTCGACGGCGGGGCCGACGAGGTGCTGATCAACGAGGCGCACTGGACGATGCGCAACCTGCTGCTGGAGGAGCTGGACGAGCGCGCGCAGATGCTCACCGGCCGCCACAAGGCGCTGTCCATGGTGGAGGGCGTGCAGCACGGGGACGTGGACGGCATCGCGTTCGTCGGCTACCACGCGGGCGCCGGGATGGAGGGCGTCCTCGCCCACACCTACCTGGCGAACTCCGTCACCGGGGTGTGGGTGAACGACGAGCGCGCCAGCGAAGGGCTGCTCAACTCGCATGTCGTGGCCGAGTACGGGGTACCGGTTGTGCTGGTGACCGGCGACGACGTGGCGTGCGAGGACGCCCTGGGCTATGCGCCCGAGGCGCTCAAAGTGGCGGTCAAGGACCATGTGTCGCGGTACGCGGCGGTGTGCCGCACCCCGGCGAGAACGGCCGCCGACATCCGCGCGGCCGCGAAGGAGGCCGCGGCGCTCGCCGTACGGCACGAACCGGTCAGGGGAGGCCCGTTCACCGTGGCGCTCGAGTTCGACGCCGAGCATCTGGCGATGGCGGCGACCGTGGTGCCCGGGGTGGTCCGTACCGGTGAACGCAAGGTCGCGTACACCAGCCCGACGATGTACGAGGGAATCCGCACCTTCAAGGCGGTCACCACGATCGTCTCGGCCGCGGTGGAGGAGACATATGGCTGAGCAGACGGCACCCGTGGACCAGCGGGCGCTGGACGAGGTGGTCCGGTTCACCTCCGACCTCATCCGCATCGACACCACCAACCGCGGCGGCGGGGACTGCCGGGAGCGGCCTGCCGCCGAGTACGCCGCCGCGCTGCTGGCCGAGGCCGGCCTGGAGCCCACACTGCTGGAGCGCACCGAGGGCCGGACCAACGTCGTGGCGCGCATCGAGGGCACCGACCCGTCGGCGGACGCCCTGCTCGTCCACGGTCATCTGGACGTCGTGCCCGCCCAGGCCGCCGACTGGACCGTGCACCCGTTCTCCGGGGAGATCCGCGACGGGGTGGTCTGGGGGCGGGGCGCGGTCGACATGAAGAACATGGACGCGATGATCCTCGCCGTCGTGCGCCAGTGGGCGCGCACCGGCGTGCGCCCCCGCCGGGACCTCGTGATCGCGTTCACCGCCGACGAGGAGGCGAGCGCCGAGGACGGTTCCGGGTTCCTCGCCGACCGGCACGCCGCTCTCTTCGAGGGCTGCACCGAGGGCATCAGCGAGTCGGGGGCCTTCACCTTCCACGACGGCGGCGGCCGGCAGATCTATCCGATCGCGGCGGGGGAGCGCGGCACCGGCTGGCTGAAGCTCACCGCGCGCGGCCGGGCCGGCCACGGCTCCAAGGTGAACCGGGCCAACGCCGTGACCCGGCTGGCGGCGGCCGTCGCCCGGATCGGCGCGCACGAATGGCCCCTGCGCCTCACCCCGACCGTCCGCGCCGCCCTCACCGAACTCGCCGCGCTGTACGGCGTCGAGGCCGACCTCGACGGCCCGGGCGGTGTCGACCGGCTGCTCGACAAGCTCGGCCCGGCCGCCGTCCTGGTGGAGGCGACCGTCCGCAACAGCGCCAACCCGACCATGCTGGACGCCGGTTACAAGATCAACGTGATTCCGGGGGAGGCCGCCGCGCGCGTGGACGGACGGTATCTGCCCGGCGGCGAGGACGAGTTCCGGGAAACCCTCGACCTGCTCACCGGACCGGACGTGGAGTGGGAGTACGAACACCGGGAGGTGGCGCTCCAGGCGCCGGTGGACTCCACGACGTACGCGCGGATGCGGGCCGCCGTCGAGGAGTTCGCGCCCGAGGGGCACGTCGTGCCGTACTGCATGCCGGGCGGCACGGACGCCAAGCAGTTCTCGCGGCTCGGCATCACCGGCTACGGCTTCTCGCCGCTGAAGCTCCCCGAGGGCTTCGACTACGCGGCGCTCTTCCACGGCGTCGACGAGCGCGTCCCCGTGGAGGCGCTCCACTTCGGCGTCCGTGTGCTCGACCGCTTCCTGCGGACGGCCTGACCGATGAGACTCGGGGCACGAAGGGACATGGGGGACAAGGTGCAGACCCTGGCGTACGGTGCGTGGCCCTCGCCGATCGACGCGGCGCTCGCCGCCGCGCACGACGGGCATCCCGAGTTCGTGGGCTTCGTCGGCGACGAGGCCTGGTGGACCGAGCCACGGCCCACCGAGGGCGGCCGGCGCACCCTGGTGCGGCGCACGGCCGACGGCACGGAGGAGTCGGTCCTGCCGGCCCCGTGGAACGTGCGCAGCCGCGTCATGGAGTACGGCGGGCAGCCCTGGACCGCGGTCCCGCGGGACACCGGCCACCTCGTGGTCTTCGTGAACTTCGCCGACCAGCGCCTCTACGGGTTCGCACCGGGCGGCGAGCCCCGCCCGCTCACCCCGGTGTCACCGGTCGGCGGCGGCCTGCGCTGGGTGGACCCGAGACCGCACCCGGAGCGGGACGAGGTGTGGTGCGTCCTGGAGGAGTTCACCGGCGAGGGGCCCACCGACGTACGGCGGGTCGTCGCCGCCGTACCGCTGGACGGGTCGGCGGCCGAGGACCGGGGGGCCGTACGGGAACTCACCGACGACAGCCGGCGGTTCGTCACCTCCCCCCGGCTCTCGCCCGACGGCCGCCGTGCCGCCTGGCTCGCCTGGGACCACCCCCGGATGCCCTGGGACGGCACGTCGCTGCTGGTCGCCGAGGTGACCGAGGGTGGCCTGCTCGGCACGCCCCGGACCGTCGCGGGCGGCCCGGAGGAGTCCGTCGCCCAGGTCGACTGGGCCGCCGACGGCACCCTGGTGTACTCCAGCGACACCACCGGCTACTGGAACCTCTACCGCCTCGACCCCGACGGCGGCGACCGCACGGCCCTGTGCGCCCGGGAGGAGGAGTTCGGCGGCCCGCTGTGGAAGGTCGGCTGGCGCTGGTTCGCGCTGCTGGAGGGCGGGCTGGTCGCCGTGATCCACGGGCGGGGTGCGACCGCGCTCGGCGTCCTGGACCTGGAGACCGGCCAGGTCGTGGACGCGGCAGGACCATGGACCGAGTTCGCCCCCTCGCTCGCCGTGCGCGGCGGCCGGATCCTCGGGATCGGTGCCAGCCCCCGCAGCGCCTACGAGGTGGTCGAGCTGGACGCCGCCACCGGCGACGCCCGGGTGGCCGGAGCCGCGCACGACGACCCGGTGGACCCCTCCTACTACCCCGAACCTCAGATCCGCAGCTTTCTCGGCCCCGCCGGACGCGAGATCCACGCACACGTCTACCCGCCCCACAACCCCGGCGCCGTCGCCTTCAGCACCGAGCTGCCGCCCTACGTCGTCTGGGCCCACGGCGGGCCCACCAGCCGCGCGCCGCTGGTCCTGGACCTCGCGATCGCCTACTTCACCTCGCGCGGCATCGGCGTGGCCGAGGTCAACTACGGCGGGTCCACCGGATACGGACGGGAGTACCGCAACCGGCTGCGCGAGCAGTGGGGCGTCGTCGACGTCGAGGACTGCGCGGCCGTCGCGCTCGCCCTCGCCGACGAGGGCACCGCCGACCGGACCAGGCTCGCCATCAGGGGCGGCAGCGCGGGCGGCTGGACCGCCGCCGTGTCCCTCACCGCGACCGATGTATACGCCTGCGGAACCATCATGTACCCCATCCTCGACCTTGCGAACTGGGGATCGGGGGGCACGCACGACTTCGAATCCCAGTATCTGGAGACTCTGGTGGGTCGCCTGGCCGAGGAGCCGATGCGGTACGACGAGCGGTCGCCCACCGAGCACGCCGACCGGATCAAGGCGCCGTTCCTGCTGCTCCAGGGCCTCGACGACGTGATCTGCCCGCCCGCGCAGTGCGAGCGGTTCCTCGCCCGGCTGGACGGGCGGCAGGTGCCGCACGCCTACCTCGCCTTCGAGGGGGAGGGGCACGGCTTCCGGCGGGCGGAGACGATGGTGCGGGCCCTGGAGGCAGAGCTTTCGCTGTACGCGCGGGTCTTCGGGTTGAATCCTCCGGGTATCCCTACTCTGGAGCTCGCCAAGTGACACCCGTGATACCAGTGACACCCGTGACATCAGTGACGCCGTTGACCAGACCGGCTCGCCTCGTCCCCGGCGCCCGGGTGGCCGTCGTCGCGCCCAGCGGACCGGTCGCCGAGGAACGGCTCAGCGCCGGGCTGGACCTGCTGCGCGGCTGGGACCTCGACCCCGTCGTCGCACCCCACGCACTGGGCCGGCACCCCGAGTTCTCCTACCTCGCGGGCACGGACGCCGACCGGGCCGCCGACTTCCAGAGCGCATGGTGCGACCCCTCCGTGTCCGCCGTGCTCTGCGCCCGCGGCGGCTACGGCGTCCAGCGGATGGTCGACCTGCTCGACTGGGACGCGATCCGGGCCGCAGGCCCCAAGACACTCGTGGGGTTCAGCGACATCACCGCCCTGCACGAGGCGTTCGCCACCCGGGCCGGACTGGTGACCCTGCACGGCCCCATGGCCGCGGGGATCGACTTCCTGAAGAACACCCGGGCCCAGGAACATCTGCGCGCCACCCTGTTCTCCCCCGAGACGGTCCGCACGATCCGGGCCGTCGAAGGCAGCTCCGCCCTCGTACCGGGCCGCGCGCGAGGGGTCCTCCTCGGCGGTTGCCTCTGTCTGCTCGCCGCCGAGCTGGGCGGTCCCCATGCCCGGCCGTCCGCCCGGGGCGCCCTGCTCTGCCTGGAGGACGTCGGCGAGGAGACCTACCGCCTCGACCGCTATCTCACCCAGCTCCTGCGCGCGGGCTGGCTCGACGGGGTCGCCGGCATCGTCCTCGGCTCCTGGGCGGAGTGCGAACCGTACGAGAAGGTGCGGGCACTGCTCGTCGACCGGATCGGCGGGGCCGGGGTGCCGGTGGTGGAGGAGTTCGGTTTCGGACACGGGGAAGGGGCGCTGACGATCCCCTTCGGGGTGACGGGGGAGCTGGACGCGGAGGCGGGGACGCTGACGCTGGACGTGCCGGCCCTGATCTGACAGGCGCGTCGTAGGCGCCCGCGTCATTCTGGAGGTATGAGCCCGAAGACAAAACCACGAGCCGGGACGCACGGGCACAAGCGATGGAGCGAGACGCTGACACCCGGCAGGGTGGTCGTGGGCGTACTCGCCGTCCTCGCGCTCGTCTTCGTCTTCCAGAACACCCAGAGCACCGACATCCAGCTGCTGGTCTCCGAGGTCACCATGCCCCTGTGGCTGGCGCTCCTCGGAACGGGCCTGGTCGGAGCGGTGTGCGGGGCGTACTTCATGAGACGACACAGGTGACCCGCGCCCCGACGTACCGTGGCGGGGTGTCCGAGAACGTTCGTCATCTCATCGAAGGCCCCCGCGTCGCGATCCGGCGCTTCACACCCGAGGACGGACCCGAGTTCGTCCGACGGGTACGCGAGAGCGGGGAGCTGCACCGGCCGTGGCTGTTCCCCCCGGCCACCCAGGCCGCGTACCGCGCGTACGCGGGACGGCTGATCGAGGATCCGACCAAGGCCGGGTTCCTGGTCTGCGAGAGGGACGGCGGGGGCATCGCCGGATTCATCAACATCAACAACATCGTGGAAGGCGGCTTCCAGAGCGGCGCCCTCGGCTACGGGGCCTTCGCCCACGCCGCCGGGCGGGGCCTGATGGGGGAGGGGCTCGCTCTGGTCGTCGAGTACGCGTTCACCTTCATGGGGCTGCACCGGCTGGAGATCAACGTGCAGCCCCAGAACGCCGCCTCCATCGCGCTCGCGCGACGGTGCGGGTTCCGGCTGGAGGGGTTCTCGCCGGACTTCCTGTTCATCGACGGCGCCTGGCGGGACCACCAGAGGTGGGCGCTCACCACGGAGATGGAGCGCCCGGCGCCGGGTGGGGGCCGCCTCCCGGAATGATCCGTTCTCGTCCCGGTGGGCGGGCCCGTCGCGCAGGATGGGAGCCATGCGGAACATCGTCGTCGTGGACGCCCCCTCCAACCTCGGCCTCCGGCCGCCCGCCCCGGGAACCGTGCCCGGCTGCCACAAGCTCGCCGGCGCGCTGCGGGAGCAGGGCATCGTGCGGCGGCTCGGCGCTCTGGAGGGCGGGGTGGTCGTGCCGCCCCGCTACGACCGGGGTGACTGGCAGGAGGGCGACGGCGTCTTCAACGCCGGCGCGATCGCCTCGTACACGCGCAGGCTCGCCGACCGGATCGAGCGGCACGTCCGGGCGGGCGAGCTGCCCGTCGTCCTTGGTGGGGACTGCTCGATCCAGCTCGGCGCCTCGCTCGCGCTGCGGCGGATCGGGCGGTACGGGCTGGTCGCCGTCGACGCCTCCGCCGACTTCCGGCATCCGGGGAACTCCGACCGGGTCGGGGCGGCCGGCGGCGAGGAACTGGCGCTCGCCACCGGGCGCGGACAGCAGGACCTCACCGATCTGGAAGGACTGCGGCCCTATCTGCGCGACGAGGACGTACGGCTCTTCGGCATCCGGGACGTGTTCGAGGACGACCGCACCGAGCTGGCCGACCTGAAGATCCCCGTCGTGACCGTCGGCGAGCTGCGCACCTGGGGCGCGGACGATCTCGCCCGGGTCACAGCGCTGAGCTTCGAGACACCCGAACTGGACGGCTTCTGGGTCCACTTGGACGCCGACGTCCTCGACCCGTCCGTCATGCCGGCCGTCGACAGTCCCGACCCCGACGGGCTGCTCCCCGACGAACTGACCGCGCTGCTGCGCCCGTTGGTCCGCTCACCGCACTGCGTGGGTCTCAACGTCACCATCTACGACCCGGATCTGGACCCCGACGGCACGGCGGGCGCGCTGCTCACGGACCTCGTGGTGGCCGCGTTCGCCGCCTGAGGCTCACCCGGCCGCCCGGCGGTCCGCGTACTCGTAGACCGAGCCGTCGGGGTGGACCGCGATCAGATTGCGGCCGACGGGGGTCGGGACGGGGCCGGCCAGCACCCGGGCGCCGGAGGCCGTGAGGACCCGGTTCGCCTCGTCGACGTCCTCGACCGCGATGGTCGCGGCGACCTTGCGCAGGACCTCCAGCTCCGACTCCGGGCCGCTCATCAGCAGGAAGCAGCCGACGGCGGCGACCTGGACGCCACCGCGTTCGAAGCGCATCGCCGGTCCGCCCGAGAGTCTCTCGTAGAACGGGACCGCTGCTTCCAGGTCGTCGACGCAGATGCGGAGCGTGGTGCCGAGAATCTCCATGGTGCAGAGCCTAGTTGGGGATCCGCCCGCGGCGCATGCCGCCGTTACGCGGACACAGGCAGGGGTACCCGGGCGCAATGGACCGCTTGGATCATCTCGAACATCTGGACAAGCACTTGGTCGACGAGCTGGCGCTGGTGGCCCGCGAGACCATCCGCGACGAGCTGCGGCAGCAGACCCGCAAGCAGCGCCGCAAGGCCGCGCTGTACGCCGCGTCCGGGGCGCTCGCCCTGTACGCGGGTGCCGCCCTCGCGCTGGCCCTCGGACTGGCCCTGTCGCTGGGCCTGCCGGACTGGGCCGCCGCGCTGATCACGGCCGTGGTGCTCGGTGGGGCGGCGTATGTGCTGAGGAGCGCGGCGCGTCCCTCGGCCTCCCGGCCGACGGCCGAGCACGAGGGCGAGATCGCCGCGGGCCGTGACCGGGTGACCGGCGGTACGGCGCCGGGGATGCCCCCGGGCGGTAAGGGGCCGGCCGGATATCCGCCGGTGCCGCCCGTCGCACCCGGCGTCGCACCCGGCGGCGCGACCGGTTCGCCGCCCCCGGCCGGCGTCGACCCCGAGGACCCGCGTCACCGGTAGCGGCGTGAGGACCCGCGTCACCGCGGCGGTGAGCGGAGGAGAGAGCAGAAGAGCTGAACGGAGAAGAGCGGCACAGGGAGCGGGCCCGGACGGCAAGGACGTCCGGGCCCGCTCCCTGTGCACGTGCACTCGGCCCAGACGATGGGGAGAGGGAAACACCATCTGGGCCGAGAACTCGGGGGCGGTGCGGATCAGCGCCGGAGCTGCGGCAGCACCTTCGTGCGGTAGAAGTCGAAGAAACCGCGCTGGTCGGGGCCGATCTGGCTGACGTAGACGCGGTCGAAGCCGGCGTCGGCGAAGGCGGTCAGCTCGGCGACGTGCTCGTCGACGTCGTCGCCGCACACCGTGTTCTCGCCGACCATCTGCTCGGTGACCAGCGGCTCCAGCTGCTCGAAGTGGCTGGGCGTGGGCAGGATCTGACCCATCTCGCCGGGCAGCAGCTGGCTCGACCACAGATGGCGGACGAGCCGGACGGCGGCGTCCCGGTCGGGGCCCCAGCACACCTTCGTCCCGCCGCTGACGGGGTTCGCGCCCCCGCCGCCCTTGCGGTACCGGGTCACCAGTTCCTCGTCGGGGCTCATGGTGATGAAGCCGTCGGCGACGCGGGCGGCGAGCGCGGTGGCCTTGGGGCCGAAGCCGGAGATGTCGATGGGGACCGGCGCGTCGGGGAGCGTGTAGAGGCGGGCGTTCTCCACCGTGTAGTGCGTGCCGCGATGGGTGACCTCCTCGCCGGTGAACAGGCGACGCATCACCTGGACCGACTCCTCCAGCATCTCCAGACGGACGTCCGCCGGGGGCCAACGGGTGCCGAGGACATGCTCGTTGAGCGCCTCGCCCGAGCCGATGCCGAGCCGGAAACGACCGCCGGTCATCACCGAGCTCGTTGCCGCGGCCTGGGCGACGACGGCCGGGTGGATCCGGACGGTCGGGCAGGTCACCGCCGTCTCGATCGGCAACGACACGGCCTCGGAGAGCGCGCCGATCACCGACCACACGAAGGGGCTCTGGCCCTGGGCGTCGTTCCACGGGTGGAAGTGGTCCGAGATCCACAGACAGTCGAATCCGGCCTGTTCCGCCATCCGAGCCTGCTCGATCAGCTCGGCGGGACCGAACTCCTCGGTCGCCAGGAAGTATCCGTACTCGGGCATGGGGGGTACCTCCGCGACAGGTGCGCTCGGGGCGGGCCGGTTCGTGGTCCGAGTACCCGTGGATCACGGCGGAAACCCGCGCACGCTCGGGCGGAGCGCCGGTTTGGGCCCGTTGACCAGGGGGACGCGGAAGGTTCGTACGCACGCGACCCGCCGGAGGCGAACCGTGAGTCGACCCCGCATCGTGATCGTCGGTGCCGGTTTCGCCGGCTACCGGACGGCCCGCACCCTCGCGCGGCTGACCCGGAACAAGGCCGACATCACCCTGCTGAACCCGACCGACTACTTTCTGTATCTCCCGCTGCTGCCCCAGGTGGCCGCCGGCATCCTGGAACCACGCCGGGTCACCGTCTCCCTCACCGGCACCCTGCCCCATGTGCGGCTGGTGCTGGGCGAGGCCGACGACATCGACCTCGACGCACGCACCGTGCGCTACTCGGATCCCGAGGGCGGCGTCGGCACCCTCACCTACGACCGGCTGGTGCTCGCGGCCGGCAGTGTCAACAAGCTGCTGCCCATCCCCGGCGTCGCCGAGCACGCCCACGGCTTCCGAGGGCTGCCCGAGGCGCTGTACCTCAGGGACCACGTGACCCGGCAGGTGGAGCTGGCCGCCGGGAGCGAGGACCCCAAGAGCTGCGACGCGCGCTGCACCTTCGTGGTGGTCGGCGCCGGTTACACCGGGACCGAGGTCGCCGCCCACGGCCAGATGTTCACCGACGCGCTGGTGCGCAAGCAGCCGCTGCGGGAGGGCATGCGACCGCGCTGGATGCTGCTCGACATCGCGGACCGGGTGCTGCCCGAGATGGACGAGAGGCTGTCGCGGACCGCCGACAAGGTGCTGCGTCAGCGGGGTGTCGACGTGCGCATGGGGACCTCCGTGAAGGAGGCGACACCGGGCGGAGTGCTGCTGAGCGACGGGGAGTTCGTCGACACCCGCACCCTCGTGTGGTGCGTGGGCGTGCGGCCCGATCCGCTCGCCGAGTCGCTGGGCCTCCCGATGGAACGGGGGCGGCTGCTCGTCGAGCCCACGCTGCAGGTGCCGGGGCGGCCCGACGTGTTCGCCTGCGGTGACGCGGCCGCCGTACCCGATCTAACCAAGCCCGGCCAGTACACCCCGATGACCGCCCAACACGCCTGGCGGCAGGGCAAGGTGGCCGCCTACAACGTCGCCGCCTCCCTCGGCCGGGGTGCGCCCGAGCCCTACCGCCACAGCGACCTCGGCTTCGTCGTGGACCTCGGCGGGGTCAAGGCCGCCGCCAACCCGCTCGGCGTACCGCTGTCCGGGCCGGTCGCCGGGGCCGTCACGCGCGGCTACCACCTCGCCGCCATGCCCGGCAACCGCGTCCGGGTCGCCGCCGACTGGCTCCTCGACGCCGTACTGCCCCGCCAGGGGGTCCAGTTGGGCCTCGTACGGTCCTGGTCGGTCCCCTTGGACACGGCGTCACCGGAGCTGGCCAGGATGCCCGGCGCGCCCGAGAAGGTGAAGGCGGGCGCCGGGAAGTCGCCGACCACGTCACCGGGTCAGAAGCGCGGCCCGGCGTCCGAAACCCCGCCGCAGCCCGCTGAGGGTTCGGAAGGAGAGTCATGAACAGCCGTCAACTGACCGAGCTGGCCCAGCAGTTGCGGGTCGACAGCGTCCGCGTTTCGGATGCCGCGGGCTCCGGGCACCCGACATCGTCCATGTCGGCCGCCGAGCTGATGGCGGTGCTGCTCGCGAAGCATCTGCGCTACGACTTCGAACGCCCCCAGCACCCCGCCAACGACCGCTTCGTGCTGTCCAAGGGACACGCCTCGCCCCTGCTGTACTCCGCGTACAAGGCGGCGGGCGCGATCAGCGAGACCGAGCTGATGACCTTCCGCAAGCTGGGCAGCCGACTGGAGGGACACCCCACGCCACGGCGGCTGCCATGGGTGGAGACGGCCACCGGGTCGCTCGGCCAGGGCCTGCCCGTGGGCGTCGGCATCGCGCTGGCCGGGAAGCGGCTGGACCGCACCGGCTACCGGGTGTGGGTGCTGTGCGGCGACAGCGAGCTCGCCGAGGGTTCGGTGTGGGAGGCCGCCGAGCACGCCGCGTACGAGCATCTCGACAATCTGACGGCGATCGTCGACGTCAACCGGCTCGGACAGCGCGGTCCCACCCGGCACGGGCACGACCTGGACGCCTACGCCCGCCGCTTCTCGGCCTTCGGCTGGCACACGATCGAGATCGACGGACACGACGTCGACGCCGTCGACCGCGCCTACGGCGAGGCCGCCTCCACCAAGGGCCAGCCCACCGTGATCCTGGCCCGCACCCTCAAGGGCAAGGGCGTCGAGGCCGTCCAGGACCGGGAGGGCCTGCACGGCAAGCCGCTCAAGGACGCCGACGAGGCGATCGCGGAACTCGGCGGGGTGCGCGACCTCCGCGTAGAGGTCCCCCAGCCCCCCGCCGCGCGGATGCTGCACGCGGTACGCACCGGGCACCTGGAACTGCCGCGCTACGAGACCGGTGACGAGGTCGCCACCCGGGACGCCTACGGGCAGGCCCTCGCCGCCCTCGGCTCCGCCCGCGGGGACGTCGTCGCCCTGGACGGCGAGGTCGGCGACTCCACCCGCTCCGAGTTCTTCGCCAAGGAGCACCCCGACCGCTACTTCGAGTGCTACATCGCCGAACAGCAGCTCGTGGCCGCCTCGGTGGGCCTCGCCGCCCGCGGCTGGGTGCCGTACGCCGCCACGTTCGCGGCGTTCCTCACCCGCGCCCACGACTTCCTGCGCATGGCGTCGGTCAGCGGGTCCGGCATCAATCTCGTCGGCTCCCACGCGGGCGTCGCCATCGGCCAGGACGGGCCCTCGCAGATGGGTCTGGAGGACCTGGCGATGATGCGCTCGGTGCACGGCTCCACCGTGCTGTACCCGTGCGACGCCAATCAGACCGCCAAGCTCGTCGGCACCATGGCCGGCCTCGACGGCGTCCGCTACCTGCGCACCTCCAGGGGCGCCTCGCCCGTCCTCTACAGTCCGACCGAGGAGTTCCCGGTCGGCGGCAGCAAGGTGCTGCGCGCCTCGGACACCGACCGGCTGACGGTCGTCGCGGCCGGGGTCACCGTCCACGAGGCCCTCAAGGCCGCCGACGCGCTGGACCGCGAGGGCATCCAGGTCCGGGTGATCGACCTCTACTCCGTCAAGCCCGTCGACCGCCGCACCCTGCGCGAGGCCGCCGAACGCACCGGCTGCATCCTCACTGTCGAGGACCACCACGAGGAGGGCGGCCTCGGCGACGCGGTCCTCGACGCCTTCCTCGACGGCCGCCCGGTGCCCCGCCTGGTGCGCCTGGCCGTCCGTACGATGCCGGGCTCGGCCTCGCCCGAGGAGCAGCTGCGCGAGGCGGGCATCGACGCGGAGGCGATCGCGGTGGCCGGACGGCTGCTGGTGGAGCACGCGATCACGCCCTGAACGTTCTGAACGATCGCGATCCGGAAGGAGCAGGCGATGGGGGACACGCACACGCTGCGCGTCGGCCGCCGTACCGTCGAGATCCACCGGCCGGACAAGGTGCTGTTCCCCGCCGACGGCGAGGGCGGCGGCAAGGAGTACACCAAGGGCGATCTCGTCGCCTACCACCGTGCCGTCGCCCCCTTCATGCTCCCCCATCTGCGCGGGCGCCCGCTGATGCTGGAACGGCACCCCGACGGGCTCGACGGGCCCATGTTCATGCAGAAGAACACCCCCGGGCACTACCCGGAGTGGATCGAGCGCGTCGAGGTGCCCAAGGAGGGCGGCACGGTCGTCCACCCGGTCTGTGACGACGCGGCCACCCTCGTCTACCTGGCCGACCAGGCCTGCCTCACCCTGCACCGCTGGCTCTCCCGGACCGGCGACGTCGACCGGCCCGACCGGCTCGTCATCGACCTCGACCCGTCGGTGGACGACTTCGCCCAGGTCCGGGAGGCCGCCCGGGACGTACGGGAGCTGCTCGACGAGCTGAAACTGCCGTCCGTGCCGATGACCACCGGCTCCCGGGGCGTCCATGTCGTCGTGCCGCTGAACGGGCACGACGACTTCGACACGGTGCGCGGCTTCGCCAGGGAGATCGCCGAGGAACTCGTCCGCGCCCATCCCGAGCGGCTCACCGTCGAGCCCCGTAAGAAGGACCGGGGCAACCGGCTCTACCTCGACATCCAACGCAACGCCTACGCCCAGACCGCCGTCGCCCCCTACACCGTGCGCGCCCGCCCCGGCGCACCCGTGGCCACGCCCCTGACCTGGGACCAGCTGGACGATCCGGCCGTCGACGCCCGCCGCTGGACCCTGGCGGACGCCGTCGACCAGGCCCGCACCGATCCCTGGGCCGGGGCGATGCGCCGGGGACGGGCGCTGGGCCCGGCGCGGCGCAGGCTCGCGGAGCGGCGCGGCTGACACCGACAGGTTTGGCCAACGGCCGGGGGGCCACTCGGTGTTCGAGGTGGCCATGTCGAACACATCGAACACATCAAAAACACAGAATTCACGTACGGCGCACAAGTCGGACGGGTCGGAGGAGAGCGAAGAGGCACAGGCATCGACGGACGAGCGCCCCAGCCCCATGCAGGTGCTGCGTCATGCGCGGACCCAGCTCGCGGAGCTGACCGGCATGGCGCCCGAGTCCGTGTCGTCGTTCGAACAGACCGAGGACGGCTGGATCTTGGAAGTCGAGGTCCTGGAGATCGCCCGGGTCCCCGACACGATGAGCCTGCTCGGGAGCTACCGGGTGGAACTCGACCCCGAGGGCGAGCTCACCGGCTACCGGCGCGTCCGCCGTTACGAGCGCGGGAGGGCTGACCCACATCGCCCCGGTGGCCGGTAGGCCGCGTCCCGCTCCAGCATCCACAGACAAGGAGGATCAGCCGGCATGACCGTAGTCCCGGCACAGCAGTCCGGCGGCGGAGGCGGCAGCAGCGGCCTGTACGACGTCCTGGAACTCATTCTCGACAGGGGGCTCGTCATCGACGCCTTCGTGCGAGTCTCCCTGGTCGGCATCGAGATCCTGAAGATCGACGTCCGGGTCGTCGTGGCCAGCGTCGACACCTATCTGCGCTTCGCCGAGGCGTGCAACCGGCTCGACCTGGAGGCCGGACCGCGCAAGAACCCCGGCCTGCCGGACCTCGTCGGTGAGATCACCGAGTCCGGCGCGCGCGGCAAGTCCAAGGGGGCGCTGTCCGGCGCCGCCGAGACGATCTCCGACGCCTTCAAGCAGGCTCGCGAGGAGGGTCAGTCCGAGTCGCGGCCGCGGGCCCGCAAGACCACGAGCTCGCGCAAGAGGGAGGAACAGGAGTGAGCACGTACGTCTACGGCATCACCGCGAGCTCGCACCCCGCTCTCCCCGAGGGCATGGGCGGTGTGGGAGATCCGGCCCGCCCGGTGCGCATCCTCAAGGAGGGGAAGCTGGCGGCGATCGTCAGCGAGGCCCCCGAGGGGCTGCGCCCCAAGCGCAAGGATCTGCTCGCCCACCAGAACGTCCTGAGCGAGGCGGGCGCGGGCGGCCCCCTGCTGCCCATGCGCTTCGGCAGTGTCGCTCCGGACGACGAGTCCGTCACCGGGGTGCTCGCCGAACGCGCGGAGCACTACACGGAACGGCTCGGCGCCCTCGACGGCAAGGTCGAGTACAACGTGAAGGCCAGCCACGACGAAGAGGCCGTGCTGCATCGCGTGATGGGGGAGAACCCCGAGCTGCGGGCCATGACGGAGGCAAACCGGCAGGCGGGTGGCGGTACCTACGAGGACCGGCTGCGGCTCGGCGAGATGGTCGTCGCCGCCGTGCAGGCCCGGGAGGCCGACGACGCGGCGGAGGTGCGGCAGGCGCTGGAGCCTGCCGCCGAGGCCGTCAGCGCGGGCCCCGAGTCGACCGGCTGGCTGGCCAATCTGTCGTTCCTCGTGGGCCGGGACTCGGCGGCGGTCTTCCTGGGCGCCGTGGAGGAGGTGCGCAAGAGCCATCCGCACATCGAGGTGCGGGTGAACGGGCCGCTGCCGCCGTACAGCTTCGTCGAACCAGGGCCCGCGCAGCCCGCCGAGACGACGCACTGACAGCGCGTGACGGCCGAGGAGGCACGTGATGGGACTGATCACCGAGGTGCTGCTGCTGCCGTTCGCACCGGTGCGCGGCAGCCTCTGGACGGTGAGACAGGTGCTCACCGAGGCCGAGCGCCAGTACTACGACCCGGCGGCCGTCCGCGCCGAACTCGCCCGCCTCGAGCAGCGGCTCGAAGCGGGCGAGGTCGATGAGGACGAGTTCGACCGCCTGGAGGACGAGCTCCTGGAGCGGCTGGAGATCAGCGCGCGGAGGAGCACAGGAACCGGCGACGGGACGACACAATGAATCGAATCGGACTGGGCCTCGCGGTAGGGGCCGGATACGTCCTCGGACGTACCAAGAAGATGAAACTCGCGTTCGCCATCGGCACCATGGTGGCCGGCAAGCGGATGCACCTCAACCCACGGGCGCTCGCGGAGCTGGCATCACAGCAGCTGCAGAACAACCCCCAGTTCAAGGAGCTCGGGGACCAGCTCCGCGAGGACCTGCGCGGCGCGGGCAAGGCGGCCACCGGGGCGCTGGTCGAGCGGCAGATCGAAGGGCTCGCCGACCGGCTGCACGGGCGTACCTCGCAGGTGCGCGACCAACTCGCCGGGGTGACGCCCGATGTGTCCGGACGCGACGAGGACGAGGAGGAGCCGGAGCCCGGCCGCGAAGCGCCCGAGGAGTCGCGACGGTCGTCGCGCGGGCAGACGGCGAAGAAGCCTCCGCCCAAGAAGGCCGCCGCCAAGAAGACGGCCGCCAGGAAGACCGCCCCGGCGAAGAAGGCGGCTCAGACGAAGAGGACCGCACCGGCCAAGAAGGCTGCTCGCAAGGCCACGCGGTCACGGACGACGAGGGGAGGCGGCGGTGATGACTGAGACCCTTGGAACGGCGACCGGCCGCGCGACCGGCGAGGTGACGGACCGGGCGAAGGACGCGACGAAGAGCAATCCGCTCTCCGACGTCGCCCACAGCGAGGCCGTCGACCATCTCAAGGCCGAGGCCCGGGAATACGTGGCCGCGCAGGCGCAGCGGCTGCTTGTCGGTGCCGGCCGCAAACTCGGCGAGACGACCGGCAAGCTCAACGACATCGCCGAGGGCAACAGCCCCGGCTTCGGCAAACTCGCCCTCGACGGCGGCCGCAAGCTCGCCGAGGGCAAGGGGCCCGTGCGCAGCGCCCTGGAGGTGGGCGCCGGCCGTGCCAAGGACAAGGTGGTCGGCGCGTTCAAGAACCTCGGCGGCGGCAAGGGCAAACGCAAGGGAAGCTCGGGCAACAAGCCCACGGTGATCATCGAGTCCATCGACGTCGGGGTGCCGGTGCGGACCGCGTACGACCAGTGGACCCAGTACCAGAGCTTCAGCACCTTCGCCAAGGGGGTGAAGAGCGCCAACCGGGCCGACGACACCCACTCCGACTGGCAGATGAAGATCTTCTGGTCCAGCCGCGGCTGGAAGGCGCAGACCACCGAACAGGTGCCCGACCAGCGGATCGCCTGGACGTCGGAGGGCGCCAAGGGCACCACGAAGGGCGCGGTCACCTTCCACTCCCTCGCCGACGAACTCACCCGGGTCCTGCTGGTCATCGAGTACTACCCGCAGGGCTTCTTCGAGAAGACCGGCAACATCTGGCGCGCCCAGGGCCGCCGGGCCCGGCTCGACCTCAAGAACTTCGCCCGCTTCATCACCCTCAAGGGCGAGGCCGAGGACGGCTGGCGCGGCGAGATCCGCGACGGCGAGGTCGCCGTCAGCCACGAGGACGCCGTCGCCGAGGAGGAGCGGGAGGACGAGGAGCAGGAGGAGCTGCCCGAGGGCGAGGCGTCGGAGGACGGCGAGGCCGAGGGCGAGTACGAGGAGGACGAGGACGCCGACGAGGCCGAGTCGGACGAGGAGCCGCGTGACGCCGACGAGGCGGACGAGGACGAGGACGCCGACGAGGACGAAGAGGCCGAAGGGTACGTCGACGAGGACGAGGAAGGCGACCTGGAGGACCCGGACGAGGTACCCGAGGGCGAGTACGAGGACGCTCCCGAGGCGGAGGACGACGCCGGGGAGGACATCGACGAGGAACCGTACGAGGATGAGGAAGAGGAGCGGGCCGCCACCGCCGGCGGGAGTCGCCGATGACGTTCCCGAGCCGAGTCCCCGAGCCCTACGGGCAGAACGGGAGTGCCAACCTGGCAGACATCCTGGAGCGTGTCCTCGACAAGGGCCTGGTGATCGCGGGTGACATCCGCATCAACCTGCTCGACATCGAACTGCTCACCATCAAGTTGCGCCTGATCGTCGCCTCTGTCGACAAGGCCAAGGAGATGGGGATCGACTGGTGGGAGACCGATCCGGCGTTGTCGTCCCACGCGCGCCGCGACGAACTCTCCCGAGAGAATGCCGAGTTGCGCGCCCGGCTCGCGGAGCTGGACGACGGCGGGTTCCGGCGGGAGCCGGAGCCCGCCATCGAACGCGGCCGCGCCAGAGAGGAGCCCTCATGACCGGACTGCGGTACGTGTACGCCGTCTGTCGCCCCTTCGACGCCGCGCTCCAGTCCCAGCTCAAGGGCGTCGCCGGCGCGCCGCCCCGGCAACTGCGCCACCACGACCTGATCGCCGTGGTCAGCGAGGTGCCGGAGCGCGACTTCGCGGAGCAGCCTCTCCGCGCCCATCTGGAGGACCTGGACTGGCTGACCGAGACCGCCCGGGCCCACCAGAGCGTGATCGACGCCCTCACCGTGGTCACCACGCCCCTGCCGCTCCGGCTCGGCACCGTCTTCCGCGACGACAGCGGCGTACGGGTCATGCTGGAGGCCCGCGAGGAGGGCTTCCGGCGCACCCTGGACCGACTCTCGGGCCGGGTGGAGTGGGGCGTCAAGATCTACGCCGAGTCCGAGGAGCGGGAGCCGCCGCAGGCGCCCGCGAAGGTCTCCAGCGGTCGTGACTATCTGCGACAGCGCAGGCGCAGCCACAGGGCCCACGAGGAGATGTGGGAGAACGCCGACCGGTTCGCCCGCCGGTTGCACGAAACTCTCGCGGAATTCGCCGAGGACACCCGGCTGCACGCTCCGCAGAATTCCGCGCTCTCCGGAGTTCCCGGACGCAATGTGCTGAACGCGGCCTATCTGGTGCCGCGGGCGCATTCCGAGGAGTTCGTGGAACTGGTGGACCGCACGAAAGGCGAGGAACCGGGATTGCGAGTGGAACTGACCGGGCCATGGGCCGCCTATTCCTTCAGCGGGGAGACCGGAACGGGGGAGGAGAGCCCGTGACCGTGATCGAACGTCGTGAGGTCGCCCTCGTCGACCTCCTCGACCGACTGCTGGCCGGCGGGGTCGTCATCACCGGGGACCTCACCCTGCGCATCGCTGACGTCGACCTCGTCCGCATCGATCTGAACGCGCTGATCAGCTCCGTGAACGCACAGGTCCCGTCACCCTGGGGAGGAATCGAGTGACCGGCCGCAACCGTCTCGAACTGGAGCCCGACACGGTCGAGAGGGACTTGGTCAAGCTGGTCCTGACCGTCGTCGAGCTGCTCCGGCAGCTCATGGAGCGGCAGGCGCTGCGGCGCTTCGACACCGGCGAGCTCTCGGAGGACCAGGAGGAGCGCATCGGGCTCACGCTGATGCTGCTGGACGACCGCATGACCGAACTGCGCGAGCGCTACGGCCTGCGGCCCGAGGACCTGAACCTGGACCTCGGGCCGCTCGGACCGTTGCTACCGCGGGAGTGACGTCACCACCTGTACCAGCGGCTCCTTCCTCCGGAGGCGGACGTGCCGCGCACCAGGAAGCCGAGGAGCCACAGCACCAGGACGGCCAGGGCGATGTACCAGAGAACCTTCACCGCGAATCCGGCGCCGAAGAGCACCAGAATCAGAAGCAGTACCAACAGGATGGGAACCATTATGCGAACCTCCTGATGGTCCGGGTTTCCAGAATTCCCGCTTTCAGGCCGCCTTACGGCAGAGAATTTCTCCGTGGAGGACGGCGAACCAGCCGTCCTCCTGTCGTCCCCATTCCCGCCAGGAATCCGCGATCGCCCGCAATTGCCCGGCCGTGGCATGGCCGCCCTCGGTGGCCCGCTCGGCGTAGGCGGAGGCGACCGTCCGGTCCGCCCACAGTCCGCTCCACCACGCCCGCTCCTGGGCCGTGGCGTAGGTCCAGGTGGCGGAGGTGGCCGTGATGTCGGTGAGCCCGGCGCGCAGCGCCCACGACTTCAGTCGGCGCCCCGCGTCGGGCTCGCCGCCGTTGGCGCGGGCCACCCTGCGGTACAGGTCCAGCCAGTCGTCCATGCCGGCCGACTCCGGGTACCAGGTCATCGCGGCGTAGTCCGAGTCGCGGACGGCGATGATCCCGCCCGGCCTGGTCACCCGGTGCATCTCGCGCAGTGCCTGCACCGGGTCACCGACGTGCTGGAGCACCTGGTGCGCGTGGACCACGTCGAAGGTGCCGTCCGGGAAGTCCAGGGCGTGGACGTCCGCGACGGCGAAGTCCACGTTCTCCAGGCCGCGTTCGGCGGCCGTGGCCCGGGCCTGGTCCAGGATGCCGGGCGCGTGGTCGACGCCGGTGACGTGGCCGTCCGGGACGAGGGCGGCCAGGTCGGCGGTGATGGTGCCCGGTCCGCAGCCGATGTCCAGGACCTTCATGTGGGGCTTCAGTGAACCGAGGAGGTAGGCCGCCGAGTTGGCGGCGGTGCGCCAGGTGTGCGAGCGCAGCACCGACTCGTGGTGCCCGTGCGTGTAGACGGCGGTCTCCTGTGCCTTCGGCATGGCCGTTCCCCTTCCACGAGGACCGCGACAACCGCGGGTTCGTCCTCGAACCGTACGCGACCATGTCGAATGATGAGACCGCCGTCTTGAATTGTGGACGCAGCCGCGCGGGCGGCGAGATGGGTCAGTGCATCGGCACGGGCCGGTACACCGTCAGCGCCTCGGGGATCTTCCGGAGCGTCAGATCGCCCTGCACCTCGGTGACTTCGCCGTCGTACGCGAGGAGGGTGCCCGGCGCGATGCCGTCCACCCGGAGCCGCCGCACGCGGACCGCCGCGTGGGCCGGGCTGCGGGTCAGCGGGCCCGCGGCGGCCGCGGCCAGCAGGCGCAGGGCCGGGCGGCGGCCGCCGTGCACGACACGGACGTCCAGCAGGCCGTCGGCCAGATCGAAGCGCCGGGCCGGGGCGAGGCCCAGCCGGTGATAGGTGCCGTTGCCCGCGAAGAGCAGCCAGATCGGCCGGGGCCGGCCCTCGAAGGTGGCCTGGAGCGGATGCCGGTCGGAACGCAGGACCCGCAGGGCCGCGAAGACCCCCGCCGGCCAGCCGCCGACCATCTTCTCCCAGCGCTCGCGCTCCCGGACCAGCTCGGGGTAGACGCCGAGGCTGAACGTGTTGAGGAAGTGGCCCTCCGTGTCGCCGGTGCTGAAGTGCCCGAGGTCCACGCGGACGGCCTCGCCCTGACGCACCGCGCGGCCCAGGTCGCGTACGTCCTCCACACCGAGGTCGTACGCGAAGTGGTTGAGCGTGCCGCCGGGGAGTACGGCGAGGGGAAGGCCGTGGCGCAGGGCCACCTCGGCGGCGGCGTTCACCGTGCCGTCGCCGCCGCACACGCCGAGCACCCGGGCGTGGGCGGCGGCCTTCTCCAGTTCGGCGCGCATGTCCTCCGGCTCGCACTCCACTGTCTCGGCCCCGGGCAGCACGTCCCGCAGGGCGCGCACCCGGTCCGACGTGCCGGAGGCCCGGTTGGCGACCACGACCAGGCCGTCGCCGTCCGGCAGCGCGGGCGCGTCCACGTAGGGGCGGCCGGGCGGTGGCAGCTGGTCGCGGGTCGGCACGATGCCCCGTACGGCGTAGGCGGCGCCCACGCCCAGGGCGGCGCCCACCAGGACGTCGCTCGGGAAGTGGGCGCCCGTGTACACCCGGGACAGCGCCACGGCGGCGGCCATCGGGGCGACCGCGGCGCCCCAGCCGCGCGACTCCAGGGCGACACCGGCGGCGAAGGCGGCGGCGGAGGCGGAGTGGCCCGAGGGGAACGACGTGGTGATCGGCTGCCGCTTCAGCTGACGGGTCAGCGGCACGTTGTCCAGGACCGGACGGGGGCGACGGATCGAACGCTTGCCGAGGGTGTTGATGGTCGCCGAGGCGAGTGCGAGCGAGGCGACGCCCCGGACGGCCGCCTTGCGGGCCCTCGGGCTCCGGGTCGCCGCGATCGCCGCCGCCGTGGCGAACCACAGCACCCCGTGGTTCGCGGCGCGGCTCAGCTTCGGCAGGAGGGGATGGGCACCCGGCCAGTCGCGCGTCGCCACCGCGTTGAAGAGACGGCTGTCGGCGGCGAGGAAACGGTCACGGAGGATGTGGTGGCCCGGGGGGCGGACGGTGAGGTCGACGTCTGGGGTCATGGTCCACGGGTACCCCATGGCGAGGGAACCGTGTCGGGCGGGGTGGGGTTGGGCGAGGGTGGGTGAAGTTGCGTTGTCGGGTGCGGGTGCGGGTGCGGGTGCGTTGTCGGGTGCGGGTCCGGTGGGGGCTGGTCGCGCAGTTCCCCGCGCCCCTGAAAAAGCAGGGGCTGCGCCCCGTGCTTTTTCGGCCCGAAACGGCCGTAGGCCCTTGAGGGGCGCGGGGAACTGCGCGAGAAGCCCCCACGCACCCGCACCCGCACCCGCACCCGACAACGCACCCCGCACCGCAGCGGGACCACGGTCGCCGGGAAATGGATTTGCCCGTGTGGCGGCGCGGCTCGGACAATGCGCCCCATGGGACATCTCGAAGCCGCTCATCTGGAGTACTACCTGCCGGACGGGAGGGCGCTGCTCGGGGACGTGTCCTTCCGGGTGGGGGAGGGCGCGGTCGTCGCGCTCGTCGGGCCCAACGGGGCCGGGAAGACGACGCTGCTGCGGCTGATCTCCGGTGAGCTGAAGCCGCACGGCGGATCGGTTACCGTCACCGGGGGCCTCGGGGTGATGCGGCAGTTCGTGGGGTCCGTGCGGGACGAGACGACCGTGCGGGACCTGCTGGTGTCGGTGGCGCAGCCGAGGATCAGGGAGGCCGCGAAGGCGGTCGACGCCGCCGAGCACGCGATGATGACCGTGGACGACGAGGCGGCCCAGCTGGCGTACGCGCAGGCCCTCTCCGACTGGGCCGAGGCACGCGGCTACGAGGCCGAGACGCTGTGGGACATCTGCACCGTGGCCGCGCTCGGCGTGCCGTACGAGAAGGCGCAGTGGCGGCAGGTGCGGACGCTCTCCGGCGGTGAGCAGAAGCGGCTCGTCCTGGAGGCGCTGCTGCGCGGCACCGACCAGGTCCTCCTCCTCGACGAGCCCGACAACTACCTCGACGTCCCCGGCAAGCGCTGGCTGGAGGAGCGGCTGAAGGAGACCCGCAAGACCGTCCTGTTCGTCTCGCACGACCGGGAGCTGCTCTCCCGCGCCGCCGAGAAGATCGTCAGCGTGGAGCCGGGACCGGCGGGCGCGGACGCCTGGGTGCACGGCGGCGGCTTCGACACCTACCACGAGGCGAGGCGACAGCGCTTCGAGCGCTTCGAGGAACTGCGCAGACGCTGGGACGAGAAGCACGCCCAGCTGAAGAAGCTGGTGCTGACGCTCCGTCAGGCAGCGGCGGTGAGCCACGAGATGGCCTCGCGCTATGCCGCGGCCCAGACCCGGCTGCGCAAGTTCGAGGAGGCCGGGCCGCCGCCGGAGCCGCCGCGCGAGCAGGACATCACCATGCGGATCAAGGGCGGCCGTACGGGCGTCAGGGCTCTCACCTGCGAGGGACTGGAGCTCACGGGGCTGATGAAACCCTTCGACCTGGAGGTCTTCTACGGCGAACGGGTCGCCGTCCTCGGCTCCAACGGCTCCGGCAAGTCCCACTTCCTGCGGCTGCTCGCCGGCGGCGACGTGGCCCACACGGGGCAGTGGAAGCTCGGAGCCCGGGTCGTGCCGGGACACTTCGCGCAGACGCACGCGCATCCCGAGCTGGAGGGGCGGACACTGCTCGACATCCTGTGGAAGGAGCACGCCCAGGACCGGGGCGCCGCCATGTCCCGGCTGCGTCGCTACGAGCTGACCCGACAGGCCGAGCAGCCCTTCGACCGGCTCTCCGGCGGCCAGCAGGCCCGTTTCCAGATCCTGCTCCTGGAGCTTCAGGGCGTCACCGCGCTGCTGCTCGACGAGCCCACGGACAACCTCGACCTGGAGTCGGCCGAGGCGCTCCAGGAGGGGCTGGAGGCCTTTGACGGAACCGTCCTCGCCGTCACCCACGACCGCTGGTTCGCTCGTTCGTTCGATCGCTATCTGGTCTTCGGTTCGGACGGCCGCGTACGGGAGACCCCGGAGCCCGTGTGGGACGAGCGCCGAGTGGAGCGCGCCCGCTAGGTCCCCGCCAGGTCCCGTGCGCCGCTCCCGTCCGCGCGGGCGCCCGGGGACCCGGATCTTCGTACAGTGGAGGGAGGACCACCGAGATCGGGGTACCACCATGACCGGAGTGCACCCGGACCAGCTGGACGACCAGCAGCTGATGAAGGAACTGGAGTCGATCCACCGCACGCGGCACGACACACTGCTGCACGGGTCGACCGAGGCGCTGCGCACCCACAACGAACGGATGGCCCAACTGGAGGGCGAGTATCTGCGCCGCCACCCGCGCCGGCCGGTCGTCTCGGGCCGTACGCGCGACGGGGCGCGGGATCGAGGACCGGCGACGCCATGAGACCAGGGGTGAGCGCGGGGGTGCGTGCGTTGCTCGACCGGCACGCCGAGGCGCAAGACCTCTTCGGCGCCCGGGTCCACGCCGTCCGGGACGACCAGTGGGGCGCGGACACGCCCTGCGCCGAGTGGTCGGTCCGTGACCTCGTCAACCACCTCGTCTCCGAGCAGCTGTGGGTGCCCTCGCTGGTACGGGACGGCTGCATGATCGAGGAGGTCGGCGACACCTTCGGGGGTGACCTGCTGGGCCCCGACCCCGCGGCCTCCTGGGACACCGCCGCGCACTCCGCGCGGGAGGCGTTCACGGCGCCCGGCGCGCTGGAACGCACGGTTCACCTGTCCTACGGCGACACCCCGGCGACCGCGTACTGCGCGCAGATGGTCGCCGATCTCGTCGTGCACGCGTGGGACCTGTCGCGGGCGATCGGGGCGGACGAGCGGCTGCCGGGGGAGCTGGTGCGGTTCGCGGTCGACGAGATCGCCCCGTACGCCGGTGACCTGGAGAAGAGCGGGCTGTTCGCGGCGCCGGTGGCTCCGCCGGCGGGAGCGGACGCCCAGACCAGGTTGTTGTGTCTGCTCGGGCGGCGGCCTTAGGGGGCCGTTCGGTGCGGTCGGTGCGCGGCCGTTCGGAGCTCGGGGCCGACGGGTGCGTCGCGGGGTGCGGGTGCGCCGTGGTGGATCGCGCGGTTCCCCGCGCCCCCCAGACGGGAAGGGCCTTGGGCGCCCCCTCCCGAGGGGCGCCCAAGGCCGTGTGATCGTTGTTCGTCAGCAGCGGGTCGGCGGGCGGTCCCAGTGCCGGTGGGCCGCGATCGCCGCCACGAACTCCCTGGTGAAGTCCTCGCTCGCGGTGCCCTGGGCCGTGTCCGTCACCACGCCCCGGTCCGCCACCACATGGTGGAACTCGGAGGAGAGCCGGACGCCCTCCGGCCGGAGGGCGGCGACGACCCCGACGCCGGACCCCAGGGCGCCGATCGGCTTGCCGTGCCGGTAGGCGTCGCGGACGAAGCGCATCGCGTCGGGGTCGGCGGCCTGGGACGGGGTGCCGACCGGACCCCCGGGCAGGAACACCGCGTCGTACAGGACGGACGCCACCGTCGGCAGGGCCCGGTCCACGGTGTACTCCGCGCCGTCCGCGCCACGTACGGTGCCGTCCTGGGCCGCGAGGGCCTCCACGATCGCGCCCTCCGCCGCCAGCGCCTCCCGCACACCGGTCACCTGCTCGGCGTCCACACCGTCGGATACCAGAACCGCGATCTGCCGGGTGCGGATGGAACCGGGGCCGCGTTGCGCCTCCAGGCTGAGAGCCGGGGAGCTGAGCTTGTACGCCCCCGGCTCGGCGTCCGACGGGACGGGCACCCCGACACCCTTCGCCACCTCGGCCGCCAACTCCGGGTCCACCTTCACCAGTTGCTCCACCGTACGGGCGCGGACCGAGAGGGCCCCGACCTTGCCCAGTTCGAAGCGGAAGGCGGCCACGATGTGTTGCCTCTCCCAGGGCGCCATGCTGTTCCAGAACAGCGCGGGCTGGCTGTGGTGGTCCTTGAAACTCTCGCTGCGGCGACGGATCTTGGCACCGTCGACGCGCTCGGCGAGGTGCGTGTAGGCGTGCGGGTCGGCGCCCGCGTGGGCCGGGCAGCCCCCGCCGAGGGAGTTCGGGAAGTAGTTCGTGCCGCGGTGGATCGCCGACTGGTGATAGCCGTCGCGGTGGTTGGTGCGCACCGGCGCCACGGGCCGGTTCACCGGCAGCTGGCTGAAGTTGGGGCCGCCCAGGCGGATCAGCTGGGTGTCCAGGTAGGAGAAGTTCCGGGCCTGCAGGAGCGGGTCGTTGGTGAAGTCGATGCCCGGGACGACGTTCGCCGTGTGGAAGGCGACCTGTTCCGTCTCCGCGAAGAAGTTCTCGGGGTTGCGGTCCAGCACCATACGGCCGATCGGCCGTACCGGCACCTGCTCCTCGGGGATGAGCTTCGTGGCGTCGAGCAGATCGAAGTCGAAGGCGAACTCGTCCTCCTCCGGCACGAGTTGGACGCCCAGCTCCCACTCCGGGAACTCGCCGGCCTCGATGGCGTCCCACAGGTCCCGGCGGTTGAAGTCCGGGTCCCGGCCCTGGCACTCCTGCGCCTCGTCCCACACCAGCGAGTGTGTGCCGAGCTTCGGCTTCCAGTGGAACTTCACGAACGTGCCCCGCCCGTCGGCGGTCACGAAGCGGAAGGTGTGCACGCCGAAGCCCTGCATCATGCGGTAGCTGCGCGGGATCGCCCGGTCGGACATCAGCCACATGATCGCGTGCAGCGTCTCCGGCTGGAGGGACACGAAGTCCCAGAGTGTGTCGTGCGCGGAGGCGCCCGTCGGGATGTCGTTGTGCGGCTCAGGCTTCACCGCGTGCACGAAGTCGGGGAACTTGATCCCGTCCTGGATGAAGAAGACCGGGAAGTTGTTCCCCACCAGGTCGTAATTGCCCTCGGACGTATAGAACTTGGTCGCGAAGCCGCGTACGTCCCGCACGGTGTCCGCCGACCCGCGCGGCCCCTGCACGGTCGAGAACCGCACGAAGACGGGCGTGCGGACCGACGGGTCCTGGAGGAACGCCGCCCGGGTGAACTCCGCGCAGGACTCGTACGGTTCGAAGTACCCGTACGCCCCCGCGCCCCGGGCGTGGACCACCCGCTCCGGGATCCGCTCGTGGTCGAAGTGGGTGAGCTTCTCCCGGAAGTGGAAGTCCTCCATCAGGGTCGGCCCGCGCTCACCGACGGTCAGCGAGTCGTCGGTGTGGTCCACGGCCACGCCCTGGTCGGTGGTGAGGGGCCCCGACGCCGGGTCGACCGGGTGAGCCGCCTCGCGCTGCTCCTGCTTGCGGTCCAGGGGGGAGGTCATCAGGCGGCCTCCTGGGAGAACACGTCGAGGAACGCCTCACAGAACGCCTTGAGGTCGTCCGGTTTGCGGCTGGTGACGAGCTTGTTGGGGCCGTGGTCGCAGATCCGGACCTGCTCGTCCACCCAGGTGCCGCCCGCGTTGCGGATGTCCGTGCGCAGACTCGGCCACGACGTCAGGACCCGGCCGCGCACCACGTCCGCCTCCACCAGCGTCCACGGCGCGTGACAGATCGCCGCGACCGGACGGCCCCGCTCGAAGAACGACCGGGTGAAGGACACGGCCTTGTCGTCCATGCGCAGGAAGTCGGGGTTGGCCACCCCGCCGGGCAGGACCAGCGCGTCGAACGACTCGGGCGGGGCCTCGCCCACCACGGCGTCCACGGCGAACGTGTCCGCCTTGTCGAGATGGCCGAAGGCCTGGACGCGACCGGGCTTCGTCGACACCAGGACGGGTGCGTGACCGGCGTTCTCCGCCGCCTGCCAGGGGTCGGTCAGCTCGATCTGCTCGACACCCTCGGGGGCTGTCAGGAATGCGATACGCATGGCTGCTCGGTCTCCTCTCCTCGCGTTTCCCCGTGTTGTTCCGTTGCGTTGTTCCGTGCCTTGTCCCATGCATTGCTCCGTGCCCGGTCCGTCGGCGGTCATCGGGCCACCACCCGCAGGGTCCGCAGCTCCGGGTCCGACGGATCGGGCACGTACATGCCGTGCTCCACGCCCGACCCGAGGTACTCCACGACCGTGTCGGCGTGGGTGAGTTGGGCCACGACACGCCGGTGGTCGCCGAGCCCGAGATCCACCCGGTGGTGCTCGCGCAGCCACTCGACGGCCGCGTACCCGCTCGTGCCGAGACCGGAGACGTCGATCACGACCAACAGCGGGTCGTACGCGAACGCCCGGCCGGGACCGGTGAGTTCGGCCTCGGCCAGCGGGACGAGTCCGGGCAGCTCGGCCACCTCCGTACGCACGCCGGTCGCCAACCTCAGGGCCCGGCCGTACGCCGTGGGCGTGACCAGCAGCATGCCCTTCGCGTCGGGCGCCCGCTCGAAGGCCGCGGCGACCTGCTCGGGGCCCGGCGGGTGCGACAGGCGGTGCTCGGCGTCCCAGCGCGGGCGCACCCACACCGGTTCGATGCCGGCCAGGATCACGCCCGCGATCACGGACTTGTGGGCGTTGCGCGCGACCAGCAGCTTCTCGCCCGGCCCTGCCACCGCCAGCATCGACGCCTTCACGGACAGGGAACTGCCGCAGGTCGAGAAGTAGGCCCGGTCCGCGTCGACGGCGTCCGCCATCAGCTCCTCGGCCCGCTCCAGGACCCGGCCGGACATCCGCCGGTCGTCCAGGCCGTTCAGGGCGAGCACGTCCGAGGCGAACACATCGGGACCGAGCGTCAGGGCGACCCGCGCGTCCACGCCCACGCCGCCCTTGTGGCCGGGCGGTGAGAAGGGCCGGCGGTCGGCGCGCCGGTAACGCTCCAGGGCCTCCAGGACGGGGGTACGGGAGTGGTCGGGCCGCTGGTCGGTGGTCACGCTGTCGTCGTCCATGGTCTCCGTGCCGGTGGCTGTCCGATGCGGGGTCGGGGGTGCGGTGGTGTGGGGCCCGTGTCGGGGGCGGGCCGCTCGCTCATCCCGGGCCAGGCCCCTGGCCGATGCCCGAGGAAAGGCCCCCTTCGGAGCCGGCTCCCGAGCCCGCTTCTGAGCCGGCTCCCGAGCCCGGGGCCGTGCTGAGGACGTTCCCGGGCGTCGGGTCCGTCCCCGAGCGGGTCCCGGACATCCGGTCCGTTCCCGGGCCGGGCCAGGAGGGGCCGGCCGGGCCCGGCCATGGCTCCGGGGACGCCCTGCTGATGTGGGCGAGCGTAGAGTCCGGGTCCTGGGAGACGGCCAGGTCGCCGAGGCTGACCATGCCCACCGGGTGTCCGTCCTCCATGACGGGCAGCCGGCGTATCGCGTGGTCGCGCATGAGCGCGACGGCGGCGGACACCGCGTCGTCCGGGCCGACCACGACCGGGTTCGGGGTGCAGACGGCCTGGGCGCTCACCGTCAGCGGGTCGGCGCCGTCGGCGACGGCCCGCAGGGTGATGTCGCGGTCCGTCAGAACCCCGATCACGTGTCCGTCGGACGCCACGAGCACGTCCCCGATGTCCTGGGCGCGCATCAGTTGCGCCGCCTCCACGAGGGAGGCGTCCGGGCGGACCGTCGCCACACCTGGCGTCATGACTTCCCTCACGAACTCGGCCATGGTCTCCGGGCCTCTCGTCGCTCCGTCCCGACCGGGGGCGCGCCCGCATCGGCGTGACCTTGCCCGCAGTACCCGAGAGCAGGGGCCCTATGTGTCCCCGTCGTGTGTGGATTCCGTGGCCTCCGCCGGGGGCCGAGCGGCCCCACCCCTCGCTTCTCCGGCCGCTCCGGCTCCTCCGGCCTCCCCGGTCCCACCGCTCTCGTCCTGGATCGCGACCACCGCCTCGGCGAGCCGGTGGACCGACTCGTAGCGCGCCTTGCGCGGCAGCCTCTCCAGGGGCGCGACCAGCCCGTCCGGTGCGTGCCGGTCCCGAAGGACCCGGATCAGCTCGCCGGGGCCCGCGGGGAACGACGTACGGCCCAGGACGCGGGCCAGGTCCAGCCGCAGGGCCTCCACCCGCGCGGGCGCCCGGCTCGGCGTCACCGGCCCGTGGGCCACCTCCGGGTCGTCCTCCGCGTAGGGTTCGGGGTCGTTCCACTCCTCCGTCCGGGTGGGATGCCCCGAACGGAGCAATCCCTGCAGTTCGTGCTTCATCTCGTCGTCGCGATGGGCGCTCATCCGGTCGCTGCCTCGCTGCATGACTCCCCTCCAGATCGGTTGGTGGCCCCCGCGTACCCGAACACCCGGCGCCGACACGGGGGAGTCGGGCCACGGACCGCCGGGGCGCGGACCGCCGGGCCATTGACCGCCGGGGCGCGGACCGCCGGGCCACGCACCGCCGAGGAGCGGACCGCCGGCGCGCGCACCGGCGGCGCGCGGAATCGGTGGCGTGCGCCTCAGGACGCGCCGTCGCCGTCGTGCTTCTTCGACCCGGCGCCCGGCAGGAATTCCTGCATCTTCGCCTTGAAACCCTGCTTGACCATGGACCCCCGGTCCGCGTCGCCCTTGAGGATCGAGGCGGCCGTGGACTCCATCTGCTCCCAGGTCGCGTGCGGCGGGATCGGCGGCACCGCCGGGTCGGTGAGGAACTCCACCACCGCCGGACCGTCCGCCGCGAGGGCCGCGCGCCACCCCGCCTCGACGTCCTCCGGCTTCTCCACCCGGATCCCGGTCAGCCCGAGCGAGCGCGCGAAGGCGGCGTACTGGACGTCCGGCAGCTCCTGCGAGGGCAGGAAGGACGGCTCGCCGCCCATCGCCCGCAGCTCCCACGTCACCTGGTTGAGGTCGTGGTTGTTCCAGACGGCCACCACCAGCCGCGGATCCTCCCAGCGGTCCTGGTACTTGGCCGCGGTGATCAGCTCCGCCATGCCGTTCATCTGCATCGCCCCGTCCCCGACCAGGGCGATCGCCGGACGGTCCGGGTGCGCGAACTTCGCGCCGATCGCGTACGGCACCCCGCACCCCATCGTCGCCAGCGTGCCGGACAGCGAACCGCGCATGCGTCCGCGCATGGTGATGTGCCGGGCGTACCAGTTCGCCGCCGAACCGGAGTCCGAGGAGATGATCGCGTCGTCCGGCAGCAGCGGATCGAGGGCGTGGGCCACCAGCTCGGGGTTGATCGGGTCGGCCGACAGCTCCGCCCGGCGCGCCGTCACCTCGCGCCAGCGCGCCACCCCCGCGCACACCTCGTCGTACCACTCGCGCCCCCGCTCCGGATCGATCAGCGGGATCAGCCGCTCCAGCGTCGCCTTGGCGTCCCCGACGAGATTCACCTCGTACGGGTAGCGCATCCCGACCATGTGCGGGTCGATGTCGATCTGCACGGCCCGCGCCTTGCCGAAGTCCGGCAGGAACTGGGAGTACGGGAAGGACGAGCCGATGGTCAGCAGCGTGTCGCAGTCGCGCATCAGCTCGTACGAGGGGCGCGTGCCCAGCAGCCCGATCGAGCCGGTGACATACGGCAGTTCGTCGCTCAGCGCGTCCTTGCCGAGGAGCGCCTTGGCGACGCCCGCGCCGAGCAGCTCGGCGATCCGGGCCACCTCGGCACGGGCACCGGCGGCGCCCTGCCCGATGAGGATCGCGACCTTGTCGCCGGCGTTCAGGATCTCGGCGGCCCGCTCCACCGACTCCGCCGACGGCACCGCCGTCCAGGAGCCGCCGCCCAGGCTGGAGGGGACCATCTTGAACTCGTGGGTCGGCGCCGAGTACTCCAGTTCCTGCACGTCACCGGGGACGATGACGGCCGTCGGCGCCCGCCGGGCGTACGCGGTGCGGATCGCCCGGTCGAGGACGTTGGGCAGTTGCTCGGGCACGGTCACCGTCTCGACGAAGTCCGAGGCCACGTCCTTGAACAGGGTGTGCAGGTCGACCTCCTGCTGGTAGGAGCCGCCCATCGCGCTGCGGTGCGTCTGGCCGACGATCGCCAGCACCGGCACATGGTCCAGTTTGGCGTCGTACAGCCCGTTGAGGAGGTGGATCGCCCCCGGGCCCGACGTCGCCGCGCACACTCCGAGCCGGCCGGAGAACTTGGCGTAGCCGACCGCCTGGAAGGCGGACATCTCCTCGTGCCGGGACTGGATGAACCGCGGCCGGTCCTCGGCCCGGCCCCAGGCCGCGAGCAGCCCGTTGATGCCGTCCCCTGGGTAGCCGAATACCTGTTCGACATCCCATTCGCGCAGCCTCCGCAAGATGTGATCGGCGACGGTGGTGCTCATACTGGACCTCCCGGGGTGTGGTCTCCCGAGCGAGTCACCCGCGGGCGGAATGGAAAACCCCGAATGTGTTTGCCGTGCATGATCCGGGGCAGGCGCATAGAAGTGCTTCGGACAGGAGGCACGTCCGTGGAAGTGGCGAGTTTTCCCTCACGGGTGTGCTGTCCCCTGTACACCTCCGCGCCCCCACGGTGACCGTCCATCCCAGAAGCGCCATCCAGGGAGTTGCGACGCACCATGCGTACCCAGGCCAAGCATCATCCGCACGACGACGCCCCCGACACCGCGGAGGCATTCCGCCAGCTGGCCGCGCTTCCGCCCGGTCAGCAGCGGGACACCCTGCGTGAGCAGATCATCGAGGCGTGGCTCCCCATGGCCGAACGGCTCGCGGGCCGGTTCCGCAACCGCGGCGAGAGCTACGACGACCTGCGCCAGGTCGCCTCGCTCGGCCTGGTCAAGGCCGTCGACCGCTACGACCCCGAGCTGGGCAACGCCTTCGAGAGCTATGCCGTCCCCACCGTCACCGGTGAGATCAAGCGGCACTTCCGGGACCACATGTGGACCCTGCACGTGCCGCGCCGGGTCCAGGACCTGCGCAACCGTGTGCGGTTCGCCAGTCAGGACCTGTCCCAGACCATCTCCGGGCGACGCCCCACCGTCGCGGAGATCGCCGCACACGCGAACATGAGCGAGGAGGACGTCCAGGTAGGGCTGGAGGCCCTGGAGAGCTTCACGGCGCTGTCGCTGGACGCGGAGCTGCCGGGGAGCGAGGACGGCTACTCGCTGAGCGACGCGCTGGGGGCGCCGGACCCCGCGCTGGACACGGTGGTGGACCGCGAGGCCGTGAAGCCCCGGCTGGCCGCGCTGCCGGAGCGGGAGCGGGCGATCCTGTACATGCGGTTCTTCGGCGACATGACGCAGAGCCGGATCGCCGAGCAGTTGGGGATCTCGCAGATGCACGTGTCGCGGTTGATCAGCCGGTGCTGTGATCGGCTGCGGGACCAGGTGATGAAGGACGCGGTGTAGCTCCGCTGGTCGGCCCTGGGTGCCGTGGGCGCCGTGGGGGCGGGGTGCGTTGTCGGCTGCCGGCGCGTCGTGGCTGGTCGCGCAGTTCCCCGGGCCCCCTCGCGGGGCGCGGTCCACCGGGCACCGCCTAGGGTGTCCCGGGTTTCATCGCCAGGGCTATGTGGCGGGACATCGTGTCCATCACCTGGGCCTCGGCCATCGAGAAGGCCAGGCGGGCGCCTGAGCGGAAGAGGGTCAGGACGCCCTTGACCGGGCCTTCCGGGAGAGCCAGCGGCACGGTCAGCAGGGAGGTCACATCGGCCTTCACGAGGACCGGGGCCCCCGAGCCGTCGTGGCCGAAGGCGGCCGGGTCGGCCGGGCGGATCTGGAGCGCGGGGGAGCCGCCCCGGGCGGCCGTGACGACGAGGGGGCAGGTGGCGGGGTCCTGGGACACCAGGAGCTTGGCCTCCTCCTCCGAGGGCGCCAGGACCGTGGAGCGCGCGAGGCGGGGAGCCGTCGTGTCGGCGACCACCCAGTCGGCGAAGCGGCCGTGCAGGACACGGGCCGCCCGGTCGAGGGCCGTGCCGGCCGGCGCCGCGAGCAGGGCCGTGGTCATCGCGTCGAGGAGGTCCATCAGGGCCGCGTGGCGGGTGGTCTCGGTGAGGTTGGGCAGCGGACGCAGGGGCTCGACGGTCGGCATCCGGTGCCCGGCCGGCTGGAGGAGGACCAGGACGGTGTTGCGCGGCTCGCCGCTGCCGGGGCGCAGCTTGGTGAGCGTGGCGCGGACCGGCAACGACGGGCGCTGCTGCAGGTGGACGTTGAGGCTGCGGTCGCCCTCGCCGCGGGCCACGGCCGCCGCCTGCGAACGGAACGCGCCCCGGTCGGAGTGGGTGAGGAAGCCGCTGAGCGGACGGCCCGTCGCATATCCGGACCGTACGCCGGTGAAGGCGGTCGCGGCGTGGTTGAGGCGCCGCACCACCGTCTCGCGGTCCACCAGCAGCACCGGCAGCGGCAGGCTCTGGAACACGGTCCTCAGCAACTGGTGCTCCTGCGCGGCGGACGGGGTGCCGCCGGCCGGCCCCGAGGCGGTCAGCCGCTCGTACCACGGCCACAACTGGTCCGCGACGTGGTCGAGTTCGAAGAACGCCGCGTCCAGGACCGTCGGCAGATCTCCCGTCGGCACCGAACGGGCCGCCTTGAGCTCCGCGACACGGCGTACGAAATCCGCGAGTTCGTCACCGAATTCGTCCGTCTGGGTCATGCGACGAACGTAGCGCCTGGACGACGCAGAGGGCACGGCCGGACCGAAAGCCGAAGATTCGTTTTCCGCACGGGTGCGTGGGAAGGCGATCCGAGGAGGAGGCGTGCATCATGCCGGAACGCGAACAACTCGACCGCGTGGGCCGGGAATCAGCGGAATCCGCACATCCGGGCAGAAGGCTCTCCGAACTCGTCGAACAGGCCGCCCGCTGCACCGACGACTGCTGCGGCGCCAGCGGCATGGTGTCCGACAGCGGCCCCGAGCGGCCCGCCGCGGTCACCCACCCCGACCTCGCGGGACTTGTCGCCGTCCAACTGCGCTCGGGCGACGGACCGCTCCCGGCCGCGCTGGAGCGCGGTGAGCCCGTCGACTCCGCCGATCTGCTGCGCGAGGAACGCTGGCCGGAGTACCGGGCGGTGGCCCTCGGCGCGGGCGTACGGTCCAGCGTCACGCTCCCCTTCCGGCGCTCCGGTCTCACCGTGGCCCTCAGCCTCTACAGCTTCCGCCCCCACACCCTGCAAAACGTCCCGCACGGTCCCGCCCGTGCCCTCGGCGACCTCGCCGCGACCTGCATCGTGCGCGACCGCTCCTACCGGGCAGCCCTCAGCGAACTCGACCAGCTCGGCGCCGCACTGCGCTCCCGCCCCGTGGTCGACCAGGCCTGCGGCATGGTGATGCATGTCCTCGGCTGCGACGCCGACGCCGCGTTCACCGTCCTCCGCCGCATCTCCCAGGGCACCAACCGCAAACTCTCGGACGTCGCCTCGGCCGTGGTCCAGAAGAGGGGCAGGGGCCTGGAACGAGAACTGGTCTCCCTTTCCAGCTGAGCCGAGCCGCAGCGCGCCCCAAAGGGGCGCGGGGAACTGCGCGAGAACCACGACGTGCCTGACTCGGCGACGCACCCACTCCCACAACGGCGCTCACCGGCGAACCCGGCGGAGCGAACCGTCACCCGGTCGGCCCTCCGCGTCCCGCGAATGGTGCCCGGCGACGCGCGCCCCGTGGGGCTCGGCGCTCTGATGGACGCGGGGCACGGCGGTCGTGCCCCCAACCCCGCCGGAGTCGGCCGAAGGAGTCCCCCCGATGCCCCCGCCCACGCCCACACCCCCGCCCACGCGCCGCAGAGCCCGTGTCCTGTCCGCTGCCGTCCTGCTCGGTGCCGTCCTGGGTGCGGCCGCCCCGCCCGCGTACGCGGACCCCGCGGCCGAAGTGAGCCCCCAGTCCGTCGAGCCGGGCGGCACCGTCACCTTCTCCGTCGCCTGCGACCCGACCGGCGGCACCGCCCCCGAGACCATCGACGCCAGCTCACAGGCGTTCGAACAGGGCACCGTCACGCTGCAACGGCTCCCCGGCGACGGTGACGCCGCCGCCGGCCCCTCCTACCAGGGGACGGCGAAGATCGCGCCCGCCGCGGACTTCGAGACCGGCGTCGACGCGGCGAACTCGGCCACCGAGTGGGGCGTGGACGGCGTGTGCCCGGCGGCCCCCGGCGGCGAGGGCAAACAGTGGAGCGCGGCCTTCGACGTCTCCGTCGGCGGCGACCAGCCCTGGTCCACCCTCAAGCCGACCCACCAGCCCACGCACCAACCGACCCATCAGCCGACGGACCAGCCCTCCCACCACTCCACGCACCGACCGGCACCGGTCCAGCGCGGCGTGCACGCGGGTGGCGGCGGGGCCTTCACCGACTCCGTCCCGGCCATGGTCGCGGGCGGCCTGCTCGTCGCCGGCGCGCTCGGCGCGGCCGTGCACCGGCTGCGCCGCCGGGACCGGTGGACGCCCTGAGCGCTCCGAACCCGGCCACCCGGCCCTTGGCGGATGTGACCGGCGCAACCCGCCCCGGGGCCCATGGGGCGCGTGGGCCTGGGTACTGACAGGCCGAGGGGCGTGCGAGGCCCGCCGAGTCCGACACGGGCCGCCGACGCACTCCGACGCACGAACGAAGCACCGAGCAGTACCCCGCGGCAGCACCAGCACCAGCACCAGCACCATCGACATCCCGGAGCGATCCCGAGGGGTGAGCGCCGGGCGACGCACCAGCGAATGGGCGGAGGCACCATGCGGCGGACGGATCCGGAAGGGCACGGTCCGGTCCGCTACGGCCCGCCGCTCCCCGCCCAGGGACTGCCCGTCCTTCCCGAACTGGCCGCCGTGCTCTCCGCCGCGTCGGACCGCTCCCACCCCGTCCCGCTCGGTGGTGACCCGGCCCTGTTGGACGCCGCCTGCGGCTACTGGGACCGGCGCGGACTGGCCACCACCCGGGAAAGGGCCCTGGCCGCCCCCGGTGCCCCCGCCCTGCTTCTCGCGCTGACCGCCGCGATCGGCGGCGACGTGCTGCTCCCGCGGCCGTGCGCCGCCTGGTGGGAGCCGCAGGCACGGACGCTGGGGCGAAGCGTCTTCCACGTGGCCACGCCCGCCGAGTGCGGGGGCGTGCCGGACCCGTACGCGCTCCTGGAGACCGTCCGCAGGATCCGGGCCGAGGGCGGCGACCCCCGGCTGCTCGTGCTGTGCGTAGCCGACGACCCGACCGCGACCGTGGCGCCGCCCGAACTGGTGCACGAGGCCATGGAGGCGGCCCTGGGGGAGGGGCTGCACCTGGTCAGCGACGAGACCTGGCGCGACACCGTGCACGACCCGCACGACACCGTGCTGCTCAGCCCCGCCGAGATGCTGCCGGACCGGGTCACCGTCGTCGCCGACCTCGCGGGCGCCTTCCTGCCCGCCGGCTGGCCGGCCGCCGTCGCCCGCTTCCCGGCGAACGGGGACGGGACGGGGCTGCGCGACCGGGTCCTGGACGTGCTCACCGCGCTGGGCGCCCGGGTCGCCACCCCGGTGGCCGCGGCCGCGGCCCACGCCCTCGGCGAGCCCGCCGCCGTCACCGAACGGCTCGCCGCCGCCGTACGTCTGCACGCGCGCCTCGCCGACGCCGCGTACCGCGCCGTGGTGGCGGCCGGGGCGCTCGCCCTGCCGCCGCGCGCCGGTCGGCATCTCTACGCCGACCTTGCCCCGCTGCGCTCGGCCCTCGCCGGGTACGGCGTCGGCGACGCCCAGGAGGTGGAGGACTTCCTCACCGATCGGCTCGGGATGTCCGCGCCCGGTGGTCACCGGTTCGGGGACGACCTCGGGGCGCTGCGCGTCCGGCTGTCCACGGACGCGTTCCTCGGCACCACCGAGGAGGAGCGCGCCCGCGCCCTCACCGCACCGGATCCCCTGCAACTCCCGCAGGTGGAGAGGGCGTTGACCCGCTTTGGAGCGGCGTTCGAGGAGCTGCGGTGAGGATCTTCGGCGGGACCGACGGGATCGGCGGCCTCGGTGACCCCGGCCTTCGGCGGACTTCGGCGATGACGATCCTTCGTGACGACGACGCTCAGTGACGGGAGCCTCCTCGATGGCGCAGCAGTCCGAGTCGACCACCTCCACGACGACCGCCTCCACGACGACGACCTCCGAGCCGCCCACCGCGGCGACGACCACCTCCGAGCCGCCGGCCGCGGCGACGACCGCCTCCTCGCCGGCCGTCCGGGGCAACGGCGAACCGGCGTCCAGGATCCTCCTCCCGCCGCTCGCTCCGCCCCGCCCCCTCGGGGAGCCGCGCCGCTGGCCCCGGTCGTTCGCCGACCGGCTCACCACGCCCCTGCCCGGACTGAAGGCCCTCGCCCGGTTCGCCCGTGAGGGCTCGGTGCGGCCCGGGGCCGACGGGCTCGCCGACGTCCCGCTACTGCCGTACGAGCCGAGCCCGTTGCCGAGGGTGGACGCCCGTACCCTGGCCGTCTCCTGGGCGGGGCATGCGAGTTGGGTGGTGCGGATCGGCGGGCTGACCGTCCTCACCGACCCCGTCTGGTCCCGCCGCATCCTGGGCACCCCCGCACGCGTCACCCCCGTGGGCGTCGACTGGGACGCGCTGCCCCGGGTGGACGCGGTCGTCATCAGCCACAACCACTACGACCACCTGGACGCGCCCACCCTGGCCAGACTCCCGCGCGACACCCCGGTGTTCGTGCCCGCCGGACTCGGCCGCTGGTTCCGGCGGCGCAGGTTCGACCGGGTCACCGAGCTGGACTGGTGGGAGGCGGCCGAACTCCACGGCGTCCGCTTCGACTTCGTACCGGCCCACCACTGGTCCAAGCGCACCCTCACCGACACCTGCCGGTCCCTGTGGGGCGGTTGGGTCCTCACGGCCCCGGACGGCAGGCGCCTCTACTTCGCCGGCGACACCGGCTACGGCCACTGGTTCTCCCTCATCGGCCGTCGCCACCCGGGTATCGACGTCGCCCTCCTGCCGATCGGCGCCTACGACCCCCGCTGGTGGCTGAGCGACGTGCACTGCGACCCGGAGGAAGCCGTCCGCGCCTTCCAGGACCTCGGCGCCCGTCACATGGCCCCCATGCACTGGGCCACCTTCGTGCTGTCGGCCGAACCGGTCCTGGAGCCCCTGAGGAGGGTGAGGACGGCCTGGCGGGCGGCCGGACTGCCGCGCGAGAACCTGTGGGACCTGCCGATCGGCGGCTCCCGAGTGCTGGACTGACCCGTGCGCGACGCGCCCCGGGCCGGGGGCGCGGACGCCCCCGGCCCGGCCCGCGACGCGCCGTCGGTCAGTCCCGTGCCCTCACCGGACGACCCGGCGCCACACACTCGGCACCAGACTGATCAGCAGCGTCAGCACGACGGCCGCCAGCACCCCTTCCCACGGCTCCTTGAACAAGGACCCGCCCAGGATGCCGATCAACTGGTACGTCACGGCCCACGCGAGGCACGCCGGCAGATTCCCCCGGGCGAACCGTCGCAACGGCATCCTCGCCAGCAGACAGGCCAGCATCACCGGCAGACGCCCGGCCGGCACCAGCCGGGACAGCACCAGCACGGCCACCCCGTGGTCGTCGAGCTTCTCCTGCGCCTGGGTCAGCCGGTCCTCGGGCGCCCGGCGGCGGATCGCCTCCAACCAGCGCGAACCGTTCTTGGAACCCATGCCGCGCCGCCCCAGCCAGTACAGCGCGATGTCCCCGAGGAAGGCGGCGACCGACGCCACCACGAACACCATCAGCAGCGAGAGCGGTGCCGTCTGATGGAACGCCACCACGGCCGCCGAACTGACCAGCGCCCCGGTCGGCACCACCGGTACCAGCGCCCCGATCAGCACCAGCAGGAACAGTGTGGGATAGCCGATCGCCTGCTGCGTGGACGCGTACGGCACGGGAGCGCTCGCGGCCAGGGCGATCACCGAGCCTCCCTCATGACCTCTGTGACCGCGGTCGGCGGGCGTCTCATCGCGCCACCCCCGGTCGCACGCTCTCCCCGTGGGCCAGCCGGTGCACGGCCACCCCGGGAGCGCGTGCGGCGGCGAGGCGTACGAACTCCTCACCGGGAGCGTGGAATTCATGGGGGCGCACGGCGTCCATGCCGATCGGCCAGTACGTGCCGTAGTGCACCGGAACCGCGCTCCGGGGCGCGAGCAGCGCAAGCGCCTCCGCCGCGCGCCCCGCGTCCAGATGCCCCTCGCCGAGGTACGGTCCCCAGCCGCCGACCGGCAGCAGGGCCACGTCGACCGGCCCGACCTCCTTCGACATCGTCTCGAACAGCCCGGTGTCCCCGGCGAAGTACGTCCGTGCCTCGCCCTCGACGACGAAGCCGAGCGCGGGCGAACGATGCGGCCCGACCGGCAGCCGCCGCCCGTCGTGCCGGGCGGAGACAGCGCGTACGACCAGGTCACCGACCTTGACCCGGTCCCCGGGCGCCGCCTCGGAGAGTCGGAGATGGGCCAGCCTGCGCAGCCCCGGCACCTGGCGCGGCGCGCCCTTCGGCACCACCACCCGGGTCCCCGGGGCGAGCCGGGCCAGGGAGGGGACATGCAGATGATCGGCGTGCAGATGCGAGACCAGTGCGACGTCCGCGACCGCGGCCTCCGGCGGCGGGGGCGCGCCCCGGCGCCTGCGCAGATGCGCGAGCCGGCGCGCGAACAGGGGGTCGGTCAGCACTCTCGTACCCGAGTCCTCCACTGTGCAGGTCGCGTGACCCCACCAGGTGATCTCCACCGGCACTCCGTTCGCCTCCTTCGCGCCACTCCCCCGAGCCTACGGGCTGGAGTAGGGTCTGCGGCCTGAGCCCGTCCCGCGGATCATGCCGTGGACGGGCATGCCGGTTCCGGCGTCCGCGGTTCGCTCCGTGGGACGGGTCCCGGGCCCGGGGGAGGGGGAACAGCATGGGAGACAAAGGTGACCGGAGCGGCGTCTGCGGGGTGGCGTGCCCGGACGCGGCTCGTGGCCGCGGTGCGGTGGGGCAGGGCGCGCCGGGACGCGGCGCGGCGGTGCGGGTCACGGCCATAGCGAGCCTGACACCGCTGGAGGAGCTGGAGGCGGACCCCTTCCTGGTCGACTCCCGCAGCCAGCACGCCATGTGCGCCCGCTGGGCGGCCGAGCGCGGCTATGTGGTCACGCGCGAGCTGCTCGTACGCGGTCTGCGCCCCGATCACTGCGCCCTGTGGTCCGACGTCGACGCCGGCCTGGTCGATCTCTTCGTCGCCCCCAGCCACCGTGTCCTGGAGCGCGCCTTCGCCTCCGTGGACGACTTCGCCGCCGAGTGCGCCCGGCGCGGCATCCGCGTCGAGACCGTCGGCCACGCCGAACCCGCCTACGACGCCCAGATGAAGGCGCACGTCCACCGCCGCCTGTCCATGCCGACGGCGGGTTACGACGGCCGCTGAGGGGCTGGCGGTGCCTCTTCGAGCGCCGGGCAGCTTTTCAAGGGACGCGGGGAACTGCGCGACCAGCCACCGAGGACCCGCGTCCCGCGACGCACGGCACGTCCCGACCCCTGCCCGGCCCGCCACGGGCCATGCCCCCGTGCCACCCCGTCATGCCACCCCGGCGCCCCCACCCCCTATGACAGGCTGACCCCAGGACCGTGACGGTAAAGGTGGCCAGAACGTGGGCGGTGGTCGTTGGCGGAGGGTGCTGAGCGGCGTCTGGCGGATGCTCGCCGTATGGGCGGTGTCCACCCTGACCATGCTCGTGCTCGCGGGCGCGCTGCCCGACTTCCGGCTCCGGTCCGAGAGCGACGAGAGCGCCACGCAGATCGCCGTGACCGCTGCGTTCGGCGCGGGCGCCTTCGGTCTGCTGTCCTCGCTCGTGTGGCCGCTGCTGGTGCGGGCCCTGCTGCTGGTCCCGGCGCTCGTCCTCGGCCTGCTCGTCTTCTTCCTGAACGGCTCCCTGCTTCTGCTCGCCCTGCGGCTCAACCCCTCCGGCCAGGGCGGCGCGGCCGCGCCCGAGACGGCCGTGGTCGTCGCGGCGGTGATGTCCGCCGTCGCCTCCGCCACCGGGGGCGCCCTCGCCGTACGGGACGACGACGCCTACCGGCGCCGTCTGTACCGCCTGGCCGACCGCCGCCGCGGGCACGCCGACCGCCGCCCGGGGCCCGCCGGACCCGGCACCCTCTTCCTCCAGCTCGACGGCGTCGGCCACGACGTGCTGGTGGCGGCGGCGGAGAAGGGGCTGATGCCCACCGTGGCCGCGTGGCTGGGCCTGGCGCCGCCGCCCGCTTCCGCCGGCATCGCCCGCCCCCGGCCCACGCACCGGCTCACCCCATGGCGCACCGACTGGTCCAGTCAGACCGGCGCCAGCCAGCTCGGCATCCTGCACGGCACCAACCACGACGTGCCGGCCTTCCGCTGGTACGAGAAGGAGACCCGGGAGGTGATGGTCTGCAACCGGCCCTCCAGCGCCGTCGAGCTCCAGCGCCGGGCCGTCGACCGCACCGGCGACGGCGGTCTGCTGACCGTCGACGGCGCCAGCCGCGGCAATCTCTTCAGCGGCGGCGCCGAGCAGCTCGCGCTGGTGCTGTCGATGGCCGCCCGCCGGGGCAGGCGCAACCGGTCCCGCGCCGGCTACTTCGCCTACTTCTCCGACCCGGCCAACGCCGTCCGCACGGCCATGTCCTTCGTCGCCGACGTCCTGCGGGAGATCGGCCAGTCCACCCGGGCCCGGATGGCCGAGCAGCGCCCGCGCGTCAAGCGCGGCGGGCTCTACCCGTTCATCCGGGCCTTCGCGACCGTCGTCGAGCGCGATGTCGTCGTCGCCGCGGTGATCGGGGACATGTTCGCCGGCCGGGCGGCGATCTACGCGGACCTGGTGGCGTACGACGAGGTCGCGCACCACTCCGGACCGCACAGCCGGGACGCCGCGAAGGTCCTCGAACGCCTGGACCGCTCCCTCGCGCTGATCGCCCAGGTCGCCGAACACGCCCCGCGCGCCTACCGGATCGTCCTCCTCTCCGACCACGGCCAGAGCCCCGGGGAGACCTTCCTCGGCCGCTACGGCCTCACCCTGGGCGACCTGGTCCGCGCCGGCTGCGGCCTGGCCGTCCCGCGCCGCGCCCAGCGCACCCACAGCGGCGCCGAGGCACGCGCCGCCGTACGGGCCGCGCTGCGCATCCCCGTCGAGGAGGGCATCGAAGAGCACCGCCCCACCCGCCGCTCCGAGCCCATCACACTGGCCTCCGGCAACCTCGGCCTCGTCTCGTTCCCGGACGTCCCGCACCGGATGAGCCGTGAGGAGATCGACGCCCGCCATCCCGCGCTGCTCTCCACCCTCGCCAACCACCCCGGCGTCGGCTTCGTCCTCGTCCGCAGCGAGGAGCACGGCGGTGTGGTCCTCGGCGCGCACGGCGCGCAGATCCCGATCGACGAGCTGAGCGACGAACACCCGGGTCCCCTCGCCGACTTCGGCCCCGGCGCCGCCGACGCCGTACGCCGCACGCACGGCTTCCCGCACACCGCCGACATCATGGTCAACTCCTCCTACGACCCCGCCGACGGAGAGGTTCTCGCTTTCGAGGAACAGATCGGCTCCCACGGAGGGCTGGGCGGCTGCCAGTCCCGCCCCTTCCTGATGTCCCCGCTGGCCCTCTCCGAGCCGGTGGCGGAGGACGAGCCCCTGGTGGGCGCGGAGCACGTCCACCGAGTCCTCAGACGCTGGCTGAGGGAAGCGGACGGCCCCCAGGTGCCCGTGGCTCAACTGGAGCACACCGAAGGGGCGCGGGGAACTGCGCGACCAGCTACGAACCGACCCGCACCCGCCACCCGACAGAACCCGGCAGACGCCTAGGCATCCCTCGACAGGACCCGGCAGACGCACAGGCATCCCTCGACAGGACCTGGCAGACGCACAGGCGCCCCCGGCCACGGAAAATTCGGCTGCGCTCCCGTGAAGCGGTCACCCACACTGTCCGCGGGCGTCCGCGACGTCCACAGGACCGAATCCCAGGAGCCCACGCCTTGCAGGCAGCCGTCACCGTCACGCCCTCCCGCCTCCCCGAGCTGCTGCTCGGCCTCGCCACCGTGCGCCCCGTCTTCCTCTGGGGCGCCCCCGGCATCGGCAAGTCCTCCCTCGTGCGGGACTTCGCCGAGTCGCTGGGCCTGGAGTGCGTGAGCCTCCTCGGTACGCAGCTCGCGCCGGAGGACCTGATGGGCGTCCCGCAGATCCGCGACGGCCGCTCCGTGTTCTGCCCGCCGGAGGCGATCGCCCGCGACGAGCCGTACTGCCTGTTCCTGGACGAACTGAACGCGGCCACCCCGGATGTGCAGAAGGCCTTCTACTCGCTGATTCTGGACCGCCGTATCGGCAACTACGAGCTGCCGAAGGGCTCGATCGTCGTCGGCGCCGGCAACCGTGCCACCGACAACGCCCTGGCCCGCCCCATCGCCTCCGCCCTGGTCAACCGGCTCACCCACGTCCACCTCCAGGCGTCGGCGAAGGACTGGCTGCTCTGGGCGGAGGGCAACGGGATCCACCCCTGGGTCCTGGACCACCTCACCGACCGCCCGGACCAGCTGTGGTCGAAGCCGCCGAAGAGCGAGGAGCCGTTCTCCACGCCCCGCTCCTGGCACATGCTCTCCGACGCGCTGCACTCCTTCGGAACCGACCTCGACGAGGAGACCCTGAAGGTCCTCGCGCACGGCACACTGACGCCCGCGCACGCGGTGGCCTTCTGCGGCTACGTCAAGATCGTGCGCAGCCGGTTCGGCATCGAGGCGATCCTCAAGGGCGAGGCGGGCTGGCCCCACCGCGTGGAGGACCGCGACCTGCTGTACTACCTGGCCGACTCCTTCCGCGGCCGGCTGATCAAGGAACTGCCGGTCAGCAAGCAGCACATGTCCGCGAACGGCCGGCAGACCGCGTACCGCGCCAAGTCCCTGCTGGTGCGGCTCGCGGAGATCTCCGTCGAGGTCGCCCAGACCGTCATCGCCGACGACACCGACGGCAACCCCGTGCTGCCCGCCTGGTTCCTGGTCGAGGCGGCCCGCGACATGCCCCGACTGGTGGAGGCGCGCCGGTGAGCACGGCCGGCGGCAAGGGCCGGGGGAAACGGAAGACACAGCGGGACCTCGCAGCCGAGGCGTTCGAGGCGGGGCTGGAGGCGGTGCGGCGCAACTCCGCGCTGCGGGCGGTCGGGTTCAGCGTCTGCCGCAAGGAGAAGTGCGACCTCGCGCCCCGTGAGGGCCTCGTCCGGGTCGACTCCGAGGGCGTGCTGCACGCGCACCCCGACCGGCTCGCCGCCCCCGACGCCTGGGCCTGGGCCATCGCCCACGCCGCCCTCCACCTGGGTTTCGGACACGTCCCGCCGGCGCAGGGCGAGCCCACCCAGCCCGACCGGTTCGACCTCGCCGCCCGCTGCGTCGCCGTCAACCGGTTCCTGCTCACCTTCCCCGTCGGCGTGACGCCCGAGCACCTGCCCGCCGGCTACCCGGACGGCGACGAGGAGCGCCTCGCCGCACGCTGGCGCCGTGACGGACTCCCGGCGGCGTACGAGCACTGCGGCACAGCCGGCGGGGAGCCCGACCAACTGCTGCTGCCCTGGCCCAAGTGGCTGGGCACACCCACGGACTGGCAGCTCGCCTTCGCGCACGCCCTCACCCGCACGATGTCCGCCGCGATGGACATGGCCGGCGGCCGCCGGGAGTCCCTGGAGGACGAGCCGACCCGCATGCGGCCCTGGGAGAAGGCGCTGAGCTGGTTCATCTCCTCCTACCCGCTGCTCGGCGGCATCGCGGCCGGCATCCGGATCGTCGCCGACGTCGAACTCGCCCACGCCCACGGCATCTCCGTCGCGGCCGTCGACGCGGAGGCGGGCGAGATCTACCTCAACCCGCTCCGCCAGTTCGACGACGAGGAGTGGCGGTTCATCCTCGCCCACGAGATGCTGCACGCCGCCCTGCGTCACGGCGACCGCTGCGGCACCCGCGACCCGTTCCTGTTCAACATCGCCGCCGACTACGTCATCAACGACTGGCTGCGCGAGATGCAGGTCGGCACCATGCCCGAGGGGCTGCTGTACGACCCCGAACTGACCGGGCTGTCGGCCGAGGAGGTCTACGACCGGATCGTCGGCGACCTGCGCCGGATGCGCAGGCTCGCCACCCCGCGCGGCAAGGGCGTGGGCGACATCCTCGGCGGTCCGCTCGGCTCGCCGCGCGACTACGTGGACCTCGACGAGTTCTACCGCCGGGGCCTCGCCCGGGGCTTCGACCTGCACGAGCGGCAGGAACGCGGCCTGCTGCCCGCCGGTCTGGTCGAGGAGATCCGTGCCCTCAGCCATCCGCCCCTGCCCTGGGACGCACAACTCGCCCGCTGGTTCGACGAGTTCGTACCCAGCCCTCAGGCCGTACGCACCTACGCGCGCCCTTCGCGCCGTCAGTCCGCCACCCCCGACATCCCGCGCGCCGGACGGTACTTCCCGCCCGAGGAGATCGCCCGCTGCACCTTCGGTGTCGTCCTCGACACCTCCGGTTCCATGGACCGGACGCTGCTCGGCAAGGCGCTGGGCGCGATCGCCTCGTACGCGGCGGCCCGGGACGTACCGGCCGCCCGGGTCGTGTTCTGCGACGCCGCGCCGCACGACGCGGGATACCTGCCGGTCACCGAGATCGCCGGGCGGGTACGGGTACGCGGGCGCGGCGGTACGGAACTGCAGCCGGGCGTCGATCTGCTGCACCGCGCCGACGACTTCCCGCCGGGCGCGCCGGTCCTGGTCATCACGGACGGCTGGTGCGACGTGCTGCGGGTACGGCGGGAGCACGCGTATCTGATCCCCCAAGGTGCTCGCCTGCCGTTCACCGCGCGGGGGCCGGTGTTCAGGGTGAGATGAGCCTCGTACCCGCCGGAGTGTGATCGGATGGGGGCACGGAACCCCGGCGACGGGATCCCCGTGGCGGAGACCCCCGCAGCGGAATCCCCCGCGACGGGACTCCGGCATCGTGACTGACAGGAAAGGACTCATCGTGGCCACCACGCGCACCGCACACACCGTCTGGGAAGGCGAGCTGCTCAAGGGCACCGGCACCGTCACCTTCGACTCCTCCGGCATCGGTTCGCAGCCGGTGTCGTGGCCGTCGCGCGCGGAGCAGGCGAACGGCAAGACCAGCCCCGAGGAGCTGATCGCGGCCGCCCACTCCAGCTGCTTCTCCATGGCGCTCTCCCACGGCCTCACGGGCGCGGGCACCCCGCCCACCCGCCTGGAGACCAAGGCCGACGTGACGTTCCAGCCGGGCGAGGGCATCACCGGCATCCACCTCACCGTCCGCGGCGAGGTCCCCGGCCTCGACGCGGCCGGCTTCCAGGAGGCGGCCGAGGGCGCAAAGAAGAACTGCCCGGTCAGCCAGGCCCTGACCGGCACGACGATCACGCTGACGGCCGAGCTGGCCTGACCGTCTGCTTCGTGCGCCCCGTCTCCGCCCCATTGACAAGAGCCCACTCAAGTTTTGTGCTGGTGGTGGGAACACTTGGCGGACCTCGCGGATCCTTGCGGACTCCGCTGGAAGGGGACGGCGATGGGGCGTGCGGTCGGGATCGATCTCGGGACGACGAACTCGGTGGTGGCCCTGCTGGAGGGCGGTGAGCCGACCGTCGTCGTCAACGCGGAGGGACAGCGGACCACACCGTCGGTGGTGGCCTTCGCCAAGAACGCCGAGGTGCTCGTCGGCGAGATCGCCAAGCGGCAGGCCGTGACGAACGTGGAGCGCACGGCGCGCTCCGTCAAACGCCACATGGGCGACGCGAGTTGGCGGTTCCCCACGGAGGGCTCCGTGGACGGCACCCGCTACCGGGCCCAGGAACTGTCCGCGCGCGTGCTGCAGAAGCTGAAGCGGGACGCCGAGTCGTACCTCGGGGAGGACGTCACCGACGCCGTCATCACGGTGCCCGCGTACTTCGACGACGCGCAGCGGCAGGCGACGAAGGAAGCGGGGGAGATCGCGGGCCTGAAGGTCCTGCGGATCATCAACGAGCCCACGGCGGCGGCCCTCGCCTACGGCCTGGACCGGGGCGAGGAGCAGACCGTCCTCGTCTTCGACCTCGGCGGCGGCACCTTCGACGTCTCCCTCCTGGAGATCGGTGACGGGGTCATCGAGGTGAAGGCCACCAACGGCGACACCCGGCTCGGGGGCGACGACTGGGACCAGCGGGTCGTAGAGCATCTCGTCCAACGCTTCCGGGGGCAGCACGGCGTCGATCTCGGCCGCGACAAGATGGCGTTGCAGCGGCTGAGGGAGGGCGCCGAGCGGGCCAAGATCGAGCTGTCCAGCTCCTCCGAGACGTCGATCAACCTCCCGTACGTCACCGCCTCCGCCGAAGGCCCCCTCCACCTGGAGGAGACGCTGACGCGCGCCCAGTTCCAGGAGCTGACCGCCGACCTGCTCGACCGGTGCAGGACGCCGTTCCACCAGGCCGTCAAGGACGCGGGGGTGAAGCTCGCGGCGATCGACCACGTCATCCTCGTGGGCGGTTCGACGCGGATGCCCGCCGTGAGCGACCTGGTCCGGGAACTCACCGGCAAGGACCCGCACAAGGGGGTGAATCCCGACGAGGTGGTGGCGGTCGGCGCCGCGCTCCAGGCGGGCGTCATCCGGGGCGACGTGAAGGACGTCCTGCTCCTCGACGTCACCCCGCTGTCCCTGGGCATCGAGACCAAGGGCGGCATCATGACCAAGCTGATCGAGCGCAACACGACGATTCCCACACGCCGTTCGGAGATCTTCACGACGGCGGCCGACAACCAGCCCTCGGTCGGCATCCAGGTGTACCAGGGCGAGCGGGAGATCGCCGCGTACAACAAGAAGCTGGGCGTCTTCGACCTCACCGGGCTGCCGCCCGCGCCGCGGGGTGTCCCGCAGATCGAGGTGGCCTTCGACATCGACGCGAACGGCATCATGCATGTCTCGGCGAAGGACCTCGCCACCGGCCGTGAACAGAAGATGACGGTGACCGGCGGCTCCGCGCTCCCCAAGGACGACATCGACCGCATGATGCGGGAGGCCGAGCAGTACGCCGACGACGACCGCCGGCGCCGTGAGGCCGCCGAGACCCGCAACCACGCCGAGCAACTCGCCTACCAGACCGAGAAGTTCCTCCGCGAGAACGAGGAGCGCGTCCCCGCCGACAGCAGGGCCGAGGTGGAGTCCGCGGTGGCGGAGGTGAAGCGCCTCCTGGAGCACCCCGAGGACACCGCGTCCCTTCGCGCCGCAACCGACCACCTCTCCACCGTCAGCCAGCGCATGGGCCAGGCCATGTACGCGGCGGCCGCCGGCCGGGCCGAGACACCGCCCTCCGGCCCGGCCGGCCGGCGGAACGCGACCGAGGAAGAGGACACGACCGTGGTCGACGCGGAGATCGTGGACGAGGAGAAGGGGCCGAAGGGCGGGGCGGCGTAGGAAGGACCCGGCGGCGGCAGGAAGGCGCGGGAAGGCGGGCGGCCCCACGCTCCGGGTCGACGGGGGCGGCGGCCGCCCGCTCGCCGGGCACGGGCCGGGACCGCGGGGCCGTCCGTCTTCGCGGCGTCGCTTCACCCGCGTCCGCCGCGACGGCGGCCGGCGCTCCTGGCGGGTGGCGGCCGTGCCGACCCCGGCGTGCCCGGCGGAGGGGCGGGTGGCGCTCAGTATGTGTCGCGGTACCGCTTCAGGATGTCCCGCGTCGCCTCGGCGGAGGCGGCGTGTGCCGCCATGTGGTCGAGGACCTCGAGGTGGAGGGAGACCTCGCTGCGGGAGTCGAGGTAGAGGGCGCCGGTGAGGTACTCGCTGTAGACCATGTCGGGGAGTTCCGGTTCGGCGAAGCGGAAGAGGGAGAAGGGGGCGTAGGTGCCCGGGTGGGGGCCGCTGGCGAACTCGCAGACCTGGAGGCTCACATGGTCCTTCTCGGTGACGTCGAGAAGCCGGTCGATCTGGTCGCGCATCACGTGGGAGCGGATGCTCACCGGCCGCCTGAGAGCCGTCTCGTCCATGATCACCCACAGGTGCGGCGGATTCTCCTGGGTGAGGAGCTTCTGTCTCGCCATCCGTAGCGACACATGCCGTTCGATGCTCTCGGCACCGGTCTGCCCGACCGTCCCGGCCTCCATCACGGCCCGCGCGTATTCCTCGGTCTGCAGCATCCCCGGCACGAAGTGCGGCTCGTACTGCCGGATCAGCTGCGCCGCGCCCTCCAGGCTGACGTACACGCTGAACCAGTCGGGCAGCACATCGTGGAACCGCTGCCACCACCCCGGCTTGTTCGCCTCCTCGGCCAGCGTCACGAACGCGGCGACCTCGTGGTCGGCGACCCCGTACGTCGTCAGCAGCACCTGGACGTAGGGGATCTTGAGAGCGACGTCGGCGGTCTCCATGCGCCGTACCGTCGCCGGGGCGACCCGGAGGACGCGTGCCGCCTCCTCGCGCTTGAGCCCGGCGGCCTCCCGTAGTTCCTGGAGCCGTTTTCCGAGCACCACCTGGCCCACGGTGGGCGCGGCCCGCCGCTCACTCACGCCACGCCTCCCCACGTGCTGAGATACCCCAACAGTCTGTCATGCCCCGGTGGCACCGCCCAGGGGTGGCCGGAACGCGATGCTCCAGCGGCCTCGTGGCCCGACGATCCCGCAGGGTACGGGGTGCCATGACCTCGGAGGTAATCGACCGGCGTCGGCACCGCGCGGCAAGGTGGGGTCACCGAGGTTCTCCGACCGCCCCTCGGGGCGCTCGGGGCCTCCGGTCCTCCCGTTGCCCGCCCCACCACCTCCACGGAGCGTGATCTGCCATGTCCCTGACTTTCGTGGCGACGGCCCGGCTCGCCGTACTGGCCCGGACCACCGACCCCCGCACCATGCTGCGCCGCTTCCTGGCCGCCGACGCGGCGGTGACCGGGGCGAACGGGCTCGCCTACCTCCTGGCCTCCGGCCCCCTCGGCCGCTTCCTCGGGGTCGACCCCGGGCTGCTCCTCGGGCTCGGCGCGTTCCTCACCGTGTACGCGGCGGGTGTCGCCCTGCTCGCCGCGCGTGAGCGTCCGCCGGCGCTGCCCGTACGGGTGGTGATCGAGGCCAACCTCGCCTGGACGGTCCTCAGCCTCGTCTCCCTGGTGCTGTGGCTGACGCCGAGCGCGGCGGGTGCGGTGTGGACGCTGCTCCAGGCGGTCACCGTGGCCGGGTTCGCGGCACTCCAGTACCTCGCCCTCCGCGCGGCCGACGACCGTACGGACACCGGCTGACCGTCAGGACATCAGCCCGTGCATGTACTTGACCGTCGCCGGGTCCGCCGGGAGGAACGTCTCGATGGCGAGCTCGGCCACGGTCACGTCCAGAGGGGTGTTGAAGGTGGAGACCGAGGAGATGAACGACAGCACCCGGCCCTCGTGCTCGATCCGCATCGGCAGCGCGAAGTATGCGCTCGCCTCCGCGCCGGGCCCCGCCCCCGCGTCCCCGGCGGTCTCGTCCTCGGGTGTGCCCGGCGGCAGCGGATACGCCGCCACCTCCTCGTAGAGCGCCCGCAGCGGCTCCGAGCGGTGCAGCGCGGCCTGGCGCTCCATCTGCTCCAGGAGGTGCCCGCGCCAGGCGCGCAGATTCCGGATGCGCGGCGCCATGCCCTCGGGGTGCAGCGTCAACCGCATCGCGTTCAGCGGTGGCACCAGCAGTGACTCGGGGATCCCGTCGAGAAGCATGGCGATGCCCCGGTTCGCGGCCAGGACGTCGTACGTCGCGTTCATCACCAGCGCCGGGTACGGCTCGTAGCCCTGGATCAGCCGCTCCATGCCCTCCCGCAGCGCGCCCATCGACGGGTCGTCGAGCGGCGTCTCCGGGTAGTGCGGGGCGTAACCCGCCGCGAGCAGCAGCGCGTTCCGCTCCCGCACGGGCACCTCCAGGTGCTCGGCGAGCCGGAGCACCATCTCCTCGCTCGGGCGGGAGCGGCCCGTCTCGACGAAGCTGATGTGCCGCGCCGAGGAATCGGCGCGCAGCGCCAACTCCAGCTGGCTGACCCGACGTCGCTCCCGCCAGGCCCGCAGCAGCGGGCCCACGCCCTGGACGGCGGGCGTGGTGGGACGGCCCGGGGCACCGGTCGGGGAACTGGTCATCGGGACACTGGTCATGCGGAGAACGTAACCGAGCCGGTCGAGGCGTGGCGTGCCCGGGCTCCTGACCAGGGACCCGGCCCTTGGTCTGTGGCACGCTGGGAGGGACCGGACGTCACGGAGGGGACCTCCCGGAAGGAGTGGGTCATGCCCGTCGAACCCTTGTCGCAGAAGGAGATCGAGGACCGGCTGACGGAGCTGCCCGGCTGGTCGCTGGACGGGGACCGGATCGCCCGTTCCTACCGGCTGGGCTCGCACTTCGCGGCGACCGCGATGGTCGTGCACATCGCCCAGGTCCAGGAGGAGCTCGACCACCATTCCGACCTCACCCTCGGCTACAACACGGTGTCGCTGACCATCCACACCCACAGCGTCGGCGGCGCCGTCACCGAGAAGGACTTCGAGCTGGCCCGCAGGGTGGAGGCGCTCGCCCCCGGTCACGGGGCGAGCTGAGGCGGGTGCTGGACTACGACAAGGAGGCCGGCGCCTACGACGCCCTGCGGGGCGGCGAGCCCCGGGCCGAGGCCGCCGCCCACGCCGTGCTCGGCCTCGTCCCCGAGGGCGCCCGCCGACTGCTCGACATCGCCTGCGGCACCGGGATCGTGACCCGCCGCCTCGCGGCTGCCCGGCCGGGGACACGTGTGACGGGGGTCGACCTCACGCATGCGATGGCGAGCCGGGCCGCCGCCCGGCTGCCGGGCTCCGTCGTGATCGGTGACGCCCGCCGACTCCCGTTCCGCGACGGGGAGTTCGACGCCGTCACCAGTGTGTGGCTGCTGCATCTGCTGGGCGGCCCCGGGGATGTGCGGGCCGTGGTCGGGGAGTGTGCCCGGGTGCTGCGCCCCGGTGGCGTCTACGTCACCACCGTCGACAAGGCCGCCTCCCACAACGTGGGCAGCGACATCGACGTGGTACTCGCCCCACGGCCCCGGGCGCCGGCGATGGACCCCGCGGACGCGGTCGAGAAGTACGCCGTCGCACACGGTCTGCGTGCCGCCGGGCAGGCTCGTTTCCCCGGGCGCGGCCAGGGCCGCAGCCCCCGCCGCACGATCGCCGACCTGCGCCGGGGCTGGTTCGTCACGCTGCCGCCCGGCGATCCGCTGGCCGACGGCTTCGCGGCGCGCCTCGCCGCCCTGCCCGACCAGGATCGGCCGCGCCCGGACCCGGAGTTCACCCTGCGCGCGTTCCGGAAGGCCGCCTGAACTCCATGATCCAGTTGGTCAGCCAGGTCGCCCCCTCGTCCCGTGAGAACGCCTGCTCCCAGCGGGCGGAGGTCGCGGACATCCCCGACCACACGAAACGCACCCGCACGTTCTCGTCGTCGTGGGTGTCGTCGCCGTGGAACACCCCCCGGCCGCCCTCGAACCGGCCTGTGACCGGCGGGAACAGTGTGCCGGTACGGCTGGAGGACCAGCTCAGCGACCAGGTCCGCGCCCGTGGGTCGAACAGCCGCAGGGTCAGCCCCTTCGAGCCGAGGTGCGGCATGTCGATCTCGTCGATGTTCGCGGCCCCGTCGAAGAGGGGCCAGCAGCGGCTGGTGGAGGTGAACTCCTCCCAGTCGCCGTCCGGCGCGAGGAAGTCGGTACGGCGGCGGTGGTGAGCCTCCCACGCGCCGTGGAAGAAGTCGAAGTCGTGCGGGCCGCTCATCGCCGACCTCCGGCGAGCGTCGGGGTTCCGGTCGTCCCGGCGGGCAGGGAGTCGCCCAAGTAGGCGTCGAGGTCCGGGAGTTCGGGGGCCAGGACGTGCCGTACCCAGGCGTCGCGCTCGTGCTGGATCGGCGGGAGTTCCCAGACGCAGCCGATCCACGGCCGGTCGGTGGCGACGAAGTGCGTGGGGTCGGTGTCCGGGCAGCCGAGCACCGGCTGGCCCGCCGCCGCTCCGGCGAAGTGCAGGACGTTGTCCCACACCCAGCTGTAGACGTTGAGATAGGCGCCGGTGTCGCCGCCCCGGTGCAGCACGACGAAGGTCGCGGGCGGTGTGGTCCCGTCCGGCTCCGGCAGCAGTGCGGGAAGGAGCGTGTACGCCGCCTCCGCGACCTCGGGCGCGATGCCGGCCGGGTCGGCCGTGACGTGGTAGCGCTTGATCCGTCGGCCGGCCGCCTCGACGGGCGGCGGCACGGTCAGCAGTTTCTCGGTGAAGGGCATGGCGGCACGTTAGGGCCGCTTCACTGACATCCTGTGTCAGTGAAGTCCAGCCGACTCGTCTCCATCCTGCTGCTGCTCCAGACCAGGGGGCGGATGACCGCCGCCGAGCTCGCCGAGGAGCTGGAGGTCTCCGTCCGCACGGTCTACCGGGACATGGAGGCGCTGGGCGCGGCCGGGGTCCCGCTCTACGGCGACGCGGGCCACGCCGGGGGCTACCGCCTGCTGGACGGCTACCGCACCCGCCTCACCGGGCTCACCAGGAACGAGGCCGAGGCCCTCTTCCTCGCGGGCGTCCCCGGGCCCGCCGCCGACCTGGGCCTCGGCGCCGTGCTGGCCGCCGCGCAGCTGAAGGTCCGCGCTGCCCTGCCCGCCGAGCTGCGGGCCCACGCCGACCGGGTCGCCGACCGCTTCCATCTGGACGCCCCCGGCTGGTACGCGGAGACCGACGACACCCCGTTCCTGCCCGTCGTCGCCGACGCGGTCTGGAGCGGCCGGGTGCTGCACGTCCTCTACCGCCGCTGGGCCGAGCCGACCGACGTACGGCGCCGCCTCGAACCGTACGGCCTGGTCCTCAAGGCGGGCCGCTGGTACGTCGTCGCGGGCCCGGGACCCCGCACGTTCCGCGTGGACCAGATCCTCGACATCCTCGAACCCGACGCCGCCGACGAGGAGTTCACCCGCCCGGACGGCTTCGACCTCGCCGCGTACTGGGCGGCGTACCAGCGAGACTTCCACGCCCGGCTGCACCGGGGCGAGGCGCTGGTCCGGCTGGCGCCGGGTGTGACGCTGCCCAGGGCCGTTCCCGTCGAGGGCGGCACGGCCGAAGACGGCTGGACCATGGTGAGGGTGCCCGTCGAGTCGGTCGGGCACGCGCACGGCGAGTTCCTGCGGCTGGGCACCGACATCGAGGTGCTGGAACCGGCCGAACTGCGCCACAGCATCGCCCGGACCGTGGTCGAACTGGCCGAGAGGTACGGCGACGTGACCGGGAACCGCGGCGACTGAAGCAGCGGAACTCGGCCGTCGCCGCCACCGCCCGCCAGGGCGAGCGCCTCGACCGTGGCGTGGTCAGCGTGCACGTCGACAGCGGCAACCGTCCGCGCGATCGTGAACCCGCGGGTGCGCTGATCGGCGCGTCCTGGTAGCCGCTCCGTGGGCGGGCGCGGCCCGCCCACGGACTCCCGCGCGAGCTCGTCAGCCCAGCGTGACGGACGCCTGCACCGGCAGATGGTCGCTGGGGAACTGGCCGCCGGAGGCGAACGTGTTGATGGCCGCCCGATGCACCGTGATGCCCGGAGTGGTCAGGATCCAGTCGATGCGGTCGCCGCCGGGGGTCAGCGGCCGGTAGCCGTGGAACGTCGCGTACAGGTCGTTGCGCTCGGGCGCCGCGTCCCAGGTGTCGACGAGTCCGGCGCCCAGCATCGTGTCGTAGACCGTGTTCCGGTGGGCCGCCACGTTGAAGTCGCCGGTGACGACGAGGGGCAGCGACCGGTCGAGCCCGGCGATGCGCTGGGCGATCAGGGCCGCGGAGCGGTCGCGGGCGTACTGACTGAGGTTGTCGAGGTGGGTGTTGAGGACGTAGAACTGTCTGCCGCCGTCCATCAGGTCACGGAACCGGACCCAGGTGACCATCCGGATGGAGCCGCCGCCCCAGGTGTTCGACCCGGGTACCTCCGGTGTGTCGGAGAGCCAGAAGTGCCGGTACTCGACGGGCGCGAGCCGACGGGTGTCGTAGAAGACGGCCATGAACTCGTCGCGGTTGCCGCCCGCGCGTCCGGTGCCGATCCAGCGGTAGGCCGTCCCAAGGTCGGCCTCGATGTCGCGCAGTTGCTGATGGAGGCCCTCCTGGGTGCCGATGACATGGGGCGCCTCCTGCCGCAGCAGGGCCCGCATCACCGGCCTGCGCACGGCCCAGCTGTTGGGCTGAACGGTGCTCGCGTAGCGCAGATTGAAGGACATGGTCGCGAGAGGCGGGCCGGCGATGACCTCCTCCTTCTTCTTCTCCACCGCCTCGGCGGGTGCGCCGGACAGTCCGGTGGTACGGGACAAGGGCAGCAGAGCCGCCGCGGCGAGGGCGGCCTTCATGCTCAGTCGGCGCGTGACGCGGCTGTGGTTCGGCACAGGGGCTCCTTCTGTGAAGGTCTCCGGGCGAGCCGTGCGTACACACTCTGGGATGCCCTTCTGTGCCCGGCATGAACATGCCGACAGGGGAGGGTGTACGCGGTTCGACCTTCCACCTGCACAGGGTACGAAGAGGGCGCGCGCCGACCCGGACGCGCGCCCTCTTCTCGTCCGGCGCGGGTGTCAGGTCACCGCGCAGGACTGGTCACCGAGCTTGAAGGCGGCCGGCTTGCCGTTCGTCCCCGACCAGCTTCCGGTGAAGCCGAAGCTCACGGACGCACCGGCCGCCACCGTGCCGTTCCAGCCGATGTTCCGGGCGGTGACCGCCGACCCCGTCTGGGTGTGGGCGGCGTTCCAGATCTGGGAGATGCTCTGGCCGCCCGGGAAGGTCCAGCCGAGCGACCAGCCGGTCCACGCGGTCGCGCCCGTGTTGGACAGCCGCACGTCCGCCTGGAAGCCCCCCGGCCACTCATGGGTGATCTTGTACGTCACCGCGCAGGGCCCCGTCGGCTCGGGGTCCGGATCCGTGCCGCCCCCGCCGCCGCCGGCGTCGGCGGAGTCGCCGTAGATGACCCCGCGCCCGTTCGTCGAGATGTAGACCCGCCCGTACACCCTCGGGTCACCCGTGATCGCCGCGCCCGTCCACCCCCACCGGTGGGCGTCGTCGTTGATCCGGGTCCAGGTCGCGCCCTTGTCCGTCGAGCGGAAGATGCCGCGCACGCCGCCGATCTTGGCGCTGGTGTAGAGGGTCTGGTACGAGGCTCCCGTCGCCGCCTTGCCGAAGCCGATCGTGTCGGCCTGCTCGACGCCGGAGAGCTTGGTCCAGGTCACGCCGCCGTCCGTCGAGTGCCACAGTCCGTAGGCCCCGTCGGGGGCGCCACCGGCCAGCCAGACGTCGCCCTTCACCCCGGGCAGCGCCTTGAAACGGACACTGTCGCCACTGGGCAACCCGGTCGCGTTCGACGCGGTGAAGGTCGCCCCGCCGTCCGTGCTGACGTAGAACTTCCCGGACTTGAAGCCGTAGAAGGTCTTCGGGTCCACCCGGTCGGACTCCACGATCGCGCCGGACGGGATACCGCTCGACGCCGACCACGTGCTGCCGAACCCGGTCGTGTACCGCACGCCCGTGCCCTCGGGACTCCACACGAAACGGCCGCCGTCCGAGGCCGCCGCGACCGTACCGCCGCCGCTGACACCCGAGGGGTCGGTCCCGGCGAACCAGTTGGCGCCGTTGTCCGTGGAGAACGCGATGTGCGGACCGGAGTCCAGATTCCCCACGCGCACCACCGTGTCCGGGTTCGACTCGGCGAAGTCCAGACTGGTCGTCGTCGTGAAGTTCGGCTGGGTGAACATCATCGACGGGACCTTCGTCAGATCCGTGTGCCGGAAGCCGCCGATGTCTCCGAGCGCGCTCAGCAGCGGCGCACCGGACGGGGGAGAGGCCAGGTCGTTGACGGCCGTCTCCTCCAGCCCCCGCACCATCGGCCTGATGGTGAACTGGCTGCCGCTGTCCCAGTTCCGCAGGTTCTCCGTGCCGTAGATCGTCGCGCCGGTCCCGTACATCATCCGGTTCGAGTCGAACGGGTCGATCTCCAGCGCCTCGGTCATCCAGCCGAGCTTGGGTGTCTGCTCGGGCGGCGAGGGATTCGCGCCCCAGGTCAGCCAGGGGGACGAGGAGACGTCCATGGTGTAGCGGTTCGCACGGTTCGGGTACGACGTGTAGTCCCAGGCCCTGGTCCAGGTGGCGCCGCTGTCCGTGGAGCGGAAGATCTGGGTGTCCGGCCACCAGGAGCTGTACGCCGTGGCCATGACCGTGCCCGGGTCCTGCCGGTCGACGGTCAGCCCGCTGAAGCCGTAGTGGGTGTCGGCCTCCGCCACCGGGCTGATGTCCGTCCAGGTGCCGGTCGCCGTCGCGTACCGCCACAGCTGCCCCTTGCCGCCGTCGTACGGCCCGCCCTTGTCGCTGTACGACAGGTACAGATGGCCTGTGGCGGTGTCGAGCACACCCTTGTGGGCCAGATGACCCGTCGGCTGCCCGGCCAGCCGCGACCAGGTCGCCCCCGCGTCCGTGGACCGGTAGACCGCGTTGTCCTTGTCGGCGACCCCGACGTACAGGGTCCGCGTGGCGTTGCCGGACGTGCCCGTCGACTCGTCGAAGGTGACCCAGACGATGCCCTGGTTGTCGCTGGAGTAGCCGCTGGTGTCGGACGGATCGGCCACGTAGTTGCCGACGTTCGGGAAGTTCGTCACCTGCGACCAGGTGACCCCCGAGTCCGTGGACCGCCACAGCCCCTTCCCGCTGGGCGCGCCCAGGTACAGCACGCTGTTGCGGTTCGGGTCCACCGCCAGCCGCTCGCCCATGCCCCGCCCCGGCATGTTCCCGCCCAGCTTGAACGGCAGGTTCGCCTTCTGCCAGCTGGCCCCCCGGTCGGACGACCGCAGGATCGCCCCGTTCCCCGGATCCCAGCTGTTGGTGTACGTCCCGGCCGCCACGTACACCTTGTCCGGGTCGACCGGGTCGGAGGCGAGGCTCACGACACCGGTGTGACCCCAGTCGTCCCAGCCGACGGAATCGAGCAACGGGGTCCAGGTCTTGGACGACTCCACCCAGCGATAGGCGCCGCCGATGTCGGTGCGGGCGTACGCGAGGTTGCGTTCCTTGCGGTTGAAGACGATGCCCGGGACGAAGCCGCCGCCGTCGATCCGTGCGTTCTTCCAGCTGTAGGTGTCGGCGGCGACGGCCACCGACCTCTCGGCCCGCTCGGCGGCCACGACGGGCGGCGAGCCCGCCAGCAGCCCGGCGGCGAGGGCCAGGACGGCGGTGAGGATGCGCGTTCTTCGCACAGTGGGGGCCTCTCCTGACAGGTGGGGGGAAGATCCCCGCGCCCCCGAAGGGGCGCGGGGCTGTGTCTGCTGTGCGGCTCCGCCGCGTGGGCGCGACCAGCCACGAACGGTCCGCGGCCGGCGGACGTCCGCCGCGGTGCTACTCCAGCAGCTCCGCGTACGAACCCATGGCCAGGGCGATGTCCGCCTGGGCCCAGAACCGGTGGTACGTGAACGAGGGCGCGGCCCCGCCGGCCAGATACGCCTCGATCTTCGACCAGGCCGGGTCGTCCTCGTAGAACGACCTGATGGATTCGAACGTCGACGTCGAGTTGATGGTGTCGCCGTTCGGCATCCTCCCGGTCCACCCGCTCGGCACAGGCACCCGGTCGTCGAACCGGTTGTAGTCCGCCCGGGTCTCGGGAACCGCGACCCCCAGGCCGTCCTGGTGGTGCTCCCACATGCCGTCGAGCAGCGCCTTGGCGACCCGGGCGGCGTCCGTGTCACCGGAGCGGTCCGCGTAGTACGTCAGCGTCTTGGCGTACGCGGCGGCCACCCCCACGTCGTCGGTGTAGTCGGCGACGGTGACGTGAAGTCCCGCGTTGGCTCCGGGACTCGACGCGTTCCACGTGTCGGGCGCACCCGACCACTGGAGCGTCGACGGAATCCGGTACGTCCCGTCCGGATTGATCGTCGTCTTGGACAGCGCCCAGTCGACCCACTTGTCCAGCACGGTCTTCGCGGCCGCGTTGCCCGTCTGCTGGTAGTACTCGGCGACCCGCTCCATGGACCACGCCTGGAAGCCGAACCACTGGTTGGACGGCGGGTCGTGGTACACCGGCTTCTCGTCGTAGAACATGCCGTAGAAGGTCGGCGTCCCGGCCGGGGGAGTGGCGTACCGCCCCGCCCAGCTGTTGGTGGCGCCGCCCGCGATGCCGCCCTCGTTCGACTGCAGCCAGCGGTAGAACTCGATCTGCCGGTCGAGGGACTTGGCCCAGTCCGCCTGCCCGGTCGCCGACTTGGGCTTCAGCGGGGCGTAGTTGGCGAGGGCGTGGGCGGCCAGCGGGTTCTGGTAGCCGCCGTGCGTGTGGCTGGAGCCGATGCGCCAGGCCCAGCCGGCGCTGGTGTCGGTGGCACCGCCCCACGCGTAGTACCAGTTGAGCAGGTAGTGGGCGGAGTCCTTGCCGGTGCCCGCGGGGCAGGTGGTCGGCCCCACACAGTTCCCGATCTTCTTGAAGTACTTGTCGTACATCGCGTAGCGCAGGTAGTCGCCCATCTTCGCGGCCTTGCCGATGGTCGCGGCGACGTCACCGCCCTTGCCCTGCTGCTTGGCCCAGACGTCCGCCCAGTAGGCGGCCTGCACGGCTCGCGCGTCGGCGTCCGGGGCGTTGGTGAACTTCCACTGCTTGGCGTACGACGCGTCACGGGTGAACAGATCCAGGTACCCGTTCGGACCGCCGTACTTGAACTGGTCGCAGGTGGGCTGCGGGATCGTCTCCCACACCGACTCCTGCGGCCCGCGCTGGAAGGTGTTGATGTACGACGGGCCGGTGTCGGTCGGCCCCGCCTCGCACTTGCCGGGCGAGTTGCCGTAGCCGTAGACGTTGTCCACGTCCTGCAGCCAGTGCATGCCGTAGATGTCGTCCGTGCCGTGGGCGCTCTTCAGCTCGGCGGCGATGGGGTCCGCACCGACCGAGACATTGGTGTTGAGCTGCGCCGGATACTCGTTCGGGGTGTCGTGCTCCGGGGCGTACGTCGCCGGCTTGGAGGCGTTGTAGAAGGAGTTGGTGGGCTGGTCGGGCTTGGTGGGGATCATGTACTTCTCCATGATCTCCCAGGCCCCGTTGAACTTGGACCAGTCACCCGTCACCTTGCCGTACATGGCCTGGAGCCACAGGAGGTAGCTGTACGCCTCCGAGGTGGTCTCATGGCCGTGGTCCGGCGCCTCGACGATCAGCGTCTCCACCGAGTGGTACGGGATGCCCTCGGGGGAGAAGTAGCCGTTCGCCGGGTTGGTGATCTTGCCGTAGAGCTCCAGGAACCGCTCGTCGTACTCGCTCGACGCGGCCAGCTGGGTCACGGTCACCGAGGCCTTGGCGTGGCCGGTCGCCGTCGAGTCGAAGACGGCCGAGCCGGTGCCGGAGGCGTTCGCGGAGATCGTCACCTTCTGGGCGGTGCTCCAGTTCGACGGCGTGAAGGTCAGCGACCCGCCGCCCGTCACCGACAGACCGGTGTTGCCGGACGCCCGCGCGGTCGTCACCGTCACGTTGCCGGAGGGCTGGGTCGAGAGTTTCACGTCGTACGTGCCCGACTCGCCCTGGCGGACGCCCAGTTGGGTCGGTGAGACCACCACGGCGGGACCCGAGGCGACCGTGATGCCGACCGGTGTGGAGTTCGCCGACGCGCCCATGCTGTCGTACGCCTTGGCCACCAGCGAGTGACTGCCCACGCTCAGCCCGGTGGCGGAGTACGTGTACGGCGAGGTGGTGTCCGTGCCCAGCAGTGTGGTGTCGTCGTAGAACTCGACCTTGGTGATCGTGGCGTTGTCCGCGGCGGCGGCGGTGGCCGCCATCGGGACCGCCGTGCCCTGCGAGTACACCGTGCCCGGCGCCGGGCTGGTCAGCACCGTGATCGGCGGCTGGTGCGCGCCCACGCACGCGGTGCCGTTGATCGCGAAGCTGGTCGGCGCCGTGTTCGTGCCGCTGTACGTGAACTGGGCGCCCGTGCTCACCGCGGCCCCGACGGCGATCGTGCCGTTCCAGGAGGCGTTCCGCGCGGTCACGGTCTTCCCCGACTGCGACCAGGTGCCGCTCCAGCCGCCCGTGAGCTTCTGGTTGCCCGCGTAGTCGTACGTCAGGGTCCAGCCGCTGATGGCCTCGGTGCCCCGGTTGCTGATCGTGAGCTCGGCGGTGAAGCCCGAGCCCCAGTCGTTGGTCTTGTAATCGACGTTGCAGGCGACCGCGGCCGCGCTGGCGGGAGTCGACCCCGTGGTGAGCATCGTCAGGGGGAGAGCGAGGGCCGCGACCACGGCGGTCCACAGACGCCGCGTGGTGCGGCGTCGAGGTCTGGGGTGCATGCTCTGGTTCCTTCCGTGCGGCTCTAACGAAGGTGGGGGCGGAGCAGCAACAACAAGCCTTGAACCAGTGGGAGCGCTCCCATATTGAAGAGGAGGGCCCAAGGGGTCAAGGTGTTTGAAGAGTCGAAAAGATTCGACCCGGCAGAAACAATTCATTGGGCGCAATAACGCAACACCCCTGTCTTTTACCGTCACTTGGCGCTACCTTCACCAGCACCAGTGGGAGCGGTTCCATCAGTCGACGCGCTCGTCCCAGGCGCGTCCGAGCTGCGAGGAACGCTCCGCGCACACCCCCAGCGTTCAGGTCTTTTACTCGCCTCGGCGACAGCGCGACGACTCCTCCTCGTACACCCCACTACGGAAGAGGAACCCGCACTCATGAGCCGTACCGGAACAGCACTTCTCGCGGCGTTGGCGCTGGTCGCCGGCGCCGCCGGGACCGCCATGGCCGCGGTGCCCGACGACGTCGGCGCCCAGGCGGTCCCCTGCACGGTCGACTACAAGGTGCAGAACCAGTGGTCCACCGGCTTCACCGCCGCCGTCACGATCACCAACAACAGCGCCGCGAAGTCCTCGTGGGCCGTCAAGTGGTCCTACGCGGGCAACCAGCAGGTCACCAGCGGGTGGAACTCGCGGATCACCCAGAGCGGTTCGTCGGTGACCGCGGCCAACGAGACGTACAACGGCACGCTGGCCACCGGCGGTTCGGTCAGCTTCGGCTTCCAGGCCTCCTACAGCGGCAGCAACGCGCTCCCGGCGACCTTCACGCTCGACGGCGTGACCTGCAACGTCGACGACGGCGGCGGTGGTCCCGGCGAGCCGGGCCCCGGCACGCCGGGCAGCAGGGTGGACAACCCGTACAGCGGCGCCAAGGTGTACGTGAACCCCGAGTGGTCCGCCAACGCCGCCGCCGAACCGGGCGGCAGCCGGATCTCCAACCAGCCGACGGGCGTCTGGCTGGACCGCTCCGCCGCCATCGCGGGCACGGGCGGCAAGATGGGCCTGCGGGCCCACCTCGACGAGGCGCTGCGGCAGAAGGGCTCGGGCGAGCTCGTCGTCCAGTTGGTGATCTACAACCTGCCCGGACGTGACTGCTCGGCCCTCGCCTCCAACGGCGAGCTGGGCCCCACGGAGATCGACAAGTACAAGACGCAGTACATCGACCCGATCAAGGCGATCCTCGCCGACCCCAAGTACGCCGGCCTGCGGATCGTCACCACGGTCGAGATCGACTCGCTGCCCAACCTCGTCACCAACACCGGCAGCCGCCCGACGGCCGTGCCGCAGTGCGACGTGATGAAGGCCAACGGCAACTACGTCAAGGGCGTCGGGTACGCGCTGAACAAGCTGGGCGACGTCCCCAACGTCTACAACTACGTCGACGCGGGCCACCACGGCTGGCTCGGCTGGGACGACAACTTCGCCCCCTCCGCCGCCATCATGAAGGAGGCGGCGACCGCCGAGGGCGCCACGGTGAACGACGTCCACGGCTTCATCACCAACACGGCGAACTACAGCGCGCTGAAGGAGAACAACTTCACCATCAACGACACCGTGGCCGGCAAGTCGGTCCGCGAGTCGAAGTGGCTGGACTGGAACCGCTACGTCGACGAACTGTCCTTCGCCCAGGCCTTCCGCAACCAGGCGGTCTCGGCGGGCTTCAACTCGAACATCGGCATGCTCATCGACACCTCCCGCAACGGTTGGGGCGGTACCGCACGGCCCACCGGGCCGGGCGCGACGACCAGTGTCGACACCTACGTCGACGGCGGACGCTACGACCGCCGACTCAACACGGGCAACTGGTGCAACCAGTCCGGAGCCGGTCTCGGCGAGCGTCCGAAGGCCTCCCCGGCGACCGGGATCGACGCCTACGTGTGGATGAAGCCGCCGGGGGAGTCCGACGGGGCCAGCTCCGCCATCCCGAACGACGAGGGCAAGGGCTTCGACCGCATGTGCGACCCGACGTACACGGGCAACCCGCGGAACAACTACAACATGTCCGGCGCCCTGGCGAACGCGCCGCTCTCCGGGCACTGGTTCTCCGCCCAGTTCCAGCAGCTGATGCAGAACGCGTACCCCGCGCTCTGAGTCCGCTCGCGTGATCCGGTCCGCCAGGGGTCAGTCTTCCTTCCCCCACCCCCTGGCGGACCGGTGGCATGCCCGTGTGAGCCACGTCACGATGAGGGAGGTGAGTGGATGCGATGAGTTCCGGGCGGCGTGGCGGTCTGTATCGCCGTAAGCCCGTGACGGTGAGAGAGAAGAGAACCCCATGCGCATCGTGATCTGCGAGTTCATGAGCCTGGACGGCGTCGTGCAGGCTCCCGGCGGTGCCGACGAGGACACCGACGGCGGGTTCGCCCACGGCGGCTGGACCCACCCCTTCTTCGACCCGGAGGTCGTGGGCGGCGCCTGGGACTCCGCGCTGGAGAAGGCCGACGCCCTGCTGTACGGCCGCCGCACCTGGAAGGCCATGGCCGAGGCGTGGCCCGACCGCGAGGGCGACCCGTTCGCCGACCGGATGAACTCCATCCGCAAGTACGTCGTCTCCACGACGCTCACCGAGTCCGAGCTGACCTGGAACAACACCACGCTCGTCCCGGGCGCGGAGGCGCTTGCCGAGATCCGCAAGCTCCGTGAGGCCGAGGGGGGCGACCTGCTGGTCATCGGCAGCCCGACGCTCGCCCGCGCCCTGCTCCAGGAGGGGCTCGCCGACGAGCTCGTGCTGATCGTCATGCCGGTGCTCCTCGGCGGAGGAAAGACGATCTTCTCCGGCGACGGTGCCAAGCACACCCTGGAACTGGTCTCCACGACCACCAGCGGCACGGGCGCGAACGTCTGTGTCTACCGTCCGGCGAAGCAGGGCTGACCGAGCGGAATCGGCACAGCCGATTTGCCGTTACGGCAAGAGAGGTGGCGGTCCTCCGGTGTGTCGGAGCAGGCTGACGGCACCCGGAAGAGAGGCTCACCGTCATGGGACAGCACCACCACGGCCAGGATCCGCACCGGCACGGACACCAGTGCGGGCAGGACCACGGCCACGATCACGGCCACGATCACGGCCACCGGCACCACGCCGGGCTCGACTGGGCCGAGCTGGCCGAGCACCTCGTGGAGCAGGCGGAACTGTTCGACCCGCTCAACCGGCGTGCCGCCGCATGGGTCGCCATGCGGCAGCCCGAGCCGGGTCTGGTCGTCGACGTCGGCAGCGGCCCAGGGGTGGTGAGCTGTCTGCTCGCCGAGGAGTTCCCCGGTGCCCGGGTCGTCGCACTGGACGGCTCCGGACCCCTGCTGGAGCGTGCGTGTGCGCGTGCCGAACAGCTGGGCCTCGCCGACCGGTTCGCCACCCTGGAGGCTGAACTCCCGGACGGGCTCGGTGAGTTGGACTACCCGGCCGACCTGATGTGGGCCAGCCGCAGTCTGCACCATCTCGGCGACCAGCGCGCCGCCCTCGCCGCCTTCGCCGAACGCCTGGCGCCCGGCGGCACGTTGGCCCTCGTCGAGGGCGGGCTGCCCAGCCGGTTCCTGCCGCGTGACATCGGCATCGGGCACCCGGGGCTGCAGTCCCGGATCGACGCGGCGGAGGACCGGTGGTTCACCGAGATGCGGGGATCGGTGCCCGGGAGCGTCCCGGAGACCGAGGACTGGCCGGGGCTGCTCACGGCCGTGGGCCTGCGCGAGGTCACGTCCCGCACCTTCCTGCTGGACCTGCCGGCCCCGGTCACCGCAGCCGCCCGCGCCTACGCCGTGGGCCAGTTCCAGCGCGCCCGGGGCATGCTCGCGGAGTTCCTCGACGCCGCCGACCTCTCGACGGTCGACCGCCTCCTCGACCCCGACGACAAGGCGAGCCTGCACCACCGCACGGACCTCTTCGTCCTCGCGGCCCAGACGGTGCATGCGGCTCGAAGGTGAAGGAGCGCGTCGCGGCGAAGTCCCCCTGGTCCGGCGTCACTTGACTTCGAGAGTGCTCCAAGTGATGGACTCCGCACGTCGGCCGGGGCCCACCCGGCCGGCCGGAACCAAGAGGGGGATCTCATGACCGACGCTCCAGTGGCGCTCGTCACCGGTGGATCCAGCGGCATCGGAGCCGCTGTCGCCCGGCAGTTGCTCGACCTGGGCCACCGGGTGGCCGTCACCGGGCGCAGACCCGACCGGTTGCGGGCCTTCGCCACCGAACTCGGCGACCCGGAGGGGCTGTTGACCCTGCCGGGGCACGCGGCGGAGTACGCGGACGTACAGGCGGCGGTGGACGCCACGCTGAAGGAGTTCGGGCGTATCGACACCGTCCTCGCCAACGCCGGGTTCGGCACCCACGACACGGTCGCCGAGGGGGATCCGTCCGGGTGGTCGGAGATGGTGCTGACCAATGTGCTCGGCCCGGCGCTGCTCATTCGTGCCTCCATCGACGCCCTCAAGGAGAGCCGGGGGCGGATCATGCTGGTCGGCAGCGTCGCGGGCTTCGTCCACACGCCCGGGAACATCTACGGGGCGACCAAGTGGGCCGTGACCGGCCTCGCCGAGAACACACGGCGTCAGGTCACCGAGTGGGGTGTCGGGGTGACCCTGATCGCGCCCGGCCGCGTGGAGACGCCGTTCTGGGACAGCTACGGCAGCCTTCCGCCCGGTCATCTCCTCACCGCCGACCAGATCGCAGACTCCGTGGTCTGGGCGATCCGACAGCCGGCCGGGGTGGACATCAACACCGTGGTCGTACGGCCGATCGGGCAGCCCGTCTGAGCGAGGGCGCCGCGGGTGCCGGACACGCGAGACCGCCCGTCGAGCGGCTTACGACGGGCGGTCTCAGGTTCTGTCTCGGTCTGCCTTGCCTCAGGCTTTGTCTCAGGCCTGGTTGAACGTCGCCGGGTCCGGGCCGATGCGCCGGTCCTCGTTCAGCGCGCTGATCGCGGCGATGTCCTCGGTGTCCAGGGAGAAGTCGAAGACCTCGATGTTCTCCTTGATGCGGGACGGGGTCACGGACTTGGGGATGACCACGTTGCCCAGCTGGAGGTGCCAGCGGAGGACCACCTGCGCGGGGGTGCGGCCGTGCTTCTGCGCGATCGCGATGATCGCCGGCACCTCCAGGAGTCCCTTGCCCTGGCCGAGCGGCGACCAGGCCTCGGTGGCGATGCCCTGCTCCGCGTGGTACTCGCGGGCGGCGAGCTGCTGCAGGTGCGGGTGCAGCTCGATCTGGTTGACGGCCGGGATGACGTTCGTGGCCTCGATCAGGGTCTCCAGGTGCTCCGGAAGGAAGTTGGAGACACCGATGGCCTTGGCGCGTCCGTCGGCGTAGAGCTTCTCGAACGCCTTGAACGTGTCGACGAAGGTGCCCCGGTCCGGCAGCGGCCAGTGGATCAGGTACAGATCCACGTACTCCAGGCCGAGCTTGTCCAGGGACTCGTCGAAGGCGCGCAGGGTGGAGTCGTAGCCCTGGTCGCTGTTCCAGAGCTTGGTGGTGACGAAGAGGTCCTTGCGGGCGACGCCGGCCTTGGCGAGGGCCTTGCCCGTACCCTCCTCGTTGCCGTAGATCGCGGCGGTGTCGATGCTCCGGTAGCCGGCCTCCAGAGCGGTGGTGACCGCCTGCTCGGCCTCGTCGTCCGGCACCTGCCACACGCCGAAGCCCAGCTGGGGCATCTCGACGCCGTTGTTCAGGATGATCGGGGGGACCTTGCTGCTCACGAGCTCTCGATCCTTTAAGTCGTCGGGTGGTACTTCCCATCGTCAACGATCACGGCGCGCGATGCATTCCTGAGCGGCTCGCTCGCGCCCCGAATCGCAGATTGGCCGGAAATGGATCCGGCGGCCCCAGCCTATCGGTCTGGACCATTGACCGAACCCGGTCGCGCGGGGAACCTGTCCCTGCCGCGACACACGTCGGTGAATCTCACTCACGTACGTGAATGGATGGCTCATGACCCCCACACGCAGGAACGTCCTCGGCGCCGCGCTCGGCGGCGCCGCGGCGGCCGCCGCAGGGCTGCCGGCCCCCGCCGCGCACGCCGCCTCCTGGCAGTTGAAGTGGTCCCCCTCGGCGAGCGCCGACGGACTGCGGGCCTTCGAGACCCTGGAGGACGACCGCGCCGACTCCCACACCGCCGCCGCGCCGCACATCCGCGCCACCGGCGACACCTGGCGGTTCGACATGCACACCGTCGACCGGGACACCTCCACCGACCGCCAGCGCCACGAGGTCACCGGCCTGCGGACGGGCAGCGGCTTCCTGCGCTGGACCGAGGGGCAGACCTGGCGGGTCACCTACCAGATGTACATCCCGACCTCGCTGAAGGCGACCACGAGCTTCACGCACATCATGCAGATGAAACAGCCCGGCGCCGGCACCTCGCCGCTCGTCGTGCAGTCCCTGCGGCGGGTGAACGGGACGCAGACCGTCGAACTGAAGCTGCCGATCGACGACATCCTGGTCGGCCGCACCGACCTGGCGCCGCTGCACAACTCCTGGGTGGACGTCGACTTCCAGGTCAAGGTGGGCAACGGCTCGGCCGGCTCGGTGCGGTGGATCCTGAAGAAGGGCTCGACCGTGCTCATCGACGTCTCCCGCAGCGGCGTCGACACCTTCCTCGCGGACCGGCTCCGCCCCAAGTGGGGCATCTACCGCTCGCTGGGCGACACCTCGGGGTCCCTGCAGAACTGCCATCTGCTGCTGCGGAACATGCGGGGCTACCAGTTGGTCTGACCGGCGAAGGGGCGCGGGGCTCACGCCCGGTACAGCGCCTCGACCTCGCTCGCGTACGCCTTCTCGATCGCCTTCCGCTTCAGCTTCAGCGAGGGCGTCAGCAGGCCGTGCTCCTCGGAGAACTGGTGGGCGAGGATCCGGAACGTACGGATCGACTCGGCCTGCGAGACCAGGGTGTTGGCGGCGACCACCGCCCGCCGCACCTCGGTCTCCAGCTCCGGATCGCGCACCAGCTCGGCCGGCGACAGCTTCGCCTTGTTGTGCATCTGGAGCCAGTGCTCGACGGCCTCCCCGTCCAGGGTGACCAGTGCGGCGATGTACGGGCGGTCGTTGCCGACGACGAGGCACTGGGCGACCAGCGGATGGTCGCGCACCCGCTCCTCCAGGATCGCGGGCGAGACGCTCTTGCCGCCCGAGGTCACCAGGATCTCCTTCTTCCGCCCGGTGATGGTGAGATAGCCGTCCTCGTCGAGGGAGCCCAGGTCGCCGGTGGCGAGCCAGCCGTCGTGCAGCGTCTCGTCGGTGGCCTTCTGGTTGTTGAGGTAGCCCTGGAAGACGTTGGGCCCGCGCAGCCAGATCTCGCCGTCGTCCGCGATGTGCACGGTCACGCCCGGGATGGCCTGGCCGACGGTGCCGTACCGGGTGCGCTCCGGCGGGTTGGCGGTCGCGGCCGCCGTGCACTCCGTCAGGCCGTACCCCTCGAAGATGTGGACGCCCGCGCCCGCGAAGAACAGGCCGAGCCGGCGGTCCATCGCCGAGCCGCCGGACATCGCGTACTTGATCCGGCCGCCCATGGCCTCGCGGATCTTGCCGTAGACGACCTTGTCGAAGAACTGGTGCTGCATCCGCAGCCCGGCCGACGGTCCGGGCCCGGTGCCCCAGGCCCGCGCCTCCATCGCGTCCGCGTACTTCACGGCGACCTCGACGGCCTTCTCGAACGGCCCGCCCTTGCCCTCGCGTTCGGCCTTGCGACGGCTCGCGTTGAAGACCTTTTCGAAGATGTACGGCACCGCGAGGAAGAACGTCGGCTTGAAGGCGGCCAGGTCGGGCAGCAGGACCGCCGCGTTGAGCTGCGGCTGATGGCCGAACTTGACCTTCCCCCGGATGCCCGCGACCTGCACCATCCGTCCGAAGACGTGCGCGAGCGGCAGGAACAGCAGCGTCGCCGCCTCGTCACCCCTGCGGGACTTGAACAGCGGCGCCCAGCGCTCGATGACCGTGTCCGCCTCGACCATGAAGTTGGCGTGCGAGATGACACAGCCCTTGGGGCGGCCCGTCGTGCCGGAGGTGTAGATGATCGTCGCGATCGACTCCGGTGTCACCGCGCGCCGGTGCCGGTGCACCACCTCGTCGTCGAGGTGCGCCCCCGACTCGTACAGCTCCTGCACCGCGCCCACGTCCAGCTGCCAGAGCCTGCGCAGCTGCGGGAGCCGGTCGATGACCGTGGCGATGGTCATCGCGTGGTCCTCGTGCTCGACCATGGCGGCCGTGCACTGGGAGTCGTACAGCATCCAGAAGACCTGCTCGGCGGAGGAGGTGGGGTAGACGGGGACGACCTGGGCGCCGACGGTCCACAGCGCGTAGTCGAAGAGGGTCCACTCGTAGCGCGTACGGCACATGATGGCGACCCGGTCGCCGAACCGGATGCCCTGGGCCAGCAGGCCCTTGGCCAGTGCGAGGATCTCGTCGCGGAACTCGGCGGAGGTGACGTCGCGCCACTCGCCGCGCTCGTCCTTGCGGCCGAGCGCGATGTGCGTCGGGTCCTCCTGGGCGTGCTCGAAGACGACGTCGGCCAGACCGCCCACCGGCGGCGCCGACGCCAACGGGGGGTTGGTGAACTCGCGCAAACCCGCTCCTCGTGGCGCTCCGCACAGCGCGTGAAAGCTACCTCACCGGGAGAACGGGCGGGAGGGTCGTGGAGGGGGCGCATTCGAGGGGGCGGAAGGCGGTGACGCCGGAAAACGCACGCAGATGGGGAGGTCTCCGGCGCAATTCCTGACGCATCAGTAAGTTTCGGGACCGTAATCTCCACCGAACCCGCACGGTCCGGTCACGGTGCGCGACCTTTCGAACACGGTCTGGCCTGGGGAAACGCGAGCATCGTTCAGGTTCGGCCCGGGGTCGTCACACCCCCCGTGCGCGGCCGTGGAGCCTGTCGCCGCCGGAGAGGATGGCCGCCGCGAGGGCGTCCGCCGCGCTCGTCGCCGCTCCCGGGCGGCGTCCGTGGACGAGCACGAAGTCGACCTCGCCGAGCTCCGGCAGCCCGGCGCGCTCCGGCACGCGGACCAGACCGGGAGGCACCAGACGGCGGGAATGCGCCATCACGCCGAGGCCCGCCCGGGCGGCGGCGACGAGGCCGTTGAGGCTGCCGCTGGTGCAGGCGATCCGCCAGGCGCGGCCCTCGCGCTCCAGCGCCTCCAGGGCCAGGGCGCGGGTGATGCCCGGCGGCGGATAGACGATCAGCGGGACCGGCCGGTCGGCGTCGAGACGGAGCCGCTCCGCGCCGATCCACACCAGCCGGTCCGTCCAGACGGGTTCGCCGCGGGGATCCTCCGGACGGCGCTTGGCCAGCACCAGATCGAGCTTGCCCGCCGCGAGCCGCTCATGCAGCGTGCCCGACAGCTCGACGGTCAGCTCCAGGTCCACCTCGGGATGGTCGTGCCGGAAGGCCTCCAGGATCTCCGGGAGCCGGGTCAGCACGAAGTCCTCCGAGGCGCCGAACCGCAGCCGTCCGCGCAGCCGGGTGCCGGTGAAGAACGCCGCCGCCTGCTCGTGCACCTCGAGGAGCCGCCGGGCGAAGCCGAGCATCGCCTCGCCGTCCTCCGTCAGCTCCACGGAGTGCGTGTCCCGGGAGAACAGCTGCCGCCCGCACGCCTCCTCCAGTCGCCGCACGTGCTGGCTGACCGTGGACTGCCGCAGCCCCAGCCGCCGGGCGGCCTGGGTGAAACTCAGGGTCTGGGCCACGGTGAGGAAGGTGCGCAGCTGGGAGGGGTCGTACACGATCGCCACCCTACTCGCTTATCGTGGAACGCGATGACAGTCAGAGCGGTATGAAGGATTCCCGATCAAGGGCCGGGAGAGGACGATGGAGAGGGGCCTTCCGGCCCTGACGCACCCTCATCGAAAGTACGTGGAGCACCGTGAAACGCCTGAAGTGGCCGCGTTGGATGCCGATCGACCCGTACATTCTGCTGCTGCTCGGGACGGTGGGCCTCGCGGCGCTCCTCCCGGCACGGGGTACGGCCGCCGAGGTCGCCTCGGGGGCGTCCACCGCCGCGATCGCCTTCCTCTTCTTCCTCTACGGCGCCCGGCTCTCCACCCGCGAGGCCCTCGACGGGCTCAAGCACTGGCGGCTCCACCTCACCGTTCTGGCCTGCACGTTCGTCATCTTCCCGCTGCTGGGCCTGGCGGCCCGCGGCCTCGAACCGGTGTTCCTCACCCCCTCCCTCTACACCGGTCTGCTCTTCCTCACCCTCGTCCCGTCGACGATCCAGTCCTCGATCGCCTTCACCTCGATGGCCCGGGGCAACGTCCCCGCCGCGATCTGCGCGGGCTCCTTCTCCTCCCTCGCGGGCATCGTGATCACCCCGCTGCTCGCCGCGAGCCTGCTGGGCGGCAGCGTCGGCGGCTTCTCCGCCGACTCGCTGCTGAAGATCGTGCTGCAGCTGCTGGTGCCGTTCGTCGCCGGACAGCTGGCCCGCCGCTGCGGAAGCAAGAGGAGCCGCGCGCAGCGCGTCAGGCAGGGTGGTGGCGGGCGACGGGCGGGCGGCTTCGTCACCCGGCACAAGCGGATCCTCGGCCTCGTCGACCGCGGCTCCATCCTCCTCGTCGTCTACGTCGCCTTCAGCGAGGGCATGGTGCGCGGGATCTGGAGCCAGGTCAGCCCGCTGCGGCTCGCCGGACTCCTCGTCGTCGAGGCGGTCCTGCTCGCGGTGATGCTGCTGCTCACCTGGTACGGCGCCAAGGCCCTGCGCTTCGACCGGGCGGACCGGATCGCCATCCAGTTCGCCGGCTCCAAGAAGTCCCTCGCCTCCGGACTGCCCATGGCGAGCGTCCTGTTCGGCCCCGAGGCGTCCCTCGCCGTCCTGCCGCTGATGCTCTTCCACCAGATGCAGCTGATGGTCTGCGCGGTCATCGCCAAGCGCCGCGCCAAGGATCCGGTGGAGGGCGCCGCGGACGAGCAGGCCGTCACGGAGCAGCCAGACGGAGCGATACGAACCGCGGTCGGTACAGGGACACGTTCCGGGTGATGTTCAGCTGCGCCGCCGCCGCGTCGGCGTCCAGCCAGTTGACGTCGTAGCTGAGCAGCAGCCGCCCGTCGCCGACCGCCCGGTGCGCCTGCGGGTTGTACGCCGCGACGCCGGTGTTCGGCAGCGGGGGACTGAACCCCTCGGTGGGCCCGTGCCAAGGGCCGGTGGGGGAGCAGGCCCAGTACGCGGTCACGGTCGTCAGCCCCGCCGTCCCGGCGGCCATGGTGAACAGCACATAGGTGCGCCCGTCCCGGACGACGCTGAAAGCACTGCCCACCCCTTTGCGCTCACCGTCGCCGAGCACCGCCTTCGGCCGCGCCCGCACCGCCCACCGGCTCCCGTCCCAGTACTCCCACGCCCCCGGCTCCCCGAGCCGGCCGCGCGGCACCCGCGCCACATACGCGTGAGAGGTCGGCCGGGAGGCGGCCTGGGCGTCGGTGCCGCCGAAGACGTACGTCCACTCGCCCGCGTCCACGGCCGTCGTCCCGAACAGCACACGGCGGGCCGGATCGGCGACCGCCTCCTGGTCCAGCACCGTGGTGATCCCCTCCAGCCGCAGCGCCGGCAGCGACAGGGTGGCGACCTCGGTCGCGGTGGGCACCCCGTAGATCCACGGTGAGGGCCCCGCCTTACGCGTCCACAGCAGCACCCGTACGACCTTCTCGTCCGAGCCGGGGGAGCGGGGCTCGACCCGCGCGGCCACCGGCCAGCGCCATCGCTGCGGGGCCGGGTCCGGGAAGACGGGCGCCGGGAGCGTGGCCTCCAGACGGCCCGAAGGGGACATCACCACGGCCGAGTTGCGCACCAGGGGCGTGGCGACGTCCCGCCAGGTGAAGGACTCGCCGGCCGGATTGGGCGGCGGGTGCACCTGGCCCAGATAGGTGTCCGAGAACAGCCACAGCACCCGCCCGTCCGGGAGCCGCACGGAGTGGGTGCCGTCGCCGCCGGTCCAGTCGTCGGTGCGGGTCGCGTCGTCGCCGTACCGGGCGAACTCGCCGGTCAGCGAGGCATCCGGGTCCCAGTCCCGGACCGTACGGGCCGTGCAGGAGACGCCGCCCTCCCGGTCGTCGTCCGGGAGGGCGGTGAGCAGCACGGCGGCGAGGGCCAGGACCAGGGCCAGGATCAGGACCGGTCCGGCCCCCGTCCGCTGTCGCGCTCCGGCGTCGTCGGGCACGGAAGGGACGTTAGTTGCCCGCGTCCACCCGGTCCATGGGCAGTCGCAGGATCTCGCCCCGCGTCGCGGAGTCGGCCGGCGAAAGACCGGCCACTTCCTCGTCGCTCAACGCCCGGTCGTACACCCGTACTTCGTCGAGGGCGCCGGTGAAGTGCGCCCGGCTGTCCACCCGTTGCCCGATGTGCACGCCGAACGGCGAGTTCCGGCTGACCGACCCGGGGACGTCGGCGGCGGTGAACGCGGTGCCGTCGACGAAGAGGGCGAGCTGCCCGCCACCGCGCCGTAGCAAGAGCCGGTGCCACGCCCCGTCGTTGTACGCGCCCGTGGAGCGCACGGAGGCGGTCCGGGGCGGCGAGGCCCCGTCCCGCACGGTGATCAGCCCCGTCAGCCGCCCGGACGCCGGCTCCCCGCGCAGCCACACCTGCGGCTGCGTGGTACCGACCCCGCCCATCCACAGCATCGGCTGCTCCCCGGCGGTCGCCGAGTACCGGAACCAGAGCGAGGCGGTGAACTCCTTGGTGCCGAGCGGCAGTCGGGACCGGTACGGCAGCCGTACGGCGTCGTCCGCGCCGTCGAACCCGAGCGCGCCGCCGGCCACGCCGTCCGTGGGCCGGGCGCCCCCGAGGACAGCCGCCGGTCTGCCGCCGGGCGCGGTGTCCGGCGTCGTCGGGTCCGGGCCCCTGCGGGGCTTCAACCAGTCCTGCGTGAAGCGGGCGAAGCGGATCTCGTCCCGGGCGTCGACCGCGCCACCCTCGTACAGCAGCCCGACGATGTCGTCGCCTGCCTCGCCGCCGCCGATCCGGACCAGATCCGAGTAGCCGGACCAGTCCGTGGTGACGACCGTGCCCCGGTCCACGCTCTCCCAGGTGCGCCCGCCGTCGTACGAGGAGCGGATCGCCATGGTGCGGCGGCGGTCGGGGTCGGCCGGGGCCGCCAGCAGCATCCGGTTCCCGAGGCGGAGCACGGAGCCCTGCACCTGGGGCGTGTACAGGTCCGGGAGCGCCCGGAAGGGGCCGGTGAAGGTGGTGCCGCCGTCCCGACTGACCGTCTGGCTGCGGTGGCCCAGGTCGGTGCCGTCCTGCTCGCGCCCGCCGACCAGCACCGAGCCGTCCGCGCGCTCGGCGAGTGTCAGCTCCGACGGCTTCTGGCGGAACGTTCCGTCGTCCGCGATCGGCCAGGTGTCCGTGGCGCCGATCCGCCAGTTCTCCCCGCCGTCGTCGCTGGTCACGAGCGCCGCGTGGTTGGCGGTGACCCGGCCGTCCGCCCAGGTCTCGGCATTGACGCCGAACACGAGACGCCCGGCGCGAGGGCCCCGGGTGAGCTGGATGCCGTGCACGGGGCCGGTGGCGTACCAGGAGTTCCAGTCGGCCGGGCGGATCTGGTCGCTCAGGCTGCGCGGCTCGGACCAGGTCAGGCCGTCGTCGTCGCTGTACTGGAGGTGCGGGGCGCGGTCGCAGGGGACGTCACAGCTGGCGCTGTCGAGGCGGCCGGTGTTGTAGGTCTCCGCCAGCACGATGCGGCCGGTCCTGCGGTCGACCACGGGGGCGGGGTTGCCGTGGGTGTCGCCGCCGCCCTCGTTGATCACCTGCAGGGGGCCCCAGGTGCGGCCGCCGTCCGTGGACCGCTTCAGCACGAGGTCTATGTCTGCCGCGTCCCCGCAGTTCAGGACGCGGCCCTCGGCGAAGGCGAGCAGGGTTCCGGCGGTCGTCCGGACGACCGCCGGGATGCGGAAGCAGGCGTAGCCGGGGTCCTGGGAGGCCTTGAAGAGGACCTGCTGCTCGAACTCGGCCGTGGTGGGGGTGGGTTGGGGCGCCCCGGAGCCCCGGAGCCCCGGAGCCCCCGGAGCCCCCGGAGCCCCCGGAGCCCCCGGAGCCCCCCGCACCCCGTCCGCCCCCTCCTTGCGTGCCCCGGCCCTCCCCGCCCGACCCGTCGCCGCCCCTCCCCGCCGACCCCTGCCCGGACGGGCGACGCTCCCCGTACTCCCCGTACTCCCCGGACTCCCCAGGCTCCCGGAAACCCTGAGCCCCCGGCGCCCCCTGAGCCCTTCGCAGCTCCTCCGGCAGTCGCAAGTACGGATTGGTGTCCGGATTCGGCGGACGGTACGGCGTAGCCGGCGTGTACGGTCCGGACGGCGTGCCGACCCCGTGGGGCCCGGCGGTCCCCGCCGCCCCGCCCGCACCCCCGTCCCCACGAGCCAACAGCGACGCCCGCAGCCCGGCTGCCCGCGTCGCGCAGGCCAGCACCGCTCCGGCGGCCCCGGCCCCGGCACCCCACAGCGCGCCCAGCACCACCGCCGTCGCCGCCCGCCCCCGCAGCTCCACGCCCGCGTCGAACGCGTCGATGCCGAACAGAGCCAGCGAGGCGTCCACCGACACCTGCGTCGACCACACGAGCAGCGGCAGTGCCACCGCCGTCGCCACCCCCAGCCGAAGCGCGCAGCGCCCGATGAAGCCGAGCACGCTCCCACCCCGTGCATCCGCACCGGAGGCACCCCCCGCAGCAGCGGCAGCCGGCCCCCGTACGAACGGCGTACGCACGGCGGTCAGCACCCCCGCGTACAACATCATCAGCGCGGCCGCGAGGCCGAGCAGCCAGAGCCGTCCGTCCAGTTCGGCGAGGCGGCCGAGGGTGACGGGTTCGCTCGCGTCGACGCGCAGCAGTTCCCCCAGCGGGTCGGGCAGGAGGTCGGCAAGCGCCCCGTGCGCGCCGCCGTCCCAGGGGACGAGGAGGCCGAGGGGGACGCCCAGCCAGACCCCGTTCGGAGCGCCGAGGAGGGCCGCGCCGGCGATCCGCCTCGGGTGCGGGTCGCCGACCGCCGCGTACACCGCCGCGGCCAGCCCGGCCAGGACCGCCACCAGGAGGACCGTGACCATCGCGGACACGGCGGGCCGTACGACCCGGTGCATCCAGTCGAGTCCGGGCGGCAGGGGAGTGCGGCGCGAGGCCAGCAGGGCGATGAGCAGCACGCCGAGGCACCAGGTCAGGCCGCCGAGCACGGTCGGCACGGTGTCGACGGTGAAGCCGACCTCGGCGTCGGTCGCGGCGAGGTCGCCCAGCCGCTCCGGCAGCAGACCGCCGCCCAGGTCGCCGAGGTCGCCGAGCCCGGGGATCTCGATGTCGTCGAGGTCGCCGCCGCCCGGCAGCTGTTCGTCGATGCCGAGGCGGCTGCCGTCGAGGGTGATGACCGCGTTCCCGGCCCGGGCGAGCCCGCACATCAGGACCACGAACAGCGCGAGCACCGCGCCCGCACGCGCGAGGAGTTCGCCGGCCGGGACGACAACTCCCGTGCCGCGCAAGGAGCGTAGGAAGAACCAGGACAGCAGGAGGGCGCCCACAAGGCTGACACCCAGTGGCGTGATCTCGATGGCGGTGGTCGCCTGGGCCCCTTCCAGGCCCATCACGGACACATCGCCGGACGGGGTCACCGACCCACCCGCCCCGAGCGCCACAACCGCCGCGGTCATGGGCCCGAGTTGGCCCGCCGCGTCGGCGTCCAGCAGATGCAGACCGAGCGCCGCCGCACCGGCCATGCCGATCAACGCCCAGCTCACCGCCGCGATCGCGGAGAACACCACGTCCCCCCACGGCACACGCCTGCCATGGTCAACATACCGGTCGCTCATGGTCGGACCCCCCGATCCGCATCGCGGAGTTGCACCGCTGATGTCCCCCTCGCGGGGGATTACCACTCTCCGGCCCGGTTTCAACCCCGTCAACGGGACGGGGAGATGCCCTCCTACGTTCTCTTCACAAGGCCCGACTTTCGGTCAGGGGGTCGAGCCTGAAATAGTTCCCCCCGATGTTCGACATCCCTAGACTCCCTGTGTTGGGGGTAATTCGGGGGACAACTCAGTGGGGCATGGAGTGCCGGAACTCGTACTGGAATTGAACGGACAAACCTGGACGCTCGATCCGTCCAGGGCATATACCCTCGGACGTGATCCGCAGGGGGACATCGTGTTCGACGACGCCAGGGTGTCCTGGCGTCACGCCACGATCAGCTTCGGCGGCCGTAGTTGGGTGATCGAGGACCACGGCAGCACCAACGGCACCTTCGTGCAGGGGCAGCGGATCCACCAGCTGGAAATCGGCCCCGGCTCGGCCGTGCACCTCGGCAACGCGACCGACGGGCCGAGACTCAGCCTCTCGGGCACCGCCGCGTCCGTCGCGCAGCCCCAGCAGCAGCCGTACGCGGCGCAGGGCGCGAGCGCCGGTTACGCCGGCCAGCAGACCCCGCAGCCGCAGGCGTCGCAGGCGGGCTGGCAGCAGCCGCCGGCGGCACAGGTCCCGCAGCAACAGGGCTTCCCGCAGCAGGGCCCCGGTGGTGGCGCGGGGGCGCCGCCGGTCTACGGCGACCGCAGCCCGACCACGTTCCACCAGCTGGCCCTCGGCCGGGTGATGCGGATCGGTCGTGCGCTGGAGAACGAACTGGTGGTCTCCGACCTCCAGGTCTCGCGTCACCACGCAGAGTTCCACGCGACGCCCGACGGGCGCTTCGAGATCCGCGACCTCGGCTCGCACAACGGCACGTTCGTCAACGGTATGCCGATCGCCAAGGGTGGTTCGGCCCTCCTCGGGCCGAACGACATCGTGGGTGTCGGCCACTCGACGTTCCGTATCGTCGGCGACCGCCTGGAAGAGTTCGTCGACACCGGTGACGTCTCCTTCTCCGCACGCCATCTGACGGTCACCGTCGACGGTGGCAAGCAGATCCTGAAGGACGTCTCCTTCGGTGTCCCGGAGAAGTCGCTCATCGCGGTCATCGGCCCGTCCGGTTCCGGCAAGTCCACCCTGCTGAAGGCGCTCACGGGCTACCGCCCGGCCAACCAGGGTGACGTCCTCTACGACAACCGGAACCTGTACAAGCAGTTCGCCGAACTGCGTCAGCGCATCGGGCTGGTTCCGCAGGACGACATCCTGCACAAGGAGCTGTCCGTCAAGAAGGCCCTCAAGTACGCGGCCAAGCTGCGCTTCCCGGCCGACACCACGGCCGCCGAGCGCGACGCCCGGATCGACGAGGTGCTGCGCGAGCTCAAGCTCGACATCCACAAGGACAAGAAGGTCACCTCCCTCTCCGGCGGCCAGCGCAAGCGAGTCTCGGTCGCCCTGGAGCTGCTGACCAAGCCGTCGCTGATCTTCCTGGACGAGCCGACCTCCGGCCTCGACCCGGGCATGGACCGTGACGTCATGCAGCTGCTGCGCGGCCTCGCCGACGACGGCCGCACGGTCCTGGTGGTCACCCACTCGGTGGCCGAGCTGGCCATCTGCGACAAGCTCCTGGTGATGGCTCCGGGCGGCTCGGTGGCGTACTTCGGTCCGCCCGAGGAGGCCCTGAACTTCTTCGGCTACGAGACCTGGGCCGACGTCTTCTCCGCCTTCGAGAACTACCGCGACTACGACTGGGCGGGCCGCTGGAAGGGCTCGCAGCACTACCAGATGTACGCCGCGGACATCGACGCCGTCGCTCCGCAGTCGGTGCACATGCCGCCGCCGCAGGCGATGCGTCCGCCGAAGCCGCAGGGCTGGTTCTCCCAGCTCGGCACCCTGGTCCGGCGCTATGTCTCCGTCATCGCGTCCGACAAGGGCTTCCTGGCGCTGACGGTGATCCTGCCGGCCGTCCTCGGCGCGGTGAGCCTGCTCATCGACCCGGACAAGGACCTGCTGGTCCGGAAGATCAACCCGGCGACGAACCTGCCCATCCCCAACGGCACGGCCACCACTGTGCTGCTGATCCTCGCGGTCGGCGCGTGCTTCGCGGGCGCCGCCAACTCCGTCCGAGAGCTGATCAAGGAACGGGTGATCTACGAGCGGGAGCGGGCCACCGGTCTGTCGCGCTCGGCGTACCTGATGTCCAAGGTCATCGTCCTCGGTGCGGTGACCGTGTTCCAGGGCGCCATGGTCGGAGCGATCGGGTTCTCCAGCCGGACGATCCCGGACGAGGCGCTGATCTTCGGCGAGGGCAAGGTCGCCGTCATGCTCGAGCTCTCCATCCCGATCATGGGGCTCGGCTTCACGTCCATGATGTTCGGCCTGGTCATCTCCTCGCTGGTGAAGACCGCCGAGAAGACGATGCCGCTGCTGGTCATGTTCGCGATCGTCCAGGTCGTCTTCACCGGCTGCCTCTTCGCCCTGCACGGCAGCCCCGGCGTCAACGAGTTCTCGTACCTGATGCCGTCCCGCTGGGCGGTCGCCGCCGCCGGTGCCACGCTGGACTTCAACAACATCAGCCCGCCCAAGGAGGCCGGCGACACCGACCCGCTGTGGGACCACACGGCCGGCGCCTACAGCCTCGACATGATCGCCCTGATCGTGCTCGGTGTGATCTGCGGCTTCCTCGTGGCCCGCTTCCTGCGCCGCCACGAGCCCGAGGTCATGCGCAAGTAGTCCACGGGCAGTGACGTACGAAGGGCGGCACCCGAACCGGGTGCCGCCCTTCCGCGTTCTCAGAGGTCCCGCGCGGGCCTCAGTACGCGCTGTTGACGTTGTCGATCGAGCCGTAGCGGTCGGCGGCGTAGTTCGCGGCGGCCGTCAGGTTGGCGACCGGGTCGTACTGGCTCTTCTTCGTGCCCGGCACGTGGTACGCGTCGAAGGTCGGCTTGATGACCTGCAGCAGACCGATCGACGGGACGCCGTTCTGGGCGTTGATGTCCCAGTTGTTGATGGCGTTCGGGTTGCCCGAGGACTCCCGCATGATGTTCTTGTGCAGGCCGTGGTAGGTGCCCGGGATCTTGTGCTTCTTCATGATGTCGAGCGCCTCGCGGATCCAGCCGTCGAGGTTGTTCGGGTACGTCTTGGCGGCGGCGGCCTTGAGCTGGGCGGCGCGCTTGGCGGACCGGCTCGCGGCCTCCTTCTTCGCGCGCTCCTGCTCGGCCTTCTTCTTCGCGGCAGCGGCGGCGGCCTTCTTCTCGGCGTCGGCGGCCTGGTTCGTCACGCTGGCCTTCGCGGCGGGCGCCGGGTTCTGGCTGAACGCCGCCGGAGCCGCGGACACCGTCTGCGTGGCGGTCTGAGCCTCGGCCGGCACCAGCGAGAACGCGAGGGCGGCGGCGCCGAAGGCGGCCACTCCCGCGAACGAGAGCTTGTGGGTCTTGGTCAGCGCGAGACTGTGGCCGTGGATCTTGGCGTTCTTGAGCATGAGTGAGGGACCTCTTCGAATAGCGCGGAGGTCGCTCTGCGTGCCGGGTGGGGGACACAGCTCTTCCAGCACAAACGCCGCGGAATGACCCACGGCGCCGAGCGACGGTTGCCATTCTTAGCGGCCGCAAAATCGGGTGGCAAAGGTGTGACGTACGATGCCGCTTAGTTGTACGGGAACCGGCAAAATAGGACAGACCGCACCGTCCTTCCCGCTCATACCGCCCGTATGCATCTCCTAGGCGCCTTCGTACGTGATGTGCGCCCTATGGGGGGCCTCACATGGCCCGGATGCTTTGTTCACGGTCGGTTGCTGCCGCAATGCGCTACGTGAGGCCCGTCTCCGGCAGGATCAGATGCACGTCCCCGAACTCGTGCCACAGATAGCGCCCCGCCACCGCGGCCTCGTACGCGCGGTCGATCGCCGCCCGCCCCGCGACCGCCTCCAGCATCAGCAGGTGCGAGGCCTCCGGCTCGTGCAGCCCGGTCAGCAGCCCGTCGACCGCCCGCACCCCGCGCTCCGGCGTCACCACCAGATCCGTCCAGCCCTTCCGGGCCCGTACGACACCGTCGGACCCGGTCGCCGACTCCGCGGCCCGCACTGCCGTCGTCCCCACCGCCAGGACCCGTCCCTCGCCCGCCCGCGCCGCGTTGATCAGCCGCGCCGAGACCCCGGGCACCGCGAACCGCTCCGGGTACGGCGGCTCGTGCGCCTCCGCCGAAGCGACCCCGGTGTGCAACGAGACCGGCGCGAACAGCACCCCCCGGCTCACCAGCTCCGCCACCAGCCGGGCCGTGAACGGCCGCCCCGCACTCGGCATCTCCGCACTGCCCGCCCCGTCCTCGGACGGCAACGCGAACACCGTCTGGTACACGGACAGTGGCTGGTCCCGCTCGGTGTAGGAGTAACGGATGGGTCGCCCGTGCTCCCGCAGCAGCCCGGCGACGGCCGACGAGGACACCCGGGCCCACCACAACCGTTCCCCCCGCTCGCTCAGGGGCTCCTCCAGGACCAGCCGAACGCCGCGGGGCAGCCGCACCTCCGTCCCCGCCGGACCGCCCGCACGCGCGCGCGTGGTGCCGCGCCCGTCCGGATCCCGCAGCTCGACCGCCCACCGCCCGTCGTCGCCCCGCGTGGAGAAGTGCACGACCACGCGCGTGTGCCCGATCCTTCCGCCCACCGCCGCCGCCAGTGTCGGCGAGGTGTTGACCACCAGCACATCGCCCGCCGACAGCAGCCCCGGCAGCGCCGCGAAAGCGTGGTGCGACACCTCCGTCCCCCGCGACACCAGCAGGCGAACGCCGTCCCGGTCGAGGCCCGGCCCGCGCTGCTCGGCGGGCACACGCGCGTGCAGCTCGTCCGGCACCCGCACCGTCACCGTCGTCATCGCCCCTCCAGCAGCGACGGCGCCCCGTAGCGGCCACTGGCCGGCCGCTCGTCGAGCAGCCGCAGGAAGGCCGGCACCACACCGGCCGGCGCCGGCCGCGGCTCGTCGTCCTCCGGTACGGCCGCCGCGTACAGGTCCGTGGCCATGTCCCCGGGGTCGACGGCCCACACCCGCAACCCCGGCTCCTCCTCCGCCAGCACCGCCGACAACTGGTCCAGCGCCGCCTTCGAGGCCCCGTACCCGCCCCACGTCGCGTACGCCTCGGCCGCCGCGTCCGAACTGACGTCGATCACCGCGCCCGCACCCGAGGCCCGCAGCAGCGGCAGCGCCTCCTGGACCAGCCCCAGCGCCGCGACCACATTCACCTCCAGCGCCCGCCGCAGCCCGTCCAGAGGCAGCTCCTCCAGCCGTACGAGCGGCTCGGCGCCCAGCGCGCTCGCGTTGTTCACCAGCAGGTCCACCCCGCCCAGCGCCCGCGCGGCCGCCACCAGCTCCGCCCGGTGCCCGGCGTCCGTGACATCCCCCGCGAGGGCCTCCACCCGCGTCCCGTGCTCCGAGAGCTCCGCCGCCGTCTCCGTCAAGGGCCCGGCGGTCCTGGCGTCGAGCACCAGATCCCACCCGCGCTCCGCCAGCGCCGCGCCCAGCGCCCGGCCCAGCCCCTTCGACGCCCCCGTGATGATCGCCACCGGCATGACAAACCGTCCCCTCGTCCTCGCCCGCCTCCGAACCCGGCGGCGGTGATCCCAACGTAGGAACCGCACCGCCCCCGCCGCCTCGTACGCGAGCCGCAGAGCCCCGGGGCCCTTCGCCCTAGGCCACCGGACCGGGCCCCGAGATCCAGGACCGTTCGCAGGCCGTCGGACCCGGACCCCCGGACCTAGGTCCGGTCGTAGGCCCAGGGCCTAGGTCCGAGGGCCCCGGTGGGGCCACCGGCGGTCCGATCCGCGCCGTCGGACCCCGCCGGTACGGTGAGGTCATGAGTCAAGGTCCACGGTCCGGCCTCGCCGCGGTGAGCAGTGCCCTGCTGGCCATGAGCAGGCACCTGGAGGTGCGCGACGTCCTCAAGACGATCGTCGCCTCCGCGCGTGAGCTGCTGGACGCGGAGTACGCCGCGCTCGGCGTCCCCGACGACCACGGAGGCTTCGCCCAGTTCGTCGTCGACGGCGTCAGCGACGCACAGTGGAAGGCCATCGGCCCGCTGCCGCGTCAGCACGGCATCCTCGCCGCGATGCTCCACCAGGCCACCCCCGAGCGCCTGGCCGACGTTCGCAAGGACCCCCGCTTCGAGGGCTGGCCCAGCGCCCACCCCGACCTGATCGACTTCCTGGGCCTGCCCATCCGCGACGGCGACGAGGTCATCGGCGCCCTCTTCCTCGCCAACAAGCGGTGCCCCAAGCCCGAGGGCGGCTGCGGCTTCACCGAGGAGGACGAGGAACTGCTGTCGATCCTCGCCCAGCACGCCGCCATCGCCCTGACCAACGCCCGCCTCTACGAGCGCAGCCGCGAGCTGACCATCGCCGAGGAACGCTCCCGGCTCGCCCACGAGCTCCACGACGCCGTCAGCCAGAAGCTGTTCTCCCTGCGCCTGACCGCCCAGGCCGCCGCCGCCCTGGTCGACCGCGACCCCTCCCGCGCCAAGGGCGAACTCCAGCAGGTCGCCGCCCTCGCCGCCGAAGCCGCGGACGAACTGCGCGCCGCCGTCGTCGAACTCCGCCCCGCCGGGCTCGACGAGGACGGCCTGGCCGCCACCCTGCGCACCCAGGTCCACGTCCTGGACCGCGCCCACAGCGCCCACGTCACCTTCTCCGGCCGCGGCGCCCGCGCGCTGCCCGCGGCCCAGGAGGAAGCCATGCTGCGCGTCGCCCAGGAGGCCCTGCACAACGCCCTGCGGCACTCGGGGGCGAAGCGGGTCGACGTCACGCTGGACCGGCACGGCGGCGGAGCCGTCCTGCGGGTCACCGACGACGGCGACGGCTTCGACCCCCAGGCCGTACGCCGCGCGGGACGCCACCTCGGCCTGGTCTCCATGCGTGACCGGGCGAGCGGGGTCGGCGGCAGGCTGGCCGTGGAATCGGCGCCCGGCAAGGGCACGACCATCGAGATGGAGGTCCCCGGTGGCTGACGCGATCAAGGTGCTCCTCGTGGACGACCACCAAGTGGTCCGCCGCGGTCTGCGCACCTTCCTGGAGGTGCAGGACGACATCGAGGTCGTGGGCGAGGCCGCCGACGGCGCCGAAGGCGTCGCCCGCGCCGAGGAGCTGAGACCCGACGTCGTCCTCATGGACGTCAAGATGCCCGGCATGGACGGCGTCGAGGCCCTCCGCAGACTCCGCGAACTCGACAATCCCGCGCGCGTGCTCATCGTCACCAGCTTCACCGAGCAGCGCACGGTCGTCCCCGCCCTGCGCGCCGGAGCCGCCGGGTACGTCTACAAGGACGTCGACCCCGACGCCCTGGCCGGCGCCATCCGCTCGGTGCACGCCGGGCACATCCTCCTGCAGCCGGAGGTCGCCGACGCCCTGTTGTCCCAGGAGGAGGCCAACTCCGGGCAGGGGAGAGGCGGTTCGCTGACCGAGCGGGAGCGCGAGGTGCTGGGCCTGATCGCCGACGGCCGCTCCAACCGCGAGATAGCCCGTGCGCTGGTGCTGTCCGAGAAGACGGTGAAGACCCACGTCTCGAACATCCTCATGAAGCTCGATCTGGCGGACCGCACCCAGGCCGCACTGTGGGCGGTACGCCATGGTGTGACCGGATGATGTGCGGATTGTCCGGCAACACGGAGGGTTCCACTCCGGGCTGAGATTCATACTGTCGGGTGTATGTCCACCGGGTGGCGCATCCTGCCGGGAGCCCCGGCGTTCTTCAGTGCGTGCTGCGTGCGACCGCCGCAGTGATCGCAAGGAAGGGCTCAAAGTGAAGAACCTGAAGAAGGCCGCCGCTGTCACGATGGTGGCCGGTGGCCTCGTCGCCGCCGGCGCCGGTATGGCCTCCGCCACCGACGGCGGGGCGCACGCCGACGGCAAGGCCATCGGCTCGCCGGGCGTCGTCTCGGGCAACGTCATCCAGGCCCCGGTCCACATCCCCGTGAACGCGGTCGGCAACAGCGTGAACGTCGTCGGCATCCTGAACCCGGCCTTCGGCAACCTGGGTGTCAACCACTGACGTTCCCGCCCCGGAGCACTCGTGACCACCGGCCTTCCAGGCACTCCCTGGAAGGCCGGTCAGGTTTCGTCCGGAGTCGTTTTCGTCGTGTAGTCGTTCCATCGCCCCAATGCGCCGAAGGGGCCCTTCCCGTCGCTCGCGCGTACCACCGCGGATCAGCCCCGCGTTGATCAGCGCACGGCCCGCGGGCGGGCCGGACCCGTACGACGCAGGAGGAACGCAGCTCATGAACTTCGCCAAGAAGGCCGCCCTGACCGTCACCGCCGCCGGTCTCGCCGCGGGCGCCTCGTCCGGTGCCGCCGTCGCCGACTCGGTCGCCGACAGCGCCGCCGTGGGCTCTCCGGGCGTCGCCTCCGGCCTCGACGTCCAGGTCCCCCTCGACGTACCCGTCACGGTCACGGGCCTCAGCGCCAACCTCGTCGCCGCGCTCAACCCGACGTTCGGCAACGTCAGCGCCAACCACTGACCCTCCGCCGCGCCCGGCCCAGCGGCCGTCCGTCCGTCCCAGCTGCGGGCAGTCGTGCCGCTGGGGCGATGGGGGAAGGGTGGGGCACAGGCGGCACCCGGCAAGCGCCGGTGAGCGAAACCCTGCCCCGCCCGGCCGCAGCCGCCGGGCAACGCACAACCAAGGGCCGACACTCGCCGTTACTACCGCCCCCGCTCCCGCTCCTCCACGAACGCGTTGTACGCCGCCACCTGCGCCCGCCGGGCCGTCCGCTCCACCGGCCGCAGTGCGGCAGTCCGCGACGCCATCTCCGACGCGCTCACCGCCCCACCGTGCCCGTTCTCGAACGCCACGGAGATCAGCAGCCCGATGCGCTGCGCCAGCTCCAGCACCCGTACCGCACGCGGCGGGTACCCGGGCGCCAACACCTCCCGCCCCTGCTCGGCCCGAGCCCGGTACGCGTCGATCGCCGCCTCCGCCACCGGCCCCGAGGCCGCCACGTCCAGTCGCGACAGCACCGCCGTCGCCTCCCGCAGCGCCTCCGCCAGCTCCCGTTCGGCCTCCCCGAGCGAGGGCACATCGGCCGGCGGCGCCTCCCGTACCTCCAGACAGTGCCAGACGACCTCGACGTGCTCGTCGCCCTCGGGCCCCACCGTGGACACCTCCGGCACCAGCCCGAGCGCACCGCCGTGGCAGACGACCGCCTCCTCCGCCTCCAACGCCCGCTTGTTGAACTCCGGCGGACCGCTCAGCCCCAACGGATGCCCCGGCGCCGGCAGCGCGACCCGCAACCCGGTCACCCCGAGCGCCCGCAACCGCCCCAGGCCGAGCGTCAGCCCGACGGGCCCCGACTCGCGGGGCAACCCCTCCACCCGGTGCACCGCGTCCTCCCCGACGATCGCGAGCACGGCGTCATCCGGTGAGACAAGTCCGGCAAGAAGGGCATTTCCCCATGAGGCGAGGCGTCCTGAGCGTGGTTCGGAGAGCATGCCCCCACCCTAAGGACGACCGAGGCGATGGGTGGCCCGACCGGTGGCGTAGATTTCCCTATGGGCTGCGCCCACCCGGCGGTGGCTCCAACCACAGGCGTACGCGACAGCCGAGACAGGCCGACACTGCAAGGGGAGACAGCGCGCTCATGAGCGATGTTCTGGAGCTGGAGGACGTATCCGTGGTCCGCGAGGGCCGGGCTCTGGTGGACCAGGTCTCCTGGTCGGTCAAGGAGGGCGAGCGCTGGGCCATCCTCGGCCCGAACGGCGCGGGCAAGACCACCCTCCTGAACATCGCGTCCAGCTACCTCTACCCCAGCAAGGGCACCGCCACGATCCTCGGCGACACCCTCGGCAAGGTCGACGTCTTCGACCTGCGCCCGCGCATCGGCATGGCCGGCATCGCCATGGCGGAGAAGCTCCCCCGGCGCCAGACCGTCCTGCAGACCGTGCTGACCGCCGCGTACGGCATGACGGCCACCTGGAACGAGGACTACGAGGAGGTCGACGAGCTGCGCGCCCGCGCCTTCCTCGACCGCCTCGGCATGACCGAGTACGTCGACCGCAAGTTCGGCACCCTCTCCGAGGGCGAGCGAAAGCGCACCCTCATCGCCCGAGCCCTGATGGCCGACCCCGAGCTGCTCCTCCTCGACGAGCCCGCCGCCGGCCTCGACCTCGGCGGCCGCGAGGACCTCGTACGCCGCCTCGGCCGCCTGGCCCGCGACCCGATCGCCCCCTCCATGATCATGGTCACCCACCACGTCGAGGAGATCCCCCCGGGCTTCACCCACGTCCTGATGATCCGTCAGGGCAAGGTCCTCGCCGCGGGCCCCCTGGAGCTGGAACTCACCTCCCGCAACCTCTCCCTCTGCTTCGGTCTCCCGCTCGTCGTCGACCAGCTCGGCGAGCGCTGGACCGCCCACGGCCTGCCGCTCACCTGACCTCCAACTCCCTCCCGGCTTCCGCCGGACGGACGCGCCGGGGCCACAACACGGCCCCGGCGCAACCGACTTGGGAGCCCTCTGTACGCGATCTTTGACCGTGCGCTCTGTTCGGCGGCCCGATCGCGGTTCTACCATTGCCGATGTGGACAGCATCGACGCATGGGTGTGGTGGCTGATCGGCGCGGCCGGGCTCGGGATCGCCCTCGTCGTGACCGCGATGCCCGAGTTGGGAATGCTCGCCCTGGGCGCGGTCGCCGGGGCCGTGGTCGCGGGGCTGGGCGGTGGGGTCGTGCTCCAGGTCGTCGTCTTCGCGATCGTCTCCGTCGCGCTCATCGCCGTCGTCCGGCCCATCGCGGCCCGGCACAGATCGCAGCGGCCGCAACTCGCCACCGGGATCGACGCGTTGAAGGGCAAACACGCCGTCGTCCTGGAACGGGTCGACGGCGCGGGCGGCCGCATCAAGCTGGGCGGAGAGGTCTGGTCCGCCCGGGCGCTCGACACCGGCCAGGCTTTCGAAGTGGGCCAGGAAGTGGACGTCGTCGAGATCGAGGGGGCCACGGCGATCGTCATGTGACCTCGCACGACGTGGTCACGAGGCGATGACGCTATGGCGTGAACGCCCCACCGGGCAGGCGGTGTTCTGCCAGACTCGACCACAAGATCTTCAACGGCCTCGACAGGCATAGGATCTTGAGGACTTCAAGATCTTCAGGCAGCGACACGGCGGAGAAGGGCTCGGGGAGCGAACGATGGAACCGATCATCATCGTCCTGATCATTCTGGTGGTGTTGGTCTTCATCGCCCTGATCAAGACCATCCAGGTGATCCCACAGGCCAGCGCGGCCATCGTCGAGCGGTTCGGCCGCTACACGCGCACACTCAACGCGGGCCTCAACATCGTGGTCCCGTTCATCGACTCCATCCGCAACCGCATCGACCTGCGCGAACAGGTCGTGCCGTTCCCACCGCAGCCGGTGATCACCCAGGACAACCTGGTCGTGAACATCGACACGGTCATCTACTACCAGGTCACCGACGCCCGCGCCGCGACCTACGAGGTCGCCAGCTACATCCAGGCGATCGAGCAGCTCACCGTCACCACCCTGCGCAACATCATCGGTGGCATGGACCTGGAGCGGACCCTGACCTCCCGCGAGGAGATCAACGCGGCCCTGCGCGGCGTCCTCGACGAGGCCACCGGCAAGTGGGGCATCCGCGTCAACCGCGTCGAGCTGAAGGCGATCGAGCCGCCCACCTCCATCCAGGACTCGATGGAGAAGCAGATGCGCGCCGACCGTGACAAGCGCGCCGCGATCCTCACCGCCGAAGGTACGCGTCAGGCGGCCATCCTCACCGCCGAGGGTGAGAAGCAGTCCCAGATCCTGCGCGCGGAAGGTGAGGCCAAGGCCGCCGCCCTGCGGGCAGAGGGCGAGGCCCAGGCCGTGCGTACGGTCTTCGAGGCCATCCACGCCGGTGACCCGGACCAGAAGCTCCTGTCCTACCAGTACCTCCAGATGCTCCCGAAGATCGCCGAAGGCGACGCCAACAAGCTCTGGATCGTCCCCAGCGAGATCGGCGACGCCCTCAAGGGTCTCTCCGGCGCCATGGGCAACTTCGGCAACCTGGGCGGCGGCCCGACCGTCCCCCGCCCCACCGACGGCAACGGCGAACGCCGCGAGAAGCCGGCGATCGACTGACCGGAGCACACGACATCAGGCCCACCCTCGAAGAAGAGGGTGGGCCCACGTCTTTGTCTTCTGGCTTTTAGGGGCGCGGGGAACTGCGCGAAAAGCCACGACGCACCCGCAGCCCGCAACGAACCACAGGCCCAACGGCGTTACGCGGCTCCCTGCGAGAGCCAGGCGGGCAGCGCATCGAAGTCATCGTGGCCCAGCGACAGCAGCATCGCATCGGCCGGCGTCGGCTCGAACGGCTGCCGCAGCAACGGCATCCCCGCCTGCTCCGGAGTCCGGTCCGCCTTGCGGTGGTTGTCCTCGGCGCAAGACGCCACCGTGTTCAGCCAGGTGTCCCCACCGCCCCGCGACCGCGGCACCACGTGGTCCACGGTCGTCGCCCGACGGCCGCAGTACGCGCACCTGTGCCTGTCCCGTACCAGCACTCCCCGCCTCGACCACGGCGCTTGTCTTCGGAACGGCACCCTCACGTACCTGCAGAGTCTGATCACCCGGGGCGCCGGTATGTCGACCGCGGCTCCGCGCATGCGCAGCTCGGGGTGGGTCTGCTCGACGACGGCCTTGTCCTGCAGCACCAGCACGACGGCTCGGTTGAGCGTCACCGTCGACAGCGGCTCGAAGCTCGCGTTCAGTACCAGCGTGTCCCGCATTCCAGCCCACCTCCTGTGCCAGCCCACCCCCCGGCGGGCTTGGATCAACTCTGGCCGGGCACGCCGAGATGGACAACGCAATAAAAAATGCCCGTCTCTGATCACTTCCAAGACCAGAGACGGGCAAACGTTCAATGAACGTCCGGCTTCGTTACTTTTCCGCCACGGCGGCGTACTCACCGATGAGTTGGGCGCGGGCCAGGGTGTGGAACCGCAGGTTGAACCCGACCACCGCGGGAGAGGCGTCCGAATCCGGACCGAGCTTCTCCTGGTCCACGGCGTACACCGTGAACACGTACCGGTGCGCCGGATCGCCGGGCGGCGGCGCGGCTCCGCCGAAGTCCTTCGTCCCGTAGTCGTTGCGCGCGTGGACGGCTCCCTCGGGCAGTCCCTCGAACTTCCCCGAGCCGGCTCCCGTCGGCAACTCCGTCACCGACGCCGGGATGTCGAACACGACCCAGTGCCAGAACCCGCTCCCCGTCGGGGCGTCCGGGTCGTAGCACGTCACGGCGAAGCTCTTGGTCTCCGGCGGGAAGCCCTCCCAGCGCAGCTGCGGCGAGGTGTTCCCCTCCGCGTAGACCTGGGCGTCCTTGAGCGTGGAACCCGCCTCGACGTCCTCGCTCGCGACCGTGAAGGACGGCACGACCGGGTGGAAATCGTGGGGGAGCGGCGGCCTCTTCGGCTCGGTCACCTGGATACCTCCTGATGGATCCGGGGGTGGGTGTGGTTCCGGTGGTACCGAGCCTAGAACCAGCTGCGCTTGCTGCCGACCTCGGACAGCCACTGGTTGAGGTACGCCGCCCAGTCCGTGCCCTGGTAGTCGTGCAGACCCACCCTGAAGGAGCGGAACGAGTCGCTGCCCTCGCTGAACAGACCCGGCTTCTTGTCCATCTCCAGCACGACGTCCATCTCGCGCTCGTCGGCGACGAAGCTCAGCTCCACCTGGTTCAGGCCGTGGTACTGCTGCGGCGGGTAGAACTCGATCTCCTGGTAGAACGGCAGCTTCTGCCGGGTCCCCCGGATGTGACCGCGCTCCATGTCCGCGTTCTTGAAGCGGAAGCCCAGCTGGATGAAGGCGTCCAGGAGAGCCTGCTGCGCGGGCAGCGGGTGCACGTTGATGGGGTCCAGGTCACCGGAGTCGACCGCGCGCGCGATCTCCAGCTCGGTGGTCACACCGATGTGCATCCCGGGCAGCGGCTGCCCCTGGATGGTGGTGATCGGCGTCTCCCACGGGATCTCCAGCCCGAACGGCACCACGTGGACGGCCTCGGCCTTCAGCTCGAAGGCGCCACCGAGCCGCTGTTTGGTGAACTCGATGTCCTGCTTGTACTCCGCGTCCTGACCCTCGACCTCGACCTTGGCCTGCAGCCCGACGGACAGCGCCTCGATCTGCTGGTCCACGGAGCCGCCCTGGATCCGCACCTCACCCTGGACGACCCCGCCCGGGACGACGTTGATCTCGGTCAACACCGTCTCGACCGAAGCGCCACCGGCTCCCAGGCTCGCGAGCAGCCGCTTGAACCCCATGTCTGTTCCTCCCGTCAGGCGAAAGCCTGCGTATCTGCGTGGTTCTGTGTTCTCTGTGGTGTGGATCGCTCTGCGTGGCGCGGAGCCTTGATCACTACAAACGCAAACCGACGACGCCCGGTTCCGCGTCCTCCAGCTCCTTCACCCTTCCAAGGAGGACGCCCCCACGCCACCCGTCGGCACGCACCCGTCTGGACTACGCTCGTACGCCATGATCGCGAGCCCCGACCGTACGCCCCTCGCCCGCGAGTTCTTCGACCGCCCCGTACTGGAGGTGGCGCCGGACCTCCTCGGGCGCGTCCTCGTCCGCACCACGCCGGAGGGCCCGATCGAACTCCGTCTCACGGAGGTCGAGGCCTACGACGGTGCGAACGACCCCGGCTCCCACGCCTACCGCGGCCGCACGGCCCGCAACGGCGTGATGTTCGGCCCGCCCGGACACGTGTACGTCTACTTCACCTACGGCATGTGGCACTGCATGAACCTCGTCTGCGGCCCGGAGGGCCGGGCGAGCGCGGTCCTGCTGCGCGCCGGCGAGATCACCGAGGGCGTCGACCTCGCTCGCAAACGTCGAATCTCAGCCCGAAATGACAAGGAACTGGCCAAAGGGCCGGCCCGGCTGGCTACGGCCCTGGAGGTGGACCGAGCCCTGGACGGCACGGACGCCTGCGCCCCCGAGCCCACGCCCCTGACCGTCCTGACGGGTACTCCGGTCAGCTCTGACCAGGTAGTGAGCGGCCCCCGCACCGGAGTCTCCGGCGACGGTGGTGTCCACCCCTGGCGCTTCTGGATCGCCAACGACCCGACGGTCAGCCCTTATCGGGCCCACGTCCCCCGCCGGCGCTCAACTTGACTCGCCCCTGGGCGATCCGTAACGTAGCCCGAGCCGCTTGAACCGGTTACGGCGATCAGCCAGCAGCCGAGAGCGGCCAACCCACTACCTACGACATCCCCTCGGCGGGGGCGAATTAGGCATGCCCTGATTCCAGCCCGCACCACTCAATTATGAGTTGCCGAGGGAATCGGCTAACGTAGTGAATGTCGAAAGGCCGCAGGGAAACCACGAGGCCAATAGGCAGCCGAAAGGCAAATCCCGCCGACAGGGAATCGGATCGGAAAACGATCTGATAGAGTCGGAAACGCAAGACAGCAAGGCCGAAGGGAAACTGCCCGGAGGAAAGCCCGAGAGCAACTCGGGTGAGTACAAAGGAAGCGTCCGTTCCTTGAGAACTCAACAGCGTGCCAAAAATCAACGCCAGATATGTTGATACCCCGTCTCCAGCATCAGCTGGGACGAGGTTCCTTTGAAACAAACACAGCGAGGACGCTGTGAACCATCGGACTATTCCTCCGGTGGTTCCGCTCTCGTGGTTTGCACCCGATTACGGGTACACATTCACGGAGAGTTTGATCCTGGCTCAGGACGAACGCTGGCGGCGTGCTTAACACATGCAAGTCGAACGATGAACCACTTCGGTGGGGATTAGTGGCGAACGGGTGAGTAACACGTGGGCAATCTGCCCTTCACTCTGGGACAAGCCCTGGAAACGGGGTCTAATACCGGATACAACCACTAGGGGCATCTCTTGGTGGTGGAAAGCTCCGGCGGTGAAGGATGAGCCCGCGGCCTATCAGCTTGTTGGTGAGGTAACGGCTCACCAAGGCGACGACGGGTAGCCGGCCTGAGAGGGCGACCGGCCACACTGGGACTGAGACACGGCCCAGACTCCTACGGGAGGCAGCAGTGGGGAATATTGCACAATGGGCGAAAGCCTGATGCAGCGACGCCGCGTGAGGGATGACGGCCTTCGGGTTGTAAACCTCTTTCAGCAGGGAAGAAGCGAAAGTGACGGTACCTGCAGAAGAAGCGCCGGCTAACTACGTGCCAGCAGCCGCGGTAATACGTAGGGCGCGAGCGTTGTCCGGAATTATTGGGCGTAAAGAGCTCGTAGGCGGTCTGTCGCGTCGGATGTGAAAGCCCGGGGCTTAACCCCGGGTCTGCATTCGATACGGGCAGACTAGAGTGTGGTAGGGGAGATCGGAATTCCTGGTGTAGCGGTGAAATGCGCAGATATCAGGAGGAACACCGGTGGCGAAGGCGGATCTCTGGGCCATTACTGACGCTGAGGAGCGAAAGCGTGGGGAGCGAACAGGATTAGATACCCTGGTAGTCCACGCCGTAAACGGTGGGAACTAGGTGTTGGCGACATTCCACGTCGTCGGTGCCGCAGCTAACGCATTAAGTTCCCCGCCTGGGGAGTACGGCCGCAAGGCTAAAACTCAAAGGAATTGACGGGGGCCCGCACAAGCAGCGGAGCATGTGGCTTAATTCGACGCAACGCGAAGAACCTTACCAAGGCTTGACATACACCGGAAACGGCCAGAGATGGTCGCCCCCTTGTGGTCGGTGTACAGGTGGTGCATGGCTGTCGTCAGCTCGTGTCGTGAGATGTTGGGTTAAGTCCCGCAACGAGCGCAACCCTTGTTCTGTGTTGCCAGCATGCCCTTCGGGGTGATGGGGACTCACAGGAGACTGCCGGGGTCAACTCGGAGGAAGGTGGGGACGACGTCAAGTCATCATGCCCCTTATGTCTTGGGCTGCACACGTGCTACAATGGCAGGTACAATGAGCTGCGAAGCCGTGAGGCGGAGCGAATCTCAAAAAGCCTGTCTCAGTTCGGATTGGGGTCTGCAACTCGACCCCATGAAGTCGGAGTTGCTAGTAATCGCAGATCAGCAGTGCTGCGGTGAATACGTTCCCGGGCCTTGTACACACCGCCCGTCACGTCACGAAAGTCGGTAACACCCGAAGCCGGTGGCCCAACCCGCAAGGGAGGGAGCTGTCGAAGGTGGGACTGGCGATTGGGACGAAGTCGTAACAAGGTAGCCGTACCGGAAGGTGCGGCTGGATCACCTCCTTTCTAAGGAGCATCTAGATCTCGCAAGAGATCCAGGGCCACAACGTCGGCGAACGTCCGACGGTGGTTGCTCATGGGTGGAACGTTGATTATTCGGCCGGTTTCACGGGCCGGAGGCTGTTAGTACTGCTCGCAAGAGCGTGGAAAACATGATCTCCGGACGGAATCTGGTCGGGCACGCTGTTGGGTGTCTGAGGGAATGAACTTTCCTTCAGTTGCCGGCCCCGGTGAAGCACCATGTAGGTGGTGTGTGACGGGTGGTTGGTCGTTGTTTGAGAACTGCACAGTGGACGCGAGCATCTGTGGCCAAGTTTTTAAGGGCGCACGGTGGATGCCTTGGCACCAGGAACCGATGAAGGACGTGGGAGGCCACGATAGTCCCCGGGGAGTCGTCAACCAGGCTTTGATCCGGGGGTTTCCGAATGGGGAAACCCGGCAGTCGTCATGGGCTGTCACCCACTGCTGAACACATAGGCAGTGTGGAGGGAACGCGGGGAAGTGAAACATCTCAGTACCCGCAGGAAGAGAAAACAACCGTGATTCCGGGAGTAGTGGCGAGCGAAACTGGATGAGGCCAAACCGTATGCGTGTGAGACCCGGCAGGGGTTGCGTATACGGGGTTGTGGGATCTCTCTTCTGTTGTCTGCCGGCAACAGGACGAGTCAGAAACCGTTGATGTAGGCGAAGGACATGCGAAAGGTCCGGCGTAGAGGGTAAGACCCCCGTAGCTGAAACATCAGCGGCTCGTTTGAGAGACACCCAAGTAGCACGGGGCCCGAGAAATCCCGTGTGAATCTGGCGGGACCACCCGCTAAGCCTAAATATTCCCTGGTGACCGATAGCGGATAGTACCGTGAGGGAATGGTGAAAAGTACCGCGGGAGCGGAGTGAAATAGTACCTGAAACCGTGTGCCTACAAGCCGTGGGAGCGTCGGACATCAAGCTTGCTTGGTGTCTCGTGACTGCGTGCCTTTTGAAGAATGAGCCTGCGAGTTTGCGGTGTGTTGCGAGGTTAACCCGGGTGGGGTAGCCGTAGCGAAAGCGAGTCCGAATAGGGCGACTTTAGTAGCACGCTCAAGACCCGAAGCGGAGTGATCTAGCCATGGGCAGGTTGAAGCGGAGGTAAGACTTCGTGGAGGACCGAACCCACCAGGGTTGAAAACCTGGGGGATGACCTGTGGTTAGGGGTGAAAGGCCAATCAAACTCCGTGATAGCTGGTTCTCCCCGAAATGCATTTAGGTGCAGCGTCGTGTGTTTCTTGCCGGAGGTAGAGCACTGGATAGGCGATGGGCCCTACCGGGTTACTGACCTTAGCCAAACTCCGAATGCCGGTAAGTGAGAGCGCGGCAGTGAGACTGTGGGGGATAAGCTCCATGGTCGAGAGGGAAACAGCCCAGAGCATCGACTAAGGCCCCTAAGCGTACGCTAAGTGGGAAAGGATGTGGAGTCGCAGAGACAACCAGGAGGTTGGCTTAGAAGCAGCCACCCTTGAAAGAGTGCGTAATAGCTCACTGGTCTAGTGATTCCGCGCCGACAATGTAGCGGGGCTCAAGCGTACCGCCGAAGTCGTGTCATTGCGATATATACCCCCAACGGGGATCGTGATGGGTAGGGGAGCGTCGTGTGCCGGGTGAAGCAGCCGTGTAAGCGAGTTGTGGACGGTTCACGAGTGAGAATGCAGGCATGAGTAGCGATACAAACGTGAGAAACGTTTGCGCCGATTGACCAAGGGTTCCTGGGTCAAGCTGATCTGCCCAGGGTAAGTCGGGACCTAAGGCGAGGCCGACAGGCGTAGTCGATGGATAACCGGTTGATATTCCGGTACCCGCTGTGAAGCGTCAAACATCGAACCAGGCGATGCTAAGTCCGTGAAGCCGTCCCGGATCCTTCGGGTGAAGGGGAGTGGTGGAGCCGACGAACCAGACTTGCAGTAGGTGAGTGATGGGGTGACGCAGGAAGGTAGTCCATCCCGGGCGGTGGTTGTCCCGGGGTAAGGGTGTAGGCCGTGCGATAGGTAAATCCGTCGCACTTGTGGCTGAGACCTGATGCCGAGCCGATTGTGGTGAAGTGGATGATCCTATGCTGTCGAGAAAAGCCTCTAGCGAGTTTCATGGCGGCCCGTACCCTAAACCGACTCAGGTGGTCTGGTAGAGAATACCGAGGCGTTCGGGTGAACTATGGTTAAGGAACTCGGCAAAATGCCCCCGTAACTTCGGGAGAAGGGGGGCCACACCTGGTGATAGCACTTGCTGCTTGAGCTGGGGGTGGCCGCAGAGACCAGCGAGAAGCGACTGTTTACTAAAAACACAGGTCCGTGCGAAGCCGTAAGGCGATGTATACGGACTGACGCCTGCCCGGTGCTGGAACGTTAAGGGGACCGGTTAGTCACTCTTCGGGGTGGCGAAGCTGAGAACTTAAGCGCCAGTAAACGGCGGTGGTAACTATAACCATCCTAAGGTAGCGAAATTCCTTGTCGGGTAAGTTCCGACCTGCACGAATGGCGTAACGACTTCTCGACTGTCTCAACCATAGGCCCGGTGAAATTGCACTACGAGTAAAGATGCTCGTTTCGCGCAGCAGGACGGAAAGACCCCGGGACCTTTACTACAGTTTGATATTGGTGTTCGGTTCGGCTTGTGTAGGATAGCTGGGAGACTGTGAAGCTCGGACGCCAGTTCGGGTGGAGTCGTCGTTGAAATACCAGTCTGGTCGTGCTGGATGTCTAACCCGGGTCCGTGATCCGGATCGGGGACAGTGTCTGATGGGTAGTTTAACTGGGGCGGTTGCCTCCCAAAGGGTAACGGAGGCGCCCAAAGGTTCCCTCAGCCTGGTTGGCAATCAGGTGGTGAGTGTAAGTGCACAAGGGAGCTTGACTGTGAGACCGACGGGTCGAGCAGGGACGAAAGTCGGGACTAGTGATCCGGCGGTGGCTTGTGGAAGCGCCGTCGCTCAACGGATAAAAGGTACCCCGGGGATAACAGGCTGATCTTCCCCAAGAGTCCATATCGACGGGATGGTTTGGCACCTCGATGTCGGCTCGTCGCATCCTGGGGCTGGAGTCGGTCCCAAGGGTTGGGCTGTTCGCCCATTAAAGCGGTACGCGAGCTGGGTTTAGAACGTCGTGAGACAGTTCGGTCCCTATCCGCTGCGCGCGCAGGAATATTGAGAAGGGCTGTCCCTAGTACGAGAGGACCGGGACGGACGAACCTCTGGTGTGCCAGTTGTTCTGCCAAGGGCATGGCTGGTTGGCTACGTTCGGGAGGGATAACCGCTGAAAGCATCTAAGCGGGAAGCCTGCTTCGAGATGAGTATTCCCACCCACTTGATGGGGTAAGGCTCCCAGTAGACGACTGGGTTGATAGGCCAGATATGGAAGCCTGGTAACGGGTGGAGTTGACTGGTACTAATAGGCCGAGGGCTTGTCCTCAGTTGCTCGCGTCCACTGTGTTGGTTCTGAAACCACGAACAACCCCATTTCTCATGGTCACGAGGGATGGTGCGGTATTCATAGTTTCATAGTGTTTCGGTGGTCATAGCGTGAGGGAAACGCCCGGTTACATTCCGAACCCGGAAGCTAAGCCTTACAGCGCCGATGGTACTGCAGGGGGGACCCTGTGGGAGAGTAGGACGCCGCCGAACAATCTTTGGAAAGGACCCCTGGTCCCAGCGTTCAGCTGGGACCAGGGGTCCTTTTGTTTCTAGAATGCTTGCAGTACCGAAGACAGGAGTCACCATGTCCACCAACTCTCCCGACGATCGACCGGAGCGCGACCAGCGGCGACGGGACAGTGGTGACCGTGGCGGCTATCGCGGTGGACCGCGCCGCGACAACGACCGGCGCGACAACGACCGTGGTGGTTACGGCCGACGTGACGATCGCCGTAGCGACGATCGCCGTGGTGACGACCGCCGTAGCGACGACCGCCGTGGTGACGACCGAGGCGGGTTCCGTCGCGATGAGCGCCGCGATGATCGTGGTGGCTTCCGTCGTGACGACAACCGTGGCGGTGGCTTCCGTGGCCGTGACGACCGTCGGGACGACCGCCGTGAGGGCGACCGGGGGTCTCGTCCCGCGTTCCGCCGTGACGACCGCCCCGGGGCGCCCCGTCGTGACGATCGGGATCGCGACCGTGGCTTCCGTCGTGACGGCGACCGGCCGGCCTTCCGTCGCGACGAGCGCCGTGACGACCGGCGTGACGACCGTCCCGCGTTCTCTCGTGACGACCGGCGTGACGACCGGCGGGACAGCGGGGACCGTGGTGATCGTGGCGGCTTCCGTCGTGACGACCGGGACCGTGGGTTCCGTCGGGACGACCGCCCGGCTCGTCCCGAGCGTCGTGAGGGTGACCGTCCCTCGTACCGTCGCGATGACGACCGCGGTGGTTTCCGTCGTGACGACAGCCGTGGTGAGCAGCGCGGCGGCGGCTTCCGCGGGCGCGACGACCGCGGCCGAGACGACCGCCGTGGAGACGACCGCGGTGGGCGTCCGCCCTTCCGGCGTGACGACCGTCGCGACGGTGACCGACCGCCTTTCCGGCGTGACGACCGTCGCGAAGACTTCCGCCGTGACGACCGCCGGGACAGTGATCGCGGTGACCGGCCGGCCTTCCGTCGCGACGAGCGCCGTGACGACCGGCGCGACGACCGTCCCGCGTTCTCTCGTGACGACCGTCGGGACGACCGCCCGGCTCGTCCCGAGCGTCGTGAGGGTGACCGTCCCTCGTACCGTCGCGATGACGACCGCGGTGGTTTCCGTCGTGACGACAGCCGTGGTGACCAGCGCGGCGGCGGCTTCCGCGGGCGCGACGACAGCCGTGGAGGTGAGCGCCCCGGCGGGTTCCGTGGACGCGACGATCGTGGCCGGGACGACCGGGGCCGTGGCCCCCGTCGGGACGACCGTGGGGGTCGGCCCGGTGGCTTCCGTGGCCGTGACGACCGGCGCGGCGGCGACGACCGGCGTGGCGGTGGGCGTTTCCGCGACGAGCGGGACCGGGACCGTGAGCCGATCAAGCGGCTGCCGATCCCGGAGGACGTCACCGGCGAGGAGATTGACAAGGACGTACGGCAGGAGCTCCAGAGCCTGCCGAAGACGCTCGCGGACGATGTCGCCAAGAACCTGGTGATGGTCGCGCGGCTCATCGACGAGGACCCCGAGGGGGCGTACGGCTACTCCAGGGTCGCGCTGCGGCTGGCCTCGCGTGTGGCGGCCGTGCGGGAAGCGGCCGGCTTCGCCGCGTACGCGAACCAGAAGTACAGCGAGGCGCTCGCGGAGTTCCGTGCGGCCCGGCGGATGACCGGCAACGTCGAGCTGTGGCCCGTCATGGCGGACTGCGAGCGTGGTCTCGGGCGGCCCGAGAAGGCGCTCGACATGGCCGGGGCGCCCGAGGTGCACAAGCTGGACAAGGCGGGCCAGGTCGAGATGCGGCTCGTCGCGGCCGGCGCTCGGCGTGACATGGACCAGCTCGACGCGGCCATCGTGACGCTGCAGAGCCCCGAGCTGGCCTCCAACTCCGTACAGCCGTGGACCGCGCGCCTGCGGTACGCCTACGCCGACGCGTTGCTCGCGGCCGGGCGTGAGGACGAGGCGCGGGAGTGGTTCGCCAAGGCCGTCGAGGCCGACAAGGACGGCAGCACGGACGCGTCGGACCGGTTGGCGGAGATGGACGGTGTCGAGTTCGTGGACGTCCTCGTCGAGGACGAGGACGAGGACGAGGACCGGGACGACAACGAGGCCGAGAATTCCGACGAGGACCACCGCGCTGACCGCGAGGACCTTGAGAACCGCCAGGACCACAAGGACCACAAGGACCACGAGGTTGTCGGGGGTGCCGACGTGAAGGACGCGGACGCGGACACGGACGCCGGTGTCGACGGCAAGGACTGACGTCCCGGGCAGACAGTGAAGGGCGGGATCCCGTGCAGGGGTCCCGCCCTTCTGTATGTCCGCTTGTATGTCCGATCGCCCGGCCCCCGGCCACCCCGGAAGCCGCCGCTTCAGAACTCCAGCGCGCGCAGGACCAGCCCCGACGCCGGCTTGGGGCCGAACGACGTGGACTTGCGGGGCATCGTGACGCCCTGGCGGGCCAGCTCGCGTACGACCTCCTCGCGGACCGGGTGCATGAGGACGGCCGTGCCGCCGGCGCGTTCGGCCTTCTCCACGGTCGCCGCCGTGTCGTGGATGTAGGCGACATGCGCCGGGGAGTCCTCGGGGATGCGCCAGACGTGGTCGAGGAGGGTGGCGTGCAGCACCGTCGCGTCCAGGGTGCGCCAGGCCGATGGGCGGTCGGCGGGGATCGTACGGGCGAGGAGGTCCGGGTCCGGGCGGTCGACGAGGTGGAAGGAACCGTCACCCGCGAGGACGAAGGCGTTGCCGGTGGCGGCCGCGTCCGCCAGAGCTTCGAGGGCCTCCGGGAGCGGGACATCGAGACGGCGCACGCGGAACAAGCCGTCCAGGGCGGTGAGGGCGGCCGGGAGCGGGAGTTGATGGAGGAGGCGGTGGATCGCCCGCACGCGCAGGGGGTAGCGGGCGGTGTCCACCAGCAGGACCAGGCCGTAGTCCCAGGGGCTCGGGGACGGGTGCTCCGAGCGGAGCCGGAGGTAGGTCGCCCAACGGTGGTGGCCGTCGGCTATCAGGGCCTGGTGGCGGGCCAGATCCGACTGGATCTCGGCGAGGTCGGCGGGGTCGGTGACTGCCCAGAGGCGATGGCTGAAGCCGTCCTCCGTGGTCGTGGCGAGGAGCGGGGCGCGTTCCGTGGTGCGTTCGACCACGGCTGTCGCTCCGGCCCCGGCGCCGTCCCCCCGGTACGTGAGCAGCAGGGGCTCCATGTTGGTGCCGGTCGCGCGCATCAGGGCAGCGCGGTCCGCGATGACGTGGGGGATGACGTCCTCGTGGGGGAGGACCACGCCGGCGGAGGGCTCGGAGAGGCGGAGGGCGCCTATGAGACCGCGTTGGAGGATGCTGCCGTCCGCCTGCTCGTACACGTAGAGACCGGGCTCGGCGTCGGCGGCGAGGACACCGTCGGCGAGCCAGCGGCGCAGTGTGTCGGCCGCCTGTTCGTCACGGGCGCCCGGGGTACTGCCCTGGGGGAGTATCAGGCGGACGATGTTGTGGGGATCGGCGGATTCGAGGTGGAGCAGACCGTCCGGCCGTACGACGACGTCGTACGGCGGTGATGTCACGGCGGCCAGGCTGCCGACCCGGTCGGGGTCGTAGCGAAGCCCCCGGAACGGGGTCAGTTCGAGGCCGCTGCGCGCCGGGATCTCCTCCGCGGGACCTGCGTAGTTCATTGATGCATCGTATGGGTGTCGGTGCCGTGAGGGATGATCGGGGAAAGTGACCTGACCGATTGTCGACCCACGGCCGCCCGACCCGGCCGCCGCGGCGACCGTCGGACGTCGGACCGAGCGAGGAGCGGAGCACGATGAGCCAGGCAGTCAGGACGCGGCCCGACGGCAGTGGGCAGGCCCTGAGCGAGGCGTACGACACGGCTCTGCTCGATCTGGACGGTGTGGTGTACGCGGGAGGGAGCGCGATCGCGTACGCCGTGGAGTCCCTGAGCACAGCGCGCGCCGGTGGTATGCACCTCGCGTACGTCACCAACAACGCGCTGCGGACGCCCGACACGGTGGCCGCGCATCTGACGGCCCTCGGCATACCGACCGAGGCCGGTGACGTCATCACCTCGGCGCAGGCCGTGGCCCGCCTGATCAGCGAGCAGCTGCCCGCCGGGGCGCGGGTGCTGGTCATCGGTGGTGAGGGGCTGCGCGTCGCGCTGCGCGAGCGGGGTCTGGAGCCGGTCGAGTCGGCGGACGACGATCCGGCGGCGGTGGTGCAGGGGTACGGCGGCCCCGAGCTGCCCTGGGGGCGGTTCGCGGAGGCCTGCTACGCCATCGCGCGCGGGGTGCCGTGGTTCGCGTCCAACACCGACCTGACGATCCCGAGCGCGCGCGGGATCGCGCCGGGCAACGGGGCGGCGGTGCAGGTGGTCCGGATCGCGACCGGCGCGGAGCCGCAGGTGGCGGGCAAGCCGCTGCCGCCGATGCACCGCGAGACGATCCTGCGCACCGGTGCCGAGCGGCCGTTGGTGGTCGGGGACCGGCTGGACACGGACATCGAGGGAGCGTTCAACGGCGGAGTCGACTCACTGCTGGTGCTGACCGGTGTCACCGACGGCGCACAGTTGCTGGCTGCGCCTCCGCAGCATCGGCCCACGTATGTCGACGCCGATCTGCGGGGCATGCTCACCGGGCAGCCTGAGGTCGTCGAGGCGGGCACCGGTTTCCGCTGCGGTGGCTGGACGGCCACGGCGGGACCGGACCGGCTGGAACTCGACGGTGAGGGTGGGGCCCTGGACGGGCTGCGCGCGCTGTGTGCGGCGGCCTGGACGGCGGCCGGCGAGGGCTCGTGCGAGCTGGACGGGGAGAAGGCGCTGGCCCGACTGGGACTGTGAGGGGCTCGATCGTCCCAGGCAGCCGCAGCCGCGCAGCCGCAGCCGCAGGTGAGCGCCGCAGTCCGCAGTCCGCGGCGTGTGCGGTGTTCGTGGACGGGATCGAGCCAAAAAGGAGGGTAGGCTAACCTAACCGGGTGTTGGTCGACAGTCCCCCTGAACCGAGCGCGGAGACCGCCCCCGCGCCACCGAATCGCCGGGCGGTACGAGCCGTCGGGCTTCTCGTGGCCCTCGTGATCCTCGCCCTGGTCGCCCTGGCGAGTATCGCGATCGGTGCGAAAGAACTCTCCCTCGAACAGGTCTGGCACGGCCTGTTCGAGGACACGGGGACGTACGGCGACGCCGTGGTCGGGGAGCGGATCTCGCGCACGCTCCTCGGACTGCTCGCCGGAGCCGCGCTCGGGTCGGCCGGTGCCGTCCTCCAGGCACTCACCCGGAACCCGCTCGCCGACCCGGGCCTGCTCGGCATCAACGCGGGCGCGTCCGCGGCCGTGGTCACCGCCATCACCTACTTCGGTGTCACCTCGCTGAGCGGGTACGTGTGGTTCGCGTTCGCCGGCGCCGCTCTGGTCGGGGCGCTGGTCTGGTTCCTCGGCGGGAGCCGTGGAGCGACGCCCGTGCGGCTGGCGCTCGCGGGCACGGCCATCAGTGCCGCGCTCTACGGCTACCTCCAGGCCGTGATGATCATGGACGACGCGGCACTCTCCAAGATGCGCTTCTGGACGGTCGGTTCACTCGCCTCGGCGACCGACGAGACCATCACCCAGGTGCTGCCGTTCCTGGCCGCCGGTACGGTCGTCGCGCTGCTGCTCGCCCGCCCGCTGAACGCGATGGCCATGGGCGACGACACCGCCCGCGCGCTCGGCGCCAACCTCAACCGCACCCGTGCCCTCTCCATGGCCGCCGCCACCGTGCTGTGCGGTGCCGCGACGGCGGCCTGCGGGCCGATCGTCTTCGTCGGGCTGATGGTCCCGCACGTCGTGCGGTCCTTCACCGGGCCCGACCTGCGCTGGATCCTGCCGTACGCGACCGTACTGTCGCCCGTGCTGCTGCTCGGCGCCGACGTGCTCGGGCGCATGGTGGCGCGGCCCGCGGAACTCCAGGTCGGCATCGTCACCGCGATCCTGGGCGGTCCGGTCTTCATCTTTCTCGTACGACGGCGGAGGACGGCCCAGCTGTGAAGACGCAGGCCACGAGGGAGACCCACGTCATGAACGAGCCCGCCGGGGGCGGCCGGGCGCTCCGCACGGCCGGCGGCCTGTCCGTCCGGCTGGACGTGCGGGCGTTCACGGTCGTCGTCCTGCTGCTGTTGGCGGCGCTGACCGCGAGCGTCGTCCTGATCGGGACCGGCGACTTCCCGATCCCGGCCGGCGACGTCCTGAGGACGCTGCTGGGCGACGGGGACGCGGGCCAGGAGTTCATCGTCAACGAGCTGCGGCTGCCCAGAGTTCTGGTCGGGCTCCTCGTCGGGGCCTCGCTCGGGCTCGGCGGGGCGCTGTTCCAGTCCGTCTCCCGCAACCCGCTGGGCAGTCCGGACGTGCTCGGCCTCTCCCAGGGCGCCACCGCCGGGGCCCTGGTCGTGATCGTGCTGTTCTCCGGCAGCGCGAACCAGGTCGCCCTCGGAGCGCTCGTCGGCGGTCTGGTCACCGGCATCGCGATCTATGTGCTGGCCTGGAAGCGGGGCGTGCACGGCTACCGGCTGGTGCTGGTCGGCATCGGTGTCTCCGCGATCGTCACGGCGGTCAACGGCTACCTGATCACCAAGGCCGACCTCGTCGACGCGGGCCGCGCGGTCGTCTGGATGACCGGCTCCCTCGACGGCCGTGACTGGGCCCAGGTCTGGCCGCTGCTGATCATGTGCGCGATCCTCGTCCCGCTGGTGCTCGGCAACGCACGCGGGCTGCGGATGATGGAGATGGGCGACGACGTGTCGTACGCCCTCGGGGTGAGCGTCGAGCGCGTACGGCTGCTGCTGATGGTGTCGGCCGTGCTGCTCACGGCCGGAGCCACCGCCGCCGCCGGGCCGGTCAGTTTCGTCGCCCTCACCGCGCCCCAGCTCGCCAAGCGGCTGACCCGTTACCCGGGCCCGAACCTGGTGCCCGCGATGTGCATGGGCGCGACTCTGCTGGTCGTCGCCGACCTGGCCTCGCAGCGGGCCTTCGGGGCCGACCGGCTGCCGGTCGGCGTGGTCACCGGCGTACTCGGTGGCGTCTATCTGCTGTGGCTGCTGGTCACCGAGCGGAAGGCCGGGCGGATATGAAGCCCGCGCGGACATGAACGACAACGACAGCGCGTCGGCGTACGCGAACGACAAGAGGAGCACCGTGAACCGCCTGTCCGCCGAGAACGTCACTCTCGCCTACGACCAGCGGGTCATCGCCGAACAGCTGTCGGTGGAGATTCCCGACAACTCGTTCACCGTGATCGTCGGCCCCAACGCCTGCGGCAAGTCCACGCTGCTGCGAGCCCTCTCCCGGATGCTGAAGCCGTCCCAGGGGCGGGTGCTGCTCGACGGACAGGTCATCCAGTCGATGCCCGCGAAGAAGGTCGCCCGGACGCTCGGGCTGCTGCCGCAGTCGTCGATCGCGCCCGACGGGATCACCGTCGGCGACCTGGTGGGCCGCGGCCGGTACCCGCACCAGGGGCTGCTGCGGCAGTGGTCGGCCGAGGACGAGCGGATCGTCCGGGAGTCCATGGAGTCGACCGGGGTCGCCGAGCTGGCCGACCGCTACGTCGACGAGCTGTCCGGCGGCCAGCGCCAGCGGGTCTGGATCGCCATGGCACTCGCCCAGCAGACCCCGCTGCTGCTGCTCGACGAGCCGACCACCTTCCTCGACATCCAGCACCAGATCGACGTGCTCGACCTGTGCGCCGAACTCCACGAGGAGCAGGGGCGCACGCTGGTCGCCGTGTTGCACGACCTCAACCACGCCGCCCGCTACGCCACCCACCTCATCGCCCTGCGCGGCGGCTCGGTGATCGCCGAGGGCGCCCCCTCCGAGACCGTCACCGCCGAGCTGGTCGAAAAGGTGTTCGGGCTGCGCTGCCGGGTCATCGACGACCCGGAGACGGGCACCCCCCTGGTGGTGCCGGCGGCGCGCAAGGCACGGTCCGGCGAGGCGGGGGCCGAGAAGGTGACGGCTGCTAGAGGAGCTTCCTGAGCTGGAGCAGGTCGCGGAAGCCTGCCTCCAGCTTCACCCGGCCCGAACCCCAGGCCTTGGCGAAGTTCAGTTCCCCGTCGACCAGGGCCACCAGGTCGTCGCCCGTCATCGCGAGGCGGATCTGCGCCTTCTCGACGGGCGGCCCCTGGAGGGTGTGGTGCACCTCGATCCGGCCCTCCCGCATCCGGCCCACGAAGGTGACGTCGAGATCCCTGATGTGGCAGCTCACCGAGCGGTCGAGGGCCGTCGCCTCGCGCACGTGTCCATCGGCGCCTGCCATGGTGTCCGAGAGCTTTTCGAGCGCGGCGCGGCACTCATCGATCGTTGCCATCGCGACCGACGGTACCCCAGAGCTTCGCGGTAGCGTCTGGGCATGAGCGACTCTTTGCCCGAGGTCGTGGCGCAGGCGGACGCGGCGGTTCCGGAGCCGCCGGACGAGGCCGGACCCGAGGACGACCCCGCCGCCCCGGCCCCGCTGGACGTGCCCCGCACCGCCACCGGCCACCCCGAGGTCGACACGGCCCTCGACCGGCTGGCCGACGCCGACCACCTCGCCACCGACGGCCATGTGGAGGTGTACGAGGATGTACACCGGGGGCTGCGCGACGCGCTCACCGCGCTCGACGCCCGCCCGGGACCTCCGGTGCCCCCGCGGACCCACGAAAGCAGGAGCTGAACCGAACGTGGCAGGAGTCGCACGCCGTCGTCTGGACGCCGAACTGGTCCGGCGGAAGCTCGCGCGGTCGCGTGAGCACGCGAGCCAGCTGATCGCCGCCGGTCGGGTCACCGTCGGCAGGACCGTCGCGACCAAGTCCGCCACCCAGGTGGAGACCGCTGCCGCCATCGTGGTCGTGAGCGACGACAGCGACCCCGAGTACGTGTCCCGGGGCGGCCACAAGCTCGCGGGCGCGCTGGAGGTCTTCGTCCCGCAGGGGCTGGCCGTCGAGGGGCGGAGGGCGCTGGACGCCGGAGCCTCCACCGGCGGGTTCACCGACGTACTGCTGCGGGCCGGGGCCGCGCACGTCGTCGCCGTGGACGTGGGATACGGACAACTCGCCTGGACCTTGCAGAGCGATGAACGCGTCACCGTCAAGGACCGTACGAACGTACGCGAGTTGACGCTCGAAGCGATCGATGGGGAGCCTGTGGATCTTGTCGTGGGGGATCTGTCCTTCATCCCGCTCGGCCTGGTACTGCCCGCCCTGGTGCGGTGCGTGAAGCCGGATGCCGATCTGGTGATGATGGTCAAGCCGCAGTTCGAGGTGGGGAAGGAGCGGCTGGGCAGTGGGGGAGTCGTGCGGAGTCCGGAACTGCGCGCCGAGGCGGTGCGCGGGGTGGCCCGGCGGGCCGGGGAGCTGGGGCTCGGGGTGAAGGGTGTGACGGCCAGTCCGCTGCCCGGCCCCTCGGGCAATGTCGAGTACTTTCTGTGGCTGCGTGCCGGGGCTCCCGCGCTGGACCCGGCCGACGTCGACCGAGCAGTGGCGGAGGGCCCGCGGTGACTCAGGACCGATCTCGAACTGTCTTCCTGCTCACCCACACCGGGCGGCCGGCGGCGATCCGCAGTGCCGAACTCGTCGTCAAGGGGCTGCTGCACCACGGCATCGTCGTGCGCGTCCTGGAGTACGAGGCCGAGGACATCCCGCTGCCGGAGGAGGTGGAACTCGTCAAGGAGGCCACCCCGCAGTGCCTCGACGGGTGCGAGCTGCTCATCGTCCTCGGCGGTGACGGCACGCTGCTGCGCGGCGCCGAGTTCGCCCGCGCGTCCGGGGTGCCGATGCTGGGCGTCAACCTCGGCAGCGTCGGCTTCCTCGCGGAGGCCGAGCGGGACGACCTCGACAAGGTCGTCGACCGTGTGGTGACCAAGTCCTACGAGGTCGAGGAGCGGATGACCGTCGATGTGGTCGTCCACCAGAACGGGGACATCGTCCACACGGACTGGGCGCTCAACGAGGCGGCCGTGCAGAAGGCGGGCGCCGAGAAGCTGCTGGAAGTCGTCCTGGAGATCGACGGGCGGCCGGTGACCGGGTTCGGGTGCGACGGCATCGTGCTGTCGACGCCGACCGGGTCGACGGCGTACGCGTTCTCGGCGGGCGGGCCCGTGGTGTGGCCCGAGGTCGAGGCACTGCTGATGGTGCCGATCTCCGCGCACGCGCTGTTCGCCAAGCCGTTGGTGACCTCGCCGAACTCGGTGCTGGCGGTGGAGGTGCTGCCGCACATTCCGCCGGGCGTGCTGTGGTGCGACGGGCGGCGGACCGTCGAGCTGCCGCCGGGGGCGCGGGTGGAGGTGCGGCGGGGGGCGGTGCCGGTGCGGTTGGCCCGGCTGCACCACGCTTCGTTCACCGACCGGCTGGTGGCCAAGTTCGCGCTGCCCGTTTCCGGGTGGCGGGGGGCTCGGCACTAGCGCGGTGTGGGGGACGGCGGGACGCGTCGGCGGCTGCGGGGCGTCGGTGGCTGGTCGCGCCCACGCGGCGCAGCCGCATACCGACACAGCCTCGCGCCCCTGAAAGAGCGCGTTGTACCCCCCGGGAGTGACATAGGTGCCGGGGGGCGTCGCGGTCTCCCTCCCCGACCTCGTAAGGTCGTGTCCGTGTTGGAGGAGATGCGGATACGGTCGCTCGGAGTCATCGACGACGCTGTCGTCGAGTTGTCGCCCGGCTTCACCGCCGTGACGGGTGAGACGGGTGCGGGCAAGACCATGGTGGTCACCAGCCTCGGCCTGCTGCTCGGCGGGCGGGCGGACCCGGCGCTCGTGCGGATCGGTGCGAAGAACGCCGTCGTGGAGGGCCGGATCGCCGTGCCCGAGGGCGCGGCGGCGGTGGTCCGGGCCGAGGAGGCCGGGGCCGAACTCGACGACGGGGCGCTGCTGATCAGCCGTACCGTGTCCGCCGAGGGACGGTCCCGGGCACATCTGGGCGGTCGGTCCGTCCCCGTGGGCATGCTCGCCGAGCTGGCCGACGAACTCGTCGCCGTGCACGGGCAGACCGACCAGCAGGGGCTGCTGAAGCTGTCCCGGCAGCGGGCGGCGCTCGACCGGTACGCGGGCGACGCGGTGGCCGTACCGCTCACCAAGTACGGCGAGGCCTACCGGCGGCTGCGGGCCGTGGCGACCGAACTCGACGAGATCGTCACCCGTGCGCGGGAGCGTGCCCAGGAAGCCGACATGCTGCGGTACGGCCTGGACGAGATCGCCGGCGTCGAGCCCCGGGCCGGCGAGGACGTGGAGCTGGCCGAGGAGGCCGAGCGGCTCGGGCACGCGGAGGCGCTGGCCTCGGCGGCGACGGCCGCGCACGCCGCGCTCGCGGGCAACCCCGAGGACCCGGAGGGGGTGGACGCCACCACCCTCGTCGCGGGCGCGCACCGCGCGCTGGAGGCCGTGCGGTCGCACGACCCGGCGCTCGCCGTGCTCGCCGAGCGGATCGGGGAGGTCGGGATCCTGCTGGGCGACGTGGCCGGGGAACTGGCCGGATACGCCGACGACCTGGACGCCGACCCGCTGCGGCTGGCGGCCGTCGAGGAGCGGCGGGCCGCGCTGACGGCGCTGACGCGCAAGTACGGCCAGGACATCACCTCGGTGCTGTCGTGGGCCGAGGAGGGCGCCCAGCGGCTCACCGAACTCGACGGCGACGACGAGCGCATCGAGGAGCTGACCGCCGAGCGGGACGCGTTGCGGGCCGAGTTGGGGGGCCTCGCCCAGGCGTTGACGGACGCCCGTGCCGAGGCCGCCGAGCGGTTCGCCGCGGCCGTCACCGCCGAGTTGGCCTCGCTCGCCATGCCGCACGCGCGCGTGTCGTTCGAGATCCGGCAGACGGACGACCCCGAGGGCGTCGAGGTGGGCGGGCGTACGGTCGCGTACGGGCCCTCCGGCGCGGACGAGGTCGAGCTGCTGCTCGCGCCGCATCCGGGGGCGCCGCCGAGGCCCATCGCCAAGGGCGCGTCCGGTGGTGAGCTGTCGCGGGTGATGCTGGCCGTGGAGGTGGTGTTCGCGGGGACGGACCCCGTGCCGACGTACCTCTTCGACGAGGTCGACGCCGGTGTCGGCGGCAAGGCCGCGGTCGAGATCGGTCGGCGGCTCGCTCGTCTCGCCAGATCGGCGCAGGTCGTGGTGGTCACGCACCTGCCGCAGGTGGCGGCCTTCGCGGACCGGCAGTTGCTGGTGGAGAAGACCAACGACGGTTCGGTGACCCGGTCCGGTGTGAAGGTCCTGGAGGGCGAGGAGCGGGTGCGCGAGCTGTCGCGCATGCTCGCCGGCCAGGAGGACTCGGAGACCGCCCGCGCCCACGCGGAGGAACTCCTGGCGGCGGCCCGCGCGGACGCCTAGGCGGGACGAGCCGTCGCCCGGACGGGACGAGTCGATGTCCGCAGACGGGACGGTCGGTGACGCCTTGGCGGGACGCGAGTCGCGTGGAGGGGCAACCTCGTGCGGGAGTTCACTCGTGTGGGTGACTCCGGGTCCGAGGTTGCCCGGCCCTCCGGCTCGCGCCCCGTCCGGCTGTCCCGGAACACCCCTGCGGCCTGGCATCCTTGGACAGGAACGACGTAGCGGGACGTGCTGCGTGGACCGTGCGGAAGCACCTCGTACGGCCCACCCCCACCGCGGGACCCTTCTGCGCGTTCCTTCGTGACCGTCCGACCCCGAACCAGGAGCCCCGGCCACGTGAGCCACGTGAGCAGCCACTCACCACACGGCCAGTCGCCGCTGCGGACCGTGCAAGTGCTCGGCGGCGGCAGCGCGGTGAGCAGCGCGCACGTGCGGTCGTTGGCCTCGGGGCTGGTCGCCAGGGGCGTGCGGGTCACCGTCTGCGCCCCCAGTGAGACGGACGGACAGTACGACTTCACCGGCGTCGGCGCCCACCACGTCCATGTGCCCCGCAGCAGCGACCCGGCCTCGGTGGCCAGTCTGCGCGGCGCCTTCGCGGACGCCGACCTGGTGCACGCGCACGGACTGCACGCCGGGTTCCGCGCCATCCTCGCGCTAGGCCGACGCACCACCCCGCTCGTCGTCACCCTGCACACGCGGTCGTACGCGGAGGGTGCGCGGGCGCATCTGCTGCGGCTGCTGGAGAGGCGGGTCGCCAAGGCCGCCGCCGTGGTGCTCGGCACCTCCTCCGACCTGGTCGACCGGGCCCGCAGCCGGGGCGCGCGCGACGCCCGGCTCGCCGCCGTCGCGCTGCCGGTGCCGCGCCCGACCGCCCCCGGCGGGGACCCGGACCGGCCCGCTTCCAAGGTCAGGGCCGAACTGGGCGCCACGGAACGCCCGTTGCTCATGGCCGTCGGCACGCTCGACCACCGGCGGGGGTACGACACCCTGCTCGACGCCGCCCGTCGGTGGCGCGGTCTCGACCCGGCGCCGCTCGTCGTCGTCGTGGGCGAGGGGCCGCTGCGGGGCACGCTGCAAAGGCGTATCGAGGACGAGGAGCTGCCCGTTCGGCTCGTCGGGCGGCGCGACGACGTCTCCGAACTGATCGCGGCCGCCGACCTCGCGCTGCTGCCCGGCGGTGCCGAGGGCCGCTCGGTCCTCGCGCAGGATGCGCTCCACGCGCGCGTGCCGCTGGTCGCCGCCGCCGTCGGATCGGTGCCCGACCTGGTCGGCGACGGCGCGGAACTCGTCCCGTACGGCGACGCCGAGGCGCTGGCCGGGGCCGTCGAACGCCTCCTCGGCGACCCCGCCCGGTGCGAGGCGCTGCGGGAGCGCGGCTCCCGGCAGGCGGCCACCTGGCCGACCGAGGACGAGACGGTGGCCCAGGTGCTCAGCGTGTACGACGAGTTGACGCAGCTCAGGCCCCTGACCTGACGGCCGCTCCCGAGGGCCGGGCCTCAGCCGACGTGTCTGCGTGCCCGCAGGGCCAGGCTCAGTGCCAGCACCGCCTGGGGGTCGTCCAGGTCGGTGCCGAGCAGTTCGCCGATCCGCGCGAGGCGGTTGTAGAGGGTCTGGCGGTTGAGATGCAGCTCGCGGGCGGTCTCCGCCTTGCGGCCCGCGTGCGCGAGATACGTCTCCAGGGTGGGCAGCAGCGAGGGCCTGGCCCGGTCGTCGTGGTCGCGCAGGGGGCCGATGGCGCGGTCCACGAAGGCGGCCAGGTCGGGGTGGTCGCGCAGCCGCCACAGCAGCAGGTCGATGTCCAGGCGCCGGGCGTCGTACCAGGGGCGGTCGGCCAGGCCCTGTGCTGCCGTCGCCGCCTCCGCCGCGTGCCGCAGGCCCGCCGATGCGTCCGCCCAGCCGCCGGGCACCCCGACGACCACCACGGGCGGCCGTCCGCCCGGCCGCGGCATCCCGGCACGCTCCACGCCGGCCCGCAGCGCCGCCGCGACCTTGTCGGCCACCGAGATGCGCTCCGACTCCGCGCGCAGGCCCAGCAGCAGCGGTACACGGCCCTCGACGGGGCGCACGCCGAGGAGCGCGGGTACGCCCACGGAGGCCAGTTCCTCGGCCACCGCGCGGGCCAGGACGGCCCAGCCGCCGCCGGGGGAGAGGCCGTCGGCGAGCCGCATCACGACGGGCAGCAGGGGTCCGGAGCCCGGCTTGAAACCGAGGACGCGGGCCTGCGCGGGAGCGTCCTCGGCCTGCACGCGGCCCTCGGCGAGGTCGGTGAGGAAATCGCCGCGCCCCCGCGCGGCCAGCTCCTCCTCCTGGCGGGCCTGCATCAGGACGACGGCGAGGATGCCGGCGGCGCGTTCGGCCGCCATCCGGTGGACGGGCGTCAGGGGGGCGACGACGGGCAGGAGGACCAGCCGGGCCCGTACCGAGCCGGTGCCGTGGCCGCCGCCCGGTACGTCGACGAGGGTCGTCCCGGCTGGCGGCTCGTCCTGGTGCCGGCCGCGCAGCCCCTCCCACACCTGGAGGGGATCGGTGTCCGCGGGCCCGGTCCCGGCGGCGTAGAGGAGCTGTCCGTCGGGGGTCTCCAGGAACACCGGGTTGCCGCTGAAGTCGGCCAGGATGCCGAGGACCTGCGGGACCCCACCCCCGCCGAGCAGGGCCTCGGTACAGCGGCGGTGCACTTCCTCGGCCTGCTGGAGGAGCGCGTAGTGGCCGTTGACGATCTCGGTGTGGATCTCCTCGGTGACCGTCACGAAGGCCACCTCGCGGTGCAGTTGGACGAGCGGGAGTCCGGCCGAGCGCGCGGTCTCGACGAGGGCCGCCGGGAGCCGGGCGAAGCGCGGGCCCAGTTCGACGACCAGGGCCGAGATACCGCGCTCGGCGAGGGTCCGGACGAACGCGCGCTGGTCGGCGGGTCGGGTGCCGAGCCCGTACCCGGTGGTCAGCAGCAGCTCGCCGCCCTTGAGGAGCGAGGCGATGTTCGGGACCTCGCCCGCGTGCACCCAGCGCACGGTGCGGTGCAGCCGGTCGGCGCCCGCGAGGATCTCCGGCAGCCCGCCGCGCAGTCCGGGCAGCTCCAGCGCCCGCCGCACGGTGATGCCGCCCTGCGCCTCACGGCCGTCACCTGGTTCGCGGCCTCCACGGGTGTCCATGGAGCGGACCGTACCCGCTCGTCAGGCCGGCGGGATGTTGTGGTTGAAGCGGAAGACGTTGTCGGGGTCGTACGCGGTCTTCACCGCCGTCAGCCGCCGGTAGTTGTCGATGCCGAGTCCGGCGACGACCCGGTCGGCGCCCTCGTCGCCGACGAAGTTGAGGTAGACGTCGCCGGTGCTCCACGGCCGGACGTCGGCGCGCACGTCCCGTACCCACCGCACGCACCTCTCGTCGTCCTCGGGGTCGGCCCAGACGCCGAAGGGATGCACGACCCAGGGGGAGTCCCGGTAGGGCACGGGGTAGTGGGCCGGGCCCTCCGGTATCGCGCCGCCGAGAGGGAAGAGCACGTGCTGGGTGCCGGTCGGCACGGGCATCGACCAGGCGCGGGTGGCGAGCACGTCCACCAGCTCGTCCGGCAGACCGGTCAGGTACTCCGCCGACCAGTAGTTCCGCATCCCCGGCGGGTCGTCGATCATGCACTGCACGTCCGCGTACGGCATCGCGCCGACGATCTCGGCCTCGTGCGGCATCGCCAGCAGCGGCTGGGCGACCTTGCGCATGTCGTCCTCGGTGCCCGCGTACGTCAGGAGGACCGCGCAGGTGAGCCCGCCCACCAGATGCCCGGGGACGAACTCCTCGGGCGGGGCGGTGAGATAGAGGACGCCGCCGCTCGCCTCCCGCGGGCCGGTCTCGACGACGTCGCGGTACACGCGGATCACCTCGGGGCCGTGTTCGGGGCGGTAGAGGAGCAGGGCGACAGCGAAGGCGGGCAGTTCGTGCAGCCGGAGGGTGAGCGCGGTGGCCACGCCGAAGTTCCCGCCGCCGCCGTGCAGCGCCCAGAACAGGTCCGGGTTCTGCTCGGAGTTCGCGTGGACGGTCTGTCCGTCGGCGGTCACCAGGTCGACGCCGAGCAGGTTGTCGACGGCGAGTCCGAAGGTGCGGTCCAGCCAGCCGCTGCCGCCGCCGAGGACGAAGCCGCCCACCCCCGTGGTCGAGGCGCGGCCGCCGGTGGTCGCGAGGCGGTGGGGCTCGGTGGCGCGGTCGAGGTGGCTCATGGTGGCGCCGCCCCCGACGCGTGCGGTCCGGGCGGCGGGGTCGACCGCGACCTCGTGCATCCGGCGGAGGTCGATGACGAGCCCGTTGTCGTTCAGTGCCATTCCGGCCACGCTGTGACCGCCGCCGCGTACCGCGATCGGCAGGTCGAGGTCGCGGGCGAAGCGCACCGAACGGACGACGTCGGTCTCGTCGGCGCACTCGGCGATCACGGCCGGACGCCGGTCGATCATGGCGTTGAAGACCGTGCGGGCGTCGTCATAACCCGGGTCGTCCGGCGCGTACACCTCGCCGGCCAGATCCTCGCGCAGTGCGGCGAGGGCCGCCCGCGCCTTGGAGAAGGGAGCCATGGTGAGCCGCCCCCTTTCGGTCGGGGGACAGGGCTCCTTCCAGGCTAGGCGGGGGCGGCGGACGCGGCCTGTTCGGGGCTCGTGCGGCACCCGGCGGCGGGGCCGGCGCCCGGGAGGCGGGTCGGCGCGGGCACCCGCACCAGCGAGCGCAAGCGCTTGCCGTGCGCGCCTGCGGGCGCTCCGGTCCGCCGCCGTGCGCGCCGGACCGGAGGGCGCGCGCGGCGGGCTGTACGCCCCCCCGCTCGGCCGCCGTGCCGCGGACGCGGTCAGCCGCCGTACGCCCCCGACGCGGTCAGCCGCAGGGCCGTGTCGATGAGGGGGACGTGGCTGAACGCCTGCGGGAAGTTGCCGACCTGACGCTTGAGCACCGGGTCCCACTCCTCGGCGAGCAGGCCCAGGTCGTTGCGGAGGGAGAGCAGCTTCTCGAAGAGCTTGCGGGCCTCGTCGACCCGGCCGATCATCGCCAGGTCGTCGGCCATCCAGAACGAGCAGGCGAGGAACGCGCCCTCGTCGCCCGGCAGCCCGTCCACGCCCTCCTCCTCGCCGGAGGTCGGGTAGCGCAGGATGAAGCCGTCCGGGGTCGACAGCTCGCGCTGGATCGCCTCGATGGTGCCGATGACCCGCTTGTCGTCCGGCGGCAGGAAGCCCATCTGCGGGATCAGCAGCAGCGAGGCGTCCAGCTCCTTCGAGCCGTACGACTGGGTGAAGGTGTTGCGCTCCTTGTCGTAACCCTTCTCACACACGTCCCGGTGGATGTCGTCGCGCAGCTCGCGCCACTTCTCCAGCGGGCCGTCCGCGTCACCGGACTCGATGAGCTTGATGGTCCGGTCCACCGCGACCCAGGCCATGACCTTGGAGTGCACGAAGTGGCGGCGCGGTCCGCGCACCTCCCAGATGCCCTCGTCGGGCTCGTCCCAGTGGTCCTCCAGGTAGCGGATCAGCTTCAGCTGGAGCAGGGAGGCGTAGTCGTTGCGGGCCAGACCTGTCATGTGGGCCAGGTGCAGGGCCTCGGTGACCTCGCCGTACACGTCCAGCTGGAGCTGGTGCGCGGCGCCGTTGCCGACCCGGACCGGCGCGGAGTTCTCGTACCCGGGCAGCCACTCCAGCTCGGCCTCGCCCAGCTCCCGCTCACCGGCGATGCCGTACATGATCTGCAGGTTCTCCGGGTCGCCGGCGACCGCGCGGAGCAGCCACTCGCGCCAGGCGCGGGCCTCGTCGCGGTAGCCGGTGCGCAGCAGCGAGGAGAGGGTGATGGCCGCGTCGCGCAGCCAGGTGTAGCGGTAGTCCCAGTTGCGGACGCCGCCGATGTGCTCCGGGAGGGAGGTCGTCGGGGCGGCGACGATGCCGCCGGTCGGGGCGTACGTCAGGGCCTTGAGCGTGATCAGCGAGCGGATCACGGCCTCGCGGTAGGGGCCGTGGTACGTGCACTGCTCCACCCAGTCGCGCCAGAACTCCTCGGTGGCCCGCAGCGACGGATCGGGCTCGGGCAGCGGCGGGGGCTGCTTGTGCGAGGGCTCCCAGGAGACCGTGAACGCGATCCGGTCGCCCGGGGTCACGGTGAAGTCGGCGTACGTGGTCAGCGCCTTGCCGTAGGTCTCGCACTCGGTGTCGAACCACACCGAGTCCGGCCCGGCGACGGCCACCGTGCGCCCCTCGTGCTTGTGCACCCAGGGCACCACCCGGCCGTAGGAGAACCGCATCCGCAGCGCCGAGCGCATCGGCACCCGGCCGCTGACGCCCTCCACGATCCGGATCAGCTGCGGGGCGCCGTCACGCGGCGGCATGAAGTCCGTCACACGGACCGTGCCGCGCGGGGTGTCCCACTCGGATTCCAGGATCAGCGAGTCGCCGCGGTACCGGCGGCGGGAGGCCGTGGGCGGCTCGGCGTCGGCCGCGTGCGCGGGACCCAGTCTCCAGAACCCGTGCTCCTCGGTGCCGAGCAGTCCCGCGAAGACGGCGTGGGAGTCGAAGCGGGGCAGGCACAGCCAATCGACCGTGCCGTCCCGGCAGACCAGCGCGGCGGTCTGCATGTCTCCGATGAGTGCGTAGTCTTCGATGCGCCCGGCCACGTGCAACTCCAGTCGAACGGCCACGTCGTCGCCCCCCGAGGGGCGGTCGCTGTGCGGTGTGCGGTCAAGGGACCCATGGGATCGACAAAGGAACCATGTTTCCAGAGTGATCCAAGGGACGGTGTCATGCGATGTCGCTCAACGATCCTCAACGCAAATGAGGCGATCGTTGCTCAACGCACTGACGAGCTCTCATGATTACCGGAGACGGGCGGGGGTGGTGCCGTCGCGCCGGCCGCGCTCGGCAGCGAGTGTCCGAAGAGGATACGACGCACCGGAGGGCTCCGCGTGCCGCTCCGGACAACACGGGTGGGCCGAACGGGTGAGCTAATGGTGAAGGTCGGGCGGGATTCGCCGACAGTCGTACGAGGTCCGTGTCGGCCCGTGCGCGGAGCGTGGCCGGAAGCGATCGTGTCCTGTCGCTGATACCCTGGTAGCCCGTGGACCGGTGGGCGCCCCAGTCGAAAAAATCGCCAGAGGGACCCCCGAACCGCAGCGAAGGCACCCCCGACGGATGAGCTCGGGCGGCGGCCGACCCGCACACCGAACCGCGACCACGGGAGCCCCCTCTTGGCCATGCCGCCCGCTGCTTTTCGAAACTCGACGACAAAGCACATCTTCGTCACCGGGGGTGTCGCCTCCTCTCTCGGCAAGGGTCTGACCGCCTCCAGCCTCGGCATGCTGCTCAAGGCCCGCGGCCTGCGCGTCGTGATGCAGAAGCTCGACCCCTACTTGAACGTCGACCCCGGCACGATGAACCCCTTCCAGCACGGCGAGGTGTTCGTCACCAACGACGGAGCCGAGACCGACCTGGACATCGGACACTACGAGCGCTTCCTCGACCGTGACTTGGACGGCTCCGCCAATGTCACTACAGGCCAGGTCTACAACACGGTCATCGCCAAGGAGCGGCGCGGCGAGTACCTGGGCGACACCGTGCAGGTCATCCCGCACATCACCAACGAGATCAAGCACCGCATCCGGCGCATGGCCTCCGACGAGGTCGACGTCGTCATCACCGAGGTCGGCGGCACCGTCGGCGACATCGAGTCGCTGCCCTTCCTGGAGACCGTCCGCCAGGTCCGTCACGAGGTCGGCCGTGACAACGTCTTCGTCGTCCACATCTCGCTCCTGCCGTACATCGGGCCCTCGGGGGAGCTGAAGACGAAGCCGACGCAGCACTCGGTTGCGGCTCTGCGCAACATCGGTATTCAGCCAGATGCGATCGTTCTGCGCTGTGATCGTGAAGTTCCCGCCGCGATCAAGCGCAAGATCTCCCTGATGTGCGACGTCGACGAGGCCGCCGTGGTCGCGTGTCCCGACGCCCGCTCGATCTACGACATCCCGAAGACCGTGCACGGCGAGGGCCTGGACGCCTACGTGGTCCGCAAGCTGGACCTGCCCTTCCGTGACGTGGACTGGACGACCTGGGACGACCTGCTCGACCGCGTCCACAACCCGATCCACGAGATCAACCTGGCGCTCGTCGGCAAGTACATCGACCTGCCCGACGCCTACCTCTCGGTCACCGAGGCGCTGCGCGCGGGCGGCTTCGCCAACAAGGCCCGGGTGAAGATCAAGTGGGTCACCTCCGACGACTGCAGGACGCCGGCCGGCGCCGCGGCCCAGCTCGCCGACGTCGACGCCATCTGCATCCCCGGCGGCTTCGGCGACCGCGGTGTCTCCGGCAAGGTCGGCGCCATCCGGTACGCCCGCGAGAACCGGATCCCGCTGCTCGGGCTCTGCCTGGGCCTGCAGTGCATCGTGATCGAGGCCGCGCGCAACCTGGCCGACATCCCGGACGCCAACTCCACCGAGTTCGACTCCGCCACCGCCCACCCGGTCATCTCCACCATGGCCGAGCAGCTGGACATCGTCGCCGGTGAGGGCGACATGGGCGGCACCATGCGGCTGGGCATGTACCCGGCCAAGCTCGCCGAGGGATCGATCGTGCGCGAGGTGTACGACGGCAAGGAGTACGTCGAGGAGCGCCACCGCCACCGCTACGAGGTGAACAACGCCTACCGCGCGGAACTGGAGAAGAAGGCCGGTCTGCAGTTCACCGGCACCTCGCCCGACGGCAAGCTCGTCGAGTACGTCGAGTACCCGCGCGAGGTCCACCCGTACCTGGTCGCGACCCAGGCGCACCCCGAGCTGCGCTCCCGTCCGACCCGCCCGCACCCGCTGTTCGCGGGGCTGGTGAAGGCCGCCGTGGAGCGGAAGACCGGCAAGTAAATCCGAGCGGCGCGAGAGCTGTACGGTGACCGGGGTGCGCGTCTTTCGGGATGTGTGCCCCGGTTTCTTTTGGCATGTGTGGGAGGACGAGTCGACATGACGATCAAGGACATCGCCGAGGAGTGGGAGATCCGGGCGAGCGACACCCCGTTCGTCGGCAAGAAGACCTCCGTGCGTACGGACGACGTGGTCATGCCCGACGGGTCGGTCGTCCGCCGCGACTACCAGGTCCACCCCGGCTCCGTCGCCGTCCTCGCCGTCGACGACCAGGACCGGGTGCTGGTCATCCGCCAGTACCGCCACCCGGTCCGCGAGAGGCTCTGGGAGATCCCGGCGGGCCTCCTCGACGTGCCCGGCGAGAACCCGCTGCACGCCGCCCAGCGCGAGCTGTACGAGGAGGCGCACGTCAAGGCGGAGGAGTGGCGGGTGCTGACCGATGTCTACACCACGCCCGGCGGTTGCGACGAGGCCGTGCGGATCTTCCTGGCCCGGGATCTCTCCGAGGCGGAGGGCCACCGGTTCGAGGTGGAGGACGAGGAGGCCGACATGGAGTTGGCCCGGGTGCCGCTGGACGAGCTGGTGCGAGGGGTGCTCGCCGGGGAGCTGCACAACAACTGCCTTGTGGTGGGGGTGCTTTCGCTGGTGGCCGCGCGGAGCGGGGACGAGGTGGAGTCGCTGCGGGCGGCCGAGGCGCCGTGGCCCGCGCGGCCGTTCGAGGTCTAGGGGCGGTCCGGGCCGTGGGTGAGCCGCGGGTCCGTCGTGGCTCGTCGCGCAGTTCCCCGCGCCCCTCAAGAGCGGAAGCTCCTGGGGCGCGGCTCTTCATGACGGCACCCCAACCGCACCAGTCGTACGATCTGCTGATCCGATCGAGCGATCTCACCGCCCCGCTCCGCCCAGATCGTCGCAGAGCGTGAACTAGGCTCGGGAAACGCCCGAACCGGAGTCCCGGCGGGCTTGCTCGTGCGGTGGGACGGGAGTGTGGCCCGTGGCGGATCAGGCGGTGGACCTCGGGGGTGCCCGGGTGTCCGGAACGGGGCGGCCCCCGGCTGTCGAGGCCGCCCCCACGGACAGTCAGTTCCTGGGCCGCACAAGAGAGTTGAAGGAGCTGCGGGCCGACATCGACCGGGCCGGGCTCAACACCCTCGCGGGCCGCAAGGCCCCCCACGCGCGCGTACTGCTCGTCGCGGGCCGTCCCGGCTTCGGCCGCACCGCGCTAGCCGAGGAACTCGTACGGCAGGTTACCGATGGTTACCCCGACGGAGTGCTGCGGACCCGGCTCACCGAGCCCGACGGCACCCGGGTCCCGGTCGAGCGAGCGGCGCGAGAGCTGCTCGGGGGCCTCGGGCTGCCGGCGCCCGCCGGGGCCGACGAGGACGACCTCAGCGAGACCTTGCGCGAGGCGCTGGCCGACCGCCGGGTGGTGCTCCTGCTCGACGACGCGGCCGACGCCGAGCAGGTCGACGCGCTGCTGCCGGACACCCCCGACTCCCTGGTCGTGGCGGTCTCCGGGGGGCCGCTGACCGGCATCTCCGACGTGCGCCCGTGCACCCTGGGCGGACTGGACACCAAGTCCGCCGTGGACCTGCTGGAACGCTTCAGCGGCTCGGTGCGGATCACCGTGGACCCGCGCTCGGCCGAGGGGCTCGCCGAGGTGTGCGGGGCCCAGCCCGCCGCGCTGCGGCTCGCCGGGGGCTGGTTGGCGGCCCGGCCCTCCGTCGCCGTCTCCGACCTGGCCAAACAGCTGCGCGCCGACGAGGACGACAGCCCGCCGCTCACCAAGATCTTCAAGCTGTCGTACGCCTCGCTGCCGACCGCCGCCGCCCGGACACTGCCCCTCCTCGCCCTGGCCCCCGCCGGCCTGGTCGACCCGCACATCGCCTCCGGTCTCGCCGGCTGCTCGGTCGACACGGCCCGCAGCACGCTCGACGACCTCGTGGCCCTGGGCTTCCTGCACGAGGCCGACTCGACGCTGCCGCAGTACGAGGTCCCCGGCTGTCTCCAGCCGCTGCTGCGGACCCTCGCCGAGAGCCAGGAGCGGCCGGGCGAGCTGCAGCTCGCCCGCGCGCGGATGCTGGAGCGGACGGTACGGCTGCTGCAGTCCTGCCGTGCCATCACCGAGACCGACAGCCCGCTGGCCCGCGAGAAGCTCCTGGCGATGCCCAAGGCGCTGCGGTTCCCGACGCCCCGGGCGGCCGAGGAGTGGCTGCGCGTGCGCCGGCCCGCGCTGCTCGCCGCGGCCCGGCTCGCGGTGGCCGACGGCGAGCTGGACACCCTCGCCCGGCGTCTGATGTCCCAGCTCGTCCGGGCCCTGGTGGCGCACTTCGGTACGCAGGCCGCCGCCCCCGACCTGTACGACCTGCACGGGCTCGTCCTCGATGTCGCCGAGCGCCGTGGACTGCCCCGCGAGCAGGCGGCCGCGCTGCTGAACCTCGGCGACCTGGACGCACGGACCGGCCGTACGGCGGCGGCACTGGCCCGCTACCGGGCCGCGCTCGACGCCGGACGCCGGGCGAACGACCCGTACGCGACCGGCCGCGCGATGGAATCCGTAGGCGCCGCTCATCAAGAGCTGGAGGACTACGAACGGGCCGCCGACTGGTACGGCAGGGCGCTCGCCCAGCGGCTCGCCCGCGACGAGCGCGAGGACGCCGCCCGGCTGTACGGCCGGATCGCCGCCGTGCACACCTTCGCGGGCCGGTACGGCGAGGCGCTGCGCAACTGGAGCTCGGCGCTCACCGGCCACCGTCGACTCGGCGATGTGGCGGGTCAGGCAAGGGCGTTGAGCGAGATGGCACGCGTCCAGGAGTACGCGGGCAGGCCCGAGGAGGCGCTGCGCACCTGCCAGGAGGCAGCGGAGTGGGCGCGGCGGGCCGACGACGTCCGGCTGCAGGCCGCGATCCAGCTGAGGATCGCCGACACCCTGGAGCGGCTCGGCGACCCCGCGGCGGCCCGGCTGCACCGGGGAGCGGCCGAGCGACTGCTCGACGACCTCGACGACGGGGCCCCGGCCCCCCAAACCCACGAGATCGAGCCGGAACAAGGTGCTAACGCCTGCGAAATCCGTAGTGCATCCGCAAAAGATTGATGCATTGAAAGGCTAGACAGCGGGGATACCTTCATTAGACTGGCTGCGCCGCCGGTTCTCCTGCGGTGTCTCCCGGTGCGCTCAGATGCGTACGGGTATGTCCTGCATTGCGTGGGCATGTTCCGCCTGCGCGTGCGAGCCCCCACACCCCTGCGAGCCAAGGACCGTGATCGACGTGAAGGTCGGCATCCCCCGCGAGGTCAAAAACAACGAGTTCCGGGTGGCGATCACCCCCGCCGGTGTGCACGAGCTCGTGCGCCACGGCCACCAGGTCGTCATCGAGCAGGGCGCCGGAGTCGGCTCGTCCATCCCGGACGCCGAGTACGTCGCCGCCGGCGCCGAGATCCTGGCCACGGCCGACGAGGTGTGGGCCTCGGCCGACCTGCTGCTCAAGGTCAAGGAGCCGATCGCCGAGGAGTACCACCGCCTGCGCAAGGACCAGACGCTCTTCACCTACCTGCACCTGGCCGCCTCCAAGGAGTGCACGGACGCCCTCGTCGAGTCGGGCACGACCGCGATCGCGTACGAGACCGTCGAGCTGCCGAACCGCGCGCTGCCCCTGCTCGCGCCCATGTCCGAGGTCGCGGGCCGGCTCGCCCCCCAGGTCGGCGCGTACCACCTGATGCGGGCCAACGGCGGGCGCGGGGTGCTGCCCGGCGGTGTGCCGGGTGTGCTGGCCGGGCGGGCCGTCGTCATCGGTGGTGGCGTCTCGGGCTGGAACGCGGCGCAGATCGCCATCGGCATGGGCTTCCACGTGACCCTGCTCGACAAGGACATCAACAAGCTCAAGGAAGCCGACAAGATCTTCGGCACGAGGATCCAGACCGTCGTCTCCAACGCCTTCGAGCTGGAGAAGGCCTGCCTGGAGGCCGACCTCGTCATCGGCGCCGTCCTCATCCCGGGTGCCAAGGCCCCCAAGCTGGTCACCAACGAGCTGGTGTCGCGGATGAAGGCGGGAAGTGTCCTTGTCGACATCGCGATCGATCAGGGCGGCTGCTTCGAGGACTCCCGGCCCACCACCCACGCCGAGCCGACCTTCCCGGTCCACGAGTCGGTCTTCTACTGCGTCGCGAACATGCCCGGCGCGGTGCCCAACACCTCGACCTACGCGCTGACCAACGCCACGCTGCCGTACATCGTGGAACTCGCCGACCACGGCTGGGCCGAGGCCTCGCGCCGCGACCCGGCGCTGGCCCGCGGTCTCAACACCCATGACGGCAGGGTCGTTTACCGCGAGGTGGCCGAAGCGCACGGCCTGGAGCACGTCGAGTTGGCGTCACTGATCGGCTGACCGGCTGTTTTTAAGTCACCTTTCGGTAAAAGGCGATACGTCAACACAGGTCGTCAACAGCACGTTCCCGGCCGGATCTTGCCCGACAAGGTCCGGCCGGATGTGTGTATGGTCACTTTGCGACACTCGCGCAACTCGCCTCGAACGTAACCGTTCGGATGTTTCGCGCACCGGTGAAACCTGCCGTGCGACGGCCCTACGCCCTTGACAGCCGCATGTTTCATTGCCGACACATCGGGCCGGGTCCGGCGGATTGTGTTGCTGCGGACCGCCGACACGCCATAGAGTCGCCAACCGTCGGCATGGTGCCACGCTGACCTATCTAGAAGTTTCCTGGTCACCAAGGAGGTAAGACGACTTGTGAATGAGTCGACATTTACTCCCGGGGGTGGTCAACCAGGAATGCCTGCGCCGGTCTCGGGCCCCACGGGGTTCGCGGCTGTCGGCTCCGTCGCTGTCCGCACCTTCGCAGCCCAGCAGAGTCAGCAGGCAACTCCGACAGCACTCCAGAGCATGGATGGCCAACACGTGAACGCCATGGCCGGCGACGGAAGTGGCGGGGTCCACAACCACTTCGCCGACTACGACGAGCTGCCCGACGGGCACTTCTACGACCCCGACGCCGAGTACGAGCCCGATCCGGAGTACGCGGCCACGCTCGCGCCCGACGCGGCCCGTCAGCGCCGCGAGCGCATCGGTCCCACCGGTCGCCCGCTGCCCTACTTCCCGATCCCGGGTCCGCTGACCGACCACGGTCCCGCGAAGATCATCGCGATGTGCAACCAGAAGGGCGGCGTCGGCAAGACCACGTCGACCATCAACCTGGGTGCCGCGCTCGCGGAGTACGGCCGCCGGGTCCTGCTCGTCGACTTCGACCCGCAGGGCGCCCTCTCGGTGGGCCTCGGGGTGAACCCGATGGAGCTCGACCTCACGGTCTACAACCTGCTCATGGAGCGGGGCATGTCGGCCGACGAGGTGCTGCTGAAGACGGCGGTCCCCAACATGGACCTGCTGCCGAGCAACATCGACCTGTCCGCGGCCGAGGTCCAGCTCGTCTCCGAGGTCGCGCGCGAGTCGACGCTCCAGCGCGCCCTGAAGCCGCTCATGGCCGACTACGACTACATCGTGATCGACTGCCAGCCCTCGCTCGGTCTGCTCACGGTCAACGCCCTGACGGCCGCGCACAAGGTGATAGTGCCTCTGGAGTGTGAGTTCTTCGCTCTCCGTGGTGTCGCCCTGCTGACGGAGACCATCGAGAAGGTCCAGGAGCGGCTCAACCCCGAGCTGGAGCTCGACGGCATCCTCGCCACGATGTACGACTCACGCACCGTGCACAGCCGTGAGGTCCTCGCGCGGGTCGTCGAGGCGTTCGACGACCACGTCTACCACACGGTCATCGGGCGCACGGTCCGCTTCCCGGAGACCACGGTCGCCGGTGAGCCGATCACCACGTACGCCTCCAACTCCGTCGGCGCCGCCGCCTACCGTCAGCTCGCCAGGGAGGTGCTCGCCCGGTGTCACGCCGAGTGAGTCTGCCGGGGGCCGACGAACTCTTCCGTACGACAGGGGGAATGGCGCTGCAGCCGTCCACTCCCCGGCGGGGGGCCAACGGAGAAGCCCGTGTGCCCGCTCCAGCCGGGGAGAGCGACGGGGCCGGCGGCGCGGAGGACGCACCGCCGTCCGTGCCCGTGCAGGGCGGCGACGGCGAGGGGTCCGAGCATGTGGCCGCGGACGCCGAGTCCGACGGCGAGCAGCCGCGCAGCCGTGGCGCCGCGGTGGGGGCCGAGCGGGCCGCCGCCGGGCGGCAGCCGAAGCCGCAGGAAGGTTCTGCCGCAGCGCCCCGCAAGCGGGGGCGGGCCTCCGGGCGCCGGCCCAGCGGGCGGGAGCGGCACGACGAGAAGATCACCGTGTATGTCTCCGCCGAGGAGCTCATGGACCTGGAACACGCGCGGCTGGTGCTGCGCGGGGAGCATGGGCTGGCCGTCGACCGGGGGCGGATCGTGCGGGAGGCCGTCGCCGTGGTGCTGGCGGATCTGGAGTCCCGTGGGGACGCGAGCATCCTCGTACGTCGGCTTCGGGGGCGGTAGGAGTAGCCTGCGGGGGCTATGACCTCGTACGACTCCTCTGGCTCGGCTTCCGGTGGTTCCGGCGGCCGTCGGCGTGCGCTGGGGCGAGGGCCGCTGGCTCCGCCGCCCGAGCCGGTGGCGCGGGTCGAGAATGAGTCCACGGGCGGCGGTGACGAGAAGCCGTCGGCTGCCGCCCTCGTCGAGGCCGACCCCACACCTGGAGCCACGGCGGGCGGGGCCGGGCCTGTGGCCGGGGCCGAGCCGGAACATCGGCCTCAAGCAGAGCCAGAGCCAGAGCCCCAGCCTCAAGCAGAACCAGAGCCCCGCCCCGAGCCCGACCCGCAACCCGAGGGCGAGCCCGAGCCCGGTGTCGCGGGCGAGGCCGAAGCCGGTGCCGGCGGGGGGTTCAAGGTTCGGCTTGCCAACTTCGAGGGGCCGTTCGATCTGCTGCTTCAGTTGATCTCGAAGCACAAGATGGACGTCACCGAGGTGGCGCTGTCCAAGGTCACCGACGAGTTCATGGCGCACATCCGGGCCATGGGCCCGGACTGGGACCTCGACGAGACGACCGAGTTCCTCGTCGTCGCCGCGACGCTGCTGGACCTGAAGGCCGCGCGGCTGCTGCCCGCCGCCGAGGTCGAGGACGAGGCCGACCTCGCGCTCCTCGAAGCCCGGGACCTGCTGTTCGCCCGGCTGCTCCAGTACCGCGCGTACAAACAGATCGCGGACATCTTCAACCGCCGGCTGGACGAGGAGGCCCGGCGCTACCCCCGGACCGTCGGGCTGGAGCCGCACCACGCCGAGCTGTTGCCCGAGGTGGTCATCAGCATCGGGGCGGAAGGATTCGCCAGGCTCGCGGTCAAGGCGATGCAGCCGAAGCCGAAGCCCCAGGTGTACGTCGATCACATCCACGCGCCGCTGGTGAGCGTGCAGGAGCAGGCCGGGATCGTCGTCGCACGGCTGCGGGAGCTGGGGGAGGTGTCCTTCCGCGTGCTGGTCGAGGACACCGACGACACCCTGACTGTCGTCGCCCGCTTCCTGGCCCTGCTGGAGCTCTACCGGGAGAAGGCCGTGGCGCTGGACCAGGAGACCGCCCTCGGGGACCTGATCGTGCGCTGGACGGGCGGGGACGGGGACGCCGAGCCCGTGGTCACGGACGAGTTCGACCGGCCGCCCGAACCGCCGAAGGAGGAGACCAAGGCATGAGCGAGGAGACGCCCGAGTGGGCGACCGGGGCGCCCGGGGGGTCGCGTACCGTCGCCGACCTCGATCTCAAGCCCGCCCTGGAGGCCGTCCTCATGGTCGTGGACGAGCCCGCGACGGCCGAGCACCTGAGCAAGATCCTGGAGCGGCCGAAGCGGCAGATCTCCAAGGCGCTGCGGGAGCTGGCCGACGAGTACGCGGTTCAGGGGCGCGGCTTCGAGCTGCGGCTGATCGCCGGGGGCTGGCGGTTCTACACCCGGCCCGAGTACGCGGCCGCCGTCGAGCGGTTCGTGCTCGACGGGCAGCAGGCCCGGCTGACCCAGGCCGCGCTGGAGACGCTGGCCGTGGTCGCGTACCGGCAGCCGGTGAGCCGGAGCAGGGTCTCGGCCGTGCGAGGGGTCAACTGCGACGGGGTCATGCGCACGCTGCTGCAGCGGGGCCTGGTCGAGGAGGCGGGCGCGGAACCCGAAACAGGTGCGATCCTGTACAGGACGACGAACTACTTCCTGGAGCGGATGGGCCTGCGTGGTCTGGACGAACTCCCGGAGCTCGCGCCCTTCCTCCCGGAGGCGGAGGCGATCGAGGCCGAGACCCAGGAAGCCGTACCGTCGTTCGATCCGGATGCTCCGGATTCCGAGGACACAGACGACAAGACGGAACTTTGATGCGAAGCAGCAGCGGCAGGAACAGCAGCGGAAACAACGGCGGGAGCCGTGGTGGCAACAGCGGCGGCCGCGGCGGAAGCGGTGGTGGACGCGGCGGGAGCGGTGCCGGGAGCGGCGGTGGCCGTGGCAACTACCGCGGTGCGGGGAACGACCGCGACGACAGGCAGGGCGGCCGGCCGAAGAAGCCCCGCCCCGAGGAGCGCCGTTACGACGTGGGCCCCGGCGGCTCCCCGGACGGTCCCAAGTCGGGGCGCGGCGCCTCGGCGCGCGGCGGGGCCAAGGGCGGTCCGAAGCAGTCCCAGCAGCAGCGCGGGCGGTGGGCCCCGGCGACCTCGCGCGAGTACGACGCGCGGGCCGAGGAGCGCAACCGGGAGCGTTACGCGGGCAAGAAGGACGTCAAGCTGCCCAAGACCTTCCCGGGCGCCGAGCAGGAGGGCGAGCGGCTGCAGAAGGTCCTCGCGCGCGCGGGCTACGGCTCACGGCGGGCCTGCGAGGAGCTGATCGAGCAGGCGCGGGTCGAGGTCAACGGCGAGATCGTCCTGGAACAGGGCAAGCGCGTCGACCCGGAGAAGGACGAGGTCAGGGTCGACGGTCTGACCGTGGCCACGCAGTCGTACCAGTTCTTCGCGCTGAACAAGCCGGCCGGCGTCGTCTCCACGATGGAGGACAACGAGGGCCGGCAGTGCCTCGGTGACTACGTGACCAACCGCGAGACGCGGCTGTTCCACGTCGGACGGCTCGACACTGAGACCGAGGGCGTCATCCTGCTCACCAACCACGGTGAGCTGGCGCACCGGCTGACCCACCCCAAGTACGGCGTGAAGAAGGTCTATCTCGCGCACATCGTGGGTCCGATCCCGCGCGACCTGGGCAAGCAGCTCAAGGACGGCATCCAGCTGGAGGACGGCTACGCGCGCGCGGACCACTTCCGGGTCGTCGAGCAGACCGGCAAGAATTACCTCGTCGAGGTGACCCTGCACGAGGGGCGCAAGCACATCGTGCGCCGGATGTTGGCGGAGGCCGGCTTCCCGGTCGACAAGCTGGTGCGCGTCGCCTTCGGGCCGATCACCCTCGGCGACCAGAAGTCGGGCTGGCTGCGCCGTCTTTCGAACACCGAGGTCGGGATGCTGATGCAGGAGGTCGACCTCTAGGCCCGATCCGATCGAGCACGAGCCGGTCCCGTGTTTGCCGTCGGGGCCGGCTCTTTGCCGTTCCCGGTGCCGCTCTTGAGGCCTTTGTAGGCGTTCCTTTCCTCGTAAAGGGGTTGTCGCGCGGCACCCCGCAGCTTTATAGTCGTGATGACTATTAGTCGAGGTGACTCTTAAGGGGGCGATGGACATGACCTCACCCGAGGGCTACGACAAATACGCCTTCGAACCCTTCGCCGTCACCGTCGACCTGGCCGTCTTCACCGTCCGCGCGGGCACCCTCCAGGTGCTGCTCGTCGAGCGCGGGCAGGAGCCGTACGCGGGCCGCTGGGCGCTGCCCGGCGGGTTCGTGCTGCCGGACGAGTCCGCGGAGGAGGCCGCCTGGCGGGAACTCGCGGAGGAGACCGGCCTCAAGGACGACTCCGGACTCCACCTGGAGCAGTTGCGGACCTATAGCGAGCCCGGCAGGGACCCCCGGATGCGGGTCGTCACCGTCGCGTTCGCCGCGCTGCTCCCGGACCCGCCCGTCCCGCACGGCGGAGGTGACGCCGCACAGGCCCAGTGGCTGCGCTTCAACGCCATCGGGCCGCTCGCCTTCGACCACGACCGCATCCTCGCCGACGCCCACGAACGCGTCGGCGCCAAGCTCGAATACACCTGTCTCGCCACCTCCTTCTGCCCGCCCGAGTTCACCCTCGGAGAGTTGCAGCAGGTCTACGAGACCGTGTGGGGCACACCGCTCGACCGGCCCAACTTCCGGCGCAAGGTGCTGGCCACGCCGGGCTTCGTCGAACAGGTGCCCGGCGCCGCCCGCCTGACCGGCGGTCGCGGCAAGCCCGCCGCGCTGTACCGCGCGGGTGGGGCCACCGCCCTGCACCCGCCGCTGCTGCGACCCACCACGGAAGGACGGCCCTGATGACCATGACGCTCCGCACGAAGCGCTCCGCCACCGGCTCCCTGATCGGACTTGCCCTCGGAGACGCCCTCGGCTTCCCGACGGAGTTCAACGACGTCCCGTCGATCCTCGCCAAGTGCGGCCCCTGGCGGAAGATGGGGCTGCCGAAGCCGGCGATCGTCACCGACGACACCCAGATGACGCTGGCCCTGGGGCACGGGCTGCGGGCCGCCATGGACCGGGGATCGCTCGGCCCCGACGCCCTGGTGCGCGCCGTCCGCAAGGAGTTCGTGGACTGGTCCCGCTCCCCGGAGAACAACCGCGCCCCCGGCAACACCTGCCTGGTCGCCTGCGACCTCCTTGCCGTCGAGCGCCACCCCTGGCAGTTCGCCAGCCAGATCCACTCCAAGGGCTGCGGCGCCAACATGCGGGTCGCGCCGCTCGGCCTGATCGGCCCGCTCAGCGACGAACAGCGCGCGGGCGCCGCCCAGTTGCAGGCCGCCCTCACTCACGGCCACCCCACCGCGCTCGCCGCCTCCGACCTCACCGCCCACGCGATACGACTGCTCTCCCAGGGCGCCGAACCGATGGGGCTGATCGGCCGGCTGCGCTCGTACGCGTACGAGAACCGCTCCCGCTACCACGCCCGCTGGCTCGGCGACCTGTGGACCTACAGCCAGGACCCCTCGCCCGAGCACTACATCGCCCGGGGCTGGGACGACTGCCTGGAGGCCCTGGACCGGGTGCAGGCGGCCCTGCGGCTGCCGTCGCCCGAGACCGACCCCTGTCTGGCCACGGGCGAGGGCTGGATCGCCGAGGAGGCCCTCGCGACCGGACTGCTGTGCTTCCTGCTCTTCGTCGACGAGCCCGTCACCGCGCTGCGCCGCGCCGCCTGCACCTCGGGCGACTCCGACTCCATCGCCTGCCTCGCCGGTGCCTTCGCGGGCGCCTACCACGGGCCGGACGTCTGGCCCGCCGAGTGGGCCGACCGGATCGAGTACCAGGGCGACCTCGTCTCGCTGGGAGCCCTCTGGGACGCTTGAGGGATGACCGACGCGCTCACCGACGCCCTCGACATCGACCTGGCCCCCGTGGTCGCCGAACAGCCCGACCCCCTGCTGTTCGCGACCGTCTCCGGAGCCCACCTGTACGGCTTCCCGTCGCGCGACTCGGACGTGGACCTGCGCGGTGTGCACCTGCTGCCCCCGGCCGAACTGGTCGGGCTGCGGGAGCCGGAGGAGACCCGGTCGCGGATGTGGGACCGGGACGGCGTCGAGATGGACCTCGTCACGCACGACCTGCGCAAGTTCGCCCGGCTGATGCTGCGCCGCAACGGCTATGTGCTGGAGCAGCTGCTCTCCCCGCTCGTCGTGCACACCGGCGAGGCGCACCGCGAACTGGTCGCGCTCGCCCCCGGGGTCCTCACCCGGCACCATGCCCACCACTACCGGGGGTTCGCCATCACCCAGTGGCGGCTCTTCGAGAAGACGGGCGAACTCAAGCCGCTGCTCTACACGTTCCGGGTGCTGCTCACCGGCATCCACCTCATGCGCGGCGGCGAGGTGCAGGCCCATCTGCCCACCCTGGTGTCACAGGTGGACGAGGCGCCCCGCTATCTGCCGGACCTCGTCGCGGCGAAGGCGGACCTGGAGCACGGCAAGGCCGACGTCGACCGGGAGCGCGTGGCGGAGGACGTGGAGCGGCTCCAAGGGGTGCTGGAACAGGAGCAGGCGCTGTCAGCGCTCCCGGAGAGCCCGTCCGCGTACGACGCCCTGCACGATTTCGTCGTGCGGGTCCGCCTCGGCGGTGCGCAGGTCTGAGGCGGTTCCGAGGTCCGTCCGGGCACGCAGGGCCGACGCGTGCCGGGTGCGTACGACGAAGTCCTCGACCCGGGCCCGGTCCGGCTCCGCCGGCAGCGGGCTGCGGTGCACCGCCTCCTCGGCCTCCGCCGCCAGCCGGGCCATCCAGGACTCGACCCGGGCCCACGCCACCTCGCCGTGCTTCACCGCCAGCAAGGCCTCGCGTTGATCGCCCACGTCGACGGTGAGCGTGCCCGTCCGCAGCAGATCACGGCAGCTCATCAGGAGGCGGAGGAGATGCATGGCGTGCTTCCAGCGCGGGGCGCCGTGCGTACGGACGTCCGCGTCGAGCTTCTTGCGCTGGCCGAGGGCGTAGCGGGCGAAGGTCTCGTGGGCCTGCCGGGACAGGAACGCCCCGCGCAGCGCGAGCAGTTCCCGGCCGGTGGCGTCGACGTGCTCCACCAGGGGGGAGTGCAGGCACTCCAGGATGTTGGGGTTGGCGCGCAGGGCCAGACTGCAGAAGCGCTCCAGCTCCCAGCCGAACTGCTCCTCCGCCGGACCCTCCACATGGGTCGGCGGCTTCTCGAAACGCCAGAACAGCTCGGTGGGGGCCAGGAAGACGCCCCGCCGGTCGGTGTCGCTGTCGTCCGTCGCGAGACCGAAGGCCCGCGACCCCATCACACAGGCGTAGATCGTGTGATCACGGACCAGGCTGTGCGGGTGCGGGGGCTGCATGCCCGCGAGCGTACGTGGTGGCTCAGACCGACTGAATCGAATTTCCCGAGACCTCGATCTCCTCGGCGGGCAGGGGCTGGGTGGCCGGGCCCCGCACCACCGCGCCGTCCGTGATCTTGAACCTGCTGCCGTGGCAGGCGCAGTCGATCGTCCCGTCCGATACGCTGCTGACGATGCAGCCCTGGTGCGTGCAGACCGCCGAGAAGGCCTTGAACTCGCCCTCCTGTGGCTGCGTCACGACGATCTTCCGATCCTTGAAGATCCTGCCGCCGCCCACCGGGATGTCGGCCGTGGTGGCCAGCTCCTCACCGCCACCGCCCGTGCCGGCGTCCCCGGGCGAGGTCTCCTCCTGGGAACCGCCGTCGCTGTCGCCGCCGCACCCCGCCAGGAGCGCCGCCGTGCCCACCGCGCCGGCCGCGAGCATCGTGCGCCGCGTCGAACCCATCGCCATGTCGTCACTCCGAATGTGCGGAAGAACCCAACCCAGGAGAGAGTGCCACAAAACGTGCGATTCGCACGGCTGGTGGCCCCGAGGCATTCGGGACGATCGCTCCGCCGTCGGCCTCCCCTTCGCGCGTCTCGGCAGGCGGGCGCCGCGCACCGGCCGGGGGCGGGCTGACTAGGCTGGTCGTGCAACGAGTCGGCCATCGAGTCGGCATGTACACCAGCGAGGAGCAGAGTCGTGGCGGTACGAGCGGTCCGGGGCGCCGTCCAGCTCGAACGGGACGAGGCGGGGCACATGGACGAGCAGGTGGGCGAGCTGCTCACCGCGGTCCTGGAGCGCAACGGGCTCGGTCCGGACGACCTGATCAGCATCTGGTTCACGGCCACCCCCGACCTGCACAGCGACTTCCCGGCCGCCGCGGCGCGCAAGCTCGGCATCGTCGACGTCCCCCTGATCTGCGCGCAGGAACTCGACATCGAGGGCGCCATGCCCCGGGTCGTACGGATCCTCGCGCACATCGAGTCCGACCGGCCGCGCTCCGAGATCGCGCACGTCTACCTGGGCGCCGCGGCCGCCCTCCGCAAGGACATCGCCCAGTGAGAACCGCACTCGTCATCGGCACCGGGCTGATCGGCACCTCCGCCGCCCTCGCCCTCGCCCAGCGCGGGGTTGTCGTCCACCTCGCCGACCACGACCCGGAGCAGGCCCGTACGGCCGCCGCGCTCGGCGCCGGCAGCGACGAGGCACCCGGCGGTCAGGTCGACCTCGCGATCGTCGCCGCCCCGCCCGCGCACGTGGCCGCGACCCTCGCCGACGCCATGCGCCGAGGGGTCGCGCGCGGCTACCTCGACGTGGCCTCCGTGAAGGGCGGCCCCCGCCGGGAGCTGGAGGCGCTGGGCCTCGACCTCTCCTGCTACATCGGCACCCACCCCATGTCGGGCCGCGAGAAGTCCGGGCCGCTGGCCGCCACCGGCGACCTCTTCGAGGGCCGGCCGTGGGTGCTCACCCCCACCCGGGACACCGACACCGAGGTCCTGAACCTCGCCCTGGAGCTGGTCTCGCACTGCCGGGCCGTTCCGGTGGTCATGGACGCGGACGCCCACGACCGGGCCGTCGCCCTGGTCTCGCACATGCCGCACCTGGTGTCGAGCCTGGTCGCCGCGCGGCTGGAGCACGCCGAGGAGTCGGCCGTACGGCTGTGCGGGCAGGGCATCCGGGACGTGACCCGGATCGCGGCCTCAGACCCCGGCATGTGGATCGACATCCTCTCCGCCAACCCCGGCCCGGTGGCCGACCTCCTCGCCGACGTCTCCGCCGACCTCGACGAGACCGTCCAGGCCCTGCGCGCCCTCCAGGCCTCCGACGAGGCCAAGCGCCGTGAGGGCGTCACCGGCATCGAGGACGTCCTGCGCCGCGGCAACGCCGGCCAGATCCGCGTCCCCGGCAAGCACGGGTCCGCTCCTCGGCGCTACGAGGTGGTGGCGGTCCTGATCGACGACCAGCCGGGCCAGCTGGCCCGCATCTTCGCCGACGCGGGCGCCGCCGGCGTCAACATCGAGGACGTCCGCATCGAGCACGCGACCGGGCAGCAGGCGGGTCTGGTGCAGTTGATGGTGGAGCCGAAGGCGGCGGTGGTGCTGACGGGGGCGTTGCGGGAGCGGGGTTGGGCGATCCGGCAGTAGGGGGTGAGTGGTCGTGCGGGCCGGGCGGCGACGGGGTCCGAGGGCCGGCACCCGGGCAGGGCCGGATGGGGTACGGGCAACCAGTACCCTTGTCCGGGGCGCTTTCCGTCCCGCCCCACCATCTCGGACCAGGAAAGGTGCTCCCCAGTGGAACGCGCCACAGTGATCGTTGCCATCGACGGCCCCTCCGGCACGGGCAAGTCGAGCACCTCGAAGGCCGTGGCCGCGCAGCTCGGGCTGAGCTACCTGGACACGGGCGCCCAGTACCGGGCGATCACGTGGTGGATGGTCAACAACGGCATCGACATAGACGACCCCTCGGCGATCGCCGCCGTGGCGGGCAAGCCGGAGATCGTCTCGGGGACCGACCCGTCCGGGCCGACCATCACCGTCGACGGCACGGACGTCGCCGGACCGATCCGCACCCAGGAGGTCACCTCCAAGGTCAGCGCGGTCAGCGCCGTCCCGGAGGTGCGGGCCCGGATCACCGAGCTGCAGCGCTCCATCGCGTCGGGCGCCGAGAACGGCATCGTCGTCGAGGGCCGGGACATCGGCACGACCGTCCTGCCCGACGCCGACCTGAAGATCTTCCTCACCGCCTCCCCGGAGGCCCGCGCGGCCCGCCGCAGCGGCGAGCTGAAGGGCTCCGACGTGCAGGCGACCCGCGAGGCGCTCCTCAAGCGGGACGCGGCCGACTCCAGCCGCAAGACCTCCCCGCTCGCCAAGGCCGACGACGCGGTCGAGGTGGACACCTCCGACCTCACCCTCCAGCAGGTCATCGAGTGCGTGGTGACCCTCGTCGAGGAGAAGCGGGCCGGGAAGTGAGCGGGGCGTCGACGGACCGGGGGCCCTCGGCCGGGGCTGCCTCCGCCGGGAACCCCGCGGCCGCGGCGCCCTCCCTGCGCGGTGCCGAGGTCGGCCGTCGCATCGGCGTCGGCCTGATGTACGGCTTGTGGAAGCCGCGGGTGCTCGGCGCCTGGCGGGTCCCCACGGCCGGCCCGGTCATCCTCGCGGTCAACCACTCCCACAACATCGACGGCCCGATGGTCATGGGTGTGGCGCCCCGCCCGACGCACTTCCTGATCAAGAAGGAGGCGTTCATCGGTCCCCTCGACCCCTTCCTGCTCGGCATCGGGCAGGTCAAGGTGGACCGGTCGACCGCCGACCGCACCGCCATCACCCAGGCGCTCGCCGTCCTGGCGGGCGGTGGTGTGCTGGGCATCTTCCCGGAGGGCACCCGGGGCGAGGGCGACTTCGCCTCGCTGCGCGCCGGGCTCTCCTACTTCGCCGTGCGCAGCGGAGCGCCGATCGTCCCGGTCGCCGTCCTGGGAAGCACCGAGCGGCGCGGACGGTTGGTCAAGGGGCTGCCCCCGCTGCGCTCGCGCGTCGACGTCGTCTTCGGTGACCCGTTCGAGGCGGGCGACGGCACCGGGCGGCGGACCCGCAAGGCACTGGACGAGGCGACCGTGCGCATCCAGAAGCAGCTCGGCGCACACCTGGACAACGCCCGGCGGCTCACCGGCCGCCGGTAAAACGCCGGGCGTCCGATCGGGCGCTGGGCGACACTGAGTAGTGGATCAGCCGGTCGAAGGCCGGGTGTTCCACCGATCACCACGATGAACTACGAGGTACGGACTTCATGAACGACCACTTTCCCTCCGAGCACGAGCACGGAGAGCTTGGCGACGCCGAGTACGCGGAGTTCATGGAGCTCGCCGCGGAAGAGGGCTTCGACGTCGAGGACGTCGAGGGCGCGATCGAGGAGGCGGGCCACGGCCCGCTGCCCGTCCTCGCCGTCGTCGGCCGCCCGAACGTGGGCAAGTCAACCTTGGTGAACCGCATCATCGGCCGCCGTGAGGCGGTCGTCGAGGACAAGCCCGGCGTCACCCGCGACCGTGTCACCTACGAGGCCGAGTGGGCGGGCCGCCGCTTCAAGGTCGTCGACACCGGTGGCTGGGAGCAGGACGTCCTCGGCATCGACGCCTCCGTCGCAGCCCAGGCCGAGTACGCCATCGAGGCCGCCGACGCGGTCGTCTTCGTCGTCGACGCCAAGGTCGGCGTCACCGACACCGACGAGGCCGTCGTCCGGCTGCTCCGCAAGGCCAAGAAGCCCGTGGTCCTCTGCGCCAACAAGGTCGACGGCCCGAGCGGCGAGGCCGACGCGACCGCTCTGTGGTCCCTCGGCATCGGCGAGCCGCACCCTGTCTCCTCGCTGCACGGCCGTGGCACCGGCGACATGCTGGACGCCGTCCTGGAGGCCCTGCCGGAGGCGCCCGCGCAGAGCTTCGGCACGGCCGTCGGCGGTCCGCGCCGCATCGCCCTGATCGGCCGCCCGAACGTCGGCAAGTCCTCCCTCCTCAACAAGGTGGCGAACGAGGAGCGCGTCGTCGTCAACGAGCTCGCGGGCACCACCCGTGACCCGGTCGACGAGCTGATCGAACTCGGTGGCGTCACCTGGAAGTTCGTCGACACCGCCGGCATCCGCAAGCGCGTCCACCTCCAGCAGGGCGCCGACTACTACGCCTCGTTGCGCACCGCCGCCGCCGTGGAGAAGGCGGAGGTGGCGGTCATCCTCATCGACGCCTCCGAGTCCATCTCCGTGCAGGACCAGCGCATCGTCACCATGGCCGTCGAGGCCGGCCGCGCGATGGTCATCGCGTACAACAAGTGGGACACCCTCGACGAGGAGCGTCGCTACTACCTGGAGCGGGAGATCGAGACCGAGTTCGGTCAGGTCGCCTGGGCGCCCCGGGTCAACGTCTCGGCGCGGACCGGCCGGCACATGGAGAAGCTGGTCCCCGCGATCGAGACGGCCCTCGCCGGCTGGGAGACCCGCGTCCCGACGGGCCGGCTGAACGCCTTCCTCGGCGAGCTGGTCGCCGCCCACCCGCACCCGATCAGGGGCGGCAAGCAGCCCCGCATCCTCTTCGGCACCCAGGCCGGCACCAAGCCCCCGCGTTTCGTGCTCTTCGCCTCCGGGTTCATCGAGGCGGGCTACCGCCGCTTCATCGAGCGGCGCCTGCGCGAGGAGTTCGGCTTCGAGGGCACCCCGATCCACATCTCGGTGCGGGTGCGCGAGAAGCGCGGCAAGAAGAAGTAGGCAGCGGCACCACGAAGTGGGCAGCGGTCCCACGACACGAGGAGGCGGCCACCCCGCAGTCCGGGTGGCCGCCTCCTCGTGTGCTGCGCTCCGCTTCAAAGACCTCGGCGTGGGCCCGGGGGCAGCGGCGACGGGATGTGGTGCATCCCGGTGTGTCCGGTGGGGATCCGCCCCACCGGCTGCCACGCGGCCGTCGTCGTGGTCGTGTGACCGGGCTGGGGTTCGCGCTGGGTGGCGAGATGGCCCGCGGCGTGCCGGGCGCCGTACGAGCCGGAGGCGTACGACCCGGTGGCGCGCTGGCTGCCGGAGCCGTGCGACAGGCTCCCGAAACCCGTGAACCCCAGCTCCTCCTCCCCGTGCCGGTCGCCCGGCAGGGTCCGATAGGTCCTGACCCACTCCGCGTAGAGCGAGTCGTAGATGGGCGTGGCCGATGGCCCGCCCGACGGATCATGAGTCGGCCGCATGGACGGGATCGACTGATAGGACTGGCGGCGAGGTACGTCGTATGCGTGCACGTCTGTGCCAACGACCCCACGGGAGAAGAGATGCGCCCCCTCAACCATTCAGCCTCCGGTCGGGGTGAGCGCCCCTGAAGGGGCGCGGGGAACTGCGCGATCAACCACAATCGACCCGCGGTCGGCTTACCAGCGAATGCCCTACGGCGAGACTCCGACAGCGCAGCACCGGCACACCATCACGTACCGGCCAGCGGCAGGGTCGCGGCCACCAACTTCCCGTTCGCCGCAGCCTTGTCGAGCGCGTCCCGCAGCAGGTCCTCCCGCGGCTGCCGCCCGATGGACCCCACCGGCGCCGCGAACATCAGCACCTGCTGGTGCTTGTTCGCGGCCGCCCGCCAGGCGTCGGCGACCTGCAGCGCCTGATGGGCCTGCCACCACGCGACCGGCGAACCACCGGCGGTACCCGGCTGCAGGATGGCGTGCAGCTGTCCCATGGCGAGCAGCACGGACCAGCCGTGCAGCACGGGGGGCACGGAGTCGATCTGGGGGAGCGGCATGAAGCCCTGCTCGATGAGCAGCGGCAGGAAGTCGTCGCCCGCGCCGGTCGTGCCCGGACGGGCGATGGGGGCGGTCGGCTCGACGACGAGCGCCGGGTGCAACTCGCCGCTGAGCAGGATCAGTCCGCTGGTGACACCGAGCACGGCCTGCTCGGGCGCGGCCTGGGCCGGGTTGTCCCCGGCGATGGAACGGGCGGCGCCCTGCAGCTGCTCCTCGGTGACCTGGACGACCTGGGAGGGCAGACAGGTGGCGTGGGCGAAGGCGAGCACGGCTGTCTCGTCGCCGACGAAGAGGACGGTGCTGGTGCGCTCCTGCTCGGAGTCGCCGGGGGTGCGGCACGACGTGCAGTCGTAGCCGCCGGGGGCGTTCTCTCCGGCGAGCAGCCGGTCGGCTTCTACGTCGCCGATCTCGGCGCGTACCTCGTCGCTGACGTCGAGCATGCGCGGCACGGTGGCTCCTCGGGATGCGGTGCGGTGTCGGGGCCGGGTGGCGCCCGGCCCATGAGCACGGAGGTTCCGGCTCATGCAGAAGACAACGGGCGATCTGTGGCGGGAGTCACGCCCGAGGACGAACGGAATCGAACCAACCGGAGCGCAGGGTGAATCCTTGGGCGGAATCGGTTACTCCGCGCCAACTTCCCGAGGACTCGGCGAAGTTGATCCGGTGAAGTAGGTCACAGGCCGTCGCGGTCACTGGACGACATTTCATGAAATCAGGGAATGAAATGGGTGGCCGGAAATGGCAGCTACTTCGGGTAACGGCGAACTGGCCTCGCACGACAGGTCATCCCTTGCTGACAACCCGTCAACCTCCCTACATTCCCGGCCGTGTGCAACGAGCACCGCTCGGGTACGCCCGCCGGCCGCGCAGAGCCAGACAGCGCGCAGCACCACCTCCGGCGGACGGGGCGGAGCGCGACACCCGCGTCCATGCGCGGGAAGCGCCCCGCTTGGGGGACCCCGGGTCAGTGGAGAGGAATCTTCATGTCCGAATGTGCCGATACCACGCGCGGCAGCGCCCGGAAGACCCGCACCACGGCGGTCCTCGCCGGGGCGGCACTGCTCGCCCCGCTCGGGCTCCTGGCCGTCACCGGCAGCGCCTCGGCGGCCGACAGCGGAGTGTGGGACCGCATCGCCAAGTGCGAGAGCGGCGGCAACTGGCACATCAACACCGGCAACGGCTACTACGGCGGTCTGCAGTTCGCCGCCTCCACGTGGCGTGCCTACGGCGGCACCGCCTACGCGGCCACCGCCGACAAGGCCTCCAAGTCCCAGCAGATCGCGATCGCCACCAAGGTCCAGCGCGCCCAGGGCTGGGGAGCGTGGCCCACCTGTTCCGGCCGCGCCGGGGCCTCCGGCAGCGCGCCCGCCGCCCCCTCCACCGGGTCGTCCGGCAAGGCCGCCTCCTCCGGAGCCGGGAAGTCCGCCGACTCGGCTCCCGCGAAGGCGCCGTCGCGCTCCGTCGGTCACCCGGACCGCAGCGCGTCGCGCGGTGACTACACCGTCCGGCAGGGCGACTCCCTGAGCGGCATCGCCACCCGGCACGGGACCACCTGGCGGCAGGTCTACGCCGCCAACAGGAACGTGATCGGCGGCGACCCCGACCTCATCGTCCCCGGGCAGCGCCTCGATCTGTGACCGCTGAGCCCTGTCGACTGAGCCTGTCCCGGTGGCCGACCTGCCCTGTCGCCTGAGCCCTGTCGGCTGACCGCCGTGCGGCGTCAGGGCAGTTCGGTCGCCTCCCCGCCGAACGCCAGTGCCCCGCGCCGGAGTTCGTACACGAGGACGCCCGGTACCGCGCGCAGCCCCGGCGGCAGGCGCTGCTCGGCCACGATCACGCAGGCGTCGAGGCCGCCCAGCAGCTCGTACGTGCGGGCCGCGACCGCGGGTGACATGCCCTGGGCGGGTTCGTCGACGAGCACCACGCGCGCCCGGGCCGACAGGACCCGGGAGAGGGCGAGCATCCGCTGCTCGCCGCCGGAGAGGGTGCCCGCGCGACGGGGAAGCAGGGCTTCGAGCTCCGGGTAGGCGCGCAGGGCGTCGGAGAGGTCGGGCGCGGCGAGTTCGAGGTTCTCGCGCACGGTGAGCGAGCCGAAGACGGCCCGTCGTTCCGGTACGAGGACCAGGCCCCGCCGGGCCCGCTCGTACGCGGGTGTCCTGGTGATGTCGGCCCCGTCCCACACCACGGCACCCGCGGAGAGCGGGACCGTCCCGGCGAGCGCCCGCAACGCGGTCGTACGACCGGAGCCGTTGCGGCCGAGCAGCACGGTGAGGCCGGGGCCCGGCGCGGCGAGGGTGAGGCCGTGCAGGGCCTCCAGCGGGCCGTAGCGGACGCGGACGCGGCGCAGGGAGACGAGGGTCATCGTCAGGCCTCCGGGGCGAGGACGCGGCCGGCCGGGCCGGAGGTGACGATCCGGCCCGCCGCCATGACGTGGACGACGTCCGCGAGTTCCCTGACGAGATCGAGGTCGTGCTCGACGACGAGCAGGGCCGTGCCGTCGTCGGCGAGGGCGCGCAGGACGCGGGCGAGGGAGGCCACCTCGGCCGAGTCGAGGCCGGCCGCGGGCTCGTCGAGCAGCAGCACACGAGGGCTGCCGGCGAGCGCCCGCGCCAGCTCGACCCGTCGCAGCGTGCCGGTCGGCAGCCCGGCCGCCGGCGCCGTCCGTACCGGACCGTCCAGCCCGAACAGCCGCAACGCCCGCTCCACGGCACCGGGATCGGCGGCCGTCCCCTGCTCGGCGCCCACGCGTACGTTGTCCGCCACGCTCAACGACGGGAAGACCGCCAGCTGTTGGAACGTGCGAGCGACGCCGAGCCGGGTGCGGGCGTGCGCGGGCAGCCGGGTGATGTCCCGCTCGCCGAGGCGCACCCGCCCGCTGTCCGGCCGCAGCGTGCCGGCGAGACAGTGGAAGAGGGTGCTCTTCCCGGCGCCGTTGGGACCCACGACCGCGCTGACCCGACCCGGCGGGACGTCCAGGTCGACGCCGTCGAGCGCGGTGAACTCGCCGTAGCGGAGCCGGAGCCGGAGTGCTCGGAGCGAGGGAGCGGCGGAAGCAGGGGGACGGGAGGGACGCGGGGTGTGACCGATGAGGAAGCGGGCGGCCCGGGCGGGACCGCGCCGACCGACGGCAGCGGGGAGGAGAGGGGCGCCCGCGCGACCGCCGGGCGTGTGACTGGTGCCCGTGCGGGCGGCGGCGGTGCCGGTGTCGGCCCTCGTGCCGGTGTCGGCGGGGCCGGCCTCGGTCCCGGGTGGCTGGTGCGCGGCCCCGGGCGGCGCCCCGACGCGGCCCACGGGGCTTGCCCCCACCAGCCCCCTCCGCCGTACCCCGGCCGCCGCCCCCGCACGCACCCGCTCCCGAGCGCGCTGCCCCGTCGGGGTGAGCGCGCGTCGCCCCGGCCGAAGTCGTGCGAACCCGTCCCGCACCGCCTCGTACGGGCCGCCGGGGGAGCGGCCGACCAGGACGGCCAGGATGCCGATGACCGCGACGGCCACGCCGCCCTCGGTGCCCGCGTCCAGGCCCACCAGCAGGGCGGCCGCCGCGAGGGCGCCGAGGGAGCTGTCGGCGCCGAGGACGACGACCGCGGCGAACCAGAGGAGGCTGCGCACGGGGTCGTAGGCGACGGGGTCGAAGGCGCGGACCCCCATCGCGAGCATGCCGCCGCCGAGCGCGGCGAGGGCCGCGCCCGCGACGAATGCCGTGAGTTTCAAGGACGGGACGCGTACGCCCGCCGCCGACGCGCCCGGCTCGTGGTCCCGCAGGGCGGCGAGCGCTCTGCCCGTGCGGCCTCGGCGCAGGGCGTGGGTGGCGAGGAGGGCGAGGCAGAGGAGGCCCAACTCCAGGACGTAGTAGGCGCGGTCGCCCTCGAAGCCCGGGGGCCGGGAGACGGTGAGGCCCGAGGTCGCGTACGGCTGGGCGAAGACGAAGCGGCTCACGCCGACGCCCACGGCGAACGTGGCCAGTGCGAGCGCCAGGCCGTGACGGCGGATGGCGGGCCGGCCGGTGAGCAGGCCGAGGGGGGCCACCAGGAGGACGGCCACCAGGAGCGCGGCAGGTTCGGGCAGGCCGGGGAGGAGCGGGAAACGGCCGGCTGCCAGGAGGGCCGTGAACAGGGCGCCCAGACCCGCGTAGGCCGCCTGGCCCAGGGAGATCTGGCCGCCTCGGCCCGTCACCACCACCAGGGAGAGCAGGACCACGCCCAGCGCCGGCACCTGGACGGCCGTGTGCAGGTCCTGGCCCGCGAAGCCCAGCGGGATCAGGAACAGCAGGAGCGCCACGAGCCACGCGGCGGCGGGCGGGCCGGTCCGCGCGGTCGCCGTGCGGGGCAGCGCGTCGCGGTCGCCCACCCCCGGCAGGACCAGGGCCGCCACGAGGAGGGCGACCACGAACAGGTTGGCGCCCACGGCCTGGAGCAGCGGCTCCGCCCAGCCCGAGGGATGGAGCCGGGTCAGCTGAGCCTGCGCGACTCCGACGCCCAGCGCGACCAGCACGGCCACCGGCAGGCTCCGCATCCGGGCGGCGACCGCCACGGCCACCACCTCCATCACCAGCAGTGGCATGCCGTACGGGTCGAGGCGCACGAACGGGGCCAGCAGGACGCCCGTCAGGCCCGCCGTGAAGGAGCCGAACGCCCAGCCCGCGGCGGCGACCCGGTCCGCGTCGATGCCGCCGAGCACGGCGAGGGAGCGGTCGTCGACGACGGCCCGCAGCTCCCGGCCCAGCCGCGTCCAGCGCGTGAGCGCGCCCACGGCCGCGGCGACGGCGAGGGCCACCGCCAGTTGGCCCCACGGGTCGGCGGAGATCAGCGTCGGCGCGTCGTCCCGCGCGCCCTGCCCCCACAGCAGCGCGGTCACGCCGACGAGGAGGACGAAGACGCCGATGGACGCGACGAGGGTCCGCGCCGGGTCACCGCCGGGCACGGCGAGCGGACGGAAGACGAGGCGTTCCAGGACCAGACCGATCGAGGGGGCCACGACCAGCAGGGTCACCGCCGCGGCCGGCCAGAGCGGCCATCCCCACTCCACGGTGAACTGGCGCAGCAGATACGCGCACACCACGGCGATCGCCCCGTGCGCGAAGTTGAGCACGCCCGTCGCCCGGTAGGTCACGATCAGACCGATCCCGGTGAGCGCCGCCGCGCTGCCGACCGACAGCCCGGCCAGCGTGAGGTCGTACGTCAGCGACGCCATCAGCCCTCCGCGGAGTCGCCCCGGGAGGGTGCCTCGCAGATCGGGCACGGTCGCAGGGCGCCGCTCGTCAGCACCCGGGAGTCCGCCGGGACCGCCTCCGCCTTCCCGGCCACGAGGGGGCAGTCGGCGCGGTGCCAGAGCGTGCCGCCCGGCACCATCAGCAGGGTGCCGCTGGTGGCGAGGGGGCCGGTCGGAGCCCGCGTGGACACGTCGTCGTCGGGCTCGGCGGCGACCAGGAGGCCGTACAACTCCTCGACCCGGGATGCGGCCCGGGCGTTGCCGCCGTGGGCGAGGAGGACCGCGCCCGCGACGATCAGCGCGGCGCCGGGGACCGTGCAGGACGCCAGATAGGGAAGCTGCCGTTCGGCGAAGCGTTCACCGGAGACGCCGTACCAGCCGACGACGCACAGCACCGCGCCGCCGGCGAGCGCGGCCCAGCCGGCCCAGAGGACGGGGTGGGCGGTCCGTGGTCGGGCTGTCCGCATCCGGGGCATCCGGGGCTCCCCACACGTCGTGTGTCTGTCCATCCCAGCCGATGGCTTGCACTATGCCTTCTGCAAGCTGACCCTGAAAGAACCGGGCGCATGCCGCCCGGACCGACACCCGGTGGTGAGCCAGATGGTTCTCGGGAGCGACCTCAGGCGGGCGAACGGACGCGGGTCCGGGGCGGCGGGACGGGGAACGGCCCTGGCGGCCGCCCTGGTCCTCCTCCTCGCCCCGGCCCTCGCGGCGTGCAGCGACGACAGCGGTGGCGGCGGTGACAGCGCCCCGCCGACCCCGACGGTGGAACGGACGGCGAGCGAACCCGCCGAGGAGACCACGAGCGCGAGCGGGCCCGCGGACACGGCGGCGGCCGAGAAGGAGATCAAGGAGAACTGGAAGGCGTTCTTCGACCCGGGCACCTCGACCGAGGAGAAACAGGCCGTCCTGGAGAACGGCGAGAAGATGGGGCCCGTCCTCGCGGCGTTCAGCGGTGACGAGCGCGGCGGGCAGGTCGAGGCGGAGGTCAAGAAGGTCGCGTTCACCTCCGCGACCGGCGCCGACGTCACGTACACCCTGCTGCTGGAGGGCGCCACGGCGCTGCCGGACGCGGCGGGTACGGCCGTCGAGCAGGACGGCACCTGGAAGGTGTCCGTCAAGACCCTGTGCGGGCTGGTCGCGTTGAGCGGCAATGAGACACCGGGTCCGGGCTGCTGAGACGGCCGCGGTCGGCCTGCTGCTCCTGCTGGCCACGGCCTGCGGCAGCCGGCTCCCGGAGAGCGACTTCGAGCGGGGGAGTGCCACGGCCGCCCCGTCGAGCCGTGAGCCGCTGCGCGTCGGGATCATCACCAGCGTCACCAGCCCGGTCGGCGGCACGGCGTTCACCGGGCCGCGCGACGGCGCGAAGGCCTGGTTCGCCGCGCTCAACGCGCGCGGCGGCATCGACGGCCGCCGCGTCGAGGTGCGGGAGTGCGACGACGGGGGCAGCGGTGTCGGCAACAACGAGTGCGTGCACCGGCTCGTCGAGGAGGACGGTGTGGTGGCGCTGGTCGCCACCACCGCCCTCGACTACGCGGGCGCCGCCCGGGTCGCACGCGCGCGCGTGCCCGACATCGGGGGCCAGCCCATCGGGCCCGCGTACGACACGTACCCGTATCTGTACAGCGTCTACGGCAGCCTCGCGCCCCGGGACGGCACGACCGGCTGGGACGGGAAGCAGTACGGCGGCACCGAGGTCTACCGCTACTTCAAGCGTGAGCACGGCGCCCGCACCGCCGCCGTGGTCTCCTACAACCAGTCGGCGTCCGCCGCGTACGCCCGCCTGATCGTCCGAGGGTTGAAGGCCGAGGGGTACGAAGTGGTCACCGAGCAGGTCGACTTCGCGCTGCCCAACTTCCGGGCGGCCGCCGCCGACATCAAGGAGCGGGGCGCCGACCTGGTCTTCGACGCCATCGACGGCCATGGCAACGCCCGGCTCTGTGAGGCGATGGACGAGGTGGGCGCCGAGGTCACCGCCAAGGTCACCAACGTCCAGAACTGGACCTCCGCGGTCGCCGAGGAGTACAAGGACGCCCCGCGCTGCCGCAACGCGCTGTGGGCCACCGGCTCCAGCCGCAACCATGCGGACGTCGGCGACCCGGCCGTACGGCAGTTCCGGGACGCGACGAAGGACCTGAAGACGCACTCCCAGTGGCAGTTGGAGGGCTGGGCTGCCGCGATGTGGTTCACGGACGCGGCGAGATCGTGTGCGAAGAGCGCGGGGAGCGCGGAGGGCGTCACCCGTGCCTGCGTCGACCGGTTCATGAACCGCGACGAGCCCTACAGCGCCGACGGGCTGCTCGTCCCCGTCCGTTTCGAGCGGCTCGCCGAGCCGCCGACGACGCGCCGGACCTGTGTGTCGGTGGCCCGCTGGCGGGACGGCGGGGGGTGGGTGAGCCAGGGCGACATGAACGGCACCTGCTTCGACGTACCCCAACTGCCCTACAGCCCCTGATGCGTGAGGAGGCGAACAGGTTGCCTCTCCCGGCTATCGATCGGACAACCGTTCAGGAACAAGTTGATGATGACGTCCAACCATTCCCGGGGAGGCCCGGTCTAACCGTACGGCGCTGGACCAGCAGCGCCATTGACGGATGACCAGGTAATGCAGGGGGCTCGGGGGACGCATGCACATTTCTTTCCTGATACACAACGCGTACGGGATCGGGGGAACGATCCGCACGACGTACAACCTCGCGAACACCCTGGCCGAACAGCACGACGTGGAGATCGTCTCCGTCTTCCGCCACCGTGACGAGCCGGTGTTCGCCGTCGATCCGCGGGTGCGGCTGCGCGGCCTCGTCGACATCCGGGAGGGCGGCGCCGACAAGGGCCACGCCGACCTGGAGCGCCCCGCCAAGGCCTTCCCGCGCGCCGAGGGCCGCTACGGGCAGTACAGCGTCATGACCGACCGGCGCATCGCCGAGCACCTCGCCTCGGTCGACGCCGACGTCCTGGTCGGCACCCGGCCCGGACTGAACGTGCACATGGCGAAGCAGACCCGCCGCGGCCCGATCCGCGTCGGCCAGGAGCACCTCACGCTCGACAGCCACTCACCGGCCCTGCGCGCCACCCTGCGCGGCGTCTACCCGAGGCTCGACGCCCTCACCACGACCACCGAGGCCGACGCGCGCGCCTACGGCTCGAAGATGCGGCTGCCCGGCGTCCGCGTCCAGGCCGTGCCCAACCCGGTGCCCGCACCCGGCGTCGACCCGGCGGACGGCACCGCCAAGTGGGTCGTCGCCGCCGGGCGGCTCGCCCCGGTCAAGCGGTACGACCTGCTGATCAAGGCCTTCGACAAGGTGCGCGAGGAGCGGCCCGACTGGCGCCTGAGGATCTACGGTGGCGGCAAGCAGAAGGACAAACTCCGCGCCCTCGTCGACAAGCTGGGCCTCTACAACCACGTCTACCTGATGGGTCCCGTCAACCCCATCGAGCCCGAGTGGGCGAAGGGCTCCGTCGCCGCCGTCACCTCCAGCCTGGAGTCGTTCGGCATGACGATCGTCGAGGCCATGCGCTGCGGTCTCCCGGTGGTCTCCACCAACTGCCCGCACGGCCCCGGCGAGATCATCGACGACGGCGTCGACGGCCGCCTGGTCAAGGTCGGCAGCGTCAAGGCCATCGCCGACGGTCTCCTGGAGCTCATCAACGACGACGACCGGCGTCAGCAGATGGCGCACGCCGCTCTCAAGGACTCCGAGCGCTTCGACCCGTCCCGCATCGCCGAGCGCTACGAGACGCTCTTCGGCGACCTCGTCGCTCGCGGCGGCGCCTCCTCGGTGGGCCGGATGCGCGGCTCACTGCACCGCACCCGTGGCGCTCTGCTCGGCGGGGCGTACGCCGTTCGGGATGCCGGACGTGCCGCCCTCAAGAAGGGGCGCACCGCATGATGACGCTGGCTCCGCAGCCGCCCACGCACAGTGACGACCAGGAGGACTGGGCCACGACCCCCCGCACCGACTGCGTGGCCGACTTCGCGGGCGGCCTGACCTTCGAGGTCCCCGACCACAGCGCGTCCGGCCCCGCCCAGCTGCTCCTCGTCCGCCGCGGCGACGACCAACGGGTGCGGCTGCCCCTCACCCCGGCCGGTGACGGCCGGCTGAGGGCCGCGCTGCCGAGCAGCGTGGACGTCCCCGAGGGCTTCTGGGACGTCCATCTGCAGACGGCCGAGGGCGAGCCCCGGCGCCTGGCCCCGGGCGTCAACGACCTGCGCTCCCTCGTCGACCGCGCACCGGCGGCCTCGTCGGAGCGGATCGTCGTCCGCATCCCGTACGGCACCAAGCACGGCAACCTCACCATCCGCAGCTGGGAGCGTTCCCCGCACGCCGAGGCCGGCGCACTGCACATCGGCGACGGACGGCTGGAGGTGACCGCGCGGCTGTACGGCACCGAGGCCGCGTCCGACGGGTACGCCGAGCTCACCGACCAGAACGGCGTGCTGGCCGCCGTACGGACCGACCTCACCGCGCACGGAGACCGGGGCGACGTCCGCTTCACCGTGGCCTACGGCGACCTGCGCCCCGGCCACTGGGACCTGTGGCTGCGGCCCCGGGGCGGGGACGGCCCGAAGGTGCGCGTCGCACGGCTGCTCGACGACGTCGTCGACAAGCACCCGGTCTTCGTCTACCCCAAGGCCCGTGCCGAGTCGGCGCACGGCCCGGTGGAGGGCGAGCCGTACTACACGACCCACAACGACCTCTCCGTGACGGTCGTCGCCGCCCCGTGAAACCGGCCGGCGGTCGAGGACACTCCCTGTCCTCGACCGCTGGCAGACTCGCCCCCATGTTGGAGACATCGGCACGGCTCCTGAGGCTGCTCTCGCTGCTGCAGGCCCACCGCGAATGGTCCGGCCCGGAACTCGCCGACCGGCTCGGCGTCACCGCGCGCACGGTCCGCAGGGACGTCGACCGGCTGCGCGAACTGGGCTACCCGGTCAACGCCAGCCCCGGCACCGGCGGCGGCTACCAGCTCGGCGCCGGCGCCGAGCTGCCGCCGCTGCTCCTCGACGACGAGGAGGCCGTCGCGGTGGCCGTCGGGCTGCGCTCGGCCGCCGGCCAGGGCATCGACGGCATCGGCGAGTCCTCCGTACGCGCCCTCGCCAAGCTCGAACAGGTGCTGCCGAGCCGGCTGCGCCGCAGGGTGGGCGCCCTGAACGCCTTCACCGTCCCGCTGATGCGCGGCCCACAGCTCTCCGCCGTCGACCCGGCGGTGCTCACCGAACTCGCGAACGCCTGCCGGGACGCCGAGCGGCTGCGGTTCGAGTACCGCGACCACGGGGGCACCGCCACCCGCCGGACCGTCGAGCCGCACCGTCTGGTGTGCACCGAGCGCCGCTGGTACCTGGTCGCCTGGGACGTCGACCGCGCCGACTGGCGCACCTTCCGCGTCGACCGCGTCACCCCCAAGCCGCCCCACGGGCCGCGCTTCCCGCCCCGCGAGCCACCGGCCGAGGACCTCGCCGCCTACGTCTCCAAGGGCGTCTCCCGGAACGCGTACGCCTCGCAGGCCGTCGTACGGCTGCTGGTGCCCCTCCACGAGGCCGCCGAGCGGATCTCGCCCTCGGCGGGCACCCTGGAGCCCTACGACGAGCACAGCTGTCTGCTGCGCACCGGTGCCCCGAGCCTCGACGTGATGGCCATCCACGTGATGATGACCGGCGTCGACTTCGAGGTCGTCGAACCGGAGGGGCTGACCGAGACCATCAGGACCCTTCGGGACCGCCTGTCGGCCGCTCTTGACCGAACCGGGGGTGCGGCGTCCGCTCCTGGCCCCGCCGGGTCTGCGGCGGTGTGATCGCCGCGAACCTCGGATGGTGCAGGTCGAACGCCGGGGACTCCGAACGCACCCGGGGCAGCGTCACGAAGTTGTGGCGCGGCGGCGGACACGAGGTCGCCCACTCCAGCGACCGGCCGTACCCCCACGGGTCGTCCACGTCGACCTTCACGCCGTACCGGGAGGTCTTCCAGACGTTGTAGAGGAACGGCAGCGTGGACAGGCCCAGCAGGAAGGAGCCGATCGTCGAGACCGTGTTGAGGGCCGTGAACCCGTCGGCGGCCAGATAGTCCGCGTACCGCCGGGGCATGCCCTCGGCGCCCAGCCAGTGCTGCACCAGGAACGTGGTGTGGAACCCGATGAAGAGCGTCCAGAACTGGATCTTGCCGAGCCGTTCGTCCAGCAGCTTCCCGGTGAACTTCGGCCACCAGAAGAAGAACCCCGCGAAGGTGGCGAAGACGACCGTGCCGAAGACGACGTAGTGGAAGTGCGCGACCACGAAGTACGAGTCGGTGACATGGAAGTCCATGGGCGGCGAGGCCAGGATGACTCCGGTCAGCCCGCCGAGGAGGAACGACACCAGGAAGCCGGTCGCCCACAGCATCGGTGTCTCGAAGGACAGCGAGCCCTTCAGCATCGTCCCCGTCCAGTTGAAGAACTTCACCCCCGTCGGCACGGCGATCAGGAAGCTCATGAACGAGAAGAACGGCAGCAGCACCGCGCCCGTGGCGAACATGTGGTGCGCCCACACGACCACCGACAGCCCGGTGATCGCCATCGTCGCCCCGACCAGCGTCAGATAGCCGAAGATCGGCTTGCGGCTGAAGACCGGGATGATCTCCGTGATGATCCCGAAGAAGGGCAGGGCGATGATGTAGACCTCCGGGTGCCCGAAGAACCAGAAGAGGTGCTGCCACAGCAGCGCGCCGCCGTTGGCCGCGTCGAAGACCTGCGAGCCGAAGCGGCGGTCCGCCTCCAGGACCAGGAGCGCGGCGGCGAGCACCGGGAACGCCATCAGGATCAGGATCGACGTGAACAGCGTGTTCCAGGTGAAGATCGGCATCCGGAACATCGTCATCCCGGGGGCGCGCATCCCGATGATCGTGGTCAGGAAGTTCACCGCGCCGAGGATCGTCCCGAACCCCGACAGCGCCAGCCCCATGATCCACATGTCGGCCCCGATCCCCGGCGACCGTTCCGCGTTGTTCAGCGGCGCGTAGGCGAACCACCCGAAGTCGGCGGGCCCCGTGGGCACCAGCAGCGAGCCCAGCACGATCAGTCCGCCGAACAGGAACAGCCAGTACGACAGCATGTTCAGCCGGGGGAAGGCGACATCGGGCGCGCCGATCTGGAGCGGCATGATCTCGTTGGCGAACCCGGCGAAGGTCGGGGTCGCGAAGAGCAGCAGCATGATCGTTCCGTGCAGGGTGAACAACTGGTTGAACTGCTCGTTGTCCACGATCTGGGTGCCCGGCCGGGCCAGCTCGGCGCGCATCACCAGCGCCATCAGCCCGGCGGCCAGGAAGAACAGGAAGGACGTCACCAGGTAGAGGTGGCCGATCTTCTTGTGGTCGGTCGTGGTCAGCCAGTCGACCACCAGCCGCCCCGGCGCCCTCGCCCCCGCTGGTCGCGCCGGCGCCTGTACGGTCTCGGTCCCCATCGCTCGCCCCTTCGCTGCCGCGTCCTGGGCCCGTGATGCACGCACGCCATGATGCTCGTGCCCCGGTCGCTCGGACAGGGGGCGTACGGCGGAAGTGTGTGGGAACCGTGTATTTCCCATGAGGTGGGGGCTTCCGGGAGCCGTCCGGGAATCGGTGGGAAAAGGCTGGACATGCACCGGACACACACGGCCCCGGACATGCTTTCCGACGGGCTATTCGCGATGGTGTCGAAGCGCCGGGGAATTACGTCCGGCAGCACGCGGAAGGCGTAAGGAACCGCTCGTACGTGTGACTGCGTTGGGCCGAAACGGGTGTCGTGGTTCTGTGACAGAAGCGTGACTGCGGGGGGACAGCGGGGCCCCGGGCCGCCTACCGTGGCGGTCATGGCACCCTTTCCCACCCCTTCCGAAGAGCCCCGGGACGACCCCGACGCCTACGTCGGTCTGGAGGCGTCGCAGGCCGAGCGCCGCGCCGCCGACCGCGGCTGGTCCACGGTCAGACAGCTGCCGCCGGGCGCGATCATCACCATGGAGTACCGCTTCGGCCGACTGAACCTGGAGGTCGATGAGGGCCGGGTGAAGCGAGCCTGGAAGGGCTGAACCCGAGCGTCAGGTCCAGGACGGGCGAAGGCCCGGCTCCTTCGGGAGCCGGGCCTTCGCCGTGCGGGGCATGGGCTGTGCGTACCGGGCCCCGCTGTCTCGTGTCAGCCGCCCGCGACCGGTCGGGCCGAGGTCGCGTTACGGGCCACCCGGTCCGCGTGGGGCGGCCGCCGGGTGCCGATCGGGGTCACCGGGGTCCGCTCAGACCTGGTCAGATGCGGGCCGGGGGCCAGGTGCAGCGGCACGATCGGGGGATGGGCGACACGGGCCGCGACGCCGGTCTCCCGGGCGCTCGCGGGCTCCTCGGCGGGCGCCCGCACCGGGGCCGGGTCCACGGCGGGCGTGGGCGCGGACACCGGGGCAGGTGTCGCACGACGGTCGCGCCAGGCGTCCCGCAGCGAGAAGAGCCACACCTCGGCGCGGGCGATCAGCGGCTCGAACCAGGGCAGCGCCAGCATGATCAGCAGGCCGGCGGCCCAGCCCAGCAGGACGTCGCTCAACCAGTGCGTACCGAGGTAGACGGTGGTGAGGCCGACGCCGAGCGAGATCACGGCGGACAGCGCGGACAGCCAGCGCCTGGCTCTCGGCGTCGACGCCAGGTAGGCCAGGATGCCCCAGGTCACCACGGCGTTGGCGGTGTGTCCCGAAGGAAATATGTCGCCGCCCAGCCACATCTCGTTGGAGCCGATCTCGGTGGCGTAGTGCGGGCCGAGCCGGCCCATGCCCAGCTTGGCGGCGCCGACGGTGATGTTCAGCAGCAGCAGCGAGACGCCTAGCGCGAGCATCGGCCGCAGGGTGTGCTGTCTCCAGGAGCGCCAGCCCAGCCAGGCGGCGACCATCACGGCGGTGGGGCCGCGCTGGCCCAGGACGACGTAGTAGTCCAGGAAGGCGTGGATCTGCTGCCACTGCTGGTACGGCCGGAAGAACATGATCTGCCAGTCGAGCCGGACCAGCCAGGAGGTGATGACGACGGCCCACACGATGGCGACGTAGAAGGCCAGGGTGGAGGCGAACAGCACCACCCGGTGGCGGGTCATCACCGGTACGTCGATGTGGGTCGGCCGTTCCGGCTCACGGTCCAGCCTGGAGAAGACCCGGTCCAGACGGGTCGGCTTTAGTTCGGTACGCACTCAATCGACGTTACAGCGAGTGAGCTCCGACGCGGCGTGAATCACCGGCTTTGTGATGACGCCGTGATGTGGGATTCCTCTCAGAATGATGTTTATTTCTGCTGAATGACGAATCGTTGCGCCACTCGGCCTTCAATTCCATGGCCTAATGCTGAGCAGTCGTTTTGCGGCGCTTTTGAATTCGTTCACCGATTGCTCGCACGGAATTACCCGGCCGCTCGCCGTCCGTCACGGCGGACCGGAGCCATTCAGCCAGAACGCCCCGTAGACGGCCGACACCGCCGCCACGCCGCCGAGGATCGCCGCTGACCTGTGGGTACGCGCGCCGGCGAGAGCGCGCGCGAGAGGCAGCAGCAAAGGGAAGGCCGGCATCAGCAGCCGGGGCTTCGAGCCGAAGTAGCTCGACGCGCACAGGGCCAGCGCGGTGACGACCCCCGCGTAGACCAGCAGCGGGAGCGGCTGCCCCTGACGTACGCAGACCGCGTACAGCCAAATGATCAACGACACCCCGATGATCAGCCCGACCCCGGCCAGGGCCGACGGGAACGACGTGAACTTGTCGGCGACGAACCGGGCGAAGGCATAGCCGCCGTCGAAGCCGTTGCGCCACCCCGCCTGCACGTCGAGGTAGCCGAGCGGGCCCCCGCCCGTGCGGTGGCCGACCCACAGGACGTACCCGAGGGCACCCAGAGGCGCGAGGAGCATTCCGAGGGCGCGCACCCATGGGCGGGCGCTTCCTGATGATTCGGCACTCCGGTTTGGTACGAACGGGGGAGTGGGGTCGAGGCCCCCGGTGCGCGGGAGGGTGCGTCGGCGCTCCCCCACGTACGACGCGATCGCCGCCGCCCACACCGCCGCCACCACCGCGAGCCCCACCGGGCGGGTCAGCCCGGCGAGCGCCGCGAGGGCGCCGGCCGTCACCCAGCGGCCGGTGAGGACGGCGTACAACGACCACGCGGCCAGCGCGGTGAACAAGGACTCCGTGTACGCCATCGACTGCACGACGCCGACCGGCAGCACCGCCCACAGCAGCACCGCGCACACGCCGACCCGGCGCCCGTACACCCGGTCCGCGACCGCGAAGATCCCCCAGGCCGCGGCGAGCGAGGCGAGGGTGCCGACGGCGAGACCGGCGTGGGCGTACGACAGCGGGGTCACCGCGGACACCGCCCGCTCCAGCCAGGGCAGCAGCGGGAAGAACGCCAGGTTCGAGTGGACGTCGCCGTTCGGCAGCCGCACCTCGTAGCCGTAACCGAGCTCGGCGACGCGGGTGTACCAGAGCGAGTCCCAGCGGGCCGACAGCAGCGTCAGGGCGCTCTTGTCGCGTGCCGCGCTCCAGACGGCGAGGACGACGACGCCCAGGGCGCGCACGGCCGCGTACCCGAGGAGCGCGGGGGCGGCCCGCCTCAGGAGGGGCGCCGCCGGGCGCGTGGCTAGATCGGTCACGCGCTCGATTATCGACGGCGCCGGGAACCGGCCGGGACGCCGTCACGTGGTGGCCGGTGATGGACCGTGACCGAGGAACCACGGACGAGTGATGAAGGAGCCATGGAGGACCGGTGGACGGCCCGGGGCGTGGCGTATGCCACACGTCACATGAGGGTTCCATGAGACACCCACCACGTTCCACCGGCGGGAACTCGCGTACGCTGACGGCTCGCTCGCCTTTCGTTGCGCGGGCCCGGGGCCCCGCTCCGCCCGGGCCGTGACCACCGGGGAGTCCCCGCCCCGCTGGTTCCGCCGAACGCGAGAGCATCTGGGAGGTACGTACATGTCCGGGACGCCCACGGCCGTTTCGCCACGCCGTCGGGACACCGGGGCCGGTGCAAACCGCTGGGTCGTCCTCGTCGTCCTGTGCGTCAGTCTGCTGCTCGTCGCCGTCGACGCCACCGTGCTGCACGTGGCGGTGCCCGCCGTCACCGAGGACATCAAGCCGAGCGCCATGCAGCTGCTCTGGATCGTCGATGTCTACCCGCTGGTCTGCGCCTCGCTGCTGATCCTCTTCGGCACGCTCGGCGACCGGGTCGGCCGCAGACGGATCCTCCTCCTCGGCTACGCCCTCTTCGGCGTCGCCTCCGCCCTCGCCGCCTTCGCGGACAACCCGCAAGTGCTGATCGCGGCCCGCGCCCTGCTCGGCGTAGGCGGCGCGATGATCATGCCCGCGACGCTGTCGATCCTGCGGCAGGTCTTCCCCGACCGCCGCGAACGGGCGTTCGCGATCGGCGTCTGGAGCGCGGTCGCCGCCGTGGGCGCGGCCGTCGGACCCCTCCTCGGCGGCTTCCTGCTGGAGCACTTCTGGTGGGGTTCGGTCTTCCTCGTCAACATCCCGCTGATGCTGGTCAGTCTGCCGATCGGACGGCTGCTGCTGCCCGAGTCGACGGGTGATCGCGACGGCCCCTGGGACGTGGTCGGGGCCCTGATGGCCGCGCTCGGGCTCTTCGGCCTCGTCCTCGGTGTCAAGCGGCTCGGCGGCGGCCACCCGCCGTTCGACCCCGGCACCGCGCTCGCGCTCCTCGGCGGCGCCGCTCTGCTGGTCGCGTTCGTGCGACGGCAGCGGCGCCGGACGCATCCGCTGGTCGACCTGCGGATGTTCGCGCGGCCCGCGTTCAGCACCTCCGTCGGCTGCATCGTCCTCGCCATGCTCGCGCTGGTGGGACTCGAACTGATCGCCGCGCAGTATCTGCAGCTGGTCCTCGGCCTGTCCCCGCTGGAGACGGGGCTGCGCCTGCTGCCGTTGACCGTCGCCGCGATGGCCGCGGGGCTCGTCGGCTCCCACATGCTGCACCGCTTCGGACCGCGCCGCATGGTGTCTCTCGGCTTCTGCCTCACCGCCTTCGCGGTCGTCCTGCTGACCGCGATGGGACGCCAGGACAACGCGGGGCTGCTGCTCGCCGGGTTCGTGCTGCTGGGCTTCGGCCTGGAGACGACCCTGTTCGGGGCGTACGAGTCGATGCTGAGCGAGGCGCCCGCGTCCTCGGCGGGCGGGGCGGCGGCGATCGGCGAGACCTCCTACCAACTGGGCGCCGGCATCGGGATCGCGCTCCTCGGCAGCGTGATGAACGCGGCGTACGCGCCCGGACTGTCGTCCGTGCCGGGAGTGCCCAGCTCGGCCTCCGATGCCGCCGGGCACTCGCTCGGCGAGGCGTACGAGGTCGCCGACCGGCTGGGCGGGCCCTCGGGCGAGGCCCTGCGGCACGCCGCCCGCGACTCCTTCGTCCACGGGCTGCACGTGACACTGCTGGTGAGCGCGGCGCTGCTCGTCCTCGGCGCGGTGATGGCCCTGCGGCTGCCCCGGGGCATGGAGTCCGGGGACTCCGCGGAGGTGCCGGGGCCGCGCGAGGCGAAGTCGGCGGCGCCCGTACGTGCGGAGTCGATGCGCTGAGCTGTTCCGGGAACCGGGCGCCGTGAGGGGCCCGGCGAACGCGCGACCGGTCACGGACGGCCCGCAGCCGGGACGGCGATGAGTGGGTACGGTGGTTAGCGTCGCTAGTTTTTGAGCCGGAGGTGCACCCATGAGCTTCGACCCCGCCGATCTCCTCGGCCTCGACGATCTGCTCGACCCCGAGGATCTCGCCGTGCGGGACACCGTGCGCAGCTGGGCGGCGGACCGGGTGCTGCCGTACGTGGCCGAATGGTACGAGCGGGGGGAGCTGCCCGAGATCCGGGAGCTGGCGCGGGAGTTGGGGGCGATCGGCGCCCTCGGGATGTCGCTGGAGGGCTACGGGTGCGCGGGGGCGAGCGCCGTGCAGTACGGGCTCGCCTGTCTGGAGCTGGAGGCCGCGGACTCGGGGATCCGGTCGCTCGTCTCCGTGCAGGGGTCGCTCGCGATGTACGCGATCCACCGGTTCGGCAGCGAGGAGCAGAAGCGGACCTGGCTGCCGCGCATGGCCTCCGGCGAGGTCATCGGCTGCTTCGGGCTGACCGAGCCCGACCACGGGTCCGATCCGGCGTCGATGCGCACCTACGCCAAGCGGGACGGCTCCGACTGGGTGCTCGACGGGCGGAAGATGTGGATCACCAACGGGTCCGTCGCCGGGGTCGCCGTGGTGTGGGCGCGGACCGAGGAGGGTGTGCGGGGCTTCGTCGTGCCCACCGACACGGCCGGGTTCTCCGCGCCGGAGATCATGCACAAGTGGTCCCTGCGCGCGTCGGTCACCAGTGAACTCGTCATGGACGGTGTGCGGTTGCCCGCCGATGCCGTGCTGCCTGAGGTGACGGGGCTGAAAGGACCGCTGAGTTGTCTCTCGCACGCCCGCTACGGAATCGTGTGGGGCTCGATGGGCGCCGCGCGATCCTGTTTCGAGTCGGCCGTCGAATACGCCAAGACACGGGAGCAGTTCGGGAAACCGATCGGGGCGTTCCAGCTCACCCAGGCCAAACTCGCCGACATGGCGGTCGAGTTGCACAAGGGGATTCTGCTCGCCCACCATCTGGGGCGGCGGATGGACGCGGGACGGCTCCGTCCCGAGCAGATCAGCTTCGGCAAGTTGAACAACGTACGCGAGGCGATCGAGATCTGCCGTACCGCCCGGACGATTCTCGGCGCGAACGGGATCTCCCTGGAGTACCCGATCATGCGGCACGCGACGAATCTCGAGTCCGTGCTCACCTACGAGGGCACCGTCGAGATGCACCAACTGGTGCTGGGCAAGGCGCTCACCGGACTCGACGCCTTCCGGTGAGCCGCGTCGGGTGACCCGGGCACCGCAAGGACGGCCGGCGAGCGGCCCTGCCTCAGCTCTGGTTGAAGAAGCCGTCCACCGGACGGCTCGCGACCTCGCCGCTGACGATCTCCGTGTCGGCGGGGGTCAGCAGGAACACACGGTTCGACACGCGCTCGATCGACCCGCGCAGACCGAAGATCAGGCCGGCCGCGAAGTCGACGACACGCTTGGCGTCGGCGGGCTCCATGTTCGTGAGGTTCATGATGACCGGGACGCCGTCCCGGAAGAGCTCGCCGATGTGCCGGGCGTCACGGAAGCTGTCCGGCGTGACCGTACCGATCCGGCGGCCGTGCTCCTGCGCGGACTCGGACGCGACCTTGACACGAGGGTCGGTGACCCAGGCCTCGCCGGAGCCGGACTCCCGCTCATCGGCGTAGTCGTCGTCGTAGTAACGCTCGTCATCGTTGTCGTCGACGAGGCCAAGCCAGGCACTCGCCTTGCGCACCGATCCCATGGACGCCTCCTCTCGCAGCGGTCTTTCGTGCTTTCCGCATCCCTATCGTCGTCCATGATGCGGATGTCTCGCCAAGTGGATAGACGCCGCACGGGGGTTTCGTGACGGTACTGGTGCAGAACGAATTCGTCGAGAGTCCATGTGCCCCAAGGGCTCCGCTGTACACACCTGCTGACAGGGAGTGAAATAATATTGTTCACGGCGTTTGGGTGAGTCCTGCTGCGTCCGGGTGAACGTTCCGGCGGCTACGATGCGGCGACGCCGACGGGCGTGCGAAGGCGCCGGGAGACACGGGGGAGTGTCGTGTTCGGAATCGTGAGGCCCTGTGGCCATCGGCTGGGCGAGACGCTGCGGACGCAATGGATGGCGCATCTGTGCGGGCTCTGCCTCGCACTGCGCGGGGATCACGGTCAGTTCGCTCGGATCGTCACCAATTACGACGGTTTGCTGGTCTCGGTTCTGACGGAGGCTCAGGCCGAGCGCACCACCGACCGGCGGCGCACCGCCGGACCCTGTCCGCTGCGCGGGATGCGCACCGCCTCCGTGGCGCGGGGTGAGGGCGCGCGGCTCGCCGCCGCCGTCTCGCTGGTGCTCGCCTCGGCCAAGGTCCGTGACCATGTCGCCGATGGGGATGGACTGCTCGCGCGCAAGCCGGTGGCGCACGCCGCGCGCCGGATCGCGACGAACTGGGGGCGCGCGGGGGCGCGTACGGGAGCGGACATCGGGTTCGACACGGCGGTGCTGGTCGACTCCGTGGACCGGCAGCTCGGGATCGAGGCGCTCGTCGGTCCAGGCACCCCGCTGCTGACGGTCACCGAACCGACCGAGACGGCGACCGCGGCGGCGTTCGCGCACACGGCGATCCTGGCCGGGCGGCCGGGCAACGCCGAACCGCTCGCCGAGGCCGGACGCCTCTTCGGGCGGCTCGCCCATCTGCTGGACGCGGTGGAGGACCGGGCCGCCGACGCCGCCGCCGGCGCGTGGAACCCGCTGACCGCCACCGGTACCTCCCTCGCCGAGGCCCGACGGCTCGTCGACGACGCACTGCACGGCATCCGCCTCGCCCTGCGCGAGGCCGAGTTCGTCGACGGCAAGCTCGTCCATCTGCTCCTGGTGCACGAGCTGCGCAGGTCGGTGGACCGGGCGTTCGGAGCCATGCCGACCTGCTCCGCGCATCAGCCGGGCGGGGCGCACCAGCAGGGCGGGGCGGTGCCGGGCAATCCGTACGCGGGCGGCGCCGGTGACCCCTATGCCGGGGGCGGGGGCAATCCGTACGCGGGGAGCGGCGGGCATCCGTATGCCGGTGGTGGTGGGAATCCGTTCGGCGGAGGTGGCGCGGGCCACGGCGGTGGCGGCGGTGGGGGCTTCGGTGGTGGACCGGTGCCGCAGCCGCCGAGGCGGCGGGGCTTCTGGGCGGGGTGCGGAATGTTCACGCTGCTGTGCTGCACCTGTCAGATGTGTTGCGCGAAGGAGTACGAGGGTCCCTGGTCCCGGAAGAAGCGCGAAGGCATCTGCCGGGACTGCGACTGCTGTGACGCGTGCGAGTGCTGTGACTGCTGATGCTGTGACTGCTGAGAGGGCAGCCGCGCGTGACCGGGGAAGAGGGGAACGCATGGATCTCGGTGGCGGGGGAGACGCGGCCGAGCCGGCCACGGCGGGGGAGGGCCGCGCCGTACCACGGACGGTTGCCTGTACTGGGCGGCCCCGTCGCCCTCGCCGAGCTGATCGCCGACCGGCACCGGGCCGGGGCCACGGACGGCTTCCCTCTCGTGCCCGTCGAGCCGCGCCGTGAGCTGGAGCGACTGGTCAACGGGTCGGTGGCGCCGCTCCAGCACCGTGGACTGTTCCGCACCTTCTACCCGCGCGGCCATGTGTCCGGGCGGTCCGGCGGGGGGCGATCCGGCGTCCCGGAACCCGGGTGGCGGAACCGAACGGCTGAACGGCCCAACGCATCAGTTCCGGACACCCCCGGGCGGTGGACCCGGGTACTCCGACCGGGCGCCTCGGGCGGTGGCCTCCACCGTGGCCGACGATAGTGGTGATCAACGCTTCCGGGCCCTGCGGCCTGCTCCGACGACCCGTCAGCCGATCCCTCCGGGAGCCGACAAGGATTCACACAGAACCCGCACATATGGCCTGGTGGGATCAACTGGCATGGAGGGCGCGCCGGTTGGGTTCCATGAGGCCGAAAGGCACCCTTGCGTGGGTCGGCGGTACGGCCGAATACTTCCCCCCAGCGCCTTGTCAGGGGCACGGCGTGTCCGGAATCCGGACCGATGTCCCTGATCTGCGCCTCACGGGCCCCGACCCCACGCGGGCCCCCGACTTCCCTTTGGAGGGAACGAACAGTGAGGATCAAGCGCACCACCCCCCGCAGCGGCATAGCGAGACGGACCCGGCTGATCGCCGTGACCGCCGGACTCGCGGCCGCGGCCGCCGTCACGGTCCCCACCGCCAACGCGGCAGGCACCCAGACGTTCAGTGCCTCCGAGCTCAAGAGCGCCAGCTCATCGGTGCTCAAGGCCGATGTCCCGGGCACCGCCTGGGCGATCGACCCGGCGACGGACAGGCTCGTCGTCACCGTCGACAGCACCGTCTCCCAGGGCGAGCTCGCGAAGATCAAGAAGGCGGCGGGCGAGAACGCCGACGCCCTGACGATCAAGCGGACCCCGGGCAAGTTCAACAAGTTGATCAAGGGCGGCGACGCCATCTATGCGAGTAGCTGGCGCTGCTCCCTGGGCTTCAACGTCCGCAGCGGGAGCACGTACTACTTCGTGACCGCCGGTCACTGCACCGACGGCGCGGGCACCTGGTACTCCAACTCCGGCCGCACCACGGTCCTCGGCCCGACCGCCGGGTCGAGCTTCCCGACCAACGACTACGGTCTCGTGCGCTACAGCAACACGTCCATCGCCAAGGACGGCACCGCGGGCAGCGTGGACATCACCAGCGCGGCCACCCCGAGCGTGGGCACCAACGTCATTCGCACCGGCTCCACCACCGGTACCCGCACCGGACGCGTGACCGCTCTCAACGCGACCGTGAACTACGGTGGCGGCGACATCGTCTACGGCATGATCCAGACCACGGTCTGTGCCGAGCCCGGCGACTCCGGCGGCCCGCTCTACGGCAGCAACGGTGTGGCGTACGGTCTGACCTCCGGCGGCAGCGGCAACTGCAGCTCCGGCGGCACGACCTTCTTCCAGCCGGTCACCGAGGCCCTGAGCGCGTACGGCGTCTCGGTCTACTGAGCCGGTGGACCGGCGGATCGACAGGCTGAACGGAGCCGGTGCTCTTCCCGCCGACGCCGACCCCCCACCCAGCCGCAGTCGGCAGCAGGCGAGCCCCCGCACACATGGTGTGCGGGGGCTCGCCCTCGTTCCGGCGGCGGGGTTTGGCGCTGCGCCGTTGGAGCGCGTTCTAGGCACTCGGGTGAGTAGGAGTGAGTGTGGGGGTGTCGTGTCGGGCGCCTTGTCCGTGGGGTTGGCTCAAGTGGCGAACTGAGGTAAGCGTATCGAGTGTGTGACCTTCATGGGTGGTGCTCGTTTCTCATGGGGGCGGGGCATTCGAGTGACCCTGCATCCCCGGACCACGGACACGATCCGTGCCGCCCGGACGCGGAGCGAACGCGGGCAACCAGAACGCCCAACACCGTCCGGGGCGTTCGGCCGAGCACGAGACCTGGCAACAGGACTCACTCCCGCTCAGTCTTTAGGAACGGTTACCGTCGACCTGTACTCCCTCTCATACGCCCACTTCGGACCCTGGGGGCCGTGATGGTCGAGGAGCTGGTGACGGCGGGGGTGGCCCTCGCGTCCGTCGGCGCGGTCTATGTGATGTCGGCGGCCCGGGTCGTGAAGCAGTACGAGCGGGGGGTGGTCTTCCGGCTCGGCCGGCTGAGGCCGCAGGTGCGGGAGCCCGGCTTCACGATGATCGTGCCGTTCGTCGACCGGCTCCAGAAGGTCAACCTGCAGATCGTCACGATGCCCGTGCCCGCGCAGGAGGGCATCACCCGTGACAACGTCACCGTGCGGGTGGACGCCGTCGCGTACTTCAAGGTGACCTCGGCTGCGGACGCGAGTCTTGCCGGACCCAGGCCATCTGGCAGTACTGGCCCGTCCCGGCTTTGTCGGGGCCGCTCTCGCCCTCACCGGCATCTCCCGGATCAGGCTGCCCCCAGCTTCATCACCCTGCTGCGACAGGGATGATGGCGACGGTCTCTCACCTCCGCACGAGTTCACAGCGCCTCACGGCGCACTGACACCACCCCCAGGTCATGCCTTCGACAGGGGGCAACAGTCATGCCGGGCCCGGAGGCCAGCGGCCCTCTTGCAGGACCGCGGAAAACATAACGGGGGGGCGGCCGCGGGTTGGTGGGGACACCTCACCCAGCCGTAGATGCTTTTCGGTCAGGACTAGACCTCACCCGTTGTGGACGGGGTCGTTGCTTCGCGTGTTTGCAGTGCGAATTCCTGTGACCGCCAGGTGGGGCGTTACCGGACGGTAATGACATACGGGGCGTGCGCCCTTGGCGTGCGCTCGGCCTGAAGTCGACCTTGTGTGCTCCCTGTGCGCCTAGGAATAGTTGTCGCCGCACAGTTGGCATGGACGCGGCGTTTTTGCCGTCTGTCGCCTCCATGTCCGTACACCTTCCGGCCGAGCGGGGCCCCCACGCCCTTCTCGGTCAACCCCCCACAGGAGGACGCGAGTTGAAGCACCGACGCATACCCAGGCGCCGTGCCGTCGTGACGGGTGCGGGTATCGCCGCACTGGTCGCCGCGGGAGTGACCTTCCAGACTGCGAACGCGAGTGAGACCGCACCGACCCTCGAGCCGAAAGCGCTGTCCATCGCGGCGGCCGGAAAGCTCGCCCTGACCCTAGACGCGGACCTCGGCGCCGACGCGGCCGGCACGTACTACGACGCGAAGAGCAAGCTCCTCGTCGTGAACGTGCTCGACGAGGCCGCCGCCGAGACCGTCGAGGCGGCCGGCGCCAAGGCCCGCATCGTGGAGAACTCCCTCGCCGAGCTGAAGAGCGCCCGGACGACCCTCAAGGCGGACGCCACCATCCCCGGTACCGCCTGGGTCACCGACCCGACCAGCAACAAGGTCGTCGTCACCGCGGACCGCACCGTCTCCAAGGCCGAACTGGCGAGACTCACCAAGGTCGTGGACGGTCTCGGCGCCAAGGCCGAACTCAAGCGCACCAAGGGCGAGTACAAGCCCTTCGTCGCGGGCGGCGACGCCATCACCGGCGGCAGCGGCCGCTGCTCCCTCGGCTTCAACGTGGTCAAGGGCGGCGAGCCGTTCTTCCTGACGGCCGGTCACTGCACCGAGGGCATCTCCACCTGGTCGGCCGGCGGTCAGGTCATCGGCGAGAACGCGGACTCCAGCTTCCCCGGCGACGACTACGGCCTGGTGAAGTACACCGCCGAGGTCGACCACCCCAGCGAGGTCAACCTCTACAACGGCTCCACCCAGGCCATCTCCGGGGCCGCCGAGGCGACCGTGGGCATGAAGGTCACCCGCAGCGGCTCGACCACCCAGGTCCACAGCGGCACGGTCACCGGCCTCGACGCCACCGTGAACTACGGCAACGGCGACATCGTCAACGGCCTCGTCCAGACCGACGTCTGCGCCGAGCCCGGCGACAGCGGCGGCTCGCTCTTCTCGGGGGACAAGGCCATCGGCCTCACCTCCGGCGGCAGCGGCGACTGCACCTCGGGCGGCGAGACGTTCTTCCAGCCCGTCACCGAGGCGCTCTCGGCGACCGGCACGCAGATCGGCTGACAGCCGGTCAGCCGGTCAGTCGGTCCGCCGATCGGCCGATCAGTCAACCGGCCGCCGGTTTCTTTCTCAGGGCCGCCATCACCACGGTGATGGCGGCCCCTGCCACTGCCCAGGCGGAGAGCACCAGCAGCGGCCCGGTGACGTCGTTGCCCTCGAAGTACGCGATCGAGCGGGCCACCCAGACGCCCGCTCCCGGCGGCAGTGCCGGGCCGATCGCCGCCCAGAACGGCGGGAGCAGCGGCGGCGGGAGCGCGCCGCCCGCGCTCGGGTTGCCCGCGACCACCACCAGCAGGACGGCCACGCCGATGCCGGCGATCCCGAAGACGCACTGGAGCGCCAGGGTGGCCGCGCCCACCGCGAAGACGACCAGCGCACCGAGCCCCCACAGCGCCGCCACGCTGCCCGGCAGGGCGCCCAGGACGGGGCCGGCGACGACCGCGCCGCCGAGTCCGCCGAGGACCGCGAACAGCGCGAGGGTGCCGAGGCGGATGACCCCGCGCCGGATGTTGGTGGGCCGCGCCCCCGCGCTCATCGCCAGCGCCGACGCGCACAGATAGCCGCCCACGCACCAGCCGACGACCAGATAGAAGGACGTGAGCCCGTTTGCGTCCCCGAGGTCGGCCGGGGCCACGTCCACTGTTCGCACCGTGCGGCCCTCGGACCGCTCCAGCGCGGTGACCAGGGTGGACAGCGCGTTGGCCAGGGTGCGGCCGCCGCCGGAGGCGACCAGCAGGGTGTCGGTGGTGCCGGCCGGGTCGATCAGCAGGGCGCCGTCGATCTCCCGGTCCAGGATCTGCTCGCGGGCCGCCGCCCGGTCGGCCACCGCGCGCGGGTCCAGCGGCTCGCCCGGCAGGCCCTCCAGCCGGGTCACCGCCTGCTCGGTCGCCGCCCGTGGCGCGACCACGCCGAACGGCACGTCCCTGAGCTTCGGGTGGTGCAGTGCCCCCACGTACGAGGCGATGAAGAGCAGCTGCAGGGCGAGCACCCCGACGACGAGCAGGGTGGCCCGCGGGGTGACCCCGTCCTTGAGCTCGTCGAGGAAGGACCTGGAGGCGGGGTCGCCGGAGCCGGGCGCGGCCGTCTGTGTCATGTCCCCACGGTCGGAGCGGGGTGGTGTTTGCGCAGGTGGGACGGGGCCGAATGGTTGTCGTACAGAAGTTCGAAAAGTGGTCTATGGTGGAGACGAGGAGGCTGTGAACTGATGCTCGAGCCGGGTGGCTGATCGAGTGACTGAGCGACTGATGGGTCGAGTGCGGGAGGTGCGTGTGCCGGGGTTCACGCATCTGCACACCGTCTCCGGGTTCTCCCTGCGGTACGGGGCCTCGCACCCGGAGCGGCTGGCCGAGCGCGCCTCCGAACGGGGCATGGATGCCCTCGCGCTCACCGACCGGGACACCCTCGCGGGCGCCGTCCGGTTCGCCAAGGCCTGCGCCGGGGCCGGGGTCCGCCCGCTGTTCGGGGTGGAGCTGGCCGTGGGGGCGCCCGCTCCTTCCGTGCGGCAGGCGCGGCGGCGAGCCCCCGTGCGCGGCGGTGCCTTCCTCGACGAGTCGACCCCCCGGGTGACGTTCCTCGCCCGGGAGGGGGCCAAGGGTTGGGCCGAACTGTGCAGAATCGTTTCGGCGGCGCATGCGGGCGGCGGCCCGGAGGGGAACAGGGGCGAGATCCCGCCCCTGCTGCCCTGGTCGGAGTGTGCCGCCGAGGGCCTCACCGTGCTCCTCGGCCCCGCCTCCGACGTGGGGCGGGCACTGGCAGCCGGGCGCCCCGACCGCGCCGCGAAACTCCTGCTGCCCTGGCGGGACGCGTACGGCGACGCCCTGCGCCTCGAAGCGATGTGGCACGGGCGCGAGGGCACCGGCCCCGGTTCGCTGCGGCTGGCCGCCCGGACCGTCGGCTTCGCCGCCGAGCAGCGGGTACGGCCCGTGCTCAGCAACGCCGTCCGGTACGCCGACCCCGGCATGGGCCCGGTCGCCGACGTGCTGGACGCGGCCCGGCGGCTCGTCCCCGTCGACCCCCGGGGCGAACTGGACTCCGGCGAGGCCTGGCTCAAGGATGCGGACGCCATGCTGGGCGTCGCCGAGCGGGTGGTCGAGGCCGCCGGGTACCGCCGTGACACCGCGTACCGACTGCTGGAGCAGACCCGGGCCACGGCCGCCGAGTGCCTGGTCGACCCGGAGGACGACCTCGGCCTCGGCACCGTCCACTTCCCCGAGCCGCACCTCGTCGGCGCGGGCCGCCGCACCGCGCAGCGGGTGCTGGCCTCGCGGGCGGCGGCCGGGATGGTGCGGCACGGCTACGACGCCCGGCGCGCGTACTGGGAGCGGATGCACCGGGAGCTGGACGTCATCGCCCACCACGGCTTCGCCTCCTACTTCCTGACGGTCGCCCAGGTCGTCGACGATGTACGGAAGATGGGGATCCGGGTCGCCGCGCGCGGCTCCGGCGCGGGCTCCCTGGTGAACCACCTGCTGGACATCGCGCACGCCGACCCGGTCGAACACGGTCTGCTGATGGAGCGGTTCCTGTCCAAACGGCGGGTCGTGCTGCCCGACATCGACATCGACGTGGAGTCCGCGCGCCGTCTGGAGGTCTACCGCGCGATCATCGACCGCTTCGGCACCGAGCGGGTCGCGACCGTCGCGATGCCCGAGACGTACCGCGTCCGCCACGCCGTCCGGGACGTGGGCGCGGCCCTCTCCCTGGACCCCGCCGACATCGACCGGATCGCCAAGTCCTTCCCGCACATCAGGGCCCGGGACGCGCGGGCGGCACTCGAAGAGCTGCCCGAGCTGCGGCAGTTGGCGGGGGAGCAGGAGAGGTACGGCCGGCTGTGGGAGCTGGTCGAGGCGCTGGACGCCCTCCCTCGCGGGGTCGCCATGCACCCGTGCGGGGTGCTCCTCTCCGACGCGTCCCTGCTGAGCCGTACGCCGGTGATGCCCACCAGCGGCGAGGGGCTGCCCATGTCCCAGTTCGACAAGGACGACGTCGAGGACCTCGGGCTGCTCAAGCTCGACGTGCTGGGGGTGCGGATGCAGTCGGCGATGGCGCACGCGGTGGCGGAGGTGGCGCGGGCGACGGGGGAGCGGGTCGACCTGGACGCGCTCGACTTCGAACGGGGCGCGGGCGACCCGGCGACGTACGAACTCATCCGCTCCACCGAGACGCTGGGCTGCTTCCAGATCGAGTCGCCGGGCCAGCGGGACCTGGTGGGGCGGCTCCAGCCGGCCACCTTCCACGATCTCGTGGTGGACATCTCGCTGTTCCGGCCGGGGCCGGTCGCCGCCGACATGGTGCGGCCGTTCATCGAGGCCCGGCACGGGCGGGCACCGGTCCGCTACCCGCACGAGGATCTGGCGGAGCCACTGCGGGAGACGTACGGCGTGGTCGTCTTCCACGAGCAGGTCATCGACATCGTGCACCGCATGACCGGCTGCGGCCGGGACGAGGCCGACCGGGTGCGGCGCGGGCTGTCGGACCCCGAGTCGCAGGGGCGGATCCGGGTCTGGTTCGCGCAGCACGCGGCGGCGAAGGGGTACGACGCCGAGACGATTCGGCGGACCTGGGAGATCGTGGAGGCCTTCGGGTCGTACGGCTTCTGCAAGGCGCACGCGGTGGCCTTCGCGGTGCCGACGTACCAGTCGGCGTGGCTGAAGGCGCATCATCCGGCGGCCTTCTACGCCGGGCTGCTCACCCACGATCCCGGGATGTACCCCAAGCGCCTGCTGCTGGCGGACGCGCGGCGGCGCGGGGTGCCGATCCTGCCGGTGGACGTGAACCGGTCCGCGGTCGCTCACCGTATCGAACTGGTGTCCGAGTCGCAGGAGTCGGGAAAGGCGGAGGAGGCCGAGGGGACGCGGGGGCCGAAGGGCGCGGCCGAGGCGAAGGTGTGGGGGATCCGGCTCGCGCTCTCCGACGTGCACGGCATCGGCGAGGCCGAGGCGGCGCGGATCGCGGACGGGCAGCCCTACGCCTCGCTGCTGGACTTCTGGGAGCGGGCGCGGCCGAGCCGACCGCTGGCTCAAAGGCTCGCCCAAGTGGGCGCGTTGGACGCGTTCGGCGCCAACCGGCGTGACCTGCAACTGCACCTGACCGAGCTGCACCGCGGCGGCCGGGGTGCGGGCGGCGGCCAACTCCCGTTGTCCGGTGGCCGGAAGACCGCCTCGGCCGGCCTGCCGGACCTGTCCTCCGCCGAGCGGCTCAGCGCCGAACTGGGCGTGCTGTCGATGGACGTCTCCCGCAACCTGATGGACGACCACCGGGCGTTCCTCGACGAGCTCGGCGTGGTGTCGGCGCGGCGGCTGCGCACGGCGCGGCACGGCGAGACGGTGCTGGTCGCGGGCGCCAAGGCGGCGACCCAGACCCCGCCGATCCGCTCCGGCAAGCGAGTCGTCTTCACCACCCTCGACGACGGCACCGGCCTGGTCGACCTCGCCTTCTTCGACGATTCCCACGACACCTGCGCCCACACCGTCTTCCACTCCTGGCTGCTGCTGGTGCGCGGAGTGGTGCAGCGGCGCGGGCCGCGCAGCCTCAGCGTGGTGGGCGCCGCCGCCTGGAACCTCGCCGAACTGGTGGAGCTGCGGCGCGAGGGCGGCCTCGACGCGGTGGCACCTCGGCTGGCGGAGCCGGAACCCATGAACAGCGGGGACGCCGGGGGCGGCGGGGACGGCGGCGCCCCCGAGGGGGACGGTGGGCGGCGCGGCGACACCGGGCGGCGGATCCGGATGCCCACCGGTTACGAGATGCATCCATGGGCCGATCTGCGGCCCGCGGGCGAAGAGCCCTCGCAAGGTCCTTCTCGGATACGGAAGTTGTGGCACCAGAGCCCAGGGAGTGCGGGATGACCATCCTCTGTGTACGTTTCCAGCTGCCGCCCGGGTACGAGGCCGCCCTGCCCGGTCTCCTCGGTCTGGTCGAGGACTTCACCCCGGTCGTTCAGGCGCTGCCGCCGGACGGCGCGCTGGCCGATCTGCGGGGCGCCGAACGGTACTTCGGCCGGGACGCCGAGGAACTGGCCCGGCTGATCAGGATCCGCGCCCTCGCGCTGTACGGCGTCGACTGCGTGATCGGCGCCGGCCCCGGACCGCTGACGGCGCGACTGGCGCTGGGGGCGGCGGCGCCCGGGTCGCCGTGCGCGGTGCCCGAGGACCTCGTCGTGGACTTCCTCGCCGAACTGCCCGTCGGCGCGCTGCCCGGCGTCGGCACCGCGACCGCCCGCACCCTGCGCGAGTACGGCCTCGAGACCCTCGGCGGGGTCGCCTGCGCGCCGTTGTCCACGCTGCAGCGGCTGGTCGGCGCGCGGACCGGCCGTGACCTGCACGAGAAGGCCAACGGCATCGACCGGGGACGGGTCGTACCGAACGCCGTGGCCCGCTCTCTCGCCACCGAACAGACCTTCCCGTACGACGAGTTGAACCCCGACCGGCACCGCCGCGCCCTGCTCGCGTGCACCGAGGAGCTGGGCTCGCGGCTGCGCGCCCTGGAGAAGGTCTGCCGCACCCTGACCCTCACCGTCCGCTACGCCGACCGCTCCTCGACCACCCGCACCCGCACTCTCAAGGAGCCGACGGCGCACTCCCCGGCGCTGACCGCGGCCGCCTATGCCCTGTACGACGCCCTCGGTCTCCAGCGCGCCCGCGTCCGCGCGGTCGCCCTGCGCGCCGAGGGCCTCACCCCCGCCGACCAGGCCTCGCACCAGCTCGCCTTCGACCTCGTGGACGAGAAGGTCCGCCGGATCGAGGAGGTCGCCGACCTGGCGCGCGCCAAGTTCGGCCCGCACGCGGTGATGCCGGGGACGCTGGCCGCGTGAGTCGCCCCCGCCGGTCCCGTCCGGTGACGGTCCGGCGTCACGTGTCAGTGGCCCCGATCATCACTTGAAGTTTTTACTGACGCGTAACTTCCCACTTTTTCTACTCGCCCGTAACTTGGCGAATAAGAACAGCATCCTCGTGATCCGGATCACAGGGCGAACGTCGTCGCACGTCCCTTGAGCCGCAAGGAGATCACCCGATGCTGCCCTGGAAGCGCCTGATCAGACCGTTGGCCGCCCTGTGCCTGGCCGCCGCGGCGACCCTCGTGCCCGTCACCGCCGCGGAGGCCGCCGACTCGGCCGCCGCGACCTCCCGTGGCTGGAACGACTACTCCTGCAAACCCTCCGCCGCCCACCCCCGCCCCGTCGTCCTCGTCCACGGGACGTTCGCGAACTCCGTCGACAACTGGCTGGGCCTCGCGCCGTACCTCGTGAACCGCGGCTACTGCGTCTACTCCCTCGACTACGGCCAACTCCCCGGCGTCGCCTTCTTCAACGGCCTGGGCCCGATCGCGAAGTCGGCGGAGCAGCTCGACGCCTTCGTCGACCGGGTGCTCGCCGCGACCGGCGCCGCCGAGGCCGACCTCGTCGGCCACTCGCAGGGCGGCATGATGCCCCGCTACTACCTCAAGTTCCTCGGCGGCGCCGCCGAGGTGAACGCGCTCGTCGGCATCGCGCCCTCCAACCACGGCACCACCCTGAACGGCCTCACCCAGCTCCTCGACCACTTCCCCGGCGCCGGTGACCTGCTCTCCACCGCCACCCCGGCCCTCGCCGACCAGGTCGTCGGATCCCCCTTCCTCACCAAGCTCAACGGGGGCGGTGACACCGTCCCCGGTGTCACCTACACGGTTCTCGCCACCCAGTACGACGAGGTGGTCACGCCGTACCGGTCCCAGTTCCTCGACGGGCCGAACGTACGCAACATCGTCATCCAGGACCTCTGCGCGCTCGACCTCTCCGAGCACGCGGCGATCGGGCTCCTCGACCGGATCGCGTTCCACGAGGTCGTCAACGCCCTGGACCCGGCCCACGCCACCCCGACGACCTGTCTGTCGGTCGTCGGCTGACACGTGCCGGTACGTTCCGCCGGGGCCTGTCCGGCCTGAGCCGCCCGACAGGCCCCGGAAGTCGTCAGCGGCCGTGCCGCCCACCGGTCGTCGCGCGGCGGCGGGCCGCGGCGAAGAGGAGGGAGGAGCCCGCCGCCAGGACGGCGGCACCGCCGAGGGCCAGATACGGGGTCATGCCGTCGCCGCCGGTGTCGGCGAGGCCGTCCTTGCCGCCGGCGGGTTCCGCGAGACCCGCGGAAGCGGCTTCCACGGCCGACCTCTCGTCGGTCGTGGACCTGGCGGTCGGTGACGTGTCGTCGGAGGCGGTGTCTGCGGCGTCCCCGGCGTCCCCTGAGTTCTCGGCGTCTCCGGCGCCCCCGGCTTTCTCGTCCTCCTCGGCCGAGGTCCGTTCCGTCGCCTTCGCCGAGATCCTCGGCGCCGGGCCGGTCGTCGTGCTCGCGTCGTCGCCGCCGAACGAGACGTCCGAGCAGGAGTAGAACGCCTCCGGGCTGCCCGAACGCTGCCAGACCGCGTACAGCACGTGCTTGCCGGAGCGCTGCGGGAGGGCGCCGGAGAACGTGTAGAAGCCGCCCGACGCGGCCGGGTCGGTGGCCGTCGCCACCGGGTTCGCCAGATCGAGGTCGTCCCAGGCGAGCGGCCGGGACGGGTCGTAGCCGCCCTTGGTGACGTACACCGTGAACGTCCCCTTGTGCGGGGCCGTCACCCGGTACTCGAAGGTGTACGACCCGGCGCGCACGCTCGTCGCCGGCCAGTCGGTACGGGCCAGGTCGAGGCCCTTGAACGCCTCGCTGCCCGCGCTGCACAGCTCGCCGTCCGGGATCAGCTCCCGATGGCGGCCGGCCGCGTCGCCGATCCGTACGCCGTTCCAGTCGTAGAGCGCCTGGGTGCCGCCGGCCGCGACCGCCGCCCCGCAGGCGGCCGACCTCGGGCTCTCGGGGCCCTCCGCGTAGCACTGCGCCACCCGGCTCACCGGGTCGCCCAGCGAACCGTGCGCCGCGGCCGGCCCGGCGGCGCACAGGGTCAGGGCCAGCGGGGCGGCACCGGCCGCGCCCATCGCACCGACGACACGTGCGGCGGCGGACGCGGTGGCCTTGCGGCGGGCAGCGGGCATGGAGGGCACTCCTCAGGGCGGGGACGATCAGCAAGCTAGCCCCGGGCGACCGCGAAATCACCTGCCGAGGGTGGGGGCGCGCGATCCTTATGGTGGCGTTAAGGATGGGCTAACCGAGGGCTCAGGAAAGCCCGTTGGGAAGTCCGCCGAAGATCCGATTCTTACCTCGGTGCGTGACACTGGGCCCGTTCGTATCCGTCGTAGAGAAGGGACCCGCGCATGAGCGCCGTACGCGGAACATCCGTGGACATCACCACCGAGGACGGCACCGTCGACGCCTACTTCGTCCACCCCGACGACGACGCCGCGCATCCGGCGGTCCTGTTCTACATGGACGCGTTCGGGCTGCGGCCGCATCTGCGGGCGATGGCCGACCGGCTGGCCGGTGCCGGATACACGGTCCTCGTGCCCAACGTCTTCCACCGTTCGGGGCGGACCCCGGTGTTCGACCTGCCCGAGTTCATCGACCCGGCCGCGCGACCGGAGATATGGGACCAGATCCTGCCGGTCATGCTGGCGCTGACGCCGGACCTCGCCCTGCGGGACGCGGCGGCGTACCTGGAGTGGCTGGCCGACAGCCCCCGGGCCGCCGACGGGCCCGTCGGGACCACCGGGTACTGCATGGGCGCCCGGCTGGCCCTGCGCACCGCCGGCGCCTTCCCCGAACGGGTCGCCGCCGCGGCCGGCTTCCACGGGGGAGGCCTCGCGACCGACGCCCCGGACAGCCCGCACCTGGCGGTGGCGCGGATCACCGGCGAGGTCTACTTCGGCCACGCCGAGGGGGACCCCGCCCTGCCCCCGGAGCAGATCGACCTCCTGGACAAGACGCTGACCGAGGCCGGCGTCCGGCATCACACCGAGGTCTACCCGGGCGCCTCGCACGGCTACACGCAGGCCGACACCGCCGCGTACGACGCCGAGGCGACGGAACGCCACTGGACGGCGCTGCTGGACCTGTTGGACCGCACCCTGAAGCGGCCGAGGTCATGACAGTCCGGCCGCCGGGGCGATTGCTGGAGTTCGTGGACGCGCGCACGCGTGCGTGACGGTCGCGTGGACGGGGGACGGGGGACGGGGGACGGGGGCGAGGGCGGGGCGCGGGTGGTCGGCGGGGCGGGAGCGCGGCGCGCTCAGCCGTCCGGCCACCACGTGCGCGCGATGTCCTTTCGCACTTCCCGGCGCTCGACGGGGCGCTCGTCGGCCTCGTCCCGTACCCGGCGGGACGGGGACTTCCTCAGGGGCTTCTGCACGGTCGTACGGCGCATGGCTGCCTCCTTGCGTCTACCGGGTTCCGCGTTTTCACGGAGGTAGACCCTTTCCGGGAGCGTTACTCATCGTTCGTGCTCTGTCAGTGGCGGCTGTCACCATCTGGACTGTCAGTGGCAGGTGTCACTCTGGCGGCATGACCAACATCGACGACGGCGAAACCTCCCCGGCCCCGCGAACACCGAACAACCCGGCGGCAGATGACCCTCCCGGGGCCGTCGACTGGGACGCGGAAGCCCCCGTTTTCGACGACGAACCCGATCATGGCCTGCGGGAACCCGCCGTCCGGGAGGCCTGGGCGGCCCGGCTGCGCGACTGGCTGCCCGCGCACGCCTGCGACGTGCTCGACATCGGCTGCGGCACCGGCAGCCTGTCACTCCTCGCGACCGAGCAGGGGCACCGGGTGACCGGAGTGGACTCCTCCACCGCCATGGTCGCCCTGGCCCGCGCCAAGCTCGCCGGGCGTCCCGCCGTGTTCCTCGTCGGCGACGCGGCGGCCCCGCCCGTGGGCGAGGAGCGGTTCGACGTGATCCTCGTCCGCCATGTGCTGTGGACCCTGCCCGACCCTGGTCGCGTGCTGCGCCGCTGGTGCGGACTGCTGCGGCCCGGCGGCCGACTCGTGCTCGTCGAGGGCGTGTGGGGCACGGTCGGCCCGGTCGGCATACCCGCCGAGCGGCTGTACGGGCTGCTCGCGCCCCTCGTGTCCGACGCGGAGCTGGTGCGGCTGGGGGACGACCCGTCGCTGTGGGGGAGGGAGGTCGAGGACGAGCGGTACGCCATCGTGGCCAGCCTCTGACCGCCCCGGTCGGTGCCGACTAGGACAGCAGCGACTCCAGGCCGCCCTCGGTGGTCGCGAGTGCCTCCAGCGTGTCGAGGGCGGCCATGGCGGCGGCCGCGGCCTCCGGGTCGCTCCGCGTGAGTCCGCTCTCCTCGAACTCGTCCTCGTCCAGCCGCAGTACGGTCCCGCCGTCGGCGGACCGCCACAGGTCCAGGTCGAGGTCCTCGACGACGACCTCCCCACCGGAGAACACGGCGGGCCTGGTGATGTCGCAGTACCAGCCCTTCAGCACACCCCGGGGGTCCCGGACCTCCTTCACCGCGTACCACCGGTCACGCCAGTAGTACTCGGTGAACACGTCACCGGGCCCGAAGCACACGAAGCCGAAGTCCCGTACGCCCTCGGTCGCCCAGTCGGCCCGGACCACGATCCGGGTGCCGTCGTCGCTCACCAGCCGTGCGGGGTAACGGATCTTCGTACGGCCCGCCTTGAGCAGGACGACGTCCACCTCGCGCCCCTCCTCCCGGTGCTCAGCCGAGGTCGCGGACATACCGCACCTCCGTCGCGCAGACCTCGTACCCGAACCACTTGTTGACCGCGAGCATCGGGTCGTTGCCGGCGTCGTTGCCCGTGAACGCCTCCGTGCAGCCGGCGGCGCGGGCGCGGTGCAGGGAGTCGTTCTTGGCGAGCTTGGCGAGGCCGCGGCCGCGGAAGGCACGGGCCGTGCCCGTCATCACGGTGAAGTAGCGGTCCCGGCCGTCCGTGTGGACGGCGGTGAACGCGGCGGGGGTGCCGTCCACGACGACCACCGTGCTCAGGGCGTGGTCCAGCAGGGGGTGGCCGTAGATCTCCTCGACCCACTGCCCGTAGTCGTCCAACTCGGCGTCCACGTCGCCCGGTTCGTCTGCCGTGGTCTCCGCGTCCAGGTCGAACAGGGGGCGCGGGTCGTCGGCGAAGTCGGCGGCCGTACGCAGTTCCACGCCCGGGGGCGGCGAGGAGAGCGGGGGGAGGGTGCCGTGGGCCAGGTCCAGGCGGAGGAAGTGCGCGGAGCGGCTCTGTGTGTAGCCGCGCCGCTCGGCGAACGCGCGGTTGTCCGGGGTGTCCAGCACCCAGGACAGCAGGCGCCGCGCGCCCACCGCCGTCAGCCGCTCCTCGGCGGTGCGCGCCAGCAGGGCGCCCGCGCCCCGGCGCACATGCGCCGGGTGGACGTACACATTGATGTCGCCCTGGCCCGGTACGGGGCTGTCGTGGGCGATGGACAGCTGCGCGGTGCCGATCACCTCCCCGTCGGCCTCGGCGACCAACTGCTGGTGGTGGGCCTCGGGGGGCGCGAGCGTCGCGTCGTGGAGCAGGGAGGCGGCGGTGCTGACCATGTAGGGCAGGGCGCGCCGTCGTACGTCGGCGAAGGCCTCGGCGTCCGCGGGGTCGGCGGCACGGAGGTCGCGCACGATCAGAGTCATGTGAGCGCACGCTACGCGGGCGTCGCCGGGCGTCGCCTCCGATTTTCCGGTGGGTACGGGACAATCGCCGCGTGACCTTGAAGATTCGCATCGTGGAGGGGGGCGCGCCCTACGAGCAGGTGCGCGCCCAGATCTCGGAACAGGCCCGCTCCGGAGCGCTGCCCGTGGGGTATCGGCTGCCGACCGTACGGGGGCTCGCCGAGCAGCTCGGGCTCGCGGCCAACACGGTCGCCAAGGCGTACCGGGCGCTGGAGACCGACGGGGTGATCGAGACGCGGGGGCGCAACGGGACGTTCGTGGCCGCGGCCGGCTCCGCCGCGGAACGGGAGGCCGCCGTGGCGGCGGGGGCGTACGCGGAGCGGGCGCGCCGCCTGGGCCTGAGCGAGACGGAAGCACTGGCAGCGGCCAGGGACGCCCTCCGGGCCGCGTACGCGGAGTAGAGCCGACGGGGCGCGAGACCGGCTGGGCACCGCCGGGATCCACCGCCGTGGCTGGGCGCCGCCGCGGTGGAGGTGGTGTGCCGCGGCAGGGATGGTCGGGGCGACCCGCTGAGGGACGGGGCGGCAGTCAGAGGCTCGGCGGCAGGGGCGCCGTCGGCAGTGGGAAGCCCCTACGTCGCCGTCAGGTGTCCCGGTGTCCGGGTGGGGTGCAGGCCTGCTCTGCGGGCCGCCTTCGCGAACGTCGTCGCGTCCTGCACCGCCGCCGCGTGGGGGTCGTTGTTGAAGTAGACGTACGCGTCGGCGGTGGCCGGCCAGGTGTCCGCCAGGCGGTGGGCCCAGGTCGTCAGGGAGCGGCTGCCGTAGTGGGGCCAGGGGTGGGCCCGGCCCTGGTGGAGGCGGAGGTAGCACCAGTCGGTGGTGCGCCAGAGCGGGGTGGCCGGGCGGGAGTGGCTGTCCGCCCAGCACAGGGCGGCGCCCCGGGACTGAAGGACCTCGCGGACCTCGGGCGTCCACCACGAGTCGTGCCGGGGCTCGACCGCGACCCGGGTGCCGGAGGGGAAGCAGCCCAGGCAGGCGTCCAGGAGAGCGGCGTCGGCTCTCAGCGTCGGGGGCAGCTGGAGCAGGACCGGGCCCAGGCGGTCGCCCAGTCCCTCCGCATGGGTCATCAGACGCCGCACCGGCTCCTCGGGGTCCCGCAGCCGCTTGATGTGGGTCAGGTACCGGCTCGCCTTCACCGCGACCAGGAAGTCCCCCGGCACCCGGTCCCGCCACGCCTCGAAGTTCTCCCGCGTCGGCAGCCGGTAGAACGCGTTGTTGAGCTCGACCGTCGCGAAGTGCGCCGCGTACTCCTCCAGCCACGACCGGGTGGGGCAGCCCTCCGGGTAGAAGGCGCCCCGCCAGTCCTTGTACTGCCACCCCGACGTGCCGACGAACAGGGTCATACATCCATCAAAGCACCGTCGTCCTCCTGTCACAGAGGCGGCCGCCCCGGCCTACAGGTACAGGCCCGCGTCTGCCCCGCCCCGCGGCTCCGGCAGCGACGTCGGCGACGTGCCGCGGCGCAGCGCATACAGCTCGGCCAGGGTCGCGCCCTCGCGGCCGACCCCCTCGTCCGTGCCGAGCCAGCCCACCGCCTCCGCACGGGTCAGCGCGCCCACCTCGATCCGGGCGAGACAGCGGCCGGGGCGGACCACGGCCGGGTGGAGGCGCTCCAGGTCCTCGTTGGTGGTGACGCCCACCAGGACGTTGCGCCCCTGCCCGAGCAGGCCGTCCGTCAGGTTCAGCAGCCGGGAGAGCGCCTGGCCCGCCGTGTGCTTGGCCTCGCCCCGGATCAGTTCGTCGCAGTCCTCCAGCAGGAGCAGCCGCCAGCGGCCCTTGCCCGCCGCGTCCTCCTCGCCGATCGCGATGTCCATGAGATAGCCGACGTCGGAGAAGAGCCGCTCGGGGTCCAGGACGCAGTCGACCTGGCACCAGTCCCGCCAGGAGCGCGCCAGCGTGCGCAGCGCGGAGGTCTTGCCGGTCCCGGGCGGGCCGTGCAGCAGCAGGAGACGGCCCGCGATGTCCTCCGGGGTCGTCTTCATCAGGCGGTCCATCGCGTCCGCCACGGGGGCCGTGTAGTTCGGCCGTACCTCTTCCCAGGTGCCCGCCGAGATCTGCCGGGTGGTGCGGTGCGGGCCCCGGCGCGGCGAGACGTACCAGAAGCCCATCGTGACGTTCTCCGGCTGCGGCTCGGGCTCGTCGGCCGCGCCGTCGGTGGCCTGCCCGAGGACCTTCTCCGCCAGCTCGGCGGTGGTCGCGGTCACCGTGACGTCCGCGCCCCGGTTCCAGCGGGAGATCAGCACCGTCCAGCCGTCGCCCTCGGCGAGGGTCGCGCTGCGGTCGTCGTCCCGCGCGGAGCGCAGCACCCGGGCGCCCGGCGGCAGCAGAGTGGCCCCGGACCGTACCCGGTCGATGTTCGCCGCGTGCGCGTACGGCTGCTCGCCCGTCGCGAAACGGCCGAGGAACAGCGCGTCGACGACATCGGAGGGGGAGTCGCTGTCGTCGACGTTGAGCCGGATCGGCAGTGCGTCGTGCGGGTTGGCAGACATGTCGCCATGATCCGTCACCGAGGGCTCCCCGTGCATCCGCTTTCCGTGGCGTGCCGGTGGTGTCGGAGCGATTGCCCGGGAGTTCACGGACGGAAGCTCCCCCGGCAGGGGTTCGCGCGGTTACTGTTGCCCATGATGGGACGTCATGGGTGGATTGCGGGGGACCGGCGGTGGCGGCTCACCGCGTTCGTGGGCGTGGGGGTGGCGGCGCTGGCCCTGGTCGTGACCTTGCTCAGCACACTGCCCGGGGGCGGCAGCATCGCCGGCACCACGCCCGACGGCGACAAGGTGCACGGCACGCCCGCGACCCCGCCGAAGTCGACCGGGCCCAGTGTGGGCTGGGGTTTCACCCACACCCAGTACAGCGCGGACGCGGGCAGCGGGACGGCTGTCGAGCGCGTCGAGGAGCGGCTCGGTGAGCGGCCCCTGCCGCAGATCCAGCACATCATGGGCTGGGGTGCGGGCAACCCCGAACCCGTCGAGGGGCGTTACGACTTCGAGGAGATGGACCGGCGCATCGACTTCGTCCGCGCCACCGGCGGCACCCCCGTCGTCACCCTGTGCTGCGCGCCCGACTGGATGAAGGGCGGCAGACCGGGCGCCGACCGGACCGACTGGAGCCAGGCCGCGCTGGAGACCGCGCCCGAGCCCGAGCACTTCGCGGACTACGCCGAGCTCGCCGCGACCGTCGCCAAGCGCTACCCGGACGTACGGCACTTCATCGTCTGGAACGAGTTCAAGGGCTTCTGGAACGACGCGGAGGCCCGCTGGGACTACGAGGGGTACACCGAGCTGTACAACCTCGTCCACAAGGCCCTCAAGAAGGTCGACGAGGACATCATGGTCGGCGGGCCCTATCTGGTCATGGACAGTGTCGATCCACGGCAGAAGCAGGACGCGTCGACCTCGCTGAAGGGGCCGTGGGGCTCCCTGGACCAGCGGGTCCTCGACGCCTTCGACTACTGGAACGAGAACAAGGCCGGCGCCGACTTCGTGGTGGTCGACGGCTCCAGCTACACCCGGGACGACGAATTGGTCCCCGACGAGTTCGCCGCGAGCGACAAGTTCACGGCCGTCAGCCGGTGGGTGCGGGAGCGGTCCGGTGATCTGCCGCTGTGGTGGGCCGAGTACTACGTCGAGCCCGCCGACGCCGACGACAACCGGCACGGCTGGTCCGAGAACCGCCGCGTCGCCGTCCAGGCCTCCGGGCTGATGGCCATGGCCAAGGGCGGTGCCACCTCCGGCTTCTACTGGAACCCGGAGGAGAGGACCGGGGAGTGCCCCGGCTGCCTGTGGACGCCTACCGACAAGAAGGACGGGGGCGAGGAACTGCCCATGTACGGGCTGCTGTCCCGGTTCGACGAGGAGTTCCCGCCGGGGACCAGGTACGAGACGGTGGCCGTCGCCGACGACGACAAGCCCAACGTCCGGGTGCTCGCCGACGACAAGGCGGTGCTGGTGGTCAACACCCTCGACCGCAGGATCAGCGCCGACATCGACGGCCAGAAGTTCGACATGGCCGCCTACGAGGTGAAGTGGCTTCAGAGGTGAGGGTCAGGGCGCGCCCATCGTCAGGAAGCGCTGCACCAGTGAGGCCAGCAGGAGCGTCAGCAGCGGCAGGCTGAACCAGAAGCTGCCCTGGAGCCACCGGAGTTGCCGGACGCCGGGGCGGACCGCCACCCGGACCAGCTCGCGGACGCTCAGCAGCACGATCAGGGCGATCGCGGCCAGGCCGCCCACCACCGACCACGGGGTCCAGGTGACCTGCGGACCGATCGGCCCGGGATCGGGCTCCGGGGCCTTCCCTGCCTGGTCGCGCAGGGCGAAGATCGTGGCGTCCCTGTGGGAGAAGACCTTCTCGATGTCGGCGCGCGCGTCGAGGTTCCGGATGAGCCGGGACTCCCAGTTCGCGGAGTAGCCGGCGTCCATCTGGAGGTTGGTGACCTGGCTGCGGTTGACGATCAGGAGGGAGCCCGCGCCCGCGTCCTTCAGCGCCTTGGCCACACCGGACACCAGGACCGGGTCGATCGGCGCGAGCGTCGGCACGTACTCGACCTTCTCCATGTCCCGGGCGCCCCACGGCATCGCGGGCGTCACATTGTTCACCGGGTCGTCGCTGAGCCAGAGCAGCCGCACCGTCGGGTCGTCGTGGGCGTAGACGTACTCCATGGCGGCGACCTCCCCCGGGCGGACGCGCTCGAAGGGCTCGTTGCCCCAGCGGGCCACCAGGAAGCCACCGATGAGGACGAGACCGGCCATGAGGGCAGCCAGCGGGGCGAGGCTCACCCGGTCCTTGGCGCGTTCCCTGTCGGTGACGCCGGTGCGCGGGAAGAGGGCGAGCGCGGCGAGCAGCGCGGCGCCCGGCAGGGCGAACATGAAGACCCGCAGGGCCATCTCACCGCCGTACGACTGCATGCCGAAGCCCAGGAACGGCACGAACGTCAGGACGAGCAGGGAGCGTTCGCGGTACTTGTTCGCGCGGCGGCGCAAGAAGCCGTAGCAGGCCAGGAGCATGACCGTGCCGGCGAGGGCCACGCGCGCGTACAGCACGAGTTTGTGTGTCGAACTGCCCTCGCCGATCCGGCCGGAGACCGAGGACGTGACGTTCCCGCCCACACCGCCGACCCCGCCGAAGAGCTCGTCGAAGTGGCCCGACCAGTACGGCTCGGCGAGGAAGCCCACCCAGACGGCGACCAGCACGGCGAACAGGATGGGCAGGCCGCGCAGTTCCGAGCGGCCGACCAGGACGAGGGCCGCGAGGACGCCCAGCATCACGAACGGGGTGAGCTGGTGGGCCGGGACCGTCGCCGCGTACAGCCCGATCAGGACCGCCAGGAGGACCGCCCGCTGCCGACGGTCGGTGGGTTCCACCTCCGCCTCGCCGGGGCGCACCTTGCCCCACAGCATGTGCGGGGCGCGGAACCAGACCAGCAGGATCGCGACGAAGACCAGGTAGAGGAGGTAGGTGAAGCCCTGGGGGGAGAAGTAGTCCTGGCCCACCCAGCCGCTCAGGACGAAGATCCAGACGCCCGTCCACCTGGCGCGCCAGCTCGCCCGCATATGGCGGGCGAGCAGGAACATCGGCGCCAGGTACAGGAGTTGGACGGCCGTCGGCCACCAGCGGATGATCTCGGTGAAGTCGGTGACCCCGCAGGCCTCGGCGACGAACGCGGCCGCCGCGAAGAACCCCGGCCAGCTCCAGCGGGCGTCCAGGTCGGGTACGGCGGAGCCGGTGCGGTCGATGTAGTCGATGAAGCCCAGGTGCTGCCAGGCCGTCGCGAACCGGGGTTCGGTCTCGATCACGGCCGGCAGCGCGTGCAGCGAGAACACGGTGGCCAGCAGGGTGATCAGCAGCAGTGCGCGGTGCTCCCGGGCCGGCCACAGCAGCGAGGCGAACACGACGGCCAGCAGGGCCGCCCCGATCAGCGTCGGCGTGGGCAGCACGGAGATCAGGCCGAGGCCGCCCATGCGGTCCAGGTCGGAGTCGTCCAGCGCCAGCGCGGGCACCCAGTACAGCAGCAGCGCGACGATCAACAGGAAGCCGAGGACGATCCCGGTGGCCGTGGGGTGCAGCAGTCGTTCGCGGAGGGGTACCCGAGGTGCGTCCTGCGCGGCCGGTGTCTCCCCGGCCGGGTGGTTCACCGGCTCCTGTACGGACTTCTCCAGCGTCTCGGCCTCTCCCGCCGCGTCCGGTTCCCGTACGTCCTTCTCGAACGGGGCGTCCACACCCGGGGACGGCGCCGGGCCCAGGGAGGACTCCGAGCCCGGCTCGCGGGACTCCACCGGCAGGCCCAGCCCGGACGGCGGCAGCAGCGGACCCGTCGGCCGGTCCTGGGCCCAGGCCGGCCGGTGGTCCCCGCGCGGCACCGCGGTTCCGGCGGGCGGGGTGCCGGGACCGGGCCGTACGTCCGGGCGGCGCTCCAGATGGTCGAAGTCGACGTGGACGCCCAGGGCGAGGGTGTCGGAGTCCAGACGCCGGGACCAGGCGCCGCTCTGCTTCTTCGCGGCGGAGGCCACCCGGCCCAGGTCGGCGAGATCACCGTCGGGTGCCGCGTCGGCGGGCACCTCGGCGGGCCCGGCGGTCCGCAGGATCCGGTACAGCCGTGGCGCGGCGATCAGCACGATCACCGCGAGGCTGGAGATCTCGGCGACGCCCGCGCCGGTCAGGCCCATCCGGGGGAGCAGGGCCAGCGTCAGGCCGAGGACCAGAGCGCACAACAGGCCCTGCAGCCAGGCGAGTCCGGCCGTGCGGCTCTGCGCGCGCAGCACCGCGAAGTACGTCTCCATCACCACCCGCAGGACCGCGCCCACCGCGAACCAGCGCAGCAGCGGGGTCGCCGCGTCCGCGTAGCCCTGCCCGAAGACGGCCAGGATCCACGGCGCCCCGAAGAACAGCACCGCGCACACCGGCAGCATGATCCGGGCCATCCGCTTCAGCGCGGCCCGGGTGTTGGCGGCCAGACGCGCCGGGTCGTGGGCGCCCTCGACGGTCAGCGAGGCGCCCATGTTGATGGCCAGCAGATTGACGGTGCCGCCGATGGTGGTGGTGATGTAGAAGTACGCGTTGTCGGCGGAGCCGACCTGGGCGGCGACGATCACCGGGACCGCGTACACGACCGCGAGGGAGAAGAGGGACCCCGTGTAGTCGCCGGCGAGGAAGCGGCCGATCTCCCGCCACGACGGGGGGTGCGCGCGCTCGGCGGTGGCCTCGACGTGCCTCGGGATCAGCCGCCGGAACACCAGCCAGCCCAGCGGCAGCACGGACATCGCGATCGCCGCGACCCAGGAGACGAAGACGCCCATGGTCGGGACCGCGGCGGCGAACACCACGAGGAGCACCAGCTTCACCGCCGAGAACACGGTGTTGCCGACCGGCACCCACACCGCGCTGCGCAGCCCGGTGAGCACCCCGTCCTGGAGCGTCAGCGTCGACCAGGCGACCACCGCGAGCACGAAGAACACGGCGTAGAGCGGATCGTGCAGAAAGCTGTACGACGACCCCCACAGGCCCAGCGTCAGCAGGAACACCCCCGCCGCGAGTGCCACGACCACCGCACTGCCCGCGTACATGCGGAAGATCAGCCGTCCGGTGTCGCGCCCCGCGACCGGGATGAACCGGGCCAGGGCACCCGTCAGCGTCAGCGCGGTGAGCCCGGCGAGGAGCTTCATCGCGGCGATCGCGGCGGAGCCCTGACCGACCGAGGCCTCGGTGTAGTAGCGGGCGGCGGCCAGCCAGAAGCCGAGACCGAGCACGGCCGAGATACCGGTGTTCAGCATCAGGGCGTAGGCGTTGCGGAACAGCTGGTCGCCGCCCGTGCCCCGGCCCAGCCCGGGCAGGCGCAGCCTGCGGCCGGGGCCGGGCGCGGGCCCGGTCTCCTCGGCCGGGGTGCTCTCGGCCTCGTGAGCCGTGGTGGTCGTCGTGTCAGACACGGGAACGGATGGCCTTCCGGACCTGTCGTGCTCTTCGGACCATGGCGTACCCCTTGGTGAGGGCACGGTCCCTGGCGAAGGTGCGGGCGATCGCGCGGCCTTCGACGAGCCGCTCGAACTCCGCGACGTCCGTGGAGCGCCGCACGGTCACCCGGCGCAACGCGTACGGGCCCTGCGCGCGCCGGGCCAGCGCGTTGCCGACCGCGAGCGACTGGGCGAACCCCGTCTCCCGCACCGCGACGCGCACCCGGCGGCTGGAGTAGCCGTACGGGTAGGCGAACGAGACGGGCGGGGCGCCCAGTTCGTCGGCGACGATGCTCCGGCAGCGCCGCAGCTCGGACCGGAGCCGGTCGTCGTCGAGCATGTCGAGCTGCGGGTGGGTGTGGCTGTGCCCGCCGATCTCCACGCCCCCTGCGGCGAGCTCGCGGACCTGGTCCCAGCCGAGCATGGTGTCGAGGGCCCCGCCGTTGTCGTGGGGGCCCTCGATCCAGCCCGTGGTGACGAACAGCGAGGCCATGAAGCCGTGCTTGGCGAGGACGGGCAGGGCGTGCCGGTGGACGCCCGCGTAGCCGTCGTCGAAGGTGATCAGCACGGGCCGGGCGGGGAGCGGGCGGCCGTCCCGCCAACTCGCCGCCAGGGCCGCGGTGTCGACCGGGGTGAGGCCCAGGTCGTCGATGACCGCCATCTGTTCCGCGAAGGCCGCCGGGGTCACCGACAGGTCCCTGGTGGCGTCGTTCGGCGTGGTGGACACCGCGTGGTACATCAGGATCGGTACGGCCGCCGCCGTCCCCGTCGTCTTCGTCATGACGAGCCCCCCTCGCCCCCCTTGCCGACCGGGCCGACCGTGCTGTCCGGGAGTCCGCCGACGGAGAACGTGACCTCGCCCCTGCGGGCCCGGACGCTCCCGACAACGTACCCCCCGGCGGCGGCCGCCACCCCCAGGACGATCGCGCCCGCGCGGCCCGCGCCCCCCGCGCGCCCGAGCAGGGCGTCCCGCACCCCGCGCGCGACCCCGGCGGGCAGCACCCGGGTGGTGTACCGGCGCTCCGACTCCAGTCCCTTGTCCGCTCCGACGCTCCGCGCCACCAGCGCCTTCGACAGGCCCTCGGCGTAGGTGCGCGCCCGGAAGTACGCCAGGCGCTCGCGTGCGTCGGGCACCCGGTGGTGGATCACCGCCCGGTCGTCGAGCAGCAGCACGCTCCCCGGGAGGGCCCGGGAGAGCCGGATGCACAGCTCCGTCTCCTCGCAGCCCAGCGGGCGCTTGTCCCCGTCGCGGCCGATACCGGTGGCGAAGCCCCCGGCGGCGTCGAAGGCGGCGCGGCGGAACGAGGCGTTGCCGCCGAGGACGTTGCGGACCTCGGCGACCCCGCCGGGCAGCCCCTTGTAGGCGCAGCCCACCACCCAGTCGAACTCCTCGGGGAACCAGGCCGGGCGGCGGCCGGACGCCCACACGGGCACCGTACGGCCGCCGACGGCCATGACGTGGGGGTCGGCGTACCCCTGGGCGAAGTACCGCAGCCAGTCGCGCTCGGCCACGGCGTCGTCGTCGAGGAAGGCGATGATCTCCCCGCACGAGGCGGCGATGCCCGTGTTGCGGCCCGCGGACAGCCCTCGGGGGCCCGCGTTGGCAAGCACCCGGACCTCGCCGCTCTCCTGGTGTTCCTTGTACTCCCTGGTCAGACGCTCCAGCAGGGGCCGGTTGTGGTCCACCACCAGGAGCGTCTCCAGGGCCGGCCGGGACTGCGCGCGCACCGAGGAGACCGCAGCGAGGATGTCCTCCCAGCGGTCCTCCGTGTACACACAGATCACGACCGAGACGGTCGGCTCGTTCAAGACGCCTCTCCCCGCCCCGCGGTGAGCATCGTGGCGTGCGAACGGCGGCGCAGGGCCCGCCGGTTGGAGCGCTCCTTCAGGATCACCTTCAGCACCCGCAGTCCGTCGCGGACGGCCCGCAGGTTGCTCGCGCCGTGGATGCGCAGATACTCGTGGCTGGGGATCTCCTGCACCTTCAGGCCCGCCTTGACGACCCGGATGTTCATCAGGGTCTCCACCTCGAAGCCGGTGCAGTCGAGGTCGATCTTGTCGAGGCAGTGCCGCCAGAACGCGTTGTAGCCGTAGCACAGGTCGGTGTAGCGGGCGCCGAACTTGCGGTTCACGGTGGTGCACAGCGCCCAGTTGCCGAGCTTGCGGATCGGGGTCATGTCGTCGGTGCCGCCGCCGTTGGCGAAGCGGGACCCCTTGGCGAAGTCGGCGCCCGAGACGAGGGCGGAGACGTACGAGACGATCTCGTGGCCGTCGGCCGAGCCGTCCGCGTCGACCATCACGATGATGTCACCGGTGCACGCCTCGAAGCCGGTGATCAGGGCGTCCCCCTTGCCCTTGCCCCGCTGCGGGACGACCTTGACGTCCGGCCACAGTTCGCGGGCCACCTCGACGGTGTCGTCGGTGGAGTTGCCGTCGACCAGGACCACCTCGTGGATCCAGCCCGGCAGCGTCTTGAAGACGTACGGAAGGTTCTCCGCCTCGTTCATGGCGGGGATCACCACGCTCACCGGTGGTGCGATGGCCAGGTGGTTGGAGATCGGCCGGTACTTCGCGAGCGCCGACGTCCCGGCGCTGCCGGTATCGGACTCGGATATCGCCGGGCGCAGAACTGAGCTCATGAGTCTGGTCCCTCTCGTCCGGTGAACCACCCGCCCCTGGGTGGTCCGGAATGTTGTCCGGTTCGAAAGGGGGGTTCTCACTCAGGGCACGGCGAAGTCGATCTCCGTGCATGCCGGGTGAGCCGGCAAAGCCGGCCGACTGTCGCGACTCGGCAGTCGGTCGCGCGGCACGACTCGGTAATCGGTGCGGTCACCGAGCACGGCACCCCCCTACCGCGCCCCGCGCCGGGGTCGCCGCGCTCCTTGAGCCCTCCCCTAGGAGCATGTGCCGACGGACCGATGCGGGTGTAAGTACAACGATGCAAGACGGTATTGATGATTGAGACCATATGGCAAGACCTCGTACGAGGACTCACGTTTTTGTTGATGTGTCCGTTACCTGACCTCCCGACCGGAATTTCCCCATCCGCTTCAGCAATCTATCGGCAGGTTCGAACAGTTCCGGTCGCGCCAACACCGTGTTGCGCAAGGCCCTGACCGGTGCCCGTCGAGCCCGGTGCCCGAGCGCCACCGGATGGCGCCGGGTGACCCACCCCTCCGACACGGAGATCTCCCGGGTCTTCAGGGAATCCTTGTACTGCTTCTGCCCCCGGCCCAGATCCAGGTAGGCGATGCCGTCGGCGGCGCCCTCCTCGGCCATGTGCAGATGCAGGAGCAGGCCCGGCGAGAATCTCGCGAACGCCGGGTCGTACGCCGGGAACCAGCAGGTCAGCACCCGCTCGGAGCGCAGTCCGAAATGAGCCGCGGCCGGCTTGCCGTCCGCGTACAGCACGGAGAGCTGGCCGGCGAAGGAGGCGGAGCGGGTGTGGAAGAGGCGGTGCACCAGGCGGGTGATCCACGGGTGTGCGAAGCGGTCGCTGCGGCCCGTCCTGCGGTACTGCGCCGACTTCCAGGCCATCAGGGTGCGCAACACCTTCGGGTCGCGCTCGTCGTGCACGTAGCGCACCTCGTCCACCGCGCGGCCGAGCCTGCGCTCCTTGGCGAACGTCGAGCGGACGAACTTCGGCGAACGGGTGCGCAACTGGCCGAGATAGGCCTCGTAGCCCTGCTCCAGGTCCATGACCGGCGACGGGAAGCTTTCGGTGACGTGCGCGGCGAACGGTGTCTGGCCCTCCGCCAGGTGGTCGAACTCCCACACCGCGAGCCCGCAGGCCCGCAGCAGCTCCTGGGGGTCCCAGGTGAAGCCGGGGCGGTGGACCACGCCCTGGCAGTCGGAGAGGCCGAGACCGACGGCTCTGCCCACCCCGACGGTGGATCTCTGGTACGGGAAGAAGGCCGCCGGCTCGCCCCCCTCCCGGACGACCGCGATCCGTACGCCGCGTCGGCAGCTGCCCACCGCGAGGGCGAACTCCGGGGACAGGAACGGATTGGCCAGCTCGGGAGCGCCGTGGAGATGGGCCTTCGACTGCAAAGCGGTCCAGGCCGCCCGGTCGGCGGCCGTCAGCTCGCCTGGGCGGTACACACTGATGTCCACGTCTCAGGTCCGTCTTCTCTCCGTACGGCCGCGCAGGAGCCGTACCAGACTCGGCAGGATGACGAGCGAGCTGATCACGGTCACGGCCGTGATCCCACCGGTCGACGACCACGAGTGGGTGGCGATCATGCCCTGGGCGACGAGGAGGTTCACCGCGATCGCGCCCGCGAGGGACGTCACGACCCGGCCGAACGGCTCCAGCCCGCGCAGTACGGCCCCGATGGCGGCTCCTGGCGCGGCGAGGAGGAAGAACAGGGTGAACGGGCCGCGCAGCACCGAGTCGGAGCCGGCGAACGCGAGCACCGCGCCGACCCCCGCCACGGCCGCGGCCACACCTGCCAGCAGCGGCCCCCCACTGCCTGACAACGATGGCTTGATACGCAAGGTCTGCATTGGCGACTTTGCCCCCTGAAGCGCCGGATGCCGGGCTTCAATGTCGCTCAGTCGGCGCGGGGGAGTCAATACGTCGAGACCCGCCACGCCCGACCGTACGTCCAATTGTCATACGTCGGCGGGGGAATGCGCGGTCGCGCACGAGGAATCCCCGGAGGCGACCCGCGCCTCCGGGGAAACATCACTTCAGGATGCGGCGGCCGCCCTTACGGGACGATCTGCAGCAGACGGTTCGGGGAACCGGTGCCGGGGCTGGTGACCTTGCCGGTCACGGCACCGGCGGTCAGGGCCGAGGCGACCTGGGCCGGGGTGGCCGAGGTGTGGCCGGCCAGGTAGATCGCGGCCGCGCCCGCGACGTGCGGGGTGGCCATCGAGGTGCCCGAGATGGTGTTGGTGGCGGTGTCACTGGTGTACCAGCCCGCCGTGATCGACGAACCCGGGGCGAAGATGTCCAGGATCGACCCGTAGTTGGAGTAGCTCGCCCGCGCGTCCGTGTTGGTGGTGGCGCCGACCGTGATCGCCGAGGCGACACGGGCCGGGGAGTACGAGGAGGCGTTGGCGCTGCTGTTGCCGGCCGCGACCGCGTAGGTGACGCCGCTGGCTATGGAGTTGGCCACGGCCGTGTCGAGGGCGGTGGAGGCGCCGCCGCCGAGGGACATGTTGGCGACGGAGGGGCCGCTGTGGTTCGCGGTCACCCAGTCGATGCCCGCGACGACACCGGCCGTGGTGCCCGAGCCGGAGTTGTTGAGCACGCGCACGGCCACGATCTTCGCCGACTTGGCGATGCCGTAGGTCGAGCCCGCGATGGTGGAGGCGACGTGCGTGCCGTGGCCGTTGCCGTCCTGGGCCACGGTGTCGCCGTCGACGGCGTCGTAGCCGTTGACCGCCCGGCCGCCGAACTGCGCGTGCGAGACGCGTACGCCGGTGTCGATGACGTACGCGGTCACCCCGCTGCCCGCGCTGTCCGGGTAGGTGTAGGTGCCGGACAGCGGCAGCGACGCCTGGTCGGATCGGTCCAGGCCCCAGGGGGCGCTGGTCTGGGTGGCGTCGGACGTGAAGATCTGGTTCTGCTCGACGGAGGCGACCGCCGGGTCGCCGGCCAGTCTCTTCGCCTCGGTGGCGGAGAGCTCGGCCGAGTAGCCGTTGAGCGCGGACTTGAAGGTCCGCTTCACCGTGCCGCCGTACTCCTCGACCAGGTCCTTGCCGGCGCTCGACGCGGCCTTCAGGCCCGCGCTCTTCTTGAGCGTGACGATGTAGCTGCCCTTGATGGCGGTGGGGGAGTCCGCCGCGAGCACCTTGCCCTCGGCCGGGGCGGCCTGGGCGGGGAGCGCGGTCAGACCGCCGAGCAGGGCGGTGGTCGCCAGGGTGGTGACGGCGGCGACGCGGATGTTCTTGATACGCAGGTGTGCCATTACGAGGGTTTCCTCCTCATAGGCGACGCGCGCCTGGGTGGGGCGCGCGTCCGTGGGGGGTGCGTGCGGAATCGCACTCACGACCGGGAGCGTCGCGTTCCGCTCTCGGCTGTAAGCAGATTGAGTGATCTACGGGTGTAGCTCAAGAGAGTTGAAGCGTTGTCATGTTTCTGTCACACATCTGAAATCGAACGAGGGAGGGAGCGCGGTGGGTACAGGTGCTTGCGGGCGGGAAAGTATTGACATGAACACTTCCGATCAACACGCGTAGTTGCTACGACGGTTGAGGCAGAGATCCTGCTAAAGGGAGGTTCCATGAGACGTTCCCGACTTGCGGCATACATGACCTCACTCCTCCTCGCCGTCGGCGCGGGCCTGACCGGGGCCGCGACGGCGCAGGCGTCCCAACAGGCCGCCGCCACCGGCTATGTGGCGCTCGGCGACTCCTACTCCTCGGGTGTCGGCGCGGGGAGCTACCTCTCCTCCAGCGGCGACTGCAAGCGCAGCACGAAGGCCTACCCGTACCTCTGGGCGGCCGCCAACGCTCCCTCGTCCTTCGACTTCACGGCCTGCTCGGGCGCCCGAACGGGTGATGTTCTGGCGAGTCAACTCGGGCCGCTCGGCGCGGGCACGGGGCTGGTCTCCGTCTCCGTCGGCGGGAACGACGCCGGCTTCGCCGACGTCATGACCACCTGCGTCCTGCAGTCCGACAGCGCCTGCGTCTCCCGCATCAACACGGCGAAGGCGTACGTCGACTCGACGCTCCCCGGCCAACTCGACAAGGTCTACTCGGCGATCAGCGCGAAGGCACCGTCCGCCCATGTGGTGGTGCTCGGCTACCCCCGCTTCTACCAGCTGGGCGGCACCTGCCCCGGCCTGTCCCAGGCCAAGCGGACCGCCATCAACAACGCGTCCGACTACCTGAACACCGCGATCGCCAAACGCGCCGCCGACCACGGGTTCACCTTCGGCGACGTCCGCTCCGCGTTCACCGGGCACGAACTGTGTTCGGGCAGCGCGTGGCTGCACAGCCTCAACCTGCTGAACATCGGCGAGTCGTACCACCCGAAGGCCGCGGGCCAGTCGGGCGGTTATCTGCCGGTCTTCAGGAACGCGGCCTGACGGCTCCGTTCAGGGCTCCGGCCTCGTCGTCGTAGTCGGCGTCCGAGTCGCCGTAGCCGCCTGGGTTCTCCGAGTCGTCGGAGGGGGAGGTCCCGCCCGTGGTCGGGGCCTCCGACTCGCACGTCACCGAGAACGCGACCTTGTTCGACTCCGTCTTCACCGGACCGCGCACCTCGACGCCGATCTCGTCCGAGTGGCTCCCGTTCGTCGAGACGACGACCCGGTCCTGCTTGGTCTTCCCACCGCCGGACGCGAACGACAGGGTCTTCCAGCCCTCGTCCTCCACCTCGCCGCTCCTCGCCACCCACCGGTAGTCGACGTCCACGGGGACGCTGCCCACGGTGAACGTCGCCGTGAAGGTGGGAGCGTCGGCGTCCTCGGGCGGACAGGTGCCGGAGTAGTCGGTGTTCACGCCCTCGACGGACACCTCGACCGACTGCGCGGGCGGCTTGGTGGTCGGCTTGTCCTCGGTGGGCGTGTCCGAGGGCGATTCGTCGGCGCTCGTCTCGTCGCCCCCGCCGGGCTCCTCGCCCGTACCGCCGTCGGCCGTCCGGTCGTCGGTGCCGCCCACCGTGCCCGCCCCGTTGGTCGGACTGCCGTCCTTGCCGTCGTCGTCCTGGTTGACCAGGGCGTATGTCAGGCCCGCGATGGCGAAGGCGATCGCCGCGATGCCTGCGACCAGGAAGACCAGGGCCCGCCGGTTGCGGTCCGGCTCGCGGGTGGGAACCGGGGAGGGGTGGGTGGCAGCCGGGGTGGGGCGAGGCGGGGTCGGCGGCCCGTACCGGTTCACGTCCGGTTCCGTGTTCGTGCTCGCGCCCGTGGCTGGGAAGGCGGCCACCGTGGGGCTGTACGGGGTCGTCGCGTCCGCGTGCGGGGTTCCCCCGGCGCCGATGATGCGTAGGTCCCGCTCGGCCTGCTCGGCGGAGATCCGTTCGGCCGGATCCTTGCGCAGCAGCCCCTCGATCACCGGGGCCAGCGGACCGGCCCGGTGCGGCGGCGGCAGCTCCTCGTCCACGACCACGCGCAGGGTGCTCAGCGGGGTGTTCTGCCGGAACGGCGAGTTGCCCTCCACCGCCGCGTACAGCAGCACCCCGAGCGACCACAGGTCCGACTCGGGGCCGAACGCCCGGCCGAGCGCCCGCTCGGGCGCGAGGAACTCCGGGGAGCCGATCACCTCACCGGTCATGGTCAGCGCGGAGCTGCCCTCGACCGTGGCGATGCCGAAGTCGGTGAGCACGACCCGGTTGTCGTTGGAGATGAGCACATTGGCCGGTTTCACGTCCCGGTGCAGCACACCCGCCTCGTGCGCGGCGCGCAGCGCGGACAGCACCTCGGCGCCGATGTGCGCGGCGCGCTGCGGGGACAGGGGCCCCTCGCCGTCCAGGAGATCGGCGAGCGACAGCCCGCGCACCAGCTCCATCACGATCCACGGGCGGCCGTCCTCCATCGCCACGTCGTACACCGTGACCACATTGCGGTTGGCGACCCGGGCCGCGGCCCACGCCTCCCGCTCCAGACGGGCGTACATCCGCTCGACGTCGGAGACCGCGATACCGCCCGGCGCCCGCACCTCCTTGACGGCGACCTCGCGCTGCAGCACCTCGTCGCGGGCCCGCCACACGGTTCCCATGCCGCCCTCGCCCAGCGGGGTCAGCAGCCGGTAGCGGCCCGCGATCACCCGTTCACCGCCCGGTTCTTCGGACACGGCCATCCCCCGTCACTCGCATCCGCACGCGCATCGGCCCGGAATCTCCACTCCGTGCTTTTTCTCCCCAAAAGTAGCTCAGCCGAGTGCGGATGTTGCCCCCCTGAACACCAGAACGGCCCCGAGCGCGACGACCAGCAGAGCCGACGCCAGCGGTACGGTCCTGCGCACCAGCGCGGCCGTCGGCCCGCCGAGCCGGCCCTCGCCGCGGTCCATCACCCGTGTCACCCAGCCGCCCGCCTTCACCACGGCGTAGCCGGCCGCGGTCAGCGTGAGCGCGAGGCCGATGCCGTACGCCAGCACGAGCAGCAGGCCGAACCATGCCTTCCCCAGTGCCGCCGCGCCGACCAGGACGACCACGGCGGACGGGCTCGGCACCATGCCACCCGCGAAGCCGAGCAGGATCGTGCCGCGCAGGGTGGGCGCGGTGGGGTGGGTGTGGGTGAAGCCGCCGTGGGTGTGCGTGATCCCGCCGCCGAAGAGGGAGCGCTTCTCCTGGGGCGCGTCGTCGGGGCTGTGGTGGTGGTCGTGGGTGTGGTCATGGCCGTGGCCGTGGCCGTGCTTGTCGCCGTGTCGGTGGTCGTGGGGGGCGACCGGCGCGTGGGTGTGCGTGCGGGGCTCGCTGTGCGCGTGAGCGTGTGAAGGAGCGGCCTGGGCGAGTACGAGCTCCCGGCTGGGCTCCGGCTCGTGGTCGTGCCCGTGGGTGTGGCCGTCTCCGTGGCTGTGGTCGTGAGAGTGCCCGTGCCCGTGCGCGTGGCTGTGGTCGTGGCCGTGGTCGTGGTCGTGGTCGTGGTCGTGGCTGTGGTCATCGCCGTGGCCGTGGCCGTGGTCGTGTGAGTGCCCATGGCCGTGGGCGTGATCGTGCCCGTGTGCGCTCGCGTGGGTGAGGGCCAGTTTGCGGTTGAGCCATGCGCGGCGGGCGAGGGTGACGCCCGCACCCATCACGAACAGGCCGCTCGCGATGCCGAGCCAGGTGATCACGGACGGGGCGGCGGCGGAACCGGCCAGGACGAGCAGGCCGAGGGCGACGACGCCCAGGGTGTGGGTGACCGTCACGGACGCGGCCATGGGCAGCACGTCCCGCATCCGGGCCCGGTCCCGCGCGGCGGCCGTCGCGGCCATCAGGGTCTTGCCGTGACCCGGGCCGAGCGCGTGCATGGCGCCCAGGAACAGGGCGATGCCGAAGGCCAGGGCGCCGAAGCCGAAGGTGAGGTCCTGGCTGGAGACCAGGTCGTCGAGGGCCCTGGTCCAGCGGTCCGCGCCGCGCGGGAGGATCGAGGCGCCGGGCGCGGCGCTCTCCCGCTCGGCCAGCGCGGGACCGCCCGGCCGGACCTGGAGCGAGGCCGTGGCCGTGTCCTCCGGCGACTGCAACAACTCCGCGGGGTAGTCGGTGAGTCGCTTCGACACCGACTCCTCGGGCACATCCGACCCGGCCAGGGTCATCCGGTCGCCCTGGGCGGTGACCTCGCGCCAACCGGGGCCGGAGTCCACGGCGGCGTGGAAGCGTACGTCGGCGGCCCGGTCCGGCAGCGCGGCCGTCAGCCTGCACTCCACCCGCAGCGTCTTCAGCCCCGCCTGGCCCGGCCGCTCCTCGGCCCGGCTCGACTTCAGCGCCACCTCGGCGGCGCTCCCGTCGACGGTGACCTCACTGCCCTCGGCGGCCTTCTCGCACCGCTCCCGGGCCCAACTCTCCACGCCCTGGCGCTTGAGGACGGGCGCGGCCTGGGTCGCCGGGATCTCCGCCAGGTCCTCGACGTGGAGGATCCGCAACTGCCCGGGGGCGGCGACCAGGCCGTCGTACCGGTTGACGGTGAAGTTGCCGAGCGGGTGGGCGCTCGCGGCCTCGGCGGGGCCGAGGACGAGCGCGCAGGCGGCCGCCAGGACCGCCGTGCCGGAGGCGAACACGCGCCGGGGAGAGATCACTTGGCGGTCTCCAGAGCCTGCAGTGTCTTCAGGGTCTCGCGGGCCTCGGCCGCGCCGAGCGGCGAGAAGCCGGCGTTGAGGTCGAGCGCCGCCTTGAGGGTCCTGCGGGCGTCCTTCTTGTCGCCGGCCTCGTACTCGACCATGCCGCGGTGGTACAGGAAGGTCGCGTCCTTGTAGCCGGTGGCGGTGGCCCGGCGGGCGTACGGCAGGGCCTCCTCGTCGCGGCCGTTGACGTGCAGCGCCCAGGCGAGGGCGTCCGCCGTGTGCACCGTCTCGCGGCGCTCGAACTCGGCCTCGGCGGCCCGCAGCGCGGCCTTGGTGTCGCCGTGGTCGGCGGCGGCCAGCGCGGTGTCGAGGTCGGCGTTGACGCCGTTCGCGCGAGCGATGGCGGTGTAGGCGTCCACCAGCGCGTACTGGTCGTTCGCCTTGGTCCTGTCGCCCTTGGCCTCGTACAGCTCGCCGAGCACGACGAGGGGTCCCGGCAGCGGGTAGGAGGAAACCACCTGCTCCAGGCCGCGGATCGCCTCCGCGTCGTCGCCGCTCGCGGCCTGGGCGCGGGCGCGGCCCTCCAGTGCGGGGAGATAGGTGTCGTCGGCGCCGAGTGCGCGGGCGTAGTGGTCGAGCGCGGTCCTGTAGTCGCCCTGCTTCCAGGCGAGTTGGCCGAGCTGGGTGGCCACGTAGGCGATGTCGCCGCGGGTGGCCGCCGAGTCCAGGGCCTGCTCCAGGACGCGTCGGGCGGTCTTCACGTCGCCGCGCAGTTCGTACACGTAGGCGTAGCGGGTGAAGACGGGGATGCCGGGGCGGCGGGTGTCGGCGAGGCGGACCGCCGCCAACGCGTCGTCGTAGCGCCCGAGTTCGACGAGGGCGTCGACGCGGCTGCACAGCGCCCGCTCGCTGTACGGGTTCTCCTTCAACGCCCGGTCCGCGAACCGCAGGGCGTCCTCGAAGTCGTGGCGGGCGGCGGCGAGGGCGGCGAGGCCCGCGAGCGCCGGGTCGTTGTCCGGGCGCAGCTCCAGCGAGCGCTTCAGGGCCTTCTCGGCCTGCGGGTAGCGGGAGGGGTCGCCCTTGACCCGGGCCTGCTCGACATAGGCGAGGCCGAGTGTGGACCAGGAACCGAAGTCCTTGGGTTGTTCCTTGAGATGGGCCTGGAGCCGTTCGACCGCCGTGTCGAGGTCGCCGCCGGCGAGCTGGGCCGCGGACACACCCGGTGAGGAGGACATGGCCACGGTCCGGTCGTCGTCCCCGGCACCGAGCGCCACCGCGAACCCGGTGAACGCGACGGCCAGCGCCACCGCACAGGCACCGACCCGCATCAGCCGCCGCCCGGCCGACTCGGCCACGGGCCGGCGGCCGGGCCGAGAAGCCGACCCATGACAGTCCACCGACGCGGGAGCCGGGTTCCCTTCGCCGCACGACGCGGACCCGGACACGGGCACCGCGCCTGAGCCGACGTCCAGGTCGGCCTCGACCGCGGAACGGGTCTCGACGCCGGACGCGGGTTCGGCCTGGGCATCGGGCCTGGATGCGGCCTCGGCCTCGGCCTCGGCCTCGTCGTCGGCGTCGGACGCCGGGCTCGGCTCGGCAGTGGAAGCCGCATCGGAGCGAGCGTCGGCCCCGGCCGTCGGAACGGGCACGGGCCGCGGCCCGTCGTCCGACGCCGGACCGGGCGCCGGGGCGGACCCGGTGTCGGCCCCCCGCTCCGCCACCGCGGCGGACCCGGTGTCCGTCGGCCCGGTGGATGTGGTGAGTCGGGGTCGGTCCTGCTCGGGTGCCCCCTCGTCGGGACGCGGACGCCCGTTCTGCGGCGCGCTCTCGTTCGTACGCGGGGACATGCCCTCTCCTCAACATCCTTGCCGAGTGCGGTGATCGTGGTCGTGGGGCGCGGCCCGCGCCGTGGGGGATGGATACGAGCGGGCCGCGCCGGTCACGTCGGCCGGGCCCCATGGGGAAGGGCCCGGACGAGGGATCGGCTAGTAGTACGCGCGGTCGTTGCGACGGCGCCACCACAGCAGACCCGAGCCGATCAGCAGGACACCGGCCGCGCCGGCTCCGGCCGAGGCGGCGATCAGCGTGGTGTCGTCGGTGCCGCTCTCGACACTGCCGCCCAGCGCGCTGCGGACGTTGTTCGTGGTGTTGCCCTTGACCGTCTTGCCCCGCGAACCGGCCGTCGGCAGACCGACGTACGGGAAGGACTTGCCGAACTTCTTGTCGTTCTTGTCGACCGCGTCGCCCAGGTCGTTGGGCGCGTCGACCAGTTCGCCCTCGACGACCTGGAGCGCGATGTCGATCACGTCGTCGGTGAGCCGGCGCCCGTTCGGGAAGCCCTGGTTGTCGCCGTCCAGCACACCCAGCCGCTTCGGCTTCGCGGTGGGCTCGATGGAGGTGTTGAGCCGCAGCTGCTCCGAAGGCGTCACGTGCGGGGGCTGGTTGAGCCCCTCGACGCCCTTGAGGAAGACGTCGACGAGGTCGTTGCGCGGCTCCTTGGGCGCCGGGATCTTGTAGATCGCCTCGATGAGCTTGGGCAGCTCGGGCTCGGTGACGTTCTTCAGGAACTGGGCGTCGTCCACCGGCGAGGACGCGTTGAACTTGTCCTTGTCACCGATGGGGTTGACGACCTCGTTCACCAGCGGCATGCCGAGGCGCGACACCTGGTGGTACTGACCGTCGGCGCCCTGGCGCTGCGTCGTCGACCAGATGCCGACGATCGGCTGGTCCTTGGACTGCACGAGCGCCTCGCTCGGGACCTGCAGGGCGATCGAGTTGACGTTGTAGCCCTTCAGCGTGTCCCGGCCGACCTCGGAGAGGTCACCGCCGTAGAGCAGGTCGAAGACGCGCAGGTCCAGGAAGAAGGGGTCGTCGGCCTGACCGGCGTACGTGGTCACCCCGCTCGCCGTCTTGTAGACGGCCTCGTCGCGCAGCTTCTTGAAGTCCGGCATCGACGCCTTGCCGACGTTCGACGGCGCCACCCACACGTCGTCCGCGAGCTTCGTCTTGGAGACCGCCCGACGGTTCTTCAGCTTGATGAGGTCGATGTCGTACGTCTGCGTGATGTTCAGGTCCGGGTCGTCGAGGCTCTCCACGACGCCCGTGTTGTACAGGAAGGTCCTGTCGTTCTTCGTCTTCGTCTTGAACGTGTACCGGAAGATCAGGTCTTCCTGGGCGTCGCCGTCCTGGTCGACGCGGATGTCGTACTCCGCGTCCTCGGAGAAGGTGAAGAAGTTCGGGCCGCCCGCGGGCTCCTCGAAGGGGATCCAGTTCGCGATCACCGTCGTCGTATCCGGCTTGTCGGGGCTGACGAACGCGTACACGTCGGTGTTGTCGAACTGGGGCTCCCCCGAGATGAGCGGGGCCTCCCGGTGGCTGGAGGCGGAAGCCGCCCCCGGCTCCAGCACGGTGACTCCGGCGGCCGCGAGTCCTCCGGCGGCCAGCGAAGCACAGATGAGGGACGCGATGCTCCGCCGTCCCGCGCCGCTCCTGGAAGTAGGTGTCGTCATGCCGTCCGTCCTCTGTCCCAACTTGCCTGACGAACGCCATTCGGAGCGGTCGGCAGGGTGGATTGGTCGAATCCCAAACGTTCTTACGGCGCGTTTGAAAGGTTGTTTCAGCGGAGAGCGGGATTTGTTGATCGGGATGTGTTCCGGATCCGTACCCCCATCCGGAGGTGGGTCGGTTGCGAATGCCTTACGCGCGGGGATGGCCGTGCTCGGCCGGAGGCGAGGGGGAGCGAGTGGAGGCGGACAGGCTTCTGGTCCGGGTGGCCGGGGGCGACCAACGAGCGTTCGAGGAGTTGTACGGCCTGGTGTCCGGCCCGGTGTTCGGGCTGGTGCGCCGGGTCGTACGGGACCCCGCGCAGTCGGAGGAGGTGGCCCAGGAGGTGCTGCTCGAACTCTGGCGTTCCGCGAGCCGGTTCGACCCGGCGCGGGGCAGTGCGCTGTCCTGGATACTCACCCTCGCGCACCGGCGCGCGGTGGACCGGGTGCGCAGCGCCCGCGCCGCCACCGAGCGCGAGCAGCGCGAGGGACGACGCAACCACCACACCGCCTTCGACCAGGTCGCCGAGGAGGTCGAGGCCGGCCTCGAACGCCAGTGGGTGCGCCACTGCCTGGAGAAGCTCACCACGCTCCAGCGCGAGTCCGTCACCCTCGCCTACTACGACGGCTACACCTACCGTGAAGTGGCCGAGCAGCTCTCCCTGCCGCTCGGCACGGTCAAGACCCGTATGCGCGACGGACTCACACGGCTGCGCGAATGCCTGGGAGGAGTCGCATGAGCGCCCTGTACGGCCGGCCCGGGGGAGGTGCCGCATGAGCCTGTTCCGTCGCGAGGACCTCCACTCGCTCGCCGCCCCCTACGCGCTGGACGCCCTGGAGCCCGACGAGCGGCGCCGCTTCGAGCGGCACCTGGAGCGCTGCGACCGCTGTCCGGCCGAGGTGCGCGCCCTGTCCGAGGACGCGGTCCGGCTCGCCTGGTCGACGGCCGCGCCGGCCCCCGCCGCGATGCGCGACCGGGTCTTCGCCGCCGTACGCAGCACGCCGCAGGAGAGCGGCACACCCCAGGAGGACCAGTCCTGGAGCGCCCAGCCGACGCGGTCCGGGCATCTGCCGCGGCATGTGTGGGGGACCGAGCCGCCGCCGAGGTCGCGCGCCCGTGCGCCCCGGTTGCGCTCTTGGCTCGTCCCGCTGGCCACCGTGACGGCCGCCGCCGCGCTCGTGGTGGCCTCCCTCTTCGCCGTCCAGGCCGACCGCACCCGCGACGAGCTGGCCGCCGAGCGCGCGCGGGCGAGTGAGATCGCCCACGTTCTCACCGCGCCGGACGCCCGTGCGACCAGCGACCGGGACGCGGAGGGCCACAGAATCGGAGTGATCGCTTCCGCGGAGGAGGGGAGTGCGATCGTGACCCTCGGCGGATTCGAGGACCTCCCGAAGAACCGGGTGCACCAGCTCTGGCTCATGCGCCCCGACGTGCAACCACGCTCCCTGGGTCTCTTCGACGGCGACACGCCCTTGGTCACGAGCGGAATGAACACCGACGCGACGTCACTCGCCGTGACCGTCGAACCCGACGGGGGGTCACCGCAGCCCACCAGCCAGCCAGTTGTCCAACTCGCCCTGGAATCTGTCGGATTCGGAGAGTAATCAGCAACACCGTTACGGGGTAGGTGAATAGCGGGACCGTGATTCCCGAGTGCTCCAACGGGGCGATATGGTTACGCTGCCCGGGCCGGGTGGACTCGTACGGGTGGGGAGTGACATGGAACAGATAACAGTGCGCAGGGCGCGAGTCCCTGCGATCACGTGCGGGAGCAGCGCGACCAGCTCGCGCCTCGACCGACATCTCTCGGTGCTGAGTGGCCCCGCCGTGCCACAGCGCGAGGCCGCCGAGGCGACCTCGCTGATGCGCGAGATAACGTCACGTTCCCCGCAGGAACGCGTCAGCCGCAAGGACACCCGCGTCGGCAGGGTCTCGCTGTTCGCCCCCCTGAAGAGGCTGCGCCGCTCGCTGTTCGGCAGCCGCTAGCACCACCGCACCAAGGGCTTTCCCGCAGGAGGCCCGCGCTCAGGCCACCACGCCGTCCCGGCGCAACGCTGCGATCTCGTCGTCCGTCATCCCCGCGGCACGCAGCAGCGAACCGGTGTGCTCCCCGAGCGCGGGCACCGCACCCATCCGCGCCTCGTCCCCGCCCGGCAGCGTGATGGGCGGCAGCAGCGCCCTGAGCGGCCCCACCGGTGAGTCCACCTCCCGCCACCGGTCCCGGGCCGCCAACTGCGGGTGCTCCGCCACCTCCGTCACATCCCGTAGCCGCGCGCAGGCGATTCCCGCCGCCTCCAGCCGCGCCAGCGCCTCGTCGGTGTCCAGCAGCCCCAGCGCCGAGGCGACGAGGTCGTCCGTACGGTCCCGGCGCTCGACCCGCGCCGGATTCGTCGCGAACGCCGGGTCGTCCGCCAACTCCGGGCGTCCCAGCACCTGTTCGGCGAGCCGCCGCCACTCCCGGTCGTTCTGCACCGACAGCAGCACCCGCCCGCCGTCCGCCGTCGGATAGGCGTCGTACGGTGCGATCACCGCGTGCCCGAGGCCCGTGCGGGCCGGCGCGCTCCCGCCGTGCATCGCGTGGTGCAGCGGATGCCCCATCCACTCCGCCAGCGCCTCCAGCATCGACACCTCCACCGGCCCGCCCCGCCCGGTCGTACCCCGCCGGACGAGCGCCGCGAGCACCCCCGAGAACGCGTACATCCCGGCGGCGATGTCCGCCGCCGGGACGCCCGCCTTCACGGGCCGCTCCGGTGTCCCCGTCACCGACACCAGCCCGGCCTCGCACTGCACGAGCATGTCGTACGCCCGCTTGTCCGCGTACGGCCCCGACGCCCCGTAGCCGGAGATGTCCACGGCGATCAGCCGGGAGTGCGCGGCGCACAGCGAGGCCGCGTCCAGGCCGAGCCGGGCCGCCGCGCCGTGCGCGAGGTTCTGCACGAACACGTCCGCGTCCGCCACCAGCCTGCGTACGACGGCCAGGCCGCGCGGGTCCTTCAGATCCAGCGCGAGGGACTCCTTGCCCCGGTTGCACCACACGAAGTGCGAGGCCAGGCCCCGGGCCGCCGTGTCGTAGCCGCGGGCGAAGTCGCCGCCGTCCACCCGCTCGACCTTGATCACCCGGGCGCCGAGGTCGGCGAGCTGCCGGGTGGCGAAGGGGGCCGCGACGGCCTGCTCGACGGCGACGACGGTGATGCCGTCGAGGGGCAGGGGATCACCGGTGCGGGGGAGTGGACGCATGCCGTGGATCATGTCCCCGCCGGGGCGCGGTTGTCACCAGGGAGTGCCGCGTGTCACGCGCCCGACGGCGCGCCCCGGGGCCGGCGCTCCCCGGCCCGTTCCCCGACCGGGCCGGAGGTCACCTGGGCCCCGCCGCGTAGGTGCGGACCGCGAGCGGTACGAACACCGCGAGCAGCAGCGCGCACCAGAGCAGCGACCCGGCGACGGGATGCGTCACCGGCCAGGCGGCCCCCTCCGGCACGGCCGCGTTCCCGAAGAGGTCACGCAGGGCCGTGGCGAGGGCACTGATCGGGTTCCACTCGGCGGCCGTGCGCAGCCAGCCCGGCAGACCCTCGGTCGGGATGTACGCGCTGGAGAGCAGCGGCAGCAGGAACGTCGCGCCGCCCAGTTGCCCGGAGGCCTCCTCGTCGCGGGTGAGCAGCCCCAGGAAGATACCGATCCACACGCACGCGAACCGGAACAGCAGCAGCAGTCCGAACGCGCCGGCGGCCGCGAGCGCGCCCCCCTCGACCCGCCAGCCCACGGCGAGCCCCACCAGCAGGAACAGTGCCGTCCCCGCCACCGTGACCACCAGGTCCGCCAGGGCCTGGCCCAGGGGCACGGCGGCCCGGCTCATCGGCAGCGTCCGGAAGCGGTCCATCACGCCCCGGTGGGTGTCCTGGGCGGCCTGGAACATCCCCGTCATGATCCCGCCGGAGGCGGTCGCCACCAGCAGACCGGGCACCAGGAACCGCCGGTACTCCTCGCCCGGCACGGCGAGGGCGCTGCCGAAGACGTACCCGAAGAACAGCAGCATCGAGATGGGCATGATCTGGGTGAGGATCAGCAGCCCCGGGTTGTTGCGGACCCGCCGCAGCTGCCGGCCCAGCATCGCCGTGCCGTCGTACGCCAACGCGCTCATGCCGCACGCTCCTTGAGGTCGCGGCGGTCGCCGAGGCCCGCCGGTGAGCCCGCGGTGAGACGGAGGAACACGTCGTCGAGGGTGGGCGGGCGCAGACTCGCGTCCATCAACGGCACGCCTGCCGCGTCGAGTTCGCGCACCAGCCGGGGCAGCGTGAGCGTCGGGTCGAGCGCGACCGCGCCGACCGCGTGCCGGGCGTGGTCGAACGAGGGCTCCGCGCCGGTCAGTTGGTCGAGGACGCCCGCCGCGGCGATCAGCGCGTCCGGGTGGGCGACGACGACCTCCGCGTACGACCCGATGAGCGCCTTGAGTTGGGGCGGCGAACCGCTGTGCGCGATCCGGCCCCGGTCCATCAGGACGATCCGGTCGGCGAGTTGGTCGGCCTCCTCCAGATACTGCGTCGTCAGCAGCACGGTCGTCCCCTCCTCCTTGAGGGCGCGCACGGCGTCCCAGGTCCGGTTGCGGCTGACCGGGTCGAGGCCGGTGGTGGGCTCGTCGAGGAAGAGCACCGCCGGGCGCCGGACGAGACTGGCCGCGAGGTCGAGCCGGCGGCGCATACCGCCCGAGTAGGTGGAGGCCGGGCGGTCGGCGGCCTCGGTCAGACCGAAGCGGTCGAGGAGTTCGGCCGCGCGCGCCGCCGTGTCGCGGACCCGGTGCAGCCGCGCGAACAGCCGCAGGTTCTGCCGTCCGGTGAGGTCGCCGTCGACCGACGCGTACTGCCCGGTCACCCCGATCGCCCGCCGGACGGCGGCCGGCTCCCGCACGAGGTCGTGGCCCGCGATCCGCGCAGACCCGCCGTCCGGCCGCAGCAGCGTGGCCAGCAGCCGTACCGCCGTCGTCTTGCCCGCCCCGTTCGGGCCGAGCATCCCGACCACCGTGCCCTCCTCCACGGCCAGATCGAGACCGCGCACGGCACGGACGTCGCCGAAGCTCTTCTCCAGACCCTCACTAAGTACAGCGTACGTAGTAGTCATGGGTCGACCCTAGCGCATTACGTACGCTGTACGTAACTAGGATGGTGGCCGAGGTGATGATCGATGGCTGGCCGAGCGGCCCGACCCGAAGTGATCTGGGCACGCCCCGAGCGCACCGGCCGGGGGCCGAGGCCCGCCTTCAGCCGCGCCGACATCGCGGTGGCGGCCGTGCGGCTGGCCGACGCGGGCGGTCTGGACGTCGTGTCCATGCGGCATGTGGCCGCCGAGCTGGGCTGCGGCACGATGTCGCTCTACAACTACGTCCCCCGCAAGGAGGACCTGTACGAGCTGATGGTCGACGTGGTCGCCGGGGAACACGAGCTGTGGGAGCCGGGCGGGGACTGGCGGGCCGATCTGCGCCGGGTGGCCCACCAGACGCGTGACCTGCTGCGCCGCCACCCCTGGATGCCCCGGCTGATGTCGCCGGTCTACGGGTTCAGCCCCAACAGCCTGCGGTATCTGGAGCACTGCATGGCCTGCATGGACCCGCTCGACGCGCCGTACGGGACGAAGATGCAGCTCCTGGGGATGCTGAACGGGTGCGTGACGATGTACGCCACGAACGAACTGGCGACCGCCGAGCGGGTGCGTTCGCTGCCGTGGTCGGAGGAGCAGGAGAACGAGATCCGGATCGCGTACCTCGGGGGGCAGATCGCGAGCGGGGCGTATCCGCGGCTGGCCGCGGCGTTCATGGAGGACTCCGGGCCGATCGATCTGGAGGCCGCGTTCGAGTGGATGCTGGACAGGGTCCTGGACTCGTTCGCGCCGTAGGGGTGCCTCGCAACACCCCGGAGGCCCTACAACAGGGTGAACTGGCCCTCCGGGCCCTCCTCCCGGTGGTCCAGGACCGAGGCGGGCCTGCGGGAGGAGTCCGGGACCGGGAGTACTCCCGCCCGGCGCAGGTCCGCGGTGGTGATCGCGTTCTCGACCGTCAACTCGGCCTGTCGCGGCCGCAGTTCGGCCAGCAGCGCCAGGACGGTGATCAGTTCGAGCAGCTCCGACGTCCAGGCCTGCGGCCAGGTCGTCGGGCGGATCGCCTCCAGGGTGCCCGGCTCCGCCGGTGCCGTTCTGCGGGTGAACCACTCCTCCAGCACCCGGACACCGCCGACGTGGAAGTCCCAGGCCTCGGCCGGGACGGGGGAGATGCGGCCCTCGTCGACGACGAGGCTCTCCTCGTCACGGTCGTAGCGGACGTCGACCGGGCGGGCGGGGAGCGGGGCGCGCACATACGGGCGACGGCCGCCGGGGAGCTTGGGGCGGTCGCCGTCGCGGCGCATGAGCCACAGGACGCGGCGGCCCAGCTCGACGCCGCGCGACCACACGTCCGGGTCGGCCGGGAGGGGCACCTCGGCACCGTCGGGGCCGGGGCGCGCGGCCACCAGGATCCAGGCGAGGACGTCGACGGGATCGACCGGATCGACGGGGCCGGTGCCGAGGCGCTCGCCGAGGTACGCCGTCAGTCCCGGCGCCAGGTTCGGTTCGGCGGCCCCGGGGCGGCGGTACAGCGGGTGGACACGGCCGACGCGGGGCCCGTGGAGCGGGGCGAGCGGGAGGACGGACGACGCGAGGAGCAGGGGCCCGGAGGGCTCCGGGGCCGGCGTCTGCTCGACCACGAAGACCTGCCGCTCGTCCGCCACCCGCCACAGCTCTGGGCGGGCCGAGTCGATGAGGCGGTGGTCGGGGACGAGCCACTGCTCGTCGAAGGGGGCGGCCAGGACGCGGACCGGTTCCGGGCAGGGGCCCGACTCCCGGACCAGCCGGCCGGTGCCGGTGGACCGGCCCGGCAGCTGGGCCACCGCGGAGGTGAGGGTGCGGGAACGCGTGGGGACGAAGAGGGTTTCGCGGTCCGGGCCCTCCGCCTTCACCAGGGCGTCCCAGCGGGCCTTCAGGGACACGGCGTCGGGGGCCGTCGGCCACCCCCGGCCCAGCCGTGGCGGTGCGACGGACCACGGCATGAGGTCCGCGAGTCGCGGAGCGTCGTCGGGCGTCACGCTGGGCATCGTACGGCCTCGTCAGGGGGCGTCGAGGGTCACGGTGAACGAGAAGCGGTCGCCGCGGTAGTGGATGACCGCCACGTCGAGGACGCGGCCGGACTCGTCTCGGGTGACGCCCGTGTAGTGCAGGATCGGGCTGAGCAGCGGGACCTGGAGCAGGCGGGCGGTCTCCGGGTCGGCGATGCGGGCCTCGACCGTGTCGGTGATCCGGCCGATGCCCACGCCCACGACATCGCGCAGCACCTTGGTCATCGGCCAGCGGAGCAGGTCGTCATGGTCGATGCGTTCGGCCAGCTCGGGGCGGACGTAGTTGCGGGCGTGGTTGGTGGGCTCGCCCGTCCGCTCGTCGCCGCGCAGCCGGTGGTAGGTGGCGACCTCGGTCAAGTCCGGGAAGTACTCCGACAGTTCACCCGACAGGGGGGTGCTGCCGTGGTCCAGCAGCTCGGTCGTCATCCCCGACTGCTGGGCCACGATCGCGTCCACGGAACCGAGCAGCCGCACCGGGGTGCCCCGCTGGGCGCTCGGCTCGATAAACGTGCCGCGTCGGCGGTGCCGGCTGATCAGCCCCTCGTCCTCCAGCTCCTTGAGCGCCTGGCGCATGGTCAGCACGCTCACGCCGTAGTGCCCGGCCAGCTGTTCCTCGGTCGGCAGCCGCAGCGACTCCTGCGGCGACCGGCCGAGTATCGAGGCACGCAGCGACTGCGACACCTGATACCAGAGCGGCAGTTTGCGGTTCAGGACGATCGAGTCCGGAGCGAATGAGGTCACGACGGTATCCGTACCCGGCCCCGGGCCCTCAGTGCAACGGGTCGAAGTGGCGCCGGAGGCCGGACCACACGTCGTCGTACCCCCGCTGCAGCCGCTCCGAGCGGGCCGCCTGCTCGGTGGTGAGGACGGGCCAGCGCGTTTCGAACATGAAGGCGAGCCCGTCGTCCACCCGCTGCGGCTTCAGTTCCGCCGTGCTCGCCCGGTCGAAGGTCTCCCGGTCCGGGCCGTGCGCCGACATCATGGTGTGCAGCGAGCCGCCCCCGGGCACGAAACCCCCTTCTCCGGCGGTCTTCGCGTCGTACGCGCCCTCGATCAGGCCCATGTACTCGCTCATCACGTTCCGGTGGAAGTAGGGCGGCCGGAACGTGTCCTCGCCCACCAGCCAGCGCGGCGCGAACACCACGAAGTCCACCGCCGCGAGCCCCGGGGTGTCGCTCGGCGAGGTCAGCACCGTGAAGATCGACGGGTCCGGGTGGTCGTACGAGATCGTCCCGATGACATTGAAACGGCGCAGGTCGTAGACGTACGGGGTGTGGTTGCCGTGCCAGGCGACCACATCGAGCGGGGAGTGGTCGTAGGTGGCCGTCCAGAGGTTGCCGCAGAACTTGTTCACCACCTCCACCGGGCCCTCGACGTCCTCGTACGCGGCCACCGGCGCCCGGAAGTCACGGGCGTTCGCGAGGCCGTTGGCGCCGATCGGGCCGAGGTCGGGGAGCCGGAAGGGGGCGCCGTAGTTCTCGCAGACGTAGCCGCGGGCGGAGGCGTCGAGGAGGTCGACGCGGAAGCGGACGCCCCGGGGGATCAGGGCGACCTCACCGGGTTCGGCGCGCAGCAGGCCGAGCTCCGTGCGCAGGAGGAGGCCGCCCCGCTCCGGGACGATCAGGAGTTCGCCGTCAGCGTCCCCGAAGACCCGCTCCATGGCGGAATTGGCGTGATACAGGTGCACGGCCATGCCCGAGCGCAGCGCCGCGTCGCCGTTGCCGCCGAGGGTCCACAGGCCGGAGAGGAAGTCGGTGCCCGCCGGGGGCTCCGGCAGGGGGTTCCAGCGCAGACGGTTGGGGTCGGGGACGGTCTCGGTGAAGGGGGCCGTGCGCAGCGCGCCGTTGTCCGTGCGCGTGAACGGGGGGTGCGCGGCGGAGGGGCGGATCCGGTACAGCCAGGAGCGGCGGTTGTGCGGCCTCGGTTCGGTGAACGCGGTGCCGCTGAGCTGCTCCGCGTACAGGCCGAGCGGGGCGCGCTGCGGGGAGTTGCGGCCGTGCGGCAGCGCGCCCGGGACCGCCTCCGAGGCGTGTTCGTTGCCGAAGCCGGTGAGGTACTCCAGTCTCTCGGCCGTCTTCCTCGCGTCCCCGTTCATGCCCACTCCCTCGCGATCCTGATTCCTGTGCTTCACCGTAGGATTCGGCCGGGGCGGGTGCAAGGGGGCGAGGCGGCGGCGGTGCGCCGACGGACGGCAACCGGACGCGGGCGACGCGCCGACGGGCGACAACCGGACGTCGGCGGCGCGTCCGCAGATCGGGTGCATCGGACGGAGGGGGAGAACCGGACGGCGAGGAGATCCGTCCTGTCAGTGCGGTGCTCTAGTCTCCCGGCAGGCTGAGGGCGTGCGGATGTTCGGTGTTCGCACGGTCCAGCGCTGAGCGGGAGCGGCGGTACCGGCCGTACTGATATTCGGACAGTTCATCGGACCTAGGCGGAAAGGCATCATGAAGCCCGTGTCCCAGGCGACCTCCCTGCGCCGTGCCCCCGTGCAACGGCGCAGTGCCGAACGACTGACCAGGATCCTCGACGCCTGCGCCGACCTCCTCGACGAGGTCGGCTACGACGCGCTGAGCACCCGTGCCGTGGCGCTGCGCGCGGGTGTGCCCATCGGCTCCGTCTACCGCTTCTTCGGCAACAAGCGCGCGATGGCCGACGCGCTGGCCGAACGCAACCTGAACCGTTTCACCGACCGGGTCACCCACCGCCTCCAGGGGACGGGCGACCGGGACTGGCGTACCGCGATGGACGCCGTGCTCGACGAGTACCTCGACATGAAGCGCAACACCCCCGGGTTCGCCCTCATCGACTTCGGCAACCAGATCCCGGTCGGCGGCAGCCGGCAGGAGCCCAACCACCGGGTCGCCGACCGACTGTCCGACCTGCTGTCCGCGTTCATCGGCCGCGCCCCCGACGAGGACCTGCGCCGTACCTTCCTGATCGCCGTCGAGACCGCCGACACCTTGGTGCACCTGGCCTTCCGGGTCTCCCCGGCGGGTGACGAGCGGATCATCCAGGAGATGCGGGAGCTGCTGCGGGCCTATCTCGCGCGCGTGCTGGACTGAGCCCCGCACGGGGTCGGGAACGTCCCGCCGGCCCCCCGGGCGCCGACCGCCGCCGTGCGGCCGCGCCCCGGTTCCCGCTGTTTCCCGACAAGACCCCCGGCAGCCCCTCCCCGTGGTGCATACCGGTCGGTATGCTCGGCCTCGGTGCCGCGTGCTCGCACGCGGCCCACGTCCGAGCGTCACCGTCGCCGCCGCCCCCTCCGGGAGGACCCGTGTCCACCACCACCGACTCCCGCACCGCCCTGCGCGTCTGCCCCCTCTGCGAGGCCACCTGCGGACTCACCCTCACCATCGAGGGCACCCGGGTGACCAGGGCCCGCGGCGACCGGGACGACGTCTTCAGCAAGGGCTTCATCTGCCCGAAGGGCGCCTCGTTCGGGGCGGCCGACGGCGACCCCGACCGGCTGCGCACCCCGCTGGTCCGCAAGGACGGGGAGCTGCGGGAAGCCACCTGGGCGGAGGCCTTCGACGCCGTCGCCGCCGGACTGAGGCCCGTCGTCGAGGCGCACGGCCCGAACGCCGTCGGTGTCGTCCTCGGCAACCCGAACGTCCACACCATGGCCGGCGCCCTCTACCCGCCGATCCTGCTCGCCGGGCTCGGCACCCGCAGCCTGTTCACCGCCTCCACCGTCGACCAGATGCCCAAGCACGTCTCCAGCGGGCTCCTGTACGGCGACGCCCACGCGATCCCCGTCCCCGACCTCGACCGCACCGGCCATCTGCTGCTCCTCGGCGCCAACCCGCTGGAGTCCAACGGCAGTCTGTGCACCGCCCCCGACTTCCCCGGCAAGCTCAAGGCGCTCAAGGCGCGCGGCGGCACCCTCACCGTCGTGGACCCCCGTCTGACCCGGACGGCCAAGCTCGCGGACCGGCACATCGCGATCCGGCCGGGCACGGACGCGCTGCTGCTGGCGGCGATGGCCCAGGTGCTGTTCGAGGAGGGGCTCACCGACCTCGGGGACCTCGCCCCGCATGTGCAGGGGGCCGACGAACTCGCCGACGCCATCGCGGAGTTCACCCCCGAGGCCGTCGCCGGCGCCTGCGACGTCGACGCCGGGACCATCCGCGAGCTCGCCCGCGAACTGGCCGCCGCGCCCACCGCCGCCGTCTACGGCCGCATCGGCAGCTGCACCGTCCCGCACGGCACCCTCGCCAGCTGGCTGGTCGACGTCCTCAACATCCTCACCGGCAACCTCGACCGGCCCGGCGGCGCGCTCTTCCCGCACTCCGCGACCGACAAGACCCCCCGGCCCGCCGGACCCGGCCGGGGCTTCGCCCTCGGGCGCTGGCACAGCCGGGTCAGCGGCCACCCCGAGGCCAAGGGCGAACTGCCGCTGTCCGCGCTCGCCGAGGAGATCGACACCGCCACCCCCGAGGGCACCCCCGTCCGCGCCCTCATCACGATCGCCGCCAACCCGGTGCTCTCCGCACCCGACGGCGATCGCCTCGACAAGGCTCTCGACTCGCTGGACTTCATGGTCAGCGTCGACCCCTACCTCGGCGAGACGGCCCGCCACGCCGACGTGGTCCTGCCGCCGCCCCCGCCCTCGCAGGCCCCGCACTTCGACTTCGCGTTCAACGCCTTCGCCGTGCACAACCAGGTCCGCTACAACCGCGCCGCCGTCCCGCTGGAGGACGGCCGCATGGCCGAGACCGAGATCCTCGCCCGCCTCACCCTCGCCGCCACCGGGATGCACGGCGCCGACCCCTCCGCCGTCGACGACCTGGTCATCGGCCAGACCCTGGGCAAGGCCGTGAAGGAGGCACACTCGCCCGTCCGCGGCCGCGACCCGAAGGAACTCGCCGGCCTGCTCACCGGCGACACGGGCCCCGAGCGCCGGCTCGACATGATGCTGCGCCTCGGCCCGTACGGCGAGGGCTTCGGCGCGGTACCGGACGGACTGACGCTGGACAGGCTCCTCGCCCACCCGCACGGCATCGACCTCGGTCCGCTGAAGCCCCGACTGCCGCAGCCGCTGAAGACGGTCAGCGGCAAGGTGGAGCTGCTGCCGCGACCGATCGTCGACGATCTGCCGAGGCTCCGCACCGCCCTGCGCGAGCGCCCGGACGGCCTGGTGCTCATCGGCCGCCGCCATCTGCGCTCCAACAACAGCTGGATGCACAACATCCCCGCCCTCACCGGCGGCACCAACCGCTGCACCCTCCACATCCACCCCGACGACGCCGACCGCCTCGGCCTCGCCGACGGCGACGCCGTACGGATCAAGGGCGCCGGGGGAGAGGTCACCGCTCCCGTCGAGGTCACCGACGTCGTACGACGCGGTGTCGTGAGCCTTCCGCACGGCTGGGGACACGACCGTCCCGGCACCCGGATGAGCCACGCGGCGATCGACCCCGGGGTCAACGTCAACCAGCTCCTCGACGGCTCCCAGCTCGACCCGCTGTCGGGCAACGCGGTCCTCAACGGAGTGCCCGTGGAACTCGCCCGAGCAGGCGCAACGCTGTGACCTGGAGTTCTGCGCTTATTGCTCGCATGTCAACGTCTTGTTAACGCTCGTGGAGCCGCCCTAACGTCGTCGCACCGCCGGTGCCCTGGTGGGAGTTCAAGGGCGAACGTTAGGTATCCACATGTTGACCATCCTCGGCTTCGCCATGATCGCGACCTTCCTGGTCCTGATCATGATGAAGAAGATGTCGCCGATCGCGGCGCTCGTGCTGATCCCGGCACTCTTCTGCGTGTTCGTCGGAAAGGGAGCCCAACTCGGCGACTACGTCATCGAGGGGGTGGGCAATCTCGCGCCCACCGCCGCGATGCTGATGTTCGCCATCGTCTACTTCGGCCTCATGATCGACGTCGGACTCTTCGACCCGATCGTCCGAGGCATCCTGAAGTTCTGCAAGGCCGACCCGCTGCGCATCGTCGTGGGCACCGCCCTGCTCGCCGCGATCGTCTCCCTCGACGGTGACGGCTCGACCACCTTCATGATCACCGTCTCGGCCATGTACCCGCTGTACAAGCGCCTGAAGATGAGCCTGGTCGTGATGACCGGTGTCGCCGCCACCGCCAACGGCGTGATGAACACGCTGCCCTGGGGCGGCCCGACCGCCCGCGCCGCCACCGCGCTCAAGCTCGACGCAGGCGACATCTTCGTCCCGATGATCCCGGCGCTCCTCGTCGGCCTGCTCTTCGTCTTCGTCCTCGCCTACTTCCTCGGTCTGCGCGAGCGCAAGCGCCTCGGTGTGCTGAGCCTCGACGAGGTCCTGGAGCAGGAGAAGATCGTCAAGGACGAGGAGAAGTCCGGCTCGGAGCAGACCGTGCTCGTCGGCGCGGGCGCATCGTCGGCCGCCGGCTCCGGCTCCGGCGACGACAAGGTCCGTACGACGAAGGCCACCGGCGGCTCGGGCTCCGGCACCGACGCCGACACCGAGGACGACGACGCGGACGACGTCCGCCTCCAGGGCCTGGACCCCAACCGCCCGACGCTGCGCCCCAAGCTGTACTGGTTCAACGCGCTGCTCACGGTCACGCTGCTCACCGCCATGATCATGGAGTGGCTGCCGATCCCGGTGCTCTTCCTGCTCGGCGCCGCGCTCGCCCTGACGGTCAACTTCCCCCACATCCCCGACCAGAAGGACCGGCTCGCCGCCCACGCGGACAACGTCCTCAACGTCTCCGGCATGGTCTTCGCCGCCGCCGTCTTCACCGGCGTCCTCCAGGGCACCGGCATGGTCGACTCGATGGCCAAGTGGATCGTCGACGGCATCCCCGGCGGCATGGGCCCGCACATGGCCCTGGTCACCGGCTTCCTGAGCCTGCCGCTCACCTACTTCATGTCCAACGACGGCTTCTACTTCGGCGTCCTCCCGGTCCTCGCCGAGGCCGGTGCCGCCCACGGGGTCTCGCCGCTGGAGATCGCCCGCGCCTCCCTCGTCGGCCAACCGCTGCACATGTCCAGCCCGCTGGTCCCGGCCGTCTACGTGCTCGTGGGTATGGCCAAGGTCGAGTTCGGCGACCACACCAGGTTCGTGGTGAAGTGGGCGGCGGCGACCTCGCTGATCATCCTCGGTGCCGGTGTGCTGTTCGGCATCATCTGAACCAGCAAACCCGACTCCCCGGCACCGGAGCGGAGTTCGCTCGCACCGGCCTGAACTTCCCCCAGGAGGACCCGCATCGTGAGGCCCGGTAGGAACCGCGGCTGGCTGCTCCGCCTCGTCATCGCCTTCAGCTTCGCGCAGGGGGCGGTGTCGATGGCGCGGCCCGCCGTGTCCTACCGGGCCCTCGCGCTGGGCGCCGACGAACGGGCGATCGGTGTGATCGCGGGGGTCTACGCCCTGCTCCCGCTGTTCGCCGCCGTCCCGCTCGGCCGCAGGACCGACCAGGGCCGGTGCGCGCCCCTGCTGCCGGTCGGTGTCGTCCTCATATCCGGCGGCTGCGTCCTGAGCGGTCTGGCCGACTCCCTGGTGGCGATGGCCGTCTGGAGCGGGGTGATGGGCCTCGGTCACCTCTCCTTCGTCATCGGCGCCCAGTCTCTGGTGGCCCGCCAGTCCGCGCCGCACGAACACGACCGCAACTTCGGCCACTTCACCATCGGCGCCTCACTCGGTCAGTTGGTCGGCCCGATCGCCGCGGGCGCCCTGATCGGCGGCCCGGACATGGCCCGGACGAGCGCCCTGGCACTGGTGGCCGCGGGCGCCGGGGCGGCGGTCGCGTTCACCTCGCTGTGGCGGACAGAGCGTCCCGTCGAGCCCAAGTCCCGTGCGGGGCGGGGCGAACGCGTGCCCGTGCACCGCATCCTGCGCACCCGTGGCGTGCCGGGCGGCATCTTCATCAGCCTCGCCGTGCTGTCGGCGACGGACATCCTCACCGCGTATCTGCCGGTGGTCGGTGAACACCGGGGCATCGCGCCCTCGGTGATCGGTGTCCTGCTGAGCCTGCGAGCGGCGGCGACCATCGCGTGCCGTCTGGTGATGACTCCCCTGCTGCGACTGCTCGGCCGGACCGCGCTGCTCACGGTCACCTGTGTGCTGGGGGCCGTGCTGTGCGCCGGGATCGCGCTGCCGGTGCCGGTGTGGGCGCTCGCCCTGATCCTCGCCGCCCTCGGGTTCTGCCTCGGGGCCGGGCAGCCGCTCTCCATGACGACGGTGGTGCAGGCCGCGCCGGACGACGCCCGCTCCACCGCCCTCGCGCTGCGACTGACGGGGAACCGGCTGGGGCAGGCCGGGGCGCCGGCCGCCGCGGGTCTCATCGCCGGGGTCGCGGGCGTGGCCGCGCCGTTCGTGATGCTGGGCGCGCTGCTGCTGGTGTCGTCGGCCATCGCCCTGCGCTCACCGGCGGAGCCGGGGCGGGCGGAGCGGGACGCGAGGCGCGGCACCTCGGCGAAGCGGAAGCAGGGCGGCTCGCGGCCGGCCGCTTCGGACGAGTCCCTGAGCCGTAAGGGGGACATCTGACGGGTCGTCGGGCGCGGCTCCCCCCGCGCCGGGTGCGATGTGACAGAGAGTCAGGCGAAAGAACGATTTGTGTGAAAATCGTCTGACTCGGAGGTTCTGCATGTCCACCTCGTCCCGCCCGCGCCCCGCCGGAGTGCGCGCGAGTGCCGCCGCCGTCCTCGCGGCCCTCACCGTCACGGGAGCCAGCCTGATCACGGCACCGGCCGCCGTCGCCGCCCCCGGCGACCCCGACGTCGTGATCCACAAGGTGGGCTTCCCGTTCGACAACCAGCGCAACCAGCCGCTGGTCTGCGACTTCTACCTCTCCGCCTTCAACTTCCCCGAGGACCCCACGCCGTCGCAGCGCATCAGCTGGACCATCGACCGCCAGCCCCCCGCGCCGCGCACCGACCCCGTCGCCACGGGCGAGATCACCCTCGCGGCCGACGGCACCGGACACAGCACCCCTGTGGCGCCCCCGAACGCGGCGCGCCTGCCCAACGGCAACTACGTGCTGACCTGGAGGACCATCGGCGGGACGCTGGAGGAGGGCCGCCGGGACATCAACGTCAACTGCCCGCTGGGCGGACTCGCCGGGCCCGAGGGCGCGGTTCCGGCCGGTGGCGGTGGCCTCGCCCTCACCCAGAACTTCTCGCCGGTCGCCGGCGCGGCCACCGTGGGACTCGCCGCGGTCGGTGGCGTGGCCTATCTGCGGCTGCGCCGTCGCCGCGCCGATGGCGCCGCGTAGACGCCGGCGCAGGCCCTGGCACCGGACGCGCGCCTACCGCCTGACGCGGACGGTCGTCATGGCCACCGCGCTGGTGGTGGGCGGCGTCCACATCGCGGAGAACAGGGAGCAGCGGACCGGGACCGCCGAGGCCGGCGCCGCCTGGGCCGACTCCGGGGCGCGCGGCGCGGAGGACCCGCGCGCCCGGGCGTCCCTGTACTTCACGCCCCCGCCCGAGGAGCCCGTACCCACCCCGCCCCCGGCAGCGGCCCCCGACCGAGGGGCGGAGGGCGCCGAACCGGCCGCGCCCACCGAGCCGACGCGGCCGGTCGGCCAGGCACCCGCCCGCCCGACCGCGCCCACCCCCGCGGCCGCGCCGACCGGACCGGCGGCCGCCGCACCCACGACGCCGGCGCCCGCCGCGCCCGCCGGACAGGACCCCGTCCGGCCCGCCACCACCGCGCCCGTGCCACCCGTGTCCACGCCAGGGCCCGCCGAGCCGAGGAAACCGGCCCGCCCCCGTACGCTGCCGCCCTCTCCGGCGAAGACCGTCACCATTCCCTACCTGGGCATCGAGGCACCGGTGACCGCCCTGCGCCTCGACGCCGGTCGACGCCTGCCCGCGCCGCCGGACGACAAGCCGAAGCTGGTCGGCTGGTACGCGGAGGGCCCCGCGCCCGGCGGACCGGGCACGGCCGTCGTCGTCGGTCACAAGGACACCCGGACGGGCCCCGCCGTCTTCGCCGCGCTGGACGTGATCAAGCCTGGCCGACTCGTCGAGGTCCTGCGGGCGGACGGCCGTACCGCCGTCTACACCGTGGACGCCGTGAAGTCGTACGAGAAGGACCGCTTCCCCAGCAAGAAGGTGTACGGCCATCGCGGGCGTCCCGAGCTGCGCCTGATCACCTGCGGGGGGACGTACGACCGGCGGAAGGGCTACGCGAGCAATGTCGTCGTCTTCGCCCACCTCACCGCGACCCGGGAACCGGCGCGCGGACCCTGAACCGGTCGCAGCCCCGGAACGGGCGCGCAAGCCCTGAACCGGCGCGCAGGGCGCGCGCCGCCCGCCTCGGCGAGCCCCGGGGGCGTACGGGCGCACACGCGGCCCGGTCCCGGCGCGGCCGACGGATCCGGAACCGACGCTCCCGCTAGAGCTGGACCCATGACCTCCTACCCCCCACGGCCGAGCGCCTGCGCGAACGCCCGGACCCGCACGCGCCCCCACCCACGCGCCTCCCTCCGCTCCCTCCGCTCCCTCCGCTCCCGGGGAGCCCTCGCGCTCACCGCCTGTCTGCTGGTCGTGGGCGCCCCGACCGCGTACGCGACCCTCGCCGAGGACGCCCCCGCCGGTACCGTGATCGCCCCGGCGCGCGGCACGCCCTACATCGAGACGCGGCTCCTCTTCGGCACCGAGCGGCCCGACGGCGGCCCGGCCGTCACCGACGCGCAGTTCACGGCCTTCGTCGACCGCGAGGTCACCCCCGGGTTCCCGGACGGGCTGACCGTGCAGGAGGGGCGCGGGCAGTGGCGGGACGCGAGCGGGACGATCGAGAAGGAGCGGTCGTACGAGCTGATCCTGCTGTATCCGGTGGCGTCGGCCGCCGTGAGCGACCACAGGATCGAGGAGATCCGCGGCGACTACCGCGAGGAGTTCGCGCAGGAGGCCGTGGCACGGGTCGACGACAGGAAGCGGGTCGACTTCTGAGGCGAGGCGGCTTTGAGCCCGGCGGGGAGCGCCGGCGGCGGTGTCGTCGGCGACACTCCCGGCCGCCCTGTGGCCGACGCGTCCTGCCTCGTGGCCGACGAGTCCTGCCTCACTCCCCGCAGGCCTGGTGCCGGAAAACTATCAGGGCTAGTTTTTGGGGCGGAAGGACGACGCCCGCCCCGGAGGCAGCACGATGAAGGCACACGACGGCATGTACATCGGCGGTACCTGGCGCCCCGCCGCCGGGACCGACACGATCGAGGTCGTGAACCCGGTCGACGAGCAGGTGATCGACCGTGTCCCGGCAGGCACCGCCGAGGACGTCGACGCCGCCGTGGGCGCCGCCCGCGCCGCCTTTCCCGGCTGGGCCGCTACCCCGCCCGCCGAGCGGGGCGCGATCATCGGCGCGCTGCGCGACGCGCTCGCCGCGCGCCGGGAGGAGATCGCCGAGACGGTGACGGCGGAGCTCGGCTCGCCGCTGGCGTTCTCCCAGAAGGTGCACGCGGACCTGCCGGTCGCCGTCGCCGGCTCCTACGCCGAACTGGCTGCCGAGCACGCCTTCGAGGAGAAGGTGGGCAACTCCACCGTGTACCACGAGCCCATCGGCGTCGTCGGCGCGATCACCCCCTGGAACTACCCGCTGCACCAGATCGTCGCCAAGGTCGCCCCGGCCCTCGCCGCCGGTTGCACCGTGGTCCTGAAGCCCGCCGAGGACACCCCGCTGACCGCCCAGCTGTTCGCCGAGGCCGTCCACGACGCGGGCGTACCCGCCGGAGTGTTCAACCTGGTCACCGGCCTGGGCCCGGTCGCCGGCCAGGCGCTCGCCGAGCACGACGGCGTCGACCTGGTCTCGTTCACCGGCTCCACGGCGGTGGGCCGGCGGATCGCCGCGACCGCCGGCGCCGCCGTCAAGAAGGTGGCCCTGGAACTCGGCGGCAAGTCCGCCAACGTGATCCTCCCGAGCGCCGACCTCACCAAGGCGGTCGGTGTCGGTGTCGCCAACGTGATGTCCAACTCCGGGCAGACGTGCAGCGCCTGGACCCGGATGCTCGTCCACACCTCCCAGTACGACGAGGCCGTCGAGCTGGCGGCGGGGGCCGCCGCCAAGTACGGGGACCGCATCGGCCCGCTGGTCAACGCCAAGCAACAGGCGCGGGTGCGGGGTTACATCGACAAGGGCGTGGCCGAGGGTGCCCGTCTCGTCGCCGGCGGCCCCGAATCCCCGCGCGAGCGGGGCTACTTCGTCAGCCCCACCGTCTTCGCCGACGTGACCCCCGAGATGACGATCGCCCAGGAGGAGATCTTCGGCCCGGTCCTGTCGATCCTCCGCTACGAGGACGAGGCCGACGCCCTGCGGATCGCCAACGGCACGGTGTACGGGCTGGCCGGCGCGGTCTGGGCCGGCGACGACAGCGAGGCCGTGGCCTTCGCCCGCCGGATGGACACCGGCCAGGTCGACATCAACGGCGGCCGCTTCAACCCGCGGGCCCCGTTCGGGGGTTACAAGCAGTCGGGAGTGGGCCGCGAGCTGGGCACGCACGGACTGGCGGAGTACCTCCAGACCAAGTCGCTGCAGTTCTGAGCCCCCTGCTTCACGAGTCCCTCCGTTCCGACCGGGTTCCAGGCGAACCAGTAGGAGAGTCGTCCCATGGCCGTTCGAGCCGCCGTACTGCCCGCCGTCGGTGCCCCGTTGGAGATCACCGAGATCGAGCTGCCCGACCCCGGACCCGGCCAGGTCCGGGTGCGGCTGGCGGCCGCCGGGGTCTGCCACTCCGATCTGTCGCTGTCCGACGGCACCATGCGCGTGCCGGTGCCCGCCGTGCTCGGCCACGAAGGGGCGGGCACCGTCCTGGCGGTCGGCGACGGGGTCACCCATGTCTCGCCCGGCGACGGCGTCGTCCTCAACTGGGCTCCCTCCTGCGGGAGTTGTCACGCCTGCTCGCTCGGCGAGGTCTGGCTGTGCGCGAACGCGCTGCTCGGCTCCGGGAACGTCCACGCCCGGCGTGCCTCCGACGGCGCCGACCTGCACCCCGGGCTGAACGTGGCCGCCTTCGCGGAGGAGACGGTCGTGGCCGCCGGGTGTGTGCTCCCCGCGCCGGACGGGGTTCCGCTCGCCGACGCGGCCCTGCTCGGCTGCGCCGTCCTCACCGGCTACGGCGCGGTCCACCACTCGGCGCGGGTCCGGGAGGGCGAGACCGTCGCCGTGTTCGGCGTGGGCGGCGTCGGGCTGGCGGCGCTCCAGGTCGCGCGGATCGCCGGCGCGTCCCGGATCGTCGCCGTGGACGTCTCCCCGGCGAAGGAGGGACTGGCCCGCGCGGCGGGGGCCACGGAGTACGTGGTCGCGTCCGAGAACACCGCCCGCGAGATCCGCGCGCTCACCGGCAAGCAGGGGGTGGACGTGGCCGTGGAGTGCGTCGGCCGCGCGGTCACCATCCGGACGGCCTGGGAGTCGACCCGGCGCGGCGGCCGTACGACCGTCGTCGGCATCGGCGGCAAGGACCAGCAGGTCACCTTCAACGCGCTGGAGATCTTCCACTGGGGCCGCACCCTCTCCGGATGCGTCTACGGCAACTCCGACCCGGCCCGCGACGTGCCGGTGCTCGCGGAGCACATCCACGCCAGCCGCCTGGATCTGTCCGCCCTGGTGACCGACCGCATCTCCCTGCACGACATCCCGGTGGCCTTCGACAACATGCGGGCGGGCAAGGGCGGCCGGGCGCTGGTGACGTTCTGATTCTGCTGCGGCTGCGGCTGCGGCTGCGGCTGCGGGCATGGGTGCGGGTGCGAGAGGGCTGGTCGCGCAGTTTGCTGCGCCTCTAGAAGCCTCCGGTCGCGCCCTGTGTCTCCGAGGTGCGCGGGGGACGGCGCGAGCAATCCTCACCCACCCGCTGCCAAAAAACTCCTCCCCGAACTGATACCCGCACGACCGTTGACCTCCATACCGTCCGGTCAGTACGTTCCCGGGAACGTCCCCGCACCCACCGGAGTGTGCTCGTATGGACACCGCTCCCGTTTCCGCCCCCGTCACCACCTCCCCTCCCCAGAGCCACCGCAAGGTGGCCACCGCCGCGGCGCTCGCCTCGGCGGTGGAGTGGTACGACTACTTCGTCTTCGGCATAGCCGCCGCCCTCGTCCTGGGCGACCTCTACTTCCCGGCCGGCAGCTCCTCCGCAGGAGTCCTCGCCGCGTTCGCCACCTTCGCCGTCGGCTTCCTCGCCCGGCCCCTCGGCGGCGTCGTCGCAGGTCACCTCGGTGACAAGCGGGGCCGCAAGCCGATGCTGGTCCTGGCGCTGACCCTGATGGGCCTCGCCACCACCGGCATCGGCCTCCTGCCCACGTACGAGACGATCGGGATCGCCGCCCCGGTCCTGCTCGTCCTCCTCCGTGTCGCCCAGGGCGTCGCCGTCGGCGCCCAGTGGGGCGGCGCGATGCTGCTGGCCACCGAGTACGCCCCCGAGGGCAAGCGCGGGGTGTACGGCAGCTTCGTCCAACTCGGTGTCCCCATCGGCGTGGTGAGCGCCAACACGATGTTCCTCGTCGTGGGCGCGGCCACCAGCGACTCGGCCTTCGCCGCCTGGGGCTGGCGCGTGCCGTTCCTGGTCGGCCTGTTCGTCCTCGGCCTCGCCTGGTACATCCACCGCCATGTCGAGGAGACCCCCGAATTCCGCGCGGCGGAGAGGGAGTTGGCGGAGAAGGAGAAGGGTGAGAAGAGCTCCCCGCTCAGGACGATCCTGCGCGGACATCTCGGCACGGTCTTCCTGGCCGGCGGCTCCTTCGCCGTGAACACCGCGACCTTCTACATCCTCATCACCGGCGTCCTCGACTACACCACCCGCGAACTCGACATGAAGCGCAGCGCCGTCCTCGCGGTCTCCCTCTGCGTCAGCCTCACCCAGCTGGTGCTGATCCCCGCGGCCGCGGCCCTCTCCGACCGCGTCGGCAGGATCCGGATCTACGCGTTCGGCGCGGCCGGCATCGCCCTGTGGGCCGTCCCGCTGTTCCTGCTCATCGACACCGGCTCCCTGCTGTGGCTGGCCGTCGGCACCTTCGTCGCCAGCTGCTTCCTCAGCATCATGTACGGGCCCCAGGCCGCCCTGTTCGCCGAGCTGTTCACGCCCGAGATGCGCTACACGGGTGCCTCCCTCGGTTACCAGATCGCCGCGGTGCTCGGCGGCGGCCTCGCCCCGTTCCTGATGGTCCTCCTCCTGGAGGCCACCGGCACGTCCATGGCGGTGTCCGCGTACATCATCGGGCTCTCGGTGATCGCCCTCGTCTCGATCAAGATCCTCGCGGGGAGGGCGAGTTCACGCGCGGAGGATTAGGCCGGCTCGTCGCCGACGGCCGGGTCGCGGCTCCGGAAACCATCCGGGGCCGCGACGCCGGGCCGCTCATGTCATGCCCGAGCGGGCGGTTCCCCGCCGCCTATCGGGTCCCGACCCGCTCGTACTGCTGCTCCAACCCGTCCAGCAGCGCCCGCAGCCCCACCTCGAACGCCCGCTCGTCGACCTTCTGCTGCTGCTCGGCCAGCAGGTGGGCCTGCCCGAGATGCGGGTAGTCGGCGGGGTCGTAGGCACTCTCGTCGTCCACGAACCCTCCGGCGAACGATCCGATCGCGGACCCCATGATGAAGTACCGCATCAGCGCCCCGATGGACGTGGCCTGTGCCGCCGGCCACCCCGCCTCGACCATCGCCCCGAACACCACGTCGGCGACCCGCAGTCCCGCGGGACGGCGCCCGGGTCCCCGCGCGAGGATCGGCACGATGTTGGGGTGGTCGCGCAACGCCGCCCGGTACGACACGGCCCAGTCGTGCAGCGCGGTCCGCCAGTCCCGCCCGTCCCGGAACATCGACAGGTCGACCTGTGCGCTCACCGAGTCGGCGACCGCCTCCAGGATCTGGTCCATGGTGCGGAAGTGGTTGTAGAGGGAGGGCCCGCTCACTCCGAGTTCCGCGGCGAGCCGCCGGGTGGAGACCGCCGCCAGCCCCTCCGCGTCCACCAGCGCCCGCGCCGTCTCCACGATGCGGTCGGTGCTCAACAGGGGCTTGCGTGGTCGGGCCATGGCGCACATAGTAGGGCTGCACTCTAAAACTAGCAGTGGTAATTAAATGGGGGACTGACGAGAGGCGGCGCCGCGTGAACCTGGAGCTCAGCGAGGAGCAGGCCGCCGCGCGCCGGCTCGCGAGCGACTTCGTGGAGCGCGAGATCGCCCCGCACGTCATCGAGTGGGACCGCGCGGAGAACGTCGACCGGGCGATCGTGAAGAAGCTCGGCGAGGTCGGCTTCCTGGGGCTCACCGTCGACGAGGAGTACGGCGGCTCCGGCGGCGACCACCTGACGTACTGCCTGGTCACCGAGGAACTCGGTCGCGGCGACTCTTCCGTGCGCGGCATCGTCTCCGTCTCCCTGGGGCTGGTCGCGAAGACGATCGCGGCCTGGGGCGACGAGGAGCAGAAGCGCCGCTGGCTGCCGGGGCTCACGGCGGGGGAGTACGTCGGCTGCTTCGGTCTCACCGAACCCGGCACCGGCTCGGACGCGGGCAACCTGGCCACCAGGGCCGTGCGCGACGGCGACGACTACGTCATCAACGGCACCAAGATGTTCATCACCAACGGCACCTGGGCCGACGTCGTCCTGCTCTTCGCCCGCTCCACCGACGCGCCCGGCCACCGGGGCGTCTCCGCCTTCCTCGTCCCCGCCGACGCCTCCGGCCTGACCCGGCGCACCATTCACGGCAAGCTCGGTCTGCGCGGTCAGGCCACCGCGGAACTGGTCCTGGAGGACGTCCGCGTCCCCGCCTCCGCGATGCTCGGCCCCGAGGGCAAGGGGTTCACCGTCGCCATGTCCGCGCTCGCCAAGGGGCGGATGTCGGTGGCCGCAGGCTGCGTCGGCATCGCCCAGGCGGCGCTGGACGCGGCGGTCCGGTACGCGGGTGAGCGCGAGCAGTTCGGCAGGCCCATCGCCCACCACCAGCTCGTCCAGGAGCTCATCAGTGACATCGCGGTGGACGTCGACGCGGCCCGGCTGCTGACCTGGCGGGTCGCCGATCTCGTCGACCGGGGCCGGCCCTTCGCCACCGAGGCCAGCAAGGCGAAGCTCTTCGCCTCCGAGGCCGCCGTCCGCGCCGCGAACAACGCCCTCCAGGTCTTCGGCGGTTACGGCTACATCGATGAGTACCCGGCCGGAAAACTCCTGCGCGACGCCCGGGTGATGACCCTCTACGAGGGCACCAGCCAGATACAGAAACTGCTCATCGGGCGGGCACTGACGGGCGTTTCGGCGTTCTGAGCCCGGCGCCGCGCTCGGTGCGGCCCCCCGTCCGGGCCGCGGCTCTGAGTACGCGACACCGCCGACTGAGTATCCCGACGGATGTGGTTCGGGCCACATCCGTCGAACCATGTCCCCATGAGTGAGACACCGGTCAAGCAGCAGAACACGGCGGCCTTCTACGGGCAGGCCGTCGTATCGTTCGCCGTCGCCATGGCGGCCACCACCGTCGGCATCTACAACCTCGACGCCGACACCTGGGTCCGTGCCTTCCTGGCCATCGCGGTCCTCTACCTGGTGACCTCGTCCTTCACCCTGGCCAAGGTGATCCGCGACCGTCAGGAGGCCGGGCGGATCGTCAGCCGGGTCGACCAGGCCCGGCTGGAGAAGCTCCTCGCCGAGCACGACCCCTTCGAGAAGCTCTGAGGCCGGTCGCGCGCCCCCCGGCGCGCGATCCCGGCCACCGTGCGGCACAGCCCTGAGCGGGCCTTCTAAGCGCCCGCTCACCTTCGGCGGTATGGTGGTGCCCAGCCATCGAAGGGACGAACGAGCGATGAGTACGGCGGAGGAGACGGCGGGCGGCGAGCCGCAGCCGTGGGGCGAGGTCAGTCCGGAAGCGGCCCGGCGGCTGCTGATGGCCGCCGTGGAGGCCTTCGCCGAGCGTGGCTATCACGCGACGACGACCCGGGACATCGCGGGCCGCGCGGGGATGAGCCCCGCCGCGCTGTACATCCACTACAAGACCAAGGAAGAGCTGCTCCACCGGATCAGCCGCATCGGTCACGAGAAGGCCCTCGAGGTCCTGCGGACGGCGGCCCGGTCCGAGGGCGGCCCGGCCGACCGGCTCGCCGAGGCCGTGCGCTCCTTCGTCCGCTGGCACGCGGGGCAGCACACCGTCGCCCGCGTCGTGCAGTACGAGCTCGACGCCCTCGGCCCCGACGCCCGCGCCGAGATCGTCACCCTGCGCCGTGAGAACGACGCGGCCGTGCGCGGCATCATCGAGGACGGCGTCGCCTCGGGCGACTTCGACGTTCCCGACGTCCGCGGGACGACCGTCGCCATCCTCTCCCTCTGCATCGACGTGGCGCGCTGGTTCAACGTCAACGGCCCCCGCACCCCCGACGAGGTCGGCGCGCTCTACGCGGACCTCGTCCTGCGCATGGTGGGCGCCACGAAGTAGGGCCCACCCGCCCCTCACGTCACCAGCCCGGCGGCTCCCCCCTTCCAGACGACCGACGGCATGGTTCGGCGCAAACTTCGAAACATTCGAAGGGGTGGATCCGGGCCTTTGATCTTCGGGTTGAGAGGCCGCGAGGAACGTATTTCTTCTGGGTGGCATCAACAGCTTCTGAACAGGTATTACGGCACTTCTTCGGTCAACTGCGCCGGGCGAATGTTTCGGGATCATTGCCGAAACCATTGACAGTTGACAGGGGCAGTTCAACACTCCCTCGTGACAGGGCCCCACGAGAGGGAGGAAGCACGCCAGATGAACGACGCACCCGCACCCGTGCCCGGCAACCCCAGCCGCAGGCTGTTCCTCGGCGGCGTCGGCGCCACCGCGCTGGCCGCCGCGACCACGCTCACACTGCCCGGTACCGCCCACGCCGACACGGTCGTCACCAGCAACCAGACCGGTACGAACGGCGGCTTCTACTACTCGTTCTGGACCGACTCCCCGGGGTCCGTCTCCATGACGCTGGCCAACGGGGGCGCCTACCGGACCTCCTGGCGCAACACCGGCAACTTCGTCTGCGGCAAGGGCTGGAGCAACGGCTCCCGCAGGACGGTGACCTACTCGGGCAGCTTCAACCCGTCGGGCAACGCGTACCTGTGTCTCTACGGCTGGACGTCGAACCCGCTCGTCGAGTACTACATCGTCGACAACTGGGGCACCTACCGGCCCACGGGCGCCTACCGGGGCACGGTCAACAGCGACGGCGGCACGTACGACATCTACCGGACGACGCGGTACAACGCCCCGTCCGTCGAGGGCAACCGCACCTTCGACCAGTACTGGAGCGTCCGCCAGCAGAGGCGGACCGGCGGCAGCATCACCACCGGCAACCACTTCGACGCCTGGGGCCGTGCCGGAATGCCACTGGGCAACTTCCGCTACTACATGATCATGGCGACGGAGGGCTACCAGAGCAGCGGCAACTCCAGCATCACGGTCGGCGGTTGACGATGACCGCTCCCCGCCCGGCACAGTCGTCGGCGCATCCGTCGGCGCGGCCTTCCCGACGCCGGTCCCTACGTTCCCTGGTGGCGCTCCAGGCCGCCGTCGTGATGGCCGCCGTGGGCGCCCTCACCGCCGGCACCGCCGCACCGGCGGGAGCCGCAGGGGCCGCCGCCTGCAACGGCTACGTCGGGCTCACCTTCGACGACGGTCCGACCGGCAACACCTCGGCCCTGCTCAACGCGCTGCGCTCGAACGGGCTGCGGGCCACGATGTTCAACACGGGCCAGAACGCGGCGGCCAGCCCGGTCCAGGTCCGCGCCCAGGTCTCCGCCGGGATGTGGGTGGCCAACCACAGCTACACGCACCCGTATCTGACCCGGCTCTCCACGGCGCAGATCGACTCGGAGCTCGCCCGCACCCAGCAGGCCGTCGCGAACGCGGGCGGCGGCACTCCGCAGTTGTTCCGGCCGCCGTACGGGGACACCAACGCGACGGTGAAGTCCGTCGCGGCCAGGCGCGGCCTGACCGAGATCCTGTGGAACGTCGACTCGCAGGACTGGAACAACGCCAGCGCGGACGCGATCGTGCAGTCCGTCGGCCGGCTCACCAACGGGCAGGTCATCCTCATGCACGACGGGCCCGCAAACACGCGTGCGGCGATCCCGCGCATCGCGCAGACGCTGGCCGCCCGCGGTCTGTGCTCCGGGCGGATCTCGCCCCAGACGGGACGCGCCGTGGCTCCCTGAGCCCGGTGACGGCGGTCCTCCGCCCTGGCGGGCCATGCCCGACCGGTGCGAACAGCAGTACCCGTGGCGCGGCGGTTTCTCGCCTCCGCCGCGCCACATCACCGGCTGGGCGAAGCCGCGTCACCGGCCCGGGCAAGGCTGCGTCACCGGCTCGGGCAAGGCTGCGTCACCGGCTCGGGCAAGGCTGCGTCACCGGCTCGGCAGCGCCCCGGCGCCCGCTCAGAAGTAGTAGCGCGACACGGACTCCGCCACGCACACCGGCTTCTCCCCGCCCTCGCGCTCCACGACCACCGCGGCGGTCACCTGCACACCGCCGCCGACCTCCGTGACGTCCTGGAGCGTCGCCGTCGCCCGCAGCCGGGAGCCCACGGGGACGGGCGCGGGGAAGCGCACCTTGTTGGTGCCGTAGTTGACGCCCATCTTCACGTTGTCGACCTTGAGCACCTGAGGCACGAGCAACGGCAGCAGGGACAGGGTCAGATAGCCGTGGGCGATGGTCGTCCCGAAGGGCCCGGCCGCCGCCTTCTCCGGGTCCACGTGGATCCACTGGTGGTCGCCGGTGGCCTCGGCGAAGAGATCGATCCGCTTCTGGTCGACCTCCAGCCAGTCGCTGTAGCCCAGCGACTCGCCCACCGCCGCCTTCAGCTCCTCGGCGGACGTGAAGATCCTCGGCTCTGCCATGTCTCGGCCTCCCTGGTCCCATGTCTAAGCGACTGCTTAGCATGGTCGGTCGCGCGATCCCTGTCAACGGACTGTGACCCTTCCGGGTATGGGTAGGCTCGGAGGGGTGCCCCAGATCCCTGAGAAGATCCACGAGTTGACCGTCGGCCAGCTGTCGGCCCGTAGCGGTGCCGCCGTCTCCGCGCTGCACTTCTACGAGTCCAAGGGGCTGATCAGCAGCCGCCGCACCTCGGGCAACCAGCGCCGCTACAGCCGGGACACCCTGCGCCGGGTGGCCTTCATCCGTGCCGCCCAACGCGTCGGCATCCCGCTCGCCACGATCCGCGAGGCACTCGCCGAACTGCCCGAGGAACGCACGCCGAACCGCGAGGACTGGGCCCACCTCTCCGAGGTCTGGCGGTCCGAACTGGACGAACGGATCAAGCAGCTGAACCGGCTGCGCGACCACCTCACCGACTGCATCGGCTGCGGCTGCCTGTCCCTGGACACCTGTGTGCTCTCCAACCCCGACGACGTCTTCGGCGAACAGCAGAGCGGCTCCCGCCTCCTGGTCGAGCGCCGCAGGACCGAACGGCGCGAACCCGGCTGCTGACAGGGCGGCTCCCGGGTTCGCGCCGGGCGTCACTCGTACTCCGTGCCGCCCTTACGGGTCAGGTACGCCGGGCTGACCGCCTTGGCGACGGCCCGCCCGCCGGTCACGGGGCTGTACCGCTCGGTGGCCGGCCGGATCACGACCCCCTCGCGCAGGTGCAGTGCGCGCCCGGAGACGGTCTCCCGTCCTTCGGCCACCTCCAGGACGAGGTCCGCGGCGTACGGACCCTCGTACAGCCGTGGCACCAGTGGCAGTTCGCCGTCGAGCAGCGTGCACAGCTCCGCGGAGTCCAGCCAGCGGACCCGGCCGTCGATGTCCGCGCAGACGTCGAACACGGCGTACCCGAGGGTGTCGCGGCGGCCGTCCGCGCCGTACGTCAGGTCCTGCACCCCGGCACCGTAGACCTCGCCGAAGATCCCGATCCGTCGCGCGCCGAGCCGCTCGGCGAGCCGGGCGGCGACCTCGCCCACCCGGTGGCCGTGGACGGCCCGCCAGTACAGATTGCGCGGATCCTCCTTCAGGGCGAGGGACTTCGAACCGAAGCCCTTCGAGGACACCAGCACCCGGCCGTCCTCGGCCAGATACGTGACCAGGCAGGCCGTGCCGTGCAGCTTCTCCGTGAGGACGACCGGTTCGCCGGGCGTGAAGATGCCGGGGTGGCGCTGGATGTTCTCGATGTCGACCCAGGGCAGCAGATCCGGCGCCGACTCGACCTCGCCGCTCATCGTGGGCGGGATCGGCGGCACCCATTTGACGATGCCGAGCCGTTCCGCGAAGTCCGTGCCGTCGGTCACGGCGGCCGTCAGATCGACGTCCGCGAGGGCCCGTGGGCGGCAGACGATGCCCTGCGACAGCTCGCCCCGCAGCCGTACCGCCTTCACCCGGTCCGAGTTGCCTCCCGCCAGCCGGCCGGTGAGCCCCAGTTCCTCGATCAGCGGCGCGGGGAGCACGGACTGCTCCGGGATGTACACGGCCGTGTCACCGGTGCGGTACGCCCCCTTCGCCACGACGGCTCGGTACAGGCCCACCTGGGCCAGTTCGAGCGCGTCGGCGTTCGGGTGTTCGTGGATCGTCAGCACTTCGGCGGTGACGCGCAGCGTCGACATCGGCCTCTCCTCGCTCCTGGGACTCAGGGCTGTCTCGTCGCCCCCAACTGTCCGCACGGGAAAGGGGTGGAGCGAGTCAATTTCGCCCTGGTAGGAGCGCGCTCCGGACGCGCCGGGCGCCACCCGTGCCGTGCCGCCCGCACGCCACGGGGTGCGACCGCTTTCATGGCAACGCTGCCATGGACACGGAGGGGTGGCGCGGCGCGTCCCCCGGGCATCGACATGGCAAGGGCACAGCGAAGGCACGGCACGGCAAGGAGCGCCGATGAGCGTCGTCATCTGTTCGCTGAAGTGGGAGAAGGCCCACTCGGGGACGCAGCGGATCACCTACGACTCGGACGGCTACCACCTGGTGCGCTTCCCGTACGAGGCGACCGAGGAGTCGTACGACCCCTGGAAGATGCACGACCCGGAGAACGGCGGTGGCACCGCCTCGAAGTTCCCCGACCCGCGCTCCGGACTGATCTGGCCCAGCCACGACGGCTGGGGAGTGCTGTCGGCGATGGTGTTCTGGGAGGCGGACGCCAGGACGCTGGAGTACCGCACCCGCTTCGTGCGCGACCCCCTGAATCTGACCAAGAAGAAGTACGACTCCACGGGCACGACGGACAGCGTGCGCACCCGGGGCGGCCAGTACCGCACCTGCGTGTGGCAGATGTTCGTGCACAGGGGCATGCCGCTGGGCCTGAAGATATCCGCGCGAGGGTCGGGGGACACCAGGCGGACCACGGCGATCACCCTCGCCGAGTTCAAGCTCGCCATTCACACGGACGTCAAGAGGCCGTAGCCGTCGCGCCGTACCGGAACCTCGTCGACCACACATGCACGGGGGTGCGGCATCCCCGGCGCACCCCCGCCGAGCTAGGCCGAGACCAGCAGCCGCCCGCGCCTGGACTCCGCCAGGGCGTCGGGGGTGAGTACCGGTCGTGGCACCACGATTCCGCACTCCGTGCAGACCGGGCCCGAGGACGGTTCATGGGCCAGGTCGTACATCCAGACGAGGCGCTCGCCGTCGCACACCGGGCAGGTCGAGCCCGGTTCGCGCTCCAGCGCGGCGATGAGCCGGCGCAGCACCTCCGCCAGTGGTTCCCGGGGGTGGACCTTCGGGTCGTCGCACCACGCGACGCCGAAACCGCCCCAGGTCAGCCGGTGCCAGTCGTCGACACTGCCCGGCCTGCGCAGCCCGTCGTACTTCTCCTTCTTGCGGCGCCGCGCGAACTGCACCTCGTAGTCGAGCCAGACGGAGCGGGCCTCTTCCAACTCCTCCAGTGCGGCCACGAGCCGCGCCGGGTCGGGGTTGCGGTCCTCGGGGCCGAAGCCGGCCCGCGAGCACAAGTGGTCCCACGTCGCCCGATGCCCGTAGGGGGCGAACCTCTCAAGGCACTTGCGCAGTGAATACCGCCGCAGTGCCAGATCGCACCTGGGATCTCGCACCTGTCTTGCCAGACTCCGGAAACCGGCCATCGCCCTGCACCTCCGTCACACCTGCACCTGAACTTCGGTCACTTCGGCGTCGTCGTCGGGACGTCGCCGAATAGACGTATCGACACGCGATTCGGCTCCATCCGATTTCCGATGACCTCCATAAGTCGTCTGCTGAGCTGTTCACGGACCCTTCCTGCCTACGTCTGACTGCCTCTGACTGACTTCTTCTTGCGCTCTTGTCGAGCTTCTTCTTGGCTTACGACTACTTCTGAGTACCTGTTCACGCTGTCCGTCACCTGTGTGTTCGCGGCGATCCAGAAAACGTGACGCATGTTCAGCTTCAAAGTCGGGGATACCGGCGGTAACATCCCGCCCACCCCTGTCAGGAGGAGCTGCCATGCCCTGGCGCACCCCACGCACCTCACGCAACGCACCGGACAGACTGAGAACTCCCCGCAGATTCCCGGAGTTCCTCAAGGCCGCCTCCCTATGCGCACTCGTTGCCGGTCTTTTGTCGCCTCTTTCCCCGGCTTCCCCGGTGGCGGCCGCCGACACCGGGTCCGTGCAGGCGGCAGCCGTGACCGACCACTGCGGCGGACAGTGCTCCGACATCCTGCCGCCCGGCCAGAACGGCAACGCCACCCTCGCCCAGATCCTCCTCAACCAGGCGTTCGGCTCCATGCCGGAGAACGCCGGCAACCAGCTCGGCCCCTACAACAACCTGGCCACCGGCTACCCGGGCCTCACCAACTCCACCATCAACACCTTCTTCAACGATGCCTCCTTCGGCGTCGCCTCCGACCAGGTCGCCTCCACCCTGAAGCCGGCCGGCCGCACCGACGTCACGATCGTCCGCGACAAGAAGACCGGTGTGCCGCACATCACGGGCACCACCCGCTACGGCACCGAGTTCGGCGCGGGCTACGCCGCCGCCCAGGACCGGCTGTGGCTGATGGACGTCTTCCGCCACGTCGGCCGGGGCAAACTGACCCCCTTCGCGGGCGGCGCCCCGTCCAACCAGGGCCTGGAGCAGGAGTTCTGGCGCCACGCCCCCTACACCGAGGCCGATCTGCAGGCCCAGATCGACAAGGCCGTGGCCGCCAACGGCGAACGCGGGCAGCTGGCCCTCGCCGACGTCAACGCCTACGTCGCCGGCATCAACGCCTACATCGACGCCTCCGACAGCGGCCGTTACTTTCCCGGCGAGTACGTCCTGACCGGCCACAAGGACTCCGTCACCAACGCCGGCACCATAGAGAAGTTCAAGCCCACCGACCTGGTCGCCCTGGCCTCCGTCATCGGCGCCCTCTTCGGCTCGGGCGGCGGCGGCGAGGTCAACAACGCCCTCTCCCTGCTGGCCGCCCAGGAGAAGTACGGCGTCACCGAGGGCACCAAGGTCTGGGAGTCCTTCCGCGAGCGCAACGACCCCGAGGCCGCCCTGACCGTCCACGACGGCAGCTTCCCGTACGCCACCAAGCCCGCGGACCCGCAGGGCATGGCCCTCCCGAACGCCGGCACGGTGGCCGAGGAGCCCCTCGTGTACGACCGCACCGGCAGCGCGGCCACGTCGTCCTCCAAGAGCCTGTCCGCCAAGGCCACCGACAGCGCCCTCAGCTCCGCCCGGCGCGGCATGTCCAACGCCCTCGTCGTCAGCGGCAAGCACACCGCGAGCGGACACCCCGTCGCCGTCTTCGGCCCGCAGACCGGCTACTTCGCCCCCCAGCTGCTCATGCTCCAGGAGATCCAGGGCCCGGGCATCAGCGCCCGCGGCGCCTCCTTCGCCGGACTGAGCATGTACGTCGAACTCGGCCGCGGCCAGGACTACGCCTGGAGCGCCACCACCTCCGGCCAGGACATCATCGACACGTACGCGGTCGAGCTGTGCCAGGACGACGTGCACTACCTCTACCACGGCACCTGCACGGCCATGGAGAAGGTCGAGCAGACCAACGCCTGGAAGCCCACCACCGCCGACTCCACCCCCGCGGGCTCGTACCGCATGCAGGTCTGGCGCACCAAGTACGGCCCGGTGACCCACCGCGCCACGGTCGACGGCAAGAAGGTCGCCTACACCACCCTGCGCTCCTCGTACCTGAACGAGGCCGAGTCGATCATCGGCTTCCAGATGCTGAACGACCCGGACTACATCAAGGGTCCCGAGAGCTTCCAGAAGGCCGTCCAGAACATCAACTACACGTTCAACTGGTTCTACGCCGACTCCACCCACACCGCGTACTACAACAGCGGTGACAACCCGGTGCGCGCCGCGAACGTCGACCCCGAGTTCCCGGCCTGGGCCCGGTCCGCGTACGAGTGGCGGGGCTGGAACCCGACCACCAACACCGCCGACTACACCCCGCCCGCCGAGCACCCCAACTCCATCGACCAGGCGTACTACATCTCCTGGAACAACAAGCAGGCCGCGGACTACACCACCGCCCCCTGGGGCAACGGCTCCGTCCACCGGGGCAACCTCCTGGACGACCGGGTGAAGAAGCTGGTCGCCGCGGGCGGGGTCACCCGGGCCTCGCTGACCAAGGCCATGGCCGAGGCGGGCCTCGCCGACCTGCGGGCCGAGGACGTCGTCCCCGACCTGCTCAAGGTCATCAACAGCAGCGCGGTCACGGACTCCGCGGCCGCCGCGGCGGTCACCAAGCTCCAGACCTGGGTCACGTCCGGCTCGAAACGCACGGAGACCTCCGCCGGTTCGAAGACCTATGCCCACGCCGAGGCGATCCGCATCCTGGACGCCTGGTGGCCCCTGCTGGTGAAGGCCGAGTTCGAACCCGGCCTCGGCACCGGCCTGTACAACGCCATCACCGCCAACCTGCCCGTCGACGAGTCCCCGTCGGCCGCGCACGGCCCGACCGGCTCCCACGCCGGCAGCTCGTTCCAGTACGGCTGGTGGAGCTACGTCGACAAGGACATCCGCTCGGTACTGGGCGAGACGGTGCGGGGCCCGCTGGCGAAGCAGTACTGCGGCGGCGGCAGCCTCGGCGCGTGCCGCACCGTCCTGATCGACACCCTCAAGGAGGCCGCCGGCAAGACCGCCGCGCAGGTCTACCCCGGGGACGCCAACTGCTCGGCCGGCGACCAGTGGTGCGCCGACTCGATCATCCAGCGGACCCTGGGCGGCATCAAGCACAACAAGATCAGCTGGCAGAACCGGCCGACCTACCAGCAGGTCGTGGAGTTCACCTCACACCGGTGAGCGACGCCCCCCCCGCACCGGAGCCACCGGTGCGGGGCCGAGTGAACGCCGGTGAGAGCCGGTGAACGCGTGACGGCGGCGGGTCCGGATCAGGTGATACGGCCCGCCGCCAGCACCACCCGGGCCAGCTCACGGTGGCAGATGTCACTGTGGGCACCGGACGGCGCGCCGCCGCGCCGCACCACGGCCGAGGCGTCGACGTTCACGCACCCCGTCGCCGGCAGCCGTGCCTTGAGCGCGTCGGCCAGCTCGAACGACCGCGTCCCCTTGACCGCCTGCACCCCGTCGTAGCCGAGGGCGCCCCACTTCCTGCCCAGCACGCTGTTCACGCTCAGACCCAGCACCGTGCGCGCGTCGCCCGCCATCCGGGAGGCCAGCGGGTAGATCGTGCCGAGCGCCGAGTCGTGCCTGGAGTGGCAGCACACCAACGGACCGTCGATCCGCTTGTGTTGCCCGGCCAGCGCTCCGCTCGCCCGTTCGTCGTGCGGCAGCCGGGACGCGAACGCGTAGTGGGAGAAGGCCGCCTGAAGAAGCGTCACCGACTTCACGCACCGCGCACCCTCCGGCAGCCCGCGCAGCGCGAACGACACCAGACGGGCGCCGAAGCTGTGCCCGACGAGGTGCACCCGCACGTCCGGCGACGACTGCGCGAGCTGTCCGAGCAGCCGCCCGAGCCCTCGCTCACCGACCGTCCCGGCGCACCGCTTCATCGCGAAGTACGTGGCCTGGCGCAGCAGTTCGTGCGCGCCGTCCCACGCCTGGGGAGGGGTGACGGCGGCCCCGGTCGGCACATCCGGGGTCTCGACCTCCGCCAGTGCCGCCGCGAAGTCCGCGCACACCGACGCCGTGTCCCCGCACAGCATCCCGGGTGTGCCCTCCGGCGCACCCGCCGCGACGGTGTCCGCCGTGAACGCGCCCTGCGGAGCCTGTGGCTCCACCTCGACCAGCAGCCGTACGAGCCGCCCGAACTCCTCCAACGACGCGCCCTCGTCCGGCCGTCGCTCCAGCAGCCGGGCGAGCTGCTCGACGACGGTGGCCCGCCCGGGGAAGACCTCCGCCAGCGCGTGCCGGGTGTTCTTGTCGAGCGCCGGGCGACCGGGCACGAGGGCGGGCACCGGCCTGAAGTCCGGGATCGGCTCGTCCGAGAACCGCATCGAGGGCCACAGCACGCCGACGTACCCCAGCCTCGCGGTCGGCGCGAGCACCGGGAACGGCTCGAAGAAGCGGCTGTAGAGCCCGGTCGCGCCGGACCGGTCGCTGTTCCAGCCGTGCGCGAAGACGACCAGATCCGCCACCCCGCGCCCGCCGACCCCGGCGAACAGCCGGTCCCGCTGACCGGTGTCCACGTCCCCGTCCGCGTCGAAGGTCAGTTCCCAGTAGGGAGTCACGCTCATTTCCACAACCGCCATGACGAGCCCCCTTCGGCCACGTTGGTGGTGCGCCCAGGCGCATGGTCCTGCCAACGGCGAAAGATGGCCATACGTCACGTACGGCCGGACTCGTGATCCGACCCTCCGGCTAGCGGTACAGCAGATACTCCTTGCGCACCCTGCGGAACGCGGCCAGTTCCTCCTGCCAGCCGGCCACGACCTCGTCCGTGTCCGCGCCCGCGTCGATCATCGTCCGCACCCGCGCCGAACCGGTCAGCTTGTCGATCCAGTTGTCCGGCCGCCAGGCGAAGCCGCTCCACACCTTCCTGGCGGTCACGAGAAGGCCGATCCCGGTGCGCACCGGGTCGTAGGCGGCCCGGTCGTGCACATGGATCTGCACGCCCCCGATGGTCTTCCCCTGGAACTTGGAGAAGGTCGGAGCGAAGTAGGCCTCCCTGAAGTGCGCGCCGGGCAGACCGAGCTCGTTCGCGGCGGCCGCCCACCGCCGGTCGATCCCCTCCGCGCCGAGCAGCTCGAACGGCCGCGTGGTACCCCGCCCCTCGGACAGGTTCGTCCCCTCGAACAGGCACGTCCCGGAGTACACGAGCGCGGTGTCCGGCGTCGGCATGTTCGGGCTCGGCGGCACCCACGGCAGCCCGGAGGCGTCGTGGAACCGCGAGCGCTTCCACCCCGACATCAGGACGGTCTCCAGCGCCACCGGCGCGGTGAGGAACTCCCCGTTGAACAGCCGGGCCAGCTCCGCCACCGTCATCCCGTGCGCCTGCGCGATGGGCTGCCGCCCGACGAAGGTCGCGAACTCCTTGTGCAGCACGGGCCCTTGGGCGCTGCGCCCGGTCACCGGGTTCGGCCGGTCCAGCACGACGAAACGCTTCCCGGCCAGCTGGGCCGCCTCCATGCAGTCGTACAGCGTCCAGATGTACGTGTAGAAGCGGGCGCCCACGTCCTGGATGTCGAAGACGACCGTGTCCACGCCGGAGGCGGTGAAGATGTCCGCGAGGGGGCGGCCGCTCTTCTGGTACGTGTCGTGGACGGGCAGCCCCGTCGCCGGGTCGTCGTGGCGGCCTTCGGAGCCGCCGGCTTGGGCGGTGCCGCGGAAGCCGTGCTCGGGGCCGAAGACGGCCCTGAGGTCCACGCGGTCGTCGGCGTGCATCACGTCCACGATGTGGCGGGCGTCGCGGGTGACGCCGGTCGGGTTGGTGACGATGCCGACCTTCTGGCCGCCGAGGATCTTGTAACCGTCCCCGGCCAGGCGCTCGAAGCCGGTGCGCAGCCCTTGGCGGGCTGCCTCGGCCGGGGGTGCGGTGGTGAGGCCGGCGGTGGAGGCGGTGGCCGAGGCCGCCGTGGCCGTGGAGGCGGCGAGGAAGGTGCGGCGGGAGAGGCGCATGGGGGTGACCTCCGTCATCGCGGGGAGCGGTGTTATGGGCAAGCTAAGCGCTTCCGCGGCTGGTTTGTCGTCTGCGGGCCCGTGTTGGCTGCTCGCGCAGTTCCCCGCGCCCCTTACAGGGGGCGTTGACGGTGCCCTTCCTCTGTTACATACCGACCGGTTAGTCTGACCCTCTGGGTAGGCCGTTCTTGATGCGTCGGTGTTGACAAGGAGAGCGATCATGGGAGACGTACAGGGTGCTGGTGTGGTCGTCACGGGAGCCGGTGGCGGGATCGGGGCCGCGCTGGCGCGGCGGTTCGCGGCCGAGGGGGCCCGGGTCGTCGTGAACGACCTGGACGGGGACCGGGCGAAGGCCGTGGCCGACGAGATCGGCGGGATCGCGGTGCCCGGGGACGCCTCGGCGATCGTCGCGGCGGCGCGTGACGCGCTCGGCGGGACCGTGGACGTGTACTGCGCGAACGCCGGGCTCGCCTCCGGGGGGACCGAGGCCGCCGACGAGAAGGTGTGGGCGCTCGCCTGGGACGTCAACGTGATGGCGCACGTCCGGGCGGCCCACGAACTGCTGCCGGCGTGGCTGGAGCGCGGCAGCGGGCGTTTCGTGTCCACGGTCTCGGCGGCGGGCCTGCTGACGATGATCGGCGCGGCGCCCTACAGCGTCACCAAGCACGGGGCGTACGCCTTCGCCGAGTGGCTCTCCCTCACCTACCGCCACCGGGGCGTCAAGGTGCACGCGATCTGTCCGCAGGGCGTGCGCACCGACATGCTGACGGCCTCCGGCAGCGCGGGCGACCTGGTGCTCGCGCCGACCGCGATCGAGCCCGAGGACGTGGCCGACGCGCTCTTCGAGGGCATCGAGAAGGACCGCTTCCTGATCCTGCCGCACCCCGAGGTCGCCGCCTACTACCAGGCCAGGGCGGCCGACCCGGACCGCTGGCTGACGAACATGAACCACATCCAGCAGAAGTGGGAGACCGCGGGCTGACCGCCCTGCCCGGCGGCCGGGCGCCGGAGAGTGGGATGATCCTCCGGCGGGAGCGTCCGATTCCGCCCGATCGGGAACCGATCGAGGCCGGACGGGCGACCAGTAGGCGACGACAGAACCTCGGAAGGCAGGTGGCGGCAGTGCCCAGGACGACGGACGGAGACGGTACGCCCGTCCCGCAGCGGCTGCTGGCCGCCGCCACCCGGCTCTTCGCCGAGCGGGGGTACGACCGCACCTCCGTGCAGGAGATCGTCGAGGCCGCGGGTGTCACCAAGGGCGCGCTCTACCACTACTTCGGCTCCAAGGACGACCTGCTGCACGAGGTGTACGCGCGCGTGCTGCGGATCCAGCAGGAGCGGCTGGACGCGTTCGCGGGGGCCGACGCTCCGGTGGAGGAGCGGTTGCGGGGGGCCGCGGCGGACGTCGTCGTCACCACCATCGACAACCTCGACGACGCGATGATCTTCTTCCGCTCGATGCACCACCTGAGCCCCGAGAAGAACAAGCAGGTCCGCGCGGAGCGGCGCCGCTACCACGAGCGCTTCCGCGCGCTGGTGGAGGAGGGCCAGGAGACCGGGGTCTTCTCCAAGGCGACCCCGGCGGACCTGATCGTCGACTACCACTTCGGCTCGGTCCACCACCTGTCGACGTGGTACCGCCCCGACGGCCCGATGAGCCCGCAGGAGGTCGCGGACCACCTGGCGGACCTGCTGCTGAGGGCACTGCGCCCGTAGGACGCCTCGGCTCTCCCCGCGCCCCTTTCGGGCCCCCGGCCTTCAGGGCAAGAAGCACGGGGCGCAGCCCCTGCTTCTTGAGGGGCGCGGGGAACTGCGCGAGAAGCCCTCACTCACCCGCACCCGCCCACGAACGAAGCCCGCACCCCCGAGCTACAAGGCGCCCCGGCCTCACACGTACCGCTTCAACTCCCGCCGAGCCAGCGACCGCTGGTGCACCTCGTCCGGCCCGTCCGCGATCATCAGCGTCCGCGCCCCCGCGTACAGCTCGGCCAGCGGGAAGTCCTGGCTGACACCCCCCGCACCGTGCAGCTGGATCGCCCGGTCGATGATGTCCACCACCGTCCGAGGCGTGGCGATCTTGATCGCCTGGATCTCCGTGTGCGCCCCCTTGTTGCCCACCGTGTCCATCATCCAGGCCGTCTTCAGCACCAGCAGCCGCAGCTGCTCGACGGCGACCCGCGCGTCGGCGATCCAGTTGTGCACGACGCCCTGCTGCGCCAGCGCCTTGCCGAAGGCCTCCCGGGCCACCGCCCGCCGGCACATCAGCTCGATCGCCCGCTCGGCCATCCCGATGAGCCGCATGCAGTGGTGGATGCGCCCGGGACCCAGCCGCGCCTGCGCGATGGCGAACCCGCCGCCCTCCTCCCCGATCAGGTTCGACGCCGGCACCCGCGCACCCTCGAAGATCACCTCGGCGTGACCGCCGTGGTAGTGGTCCTCGTACCCGAAGACCCGCATCGCCCGCTTCACGGTGACACCCGGGGTGTCGCGCGGAACGAGGATCATCGACTGCTGGCGCCGGATGTCGGCGCCGTCCGGGTCCGTCTTGCCCATCACGATGAAGATCTGGCAGTCGGGGTTCATGGCCCCGGAGATGTACCACTTGCGTCCGGTGACGACGTAGTCGTCGCCGTCGCGTTCGATCAGCGTGGTGATGTTGGTGGCGTCCGAGGAGGCCACCTCGGGCTCGGTCATCGCGAACGCCGACCGGATCTCACCGGCGAGCAGCGGCTCCAGCCACTGCTTGCGCTGGGCCTCGTCGCCGAACTGGCTCAGCACCTCCATGTTGCCGGTGTCGGGTGCGGCGCAGTTCAGCGCGGTCGGCGCCAGCTGCGGGGACCGCCCGGTGATCTCGGCGAGCGGCGCGTACTGGAGGTTGGTGAGCCCCGCGCCGTACTCGGAGTCGGGCAGGAAGAGGTTCCACAGGCCCTGCCTGCGGGCCTCGGCCTTCAGCTCCTCCACCACGGCCGGCGTGTCCCAGGGCGAGTCCAGTTCGGCCCGCTGCTCCTCGGCCACGGCTTCCGCCGGGTACACGTACTCGTCCATGAAGGCGAGGAGCTTGGCGCGCAGCTCCTCCGTACGCGCGTCGAATGCGAAGTCCATGGGATCAGCCCTCCTGGGAGCCGGAACCGGAGCCGGTACGAAGTGTCGTCAGGCCGTGTTCGATGAAGACGGGGACCAGGTCGCCGATGCGGTCGAAGCCGCGGCCGACCGTCTGGCCGAGGGTGTACCGGTAGTGGATGCCCTCCAGGATCACGGCGAGCTTGAACCACGCGAACGCCGTGTACCAGGACACCGAGGAGACGTCTCGGCCCGAGCGGGCCGCGTACCGCTCGACGATCTCGGCCGGGTCCGGGTGACCGGCGGCCGTCGCGGTCGTCGAGACGGGGGAGTCGGGGGTGGCCAGCGGCACGCTGTACATCACCAGCAGGCCCAGGTCGGTGAGGGGATCGCCGAGCGTGGACATCTCCCAGTCGAGGATGGCCTTGATCGCGTCGTCGTCGCCGAGCAGCACGTTGTCGAGGCGGTAGTCGCCGTGGATGACCGTCGCCGCGGGGGAGCGGGGGAGCCGGCGGCCCAGTGTCGCGTGGAGTTCGTCGATGCCGGGCAGCTCGCGGTTGCGGGACGCGTCCAGCTGCTTGCCCCAGCGCCGCAGCTGCCGGTCCAGGAAGCCCTCCGGGCGTCCGAAGTCGGCGAGGCCCACCTCTGCCGGGTCCACCGCGTGCAGTTCGACCAGGGTGTCGACCAGGCCCAGCACGGCGGCCCGGGTGCGCTCCGGCCCGAGCGGGGCCAGCTGCTCGGCGGTGCGGTAGGGGGTGCCCTCGACGAAGTCCATGACGTAGAAGGGCGCGCCGAGCACGTCCTCGTCCTCGCAGAGCAGCACGGGGCGCGGCACGGGCACGTCGGTCGGGTGCAGTGCGCTGATCACGCGGTGCTCGCGCTTCATGTCGTGCGCGGTCGCCAGCACATGGCCCAGCGGCGGACGCCGTACGACCCACTTCGCGGCGCCGTCCGTGACCTCGTACGTCAGGTTCGACCGCCCGCCCTCGATGAGCCGGCCGGTGAGCGGGCCGCTCACGAGTCCGGGCCGCTCGGCGTCGAGCAGGGCGCGGAGCCGGTCGGGGTCGAGACCTGGCGGGTGGTCTGGGTGCATCATCGCTCCTACACGCGAACGCGTTCTACCGGGACCCGTCTCATGATGCCGACCGGTCGGTATGTCGTCCAGTGGGCGGCACGAAAGTGATCGGGGTCTCCACGGAATCCGGCCGGAAACGGCCGGCTCCCGGAGCGAGCCGCGCGGCCCTCACGCGTGGCAGGTCATCATCTCCCCGCCGTTGAGGGTCGCCATGTCCATGAACCCGGCGAGCGGGTCGACGCCCTCGCCCTCCGGCTCCCCGTCCAGCTCGGCGTACGCCCGCCGCAGGTTCGCCACCAGCCGCTCGCTCTCCGGCAGCGCGGCGTACTCCCCGAGGTCCGTGCTCCGCGCGGCCTCCAGCGGGGTGAGTCCGGCCGCGTGCGACTTCTCGGCCACCTCGGCCACGAACCGCGTGTACCGCTCGGCCCGGTCGAACGCCGACGGGTCGGTCACCGGCCCGTGCCCGGGGACGACGGTCTCGGCGCCCAGCTCGCGCAGCAGCGCCAGCGCCCGCAGCGAACCGGTCAGCGACCCCATGAGGAAGAACGGCGTCCCGCCCTCGAAGACCAGGTCGCCCGCGAAGAGCACCCGGCGGTGCGGCAGCCACACCACCGAGTCGCCGACGGTGTGCGAGACGCCCGGATGGATGACCTGAGCCTCGATGTCCCCGACGTGCAGCGTCACCTGATCGTCGTACGTCAGGTCCGCGCCCTGGATGCTCACGTCCCCGAAGTCGGTCCGCGGCCAGAGCAGATGCAGGTGCTGTCCGCCGGCGAGGTCCTCGCGGCGGCAGGCCGAGTGCGAGACGAGGGTGGCGGCCGGCGTGAAGAAGCCGTTGCCGTAGGTGTGGTCGCCGTGGTGGTGCGTGTTGACCAGGAGGCGGGGCCTGGGAACCCCGGTCGCGTCTAGCGCGGCGCCCAGCGCGCGGGTCCGGCGCTCCGTCGCCGCGGTGTCCACGAGCAGGGTGGAAGTGCCGTCACTGACGAAACCCGAGTTGTTCAGACACCATCCGCCGTCCGGCTGCACGTACGCGTACACGTCGCTCGCGAGTTCGACGGTGTACGGCTCCTCCGCGGTCACGGTGACCCCCTTCATCCCCCGGATCGTCGCCGACCGGTGGTCAGAGCCTGCCAGTCGGCGGCGATCCGGTGGCATCCGGGGGGCCGGGAGCGCGGCGGGTCAGTGGTCGTCCCAGTGCCCGTCGTGGGCGGCGTGCCGGTGTCCGTCGTGCACATAGTCCACGTGGTCCCCGTGGGTGACCGCCTGGTGCCCGCAGTCCTCGCCGTGCTCGTGGGCGTGACCGTCGTGCGCGGTGTGCCCGCTCGGCTCGCACTCGTCCCAGTGCCCGGAGTGCTCGCGGTGCAGATGCCCGTCGTGCGCGTAGTCGGTGTGGTCACCGTGCGTCACGGCGGTGTGCCCGCAGGTCGGACCGTGGTCGTGCTCGTGGACGGGGTGTTCCTGGTGAAGGGTGGTCATGGTGCTCGCCTTCGCTGGTACGAGGGATGACTTGTCCAGGCTAGGCACAGAAGTCTCGATTCTTCCTTTCCGAAACTCCATGCACACACCAAGAGTTGCTCTTCAGAGCACCAGTGCCGCCCCGCACACCGCGAGCGCGATGACGCACAGGGCGGCCGTCGTGGCGGCCGAAGGCGCGAGGACGGGAGGGCGGGCGGCGGCCAGGGCGGCGATACGCCGATGGGCGAGCGCCAGCAGGGCCAGCCACAGCATCGCGCACAGGGCCGCGGCCGGCACGCTCGCCGCCGAGGGCCCACCGTGCAGCGCGGACTTCGCGGCGAGCACGGCGACCACGGCTCCCGTGAGGGTCGTACGGCGCCAGGCGAGCCGGGTCCGTTCCGGCTGCAGGCCGGGGTCGCGGTCGGGGGCGGCCGGGGGAGCGGGCGCCGGGCTCACCCCTCCCACCCGAGCAGCACGACGACGACCATCGCGACGGCGACCACGGCGACGACGACACCGAGCAGCGCCGGGAAGCGCGACACCGGCAGGTCCTCCCCGCGCCGCATCGCCCGCTCGCAGCGCACCCAGTGGTTGACCGCCCGCAACGCGCACAGCACCCCGGCCGCCAGCAGGGCGAGCGCGAGTCCGACCCGCCAGCCCCAGCGCAGGTCCGGCAGGAACTGGTCCACCGCGAAGCCGCCGCCGATGAGCGCGAGCGAGGTACGCAGCCAGGCCAGGAACGTCCGCTCATTGGCCAGGGAGAACCGGTAGTCCGGGGTTCCGCCGTCCTTCCGGATGTCCTCGGGGACGAACCAGAGCCGGACGTTCCGTACACATTCGATCACGTGCCGGACACTACCGGTCGGCTTCGCGTGTCAGTCGCCCCGGTCCTCCTTGAGCCGCTGGTACGCCGCCGTCCCGTCCGGCACCCACTCCCACTCGCCCAGCCGCCGCTCCAGCTCGGCCTCCGTGAGGAACCCGTGCCAGGCCACCTCCTCGACCTGCGGGCTCACCGGCGACGTGCAGCGGACCTCGTACACGGCCGACCACCAGCTGCGTCCCGCGCCGTCGTCGTACAGGAACTTGAACAGCGGCTCGGGGCGCGGCAGCCCGGGGACACCCAGCTCTTCCTGGGCCTCGCGGAGCGCCGCGTCGTCGTAGGCCTCGCCCGCCCCGACGACCCCGCCGACGAACATGTCGTACAGCGACGGGTAGACCAGCTTCGTCGACGTCCGCCGGTGCACGAAGATCCGCCCCTCGGCGTCCCTGGCCAGCACGAACACGGCCCGGTGCCGCATCCCCCGCGCATACACCTCCCCCCGCGGTGCCTGCCCGATGACCTGGTCGTTCTCGTCCACGATGTCGAGAATCTCGTCGGCTGCGCTCATGCCCCCATCCAAGCAGGGGGCGGGGCGACCGCGGCTCTCGGCAGCCGGCCCGGCGGGGCTTCACGCGCAGGGTGCCCGCACCCCCGAAACACACGGCCCCGCGGGCCGATGAAAGAGGAGACGCATCTCGGCAGTTGACTAGGTCACGCCTTCTGCCGAAGGATCTGATCCAAAGCTGCTGACCGGCCGGTAACAAAGCGCGGGGCCGTACCCGGCCCGTTCCAGCGTGCCCCGGTTGCCTGACCCGTTCCCGAGAGGACGTCCTCCATGTCGTACGACGCAGATGTGATCGTGATCGGGGCGGGCCTCGCCGGGCTCGCGGCGACCGCGGAGCTCGTCGACGCGGGCCGCAAGGTGATCCTCCTCGACCAGGAGCCGGAGCAGTCGATCGGCGGCCAGGCGCACTGGTCCTTCGGCGGGCTCTTCTTCGTGGACTCGCCCGAGCAGCGCCGTCTGCGGATCAAGGACAGCCACGCCCTCGCCCTCCAGGACTGGATGGGCACGGCCGCCTTCGACCGCGAGGAGGACCACTGGCCGCGCAAGTGGGCCGAGGCGTACGTCGACTTCGCGGCCGGCGAGAAGCGGTCCTGGCTGTACCAGCAGGGCGTCCGGTTCTTCCCGGTCGTCGGCTGGGCCGAGCGCGGCGGCTACGACGCCAACGGTCACGGCAACTCCGTCCCCCGCTTCCACATCACCTGGGGCACCGGCCCCGGCCTCGTCGCGCCCTTCGAGCGGCGGGTGCGGGAGGGCGTGCGCCGGGGGCTGGTCCAGCTGAAGTTCCGGCACCGGGTGACCGGACTGTCGCGCAGCGCGGGCTCCCTCGACACCGTCACCGGCGAGATCCTGGAAGCCTCGACGATCGAACGCGGCCAGCCGAGCAGCCGCGAGGTCACCGGCGCCTTCGAACTGAAGGCCCAGGCCGTGATCGTCACCTCAGGCGGCATCGGCGGCAACCACGACCTGGTCCGCGCCAACTGGCCCGAGCGCCTCGGCAACCCTCCGGAGAAGATGATCTCCGGTGTGCCCGCGCACGTCGACGGCCGGATGCTCGGCATCGCCGAGGAGGCGGGCGCGCGCCTCATCAACCGCGACCGGATGTGGCACTACACCGAGGGCATCCAGAACTGGAACCCCATCTGGGACAACCACGGCATCCGTGTCCTGCCCGGCCCGTCCTCGCTCTGGCTGGACGCCCGCGGCAAGCGCCTGCCCGTGCCGCTCTTCCCGGGCTTCGACACCCTCGGCACCCTCGAACACATCATGAAGACCGGGTACGACTACACCTGGTTCGTGCTCGACCAGAAGATCATCGGCAAGGAGTTCGCCCTCTCCGGCTCCGAGCAGAACCCCGACCTGACGGGCAAGTCCATCAAGGACGTCTTCATCCGGGCCCGCGCGGACGTCCCCGGCCCGGTGAAGGCGTTCATGGACCACGGTGTCGACTTCGTCGTCGAGAAGGATCTCGGCTCCCTGGTCCGCGGGATGAACGCGCTCACCAAGGACCCGCTGATCGACGAGGCCGAGCTGCGCCGCGAGATCGTCTCCCGGGACCGTGAGGTCGCCAACCCCTTCACCAAGGACCTCCAGGTCATGGCGATCCGAGGAGCCCGTAACTACCTCGGCGACAAGCTCATCCGCACCGCAGCCCCGCACCGCATCCTCGACCCCAAGGCGGGCCCGCTGATCGCCGTCCGCCTGAACATCCTGACCCGCAAGACCCTCGGCGGCCTGGAGACCGACCTCTCCTCCCGGGTCCTCACCGAGGGCGGCGACCCGCTGGACGGCGTGTACGCGGCGGGCGAGGCGGCGGGCTTCGGCGGCGGCGGCGTCCACGGCTACCGCTCCCTGGAGGGCACGTTCCTCGGCGGCTGCCTGTTCTCGGGCCGCACGGCAGGCCGGGCGGCGGCCAAGGCGACGGGCTGAGCGGCGCGGCGAGAACGCCGTACGGCGGGGAGGGCAACGGGCTGTACGGTGCCGAGGGCAACGCGCTGTTCGGCGGCGAGGCTGAGCGCGGCGCCGCGCTCATGACGGAATTCTGACGAATACCCGCTGCCGCTGGCCCAGCCGCGGTGGCGGGTGTTCGAATCGATACGTGAACCCTGAACACCCCGAACCACGGGAAGCGCCACCGGAGCCCCCGAACCCGGCGGCCCCCACCGACCGGGCGGACACCTCCGAGGGCCGCGGCGCGCCCATCGGCCGCCGGGTCCTCCTCGGCACCCTCGGACTCGGCGCCCTCGGCGTCGTCTCCGCGCCGGTCCTCCAGCGCGGCATGGAGGCGTTCCTCGGCGAGGCGGCCGAGAAGGACCCCACCGGCCTGACCGGCCTCCTCCCCAACGGCGGCGGCTTCCGCTACTACTCCGTGACGTCGTCCGTACCCCGCAGGACCGCGAAGAACTACCGCCTCACCGTCGACGGCCTGGTCGACAAGCCCGGTTCCTACACCCTCGCCGATCTGCGGGCCCTCCCGCAGACCCGGATGGTGAAGGACGTCCAGTGCGTCACCGGCTGGCGCGTGCCGGACACCCCGTTCGAGGGCGTACGGCTCTCCGTGCTGCTGGACGCGGCCGGGGTGCGCTCCTCGGCCGGAGCGGTCCGCTTCACCTGCTTCGACGGGGCGTACAGCGAGAGTCTCACCCTGGAGCAGGCGCGCCGCGCGGACGTCCTGGTGGCCCTGCGGATGCAGGACAAGGACCTCAGCCACAACCACGGCGGCCCGGTCCGCCTCTACGTCGCCCCCATGTACTTCTACAAGTCGGCGAAGTGGCTCTCCGGCATCGAGCTCACCGAGGAGGTCGAGCCCGGCTACTGGGAGGAGCGGGGCTACGACATCGACGCGTGGGTCGGCCGATCGAACGGGCGGGACGATGAACCGACGACTTGAGGAACGGCCGGTCGTCATGGCCTCCCGCGTCCCGCGCTTCACCGCCGCCGAACGCTGGATCCACCGGACGACCGCGGCCCTGATGGGCGCCTGCGTGGCGACTGCGGCCTGTCTCTACCTCCCCGCCCTCGCCGAACTGGTCGGCCGCCGGGCCCTGGTGGTCCTGGTCCACCAGTGGACGGGCCTCCTCCTGCCCCTCCCGGTCCTGGCGGGCCTGGTCTCCCGCGCGTTCCGCGCGGACCTCGGCCGCCTCAACCGCTGGGGCCCGCACGACCGCGTCTGGCTCCGCGCCGCCCGCCGCCGACTGGCCGGCCCGCGCCCCGCCGCGAAGTTCAACGCCGGCCAGAAGCTCTACGCGGCCTGGATCGCCGGCGCCACCCTCGTCATGCTCGTCACGGGCCTGATGATGTGGTTCACCCACCTCACCCCCCTGATGTGGCGGACCAGCGCGACCTTCGTCCACGACTGGCTGGCCCTGACCATCGGCATCGTCCTGGCGGGCCACATCGGCATGGCCCTGGGCGACCCGGAGGCCCGGCGCGGCATGCGTACGGGCTCGGTGAGCCGGGAGTGGGCGGACAACGAGCATCCGCTCTGGCGGCCGTAGGCCGTAGCCGTAGACCGCAAGCCGCAAGCCGCAAGCCGCAAGCCGCAAGCCGCAAGCCGCAAGCCCGCAAGCCCTGGGCCGCAGGCCCGCAGGCCCCGGACCGCAGGCCGTCGGTCACGACAGGGGCGGGGCGCCGGACCTCCGGCTCCCCGCCCCTGAACGACCAGCGCTCCTCGCCCGCCCGCGCCCCTAGATGATCAGCGACAGCAGCAGCACGATCGCCCCCGCCACCACCGAGATGATCGTCTCCATCACCGACCAGGTCTTGATGGTCTGGCCGACACTCATCCCGAAGTACTCCTTCACCATCCAGAAGCCGGCGTCGTTGACATGGCTGAAGAAGAGGGAGCCCGCGCCGATGGCGAGGACGAGCAGGGCGGTGTGGGCCGTCGACATGTCCGCGGCCAGCGGTGCCACCAGGCCCGCCGCCGAGATCGTGGCGACCGTGGCCGACCCGGTCGCCAGCCGGATCGCCACCGCGATCAGCCAGGCCAGGACGAGCGCGGGGATCGACCAGTCCTCGGAGATCTCCAGGATCATCTGCCCGACCCCGGAGTCGATGAGCGTCTGCTTGAACCCGCCGCCCGCGCCCACGATGAGCAGGATGCCCGCGATCGGCGCGAGGGACTTCTCGACGGTCGACCCCAGCCGCTCCTTGGTGAACCCGGCGGCCCGCCCCAGCGTGAACATGCCCACGATCACGGCCGCGAGCAGCGCGATCAGCGGCGAGCCGACCACGTCGAAGACCCGCTGCACCATGTTCTCGGGGTCGTCCACGACGATGTCCACGAGCGCCTTGGCCAGCATCAGCACCACCGGCAGAAGGACGGTCGCCACGGTCGCGCCGAACGACGGCCGCTTCTCCAGCTCCTCCGAGGGCCGCGCCTGGATCATGCGCTCGGGCACCGGTACGTCCACCCACCGTGCCGCGTACTTCGAGAACAGCGGCCCGGCGATGATCACGGTCGGTATCGCGACCACCAGGCCCAGCGCCAGCGTCACACCCAGGTCGGCCCGCACCGCGTCGATGGCGACCAGCGGGCCGGGGTGCGGCGGGATCAGCCCGTGCATCACGGACAGACCCGCGAGGGCCGGGATGCCGATGCGCATCAGCGAGTAGTTGCCGCGCTTGGCGACCATCAGCACGACCGGGATCAGCAGCACGATCCCGACCTCGAAGAACAGCGGCAGCCCGATCACCGAGGCGATGAGCACCATCGCCCACGGCATCGCCCGCCCCTGGGCCTTGGCGAGGATGGTGTCGACGATCTCGTCGGCGCCCCCGGAGTCCGCGAGCAGCTTGCCGAGGATCGCGCCCAACGCGATGAGCACGCCGACGCCGGCCACGGTCGTCCCGAGCCCGGTGGTGAAGCTGGCGATCGCCTTGTCCAGCGGAGCCCCGGCGAACGCGCCGAGCGCGAGCGAGCCGATGGTCAGCGCCAGGAAGGCGTGCACCTTGAACCTGGTGATGAGCACGACGATCACGGCGATGCCCGCCAGGACGGCGATGCCCAGCTGTGCGTGCCCCGCCGAGGTGATCGGCTCGACGGGGTCCGCTGCCAGCAACTCGACGTTGAGTCCGGTCACGGTGATTCCTTGTTTTGGGGAGGTGTCAGGGGGAGGTGAGGGGTGGGGGAGGGGCCGAGGCGAAGCAGGAGGCAGCGGGCACCAGGAGCCGGCGGAAGCCAGGAGCCGGCGGAGGCAAGGAGCCGGCGGAAGCAAGGAATCGGCGGACGCAGGAGCCGGCGGCCGAGGGCCTACGACTACGCCGGATCGAACTCCCGCAGCGCCGCGACCGCCCGCTCGGCGATCTCCTCGGGCGCGCCCGCCACATCGACCGCGACGCCCGCCTCGTCCGCCTCCAGGGGCTGCAGCGTGGCGAACTGCGAGTCGAGCAGCGCGGTGGGCATGAAGTGGCCCTGCCGGTGGGACATCCGGTCCTCGATGAGGGCCCGGTCACCGGTGAGATGCACGAAGACGACACCGGGCGCCGCCGCCCGCAGCCGGTCCCGGTAGGACCGCTTCAACGCCGAACAGCTGACCACCCCGCCGAGCCCGGCCCGGTCGTGCGCCCAGGCGCCGATGGCGTCCAGCCACGGACCTCGGTCCGCGTCGTCCAGCGGTGTCCCGGCCGACATCTTGGCGATGTTGGCCGCGGGGTGGAAGTCGTCGCCCTCGGCGTACGGAACGCCGAGCCGTGCCGCGAGCAGGGGGCCGATCGTGGTCTTCCCGGTCCCTGCCACGCCCATCACCACGACGACATGAGGGGTACGCATCACTACCTCGCTGTCTTCGTCGACATCTGAGACGTCACCCGACGTCGACGACACTGAAACCCATTAGGTACGACGAATTCAAGCCCTCGACACAAATAAGTCTGACTTTTTCTTCACTCCCCGCTCCTCGTACCCTGATCCCCATGACCACACCGGGCCGGGGGCTGCACGGCCGAGTTCTGGAGACCCTCGGACCGGCGATCACGGCGGGCGAGTACCCGCCGGGCAGCGTGCTGCGCACGGACGAACTCGCCCAGACCTTCGAGGTGTCCCGCTCCGTGATGCGCGAGGCGGTGCGCGTGCTGGAGTCCATGCACCTGGTCGAGTCCCGCCGCCGGGTCGGCGTGATCGTCCGCCCGCCCGCCGAGTGGAACGTCTACGACCCGCAGGTCATCCGCTGGCGGCTGGCCGGCGCGGACCGCCCCCGCCAGCTGCGCTCCCTCACGGTCCTGCGCTCCGCCGTCGAGCCGATCGCCGCCGGCCTCGCCGCGCGCAACGCCACCGCCGAACAGTGCGCCGCGCTCACCGAGTGCGCCATCGGCATGGTCGCCAACTCACGCGGCCACCGGCTGGAGGGCTACCTCCGGCATGACGTCGCCTTCCACCGCCTGATCCTCGACGCCTCCGGCAACGAGATGTTCGCCCGCCTCGGCGACGTCGTCGAGGAGGTCCTCGCCGGCCGCACCCACCACGCCGTGATGTTCCACGACCCCGACCCCGCCGCCGTCACCCTCCACGTCCAGGTCGCGGAAGCCATCCGCGAGAAGGACGCCCCCCGAGCCGAACGGCTCACCAGGCAGATCACGGTCGGCGCACTCCAGGAGCTGGACATCCTGGCCCCCAACGGCCAGGCACCGACCACCGGTTGACCCGGGGCTCGGACGGGCCCGCTAGGCCCCGTCCTCCGCGGGGAACTCCCCGTCCACGTACACCCAGGCCCCCGCCACCCGCTCGAAGCGGCTCCGTTCGAGCATCGAGCCACCGCGGTACGAGGCGCGGAAGGTGACGGTGCCGGTGGTGTGGAAGGGCGAGCCGTCCCGGGTCTCCAGGATCTCCAGGCCGGTCCAGCGCATGGTCGTGTCGAAGGCGACCTCGGCGGGCCGCGTCCGGGGATGCCAGCTGCGCAGCAGATACGCCTCGTCGCGCACCACGAACGCGCTGTACCGGGACCGCATCAGCGCCTCGGCGGTCGGCGCGGCGGCGCCCCCGGAGTGGTAGCGGCCGCAGCACTCCTCGTACGTCCGCGGCAACCCGCAGGGGCACGAACGAGGAGCCGACGACGAAGCACGGGAAACACTCTTCGACCTGGTCCTGGAACCGCTGCGGCGCGACGACATGGCAGTCATTGTGCCCGCTCTACGCCGAGCCCGCGTTCGTCGGCGGATACGGCGGCCGCGCCGGCACCCCGGAACCTCTCGGGGACGGCAGCGGCGGCAGCGCCGGTTCCCGCAACCAGGTCTGGAACAGGGCGTCCAGGGGCCCGTCGGCGTAGCGCCCGGCGTGCGCGGTGAAACCGGCCGTCGTCACCGCGCCGCCGCGGTGGACGGTCGCCCAGCCGCGCAGCATCCGGAAGAACGCCTCGTCACCGAGGGCACAGCGCACGGCGTGGACGGTCAGCCCGCCGCGCTCGTAGAGCCGGTCGTCGAACATCAGCTTGCGGCCCGGGTCGGCCAGCCGCAGATCCTGCGGCAGCGCGGCGAGCTTCTGGTGCGCGGCGGCGGCCAGTTGCTGCGCGCTGCGCCCGCCGGAACGCTCCGACCACAGCCACTCGGCGTACTTGGCGAACCCCTCGTTCAGCCAGATGTGCCGCCAGTCGGCGATGGACACGCTGTTGCCGAACCACTGGTGCGCCAGCTCGTGGGCCACCAGCCGCTCCGAACCCCGCGCCCCGTCCACGTGGTTGGCGCCGAACAGCGACAACCCCTGTGCCTCGACCGGGACATCGAGCTCCTCCTCGGTCACCACCACCGCGTACTCCCCGAACGGGTACGGCCCGAAGAGCTCCTCGAACAGCTCCATCATCGCCGGCTGCCGCGCGAAGTCCCGCGAGAACTCGGTGAGCAGGTGCGCCGGGATGTGCCCGTGCTGCGGCACCCCGCCCGGCCTCGGATCGCCCAGCAGCACCGTCTGGTACCTGCCGATCGACAGCCCCACCAGATAGCTCGACGTCGGCGCCGACTGCTCGTACACCCACGTCGTCGTGGACGCCTTCGTCGTACGGGTGAGCAGCCGCCCGCCCGCCACCACCTGGTACGCCGACGGTGTCGTCACCGAGATCTGGTACGACGCCTTGTCGGCGGGCCGGTCGTTGCACGGATACCAGGACGGCGCCCCGACGGGCTGGCTCGCCACCAGCGCCCCGTCGGTCAGCTCCTCCCAACCGAGCCCGCCCCAGGGGCTGTTCACCGGCTTCGGATTGCCCGACCAGTGCACCTCCACCGTGAACGCGGCCCCGGGCCGGATCGGCTTGGCCGGCCGGATCCGCAGCCTGCCACCCCGGTGCGAGTAGTGCGGCGCCCGCCCCTCGACCCGCACCCGCCCGATCTTGAAGTCGGCGAGGTTCAACTGGAACTCCGCGAGCGGGGCCCGGCCCGCTATGGCGTTGAGCCGCGCGGTGCCCGACAGCCGGTTCGGCCCTGGTCGGTAGTCCACGGCCAGCTCGTACCGATGCACCCGGTAACGGGAATCACCGTTCGCCGGGAAGTACGGGTCCGGACCCACTGACTGCTGAACCGCCACTGCCGCTTCTGCTCCCCGCTCCGCTCTCGTACGACGTCCATCGTCCCCCGAGTCCCCCGACGCCGCACGAGCCGCGGTCAGCGGCGCCATGACTCGATCGGGTTGCCCAGCCACCGGGTGTCGTCGGGAACGGACTCCGCGGCCATGACCAGCGACGCCGGGCCCAGCGTGGTACGGGCCCCGACCACGCTGCCGGGCAGGACGATTCCGCCCGGGCCCAACGTGGCGCCCTCACGGAGCTCAACAGTATCCGTCCGCAAGATCCGGTCGTGGAAGAGGTGGGTCTGGAGAACGCACCCCCGGTTCACCGTCGCCCCGTCGCCGAGCGTCACGAGGTCGGTCTCGGGCAGCCAGTAACTCTCGACCCACACCCCCTTGCCGATCCGCGCCCCCAGCCCGCGCAGCCACACGTTGAGCACCGGCGTCCCGGGCACCGCCCCGGCCAGCCACGGCACGGCCAGGACCTCCACGAAGGTGTCCGCCAGCTCGTTGCGCCACACGAAACCGCTCCACAGCGGATGCTCCCCGCGGCGGTGCCGCCCCACGAGCAGCCACTTCGCCACGACGGACACCAGCCCCGCCAGCGCGCCCGACCCCAGCAGCACGAGACCGCCCACCAGCCACGCCCAGCCGCCCAGCGCACTCAGCGCGGCCACCGTCAGCAGCGCGAGCCCCGCCGAGCAGAACACCGGCACGATCCGGCACAGCTCCACCAGCGCCCGCGCCCACAGCAGCCGCGCCGGCGGCTCGTACGTCAGGCTCTGGTCACCGTCGGACACCGCCCGGGGCAGCTTCACCGGCGGCAGCCCCAGATACGAGCTGCCCTTCTTCGCCTTCTTCGGCGTCGCCGACAGCACCCCCACCAGCCCGCCGTCCGGTACGGAACGCCCCGGCGCGGTCATCCCGGAGTTCCCGAGGAACGCCCGCCGCCCGATCTCCGCCCGCCCGATCCGCATCCAGCCCCCGCCCAGCTCGTACGGCGCGGTCAACGTGTCGTCCGCGAGGAACGCCCCGTCCCCGACCGTCGTCAGACTCGGCAGCGCGAGCACCGTCGACACCTCCGCGCCCCGCCCGATCCGCATCCCGAGCAACCGCAGCCACACCGGCGTGACCAGCCCCGCGTACAGCGGGAACAGCGTCTCCCGCGACCGGTCCATCAGCTGGGTGACGGTCCACGCCTGCCAGCCGACCCGGCTGTGCGTGGGATGCGTACCCTCCCGCAGCCCGAGGCTCAGCAGTCGCACGGCGACCAGCAGGAGCAGCGCGTACGCCGCCCCGAACGCGAGGGTGGCCGGCACCAGCCCGAGCACGGCGCCCCGCAGGGCACCGCCCAGCCCGGCCTGCGGATCCACGAACAGACTCAAGCCCGCCAGCGCGGCGAGCCCGGCGAGCACCGGCAGCGCGGTCAGCCCGAACCCGGTCACCCCGTACGACGCCCGCCAGAACAGGCCCCGCCGCGGCCGCTCCCTGGGCCAGTTCCGCTTCGCCTTGCCCAGCTTGACCGCGGGCGCCCCGGCCCAGCGCTGACCGGTGGGCACCTGCCCGACCACGGCCGACCCGGGCGCCACCTCGGCCCGCTTGCCGACCCTGGCCCCCGGCAGCAGCATGCTCCGCGTCCCGACGACCGCGCCGGCGCCCACCTTGACCGGTCCGATCTCCAGCAGGTCCCCGTCGAGCCAGTACCCGCAGAGGTCCACCTCGGACTCCACGGCCGCGCCCCGCCCGAGCTTGAGCATCCCGGTCACCGGCGGCAGCGCGTGCAGATCGACGTCGGCGCCGACCTTGGCGCCCAGGGCACGCGCGTACCGCTCCAGCCAGACCCCGGTCAGGGAGGTCGCCCCGCTGAACTCGGCCAGCCGCTCGGCCGCCCACAGCCGCAGGTGCACACTCCCGCCGCGCGCGTACCGGCCCGGCCCGACCCCACGCAGCAGCAGTCGTGCCCCGCCCGCCGCGATCGCCAGCCGCCCCGGCGGGGTGAAGAGCAGCACCGCCCCGACCGCCACGGCCCACCAGGGCGCGGTCGGCAGCCAGGCGTACGGCCCGAGCAGGTTCCCGAGCGCCGCCAGCGGGACGACCCACCGCAGACCGAGCAGGGTGAACAGCGGCACCAGCAGCAACGACTGGACCAGCCGCGCCCGCACGGGCACGGGTGCCACCACGCGCCGGGGCCCTTCCTGCCCGCCGGACTCCTCCAGGTACCGGGCCAGCTTCCTGAGCGTGGGCCGCTGGTAGACGTCCACCACCGCGACGCTCGGATACCGGGTCCGCAGCCGTGTCGTCAGCTGCGCGGCGGCCAGACTCCCCCCGCCGATCGCGAAGAAGTCGTCGCCCGCGCCACCGACCGGGATGCCCAGCACCTCCGCCCACTGCTCGGCGAGCCACGCCTCGGTCCCGTACAGCTCCTCGGCCGGACCGGCCGTCTCCAGGTCCGCCAGCGGCCACGGCAGGGCGTTCCGGTCGACCTTCCCGGATGTCCGGGTCGGCAGCTCCGCCACCGGCGCCAGCAGCGGCACCAGCGCGGCCGGCAGTTCCGCCCGCAGCTTCGCCACGGCCGTCGCGTGGTCCCACCCCTCCTGGGTGACCACGTACCCGACGAGCAGCTGGTTGCCGCTCCGCGCGGTCCGTACGGCCGCCGCGGCGCCCGCGACCCCGGGCAGGGCCTGCAACGCGGCGTCGACCTCGCCCAGCTCGATCCGCCGCCCGCCGAGCTTGATCTGCTCGTCGGCCCTCCCGAGGAAGACCAGCCCCTCGGGCTCGGCCCTCACCAGGTCACCACTGCGATAGGCGCGCTCCCAGCCCAGCGACTGAAGCGGCGCGTACTTCTCCGCGTCCTTCTCGGCGTCGAGATACCGCGCGAGCCCCACGCCGCCGATCACCAGCTGCCCGCTGGCGCCCATCGGCACGGGCTCCCCGCTCTCGTCCACCACGGCCAGCTCCCACCCGTCGAGCGGCAGCCCGATCCGGATCGGCTCCGCACCGGTCATCAAGGAGGCACACGCGACGACGGTGGCCTCGGTCGGCCCGTACGTGTTCCATACCTCCCGCCCCTCCGTCACCAGCCGCTGCGCCAGCTCCGGCGGGCACGCCTCACCGCCGAAGATCAGCAGCCGTACGTCGCTCAGGGTCTCGGGCTCCCAGAGTGCGGCCAGCGTCGGCACGGTCGACACCACCGTGATCTCCTGCTCGACCAGCCAGGGCCCCAGATCCGCGCCGCTCCTGACCTGTGCGCGCGGCACCGGCACCAGACAGGCGCCGTACCGCCAGGCCAGCCACATCTCCTCGCAGGACGCGTCGAAGGCCACCGAGAGACCGGCCATCACCCGGTCCCCGGGCCCGATCGGCTCCTCGGTCAGGAAGAGCGCCGCCTCCGCGTCCACGAACGCGGCGGCGCTGCGATGGCTGACGGCCACCCCCTTGGGCCTGCCGGTCGACCCGGAGGTGAAGATGATCCACGCGTCGTGCTCGACCCCGGGCCGGGCGGCGGGGGAGCCGGACGCGCCGTGCACGGTCAGTTCGTGTCCGGCCCCGACGACCGCCCGCACCTCCGCCTCGTCGAATACCAGTTCGGCCCGTTCGTCGGGGTCCTCTGCGTCCACGGGCACATAGGCGGCTCCGGCGGCGAGCACCGCGAGGATGGCGACGTACAGCTCGTTCGTGCCCGACGGCACCCGCACCCCGACCCGGTCCCCGAGCCCGACCCCGGCGGCTCCCAGCCGTCGTCGCAGATTCTCCACCTCGACGGCCAGCGCGCGGTAGGTCAGCCGCCGCGTCCCGTCGTCCAGGGCGGGCTCGTCCGGGTACGACCGCGCGGACGCCTCGAAGACGTCGACCAGCGTGCGGGGGGAGGCGGCGGGACCGGCCGAGAAGCGCGCCGCCCCGCCGAACCGCCCGGCGTCCTCGGCCATCTCCTCGTCGAGCAGCGTCAGGTCGGGACTCTCGTACACGGCGGCCATCGGATCCTCGCCTCTCGAACCCGGACCATCCGGGGGCGCCGGAGGGCCGCAGGTCTGCCTGGGGATATTTCCGTACCGGTGCCGAACAAGCCCCATACTCTAGTGCTCGGGTGACTACTGCCTGTCGTGTCGGCCAAGCGGAGGCATCCGGAAGGCGGCCCACAAGGGCCGGTCGGACGGCTGTGACCTGGGGTTTCTCGAACCAGGCGAGATATGTCCCACATTCGCCGCCGACCACGCACGAAGGCCGCGACCCGGGGGTCACGGCCTTCGTTATTGTGTGTCCGAGGGGGGACTTGAACCCCCACGCCCGATAAAGGGCACTAGCACCTCAAGCTAGCGCGTCTGCCATTCCGCCACCCGGACAAGGTGTCTGTCGCGCGGGGTCTCCCTCGCGGCGACGAAGGAAACATTACCAGGCTTTCGAGGGCCCCCGATCACACCCCGTCCCCGGGCGCCGCCCGGCGTGAACGGCGTGTGACGGGCCGGTCCCGGTCTTGGGAGGGGCGGTGGGGCAGGAGGAGGATGAGGGGAACCACCAGCAGCGACAGCGGGAGGAACCAGCGTGAGTGAGACGGACACGGGCAGGCGCGTGACCGGCGAGGACGAGGTCGTCGACCTCTGCAGCGAGCTGATCCGGATCGACACCAGCAACTTCGGCGACCACTCGGGCCCGGGTGAGCGCGCGGCCGCCGAGTACGTCGCCGAGAAGCTCGCCGAGGTGGGGCTGGAACCGAAGATCTTCGAGTCGCACCCGGGCCGCGCCTCCACGGTGGCCCGGATCGAGGGCGAGGACCCGTCCCGGCCCGCGCTGCTCATCCACGGCCACACCGACGTCGTCCCGGCCAACGCGGCGGACTGGACCCACCACCCCTTCTCCGGCGAGGTCGCGGACGGCTGCGTGTGGGGCCGGGGCGCGGTCGACATGAAGGACATGGACGCCATGACGCTGGCGGTCGTCCGCGACCGGCTGCGCAGCGGTCGCAGGCCGCCGCGCGACATCGTGCTCGCCTTCCTCGCGGACGAGGAGGCCGGCGGCACGTACGGGGCGAAGCACCTGGTGAAGAACCACGCCGATCTCTTCGAGGGCGTCACCGAGGCCATCAGCGAGGTCGGCGGCTTCTCGTTCACGGTGAGCGAGCAGCGCCGGCTCTATCTGATCCAGACGGCCGAGAAGGGCATGCACTGGATGAAGCTGACCGTCGCCGGCACGGCGGGCCACGGCTCGATGATCCACCGCGACAACGCCATCACCGAACTGTCGGAGGCCGTCGCGCGCCTCGGCCGCACCCAGTTCCCGGTACGGGTCACCAAGACCACCCGCGCCTTCCTCGACGAACTCGGCGACGCGCTCGGCACCACGCTCGACCCGGAGGACATGGAGGGCACCCTCGCCAAGCTGGGCGGTATCGCCAAGCTCATCGGCGCGACCCTGCGCAACACCGCCAACCCCACCCAGCTCGGCGCCGGTTACAAGGTCAACGTCATCCCGGGCGAGGCCACCGCGCACGTCGACGGACGGTTCCTGCCCGGGTTCGAGGAGGAGTTCCTCGCCGATCTCGACAAGATCCTCGGCCCCAAGGTGCGGCGCGAGGACGTGCACTCCGACAAGGCGCTGGAGACCTCCTTCGACGGGGCGATCGTGGACGCCATGCAGTCCGCGCTGCTCGCCGAGGACCCGGCCGCGAAGGCGGTCCCGTACATGCTCTCCGGCGGTACGGACGCCAAGTCCTTCGACGACCTCGGCATCCGGGGCTTCGGCTTCGCGCCGCTGAAGCTGCCCCCGGAGCTGGACTTCGCGGGCATGTTCCACGGTGTCGACGAGAGGGTGCCGGTCGAGGGCCTGAAGTTCGGCGTGCGAGTCCTCGACCGTTTCATCGACGCGTCCTGACCGTTCGGCACAGGATTCGGCCGCGCGTACGAAGATCGACCGTGACGGGTGAATCCGACCATAAGCTCGTAGCTCCATTACTCCCTCCTCGTTACAGGTGATGCGACTCGCTACTTGGAGTCGCTTTGCCAACAAGGAGGAACAATGCTCAAGAAGGTCGTCGCCGCTGCGGCTGCCACCGGTGGTCTGGTTCTCGCGGGCGCGGGTCTGGCCGTCGCCGACGCCGGGGCCCAGGGTGCCGCCGTCGGCTCCCCGGGCGTCGCGTCCGGCAACGTCGTCCAGGTGCCGGTGCACGTCCCCGTGAACGTGTGCGGCAACACGATCTCGGTGATCGGGCTGCTGAACCCCGCCTTCGGCAACACCTGCATCAACAAGTGACGTTGTGCCTCACCCGGTGAGGGTCTGAACAAACCGTCGGCCCCGGAGTGCGCGCCATGCACTCCGGGGCCGTTCGGTCTCCCGACAAGGTGTACAAGATCACAACATAGGGCTTAAGGCAGGTAATTCAGCAATGCGACAGGTCACCCGCAAAGGCCTCATGACGGTGGCGGCCGCGTCCGGAGTCTTCGCCGCGGCCGGAGGCATGGCCCACGCCGACTCCGGCGCGCAGGGCTCCGCCACCAACTCGCCGGGCGTGCTCTCCGGCAACACCGTGCAGGCGCCGGTGGAGGCCGAGGTCAACGTCTGCGGCAACACGGTGAACGTGGTCGGACTGCTCAACCCGGCGGCCGGCAACAAGTGTTCCAACGGCGGAGGCGGCAAGCACGCCCGCGGCGACCAGGGCCACGGCTCCTCGCACGGTGGGTCCCAGGCCCGGGGGCACGCCAGTGACTCGCCGGGCGTGGCCTCCGGCAATGTCGTGCAGGCCCCGGTGAACGCCCCGGTCAACGTGTGCGGCAACAGCGTCAACGTCGTCGGCGTCGGCAACACGGCCGTCGGCAACGACTGCTCCAACGGCTCGGGCGGCGGCGGTCACGGCGACGACGGCCACGGCCCGTCGTACGGTGGCGGGTCCCACGCGGGCGGTCACGCCGGTGACTCGCCGGGAGTGGCTTCCGGGAACCACATCCAGGTTCCGGTGCACGTGCCGGTCAACGTGTGCGGCAACAGCGTCAGCGTGGTCGGCATCGGCAACGGCGTCGCGAACGACGACTGCGGGAACTCGGGCGGCGGAGGGTCGCACGAGAACCCGGGCGGCGGCTCGCAGAACCCGCCGGGCGACTCCGAGGAGGCGTCCCCGCAGGCGCCGAGCAAGCCCGGTGAGCCGGGTGGTCCCGGCAGGCCCGGTGGTGACACCAACACCCCGGGTACGCAGACCGTCACCCAGCCCGACGGCGCGGCCCAGCTCGCCCAGACCGGCGGCGACCTGCCGCTCGGGCTGATGCTCCCGGTGGGCGCGGGCGCACTGATCGGGGGCGCCCTGATCTACCGCAAGGCTCGGGCCGTCGCGCTGTAACCGGACGCGGAACCCACCGCACGGAGCGGGCCCCGCACCAGCGGGGCCCGCTCCGTTTCGTCGTGCCCAGTCACCATGTGGCGCGCACCTGGCGGATGATCCGTCGGCGCAACCGCACCCTGCGGCTGCCGTCACGCAGCAGGCTCAGTCGGTCCAACTCCCAGTGTCCGTACTCGGCATGGTCCGTCAGCAGGCGTGTGGCGTCCTTGCGGGAGACCCCGCGCGGTACGTACACGTCGACAAATTCGTATTCCGGCATCGGTATCTATTGTGCGGGCTGGGGCCCGGTACGGATAGCGTCTGCACTATGTCTGATGCTGCGCAGCCCACCGCTGCCGAGGTACGCGCCGCCGCCGAGGCGGTCAAGACCGCGCTCGACCGCCACCTGGCGGCGGTCGAACGCCGGTCGGGGGAGGACGACCCGGCCGTCTACGAGGCGTTCAACGAGCTGGCCGCGGCCGCCGAGGAGTACGACGAACTGCTCTACGACCGCTATGACGAGGTCACTCCCTTCGAGATCCCCGGCACCGAGGACAGGCCGCCGTACATCGGCCCCGACGAGCCCGGCGCGCTCAGTGTGCTGATCCGCCGGGACTACACGGTGGGCGAGCCGCAGCGGCTGCTGGCACAGGCGCAGCGCGTGGAGGCGGCCGAGGAGCCGGCCGGCACCGACGGGGCGGCGAGCACGGTGCTCGGCGCCCTCGGCGTGCTGTTCGGGGAGTTCGAACCGGACGAGATCGCCTCCCGGCACAAGGAGTTCGGTCTGGAGGAAGGGGACTCCACGCTCTGGGTGACCGCCGCCGACGACGCCGCCGATCCCGGTGAGTGGCTGGAGGCGCCCTTCGAAGGGGTCGACGGGCAGCAGGTCGTCTGCCGCTTCGACGTCAGCGCGGTCTTCGACGACGAGCCGGACGACGACCTCGACGACGACGTCACGCTCGCGGCGGAGCTGGACGAGGACGAGGATCTGGAACCGCTGGACGTGGACCGGTAGGGGCCCGGGGGCGCCTCGGAGCTCGGGGCGTCCGCCGTCGGGCGGCCCGGGCCGTGCGAGGTCGCTCGCGAGGTTCCCCGCGCCCCTGAAGGCGGCCCCGCGCCCCTGAACGCGGCCCTGCGGGCCGCCCTGGGGCGCGCGCTGTCAATCGGCCGACGGCACCTGGGTCTTGAGCAGTGCCGGCAGGCGTGTCGTGCGTGGCTTCGCGGGGACCTCGGCGACCGCACGGGGCAGGGCATGCTCCACCCCGTGCACGACGGACAGGTGCCGCTCGGCGCGGCCGAAGGCCGTGTAGACCCAGGGGCGCGTGAGGGCCTGAGCCGCGTCACCCGGCAGCACCACCACCGCCGCCGGCCACCGGTGCCCGACGGCCTGGTGCGCCGTCAGCGCCCACCCGTGCCGTACGGTCTGCTCCACCCGCTCCTTCGGTACGACCACGGCCACACCCGCGCACTCCAGGTGCAGCCCCTCGGCGTCGGCCTTCACCACCCGGCCGGGAGTCGTACGGCCCGGGGCGGGGGAGTGGGCCACCCGGTCGCCCGGGTCGAAGCCGCCGAAACGGCCGGGACCGGGGTTCAGCCGCTCCTTGAGCGCGGCGTTCAGCGCACGCGTACCGGCGGCGCCCCCGTGTCCGGGGGTGATCACCTGCACCTGCTCGGCCGGGATCCCGAACGCCCTCGGCACCGAGTCCACGACGAGCTGCGCGGTCCGGTGCACCGCCTCACCGGCGTCCCGCACCGGCACGATCACGACCTCCTTGCCGGGCGCGTCGACCTGGTTCAGCTCGCCGATGCCGATGCCGGAGACCAGTTCACCGATCGGCCCGGGGTCGGGTGTCCGCGAGGCGACCTGCGGGCTGGTCCGGGCGGCGAGCAGATCGGCGAAGACCCGGCCGGGCCCGGCGGACCAGAGCACTCCCGGGTCGCCGCTGAGCACCAGCCGGGAACCGTCGGGCAACGACTCGACGAGCAGCGCGGCGGTCTCGACGTCCAACTGGGGCGCGTCCAGCACCACGAGCAGATCCAGATCGAGCGCGCCGTCCCCGTCACGGCCGGGTCCCTCGGCGCCGGACAGCAGCCCTGCGAGGGTCGTCACGGCCGTGTCGCCCCCCTCGGCGATGTCCCCGCCGTCGGCGGAGCCCAGCTGTGCGGCGAAGCGGCGCACGCCGTCCGCGCTGTGCGTCGCCGCGTACGCCCGCAGCCCGAGCGACCGGGCGGCCGTGACGAGCGCCGCCGGTTCCGCGCGGGCCGCCTCGCCGCCGGTGTGCAGCACGAGCCCGTGCCCCGCGACGGCGCGGATCAGCTCGACAGCGGAACGCGGTGCCGACGCCGCCGCCGAGGACCAGTCGACCGGATCGTCCTTGGGCAGGGAGTTCATCACGCGGGCGAGGCCGTCGGCGAGGCTCTCCTCGGCGAGGGCGTACCGCTCCAGGCCGATGAGGACGCGGACCGGGCGCTCCTCCTCGGCCTCGTCGCCCTCTCCCTCGTCGTCGGCGGGGGAGTCGGCGGCCGGTCCGGGGGCCGGTGCGGAACGCTGCGCGGCCGGGGCGTCGTCCAGGGCGTCCTGGAACACCAGGGCCTCGCCCTCGGCGACGGTGCTCTGGACGGCCTCGTCGGGGTCGGGGACGGAACGCTGACCGAGCGCGCCGATCAGGACCGGGGCCTCCAGCGCCGTGTGCCCGGCCACGGCGGCCTGCTCCAGCAGCCAGACGGTGACCGCCCGGCCCCGCCGCTCGTCGTCCGGGCCGCACTCCGCCCCGAGCAGGGCCCGCGCGAATCCGTCCGCCTGCTCGGGCCGCACGCCCGGAACGCGCAGCAATTGCCAGGGATCCTCCCGCAGCAGGGCGCCCGCACCCTCGCCGAGCGCCTCGGCGGCCTGCGGCACCAGTGCCTCCGGAGCACCGCCCTCGGCCAGCACCGCGCGCACCGCCTCGACGGTCTCGCCCGACGGAACCGCCGCACCGGCCGGGGGCGCCACGGGCTGCGGTCGCCGCGCCGGTTCCTGCGCGGCCCGGCGCGGCGTCGGCTCCGGCTCGTCGAAAACGGTGGCCGTGGGTTTCCGGCCGCCCTCCACGGCCCGTACGGCGGCCAACAGATCGGCGGCCGTCCCGCTGAGCTTGGCTCCGCTCGTGATCGGTGCCTTCTTCTCCGCCCTGCGCCGCTCGATCCGCTCCCGCTCCAACCGCTGGGCCGCCAACTCGGCCTGGGCCTCGGAGACTTCGGACGTGCCTTCGGATGCGCCCTCGGACGCGTCTCCCGAACCTTCGGGGGCGGAGCTCTCGGACGCGCCCGAGTCGTCGGTGCCGGCGGAGCCTTCCGGAGTGCTCCCCGCGGTTGCGTCGTCGGGCGCGTCGGAGCGCGTGGTGTCGCCCTGGCCTCCCGGCTCGTCCGTCCCCGTGGTCGCGGGCTCCGTGCTCACAGCGTGCTCCAGTCGTGATCGGGATAGCGGTGCACGGGCGCCGACACATCGTCGAGAGCCCGGCAGATCTCGTCAGGAAGACTAAGGGTCTCCACTGACAATGCCCCCGTGAGCTGCAGCGCGTTGCGCGCGCCGACGATGGGCGCGGCCACGCCGGGCCGGTCGCGCACCCAGGCGAGGGCCACCTGGAGCGGGGTCACGGCGAGACCGTCCGCGGCGGTCTGCACGGCCTCCACGATGCTGGTCGCCGTCTCGTCGAGGTAGGGGGCGACGAACGGCGCCATGTGTTCGGAGCCGCCCCGGGAGTCGGGGGGCGTGATGTGGCGGTACTTGGCGGTCAGCACCCCGCGCCCCAGCGGCGACGAGGGGAGCAGGCCGACGCCCAGGTCCAGTGCGGCGGGCAGCACCTCGCGCTCGACGCCGCGTTGCAGCAGGGAGTACTCCAGCTGCGTACTGGCCAGGCGGGTGCGTATACCGGGGGCCGCGAGCTGCCAGGTGGCCGCCTTCGCCAGCTGCCAGCCGCAGAAGTTGGAGACGCCGACGTACCGGGCCCGGCCGCTGCTGACGGCCAGGTCGAGGGCCTGGAGCGTCTCGTCGAGCGGCGTTTCGGGGTCGTAGGCGTGGATGTGCCAGAGATCGACGTAGTCCGTGCCGAGGCGGGCGAGGGAGGCGTCCAGGGCGGAGAGCAGATGGCCCCGGGAACCGTCGAAGCGGCGGTCGGGGTCCGGGACGCTGCCGGCCTTCGTGGAGATCACCAGGTCGCGGCGGGGCACCAGCCCGTCCATCAACTGCCCGAGCAGGTACTCGGCTTCGCCGTCCCCGTAGACGTCGGCCGTGTCCACGAGTGTGCCGCCCGCCTCCCAGAACACCTTCAACATGTCCGCGGCGTCATGTTCGTCCGTGTCGCGGCCCCACGTCAGGGTGCCTAGCCCGATCCGGGACACGCGCAGGCCGGTACGGCCGAGATGCCTCTGCTCCATGGACGCCGAGATTACTGGCCACGGTTCGCCGCGTGGGGGCCTGTGGACAACCGATTTCCACAGGGTGGGCTCGTCGTCCGCGGCCGGGTGGGGGCTGCTCTCGCTCGAGGGCGCCGGGGGACCGCGCGAGCAACCACAACGGACCCGCACTCGCCTCACAGCCCCATCCCCCCGGTATGGTCGGCGGGACCAAGACGTTACTGATCGGTAAGGGAAGGCGGGTCTATATGAAGCTCGGGATCAACCTCGGCTACTGGGGCGCCGGAATGGACGGGGACAACCTGGCCGTGGCCCAGGAGGCCGACCGCCTGGGGTACGCGGTCTGCTGGGCGGCGGAGGCCTACGGCTCGGACGCCGCCACCGTGCTCAGCTGGGTCGCCGCCAAGACCGAGCGCATCGACGTGGGCTCCGCCATCTTCCAGATCCCGGCCCGCCAGCCCGCGATGACCGCGATGACGGCCGCGACGCTGGACTCGCTCTCCGGCGGCCGTTTCCGGCTCGGCCTCGGCGTCTCGGGGCCGCAGGTCTCGGAGGGCTGGTACGGGGTCAAGTTCGACAAGCCGCTCGCCCGCACCCGCGAGTACGTGGAGATCGTCCGCAAGGCCATGACCCGTGAGCGCCTGGCGCACGACGGCGAGCACTGGACGCTGCCGCTGCCCGGCGGCCCCGGCAAGCCGCTGAAGCTGACCGTGCACCCCACCCGCGAGCACATCCCGCTGTACATCGCCGCGATCGGCCCGAAGAACCTGGAGCAGACCGGCGAGATCGCCGACGGCGCCCTGCTGATCTTCCCCTCGGCCGCGCACCTGGAGGACACGGCGATCAAGTACCTGCGGGCGGGGCGGGAGAAGGCCGGCAAGACCCTCGAAGGGTTCGACGTCTGCCCGACCCTGCCCCTCGCCGTCGGCGCCGACAAGGACGTGGCGACGCTCGCCGACACCTTCCGCCCGTACACCGCGCTGTACGTCGGCGGCATGGGCAGCCGCAAGCAGAACTTCTACAACCAGCTCGCCCAGCGCATGGGGTACGAGAAGGAGGCGGCCGAGATCCAGGACAAGTACCTGGCGGGCGACAAGACCGGGGCCGCGGCGGCCATTCCGCACGAGCTGATCGACCAGACCACGCTGCTGGGGTCAGTGGAGCGCATCGCCGACCGGATGAAGGCCTACGCCGAGGCCGGGGTCACCACCCTCACCCTCGCCCCCGCGGGCTTCACCCTGGACGAGCGGATCGCCTCGCTCCGGGCCGGCACCGAGGCCATGGAGCTCGCCGGGCTCGCGTAACCCGAACGGAGCAGCGTCCGACGCGCGCCGGAACCGGCCGGAATCGGCCGGAATCGGCCGGACCGAGGGCTCTGCAAGTTCCGCGGCCGTGGTGGGGGCTCGGGGGTCTTCCCCGCCACGGCCGTCACGGAGGACAACGCGGCGCGACCCGCTCGGTTACGCGTTCGCGCCGCCCCGGCATCCTTCGTTCGGCGGATTTGTCCGACACAGCTGTTGCCCGGCTCCTGTTACCCCATTTGACTCGTTTTCTGCAGGACCCCTGCCAGGACCCCTGCAGAGAGGTGCCTCAGATGCTTTCGGCCAAGAGTCTCTTCCAGGAGATCGTCGACAACGACGAGTCGTTCCGGCTGTTCTGTTCGATCGCCGCCAGCGGCGAGACACAGGGCGGCTGGGAGAACGCGCGTATCGCGGCGCTCGTCCCGCAGAGCGAGCGCGCACTCGCACCGAAGATCACCCGTCACGGTGCCGACGAGGACAAACACGGGCGGATCTTCCACGCCCTCATGAAGAAGCGCGGCCTCCGACCGGTGGAGGTCCCGCCCGAGACCGACTACACGATGCTCCTCGAACGCCGCGGCATCGGCCTCGCCCACGAGAAGCTCAAGGCCGACCAGGCCCTGACACAGCGGGACATCATCGTCTACCTGTCCCACAGCCGGGTCACCGAACAGCGTGCCGCCGACCAGATGGTGATGCTCCGCAAGCACTTCGCGGACCACCCCGAGATCGGCAAGGCCGTCCGGATGATCTCCGACGACGAGGACAACCACCTCGCGTACACCCACGAGGAGCTGCTGCGTTACGCGGCCGCCGGACACGGCCGTCTGATCCAGCGGACCCTGCGCGAGTGCGCCCTCGCCGAGATCGCCGTGTACCGGGACGTCAGCCTCGCCGTGATGGACCGCATGGGACGCGTCCTGGGCTGGCCGAAGGCGAAGGCCGCCGTCCTCGCGGCGGGCATCCACGCCGTGTACGCCTACGAGCGGGCCTTCGGCTGGCGCCGCATGGTGACCCTGGCGATGCCGGAACGCCGCGACGCCCTGGGCGGACCGGCGACCGCGGCCCCGGAGTTCGCCTGAGCACCTCGCACATCCGTACGCGCGCGTGGGGCGTCGCCGCTCGACCACGCGCGCGTACGGCACGAGGGGCGGCACACGGCGGCGTGCGGTCCCGAGGGCTACAGCCAGCCCCGTCGCTTGAAGAGCCGGTACACCAGCACCTCCGTCATGACCATCAGCGCCATCAGCGCCGGGTACGACCACACCCAGCGCAGCTCGGGCATGTGCTCGAAGTTCATGCCGTAGACACCGGCGGCCATCGTCGGGATCGCGGCCATGGCCGCCCAGGCCGAGATCTTCCGCATGTCGTCGTTCTGGCGGACGCTCATCTGCGCGAGATGCGCGGAGAGGATGTCGGAGACCAACCGGTCCAGGCCCTCGACGGACTCGTTGACGCGGGTGAGGTGGTCGTTGACGTCACGGAAGAAGGGCTGGGCCTTCTCCTCGACAAAGGGCACCGCGAGGGTGGAGTTGCCGGTGCCCGACAGCCGGACGAGAGGTGCGGCGAGCGGGCCGGTGGCCCGGCGGAACTCCAGGACCTGGCGTTTGAAGGTGTAGATGCGGGACGCCGTGTTCCTTGAGCCGCCGACGTCGGGGGAGAAGACCTCCGTCTCCAGTTCCTCCAGGTCGGTCTGGAGCTCGGTCGCCACCTCCAGATAGTGGTCGACCGTGGCGTCCGTGATCGCGTACAGCACGGACGTGGGCCCTTTCCCGAGCAGTTCGGGCTCCTGCTCCAGGCGACGTCGTACGACCCCCAGAGGGGAGCCGTCGCCGTGGCGGACGGTCACGACGAAGGCGTGGCCGAGGAAGACCATCACCTCGCCGCTGGTCACGGTGTCGCTGGCCGGCTCGTACACGACTGGCTTGAGGACCATGAACAGCGAGTCGTCGTACACCTCCAGCTTGGGCCGCTGGTGGGCCTTCAGAGCGTCCTCCACGGCCAGCGGATGCAGTGCGAACTCCTCGGTGACCAGGGCGAACTCCTTCTCCGACGGCTCGTGCAGGCCGATCCACACGAAGCCGCCCGAGGCGCGGGCGGCGGCCAGGGCGTCGGAGAGGTCGTCGGGGCCCTCGGTGCGGTGCCCGTCGCGGTAGACGGCGCAGTCGACGATCACGGGGAGTTCCTTTCGCAGGGCCTTGTCCACAGGGCGCTTGTCCACAGGGCCTTGGCCACGAGCGTTGTTTGCGGAGCCCTGTTCACGGAGCGTTGTCCACAGGGCCGGGGGAGTGTGTCGGGCGGGCGTCTAGGCTGGGGCGCATGCCCACGTTGATCCTTGTCCGGCACGGACGTTCCACCGCCAACACCGAGGGCGTGCTCGCCGGGTGGACGCCCGGGGTCGCGCTCGACGAGCGAGGCACCGCCCAGGCCGCGGCGCTGCCCGGCCGCCTCGCCGGGCTGCCGATCGCGGAGGTCGTCACCAGCCCGCTCCAGCGCTGCCAGGAGACGGTCCGCCCGCTGCTGGACGCGCGGCCCGGTCTCGCCGCGCACACCGACGAGCGCATCGGCGAGTGCCACTACGGCGACTGGTCCGGCCGCAAGCTCGCCGAGTTGAAGGACGAGCCGCTGATGGAGGTCGTCCAGGCGCATCCGACGGCGGCCGAGTTCCCCGGCGGGGAGTCGATGCGGGCCATGCAGCACCGGGCCGCGGAGGCGGTCCGCGAGTGGAACGCGCGCGTGGAGCGTGACCACGGTGCCGACGCCGTGTACGTGATGTGCTCGCACGGCGACGTCATCAAGTCGCTCGTCGCGGACGCACTCGGACTTCATCTGGACCTCTTCCAGCGGATCTCTGTCGAACCGTGTTCCATCACCGCGATCCGTTACACCCGACTCAGGCCGTTTCTCGTCCGTCTCGGCGACACCGGGGACTTGTCGTCCCTGGCGCCGCGCGAGGAGCCCCCGAGCGGTGACGCGACCGTGGGGGGCGGTGCGGGGGCACCGTGATCGTCAACCGCAGTAGGGTGAAGCGGTCGCGGCGGCACTGAACCCCTCAGCAGCCGGCGCGGCCGGTCCCGACGTCGATTCCAATGGAGACAGGACGTGTCCCGTCAGGTGTTCCTCTACGACCCCCCGGACCGCTTCGTGGCCGGTACGGTCGGGCTGCCCGGGCGCCGTACCTTCTTCCTGCAGGCCTCCTCCGGGCAGCGTGTCACCAGCGTTGCCCTGGAGAAGACCCAGGTCGCCGCGCTCGCCGAGCGCATGGACGAACTGCTGGACGAGGTCGTGCGGCGCAGCGGCGGCAGCGCCGCGGTGCCGGCCGTCGCCCCCACCGAGGTGTCGGACACGGCACCGCTGGAGACCCCCGTCGAGGAGGAGTTCCGGGTCGGCACCATGGCACTGGCCTGGGACGGCGACGAGGAGCGGATGATCGTCGAGGCCCAGGCCCTGGTCGAGCTGGACGCCGACTCCGAGGAGGACCTCGCGGAGGCGGAGGAGCGGATGCTCCAGGACGAGGAGAACGGCCCGCCGATGCTCCGCGTCCGCCTCACCGGCACCCAGGCCCGCGCCTTCGCCAAGCGCGCGCTCGACGTCGTCAACGCCGGGCGCCCGCCGTGCCCGCTGTGCAGTCTGCCGCTCGACCCGGAAGGACACGTATGTCCGCGCCAGAACGGATACCGGCGCGGGGAGTGACCGCCTCCGCCGAGCCGTCGCCCACCCCGCCGGTCGAGCCGTCGGTCACCCTGCTGGCCGAGGGCGAGCTGACCGTGCGCGGCCAGGTGCGGGAGGCGTCCAACGCGGTGCTGTACTGCACGGTCGCGCACGAGGGCCGCGAGGCCGCCTGCGTCTACAAACCCGTCGCCGGGGAGCGACCCCTGTGGGACTTCCCCGACGGCACGCTCGCGCAGCGCGAGGTCGCCGCGTACGAGGTGTCCGAGGCGACCGGCTGGGGGCTCGTCCCGCCCACCGTGCTGCGGGACGGGCCGTACGGGCAGGGCATGTGCCAGCTGTGGATCGAGGGCGCGCCCGGATCCGAGCTGCTGGCCCTCGTCGACGGTGAGGAGCCCGGGGAGGGCTGGAAGGCCGTCGGCTTCGCCGAGGTCGGGGACGGCGAGACCGCGCTCCTCGTGCACGCCGACGACCAGCGGCTGCGCCGGCTCGCCGTCCTCGACGCGGTCGTCAACAACGCCGACCGCAAGGGCGGGCACCTCCTGCCCGCCGCGGAGGGACGGCTCTACGGCATCGACCACGGAGTGACCTTCAACGTCGAGAACAAACTGCGGACGTTGTTGTGGGGCTGGGCGGGGGAGCCGCTCACCGAGGAGGCCGTGGACGTCCTGGAGCGGCTGCGGGACGCGCTCGGGGAGGGCGGGGCGCTGGCGGCCAAGCTCGTCGCGTTGATCACACCGGCCGAACTGGACGCCACGCGCGAACGGGTGGCCGCGCTCCTGAAGAGCGGACGCCACCCGGAGCCGAGCGGCGAGTGGCCGGCGATCCCCTGGCCCCCGGTCTGACGGAACCAGCGCAGGGCCGCGCCCCGTAAGCGGGCGCGGGGAACTGCGCGATCAGCCACGTACCCGCCGCGGCCGCAGCACAGGGCGTACCCCCGAGTGGGTAGGCGCCCTGCCGGTCCCCGGAGGGACCCCGCATAGCCGCGCAGCGATCGGGTTAGGCTCGTGGCATGTATGCCTGGCCCGCTTCTGAGGTCCCCGCCCTGCCCGGCAAGGGCCGCGACCTTCGGATCCACGACACCGCGACCGATGGGCTCATCACCCTTGACCCCGGTCCCGTCGCCCGTATCTACGTCTGCGGTATCACCCCGTACGACGCGACCCACATGGGTCACGCGGCGACCTACAACGCGTTCGACCTCGTTCAGCGCGTGTGGCTCGACACCAAGCGGCAGGTTCACTACGTCCAGAACGTGACGGACGTCGACGACCCCCTGCTGGAGCGGGCCGAGCGCGACGCCATCGACTGGGTGGCCCTCGCCGAGAAGGAGACCGCCCTCTTCCGCGAGGACATGACCGCCCTGCGGATGCTCCCGCCCCGCCACTACATCGGCGCGGTCGAGGCCATCCCCGGCATCGTTCCGCTCGTCGAGCGGCTCCGTGACTCCGGCGCCGCCTACGAACTCGAAGGGGACATCTACTTCTCCGTCGAGTCCGACCCCGACTTCGGCAAGGTCTCGCGCCTCGACGCGGCCACGATGCGGCTGCTCTCCGCCGAGCGCGGCGGCGATCCGGACCGGCCGGGCAAGAAGAACCCGCTCGACCCCATGCTCTGGATGGCCGCGCGCGAGGGCGAGCCCAGCTGGGACGGCGGCTCCCTCGGACGCGGCAGGCCCGGCTGGCACATCGAGTGCGTCGCCATCGCCCTCGACCACCTCGGCATGGGCTTCGACGTGCAGGGCGGCGGCTCCGACCTCGCCTTCCCGCACCATGAGATGGGCGCCTCGCACGCGCAGGCGCTGACCGGCGAGTTCCCCATGGCCAAGGCGTACGTCCACGCCGGGATGGTCGCCCTGCACGGCGAGAAGATGTCGAAGTCCAAGGGCAACCTGGTCTTCGTCTCCGCGCTGCGCCGCGACGGGGTCGACCCGGCCGCGATACGGCTCGCGCTCCTCGCCCACCACTACCGGTCCGACTGGGAGTGGACCGACCAGGTGCTCCAGGAGGCCGTGGCCCGCCTCGACCGGTGGCGCGCCGCCGTCTCCCGGCCCGACGGACCGCCCGCCGAGGCCCTGGTCGAGGAGATGCGCGAGGCCCTCGCGAACGACCTGGACGCGCCCACCGCGCTCGCCGCGGTCGACCGCTGGGCCGCCCTCCAGCAGGAGCGGGGCGGCACGGACGAGAGCGCGCCCGGTGTGGTGTCGCGCGCCGTGGACGCGCTGCTCGGCGTGGCCCTGTGAAGCCGATGCAGTAACGACTCTGCACTGGTGTCACCGAAGAACGACCCCGGCACAGGCGTCGCCCACGCCACGCGCCGGAGGGACATCGACGGGGCGCGTCCTCCGAGCGGAGGACGCGCCCCGTCGCCATGCGGCAGGGCCGCTCGCGGGGCGGGCGGCGGGATGGCGCCGCACCGGCCACGAAGACGCGGTGCCGGGACGGCAGTTCAGGGGGACGGGGAGGGAGCTGAACGGCCGAGCCGACCAGACCGGCACCATCCCGGCCGCGCGTCGTCCCCGGGCTGTCAAGGAGCTGTCGGTCGACGGGCGAAGGGCTGCGGGGTCGGTCGGCATGTGATGGGGTGACAGACGTCAGTTGAAGCCGGACCGGCCAGCTGCCGGTCCCTTCGTGGAAGGGACGCACAGTGGCACCCCCGCTCCCCCCGCACTCCCTCTCGGCTCGCCCCACCCCCCACCTCAGTAGGCGAAGACTGCTCACGACGTCGGCCGCGACCGCCGGCGCGCTGCTCGTCGGGGCCTCCTCCGCGTCCGCCGCCTCCGCCGCCGGCTCGGCCACCGAGGATCCGTGGCCCGACGTCATCCCCCTGCCCAACGGCTTCCGCCCCGAGGGCATCACCATCGGCACCGGCCCCTACGCCTACCTCGGCTCCCTCGGCGACGGCTCGATCTACCGCGCCGACCTGCGCACCGGCGCGGGCCGCATCGTCTCGGCGGGCCCCGGTACGCCCTCCGTGGGGCTCAAACTCGACGACCGGGGGCGGCTGTTCGTCGCCGGGCGCGGTCAGGGCGCCCGCGTGGTGGACATCCGCACCGGCGCGATCATCGCGTCGTACACGCTCACCACCAGGACGCCGACCTTCGCCAACGACGTCTTCCTCACCCCGGGCGCGGCCTGGTTCACCGACTCGTTCCAGCCCGCCCTCTACGCCCTGCCGCTCGGCCGTGACGGTCGGCTGCCGGGTGCGGACGAGGTCGTCACGGTCACCCTGAGCGGCGCCTGGACCCAGACGCCGGGCGAGACGGTCAACGCCAACGGCATCACCCGCACTCCGGACGGCAAGGCCCTCCTGGTCGTCCAGTCCGGTGTGGGCGCACTCCACCGGGTCGACCCGAGAACGGGCGTCACGACCCTCGTCGACCTGGGCGACGCGGCCCCCCTCACCAACGGCGACGGTCTGCTGCTGATCGGCCGGCGGCTCTACGTGGTGCAGAACCGGCAGAACGCGATCGACGTGTTCCACCTCTCCACCGACGGCCGCAGCGGCATCTTCGAGGGCCGCCTCAGCGACGCCGACTTCGACGTCCCGACCACGGTCGCGGCCCACAACAAACGCCTGTACCTGCCCAACGCCCGCTTCACCACGACCCCGACCCCGGACACGAGTTACGCCGTGGTGGCGATCAAGTGCTGAGTACCTGACCACTCCCGGTGCACTGCCCCGCGCCCCGAAAGGGGCGCGGGGCAGTGCACGACCAGCCACGACGAACCTGCGGATCCCGCGCAGCGTCACGGCAACGGCATCACCGGCGCACTACTCCTCCGACGAACCCTCGCCGTCACTCTCACTCTCGCTCTCGCTCTCGCTCTCGCCTGCGGCCTCCGGCCGCGGCGGCTTCGGCGGCCGCGTACGCCCCCCGGGGTTCTCCTTCGGGTTCCACGCGCCGGAGCCCGTGTCACCCCCGTCAGCCGTGGCATGCCCCCCGGCCGGACCGGCGGCGCCGGGCCCACCGTCACGGCGCCGCAGATACCGCTCGAACTCGCGAGCGATCGCCTCGCCCGACGCCTCCGGCAGCTCCGCCGTGTCCCGGGCCTCCTCCAGCGTCTGCACGTACTCGGCGACTTCGCTGTCCTCCGCCGCCAGCTGGTCCACGCCCACCTGCCAGGCACGCGCGTCCTCGGGCAGCTCGCCCAGCGGGATGCGCACGTCGATGAGGTCCTCCAGGCGGTTCAGGAGGGCCAGCGTCGCCTTCGGGTTCGGCGGCTGCGACACGTAGTGCGGCACCGCCGCCCAGAGCGAGACCGCGGGGACACCGGCGTGCGTGCACGCCTCCTGGAGGATGCCGACGATGCCCGTGGGGCCCTCGTACTTGGTCTCCTCCAGGTCCATCCGCTGCGCCAGGTCCGGGTCGGACGTGACACCGCTGACCGGGACCGGACGCGTGTGCGGGGTGTCGCCGAGCAGCGCGCCCAGCACCACCACCAGCTCCACGCCCAGCTCATGGGCGAAGCCCAGCAGCTCGTTGCAGAACGAGCGCCAGCGCATCGACGGCTCGATACCCCGGACGAGTACGAGATCGCGGGGCTTGTCGCCGCCCACCCTGACCACCGACAACCTTGTCGTCGGCCAGGTGATCTTCCGTACGCCGCCGTCCAGCCACACCGTGGGACGGTTCACCTGGAAGTCGTAGTAGTCCTCGGCGTCCAGCGCCGCGAACACCTCGCCCTTCCATTCCCGGTCCAGATGCGCGACCGCGGTGGAGGCGGCGTCGCCGGCGTCGTTCCAGCCTTCGAACGCGGCCACCATCACTGGGTCGATCAGCTCGGGAACCCCCTCCAGCTCGATCACCCAGCGCCTCCTTCCGACGTGCCCTCGCGTACGCCCCAACCTTACGGCGTGCCGAGGGGGCCTCCGCAGCCCCCTTGCACGGGGGAGTGAACGGATCACTGCCCCGTTCGCACGGCTCAAACACGCGTCGGCGGCCGAGCATCAGGTGATCAACTTCTCACAGGGACGATCGCAGCCACTGTTCCACGCTCGCGATGTGCACTGTCGCCCAGGAACGCGCGGCGTCGGCGTCGCGGTCGCGCAGGGCGGCCAGGATGGCGCGGTGCTCGTGCAGGGTCCGGCTGACGGCGTCCTCCTGGGTCAGTCCGCGCCAGATACGGGCCCGTGTGGTGGGCCCCGAGAGGCCGTCGAGCAGCGAGCAGAGCACGGAGTTCCCTGAGCTCTGCACGATGCCCCGGTGGAACTCCAGGTCGGAGGCGACCAGTTCCTCCACCGAAGGATCGGTGCCGAGCTTGTCCAACTGGGCCGCCAGCGCGTCCAGTTGCTGCTCGCTGATCTTCAGAGCGGCCATCGCCGTCGCCGCCGGTTCGAGGATCCGGCGTACGGCGAGGAACTCCAGGACCGTGTCGTCGCGGTGGAAGTCGACGACGAAGCTCAGCGCCTCCAGCAGGAGTTGCGGGTCGAGACTGGTCACATAGGTGCCGTCGCCCTGCCGCACGTCCAGGATGCGGATCAACGACAGGGCGCGCACGGCCTCGCGCAGGGAGTTGCGGGACAGCCCGAGATCGGCGGCGAGCTCGCTCTCCTTCGGCAGCCGGTCCCCGGGGCGCAGCGCGCCGGAGAGGATCATGTCCTTGATCTTCTCGATCGCCTCGTCGGTGACTGCCATGGCGGCCCCTCCTCGTCGTGTCAGGCCGTTCCGGTCGCTCCGGCCGTTCGGGCCGCTCCCGCTGATCCGATGGCTCCGGTTGATCCGGTCGTTCAGACATCCGATGTATCAGGCCATTATGAAGGCTCCGGCGTGTCTCTTCGGCCACAGTGCCTCAGGTCGGCCGGGCCGCCTCGTCGTCCGCGGGTGACAGGCAGGAGGAGCATCGTCGGGGGCAGACGCGAAGGGGCGGCTCCCTGGAGGGGAGCCGCCCCTTCGCGTGGTCCGGCCCCAGAGCGGAGGGGGCCGTCCCGCTCGGCGCCGACCCCGGTCAGGGGAGGGGCCGGACCGAGAGTCGGTCACTTCTTGTCGAGCACGTCCTGGACCTTCGCCCGGATCTCGTCCGTGGCCAGGCCCCGTATCGTCAGCGTCGTCCGCCGCCGCAGGACGTCGTCGGCCGTCTCGGCCCACTCGGTGTCGCGGGCGTAGACGACCTGCGCCCAGATCTCGGGCGCGTCCGGGTGGACGCGCTCGCCCAGCTCGGGGTTCTCGTTGGCCAGACGGGCGATGTCGAAGGCCAGGGAACCGTAGTGCGTGGCCAGGTGCCGCGCCGTGTCGGCACCCATCCGCGGCCCCGGGGCGGGTCGGTCCACCAGCAGCCGGTGGGCGACCGCGCGCGGGTTGGCGACACCCGGCAGCGGCAGCTTCTTCGGCAGCGTGGAGACCGGTTCGAAGTCCTCGCCCAGCGGGTGCCCGGGGAGCGCCTCCAGCTTCTTCATGATGGTGCGGCCGATGTGCCGGAACGTCGTCCACTTGCCGCCCGCGACGGACAGCATGCCGCCCCGGCCCTCGGTGACGACCGTCTCCCGCTTGGCCTTCGCGGTGTCACCGGGCCCGCCCGGCAGCACCCGCAGACCGGCGAAGGAGTAGGTGATGAGATCGCGGGAGAGCTGCTGGTCGCGGATGGAGAAGGCGGCCTCGTCCAGGATCTGGGATATGTCCTTCTCGGTGACCGCGACGTCCGCCGGGTCGCCCTCGTACATCTCGTCGGTCGTACCGAGCAGCAGCATGTCCTCCCAGGGGAGGGCGAAGGTGATGCGGTACTTGTCGATGGGTGTGGCGAGCGCGGCCTTCCAGGGAGCCGTCCGCTTCAGCACCAGGTGCGCGCCCTTGGAGAGACGGATGGAGGGGGCCGCGTTCGGGTTCTCCATCCGGCGCAGGTGGTCGACCCACGGCCCGGTCGCGTTCAGCACCAGCCGCGCGTCGACTCCGAATTCATCCCCGGACAGCCGGTCGCGCAGCTCGGCACCGGTGACCCGGCCCTTGGTGAAGCGCAGCCCGGTGACCTCGGCGTGGTTCAGGACCACCGCGCCCGACTCGACGGCCGCGCGGACCGTCATCAGCGCCATCCGGGAGTCGTTCATCTGGTCGTCGCCGTACACGGCGACGGCCTTGAGGTTGTCGGTGCGCAGCTCGGGTACGTCCTGCGCCGCCTTGGCGGGGGAGAGCAGGTGACCGACGCCGTCACCGAAGGCGGAGAGCGCGGAGTAGGCGAAGACGCCCGCCCCGAGCTTCGCCGCGCCGTGCGGCCCGCCCTTGTACACGGGAAGGTAGAACGTGAGCGGGTTCGCCAGGTGGGGGGCCACCTGGCGGGAGACCGCACGGCGCTCGAAGTGGTTCTCCGCCACCAGCTTCACCGCGCCGGTCTGCAGGTAGCGCAGACCGCCGTGGAGCAGCTTGGAGGAGGCGGAGGAGGTGGCGCCGGCGAAGTCGCCGGCGTCGACCAGAGCCACCCTGAGCCCGGACTGCGCGGCGTGCCAGGCGGTGGAGATGCCCAGGATGCCGCCGCCGATCACGAGGAGGTCGTACGACGCCTTGGCGAGCTGCTCCCGGGTCTCGGCACGGCTCGGGTTCGAGCCGGACGCCGGGCGCGTCCCCAGGGCAGGCAGGGTCTGCAGGGTGGTCTGACTGGTCATGTCGGGTTCTTACTCCTCATCAGAGCCGGATGTTCGGAGCCGTCGAGGGCCCCGCTCAGCTCTCGTCCTCGAGCCAGCCCATGGTCCGCTCGACGGCCTTGAGCCAGCTCTTGTACTCACGGTCGCGGGTCTCCGCGTCCATCCGGGGGGTCCACTCGGCGGCCCGGCGCCAGTTGGCGCGCAGGTCGTCGGTGCTGGTCCAGAAGCCGACGGCGAGACCGGCGGCGTAGGCGGCGCCGAGGCAGGTGGTCTCGGCGACCATCGGACGGACCACGGGGGCGTCCAGGAAGTCCGAGAGCGTCTGCATCAGCAGGTTGTTGGAGGTCATGCCGCCGTCGACCTTGAGGGCCGCGAGCTCCACGCCCGAGTCCTTGGTCATGGCGTCCGTGATCTCACGGGTCTGCCAGGCGGTCGCCTCCAGGACGGCGCGCGCGAGGTGCGCCTTGGTGACGTACCGGGTGAGACCGGCGATCACACCGCGGGCGTCGGAGCGCCAGTACGGGGCGAACAGACCGGAGAAGGCCGGCACGAAGTACGCGCCGCCGTTGTCCTCGACCGTGAGCGCGAGCGTCTCGATCTCGGCGGCGGTCGAGATGAGCCCCATCTGGTCGCGCATCCACTGCACCAGCGAGCCGGTGACGGCGATCGAGCCCTCCAGGGCGTAGACCGGCTTCTGGTCGCCGATCCGGTAGCCGACCGTGGTCAGCAGGCCGCTGTAGGAGTTGATGATCTTCTCACCGGTGTTCAGCAGCATGAACGTGCCGGTGCCGTACGTGGACTTGGCCTCGCCCTCGTCGAAACAGGTCTGGCCGAACAGGGCCGCCTGCTGGTCGCCGAGCGCGGAGGCGACCGGGATGCCGCCGAGCAGGTCGCCGAGTCGGCCGCCGGTGACCTCGCCGTAGACCTCGGCGGAGGAACGGATCTCCGGGAGCATCGACAGCGGGACGCCGATGGACTCGGCGATCTTCTCGTCCCACTCCAGGGTGTGCAGGTTCATCAGCATGGTGCGGGAGGCGTTGGTGACGTCGGTGTAGTGCTTGCCGCCGTTCACACCGCCCGTCAGGTTCCAGATGACCCAGGTGTCCATGGTGCCGAAGAGGATGTCGCCGGCCTCGGCGCGCTCACGCAGGCCCTCGACGTTGTCGAGCAGCCAGCGGGCCTTCGGGCCCGCGAAGTACGAGGCCAGCGGCAGGCCGGTCTCACGGCGGAACCGGTCCTGGCCGACGTTGCGGCCGAGCTCGCGGCAGAGGGCGTCGGTGCGGGTGTCCTGCCAGACGATGGCGTTGTGGACGGGCTCACCGGTGTTCTTGTCCCAGAGCAGCGTGGTCTCGCGCTGGTTGGTGATGCCGATGGCCTTGATGTCGTCACGGGTGATGCCGGCCTTCTCGATGGCCCCGGCGACGACCTCCTGGACGTTCGTCCAGATCTCGGTGGCGTCGTGCTCGACCCAGCCCGGCTTCGGGAAGATCTGCTCGTGCTCCTTCTGGTCGACGGAGACGATGCGTCCGTCGCGGTCGAAGACGATGCAGCGGGACGAGGTCGTGCCCTGGTCGATGGCGGCGATGAACGGGCCGGCGGTGTGGGCGTCGGTCACGGTGTGCTCCTGAAAGGTCAACTGGTCAACGGGCTGTACGTACGGCGCGTGCTGAGCGTTCCGCGGGAGGGCCCGCAGAACGGCGGCTCAACGGGTTCCTCAGGCGAATGCGACGTTGTAGAGGCCTGCGGCGATGGCGGCACCGATCAGGGGGCCGACCACCGGGACCCAGGCGTAGCTCCAGTCCGACCCGCCCTTGTTGGGCAGGGGCAGCAGGGCGTGCACGATGCGCGGACCGAGGTCGCGGGCCGGGTTGATCGCGTAACCGGTCGGGCCACCGAGGGACAGACCGATGGAGACCACGACGAGCGAGGTGATCAGGGCACCGAGGGTGCCGAGGCCCTTGCCCGAGTCGTTCAGACCCTGTGTGAGCACCGCCAGGACCAGCACGACGGTGCCGATGACCTCGGTGGCGATGTTCAGGACCGCGTTGCGCACCTCAGGGCCGGTGGAGAAGATGCCCAGCACGGGGCCGGCGCCCTTCTCCCGGGCCTCGATCGACTTGGCCTTGGTCCGCGTCTCCGCGTCACCGACGATCTCCTCGTCGGTCAGGTGGGCCTGGAACTGGCCGTAGTAGGCGATCCAGACCAGAGCGGCACCGATCATGGCGCCGAGCAGCTGCCCGCCCCAGTAGATCGGGACGTCGCCCCACTCGATGCCGTCCTTCTTCAGCGCGAGCGCGAGGGTGACGGCCGGGTTCAGGTGGGCGCCGGAGAGCGGCGCGGAGGTGTAGACGGCGGTGAGAACGGCAAAACCCCACCCGAAGGTGATGGCGAGCCAGCCGGCGTTACGGGCCTTGGAGGCCTTCAGGGTGACGGCCGCGCAGACGCCGCCGCCGAGCAGGATGAGTATGGCGGTACCGATGGTCTCGCCGATGAAGATGTCGGAGCTGGACACCCGCGACTCCTTTGTCCTTCGTCCAGGGGAAAGAGTTCGGCCCATGGCGTTGTCACACTCTAGCGCGTATTGCCGGTAGGTGTTCGACAATGTCGACCGATGGACGGGAGTCTTGCTCCGGCGTTACGGGCACGTCAAGAGCTGAGTTGTCGAAAACGCGATCGTTATTGATCGAACAGGCCCGTCGATCTTGGGGTGGCTGCTAGAGGCGCACACGCGGGTACGGCGAAGGCCGGGACACGGTGACGTGTCCCGGCCTTCGCCGCATTCGCGGAAGGGGGTTCAGAACCGCCCGGCGCCCAGGTCCCGCGACACCGCGCGGGCGCAGTCCCGTACGGCCGCGATCAGCTCGGGGCGCAGCTCGCCGTCGCGGCACAGCCGCTCCACGGCGCCGGTGATGCCGACCGCGCCGACGGGCATCCGCCGCCGGTCGTGGATGGGGGCGGCGATGGACGCCACGCCCTCCCAGGTCTCTTCGATGTCGGCCGCGTACCCGCGGGCGCGGGTGATGTCCAGGACGCCCTCGAAGTCGTCCAGCGCGTGCACGGTCCGGTCGGTGAATGCCTTGCGCTCGCTCTCCAGCACCTCGCTGTGCGCCACCGGGTCGTAGGCCGCCAGGACCTTGCCCAGGGCCGTGGAGTGCAGGGGCTGCATGGCGCCTATCTCCAGGACCTGCCGGCTGTCGTCGGGCCGGAAGACGTGGTGCACGATCAGCACGCCCTGCTGATGCAGCACCCCGAGGTGGACGCTCTCGCCGCTGGAGCGGGCCAGGTCGTCCGTCCAGACCAGGGCCCGCGCCCGCAACTCGTGGACGTCGAGGTACGTGGTTCCCAGCCGCAGCAGTTCGGCCCCCAACTGGTAGCGCCCCGAGGCGTCGTCCTGCTCGACGAACCCCTCCTGCTGGAGCGTGCGCAGTATGCCGTGGGCGGTGCCCTTGGCGAGGCCCAGCGACGAGGCGATGTCCGACAGGCCGAGCCGCCGTTCGCCGCCCGCGAGCAGGCGCAGCATCGCGGCCGCCCGTTCGAGCGACTGGATGTTCCGTGCCATCGCCGTCCTGCCTCCGTCCCCTTCGGCCGCCGTACGCGACTGAACTTCCATCGTTCGGCAATGTCGAACACTACCGGTCGTTGCCGACCTCTTGCTAATGGTCGACAACAGCTTTTCGGCCACGCGCACCGTGCGGTGGCATTCTCGTGCCCCTGCGGTGTCCGTCCGGTGCGCGCGGTGTGCCCGATGCGTCCGCGCGATGTCCGAAAGGTGCCGGAGTGGTGTCCGTCGTTGTTTTCGTCGTCGGAGTAAACCGCACCCGAGCGGGTGCGCCACGCCGGTCCGCCCCGTGGACGCCCCTGACCATCCGTGCCGCCCCGGGCTACGCTTGCCGCGTGCGCCTTCCGTGGGAAGCCGCAAAGCCGACAGCCGTCGCACTCCAGGGAGCAGCTCCATGGCCTCGTCGCCGAACACGTCCCTCACGTCCGCCGCCGCAGGCCGGGCCCGATCCGAGGCCCTCCGCGAGGCCCTCGCCACCCGTGTGGTGGTCGCCGACGGCGCGATGGGCACGATGCTCCAGGCGCAGGACCCCACACTGGAGGACTTCCAGCAGCTCGAGGGCTGCAACGAGGTCCTCAACGTCACCCGCCCCGACATCGTCCGCTCCGTGCACGCCGCCTACTTCGACGCGGGCGTCGACTGCGTGGAGACCAACACCTTCGGCGCCAACCTCACCGCACTGGGCGAGTACGACATCCCCGAACGCACCGCCGAGCTGTCCGAGGCCGGTGCCCGCATCGCCCGCGAGACGGCCGACGAGTACGCCGCCCGCGACGGACGGCAGCGCTGGGTGCTCGGCTCCATCGGCCCCGGCACCAAGCTGCCCACCCTCGGCCACACCACGTTCACCGCCATCCGTGACGCCTACCAGCAGAACGCCGAGGGCCTGCTGGCCGGTGGCGCCGACGCGCTGCTGGTGGAGACCACTCAGGACCTGCTGCAGACCAAGGCCTCCGTCATCGCGGCACGCCGCGCCATGGAGACCGCCGGCTACGAGGTCCCCCTGATCGTCTCCGTGACGGTCGAGACCACCGGCACCATGCTCCTGGGCTCCGAGATCGGCGCCGCCCTGACGGCGCTGGAGCCGCTCGGCATCGACATGATCGGCCTGAACTGCGCCACCGGCCCCGCCGAGATGAGCGAGCACCTGCGCCATCTGGCCCGCCACTCCCGCATCCAGCTCTCCTGCATGCCCAACGCGGGACTGCCGGTGCTGACCAAGGACGGCGCCCACTACCCGCTGACCGCCCCGGAGCTGGCCGACGCCCAGGAGAACTTCGTCCGCGAGTACGGCCTCTCCCTCGTCGGCGGCTGCTGCGGCACCACCCCCGAGCACCTGCGCCAGGTCGTCGAGCGCGTCCGGGACCTCACTCCCCCCGCCCGCGACCCGCGCCCGGAGCCCGGTGCGGCCTCCCTCTACCAGAGCGTGCCGTTCCGGCAGGACACCGCCTACATGGCCATCGGCGAGCGCACCAACGCCAACGGCTCCAAGAAGTTCCGTGAGGCCATGCTGGAGGCCCGCTGGGACGACTGTGTGGAGATGGCCCGCGACCAGATCCGCGAGGGCGCCCACATGCTCGACCTCTGCGTCGACTACGTGGGCCGCGACGGGGTGGCCGACATGGCCGAACTCGCCGGCCGTTTCGCCACCGCCTCCACCCTGCCGATCGTCCTGGACTCCACCGAAGTGGACGTGATCCAGGCCGGCTTGGAGAAGCTCGGCGGGCGGGCCGTGATCAACTCCGTCAACTACGAGGACGGCGACGGCCCCGAGTCCCGCTTCGCGAAGGTCACCCGACTGGCGCAGGAGCACGGGGCGGCGCTGATCGCGCTGACCATCGACGAGGAGGGGCAGGCCCGCACACCGGAGAAGAAGGTCGAGATCGCCGAACGGCTCATCGACGACCTGACCGGCAACTGGGGCATCCACGAGTCGGACATCCTCATCGACACCCTGACCTTCACCATCTGTACCGGTCAGGAGGAGTCCCGCAAGGACGGCGTCGCCACCATCGAGGCGATCCGCGAGCTCAAGCGCCGCCACCCGGACGTGCAGACCACGCTGGGCCTGTCGAACATCTCCTTCGGCCTGAACCCGGCCGCCCGCATCCTGCTGAACTCCGTCTTCCTCGACGAGTGCGTGAAGGCCGGCCTGGACTCCGCCATCGTCCACGCCTCCAAGATCCTGCCCATCGCCCGCTTCAGCGAGGAGGAGGTGCAGACGGCGCTCGACCTGATCCACGACCGCCGGGCCGAGGGCTACGACCCGCTGCAGAAGCTGATGGCCCTGTTCGAGGGCGCCACCGCCAAGTCCCTGAAGGCGGGCAAGGCCGAGGAGCTGGCCGCCCTGCCGCTGGAGGAGCGCCTCAAGCGCCGCATCGTCGACGGCGAACGCAACGGCCTGGAGGCCGACCTCGACGAGGCACTCCTGACCCGCGCCGCCCTCGACATCGTCAACGACACGCTGCTGGACGGCATGAAGGTCGTCGGTGAACTCTTCGGCTCCGGCCAGATGCAGCTGCCGTTCGTGCTGCAGTCCGCCGAGGTCATGAAGACCGCCGTCGCCCACCTCGAACCGCACATGGAGAAGTCGGACGCCGAGGGCAAGGGCACCATCGTGCTGGCGACCGTCCGCGGCGACGTCCACGACATCGGCAAGAACCTCGTCGACATCATCCTGTCCAACAACGGCTACAACGTCGTCAACCTCGGCATCAAGCAGCCGGTCTCCGCGATCCTGGACGCAGCCGCCGAGCACCGCGCCGACGTCATCGGCATGTCCGGCCTGCTGGTCAAGTCCACGGTGATCATGAAGGAGAACCTGGAGGAGCTCAACCAGCGCGGGCTGGCCGCCGACTACCCCGTCATCCTCGGCGGCGCCGCGCTGACCAGGGCCTATGTCGAGCAGGACCTGCACGAGATCTACGAGGGCGAGGTCCGCTACGCCCGCGACGCCTTCGAGGGCCTGCGCCTGATGGACGCCCTCATCGGCGTCAAGCGCGGGGTCCCCGGCGTCCAGCTGCCCGAGCTGCGGCAGCGCCGGGTGCGCCCCGCCGCGGCCACCGTCGTGGAGGACCGCCCCGAGGAGGGCCACGTCCGCTCCGACGTCGCCACCGACAACCCCGTGCCCACCCCGCCGTTCCGCGGCACGCGTGTGGTCAAGGGCATCCAGCTCAAGGAGTACGCGAGCTGGCTGGACGAGGGCGCCCTGTTCAAGGGCCAGTGGGGCCTCAAGCAGGCCCGCACCGGCGAGGGCCCCACCTACGAGCAGCTCGTGGAGACCGAGGGCCGGCCCCGGCTGCGCGGCCTGCTGGACCGGCTCCAGACCGAGAACCTGCTGGAGGCGGCCGTCGTCTACGGCTACTTCCCCTGTGTGTCCAAGGACGACGACCTGATCATCCTGGACGACGACGGCAACGAGCGGACCCGGTTCTCCTTCCCGCGCCAGCGCCGCGGCCGCAGGCTCTGCCTGGCCGACTTCTTCCGCCCCGAGGAGTCCGGCGAGATCGACGTCGTGGGCCTGCAGGTCGTCACCGTCGGCTCCCGCATCGGCGAGGAGACCGCCAAGCTCTTCGAGGCCAACTCCTACCGCGACTACCTCGAACTCCACGGCCTGTCCGTGCAGTTGGCCGAAGCCCTCGCCGAGTACTGGCACGCCCGCGTCCGCTCCGAGCTCGGCTTCGCCGGCGAGGACCCGGCCGCGATCGAGGACATGTTCGACCTGAAGTACCGGGGCGCCCGCTTCTCCCTCGGCTACGGCGCCTGCCCCGACCTGGAGGACCGCGCCAAGATCGCACAGCTCCTCGAACCCGAGCGGATCGGCGTCCAGCTCTCGGAGGAGTTCCAGCTCCACCCCGAGCAGTCCACCGACGCCATCGTCATCCACCACCCCGAAGCCAAGTACTTCAACGCGCGGTAAGGCCCCAGCCGGGGCTCGACCCTGGCGAAAGGCGCTTCCGCGCGCGGCGTCGTAGACTGGTCGGTCCACCGCAGGCCGGTTCCCCATCCGGGAACCGGCCTGCTCGTCCCCCAAGGAGGTGCGCCGGATGACCACGACGATTCCCGCGCCAGGAACCCGTACGGCCGAAGGCTCGGCCCTCCAGGCCGTGCTCCTCGACATGGACGGCACCCTGGTGGACACCGAGGGCTTCTGGTGGGACGTGGAGGTCGAGGTCTTCGCCGGCCTCGGGCACACCCTCGACGACTCCTGGCGGCATGTCGTGGTCGGCGGACCCATGACCCGCAGCGCGGGCTTCCTCATCGAGGCCACCGGCGCCGACATCACGCTCGCCGAGCTCACGGTGCTGCTCAACGACGGCTTCGAGGCCCGTATCGAGCGCACCCTGCCGCTGATGCCCGGCGCCGCCAGACTCCTCGCCGAACTCGCCGCGCACGGCGTCCCCACCGCCCTGGTCTCCGCCTCGCACCGGCGCATCATCGACCGCGTCCTGACCTCTCTCGGCCCCCAGCACTTCGCGCTGACCGTCGCCGGTGACGAGGTCGAGCGGACCAAGCCGTTCCCCGACCCCTATCTGCTCGCGGCCTCCGGTCTCGGCGCGGACCCGGCCCGGTGCGCGGTCATCGAGGACACCGCCACCGGTGTCGCCGCCGCGGAGGCGGCCGGCTGCCATGTGGTCGCCGTCCCGTCCGTGGCCCCCATCGCCCCCGCCGTCCGGCGCACCGTCGTGACCTCGCTGGAAGAGGTCGACCTGCCATTTCTGCGTGACCTGATGGCGATCACGGCCAATTGAAAGCCCAACGAATTCCAAGATCGCGCGACACCGCTCGGGACAGGGAATTCACCAGGCCGCGATGACTGAATTCCCGCGCGGGGGAATACCTTTCCACCTGTGACGTTGACCACTTCACAGGGCCCCTGAAGTGGTCGTCTGGCGCCCCCGAACCCCCGGTTCAGGGGCGTTCGGTGCGCCTTTGTGTCCCGATTGGCGAACGGTGCCCCAAACATTCCGTGGGTACTACATCGTTTGCGTCCACACCTGGTTCCGCAGCGTGATGGGAACTCAACTCCGGTGTGCGCGGGACCCTCTGGCCGTGCGGGCTAATCTCGACGCGAGAACATCGCCGTACTTCCCAGGACGCGCTCGCACCACCCCGCCGGCAGCCGTCCTGGAACCCAGCTTTGGAGAACAAGCGCGCATGAACCGCAAGACCTTGGTGCTGCCGGCCGTGATCGGTCTGCTCACCCCGGTACTCGCCGCCTGCGGTGCCACCGACAGCGCGGGCGACAGCGGGGACGCGATCGTCGTCGGCACCACCGACCGGTTCACCGCCTCCAAGCAGGCCCCGGCCCCGATCGACCCGGCCTACGCGTACGACGTCGGCACCTGGAACATCCTCCGCCAGACCGTCCAGACCCTCCTGGTCCAGCCGCGCGGCGACGGGGAACCGGAACCCGAGGCCGCCTCCCGCTGCTCCTTCACCGACACCGGCAACGAGCGCTACGTCTGCACCCTGCGTGACGGCCTGAAGTTCGCCGACGGCGACCCGATCACCGCCGAGGACGTGAAGTTCTCCATCGACCGGGCCCGCTCCCTCAAGGCCGACAGCGGTGTCTTCGCCCTGCTGTCCACCATCGACCTCGTCGAGACCAAGGGCGACAACGAGGTGATCTTCCACCTCAACAGCCCCGACGCGACCCTCCCGTACAAGCTGTCCACACCCGTCGCCGGCATCGTCAACCCGGACGACTACGACAAGGACAAGCTGCGCGACGGCTTCCAGGTCGACGGCTCCGGCCCGTACACCCTGGACGCCGAGGTCGAGAACAACGAGCTGGTCCGAGCGGTGTTCACCAAGAACCCCAACTACAAGGGCCAGTTGGACCCGAAGAACGACAAGGTCGAGCTGCGTTCCTTCGACGGCGCCGACGCCATGGGCACCGCCCTGAAGAACGGCGACATCGACCTGATGACCCGCACCATGACCCCGGAGCAGATCACCAAGCTCTCCGACGCGGCCGACAGCGACATCGACGTCGTCGAGTCCGCCGGCCTGGAGATCCGCTACCTCGCCTTCAACACCGAGGCCTCGCCGGTCAGGAGCACCGCCGTCCGCAGGGCCATGGCCGAGGTCATCGACCGCGGCGAACTCGTCGCCAAGGTCTACGGCTCCCAGGCCGAACCCCTCTTCTCCCTGGTCCCCGCCGGTATCACCGGCCACTCCAACTCCTTCTTCAACAAGTACGGCGACCCGGACGTCGCCAAGGCGAAGTCGACCCTGGAGACCGCCGGCGTCACCGCCCCGGTGAAGCTGACCCTCCACTACACGACCGACCACTACGGCGCAGCCACGAAGAAGGAGTTCGAGGTGCTGAAGAAGCAGCTCGACGACAGCGGCCTGTTCGACGTCACCATCAAGGGCACCCCCTGGTCCACGTTCCGCCCCGCCGAGCAGGAGGGCGAGTACGCGGTCTACGGCATGGGGTGGTTCCCGGACTTCCCCGACGCCGACAACTACCTCGCGCCCTTCCTCGACAAGGACAACTTCCTCGGCTCGCCCTACGCGAACAGCGAGATCCGCGGCAAGCTGATCCCCGAGTCCCGCCGTGCGGCCGACCGTCTCTCCGCCGCCGAGAGCCTTACCGGCATCCAGGACATCGTCGCCGACGACGTGCCGATCCTGCCGCTGTGGCAGGGCAAGCAGTACGTCGCCGCCCGCGACGACGTCACCGGCGCCGAGTACGCCCTCAACGCCGCCTCCACCCTCCAGCTCTGGGAGCTGGGCCGCGGCAGAAGCGACTGACCGGACTTCACCATCCCTCCAGGCAGGGGCCGTTCCGCCTCGGGGGAGCCCGGAGTGCCCGCAATGCACCGACGACACAAGGCATCCATACGTGAACATGCGCACCCAGTGGCCTGTCCTGACCATCGCGACAGGGCTCGCCGCCGGCCTGCTGACCGGTTGTGGCTCCGACTCGGGGGGATCCGGGGGCTCCGGTTCCAACGTCGTGGTGGGGATGTCCGACGACGTCCTGGCCACCGACCCCGCCTCCGGCTACGACCCAGGGTCCTGGCTGCTCTTCAACAACGTCTTCCAGTCGTTGCTGAGCTTCCCCAACGGCGCCACCGAGCCCGAACCGGACCTCGCCGAGGAGTGCTCCTTCGAGGCGGGCGGCACCACGGTCTATGAGTGCACCCTCAAGGAGGGTCTGAAGTTCAGCAACGGTGAGGCGCTCACCGCGAAGGACGTCAAGTTCTCCTTCGACCGCATGCTGAAGATCAACGACGACGCCGGCCCCGCGATCATGTTCCCCATGCTCGACAAGGTCGAGACCCCGGACGACAAGACCGTCCGCTTCGACCTGAAGTACGCCGACGCCACCTTCCCCAGCAAGATCGCCTCCGGCGCCGGCTCGATCGTCGACGAGAGCTCCTACGACGCCGACGGACTCCGCGAGGACGGCGAGGCGGTCGGCTCCGGCCCCTACAAGCTGGAGTCCTTCGGCGAGGACGAGGCCGTCTTCACCGTCAACGAGAACTACCAGGGCCCCGCCGACATCGAGAACAGCGGCGTCACCCTCAAGTTCTTCCACGGTGACCAGGACGCCCTGAAGAAGGCCCTGCTGGAGGACGACCTCGACGTCACCTACCGCGGCCTCAGCGCCTCCGACATCTCCGACATCGAGACCGACACCTCCACCGCCAGCGGCATCGAGATCGTCGACGGCACCGGCGCCGAGGTGCAGCACCTCGTCTTCAACATGGACGACCCGGTCACCGGCAAGCTCGGCGTCCGCCAGGCCATCGCCTACCTCCTCGACCGCGAGGCCCTCGTCGACGAGGTCTACCAGGGCACCGCCACCCCGCTGTACTCGATCATCCCGGCCGGCATCACCGGCCACAACACGGCCTTCTTCGACACCTACGGCGCCCGCCCGTCCAAGGCCAAGGCCGAGGCCGCGCTCCGCGCCGACGGCATCGACGGCAAGGTCGAACTGACCCTCTGGTCCACCCCGTCGCGCTACGGCCCCTCCACCGACCAGGAGTTGGAGGCCGTCGCCAAGCAGCTCAACGACAGCGGCCTGTTCGACGCCGACGTGAAGTCCGTCGCCTTCGACCGGTACGAGAAGGACATCGCCGCCGGCAAGTACGGCGTGTACGTCAAGGGCTGGGTGCCCGACTACCCGGACCCCGACAACTTCACCGGCCCCTTCTTCGGCAAGGGCAACGTGCTGGGCAACAACTACGACAACTCCACCATCACCGGTGACCTCCTCACGAAGACCGCCGCCGAGAGCGAGCGCTCCTCCACGGAGAAGGAGTACGCCGAACTCCAGAACATCGTCGCCACCGACGTCCCGCTCATCCCCATCTGGCAGGCCAAGCAGTACGCCGTCGTCCGCGACGACGTCTACGGCCTGGAGTACTGCCTGGACGCCTCCACCGTCTTCCGCTTCTGGGAGATCAGCAAGGACTGACACGAGCACGGGCCGACACCACGGCCCCGTACGACCGAGGGCGCTCCCTTCCACAAGAAGGGAGCGCCCTCGGGGCGTTGACAGGTCGCCGCCGACTACTGCGCGCCGGGGCGCACCAGCCCGCTCTCGTACGCGTACACCGCCGCCTGCACCCGGTCCCGCAGTCCCAACTTCGTCAGCACATGGCCCACATGCGTCTTCACCGTGGTCTCGCTGACGAACAGATCGGCGGCGATCTCCGCGTTCGACAGCCCCCGGGCCACCAGCTTCAGCACCTCGACCTCACGGTCCGTCAGCGTGTGCAGCGTGTCCGGCACCGGCTCCTCGCCCGAGGGCAGATGCACCGCGTACTTGTCCAGCAGCCGGCGCGTGATGCTCGGCGCGAGCATCGCCTCCCCGCCCGCCACCACCCGGATCGCCTGCACCAGCTCATTGGCCGGCGCGTCCTTCAGCAGGAACCCGCTGGCGCCAGCCCGCAGCGCCTCCACCACGTACTCGTCCAGATCGAACGTGGTCAGCACCAGCACCTTGGCCGGGCCGTCCCGCCCGGGACCGGTGATCTGACGGGTCGCCTCCACCCCGTCCATCCGGGGCATCCGGATGTCCATCAGCACCACATCGGGCTGCAGCGCCCGCACCTGGTCGAGCGCCTGGAGGCCGTCCCCGGCCTCCCCGACGACCGCGAGATCCTGCTCCGCCTCCAGAATCATCCGGAACCCGGTACGCAGCAGCGGCTGGTCGTCGACCAGTAGGACGCGGATGGCCACGAAAATCTCCTTCGGCTAGTCCGGCCCCATTCTGCCCTGCCCCTCGCCGGCCGACTCCGGTGACCTCACCTGGAGGGGGTACGGCGGGGGAGTACCACCGAACTCCGGGCACACCGACCGGTGGTCGCACCAGCCGCACAGCTTCGTCGGCCGCGGACGCCAGTCACCGGTCTCCGTGGCCAGCCGGATCGCCTCCCACAGCGCCAGCAGCTTGCGCTCCACCCGCTCCAGATCGGCGACCACGGGGTCGTACGTCAGCACGTCCCCACTGCCCAGATAGACCAGCTGAAGCCGGCGCGGTACCACCTGCTTCAGCCGCCACACCACCAGCGCGTAGAACTTCATCTGGAACAGCGCGCCCTCGGCGTACTCCGGTCGCGGCGCCTTCCCCGTCTTGTAGTCGACGATCCGCACCTCGCCGGTGGGCGCCACATCGACCCGGTCGATGATCCCGCGCAGCCTGAGCCCCGACTCCAGCTCCGCCTCGACGAACAACTCCCGCTCGGCCGGCTCCAGCCGCGTCGGGTCCTCCAGCGTGAACCAGCGCTCCACCAGCCGCTCGGCCTCCGCCAGCCAGCTCGCCAGCCGCTCACCCTCCGCGTCGTCCGCGAACAGTTCCACGACCTCCGGCCTGGTCTCCCGCAGCCGGTCCCACTGCCCCGGCACCAGCGACCTGGCCCGCGGCGCCGTCCGCTCGGCCGCAGGCGCGTCGAAGAGTCTCTCCAGCACCGCGTGCACCAGCGTGCCGCGGGTCGCCGCCTCGCTCGGCTTCTCCGGCAGCCGGTCGATCACCCGGAACCGGTACAGCAGCGGGCACTGCATGAAATCGCTGGCGCGCGACGGCGACAGCGAGGCGGGCGGCGCGGCGGCGCGCACGACAGGACGGTCGCCCTCGCCACCCGCAGGAACGGCGGGGGTGCCGTCGGTGCTGGTTTCCATGACCACAGACCATACGGCCCACCACTGACAGTGACCGTCACGGGCCCGGACGACCACCGACCGACACCACCCCCGCCGACACCCGTGTGCCTCGTGCGACGCGGGGAAAGACAGAGGGGGTGCCGGGGCGGAACGCGCCCCGGGTACGACATAGCATCGACGACAGACCCTTCCGCCCGGCCACCGGCTGCGGAAGACGCTTCGAACGAGGGGACATCGTGGAGACGAGCGGCGGGAGCGGGCAGCCGCGGTCCGACAGCGAGCAGGCACCCGAGCGCGCCCATCGAGACGCGACCGGGACACCGGCGAACCAGGACGCCCCCACCCCGCCCGACCCCGACCCCACCGCCGTCCGGCCCGACGAGACCTCCGCGACGGACCCCGCCGCCCGCGCGACGGACGACAACGCCGAGAAGTCCGCGGCCACGACCCCCGCCGACGACGGGGCGGCCGACACCGGCGAGACCCCTGCCACCGGCGAGACCCCTGACAGCGCCGGGCCCCCTGACAGCGCCAAGACCCCTGACACCGTTGAGACGCGCCACACCGTTGAGGCGCCCGACGGCCGCGTGCCGTCCGACAACGCCCAGGCTTCCGGCGACCGCGCGCCCGCCGACCCCGCGAAAACACCCGCGCCCGCCGCCCCCGAGCAGGCGTCCCCCACCGACCTGACCAAGGCGCCCACCCCGGCGGACGAGCCGGAGCGCACCGCCACGTCCGCGCGCCCCTACGCCCACTCGGACACCGCACCCAAGCCCCCCGAGCGCCCCAAGGAGCCCGGCGGTGGCATCCTCATGGGCCGTCCCTTCGGCGTGCCCGTGTACGTCGCGCCCAGCTGGTTCCTGGTCGCCGCCCTGATCACCTGGGTCTTCGGCGGCCAACTCGACCGCGTTCTGCCCGAACTCGGCGCCGCCCGCTACCTCGTCGCCCTCTTCTTCGCCGTCGCCTTCTACGGCTCCGTACTCGTCCACGAACTCGCCCACACCATCGCCGCCCTGCGCTACAAGCTGCCCGTGCGCCGCATCCAGCTGCAGTTCTTCGGCGGTGTCTCCGAGATCGAGAAGGAGTCCGAGACCCCGGGCCGCGAGTTCGTCCTCGCCTTCGTCGGCCCCCTCCTCTCCCTGATCCTGGCCGGCGTCTTCTACGTCGCCCTGCTCGCCGTCGAACCGGGCACCGTCCCCGGCGTCCTGCTCGCCGGCCTGATGATCTCCAACCTGATCGTGGCCGCGTTCAACCTCCTCCCCGGCCTCCCCCTCGACGGCGGCCGCATGCTCCGCGCCGTCGTCTGGAAGATCACCGGCAAGCCCATGAGCGGCACCGTCGCCGCCGCCTGGGTCGGCCGGGCCCTCGCCGTCTCCGTCCTCATCGGTCTGCCGCTGCTCACCCAGTCCGGCGTGCTCGGCTCCGCCGCCGAGGACAGCGTCGGCATGGACACCGTCCTCGACGCCCTGCTCGCCGCCATCCTCGCCGCGATCATCTGGACCGGCGCCGGCAACAGCCTCCGCATGGCCCGCCTGCGCGAACACCTGCCCGAACTCCAGGCCCGCGCCCTCACCCGCCGTGCCGTCCCCGTCGAGACCGACACCCCCCTCTCGGAGGCCCTGCGCCGCGCCAACGAGGCCGGCGCCCGCGCCCTCGTCGTCGTCGACCCCGACGGCGAACCCCTCTCCCTCGTCCGCGAGGCCGCCATCGTCGGCGTCCCCGAACACCGCCGCCCCTGGGTCGCCGTCAGCGGCCTCGCCCAGGACCTCACCGACGGCATGCGCGTCTCCGCCGAACTCGCCGGCGAAGAACTCCTCGACGCCCTCCGCGCCGCCCCGGCCACGGAGTACCTCGTCGTGGAGGAGTCCGGGGAGATCTACGGCGTCCTGTCGGCGGCCGACGTGGAACGGGCCTTCGTGAAGGCGATGGCCAGGCCCAGCTGAGGCGGCCACTCCCCGGACCATGGTCGGCGCGCCCTCCGGGGACCGGTACGCTGGGTCACATGTCCGAACCGACCGGTGCCGCCCGCCGTCGCGGGCCCTTCAAGGTCGGGGACCAGGTCCAGCTCACCGACCCCAAGGGACGCCACTACACGTTCACGCTCGAAGAGGGAAAGAACTTCCACACCCACAAGGGTTCCTTCCCGCACGACGAGCTGATCGGCGCTCCCGAGGGCAGTGTTGTCCGCACCACGGGGAACGTCGCCTACCTGGCGCTCCGCCCCCTGCTCCCCGACTACGTCCTGTCCATGCCCCGCGGCGCCGCCGTGGTCTACCCCAAGGACGCGGGGCAGATCCTCGCCTTCGCCGACATCTTCCCCGGCGCCCGCGTCGTCGAGGCCGGCGTCGGCTCCGGCTCGCTCAGCAGCTTCCTGCTGCGCGCCATCGGCGACCAGGGCATGCTGCACAGCTACGAGCGCCGCGCAGACTTCGCCGAGATCGCCCAGGCCAACGTGGAGCGCTACTTCGGCGGCCCCCACCCCGCCTGGCAGCTCACCGTCGGAGACCTCCAGGACAACCTCAGCGACACCGAGGTCGACCGCGTCATTCTCGACATGCTCGCCCCCTGGGAGTGCCTTGAGGCCGTCTCCAAGGCCCTCGTCCCCGGCGGCATCGTCTGCTGCTACGTGGCCACCACCACCCAGCTCGCCCGGACCGTGGAGTCCATCCGTGAGATCGGCTGCTTCAACGAGCCGAGCGCCTGGGAATCGATGATCCGCAACTGGCACATCGAGGGCCTCGCCGTCCGCCCCGACCACCGGATGATCGGCCACACCGGGTTCCTGCTCACAGCCCGTCGCCTCGCCGACGGCGTCGAGCCCCCCATGCGCCGCCGCCGCCCCGCCAAGGGCGCCTACGGCGAGGACTACGCCGGACCCAACGCCGACGGCGGCTCCGGCCGCTGACCACGACGCACGACGAACGCGCCTTTGCCGTGGCCGAGTTCCCCGCAGCGCCCGGGAACTCGGCCACGGCGCTCTCCCGTTGACGCACCACCTCGAAAGCTGCGGGAACCACGTACCCCGCCGTTCCACCCCACTGTGACGTGTGGCACCATGCGGGTCATCCCAACCGGCACAGCACCCTCAGGAGACGCTCCTAGTGCAGCAATCCGCCGTCCCGGAACTGGCACACGCGCACACCCGCCCCATCCACTGGCTCGCCACGGCCACCGCCCTCGCCGGCGTCGTCGCCCTGTCGTCCGCCCTCCAGCCCGACGCGGCGAGAGCGGCCCAGCCCGCCCCCGCGACAGCGCCGGCCCCCGCCGCCGTGGCGCCCCCCGACCCCGCCGAGGTGGACCTCCCGCTCGACTGCGGACCCGTCGGCGTCGTCGTGAAGAAGCAGGGCTCCGGCGACCTCGACGGGGACGGCCGGCCCGAGACCGTGGCCGTCGTGCACTGCGACGCCAGCATGGGCACTCCGCCCGACGGCGTGTACGTGCTCACCCGCTCCACCGACGCGGCGCAGCCCCGGGTCGTCGCCACCCTGGTGAACCCCAAGGACCGCACCACCGTCTCCGACTTCGCCGTCCGCGACGCCACCGTCACCGCCACCCTGCACGGCTACTCGTCGGCCGAGGTCCCCAACTGCTGCCCGGACGTCACGAACCCCGTCAAGTGGCAGTGGAAGAACGGGGCGTTCGTACGCTCCACCCCCGCCGGGGCACAGAGCGTCTGACACCGGTCGCCTCCGGGCGAACGAGCAGTGATCACCCGGCAAACCCGGTGTGAGAAAGCAGACACAGGGCGACGCGGAGTGCCCGCCGGGTCACTCCGCGTCAGGCCCGAAGACCTCGACCCTGTCCGAAACGCGACGTACATGGATGCACTCGCCAGGACACTCCTTCGCGGAGTCCACCACGTCCGTGAGAAGCGGCAGCGGAACGGGCGTTGTCGCCCCCGGGGCCTGCAGCAACTCGTCGCCGGGACTCTTCACATAGGCCAGTCCGTCGATGTCCAGCTCGAACACCTCGGGCGCGTACTGCACGCAGATACCGTCACCGGTGCAGAGGTCCTGGTCGATCCAGACCTCGAGCGCCTCGCCCGCGGCCGTGGCCTCCTGCTGCACGCTCATCTCTCCTGCCGCCTCATGCCTCGGGTCATCCGTCGAGTCACCGTCGAGTCACCGTCGAGCCGGTCGGGAACGATGCAGGCTCTGACGGGTGTTGAACACTTCGACCCTACCCGGGGCGGCTTCCCAATCATGTTCGGTGGGTATTCCCCTGGCGTGAGGGAGAGCGCAAGGGTGAAGATCGGACACACCCCGACCGTCTTTGTGATCTAGGGGTTTCAATCGACACCCACCCAGGTAGGGTCTGGAAGCGTCCAGCTCCCCTTGGAGGAGGTGAGGACCGTGGCAGCCCACGACGACGACATGAACCACGGCATCCGCCCGGGACGAGGGTCCGACGACCCGGCCGGGCAGATTGCCTACCTTGAGCAGGAGATCGCCGTCCTGCGACGCAAGCTCGCCGACTCTCCGCGACACACGAGGATTCTCGAAGAGCGGATCGTCGAGCTGCAGACCAATCTGGCCGGCGTGTCCGCGCAGAACGAGCGGCTCGCCAACACGCTCCGTGAGGCCCGCGACCAGATCGTGGCCCTCAAGGAGGAAGTCGACCGGCTCGCACAGCCGCCGGCCGGCTTCGGTGTCTTCCTCACGGCGAACGAGGACGGCACGGCCGACATCTTCACCGGAGGCCGAAAGCTCCGGGTGAACGTCAGCCCCAGCGTCGACCTGGAAGAGCTCCGGCGAGGCCAGGAAGTGATGCTCAACGAAGCTCTCAACGTGGTCGAGGCCATGGAGTTCGAGAGCGTCGGCGACATCGTCACCCTCAAGGAGATCCTCGAGGACGGCGAGCGCGCCCTCGTGCAGGGGCACACCGACGAGGAACGGGTGGTGCGGCTCGCCGAGCCACTGCTGGACATCACCATCCGCCCCGGCGACGCCCTCCTGCTCGAACCCCGCTCCGGCTATGTCTACGAGGTCGTGCCCAAGAGCGAGGTCGAGGAACTCGTCCTCGAAGAGGTCCCCGACATCGGGTACGAGCAGATCGGTGGCCTCGGCAACCAGATCGAGATGATCCGCGACGCGGTCGAGCTCCCCTATCTCTATCCGGACCTGTTCAAGGAGCACGAACTGCGCCCGCCCAAGGGCGTCCTGCTCTACGGACCCCCCGGATGCGGCAAGACGCTCATCGCCAAGGCCGTCGCCAACTCGCTGGCCAAGAAGGTCGCCGAGGTCACCGGCCAGGCCCAGGGCAAGAGCTTCTTCCTCAACATCAAGGGCCCCGAGCTCCTCAACAAGTACGTCGGCGAGACCGAGCGACAGATCCGCCTCGTCTTCCAGCGTGCGAGGGAGAAGGCCAGCGAGGGCACCCCCGTCATCGTCTTCTTCGACGAGATGGAGTCCCTCTTCCGCACCCGCGGATCCGGCGTCAGCTCGGACGTGGAGAACACCATCGTCCCGCAGCTGCTCGCCGAGATCGACGGCGTGGAAGGCCTGCAGAACGTCGTGGTCATCGGCGCCTCCAACCGCGAGGACATGATCGACCCCGCCATCCTGCGCCCCGGCCGGCTCGACGTGAAGATCAAGATCGAGCGTCCGGACGCCGAAGCGGCCAAGGACATCTTCCAGAAGTACCTCACCGAGCGTCTCCCGCTGCACACGGACGACCTCGGCGAACACGGCGGCTCCAAGACCACCACCGTCCAGAGCATGATCCAGACGGCAGTGGAACACATGTACGCCGAGTCCGAGGAGAACCGCTTCCTGGAGGTCACCTACGCCAACGGCGACAAGGAAGTCCTCTACTTCAAGGACTTCAACTCCGGCGCCATGATCGAGAACATCGTCGGCCGCGCCAAGAAGATGGCGATCAAGGACTTCCTCGACAAGAACCAGAAGGGCCTCCGCGTCTCCCACCTGCTCCAGGCCTGCGTGGACGAGTTCAAGGAGAACGAGGACCTGCCCAACACCACCAACCCGGACGACTGGGCCCGCATCTCCGGAAAGAAGGGCGAGCGGATCGTCTACATCCGTACGCTGATCACCGGAAAGCAGGGCGCCGACACCGGACGCTCCATCGACACGGTGGCGAACACCGGACAGTACCTGTAAAACACAGGGCGGCTGCGGGTGCCCTCAGTGGGTACCCGCAGCCGACTGTTTTCCAGGTGAAGGCCGGAGCAAGGCAATGACGCAAATGATCTCCCCACCAGCGCAGAGCCGTTCTAGGCTCTTTCGTACCGCCGAGTCGCGCAGTGCGGGGACGGGCACCGCACACGCACCGGAGCGCCAGCGGTACTTGAGCAGCGCCCCCGACCGAGGGCGCCGCCGGGCAAGGAGGGCCGCATGACCGTACGGCGAGTAATGGGCATCGAGACGGAGTACGGGATCTCCGTCCCCGGCCACCCCAATGCCAATGCCATGCTCACCTCGTCCCAGATCGTCAACGCCTACGCAGCGGCGATGCACCGGGCCCGCCGGGCCCGCTGGGACTTCGAGGAGGAGAACCCGCTGCGGGACGCGCGAGGCTTCGACCTCGCCCGCGAGGCCGCCGACTCCAGCCAGCTCACCGACGAGGACATCGGCCTCGCCAATGTCATCCTCACCAACGGCGCGCGGCTCTACGTCGACCACGCCCACCCCGAATACAGCGCCCCCGAGGTCACCAATCCCCTGGACGCCGTCCTGTGGGACAAGGCCGGCGAGCGCATCATGGCCGAAGCCGCCGAACGCGCGGCACAGCTCCCCGGCGCCCAGCCGATCCACCTCTACAAGAACAACACCGACAACAAGGGCGCCTCCTACGGCACGCACGAGAACTACCTGATGAAGCGGGAGACCGCCTTCTCGGACATCGTGCGCCACCTGACCCCCTTCTTCGTCTCCCGCCAGGTCTTCGCCGGCGCCGGCCGCGTGGGCATCGGCCAGGACGGCCACGAACACGGCTTCCAGCTCAGCCAGCGTGCCGACTACTTCGAGGTGGAAGTCGGCCTGGAGACCACCCTCAAGCGCCCCATCATCAACACGCGGGACGAACCCCACGCCGACGCGGAGAAATACCGCCGCCTCCACGTGATCATCGGCGACGCGAACCTCTCGGAGATCTCGACCTATCTGAAGCTCGGCACGACGGCCCTGGTGCTCTCGATGATCGAGGACGGCTTCATCGCCGTCGACCTGGCCGTCGACCAGCCCGTACGCACCCTCCACCAGGTCTCGCACGACCCGACCCTGCAACGCCTCATCACGCTGCGCAGCGGGCGCACCCTGACCGCCGTACAGCTCCAGATGGAGTACTACGAGCTGTCGCGCAAGTACGTGGAGGAGCGCTTCGGGGCCGACGCGGACGACCAGACCAAGGACGTCCTGTCCCGGTGGGAGGACACCCTCAACCGCCTGGAGAACGACCCCATGAGCCTCTCCGGCGAGCTGGACTGGGTCGCCAAGCGGGAGCTGATGGAGGGCTACCGGCGCCGTGACGGCCTCGACTGGGACGCCGCCAGGCTCCACCTCGTCGACCTTCAGTACGCCGACGTGCGCGCTGAGAAGGGCCTCTACAACCGTCTAGTGGCCCGCGGCAAGATGAAGCGGCTGCTGACCGAGCAGGGCGTCGACGAGGCCCGTACGAAGCCGCCGGAGGACACCCGTGCGTACTTCCGCGGTCGCTGTCTGGAGCAGTATGCGGACGACGTCGCGGCGGCCTCCTGGGACTCGGTGATCTTCGACCTCCCGGGCCGGGACTCGCTCCAGCGCGTCCCAACCCTCGAACCGCTTCGCGGAACGCGAAATCACGTCAAGGAGCTGCTGGACCGCTGCCGCACGGCAGAAGACCTGGTCAGGGTGTTGTCCGGGCACTGAACCGGGCTTCAATCGTGATCAGCCGAGCAGGGTGGAAACACCGCCGTCCGGGAATCATCGAGGTGGCCCCCGGACGTTGTGGAAACGACGGGGCCAATGTCGGACCCGGCTTGTAGGGTCTGATCATCACCGATCGGCAGGAAAGCCGACCTGCCGACCATGTCGGGCAAACAGAGCGGGGTGAGGGTTATGGCGACCAAGGACACCGGCGGCGGCCAGCAGAAGGCCACCCGTTCCACCGAGGAGACCGAGGCGGCGCCGGAGGCGCAGGCATCGGAAGACCTCAAGGAGCGGCAGGAGAAGCTCAGCGACGACGTGGACTCGGTTCTGGACGAGATCGACGATGTCCTCGAGGAGAATGCAGAGGACTTCGTTCGAAGTTTCGTTCAGAAGGGCGGCCAGTAGCCTTTGATTTGAAGGCGATGGGGGTGTACGGGTTGGCAAGTGAAGAGGGCGTGAAGTGTTGCTCGCGGTGTAAGGAGCACAAGCCGCGAGCAGCCTTCGCCAGTAACAAGTCGGCCCGTGACGGGCTGCAGGCCTACTGCCGGGAGTGCTGGGCGGAGTACCACCAGGCGCGGCAGCTGGCCAAAGGCAAGAAGGTGCGACCGCGCGTGGAGACGCCTGAAGGGCACAAGTTCTGTCGTTGCTGTGGCCAGGTCAAGCCGCACAGTGAGTGGCATCGAAACGCAACGGCCTCCGACGGCGTCTCGACGAGCTGCAAGGCCTGCCGTGCGGTCAAGGGCCGCGCAGGGCATCTGAAGCGCAACTACGGCCTCACCGAAGCCGAACGCGACGAGATGGTCGCGTCCCAGATGGGGCTCTGCGTGATCTGCCTGAAAGCCCCGGCCGTGCATGTGGATCACTGCCACAAGACGGGTAGGGTCCGAGGCGTACTGTGCTTCAACTGTAATTCGGCCATCGGCAAGTTGGGAGACGATCCCGACGCTGTTCGTCGGGCTGCCGCCTACTTGGAGGGAACTTCGTGGAAGCCAACACTCGTAGCACCGGGCGTCTACCAGCTGCCTTCCTGACGCCTGGGTCGTCGTCCTTCATGGACTTCCTGTCGGACCACCAGCCGGAGCTGCTTCCCGGCAAGCGGCAGCTGCCGCCGACCCAGGGCGTCATCGAAGCTCCGCACGGCACGACGATCGTGGCCGTGACGTTCCCCGGTGGTGTGGTGCTCGCCGGTGACCGCCGGGCCACGATGGGGAACATGATCGCCCAGCGGGACATCGAGAAGGTGTTCCCGGCCGACGAGTACTCGGCCGTCGGGATCGCCGGCACGGCCGGTCTGGCCGTGGAGATGGTGAAGCTGTTCCAGCTGGAGCTGGAGCACTTCGAGAAGGTCGAGGGCGCGCAGCTCTCCCTGGAGGGCAAGGCGAACCGGCTCTCCACCATGATCCGTTCCAACCTCGGCATGGCCATGCAGGGTCTGGCCGTGGTCCCGCTCTTCGCGGGTTACGACGTGGACCGGGAGAAGGGCCGCATTTTCTCGTACGACGTGACGGGCGGCCGTTCCGAGGAGAGCGGGTACGCGGCCACCGGCTCGGGCTCGATCTTCGCGCGCGGTGCGATGAAGAAGCTGTTCCGTGCCGATCTCTCCGAGGACGAGGCGACGACCCTCGTCATCCAGGCCCTCTACGACGCGGCAGACGACGACTCGGCGACCGGTGGTCCCGATGTCGCCCGCCGGATCTACCCCATCGTCACCGTGATCACCGAGGACGGCTTCCGTCGGCTCACCGATGAGGAGTCCTCCGAGATCGCCCGCTCGATCCTGGAGCGGCGTCTGGAGCAGCCGGACGGCCCCCGGGCCGCGCTGCTCTAGCCGGTTCGGCCTCGACGGCCCCTCTTTATCAAGGTGATCCAGTGACTTCGACAGAAAGGGACGGATAACCGGTGTCGACGCCGTTCTATGTCTCACCCCAGCAGGCGATGGCCGACCGGGCGGAGTACGCCCGTAAGGGCATCGCCCGTGGCCGCAGCCTGGTCGTGCTGCAGTATGCCGACGGCATCGTGTTCGTCGGCGAGAACCCGTCCCGCGCGCTGCACAAGTTCAGCGAGATCTACGACCGGATCGGCTTCGCGGCCGCCGGCAAGTACAACGAGTACGAGAACCTGCGGATCGGTGGTGTGCGCTACGCCGACCTGCGTGGTTACACCTACGACCGTGACGACGTGACCGCCCGGGGTCTCGCCAACGTCTACGCCCAGACCCTGGGCACGATCTTCTCCTCCGCGGCCGAGAAGCCGTACGAGGTGGAGCTGGTCGTGGCCGAGGTGGGGGAGACCCCCGAGGGCGACCAGATCTACCGGCTGCCGCACGACGGGTCGATCGTGGACGAGCACGGTTCGGTCGCGGTCGGTGGCAACGCCGAGCAGATCAGCAGCTATCTGGACCAGCGGCACCAGGACGGCATGTCCTTGGCGGAGGCGTTGAAGCTCGCCGTCCAGGCCCTGTCGCGCGACACCAACGGCACGCAGCGGGAGATCCCCGCGGAGCGCCTGGAGGTGGCGGTTCTGGACCGTACGCGCCCGCAGCAGCGCAAGTTCAAGCGCATCGTGGGCCGTCAGCTCGACCGTCTGCTGGAGGCGGGGGGCGCCACCACGGAGGCCGAGAGCTCCGAGGAAGACGACGAGTAGCACCAGCGTCCGCACGACCCGTCCGTAGTGCGCCCCGGCCGACTCAGGCCGGGGCGCGCGGCGTTCGGTGCCGTTGGCTGCGCGCCCTGAAGGGCGCGTGCTCAGCCCCCTGCCCGTGCCGTGGAGCCCCGCGCCACCAGCTCCACCGGGATGTCCCCCTCCGCCGGTGTGCGCCCCTCCAGGACGGCCAGCAGGGCCTCCATCCCGCGCTCCCCGAACAGCTCCGCGTCCAGCCGTACGGTCGTCAGCTCGGGGTCGAGGGCGGTGGCGAGGGCGAGGTCGTCGAGTCCGGTGACGGACACGTCCTCAGGGATCCGCAGCCCGAGGCGCCGTACGGCCTTGTAGACCCCGGCGGCCAGCTTGTCGTCGTCGCACACCACGGCGGTGGGGCGTCTCCGGGTGCCGGTCAGGGCTGCCTCCGTCGCGGCCCGTGCCTCCTCGATGGAGATCGGCGCCGCGGCCGTCCGCAGGGTCGCGCCCGGTACCGAGGCCACGCGTGCCGCGAGTTCCCTTGCGCGGACGCGGAAGGTCCAGGAGGGGATGTCCGCGGCGAGGTGCAGGAAGTCGCGGTGCCCCAGGGCGAGCAGGTGCTCGGTGACCTGGCGGATGCCGTCGCGGATGTCGAGGTTGACGGTCGCGGCTCCGAGGCTGCCGTCGGGGTCGCTGTCCAGCATGACGAGGGGCAGTTGGTCGCCGCGGATGGCGGTGAGCGCGTCCGCGGCCATGGAGGAGGCGATCACGCCGTCGAGGGCGGCCTGGGCGGAGGCGAAGGGGTCGCGGGCGGGGCCGACGCCCTCTGGGGAGGGGTAGAGGACCACGCCGAAGCCGTGGCGGGCGGCGACGCGGGCGGCTCCCGTGTAGACGCCGGCGAAGAACTCGGTGGTGAGGGCGGGGACCACCAGCAGGACGGTGCGGGTGCGGCCGAGGCGGAGGTTGCGCGCGGCGAGGTTGGGCCGGTAGCCGAGTTCGCGTGCGGCTTGTCGTACGCGTTCGGCCGTGGTCTCGGAGACGCGGCCGCGCCATTTGTCGCCGAGGACTAGGGAGACGGCGGCCTGGGAGACGCCGGCGGCCTGGGCGACGTCACGGCTCGTGGGCCGGGTACTACCTCGTGCCACCGTCGGCCTGCTCCCTCGTCTGGACTCGTGGTCAGGCCACATGGTACGTATGACGCAGGGACGTTATACGTAACACGTCGCTCGCGAGAGCCCGTCGAGAGGCAGGACATGGCCGCCGGATACCTCGAGATCCTCAGGACGCGGCACGCCGCGCGACTGCTCGCCGGAACACTGGTGGGCCGGCTGCCGAACGCCACCGCCGCCGTCGCGATCGTGCTCTTCGTCCGCGCGGAGGGCGGCACCTACAGCCTCGCGGGCGCGCTCGCGGCGGCGTACGGGCTCGCCAACGCCGTCGGGCAGCCGCTGCTGGGGCGCTTGGTGGACCTGTACGGGCAGCCGCGGGTGCAGTTCCCGGCGGCGGTCGCCTCCGCCCTCGCCATGGTCGTCTTCGCGCTGTCCGGGCTGGATCCGCTGGGGGTGGCGTACCTCGCGATGGCGGTGGCGGGGCTGTGCACGCCGCCGCTGGAGGGCGGCTTGCGGGCCCTGTGGTCCTCGGTGCTGCGCAGGGAGGAGCAGGTGCACACGGCGTACGCGATGGACGCCGTGGCGCAGGAGCTCATGTTCACCGTCGGGCCGCTGCTGGTGACGCTGTGCGTGGCGCTGTGGTCGGCGTCGGCCGCGCTGGTGGTGCTGAGTGTCGTCGGGGTGCTGGGGGCGCTGTGGGTGGTTCTCTCGCCGCCTTCGAGGGCCTGGCGGTCCGCCCCGCGTGAGGCGCACTGGCTGGGCGCGTTGCGTTCGCCCGGGCTGCTGTCCCTCCTCGCCGCCTTCCTCTTCGTCGGTGTCGCGCTCGGCTCGATCACCGTCGCCGCCGTGTCGTACGCGGACGGCCACGGCGGGGACGCGGTGTACGGATGGCTGATGGCGGGTGTCGGCCTGGGGGCGCTGGTGGGCGGCACGGCGTACGGCGCGCGGCAGTGGACCGGGGCGCCCGAACGGCGTCTGCAGGCGCTGGTGGCGCTTCTGGCGGTGTGTTACGTGCCGCTGACGCTGATGCCGGGCCCGGTGGGGATGACGGGGCTGACGACCCTCGCGGGAGTGTTCCTGGCGCCGGCGATCGCGTGTGTGTTCGTCCTGGTCGACCGGCACGCACCGCGCGGCACGGTCACCGAGGCGTTCTCCTGGATCGTGACGACGTTCACGGTGGGCCAGTCGGTCGGAACGGCCGTCGCCGGGCCGGTCGTCGAGTGGGGCGGGACGCTGTGGGGGTTCGTCGTGCCGGGCGCGGCGGGGGCCGTGTCGTTGCTGGTTCTGCTGGCCACGGGGCGGGTTCTCGCTGTTCCTTCTGGGGGTGCGGTGGTTGCGGTCTCATCGGAAAATGATCCAAACCGTGCTGTCGAACCCCGTTTCAGCTCGGTGGATCGGGCGTAATGTTCAGTCATGGACCGCCGCATTTTCGGGCTGGAGAACGAGTACGGCGTCACGTGCACGTTCAGGGGACAGCGCCGTCTGTCTCCTGACGAGGTGGCGCGGTACCTCTTCCGCCGTGTCGTGTCATGGGGCCGCAGCAGCAATGTGTTTCTGCGGAACGGGGCCCGCCTCTATCTCGACGTGGGCTCACATCCGGAATACGCGACACCCGAATGTGACAACGTGACCGAACTGGTCACTCACGACAAGGCCGGCGAGCGCATTCTCGAAGGACTGCTGGTCGACGCCGAACGCCGCCTGCACGAGGAGGGAATCGCGGGCGACGTCTACCTCTTCAAGAACAACACGGACTCCGCCGGCAACTCATACGGTTGCCATGAGAACTATCTGGTGGCGCGGCACGGGGAGTTCTCCCGTCTCGCGGACATCCTGATTCCGTTCCTCGTCACCCGGCAGCTGCTGTGCGGTGCGGGCAAGGTTCTGCAGACCCCGCGTGGTGCGGTGTACTGCGTGAGCCAGCGCGCGGAGCACATCTGGGAGGGCGTCAGCTCGGCGACCACCCGCTCCCGGCCGATCATCAACACCCGTGACGAACCGCACGCGGACGCCGAGCGGTACCGCCGTCTCCACGTCATCGTGGGTGACTCGAACATGTCCGAGACGACCATGCTGCTCAAGGTCGGCGCCACCGACCTGGTGCTGCGCATGATCGAGGCGGGCACCGTCATGCGTGACCTCACCCTGGAGAACCCGATCCGGGCGATCCGCGAGGTCAGCCATGACATCACCGGCCGTCGCAAGGTGCGGCTGGCCAGTGGCCGGGAGGCCTCCGCGCTGGAGGTGCAGCGCGAGTACTACGAGAAGGCCGTGGACTTCGTGGAGCGCCGCGGTATCCGTACGGGCACCGTGGAGCAGGTGCTGGAGCTGTGGGGCCGCACGCTGGACGCGATCGAGGCGGAGGACCTCGACCGGATCGGTACCGAAATCGACTGGGTGATGAAGTACAAGCTCATCGAGCGGTACCGGGCCAAGCACAACATGACCATGTCGCATCCGCGGGTCGCGCAGATAGACCTCGCGTATCACGACATCCACCGCCGTCGTGGCCTCTACTACCTGCTGGAGAGGAAAGGTCAAGCCACCCGTATCTGCAATGACTTGAAGATCTTCGAGGGCAAGTCGGTTCCGCCGCAGACCACTCGGGCCCGGCTGCGTGGCGACTTCATCCGGCGCGCACAGGAACAGCGCCGGGATTTCACGGTCGACTGGGTGCATCTCAAGCTCAACGACCAGGCGCAGCGGACGGTGTTGTGCAAGGACCCGTTCCGTTCGGTGGACGACCGGGTGGAGAAGCTGATCGCGGGAATGTGAGCCGGAATGTTCCGGGCCCGATTGCCGGAACGCAACGCGGGGCGCCGTACGTTTGCCGTACGGCGCCCTTCTCACGCCGTAGAGTTGCGCGCACGCCATCCGACAAGATCGACCGATACGAGGCCTTCACCGTGCGCCGACGCTCACTCCTCATCGCTGTTCCCGCTGGACTGGTCACGCTCGCCGCCTGTGGTGACAGCGAGTCAGACTCGGCCAAGGCCAGCAGCAGCCCGTCCGCGTCGGCGAGCGGCGCGGCGAAGCCGCCGAAGATCGTGGACGGTCCGCTGCCGGCGATCACGGCCGGGGTGAAGTTCGACGAGAAGCCGACCGTCGCGAAGGGCAGCGGTGATCCGTCGAAGGACCTGGCGGTGAAGACGGTCATCGCGGGCAGCGGGAAGACGGTCGCCGAGGGCGACTACATCCAGGCGAACTACCTGGGGCAGATCTGGGCCTCGGCGAAGGTCTTCGACAACTCCTACGACCGTAAGACGCCGCTGGTCATCCAGCTCTCCCCGCAGGGCATCATCGACGGCTGGCGGTACGCCCTGACCGGCAAGAAGGCCGGCAGCCGGGTCCAGATGGCCGTGCCGCCGACGTGGGGCTACGGCAAGGACGGCAACGCGCAGGCGGGGATCAAGGGCACCGACACGCTGGTCTTCGTGGTGGACATCCAGGACACCTTCAACGCGAAGAGTTCGGCGAAGGGCGCGAAGGTCGCGCAGGACGACGTGAACCTGCCGAAGGTGGGCACGAACACCGACGGCAAGGCGCCCTCCATCGAGGTGCCCAAGGTCGACCCGCCGAAGAAGCTGGTGGCGAACTACATCCTGGAGGGCGACGGCCCCGAGGTCGGTCCGGACGACAGCCTGTTGGTGCAGTACAAGGGCGTGCTCTGGGACACCGGCAAGGAGTTCGACTCCTCCTACAGCCGGGACGCGCTCAGCTCGTTCGGGCTGAAGCAGGTCGTCAAGGGCTGGTCGCAGGGCATGACCGGCAAGAAGGTGGGCAGTCGCCTCCTCATTGTCATCCCCCCGGAGCTGGGTTACGGGGACACGCCGCCGAGCGGCAGCGACATCAAGAAGGATTCCGTGATGGTGTTCACCGTGGACATCCTCGCGAAGATGTGATCCCCGGGGATGCGAGACTGTCCGTGTTGCCTCGTACGTACACAAGCAGGAGCCTGAAGACGTGAGCATTGACAAGCCCGAGATCGACTTCCCCGAGGGCCAGCCGCCGGCGGACCTGGAGATCAAGGACATCTGGGAGGGCGACGGCGAGGTGGCCCAGGCGGGCCAGACCGTCACCGTGCACTACGTGGGTGTGTCCTTCTCCACCGGCGAGGAGTTCGACGCCAGCTGGAACCGCGGGACGCCGTTCCGTTTCCCGCTCGGTGGCGGTCGTGTCATCAAGGGCTGGGACCAGGGTGTGCAGGGCATGAAGGTCGGTGGCCGTCGCCAGCTGACCATTCCGGCCCACCTCGCCTACGGGAACCAGAGCCCGACTCCGGCGATCAAGCCCGGTGAGACGCTGATCTTCGTGGTCGACCTCCTCGGGGTCTGATCCGTCGGATCCCGGTTCCGCGGCGATCATGCCGTGACCGGTCCCGACTGTCTGGGGTCCATGCCTTTTCGGGCATGGACCCTCGGCTTTTGCCGCGACGCTTCGTAGCGGTACGGTCGTGCCGCGGAAACACCCGGAGGAAGGGCGTCGATGGCCATTGCCAAGGCCGAGCGGTTGATGAACCTGGCGCTGTGTCTGCTGGGGACGCGGCGGCCGCTCAGCAAGCGCGAGCTGCGGGATTCCATCGAGGCGTATGTCGAGGCCGCCGGGACGGGAAAAGGCGCAGCCGGCTCCGACGACTCCTTCAACCGCATGTTCGAGCGCGACAAGGACGATCTGCGCGAACTCGGCCTCGTCATCGAGACGGTGGAGAACCTCGACGGTGAGGTCGGCTATCTGGCCCGACGCGACAGCAACAGCCTCCCGCCGATCACCCTCGACGCCGAGGAGGCCGCGGCCCTCGGGCTCGCCGCGAAGGTCTGGCAGCAGGCCCGTCTCGCCGGTGCCGCGAGCGGCGCCCTGCAGAAGCTGCGCGCGGCCGGGCTGCCCGAGGACGTCGACCCGTACGAGGCCCACGGGGCCCTGGAACCACGCATCCCGGTGCACGAGGCCGCCTTCGAGCCGCTGATGCTGGCCTGCCGTGACCGGCGTCCCGTCGTGTTCGAGTACCGCAAGGCGACCGCCGCGCGCCCTGAGCCCCGCCATGTGGAGCCGTGGGCGCTGGAGTGCTGGCGCGGCCACTGGTACCTGGCCGGCTTCGACCGGGACCGGGGTGCCGAGCGGGTCTTCAGGCTCTCCCGGATCACCGGCAAGGTCCGCAGCCGGGGTGCCGCGTACACCGCCGAGGTCCCCGACGTCGTCACCGTGCGGGAGACGGTCGCGAGCTGGGCCGGGGAGACGGCCGACCGTTCCGCACTGATCCGGCTGCGCTCCGGCGCCGGCTACCCGCTGCGCGCGAAGGCCTCCCTCGTTCGGGAACTCGGGAACGGCTGGGACGAGTTGGAGATTCCGTACGGGCACGGTCTGGATGCCTGGCTGGTGGAGTTCGGGCCCGACGTGGTGGTCCTGGAGCCCGCCGAGCTGCGGGCCGACGTGGTGGACCGGCTGCGTGCCGTGGCCAAGGGTTGAGGGGGACGTAAGAACGTGGTGGGAAAACCGGCCCGGCCGGCGAACGCCATCGACCAGACCCGGCGGATGCTCTCCCTGGTGACGTATCTGCGGGAGCGGCCCGGCGCCCGGATCGAGGACGTCGCCCGTGCCTTCGGGATCACCGAGGACGAGCTGGTGTCGGACCTCGATGTGCTGCCCATGTGCGGGACCAGCTTCCGCGGCGGTGACCTGCTGGACATCGACACCGACGGCGAACGCATCTGGTGGCACAACCCGGCCGCCCTCGGCGCGGAGGCCGCCGAGCCGCTGAGGCTGGCCGCCGACGAGGCCACCGCCCTGCTGGTGGCGGCCCGCGCGGTGGCCACCCTGCCCGGGCTGCGGGAGAGTGACCGGCAGGCCCTGCTGCGGGCCACCGCCAAGGTCGAGGGCGCGGCCGGGGAGGCGGCGGGCGCCAGCTCGCGCCTGTCGGTCACGTTCGAGGCCGAGGGCGGGGTCTTCGCGGACGTGGACCGGGCCATCTCGGAGCGCAGGCGGCTGTGGATCCGCTACTACTCGCCCGCCCGCGACGAGGTCACCGAACGCGAGATCGACCCGATTCGCCTGGTCAGCGTGGGTCACACCTATGTCGAGGCCTGGTGCCGCCGCTCCGAGGCCCGGCGTACGTTCCGGCTGGACCGGGTCGCCGAGATCAAGATCCTCGACGAGCCGTCCGCGCCGCCCGAGATCGAGCTGCGGGACCTGTCGGAGGCGCTGGTGCAGCCGGCCGCCGAGGATCCCGAGGTGGTGGTCGAGGTGGGTCCCGGCGGGCGCTGGGTCGCCGAGTACTACCCGCACGACAGCGCCGAGGAGCTGCCGGACGGCGGGCTGCGCATCAGCCTGCGCACCCCCGACCCCGCCTCGCTGCGGCGCCTGGCGCTGCGGCTCGGGCGCGACGGCCGGATCGTCTCCCCGGCGGACCTCGCCGACAGCGCCCGCCGGGCGGCCCGCGAGGCGCTGGCGGCCTACGACGAGGCCGAGCCGGCCGGACCCTGACCGGAACACCGCGGGACTGCGGGACCGTGTGACGGCGGCACCGGGGGCGGCCAGACGTGAAACGACGACGGCGAGACGACGACGGCGAGACGACGACGGCGTACGACCGGAAAAGGGAGATACGAGGGCTGTGAGCGGCGGGTCGGTTGTGTCGGGTGTGAAGTCCGGTGTGAAGTCCGGGGTGAAGTCCGGGGTGCAGGAGATCCAGGAGATCCGGGAGATGACCGTCGCGGTCGCCTTCGCGGGAATGAAGAAGGCGGTCGACGTGGTGTTCAGGGCCGGCTGCCCCGACTGCCGGGCCAACTTCGAGCTGGGTGCGAGCGCGCTGCGGCTGGCCATCGGCGCCACCAGCAAGACCACCTTCTACTCCTTCACCTGCCCCGAGTGCGGCACCGCCGTCCGCAAGCCGGCCGGTGAGCGCATCGTCGAGCTGCTGACCGGCGGCGGTGTGCGAACCCTCCGGCTGCATTCGGCGGGCTAGGGCCAGGGGCTAGGGTCGGCTCATGTTCTGGGCGATGTTCGCGGTGGCTGTGGGTTTTGTCGGGCTGGTCGTGCTCGGGGTGCTGGCCGTGCGGGTCTTCCTGGAGGCCCGGCGGCTGGGTGCGCAGGTCGCGGAGTCGGCGCGGAGGATCAGCCGGGCGGCGGAGGATCTGGAGCGGGCGACGGCGAGCGCGGCCCGTTCCGCGGACGCTCTGTGAGTGGCGACCGAGGCCCTGTGAGTTGACAGCGCGGTGCGTTTTGCGCCACTTCGCCCTGTCACCTTCTCACCTTTGGCAGGTACGCTGCCTGTCGCGGCACGGAGAACGAGGCCCGGGTCGCGAATCGGGAGTACGCAGGGGGATTGCCCAGCGTTCACCCCTGAGCGTTACGATCGCTGCCAGTACGACCGTTCGGACACTTGTCCGACTGGTCGGACAGCCCCCACCCGCCGCCTCGGTGAAGAAGGTAGACAGCTATGGGTAGGCTCGGCCCCACCGAGATCATTCTGATCCTCGTCGTCATCATCCTGCTGTTCGGTGCCAAGAAGCTTCCGGACATGGCGCGCTCCCTGGGCAAGTCCGCCCGCATCCTCAAGAGCGAGGCCAAGGCCATGAAGTCCGAAGGCCAGGACGACACCAACGCGGCGGCCGCGCCTCCGCACGCCGGCAGCGAGGCCCCGGCCCAGCGCACCATCCAGGCCGCCCCGGGCGACGTGACCAGCTCCCGCCCGGTGAGCGAGCCGACGGACACCACCAAGCGCTGACGCAAGGCCGGACCAGACTTCCGGCCTGCCGCACGAGATGAGGACGTGGGTTGCTCAAGTCTGCCCGCAACAAGGAGAAGGATCCCGAGGGGCGGATGCCCCTCGTGGAGCACCTTCGCGAGCTCCGCAACCGGCTGGGCAAAGCGCTCCTGGCGATCGTCGTGGCCTCTGTGGTGGGTCTGGTCTTCTACCAGGAGATCATCAACTTCCTCACCCGGCCGGTCCAGGAGTCCGTCGGGTGCACGCGCGACTTCACCGAACTCGCCAAGGAGAGCAAGGGAGCCTGCGGCAACATCACGATGTCGGGCCTGATGGGCCCGTTCACTCTGATGATCAAGGTGTCCCTGACGGCCGGCGTGGTCATCGCCAGCCCGGTCTGGCTCTATCAGCTGTGGGCCTTCATCGCGCCCGGCCTGCACCGGCACGAGAAGCGCTACTCGATGGCCTTCGTGGCCGCGGGCTTCCCGCTGTTCATGGTGGGCGCCTACTTCTCGTACCACGTGCTGCCCGCCGCCGCCGAGGTCCTGCTCGACTTCACCCCTGACAACGCCGTCAACCTGCTGCCCCTGGACGAGCTGCTGGACCTCGTGACCCGCATGGTCATCGTGTTCGGCCTCTCCTTCGAGCTGCCGCTCGTGCTCGTCATGATGAACATGACGGGCATGGTCACCGGCCGGCGGATGCTGGGCTGGTGGCGGGCCATGATCATGGGTGTCACCGTGTTCGCCGCGTTCGCCACCCCGACCGTCGACCCGGTCTCGATGCTCTCGCTGGCCGCGCCGATCATCCTGCTGTACTTCGTGGCCACCGGCTTCTCCCTGCTGAACGACAAGCGCAGGCGACAGCGCGACGCGCTCGGCCCCGCCGACGACGAGGCATCCGAGCTGGATCTCACCCCCGAGGACATCGGCGAGGTCGAGACCGTGTCCGTGGCCAAGGCGCTTCCCGCGCAGACCGAGCCCGAGCGGGAGCGGATCAACGGGTACGACGACGTGACCTGAACACCGGCACACGGCACGAAGCCGGGACGAGACGGCGGTGGGCCCCATCCGGCATCCCGGACGCTGTTGGTAAATCCGCCCCGCTGGATCTCATTCAGCGGGGCGGAGTGCTGCGAAGGGTGAGGTGCGGGTGCGGGCGAGCGGTCTGCCGGTGAGCCAGGCATCGATGCGGGCGAGGTTGATGGCGGCGCCGGTGAAGTGGTGTTGCAGCCGGGTTTTGGCGAGGCCGCGGTAGCGGGATCTGCGCAGGCCGAATGCCTGGACGCCTTGGGAGATGGTGCCCTCGACGCCGGCGCGGTGTCCGTAGCGGCGGCGCCAGTGGTGGGTGTCCTGCTCGGTGCGGGCCTGCTGGAGGATCTCGTGTTCGGCTTTGGGGCGCAGGGTCAGATTGCGGCCGGTTTCGGCGGTGGTGCAGGAAGTCCGCAGTTCACAGGGGGTGCAGTGGCGTTCGGCGAAGCGGACGCGGGTGACCGGGGTGCCGCGGTGGCTCTGGGCGTCTCTCCACTGGACGCTGGTGTGGCCGCCGGGGCAGACGGCCTGGCGTTGCTCCCAGTCGACGGTGAAGCGCGTGCTGTCGAAGACGTCGCCGGTTGCCTGTTGCCGGATGGTGTTCTTCCCGACCGGTCCGACGAGGGTGATGCTGTGATCGCGGCGGGCGTGGTGGATCTGCTCGGCGTCGACGTATCCGGCGTCCAGCAGGTGTTCGTCCGGCACCAGTTGGCGGTCGGCAAGGGCGGTGTGGATGTCCTCCAGCACGGCGTTGTCGGTCACCGGTGCCGGGGTGGTGTGGATGTGGGTGATCAGGTGCGGGGCGTCGGGCTCGCAGGTCTCGCTGAGGTGGACCTTGTATCCGGACCAGGCCAGATCGCGCTTCGCTCCGGTCCTGGCCCCGGGCTCGTGCGGGGTGCGTAAGCGGATCAGGCCGGGCGGGGTGTTCTTCGGCTCCCGCCAGCGCACGGTGCCGTCGACGCGGTGAAACTGCTGCACCCAGGTCTGGCGGAGGAACTCCACCGCGGGAAGACGCTGCAGGCCGGGCGGTGCCGATGTCGACCAGACCGCTTCCAGCAGCACCGTGCCGTCGGCCCCGCACTGGTCGCCGTGCTCGATCCGGGCGGCCCACCGGGACGGGAAACGGCTGTCCTCCGGACGCGCCGAGTACCGGTCGAACCACTCCGGCGCAGCCAACCCCATCAGCCAGTCCCCGGCCGCCTCGGCGATCTGGTTCAAAGCCGCCCGCAGTGTCTCGACCACGAACTCCAGCCGGCTCAGATCCCTGGTCACGGCCAGTACATGGGTGGCGTCCGTGCGCTGCCGGTTACCCGCCTTGACCAGCCCGGCCTCCCCGGCGGCCGTCAGCACCGCGTCGAACACCGCCCGGCCCGCATCCGACTCGGTCAGCCGGGCCCGGAACTCGCTGAGCACGGAGAAGTCGAACCCCACGTCGGCCAGCTCCAGCGACAGGGCGTACTTCCAGTCCAGACGCGAACGGACCGCGTGCGCAGCCTGCCGGTCGGTCAGACCCTCGGCGAACTGCAACACCGACACCAGCGCCAGCCGCGCCGGCGAGACCACCGGCCGCCCCCGCGCCGAGAACAACTCCTCGAAGTCGGCATCGGCGAAGACCGGCCCGAGCGCATCCCGAACCCGCATCACCAGACACCCCTTCGGAAACACCGCACGCGCCAGCCGCGCGGTCTCCTCCGGAATCTCCGCCAGATCCACCCCACGCAACGACACGAACCCACCCCACGAACATGACGACGGCCTGCACAACCCCAACGGGGTCGTGCAGGCCGTCGTCACGCAGGCCCCCGGATTTACCAACAGCGTCCGGCATCCCGGGTGGGGCCCACCGCCGTCGTACGTCCGTGCGTTCGCCGTGATTCCTTTTCGGACGGCGGACGGTCCTGATCTCGACGGTGCCACGATCCGGATAATGATCGTCCTGTTGTCAGTGGGGCCCGGTACGCTCGAAAGCACGATGACAGAGGACCTCTCACCGGCCGAGCGGTACGCGGCAGCACGTAGGCGCGCTGCCGAGCAGGCCACCGCGCTCGCCTCCTTCCGCGAGATGTACGACTTCGGTCTCGACCCCTTCCAGATCGAGGCCTGCCAGGCGCTGGAGGCGGGCAAGGGCGTCCTGGTGGCCGCCCCCACCGGCTCGGGCAAGACGATCGTCGGCGAGTTCGCCGTCCACCTCGCCCTGCAACAGGGCAAGAAGTGCTTCTACACGACACCCATCAAGGCCCTGTCGAACCAGAAGTACGCCGACCTGTGCCGCCGTTACGGCGCCGACAAGGTCGGTCTGCTCACCGGTGACAACAGCGTCAACTCCGAAGCCCCCGTGGTCGTGATGACCACCGAGGTGCTGCGGAACATGCTGTACGCGGGCTCCCAGACCCTCCTCGGCCTCGGGTACGTCGTCATGGACGAGGTGCACTACCTCTCCGACCGCTTCCGGGGCGCCGTCTGGGAAGAGGTGATCATCCACCTTCCCGAGTCGGTCACCCTGGTCTCGCTGTCCGCCACCGTGTCGAACGCCGAGGAGTTCGGCGACTGGCTGGACACCGTGCGCGGCGACACCGACGTGATCGTCTCCGAACACCGGCCGGTGCCGCTGTTCCAGCACGTGCTCGCCGGACGGCGGATGTACGACCTGTTCGAGGAGGGCGAGGGCAACAAGAAGGCCGTCAACCCGGACCTGACCCGGATGGCGCGGATGGAGGCCAGCCGGCCCTCCTTCCAGGACCGTCGGCGCGGCCGCGCCATGCGCGAGGCCGACCGTGAGCGCGAGCGCAGACAGCGGTCCAGGATCTGGATCCCGAGCCGCCCCGAGGTCATCGAACGGCTCGACTCCGAAGGTCTGTTGCCCGCCATCACCTTCATCTTCAGCCGCGCCGCCTGCGAGGCCGCCGTCCAGCAGTGCCTGTACGCGGGCCTCCGGCTGAACGACGACGAGTCCCGGCACGAGGTGCGCGCCCTCGTCGAGGAACGCACCGCCTCCATCCCCCGCGAGGACCTCCACGTCCTCGGCTACTACGAGTGGCTGGAAGGCCTGGAACGCGGCATCGCGGCCCACCACGCGGGCATGCTGCCGACGTTCAAGGAGGTCGTCGAGGAGCTCTTCGTACGCGGCCTGGTCAAGGCCGTGTTCGCCACCGAGACCCTCGCGCTCGGCATCAACATGCCCGCCCGCTCGGTGGTGTTGGAGAAGCTCGTCAAGTGGAACGGCGAGCAGCACGCCGACATCACCCCCGGTGAGTACACCCAGCTGACGGGGCGTGCGGGCCGGCGCGGCATCGATGTCGAGGGCCACGCGGTGGTGCTGTGGCAGCGGGGCATGAACCCCGATCACCTCGCCGGGCTCGCCGGCACCCGGACGTACCCGCTGCGCTCCAGCTTCAAGCCGTCGTACAACATGGCGGTCAACCTGGTCGAGCAGTTCGGGCGGCATCGCTCGCGCGAGTTGCTGGAGACCTCGTTCGCGCAGTTCCAGGCCGACAAGTCGGTCGTCGGGATCTCCCGGCAGGTGCAGCGCAACGAGGAGGGCCTCGAGGGCTACCGGGAGTCGATGACCTGTCACCTCGGGGACTTCGAGGAGTATGCGCGCCTCAGGCGGGACCTCAAGGACCGCGAGACCGAGCTGGCCAAGCAGGGGGCCGCGCAGCGGCGCGCCGAGGCCGCCGTCGCGCTGGAGAAGCTCAAGCCAGGCGACGTCATCCATGTGCCCACGGGCAAGTACGCCGGGCTCGCGCTGGTCCTGGACCCCGGGCTGCCCGCCGGGCGGTCCAACGGCCACCGGGGTTTCGAGCACCACGACGGGCCGCGCCCGCTGGTGCTGACCGCCGAGCGGCAGGTCAAGCGGCTGGCGTCGATGGACTTCCCGGTGCCGGTGGAGGCGCTGGAGCGGATGCGGATCCCGAAGTCGTTCAACCCGCGTTCGCCGCAGTCGCGCCGGGATCTGGCGTCGGCGTTGCGCACCAAGGCCGGGCATCTGGTGCCGGACCGGCACCGTAAGCGGCGGGCCGCCGCCGCGGACGACCGTGAGATCGCGCGGCTGCGCGCCGAGCTGCGGGCGCATCCGTGCCACGGGTGCAGCGACCGTGAGGACCACGCGCGGTGGGCCGAGCGGTACCACCGGCTCAAGCGGGACACCGCGCAGCTGGAGCGGCGTATCGAGGGCCGTACGAACACGATCGCGCGGACCTTCGACCGGATCGTCGCCCTGCTCACCGAGCTGGACTATCTGCGAAGCGACGAGGTCACCGAGCACGGCAAGCGGCTCGCCCGGCTCTACGGCGAGCTGGACCTGCTCGCCAGTGAGTGTCTGCGCGCGGGTGTGTGGGAGGGGCTCGGGCCCGCGGAGCTCGCGGCGTGCGTCTCGGCGCTGGTCTACGAGGCGCGCGTCGGCGACGACGCGATGGCGCCGAAGCTGCCGTCCGGGAACGCCAAGGCCGCGCTCGGGGAGATGGTGCGGATCTGGGGGCGGCTGGACGCGCTGGAGGAGGAGTTCCGGATCACGCAGAGCGAAGGGGTCGGGCAGCGGGAGCCGGATCTCGGCTTCGCCTGGGCCGCGTACATGTGGGCTTCGGGGGCGGGGCTGGACGAGGTGCTGCGGGAGGTGGAGATGCCGGCGGGTGACTTCGTGCGGTGGTGCAAGCAGGTGATCGATGTGCTTGGCCAGATCTCCGCGGCGGCGCCCGCAGGGTCGACCGTGGGGAAGAGTGCGCGTAAGGCTGTGGACGGGGTGTTGAGGGGGGTTGTGGCCTACTCGTCGGTGGGGTGAGGCTTCGCCGGGCGGGGGAGTGGGATGGGGTCGGTTGTCGGACGGGCGCGGGTGAGTGGGGGATCTCGCGCACTTCCCCGCGCCCCTGAAGGCTTGTCGGGCTTCTGGCGTGGTTCCCCGCGCCCCTGAAGGCTCATGGGGCTTCTCGCTTGGTTCTCAGCGGCCCGTAAAGACATCCGCCTGGCCGTGCGGTCCGGTTCAGCGGGTTGTGTAGTTGCGCCAGCCTCCGTACTTCGTGATGTCCTCGGTGCCTCTGAGGGCTGACGGTTCGCAGAGGAAGCCTGGGGTTCGGGTGCCGTCGGCGAGTTCGACGGTGCCCAGGGTCATGGGGCGGGGGAGGGTCGTCAGGAGGCGGCCCAGGCCCTCTGGCGGGAGGCGCCAGACCTCCGCCTCGATCGGGGCGCCGCCCTCGCCGACATGGACCAGGCCGGGTTTCGGCGGGGTCGTGCGCAGGGCGTGCAGGCGGTAGACGGGGGCCGTTGTGGTGGTTCGTTCCAGTCGGGCGCCCAGGGACAGCAGTTGGGGGTTCAGGGGCTGGCCCGCGAGGTGGGCGCCCACCACCGCCAGGCGGGTCTCCGGCTGGAGTACGGAGGCGAGGCGGGCCAGGCGGCCGTCCGTGAAGGCCGGGCCGATCAGCATCACGCCGAAGGGGTGACCGTTCACCTCACCGGCGGGGACGGCCACCGCCGCCAGGTCGAAGAGGTTCGTGGAGTTGGTGAAGCGGCCGAGGCGGGCGTTGGCGCCCAGCGGGTCGGCGGCCACCTCGGCGAGTGTGGGGTGGCCCGGTGTCGTCGGCAGCAACAGGGCGTCCGCGTCGGCCAGTTCGGCGAGCGCGCGGGTGCGCAGGGCGGACAGTCGGTCCTGGTCGGCGAAGAGCCGGTGGGCCGGGATGTCCCGGGCCCGGGTGATGATGCCCGCGACGGTGGGGTCCAGGGAGTCCACACCGTCCGCGACGGCCTTGTCGACGAAGTCGCCGACCGCCGTGTAGCGCTCGGCCACGAAGGCGCCCTGGTAGAGCATGGCCGCCGCCTCGGTGAACGGGGTGAGGTCGAGGGTCCGTACGTCCGCGCCCGTGGCCTGCAGACGGGTGACGGTCGCCTCGAACGCCTCCGCCCAGCCCTCGTCGAGTTCGCCCAGCTGAGCGGGTGTGGGGACCGCTACGCGCCAAGGGCCCGGGGTGCGCGCGGGGAGGGACTTTTTTTTTTTTTTTCAGATGTGTATAAGAGTCAGGTCCGTGGTCGGCCGGGGCACCGACGGCCAGTACGGCTCCGGCGGGTACCGTCACCGGTTCCCACCGGGGGACCGGTGCGCCGTCCACGGTCACCGGTGCGGGCGCGCCCGTCACGCAGACCGTGGTGGCGTGGGTGAAGCGCAGGGTGGGCCCCTGCAGGGTGCATTCGAGGCCGGGGGCGCCCTCGGGGTTGCCCAGCGCCAGGTTGCCGAGGCGGAAGGACAGGTCGTCCATGGGGCCGCTGGGCGGGACGCCGACCTGCCAGTGTCCGGTGCGGCCGGGCCAGTCCTGCACGGTGGTGAGCGTGCCGCCGGAGACGACCTCGATACGGGGCGTCGGGTCGCAGACGGCGGCGAGGGTCACGGTGGTGTGGTCGGCCCGTCGGAAACCGGGGTCGGTGAGGGCTGCCCGGAGCTGGCCCAGGTTCGTCTCGATGCCGTCGACGCGGGTCCTCGCCAGCGCCTCGTCCAGCCGCCGCAGGGCGTGGGCCCGGTCGGAGCCGTACGCGACGAGCTTCGCCAGCAGCGGGTCGTACGACGCCGTGACCTCGGTGCCCGTCTCCGCCCAGCCGTCGACGCGGACGCCCGGCGGGAACTCGACCCGGGTCAACAGGCCCGCGCTCGGCCGGTGCTCGCGGCAGGGGTCCTCGGCGTAGATCCGGGCCTCGACGGCGTGGCCGCGCGGCTGGCCCGGGGCCCGGACCACGGCGGTGTCGCCGCGGGCCAGGCGCAGCATCCAGGCGACGAGGTCGACGCCGTAGACCTCCTCGGTGACCGGATGCTCCACCTGGAGGCGGGTGTTGACCTCCAGGAAGTACGCCTCCTCGCGTGTGGCGTCGTACACGAACTCGACCGTCCCGGCGGAGCGGTACTCGACGCTCGCGCACAGGTCGCGGGCGGCGGCGGTCAGCCGTGCGCGCACGTGGTCGGGCAGGCCGGGGGCCGGGGCCTCCTCGACGACCTTCTGGTGGCGGCGCTGGAGGGTGCAGTCGCGGTCGCCGAAGGTGACGACGAGGCCGTCGCCGTCGCCGAAGACCTGCACCTCGACATGGCGGGCCCGCTCGACGAACCGTTCGAGGTAGACCCCCGAGGACGTCGTGGCGAAGGAGGCGGCGGCGACGCGCCGCACCCGCTCCCAGGCCTCGGTGAGTTCGTCGGCGGATCGACATGCCGACATACCGATACCGCCGCCCCCGCCGGTGGCCTTGAGCATCACCGGGTAGCCGATCTCCGAGGCACGGCCGAGGGCCTCGTCGAGCGAGGCGAGCAGGTCGGTGCCGGGCAGGAGGGGCACGCCCGCGGCCTCGGCCGCCGCCCGCGCGGTGTGCTTGGCGCCGAACAGCTCCAGCTGGTCGGGGGTGGGGCCGACGAACACGATGTCCGCCTCCTCGCAGCGGCGCGCGAATTCCGCGTCCTCGGAGAGGAACCCGTACCCGGGGTGGAGGGCGCCCGCGCCGGTGTCCTTGGCGGCCTTCAGGACCAGGTCCGCGTCGAGGTACGACTCCTTCGCGGGCGCCGGGCCGAGCCGTACCGCCTCGTCGGCGAGCCGGACGTGGGCGGCGGAGCGGTCGGCGTCGGAGTACACCGCGACCGTGCGCAGGCCCAGTTCGCGGGCGGTTCGGATGATCCGGACGGCGATCTCGCCCCGGTTGGCGACCAGCAGCGTGTCGAAGGTCATGAGCCCGCTCCGGTGGTCGTCTCTTCTGCGGCCGCCGGCACCCGGCCGGCGATCGTCACCTGGACGGCCGTCGGGTCGAAGCCGTTGCAGGGGTTGTTGATCTGGGGGCAGTTGGAGACCAGGACGAGCACGTCCCGCTCGGCGCGCAGAGTGAGGGCGAGGCCGGGGGCGGAGATCCCGTCGACGATGCCGAGGGTGCCGTCCTGCTCGACCGGGACGTTCATGTACCAGTTGATGTTCGACACCAGATCGCGTTTGCCGAGGCCGTGCCTCGCGCCCTCCGCGAGGAAGTTGTCCACGCAGGCGTGCTGCGACCAGGTGTGGTGCCCGTACCGCAGGGTGTTCGACTCCTTGGAGCAGGCGCCGCCGACCGTGTCGTGCCGGCCCACGTCGTCGGCGGTCACGGTCATCAGCGGGGTGTGTTCGTTCGACATCAGCACGCTGCCCGTGGTGAGGAAGATGCCGCCCTGGGAGTGGATCGTGTCGGGCGCGCTGTAGCGGACGGCCGTGTCGTGGGCGTCGTACACCAGGAAGTCGACGGCCTGGTTGCCGTGCAGGTCGGTGAGGGTGAGGGTCTCGCCGGCGCGGATCACCGACGACCAGGCGGCGCGGGCCGGGACCACGGTGCTCGTGCTCATGCGCTCCCCCTCGCGGTGAGGAACTCGGCGGTGTTCAAGAAGGCCCGGCGGCCCTCGGGCGTGGCGTCCCAGAGGGGGTCGCCGGGCTCGGTCGGCCGGGCACGCCAGGCGAGCACCTCCAGGGGGGTGCTGACGTACTCGGGGCGCGGGTCGGCCGGGTGCGGCACATTGGCGATCAGCACGGTCACGTCCTGCTCGGTGCGCAGGGTCACGGCGGTGCCGGGGCCGGCGGAGCCGGTGAAGTCGAGGGTGCCGTCCTCGCGTACCCGTACCCCCTGGAAGAAGGAGAGCGAGGGCGGGAGGTCGCGGGGTTCCAGACCGTTCTTGGCGGCGGCCAGTTTGAACAGTTCCCGCCCGGCGGGGGAGGCGGAGTGCGGGGTGCCGTCCCCGTACCGCTCGGTGTTGCGTACGAGGGTGGAGGTGCCGCACAGCGCGTCGTGGCGGCCCGAGGTGTCGGCGACCACCGAGGCCAGGACCCGGCCCTGGTCGGACAGGAGCAGGACGCCCTCGCCCAGGTAGGCGTTCCACTGGACCTTGACGGTGTCGGCCACGTTCAGCCGCTCCCAGGGGCGGTCGGCGTGGTGCAGCAGCAGATGGGCGCAGGCGTCGCCGCGCAGGTCGGTCAGCCGGAGCTCGGTGCCGCGGGCGAGCACCCGGTGCGTGTAGTTGCCGCCCGCCACCGTCTCGGCCCAGACCAGCCGTGCGGGCTCGCAGGGAGGGGCGGGCCAGTCGCTCGCGGGCACCACGGGCATGGACTCGGCCGAGGAGCCCTCCTGGGCGCGGGCGTGATCACGTGCTCCGTACGTCGTCGATGTCGCCATCGTGGGACCTCCGGGTGCGGCGTGTATTTCTGTCGTGCGACAGAAATTAGGAGCGGGGCGCGTCCGTGCCATGTCCCTCGCGTTGCCGGGTGGTTACCGCCCCCTCACGATGATCGTGCCCGGTCGGGGGCCGGGGAACAGGGCGATCGGCCTGAGCCGGAGTCCGGGTGCCGTGTGCGAGGATCGAACACATGGGAAGCGCGGGCGGCGGCGGTGGGCGGCGGGTCGGCAGACCGCGTGCCGAGGGGCGGTCGGAGAGCGGACTGTCGCCCCGGGACGAACTGCTCGACGCAGCGGCCGAGTTGTTCACGACGCGGGGGTACGCGGCCACCACCACCCGGGCCGTCGCCGAGCGCGCCGGCATGCGGCAGGCGTCCATGTACCACTACGTCTCCGGCAAGGAGGAACTGCTCGCCGAGCTGCTGGAGTCCACGGTCGCACCGTCGCTGACCTGTGCTCGTGACCTCCTGGCCCGGGACGCCGTCCCGGCCGAGGAGCGGCTGTGGGAGCTGTGCCGCGCCGACGTCGCGCTGCTCTGCGGCGGCCCGCACAACCTCGGCGGCCTCTACCTCCTGCCGGAGGTCCGTGCCGAACGCTTCGCGGGCTTCCATGCCGTACGGGCCGAACTCAAGGACGCCTACCGGCAGTTGATCGCCGCGACGGTCGTGGGCGGGACGCTCGCGAAGAGCGAGCTGGAGCTGCGGACGGATCTCGTCTTCGGGTTGATCGAGGGGGTCATCCTCGTCCACCGCTCGGAGCCCGAGCGCCCCGTCTCGTTCTTCGCGGAGGCGACGGCGGACGCCGCGCTGCGCATCGTCGGAGTCTGACCTTCACCCTGTCAAGAGGCTCTTCTCGCATGCCTGTTCGCCGTTACTCGGTGTGTGCGAACCGCGACCCGGCGTGTAAATGACCAGAGCGTACTCCTTGCGCGAGGGTGATTTCAGGCGGTTGCTGAATATGACACAGCGATGATCCGGTCGGACTAAGCTCGCCCGCAGCGCACCGAGTTGAGATGTATTCGGGCGCTTGTTCCAAAAAATACCGAAGATCCAGTTTGATTCGCGGATGAACCCGAGCAACCTCCAGCAACTCCCCGCAAGTCCCCCGACCAACAGCCGAACCGTCTTTAGAGGGCATACATGGTGAGTGTTCAATCGCCTCCCGGTGGCCGTGAACTTCCCTACGCGCGCGTGCTGCCGCTACCGGCGATACTGATGGCCGCGGCGACCGGGACCACCGTCTTCCTGGTGACGGGTCCGGCCCGGCTCGCCGTCGGCTCGTGCGGAGCCGTCGCGACGCTCCTGCTGCTCACGGTCGCCGTCGTCGCGGTCCGCGGCGGCCGTCGTACGGTCCGGGAACTGCGCGCCGAACAGCAGCGCCGGACCACCTTCCTCGAACAGCGGATCGCCGCCCACGACGAGGAGTTCATCCGGCTGGGCAAGGAGATCCTGCCCGCCGCGCTGTACCGGCTGCGCACCGGAGAATCCCCCTCAGAGGTGATTCGTCACGTCGTCGACGGTGACGCCGAGTGGCGCGAACTTCCGGAATCCCAGCGCGAATTGCTGCGCATCCTCCTCACCATCGTCGACCGCGAGGAAGCACTGCGCGACTCCTCGCAGCGGTCGTTCGTCAACATCGCCCGCCGCGTCCAGGCGATCGTGCACCAGCAGAACAACGAACTCCGCGAGATGGAGGAGGACCACGGGCGCAACCCCGAGGTCTTCGACGACCTGCTGCGCATCGACCACGGCACCGCCCTGATCGGCCGTCTCGCCGACTCCATCGCCGTCCTCGGCGGCAGCCGTCCCGGCCGCGTGTGGTCCCGGCCCGTGCCGCTCTACAGCGTGCTGCGCGGCGCCATGTCCCGCATCCTGGAGTACCGCCGCATCGAGCTCGAATCGATCGCCAAGGTCAACGTCAACGGCGTCGGTGTCGAACCGGTCATCCACGCCTGCGCCGAACTCCTCGACAACGCCACCCGCTACTCGCCGCCCCACACCAAGGTGCACGTCACCGCCGTGGAGGTGCAGACCGGCATCGCCATCGAGATCGAGGACGGCGGCATCAGCCTCAGCGAGGAGAGCCGGGCCAAGGTCGAGGACATGCTCGCCAAGGCCCAGCAGGGCGTGGACATCCAGGAGATGGGCGACACCCCGCGCCTCGGCCTCGCCGTCGTGGGCCGTCTGTCGACCATGTACAAGATGCACGTCTCGCTGCGGCCCTCCGCCTACGGCGGCGTCCGCGCCGTGATCATCGTGCCCCGCGACCTGCTGACCGACGAACCCGCCCCCGGCCTCGCGCACGGCATCGGCGCCGGCGCCGTGACGACCATCGACAACGGCGGCGTCCCGGGCCCCGACCGCAAACCCAAGCGCCGTCGCCCGACCACCGGCCCGCGGATCCCGAGCTCCGCGGAGGAGATGAGCCGGGACATGGAGGACGACGTTCCCGTCGTCACCGAGTGGACCGCCAACGGCCTGCCGCAGCGCCGCAGCCGCAGCAAGATCCCGCTCAGCCAGCGCTACGCCGAGGCCGCCGCCGCGGAGGCCGCCGCCGAGGCCGCCATGGCCGCCGCCCCCGTGTGGCAGCCGGAGCCCGAGCCGGAGAAGGAACTGCCGCCGCCCGGCATGTGGGTCGAGGCGTTCATGGCCGGGCTCAAGGGCGACCCCGACCCGAACGCCCGACGGAACCCGGACGACCCGACGGCGTCCACCGCAGCCATCGTGAGCAACGACGCTCTCACCGCGAACACCGAGCCGGCCCGCACCGAGGCCGACGACGAGGGGGACCTCAAGTGATCCAGCAACGAGCCAATTTCGACTGGCTGCTGAAGGATCTGGCCGACGGCGTACCCGGTATCCAGCAGATCGTCGTGCTCTCCGCCGACGGTCTTCGGATCGCCCGCCACGGTGGTGACCCGGACGCCGCCGACCGGGTCGCCGCCGCCTGCGCGGGACTGCAGAGCCTGGCCGGCGCCGTGGCCGGTGAGATCCCCCAGAGCGACGGCCACATGCGGATGGTCATCATCGAGATCAACGGCGGCTACTTCTACATGATGGCCGCCGGTGCCAACGCCTACCTCGCGGTCCTCGCCAACGAGGTCGCCGAACCCGGCCTGATGAGCAACCGCATGCGCGACCTCGTCGACCGGATCGGCTCCCACCTCACCAGTCCGCCGCGGCGCAACGGGCAGACCGTATGACGCCTCCGCAACGCCGACGGCGCCAGCCCAACCACGAGCCCTCGCCCCCGCCACCTCCGCTGCCCCAGCCGTCCTCGTCCTCCTCGCAGGCCGAGGGCGAGGAACCCGGGGGCGAGTCGGGCGGTCGCCCGCCCGAGCGGCTCTACATCCTCACCGGCGCGGAGGGCGAGCGAGCCCCGATCGACCTTGTCACGTTAATCGTGGCGCGCGCCGATCCGCCGCCGTCCGCCGCTCCTGAGCAGTCGGCGTTGCTCCGGATCTGCCAGGCCCCCCTGTCCGTGGCCGAGATCTCGGCCTATCTCAACCTGCCGATCAGCGTGGTGACCGTCCTGCTCACCGAGCTGCTGACGGCCGAACTGGTTCAGGCACGCGCACCGGTCGTCCGGCAGGCGCGGGCGGACCGTTCCCTCCTCGAAGCGGTGATGCATGGACTTCAAAAGCTCTGACACCATCACGGGTCCACGGACCGAGGACCACCTGCCGCACACCGCACAGGCAGCGGCGAAGATCGTGATCGTGGGCGGTTTCGGCGTCGGCAAGACGACCATGGTGGGGTCCGTCAGCGAGATCAGGCCGCTGACGACCGAGGAGACCATGACCCAGGCCGGCATCGGGGTCGACGACAACTTCGGCTCCAAGTCCAAGACGGCCACCACCGTGGCCATGGACTTCGGCCGCATCAGCATCACGGACGAGCTGGTGCTCTATCTGTTCGGCACCCCCGGACAGGAGCGCTTCTGGTTCCTGTGGAACGGCCTGTTCGAGGGTGCCCTCGGGGCGGTCGTCCTGGTCGACACCCGCCGGCTGGAGGTCAGCTTCGACGTCATGGGCCGCCTGGAGGAGCGCGGTGTGCCCTTCGTCGTCGCCGTCAACGACTTCCCGGACGCGCCCCGCTACGCCATCGAGGAGCTGCGCCAGGCCCTCGACCTGGCCGAGGAGATCCCGATCATCCGCTGCGACGTACGCCGCCGGGCGTCCAGCCGGGACGTCCTGATGACTCTCATGACCTTCCTGCACTCCCTGGCGATGTCGGGGGCGGCGGGACCGGGAGCGGCCACGGCCTGACCGGCGCGCGCCCGCGCGCGCCAGGCGCTTTGCGTCGCCTCCCCGCACTTCCCTCACCTTCAGACACCGGATCCACCTCAGTTCGGAGCGAGCACCGTGACGCCTGAATCAAAGTCCCTGACCGGCACGGACGACCCCACACTCGGGCCGCCCCCCGGTTGCCCCGCCCACGGCACGGGCCCCGGCGGGCTCCGCCGTCTGTACGGCCCCGAGGCGGAGGACCTGGGAGCCGTGTACGAGAAGCTCCGCGCGGAACACGGCCCGGTGGCCCCCGCCCTGCTCCACGACGACGTACCCATCTGGGTGGTGCTGGGGCACGGCGAGAACCTGCACATGGTGAGCACGCCGTCGCAGTACTCCCGGGACACCCGGCTCTGGAACAAGCTCCAGGACGGCACGTTCAAGCCCGACAACCCGCTGATGCCGCACATCGCGTGGCAGCCGATCTGCTGCCACGCCGAGGGTGACGAGCACCTGCGGCTGCGCGGCGCGGTCACCGGCGCCATGTCGACCATCAACTTCCGGGGCATCCGCCGCAGCATCAACCGCTACACCCAGCAGCTCGTCAACGAGTTCTGCGAAGAGGGCGAGGCGGACCTCGTCAGCCAGTTCGCCGAGCACCTGCCGATGGCGGTGATGTGCGAGATCCTCGGCATGCCCGAGGAGTACAACGAACGGCTGGTGCACGCGGCCCGCGACATGCTCAAGGGCACCGAGACGGCCATCGCCAGCAACGCCTACATCATGGATGCCCTGATGGGGCTCACCGCCCGCCGCAGGTCCAACCCCCAGGAGGACTTCACCAGTCACCTGATCAACCACCCGGCCAAGCTCAACGACGAGGAGGTGAGCCAGCACCTGCGCGTCGTGCTCATCGCCGCGTACGAGGCCACCACCAACCTCCTCGCCAACGTGCTGCGGGTGGTCCTCACCAACCCCGGGTTCCGCGCCCAGCTCAAGGGCGGCCAGATGACGGTGCCCGAGGCGGTCGAGCAGTCCCTGTGGGACGAGCCCCCGTTCAGCACCCAGCTCGCCTACTTCGCCAAGCAGGACACGGAGTTGGGCGGTCAGCGGATCCGAAAGGGCGACGGTCTGCTCTTCGGTATCGCACCGGGCAACGTCGACCCGCGGGTACGGCCCGATCTCACCGCCAACATGCAGGGCAACCGCTCCCACCTCGCCTTCGGCGGCGGCCCGCACGAGTGCCCGGGCCAGGACACGGGCCGAGCCATCGCCGACGTCGGTGTCGACGCCCTCCTGGCGCGTCTTCCGGACATCCAGCTCAACTGCGAGGAACACGAGCTGCGGTGGCGGGCCTCGATCTCGACCCGGCATCTCGTCCGGCTTCCGGTGCGCTTCGAGCCGAAGGACAAGGAGGTCCTGGAGCCGCGGCCCCTCGGCCGTCCGGTGCCGGCCCAGCGTGAGGGCCAGAGGGCCACTGTGGCGAGCCCGCCGCCCGGGTGCCCCGTCTCCGGGACCGCGCAGCCGGCGCCGGCGACAGCCCAACCGCCCGCCCGTCCCGGGCTCCTGCGCCGCGTGCTGCTGTGGCTGAGCGGCCGATAGCCACCCCCTCAGGCCCGGGCGTCGTACGGTGTGCCCGCCCACTCCTCGTACGACGCCCACGCCTGAAGCACCCGCCCGCTCACGAACCGGTGCTCGCGCCCCGTGACCGGATCGGTGAACTCCAGCGTCCGCGCCAGCAGTTGCAGCGGGCGTCTGAAGTCGTCGGCCGGCACGGGGTCGCGCACGTCCGGGTACAGCGGGTCACCGAGGATCGGTACGCCCACTGCGGCCATGTGCACCCGCAGTTGATGCGTCTGCCCGGTGCGGGGCGTGAGCCGATAGAGGGCCAGGCCGTCGTCCCGGTGCCGCAGCAGCTCCACCCCGCTGACGGCGTTGGGTTCGCCCTCGACCTCTCGGGCCGCCATGACCCCGCGCTCCTTCACGATCCGGCTGCGCACGGTGCGGGGAAGGGCTAGCTCCGGGTCGTACGGGGCGACGGCCTCGTACTCCTTGGCGACGAGGCGGTCGCGGAACAGCGACTGGTAGGCGCCGCGCTCCTCGGGGCGCACGGTGAACAACAGCAGCCCGGCGGTGAGCCGGTCCAGCCGGTGGGCGGCGCTCAGCGCGGGCAGCCCCAGCTCACGACGGAGCCGGGCGAGCGCGGTCTCGGTGACATGGCTGCCGCGAGGTGTCGTGGCCAGGAAGTGCGGCTTGTCGGCCACGACGACGTGCTCGTCGCGGTACACGACGTCCAGCGCGAACGGCACCGGCACCTCGTACGGCAGGTCCCGGTGGAACCACACGTACATGCCCGGCACATACACTGTGTCCCGCGGCACGGGCCGCCCGTCGGCGCCCACGATCAGTCCCGCGTCCAGCATGCCGTCGATCACGCCCGGCCCGGCCGCGAGCCGCTCCACCAGGTGATCGCGTACGGTCGCCCACGCCGTCCCCTGCGGCAGCCTGACCCGCACCGGATCGATGCCGTCGCGCTGCGGCAGCGGGGAAGGGGGGACCGGACTCTTGCGTCTCATCACGGTCAAGCGTACGAGGGGACCGGACGCGCCGGTGCGGTCCGGTCCCTCTTCCGGGCAGGCCTTCGGGCGATGGCGTCAGGCGGCGCACCGGTAGCGATCGGTGTCCTCGTGCCAGTGGTAGGAGCCCGCGGCCCAGCCCTGGATGGCCCGGGCGTGGCGCAGGACGGCGCGCTGGGTGTGCTGGTTCGTACGCAGGTCGTGCAGAGCCTGCGGAAGGTCCGACCTGACCGTCTCCTCCAGCGTCCTGACCCGCCCCGTCAAGATGCGGTTGACGAGCGAGACGGCCTCGTGGAGGGGGACGCCGTGCAGTTCCTGGGTGACGCGCACGATGTTGTTCCTGGCGACGCCTTCGCGCACTTCCTTGGGGTAGGACACGATGTCGTTGTGCAGGTCGACGGTGTCGCGGAACGCGTTGATCAGTACGGAGAAGGGACGGGTGGCGCGGATGTCCTCGGTTATCTCCCAGCCGAGCGAGTGCTCCATCAGCAGCGCGCTGCACCCGGCCGCGCCGTAGTCACGGCGCATCTCCGTCTGCTCGATGAGGTCGGGGAACCGAGGGCGGGTGAGGTTCTCCGTCTCCCACAGCGAGGCTTCCAGGAACTGTCGGAGCGATCTGGTGTACAGGAACTGCCACGAGAGGGATGCCGCGGGGGCGGTGCGCTGCCACAGGTCCGCCAGCGCGCGCTCCAGGGGCTCCTTCGGAGCCGGGCCGGCGGCCGGGACCTGTGCCGCCACCGGCAGGAAGGACATCAGGCGCTCGATGTGGTCGAGGATCTGCTCCCGCTTGCCGAGAGCCTCGCACCAGGGCAGGAAGATGTCGTCGAGGCACCAGATCACGCTGTGCCAGCAGGACAGCAGTTCCAGCTCACGTGCTGATGCGTGTGGATAGGTCAGGGCCGTGAAACGGGTGAAGTCCGCCCGGTCGAAGACCTCGGCACTCCACCCGCCGTGGTGCGAATCGGTGTGCTGCGGTTCGAGTAATCCCATGGAGTACGCCCACGCGCGAACACGTGGACGGGTCTCTTCCAAGTGAGGGTTCACCCTGGCCGGGAACGGCATGTAGAACGAGGGTATCTGGAAGGTGTCCGCCACGGCTGCCTCCTGTCTGTGACGACGTGCCTCTGCACCGCCCTCTGTCCTGGTCGACGGCGTACAAGCCGCCACCAGGCCTTGAATGACGCGCTGTGCTCCCTGTGCCGCGTCGGCGGGCGCCGCCGACCGGCGTACGAACCGGGCTTGCTGGTCGTGCCGGCGGAACCGGTCGAACGGGGCCTGGCTGCCCGCGTGCCGGGCGGTGTCGTCGGCCGTGAGCTTCGAGGTGACATACGGACGGTGCAGAAAATCCGTGATCACCATCGCCGCGACCGAGCCGTCGGTGACCAGGCCGTGAATCGCCCCGCCTTCCTCTGGACGCTCTCCGGGGAATTGACCTTCCAAACCACCATCCGCTCCACGTTGTCCCGCGTCAACCTCGGCGGACCGTCCGGAGGCGCGAGCAGGGAAGCCCTATGATGATTTGTCAATCGTTTGGCTTGAATTTGGGGCGGGAGCTGCGAAAACAGGCCACTCCCTGCGAAAGGTGTATGACACACCGTCGGACGCTCTCTCATTCCGGCCCCCTGGGTGCGGCGGCAACCCGCCCTGGCAGCCCACCACTTCGCACCATGCGCTGGCTTCAGGGCGGCTGAAAGGGCGTACGACCCCGGCGCATGGAGCGGCCCTCGGCCCCGCCCTGCCCGGCGCGCCGTCTGTGCCGGGCCTGTGTGCCGGGCGGGCGGACGGTGCGGTGCCGAGGCGGGACGGGGTGTTGGTGCGCAGCGGGACGAGCGTCAACCGGAGGGTGTGCGGTGCTTGTGGAGGAGGTGGTACGCGGTACCCGCGGCCATCGTGGCCAGGAGGAACAGGACCGTGAACCACTGGAACCACCAGTGGCCGCCGGCCGGGTCGTAGACCTCCGCTCGGGGCCAGGCCAGGTTGACGGTCATGAAGAGGCCGTAGAGGAGGGCGAGGGCGTTGACGGGAATGCCCCAGCGTCCCAGGGAGAACAGGGGCTTGCCGGTCTCGTCGGTGCCGGCGGTGGGGAACGTGCCCTTCAGCCGACGGATCAGGAGCGGACCGGTGACCATCGCGTACGCCAGGTACAGCATCACGATGCAGGTCGTGCCGATGGCCAGGAACGCCTCCGGTGAGGCGAAGTTGAGGAGCAGCAGGGCGGCGGCGAGGACACCGACGACCACGGCGGGGGCGGTGGGCATGCCGGTGCGGGGGTTGACCTCGGCGAGCCGTGCGGCGAAGGGGAGCCGGCCGTCGCGGGCCATCGAGAAGAGCATGCGGCAGGCCGACGTCTGGATCGCGAGTGTGGCCACGATGATCGCCACCACCACGTCCGCGAGCAGGAGGCGGCCCACGCCGTCACCGAGGCTGCTGGTCAGCACATAGCTCAGGCCGTCCACGCCGAGCCTGCCGTCGGTCAGGCTCGGCGCGGCGAGCAGACCGCCGAGCACGAGCAGACCGCCGAGCAGACCGGCCGCGCCGAGGGCCGTGAGGATCGTGCGGGGCGCGGTGCGGCGGGGGTTGTGGGTCTCCTCGCTCATCTCGCCCGCGCTGTCGAAGCCGATCATCACGTACGCCGCCATGAACGAGCCCACCAGCAGGGCCCCCAGCAGATCGGTACTGCCCTCGGCCATGTGGAACGTGATGCCGGGGGTGCGCTCGGAGTGGGTGAGGAGCAGGACGACGATCAGGATCGCGCCGATGATCTCGGCGGTCACGCCCACCCGGTTGACCACGGACAGCACCCGGTTGTCGAGGACGTTCACGATGGTCGTGAGGACCAGCAGGAGCACGCCCAGGACGGCCGCGTTCGCCGCCCCCGTCGACGACGTGGGTGCCGGGTCGCCGCCCACGAACTGGAAGCCCGACCAGATCGCCGGCAGCACCATCTGGAGCGCGAGCGCGGCCGCCGCGACCACCACGATCTGTCCGATCACCATGATCCAGCCGGCGAACCAGCCGAAGGTCCGGTTGGACAGGCGCGAGGACCACTGGTAGATCGAGCCCGATATCGGGTAGCGCGCCGCGAGTTCCGCGAAGCAGGCGGCCACCAGCAGCTGGCCGACGAGCACCGCCGGCCAGGTCCAGAAGAAGACCGGGCCGCCGAACGCGTATCCGAAGGCGAAGAACTGGAAGACGGTCGTGAGGACCGAGATGAAGGAGAAACCGGCGGCGAACGAGGCGTATCTGCTCAGGCTGCGGTGCAGTTCCTGGCGGTAGCCGAACTCGGTCAGGGAGCGGTCGTCGGGGGAGTGGGGTGGCTCCGGACGGAGTTCGGGGGCGGTGCTCGTCATGGCGGCAACCTGCTTTCGCAACAAGCGGCGCGAGCCTTCGCGCCCGGGGGGACGCGAGCTCTCGCGCACGAGCGCGCGCATTCCTGTCGGGCGACAGAAATTAGGGGAGGCCTGTGTCGCGCGCGTCACGCGACCGTGTCCGGGGCGAGCCCAAATCCTCACGACCGTGGCAGGGGTGGAGGGTCGGGACAAGGCGCGGCCGAGCCACGCTCAACAACGCCCGGGACGCGGGCCCGGGCCATGCGCGAAGGCCCGGAGGCGGCGGTCCGGTTGCGGTGCGAAGGCCGCGGTGCGGTCGTGGAGCGCGCCCGGACGGGTGCCGCGGTGGGGCCGGTGGAGCGTCGCTTCTATGCTGAGCGGCTGCGGGCGGCCGGCCCGCCCCGACGACCGCGGTGAGGAACCTCCGGATGAACGACGCGTCGCCGCCCTGCCACCTGCTCCACCCGGGCGCTCCCGAGTCGCCCGTGCTGCTGCACGTGCCGCACGGTTCGCGCGCGATCCCGGCCGCCGTACGGAGCGGGATCGTGCTCGACGACACCGCGCTGGCCCGGGAGTTGGACCACATCACCGACGCGTACACGGACCGCATCGCCGAGTCGGCCGCCGGGCGGTCTGCCGTGCGCCCGTGGCGGTTCGTGAACCGGTGGTCCCGGCTCGTGGTCGACCCCGAGCGGTTCCCGGACGAGCGGGAGGAGATGCTGGCCGTGGGCATGGGCGCCGTCTACACGCGGACCACGCACGGCGAGGTGCTGCGTCCGGCCGACCACGACGGTCTGCCCCTCGACGGGAGCGGGAGGTCGCTCGTCGAGGGCTACTTCCGTCCCTACGCCGACGCCATGACCGACGCCGTCACCGACCGGCTGGCGGCCGCGGGGCGGGTGGTGGTCGTCGACGTCCACTCGTACCCGAGCGAGCGTCTGCCCTACGAGCTGCACGGCGACGGTCCCCGCCCGCCCGTCTGCCTGGGCACCGATCCGTTCCACACTCCGGCCGGGCTGCTCGCCGCCGCCGAGGAGGTGTTCAGCGGGTTCGGTGGGACGGGCGTCGACAGCCCGTTCCGGGGCGCGTACGTCCCGTTGAAGTACTACGGGCGGGACCCCAGGGTGAGCGCCCTGATGATCGAGATCCGCCGGGACCTCTACATGGCCGAACCGGGCGGGGCGCCGGGCCCGGGGGTGGTGGCGCTCGCGGAGGCTCTGGCGCGGCTGGTGGACCTCCTCCCCGGCCTGCTCGCGGAGCTGCTCACGGACGTCTGAAGGTCCCCAGCCCGTTCGCGTCGAACGCCTCGATCGTCACCGAGGTCGCCCGGCCGTTCTCGTCGCCCTTGAAGGTCACGCCCGAGGGGCCGGTCGCGCTCTCGCCCACGGTCTCGAAGAAGAAGGTGTCGCCGTCGTAGTGGGTCAGACGGAACGTCATGGGCCGGGGGCCCAGCCGCAGTGTCAGGTCGCCGCCCGCCTCGGTGACCGTGAGGGGACCGTAGTACGCGTTGGCGTAGGTGCCGGTGTAGGCGGAGTCGGCGCGGGCGTCGGAGGCGTCGGCCGGAGGCTCGGAGTAGTCGGTGGGGGAGCGGAGTTCGTCGGCCTCCTGCTCGTAGATCCCGGCGGCCAGGTCCAGCCAGTCCTCGGTCGGCTTGCCGTGCTGCGCCGTGTCGAAGAAGTTCAGGGCGACGGCGTCCGCGAGGCCGACGGGGGAGCCGTTGGTGAGGACGACGATGCCGAGCTGTTCGCCGGGGAGCATCGTGACGTTGGTGTGGGCGCCGAGGGCGAACGCGCCGGTGTGGCTCAGCCGGAGGCGGCCGTCGTCGTTGTAGGAGACGTTCCAGCCGAGGCCGTAGAAGCCGGTGCGGCCCGCCGGCGCGGGCGGCGGCTGGGAGACGGTCTGGGGGACGTGGGTGCGTTCGAGGGGGTCGGCGGCGATGATCCGGTCGCCCTCCAGATCGCCGATCGCGAGCTGGAGCCGCAGCCAGCGCGCGAGGTCGCGGGCCGAGGAACTGGCGCCGCCCGCCGGGGCCTGGGCATCGGCGTCCCGGACGTACGTCGCCTCCCAGTCGGTGGTGTCGCCGCCGTCCGAGCCCTCTTCGCGGACGTGGGTGAAGGCCTTGTTGTTCGTGCCCTCGTAGTCGCTGAAGCGGGAGCTGGTGGCGTCCATGCCGGCCGGGTCGTAGAGGAGGTCCTCGGAGAGCTGCTCCCAGGTCGTCCCGGCGGCGTCGGCGACGGCCTGCCCCGCCGCCGTGAAACCGAAGTTGGTGTACGCGTAGCTCGCGCGGAACGGGGTCAGAGGCTCCAGCCGGAGGCGGTCGAGGATGTAGTCCTGGTCGCAGCCGAGGTCTTCCAGGAGATCGCCGGCGTGGTCCGGGAGGCCGGCGCGGTGCGAGAAGAGGTCGGCCAGGGTGACGTGGTCGGTCACCCACGGGTCCTTGAGGGCGAAGCCGGGCAGGTGCTCGGTCACCGGGTCGTCCCAGTCGACGGTTTTGTCGCCGACGGCCTCGGCGACCACCGTCGAGGCCAGCGGCTTCGACAGGGACGCCAGCTGGAACACCGTGTCCGCGTCGACCTCGGCGTCCTGGCCGACGTGCCGCTTGCCGTAGCCCTCTAGGTGGACCACCCGGTCCTTGTGGACGACGGCGACCGCGACGCCCGGCACCCCGGTCCGGTCCATGCCGCGCTCGACGAGGCCGTCGACGGCCTCGACGGCCCGGTCGACGTCCTCCTGCGTGAGCTGGGGCGGCGGCTGCGGCGGGGGCGCGGCCGGGGCGGTGCCCATGCCGTACGGGACGCCGCCGAGGACCAGCAGCGACGAGACCACGGTGACCGCGCCCCAGGTCCTGCTTCTGCACCGGGCCCTGCCTCCGCCCCGGGCCCTGTTTCCGGCCCGGGTCCGGTCTCCGCGGCGTGCCCTCGTGTGCCGAACAGCCATGTGTTCATTCAAACGGGTGAACCGGGCTTTGTCCTGGGGAAGTCGCCCGGCCCGGTCACGGGGCGTCCCGGGGAAGCCGCGCGCCCGACAGGGCCGGGCAAGCGGTGGGGGCGTCGGGCCGTGGGGTCACACCGTCGCGGGCGGGCTCTCCTGCTCGGCCTCCACGCGGGCGTTCCACTCCTTCTTCGAGGCCTGCCAGCCGTCCTCGTCGTGGCCGAGGCGCCAGTACCCGGAGACGGACAAGTCCTCGCGGGGGACGGCCAGTTCGACGCGGAGCAGCCGGCGCAGCTCCTTGACGAAGCCGGCCTCGCCGTGGACGAAGGCGTGCAGCCGGCCCTCGGGGAACTCCAGCGCACGTACGGCCTCGACGAGGGCCTCGCCCACGGGACGGTCGCCGCGGTGCAACCAGACCACCTCCACATCGGAGTTGATCTTCTGTTCCTCCTCGGCGCCGGCGACCTCGACGATCGCGTGCGCGCGGGCGCCGTCGGGAAGGGCCTCCAGCGAGGCGCCGATCGCCGGCAGGGCGGACTCGTCACCGACGAGGAGGTGCCAGTCGGCCTCCGGGTTGGGCGCGTACGCGCCGCCGGGGCCCAGGAAACGGATCAGCTCGCCCGGCTGGACACGGGTGGCCCACGGACCGGCGATGCCCTCGTCGCCGTGCAGCACGAAGTCGAGGGTCAGCTCGCGCAGTTCGGGGTCCCAGGCGCGCACGGTGTACGTCCGGGTCACCGGCCACCGGTCCCGGGGGAACTCCGCGCGGATCCGCTCGATGTCGAAGGGCTCCGGGTAGGTCACACCCTCGGGGCCGAACAGGAGTTTCACGTAATGATCGGTGCTGCCGCGCAGGGAGAACTCGGCGAGGCCGTCGCCACCGAGTACGACGCGCTGCATGTGCGGAGTGAGCCGCTCGGTGCGGACGACTCGCGCGGTGTGGGGCTTCGGGGTCCTGCGTTCCGGACGCTCTGCCATGACGGCCTCCCAAATACCTAGATAAGGCTTACCTAAGTTACCATCTCCCCCTGATGAACACCCCATGCTCGGAGCGTGTGGAGGACTTCTCGATGTGAATCGCGCCTCAGAGCCCTCACTACCGAAGTGTCACCCCACCCTCCGGCGTACGCCCCCTCCGAGGCGCACTTCTCATGTTCCGAGCGTCGCCAGGAGCCTCTGCAGCGATCCGCCGAGCCCCCAGCGCGCCGCGAGCGCCTCCAACGCCGCCGGATCCCGCGGTTCGCGCGGCAGTGCCGTGTCGACGTCCGGCAAGGGTACGTCGGCCGCCACCAGGACCACCTTGGGCGCGACCGCGACATAGGCCCGCGCCTCGTCGAGCCTCTTGCGCTGCGACGGGGTCAGTTTCGCCGCCGGGTCGTCGACCGCGGCCATGATCCCGGCCAGGTCGCCGAACTGGTCGAGCAGCTTCGCCGCCGTCTTCTCGCCGATGCCCGGCACACCGGGCAGGCCGTCGCTCGGGTCGCCGCGCAGCAGGGCCAGGTCCGCGTACCCGCGCCCGACCACCCCGTACTTCTCGCGCAGCCACGCCTCGTCGGTGAGCTGCAGTGTGCCCACGCCCTTCAGCGGATAGAGCACCCGTACCTGGCGCTCGTCGTCGACCAGTTGGTACAGGTCGCGGTCGCCGGTGACGATGTCGACCGGGTCCTTCGCCCGGGCCGTGAAGGTGCCGATCACGTCGTCCGCCTCGTACCCGGCGACGCCCACGCGCGCGATGCCGAGCGCGTCCAGCACCGCCTCGATGACCGGCACCTGCGGCGAGAGGGTGTCCGGCACCACCTCCTCGTCGGGTCCGACCTCGTGCTCCTCGGCGACGCGGTGCGCCTTGTAGGAGGGGATGAGGTCGACCCGCCACTGCGGCCGCCAGTCGGCGTCCATGCAGGCCACCAGGTCCGTCGGCCGGTGGTCCTTGACCAGCCGGTCGATGAATTCGAGGAGCCCGCGCACGGCGTTCACCGGGGTGCCGTCCGGGGCCTTCACGGATTCCGGCACCCCGAAGTAGGCGCGGAAGTACAGCGAGGCGGTGTCGAGGAGCATCAGGCGTCGGGTCACGCCCCGCATCATGCCGTACACCACGGACACAGGGCCTCGCGCAACAGCCGACGGCCCCGACGCGACCGCGCGCCGGCCCCGACCCCGGTGCGCACGGGCCCGCACCTGACCGCGCGCCGCCCCGGTGCCCGCTACCGCACGGGCCCCGACGTCGCAGCGCGTGCGCCCCGTGGAGGTGTTCGGTGAACGCCCCTGGCCTGCGGTGAACGCCCTGTGAAGCGGACCACGGCCGCGTTTCGCCCGGTCGGGCCCGGGCAGGCGCGGCCCCGGAGCAGCGCCGGCCGTGGTGTCGACACCACGCGCCGGGCGGGCCGATCCCGCCGCGCTCCACGGTCGGCCTGCGGGCGGGGGAGGCGGGCCGTTTCGTCGCTATCGCAAGAGGTGCATGTGTCAGCCAGGGAGTCATCCAGACTCGAAGCCGAGGGCCTGTTCAAGGTCTTCGGCAGACGACCCGACGACGCGGTGGACCGGCTGAGGTCCGGCGCCGACCGTGAGGAACTGCGCGCCGAGGGCACCACCGCCGCCGTGATCGACGCCTCCTTCACGGTGGAGCCGGGCCAGATCTTCGTCGTCATGGGCCTGTCCGGGTCCGGCAAGTCCACGCTGCTGCGCATGCTCAACGGGCTTCTGGAGCCCACCGCGGGCCATGTCCGCTTCGGCGGCCGGGACCTGACCGCGATCGACGACCGTGAACTGCGGGCGGTGCGTGCCACCGGCATCAGCATGGTCTTCCAGCACTTCGCGCTCTTCCCCCACCGCAGCGTCCTGGAGAACGCCGCCTACGGCCTGGAGGTCCAGGGCGTGCCGCGCGCCGAACGGCTGCGACGCGCCACCGAGGCGCTGGCCCTGTGCGGCCTGGCCGGCTGGGAGAAGTCCTGGCCCGACGAGCTGTCCGGCGGCATGCAGCAGCGCGTGGGCCTGGCCCGTGCCCTCGCCACCGACGCCGACGTGCTGCTGATGGACGAGTCGTTCAGCGCGCTCGACCCGCTGATCCGCCGTGACATGCAGGACCAACTGCTGGAGCTCCAGCAGACTTTGAAGAAGACCATCGTCTTCATCACGCACGATCTCAACGAGGCCATGCGCCTCGGCGACCGCATCGCCGTCATGCGCGACGGCCGTATCGTCCAGACCGGCACCGCCGAGGACATCCTGATCCGCCCCGCCGACGACTACGTGGCGTCCTTCACCCAGGACGTCGACCGCTCCCGGGTGCTCACCGCCGGGGCCGTCATGGACACCGCCGTACGGGGCGACGAGGCGGACTGCGGCTGCGGTACCGCGACGCCCGACATGTCGTTCGCGGAACTCTGCGCGCTCAGCGCCCGCCTGTCCCACCCGGTCGCGGTGCTCGACCGGAAGGGCGCCCTCGTCGGCGTGGTTCCGCAGCGACGCCTGATCGGCTTCCTCGGCGACCAGGACGGCGGCGAGGGCGGCGGGCACGGCGGCGGGCACGGGCGGGACGGCGCGTACGGGCGGGACGGCGCGCACGCCGCGCCCGTGCCGTGCGACGCCCCGCGCGACAAGGCCGTACGGGCGGTGAAGGCCAGTGCCTAGGATCCACATCGGCGACTGGGTCGCCCACGGCGTCGACTGGCTCCGGGACAATCTCGGGCCGCTCTTCGATCTGATCAAGGTCGTCGTCGAGGTCATGTACGACGCGGCGAACACGGTGCTCACCGCCCCCGACCCGCTGCTCCTGGCCGGCATCCTCGCCGTGCTCGCCCTCTGGCTGCGCGGGCTGCTCCCCGGGGTCCTGGCCTTCGCCGGCCTGGCGTTCATCGACTCGATCGAGCAGTGGGAACCGGCGATGAACTCGCTCGCGCTGGTGCTGGTCTCCTGCGTGATCATCTTCGCCGTCGCGCTGCCCATCGGTATCTGGGCCGCCCGCAGCCGCGCGGTCAGCGGCACGATCCGCCCGGTGCTCGACTTCATGCAGACGATGCCGGCGATGGTCTATCTGATCCCGGGCATCTTCTTCTTCGGGGTGGGGCCGGTGCCCGGCATGGTCGCCACCATCGTCTTCGCGATGCCGCCCGCCGTCCGTCTCACCGAGCTCGGCATCCGGCAGGTCGACGCCGAACTCGTCGAAGCGGCCGAGGCGTTCGGAACCCATCCGCGCCGCACGCTGTGGCGGGTGCAGCTGCCGCTGGCGCTGCCCACGATCATGGCGGGCGTCAACCAGGTGATCATGCTGGCCCTGTCGATGGTCGTCATCGCGGGCATGGTCGGGGGCGGCGGACTCGGCTCCACGGTGTACGACGGCATCAGCTCCGTGGACGTCGGCCTCGGATTCGAGGGCGGTATCGCGGTGGTCATCCTCGCGATCTACCTCGACCGGATGACCGGGGCGCTCAACCAGCGTGTGTCGCCGCTCGGCCGCCGCGCCCTCGCCAAGGCGGGCACGGCCCTCGGCGGCCTGCGTTTCCTGCGCTGGAAGCCGGCCACCCCGGTCGCGATGGTCGGTGTGGTCGTGCTCGCGCTGGTCGCCGGCGGCCTGAACGTCTTCGGCAGGTCGGACGACACCACCGAGGTCACGACGAACGTCGGCCAGGGACGCCCGATCAGCATGGGCTACATCGACTGGCCCGAGGGCGTCGCCTCCACCTACCTCTGGAAGGAGATCCTCCAGCGGCGCGGCTTCACCCCCGAGACCAGGTCGCTGGAGGTCGGCGCCCTCTACAACGGCCAGGCCCAGGGCAGCGTCGACATCCAGACCAACTCCTGGCTGCCGGCCACGCACGCCTCGTACTGGGCGAAGTACAAGGACCGGCTGGAGGACTACGGCAGCTGGTACGACGAGACCTCGCTGGAGATCGCCGTCCCCTCCTACGTCAAGGGCGTGAAGTCCCTCGACGACCTCAAGGGCAAGGGCGATCTGTTCAAGGGGAAGATCTACGGCATCGAGCCCGGCGCGGGCGAGACCAAGCTCTACGAGGACAAGGTCCAGAGTGTGTACGGCCTGAAGGGCGAGTACCAGCTCATCAAGTCCAACACCTCCGCGATGCTGGCCCAGTTGGACCGCGCCTACCAGAAGAAGGAGCCCGTCGCCGTCACGCTCTGGTCGCCGCACTGGGCGTACGACAAGTACGACCTGACCAAGCTGGAGGACCCCGAGGGCGCCTTCGGCGCGGGCGACGGGATCCACACGCTGGGGCGGAAGGGCTTCGCGAAGGACGAACCCCAGGTCGCCCGCTGGCTGAAGGACTTCGAGCTCACCGACGACCGGCTCACCTCCCTCGAAGGCGCCGTCCAGGCCGCCGGAAAGGGGCACCAGGAGGACGGTGTCAGGGCCTGGCTGAAGAAGAACCCCGGGATCGTCGACGAGCTGGCCCCGGTCGCCGAGTCCCGCTACGAGCAGGGCAGGCAGGCCGGTGCCGCGCCGGTCATCGGCTATCCGGCGTGGGACGAGGGCATCGCCGTCACCCATCTCTGGGAGAACGTCCTGGACAAGCGCGGCTACCGGCCGAAGAAGACCAAGCTCGACATCGGACCGCTGTTCACGGGCCTGTCCACCGGTCAGGTCGACGTCGAGTTCGACGCCTGGCTGCCGGTCGCGCAGAAGTCGTACTGGGACAAGTACCGGAACGATCTCGTGGACCTCGGTGCCTGGTACGACAGGACGTCGCTGGAGATCGCCGTCCCGTCGTACGTGAAGGGCGTGCGCACCATGGACGACCTGCGGACGCACAAGGACGAGTTCGACGGGCGGATCGTCGGCATCGAACCGGGCACGGGTCAGATGGTCCGGCTGGAGAACACCGTCATGCCCGCCTACGGGCTGTCGGACTTCAAGCTCACCAAGGCCGGGACGAGTTCGATGCTCGCCGAACTGGACCGCGCCTACGCGAAGAAGGAGCCGATCGCCGTCGTGCTCTGGTCGCCGCACTGGGCGTACGACAAGTACGACCTCACTCGGCTCGCCGACCCCGAGAAGACCTGGGGCGCGAACAACCAGATCCGTACGCTGGCGCACCGGGACTTCCCCGACGAGTACGCGGAGCTGAACGGCTGGCTGAAGAACTGGCACATGACCCCGGACGAGCTGATGAGCCTGGAGCAGGCCGTTCAGAAGGCCGGGCGGGGCCGGGAGGACGAGGGCGTCGAGAAGTGGATCGACGCGCATCCGGGGATCGTCGACGAGATGGCCCCCGTGCAGTGATCGTCGACAGGACGGCCCTGGCGAAGCGGTCGTCGACGAGACGGCCGCGTGGCGGCGGAGTGAGGCGGCCGGGCGCGACTTCCCGAACGGATGAGGGGAGTCGCGTACTGGCGTACGAGTAAAGATCCGGACAACCCTGGGGCGGTCCGCATCCACCCGGCCCGGCGACCCGCCGGCCGGTGGGGCGGGCCGCTCGCGGTTCTTCAACCGCCTTTCACGGTGCATGACTTCGCGGACGCGGGGGTGGTCCCGTGGGGGTGCCCGGGGCGGTGTCCTGGCTGCGCGGGACGGGTGTCGTGGGCGGCGGACCCGCCCGGCGGGTGTCGGTGACGGGGCGTGCGGCACGTGTCACCCCACGCGTTCGCCGGGGCGGCCGCCCCGCCCGCCGTGCGGCACCAGAACGCCGTGGGTGGGGAGGCGGGAGGAGGACGCGGCTGGCGAGAAGTGTGAGCATGGACCCCCTGCCGGTTTACAGGGATGTGACGGGCGCGTGAAACGGTTTGCCGAACATGCGTAGGGTGCAGAGAACTCATCAGGACGAGCGCGCCCGGTGAGTGCCGGACGGGTGGCCATCCGTAACCGGACCAGTGAGCGTTCGCGGGGCCGCCCGGTGGGGTGTCCGTGAGCCGACCGACGAGCGAAGGAGGGAGCCGGAGCGATGGGCGACCACAAAGAACAGCCCCTTCGGGTGGGCGCGGCCGTCCGGCGGCGGCGCCGGGCACAGGAGCTCACCCTCGCCGCCGTGGCCGAGCGCAGCGGCCTGTCGGTCCCCTTCCTCAGCCAGGTCGAGAACGAACGGGCCCGCCCCAGCAGGCCCTCCCTGGAACGTATCGCGGACGCCCTCGGCACCACAGCCGTCGAACTCCTCGCCGCGGCCGATCCGGCGTGCAGTGTCGACGTGGTGCGCGCCGCCGACGAGGACGGTTTCACGCCCCCCGACTCCAGCTCGCGCTCCCTGGTGCGCGGTCACCACCAGTTGCACGCCATGGAGTTCACCGGCGACCACGACGAGGGCCGCGAGGTCCAGCACCGCAACGACGAGCTGATGTACGTCGTCGACGGCGCCGTCGAGGTCGAGGCCGAGGGCCGTGCCCACCGCCTCGGACGCGGTGACACGCTGTACATGTCCGGTGGCGTACGGCACCGTTGGCGGGCCACCGAGCCCGAGACCCGGGTGATCGTGGTCGCCGTCGCGGACCACATCGAAGCCCTGGAGGACCGTCACCGCAAGGGCGCGTGAGATCGCCGTGGGCTCCGTTCCCCGGATCGTCTCCCTCGTCCCCTCGCTGACGGAGGCCGTCGCCGTCTCGCTGCCCGGCGTGCTGGTGGGCGCCACCGACTGGTGCGCCCACCCGAGTGATCTTGACGTGGCCCGGATCGGCGGCACCAAGAACCCCAGGACCGACGACATCGCCCGTCTCGCCCCCGACCTCGTGATCGCCAACGAGGAGGAGAACCGCGCGGCGGACCTGGCCGCTCTGCGCGAGGCGGGGGTCGAGGTCCTCGTCACCGAGGTACGGGACGTACCGGGCGCCTTCGCCGAACTGGACCGGGTGCTGCGTGCCTGCGGGGCCCGCTCCCGGCCGCGCTGGCTGGACGAGGCGGAGTCGGCATGGTCCCGGCCGTCGGCCGCCGCCGTGGACGGTCCGCTGACGCCCGGCCGCAGGACGACGGCCGTCGTGCCCGTCTGGCGTCGGCCGTGGATGGTCCTCGGCCGGGACACCTTCGCCGGTGACGTGCTCGCCCGGCTCGGCGTGGACCATCTGTACGCCGGGCACGCGGAGCGCTATCCCCGGGTCCCCGTTGAGGAGTTGCGGGCCGCCGCGCCCGATGTGGTGGTCCTGCCCGACGAGCCGTACCGCTTCACGGCCGACGACGGTCCCGAGGCGTTTCCCGGGCTGCCCTGCGCGCTGCTCAGCGGTCGGCACCTCACCTGGTACGGGCCGTCGCTGGCCGAGGCGCCGCGGGTGCTGGACGCGGCGCTGCGAGCAGCCCTCCGCTGACCAGACCGCGCACGGTGCCCACGGCGGCCGTGGCCCAGGCCGCCAGCAGCAGCGCGTACAGCGCGACGGCGAGGACGTCCAGGGCGACCAGTCCCGTGTGCCGGGCCAGTCCCGTCGCGCCGGTGGCACAGGTGCCGACCGGGAAGGTGAACGCCCACCAGGCCATCGAGAACCCCATGCCCCGCCGCCGGGCACGGACGACCAGAGCGGTGGCGAGCGCGAGCCAGAGCAGCGCGAAGCCGAGGACGGGGACACCGTAGAGGACGGCGAACGGGGTGAGGGCGTGCGCGTACGGGGCCGGCAGCGCGCCGGGGGCCGCGTCGGCGAGGTTGCCGACGGCGGTGGCCGACTGCCCGAGCGGTCCAAGGACCAGGAACAGGCTCGGCGTCAGCGCGAGCGGCAACGGCCCCGCCGTGACGAGCCGGCCGCACACCGCCGGCAGGACGAGCAGTGTCGCCAGCAGGCTCACCCCGAACAGCGCGAGACAGCCGAAGAGCAACGTCTGCCGGGCCTGCCCGGGCGGCAGGTGCGGCACGAGCAACGGACCGAGCGCGGCGGAGACCATCGGGGCGACGAGGGGCAGCAGCAGGGCCGGAGTGACCCGGTCCGCGTCGATCCGGTGCCGGACGATCATCGGATACGGCACGGCCACGGCGGCGACGAGGCCCACGGCCGTCCCGGCGGAGAAGAGCACGACGTCCAGGGCGACGGCCGCCCGCACACCGGTCCAGTCGCGGCCGACGACCAGGGCACCGCCGCCGACGGCCGACAGGGCCATGGAGAGGCAGCCGTGGAAGGGGGCCACGGCCGGGTCCAGGAGGTGGGCGCGGGCCTGGTCGCGGTGGTGGGTCCAGTGCAGGGCACGGGCGCCGAGGACGGCGACCAGGGCGACGAGGGCGAGTGCCCACACCGCCGCGCAGGCCGTCCGCAGACCTGGGAGGTCCAGGGGGAGTCCGGCACCGGCGGAGGCGACGATGGCGGTGCCCATGACCGGGGCGTACCAGTTCGGGCCGAGGTGGCGAAGGGCGGGGAACGGGAGCGGGCGGGACGCGGGCGCACCCGGACGGGGGCGGGGGTGAGGGTGGGGCGTGGACGGGCGGGCTGGGCGGACTGCGGTGGCCATGCGTCGAGCGTCCCGCCGCCGTGCGGGGCCCACCAGGGAGTCCGGTTGTATGGGGACATAAGCTTGGGTTATGAGCGAGACGAACGGGGAGCGGGGCGGGCTGGCCCACCGGGTGCCGGATCTCGGGGCGCTCGAACTGCTGCTGGCCGTGGCCCGGCTGGGCTCGCTCGGCCGGGCGGCGCGGGAGCTGGGCATCACCCAGCCCGCCGCGAGCAGCCGCATCCGCTCGATGGAACGACAGCTGGGGGTGGCGCTGGTCGACCGGTCGCCGCGCGGGTCCCGGCTCACCGACGCGGGGGCGCTCGTCACCGACTGGGCCCGCCGGATCGTGGAGGCGGCCGAGGCGTTCGACGCGGGCGCGCAGGCGCTGCGGGACCGGCGTGACTCCCGGCTCCGGGTCGCCGCGAGCATGACCATCGCCGAGTACCTGCTGCCCGGCTGGCTCATCGCGCTGCGCGCCGCGCGCCCGGACACGGCGGTCTCGCTCCTCGCGGGCAACTCGACGGTCGTGGCGGAGCGGCTGCTCGCGGACGAGGCCGACCTGGGGTTCGTCGAGGGGCCGACCGTTCCGGCCGGGCTGGACGCGGCCGTGATAGCGCACGACCACCTGATCGTCGTGACCGCGCCGAGTCACCCCTGGGCGCGCCGCCGCAAACCCCTGGAGGCGGCCGAGCTGGCCTCCACGCCGCTGATCCTGCGCGAGAAGGGCTCGGGTACGCGGCAGGTCCTGGAAGCGGCCCTGGGCGGCCTGGCCCGGCCCCTCATCGAGCTCTCCTCCACCACGGCGGTCAAGTCCTCGGCGCTGAGCGGCGCGGGCCCGGCGGTGCTCAGCGAACTCGCCCTCGGCGAGGAACTCTCCGCCCGCCGTCTGGTCAGCGTCCCCGTGAACGGCGTCCGCCTGCGGCGCGCCCTGCGAGCGGTGTGGCCGACGGGCCACCGCCCGACGGGACCTGCGCGGGACCTGCTCGGCCTCACGCGGGGGCCTACGGCCGTCTGACGGCGCCGGGGGTGCGTGTGTCGTGGGCGGGTGCGGCTCCGGTGGGGCTTCTCGCGCAGTTCCCCGCGCCCCTACAGGATTTCGGCCCCTGCGGGCCTGGCAAAGCTGGGGCGCAGCCCCGGCTTTTTCACGGGGCGGCGGGGGCGAGGGCGGCGGCTGCTCAGAGCGTCGCCGTTTCCACCAGCGCTCGCATCACCCGTACGTCCTCGCCCATCTCAGGGTGCCACTGCAGGCCCAACGCCCAGGCGGGCGGGGGCAGCTCGACGGCCTCGATCGTGCCGTCGGAGGCGTGGGCCGAGGCCAGCAGGCCGGTGCCCAGGCGGTCCACGGCCTGGTGGTGGTAGGTCGGGACGTCCGTCTCCTCGGGGACGAGGTCGCCGTAGCGCGTGCCCGGTACGGGCTTCACCGCGTGGCGGCCGAAGACACCGATCCCGACCGCGTGGTCGTCGATGTGCTGGATCAGCGTGCCCCCGAGGGCGACGTTCAGCAGCTGCATGCCGCGGCAGATACCGAGGAGCGGGGTGCCGGAGTCCAGCGCCGCCCGGATCAGCGCCAGCTCCCACGCGTCGCGTTCGGGCGCGGCCGGGCCGCAGCGCGGGGAGCGCTCGGCTCCGTAGCGGGCGGGGTCCACATCGGGCCCGCCCGCGATGACCAGGCCGTCGAGGCGGGCGACCGCCCCGGCGGCGTGTGCCGGGTCGTCCGGCGGCAGCATCGCGGCCATGCCGCCGGCCGCCTGCACGAGCCGGGGGTAGCCGGCCGGCAGCAGGGCCGCCTCCAGCTCCCAGACGCCCCAGCGCGCGTCTGCCAGATACGTACTCACACCGATCAACGGCCTGGTCACACTTGCTCCTCACGCGTGCGAGCCGTGAACGTCACACCCCACGCGACCCGTGGAACGCGACGCTCAGTCCCGCGCCAACTCTGCCTCGGCCGCGGCCAGCGCCGCGAATTCCTCCTCCGGTGCCTTCGCCACCAGGTGCTTGCGGCTGTAGAGCCCGAAGTACGCCGCCGCGACCGCGTACACGCCGAGCGCGATGAAGGCCGCCGTCACATCCACCAGGAACGTCGCCACCAGCGCGGAGCACGCGAGGACGAGGGCGACCGAGGAGGTCAGCACCCCGCCCGGCGTGCGGTAGGGCCGCTCCAGGCCCGGCTCCCGGCGGCGCAGCACGATGTGCGACAAGGCCATCAGCGCGTAGCTGATGGTCGCGCCGAAGACGGCGATGTTCAGCATCCGGCCGCCGTCCCCGGTCGCGGCGGCCAGCGCGAAACCGATGGCGCCCGGCACCAGCAGGCCCAGGTACGGGGCCTTGCGGCCGCTGGTGAGGGACAGGACCCGCGGGAGGTAGCCGGCCCGGGAGAGCGCGAAGAGCTGGCGCGATCCCGCGTAGATCAGCGAGAAGAATGAGGCCACGAGACCCGCCAGACCGGCGTAGTTCACGAAGCGGCTGAGCGCCGTGGCCTTGCCGTCCGGCTGCAGCGCCTCGACCAGCGGGTTGCCGGCGTCCTGGATGGCGGCGGAGCCACGCGCCCCGGCCGCGGCGACGAAGGTGATCACCGCCAGCACCACCAGGACACCCATCGACCAGCGGATGGCCTTCGGCAGGGTGCGGGCCGGGTCCCTGGTCTCCTCGGCGGCCAGCGGCACACCCTCGACGCCCAGGAAGAACCACATGCCGAACGGGAACGCCGCCCAGATGCCCAGCAGCCCCATGGGCAGCCAGGAACTCGCGCCGAACGCGCCGGTGTCCACCGGGATGTCGTCGAGCGCGGACACGCTGAAGTCGGGCAGCGCGCCCAGGGCGAACACGATCAGGGCGAAGACGGCGATGCCGGTGACGACGAAGCTGGCGATCAACGCCTCACCGACGCCCCAGAGATGGATGCCGATGAAGATCGCGAAGCAGGCGAAGTAGACCGGCCAGCCGGACTCCAGGCCGAACAGGCCCAGCGACTCCACATAGTCACCGATGAAGATCACGATGGCCGCCGGGGCGAGCACGTACTCGATCAGGATCGCCGTGCCCGTCAGGAAGCCGCCCCACGGGCCGAGCGCCCGGCGTGCGAAGCCGTAGCCGCCACCCGCCGTCGGCAGGATCGCGGACAGTTCGGCGAGGGCGAAGACCATACAGGCGTACATGGTGCCCATGAGCACCGTGGCGATCGCCAGGCCGCCGAAGCCGCCCTCCGCCAGGCCGAGGTTCCAGCCGGAGAAGTCGCCGGAGACGACGTAGGCGACGCCGAGGCCGGTCAGCAGGACCCAGCCGGCGCTGCCCCGGCGGAGCGTCCGGCGCTCCAGGTAGTCGTCCGCCGCGTCGGCGGTGTCGGTGGCTTTCAGGGACATGGCCCACTCTCCCCACTCAAAGGAATGGATCCATACCTTTGTGGGAGGGGTGGCCGAAAAGCAATACCCCTGCGTTACGCGGTCGTAAATCCATCATGTTCTCGCCCGGCCGCCACATCCGCCCTCACCCCAGGAAGCCGCGCAGCAGCGCCGCTGTGCCCGCGCAGTGTTCGCGCATGATCTCCCGCGCCGCCTCGGCGTCCTCGTCGAGGACGGCCTCCACCAGCGCCGTGTGCTGCTGCTGCGAGTGCTCCAGGTTGCGCACCAGCAGCGGGATGCAGTCGAGCAGGTCGTTGACCCCGGCGCGTACGCCCGCGTACTGGGCGGCCAGCGAGGGGGAGCCCGACAGTTCGGCGATGGTGAGGTGGAGCAGGGTGTCCAGCCGGCGGTACTCCGTGAGCGGCGCGTTGTGGGTGCGCGCCAGGGCCCCGCGCAGCCGCTCGGTCTGGTCGTCGCTCAGACCGTGCGCCGCGCACAGCCCCGCCGCGCCCACCTCCAGCACCTCGCGGAAGCGCAGCGTGTCCTCGACGTCGATGCCCTTCAGGCGCCGGCGCAGCTCGTCCTCGCCCGGGGTTTCCGCGCGCGGCAGCACGAACGTTCCGCCGTACCGTCCGCGCCGGGCCTCGATCAGGCCCTGGTCCTGGAGCACCTTCAGCACCTCGCGCAGCGTGACCCGGCTGATCCCGAGCCGCTCCGCCAGCTCGCGCTCGGCCGGCAGCCGTTCGCCGCCGGGCACCAGGCCGAGCCGGACCACTTGGAGGATCTGCTCCAGTGCCTCCTCGAAGCCGTTGCCCGCCCGGACCGGACGCAGGACGGACGCCAGTCGGTCGTCGGCCCACGGAGTCTGCGGTTCCGTCCCTGTCCGCGACATGTGACCGTTCCCCCTTCCCAACTAATGGTTACGGGTAATACCTTATGGCTCCCGGATGGCTGAATGGCTCCGGGGTGGCCGAAGAAGCCCCTAGGAGGCTTTCCCGTGGCAGACCACACACCCCCGCTCTCCGTCGAGGAACTGCACACCCTCGTCGCGGGCGGTGAGATCGACACTGTCGTCCTGGCCTTCCCCGACATGCAAGGGCGACTTCAGGGCAAGCGGTTCGCCGCGCGCTTCTTCCTCGACGAGGTGCTCGCCCACGGCACCGAGGGCTGCAACTACCTGCTCGCCGTCGACACCGAGATGAACACCGTCGACGGCTACGCGATGTCCTCCTGGGACCGCGGCTACGGCGACTTCGCCATGCACCCCGACCTCTCCACACTGCGCCGGGTGCCCTGGAACGAGGGCACGGCCATGCTCATCGCCGACCTCGCCTGGAACGACGGCTCCCCGGTCGTCGCCGCGCCCCGTCAGATCCTGCGCCGCCAACTGGAGCGCCTCGCGGAACTGGGCTACACGGCCAACGTGGGCACCGAGCTGGAGTTCATCGTCTTCAAGGACACCTACGAGCAGGCCTGGGACGCCGGCTACAAGGGCCTGACCCCGGCGAACCAGTACAACATCGACTACTCGGTCCTCGGGACGGGCCGTATCGAGCCCCTCCTGCGAAGGATCCGCAACGAGATGGCGGCCGCCGGGCTGACCGTCGAGTCCGCCAAGGGCGAGTGCAACCCCGGCCAGCACGAGATCGCCTTCAAGTACGACGAGGCCCTGGTCACCTGCGACCAGCACGCCATCTACAAGACCGGCGCCAAGGAGATCGCCGCACAGGAGGGCGTCTCGCTCACCTTCATGGCGAAGTACAACGAGCGCGAGGGCAACTCCTGCCACATCCACCTCTCCCTCGCTGACGCCGACGGCACCAACGTCATGGCCGACGGGCAGGAGATGTCCCAGGTCATGCGGCACTTCCTCGCCGGACAGCTGGCCGCCCTGCGGGACTTCTCGCTGCTCTACGCCCCCAACATCAACTCCTACAAGCGGTTCCAGCCGGGCTCCTTCGCCCCGACCGCCGTGGCCTGGGGGTACGACAACCGCACCTGCGCGCTCAGGGTCGTCGGCCACGGCCGCTCGATGCGCTTCGAGAACCGGCTCCCCGGCGGTGACGTCAACCCGCACCTCGCCGTCGCCGGCCTGATCGCGGCCGGCCTCCACGGCATCGAGCAGAAGCTGGAACTGCCGGAGGTGTGCGCGGGCAATGCCTACACCGCCGAGTACGACCATGTGCCGACCACCCTGCACCAGGCCGCCGAGCTCTGGGAGCACAGCCCCATCGCCAAGGCCGCCTTCGGCGAGGAGGTCGTCGCGCACTACCTGAACATGGCCCGCGTCGAGCTGGCGGCCTTCGACGCCGCCGTGACCGACTGGGAGCTGCGCCGCTCCTTCGAACGTCTGTGAGGCATCCCTTGTCCCAGCACCACATCCTGGACGTCCTCAATCCGGCGACGGAGGAGGTGATCGCCGCCGTCGCGGGCGCCGCCGAGCACGACGTCGACGCCGCCGTGCGCCGGGCGGAGAAGGCCCAGCACGCCTGGGCCGCCGTCGCACCCGCCGACCGGGCCCGGCTCCTGCGCCGTTTCGCCGCCGTGGTCGACGACCACGTCGAGGAGCTCGCCCGCCTGGAGGTCCGCGAGGCCGGACACACCCTCGGCAACGCCCGCTGGGAGGCGGGAAACGTCCGGGACCTGCTCGACTACGCCGCCGGCGGCGTCGAACGGCTCTCCGGCCGGCAGATCCCGGTGCCCGGCGGCATGAACGTCACGATCCTCGAACCGCTCGGGGTCGTCGGAGTGATCGCGCCCTGGAACTTCCCCATGCCGATCGCCGCCTGGGGCACCGCACCCGCACTCGCCGCCGGCAACGCCGTCGTCCTCAAGCCCGCCGAGACCACCCCGCTCACCGCGCTGCGCCTCGCCGAACTCGCTCTGGAGGCCGGGCTCCCGGAGCATCTCTTCCAGGTCCTGCCCGGACGCGGCGACATCACCGGCGAGGCCCTCGTCAAGCACCCCGGCGTCGCCAAGATCGTGTTCACCGGCTCCACCCGGACCGGCAAGCGGGTCATGGAACTCTGCGCCGACCAGGTCAAACAGGTCACCCTCGAACTCGGCGGCAAGAGCCCGAACATCGTCTTCGCCGACGCCGACCTCACCAGGGCCGTCGACCCGTTCTCCTTCCTCGACAACGCCGGCCAGGACTGCTGCGCCCGCACCCGCGTCCTGGTCCAGGAGTCCGTGTACGACGAGGTCCAGAGCCTGCTCGCCGAGTCGCTGGCCGGTGTGGTCGTGGGCGACCCCGCCGACGAGAAGACGCAGATGGGCCCGCTGATCTCCCGTCAACAGCTGGACCGCGTACGGTCGTTCGTGCCCGAGGAGGCGGCAGCGCTGCGGGGCGACGCCCCCGACGGGCCCGGCTTCTGGTTCCCGCCGACCGTCCTCACCGGGGAGCGGCCCGACTCCGCCGCCGCCCGCGAGGAGATCTTCGGACCCGTGGCCGTCCTGCTGCCCTTCACCGACGAGGCGGACGCGATCCGGCTCGCCAACGACACCCCGTACGGCCTCTCCGGCTCCATCTGGACCCGGGACGTCGGCCGAGCCCTGCGGGTCTCGCAGGGCGTCCGCGCGGGCAACCTGTCCGTCAACTCGCACTCCAGCGTCCGCTACTGGACCCCCTTCGGCGGCTTCAAGCAGTCCGGCATCGGCCGTGAGCTGGGCCCGGACGCGCTCGCCGCCTTCACCGAAACCAAGAACGTCTTCATCAGCACGGAAGGCCCCGCACAGTGACCTCGACGTCCCCTGAGAACATCTGCCGCCGCCTGGTCGGCCGCACCGCCGTCATCACCGGTGCCGGCAGCGGCATCGGCCTCGCCACCGCGCGCCGGCTCGCCGCCGAGGGCGCCCACGTCGTCTGCGGCGACCTCGACGAGGAGCGCGGCAAGGCGGCCGCCGAGGAGGTCGGCGGGCTCTTCGTCAAGGTCGACGTCACCGACGCCGAGCAGGTCGAGGCGCTCTTCAAGACCGCGTACGACACCTACGGCAGCGTCGACATCGCCTTCAACAACGCGGGCATCTCCCCGCCCGACGACGACTCCATCCTGGAGACCGGCCTGGAGGCCTGGAAGCGGGTGCAGGAGGTCAACCTCACCTCCGTGTACCTGTGCTGCAAGGCCGCGATCCCCTACATGCGCCGCCAGGGCAAGGGCTCGATCATCAACACCGCGTCCTTCGTGGCCCGCATGGGCGCCGCGACCTCGCAGATCTCGTACACGGCCTCCAAGGGCGGTGTGCTGGCGATGTCGCGGGAGCTGGGCGTGCAGTTCGCCCGGGAGGGCATCCGCGTCAACGCGCTCTGCCCGGGACCGGTGAACACCCCCCTCCTCCAGGAGCTGTTCGCCAAGGACCCGGAGCGGGCCGCGCGCCGGCTCGTGCACATCCCCGTCGGCCGGTTCGCCGAGGCCACCGAGATCGCGGCCGCCGTCGCGTTCCTCGCCAGCGACGACTCCTCGTTCGTGAACGCCACCGACTTCCTGGTCGACGGCGGTATCTCGGGCGCGTACGTCACCCCGCTCTAGGCGGTCCGTCCGGCGTCGCTCCGGGCGGTCGGTCCCGGCGTCGCTCCGGGCGGTCCGTCCCGGGACCCGGAACACCGGCCCCGTCGGTGTGATTAAAGTGCCGGGATGAGCAGTTCGCCGCCCGGCTGGTACCGCGACCCGTCCTACCCGCTCACCGAACGCTGGTGGGACGGGACCGCGTGGACCGACCACCGGCGCCAGCCGGAACAGTCCGTCCCCCCGGTGCTCCAGCCCCAGCCGCCCACGCGCCGGGGCCCCGGCCGCACCAAGGTCGTGGCCCTGGCCGCCGTCGGCGCCGTCCTGGTGGCCGGGGCGGTCACCGGCGGTGTCCTGCTCCTCGGCAAGGACGGCGACGGCGGGCAGGGGACGAGGACCACCACGGCGTCCCCGACCTCCGGGGCCGACGGGAAGGACAGCCCCTCCCCGACGGAGTCCGCCGGCCCGTCCCCCTCGGAGGACGCCGACCGCGTCGCCGACGAGCTCAACGGCATCACCTTCCCGATCCCCGAGGGTTGGGAGGACGGCGACCGGTCCGGTGAGGAGGACGCCGTCCTGGTCACCGACGGCACCATCAACTGCCCCGGCGAGGGCAGTGTGTGCCGCGGTGGCGTCGTCGTCTCCCGGACCGTCACCGGCAGCGACGAGACCTCCCCGAAGATCCTCGCCGAGAAGGACATCGAGGACGCCGCGAACGACGCCTTCGACCGCGACGTCCTGGACCAGCAGCCGTACGGCGGCATCACCGGCCACGAGGTCGTCGGCTCCGGCTCGGTCGCCGTCGCCGGCCGCGCGGGCTACTACGTGCGCTGGCGGGTGACGACGGGGGCGGGGGCCGGCGGCTACGTCCAGTCCCTCGTCTTCCCCTCCAGCGTCGGCTCCGAGGCCCCGGTCCTGGTCCGGTTCGCCCTCGACGCGGGCGACGACGGCCCGCCGCTCGACGACATCGACGAGATCGTCCGGGGCATCCGCCCGGCGGGCGACGCGGAGGCCGACACGGGCGGGGGAGTGGGCAGCAGCCTCGGCCCCTCGTGAGCTGCGTCGAGCCCGAGCCCGAGCCCCGCCCGGGTACGGGACCGGGAACCCGCGCCGGGCCCCCGACCGCTCCCCGCGCTACCGGGGTTCACGGGGGCGGGAGGGTCTGCACGTGCGGGAATGGAGGTGTGAGGCCGGCGGCACCCTCCACGACCGGGACCACAACGCCGCACTCAACATCGAGACGGCCGCCGGACTGGCGGCGTCGGCCTGCGGAGCGCCGGTAGGACCAGGAGCAGTCCCGGCACAGCGCGAAGAAACAGGAAGCCACGGAATCCCGACCGGAAACCGTGCCGCCTAGCGGCACGGCAACCAGTCGAGAAGGCCAGAATCCTCGCCCTCCAGGGCGAGGAGCATGTCAAAGGAACGTATGCCCCTCGCCGCGGTACGTCGGCACGGTCGCCGTCACCTCGTCGCCCTCCACCAGGTGCAGCACGTCGAACCGCTCGCACAGCTCACCGGCCTTGGCGTGCCGGAACCACACCTTGTCCCCGAGCAGCAGATCGTCGGCGGGCGCGCCGAGCAGCGGGGTCTGCACCTCGCCCGGCCCCTCCTGCGGGTCGTACTTCAGCCCCTCCGGCAGATACGGCACCGGCAGCCGGTCGGGGCCGGGCGCGCCGGAGGCCGGGTAACCGCCGCCCAGGACGGTGACGACGCCGACACCCGGGCGCCGTACGACCGGCATCGCGAACAGCGCGGCCGGACGCCCCGTGAACGAGGTGTAGTTGTCGAAGAGCCGAGGCACGTACAGCCCGGACCCCGCGCCGATCTCGGTGACCGCTTCCTCGGCCGCCGTGTGCTGCACACTGCCGGTGCCGCCGCCGTTCACGAACTCCAGGTCCGGCGCCACCCGCCGGACGGCCCGCACCACTTCGGCCCGCCGCGCGGCCAGCTCCTTCTTCGCGGTGGCCTGCATCATGCGCACCGCCCGCGAACGCAGCGGCCGTCCGGCCACCGAGTCGCCCACGCCGGCGATATGCCCCTCGTAGGCCATGATCCCGACCAGCTTGAACCCCGGGCGCTCGGCCACGGCGCGCGCCATGTCGGCGACCTGCGCGGGGGAGTGCAGGGGGGAGCGCCGCGCGCCGACGCGCACCCGTCCGCCGAGCAGCTTCAGCGAGGTGTCCAACTCCAGGCAGACCCGTACGACTTCGGTGCCGCCGCGTCGGGAGTCGTCGATCAGCTGGAGCTGGGCGGGGTCGTCGACCATCACGGTCACAGCGGCGGCGAGTTTGGGGTCGCCCGCCAGTTCGGCGAACGCCTCGTGGTCCGCCGACGGATAGGCGAGCAGGACGTCCTCGAACCCGGAACGGGCCAGCCACAGGGACTCGGCGAGGGTGAACGACATGATGCCCTGGAAGCCCTCACGGGCCAGGACCCTCTCCAGCAGCGCCCGGCAGCGAACGGACTTGCTCGCGACGCGGATCGGCTTGCCGCCGGCCCTGCGGACGAGGTCGTCGGCGTTGGCGTCGAAGGCGTCGAGGTCGACGATCGCCAGCGGGGCGTCGAGATGAGCTGTGGCCCGGTCGTACCGGGCCCGGTCGGCGGCGCGCGCAGTCATGCACGAAGCCTGCCAGACATGATTACCGCAGGGTAGGGGGACGTTCCGGGCTTAAGCCGCAGTCCCGCGGGACTGGTTCCCGTTCGACCGGGGCCAACCCGTAGAGTGACGCGCACGCAGGGACGACCTCGACGGGGATGCCGATCCGCTGCCACGGGTATGGCTTGCCCGAGGTGCCGGGCGGCTCGGCGGGCGCACCCACGACATGCGTGACGACCGCTCCCCATGAGCGGTCGAACACCTGGACGACCTCCGGGTATGCACGGAACAACGACCTCCGGGTCTGCGGGAGAAGCCGACCTCCGGGTCTGCGGGAAACGACGACCTCCGGGTCTGCAAGGGACGAGGAAACGGGGGGTGCATGAGCACGGAAGCGCGCCGCGCCTCCATTCCCCCACGCCCCCCGGTCCCACCCCGCCCCTCCATACCCCCGGGCCATGAGCCGTCGGCCCCGCCCCCCAGCGGCTCGACACCGGACGCTCCCGCACCGGACACCCCGACGGACTCCGTCGCCGGAGGTTCGCGCTCGGTGCCGCCGCCTCGTCCCGACCGTGCGCCGTCCGCCGGAGGCGGACCCGGCGTGCCACGCCGCCCGCAGCGGCCGCCGACGGCAGGTGTGCCCGCGCGACCCGGCACCCCGCCCCGCCCGTCCTCCGCGCCCGCGTCGACGCCCGGCGCGGCCCGGGACGTACGACACCCGGGTGCGCCGGAGGGGCCCAACTCCGCTGGGAGCGGCCGGGGTTCCGGCAGCCAGGGCGAGCCCGGGCCCTCCCGTGGCCGAGGTTCCGGCCCAGCGGCCGGTCGTGTTCCCGGACGTGACTCGGGGCAGAGCGGCCACGGGCGTGGCCACGCGCCCGCGCGAGGCTCCGGCCAGTCGTTCGAGCAGAACGGAGGGTCGGGTTCCGTCGTGGACAGTGGTGGTGGCGGGCGCCGCGCCGAACACCCGCGCTTCGCCGACTTCCGGCGCGCCGCGAACCAGAACGCCCAAACCTCCGCCACGCCGCCCCCGCCCCCGGCGGCCTCCGCCCGTTTCCCGGACACACCTCCCAGGGCCTCGGCCCGCATCCCGGACACCCCTTCGACGACGGCCCCCGCCCCGGAGGCCCCTCCCACGTCGTCGCCCCGCTTCCCCAACGACCGACGAGCGGCCCGGACCCGTCACTTGAGCACCCCGCCGCCCTCCGCCACCCGCTTCCCGGAGAGCACCCCCTCAGCGTCGGCTCGCCCCCCGGACGGCCCGCCCACCGCGTCCGCTCGCATCCCGGACGAGCCGTCGGCCGCCCGGCGCCAGGCCGACGCCCCGCCCCCGGCCTCGGCGCGCTTCCCCGACATCCCACCCGCCCGGCCCACCAGCGGGCGGCTTACGGCCACCTCCGCGCAGGCCCCGGGTGCCCGGGCCGGTGACTCGGGCGCGACCTTCGGCGACCGTGCGTCCCGGCCCACCGGCCCGTCCGGGTCCACCGGCCCGTCCGGGTCCACCGCCGACGGCGCACCCCCTCGGCCCGCCGGGCCTCGCTCCGACGGCACCTCGTCCCGCCCCGGCGACTCCGGCCCCCGCGACTCGACCTCACGCCCGCCGGGACAGCCCTCGACGCCCGCGCCGCGCGACCGCGTACCCGCTCCGGGTGCCGCCGTGCCGCCCACGGCCCCGCCCCTCCGGCGTTCGCTGCCGGAGCAGACCGGCCCCGAGGGGACGCCCAGGCCGCGGCCCCTCACCCCCGAGCGCCCCGGCGGCTGGCAGCCCCCGTCCACCTCCTCCCGGCGGTCGGCCGAGGCCATCGACGGCGTGCTCGGAACGTCTCCCGCGCGGCCCTTCGTCACGTTCGCGCAGCCGGACACCTCACCCTGGACGCCGCCCGAGCCGCGGGACACGCGGCGCCGGCCCCGCCCCACCAAGGCGCGCGCGGCGGCCATGGCCGTCTGCGTGGTGCTCGGCTTCGGGCTGATCGGCGGTGCGGCGGCCGGGAGCTGGCTCACCGGGGACTCCGGGGCGGACGGCTCCCGCGACGCCTTCGCCGCGGCCGGTGAGCTGTGGCACGGCGTACCCGTCGACTCGCTGTTCCCGCCCACCGTCCAGGGCGAGGGCGCCGGACCGGGCGGCACCGACCGCACCTGGACCCGGATCGCCGTCGCGCCCGACAGCGGCTGCGCCGACGCCTTCGACCCGCTGCTGCGCAAGGTCCTCGCCCCGGTCGGCTGCCTGCGGCTGCTGCGCGCCACCTACACCGACGCGACCCGGAGCAATGTCACCACCGTCGGCCTGCTGTTCACCAGGACGGACGCCGCCGCCATGACCGCGCTCAAGGCCCGCTTCACCAAGGAGGGCCTCGACCGCCGCACCGACCTGATGCCCCGCCCGTACGCCGCCGAGGGCACCGTCGCCGCCGGCTTCGGCGACGAGCAGCGTGCCTCGTGGACGATCTCCGTCCTCACCGACGTCCCGGTGGTCGTCTACGCCGTGTCCGGCTTCGCGGACGGCCGTACGGTCACCGAACCGCAGGCCGCCGAGGACGCGATGAGGTCCGGCGCCACCACCGCCCCGGCCCAGTCCGGCCTCGGCCACGAGGCGAAGGGCCTCGCCGACCGCATCGAACGCGGCCTGCGCAAGACCGCCGCGTCCGCCACGGAGCAGCCCTCGTGAAAGCCGACGAATCCGAGACCGCCGCACCACCCGCCGGGCCGGACGGACCGGCCGAGACCGTCACCGCCGCGGGGACGGCCGAGAAGCCGGCGCGGACCGAAGCCCTCGACGCAGCCGGCCGACGACACGGCCCGCGTGACCGCCGCCGTCGGCGTCTGCGGACCGGTCTGCTCAGCGCCCCCCTCGCCGCCTCCCTGGCGCTCCTGCCGTCCACCGCCGCGCACGCCGACGGCATCCGGGACCAGCAGTGGGCGCTGGACGCGATGCGTACCCAGGAGGCGTGGCGAACGACGAAGGGCGCCGGGATCACCGTCGCCGTGCTCGACACGGGCGTCGACGACGAACACCCCGACCTGGCCGGCAACGTCCTGCCGACGAAGGACATGGTCGGCTTCGGGGCGTCGCGCGGCGACCGCTCCTGGGCCCGCCACGGCACCGCCATGGCCGGCATCATCGCCGGCCACGGCCACGGCGCGAACCGCTCCGAAGGCGTCCTCGGCATCGCCCCCGAGGCCAAGATCCTCCCCGTCCGCGTCATCCTGGAGGACGGCGACCCGTCCCGCTCCAAGGCCCGCAGCACCCGTGGCAACGCCCTCGCCGACGGCATCCGCTGGGCCGCCGACCAGGGTGTCGACGTCATCAACCTCTCCCTCGGCGACGACTCCGAGTCCGCCCACCCGGAGCCCTCCGAGGACGCTGCCGTCCAGTACGCCCTGGCCAAGGGCTCGATCGTCGTCGCCTCCGCCGGCAACGGCGGCGAGAAGGGCGACCACGTCTCCTACCCGGCGGCCTACCCGGGCGTGATAGCGGTGACGGCGGTCGACGAGGACGGCGACCGCGCCCCGTTCTCCACGCGCCGCTGGTACGCCACCGTGAGTGCCCCCGGCATGGATGTCGTCATCGCCGACCCGGACCGCAAGTACTACGAGGGCTGGGGAACCAGCGCGGCCGCGGCCTTCGTCTCCGGCGCCGTCGCCCTCATCAGGGCGGCCCACCCGGGCCTGACCCCCGCCCAGGTCAAACGCCTCCTGGAGGACACCGCCAGCGAGGCGCCGGTCGGCGGTCGCGACGACTCCCGGGGCTTCGGCTTCGTCGACCCGGCCGCCGCCATCGAGGAGGGCGGCAAGCTGGAGCCCGACGACCTCAGGGCCGCGGCGTACGGCGGCAAGTACTTCGGCTCCGGCCCTGACCCGGTCGAGGAGAAGGACCCCACCGTCGGCTGGACGGCCCCCGTCGCGGGCGGCCTGGGTGTGGTCCTGCTGATCACGGCGGTGGTGATCTGGCGCGGCCGGGGCCGCGGCCGCCCCGACGAGTTCATCGTCTGACGCCCGCGCCGCCCGCATCGTCCGAGGCGCGATCGTCCGAGGCCCGCGCCTACGAGGTGCCGGCCACCCCCGCCACGTCCGTCCCCGCCCCGTCCGTCCCCGCCCCGTCCGTCCCCGCCCCGTCCGTCCCCGCCACGTCCCTTCCGGCCTCGGCGGTCTCCGCCGCGCCCGCCCGTTCCGCGGCATCCGCCGTGCCCGCCGCCGCCACCGTGCCCTCCGTGCTCTCCGGCCCCGCCGTGTCCGTGAAGACCGACACGGCGGCTCTCGCCGCCGCCTCGACCGCGGCGACGCCTTTCGCCTTCGTCGTGTGCCCGTCGGACACCACGGCCACGAGGAACTCCCGCCCGTCCACCTCGACCCGGCCGACGCTGTTGATGTCCCACAACCCGGTGGCGGTGCGGGGCAGCCACCCGTTCTTCAGGGCGAAGCCGGACCCGGAGGCGTCATCCGTCGCCACGGCCGAGACACCCCAGTCCTGACCTTCGGCGATCCGCCCCATCAGCTCCTGGACGTACGCCCGCGAGGCCGCGCTCAGCTCGGAGGTGTGGTCGTCGCCGAACACCTGCCGCAGCAGCACGAGTTGATCGGCCGCCGTGGTCTGGGTGAGACCCCAGTAGAGCCCGTCGCCGCCCTCGGTGGCCGTCAGCCCGAACCGCTCGTTCGCCGCGTCCAGCCCGGCCGCCTGCCCGATGACCTTCCACAGCGCCGTCGCGGAGACGTTGTCGCTGTCGCGGATCATCGCCGAGGCGTACGTCCGCTCCTGCGCCGTGAGTCGCCGGTCTGCGTCCTGCGCCTGGAGCAGCAGCGCCGCCAGGATGTTCAACTTGACGATGCTCGCGGTGTCGAACGAGGCGTCCCCGTACCCGGCCGGGTCTCCGGACGCCACGTCGAGCACGGCGACGGAGATCGCGGCCCCGTCCTCGACGGTCACCTCGGCCATGGCCGTCGCGAGCAGGTCGTCATGATCCACGTCTGGCGCCGCCACCGGGTCCACCGAAGCCTCCTCAGCGGCCGCCGACGAGGGTGCCGAGGCCGAGGGCGACGATACGGCGGAGGGGGCACGGTCCTGCGCCTGGGCCCTCATGAACACCGTCCCCGCGGCCGTGCCGCCCACCACGACCAGAGAGGCCATCGCGAGGTGGACGAGCGGACGGCGCCCGGACGGACGGGCACGGCGAAGGGCTCTGCGACAGGGCATGCCTGATGGTTCTGCGCCGGGCTGTGCGTGTGGTTAGGCGATTGTTAGATGCTTGTCAGGGATGGCTGAGAAAACCGTGAGTGAGGTGACAGTCACGTTTCCGGCCTGGCGAACGCCCTGGAGACTTCCCCCGATAGGGTCGACGACCGTGGCGAACAAGAACATTCCCGACCCCGGCTTCTCCGACGACGACGGCTCCGCCGACCCCCGGCTGAGCGCCGCGCTCGCCGCCTGGGCCGACGACCGGACCGCCGTGGAGCCGGTCCTCGAAGCGCTCAAGGGCGCCCGGCTGCTCGTGCCCGTCGTGGCCGTGCTCGGCGAGGTCGAGGTGGACGAGAACGGGCTGCGCCGCGAGAAGACCAGCGACATGGCGGTGCCCACCCTCAAGGCCGGCGACCGCACCGCGCTGCCCGCCTTCACCTCCACCGACAGCCTCGCCCGCTGGGACCCCGCCGCCCGCCCCGTCGCCGTACCGCTGCACCAGGCCCTGCAGGCCGCCGCGCACGAGAAGGCCGACACGATCGTCCTCGACCTGGCCGGCCCCGTCCCCTACGAGCTGACCGGCCGGGCCCTGCTCGCGCTCGCCGAGGGACGCACCACCACCGACCCGCTGGCCGACCCCGCGGTCCTCGACGCCGTGCGCGCCGCCGTCGCGGCGGAGCCTGCCGTGCTCCGCGCGCACCTCGGTCCCGGACAGGCCGACGGCACCCTGGCCCTGGTGCTCGACGCGACCGCGCCCCCGGCCGAGACCGCGCGGGCCGTCGCCGGGCGCATCGCCGCCGACGAGACACTGCGGGCCCGCCTGGTACGCGGCCTCGACCTGGCACTGCTGCCGGCCGGGGCGACCCCACCGGGCGAGCCCCTGTACGTACGGGCGTAGCCCTCGGGGACAGCCGGCCCCTAGCCGTAGATCGGGCCCGTGTACTTCTCGCCCGGGCCCTGGCCCGGCTCGTCCGGGACGAGCGACGCCTCGCGGAACGCCAGCTGCAGCGACTTCAGACCGTCGCGCAGCGGGGCCGCGTGGAAGGAGCTGATCTCGGTCGCGGACGCGTCCAGCAGACCGGCGAGGGCGGTGACCAGCTTGCGGGCCTCGTCCAGGTCCTTGTACTTGTCGCCCTCCTCGGTCAGACCGAGCTTCACCGCGGCGGCGCTCATCAGGTTGACGGCGACCGTCACGATCACCTCGACCGCGGGGACCTCGGCGATGTCGCGGGTCATCGAGTCGAAGTCGGGGTTCTCAGGAGGGGTCTCACTCATGCCCCACACGATAGGCCCCGCCACGTACCTCCCGACCTGCGGGAGTCCGCCGCGGCCCGATTGGCACGGGAGGTTTGAACCCGGTATGGTTGTGTCAACGACCGGCTGGACACCTGTGTGTCCGGCCCGCAAGTGGAGGCTCCGCACTCCCACCTGACTGTCCTCCGGGGCGGCAGGTCACCCGGTCAGGCGGCCCCCACCGTTCCGTACGGACGGTGGAGTCGTCCGATATTGCGCCCCGCGGCACACCCGCGGCGGTGCTCCGGCAGTTCATGGAGCCCCGCCTGTGTTCCGTCAGGGGCATTTTTCATGGCTCCCGGTGGTTGGTCCTGATGTCAACCAGACATGACGCGGCGGTCCGCCAGACCGTCGTGTGGTGCTACCGAGGAGGATCCATCAGCGCCGAGCCCCGCATCAACGACCGGATTCGCGTTCCCGAGGTGCGACTTGTCGGTCCCAGCGGCGAGCAGGTCGGGATTGTTCCGCTTGCCAAGGCCCTGGAGCTTGCGCAGGAGTACGACCTCGACCTCGTCGAGGTGGCCGCGAACGCCCGTCCGCCGGTCTGCAAGCTCATGGACTACGGGAAGTTCAAGTACGAGTCGGCCATGAAGGCCCGTGAGGCGCGCAAGAACCAGGCGCACACGGTCATCAAGGAGATGAAGCTCCGGCCGAAGATCGACCCGCACGACTATGACACCAAGAAGGGTCACGTCGTCCGGTTCCTCAAGCAGGGCGACAAGGTCAAGATCACGATCATGTTCCGTGGTCGCGAGCAGTCCCGGCCCGAGCTGGGCTACCGACTGCTGCAGCGTCTCGCGGAGGACGTCCAGGAGCTCGGGTTCGTCGAGTCGAACCCGAAGCAGGACGGCCGGAACATGATCATGGTCCTCGGTCCGCACAAGAAGAAGACCGAGGCGATGGCCGAGGCCCGTCAGGCTCAGGAAGCCCGGAAGGCGGAAGCGAAGGCCAACCCCGGCAAGTCGCAGAACGCCGCCGACGCCGAGCATGTCGAGGTAGAGGCGCCGGCCGAGGAGCCTGCCGAGGCGTAAGTCCCCGGGACGCGAGTCCGGGGGAACCCCTGGACACCGGTCCAGGGTGCCAACCGAAAGAAATGACGTTCCGTCGTGCCCGGTTTCGCGACCGGGCACCGGAGCGCCACTGACGAGGAGAGAACGGCGCTATGCCGAAGAACAAGTCGCACAGCGGTGCCAGCAAGCGCTTCAAGATCACCGGCTCCGGCAAGGTGCTCCGTGAGCGCGCCGGCAAGCGCCACCTGCTCGAGCACAAGTCGTCCCGCGTGACGCGTCGCCTCACCGGCAACGCCGAGATGGCCCCGGGCGACGCCGCGAAGATCAAGAAGCTTCTCGGCAAGTGACGTTCGCGGCGCCCCCTGTGAGCGCCGTACGTCAGGACCGGGACCCCATCGATTTCGGGTCGTGTGACGACAACCACGGCCCCGCTACAAGGAGTTAAAAAGTGGCACGCGTCAAGCGGGCAGTCAACGCCCACAAGAAGCGCCGGGCGATCCTCGAGCAGGCCTCCGGCTACCGCGGTCAGCGTTCGCGCCTGTACCGCAAGGCCAAGGAGCAGGTCACCCACTCGCTGGTCTACAACTACAACGACCGCAAGAAGCGCAAGGGCGACTTCCGGCAGCTGTGGATCCAGCGCATCAACGCCGCTGCCCGCGCCAACGGCATCACGTACAACCGCTTCATCCAGGGTCTGAAGGCCGCGAACATCGAGGTCGACCGCAAGATCCTCGCGGAGCTGGCCGTCAACGACGCCACCGCGTTCGCCGCGCTGGTCGAGGTCGCGCAGAAGGCGCTGCCCGCGGACGTCAACGCGCCCAAGGCGGCGTGACGCTCGCGCCGGCCTGAGCCGTGTGAGATGTGACCCGGACCCGCAGGTGCCTTGTCGCCTGCGGGTCCGGGTGTTTTCTGGCTGCGGTGCCAGGACGGGTGCGCTGTCGGGTGCGGGTGCGTGGGGCTTCTCGCGCAGTTCCCCACGCCCCTGAAGGCATCAGGCCCCTGCGGGCCTGGAAAGCACGGGGCGCAGCCCCTGCTTTTCAGGGGCGCGCGGAACTGCGTGAGCAACCACGAACCACCCGCACCCGCCAACGAAACCCGCACCCCCGAGCTCTCACGCGCCC
>NZ_JAAVVL010000001.1:3668654-3964051 GCF_018728545.1 Streptomyces sp. ATCC 21386
CTTCAAAGATTTATTTCAAGTAATTTTCTGCTTTTCCAAGGACATTTTTTTTTTTTTTCAAGCAGAAGACGGCATCCGAGATGACGTCGAGTCTCGTGGGCTCGGAGATGTGTATAAGAGCCAGCCCCTGAGTTGATCTCCCCCCGCTCCGCCCGCGTCTCCGCGGCCCGGCGGCTCGGGAAGCGGAACTTCCGGGGGAAGGACCGGCTCTTCCTCGCGGAGGGACCGCAGGCCGTGCGGGAGGCCACCGGGCACCGGCCGAACGGCACGCCCACCCTGGTCGAGCTGTTCGTCACGGTCGACGCCGCGGAGCGGTACGCCGACATCGTCGGCGACGCCCGCACCGCCGGCGCCCGCGTCCACCTCGCCGACGAGTCCGTCATCGCCGACATCTCCACGACCGTCACCCCGCAGGGCCTCGTCGGGATCTGCCGGTTCCTCGACACCCCCTTCGCGGAGATCCTCGACAGCCGCCCCAAGCTCGTCGCCGTACTCGCCCACGTCCGCGACCCCGGCAACGCCGGCACCGTGCTGCGCTGCGCCGACGCCGCCGGAGCCGAGGCCGTCGTGCTCACCGACGCCTCCGTGGACCTCTACAACCCCAAGGCCGTGCGGGCCTCCGTCGGATCGCTGTTCCATCTGCCGGTGGCCGTCGGCGTACCCGTGGACGAGGCCGTCGCGGGGCTCAAGGGCATCGGCGTACGCGTCCTCGCCGCCGACGGCGCGGGCCAGGACGACCTCGACGACGAACTCGACAAGGGCACGATGGGCGGGCCCACGGCCTGGGTGTTCGGCAACGAGGCCTGGGGGCTGCCCGAGGAGACACGGGCGCTGGCCGACGCCGTCGTCCGGGTACCGATCCACGGAAAGGCGGAAAGCCTGAACCTGGCGACCGCCGCCGCCGTATGTCTCTACGCGTCCGCCCGTGCACAGCGCGCCTTCGGAGGGTGCCGCACCGTCACGCCCAGCTAGTAGGGTGACGGGCTCGGGGGCCCACTGCACAGAGCGAGAGGTGGGGTACGGGGATGAGGGTCGGCACCAGCGGCACACCGGTGGCACGGGACGTGCGCGCCACATCCGCGGCCCGGCAGGGCGATCTCGCCGAACTGGGCATCCACCCCGACGACCTCCCCGACGGACTGGTCGTGGCCGACGAGAACGGCCGCGTGATCTGCTTCAACGCCGCAGCCGCCCGGATCACCGCCACCCCCGCCGCCGACGCCCTCGGCCGCCCGCTCGAATGGGCCCTCCCCTTAGAAGACCTCGAAGGCCGCCGCTGGTGGCAGCTGACCGACCCGTACGGGGGCCTCGCCATCCGCGTCGGACAGCCCGAGCGGAACCTGCTGCTGCCCGGGGCGCGCGAGATCCTCGTATCGGCCCGCTACCTCCGCAGCGAACCCACCGGCCCCGTCCGCCGCGTCGTCGTCTCCCTGCGCGACACCGAGGCCCGCCGCCGCACCGAACGCAGCCACGCCGAACTCATCGCCACCGTGGCCCACGAACTGCGCTCACCCCTGACCTCGGTCAAGGGGTTCACCGCGACGCTGCTCGCCAAGTGGGAGCGGTTCACGGACGACCAGAAGAAGCTCATGCTGGAGACCGTCGACGCCGACGCCAACCGGGTCACCCGGCTCATCGCCGAGCTGCTCGACATCTCGCGCATCGACTCGGGGCGGCTCGAAGTACGACGCCAGCCCGTGGACATGGGCGCGGCCGTCGGACGGCACATCCAGGCCTATGTCGCCGCCGGACAGCCCGCCGACCGCTTCCTGCTGCGGATCGAGCAGCCGCTGCCCGCTCTGTGGGCCGACCCCGACAAGATCGACCAGGTGCTGAGCAACCTGCTGGAAAATGCGGTGCGGCACGGCGAGGGAACCGTCACGATTGACGTCACGGCCACGGAGTCCCCCCGGGAGGGCGAGGACACCGCCACGTCGGTCACGGTGAGCGACGAGGGCAGTGGCATTCCGGAGGAGTCCATGAACCGCGTCTTCACCCGCTTCTGGCGGGGCAGCAAGCGCGGTGGCACCGGTCTCGGGCTGTACATCGTCAAGGGCATCGTCGAAGCCCACGGCGGCACCATCACCGTCGGACGCGCCCCCGGCGGCGGCGCCGAGTTCCGATTTACGTTGCCCGTGGCGGCGCCGGCCTATCTGGCCTGAGCACCACGGGCGCGTTCGTACACCTCCACCCCGTTAGACTCGGCCTTTGGCACCTTTGTGTCCCAAAAACCGTGACGATCTGTCCACGAGTCGGTACGGGGACCATCCGCCAGCCAATCGGAAGCACGGGAAGAGATGTCGGCACCGAATAAGTCGTACGACCCTGTAGAGGTCGAGGCCTTGAAACCGGAAGAGATCGAGCGCATGCGGGACGAGGCGCTCGCCGCCTTCGCCGCCGCGGACTCCCTCGACGCGCTCCAGGAGGCCAAGGTCGCCCACACCGGGGGCACCTCCCCGCTGGCCCTCGCCAACCGCGAGATCGGCGCGCTGCCCCCGCAGGCCAAGGCCGCGGCCGGCAAGCTCGTCGGCCAGGCCCGGGGCGCGGTGAACAAGGGCCTCGCCGCCCGCCAGAGCGAGCTGGAGGCCGAGCGCGACGCCCGGGTGCTGGTCGAGGAGGCAGTGGACGTCACGCTGCCGTACGACCGCGTCCCCGCCGGCGCCCGCCACCCGCTCACCACGCTGTCGGAGCGCATCGAGGACATCTTCGTGGCCATGGGCTACGAGGTCGCCGAGGGCCCGCAGGTCGAGGCCGAGTGGTTCAACTTCGACGCGCTCAACATCGGCCCGGACCACCCGGCCCGGGGCGAGGCGGACACCTTCTTCGTGCAGGGCCCCGAGGGCGGCACCGAGTCCGGTGTCGTGCTGCGCACCCACACCTCGCCCGTGCAGATCCGCTCCCTGCTCGACCGCGAGCTGCCGGTGTACGTGATCTGTCCCGGCCGTGTGTACCGCACCGACGAGCTGGACGCCACGCACACCCCGGTCTTCCACCAGGTCGAGCTGCTCGCCGTCGACGAGGGCCTGACCATGGCCGACCTCAAGGGCACCCTCGACCACATGGTCCAGTCGCTGTTCGGCGAGGGCATGAAGACCCGGCTGCGGCCGAACTTCTTCCCGTTCACCGAGCCGTCCGCCGAGATGGACATGCTCTGCTACGTCTGCAAGGGCACCTCCGTCGGCAACCCCGACCGCCCCTGCCGCACCTGCTCCAGCGAGGGCTGGATCGAGCTGGGCGGCTGCGGCATGGTCAACCCCCGGGTCCTCGTCGCCTGCGGCGTCGACCCCGAGAAGTACAGCGGATTCGCCTTCGGGTTCGGCATCGAACGGATGCTGATGTTCCGCCACAACGTCGAAGACATGCGAGACATGGTCGAGGGTGACGTCCGGTTCACCCGGCCGTTCGGGATGGAGATCTGATGCGGGTCCCGCTTTCCTGGCTGCGGGAGTACGTCGACCTGCCGGCCACCGAGACCGGTCGTGACGTACAGGCCAAGCTCATCTCGGCCGGCCTGGAGGTGGAGACCGTCGAGCAGCTCGGCGACGGCCTCAAGGGCCCCCTCGTCGTCGGTCAGGTGCTGACCATCGAGGAGCTGACGGAGTTCAAGAAGCCCATCCGCTTCTGCACCGTCGACGTCGGAACCGCCAACGGCACCGGCGAGCCCCAGGAGATCGTCTGCGGCGCCCGCAACTTCGCCGTCGGCGACAAGGTCGTCGTGGTCCTCCCCGGCGCCGAACTGCCCGGCGGCTTCGCCATCTCCGCCCGCAAGACCTACGGCCGCAACTCCCACGGCATGATCTGCTCCAGCGACGAGCTGGGCATGGGCGACGACGGCACCAAGGGCATCATCGTGCTGCCGCCGGAGACCGAGGTCGGCAAGGACGCGATCGAACTCCTGGAGCTGGTCGACGAGGTCCTCGACATCGCCGTCACGCCCGACCGCGGCTACTGCCTGTCGATCCGCGGCGTCGCCCGCGAGACCGCCATCGCCTACGGCCTGCCGCTGCGCGACCCGGCCCTCCTCGACGTACCCGGCCCGAACGCGTTCGGGCACCCCGTCCAGGTCTCCGACCCGATCGGCTGCGACCGCTTCACCGCCCGCACCGTCACCGGGCTCGACGCCGAGGCGCGCTCCCCGATCTGGCTCAAGCGCCGGCTGCAGAAGGTCGGCATGCGCCCGATCTCGCTCGCCGTCGACATCACCAACTACGTGATGATGGAGCTGGGCCAGCCGCTGCACGCCTACGACCGCGCCCTCGTCCAGGGCACCATCGGCGTCCGCCGGGCCGAGGAGGGCGAGAAGATCGTCACCCTCGACGGCACCACCCGCACCCTGCACGCCGAGGACCTGGTGATCACCGACGAGCGCGGCCCCATCGGCCTCGCCGGGGTCATGGGCGGCGCCAACACCGAGATCGCCGATCACGACGATGTGGAGAACGCCTCCGTCGACGTCGTCATCGAGGCCGCCCACTTCGACCAGGTCGCCATCGCGCGCACGGCCCGTCGGCACAAGCTGTCGTCGGAGGCGTCCCGCCGCTTCGAGCGCGGCGTCGACCCGCTGGCCGCGGCCGCCGCCGCCCAGCGCACCGTCGACCTGCTCGTGCTCCTCGCGGGTGGCACCGCCGACGCGGGCGTCACCGAGGTGATCGCCCCGTCCGCGCCCCGCACGATCACGATCCCGGCGGACCACCCGGACCGGGTCGCGGGCGTCGCGTACGGCCGCGAGACCGTCGTACGCCGCCTCCAGGAGGTCGGCTGCGACGTCTACGGCCAGGACGAGCTGATCGTCACCGTGCCGTCCTGGCGGCCCGACCTCACCGACCCGAACGACCTCGCCGAAGAGGTCATCCGGCTGGAGGGCTACGAGAACCTGCCCTCCACGCTGCCCAAGCCCCCCGCGGGGCGCGGCCTCACCCACCGGCAGCGACTGCACCGCCGGGTCGGGCGGGCACTGGCCGGTGCCGGATACGTCGAGGCGCCGAACTACCCCTTCATCGGCGAGCAGGTCTTCGACCAGCTCGGCCTGGAGGCGGACGACCCGGCCCGCCGCGTCGTCCGGCTCACCAACCCGCTCAACGACGAGGAGCCCGCGCTGCGCACCTCGCTGCTGCCGGGTCTGCTGGGCGCGCTGCGGCGCAACGACGGCCGGGGCACGCACGACCTCGCCCTGTTCGAGACCGGCCTGGTCTTCCTGCCCCGCGAGGAGCAGCGGGTCGCCGTCGCGCTGCCGGTCGACCGTCGGCCCACGGACGAGGAGATCGCGACGCTGAACGCCGCGCTGCCCGAGCAGCCGCGCCACGTCGCCGTCGTCGTCGCCGGGGCCCGCGAGCAGGCCGGCTGGTGGGGCAGGGGCCGCCCGGCCGACTGGGCCGACACCGTCGAGGCGGGCCGCGCGGTCGCCCGCGAGGCCGGTGCCGAACTGGTCGTCCGCAAGGGCCAGTACGGTCCCTGGCACCCCGGCCGCTGCGCCGAGTTCGTGGTCGTCGCCGACGGCACCGAGGGGGTCGTCGGCCACGCCGGTGAGCTGCACCCGCGCGTCCTGAAGGCGCTCGGGCTGCCGGCCCGGACCGCCGCGATGGAGATCGACCTGGACGCCCTGGAGCAGGTGGGGGACAGTACCCCGCAGGCGCCGAGCATCTCCACGTTCCCGGTCGCCACGCAGGACGTCGCGCTCGTCGTCGACGCGTTCGTGCCGCACGCCGACGTGGAGGCCGCGCTGCGTGAGGGCGCGGGTGAACTCCTCGAGGGCATCCGGCTGTTCGACGTGTACGAGAACGCGGAGCAGCTGGGTGACGGGCGGAAGTCGCTGGCGTACGCGCTGCGCTTCCGGGCCGCGGATCGCACGCTGACCGTGGACGAGGCGTCGGCGGCCCGGGACGCGGCGGTCGCCCTCGCGGGCGAGCGTACGGGGGCCGTGCTGCGCAGCTAGGGCACCTGAGGGGTGGGGGAACTGCGGTTGTACGGCGGCTGCGGATCGTTCGTGGCCTGTCGCGCAGTTCCCCGCGCCCCTGAGAGGCATGGGGCAAGCCCTGATGCCCCCAGCCCTCCGTGTGGTCACCTCACTCATTCGGGTGACAAAGGTGAGTGATCGCCCCCAACCGGGCGTGCTGTGGACAGAATCGGACCGGCCTCTCTGGGCCGTACGCGCTGTCCGGGCCTGATGGGGGGCCAACGGCATGATTCGAAACAGGGTTGAGGCCCCTCGTCGGGCGTGGTCCCGGGGGCGCCGCCTCTCCGGTCGGCTCGGTGCCGGGATCGTCGGCGGTGCCGTCGTCCTCGCAGTCGGCACCGGGCTGATGCTCCACGTCAGGCGGAAGTTGCTGCGGGAAGTGCGGCAGGCGCGCGTGGTCGCGGGCGTCGCCCGGAACGTGCTGCTCAGGCCGCTGCCCGCACGGATCGACGGGCTCGCCACCGCCGCCGCCCAGCTCTCCGCCGACCGGGGCGCGACCGTCGGCGGCGACCTGTACGAGGTGATCGCCACCGAGCACGGGGTACGGGTCGTGATGGGCGACGTGCGCGGCCACGGCCTCGCCGCCCTCGGGACCGTCGCCGCCGTCCTCGGCAGCTTCCGCGAGGCCGTCCACGACGAGGCCGAACTCGCCGGAGTCCTCGCCCGTCTCGACCGCGCCCTCGCCCGCCATCTCCGGGACCGTGCCGGCAGCGAGACCGCGGAGGACTTCGTCACCGTCCTCCTGCTGGAGATCACCCCCGACGGCGAACTCCACGCCCTCAACTGCGGCCATCCCTGGCCCTACCTGCTCAGCGTCGGCCGCGCGTCGCCCGTCACCCGGGCCGACCCCCTGCCCCCGCTCGGCCTCTTCCCGCTGCCCGCCGAGCTCCCGGTCACGCCCTGCGGCCAACTCCTCCCGGGCGAGGCCCTGTTCCTCCACACGGACGGCGTGGAGGACGCGAGAGACGGCCAGGGCCGCTTCTTCCCCCTGGCGGCCGCGCTGAGGGAAGCCGTGAGCGGCCGCCCCATCTGTCCTCAGGCCGTCCTGCGGGCGGTGTTCTGGCAGCTCCTCCGCCACGCAGGAGGAAGGCCCAAGGACGACATCGCGATACTGCTACTCCGCAACGAACGTCCACTTGTCTTGAGGGGCGCGGGGAACTGCGCGACCAGAGTCCCGGGGCACGGCCACCAACGACCCGCAGCCGACAACCCTCCAGTCGCCCCCACCCCGTAGTCGCCCCCGCTCCGCCCGGACGGGCCACCGCACTGTACGAGGGGGAGCCGGCGGCCCGGCCGGCCTCTTGGCGAGGGATCCCAGTCAACCTGTCCGAAACTCTCTGCGACAGCGCGCACACAGCCCGAATTCGGGCGTTCCCTTCACACCCCGTGTGAAGAGGGAGGCGCTACGCTGCGATTCGCCGGCACCGAGCCACCGGAGGGCCTCCATGCAGCCCAACACCCTGCTCGACGCGATCCTCGACGAGGCCGGTATCTCCCACGCCGGTCTCGCCGCCCATGTCAATCAGGCGGGGCGGGCCCGGGGGCTGGAGCTGAGATACGAACACACCGCCGTGGCACGGTGGTTGAAGGGGCAGCGGCCGCGAGGACAGGTGCCCGACCTGATCTGTGAGGTGCTCGCCGCACGCCTGCGCAGAACCGTCACCCTCGACGACATCGGGCTCGGTGTGCCGGGCGAGGCGGCTTCCCCGCACGGTGCCGGGCTCTCCGGTTTCGTGGAGCGCGCCACCGCCCTGTGGCGCTCCGACGAACAACAGCGGCCGCACGTCCTGGGCGCCCCCGCCGTCACCGGGACCCCCGCCGTGATGCCCGTCTGGGAGTGGGAGAACCCGCCGGAGGACGTCGACGTCTCCCGTGGGGGACGACATCACGTCAGCCTGGCCGACATCGAGATGCTGCGCGCCGCCCGGACGCACTACGAGCAGATGTACCGCAAGGCCGGGGGTGTCGCCACCCGCACCCGGATCGTCGGGTTCCTCAACGCCGAGGCCGCACCGCTGCTGCGGGGCAGCTACACCGACGCCACCGGCCGCCAACTGCACCGCGCCACCGGGGGGTTGGTCGCGATCGCCGGGATCTGCGCGTACGACTCCGACGCCCATGGCCTGGCCCAGCGCTACTTCCACCAGGCGCTGCGGCTGGCCAAGGCCAGCGGGGACCGGGGGCTCGGAACGTATGTGATCGCGCTCCTCGTCAACCAGTCGCTGTTCATGCGGGAGTACCGGCAGGCCGTCGCCTTCGCCGAGGCGGCGCTGCGTACGGCCGGTACGGACATCACCCCGGCGCTCGCCTCCGATCTGTACGCGATGCAGGCGAAGGCGTACGCGCACCTCGGCGACGGCACGAGCGCGCTGTCCTGCATCCGGCGGGCGGAGCAGGCCGCCGAGCGCATCCGGCGCGGGTGCGAACCCGATGAGACCGGCTATGTCCAACCCGGCCTGGTGAACGTACAGGTGGCGGAGGCACTGCTCAGCCTCGGTGACCTGACGGCCGCGGCGGAGCATGCCGCGGCGGCCGTCGAATCCCCGGCGCACGACCGGGGGCGGGTGCACCGGCTCGCGATGTTCAGCCAGATCGAACTGCGGCAGGGCAACGCGGACAAGGCGGCGGCCACCGCCGTCGAGATGGCCGAGCGGGCGCGCGGAATGGAGTCCATGCGCCTGCGTGACAGACTGCGGGCGGTCCGCGAGCACCTCGTGCGCAGCGGCTGCGCGGGGACCTCCGAGGCCGCCGAACTCATCGACGGGGCACTGCGCGTACCGCTCTGACGCCGCCCCGGGGCGCGGCCGTGCACCGGCTGTGCGCCTGCTGTCACCAAGCTCCTGCTGCGATATTGCCACTTACTCGGCGGAAGGTGGCAGAACCGTGCAGTGGACGAAACAGAGCGAACAAACTGTGTACTCGAACCGCTGGTTCAGCGTCAATCTCGCGGATGTGGCGTTGCCGGACGGGCGGCACCTCGATCACTTCCTGATACGGCTGCGGCCCGTCGCCGTGGCCACCGTGGTCAACGACTCGAACGAGGTGCTGCTCCTGTGGCGGCACCGCTTCATCACCGACAGCTGGGGCTGGGAGCTCGCGGCGGGCGTAGTCGAGGACGGCGAAGCCATCGCCGAGGCGGCGGCCCGTGAACTGGAGGAGGAGACCGGATGGCGGCCGGGACCCCTGCACCACCTGATGAGCGTCGAGCCCTCCAACGGGCTAGCCGACGCCCGGCATCACATCTACTGGGCCGACGAGGGCGTGTACGTCGGCCACCCCGTGGACGACTTCGAGTCGGACCGTCGGGAATGGGTCCCCCTCAAGCTCGTCCCCGACATGGTCGCCCGCGGCGAGGTCCCGGCCGCCAACATGGCGGCCGCCCTGCTCCTGCTGCACCACCTACGGCTCGGGCAGGACGCCCAGCCCTGAACCCCCCGTCACGTCCCGCCCGAGGGGCTCTCAGCGGCCCAGCGCCTGCCAGATGGACACCACCAGGGCGCCCAGTGCCGTGAGGGCCGCCACCGCGGGCAGCGGCCAGCGGGCGTGCTCCAGGCTGACGACCCGCGCGCTCAGATCGTCCAGTTCCTTGGCGGTCTGCTCGGCGCGGTGGCTCAGCAGGGTGTGCCCGCCTTCGACGCGCGCGTGTGCCACGTCCAGACGGCGGCGTAACTCTGCGAGTTCGCCATGGAGCACGGGATGTTCGGGGTCGATGGCCACGAGTCCGCTCCTCTCTGTAGTCGTCCTCATCCCTTGCATGCGCACGTGAAGTCAACTCGCCTGGTGGGCGGGTGGGGAGAGTGTGCGAGCGGCATATGCGTGTCCGCCGCGCACACGGTGTGTGAATACGACGGGCCCGGCACCTTCTCCGGTGCCGGGCCCGTGCGCGAAAGGGAACTGACCGTGCGTAGTCGAACGGTCGGGAGATCAGGCGTAGGCGTAGAAGCCCGAACCCGTCTTGCGGCCCAGCCGCCCCGCGTCCACCATGCGCTGGAGCAGCGGGGGAGCGGCGTACAGCGGCTCCTTGTACTCCTCGTACATGGAATTGGCGATGGAGACGATGGTGTCCAGGCCGATCAGGTCGGAGAGCTTCAGCGGGCCCATCGGGTGGGCGCAGCCCAGCTCCATGCCGTTGTCGATGTCCTCGCGGCCCGCGATGCCCGACTCGAACATCCGGATCGCGGAGAGCAGATACGGCACCAGCAGCGCGTTGACGACGAAGCCCGAGCGGTCCTGGGCCCGCACGGCGTGCTTGCCCAGCACCTTCTCGGCGAACAGCTGCGCCCGGCTGAGCGTGCCCTCGGAGGTGGTCAGCGCCGGGATCAGCTCGACGAGCTTCTGCACCGGGGCCGGGTTGAAGAAGTGGATGCCGATGACGTGGTCGGGCCGCGAGGTGGCGACCGCGAGCTTCACCAGCGGGATCGAGGAGGTGTTGGAGGCGAGGATCGCGTCCGGGCGGGTCACCACCTGGTCGAGCACCTGGAAGATCTCCGTCTTCACCTGCTCGTTCTCCACGACCGCCTCGATGACGAGGTCACGGTCGGCGAACTCGCCGAGATCGGTGGTGAAGCTCAGGCGCGCCTGGGTCCCGTCCAGCTCCGCCTCGGTGATCTTGCCGCGCTCGGCGGCCTTGGACAGGGAGTTGAACAGCCGGGTACGGCCGATCTCCAGGGCTTCGCCGGTGGTCTCGGCGACCTTGACGTCCAGTCCGGCGCGGGCGCACACCTCGGCGATGCCCGCTCCCATCTGGCCGCAGCCCACGACTCCGACGCGTGCAATGTCTCCCGCCGGGATGTCCGTCACATCGTCCCTTTCACAGTATTTCGTGCCTGGCAGATACCCCTGGTGGGGGCCTGCGCCAAACCTGCACGTTACCCGCGACGCCTACTGATCAGTATTCCGGGTGTCACATGGAAGGCTTGGTCCGGGAACGGTCCGCGACGGGGCGGACACGCGGGACGCGGTACGCGGAGGTACGAGGATGCATCGCAAGCCACGGATGTCACGGCGGGCCTTCTGGGCGACCGCGGCGGCGACCCTCGTGGCGGCCGGCGGAGTGGCGGCGGGCACCGCCATCGCCGGCGGGGAACCGAGACCGCGCCGCAGGGCGGGCGAGGGCGAGCTGCGCGGTATGTGGCTGGCCTCCGTCCTCAACCGGGACTGGCCCTCGAAGGCCGGCCTGACCGCCGCCGAACAGCGCGCCGAACTCCTCGCCCACCTCGACACGGCCGTGGACCGCCGTCTCAACGCGGTGATCTTCCAGGTCCGCCCCAGCGCAGACGCCCTCTGGCCCTCACCGCACGAGCCCTGGTCGCAGTACCTCACCGGAACCCAGGGCAAGGACCCCGGGTGGGACCCGCTGGGCACGGCCGTCGAGGAGGCGCACGCCCGGGGGCTCGAACTGCACGCCTGGTTCAACCCGTACCGGGTCGCGGTCCACACCGACCCGAGCCGGCTGGTCGCCTCGCACCCGGCCCGGCAGCACCCCGACTGGGTCGTCCCCTACGGCGGCAAGCTCTACTACAACCCCGGCATCCCCGCCGTCCGCGCCTTCGTGGAGAAGGCCATGCTCGACGCCGTCCGCAGGTACGCCGTCGACGCCGTGCACTTCGACGACTACTTCTACCCGTACCCGGTGGCCGGTCAGGTCTTCGACGACGACGAGGCCTACGACCGGTACGGCGCGAGCTTCCCCAACCGGGCGGCCTGGCGGCGCGACAACATCGACCTGCTGGTGCGGGAGACCGCGGCCCAGATCAAGACGATCCGGCCCGGCACCCAGTTCGGGATCAGCCCCTTCGGCGTGTGGCGCAACGCCGAGACCGACGCGTCGGGCTCGGACACCCGAGCGGGCGTGCAGACCTACGACGACCTGCACGCGGACACCCGCAAGTGGGTCCGGGAGAACTGGATCGACTACATCGTCCCGCAGCTGTACTGGAACATCGGCTTCGCCGCGGCCGACTACGCCAAGCTGCTGCCCTGGTGGGCGCAGACCGCCCGGGGCAGCGGGACGCGGCTGTACATCGGGGAGGCCCTCTACAAGGCGGGCGACCCGGCGCAGCCCGCGGCCTGGCAGGACCCGGCCGAGCTGTCGTCGCACCTCACCCTGGCCCGCGACTTCCCCGAGGCGCGCGGACATGTCTTCTTCTCGGCCAAGGAGGTCGGCGTCGACAAGATCGGCGCCATGGCACGCGTGGTCGCCGACCACTACCAGCGGCCGGCGGAACCACCGCGCTGACGGAACCCGGGGAAGGGCTCGTGGTACTGGGCCCGGGGGCGCCGGGAAGGACGATTACCTGGGGTCCTCGGGGTGGCGGACGACGGTGTCCGGGCCGGGGGACATCAGTGCCTCGTGCCCGTCGTCGTCGAACCTGACCCGGTAGGGCGGATTGCCGTCCTGACCGAGCACCTCCAGGACCTCCGCGGTCCGGTCGTGGTGCCCGACGGTCCTGCCGTGCACCAGCAGGGTGTCGCCTACAACTGCTCGCATCGGGGGCCTCCTCGTTCTGCACGGGAGTGGCGGTCCGTGACCGCAGTCTATTGCGGGCGGCGCCGGATGGACCTGTGTGCGTACGGCTCTCGCGTGCTCCCGCACCCGACTCAGGCGGACGAGCGCTGGGTGACCGCGATGCAGACCAGCACGGCGGCGGCCGTCAGGGGCGCGGCCGGGGTGAGCTGCTCGCCGAGGAGCAGCACCGACCACACCAGTGTGAGCAGCGGCTGCGCCAGCTGCAACTGGCTGGCCTTCGGTATGCCGATCGCCGCCATGCCCCGGTACCAGACGACCAGCCCCAGGAACTGGGACCCGGCCGCCACCCACAACAGCCCGGCCACGCTGTGCGCGGTCAGCAGGGCGGGCTCGTACGACAGGGCCAGCAGTGCGCCCGGCACGCTCAGCGGCAGGCAGAGCACCAGGGCCCAGCCGATGACCTGCCAGCCCGGCATCACCCGGGCCAGTCGCCCGCCCTCGGTGTAGCCGGCCGCGCACACCAGCAGGGCGCCGAAGAGACAGAGATCGGCCGTGGTGAGGGCGCCGCCGCTCTGGGTCACGGTGAACGCGAGCACCGCGGCGGCTCCGGCGAGGGCGGCGGTCCAGAAGGTACGCGAGGGACGGGTGCCCATGCGCAGGGCCGAGAACAGGGCGGTCGTCAGCGGGAGCAGCCCGACCACGACGGCGGCGTGCGCGGTGGTGGAGGTCTGGAGCGCGAGAGTGGTCAGCGTCGGGAAGCCCAGCACGACACCGGCGGCCACGACCGCGAGCCCCGCCCAGTGCCGTCGGCCCGGCAGGGGGACCCGCAGGGCCAGCAGACAGACACCGGCGATGACGGCGGCCAGCACGCTGCGCACGCCGACCAGGGACCAGGGGCCGAAGCCCTCCAGGCCCCAGGTGGTGGCGGGGAAGGTGAGAGAGAAGGCGGTGACACCGAGGGCGGCCTGGAGCGTGCCGCCGGCGCGAGGACGTGGACCGGGCGCGGCGGGGGCGTGATGGCTGCCCACCGCTACTGAAGTTTCGGTGATAGCGCTACTCTCTACTCTCATGCACGAGCGTAGCAGTGTCGCGGAACTGGTGGAACAGCTGAGAAAAGAGCTCGACCGCTACTCTGTCGGTGGAAAGCTGCCGTCGAGCCGTGCCCTCGTCGAGCGGTTCCGGGTGAGCCCGGTGACCGTGTCGCGGGCCTTGGCGCACCTGGCCGCCGAGGGGCTGGTGGTGACCCGGCCGGGTGCGGGCGCCTTCCGGGCGAGCCCGCGCGAGAGCGGCACGGCCTCGGTGGGGGACACCTCCTGGCAGGAGGTCGCGCTGAGCGCGGACGGCAGCGCCGAGCCGTCGCCCCGCACGGTGGACGCCTCCGGGGTCCTGGTCTCGCTCGCCTCTCCGCCGCCCGGCGTCATCGAGTTCAACGGAGGCTATCTGCACCCGTCCCTCCAGCCGGAGCAGGCGATGGCCGCCGCCCTGTCCAGGGCGGGGCGGCGGCCCGGGGTGTGGGCGCGGCCGCCGGTCGAGGGGGTGCCCGAGCTGCGCGAGTGGTTCGCGCGGAGCATCGGCGGGGCGATCACCGCGGCCGAGGTGATCGTCGCGGCGGGCGGCCAGTCCGCCCTCACCACCGCGCTGCGCGCCCTCGCGCCCCCAGGGGCGCCCGTCCTCGTCGAGTCGCCCACGTACCCCGGCATGCTGGCGATCGCGCGGGCGGCCGGACTGCGCCCCGTACCGGTGCCCGTGGACGCGCACGGGGTCAGGCCCGCCCTCCTCGCCGACGCGTTCAAGGCGTCCGGGGCGCGGGTCTTCGTCTGCCAGCCGCTCTTCCAGAACCCCACCGGCGCCGCCCTGTCGGCCGACCGCAGGGCAGAGGTGCTGCGGATCGCCCGCGAGGCGGGGGCCTTCGTCGTGGAGGACGACTTCGTACGCCGACTCGTGCACGAGGACGCCGGGCCCCTGCCCCGGCCACTGGCCGCCGACGACCCCGACGGCGTGGTCGTGCACGTCTCCTCGCTGACCAAGGCGACCTCGCCCAGCTTCCGGGTGGGCGCCCTGGCCGCACGGGGCCCGGTCCTGGAACGGCTGCGCGCCATCCAGGTCGTCGACACCTTCTTCGTGCCGCGCCCCCTTCAGGAGGCCGCACTCGAACTCGTCGGCTCGCCCGCCTGGCCCCGCCATCTTCGCGCCGTTTCACGGGAGTTGAAGCTCCGTCGGGACGCCCTCACCTCCGCGCTGCGGTCGCTTCTGCCCGAACTCGCCCTGCCCCACATCCCCTCCGGCGGCTACCACCTCTGGCTGCGCCTGCCCGACGGCACGGACGAGGCGGCCCTGGTCGCCGCCGCCCTGCGCGCGGGCGTAGCCGTCACCCCGGGCCGCCCCTACTTCAGCGCCGAACCCCCGGCCGGGCACCTGCGGTTGAGCTTCGCCGGGGTCGCGGGCGCGGGCGAGATCGCGGAAGGGGTGCGGCGGCTGGAGGAGGCCGTAAAAGGTTCGACAGCGGGCGCCCCGGCTGCGAACGTCCTGTCATGAACGACGAGTTGACGCCCACCGTCCCGGAGGGCTACGAGATCTCCGACGATCCCGGACGCATCGACGTCGGACGGGTCCACCACTGGCTGTCCACCGACGCCTACTGGGCCCTCGGCCGCACCCGCGAGAAGCAGGAGAGCGCGATCCGGGGATCCCTCAACTTCGGTGCGTATGAGGCGGGTTCGGGGGAGCAGGTCGCGTACGCGCGGGTGGTGACCGACGGGGCCACCTTCGCCTGGCTCTGCGATGTGTACGTCGCCCCCTCGGCGCGGGGGAACGGGCTCGGCACCGCGCTGGTCGCGGCCGTGCGCGAGCACCTGCGGCCCAGCGGGCTGCGACGCCTCCTGCTCGCGACGCACGACGCGCACGGCGTCTACGCGAAGCTCGGGTTCGAGCCGCTGGCCAAGCCCGAGCAGTACATGGCGCTGCTGTTCGACTGAGGGGCGGCGGAGGGGCGGCGGAGGTGCGATGGATAGGTCGCGTGCGGCGTCCGGTGCGGTGTCGCGTGCGCGGAGTGCGGGACGCAGAACCCCGGGTAACTCCTGAGTAACGCCTCTTGACCTGCGCAGGGCCCCGTTCCACCATCGCCGCATGCATCTTCGGGTCACGTTCGTCGCCGCCGCGCGCTGCTCCTCGCTGCTCGCTGAGCGTTTCGAGGACGACCGGCCGCTGGACCAGGCCGGCTGGGACGAGGTGCAGCGCGCCGCCCATGAGCTGGTGCCGCTGGCGGCGGCCGAGCTGCGCTACTGCTCGCCCACGCCGCGCAGCCGGGCCACCGGGGACGCCCTCGGCTACGCGCCGCTGGCCCAGCCCGCGCTGCGGGACTGCGACATGGGCCGGTGGCGCGGCTTCACGCTCGGCGAGGCCATGGCGCGGGAGCCCTCGGCCGTGGACGCCTGGCTGGCCGACCCGCGCGCGACCCCGCACGGCGGGGAGTCGCTGGTCGGCTTCATCTCCCGCATAGGCGGCTGGCTCGAGACCCGGCCGGTGGGCGCGGGCGGCCGGGTCGTCGCGGTGGCCGAGCCGTCGGTGCTGCGCGCCGCCCTGGTCTACGCCCTGAAGGCCCCGCCGTCGTCGTACTGGAACATGGACATCCGTCCCCTGTCGACGGTCACGGTCGCGGGCCACGCGGGCCGCTGGAACCTGAGGCTGGGCGCCGCGCAGTAGGGAGGGCCCCGGCCGGGGGGTCTCGGGTGTAGTCGGTGACCAGGAGCTGGTCCTTCGCGGGGCCGCCCACCCGCCAGGTCGTCCGCCAGCGGTCCTCGCCGTACACCGAGAACTCGCCCCGGTAGAGGTCGGCGGCGCAGGGGTGTTCCGTCCGCCAGTGGCCCGTGGTCAGATCCAGGTCGTGGAAGGGGCGGCCGTCGGCGAAGCGGACGTCCACCGTCCCGGGCGCGGCCCCCGGCAGGAAGCGCAGCGTACGTTCGGCGGGACGCGCGACGCTCTGCCAGACGAAATTTCCGGTCTCCCGGTGCAGGAGGCCGCCGCCGTCCAACGGGCTGAAAACGGTCGTTCCGGAGAACTCCCCTTCCGCGCCGCTCGCCAGATCCCGCACGGACCGCAGGACCCGCCACTCGCCGCGGAGATACGCCGACGCGTCGGGAACTGGCAGGAAACCGCTCATCCGTCCTTCCTCTCCGAGACTTTCGGTGCCGTGCGACCCGTTGACGGTGTCTTGGTGGCCTCCCTATCTTGCCGTTCGAAGTGCTGATCATCATTCAGTATTTCGAACAACTTCCATCCGTCCATGTAACTCCTGCACCTCACGACCCCCACCCCGAGCCGCGGAGTATCCATGTCACGCAGTACCCGCACCCGTTGGAGACTCGGCCTCACCGCCACCGCCTTCCTGGTGGCCGCCGCCTCCGTCCCGGCCCCCGCGCACGCCGAGGACGTCACCGACTACGCGATCACCGTCGACCCCAGGGCCAGGGGCGCGAAGATCGACGACACGATGTACGGCGTCTTCTTCGAGGACATCAACCGGGCCGCCGACGGCGGTCTGTACGCCGAACTCGTGCAGAACCGGTCCTTCGAGTACTCGACCGCCGACAACCGCGCCTACACCCCCCTCACCTCGTGGGCCGTGGACGGCACCGCACAGGTCGTGAACGACGCGGGCCGACTCCACGAGCGCAACCGCAACTACCTCTCCCTGGGCGCCGGTTCGGCCGTCACCAACGCGGGCTACAACACCGGCGTCCACGTCGAGGAGGGCAAGAAGTACGACTTCTCCGTATGGGCGCGCGCCGACGGCCGTACCGCGCTGACCGTCACCCTCCAGGACACCGACGGCACGCTCGCCGAGGCCCGTCGGGTCTCGGTCAAGGGCGGCTGGGCCAAGTACCGGGTCACCTTCAAGGCGACGCGGACCAGCTCCCACGGCCGTCTGACCGTCGCCTCCGCCGACGCCGTCTCCCTCGACGAGGTGTCGCTCTTCCCGCGCGACACCTACAAGGGGCACAGGAACGGCCTGCGCAAGGACCTCGCCGAGAAGATCGCCGCACTGGAGCCGGGCTTCGTCCGCTTCCCCGGCGGCTGCCTGGTCAACACCGGCTCCATGCAGGACTACAGCGAGGCCTCGGGCTGGGAGCGTACGCGCTCGTACCAGTGGAAGGACACCATCGGCCCGGTGGAGCAGCGCGCCACCAACGCCAACTTCTGGGGCTACAACCAGAGTTACGGGCTCGGCTACTACGAGTACTTCCAGTTCTCCGAGGACATCGGCGCGATGCCGCTGCCCGTGGTGCCCGCCCTGGTCACCGGCTGCGGCCAGAACCGGGCCACCGACGACGAGGCCCTGCTCCAGCGGCACATCCAGGACACACTGGACCTCATCGAGTTCGCCAACGGGCCCGTGACCAGCACCTGGGGCAAGAAGCGGGCGCAGATGGGCCACCCGAAGCCCTTCCGTCTCACCCACCTCGGCGTCGGCAACGAGGAGAACCTGCCGAACGAGTTCTTCGCCCGCTTCCAGAAGTTCCGGGCCGCCATCGAGGCGAAGTACCCCGACATCACGGTGATCTCGAACTCCGGCCCCGACGACACGGGCACCACGTTCGACACCGCCTGGAAGCTGAACCGCGACGCGAACGTCGACATGGTCGACGAGCACTACTACAACAGCCCGCAGTGGTTCCTGCAGAACAACGACCGCTACGACTCGTACGACCGGAAGGGCCCCAAGGTCTTCCTCGGCGAGTACGCCTCCCAGGGCAACGCCTTCAAGAACGCGCTCTCCGAAGCCGCGTTCATGACCGGCCTGGAGCGCAACGCCGACATCGTGAAGCTGGCCTCCTACGCGCCGCTCCTCGCCAACGAGGACTATGTGCAGTGGCGCCCCGACATGATCTGGTTCAACAATCACGCGTCGTGGAACTCCGCCAGTTACGAGACGCAGAAGCTCTTCATGAACAACGTCGGCGACCGTGTGGTGCCGTCGACGGGCACCGGCACCCCGGCGCTGACCGGCCCGATCACCGGAGCCGTGGGCCTCTCCACATGGGCCACGACGGCCGCGTACGACGACGTGCGGGTGACCTCGGCCGACGGGACGTCCCTGTTCGCCGACGACTTCAGCGGTGACGCCTCGAAGTGGAACCACACCGGTGGCGGCAACTGGAGCGTCCAGGACGGCCAGTACGTGCAGAGCGACGCGGCCGCCGAGAACACCATGGTCACCGCCGGCGACACCGCCTGGCACGACTACGACCTCAAGGTGAAGGCCACCAAGAAGTCCGGCAAGGAGGGCTTCCTCGTCGCCTTCGGCGTCAAGGACACCGGGAACTACTACTGGTGGAACCTCGGCGGCTGGAACAACACCACCAGCGCGGTCGAGCAGGCCGTCGACGGCGGCAAGTCCTCGCTGATCTCCAAGCCGGGCACGATCGAGACGGGCCGGACCTACGACGTCGAGGTCGAGGTGCGCGGGCGGCAGGTGACCCTGCTGCTGGACGGCAAGGAGTGGGGGAGCTTCACCGACGACAAGCCGGCCGAGCCGTTCCGGCAGGTCGTGACGCGGGACGTGAGGACGGGCGACCTGATCCTCAAGGTCGTCAACGCCCAGGGGGTGGCCGCGCGTGCGGCGATCGACCTCGGCGGTGCGAAGGTGCGCTCCACGGCGGCCGTGACCACGCTCACGGCCGCGCCGGACGCGGTGAACACGGAGACGGCCACGCCGGTGGCGCCGGTGAAGTCCACGTTCAGTGGGGTGGCCGCGAAGTTCGGCTACACGTTCCCGGCGAACTCCGTGACGTTCCTGAGGATCAAGAAGCGGTGAGGAGAGGGGGCCTGGCTTCGTGAGTCGGGTGCGGGTGTGTGGGGGACGGTCGCGCCCACGCGGCGGAGCCGCAGATCGACACGTCCCGCACCCCTGATCGGCCTGCGGCCCGTCGAGGGCGGCTACGAGCGGCGGCGGGGCTTTCCGGGCCTGCCGCCGCTCTTGGCGTTCCTGCCGCCGGACGAGCCGCCCCGGGAGGTGCGGGCGGTCGGCTTGCCGGTGCCGGGGCGCTTGGGCTTCTGGTGCGCGTTCTGCTGCGCCTTCTGCTGTGGCTTCTTCTCCTCCGGGGGCTTCGCCCGGCCCCGCGAGCTGTTGACCGTGCGGCCGCGGACGATGCCGATGAAGTCCTCGACCATGTCGGTGGTCGCGTCCTGGGGCCAGGACAGGGCGACACGGGACTCGGGGGCGTCCGTGACGGGCCGGTAGGTGAGGTCCTTGCGGTGGTGGAGCCGGGCCAGCGACTGGGGGACGACGAGCAGTCCGATCCCGGCCGCCACCAGCTCGATCGCGTCCGCCGTGGTGGCGGGACGCTCGAACGCGGGCTCTCCCGGCGGGCGTTCCCAGTCGAGGGTGTCGTCCAGAGGGTGCAGCACGACCTCGTCCGCCAGGTCCTCGGTGGTCACCTCCTCGACCGCCGCGACGGCGTGGTCCTTGGGGACCACGACCACCGTGGTCTCGGTGTAGAGGGGGATCGCGCTGAGGTCGGTGTCGTCCACCGGCAGCCGTACGAAACCGGCATCGGCCCCGCCGTCCCGCAGCACACCGAACGCCTCGGCGGCGGACACCTGGAGGAGGGTGAGGGGGATGTCGGGCAACCGCTCGTTCCAGATCCGCACCCACTTGGCGGGCGTCACCCCCGGGACGTAGGCGAGCCGGAACGAAGGGAGCGAGGAGGATGCTTCCGAGCCTGTCACGTGACCAGGCTAACGGGCGGGGCGACGGGCCCGGTCCTCGCCGCCGGGCAGCGGTCTCCTCGCCACCGAACAGGCAAGGGGCCTCGCCGCCGGGCAGCGGTGTCCCCGGCGCCGGGCGGCGGCGTGGTCGGAGGTCGCGCACGCGCTCGATACCCTTGACCCCATGACGTCGCACCAGACCACCCAGACCATGAAGCCCGCCACCGCGGCGAAGAAGCTGGGTGTGTACCTCCAGGCCACGCCCGCCGAGTTCCAGGAGGGCGTCGTCTCGCGCGCCGAGCTGAGCGCGCTCCAGACGAACCCGCCGGCCTGGCTGGAGGAACTGCGCCGCAACGGCCCCCACCCCCGCCCGGTGGTCGCCGAGAAGCTGGGCGTCTCCATCGCGGGACTGGCCCGCGGCGGAGTCACCGAGCCCCTCACCACCGAGCAGATCGAGGCCCTGAAGCAGGACAGCCCCGAGTGGCTGCAGAAGGAGCGCGCCACCCAGGCCGAGGTCCGCAAGGAGGGCGCCCGCATCAAGAAGCGCAACGCCGAACGAGCGGCCCAGGCGGACGACCGACGCTAGGGCCTTTGCCTTTCCGGCCGCGACGCGGCGGCCGTGGACTGCAGCGGCACCACGACAGCCGCGCTGCGGTGGTACGAGGAGCCGCGCGGCGGTAAAACCACGAGCCGTGCGGTGGGGGCCCGGGGCAGGATGCCCCCTGTGGATCCTCTCCTGTGCGGGCTCGCCGGCAATCCGGGGCTGCCGGTCGCGCTGCTCGACCGGCTGATCGCGCTCGCGGACCCCGAGATCGACGACGAACTCGCCCACCGCGACGATCTGGGCCGGGCGCAGGCGATCACGTTGGCCGCGCGGGACGAGGCGGGCGGTGTGCTGCTGGCGTACGAGGGCCTGCTGACCGCCGCCGACGTCGACCCCACGGCACAGCCACGGGTCGCCCTCGCCCTGCTGGACGAACGCGTCGGCGACCCCGCGTGGGCCCGCCTCCTCGCCGCGTCCCCGGTCGTCGCACACCGGGAGCGGCTGGCCGCCTGCCCGGGCCTGCCGCCGGATGTGGTGGAGACCCTCGCGGCCGACCCGGACGTAGGGGTCGTCGTGGAGCTGGCCCTGTGGGGCGAGCCGGACGTGGCCGCGCGGCTCGCCCGGCATCCGCACGCCGAGGTCCGCCGCGCGGTGGCGGCCAACGAGGCGACGCCACCGGAGGTGCTGGCCGCCCTCGTCGGCGGCGAGGCGCTGCCTCCGGCGCGGCACTGCCTGGTCTGCGACCGGGAGGAGCCGCCGTTCGCACACAGCCCGGACTGCGCACGGCCCGACTGCGATCTGCGGCCGGGCGCCTCCTGCGACGGCTCCCACGAGTCCACCGCCCTGGACATCCTGCGGGCGGCCCTGGAGAACCCGGCCACCCCGGCGGACGCGGCGGCGGGCTTCGCCGACCACCCCTCCATGCTGCTGCGCTGGGCGCTCGCCGGCCGCCCCGGCCTGCCCCCGCAGGCGTACGAGCGGCTCGCCGTGGACCCCACGCCCGGCGCGCGCGCCGACCTCGCCGCGAACCCCGCGATCGGCGAGACCCTGATGCGCGCGCTGGCCGGCGACAGCTCCCCCGACGTACGGCGCGCGCTCGCGCACAACCCGCGCGTGCCGCTCGACGTCCTCACGGAACTGGCCGCCACCACCCGGATCGGTGCCACGGTGCTGCCGCGGATCGCCTCCGCCACGGCCGCCGAGGCCGAGGAGCTGGCCCGGTCGCCGCACGCCGCCGTACGCGCACTCCTGGCGCGACGGCGTGATCTGCCGGCCGGCATCCGTGATGCGCTGGCCGACGATCCCGACGCCAAGGTGGTCGCGGCCGTCGCCGCGCACCCCGGTCTCTCCGAGGCCCGGCTGCACGCCATGGTCGACCGGCACAGCGTCCAGGTCCTCACCGGCACGGCGGCCAATCCGGACGCCACCCCGGCCGTCCTGGAGCGCGTGGCCCGGCACCGGCCGCCGGCGCGGAAGGCGCTGAGCGAGATCGCCCGGCACCCCCGGGCCACGGCCCCCGCGCTCCTGCCGTGCCTGGCGGACGAACGGTTCCGGCCCCTCGCCGCGCGCCACCCGGCCCTCCCGCCGGAGGTGGTCGTCGAACTGCTCTCCGACCCCGCCGCCCCGGTGGCGGAAGCCGCGGCCGCCAACCCGTCCCTGCCGCTGGCCGTGATGGAGGAACTGACCAGGAGGGCGACCGACGGCCGTGCCTCCTGAGAGGGAGGGCCGTGCGCGAGGTGCCGGGGTGACGGGCCCGACGCGATCGCGGACTCCGCGTCAGGGCAGCGCGAGGACGCAGAACTCGTGGCCCTCCGGGTCGGCCAGACAGGTCCACGGGACCTCGCCCTGACCGATGTCGAGGTCGGTGGCGCCGAGGGCGCGCAGCCGGGCCACCTCCGCCGCCTTGTCGTCACCGGGGTACGGCAGCAGGTCGAGATGGACACGGTCCGGGACGGGGGCGGTGGCGGGCGTGCGGAGGAACTCCAGGTAGGGGCCGACGCCCCGCGCGGAGCGCAGCACGGCCTGGTCGTCGGTCACCTCGTGCACGGCCCAGTCCGTCGCCCCGCCCCAGAACCGGGCCATGACCCGAGGATCCGCGCAGTCGACGACCACCGCGGCGATCGGGCCGGTGTCCCGGTAGACCTCGCGGGGCTCCAGCACACAGAACTCGTTGCCCTCGGGGTCGGCGAGGACGGTCCACGGGACGTCTCCCTGACCCACGTCGACGGGGGTCGCGCCGAGCGCCCGCAGCCGCGCGACCAGCTCCGCCTGGTGCGCCTCGGAAGCGGTGGCGAGATCGAGATGCGTACGGTTCTTCGTCGCCGTCTTGCCTTCGGGGACGGGAACGACGTCGACGCCGACCGCGACCGGGTGCGGCCAGACCAGGCCGCCGACGGGCCCGACATAGGTGGTCACGCCAGGGCTGTAGGCGGTCCAGCCCAGCGCCTGCGCCCAGAACCGTCCGACCGCCCCGGCGTCGAGAGCCTTGATGTTCACTTGAACGGGTCGCAGCGCCATGCCGGCGATCTTATGCGCCCGCTCCCGCCGACCTGTGACTGAGCGGCGTAGCTGGCCTGTCTGGCCAACTACGTGCACACGCGGGACACAGCTTCGGGCGTGGACGGTGGCGTGCTGGTCAGAGTTCCCAGTCCGCCGAGGCGAAGGTGTCTTATGGGCGAGAAAGCGTGCTCGGGGGTAGCTGGAGCCGGACCGCGAGAACGTCGATGCGTTCAACGAGCCGAAGCGTGCGGCGGGCCGTAGTCGAGTTCAGGTACTCCGGGCTGTGGTGACGTTCTCGATGAGAGTGGCGATGACCGCCTCGTCGGGGCCCGGATCCGGCTTGAACGTGGCGAGCTTCTCGGGTGGGAGCGGCCCGGTGGTGTCCAGGACCTGCATCGTCGCGATGACGCCTCCGACCCGTACGGCGGTCACCAGGGTCCAGGCGAAGCCTCCGTTGTCCATCCGGGACAGGGTCCGGTAGCGCAGTGCGTTCTCCCCGAGGGCCGGGACGTCTAGCGCCTCGGTCGTGACGGACGCCTTTCCGATCGTGTTGCTGAAGCTGAACCGGCTGCATGCCCCGACGGCCTCGCGCAACTGCTTCATGCGGGCCCGTGCGGCCCCTTCCGGATAGCTCATCAGGTTGGTGCTCCTGGGAGCTATGGAGGTCCCAGCCCGGTACATGATCGACGAGGCTGCGGCAGCCTCCTCACCATCACCCCCGGTGGCCTCCCTCACATGCCGGCAGACCTCCGGGGAGACGGTCTCCTTGACGTCGAGGGAGGAGTCCGGTTCAGCCCCGTCCCGAGAACTGCTCCCCGTGATCTCGAAACCGACGGCCTGGTCCGCGGTGAGCAGCGCGGCCTTCAGCTCGGCAGCGGTCAGCGGTTCGGAGTGCTCCGCCGCCTTACCGGCTGCCGTGCTCGTCGCCGGCCCCGGCTTTCTCCCGGCTTCGATGGGCTCGGCACTGTCCCCGCACCCTGCGGTCAGTCCCATCGCAGACAGGAGCGCCACCGCTGGCACCAGTCTTCGTCCGCTCTTTCGCACCATCAGGTCCCCACCCTCGAACTCGCACTGTTCACATACGTACTGGCGAACGATATCCGTGCATGCCCAGCGTCCTGACGTACCAGTGAGTGATGGTGATCGGCTTTCCAGGTGGTCAACGACCCTCGCGCGTGCAGCGGAGGCAAGATTGCATAAACGTGCAACGAAACGTATAGTCATGCCATCCAAGAGGAGGGTTCCATGGCGGTACGCGTGGCGGTGGCGGGAGCGAGTGGTTATGCGGGCGGCGAAGTGCTGCGCCTGCTGCTCGCCCACCCCGAGGTCGAGATCGGTGCACTGACCGGCAACTCCAACGCCGGCCAGCGCCTGGGCGCGCTCCAGCCGCACCTGCTGCCGTTGGCCGACCGAGTGCTCCAGGAGACCACCGCCGAGGTGCTGACGGGCCACGACGTGGTCTTCCTCGCCCTGCCGCACGGGCAGTCCGCGGCCGTGGCCGAACAGCTCGGCCCGGAGGTGCTCGTGGTCGACATGGGCGCCGACTTCCGGCTGAAGGACGCGTCCGACTGGGAGAAGTTCTACGGCTCGCCCCACGCCGGCACCTGGCCCTACGGCCTCCCCGAACTACCGGGTGCCCGCGCCGCGCTGGAGGGGTCCAAGCGCATCGCGGTACCCGGTTGCTACCCCACGGCCGTCACCCTGGCCCTGTTCCCGGCCTACGCGGCGGGCCTCGCCGAGAACGAGGCCGTGATCGTCGCCGCCTCCGGCACCTCCGGCGCGGGCAAGGCGCCCAAGGCGCACCTGCTGGGCAGCGAGGTCATGGGGTCGATGACCCCGTACGGCGTCGGCGGCGGACACCGGCACACACCCGAGGTGATGCAGAACCTCGGCGGCGTCGCGGGCGAGCCGGTCACCGTGTCCTTCACGCCGACCCTCGCACCGATGCCCCGCGGCATCCTCGCCACCTGCAGCGCGAAGGCGAGGCCCGGAGTCACCGCCGAGTCCGTGCGCACCGCGTACGAGAAGGCCTTCGCCGACGAGCCGTTCGTCCACCTGCTCCCCGAGGGGCAGTGGCCCGCCACGGCGTCCGTCTACGGTTCCAATGCCGTTCAGGTGCAGGTCGCGTACGACGAGGCGGCGGGCAGGATCATCGCGATCAGCGCCATCGACAACCTCACCAAGGGCACCGCCGGTGGCGCCCTGCAGAGCATGAACATCGCCCTCGGACTCCACGAGACGACGGGGCTTTCCACGATCGGAGTCGCACCGTGAGCGTGACGGCAGCCAAGGGATTCACGGCGGCGGGCATCGCCGCCGGGATCAAGGAGAACGGCAACCCGGACCTGGCCCTCGTGGTCAACAACGGGCCCCGCCTCGCCGCCGCGGGCGTCTTCACCTCCAACCGTGTGAAGGCCGCGCCGGTGCTCTGGTCCGAGCAGGTGCTGAAGGGCGGCCGGGTCTCGGCGGTCATCCTCAACTCCGGTGGAGCCAACGCCTGTACGGGCCCGAAGGGCTTCCAGGACACCCACGCGACCGCCGAGAAGGTCGCGGAGGTCCTCGACGGGCACAGCGCGGGCGAGATCGCCGTAGCCTCCACCGGCCTCATCGGCGTACTCCTGCCGATGGACAAACTGCTGCCGGGCGTGGAGACGGCCGCCGCGCAGCTCTCCGAGCACGGCGGCGAGAAGGCCGCCATCGCCATCAAGACCACCGACACCGTGCACAAGACGTCCGTCGTCACCAAGGACGGCTGGACCGTCGGAGGCATGGCCAAGGGCGCGGGCATGCTCGCCCCCGGCCTCGCCACCATGCTCGTCGTCCTCACCACCGACGCGGACCTGGAGAGCGACGTCCTCGACAGGGCCCTGCGCGCCGCCACGCGGACGACCTTCGACCGGGTCGACTCCGACGGCTGCATGTCCACCAACGACACCGTGCTGCTGCTCGCCTCCGGTGCCGCCGAAGTCACCCCGGAGTACGCGGAGTTCGCCGAAGCCGTACGCCAGGTCTGCGACGACCTCGGCCAGCAGCTCATCCGGGACGCCGAGGGCGCCAGCAAGGACATCAAGGTCGAGGTCGTGAACGCGGCGACCGAGGACGACGCCGTCGAGGTGGGCCGCTCCATCGCCCGCAACAACCTCCTCAAGTGCGCCATCCACGGCGAGGACCCCAACTGGGGCCGTGTCCTGTCCGCCATCGGCACCACGTCCGCCGCCTTCGAGCCGGACCACCTCAACGTCGCCATCAACGGCGTCTGGGTCTGCAAGAACGGCGGCGTCGGCGAGGACCGCGACAAGGTCGACATGCGCTACCGCGAGGTGCACATCGTCGCCGACCTCGCCGCCGGGTCCGAGACGGCCACGATCTGGACCAACGACCTCACCGCCGACTACGTCCACGAGAACAGCGCGTACTCCTCATGAGCACCACGCGGAAGCACACCGCCCTCCCCAAGGCCCAGATCCTCATCGAAGCGCTGCCCTGGCTGACCCGCCACAACGGCAGGACGGTCGTCATCAAGTTCGGCGGCAACGCCATGATCGACGAGGACCTGAAGGCCGCCTTCGCCCAGGACGTCGTCTTCCTGCGGCACGCCGGCCTCAACGTCGTCGTCGTGCACGGCGGCGGCCCGCAGATCAGCGCCGCCCTCGACCGGCACGGCATCGTCAGCGAGTTCAAGGCCGGCCTGCGCGTCACCACCGAGGACGCCATGGACGTCGTACGCATGGTGCTCGCCGGACAGGTGCAGCGCGAACTGGTCGGACTGCTCAACCAGCACGGGCCGCTCGCCGTCGGACTGACCGGCGAGGACGCGCACACCATCACCGCCACCAAGCACCAGCCCGAGATCGACGGCGAACTGGTCGACATCGGACGGGTGGGCGAGATCACCGCGATCGACACGGGCGCGATCGAGGCACTCCTCGCCGACGGCCGCATCCCGGTCGTCTCCTCGATCGCCCGTAGCCAGGACGACGGACATGTCTACAACGTCAATGCTGATACGGCGGCTGCGGCACTCGCTGCGGCGCTGGGCGCCGAGACCCTCATGGTCCTCACCGACGTCGAGGGCCTCTACGAGGACTGGCCCAACTCCGACGAGGTGATCAGCCGCCTCACCGCTTCCCAACTGGAGAAGCTGCTGCCGGAGTTGTCCTCCGGCATGGTGCCGAAGATGCAGGGCTGCCTGCACGCCGTCCGGGGCGGCGTCCGGACCGCGCGCGTCATCGACGGCCGGGTCCAGCACTCGATCCTGCTGGAGATCTTCACCGACGAGGGCATCGGCACGATGGTCGTGCCGGATGCGGAAGAGGGGGACGCCGAATGACCGCCAACGAGGAGCTGGCCCAGCGGTGGCGGAGCTCGCTGATGAACAACTACGGCACCCCGAGGCTCTCCCTGGTCCGCGGCGCGGGCACCCGGGTGTGGGACGCCGACGGCAAGGAGTACGTCGACTACGTCGGCGGTATCGCGGTCAACGCGCTCGGCCACGCCCACCCGGCGATCGTCGAGGCGGTCAGCACCCAGATCGCCTCCCTCGGCCATGTCTCCAACCTGTTCGTCGCCGAGCCGCCCGTCGCCCTCGCCGAGCGGCTCCTGGAGCACTTCGGCCGCGACGGCAAGGTCTTCTTCTGCAACTCGGGCGCCGAGGCGAACGAGGGCGCGTTCAAGATCGGCCGGCTGACCGGGCGGACCCACATGGTCGCCACCGAGGGCGGCTTCCACGGCCGGACCATGGGCGCCCTCGCCCTCACCGGCCAGCCCGGCAAGCAGACCGGCTTCCACCCGCTGCCCGGTGACGTCACCCACGTCCCCTACGGCGACGCGCAGGCCCTCGCCGCGGCCGTGACCGAGGAGACCGCCCTCGTCATCATCGAACCCGTCCAGGGCGAGAAGGGCGTCGTCGTCCCGCCGGCCGGCTATCTGAAGGCCGCGCGGGCCATCACGGCCGCTGCCGGCTCGCTGCTGGTCCTCGACGAGGTGCAGACCGGCGTCGGCCGGACCGGGCACTGGTTCGAGTACCAGGCGCACGAGGGCGTCCTGCCGGACGTCGTCACCCTCGCCAAGGGTCTCGGCGGCGGACTGCCGCTCGGCGCGACCGTCGCCTTCGGGCGGGCCGCGGAACTCCTTCAGCCGGGGCAGCACGGGACCACCTTCGGCGGCAACCCGGTCGCCTGCGCCGCCGGCCTCGCCGTCCTTGAGACCATCAGGGCGGAAGGGCTGCTGGAGAACGTCAAGCGGCAGAGCGAGAAGCTGCGGGACGGGATCGAGTCCCTCGGCGACCCGATGATCGACCATGTCCGTGGCGCGGGCCTCCTGCTGGGTATCGTGCTCACCGAGCCGCTCGCGCCCCTGGCGCAACAGGCCGCTCAGGACGCCGGTTTCCTGGTGAACGCGCCCGCCCCCGATGTCGTACGGCTGATGCCGGCGCTCAACATCGGTGACGCCGAGGTGGACGCCCTCCTCCAGGCACTGCCCGGCATCCTCGACGCGGCGCGGGCGGCACACGAAGCAAGTGGGGACGGACGAGCCGGAGAATGAGACGACGATGAGCCAGGCGCAGGAGCACGACCAGGCGGGGCCCGCGGTGCCGCAGACCCGTACCGCACGCCACCGGCGGATCGTGGACATCCTCAACCGGCAACCCGTGCGGTCGCAGAGCCAGTTGGCGAAGCTGCTGTCCGACGACGGGCTGAGCGTCACGCAGGCGACGCTCAGCCGGGATCTGGACGAGCTGAACGCGGTGAAGATCCGCAACACCGACGGCGACCTCATCTACGCGGTGCCGAGCGAGGGGGGCTTCCGTACGCCTCGGGCTCCGCTGGGGGAGTCGGCGAAGGAGGAGCGGATGCGGCGCCTGTCGGCGGAGCTGCTGATCTCCGCCGAGGCCTCCGCGAACCTGGTCGTGCTCCGCACGCCGCCGGGTGCGGCCCAGTTCCTCGCCTCGGCCATCGACCAGGCCGAACTGCACGACATCCTGGGCACGATCGCGGGCGACGACACGTTGCTGCTGATCAGCCGGGATCCGGTGGGGGGCCAGGCGTTGGCGGACCATTTGCTGCGGTTGGCCCAGAACGGGAACGGCCACTGACGGGGTGGGTTTCGCGGGGACGCCGACCGCGGGTCCGTCGTGGCCGGTCGCGCAGTTCCCCGCGCCCCTGAAAGACGGGTTGCGCCCGCTTTCCCTCAACGCTGGGCTGCGCCCGCTGCCCGAACTGCTGTCATAGCTGAGGGCAGTCGTGCCGCCGCTCAGCCCAGTCGCGACGCCAACCCTCTGGTGCAGCGGACCTCGTCCCCCGCCGTGATCAGCAGCGCTTCCGCGTCGTCGAGGGACTCCAACCACGCGAGGCCCGCCCGCGAGCCCATCGCGAACGCCGCCGTGGCCCAGCAGTCCGCCCAGGTGAGGCTGGGGGCCACGACCGTCACCGAGACCAGGTCGGTCACGGCGGACTTGCCCGTGCGGGGGTCGACGATGTGCGCGCCCCGCTCCGCCGTACCGGACGTGGCGACGGCCAGGCGATCCGCACCGGCGGCCGTGACGACCGCGGCCAGCCCTCCGGGCCGGAGAGGATCGGCGACGCCCACGCGCCACGGCCGGTCCGGTCCGGGGACGCCGCACAGCTGCACGTCGCCGCCCCCGTTCACGCTCACCCCGACCGCCCCGGCCTCGACCAGCCGCAGCGCGGCCCGCTCGGTGGCCCACCCCTTCACGAGGCCGGTCGGATCGAAGCGGCCCTCGTACGACGCGCTGAACCAGCCGTCGCTCACCCGCTCGGCCTCGGCGCACAGTTGGAGCACCTCGGCGACCTCGGCGTCGCACTCCTCGATCGTCACCTCGCCCCGGTCGAGCCGGGAGATCTGGCTGTGCTCGCGGTAGGTGCTGAACACCTCGTCCACGGCATGGAGTCCGGCCACCGCCTCCGCGAGCGCGGCGCGGACCGCTGTGGGCTCGCCTCCCCGGATGTCGAAGGAGAAGACGGTGCCCATCACCTCCTCGGCGTGCCGCAGCGGGGAGGGCGCGGCGGCTCCGGCGGGTTCGGCCATCGGATCAGCCGGCCTGGTCCAGTGCGGACTGGAGGGACTGCTTGTAGCCACCGCTGGTGTACGTGGCACCTGAGACAGCATCGATGTCAGCGCTCCCTGCCGAGACGGCGTTCTGGTTGAGCTCGGGGATGGCCGTGCTGCTGATCTGGGTCGAACGGCCGCCGCTGGGCTGCTGCAGCGCCTCGGCGTTCGTGATCTTGCCGTCGGTGACCGTGACACGGACCTGGACCGGGCCGTAGTCCGTCTGGATCGTGGAACCGGTGAGCACCTGGGTGCCCGTCGCCTGCCCCGCCTCGGAGCCCTCGCCGTCCTCGGCGCCGCCGCCCGCGTCCTGCGAGCCGCCCGCCTCGACCTCGGACCCGGAGCCCTGCGCGTTGCCGGCCTGGTCCAGTGCGGACTGGAGGGATTCCTTGTAGCCGGCGCTGGTGTAGGTCGCGCCGGAGACCGCGTCGATCTCGGCGCTGCCGGCCGCCACGGCCGCCTGGTTGAGCTTGGGCACCGAGTCGCCGGTGATCTGGGTGGAGCGGCCGCCGCTCGGCGCCTGGATCGCCTCCGCGTTGGTGATCTTCCCGCCGCTGACCGTGATCCGGACCTGCACCGGGCCGTAGTCGGTCTGCACGGTGGTCCCCGTGAGCACCTGGGCGCCCGAGTCCTGAGCGTTGCCGGCCTGGTCCAGTGCGGACTGGAGGGATTCCTTGTAGCCGGCGCTGGTGTAGGTCGCGCCGGAGACCGCGTCGATCTCGGCGCTGCCGGCCGCCACGGCCGCCTGGTTGAGCTTCGGGATCGCGTCGGCGCTGATCTGGGTGGAGCGGCCACCGCTGGGCTGCTGCACGGCCTCCGCGCCCGTGATCTTGCCGCCGTTGACGGAGATCCGGACCTGCACCGGCCCGTAGTCGGTCTGGACGGCGGTGCCCGTGAGGGTCTGCGCGCCGGCCGCCACCCCGCCCTGTGCCGAAGGAGCGCCCCCTGCCGCTCCCGCCTGTACCGAACCGGCCGGGTCGGAGGCCGGCTTCAGCGACAGCAGCAGCACGATGCCGGACACGGTGGCGGCGGTGGCGAGCAGGGTCCGCCGGATGGGGTGGCTCTTCTTCATCGCTCCTTCAACTCCTGAAGTGTGAAGTCTCGCGGGGCAGACCCGTCGGACGAACCCGCGGGAAAGCCTGAGAAGTCGGGGTGGGGCAGGTGGTGGCGACCGGCGGCTGGAACGGTCGGTCGGATGGGGATACGCGGCGGGCGGCCCCGCCGCTCACATCTCGAACGATTCGTGGTGGATACGCCGGGTCGGGACACCCGCGCCGCGCAGGGCCTCGTACACGCCCTGGGCGAAACCGGGCGGCCCGCACAGGAACACGTCGTGGCTCTCGATGTCCGGGATCTTGCGGCGCAGCGAGTCCGGGGAGATGTCCGGGCGCTCGCCCTCGGGGCTGTTCACCGCGTACATCAGCCGGGCTCCGCGCTCCTCGGCGATCAGCGCCAGCTCGTCCCACAGGGCCAGGTCCTGGGTGGTGTTGGCCCGGTAGAGCAGGGTCAGGTCGCCGGCCGCGCCGGGCAGCGTCTCGAACAGGGCCCGCATCGGCGTGATGCCCACACCGCCGGCCACCAGCAGCACCTTGCCCCGGCTGCGCTTGCCGGCCGTCAGCGCCCCGTACGGGCCCTCGGCCCACACCCGGGTGCCGGGCTCCAGGTCGCGCAGGGCCGAGCTGTGGTCGCCGATCGCCTTGACCGTGATCCGCAGCATGTTGGGACGGGGTGCCGCCGACAGCGAGTACGGGTGGGAGCTGAACCGCATGCCGGGGGCGAGGAACCGCCAGCGGAAGAACTGCCCGGCTTCCGCGCCCATCCGGTGCAGCTTGCGCCCGCTCATCAGCACGGAGACGATCCCGGGCGACTCCTCGATGACCGCCTCGACCCGCAGCCGGTGCCGCATGTTGAGCCGGATCGGTGTGATGATCCGGTACCACAGCACCAGCGCGGTCACCGATCCGTACAGCGCGTACCAGCCGGTCTTCGCCGCGGGCGTGACGGCGAACTCGTTGCCTGTGGAGATCTGGTGCCAGAACGTCAGGAACGTGGCCGCGTAGGTCAGCAGGTGCGTGTGGTACCAGAAGTCGTACGGGATCCGCTTGCGCACCGGGCCGATCGACATCAGCCCGATGAGCACCAGCAGACCGGTGCCGATGGCGGCCTTGCCCATGTCGGGCAGCTGGTTGATGGAGTCGATGGTCTGCTGCAGGATCGCGGTGTGGGTGAGACCGGCCTGCAGCGCGTACCCGTACATCGTCAGGACGACGTGCGCGACGACCAGGCAGAGCGTGTAGCGGCCGGTCATCGCGTGCCAGCGGGCGACCCGGTCGGAGCCCACGCGGCGTTCGAGCGCGGGCACCCGGGCCATCTGGAGCACGACCAGGGCCATCATGTAGCCGCCGAGCAGACCGGTGATCCGCCCGGCGTTGACCATCTTGCTGCCCTGGTCCGCGATGGAGGGCGTGTTGTCCCACCACAGCCACACCACCGCGGCCACGCCCGCATAGAAAACGATCAGCAGCGGGACGGCGGGGGAGCGGCGAGGTCGGATGCGGCGCATCGTCTGGCGGCGCGCGGCGCGACCTCCGGCGATCGTGGACACGGTTCCTCCGTGGTGGGCTGGACCCTTGGCCCACACGTACGTGCAGCGAGTGCCGTGTGTTCAACCGTGTGAACAACTGCCTTGCGGAACGATCCCTACCGGTGGGCGCGCCATGCCCCCTGCCGTCAGGCGACGGACGGCGGCAGCGGCAGGGGCAGTCCCGGCAGGCCGTCCATGCTGGTCGCGATGTGTTCCTTGGAGCCGAAGTAGGCGCTGAGCGACTCGTCGTCCTCACGGGCGAAACGCCGCCCGTGCAGGTCGCGTTCGTCCTCGTACGTCATGAACGGCACGGCGTAGCCGCAGCTGTCGCGTATGTGCTCGGCGCGGACCACGATGATCGCGCGCAGGCCGTGCGGCGTGGGGTCGATGTCGGGGAAGCGGGCGCGGAGCCCGGCGAAGCGCGGGTCGTCGCGGAAGACGGCCTCGCCCGTGCCGTGCACGCGCACGATGCTGGGCGGGCCCTGGAAGGCGCACCACATCAACGTGATCCGGCCGTTCTCGCGCAGGTGCGCGATCGTCTCCGCGTGGGAGCCGGCGAAGTCCAGGTAGGCGACGGTCCGTTCGTCGAGGATGACGAACGAGCCCTTCAGCCCCTTGGGGGAGAGATTGATCGTGCCGTCGGCGGACAGGGGCGCCGTGGCGGTGAAGAACAGCGGCTGTGCCTCGATGAACGTCCGCAGGCGGCCGTCGATGCGCTCATAAGTCTTTCCCATGTCTAACGATTATCGACGGAAAGCTTTGCCTGTCTAACGAATTGGGGCCGGGAACACGGATTCCGGGTGGACCCCCAAGGAGATCCACCCGGAATCAGGTCTTCCGTGTCCGCCCCGGCCGGCGCGCGGGGCGGACACGGCCCCTGTCGCTCCGATGGAGCGCAGGAGGTCACCCGCCGAACGGAGCGACCCGTCGCGGACGATTCATCGCGACGGCCCCTCGCGGACGGCTCATCACCACGGTCCCTCGCGGACGGCTCGTCGTGAACGGACCCTCATGGCGACCGGCCGCTCCATGGCGACCGGTCCCCCTGCGGCCGGCGGACCACCGGACCACCGACGTGGTGGGCCGGCCGTCCGGCCGTACTACTGGTTGAGCTGGCAGGGCGCGAGGGCTTCGAGGCCTTCGGGCTTGGCGGCGGCGCGGCCGATGGCGGTCTCGATGCGGTTCAGCGCGGCGACGCGCTTGTCCTCCAGCGGGCCGAGGATGGCGTTGTTGACGAAGTTCGGGCCGCCCTGGCCGACGGTGTCGATCAGGCGCTGGTTGGCTTCCTGGATCTGGGTGTCGAGGAGGGCGAGGTTGCGGTCGACCTCGGCCTGCGCGGAGGCCGGGATCGCCGGGAGTTCGCCCTCGACCTCGGGGCAGCTGATGGTGCCGGCGGCGCCCGCGTCGCCCGCGTCGGCGCCACCTTCATCGGCGCCCGCGCCCGCCTCGGCGCCCGCACCGGCCTCGGCGTCGGCCTCCTCGTCGGCCCCGGCCTCCTCACCTGCGTCCGCGGCACCGCCCTGGTTGAGCTGGCAGGGCGCGAGTGCTTCGAGGCCTTCGGGCTTGGCGGCGGCGCGGCCGATGGCGGTCTCGATGCGGTTCAGCGTCGCGACGCGCTTGTCCTCCAGCGGGCCGAGGATGGCGTTCTGCACGAAGTTGGCGCCGCCCTGGCCGACGGTGTCGATCAGGCGCTGGTTGGCTTCCTGGATCTGGGTGTCGAGGAGGGCGAGGTTGCGGTCGACCTCGGCCTGCGCGGAGGCCGGGACGGCCGGGAGTTCGCCCTCGACCTCGGGGCAGCTGATGGTGCCCGCGGCACCCGCGGCACCCGCGTCGCCCGCGTCGGCGGCGCCCTCGCCCGCACCGGCACCCGCACCGGCCTGCGCCCCTCCGTCGGCCGCCGCGGCACCGCCCTGGTTGAGCTGGCAGGGTGCGAGTGCTTCGAGGCCTTCGGGCTTGGCGGCGGCGCGGCCGATGGCGGTCTCGATGCGGTTCAGCGCGGCGACGCGCTTGTCCTCCAGCGGGCCGAGGATGGCGTTCTGCACGAAGTTCGGGCCGCCCTGGCCGACGGTGTCGATGAGGCGCTGGTTGGCCTCCTGGATCTGGGTCTGCAGCTGGGCCAGGTTGCGGTCGACCTCGGCCTGCGCGGAGGCCGGGATCGCCGGGAGGCTGCCCTCGACGGCCGGGCAGGCGATGGTGCCGGGCGAGGCGTTCCCCGCGGCGTCCTCGTTGTTGGCACCCTCGCCGGCGAGGGCGGAACCCGCGATGACCGCTCCGGAGAGCACGACCGCGGCGGCGCCGCCGATGATCCCTACGCGACGCTTGTTGTACTTCGGAAGAGCCCTGGACATGCGGATGCCTCACTCGGGTCGGGTGTGGTCGGTGTATACGAACGCGGCGCCTGCGTCCGGTGTGAGTTACGTGAAAGCGGTTTCGTTTGTTCAAAGGTTTCTCGGCGTCTCTTGAACTTCTCTCAGATTGACGATTCATGCAGAGTTCTGCATACTCATGCATGGCAGGGAACGCAGTAAGCAGTGAACGCAGTCAGCGGAGATCTAGGAGCAACGCGAGTGAGCAGCAACAGCGGTGACGTACGGCTCTGGGGCGCCCGTTTCGCCGACGGGCCCGCCGAGGCCCTGGCGAAGCTGTCCGCCTCCGTCCACTTCGACTGGCGGCTGGCCCCGTACGACATCGCGGGCTCCCGCGCCCACGCGCGCGTGCTGCACAAGGCGGGCCTGCTCACCGAGGACGAGCTGTCCCGGATGATCGCGGGCCTGGACCAGCTCGAAGTGGACGTGGCGTCGGGCGAGTTCGTCGGCACGGTCGCCGACGAGGACGTGCACACCGCCCTGGAGCGCGGTCTCCTGGAGCGCCTCGGCCCGGACCTGGGTGGCAAGCTGCGCGCCGGCCGCTCCCGGAACGACCAGGTCGCGACCCTCTTCCGGATGTACCTGCGGGACCACGCCCGCACGATCGGCGGACTGATCGCCGACCTCCAGGACGCCCTGATCGGCCTGGTGGAGGCCCACCCGGACGTGGCCATGCCCGGCCGTACCCACCTCCAGCACGCCCAGCCGGTCCTCTTCGCCCACCACGTCCTCGCGCACGTCCAGTCCCTCTCCCGGGACGCCGAGCGGCTGCGGCAGTGGGACGAGCGCACGGCGGTCTCCCCGTACGGCTCGGGCGCCCTCGCGGGCAGCAGCCTCGGCCTGGACCCCGAGGCGGTCGCCAAGGACCTGGGCTTCGAGCACGGCAGCTCCGCGAACTCCATCGACGGCACCGCGTCCCGCGACTTCGTCGCCGAGTTCGCCTTCGTCACCGCGATGATCGGCGTGAACCTCTCCCGGATCGCCGAGGAGGTCATCATCTGGAACACGAAGGAGTTCTCCTTCGTGACCCTCCACGACGCCTTCTCGACGGGCTCGTCGATCATGCCGCAGAAGAAGAACCCGGACATCGCGGAGCTGGCCCGGGGCAAGTCCGGCCGCCTGATCGGCAACCTGACGGGCCTGATGGCCACGCTCAAGGCGCTGCCCCTGGCCTACAACCGCGACCTCCAGGAGGACAAGGAGCCGGTCTTCGACTCGATCGACCAGCTGGAGGTCCTGCTTCCCGCGTTCACCGGCATGATGGCCACCCTCACCGTCCACCGTGAGCGCATGGAGGAGCTGGCCCCGGCCGGCTTCTCCCTCGCCACCGACGTCGCCGAGTGGCTCGTCAAGCAGGGAGTCCCCTTCCGGGTCGCCCACGAGGTCGCCGGTGAGTGCGTCAAGGCCGCCGAGGCCGAGAACAAGGAACTGAACGACCTGACGGACGGCCAGTTCGCCAAGATCTCCGCCCACCTCACCCCCGAGGTCCGCAGCGTCCTGAACGTCCCGGGCGCCCTCGCCTCCCGCAACGGCCGCGGAGGCACGGCCCCCAGCGCGGTGGCGATCCAACTGGCGGACATCAAAAGGGACGTGACGGCCCAACACACCTGGGCCACAGCCAAGACCGCCAAGTAACCAAGGCCCCCGCGCCCTGCATCGTCAGGGGCGCGGGGAACTGCGCGAAACCCCCCACCGGACCCGCACCCTCCCTCCCCCTCCCCCTCCCCCTCCTCGGCGCGGAGCGCGAGGGGGGGCGAAGGGGCGCAGCCCCTGGAGGATGGGGCGGGTAAGGGCGGCGGGGGAAAACTCCCGGAACCCGGAACCCCCGCACCGCACCACGAAGGTCATCACGGGTTACGTTGGCTCAGGAACCGCAAGGAGCCGACCCGAACGGAGCCCGCGATGCCCTTCGCCCGACTGGCCACAGCCACCACCCCCACCTGCCACATCGGTTTCGGCCTCGCCGCAGTCGCCCGCCCCGGCTACATCAACCTCGGCCGCGACGCCGACCTCGGAGAGACCCGCACCGTAGAGGCCCTCCGCACCCGCACCCACGAACTCCTCGACGCCGCCTACGCCCAGGGCGTCCGTTACTTCGACGCCGCCCGCTCCTACGGCCTCTCCGAGGAGTTCCTCGCCGACTGGCTCCGCACCCGCCCCGGCCTCGACGACGTGGTCATCGGCAGCAAGTGGGGCTACACCTACACCGCCGACTGGACCACCGACGCCGAGCGGCACGAGGTCAAGGACCACAGCCTCCCGACGTACGAGCGCCAGCGCGCAGAGACCGCCGAACTGCTCGGTGACCGGCTCGACCTCTACCAGATCCACTCGGTGACCCCGGACAGCCCGGCCCTCACCGACAAGGAACTCCACGTCAAACTGGCGGAGGCGGCGGCCCAGGGCGTCACCGTCGGGTTCTCCACCAGCGGTCCGGCCCAGGCGGACGCCATCCGCACCGCCCTCACCGTGACCGTCGACGGCGAACCCCTCTTCCGTACCGTCCAGTCGACGTACAACGCGCTGGAGACCTCCGCAGCCCCCGCCCTCGCCGAGGCGCACGATGCCGGTCTGACCGTGATCGTCAAGGAGGGCATGGCCAACGGCCGCCTGGCAGGTCCGCAAGCACCGGACGCCCTCAAGGCCGTCGCCGAGCGGACCGGCCTCGGCTGTGACGCGGTCGCCCTGGCGGTGGTCCTGCGGCAGCCGTGGGCCGGAGTCGTTCTCTCCGGTGCCGCCACCATCAACCAGCTCGCCTCCAACCTGCACGCGGCGGTCGTCGACCTAGATGACGACCAGCTGACCCGCCTCGCGGCCCTCGCCGAGGACCCGCGGACGTACTGGGAGAAGCGCGCCAGCCTCCCCTGGCACTGACCGCGGCGGCTCCGGCGCGGGGCGAAAGACCTCGGACACCCACCCACGGCCATGAGACGCTCATGCCCACATTGAGACATTGATGTCTCACATGGGTTATGGTTGTCTCATGGCCGTCGATCGTGAACACGTGCTGCGCAGCGCAGCCGCCCTGCTGACCCGCAAGTCCACCGCGACCATGGACGAGGTCGCCAAGGCCGCCGGGATCAGCCGGGCCACGCTGCACCGCCACTTCGCCGGACGCGACGTGCTCGTACGGGCGCTGGAGGCGCTCGGCATCGAGGAGTGCGAGACCGCGCTGGACGCGGCGCGCCTCGACGAGGGCCCGGCGCGCGACGCCGTACGCCGGCTCGTGCGCGAGATCGAACCCGCCGCGGGCCTGCTCGCCTTCCTCTACACCGAGAACCAGCTGTTCGAGGGGGAGGGGCAGCACGAGGGCTGGGCCCGGATCGACGACCGTGTCGCGGCCCTCTTCAAACGCGGCCAGGCGGCCGGCGAGTTCCGCATCGACCTCACACCGGCCTGGCTCACCGAGGCGCTCTACGGCCTGCTGGCCTCCGGCGCCTGGGCGGTCACCGAAGGTCGTGTGGCCGCCAACGACTTCACCTTCATGATCACCGAGCTGTTGCTCGGCGGCGCCCTGCGTCACCCCGAACAACCGGGGCAGCCCGAACAACCGAGAGAGGAATCATGACCAGCACCCTGCGGCCGGCCCGCACCGTCGAGGCGGAGAAGAGGCCGGGCCGCTGGCTCGCGCTCGCCGTGCTGGTGCTCGCCGTGCTGCTGGTGGCCGTCGACGCGACCGTTCTCGGTCTCGCGACCCCCTACATCAGCGAGGACCTGAAGCCCTCGGGCACCCAGCTCCTGTGGATCGGCGACATCTACTCGTTCGTCATCGCGGGCCTGCTCGTCTCGGCGGGCAGCCTCGGCGACCGCATCGGCCGCAAGAAGCTGCTGCTGATCGGCGCCACGGCGTTCGGCGCGATCTCCGTGCTCAACGCCTACGCGACGACGCCCGAGATGATGATCGTCGCGCGGGCGCTGCTCGGAGTCGCGGGCGCGACGCTGATGCCCGCCACCCTCGCCCTGATCCGCAACCTCTTCCATGACCCGCGCGAGCGCAGCCTCGCCATCGGCGTCTGGGGTGCCACGGCCTCCGCCGGCACGGCCGTCGGCCCGGTTGTCGGCGGATTCCTGCTCGAACACTTCTGGTGGGGCTCGGTCTTCCTCATCAACCTGCCCGTGATGGCCGTCCTCGTCCTCGTCGGCATCAAGCTGCTCCCCGAGTCCCGCCACCCGAACCCCGGACCGTGGGACATGCTCAGCGTCGGCCTGTCGCTGGTCGGCATGATCGGTGTCGTGTACGCGGTGAAGGAGGCCGCCACCCACGGCGTCGACGGCATCGCGCTCGCCACCGGCCTCTTCGGTGCCGCCGGGCTGTTCTTCTTCGTGCGCCGTCAGCTCACGCTGCCGCACCCGCTGCTGGACATGCGTCTGTTCCGCAACCGGGGCTTCTCCGGGGCCGTCCTCGCCGACCTGCTGACCATCCTCGGCCTGTCCGGGCTGGTCTTCTTCCTCTCCCAGTTCCTGCAACTGGTCCAGGGCCGGGGCCCGTTGGAGGCGGGGCTCGCCGAGCTTCCGGCGGCGATCGGAGCGGTAGCCGCGGGCCTGGTCGCCGGGGCGGCGGCCCGCCGGTTCTCCGTCCGTTCCGTGGTGGCGGGGGGCCTCGCGGCCATCGGTCTGGCCCTCGCCCTGCTCACCCTGGCCGACACTTCCACCGGCTACCCGCTGATCGGCGTCGCCCTCCTGGTCGTCGGCATCGGAGCCGGCTTCTCCTTCACCGTCACCGCAGACGTCATCCTCTCCAGCGTCCCCAAGGAGCAGGCGGGCTCGGCCTCGGCGGTCTCCGAGACGGCGTACGAGCTGGGCGCGGCCCTCGGCATCGCGGTCCTCGGCTCGATCGTGACAGGCGTCTACCGTGGCTTCCCGGCGCCCGCGGGCACCCCGGAAGGTGCGCACGAGTCATTGGGCGGCGCGGTCGAGGCGGCGGCGGGAATGCCGTCGGACAAGGCCGAGGCCCTGCTGTCCTCCGCGAGGGACTCCTTCGTGGACGGCCTCACGATCGCGTCGGGCGCGGGCGCGGCGGTCCTTTTGACCACAGCGGTGGCGGCATGGTTCATGCTACGCAACCAACACCTGGAGACCCCCGCCTGACACCAGCACCCCCAGGGCCGCGCGGAACGGCACGGCCAGCCCCCACCGCCCCGCACTGAACCAACGACCGCAGTCCCGGCACCCCAGCGGAGCGGCGCCGCGGAGCTACGCCGCTTCCTTGGCCTTGGACGCGTACATGTCCACATACTCCTGCCCCGACAACCGCATCACCTCGGCCATCACAGAGTCGGTCACCGCCCGCAGCACATACCGGTCCCGATCCATCCCCTCGTACCGAGAGAACTCCATCGCCTCACCGAACCGCACGGTGACCCGCCCCGGCCGGGGCAATCCCGCCCCGCCCGGCTGCAGCTTGTCCGTCCCGATCATCGCGAAGGGAACGACCGGCGCCCCGGTCATCAGCGTCAGCCGGGCGATCCCGGTCCGCCCCCGGTACAGCCGGCCGTCGGGCGACCGCGTCCCCTCGGGGTAGATGCCGAACACCTTGCCCTCGTCCAGGATCCGCCGCCCGGTCATCAGGGCGGCGACACCGCCCCGGCCGCCGTCGCGGTCGACGGGGATCATGCCGACCCCGGTGAAGAACCAGGCCATCAGACGGCCCTTGATCCCCTTGCCGGTGACGTACTCGTCCTTGCCGATGAAGAACACCTGCCGGTCGCAGACCAGCGGCAGGACCATCGAGTCGATGAAGGTCAGGTGGTTGCCGGCGAGGATCACCGGACCGTCGCCCGGAATGTGCTCCGCGCCTTCCACCCGGGGGCGGAACATCAGGCGCATGATCGGTCCGAGCACTGCCTTGATGAGCACGAAGCGGGACAACGGGCCCTCCCATGTCAAGCGTTCCGGTACAAGTCTGTGCAGGTGAGGACGATACTCCCGGCCCATGGGGCGGCGCACGTCGGGTTCACCGAGTGGATACCAACTGTTGACGCTGTTTTACCTGCGGTGACGCTGTGGTGGCGGGATGTCACCCGGGCGCGCCGTGTGACGGACATCGCGTCACCGAACCGACACACCGTCAAATTCCGCCACCCGCATGACACAAGGCGTCTTCCGCGTGTTCGGTCCCAGGTCTCCCGACAGTCACCTCATGACACCTACGATCGTCCCGCTTTGACAGGTGCAGGGCATCACGGTGGAGGAGCCGGTCATGGGGACGCAGGAGTCGCGGCAGTCGCAGGACGCGAAGGGCGCGAACGAACAGGGCCGCGGAACGGGCCGACGGGCGCTGCTCGGTGCCGCGGTGCTCGGCGCGGGCGGAGCGGTCCTCGGACTGCCGGCCGAGGCGAGAGCCGACGAGGCGGCGCCGCAGGCCAAGGCGGCCGGCCACTCGGGCGGCGGCTACCGGAGCCTGCCGGTGCCGACGATCATCGCCCACCGCGGAGCCAGCGGCTACCGCCCTGAGCACACGCTCGGCTCGTACCAGCTCGCCCTCGACATGGGCGCGCACGTCATCGAGCAGGACCTCGTGCCCACCAAGGACGGCCATCTCGTATGCCGTCACGAGAACGACATCACCGGGACGACCGATGTCGCCGCGCACCCCGAGTTCGCGGGCCGCAGGACCACCAAGGTCGTCGACGGCGTCACCTACACCGGCTGGTTCACCGAGGACTTCACCCTCGCCGAGCTGAAGACGCTGCGCGCCAAGGAGCGCATCCCGGGCAACCGCCAGGAGAACACCCTCTACGACGGCCGCTGGGAGATCCCCTCCTTCGAGGAGGTGCTGCGCTGGGCCGAGAAGGAGGGCAGGAAGCGCGGCAGGCGCGTCTGGCTGCACGTCGAGACCAAGCACCCCACCTACTTCCGCAAGCTCGGTCTCGGTCTGGAGGAGCCGCTGGCCAAGCTGCTGCGCAAGTACGACCGGCACCGGAAGAACTCGCCCGTCTTCCTGCAGTCCTTCGAGCCGAGCAGCATCCAGCGGCTGAACCGGCTGGTCGACAGCCCGCTCGTCGTCCTGCTCTCCGGCGCCGCCACCCGCCCCTGGGACTTCGTCGAGGCCGGCGACCCGCGCACCGTCGCCGACCTGGTCAAGCCGGCCGGCCTCGCCTGGATCGCCTCGTACGCCAACGGCATCGGCCCCACCCTGGACCTGATCATCCCGCGCGACTCGGGCGGGAACCTGACCACGCCCACCACCCTCGTCGCCGACGCGCACGCCGAGGGCCTGATCCTGCACCCCTACACGCTGCGCAACGAGAACACTTTCCTGCCCGCCGACTTCCGCAAGGGCACGGACCCCAACGCCTACGGCGACTCCTTCGGCGCGCTCAAGGTGTACTTCGACACCGGTATCGACGGCATCTTCACCGACAACCCGGACACCGGGCTGCTGGCCCACGCGGACTTCGTCGGCGACTGAACGAACGGCACATGGGTTCGAACGTCAACGGCCGAACATGGCAGGTGAGTTCGAACGTCAACGGTTGAGCCCCTGACCCCCGATTGGGGTGACTCCCGTCCGCCCCGGCAACCCCTGCCGGGGCGGCGGCGTCCCGGGGCATATGACACACGACATGCTCGCCGGCCTCCGCCCGCTGCTGGTCGCGGAGGTCTCGGCGGAGGCGTACGCGGCCGGGGCCGAGGCGGGGGACCTGGAGCAGGCGGTCTGGCTGCGCCTGCTGGAACGGCTCGACGCCGATGGCCCGCCCGAGGATCCCGAGAGCTGGTTGCGCAGCGCGGTCCGCTTCGAGGCCCGGCTCAGCCGCCGCACGGCCCGGCTCGAACGGTCCTACGTCGCCGAGCCCTCCGACGAACACGTGCCGGGCCCCGAGCAGCAGGCGCTGACGGCGGCCCGCCGCCGCGCGCTGTACGCGGCCGTGCGCCGCCTCCCCGGCCGCTGCCCCCGGCTGCTCGCCGCCCTGCTGTCGCCGAAGGACCTCACCTACCGTGAGATCGCGGGGGAGTTGGGTATCTCACAGGGCAGCCTCGGCCCGGAACGTTCCCGATGTCTGGGATGTCTTCGGCGATTGCTGACGGCGGAGGTTGCGGCACGCGAACCACGGGGATAGGAGTGAAGGACATCGGGTGAGCAGGTGAGCGGGAGGCGTGCACACATGGGCATGAGCGTGACCATCTCGGTGGCGACCGAGCAGGACGCCGAGCAGATCTTCAGGCTGCAGTACCTGTGCTTCCAGAGCGAGGCGGCACTGTACGGCAACTACCGCATCGATCCGCTCGTCGAGAGCCTCGACTCCGTCCGTGCGGAGGTCGCCTCGGCCTGTGTCTTCGTGGCCAGGCTCGGGGACGAGGTGATCGGCTCCGTGCGCGGCGCACTCGACGCCGACGGCACCGCCGCGATCGGCAAACTCTGCGTCCACCCGCGCCTCCAGGGTCACGGCATCGGCGCGAGGCTCCTGCGAGCCGCCGAGGCGGCCCTCGCCGAGGAGCGCGGCGCGACCAGGTTCCGTCTCAGCGCGGGCCACCGCAGCGAGGGCAACCTCCGGTTGTACCGCCGGGTGGGCTACGAGACGGTCGGCACCAGCCAGGGCCAGGACGGCGTACCGATGGTGGTGCTGGAGAAGCCGGCGGAGACGTACGCCACGACGGCGTGAAGGAGCGCCCGGTGGAGGGTGCCGCGTCGGGTCCCTGTGGCGGCACCCGGTCCGTGGCGGCTCGTCGCGCGATTCCCCGCGCCCCTATCGGGGCGCCCGCGCGCCCTTGGTGAGCCAGTACATCGCGGTGATGGGCAGCAGCACGGGAATGAACAGGTACCCCATGCCGAAGTCGGACCACACGGTCGCGTCCGGGAAGGCGGACGGTTCGACCATCGTCCAGGTGCCCACGACCAGTACACCCAGCAGCTCGGCCGCGCAGCACAGCCGCGCGGCCTTCCGGGCGAACTCCCCGCCCCGCACCAGCGAGTACGTGATGAACCCGTACACGACACCGGCGAGCGCGGACAGCGAGTACGCGAGCGGCGCGTGCTCGAACTCCGTCGAGATCTGCACGGCGGACCGCGAGACGGCCCCGACGACCATCACGCCGTACAGCCACACCAGCAGCATCCCCGGCCCGCCGATGAGGCGTGTCGGCCTCTCCCGCTGCGGCACCTCGTCCGTGGCGGTCACGTCAGCCTCCCCAGATGTCATAGAGCCGCACCTGCAGCACGGCGAGCACCACGCCCCCGGCCGCGACGGTCGCACTGCCCCAGCGGGTCCGCTCCGCCAGTGACATGAAGCCGGTCACGGGGACACAGGCGAACGCCCCGAGGAGGTAGGAGACGAAGATCGTGGCCCCCTGCTCCGGCTTCTCCCCGCGCGCCAGCTGCACGATCCCGACGACCAGCTGGACGAGGGCCAGCACCGACACCACGGCCATGCCGATGAAGTGCCAGTCCTTGGTCGGCTGATCGCGATACGCGGCCCAGCCGCACCACGCGGCGAGCAGGAGCGCGGCGACGGCGGTCGTCACCGTCAGGGCAACAAGCATGCCGCGACCCTAGTACGGCACAAAACCCCCGCCGCGCCCGGCCCCGGACCAGGAAGCCCCCGAGGCGCGCACCGTGGCCTTGGCCACAGCGCCGGATGCCCACAGGGTGGACGACACCATCCTGCACCTGCGGAAACGTAACGTACCCCTGTCCGTAATGCGGACAGCCCTCGCTCACCTGCCACATACATCTGCTTTACTGATCTCATGACCACGACGAGCTGCCGCACCCTTGCGACCGAGGCGACGATGACGCCCGGTGCTCGTTGTATGTGTCGAATGTGCGCCTTCTAGAAGGCCCCGCACGCCGCCGCGCGTGACGGAACAGAGCCTCCCCGCGCACCTGTTCTCCTCCGGTTCCCTCGCCACCGCGAGAACCGTGTCGCGTCCCTGACCGCTTGCACCCGTGCCCGGGCACACCCACGCCCGCGCACTCGACAGTGACGGAAATCCAGTGATCACCACATCGGGCCTGACGAAGATCTATCGGGCCGACCGAGGTCGTGGCCGCGAGGTCACCGCCCTCGACGGCGTCGGTCTGCATGTCCGCGAGGGCGAGGTGTACGGCGTCATAGGCCAGTCCGGCGCCGGCAAGTCCTCGCTCATCCGCTGCGTCAACCTCCTCGAACGCCCCACCTCCGGCACCGTGACCGTCGCGGGCCAGGACCTCACCGCCCTGGCCGGCCGCGGCCCCCGCGCCGGGCGGCAGCTCCGGCAGGCGCGCAGCCGGATCGGCATGGTCTTCCAGCACTTCAACCTGCTCTCCTCCCGCACCGTCCAGGAGAACGTCGAGCTGCCGCTCGAGATCCTGGGCAGGTCGGGCCAGGAGCGCTCCCGCAAGGCCCTGGAACTGCTCGACCTCGTGGGCCTCGCCGACAAGGCCAGGGCCTACCCGGCCCACCTCTCCGGCGGCCAGAAACAGCGCGTCGGCATCGCCCGCGCACTGGCCGGGGACCCGAAGGTGCTCCTCTCCGACGAGGCCACCAGCGCCCTCGACCCGGAGACCACGCGCTCGATCCTGACGCTGCTGCGGGACCTGAACCGGCAGCTGGGCCTGACCGTCCTGCTCATCACGCACGAGATGGATGTCGTCAAGAGCATCTGCGACTCCGCCGCCCTCATGGAGAAGGGGCGCATCGTCGAGTCCGGCACGGTCAGCGAACTGCTCGCCACTCCCGGGTCCGAACTGGCCGCCGCGCTCTTCCCGGTCGGCGGCGAGGCCACCGGCGACGACCGCACGGTCCTCGACGTCACCTTCCAGGGCGAGGCCGCGACCCAGCCGGTCGTCTCGCAGCTCTCCCGCACGTACAACATCGACATCTCGATCCTCGGCGCCGCCCTCGACACCGTCGGCGGCCTCCAGATCGGCCGGATGCGCATCGAACTGCCCGGCCGCTACGAGGACAACGTGGTCCCCGTCGGCTTCCTGCGCGAGAAGGGCCTCCAGATCGACGTGGTCGGCCAGGAGACCCGGACTACCGCATCGACGACCGCCCCGACATCCCTGACGTCCACGCCCGCGAAGGAAGGTGCCAAGTGACCTGGTCCGAGATGCGACCCCTGCTGGAGCAGGCGTGTTGGGACACCCTCTACATGGTCGGCTGGTCCACCCTCATCGCGATCGTCGGCGGACTCCCGCTCGGCATCCTGCTGGTCCTCACCGACCGAGGCGGCCTGCTGCGACACGTCCTCGCCAACAAGGTCATCGGGCAGATCGTGAACATCGCCCGCTCGATGCCGTTCATCATCCTGATGGTCGCGCTGATGGGCTTCACCCGCTGGGTCACCGGCTCGACCATCGGCCGCGAGGCCGCCATCGTGCCGCTCGCCATCGGCGCGATCCCGTTCTTCGCGCGCCTCGTCGAGACGTCCGTCCGTGAAGTGGACCACGGGCTCGTCGAGGCCGTGCAGGCCATGGGCGGCAACACCTGGACCGTCGTCCGCAGTGTCCTGGTCCCCGAGTCCCTGCCCTCGCTGATCTCGTCCGCCACCACGACTGTCGTCGCCCTCATCGGCTACTCGGCCATGGCCGGCACCGTCGGCGCGGGCGGCCTCGGCGACATCGCCATCCGCTACGGCTACCAGCGCTTCGAGACCGAACTGATGTGGATCACCGTGGCGGTCCTCGCGGCCGTCATCTCCGCCATCCAGTTCGCGGGCGACCACACCGCCCGCGCCCTGCACCGCCGTGGCGGCCGGTCCGGCCCCGCACCGGCACTCCGGCTGCTGAGGGCCAAGGCCGAGCCCACCGCGCCCGGGGCCACCAAAACCTGAACACGTTCCTCGGCCACTCGAAGTCTTCCCGTCCCACCCAAGACGGGACCGCTCCACCCAAAAGGAAAGGCACTTTTCGTGCGTAACACCGCCAAGCTCACCACCGCCGTGCTCGCCGCCGGAGCCCTCACCCTCGGACTCACCGCCTGCGGCGCGGACAAGACCGACGGCGCGTCCGACACGAGCGGCCCGCTGATCGTCGCCGCCAGCCCCACCCCGCACGCCGAGATCCTGAACTTCGTCAAGGACAACCTGGCGAAGGACGCGGGCCTCGACCTGGAGGTCAAGGAGTTCACCGACTACGTCCTGCCGAACACGGCGACCGAGGACGGCTCCGTGGACGCCAACTATTTCCAGAACCAGCCGTACCTCGACGACTTCAACAAGAAGCAGGGCACCCACATCGTGCCCGTCGTCACCGTGCACCTGGAGCCGCTCGGCCTCTACTCGAACAAGGTCAAGAGCAAGGACGACCTCAAGAGCGGCGCGACCGTCGCCGTCCCGAACGACACGGTCAACGAGGCGCGTGCGCTCAAGCTCCTCGACTCCGCCGGGATCATCACGCTCAAGGACGGCGTGGGCACCGACGCGACCCCCGCCGACATCACCGAGAACCCGAAGAAGCTCGAGTTCAAGGAGCTGGAGGCGGCTCAGACCCCGCGCTCCCTGGACGATGTCGACGCCGCGGTGATCAACGGGAACTACGCCCTGGAGGCCGACCTCTCGCCCGCCGACGACGCCCTCGCCGTCGAGCCGGCCAAGGACAACCCCAACGGCAACTTCCTCGCCGTCAAGGAGGGCAACGAGGACGACCCGCGCGTCGAGAAGCTCGCCGAGCTGCTCACGTCGGACGAGGTCAGGAAGTTCATCGAGGACAAGTGGAGCAACGGCTCCGTCATCCCGTCCTTCTGACCGTCCTGCGATCCGTTCTCCGATCCGTACATATTCCGACCGTACGTATACGGCGTATCGCCACGCATGGGGTCCGCTCCCTCACGGGGAGTGGACCCGTGGGTGCGATTCAGTGCTTTCATGCTGCATGCTGGGCAGTTCAGCAGGCTCTCAAAGTTTTCGAAGGTTACGGAGCGGCGCATGACGAGCACCTTTCCCGACATCTCCATCAGCACGGATCGGTTGGTTCTGCGCCCGTTCGACGAGGACGACATCCAGGCGTTCACCGAGATGATGAACGACGAACAGGTGATGGCCTGGACCGACGTCCCGCAACCCTTCACCGAACGTGAGGCGCGTACCTGGATCACCGAATACGCGCCCACCGAACGCACCTCCGGACGCGGCCTCGACCTCGCGGTCACCGAGTTCCTCACCCAGCGACTGGTCGGCGTCATCCAATTGACCACGACGGACTGGCACGTACGGGCCACGGAGCTTTCGTACGTCGTCGCCCCCTGGGCGCGCGGCGAGGGCTACGCCTCCGAAGCCGCACTCGCCACCGCCCAATGGCTGTTCCGCGAGCAGAAGTTCGAACGCATCGAGCTGCGCACCGCCGCCGACAACACCGCCTCCCAGCAGGTCGCGCAGAAGATCGGCTGTATCAGCGAGGGAGTGCTGCGCAACGCCTGCATAGCGCGGACCCGCACCGCCGAGGACGGCTGGACCGAGATCCGCACGGACTTCATCGTCTGGAGCCTGCTCCCCGAGGACATCGAGGGCGTCAGCGAGGAACTGGCCGACAGCGGTGGTTTCGGCTCCTACTCGGACTGGAACTGAACAACCCACGGGTAAGCGCGAGGCCGCCGCCCGGCCGCCGGGGCCCACCCCGTCACCAGGTACCCTCACGGGACCCCGAGCGGGCAAACCGACGACCTGCGAAGACCCTCTGGAGACTGACGACGATGGCCGACCGGGTCACGGTGATCGGCTGGGACGGCTCCCCCCTGACCGCCGCGGCGCGCTCCGCCCTCGCGGCCGCCACACTGGTGGCCGGCGCGGCCCACCACCTCGCCCTGCCCGAGGTGCCCCCGGCCGCCGAACGCATCCGCCTCGGCAGTGTCGCCCTCGCCGCCCGCCGCATCGCCGGCCACCGCGGCACCGCCGTGGTCCTCGCCGACGGTGACCCGGGCTTCTTCGGCGTCGTCCGCACCCTCAGGGCCCCCGAGTTCGGCCTGGAGGTCGAGGTCGTCCCCGGCGTCTCCTCGGTGGCCGCCGCCTTCGCCCGTGCGGGCATGCCCTGGGACGACGCCCAGGTGGTCGTCGCCCACCGCCGTACGCTGCGCCGCGCGGTCAACGTGTGCCGCGCCCACGCCAAGGTCGCCGTCCTCACCTCGCCCGGCGCCGGACCCGCCGAACTGGGCCTGCTGCTCGAAGGAGTTCACCGCACCTTCGTGGTCTGCGAGGAACTCGGCACGGAACGCGAGCGGGTCACCGTCCTCAGCTCCGACAGGGCCGTCGACCGCACCTGGCGCGATCCCAACCTCGTCATCGCCATCGGCGGCCCCGCCGCCGCGGCCGAGGGCGGCGGCTGGCTGGCGGGCCGCGACCTCGCCACCGGACCGCGCGGCTGGGCGCAGCCGTCCCACGTCTACGGCGCCGCTCCGGGCGAGGGCGAGGCGGAACTGCTGCGCTCCTCCCAACTCGCCCGCCTGGGCCCGCGCGTGGGTGACCTCGTCTGGGACATCGGCTCCGGCAGCGGCGCCTTCGCCACCGAGGCCGCCCGCAGCGGGGCCGCCGTCATCGCCGTCGACCGCGACCCCGAGGCCTGCGGCCGCACGACCCTCGCCGCCCGCCGCTTCGGCGTCCAGCTCCAAGTGGTCCACGGCGCCGCCCCGCACGTCCTGGAGAACCTGCCCGAACCCGATGTCGTCCGCGTCGGCGGCGGGGGAGCGACAGTCGTCTCCGCCGTCGCGGACCGCCGCCCCCAGTGCATCGTCACCCACGCGCTCACCCGCCCCGCCGCCGAACGGATCGGACGCGACCTGGCCGAGCACGGGTACGAGGTCCGCTGCGAGTTCGTCCAGTCCGTCGAACTCGATACAAGGGCCTGGACGGAGAGGGAACGGAGCGTCGCGTTCCTGCTCAGCGCGACTCTGCCCGAACGTTCCCCGTGATCCGGTTGTCGTACCGGCGCGGTAGGCTGGCCGACTGTCGTACCGCACTTCGACACCCGGCACTTCGTCGGTCAATGTCCTAAAAACGCGCCCGGTTTGGGAGCGTGTGTGGTACGGCGCAACGGGGAGGACGCGCAACGTGGCGCAGTCCACAGCGGACCGTCGCGGATCAAGCTGTCGCGACGGGGGGACGACCGGGACAATGGCCCTTCAATGGCTTTGTCGACATGCAGGCGGGTCGTCACGTGCCGCTGGGCACGCACGCTCGTTCTCCACAGTGGGGCGGTAGGTGCGCCGTTCCCGGGCCAGCTGGCATGGAGGCACTAACCGATGGGCGAGGGGTACGCATGACCGACACCGGCCAGGTCCCGGGCGAGGGACTGCCGGAGAGTGCAGGCATGGTGGAGCAGCCGGGCGTCCCCGCGCCGGGTGCGTACACCTACCTCTCCGAGACCGCCGCCGAGGACGAGGACCTTCTGCTGCCGGGCGCCCAGGGCGCGTGGGGCAACGAGATGCCGCCGCCCGCCCCCGAGCCCGTCGTCCAGGTCGTCCACGAGCCGGGCCCGCACGAGATGTCCGGCCGCGACAGCGGCGCGCACGACCTCAGTGCCGTCCGTACCCCCGTCGCGACGCCCGTCCCGCAGCCGCCGGTGGCCCGCCGCCCGCTGCACCTCGGCCCGCCGACCCCCGACGCCTCCGCCAGCCCGGTCCGCTCCCTCGCCGACCGTGGCCCGGCCGGCGCTCCCGTGCCGCCGGGCGCCGCACGCCACTCAGGCCCCTCCACCACCGGCCCGGAGTACCTCGACGGGACCCCGCAGCCCGTGTCGCAGTGGGTGGGTGCCCCCGCCCAGGCAGCTCCCGCGCCGGGAGTCGGCGCAGGGGGAGCGGCCGCAGAAACGGTCGTTCCGCACGAGGCGCACCTGTCCGTGGCCGTGGCCGAGGCGCCCCTGGCGGCGGAGGTTCCGCAGGGCGCGGCGGCCGACGAGGAGACCCAGGACCCCGAGGCCCTCCACCAGGCTCAGGACGCCGCCTACGCCCTGGCCCAGGAGGCGGCGGCCGCCCAGTTCCGCACCCCGGAGGCGGTCGGGACGCCGGTCGCGGCACAGCTCCAGGCCTCCGAGGTCACGGAAGCCCCGGAGACCGTCGAGGAGCAGCTTCCGGAGCCGACCGAAGCGCCGGCGGCCCATGTCGAGGCCACGGTCGCCGATGCCGGCGTCGCGGCCGCCGATGCCGCCGGCACTGCCGCCGAGGTTCCGCAGGCGGCCCAGGCCACGGCTGAGGCCGAGGCCGAGGCCCCGCAGTCGGCCGAGGCACCCACGGTCGTCGAGCCCGCTCAGGCCCCGGAAGCCGCGGAAGCACCCGCCGCCGACCAGCACCAGAGCCCCGCCCCCGAGGCCGCCGCCGCGCCCACGGCTCCGGAGACAGCCGAGGGCGCGGCCGGTGCCGAGGCGGTCGAAGAGCCCGCTCAGGCCGCGCCGCCGCAGCCCGAGCCGGCCGCGATGACTCCCGAGGCCCAGGTTCCCGACGCCCAGGTCGCCGAGGCCCCGGTCGCCGAGGAGACCGCCGCTGACGCCGAGGCCGCACAGGCACCGGAAGCGACACCCTTCCCCCCGGCCGCCCAGGACCCGGAGCCGATCGCGGCACAGACCGCCGACGAGGCACAGGACGCCCCCCGGCCCGCACCGGAGACGGAGGCCGCCGCCCCGGGCGACGCTTCCGCCGAGGACCGGCCCGCCGAGGCGCCCGCGCCGTCGCAGCCCGAAGTCGGGACCGCCGACCCGGCGATGCCACCGGCAGAGGCAGCGACCCCTGAGCAGCCCGCGACAGCTCCCGGGCAGCAGCAGACGCCGACCGCCGTGCCCGACGAACCGGCCTCCACCGACACCCCGGACCCGCAGACCGCGACCGTCGCGCCGGACGGGGAGAACGCCGCCGCGTCCCCGGCCGAGCAGACCGCCGAGGTCCAGCCGGGCATGGCCCCGAACATCGATCCCGCACAGGTCCCCGCGGAGTCGGCGCAGACCGCGGCAGCCGAGGAGCCCCAGCCGACGGAGACGGACCAGCCGGTTGCGCACCCCATGGCCCAGGACCCGCACGTCACCGAGCCGGACGCACCCGCCGCGAACCCGGTGAACCAGGACCAGGACCCGGCCCGAAACCAGACGCAGGACCAGGACCCGAATCAGGACCAGGACCAGGACCGGGCCGTGGCGGCGCAGGCCGCCGTGACCGACCCGCAGCCGGAGCCCGCGCAGCCCCTCGCCTCCGACGCCCTCGCCGAGCCGGGGGCCACGGAAGCGGACGCGGCGGTCCAGCCGACCGAGGGCGCGGACGCCCAAGCCCCCGCGCCCGCCCCAGCCCTCGCCGACGAGTCGACCGGCGAGGTCCCGCCTCCCGCCGACCACGCCGAGCCCATGGCCGAACCCACGCCCGTGGACCCGGCCTCCGTGGACCCCTCGGCCGCCGAGCCGCTCGCCGCAGACGCCCAGGCGGCTCCGGCCTCCGGGGTCGACGCCCCGCAGGGCGCCGTCATCCAGCCCCCGGCCGAGCCCGAGGCCGACGCCCCGGCCCTCGCGGTGAGCTCCCAGGAGCCCGAGACCGAGACCGACACCGACCGGTCGGCGGGACATCCCACGCCCGCCGACGGCTCCGTGCCCACCGCCGCGCAGCCGGCCCCGCCCCAGGGGCTGGTGGTTCCGCCGCTCCCCGAGGACGGCACCCCGACGCCCGCCGCCGCCGAGTTCCCGGCCGCCGAGGGGCAGACGGACGCGCCCGAACCACAGGCGGAGACGGCTGAGGGCGCGCCGGAGCCGGAGGGCGAGCCCGTGGCCGCCAGGGTCCCCGCCCCCCGGGACTCCGAGGCCGAGACGATCGTCGTACCGCAGCCCCTCGCGGCGGCCGACGCCCACCCGGACGTCGTCCAGAACGCCGAGGACCTCGACACCAGGGCCGCCGGCCAGGAGGACGACGAGACGACGGCGCCGGAGACAGAAGCAGTGGAATCAGCCGAAGAGAGCGCGGCCCCGGTGGACGAAGCACCCGAAGACGTGAGGGACGAGGCGCGGCAGCCCACCGGTCCGGCCGCGCCCCCCTACGACGACGCCGAGCGCGAGGCCGTCCTGAAGGTCATGCGGGAGCGCCGGGACATCCGTAACGGCTTCCGCTCCGACCCCATCCCGCACGACGTGCTGCTCCGTGTCCTGGAGGCCGCCCACACGGCCCCCTCCGTCGGCCACTCGCAGCCGTGGGACTTCGTGGTCATCCGGTCGGCCGAGACCCGCCGCACCATGCATGAACTCGCCCAGCGCCAGCGCGAGGCCTACGCCAAGTCGCTGCCCAAGGGCCGGGCGAAGCAGTTCAAGGAACTGAAGATCGAGGCCATCCTCGACACCCCGGTCAACATCGTCGTCACCGCCGACCCGACCCGCGGCGGCCGCCACACCCTGGGCCGCCACACCCAGCCGCAGATGGCGCCCTACTCGTCCGCCCTCGCGGTCGAGAACCTGTGGCTCGCGGCCCGCGCGGAGGGCCTCGGCGTCGGCTGGGTCAGCTTCTTCGACGAGCGTGAGATGGTCCGCGCCCTCGGCCTGCCCGAACACCTGGAGGTCGTGGCGTACCTGTGCGTCGGGTACGTGGACGAGTTCCCGGAGGAGCCCGAGCTGATGCAGGCGGGCTGGGCCAAGCGCCGCCCGCTGTCCTGGGTCGTCCACGAGGAGACGTACGGCCGCCGCGCCCTGCCCGGCGCCGAGCCGCACGACCTCCTCGCCGAGACCGTCGCCGGTATCCGCCCGCTGGACGCCAAGGCGCTCGGCGAGGCGTGGGAACGCCAGAAGCGCATGACCAAGCCGGCCGGCGCCCTCGGCATGCTGGAGATCATCTCCGCCCAGCTGGCCGGGCTGTCCCGTCAGTGCCCGCCGCCGATCCCGGAGCCCGCGGCCGTCGCGATCTTCGCGGGCGACCACGGTGTCCACGCCCAGGGCGTCACCCCGTGGCCGCAGGAGGTGACGGCCCAGATGGTCGCCAACTTCCTCGGCGGGGGAGCGGTCTGCAACGCCTTCGCCGCCCAGGTGGGCGCCGAGGTCTGCGTCGTGGACGTGGGCGTGGCGAGCGACCTCCCGGCCACCCCGGGGCTGCTGCCGCGCAAGGTCCGCGCCGGTACGTCCGACATGACCACCGGCCCCGCGATGACCCGCGAGGAGGCCAAGCAGGCCATCGAGGTGGGCATCGAGACGGCCCGCGACCTGGTGGCGGCCGGCAACAAGGCGCTGCTCACGGGCGAGATGGGCATCGCCAACACCACGGCGTCCGCCGCCCTGATCGCCGTCTTCACCGGCGCCGACCCCGCCGAGGTCACCGGCCGAGGCACCGGCATCAACGACGAGACCCTCGCCCGCAAGACCGAGGTCGTCCGCCGTGCCATCGAACTCCACCAGCCGGACCCCGCCGACCCCATCGGCGTCCTGGCGGCCATCGGCGGCTTCGAACACGCCGCCATCGTCGGCCTCCTCCTCGGCGGCGCCTCCCTCCGTACGCCGGTGATCCTCGACGGCGTCAGCGCCGGCGCTGCGGCCCTGGTGGCCCGCGCCATCGCTCCCGAGGTCCTCGCCGCGTGCATCGCGGGCCACCGCAGTGCCGAGCCGGGCCACGTGGCCGCCCTCCAGAAACTGGGCCTGCGCCCCCTGGTCGACCTCGACCTTCGCCTCGGCGAGGGCACCGGCGCCCTCCTCGCCCTCCCGGTGGTCCAGAGCGCGGCACGAGCCATGCACGAGGTGGCGACGTTCGACTCGGCGGGGGTGACCGAGAAGTAGGAGAAGCAAGCAGGGGGGAGGGTGGATACCACCGTCCGCCGGGCTGAACTCGACAACGGCGCTCAGCCACGCACCTGCTGAGCCCCACCCCCCACCCGCCCCTTAGAATCCGCACGTCAGGGTCGCTCCACAGCCGCAGCGCACCTCACCCGCACGAAGCCCCGCAGGGAGCCGCACCCTCATGGCCGAACACCCCGCCTACCCCGTGGGCCTCCGCCTCGCCGGCCGCCGAGTGGTCGTCATCGGCGGCGGCCAGGTCGCCCAGCGCCGTCTGCCCGCCCTCATCGCGGCCGGTGCCGACATCGTCCTGGTCTCGCCGAGCGCGACGCCCTCCGTGGAGGCGATGGTGGACGCGGGCGAACTGACCTGGGAGAAGCGCCGCTACGCGGAGGGCGACCTCGCCGAGGCCTGGTACGTCCTGATCGCCACCGGCGACCCGGAGGCGAACGCCCGCGCGTCCGCCGAGGCGGAGCGCCACCGCATCTGGTGCGTGCGCTCCGACAGTGCCGAGGAGGCCACCGCCTGGACCCCCGCGACCGGCCACAGCGAGGGCGTCACGGTCGCCGTCCTCACCGCCCGCGCCGAGGGCCGCGACCCCCGCCACACCGCCGCCATCCGTGACGCGGTCGTCGAGGGCCTGCGCGACGGCACCCTCGTCGCCCCCCACCACCGCACCCGCACCCCCGGCGTCTCCCTCGTCGGCGGCGGCCCCGGTGACCCGGACCTGATCACCGTGCGCGGGCGCCGCCTCCTCGCCGAGGCCGACGTCGTCATCGCTGATCGTCTCGGCCCCCGCGACCTCCTCGCCGAACTCCCGCCCCACGTCGAGGTGATCGACGCGGCGAAGATCCCCTACGGCCGCTTCATGGCCCAGGAGGCCATCAACAACGCGCTGATCGAACACGCGAAGCAGGGCAAGTCGGTCGTCCGCCTCAAGGGCGGCGACCCGTACGTGTTCGGTCGCGGGATGGAGGAGCTCCAGGCCCTCGCCGAGGCAGGCATCCCGTGCACGGTCGTCCCCGGCATCTCCAGCTCGATCTCGGTCCCGAGCGCGGCCGGCATCCCGGTCACCCACCGGGGCGTCGCCCACGAGTTCACCGTGGTCAGCGGTCATGTGGCCCCCGACGACGAGCGCTCCCTGGTGGACTGGCCGGCCCTGGCACGCCTCACCGGCACCCTCGTGATCCTCATGGGTGTCGACAAGATCGGCCGGATCGCGGAGACCCTGGTGGCGAACGGCAAGTCCCCGGACACCCCGGTCGCCCTGATCCAGGAGGGCACCACGGCCGCCCAGCGCCGGGTCGACGCGACCCTCGCCACCGTCGCCGAGACCGTGCGGACGAGAGAGGTCAAGCCGCCGGCGGTCATCGTCATCGGTGAGGTGGTGAAGGTGGGCCCCGGGTCGTCCGCGTAGACCCCGGGAGACGCCCCCGGATCAAGGGGAGCGGAATTGTAACCACCGGTAACCCACCCGCCCCGAGCCGTTGGCACCACACCCAGGACAAGGCAGTATCACCCTGTGGCCGATCTCATCACCGTTGAGGACCCCGACGACCCGCGCCTGCGCGACTACACCGGCCTGACCGACGTGGAGCTGCGCCGCAGACGCGAACCCGCCGAAGGCCTGTTCATCGCCGAGGGCGAGAAGGTCATCAGACGGGCCAAGGAAGCCGGCTACGAGATGCGCTCGATGCTGCTCTCCGCGAAGTGGGTCGACGTCATGCGCGACGTCATCGACGAACTCCCGGCCCCCGTCTACGCGGTCAGCCCCGAGCTCGCCGAACAGGTCACCGGCTACCACGTGCATCGGGGCGCCCTCGCGTCCATGCAGCGCAAACCGCTGCCGACGGCCGACCAGCTCCTGGGGGCCGCCCGCCGAGTCGTGATCATGGAGTCGGTCAACGACCACACCAACATCGGCGCGATCTTCCGTTCCGCCGCAGCCCTCGGCATGGACGCGGTCCTGCTCTCCCCGAACTGTGCCGACCCGCTCTACCGCCGTAGCGTCAAGGTCTCCATGGGCGCGGTCTTCTCGGTCCCGTACGCCCGTCTCGACACCTGGCCCAAGGGCCTCGACGCCGTACGCGACGCCGGCTTCACCCTTCTCGCCCTCACCCCGGACGAGAAGGCGAAGTCCCTGGACGAGACCGCCCCGCACCGTATGGACCGCGTGGCCCTGATGCTCGGCGCCGAGGGCGACGGCCTCTCCACCAAGGCCCTGATGTCCGCCGACGAATGGGTCCGCATCCCGATGGCCCACGGAGTCGACTCCCTCAACGTGGGCGCGGCGGCGGCGGTCGCCTTCTACGCGGTGGCGACGGGCCGCCCCCACCCGGCCCCGTAAGGGGTGCGGGGAACGGCGCGACCAGCCCCCACGCACCCGTGCACTCGCGGCGGCGAACGACCGAACGGCGGCCCGAGCTCTGTCTTCCGACTGCCCGGAGCACCTCTCAACTGCCGCCCGACTCCACAACCGCTCGCTCGGTCCGGAGCCCGTCGTCCCCGAGCCCCCGCGACGGCCCCTGACACCCCTGGGCCGTGGCGATCCCCAGCGCGGCCAGCAACGTCACCACGACGAACACGACGAGCCGCTGCCGCAACAGCCGGGGATTGGCGGGCCGCCGCCCGGTCCCGTTGGTCCGCGGCCCCGGCCGCCCCGCACCACTGCGCGGCGCGGGCCGCTTCCCCGACCCGGAGGTGTGGCGCGACGACCCGGAGGTGTTGCGCGACGGCGCGGGCCGCGCACCCGACCGCGAGCCGCCACCGGTGCGTGCACCGCCACCCCCACCCGTCCGGGAGCCACCCCCGGTGCGCGGCGACGGCGTCCCCGCCGCGCCCGGCTGCGCCCGCCGCGTCTCCGGCGGCTGCCGCAACGTCCGCTGGTCGACGTACTGCTCCGCGAGCCGTCCCGAGGGCCGGTCCGGATCGCCGCGCGGCGCGGGCGGGCGGACATCGGCCAGCCCCTGTGCCTCGCGTGCGGCGATCTCCTTGAGCCGCAGCGACAGTTGCAGGGTGCTGGGCCGCTCGTCCGGGTCCTTCGCCAGACAGGCGCGGACCAGCGGGGCGAGCGCGTCGGGCACTCCGCGCAACTGCGGTTCCTCGTGCACCACCCGGTAGAGCATGACCTCCGAACTGCCGTGTCCGAAGGGTGAGTCGGAGGTCGCCGCGTAGGCGAGGGTGGCCCCGAGGGAGAAGACGTCCGTGGCCGGTGTGACCGCGGCCCCGCGCACCTGCTCGGGCGCGAGGAACCCGGGCGACCCCACGGCCGTGCCGACATGGGTCAGAGTGGACGCTCCCGTCGCCCAGGCGATGCCGAAGTCGATGATCCGCGGCCCCTTCGGGGACAGCAGGATGTTGGACGGCTTCAGATCCCGGTGCACGACCCCGGCCTCGTGCACGGCCACGAGCCCCTCGGAGAGGGCGGCGCCGACGGCGGCCACGTCGGCGGCCGACATGGGCCCCTCCTCGGCGACCTTGTCGTGCAGCGAAGGCCCCGGTACGTACTGCGTGGCGAACCACGGGCGGTCCGCCTCCAGATCGGCGGCGACCAGCCGGGCGGTGCACCCGCCCCTGATCCGCCGAGCCGCCGACACCTCGCGCGCGAATCGCGACCGGAACTCCTGGTCCTCCGCCAGATCCGGCCGGATCACCTTGAGTGCGACGCGCTGTCCACGCCGGTCGGAGCCCAGGTAGACGACGCCCATTCCGCCCGCGCCGAGCCGTCTGTGGATCCTGAACGAGCCGACGACGCGCGGGTCCTCGCGCCTCAGGCGCATCATCGCCATGTTCATCCCCGCTGCCCGTTCCGTCTGACGAGCCACAGCTTACGTTTCCACGGCCGGGCGTGCGCAGAGGCCGCGCCCTCACGACCCGATCGATTGTCAGTGCCGGGTGGGAAACTTGAAGGGTGGTCAGGGAACAGGAGTTCGGGCCGGTGTTGGGCTCCCTGTGATCCCAACCACCCACCACAGAAGGGGGATTGAACCCGTGAAGGGTGACCGTGTGGAGATAGTCGTCGACGCCGGGGACACGACGCGCACCTACGAGGTGATCGCGAGCAGGGCGGGCCGCCGGGTGGAGACGGCGGTACGCCGAGGTGTTGTGGAAGTGAGCGAAGTCACCCGCAATGGATCGGTGGTCCGAACGGCCAGGTTCATGGCGAACAGGGTCCTGGCCCTGGTCGAACAGCCGGTGCCCCGGGAGGACGGCTCGGAGCGGACGGCGTGACGACCGAGTGACAACAGGGGGCAGACCGGACGTCCCCTCCGGGAAGACCCCGAGACCTAGGACCCCGTCTCCACCCTGGGGAGTACATCGCACGTCACCGCTCATCCTCGGGGAGGCCCGGCAATCGGTACGAGGGCATGACGACCCGGACGGGCCGCGCGCCTAGATTTGAGGTCAAGCGGCGGGTGCAGCACTCGTCCCCCGAGGTCAGACACCCGCCGCTGCCAACGACAGAGCAAGACCTACGAGAAGTCAGAGGAGGGACCATGGCCCACACGGCACCGCGGACCGCGATCCGCACACGGGAGCGCAGGGTGTTCACCGCCGACCGCCGCGCGGGTCGTCGCCACCCCTTGGTCGCGACCGCGATGGTCCTCCCCCTGGCGGCCCTGCTCGTGTACGCCTTCGGCGGCTGGGAAGCAGTGGTCACACAAGCGTCGTCCGTGGGTGTGATGCTGGGGCGCTGAGCGGCGACCCCAGGCCCGGAAGAGCGGTCCGGGCGGGGACATCCATCCATGAAACCCCGTGGGGACGGGGGTGCGGCGGACGGCAAATAAACGCCCGCGCAGCTGGGGAGCTGCGCGGGCGTTGCCGTGCCCAAGACCAACCCCCGGCACTTTTCCCCGCACCCCACTCCACGCTTCTTGCGGGGTCGTGCCGCCGGGGCGGCGCGGGTGGGCACAGGCGGCGCATCGTGACCGCCGAGCAGCGGGACCTCCCCCCGGCCCACCACCCCGCACCCGGACGTACGCTCACCCGCAGCGCCGTACGACATCCGCAGGGGGACCCATGACCGCCACAGCCGACGCCGACGGCGACGTACTCCCCGCCCTGAGGGCCAAGGTGCGACGCGCGGCCCACCCCCACCCCACCTCCTGCGCCCACCCCGACACGGTTCTCGCGCAGCGCCCCGACGGCACGGTCGTCCGCCACGCGAACACCGTCGCCAAGGCCCACGCACCCGACACCGAACCCACCCGGCTGGCCCTCCTCCTGACCGTCGCCGGCTCCCACCCCGACATTCTCCTGGCGCCCCTCGACCCCACCCCCACCCCCCTCCACGGACGCCTGGTCACGTTCTGGCCGTACGGCAGCCCGGTGGACCCCGACACCCCGGAGGCCGCCCCCTGGGAGGAGGCGGCCACCCTCCTCGCCCGCCTCCACCGGCAGCCCCCGTCTCCGGGCCTGCCGCCCATGCGCGGCCCGGACAAGGCCGCCCGTGCCATCGCCCGCCTCGAAGCCACAGCGCCCCGGCACCCCGCCACGCCCTCGATCCTCCGCGCCTGGCGCACCCTCCCCGCCTGGGCCAGGAACGAGGCACCCATGCCGGACACGGCCACCCTCTGTCACGGCGATCTGCACCTCGGACAACTGGTCCGCCACCCCGCGACGACCGGTCCCTGGCGCCTCATCGACGTCGACGACCTGGGCGTGGGCGTCCCCGCCTGGGACCTCGCCCGCCCGGCTGCCTGGTTCGCGTGCGGCCTCCTGCACCCCGACGACTGGGCCCGCTTCCTCGCCGCGTACCAGCGGGCCGGCGGCCCCGCGGTCCCCCCGCACGGCGACCCCTGGCCCTCACTGGACGTACCGGCTCGCGCACTGACCGCGCAGACCGCGGCCCTGGCGATCGCGAAGTCCACCGCCGCCGGTCACCCCCTCGACGACGCGCAGCAGTCCGTTGTGGACGCATGCGACCGAATGGGAAGCATCCCGCCGGAGTCGGTGGATCCTTTCCCGAAGTAGGGTGCAACCGACCGGAGCCGGACAGTGTCTGTCCTGGCGTAACGCGAAGCAGGACCGAACGGCGAGGAGTTGAACCGAACCATGCACATGCAGTGTCCGAAGTGCCATGCGCCGATGCACACCTACAACCGCAGTGGCGTCCAGATCGAGCAGTGCAGCGGCTGTCGCGGGATCTTCCTCGACTACGGCGAGCTGGAGGCGCTGACCCGCCTGGAGGGCCAGTGGGCCGGTGGCCCGGGCGTCCCTCCGCCGCCGGCCGCCCCGCAGTACCCGGCGGGCGGCGGCCACAACGCCCCGGCCTGGGGCGCCCCGCACGGCGGTCACCATGGTGGGCACCACGGCGGCCACCACGGGGGTCACCACAACCGAGGCTTCGGCCACATGCTGTTCTCCAGCTGAGGCGCGTGGGGCGCACCCGCGCCCCTCGCTCGCACGACGAGCGCCCGCACGACGAAGCCCCCGGCCGTACGAGACGGCCGGGGGCTCGGTGTGTGTGGACGATACTGGGATTGAACCAGTGACCTCTTCCGTGTCAGGGAAGCGCTCTCCCGCTGAGCTAATCGTCCTCGGGATCACAGCCGGGGCTGTGGATCTTGCGTGCGCGATACTGGGATTGAACCAGTGACCTCTTCCGTGTCAGGGAAGCGCTCTCCCGCTGAGCTAATCGCGCGGGGCGAAGCCGTAGGGCTCCAGAGGCCGACAGGCCTCAGTGGACGATACTGGGATTGAACCAGTGACCTCTTCCGTGTCAGGGAAGCGCTCTCCCGCTGAGCTAATCGTCCTTGGAGGTGGAGACGGGATTTGAACCCGTGTAGACGGCTTTGCAGGCCGTTGCCTCGCCTCTCGGCCACTCCACCAGGAGTGCGGGGGTTCAAGAAGATCCCCCACCTTCCTGCGAGCGGACGACCAGGTTCGAACTGGCGACCTCAACCTTGGCAAGGTTGCGCTCTACCAACTGAGCTACGTCCGCTTGTCGTTTCCGTTTCGCTTCCGCGTCCCGGCGACGAGTTGAACTCTAGCGGATTCCGGGGCCAGTACAAAAACGCGTTTGTGCAGCGTGCTGCGCTGCGTCCAGTCCGGGACCCGGCCGGGCCCGCCCGCAGGGCACCCGTCCTAGACTCGACTGCGTGCCCGACCTCCCTCCGCTCGCCCGCTTCGGCAACCTCGTGGCCACCGGTCTCACCGATGTGACCAGCGACGCCGCCGCCCTGGACTCCTCCGGCTTCTGGGCCGTGTGCGCGGACTACGAGGGTGGTCTGGTCTGCGCGCGCTTCAGTGACGTACGTCGCGTGCCCGCGCCCGCCCCCGTGCCGGGGGAGTGGCGCGGGCCGCGCGTCGGCGACTGGACGTCGTCGCTCGACCGCGCCGCGTACACGGCGGGTGTACGCCGGATCCGTGAGCACATCGCCGCCGGTGAGGTTTACCAGGCGAACCTCTGCCGGGTGCTGTCGGCGCCCGTCGCACCGGACGCCGACGTGGACGCCCTGACCGCGCTGCTGGCCCGTGGCAATCCGGCCCCGTTTGCAGGAACGATTCGCCTCCCGGCGCACGGCGTCGAGATCGCCACCGCCTCCCCCGAGCTCTTCCTGCGCCGCGACGGCAAGTTCGTCGAATCCGGTCCGATCAAGGGCACCGGAGCCACCGAGGCGGACCTCCTGGAGAAGGACTATGCCGAGAACGTCATGATCGTCGACCTCGTCCGCAACGACATCGGGCAGGTCTGCGCCACCGGCACCGTGACCGTCCCCGACCTCTGCGCCGTCGAGAAGCACCCGGGGCTGGTGCACCTGGTGTCGTTGGTGCGCGGTGAACTGCGCGAGCACGCAGGATGGCCCGAACTGCTCGCCGCCGCGTTCCCGCCCGGCTCCGTCACCGGGGCGCCCAAGTCGAGCGCCCTGCGGATCATCGACGCCCTGGAGACCGCCCCGCGCGGCCCGTACTGCGGGGGAGTCGGCTGGGTCGACGCCGACCGGGGCACCGCCGAGCTGGCCGTCGGCATCCGCACCTTCTGGATCGACCGGGCGGCGGGCGAACTGCGCTTCGGCACCGGCGCGGGCATCACCTGGGGATCGGACCCCGAGGCGGAGTGGCGCGAGACCGAGCTGAAGGCCGCCCGGCTGCTCGCGGTAGCGTCGGGGACGTACGAGGCGAGTGGGAGGACCCTTACGTGAAGATCTGGCTCGACGGCGGACTGCAGGACACCGACTCCGCCCGTGTCTCCGTCCTCGACCACGGACTGACCGTGGGCGACGGCGTCTTCGAGACCGTGAAGGCGGTCGGGGGCCGACCGTTCGCGCTGACCCGCCACCTCGACCGGCTGGCCCTCTCGGCGCGCGGACTCGGTCTGCCCGAGCCCGACCTCGACGAGGTGCGCCGTGCCTGCTCCGCCGTCCTGGAGGCGGAACCGGTCGCGCTCGGCCGGCTGCGCATCACCTACACCGGCGGCCTCTCCCCGCTCGGCTCCGACCGGGGCGACCACGGCCCGACGCTGGTCGTCGCCCTCGGCGAGACCGTCCGGCGGGCGGACTCCACCGCCGCCATCACCGTCCCCTGGACCCGCAACGAGCGCGGCGCCCTCACCGGCCTGAAGACCACCTCGTACGCGGAGAACGTCGTCGCCCTCGCCCGCGCCCACGAACAGGGCGCCTCCGAGGCGCTGTTCGCCAACACGGTCGGGCAGCTCTGCGAGGGCACGGGCTCCAACGTCTTCGTCGTCCTCGACGGAGAACTCCACACACCGCCGGTCGCCTCCGGCTGCCTCGCGGGCATCACCCGCGCCCTCGTCGTCGAGTGGACCGGCGCCCGCGAGACCGACCTGCCGCTGGACGTCCTGGACCGCGCCGACGAGATCTTCCTGACGTCGAGCCTGCGCGACGTACAGGCGGTGCACCGTGTCGACGCCCGCGAGCTGCCGAACGCGCCGGGCCCGGTGACGGCCAAGGCGATGCGTGTCTTCGACGAGCGGTCCGGCGACGACCTGGATCCGTGATCCGGACCCCTTCACGCGGTCCCGAGAATGCTGACGATATTCAGCGGACTCCTCGCGCCGCGGCGGGTAGAACACCCCTGATGACCACCACCCTGCGGCCGATCGAGCCGCTTCAGCAGGCCGCCGACGGGACGCGCTCGCGTCGCTACCAGGTATGTGTCAACAGCCGTCCCGTCGGCGAGATACACCTCGGCACCCGCCCCGACCCCGGATCGACGGCCGCGTGCATCCTGGACCTGCGCATCGACGAGCCGGACCGGCGGCGGGGCCGTGCCACCGTGGCGGCGCTCGCCGCCGAGGAGGTGGCCCGCGGCTGGGGCTGCCGGCGGATCGAGGTGTCCGTACCGGCGGGGGCCGAGCCCGCCCTGCGGCTGGCCCAGACGCTCGGGTACGTCCTGCGTAACCGGAACATGCGCAAGGCCCTCGGCGGCACCCCGCCCGAACTGCCCGAGGGCAGCAGGGGCAGGCCCATGACGAAGGCCGAGTACAGGCCCTGGAAGGAAGCCGGGCTCGAGGGCTACGCCCAGGACTGGATCGCCCGCGGCATGCCCGAGGCGGAGGCGTACGCGAAGGCCGCCCTGGACTACGAGCGCTGTCTCCCGCAGGGCGTGGCCTCGCCGAACAACCTGTGCAGCGTGCTGGAGCACGAGGGCACGAGGGTCGGCACCCTCTGGCTGTGGCTGACCGACGACCGGGCCTTCGTGTACGACGTCGAGGCGGACGCCGCCCACCGGGGCCAGGGCCACGGCCGCACACTGATGCTGTTGGCAGAGGCCCAGGCGATCGCGGCCGGGAAGCCCGAGATCGGACTCAACGTCTTCGCGGGCAACTTCCGGGCCGAATGCCTCTACGACTCCCTCGGCTACGAGACGACCAGCCACCACCTCTCCAAGCCGCTGCTCTGAACGGTCGTGGGGCGCCCGGGTCCCGGCCCGGCAACGGGGGAGCGTGGCCCCGGCTGGAGTGCCCTCAAGGGCGCGTGCCCCCCGACAGCGGGCCGCGTGGATCACGGGTGCCCCGTCGGCGCCTCGTCGGCGGCCTACGGTGCTCAGGCGCTCTGGGCCAGCAGCCGGTCGGCGATCTCCTCGATGCGCTCGCGCAGCCCCTCCTGGCTCTTGCCGCCGTCGAGGCGCTCGCCGCCGATGACGTACGTGGGCGTGCCCGTCACGCCGATCGCCTTGCCCTCGGCCTGGTCGGCGTCGACGATCAGGATGTGCCGGCCGTCGATCAGCGCCGTGTCGAACTCCTCGGCGTCCAGCCCGAGTTCACGGGCCGCCTCCACCAGGAACGGTTCTCCCGCCCGGTCCAGCTCCTCGACCCGGCCGAGCACGGCCTCGACGTACGGCCACGCCTGCCCCTGTTCCGCTGCCTCCTCGGCGGCCTGCGCGGCGGCGAAGGCGTGCTTGTGCTTCTCCAGCGGGAAGTGCCGCAGCCGTACGTCGAGCCGGTCGCCGTAGCGGGCCCGCAGCGCGCGGATGTCGTCGAGGGCGCCGCGGCAGTCGGGACACTGGAGTTCGCACCAGACGTCCAGGACGACGGCGGAGGGCACGGGGGAGGAGTCGCTCATGGGATCAGTCTCCCAGCTTCCGGGCCCGCGCCCGGACGTGGCCCGGTCGAGGCCACGGCGTGCACACCGACCCCGAGACGACCCGGAGATGTCCCTGAGGTCTCCCCGGACCATGGCATATCGGACGCCTGGCGGTGCAGGATGGAAGGGACGCACCGCGAACGCCCGACCGAGCACCGCCTGGAGGACCGGATGATTGCCGAGACAGTCTGCGCCGCCGTCTCAGCGGCGGGCCTGGGCATCGCCGCGATCACGGCGTATCGGAAGCGGTTCCTCCGGGCGGCCCGTATCGCCGCCTACTCGCTCGTTCCGCTCGGTCTGGTGATGACCGGAGTCGTCGAGTGGCTGGCCGACACCGCGTTCAGCCCGACCGCGTGGGCCGGCTTCGGTGTGCTCGGGGCCGCCTGGTTCCTGTTCATGACCACCCGCGCCGTGGAGCGGCGCCGCGGGGTCACCGGCAAGGAGCGCAAGGAGGCCAAGGCGTCCCGTACGGAGGCGATAGCCCCGACGGCCTCGGCCCCCTCGCTCGGCCAGGGCGCCCGGCCGGCGGCGCGCCCGGCGGCGACCCCTCGGGCGGCGGGTTCCGGAGCGTCCGGCGCGGACGACTTCAGCGACATCGAGGCGATCCTGAAGAAGCACGGCATCTGATCACGGCGGGCACGGCCTCCGACCCCGGTGAAGGCGTGCGGACTGAAACGACACAGAAGGTCGGGCGGCGGCGCCGAAGTGATCACGTTCGCTCCGTACATTGTGGATATTGGCGAACTCTCCGTCATTCCGGGTTGGTTGATCGCGCGGAGGGCCTCCGCTGCGTCATCATCGCGGCGAGATGCTGGACACAACACAAAGCGACACCGCCGCCCCGCCCGAGGAGCGACGAGGTTGTCTCTTCGCGCTCTCCCAGCCACCGCTGATGATCTTCCTAGCGGTGATCGGCTGCCTGCTGCTCATGGCGTCACTGCACGACCTGCTGATGCTGTGAGCTGTAAACGGAGCCCCTGACGTCACCCGTCGAGGGCTCCGTCAGCCCCCGTACGCGCACCCGGCCGCAGGGCCGGTGGTGCGTCAGCCCGCCGCCTCCTTGCGGCGTGCCCGGTAGGCGGCCACATGCAGACGATTTCCGCAGGTACGGCTGTCGCAGTAGCGGCGCGAGCGGTTGCGGGAGAGGTCGACGAAAGCCCGTCTGCAGTCGGGTGCCTCGCAGCGGCGCAGCCGCTCCTGCTCCCCGGCGACCACGAAGAAGGCCAGCGCCATGCCGCAGTCGGCGGCGAGGTGGTCGGCCAGCGACGCGCCGGGGGCGAAGTAGTGCACATGCCAGTCGTAGCCGTCGTGGTCGGTGAGCCGGGGCGTGGTGCCCGCGGCGGCGACCAGTTCGTTGATGACGGCGGCGGCCGAGCCCGGGTCGGGGGCCGCGAAGACCTCCGCGAACCGGCCACGGACCCTGCGTACGGCCGCGAGGTCGAGCTCGGTCAGCACTCCGACCTCGCTGACCTCGTGGTTTCGTACGAACTCGGCGAGCGCCGCGACGGTCGCGAGCCCGTCGGTCGCCGTGTCGTTCTCCGGCACGGTGTTCACCAGATCGACCACGGCGTCGAGAGAACACCGGGTGTCGTGGGTGATCAGCACGTTTCGCTCCCTGGCCTGCGGGGTCGGGCGGGCGCCCGCCGATGCTGGCCGATGGTAATGGTTCGGCGGGCGGCGGGCCGGTGTGGACCGTACTGGAGCTCCCTGGAGGACCCCTGGTACGAGCGGAACGGGCCAGGGCCCCGATTCGTGCCCGGGCCCGGGTTCGAGGGTTCGCGCGGACACGACACGGCGACGCCGCCGCACGGAGATCCGCGCGGCGGCGTCGATGGGTCGGCCTGAAGCCGTATTCGGTTGTACGGGCCCGAGCCGTCTCCCCGAGTGGACGGCGCCGGGCGGCTCTGTGGCCCTCGCCCCTAGCTTTCCGCCAGGATGTGCGAGAGCTCCTGATCGAGGTCGAAGTGCCGGTGTTCCGTGCCGGGCGGCACGGCGGCGTCTGTGCGCTTCAGGAAGGACTCCAGGGCCCGCGCCGGGGCTTCGAGGAGGGCTTCGCCCTCCGGGGAGCTCAGGGCGATGCACACGACGCCCTGGCCGTGACTGCGCGACGGCCAGACACGGACGTCACCGGTGCCGGTGGGCCGGTGCAGCCCCTCGGCGAGGAGGTCGCGGGCGAACACCCATTCGACGGTTTCCTCTGCTCCGGTGTGGAAGGTGGCGTGCACGGCGTAGGGATCGGCCGTGTCATACCGCAGTCCCGCGGGAACGGGCAGTGAGGACTCGCTCGACACAACGAGGCGCAGGTGCAGCTCGCAGCTGACCGTGGTGTTCATAAGCGCCAAGGCCTTTCGCTCAGTGTGCGCTCGGGGATTCGCACGTCGGCGAAATCGACATGCCACCTACGGTGCCGTTGTAAACCCCTCTGGGAGTTTTGCGTCGCTTTTGGTAGCTCATCCGGCCGAGACCGTCTTCTGTCGGTACGACCATTCCGGTGACCGGTTTCTCTCCGGTAGGGTTTGGCCGTATGGACACGGGGAGTTACGGACCGGGGGAGGCCGCACTGACGGCCGACGGAACGAAGAGTGACGGCAACGTAGCGAACAGTGAGGCCGATGTGGCCAAGAACGAGGCGCCGCTCGGATCCCGTGCGCCGGAATTCATCAGAGCGCGGCGGATGCTGCACCTGAGCTGGCAGGTGGCCATCTTCATCGTCGGTCTGGCGGTGGTGGTCGCGGGTGTGATCATGCTTCCGCTTCCCGGTCCCGGCTGGGTCGTGATCTTCGCAGGCATGGCGATCTGGGCGACGGAGTTCGTCTGGGCCCAGCTGGTGCTCCGCTGGACCAAGCGGAAGGTCACCGAGGCCACGCAGCGCGCCCTCGACCCCAAGGTGCGGCGCCGCAACATCATTCTGACCTCGGTCGGCCTGGTGATCGTGGCCGGCCTCGCCGGTTTCTACGTATGGAAGTTCGGCTTCGAGATGCCCTGGAACATCAAGAACCAGTGAGCCGCGCCGGGACGGCAGCGGGATTCCAGGTGTGGTCGGAGGCACCCCCTGACATGGGGTAATGTTCTTCCTGCGTCCGGGCGATTAGCTCAGTGGGAGAGCGCTTCGTTCACACCGAAGAGGTCACTGGTTCGAACCCAGTATCGCCCACCGGATGATGGCGGCCCGGTCCACGGAAACGTGGACCGGGCCGTTTTCGTGGTGGCGGCCGGGGGGGGGCGCGGTGTGCCCGGGGCGTTCGCCCTGCGGAGGTCCGGGTGCTGTGAGAGGCGGGCCGGCGGTCGTGCGCCGCCTCGGTGACGGCTCCGGCACTTCGGCATATGGCCGAATTCGGTGCTTGCGTGCCCTCGCGCCGCACTCGTGCTCGGTCGGCTCGCCGTGCTTCGCGGGCGGTTCGGGGGCGGGGGCGGGGCCCGCCCCGCTGACTCCTTTCAGCCTCGTCCGTCAGTCGCGCTGCGGACCTCTTCCCGTTCGGCCCGTCGACCGCAACTCGCCCACCTGCGCTTTCAGTTGACCGGCTGTCACCTGCGGGGCCGCAGCGCCGGGCGCGTCGCCGACTCCGCTTTCCATCAATTCCTGTCCGCATCATTGACGTCTCCTGAGGGGCTCCGTACCTTGTGCCAGCAAGCGCTTACTTGAAACGATTCATGGAGCGGTACGCAGCGTCGCGGGGAGGCTCAACCATGCAGCAGTACGGGAACGTTGAGAGGCGGACGGTCCTCAAGGCGGCCGGAGCCTCACTGGCCGTCGCGGGGCTGGGGGCGACGGCCACGGCTTGTGGCGGCGACAGTGGCGCGGGGGACGGGACGGTGACGATCCGTTACGCCTGGTGGGGCGCCGAGGACCGCGCGGAGCGCATCAAGAAGTGCATCGCGCTTTTCGAGAAGAAGTACCCGAAGATCAAGGTGAAGACGGACTTCCAGCCGTACCTCGACTTCTGGAAGAAGTTCAACACCCAGGCCTCCGGTGGAAATCCGCCGGATGTGTTCCAGAATGCCATCGGTTTCCTCCGGAAATATGACGCCAAGAATGTGCTGCTCGATCTCAGCCCACAGGTCGAGGCGGGCAATCTCTCCCTCGACGGCTTCAGAGCCGGCCTGGAGAAGTTCGGCGAGGTCGACGGAAAGCTGCTCGGCATCCCGGTCGGGTCCAACTCGATGGCCCTGGTGATCGACAAGCCCGTCTACACCAAGTCGGGTGTCAAGCCCGAGCAGGGGTGGACCTGGGACGACTTCGACGCGGCGATGAAGAAGATCCGCGACAAGACGGGGCGCGCCGGCGACAGCGGCATGTACGGGGTGATGTACCTCTACGACCTCTACCTGCGCCAGAACGGCAAGGCGTTCTTCACCGAGGACGGGCTCGGCTTCACCGAGGCGGACCTGAAGGCCTGGTGGTCGAAGGCCGAGAGGGGCATCGAGGAAGGCCTCTTCGCCGACCCCAAGAAGGTCGCGCAGATCAAGCCCAAGTCGGCGGTCGCCGCGGAGCTCGCCGCCGGTGAGTTCACCTGGGACAACTTCACCGTCCGCTACACCTCCGAGGGCAAGAGCGATTACGGTCTGGCGCCCATCCCGACCACCGACGGCAAGAAGACCGGCCAGTACCTCGGTTCCCTCATGCTCAGCGGGTCCAGGCGCACGCGGCACCCCAAGGAAGTCGCGCAGTTCATCGACTTCATGGTGCACGAGCCGGAGGTGGCCAAGATCATGGGCTATGACCGCGGGGTGCCCGCGACGCAGGCCCAGTACGACGCGTTCCAGCCGACCGACCCGGTCAACAAGGCCATCGCCGAGTACGAGGAGTCCCTCGTCTCGGCGGGCGTGCTGGAGCCCATCACCCCGCACCCGAACGGCGCGGACATCTGCGAGGCGGCCTTCCTGCGCATCGGTGAGGAACTCGGTCTCGGCACGCGCTCGGTCGACGACGCCGTCAAGCAGTTCTTCACCGAGTCGAAGACGGCTCTCGGCACCTGATGGGAACCACCGTGACACACGCCCCTGCGACGGAGGGCCTGTCCAAGGGCGAGCGCTCCGAGCCGCGGCAGAGTCCGGCCGACACCCCGAGCCCCGCCGCGCGTCTGCGGCGGGGCCGCCGGGAGAACCTGGCCGGCTATCTCTTCATGTCCCCGTGGATCGCCGGATTCCTGCTGCTCACGGCAGGTCCGATGGCCGCCTCGCTCTACTTCGCGTTCACCGACTACAACCTGTTCGACGCGCCCAGGTGGATCGGCCTGGACAACTTCTCCGAGATGTTCGCCGACCCCCGCTGGCGTCACTCGGTGCGGGTGACGCTGTGGTACGTCGTCGTCGGTACGCCCCTCAAGCTGCTGCTGGCCCTCGGCGTGGCGCTGCTGCTGGCCCAGAAGCGGCGCGGCCAGGCCTTCTACCGAGCCGCCTTCTATGCGCCGTCGCTGATCGGGGCCAGCGTCTCCATCGCGATCGTCTGGAAGGCGATCTTCTCCGACGACGCGATCGTCGACCGTACGCAGAAGATCTTCGGGATCGACGTCGGCGGCTGGACCGGCGACCCGGAGCTGATCATCTACAGCCTGGTGGCGCTCACCGTCTGGCAGTTCGGCGCTCCCATGGTCATCTTCCTCGCCGGGCTCAAGCAGGTGCCGCGTGAGCTGTACGAGGCCGCCGAGGTCGACGGGGCGGGCCAGTGGCGGCGGTTCTGGAACATCACCCTGCCGATGATCTCGCCGGTCCTCTTCTTCAACGTCCTGCTGGAGACGATCCACTCGTTCCAGATCTTCAGCTCGGCGTACATCGTCGGCGGCGGTGCCGGAGGCAACGCCTGTGGTCCCGCGGACGGTTCGATGGTCTATACCTGCTACCTCTACGTCCAGGGCTTCGAGAACAGCCGCATGGGTCTGGCCTCCGCCATGGCGTGGCTGCTGCTGATCGCGGTCGCCCTGGTGACAGCGGTGCTGTTCTGGTCCCAGAAGCGCTGGGTGCACTACGAGGAGGGTGCCTGATGAGCGCACAGGCCACCGAGATCGCCCCGGCCCCGGCCCCGGCACCGTCCGGACGGGCGACCGCACTGCGGCGCAGGCTGCCGGGTTCCCTTGCCTGGCACCTCGGGTCGCTCGCACTCCTCGCCGTGATCCTCTATCCCGTGATCTGGGTCGTCGGCGGCTCGTTCAAGAAGAGCGAGGACATCGTCGGCAGTCTGGATCTGCTGCCGACCGACCCGATCATCGCCAACTACACCCGGCTTTCCGACGGCATCGCCGACATCCCGATCTCCACCTTCTTCCTCAACTCGGTCGTGCTCGCGCTCGGCTCGGTGGTCGGGATCCTGGTGTCCTGCTCGCTGACCGCGTACGCCTTCGCGAAGATCAGGTTCGCGGGCCGCAACCTGCTCTTCACCCTGATGATCGGCACGCTCCTGTTGCCGTACCACGTCCTGCTCATCCCGCAGTACGTGCTGTTCCGCAACATGGAGATGATCAACACCTACACCCCGCTGCTGCTGCCGAAGTACCTGGCCACGGAAGCGTTCTTCGTCTTCCTGATGGTGCAGTTCATGCGGAACCTGCCCAGGGAGCTCGACGAGGCGGCCCGGCTCGACGGGTGCGGGCACTTCCGGATCTACTGGTCGATCGTCCTGCCGCTGTCCCGGCCCGCGCTCATCACCAGCGCGATCTTCACGTTCATCAACTCCTGGAACGACTTCATGGGTCCGTTGATCTATCTGAACGAGCCGGACAAGTACACGGTCTCGCTCGGTCTGAAGATGTTCGTGGACCAGGACGGCGTGGCCAACTACGGCGGCATGATCGCGATGTCGCTGGTGGCCCTGCTGCCGGTGCTCGCCTTCTTCCTCGCCTTCCAGCGCTACCTCATCGACGGTATGGCCACGTCCGGTCTGAAGGGCTGAGGTGAAGCCGACCATGGCCCTCGCCCGCAGCCGCAGCCGCAGCCGTACCCGCGACCGCGACCGCGCCAAGTCGGCCGCGCTCCGCGAGGAGTCCCCGTTCGCCGAACGGTTCGCGCTGTTCGCCGAGTGTCTGCTCACGGGGGTGTGGATCGCGCTGGCCGCGCTGCCGCTGGTGACGTACCCCGCCGCGTTCGCCGCGGGCTCCCGGCACCTGCGACGCCATACGGCCCATGTGGGCGGTGGCCGGCGGGAGTTCGTGGCCGACTTCCGGGCGGCGGTGCGAGGCGGCTGGATCGTCGGGCTCGTCGGCTGGGCGGTGCTGGCGGCGGTCTGGGTGGATGTCCAGGCCGTACGCGCCGGTCTCCCGGGCGGGCCGTTGGTCGGCGCGATCGGGGTCCTCGGGCTGATCGGCGCCGCCGTCGCCGTGCTCCGCGCGGCGGCGGTCTGGCGGCCCGGGGCCACCTGGCGGGGCCTGCTGGGCGCGGCCGGGCGGCGGACCGTGCTCGATCCCGCCGGATCCTTTCTGCTCGTCGGTGGACTGGCCGTGGTGGCCTGCTCCGCCTGGTTCGTCGCGCCGCTCGCGGTCCCCGTGCTCGGGGCCGTCGCGGCGGCGGCCGTCGCCGTGGAGGAGCGGCACCGGCGCCGCTGACCGGCCGGGGCCAGGTCGGCGCCCCGGAGGTGCCGGGTCTCTCTGTCATGCACCTGACCACCCGCACGTACGACTTCCCGTTCGGAAAGGAAAGGCCATGTCCCCGATCGACCGCAGGTCCCTTCTCAAGGCGGCCGCCGTCGCAGGAGCCGCCGCGCAGTTCAGCTGGGCGCTAGGGAGTTCGAACGCGCAGGCCGCACCCCGAGCCGAGGCCGCAGAGGCGGAACCGGTGACCCTGGACTGGCTGGAGGACGGCGGACTCGGCGCCGCTCCCGGTTCGACCCTGGGTGTGCCGTGGCCGAAGGGCGCCTATGAGAAGGAACAGTCGTTCTCTTTGCAGGACGCGGACGGCAAGGACATCCCGGTCCAGTCCTGGCCCATCGGCTACTGGCCAGACGGCTCCGTGAAGTGGACCGCGCACGCGGTGGGCGCGGGCGCCGGCTCCGGCAAGCTCACCCTCGCCGCCGGTACCCCCGCTGCCCCGGAGAAGAAGGTCACCGTCGACAGGAGCGGCGGCACCATCGACGTCTCCACCGGCGTCATCACCGCCAGGATCGGCACGTCCGGCTCGACCCTGGTGAAGTCCGTACGGCGCGGCTCCACCGAGGTCGCCCACACCGGCCGACTGGTCCTGCTGCGCCAGCCCGAGATCGAGGACGGCGACCAGGGCACCGAGAAGTACGAACGCTTCGAGAGCGTCATCGGCGAGGTCGAGGTCGAGCAGGAGGGCCCGGTCCGCGCGGTTGTCCGCATCGACGGCAAGCACCGCAAGGGGAGCCGCAGTTGGCTGCCCTTCTCGATCCGCCTCTACTTCTACGCGGGCGCCGAGTCGTTCCGCATGGTGCACACCATCACCTTCGACGGCACCCAGGAGCCCGGCAGGGCGAGCGGCGACTTCATCCGGGGCATCGGCGTCCGCTTCAAGGTGCCGATGCGCGACGCCGCGTACGACCGCCACATACGTGTCGGCGGCGAGGGCACCGGTCTGCTGCGCGAGGCGGTCAAGGGCATCACCGGACTGCGCCGCGACCCCGGCGCGGCCGTGCGCACCGCCCAGTTCGAGGGCAAGAAGCTGCCCGACCCCTCGACGTGGGACCAGCGGGTCACCACCCGCCTGCAGTACATCCCCGAGTGGGGCGACTACACGCTCTCGCAGCTGTCCGCCGACGGCTTCGGGGTGCGCAAGCGCACCAAGAAGGGCCACGGCTGGATCCCGGCCGGCGGCGGCCGCAGGGCGAGCGGCTTCGGGTACGTCGGCGGCGCGTCCGGCGGGTTCGCCTTCGGCCTGCGCGACTTCTGGGAGAAGTTTCCCGCCCAGCTCGACATCCGCGACGCCCACACCGACACCGCCGAGATCACCCTCTGGCTCTGGTCACCCGAGGCGCAGCCCATGGACCTGCGCTTCTACCACGACGGCATGGGCCAGGACACCTACCCCGAGCAGCTCGAAGGCCTCAACATCACCTACGAGGACTACGAGCCGGAGTTCGGCACCCCCTACGGCATCGCCCGCACCAGCGAACTGCTCTTCTGGGCCCACGAGTCCACACCCGGTGCCGAGGACATGGCCAAGCAGATCGAGGCCGTCCGCAGGCCCCCGCAGCTCGCCGCCCCGCCCAAGCAGCTCATCAAGGCAGGCGTCTTCGGCAAGCTCTTCTCCGAGCCCGACCGCTCCACCGCCGCCAAGGCGAAGATCGAGGACCACCTCGACTTCCTCTTCACCTACTACAAGGACCAGGTGGAGATGCGCCGGTGGTACGGCTTCTGGGACTACGGCGACATCATGCACAGCTACGACCCCAGCCGCCACCAGTGGTGCTACGACGTCGGCGGCTACGCCTGGGACAACTCCGAGCTCTCGCCCGACCTGTGGCTGTGGTTCGCGTACATGCGCTCCGGCCGCGCCGACATCTTCCGCTTCGCCGAGGCCATGACCCGCCACACCGGCGAGGTCGACGTGTACCACCTGGGGAAGTGGGCCGGCCTCGGTACCCGCCACGGTGTCCAGCACTACGCCGACAGCGCCAAGCAGCAGCGGATCGCCAACACCACCTACCGCCGCTACTACTACTTCCTCACCGCGGACGAACGCGTCGGCGACCTCATGCACGCCAATGTCGACTCCGACGAGACGTTCCTCGTCCTCGACCCCATCCGCAAGATCCGCACCGAGCCGTACACGCCCGACCGCAACGCCCTGTCGATCGGCTTCGGCACCGACTGGTCGGGCCTGGTGTCGGCGTGGCTGACCGAGTGGGAGCGGCGCGGCCCCAAGTGGGAGAAGGCCAAGGCCCGCGTCCTGTCGACCATGGAGACGATCGCTGCCCAGCCCAACGGATTCGTCCAGGGCACCGGCCTCTACGACCTGGACACGGGCAGGTTCGCCGTCGCGGACAAGCCCGTGGTCGGGGTCTCGCACCTGTCGGCGATGTTCGGTCTGGTCGAGATGTGCGCGGAGCTCATCGACCAGGTCGACATGCCGAAGTTCAAGGAGGCGTGGCTCGACTACTGCCGCTACTTCAACGCGACGAAGGCGGAACAGGCCGCGCGGTACGGCTCCAACTTCGGCAACCTGCTGCTCTTCCAGGGGCACTCACGGCAGGACGCGTACGCGGCGGTCCACCTGGGCGACGACAAGCTGGCGGCGCGGGCATGGCGGCAGTTCTACAACAGCGCCGACACCTGGGACTACAAGGAGTCGACCGACTGGTCCACGAAGAGGATCGAGGGCCCGACGGCGCTTGTGCCGGGCAGCGAGGCGGCGTGGGTGTCGACCAACGCGACGGCGCTGTACGGGTTGGCGGCGATTCAGAACCTGGCGTTGGTGGGCGACAAGATGCCGTGACGCTCCGCTGGGGGTGCTGGGGGGCTTCGGTTGCCTGGTGCCGGGGGGCTTCGGTTGCCTAGGGTTGGTGGGAAACCACAGGCTCGTGGGGGCTTCTCGCGCAGTTCCCCGCGCGTCTGACGGGGCGCGTCTCAGCTCAGCTTTCCCAGCGCGTTCCGCACTCGGCGTGCGTCGCGCAGGCGTTGTTCGTAGGTGGCGCCTGCCGCCAGCAGCGCCAGACCGGCGAGTGCGGGAGGCACCCAGCGGGGGAGGGCGTCCACGACCTGGGCGATGTAGGGGGCCAGCTCGTGCAGGGCGACCAGGGCGAGGGTGGCACCGCCGAGGAGGAGCGGGGCCTGCAGGCGGTGGCGGGCGCCCAGCAGGGTGACCGCCAGGGCGGCGGCGCCCAGCAGCAGGGGGCGGAGCCAGTGCGGGTCGCCCCAGGCAGCGAAGAGGCTCGGGACCAGCGTGACGGCGAGTCCCGGGCCGTACGCCGTCCAGGACGACGCCGTCACGTCCCGGCGCCGGCGCAGCAGGCCGACGACCAGGGCGGGCAGGGTCACCGGCAGGGTGTACGCCTCGGGCGCGCCGACCTCCCAGACCGCCAGCCGTACCCATGAGGCGGTCACGAAGAGCACGGCGGCCAGACAGCCGAGGTGACGGCGGTCCGGTCGTACGGCCCTGCCCGTGACGATCACCCCGCAGAGCGCGAGGGTCAGGGCCAGCAGAGGCGGGTGCGTGGCCGAGAGGGCGATGGCCAGGAGGCCGGCCGCTGCACCGGTCGCCTCGACCGGGATCGTCGTGGGCGAGTCGCCGAGGCGCGCCGCGAGCAGGGCCGCGATCGCCGGGACCGTCAGGACGAGCAGGGCGGTGTGCTGCGGCTCCCAGCCGACGGACGCGCCGATCGCGCAGGTCAGGGCCGTGGCGTGGACGAGCGAGGCCGGTGCGGCGAGGGGGCCGAGGCCGGTGCGCCAGGCGGCCCCCGCGAACAGTGCGGCCGAGATCGCGAGGGCGACGAGGGTCGTGGGCTCGGTGGCCAGGGAGAGGAGGACCAGGCTCACGGAGGTGACCAGGGCCAGCAGGGCACCGGTGAGCGGCAGCGGCGACCGAAGGCGATCGGACAGCGGGGAGGGCTTGGACGGCTCGGACTGCTCGGACGGCTGGGAGGGCTCGGGGGCCGCCAGTCGCAGGAATCCGGCCAGAGCCAGGGTCGCCGCCATGAGGACGCCCTGGGTCATCAGCCCGGCCAGGTACGGCAGTTCCAGGACCGCCGGGAGGACCAGGGCCGCGGCCCAGGCGAGGACCGAGGCGCCGGCCAGGGCCGGGGTCCGCCATGGGGCCGTGCGTCCGGTCAGGGCCAGTGTTCCGGCGACGACGGCGAGCACGAGGGGGACGGTCGCCGTGTTCGGGGGCCACGGGGCGTCGAGCGTCACCGCCGTGCGGGCGCTCTCCGGCGCGCCGGACCAGATCCGCTCCAGCAGGCCCACCGGGCCCAGCAGCGCGATCGCCACCACCGGCACCGTCGTGGCCACCGCGAGGCCCTGGACGACGGCGGAGGCGTGGACGAGACCGCGCCGTACGGGCTCGGGGGCCTGGGCCCGTACGGCAGTCAACAGGGCGAGCCCGCAGAGGAGATGGGCCGGAACCGTCCATACCTCGGGCAGGATCGTGCGGGCGATGCCGCCGACGCCCGTCACCGTCAGAAGCCCGCCGGCGAGGGCGGTGCCGAGGGCCAGAGCGGGCTTCGGGGCGAGCCGGGCCGTGGTCAGGGCGATCGCGGCGGCGAGGGCGAGGAGCGCCGCCGCACGGGCGGCGGCGCCCGGGCCGGTGGCGGCCCACGAGAGCCACCCGGCCGCCGACACACCCCAGGCACCCCAGCCGGACGCGCCGACGACGGCGACGATCCGTACCGGCTCGAGGGAGACCCGGAGCGCGATCGCGGTGTCGGCCGCCGCTGTCGCCAGCAGCACGGCCGTGACCGTCTCCACGCTCGCGTCCATCGCGAACGACCAGAGGAGAAGCGGGAGTTGAGCGGCGCACAGGGCGAGAGGAAGCGGGAGGCCGAGGGCCGTGCGGGGTGACGTCCCGCCGGACTCGGCCACTCCGGCCCGCAGTGCGCCGAGCCCCAGCCCGTAGGCCGCCCACACCGTCGCGAGCACCGCCGCCGCGGCCGCCGCGTACCCCGTACCGTCCGCCCCGGCGAACGCGACCTCGTGCAGGGCGTACGCGTCCAGGACCGTCAGGGCGAGGCCCAGACCGGCCACCGCCTCGGCCGTCGAACGCAGGCCCCGTCGCAGCAGGAGCACGGGAGCGCCGAGGGCGGCCACGGTCACCGCGCCGAGCACCAGGGCCCGGCCCGCGATGCCCAGGTGGCCCCAGCTGACCAGAGTGAACGCGATCGCCGCGACCGTCAGCAGGATGCCCCCGAGGACCAGCAGCACGTTCTGGACGCGAGGCGCCGTCGCCTCGGGGCGTCGTACGGGCGGTGCGGCGGGCGTGGACCCGGGCGCGGCGGTGTACAGGGCGTTCAGCAGCCACGCGCGGCGGCCGAGCAGGAAGGCGCGGCGGGCGTCGAGGTGCCGCAGCTCGGCATCGAGGGCCCGCAACTCCTCGGCAGGGGACGGAAAGGACGTCATGCAGGGGAGTGTGGTCCGCGTCACGGCGTACGACATGAGTGCGGATACTCAGGGCGTACTCACTTCCCGAGTGAACCGGCCCTGTGCAGGCAGAATCCGACCATGGACTGGTGCCACTACCGCTTCCTCAGCCACTGGAACCTGCCCGCCCGGCCCACCGCCGTGTACGACGTGCTCCAGTGCGTCGACGACTACCCGCGCTGGTGGCCGCAGGTCCGCGAGGTGACCCGGCTCGACGCCACCACCGGCACCGTCCGGGTCCGCTCGGTCCTCCCCTACGACCTCGCCTTCACCGCGCGGGAGGTGCGCAGCGACCGGGCGGCGGGGGTCCTGGAGATCGAGATGACCGGCGACCTGGACGGCTGGGCCCGCTGGACACTCACCGCCGACGGCACGGGCACGCTCGCCCGTTACGACCAGGAGGTCGACGTCTCCAAACCCCTGCTGCGGCGGTTCGCCGTACCGGGGCGGCCCCTGTTCCGCGCCAACCACGCGCTGATGATGCGGGCGGGACGAAGAGGACTGCTCGCGTACCTCACGGCGTGCGGACAAGCGGTTTGAACCAGACCCGTCGGGACCTGTATTGTTCAGTCCGTTCCCGGGCGATTAGCTCAGTGGGAGAGCGCTTCGTTCACACCGAAGAGGTCACTGGTTCGAACCCAGTATCGCCCACCGGGAAAGAGCCGGTCCGCAGTCGCGGACCGGCTTTTCTCATGCCGCCGCGGCCGGCAGATCCGGACGCAGGGGCCATGCCGGGTCCACCGCCTCCTCCGTGCCGCTGCGGGCGAACCAGGCCTGCAGCCCCCGGGCCTGGGCCGCGTGCCACACGGCCTGCAGCGTGTGCAGTTCGGCGGGGGAGAGGCGGGCGAGCCGGGTCGCGAAACGGTGGCCCACCGCGCGGACGACATCCATCGCGGCCTGCGCGTCGGCCGCCGCGTCGTGCGCGCCGTCCAGGGTCACCTCGTAGTGCGCGCACAGATCGGTGAGCGTGCGCCGGCCCTTGCGGTAGCGGTCCAGATGCTTGTCCAGGACCCGGGGATCGAGGACCCGCAGCGGCGTCGCCTCGAACCAGCGGTCCAGCGACGAGGCGCGATGGCGTCGCAACTCGCGGTCCAGCAGCGTCAGATCGAACGGCGCGTTCATCACGACCAGCGGACGGCCGCGCACCGCCTGCTCGGCCAGCGCCCTGGCTATCTCCTCCATCACCGGCGCCGGCCACCGGCCGTCGCGCTGCAACTGATCGTCCGTCAGCCCGTGCACCGCCGTCGCCGCGGCGGGCACCGGCACCCCCGGATTCACCAGCCACCGGGTCACCCGGGGGCGGGTGCCGGGCGCGTCCTGGACGACGACGGCGGCCGACACGATCCGGTCGGTCTCGACGTCCACGCCCGTGGTCTCCGTGTCGAACGCCGCCAAGGGCCCCTCGTACCAACACGTCATGTGTCCACAACTCCTCGTTCACCCACGGCAGCTGACGTCCCGTCTTCTGCCAGTTTGGTGATACCCGGGCTGTTTGCGCCGTACGCCGGACGGAGACAACAGAAGTACGGGTCTGTGCAGTTCAGGGGCCCGGCACGGGGAAGCACCTGTAGGGGAAGGCTGTTGGTCATGGCCATTGCGCAGCCCGAGCGGGGCGGGCTGCTGCCCGAGCACGCGGCACCGCTCCGCGGCTCCCTCGCCACCACCGCCTGCATGGAGACCCTGCAGGTGGGCTATCTGCACGCGGTGGCCGCCGCCGCCGGCTGCTCCCTGTCCCAGCCCTTTCCGGACAACGGCATCGACTGGCACGTCAGCCACGGCTCGCCCGGTCACACCGTCGACGACGAGGTCACCATCAAGGTGCAGCTCAAGGCCACCTACCAGCTCGCGCCGAACCCCCCGGGCCGCTTCTTCTCCTTCACCCTCGACAACGAGCACCTGGCGAAGCTCGCCCGCACCCCCGTCTCGGTGCACAAGATCCTGGTCGTGATGATCGTCCCCAGGTCGCAGGAGCAGTGGCTGCGGGCCGGCCACGACCGGCTGGACCTGCGGCACTGCTGCTACTGGATCAATCTCGCCGGACACCCGATCACCGGTCGGCGCCGCACCACCGTGCGCATCCCGACCTCGCGCATCTTCGACGACCGAGCGCTCTGCGAGATCATGACGCGGGTCGGAACGGGAGGCAGACCGTGACCCACGGCCCCATCGACGACGGCCGCGGCCCGCGGACCGCGGGCGCGTCCGTGCGCCGCCCCATCAACCAGCCCGTGGGCCCCGCCCGGCCCCACCCCGCAGAACCCGTCTGGACCCAGCCGCCCGACCCCACGCAGGTCGACCCCGCCGTACTGGGCACCCTGCTGCGACGGCACGGGTGGCAACGCCGTGGCGGAGCCACCGGGCGGTACGGGCGCTGGACCCCGCCCGAGCCGGCCGGGCGGGCCATGAGCCTGCTCGTGCCGGAGAACCGGGCCTTCCCCGACAGCGACGACCTGCTCGGCGAGGCGCTCACGGCGCTGTCGCGGAGCGGTTCGCCCGCCGCTCGGGACGTGCTGACCGCCCTCGCCGTGCCCAGCGACGAGATCCACTGGTGGCGGGACGTCCCCACCGGACCGCTGGGCACCGCCTCCTGGGTCGTCGAGGACCAACTGCGCTCCGCCGCCCGCCAGATGCTCCTCGCGGCCGCACTGGCCACCCGCGCGCGGGCCGGCTACCACGGTGCCCGGCACCGCCTGCCCGCCGCCGCGTCCCTCGACGGAGTCCTCGTCGGCGCGGCCCCCGGCGGGCGCCGGCTGACCGCCTTCGTCCCCGTCGCCCACGGCCGTTCCCTGGCCTTACGACTGCAGCAGGCCCTCTATGCCGCCCGCGAAGCCATCGACTACCAGCGCGCCACCGGCGGCATGGACGCCTTCGACGGCGCCGTCGAGGCCGGGGTCAGCCACGAGCTGACCGAGGCCCTCGTCGCCCTCGTCCGCGGCACGGAGGGCGCCCGCGTCGCCGTCGACTGGGCGCCCGCCGCCGGTGTCCCCGAGGGCGGTGCGACACCGGCCGACCCTGTCGAGTTCTCCCCGGGCGACCTGCCCGTGCTGCGCGAGGCCGGCGCCCGCTACCTCCGTGCCGAGCCCCCGATGCCGGTGCGGATCACCGGAGCCGTGGTGCGGATGCGCAGGTCGGCGCCGCGCGGGGAGGGCACGGTACGGCTGCGGGTCATCGCCGGCGCCGAGGTCCCGCACGTCCGGATGACCCTGGACGAGGAGTCGTACCGGATCGCAGGGCAGGCCCATCTCGTCGGTCTGCCGGTCCGGGTGCACGGCAGGCTGGAGAGCCGCGGCGGCTTCCGGCGGCTGACGAACGCCGACGGGATCGCACCCGTGCAGGTCGACGAGGCCGAACGGGACCGGCTGATGAAGTCGCTGCAGGAGACCGCGGAGATCACGGCCTTCTTCGAGGAGGCGTGCGGAGGGGACTGACCGCGTCCGCCCTTAACCGTTTCGCAGAGGGCACCCGCGGCTCGGTACGATTCGGGGACCACCTCCGAAAATCCGGAGGTGGTCCCCTTCAGTCAGGAGAGACCGGTGTCCGACGTCCGTGTGATCATCCAACGCGATTCCGAGCGGGAAGAGCGCGTGGTGACGACGGGCACTACGGCCGCCGACCTCTTCGCCGGCGAGCGGACCGTCGTCGCGGCCCGCGTGGCCGGAGAGCTGAAGGACCTCGCGTACGAGGTGCGGGACGGCGAGACCGTCGAGAGCGTGGAGATCTCCTCCGAGGACGGTCTGAACATCCTGCGCCACTCCACCGCGCACGTCATGGCCCAGGCCGTGCAGGAGCTCTTCCCCGAGGCGAAGCTGGGCATCGGCCCGCCGGTCCGGGACGGGTTCTACTACGACTTCGACGTGGAGAAGCCGTTCACGCCCGAGGATCTCAAGGCCATCGAGAAGAAGATGCAGGAGATCCAGAAGCGCGGTCAGCGTTTCTCCCGCCGTGTCGTCACCGACGAGGCCGCCCGCGAGGAACTGGCGAACGAGCCGTACAAGCTGGAGCTGATCGGCCTCAAGGGCTCCGCGTCCTCGGACGACGGCGCGGACGTCGAGGTCGGCGCCGGCGAGCTGACGATCTACGACAACCTGGACGCCAAGACCGGTGACCTGTGCTGGAAGGACCTCTGCCGCGGTCCCCACCTGCCGACCACCCGCAACATCCCGGCGTTCAAGCTGATGCGCAACGCCGCCGCGTACTGGCGCGGCAGCGAGAAGAACCCGATGCTCCAGCGTATCTACGGCACCGCCTGGCCCTCCAAGGAGGAGCTGAAGGCCCACCTCGACTTCCTCGCCGAGGCCGAGAAGCGCGACCACCGCAAGCTGGGCAACGAACTCGACCTGTTCTCGATCCCCGACGAGATCGGTTCCGGCCTCGCCGTCTTCCACCCCAAGGGCGGCATCATCCGCCGGGTCATGGAGGACTACTCGCGCCGCCGGCACGAGGAGGAGGGCTACGAGTTCGTCTACACCCCGCACGCCACGAAGGGGAAGCTCTTCGAGGTCTCGGGTCACCTGGACTGGTACGCCGACGGCATGTACCCGCCCATGCAGCTCGACGAGGGCGTGGACTACTACCTCAAGCCCATGAACTGCCCGATGCACAACCTGATCTTCGACGCGCGCGGCCGCTCGTACCGTGAACTGCCGCTGCGCCTCTTCGAGTTCGGGACCGTGTACCGGTACGAGAAGTCCGGCGTCGTGCACGGCCTGACCCGCGCCCGGGGCTTCACCCAGGACGACGCGCACATCTACTGCACCCGCGAGCAGATGGCGGACGAGCTCGACAAGACGCTCACCTTCGTCCTCAACCTGCTGCGCGACTACGGCCTCACCGACTTCTACCTGGAGCTGTCCACCAAGGACCCGGAGAAGTTCGTCGGCTCGGACGAGGCCTGGGAGGAGGCGACCGAGACGCTCCGCCAGGTCGCCGAGAAGCAGGGCCTCCCGCTGGTCCCCGACCCGGGCGGCGCCGCGTTCTACGGGCCTAAGATCTCCGTCCAGGCCAAGGACGCGATCGGCCGCACCTGGCAGATGTCCACGGTCCAGCTCGACTTCAACCTGCCCGAGCGCTTCGACCTGGAGTACACCGGCCCGGACGGCTCCAAGCAGCGTCCGGTCATGATCCACCGCGCGCTGTTCGGCTCGATCGAGCGATTCTTCGCCGTGCTCCTGGAGCACTACGCGGGCGCGTTCCCGGCATGGCTGGCGCCCGTCCAGGCGGTCGGCATCCCGATCGGCGACGCGCACGTGGAGTACCTGCGGAAGTTCGCCGCCGAGGCGAAGAAGAAGGGGCTGCGCGTCGACGTGGACTCCTCCTCCGACCGTATGCAGAAGAAGATCCGCAACGCCCAGAAGGCGAAGGTGCCCTTCATGGTCATCGCGGGCGACGAGGACATGGCGGCCGGCGCCGTCTCCTTCCGCTACCGCGACGGCTCGCAGGAGAACGGCATCCCCGTCGAGGAGGCCATCGCGAAGATCGCGCAGGTCGTGGAGGACCGCGTCCAGATCTGAGGCGTACCCGCGCCGAGGCCCAGGTGAGGCCCCCGGGGAGCTCAGCTCCCCGGGGGCCTCTGCTCGTCCTCCCGGGCGAACACCTGGAGCAGCCACGACCCGAACGATCCCGTCACCGTGCCGAGCAGGGCGAGACCGCAGGCCATGAGGAAGACGGCGATCGTCCGCCCCATCGGGGTCACGGGGGTGACGTCCCCGTACCCCACCGTGGCGAGCGTGGCGCAGGTCCACCACACGGCGTCCCCGAAGGTCACGATCGACGCGTCCGGCGCCGCGTGTTCCTGCTGGTAGACGGCGAGGGCTCCGGTGAAGCCGAGCAAGGTCACCGACAGGCCCGCGTAGACGGCCACACGCGCGTGCAGGGAGAGCCGGGGCCGGTCGTGGCGGCGCTGCACGGCGTCATGGATCTGCACGACCCGCAGCGGCCGCAGCAGCGGCAGCAGCAGGACGACGGTGTCCAGCCAGTGGACCCGCACGAACCTCGGGCCCAGCCCGCTCAGCCGCCAGCGCACCCCGTAGTCGACGACGAAGACCACCCAGCACAGCAGGGTCACCGCGAGACAGAGGTCGAGCCAGGCCTGGGGGAGGTCGTGGGCCAGCACCCGTACCGCGTACGAGGCGAGGAAGAGGGCCGACGCTCCGGCGAGAACGCGTCCGGTGCGGCGTTCCCAGCGGAGCGTCCGGCTGTCGTGGTCCATCGACTCAGCTTGGCCCCGGCCGCCCGGCGCCGGTACCCGGCGACACGCCGCGAACGGGCGAAGCCATATGCTGCACTGCATGACGAGTGAGCCGGAGCAGCAGATCGGAGTGGGAACGCAGGACGCGTTCCAGCGCCTGTGGACGCCCCATCGGATGGCGTACATCCAGGGCGAGAACAAGCCGACCGGTCCTGGGGCCGGGGACGGCTGTCCGTTCTGCTCGATCCCGGTCAAATCGGACGAGGACGGCCTGGTCATCAGGCGCGGGGAGCATGTGTACGCCGTGCTCAACCTCTACCCGTACAACGGCGGCCACCTCATGGTCGTCCCCTACCGTCACGTCGCCGACTACACGGACCTCACCGGGCCGGAGACCGCCGAGCTGGGCGAGCTGACCAAGCAGTCCATGACCGCGCTGCGCACCGCCTCAGGGGCCCACGGCTTCAACATCGGCATGAATCAGGGGTCGGTCGCGGGGGCGGGTATCGCGGCCCACCTCCACCAGCACATCGTGCCGCGCTGGGGTGGGGACACCAACTTCATGCCGGTCGTCGGTCACACGAGGATCCTGCCGCAGCTGCTGGCCGACACGAGGAAGATGCTCGCGGAGGCCTGGCCTACGGCGTAAGCCGGGTCGGGTGCGTGGGGTTGGGGGCCGTTTTCGTCTGCGGGTGCGTGGGGGCTGGTCGCGCAGTTCCCCGCGCCCCTCAAAAAGCAGGGGCTGCGCCCCTGGCTTTTTGATGAAAGGGCCGAAGGCCTCCTTCAGCGGCGCGGGGAACTGCGCGAGAAGCCCCCCACCCGCACCCGGCGACCAAACCCGCACCCCACGCTCCCCCCGCCGCCCAAGCCCAGCGCAGCGCTCACGCGTCGTAGAGGTCCGCCTTCCGCGGTGTGGGATCCTGCACCGCCCCGCTGAGGAACCCGGCCCGCGACCCGAACTTCTCGGTGTCCACGCCGTTCTCCTTGAGCACCTTGATCGCCGCGTTGTGCACCACGCGGAGCACCGGCGTGGCCGCCCGCAGCGCGTCGTCGGCCATGAAACGGTGCCGCCACGGCTGGTCGGCCCACGCGTGGCGCAGGCCGAACGGCTCGGGCAGTCCCATGGAGCCGCCGAGCCAGTTGAGCAGCGGCGGGTACCAGGTCAGAGGGGCGCGCGCGGCGAGCCGTACGACCTCGTCGGCGTCGACGAGCGGGAGCTTGATCTTGCGCGTCTCCCAGAAGCGCAGCGACTTCTGGACTTCCTTCTCCTTGGCCGCGGGGCCGGTCGTGAACAGGCCGTGCACCGGCCCCAGCGCGTGCCCGGTGACCTCGATGCGCAGCGTCTGGTGCAGCACGGTGACCGTGACCAGCATGGTGATGATCAACTGGCCGTCCCAGAGGGTCCATTGGACCCCCAGGTAGTGGCGGTTGCCGCTGCCGAAGTGCTGCTTGTTGCAGATCTCCTGTATGGCGTGCGTCTTGTACTGGTAGGCGTCCACGTCGGTGCTGTCGGGCCGGGCCACGGCTCCGGCGCCCTCGCCGATGGGGCTCACGATCCAGTGCTTGATGGAAGGGGCCGTGAAACCACCGGTGTTGAGGGGGGTGCGCTCCAGCATGCGCAGCTGGTCGTGGATGGCGCGTATGACGTCCCAGCTGCGGAACGGGTGGATCTCCTTGCCCGCTTCGGCCGGCACGAGGTCCTCGGCGAGCTGCCAGCTGCCCCACCGGGTGCCCATGCCGAGGATGCCCTTGGGGCCGGCGTAGAAGACCAGGTTGGAGCGCTGCTCGGCGCTGAGCCGGGCCAGTTCCTTGCGCAGCTGCTCGGCCTTGGTCTCGCCGGGGCTGCCGGGCACGGCCTCGGGGATCTTGGCGCCGATGCCACCGCCCGCCAGCAGGCCGGACCAGCGCTCCCGCAGATCCTTCGCGGCGCGCTCGCAGACCTGCTTGGCCCAGAACCAGCCGACCACCGGCAGCACCACGCACGCTCGCGCGTACCAGGCCCAGAAGCCGTCGAAGGGCATCTTGAGCAGGAAGATCACGGCGAGTGCGCCCACCGCGACCAGCACGGTGGTGCCGAGGGCGCCCGCCCGCTTGTCGTCACGCTTGGCGACCGTCGTACGGATCTGGAAGACCAGCAGCCACACCAGGAGCCCGGGCAGGAAGAGCAGGCCGCACAGGACCATGATCGCCGAGAGCCAGTTGTCGCGCTCCCGGCGGATGTTGTTGGCCGCGAGGCAGTGCTCGACCACGACCTGAGGCTCCATGCCGAAGGACTGGATGAGCGGTTTGCGGCCCGCGCCGACCATCCGGTCCCGCACCGCGAGGGAGAAGGCCTCCCCGAGGTTCGGCCGGAAGATGGTCGCCCACTTGCGGCCCGGTTTGACCGTGGACTTGTGCCAGTCGTTGTTGGCCTTGAGGATCTCCGCGATCTCGTTGTCCCGGTAGGCCGCGGACGCCAGGGCGTACGTCGCCGCGGTCTGGCCCGCGGTGCCCGTCAGCGGCACCTGTGCCCCGGGAGAGAAATCGAATTCGTCCGCCACCGCCGCCCCCATCGCCGCACACTCGCTCCTGCGGCTCTTCCCGACTTCCGTGCTCCGCACACCTGTTGATCAGGTCATAGCCTGATCTGGACCTGATCGAGCCATACTTGTCGATCAGGTGATCAGCGTATCCGCAGCCGCGGGCAACGCGCGGCGCCGGGAACGGACATTCACGGAACCCACCGGTGGACGGCCGGGGCCGCCCACCGTGAGGTCACGGGTGTCGTCCGCGCCTTCTGTCCCTCTGATCCCAACTCCTCGGTCGGCCGCTTCTCCCTCAGTTCTCCTTCGTCCGTTCCCGGAGCTTGTCGGCGACACGGGACGGCATCGGCTCGTGCCGCGTGTACCGGCGGCCGAAACGCGCGGTGCCGTGGGAGAGCGACCGCAGGTCGACGGCGTACCGGTCGATCTCGATCTCCGGTACCTCGGCCCGGACGAGGGTGCGCCCGCCGCCCGCCTGCTCGGTGCCGACGACCCGGCCGCGCCGCCCGGACAGATCGCTCATCACCGGGCCGACGTAGGAGTCGCCGACCAGCACCGACACCTCGGCCACCGGCTCCAGCAGGTGGATCTTCGCGTCGGCGGCCGCCTCGCGCAGTGCCAGCGCGCCCGCCGTCTGGAACGCGGCGTCCGAGGAGTCGACCGAGTGCGCCTTGCCGTCGCGCAGCGTGATCCGTACGTCGATGAGCGGATAGCCCGCCGCGACGCCCTTCGCCGCCTGCGCCCGCACGCCCTTCTCGACGGACGGGATGAACTGCCGGGGCACCGCGCCGCCGACGACCTTGTCGACGAACTCGATGCCGGAGCCGCCGGGCAGCGGCTCCACCTCGATCTCGCAGATCGCGTACTGCCCGTGTCCGCCGGACTGCTTCACGTGCCGGCCCCGGCCCGCCGATCTGTCGGCGAACGTCTCCCGCAGGGAGACGCGGTGCGGTATCACGTCGACCTGGACGCCGTAGCGGCTGCGCAGCCGTTCCAGGGCCACGTCGGCGTGCGCCTCGCCCAGGCACCACAGGACCACCTGGTGCGTGTCCTGGTTCTGCTCGAGCCGCATCGTCGGGTCCTCGGCCACCAGCCGGGCGAGGCCCTGGGAGAGCTTGTCCTCGTCGGCCTTGCTGTGCGCCTGGATGGCGAGCGGCAGCAACGGGTCCGGCATCTCCCACGGCTCCATGAGCAGCGGGTCGTCCTTGGCGGACAACGTGTCCCCGGTCTCCGCGCGGTTGAGTTTCGCCACGCACGCCAGGTCGCCCGCGATGCAGTGGGTGAGTGTCCGCTGCTGCTTGCCGAACGGGGCCGAGAGGGCGCCGATCCGCTCGTCGACGTCGTGGTCCTCGTGTCCCCGGTCGGCCAGACCGTGCCCGGATACATGCACCGTCGCGTCGGGGCGCAGCGTCCCGGAGAAGACCCGTACCAGGGAGATCCGGCCCACGTAGGGGTCGCTGGCGGTCTTCACGACCTCGGCGACCAGCGGCCCGTCCGGATCGCAGGCCGACGTGAGCTCGCGGGGGCGGCCCTCGGGGGTGGTGACCGAGGGCGTCTCACGCTCCAGGGGCGTGGGGAAGCCGCCGGTGACCAGTTCGAGGAGCTCGACCGTGCCGAGGCCCTGCCTGGCGCCCTCGGCCGCGGGGGCGGCGGCCAGCACCGGGTGGAAGACCCCGCGCGCGACGGCCCGCTCCAGGTCGTCGACGAGCGTCTTGACGTCGATCGCCTCGCCGCCGAGGTAGCGGTCCATGAGGGTCTCGTCCTCGCTCTCGGCGATGATCCCCTCGATGAGCCGGTTGCGGGCCTCCTCGATCGCCGGCAACTGCTCCGGGCCCGGCTCGGACTCCTTGCGCTCGCCGGAGGAGTAGTCGAAGAGCTTCCGCGTCAGCAGTCCGGTCAGCCCGGTCACGGGCGCGTGCCCGTCGGGACCCTGGGGGCCGCGCAGCGGCAGATAGAGCGGCAGGACGGCGTCGGGATCGTCCCCGCCGAACGTCTCCGCGCAGATCCTGGTCATCTCCTCGAAGTCCGCCCGCGCGGCCTCCAGATGCGTGATCACGATCGCCCGCGGCATGCCCACCGCCGCGCACTCCTCCCACACCATGCGCGTCGAGCCGTCGACGCCGTCCGAGGCCGAGACGACGAAAAGGGCCGCGTCCGCCGCTCGCAGACCGGCCCTGAGTTCTCCGACGAAGTCGGCGTATCCGGGGGTGTCCAGCAGATTGATCTTGTACCCGCCCCATTCGACGGGGACCAGGGAGAGCTGCACCGAGCGTTGCTGCCGGTGTTCGATCTCGTCGTAGTCGGAGACGGTGCCGCCGTCCTCCACGCGGCCCGCCCGGTTCACCGCTCCCGCCGTCAGCGCGAGAGCCTCCACCAAGGTCGTCTTGCCCGAACCGGAGTGGCCGACCAGCACCACATTCCGTACGGACGCGGGGTGGTCGGCCGCCGTAGCCCTGCCGGCGGCTCCGGGATGTGCGTTCGCCTTGTCGCCCATGATCCTGCCTCCCGTGCACGGTGAGGTCACTGTGGGCGCGGACATGCGGATCCGCGTGCGGTGCGGCTCCGATGACGCCCGCGGTGTCTTCGAGCTTTGCACTCGCGTCACGGTGCGTCCATACGAACGACGTGATCGCTCCTCGCGGCCCCGCCCGGGACCGGGGACACGGCGGGCTGGTGCCCGACGGTCGCACACGCGCGCGCGTGGCTACGATGGGCCAGCCGGATGGCCAACAGGGGCCACGCGGCGACACCGACCCTCGGGAAGGCCATGCTGAACAAGTACGCGCGTGCATTCTTCACGCGTGTCCTCACACCGTTCGCCGCGTTTCTGATCCGCAGGGGCGTCAGCCCCGACACGGTCACTCTCATCGGCACCGCCGGAGTGATCGCGGGCGCGTTGGTCTTCTACCCCCGGGGCGAGTTCTTCTGGGGCACGATCGTCATCACGCTGTTCGTGTTCTCGGACCTCGTCGACGGCAACATGGCCCGCCAGATGGGCCGCTCCAGCCGCTGGGGAGCTTTCCTCGACTCCACGCTCGACCGGGTCGCCGACGGCGCGATCTTCGGCGGTTTCGCCCTCTGGTACGCGGGCAAGGGCGACGACCTCGCGCTGTGCGCCGTCTCGATCTTCTGCCTGGCGAGCGGCCAGGTGGTGTCGTACACCAAGGCGCGCGGCGAGTCGATCGGTTTGCCGGTGGCGGTCAACGGGCTGGTGGAGCGCGCCGAGCGCCTGGTGATCTCGCTGGTCGCGGCCGGCCTTTCCGGCCTGCACGCGTTCGGGGTGCCCGGGATCGACGTCCTGCTGCCCATCGCCCTGTGGATCGTCGCCGTCGGCAGCCTCGTCACGCTGATCCAGCGCGTGGTCACCGTCCGCCGCGAATCCGCCGAGGCGGAGGCGGCGGCCGAGGCGGAGGCCGCCTCGACCGTCCAGGACACCCCGGACACCGCCCGCAACAGCGAGGCGACCCCGTGAGCGCTCTGCGGGAACGGCTGACCGACGGGCTGTACGGCCTGGGCTGGAGCACCGTCAAGAAGCTCCCCGAGCCCGCCGCCGTCCGCCTCGGCCGGACGATCGCCGACGCCACCTGGAAGCGACGCGGCCCCCTCGTCCGCCGGCTGGAGGCCAACTACGCGCGCGTGGTCCCGGACGCGGGCCCGGAGCGCCTCGCCGAGCTGTCCCGCGCGGGCATGCGGTCGTACCTGCGCTACTGGATGGAGTCCTTCCGCCTCCCCGCCTGGAGCGAGCAGCGCATCAGGACCGGCTTCGCGGCCCAGGACCTCCACCACCTCACCGACGGCCTCGCGGCCGGTCGCGGTGTCGTGCTCGCGCTGCCGCACCTGGCCAACTGGGACCTCGCCGGAGCCTGGGTCACCACCGAGCTGAAGACCCCGTTCACCACCGTCGCCGAGCGCCTCAAGCCCGAGACGCTCTACGACCGCTTCGTCGCCTACCGCGAGGGCCTCGGTATGGAGGTGCTGCCGCACAGCGGCGGCTCCGCCTTCGGCACCCTCGCGCGGCGGCTGCGCGACGGCGGGCTCGTCTGTCTGGTCGCCGACCGCGACCTGTCCGCGTCCGGCGTCGAGGTCGACTTCTTCGGCGAGCCCGCCCGGATGCCCGCCGGACCGGCGCTGCTCGCCCAGCAGACCGGCGCGCTGCTGCTGCCGGTGACGCTCTGGTACGACGACTCGCCCGTCATGCGCGGGCGCGTGCACCCCCCGATCGCGGTACCCGGGACAGGTACCCGCGCCGAGAAGACGTCTGTCATGACACAGGCGCTGGCAGACGCCTTCGCCACCGGCATCGCCGACCACCCGGAGGACTGGCACATGCTCCAGCGCCTGTGGCTCGCGGACCTCGACCCGGCGAAGAGCCCGGGCGGGCCCACGACACCCGCACCGAGACCGGCCGCGGATCCCGCGACGGAAGCGGGGAGCGGTCCGCAGACGGGTTCCGCGCGTGGCCCGCTGCCGGGTGCCGCGAAGGATTCCGAGAAGGGGCGCCCGTGAAGATCGGGATCGTCTGTCCGTACTCCTGGGACGTGCCCGGGGGAGTCCAGTTCCACATCCGTGACCTGGCCGACCACCTCATCCGGCTCGGCCACGAGGTGTCGGTGCTCGCCCCGGCGGACGACGACACACCGCTGCCGCCGTACGTCGTCTCGGCGGGCCGCGCGGTCCCCGTGCCCTACAACGGCTCGGTCGCCCGCCTGAACTTCGGGTTCCTGTCGGCCGCCCGGGTACGGCGCTGGCTGCACGACGGGACCTTCGACGTGATCCACATCCACGAGCCGGCCTCCCCGTCGCTCGGTCTGCTGGCCTGCTGGGCCGCGCAGGGCCCGATCGTGGCCACCTTCCACACCTCCAACCCGCGCTCCCGGGCCATGATCGCGGCCTACCCGATCCTGCAGCCCGCGCTGGAGAAGATCAGCGCGCGGATCGCGGTGAGCGAGTACGCCCGTCGCACCCTGGTGGAGCACCTCGGCGGCGACGCGGTGGTCATCCCGAACGGCGTCGACGTCGACTTCTTCGCCCGCGCCAAGCCCAACCCCGACTGGCAGGGCGACACGCTCGGCTTCGTCGGCCGCATCGACGAACCCCGCAAGGGGCTGCCGGTGCTGGTGAAGGCCCTGCCGAAGATCTTCGCCGAGCGCCCCGGGGCGAGGCTGCTGGTCGCGGGCCGGGGGGACGAGGAACAGGCGGTGGAGAGCCTGCCCGCCGAGCTCCGCTCCCGCGTCGAGTTCCTCGGCATGGTCAGCGACGAGGACAAGGCCCGCTTCCTGCGCAGCGTCGACGTCTACGTCGCCCCCAACACCGGCGGCGAGAGCTTCGGCATCATCCTCGTCGAGGCCATGTCCGCCGGCGCCCCCGTCCTCGCCTCCGACCTCGACGCCTTCGCCCAAGTCCTCGACCAGGGCACCGCGGGCGAGCTCTTCGCCAACGAGGACGCCGACGCCCTCGCGACAGCCGCCGTACGCCTGCTCGGCGACCCGGAGCGCCGCGCGGAACTCCGCGAACGGGGCAGCGCCCACGTCCGCCGGTTCGACTGGTCCACCGTCGGCGCCGACATCCTCGGCGTCTACGAGACCGTCACGGAGGGCGCGGCGTCGGTGGCGGCGGACGAACGGGTCGGCCTGCGGGCGCGGTTGGGGCTGGGCCGGGAGTGACTGCGGTGGGGGCGGGGGCCGTTCGCACGGTTCCCGCCCGTCTCGTGCGCGGCTGAGCTGGGGCGTGGTCGTCGTGGGCACCGGTAGTAGCCTTGCCGCCCGTGACTTCGACACTCATCTGGATCGCTGTCGTCCTGTTCGCGATCGGCCTCTATCTGAGCTGGACCGCGGGACGCCTCGACCGGCTGCACGCGCGCATCGACGCCGCCCGGGCCGCGCTCGACGCACAGCTGCTGCGCCGCGCGTCGGTCGCCCAGGAACTGGCCACCTCCGGAGTGCTGGACCCGGCCGCCTCGATCGTCCTCTACGAGGCGGCACACGCGGCCCGGCAGGCCGAGGAGGAGCAGCGCGAGGTCGCCGAGAGCGAGCTGAGCCAGGCGCTGCGCGCCGTGTTCGCCGACGCGCAGCAGGTGGAGGTGGTGCGCGAGGCGCCGGGTGGTGAGGACGCGGCGAACGAGCTGGCCCAGGCGGTGCGCCGGGTGCCGATGGCGCGGCGCTTCCACAACGACGCGGTGCGGGCGGCGCGGGCGTTGCGCCGGCATCGCAAGGTCCGCTGGTTCCGGCTCGCCGGGCACGCGCCGTTCCCGATGGCGTTCGAGATGGACGACGAGCCGCCGGGGGCGTTGGCTTCGAACGCCTAGGGGCTCGGGGGTGCGGTTGCGTGGGCGACCGCGGACCCGGTGAGGCTTTTCGCGCCGAAAAAGCAGGGGCGCAGCCCCGCTTATCAGGGGCGCGGGGAACTGCGCGACCAGCTCCCACCGGCCCGCGCCCGACCACTCACCACCCCTCACCTCGCGAAAACGATCCACCGCCTCCCCATTGGCCCTTGCCGTGGCCCGCTGCCCTCGCGTTTCCTCGGTGATTGCAGAAACCCCCTTCCCCGAGCGAGGTCAAACCCGTGTCCAGCACGCTCTCCCACTCCGCCGCCCAGACCCCCGAGACCGGCACCGCCCGCGTGAAGCGCGGCATGGCCGAGCAGCTCAAGGGCGGTGTGATCATGGACGTCGTCACCCCGGAGCAGGCCAAGATCGCCGAGGACGCGGGAGCGGTCGCGGTCATGGCCCTGGAGCGGGTCCCCGCCGACATCCGCAAGGACGGCGGCGTCGCCCGGATGTCCGACCCGGACATGATCGAGGGCATCATCGAGGCCGTCTCCATCCCGGTCATGGCCAAGTCCCGCATCGGCCACTTCGTCGAGGCCCAGGTCCTGCAGTCGCTCGGCGTCGACTACATCGACGAGTCCGAGGTCCTCACCCCGGCCGACGAGGTCAACCACTCCGACAAGTGGGCCTTCACCACCCCCTTCGTCTGCGGTGCCACCAACCTCGGCGAGGCCCTGCGCCGCATAGCCGAGGGCGCCGCCATGATCCGCTCCAAGGGCGAGGCCGGCACCGGCAACGTCGTCGAGGCCGTCCGCCACCTGCGCCAGATCAAGAACGAGATCGCCAAGCTGCGCGGCTTCGACAACAACGAGCTGTACGCCGCCGCCAAGGAGCTGCGCGCCCCGTACGAGCTGGTCAAGGAGGTCTCCGAGCTGGGCAAGCTGCCGGTGGTCCTCTTCTCCGCCGGTGGCGTCGCCACCCCGGCCGACGCCGCGCTCATGCGCCAGCTCGGCGCCGAGGGCGTCTTCGTCGGCTCCGGCATCTTCAAGTCCGGCGACCCGGCCAAGCGCGCCGCCGCCATCGTGAAGGCCACCACCTTCTACGACGACCCGAAGATCATCGCGGACGCCTCCCGCAACCTGGGCGAGGCCATGGTCGGCATCAACTGCGACACCCTCCCCGAGGCCGAGCGCTACGCGAACCGGGGCTGGTAAGCACCCATGAGCGACACCCCGGTCATCGGCGTCCTGGCGCTCCAGGGCGACGTACGGGAGCACCTCGTCGCCCTGGCCGCGGCCGACGCCGTGGCCAGGCCGATCAGGCGCCCCGAGGAACTCGCCGAGGTGGACGGCCTCGTCGTCCCCGGCGGCGAGTCCACCACGATCTCCAAGCTCGCCGTCCTCTTCGGCGTCATGGAACCGCTCCGCGCGCGTGTCCGCGCGGGCATGCCCGTGTACGGCACCTGCGCCGGCCTGATCATGCTCGCGGACAAGATCCTCGACCCGCGCTCGGGCCAGGAGACCATCGGCGGCATCGACATGATCGTGCGCCGCAACGCCTTCGGACGCCAGAACGAGTCGTTCGAGGCGGCGGTCTCCGTCAAGGGCGTCGAGGGCGATCCCGTGGAGGGCGTCTTCATCCGCGCCCCGTGGGTGGAGTCCGTGGGCGCGGAGACAGAGGTGCTCGCCGAGCACGACGGTCACATCGTCGCCGTACGCCAGGGCAACGCCCTCGCCACGTCCTTCCATCCGGAGCTGACCGGCGACCACCGGCTGCACGCCCTCTTTGTCGACATGGTGCGCGCGAACCGGGTGACGGAGTCCTTGTAGGATCTCTGGGGTTCGTACGGAGTTGGGTAACGCGAAGGAGACAGGCAGATGTCCGGCCACTCTAAATGGGCTACGACGAAGCACAAGAAGGCCGTGATCGACGCCAAGCGCGGCAAGCTCTTCGCGAAGCTGATCAAGAACATCGAGGTCGCCGCGCGGATGGGCGGCGTGGACCTCGAGGGCAACCCGACGCTCTACGACGCCGTGCAGAAGGCGAAGAAGCAGTCGGTCCCCAACAAGAACATCGACTCCGCGATCAAGCGCGGCGGCGGCCTCGAGGCCGGTGGCGCCGACTACGAGACGATCATGTACGAGGGCTACGGTCCGAACGGTGTCGCGGTGCTCATCGAGTGCCTCACCGACAACCGCAACCGCGCCGCCTCCGACGTCCGGGTCGCCATGACCCGCAACGGCGGCTCGATGGCCGACCCGGGTTCCGTCTCGTACCTCTTCAACCGCAAGGGCGTCGTGATCGTCCCCAAGGGCGAACTATCCGAGGACGACGTCCTGGAGGTCGTGCTCGACGCGGGCGCCGAGGAGGTCAACGACCTGGGTGAGTCCTTCGAGGTGCTCAGCGAGGCCACCGACCTGGTCGCGGTCCGCACCTCGCTCCAGGAGGCCGGCATCGACTACGACTCGGCCGAGGCCAACTTCGTCCCGACCATGCAGGTCGAACTGGACGAGGAGGGCGCCAGGAAGATCTTCAAGCTGATCGACGCGCTGGAGGACAGCGACGACGTCCAGAACGTCTTCGCCAACTTCGACGTCAGCGACGACGTGATGGCCAAGGTCGACGCGTAGCGCTGCCGCGAACCGAGCGGATCGGGCGGGCCGGTGGGGGACACACCCACCGGCCCGCCGCCGTTGTCGGTGGCAGCAGATAGCCTGCACAAACTTGGGGCACCTCCCAGCGGTAGCTGGGGGAGATCGAGTGGGAGGGGGCACGGTGCGTGTACTCGGGGTGGACCCCGGACTGACGCGGTGCGGCGTGGGCGTGGTCGAGGGCGTCGCCGGCCGGCCGCTCACCATGCTCGGCGTGGGCGTGGTGCGCACGCCCGCGGACGCGGAGTTGGGACACCGCCTCGTCGCGATCGAGCAGGGCATCGAGCAGTGGCTCGACGAGCACCGTCCCGAATTCGTCGCCGTGGAACGGGTGTTCAGCCAGCACAACGTCCGCACGGTCATGGGCACCGCACAGGCCAGCGCCGTCGCCATGCTGTGCGCCGCCCGCCGCGGCATCCCCGTCGCCCTGCACACCCCCAGCGAGGTCAAGGCCGCCGTCACCGGAAGCGGCCGGGCCGACAAGGCCCAGGTCGGCGCCATGGTCACCCGCCTCCTCAGGCTCGACGCCCCACCGAAACCGGCGGACGCCGCCGACGCCCTCGCCCTCGCCATCTGCCACATCTGGCGGGCCCCCGCCCAGAACCGCCTCCAGCAGGCCGTGGCCCTGCACGCATCGAAAGGCCGTACGTCATGATCGCCTTCGTCAGCGGCCCCGTCGCCGCCCTGGCTCCGGACTCCGCGGTGGTCGAGGTCGGTGGGATCGGCATCGCGGTCCAGTGCACGCCCAACACGTTGTCCGGGCTCCGCATGGGCCAGCCGGCCAAGCTCGCCACCTCCCTCGTCGTCCGCGAGGACTCGCTGACGCTGTACGGCTTCGTGGACGACGACGAGCGCCAGGTCTTCGAACTGCTCCAGACCGCGAGCGGGGTCGGACCGCGTCTGGCGCAGGCGATGCTCGCCGTGCACACCCCCGACGCGCTGCGCCGAGCGGTCGCCACCGGCGACGAGAAGGCGCTGATCGCCGTCCCCGGCATCGGCAAGAAGGGTGCCCAGAAGCTCCTGTTGGAGCTGAAGGACCGGCTGGGCGAGCCCGTCGGCGCCCCCGCGCTCGGCGCCCCGGTCACCCAGGGCTGGCGCGACCAGTTGCACGCCGCCCTGATCGGCCTCGGGTACGCCACCCGCGAGGCCGACGAGGCCGTGTCGGCCGTGACCCCCCAGGCCGAGGCCACCGAAGGCACGCTCCAGGTGGGCCAGTTGCTGAAGGCCGCACTCCAGACCCTCAACAGAGCCCGCTGACCGCCCTGTTGAAGCGCTCGTACACCGCAGGTACGGGCTTGCGCCCCCCTTCCGCTCCATCCGACCGCGACCCGCGAGGCACACGCAATGAACTGGGACGACACGACCGACGACACCGCCGCCGACCGCCTGGTGGGCTCCGTCGCCGACCGTGAGGACCAGGCCGTCGAGGCCGCCCTGCGCCCCAAGGACCTGGACGAGTTCATCGGCCAGGAGAAGGTCCGTGAACAACTCGACCTCGTCCTGCGGGCCGCACGCGCGCGGGGGGCTACGGCCGACCACGTCCTGCTCTCCGGCGCCCCGGGCCTCGGCAAGACCACCCTCTCCATGATCATCGCGGCCGAGATGGGCGCCCCCATCCGCATCACCTCCGGCCCCGCCATCCAGCACGCCGGCGACCTCGCCGCGATCCTCTCCTCCCTCCAGGAGGGTGAGGTCCTCTTCCTCGACGAGATCCACCGCATGTCGCGGCCCGCCGAGGAGATGCTGTACATGGCGATGGAGGACTTCCGCGTCGACGTGATCGTCGGCAAGGGCCCCGGCGCCACCGCGATCCCCCTCGAGCTGCCGCCCTTCACCCTGGTCGGCGCCACCACGCGCGCGGGACTGCTGCCGCCGCCGCTGCGCGACCGTTTCGGCTTCACCGCGCACATGGAGTTCTACGAGCCCGCCGAACTGGAGCGCGTCATCCACCGCTCGGCGAACCTGCTCGACGTCGAGATCGACACGGACGGCGCCGCCGAGATCGCGGGCCGCTCCCGCGGCACCCCCCGTATCGCCAACCGCCTGCTGCGCCGCGTTCGGGACTACGCGCAGGTCAAGGCCGACGGCGTCATCACCCGTGAGATCGCCTCCGCCGCCCTCGCCGTGTACGAGGTCGACGCCCGCGGCCTGGACCGCCTCGACCGGGGTGTCCTCGAAGCGCTGCTCAAGCTCTTCGGCGGCGGACCGGTCGGTCTGTCCACCCTCGCCGTCGCCGTGGGGGAGGAGCGCGAGACCGTCGAGGAGGTCGCCGAACCCTTCCTCGTCCGTGAGGGACTGCTCGCCCGCACCCCCCGCGGCCGGGTCGCGACCCCGGCCGCCTGGGCCCACCTCGGACTCACCCCGCCACGCGGCACGACCGGCGCAAACGGACAACAGGACCTGTTCGGGGCGTGACCTTCTCGTGACGGCGCGGTACTCGCCCGGCATGGAACCCCGGTGACATGCTGTGCGTTGTTCCATCACGGTGGACTCGCTTAGACTCCGCCGATGCCGCCCTTGTCGGCAGCACACATACCCCCAACCATCAGGCCGCTCGCCATCGCGGTCGTGTGAAGGAAGTTCCGACCCGTGAGTCTCGTGACCCTCCTCCCGTTCATCGTGCTCATCGGGGCCATGATCCTGATGACCCGATCGGCCAAGAAGAAGCAGCAGCAGGCCGTCGACATGCGGAACCAGATGCAGCCCGGTTCCGGCGTCCGCACGATCGGGGGCATGTACGCGACCGTCAAGGAGGTCAGCGAGGACACGGTCCTCCTCGACGCCGGGCCGGGCGTCGAGCTGCTGTTCGCGAAGAACGCCATCGGTGCCGTCCTCAGCGACGAGGAGTACAACCGCATCGTCCACGGCATCGAGCACGACCTGAAGTCCGACGTCGTCCCGGACGACGCCTCCTCCCTCACCGAGACCGACGAGCCCTCCGACGACGCTTCCGCCGCTTCCGACGACAAGCCCATCGACCTCGGCAAGAAGGACGCGCCCGACGACGCGGCCGACGACACCGCCGAGGCGAAGGCCGACGAGGCCAAGGCCGCGGAAGCAGAGCCGAAGAAGACCGACGGCGAGTCCGACGCGAAGTAGTCACGTCCCGGGAGCGCGAGCGAGAACCGCCCGCGCCCCGGGCACGTGCCGTTTTCGCCCGGCTTCCCGACACAAGTCATGGCCGTCCCCGCGCTGACCCCGCGCACGGCGGCCCGAGAGGGAGTACGAGAAGGTGGCAGCACCGAAGAAGGGCCGGAGCGCGAGCACCCAGAGCAAGCCTGGGCGCGCACTGGCCCTCATCCTGATCGCCCTTGTGGCGCTCACCGGGGGAATGTTCGCCTCCGGACACACCACTCCGCGTCTCGGCATCGACCTCGCCGGTGGTACGAGCATCACACTGACGGCGGTCAACGAGCCCGGCCAGCCCAACGCGATCAACAAGACCAACATGGACACCGCGGTCGAGATCATGAACCGCCGTGTCAATGGTCTGGGCGTGTCCGAGGCGGAGGTCCAGACCCAGGGCAATGAGAACATCATTGTCAACATCCCCAAGGGCACGGATTCCGAGGAAGCCCGGGAACAGGTCGGCACCACCGCGAAGCTGTACTTCCGTCCCGTCCTCCAGAGCCAGGTCGGCACCGGCGCGACGGAGAACCCCACCGCCTCGCCGAGCACCAGCCCCAGCGGCAGCGGCTCGCCGAGCCCGTCGAGCTCCGACGGCAAGGACGAGGCCACCGAGCCCGGGGCCGGTGACTCCGCGAGCCCGTCGTCGAGCCCGTCGTCCTCCGCCACGTCGCAGGGCCGCGCGCTCACCGACGCGCTGAAGGCCGACCCCACGCCGTCCGGCAGCGGTTCCGCGTCGGCCAAGGCCTCCGACAGCGCCTCCCCGCCCGCGAGCCCGAGCGCCGACAAGGAGACCCAGGCGATCCAGGCGAAGTTCGCGGCCCTGGACTGCAACGACCCGAAGCAGCGCGCCGAGGCCGGCAAGGGCAAGACCACCGACACCGTCGTGGCCTGCGGCCAGGACAACGGCAGCTGGAGCAAGTTCGTCCTCGGCCCGGTCGGGGTCGACGGCACCGAGGTCGACAAGGCCCAGGCGCTGCTCGACACGCAGAGCGGCACCGGCTGGCAGGTCGTCATGGACTTCGACTCCAAGGGCGCCGACAAGTTCGCCGACATCACCGGCCAGCTGGCGACGCAGACCTCCCCGCAGAACGAGTTCGCGATCGTCCTCGACGACGAGGTCGTCTCCCACCCCTACGTGCAGGCGGCGGTCACCGGCGGCAAGGCCGAGATCTCCGGCAGCTTCACGCAGGAGGAGGCCCAGAACCTCGCCAACATGCTGTCCTACGGCGCGCTCCCGCTGACCTTCAAGGAGTCCAGCGTCACCACCGTCAGCCCCGCGCTCGGCGGTGAGCAGCTGCAGGCAGGTCTGATCGCCGGTGCGATCGGTCTCGCCCTGGTCGTGATCTACCTGGTCGTCTACTACCGCGGCCTGTCGCTGATCGCCATCGCCTCGCTGCTGGTCTCCGCGGCTCTGACCTACCTGCTCATGGCGCTGCTCGGACCGGCCATCGGCTTCGCCCTGAACCTGCCGGCGGTCTGCGGTGCGATCGTGGCGATCGGTATCACCGCGGACTCGTTCATCGTGTACTTCGAACGCGTCCGGGACGAGATCCGCGAGGGTCGTACGCTGCGCCCCGCGGTCGAGCGGGCCTGGCCGCGTGCCCGGCGCACCATCCTGGTCTCCGACTTCGTGTCCTTCCTCGCCGCCGCGGTGCTCTTCGTCGTCACCGTCGGCAAGGTGCAGGGCTTCGCGTTCACGCTGGGCCTGACGACCGTGCTCGATGTCGTGGTGGTCTTCTTCTTCACCAAGCCGCTGCTGACGCTGCTGGCCCGCACCAAGTTCTTCGGCGGCGGCCACAGCTGGTCCGGCCTCGACCCGAAGCGACTGGGTGCCCGGCCCCCGCTGCGCCGCACCCGCCGTCCAGCCGTCCCCGCCGACCCGAAGGAGGCCTGAGATGTCGAAGCTCGGTGACCTCGGAGCTCGACTCCACCGCGGCGAGGTCGGTTATGACTTCGTCGGCAACCGCAAGCTCTGGTACGGCCTCTCCATCCTGATCACCATCACGGCCATCGTCGGTCTCGCGGTCCGTGGCCTGAACATGGGCATCGAGTTCCAGGGCGGCGCGGTCTTCACGACGCCGAAGACGAGCGTCTCGGTCGCCCAGGCGGAGGAATACGCCACAGAGGCCTCCGGCCACCAGGCGATCGTCCAGAAGCTCGGCAACGACACCCTGCGCATCCAGATCTCCGGTGTGGACACCAGCAAGTCCGACGAGATCAAGGAAACGCTCGCCGACGACCTCAAGTTGGACCCGGAAAAGATCAACGCCGATCTGGTCGGCCCCAGCTGGGGTGACCAGATCGCCAACAAGGCATGGCAAGGTCTCGGGATCTTCATGGTCCTCGTGGTGATCTACCTGGCGATCGCGTTCGAGTGGCGCATGGCCATCGCCGCGTTCGTCGCCCTGATCCACGACATCACCATCACGATCGGCATCTACGCCCTCGTCGGCTTCGAGGTGACGCCGGGCACGGTGATCGGTCTGCTGACCATCCTCGGTTATTCGCTCTACGACACGGTCGTCGTCTTCGACAGCCTCAAGGAGCAGACGAAGGACATCACCAAGCAGAACCGCTGGACGTACGCCGAGATCGCCAATCGCTCGATCAACAGCACCCTGGTGCGGTCGATCAACACCACGGTGGTGGCGCTGCTCCCGGTCGCCGGCCTTCTCTTCATCGGCGGCGGTGTCCTCGGCGCGGGCATGCTCAACGACATCTCGCTGTCGCTGTTCGTCGGCCTCGCGGCCGGTGCGTACTCGTCGATCTTCATCGCCACGCCGCTCGTCGCCGATCTCAAGGAGCGCGAGCCGCAGCTGAAGGCCCTCAAGAAGCGCGTCCTCGCCAAGCGGGCCCAGGCCGAGCACGACGCGGAGACGGCGACCGACGGTCCGTACGACGACGAGCCGGCGGACGCCACCCCTGCGGTGGTCGGCCCGCGTGCCCAGTCGGGGAGCCGCAGCCGGGGCCGGGGCGGGAAGCGGCGATGACCGACATCAAGGAGCTGCTGCTCAGCCGTATCCGTGATGTTGCGGACTACCCGGAGCCGGGCGTGATGTTCAAGGACATCACCCCGCTGCTGGCCGACCCGGCGGCGTTCACCGCGCTGACGGACGCGCTGGCCGAGCTGACCGTCCGGCACGGCGCCACGAAGATCGTCGGCCTGGAGGCCCGGGGCTTCATCCTGGGCGCCCCGGCCGCCGTCCGCGCCGGCGTCGGCTTCATCCCCGTACGCAAGGCGGGCAAGCTCCCCGGAGCCACGCTCGGCCAGGCCTACGACCTGGAGTACGGCTCCGCCGAGATCGAGGTGCACGCCGAGGACCTGACCGCGGGAGACCGCGTCATGGTCATAGACGACGTCCTCGCCACCGGCGGCACCGCCGAGGCCTCCCTCCAGCTGATCCGCCGCGCGGGCGCGCAGGTCGCCGGCGTCGCGGTCCTGATGGAGCTGTCGTTCCTCCCGGGCCGACAGCGCCTGGAGACGGCCCTGGCCGGGGCCCCGCTGGAGGCCCTGATCACGGTCTGAAGCACGGCACACGATCACACGGCGGGCGCCCCGGGATTCTCCTCCCGGGGCGCCCGCCGCTTTACGGTCACGTGCCACATGCCCGCGCCCCTTCAGGGGCGCGGGGAACTGCGCGAGCAACCACGTACGACCCGCACCGACCCACCAACGCCCCCCGAGCAGCACCCCGGAATCCGCCGCGCGCTGCCCGTGTTGCAGGGGTAGGCCCCCCTCAATGTGGCCTGAAGGCGATCCTGGGGCGCGGGATCGCTACCATGGGTGCTCCGGAACCTGACCGGGGGACCCGGATCGCGCACGAGGAGCCCTCTTGGCAGACGAGGCCCAGCACCTGACCGCCGCCAAGCCCGAGTCCGCCTCGGGCCCCGCGGCCAAGCCCGCACAGCACGCGGCGAAGGCGAACCCCGAGAACACCGCCACGTCCGCGCAGGGCTCCGTCGAGCACGCCCAGTCCGCGCCCGCCGACAAGACCGACGGCCCCGCGCGCCCCAAGCCGGCCCCGCCCGAGCGCACGGCACCCGCGCCCGCTCCGGCGCCCCCGGCCCGCCCGGCCGGCACGGGCCAGCCCGCCCGCTCCGGTTCCTCCAACCGCGTACGCGCCCGTCTCGCCCGGCTCGGCGTGCAGCGCTCGAACCCGTACAACCCGGTCCTTGAGCCGCTGCTGCGGATCGTGCGCAGCAACGACCCGAAGATCGAGACGTCGACGCTCCGCCAGATCGAGAAGGCCTACCAGGTCGCCGAGCGCTGGCACCGGGGCCAGAAGCGCAAGAGCGGCGACCCGTACATCACGCACCCCCTAGCCGTCACCACGATCCTCGCCGAACTCGGCATGGACCCGGCGACCCTGATGGCGGGCCTCCTGCACGACACCGTCGAGGACACCGAGTACGGCCTCGACCAGCTCCGCCGCGACTTCGGCGACTCCGTCGCCCTCCTCGTGGACGGCGTCACCAAGCTGGACAAGGTCAAGTTCGGCGAGGCCGCGCAGGCCGAGACCGTGCGCAAGATGGTCGTCGCCATGGCCAAGGACCCCCGCGTCCTGGTCATCAAGCTCGCCGACCGCCTGCACAACATGCGCACCATGCGCTACCTCAAGCGGGAGAAGCAGGAGAAGAAGGCGCGCGAGACCCTGGAGATCTACGCGCCGCTCGCCCACCGCCTGGGCATGAACACCATCAAGTGGGAACTGGAGGACCTCGCTTTCGCGATCCTCTACCCCAAGATGTACGACGAGATCGTCCGCCTCGTCGCCGAGCGCGCTCCCAAGCGCGACGAGTACCTGGCCATAGTGACCGACGAGGTGCAGCAGGACCTGCGCGCGGCCCGCATCAAGGCGACCGTCACCGGCCGCCCCAAGCACTACTACAGCGTCTACCAGAAGATGATCGTCCGCGGCCGTGACTTCGCGGAGATCTACGACCTGGTCGGCATCCGCGTCCTGGTGGACACCGTCCGCGACTGCTACGCGGCGCTGGGCACCGTCCACGCCCGCTGGAACCCGGTTCCGGGGCGGTTCAAGGACTACATCGCGATGCCCAAGTTCAACATGTACCAGTCGCTGCACACGACGGTCATCGGACCCAACGGCAAGCCCGTCGAACTCCAGATCCGTACGTTCGACATGCACCGCCGCGCCGAGTACGGCATCGCCGCGCACTGGAAGTACAAGCAGGAGGCCGTCGCCGGTGCCTCCAAGGTGCGTACGGACGCGCCCCGGACCACCGGCAAGGACGACCATCTCAACGACATGGCCTGGCTGCGGCAGCTGCTGGACTGGCAGAAGGAGACCGAGGACCCCGGAGAGTTCCTGGAGTCCCTGCGCTTCGACCTCTCCCGCAACGAGGTCTTCGTCTTCACCCCGAAGGGTGACGTCATCGCGCTGCCGGCCAGCGCGACCCCCGTCGACTTCGCGTACGCGGTCCACACCGAGGTCGGTCACCGCACCATAGGCGCCCGGGTCAACGGCCGCCTGGTGCCACTCGAATCCACCCTGGACAACGGCGACCTGGTGGAGGTCTTCACCTCCAAGGCGGCCGGCGCGGGCCCCTCCCGCGACTGGCTCGGCTTCGTGAAGTCGCCGCGCGCCCGCAACAAGATCCGCGCCTGGTTCTCCAAGGAGCGGCGCGACGAGGCCATCGAGCAGGGCAAGGACGCCATCGTCCGCGCGATGCGCAAGCAGAACCTGCCGATCCAGCGCATCCTCACCGGCGACTCGCTCGTCACCCTGGCACACGAGATGCGCTACCCGGACATCTCAGCGCTCTACGCGGCCATAGGCGAAGGCCACGTCTCCGCGCAGAGCGTGGTCCAGAAGCTCGTCCAGGCCCTCGGCGGCGAGGAGGCCGCCACCGAGGAGATCGACGAGGCCGTACCGCCCACCCGCGGCCGGAGCCGCAAGCGGCGCGGCAGCAACGACCCCGGTGTCGTGGTCAAGGGCGTCGAGGACGTGTGGGTCAAGCTCGCCCGCTGCTGTACGCCCGTCCCCGGCGACCCCATCATCGGCTTCGTCACCCGGGGCAGTGGCGTATCGGTTCACCGCAGCGACTGCGTCAACGTCGAGTCGCTCTCCCGTGAACCCGAGCGCATCCTCGACGTCGAGTGGGCCCCGACCCAGTCCTCGGTCTTCCTCGTCGCCATACAGGTCGAGGCGCTGGACCGCAGCCGTCTGCTCTCGGACGTCACCCGCGTCCTGTCCGACCAGCACGTCAACATCCTGTCGGCCGCCGTCCAGACCTCCCGCGACCGCGTCGCCACCTCCCGCTTCACCTTCGAGATGGGCGACCCGAAACACCTGGGCCACGTCCTGAAGGCCGTACGCGGCGTGGAGGGCGTCTATGACGTGTACCGGGTGACATCGGCGCGACGGCCGTAGACACGACACATGTGAGAGGGGCTCCCGTACGAACCGTACGGGAGCCCCTCTCACATGTGCCTTCGACGTCAGCCGCCGAACTCCTGCAGACCCTTCAGCGCCTGGTCCAGCAGCGCCTGGCGGCCGTCGAGCTCACGCTGGAGCTTGTCGGCCTTGGCGTTGTTGCCCTGGGCACGGGCGGCCTCGATCTGCGCCTTCAGCTTGTCGACGGCGGCCTGCAGCTGGCCCGTGAGACCGGCCGCGCGGGCGCGGGCCTCCGGGTTGGTGCGGCGCCACTCCGCCTCCTCGGCCTCCTGGATCGCCCGCTCGACCGCGTGCATCCGCCCCTCGACCTTCGGACGGGCGTCACGCGGCACGTGGCCGATGGCCTCCCACCGCTCGTTGACCGAGCGGAAGGCGGCACGGGCGGCCTTCAGATCCGTCACCGGCAGGATCTTCTCAGCCTCTCCGGCCAGCTCCTCCTTGAGCTTGAGGTTCTCCGACTGCTCCGCGTCACGCTCGGCGAACACCGAGCTGCGGGCGGCGAAGAAGACGTCCTGGGCGCCGCGGAAGCGGTTCCACAGGTCGTCCTCGTGCTCGCGCTGGGCGCGGCCGGCGGCCTTCCAGTCGGTCATCAGCTCGCGGTAGCGCGCGGCCGTCGGACCCCAGTCCGTCGAGTTCGACAGCGCCTCGGCCTCCGCGACCAGCCTCTCCTTGGTCTTGCGGGCGTCCTCGCGCTGCGCGTCGAGCTGCGCGAAGTGGGCCTTGCGACGCTTGGAGAACGCCGAGCGGGCGTGCGAGAAGCGGTGCCACAGCTCGTCGTCGGACTTGCGGTCCAGACGCGGCAGACCCTTCCAGGTGTCCACCAGCGCCCGCAGCCGCTCACCGGCGGCCCGCCACTGATCGGACTGCGCCAACTCCTCCGCCTCGGTGACCAGCGCCTCCTTGGCGTGCCGGGCCTCGTCGGACTGCTTGGCCCGCTGCTGCTTGCGCTCCTCGCGGCGTGCCTCGACGGTCTCGACGAGCTTGTCCAGCCGTACCTTGAGCGCGTCCAGGTCACCGACCGCGTGGTGCGCGTCGACCTGCTCGCGAATGTGGTCGATCGCGGTCTGGGCGTCCTTCGCCGACAGGTCGGTGGTCTTGACGCGCTTCTCGAGGAGGCCGATCTCGACAACCAGGCCTTCGTACTTGCGCTCGAAATAGGCCAGCGCCTCCTCGGGGGAGCCTGCCTGCCAGGAACCGACGACCTGCTCGCCGTCGGCCGTACGCACGTACACGGTCCCCGTCTCGTCGACGCGGCCCCACGGGTCGCTGCTCACAGCGCCTCCTCCACATGATGCCTGCGAGGGGCCTCAGCACCCCCGGGCATCGTCCACAGTTTCGTCACGGCCAACATAGGCGACCGGCGGGTTGCCTGTCCGCATCCCGCGCGACCGAAATTTCACTGGTGGCGGTCAGGATTTCTTGACAGTCGCCTTGTTGATTACCACCGTCGCGTTGGGTGCCGTGTTGCCGGTCTGGGGGTCCGCGGGCTGGGCCCCGGCGTCGGCGATCTTCTTCAGGACCTTCATGCCGTCCTTGGAGACGGTGCCGAACGGTGTGTAGTTGGCCGGCAGCGGACTGTCCTGGGTGACCAGGAAGAACTGGCTGCCGCCGCTGTTCTTGCCCTGGCCCGTCTGCGCGTTGAACTGGTTCGCCATCGCGACCGTGCCCGCCGGGTACACGTCGCCCTTCAGACGCGGGTCCTTGAGGTTCTCGTCCGGGATCGTGTAGCCGGGACCGCCCGTACCGGTGCCCTGCGGGTCACCGCACTGCAGGACGTAGATGCCCTCCGTGGTGAGACGGTGGCACTTGGTGTGGTCCAAGTACCCCTTGTTCACCAGGAAGTCGAACGAGTTCACGGTGCGCGGAGCCTTCGCCGCGTCCATCGTTATGGGGATGGAACCACAGGTCGTCTGCAGATCCATCGTGTACTTCGCGGTCTTGTCGATGGTGAGCGCGGGTTCCTTCTTGAAGGTGAGTTCCTTCACCTTGCCCTCGGTCGGCTTCTCGCACGGGTCCGGCGCCTTGCTGGGCGACGGGCTCGCACTCGCGTCCGCGCTCACGTTGTCCTTCTTGTCGTCGCCCTTGAGGACGTCGGTGGTGTAGAGCGCCACACTGCCCACCAGGATCACACCGAGCACCGAAGCGATCGCCGCGTTGCGGACTCGTGCCTTGCGTCGCGCGGACGTGCGCCGCTGCTGCTGCCGCAAGAACTTCTCCCGGGCGAGCTGACGCCGCCGCTGATCCTGGCTGACCACGGGGTTCTCTCCTCATGCGTCTCGTACGTCGACGGGTGCGTCGCGCGTCCGTTGAGTGGACTGATTGCGTGTGACCCGTACCGTATATGGGTTCGCTGAGGAAACGGCAGCGCCGGTAGGCTCTGATCCACAGCAACCCACCCTCGTACGCCACAAGAAGGACGATCGTGCTCATTGCCGGGTTCCCCGCCGGGGCCTGGGGGACCAACTGTTATCTGGTCGCCCCCGCCGCCGGTGAGGAGTGCGTGATCATCGACCCGGGCCACCAGGCCACCCAGGGAGTCGAGGAGACGCTGAAGAAGCATCGGCTCAAGCCCGTCGCCGTCGTCCTCACCCACGGCCACCTCGACCATGTGGCCTCGGTCGTCCCGGTGTGCGGCGCGCACGACGTACCGGCGTGGATCCACCCCGAGGACCGGTACATGATGAGCGACCCGGAGAAGGCGCTCGGCCGGTCCATCGGCATGCCGCTCATGGGCGAGCTGACCGTGGGGGAGCCGGACGACGTCAAGGAGCTGACCGACGGCGCCAAGCTGGAGCTGGCCGGTCTGGAGCTGTCCGTCGCGCACGCGCCCGGCCATACCAAGGGGTCGGTGACCTTCCGGATGCCCGAGAACACGGAGATCCCCTCCGTGTTCTTCTCCGGGGATCTGCTCTTCGCCGGCTCCATCGGACGCACCGACCTGCCCGGCGGTGACATGGCCGAGATGCTCGACTCGCTGGCCCGCGTGTGCCTGCCGCTCGACGACTCGACCGTGGTGCTGTCCGGCCACGGCCCCCAGACGACCATCGGCCAGGAGCGCGCCACCAACCCGTATCTGCGGCAGGTGGCGGACGCCGGCGGCCAGGGAGCGGGTCCGACGACCCCTCCCCGACGAGGAATGTGACGAGAGACCTTCCGTGACCACCTTTCAGGCCCCCAAGGGCACGTACGACCTGTTGCCCCCGGACAGCGCCAAGTACCTGGCCGTCCGCGAGGCCATCGCCGCGCCCCTGCGCGACTCCGGCTACGGCTACATCGAGACGCCCGGCTTCGAGAGCGTCGAGCTGTTCGCGCGCGGTGTGGGTGAGTCCACCGACATCGTGACCAAGGAGATGTACGCCTTCGAGACCAAGGGCGGCGACAGGCTCGCCCTGCGCCCCGAGGGCACCGCGTCCGTCCTGCGCGCGGCCCTGGAGGCCAACCTCCACAAGGTCGGCAACCTCCCGGTCAAGCTCTGGTACTCCGGCTCGTACTACCGCTACGAGCGCCCCCAGAAGGGCCGCTACCGCCACTTCTCCCAGGTGGGCGCCGAGGCGATCGGCGCCGAGGACCCGGCCCTGGACGCCGAGCTGATCATCCTGGCGGACCAGGCGTATCGCTCGCTGGGCCTGAGGAACTTCCGCATCCTGCTCAACAGCCTGGGCGACAAGGAGTGCCGTCCCGTCTACCGGGCGGCGCTGCAGGAGTTCCTGCGCGGCCTCGACCTCGACGAGGACACGCTCCGCCGCGCGGAGATCAACCCGCTGCGCGTCCTCGACGACAAGCGCGAGTCGGTCCAGAAGCAGCTCGGGGACGCCCCCCTGCTGCGCGACTACCTCTGCGACGCCTGCAAGGCGTACCACGAGGAGGTGCGCGAGCTGATCACGGGCGCGGGCGTCGCCTTCGAGGACGACCTCAAGCTGGTGCGCGGCCTCGACTACTACACCCGGACGACCTTCGAGTTCGTCCACGACGGTCTGGGCTCGCAGTCCGCGGTGGGCGGCGGCGGCCGCTACGACGGCCTCTCCGAGATGATCGGCGGCCCCGCGCTGCCCTCGGTCGGCTGGGCGCTCGGCGTCGACCGGACCGTCCTCGCCCTGGAGGCGGAGGGCGTCGAGCTCGAACTCCCCGCCGCCACCAGCGTGTTCGCCGTCCCGCTCGGCGACCAGGCCCGCCGGCTGCTGTTCACCAAGGTCACCGAACTGCGCAAGGTGGGCATCGCGGCCGACTTCGCCTACGGCGGCAAGGGCCTGAAGGGCGCGATGAAGAACGCCAACCGCAGCGGCGCGCGCTACACGATCGTGGCCGGCGAGCGCGACCTCGCCGAGGGCGTCGTCCAGCTCAAGGACATGGAGTCCGGGGAGCAGGTCGCCGTCGGCGTGAACGAGATCGTGGCCGAGCTGGAGGCCCGACTGGGCTGAGTTCGAACCGTTGTCGCCCTCGTCGCCCTTTACGGGTGGCGGGGGCGACTTTTACGTCCAGCGAACGCTGCGCGCGCGAGGGTGTACGGCACAATGACCGTGCCCCAGCGGCCCCTTCGACGCTACGGAATCGACGGAATCGACGTGATGAGCAAGACGACAGTCAGGGACGTCTCGACCACCGACCGGGAACGCACCGAGACCCCGCGCACGGTGGGCGGAAGCCGGGCCTTCGCGATCCTGCTGCTGATCACCGGTGCGGCCGGGCTGCTCGCCTCCTGGGTCATCACGCTCGACAAGTTCAAGCTGCTGCAGGACCCGAACTTCACCCCCGGGTGCAGCCTCAACCCGGTCGTCTCCTGCGGCAACATCATGAAGAGCGACCAGGCCTCCGTCTTCGGTTTCCCCAACCCGATGCTCGGGCTCGTCGCCTACGGCATCGTCATCTGCGTCGGCGTGAGCCTGCTCGCCAGGGCCACCTACCCGCGCTGGTACTGGCTGACCTTCAACGCGGGCACCGCGTTCGGCGTCGGCTTCGTGACCTGGCTCCAGTACCAGTCGCTCTACAACATCAACTCGCTCTGCCTCTGGTGCTGCCTCGCCTGGGTGGCCACCATCCTGATGTTCTGGTACGTCACGTCCTCCAACATCCGCAACGGGTTCCTGCCCGCCCCCGGCTGGCTGAAGGGCTTCTTCGCCGAGTTCACCTGGGTCCTGCCCGTGATGCACATCGGCATCATCGGCATGCTGATCCTGACCCGCTGGTGGGACTTCTGGACCAGCTGACCGGCGGCTCCCGCGGGGACGGCCGCCGGGGCCGGGCTGTCGGTGGCGTGACATAGGGTTTTCCGTGTGGAGCCCGATCTGTTCACCGCCGCAGCCGAAGAACGCCAGGAGAAGGACCCGGCCGCCAGCCCCCTGGCCGTACGGATGCGCCCGCGCACCCTGGACGAGGTCGTGGGCCAGCAGCACCTGCTGAAGCCCGGCTCACCCCTGCGCAGACTGGTCGGCGAGTCCGGCGGCGGCCCCGCCGGCCCCTCCTCGGTGATCCTCTGGGGCCCGCCCGGCACCGGCAAGACGACCCTGGCGTACGTCGTCTCCAAGGCCACCAACAAGCGGTTCGTGGAGCTCTCCGCGATCACCGCCGGGGTCAAGGAGGTCCGCGCGGTGATCGAGGGCGCCCGCCGCGCCACCGGCGGCTTCGGCAAGGAGACCGTCCTCTTCCTCGACGAGATCCACCGCTTCAGCAAGGCCCAGCAGGACTCCCTCCTCCCGGCCGTCGAGAACCGCTGGGTCACCCTGATCGCGGCGACCACGGAGAACCCGTACTTCTCGGTGATCTCCCCGCTGCTGTCCCGCTCCCTGCTCCTCACCCTGGAACCGCTCACCGACGACGACCTGCGCGGCCTGCTCCAGCGCGCCCTCACCGACGAGCGCGGCCTGAAGGGCGCCGTCACCCTCCCCGAGGACACCGAGGCGCACCTCCTGCGGATCGCCGGCGGCGACGCCCGCCGCGCCCTGACCGCCCTGGAGGCCGCGGCCGGCGCGGCCCTCGACAAGGGGGAGGGGGAGATCGGTCTCCAGACGCTGGAGGAGACCGTCGACCGCGCCGCCGTGAAGTACGACCGCGACGGCGACCAGCACTACGACGTGGCCAGCGCCCTGATCAAGTCCATCCGCGGTTCGGACGTCGACGCCGCGCTGCACTACCTGGCCCGGATGATCGAGGCCGGTGAGGACCCGCGGTTCATCGCCCGCCGCCTGATGATCTCCGCCAGCGAGGACATCGGCCTGGCCGATCCGAACGCCCTGCCCATAGCCGTCGCGGCCGCCCAGGCCGTCGCCATGATCGGCTTCCCCGAGGCGGCGCTCACCCTCAGCCACGCCACCATCGCCCTCGCCCTGGCCCCGAAGTCGAACGCGGCGACGACGGCCATCGGCGCGGCCATGGAGGACGTGAGGAAGGGCCTGGCCGGCCCCGTGCCCCCGCACCTGCGGGACGGGCACTACAAGGGCGCGGCCAAGCTCGGGCACGCCCAGGGGTATGTGTACCCGCACGACCTGCCCGAGGGGATCGCCGCCCAGCAGTACGCGCCGGACGCCATCAAGGAGCGGGAGTACTACACCCCGACCCGGCACGGCGCCGAGGCCCGGTACGCCGACGCGGTGGAGTGGACCAGGAAGAACCTCGGTCGGAAGCAGTCCTGAACCCCCTGTAGACTCCTGCACAGTGCTGCGTCCCGTGTCCGGCTCCGGTCGGCGCCTCAGGCGGGACATCCAGCCGGATCTTCGGATCCAGGAGCGTCGCGCACCGTCGTAGGTGTCGCGGGCCGCCCACCACCACCCGGATTCCCGGGACCGGTCGGTGGGCCGTTCGTGTGCTGCACGTATGTGCCCAGACCAGGGGAGCGGCTGCCCGGCAAGTCCCCAGCGGACCTGACGGGATTCCCCGGCTGCGGATGCGACCTCCCGTAACCCTGAGGCAGCCGAATTGAAGGAAAAGGAAAAGAAGTGGCGAACCAGTCCCGCCCCAAGGTCAAGAAGTCGCGTGCCCTCGGCATCGCGCTGACCCCGAAGGCCGTCAAGTACTTCGAGGCCCGCCCCTACCCGCCGGGTGAGCACGGCCGCGGCCGCAAGCAGAACTCGGACTACAAGGTCCGTCTGCTCGAGAAGCAGCGTCTGCGCGCGCAGTACGACGTGTCCGAGCGCCAGCTCGTCCGCGCCTACGAGCGTGCCTCCAAGGTCCAGGGCAAGACCGGTGAGGCCCTGATCATCGAGCTCGAGCGCCGTCTCGACGCGCTGGTCCTGCGTTCGGGCATCGCCCGCACGATCTACCAGGCCCGCCAGATGGTCGTCCACGGCCACATCGAGGTCAACGGCCACAAGGTCGACAAGCCGTCCTTCCGCGTCAAGCCGGACGACGTCGTCATGGTCCGTGAGCGCAGCCGTCAGAAGCCGCTGTTCGAGGTCGCCCGCGAGGGTGGCTTCGCCGCCGACGGCGAGACCCCGCGCTACCTCCAGGTGAACCTGAAGGCCCTGGCCTTCCGCCTGGACCGCGACCCGAACCGCAAGGAGATCCCGGTCATCTGCGACGAGCAGCTCGTCGTCGAGTACTACGCCCGTTGATCCTCTTTCGACGGACGTAGTACACACGCACCGAGCGTCAGCCCGTCGTCCCACCGCCCTCCAGGGCGGGCGGGACGGCGGGCTGACGCCTTGGTGCGGTAGGCATTAATGCGGTACTGAGCGATCGCCGCGGCGCGATAGGCTCGGGACACGACTTTCGACGTTCAGGCATGTTCCAGGGAGCGGGTGCAGACAGTGTCCGGTGGAGAGGTGGCCGGGATCCTGGTGGCCGTCTTCTGGGCGATCCTGGTCTCCTTCCTCGCCGTCGCGTTGGCGAGGCTGGCCCAGACGCTCAAGGCGACCACCAAGCTCGTCGCGGACGTGACCGACCAGGCCGTCCCCCTCCTCGCCGACGCGTCCACCGCGGTCCGCTCCGCGCAGACCCAGATCGAGCGGGTCGACGCCATCGCGTCCGACGTCCAGGAGGTCACGTCGAACGCCTCGGCGCTCTCCACGACCGTCGCGTCCACCTTCGGCGGCCCCCTCGTGAAGGTCGCCGCCTTCGGCTACGGCGTACGCCGGGCCATGGGCGGCCGACGGGAGGGCGAGCCCGCCGAGGAACGGCGTCGTACCGTGATCGTGGGACGCACCGTTCCGGGCACGCGCCGGAGCAGGCGTGACACCCGTGGAAAGAAGGACTGACCGAGCGATGTTCCGCCGTACGTTCTGGTTCACCACAGGGGTCGCCGCCGGCGTGTGGGCCACCACCAAGGTCAACCGCAAGCTGAAGCAGCTCACCCCCGAGCACCTCGCCACCCAGGCCGCGCACAAGGCGGTCGAGGCGGGCCACCGGATCAAGGACCGGGCCGTCCACTTCGCGCTCGACGTCCGCGACAACATGGCCCAGCGGGAGGCCGAGTTGGGCGAGGCACTCGGGATCGAGGTCAACCCCGACACCTACCCGGAGCTTCCGGCCCCGCGGCGTGTCGTCGCCATCGAGAACAGCAACACCCCGAAGTACAGCAGGAATTCGAGGTACGCCGACAACTCGTCGTACCCGTACAACCGGAATGAGGACCACTGATGGAGTCGGCCGAGATTCGTCGCCGCTGGTTGAGCTTCTTCGAGGAGCGCGGTCACACCGTTGTCCCTTCGGCGTCGCTCATCGCGGACGACCCGACTCTGCTCCTGGTCAACGCGGGCATGGTTCCGTTCAAGCCGTACTTCCTGGGTGAGGTCAAGCCCTCCTTCGCCCGCGCCACCAGCGTGCAGAAGTGCGTCCGTACGCCGGACATCGAAGAGGTCGGCAAGACCACCCGGCACGGCACGTTCTTCCAGATGTGCGGCAACTTCTCCTTCGGCGACTACTTCAAGGAAGGCGCCATCAAGCACGCCTGGGAGCTGCTCACCAGCCCTCAGGACAAGGGTGGTTACGGCCTGGAGCCGGAGAAGCTCTGGATCACCGTCTACAAGGACGACGACGAGGCCGAGCGCATCTGGCACGAGCAGATCGGCGTGCCCAAGGAGCGCATCCAGCGCCTCGGCATGAAGGACAACTACTGGTCCATGGGCGTCCCCGGCCCGTGCGGCCCGTGCTCCGAGATCAACTACGACCGCGGCCCCGAGTTCGGCGTCGAGGGCGGCCCGGCCGTCAACGACGAGCGGTACGTGGAGATCTGGAACCTGGTCTTCATGCAGTACGAGCGCGGCGAGGGCACCTCCAAGGAGGACTTCGAGATCCTCGGCGAGCTGCCCAGCAAGAACATCGACACGGGCCTCGGCCTGGAGCGCCTCGCCATGATTCTGCAGGGCGTGCAGAACATGTACGAGATCGACACCTCCATGGCCGTCATCAACAAGGCCACCGAGCTGACCGGCGTCCGCTACGGCGACGCCCACGAGTCCGACGTCTCCCTGCGTGTGGTCACCGACCACATCCGCACCGCCGTGATGCTCATCGGCGACGGCGTCACCCCCGGCAACGAGGGGCGCGGCTACGTCCTGCGCCGCATCATGCGCCGCGCCATCCGCAACATGCGCCTCCTCGGCGCCACAGGCCCGGTCGTCAAGGACCTCATCGACGTCGTCATCGGCATGATGGGGCAGCAGTACCCCGAGCTGATCACCGACCGCGAGCGCATCGAGAAGGTCGCCCTCGCCGAGGAGAACGCCTTCCTCAAGACGCTGAAGGCCGGCACCAACATCCTCGACACCGCCGTGACCGAGACCAAGGCCACCGGTGGCCGGGTCCTCGCCGGCGACAAGGCCTTCCTGCTCCACGACACCTGGGGCTTCCCCATCGACCTCACCCTGGAGATGGCGGCCGAACAGGGCCTCTCCGTGGACGAGGACGGCTTCCGCCGCCTGATGAAGGAGCAGAGGGACCGCGCCAAGGCCGACGCCCGTGCCAAGAAGACCGGTCACGCCGACCTCGGCGCCTACCGGGAGATCGCCGACGCCGCCGGCGAGACCGAGTTCATCGGCTACTCGGACACCGAGGGCGAGTCCACGGTCGTCGGCATCCTCGTCGACGGGCTCTCCTCGCCCGCCGCCACCGAGGGCGACGAGGTCGAGATCGTCCTCGACCGCACCCCGTTCTACGCCGAGGGCGGTGGCCAGATCGGCGACACCGGCCGGATCAAGGTCGATTCCGGTGCCGTCATCGAGATCCGCGACTGCCAGAAGCCGGTCCCGGGCGTCTACGTCCACAAGGGCGTCGTCCAGGTCGGCGAGGTGACCGTCGGCGCCAAGGCCCAGGCCTCGATCGACAGCCGCCGCCGTACGGCCATCGCCCGCGCCCACTCGGCCACCCACCTCACCCACCAGGCCCTGCGCGACGCCCTCGGCCCGACGGCCGCCCAGGCCGGTTCCGAGAACCAGCCCGGCCGCTTCCGCTTCGACTTCGGCTCCCCGTCCGCCGTTCCGACGGCCGTGATGACCGATGTCGAGCAGAAGATCAACGAGGTGCTCTCCCGCGACCTGGACGTCCACGCGGAGATCCTGAGCCTCGACGAGGCCAAGAAGCAGGGCGCCATCGCCGAGTTCGGCGAGAAGTACGGCGAGCGCGTCCGCGTCGTCACGATCGGCGACTTCTCCAAGGAGCTGTGCGGCGGCACGCACGTCCACAACACCTCGCAGCTCGGCCTGGTCAAGCTGCTCGGTGAGTCCTCGATCGGTTCCGGTGTGCGCCGTATCGAGGCTCTGGTCGGCGTCGACGCCTACAACTTCCTCGCCCGTGAGCACACGGTGGTCGCCCAGCTCCAGGAACTGATCAAGGGCCGCCCGGAGGAGCTTCCGGAGAAGGTCTCCGCCATGCTCGGCAAGCTGAAGGACGCCGAGAAGGAGATCGAGAAGTTCCGCGCCGAGAAGGTGCTGCAGGCCGCCGCCGGTCTCGCCGAGTCCGCCAAGGACGTCTCCGGCGTCGCTCTCGTGACCGGACAGGTCCCGGACGGCACCACCGCCGACGACCTCCGCAAGCTCGTCCTCGACGTGCGGGGACGCATCCAGGGCGGCCGGGCCGTCGTGGTCGCCCTGTTCACCGTCGTGAACGGCAAGCCGCTGACGGTCATCGCCACCAACGAGGCCGCCCGCGAGCGTGGCCTGAAGGCCGGTGACCTGGTCCGTACGGCCGCCAAGACGCTCGGCGGCGGCGGTGGCGGTAAGCCGGACGTCGCCCAGGGCGGTGGCCAGAACCCGGCCGCCGTCGGCGAGGCCGTGGACGCGGTCGAGCGCCTGGTCGCCGAGACGGCCAAGTGAGCACCACGGATCACACGAGCGCAGGTGACGGTCCGGCCATGCGTCGTGGCCGTCGCCTCGCGATCGACGTCGGGGACGCCCGTATCGGGGTCGCCTCCTGCGACCCCGACGGGATCCTCGCCACCCCCGTCGAGACGGTGCCCGGACGCGATGTCCCGGCGGCTCAGCGCCGATTGAGACAACTGGTCGACGAATACGTACCTATCGAAGTGATCGTCGGTCTGCCACGCTCTCTGAAAGGCGGAGAGGGCCCGGCCGCGGTCAAGGTACGGGGTTTCGCCCAGGAGTTGGCCCGCATGATCGCGCCCATTCCGGTCAGACTCATCGACGAGAGGATGACTACAGTGACGGCCGGTCAAGGACTTCGTGCCTCGGGTGTGAAATCCAAGAAGGGCAGGTCGGTCATCGACCAGGCAGCGGCGGTGATCATCCTGCAACAAGCGCTGGAATCCGAACGGGCGTCAGGCAAAGCACCGGGCGAGGGCGTCGAAGTGGTCATCTGATCGCGATACGGTAACGTTCCGCGCGATGTGGTGGCCTTCGAACAGCCACCGCACAAAAAGAGGCGGGGACGACAGCCGAGCCACAGGCCCCGCGTGACCGCCGCCTCGCGGCTCTAGGGGATCGATGACTGAGTATGGCCGGGGCCCAGGCTCCGAACCGTGGCATCCGGACGACCCGTTGTACGGGGACGGCGGATGGGACGGACAGCAGGCCCAGGGGGGCCAGCAGTCCGCCTACGGCGGCCAGCCGCAGCAGGACTACCCGGAGCAGCAGCAGTACCAGCAGCACTACGGAAACGGCAACGGCCACGGCGGCTGGGGCAACGGCCACCAGGACGGCTATGCCCAGCAGCAGTACCAGCAGGAGTACGGCGACCCGGGGCAGCAGTACCCCGGCCAGCAGCAGCCCCAGCACCACCAGCAGTACACCGGCCATGGTGAGCAGCAGTACGGCCAGGTCAACGGGGGCTGGAACGACGGAACTGCCCAGCACCCGCAGGGCGCTTACGCCGCCGACCCGAACGACCCCTACGGGGCACAGCAGCAGGCGAACGCCTACGGGGGCGGCGACCAGCAGGACTTCTACGGGACGCCGGAGGCGTATCCGCCGCCGGAGCCGCCTGCTCGCAGTCGCGTGGAGACCCGGCCCGCCCCGGCTCCGGAGCCCGAGGCGGAGGAGCCGCAGGCCGCCGAGCGGACCGACTGGGACCCCGGGCCGGACCAGGGCGAGCACGCGTTCTTCGCGGGTGGCGGCGATGACGACGACGATGACGAGGCGAAGGGCCGCGGCGGCCGGGGTGACCGGAAGGGCCGCGGCGGAAAGTCCAAGAAACCGGGCAAGGGCGGCAAGAAGCGTCGCAGTGGATGCGCCTGCCTGGTGGTCGTCATGGTCTTCGGCGGCGGCTTCGCCGGTGTGAGCTACTTCGGCTACCAGTTCTTCCAGAGCCGCTTCGGTGAGGCCCCGGATTACTCGGGCAACGGCACGAACGAGACGGTCACGATCACGGTGGCCAAGGGTGAATTCGGGTCGGTGATCGGGCAGAAGCTGAAGAGGGCCGGGGTCGTCAAGAGTGTGGACGCCTTCACGGCCGCGCTGGCGCAGAATCCCGAGAGAGATCGGATTCAGGCCGGTGTTTATCTGCTCAAGAAAGAGATGTCCGCCGCAAGCGCCATCGCCCTGATGCTTGACCCGAAGAGCCAGAACAACTTCACCGTCACCGAAGGTGAACGGAACAACTCGGTCTACGCGAAGATCGACAAGGAGTTGGGTCTCGACAAGGGAACGACCAAGGAGACCGCGGAGAAGAAGTTCGACACCCTCGGTCTGCCCAAGTGGGCGAACGACAATGACGAGATCAAGGATCCGCTGGAAGGATTCCTCTACCCCTCCACGTATCCGGTCGCCAAGGGCATGAAGCCCGAGCAGGTCCTCAAGGAAATGATCGCCCTGGCGAAGGCGAAGTACGAGCAGTTCGATCTGGCCGGCAAGGCCAAGGAACTGAAGCTCGAGAATCCGCTTCAGGTCCTCACTGTCGCGAGCCTCGTACAGGCCGAGGGAAACAACGAGAAGGACTACAGGAAGATCGCGCGGGTCGTCTACAACCGCCTTGAGCCCAACAACGCGGAGACGGCCGGTCTGCTCGACTTCGACTCGACGGTCAATTACCTGCGCGGTGAATCCAAGTTGGCGACAGGCTCGGTCGACTCGCTGCGACGGATCGACGACCCGTACAACACCTACAAGGTGTATGGATTGCCGCCCGGGCCGATCGGGAATCCCGGCGACGAGGCGATCGAGGGAGCCCTCAAGCCGGCCAAGGGCGACTGGTACTACTTCGTGTCGATCAACGAGGACGAGACGCTCTTCGCCGTGACCAACGAGGAGCACAACAAGAACCGCAGGAAGTACCAGGAAGCGCAGAACGCACAATGAGCCGCACCGCCAGCAAGAGCCGCGCCGCCGTGCTCGGTTCGCCCATCGCCCACTCGCTCTCGCCGGTGCTGCACCGGGCCGCCTACGCCGAACTCGGGCTCACCGACTGGTCGTACGACCGCTTCGAGGTCGACGAGGCGGCGTTGCCCGGGTTCGTCGAGCAGCTCGGGCCGGAGTGGGCGGGTCTGTCGCTGACGATGCCGCTCAAGAGGGCGGTCATCCCGCTGCTGGACGAGATCACCGAGACGGCCACCTCCGTCGAGGCCGTCAACACGCTGGTGTTCACCGAGGACGGACGGCGCGTAGGCGACAACACGGATATCCCCGGCATGGTGGCCGCCCTGCGGGAGCGCGGCATCGAGCAGGTGGAGTCGGCGGCGGTCCTCGGCGCGGGCGCCACCGCCTCCTCCGCGCTGGCCGCGCTCGCCCGGATCTGCACCGGTGAGGTCGTGGCGTACGTCCGGAGCGAGGCGCGGGCCGCCGAGATGCGGCAGTGGGGCGAGCGGCTGGACGTCGAGGTGCGTACGGCGGACTGGGCGGATGCCGAGCGGGCGTTGACCGCTCCGCTGGTCATCGCCACGACGCCGGCCGGGGCGACGGACGTGCTCTCCGGTGCGGTGCCGGAGCGGCCGACGACGCTGTTCGACGTGCTGTATCACCCGTGGCCGACGGAGCTCGCCGCCCGCTGGTCGGCCTACGGCGGTGCCGTCGTCAGTGGGCTCGACCTGCTCGTCCACCAGGCGGTTCTGCAGGTCGAGCAGATGACGGGGTGCAAGACGGCGCCGGTGGCGGCGATGCGGACGGCGGGGGAGCGGGCGCTGGCCGAGCGCGGCTGAGGGAGGCTGAGCGAGGGCGGGCATCCCGCGTGTGTTGATCCTGTGTGAACCCCTTGTACCGAGGGGTAACCAGCGGCGATCATCACGGGGCGGCCCGGCGACGCAGGCGGGGCGTTGAACGGAGCCCCCATGTCACGTCACTCCCGGCGCAGGTTTCTCACGTATCTGGTGGCCGCGCCCACGCTCGCGGTCGCGACCAAGATCGGTCTGGACGTCTACGAGCCCGCCGGCGCCGAGGCGGCGATCCCCACTCTGCCCGCGCCGGCGGATCTGGTGGACCTCGGCGATCTGCTGATCCTGGCGGGGGCGCCGACGGCGCACATGCTGGTGCTGAGGGTCGACGAGGAGGGCGTGGCCCATTTCCGGCTGCCGCGCGAGGAGGTCGGGCAGGGGCTCACCACGGCTGTGGCGATGCTGGTGGCGGAGGAGTTGGACACCCCGCTCGACCAGGTCAGGATCCAACTGGACGATGCGCGGCCGGAGTTGCTGTTCAACCAGCTCACCGGAAGCTCCAACTCCATCCGCTCGCTGTACGACCCCGTGCGGCACACGGCGGCCGCCGCGCGGGCACGGTTGGTCCGTGCCGCCGCGAAACAATGGGGGTTGGCGGCGCGTGAGTTGACGGTACGTCAGGGAGTCGTCGTGGCGCCGGACGGGCGCACCGCCTCCTACGGCTCACTGTCGGTGGCCGCCGCCACCCTCGACCTCGGCTCCCTCACCGTCACGCCGAAGAAGGAGTCGGAGCGCACGCTCGTCGGCACCCCCACCTCACGCATCGACGCCCGCGCCCTGGTCACCGGCAAACAGGCCTACACCCTCGACCTCGACGTGCCCGGGGCCAAGCCGTGCATGGTCCGCAGGCCGCCGACGATCAACGGCACGGTGAAGGCGGTGAACAACGCGGCCGTCGTACGGGCCATGCCCGGCGTGCTCGACGTGGTGACCATCGACACGGGCGTGGCCGTCGTCGCGGAAACGTTCGGGCAGGCCCTCGACGGCAAGGAGGCGCTGGACGTCACCTGGGGTCCCGGGAGCGTCGACGCGCTCTCGGACCACGGCATCAGGGCCAGGCTGAAGGCGGCCACACCCTCGCTGGACGTCCTCGGGCTGCTGGTGAAGAAGGTGGAGGGCGAGTTCGACTTCGCGTTCGCCAGTCACGCGCCGCTGGAGACCAACTCGGCCGTCGCGGACGTACGGGAGGACCGGGCCGAGATCTGGTCCGGGCTGAAGTCCCCGATCGTCGCGCAGGCCGCCATCGCCAAGGCCGTCGGGCTTCCGGTGTCCAAGGTGAAGGTCCATGTCGTGCAGTCGGGCGGGTCCTTCGGGCGGCGGCTCTTCTACGACGCGGCTCTGGAAGCCGCCGTGGTGTCCAAGAAGAGCGGGCGACCCGTGCGGCTGATGTGGTCCCGCATCGACGACATGCGGCACGGGCGGATGCGTCCCGCCACCCACCACCGGGTCCGGGCCACCTACGCGGCCGGGCAGGTCCTCACCTTCACCCACCAGGTGGCGGCGGTGGAGACCGACTTCCGGCACGGCCTCGGCGACGCGATCACCGCCGCCGCGGCGAGCCTGCCGTCCGGCGTCGGGAACGCGACCTTCGCCCAGACACTGTTCCTGACCACGGTCAAGTCCCCGTACAACTTCGGGGTCACCACCCAGGCGCTCACCGAGGTGCCGATCAGGATGCACACCGGGTCGTGGCGCTCGGTGTACTCCGCGAACACCCGCGGGGCCGAGGAGATCATCGTCGACGAGCTGGCGGCGAAGCTGGGCAAGGACCCGGTCGCCTTCCGGCGCGAGTTCCTGAAGACCGCGCGTCAGCGGGCCGTGCTCGACAAGGTCGCGAAGGAAGGGGACTGGGGGCGCGGCCTCCCGGACGGCTGGGCCCAGGGGGTCGCCTTCCATGACGAGTACAAGGCCTGCACGGCCTGTCTGGTCGAGATCGACGCGACCGATCCGAAGAAACCCCGGGTGACCAAGGCCGTCATCGCGGCGGACGTGGGCCGGGTGATCAACCCGCGCGGCCTGGAGGCCCAGCTGCTCGGCGGGCTCACGGACGCCATCTCCACCACCCTGCGGGCCGGGCTCCACATCGACGAGGGGCTGCCGCTGGAGGGCAGCTACTCCCAGTTCCACTACGCCCGCCAGAAGGACTCGCCGAGGGACGTGAGGATCTTCGTCATCGAGGGAGCCGACGAACCGGGCGGCGCTGGTGAACTCGGAGTCCCAGCGGCCGTCGGCGCCGTCGCCAACGCCTACGCGCGCGCCACCGGCACCAAGCCGCGCAGCTTCCCCGTCAACTTCGACGTGGACTTCACGCCCTTCCCCCGCTGAGCCGGCCGGAGAATCCAGGAGCACCACCGATGCCCTCGCACACCTTCACCGTGAACGGTGAGACCGTCACCGTCCACGCCCCCGACGACCTGCCCCTGTTGTGGGCGCTGCGCGATCTGCTCGGCGTGCGCGGCCCCAAGTACGGCTGCGGCATCGACGTCTGCAAGGCCTGCACCAGCCACCTCGACGGCGAGGCCGTCCGGCCCTGTGTCGTGCCGGTCGCCGAGGCGGCGGGCCGTGAGGTCACCACCATCGAGGGGCTGGCCGACGGCGATCAGCTGCACCCCGTCCAGGAGGCGTGGCTGGAGCAGGACGTGGCCCAGTGCGGCTACTGCCAGCCCGGACAGATCATGGCCGCCGTCGCCCTGCTCAAGCGGACCAGCGACCCCACCGACGCCGACATCGACGAGATCGCCAACGTCTGCCGCTGCGGCACGTACTTCCGCATCCGTGAGGCGATCAAGAGCGCGGCGGCGAAGCTGGCGTGAGCGCGGCCGCGAAGACGGCGTGACCCGGCGGGGTGCTCCCTCCCGCGCCGCCCGGCCCGTCCGTCTGCTGGACCTGTGACCGGCCCGCGCCCCGGACGTGGGAGGATCGGAGGTGGCGGGCCGGGGCCGCGCACCCGGTAGCCGTCGCCGTACGCGAGGACGCGCGTACACGCAGGCAGGACGCAGTACCGGGCGCGAGCACTGAGGAGCACCGTTGAGCAGGTTGCGCTGGCTGACCGCGGGGGAGTCCCACGGTCCCGCACTTGTCGCGACGCTGGAGGGCCTTCCCGCCGGCGTGCCGATCACCACGGAGATGGTGGCGGACCACCTGGCCCGGCGGCGCCTGGGCTACGGACGCGGTGCCCGGATGAAGTTCGAGCGCGACGAGGTCACCTTCCTCGGCGGTGTGCGGCACGGCCTCACCATGGGCTCCCCGGTGGCGATCATGGTCGGGAACACCGAGTGGCCCAAGTGGGAGCAGGTCATGTCCGCCGACCCGGTCGACCCGGAGGTCCTGGCCGGACTCGCCCGCAACGCGCCCCTGACCCGCCCCCGGCCCGGTCACGCGGACCTGGCCGGTATGCAGAAGTACGGCTTCGACGAGGCCCGGCCGGTGCTGGAGCGGGCCTCCGCCCGGGAGACCGCCGCTCGTGTCGCCCTCGGCGCGGTGGCCAGGTCGTACCTGAAGGAGACGGCCGGGATCGAGATCGTCAGCCATGTGGTCGAGCTGGCGGCCGCCAAGGCCCCGCAGGGCGTGTACCCGACCCCGGCGGACGTGGACAGGCTGGACGCGGACCCGGTGCGCTGCCTGGACGCCGACGCGTCGAAGGCGATGGTCGCGGAGATCGACCAGGCCCACAAGGACGGCGACACCCTCGGCGGCGTCGTCGAGATCCTGGCCTACGGCGTGCCGGTCGGCCTCGGCTCGCACGTCCACTGGGACCGCAAGCTCGACGCCCGTCTCGCCGGGGCCCTGATGGGCATCCAGGCCATCAAGGGCGTCGAGATCGGCGACGGCTTCGAGCTGGCGCGGGTGCCCGGCTCCAAGGCGCACGACGAGATCGTGAACACCCCCGAGGGCATCCGCCGGGTCTCGGGCCGCTCCGGCGGCACCGAGGGCGGGCTCACCACCGGCGAGCTGCTGCGCGTCCGCGCGGCCATGAAGCCGATCGCGACCGTGCCGCGCGCCCTGCAGACCGTCGACGTGACCACGGGCGAGGCCGCGCAGGCCCACCACCAGCGCTCCGACGTCTCCGCCGTGCCGGCGGCCGGCATCGTCGCCGAGGCGATGGTGGCCCTGGTGCTGGCCGACGCGGTGGCCGAGAAGTTCGGCGGCGACAGCGTCACCGAGACGGCCCGCAACGTCCGCTCCTACCTCGACCACCTCGCGATCCGGTGAGCCCGGTGCCTCTGGTAGTCCTCGTCGGCCCCATGGGGGTGGGCAAGTCCACCGTCGGACAGCAGCTCGCCGAGCGGCTGGGCGTCGCCTACCGCGACACCGACGACGACATCGTGGCCGAGCAGGGCCGCGAGATCGCGGAGATCTTCGTCGACGAGGGCGAGCCCGCCTTCCGCGCCATCGAGAAGCGGGCCGTGCACACGGCGCTCGCGGGCCACGACGGCGTCCTCGCCCTCGGCGGCGGCGCGATCCTCGACGCCGACACCCGGGCCCTGCTCGTGGGACAGCGGGTCGTGTACCTCTCGATGGACGTCGAGGAGGCCGTCAAGCGCACCGGCCTCAACGCCGCACGCCCCCTCCTGGCCGTCAACCCCCGCAAGCAGTGGCGGGAGTTGATGGAGGCCCGGCGCAACCTCTACGAGGAGGTCGCCACGGCCGTCGTCGCCACCGACGGCCGCACGCCCGAGGAAGTCACCCGGGCGGTCCTGGACGCACTGGAGTTGAAGGAAGCATGAGCGAGACAGTGACCCGTATCCAGGTCGGCGGTACGGCGGGCACCGAGCCGTACGAGGTCCTGGTGGGGCGTCAACTCCTCGGCGAACTCGGTGGGCTGATCGGCAACCGGGCCAAGCGGGTCGCCGTGATCCACCCCGAGGCGCTGGCGGACACCGGGGAGGCGCTGCGCGCGGATCTGGCGGAGCAGGGCTTCGAGACCGTCGCGATCCAGGTGCCGAACGCGGAGGAGGCCAAGACCGCCGAGGTCGCCGCGTACTGCTGGAAGGCGCTCGGCCAGTCCGGGTTCACCCGCACCGACGTCATCGTCGGTGTCGGCGGCGGCGCCACCACGGACCTGGCCGGCTTCGTGGCGGCCACCTGGCTGCGCGGGGTCCGCTGGATCGCCATCCCCACCACCGTCCTCGCCATGGTGGACGCCGCCGTCGGCGGCAAGACCGGTATCAACACGGCCGAGGGCAAGAACCTGGTGGGCGCGTTCCACCCGCCGGCCGGGGTGCTGTGCGACCTGGCCGCGCTGGACTCCCTGCCGGTCAACGACTACGTCTCGGGCCTGGCCGAGATCATCAAGGCCGGCTTCATCGCCGACCCGGTGATCCTGGACCTGATCGAGTCCGACTCGCAGGCCGCCCGTACCCCCGCCGGGCCGCACACCTCGGAGCTGATCGAGCGGTCGATCCGGGTCAAGGCCGAGGTCGTCTCCGGCGACCTCAAGGAGTCCGGGCGCCGCGAGATCCTCAACTACGGGCACACCCTGGCCCACGCGATCGAGAAGAACGAGCGCTACCAGTGGCGGCACGGCGCGGCCGTGTCCGTCGGTATGCACTTCGCCGCCGAACTGGGCCGTCTGGCCGGCCGGTTGGACGACGCCACCGCCGACCGGCACCGCACGGTCCTGGAGTCCGTCGGGCTGCCGCTGACCTACCGCTACGACCAGTGGCCGAGGCTGCTGGAGACGATGAAGGTCGACAAGAAGTCCCGGGGCGACCTGCTGCGCTTCATCGTCCTGGACGGCCTGGCCAAGCCCACCGTCCTGGAGGGGCCCGACCCGGCGATCCTGCTCGCCGCCTACGGCGAAGTGGGCCAGTAACGCCCGCTCGGGCACCACTTGCCCGATTCGCCTTGTGTCCATGGCCACTTGGGCACTTCGGGCTGCCCCCGGCCGTTCACCAAACGACGGCCGGGGACGGTACCGTTCGGTGAGGGCGGGGTCGCGAGACCCCGCTCGCCAGTGTCGATGTGACTGTACGAGACGGAGTGGCACCGGATGCAGCACGCAGTGGGAGCTCCGCTGCCGCCGCCCCATCGGCCGGGGCAGGACCCGGCGGCCCCGTGGTCGCCGACCGCGAACCACCAGGGACACCCGGCATCCCCGCACCCCGCAGCGCCGGGCGCGAACCCGCCGGGGCAGCCCGGCGCGGGCCACCCCGTTCCCCCGGGCACGCACCCCGGCGCCGTACCGCCGCCCCCGCACGCACCGACGGCTCCGCCCAGCCCGGCCGCGCCCCCCGTCTCGGCACCCCCGCCCGCCCCTCCCGGCTCGGTGCCCCCCGCGCCGGGCTTCGCCGGCAGCCCCGGGCACCCGCACTCCGCCGCCCCCCAGCAGACGGCGATACCGAGGGACACCACCGGACACGTGCAACTGCCGCCGGGCGGCCCCGTCACCATGCCGCCGCCCGCCACCGGCGCCCCCGACGTCACGACCACCACACTCGCCGTCCTGCTCATCGGGCCCGCGGGGGCGGGCAAGACCAGCGTCGCCAAGTACTGGGCGGACCACCGCCGGGTGCCCACCGCGCACATCAGCCTGGACGACGTGCGCGAGTGGGTGCGCTCGGGCTTCGCGGACCCGCAGTCCGGGTGGAACGACAACTCCGAGGCGCAGTATCGTCTCGCCCGCCGCACCTGCGGCTTCTCCGCCAGGAACTTCCTGGCCAACGGCATCTCCTGCATCCTCGACGACGCCGTCTTCCCCGACCGCCCGGTCGTCGGCCTCGGCGGCTGGAAGAGGCACGTCGGCCCCGGCCTGCTCCCGGTCGTCCTCCTCCCGGGCCTGGAGATTGTCCTCGAACGCAACGCCGAGCGCTCGGGCAACCGCCGTCTCACCGACGAAGAGGTGGCCCGCATCCACGGCCGGATGGCGGGCTGGTACGGCTCGGGCCTCCCGATCATCGACAACTCCCAGCTGGATGTCCCGGCCACGGCGAGGGTCCTGGACGAGGTTCTGGCGAGGTCGATCGCCAGCCCTCCGAAGTGGTGACCACGTCCCTCTGAAGCCGCGCCCCGAAAGGGGCGCGGGGAACTGCGCGAACAACCCCCACCGGCCCGCACTCGGCACACGAGCCCCGCCACACCCCCGGGTCCCCGCAGATCGCCCCCCAGCTGGCCCCGCTCGACCGGCGGCTCTCCGCCGAAGCTCATACGCTCGGCACATGTCAGAGGTGTACGAGGCCCGCCGCGCCCGGCTCAGGGAACGCTGCCACTCCAGCGGCAGCGCCACCGCACTCGTCACGCGCCCCGCCAACATCCGGTATCTGGCGGGCGCGGCACCCGCGGGTGCCGTCCTCCTGCTGGGCGGGGGCGAGGACGTCCTGGTCTGCGGCGCACCCCCGCGAGGAGAGATCGGCGAGGGCCGGCCCGACGAGGCCGTACGCGTCCAGGTGCTGCCGAGCCCCGGTGGCGACCCGGCGGTCGCCGCCGCCGACCTGGTCACGGCGCTCGACGTCGAGTCGCTGGCCGTGGAGGAACACCACCTCACCGTGGCCCGCCACCGGGCGATCCGCTCGGTCGCACCCCGGCTGCGGCTGGCCGATCTCGGCGGCGCGGTCGAGCAGCTGAGAGTGATCAAGGACGAGGAGGAGGTCTCCTGCCTGCGGATCGGCGCGGAGATCGCCGACCAGGCCCTGGGCGAACTCCTCGAATCGATCCTCGTCGGCCGCACCGAGCGCCATCTCGCCCTGGAACTGGAGCGCCGCCTCGTCGACCACGGCGCCGACGGCCCCGCCTTCCGGACCTCCGTCGCCACCGGCCCGAACTCCGGCCGTCCCGGTCACGTCCCCACCGATCGACGGGTCGAGGAGGGCGACTTCCTCTCCGTCTGCCTCGGCGCGACCTACCGCGGCTACCGCTGTGAGATCGGCCGTACGTTCGTGATCGGCACCTCGCCCGCGGACTGGCAGATCGAGCTGTACGACCTGGTCTTCGCAGCCCAGAGGGCCGGACGGGAGGCGCTCGCACCCGGTGCGGCCTACCGTGCCGTGGACCGGGCGGCCCGCCAGGTCCTGGACTCGGCGGGGCACGGTGAGCGCCTCCCGCCGCTGATGGGGCACGGGGTCGGACTCGAAATCGACGAGGACCCGCAGTTGGCCCCTGCGGCCATGGGTAAACTGGACGCTTGCGTGCCGGTCACCGTCGAACCGGGGGTCCACCTCCCGGGCAGGGGCGGCGTCCGGATCGATGACACGCTCGTCGTACGCCCCGAGGCGGACGGCGGACCCGAGCTACTCACCATCACGACCAAGGAGCTGCTCGCGCTCTAGCTCATCGGCTGGGCGCGTGGCCCGGGGTCGTCCACGTCAGTCCAGGAGATTCCGCAACCGTGGCTTCCACGAACGACCTCAAGAACGGCCTGGTGCTCAAGCTCGAAGGCGGCCAGCTCTGGTCCGTCGTCGAGTTCCAGCACGTCAAGCCCGGCAAGGGCCCGGCCTTCGTGCGCACCAAGCTCAAGAACGTGCTCTCCGGCAAGGTCGTCGACAAGACGTTCAACGCCGGCGTCAAGGTCGAGACGGCCACTGTCGACAAGCGCGACATGCAGTTCTCCTACATGGACGGCGAGTACTTCGTCTTCATGGACATGGAGACCTACGACCAGCTCATGGTCGACCGCAAGGCCGTCGGCGACGCCGCCAACTTCCTGATCGAGGGCTTCACCGCCACCGTCGCGCAGCACGAGGGCGAGGTGCTCTTCGTGGAGCTGCCGGCCGCCGTCGAGCTCGTCATCCAGGAGACCGAGCCGGGCGTCCAGGGCGACCGCTCCACCGGTGGCACCAAGCCCGCCACCCTGGAGACCGGCCACCAGATCCAGGTGCCGCTCTTCATCACCACCGGTGAGAAGATCAAGGTCGACACCCGCACGAGCGACTACCTCGGCCGGGTGAACAGCTAACCGTGGCTGCCCGTAACACGGCCCGCAAGCGCGCCTTCCAGATCCTCTTCGAGGGCGACCAGCGCGGGGTCGACGTCCTGACCGTCCTCGCGGACTGGATCCGGCACGCCCACAGCGACACCCGTCAGCCGCCGGTCAGCGAGTACACCATGGAGCTGGTCGAGGGGTACGCCGAGCGCGCCAAGCGGATCGACGAGTTGATCGCGCAGTACTCGGTGGGGTGGACGCTCGACCGGATGCCGGTGGTGGACCGCAACATCCTGCGGCTCGGCGCGTACGAGCTGATCTGGGTGGACGCCACTCCGGACGCGGTGGTGCTGGACGAGATGGTGCAGCTGGCGAAGGAGTTCTCCACGGACGACTCACCGTCGTTCGTGAACGGGCTGCTCGGCCGGTTGAAGGACCTCAAGCCTTCGCTCCGCCGGGAAGCCGAGTAGCGGACGGCCGGACGGAGAGCGCCGTCGGGGTGCTGTGCGAAGCCGGCCGCGGGTGATCCGTGGCTGGTCGCGCAGTTCCCCGCACCCCTTGGGCGCTGTGCCGCTCCTCTGTGACCACGCGCCGTACGCCACACACAAAGCCGCCGGGGTGGCCCGAACCAACTGGTTCGGGCCACCCCGGCGGCACGTTTCTGCTGGGCTCCGCCCGGAGGGTCAGGCGTCCTCGTGGGAGACGGCGCGGCGTGCGTCCGCGTCCAGGACGCCCCAGCTGATCAGCTGCTCGGTGAGGACCGAGGGGGACTGGTCGTAGATGACGGCGAGTGTGCGCAGGTCGTCCTGGCGGATCGAGAGCACCTTGCCGTTGTAGTCACCGCGCTGGGACTGGATCGTCGCCGCGTAACGCTGGAGCGGGCCCGCCTTCTCGGCCGGCACGTGCGCCAGGCGCTCCAGGTCCAGGACGAGCTTCGGCGGCGGCTCGGCGGCGCCACCAGGGGTCGTCCCAGGAAGCAGCTCCTGCACGGGAACCCCGTAGAAGTCCGCCAGCTCCGCCAGGCGCTGCACGGTGACGGCGCGGTCGCCGCGCTCGTACGAACCGACCACGACCGCCTTCCAGCGTCCCTGGGACTTCTCCTCGACACCGTGGAGGGATAGGCCCTGCTGGGTGCGGATGGCCCGGAGCTTGGCCCCGAGCTGTTTGGCGTATTCGCTGGACATATAGCTCCCCGGACGAAGGCTGGTGACTCACTGTGAGGTTACGCAGCGTGACTCTGCCCCGTCAAGCCGAACGGTCCGGACCGACTCTTCCGTGGCAACCGCGTTCCCTTGGGCCAGGGGGGTGATCAGGGGCGTTGCGGGAGCCTGCTAACGTTGACGGCGCAAATCCGACGTCCTTTAAGGTCCGTCCCGTGAGGCGGAGAAGGAGGTCCGTTTCGTATGGACACGCACGACCCGCAAGCGAATCTGCCCCAGGACGCGCCGTCGTCCGATGCGCGGCCCGTTCTCGAAGGCCCCGACATCGCGCGCGTACTGACCCGCATCGCCCACGAGATCGTCGAACGCGCCAAGGGCGCCGACGACGTGGTGCTCCTCGGCATCCCGACCCGGGGCGTCTTCCTCGCGCAGCGGCTCGCCGCCAAGCTCGCGGAGATCACCGACCGCAAGATCCCGGTCGGCTCGCTCGACATCACCATGTACCGCGACGACCTGCGCATGCACCCGCCGCGTGCGCTGGCCCGCACCGAGATCCCCGGTGACGGCATCGACGGCCGCCTGGTCGTCCTCGTCGACGACGTGCTCTTCTCCGGCCGCACGATCCGCGCGGCGCTCGACGCGCTGAACGACATCGGCCGCCCGCGCGCCGTCCAGCTCGCGGTCCTCGTCGACCGGGGCCACCGCGAACTGCCCATCCGCGCCGACTACGTCGGTAAGAACCTCCCCACGTCGCTGCGGGAGACGGTCAAGGTCCAGCTCGCCGAGGAAGACGGTCGGGACACCGTCCTGCTCGGTGCGAAGCGGACCGCCCAGCAGTAGCACGCGCGCGTGCGGCTCCGCGCCGTACGTTCCTTCGCGATGCCCCTGACTGCCCGTAATCTCCCGAACTGCCTTACGGAGCCTGAAAGATGCAGCGTCATCTCATCTCGGCCGCCGACCTCACCCGTGACGACGCCGTCCTGATCCTCGACACCGCCGAGGAGATGGCCCGGGTCGCCGACCGGCCGATCAAGAAACTGCCGACCCTGCGCGGCCGGACGATCGTCAACCTCTTCTTCGAGGACTCCACCCGCACCCGGATCTCCTTCGAGGCCGCCGAGAAGCGCCTCTCGGCGGACGTCATCAACTTCACCGCCAAGGGATCGAGCGTCTCCAAGGGCGAGTCCCTGAAGGACACCGCCCAGACGCTGGAGGCCATGGGCGTGGACGCCGTCGTGATCCGGCACGGCGCCTCGGGGGCCCCGTACCGGCTGGCGACCTCCGGCTGGATCGACGCCGCCGTGATCAACGCCGGCGACGGCACCCACCAGCACCCCACCCAGGCCCTGCTCGACGCCTTCACCATGCGCCGCCGCCTGGTCGGCCGGGACGCCGGGCTCGGCCAGGACCTGTCCGGGAAGCGGATCACGCTCGTAGGCGACGTCCTGCACAGCCGGGTCGCCCGCTCCAACGTGGACCTGCTGCACACCCTCGGCGCCGAGGTCACCCTCGTCGCCCCGCCCACCCTGGTCCCGGTCGGCGTCGAGACCTGGCCCTGCGCCGTCAGTTACGACCTCGACAGCACGCTCGCCAAGTCCGACGCCGTGATGATGCTGCGGGTGCAGCGGGAGCGGATGAACGCCGCGTTCTTCCCGACCGAGCGCGAGTACTCGCGGCGCTACGGCCTCGACGGCGACCGCATGGCCCGCATGCCCGAGCACGCCATCGTGATGCACCCGGGCCCGATGGTCCGGGGCATGGAGATCACCGCCGAGGTCGCCGACTCCGACCGCTGCACCGTCGTCGAGCAGGTCGCCAACGGCGTCTCCATCCGGATGGCCGTGCTCTACCTGCTGCTCGGCGGCAATGAACCCGCCGTGACCCACACCCGCACCACCGAGGAGAAGTAAGTCCATGAGCAAGATCCTGATCCGTGGTGCGAAGGTGCTGGGCGGCGAGCCGCAGGACGTCCTGATCGACGGCGAGGTCATCGCCGAGGTGGGCACCGGGCTGTCGGACGAGGGCGCGGTGGTCGTCGAGGCCGAGGGCAAGGTGCTGCTGCCGGGCCTCGTCGACCTGCACACCCATCTGCGCGAGCCCGGCCGCGAGGACTCCGAGACCGTGCTCACCGGCACGCGCGCCGCGGCCTCCGGCGGCTACACGGCCGTGTTCGCCATGGCCAACACCTTCCCCGTCGCCGACACCGCCGGTGTGGTCGAGCAGGTCTACCGGCTCGGCCAGGAGCACGGCTACTGCGACGTGCAGCCCATCGGCGCCGTCACCGTCGGCCTGGAGGGCAAGAAGCTCGCCGAGCTGGGCGCGATGCACGAGTCGGCCGCCGGTGTCACCGTCTTCTCGGACGACGGCAAGTGCGTCGACGACGCGGTGATCATGCGCCGGGCCCTGGAGTACGTGAAGGCCTTCGGCGGCGTCGTCGCCCAGCACGCGCAGGAGCCCCGGCTGACCGAGGGCGCCCAGATGAACGAGGGGATCGTCTCCGCCGAGCTGGGCCTCGGCGGCTGGCCCGCGGTGGCCGAGGAGTCGATCATCGCCCGGGACGTCCTGCTCGCCGAGCACGTCGGCTCCCGCGTCCACATCTGCCACCTCTCGACCGCCGGGTCCGTCGAGATCGTCCGCTGGGCCAAGTCCCGCGGCATCGACGTCACCGCCGAGGTCACCCCCCACCACCTCCTCCTCACCGACGAGCTGGTGCGGTCGTACAACCCGGTGTACAAGGTGAACCCGCCGCTGCGCACGGAGCGCGACGTGCTGGCGCTGCGCGAGGCGCTCGCCGACGGCACGATCGACATCGTCGCCACCGACCACGCCCCGCACCCGCACGAGGACAAGGACTGCGAGTGGGCCGCGGCGGCCATGGGCATGGTCGGCCTGGAGACCGCGCTGTCGGTGGTCCAGGAGACGATGGTCACCACCGGACTGCTCGACTGGGCCGGCGTCGCGGACCGTATGTCGTTCAAGCCCGCGAAGATCGGCCGGGCGGCCGGTCACGGACGTCCCGTCTCGGCAGGTGAGCCCGCCAACCTCACGCTCGTCGACACGGCATACCGTGGGTCGGTGGATCCCGCGGGCTTCGCCTCGCGCAGCCGCAACACCCCCTACGAGGGCCGCGAGCTGCCGGGCCGTGTCACGCACACGTGGCTGCGGGGCAAGGCCACGCTCGTCGACGGGAAGCTCACGTGACACCTGTAATTCTGCTGGCCGCCGAGAAGGAATCGGCCGAGGTCACCGACTGGGCCGCGCGCATCGGCTGGGTCGTCGGACTCGCCCTCTTCGTCGCCCTCGTCTACTGGCTGATGCGCGAGGGCTGGAAGTGGCGCGGCACGCTCCAGAGCGATCTGCCGGAGCTGCCCACCTCGCCGGAGGAGCCCGGTGAGGCCAGACTGACGATGAGCGGCCGCTACCACGGCTCCACCACCGCCGGGCAGTGGCTCGACCGCATCGTGGCGCACGGCCTGGGCACCCGCAGCCGGGTCGAGCTGACACTGACGGACGTGGGCCTGGACGTCGTACGCCCGGGGGCGACGGACTTCTTCGTCCCGGTCGCGGCGCTGCGCGAGGCCCGGCTCGACAAGGGCATCGCCGGCAAGGTCCTCACCGAGGGCGGCCTGCTGGTCGTCACCTGGGAGCACGGCGGCAAGCTGCTCGACTCCGGGTTCCGCTCGGACCGCGCGGCCGAGCACAACGAGTGGGTCGAGACCCTGAACCAGATGATCAACACGACGGAAACGGAAGGCGCACGATGACGACCTCCACCCGGGGAGCCACCAGGGTTCCCGCCGTACTCGTCCTGGAGGACGGCCGGATCTTCCGCGGCCGTGCCTACGGGGCCGTGGGGGTGACCTTCGGCGAGGCCGTGTTCTCCACCGGTATGACCGGCTACCAGGAGACCCTCACCGACCCGTCGTACCACCGCCAGGTCGTCGTCATGACCGCCCCGCACGTCGGCAACACCGGTGTCAACGACGAGGACCCCGAGTCCAAGAAGATCTGGGTCTCCGGATACGTCGTCCGCGACCCCGCGCGCGTGCCCTCCAACTGGCGCTCCCGGCGCTCCCTGGACGACGAGCTGCGCGCCCAGGGCGTAGTCGGGATCTCCGGCATCGACACCCGCGCCCTCACCCGCCACCTCCGTGAGCGCGGCGCCATGCGCGTCGGCATCTTCTCCGGCAACGCGCTGCCCGACGAGGGCGTCATGCTCACGGAGGTCCGCGAGGCCCCCGAGATGAAGGGCGCGAACCTCTCCGCCGAGGTCGCCACCAAGGAGACGTACGTCGTCCCCGCGATCGGCACCAAGAAGTTCACCGTCGCCGCCGTCGACCTCGGCATCAAGGGCATGACCCCGCACCGCATGGCCGAACGCGGCATCGAGGTGCACGTCCTGCCCGCCACGGCGACCGCCGAGGACGTCTACGCCGTGAACCCCGACGGCGTCTTCTTCTCCAACGGCCCCGGCGACCCGGCCACCGCTGACCACCCGGTCTCCGTCATGCAGGCGGTCCTGGAGCGCGGCACCCCGCTCTTCGGCATCTGCTTCGGCAACCAGATCCTGGGCCGCGCGCTCGGCTTCGGCACCTACAAGCTGAAGTACGGCCACCGGGGCATCAACCAGCCGGTGCAGGACCGTACGACCGGCAAGGTCGAGGTCACCGCGCACAACCACGGCTTCGCCGTCGACGCCCCGCTCGACCAGGTCTCCGACACCCCCTACGGCCGCGCCGAGGTCTCCCACGTCTGCCTCAACGACAACGTGGTGGAGGGGCTCCAGCTCCTCGACCGGCCGGCCTTCAGCGTCCAGTACCACCCCGAAGCGGCAGCGGGCCCGCACGACGCCGCCTACCTGTTCGACCGCTTCGTATCCCTGATGGAGGGCCAGCGTGCCTAAGCGCACCGATATCCAGTCCGTCCTGGTCATCGGCTCCGGCCCGATCGTCATCGGCCAGGCCGCCGAGTTCGACTACTCCGGCACCCAGGCGTGCCGCGTGCTCAAGGCCGAGGGCCTGCGCGTCATCCTGGTCAACTCCAACCCGGCGACGATCATGACCGACCCGGAGATCGCCGACGCCACCTACGTCGAGCCGATCACCCCCGAGTTCGTCGAGAAGATCATCGCCAAGGAGCGCCCGGACGCCCTCCTGCCCACCCTCGGCGGTCAGACGGCCCTCAACACGGCCATCTCGCTGCACGAGGCCGGGACGCTGGAGAAGTACGGCGTCGAGCTGATCGGCGCCAACGTCGAGGCCATCAACAAGGGCGAGGACCGCGACCTCTTCAAGGAGGTCGTCGAGGCCGTCCGCGCCAAGATCGGGCACGGTGAGTCCGCCCGCTCGGTCATCTGCCACTCCATGGACGACGTCCTCGGCGGCGTCGAGACGCTCGGCGGCTACCCCGTCGTCGTCCGCCCCTCCTTCACCATGGGCGGCGCCGGCTCCGGTTTCGCGCACGACGAGGACGAGCTGCGCCGCATCGCCGGCCAGGGCCTGACCCTCTCCCCGACCACCGAGGTGCTCCTGGAGGAGTCCATCCTCGGCTGGAAGGAGTACGAGCTGGAGCTGATGCGCGACAAGCACGACAACGTCGTGGTCGTCTGCTCCATCGAGAACTTCGACCCCATGGGCGTCCACACCGGCGACTCGATCACCGTCGCGCCCGCGATGACGCTCACCGACCGCGAGTACCAGATCCTGCGGGACATCGGCATCGCCGTCATCCGCGAGGTCGGCGTCGACACCGGCGGCTGCAACATCCAGTTCGCGGTCAATCCCGAGGACGGCCGGGTCATCGTCATCGAGATGAACCCCCGCGTCTCGCGGTCCTCAGCGCTGGCCTCCAAGGCGACCGGCTTCCCCATCGCGAAGATCGCCGCGAAGCTCGCCGTCGGCTACACGCTCGACGAGATCCCGAACGACATCACCGAGCAGACCCCGGCCTCCTTCGAGCCGACGCTCGACTACGTCGTCGTCAAGGCCCCGCGGTTCGCCTTCGAGAAGTTCCCGTCCGCCGACTCCTCGCTGACCACCACCATGAAGTCGGTCGGCGAGGCCATGGCGATCGGCCGCAACTTCACCGAGGCGCTCCAGAAGGCGCTGCGGTCGCTGGAGAAGAAGGGCAGCCAGTTCACCTTCGTCGGTGAGCCCGGCGACAAGGCCCGCCTCCTGGAAGAGGCCGTCCGGCCCACCGACGGCCGGATCAACACCGTCATGCAGGCCATCCGGGCGGGCGCCACGCCCGAGGAGGTCTTCGAGTTCACCAAGATCGACCCGTGGTTCGTCGACCAGCTCTTCCTGATCAAGGAGATCGCCGACGAACTGGCCGAGGCCGACAAGCTCGACCCCGAGCTGCTCGCCGAGGCCAAGCGGCACGGCTTCTCCGACCAGCAGATCGCCGAGATCCGCGGGCTGCGCGAGGACGTCGTGCGCGAGGTCCGGCACGCCCTGGGCGTACGCCCGGTGTACAAGACGGTCGACACCTGCGCCGCCGAGTTCGCCGCCAGGACGCCGTACTTCTACTCCTCCTACGACGAGGAGTCGGAGGTCGCCCCGCGCGAGAAGCCGGCCGTGATCATCCTCGGCTCCGGCCCGAACCGCATCGGCCAGGGCATCGAGTTCGACTACTCCTGCGTGCACGCCTCCTTCGCGCTGCACGACGCGGGCTACGAGACCGTGATGGTCAACTGCAACCCGGAGACCGTCTCCACGGACTACGACACCTCCGACCGCCTGTACTTCGAGCCGCTGACGCTGGAAGACGTGCTGGAGATCGTGCACGCCGAGTCGCAGGCCGGCCCGATCGCGGGCGTCGTCGTCCAGCTCGGCGGCCAGACCCCGCTGGGCCTGTCGCAGGCGCTCAAGGACAACGGCGTGCCGGTGGTCGGCACCTCCCCGGAGGCCATCCACGCCGCCGAGGACCGCGGCGCCTTCGGCCGCGTCCTCGCCGAGGCCGGCCTCCCCGCGCCCAAGCACGGCACCGCGACCACTTTCGAGGGCGCCAAGGCCATCGCAGACGAGATCGGCTACCCGGTCCTCGTCCGCCCGTCCTACGTGCTCGGCGGACGCGGCATGGAGATCGTCTACGACGAGGCCCGCCTGGAGGCGTACATCGCCGAGTCGACCGAGATCAGCCCCTCCCGGCCGGTCCTCGTCGACCGCTTCCTCGACGACGCCATCGAGATCGACGTGGACGCCCTGTACGACGGCCACGAGCTCTACCTCGGCGGCGTGATGGAGCACATCGAGGAAGCGGGCATCCACTCCGGCGACTCGGCGTGCGCCCTGCCCCCGATCACCCTCGGCGGCTTCGACATCAAGCGCCTGCGCGCCTCCACCGAGGCCATCGCCAAGGGCGTCGGCGTGCGCGGACTGATCAACATCCAGTTCGCGATGGCCGGCGACATCCTCTACGTCCTGGAGGCCAACCCGCGCGCCTCCCGCACCGTCCCCTTCACCTCGAAGGCGACGGCGGTGCCGCTGGCCAAGGCCGCCGCCCGGATCTCGCTCGGCGCGACCATCGCCGAGCTGCGCGAGGAGGGGCTGCTGCCGAGGAACGGCGACGGCGGTGAGCTGCCGCTCGACGCGCCGATCTCCGTCAAGGAGGCCGTCATGCCGTGGTCGCGCTTCCGCGACATCCACGGACGCGGCGTCGACACCATCCTCGGCCCGGAGATGCGCTCCACCGGCGAGGTCATGGGCATCGACTCGGTCTTCGGCACGGCATACGCCAAGTCGCAGGCGGGCGCGTACGGGCCGCTGCCCACCAAGGGCCGCGCGTTCATCTCGGTCGCCAACCGCGACAAGCGGTCGATGATCTTCCCGGCGCGTGAGCTGGTCGCGCACGGCTTCGAGCTGCTGGCCACGTCCGGCACGGCCGAGGTCCTCAAGCGCAACGGCATCAACGCCACCGTCGTCCGCAAGCAGTCCGAGGGCACCGGCCCGAACGGCGAGAAGACGATCGTCCAGCTCATCCACGACGGCGAGGTCGACCTCATCGTCAACACCCCGTACGGCACCGGCGGCCGCCTCGACGGCTACGACATCCGTACGGCCGCCGTGGCCCGCTCCGTGCCGTGCCTGACGACCGTGCAGGCCCTCGCGGCAGCCGTCCAGGGCATCGACGCGCTCAACCACGGCGGTGTGGGCGTGCGCTCGCTCCAGGAACACGCCGAACACCTGACCGCGGCCCGCGACTAGCAGCCGACGAGGGGGACACCGGAAACGGTGTCCCCCTCGTCGTGAGGACACCACCATGTACAAGCTCTTCTTCCGTCTGGTCTTCACCCGGATGGACCCGGAGGAGGCCCACCACCTGGCCTTCCGCTGGATCCGCCTCGCTTCCCGCGTCCCCGTGCTGCGCACCTTCCTGGCGGCGGCACTCGCGCCCCGCTACGAGGAACTGCGCACCGAGGCCTTCGGGCTGCGCATGCACGGCCCCTTCGGACTCGCCGCCGGCTTCGACAAGAACGCGATCGCGATCGACGGGATGTCGATGCTCGGGTTCGACCACGTCGAGATCGGCACGGTGACCGGCGAGGGGCAGCCCGGCAACCCCAAGAAGCGGCTGTTCCGCCTGGTCGCCGACCGCGCGCTGATCAACCGCATGGGCTTCAACAACGAGGGCTCGCTCGCCGTGGCCGCCCGCCTGGCCTCCCGCACGCCCGTCTTCAGGACGGTCGTGGGCGTCAACATCGGCAAGACCAAGGTCGTGCCCGAGGACGAGGCCGTCGGGGACTACGTGAAGTCCACCGAGCGCCTCGCCCCCTACGCTGACTATCTCGTCGTCAACGTCTCCTCGCCCAACACGCCCGGCCTGCGCAACCTCCAGGCCACCGAGGCGCTGCGGCCCCTGCTGACCGCCGTCCGCGAGGCCGCCGACCGCACGGTCCGCACCCGCCGGGTCCCGCTCCTTGTGAAGATCGCGCCGGACCTCGCCGACGAGGACATCGACGCCGTCGCCGACCTCACCGTGGAGCTGGGCCTGGACGGGATCATCGCCACCAACACCACCATCGCGCGCGAGGGACTGGGCCTCACCTCCGCACCCTCCCTCGTGAAGGAGACGGGCGGTCTCTCCGGCGCCCCCGTCAAGGCCCGCTCCCTCGCGGTCCTGCGCCGTCTCTACGCGCGCGTGGGCGACCGGATCACCCTGGTGGGCGTCGGCGGCATCGAGAACGCCGAGGACGCCTGGGAGCGCATCCTGGCGGGCGCCACCCTGATCCAGGGCTACAGCGCCTTCGTCTACCAGGGGCCCTTCTGGAGCCGCGCCCTCCACAAGGGGCTCGCCGCGCGGCTGCGCACGAGCCCGTACGCCACCCTCGCCGACGCGGTCGGCGCCGACGTGAGGAAGACGGTATGACCGAGCCCTTCGGCGCACGGCTGCGCCGAGCCATGGACGCGCGCGGACCGCTCTGCGTCGGTATCGACCCGCACGCCTCCCTGCTCGCCGACTGGGGCCTGAACGACGACGTCACGGGCCTGGAGCACTTCAGCCGCACGGTCGTGGAGGCGTTGGCCGACCGGGTCGCCGTCCTCAAGCCGCAGAGCGCGTTCTTCGAGCGCTTCGGGTCGCGCGGCATCGCCGTGCTGGAGAAGTCGGTGGCGGAGGCGCGGGCGGCGGGCGCGCTGGTCGTCATGGACGCCAAGCGCGGCGACATCGGCTCCACCATGGCCGCGTACGCCGAGACCTTCCTGTGCAAGGACGCGCCCCTCTTCTCGGACGCGCTGACGGTCTCGCCCTACCTGGGCTACGGCTCGCTGAAGCCCGCCGTGGAGCTGGCGCGCGAGAACGGGGCCGGACTGTTCGTGCTGGCGCTGACCTCCAACCCGGAGGGCGGCGAGGTGCAGCACGCGGTCCGCACCGACGGCCGGAACGTCGGCGCGACCATGCTGGCCCACCTGGCCGCCGAGAACGCGGGAGAGGCGCCCCTGGGGTCCTTCGGGGCCGTCGTCGGCGCCACGCTCGGTGACCTCTCGCAGTACGACCTGAACATCGGTGGACCCCTCCTCGCGCCCGGGATCGGGGCGCAGGGGGCCACGCCGGCCGATCTTCCGGGGGTCTTCGGGTCCGCCGTGGGCCATGTGGTCCCGAACGTCAGTCGGGGTGTCCTTCGTCACGGTCGCGACATCGTCGCGCTGCGTGACGCCTCGGATCGTTTCGCGGATGAGATCCGCACCGCGACGGAGACCGTCCGAGACCTCCGATGAGTGCTTGAGGGGCGGTTACCGGACGCCTTGAGTCTGAATACATTCTCAAATCCAGGGCGATATGCCGGTTATGCCCGACTCCAGGGAGGCTGACCAGGACTTTTCCGCTGTTCTCGCTGACTCTGGCGGAGTTGGCCGCTAGTCTCCGAGCAGGGTGAACGGGCGAGCGTGTTGCTCGTGGCACCCCAGGTGTGGGGCGACTAGGTTCCTCACCGGTCCGTATCCGACAGTTCGACATCCGAGGTGACGTAGGCGTGGCTCTTCCGCCCCTTACCCCTGAACAGCGCGCAGCCGCGCTCGAAAAGGCCGCCGCGGCTCGCCGGGAGCGGGCCGAGGTCAAGAATCGACTCAAGCACTCCGGCGCCTCCCTGCACGAGGTCATCAAGCAGGGCCAGGAGAACGACGTCATCGGCAAGATGAAGGTCTCCGCCCTGCTCGAGTCCCTGCCGGGCGTGGGCAAGGTCCGCGCCAAGCAGATCATGGAGCGACTCGGCATCTCCGAGAGCCGTCGTGTACGCGGCCTCGGTTCCAACCAGATCGCTTCCCTGGAGCGTGAGTTCGGCAGCACCGGTTCCTGATCCCGCCCCCTGACGGGAAGGGAGTCCCGGGCACTCCGGGATTGCTGGAATAATCGCTGCATGGCTGCAACATTCCGGGGGACGACCCCCGAGCCCCCGGACGTACGTCCGCGGCTGACCGTGCTCTCCGGCCCCTCCGGGGTCGGCAAGAGCACGGTCGTCGCCCATATGCGCAAGGCTCACCCCGAGGTGTGGCTCTCGGTGTCGGCGACGACCCGCAAGCCGCGCCCCGGCGAGCAGCACGGCGTCCACTACTTCTTCGTCACCGACGAGGAGATGGACAAGCTGATCGCCAACGGTGAACTGCTGGAGTGGGCCGACTTCGCCGGCAACCGCTACGGCACTCCCCGGGCCGCCGTGCTCGAACGCCTGGAGAAGGGCGAGCCGGTCCTGCTGGAGATCGACCTCCAGGGTGCGCGGCAGGTCCGCGAGACCATGCCGGACGCCCAGCTGGTCTTCCTGGCGCCTCCCTCCTGGGAGGAGCTGGTGCGCCGGCTCACCGGGCGGGGCACCGAACCGCCCGAGGTGATCGAACGCCGCCTGGAGGCGGCCAAGATCGAGCTGGCGGCCGAGCCGGAGTTCGACGTGACCCTGGTCAACACCTCCGTCGAGGACGTGGCTCGCGAGCTGCTAGCCTTGATGGATGTTGTGTGATCACGGGGTCTGTCCGTTTTCTGTGATCACGACCGATCTTTTCCCATCCATCGGAAGGTAGAGCGTGTCCTCTTCCATCTCCGCGCCCGAGGGCATCATCAACCCGCCGATCGACGAGCTCCTCGAGGCAACCGACTCGAAGTACAGCCTCGTGATCTACGCGGCCAAGCGCGCTCGCCAGATCAACGCGTACTACTCGCAGCTCGGCGAGGGCCTCCTCGAGTACGTCGGTCCCCTCGTCGACACCCACGTCCACGAGAAGCCGCTCTCGATCGCCCTGCGCGAGATCAACGCGGGTCTGCTGACGTCCGAGGCCGTCGAGGGCCCCGCGTAAGTCATATCGGCAGTTCGCAGTAGGTTTTTCCACAGGCCCGGCAGGGGGCACCTCCCAGCGTTAGCTGGGGGAGCGACTGTCGGGCCTGTGGTGTGTCATTGAGGCGTCACGCAGAAGGCGTACACATCCGAGTGCGGGGAGGCCCGGTGGGCAAGCCGAAGGTCGTTCTGGGGGTCAGCGGCGGGATCGCCGCCTACAAGGCGTGCGAGCTGCTGCGCCGGCTGACCGAATCCGGTCATGACGTCAGGGTCGTGCCCACCGACTCCGCACTGCATTTCGTCGGCGCCGCCACCTGGTCCGCGCTCTCCGGCAACCCCGTCTCCACCGAGGTGTGGGAGAGCGTCCACGAGGTGCCGCACGTGCGCATCGGGCAGGAGGCCGACCTGGTCGTCGTCGCCCCGGCGACCGCCGACATACTGGCCAAGGCCGCCCACGGCCTGGCCGACGACCTCCTGACCAACACCCTCCTCACCGCTCGCTGTCCGGTCGTCTTCGCCCCCGCGATGCACACCGAGATGTGGGAACACCCGGCCACCCAGGAGAACGTGGCGACGCTCCGCCGCCGCGGCGCCCTCGTCATCGACCCCGCCGTGGGCAGACTGACCGGCGTCGACACCGGCAAGGGCCGACTGCCGGACCCCGCGGAGATCTTCGAGGTCTGCCGCCGGGTGCTGGCACGGGGCGTCACCGAGCCGGACCTCGTCGGCCGGCACGTGGTGGTGACCGCCGGCGGCACCCGGGAGCCCCTCGACCCCGTCCGCTTCCTCGGCAACCGCTCCTCCGGCAAACAGGGGTACGCCCTCGCCCGTACGGCCGCGGCGCGCGGCGCCCGGGTCACGCTCATCGAGGGGAACACCGGACTGCCGGACCCGGCGGGTGTGGACGTCGTCCGGATCGGAACGGCGGTCCAGCTGCGCGAGGCGGTGCTCAAGGCGACGCCGGACGCGGACGTCGTGGTGATGGCGGCGGCCGTGGCCGACTTCCGCCCGGAGACCTACGCCAGCGGCAAGATCAAGAAGAAGGACGGCCAGGAGCCCGAGCCCGTCGTCCTGGTGCGTAATCCGGACATTCTCGCGGAGATCTCGGCGGACCGTCCGCGCCCTGGCCAGGTGGTCGTCGGCTTCGCCGCCGAGACCGACGACGTCCTCGCCAACGGCCGCGCCAAACTGGCCCGCAAGGGGTGCGATCTGCTGGTGGTGAACGAGGTGGGGGAGCGCAAGACCTTCGGCTCCGAGGAGAACGAGGCCGTGGTGCTGGGGGCGGACGGAAGTGAGACACCGGTCCCGTACGGCCCCAAGGAAGCCCTGGCGGAGACGGTCTGGGACCTGGTGGTGAGCAGGCTCGGGTGACGGTGGCATTCGCGTCAGCCCTCACCCGAACCGCTGACTTTGGGGCGTGGCGACCCTGGCGGACCGCGGCGGCCATTGGGCACAATGCACGTGCCGCAGGTCACAGGGCTCCCGAGAGGCGAGACAGGTGGGCCGGTGGCCGAGCCCGACCGATAAACTGTTCTCGGACGACGCCGGGCGCAGCCCCCGACCGCGTCCGACAATGATCAGCCAGCAGCCGCTGCAACCACAGGGAGCGTTGTGTCCCGTCGTCTGTTCACCTCGGAGTCCGTGACCGAGGGTCACCCCGACAAGATCGCCGATCAGATCAGCGATGCCATTCTCGATGCGCTCCTGCGCGAGGACCCCACGTCCCGCGTCGCCGTGGAGACGCTCATCACGACCGGCCTGGTGCACGTGGCCGGCGAGGTCACGACCAAGGCGTACGCGCCGATCGCCCAGCTGGTGCGCGACACCATCCTGAACATCGGCTACGACTCGTCGAAGAAGGGCTTCGACGGCGCCTCCTGCGGTGTGTCGGTGTCGATCGGCGCGCAGTCCCCGGACATCGCGCAGGGTGTGGACACGGCGTACGAGTCCCGGGTCGAGGGCGACGAGGACGAGCTGGACAAGCAGGGTGCGGGCGACCAGGGCCTGATGTTCGGCTACGCGTCGGACGAGACGCCGACGCTGATGCCGCTCCCGATCTTCCTGGCGCACCGTCTGTCGAAGCGCCTGTCCGAGGTCCGCAAGAACGGCACCATCCCCTACCTCCGTCCTGACGGCAAGACCCAGGTCACCATCGAGTACGACGGTGACAAGGCGGTCCGGCTGGACACGGTCGTGGTCTCCTCCCAGCACGCCAGCGACATCGACCTGGAGTCCCTGCTGGCCCCGGACATCCGCGAGTTCGTGGTGGAGCCGGAGCTGAAGGCCCTCCTGGACGACGGCATCAAGCTGGACACCGAGGGCTACCGCCTGCTGGTCAACCCGACCGGCCGCTTCGAGATCGGCGGTCCGATGGGTGACGCCGGCCTGACCGGCCGCAAGATCATCATCGACACCTACGGCGGCATGGCCCGTCACGGTGGCGGTGCCTTCTCGGGCAAGGACCCGTCCAAGGTCGACCGGTCGGCGGCGTACGCGATGCGCTGGGTCGCCAAGAACGTGGTCGCGGCCGGCCTCGCCTCCCGCTGCGAGGTCCAGGTGGCGTACGCCATCGGCAAGGCCGAGCCCGTCGGTCTCTTCGTGGAGACCTTCGGCACCGCCAAGGTCGACACCGACCGGATCGAGAAGGCCATCGACGAGGTCTTCGACCTCCGCCCGGCGGCCATCATCCGTGACCTCGACCTGCTGCGCCCGATCTACGGTCAGACCGCCGCGTACGGCCACTTCGGCCGCGAACTCCCCGAGTTCACCTGGGAGCGCACGGACCGCGTCGAGGAACTGCGCAAGGCCGCGGGTCTCTGAGCCCTCCGGCTCGGCACTTCTCCGGTTCTCCGACGAGGCCCGGCACTCCTTCGGGGGTGCCGGGCCTCGTCGCGTTCCCCGACCCCGCGGCCGCCGGACCGCCCCGCCCGCCTCGGACGGTCCGAGCGCCGTCTCGCGCGCTCCCGGGCGGCGTCGGCTGTCAGTGGGGTTTGGGAGGATGGGCGTGTGAGCAGCGAGGACGGTACGAGGGGCGGGGGCGCGGCGGGGGACGGCGAGCCGGAGCAGCTGGCTCTCGTCCGGGAGGCCGTGCGCAGGGCCAAGGTGCCGCGGGCGAAACCGCGGACCTGGCGGGGGGCGGCGCTGGCGAAGGAACTGCCGGTCGCCCGGGTGCTGGTCGACAAGGGCGTGCTGCATCTCGACCGGTACTTCGACTACGCGGTGCCGGAGGAGCTGGACGAGGCCGCCCAGCCGGGCGTGCGGGTGCGGGTGCGGTTCGGCGCCGGGGGGCGCAACGTCCGCGAAGGGCGACGGGAGGGCGGCTCGCTGATCGACGGCTTTCTCGTCGAGCGGGTCGCCGAGTCGGACTACTCCGGGCCGCTGGCCGCGCTCGCGCAGGTCGTCTCCCCGGAACCGGTGCTGGGGCCCGAGCTGTTGGGGCTGGCGAGGGCCGTGGCGGACCGGTACGCGGGGAGCCTCGCCGATGTGCTGCAGCTGGCCGTTCCGCCTCGGCACGGTCGGGCGGAGGCGGTGCGGATGGGCGAGCCGGCGTCCCCGCTGCCCGCACCCGAGCCGGGGTCGTGGCTGCGGTACGGACGGGGGAGGGAGTTCCTGCGGGCGCTGGCCGACGGCGGCGCCCCCCGGGCCGTGTGGACCGCGTTGCCGGGGCCGGAGTGGGCCGAGGAGATCGCGCGGGCCGTGCAGGCGACGCTGGCGTCGGGGCGTGGGGCGCTCGTGGTCGTACCGGCCGGGCGGCCCGCCGCGCGGGTCGACGAGGCGCTCGGACGGCTGCTGGGGGAGGGGCGGCACGCGCTGCTGACCGCCGACGCCGGGCAGGAGAGGCGGTACCGGGAGTGGCTGGCCGTGCGGCGGGGGGCCGTACGGGCTGTGGTGGGGACCCGGGCGGCCATGTTCGCACCGGTGCGGGACCTCGGGCTGGTCGTCGTATGGGACGACGGCGACGCGAGTCACAGCGACGACAACGCCCCGTTCCCGCATGTGCGGGAGGTGCTGGAGCTGCGGGCGTCCCGCGACAAGTGCGGCTTCCTGCTGGGGAGTTGGAGTTGCACGGTCGAGGCCGCCCAGCTCGTCGAGAGTGGCTGGGCCGCGCCGATCGCGGCCGGGCGGGAGCAGGTGCGGGCCACCGCGCCGCTGGTGCGGACCGTGGGGGACGCGGACCTCGCACGGGACGAGGCCGCTCGGGCGGCGCGGTTGCCGAGTCTGGCCTGGCAGGTCGCGCGGGACGGATTGCGGGACGGTCCCGTGCTGGTGCAGGTGCCCCGGCGCGGATATGTGCCGCGGATGGCCTGCGCGCGCTGCCGTGAACCCGCGCGGTGCCGGCACTGCGCGGGACCGCTTCAGGCGCGGGACGACTCCGGTGCGCTGCGGTGCGGATGGTGCGGGCGTGAGGAGGCCGGCTGGCACTGCCCCGAGTGCGGTGGGCACCGGCTTCGGGCACAGGTCGTGGGGGCGCGGCGGACCGCCGAGGAGCTGGGGCGGGCCTTTCCCGCCGTGCCCGTGCGGACCTCCGGCCGGGAGCAGGTGCTCGACACCGTGCCGGGGACGCCCGCGCTGGTGGTGAGTACGCCCGGGGCCGAGCCGGTCGCGGAGGGCGGGTACGCGGCTGCCCTGCTGCTCGACGGCTGGGCGATGCTGGGGCGGCCGGATCTGCGGGCCGGGGAGGACGCGCTGCGACGCTGGATCGGCGCGGCGGCGCTCGTGCGGAACCAGGGGGACGGTGGCACGGTCGTCGTGGTGGCCGAGCCGACGCTGCGGCCCGTGCAGGCGCTCGTGCGGTGGGATCCGGTGGGGCACGCGGTGCGGGAACTCGCCGAACGGGCCGAGCTGGGGTTCCCCCCGGTGTCACGGATGGCCGCCGTGTCCGGCCCGGCCCAGGCGGTGTCCGATTTCCTGACCGCTGTCGAACTGCCTTCGGACGCGGAGGTGTTGGGGCCTGTGCCCGTGGCGGGACCGCCGGTTCCCGGGGCGAGCGCCGGGCCTGCGGCAGGTGCGGGAAGGGCGCGGCGGGCCGGGGTGCCGGCACCGGGGGAGCCGTGGGAGCGGGCGCTGATCCGGGTACCGCCGGGGAGCGGGGCGGCGCTGGCCGGTGCGTTGAAGAGTGCGCAGGCGGCGCGGATGGCGCGCGGGGTGAACGAAGGGGCGCGTGTGCGGATCCGGGTGGATCCGTTGGACATCGGGTGAGCGGTACGGGGGCTGGGCAGCTCCGGCATGGGTCTGCCTCCCGGTCGGTCGGAGACCGGGAGGCAGACGTCGGGGCGGGTCAGCCGTTGCGAGGGCCGGGGAATGCCGTGGGTCTCACGTCCTCGCGGAGGGTGGGGCTGCCCGCTGTCGGCTGCGTCGGCATGTGCGCGGGCACCGGGGCGGGCAGGGGAGCGGGCATCGAGCGGGCCGCCGGGACCGTGGGGATGCCGGAGCCGACGTTGACGGTGCGGGTGCCCTGGGGTTCCCCCGTGCGTTCCGCCTCGGCGGCGGCCTGCGCGGCGGCACGACGGGCGCCGTAACGGCGGTGTACGGCCTGCTTGGTGACCCCGAGGGCCGAGCCCACCGCGTCCCATGAGAAACCGAGCGAGCGGTCGAAGTCCACGGCTGCCGTGACGAGGGTCTCGACACTGTCCCGCAGCTCCTGGGCGAGGCGGACGGTCGGGGCGGGGGCGCGTCCGTAGACGACGAAGCCCGTGGAGGGGCCGGAGCGGCGCGGGCGGTAGACGTTGCCCAACTGGGCGGTGAGGGTGCGCAGTGCGTCCACCTGCCGGCGGACCCGCTCGATGTCCCGCACCAGCAAGTGCAGGCTGGCCCGAGCCTGGGCGTCGTGGGTTGCGTGGTCGGCCATGAACAAGCCTCTCGAACCGGCGTTGGAAAAGGGGAGGTGCCGCGAATGCGGCGCGTATCGGTCAACTCTTTCTTGACCAACGCGAATTCGCTCCGCTGGTAACGGGGTGGGGGCGTGGGGGCATATGCGTAGGGCGCGTGGGTGGGGGTGCGCCCCCGCTGGCGCTGGGCTTGGGCCTTGTTCTCCCACCTGCGCAGCGCCCGTTACTCCTTGGTGGAGGAGTACAGCTCTCTCGTGGGGGTGCCACGCCGTCGGTGGCTGCGGCCCGTCGGGTGGTTGGGTGGGAGGTCTGTGTGGGGCGGAACATAGACTGGGCTGTTGTCCCGCGTTGTCGCGTGGGGGCGTACGAACTTTCGTCCGAGAGGCCGTCAGACATCCATGAAGCTCGTCTTCGCCGGTACCCCAGAGGTCGCTGTTCCCGCCTTGGACGCCTTGATCGCGTCGGGGAGGCATGAGGTGGCCGCGGTCGTGACGCGGCCGGACGCTCCGGCGGGGCGGGGGCGGCGCCTGGTCGCGAGCCCGGTGGCGCAGCGGGCGGAGGAGGCCGGCATCGAGGTGCTGAAGCCTCACCGGCCCCGGGACGAGGCGTTTCTCGCGCGGCTCCGGGAGATCGCGCCCGACTGCTGCCCCGTCGTCGCCTACGGGGCCCTGCTGCCCCGGGTCGCCCTCGACGTGCCCGTCCACGGCTGGGTCAACCTGCACTTCTCCCTGCTGCCCGCCTGGCGGGGCGCCGCTCCGGTGCAGCATTCGATCATGGCGGGTGACGAGATCACGGGCGCGTCCACCTTCCTGATCGAGGAGGGGCTCGACTCCGGGCCGGTGTACGGAACGGTCACCGAGGAGATCCGGCCGACCGACACGAGCGGGGACCTGCTGACCCGGCTCGCCTTCGCCGGCTCCGGGCTGCTCGCCGCCACGATGGACGGGATCGAGGACGGCACCCTGAAGGCCGTGCCCCAGCCCGCCGACGGGATCACCCTCGCCCCGAAGATCACCGTGGAGGACGCCCGGATCGACTGGGCCACCCCCGCGCTGCGCGTCGACCGGGTCGTGCGCGGCTGCACGCCCGCGCCGGGCGCGTGGACGACGTTCCGCGGGGAGCGGCTGAAGCTCGTCCACGTCGCGCCGGTGCCCGAGCGGACCGAACTCGCTCCGGGCGCGCTCGAAGTCGGCAAGAACAACGTGTACGTCGGGACCGGGTCGTACGCCGTCGAACTGCTCTGGGTGCAGGCGCAGGGCAAGAAGCCGATGCGGGCCGCCGACTGGGCGCGCGGGGTGCGGATCGAATCCGGTGAGTCGGTCGGAGTCTGAGCGACTCGGATTCCGATTCTCGATTCCGCCGGGCCGGTGGCCGCCCTGACCGCAGGTCTCCGCGGCCGCCGCTCGGTGGTCCGCCCCCGCGGCGTACCCTGGCCGTGATGTCTCGTCCCGTATCCGGAGCACCTTTTTCGTGAGTGAGCAGTCCCGTCCGGGCAAGCCGGGCAAGCCGTACCGCCGTCCCCAGAAGGACCCCGTCCGTATGCTCGCCTTCGAGGCGCTCCGGGCCGTGGACGAACGGGACGCGTACGCGAACCTCGTTCTGCCGCCGCTGCTGCGCCGGGCGCGGGAGAAGGAGGGGCCCGACAAGTTCGACGGGCGGGACGCGGCGCTGGCGACCGAGCTGGTGTACGGGACGCTGCGGCGGCAGGGGACGTACGACGCGGTCATCGCGGAGTGCGTCGACCGGCCGTTGCGTGAGGTCGACCCGCCGGTGCTCGACGTGCTCAGCCTCGGTGTGCACCAGCTGCTGGGCACCCGGATCCCCACGCACGCCGCCGTGTCCGCCTCCGTCGACCTCGCGCGTGTCGTGCTCGGCGACGGACGGGCCAAGTTCGTGAACGCCGTGCTGCGCAAGGTGGCGCGGCACGACCTCGACGGCTGGCTGGAGCGGGTCGCGCCGCCCTACGAGGACGACCCTGAGGACCACCTCGCGGTCGTGCACTCGCACCCTCGCTGGGTCGTCTCCGCCCTGTGGGACTCCCTCGGCGGCGGGCGCTCCGGGATCGAGGAGCTGTTGGAGGCCGACAACGAGCGGCCCGAGGTCACGCTCGTCGCCCGGCCCGGACGGTCCACCGCCGAGGAACTGCTCCGGGAGGAGTCCGCGGTGGCGGGGCGCTGGTCGCCGTACGCCGTGCGGCTCTCCGAGGGCGGGGAGCCGGGTGCCGTGGACGCCGTGCGGGAAGGCCGCGCGGGGGTGCAGGACGAGGGCAGCCAGTTGGTGGCGCTCGCGCTCGCCAACGCGCCCTTGGAGGGTCCCGACAAGGCATGGCTCGACGGGTGCGCCGGGCCCGGCGGCAAGGCCGCGCTGCTGGCCGCCCTCGCCGCCGAGCGCGGGGCCGTGCTGCTCGCCTCCGAGAAGCAGCCGCACCGGGCCGGGCTGGTCGCCAAGGCACTGGACGGCAATCCAGGCCCGTACCAGGTGATCGCCGCCGACGGCACCCGCCCGCCCTGGCGGCCCGGGGCGTTCGACCGGGTGCTGATGGACGTGCCCTGCACGGGGCTGGGGGCCCTGCGGCGGCGCCCCGAGGCCCGTTGGCGACGGCGGCCCGAGGACCTGGACGGGTTCGCCCCGCTCCAGCGGGCGCTGCTGCGGACCGCGCTGGAGTCCGTGCGGGTCGGCGGAGTCGTCGGCTACGCGACCTGCTCGCCGCATCTCGCCGAGACCCGCGCGGTCGTCGACGACGTGCTCAAGAGTTACGGCGACGCGGCCGATCTGATCGACGCGCGGCCCCTGCTTGAGGGCGTACCGGCACTGGGCGAGGGCCCCGACGTCCAGCTGTGGCCCCATCTGCACGGGACGGACGCCATGTACCTGGCCCTCATCCGCCGGGTCGCGTGACGCTCCGCCCCGTCAGCCGTCCGGCCCCGCGGCGCTGCCCACCGGTTCCTGCGGCGGCGGCGGTGCTCCGCCGTCCTCCCGGGCCAGCCGGTGCGGCCACCACACCTTCGGGCCTACGTCCAGGAACAGCGCCGTGACCAGCACGGAGCGGACGACGAAGGTGTCCAGGAGCACGCCCAGAGCGACCGCGAAGCCGATCTCGGCGAAGGCGACCATGGGGAGCGTGCCGAGGGCGGCGAAGGTGCCGGCGAGGACCAGGCCGGCCGAGGTGATCACCGCGCCGGTCGTCGCCAGGCCGGTCACCACGGCTTTGCGGGTGCCCTGGTGGGTGGCCTCCTCGCGGATGCGGGTGGTCAGGAAGATGTTGTAGTCGATGCCCAGGGCGACCAGGAACACGAAGACGAACAGGGGGAAGTCGGTCGACTCACCGGCGTAGTCGAAGAGGTGTCTGAAGGCGAGCGCGCTGATGCCCAGCGCGGCGGCGAAGGAGAGGATCACCGTCCCGATCAGCAGCAGCGGGGCGATCAGGGCGCGGAGCAGGGCACAGAGGATCAGCAGGACCACGACCAGCACCAGCGGGATGATCAGGATGTTGTCGTGGGTGGTCGCCTCGTCCATGTCCAGCAGGGCCGCCGTGCCGCCGCCCACCTGGGCGTCGGCGTCCGGCACCGCGTGCACGGCGTCCCGGACCCGCTCCACGGTCTCCTTCGCCGCCTCGCTGTCGGCCGGGTCGGACATGGTCGCCTCGAAGAGGACCCGGCCCTCGTGGGCGGGTTTCGTGCCGGGCGGCAGGCCGAGCGAGTCCGGCACGACGCCTTCCGTGTCGGCGACGACCCGGCCCACCTCCCGCGCCTGCTCCTGGTTGCTGATGATCACGAGCGGATCGCCGCTGCCCGCGGGGAAGTAGCGCGCGGATACCTCCTGGCCGACGATCGAGTCCGGTTTGCCGGTGAAGGCGTCCGCGTTGCTGATGCCTTCCGCGCGCAGTTGGATCAGACCGAGTGAGCACAGTGCGAGGGCGGCGGCCGTCGCCACCCAGACCGTGCGGGGGCGGCGGGAGAAACGGCGGCCCATCCGGGCCCACACACCCCGCTCGGTCGGGTCGGGGCTGCCGAGGTGCGGGATCACCGGCCAGAAGATCCAGCGGCCGAAGATCACCAACAGGGCGGGGAACAGCGTCATCATCGCGAGCAGGGCGACCGCGACACCGATGGCCGCCACCGGGCCCAGCCCGCTCGTGGAGTTCATCTCGGCGGCCAGCAGCACGAGCATGCTCAGCACGACCGTCGCGCCGGACGCCAGCACCGCCGGGCCCGCCCGGTGCAGGGCGAGGGCCATCGCCTCGTGGCGGTCCTCGTGACGGCGCAGTTCCTCGCGGTAGCGGGCCACGAGCAGCAGGGCGTAGTCGGTGCCCGCGCCGAAGACGAGAACGGTGAGGATGCCCGCGCTCTGGCCGTTCACGGTCAAGCCGGCGTGTTCCGCGAGCAGGTAGATCAGGGCCTGGGCCGTGAACAGGGCCGCGATGACCGCGAGGAGCGGCACCAGGATGAGGGTCGGACTGCGGTAGGTGAGCAGCAGCATCACGATGACGACGGCCATCGCCGAGAGCAGCAGCGTTGAGTCGATGCCCTCGAACGCCTCGGAGAAGTCGGCGGACGTGCCGCCCGGACCCGTGATGTGCACGGCGAGCCCGTCGCCGCCCTCACCCACGTCCTCGCGGATCGAGTCGACCGCCGGCGCGATCCGCTCCCAGCCCTTTTCGTCCATCGTGATCGGGACGTAGACCTGGGCGGCCCTCGGGTCGACCGCGCGGTCGTAGACGGGGCCACGGGTCTGGTCGCCGATGATCTTGTGGGCGGTCAGCTGCTTGAGCTCCCGTACGTCCGCCTCGATCGTCGCCCGGTCCTCGGCGGTCAGCCCGCTCTCCCGGGCGTACACGACCACGGCCGGGATCTGCTCGGGGCGGAAGCCCTCCGAGATCTCCAGCACCTGGGTGGACTCGGCCGAGCCCGGCAGCCAGGAGGCGGCGTCGTTGTCCTGGGCGTCGGTGAGCTTCGTGGCGAACGACGCGACCACGAACAGCACCACCAGCCACAGCCCCAGTACGACCCACTTGGCCCGCCGCCCGCAGACGAGGTGCCCGATGCCGCGGTTCCCTGTCATACCGACCTCCACGACCGCGCCCTGTCAGGGGCGCGGGACGGTGACATCTGCGGCTGCGCCGCGCCGGCGCGAGCGACCAGGACGGGCCCGCGGCCGACGAACCACGGTCTACACCCCGGACCGATGCCCGCAACCCCTGGAGGGCATGACAGTCTTGGCCCATGGCCGCGCAGATCAACCCCAGCATCCTGTCCGCCGACTTCGCCCGTCTCGCCGACGAGGCGAAGGCGGTCGAGGGAGCCGACTGGCTCCATGTAGACGTGATGGACAACCATTTCGTCCCGAACCTCACGCTCGGTGTGCCGGTCGTAGAATCCCTGGCCCGTGCGACGGAGACGCCGCTGGACTGCCATCTGATGATCGAGGCCCCCGATCGGTGGGCGCCCCAGTACGTGGAAGCGGGTGCCGGTTCCGTCACCTTCCACGTGGAGGCGGCCGCCGCACCGGTGCGGCTCGCCCGCGAGATCCGGGCCAAGGGTGCCAGGGCCTCCATGGCGCTCAAGCCGGCGACGCCGATCGAGCCGTTCGAGGACCTGCTGCCCGAACTCGACATGGTGCTGATCATGACGGTCGAACCGGGCTTCGGAGGCCAGGCCTTTCTCGACATCATGCTCCCGAAGATCCGCCGGACCCGCGAGTTGATCAGCAAGCACGGCCTCGACCTGTGGCTCCAGGTCGACGGCGGGGTCGCCGCGTCCACCATCGAGCGCTGCGCCGAGGCCGGCGCGGACGTCTTCGTCGCCGGTTCCGCGGTCTACGGCGCACAGGACCCGGCCGAGGCGGTCCGGGCGCTGCGGGCCCAGGCGGAGGCCGCGACGGCGACCGCGGGCTGGGCCTGCGGCCACTGAACACCGGGCCTGCGGCCACTGAATTACGGAGGAACACCCGGGCGAACGCCGAGGCCGGCGGGGCACGTCGTGCGTCCAGAGGGCCAAGGAAACGTGAACGGCGTTCCTTCGGGCTGATCGAAAACGTCGGATCTGCAAGGATGAACGGCGTATCCATGTGTGAAGAGCAGTGAGGAGATGACCGTGTCGGGTATGTCGGCGGGCCGGTCAGCCATGCGGATGGGACCCGCTGAGCTGGTTCAGGCGGCGGCCATGGCACGCCGTTTCTACCTCGAGGGCAAGTCCAAGATCCAGATCGCCGAGGAGTTCGGCGTGAGCCGCTTCAAGGTGGCCCGGGTCCTGGAGACCGCCCTCGAGCGGGATCTCGTACGGATCGAGATCCGTGTCCCGGCGGAGCTGGACGCGGAGCGTTCCGACGCGCTGCGGGCCCGGTACGGCCTGCGGCACGCCGTGGTCGTCGAGTCCCCGGCCGACGCCGAGGAGTCCCCCGACCCGGAGAACCTCGGCGAGGTCGCCGCGGACCTGCTCGGTGAACTGGTCAACGAGGGCGATGTCCTCGGCCTCGCCTGGGGCCGCTCCACCATCCACATGGCGGCCGCCCTGGACCGGCTGCCGCCCTGCACGGTGGTGCAGCTGACGGGCGTGTACGACGCAGGGACCGCCGAGCGCGGCTCGGTGGAGGCGGTCCGGCGGGCCGCCCAGGTGTCCGGCGGCGACGCCCACCCCATCTACGCGCCGATGCTGCTGCCGGACGCGGCCACCGCGGCCGCGCTGCGCCACCAGACCGGGATCGCACGGGCCTTCGAGTACTTCGACAAGGTCACGGTCGCCTGTGTCTCCATCGGCTCCTGGGAGGCGGGCATCTCCACCGTGCACGACATGCTCAGCGACGAGGAGCGGGGGCACTACGCCTCCCTCGGGGTCGCCGCCGAGATGTCGGCGCACCTCTTCGACGCCGACGGCCGCCGGGTCGGGCGCGACCTCGGCGAGCGGTGCATCACGGTCAAGGCCGACCAGCTCCGCCGTATCCCCGAGGTCGTCGCGATCGCGGGCGGGCAGCGCAAGGCGGCCGCGATCGACGCCGTCCTGCGTTCGGGGCTGGTGACCAGCCTCGTCACCGACACCTCGGCAGCGGACTCTCTGCTGACGGCCGGCCAGACGCCGCGTCCGGCGCTCAACCGGGCGGACCCGGACGGGGTGTAGCGCTCCGCCGGGCCGGGGGAAGGGTGAGTGGGGACTTGGGCCGGGGGATCGCCGCGGCTCCTGTGGCTGGTCGCGCAGTTCCCCGCGCCCCTGTCGGGGCGGGCGGCCCTCGATGAGACACGGGATGCGGAGACTGCGCCTTCGGAGGATCCTCCCAGGACCCCCACCGCCCCTCTGGACGATCCGTCGGGGCCGCTCATACCCGCCGACATGGGACAATGAGGTACGTGCTCTTCCCCCTGGCGGTCCTGTCAGGGGGTCACCTCTGATCGACTGGGATGTGCGGCACGTGCGTTTCCTCAATGACATCCAGCCCGCGTACGACCTGACGTACGACGACGTCTTCATGGTCCCGAGCCGTAGCGCCGTCGGATCGCGGCAGGGCGTGGACCTGGCCTCCCCGGACGGCACGGGCACCACCATCCCGCTCGTCGTCGCCAACATGACCGCCATCGCCGGCCGCCGGATGGCCGAGACGGTCGCCCGCCGCGGTGGCCTGGTGGTCATCCCGCAGGACATCCCGATCGAGGTCGTCACCGACGTCATCTCCTGGGTGAAGAGCCGCCACCTCGTCCTCGACACCCCGATCGTGCTCAACCCCCACCAGACGGTCGCCGACGCGCTGGCCCTGCTGCCGAAGCGCGCGCACAACGCGGGCGTCGTCGTCGACGAGGGGCTCCGGCCCGTCGGCGTCGTCACCGACACGGATCTCACCGGTGTCGACCGCTTCACCCAGCTCGAAGTCGTCATGTCCCGGGACCTGTTGCTCCTCGACGCCGACATCGACCCCCGTGAGGCCTTCAACCGGCTCGACGCGGCCAACCGCCGGTACGCGCCCGCTGTCGACCGGGACGGCCGTCTCGCGGGCATCCTCACCCGCAAGGGCGCTCTCCGCGCCACGCTGTACAGCCCCGCCGTCGACGCGAACGGCAAGCTGAGGGTCGCCGCCGCCGTCGGCGTCAACGGCGACTTCGTGGGCAAGGCCAAGCAGTTGCTCGACGCGGGCGTCGACACGCTCGTCATCGACACCGCGCACGGCCACCAGGAGTCGATGATCAACGCGATCAAGCTGGTGCGCGATCTCGACCCCCGGGTGCCGATCGTGGCGGGCAACATCGTGGCCGCCGAGGGCGTGCGGGACCTGATCGAGGCCGGCGCGGACATCATCAAGGTCGGTGTCGGGCCCGGCGCGATGTGCACGACCCGCATGATGACCGGGGTCGGGCGGCCGCAGTTCTCCGCCGTCCTGGAGTGCGCGGCCGAGGCGAAGAAGTACGGCAAGCACGTGTGGGCCGACGGCGGTGTGCGCCACCCCCGCGATGTCGCCATGGCGCTGGCCGCGGGCGCGTCCAACGTGATGATCGGGTCGTGGTTCGCGGGGACGTACGAGTCGCCCGGCGACCTCCAGCAGGACGCCGGCGGGCGGCTGTACAAGGAGTCGTTCGGGATGGCGTCCGCGCGGGCCGTCCGCAACCGGACGAGCGAGGAGTCGGCCTACGACCGGGCGCGCAAGGCGCTGTTCGAGGAGGGCATCTCGACGTCGCGGATGTTCCTGGACCCGGCGCGGCCGGGGGTCGAGGACCTGATCGACTCGGTGATCGCGGGGGTGCGGTCCTCCTGCACCTACGCGGGGGCCGGGTCGTTGGAGGAGTTCGCCGAGCGTGCGGTCGTCGGGGTGCAGAGCGCTGCGGGGTACGCGGAGGGGAAGCCGTTGCACGCCAGCTGGAGTTAGGGGTTCGGGCGTGGCGCGGCGCCCGGGAGCTCGGGGGAGCTGTGGGTTGGCGGGTGCGGGTTCTGTGTGGTTGTTCGCGCAGTTCCCCGCGCCCCTGACCATGCTGCCGTTTCCCCTCTTCCCAAGAGTGCGCGCAACGGCCTGAACGGGCCGCGCAACGAAGCTTCACGCACCCGTGAGCAACGCAACGATCTTGCGTCGGCGCGCAAGGTTGCCGCATTACGCATGTAAAGCCCTGGCCCATAGGGTCATGCGCTGTACGTGGCGTGGCGGGGACCTCCTGCTCGGTGGCCCCCTGCTGTTCGGTGCTGTCGGTCCTCACCCGCCCTGACCGGCAGCGATGAAGGAGCCACGCGTGCTCGACCAAGGCGCACCCCCGCAGCATGAGAATCGGTCCGCCCCGCCCTCCATAGGCCTCACGGCGGGGCTGATGCGCCGCAAGCCCGTGGAACGCCTGGTCGCGGAGGGCGGCCAGGGCGAGGGAGGGTCGCTGCGGCGGTCCCTCGGTCTGTGGCAGCTGACGATGATCAGCATCGGTGCCACGCTCGGCACCGGTATCTTCGTCGTCCTCGGCGAGGCCGTCCCCAAGGCCGGTCCCGCCGTCACCCTCTCCTTCGTGATCGCGGGTCTCACGGCGCTGTTCTCGGCGCTGTCCTACGCGGAGCTGGCCGGCACCATCCCGGTCTCCGGGTCCTCCTACTCGTATGCGTACGCAACGATGGGTGAGCTGGTCGCCTGGGTCTGCGGCTGGTGTCTGGTGCTGGAGTACGGGGTGTCGGTGTCCGCCGTCGCCGTCGGCTGGGGCGAGTACCTCAACGAGCTGCTGGACGGGACGATCGGCGTGACCATCCCGGCCGCGCTGTCCGCGCCGCCCGGCGACGGGGGCATCTTCAACCTGCCGGCGCTGATCGTCGTCCTGCTGGCGATGGCCTTCCTGCTGGGCGGCGCCCGGGAGTCGGCCCGCGCCAACACGATCATGGTCGTGGTGAAGATCGCCGCCCTGCTGCTCTTCTGCCTCATCGGCCTCCAGGGCTTCCGGTCCGGCAACTACGAGAACTTCATGCCGCTCGGCATGGCGGGCGTCAGCGCGGCCGGGGCCACGCTCTTCTTCTCGTACATCGGGTTCGACGCGGCCTCGACCGCCGGTGAGGAGGCGAAGAACGCACAGCGCGACCTGCCGCGCGCCATCATGCTGTCGCTGGTCGTCGTCACCGCGCTGTACGTGCTGGTCGCCGCCGTCGCGATCGGGGCGCGGCCCTGGGAGGGGTTCGGCGAGTCCGAGGCCGCGCTCGCCGGGATCATGAAGGACGTCACCGGGGACGCGTTCTGGGGCACGCTGCTGGCGGCCGGTGCCGTCATCGCCATCGCGAGCGTGGTCCTCACCGTGCTGTACGGGCAGACCCGCATCCTGTTCGCCATGTCACGCGACGGGCTCGTGCCCAAGGTGTTCTCGCGGGTCCATCCGAAGACCGGGACGCCCCGTGTGAACACCGTGATCGTGTCCCTGTTCTGCGGTGTCCTCGCCGCCGCCGTCCCGCTGGGACAGCTCGCCGACGCGACCAGCATCGGTACGTTGTTCGCGTTCGCCCTGGTCAACGTGGCGGTCGTGGTGCTGCGGCGGACGCGGCCCGAGATGCCGCGGACCTTCCGGGTGCCGCTGTCGCCGGTGCTGCCCGCACTGGGATTCGCCTTCTGCGTCTGGATGATGGGCAGCCTCGACACCGTGACCTGGGTGGTCTTCGGGGTCTGGATGGCCGCCGGGCTCGTGTTCTACTTCAGTTACGGCTATCGCCGTTCCCGTCTCGCGACTCCAGAGAAGTGATCCACCCGCAGTGCTGAACGATCTCGACGAACGCATCGTGCACGCCCTCGCCGAGGACGCCCGCCGCTCCTACTCCGACATCGGCCAACTCGTGGGGCTCTCCGCGCCCGCGGTGAAGCGGCGGGTGGACCGGCTGCGGGCGACCGGGGCGATCACCGGATTCACCGTCCGGGTGGACCCCGCCGCGCTCGGCTGGGAGACCGAGGGGTTCGTCGAGATCTACTGCCGGCGCAACACCTCGCCGGAGACGATCCAACGGGGACTGGAGCGGTACCAGGAGGTGGTGGCCGCGTCGACGGTCACCGGTGAGGCCGATGCCGTGGTGCAGGTGTTCGCTTCCGATATGCGGCACTTCGAGCGGGTGTTGGAGCGGATCGCCGGGGAGCCGTTCGTCGAGCGGACCAAGTCGGTGCTCGTCCTTTCCCCCTTGCTGCGGCGGTTTTCTTCCGGGGCGCCCGCCTGAGAGCTCGGGGGTGGGCGGTTCGTCGGCGGGTGCGGGTGCGTGGGGGTTGTTCGCGCAGTTCCCCGCGCCCCTGAGGGGGCCGGGGGTTTCCAGTTACTCGGCGGTCTTCCTCGCCAGTGCGTTGTTGCCGATCGAGTTGTGGATGCTGAAGCTCACCGCGTCCGGGCGGTAGCGGTCGTCGGACCACTCCACCGGGCGGCCCTCGCGGGTGGTGGTGACCCGCCGGACCCGCAGGAGAGGGCTGGTACGGCGCACGGTGAGCAGCTCGGCGTCCCGGGCGCCGGCCGCCACGGCGTCGATGACGTGCTCCCCGTAGGCGAAGACCAGGCCCGTGTCGTCGAGCAGGCGCTGGGTCACCGAGGGGCAGTCCTCCTCGATGGACTCGACGGCCGGGGAGATCCAGTCGGCGTAGACCGTGCGCTCCAGCAGGACCGGCTGCCCGTCGAGGCCGCGCACCCGCAGCACGTGCAGGACCTGCGCGCCCGGGGCGAGCTGGAGGCGCACACGGTCCTCGGCGGTGGCCGTCCGGTACTCCTGCGTGATCACCCGGCCCGTGGCCTCGCGGCCCATCGCGCGCGCCCACTGGGCGAAGCTGCGCAGCTCGGCGAAGCTCTGGCTGCGGCGGCCGGCCAGGACCACCCGGCGGGCGCCCTGGCGTGAGCCGATGAGGCCCTCGGCGGTCAGGGTCGCCACGGCCTGGCGGACCGTGCCGCGTGAGACGCCGTAGCGGGCCGCGAGTTCGGTCTCCGGCGGCAGCAGACTGCCCACCGTGTACTCCTCACGGTCGATCGCCCGCCGCAGTGCCTCGGCGATCTCCTCGTGTCGCGCCGCCATGGTCCCCCTCCGCTCGTCCGGTCGCCCGCTGTGCGCAGCACGACCAGCCTAACGAGGTGGGGAAGGGGGTGCCGAATGCGGCCTCCGGGCAGGGATTGTGCGGGAAAACGTGCACGAGTATTTCGCCGCTGTTTACGTGCGTGATATGAAGCGCGGACCTAATGAGGCCAACTTGTTCAGACAAGTGCTCCACCCAGATCGTCCCTGCGCGTACCCCTGGAGAGCTCGTGAACCTCTTCCTGCCGAGAACCGCCGTATTCGGCGGCAGCCTCGCCGTCGCCGCCGCACTCACCCTCAGCGCCTGTGGCGCGGCCCCCGAGAGCACCACCACCGCCGACGGCAAGAGCGCGGCCACCGCGACCTCGGCCGAGGACTTCGGCGGCATGGACGCGCTGATCGAGGCGGCCAAGAAGGAGGGCAAGCTCAACGCGATCGCCCTGCCCCGTGACTGGGCCAACTACGGCGCGCTGATCGACGGCTTCGAGAAGAAGTACGGCATCAAGATCGAGGTGGAGAACCCGGACGGCGCCAGCCAGGACGAGATCAACGCCGTCACCTCGCGCAAGGGACAGGACCGCGCGCCCGACGTGCTCGACCTCGGCAGCTCCTTCGCCATCAGCGCCGCCCAGCAGGGGCTGCTCGCGCCCTACAAGGTGGCCGCGTTCGACGACATCCCCGAGGGCCAGAAGGACCCGAAGGGCCAGTGGTACAACGACTACGGCGGCTACATATCCATCGGGTGCGACGCCAAGCGGGTCAAGGAGTGCCCGGAGACCTTCGCCGACCTGCTGGAGCCGAAGTACAAGGGCCAGGTCGCCCTCAACGGCAACCCCACCAAGTCCGGTTCGGCGTTCGGCGGCGTCTGGGCGGCCTCGCTCGCGAGCGGCGGTTCGTTCGACGACATCCAGCCCGGCCTCGACTTCTTCGCCAAGCTGAAGAAGAACGGCAACTACACGCCCGTCGAGTCGACCCCCGCGACCGTCGAGAAGGGCGAGACGCCCATCAGCATCGACTGGGACTACCTGAACGCCGGGTACGCCGACGAGTTCAAGTCCAAGGGCGTCGACTGGAAGGTCGTCGTCCCGGAGGACGGCAAGTTCTCGCAGTACTACTCCCAGGCCATCAACAAGGACGCCCCGCACCCCGCCACCGCCCGGCTCTGGCAGGAGTACCTCTACAGCGCCGAGGGCCAGAACCTCTGGCTCGCCGGCTACGCCCGCCCGGCCCTGATGCCCGCCATGGAGAAGGCCGGCACGCTGGACGAGACGGCCGCCGCCAAGCTGCCGAAGGTGTCGGGCACCCCCGAGTTCCCGACCGAGGAGCAGCAGACCAAGGCCAAGGACGCCCTCGCGCAGGGCTGGGCCAAGGCGGTCTCCGGGTGACCGCCGTCGTCACCGAGGCCGACCCGCCACTCGTGGCCGCCGCTTCCGTGAAGCGGCGGCCACGCCCCGGCGGCTGGCTCGCCGTGCTCCCGCTGCTGGCGTTCGTCGCGATCGCCTTCGGACTGCCCGCCGCCGCCATGCTGAACGGCGCGTTCACCGTCAAGGACCCGGCCACGGGCGCCGCGACGTACACCACGGCGAACATGACGGCCTCCGTGCAGGGGGCCTACCTCACGGCCATGCTCGGCAGTGTGAAACTCTCCGCCGTCTCGGCGGGCCTCGCCGCCGTCCTTGGGCTGCCGCTCGCCCAGGCCGTGGTGACCTCCCGTTTCCCGGCGCTGCGCGAAGCCGTGCTCACCGCCTCCGGGGTGCTCGCCAACTTCGGCGGAGTCCCGCTCGCCTTCGCGTTCGTCGCCACCCTCGGCAACTCCGGTGTGCTGACCCGGCAGTTGGGCCTCACGGACAAGGGCTGGGACCTCTACAGCTTCTGGGGCCTGGTCATCGTCTACCTGTACTTCCTGATACCGCTGATGGTCCTCACCATCACCCCCGCCCTCGACGGGCTGCGCGTCCAGTGGCGGGAGGCCGCCCAGAACAACGGCGCCACCGGCCTCCAGTACTGGATCCACGTGGCCCTGCCCGTGCTCGCGCCCTCACTGCTCGGCGGGCTGGTGCTGCTCTTCGGCAGCGCCTTCGCCGCGTACGCCACCGCCGCGGCCATGGTGGGCAGCTCCATCCCGCTGGTCACCCTGCAGATCGCCGACGCCATCTCCGGCAACGTCCTGGTCGGCCAGGAGAACGTGGCGCTCGCCCTCAGTCTCGACATGGTCCTGATCGCCGGACTGGTCATGGCCGTCTACCTGCCCCTGCAACGACGGAGTGCGCGATGGCTGGCCTGAACCCGGCACGACCGGCGTCGCGCCGCCCGGCCCTGTGGCGTCCGCTGGTGTTCGCCTGCGCCGGGCTGTACTTCCTCGTCCCGCTCGCCGCCTCCGTGATCTTCACGGTCGACGTGCCCGGCGAGGGCGTCACCTTCGACGCCTACACGCGGATCCTGAGCACCGACGGCTTCGTGACCAGTCTGCTGCTCTCGCTGGAGCTGGCCGCCGCGACCATCGCCGTCGTGCTGCTGCTGATGGTGCCCGCCATGGTCGCGCTGCGGCTCGGCGCCCCCAGACTGCGGCCCGTCGTCGAGGTGGTGTGCGCCCTGCCGCTGGTGGTGCCGCCGATCGCGTTCGTCGCCGGCCTCGGCACCGTGCTCAAGTGGGGTCCCGAACACCTCTCCAGGACCCCGCTGTTCCAGACCTTCGTCGCGGTCCAGAACCCCGACTTCCCCGTGGTGCTGGTCCTCGCCTACGTCGTGATGGCGCTGCCCTTCGTGTACCGGGCGCTGGACGCGGGGCTGCGCGCCATGGACGTCCGCACCCTCGTGGAGGCCGCCCGCAGCTGCGGGGCGAGCTGGCCCCAGGCGCTCGTGCGGGCCGTACTGCCCAATCTGCGCGGGGCACTGCTCAACTCCGCCTTCCTCACCCTGGCGCTCGTGCTCGGCGAGTTCACCGTCGCCCAACTGCTGGGCTTCCGGCCGTTCGCCGTGTGGATCGTCAACGTCAGCGGCTCGCAGGCCCAGCTGTCCGTGGCCGTCTCGGTGCTCAGTCTGCTCGTCACCTGGGCCATGCTCCTCGCGCTCGCCTCCTTCGGCGGACGTACCCGAACCGCTTCCGCCTCCCGGGGATGAACCATGACCGTGCTTGAGAAGACCGCGACCGACACCGCCGCCACCGTCGAATTCCGGGGCCTGCGACGGGAGTTCGGCGCCACCGTCGCCCTCGACGGCCTCGACCTGACCGTCCGCCCCGGCGAACTGCTCGCCCTGCTCGGCCCCTCCGGCTGCGGCAAGACCACCGCCCTGCGGATGCTCGCGGGCTTCGAGCACCCAGACGCCGGCGAGGTGCTCGTCGACGGGGAGGACGTCACCCGCGTCCCGGCCCACCGGCGCGACGCCGGGATGGTCTTCCAGTCGTACAGCCTCTTCCCGCACCTCAGCGCCCTCGACAACGTGGCCTTCGGCCTGCGCATGCGCAAGGTGCGCACGGCCGAACGGCGGTCCCGCGCAGCCGAGTTGCTCGATCTCGTGGGCCTCGCCGACAAGGGCGCCCAGTACCCCCACCAGCTCTCCGGCGGCCAGCAGCAGCGCGTGGCCCTCGCCCGGGCGCTCGCCCTGCGCCCCCGTGTGCTGCTGCTCGACGAACCGCTCTCCGCCCTCGACGCCAAGGTGCGGCTCACCCTCCGCGAGGAGATCCGCCGCCTCCAGCAGGAGCTGGGCATCACCACCCTCTTCGTGACGCACGACCAGGAGGAGGCCCTGTCCATGGCGGACCGGGTCGCGGTGATGCACGCCGGCCGCCTCGAACAGTGCGCCACCCCGGTGGAGTTGTACGGCCGCCCGGCCACCGCCTTCGTCGCCGAGTTCGTCGGCACGATGAGCCGGATCCCGGGCCGGCTCGACGGCACCACCGTCGAGGTCCTCGGCCGGCGGCTCCCCGTGGACGGCACCGCCCCGGACGCCGCGGACGTCGACGTCCTGGTACGGCCGGAGGCGGTCGGCGTACGGGCGGACGACACCGGGGACGCCCGGGTCGTCGCGACCGCGTTCCTCGGCGCCGCCACCCGCCTCACCGTACGGTTCGCCGACGGCATCGAGGTCAAGGCCGACCTGCCCACCCACGAGGCGGCGGCCCTCGGCGCCGGAAGCTCCGTGACCGTCACCCTCCCCGAACGGCCGGTACTCCTCGCGGCCCGGCCCACCCGCTGAGACACGGGCACCCGCCCCCACGGCGGGACCCCGCAGTCCCGCCACACCCCCACGGAAAGAGAGTCCCGTGTCCCGATCTCCGCTCCAGGCCGCCCTGTTCGACATGGACGGCACGCTCGTCGACACCGAGCGGCTGTGGTGGGAGGCGGTGGCAGAGGTGGCCGCCGGCCTCGGACGCGCGCTGACCGAGGCCGACCAGCCGGACGTACTGGGCCGTCCCGTCGAGCACACCGCCGGCTGGCTGGCCGCCCTCACCGGCGCCGACGCCGGCGCGCTCGCCGCCGAGCTGCACCGGGAGTTCGCCGACCGGGTCCGCACCGGGATCGTGCCCCGTCCGGGCGCGCTGGAGCTGCTGCGGGCCCTGGCCCGCGAGGGTGTCCCCACCGCCCTGGTCACCGCGTCGCCGCGTGCCGTCGCCGACACCGTCCTGGACGTCCTCGGCCGCGACCTGTTCGCCGTCTCCGTCACCGCCGACGACACCGAGCACACCAAGCCCGCTCCCGACCCCTACCTCGCCGCCTGCCGAGCCCTGGGCGTCGACCCCGCCGCCTGCGTCGCCGTCGAGGACACCAGCACCGGGGTCACCTCGGCCGAGGCCGCCGGGTGCGTGGTCCTCGCCGTTCCCTCGCTCGCCCCCATCGAGGAGGCCCCGGGCCGCTCCGTACGGGAGAGCCTGGAGGCCGTGACCCCGGCGAGCCTGCGGCTGCTGGTCGCGCCCGACGGCCCCGCCCTGCGGGTGATGACCTGGAACCTCTGGTACGGCGGCACCAAGGTCCGCGACCATCGCGCCAAGCAGCTCAAGGTGATCACCGAGACCGGTGTCGACGTGGTCGGCCTCCAGGAGACGTACGGCACCGCCGCCCAGGAACTCGCCGACGCCCTCGGCTGGCACCACCACCGGGCCGGCGACAACCTCGGCATCATCAGCCGCCACCCGATCACGGCCCGCCTCGGCGACCCGGACGTCGGCTTCTACGGGGCCGCCGGCGTCCGGATCAGGACCGACTCCGGCGCCGAGGTCGACATCTGGACGGTCCACCTCGACTACCAGCCCTACGGGCCCTACGAGGCCGCGTTCGACGGGCTGGAGGCCGCGGAGCTGATCGCCCACGAGGAGGTGCGGCTGGCCCAGCTGCGGGACTGCCTGCGCCGGATCGACGACACCGCGCCCGCCGTGCCCGTCGTACTGGTCGGTGACTTCAACAGCCCCTCGCACCTCGACCGGCCGGACGTCGACTGGCCGGTCACCAGGGCCGCCGAGGCGAGGGGACTGCGCGACTCCTACCGAGAGGCCCACCCCGACCCCGTGCGGGAGCCCGGCCACACCTGGTCGCCGATCCACACCGAGCACGAGGACGGCAGCGGCCGGCCCGAGCCGCAGGACCGGATCGACTTCGTGCTGCACCGTGGCCTGGCGGTGCTCGACTCCCGGACCCATGTCAGCGGCACCCCCCGCCCGTGGCCGGACGTCGAGGACAACGACTGGCCGTCGGACCACGCCGCGGTGATCACCACGTTCGCACTGGAGCTGGACCTGGAGCTGGAGCCGGAGCCGGAGCCGTAGTCGTAGCCGGAGCCGGGCGGTGGGCGCGATCCCGATAACCCCTGGGCCGGAAGGTGCGGCCGGGATAGCATCGATGCCATGACCTGGCGACATTGATCCACCGGCCACGCCTCCCGAGGACCGCCTCGGACGCCGTACCGACGACGTCCGATCCGCTCCCTCGGGAAGGCCTCATGACTCTCTCACCCGCGCGTGCGCCCGGTGACGCGACCACCGGTGTCCGCCGGCTCACGGCCACGCTGTACGCCTACGCGTTCCTCGACGAATTCGTGCTGCTCTACCCGGTGTACGCGCTGCTGTTCAGCGACACCGGCCTGTCGATCTGGCAGATCTCCTCCCTGTTCGCCCTGTGGTCCGTGACCGGGATCGTGCTGGAGGTGCCGTCCGGTGCCTGGGCCGACGCCGTCTCCCGGCGACTGCTGCTGTGGGTGGGGCCGCTGCTCACCGCCGCCGGCTTCGCCCTGTGGGTGATCGTTCCCTCGTACTGGGCCTTCGCCCTCGGGTTCGTCCTGTGGGGAGTGCGCGGCGCGCTCGGTTCCGGTGCGCTGGAGGCGCTCGTCTACGACGAGCTCGACCGGCTGGGCGCGGCCGACCGCTACGCGCGGGTCGTCGGCCGGGCCCAGGCGGTCGGCATGGTCGCCGTGATGGCCGCGATGGGGCTGGCCGGCCCGGTCCTCGACCTCGGCGGTTACCAGGCCGTGGGCGCGGCGAGCATCCTGGCCTGTGTGCTGACCTCGGTGACGGCCACGCGTTTCCCCGAACACCGGGAAGCGGTGCCCGGGCCGAAGCACGCCTCCACCCTCGCCACCCTGCGGGCGGGGCTCACCGAGGTCCGCCGGGACCGGTCCGTACGGGGCGCGCTGCTTCTCGTGCCGGCCGTCGGGGCGGTCTGGGGCGCGCTCGACGAGTACACGCCGCTGCTGGTCCGGGACACCGGGGTGGCCGAGCAGACGGTTCCGTACCTGCTGCTGGTGATCTGGGTGGGGCCGGCGATCGGCAGCCTGCTGACCGGCGTGGGGGAGCGGTGGGGCACGGCCCGGCTGGGGGCGGTGCTCGCGGGCTCGGCGGTCGCGCTGGCCGTGGGGGCGCTGCTGGGGACGCCGGCCGGCATCGGGCTGGTGGCCGTCGCCTTCGGGGGCTTCCAGCTGGTCAACGTGCTGGCCGACGCGCGGTTGCAGGACCGGATCGACGGGGCTCGGCGGGCGACGGTGACGTCCGTCGCGAGCATGGGGACCGAGACGGCGACGGTCGCCGTCTTCGCCGCGTACGCCGCGCTCGCGGTGGGGCACGCGCACGGGGCGGTGTTCGCCGTGTTCGCGGTGCCGTATCTCGTGACGGCGGGTGTGCTGGTGGTGCGGAGAGGCACGTAGGGGTGGGGCGTGGGGTGCGTGGGCGGCTGCGGCTGTGGTGGCTGCTCGCGCAGCTCCCCGCGCCCCTGGAGGGGCCCGGGTTGCGTCCTTTCTCAGGCGCGCAACGAATCGTCGTGCGGCCCGGCGCCCACGCAATGAATCGTCCACCGGTGCGCAATGGCCGCCGCTTGTCCGGGTCGGCGCGGCGACCGTACCGTCTTCCTGGCCCCCTTTCTGGCCCCCGAACACCCCTTTGTCCCGGTGAGGAACACGCATGCGTACCGCCCTGCTCCAGAGCTCCGGTCTGCCCGGCTCGGTCGTCGGGAACCTGAAGGTGCTCGACGAGGCAGCACGGTGTGCCGCCGACGCCGGGGCGGGGCTGGTGGTGACGCCGGAGATGTTCCTGACGGGGTACGCGATCGGCGACGACATCGCGCGGCTCGCCGAGGCGGCCGACGGCGACTCGGCCGACGCGGTCGCCGAGATCGCGGGACGCCACGGCGTCGCGATCGTCTACGGCTACCCGGAGCGCGCCGGTGAGACGGTCTTCAACTCGGCGCAGCTCGTCTCCGCCGAGGGCGTCCGACTGGCGAACTACCGCAAGACCCATCTCTTCGGCTGCTTCGAACGCGACCACTTCGCACCCGGCGAGCGGAGCGTCGTCCAGGCCGACCTGGGCGGGCTCCGCGTCGGACTCCTGATCTGCTACGACGTGGAGTTCCCGGAGAACGTCCGCGCCCACGCGCTCGCCGGCACCGATCTGCTGGTGGTGCCGACGGCCCAGATGCATCCCTTCCAGTTCGTCGCCGAGTCGATGATCCCGGTGCGGGCCTTCGAGAACCAGATGTACGTCGCCTACGTCAACCGGGTCGGCCGCGAAGGGGAGTTCGAGTTCGTCGGGCTCTCCACGCTGGCCGGGCCGGACGGGGTCGCGCGCACCCGCGCCGGACGGGCGGAGGACCTCGTCCTCGCCGACGTCGACCCCGCGTTCGTCGCGGCCTCCCGCGAGGCGAACCCGTATCTCCAGGACCGTCGCCCCGGTCTCTACGGTTCCCTCGTCTGAGCCCCGCCCCCGCCCCACCCCGAACACCCGCTTCACCGCAAGGAGTCCGTACCCCATGACGTCCACCGTGCCCAACGCCGTCGAGCACGCAGACGAGCAGCAGCCGCCGATCACCATGTTCGGCCCGGACTTCCCGTACGCGTACGACGACTTCCTGGCCCACCCGGCCGGGCTGGGCCAGATACCGGCCACCGAGCACGGGGCCGAGGTCGCGGTCATCGGCGGCGGGCTGTCCGGCATCGTGGCGGCGTACGAGCTGATGAAGATGGGGCTCAAGCCGGTCGTGTACGAGGCCGACCGGATCGGCGGGCGGCTGCGGACGGTCGGTTTCGACGGGTGCGATCCCTCGCTCACCGCCGAGATGGGGGCCATGCGCTTCCCGCCGTCCTCCACGGCGCTCCAGCACTACATCGACCTCGCGGGTCTGGAGACCCGGCCGTTCCCCAACCCCCTCGCGGAGGCCACGCCCTCGACCGTCGTCGACCTCAAGGGCGAGTCCCACTACGCCGAGACCATCGACGACCTGCCCCAGGTGTACCGGGACGTGGCCGCCGCCTGGAAGACCTGCCTCGAAGAGGGCGCCGACTTCTCCGACATGAACCGGGCGCTGCGTGAGCGGGACGTGCCGCGCATCCGGGAGATCTGGGCGAAGCTCGTCGAGCGGCTCGACAACCAGACCTTCTACGGCTTCCTCTGCGACTCCGAGGCGTTCAAGTCCTTCCGGCACCGCGAGATCTTCGGCCAGGTCGGCTTCGGCACCGGCGGCTGGGACACCGACTTCCCCAACTCCATCCTGGAGATCCTGCGCGTCGTCTACACCGAGGCCGACGACCACCACCGGGGCATCGTCGGAGGCAGCCAGCAGCTCCCGCTGCGGCTCTGGGAGCGCGAGCCCCAGAAGATCGTGCACTGGCCGTACGGGACGTCCCTCAGGTCCCTCCACACGGAGGGGGAGCCCAGGCCCGCCGTGACCCGGCTGCAGCGGACCGCCGGCAACCGGATCACGGTGACGGACGCGAACGGTGACATCCGTACGTACCGGGCGGCGATCTTCACGGCCCAGTCCTGGATGCTGCTGTCGAAGATCGCCTGCGACGACTCGCTCTTCCCGATCGACCACTGGACGGCCATCGAGCGGACCCACTACATGGAGTCCAGCAAGCTCTTCGTGCCCGTCGACCGGCCGTTCTGGCTCGACAAGGCCGTCGACGACAGGGGAAATCCGACGGGGCGGGACGTGATGTCGATGACGCTCACCGACCGGATGACGCGCGGCACCTACCTCCTCGACGACGGCCCCGACAAGCCGGCCGTCATCTGCCTCTCCTACACCTGGTGCGACGACAGCCTCAAGTGGCTGCCCCTGTCGGCGAACGAGCGGATGGAGGTCATGCTGAAGTCGCTCGGCGAGATCTATCCGAACGTCGACATCCGCAGCCATGTCATCGGCAACCCGGTGACCGTCTCCTGGGAGAACGAGCCCTACTTCATGGGCGCGTTCAAGGCGAACCTGCCCGGCCACTACCGCTACCAGCGGCGCCTGTTCACCCACTTCATGCAGGACCGGCTGCCCGACGACAAGCGGGGCATCTTCCTCGCCGGCGACGACATCTCCTGGACGGCCGGCTGGGCGGAGGGCGCGATCCAGACGGCGCTCAACGCGGTCTGGGGTGTCATGCACCACTTCGGCGGCGCCACGGACGCGACCAACCCGGGCCCGGGTGACGTGTACGACACGATCGCTCCCGTCGAACTCCCCGAGGACTAGGGGCGGTTTCGGGGCCAGTCGGCTCGCTCGGGCATCGGCGTCAGCAGCATGCGGCCCGCCAGGCCCACCGCCGCGTCCAGCCGGTGGGCGAACTCCTCTGCGAGATCCGGGAGTCCGCGCAGCGCCCACAGCGCGCGGGCGGCCGACCAGCTGGCCTCACGGGCGCGTTCCAGGCTCCACGCGCCAAGCAGATGGGTGAGCGGATCGGCGATCTGGAGCAGATCGGGACCCGGCATCAGCTCCTCGCGGATACGTTCCTCCAGCGCGACGAGGACATCGCCCACCTGCTCGAACTCGTCCTCCAGAGCGGCTGGTCCGCAGTCGAGCGCACGACAGCTGTCCACGACGGCCAACGCGAGATCGTGCCCGATGTGCGCGTTGATGCCGCAGAGGGCGAACTGCAGCGGCCGTACCCCGGGATGACGCCGCAACTGCAGCAGCGGCCGCCAGCACGCGGGTGCGCGGCCGCCCTCGGCGACGCTCAGGTACCGCTCGGCGAAGAGCACGTCCAGGGTGATCGCGGCCCGGGCGTCCGGGAAGTGACCGGTGTCCAGGCGCCGGCCGATGGCCTCCGTGACGGCGAGGTAGACCCTGTTGAAGACCGCGATCCCGTCCCGCTCCGGAAGGACCGCGTCCAGGGCACGCATACGGCGGAGGACGGTGTCCACCGCGCCGGACGCGACCGCCGTGCCCGTCGAGTCCCCGGAATTGGTGAAATGTTCCGACTGCGCCATAGGGGGCAGGGTCGCAGGCCTACGCTGACACCGGTGCCGCCGTGCCCGTCGCGTCCCCGGAACGGGGTAACGCGGGCACGGCGGGAAGTGCTGGGGAGCCGACGTGGCGCGGCCCGGGGAGCAGGGGGAGAACCACGTGTCAGGCTTACGCGCCCAGCGTCTGGCCGCACGCCGGGCCGAGCGTCGGCGGGCGGTGCGGCGCGCCGCCATGACGGCCGCCGCGGCAATCGTGGCCGTCGTCGGAACGATCACCGCGATGGCGGCGGCGACGGGCGGTGACAGAGGCATCGACGAGGCCCGACCGCCGACGAGCCGCTCGGGGGGCCATCCGTCCGGTCTCTCCGCCCCCACCGCGCTTTCCGGCCCGACCGGGCCGGCTCCCGGCCCTTCCTCCCCGCGGCACACCTCGCCCCCGCCGTCGCCCTCGCACTCGCGCGGGCCCTCGGTCAAGGCCGGAACGGAGCCCTCGGCGGAGCGGACCGAACGGCGGGCGGCACCAGGGACCGGCTCCGGAAAGCTCTACCGCCACCCCGACTCGCAGGTCCTCGACTGGGTCCGTGACCACCCCGACGACCCGCGCGGCGCCGCCATCGAGACGGGCATCGCCGACCGTCCCGCCGCCGTCTGGTTCACCGACCCCGCCCCCGCCACGATCACCTCCCAGGTGGCGGCGGTCGCCTCCGGAGGCGCCGCGCGCGACCAGGTGCCGGTCCTCGTGGCGTACGCGATCCCCGACCGGGACTGCGGCGGTGCCTCGCAGGGCGGGGCGCCGAACCTGGACGCGTACGACGCCTGGATCGACGCGTTCGCCGCCGGGCTCGGCTCGGACGACGTCATCGTGATCCTGGAGCCGGACGCGATCGCGCAGTCCGACTGTCTCTCCGCCGCCGGCCGCGCCGACCGTTTCGCCTCACTCGCCCGCGCCGGCCGGGTCGTCAAGGCGGCCAACCCGAGCGCCCGCGTCTACCACGACGCCGGACACTCGGAATGGAACACCCCGGTCGAGCAGGCCGCACTCCTGCGGCAGGCGGGCGCCGCCGCTCCCGACGGCTCCGACGGTGTCTTCAGCAACGTGTCGAACTTCAACCGCACGGAAGCCGAGGTCGCCTACACCCGCCGGGTCCTCGACGCCCTCGGCGCTCCCGCCGGCCTCGGCGCCGTCATCGACACCAGCCGCAACGGCAACGGCGCTCCCGCCGACGGCGCCTGGTGCGACCCCGCGGGCCGCGCCCTCGGCCGCCCACCCACCCTCACCACCGGCGAACCCCGCGTCGACGCCTATCTGTGGGTGAAACTCCCGGGCGAGTCCGACGGCTGCCGGGGGAGGGCGGGGGCCTTCTCCCCGGGGTACGCGTACGAGCTGGCGCGCGGGTGAGGGGGAGCCCGGCGCCCGGATCGGGGTTTCAGACCGGGAGCGGGGGGACCGGGCGCGGCCGGATCAGGGCTTCAGGTCGGGCAGCGCCACGTTCGGCCGGGGCATCTGCGGGCGGTCGCGGTCGCTGGTGCGCAGCACGCCCGCGAAAAGCACCAGGCCGCACGCCAGCACGGTCACCAGACCGAACGAGACGACCAGGCTGGTCAGCTGTGCCAGACCGCCGATCGCGCTCGGTGCGACGAGCCCGGAGGTGTAGGTGATGGTCGCGACCCCCGCGATGGCCAGACTGGGGTTCGGCCCGCTGCGGCCCGCGGCGGCGAAGCAGAGCGGCACGACGACCGCGATGCCGAGGCCCATCAGGGCGAAGCCGGTCATCGCCACCGCCGGCACGTTCGCGACGACGATGAGGACCCCGCCGAGTGCGGCCAGCACGCCGCTGGCCCGGACGGTACGGACCGAGCCGAAGCGGTTGACCACCGCGTCGCCCGCCAGCCGGGCCACCGCCATGGTCAGCATGAACCCGGTGGTGCACGCCGCGGCGAGCCCGGCCGAGGTCTCCAACTGATCCCGCAGGTAGACCGCCGACCAGTCCAGGGCCGCCCCCTCCGCGAACACCGCGCAGAACCCGACGGCGCCGATGAGCAGCGCCGACTTCGGCGGCAGCGCGAAGCGGGGAGGCGGCTCCTCGTCCTCGGTGGGCCGCAGATCCAGGACCCACTGGCAGGCGATCAGCCCGAGCGCGGTGAGCGAGGCAGCGGCTAGCGCGTGGTGCAGCCGGGCGTCCGACCCGAGGTGCGCGGCGAGCGTGCCGGCCGCCGAGCCGACGAGGGCGCCCGCGCTCCACATGCCGTGCAGCCCCGACATGATCGACTTCCCGAGGCGGTTCTCCACGTCGACACCGAGCGCGTTCATGGCGACGTCCGCCATGCCCGCCGACGCGCCGTACACGAACAGCGCGAGACAGAGGGTCCAGAGGTTCGGCGCGAGGGAGGGCAGGACCAGGGCGAGCGTCCACAGCGAGAGCAGTCCGCGCAGCGCCGTCCGGGCGCCGAACCGGTGGCTGATGCGTCCCGCGAGCGGCATCGCCAGGGAGGCGCCGATCGCGGGGAAGGCGAGTGCGAGACCCAGCTGGCCCGTGCTGACGCCCGCATGGTCCTGGATCCACGGCACGCGGGTCGCGAACGAGCCGGTGACGGCGCCGTGCACCGCGAACACGGCCGCCACGGCGTACCGTGCCCGCCTCACCTCGCGCCGCTCGTAGATCACCGCACTCATTCTCCGCCTCCGTGAATCCTCGGTGTGCCGAGAGGCTTCGCGCCTCGGCTGTCGTTCCGCCTTGAAGGCGCCGCGCCCCGCCTCCGGGTGCGCCACGAGGGCACCCGCCAGGCCCTCGGCCGTCGTACGGACGGCGGCCCGCTCCGCCTCCGCCGTCACGGGACCGCGTCGCTCTCCTCCGTCGCGGGACGGCGCCGCTCCCGGCGGCCTCGGACGGCACAGCTCCCGGTGGCCCCAGCCGACGCCGCTCCCGGCGTCTCCCGTGTCCCCCGCGCCACGGACGCGTCCCGTACGGGGGCACGCCCCCGCGCTCCGTTCCTCAGCCGCCTGCCTGTCTGCTTGCCCGCCCACCGCGCTCGGCTCTCCGCTTCACCCTGCCCTCGGCCCACCCCGATCCCGGCGCTGAAGTAAACTATCAGGAACCCTGCCTGATAGATAGGAGGCGGGGCGGGGAGCAGGTGCTTCAGGCCAACCACCCCTGAGCGCCGCCTTTCTGGGAGGATCCCGGCATGCCCGCATCACCCAGCACCGCCCGAGCCATCAACGACCGGCTCGCCCTGCGGCTGCTGCAGCAGGAAGGGCCGCTGACGGCAGGGCGGTTGAAGCAGCTCACGGGGCTGTCGCGGCCCACCGTGGCCGACCTCGTGGAGCGCCTCACGGCCGCCGGGCTGATCGAGGTCGTGGGGGAGTCGGGGGAGCAGCGGCGTGGGCCCAACGCCCGCGTCCACGGCATCGTCGCCGACCGCGCGCATCTCGCCGCCCTCGATGTGCGCACCGAGGGCGTCTCGGTCGTCGTGGCCGATCTGATCGGTACGGAGCTGACGCGGGCGTCCGTCCCGATCGCGGACGACACCGGCACGGGCCCCGCGGTGGAGCAGGCGGTCACCCTGGTGGAGCGCGCGGCCAAGGAAGCGGGCGCCGACCGGCTGCACACGGTGGTGATCGGCGCTCCCGGCCTGATCGACCCGGTCACCGGCGAACTCCGTGACTCCAGCGGCCTGCCCGCATGGCACCGCCGCCTGGTCGCCGCCCTCGGCGAACGGCTCCCCGCCCGCGTCCTCGTCGAGAACGAGACCAACCTCGCCGCGCTCGCCGAACAGCGCGACGGTGTCGCCCGCGACCGCGACACCTTCGTCCTCCTCTGGCTGGGCCTCGGCACCGGAGCCGCCGTGGTCCTCGACGGCCGCCTCCGGCGCGGTGCCTCCGGCGGCACCGGAGAGATCGGCTTCCTCCCGGTCCCGGGCACGGCCATGGTCCCCTCGGCCGTCGACTGCGAGGGCGGCTTCCACTCCCTCGGCGGCGCGGCGGCGGTGACAGCGCTGGCCGCCGCACACGGCCTCACGGCCGAGGCCGTGCCGCACGAGCCGTACGCGGCGACGCTGGTGCGGTCGGCGGTGACCGCCCTCGCCGCGAACGGCGCGGCGGACGCGTCGCCGCCCGCGCCCGAGGCCGCCTTCCTCGACGCGCTCGCCGACCGCCTGGCCATCGGCGCGGCCTCGGTCGTCGCTGTGCTCGACCCCGGGTGTGTGGTGCTCGGGGGCGAGGTCGGGCAGGCCGGTGGGGCGGAGCTCGCCGTCAGGGTGGGGGAGCGGCTGGCGGCCATGTCACCGCTCCCGACCGAGGTGCGGGCCGGCGGCCTCGGCGGAGCCGCGGTCCTGCGCGGCGCGTTGCTCATGGCCCGGGAGGCGGCCCAGGACGACCTGTTCGGCGCGCCCGCGCGATAGGTCCGACGTTCAGTCCGCGCGGCAGCGGGACGTTCAGCAGGTCAGGTCCGGGGGAGCGGCCCTCGCACCCGGCCCCCTGCCCCCGCCCTCTACCCCGGTCCCCGCCCTCTACCCCGGCACCCACTCCCGGCTTTCACCGCTTGCCCGGCTTCGTCCCGAACCGCCGCTCCAGGTGCTCCGCGAACGTACCTTTCCCCGCGGCCCGCTCCGGCGCGAGGTGTCCGCCGTCCCGGAAGCCCCGGTAGGCCGAGCCGAACAGGGGGACGTTCAGGAGCGGGCGGCGGCGGCCGGTGGCCGTCAGGTAGGCGCGGGCCAGTTCGGGGAAGGTGAGGATCTCCGGGCCACCCAGGTCGTCCACCCGGCCGGCGGGGGCGCCCCCGGCCAGCTCCGCCAGACGGTCCGCGACCTCGGTGACGGCGACGGGCTGGTCGCTCACCCCGGCGGGGAGCATCATGACCGGCGGCTTGGAGAGAACATCGAAGAGCAGCACGAGCAGGTCGTGGAACTGGGTCGCGCGCAGGATCGTCCAGCCCAGCCCGGACCCCTCGACCAGGCGCTCGACGGCCAGCTTGGACCGGTAGTAGCCCAGCGGCACCCGATCCACACCGACGATCGAGATGTAGACCAGATGGCCCACCCCGGCCTGCTTCGCCGCCTCGATCAGGTGCTCCGCCGCCTTCTCGTCGCCTCCGCGCGGCGACGTCGCGCAGTGCACGATCGTGTCCACCCCGGCCACGGCCGCGTCCAGCCCGCTCCCGCCCGCGACGAGGTCGACGGCGTACGGCCACGCGTGCCTGCTGAGCACCCGCACCTCGTGCCCGTCCGCGCGCAACCGCTCGCCGAGAGGGCGGCCGAGAACGCCGGTGCCACCGGTCACCAGGATCGTGGTCATGCCGTCCGTCCCCTTCACGTTCTGCGCGTCGCCGTCCCGAGAACACCAGGGTGCGGGCCGGGGCCCCGGTCGGCAGTGCGGGGACCCGTCAGGGCGGGGGACCCGGCGGCGGGGCAAGGGCCGTCGTCACCGCCGCCGGGCCGTTCGAGGCGGGTACCGCGACCGCAGACTTTAAAAGGACTAGACCAAGGTGGTCAATGGGTCGAGATCCTTTCGAGTGGGGCCGCTGTGCCAGAAATTGACCCTTGGTCAGTGATAGCCGAAACGCGTCGGTGTTCGTCGGAGAAGTCCAGTGATGCCGTCTGTGAGCCACCCCACAGCGCTCACCCGCATGGGTGTCGACCGGGCGTGGCACACTGGCCCTGTACCAGAAGCAGCGCACTCCGGGGTCGGTGAAAGTCCGAACCGGCGGTTACAGTCCGCGACCCGGTCGCTTCCAGCGGCCGGTTGACCAGGTGAAATTCCTGGACCGACGGTTAAAGTCCGGATGGGAGGCAGTGCGCGGCGGGCGGGCATTCGTGCGCGCCGCCGTCTGTTTTCGGTCTGCCTCGTCGGAGGTGGGCCCGCATACGGCGTCGCCCCCTGTGCCGCTGTCCGCTCTGTCTGTCGTCTTCGACAGCCCCGGAGTCCGTGCCCCACGAGGCAGGAGGACCCGGGAAGTGTTCACCGGAATCGTCGAAGAGCTGGGTGAGGTCACCGCCGTCGAGAACCTCGGCGACTCCTCCCGCTTCCGTCTGCGCGGCGCCGTCGTCACCCAGGGGGCGAAGCACGGCGACTCCATCGCCGTCAACGGCGTCTGTCTCACGGTCGTCGAGCACGAGGACGACTGGTTCACCGCCGACGTCATGGCGGAGACGCTCGAACGCTCCAGCCTCGGCGCCCTCGCCGTCGGCTCCCGAGTCAACCTCGAACGCCCGATGGCCGTCGGTGAGCGCCTCGGCGGACACATCGTGCAGGGTCACGTCGACGGCACCGGCCAGGTCATCGAGCGCAAGCCGTCCGAGAACTGGGAGATCGTCAAGATCTCGCTCCCGGCGGACCTCACCCGGTACGTCGTCGAGAAGGGCTCCATCACCGTCGACGGCATCAGCCTCACCGTCGTCGACGCCGGCCCCGACTACTTCACCGTCAGCCTCATCCCCACCACCCTCGACCTGACCACGCTCGGCCGCAAGCAGCCCGGCGACCCGGTGAACCTGGAGGTCGACGTCATCGCCAAGTACGTCGAGCGCCTGCTGGGCAGCCAGGGGACGGCGGGCACCCCGGGAGCGGGACGGTGAACTCCCTGAACAGCGTCGCCTTCACCGCCTTCGGCCAGCAGATCCTCTGGTCGGACATGATCGGCAACGTCCTCGGACTGATCGCTCTCGCCCTCGGCGCGATCCGCTCCCTGTGGAACTGGCCCGTGCAGTTCCTCTCCGGCCTGGTCCTCTTCAGCCTCTTCGTCGGAGACCTCACCGGCAGCGCCGGCAAGCAGGTCATCGTCATGGCCGTCGCCGCGTACGGCTGGTGGCAGTGGAACCGCACCAAGGGACGGTCGGCGGACGGCGCCATCACCCCGCGCTTCGCCACCTGGCGCGAGCGCGGCTGGCTGATCGCCGGCGCCGCGCTCGGCACCCTCGCCGTCGGCGGCCTCTTCACCGCCTTCCCGACCCTGTCCTGGGACCCCTGGCCGGACGCCTACATCTTCACCGGCACCATCGTCGCCATGTACGCCCAGGCGCGCGGCATGGTCGAGTTCTGGTTCGCCTGGCTGCTCGTCGACCTCGTCGGCGTCCCCCTCAACTTCGCCAACGGATACGCGTTCTCCGGATTCGTCTACATCATCTACGGCGCGCTCGTCCTGTGGGGCATGCGCGACTGGTGGCTGCGCTCCCGCAAGCCCGCCCTGGAAGGAGCCCCCGCATGAGCACCGCGCCGATCCTCTACAGCACCGACGACGTCGAGAACTTCGGGCTCGACCCGATCGAGCAGGCCATCGCCGACATCGCGGCGGGCCGTCCCGTCGTGGTCGTCGACGACGAGAACCGCGAGAACGAGGGCGACCTCGTCATCGCCGCCGAGAAGGCCACCCCCGAGATCATCGCCTTCATGATGAGCGAGTGCCGGGGCATGATCTGCGCCCCCATGGAGGGAGACGAGCTGGACCGGCTCGAACTGCCGCAGATGGTGCAGCAGAACACCGAGTCCATGCGCACCGCCTTCACCGTCACCGTCGACGCGGGCCCGCGGCACGGCGTCACCACCGGCATCTCCGCCTCCGACCGCGCCACCACCCTGCAACTCCTGGCGAGCGGCACCGCCGAGCCCGGCGACTTCGTCCGCCCCGGCCACATCTTCCCGCTGCGCGCCCGCACCGGCGGGGTGCTCGTGCGCGACGGCCACACCGAGGCCGCCGTCGACCTCGCCCGCCTCGCGGGCCTGCGCCCGGCCGGCGCGATCGTCGAGATCGCCGGCGAGGACGGGCGCATGCTGCGCCTGCCCGAACTGATCCCGTTCGCCCGCAAGCACGGCCTGACGATCATCTCCATCGAGGACCTGATCGCCTACCGGCGCAGCTCCGAGCCCACCGTCAAGCGCGAGGCGAAGACCCAACTGCCCACCGCCTTCGGCGACTTCACGGCCTACGGCTACCGCTCCACCGTCGACGGAGTCGAGCACGTCGCCCTGGTCCACGGCGAGATCGGCGACGGCGAGGACGTCCTCGTCCGGGTCCACTCCGAATGCCTCACCGGCGACATCTTCCACTCGCTGCGCTGCGACTGCGGCCCCCAGCTGCAGACCTCGCTCCAGCGCATCGCCACCGAGGGCCGCGGCGTCGTCGTCTACCTGCGCGGCCACGAGGGACGGGGCATCGGCCTGCTGTCCAAGCTGCGCGCGTACGAACTCCAGGAGCTCGGCCGTGACACCCTCGACGCCAACCTGGAGCTCGGCCTGCCCGCCGACGCCCGGGACTACGGCGCCGGCGCCCAGATCCTCCAGGACCTCGGCGTCCGCAGCCTGCGCCTCATGACGAACAACCCCGAGAAGACCGACGCCCTCGTCCGGCACGGCCTCGCCGTCACCGACCGCGAGCCGATGCCCGTCCGCGCGGGCGAGCACAACCTCCGCTACCTGCGCACCAAGCGGGACCGGATGGGCCACGACCTGCCCTGGCTGGACACCGCCACCACGTCCACCTGCGGCAACCAGTAACACCGAAACCAGCGGCAAGACCAACGAGCAAGAGATCCAGGAACCAAGGAGCAACGTGAGCGGCAAGGGCGCACCCGAACTGTCCGTACGCAACTGCGGCGACCTGCGCGTCGCGGTCATCGCGGCCCAGTGGCACGAGAAGGTGATGGACGGCCTCGTCGAAGGCGCCCTGCGCGCTCTGCGAGACCTGGGCATCGACGAGCCGACCCTGCTGCGGGTCCCCGGCAGCTGGGAACTCCCCGTCGTCGCCAAGGTCCTGGCCGGACGCGGATACGACGCCATCGTCGCCCTCGGCGTCGTCATCCGCGGCGGCACCCCCCACTTCGAGTACGTGTGCCAGGGCGTCACCCAGGGCCTCACCCAGGTCTCCGTCGACACCGGAGTCCCCGTCGGCTTCGGCGTACTGACCTGCGACACCGAGGAGCAGGCCCTGGACCGCGCCGGCATCGAGGGCTCGAACGAGGACAAGGGCCACGAGGCGGTGACCGCGGCGGTGGCGACCGCCGCGACCCTCCGCTCAGTATCTGAACCCTGGCGCTGAGGCGCGGCCGGTTGCGCGTAGGCTGGGCCTCACCATGTCCAAGAAGACGTTCGAGGAGCTCTTCACCGAGCTCCAGCACAAGGCCGCCCAGGGCGATCCCGCCACTTCCCGCACCGCAGAACTGGTCGAGAAGGGCGTCCATGCCATCGGCAAGAAGGTCGTCGAGGAAGCCGCCGAGGTCTGGATGGCCGCCGAGTACGAGGGCAAGGAGGCAGCCGCCGAGGAGATCTCGCAGCTGCTCTACCACGTCCAGGTGATGATGGTCGCCCGCGGCATCTCCCTGGACGACGTGTACGCCCACCTCTGAGCCGTACCCCCGCACACCACCCCGTACGAAACCCGAACGTACGAAACCGAACGAAGGAAGCTGGCCTCATGCTGCGCATCGCCGTCCCCAACAAGGGTTCCCTGTCCGGCCCTGCGGGGGAGATGCTGCATGAGGCCGGCTACCTGCAGCGCCGGGAGTCCAAGGAGCTGCGGATCGTCGACCCGGCCAACGAGGTCGAGTTCTTCTACCTCCGCCCCCGCGACATCGCGATCTACGTCTCCTCCGGCCGCCTCGACATCGGCATCACCGGCCGGGACCTGCTCATCGACTCCGGCGCCAAGGCCGAGGAGATCCTCCCCCTCGGCTTCGCCCGCTCCACCTTCCGCTTCGCCTCCAAGCCGGGCACGGCCGACGGCGTGGCGGACCTCAAGGGCAAGACGGTCGCCACCTCCTACGAGGGCATCGTCGCGGGCCACCTCGCGGACAACGGCATCGACGCCTCCGTGGTCCACCTCGACGGAGCCGTCGAGACCGCCATCGAACTGGGCGTCGCCGAGGTCATCGCCGACGTCGTCGAGACCGGCACCTCCCTGCGCAACGCCGGCCTGGAGGTCTTCGGCGAGCCGATCATGAAGTCCGAGGCCGTCGTCATCCGCCGCGTCGACGCCGACACGACCTCGGAGAACGAGCCCAAGGTGCAGCAGTTCCTGCGCCGCCTCCAGGGCGTCCTCGTGGCCCGGACGTACGTGATGATGGACTACGACTGCCGCGTCGAGCAGCTGGAGAAGGCCGTCGCGCTCACCCCGGGCCTGGAGTCCCCGACCGTCTCGCCGTTGCACAACGAGGGCTGGGTCGCCGTCCGGGCCATGGTCCCGGCCAAGGAGGCCCAGCGGATCATGGACGACCTCTACGACATCGGCGCGCGGGCCATCCTGACCACCGCCATCCACGCCTGCCGCCTCTGACGGCCGGGGAGTCGCACGCCATGCCCGACCAGTCCCCCCTCCCCACGCTGCCCGTCACTTTTCGGCCGGGCCGCACCCGAGCCGTACTGCTGACCGCCGCGGGCGCGATCTTCGTGGTCATCACGGTCGTCGCGCTGCTGCTGCCCACACTCGGCCCGGGGGAGCGGCTCAGCTTCGTCTTCACGGCGGCCATGCTCGCCGGGGTGCTGTGCATGCTCTCCCGGCCCAAGGTCGTCGCCGACGAGGCCGGGGTCACCGTCGTCAACATCACCGCGCGGCGCCGGCTGGGCTGGGCCGAGATCGTGCAGGTCAACCTGCGGGTGGGCGACCCCTGGGTCTTCCTCGACCTCACCGACGGCACCAGCATGCCCGCGCTCGGCATCCAGCCGGGCATCGCCAAGCAGCGTGCCATCGAGGACGCGCGGACCCTGAGGGCGCTGGTCGAGGCCCGGTCGGTCGCCGAGCCCGAGCAGCGTCAGGGCTGACCCGGAGGCGCGTCCCGGTCGGTCCTGACCAAGATCAGGGCCGACTCGGGGCCGCCGCCCCTGCCGCACCGGCCCCTGTCTTGATTAATCTGTTGGCGGAGGCGTTTTCGTCGCGCCTCCGCCTCTGTCGTTCCACCCCGGAAGGCAGGGGCTCCCTGCTATTCGAGGAGTGACTCCCTCCAGCGATGGACGGATCGTCCTGTAGTACCTGCGCCGCCCCCTCCCGGCACACTGAGGCGGCGGCATGACCATCCCCCTGCTGCTCCTCGGAGCCGCGTTCCTGCTGATCCTCGCCAACGGCTTCTTCGTGGCCGCCGAGTTCGGCCTCGTCACGGTCGAGCGGCCGGAGGCCGAGAAAGCCGCCGCCGAGGGCGACCGCCGGGCCCACAAGGTGGTGGGCGCGCTCAAGGAGCTGTCCTTCCAGCTCTCCGGCACCCAACTCGGCATCACGATCACCTCCCTGGTCGTCGGCATGCTCGCCGAACCGGCTCTCGCGGAGATACTCCACGGCCCGTTCACCGCCATCGGCATACCCGAAGGCGCCGTGTCCGGGGTGTCCGTGGTCGTCGGCATGCTGCTGGCCTCGGCCGTGCAGATGGTGATCGGCGAACTGGTCCCCAAGAACTGGGCGGTGTCGAAGCCCATGCAGGTCGCCCGCTTCGTCGCGGGTCCCCAGCACGTCTTCTCCCGTCTCTTCCGCCCGGTCATCGCCGCTCTCAACGCGGTCGCCAACCGCCTGGTCCGCGCCTTCGGCGTCGAGCCCACCGACGAGCTGGCCTCCGCCCGCACCCCCGGCGAACTGGTCTCCCTCGCCCGGCACTCGGCCCAGGCCGGCGCCCTGGAACAGGACACGGCCGACCTCTTCGTCCGCACCCTCTCCCTGGGTGACCTGACCGCGGAGAACGTGATGACACCGCGGGTCAAGGTCAGCGCCCTGCAGTCCTCGGCCACCGCCGAGGACGTGGTCAACCTGACCCGCGCCACCGGCCTCTCCCGCTTCCCCGTCTACCGGGAGCGGATCGACGAGATCGTCGGCATGGCGCACCTCAAGGACGCCCTCGCGATCCCCGCCCACGAACGACTGCACACCCCGGTCGGCCGGATCGCCAGGACCCCGCTGCTCGTCCCCGAGTCACTGCCCGTGCAGCCGTTGCTGGCCCGGCTGCGCAGCGAGCAGCCCATCGCCGTCGTCGTCGACGAGTACGGCGGTACGGCCGGGGTGGTGACCCTGGAGGACATCGTCGAGGAACTGGTCGGCGAGGTGCGCGACGAACACGACGTGCACGAGCGGCCCGAACTCGCCGCCGCCCCGCCCGAGGACGGCCGCCTTGCCTGGGACGCCGACGGCAGTTGCCGCGTCGACGTGCTCCAGCGCATCGGTCTCGACGTCCCGGAGGGCCCGTACGAGACGGTCGCCGGCCTGGTCGCCGACCTGCTCGGCCGTATCCCGGCCCCCGGCGACCACGCCGAGCTGCCCGGCTGGCGGCTGGCGGTGCGCCAGGTCGGCCACTACCGCGCGGAGCGCGTCCGCCTCGTCCGCACCACACCCGGCACGGACCCCGTCCACGGCCGGGAGGCGGCAGCCCGCGGCAAGGACACCGCCCCCGCCGCGGAGGCGGCCGACGTGAAGGCGACCATCCCCGTCACGGAAGCGGCCCGCTTCCCGGGCATCACCCCCGCCACAGACGCCGCCTCGGCCGTGGAGGCAACCCGATGAGCATGTTCCAACTCCTGTTCGCCCTGCTCCTGGTGCTCGCCAACGGCTTCTTCGTCGGCGCAGAGTTCGCCCTGGTCTCCGTCCGCCGCAGCCAGATCGAACCCCTCGGGACCACCCGGTCCCGCCAGGTCCTCTACGGCCTGGAGAACCTGCCCCAGATGATGGCGGCCGCCCAGTTCGGCATCACCGTCTGCTCATTGACGCTGGGCGCGGTGGCCGAACCGACGGTGGCCCGGCTGCTGGAACCGGTCTTCGAGGCGATCCACCTCCCGCACGGCATGATCCACCCCCTGGGCTACGTCATCGCGCTGGCCGTGGTCGTCTTCCTGCACCTCGTCATCGGCGAGATGCTGCCCAAGAACCTGGCGATGGCGGCGCCGGAGAAGACGGCCCTGTGGCTGAGCCCGGCACTGGTGGCCTTCGCGCGGCTGTGCAAGCCCGTCACCGCCGGTCTCGGTGCCTGCGCCCGCGTGGTCCTCAGGCTCTTCCACGTCGAGCCCAAGGACGAGGTCGAGGCCGTCTTCACCAGCGTCCAGCTGGGCAGGCTGGTCGAGGACTCCGGTCAGGCCGGGCTGCTCGACCCCGAGGAGCAGGAGCGGCTGGAGGACGCGCTGGAGCTGGGCTCCCGCCCGGTGACGGACGTGCTGCTCAAGCGGGACACCCTGGTGACGGTGGCCCCCTCGGTGACGCCCGCGCAGATCGTGGCGCTGACCGCCCGCACGGGCTACTCCCGCTTCCCGGTGGTCGCGGAGAACGGTGCCTTCATGGGCCGCTACCTCCACGTCAAGGACGTCCTGGACCTGGAGGACTCCGACCGTGCCGTTCCCCAGCAGATCTGGCGGCCCATGACCACCCTCCGCGCGGAGCTGCCGCTGGACGACGCGCTGACGGTCATGCGGCGGGCCGCCACGCATCTGGCGCAGGTGGCCGACGCGTCCGGCAAGGTACTCGGTCTGGCGGCACTGGAGGACGTCCTGGAACTGCTGGTGGGAGAGGTCCGGGACCCGGCCCACCGGGAGGTCCCCCCGGCCCGGGTGACAGAGCCAAGGCTCAGCGAACCCCCGCAGCAGGCCCTCGCCAGCTGATTCCCGCCCCCGCCGCCCCTACCCGTCCCTCCCCCACTCTCGGCTTCGCTCGAGCGGGAGGTGCCCCCATCCAGGGGCTGCGCCCCTTCGACCCCGCTCGCTTGTCGGTCGTCCGCGGGTCGGTGGGGCTTCTCGCGCAGTTCCCCGCGCCCCTTTTCAGGGGCGCGGGGAACTGCGCGAACGGGGTCCGGGGCGGAGCCCCGAGTCTTTGACGCGGGTGTCCAAGGGGCGCGCAGCCCCTGCGATGGGCCGGGTAGGGGCGGGGGCGAGAAAGACTCACATCGCCGAAGGTTCTCCGGGCCCCCGCCCCGACAACACCTCCCCGTACGCCTGCATCAGATCCGGCAACCGCAACGTCGACAGATCATCCCGCGTGGGAATCGACGGATACCCCGACAACCGCAGGTCCCGGTACGCACAACTCTTCTCGTACAACGTCCGCAGGAACCGCCCGTTCCCGAGCTCGTCGATCCACCCCTGCTCCACGACATGCCCGGAGATGGACCGCAACTCGTCGAGCGCCTCCTCGTCCCACACGTCCCCGTTCTCCGCCGCGAGCACCTCCCCGATGGAGGTCAGCTCCAACGGCCGGTACGAGGGAAAGTCGACCCGCGTCGTGAACCGGGACGACAGCCCGGGGTTCGCCGCCAGCAGCCGGTCCATTCCCTCCGGATAGCCGGCCAGGATCACGACCAGATGGTCCCGGTTGTCCTCGGCCCGCTTCAACAGCACCTGAAGCGCCTCGTCCCCGTACGCGTCCCCCTTGCCGTACCCGGAGTTGGACAGGGAGTAGGCCTCGTCGACGAACAGCACCCCGCCGATCGCGGAGTCGATCAGCTCGTTGGCCTTCACGGCGGTCTGTCCGAGGTACTCGCCCACCAGATCCGCACGCTGCGCCTCGACGAGGTGATCGCCGCCGAGCAGCCCGAGCGCGTAGAAGACACGGCCCAGTATTCGTGCCACGGTCGTCTTCCCGGTCCCCGAGGGCCCGGAGAAGACGAAATGCCGCTTGGGCGGCTGCACGGGCAGCCCCTGCCCGGCCCGCAACCGCGCCATGTTCAGCTGCGCGGACAACGCCTTGACCTGCCGCTTCACCGGCTCCAGGCCGACCATCCGCTCCAGCTCGGCCAGCGCCTCCTCCAACAGCTCCGGATCCGTCGGCCCCGCCGGCAGGGACAGCGGCTCCACCGGCACCACGGCGGACTTCTCCCGTACGAAGGTGTCGCCGGCCTCGGGCGGCAGCCCGCCCGAGGCCGGCGGCCCGGGATCGGACACCTTCAGGTCCCGGCCCTCGGCGTCGAAGAACGGCTCCAGCCCGTCGGCGTCGAGCACGTCCTGCCCGATCCCGGCGAGCGAGATCGCGGCGAAGTCGCTCGCGTCGTCGTCGTACCCGTCCCCCTCGGCGATCGCGGCCAACCGGGCGGAGGTGTCCATGAAGGCGGGGTCGACCCGGTGCACGGCCCGGTACAGCGGCAGCGCGGCCGCGCTGCGCCCCGTGCCCTCATGGGCGCGGGCCAGCCAGTACCGCAGCTCCTTGCGCTGCGGCTGCTCGCTGCGACAGCGCATCAGCGCCGCGGAGAGCAGTGGCTCGGCCTGTCCGTACGTCTCCAGCCGCACCCTGGCCATCCCGCCGAACAGCCCTGCCTCGATGCCCAGCAGGGGATCGTCGAGCAGCGGATCGGTGTGCCGGACCAGTTGCTCCCAGTCCTTGACCAGATAGGCGCGGCAGGCGTGCAGAAAACGCACCTGGTGGTCCGCGTCGACCGGCGGCAGCCCGGCGAGCGCCCGGTCCAGCTCGGGCACATGACGTCCGTCCAGCCAGTGCGAGGCGTGCGCGAGGAGCAGATCACGCGGGCTCTCCAGCACCGGCTGCACCCACCAGCCCAGCCAGTACCAGGAGTTGAGGGTGCGACGGTGCCGGGTGCGCTGCTCCCCGAAGCGTTCCCGGTGCCGGAACATGCGCAGCAGCGCGGTCGTCGTGTCCACCCGAAGCGCGTGCAGCCCGAGCCAGCCGTCCGCCATGCCCGGATCCATCCGCACCGCGGCGCGGAACTCCTCCTCCGCCTGCGGATAGGCGCCCATGGTGTAGGCGTCCACGCCTCGCAGCCAGGCGAGGTCGGCCGGGGCCTCGGGGCCCCGCGAGCCGAAGTCCATCACGTCCCCCACAAACCGTGCCCCCGCTGGAAACCGAACGGGCCGGTGCCCGTCGGCAGCCTTCGTCGAACCGCTGTGCCGCGGACGGGAGTTGCGCCGGTGCGTTGCTGCAGCCGTCCGAAGGTCGCACCTTGGGCATCGTACCTGCGGGTCGGGCGCCCTTCGAAGGGTGCCGCACCCCTCGTCCCGCGAGGTGGGAGCAGACGGGGCGCATTGCGGACGGTGACCGAGGGTGAAGGAATCGTGTCCCTCAGGCTTCCGAAAAGCCGCGAAGAAGGCAGAACGAAGCCCCCGATCACGGGGGAACAACCGGGGGCTTCGCGTATTCGGGCGGTGTCGATCGACCGCACATTGAGAACGTAAGACCTGTACGGCCCCTCGGTCAAGCCGAGTTGGGGCCCTCGGGCAACTTCTCGGACAGCTGTCTTCACGAGTTCAGCACATTGCGGATGGCCCGTCACCCTGAGTGAGATGCGGCGCCGATACGGGAGTCGTCGGGGGCCCCGTGAGCACCTCGTACCCCGTGTTTCCCGGCCGAATCAGGAGATCGGCGAACGGCCGAGAAGGATCCTCGGCGAAATGCCGACGCTCCGCCCGGACCCAGCCGGCCCAGAAGTCGTCCTGCTCCACCCCGTCCCGAGCCCGCCCCCGCGCCCAGGCATCCCCTTCCGCCACTTCCATCCACACCAGCCACGCCAGAAACGGCCGCAACACCCGTCGGCCCGCCCCCACTCCTTCGACGACGACCACCGGCGCGCTCGGCAGCACACGCGCCGGGCCGAAGCCGCGTGCACGCCAGTCGTAGGGGGTGTACCGCGCGCTCCGCCCGTGGCGCAGTGGCTCGATCACCTGGTCCAGCAGGCGATCCGTCCATGCGAACAGCTCCTCGTGTGTCGCGATGTCGTCGAGGTGCAGCACCGGGGCGCCGCCGAGCGCGTCCGCCAGCCGTCCGGCGAAGGTGCTCTTCCCGGAACCGGCGTGCCCGTCGACCGCCACCAGCCGGACCGGGCCGCAGGAGGGCGGCAGCCGCCGCAGCCGCGCGGCGAGGTCGTCGACGGCCGGGTCCACGGAAGCGGGGGAGTCGTGCATACGTGGATTGAACACCGTGCCGCGCGGTCGCGGATACGCCACTGGTGTCGACCAATATTGGCGGGCGTGGCGCGGCGCGAGGTGCTGGCAGAACTCGTTCCCCGGCGTCCATAGTGGGCGAACAGCCGTGCGTCTGAACCGTTCCATCCGGACCACTGGGGGTCACCCGCAGATGACGAGCCTCTCCGAGCCGTCCCGCAGGACCGTCCTGACCGCAGCCGTCGCCACCGCAGCCACCGCAGCCGCCGCGGCGGCCGCGGGAGCGGCGGGTCAGGCGGTCGCAGACACCACGAGCGGCCGGGGCGAGGCCCCCGGCCGCCCCACGCGAGCACCGGAACGTTTCACCGACTTCCGGGCCTGGACCTCGTACGCCGACTGGTGCTCGGGCAGCGCCCGGGGCACCCTGGCGAAGGCGGGGGCGCGGCCGGGCCTGGTGATCGACACGCCGCTCGGGACCATCGACTACACCGACCCGCACACCGGGCGTACGGCCGCGTGGGAGTACGGGACCTGGACCTCGCCGGTCCACCGGCTCACGGTGCCCGCCACCGAGGCCGTCGCGTCCTGGAACGCGCACACCCCCGAGGGCACCTGGATCGGGATCGAGCTCAAGGGCACGTACTCCGACGGCACCGACACGCCCTGGTACGTGCTCGGCAGGTGGGCGTCCGGGGACCGGGACATCAGGCGGACGTCCGTCGACGGCCAGAAGGACGGCAGGAGCAGTGTCTGGACGGACACCTTCGCGATCGACGACCCGGCGACGGGCCTGCGCCTGGCCTCCTACCGGCTGCGCCTGACGCTCTACCGCACGCCCGGTACCCGGCTCACCCCCACGGTCTGGCGGCTCGGCGCGATGGGCTCCGACGTCCCCGACCGCTTCACCGTTCCCGCCTCGACGCCCGGACTCGCACGAGAGCTGGACGTCCCGCGCTACTCGCAGGAGATCCACAAGGGTCAGTACCCCGAGTACGACAACGGCGGCGAGGCCTGGTGCAGCCCCACCTCCTCCCAGATGGTCATGGAGTTCTGGGGCAGGAAGCCCACCGCCGCCGACCTGGCCTGGGTCGATCCGGCGTTCGCGGACCCGCAGGTGTGCCACGCGGCGCGGTTCACCTTCGACTACCAGTACGAGGGCTGCGGCAACTGGCCCTTCAACGCCGCCTACGCCGCCACCTACCGGGATCTCCAGGGCGTGGTGACCCGGCTGGGCTCGCTCACCGACCTGGAGACACTGATCGGGGCGGGCATCCCGGCGATCACCTCCCAGTCGTTCCTCGCGGAGGAGCTGACGGGGGCGGGCTACGGCACGGCCGGGCATCTGATGACGGTGATCGGCTTCACGGCCGAGGGCGACGTCATCGCCAACGACCCGAACTCGCCGACCAACGAGGCGGTGCGCCGGGTCTACCGGCGGCGCGAGTGGGAGAACATCTGGCTGCGGACCAAGCGGTACAACGCCGCCGGCAAGGTCGTCTCCGGCACCGGCGGCGTCTGTTATGTGTACTTCCCGGCGCGTCCCACGGCCCGCCAGCGCGCGGCGCTCTCGGCGGTGGGCATCCACTGACGCGGCAGGTCAGGTGCGGCGCGGCTCCCGGGCGACCGGGGCCGCGCCGACGTGTGACCAAGGTCTCGGCCGCGAACCGCCCATGCGGTGGCAAGGTGGACGAGGCGGTGGGGGGAGCCCACCGCACACCGATCACACCAGCGAGCTGCCATGACCGCGACCTCCGCCACCGCCACCCGCATCCGGACCCGCACGGGCGGGCCCGGGGACGACGGCCCGAAGATCGTCGAGCACGTGATGGGCTGGACCCTGGTCGTGGTCGTCGCGATGCTGGTGGCCCAGCTGGGTCTGCTGTGACCTGATCCGCCGGTCGATTCTGTCGATCAGAGTCGAACAAGCTGGTGGTGAGGGTCTGCGATACTGCGGTTGTCCCGCTGGCAGTTGGAGACCAGGACCGAAATTGAATAGCAGTCAACAGCGTGGCGTCGAACCGTCGAGGGCTCGCGGCACCGACCGTTCGCTGGCGCGCCGCGCCGAACTCATCTCCATCGGGCGCAAGTTGTTCGCCGACACGTCGTACGACACGTTGTCCATGGACGACATCGCGCGTCAGGCGCACGTGGCCAAGGGACTGATCTACTACTACTTCAAGTCCAAGCGCGGCTACTACCTCGCGATCGTTGAGGACTCGGTGGCCGATCTGATCACGTTCGCGGCGAGCGGGCTGCAACTGCCGCCCGTCGAACGGGTGCACAGGACCATAGACTGCTATCTCCGGTACGCGGAGGACAACCAGGCCGCCTACCGCACCATCGTCAGTGGCGGTGTCGGCTTCGACACCCAGGTCCACGCGATCCGGGACGGCGTCCGCGAGGCGATCGTCGCCACCATCGCGGAGGGCGCGTACGGCAGGACGGACATCGAACCGGTCGCCCGCATGGGCCTGTTCGGCTGGGTGTGCGCGGTCGAGGGCGCCACGCTGGACTGGATCGACCGCCCCGAACTGCCCCGCGACACCATGCGCGACCTGCTGGTCAAGATGCTGGGCGGCTCGCTGCGCGCCATCGAGGAGCTGGCCCCGGCCTATCTCGCGCCGGAGCCCGCCCGCCGGGACGCCTGAGCGCTCCAGGGTCCGGGGACACCCCGGCGACGCACTCGGGGTGGGGGTCCGCCGACCGACCCCCACCCCAAGTCCCCCGTCACGGCGGTTACTTGATCGCCTTGATCAGCTCGCCGTCGGCGGTGTCGCCGCTCAGCTCCCAGAAGAAGGTGCCGCCGAGGCCCTGCGCGTGCTTGTACGCCATCTTCCCCCTGATGGTCCGCGGGGTGTCGTAACTCCACCAGTCGTCACCGCACTTGGCGTACGCGGTGCCGCCGACGACCCCGTTGGCCGGGCACGTCTTCTTGAGCACCTTGTAGTCCTCGTAGCCCGCCTCGTACGTCCCCGCGGCGGGGCCGGTCGCCGTGCCGCCGGGCGCCGACCGGGTCACCCCCGTCCAGCCGCGGCCGTAGAAGCCGATGCCGAGCAGCAGCTTGGAGGACGGGATGCCGAGGCTCTTCAGCTTCTGGATGGTGGCGGCGGTGTTGAAGTGCTTGTCGGCGATGCCCGGGTAGGGGTAGAGCGGCGAGTGCGGGGCGGTGGTCGCGTCCCAGGAGCCGAAGTAGTCGTAGGTCATCGGGTTGTACCAGTCGACGTACTTCGCGGCGCCCGCGTAGTCCGCCGCGTCGATCTTGCCGCCGGGCTTGGCGTCGGCCGTGATCGCCGCGGTGACGAGCTCCTTCTTGCCGAATCGTTTGCGCAGTGCGGCCATCAGGTCCTCGAAGGACTCGCTGCCGCTGGTGTCGCAGGTGAGACCGCAGGCGTTGGGGTACTCCCAGTCGATGTCGATCCCGTCGAAGACGTCCTTCCACCGGGAGTTCTCGACGAGGTCGTAGCAGGAGTTCGCGAAGGCCACCGGGTCCTTCGCCGCCTCACCGAAGCCGCCGGACCAGGTCCAGCCGCCGAACGACCAGACGATCTTGAGGTTGGGGTGCAGCTTCTTCAGCTTGCGCAGCTGGTTGAAGTTGCCGCTGAGCGGCTGGTCCGCGGTGTCCGCGACGCCGTCCACGGACTCCTCGGCGGTGAACGGCTTGTCGGTGTCCGCCCAGGGGTCGCCGAGGGAGCACTTGCCGTCGACGACGTTTCCGAAGGCGTAGTTGATGTGCGTGAGCTTCTTCGCCGAGCCGGAGGTCTCGATGTTCTTGACGTAGTACTTGCGGCCGTAGATGCCCCAGTCGATGAAATAGCCGACGACCTTGGAAGGGGCCGTGCCGGGCGTGCGCTGCGGGGAGCCGGCCTCCGCCGGGGTGGCGGTCGCGGTGCCGGCTCCGGCGAGCAGTCCAGCGCCGAGGGTGGCGCAACACGTGGCGGCGACAAGCGTCCTGACGGGGACGCGGGGGCTGTGCGGTCTGAGCATCGTGACTCCGGGGGAGGGGAGCGGGACGGGGAGGGTCCTGCCTGGACCTGCTGTGCCGAGGGGGGTGAACGCGGTGTCGCGTTGTTGGGGGAGAACGTAGAGGACTAGACCACTGGGGTCAATGGTTCGGACCAATTTGGGCGGGGGTGTGGCGGGCTCGGAACGTGCCCGGACGAACGGTCGTCAACCGGTGACTCGCTGCGCCGGATCGGGCATACTTCCAGCGCCACCGCCGCTGATCAGCGGCTTCCGTGATCCGGAGGAGGACCATCGGCTGTGGCACGTGTGCCCCGGCGGCACCACCTCATCCCCGGTGCGTGTCCGCCGCCGTGCCCTACAGGGAGGAGAGCGTCGCCATGCCCGAGCGCGCCGCGCAGCCGGTGGACCGTCAACTGCCCACGGAGGAGGCCCGGGATCTGATCTCGCTCGTCCGTGAGATCGCGCAGCGGGAGATCGCCCCGCACGCGGCGGCGGAGGAGGACGCCGGCCGCTTCCCTCGCGAACTCTTCGGTCTGCTCTCCGAGTCGGGACTGCTCGGCCTGCCGTACGACGCGGAACACGGCGGCGGGGGCCAGCCTTACGAGGTCTATCTGCAGGCGCTGGAAGAACTCGCCATGGCCCGTCTCACGGTCGGCCTCGGGGTCAGCGTCCACACCCTGGCCTGTCACGCTCTGGCCGACTACGGGACCAAGGAGCAGCGGGCCGAGCATCTGCCGGCGATGCTGGGCGGCCGTCTGCTCGGCGCGTACTGCCTCTCCGAGCCCTCGTCCGGCTCGGACGCCGCGTCCCTGCGGACCAAGGCGGTGCGGGACGGCGAGGGTTGGGTGATCAGCGGCACCAAGGCATGGATCACCCACGGCGGCATCGCCGATTTCTGCACGGTGATGGCCCGTACGGGCGGCGAGGGCTCCGGTTCCCGGGGCATCACGGCCTTCCTGGTGCCGGGGGACGCCGCGGGGCTGAGCGCCGCGGCACCGGAGAAGAAGATGGGCATGAAGGGCTCACCCACCGCGCAGCTCTACTTCGACGGGGTGCGCGTCGCCGACAGCAGGCGTATCGGTGAGGAGGGTCAGGGCTTCGCGATCGCCCTGTCCGCGCTCGACTCCGGGCGGCTCGGCATCGCGGCCTGCGCGATCGGCGTGGCTCAGGCGGCACTGGACGAAGCGGTCGCCTACGCCACCGGACGGCAGCAGTTCGGACGCCCGATCTCCGACTTCCAGGGGCTGCGCTTCATGCTCGCCGACATGGCGACACAGGTGGAGGCGGGACGCGCGCTCTACCTCTCGGCCGCACGACTGCGCGACGCGGGCAGGCCGTTCTCCAAGCAGGCGGCCATGGCGAAGCTGCTGTGCACCGACGCCGCGATGAAGGTCACCACGGACGCCGTCCAGATCCTCGGCGGGTACGGCTACACGGCGGACTTCCCCGTCGAGCGGTACATGCGCGAGGCCAAGGTGCTCCAGATCGTCGAGGGCACCAATCAGATCCAGCGGATGGTCATCGCCCGTCACCTCGCGGGGCCCGAGTCACGCTGAACGAACCACGGAAGAAGTCGGGCGCCCCGAGCGGGTCCGCGCGGGTGCCGAACTGGTCGAGACCGCTGGGCGGCGTCACCAGTTGCACCCATTCCGGATCGTGACGCCCCGGCAGGGTGCGGCCCCGTTCTGCCCAAGTCCGCAGCAGAGCACGGTAGATGGGCGGGTCCTGGAGCGGGGCCGACCCTTGCGGAAGCGATTCTGCCGAAGCCGGTACGAAGATGTGACGCCGACTCCCGGTCACCGAAAAAGGTGGGGTCATACCGGGCCAACGCGCACGAGGTCGCGCGGGTCACCGTTCCCGGGAATCGTGTCTGAGTTCGCGCCGGGACCGAACGGGGCAGGGCGGCCTGCCCGCCGGGCACGGAGGCGCTGGGCCCGACCGGGCCCGGGATCAAGCGGCTCGGCGCTGCTCGGCCCGGCTCTGCTCGGGCTGCTGGCGCCGCATCACCGGCACGCGGATCGGGCGCGAGCCCGGGCCACCGACGTGCGAGAAGGGCTGGGTGCGCCAGTCGATGCTCTGCGGGAGCGTCAACAGCAGCGCGGTGTCCTGCTCCTGCGGCTCGACGGACTCGTCCGCCGACCGGGCCTCGCTCGCCGAACGACCGGTGCCGGCACAGGCCGTGAGCCCGAAGGGGTTCCACGGCGAAACGACGCGCGCGTGCTCGGGGAGGCTGTCCTCATCGGACAGCAGGGCGATGGGCTGAGCGCAGTCCGGGCAGATCACCCGGTACATCTCGAAGGTGTCGTACGCGTCGAACTCGTCGTCCGGTTCGACGCCCTCCGGCTCGGGCTCGATGACCGCCTGGAGTCGCTTGGGTGCGGTACGACCAGGGCGCTTAAGACTCTGCATGGGATTCTCCCCCTCGGGCTGGGCCGTGAAGGCACTGCGGCCTCGACCACAGCAAGCACTTCCCGCCCCGTCTCGGGGGTAATCACGAGATCATCACGAAGCCTGTTCGGGTGCTGTGGTCTTCGTCACATGCCGCTCGCAGGTGCCCGACATGGTCCGGCTGTCACCCGTATGGCTCACAGGCGGCTCGCAGGCACATCACGAACCGGTCATGACCTGCGCCGCTCAGGTATCGCAGGAGATCAAGCGCCCTGTAGGTTCTTGCGCCATGGAGGAGCTGGACCGACAGATCGTGCAGCTGCTCGTCGCGGACGGGCGGATGAGCTACACCGACCTGGGCAAGGCCACGGGCCTGTCCACGTCGGCGGTGCATCAGCGGGTGCGCCGACTCGAGCAGCGTGGCGTCATCCGGGGCTATGCCGCGGTCGTCGACCCGGAGGCCGTCGGGCTGCCGATGACCGCGTTCATCTCGGTCAAACCGTTCGATCCCAGCGCCCCCGACGACATCGCCGAACGCCTCGCGGGCGTCCCGGAGATCGAGGCCTGCCACAGCGTCGCCGGCGACGAGAACTACATTCTCAAGGTCCGCGTGGCGACCCCGCACGAGCTGGAGGAGCTGCTGGCGCGCCTGCGGTCGCTCGCCGGCGTCTCGACGCGGACGACGGTGGTGCTGTCGACCCCGTACGAGGCCAGGCCCCCGAGAATCTGACGGCGCGGCTCGGCACGGCCGCCGCCGGACGTTTCCTCGGCCGCCTGCCGCCTGCCGCCTGCCGCCTGCCGCCTGCCGCCTGCCGCCTGCCGCCTGCCGCCTGCCGCCTGCCGCCTGCCGCTCGTCTGTTCGCTGCCGGCGGCTCATCGCTGTGGGCGATCCTTCCGCGCTGCGGGCCGGGGTGCACCAGGGCGGCCGACAAGAGGGGGCACCTCCCGCTCGAGCGACGCCGAGAGAGCGGGGGAGGGTGGGCACAGTCGACAGCGCCGGGTGCCGTGGAACACCGGCCCAAGTACGTCGCGGCAGCCGCCGCACGCGAGACTGTCCCCATGAGCGATCGCACCGCCCCGTCGAACACCGTGTTGCTCCGCGGTGGAGAAGTCCACAGCCCCGCCGACCCGTTCGCCACCGCGATGGTCGTGGAGCACGGCCAGATCGCCTGGGTCGGCTCCGAGGGCGCCGCCGACGCCTTCGCGGCCGGCGTCGACGAGGTGGTCGATCTCGAAGGTGCCCTGGTCACCCCGGCGTTCACCGACGCCCATGTGCACACGACCGCCACCGGCCTCGCGCTCACCGGCCTCGACCTCACCGCCGCACCCTCCCTGGAGGCCGCGCTCGTTCTCGTACGGGAATTCGCCGCCGCCCGACCCGCCGACCGCGTCCTCCTCGGCCACGGCTGGGACGCCGCCCGCTGGCCCGGGGGCCGCCCCCCGACCCGCGCCGAACTCGACGAGGCCACCGGCGGGCGCCCGCTCTACCTGAGCCGGATCGACGTCCACTCGGCCGTCGTCACCACCGCCCTGCTGGACCTGGTCACCGGCGCCGACGCCTTCGAGGACGGCCCGCTCACCCGCGACGCCCACCACGCCGTACGCGCCACCGCGCTCGGCGCCATCACCCCCGCCCAGCGCATCGAGGCCCAGCGCGCCGCCCTCGCCCACGCCGCCTCCCTCGGCATCGGCTCGCTCCATGAGTGCGCGGGCCCCGAGATCTCCTCCGAGGACGACTTCACAGGGCTGCTGCGGCTCTCCGCAGAGGAGCCCGGCCCGCGCGTCGTCGGCTACTGGGCGGAGCGCGACGTGGAGAAGGCGCGCGCCCTCGGCGCGATCGGCGCCGCCGGCGACCTCTTCGTCGACGGCGCCCTCGGCTCGCACACGGCGTGCCTGCACGAGCCGTACGCCGACGCCGACCACACCGGCACGGCCTACCTGGACGCCGGCGCCGTCGCCGCCCACGTGGTCGCCTGCACCGAGGCGGGCCTCCAGGCGGGCTTCCACGCCATCGGGGACGCCGCGGTGGCCTCGGTGGTCGAGGGGGTGCGGGCGGCAGCCGAGAAGGTCGGCCTGGCCCGGGTACGGGCTGCCCGGCACCGGGTCGAGCACGCCGAGATGCTCACCCCGGACACCGTCGCCGCGTTCGCCGAACTCGGCCTGACCGCTTCCGTCCAGCCCGCGTTCGACGCGCTGTGGGGCGGGGAGGAGGGCATGTACGCCCAGCGGCTGGGTGTCGACCGTGCCCGCACCCTGAACCCGTTCGCGGCGCTGCTGCGGGCCGGGGTGCCCCTGGCGTTCGGCTCCGACAGTCCGGTCACGGCTCTCGACCCCTGGGGCACCGTCCGGGCGGCGGCCTTCCACCGCACGCCGGAGCACCGGGTCTCGGTGCGCGCCGCGTTCACAGCGCACACACGGGGCGGCTGGCGGGCGATCGGACGCGACGACGCGGGCGTCCTCGTGCCGGGCGCTCCCGCGGACTACGCGGTGTGGCACACCGGCGACCTCGTCGTCCAGGCCCCCGACGACCGCGTCGCCCGCTGGTCCACCGATCCCCGTTCCGGCACCCCCGGCCTGCCCGACCTGAGCCCCGGCTCCGACCTGCCCGTCTGTCTGCGGACCGTGGTCGCGGGGCGCACGGTTTTCGTACGGCCGGGCGAGTGATCTCCCGGGAGGACGCGGAGCCGATCATGGCTCGCCGGGGCACCGCGCGACCTGCGCATCCTCCCCTCCCACCAGGCGTGGGAGGCAATCTTCGCAGGTCAAACGGTGGTTGACAGTTGGCGCCAGGGGGCGGGTAGGTTCTGCCGGGTCCACCACCGGACGTCCGACCGGGGAACTTCCGCGCGGTCGTCGAAGCGCCGCTGGGTCAGGGGCGGTGCGCCGCACCGGCGCACCATCACTGGGAGCCAGGCCCAGGGTCCGCGCTCCGGCGAGGGAACGTTCCGGCCCGGTCGGGTAGGTGCGACCCGGGTGGGGCCCGGACGCTCAGTAGACAACGGCTTTCGGTCGACCCGCAGCCAGCGGGCCCCAGGTCGGCCCGAAGGGCGTCGGGCCCCCATCCGTCGCGGGTGACTTCCCGCTCCGCCCGCCGCCTCGCAGGACGGTACGAGGTCCGCTGTGGCGGCGCACGGGCTACGCAGAGCGCGCTCCCGCACACCTCCTGTTGAATCGACACCCCTCTGGACACCGGCCGACACTCCATTGCAGGCCGCGGCCACTATGGTGGTCCCCTGCGTACGGAGGACTTGAAGGGGCAGCAGTGAACGACGGCGACGGGACCCTCGCGGCTCAAGGCCAGGAGAGGCGGTTCGGCCCGCTCGGCACGGCCTTGGTGATCATCCCGACCTACAACGAGGCGGAGAACATCAAGGCGATCGTGGGCCGGGTGCGCAAGGCCGTTCCCGAGGCGCACGTCCTGGTGGCCGACGACAACAGCCCCGACGGCACCGGCAAGCTCGCCGACGAACTGGCCGTCGAGGACGACCAGGTCCAGGTGCTGCACCGCAAGGGCAAGGAGGGGCTCGGCGCGGCCTATCTCGCGGGCTTCCGCTGGGGCATGGAGAACGGCTACGGCGTCCTCATCGAGATGGACGCCGACGGCTCGCACCAGCCCGAGGAGCTGCCCCGGCTGCTCACCGCGCTCAAGGGCGCCGACCTCGTCCTCGGTTCCCGCTGGGTGCCGGGCGGGCGCGTGGTGAACTGGCCCAGATCCCGCGAGTTCATCTCCCGCGGCGGCAGCCTCTACTCCCGGGTGCTGCTCGACGTCCCCGTGCGTGACGTCACCGGCGGCTACCGGGCGTTCCGCCGCGAGACCCTCGAAGGGCTCGGCCTCGACGAGGTCGCCTCCCAGGGGTACTGCTTCCAGGTCGACCTCGCCCGCCGCGCGATCAAGGCGGGCTACCACGTGGTCGAGGTGCCCATCACCTTCGTCGAGCGCGAACTGGGCGACTCCAAGATGAGCCGTGACATCCTCGTCGAGGCGCTCTGGCGGGTCACGGCGTGGGGCGTGGGGGAGCGGGTCGGCAAGGTGCTGGGGCGGGACGACCGAAAGCCCTGATCATCCCCTTATCCCGTGCTGAGCCGGGTCCAGGCACACTGGGAGCATGACGACTGGCGTTCCGTCCTCGACCCACTCTGCCCGGCCCCGGCGTTCCCGGCTGCGCACGTTCCTGCCGCTGGGCGTCGCCGCATGGCTGGTGCTGGAGATCTGGTTGCTCACGGTGGTCGCGGGCGCGGCCGGCGGGTTCACGGTCTTCCTGCTGCTCGTGGCCGGCTTCGCCGGCGGCTCGGCCGTGGTGAAGCGGGCCGGGCGGCGGGCGTTCCGCGTGCTGTCCGAGACGCTGCAACAGCAGCAGGGCGGGGCGGCGGCCGGGGGGCCCGGATCCGGCTCCGCCTCCGGCTCCGGAAAAAGCGAGGGCAACGGCTTCCTGATGCTGGGCGGCCTGCTGCTCATGCTGCCCGGGCTGGTCTCGGACGCGGTGGGGCTGGTGCTGTTGATCCCGCCGGTGCAGAGGGCGTTGGGGCGCTACACGGAGCGGACCTTCGAGCGGAAGATCCGTGAGGCGAGTTCGGGTTCTCTCGGGGACGCCTTCCAGCAGGCGCGGATGCACCGGCCCGACGGCAAGGTCGTGCAGGGGGAGGTCATCCGGAACGACGAGGGCTCCGGGGGTGCCGGGGGTTCCGGAGACCTGCCGCCGCGTCCGCCGCTGAGTCGCTGAGACGCGTGAGCTGCGCCCCTATGACCCCCATCCGCGGGTCCTGTGGGGGCTGATCGCTCAGCTCCCCGCGCCCCTTAAGGGCCTTAGGCCCTCGGGGCCGAAAAAGCAGGGGCGCAGCCCCGCTTTTTCAGGGGCGCGGGGAACTGCGCGAGAAGCCCCCACCCACCCGCACCCGACATCGCACCACCACGCACCACGCACATCGCACGTCAAAGACCGCGGGCGCCGTACAAGTTCGTACGGCGCTCGCGGTCATCGGTTGCGCTGTCGGTCCGCCCGGCCCCGGAGGGGTTACGCGGACTTGCGGCTGTCTCGCGGATGTACCGCGATGTTCATCGCGCCGGAGCGGAGAACCGCCAGGCGCTCTTCGAGGACCTCTTCGAGTTCCTCACGGGTGCGCCGCTCCATCAGCATGTCCCAATGCGTACGCGCGGGCTTGGCCTTCTTCTCCTCAGGGCCGTCGCCGTCCACGAGGAGTGCCTGGGCCCCGCAGACCTTGCACTCCCACTCCGGCGGAATCTCCGCCTCGACCGAGAAGGGCATCTCGAAGCGGTGCCCCTTCTCGCATGCGTACTCCACGGCCTGGCGCGGAGCCAAGTCGATGCCGCGGTCCGTCTCGTAGCTGGTCACCACGAGGCGCGTGCCGCGAAGAGCTCGCTCACTCATGAATCGTGCCTCCCGGGCTTGTCGCCCACAGGACAGGTGTCGCTGTCGTCGTCATCCGGTCAACGTCCGGTCGGCGGTAAAGATTCCCGTTCCGTGTCCCGTTCCGGGTCCTGCGTCGCCGTCGTAGCCGCAGCCTTGTCAACCAATTCAGTACCCACCGGCGCCCGGTTTGTCACATCTGGCAGCAGATGTGACACAGCGTTTCGGCATCTTTGACGCGCAGTAACGGTACGCCTGGCAGGCCAAACGCGTACACTACAGCCCTTTCGCTTCCGGCGCTAAATCCTGTCCGGCACGGGATTGCCCGCGTCACTGATCGCCCGGCGCACCGGAACCCTCGTGAGCAGGGCGAAGCCCAGGACGAAGAAGGCCACCAGCGAGATGATCGCGTCCCGATAACTTCCGGTCAGCTGGTAGGTCACGCCGAACAGCAGCGGGCCCAGCCAGCTCATTCCGCGGTCGCTCATCTCGTACGCGGCGAAGTACTCGGCCTCCTTGCCCGATGGGACCAGGTGGGAGAAGAGAGAGCGGGACAGGGCCTGGCTGCCGCCGAGGACCAGGCCGATGCCCGAGGCGAGGACGAAGAACCACAGCGGGGCACTCGCCGGGAGGAAGTATCCGGCGGCGAGGATCAGGGTCCAGGCGACCAGGGAACCGAGGATGGTGCGCTTGGCGCCGTAGCGCCGGGAGAGCCGGCCCATGCCGAGGGCGCCCCCCACCGCCAGGATCTGCACCAGCAGCACGGCCACGATGAGCGTGGACTGCTCCAGGTCGAGCTCCTCGGAGCCGTACACCGAGGCCTGGGAGATCACCGTCTGGATGCCGTCGTTGTAGACGAGGTAGGCGAGGAGGAAGCTCAGGGTCAGCGGGTGGCGCCGCATGTCACGGACGGTCGCCGCCAGTTGACGCAGTCCCGGGGCCGTCGCTCCCGCGGACTCGCCGGCCGGGCGGCGCCGGTCACGCAGACGGTTCAGCGGGATCAGGGTGAAGGCGCCCCACCACAGGCCGGCCGAGGCCAGGCAGATGCGGACCGCCATGCCCTCGGAGATGCCGAAGGACTCGTGGGCGGTGAAGAGGACCAGGTTCCCGACCAGGACCAGGGAGCCGGCCGCGTAGCCGAAGGCCCAGCCCCGGGAGGAGACGGCGTCGCGTTCCTCGGGCGGCGCGATCTGCGGCAGGTAGGAGTTGTAGAGCATCATCGCCACGGACTGCGCCGCGTTCGCCACGACCAGCAGGACACCGCCGAGCAGATAGCGGTCGCCGTCCAGGAAGAACATCCCCGCGGTCGCGGCGGCGCCGACGTAGGCGGTCGCGGCCAGCAGCGGCTTCTTGCGGCCCGTACGGTCGGCGGCCGCGCCCACCAGCGGCATGATCACCACGGCGAGGATCACCGACAGGGACACCGAGTACGCGAAGAAGGAGCCGGCGCGGACCGGTATGCCCAGCGGATGGACGTAGCCGTCCGCGTCGGCGGCGGACTTGGCGACCTCGGTCAGATAAGGGCCGAGGAACACGGTCAGGACGCTGGTCGAGTAGACGGAGCAGGCCCAGTCGTAGAAGTACCAGCCGCGTTGTTCGCGCCGTCTGCCCGCGGCGTCGTCTGCCGCGTCCGTCCGCACGGTGTCGGTGCCCACCCGTGCCCCTCGCTTCCCCGTGAACGGGCCGCGCGAGGGCGTCAGACCCAGGTCCCCCGGTCCTCAAGCACCTTGCGCAGCGTGTCGATGTGATCGGTCATGATGCCATCGACGCCCAGGTCCAGCAGTCGGTGCATACGTTGCGGTTCGTTCACGGTCCAGACGTGCACCTGCAGCCCACGTGCGTGGGCCGCGCGCACGAACCGGTGGTCGACCACGGGCACCCCGGCGTGCGACTCGGGCACCTGCGCCGCGACCGCCGAGCGGCGCACCGTGGCGGGGACGCCCCACGAGCGCAGCCGCAGCCCCAGTACGCCGCTCGTGCCGTACGAGGTGGCCAGGCGCGGACCGGCCAGGCGCTGGGCGCGGGCCACCCGGGACTCGGAGAAGGAGCCGACGCAGACCCGGTCCCAGGATTCCGTGCGGGCGATCAGATTGAGCAGCGGGTGCAGCGCGGGCTCCGCCTTGACGTCCACGTTCCAGCGGACGTCGGGGAACTCTTCGAGCAGTGCCTCGAAGAGGGGGACCGGCTCGACGCCCGCCACACGCGCGCCGCTGATCTCCCTCCACGGCAGATCGGCTATCCGGCCCGCCCCGTCGGTCATCCGGTCCAGGGTCGAGTCGTGGAAGGCGACGAGCTTGCCGTCGAGCGTGGCGTGGACGTCGGTCTCGATGTAGCGGTAGCCCGCCTCCACGGCCCGCCGGAACTGGGCCGTGGTGTTCTCCAGGCCGTCGGCCGCCCCGCCCCGGTGGGCGAAGGCGATCGGGCCCGGGTGGTCGAGGTAGGGGTGGCGTATGAGGGCGGTCACCCGGGAAGTATCGCCCGCTTCGATGGACCGGTGGCAACGACCGTGCTGCCGGATTCCGAGGGCACGGCGAACACACGCAGGAAGAGCTGGGCGAGGGGCCCTATGCAGAGGGCGTAGAGAAGGGTGCCCACCCCGACCGTGCCGCCGAGGGCGAAGCCGGTGGCCAGCACCGCGACCTCCACGGCCGTCCGCATCAGCCGCAGCGAGCGCCCGGTGCGCCGGTGCAGCCCCGTCATCAGGCCGTCACGCGGGCCCGGGCCGAAGCGGGCCGCGATGTAGAGGCCGGTCGCCGCGCCGTTGAGCACGATCCCGGCGGCCAGCAGGGGTATCCGTACGGCCAGGGTGTGCGCCTCCGGTACCAGCGCCAGGGTGGCGTCCATCGCGATGCCCACCACGAAGACGTTGGAGACCGTGCCGAGTCCCGGGCGCTGACGGAGCGGGATCCACAGGAGCAGCACCGCCGCGCCCACGACGATCGACACCACCCCGATGGTCAGCCCGGTCAGCTCAGCCAGGCCCTGGTGGAGGACGTTCCAGGGCTCCAGGCCGAGTCCCGCCCGTACGAGGAGCGCGGAGCTGGCGCCGTACAGCGCGAGCCCGGTGTAGAGCTGGACCAGTCGGCGCCCCCGATGCGGGTGAGCGGCCTCCCGTCCGTCCTGCCGTGTGTCCTGCTGCGGTTCGGACCGCGGTTCGTGCTGTGTGGGCAAGACGTTCCCCCCTGGTGGTGCCGGTGGCCTGACGCATGACACTCTGTGGCTTGGAGAGAGATGGCTTCCATGGCCAATTCGCGGAAGGTGGACTGGAATCATGGCGCAGTGGACTTCGGCGGTCGGTGCGGCCCAGCTCGCCCGGCTGCTCACCTCGCAGCAGGAGCGCCCCGCCGGCCCCGGCACCCGCCGCCCGCCCGCCTACCGCGCGCTCGCCGACGGGATCCGTCTGCTGGTGCTGGAGGGCCGTGTGCCCGTCGCGGCCCGGCTGCCCGCCGAGCGCGAGCTTGCGCTCTCCCTCTCGGTGAGCCGTACGACCGTCGCGGCGGCCTATGAGGCGCTGCGCACGGAGGGGTTCCTGGAGTCCCGGCGGGGCGCGGGCAGTTGGACGGCGGTGCCGGCGGGGAACCCGTTGCCCGCGCGGGGTCTGGAGCCGCTGCCGCCCGAGGCCCTCGGATCGATGATCGACCTGGGGTGCGCCGCCCTGCCCGCGCCCGAGCCCTGGCTCACCCGGGCGGTGCGGGGCGCGTTGGAGGAACTGCCGCCCTACGCCCACACGCACGGCGACTACCCGGCGGGGCTGCCCGCCCTGCGCTCCATGCTCGCCGACCGGTACACCGCGCGCGGCATCCCGACGATGCCCGAGCAGATCATGGTCACCACCGGTGCCATGGGGGCGATGGACGCCATCTGCCATCTGTTCGCCGGGCGGGGTGAGCGGATCGCGGTGGAGTCGCCGTCGTACGCCAACATCCTCCAGCTGATGCGGGAGGCGGGGGCGCGGCTGGTGCCGGTCGCCATGGCGGACGGGCTCGCCGGGTGGGACATGGACCGGTGGCGGCAGGTGCTGCGGGACGCCGCGCCCCGACTGGCGTACGTCGTCGCCGACTTCCACAACCCGACCGGGGCGCTCGCCGACGAGGACCGGCGGCGGGGGCTCGTCGACGCGGCTCGGGGCGCCGGGACGGTGCTGGTCGCCGACGAGACGATGAGCGAGCTGTGGCTCGACGACGACGTGGAGATGCCGCGGCCCGTGTGCGCCTTCGATCCGGCGGGGTCCACGGTGATCACGGTCGGGTCCGCCAGCAAGGCGTTCTGGGCGGGGATGCGGATCGGGTGGGTGCGGGCGGCTCCGGATGTGATCCGGAGTCTGGTCGCGGCCCGGGCGTACGCGGACCTGGGGACGCCGGTGTTGGAGCAGTTGGCCGTGAACTGGCTGATGAGTACCGGGGGTTGGGCGCAGGCCGTGGGGGTGCGCCGGGAGCAGGCCCGGGAGAACCGGGATGCTCTGGTGGCCGCGGTGCGCCGTGAGCTGCCCGACTGGGAGTTCTCGGAGCCCCGGGGCGGACTGACGTTGTGGGTCCGCACCGGCGGGCTCTCCGGGTCGCGGCTCGCGGAGGTGGGGGAGCGGGTGGGGGTCCGGGTGCCCTCCGGACCCCGGTTCGGGGTGGACGGGGCGTTCGAGGGGTATGTGCGGCTGCCGTTCACCGTGGGGGGAGCGGTGGCCGAGGAGGCGGCGGTGCGGCTGGCGGCTGCGGCGCGGTTGGTGCGGGACGGGGCGTCGGGCGGGAGCGAGGGGCCGCGGACGTTCGTGGCGTGAGGGTTCGGATTCGGTCGGCGGGTGCGCGGCGGCTCATCCCCTCAGGCTCCTCCCTCGGCTCACGCGTCCGTTCGATCCGTCCGCTCGGTCCGTCCGCTCGGTCCGTCCGTTCGATCCGTCCCGCTCATCCCTCCGCCGGGGCGGCCTTGGTGAGGGCGTCCGCCAGGGTGGTGTGGGGCGGGAGCAGGTCCAGCACCGCCTGGCGGTGGGCCTCGGGGGTGGTGTCGTCGTACGGGTCGGGAGTGGTCGGGACCTGGAGGCGGAGGGCCGGGGCGGGGCCCAGGCGGGCGTAGCCGCGGCCCGGGGGCATGTCCGGGGTGGGCGTCGTGGGGGGTGCGGCGCCCAGGACCGTCTCGACCTGGCCGGGGGAGGCGGGGCCCAGCACGACACGCGCGCGCGTGTGCTGCCGTACCACCTCCGTGAGGGCGTCCAGGTGGTCGAACTGTTCGGTGATCACGACAGTGACGTCGACCGCGCGGCCGTGCCTGAGGGGGATCTGGAGGAGGGACTGCGGGTCGGGCCGGCCCTCGGCCGCGGCGAGGTGAGTGAGCACGGTGGGGCGGTCGAGGAGGAGCCACAGGGGCCGACGGATGTCGTCCGGCGCCGGAAGCCCCGCCTGACGGGCACGGTTCGTGGCGATCAGCCGGCGCTCCGTCTCCTGGGACGCCCACTCCAGGCTCGCCAGGGCCCCGGAGATCCCGCTCTCCACCGCGAGGACCCCGTCACGGCCGGCCAGGCACGCGTACTCGCCGCTGCCGCCGCCCTCGACGATGACGACGTCGCCGTGCTGGAGCGCCTGGAGGGCGATCGAGCGGAGCAGGGTCGTGGTGCCGCTGCCGGGCTCGCCCACGGCCAGCAGATGAGGCTCGGTGGAGCGGACGCCGGTCCGCCAGACGACCGGCGGCGCGTCCCGCTGCTCCTCGCCGGAGGAGAGGGGGAGCGTGCGCTGGACGTGACTCTCGTCGGTGAAACCGAGGACCGTCTCGCCCGGTGCCGTCACGAAGCGCTGGGCGGTGATGTCGGTGGCGAGCGGGGGGAGGACGGCGACGGTGAGCTCGTTGCCCTCCTCGTCCCAGGTGAAGCGGTACTCGCGGCCGCGGCCCGCCTTGGTGTGCAGCAGCTGCTCGACGCGTGCGCGGGCCTCCGCCTCGCCGTCCGTGAAGTAGGCGGGGTAGCGGATCAGCAGGTGGCAGATCCGGCCCGTGCCGTCGAAGGCGTACGTGGGGAAGGCCTTGTCCCAGGCGCCGCCATGCGCGTAGAGAGGCTCGGGGTCCTCGGAGGCCGAGAAGTAGGGGACCAGGGCCTCGTAGAGGGAGCGCAGTCGCTGGGTCTGGGACTCGTCCGGGCCGACGGGCTCGGCGACGGCGCCCTCGCGGCCCGCCCAGGCTGCCGCCGCCATCAGGGCGATGACGGCGAGCAGCAGGCCGTACGGCACCAGGGTCACAACCAGGACGATCGAGGCCGCGAGGAAGAGCAGTGACCCACGACGGTCCTTCGGGGTCTCGGCCCATCTGCGGCGCCCGGCGGCGACCAGCCGGCGCAGTCCACGCGTGATCGTGATCAACGGGTGGAGGACGTCGGTGGCGCCGTCGGCCGCCGTCCGGGCCAGCTCCCGGCTCCTGGCGAGGTGCGCGCCACCGGTGCTCAGAATGCGGGGGAGGGGGACCCGGGCCACGGCTCTCTCCTGGGGGTGCGTGCGGATGGGGGCGGGGTCAGAACTTGATCCCGCCGAGGAGGCTCGCGAGGCTCTCGCCGCCCGCTGTGATGCTCGGGGCGATGCCCGTGCTGGCGAGGTAGAAGCCGAAGAGCGTGACGACGATGCAGTGCGACGCCTTCAGGCCGTCCTTGCGGAAGAACAGGAAGACGATGACGCCGAGCAGGACGACGCCTGAGATGTTCAGGATCATTTGGGCTCTCCTGGTTGATGGGGACAGTCACCATGAGTTCTTCCAAGGTCACAGGATGTATCCATACGATAAAAGGTGCATATGGGTGAAATCCGATGGAATTCGCCCTGATGGCCGAATCCAGGTTGGGCCGTCCGAGCTGGGCTGTTGCGCGCGACGGGACTCGGTGTGATCTTTGCCTCGACTCTGTCCGCTGATGTGTGCGTCGAGCCAGTACCCTGGCGATTCACCCGTTCGGCTCGAGGCGTGTATGTGAGAGGTGGTCCCGGCGATGAGTGAAGCCCCCGACCCCGAGGTCGTGGAGCTGGCGACCAAGATCTTCGATCTGGCCCGCAGGGGCGAGACCGAGGCGCTCGTGGCGTACGTCGACGCGGGTGTTCCGGCCGATCTCACCAACGACCGCGGCGACTCCCTCGTGATGCTCGCCGCGTACCACGGTCACGCCGACGCAGTCCGGGCCCTCCTGGCCCGCGGCGGGGAGGCCGACCGTGTCAACGACCGCGGTCAGACTCCCCTCGCCGGGGCGGTCTTCAAGGGCGAGGAGAGCGTCATCCAGGTCCTCCTGGACGGCGGGGCCGACCCGGCCGCGGGCACTCCGAACGCGGTCGACACCGCCCGGATGTTCGGCAGGACACATCTGCTCGAACTGTTCGCGGCACACTGATCAACATGTTCTGACCAGGAAAAACACGAAAGACGGGGGAGGCGGTACGGGGCCGCCGGATATTTCGGTCGCGGCAGCGAGAACCGCCGGGTCATCATGACGTCGTGATTCACGGACATGATGGCTGGGCAGGTGTTGCCGCACCGCGTGGGCCGTGATGCGGTCCGCATGGGCCACCGACGAGAGGCAGAGGAAGATGGTCTTCAGCAAGCAAGAGACGGCGGGCGCTCCGACGTGTGGTCACGCGGCCAGGTAATGCAGGATTCCCGGTTGCGTCGACGCTTGATGTGAGGCTGTTTCCCATGTTCGAACCGGTCATAGCGCCCAGCGGTACGCTGCTCGGCCTGCTGCAGAGGGGCCGCGGCGACGGCACCCTGCACGCGCTCACCGCCCCGCGGGCCGAGGCGCTCGCGGCGCTGAACCACTGTGTGCTGAGCGACCCCCGCCACGACTGGCAGGTGGAGAACCGCTCGCTCTACTACGCCCGTCTCTACCTCGACCTGAGTGGTGAGCTCGACGAGATCGAGCGGCACCTCTTCGACGCCGAGGACCTGCTCGACACCGACGAGTCACGCACCGGGCTGGCCCTCGCGGTCCTCGGGCACCTCGCCTCGTACGGCAGGCGGGACGCGCTCGAACTGCTGCGCAGGTACGCCGCCGTGGGCACCAGCTGGGCCTGGGCCCTGGACGAGCTGGCCCTCAGGGACGACGACGAGGGGCTGCGCTCCCTCGCCGAACCCGTCCTGGCCCGTTTCGCCACCGATCCGGAGGGTGAGGCCGAGCTGGCCGTCGCCGTCCGTGACGCCTTCGAACCCCGGCCCTGGCGGCTGTGGGCCGACGACCCCCGCGAGGCGATCGCCACCCGCGTGCGCGCCGCCCACGAGACCGGCTGTTTCGACCGCTGGCAGCGGCAGATGCGACCCAGCGGGCCCCGGCCCGGGTGGAGTGTCAAGGCCGTCTTCGAATGGGCGCAGCAGGGCATCGAACGGGGAGCGGTCCTCCATGTGCCCGCGGCGCGGTGTCTGACCGCCGTCGCCGGCCCCGAGGACCGGCCCGAGATCCTCTCCGCCGCGCGGTCGGGCGACGACGGCGCCCGCTGCACCGCCTTGCGCTACCTCGCCGACGGCAACGATCCCGACGCCCTCGACCTGATCGAGGGCGCCGTGACCGACGGCACGACGATGGTCGTGGAGGCCGCCGTCGACGCCTTCGAACGGATGCGCAGTATGGCCGCCGTCGACCGGGCACGCGGCTGGGTGCACCGGCCCGATCCCCTGGGCGCCGCCGCCGGACGCATGCTCGCCTGTCTCGGCGGGACCAAGGACAGCGACCTGGTGCTGGGCGCGTTGCGCGAGGCCGTACGCGGCGAGGGACCGGACGCGCCGACCCTGTGGACGCTCGTCGACGGCACCGGACGCCTCGGCATCGTCTGCGCCGCGCCCGTCCTGCGCCACATCTACCGCGAGACCGCCTCCTCCCACCTCCGCGGCCGCGCCGCTCGCGCGCTAGCCGCCACCGACCCCTCCTTCGCCGCCGGCTTCGCCGTCGAGTGCCTCTGGGACTGCGAGGAGACCACCCGCGAGATCGCCGCCCGGCACGCCGAGACGGGAGACGCCCGCGTCGTCGACCAGCTCCGCCGGCTCGCCGCCGATCCGGCCGAGGAGGACGACGTCCAGACAGCCGTACGCAGCCGAATCGGTCCTGACATGCCCGCAATGTGAACACGGGGTGACCCGGAGATCAGGCGGGCATGGACACGGCCTGACCTGGACAGGTGTGCAGCGCAACGCTCATGGGACGTTCCCCGCGCGGAAAGATCCACGTTGACGCGGCCACGTCCAGCACGACGACAACACCGGTATGCGTGTCGTCATAGTGACCGAGTCTTTTCCCCCCGATGTGAACGGCGTGGCCCACTGCGCCCTGCAGACCGCGCGGCACCTCGTCGCGCGGGGGCACGCCCCGCTCGTCGTGGCCCCGGCCACCGCCCAGGGAACCGGTGCCGGAGCCGACCTCCGGGCGCCGTGCCCCGTCGTCCGCGTCCCCTCCCTCCCGCTCCCGGGCTACCCCCAGGTCCGCGTCGCCCTGCCCAGTCGCCGGGTCGCGGCGGCGATCGTCGAACACCGGGCCGACATCGTCCACCTGGCCAGCCCCTTCGTCCTCGGCGTGCGGGGCATGGCGGCCGCCGCCCGCCTGGGTGTCCCCGCCGTCGCCATCTACCAGACCGACCTCGCCGGATACGCCCGCACCTACGTGCACGCCGGTGAGGCGGCGGCCTGGCGGCGCATCCGCTCCGTGCACGCCGCCGCCGACCGCACCCTCGCCCCCTCCAGCGCGGCCCTGCGCGACCTGGAGGCACACGGCGTGCCACGGGTCAGCCTGTGGCCGCGCGGCGTCGACACCGTCCGGTTCCGCCCCGACCTGCGCGACGAGGCACTGCGCCGCGAACTGGCCCCGAACGGTGAGCTGATCGTCGGCTACGTCGGCCGTCTCGCCCCCGAGAAGCAGATCGAACTGCTCGCCGGGGTGTGCGGTCTGGAGGGCACGCGGGTCGTGGTCGTGGGCGACGGGCCGAGCGAACCCGGGCTGCGCGAAGCGCTGCCGGGAGCGGTCTTCCTGGGCCGCCGCACCGGCGACGAACTCGCGCGGATCTTCGCCTCGTTCGACGTCTTCGCCCACACCGGCCCCTTCGAGACCTTCTGCCAGACCGTGCAGGAGGCCATGGCCAGCGGGGTGCCCGTGGTGGCGCCCGCCGCCGGGGGCCCGCTGGACCTGGTCGCCCACGGGCGCACGGGTCTCCTGGTCCCGCCGCGCGACGCGGCCGCCGTACGCGACGCCGTGTGGTCGCTCGCCGCCGACCCGGCACTGCGGGCCGCCTACGGGGCCGCCGGACGGGCCATGGTCGAGGGGCGCACCTGGGCGGCCGTCGGTGACCAGCTCATCGGGCACTACGCCGACGTGCTGACGGCGCGGACGGCGGTGGCGGCATGAGCACCACTGCCGACGGGGCATCGAGGAACGGTGTCCGGACAGGGCTGCGGATCGTGCGGCTCGCCAACTTCGTCGCGCCCTCCTCCGGCGGACTGCGGACCGCGCTGCGGGAACTGGGCCGCGGCTACGAGGCGGCCGGACACGAGGCCGTGCTGGTCGTGCCCGGAGAGCGGTACACCGACCGCGCGACCGAGCAGGGGCGGGTGATCACACTGCCCGGACCGCTGCTGCCGGGCACCGGCGGCTATCGCGTCCTCATGGACAGACGACGGGTGGCGGGACTCCTGGAGTCGCTGGAGCCGGACCGGCTGGAGGTCTCCGACCGGACCACACTGCGCTGGACGGGGAAGTGGGCCCGGCGGGCCAGGGTGCGCGCGGTGATGGTCTCGCACGAGACCGCCGACGGGGTGCTGCGGACCTGGGGGCTCTCCGAGGGCATGGCCAGGCGAACCTCGGACGCCCTCAACGTCCGTACGGCCCACACCTACTCGCGGGTGGTGTGCACCACCGAGTTCACCGAACGGGAGTTCGTGCGGATCGGCGCGCGGAACGTCGTCCGGGCACCCCTGGGTGTCGACCTCGTGGGACGCCACCCCGCCCTGCGCGACCGGGGACTGCGGGAGCGGCACGCGCGCGTGGACGAGATCCTGCTGGTGATGTGTTCCCGGCTGTCCGTGGAGAAACGGCCCGGCACGGCCGTCGACGCCCTGGAGGCGCTGCTCGCGCGCGGACGGCGCGCCGTGCTGGTCGTCGCCGGGGACGGGCCGCTGCGCGGCAGGCTGGAACAGCGCGCCCGAGGGCTGCCGGTGACCTTCCTGGGCCACGTGGGCGACCGCGGGACGCTGGGCGCCCTGCAGGCGTCCGCCGACGTGGCCCTGGCCCCCGGCCCCGCCGAGACGTTCGGTCTGGCCGCCCTGGAGGCCATGGCCTGCGGTACGCCCGTGGTGGCCAGCTCCTCCTCCGCGCTGCCGGAGGTCATCGGAGCCGCGGGCGCCACGGCTGCGGACAACGGGAGGTCCTTCGCGGACGCCGTCGAACTGCTGTTGGACCGCTCCGAGGACGAGCGCAGGGAGGCGGCACGCGCGCGTGCCGAGTGCTTCGGCTGGCAGGCCGCGGTGGACGCCTTCCTCGCCGCGCACGACGCGACCGTCGGACGCCCGGTGCGGGAGGGCGTGGGATGAGAGCCCGGCGGTTCGTGGCCCTCGGCGACTCCCTCACCGAGGGCGTGGGCGACCCCGTCGCGGCCGGCTGGCGGGGCTGGGCCGCGCTGCTCGCCGACGGGCTCGGACCCGGCGTGGAGTTCACCAACCTGGCCGTCAGCGGTTCCCAGACGCGCGACGTCCTGGACCGGCAACTGACCGCCGCGCTCGACCTCCGCCCGGACGTCGCCTCGGTCGTCATCGGCGTCAACGACACCCTGCGGTGCACCTTCGACATCCACGCCGTCGCCGCCCGTCTCGACACGGTCTACGGCGCCCTCCGGGCGTCCGGAGCCGTGCTGCTCACCGCCTGTCTGCCCGACCCCGGGGCGATGCTCGGCCTGCCCGGGGCGCTCGCCCGGCCCCTCGCCCGGCGGCAGCGGGCCGTCAACACCGTCGTGCACGCGCTGTCCGAGCGCCACGGCGCCGTCCATCTGCACGCGTCGGAGGGTGCCTGGCTGACGGACCGCGCGATGTGGAGCGCGGACCGGCTGCATCCCGGCGAGCGGGGGCACCGGCAGCTCGCCCTCCGCTTCCACGCCCTGCTCGCCGGGGCGGGAGTCGCCACGGGCCCCGCGCCCTCCGCCGAGCCAGACTCCCCGGCCCCCACCCGCGGAGCCGGCCTGTGGTGGCTGGCCACCGCGGGGACGGGCTGGGTGGCCCGGCGCTGCACCGACCTGCTCCCGCAGCTCCTCGCCCTCGCCGCCGCCGAGGTGCGCCACAAGGCGCGCGGCACCAGCGCCCGCCTGGACCTGTCCGCCTCCCATGCGGTGGCGTCCGCCCTGGCCGCGCTGTCCGTCGCCGAGCAACGGCCGGAGGTGGCGTGAGGCGGCCCGGGGCGCCCGCTCCGCCGCCGGGCGCCGCCCCCGGTCAGCGACGGTGGCGGACGGCGACGAACCGCACCGGCGTGCCCGGCGTGGCCTGGGCCGCGCCGGGCAGGTCCGCCGGGTGGACGACCGCGATCACCGGATAGCCCCCGGTGGTCGGATGGTCGGCGAGAAAGACGACCGGGCGGCCGTCCGGCGGCACCTGGACGGCGCCCAGCACCATCCCCTCGCTGGGGAGTTCACCTGCCCGGGAGCGCTCCAGGGCGGGCCCTTCCGTCCGCAGCCCGATGCGGTTGCTCGCGGACGACACGGCATAGGGATGCCGGGTGAGGGTGCGCAGCGCCGCGTCGGTGAACCAGTCGTCGCGTGGACCCAGGGTGACGCGCAGCACCAGCTCCGAGGGCGGCGCCGGATGCGGGACGACGTCCACGCGCGCGTGCGGGCGGCCCGGGCGGCCGAGCGGGAGCACGGTGCCGTCCGTCAGCGGGGGCGGGCCGAGGCCGGACAGCAGGTCCGTGGAGCGGCTGCCCAGCACCGGTTCGACGGCCACACCGCCGCAGACCGCCAGATAGCCGCGTACGCCGGAGCGGGCGGGGCCGATGTCGAGGAGGGCCCCGCCGGGGACCCGCACCGGCGCGCCCCACGGGGCCGGACGGCCGTCCACCGTGACCGGACCGGGTGCGCCGGTCACGGCCACGGTGACCGGCGAGCGCGGGCGCACGGAGCAGCCGCTGAGGGTGGTCTCCAGCACCGCCGCGTCCGGGGCGTTGCCCACCAGACGGTTGGCCAGGGCGGCCGCCGGTGCGTCCAGGGCGCCCGAGCGGGGCACACCGAGGTGGGCGTGGCCGGGCCGGCCCCGGTCCTGGACGGTGGTCAGGGCGCCCGCGCGGACCACCACGAGGGCATCGTCCGTCACGGCGTCTCCAAGGGGGTGAAGCGGACCCGGGTGCCCGGCGCCAGCAACGCGGCCGGCACGCGCGCGTGGTCCCACAGCACCGCGTCCGTCGTACCGATCAGCTGCCAGCCGCCCGGGGACGCCCGGGGGTACACGCCGGTGTACGGGCCCGCCAGGGCGACCGACCCCGCCGGGACCGAGGTGCGCGGGGTCGCCCGGCGCGGGACCTCGCGGGGCAGTCCCGTGAGATAGCCGAAGCCGGGGGCGAAGCCGCAGAACGCCACGCGGTACTCGGCACCCGCGTGGATGCGGGCCACCTCGGCCTCGTCGACGCCCCAGTGCGCGGCGACCTCCGGCAGATCGGGGCCGTCGTACCGTACGGGGATCTCGACGACGTCCTCCGCACGCGGCGGGACCGGCGGGATGTCCCAGGAGGCGAGGCGTTCGGCGAGGCGGGACGGAACGTCGAGGCCGTCCAGGAGGACCGTGCGGGCGGCGGGGACGATCTCGGTCGCCGACAGCTCGCCCGTCGCGCGGCGGCGCAGCAGCTCGGCGTGCAGGGCCGCGGCCTCCTCGCCCGTCCCCACCTCGATCAGCAGGGCGCGGTCCCCGACCGGCAGTGCTCTCATGAGAACGCCTCCACGCGCACGCCCGCCGCCTCCAGTGCGGCCCGCACCCGCCGGGCCAGCTCCACCGCGCCCGGTGTGTCGCCGTGCAGACACAGGGAGCGGGCCCGCACGGGAATGCGCGCGCCGGAGTGGGACGTCACCGTGCCGTCGTCGGCGAGGCCCACCGACCGTGCCACCACCGCGTCGCCGTCCGTGATCACGGCACCGTCCTGACCGCGCGGCACCAGCGTGCCCGCGTCGGTGTACGCGCGGTCCGCGAACGCCTCGGTGACGGCGGGCAGCCCCGCCTCCTCCGCCAGCGCGAGGAGGCGCGAGCCGGGCAGTCCGAGGACGGGCAGCGTGGCGTCGGCGAGGCGTACCCCGTCGACGACCGCCGCCGCCTGCCGCTCGTCGCGCACGACGCGGTTGTAGAGCGCGCCGTGCGGCTTCACGTACGACACGCGCGTGCCCGCCGCGCGTGCGAAGACCTCCAGGGCACCGATCTGGTACGCCACCTCGGCCGCCAGTTCGGCGGGCGGCACGTCCATCGCGCGCCGCCCGAAGCCCGCCAGGTCGCGGTACGAGACCTGGGCACCGATCCGGACACCGCGCTCGGCCGCCAGTTCGCAGACCCGCCGCATGGTGATCGCGTCCCCCGCGTGGAAGCCACAGGCCACGTTGGCGCTGGTGACGACGGAGAGCAGCCGCTCGTCGTCGGTCAGCGTCCAACGGCCGAAGCCCTCGCCGAGGTCGGCGTTCAGATCGATGGAGCTCATGGATCCCATTCTCCCGCTCGGGTGTGTCAGAGGACTCGGTACTGCTCGTCGCGGGCGTCGGTCAGGAACATCTGCCCCGGTGCGTGCGTGATCGCGAACGAGGGGCGTGAGGCCGTCACGGCGGCCTGCGGTGTCACCCCGCAGGCCCAGAACACCGGGATGTCGTCCGGCTCGGCGTCCACGGGGTCGCCGAAGTCCGGACGGGACAGGTCGGCGATGCCGAGGCCCGTCGGCTCGCCGCAGTGCACCGGAGCACCGTGCACGGCCGGCAGCAGACTGCTCTCCCGGATCGCCGCCGCCAGGTGCGCGGGTGGCACCGGGCGCATCGACACCACCATCGGACCGTGCAGCCGCCCGGCGGGCCGGCACATGCGGTCGGTCACGTACATCGAGACGTTGCGGCCCTGCTCGACGTGGCGCATCGGCACGCCCGCGGCGGTCAGCGCCGACTCGAAGGTGAAGCTGCAGCCGATCAGGAACGACACCAGGTCCTCGCGCCAGACGTCGACCACGTCTGTCGGCTCGCCCACCAACTCGCCGTCCTCCCAGACCCGGTAGCGCGGCAGATCGGTGCGCAGGTCCGCGCCCGGGGCCAGCGGGGTCGTCCACGCTCCGGCGTCCGTGACGTCGAGCACGGGGCACGGCTTGGGGTTGCGCTGGCAGAACAGCAGCATGTCGTAGGCCCAGTCGGCGGGCACCGAGATCAGGTTCGCCTGGGTGTGTCCGGCGGCCACCCCGGCGGTGGGGCCCGCGGCGCCCGAACGGAACCGGGCGCGTGCGCCCTCGGGGGTCCACGCGTGCGCGCGCGGGTCGGCGGCGGCGAAGGGGCGGTCGTAGGGGGTGGCGGGGGCGGCCGGACGCTCGTGCGCAGTGGCGGCCGGGCCGGCGTGCCGCGTGGTCATGTCGTTCACACGAGTTCCCTTCCACGTGTCTCGGGGAGGCCGAGCAGGGCCACCGCCGCCAGGCCGTAGCCGAGCGCGCCGAAGACCAGCGCGCCGCCCACGCCCCAGCTGTCCGCGAGGAAGCCGACCGTGGTCGGGAAGACGGCGCCGACCGCGCGTCCGGTGTTGTACGTGAAGCCCTGCCCGGTGCCCCGGACGGCCGACGGGTACAGCTCGCTGAGGAAGGAGCCGAAGCCGCTGAAGATGGCCGACATGCAGAACCCGAGCGGGAAACCGAGCACCAGCAGCAGCGTGTTGGCACCGTCGGGGATGTTCGCGTACGCCAGGATGCACAGCGCCGAGAGCACGGCGAAGAGCCAGATGTTCCGGCGGCGGCCCAGCACGTCGGTGAGATAGCCGCCGGTGAGATAACCGACGAAGGCACCGGAGATCAGGAACGTGAGGTAGCCGCCGGTGCCGACGACCGACAGACCGCGCTCCGTCTTCAGATAGGTCGGCACCCAGGTCGCCAGGGTGTAGTAACCGCCCTGGACGCCGGTGGAGAGCAGCACCGCGAACACCGTGGTGCGCAGCAGCCCCGGAGCGGAGGCCGTGCCCGGCCGGAAGATCACGGCGAACGAGCCCTTCTCGGCGCTCCGCTCACGTGCGGCCGCGGCCTTCGGCGCGTCCTCGACCGAGCGGCGCACCCAGATCACGAGCAGCGCGGGCAGCGCGCCGGTCCAGAACATCACGCGCCAGGCCAGGTCGTCGTCGAGGAAGGAGAAGACCATCGTGTAGACGATCACGGCCAGACCCCAGCCTACCGCCCACGAGCTCTGGATCGCGCCGAGCGTACGCCCGCGGTGCTTGGCGCTCGCGTACTCGGCGACGAGGATCGCGCCGACCGCCCACTCACCGCCGAAGCCGAGCCCCTGGAGGGCACGGAAGACCAGCAGGGTCTCGTAGTTGGGCGCGAAGCCGCAGGCCACGGTGAACACGGCGTACGTGATCACGGTGATCATCAGCGCCTTCACCCGGCCGATCCGGTCCGCGAGCACACCCGCGGCGGCGCCGCCGATGGCCGAGACGACCAGGGTGACCGTGGTGAACAGCCCGGTCTGGCCGTTGTCCAGACCGAAGTAGGCCGTGAGCGCGACCATGCTCAGCGGCAGCGTGAAGTAGTCGTAGGAGTCGAGGGCGTAGCCGCCGAACGCGCCGCCGAAGGCGCGGCGGCCGCGCGGGCCGAGGGCCCGCAGCCAGCCGAAGGGGCCGTCGTCGGCGACGGGGCCGTCGCGGTGAGGTTCGCTCGTGGAGGTCAGGGCCTGGGAGGGAGGGTTCGCGCTCATGAGCACCTCGCGGTGAGGGGGGAGGGTTCGTGAGGACTGAGCCGTGGAGAGGGGGCGCCTGTCCAGCAAGGTAGAGGATCGTTGAACGATCCTTCAATACCCCTGTTGTTTCGTTCTCGTGTCTGCGCTTGAATTCCGGCATGGCCGCCGAACTGACGGGACTTGCCGACGACCGCGCCCTCCTGGGACGCACCAGCACCGCCGAGCGGGTTGCGGACATCCTTCGCAGCCGTATCGCCGAAGGCTTCTTCCCCCCTGGGACCCGGCTCTCCGAGGACAGCATCGGCGGTGCCCTCGGCGTCTCCCGCAACACCCTCCGCGAGGCGTTCCGCCTGCTCACCCATGAACGTCTCCTCGTCCACGAGCTCAACCGGGGCGTCTTCGTCCGGGTGTTGACCGTCGAGGACGTGGAGGACATCTACCGCACCCGCCGCCTCGTCGAGTGCGCCGTCGTGCGCGGGCTCGGGGACCCGCCGTACCGCCTGGAGGGGCTCGCCGAAGCCGTCGCGGAGGGGCAGCGGGACGCCCGCGAAAGTGACTGGAAAGGCGTGTCCACCGCCAACATCCACTTCCACCGCGAGCTGGTCGCGCTCGCCGGCAGCGCCCGCACCGACGAGCTGATGCGCAGCGTCTTCGCCGAACTCAGGCTCGCGTTCCACGTGGTGGACAATCCGCGCGAGCTGTACGAGCCGTACCTGGCGCGCAACCTGCTCATCCTGCGGACGCTGCAACGGGGGGAGCGGGCCGAGGCCGAGCGCATGCTGGTCGAGTATCTCGACGACTCGCTGCGGCGCATGGTCGAGGTCTACGGGCGGAGGGTGCGGCACGGCGGCCCGTGAGCGGCCGCCCCGTGAACGTTGCCGTGGCTCATCCGGCGGCTCGGCGGCTCGTCGGGAGGCTCGGCGGCTCGTCGGGCGGCGCGTTTGGGTCGTTGTCAGACCCAGGACCTAGTCTGTGCACCGTGACTTCACCCGCATCGACGGACAGCGTTCCGCCCCAGCTCAGCGCGGGGCCGCGCCCCGCGCAGGGGCCGGCTGCCGACGAGGGACTGGCGCGGCGGCTGCGCGCGCTCGCCTGCACCGCGCCGCTGCACGACCTGGACGCGCGCAAGGCGAACCTCGCCGGTGAGTACACGGTGTACGGCATGGCCGAGGTCGCGCTCGCCGCCATCGACCTGGTCACCCTGAACATGGACTTCGACACGGGCGCGGACCACGACCAGATCGTCGCCCGCCTCATTCCGCGCATCGCCGCCCAGGCTCCCGGGCGACCCGTCGAGGAGCACGAGCGGGTGGCCCGCTGGGTCCTGGAGAACCTGATCAACGTCGGCAGCGTCGACCGCGGCTTCCGGGCGGTGTACGGGACCTTCACCCCCGACGGCACCTACGTCCGCCGCGACTACGACTTCAAACTGATCGAGGAGGTCCCTGGCTACGGCGGCGGTGTCTATCTCCGCACCACCGACGAGGCCGTCAACGTACTCGTGGGCGCCCTCGACACCGACGTCACCAGCGCCCAGATCGCCGCCGAGGTCAAGCTGGAGGTCCTGATCAGCCGGGGCCGCCTCGCCGACGCCCAGCTCGCCGCCGAGCAGGCCCGCTACCGGACCGTGCAGTACTCCGAGACGCTGCGCAAGGCCCTGGACGCGACCCGGCGCAACGTCCGCGCGGTCGACTGGCTCCAGAGCGTGCCCGACATGATCGCCGAGGCCCTCGACCACGTCGCCGACCGCTATCGCCACGAGAACGCGATCCTCACGAACATCCGCAAGGCCCGGGACGAGTCGGAGGATCCCGAGCAGAAGCGGCGCGCCGCCGAGCTGGTCGACATCGTCAAGGACTGCATCCGGCGGCACACACAGCTGCAGTCCCGCCTGCTGGAGGCCGGTCCGCTGTTCCGTGCCGAGCAGGACCGACAGGCCTTCGCCACCCCGATGACGACCTCCGGGATAGATCTGTACGGGCATCTCGTCGGACCCCTGCTGCCCCTGCCCGTGGAGCAGGCGCGACGGGTGACCGACGCGTTCTTCGCTCGTGGCACCGGTCTGCGCACACCCGGATCCGTGCGGGTCGGGGACCTCGTGGAGCTGCTGTTCACCCCGCCCGTCGAGCGGGAGCACCTCGGGGTGGAGATGCCGGAGCCCGATCTGATCGCCACGCCCGACGACAGCCGGTTCAGCGAGGAGCAGCTGGCGGCGGCCAAGGCGCTGCTGGATCTGCCGGCGGACGCGCCCCGGCGGCTGTCCGGGCTGTTGGCCGAGGCACGGCTCCAGGACCCCGAACTGCCTTATCTGGTCGCCCTGTTGGCTGTGCACGCGGCGAGTCCGCCGGTCGGTACGGCCTATCGGCAGGGGGAGGAGAGGCTGCTGTTCGCCGTGGACGACGGGACGGAGCTGGACGACCCCGAGTTCGGTGGGGCCGATCTGATCGTGGGCATGGCTCTGCTGGATTCCGCCGGCATGGCGGCGGACAGGGAGGCGCTGTGAGGACGCCGTCGGGAATCCGGCCGTCGGCGGTGGGCGGCCGGTTCGTGGCTGACCGCGCCCATGCGGCGGAGCCGCGCATGTCACCGTCCCGCGCCCCTGCGAGGGCGCTTGCCGTTCCCCCTGGTTATGAGATCGAGGAGTTCTTGTCGTGAGTGAGCATGTCGAGTGGAGTGAGCCGGAGACGGCAGCCGCTCCGGTGGCTGCCGCCCTCACTCCCGCCGACGCCGCCGACGCAGCTCGGCTCGTCTCCTTCGGGCTTCAGCCGAAGCTGCAGCCCGCCCGGGACCAGGAGTACGGAGAGCTGTTGCGCCGGTACCGCGAGGATCCGCCGTTCGCCCGGCTCGCCGACGCCGTCGCCACCGGGCTGGGGCTGGTCGTCCTGGAGGTGTCGCCGCGGGCGGGGATGGCGGTGACGGCCGCCGAGGACTCCGTCTTCGCGGTGCGGATGGGCGAGTACGCACGGCGGACGTCGGCGGACTCGGTGGACCGCTTCCTGCACGGGCTGGCGCACCTCGCGGTGGCCGCGATGGCCTTCCCCCGCCCGGAGGACCTCGCGGACGACGGATACATCGGGCGGGTCTCGGTCAACGGCGTCGACGCCTTCGTACGGCAGGCCTGTCGGCGGCTGGAGGAGCGGGCCGAGGAGCAGGGCGAGAACACCGACCCGGCGACCGACGCGCCCGGCCTGGAGTCGGCCTGGCGGATCTGGGCGCGACGCAGCTCCACCGGGGCCACCAAGGACGCCCGCCGGCTCGCCGGGTCCACCACCGGCATCATCGGCAAGGCGGTCGGCTTCCTGACCGACTCGGGCTTCCTCCAGCGCACCGGCGACGACAACGGCGGTACGTATCGCACGACCGCGCGTTATCAGCTCCAGGTGCGGGACATGGCGGGCAGTGCCGCGATGGCGGAACTGCTGGAACTGGGCGTCGTACCGGTCACCGACGGCTCGGCCACGCTGCTGCCCGCCGAGGACACCGACGACCTGGAGCTGGTCGCCGACGCCGGACTGCCGTTCCACTCCTGACCCCGACCTCCGTCCCCGACCACCGTCCTCGACCTCCCTCCCCCCGCACGATCCACCGTCACGACCGCGAAAGTCCGCCGCCATGTACGAGCTGTCCCGGGTCCGCCTCTACTCCATCGGGCCGGCCGGTGCGCGCTACGCCGACACCGTGCTGGACCTGAGAGGTGTGGGCGAGTACGTGCCCGACCCCGCGCCGCAGCAGGCGGAGTTCTTCGAGGACGAGCCGACCGAGCCGCCGCGCAGGCCCGCGCCGGCCGGGGTGCTCTTCCTGGAGAACGGCGGCGGCAAGTCCGTACTGCTCAAGCTGATCTTCTCGGTGATGCTGCCGGGCCACCGGAACACGCTGGGCGGCGCAAGCTCCGGAGTGCTACGGAAGTTCCTGCTCGCGGACGACTGCGGCCACGTCGCCCTGGAGTGGCAGCACACGCTGACCGGCGAGTGCGTGGTCGTGGGCAAGGTCAGCGAGTGGCGGGGGCGGCAGGTCTCCAACGATCCGCGGAAGTTCGCCGAGGCCTGGTACTCCTTCCGGCCCGGCCCGGGTCTGAGCCTCGACAATCTGCCCGTCGCCGAGTCCACCGCCGTACGGCCGTCCGTCGAGGGCGCGTCCGGCGCGCGGGGGCGGCGGCGGACCATGAAGGGGTTCCGGGACGCCCTCACCGACGCGGGCAAGGCGTATCCGCACCTCGAAGTGCACTGGGAGGAGATCCACGACCGCTGGAACGAGCATCTGACGGACCTCGGTCTCGACCCCGAACTCTTCCGCTACCAGCGCGAGATGAACGCCGACGAGGGCGAGGCCGCCGGACTCTTCGCGGTGAAGAAGGACTCCGACTTCACCGACCTGCTGCTGCGGGCCGTGACCGACACCCGGGACACCGACGGACTGGCCGACCTCGTCTCCGGATTCGGCAACAAGCTCGGGCGGCGGGCGGAGCTGATCGCCGAGCGGGACTTCACGGCCGGGTCCGTGGATCTGCTGGGCCGGATCGTGGAGGCGGCCGAGGGGAGGTCCAGGGCCCGGGACGTCCACGCGGGCGCCGAGCGGCGCACCCGCACCCTGGCGCGGCGCCTGTCGGCGCGGGCCGCCCGGGAGCGACTGCGGGGCACCGATCTCGCCCAGCGCGTCACCGCGGCCGCCTACGCGGTCACGCACTCCGAGGCCGCCCGGGACCGCAGCGCCCTCATCGCCGCCGAACTGGCCTACCGGCACGCCTCGTTGGCGCTCGCCGCCGCGGAGAAGTCGGCCGCGGCACAGAAGCGGGAGCTGGCCGACGCGCGCACCCTGCACTCCGCCTGGCAGGCCGCCGAGGCGGTGCTCAGGCACCGGGCCGCCGCCGACCGCGTCGCCCGGGTGGCGTCCGCCATCCAGGAGGCCGAACGGGACGCCGCCCCCGCGCTCGCCGCCCGCGCCAAGGCCGCCGTCGACCTCGTACGCGCCCTGCACGCAGCCGCCGAGAGCGCCGAGGACCTCGCGAACGAGGGCGAGGAGAAGTCGGCCGCGCTGCAAGAGGTCGGCGAGGCCGCCTACCGGGACTCCACCGTCGCCGCCACCGAGGCACAGCGCGCCCGCAGCGAGGTGGGACACCTCAAGCAGCGGCTCAGCGAGGTCGAGCAGGAGACCGCCGAGGCGGTCCGCGCGGGCTGGCTGGACGACAGCGCGCCCGACGCCGACCCGGCCAGGGCCGCCCTCGCCGCCAGCGACGCCGAGAAGACGGCCGTCGCCGCCTGGGACACCGCGCGCGAGGCCTCGCGCCGCGCCTCCGAGCACGCCCGGGAGGCGGCCGCCGCCGAGTCCCGCGCGGAGCTCACGGCCGCCCGCGCGGCGGACGCGGCGATCGCCGCCGAGCGCGCCTACGACGGGGAGCGACGCACCGCGGAGGCCCTCGCGGCGGAGGAGCGGCTGGCGGAGCTGCTGAGTCTGCCGGGTGCCGTGGGCCGGACAGCGGGCGTGGTGCCGGGCGCGGTGCCGGGTCCTCGCAGGGGAGGGGACGAGGCCGACGCGGACGGCGCGGCGGGTGTCGCCGCCGGTGCTCGGTCGTCCGGCGCGGACGCCGTCGGCGGCCCCCTCACCCCCGAGGAGCTGGACCGCTTCGCCGACGAACTGCGCGAACTGCTCGACGAGAACGTGTCGTCCGCCGAGCGCCACCTCTTCGAGCTGCGGACCGCCGCGGCCGACGACTCCCGCATCCTCGGCGCCCTCGGCGACGGCGGACTCCTGCCCCCCGGCCCGGACGTCCTGGCCACCGTCGAGTTCCTCGGTGAGCACGGCATCCCCGCCCTCCCCGGCTGGCGCTACCTCGCCCAGGCCGTCGACCCCACCGACCACGCCCGAGTGCTCGCCGCGCGCCCCGAGCTGGTCGACGGCGTGATCATCACCGACCCGGACTCGCACGCCCGGGCCCGCGAGGCACTCTGCGACGCCGCACTGCTCCCGAGGTCCGCCGTGGCCGTCGGCACTGCCGCCGCCCTGCTGGCCCCGACGCCACCGATGGACGCGGGCGACGGGCACGCGTCCGACGTCTTCCTCGTCCCGCCGAACCCTGCCATGCACGACGAGCACGCCGCCGACGAGGAGCGGCAGGCGCTGCGCGCGCGGGCCGGCGAGCGGGACGAGGAGATCCGGGAGCTGGCGGCCCGCCTCGGCAAGGACAGGGAGCTGGCGGCCCGGCTCTCCTCCTGGCGCACGGGCTGCCCGGCGGGACGGCTCACCGAACTGGCCGACACCGCGCGGGAGACGCGCGCCTTCGCCGAGGAGGCCGAGGCGGAGCTCGCCGAGGCGCGGACCGTTCGGGCCGAGGCCGAGGAGGCGGCCGCCGAGGCGGCTCAGGTGCGGGACGAACGGCAGGAGGCTGCACAGAAGTCCCGCCGTGCCGCCGACGCCCTCGCCGGACTGGCCTTCCGGCTGCGCGAGCGGGCCGGCTGGCAGGTCAAGCTCCGTGAACTCGCCGACGAGGCCGCCGAGTCCGAGGCCCGCGCCCAGGCCTGTCTGGAGCGGGCCCGCGCCGCCGACGAGGACCGGCGCGCCACCCAGCGCGGCGCGGACGACGCCCGCCGCACGGCGCGTGCGCTGCGCGCCGAGCGCGCCGAGATCGCGGGCGCCCCCGACGACGTACCGGAGACGGACTCCGACGCGCCCAAGCAGCCCCTCGCAGCCCTGCGCGAGGCATACCGCGCCGCGTCCCAGGTGTACGAGAAGGTCGGCGTCGGTGCCGACCTGAGGGCCGAGCAGGCGCGGGCCGAGAGCGACGAGAGCGCCGCGATCGCCGAGCTCGACCGGCTCACCAACAAGGTCCGCAACCGCGCCGAGCAACTGCTCCAGTCGCCCGACGGCTCCGACGGGCCGTCGCGGCAGGCGGCGGCCGCGCGTGCCGAGGAACTCGTCCAGCTCCTGGAAACCCGGATGTCCACCGCGAGCGAGCAACTCGGCCGGTTGCGCGGCGAGGCCGAGCGGCACGCGCCGGAGGACGGCGAGGCGCACACCGAACTGCCCGAGGAGCTGCTCCCGCGCGACGCCGACCACGCCCAGGCCCTGCTGCGTACGGCCACCGCCGAACTGGCCGCCCGCGCCGAGGCGTTGACACAGGCCCGGGAAGCCCACGCCGAGCTGCTGGAGTCCCACCGCGCCGCCGAGGACGCGGCCGGTGGCTTCGACGAGACCGCCGCCCTCCTGCGGGACCTCCTGCGCGACCACTCCGCTGACGACGACCAGGAGGAGCCCGAGCCCTACCCCGGAGGGCTCGAAGAGGCCCGCAGGGCCGCCGCGGAGGCCCGCCGCTCCCTGCGCGGCTGCGCCGCCGACCTCTCCGCCGCCGAGGGCTCCGTGCGCGAGGCGAGCGACGTCCTCGTCCGCCACGCCAACTCCACGCGCTACGAACAGGTCCGCACGCCCGCCCGCCAGCAGATCCGGGAGCTGCCCGCCGCCTCGCTCCCGGAACACGCACAGAAGTGGGCCGACGCGTTCGCGCCCCGACTCCGGGTCCTCACCGACGAGTTGGCCCAGCTGGAGCGCAACCGGGACTCCATCGTCGACCGGCTGCGGGGCCTCGTGGAGTCGGCCCTCGCGACCCTGCGCTCCGCCCAGCGGCTCTCCCGGCTCCCCGAGGGCCTCGGGGAGTGGTCCGGCCAGGAGTTCCTCCGGATCCGCTTCGAGGAGCCCGACCAGGCCACCCTCACCGAACGTCTGGGCGAGGTCGTCGACGAGGCGACCCGCGCGGCCGTGAAGAAGAACTCCGACATGCGCCGCGACGGCATGTCCCTGCTGCTGCGGGGCGTCAGCGCCGCGCTCCAGCCCAGGGGCGTCGCCGTGGAGATCCTCAAGCCGGACGCGGTGCTGCGGGCCGAGCGCGTCCCCGTCGGTCAGATGGGTGACGTCTTCTCCGGCGGCCAGCTGCTCACCGCGGCCATCGCCCTGTACTGCACGATGGCGGCGCTGCGCAGCAACGACCGGGGCCGGGACAAGCACCGTCACGCCGGCACCCTGTTCCTGGACAACCCCATCGGACGCGCCAACGCGACATACCTGCTGGAACTCCAGCGGGCGGTCTCGGACGCCCTCGGCGTCCAGCTCCTCTACACCACCGGTCTGTTCGACACGACGGCCCTGGCGGAGTTCCCCCTGGTCATCCGCCTGCGCAACGACGCCGACCTACGAGCGGGCCTCAAGTACATCAGCGTGGAGGAACACCTCCGCCCGGGCCTGCCCCAGCAGCCCCAGCCGGGAGAGACGGCCCACACGGAGATCACGGCGACGAGGATGTACAAGAGGCCCACCACGGCCGCGCCCTGAAAGGGCGCGGGGAACTGCGCGACCAGCCACAACGGACCCGCAGTTCCCCACGGCCCTGCCAGTGCGGGGACTACGCGTCGGCTTTCAAAAGATCCGCACACTTCTCGCCGATCATCATCGTCGTGATGCACGGATTCACGGTCACCAGATCCGGCATCACCGACCCGTCCGCCACCCGCAGCCCTTCGATCCCCTTCACCCGCAGTCGCGCGTCCAGCGGGGCCGAGGCGTCGTCGTCCGCACCCATCTTCACCGTGCAGGCCGGGTGGTAGACGGTGTTGTGGGTCTTGCGGATGTAGTCGAACAGTTCCTCGTCGGTCCGTATGTCGGGTCCGGGCGCCAGCTCGGCCCCGGCCCACCCGCTCAGCGCCGGCTGCGCCGCGATCCGCCGGGCGAGCCGGAGACCGTACGTCATCACGCGCACGTCGTGCTCGTGCGTGAAGTAGCGCGGGTCGACCTTCGGCTTGTCCCGGTAGTCGCGGGTGCGCAGCCGCACGGTGCCCCGGGACTTCGCCCGCGTCACGTTCGGTGTCAGACAGAACGCGTTCTCGGACGTGGGGTAGCCGTGCCGGGCCGTGTTCATGTCGAACGGCACGGACCCGTAGTGGAACATCAGGTCCGGCCGGTCCAGGCCCGGTTCGGTGTCGTAGAAGATGCCCGCCTCCCACCACTGGTTGGACGAGGTGGGCATCGGCTGTGCGGCCTCCCACATGATGACGCCCTCGGGGTGGTCCTGGAGGTTCTCGCCGACGCCCGCCGAGTCCACGACCACGTCGACGCCCACCTCGCGCAGCTGTTCGGCGGGGCCGATGCCGGAGAGCATCAGGATCTTGGGGGTGTCGATGGCGCCGCAGGAGACGATGACCTCACGCCGCGCGCGCACCGTCCGGGTGTGGATCAGGTCCGGGTCCAGATACTCGGCGCCGACGCAGCGCCGCCCGTCGAGCACCAGCTTCTTGGCGCGGACCCCGGTGCGCACGTCCAGGTTCGGACGCCGGCCCATGATCGGGTGCAGATACGCCACCGACGAGGACTGGCGGATGTTGTTCTCGTCGGAGTTGATCTGGAACCAGTTGGCGCCCCGGATCACCGTCGTGCCCGTGTTGAACGGCGTCGTCGGGATACCCGCCTGGACGCACGCCTCCAGCAGGGCGTTGCCGCACGGGTCCTCGCTCTTGATGGTGCGCAGCTTCACCGGTCCGGACCGGCCGTGGTGGTCACCGGGCGCGTCGTTGGTCTCCAGCCGCTGGTAGAGCGGGAAGAGATCGGCCGCCGACCAGCCCGTGCAGCCCGCGGCCGCCCAGTCGTCGAGGTCCTCCGCCGGTGCCCAGAAGGCGATGCAGGAGTTGTGGGACGAGCAGCCGCCGAGGACCTTCGCCCTCGCGTGCCGCATGAAGCTGTTGCCGCTGTCCTGCGGTTCCACCGGGTAGTCCCAGTCGTAGCCGGACTCCAGCAGGCCCATCCAGCGTTCCAGCTTCAGGACGTCGTCGTCGCCGACGTCGCTGGGACCCGCCTCCAGGACGCACACTGTGACCGACGGGTCCTCGGAGAGTCTGGCCGCCACCACGTTGCCCGCGGTGCCGCCGCCGACCACAACGTAGTCGAACTCGTCTTCGAACATGGGGAGTTGACCTCCTGGGTACTGTGCTGTCGAGCTGCTGTGCCGTGCCGTGCCGTGCCGGGCCGTGTTGTGCCGTGCAGTGCTGGGCGGAGCTCAGTCCGCCGCCGGGGCGACGAGAGGGGCGGCGGGCGGCGTGGTGCCGGCCTCGGGGACCACGCGGTGCTCGGCGAGCACGCCGGTCTTGTGCCGCTGGACGAACCAGTAGTAGGCGAAGCCGCCGCCGGCGATGATCCCGACGAAGAGGACCGCGCCCCACTGCAGGTACCAGTGGAAGGGGGCGGCCGCGTTGTAGACCGCGGCGCGCGGCCAGATCAGGTTGAGGGTCATGCCCGCGCCCCACAGCACGGCGAGGATGTTCACGGGCAGGCCCCAGCGGCCCAGCGAGAACCGGCCGTCCCCGGCGGGCTGCCACGTGCCGCGCAGCCGCGCCACCAGCATCGGCACGGTGACGCCCAGATAGGCCAGGTAGATCATGATGATGCCGATGCTGGTCACCACGGTGAAGATCTGCGGCTGACGGATGTTGACCACGAGGATCGCCAGCGCCAGCACGCCGATGATGACGGTCGGCAGGACCGGCGTCTGGAAGCGCGGGTGGATCTTGGCGAGCTTCGAGGAGGCGGGCAGGTTGTTGTCCCGGGCCATGGCGAAGGTCAGCCGGACGGCGGCGGTGTGTACGGCCAGGGCGCACACGGTGACCGCGATCAGGACGCACCAGAGCATGGCCTTGCCGGCCGTCGGGCCGAGCACGTTGAGCACGACGTACTGCAGGCCGTCCGTGGACAGTTGCTCGCCCTTCAGGCTGGAGACGCTCATCAGCGCCAGCAGCAGGATCAGACCGCCGAGCAGGAACGAGGCGACGATCGCCCGGATGATCGCGCGCGGCGCGTTCCGGGTCGGGTCCAGGGACTCCTCACCGAGCGAGGCGGCCGTGTCGAAGCCGTACATGACGTACGCCGAGGCCAGCGACGCCACGAGGAACGCGCCCAGGTAGCCGTTGCCGTAGCCGTCCCCCGTGCCGTTGGTCTCCAGGACCACCTGCGGGCCGCGGGTGATGTGGACGGCGAACAGCACGATCAGGACGACGGTGGCGATCAGCTCGATGAACACGCCCGCGGTGTTGATCCGTGCCATCAGCTTGACGCCGAAGGCGTTCACCAGGGTGGTGAACAGGATCAGCACCGCGGCCAGGACGACCGCGTTGGTCGCCACGTCGTACTTGCCGGTGCCGTCCCCGACGAGCTGGAACACGTCGGAGATCTGCGGCAGCGTCAGCTGGTAGGCCAGCGCGACCGCCGCGATCGACACGACGGAGGCGGCCAGCATCATCCAGCCGGCGAGCCAGCCCAGATGCGGATTGCCTATCTTCTTCGACCAGTTGTAGACCGAGCCCGCGACCGGGTAGCGGGCCGCCAGCTCGGCGAAACAGAGCGCGACCATGAACTGGCCGACGAACACCATCGGCCAGGACCACCAGTAGGCCGGGCCGCCACTGGCGAAGCCGAAGTAGAACAGCTGGAAGGTGCCGGTCAGGATCGAGATGTAGCTGATCCCGGCGGCGAAGGTGTGGAAGTTGCCCAGGGTGCGCTTGAGTTCGGGCTTGTAGCCGAACTCGGTGAGTTCGGTGTCGTCGGAGGAGTTCTTCGGTCCGGTGGGTTGCTCGATGGTCGTCATGAGCGGACTCCTGGTGGGCCTGGGGGAGGGGAGGGGGGAGCGGCTCTGCGGGTGCCGAGAACAGCGGACTAGGCGAACCAACCCTGCGGTGCCGGGGCCGTGTTGCGCCAGATGTGCTTCGCCTCGCGGTACTCGGCCAGTCCCGCCGGCCCGAGCTCACGGCCGAATCCGGACTGCTTGAAACCGCCCCACTCGGCCTGCGGCACATACGGGTGGTAGTCGTTGATCCACACCGTGCCGATCCGCAGCCGGGCCGCCGTCCGCCGGGCCCTGGCCTCGTTCGTCGTCCATACGGCGCCGGCCAGACCGTAGATGGTGTCGTTGGCCAGCCGTACGGCCTCGTCCTCGCTGCTGAACCGTTCCACCGTCAGCACCGGCCCGAACGACTCGTCCTGGACCACGGACATCGAGGCCGTGCACTCGTCCAGGACGGTCGGCAGGTAGTAGAAGCCCTTGTCGTACGCGTCACCGCTCGGCCGTTCGCCGCCGCAGCGCAGCACCGCGCCCTCGGCGATGCCCCGGGCGACGTACTCCTCGACCTTCGCGCGGTGGGCGGCGGAGATCAGCGGGCCGGTCTGTGCCCGCTCGTCGAAAGGCCCGCCCAGCCGGATCTCCCGCGCCCGGCGGACGACCTCGTCGACGAACCGGTCGTGCAGCGAGTCCTCCACCAGCAGACGGGCGCCCGCCGAGCAGACCTGCCCCGAGTGCAGGAAGACCGCGGTCAGCGCCATGTCGACGGCCGTGTCGAAGTCGGCGTCCGCGAAGACGATGTTCGGGTTCTTGCCGCCGAGTTCCAGGGCGACCTTCTTCACGCTCGCGGCGGCGTTGGCCATCAGCCGACGGCCGGTCTGAAGACCACCGGTGAACGAGACCAGGTCCACATCGGGGTGGTCCGACAGCGGGGCACCCGCCTCGGGACCGGCGCCCAGGACGAGGTTGGCCACGCCCTCCGGCACCCCGGCCTCCGCCAGCAACCGCATCAGATGGATCGCGGTGTGCGGGGTCAGCTCGCTCGGCTTCAGCACGAACGTGTTGCCGGCCGCGAGCGCCGGAGCGACCTTCCAGGCCGTCTGGAGCAGGGGATAGTTCCAGGGGGTGATCAGCGCGCACACCCCGACCGGCTCGTACACGACCTGGCTGTCGACATCCGGCTGACCCGTGTCGACGACCCGGCCCGTCTCGGCGGTCGCCGCACGCCCGAAGTAGCGGAAGCAGTTCGCGATGTCGTCGATGTCGTACTCGCTCTCCACCAGCCGCTTGCCGGTGTCGAGGGACTCGGCGCGGGCGAGCGCGTCCTTGTCGCGCACGAGGAGGTCCGCCACCCGGAGCAGCAGGTCACCGCGGTCGGCGGGCGAGGTGGTGGGCCACGGGCCCTCGTCGAAGGCGCGCCGCGCGGCGGTGATCGCCTCCACGGTGTCCTTGGCGCCGGCCTCGTCGACGACCGCGACCAGGCTGCCGTCGGCGGGGCAGCGGATCTCACGTGTCCGGCCGTCGAGCGCGGATCGCCATGCTCCGCCGATGAAAAGTTCGGGCATGTCTTTCGTTCCTCCTGGTCAGCGCCGTACGGCAGGCGCCCTCGCGGCTGAGCGCCTAACCGGAAGACTGCGTTCTATGCCCAAGAGGGAGTCAAATGTGACAGCCAACACGCCTGGTCAGGAGTCTCGCCCTCGGCGAGAGACGACAGGAGGAGACGGCGGGGCGGCACAACCGCCGCCCGGAGGGGGCGGGCCCTTCTCGGAAGGCCCGCCCCTGCCGCCCTACGGGTGCGACAGCTGCCCGGCGCCACCCCGACGGCGTATTCGCGCCTGCGCACGCTCGGCCGCCCGTGCCTCACGGCGGGCACGCCGCCGCTCCCGGCGCAGCGAGCGCGCCGTGCTGCTCGGGGCGGAGACCACCCCGTTGCGCTGCTTCCACACCTGGCGGGTCACCCAGACGTCCAGGACGCCCCAGGTGGCCGCGATCGTGCTCGCCACGCTGCTCAGCACCATGGGGAACGCCAGCCAGGAACCCGCGAGGGTGCACAGGACCGCCACCATCGCCTGAAGCAGTGTCACCGCGATGATGAGGACCGCGCGCACCGCCGCCGTCCGCACCGGATCGGGCAGCCGCCGCCTGCGGGCCGGCTCCTCGATCCACAACGGCCGGTAATGCACCTGCTCTTCGTAGGCGCGCGGGGAGAGCCCCCGTTCTTCCACCGCGACGCCGACCCCCGTCAGGAGGCCGCGGTCCGGTGTACCAGCGCTCCGCGCCGCCACCTCGGGCGTCGCCGCTCCGTCACCGGACGCCGCGCGCCGCTCCGCCGTGCCCATCAACTCGTCACTCCCCACCGCCGGTGGACCAACAGATCCGGATCCATGGACCCGGCCCCCCACTGGTGCCCGACTTCCTCTGGTTTACGCCGCCTGAGAGCGGCCTGCGGGATCTGTGGCCGATTCCGCCCCCGATTCCCGTACTGAAAGACGATCGAGGTCCGTCGAAGATTCCCACGGAACGAAAAAATCCGGCCAACCGGCAGACTTCCCCGACGGGATGTCATTGGTTCAAGTGCCGGACGGCGGGCGGCAATCTCCCCCAATGAACGGACAACTCCCCCTGTCCGGTTCGCCCCTGGTGTCGTGGGCGCCCGGCCGCCCCTTCGAGATACGTGTGAGTCGGTAGTAGGCTCACGCCGTTTGTTGACGCACATGTGTGCCCCCGGACCTGGCGGGGGTCGAGCTGGGGGAGGCCATGCGCTTTCGCGGGAAATCGATCCGCCGGAAGATCGTGGCGCTGTTGCTCGTGCCCTTGGTGGCCCTGACGGGTGTCTGGACCTTCGCCACGGTGCTGACGGGCCGTGAGGCGAGCGACCTCTTCAGGGTGGCGGACATCGTCGAGCAAGTCGGCTTCCCCACCGAGGACACCATCCGCGTGCTCCAGCAGGAACGCCGTCAGACCCTCGTCTACCTCGCCGACCCCCGGTCCGAAGAGTCGGCCACGGCACTCGACCGCAGCCGGGCGGCCACGGACAAGGCCGTCGCGGAGTTCCGCAAGCACGCCGGGGACGCCGACCTGCAGGACGAGATGGGCGAGTCCGCCTCGCTGCGGCTGACGACGATCCTGGACGCCCTCGACACCCTGCCCTCCCTGCGGACCACCGTCGAGAGCGGCACCGTCACCGTCACCCAGGCCCTCGGCCACTACAACGAACTCGTCGACCCCTGCTTCACCCTGCTGTCCGACCTGCCCGCGCTCGACAGCGTGGAGATGGACAAGCAGGGCCGGGCCCTGGTCAACGTCGGCCGCGCCCGCGAACTCCTCTCCCGCGAGGACGCACTGCTCAGCTCGGTGCTCGTCGCGGACCGCATCACCAAGGAGGAGATCCGCGACTTCTCCGACCTGGTCGCCCAGCGCACCCTGATGTACGACATCAGCCTGCCGCAGCTGCCCACCGCCGACCGCGACCGTTTCGCCGACTACTGGAAGAACGCCAGCACCGCGCCCCTGCGTTCGGTCGAACAGGCCGTCATCGCCTCCGACCCCGGCAGGCCCACCAAGTTCACCGCGAAGAGCTGGGACACCGCGGTCGAACCCGTGCTCGCCGATCTCCGCGACCTCAGCATCGAGGCGGGCGACAGCTACCAGGACCGGGTCCGCCCGCTGGCCACCAACGTCATCCTGAAGGCCGCCGTCGCCGGTGTCCTCGGCCTCTTCGCCCTGCTCGTCTCGCTCTTCATGTCCGTCCGCATCGGCCGCGTCCTCATCCGCGACCTGCGCCGGCTCCGCCAGGAGGCCCACGAGACCGCCGGGGTCCGGCTGCCCAGCGTGATGCGCCGGCTCGCGGCGGGCGAACAGGTCGACGTGGAGACCGAGGTGCCGCACCTCGAGTACGACAAGAACGAGATCGGCGAGGTCAGCCAGGCCCTCAACACCCTGCAGCGGGCGGCCGTCGAGGCCGCTGTCAAGCAGTCCGAACTCCGCAGCGGGATCTCCGAGGTCTTCGTCAACCTCGCCCGGCGCAGCCAGGTGCTGCTGCACAAGCAGCTCACCCTCCTCGACACCATGGAACGCCGGACCGAGGACACCGACGAACTCGCCGACCTGTTCCGTCTGGACCACCTGACGACCCGTATGCGCCGCCACGCCGAGGGTCTGGTCATCCTCTCGGGCGCCGCCCCCTCCCGGCAGTGGCGCAAGCCGATCCAGCTCATGGACGTCGTCCGCGCGGCCGTCGCCGAGGTCGAGGACTACGAGCGGATCGAGGTCCGCCGGCTGCCCCGGGTCGCCGTGACCGGTCCCGCGGTCGCCGACCTCACCCACCTGGTGGCCGAACTCCTCGAGAACGCCACGGTGTTCTCGCCCCCGCACACCGCCGTCCAGGTGCACGGCGAGCGGGTCGCCAACGGCTTCACCCTGGAGATCCACGACCGAGGCCTCGGCATGTCGGCCGAGGCGCTCCTGGACGCCAACCTCAAGCTCGCCGAGACCCCCGACTTCGAACTCTCCGACACCGACCGGCTCGGGCTCTTCGTGGTCAGCCGGCTCGCCCAGCGGCAGAAGGTCCGGGTCTCCCTCCAGCCCTCCCCGTACGGCGGCACGACGGCCGTGGTGTTCATCCCGGACGCCCTGCTCACGGACGACGTCCCCGACACCAACGGCATCGGCTTCCGGCTCGACCGCGCCCACCCCACCCGCGAGGCCGAGCTGGAGGAGGAGCGCAACGCGGCCCTCTCCCAGGTACCGGTCCGGCTCCCGGGGCTCACCGCGGGCATCCTCGACGGCCCGGTGGAACTGGAGGCACCGGTCGACCTGGAGCCCCTGGGCGGCTTCCCCGGCACCCTCGGCGACGAGGAGACCGAGCAGGGCGGGCTGTTCCGGCCCCGGCGTTCCCTCTCCGGGATCACCGACGACCAGCAGCCGGCACGCGACGGTGAAGGACGGCAGGCACCCTTCACCGACCCCGACCCGACGCTCGGCCCCGTGCCGCTGCCCCAGCGCCGGACCCCCCATCTCGTCAGCTCGCACGGCCGTTCGGTGACCGGCGCCAGGGCCAGGCACCCGGAGGACGAGCCCGCGCAGGGCCGTCCGGCGGGCCCCGAGGGCACCGCGGACACTCGCCCGCTCACCGCCCTGCCCCCCGGCGGCCACGACGGCCCCGCGCTGCCCCAGCGCCGCCGCACGACTTCGTCGGGCGGCCCGGCCCCGACGACCTCGCCGTACGGCGCGGGCGAGCCCACCCCGCGCGCGGACATGATGACCGACCAGGCAGAATCAGCTCCGGGCCCGCTGCCCCGTCGTGTCCGACAGGCCAGTCTGGCACCGCAGTTGAAGGAGGGTCCCGACCGGCGTACCGAACGCGAGAGGTCCCGCCCCGAGCGGCACCAGGACCCGGCCGAGCGCGACGCAGACGAGGTACGCAGCCGTATGGCCTCGCTCCAACGGGGTTGGCAGCGTGGCCGCGAGGAGAACGCCGAGGGCGACGGAGCCCAGGGCGTCTCAGCACCACGAGGAACGACTAAGGGGGACGGTCGATGACCGCACCGAAGGCCGAGAGGACCGCGACCGGCACGTCCGGGGAGCTGAACTGGCTCCTGGACGATCTGGTGGAGCGTGTCGCCAGCATCCGCAAGGCGCTCGTGCTCTCCAGCGACGGACTGCCCACGGGCGTCTCCAGGGACCTCACCAGAGAGGACAGCGAGCACCTGGCCGCCGTCTCCTCCGGATTCCACAGCCTCGCCAAGGGCGTCGGTCGCCACTTCGAGGCGGGCAGCGTACGGCAGACCGTCGTCGAGCTCGACGAGGCCTTCCTCTTCGTCACGGCCGCCGGTGACGGCAGCTGCCTCGCCGTCCTCGCCGACTCCGACGCCGACATCGGCCAGGTCGCCTACGAGATGACCCTCCTGGTGAAGCGCGTCGGCGTACATCTGGGATCCGCCCCGCGCACCGACGTGGCCCCGGGCGGGTAGTGGGATGGCATGAGCCGAGACGGTCAGGGAAGAAGCCACTGGTTCGATGACGAGGCCGGACCAGTGGTGCGTCCGTACGCGATGACACGCGGCCGGACCAATCACGCGATCCAGCACCGCCTCGACCTGATCGCCGTCGTCGTCACGGAACCGCACGTGGACGACCCGGAGGAGGACCACTCCCTCTCCCCTGAGCACGTGCGTATCGTCGAGCTCTGCCGCGACACCCCCCAGTCGGTGGCCGAACTGGCCGCCGACCTCGACCTCCCCGTCGGGGTGGTCCGCGTCCTCGTCGGAGATCTCGTGGACGAGGAACTCGTCCACGTGACCCGCCCCGTACCGCCTGCCGAGCTGGTGGACGAGAGCATCCTGCGCGACGTCATCAACGGCCTCCGGGCGCTCTGAGCGGCGCGGAGGCGGAGCGAACACGTGACACACACCCCTTCCAGCTGGAGAAAGACCGATGATCCTCGGGCGCTCTGAGCGCGGCACACCCCCGGTCGAGCCCGTCACGCTCAAGATCCTCGTGGCCGGCGGCTTCGGCGTGGGCAAGACGACCTGTGTCGGCGCGGTCAGCGAGATCAAGCCACTGCGCACCGAGGAGGTGCTCACCGAGGCGGGCCGCCCGGTCGACGACACCAGCGGTGTGGAGAACAAGACGACGACCACCGTCGCCATGGACTTCGGCCGTATCACTCTGCGCGAGGATCTCGTCCTCTACCTCTTCGGCACTCCCGGGCAGGACCGCTTCTGGTTCCTCTGGGACGAACTCGCCTCCGGTGCCCTCGGGGCCGTCGTCCTCGTCGACACCCGCCGCCTGGAGGACTGCTTCGCCGCCGTCGACTACTTCGAGCGGCGTTCCATACCCTTCGTGATCGGCGTCAACTGCTTCGACGACGCGGCGCGTTACCCGGCCGAGACGGTCCGTCAGGCCCTCGACCTCGACCCCGACGTACCGGTCGTCCTGTGCGACGCCCGACAGCGGGACTCGGTCAAGGATGTCCTCGTCGCCGTCGTCCGGCACGCGATGGCCCACGCCTCGGGGCAGCGCCGGACCGTCACCACCTGAGGCACGGCCCGTACCCCCGCCGACAGGGGTACGGGCCGTGGCTTCATGGGCACGCGCGCGGGGAGCCCTGTCCGACGCCGACGTACGCGCGCGTGGGTCTCGCCGTCAGCTCGCGTCGTCCTCGTGCCAGCCGAGGCTCTTCTCCACCGCTTTGCGCCAGTTGTGGTACTCGCGGTCACGCACCGAGGCCTCCATGGCGGGCGTCCACTCGACGTCCCGCTGCCAGTGCGACTTCAGCTCGTCCAGGTCGTTCCACACCCCGGTCGCGAGACCGGCGGCGTACGCGGCCCCCAGACAGGTCGTCTCCGAGACCCGTGGCCGGATCACCGGTACGCCCAGGACGTCCGCCTGGTGCTGCATCAGCAGGTTGTTCTTGGTCATGCCGCCGTCGACCTTGAGCGTCGTGATGGGCACCCCGGAGTCCTGGAACATGGCGTCCACCACCTCCCGCGTCTGCCAGCTCGTCGCCTCCAGCACCGCGCGCGCGAGGTGCGCCTTCGTGACGTACCGCGTCAGCCCGGTCACGACGCCCCGCGCGTCCGAGCGCCAGTAGGGGGCGAACAGACCCGAGAACGCGGGCACGATGTACGCCCCGCCGTTGTCGTCGACGCTCGCCGCGAGGGACTCGATCTCGTCGGCGCTGCGGATGATGCCGAGTTGGTCCCGGAACCATTGCACCAGGGCGCCCGTGATCGCGATCGACCCCTCCAGGCAGTACACCGGTGCCTCCGAGCCGATCTTGTACCCCATGGTGGTGAGCAGCCCGCTCTTCGAGGGGACGGGCCGGTTCCCGGTGTTGAGCAGCAGGAAGCTTCCGGTGCCGTAGGTGTTCTTCGCTGTGCCCACGTCGTAGCAGGCCTGGCCGAACACCGCCGCCTGCTGGTCGCCGAGCGCCGAGGCGACAGGCACGCCGGCGAGGGGCCCGACGGCGGTGCCGTACACCTCGGCGGAGGACCTGATCTCCGGCAGGACCGCCTCCGGGACATCCATCGCGGAGAGGATCGAGGCGTCCCACTGGAGGGTCTCCAGGTTCATCAGCATGGTGCGTCCGGCGTTGGTGACATCGGTGACGTGCCGGCCGCCGTCCGTGCCACCGGTCAGGTTCCAGATCAGCCAGGAGTCGATCGTGCCGAACGCGATCTCGCCGCGCTCGGCACGTCCCCGCAGACCGGGCACGTTGTCGAGCAGCCAGGCGGCCTTCGGACCGGAGAAGTAGCTGGCCAGGGGCAGCCCGGTCTGCTCACGGAAACGGTCCTGCCCGTCCGTGCCGCCGAGTTCGTTGCACAGCGCCGACGTACGGGTGTCCTGCCAGACGATCGCGTTGTGCACGGGCTTGCCCGTCGCCCGGTCCCACAGGACCGTCGTCTCCCGCTGGTTGGTGATGCCGAGCGCGCTGATCTGGTCCGCCCGCAGGCCCGCCTTCGCGATGGCCCCGGCGACGACCGCCTGCACCTTCGACCAGATCTCCGTGGCGTCGTGCTCCACCCACCCCGGCTTGGGGAAGATCTGACGGTGCTCGCGCTGGTCCACGGCGACGATCGCGCCGCCCTGGTCGAAGATGATGCAACGGCTCGAAGTGGTGCCCTGATCGATGGCGGCGACGTACTTCTGGGCGTTGTCCGGCATGACATCCCCTCACGTCTTGCGTCGATTCACGTCTTACGGCGGTGCGTCAGAAGGCTGCGTTGTGGACGAGGCCCGCGAGGACCCCGCCGACCAGGGGGCCGGCCACCGGGATCCAGGCGTAACCCCAGTCCGAGGTGCCCTTGTTGGGGATCGGCAGGAAGGTGTGCACGATGCGCGGGCCGAGGTCACGGGCCGGGTTGATGGCGTAGCCGGTCGGGCCGCCCAGCGAGAGGCCGATCCCGACCACCAGGAACGCCACCAGCAGGACCGAGATCCCGGAGCCGTAGATCCCGGCCTCCTCCCCGGGGATCTGGCCGATGCCGATGCCCGTGTTCCGGCCGAACGCGAGGATCGGCAGCACCAGGGCGATCGTGGCGATGATCTCGGTGATCAGGTTGGCGACGGGGTTCCGGATCTCCGGGATGGTCGAGAAGATCCCGAGGGTCGGCGTCGGTTCGTCCGCCGTTCCCTCCGTGGTGCCCTCCTTGCGGACGTTCGCCTGGAACTGTGCGAGATAGACGAGGTAGGCGAGCAGGGCGCCGATCATCGCGCCGACCATCTGGCCGAGCAGATACACCCACACCTTGTCCCAGGTCTCCGTGTCGACCGCGATCCCGAGGGTCACCGCCGGGTTGAGGTGCCCGCCCGACAGGGGAGCGGCGGTGTAGGCGCCCGCCAGTACCGCGAAGCCCCAGCCGAACGCGATGACGATCCAGCCCGACGCCCTCGCCTTCGAGAACCTGAGAGTGACGGCGGCGCACACACCGGCGCCGAAGAGAATCAGAATCGCCGTACCGATGACCTCACCGACGAATATGTCTCCGTTGCTCATGGCGGCTCCTTGGCCCCGGCCCGGAGCGATCGGCCCCGGACCTCCGTGACGAGCGTGCCGTCGTGGCCGCATCGCCCGTGGGGGATGGCCCGTTGCAGGTGGGGAGCCCGAGCGGCGCGGTGCACAAAGACGCCCGAATCCGGCGATGCCGACCGACACCGGAAGTGTTCACCGGCACCCAGGGGGCGTCAAGGACACGCACAACAACGGTTGAAGGCGCCTACGGGGCGCACACGTCGGCGCGCACGGCAGGCACCGCCCGGCGACCGCTCGTGGGCGCGCGGAGGATCACGCGCCCACGACCACCGACCGAGCCGCCCTCATCGAGCCGCTGCCCTCATCGAGCCGCCCTCGACGAACGGCCCTCACCGACCCGCCCTCGCCGAACGGCCCTCAACGAACCGCGATCACCGCCGACCCGTGCCCGAACAGGCCCTGGTTGGCGCTGAGCCCGACCCGCGCACCCTCGACCTGACGGTCGGTCGCCTCGCCGCGCAACTGCCGGACCAGCTCGCACACCTGGGCGATCGCCTGCGCCGGAACAGCCTCCCCGAAAGAGGCCAGCCCACCGCTGCAGTTCACCGGCACACGGCCGCCCAGCGCCGTCGCACCGTCCCGCAGCAGCTTCGCGGCCTCGCCCTCACCGCACAGCCCCAGATCCTCGTACCACTGCAACTCCAGCGCGGTGGACAGGTCGTAGACCTCGGCGAACGACAGATCCCCGGGCCCGATCCCCGCCTCCTCGTACGCCGCCCGCGCGATCGACGCCCGGAACGTCTCGTCCGGCGGCGAAACCGCGACCGCCGAGTCCGTGGCGATGTCCGGCAGATCCAGCACCGTGTTGGGGTAGCGGGGCGTCACCGTCGACACCGCCCGTATCCGCACCGGCTCGGCCACTCCGTGCCGCCGCGCGAACTCCATGCTGGTCAGCACCAGTGCCGCGCCCCCGTCAGAGGTCGCGCAGATGTCCAGCAGCCGCAGCGGATCGGCGACGACGGCCGAGGCCGCGACCTCCTCCGCCGTGACCCGCCTGCGATACCGCGCGTACGGATTGAGCGCCCCCGCCGCAGAGTTCTTCACCTTGACCCGCGCGAAGTCCTCCGTCGTGTCCCCGTGCACCGCCATCCGCCGCCGCGCGTACAGCGCGAAGTACGTGGGATTGGTGGCACCGAGGACCCGGAACCGCAACCAGTCCGGATCGTCCTCCCGGTCCCCGCCCGCCGGTCGGAAGAACCCTTTCGGAGCCGAGTCCGCGCCCACCACCAGCACCACGTCCGCGAGGCCCGCGAGGATCTGGGCCCTCGCGGTGCCGACCGCCTGCGCCCCGGACGCGCAGGCCGCGTACACGCTCGTGACCCGGGCCCCCTGCCAGCCCAGAGCCTTCGCGAAGGTCGCCCCCGCCACATAGCCCGGATAACCGCCCCGGACGGTGTCCGCGCCGACGATCGAGCCGACGTCCCGCCAGTCGAGGCCCGCGTCGGTCAGCGCCGCGCGCGCGGCCGCCGTCCCGTACTCGACGAAGCTCCTGCCCCACTTGCCCCACGGGTGCATGCCCGCGCCGAGCACCGCCACCTCGCCCGTCATGCCGTCACCCCCGTCGGCCGCCACTGCCAGGTCGTCCAGACCGTCTCCGCGTCCTCGTTCAGGACCCCCTGGACGACCTCCACCTCCATCCCCACCGACAGATCGGCGACGGTGACCCCGGGAACCGCCTGTCCCAGCACCACGAGTCGTTCTTCTGCCAGTTCCACGGCGATCAACGCGTAGGGCTCCCACGGAAGTTCCGGATCGGACACGTAGGGTGACGGAGGCCGGTACCGGCCGTCCGTGTACGACCACACCCGCCCCCGGCGCGACAGCGGGACCTCGCGCAGCTCACCCCCCGGACAGCCCGGATTGCGACAGAAGACGTCCTCACGGGGGAAGAACACCGAGGCGCACGCCGCGCAGCGTGTGCCGAGCAGCCGGAACCCCTCGCCCTCCCCGGTGAACCAGCCCGCGACCACAGGTGTGCGACTCCGCGACAAAGTCCCTCCCGGCGAACGGATCTGATGAACCGTCAGAAAGTTTGGCACGGGCATCCGGAATTGGGCAGCCCTTCGGAGAACCGACGAGCCCCTCCCGGCGTCGCTGTATCGGGAGGGCCGGCCGGGGCTCACGGGGGTGGTTCCGGCCGGCCCTCCCCTGTGCGGGCGCGCCACGGTATGGCGCATAGAGCCGCCCCGACGAGACGACCAGCAGATGATCGGATACAGTCCGCCGCGTGTCCGCTAATCCACACCCACCCGCCAACTTCGCACCGGACTCGCACTGTTCGAGCTGCGGAGCGCCCTACGGAGAGGGCGTTTCCGGCTGGCCCCGCACCTGCGAGGCCTGCCACTCAGTGGCCTACCGCAATCCGCTCCCCGTCGCGGTGGCCCTCCAGCCCGTGTACGACACCCAGGGCACCGCCCTCGTGGTGATCACACGGACCATCGCCCCCGCGCGCGGGGGCACCGCCCTGCCCGGCGGCTTCATCGACCACCGGGAGGACTGGCGCCACGCCGTCGCCCGTGAACTCAAGGAGGAGACGGGTATCTGCGTGGCCGACCGCGACGTACGCCTCGCCGACGCCATGAGCTCGCCCGCCGGTCATCTCCTGCTCTTCGGGCTCCTCCCGGAGCGCCCGGCCGCCGGCCTCCCGGCGCCCGTCGCCACCGACGAGACGGAGGGCTGGCACCTGCTGCGCAGACCCACCGAACTCGCCTTCCCCCTGCACACCCTGGCCGTCCAGGCGTTCTTCGACGGCCGCTACATCTGAGCCGAAGCCACACCCGAGCCACCACCGGGCTCACCCACGGTCGAGCCCGCGCACCTGCACGGGATACGCGGGCTCGACCGGACCCTCGTCCCCCTCCCGCTCCACGATCAGCCGCGGCCCCTCCCAACGCGCCGTGTACCGCTCGACCTCCGGCTCGTCCCAGCCGTCTCCGGCGTCCGGCACCACGAGCCCGCCCCCCGTCCGCCCGCGCGCGGGTGCCCACACCTCCAGCTCCAGGCCGCCGTCGGCGCCCCGGACCGGCAGCACGGCACCCGCGCGCGCCAGTACCGGGACACGCGACAGCGGCGCGTCCAGCAGCACCTGTCCCGGTCCCTGGTACGCCCGCCCCGTCACCGTGTCGTACCAACGGCCCCGCGGCAGCCGCACCGCCCGCCGCTCCACGCCCGACTCCAGCACCGGCGCCACCAGCAGACCGTCTCCCAGGAGAAACGCGTCCTCACAGTCGCGCAGCGCCCGGTCCTCCGGGGCGCCCCACCACAACGGACGCACATACGGCGCCCCCGTACGACGTGCCAGATGGGCCAGCGTCATGAAGTACGGCGCCAGCCGCCGCCGCTCGACGAGCGCCACGCGCGCGTGCTCGACGATCTCGTCCCCGAACTCCCACGGCTCGCGCCGCCCCGCCCGCAGACTCGCGTGCGTACGGAACAGCGGCAGATACGCGCCGAGCTGGAACCACCGCAGAAACAGCTCCGGCGAGGGACTCCCGTCGAACCCGCCCACGTCCGGCCCCGAGTACGGCACCCCGCACAGCCCCAGCCCCAGCACCAGCGCGAGCGACGCCCGCAGCCCCGGCCAGCCGGTCGCCACGTCCCCCGACCACGTCCCGCCGTAGCGCTGCATACCGGCCCACCCGGAGCGCGAGAAGACGAACGGCCGCTCCTCGGGCACCAGCTCACGCAGCGCCTCGTACCCCGCGCGGGCCATGCAGAGCGCGTACACGTTGTGCGCCTCGCGATGATCACCGCCCCGGCCCTCCAGATCGTGCCGGGCCGACCGGGGCAGCGTGTTCTCCCCGAACGCCGTGAACGACGTCGGCTCGTTCATGTCGTGCCAGAACCCCGCGAAGCCCTGCGCCAGCCGCTCCTCGTAGAGACCGCCCCACCACGCGCGCGTACGCGCGCGTGTGAAGTCCGGGAAGACCGAATCCCCGGGCCACACGAGCCCCTCCACGACCTTCCCGGTGGCGTCGCGCACGAAGGCGTCCTCGGCCGTCCCGCTGTCGTACACCGCGTCGCCCGGCCGCGCACCGACCGCCGCGTCCACGATCGACACCAGCCGGATCCCCTCCCGCCGCAACTCGTCGGCGAGCACCGGCAGCTTCGGGAAGTTCTCCGCGTCGACCGTGAAGACCCGGTGGGCGTCGTAGTGGTCGATGTCCAGATGAACCGCGTCGAGCGGCAGCCCGTGCTCCCGGTAGCCCGCGACGATCCGCCGCACCTCCTGCTCGCTCCCGAAGCCCCACCGCGCGTGATGATGGCCCAACGCCCACGCCGGCGGCAGCGCCGGAGCGCCCGTCAGCGCGGCCCAGGCGTGCAGCACGCGCGCGGGCGTACCGACTATCACCCAGCAGCGCAGCGGGCCGCCGTCCATCCGCAGCTCTGAGGCGCCGGCCCGGTCGTGCCCGGACCCGGCGCCCTCCTCGCCCTCCCGCAGCGTCACCGTGCCGTCCCAGGTGGTGTCGTGGAACACCAGATGCGTGGCCGCGTCCGCCACCACCATCTGGACCGGCATCGTGATGTACAGCGGGTCGTCGCCCGGCGCGAACGGACGACCGGGGTCCGTGTTCCACAGCCGATACGTTCCGCCCCGCAGCCGGGGACCCGACGCCCGTCCGCCCAGACCGAAGAACCGCGCGTCGGCCGCCACCTCCGACCGCTGCACCCACCGCGCCTCACCCCCACCCACCGGCTCCCACCATCGGGGCGGCAGATCACGCCGCAGGACCACTCCACCAGGCGTACGCACCTCCACGGCGCCCAGCCGCGACACCACGACCGTGACGCGCTCGGCCACGACCCGCCAGGCGCCGTCCTTGTCCGGCTCCAGCACGGCCCGCGGGTCCGGCTCCGGGCACCGGCCCGCCAGCGCGTACGACGGCTCGGGGCCGGCCCCGTCCCAGCCCCAGAAGACCGCGCCGTGCACATCGACGGTGACCCGCAGCTCGGACCTGCTGAACCGCACGACCCCGCCGCCGGGCCCCGGCTCCACACCCACCACCGGCCCCGGCACCCTGGCACGCTCGGCCCCCCGCGCCGGCAGAGCGGCCGCGTCGGCACGCCTCCTGCGCCATGCGGCCCGCACGGTGCGCAGCCCCTGCGCCGCCCCCGCCGAACCGATCGATTTCACCGAACGCACCAGGTCACGACCGTTCATGACGCTCACCATGCCATCCGCCGGACGATTCGTGTGAACCGTTCAACTCCCGTTCACCCACCGTCCCAGCACATGTTCACGCCGCCGTCCGGCAGCGGCTCACCCTGGTGCGGAAGTCGATCACATGGCATCGTCCGTGTCAGCCGCGTCACGCGCACACCCCTGCCCGTGCGCGCCCGACGCACACCACGCGCACAGTCCCGGGAGCCGCCCCATGACCTCAGCGAACCCCTCGCCGCTCTGGCAGCCCGACGCGGACCGCATCGCCCGGGCCCGGATCACCGCGTTCCAGTCCTGGGCGGCCGAACATCACGGAGCCCCCGCCGAGGGCGGCTACCCGGCTCTGCACCGCTGGTCCGTCGACGAACTCGAGACGTTCTGGAAAGCCGTCACCGAATGGTTCGACGTACGGTTCTCCACCCCCTACGCGCGCGTGCTCGGCGACCGCGCCATGCCCGGCGCCGCATGGTTCCCCGGCGCCACCCTCAACTACGCCGAACACGCACTCCGCGCTGCCGACGCCCGCGCCGACGAACCGGCCCTGCTCCACGTCGACGAGACCCACGAACCCCGCCCCGTGACCTGGGCGGAGCTGCGCCGCCAGGTCGCCTCGCTCGCCGCCGAGCTGCGCGCCCTCGGCGTACGCCCGGGGGACCGCATCAGCGGGTACCTCCCGAACATCCCGCAGGCCGTCGTCGCCCTCCTCGCCACGGCCGCCGTGGGCGGCGTCTGGACCTCCTGCGCACCGGACTTCGGCGCCCGCAGCGTCCTCGACCGCTTCCAGCAGGTCGAGCCCGTCGTCCTGTTCACCGTCGACGGCTACCGCTACGGCGGCAAGGAACACGACCGCCGCGACGTCGTCGCCGAACTCCGCCGCGAACTGCCCACCCTGCGCGCCGTGGTCCACATCCCCGTCCTCGGCACCGACGCCCCCGAGGGTGCCCTGGAGTGGTCCGCCCTGACCTCCGCGGACGTGGCACCCACCTTCGAACAGGTCCCGTTCGACCACCCCCTGTGGGTGCTCTACTCCTCCGGCACCACCGGCCTGCCCAAAGCCCTCGTCCAGTCCCAGGGCGGCATCCTCCTCGAACACCTCAAACAACTCGGCCTGCACTGCGACCTCGGCCCCGAGGACCGCTTCTTCTGGTACACCTCCACCGGCTGGATGATGTGGAACTTCCTCGTCTCCGGCCTCCTCACCGGCACCACCGTCGTCCTGTACGACGGCAGCCCCGGGTACCCCGACACGGGCGCCCAGTGGAGCGTCGCCGAACGCACCGGCGCCACCCTCTTCGGCACCTCCGCCGCCTACGTGATGGCCTGCGGCAAGGCCGGCGTCCACCCCGGCCGCGACTACGACCTCTCCCGCGTCCAGTGCGTCGGCACCACCGGCTCCCCGCTCCCGCCCGACGGCTTCCGGTGGCTCCACGACGAGGTCCGCGAGGACCTCTGGATCGCCTCCGTCAGCGGCGGCACCGACGTGTGCTCCTGCTTCGCGGGAGCCGTCCCCACCCTCCCCGTCCACATCGGCGAACTCCAGGCCCCCTGCCTCGGCACCGACCTGCAGTCCTGGGACCCCAGCGGCAAACCCCTCGTCGACGAGGTCGGCGAACTCGTCGTCACCAACCCCATGCCGTCCATGCCGATCCACTTCTGGAACGACCCCGACGGCACCCGCTACCACGACAGCTACTTCGACACCTACCCCGGCGTCTGGCGCCACGGCGACTGGATCACCCTCACCGCCCGAGGCTCCGTCGTGATCCACGGCCGCTCCGACTCCACCCTCAACCGCCAGGGCGTCCGCATGGGGTCGGCCGACATCTACGAAGCCGTCGAACGCCTGCCCGAGATCAAGGAGTCCCTCGTCGTCGGCATCGAAGAGCCCGACGGCGGCTACTGGATGCCCCTCTTCGTCCAACTCGCCCCGGGCGCAACCCTCGACGAGGCCCTCCTCGCCCGCATCAAAAGCACCATCCGCGAACAGCTCTCACCCCGCCACGTCCCCGACGAGGTCATCGAAGTCCCCGGCGTCCCGCACACCCTCACCGGCAAACGCATCGAGGTCCCCGTCAAACGCCTCCTCCAGGGCACCCCTCTGGAAAAGGCGGTCAACCCCGGCTCCATCGACAACCTCGACCTCCTGCGCTTCTACGAGGACCTGGCCCGTCGGCGGCCCTGACCCCGCTCGCGACTGCGTTGTCAGTGCCCTCGATTACTGTGAGTGAGCATTGATCGACCGTTCGCACAGGGGGAAGACATGGCACACACCAGCCACCAGAGCATGCGACGCGTCCTGCGCCGCGAGATCGCGGGCACCATCGGCCTGCTGGCCGACGAACACGACTTCACGGCGATGCGCCGCTACCGCAGCTTCACCTTCGACGACCACACGACCTACCTCCGACAGGTGGAAGCCCTGCTCCGGACCCTCTCCGCGCAGGGCAACCACACCACGGTCGCCCTCTTCGACCCCGAGGAGTACGCCGAGTTCTGCGCCGACACCGGCCTCGAACCCGACACCCCCTCCAGCCGCACCCGCTTCACCGCGGAGCTGGCAGCGACGGGCGCCGCCGTGCCGTACGAAGGACAACCCCTCGCCGAGCTCGTCCCCGGCCTCATCGAGGAGGCCGTTCGCCTCGCCACCTGGGAGTACGCCACCACCCGCCTCGCCCAGATCGGCGACTGCGCCTCCTGCGGTGAGGACGTCGGACGCGCGGCCTTCTCCCGCGCCATGCACCTGCTCAAGCGCATCCTCGACACCGCGGGCCCGGGCGAGCGCCACCTGGTCTGCAGCGTCTCGGCCGAACCCCAGGCACTGGCCGCCGTCCTCCACGTCGACCAGAGCACCGAAGGAACCACCCGGCTCGACGAGGCCGAAGCCCTGGAGTTCGCCACCGTCCTCGCCCTCGGCCTCGCCACCCGGAGCCCCGGCGGTCTCGTCATGCGCACCACCGCCCCGGACCGGACCGACCGCGTCTACGGCTGGCGCCTGCACGGCGACGACCTCGCACCCCTCACCGCGGGAGAGGTCTTCGACGCCTACTGCACCGACATGGAATCCGGAGACCTCGTCTCCCCGGAGTCCGGCGTCGACTACTGCACCCCACCCGACCTCGGCGACGACCTCGGCAGGGGAGGCGCGACGCCGCACGGCCACGCCCACTGAACGGGCGAGGGGCGCCCCACCCAAGGTGGAGCGCCCCTCGACGTCGGCCGAATCCTCCCGGGCTACTCGCCCGACAGCACCGCCTGCGCGGCGCCACGCGCCTCCTCGGCCGTGTCCGCCGCCCGCGCGGCGGCCGCCGCCCGCTCGCACTGCGCCAGCGTGTACTTCGCCAGAGTCGCCCGCACATACGGAATCGACGCCGCACCCATGGACAGGGAGGTGACACCCAGACCGGTCAGCACACACGCGAGCAGCGGATCCGACGCCGCCTCGCCGCAGACGCCACAGCTCTTGCCCTCGGCCTTCGCCGCCTCGGCGGACAGCGCGACGAGGTCGAGCAGCGCCGGCTGCCACGGGTCCTGGAGCCGCGACACCGCCCCCACCTGCCGGTCGGCCGCGAACGTGTACTGCGCGAGGTCGTTCGTCCCCAGGGAGAGGAACTCCACCTCCCGCAGGATCGACCGCGCCCGCAGCGCCGCCGACGGGATCTCCACCATGGCACCGAACTTGGCCCGCAGCCCCGCCTCCCGACACGCGTCGGCGAACGCCTTGGCGTCCGTGCGGTCCGCGACCATCGGCGCCATGACCTCGAGATGGACCGGCAGACCCTCGGCGGCCTTGGCGAGCGCAGTCAACTGGGTCCGCAACACCTCGGGATGATCGAGGAGCGTCCGCAGACCACGCACACCGAGCGCCGGGTTCGGCTCGTCGGCCGGGGTGAGGAACTCCAGCGGCTTGTCGGCGCCGGCGTCCAGGACCCGCACGACCACACGCCCCTCGGGGAAGGCCTCCAGCACCTTGCGGTACGCCTCGACCTGCTTCTCCTCGGACGGCGCCGCCTTGCTGTCGTCCAGGAAGAGGAACTCGGTCCGGAACAGACCGACGCCCTCGGCCCCGGCTTCCACGGCCGCCGGCACATCGGCGGGGCCGCCCACGTTGGCCAGCAACGGAACCCGGTGTCCGTCGGAGGTCGCACCGGGCCCGCTCGACGCGGCCAGCGCGGCCTTGCGCGCCGCCGCGGCGGCCTCCAGCTCGGCCTTCTTCTCCGCACTCGGATTCACGAAGATCTCACCGGTGCTGCCGTCCACGGCGATCACGGTGCCCTCGGCGAGTTCCCCGGCCCCCGGCAGCGCCACCACGGCCGGCACCCCGAGCGCCCGCGCCAGGATCGCACTGTGGCTGGTCGGCCCACCCTCCTCGGTGACGAAACCGAGGACGAGCGTCGGGTCGAGCAGCGCCGTGTCCGCGGGTGCCAGGTCACGGGCGATCAGGACGTACGGCTCGTCGCTGTCCGGTACCCCCGGCATCGGAACCCCGAGCAACCGGGCGACGATACGATTCCGCACATCGTCGAGGTCCGCCACGCGACCCGCTAGGTACTCGCCGGCCCCGGCCAGCAGCGCCCGGTACGCGGCGAAGGCGTCGTAGACACCACGCTCCGCCGTGCTCCCCACGGCGATACGTCGCTCAACATCCGCCATCAGCTCAGGGTCCTGGGCCATCAGCGCCTGGGCCTCCAGGACGGCTTGGGCCTCGCCACCGGCCAGATTGCCGCGCGCGATCAGATCGGCGGCCACGGCGTCCACGGCCTTACGGGCTCGACCCTGCTCGCGCTCCGCGTCCTCCGCCGCAATCTGCTTGGCGGGCGGCTCCAGCACCGCCGTTCCCATATGCCGAACCTCGCCGATCGCCACACCGTGGCTCACACCGACGCCTCGCAGCGTTGTCTCCATCTCACCTGTCTCCGTTAGTGCGACGGTTCCGGCCGCCGCGGTGGTTGTGGAACTCGGGGTCCAGTACGGCCTCTGGCCTCACCGCCAGCCGAAGAGGGTGTCGCCGGCCTTCACCTCGCCGTCGTCGCGGAGCTCGGTGAGGGAGTCTGCCGTGGCCTCCAGGGCCACCACGGGGCAGACCGGCGACTTGCCCGCGGCCTCCACGGCGGCGGGGTTCCAGCGCACCACGGCCTGACCCCGCCGTACGGTGTCGCCCTTGTTCACGAGCAGCTCGAACCCCTCACCGTTGAGCTGCACGGTGTCGATCCCGAGATGCGTCAGCACGCCGTGCCCCTCGCCGTCCACCACGACGAACGCGTGCGGGTGCAGGGAGACGATGACCCCGTCGACGGGAGCGACGGCCTCTCCTGCCTCACGCTCGGGGTCGATCGCCGTGCCGGGGCCGACCATCGCCCCCGAGAACACGGGATCCGGTACGGCGGCCAGGCCGATGGCGCGTCCTGCGAGAGGGGACGTCACGGTGGTCATGGGAAGCCTCCCAGATGGAGATCTATGAGGACACCGTCCCCGCTTGTCCCGGGACGGCGCTCTGAGCAGCAGGGTAGTCAGTTGAAGTACCCGTTCCGCACGATAGCTTCGCACGAGAGGTCTAGACCACCCCTCGAACTGATTTGCACGGGCTCCACGGCCCGTTGTAGAGTCGTAGACCTGCCTCGGGGCGAGCGGCACTGTGTGTCCGACCCCGGCAGCACCGAACTCGTTCAGATGGTTCAGATCCTATCCCGGGATCATTTTCTGCATGCCTGCAGGATGGTGGTCAGGGGGCCGGAAAAACACTGATAGAGTTTGGAACACCGAAGGGAAGCGCCCGGAGAAAAGCCCAAAAAATTGCTTGGGTGAGTACAAAGGAAGCGTCCGTTCCTTGAGAACTCAACAGCGTGCCAAAAATCAACGCCAGATATGTTGATACCCCGTCTCCAGCATCAGCTGGGACGAGGTTCCTTTGAAACAAACACAGCGAGGACGCTGTGAACCATCGGACTATTCCTCCGGTGGTTCCGCTCTCGTGGTTTGCACCCGATTACGGGTACACATTCACGGAGAGTTTGATCCTGGCTCAGGACGAACGCTGGCGGCGTGCTTAACACATGCAAGTCGAACGATGAACCACTTCGGTGGGGATTAGTGGCGAACGGGTGAGTAACACGTGGGCAATCTGCCCTTCACTCTGGGACAAGCCCTGGAAACGGGGTCTAATACCGGATACAACCACTAGGGGCATCTCTTGGTGGTGGAAAGCTCCGGCGGTGAAGGATGAGCCCGCGGCCTATCAGCTTGTTGGTGAGGTAACGGCTCACCAAGGCGACGACGGGTAGCCGGCCTGAGAGGGCGACCGGCCACACTGGGACTGAGACACGGCCCAGACTCCTACGGGAGGCAGCAGTGGGGAATATTGCACAATGGGCGAAAGCCTGATGCAGCGACGCCGCGTGAGGGATGACGGCCTTCGGGTTGTAAACCTCTTTCAGCAGGGAAGAAGCGAAAGTGACGGTACCTGCAGAAGAAGCGCCGGCTAACTACGTGCCAGCAGCCGCGGTAATACGTAGGGCGCGAGCGTTGTCCGGAATTATTGGGCGTAAAGAGCTCGTAGGCGGTCTGTCGCGTCGGATGTGAAAGCCCGGGGCTTAACCCCGGGTCTGCATTCGATACGGGCAGACTAGAGTGTGGTAGGGGAGATCGGAATTCCTGGTGTAGCGGTGAAATGCGCAGATATCAGGAGGAACACCGGTGGCGAAGGCGGATCTCTGGGCCATTACTGACGCTGAGGAGCGAAAGCGTGGGGAGCGAACAGGATTAGATACCCTGGTAGTCCACGCCGTAAACGGTGGGAACTAGGTGTTGGCGACATTCCACGTCGTCGGTGCCGCAGCTAACGCATTAAGTTCCCCGCCTGGGGAGTACGGCCGCAAGGCTAAAACTCAAAGGAATTGACGGGGGCCCGCACAAGCAGCGGAGCATGTGGCTTAATTCGACGCAACGCGAAGAACCTTACCAAGGCTTGACATACACCGGAAACGGCCAGAGATGGTCGCCCCCTTGTGGTCGGTGTACAGGTGGTGCATGGCTGTCGTCAGCTCGTGTCGTGAGATGTTGGGTTAAGTCCCGCAACGAGCGCAACCCTTGTTCTGTGTTGCCAGCATGCCCTTCGGGGTGATGGGGACTCACAGGAGACTGCCGGGGTCAACTCGGAGGAAGGTGGGGACGACGTCAAGTCATCATGCCCCTTATGTCTTGGGCTGCACACGTGCTACAATGGCAGGTACAATGAGCTGCGAAGCCGTGAGGCGGAGCGAATCTCAAAAAGCCTGTCTCAGTTCGGATTGGGGTCTGCAACTCGACCCCATGAAGTCGGAGTTGCTAGTAATCGCAGATCAGCAGTGCTGCGGTGAATACGTTCCCGGGCCTTGTACACACCGCCCGTCACGTCACGAAAGTCGGTAACACCCGAAGCCGGTGGCCCAACCCGCAAGGGAGGGAGCTGTCGAAGGTGGGACTGGCGATTGGGACGAAGTCGTAACAAGGTAGCCGTACCGGAAGGTGCGGCTGGATCACCTCCTTTCTAAGGAGCATCTAGATCTCGCAAGAGATCCAGGGCCACAACGTCGGCGAACGTCCGACGGTGGTTGCTCATGGGTGGAACGTTGATTATTCGGCCGGTTTCACGGGCCGGAGGCTGTTAGTACTGCTCGCAAGAGCGTGGAAAACATGATCTCCGGACGGAATCTGGTCGGGCACGCTGTTGGGTGTCTGAGGGAATGAACTTTCCTTCAGTTGCCGGCCCCGGTGAAGCACCATGTAGGTGGTGTGTGACGGGTGGTTGGTCGTTGTTTGAGAACTGCACAGTGGACGCGAGCATCTGTGGCCAAGTTTTTAAGGGCGCACGGTGGATGCCTTGGCACCAGGAACCGATGAAGGACGTGGGAGGCCACGATAGTCCCCGGGGAGTCGTCAACCAGGCTTTGATCCGGGGGTTTCCGAATGGGGAAACCCGGCAGTCGTCATGGGCTGTCACCCACTGCTGAACACATAGGCAGTGTGGAGGGAACGCGGGGAAGTGAAACATCTCAGTACCCGCAGGAAGAGAAAACAACCGTGATTCCGGGAGTAGTGGCGAGCGAAACTGGATGAGGCCAAACCGTATGCGTGTGAGACCCGGCAGGGGTTGCGTATACGGGGTTGTGGGATCTCTCTTCTGTTGTCTGCCGGCAACAGGACGAGTCAGAAACCGTTGATGTAGGCGAAGGACATGCGAAAGGTCCGGCGTAGAGGGTAAGACCCCCGTAGCTGAAACATCAGCGGCTCGTTTGAGAGACACCCAAGTAGCACGGGGCCCGAGAAATCCCGTGTGAATCTGGCGGGACCACCCGCTAAGCCTAAATATTCCCTGGTGACCGATAGCGGATAGTACCGTGAGGGAATGGTGAAAAGTACCGCGGGAGCGGAGTGAAATAGTACCTGAAACCGTGTGCCTACAAGCCGTGGGAGCGTCGGACATCAAGCTTGCTTGGTGTCTCGTGACTGCGTGCCTTTTGAAGAATGAGCCTGCGAGTTTGCGGTGTGTTGCGAGGTTAACCCGGGTGGGGTAGCCGTAGCGAAAGCGAGTCCGAATAGGGCGACTTTAGTAGCACGCTCAAGACCCGAAGCGGAGTGATCTAGCCATGGGCAGGTTGAAGCGGAGGTAAGACTTCGTGGAGGACCGAACCCACCAGGGTTGAAAACCTGGGGGATGACCTGTGGTTAGGGGTGAAAGGCCAATCAAACTCCGTGATAGCTGGTTCTCCCCGAAATGCATTTAGGTGCAGCGTCGTGTGTTTCTTGCCGGAGGTAGAGCACTGGATAGGCGATGGGCCCTACCGGGTTACTGACCTTAGCCAAACTCCGAATGCCGGTAAGTGAGAGCGCGGCAGTGAGACTGTGGGGGATAAGCTCCATGGTCGAGAGGGAAACAGCCCAGAGCATCGACTAAGGCCCCTAAGCGTACGCTAAGTGGGAAAGGATGTGGAGTCGCAGAGACAACCAGGAGGTTGGCTTAGAAGCAGCCACCCTTGAAAGAGTGCGTAATAGCTCACTGGTCTAGTGATTCCGCGCCGACAATGTAGCGGGGCTCAAGCGTACCGCCGAAGTCGTGTCATTGCGATATATACCCCCAACGGGGATCGTGATGGGTAGGGGAGCGTCGTGTGCCGGGTGAAGCAGCCGTGTAAGCGAGTTGTGGACGGTTCACGAGTGAGAATGCAGGCATGAGTAGCGATACAAACGTGAGAAACGTTTGCGCCGATTGACCAAGGGTTCCTGGGTCAAGCTGATCTGCCCAGGGTAAGTCGGGACCTAAGGCGAGGCCGACAGGCGTAGTCGATGGATAACCGGTTGATATTCCGGTACCCGCTGTGAAGCGTCAAACATCGAACCAGGCGATGCTAAGTCCGTGAAGCCGTCCCGGATCCTTCGGGTGAAGGGGAGTGGTGGAGCCGACGAACCAGACTTGCAGTAGGTGAGTGATGGGGTGACGCAGGAAGGTAGTCCATCCCGGGCGGTGGTTGTCCCGGGGTAAGGGTGTAGGCCGTGCGATAGGTAAATCCGTCGCACTTGTGGCTGAGACCTGATGCCGAGCCGATTGTGGTGAAGTGGATGATCCTATGCTGTCGAGAAAAGCCTCTAGCGAGTTTCATGGCGGCCCGTACCCTAAACCGACTCAGGTGGTCTGGTAGAGAATACCGAGGCGTTCGGGTGAACTATGGTTAAGGAACTCGGCAAAATGCCCCCGTAACTTCGGGAGAAGGGGGGCCACACCTGGTGATAGCACTTGCTGCTTGAGCTGGGGGTGGCCGCAGAGACCAGCGAGAAGCGACTGTTTACTAAAAACACAGGTCCGTGCGAAGCCGTAAGGCGATGTATACGGACTGACGCCTGCCCGGTGCTGGAACGTTAAGGGGACCGGTTAGTCACTCTTCGGGGTGGCGAAGCTGAGAACTTAAGCGCCAGTAAACGGCGGTGGTAACTATAACCATCCTAAGGTAGCGAAATTCCTTGTCGGGTAAGTTCCGACCTGCACGAATGGCGTAACGACTTCTCGACTGTCTCAACCATAGGCCCGGTGAAATTGCACTACGAGTAAAGATGCTCGTTTCGCGCAGCAGGACGGAAAGACCCCGGGACCTTTACTACAGTTTGATATTGGTGTTCGGTTCGGCTTGTGTAGGATAGCTGGGAGACTGTGAAGCTCGGACGCCAGTTCGGGTGGAGTCGTCGTTGAAATACCAGTCTGGTCGTGCTGGATGTCTAACCCGGGTCCGTGATCCGGATCGGGGACAGTGTCTGATGGGTAGTTTAACTGGGGCGGTTGCCTCCCAAAGGGTAACGGAGGCGCCCAAAGGTTCCCTCAGCCTGGTTGGCAATCAGGTGGTGAGTGTAAGTGCACAAGGGAGCTTGACTGTGAGACCGACGGGTCGAGCAGGGACGAAAGTCGGGACTAGTGATCCGGCGGTGGCTTGTGGAAGCGCCGTCGCTCAACGGATAAAAGGTACCCCGGGGATAACAGGCTGATCTTCCCCAAGAGTCCATATCGACGGGATGGTTTGGCACCTCGATGTCGGCTCGTCGCATCCTGGGGCTGGAGTCGGTCCCAAGGGTTGGGCTGTTCGCCCATTAAAGCGGTACGCGAGCTGGGTTTAGAACGTCGTGAGACAGTTCGGTCCCTATCCGCTGCGCGCGCAGGAATATTGAGAAGGGCTGTCCCTAGTACGAGAGGACCGGGACGGACGAACCTCTGGTGTGCCAGTTGTTCTGCCAAGGGCATGGCTGGTTGGCTACGTTCGGGAGGGATAACCGCTGAAAGCATCTAAGCGGGAAGCCTGCTTCGAGATGAGTATTCCCACCCACTTGATGGGGTAAGGCTCCCAGTAGACGACTGGGTTGATAGGCCAGATATGGAAGCCTGGTAACGGGTGGAGTTGACTGGTACTAATAGGCCGAGGGCTTGTCCTCAGTTGCTCGCGTCCACTGTGTTGGTTCTGAAACCACGAACAACCCCATTTCTCATGGTCACGAGGGATGGTGCGGTATTCATAGTTTCATAGTGTTTCGGTGGTCATAGCGTGAGGGAAACGCCCGGTTACATTCCGAACCCGGAAGCTAAGCCTTACAGCGCCGATGGTACTGCAGGGGGGACCCTGTGGGAGAGTAGGACGCCGCCGAACTCCTTTTAGAGCTCTGGCTCTTGGGCACACAAGCCCAGGAGCCAGAGCTTTTTTGCGTTGAGGTAGGGTCAGGGGGCACATCGTTGGCTCATTTTCCCCCAGGAGGCACCCGGGTGGAGGTCCAGGAGACACGGGTCCAGACGGACCGGGTCCTCACCATCCCGAACATCCTCAGCATGGCGCGGCTCGTTGGCGTTCCCGTCTTCCTGTGGCTGATTCTCTGGCCGGAGTTCGGCGGCCCCAAGGTCGACGGCTGGGCGCTCCTGGTGCTCGCTCTCAGCGGCGTCAGTGACTATCTGGACGGCAAGCTGGCCCGGCGCTGGAACCAGATCAGCAGCCTCGGCCGGCTTCTCGATCCTGCGGCTGACAGGCTGTACATCCTGTCGACTCTCCTCGGGCTCACCTGGCGCGAGATTCTGCCATTGTGGTTGACCGCCGTCCTGCTCCTGCGTGAGCTGGTTCTGCTGGTGATGGTGGGCATCCTCAGACGGCACGGCTATCCGCCGCCCCAGGTGAACTTCCTCGGCAAAGCGGCTACGTTCAACCTGATGTATGCCTTCCCGTTGCTGCTGCTCAGTGACGGAAGTGGATGGATCTCGTCACTCGCTGCTATTTTCGGATGGGCGTTCGCCGGATGGGGTACAACGCTGTATTGGTGGGCAGGGATCCTCTACGTGGTTCAGGTCCGCCGACTCGTCAGTGCGGACGCCATGGCCGATTGAGCCCGCCCAGTGGGCGGCCGTGAGTGGCTCGATGGCCCGCGTCGGAAAAGTGCGGGACAATCTGGACGGGTGAAGTCGGCTAGACCGTCTCTTCAAGGAGGACGCTTCCGACATGAAGGCCGTCGTGATGGCCGGAGGCGAAGGCACACGCCTTCGCCCCATGACCTCGAGCATGCCCAAACCGCTCCTGCCCGTGGCGAACCGCCCGATCATGGAGCACGTACTGCGGCTGCTCAAAAGGCATGGGCTCAACGAGACCGTCGTTACTGTCCAGTTCCTGGCGTCCCTCGTCAAGAACTACTTCGGGGACGGCGAGGAGCTCGGGATGGAGCTCACCTATGCCAACGAGGAGAAGCCACTCGGTACCGCCGGGAGCGTCAAGAACGCCGAGGAGGCGCTGAAGGACGATGCCTTCCTCGTCATCTCCGGCGATGCCCTCACCGACTTCGACCTCACCGAGCTCATCAATTTCCACAAGGAAAAGGGTGCGCTGGTCACCGTCTGCCTGACTCGGGTGCCGAATCCACTGGAATTCGGTATCACGATCGTGGACGAGGAAGGCAAGGTCGAGCGATTCCTGGAGAAGCCCACCTGGGGCCAGGTCTTCTCCGACACCGTCAACACGGGCATCTATGTGATGGAGCCCGAGGTCTTCGACTACGTCGAGGCCGACGTTCCCGTCGACTGGTCCGGTGATGTCTTCCCGCAGCTGATGAAGGAGGGCAAGCCGGTCTACGGCTATGTCGCCGAGGGCTACTGGGAGGACGTCGGCACGCACGAGAGCTATGTGAAGGCTCAGGCCGACGTGCTGGAGGGCAAGGTCGACGTCGAGATCGACGGTTTCGAGCTCTCGCCCGGTGTGTGGATCGCCGAAGGCGCCGAAGTGCACCCCGACGCCGTGCTGCGCGGGCCGCTGTACATCGGGGACTACGCCAAGGTCGAAGCCGGCGCCGAGATCCGCGAGCACACGGTCGTGGGCTCGAACGTCGTCGTCAAGAGCGGGGCCTTTCTGCACAAGGCCGTGGTCCACGACAACGTCTACATCGGGCAACACAGCAATTTGCGTGGCTGCGTGGTCGGAAAGAACACCGACATCATGCGCGCCGCGCGGATCGAGGACGGCGCGGTGATCGGCGACGAGTGTCTCGTCGGCGAAGAATCGATCATCCAGGGGAACGTGCGCGTCTACCCCTTCAAGACGATCGAGGCCGGCGCCTTCGTCAACACCTCGGTGATCTGGGAATCCCGAGGGCAGGCCCACCTGTTCGGTGCCCGGGGCGTCTCGGGCATCCTGAACGTGGAGATCACCCCCGAGCTGGCCGTGAGGCTCGCGGGAGCCTATGCCACGACCCTCAAGAAGGGTTCCACGGTCACCACCGCCCGCGACCACTCCCGAGGCGCCCGCGCGCTGAAGCGGGCGGTCATCTCGGCGCTGCAGGCCAGCGCCATCGACGTACGGGACCTGGAGAACGTCCCGCTGCCGGTGGCTCGGCAGCAGACCGCCCGGGGCAGCGCCGGCGGGATCATGATCCGGACGACACCGGGCGTTCCCGACTCCGTCGACATCATGTTCTTCGACGGCCAGGGTGCCGACCTGTCGCAGGCCAGCCAGCGCAAGCTGGACCGGGTGTTCGCACGGCAGGAGTACCGGCGCGCGTTCCCGGGCGAGATCGGGGACCTGCACTTCCCGGCCAGTGTGTTCGACTCGTACACCGGATCGTTGCTCCGCAACGTCGACACGACCGGGATCGCCGAGTCGGGGCTCAAGGTCGTCGTGGACGCGTCCAACGGCAGCGCCGGTCTGGTGCTGCCGAGTCTGCTCGGCAAGCTGGGTGTCGACTCGCTGACCATCAACCCGGGTCTCGACGAGTCGCGCCCGACGGAGACGGGCGACATGCGGCGGTCCGGTCTGGTGCGGCTGGGCGAGATCGTCGCCTCCTCGCGGGCCGCGTTCGGTGTCCGGTTCGACCCTGTCGGTGAACGGCTGTCGCTCGTCGACGAGAAGGGCCGGATCGTCGAGGACGACCGGGCCCTGCTGGTCATGCTCGACCTGGTGGCCGCCGAACGGCGGAGCGGACGGGTCGCGCTCCCTGTGACCACCACCAGGATCGGCGAGCAGGTCGCCGCGTACCACGGCACGCAGGTCGAGTGGACGACCACCTCGCCCGACGACCTCACGCGGGTCGGCGGGGACGAGACGACCATCTTCGGCGGCGACGGGCGCGGCGGTTTCATCGTGCCGGAGTTCAGCAGCGTCTTCGACGGGACGGCGGCCTTCGTACGGCTGATCGGGCTGGTGGCGCGCACACAGCTCACGCTCAGCCAGATCGACGCACGGATTCCGCGGGCGCACGTCCTGAAGCGGGATCTCGCCACTCCGTGGGCCGTCAAGGGCCTGGTGATGCGGCGGGTCGTGGAGGCGGCCGGGGACCGTTTCGTGGACACCACCGACGGGGTCCGGGTCGTGGAGACCGACGGGCGGTGGGTGATGGTCCTGCCGGACCCGGCCGAAGCCGTCACGCATCTGTGGGCCGAGGGGCCCGACGACGCCTCCGCGCAGGCCCTGCTGGACGAGTGGTCGGCGGTCGTGGACAGCGCCGGCCGCTGATCGACCTCGCACGTGCGCGTGCCGGACAAGTGCCCCCAACGGGGCCTGTCCGGCACGCCGGTGGGGCCATTCGGAGGTAGTGGTCGCGACGTGCGACGATGTGCGGCATGCCGCAGCAGCCCCCCGTTCGGAGCACACCCGCGCGCCCGTCGCGTCCGGACGCCTCCATGTCGCTGCTCAACAACGTCATGGACCACAGCCTCGACGACGGGTACGCCGAGGCCGCTGCCCGCAAGAAGGCCGCGGGCACCGCCGGCATGCCGAAGACGGTGCGGGCCAAGCTGGGACTCGCGGTCGGTCTGGTCCTCGCCGCCCTGGTGGTGACGGTGGGTGCCGCGCAGGCGCGCATCAGCGCGCCCGTGGTCGCCAAGGAGCGCGAGGAGCTCATCGACCGCATCCAGGAGGAGACCGCCGCCGCGGACGATCTCGAGGACTCCGTGGACGAGCTCCGGGACGACGTGAGCGCACGCCAGCGCAAGGCACTCAAGGACGACGGCGGCAGCGACGGGAACGACCTGATGGGCATCCTGTCGGGCGCCGTCGAGGTGCACGGCCCCGGAGTCCGTCTCGTCGTCAACGACTCCAAGGGCGCCGGTCAGGGCGGTGACGGCGATCCACGGGAGACCTCCGGGTTCTCGGACACGGGCCGTGTGCGGGACCGGGACATGCAGCGGGTCGTCAACGGGCTGTGGGAGTCCGGCGCCGAAGCCATCTCGATCAACGGGCAGCGGCTCACCGCGCTGTCGGCGATCAGGGCCGCGGGCGACGCGATACTGGTCGACAACAAGCCGCTGGCACCGCCGTACACGGTCCTCGCGGTGGGGGACGGGCAGCGGCTGAGCACCAGGTTCCAGAACAGCCCCGATGGGCTGTATCTGCATGCCCTCCAGGAGAACTTCGGCATCCGCACGAGCATCTCCGTCGAGGACGACCTCAAGGTGCCGGCCGCGCCGAGCGTGATCGTACGAACAGCAGAACCCAGCACAGAGAAGGGCACATCGTGATCGCCGTACTGGGCCTCGTCCTCGGAGTCGTGGCCGGACTGTTGGTCCGGCCCGAGGTACCGGCGGTGGTAGAGCCGTATCTCCCCATCGCCGTGGTGGCGGCGCTGGACGCCGTCTTCGGTGGTCTGCGCGCGATGCTGGACGGCATCTTCGACGACAAGGTCTTCGTCGTGTCGTTCCTGTCGAACGTGGTCGTGGCCGCCCTGATCGTCTTCCTCGGTGACAAGTTGGGCGTCGGCGCCCAGTTGTCCACAGGCGTCGTGGTCGTTCTCGGCATCCGCATCTTCTCCAACGCCGCGGCGATCCGCCGGCACGTGTTCCGGGCGTGAGGCCGATGAGCGACCAGGACCGCACGCCCGATCCGAAGCCGACTCCCGGTGCGGGAGAGGACGACGCGCCCACGACCCGGCTGCGCCGGGAACTTCCCCAGGAAGTGCCCCCCACGGCCGCCGCGGAGCCCGGTGAGGCACCTCAGGAGGAGCAGAACAAGCTGACCGGGCGGCAGCGGCTGGCCCAGGGGCTGTGGCCGCCGCGCTTCACCCGTGCCCAACTCATCGTGGCCCTGCTGCTGTTCGGACTCGGCTTCGGACTGGCCATTCAGGTGGCCTCCAACAACGACGACAGCGCGCTGCGCGGAGCACGCCAGGAGGACCTCGTTCGCATCCTGGATGAACTGGATGACCGTACGCAGCGTCTGGAGGAGGAGAAGCAGGGGCTGGAGGATCAGCGCACCGAGCTGGAGAACAGCTCGGACCAGGCTGAGGAGGCGCGCAATCAGACGGTCGAGAAGGAGCGGCAACTCGGCATTCTGGCGGGCACGGTGGCGGCACAGGGGCCCGGCATCACACTGACGATCGACGACACGAAGGGGACGGTCGAGGCGGACATGTTGCTCGACGCGATCCAGGAGCTGCGCGCGGCCGGCGCGGAGGCGATCCAGGTGAACGGTGTGAGGGTCGTGGCCAGCACGTATCTGTCCGATTCCGACGACGGAATCAGCGTCGACGGGAACAAGATCACCCAGCCGTTTCGTTTCAAGGTCATCGGCAACCCGCAGGACCTCGAGCCCGCACTGAACATCCCCGGAGGCGTGGTGCAGACACTGGAGAAGGAGCAGGCCACCGTGACCGTGCAGCGGGCGGAGAAGATCGTCGTGGACGCCTTGCGAGCGGCGAAGCGGCCTGACTACGCTCGGTCGTCCTCCCAGTGAACCGCAGGTGCATGGGGCCCGTCCGGCGAGGGCATGAGGTTGCGGGGGGTCGGCGCACCGAATGGGTGGTGCGTGGTGGAAACTGTCCGGTGGGTACGGACGTTGTGAGGTTGTCCGGCTCGGCCGGTGTGTTCAGTCAGGGTTCGTCCTGCCCCACGGGCGGGTCTGTTTCGGTCAAGGGGAATCGCCCGTGAAGTTGTTTGCGAAGTTGTTCGGCAAGAGCGCGCGAGAGGGCAGCGACAACGCGACCTCCCGCCATCGCGCGCAGCCTTCGGAGGCGGAGGGCCAGGGCGGTGAGCGCCCCATGTTCCGGGACCAGGTCGCTGGTCCGGGAGGTGACATTTCCGGAGGTCAGGGCGCGCCGTCTGTTGACCCTGCCCAGTCGGGCCGCATAGGTTTCGGGGATCCGTCAACCTCAGGGACGGGTGGAGGGTTCGCTTCAGACCCGTATGCGTCCAATGCCCCGGCGGGGCAGCCGCGGCAGGAGGATCCGTCGATGTCGGCCCTGGTGTGTACGAGGTGCGGTAACCGCAACGCGGAGAACAGTCGCTTCTGCTCGAACTGCGGTGCTCCGCTGCGGGCCGGCGCGACTCCCGAGCGTCCGTCCGAGACGACCTCCACGATCTCCATCTCCGGCCTCGAGGCATATGACTCCGAGGTCACCGGCCAGACCCAGCTGCCGGCGCTCTCTCCCGAGGCCCAGGCCGCCGTCGACGCGCTGCCGCTCGGCTCGGCACTCCTCGTCGTGCGTCGCGGCCCGAACGCGGGCAGCCGCTTCCTGCTGGACGGCGATCTGACCACGGCGGGCCGTCACCCGCAGAGCGACATCTTCCTGGACGACGTGACCGTGTCGCGTCGTCACGTGGAGTTCCGCCGCGGCCAGGACGGCTCGTTCACGGTCGCCGACGTGGGCAGCCTGAACGGCACGTACGTCAACCGTGAGCGGATCGACCAGGTCGCCCTGCACAACGGCGACGAGGTGCAGATCGGCAAGTACCGGCTGGTCTTCTACGCGAGCCAGCGGGGCTACTGACCCTCCCCCGGACCGCGTCCGGGGGGACCCCAGGGAAGGTCCATGCTTCGAACAACGAGCGGTGGTGCCGACCACGGCACCGCCGCCGCGGACAGTGGCCTGATGAGCATCGGCACGGTGCTGAACGCGCTGCGCGAGGAGTTCCCCGAGGTAACCATCTCCAAGATCCGTTTCCTGGAGTCGGAGGGGCTCATCGAGCCGCAGCGGACCCCCTCGGGGTATCGCAAGTTCAGCGCCGAGGACGTCGAGCGCCTGGGACACGTTCTCAGGATGCAGCGGGACCACTATCTGCCCCTCAAGGTGATCCGTGAGTATCTGGAAGCCCTGGAGCGCGGAGAGGACGTACGGCTGCCGTCCGTGGGGCGTCAGCGTGACGTCGGTGACGGAGAGCGCCTGAGCGAGCTCTTCGGGGAGCCGGAGGAGGCGTCGGCGGCCCGGATCGGGCGCGGTGAGCTGCTGGCCGGCGCCGGGGTCGACGAGGAGCAGCTGGCGGAGTGGGAGTCGTACGGGCTGGTGGCCGCGCTGCCGGACGGGTCGTACGACGCCGAGACGCTCACCGTCGCCACGCTTGTGGTCGAACTGGGGCGGTTCGGTATCGAGCCACGGCATCTGCGGGTGATGCGGGCCGCCGCGGATCGCGAGGCGGGGCTCGTGGACCAGGTGGTGGCGCCGTTGCGTCTGCATCGCAATCCGCAGACCAGGGCCCATGCGGAGGATCGCACGCGGGAGCTGGCGGGGCTCACGGTGAAGCTGCACGCGGCTCTGGTGCGCAGCGCGCTGGGCGTTCGAATCCGCTGAGGCGCGGTGTTCGCCTGTGGCGGATCGGGCGGCCGATCTGTGCCCGACTACCCAAACATCCCGAGCACGGCCTAGGGTTGCTGTGTGAACGAGCTCGATGTCGTAGGTGTCCGGGTCGAGATGCCCTCCAACCAACCGATCGTGCTCCTGCGCGAAGTGGGAGGCGATCGTTACCTCCCCATCTGGATCGGGCCGGGGGAGGCGACGGCGATCGCTTTCGCCCAGCAGGGCATGGCCCCCGCGCGGCCGCTGACCCACGACCTGTTCAAGGACGTGCTGGAGGCCGTCGGCCAGGAGCTCACGGAAGTGCGCATCACCGACCTGCGTGAGGGCGTCTTCTACGCGGAGCTGGTGTTCGCCAGTGGGGTCGAGGTGAGTGCGCGGCCTTCCGACGCCATAGCGCTGGCCTTGCGTACCGGTACGCCGATCTTCGGCAGTGACGGGGTGCTCGACGACGCGGGCATCGCGATCCCGGACGAGCAGGAGGACGAGGTGGAGAAGTTCCGCGAGTTCCTCGACCAGATCTCGCCCGAGGACTTCGGTACGAACAGTCAGTGAGCCGGGCGGGCGGTGGTGCGAGGCCGCCCGGCCTCCACGCTGCCCGTCGGGGATGTCCGCGCATGTATCCAGGTGGTGGGGTGCCAGCTGCTCTGAGGGCGTTCGAACGGGGCCCTGCACGTGCCGAGGGCCTGTGCGCCGTCAGTCGGCTCCCCCGGAGTGCATTCGGCTAGCCTTTCCCCGCGGGAGGGCACGCGAAACCACTCTCAGGGTGATTATCACTCGGCGTGGCGAGTGCGGTGGTCGTTGACGCACCCCTGGTGGCTGCCTACCGTCGATAAGGCAGGTCAAGGACGGAGGTCGGCGTGGGAAGCAGCGGCGACGGTACGGCTGGGGGTGCCCCCGGACGCAGGCTGGGGGACGGCGGCCCGTACCCTCCCCCAGGCTCTCGGCTGAGCTCGAGCTGGGGGGACCCCCATCACGGCAGCGCGGCCGGTCACGTCCCGCAGCGGCCCGCGGTCGTGCAGGACAGCGCGGAGGCGGCGTCCGAACCGCATGAGAACGTCGGCTACCGCGGTCCCACCGCGTGCGCGGCGGCCGGCATCACCTACCGGCAGCTCGACTACTGGGCCCGCACCGGTCTCGTGGAGCCGAGTGTGCGTTCCGCGCAGGGCTCCGGGACACAGCGCCTCTACAGCTTCCGGGACGTCGTCGTCCTCAAGATCGTGAAACGGTTCCTCGACACGGGGGTGTCGCTGCAGAACATTCGCACCGCCGTCCAGCACCTGAGGGAGCGGGGCTTCAGTGATCTGGAGCGGATGACGCTGATGAGTGACGGGGCGACGGTCTACGAGTGCACCTCGCCCGACGAGGTCCACGCCCTGCTCCAGGGCGGCCAGGGGGTCTTCGGGATCGCCGTGGGGGTCGTTTGGCGTGATGTGGAAAGCGCTCTCTCCCAACTGCACGGAGAGCGGGTGGACACCGGGGAGACACTCGTGGGCCACAACCCGTCGGACGAGCTCGCTCGGCGACGCAACCGGGCGGTCTGAGAGGCCCGCCGAGGGGCCCGGCGGCGTGAGGCGGTGCCGCCGTCGATGCGGGGCATGGGGCATTGTCAGTGGCGTAGGGCAGCATCGGACATGTGAGAACCGCGCCCACCATCCTGCATCTCGACATGGATGCCTTCTACGCCTCGGCGGAGCAGGCGTCCAAGCCGAGTCTGCGCGGGAAAGCCGTTGTGGTGGGCGGGTTGGGGCCTCGGGGAGTGGTCGCGACCGCCTCGTACGAGGCGAGGGTCTTCGGGGTGCACTCGGCGATGCCGATGGCGCAGGCGCGTCGGCTCGCTCCCAACGCCGCGTATCTCACGCCGCGCTTCACGTTCTACCGGGCGATCAGCGATCAGGTCATGGGGCTGTTGCGGGATCTGTCTCCGCTGGTGGAGCCGTTGAGCCTGGACGAGGCGTTCGTGGATCTGGAGGCCGGGGGAGCGGCCTGGGACGAGGAGTCCGCGCGTCTGGTGGGGGTGCGGTTGCGGGCGGACATACGGGCGGTGACCGCGCTCACCGGTTCCGTGGGGCTCGCGGCCTCCAAGATGCTCGCGAAGATCGCCTCCGAGCAGGCCAAGCCGGACGGGCTGGTGCTGATCGAGCCCGGGACCGAGCGGGCGTTGTTGGGCCCGATGTCCGTACGGATCCTGCCGGGCGTGGGGCCGGCGACCGGGGACCATCTGCGGCGGGCCGGGATCACCACGGTCGAGGAGATCGTGGAGGCCGGGGAGGACGAGATCGTCCGGCTGCTGGGCAAGGCGCACGGGCACGGGCTGTACGCGATGGCGCTGGCGCGGGACGACCGCGCGGTCGTGGCCGAGCGGGACACCAAGTCGGTGTCGGTGGAGGACACCTACGACGTCGACATCCATGACCGGGTGCGGGTGCGGATGGAGGTGCAGCGGCTCGCGGACCGGTGTGTGCGGAGGTTGCGAGGGGCCGGGCTGTCGGGGCGGACGATCGTGCTGAAGGTGCGGCGGTACGACTTCTCGACGCTGACCCGGTCCGAGACGTTGCGGGGGCCGACGGACGACCCCACGGTGGTGCGGGAGGCCGCGGGGCGGCTGCTGGAGGCCGTGGACACGACGGGTGGTGTGCGGCTGCTGGGGGTGGGCGTCAGCGGGCTCGCCGACTACACGCAGGAGGATCTGTTCGCGCAGGCGGCCGGTGAGGCGGGTCCTGTCGAGGACGACGCCGGGGCCGCCGGGGCCGCTGTGGACGCGCCCGCCGTGGAGGAGCGTGCGGGTGGGGACCGGCCGTGGAGGGCCGGGCACGACGTGCGGCATGCCGAGTACGGGCACGGGTGGGTGCAGGGAAGTGGGCTGGGGCGGGTCACCGTGCGGTTCGAGACGCCGGACGACGTGGAGCCCGGGCGTGTGCGGACGTTCCGGACCGATGATCCGGAGCTGGAACCGGCTGAACCGTTGCCGTTGGTGCCGGGTGGGGTGCGGGGCTGATCGCGGCCGGGCCGCGTCGTCGGGGCTGAGGGCGGTGGCGGCGGGATCAGGGGAGGCCGGGACCGGGCGGGTGGCAGGCTCGGGGGAGGGTCAGGCGGGATGGCCGGCATCAGGTACTGACGGACGACGAGGAACACGTCGAGCTGAATCGGGGGAGCCGGGAACAGGGGATGAGCCGGAACATGGGACCGAGGAGGAAGGCGCCCGGGTGGTGGAGCGTGGCGGCCGTGTGGCGCATCGAGGTCGGCGCCTCGGCGCGCGGGGACAGTGAGGTGGTCCGGCCATGGAGGGACTCCGGGTGCAGGTCAGTTGTCGTCCCTGCCTGCCGTGTTGCCGAAGTCGTGGTCCAGGGGTGGGGGTGGGGCCGTGTCCAGACCGTAGTGGTGGTAGAGCTGGAGTTCCTGTTCCGGGGAGAGGTGGCGGCCCACGCCGAAGTCGGGGGCGTCCTTGATGAGGGAGCGTTCGAAGGGGACACGGAGGGTGCCCTCGACCAGTTCGCTCGGCTCCAGGGGGACGAAGGCGTCGCGGCCGAAGAAACCCATGCGTATCGCGGCCCACTCGGGTATGCCGGTGGCGTCGTCGAGGTAGACCTCGTCCACGGTGCCGATCTTGCTGCCCCTGCGGTCGAACGCCTTGCGGCCGATCAGGTTGCGCGGATCGATGTCGGTCTGCACGGGCCCTCCAAGTGGTCGCAGAACGGTCGCACATCGTGTCTCATGACTACCAAAAGGCACATCGGGGGCGGCGGCCACTCGAAGGTGAGTGCGTTGACCGCGCTGATACGCTGGCAGCGGCTGTTGACCCCGTGCGGGAGAGTCCTCCGGACACCATCCGGAGGCGCCGAAGGAGCAAATCCTCCCCGGAATCTCTCAGGCTCACGTACCGCACGGACGAGGTCACTCTGGAAAGCAGAGCGGGTGTCACGGCTCCCGCTCTCACCGACGGTGAAAACCGGCCCGAACCAGGACCGGTGAAGCTCTCAGGTTGAGATGACAGAGGGGGAGGCCGTCCGGGCACCCGTGCCGTGGTGCCCTCGAAGGTCGTGTCAGACCAGGAGGCCTCCGTAATGACCGCCCATCGCATTCCGCTCTCCGAGCTCGAACAGGGAATCCCCTTCGAGCGGCGTCACATCGGCCCGGACGCCGGGGCCCGGGCCAAGATGCTCGCGCACGTCGGGTACGGCTCGCTCGACGAGCTGACGGCCGCCGCGGTGCCCGATGTGATCAAGAACGCCGAGGCGCTCGAACTGCCGGGCGCCCGCACCGAGGCCGAGGTACTGGCGGAGCTGCGTTCGCTGGCGGACCGCAACCAGGTGCTCGGGTCGATGATCGGGCTCGGGTACTACGGGACCTTCACGCCGCCCGTCATCCTGCGCAACGTCATGGAGAACCCGGCCTGGTACACCGCCTACACGCCGTATCAGCCCGAGATCTCCCAGGGGCGCCTGGAGGCGCTGCTCAATTTCCAGACGGTCGTCGCCGAGCTGACCGGACTGCCCACCTCCGGGGCCTCCCTGCTCGACGAGGGCACCGCAGCCGCCGAGGCGATGGCGCTGTCCCGGCGCATGGGGAAGAACAAGAAGGGGCTCTTCCTCGTCGACGCGGACGCTCTGCCGCAGACCGTCGCCGTGATCCGGACCCGTGCCGAACCGACCGGGGTCGAGGTCGTCGTGGCGGACCTGAGCGAGGGGATCCCGGCCGACATCGCCGAGCGGGAGATCAACGGGGTGCTGCTGCAGTACCCCGGTGCCTCCGGTGCCGTACGCGATCTGAAGCCGGTCATCGAGCAGGCGCACGAGCTCGGCGCGCTCGTCACCGTCGCCGCCGACCTGCTCGCCCTCACGCTGCTCGTGTCGCCCGGTCAGCTGGGTGCCGACATCGCGGTGGGGACGACGCAGCGCTTCGGTGTGCCGATGGGCTTCGGCGGTCCGCACGCGGGCTACATGGCCGTTCAGGAGAAGTTCGCGCGCAGCCTGCCCGGGCGGCTCGTGGGCGTCTCCGTGGACGCGGACGGACACAAGGCGTACCGGCTCGCCCTGCAGACGCGGGAGCAGCACATACGCCGGGAGAAGGCGACCAGCAACATCTGTACGGCTCAGGTGCTGCTCGCCGTGATGGCCGGGATGTACGCCGTCTACCACGGGCCGGAGGGGCTGCGGACCATCGCCCGGCGTACGCACCGGTACGCCACCGTGCTCGCCGCGGGGCTCGCCGCGGGTGGGATCGAGGTCGTGCACGGCGCGTACTTCGACACGCTCACCGTGCGGGTGCCGGGGAGGTCCGGTGAGGTCGTGGCGGCCGCGCGGGAACATGGCGTGAACCTGCACCCGGTGGACGCCGACCTGGTGTCGATCTCCTGCGACGAGACCACCACCCGGGCGCAGCTGGGCGCCGTGTGGACCGCGTTCGGGGTGGAGGGGGATGTCGAGGCCCTGGACGTCGAGGCCGAGGACACGCTGCCCGAGGCGCTGCTGCGGTCGGACGACTACCTCACGCACCCGGTGTTCCACGAGTACCGCTCCGAGACCGCGATGCTGCGCTATCTGCGCCGGCTCGCCGACCGGGACTACGCGCTGGACCGGGGCATGATCCCGCTGGGCTCCTGCACGATGAAGCTCAACGCGACCACCGAGATGGAGCCGGTGACCTGGCCGGAGTTCGGGCAGCTGCACCCGTTCGCGCCCGCCGGGCAGGCGCAGGGGTACCTCACGCTCATCCGTGAGCTGGAGGAGCGCCTGGCGGAGGCCACCGGGTACGACAAGGTCTCGCTGCAGCCGAACGCGGGTTCGCAGGGCGAGCTGGCCGGGCTGCTGGCCGTGCGCGGGTACCACCGGGCCAACGGCGACGCGCAGCGGACCGTGTGTCTCATCCCTTCCTCGGCGCACGGCACCAACGCGGCGAGCGCCGTCATGGCCGGGATGAAGGTCGTCGTCGTGAAGACCGCCGAGGACGGCGAGATCGACGTCGAGGACCTGCGGGCGAAGATCGAGCAGTACCGCGACGAGCTGTCGGTGCTGATGATCACGTACCCGTCCACGCACGGGGTGTTCGAGGAGCACGTGGCCGACATCTGCGCGCAGGTGCACGACGCCGGTGGGCAGGTCTACGTCGACGGGGCCAACCTCAACGCACTGGTGGGGCTCGCCAAGCCGGGCCACTTCGGCGGCGACGTCTCGCACCTGAACCTGCACAAGACGTTCTGCATCCCGCACGGCGGCGGCGGTCCGGGCGTCGGACCGGTGGCGGTGCGCGAGCACCTGGCGCCGTTCCTGCCCAACCACCCGTTGCAGCCCGCGGCCGGTCCGGAGACGGGCGTGGGCCCGATCTCGGCGGCGCCGTGGGGCTCGGCGGGCATCCTGCCCATCTCGTGGGCGTACGTCCGGCTCATGGGTGGCGAAGGGCTCAAGCGGGCCACTCAGGTGGCGGTGCTCAGCGCCAACTACATCGCCAAGCGGCTGGAGCCGCACTACCCGGTGCTCTACACCGGTCCCGGCGGGCTCGTGGCGCACGAGTGCATCATCGATCTGCGGCCGCTGGCCAAGGCGACCGGGGTGAGCGTCGACGACATCGCCAAGCGGCTGATCGACTACGGCTTCCACGCGCCGACGATGTCGTTCCCGGTGGCCGGGACGCTGATGATCGAGCCGACCGAGTCGGAGGACCTCGGTGAGCTGGACCGGTTCTGCGACGCGATGATCGCCATCCGGGCGGAGATCGAGAAGGTCGCCTCGGGCGAGTGGCCGGCGGACGACAACCCGCTGCGCAACGCGCCGCACACCGCGGCCGCGCTGGGCGGGGAGTGGGAGCACGCCTACACCCGTGCGGAGGCCGTCTTCCCGGCCGGTGTCTCACCCGCCGACAAGTACTGGCCGCCGGTACGCCGGATCGACCAGGCCTTCGGCGACCGGAACCTCGTCTGCTCCTGCCCGCCGTTGGACGCCTACGCAGAGTAGTCGTCCGCGGATACGCGTCGGGGCCGGTTCGGAGAGTGCGTTCTCCGGCCGGCCCCTCTTCTGTCCGGGCGGACGTCCTGTACGGGGACGTTCACCCTGCGCGCACGTCTGTGCGGCTCAGGCGGCTGTCACCACGCTGCCCATGGGGCGGTGCGGTGCGATGATCTGGCCGTCCGGCAGGAGCTCACCGGTGTCCTCGAAGAGCAGAACGCCGTTGCAGAGCAGGCTCCATCCCTGCTCCGGGTGGTGCGCCACGAGTCGGGCGCCCTCCCGGTCGGCGGACTCGGCTGTCGGGCACAGTGGCTGGTGCTGGCACATGGTTGTTGGGATCTTTCGGCTTGTCGTGTGGTCTGAGTCAGTTGGTTTGTCCGACCCGCGGCTTGAAGCCTCGTTCATGGCCGCCCCCCGTTGTGATAAATCGGTCCGGTCCCAGTGTTGCCCCACGGGCGTCAATCCGCAGGCATTTCACAGCACGGCTTCTTCACAGATTGATGACGCGTCCCTCGCGCGGACGGTTCATCCCCGCCCCCCTGTCCCTTCGGGTGGTTCGCCATGGTCGGATGGGGCTAGTCAGGTGGTGGGATAGCGAGCGAATAGCTCGTACGAGCGTAATGCTGCCCGAAAGAGCGCGCATTCTCGGTGAGGGGCAGAGGGAAAACGAGCGCCCCGCCGCCGGGGAATCGGCAGCGGGGCGCGGGCGGTGCGAAGAGGCGAGTCGGCCTTGGTTCAGGCGGGTGATCCCATCAGGGGTGCGGGCGTGAGCCGGGTGGTCAGCACCGGGAGGAGATCGGCGGCCCGGTGCGGGCGGTGGGCGGCGATACCGGGCGGGGCCGGCGCCAGGGGGACCAGCAGGTCGTCCGGGGCCGGGTGGCCGCAGGCGCCGTCGGCGGTGGGGTCGGCGTGCAGCCACAGCGTGAGCATGTACAGCTCGGGCACGGACAGCAGGCGTGGCTGGTAGGGCAGCTGCATGACCTCGGCCTGGCGCAGGGCGAGCTCGGTGGAGGCGATGTACGGGCCCTCGAAGAAGTGCGAGAACACCCAGCCGTCCGGGGTCAGCCGGGTCTCGGCGGCGGCCACGGCGCGGTCGCCGCAGCGGATCAGGAACCGCCATCCGGTGAGCCGGGCGGTGCCCGTGCCCTCCGGGGTGATCCGGTCGAGGACGTGGACGGGCAACGGAAGTTCGGGTGTGGCGGGGCCCGAGGCGTTCTTCAGCGACGGAGTACGCGCCTCGTGGACGGCGGTGGGAGAACCGAGTGCCATGAGGACGGTGCGCAGGGCGGGCGCGGGAGCCGGGGGGACATGCAGCGGCATGGTGGGTCGCCTCTCCATTCGACAGGCACGGTGGCGCGAGGGCCGTGGCGGACGGCGCTGTCAGCTCGCGGGGATCGGAGAGACGGGTGCCCGGGGTCCGGGTGCGTGGGTGGGTCCGCCGCGCGTGGACTGACGGCGGGACCGAGGACCGCGAGTGCCGCTCTCAGCCTCGTTTGCAGAGTTTATACGACACGTGTTCACACAAGGTTTCGTCTAGCCGTTCCTCATATGAAGAACAAGGCGGTATCAGGTCGCCGGGAGCTGTCCGTCGACCCGCTTTTTCAGCGGGGACCGCCGGTGGCCTCGTAATACCGGCACGTAGTGGACGGCCTGTTCTCGTCGGCGCTTTTCACGAAACACAACAGGTGGAAAGCGCGTGCTCTTTCATGCCTGCTGAATGTGCCAGAAGCACGCCGAGTGAATAGTGTCGTAGGTGACCGGCGTTCAGCCTAGCGTGCGCAGGTCGCGGCCGGGACGTTATCAGCGGCTCCACCGGGGCATCATCATTCGTGGACCCGAGACAGCAGTGGCCGGATCGTCGGCCTGCCCATCCAAGGAGGGACCCCTAGATGGGAGAGAAGGTCGTGGCGGGGCCGTTCGGCCTCTCCGATCGCCAGCAGTACCGCGACAAGTTGAGGCAGTGCCTGGCGGGGCTGGCGCGGCTGCTGGAGGAGAAGCGCTTCGATCGCCCCAAGAACCTGATGGGCGTGGAGATCGAGCTGAACCTCGTCGACGGTGACGGGCTGCCCAGAATGATGAATGCGCAAGTACTGGAGCGGATTGCGAGCCGAGATTTCCAAACAGAACTCGCCATGTTCAACCTGGAAGTCAACATTGCTCCACACCGGCTCGGCGGCAGGGTATTCGACCAGCTTTCCGAGGAGCTGCGCACCTCCCTCGCGTATGCCGACCGCAAGGCGATCGAAGTCGGCGCCGGAATCGTGATGATCGGCATTCTGCCGACCCTGGGCCGGGACGACCTGGTCTCCTCGAACCTCTCCGCGGGCGACCGCTACACCTTGCTCAACGACCAGATCGTCGCTGCCCGGGGTGAGGACTTCACCCTCGACATCGACGGGGTGGAGCGGCTCGTCTGCACCTCGAAGTCCATCGCGCCCGAAGCGGCCTGCACCTCGGTGCAGTTGCACCTCCAGGTCACCCCGGGCCGGTTCGCCGACGTGTGGAACGCCGCCCAGGCGGTCGCCGCCGCGCAGGTCGCCATCGGCGCCAACTCGCCGTTCCTGTTCGGGCACGAGCTGTGGCGCGAGTCGCGACCTCCGCTGTTCCAGCAGTCGACCGACACCCGGCCGCCCGAACTGCAGGCCCAAGGGGTGAGGCCGCGCACCTGGTTCGGGGAGCGCTGGATCTCCTCGGCGTTCGATCTCTTCGAGGAGAACCTGCGCTTCTTCCCGGCCCTGCTGCCCATCTGCGACGAGGAGGACCCGATGGCCGTCCTCGACGCGGGCGGCGTGCCCTCTCTCGCCGAACTCACCCTGCACAACGGCACGATCTACCGCTGGAACCGGCCCGTCTACGGCATCGCCGACGGGGTCCCGCACCTGCGCGTGGAGAACCGGGTACTGCCCGCCGGGCCGACCATCACGGACGTGATCGCCAACGCCGCCTTCTACTACGGCGTGGTACGCGCCCTCGCCGAGGAGTCGCGGCCGATCTGGACACGGTTGCCGTTCGAAGCAGCCGCAGCCAACTTCGACGAGGCATGCCGGCACGGCATCGACGCGCGGCTGCAGTGGCCGCGCGGGCGCTACGGCGGGGTGGGGCCGGTGGACGCGGTGAACCTGGTACGGGACGAGTTGTTGCCGCTCGCCGAGGCGGGGCTGGACGCGTGGGGGGTCGAGCCGGTCGATCGCGACTTCTACCTCGGTGTGATCGAGGAGCGCTGTCGGCGCCGGGCCAACGGGGCGTCCTGGCAGGTCGAAACGTTCCACCGGGCTCTGGCCAAAGGGCTGGGCCGGGACGAGGCGCTGGCCGCCACGACACGGCGCTACGGCGAGCTGATGCACTCCGGGGAACCGGTCCACAGCTGGCCGGTCGGGCTGCCGGAGCCGGTGCCGCTGGGCTGAGAGCCGGCCTCCGCCGGGCCGTCGGCCGCCTCCCGGGCGTCGCGTCCGGTCGGCTGGGTCGCCGGGACCGGCCTCCCGGGTGTCCTGACCGTACGGGTGCGCGCTGAGAAGGGACGCCGACGGAATGTCGCGGACCGCCGCGGGTGATGATGGACCCTCGGCGGGCCGGACAACGGGAGGCGTGGGTGCAGGGGCAGGCGGAATCGGTGGAGGGCGCGGTACCGGGAGAGCGGCCGGGCCGACGGATTCTGAGGGACGAGACGCTCCTCGTGCTCGCGCTCTCGCTCGGTGCGAGCGGGGTGTCCGCGCTGATCAGCTTCATCGGATCGGTGACCGAACCCGGTGGGCTCAAGGACCAGGCGGCCACCATGAACGCCTCGGCCGCGCCGGGCCGGCCGTGGCTCGACCTCGCGTGGCAGCTCTTCGGCATCACGACCGCGCTGGTGCCCGTCGCGCTGGTCGCGCACTTCCTGCTGCGTGAGGGCGCCGGGCTGCGGACCCTCGGCTTCGACCGGACGAAGCCGTGGCCCGATCTCGGCCGGGGTGCGGCGATCGCCGCGGTGATCGGCAGCACCGGGATCGCCTTCTACCTGGCGGCACGCGGCCTCGGCTTCAACCTCACCGTGGTGCCGGAGGCGCTGCCCGAGGTGTGGTGGAAGTACCCCGTGCTGATCCTCTCCGCCATCCAGAACGCGATCCTCGAAGAGGTCATCGTGGTGGGGTATCTGCTGCGCCGACTCCAGCAACTGGGCTGGTCGCCGGGGAGCGCGCTGGCCGCCAGTTCGGTGCTGCGCGGCTCCTACCACCTCTACCAGGGCATCGGCGGCTTCGTCGGCAACATGGTGATGGGCGTGGTGTTCGTCTATCTGTACCGGCGGTGGGGGCGAGTGGGCCCGCTGGTGGTGGCCCACTCGCTGCTCGACATCGGGGCGTTCGTCGGATACGGCCTGCTGGCCGGGAGGGTGGACTGGCTGCCCACGCCGTGAGCGGGGTGCGGCCGGAGGGGGCGACGGCCGTCTGTCAGGCGAGGAGTTCGCCGTCGATGACCGTGACCGCGCGGCCGGAGAGCAGGGTGCGGTCCCCGCGGAGTCCTGTGCGGACATGGCCGGAGCGGGGGGAGGCCTGGAGGCCGGTGAGATCCGGGCTGCCCAGGCGCGCGGACCAGAAGGGGGCGAGGGCGGTGTGGGCGCTGCCCGTGACCGGGTCCTCGTCGATGCCGATGTTCGGGAAGAAGCAGCGCGAGACGTAGTCGTGGCCGGCGGCGGCGTCCTCGGCGCGGGCCGTGGCGATGATGCCGCGCTCGGAGTAGCGGCCGAGGGAACGCAGGTCGGGGGTCAGACCGAGGACCGTCTTCTCGTCGGCCAGCTCCAGCAGCAGGTCGCCCACCTGCGGGCCGGTGTCGAAGGCGCTCAACGGCTCAGCGCCCAGGGCCTCCGCGACGCCGTCCGGGACGGGCACCGGGGTGAGGAGCGCGGTCGGGAAGTCGAGGGTGAGGGAACCGTCCGGCTGGGGTGTGGCGATGAGGACGCCGCTGCGCGTGGCGAACCGTACCGGGCCCTCGTGGGTGTGGGTGCTGTTCAGGACGTGCGCCGTGGCCAGTGTGGCGTGGCCGCACATCGCCACCTCGGCGACCGGCGTGAACCAGCGCAGCGCCCAGTCGGCTTCGCCGCCCGCCGGGAGGGGGTGGGCGAACGCGGTCTCGGCGTGGTTCACCTCTCTGGCCACGTTCCGGAGCCAGGCGTCGTCCGGGAAGGCGTCGAGGAGGAGGACTCCGGCCGGGTTGCCGGAGAAGGGGCGGTCGGTGAAGGCGTCGACGATACGAATGCGCATGGGACGACGCTAGGCGGTTCGGGGAGCCACGGGCCAAGGCCAATTCCGGGACGGTGGACTGATGGATCGGTTCCCATGGGCCACTTTCGCCGGACGGTGGGCCGGTGGGCAGAAATGCCGCCTGGTGGACGGGATGCGGCCGGGCATACAGGGCTCGACCTGGCAGAGGGGGCCCGCGGGGTTGACGGGCCGGCCTGGTAGTCGGGTCCGCGGGGTGGACGGGCCCGCGGGGTGGACGGGGCCCGCCTGGTGGACGAGGGTCCGCCCGGCAGCCGGTGGTCCGCCTAGTGGACCGAGAAGCCGCCGTCGACGAAGATCGTCTGCCCGGTGATGTAGCCGGCCGAGCGCCCGGACAGGAACACCGCGGCGCCGGCGAAGTCGTCGGGGAGACCGTTGCGGCCCGTCAGGGTGCGGGCGGCGAGCGCCGCCACCTGCTCCGGGTCGGACGACAGGCGAGTGTTGAGCGGGGTCGGGACGAAGCCGGGGACCAGGGTGTTGCAGGTGACGCCGTGCGGTGACCACTCCTCGGCCTGCGAGCGGGCCAGTGACTCCAGAGCGCCCTTGGAGACGCCGTACGCGCCGCTGCGGACGAACGCCCGGTGCGCCTGCTGGGAGGTGATGTGGATGATGCGTCCGTATCCCCGCTCGGCCATGCCGGGCCCGAAGCGCTGACCCAGCAGGAAGGGCGCGTCCAGGTTCACCGCCATCGTGGTGTCCCACACGTCCTCGCCCACATCGCTCAGCGGGGGACGGAGGTTGACGCCGGCGCTGTTGACGAGGATGTCGGGTTCGCCGAACGCCTCCGTCGCCTGCTCCGCCGCCGCGCGCACGCCGGCTCGCGTGCCGAGGTCGCCGCTCACCCAGGCCGCGCGGCAGCCGTCCGCCGTCAGCCGTTCGACCGTGGCCGCCAGTTCCGTCTCCCCGCGCGCGACGATCACGACGCTCGCCCCGGCCCGGGCGAGTGCCGTGGCGATGGCCTTGCCGATGCCGGAACTGCCGCCTGTCACCACGGCTTTCCGGCCGTCGAGGGAGAACAGTCGGGAGAGGTAGCTGTCGGAGATCATTCCCGCACCTTAGGGCGATCGTCGGCGGATGCGGTGCACGGGGGTGATCGGATGCGGGTTCGGGAGGTGTGCGGCTGCTCGGGCGCGGCCCTGCCGGGGCGCACCGGGGGTTGCGGCCCGGCGGTTCGCGGGTGAGCCGGGACGGACTTGCCGACCTGGCCGGCCGTCCTGAGCTACATCGAGGTCGGTGCGTGCGGGGAGCGGAGTACCAACAGGGTGATCTCGCTGGGGGCGAAGACGCGGAATGGCGGGCCCCAGAAGCCGGTGCCGCGGCTGGTGTAGAGGAGGGTGCGGGTGCCGTGCCGGCTGAGACCGGCGAGGGCGGGCTGGTCGAGGCGGACCAGGTGGTGGAAGGGCCAGATCTGGCCGCCGTGGGTGTGGCCGGAGAGCTGGAGGTCGATGCCGGCCGCTGCCGCCCGGTCGATGAACTTGGGCTGGTGGGCCAGGAGCAGGACGGGTAGGTCGGGGTCGGCGCCGTCCAGGGCTCCGGTGAGGTGGGCGCGGTGGCCTGCAAGGCCGGAGGCTTCGGCGGTGACGTCGTCCACTCCGGCGACGACGAGGGTGTCGCCGCCTCGTTCGAGCAGCACGTGGCGGTTGCGCAGCGGTTCCCAGCCCAGCTCGTCCATCAGGTCGACCCAGCCCTGGGCCTGGCTGTAGTACTCGTGGTTGCCGGTGACGTACACGCGGGCGTGGGTGGCCCGCACGGTGGCGAGCGGGGCGGCCTGGGCGCGGCGGCGTTCGGCCGTGCCGTCCGCGATGTCGCCGGTGTGGCAGACCAGGTCCGCTTCCAGGGTGTTCACCGTCTCGCACACCCGTGCCGACCAGCGGGCGCGGTCGAGCGGGCCGTAATGGGTGTCGGTGATGAGGGCGACGCGCAGGCCGTCCAATCCCGCGCCCAGCCGGGGGAGTCGCACGTCGAGACGGCGCACACGTGGCACGCGGCGGGCTTCGACGTATCCCCAGGCGAGGAGTGCGGCGGCGGTGCCGAGGACGGCCCAGGTGACGATGCGGGCCCGGTCCTGGCTCTCGCCGACGCCGGTCACGGTCAGAGCGAGCCGCAGGAAGAGGCCGAGCAGAACGGACCAGGTGAACAGAACCCAGCTGGTGCCGAGCAGGGTGTCGCCGATGATCGCCGCCCTGTCTTGCTGGCGTCTCCCGTGGCCGCGCGCCATCGCGAGCGGCATGCCGATCAGCCCGAGGACGAACAGCGCGGTGCCGACCGCCGTGACCGGCAGCGGCCAGTGCTGGCCGGCGAACAGGAGCACCCAGCAGGGCACGGTCCACAGGAGGACGGGGGCGATCAGCGGGAGAGCGCGCATCAGGCGGTGCAGTCGGCTCTGCCGCTGAGCTTGCGCGTCGCTGTCGGCGGGTCGGGTGTTGCTGGTGTCGGTCACGCTGCCACTCCCTGGCCATGCTGCTGTCTCGCGCAGGGTATCCGGTCGTCCCTGGGCTCGTGTACGCACTGCTGTGCGACCCCCGCTCGTGAACTGACGGTCGGCGCAGGGTGCTTGAGGTCCGGCGGATCGCACCGCCTGTCGCGCCCCGTTCTGGCGGGCCCCCGTCCCGCCCCGCGTCCGGGGTGTTGTCATTCGATCGGTTCCGATATATCGTTGAGGCATCGCGACAGATTCGCGACAGATCAACGATGGATGGAGTGATGGCAATGCGTTCCCGTGGACAGGACTTCGGATTCGAGCATGGGCATGGGCGACGCGGTGGGGAGCACCACCGCGGACGAGGTGACGGCGAGGCGCTGCGTGCCGCCTTCGGGCCGTTCGGGCCGGGCCATGGTGGTCCCGGGCCGTTCGGGCCCTTCGGTGGTGGCCCGTGGGGCGGACGTGGCCGAGGCGGACCCAGGGGAAGGGCGCGGCGGGGCGATGTGCGTGCCTCGATCCTGGCCCTCCTCAAGGACAGGCCCATGCACGGCTACGAGATGATCCAGGAGATCGCCGAGCGCAGCGGCGGGGCGTGGAAGCCCAGCCCCGGCTCGGTGTACCCCACCCTCCAGTTGCTGGAGGACGAGGGGCTGATCGCCAGCGCGACCGAGGGCGGCAAGAAGCTGTTCTCGCTCACCGAGGCCGGTCGCACCGCGGCCGAGGAGGGGCCCGAGGCTCCTTGGGAAGAGGCCTCGCGCGGGGTCGACTGGGAGGCGCTGAGTGAGATCCGGCAGGCCGGCTTCGGTCTGATGGAGGCGTTCGGCCAGGTCTGGAAGACCGGCGACAAGGACCAGCGCGACAAGGCGCTGACGGTGATCAACGAAGCCCGCAAGAAGCTGTACCTGATCCTCGCCGACGAGGACTGACAGCGCTGAGTGGGTGAGGCGAGACAAGGGAGCGCCCCCGGAGTGATCCGGGGGCGCTCCCGTATGTGCTGGCGCACGGGAGCGGGGGGCTTCGGTCAGGCGACGAGTGCGCCCAGTTTGCGCAGGGACTCGTCGAGCGCGGCCGTGGCGGAGTCCTTGAGCTTGCCCGCCATGAGGGAGACCGCGGCACCGGTGAACCGGCCGTCGACGCGGACCGTGGTGGCGTCGCCGTCCGGGGTGAGGGTGTAGCGCGTGGTGAGGTCCACGGCCATCGGGCCCTTGCCGCGGATGGCCAGGGTGCGGGCGGGTTCCAGCTCGGCGATGGTCCACTCGACCTCCGCCGGGAAGCCCATGAGCCTCAGGTTCTCCTGGAAGGTGCCGCCCACTTCGAGGGTCCGCGGGCCGCCGTGGGGGAAGCCGGTGTGGGTCGTGTTCCACTCGCCGTACGCGGACCAGTCGACGAGCCGGGCCCAGACCTGCTCGGCGGGCGCCTCGATGCGTGCCTCCGCGCTGACATCGGCCATGCGACAACCCCTTCGTCTCGGACGGTGGTGTCACGGAACGTAGCCCCGGGCCCCGGAACATTCAATACTGATGACCCGTCAGAAAAGGCGGGCCGGCCGATGGTTCGGGGCCTAGGGTGCCTGGCGGATCAGCGCCGCGTCGAACAGGTCCCATGCGCGGGGCAGATGACTTTCGTCGTGGCAGTGCCAGGCCTCCCAGAACAGGTCCGCGGGCAACGCCGTCTCGGGGGCGTACACCCGGTACACGTACTGTCTGCCGTCGATCGCCGGCAGGGTCACCAGCCAGCACCCGCTCTCCATGGGGTGAGGGACGAGCGCCGGTGCCATGCGGTTGCGTGCGGGGCGCGGCGCGAAAAGCCGCGCGCCCCTGGGGTGTGCACGGCCCTGTCTCATCCCCAGGGAGGAGAAGCGGGTCCTTCCTGCGCAACCTGTGTGGGACACGAAGATGCTTCCTGTCGTGGATGACCCGGGGGTGGTGGGCCTGATGGGGTGGAGGGCGTGCGACCCCCTATGCCCCGGCAGTCGGCCGTAGATCATGGTCCGGACCACGTGGAGATCGAGGGCAGGCTCACGGACGAGCTGGCCTCGGTGATCGCCGCCGCGCGCAGACGGGCCCTCCGGGACGGGGACCGGCAGATCGACACCGCCCATCTGCTGCACACGCTCCTGGAGTCCGACCCCGACGTCCGCGCCCTCTTCGACGGACCGCAGGTCGCCCGGCTGCTCGGCTATCTGGTGCAGCGCAGCATCGGCTACGGGCTGCGCTGGCAGATCGGGGTCGAGGACGCCGGAGCCCTCCCGGGTGCGCCGGGCACGCCCGGCTGGTCGCCGGTCGCGGCCCGCGCGATGGGTCAGGCGTACGACCGTGCCGTGCGACGGGGTGAGCGGTCGGCCCATGGTGTGGACCTGCTCGCCGCGCTGGTCGCGGCCACCGGTTCGCGGGCCGTGGAGGTGCTGGCCGCCGTGGGTGTCGACGTCGGGGCCGTGGCTCGGCGGGTCGTGCGGACGGGCGAGGCCCTCTGACGCCAGGTGGGCCGCGGTCCAGTCGGTGAGACAGGTGTCAATGAGGGTGACGCTCCTGTCGTCGGCTGCCATCATGTGCCGGTGCATACGTCTCAGAGGAGTCACGGACAACGCGGTCGGGGTGTCGGGCTGGTGCTCGCGCTCGGGTCCGCCGTCGCATTCGGCGGGTCGGGCACGGCGGCCAAGCCGCTCATCGAGGCGGGGCTCGATCCGTTGCACGTGGTGTGGCTGCGCGTCGTCGGCGCCGCGCTGGTGATGCTGCCGTTGGCTGTCCGGCACAGGGACCTGGTGTGGCGGCGGCCCGCGCTGCTCGTCGGTTTCGGACTGTTCGCCGTGGCCGGTGTGCAGGCCTTCTACTTCGCGTCGATCTCCCGCATCCCCGTCGGAGTCGCCCTGCTCGTGGAGTACCTCGGCCCGGCGCTCGTCCTCGGGTGGGTGCGATTCGTGCAGCGGCGGCCGGTGACCCGGGCGGCGGCGGTCGGGGTCGTCCTCGCGGTAGGGGGCCTCGCCTGCGTCGTCGAGATCTGGTCCGGGCTGAGCTTCGATCCGCTGGGGCTGCTGCTGGCGCTCGGCGCCGCCTGTTGTCAGGCCGGGTACTTCGTGCTGTCCGACCAGGGGAGCGAGGCCGGGGCCGAGGCACCGGACCCGCTCGGCGTGATCGCCTACGGACTGCTGGTGGGGGCGGCCGTGCTCACGGTGGTGGCCCGGCCGTGGGGGATGGAGTGGGCGGTGCTCGGGGGCACCGCGGTGATGGACGGGACGGCCGTTCCGGCGTGGGTGCTGCTCGGGTGGGTGGTGCTGATCGCCACGGTGCTCGCGTATGTGACCGGAGTGGTGGCCGTACGGCGGTTGTCTCCCCAGGTGGCCGGGGTGGTGGGGTGCCTGGAGGCGGTGGTGGCGACCGTGCTCGCGTGGGTGCTGCTGGGTGAGCACCTGGGCGCGGCGCAGATCGTCGGCGGGCTGGTCGTGCTGGCCGGGGCGTTCGTCGCGCAGCGGTCCGCGCCGGGCAGGAGGGCGCCGAGGAAGGTGGCGTCCGGTGGGGAAGGGGTGGGGGCCGAGGTGTCGGTGGGCCGGGGGCGATGAGGTGGCCAGGGTCCGGTGAGATGCGGCCGTTGAGGCGGTTCGGGGCCTGACGTCCGCGGGGTGCGGGCCCGTTGTGGTTGCTCGCGCAGTTCCCCGCGCCCCTTGGGGCGCGGGTCAGGGGCGCGGGTTCGCCGGTGGCTACAGGGATTTGAGGTAGGCCGGGAGTTCGGTGCCCGGGGCCAGGCCGGGATCCGGGATCGGGGTTCCGTAGCCCTTGCGGAGGGGGACGACGCCGGCCCAGTGGGGGAGTGTGAGGTCCTCGGGCTCGTCGTTGACGCCGCCGGTGCGGGTCTTGGCCGAGACCTCGTTCAGGTCGAGGCGGATCACGGCCGTGGCCGCGAACTCCTTGCGGTCGGCGGGCCGGGAGTCCCGCGATCGGCCCGGTACGACATGGTCGACCAGCGCGTCCAGGGCGATCCGGCGCTCCTCCGGGTCGGTCACCTGGTGCGCGGTGCCGTGCACCACCACCGACCGGTAGTTGATCGAGTGGTGGAAGGCGGACCGGGCCAGGATCAGCGCGTCCACATGGGTGACCGTCAGGCACACCGGGAGGCCCGGGTCGGCCTGGCCTGTCATCCGCAGTGGCCGCGAGCCCGTCGAGCCGTGCACATAGAGCGTCTCGCCGACGCGGCCGTACAGCGTCGGCAGCACCACCGGGGCGCCGTCGCGGACGAAGCCGAGATGGCAGACGTACCCCTCGTCGAGTATCGCGTGCACCAACTCCCTGTCGTACGAGGCCTTCTGGGCGGCCCGGGTGGGGACGGTGCGCTCGGTGGGGGTGTAGGCGGCGGGCGGTGGTGTCGTCGGCTCCGGTGTCGTCGGCCGCTCGGTCCCCGTCATTGCGCTCTCCATTGCACTAGTGCATAATTAGATTTGTGCTAGGAGAATACCTGATCGCTGGTCGACGTGCAGTCGAGATTGCGGCGAGCGTCGAGCAGGCGGTGGCGGAGGGCGGGCTGGAACCCGGTCAACTGCTGCCGCCCATGCGGGAGTTGGCGGACCGGCTCGGCGTGAATCCCAACACCGTCGCGGCTGCGTATCGCACGCTCCGGGAGCGCGGGGTCATCGAGACCGCGGGGCGCCGGGGCAGTCGTGTGCGGTCTCGGCCGGCGACGACGGGACGGGAGTACATCCGGGTCGAGGTCCCCGACGGTGTGCGGGACCTCGCCGACGGCAATCCCGATCCGGCGCTGCTCCCGCGCCTTGCGGAGGCGTTCGCGGCCGCCGCCGGGCAGGGCGACCGGGAACCGGTCCTCTACGGGGCGGCGGCGGTGGAGCCCGAACTGGCGCGGATCGCGCGGGCCGACCTGGACGCCGACGGCGTGCCGGACGGGCCCGTCGCCGTCACCTCGGGGTCGCTCGACGCCATCGAGCGGGTGCTGGCCGTCCACCTCAAGCCTGGGGACGCCGTCGCCGTCGAGGACCCCGGGTGGGGGAGCGTGCTCGATCTGGTGCCCGCGCTGGGGCTGCGGGTCGTCCCCGTCGGCGTCGACGACGAGGGGCCGCTCCCCGACGACGTACGAGGGGCGCTGGACGGCGGGGCGCGTGCCCTGATCGTCACCGACCGGGCGCAGAACCCGACCGGCGCCGTCGTGAGCGCCGCTCGTGCGCGTGCCCTGCGGTCCGTGCTGGCCGAGCATCCGGAGACCCTGCTCATCGAGGACGACCACGGCCACCGGATCGTCGACCAGCCCCTGCATCCGCTCGCCGGGGGAACCCGCAGCTGGGCCTTCGTACGGTCGGTCGCCAAGGCGTACGGCCCCGACCTGCGGCTCGCCGTGCTCACCGGTGACGCGGTCACCGTCGACCGGGTGCGGGGCCGGCAGCGGCTGGGGCCCGGCTGGGTGAGCCGGCTGGTGCAGCGGGCCATCGTCCGGCTGTGGTCCGACGGCGCGGTGGACGCGGAGGCCGTGGCCGGGGCGTACGGGCGGCGGCGGGACGCGCTGATCGGTGCGCTCGCGCGGCGCGGGGTGGAGGCGCACGGGGTCAGCGGGATGAACGTGTGGATCCGGGTGCCGGACGAGACCGGCGCGGTCGCACGGCTGTTGCACGCCGGTTGGGCTGTCGCGCCCGGGGCGCGTTTCCGGATGAGCGCCCCGCAGGGGATCCGGATCACCGTCTCCACCCTCACCGAGGAGGAGATCGGGACGTTGGCGGACGCGGTGGCCTCGGCGATCGGACCGGGGGCGGGAGTGGGATACGTGTGAGGTCAGGGCACGGTGGTAGGGACGCGAGCGGGATGCGTGTGACGGCACGGCGGTCGGGGCGCGAGCGGGATGCGTGTGACGGCACGGCGGTCGGGACGCGAGTCGTGTACGTGTGACGTCACGGGCGGCGGCGTGGGCGAGGCGCGTCCGCCGGGACGCCCGGCTCCCCGCCGGATCCGGTGCGCGGTCCGGCCTGTGTCAGTGCCGCCCCCGCCAGGACGATCGCCGCGCCGACCGGGGTCGACCACGTCAGGGACTCGCCGAGGAGCGCGACGCCGGCGGCCGTGGCGATGACCGGGATGAAGTAGGTGACCATCTGGGCCGTCGTCGGGCCGACCTCGGAGACGAGCCCGTACTGGACGAGCATCGCGACCCCCGTGCCCAGGGTGCCCAGTGCGACGACCGCCAGCAGGGGCAGTATCGGGAAACTGCTCGGCACGCTCGTGAACAGCGGGGTGACGAAGGCCAGTTGCGCGGTGGCCAGCAGTAGTTGGGCGCCGGTGAGGGAGAGGTGCGACGCGGTGGTGCCGGCCAGGGTGCGGCGGACGTAGATCCAGCCGACGGGATAGCTGAGGGAGGCCAGCAGCGCCAGCGCGGTGCCCGTGGCGTCCACGCCCTGAAAGCCCTGCCAGGCGCCGAGCACGGTGAGGACTCCGAGGAACCCGAGGCCGAGACCGGCGACCCGCACCCGGGTGGGGCGGTCCTCGGAGAGCGCGACCAGGGAGAGCGCCATGCCCCACAGGGGCGAGGTCGCGTTGCAGATGCCCGCCAGCGTGGACGGGACGGTCAGCTCCGCGTAGGCGAACAGGGAGAACGGCAGGGCGTTGAGGAAGAACGCGGCCACGGTGAGGTGACCCCACGTGCGGGCGCCGCGCGGCAGCCGCTCCCGACTCACCGCCATCGCACCCGCGAGGACCAGGGTGCCGAACAGCAGCCGCCCCAAGGTGACCTGGAAGGGTGCGTACGCCTGTGTGCCCACCTTGATCAGAAGGAAGCTGAAGCCCCAGACGAGGGAGAGGAAGGCGAAGCGCAGCCGCCAGTCGACGGCGGCGCGGGAACGGTCAGGGGCACGGCCGGCGGCGGCTCGGGCGGGCGTGGCGGTGGTCATGCGCCCACGATGGCGCCCGGTGATCTCGTAGCACAAGTGAGAATTGGTGAGCCGATTCTCGTAGTATCGCTTACATGTTGAACCTGGAGCGCCTGCGCACCCTGGACGCCCTCGCCCGGCACGGCTCGGTCAGCGGGGCGGCCGAGGGGCTGCATGTGACGACCTCGGCCGTCTCGCAGCAGATGGCCAAGCTGGAACGCGAGGTGGGGCAGCGGCTCCTCGCCAAGAACGGGCGGGGGGTGCGCCTCACCGACGCGGGGCGGCTGCTCGCCGAGCACGCCGCGCGCATCCTGTCGCAGGTCGAGCTGGCGCAGTCGGCACTGGAGGAACAGCGGGGACAGGTGGTCGGCGAACTTCGGCTGGCCGCGTTCCCGACGGCCGTCCGGGGGTTGTTTCCCGCCGTCTTCCGCGCGCTGCGTGAGGACCATCCCGCGCTGCGCGTGCGGTCACGGGAACTGGAACCCGAAATCGCCGTCGACGCCGTGATCCGGGGCGACGTCGACCTGGCCGTCGTCCTCGACTGGTACAACAAGCCGCTGCCCGTGCCCGCGGGGCTGGCCAGGGCCGCGATCCTCGACGACCCGGTGGAGGTGGCCCTGCACGAGGACCATCCGCTCGTCGCCCGGGACGAGATCGACCTGCGGGAGCTGGCCCAGGAGTCGTGGGTCGCCTGGCCCGAGGGCGAGTTCTGCCACGAATGGCTGCTCTACACGCTGCGGGCCAACGGCATCGAGCCCCACATCGCCCACCGCGCGGGCGAGCACCACACGCAACTCGCCCTGGTCGCCGCGGGGTTGGGCGTCTGCATCGCGCCCCGGCTCGGCCGGGACCCGATGCCGGCCGGGGTGCGGACCGTGCCGGTGCGCCACCGGGTCCACCGTAGCGTGTACGCGGTGTGGCGCTCGGACGCAGACCGACGGCCGTCCATCAGGGCGGCGGTGGAGGCGCTGCGGACCGCGGGCGACGGGTGCGGGGCGGGCTGAACCGAGGGTGCGTCCGTTCGCCGAGGGGGCCGGTCATGTCGAGCCCAGTTTGCGGAAGTCCCAGGACGCGACGGCCTCCGGTGTCAGACGCAGCCAGGCGTGCCTGCCGTCGTGGGGCATCTCGTCGATGCCGAAGTTCTTCCGGGCGAACAGCCGCTCCACCTCGACGAGTTCGGGGACGGGCTCGCCCGTGCGCGGGACCTCGCCGACGAGATCGACGGTGCCGGACAGTTCGACGCCGCGCAGTTCGCCGTACTCCTCGCCCGCGTCGACCACGACGGCCACGCGCGGGTCGCGACGCAGCACGGACCAGCGTTTGCTGCGGGTGATCGAGTAGAGCCAGAGCGCGGTGCCGTCCCAGACGAACCAGAGCGGGGTGACGTGCGGGGCGCCGTCGGACCCGACTGTCGCCACCCGGCAGGTGCGCTGCGTGCTCAGGAACTCGTCCAGTTCGGCGGGTTCCATCATGATCTTCCGGCCCCGGCGCTGGGTGACGGTCATGGAGTCCCCTCTCCTGACGTGGCGTCAGAAGAGCATCGGTCGTCTTCCGTCCCTGCGCAAGGGGCGTTACGCTCCACCGCCCGATCGCCGGCGACAGGGGGAGCGTCATGCCCGCGTACGCGAGTGAGTCCAAGCGGCGACGGGAGTTGGGCCGGCTCCTCGATCCCGCCACCACCGCCCTGCTCACCGTCGAGTGCCAGCAGGGCGTTGTGGGACCCGGCGGCGCGCTGCCCGAACTCGCCCGGGAGGCCCGGTCGTCCGGGGCGCTCGCGCGGGTCGCCCGGCTGGTCACCGCGGCCCACGGATGCGGGGCGCAGGTCCTGCACGCGGTCGCCGAGCGACGGCCCGACGGCCGGGGCGCCAACCGCAACGCACGGTTGTTCCGCGCGGCGGAACGGCTGCCCGTACGGCAGTTGACGGGCACCGAGGCCGTACGGGTCGCGCCGCCCATCGAGGTCGCCGAGGAGGACCTGATCGTACGGCGGCTGCACGGGCTGTCCCCGCTGGCGGGTACCGACGTGGACGCGCTCCTGCGCAACCTGGGCTGCCGCACCGTGGTCGTCGCCGGCGTCTCGGCCAACGTGGCCGTGCCGAACGCCGTGTTCGACGCGGTCAACCTGGGCTACACGGTGGTCGTGCCCGGCGACGCCATCGCGGGGGTGCCTGCCGACTACACCCCCGCGATGATCCGTCACACCCTCGCGCTGGTCGCCACGGTCGCGACCACGGACGAGGTGGTGGCGTGCTTCGAGCGGCCCGCGGAGCCGTCCGACTGCTCGACCGGCGAGCGCTAGGCCAGGGTGATCGAGTCCCCGGACACGGTGACCTCCTTGGCCGGCAGCGCCTTCGTCGCCGGTCCGCTCTTCACGCTGCCGTCAGCGATCGAGAAGTTGCTGTTGTGGCAGGGGCAGTTGATCACGCCGTCGGCGATCGTCTTCACCGCACAGCCCTGGTGGGTGCAGACGGACGAGAACGCCTTGAACGTGCCCGCCTCGGGCTGGGTGACGACGACGCCCTCGCTCTCGAAGATCTTGCCGCCGCCCTCGGGGATGTCCGCGGTCTTCGCGATCTCCTTGCCGCCCGTGCTGCCGCCGGTCGTGTCGCCGCCCGTGCTGCCGCCGGAGTCGGCGTTCGCGTCGCCGCCGGCCCCGGCGCCGGACGAACTCGACGTCGACGCGTCGTCCTCCGATCCGCACGCGGTCAGCGCGACGGCGAGCCCCGCCACGCCGGCGGCCGCCATGACGGTGCGACGGCCCGGGATCGAAGCGGGTTTGGTCGATTCGCTGGTCATGCTGACGGTTCCTTCCGAGATGGCTTCGCACTTTCGCCCATGGATACGGCGGGTCTGCGCTTGAACGTTCAGACAGGGTGCACATCTTGACCTGTCCGGGATCACGACGGCGTCAAAAGCAGCTGTCTGAAAGCTGTCGGTCGGCGGCCTCAGGCCCAGGGCGCCACGGGGACGAAGGAGCGGCCGGCCCGGTCGGAGGCCGTTTTCCCCGAAGGGTCGAGCCACAGCTGGAGGTTGTCCCGGTGGCAGAGGTAACGGCCGGGGTAGTTGTACGACTCCAGGGAGACCGAACCGGCCGTGGAACCGGAGCGGGGGCAGAAGGTGGCGTCCTTCCGGAAGATGGCGGATCTGTCGTCGACGTCCAGCCGGATGCGGAAGGCGTAATGCCGCAGGTACCTGCCCTTGGTGTCCCTGAGGGAGTAGCAGCGGGGGTCGGCCAGGCCGGGGACGAAGGTGAAGGTGGCCGCCTGCCGGGTGGAGGCGGAGCTGTCGGCGCCGACCGGGCCGAGGACGCCGAGTGAGCCGGACCGGCTGACGTAGGCGCCGGGGCTGTCGACCGAACGCAGGGCGTGCCGCCCCGAGATCCGCGCCTCGGCCGTCGTCGCCGGGGAGGCCGTCGGCGTCGATCTCGGCACCGGTGTCGGTGTCGCCGTCGGTGTGGCGGACGGCCGCTGGGGCGGCGACTCGGACAAGGTCGTGGGCGCCTGCGGGGCCACGACAGCGGGCAGCGCGGCCTCCTCGTGCGATCCCGTGGCGGCGTACCAGGCCACACCGGCAGCCGCCAGCGTGACGGCACCTGCGGCTGCCGCCGCCATGGGCTTGGCGGCCAGCTTGCCGAACGTCCGAGCGGCACGGCTCGCACCACTCGCCGTATGCGTGCTCGTGCTCGTGCTCGCGCTCACGGTCGCCGCGGCCGAGCCCTCCCCCAGGGCCCTGGCAAGCACCAGGCCGGCCAGGCCGACCGGTACCGGCACCAGCGCGAGACCGGCCAGCAGCCCCTCCGCCGGTATCAGGTCGGAGGAGCGCGACAGGCACTGCGGACAGTCGCGGACATGGCGTGCCGCCCGCTTGCGCCACAGGCCGGACGGCCGCCCGTCCCACGAGGTGAGCACGGTGGCCAGGTCCGGGCAGCGCGGCGACGCCGTCACGGCCCGTACGACGGTGCGCGCCGTCTCCAGCCGCTCCTTGACCCGCTGGACCCGGACCGCCGCGTGCTGCGGGGTGAGATCGCAGGCCGTCGCGAGCTCACCGCGGGTCAGTTCACCGGCGCTCTCCATCCACCACAGCGCGAGTACCTCGCGTTCCTCGTCCTCCAGCCAGCGGGCCGCCTCCACCGCTTCACGCCGCTGGCCCGACAGCGCGAGCCGAAGGATCGCCAGGTCGGAGAAGTCGGCCTGCGGGTCGGCTTCGTGGGCGTTCTCCTCCAGGGGTTCCGCGGCGAGCCAGGTGCGCCCCCTGCGCCACCGGTCACGGATCTGTCGCACGGTGATGGCGACGAGCCAGGACCGGAACCGATCCGGTCGCTCCAGTCCGGGCAACCCGTCCAGGACCCGCACCATCGTCTCCTGGACCACGTCGTCGACGTCGCTGTGCCCGTCCAGCGCCCGCCCGACGATGTTGTAGACCAACGGCAGGCAGTCCCGTATCAGCTGTTCCGCGGCCTGCGCGTCCCCGGTCCGCGCCGCCTCGACGACGGCGACATCCGGTCGTTCCTGCCTGTTCCGCGAACGCACTCCTACCCACCCGTTCCGTCGTCCTGCCGATGTGTCGAGGCGACAGTGTGACAGGCGCGAATCCGGAGGAGGCGTGTCGGCTGACGCCCGGATGCCGCCCCACGTTTCAGCCAGTGGACCGTGGCGCGGTGGTTCGGTCCCTCCTCGCCGACGATCACCCTTGGTTACTATGGTCACTTCATGCCGGAGGCCGGAACCAAGGGGCGAGCAACCGTTGACGGACTGCTGGGGAGGCAGGGGGATCCGCATGCCGGTCGAAACTCCCCAGAGTCTCCCCAGGGTTGACGGCGGGCATCCTGTGGCTTTCCGTGCCCGCGAGGCAACCATGGATTGTAAGGGGAATGGCGTGGGTGGCCTGAGGAAATGCTGAAGAATGTCGCTGTGACCCGGTACATCACGCCTTTGCGGGAGGGCGGCTCGCTCCCCGGACTCGTCGAGGGCGACGACCACGGGACGTACGTCCTGAAGTTCACCGGCGCGGGCCAGGGCCGCAAGACGCTCGTCGCGGAGGTCGTCTGCGGGGAGCTGGCGCGGCGGCTGGGACTGCGGGTGCCCGGCCTCGTCACCGTCGACCTCGATCCCGTCCTGGGCCTCGGCGAACCCGACGAGCGGGTGCAGGAACTGATCAAGGGAAGCGGCGGCACCAACCTGGGCATGGACTTCCTGACCCGGGCCGTCGGCTTCGATCCGCTGGCCTTCGAGGTGAGCCCCGAGGAGGCCGGGCGGATCGTCTGGTTCGACGCGCTGATCAACAACGTCGACCGCTCCTGGCGCAACCCCAACCTGCTGATGTGGCACGGCGACCTGTGGCTCATCGACCACGGCGCCACCATGATCTGGCACCACAACTGGCCCGGCGCCCGCGCCTCCGCCGCCAAGCCGTACGCGGCCGCCGACCACGCCCTGGCCCGCTTCGGCCCCGACGTCGCGGCGGCCGCCGCCGAGCTCGCGCCCCTGGTCACCGAGGAGCTGCTCGCCGAGGTGACCGCCGAGATCCCCGACGTCTGGCTGACCGACGAGCCCGGCTTCGAGACACCGGACGCGCTGCGGCGGGCGTACGCCGAACCCCTGCTCGTCCGCGCCGCCGACGTGCACGAACGCATTGAGGGGATCAAGTGAGCGACCGCTTCCTGGGCACCGGCGCGACCGGGCAGGACGTCTACGAGTACGCGCTGCTGCGGATCGTGCCCCGGATCGAGCGCGGCGAGTGCTTCAACGCCGGCGTCCTCGTGTACAGCCGTTCCCGGGCCCTGGTGGCGGCCCGTACCCATCTCGACGAGGCCAAGCTGCTCGCCCTCGACCCCGACGCGGACGTCACCGGCGTACGCGCCGCGCTGCGCGCCGTGGAGGGCGTGTGCGCCGGGGGAGAGGCGGCCGGGCAGGCCGCCGGTGACGACGCCGGACGGCGGTTCCGCTGGCTTGTCGCGCCCCGGTCGACGGTCGTCCAGGCGGGGCCCGTGCACACTGGGCTCACCGCGGATCCGGTGGCGGAGGCCGAGCGGCTGCTCGCCCTGCTGGTGAAGTGACCGGGCCAAGGTAAGGGATCACACCCGGTGGAACGTTGACACCGGGTGCCAGGACTTCTAGCGTCACCTGTGCTGAAGGTACTAAGCGGTCGCTCACCAGATGAGGGCGCCGCAGGAGCCGCATCCCAAGGGCGAGGAGAACCAGCAATGTCCACCACTGAGCAGCGTGTCGCCGTGGTCACGGGTGGCGCGCGCGGCATCGGCGCCGCGACCGCCGTACGACTGGCCGCCGAGGGGCGGGCCGTCGCGGTGATCGACCTCGACGAGGCCGCGTGCAAGGACACCGTGGAGAAGATCACCGCCGCCGGCGGCAGGGCGCTCGCGGTCGGCTGCGACGTCTCCGACGAGGCCCAGGTCGAGGCCGCCGTCACCCGGATCGCCGAGGAGCTGGGCGCCCCGACGATCCTGGTGAACAACGCGGGCGTGCTCCGCGACAACCTGCTGTTCAAGATGAGCGCGTCCGACTGGGACACGGTCATGAACGTGCACCTGCGCGGCGCCTTCCTGATGGCGAAGGCCGTGCAGAAGTACATGGTCGAGGCCAAGTTCGGCCGGATCGTGAACCTGTCCTCGTCGTCCGCGCTCGGCAACCGGGGCCAGGTCAACTACTCCGCCGCCAAGGCCGGTCTGCAGGGCTTCACCAAGACCCTGGCCATCGAGCTCGGCAAGTTCGGCGTCACCGCCAACGCGGTCGCCCCCGGCTTCATCGTCACCGACATGACCGCCGCCACCGCCGCCCGCGTCGGCATGGGCTTCGAGGACTTCCAGGCCGCCGCGGCCACCCAGATCCCCGTCCAGCGCGTGGGCCGCCCGGAGGACATCGCCGGAGCCATCGCCTACTTCACGGGCGAGGACGCCGGATTCGTCTCCGGACAGGTGCTGTACGTCGCCGGCGGACCGCTCAACTAAGGGATCCAGGACATGACTTCGGTGGAACTCCCCGAGCTTTCGGGCAAGGTCGCGCTCATCACCGGCGCCAGCCGCGGCATCGGCTACGGCATCGCCGAGGCCCTCGTCGCACGCGGCGACCGGGTCTGCATCACCGGCCGCAACGAGGACGCGCTCAAGGAGGCCGTCGAGCAGCTCGGCGCCGACCGCGTCATCGGCGTCGCCGGCAAGGCCCACGACGAGGCCCACCAGGCCCTCGCCGTGGAGCGCACGATGGAGGCCTTCGGCCGCGTCGACTACCTGGTCAACAACGCCGGTACGAACCCGGTGTTCGGCCCGATCGCCGACCTGGACCTGAACGTGGCCCGCAAGGTGTTCGAGACCAATGTCGTCTCCGCGCTCGGCTTCGCCCAGCGGACCTGGCACGCCTGGCAGAAGGACAACGGCGGCGCCATCGTCAACATCGCCTCCGTCGCCGGTGTCTCCGCGTCGCCGTTCATCGGCGCGTACGGCATCAGCAAGGCCGCCATGATCAACCTGACCGTCCAGCTGGCGCACGAGTACGCGCCCAAGGTCCGGGCCAACGCGATCGCGCCCGCCGTGGTGAAGACCAAGTTCGCCCAGGCCCTCTACGAGGGCCGGGAGGCCGAGGCGGCCGCGTCCTACCCGCTCGGACGGCTCGGCGTGCCCTCCGACATCGGGGGCGCCGCCGCGTTCCTCACCTCCGACCAGTCCGACTGGATCACCGGACAGACCCTCGTGGTCGACGGCGGCATCTTCCTCAACGCCGGGGTCGGCTGACAGAGTGAGGCGGGCGCCGGTGCGCGATTCACCGAACATCTCCGGCGCCCGTCCGCACCCCTCACGGGGCCTCGACAACGCCGTCACACGCGGACCGACCAAAGGCACTGCCGACCGCGCGGGATCCGCTCGGGGGGCCTGCGGTATCGTTCGGCCACTCTGTACGGCATTTCGAGGAGCATGCACGTGTTCAACCGGAACCGATACTTGCCACCACTCGCGGTGATCGCGTCCATATCCATGGTGACCGGGTGTGGTGTGTTCTCCTCGGACGCCTCCGACGACGCGGACCCCATCATCGTGGGGACCACCAGTACGCCCAGCACCCTGGACCCGGCCGCCGCCTGGGACAGCTCCTGGGAGCTGATGCGCAACGTCTTCCAGCCCCTCCTCGGCTACTCGCCCGGCGGGTCCGAGCCCGAGCCGGACGCCGCCGAGAGCTGCGAGTTCACGGACAGCTCCAGCACGGTGTACAGCTGCACGCTGCGTGAGGGCCTGAAGTTCTCCAACGGGCACACGCTGGACGCCAAGGCCGTCAAGTACTCGTTCGACCGGATCAAGAAGATCAACGTCAACGGTGGCCCCGCCGGCCTGCTGACCACCCTCTCCCGGGTGCAGACGAAGGGTGACCGCGAGGTCGTCTTCCACCTCAGCCAGCCCGACGCGACCTTCCCGCTGGTGCTCACCACGCCCGCGATGTCGATCGTGGACCCCGAGGAGTACCCCGCGGACAAGCTCCGCGAGGGCGGGGGCATCGCCGGCTCCGGACCCTACAACCTCGCCTCCTACGATGAGGGCAAGACGGCCGAGCTGACCCGCAACGACAACTACAAGGGCATCGCGGAACACAAGAACTCCGCCGTCACCATCCAGTACTTCACGCAGTCGGACGAGATGGTCAAGGCCCTCAAGAACAAGGACATCTCGGTCATCTACCGGGGTCTCGGCGCCTCGGACATCGTGGAAATCCAGGCCAACCACGACGAGGAGGGGCTCCAGATCGTGGAGAACCCCACCACCGAGATCAGCTATCTGGTGTTCAACCCCAAGGACCCCTGGGCGAAGAACCCCGCGGTCCGCAAGGCGGTCGCCCAGGTCCTCGACCGGCCGGCGCTCGCCCACAACATCTACAAGGACACCGTCGAGCCGCTCTACTCCATGATCCCCCGGGGTCTGGTCGGCCACACGACGGGCTTCTTCGACGACTACGGCAACCCGAGCGCGACCAAGGCGAAGTCCATCCTCACCGAGGCGGGCATCACCGAAACGGTTCCTCTCCAGCTCTGGTACACCACCGACCGGTACGGCTCCCAGACCAAGCCGGCCTTCGAGGAGCTGAAGCGGCAGCTGGAGGCGTCCGGACTGTTCGAGGTCACGCTGAAGAGCCGCCCCTGGAAGGACTACTCCAAGGGCTACCAGAACGGCGAGTACCCGGTCTTCGGTCGCGGCTGGAACCCCGACTTCAACGACGCCGACAACTTCATCGCCCCCTTCGTGGGCAAGCAGAACGCGCTCGGCACGCCGTACGACGCCCCCGAGATCACCAACAAGCTCCTGCCGGAGTCGCGCGCCGAGAGCGACCGCGGTGCCGTGGGCGAGGAGTTCGAGGAGGCCCAGCAGATCCTCGTGGACGACGCCCGGCTGATCCCGCTGTGGCAGGGCAAGGCGTACACGGCCGCCAACGAGGAGATCGCCGGCCTCGAGAACGTCATCGACCCCGCGACGATGATGATCATGTGGCAGCTGTCGTGGAAGACCAGTTGGTAATTCCGGGTGCCGGGTCCCGTTGTCAGTGGGCGCCTGTAGGTTCTGTGCTCTGACGGCAGCCGCGCTTCGCGCGGCTGCCCATGGCCGCGCGTTCCGTGGCCGTGAAGTGAGCGCACACCGGAGGAAGTTGACGTGACCGACATCGCGATGCTGCCCGAGTCCTGGCGCGGGGTCCTGGGGGACGAGCTGCAGCAGCCCTACTTCAAGGAACTCACCGAGTTCGTCGAGGAGGAGCGCGCCAAGGGTCCCGTCTACCCTCCCCGTGAGCAGGTCTTCGCCGCGCTCGACGCCACCCCGTACGAGAGCGTGAAGGTACTGATCCTCGGGCAGGACCCGTACCACGGCGAGGGTCAGGGCCACGGGCTGTGCTTCTCCGTGCGGCCCGGGGTGAAGACCCCGCCATCGCTGCGGAACATCTACAAGGAGATGCAGGCCGAGCTGGGCACCCCGATCCCGGACAACGGCTATCTCATGCCCTGGGCCCAGCAGGGCGTGCTGCTGCTCAACGCGGTCCTCACGGTCCGCTCCGGTGAGGCCAACTCGCACAAGGGCAAGGGCTGGGAGAAGTTCACCGACGCCGTGATCCGCGCGGTGGCCGACCGGCCCGACCCGGCGGTCTTCGTGCTGTGGGGCAACTACGCGCAGAAGAAGCTCCCGCTGATCGACGCGGAGCGCCACATCGTGGTGAAGGGCGCGCACCCCTCGCCGCTGTCGGCCAAGAAGTTCTTCGGCTCCCAGCCGTTCACGCAGATCAACGAGGCCGTCGCCCGGCAGGGCCACGAGGCGATCGACTGGACGATCCCGAACCTCGGCTGACGGGCCGCCCACCCTGGCCCGCTCCGTTCGCCCGCCCCGGTTCCGGTCGTCCTCCCCGCCGCCGGCTCCGGTCAGTATCCGGTGGTCCCGTCGATGCGCTCCCGGAGCAGGTCCGCGTGTCCGTTGTGCCGGGCGTACTCCTCGATCATGTGGGTGTAGAGCCACCGCAGGCTCGGTGCCTCGCCCGACCGTCGGTGCACGCCCTTGGCGACGTCGTCCAGGGCGAAGCCCTCGGCGTTGCGGCGGGCGATCGCGATCTCCGCCTGCCAGGTGCCGTACGCCTCTTCCCAGGTGTCGGCCTCGGTGAGGTGGAACTCACCGTCCGGGTCCGCGTCGCTGAAGTAGATCGGGCCGCGGTCGTCGTCCACGAGCACTGTGCGGAACCAGATGCGCTCGACCTCCGCCATGTGCCGTACGAGCCCGAGGAGGGAGAGCTGGGAGGGCGGTACCGAGGCGGTCCGCAACCGGACGTCGTCCAGCCCCTCGCACTTCAGCGCGAGCGTGTCCCGGTGGTAGTCGAGCCAGCCCTCCAGCATGGCCCGTTCGCCGGCGGTGACGGAAGGTTCGGTGCGCAGGTCGGTCATGCGGGCCATCCTCGCAGCCCCCGTATGCTGCCGACGAGGCATTTCGACGGCACACCGTGGACGGGAGACCCCAGTGAAGGTCGGCTGCGTCGGGCTCGGCGACATCGCGCGGAAGGCGTATCTGCCGGTGCTCGGCACCCAACCGGGGCTCGAACTTCATCTGCAGACACGCACACCAGCCACCCTCACCCGTGTCGCCGACAGCCTCCACCTCCCGCCCGGCTGGCGGCACTCCGACCTCGATTCGCTGCTGGCCCAGGACCTCGACGCGGCCTTCGTGCACGCGCCCACCGCCGTCCACCCCGAGATCGTGGAACGCCTGCTGGAGGCGGGCGTGCCGACGTACGTCGACAAGCCACTCGCGTACGAACTCGCCGACTCGGAACGGCTCGTACGGCTCGCGGAGGAGCGCGGCGTCGGGCTCGCCGTGGGGTTCAACCGGCGGTTCGCGCCCGGGTACGCGCAGTGCGCCGACCATCCGCGCGAGCTGATCCTGATGCAGAAGAACCGCATCGGTCTGCCCGAGGTGCCGCGCACGATGGTCCTGGACGACTTCATCCATGTCGTGGACACCCTGCGGTTCCTGGTCCCGGGCGAGATCGAGGACGTGACCGTACGGGCCCGGACCGAGGACGGCCTGCTGCACCACGTCGTGCTGCAGCTCTCCGGGGCCGGATTCACCGCGCTCGGTGTCATGAACCGGCTCAGCGGCTCGGCCGAGGAGATCCTGGAGGTCTCCGGACAGGACACCAAGCGGCAGGTGGTGAACCTCGCCGAGGTGATCGACCACAAGGGGCAGCCGTCCCTGCGGCGGCGGGGCGACTGGGTGCCGGTGGCCCGGCAGCGCGGCATCGAGCAGGCCGTGCTCGCCTTCCTCGACGCGGTGCGCGCGGGCAGGGTGCTCAGCGCACGGGACGCGCTGGCGACCCATGAGCTGTGCGAGCGGGTGGTGCGGGCGGTGGAGGACCGCTCCGCCGCCTGAGCCGCAGGGCACGTACGCCCTCGAAGGCGCCCCACGCGAGCAGGGCGAGCAGCGCCGCGTCCACCGGCCAGTCGCCGAAGCGGACGTAGGGCGTCGTACCGCTCGCCAGCGGCACCTCGTACACCGCCGTCGTGCTCTCGTCCGTGCCGAGTCGGAGGCCGACCGGCCCGCCGTCCGGGCCGTACACCGCCGAGACGCCGGTCAGGGTCGCGTGGGCCATCGGGCGGCCGGTCTCGGCGGCCCGCAGCGCCGCCAGCGAGGCGTGCTGCTCGGGGGCCCAGCTCTGCTGGAACGTCGAGGTCGCCGACTGCGCGAGCAGCAGCTCGGCGCCGTCCCGGGCGAGATGACGGCTCATGTCGGGGAACGCGGACTCGAAGCAGACCATGGGGCCGATCCGCAGCCCCTTCCCGGAGTCGAACACGACCTGCTCGGTGCCGCGCCTGCGGTCCTCGCCGGCCGCCTCGCCGACGGAGGTGGCCCAGCCGAGCAGCGAGCGCATCGGGATGTACTCGCCGAAGGGGACCAGACGCATCTTGTCGTAGCGGTCGCCGGTGGGGCCGTCGGGACCCACCAGCACGGAGCTCTTGTAGATGCCGGGACGGTCGGAGCGGCGGGCGTCCACGTTCACCAGGATGTTCGTGTCCGTCTCGCGGGCGAGCGCGGCGATCCGGTCGGAGAGATCGGGACGGTCGGCGAGGTCGTGACCGACGCTGCTCTCGCCCCACACGATCAGGTCGAGGTCCCGCCCGGCGAGGCGTCGGGTGAGCGCCTCCTCACGGGCGAAGCGTTTGTCGGGTCCGTCGGTCACGCCGGGTTGCACGACGGCGATCCGCACCTCGCCCCGGACGTCGGGGCGTGGCGACCACAGCCACACCGCCGACGTCGCGGTGGCCGTGGCGACCAGACCGGCGAGCGCCGGCGCCCGCGACCGGCGTACGGCGACCAGTACGGTGACCGCCACATTGACGGCCACCAGCAGGAAGCTGATCAGCCAGACCCCGCCGACCGAGGCCAGCCGCAGTGCGGGCTCCGCCTGCCACTGGCTGGAGCCCAGGAGACCCCACGGCCCGCCGAGGCCCTGCCAGGAGCGGACGAGTTCGATCGCCAGCCAGCCCGACGGCACGACCAGCAGCGCGGCGGCGACCCGGCGCGGTGACGGCGTCCCGGCCAGGAACCGGCGCACCAGCCAGGCCCAGGGCGCCCACAGCGCGCCCAGCAGGCCGGCGATGACGAAGGTGAACACATGGAGGTTCGGCAGCAGCCAGTGGTGCATGGCCAGCATGAACGCGCATCCGCCGAGCCAGCCGTCGTAGAGCGCCCGGCGGGCGGTCGGGGCGGTGCGGACGATGAGCATCCACGGCACCAGCGCCCCGTACGCGAACCACCACAGGCCCGGCGCCGGGAACGCGAGCACGGGCAGGGCTCCGGCCACGACGAGGGCCGCTCGCCGCCGCCAGGGGGAGGCCGTCCATACCGCCGTCCGCCGCCGCCATGGGGAGGCCACCCAGTCCGCCGCCGTTCGCATCCAGCGCCTCCCTCCCCACCGGTGAGTCCTTCCAGTGTGCGCGCCGGAGACGATCTCCGACAGAGGGCCTGGGC
>NZ_JAAVVL010000001.1:3964151-3970657 GCF_018728545.1 Streptomyces sp. ATCC 21386
GGCGCGCAGGAGGTGCCGGGGCGTGTGGGGTGGCGGAGGTAGCCGAGGCGGCGGAGGCGCGAGGGCGGGTGGCCCGGTCGGAAGGGTGGTCCGGTCGGACGAGTGGTCCGGTCAGGCGGGCGAGGGGTGCTGTGCGGGGGTGAGGCCCTCGGGAGTGCGGCGCCACTTCTCCTGGACCACGACCTCGCGCAGGCGCCAGCCGTCCGGTGTGCGGACCAGGGCGAAGGCGTAGCGGCCGCCGCAGACGAAGTCGGGGGCGGATCCCCCGTCGTGGCCGGCGAAGCGCATCGGGTTGATGTAGTCCGCCTGGACCCGGGCGGTGTCGCCGGTGTCCTGCTCCAGGAGTTCGAAGCGCACGCGTCTGTTGACGATGAGGTGCTGGCGCATGGGGAAGAGCGCCATGCTCCGCGCCAGCCACCCGGCGACCTGCCCGGCGTCCCCCTCGATGCCGCCGGCCGAGCGGTAGTCCGCGCGGCCGTGCGGTGCGAACAGGTCCTGGTACGCCGCCCAGTCGCCGTCGTCCACGGCCACCGCGTACTCGGTGATCAGGCCGTCGACGGCGAGCCGGTCCATCACGGTCGCGAGCTCCACACGCTGCGTCATCGGCTCAGTCTTGGGGCAGGACCCGCGCCACGCCAAGGGGCGTGCGGTCGGATGGGGGATATTTCCGGGAGTTCAGACCTGCGGTCGGCCGCGCCTCGGCCCTGGACATTCGGTGGCTCGGCGGCACCGCCATGACCGAACCTGGTGCCCGAGACCGAACGTGAACGCCCCTCAGCGACCGAGCCCAAGCTCCGTGTCCGTGCTCGCCACACCACCGACACGGTCACCGTCTACCAGGCGTACCGCCCGGAGATGGGCGGCCCGGCGGCGCGGCACGGTCGTTTCCCGGCCGCGTGGAAGCGGGACAGGATGACCTGGGTCATCAAGCCGCGTTCGCAGACCTCTGCTGCTATGTGACCCGTGGGTGATGCCGGAGGCTGTGCCCGGAGAGCCGGTCAGGGACACAGGTGGGCCAGGAGTTCTGCACTGGCGGGGTACTCCTGTTCCTGAGGGAGCAGTCGGGCAGCTGAGTCCAGTTCGCCGTCCCTGACGAGTGCGTGGATCTCGTGGGCGAGCGGGGTGACGTCGCTGATGGACACGATCCACTCGTCCGCGTAACGCGACGAAGCCTCACCCGAGAGACCCAGTTGCAGCGAGCGGAACGGCAGGGGATGCAGGTGCAGATCGCGTTCGGGATCCCACTGGACACGGGACGGTGCGCGCTTGAGGTCACGCTGCCAGGTGTCGCGATCGGGATGCAGGCCGCGGACGTAATGCGACAGGCAGGCATGGAGTAGCGCCCAGTCGAAGCCGTCACGAGTGATCTCGATGGCGAGAACGGTCTCCTGACCGTCCTTCATGCCCCAGCCGGAGCGGTACATCATCCACATGAAACTGGGCTTGATCCATGTCATGCGGTCAGGCTTCCATGCGGCCGGAAAGCGGCCGTCTCGGACCGCGGGCAGTCCGATCTCAGGGGAGTACGCCTGGTAGACGGTGATCGTGGAGGCCGTGTGGAGCGCACGGATTCTGCGGAGCGGTTCTTCCATGGCGCACAGCGTGGACTCGGTCAGCCCAGGTGGCCACCGATTTTTTTGTGCTGGGTGGCAGTGCTCAGACAATCGGCGTCCGCAGTGTCGATTGCATGGGGTGGAACCGTCTCGGAGCTGTGAAGACCACTTAACAACGTCGAGCAGCGTTCCCAGACCGCTGAGCGTCGGCCGGAGGCGGGAGCCACTGTGGTTCTCAGAGGCCAGCCGGGTGGCTCGAAAGCCAGTCTGCATGTCGGTCACGCATATGGTCACGCTCTGTGGGCGTGGCAAGGATGACGTCTGCGCCGCCGTCGTAGGGATGGTGGATATGGCGCAGTTCCGTGTCGGCGATGAAGACTTCGACGAGCGCTTCGTCCGCGACTGCTCGCAACAGTCCGTCGATGCAGCCGCGATTCCACCGGCGCCGGTCGGCGTACAGACGCGTGTGGGTGTGGAATTCCGGGTCGGGGTCATCCTGGTCCGACTCGGTCCACCAGCGGATGCTGTCAGCGTGCAGTGTCGGTCGTGGCGTCGAGTAGCCCGGGGGCCCGGTCGGTGTGTCCGACCAGTCCATCGTCACCACGAACACATCAGTGTCCGCGAACAGCTCGTCGAGGATCGTGTTGTACCGGTCCAGCACGATCGCGTACTCGCCCTCGGACTCCGGGTAGCGCTTCGAACCGGGGAGGCTGTGGAAACGCACCCAGAGATCCGCGTACCTGGTGCGAAACGTGTGAGCGACGGGAGGACCCGACGGATGCCGTTCCCTCCACAGAGCCGCCAGGAGATCAGGGTCGATGACGAAACTCCCCCGTGGCCGGAGCCACATCGATAGGACAGGGGGCGTTGGTCCTGTCGTGGCCGTTGATGTTCCGGTCAAGATATCGCTGGTGGGAGCCCGCCCGCCGTGCAGAAGAGGGCAGGCGTTCACTCCGATCACGGCGGACAGGTCTGTGAGCGAGGCTTGACATGGGTCATCAAGCCGTGTTCACAGACCCCGTCGTGGCAGATCATCGAGCGTGTGAGACGTGCGCCTACCCCTGTGAGCCGGCGTGCCTGTCGTTCGAGGGGACGTGAGGGACGGCGGAGCCAGGGTCGAAGCCCGCGAAGGCCAAGCCGATCACGAAACCCGCCACCTCCTCCAGCTGGCGGACTCGATCCAGCGTCCCCAGAGTCGCCGGGACTCCGCCGACGTCACGGACCAGTTCACCGACGACGTTCAGGGCGGTCGGGTCGTCGCCGCACATCGCCACCGTCACACAGACTCGGCCACCACTGGGCGGGCTCGTCCACTGTTCAGCAGGAAAGAGATGGAACGCCTTCACGACCCGGGCTCCCGGAGCAAGCTCGGCGATCCGCCCCGCCATCGTTTTGCCGTGCTCGGTGAGCAGGGTGCCGACGCCATGTGCAACGGCGTTCGTGGGATCGATCAGCGGCATTCCTTGGAGCACGCCGTCGGACGCGCCCACCAACCCCAGCATCTCTTCGACACCGTCCCAGGGCACGGCGAGGAGCACCGCATCGCGCCCGGTGACCGCCTCGCGCGGTGCGACAGCGAGCACTTTGTGCTCCAGCCGCTCAGCGAGCTTCTCCGCCTTGACCTGCGACCGTCCGCCGATCACCACCTCGTGTCCCGCACGTGCCCAGCCCTCTCCCAGGGCAGCCGCCAGTGTCCCTGTTCCCAGGATCCCGATGCGCATCTGTCTGTGCCTCTCCCTTGGCCGTCGGTCCGTTGGCCACGGTAGGAGAGGCGTTACGCACCGATCAGTGCGTGACCGGCGCGGGATGATGGACGGCGAGATGACTGATCACGACGCCCACTGCAATGAGTTGGTCGCCGATTGCCGTTTGCGCGCGGCCACAGATCTTTTCGCCCATACCTGGGATCCCGTCGTACTGGCGGCGCTTCGCTCGAGACCGCGCCGACGCCGCGAGTTGCACGCCGCGATTGGCGGCATCAGCGACAAGGTTCTGACCGACTCCTTGAACCGCCTGCTCGCGAGCGGACTGATCGAGCGGCACGCCTATGCCGAGGCACCACCACGCGTCGACTACGCCCTGACCGGCTTGGGACAGAGCCTGGTCGAGGGCCCGATGACGGCGCTCGGACGCTGGGCGATCGAGCACGGTGACGAACTTCTTGAAGCCCAGGAGGGCAGTAACGCAAGAGGTCTGTGAACAAGGCTGGACGTGGATCATGCCGTCCTTCCTGTGGATGATGTACCGCTGCGGCTGGGGTTTGGAGCTGCTGGCGTTGGAGTGCGTTCCAAGAGTGTTCGGGTGAGGGGGAGTGGGTGTGGGGGGTGTTGTGTCGGGCGCCTTGTCCGCCCGAACTGAGGTGCGTGCATCGAGTATGTGACCTTCGTGGGTGGTGCTCGTTTCCCAGGGCGGCAGGTTCTTGGAGTCGGGCAGGTGGCGGGGTGGGTGAGCTGCGGAGCAGTGCCGCGCCGTTCGTCGTGTCCGGGCTGTCCGGTGTGGCCGTGCGGACGCGTCTGAAGCAGCTGACGCCGGGTGATGAGAAGGTGCTGCGTCTGGTGGGCGGGCATCTGGGCTCGCCGGCCTCGCGGGATCTCAAGGCGCGCTGCCGGGGCGGCCTGGAGCATTCCGGGCAGTCGTGGGCGGTCCGCAGCGGGAGCTGACACCCGCCTCGTCGTCGCGGTGGGCGGGCAGTGGCATGCGCAGACGCGGCGGCTGCGGGTGCTGCAGGACCGGCTGACCGTCACGCGGGCCGACCGGGAGGCCGGGATCGTGCACGTGGTGCGCGGCGGCAAACACCTGGCCCGTACCCGGCACCACCTGGAGGCGGCTGGGCTGATGGAGTCCGCCTGGCGTGGGCGGTGGGAGGCGGAGCGCTGGTTCTGCCAGGCCGAACGGGGAGTCCGGCAAGCGCCACGGCGGGGCATCGGACCGTCCAGGCCGGATCAGGTGTTGCCGGGCGTGAGGGAACCCGCCCCCGGACCACGGACACGATCCGTGCCGCCCGGGTGCGGAGCGAACGCGGGCAATCAGAACGCCCCACACCGTCCGGGGCGTTCGACTGAGCACGAGACCTGGCGACAGGACTCACTCCCGCTCAGTATTTAGGAACGGTCTGAAGGAGGGGCAGGAGACGGTTCTGGGCGTGGAGATCAGGCGGGAGGGTTTCGAGTGGGCGCTGCGTCGCTCGGGCCTCTCGCACTACGTTCCCGAGCTGCACGAGAGCTGGGGCGCCTGGCAGCGGGAGGTCCGTCGGGCGCCCGCCCGTGTCCAGTGGGACCCCGAGCGCGACCTGCGGCTCGCCCCGCTGCCCCATCGCTCGTTGCAGCTGGGCCTGTCGGGTGAGGCGGCGGCGCGGTACGCCGACGAGTGGATCGTCGGCATCGAGGACGTGACGCCGCTCGCCAGGCAGATCCACGGCCTCGTCCGGGCACGTGACCTGGAGGCGACCACGGCACTGCTGCCGGATGAGCCGCCGTATCCCGTCGCCGACGATGTCCTGGCCCATCTGCGGAGCTGAGCGCTCAGCCGCGGCGAGGGCCGAGCAGTGCGCAGACCGCGTTCTCCTCGATCGTGCGCAGCCGTTCCACGAGGTCGGGGGTCAGTCGCGCGTTCACCTGGGTGGTGAGCGAGAAGGTGAGGGACCTGCGGCCGTCGGGGGTCGCGGAGATCAGCTGGGTGTACCCGGGGAAGTTCCCGGTGTGGCCCAGGACCACCCCGCAGCGTGTGTCGTAGCGGAAGATGGCCAGCCCCGCCCTGTTGCGGCCCGGACCGGCTGGTTCGGAGGCACCCCGGATCCAGCGCCGCTGTTCGTGCAGGATCTCTCGCGACGTCAGCTCCCCGGCGGCGTAGCCCCGGATGAACCGCGTCATGTCTCGTGGGGTGGAGATGATCCCGCCCGAGGCCCACACACCGGACGCGCTGAGCGCCTCGCTGACGTCCTCCGGAGGCGCGGGCGGCTCGACGGCGTACCCGTGCATGTACGGCTCCGGCATCTCGTATCCCAGGGGAAGGCTGGTGCCGGTCAGCCCGAGCGGCCGGTAGACGATCCGGCGCAGGAGGTCCTCGTACGTCTTGTGGGTCGCGGCCTCCGCCATCAGGGCGACGGCGATGTTGTCGGAGTTGGAGTACTGGTACCGGGAGCCCGCAGGGAACCGCAGTTCTTGGTCCGCCACGAAGTCCAGGAGCCGGCGGGGGTCGAAGGTGCGGCGGGGGTCGGCGAGGAGCAGGTCCAGGAACTCCTGGTCCTCGCTGTAGTCGGGCAGTCCGCTGGTGTGGTTGAGCAACTGCCGCAGGGTGACCGGCCACCAGGCTCGCGGCAGTCGGGGCAATGTGTCGCCGATGGTGCTGTCGAGGCTGAGCTCACCCTGCTGCACGAGGCGGAGCGCCACCGCGCCGCTGAACGCCTTCGCCGTGCTGGCGATGCGCATGTGGTCGGTGATCTCGATCGGACGGCCCGTCTCCAGGTCGGCGACACCGGCCCGCAGGACGCGTGGGCTGCCGTCCTGCTGCAGTACGACGATCACGCCGGGCGGACCTCCGGGGGTGGCGACCAGCTCTTCGAGCTGCCGTTGCAGGGCGCGCTCGTCTCTGCCGTCGGCACCGCCGTCGTCGGCGGCCCCCGCGGTCGGGGCGAGGAGCAGGCCGCCGAGGCAGGAGGCGCCGAGCAGGGCGACGAGAGAGGGGCGCCACAGACGGGGCCGGACGCGGAGACGAAGCGCGGGGCGGAGACCGGGGCGAAGGCGGAAGCGGCCGGCACGCGGGCCGGTATCGGGGTGCGGGCGGGGAGCGGGCGTGAGTGACATGAGGGTCCCGGGAAGATCGGCGGGCAGGGGCACCCTCAGCATCGGCCGGGACCGCGACGACGCGCGCGCGAGCTTGCGCTGTCCGGCGGATCGGGCGCGCGAGCCGTGTCGGTGAGTTCCCCCCAAGTGGGCTCCCGGGACCCCGTCCCCC
>NZ_JAAVVL010000001.1:3970757-3976321 GCF_018728545.1 Streptomyces sp. ATCC 21386
GTGCGGGCGGGCGGGGCGCGCTGTGTCACGGTGAAGGCGGACACCTCGGTGGAGGCCGAAGTGGACCGGCTGTTCGAGACGGCGGCGGACCGGCTCGGACCGGTGACCGGGCTGGTCAACAACGCCGGGGTGACGGGCCCGTTCGGGAGGCTGGCGGACACGGACACGGAGGTGCTGCGGCGGGTGGTGGAGGTCAACCTCCTCGGCGTGCTGCTGTGTTCGCGGCGGGCGGCCAAGGAGATGGCGGCCTGGGGGAGCGGTGCCATCGTCAACGTGTCCTCTGCGGCGGCCACGCTGGGCAGTCCCGGTGAGTACGTCCACTACGCGGCGACCAAGGCGGCGGTCGACACGCTGACCATGGGGCTGGCGAAGGAACTCGGGCCGGACGGCATCCGGGTCTACGCGGTCGCGCCCGGGGTGATCGACACAGAGATCCATGCACGGATGGGCGACCCCGATCGTGCCGACCGGATCGCGGCGTCCGTGCCGCTGCGCCGCCCCGGTCGCGCCGACGAGATCGCCTCGGCCATCGCCTGGCTCCTCTCTCCGGAGGCCTCGTACACGACGGGGGCGGTGCTGCGGGTGTCCGGGGGCCGGTGAGGTGAGTGGGGGTGTCGTCGGCGGCCGGGTGCGGGTTGTTCCCTGGTTGCTCGCGCAGTTCCCCGCGCCCCTGAGGGGGCGCTCAGTGGGCCGGTGAGTGAACGGCCTCCCTGTCGGCGATCAGCCTCTCAAAAGCGGTCGGTCTGGGTCGGTCGGGCAGGAACTCCCTGATGCGGGCGGCGCATTGGAGGGGGTCCGACCGGCTGGTGTCGCACTCGACGTCGTAGACGCCGTGGGCGTGCACCTGCTCCAACTGCCGCACCGCGAGCCCCGGCGGCCGGTCCCCCCGCTCCCGCTCGCGTCGTCGGAGCTCGCCCGGGTCGCAGTGCACACCGACGAAGACGACGTCATGGGGCACGAACAGGTCGAGACAGTCCCGCAGTCGCCACTCCGCGCTCAGGACGTGGTCCATGACCACGTTGTTGCCCGCGGCGGCCATGCCGGCGACCGCGCGGTGGTAGCCCCGCCAGGTGCGGTGCAGGACGGTGGTGAGCTGGTCGGGCGGCATCTCCTGGCGGGTCCGCATGGCGTGGAACGCGTCGACGGGCATGTGGAAGTACGGCTCGTCGAGGATGCGGAGCAGCTCCCTCGCGATGGTCGACTTGCCTGAACTGGACGTGCCGTTCAGGAAGATGATCGATCCGTTGGGTGTGCCGTCCTCGGGGGTCCCGGTCACGCGGCCTCGATCACGTCTGCCCGGATCGCCGCCGCCCATTCCACGACCAGCAGTTCGTACTCCGCCCGCTCCTGCGCCGACAGCGACGCGCCCGCGTGGCGCCACAGGGCTCTGATCCGGTCGTTCAGGTCGTCGGCGGACCGCACGGAACCACGGGCGGGGGAATCGGGGGACATGCGGACAAGACTAGGCGCCCGGACTGACAGTGCGCTACTGGACGGCTACGGATGCCGTATGTGGTTGGTCACGGAAGGGAGTTGGGGAGGGACGGGCCTTCGGGGCGGGCCCGGTCAGTGGCCCGACTCGCCCGCGTGCGGGCTCAGCACGCCCATGGAGACCAGGACGACGATGACGATGCCGAGGGCGATGCGGTACCAGACGAACGGCATGAAGCTCTTGGTGGAGATGAACTTCATGAACCAGGCGATGACCGCGTAGCCGACGAAGAAGGCGATGACCGTGGCGAAGATCGTCGGACCCCAGGAGACATGGCCGCCCTCCATCGCGTCCTTGAGCTCGTAGCCGCCCGAGGCGATCACGGCCGGGATGGCGAGGAGGAAGGAGTAGCGGGCCGCGGCCTCGCGCTTGTAGCCCATGAGGAGGCCACCGCTGATGGTGGCGCCGGAGCGGGAGACGCCGGGGATCAGGGCCATGGCCTGGCAGAGACCGAAGATCAGGCCGTCCTTGACGCTGAGCTGTTCGAGGCTCTTGCGCTCCTTCGCCGCGCGGTGCTTGCCGCCGGTCTCGTCGCGCGCGGCGAGCCGGTCGGCGACGCCCAGGACGATGCCCATCACGATCAGCATGGTCGCCGTGAGGCGCAGATCACGGAACGGGCCCTCGATCTGGTCCTTGAGGGTCACCCCGAGGACACCGATCGGGATGGAGCCCACGATCACCAGCCAGCCCATCTGGGCGTCGTGGTCGCCGCGCATCTCCTTGTTGAACAAGGAGCGGGACCACGCCGAGATGATGTTGGCGATGTCCTTGCGGAAATAGATGAGCACCGCGGCCTCGGTGCCGATCTGCGTGATCGCGGTGAAGGCCGCGCCCGGGTCCTCCCAGCCGGAGAAGGCTGCCGTCAGGCGCAGGTGCGCGCTGGAGGAGATGGGGAGGAATTCGGTCAGCCCCTGGACGAGTCCGAGGATGAGGGATTCAAACCAAGACATGAAGTTACGTGGTCCAAGCGCTGATCGTGGAGGGCCGACGGAAGACGTGCCGCGCCGCGGGGCGGGTGATCACAGGTACTGGGGGGCAGCCTAGCGCCCCTTGGTGACAGGGCTGCCACAGGGGTTTGGCAGGGCAGGGCGGGGTCTGCGGGGGACGGGTGGAGCGCGGGCGTTCCGAGGCGTGGAACGGCCGGATCCGCGGTGTTGACCAGTCACTATGTCCGCACATACTTTGCTGACGAGGGAAAGCGCTTGCCGTGCGAGGGTCGCCGTTTCGCCGGAACCCCCGCCACCAGGCGCCCGCCGCCGTCCGCTGTCACGTTCGATGGAGTGCTGATCACGTCCATGCCCACACCCAGCAACGACCCGAGCCCGACTCCGGACCAGCGACCCGACCGCCCCCCGGCCCCGTTGTCCGGCCGCCGCGTCCGGGCCGCGATCGTCGGCATCGGCGCTATCGGCGGCGGCTCCCATCTGCCCGCGCTCGAGCGCCTCGCTGAGGAGGGTGAGACCGAGGTCGTCGCCGCCGTCGACATCGATGCCGAGGCGGTGGCCAAGTTCTGCGAGGCGCACGGCATCCCGCACGGCTACACCGATCTGGACCGCATGCTGGCGGAGCAACGGCCCGACCTGGTCAGCATCTGCACCCCGCCGACCCTGCACCGCGACCAGACGATCGCCGCGCTGCGGACCGGCGCCTGGGTGTGGTGCGAGAAGCCGCCGGTGCCGACGCTCGCCGACTTCGACGCGGTCGAGGCCGAGGAGGGCGCGGAGACCGGGGGGCCGTACGCCTCGATCGTCTTCCAGCACCGTTTCGGTTCCGGCGCGCGGCACGTCCGCGAGCTGCTCGCCGAGGGGAGCCTCGGCCGTCCGCTGGTCGCGCACTGCCAGACCACCTGGTACCGCGACACCGCTTACTACGCCGTCCCCTGGCGCGGCCGCTGGGCCACCGAGGGTGGCGGGCCCGCCATGGGCCACGGCATCCATCAGATGGACCTGCTGCTCGACCTGCTCGGCCCGTGGAGCGAGGTCCGGGCCATGGCCGGGCGGCTGGTCCACGACGTGGAGACCGAGGACGTCTCCACGGCCCTCGTCCGCTTCGAGAGCGGCGCCCTGGCCACGGTCGTCAACAGCGTCCTCAGCCCCGAGGAGGTCAGCCGCATCCGCATCGACTGTGAGCGCGCCACCGTCGAGCTGACCCATCTGTACGGCCACTCCAACGCGGACTGGTCCGTCACCCCCGCCCCCGGCACCCCCGAGGCGGACGCGGCGGCCTGGCGGGACTTCGGCGCGGACGTGCCCAGCTCGCACCTCGCCCAGCTGCGCGAACTCGTGGCGAGCATGCGCGCGGGCGAACGGCCGCGCAGCAGCGGCGCCGACGGACGGACGAGCCTGGAGCTGATCGCCGCCCTGTACAAGTCGGCCTTCACGGACGCGACCGTACGGCGTGGCGAGATCGGACCCGGGGACCCGTACTACACGGCCATGCACGGAGGTGCCCCCGGCTGGGCACCCGGAACCGTCCGGGTGTCCGCCGACGCGAGCCCCGCCGGTACGAGGACCGTCGGCACCAGCGCCGCCGGCACGAGTGAGGAGATCACCGCATGACCTTCCACGACGGGCTGCGCGTGGTCCACGCACACGGCGACCGGATCACGGTCACCGAACCCACCACGGGCGTCGAGCTGTTGAGCTACGTCTACCGGCCGGAGGCGGACTGGGAGGCCCCGAAGCCGTATCTGCACCCGATCCGGACGCTGGCCGGGGACGTCGTCACCGACTTCCGGCCCAACGACCACCGCTGGCACAAGGGTCTGCAGCTGACGGCCTCGCACCTGTCGGGCCAGAACCTGTGGGGCGGCAACTCGTACGTCCACGGCGAGGGTTATCTGCCGATCCCGGAACGGGTCGGCTCGATGGCGCACGTCGGCTTCGACGCCGTCGAGTCGGACGGCGAACGGGTCGTGATCGCCGAACGGCTGACCTGGCACCCGTACACCGGGGAGCTGTGGGCCGACGAGGAGCGCCGGATCGAGATCCATGACGTGGACACCGAGTCCGGATCCTGGGCGCTGACCTGGACGAGCGCGATCACCAACCGCCGGGACGAGCCGCTGCTGTTCGGCAGCCCGACCACCGCGGGGCGGGAGATGGCCGGCTACACAGGCCTGTTCTGGCGCGGTCCGCGTGCCTTCCGCGACGGACGGATCATCGGGCCCGACGCCGAGGGACCTCGGATGATGGGCGAGCAGGCGCCCTGGCTGGCGTACTCGGGCGAGCACGACGGCACCGACGGCCACGCCACGCTCGTCTTCGCGCACGCCCCAGAGAACGACCACACGGGAGCCGAGGGCGGGCATCCGGCGCACTGGTTCGTCCGCAACGCCCCGTTCGCCGCCGTCGCCCCCTCCTGGGCGTTCTTCGAGGAGCTGGAACTGGCTCCCGGCGAGACGCTCACCCGCCGTTACCGCGTCGTCGTGGCGGACGGTTCCTGGGATCGGGAGGAGATCGCCAAGTACCTGGAGGCGCACCCGTGGTGAGCGGCTACGAGGGACTGCCGGGCGGGGTCGCGCTCTCCCACCTGTCCGTGTACGACTGGCCCGCGGCGGACGGGGTCTGCGGCGGCACCCCCCATATGCACCTGACCTGTTCGGAGGCGTACGTCGTCACCGGCGGGCGTGGCGCCGTGCAGACGTTGACGACCTCGGGGTACGAGGTCACGCCGCTGGCGCCGGGGACGGTCGCCTGGTTCACGCCGGGCACCATCCACCGGCTGGTCAACGAGGACGAGCTGCGTATCACCGTCCTCATGCAGAACAACGGGCTCCCGGAGGCGGGCGACGCGGTCCTCACGCTGCCCCCGCGGTACCTGACCGATCCGGAGACGTACGCCGCTGCCACCCGTATCCCGCTGGACGCGCCGGAGGAGGAGCGGGAGCGGGTCGCGCGGGCCCGGCGGGACCTGGCCCTCGAGGGCTACCGGGCGCTGCGCGACGCGTCCGGGCCCGAGCCGCTCGCCGCGTTCCACCGGGCCGCCGCCGCGCTCGTGCGGCCCCGGCTGGCGGAGTGGCGGGCGAGGTGGGAGCTGTCTCTTATAAACATCTGACGCTGCCGACGAACCC
>NZ_JAAVVL010000001.1:3976421-3978468 GCF_018728545.1 Streptomyces sp. ATCC 21386
GCGGGCCGCTGCCGCGGCGACCGGGGAGCAGCTGGGCCGGCTGGAGCGCGGGGATGTGTCCCATCTGGCCGAGGCCGGGGTGTGGGCCGAAGAGCCTGCGGTGCGTGGGAAGTTCGGGATGTGTGGGCGGTTGGACGTCTACACGGGGGACTGAGGGGCGCCTCGGAGCTCGCGGGCGCTGTGGTGTGGCGGGGCGCTGTGGTGGCTGCGGGTTGTCCGTGGCTTGTCGCGCAGTTCCCCGCGCCCCTTCGGGGCGCTCAGAGGGCCGTCGGGCCCTTCACCGACCAGCCCGGGGTCTGGGGGTGGGCCCTGAGGTTCCCGTGGCTGACCTCTGTGCCGCAGGCCGTGCAGGTGACCGCCGGGACCAGGGTCTGGCCGCAGGCGTGCTCGATCACCATGGGGCGGTCGTCGTCCGTGCGGAGATGGCGGTCGCCCCACGCCATGAGGGTCATCAGGACCGGCTCCAGTTCGAGTCCCGCCTGGGTGGGCCGGTACTCGAAGCGCCGGGGGCGCTCGTTGTAGACGTGCTTGGCCAGGACGCCCGCGTCCACCAGGCGCCTCAGCCGGGTCGCCAGCACGTCGCGCGGTGCCCCGATGTTGCGGACCAGCTGGTCGAAGCGGCCGTTGCCGAGGCAGACCTCACGCAGGACCAGCAGGGAGTACTTCTCGCCGACGATCGCCAGGGTGTCGGCGATGGAACAGGGGCGCGGATCTCCGGAGGCGGGCATGCGCCCATTCTAGGGGAGGGTTTGTTTTTCCAACTTCCAGGACTATGGTGAGTTTGAAATTCCTACTCACAGGTAGATCCCCTGCTTCTGACAGTCGTGGAGGCCCGACCCATGCGTGACGCCGTGATCGTCGAAGCCGTACGCACGCCCCTGGGCAAGGGGAAGCCGAATGGCGCACTCGCCCATGTCCACCCCGTCGACCTCCTCGCCCACACCCTGCGCGCCCTCGTCGACCGCTCCGGCGTCGATCCTGCGCTGATCGACGACGTCATCGGCGGCACCGTCGACCAGGTGGGCGAGCAGGCCATGAACACCACCCGCTACGCCGTCCTCGCGGCGGGCTTCCCGGAGACCGTCCCCGCTACCACGGTCGACCGGCAGTGCGGCTCCTCCCAGCAGGCCGTGCACTTCGCCGCCCAGGGCGTCATGTCGGGGGCGTACGACCTGGTCGTCGCCTGCGGGGTGGAGTCGATGAGCCGGGTGCCGATGTGGTCCAACGTGCCGCCCGGCGCCGACCCGTTCGGACCGGGGGTCGCCGCGCGCTACCCGGAGGGGCTCGTGCCCCAGGGCATCAGCGCCGAGCTGATCGCCGCGAAGTGGTCGATCGGGCGGGAGCGGATGGACGAGTTCGCGGTGTCGTCCCATCGCAGGGCCGCGGCAGCCTGGGTGGGCGGCCTCTTCGACGCCGAGGTCGCGCCGCTGGACGGGGTGACCCGCGACGAGTGCGTACGGCCCGGCAGCACGCTCGAGATCCTGGCCGGACTCAGGCCCGCCTACCACGACCCCGCCTTCGCCGAGCGGTTCCCGCAGATCGAGTGGAGCATCACCGCGGGGAACGCCAGCCCCGTCAACGACGGGGCGTCTGCCGTCCTCGTCACGTCCGGCGAGACGGCGGCGCGGCTGGGGCTGCGCCCCCTCGCCCGGCTGCACTCCTTCGCCGTCACCGGCTCGGATCCGCTGCTGATGCTCACGGGGGTCGTCCCCGCCACCGAGAAGGTGCTGCGCCGCGCGGGGCTGGGCCTCGACGACATCGATCTCTTCGAGGTCAACGAGGCGTTCGCCAGTGTCGTGCTCGCCTGGCAGCAGGAGACGGGCGCCGACCTGGACAAGGTCAACGTCCACGGCGGTGCCATCGCGCTGGGGCACCCCCTGGGGGCCAGCGGGACTCGGCTCACGACGACGCTGGTGCACGCGATGCGGGAGCGCGGCGCTCGCTATGCGTTGCAGACCATGTGCGAGGCGGGTGGGCTCGCCAACGCGATGGTGCTGGAAGCCGTTTGAGGTGGCGGCCGTGTGAGGTGGGGCCGGTCGTGTCGGGG
>NZ_JAAVVL010000001.1:3978568-3987598 GCF_018728545.1 Streptomyces sp. ATCC 21386
GTCGAGTCTCGTGGGCTCGGAGAGGTGTATAAGAGACAGGTTCCCCGCGCCCCTGGAGGACGGCCCTTCGGGCTCCTCCAGCTTCGGGCCCCCAGAGGACTCAGCGGGCCCGCAGGTGGTGGCGTTTGCGCCAGGCCACCGTCGCGCCGATCAGGGCCGGGACCGCGATGCAGGCCATGGCGATCAGGAACGCCGGGGAGGTCGGGGACGAGGCACGGGCGCCGGCCACCGCGTAGGCGGCGGTGTTCGGGATGGAGCCGAGGGCGGTGGCCAGGAGGAAGGGCAGATAGCCCATGCGGGAGACCGAGGCGCAGTAGTTCGCCGCCCAGAAGGGCACTCCGGGGAAGAGGCGGGCCGCCAGCATCGAGCGGAAACCGTGCCGGCTGAGCTGGCCGTCCGCCGATTTCAGCCAGCGGTGGCGCAGCAGCGGACGCAGAGCGTCCTGCCCGAGGACCCGCCCCAGGCCGAAGGCGAGGCCGGCGCCCAGGACCGTGCCCGCGAGCGCCGACGCCAGACCGAGCTGGGAGCCGAAGAGGGCGCCCGCCGCGATGTTGAGGATCGGCCGGGGTACGAAGGCGACCGTGCACAGCCCGTATGCCACCGCGAACGCCACGGCCGCGGCCGCACCGCTCAACTGGGGCGGCCAGCCGTCGGCCAGCAGCCGCTGCGGCTCGAACAGCAGCACCGTGGACACGGCGGACACGAGCAGTGCGACGAGCAGCGAGAACCGCGCCCACGGCGAGAACAGCACTCTGCCCAGGCGGGCGGCACGGCCCGGGGGCACGGTGGCGACCGTGACGGGTGCGGCGACGGCGAGCTCCGTGGCGGCGGTCCGGGGAAGGACCGTGGCGGTGCCCCCAGAGCGGGTGGTGGCATCGAGCATTCGACGACGGTAACCGACCCGTGTCCGGGTATGCCGTACGGAACGTCTCACGGGCGTCACAGCAAGCGGAACAACAGGATCGCCGGACACGGTGCACCGGGACCTCCGCCGGGCACCGCACGCCGCGCCGCCTGCGCCTTCCGGAGCACGGGCCCGACCGGCGCACCGTTCATCCCGTGGGTCGTCCTGTGAAGCATCTCTCTTCCGCTCCCTCCCGGAACCCCCGTGCAGTGACAACCCCGCGTACCGAAAACCATTCGACGCGGGCCGACTTGTCGACGAGGATCGACGTCATGTTCCGGCACGCCTTCGCTCTCGACGCATCCGCCACGGTCGCGGATGCCCCGAAGGCTGCCCTGCTGATCGTCGTGGCCGCCGCGGACGGCGCCCGAAGCTGACCCTTCCCGGACATTCCGGCGGACCCCGCAGGGGGAGGGTCGGCAAGACCTCGGGGTCCCCGTCCCGGCCGCCGCTGTGTGCCGCCGGGGCCATCACTCAGTACCGCTGAAGAGGCTTCGAGGTACCGCCATGTCCAAGACTGCTTACGTCCGTACGAAACCGCATCTCAACATCGGCACGATGGGTCACGTCGACCACGGCAAGACCACCCTGACCGCCGCCATCACCAAGGTCCTCGCCGAGCGCGGGGCCGGCACCTTCGTCCCGTTCGACCGTATCGACCGTGCCCCGGAGGAGGCGGCGCGCGGCATCACCATCAACATCGCGCACGTCGAGTACGAGACCGACACCCGGCACTACGCGCACGTCGACATGCCCGGCCACGCCGACTACGTCAAGAACATGGTCACCGGCGCCGCGCAGCTCGACGGGGCGATCCTCGTCGTCTCCGCGCTCGACGGGATCATGCCGCAGACCGCCGAGCACGTGCTGCTCGCCCGGCAGGTGGGCGTCGACCACGTCGTCGTCGCCCTCAACAAGGCCGACGCCGGGGACGAGGAGCTCACCGACCTCGTCGAGCTGGAGGTCCGCGAGCTGCTCACCGCGCACGGGTACGGCGGTGACTCCGTACCCGTCGTCCGGGTATCCGGGCTTCGGGCGCTCGAAGGGGACCCACGGTGGACGGCGTCGATCGACGCGCTGCTGGACGCCGTGGACACCTACGTCCCGATGCCGGAGCGGTACCTGGACGCGCCGTTCCTGTTGTCCGTCGAGAACGTGCTGACGATCACGGGGCGGGGGACCGTCGTCACCGGGGCCGTCGAGCGGGGCACGATCCGGGTGGGCGACCGCGTCGAGGTGCTCGGCGCGGGGATCGAGACCGTCGTCACCGGCGTCGAGACCTTCGGCAAGCCCATGGAGGAGGCGCAGGCCGGGGACAACGTGGCGCTGCTGCTGCGCGGGGTGGGACGCGACGCCGTCCGACGCGGGCACGTAGTGGCCGCACCCGGCAGCGTCGAGCCCCGGCGGCACTTCACCGCCCAGGTGTACGTGCTCTCGGCGCGGGAGGGGGGTCGCACGACCCCGGTGTCCAGCGGGTACCGGCCCCAGTTCTACATCCGTACGGCCGACGTGGTGGGGGACATCGACCTCGGCGAGGTCGCCGTCGCCAGGCCGGGGGAGCGGGTCACGATGAGTGTGGAGCTGGGCCGGGAGGTTCCGTTGGAGCCGGGGCTCGGGTTCGCCATCCGTGAGGGCGGTCGGACCGTGGGGGCGGGGACCGTGACGGCCGTTCGGTAGACGGCGCGCCACGGACGGGGGACCGCGGGCCGGCACACCGCCGGTCGCGCGGTTCCCCCCGCCCCCCGCGGGTCGCGCCCTGCACCAGAATGGGGAGCGTGAACGAAGCCATACCCGTGTCCCGTGTCATCGACCGGGGCACCGCCAAGCTCATGCCTGATGTCGACCGGGAACGGGCCTGGCTGTTGACCGTGGACGGGGCGCCGCAGTCGTACGTCGATCTGGACGAGCCCACCCATCTGGAGTTCGAGTACGCGCGGCGGCTCGGGCACGTGCTGGACACGGTCGCGGAGCCGGGGCTGCCGCTCGACGTGGTGCACCTCGGCGGGGGCGCGCTCACCCTGCCCCGCTACGTCGCCGCCACCCGGCCCGGGTCCCGGCAGCGGGTCGTCGAGTACGACCGGGGGCTGCTGGACCTGGTCGTCGAGCAGCTGCCGCCGCCCGACGACGCGGACATCGCGCTGCACGGGGCGGACGCGAGGGAATGGCTCGAAGCGGCCCCCGCCGACTCCGCCGACGTACTCGTGGGCGATGTGTTCGGCGGCTCGCGGGTCCCCGCGCATCTGTCGACCGTGGGATACGCGCGGGCCGTCGAACGCGTGCTGCGCGCGGACGGTGTGTACCTGGCGAACCTGGCCGATGCCGCGCCGTTCACCTTCCTGCGCTCCCAACTGGCCACGCTGGCAACGGTGTTCGAGGAGCTGTCGTTGATCGCCGAACCGGCGGTGCTGCGCGGCCGGAGGTTCGGCAACGCCGTGCTGGTCGCCGCCCATCAGCCGCTCGACATCGCCGTCCTGGCCCGGCGGACCGCCGCCGACGCCTTCCCCGCGCGGGTCGAGCACGGCACGGCGCTGCGCGCGTTCATCGGCGGCGCCGCGCCCGTGCGCGAGGAGGACGCCGTCCCGTCACCCGAGCCGCCCGACGGGGCCTTCGGCATCGGCTGAACCGGGCTCGCCGCCGGTCGCGTCACCCGGCTCGGGCCGCGGGGCGGCGTCCTCCTCGCGCACGGGCGCGGCATCGGGTTCGGGGCCGGCGTCGGGCCGGGCATCGGGTTTGGCCAGGGCCACCGGAGTGCTGTGCCGGGTCAGGTTGCGCACGTCCCGTACGCACAGCACGGCGGCCGTCGCGGCCACGCACAGCCCGGCACAGCCCCACAGGGCGGTCGTCCGTCCGAAGGCGCTCTCCGCCGGGCCCGCCAGCGCGGCGGCGAGCGGCACCATCGCCACCGAGCCGAACCAGTCGTACGCGGAGACCCGGGACAGCTTGTCCTCGGGGATCTCCTGGTGCAGCGCGGTCATCCAGGAGACCCCGAACACCTCGATCGACAGACCGCTGACGAACATGGTCAGGCAGAGCACGGCGATCGGCACGGGCACGGCCAGCGCGGCGGAGGGCAGGGCGAAGGGAAAGACGCACAGGACGCCGACGAGGAGGAGGCGGCGTGGTTTCCAGCGGGCCATGAGCAGCGCTCCGGCGGCGTTGCCGGCCCCGAAGAAACCGAGCGCCAGGCCCCAGGGGCCCGGCCCGCCCAGGCTGTCTCGGGCGACCTGCGGGCCGTAGACCGCGTCGGCGGCGACGATCACCGCGTTCACCAGGGAGAACTGGACGACGATCGCCCACAGCCAGGTCCGGCCGGTGAACTCCCGCCAGCCGTCCCGGAGATCCGCGAGCAGTCCGCCGCCCGCCCCGCGCTCCGGTATGTGGCTCACGTCCAGGAAGGCGCGCAGGGCGCCGGCCAGGGCGAACGCCGCCGCGTCCACCGCGAGCACCCAGCCTGGGCCGATCACCGCGATCAGGGCGCCGCCGAGGGCCGCGCCGCTCATGGTCGCGCCCTGCGAGGCGAAGCGGAACAGCGCGAAGGCGCGGCCCGCCTGCTCGGCGGTGACGGAGGACAGCAGCATGCCCTCGGCGGCCGGGCCGAAGAACGCGTGACCGACGCCGCCGAGCGCGGAGAGCAGCATCATCTGCCACAGCCGTGCCTCGCCGGTGAGGACCAGGACGGCGAAGGCCGCCTGGGAGAGGCAGTTGAGGCCGTTCGCCGCGACCATCACCCGGTGTCGGGGCAGCCGGTCGGCGATCGCGCCGCCGACCAGGAGGAACAGCACCAGGGGCAGGGTGCGCGCGGCGGCGACCAGGCCTACGTCCCCGCCGTCGCCGCCCGCCTCCAGCACCGCGAACGCGGCCGCGATCAGGGCGCCGTTGCTGCCCAGGTTGGTGACGACGGCGGCCGTCGTCAGCAGGGTGTAGTTGCGGCCGGCCCAGGCGGGGCGGCGACGGGGAGCGGCGGGAGTGGTCACCCGCCGACTATCGCCGCCCCGACACCTTCTGCCAAACCGTTTCCTCACCCGATGCGGCGGGATCGGGCCAGGTGAGGCCGACCCTCGGCGGCCGGCCCTGTCCGGTCGGGGTCGGCTTCACCGGAGTTCGCCCGCCACGGTCGGCCGCGTGGCCGCTCAGCCGCCCGTCGGGTCGCCGTAGAGGCGTACCGTGCTCAGGATCTTCTGCACCGTCGCGTCCGGCACCTCCTCCCGCACGTCCTTGTCACCGTGGAAGGTCCAGGAGACGTAGTCACCGGCCGAGTTCTTGAAGGCGAACGTGGTCGCCTTGCCGTCGGTGTCGCACTTGCCCTTCTTGGGGACGCCCGTCGAGTACGTGGTCGCGACACTGCCCTCGACGCCCGACGTCGTGGTGTACGCCTTGGGCTTGCCGATGGTCAACTTCTTCTTCGAGGCGGGCTTCTGGTCGGTGTACCCGCCGAAGACCCACCAGGCCGAGTCGTTGCGGGCGATGTCCTCGGTGCCCTTGGCGCCCTGCTGGCCCTTGGTGCCCGCGGCGGCGAGGGAACTCGACTCCTTGTGGCCGTCCTTGTTGTCGTCGGAGGTGCAGTACTTCTCCTTGAGGACGGCGGGTGCCGACATCCCGATGAGGACCGAGCCGTCGCCCTTCTGGGAGTCCTCGAAGCCGGTGAAGGTGTCGGGCGACTGCACCTCCCAGTCGGCGGGCACGTCGAAGGCCGTACCCCACTTGGGGTTGACGACGACCTTCCAGCCCTCGATGGTCGGCTTCGCGCCGGCGTCCTCGCCGCGCGGGTTGTCCTCGCTCTCGGACGCGGTCGGCGACGGGGAGGCCGAAGGAGCCGACTGGGTCCCCGACTTGTCCTTGTCGCCGTCACCGCCGAGCACCAGGAAGCCCGTCACACCGGCTGCCACGACCACGGCCGTGGCCGCGACGATCGCGATCAGCTTCGTCCGGTTGCCGCCGCCTCCGCCCGGCGGCACCGGCGGGCCCGCGGGCGCCTGCGCGCCCCACTGCGGCTGTTGCCCGTACTGGGCCTGCTGGCCCGTCGACTGGTATCCGGGCTGCTGGTAGGGGTTCGGCTGCTGGTACCCCTGCTGTTGGTATCCCGGTTGTACCGGCTGTCCGGACTGGTCGTACCCCGGCTGCTGGTACGGGTTCGGCTGCTGCGGTTGGTGCTCGCCCCCGGGCGGCTGCTGCTGTCCTGGCCACATGGCTCGTAACCATAGATGCGCCGGGGGGCGGGGTGCCACGGGAGTCCACGAAGCTGCTTTGCAGTCGGGACGAACGGCTCCAAAACACCCCGGGGTGGCGGCCTTTGGCGCCACGTCCCTCGCGCCGCCGGGAGGTGGTCGGCCGAACAGGGAGGTGCCGGTTCTCGGACGCGAACGCCTCCGCCCGGCGAGAGCCCCTGGTCATGCCCGCCTACTGGTGGGTAACATCGCGCCATGAGCGCAGACCAGATGTCGATCGGCGAGATGCTCGCCGCCACGGTGCCGATGGCCAGGACCCTGAAGCTGGAGTTCCTGGAGGCCACTCCGGAGAAGGCCGTGGTGGCGCTGCCGGACCAGGGTGAGTTCCACAACCATGTCGGCGGGCCGCACGCCGGTGCGATGTTCACGCTGGGGGAGACGGCGAGCGGGGCGATCGTGCTCGCCGCGTTCGGGGACCAGCTCTCGCGCGCCGTGCCGCTCGCGGTCAGCGCGGAGATCGGGTACAAGAAGCTCGCGATGGGGCGGGTCACCGCCACCGCGACGCTCGGCCGCCCCGCCGCCGAGGTCGTGGCCGAACTCGACGCCGGCCGGCGCCCGGAATTCCCCGTCACCATCGCGATCCGACGCGCCGACGGAGCCGTGACGGGCGAGATGACGGTCGTCTGGACCCTTCGCCCCAACGCGTGACCCGGTAGTGACCCGGTGGTGCCCCGGTCGTGCCGACGCCCGGCACCGGGTGCTCCAGCGCGCGGCCGCACGGGCACGACGCACGGAGCGCGGCCGTGCACGCCGAGAACCGGTGCGACCTGTGGGGCAACCCGCAGGATCCCGTCGCCGTCCGAACAAGCGGGTAGGCTGCCCCGGCGCGCGCTCCGTCGAGAGCGGGCGCCGGGGGCCATGAACACCACCTCACCCACTTGATCCGCTCGCACGGGAGGAACCGGCTTTGCACGTCCAGGAGTGGCTCGAAACAGTGCCCCCGCTCGCCATCTACCTGTTGGTGGGGCTGGTCATCGGCCTGGAGAGCCTGGGCATCCCGCTGCCGGGCGAGATCATCCTGGTCTCCTCCGCGCTGCTCGCGTCCCAGCACGGAGAGATCGACCCCTTCGTCCTCGGGGCCTGCGCCACCGCCGGCGCGATCATCGGCGACTCCATCGGCTACGCCATCGGCCGCAAGGGCGGACGCCCCCTGCTGGCCAAGCTCAACCGACGGTTCCCCAAGCACTTCAGCGAGAGCAACATCGCCGTCGCCGAGCGCTCCTTCGACCGGTGGGGCATGTGGGCCGTCTTCTTCGGCCGCTTCATCGCCCTGCTCCGCATCTTCGCCGGGCCCCTCGCCGGCGTCCTGCAGATGCCCTACTGGCGCTTCGCCGTCGCCAATGTCCTCGGCGGCATCCTCTGGGCCGGCGGCACCACCGCCGTCATCTACTACGTCGGCGTCGTCGCCGAGGCGTGGCTCAAGCGCTTCTCCTGGCTGGGCCTGGTCCTGGCCGTCCTGATCGGCGTGACCTCGATGCTGGTGATCAAGCGCAAGGCGAAGAAGGCCGCGGAGAAGGCGGAGACGGCCGAGGGGGAACTGGTCGCCGCCGCGGAGTAAGACGTGCGACGGGAGGCGCGCGACCGCCGAGTGCCGGCCCGCCGGGCACACCACCCGCGGCCGGTCCGCGCCCCGTGTCCCTCCCGCGCCCGCGCCGGTCCTACGCCCCGTACTCCTCCTGCGCCTGTCGGTGCGCCTTGGCCAGCTCCGTGTAGTGCGTGCCGTTCAGCGTCACCAGCTCCCGCTCCTCGTCGGTGAGCGGTCGCTTCACCTTCGCGGGCACCCCCGCCACCAGTGATCCGGGCGGCACCCGCATCCCCTGCGGGACCAGGGCCTGCGCGGCGACCAGGGACCCCGAGCCGATCACCGCGCCGTTCAGCACCGTCGCGCCCATCCCGATCAGACAGTCGTCCTCGACGGTCGCCCCGTGCACCACCGCGTTGTGCCCGATCGACACGCGCGCGCCGATCGAGACGGGAAAGCCGAGGTCGACGTGGAGCGAGCAGTTGTCCTGGACGTTGGCGTCCGCGCCGATGACGATCGGCTCGAACTCGGCCCGCAGCACCGCCCCGTACCAGACGCTCGACCCCGGACGCAGGGTCACGTCGCCGATCACCGTCGACGTGGGGGAGACGAACGCGGCCTCCTCCACCTCCGGCTTCTTGCCGTCGAACGTCGTGATGAGGGCCCGCTGCCGGTTCATCGCCGCCTCCAGATGCTGGGTGAAGATCAGTCCTCACCCGCACCGTAAGCCATGGGGTGGGCGTCGGGTGGGGTGAAGATCACAGCCGTACGACGTCCTGCGGGTGCCGCCCGGTGAGTACGGTGAGCGGGTGCCGAAGAAGAACACGTTCTCGTCCTGGTCGGGCCGCCTCGCGCAGCGCGCCGTCCACGCGGGCTGGGCGTGGCTGCAGCGCACGGGGTCGGTGACGGCCGAGCGGCCCGGCCGGTTCCGCTTCGGCGCGATGGGAACGGGTACCAGGCTGGCCTTTCCGCTCGGCACGGTCTTCGGCGAGCCGTGGATCCACCTGGGCTCCCACTGCATCATCGGCGAGCAGGTCACCCTGACCGCCGGACTGATGCCCGACCTGGACCTCGGCGCGGAACCGATCCTGCGCATCGGGGACGGCGTCGTGCTCGGGCGCGGCAGCCATGTCATCGCCGACACCACGGTCACGATCGGCAGCGACTGCTACTTCGGGCCGTACGTGTACGTGACCTCCACCAACCACTCGTACGACGACCCGCACCAGCCGATCGGCAAGCAGTGGCCCCGTATGGACCCCGTGTCGATCGGGCCCGGCTGCTGGATCGGCACCGGCGCGGTGATCCCTGTCTCTTATACACACTAAAAAAAAAAAAAATGCAATTTTCATTTATACTACGAAAAGAATTAAATCTAG
>NZ_JAAVVL010000001.1:3987698-4045509 GCF_018728545.1 Streptomyces sp. ATCC 21386
CGGTGGTGCGCGGGACGGTGCCGGACCACTCGGTGGTGGCCGGGGCGCCCGCGCGGGTCGTGCGCCGGTGGGACCCGGTGGCGGGGTGGCAGCCGCCGATCCGGACGCCCGCGCCGGTCCCGATCCCCGACGGGGTCACGCCGGAGCAGTTGCTGGCGCTCGCCGAGTGGGACGCGGAAGGGGCGGGGGAGTCCGCCTAGGAACCGGCGGGCGGCGTACCTCGACCACGCCTCATGGGCCCTGGAGGGGTGCCGCCCTCGCAGTACAGTTCGGTGAACGTCGGGTGCACCCCACCTCGTTCGACGTGTTGGACTCTGTCACCGAGACAACCGAGACAACCGAGACAACTGAACGACTGAGACGACTGAGACTTTGGACGGAATGTGTCGGACCTCGACCTGCTGACCCAGTCCCTGGCGCGGAACGTCAAGCGCTGGCGCACCGAGCGGGGGTTCACGCTGGACACCCTGGCGGCTCGCGCCGGTGTCAGCCGCGGGATGCTCATCCAGATCGAACAGGCCCGCACCAACCCCAGTCTCGGCACCGTCGTCAAGATCGGAGACGCCCTCGGCATCAGCATCACCACCCTGCTCGACTACGCGCAGGGGCCGAAGGTCAGGGTCGTTCCGGCCGAGCAGGTGGTCCGGCTGTGGCACACCGAGGCTGGCAGCTACAGTCGGCTGCTGGCCGGTACGGAGGCACCCGGTCCGCTGGAGATGTGGGACTGGCGGCTGATGCCGGGGGAGGGCAGCCGGTCGGACCCGCATCCCGGGGGCACGGTCGAGATCGCGCACGTCACGGCGGGCGAGCTGACCCTCACCGTGGAGGGGGCCGAGTACCGGGTCCCGGCCGGCGCGAGCGTCACCTTCGAGGCGAATGCGGCCCACGAGTACGCCAATCGGGGCGAGGTGCCGACCGAGATGGTGCTGACGGTCTCGGTGCCCGGCGTGCACTGAGACGCCGGACCAGGGCGTCCACGGCTTTGTTACCGTGCGGCCCATGCGCGCACCCATCGGAGACTTCGACCACGCCACCCCCGCCCCCGACTGCCTGGACGATCTCGTCCGCCCGGTCGCCGACGCCGTACGCGGCTGGTCCGGCAGCGTGCCCGCCGACCGGTTCCTGTACGTCGAGACGGACCCCGAGTGGGCCGACACCGCGGTGTTCGTCCAGCACTACGGGCAGGACCTGCTCGAACGGTCCGCCAACTGCGTGGTCGTCGCGGGCAAGCGGGGCGGCGAGTCGAGCCTGGCCGCCTGTGTCGTGCTCTCCACCACCCGCGTCGACGTCAACGGCGTGGTCCGCCGCCAACTGGGCGCCCGCAAGGCCTCGTTCGCGTCGATGGACACGGCCACCGGGGAGACCGGGATGGAGTACGGCGGCATCACGCCCGTCGGACTGCCGACGTCGTGGCCGGTCCTGGTCGACGCGGCCGTCGTCGACCTGCCGTACGTCCTGGTCGGCAGCGGACGGCGGCGCGGCAAGCTGCTGGTGCCGGGGAAGGCGTTCGCGGAGCTGCCGAACGCGGTGGTGCTGGAGGGGCTGGGCGTCACCGTCTGAACGGCGGCCCCGGTGCGGCCCCCAGCCCGCCGATCCCGTCCGGGCGATCCGTTCCGCCCGGAACGCCGACGTCGAGCCCCGGGCGGCGGCCCGGAACCCGACGAGGTGTGGCTGAGGACGGGCCTCAGGCGGCGGCGCCCGCCTTGCTGGTGAGCTGGGCCAGGACCTCGGTGAGGCCGGTGACGACCTCGGCGTCGTCGGCCGGGTGGGTCTCGGCGAAGCGGACGACCGAGCCGGGGATGGAGAGCTTGGCCTCCTCCAGGACCGTGGCGCCGGCGATGCCGACGGCCTTGCGGGTCTCGTCCTGCGCCCACACGCCGCCGAACTGGCCGAACGCGGTGCCGACCACGGCGACGGGCTTGCCGGTGAGGGCGCCGGCGCCGTACGGGCGGGACAGCCAGTCGATGGCGTTCTTCAGCACGGCGGGGATGGTGCCGTTGTACTCGGGGGAGAAGAGCAGGAAGCCGTCGGCCTGGCCGGCGGCCTCGCGCAGCCGGGCGGCGGCGGCCGGGAGGGCGGCCTCGTTGTCGATGTCCTCGTTGTAGAACGGGACGTCGGCCAGACCCTCGTACAGCTCGATCTCGACGCCCTCGGGGGCGTGCTTCACGGCCGCCTCGGCGAGCTGGCGGTTGTGCGAACCGGCGCGAAGGCTGCCGACGAGCGCGAGGATGCGTACGGACATGAGCTGACTCCTTGCAAGGATGTGCACGTAGGGAACACGTGAGGAAAAGCCGACGGACCGAGGCCCGCGGGAGAAGCTAAACGGACCGGGGTCCGTTGAAATTTGTAGCAGCTATCCGGACCGGGGTCCACTTGTGTGTGGTGAGCGTTACGCTCTTTTCATGAAAGAGTCGCTGCCGCCCTTCCCGGCGCCTCAGGCCCCCGACCCCCTCGACGGACTGCTGGACCTCGCCACCACCGCTCCCGACCAGCCCCGGCTGCGCGCGGACGCGGCCCGCAACCGTACGCGGCTGCTGGAGGTCGCCGCCCGGCTCGCGACAGAGTGCGGAGCCGCCAATCTGACGATGGAGGCCGTGGCGAGCGCCGCCGAGGTGGGCAAGGGCACCGTCTTCCGGCGGTTCGGCGACCGGTTCGGGCTCCTGGTCGCGCTCCTGGACCACCATGAGCGGGAGTTCCAGGCATCCTTCCTGACCGGCCCGCCGCCGCTCGGCCCCGACGCGCCTCCCGTGGAGCGGCTCCGGGCCTTCGGCGCCGCCACCATCCGCCACGAGTACGCCCACCGCGACCTCTACCTCGCCGCCCGTGCGGACGCCACCCGCAGTCACGCCAACCCGGCCGCCCAGCTCCGCCTGAGCCACCTGTGCATGCTGCTGCGCCGCGCCGGCGTCCGGGGCGACATCGAGCTGCTGGCGCAGACCTTGCTGGGCTACCTGGACATCAACCTCGTCGACCACCTGGTGGAGCGGCGCGGGATGTCCCTCGACCGGCTGGAGCTCGGGTGGGGGGACCTGGTCACGCGGCTGGTCGTGACGGCTTAGCGCAGCCCAAGCGACCGCTTGGTAGCTTTGGCGAGGGTGTCGGGGAGGTGCCTCGTACGCCGGGCGGAGCGGGAGGGGCCACATGACCGACACGAACGTGGTGAACGGCGTCGGCGGCGCGGGCGACGTAGGCGGCCCGAGCGGCGGGCGCGCGGGGGCGGACTTCGTCGGTACCGGCTTCTTCTCGTCCGTGGACGACGTCTCCGCACAGCTCGCGGAAGCCGGCTATCTGGCCTCCACCGCCGTCGCCACCACGGTCTTCCTGGCCGACCGGCTCGGCAAGCCACTGCTGGTGGAGGGCCCCGCGGGCGTCGGCAAGACCGAGCTGGCCAAGGCCGTCGCCCAGGTGGGCGCCGCCCGCCTGGTCCGACTCCAGTGCTACGAGGGCATCGACGAGTCCCGCGCCCTGTACGAGTGGAACCACGCCAAGCAGCTGCTGCGCATCACGGCCGGGCGTGACGAGGCCTGGGACGAGACGCGCTCCGACATCTTCAGCGACGAGTTCCTCCTCACCCGCCCCCTGCTGACCGCGATCCGGGGCGACGAGCCGACCGTGCTCCTCATCGACGAGACCGACAAGGCGGACGTCGAGGTCGAGGGGCTGCTGCTGGAAGTGCTGAGCGACTTCCAGGTCACCGTTCCCGAGCTGGGCACGATCGCCGCGACCCGACGCCCCTTCACCGTCCTCACCTCGAACGCCACGCGGGAACTCTCCGAGGCGCTCCGCCGCCGCTGCCTCTTCCTCCATCTCGACTTCCCCGACGCCGAGTTGGAGCAGCGGATCGTACGGCTCAGGGTCCCCGGCCTGGACGCCGCGCTCGCCGAGTCGCTGGTGCGGGTGGTCGGCGCGCTGCGCGAGATGGAGCTGCGCAAGGCACCCTCCGTCGCCGAGACCATCGACTGGGCGCGCACCCTGCTGGCCCTCGGCGCCGACACCCTGGACGAGGCGGTCGTCCGGGACAGTCTCGGCGTGATCCTCAAGCACCAGGACGACATCGAGAAGGCCGCGCGGAAGCTGACGCTGGTATGAGCGGTTCACCCGTCGTCCCGGATTCCTCCGATGCTCCCGCCTCTCCGCTGGCCGAGCGGCTGACCGCGCTGGTCCGGGCGTTGCGAGGCCACGGGATACGGATCGGACCGGGCGAGACCGTGGACGCGGCAGCCGTGCTGGAGGTGCTGGGTCTCGCCGACCGGGAGCGGATCCGGGAGGGGCTGGCGGCGTCCGTATGGGGTTCGGTGGAGGGCTCACGCTCGGCCCGGGAGGGGGCTCCGCGGCCGGGATCGGTTCGGCAGGGTTCACCGAGCGGCTGGACGCCGACGAGGTCCGGCGCCGGATCGAGGACTTCCGCGACCGGGTACGGACCGAGGCGCGGCGGCGGGTCGCCGAGCGCCGGGGCGCGGACATGATCGCCGAGCGGGGTGTCGCGCGGAGCGCCGACCAGGTCGACTTCCTGGTCGCGAACCGTGAGCAACTCGTCGAACTGCGCCGTACCGTCCAGCCGTTGGCCCGTAAGCTCGCGACCCGGCTGGCCGCCAGGCGGCGCCGGGCCGCACGCGGCCAGATCGACATCCGGCGCACGCTCCGGCGCTCGCTGTCCACCGGGGGCGTACCGCTGCGCCCCGCCCATCGACGGCAGCGGCCGGCCCGCCCGGAGATCGTGCTGCTCTGCGACGTCTCCGGGTCGGTCGCCGGGTTCGCCAACTTCACGATGCTCCTGGTGCAGGCGATGCGGGACCAGTTCAGCAAGGTGCGGGTCTACGCCTTCGTCAATCGCGTCGACGAGGTCACCCGCCTCGTCACCACCGGGCAGGCCGACCCGGCCGAACTCGGCCGCCGGATCGCTGCCGAGGCCACCCTCACCGGTTGGCACGGCAGCAGCGACTACGGGGCCGCGCTCGGTGAGTTCGCCGAGCGCCATCTCGACGCAGTGGGCCCCCGTACGTCGGTGATCGTGCTCGGGGACGCCCGCACCAACGGGTTCGACCCCAACGCGCAGGCCCTGCGGCGCATCGCGGCCCGGGCCCGCCGCGTGCACTGGCTGAACCCCGAGACACCGAGCACCTGGGGGGTGGGTGACTCGGCCGCCCCGGTCTACGCCGGGATCGTCGACATGCACACCTGCCGGAACGCGCGGCGGCTCGGGGAACTGGTGACACGGTTGCTGCCGGTGTGAGGGATCACTCCCGGCCGCCGGTGTCGATCACACAGAAGCGGTTGCCCTCGGGGTCGGCGAGGACGACGAAGTCGGCGTCCTCCGGGTAGTCGTCCCAGTCGACGCGGAGCGCGCCCAGACCGAGCAGCCGCTCGACCTCGGCGGCCTGGTCCCGTGCGTCGCCCGCGTAGAGGTCCAGGTGCACCCGGGGCCGATCCTGCACGGGCGTCTCGCTGAGACCCACGGAGATCTGCGCGCCGACGCCCCGCGGATCCACCAGGACCACCCAGTCGTCCTCCGGCTCCTCGCGGGGGACGTACCCGAGGGCTCCCCTCCAGAACGCCGCCGCCCGCCGCACGTCGGAGGCGCCCAGCACCACCGATCCGATTCTCAGCACGGTCCGATTCTCGCCCCTGCGGATCCGCCGCCGTACGGCGATGCTGGAAACAGGCCTCGACCTCAGGAGGTGCGCCCATGTCCCGCACCGTCACCGTGGGCATCGACGGGTCGCGCGAGAGCCTCGCCGCGGCCGAGTGGGCGGCCCGGGAGGCGCGGCTGCGGGCCCTGCCGCTGAGGCTGCTCAATGTCTGGGAGCCGGTTCCCGAGCCGATGGGGCGGGCGCCGGTGCTGGGGGCGGAGGGTGAGCCGGAGCCGGAGGAGGCCCGGGGCCGTGAGGGGGACCACGGCGCGGGGGTGGGGAAGGTCCTGAGGGAGGCGGCCGACGGGATTCGGCAGCGCCACCCCGGTGTGGACGTCGGCGTCGACCAGCTGACGGGGCGGGCGTCCGAGCAACTGGTGAAGGCGGCTCCGGAGGCCGAGCTGGTGGTCCTCGGCTCCCGGGGGCTCAGCGGCATCGCCGGCTTCCTGCTCGGTTCCGTGGGGCTGCACGTGGTCGCGCACACCGAACGGCCCGTCGTCCTCGTGCGGGCCGGGGAGCGGGCGGCGGACGAGCACGCGCCGGGCCCGGCCGGGGCTCCGGTCGCCGCGACGCCGTTCCGGCCCGTCGTGCTCGGCGTGGACCTCGCGCACCCGGACCCCACGCTGATCCGGTTCGCGTGCGAGGCGGCCGCCGCGCGGGGGACCGCGCTGCGCGTCCTGCACGACTGGAGTCCGCCGCCGCGGTCCGGACTGCGGGAGAGGCCGGGCCTGGGCGAGGATCTCGATGCCGACCTGGGCGGTATGGACGCCGCCGGGCTGAGTGCGGCGCTGCGTCCCTGGCGGCTGGAGTATCCGTCCGTCGAGGTGGTGGAGGCGTCGCGGCGCGGGAAGGCCGCCGAGCATCTGCTGGAGGCGTCCCGGGACGCCTCCCTGCTCGTCGTCGGGCGCCGCGTCCGCCGTTCGCCGCTGGGGGCGCACATCGGTCCGGTGACCCATGCGGTGCTGCACCACGCCGGGGTACCGGTGGCGGTCGTTCCGCACAACTGAAGACATCGATCCTCTCAAGAAGCATCGATATCGATCACAAGACGACCAAAGTCAGTCCTAGAATGCCCTCTTGCAGTCGCACGCTACAGACGTGGCATCGCGTTCCGGTCCGTGCGGTTGAAATCGGGGGCCACGGGGGCCACGGGGGCATCGGGGGATTCGGTGGGGGGAAGAGCTGTGCCTGCGGGCTTATTGCGGTTCATCGCGCTGCGGGCGTGGGCGTATCGCGCTCTCCTGGGCGCGGTCCTGATGACCGTGCTGCTGACCACGGCCGTGCTGGCCGCGCTCACCGCCTACTCGGGCGCGATCGGCGACGCGGCGTTGCGGCGGTCGCTCGCGGAGCAGCGCACCGCCGCCGAGGCCGCTCTGGTGCTCAAGGCCGACGTGCCGGCCGACGAGCGGCAGGCGGCCGACGGCGCCGTACGAGCGGCGGCCCGCACCGTCTTCGACGGGCTGCCCGTGCGGGTGCGCACACTGCTGCGGTCCGGGCCGTACGCCCTGCCGGGAAAGCTGCGGCCGCCCGCCGAGCGGGGCGGGAACCCGGACCTCACGTACTTCGCGGCCCTGGACCGCAGCCAGGTGCGGACCGTGGCCGGTCGGCTCCCCCGCGAGACGGACGCCTCCGGGACGATCGAGGTCGCCCTGCCGCAGAGCGCCGCCCGGCGGCTCGGCGTGGCCCCCGGCACCCGGCTGACCGTCGACGACCAACTGGACGGCCCCGCGGTGCCCGTGGTGATCACCGGCGTGTACCGGCCGGCGGACGTCCGGGCCCCCTACTGGCAACTGGACGACCTGGGCGGCCGCGGGGTGAAGGCGTCGAGCTACACGACATACGGCCCCCTGCTCACCGCCGCGGGCGTGCCGACGTCGGGCCGGGTGAGCGTCGGCGCGTCGGGCTGGCTGGTCTCGGCCGACTACTCCTCGCTGACGACGGACCGGATCGGCCCGCTGCGCGAGGCCGCCCGCTCGGGCAACGCGCAGCTGCGCGAACACCCCGCGCTCAGCAGCGCGACGACGGCGGACACCGCGCTGCCCGACGTGCTGGACCGCGTCGAACGCTCCCTGCTCGTCACACGGGCCGGCATGCTGATCGTCGCCGGGCAGCTCGCCCTGCTCGCCGCCTGCGCCCTGTTGCTGGTCGCGCGGCTGCTCGACTCCGACCGCGCGGGCGAGACCCGGTTGCTGCGTGCGCGTGGTGCCACCCGGGCACGGCTGGCGGGCCTCGCCGCGCTGGAGGCCCTGCTGATCGCCGCGCCGGCGGTGGTGCTGGCGCCGTTGCTGTCGGGCCCGTTGACGCGGCTGCTGGCCGCGCAGGGTGCGCTGGGCCGGACCGGGGTGCGCGTCGAGGTGCCGGTCGGGGGCCGACCCGAGGTGTGGGCGGTCGCCGCGGCCGTGGCCGGGCTGTGCGCGCTGGCGGTGGCCGTCCCGGCGTGGCGGGCGACCCTCGCGGGCACCGTCGCGGTGCGGGCGGGAGCGCTGTCCGCACCGCTGCGCGCCGGGGCGGACGTCGGGCTGCTGGCCGTGGCCGGTGTCGCCTTCTGGCTGCTCGGCAGCCAGGACTCCGGTGCCGTCACCGCCGACCGCGACGGGGTTCTCGGCGTCGACCCGCTGCTGGTGGTGGCGCCCGCCCTGGTGCTGTTCGCCGGCACGGTCCTGGTGCTACGGCTGCTGCCCCTGCTGGCGCGGGTCGGCGAGCGGCTGCTGACCCGAGGGCACGGGCTGACCGCGGCCATGGTGGGCTGGCAGTTCAGCCGTCGCCCGATGCGCGGGGCCGGTCCGGTCCTGCTCCTGGTCATCTCCGTGGCGCTGGGCGTGGTGGCGATCGGGCAGCACGCGTCCTGGCTCCGCTCCCAGGCCGACCAGGCCGACTTCCGCGCGGGCGCCGCGGTACGTGTCGTGGCCTCCGGGGGCGGGGTCGTCGGCCGTACGGACGTGTACGCCGACCTCCCGCACGTGGACGCGGTCGCCCCCGCGGCCCGGGGCACGATGTCGCTCTCCGGCAGCCGCAAGGCGACCGTCGTGGCGCTGAACACGACGGAGGCCGCCGGGACCGTGCTGGCGCGGCGCGACCTGTCGGACGGCCCGCTGCTCGCCGGACTCGCGCCACGCGGCGCCCCCTCGGGCATCGCGATACCCGAGGGCACCACCCGGCTCACCCTGACCGCCGCCCTGCACAGCACCGCGCCGGGGACCGAGGCAGACGTCACGCTCACGGTGCGGGACCGCCACGGAACCTCCTACGACCTGCCGTCCGGCCACCTCCCCGCCGACGGCCGTGAGCACCGGCTGACCCCGGACCTCGACGGCGCGCGGGGGCCGCTGGCGCTGATCGCGCTCCGGCTGAGCACCGCGCAGCCGACCGAGCGCGCCGACCGGCACCGCCTGGTCGTCGGCGGGCTCACGGCGACAACGGGCGACGGTGACGTCCGAGAGGTGACCCTGCCGACGAAGTGGACGACGGCCGTCGAGGCCGACTCCGGCGCCGCCCCACCCGAGGACGAGGCCCGGCCGACCCTGCCCCGGCTCACGTCGACCGCACCCCTCACCCTCTCCTACGACACCGGGTACCAGCTGCCCGAACTGATGCCGCCCGCCCTGCCGCTGGAGGTCAGGCTCAAGGTCGTCCAGCCCGCGGCGCCCGAGATCGTCGCGGTCGCCACCGACCGGTTCCTCGTCGCGTCCGGCGCCCGTGAGGGGCAGCGCGTGGAGGTCACGTTCGACGGCCGTTCCGTGCCCGTACGCATCGTCCGCACCGCGAGCGCCCTGCCCACCACGGAAGCCACCACACAGGACGGCGGGGCCCTGTTCGTCGACCTCCGGGCCGTCAACCAGGTGCTGGAGGCCCGTTACGGAACCAGCCTGAAGCCCACCGAGTGGTGGCTGGGCACGGACGCGCCCGGGGCCACCGCGGCGGCCGCGCGCGCCCTGCCCGACGTCGATCCCGAGCAGGTGACGGTGCGCGACGAACTGGCGGCGAAGCTGCGCGACGACCCGTTCGGGGCGGCCCCGGAAGCGGCGCTGATCGCGGCGGCTGTGGTGACGGTCCTCTTCGCCTCCCTCGGCTTCGCGGTGAGCGCGGCAGGGGCCATGCGCTCCCGGGACGGCGAGTTCGCCGTGCTGCGCGCTCTCGGGACACCGCGCCGCCGGCTGGCCCGGCTGGTCGTCGTGGAACACGGCGTCCTGGTGACCCTGGCGCTGCTGGTCGGCACGGCCCTGGGCACGGTGCTGACGCACGCGCTGGTGCCCCTGGTCGTCCTCACCGGACAGGCCACCCGGCCGATCCCGCCCGTGCTGGTGGAACTCCCGCTCCTGCGGCTGACCGCCCTGCTGGCGGCCCTCGCGGCGGGCCCCGCCCTCGTGACCGTGGCCCTCGCCCTCCGGCGGGCGAAACCCGTGACGGCTCTTCGGGACGAGGTGACACAGTGAACGCGCGGCCGGTGCCCCCTCGGGACGGAGACTCGAACGGAGTGCCCGCTGGGGACAGAGACACGCACGCGGTGCCTGCCCGGGACGGTGACCCGAACACCGTGCCCCCACTGGACGGGGACACGAACACGGCGCCCGCTCGGGACGGAGACACGAACACGGTGCCCGCTCGGGACGGAGACACGAACACGGTGCCCGCTCGCGACAGGGAGACCAAGGCCGTGCCACGGACCGTACGGGCCGGACTGCGGACCCGGCTCAGGGCCTTCGCCGGTACCTCCGTGGCCCTCGCGCTCCTGGTCGCCGTGACCGCCGCGCTGGCCGCCGCGTACCCGCGCGCCGTCGACCGGTACGGGGACGCCGGGCTGCGCCGGGCGGTGGAGCAGGCCCTGCCCGACCAGACGACCGTGCAGATCCAGGTCCCGCTGCCCTGGATGGACTCGGTCGCGGAGATAGAGGCCGCCCTGCGCCCCGCACCGCTGACCGAGGCGCGCGCCGAGATTCTCGCCACCGCCGAGGCGCCGCTGGTCCCCGACCGCGCGCAGTCGTCGTACGGCGTGCGCACCACCGTCGGCCTGGAGGCGTCCGACCCCTGGCTCCCCCAGCCCGCCGGTCGGCCCGCCCAGATGGTGCTCGCCGCCCAGCAGGACCTGGGCTCCCACGCCCGGCTCCGCGCCGGCCGGTTGCCGCGCACCACGAGCGCGCCGGTGACCGCGGCGACCGAGCAGGTCGAGGCCGCCGTCACCGTGGAGACCGCCCGCACCCTGCACATCCAGGTGGGCTCGGTGATCCACGTACCGGGCTCGGGCCGCGGCCCGCTGGCCGTCCGGATCACCGGCATCGTCGCCCCCCGCGCCCCCGAGGGCGCCTACTGGTCGGCGCTGCCGGTGCTGCGCACCCCCGCGCTGAGCCGGCGGCCGGACCTCCCGCCGTCGGAGGTCCACTGGCTCGCCGGCCTGCTCCTCGCCCCCGACGCCGGTCCGGCCCTCCTGGGCACCTCCGGGCGGCCTGAGCGGTACTGGCACGTGGCCCCCGAGGTCGCCACCCTGCGCGGCCACGACCTCGACCGGCTGGCGTCCGCCGTGGCCGCCCTGGAATCGGGGCCGGGAGTGCAACGACTGCGGACGGTCGTGGACGACGGCCTGGAGGCCCAGACCAACCTCGACGAGGTCCTCGCGGACCACGCACGGCTCCGCTCGGGGATCGACCCGCTGCTGCTCCTCGCCGCCGTCGGGACCGGCAGCCTCGCCGTGATCGTCCTCGCCATGGCGGGCGGCGTGGCGGCCGATCGCCGGCGCACGGAGCTGGCCCTGTTGCGCGCTCGTGGAGCCTCACTGCCCGGCCTCGCCGCGCGCCTGCTGGCGGAGACGGTGGTGGTCGCGGTGCCCGCCGGCGCCCTGGGGCTCGCTGCCGCACTGTTGGTCCTGCCCGGTGCCCGCACCGCGCCCGCGGTCGTCACCGCCCTCGCCGTCACCCTCTTCGCCTGCCTCGTGCTCCCCGTGCGCGCCGTAGTGGCGCACCGCACGGTACGGACGCACGACGGGCGGGAGGACCTCACCGCCGCCCGCCCCTCACGGCGCCGCACGGTGGCGGAACTGACCGTCCTGGTGATCGCCGTGGGGGCGGTCGCCGCACTGCGCCGCCAGGGATCCGGCAGCACCGGCCTGGTGGCCGCCGCCCCGCTGCTGACGGGCGTCGTCGCGGCTCTGCTGCTGGCACGCCTGCACCCCCTGCCGCTGCGCGCGCTGAGCAGGGCGGCCGCCCGCCTGCGCGGCCTGGTGATCCCGCTGTCGCTGGCCCATGTGGCCCGCGCCCCCGGCTTCGCGGTGCTGCCGCTGCTCGCCCTGCTCAGCGCCCTGACCACGGCCGCGTTCGGCGGCTCGGTCCTGGAGGGCGTCACGGCGGCCCGCGACCAGGCCGCCCTCCACGAGGTGGGTGCGGACGGCCGGATCGAGGCCACCACCGGTGAACTGCCCCGAAGCCTGCCCGACCGCGTCCGCCGACTGCCCGGCGTCCAGGACATGACGCAAGCGCACATCACCTACGACGCGAAGCCCGAACAAGGCAGCCGGCTGATCCCGCTGGCCGCCGTGGACCCCGAGGGCTACGCCCGGCTCTCACAGCGCACGGGCACGGGACCGTTCGACGCGGCCGGCCTCCGGCAGGCGGACGCCGGGACGGCGGGCGGCGCCGACCGGCCCCTGCCCGCGCTGGCCTCACCCCGCGTGGCCGACGAGTACGGCACCGGCCCCTACTCCGTCCAGCTCCCGGACGGCACCTCCGTCACCGTAACGATCACCCAGGTCCGGGAACGCACCCCGGCCGTGTCCGGTGAGGAGTTCCTGATCGTGGACCGAGCGGGCCTTCCCCGCGGCGAGGCGCGTGCGACGACCCTGCTGCTGACCGGTGACGCCCTCGACGGCCGGGCGCTGCGCTCGGCGGCGGACGGCACGGCGGTGACCGTCCGGCTGCGCGCCGAGGAACGCACCCGGCACGTCGACTCACCCCTCCAGTCGGGCGCGGAACGCCTGTACGGCGTCGCGGTCGCCGCGGGCGCCGGGTACGCGATCCTCGCGCTCGTGCTGACCGTGCTGCGCACCGCACCCGAACGCGGCGCTCTGCTCGCCCGGTTGCGCACGATGGGCATGACCCGGGCCCAGGGCCGCCGACTGCTGATCCTCACGGCCCTCCCGCAGGCGTTCCTGGCCGCGGCGGGCGGCGTACTGACCGGCTGGGTCGCCATCCACCTGCTGGCGCCCGGCGTCGACCTCACGGCGATCGCCCTGGCCTCCCCGTCCGCTCCGGAAGGGGCCGTGCTGCGCACCGATCCGCTCTCGCTGGCGGTCCCGGCGCTCGCCGTGCTGCTCCTGGCCGTCGGGGTGCCCGCCGGCCAGGCCTGGTGGACCAGCCGGCGTGGCGCGGTACGCGAACTGAGGCTGGGTGACGTCTAGGGCCCCGCGACCGAGCCCCCTCCGACCGAGCCACCTCCGGCACCGGCCCGAGTCCCTCCGACCGCCCAGGAGCAGCCGATGACCAGCAGCCCGACCTTCCACGAACTCGCCGACCGCGCGCTCGCCGCGCGTGACGCCGCCGCCTACGGCCAGGACGCCCTGATCAGCTGCGACCGCCTGGTGCGCATCTTCACCGCCGACGGCGTGGAGGTGCAGGCCCTGCAGGGCCTCGACCTCCTCGTGCGCGAGGGGGAGCTGCTGGCCCTGGTCGGCGCCTCCGGCAGCGGCAAGTCCACCCTCATGAACATCCTCGCGGGACTGGACAGACCGACCGCCGGCGCGACCCGCGTCGCCGGCCACGACCTGGTCACGATGTCCGCCAGGGAACGGCTCGCCTACCGCCGCAGCACCGTCGGCTTCGTCCGGCAGCAGACCTCCGCCAATCTCCTGCCCTATCTCACCGCCGCGCAGAACGTCGCCCTGCCCCTGCAGCTGGCCCGTGCCCGAGGCGGACGCCGAGCCCGGGCCGAGCGCTCCCTGGAACTCCTCGACCTGCTGGACGTCGTCGAGTGCCGCGACCGTCGGCCGCAGGAGATGTCCGGCGGCCAGCAGCAGCGTGTCGCCCTCGCCGTCGCCCTCGCCAACGATCCCGCGGTCCTGCTCGCGGACGAGCCCACCGGCGAACTGGACTCCCACACCGCCGAACAGGTCTTCGCCGCGTTCCGCACCGCCAACGAGGAGCTGGGGACGACCATCGTGATCGTCACCCACGACCAGTCCGTCGCCGGCGAGGTCCGCCGTACGGTCGCCATCCGGGACGGCCGCACGGCGACGGAGGTCCTGCGCCACAGCGAGGTCGACTCCGCCACAGGGCAGGAGAACCTGGTCGCCCGGGAATACGCCATGCTCGACCGGGCCGGCCGCCTCCAGCTCCCCGCCGAGTACACCCGGGCCCTCGGGATGCGCGACCGCGTCGCCCTGGAACTGGAACCCGACCACATCGCCGTCCGCCCGGACGAGCCCCGCAACGGCCGGGACCCTCGCAGTGGTGGTGACGGCCCAAACGGCAGTGACGGCCGAAACGGCAGTGACGGCCGGGGCTCGGGGGGAGGGCAGCCGGAGGGCTGAGGCGGGACGGGTCAGGACTCGGTGATCTCGCCGTCCTTCAGCTCCAGCACACGATCGGCGAGGTCGAGGAGCGTCGTGTCATGGGTGGCCACGAGCGCCGTGATCCGTTCGCTGCGGACGACCGCGCGCAGCAGTTCCATCACGGAGTGCCCGGTCTCCGCGTCCAGCTGACCGGTCGGCTCGTCGGCGATGAGGATCGAGGGACTGTTGGCCAGGGCGCGGGCGATGGCGACCCGCTGGCGCTGCCCGCCCGACAACTCGCCCGGCCGCTGCGCCGCGTGGTCCGCGAGCCCCACGAGGGACAGCAGCAGTTCGACGCGCTCCCGCCGCTCGCGCGGATCCGCCCCGCGCAACCGCAGGGGCACGCCGACGTTCTCGGCGGCCGTGAGGATCGGGATGAGCCCGAACGACTGGAAGACGAAGCCGATGCGCTCCCGGCGCAGGGCGAGGAGGGCGTCCTCGTCCTGGTCGCCGAGGTGCAGACCGTCGACGGTCACCCGCCCGCTGTCCGGTTCGTCCAGACCGCCGACGATGTTCAGCAGCGTGGTCTTGCCCGAGCCCGACCGCCCCTTCAGGGCGACGAGTTCCCCCTGGGGGACCTCGAAGGAGACGCCGCGCAGCGCGTGCACGGCGCCGGCGCCCCGGCCGTAGGACTTGTGTACATCCGTCACCCGCAGCATGGCCGCGGTCACCGCCTGGCCCATCGTGCCCCCCGTATGCTCCGCCGATTCCGCAGCGCACCAGTGTCGCACCCGGTGCAACGCCCGGCAAAGTCCCCTGTGTTGGGGCGGTACCGCCTCGCGGAGAGGCGCCCGCACGGGGCCGGCGGTGTCAGCCGAGGCGGGGGATCTCGATCGCCGGGCAGCGGTCCATCACCATGTCCAGGCCGGCCTCGCGGGTGCGGCGGTAGGCCTCCTCGTCGATCACGCCCAGCTGGAACCAGACCGCCTGGGCACCGATGCGGGCCGCCTCGTCGGCGACGGGACCGGCGAGGTCGCTGTTGACGAAGACGTCGACGACGTCCACGCGGAAGGGGATCTCGGAGAGGGAGGCGTAACCCTGCTCGCCGTGGACCGGCTCGGCCTTGGGGTGCACCGGGACGACGCGCTTGCCGTAGCGCTGGAGGACCTGTGCGACGCCGTACGCCGCCCGGTCGCGGTTGGTGGACAGGCCGACGACCGCCCAGGTGTCGCCGAGTTCCGTCAGGATCTTGCGGATCGTGGCGGGGTCGCCGTACATGTGCCGTCTCCTCTGTCCGTCCGTACGAGGCGCGCCCGGTGGCGGGGCCCGTCTGCGCCAACAGCGTGCGGTGTCGGGGGATTCCCGGCGCGGGGCCCTCACGGGTGCGTCCGTGAGGGCGTGCACGGCGCGCTCAGGGCGGCCCGTCGACCGGAAGGCCGTCCTCCGCACTGCGTCCGGCCGGTTCCGCGCCTACGCTCACCCCGTGCTGCGTATCACCGACGCCCGGACCGGCGAACCCGCCGAGATCCGCAGGGCGCTCACCCGGGTCCACGCCCATGTGCCGGGGGAGGACACCTCGGCCCTGCGGGTGCTGCTGGTCGCCGACGTCCTCGCCCGTGCCCTGGAACTGGACGGAAGCCCCGTCCTCCTGGTCGCCGACCCGTCCGCCGAACTGCGGCGCCGCGCCGACGACCTCGGCGTCCGGCCGAACGAGACCATCGCGACGAGGGGCGGACAACGGGTGCTGCGCGTGACCGGCCCGGGGGCGTCGGGGCCGGGGCGCGATGACCACGGTGACGGCGCGGGCGACGGTGCCGAGAGCGCCGTCGGCACCGAGCGCGCCGACACCGACGTCACGGTCGAAGTCGCCCCGGTGCGGGGCACCGAGGCGGCGGCGTCGGGCACCGCCCTTCGGCTGGCCCTGCTCACCCACCCCCGCCGGGCGCCCGCGACCCTCGACGCCACCGCGCTCACCGAGGCCGCCGCCACGCTCGACCACTGGCGCACGGCGGTGGCGGCGTGGGCGACGCGACCGTCACGGCCGGTTCCCGAGCCCGTACGGCAGGCCCTGCGCGCCGCATGGGAGGACGACCTGGACGTCCGCGCGGTGCTCGGCGTACTGCGGGACGTGGAGAGCGCCCCGGACGTACCGGACGGGGCGCGGTTCGAGACGTACGCCTACGCGGACCGGCTCCTCGGACTGGAGCTCACTCGTCAGATCGGAGCATCGGCATGAAGGCGCGCGCCGGAGCGGGCCCGCTGCGCAGACTGATCGTCCTGCGGCACGCCAAGTCCGCCTGGCCGGTGGGCGTCCCCGACCACGAGCGGCCCCTGGCACCACGGGGCCGCCGAGACGCCCCCGCCGCCGGGAGGGCCCTCGCCGACGCGGACTGTCTGCCCGACCTGGCGGTGTGCTCCACGGCCGTACGGGCACGGCAGACCTGGGAACTGGCCGCCGCGGAGTGGGGCACGCCACCGCCCGTACGGCACGACGCGCGGGTGTACGCGGCCGAGGTGCCCGAGCTGCTGGAGGTGGTGCGCGAGACCCCGGACCGGGTGCGGACCCTGCTGCTCGTCGGCCACAACCCGGGTCTGGAGGAACTCGTCCTCGACCTGGCAGGCGACGCCCTCGACGACGCGCTGGACGAGGTGCGCACCAAGTTCCCCACCTCGGCCATCGCCTTCCTCTCCTGGCACGGACCGACCTGGTCGGCACTCGCCCCGGGCACGGCCCTGCTGACGGACCTGATCGTGGCCAGGGGCAGAAAGCAGACGGAGGGGGCCAAGGGAACCAAGGGCGCCAAGCGTGCCAAGGAATGAGGATGCGACGGCCGCCCGCACCCAATCCCGCATCCCGGCCAGCACCCCCCGCCGACCCGCTTCGGGCTGCGCATAGGCTGGCCGGATGCAGGACGAGTACCGCACCGTCGCCCGCGCGGGAGTGCACGAGACCGAGGTCAACCGGTCCCGTTTCCTGTGCGCGCTCGCCCCGGCGGCCACCGAGCAGGAGGCGCAGGAGTTCGTCGCGGCCGTCCGCAGGGAGCACGCCGACGCCTCGCACAACTGCTTCGCGTACGTCGTCGGCGCCGACGCGGCCGTCCAGAAGGCGAGCGACGACGGCGAGCCCGGCGGCACCGCGGGCGTCCCGATGCTCCAGATGCTGCTGCGACGGGACATGCGGTACGTCGTCGCCGTCGTCACCCGGTACTACGGCGGGGTCAAGCTGGGCGCGGGCGGACTCATCAGGGCGTACGGCGGCGCCGTCGGCGAGGCGCTCGACGCGCTGGGCACCCTCACGCGCCGGCGCTTCCGGCTGGCCACGGTGACCGTCGACCATCAGCGCGCCGGCAAGGTGCAGAACGACCTGCGGTCCACCGGGCGCCAGGTCCGCGACGTCCGCTACGGCGAGGCCGTCACCATCGAGATCGGACTGCCCGACGCCGACGTGGACGCCTTCCGCGCCTGGCTCGCCGACACCACCGCGGGCACCGCCGCATTCGAACTCGGCGGGGAGGCGTACGGGGACGCGTGAGCGCCGCCCCCTCCCGCTCCTCGCCCGCCGGTAGCCGCACATATCGGACTGAAGTTCTGAGCCCGTCGTGCGGTGGAGCCCGTGCGGGGCCGCCGCAGCCCCGGCTCTCGCGGGGCTCACCAGCGCGGACGCCCACCGCGTCGGCCCGACACGCCCATGTCCGGTTCTTGTCGGTCCGCGTTAAATGCGTGGACTGTGAGCCTCCGCCGACGGGACACTTCCGACTTCTCAACCTCCGGGAGTGTGATGGGGACATCAGATACGCGAGGGGCGACGCCGGGCAGGAGCGCGGTCGTTCTGGCGCTGCGCCGCTACGGTCAGGAACTGCTGCGCCTGCGACGACTGGCCCTGCCGGCCATGCTGCTGCCGGCCCTGGGCAACATCGGCATCCGCTACGTCGCCCCCCTGCTGATCGCCAAGCTGGCGGGGCAGGCCGCCGACGAAGGGGGTCTCACCCTCGGTTCCGCGCTGCCGTACGTGCTGGCGTTCGGGGTGACGCTGCTGCTCGCCGAGGTCGTGTGGCGGGTCGGGCAGCACTGCCTGAACAGGGTGGACGCGCTCGGCATGGAACACCTCTACGTGAACGGAATGGACGAACTCCTCGCCAAGGACGCGGCGTTCTTCCACGACAACTTCGCCGGCTCCCTGACCAAGCGGGTGCTGAGCTTCGGCAAGCGCTTCGAGGACTTCGTCGACACGCTGACCTTCCGGATCGTGGGCAGTCTGGTCCCCCTGCTGTTCGGGGCCGTGGTGCTGTGGACCTACGAACCGATGCTCGTCGTCGTCCTGCTGGCGATGATCGCGGTGACCGTGGTGGCGGCGACACCGCTGATCCGGCGTCGGCAGCGACTCGTCAACGACCGTGAGGCAGCGGTCGCCCGGGTCTCCGGCCATGTCGCCGACAGCCTCGTGAACATGGAGACCATCCGGGCGTTCGCGGCCGAGGCACGGGAGGCCGAGGAACACCGGGACCGTGTCGCGGACTCCCGGCGCCTGACCCTGCGGTCGTGGGACTACGGCAATCTGCGCGTCGACACCCTGATCGCCCCCATGTCCATCCTGGCCAACGTGCTGGGTCTGGTGGTCGCCATCGCCCTCGGGGGCTCGGGCAGGGGAGTCGAGGAGGTCGTCGTCGCCTTCACCTACTTCTCCAACGCGACCCAGATCATGTTCGAGTTCAACCAGATCTACCGGCGTCTGGAGAACTCGATGACCGAGGCCGCGCAGTTCACCGAGCTGCTGCTCGATCCGCCCACCGTGCTCGACCCGACGGACCCCGAACCGCTCGCCCCCCGCGACACCGGCGTCCGCTTCGAGAAGGTGACCTTCGCCCACGCGGGCGCGAAGCCGATCTTCCAGGGACTCGACCTGGACGTGCCCGCGGGCGCGCGCATCGGTCTGGTCGGCAGGTCCGGCGGTGGCAAGACCACGCTGACCCGGCTCCTGCTGCGGATGTCGGACATCGACGACGGCCGCATCCTCATCGGTGGGCAGGACATCACCCGGCTGCGCCAGACCGATCTGCGCTCACTGATCGCCTACGTCCCGCAGGAACCCGCCATGTTCCACCGCAGTCTGCGGGACAACATCGCCTTCGCCCGGCCAGGCGCGAGCGATGAGGAGATCCACGCCGCGGCCGAGGCCGCGCACGTCACGGAGTTCGTCGGCCAACTCCCGGACGGCTTCGCCACCCTGGTGGGGGAGCGGGGGGTGAAGCTCTCCGGCGGCCAGCGCCAGCGTGTCGCCCTCGCCCGGGCCATCCTGCGCGACGCCCCCGTCCTGCTGCTCGACGAGGCGACCAGTGCGCTGGACTCGGAGAGCGAGATCCTCGTCCAGGACGCCCTGTGGCGGTTGATGGAAGGCCGGACGGCCCTCGTGGTCGCCCACCGGCTGAGCACGGTCGCCGGCATGGACCGTCTCGTGGTCCTCGACCGCGGGAGCGTCGTCGAACAGGGCTCCCACGAGGAACTGCTCGCGGCGAACGGTGCCTACGCCAAGCTGTGGCGGCACCAGTCGGGCGGCTTCCTGGGCGAGAACGCCGAGCCGGATCTCACCGGACCGGTGCCGGAAGCCGGCCTCGACGGGCTGCCCGCGCCGGCACCGGCGACGTGACGGAGTGACGCCGAGGGGAGCCCCGCCCGCCCCCGGCGGGGCTCCGCGGCACCGTGCGGTCGCGGGATCGCGGGATCGCGGGATCGCGGGACCTCGTATCGAGGCCCGTGCGGGACCAGGTGCCCACAGGCGTTAGCGTGGTCGGTGCGAGAGCCGGGACCGGCTGGTCCGGTGCCGGGGCCACAGGTGAAAGAGGGGGACGTATGCAGGTCGGAGCAGTTTCTTGAGAATTCTGCACACATCCGACTGGCACCTCGGCCGGTCGTTCCACCGGGTGAACATGCTCGGCGCGCAGGCCGAGTTCATCGCTCGACTGGTGGCGACCGTGCGGGAGCGCGACGTCGACGCGGTGGTCGTGGCGGGGGACGTGTACGACCGGGCGGTGCCGCCGCTGGCCGCGGTCGAGCTCTTCGACGACGCCCTGCACCGCCTGGCCGAGCTGGACGTGCCCACCGTGATGATCTCCGGGAACCACGACTCGGCACGACGGCTCGGTGTCGCGGCGGGCCTCATCGGCCGGGCCGGCATCCATCTGCGGACGTCGGCCTCGGCCGCCGGCACCCCCGTGATGCTGTCGGACACGCACGGCGATGTCGCCTTCTACGGGCTGCCCTACCTCGAACCCGCCCTGACGAAGGACGAGTTCGGGGTCGAGAAGGCCGGCCACGAAGCGGTGCTCGCCGCCGCCATGGACCGGGTGAGGGCGGACCTGGCGACCCGGCCGGCGGGCACCCGTTCCGTCGTCCTGGCCCACGCCTTCGTCGCTGGCGGCGAGCCCAGCGACAGCGAGCGCGACATCTCCGTCGGCGGCGTCTGCGCCGTGCCGGCCGGTGTCTTCGACGGCGTCGACTACGTGGCGCTGGGGCATCTGCACGGCAGTCAGACCCTCACCGAGCGCGTGCGCTACTCCGGTTCCCCGCTGCCGTACTCCTTCTCCGAGGCCGACCACCACAAGAGCATGTGGCTGGTGGACCTCGGCGCCGACGGTTCGATCGACGCCGAGCGGATCGACTGCCCCGTGCCGCGCCCCCTCGCCCGGCTCCGGGGGCGGCTGGACGACCTGCTCGCCGATCCGGACCTGGCCCGGCACGAGGAGGCGTGGGTCGAGGCCACCCTCACCGACCCCGTCCGGCCCGCCGAGCCCATGGCAAGGCTCTGCGAGCGCTTCCCGCACACGCTCAGCCTCGTCTTCGACCCCGAACGGCCCCCCGGCGACCCGGACGTCTCCTACGCCCGGCGCCTCGCCGGCCGGGACGACCAGCAGATCGCCGAGGACTTCGTGGCCCATGTCCGCGGTACCGGCCCCGACGCCCACGAACGGGCCGTGCTCAGGGACGCGTTCGACGCCGTACGGGCCGACGCGACGGTCCGGGAGGTCGCCCGATGAGGCTCCACCGGCTCGACATCGCCGCCTTCGGCCCCTTCGGCGGCACCGAGTCCGTCGACTTCGACGACCTCTCGGCCGCCGGACTGTTCCTGTTGCACGGCCCGACCGGCGCCGGCAAGACCTCGGTCCTGGACGCCGTCTGCTACGCGCTGTACGGCTCGGTGCCGGGGGCCCGGCAGAGCGGCCAGGGCATGAACCTGCGCAGCGACCACGCGGCACCGGCGGACCGCACCGAGGTCCGTCTCGAACTCACCGTCGCAGGACGCCGGTTGGAGGTCACCCGGCAGCCCCCGTGGGAGCGCCCCAAGAAACGTGGCGCGGGCACCACCGTCGACAAGGCGCAGAGCTGGCTGCGCGAGTACGACGCGGCCGCCGGCGCCTGGAAGGACCTCAGCCGCTCCCACCAGGAGATCGGCGAGGAGATCACCCAGCTCCTGGGAATGAGCCGGGAACAGTTCTGCCAGGTCGTGCTGTTGCCGCAGGGCGACTTCGCGCGGTTCCTGCGCGCCGACGCAGAGGCGCGCGGGCGGCTCCTCGGCCGCCTCTTCGACACCCACCACTTCGCCGCGGTCGAGAAGCGGCTCGCCGACCGCCGTCGGGAGACCGAGGCCAGGGTGCGCGAGGGTGACGCCGCGCTGCTCGCCGACGCCCACCGGATGCAGCAGGCGGCGGGGGACGCCCCGGACCTGCCCGAGCTGTCCCCCGGGGTCCCCGGCCTCGCCGACGCGGTCCTCGCCTGGGCCGCCGTGGCCCGCAGCACCGCCCGGGAACGGCTCACCGTCGCCCACTGCGCGCGGGCGGCGGCGGAGTCGGCCCGGGCCGCGGCCGACCGCGTCCTGGACGACGTACGCGAAGTGGCGCGGCTGCAACGGCGGTTCGCGGAGGCCCGGGAGCGTGCCGCACGGCTGGCGGAACGGGCGGGCGCCCACCGGGAGGACCGGGCGCGGATGGAGCGCGCCCGCAAGGCGGAAGCCGTGGCCCCGGCACTGGAGCTGCGTGACGCGGCCGAGGACGAGCACCGCAGGGCGAGGGCGGAGGAGGAGGACGCGCGAGCACGCCTGTCGGGGGAGTACGCCGACGCCGGAGCCGCCGGACTCGCCGCCGCCGCCCGCAGGGCCTCCGAGGAACTGGGGGCGCTGGAGTCGGCCCGCCGTGCCGAGCGGCGACTCGCCGTACTCCGCACCGAACAGGCCGATCTGGACAGCGAGGAGCGGGCGGACGAGGGCGTCCTGCAGGACGCCGAGGGCTGGCTCGCCGAGTGGGAGACCACCCGGGCCGAACTGCGCGCCCGTATCGAGTCCGCGCAGGAGGCCGCCGCCCGCGCCGAACAGCTCGCCGTGCGGCGCGAACCCGCCGAGCGACGGCTCGCCGCCGCCCGTCAGCGCGACCAGCTCGGCCGAGACACCGACGCCGCCCGGGCGGAGGTGCTCCGCCTCACCGAGCGGGCGGGGCAGGCCCGCACCCACTGGCTGGACCTGAAGGAACAGCGGCTGTCGGGGATCGCGGCGGAGCTGGCCGCCGGACTCGTCGAGGGGCGGCCGTGCGCCGTCTGCGGCGGCACGGAGCACCCCGCGCCCGCCCGGAAGGACGCGGGCCATGTGGACCGCGAGGCGGAAGAGGCGGCGCTCGCCGCGTTCCAGCGCGCCGACGAGGAACGGGCCGGTGCGGAACAGCGACTGGGGCTCGCACAAAGGGCATTGGCCGCCGCGAGCGCCGAGGCGGGCGACGCGCCGACCGAACGGCTCGCCGCGACGGCGGCGGAGCTGGAGCGGGAGCACACGCAGGCCCGGCGGCTCGCCCTCGACCTGCACCCCGCGCAGGAGGCGCTGCTCCACGCCGAACAGGAACGCGACCGACGGGCCGCCGCACGACAGGAGGCGGCCGTCAGGGCCGCGTCCCGCGACACCCGGCGCGACACCCTGGAGCAGGAACGCACCGCCCTGGAGGCCGAGTTGGCCGAGGCGCGGGGCGATGCCGAGAGCGTGGCCGAGCTGGCCGGCCGGCTGGAGGTGTGGGCCGCGAAGCTCGACGGGGCCGCCGAGGCCGCCCGGGCGGCCGAGGACACCGCGCAGCGCCTGAAGGACGCCGACGCGCGCCTGGCGGACGCGGCGTTCCGCGCCGGGTTCGACACCCCGCGGGAGGCGGCCGCCGCCGTGCTCGACGACGCCGCCCACCGGGATCTCCAACACCGCCTCGACGCCTGGCAGTCGGAGGAGGCGGCCGTGCGGGCGGTGCTCGCGGAGGTGGAGACGGCCGCTGCGGCCCAGCAGCCGCCCGCCGACCTCGGGGCCGCCGAACGTGACGCCGAAGCCGCCGCCCGACGGCTCCAGCACGCCGTCTCCGCGTGGGACGCCGCCGAGCGCAGCCGCGTCCAACTCGACGGGCTGTCCGCGCGGGCCACCGCCTCCGTACGCCGACTGGCACCGCTGCGCGAGGAGTACGACCGGGTCGCCCGGATGGCGGGGCTCGCGGCCGGCACCTCCGCCGACAACGAGCGCCGGATGCGCCTGGAGGCGTACGTCCTCGCGGCCCGGCTGGAACAGGTCGCGGCCGCCGCGACCGTACGGCTCCAGCGGATGTCCTCGGGCCGCTACACCCTCGTGCACTCCGACGACCGGGCCGGTCGGGGGCGCAGCGGGCTCGGGCTGCACGTCGTCGACGCCTGGACGGGGCGCGAGCGGGACACGGCCACGCTCTCCGGCGGTGAGACGTTCTTCGCCTCCCTCGCGCTCGCCCTCGGTCTGGCCGACGTCGTCACCGACGAGGCGGGCGGCGTACGGCTCGACACCCTCTTCATCGACGAGGGGTTCGGCAGCCTCGACGACCAGACCCTCGACGAGGTCCTCGACGTCCTCGACGCGCTGCGCGAACGCGACCGCAGTGTCGGCATCGTCAGCCACGTCGCCGATCTGCGCAGGCGGGTCCACGCCCAGCTGGAGGTCGTGAAGGAACGGACGGGATCGGTCGTGCGGCAGCGGGGTCGGTGACCGGCGGGCGGGGACGGGCCGTGCGGCAGCGGGGGTCGGCCACCGGGACGGGCCGTGGGGCAGCGAGGTCGGTGGTGCGCCGCGCAGCGAGGTCACCGACCCAGCGGGCGGCGGGGCAGCGGTGAGGAGTAGACGACGCTCGTCGTCACCGACCCGAGCGCGCCGATCTTGCCCGACACCTCTTCCAGGTGGCGCATCGAACGGGCCGCGACCTTGATCACGAAGCAGTCGTCGCCGGTGACGTGGTGCGCCTCCAGGATCTCGGGCGTGACGGCCACCAGATCGTGGAACGGCTTGTAGTTCCCCGTGGGGTAGCGCAGGCGGACGAACGCCAGGATCGGCAGCCCCAGCCGCTCCGGGTCCACGACGGCCGCGTAGCCCTGGATCACACCCGCCTCCTCCAGGCGCCGCACCCGCTCGGTCACGGCGCTCGCCGACATCGACACGGCACGGGCGAGCTCGGCGAAGCTGGCCCGGCCCTCGCGCTGGAGGGCCTCCAGGATGAGCCAGTCGGTGGCATCGGGCAGATACGGGGAATTCGCGGCCATCACCGATGAATAGCAGGGGAATCCCCGGCCGAACAAGGTCCAAGCCGTGGATCGCCCCTTCAGGAACAGTGATCATCCGCCATAGGTTTCCGGTGAGGGGAACAAGGGCTTCCCCGAGGGAAAGGCCAGCTCATGACCATCGCCACCGCATCCGCCGCCAACGCCGTCCTGCGGGTCGCCCCCGCCGCTCCGGCCGAGGCCGCCGCGTACTTCCGGGCCAGCCTCGCCTTCCACGCCGACGTCTCCGACGTGGCCGCCGCGCTCGCCGCCGACGGCGACCCCGGCTTCGTGGTCCTCGACTCCCGCTCCACCGCGTCCTGGGACCAGGGACACGTACCGGGCGCGGTCCACCTCCCCACCGCTCTCATCCCCGAACAGGCCGAGCGACTGCTCGACAAGTCCGTGCCCGTCATCACCTACTGCTGGGGCCCCGGCTGCAACGGCGCGACCCGCGCCGCCCTCGCGCTCGCCGAACTCGGCTTCCAGGTCAAGGAGATGCTCGGCGGGTTCGAGTACTGGGCGCGCGAGGGCTTCGCGTACGAGACCTGGGAGGGCGAGGGGCGACGCACGGCGGACCCGCTCACCGCGCCCGTGGACGCCGAGGACTGCGGCTGCTGACCCGGGCCGCCGTCCGGTCGATCGCCGGGTTGTGCACGCCACCCGCGTGCCCCTCGCCGGCGGTGACCGCGAAGCGACCCTTTGCTGACAGATTGTCAAGAAGCATGCGGGGGCGGCGAGTTGGGCTGGCGGGCCGCCGTGTAGCTTCTGGGCATGGCTGGATACGCGGACGCGGCGGTGGTGCCCGATGTGGTGCGGTGGGTGGAGTCGAGCGGTGGACCGCTCATCGTGATGCCTGAGGCGGTTCTGCCGTTCTGGGCGGGCGCCGACGGGGACGAGACGTCCTCGGACTACGACCGGGCCTGCGAGGTCGACGGAGACGTCGGCCTGCTGCCCGTCGGCGACACCCGCGCCCTGGTCCTCGGCGACGAACCCGCGTCCACCGCGTATCTGCCCGAGCACGGCACCTTCGTCCGCTGGTACGCGGCCGACTCCGAGACCGAACTCCTCTCCGGCGTTCCGGCGGCCCTCGACAGCGCGGCCTGGGGGCCGGAGTCGAAGTGGCGGGTGCCGGGTCCGGTCGTCCTCCTGGACGCCGTCTGGCCCGGCAGGTCGCTGCGGGAGACCGACCATGTACGGGTGGAGCTGGCTCCCGGCCGCTACGGGGTCAGCGCCGCCCGGGTCTCGACGGGGCCGGAGACCTGGCTCGGCCTGGTCAGAGTGAGACCCCTGGCCGACATGTGAGGCAACCGGCGTGACGGCCGGGCCCCGCCGTGGTGCGCGGCGGTGGGCCCGGCCGGACCGGATCACAGCCGGGACAGCTCGTCCACCAGGTCGTCCAGGCCCAGTGAACCCTGGGACAGCGCGGCCATGTGCCAGGCCTTGGCGTCGAAGGCCTCGCCGTGGCGCCGCCTGGCGTTCTCCCGGCCCAGCAGCCAGGCCCGCTCGCCGAGCTTGTAGCCGATGGCCTGCCCCGGCATCGTCAGATAGCGCGTCAGCTCGCTCTCCACGAAGTCCGCCGGCCGGCTGCTGTGGGCGCCGAAGAACTCCTGGGCCAGGTCCACGGTCCAGCGCTCGCCCGGGTGGAAGGGCGAGTCCGCCGGGATCTCCAGCTCCAGGTGCATGCCGATGTCGACGATGACCCGGGCCGCGCGCATCATCTGCGCGTCCAGGTAGCCGAGCCGCTCCTCCGCGTCCTTGAGGAAGCCCAGTTCGTCCATGAGCCGCTCCGCGTACAGGGCCCAGCCCTCGGCGTTGGCGCTCACCCCGCCGATCGTGGCCTGGTAGCGGGACAGGTCGTCCTTGACGTACACCCACTGCGCGAGCTGGAGATGGTGGCCCGGAACGCCCTCGTGGTACCAGGTGGAGACGAGGTCGTACACCGGGAAGCGGGTCGCCCCCATCGTCGGCAGCCAGGTGCGGCCCGGGCGGGAGAAGTCCTCGGTCGGGGCCGAGTAGTACGGGGCCGCCGCGCCGCCGGGCGGGGCGATGCAGGACTCGACCTTGCGCACCGGCTCGGCGAGGTCGAAGTGGGTGCCGTCCAGCGCCTCGATCGCCTCGTCCATCAACGACTGCAGCCAGGCGCGCACCTCGTCGACCCCCTCGATGTGCCGCCCGTGCTCGTCCAGGTGCGCGAGCGCCACCCAGGGCGTCTCGGCGCCGGGCAGGATCTTCGCGGCCTCCTCCTTCATCTCGCCGAGGAGACGGTGGAACTCGGCCCAGCCGTACGCGTACGCCTCGTCGAGGTCCAGGTCCGAACCCGTGAAGTAGCGGACCAGCCTGCCGTAGCGCTCCCGGCCGACCGTGTCCGGCGCCCCCTCCACCGCCGGGGCGTACACGTCGCGCATCCAGTCGCGCAGTTCCACCACGGCCCGGGTCGCCCCGCGCGCGGCCTCGTCCAGCTCGGCACGCAGCGACTCGGGCCCGGCCGCCGCGAAGTCCTCGAACCAGCCGCGCCCCGAACCGTCCGTGTCCGCCCACTCGGTGAGCTGGCCGATGAAGGTCGCGGTCGGACGGGGGCCCGCGTACAGCTTCCGCTCCAGGCCGAGCGCGAGGGACTCGAGGTACCCGGCGTAGGCCGTCGGCACCGCGCGCAGCCGCTCCGCGATCGCCGCCCAGTCCTCCTCGGTCTCCGCCGGGGTGATCGTGAACACCTCACGCACCTCGTGCGGCGGCGTGACCATGTTGCCGACGGCGCGCAGTCCCTCCTCGGCCTCGTGCACGGCCAGCTCCGCCGTCAGCCGCTCGCGCAGCAGGCGCGCGCACCGGCGCTCGACGTCGCTGTCCGCGCCCGGTCGCCGCTCCGCCTCGTCGAGGCGCGCGAGCGTCGTCCGGATCAGCTCCGCGCGAGCCTCCTGACCGGCCGGCGAGGTGTCCGGCAACTTGCCGGAACTCTCCTTCACACCCAGATACGTACCGGTCACGGGGTCGAGGGCGATGAGATCGTCGACGTACGCGTCGGCGACCTCACGGGGCAGGGGGCTCTTGGTGTCAGACATGCCGACAATCTTGTACGGCCACGGGATCGGCGTCAGCTGCTTAACCCGCGCTTGAGCCTTACGTCGGCCGGATTCCGCTCAGGGCGTGATGCGGGTGACGAGGGTGCGGTGCGCCGGGGGCCGGACGGTGTTCGCCGGTTCAGGGTGCGGGCCGGTCGGTGTCCGGAGGCAGCAGGGGCCCGCACTCCCACTGCTGGAAGATCAGCCGGGTCTCCACCCGCGCCACCTCGCGCTGTGACGTGAACTCGTCGAGGACCAGGCGCTGCAGATCCGCCATGTCCGCGACCGCGACGTGCACGAGATAGTCGTCCGGCCCGGTGAGGTGATACACGGTCCGCGACTCCGGCAGCGCCCGGATCCGCTCCACGAACGGTCCCACCAACTCCCGCCGGTGCGGCCGGACCTGCACCGACAGCAACGCCTCCAGCCCCCGCCCCAGCTTGGCCGGATCCAGCCGCAGCTGATGGCCGAGGATCACGCCCGCACGGCGCAGCCGTGTCACCCGGTCCAGGCAGGTGGACGGTGCCACCCCGACCTGGGCCGCGAGATCCCGGTACGTCGTCCGGGCGTCGTTCTGCAACAGTCGCAGCAGATGGAGGTCCACCGGATCGAGTACGACGGAATCGGCCATTGTTCGAACGTAGCACGGTGCTCGCACCCCGGGGCCCGGCCGATGTTCACTCTGATCTCCATGAACTCTGCGAGCACGCACGCGTACGACCACGCACGCACCACGCCGAGGGCACTGGCCACCGAGGCCGTGCACGCCGGCCGCGACGACCTCGCGCGCCAGGGCCTGCACGCCCCGCCGATCGACCTGTCGACCACCTACCCCTCGTACGACAGCCGCGGCGAGGCCGCCCGCATCGACGCCTTCGCCGGCGACGGCGCCCAGCCGGAGGGCCCGCCGATCTACGGACGGCTCGGCAACCCGACCGTCGCCCGATTCGAGACCGCCCTCGCCCGCCTCGAAGGCACCGAGAGCGCGGTCGCCTTCGCCAGCGGCATGGCGGCCCTCAGTGCCGTCCTCCTCGCGCGCGCCTCAATAGGCCTGCGCCACGTCGTCGCCGTACGCCCCCTGTACGGCTGCAGCGACCATCTCCTCACCGCCGGGCTGCTCGGCACCGAGGTCACCTGGGTCGACCCGGCCGGCGTCGCGGACGCGCTGCGCCCCGACACGGGCCTGGTCATGGTCGAGTCCCCGGCCAACCCGACGCTCGCCGAGATCGACCTGCGGGCCCTCGCGCACGCCTGCGGCTCGGTCCCGCTCCTCGCGGACAACACCTTCGCCACGCCCGTCCTGCAACGTCCCGTCGAGCAGGGCGCCCGGCTCGTCCTGCACAGCGCGACCAAGTACCTCGGCGGGCACGGGGACGTCATGGCCGGAGTCGTGGCCTGCGACGAGGAGTTCGCCGGACGGCTCCGCCAGGTCCGCTTCGCCACCGGCGGCGTCCTGCACCCGCTCGCCGGCTACCTCCTGCTGCGGGGCCTGTCCACGCTCCCGGTCCGCGTCCGGGCGGCGTCCGCGACCGCCGCCGAACTCGTCCGCCGTCTCGCCGCCGACCCGCGCGTCGCCCGGGTCCACTACCCGAGCATCGGCGGCGCCATGATCGCCTTCGAGGTCCACGGCGATCCGCACGAGGTCATCGCCGCCGTCCGCCTCATCACCCCGGCGGTGAGCCTCGGCAGCGTGGACACGCTCATCCAGCACCCGGCCTCGATCAGCCACCGCATCGTGGAGGAGTCGGACCGCCGCGGTGCCGGGGTGAGCGACCGACTCCTGCGCATGTCGGTGGGCCTGGAGGACACGGACGACCTGTGGTCGGACCTGGATTACGCGTTGGGGGAGCTGGCCACCGGCCTGCCGAGAGAGTGGAGCAAGGAGGAGGGGGCCGCGTTCTCGACGGGCCGCGCCTAGAAGCGTGTGGCGGGTGGGGTCCCGCGGCGGGCCGTCGGGTTCCGGGGCGGGCCGACGGGGCCTGAGCCGTGTCGGTTGGTGTGGGCCGAGGCAGGTACCCGGCGGGCGGGACGGCGGGCCCCGAACCCCCGTGCCATGCAACCACCGCCCGGCGACCGCGCCCCCTCAGGGGCGCGGGGAACTGCGCGACCAGCCCCCACTCACCCGCACCCGACCCGCCCCGTCGGTCACCCCGCCCGCCGCCCCTCCACCGCTTCCGAGACCCCCGCTTCGGAGACCCCCGCCTCGGAGAGTCGCGCGGTGATCACCAGCGTCCCCTCCTCGATCTGGTAGTCGAGCGGCAGCTCAAGCCCCCGCATCGCCGCGACCATCCCCGTGTTGGACGACTGCGTCACCACGTACACGTTCTCGCAGCCCGTCTCGGCCGCCATCTCCACGAGGCGGCGGAGCAGTTCACCGCCGATGCCCCGCCGCTGCCACTCGTCCTCGACGAGCAGCGCGATCTCGGTCTCGTCGCCGTCCCAGAGAAGGTGTCCCAGCCCGACGAGGCGCCCCGAGGCCGTCTGCACGGCGAGCGTCCGCCCGAAACGCGGGCTGAGCAGGTGCTTGAGATACCGGTCGGCGTCCCCCACGGGCCCGTGGTATCGCATGGTCAGCGTGCGCGCGGAGCACCGCTCGTGCATCGCCTTCGCCGCCCGCAGGTCGCCGACGTCGGCGCGGCGCACCGTGATGTCGCTGCCCTCCGGCAGGGTCAACACGTCCTGACTGCGCGGGATCCGCGGCCCCAGTCGCGCGTCCAGCTCCACCAGCGCCCGGGCCCGCGCGAACTCGGTCGGCGTGAACGGCAGATAGGGCCGCTCCACGGTGATCACCCCGCCTTCCGGAGCCCGCAGCCGCATCACCGTGTCCTCCAGGACGCCCTCGACCGGGACACCCTCCTGGGCCCGCCCCGAGCCGGGAGCGGTGGCGGGCAGCGAGCGGATCGTGCAGCGGCCGAGCAACTGCCGCAGCGCGAGCGGGAGTTCCGCCGCGTCCAGCGCCGTGCGTGTGGCCAGACCGAGGATCCGGGTGGGCGCGTCCACCAGGTCGTGGGCGTCACCGCGCTCCATCCAGGTCCCGGTGCCGCCCGATTCCGACACGGCCCGGCCGATCTCGGTCGCGGACAGTTCCTCGGGGGCCCTGAGCAGGAACTCGTCGACCGTGCCCTCGGCCAGCGGATGCGTCTGCAGGCTCAGGATGTCGACCCTGAGTTCCGCGAGCGCCGTGCACAGCGCGGCCAGCGAACCCGGTTCGTCCTTCACAGTCGTCCGCATACGCCACATCAACGTCGCACCCGTGACCACCGGGGCGACCGTCTCCGACGGCCCGGCCTGCCGCCCCTCGGCGAGCGGCGGCCGGGCGTCGGTATCCTTCGGCGGCGGCGCGTGGCCGTGGCGCCGTTCCCACCAGCCGCGAAGCCCGGTGAGGGCGGAGCGCAGCGGGTGGTGCTGGGGGCGGCCGTGGCTCGCCCGCGTCACATCAGACATGTCTCGAGTCATGTGACCACTGTGGACGAACGGTGTTGCGTGATCACGAACGCTTTGTGACTGACCGGTAAAAGCATCGTTCCGCACCTTTTGTTGCTTTTTCTATGAATGATGCTGTCGGAACCGATGTCAACGGTGACCGGAGAGGTCAGACCAGCGCCGCACGCAACCGCCGCGACTGGGTCACCACCCGCGACGAGCCCTTCCTCTGCGCCGCCTCCGCGAGATACGGCAGCGGCCCGTGTGCCCCGGACCGCTCCGCGCATTCGGCGGCGACCGCCACCAGCTCCCCGAGACCGCGCGCCGGCGCCTTCCCCTGGGCCGCTCCCTCGCCCACGAGTTCGGCCAGCATCGGCGGCAGTGCCTCCCGCAGCACCGACCACGCGGTGCCGTACGCCCCGGTGGCCGCCACCACGCGCATCGCCTCGGCCAGGCGCGTCGGCCTGACGCTCGCCACCACCGCGAGCCGCCCCAGACCGGTGCCCAGCCGCTCCGCGTCCAACCGGCCCCGTGCCGCCAGCCCCAACAGGGCGTCGACGGCGGCGAGCCGGTCCTCCGCGCGCCGCGCGCCCAGCCCGTACGCGACGCAGAGATGCACGGCGTCGCCGGCCTCGCCCTCCGCCTCGGCGAGCGCCGGCAAGAACGAGAACCCCGTCCTGGTGTCCTCGATCACCGCCTGCGACAGGTCACGGAGCACACGCCCCGCCATCAGTTCCGGGCGGCCCGGCACCACGGCCAGCCAGTGCCGCCAGTCCCGGTGGTTCCAGTGGGGACAGCGCCAGCTGCCCCGGTACACGGAGAGGGGACGGCCGAGGCGCCGGAACTCCGGCGGGAAGAAGGCGCTCCGCAGCTCCGGAAGCTCGCCGAACTCCACGAGGATCCTCGGCCCGGCCGTACGGCAGCGCTCGACGGGCTGGGACGGTATGTCCGTCCGCAGCCACTCGGCCAGCCGGTCGCCCTCCGCCGTCCCCAGCCGCCCGGCCGCCGCCGCGGCGGACGCGAGCGCGGTCGGGTCCTCGCGCCGCACACGCAGCAGCGCCTGCGCGAAGTCCGCCTCGCCGGGCCGGGAACCCGACCGCCGATGGACGTCGAGCCGCTCCACCAGCTCCGCCGCCTCCAGCGTCCCGGTGCTCCAGGTGGGCGTCGCCAGCAGGAACGGCATCGGGTCGGTCCGGACGCGGTACGCGATCTCCCGCAGCCGCGCCTCGAAGACGTCGGCCGGGCCGCTGTGCACACAACCGCGGGAGTCGGCCGACTCATGGAGCTCCGGAGCGAGGCCGACCGTACGGAGCTGCTTGACGAGAGCCGCGACGACGATCTCCAGGCCGTGGGGGGACTCGCTGAAGTACCGGTCGACGGACTCCGGGGCCAGGTCCGCCCACCAGAGCCGCGCCGCCGCCGGACGCAACGCTTCCACCAGCGCGTCCCGGTTCCGGTGCGCGTGGCGCACGAGTCCGTCCAGCGCCCGCTCGAACGCGCCGACCTCGCCGTCCGCGACCAGCAGGGCGCCGACCTCCTCGGCCACTTCGGCCACCGACTCCGGCGCGGGCGCGAGGCGGGTCGGGGAAGGAACGGGCGGGAGCAGTTCCTCGTAGGCCTCAGGGGCGGACTCCGTCATCGAGGCGCCGAGGAGCTGCTGAGCCCGGGCGCGGAGTCCCGGGCTCAGCCGGGAGGCGTGGTCGGCGATCTCTTCGCGCGCCCGCATCGCTTCGACGTTCCGGCCGAGGTCGCCCAGGTCACCGAGATGGTGCTGCACCAGCTTCAGCGCCCGCTCCTGCACATCGGTGTCCTCGTGCCCGAACGCCCCGGCCACCACGGGCAGCACGTCGGTCGCGAGGGACGCGTCCTTCTTCAGCGCCCTGCCCAGAAGCACGAGCTGGGCGCGGACCAGCTTCTTCTCGGTGCGGAAGAGCACCGCGTCGGTCAGCTCGGCGAGCCGGCGCGGCCCCAGCCCGCCGTCGAGCACGAGGTCCGCCAGGACCGCCTGGGCGTGCGCGGCCACCGTGGACGACGCGTCCGCACACAGCGCCGTCCAGTCGGCGATCCGCTCCAGCCGCTCGTCGCGGGTGAGGTCGAGCGCGGTCAGCAGCCCGAGGAAGACCTTGTCGTCCGCCGTGGAACCGCCACCGCGCAGCAGCCGGGCCACGCATCCGTCGACCATGGCCTTGCGGTCGAGGAGGCCCTCACGGGTCAGCTGGGTGAGGGCGTACGTCCAGTCGTTCGGTCCGACGTCGTACCGCCAGGCGCTGCGGGCGCCCACCTCCTCCGTCTCGAACAGCGCGGCTACGAGCTCCGCCAGGTGCGGGTCGCCGCGCAGGTTCCCGATGACCGTGCCGGCCGGGCGGCGTGCTCGCCCGACGTGGTCCATCCAGCCCCGTACGTAGGCCTCCGAGGTGGGCACCGGGCAGCCGGCGAGGCGCACGAGGCCGGCCATCAGCTCGTACTGGACGCGGGCGGAGAGCGGACGCTCCGCGAGCCGGCGCACCAGCTCGCCGAGCCACTCGGGGTCCCGGTCGCCGAGCACCTCGATGAGCACCGCCGGAGGGGCCTGCCGCCACCGCAGGTCGGACCCGGTGAGCCAGGCCGCCACGGCGGCGGCACCCGTCTGACAGGCGGCGCCGGCGACATGCAGCGCGGGATACGCCCGCTGGGCCGGAGAGCGCCACGGCTCCGCCCGCAGCTCCCTGCGCAGCTGCTTCAGCTCCGGGACGCACGCACGCCGTTCGGTGTCCGTCATGCCGTCCACCAAGGCGACGACATCGCTCACCTTCCCCGCGCGCACCGCCCTGATCAGCGTCTGCGTACTCATCGCGCACCCCCGTCGATCCCGGCCCCGCTCGCTTCCACCGACGCGCCCCGGCGGACCATCCGTACCGCCAGCGCGTGTTTGCACGGGCCGCGGCCGCCCCGGTACTTCGCCCACCAGAGGCAGGAGCAGCTGAGCGTGCCCGCGCTGTCCCGCACCCGGTGGACATGGCCGTCCTCGGCGGTGACCGTGGCGAGGTCGCCGTCCAGAGCGACCGCCCCGGCGGCCATCAGGGCGCGGGCCGCGCGCAGACGGGGGTTGTGGCGCTCGACGCGGTCGGCCTCGTAGGGGAGTTCGCGATGGAAGTACGCCGCCTCGGCCGTGTCGTAGCCGACCCGGCCGGAGGTGCCCAGCCGGGTCAGCGCCGCCCGGACCCGGTCGGCGGGCAGACCGGAGGAGAGGGCCAGGTCCCCGATGTCGACGCGCGGTTCCCAGGCCAGGAGCACCGCGATCAGCTCCGCGTCCTCGGCGGCCTCGTCGGTGGCCAGCGCGTCGAGGACCCCGCCCTCGCCGGAGAAGCCCCGCGCGGCCTCCGGGGACAGGGTGAGGGTGAGTCGCATCCCCGGGAGCACGATCTCCCAGGCGCCGGGCAGGGCGGTGGCGCCGGTGGCCGGTGGGCCGTACACGCGCAGGGCCGTGGCATGGCGCAGCACCCGCTGCAGGGCGGCCAACCGCTCCGGGCCCGGCAGGCAGACCGCGCCCGGGACGGGCCGTGTCGTCAGCCGCAGGGTGCGCCCGGCGGGCACGACCCACTGGGCGCCGCGTGAGGCTCCGCGCGCGCCCCCACGCGGCAGTGATCGCAGGAAGCGCACGGCCTCGGCGGCGGGCAGCTCGGCCCGCAGGTCGAACCCGGCCGCGATCACCTGAGCCTCGGCGAAGCCGCGCAGCCAGCGGTCCGGCAGCGGCACCTTCTTCTCCACCACCGGACCGGCTGTCGTGGTCACCGCCAACTCCTCCGGGCCCACCCGTAGATGGAGCGGATCGTCCCCACCGACCCGGGACAGGGCCTCCCGCAGGGGGTTGTTGACGTCCACATTGGTCGTGCCGTGTCCCACCTCGCCGCCGTCGAGGCCCGGCCCCAGTACGTCCAGCCGCGCGTAGACCCCGCCGCAGCCCGAGAACGACTCGAACCGCAGGCGGTCCCCGTTGCCCGTCACCACCGGGTCCAGCGAGGACCGCAGCTGCTGCTGGTGGTGCCGCGCCGCCGCCACGTCGGCCACTGCCAGCAGCCCCGCCGCGGCCACCTGAGGAGAGGTCAGGAAGCCGGTGAAGAACCGCGGATGGTCCTGGACCCCCGTCGGGGTCGCGCCCCGCGAGGTCTCCAGCCCCAGCCGGTGTCCGCCCGTCACGGACTCCAGCACGGAGGGTCGCGTGTAGGCCACGGCCTGCAAAGATCGCGTCATGGGAAAACGGTAGGGGCGACCACTGACAATCGCCCCTGACCTGCTAGAACGCGGCCTCGGATCGATCTTGCGCGGCGTCGGTCACTGCCCGACGAGACCGGGCTGGAGCACCTTCGTGTACAGCACGGTCCCGTCCTGCTCCCGCAGCCGGACCGTCAACTCCCCGCTGTGACCGTCGATGTCGACCTCGCCGAAGAACTGGTAGCCGCCCGCCGGAGAGACGTTCGCCGTGGTCGGTGCCTTGACGAAGACCCGCTCGGGGCCGAAGGTGCCGTCCAGCGCGTTCGCCGGGAAGGCACCGGCGTTCAGCGGTCCGGAGACGAACTCCCAGAACGGCTCGAAGTCGGTGAAGGCGGCCCGCGAGGGCTGGTAGTGCTGCGCCGAGGTGTAGTGCACGTCCGCCGTCAGCCACACCGTGCCGGTGATCCGCCGATGCTTGATGAACCGCAGCAACTCGGCGATCTGCAGCTCCCGCCCCAGTGGAGCGCCCGGGTCGCCCTGCGCCACGGCCTCGATGTTCGGCTTGCCGTCCCCGGTGTCGGGCACGACCAGACCGAGCGGCATGTCGGAGGCGATCACCTTCCACACAGCACGCGACCGGGACAGCTCCCGCTTGAGCCACTCCAACTGCTCGACGCCGAGAATGCCCACCGGGTCGGTGGTCTGCGTACCGGGCGAGTTGGCCTCGCGGTACGTCCGCATGTCCAGCACGAACACGTCCAGCAGGGGGCCGTGGCGCACCACCCGGTGCACACGGCCCTCCCGGGAGCCGGGCCGCAGCGTGGAGATCGGGAAGTACTCGCCGAACGCCCGCCGCGCCCGCGCCGCCAGCACGTCCACGCTCTTCTCGGTGTACCGCGTGTCGGTGAGGATCTCGCCCGGGTACCAGTTGTTGGTGACCTCGTGGTCGTCCCACTGCACGATTGCCGGGACCTGGGCGTTGAACCGCTTGAAGTTCTCGTCCAGCAGGTTGTACCGGAAGTTGCCCCGGAACTCGGCGAGCGTCTCCGCGACCTTGGACTTCTCCTCGGTGGTGATGTTCCGCCAGGTGCCGCCGCCGGGGAGCGGGGCCGTCGCCGCGATCGGGCCGTCGGCGTAGATGGTGTCGCCGCTGAACAGGAAGAAGTCCGGGTCCAGCGCGCCCATCGCGTCGAAGATCCGGTAGCCGCCCCGGTCGGGGTTGATGCCCCAGCCCTGCCCGGCCAGGTCGCCCGACCACACGAACCGTGCCCCGGAGCGGCGCTTCAGGGAGGGCGTACGGAACGTCCCGGTGACCGGTTCCCCGGTGCGGCGCGGGTCGTCGGGGTCGGCGAGCAGCACCCGGTAGTGGATCTGCTCGCCCGAGGGCAGCCCGCGCAGCCGCGTCGTACCGGTGAAGTCCGTCCCGGCGCCCAGCAGCGGGCCGTGCCATCTGCGCGGGTTGCGGAACGACTCGGTGGCCGACGTCTCGACGATCATCCGCGCCGGACGGTCCGACCGCACCCACACCAGCCCGGAGTGCGCGGTCACGTCCCCGGCCTGCACGCCCCAGCCGGCCCTGGGCCGCCCCGAGAGGGCCAGCGCGGGCGCCGAGCCGAGTGCGAGGGAACCGGGCAGCGCCAGCGCCGCCGACGCGGCGAACGAGCCGCGCAGCACGCTGCGGCGACCGGGCAGGGAACTCGGCGGACGGTGTGACATGAATGCGCCTCCAGCGACGGATCCGGCCAATGTGCACAGCCACAACTACGTGTGCGCCGCAGCGCACACGGAAACGACAAGTGAACAACTGCGCGGGGCGCGGGGGAAGCCGACACCGCGTGCCGCTCGGGGGTACCTGTGCGTTGCCGGGTGCGGGTCGGGTGGGGGCTTCTCGCGCAGTTCCCCGCGCCCCTCAGAAGGCAGGGGCTGCGCCCCGTGCTTTTGCCTCTGAGGGCCGAAGGCCCTTCAGGGGCGCGGGGAACTGCGCGAGAAGCCCCACCGGGCGGTCAGAGGGGGGGCGAAGGGACGGGTAGGGGCGACGGGGGGAGGAAACCCGGATCACCCCACCACGGCCGCCAACAACCGCACCCCCTCCCGAATCCGCCCGGGAGACAGATGCGCGTACCCCAGAACCAACCGCACCCGCCCGTCCGGCACCCGCCCGTACTCCACCACGCCCCGCACCCGCACCCCACCCGCCCGAGCCCGCTCCAGAAACCCCTCGACCGCCCCGTACCGGTCCGGCAGCGCCACGATGACATGCAGCCCGGCGGCGATCCCGGACACCTCCGCCCCCGGAAAGTGCTCGGCGAGCGCCGCCACCAGCACGTCACGCCGCTCCCGGTACGCCCGCTGACACCGCCGCAGCTGCCGGTCGTAGTCCCCCCGCTCCACGAACCGCGCGAACAGCGCCTGGTCGATGGTGGGATGCCCGAGATCCATGGTCCGCTTGCGCTCGACGACCTCTTCCGCCAGCCACGCCGGCACGAGCAGCCAGCCGAGCCGCAGCCCCGGTGCGAGGGACTTGCTGACGGACCCGGTGTAGGCGACCCGCTCGGGGTCGAGGCCCTGCAGCGCCCCCACGGGAGCCCGGTCGTAGCGGAAGTCCCCGTCGTAGTCGTCCTCGACGACCAGCCCGTCCACCGTCCGCGCCCAGTCGAGGAGTTCGCCCCGCCGCCGCGCGGAGTACGCGATACCGGTGGGGAACTGGTGCGCCGGCGTCGTCACCACCGCCCGCACTCCCGCCTCCCGCAGCGGCCCGACGGCCAGCCCCTCGTCGTCCAGCGGCAGCGCCACGGTGGCGAGCCCGGTGGCCGCGTAGAGCGTCCCGTGCTCGGGGCTCCCGGGGTCCTCGACGCCGACGACGCGGGCCCCGCGCGCGTGGAGCACGGCCCCGAGCAGCGTGCTGGCATGGGCCACCCCGGAGACGACGACGATCCGCTCCGGGTCGGCGACCACGCCGCGCCGCCGGGTGAGCAGTTCGGCGAGCGCGACGCGCAGCCGGGGCAGCCCGCGCGGATCGGGATAGCCCAGCTCGTGGTGCGCCAGCTCCGCGAGGACCCCCCGCTGGGCCGCCGCCCACGCCGCCCGGGGGAACAGCGACAGGTCGGGCGTCCCGGGCACGAAGTCGGCGCGCGCGCCCGGCGGACGCGGAGCGAGGTCCCGCGCGGGGGGCGGCGCCGTCGTGTGCACGACGGCTCCCACCCAGGTGCCCGCGCCCCGGCCGCTGAGCAGGTACCCCTCCGCGACCAGTTGCTCGTACGCCTCCGTCACCAGGCCGCGCGAGACGCCGAGGTCGGCGGCCAGCTCCCGGCTCGCCGGCAGCCGCGTCCCCCGCGCGAGGCGCCCCGACCGGATCGCCTCCCTCAGCGCCGCCTGCAAGGTGCGTCCACGCGCGCGTGCGGGCGCGTCCGCGACGGGCAGCAGCAACTCCCAGGCGGCGGCCCAGGGAGCGGACCCGGGGAGCGTGCCACGGTCGGAATTGGACCCCGATGACGTCATGGAAGTGGACCTTAAACCGGACCGCCCCGCTGCCTAGCGTCACGACCATGCATCCCACGCCCACCGCCCCGCCGACCACCCGGCCCCCTTCCGCGATCACCGGATCCCTCCTCGCCGCCCTCGCCTGCGTGCTCGTCGGCGGTTCGTTCACCGCCAACAGCGTCCTCGGCGACTACCCGTACGCGGGCGGCCAGTTCCTCCGCTACGGCCTCGCCTGTCTGCTGCTGCTCCCGCTGCTCGGCCGCGGCGGTACGGCACCCCTGCGCCGACTCACCGCACGCCAGTGGGCTCGGCTGGGGCTGCTCGCGGCGGTCGGCATGGTCGGCTTCAACATCGCCGTGCTCGCGGCAGAACGCTCGGCGGAACCGGCGGTGCCGGGGGTCTTCGTGGGCTGCGCCCCGGTGGCCGTGGCGGTCCTCGTCCCGCTGACGGAGGGCCGCCGTCCCCGGCGGACGGTCCTGCACGGGGCGCTGCTGGTGGCGGCCGGCGCGTTCGCCGTCCAGGGCTGGGGCCGTACGGACGGCGCGGGCATCGCCTTCTCGCTGTGCGCGCTGGCGGGCGAGATCGGCTTCGCGGTGCTGGCCGTGCCGGTGCTGCGGCCGCTCGGCCCGCGGTTGCTGTCGGCGACCGTGTGCGCGGTGGCCGCGATCGAGTCGGCCGTCGTCGGCCTGGCCGTAGACGGCGGTGCGTGGCTGCGGCGCCCGGACGGCACGGAGTCCGCCGCGCTGCTGTGGCAGGCGGCGGTGGTCACGGTCGTCGGGTTCGTGTGCTGGTACATGGGTGTGCAGCGCATCGGTGCCGAGCGCGCCACCCTCTTCTCCGGCCTCATCCCGGTGGCCGCCGCCTGCACGGCCCCCCTCGTCGGCACGGGCTCCTACGGTGCCGCGCAGGCCGTCGGCAGCGTGCTGGTGGGCGCCGGGGTCGCCCTCGGGTCCGGGGCGACGATCCGCCGCCGGGCGGCGGATCGACTGGCGGCCCGGTCAGCGGCTGCCGTCGAGGATGACGCGGGCGACCAGGGCGGGGTCGTCGTTCATGGGGCAGTGGCCGCAGCCGGGCAGCCGCACCAGCCGGGCGCCGGGGATGACCCGCTTGGCGCGGACGCCCTGGCGGCGGACGAGCAGCCAGTCCCGGGTGCCCCAGGCCACGGTGACGGGCAGACCGGGTACGTCGTCGGTGAACAGGACGCTGCCACCGGCCCGGAGGGTCTCGTCGAACCCGGTGGCCCCCGCCAGGGCGAGCGTCTCGGCGACCACCGCCTCGGGTGAACGGCGGCCCGGGCGGGCGTAGATGGTGCTCGTCAGGGCGGTGCGGCCGGCCGCCGACCGGGACAGCCGCTCGACCAGCGGGAGCGGCAGGCGCCGTGAGATGTGCCGCATGGTGAGCAGGACGCCGAACGCATAACGCCGCTCGGCCTCGTTCCAGAACCCGGCCGGGGACAGCGCCGTGACGGACCGTACGAGCTTCTCGCGGCCCAGTTCCAGGGCGAGCAGGCCGCCCAGGGAGTTGCCCGCCACATGGGGCCGGTCGAGGTCCAGCGCCTCGCAGAAGGCGCCGAAGACGGCGGTCGTCGTGGGCAGGTCGTAGGTGAGACCGTCCGGCAGCGCGGGTGAGGCGCCGAAGCCGGGCAGGTCGACGGTGATCACCTCGCGCTCGGCCGCCAGGATGTGCGTCACCGGGTCCCAGGCCTGCCGGTGGTGGCCGATGCCGTGCAGCAGGAGCAGCGGTTCTCCGGCGCCCTCGCGGGTGTAGGAGACCGTCACGGACCGCGGACCGAGCGGGGAGGGGACCTGGAAGGAGACCGTGGCGGCGGACATGGTGCAGCTCCTCGTGTGGGCGACGGACGGGCCGGCGTGCGGCGGTCGTAGACAGCTTGTCAGCAATTGCTACCGGCGGGTAGTCCCCGCCGACGACAAGGCGCGCGCTTCGTGGGAATCGCCTGGACACGGCCCCGCCCCTCGGGTTGGGATGGAACGGTGACCACCGACATGGCGATCGACGTCTTCGAAGAGCACCGTTCCGTCCTGATGGGAGTCGCCTACCGGATGCTCGGCCGGGTCGCCGACGCCGAGGACGTGCTCCAGGAGGCCTGGCTGCGCTGGTCCGGCGCCGACCGCTCCGATGTGGGCGAACCGCGTGGCTACCTGGTCCGGATCACCACCCGGCTCGCCATCGACCGGCTGCGCCAGGTCCAGTCGCGCAAGGAGGCGTACCCCGGCCCCTGGCTCCCGGAGCCCTATGTCACCGACTACGCGGCCACCGTCCCGGACACCGCCGAGCGGGCCGTCCTCGCCGACACGGTCTCCCTCGCGCTCCTGGTGGTCCTGGAGTCCCTCTCCCCCCTGGAGCGCGCTGTGTTCGTGCTCCGGGAGGCCTTCGGCTACCCGTACGCCGACATCGCGGCCATGATCGACCGCGCCGAGCCGGCCGTGCGCCAGCTCGCCGGGCGGGCCCGCCGGCACGTCGACGAGCGGCGCCCGCGCTACGAGGTCGACCCAGGCGAACGGCGCGCGCTGACGGAGAAGTTCCTCGCCGCCGCGCAGGACGGCGATCTCGGCGGACTGATGGCGCTGCTGGCCCCCGACGTCCGTCTGGTGGGCGACGGCGGCGGCATCGGCAAGGCCCCGGTGCGGGTCCTCGAAACCGCCGACAGGGTGGGCCGGTTCGTGCACGGCGCGGCCGGCAAGGGCCTGCTGGACGTCTCGTTGCGGTTCATGGAGATCAACGGCGGTTTCGCCGTGGTCCTCGTCTCCGGCGGCGAGGTCGACAGCGTCTTCCAACTCGACGTCGCCGACGGGCTCGTCCAGTGCGTCTACATCGTGCGCAACCCGCAGAAGCTGCTCTCCGTGGCGGCCGTGAAGCCTTGATGAACGCTGCCGGGCGACCGGCCTGTCGGATGCCCGAGGGTTCGACGATTGGTCTTGACCAAGGGTGGGGGCACGCCTATGGTCGCAAGAAAGTGCAACAACCTTTAATAAACAAGGGCGCTAAAAACGCCGCCGGGCCACGGCGAAGCAGCGGAGGACAGGGTGGGGACCCAGCAGCTGGAATCGGTGCCGGAACCGAAGTACTGGCATCTGAAGACCGTGCTCAGTGAGGCATTGGACTCCGAGTTCTCGGTGGGGGAGATCCTGCCCAACGAACGTGACCTCGCGGCCCGCTTCGGCGTCGCCAGGGCCACCCTCCGCCAGGCGCTGGAGCAGCTCGAACTGGAGGGCCGACTGCAGCGCCGTCGCGGCGTCGGCACCACCGTCGCGCCCCCGCGCGTGGGTGTCGCCGTCGGCACCGAGGAGCACGCGTGGCCGGGCACCGCCGGCGACGCCTGGCAGGCCGTGGACTGCACGGCCTCAGCACCGCCCGCCGCGGTCGCCGACATCCTGGAGAGCTCCCACGGCGAGCAGGTGCACGTCGTACGCCGCTCCCGCATGTCGCACGGCCAGCCCGTCGCCGCCGAACTGCTCTACGTCCCGGCGGACTCGGTACCCGCCCTCTCCGCCATAGACGCGCCCTCCGGTGCCGCACGCGCGCGTGCCGTCCTGCGCGAGCTGCAGCGCCTGGAGCTGGAGGGGCAGGAGCGCTCGGTGGAGCTGGGCTCCGCCCGCGCGGACGACGCCAAGGAACTCGACCGGCTGCCGGGCGCGCCCGTCCTGGTCGTCACCACCCGCTTCTTCGCCGAGGGGCGCACGGCGGCCGTCTCCCTGGCCACCTACCGCGCTGACACGTGCCGACTGACGTTCGGCGCCTCGGGCGGCGTCGAGATCCACCACGGGCCGGAGCGCCGCGCGTCCTGACGGCGCCGACAGCGTTGTCTGTCTCCCGCCGCGAGCCGCCACCACGCTGCACCATGACGAACCGCCGCGCCCCGGCCCCCGGGGCGCGGCGGTTCGTCATGGTCGCCCGTGGTTCAGCGGCGGGCCGTCACCGTGCCCTCCACCGCGAAGAGCTGTTCCTCGACGTGGTCCAGGGCGAGCCGGAGCGCGCCCATGGCGACGGCCGCCTCGCCCAGCCGGGAGAGGGCGACGCGCGGCGGCCGCAGACAGTAGCGGGCCAGCTCGCGGTGCAGGGGGTCGAGGACGTCGTCGATGCCGGCCGCCCAGCCGCCGACGACGACCAGCTCGGGATCCAGGGCGAGGACGAGGGCCGTCACGTCGTGGACGAGTCGCTGTATGAAGCGGTCGACGGCCTCCCGGGCCCGCGGGTCGCCCTCGCGCGCGTGCTTGAAGACCTCGGCGACCGCCTGCTCGTCCAACGGGTGCAGGGGCTCGCCCGTGGTCGACAGCAGCGCCTCGGGAGTGGCCTCCCTGCCCAGCAGGTGCAGCGCCCCGATCTCCCCGGCCGCGCCGCCGTACCCCCGGTGCAGCCGCCCGCCGATCAGCGAACCGGCGCCCGGGCTCAGCCCCGCCAGCACGAACACCACGTCGTCGGACTCGGTGGCGGCACCCTTCCAGTGCTCGGCGACGGCGGCCGCGTTGGCGTCGTTCTCGACCAGCACGGAGCATTTGAAGGAACGGCTCAGCCGCTCGCCCAGGTTCAGTCCCGTCCACTCCGGCAGGGCCGCGCACAGGCGTACGGCGCCGTCGGCCTCGATGACCCCCGGGCTGCCCACGCCGACCGCGCGCAGAGAACCGCGCGACACACCTGACCTGCGCAGCAGCTCGGCGACGGTCGAGCGCAGCCGCTCCAGCCGGTCGTCCGCCGACGCGGACTCGGAGACCTCCTTGGACAGCGAGCCCAGCACCCGCCCGTCGAGATCGGCGAGCAGCGCGGCCACCCGGTGCGAGCCCACGTCCAGTCCCAGCAGATGGCCGGCCTCGGCCCGGAACCGGTAGCGCCGCGCCGGGCGCCCCTGCCGCCGGGCGGCCCCCTCCTCGGCGGCCCGCTCGACCACCAGCCCGGCCTCGACCAACCCCTCCACGACGCCCTCGACCGTGGGCCGGGACAGTCCGGTGACCCTGGTGATCTCGGTCAGCGTCGCGTGATCCGTGGCCCGCAGCGCGTGCAGCACCACGGCCGAGTTGATTCTTCGAAGCAGAGAAGGATCCCCGCCGGTCAGTGGCCCCAACGCCCGTCCTCCCAGCTCGCGCCCGTGTCTGCCGGATCGTACTCGCCACGACGCACCCGGGCGAGTGTCCGCCGCCTCCGACCTGCGGGATCTCTGACGCCCCCGCACGACGGGCCGGCCCGGGTGCCACGACACCTGACGCCGCAGCCCGGTCGCGGGACCGCCGGCACCGCCTCCTGACGCCGTGCCAATTGTCAGTGGTGACCGCTTTACTGGACCGCATGAGCAGCATCACCCACCACCTCGCCGTGATCGACCGGCTGCGCTCCGAGGAGTTCCCCCCGGAGCCCGGCCGGTCGGACGTCGGCACGGCCGGACCGGGGTACCACGTCGCCGAGTTACGCACGAGCGCCGACTTCTGGGAGGACGACGGCTCACGGCGCGAGGAGACCGAGGAACAGTACGAGGCGGAGCGGGACGCCCTGTCGGAGCTGCTCACCGCGCGCTGGGGCGCCCCGGCGGTGTTCAGCCTGTGGAGCGTCCTCGACCGGTCGCTGGACGGCGAGGACATACCCGAGCCGTGGGCGGGACTCAGCTCGCACGTCCCCGACCTGCACCTCTGGCAGGTCGACGGACGCTGGGTCGCCCTCGGCGTCTCCCAGTGGGACAAGGAACTGCCGTTCCAACTCGTCGCGCTGATAACGGAGACGGACCCACCGTGACCGGCGGGGGCCAAGGGAGGCGCCCGGGCAGTCACGCGGCAGGCCGGCTGGTCAGTCCTCCGCCGCCACCCGCAGCCGGGCGAACTCCTCCGCCATCGTCGCCGCCGTCCAATGAGCGTTCAGACCGCTCGGGTTGGGCAGCACCCACACACGCGAGTCCCCGATCGTCCGCTCCTGCGGTCCGACCGTGGCCTTGCGGTCGCCGAAGGCCGCGCGGTACGCGGTCACACCGACCACCGCGAGCCAACGCGGTCGCAGCCGCTCCACCTTGGCGGTCAGCAGCCGGCCGCCCTCCAGGTACTCGTCGGCCGTCAGCTCGTCGGCGCGTGCCGTGGCCCGGGCGACGACATTGGTGATGCCGAGCCCGTACGACGGCAGCTCGCCCTGCTCGGACGGCTTCAGGAGCCGTGGCGTGAAGCCGGACAGGTGCAGCACGGGCCAGAAGCGGTTGCCGGGGCGGGCGAAGTGGTGGCCCGAGGCCGCCGTCATCAGCCCCGGGTTGATGCCGCAGAAAAGGACCCGGAGGCCGTCCGCGAGGACGTCCGGCACCAGCCGGTCGCGGGCGGCCTCCAGTTCGGCCTGGGTGTAGCGGGTCAGAGGATCGCTCCCGGCGTGTAGCCGGCGGCCTCCGGGCGCTGCTTGACGATCTCCTCGATCCGGCCGACGACGACGGCGACCTGGTCGGCGGCGGCGCCCGTGAAGGAGAGCTTGTCGGCCATGAGCGCGTCCAACTGGGCCCGGTCCAGCGGGATGCGGTCGTCGGCGGCGAGCTTGTCGAGCAGTTCGTTGCGCTCGGCGCCCTGCTCGCGCATGGCCAGCGCGGAGGCGACGGCGTTCTCCTTGATGGCCTCGTGCGCGACCTCGCGGCCGACGCCCGCCCGGACGGCGCCCATCAGCACCTTGGTCGTGGCGAGGAAGGGGAGGTAGCGGTCCAGCTCACGCGCGACGACCGCCGGGAACGCGCCGAACTCGTCGAGGACGGTCAGGAAGGTCTCCAGCAGACCGTCCAGCGCGAAGAAGGCGTCCGGCAGCGCGACCCGGCGCACCACGGAGCAGGACACGTCGCCCTCGTTCCACTGGTCGCCGGCCAGCTCACCGGTCATCGAGGCGTAGCCGCGCAGGATGACCATGAGGCCGTTGACGCGCTCGCAGGAGCGGGTGTTCATCTTGTGCGGCATGGCGGACGAGCCGACCTGGCCGGGCTTGAAGCCCTCGGTGACCAGCTCGTGCCCGGCCATCAGCCGGATGGTCTTGGCCAGCGAGGAGGGGGCGGCGGCCAGCTGCACCAGCGCGGTCACCACGTCGTAGTCCAGCGAGCGCGGGTAGACCTGGCCGACCGAGGTGAACGCCTGCGCGAAGCCGAGGTGCCCGGCGATCCGGTCCTCCAGCTCCGCCAGCTTCGCGGCGTCGCCGCCCAGCAGGTCGAGCATGTCCTGGGCCGTGCCCACCGGGCCCTTGATGCCGCGCAGCGGGTACCGGCCGAGTAGCTCCTCGACCCGGCCGTACGCCACGAGCAGTTCGTCGGCGGCGGTCGCGAACCGCTTGCCGAGGGTGGTGGCCTGCGCGGCCACGTTGTGCGAGCGGCCGGCCATCACCAGCTCGCCGTACTCCCCGGCCAGCTTGCCGAGGCGCGCCAGCACGGCCACCGTACGGTCGCGGACCAGCTCCAGGGAGAGCCTGATCTGCAGCTGCTCGACGTTCTCCGTGAGGTCCCGGGAGGTCATGCCCTTGTGCACGTGCTCGTGCCCGGCGAGGTCGTTGAACTCCTCGATCCGCGCCTTCACGTCGTGCCGGGTGACCTTCTCGCGCTCGGCGATGGAGGCCAGGTCGACGGTGTCGAGGACCCGCTCGTAGTCGGCGAGCGCCTCGTCCGGCACCTCGATGCCGAGGTCCTTCTGGGCCCGCAGCACGGCCAGCCAGAGCTGCCGCTCCAGCCTCACCTTCTGCTCGGGCGACCAGAGCGTGGCGAGCTCGGCGGAGGCGTAGCGTCCGGCGAGGACGTTCGGGATGCGGGGCTTGGCTGGCGCAGAAGTCACGTGTACGGATTCTACTGGCGATTCGTGCAGGTGAGCGCCGAGGGTCTCTTCGGAGGAACCTACGAAGACGTCGGAGGCGCCCTGCGGAGAGGTTGGAGGTGCCTGCGTGAGGTCGGTGGCGCCTGCGTGAGGTCGGCGGGAGGCTAGGCGGAGGACTTCGTGCCGTCGGCCAGCTCCGCCAGGATGTCGCCGTGGCAGGGTTCGGGCGCGCACCAGCAGGCCAGCGTCCTGCCACGCAGCTCCGGGACGAGGGCCATCAGCTCGGGGTCGGCCGTCAGGTACTCCCGGTACTTGGCCATGACCTCGGCCCGCGTCCCGTCGCGCTTCTTCTTCTCGGTGTCGTACTGGAAGGGGTTGAAGAGCGGGTGCTGCGGCAGGTCCCAGTGGCCCATGGTCCAGCGGCGGCCGATGTAGACGACGTCGCTGGGCGCGTACTCCAGCCGGGGGCCGAAGTCGCGGATGCGGCCCTTGAGGTTGATCACGGTCGTGGTCACAGGCGCCTCCCGGTCGGACGGGTCCCTACGCTAGCGGGCCCTCGTACGGCAGCAACTCGGGCCGCTTGGCCGGCATGCCGTCGCCCGAGGAGCGGCCCGTGAGACGGCGCCCTATCCACGGCAGCAGGTACTGCCGGGCGAAGCGCGCGTGGGCGACCTGGCGGGCCGTCCAGCCGGGCGGCGGGGTGACGGGCATCGGGGTCCGCCACTCCGGGTCCTCCGCCTCGTGGCCGAGGGTCTGCCACACCGCCTCGGCGACCCGGCGGTGCCCCTCGGCGGTCAGGTGAAGCCGGTCCACGTCCCACATCCGGGGGTCGCCCAGGGAAGGCGCGCCGTAGAGGTCGACGACGAGGGCGCCGTGCCGGGCGGCCAGTTCGTCGACGCACGCGAACAGCTCCTCCATGCGCGGCCGGAAGCGCTCCAGGACGGGGCCCTGGCGGCCGGGGCTGCGCATCAGGACGAGCTGCTTGCAGGAGGGGGCGAGGCGTTCCACGGCCTCCTCCAGCAGGCCGCGCACCCGGCCCATGTCGCACTTGGGCCGGAGTGTGTCGTTCAGACCGCCGACCAGGGTGACGACGTCCGCCTCCATCGCGGCCGCGACCTCCACCTGCTCGGCGACGATCTGGCCGATCAGCTTTCCGCGCACCGCGAGGTTGGCGTACCGGAAGCCGGGCGTGCGCGCGGCCATGCGGCCCGCGAGAAGATCGGCCCAGCCCCGGTACGTACCGTCGGGGAGGAGGTCGGACATGCCCTCCGTGAAGGAGTCGCCGACCGTGACGAGGCTGGAGTAGGCGGGCCCGGGGGCGGCGGGGCCGGACGGGCTGGGATTCGTCTGCATGGCGTCGGAAATGGTACCCCGTGCACATACCCAGCGGTCGGTCACCCTGTTCGGCGGCTGACAGCCCGACCGGCTGACGGCCTGATCGGCTGACGGCCTGATCGGCTGACGGCCTGATCGGCTGACGGCCGGACGGACGGTCCGACCGTCAGCAGGTCGAGCGGCCGTAAGGAGCCCGGCTCAGAGCTCAGACGGCGGGCTGTCCGAACAGCTCCCTCAGGACGTCCTCCATGGTGACGATGCCCGCGAGTCGTCCGTCCTCGCCCAGCACGGCCGCCAGATGGGTCCGGCTGCGGCGCATCGCGGTGAGCACGTCGTCCAGCGGAGTGGTCTCCCGCACCCGGGCGATGGACCGCATGCTGCGGACGGAGAACGGCACGTCCCGGGGGGCCGCGTCGAGCGCGTCCTTCACATGGAGGTACCCCACGATCCGGCGCCCCTCGTCGACCACGGGGAACCGGGAGAACCCGGATTCGGCCGACAGCCGCTCCAGCTCCTCGGGGGTGACCCCCATCCCCGCGTAGACGACCCGCTCCAGTGGGAGCACCACGTCCCGCACGGGCCTGCGGCCCAGTTCGAGGGCGTCGCGCAGCCGCTCCTGCGCACGGTCGTCGATGAGGCCGGCCTCGCTGGAGTCCGCGACGAGCCGGGCCAGCTCGGTGTCCGAGAAGGTCGCCGCGACCTCGTCCTTCGTCTCGATCCGCATCAGCTTCAGCAGCGTGTTCGCGAACGCGTTGACCGTGAAGATCACCGGGCGCAGCGCACGCGACAGCGTCACCAGCGGCGGACCGAGCAGCAGGGCGCTGCGCACCGGCTCCGCGAGGGCGATGTTCTTCGGCACCATCTCGCCGAGCAGCATGTGGAGATAGGTGGCGAGCGTCAGGGCGATCACGAACGAGATCGCGTGGCCCGCGCCCTCCGGCACGCCCACCGCGTGGAACAGCGGCTCCAGCAGGTGCTCGATCGCGGGTTCCGCGACCACACCGAGCACCAGGGTGCACAGGGTGATGCCGAGCTGCGCGGCCGCCATCAGCGCGGACACGTGCTCCAGGCCCCACAGCACACTGCGGGCCCGGCGGTCGCCCTGTTCGGCGTACGGCTCGATCTGGCTGCGGCGTACGGAGATCAGGGCGAACTCGGCGCCCACGAAGAAGGCGTTGACGACCAGCGTCGCCAAGCCGATCAGCAGCTGGACGGCGGTCATCGGGTCTCCTCCTCGTGCTCCTCGGCGGTCGCGACCGGCGCGTGCAGCAGCACTCGCGCGGCCCGGCGCCCGGCCGCGTCCACCACGTCGAGCCGCCAGCCGACGACCTCCACGGTGTCCCCGACGGCCGGTATACGACCCAGCTCGGTGGCGACGAGGCCCGCGAGCGTCTCGTAGGGCCCCTCGGGCGCGCGCAGGCCGACGCGGGCGAGCTGGTCGGTGCGGGCCGAGCCGTCGGCCGAGTACAGTTCGCGGCCGTTCCCGTCGGTGCCGACGGGGGCCAGGTCGGGTGTCTCGTGCGGGTCGTGCTCGTCGCGGACCTCGCCGACGACCTCCTCGACGATGTCCTCCAGGGTCACGACGCCGGCGGTCCCGCCGTACTCGTCGATGACGACGGCCATGGTGCGCTTGCCCGAGAGCCGGTCCAGGACCCGGTCGACGGTCAGCGACTCGGGGACGAACAGCGGCTCGCGCAGCAGTTCGGCGACAGAGGTGCGCAGCCGGCGCTCGGCGGGCACGGCGAGGACGTCCTTGATGTGAGCGGTGCCGACGACCGAGTCGAGGCTGCCGCGGTAGACGGGGAAACGGGACAGGCCGGTGGCCCGGGTCGCGTTCGCCACGTCCTCGCAGGTCGCCTGGGCGTCGAGGGCGATGACCTGGACGCGCGGGGTCATCACGTTCTGTGCGGTCAGGTCGGCCAGGTTGAGCGTGCGCACGAACAGCTCGGCGGTGTCCTCCTCCAGGGCGCCCTCCTTGGCCGAGTGCCGGGCGAGGGCCGCCAGCTCCTGGGGGCCGCGCGCGGAGGCCAGCTCCTCGGCCGGCTCGATGCCGAAGAGCCGTACGAGACGGTTGGCGGTGTTGTTGAGGTGGGTGATGAACGGCCGGAACGCGGCGCTGAACCAGCGCTGCGGGTTCGCCACCTTCTTCGCCACCGGCAGCGGCGAGGAGATCGCCCAGTTCTTGGGCACCAGCTCGCCGACGACCATCAGCACGACGGTCGACAGAGCCGTACCGATGACGAGGGCCACGGAGCTCGACGCGGAGCTCGGCACGCCGACCGCCTCCAGCGGGCCCGCGATCAGCTTGGCGATCGACGGCTCGGCGAGCATGCCGACGACCAGGTTGGTGACGGTGATGCCGAGCTGGGCGCCGGAGAGCTGGAACGTCAGGTTCCGTACGGCCTTGAGGGCGCCCGCGGCGCCCCGTTCGCCGCGCTCCACGGCTCGTTCCAGCCGGCCCCGGTCGACCGTGGTCAGCGAGAACTCTGCGGCGACGAAGGCACCACAGATCAGCGAGAGCAGCACCGCCACCAGAAGGAGGAGCACTTCGGTCATCGGGTCACCTCCGTCCCATGGTCGGACAGAGGCGGGAGGAATGCGCGACGTCGGGCAGCGGGGCCGGTGACACGTCGGGCGCCGGTGCCGGTACGACGTCGGGCGCCGGTGCTGGTACTGGGAGGCTCGCCCATGGGCGGACGCTCACAACCTTTCCGTAGAAGTTGACGGGTCCACCCATGGTAAAGGATCGGCAAAGGCGTGTCGGTCCCTGTGGGAGGAGGTCAGTCCACGAGCGGCTTCACCCAACGCCGCCACTTCTCCTCCGGCGCGTACCCGGCCGCGCGCCAGGCATGCTGGGCCGTCTCGTTGCGGACGAGCACCATCGCGTCCCCGCGCCGCCCGCCGAGCCGTACGAAGCGTTCCTCGGCGGCGGTGAGCAGCGCCGAGCCGATGCCCCTGCGGCGGCGCCCGGGGTCCACCGCGAGCCGGTACAGATGGCATCGCCAGCCGTCGAAGCCGGCGATGACCGTGCCCACCAGCTCTCCGTCCAGCTCGGCGAGGATCAGCGACTCGGGGTCGCGGGCCACCAGCCGCTCGACGCCGTCGCGGTCGTCACTGATGCTCGTGCCCTCGGCGGCCACCTTCCAGAAGGCGAGCACGGCGTCGAGGTCGTCGGGCGTCGCGGCCCGTATACGCAGGTCGGTCATGATCGGATCCCACCACGGGGGCCGCCCGACGGCCTGGAATTCCAGGATCCGGACGAAAGCCGGGCGCCGATCAGCAGCGGCACCCGGGGCCGCTGCACGGGGCCCGGCACGGGGGTCCCACCGCTCGAGCGCAGCCGAGAGTGGGGGAGGTCGTCGGAACCGAGGAGCCGGTCCACCTCCTCGACCGTGCGCAGCAGATGGTCCACCCGCTCGCCCGGCGACCCCCACGGCAGACCCGCCTTCTCGTGCTCGGCGGGCACGTATCCGGTACCGAGTCCCAGCTCCAGCCGTTCGCCGGTCAGCGCGTCCGTGGTGGCGACCTCGCGGGCCAGCAGCGTCGGGTTCCAGAAGCCCGCGTTGAGCACGTAGGTGCCGAGCCGCGGCCGCTCGGTCGCCTCCGCCGCGGCCACCAGGGACGGGAACGGGGCCGGCATGCCCAGATGGTCGGGGACCAGGATCACGTCGTAGCCGAGCTGTTCGGCGCGGCGGCACTTCGCGCGCCACTCCCGGGCCGACGTGGGGCTGAGCAGGCTGACTCCGAAGCGGAACGGGCGCGGCATGAACTCTCCTCACTGGCAAGGGACTTGAGTCGGCAGACCGCGAGTGCATCACTCGTGCGCGATGGCCGCCAGCACGTTCATCCGGGACGCCCGCAGGGCCGGCAACAGGGCCGCCACCACGCCCACGACCGCGGAGCCGACCACGACGGCGACGACCGTGCCCCACGGGATCGCCAGCGCCTTCATCCCCTGCAGTGCCAGCACCTGCTGCACGCACACGCCCCAGACCAGGCCCAGCGCGAGGCCGAGGACGGCACCGAACACGGCGATCACCACCGACTCCAGCCGGATCATCCGCCGCAACTGCCGCCTGGCCAGCCCGATCGCGCGCAGCAGACCGATCTCCCGGGTGCGCTCCACCACCGACAGGGCGAGGGTGTTGACCACGCCGAGCACGGCGATGACGATCGCGAGGCCCAGCAACGCGTAGACCAGGTAGAGCAGTACGGCGATCTGGCCCCGCACCAGCTCCTTGTAGTCGGCCTGGTCGCGGACCTGCACCTGCGGATAGGCCTCGAGGGTCCGCTCCAGGTTCGCGCGCAGCTCGTCGGCGTCCACGCCGGAGCCGGCGTTCACGTACAGCGCCGAGTCCTGCCCGTCGGGCACCTGGGACTCGATGGTGCCCGTCCCGAAGAACAGCCCGCCCTGCATCCCGAAGCCGTCGGCGGTGTCCTGGTCGGTGAGCGCGGCCACCTTCAGCTCGGCGCTCTTGCCGGCGGGGAACCGCACCGGGATCGTGTCGCCGACGCTCACGTCGTGCTCCCGCGCGAACTCCACGTCCATGCCGATGGCGCCGTCCGCGAGCGCGGCCGCGCTGTCGCCCCGGGCGTAGGTGACGTTCGCGACCTCGTCGAGCCGCGCGTCGTAGGCCGCGGCGGTCGTCTCGATCCGGTCGCCGTCCGGCAGCCGGACCGCGACCGGGGTGAACCGCTGCCGGACGACGAGGCCGACGCCGTCGGTGGCGCGGACCTTGTCGGTGACCTCCTGGGGGAACGGCAGGAAGTTCTGGTTCTGGACGACGAAATCGGCGCCGAGGGTCTTGTCGATCTCCTGGTCGAAGGACTTCGTCATCGACGCGCTCGCCACGGACATGCCGCCGACCAGAGCGATGCCCACCATCAACGCGGCGGCGGTGGCCCCGGTCCGGCGTGGGTTGCGCAGGGCGTTGCGCTGGCTCATCCGGCCCACGGAGCCGAACAGCGCGGGGAACGCCCCGCCCAGGACGCGGATCACCGGCCGCACGAGCAGAGGTCCCGCGACGACCGTCGCGACGAGGGTGAGGACCACACCGAGGCCGAGCAGGGAGGCCGCCGACCCCGTGTCGGACGACAGCGCGCACCCCACCAGTGCGGCGGCACCCGCCGCCCCGACGACCGCGCCGACCACCGCGCGGACCCTCAGGGGCCGCCCGACCCCGGCGATCTCGGCGTCCGCGAGCGCCGCCATCGGCGACACGGCCGAGGCCCGGCGCGCCGGCAGGTAGGCCGCCACGAAGGTCACGCCGAGCCCCACGACGTAGGCCGCGACGGGCGTTCCCACGCCGATCACCATCTCGGTCGACTTCAGGTTCATCCCGAAGGCGCCCATGAGCGCGATCAGTCCGAAGGCCAGCCCGATGCCCACGGCGAGACCGAGCGTCGACCCGACCAGGCCGAGCAGCGCCGCCTCGGTCAGCACCGACCGCCGCACCTGCCGCCGGTCGGCACCCAGCGCGCGCAACAGGCCCAGCTCGCGGGTGCGTTGGGCGATGAGCATCGAGAAGGTGTTGACGATGAGGAACATCCCGACGAGCGTCGCGATGCCGGCGAATCCGAGCATCACGTACTTGATGACGTCGAGAAAACCGCCGAGCGAGGCGGCGGCCGACTCGGCCTGCTCGTCGGCCGTCTCGTACTCGTACGCCGTCGGCCCCAGCGCGGCGGCGATCCGCCGTTTGAGCACGTCGTCGCTCACCCCCGGCCCGGCGGTCACCGAGATGCCGGTGGCGGCGTCGGGGTCGCCCAGCAGCTCGGTCTGCGCGACCCGGGTGTCGAGGAAGACGAGTGCGGAGCCGGGGTTGGTGGTGGTGAAGGTGGCGATGCCGACGACCTTCACCTCGAAGGAGCCCGGCCGGGCGAGGACCCTCAGGGTGTCGCCGATCCGCACGTCCCTGTTCTTCGCGGTGTCCGCGTCCAGCAGCGCCTGGCCGGGGCCCTCCGGCGCGTGCCCGCTGGTCAGCTTCACCGGGCTGCGGTCGGTGGGGTGCCAGTCGGTGGCGATGGTCGGGGCGCCCGTCGTCGGTCCCACCGTCTCGTTGTCGCTGTCGACGACCGTGACGTTCTCCACGGACACGTCCACGTGGGCGTCCGCGACGCCGTCGATGCCCGCGATCCGCTGGGCCAGCGAGGCGGGCACCGTCTCCTCCGCACCGGTGGGCAGCTGGCCCTCCAGCCCGTCGTCCTTGGGGCCCACGGTCACATCGGCCGAGGTGGAGGCGAAGAGCCGGTCGAAGGTGCGGGTGACCGTGTCCGAGAAGATCAGGCTGCCCGCGACGAACGCGACGGACAGGATCACCGCGAGTGCCGAGAGCAGCAGCCGCCCCTTGTGTGCCAGGAAACTCCGCAGGGTCGCCTTGAGCACGGTCTCAGTCCTCGTCGACGTCGATGGGCCCGGCGGTCCCGGTGGCCCCGGTGACCGGGGCGGTCCCGTCGGCCGGGGCGCTCCCAGGGGCGAAGGCCGCCCGGACGGTGTCGAAGCGCTTCATACGCTCCAGGACCGCCTCGGCCGAGGGACGCTCCATGCGGTCCACGATCCGCCCGTCCGCGAGGAAGAGCACCAGGTCGGAGTGGGCGGCGGCGCCCGGGTCGTGGGTGACCATGACCACCGTCTGCCCCAGCTGGTCCACGGCCTCGCGCAGGAAGCCGAGCACTTCGAGCCCGGCCCGGGAGTCGAGGTTGCCGGTGGGCTCGTCCGCGAAGATCAGCTCGGGCCGGGAGGCGAGCGCGCGGGCGCAGGCGACGCGCTGCTGCTGACCGCCGGAGAGCTGGGCGGGCCGGTGCTTGAGCCGGTCCCGCAGACCGAGGGTGTCGATGACCTGGGCCAGCCACTTCTCGTCGGGCTTCTTGCCGGCGATGTCCATGGGCAGGGTGATGTTCTCGACCGCGTTCAGGGTCGGGATCAGGTTGAAGGACTGGAACATGAAGCCGATCCGGTCCCGGCGCAACCGGGTCAGGTCGCGCTCCCTGAGCCCGGTGATCTCGGTGTCCCCGAGCCACACCTGGCCGGCCGAGACGGTGTCGAGTCCGGCCAGGCAGTGCATCAACGTCGACTTCCCCGAGCCCGAGGGGCCCATCACGGCGGTGAAGCGGCCGCGCGCGATGTCCACGTCGACCGCGTCGAGGGCGAGGACCGCCGTCTCGCCCGAGCCGTACGCCTTCGTCAGGCCCCGGGCGCGGGCGGCGATGCCGTCGGCTTCCGCGCGGCCGAGGGGGTGCTCAGCGGCAGCAGTGGACAAAACGGCCTCCAGGCTCGAACCAGTTCGAATTCCGGGCGTTCTCGGCCGAGCCTAGTGTGACCCAGGGCACAGCCGAAATCCCCCAGAGGTCCGAGGCCGTCTCCGCCGCAGGTCGGGTTTTCAGGGTCGATGTAAGGGGCACCCATCGGTCGGCCCTCGATGGCTGCGACCAAGGCGCCCTTGCCTCCGCTAGCACTCCGGCGCTAGCGTCGAACCATGGCCAAGACCCAGCTGAACGTGCGGGTGGACGAGGACACGGCCCGAGCCGCCCGAGAGCGAGCCCTGGAGCGCGGGATGAGTGTGAACCGGTACATCGAGGAGCTGGTCAGGCAGGACACCGGCGAGGCGGGGCACACCTTCGTCGAGTCCGCCGCCGACTTCATGAAGCAGTACGAGGCGGTCTTCGCCGAGGAGTTCGGCACCGGGCCCGAGAACGGGCGCGAGGGACGTCACTGATCCCTTGAGTCAGCTCCGCATCGACCTCGCCTGGCTCCTGATGGTCGCCGAACGCAAGACGCCCGGCGATCCCCAGGTCACCGACTGGGGCGCGCTCGTCGCGGCCGTCGCCCGGCACGAGGCCCAGATCTTCGACGTCGCCGTCTACGACACCCCGCACGCCCGCGCCGCCGCCCTGCTCCAACTCCTCCTGCACGTACCGGCGTTGGAGCGCTCCAACGCACTGTTCGCCTCCGCCGTCGCCTACGGCTACCTCGTGGCCAGCGGCGTCAAGGTCGTCACCTCCGCCGAGCAGGTGCGCGAACTGGCCCGACTCGTCAAGAGCGGCGAGGCCGGCCTGCACGACATCACGAGGGAGCTGCTCCAGTGGAGTCAGTGACCCCCGGCCGCCGCGCCCGGCCCAGCACGCAGTAGGAGCTGGGCAGCCGCGGCCCCTGCTCGGGCACCAGGACCTCCCGGACCGCCCCCACCTCGAACCCGGCGGCCCGCAGCGCGTCGACCGGGTCACGGGAGACGTGGCAGCCGCCGAACAGCAACGGCCACACCGAGCCGTCCAGTGCCCGCTGGGCCGTCCGCATGGCCCGGCCACCGCCCCGGCCGTGCTCGAAGAACCGCAGTTCACCACCGGGACGCAACACCCGGCGGACCTCGCTCAGCGAGCGTCGTACGTCCCGCACACTGCACAGCACCAGGGACACGACGGCCGCGTCGAACGCCTCGCTCTTGACCGGCAGCGCCTCCGCCGCGCCCGGCACCACGTCCACCGGCACCTCGGCGCGCAGGGCGGCCTCCAGGGCCAACCGCCGCAGCGAGTGCTCGGGTTCGATCGCCACCACCTCGGAGACGGTGCCGGGGTAGCGGGCGAAGTTCAGGCCGTTGCCGGCCCCGATCTCGATGACACGGCCTGACAGCCCGGCGAGCAACTCCTCGCGCAGCGGGCCGATCCTCGGCTCCGCCGACACGCTCAGTCTGGCGTAGAAACGGGCGAAGAGGGGGTGGTGCACGGCGTTCTTCGCGGCACGGGCGCGGACCATGGGAACCTCCCGAAGAGGGCGGCGGATACCGCGATTGTCCCCCGGGAAGCACCCGCTCACCCGTCGCACGGAGGTGGGGAACGACTGTGCGACGGGTGGCGTGGGGCGGCGGTGCCGCGTCAGGCGATGAAGTTGCGGACCTGCTCGTACACCCCGTGGTCGTTGTTCATCTCGTTGTGAGAGACACAGCCGACCTCGACGTTCGTCGCGCCGCTGAGGATCGCGGTGGTGTCCGGGGTGAGCGCGTCGTCGCAGTTCGACCAGTAGCTGGCGTAGGACACGCTGCCCGGCGTCTCGTCACCGGAGTTGAGCGAGGTGAGGAACGAGCTGCCGGTGTACATCTCGCCGCACGACGTGTAGAGCCAGCGGCACCAACCGGCGACGGTCGTCCCGTGGTTCACACCGGCCGTGGAGACGAAGTCGTCCACGTACGAGGTCCCGCCGAGGTTCTTGAGGTAGTAGCGGGAGCTGAGCGCGCCCATGGAGTGCACCACCACGTCGACCTTCGCGGCGCCCGTCGTGGCGCGCACGCTGTCGATCTTGGTCTTGAGCTGTGCCGCCGTGGTGGCGTTCGACTGGCCCCAGTCGTAGGACCAGGAGTACAGCTCCGCGGACGTGTAACCGTCCGCCTTGAAGTACGCGATCCAGTCGTCCCAGCTGCTGGACGAACTGCTCAGTCCGTGCACGAAGACGACCGGGTTGTGGGTGGCGGCCTGGGCGGAGGACGCCGAGAAGGAGAGCGATACAAGGAGCGTGCTGGTCACGGTCGCGAGGGCCGTGGCGATACGGCGCATGCGGCGTTGCATGGTGCCTCCTGAAACGGGTGGGGTTCGTCAGGAGTGTCAGCGGGGTCTACGCGCGCCGCATCGGCGAAATCGCCGGTCTTTACTGGCCGGTTAACTCGCAAGTAACGTGATGAGCGTGGTGACTCCGGTGAACCCCCCACAACTTCCGCATCGCTCGCCACCGCCCCTCATGAACGCGCGGCCGAGCCCGAACACAGCGTCGGCCGTCGTGCCCACGCCGTCCGAAGGCGTGCGCGTACGCCTGCTGCACGCCGCTCACGGCGACCCGCGGGCCGCAGCGGAACTCGCCGCGGCCCTCACCCCGCGCCAGCTCACGGGCCTCGACCCGCTCCCCGCCGAGCCCCTCGC
>NZ_JAAVVL010000001.1:4045609-4077517 GCF_018728545.1 Streptomyces sp. ATCC 21386
ACGGCGCCCTGGCCCCCACCCTCCTGCGCAGCCACCGGCGGGACGTACGGGCCCTGCCCGACGACACCCGCTTCCTGCTGCTCCTCGCCGCCGCCGACCAGTACCCGGTGGCGACGCACGCCTACGCGCGCGCCGTCACCGCCGCCCGCCTCGACACCCGCCCCCTCGACACGGCGGAGGCGGCCGGCCTCGCGCACACCACCGCCCAGGGCATCGTCTTCCGGGACGCCTGGACCCGGATCGCCGTGTACGAGTCCGCGTCCACGGCCGACCGGCGCGAAGCCCACCGCCTCCTCGCCGCCGTCCTCAGCGGCGAGGGCGAGCGACCCGGCCGGTCCTGGCACCGGGCCGCCGCCGCTCTCGGCCCCAGCCGTCGGCTCGCCGCCGAGCTCCGTCTCGCGTCACGGGTGGCACGTGCCATCGGTGACCCCGCCCTCGCCTCCGCCCTCGCCGAACGCGCCGCCGGCCTCACCCCCGAACCGGCCGAAAGGGCGCCCCTGCTGGCGCGGGCCGCCGCCGAGGCCTGGCAGTCCGGCGACGGCGACCGGGCCCGCCGTCTCGTCGCCGCCACCGACGACGACGCCCTCGCGGGACTGCTCGCCCTGCGCGCCGGCAACGCCGCCGAGGCGTTCGACGCCCTGCTCACCGCCACCGTCCGGCACGTCGGCGACCACACCTCGGACCGCGCCTCCCACCTCCTGGCCCGAGCCACCGAGGCCGCCATCTACACCGGGGACCTCCGCCGCTGCCGCGAGGCCGCTGCCGTCGCCGACGGGCTCGGCATCCTGCCGCCCAGCACCCTCGGCGCCCTCACCGCCGCGTTCGAGGGACGCTACGACGACGCCCGCGACGTCCTCGAAGCCGCCGCCGGGCGCTGCGGTCCCGGCGGCGACCCCACCCAGCTCATCCACTCCGGGATCGCCGCCCTCCTCCTCGGCGACCACACCCGCGCCTGCACCGCCACCGCCCGCGCCGCCGCGGCCGCGCGGGCCTGCGGCGAGACGGCGACCGTGCCGCAGGCCATGGAGTTCCGGGCCTACGCCGAGTTCTGGACCGGCCGCCCCAAAGCCGCCGAGGCCGCCGCAGTGGACGCGCTGCGCCAGGCGTACGCCACCGGGCAGGACAACGGGGCCTGCCACCTCCAGGCCGCCCTCGCGATGTTCGCCGCCATCACCGGCGACGAGGAGGTCTGCCGGGAGCGCGCCGAGTCCGCCCGGGGCCACGCCCTGGAACGCGGCCTCGGACTGCCCGCGGCGCTCGCCATGTTCGCCCTCGCCTTCCTCGACCTGAGCACCGGCCGGTACGCCGCCTCGGCCGCCCGGCTGCGCGCCCTCGCCGGGTTCGGCCCCGGGCACGGCCACCGGGCCGTCCGGCACCTCGCCACCCCGCACTACGTCGAGGCAGCCGTCCGTACCGGCGACACCCGGGTGGCCGTCGCCGCGCACGCCGACTACGACCGCTGGGCCCGCACCGTCCGCAGCGCCGACGACCTCGCGCTCAGCGCCCGCTGCCGGGCCCTCCTCGCGACCGGCGAGGAAGCCGTCGAGCACTACCGCGCCGCACTCGACCTGCACGCCTCCGGCACCCGCGACTTCGAACGCGCCCGTACGGAACTGCTGTTCGGCAGCGCCCTGCGGCGGCTCCGCAACCGCACCGAGGCCCGCGACCGGCTGCACAGCGCCCTGGAGGCCTTCGACCACTTCGGCTCCCCGCACTGCGCGTCCCAGGCCCGCGCCGAACTCCGGGCCCTCGGCGAGCGCGCCACCGCGGCACCGACCGCCGAGGCCCTGGCGACCCGCCTCACCGCACAGCAACTGGTGATCGCGCGCATGGCGGCGGAGGGAGCGACGAACCGGGAGATCGCCGCGCGGCTGCTCCTGAGCCCGCGCACGATCGACCACCATCTGCGGGGCGTGTTCTCCCGGTTGGGCATCAGATCGAGAATCGAGCTGGTGAGGCTGCTGGGGGAGACGGAAAGCTGAGAGCGGCGGCGCGCCCCCTCAGGGGCGCGGGGAACTGCGGCGACCAGCCACGACGTACACGTCGAAGACCCGCCACAAGGCCCCTACGGCGCGCCCTCGGTGGCACCGAAGGACACCGCGTCCCACACCCCGCCCAGCGCCGGCGCCAGCCAACTCCCGGCCGCCGCCCGGAAGACGGCCGGGGGCAACGCCCCGGCCCCCGCGGGCACCGCCCCCACCAGAGGCGCATCCGCGACCACCGGCAGATCCGCCAGATTGCACCGCGACGCAAGGTCCGGGACCTCGGGCCAGCTGCCGATCACGACACCCGCCAACTCCACTTCCCGCACGGCGAGTTCGCGGGCGGTCAGCTCGGTCGTGTTCAGCGTGCCCAGCCCCGCCGAGGCGACCAGCAGCACCGGCGCCCCCAGCAGCCGGGCCGTGTCCGCCAGCGTGCCGCCCGCCTCGTCGAAGCGGACCAGGAGCCCGCCCGCGCCCTCGACCAGCACCAGGTCGTGGTCGGTCGTCAGCTTGGCCACGGCCTCGGCGACGTCCTCCGGGTGCACCGGCGGCAGGCCCGAGCGGCGCGCGGCGGTCGCCGGAGCCAACGGCTCCGGATAACGGGCCAGTTCACGGACGGTGACGGCACCCGCGAGCCGGCCGACCTCGTCCGCGTCGCCGCGCTCGTCCGGCCGTACGCCCGTCTGCGCGGGCTTCAGCACCGCCACCGAGCGGCCGGCGGCCACGGCGACCGCCGCGACCGCCGCCGTGGTGACCGTCTTGCCGACCTCCGTGCCCGTCCCCGTGACCACCAGGACCGTCATGTCGCCCTCTTTCGTTCCGTCATCCCGCCGCGGCCGCCACGCACACCGCGCGCGCGATCCGCGCCACGTCCTCGTCGCCCGTGACGTACGGCGGCATCGTGTAGACGAGGTCGCGGAACGGCCGCAGCCACACGCCCTCACGCACGGCGGCCGCCGTGGCCGCCCGCATGTCCACCGCATGGTCGAGCTGCACCACACCGATCGCGCCGAGGACCCGTACGTCCGCCACGCCCGGCATCTCGCGCGCCGGCGCCAGGCCCTCCCGCAGCCCCGTCTCGATCCGCTTGACCTCCGCGAGCCAGTCCTGGCCCAGCAGCAGCTCGATCGAGGCACAGGCGACGGACGCCGCCAGCGGGTTGCCCATGAAGGTGGGCCCGTGGGCCAGCACCGGCACCTCGCCCCGTGAGATCCCGTCGGCCACCCTGGCGTTGCACAACGCCGCCGCCAGGGTCAGATAACCGCCGGTCAGCGCCTTGCCGACACACATCACATCCGGCGTCACCGCCGCGTGGTCCGCCGCGAACAGCGCCCCCGTACGCCCGAACCCGGTGGCGATCTCGTCGAACACCAGCAGCACGTCGTGCGCGTCGCCCGCCTCGCGCAACACCCGCAGATACGCGGGGGAGTGGAAGCGCATCCCGCCCGCCCCCTGCACCACGGGCTCCACGATCACGGCCGCCAGCTCGCCGGCGTGCCGCTCGATCGCCGAGCGCAGCGCCTGCGCGTACGCCTCGTCGAACTCGGCCGGCGGCGGGTCCACGAACACCTGCCGCGGCAGGACGCCCTGCCACAGCTCGTGCATCCCGCCCTCGGGGTCGCACACCGACATCGGCTGCCAGGTGTCGCCGTGGTAGCCGCCGCGCCAGGTCAGCAGCCGCCGCTTGTCGGGGCGGCCGAGCGAGCGCCAGTACTGCAGGCACATCTTGACCGCGACCTCGACGGACACCGACCCCGAGTCGGCGAGGAACACATGCTCCAGACCGTCGGGCGACATGTCGACGAGGTGCTTGGCCAGCCGCACGGCGGGCTCGTGGGTGAGCCCGCCGAACATGACGTGGCTCATCCGGCCGAGCTGCTCGCGCGCCGCCTCGTTGAGGACGGGGTGGTTGTAGCCGTGGATCGCCGACCACCACGACGACATGCCGTCGACCAGCTCGCCCGCACCGTCCGCGAGCTTCAGCCGGACCCCGCTCGCCGACTCCACGACGAGCGGTTCCTGCCGGCCCGGCATGGGCCCGTACGGGTGCCACACATGCCGCCGGTCGAGCTCCACCAGCTCCGGCACGCTCAGTCCGGACAACCCGGGCACGCTCGGACCGGGCAGCTCAGGCATTGGGCGCGAGATCGGTTCCGGCGCCCCGGCGGCGTACGGCCACCAGATCCGTACGGGCCTCGCCGACCGGGCTCGCGGCGGCCGGGGCCCCGTCGGCGGAACCGCACACACCGCCCCCCGCGTGCGCACCGCAACCCGCGCCCCCGGCCTCGTCCTCGTGCGACCCGCAACCGCCCCCGGCGTGCGAGCCGCACCCGGCGCCCGCTGATGACCCGCAGCCCCCACCGGTGGCCGCGGTCGCCCGGTGCCCCGGCAGCGTCACCTGGTCGGTGCCCTCCACCTCGAACCCGGCGTCCGCGATCATCTCCAGGTCGGCCTTGCCCGCCTGGCCCTCACTGGTGAGGTAGTCGCCGAGGAAGATCGAGTTGGCCAGGTGCAGGGCGAGCGGCTGCATCGTGCGCAGATGGACCTCGCGGCCGCCCGCGATGCGCACCTCGGCGTCCGGGCAGACGAACCGCACCATCGCCAGGATCCGCAGACAGCGCTGCGGGGTCAGGTTCCACTCCTTGGCCAGCGGGGTGCCCTCGAACGGGATCAGGAAGTTCACCGGCACGGAGTCCGGGTCCAGTTCGCGCAGCGAGAAGACCACGTCGACCAGGTCCTCGTCGCTCTCGCCCATGCCCGCGATCAGCCCGGAGCAGGCCGACAGGCCGGCCGCGTGCGCCTTCTGGACCGTGTCCACGCGGTCGGCGTACGTGTGCGTCGTCGTGATCTCGCCGTACGTCGCCTCGGACGTGTTCAGGTTGTGGTTGTAGGCGTCGGCGCCCGCCTCCCGCAGACGTTCCGCCTGGCCGTCGGAGAGCAGACCGAGACAGGCGCACACCTCGACGCCCTCGTTGCCGTCCTTGATCGCCTTGATGGTGTCGGAGACCCGGTCCACGTCCCGGTCGGTCGGGCCGCGCCCGGACGCCACCAGACAGACCCGTTTGGCGCCCCCCGCGAGCCCGGCCGCGGCGGCCTCGGAGGCCTCGTGCGGCTTGAGCCAGGTGTACTTGAGGATGCCGGCGGTCGAGCCGAGCCGCTGCGAGCAGTAGGAACAGTCCTCGGGACACAGGCCCGACTTGAGGTTCACCAGGTAGTTCAGTTTCACCCGGCGCCCGAACCAGTGCCGGCGTACCTTTCCGGCCGCGGCCACCACGTCCAACAGCTCGTCGTCGGAGGTGCCGAGAACGGCGAGCGCCTCGGCACGGCTCAGCGGCTCTCGCCGGAGCCCCTTGTCCACCAGCGTGTTCAGCAGGTCCATGAGAGCCGATCCTGTCCTACGGGACCGCTCCCGGCCAAGGAGGCTTCGGACAACAGAGTGGGATCGACGTGTGGGTATTGCCACATCGTGGGCGGCTGGTCCGGCCGTTAGTGTCTGTGCACTGCCTACAAAAGCCCCCGCCGAGCCGTCCACGACGGCCGGGTGCTGCGGGCCGCACATCAAACCGGAGGACCAATGGCGTTCGGCTGGATCGACGAGCAGGCCTCGGCGCGCCGCCGGGCCGGGCTGGTGCGGACCCTGCGCCCCCGCCCCGCCGACTCGCCGCTCCTCGACCTCGCGAGCAACGACTACCTGGGTCTGGCCCGGCACCCCGAGATCACCGAGGGCGCCGCCGAGGCCGCGCGCCGCTGGGGCGCCGGCGCCACCGGCTCCCGGCTCGTCACCGGTACCACCGAGCTGCACGGCGAGCTGGAGCGGGAACTCGCCGACTTCTGCGGTTTCGAGGCCGCCCTCGTCTTCTCCTCCGGCTACGCGGCCAACCTCGCCGCCGTCACCGCGCTCGCCCCCCACGGCTCCCTGATCGTCTCGGACGCGGGCAACCACGCCTCCCTCATCGACGGCTGCCGGCTGGCCCGGGGCACCACCCAGGTCGTGGCCCACGCCGACCCGGAGGCGGTCCGCAAGGCGCTCGCCGCGGGCGGCGGTGCGCCTGCCGTCGCCGTCTCCGACACGGTGTTCTCCGTGGACGGCGACGCCGCCCCGCTGGCCGGACTGGCCGCCGCCTGCCGTGAGTTCGGCGCCGGGCTCTTGGTGGACGACGCGCACGGCCTCGGTGTCCTCGGCGAAGGAGGCCAAGGGGCGCCGTACGCGGCGGGGCTCGCATGCGCCCCCGACGTGGTCGTGACGGTCACGCTGTCGAAGTCGCTGGGCAGCCAGGGCGGGGCGGTGCTCGGCCCCGCGAAGGTCATCGACCATCTGGTCAACGCGGCCCGGACGTTCATCTTCGACACGGGCCTCGCCCCCGCGGCGACCGGCGCGGCGCTCGCCGCGCTCCGGCTGCTGCGCCGTGAGCCGGAGCGCGCGGCACGGGCCCGTGAGGTGGCGCGGGAGCTGCACGCACGGCTGACGGCGTCGGGCCATGAAGCGGTGCGGCCCGACGCCGCCGTGGTCTCCGTACGCGCGCCGTCGCCGGATCAGGCGGTGCGGTGGGCGGCGGACTGCCGTGCGGCGGGTCTCGCCGTCGGCTGTTTCCGCCCACCGTCCGTACCGGACGGCGTTTCGCGGCTGCGGCTGACCGCCCGCGCGGATCTCACGCGGGAGCAGATCGACCGAGCCGTGGGGATCATCGGCGATACGCGGCCGTGAGTCGGCGTCAGGGCCGAGCGTCGCCGTAAGCGGAAGTACGAACGCTGTCGGCGGTGGTCACCGAAGCGTGGTGATGAATCCCTCCCAGGAGTCGGGGTCGAACAGCAGGGCGGGCCCCGCCGTGTTCTTCGAATCGCGTACGGCCACCAGGCCGGCCCAGCGGCCGGACGCGGGACGGGCCGTCTCCACGCAGTTGTTCATCCCCGTGCTGCGACTGCTGCGCAGCCATCGCACTCCGTGCAGTTCGGTACTGGTGGGTACGTTCCGAGGCAGTGCGGACATGGTGCCTCCTTACGCGCCGGCGGCTAGCCCGGCGATGTAATCCAACGAGTCCTCGGGCGAAAGGGCGTGGATCTGAAGGGCGTTGAAGGCCTCGACATACGCCTTGAGGTCTTCTTTCCGTTCGAGGTAGAGGCTACTCGTCAAGTGGTCGAGAACAACCACGTCCAGATCGGATCTGCTCCGAAATGAGAAAATTACGAAAGGGCCTGTGACGCCGATGTGCGCCCCGGCAGTGAACGGCAGCACCTGCAGTCGCACCTGAGGCAGTCGCGCCGCCTCGACCAGCCGGCCCAGCTGGCGGGCCATGATCTCGGGACCGCCCACCTCACGTCGGAGAACGCCCTCGTCGAGCACGGCGCTCAGCTCCAGCGGCGGGTTCGAGCGCAGCACTTCCTGCCGCGCGAGCCGCACTTCCACGAGCGCGTCGAGTTTGTCGTCTTCCAGCCCCTCCACCGCGGCCCGGGTCACCGCCCGCGCGTACTCGGGAATCTGCAGCAGGCCGGGCACCACCGAGGTCTCCAGCGTCCGCATCCCCCCGGCCTGCGACTCCAGGCTGATGAAGTCCCGGTACGTCGGCGGCAGCACGCCCCGGTACGCGTGCCACCAGTTGTGCCGCCCGCCGCCGTCCTCGGAGCCCGCCAGCGCCAGGAGCAGCTCCCGTAATTCGGCGTCGCAGACCCCGTACGCGTCCAGGAGCTTGCGTACGTCCGCGGGCTTCACCCCGCTCGCGCCGGTCTCGATCCGGCTCACCTTGGACTGGTGCCAGCCCACGCGATGGGCCGCCTCGATGCTGGTGAGCGCGGAACGGGTGCGCAGGACACGCAACTCGGCACCGAGCCTTCGGCGGCGCACCGCCGGACCGTACTGCATGGGATTCTCCTTCCGCCCGGCGCGCGAAGTCGGGGTGACGACAGAGGATGGACGAAACCCCCACCGAAATACGGTCGGCCGTCGGATAGTTCACCGCTTCGAGCGACAGATATATGCATATCTTGGTGGATCGCCACCCGAGACGGCCCAGGTAGTGGCAGTCTGGCGCGAAGCACCAGTCCGGGACCGTAGTCGAACCATCCGCTCCCTGTCGGACATCCGGTCCCGTGGGAAAGGGACGCCTCGCCATGGCAGATCACCTGGAAGCATCCGTCACTCTGCCGAGCGATCCCGCCTCGGTGTCCACCGCCCGGAACTACGTCGCCGGGGTGCTCGCCGAATGGGGTCTGCCGGGCGACACCGACATCGGGGACACCGTGCGCCTGATCGTGTCCGAGCTCGCCACCAACGCCGTCCAGCACACCCTCGGTCAGTCGCCCACCTTCACCGTGGACATCGCCCTGGACCGGGACGAGCAGCTGCACATCGGCGTCACCGACAGCCATCCGCGCTTTCCCAAACGGCTCCCGGCCGCCGTCCAGCAGGACAACGGCCGGGGCATGGTCATCATCCGCTGGCTGACCGCCGAGTGCGGGGGCAGGCTCAGCGTCAGACCCACCCGGGAGGGCGGCAAGACGGTGGCGATCGAACTCCCCTGGACGGTCCCGGCGCAGCCGGTCAGCGCAGGCGGTCCGCAGGAGACGTGACAGCCTCCCGGTCCGTGTCCGGGGGCGTGGTCGGAGTCGAGCCGTAGCGGTCGGAGACGCGGCCCACCAGCTTCGGGAGGACGGCCCACAGGCCCAGGCACACGAGGAAGGTGCCGGCCCCGGCGGCGATCCCTGCCTTCCGGCCGAGCGTCACGTCCACGACGAGCAGGACCGATCCGGTGAAAGCCGGCATCAGCACGATCAGGCCCGCGGTGGCCAGCCGCGACGAGACCTGGACGATGACGGGCTTGGCGTTCTGCTGGAAGAGCGAGCGGTGCAGGGCGGCCGGGGCGGTGAAGAGCGTCGCCGCGAGGACCGCGAGCAGCAGGGTGATGACGTACGTGGCGCGCTGCACGTCGTCCAGGTCCGGGAAGCGCGGGGTGAAGGCCAACGTCAGCAGGAACGCGAAGAGGATCTGCACCCCGGTCTGGGTGACGCGCAACTCCTGCAGCAGCTCGGAGAAATTGCGGTCGGCGCGTTCGAGCGGGGTCTCGTTGCGTGCGGGGCGGGTGCGTTCGTCGGCCATGGTCGAACGTGTATCCAAAACCGCCGGTCGCACGCCCGTCGGGGGCGGCGGAGCTCTCCGCCGCCCCCGACGGTGGGTCAGCGGACCCGGCCGTACCAGACGTTCTTCGTCCAGAGCTTCTGCAGCCGGACGACGTCACCCGTCTTCGGCGAGTGCCAGATCTTTCCCTTCCCCGCGTAGATACCGACGTGGTAGACGTTCGAGCCCGAGTGGAAGAAGACGAGGTCTCCGAGCTTGCGGCTGCTCGCGGAGATGTGCTTCGTCTTGTTGTACTGCTGCTGAGCAGTACGGGGCAGCTTCTTGCCCGCCTTCTTGAACGAGTAGAGCGTCAGCCCTGAGCAGTCGAACCTGCTCGGGCCCACGGCGCCGTACTTGTAAGGGGAGCCCTTCTTGGAAGCCGCGACCTTGAGTGCCTTCGACGCCACCGTGGCGGCCTCGGCGCCGGATGCGGCGCCCGGGACCACGATGCTGCCGCTGACAGCGGCGATGGTCAGAGCCGAGGCCGTGCCGGCCCGGGTCAACAGCGACGGGACACGATTCAGCGCAGTCATGCGCAACCCTTCGTCAGCCGCCTGTGAAGGATGACCTGTCGGATTCGGGCTGGCGAAGTTGCCCGGCCGCTGACGCGGCTTCACCCCAAGGGCTGCTCGGCGCGGTCATGGCTTGACCGTTCCGGCGACCCGTCGTGCTTGGGTCCTCCACTCCTGCCGATGCACTTCTGTCGACCGGTCATCCGGGTAGCGGCAGGACTCGGCGTCCACCCGGATCGCCCCGCCGCTGCGGCGGGGGCTTGTCGTCAGGAAGGGATCTTGGCGTACGGACGTCCGAAAATCCCAACGGAACCGGGGATTTGTGGTCTTACTCACCACTCACCCGTTCGGGTGGACAGGCCCTTTTCGGCTGTTGTGTCCAGGCGGTCGAGGACGTCCGCACCAGCACCGGAATAGCATATTCCGGCCCGGTTCCAGGCATGTTGCGCAACTTCACAGGTCTTCGCGACGTATGGGCCGATGGGTCGATCGCGGTAGGCCGTCCGGACGGTGAGAAACCTGGACCGGACGCTCCGTCAGTAGTACGGCAAGCGGCCCGGGATCGGTTCAGGCGCGTACCGACCTCTCCGGTCGGTGCACCTAGGCGGGTGAGTCCTCCGGCTCCGGCGGTAGGGCCACCCGACCCGCCCGCCGCTCGCCGTCCAGCACCCTCAGGGCGCGCGCGAGCGTGGAGGCGTGCACCTCGTGCTCCCCGCGCCTGTGCATCAGTTCGAGCGCGTCGCGCAGTGCGGTCGCCTTGGCGACGAGAGCCTGCGCCGCGCGCAACCCGCGGTAGGTGTCGCCCGGTCGGGCCGGATTGATCCGGCCGAGCAGATCCAGAACATCCAGGTAACGGTCGATCAGCTCGGCCTCGGCGCGCGTGAGCGCGGGCAACGGCGGCAGTTCCGGTGGGAGCATCGACGGCTCACCTCGCGCCGCGGGGCGCACGCGAGGCCCTGTGGCTCGGGATCACCCGATCGGCCAGGCCGTACTCCACCGCGGCCTCCGCGTCCAGGAACGTGTCCCGCTCGATGTCGGCGCTGATCCGCTGCGGGCTCCGGCCCGTGTGCCGGACGAGCATCTCCTCCAGCTTCCGGCGGTTGCGCGTCAACTCCTCCGCCTGGATCGCCAGATCACTGGCCTGCCCCTCGATCCGGTCGGCCACCGCCGGCTGGTGGATCAGTACGCGCGCACCGGGCAGCATGAACCGCTTGCCCGGCGTGCCCGCCGCGAGCAGCACCGCGGCGGCCGAGCCCGCCTGGCCCAGACAGACGGTCTCCACGTCGCAGGTGACGAAGCGGAGGGTGTCGTACAGCGCCGTCATCGCGCTGAACGAGCCGCCGGGCGAGTTGATGTACAGCGAGATGTCGCGGTCCGGCGACTGGTGTTCGAGGTGCATGAACTGCGCCATCACGTCGTTCGCCGAGGTGTCGTCGATCTGCGTCCCGAGGAACACGATCCGTTCTTCGAGCAACTTCGCGTACGGATCCATCGTTCGGTGACCCGCACTGGTGCGCTCGGTGAACTCGGGCAGCACATGACGGGCCGACGGTCGGTTCGCGGGCACGCGGTTCGCTGGCATGGGACACGCCTCCTCTGATCGACTTCTGTAAAAAATGTACAGGACGTACGTAGCAGGGAGGAGGTGTTTCGGTCGGCCGGAGCGGGATCCCGTGCTCGGGGCGGCGCGAGGCGCCCGGTCTAAGCTGGACTCCATGGCCTACGAGATTCCGGTGACGCAAGCCAGGGCTGAGCTCGCCGATCTGATCAACCGCGTGGTCTACGGCGGCGAGCGCGTCGTCGTGACGCGGCACGGCAAGCCCCTCGTCGCCCTGGTCTCCGCGGCGGACCTGGAGCAGCTCGAAGCCCTCCAGGAGCCGGCCGACGAGCCGGTGATCAGTGCCGTCTCCCGAGTGCGCGAGGTCGCGCCGACGGCACGGGAACAGCAGCGCTTCGGCATCGCCGCCGAGCACCGGGGGCCGGGGGCTTCGTAGGACTCCTGAAACGAGCGGTGGGCTGGGCCCGGTCGGCGGTCGCTTCCCGCGTACACGCAGAGGACCGGCAACCGAAAGGCCGTGCGCCCCCGTCCGCTACAGCGGGGGCGCACGGCCGGTGTGGGGAGCGGTCGCCGGTGCACTCAGCGGGCCGGGCTCGGCCCCGGGGCGCGCCGCTCGGCGGGGCGGGTGCGGCGCTCGCGCGGGCCGCCCAGGAGGATCGCCGTCAGACCGAGGACGGCCCACGCGGTCAGCACCAGGGCCGGGGCCAGGGCGCCGGCGCCGTCGAAGAAGGACACCGACCTGAGGAGCGACGCCCCGGCGCCGGGCGGGAGGAGCTGGCCGAGGGCGCCCGCGGGCTCGGGGAGCATCTGGGGCGCGGAGGAAGCGCCCGCGAACGGGTTGCCGAGGAACACGATCAGCAGGGCACCCAGACCGAGGCCCGCCCTGCCCAGCAGCGCGGCGAGCCCGGCCACCGTGGCGCCGACGGCCAGGGTCGCCAGGCCCAGCGCGCCGGCCTCGGCCCACCAGTGACCGCCGAGCACACCGAGCCAGCTGTCGGCGAGGGTGGCGGCCACGGCCCCGACCAGCGCGGCTGCCCCGATCAACGCGGCCGCCGCACGACCCCGGCGCAGCCCGAGCAGGGTGACCATGGCGCCGGACGCCGTGCCGGCCAGGGCCAGGGGCAGCACGCTCGAACCGAAGACCGCGCCGCGCGGGTCGTTCGCCGGGCCGGCCACCACGTCGGTGGTCGTCACCCGGGCGCCTTCCTGCGCGGCCTGCTCCGTCACGGCCTGTTGCAGCAACTGGGCCACCATCGGGCTCGCGGCCGAGGCGGTGAGCAGCTTGGGCCCGGCCGGGGAGACGACCACCGCGCCGTATACATCCCGGCCCTCGATCGCGTCCCGGGCGGCCGCCTCGTCGGCGTAGCGATGGATCTCGAACGCGCCGTCCCGCTGCTCGAGCTGCTGTTCGACCTGGGTGACGGCGGCCGCCGGTCCGGCCACGCCGAGCGGCAGGTCGCGCGGTGCGGTGCGGGCGCCTGGCCAGGCGAAGGCCCAGAGCGCGAGCGCGGCGACGAGCGGGACCAGGACGACGATCGCGACCATGCGGCGGCCGGGAGGTACCGAGTGGCCCGGGGTCGCCGCGCCGGTGGAAGGGGTGGCTGCGGCGGGGGTGGTGCCTGTGCCTGTGCCCGTGGCCTGGGCCGCGGTGGATGCAGCGGACGGGGCGGACATCTGGGTCTCCTTAAAAAGAAGGATCGTTCGTTTTTCTTGAGTTCACCATGCTCCCGGGAGTCGCGCTTGTCAAGAAGGAACGTTCGTTTTACGTTTGGCGGCATGCCCCGCGTATCCCAGGAGCGCCTCGACGCCCGCCGCCGCCAGATCCTCGACGCGGCCGCCCGCTGCTTCGCCCGCAACGGCTTCCACGCCACATCCATGCAGGACGTGCTGAAGGAGGCCGACCTGTCCGCCGGGGCGGTCTACCGCTACTTCAGCGGCAAGGATGAACTGATCGCCGCGATCGCCGGCACGGTCCTCGCCGAGGTGCGCGCAGCGTTCGAGGAGGCCACCACCGACAGCCCTCCGCCGCCACCGGACGTGGTGATCGGCACGGTCCTGCGCCGGGTCCTGCACCGCCAGCCCATGCTGGAGGAGGCGGGGGAGTCCCTCTATCCGAGGCTCATGGTCCAGGTCTGGGCGGAGACACTGCGCAACCCCGAGCTGCACGCCATCCTTCAGGAGGGGTTCGCGGAGGTCCGCAAGCCATGGGTCAAGATCGTCGAGGCGTACCAGGACGCCGGCATGATGCGGACCGACATCCCCGCGATCAGCGTCGCTCGGACGATGGTGGCGCTCGCCCAGGGGTTCCTCGCCCAGTACGCGCTCTTCGGGGAAGCGCCGGTCCAGGTGGTCGAGCTGGGTCTGCAGGCGCTGACGAGCATGGACGACCCGAAGGCCCGGGACTGAGCGGGCGGGGCGTTAACGTCGCCGAAACGCCGCCCAATTAGCCTGCGGCCACGCCACCAGCGAATTTGCCCGGTGGCGAGGCAACCGGATCCCGCACGGTCCGGAGCGAGGATGTGAGGTGGACGCCGTGCAACTGACCCCGCACGAGCAGGAGAGGCTGCTGATCCATGTGGCGGCCGACGTGGCGGAGAAGCGCCGGGCCCGCGGCCTGAAGCTGAACCACCCCGAGGCCGTCGCGCTCATCACCGCGCACCTCCTGGAAGGCGCGCGGGACGGCCGTACGGTGGCCGAACTCATGGCGTCCGGGCGGAAGTTGCTCACCCGGGACGACGTCATGGAGGGCATCCCCGAGATGATCCACGACGTCCAGGTCGAGGCGACCTTCCCGGACGGCACCAAGCTCGTCACCGTCCACGACCCGATCGTCTGAGGGGGGCCCGTGATTCCCGGAGAGATCCTGTTCGCCTCGGACCCGATCGTCTACAACCAGGGCCGCGAGGTCACCCGGCTCACCGTCCTCAACGCCGCCGACCGGCCCGTCCAGGTCGGCTCCCACTACCACTTCGCCGAGGCCAACCCCGGCCTGGAGTTCGACCGCGCCGCCGCGCGCGGCAAGCGGCTGAACGTCGCCGCCGGCACCGCCGTGCGCTTCGAGCCCGGGATCCCCGTCGACGTCGAACTCGTACCGCTCACCGGCGCCCGTGTCGTGCCCGGTCTGCGCGGGGAGACCGGAGGTGCCCTCGATGCCTGAGATCTCGCGTGCCGCGTACGCGGACCTGTTCGGCCCCACCACCGGTGACCGCATCCGGCTCGCCGACACCGATCTGCTCGTCGAGATCGAGGAGGACCGCTCCGGCGGACCCGGTCTCGCCGGCGACGAGGCCGTGTTCGGTGGCGGCAAGGTCATCCGCGAATCCATGGGCCAGGCGCGTGCTACGCGCGCAGAAGGCACCCCGGACACCGTCGTCACCGGCGCGGTGATCATCGACCACTGGGGCATCGTCAAGGCCGACATCGGCATCCGCGACGGCCGGATCACCGGCATCGGCAAGGCGGGCAACCCCGACACCATGGACGGGATCCACCCCGACCTGGTCATCGGCCCCGAGACGGAGATCATCGCGGGCAACGGGCGGATCGTCACCGCCGGGGCCATCGACGCCCACGTCCACTTCATCTGCCCGCAGATCGCCGACGAGGCCCTGTCGTCCGGTGTCACGACCCTGGTCGGTGGCGGCACGGGACCGGCGGAGGGCTCGAAGGCCACGACCGTCACACCCGGCCCCTGGCACCTCGCCCGGATGCTGGAGGCGATGGAGCAGTACCCGCTCAACATCGGGTTCCTCGGCAAGGGCAACACGGTCTCGCACGAGGCGATGCTGTCCCAGATCCGCGGGGGCGCCCTCGGCCTCAAGCTGCACGAGGACTGGGGTTCGACCCCGGCCGTCATCGACGCCTCGCTGACCGTCGCCGAACGGACGGGAATCCAGGTCGCCATCCACACGGACACCCTCAACGAGGCCGGTTTCGTGGGGGACACGCTCGCGGCGATCGCCGGGCGCGGGATCCACGCCTACCACACCGAGGGCGCGGGCGGCGGGCACGCGCCCGACATCATGACCGTGGTCTCCGAGCCGCACGTCCTGCCCAGTTCCACCAACCCGACCCGGCCCTACACCGTCAACACCGCCGAGGAACACCTCGACATGCTGATGGTCTGCCACCACCTGAACGCGGCCGTGCCGGAGGACCTCGCGTTCGCCGAGTCCCGGATCCGGCCGTCGACCATCGGGGCCGAGGACATCCTGCACGACCTGGGCGCGATCTCGATCATCTCCTCCGACGCGCAGGCCATGGGCCGGGTGGGCGAAGTCGTCCTGCGGACCTGGCAGACCGCGCACGTGATGAAGCGACGGCGGGGCGCGCTCCCCGGCGACGGGCGTGCGGACAACCGACGGGTACGTCGCTATGTCGCCAAGTACACGATCAACCCGGCGCTCGCGCAGGGTCTTTCCAAGGAGATCGGGTCCGTCGAGAGCGGAAAGCTCGCCGACCTCGTGCTGTGGGAGCCCGCGTTCTTCGGCGTCAAGCCGCAGCTCGTGATCAAGGGCGGGCAGATCGCCTACGCGCAGATGGGCGACGCCAACGCCTCCATCCCCACGCCGCAGCCGATCCTCCCGCGTCCCATGTACGGGGCCATCGGGCGGGCGCCCGCCTCCAACTCGTTCAACTTCGTGGCACCGCTCGCCATCGAGGACGGGCTGCCGGAGCGGCTCTCGCTGGGCAAGCGGTTCGTCGCCATCGAGTCGACCCGGGGGGTCACCAAGGCCGACATGCGGGAGAACGACGCGCGGCCCGAGGTGCGCGTCGACCCCGACAGCTTCGCCGTGCACATCGACGGGGAACTGGTCGAGGCGACACCGGCCGCCGAACTGCCCATGGCCCAGCGTTACTTCCTCTTCTGATGGCTGGGGTCCGTGATGTCTAGGGCGACTCTTCTCGTCCTGGCCGACGGCCGCTTCCCCGCCGGGGGGCACGCGCACTCCGGCGGGGCCGAGGCGGCCGTCAAGGCCGGGCTGATCACCGGGGCGGAGGGCCTGGAGGCGTTCTGCCGGGGGCGTCTGCACACCGCCGGACTGGTGTCGGCGTCCCTCGCGGCCGCCGCCGCGCTGGGTGTCGACCCGGTCGAGCTGGACGTGGCCGCCGACGCCCGTACGCCGTCGCTCGCGCTGCGGGTCGCCTCGCGGAAGCTGGGGCGGCAGTTGATGCGGGCGGCGCGGGCGACGTGGCCCTCCGGGGAGCTGGACGCGGTGGCGCGGGCGTTCCCCAAGGGGGCGCACCAGCCGGTCGTGCTGGGGGTCACCGCCCGTGTCGCCGGGCTGAGGGCGGACGATGCCGCGTACTGCGCCGCGTACGAGAGTGTGAGCGGGGCGGCCAGTGCGACGGTGCGGTTGCTGAGTCTCGATCCGTTCGAGGCGACGGGGGTGTTGGCGCGGTTGGCTCCCGAGATGGACGGGGTGGTGGGGGCGGCGGTCGAGGCGGCGCGGGGGGTGGGGGCCGGTGGGGTGGGGGGTCTGCCGGTGGCTTCCGGGCCGTTGTCGGAGATCGGTGCGGAGGTGCATGCGGCTTGGCCCGTGCGGTTGTTCGCGTCCTGAGAGGGGTTCGCCCCCGCCGCCCCTACCCGTCCCATCCTCAAGGGGCTGCGCCCCTCCCCCCAGGCGTCCGTCCGGTGGGGCTTCTCGCGCAGTTCCCCGCGCCCCTGAAAAGACGGGGCTGCGCCCCGGCTTTTCAGGCCCGCGGCCTTTCGCCTTCTGGGCCGCGGGTGCCTGCAGCATTTAGGGGCGCGGGGAACTGCGCGACCAGCCCCCGCCGCCCCGTACCCGCCCACGACCGTTCTCCCCGAGCTATTCCGCGCAGATCCCACCCCCCCCCTCGAACAAGGAGCCGCACTCATGCATCTGGACCACACCCACTCCCACGACGGCCCCTCTGCCCTCGCCGCGGACGCGCGGCGGCCCGACGGGACTCGGCGGGCCCTGCGCGTCGGGCTCGGTGGGCCCGTGGGGTCCGGCAAGACGGCGACCGTCGCCGCGCTGTGCCGGGCGTTGCGGGACGAGTTGTCCCTCGCGGTCGTGACGAACGACATCTACACCCGGGAGGACGCAGAGTTCCTGCTGAGGGAGGCCGTGCTGCCGCCCGAGCGGATCACGGCCGTGGAGACGGGGGCGTGCCCGCACACGGCCATCCGGGACGACATCTCCGCGAACCTGGAGGCCGTGGAGGATCTGGAGGACGAGGTCGGACCGCTCGACCTGATCCTCGTCGAGTCCGGCGGCGACAATCTGACCGCCACCTTCTCCAAGGGCCTCGTCGACGCGCAGATCTTCGTCATCGACGTGGCCGGGGGCGACGACATCCCCCGGAAGGGCGGGCCCGGTGTCACCACCGCCGATCTGCTCGTCGTCAACAAGACGGACCTCGCGCCGTACGTGGGGTCCGACCTCGCCCGGATGGCCGCGGACGCGAAAGCGCAGCGGGCGCACCTGCCCGTGGTGTTCCAGTCGTTGCGCGGCGAGACCGGGGTCGCGGACGTCGCCGCCTGGGTCCGGGAGAAGCTCGCGTCGTGGACGGCATGACGGTGGTCCGAGGGGCCGCAGTGCGGCGGGACAGGGGGACCACCGGTGTCCGGGCCACCGCGCGTGTCGCGGCCCGCGCCGACGGGCGGGGCGGTACGGCCCTGCCGGTGCTGGAGAGCGACGGACCCCTGGCCCTGCGGCGCACCCGGGGGAGCGGTGACGCGGCGCGCGTCATGCTGGTCGGGGCGATGAGCGGGCCGCTCGGCGGGGACCGGTTCGCCGTCGAGGCGGAGGTCGGCGAGGAGGCCCGGCTGGACGTCGGGTCGGCCGCCGCGACGATCGCGCTGCCCGGGCAGGCCGGTGGAGAGGCCCGCTACGACGTACGGATCGACGTGGCCGCCGGAGGCGAACTGCGGTGGCTGCCCGAGCAGTTGATCTCCGCCCAGGGGAGCGACCTGGCCGTGTCGACGCGGCTCGAACTCGCCGTGGGGGCGCGGTCGGTGTTCCGGGAGGAGCAGGTGCTCGGCCGGGCCGGTGAGGAGCCGGGACGGTTGCGGAGTCGGCTCACCCTGCTGCTCGGCGGGCGGCCGTTGCTCGACCAGGAGGTGGGGTGCGGGCCGGGGGCACCCGGCGGCTGGGACGGACCCGCGGTGCTCGGCGGACACCGGGCGCTCGGGCAACTGCTGGTCGTACGGCCGGAGTTCGTCGACAAGCTGCCCGAGCCGAGGGTGTTGGGGGAGACTGCCGTGCTCACTCCGCTCGCCGGCCCCGCGGTCCTCGTCAGCGCGCTCGCCCCCGACGCGCTGCGGCTGCGGCGTGTGCTCGACCAGGCTCTCGCGGAGTTGGACGGTTGAGGGGGAGCCAGTCCGCCATCCGCTGAACGGGACTTTCCGCACCGGTTATCGGATTAGTAAAGAACGCGTCGGCCCCCTGTTCCCAGGTGCCTCGCAGGTACGAGGATCCCCGTGACCATTCGACAGTTCGAATCGATGTACGGGGAGTTCCCTCTTGAGAGGTATGAGGCCGACGAGAAGGGCGGGAGCGTTCGGCTCCGCCGGACTGCTCGTCACGGCGACCCTGATAGCCAGTGCCGTCACCGCGCCCGCGGCCGGTGCCGCGGACGGTGCGAGTGCGCGGGACCGTGAGGCCAAGGGAGTCGCCGTAGCCGCCGAGAAGGCGGCGAAGAAGGGCATCGCCTGGCAGGACTGCCCCGAGGGCTGGGGCCTGGAGAAGCCCATCCAGTGCGGCTGGGTCACCGTGCCGCTGGACTACGCCAAGCCGAACGGCAAGCAGATCAAGCTCGCCGTCGACCGGATCAACAGCACCGGTACCAAGGAGGAGCGCCAGGGCGCGCTCATCTACAACCCCGGCGGTCCGGGCGGCTCGGGCCTGCGCTTCCCGCGCCGGGTCACCACCAAGAACCCGTTGTGGGTCAACACGGCCAAGGCCTACGACTTCGTGGGCTTCGACCCGCGTGGTGTCGGCAAGTCGGCGCCCATCTCCTGTGCCGACCCGCAGGAGTTCGTCAAGGCGCCCAAGATGGACCCGGTCCCGGACTCCGAGGCCGACAAGCGCAAGCAGCGCAGGCTCGCGGCGAAGTACGCGGCCGGCTGCAAGGAGCGCAGCGGCGCGATGCTGCCGCACATGACCACCCCGAACACCGCGCGTGACCTGGACGTCATCCGGGCCGCCCTCGGGGAGAAGAAGCTCAACTTCCTCGGCGTCTCGTACGGCACGTACATCGGCGCCGTCTACGGCACCCTCTTCCCGAACCACGTGCGCCGCATGGTCGTCGACAGCGTGGTGAACCCCTCCCGCGAGAAGATCTGGTACCAGGCCAACCTGGACCAGGACGTCGCCTTCGAGGGCCGCTGGAAGGACTGGACGAAGTGGGTCGCGGCGAACGACGCCACCTACCACCTCGGTGACACCCGGGCGAAGGTGCAGGCGAACTGGCTGAAGCTGCGCGCCACCGCGAAGAAGAACCCGCTCGGCGGGCTGGTCGGCCCGGCCGAGCTGATCTCCTTCTTCCAGAGCGCCCCGTACTACGACTCCGCGTGGGCACCCACCGCCCAGGTGTGGAGCAAGTACGCCGCCGGTGACACCCAGGCGCTGGTCGACGCGGCCGCCCCGGACCTCACCGACACCGCGGGCAACGCCGCCTCCGAGAACGGCAACGCCGTCTACACGGCGGTCGAGTGCACCGACGCCAAGTGGCCCACGAGCTGGAAGAAGTGGGACCGCGACAACACCCGGCTGCACAAGAACCACCCGTTCATGACCTGGGCCAACGCCTGGATGAACCTGCCGTGCGCCACCTGGCAGTCCAAGCAGTACACCCCGGTGGACGTCAAGACCAACAAGGGCCTGCCGCCCGTCCTGATCGTCCAGTCCGAGCGGGACGCGGCCACGCCGTACGAGGGCGCCGTCGAGCTGCACAAGCGGTTCAAGGGTTCGCGTCTGATCACGGAGACGAAGGCCGGCTCCCACGGAGTCACCGGCCTGGTGAACCCGTGCGTCAACGAACGCGTGGACACCTACCTGCTCACCGGCAAGGTGGGCAAGGCCGACGTGAAGTGCGCCCCGCACGCCACGCCGACCCCGTAGGACCTCCACCCGTAGCGTGAAGGGGCCGTAGGGCCATGAGAGAACGGTGAGGGGGCGACCGGCAACGTCGGTCGCCCCCTCACCCATGCGCCGCTCACGCCCCTGCGCGGGCGTTCACGCCTGTCGCCCCGCCAGCCAGGCGTCCTCGGCCGCGTAGTCGAAGAGGTCCCCGTACACCTCGGCCATCCGGGGGTAGGCCTCACGCCAGTCCCGTCCGCCCGCCAGCCTGTCCTCGATCCACGCGACCGTGCGCGGCAGCGACTCCGCGTACCGGACCACCGGGCGGTAGTCCAACTCCCGCTCCGCCGCCGACATGTCGCACACCACGGGCATCGGCACCGACCACGGAGTGTCGCCCACCGTGGGTGACGGGGCGGGACCGTCCACGAGCACGTTCTCCGTCCGTACACCCATCACCGCGTCGATGGCGGCGGCGATCTCCACGACGGTGGGCGCGTCGGGGTCGACGGCGTTCAGCGCCCGGGAACCGGGCCGGGCGGCGGCCAGCCGGATCAGCTCGGCGATGTTGTGGACGCTCGCCGGATGGAAGCGGCTCGCACCGCCGTACGCGAGGACCCGGCGCGGCCTGCCGTCCAGGTTGCGCTTGACGAAGTAGAGCTCGCGCGGGGTACGGCAGTACGGTCCGTGGACGGCGCCCGCGCGCAGCAGGGTCGTGGGCAACCGGTCGCCCCCGGCGAGGAGTTCACGCTCCAGGCCGGCCTTGCGGGTGCTGTACGAGGTGTCGCCCGGCCGGACCGTGCGCTGACTCTCGGGCAGGGGCGACGGGTAGGCGGGGAAGCCGCCGGGCTCCGCCTGGGTGTCGAAGTTGCGGCCCTCGTCGTCCTCGTACACCGAGACGCTGGAGACGACGACCGCCGAGCCCACCCGGTCGGCCAGCGCCAGCAACTGCCGGGCGTGTTCGGGGCCGTAGGCGACCACGTCCACCAGCGCGTCGCAGCCGTCACCGATCGCGGCCGCCAGTGCCGCGTCGTCGCCACGGTCGGCGGAGACGCTCCGTACCTCATCCGGCCAGTCGTCGTCCCGGCCGCCGCCCCGCGAGACGGCCGTCACCTCCCACCCGTCGCGCGCCAGCGCGCCCACGGCCACCCGGCCGATCTGTCCCGTCGCTCCGATCACCACAGCACGTCGTGTCATGGCCCCGACCGTACGATGTCCGGGCGGCGGGTGCGGGGACGCTCTGCCACCGGCAGAACGCCTGGACCGATGCGCTCAACTCAGCGGCATGCGCGGGAACCTGCGCTCCTTCGCCGCAGCGGCCTCCTCCGCCTTCACGACGGCCGCGTACTGGTCGACGTACTCCTGCTCGGAGAGCGCGAGGATCGCGTACATGATCTCGTCGGTGATGGCGCGGAGCACGGCCTTCTCGTTCTCCATGCCCTCGTAGCGCGAGAAGTCGAGGGGCTCGCCGAAGCGGATGACGACGGGGTGGATGTTGGGGATGACCTTGCCCGGGGGTTGCGCCTCGAAGGTGCCGATCATGGCGCACGGGATGACGGGCACCTTGGCCTTGAGCGCCATGACGGCGACGCCGACCTTGCCCTTGTAGAGGCGGCCGTCGTGCGAACGGGTGCCCTCGGGATAGATGCCGAGGAGCTCGTCCTTGCTCAGCACGCCGAGCCCCTCACGGATGGCTGCCTGGCCCGCCTCCTTGCCGGAACGGTCGACCGGGATCTGCCCGACGCTGTGGAAGAAGAAGGCCGTCAACCTGCCCTTCAGGCCCGGTCCGGTGAAGTACTCGGCCTTCGCCAGGAAGGTGATGCGGCGCTTGAGGATCGCGGGCATCAGGAAGTGGTCCGAGAAGGACAGGTGATTGCCCGCGACGATGGCCGCGCCCGACGACGGCACGTGTTCGAGGCCCTCGATGCGAGGCCGGAAGACCAGTCTCAGCAGGGGGCCCAGAAGCACGTACTTGAGCAGGTAATAGAACACGGCGTCTCCCTCGCGCTACCGGATCGGCTCTGTGGACGTGTTCGGACTCACGAGGACTCCTCGCCGACCTCGCTGACGCAGCGTCAGGCGAATGAGCGCTGGTGGGCCTCGTCCCGCGTGTCGACGATTGATCGTAGCCCTACGTGCCACGTCACCGGGAGAAGGCCGGAGGAAACCGAACAGCGAGAACGCCGACCCGCCCCCGGCGGACCGGCCCCTGCGGACCGGGAGAGCGGGGGCGCGGCGGACGGCGGACCGGGGGACCCTGCTCCGAGTCCTCCGCACCGCCGAGGCATGAGGGACCCCGCACCGCCGACCCGGGACCGGACCCCGCACCGCCGTGCCCCGATCGGACCCGGCGGTGCGGCGGATCTCAGGAGGTCTCGCCCAGGACCTCCCCCAGCGTGTTCAGCGCCGAACGCAGTTCCGTCGCCGTGATCGTCAGGGGCGGGGCCAGCCGGATGGTGGAGCCATGGGTGTCCTTGACCAGGATGCCCCGCTCCATGAGACGCCGGCTGATCTCGCGGCCCGTACCGATCGCGGGGTCGACGTCGACGCCCGCCCACAGTCCGCGCGCCCGGAAACCGACCACGCCCCGGCCGACCAGTTCCGTGAGCCCCTCCCGCAGCACCCCGCCGAGTTCGGCGGCCCTGAGCTGGAACTCCCCGGTGCGCAGCAGCTCGACCACCGCCGAACCGACCGCCGCGGCGAGGGGATTGCCGCCGAACGTCGAGCCGTGCTCGCCGGGCCGCAGGACCGACAGCACCTCACGGCGGGCCACCACCGCGGACACCGGCACGATGCCGCCGCCGAGCGCCTTGCCGAGCAGAACGGCGTCGGGGAGGACGTCCTCGTGTTCCACGGCGAGCGTCCGGCCGGTGCGGCCGAGGCCCGACTGGATCTCGTCCGCGATGAACAGACAGCCGGTGCGCCGGGTCAGCTCGCGGACCCCGCGCAGATAGCCGTCGTCCGGGATGAGCACGCCCGCCTCGCCCTGGATGGGCTCGATGAGCACCGCCGCCGTCGTCTCGTCGACCGCCGCCTCCAGCGCCGCGAGGTCGTTGTACGGGACCACCCGGAACCCGGGCGTGAACGGGCCGAAGCCGTCCCGGGCCACCGGATCCGTGGAGAAGCTGACGATCGTCGTGGTCCGGCCGTGGAAGTTGCCGTCGGCCACCACGATCGTCGCCCGGTCGGCCGGGACGCCCTTCACCTCGTACGCCCACTTGCGGGCGACCTTGATCGCGCTCTCCACGGCCTCGGCGCCCGTGTTCATCGGCAGCACCATGTCCAGGCCGGTCAGCTCGGCCAGCGACTCGGCGAACTCGGCGAGCCGGTCGTTGTGGAAGGCCCGCGAGGTGAGGGTGAGGGTGTCGAGCTGGCGGTGCGCGGCCTCGATCAGCGCCGGGTGGCGGTGGCCGAAGTTGAGGGCGGAGTAGCCGGCCAGCATGTCCAGATAGCGGCGGCCCTCGACGTCCTCGACCCAGGTGCCCTCGGCACGGGCGACCACCACGGGCAGCGGATGGTAGTTGTGCGCGAGGACGGGCTCCTCGGCGCGGATCAGGTCGGCCGACGAACGTGCGCGGACGGGAGCGGTCATGAGCGGATCTCCTGAGTGACGCACTTGATGCCGCCGCCGGCCTTCTGGAACTCCGAGAGGTCGACGGGGACGGGAACGTAGCCCTGCCGGTCGAGCTGGTCGGCGAGCTCCTTGGCGCGGGGCGAGATGAAGACGTGACGGCCGTCGGAGACCGAGTTCAGGCCGAAGGCCATGGCGTCCTCGCGGGTGGCGATCACCGCGTCCGGGTAGAGGCGGGCGAGGACCGCGCGACTGCCGGGGGAGAACGCCTCCGGGTAGTACGCGATGTTGCCCGGGGAGCCGTCGCTCCCCTCGTCCAGGACGAACAGCGCCGTGTCCAGATGGTAGAACCGCGGGTCCACCAGCTGGAGGCTGACCACGGGGACGCCGAAGAACTCCTGCGCCTGGCGGTGCGCCTCTCGGGTGGTGCGGAAGCCGGTCCCGGCGAGCAGATAGCGACCGGTCGGCACCAGGTCGCCCTCTCCCTCGCACACCGACTCGGAGCGGCACACCTCGTACCCGGCGTTCTTGAACCACGCGTCGTAGGCGGTGGACTCGGCGCGCCGCTCGGGCGCGTGGAACAGCGAGCCGAGGACTCGGCCGCCGAGGACGAGCGCGCAGTTTGCCGCGAACACCATGTCCGGCAGCGCCGCCACCGGCTCCACGGCGTCCACGGTGTGACCATGGGCCCGGTAGGCGCGGATCAGTTCCTGCCACTGATCCTGGGCGAGGTCGACGTCCACGGGGACGTCCGGATGCATCCAGGGGTTGATCGAGTACTGCACGGCGAAGTGTCTGGGTTCGCAGACGAGAAAGCGCCGAAGGCGCGGCACACGGCTGTCGGGCACAGAGGGTTTCTCCGCTTCCTGACGGTGTCGACTGGGATGACACCACGGTAGGAATCAGGCCAGGCGCACGACAAGAAACAAACGTTGCGTGTTCGCGCAGTAATGCTGCGTGTTGAAGGCGCTCAGCGCACGTTCGCTGCGTCCTGGGTCGCGGCGGCCTCCGGAGCCTCCGGCAGCAGGTGCGACAGCACCATGTAGCTGATCGTCTTCCGGATGAACGGCTCGGTGCGGATCCGCTCCAGCACCTCCTCGAAATGCTCCACGTCGACCGCCCGCACGTGCAGCAGCGCGTCCGCGCCCCCGGTCACCGTCATCGCCGCCGTGATCTCCGGATGGTTGCGGACCACCTCCGCGAGCCGCCGGGGCGGTGCCGCACCCTCGCAGTACACCTCCACGTACGCCTCCGTGCGCCAGCCGAGCGCGGCCGGCTGCACGGTGGCCGTGAACCCGGTGATCACCCCGGTCTCCCGCAACCGGTCCACCCGCCGCTTGACCGCGGTGGCCGACAGCCCGATGTCCGAGCCGATCTCGGCGAAGCTGGTCCTCGCGTTCGCCATCAACGCCGTGATGATCTTGCGGTCGAGCTCGTCGAACGCCGCGGACTTGCTGTTCATGAGGGCACTGTAGCCAGCGGAAGGCGTCCGCGACCCCCAGCGCGAAGGCCTCCGCAGCGCGCCCGTGTGCAGGAGTACGAATTACTCCTACACTCCACGTTCATGCTGCGCGCGCTCGCCGTCGATGACGAGAAACCCTCCCTGGAGGAGCTGCTGTACCTGCTGAACGCGGATCCACGGGTCGGCAGCGCCGAGGGCGCCAACGACGCCACCGAGGCACTGCGCCGGATCAACCGCGCCCTGGAGTCCGGCCCCGACGGGCCCGAGGCGATCGACGTCGTCTTCCTCGACATCCAGATGGCCGGCCTCGACGGCCTCGACCTCGCCCGCCTCCTCACCGGCTTCGCCCGGCCCCCGCTGGTCGTCTTCGTCACCGCGCACGAGGGCTTCGCCGTCCAGGCCTTCGACCTCAAGGCCGTCGACTACGTCCTCAAACCCGTACGCCGGGAACGCCTCGCCGAGGCGATCCGCCGTGCCGCCCAGCTCCGCGAGGCGACCACGGCCCCGGCCCCGTCGATCCCCGTCCACGAACCCGACCCCGACCAGATACCCGTCGAACTCGGCGGGGTGACCCGCTTCGTCACCGTCGACGACATCACCCACGTCGAGGCCCAGGGCGACTACGCCCGACTGCACACCCCGCAGGGCAGCCACCTCGTCCGCATCCCCCTGTCGACCCTCGAGGAGCGCTGGCGCGCACGCGGGTTCGTCCGCATCCACCGCCGCCATCTCGTCGCCCTCCGGCACGTCGGCGAACTCCGCCTGGACGCGGGCACGGTCAGCGTCCTCGTCGGCTCCGTGGAACTCCAGGTCAGCCGTCGCCACGCCCGCGAACTGCGCGACCTGCTGATGCGCCGGACCACGGGCTGAGGAGCCGCCATGCCGAACGACCCCACCGAACGCCGCGTCGTCGTCACCGGAGTGCCCCGCCGCACCCCCCGCCCCGGCCACCAGCGCCCCCGCACCGAGATCGACGAACAGACCACCCTCGGCCACACCTACGTCCGCTCCCTCATGCGCAGCCAGCTCCGCGCCGCCCTCGCCGTGTTCGCGGTCCTGGTCCTGCTGGTCGGCCCGCTGCCCCTGGTCTTCGCCGCGATGCCGGACGGAGCCGGCCTGGAGTGGGCCCTCCTCGGCTTCGGCGTCTACCCACCCCTGGTCCTCCTGGCCCTGCGGCACGTACGCCGCGCCGAACGCAACGAACAGGACCTCGTCCGCCTCGTCGAGGACCGCTGAGGCGACGGAAGCAGTGAACCCGTGAACGAGAACTACGCCGTCCCCGCGGTCGCCCTCGTCGTCGTCGCGACCGTCCTCGTCGGCGCCTTCGGCCTGCGCATATCCCGCACCACCTCCGACTTCTACGTCGCCTCCCGCACCGTCGGGCCCCGCCTCAACGCGGCCGCGATCAGCGGCGAGTACCTCTCCGCCGCGTCCTTCCTCGGCATCGCCGGCCTCGTCCTCGTCCAGGGCCCCGACATGCTCTGGTACCCGGTCGGCTACACCGCCGGCTACCTCGTCCTCCTGCTGTTCGTCGCGGCCCCGCTGCGCCGCTCCGGCGCGTACACCCTGCCCGACTTCGCCGAGGCTCGGCTCGCCTCCAAGACCGTACGACGGCTCGCGGGCGCCTTCGTCGTCGGCGTCGGCTGGCTCTACCTCCTGCCCCAGCTCCAGGGCGCCGGTCTGACGTTGAACGTGCTCACGGACGCCCCCGAGTGGCTCGGCGGCGTCATCGTCGCGGTCGTCGTCTCCGCCACGGTCGCCGCCGGCGGCATGCGCAGCATCACCTTCGTCCAGGCCTTCCAGTACTGGCTCAAGCTCACGGCCCTCCTCGTCCCCGCGCTCTTCCTCGTCCTCGCCTGGCAGGGCGACGGTGCCCCGCGCCACGCCTTCGACGAGCCGGCGACCTTCCGCGAACAGCGTGTCGTCCGAGTCGACGAGACCGTCGACCTGAAGCTCGGCGGCCCGCTCACCGTCACCGCCACCGGCACGATCGACGGTCGCCGCTACGACGACCGGCGCGTGGACCTGCCCGGCGGCACCCACCGCATCGAGAAGGGCACCCGTCTGACCTTCACCGAGGGCGACACCGTCCCCGTCGCCGACCGCGGCACCAACGGCGGCATGTCCACCTCGCTCGCGTCCGGCCGCGAGGAACGCCCTCTGTACGCCACCTACGGGCTGATCCTCGCCACCTTCCTCGGCACCATGGGCCTGCCCCACGTCGTCGTCCGCTTCTACACCAGCCCGGACGGGGTCGCCGCCCGCCGCACCACGGTCGTCGTCCTCGGCATGATCGGCGTCTTCTACCTCCTGCCCCCGATCTACGGGGCACTCGGCCGGCTCTACGCCCCCGACCTCACCCTCACCGGCGACGCCGACGCGGCCGTTCTCCTGCTCCCCGACCGGATGATCGGCGGCCTCGGCGGAGACCTGCTCGGCGCGCTGGTCGCGGGCGGCGCCTTCGCCGCGTTCCTGTCCACCGCGTCCGGACTGACCATGGCGGTCGCCGGCGTCCTCACCCAGGACGTGCTGCCCGCCCGGGGCGTACGCCACTTCCGGCTCGGCACGGTGCTCGCCATGGCGGTGCCGCTCGCCGCGAGCGTCCTGGTCGGCGGGCTGCCCGTCGCCGACGCGGTCGGCCTCGCCTTCGCCGTCTCGGCGTCCTCGTTCTGCCCGCTGCTCGTCCTCGGCATCTGGTGGCGGCGCCTGACCCCGCCGGGCGCCGCCGCGGGCATGCTCGTCGGAGGCGGCGCGGCCCTCCTCGCGGTCGCCGCGACCATGGCCGGATACCCCGGCACCGGCACCCTGCACGCCCTGCTGGCCTGGCCCGCCCTCTGGTCCGTACCGCTCGGCTTCCTCACGATGGTCCTGGTGTCCCTGGCGACCCCCGGCAAGGTCCCGCCCGAGACACCGGCCATCCTGGCCCGCTTCCACCTCCCGGAGGAACTCGTCGGCGGCCGGACCCGCGCGGCGACCAAGGAGATCGAACTGTGGCGGCGATGAGGGGCGACCGGGACGGGAACCCACGAGCGGTGAGCGGTGTACCAGATGCAGGAGGTGAGCGATGAGCGGTGAAGTGACCGGTTTCCTGGCCGGGTTCTGCGTGGCCGTGCTGCCGCTGCTCGCGGCCGGCTTCTGGCTCGGCCGGCGTACGGTCCGCCCCCGCAGCAGCCTCGGCGGGCTCGGCACACCCGTCGAGCACGCCACCTTCCAGACCCTGCACACCGCCACCCTCGCCGCGCCTCCGCTGCGCGCCGGCCTCACGGAGGAGACGGCCCGCAGATCGGCCAAACGGCTGCGCACCCTGCTCGGCACGGACGCGCTCTGCCTCACCGACCACGAGTCCGTCCTCGCCTGGGAGGGCGTCGCCGAGCACCACCGCGCCGAGATCATGGGGCGCCTGGCGGGCCCCCTGGAGACCGGTCGGGGCGAGGCCTTCCCGCTGACCTGCGACATCATCGACTGCCCGGTGCGCTGGGCGGTGGTCGCCCCCCTCACGGTCGACGACCGGGTCCACGGGGCGCTGGTCGCCTGTGCCCCCCGCGAGTCCGCCGTTCTCGTCCGGGCGGCAGGCGAGGTCGCCCGCTGGGTCTCCGTCCAGCTCGAACTGGCCGATCTCGACCAGTCCCGCACCCGCCTGATCGAGGCCGAGATCAAGGCCCTGCGCGCCCAGATCTCCCCGCATTTCATCTTCAACTCGCTCGCGGTGATCGCCTCGTTCGTCCGCACCGACCCCGAGCGCGCTCGCGAACTGCTGCTGGAGTTCGCCGACTTCACCCGCTACTCGTTCCGCAGGCACGGCGACTTCACCACCCTCGCCGACGAACTCCACGCCATCGACCACTATCTGGCGCTGGTGCGGGCCCGCTTCGGCGACCGGCTCTCGGTCACGCTCCAGATAGCCCCCGAGGTCCTGCCGGTCACCCTGCCCTTCCTCTGCCTCCAGCCCCTCGTGGAGAACGCGGTGAAGCACGGCCTCGAAGGCCGGTCCGTCACCGCCGCCGGCAAGAGCCACATCAGCATCACCGCGCAGGACGCCGGAGCCGAGGCGCTCGTCGTCATCGAGGACGACGGCGTCGGCATGGAACCGGACGTGCTCCGCCGTATCCTCGCCGGCGAGAGCAGCCCGTCCGGCGGGATCGGCCTCAGCAATGTCGACGAGCGGCTGCGCCAGGTGTACGGGGACGACCACGGCCTGGTCATCGAGACAGCGGTGGGCGCAGGCATGAAGATCACCGCCCGGCTGCCGAAATACCAGCCGGGCGTACACCCGGACGGGGGAATACCCCGCACCTGAGGAGCACCCGGGGCGAACGCTGTTGCTGAGCCCCCGGTGGGACTCAGCTGCGTGCCGCCACCATCCCCAGTGTCAGCAGACCCAGGACGACCCAGCCGAACCACAGCCAGCCGTTGCTGCCGAGGGCCACCGAGTAGGCCGTCACCATGACCAACCCACCGACGGTGAGCACCCCCATGGCCTTCGTCGAACCGGGCATCGCGACACCCTTCCTCAGGTCCTCAGGCTTCTTCTCCCTCCATGGTGCCCCCAGTGGCGGAAATGACAGTGCAGACGACGAAATGTGCGCCCTTTTTCCAGCCGTCCTTGCTGACCCAGAAGCCGGAGCCGGTCCGGTCAGGCTCATAGCCGTACTGCACCGGCGGCAGGTTCTCCTCGCAGGCCGCCAGAGCCCGTTTCTGCGCCTTGTCGTAGGTGATGCCGGAGCTCATCTCATGGAACCCGAGCACCTTCTCCCGATGGCGGCCCTGGCAGGACACCAGCCGGATCTTGTTCTCGGAGATGCGGTCGAAGCAGTCCTGCTTCTGCAAGGTGGCCACGTCGACGAGCACCGTCTCACCCACCGTCCGGTACTCACCGATCGGCCCCCACACCGGCCTGCGCTCGCCCAGCAGCAGACAGGCGACCCGGCGCCCGGCGGCGTCGAAGCCGTCGTCGGTCGGCACCACGGCGAGGGAGCGGACGTCCACGAGCCTGTCCCGGGCCTCCGCCGTGAGCTGCTCGCACCGGGCCGTGCCGCCCGCGCGGGCGTCCTCGGCGGACGACACCTCGTAGGAGGCCATCACCTGGCCGTCCATCGCGGGCCCTGCGCACCCGGCGACGATCCGAAGCCCGGCCGGGTCCGTGAACGGGGTGTCGCGCCAGGTGACGTCCACGCAGTCACCGTCCTTCAGCGGCTCGGTCAGGCCCACGGTCTGGCCGTACGGCAGCGTCGCGTTCCCGCCGCCTCCGCCGCCGAGCCCGTCCGTCAGCTCCTTCATGTTCCCCATGGCGTACCAGGTTCCGCCGACGACCAGAGCGAGCCCGAGGGTGGTCGCCACGCCCGCGAGCAGGGCGCGGCTGCGGTGCCGGCGGTGATGCCCGCCGGCGCCCTGCGCCCGGTGCTCCGGCGGGGACCAGCCGTCCGCACGTGCTGCTGCATTCCCTCCTCCCGGCTCGCCGGCTCCGCCCGACGGCGCGTACCACGGCGTCTCGTGCGCGCCCGGAGGGGCGAGGGGGTACGCGTGATCCGCCGTGTGCGTGGGCCCGCTCGCCCACTGGGGTTGCGAGCCGAGGTCGGTCTCGGTGCGCGGGTGGGCCTGGGGCATGACGATCGCGGAGAGCGCCGCCTCGGTCTCGGCGGCGGTGATCCGGCGTACGGGATCCTTGGCGAGCATGGCGGTCAGCACCGGTTCCAGCGCGCCCGCCCGCAGCATGGGACGCGGTTGCTCCAGGACCACGGCGGTGAGCGCCGCGATGTCCGAGTCGCGGTCGAACGGCCCGTACCCCTCGACGGCGTGGTAGAGCGTGCAGCCCAGCGAGAACAGGTCGGACGCGGCGGTCGGCGGCCCGCCCTGCGCCCGCTCGGGTGCCAGATACCCGGCGGTCCCGACCAGGACATGGGTCCGGGTGTACCGGGTCTCCTGGGTGTCCGGCTGGACGGAGATGCCGTAGTCGGTGAGGAGGACGCGGGCGTACGGTGATCCGGTGCGGTCCGGGGCGAGCAGGATGTTGGCCGGCTTGACGTCCCGGTGCATGATGCCGCGCTCGTGCCCGGCGGTCAGCGCGTCCAGCACGGCGAGTCCGATGCGGGCGCACTCGGCAGGCGCGAGAGCGCCTCGCCGGCTCACCAGCGCCTTCAGGTCCAGGGCGCCCGGCACGTACTCCATGACGATCCACGGCAGCTCGTCCTGTTCCAGGACGTCGTGCACGGTGACCACGTTCGGGTGGGCGCGCAGTCCGGCGGCGTGCCGGGCCTCCGCGCGGGCGCGGGCCACGCGGGCGGTGCGCTCCTGCTCGGCCTCGCCCGGATGCCGGAACGCGATCTCCTTGAGCGCCACCTCGCAGTCCAGCTGACGGTCGTGCGCCAGCCAGACATGGCCCATGCCGCCGCTGCCCAGCTGATTCAGCAGGAGATAGCGGTCGGCGATGACCCGGCCGACTCCCGAATGCGGTGCGTCTGACTGCATCGGTCACTCCCAGGGGTCAGATCCACATGAACCGGGCCGGTTCCTGGACGGGGTCGCCCGGTGGCCTCGAATCGCTCGGATTCCCCGGATCTCCGGGGCCGTCGGAGGGTGGGTCACCGGTCGGATCGGGAGCGCTCGTGGGGATGTCGGTGGGCGGGCCGCTCTCCTCCGGCGGAGTCGGGTCGGGGTCGGGAGTGGTCGGC
>NZ_JAAVVL010000001.1:4077617-4389039 GCF_018728545.1 Streptomyces sp. ATCC 21386
GGAGTGAGGGGCGTCTCGTCCGTGGGCGGGGGAGGAGCGGACCCCGTGGGTGACGACACGTCGTCCGTGGGGGAGGAGCCTCCGCCCGAGGCGGTCGTGCCCGGGTCCGTCGGCGTGGACCTGTCGTCCGTCGGCGGTCCTCCCGGCGGCGATCCGCCCGACGACGAGCCGTCCGAGGACGAACCACCCGTGTCCGAGGGCTCTGTCGGCCCCGGATCCGTGCCCGAGGACCCGCCGTCGGAGTCCGACCCACCGTCCGTCGTCGCGCCACCGCCCGGTCCCGAGCCGCCGTCCGTGCCCGGTGCGGACACGGATCCGTCGGTGCCGTCTCCCGACGGCCCGCCCGGCCACTCCACGTGCAGGGCCACCGGGGCACCGAACTCCAGCCGGGCGCCCGGCCCGGGGTTCGAACCGGTCACCGGCGCGTCGCTCGGCGGCATCCCGTCCCCGGCGACCGTCACCGCCAGGCCCCGCTCCGCCATGGCCGCGCTCGCCTCGCCGAAGGTCATTCCGCCTACCTTCGGCACGGACTGTCGCGCACGTGTGTCGAAGGTGGTGTCGGACTCGCCCGTGGTGCCGACCTCGCGGCTGATGCCCCGGTCCGGGTCCTCGACGTCGACGAGCTTGATCTCCTTCAGTTGCTCGGGCGCGGGCTTGACGACGACCACCGCGGCCTGGTCGTAGCTCTCCCACTCCTTGTTGTCGCCCGTGAACGTCACCTTGATGCGGTCCGGGTCCGCGGCGAACGATCGCAACGGATTTCCGCAGCTGCACTTGACGGTCGGCAGCCCCTGATCGTCCACCAATACCGCGATCCCGGCTTCCAGCAGCGCGTCGAAGGGGACGGCCCTGCCCTTTTTGTAGTCGTGGTTCTTCACGAGGGTGTCGTGGCGCAGCAGAACAGGTGTGAGGTCGTCGAGATAATCCGGGATGCGGTCGACGCCGACGCCGACGATCCGGGCCCACTGTTGAGCCTTTTTCTTGTTCTCGGGATCGGTGAGGAAATCTTCCAGCTTGCCGACGTCACAGACCTTCGGTTTCCGTGTGCCCCCGTACAGTCCGGGGGTGCTGCCCTGCTGAAGGCCGCTGTGCGGCGCGAGTGACCGCAGGTCCGGCTCGTCCCGGCCGAGCCGTTGGCCCTCGTCGAAGAAAGGGGCGAGGGACGGCACCCCCGCGGCCACCGCCGTCACCGCGAGCAGAGACGGGCCCGACTCCCCGCAACCGCCGAGGACCAGTACACCCGCCAATAGCAAACATGTTCGCAAGCGCGCGCGAATTGTCATGACCGCTCCCCCTTGCGGTTTCCCCCGTCACCTCGCAGAGCGTATGCGAGGCTCGCGCATCATGCTACTGAAGGGCAAAGCCTTTCCGTCAAGAGAAATAGAAAGGGGCACGTTTCTGTGGCCAAAGAAAAGAATGGGAGCACAACTGGCAAGAAAAAGAAATGAGACTCAGCGACCACGTGCGTTGAGTGAGGCGAGGTAGGCGTTGTACGCCTCCAGCTCCTTGTCGCCGTCCCGGTCGGCCGCGCGGTCCGTGCGCCGGGCCTGCCGCTGCTCGGAGTTGTACCACTGGAAGAGCAGCGCCAGCAGCACGAGCACCGAGGGGATCTCGCTGAAGGCCCAGGCGATGCCGCCGGCCGCGTTCTGGTCGGTCAGGGCGTCGATGCCGAGGGAGGCGGGCGGGTTCTCGTACGTCTTCACCATCGGCGCGGACGCCATCATCAGCGCGATGCCGAAGAAGGCGTGGAACGGCATGCCCGCGAACAGCTCCAGCATCCGCATCAGATACCCGGGCCGGTGCGGGCCCGGGTCCACGCCCATGATCGGCCAGAAGAAGAACAGCCCGACCAGCAGGAAGTGCGTCATCATCACGATGTGCCCCGGCGTCGACCCCATCAGGAAGTCGAACAGCGGCGTGAAGTACAGCCCGTAGAGGCTCGCGATGAACATCGGGATCGTGAACGCGGGATGCGTGACGATCCTCATGTACCAGCTGTGCAGGAACATCAGCAGCAGCTCGCGCGGCCCCTTCCGCCCCTTCCCCGCCACCGGCAGCGCCCGCAGCGCCAGGGTGATCGGCGCCCCCAGCAGCAGCACGATCGGCGCCAGCATGCTGATCACCATGTGCTGCACCATGTGCACGCTGAACATGACCATGCCGTAGTCGTTCAGCCCGGTGCACGTCACGAGCATCACCAGCAGCACACCGACGACGAACGCGACCGTACGACCGACGGGCCACTTGTCCCCCCGCCGCACGAGCCGTACGACGCCCCAGGCGTACAGCCCGAGGCCCACCAGGCACGCGATCAGGAAGAACGGATCCGCCGACCACGAGAGCCCTCGCCCGAGAGTGAAGGGCAAGAGCCCCGTCCCGTGCCCGCTGTGATCCATCCGCCGGCTCCTGTTTCGTGGGGGTTGAGCGCTGTACGTCCGCCCCCAGACTAGAACCGCCCCCGGTCGCCTCGACGACCGGGGGCAGAGCAGCGACCGTAAGGGGCGCGGGGAACTGCGCGATCAACCACGAACGTCCCGCACCCCGCCGATCATCTGTTGGACCGAGCTCTCATCGGGCGCCCTAGAGCACACACTCCGCTTCCGCGTACCGATCCTCCGGCACCGTCTTCAGCGTCTCCACCGCCTCCGCGAGCGGCACCATCATGATGTCGGTCCCCCGCAGCGCGGTCATGTGCCCGAACTCACCCCGGTGCACGGCCTCCACCGCGTGCCACCCGAACCGTGTCGCCAGCACCCGGTCGTACGCGGTCGGCGTACCGCCCCGCTGCACATGCCCGAGGATCACCGGCCGCGCCTCCTTGCCGAGGCGCTGCTCCAGCTCGATCGACAGCTGACGCGCGATCCCGGCGAACCGCTCGTGGCCGTAGATGTCCTTGCCGCCCTCGTCGAAGTCCATCGACCCGGCCCTCGGCTTCGCCCCCTCCGCGGCGACGACGATCGCGAACCGCTTGCCCGCCGAGAACCGCTCGGCGACCTTCGTGGTCAACTCCTCGATGTCGAAGGGCCGTTCCGGTACGACGATGGCGTGCGCGCCGGCCGCCATGCCGGAGTGGAGCGCGATCCAGCCGGTGTGGCGGCCCATGACCTCCACGACCAGGACGCGCTGGTGGGACTCGGCGGTGGTCTTCAGCCGGTCCAGCGCCTCCGTCGCGACGCCCACGGCCGTGTCGAAGCCGAACGTGACGTCCGTGACCGCGATGTCGTTGTCGATGGTCTTCGGTACGCCCACGACCGGCAGGCCGCTGTCCGACATCAGCCGGGCCGCCTTCAGCGTGCCCTCACCGCCGATGGGGATGATCGCGTCGAGCCCGAGTTCCTCGACATGGCCCTTCGCCCGTGCCACCCCGTCCCGCAGGTGCGAGGGCTGGACCCGGGAGGAACCGAGGATCGTGCCGCCGCGGGCCAGGATGCCCGCCACGGCGTCCAGGTCGAGCTTGAGGTAGTCGCAGTCCAGCAGACCTTTCCAGCCGTCCCGGAAGCCGATGACCTCGTCGCCGTGGTCGACGACGGCGCGGTGCACGACGGACCGGATGACGGCGTTCAGCCCAGGGCAGTCGCCGCCGGACGTGAGGACACCAATACGCATAGCCCGAATACCTTCTCGACGTGGGCCGGGGACCGGACCGCACTGTCCGGCTGGAATCCCCGCCACCCTACCGGCGGCAGGGGGCGGGGCCGTAGCGGGCGTCCGCCTGCTGGACGGCCCCGCACAGGTGAGCGGAGCCCTGGTCAGAAGGGCTTTCACAGGTGAGCGGGAGCCCCTACGGATGGGCCTTTCGCACGAGCGGTGCTGAACCGTTTCTCAAGGGCCCCGGCCCTCGCCCGGACGCGCTACGCGGGCTGCTGGGCCGCCGAGATCCGCTCGTCGCGCAGCGCCTCGAACCAGCGGTCGTCGGTCGGCGGCAGCGCGTTCACGTCCAGCGCCAGCTTCAGCAGCAGGTCCGCGATCTGCGGGTTCCGCGCCAGCACCGGCCCGTGCATGTACGTACCGAACACGGTGTCGTTGTACGCGCCCTCCGTGCCGTCGCCCGTGCCGTTGCCCTTGCCGAGGCGGACCTGTGCGAGGGGGCGGGGCGGTACGACGAGGCCGTGGTGGAGGGGTTCACGGTGGACGGGGACCGGGTGCGGGTGTCGGGGAGCGGGTTCTTCGCGCGGTGTCTGCAGCACGAGTGCGATCACCTTGAGGGCCGGGTGTATGTGGACCGGCTGTCGGGGTGGCGGCGTGCTCGGGTGTTGCGGAAGGCCGCGCGGGCGCCGTGGGGGCGGTGAGTTCGAGGGCGGGCGCAGGCTCGTTGTGGCTGGTCGCGCAGTTCCCCGCGCCCCCGAAGGGGCGCGTCGCCCGACCATGTGATCAAGTGACCCTTTCAGAAACCCGGGCCGCCGACCTTGTCGCCCGCGGCCGCCAGGCGGCCCCAGAGGAGGTCTGCAAGGCTGCGGACCAACTCCGCCCTGGTGAGGGGGCGTTCGCCGAGCCACCAGTCGCCCGCGGCGTGCATCATGCCGACGATGCCGTGGCCCCATACACGTGCCAGCTGGCGGCTGTCGGGGCCGAGGTCGAGGCGGTCCTCGATGACCGTGCCGAGTTCCTCGCCCATGCGCCGCAGGAGGGGGGCCGAGTGCTTGCCGACGTCGAAGCCCTGGTCGCCGGGCTGGCCGCCCTCGGCGGGGTGCATGAGGAATCGGTACACCTGGGGGCGGGCCTCGATGGCCGCCAGATAGGTGTCGAGGGTCGCCTCGACGCGTTCACGGCGCTCCGCGGGGGCGTCCAGCGCGGCCCGCAGGGAATCGAGGAGCGCATCGGTGTGCCGCTGGGCGAGGGCGGCGTAGAGTCCGCCCTTGTCGCCGAAGTGGCGGTACAGAATCGGCTTGGTGATGCCTGCTTCGGCGGCGATGGCGTTCATCGACGCTCCGGGGCCGTCGCGGAGCACGACTCGGTCCGCGGCCTCCAGCAGCTCGCGCCGACGGCGGTCGGCGGACCGCTCCTGGTCGGTCCGCTGCGTGGTGTCCATGAGTCTCTCCCCCAGATGCTGATGACGGTGACGCCTTGCGCAAACTAACACTGATCGGCGTTACCCGATCGAACGGGCTACCGAGCACTGCTCGGGAGTTGACTTTTCCTACCGACCGGTAACAGACTCAAGTTACCGCAGGTAACATCTTAGTGCAGTGCTGGAGGCGCGTCATGGCCGAGTTCACCATGGAACTCAACGAGGAACAGCGAGAGGTCCGCGACTGGCTCCACGGATTCGCCGCCGATGTGATCCGCCCCGCGGCCGCCGAGTGGGACGAGCGCGAGGAGACCCCCTGGCCGGTGATCCAGGAGGCCGCCAAGGTCGGCATCTACTCCCTCGACTTCTACGCCCAGCAGTACTTCGACCCCACCGGCCTCGGCATCCCCATGGCCATGGAGGAGCTGTTCTGGGGCGATGCCGGCATCGCGCTGTCCATCGTCGGCACCGGCCTCGCCGCCGTGGGCGTCCTCGCCAACGGCACCGAGGAGCAGATCGGCACCTGGATCCCCCAGATGTACGGCGACGCGGGCGATGTCAAGGTCGCCGCGTTCTGCTCCTCCGAGCCGGACGCCGGTTCCGACGTCGCCTCCATGCGCACCCGCGCGGTGTACGACGAGGCAAAGGACGAGTGGGTCCTCAACGGCACCAAGACCTGGGCGACCAACGGCGGTATCGCCAACGTCCACGTCGTGGTCGCCGTGGTCGACCCCGAGCTCGGCTCCAAGGGCCACGCGTCCTTCATCGTCCCGCCGAACACGCCCGGACTGTCCCAGGGCCAGAAGTTCAAGAAGCACGGCATCCGGGCCTCCCACACCGCCGAGGTCGTACTGGAGGACGTCCGCGTCCCCGGCTCCTGCCTCCTCGGCGGCAAGGAGAAGCTCGACGAGCGGCTGGCCCGGGCCCGTGAGCGGGCCAAGGCCGGGGGCGAGCGCGTGAAGAACGCGGCGATGGCCACGTTCGAGGCCTCCCGCCCGGCCGTGGGCGCCATGGCGGTGGGCACCGCCCGTGCCGCGTACGAGGTCGCCCTCGACTACGCCAAGACCCGTGAACAGTTCGGCCGGCCCATCATCGACAACCAGGGCGTCGCCTTCCAGCTCGCGGACATGCGGACCTCCGTCGACGCCGCGCGGCTGCTGGTGTGGCGGGCGTCCTGGATGGCGATCAACGGCAAGCAGTTCACGGCGGCCGAGGGGTCCCAGTCGAAGCTGTTCGCGAGCGAGACGGCGAAGAAGGTGACCGCGCAGGCGATCCAGATCCTCGGCGGCAACGGGTACACGCGGGAGTACCCGGTCGAGCGGATGCACCGGGACGCGGCTATCTACACCATCTTCGAGGGTACGAGTGAGGTGCAGCGGCTGGTGATCGCCCGCACCTTGTCGGGGATGCCTCTTCGGTAGCGCCGTGGGGGGACTGTCTCGGTCGGGGTGCGGGTGGTTCGTGGTTGTTCGCGCAGTTCCCCGCGCCCCTGAGGGACGCGGGCTGCCGTCAAGTGCTGACGACACGTGCCCCCCGACAGGAGTGCTCAATGACGCGTACGGCCGGTGAAGTGCTCGAAGACATGACCGCGCGGCTCGCCCCGGGACCCGATGCCAATCCACTGCTGCCCCTGATCGCCTCCGGGGTCGCCGGTCTCGACACGCTCGCCGCGCTCGCCATGGAGCAGCGGCTGGTGATCGCCGCGGATCTGCTCTCCTTCCGCCGTCTGGCCGAGCGGTCGGCCGCTGAGGAGCCGGCCTGCGCCCCCTTCTTCGAGATGCTCGCGGAGGGGGAGGCGGTGGCGGCTCAGCGGCTCGGGGCGTTCGCCGAGGCGTGCGGGGTCGGTGGGGCCGAGGTGGGTGACGCCCTGGTGGTTCTCGAACCCGGTCAGCTGCGGCAGCCCGAGGCGCGGGTCGATGTCCGCGAGGACGTCGCCGACGCACCGCTCGCCCTCGCCCCGGGTCGTGGTCACGTCGAGCAGGCCGAGGCCCGGCTCACGCTGGCCGAGGTCGTTGACGAACTCGTGGCCGAGGATCTGGTACCCGGCGCAGACGGCGAAGACGATCGCGCCGTTGTTCACCGCCTGGTACAGATGCCGGTCACGGCGCAGGCGCTCGGCCGCCAGCCGCTGCGGCCGGTCCTCGCCGCCGCCGATCAGATAGATGTCGCCGGACGTCGGGATCGGCTGGTCACTGCGGACGTCCAGCCGGGCCACGTCCAGGCCGCGCTGCCGGGCGCGGCGCTCGACGACGAGGACGTTGCCCTGGTCGCCGTAGGTGCTGAGCAGGTCCGGGTAGACCCAGACGACCCGCAGACTGTTGTCGCTCATGTAAGTCGGTGCCCCTCGGAGTCGTTCGTGCTCGGTGCTCAGTTGCCCACGCGACGGCGCAGGTCCTGGAACGCGGTGTAGTTCGCGATGACCTCGATCCGGCCCGGCGGGCACATCTGCACCGCCTGGTCGAGGGTGTCGCAGACCTGGAAGTGCTGACCCGCCACTTCCAGACGCACCGCGAGGTCCAGCTTGCGGTCGCCGAGCACGAAGATCGGGTGGCCGGTCAGCCGGGTGTAGTCGACGTCCCAGAGCCAGGAGGTGTCGGTGCCGTCGGCGCCGCGCGCGTTCACCGACAGGATCACCGGCGACGGCGGCGGGTCGATCAGCGAGAACGTCTCCAGCCAGCCCGCCGGGTTCTTGGCGAGCAGCAGCCGCAGATCCCGCTGCATGAACTGCACCACGTCGTACCGCCCGGCGACCGCCTGCACCTGGTACATGCGTTCCAGGGCGACCTGCGGCGGCACCCCGAAGACGGCGGCGGTCGCGGCCGACGAGGCGGCGTTGGCCTTGTTGGCGCGACCCGGCAGCTGCAGATGGATCGGCCAGGCCGAACCGTGCGGGTCGAGGACGTGGTCACCGGAGAGCGCCCAGCTCGGCGTGGGGCGGCGGAAACCGCACTCGCCGCAGAACCAGTCGTCACCGGGGCGCTGCATCACACCACCGCAGGACGGGCAGGACCAGGCGTCGTCCTTCCACATCTGGCCGACCGCGACCCAGACCACGTTCGGCGAGGACGAGGCCGCCCACACGATCAGCGGGTCGTCGCAGTTGGCCACGACGACGGCCTTGGTGCCGGCCAGGCCCTCCCGCCACGCCTCCGCCATCATGCGGGTCTCGGCGGCACGGTCGAGCTGGTCGCGGGAGAGGTTGAGCAGTGCGATGCACTTGGGGTCGGTGTCCCGCGCGACACCGGCCAGGTACTTCTCGTCGACCTCGATGACCGCGAACTTCGAGTCCGAGTTCCCGGCGAGCGCCGAGGTGATGCCCGCGGGCATGTTGGCGCCGAGCGCGTTGGAGACGACGGGGCCCGCGGCCCGCAGCGCCTCGGCGATCAGCCGGGTCGTGGTGGTCTTGCCGTTGGTGGCGGAGACCAGGACGACGTCCAGGCTCTGCGCGAGCCTGGCGAGGAGGTCGGGGTCGAGTTTCAGTGCCACCCGGCCGCCGATCACAGATCCGCTACCGCGTCCCGCGGCACGCGATGCCGCCGCGACCGCCTTGCCCGCCGTCACGGCCAGCTTGGCCCGCGGCGTGAGCGGGTCCGAGTTGCCTGCCATCAGTTCTCGATCCTCCTTGCGTACAGCGCCGCGCCCAGTCCCGGCAACGTGTGGACCAAAGACTATCGAGATCCACTCACGCGCCCGAATCTCGACCGGGCCGTAACCCTGGTCGGACCGGCGATATCAGGTCTGAACGTACCCTTGCGGCCATGCGAAGCGGCTCGATTCCCGGCGCCCGAGGGCGCGTTCTCCCCATGACACTGCTCGGGGACCCCGTATTGCAGGCGCCCTGTGAAGAGGTGACGGAGTTCGGGCCCGAACTGGTGCGGCTTGTGGAGGACATGTTCGCGACGATGTACGACGCGCGGGGCGTGGGGCTCGCCGCGAACCAGGTGGGCCGGGGGCTGCGGGTCTTCGTGTACGACTGCCCGGACGACGAGGACGTACGCCATCTCGGCCATGTGGTGAACCCCCGGCTCGTCTCGACCGGGGGGATCGTGCTGCGGGGGCCCGAGGGTTGCCTGTCGCTGCCCGGCCTGGAGGCGGGGGTGGAGCGGGCGTTCGCCGAGGCGTGCGGGGTGGACGAGGGGAGGGCGGCGGCGTACGAGCCGCTGCCCGGCTGCCAGGCCTATCCGTCGTACGTCGCCCGGCTCGCGCTGGGCGCGGCCCCGACCGACGTGGTGCTCGCCCTCAGTGCCAACTTCTCTTCCTGGGGCGGCTATTGCGCGACGATCGCGAAATCCCTCCGCGATCACTACGCCTTCACCGACGAGGCCTGCGGCTTCTTCGACTTCTTCGCCGAGCCGGCCCCGGAACTGGAGGAGCGGGCGAAGGGGGCGGTACAGGCGGGGGCGGACACGGGGCGGATCGACGAAGAGGCGGCCCACCGCTACGGCCGACTGCTGCAGAGCTACGAATCGATGTTCTGGACCACACTGGCGCGCCCCTGAAAGGGGCGCGGGGAACTGCGCGACAAGCCACGACGTACCCGCAGACGCGTACGGTCGCGAGGGCTACGGTGCGCGGGCGAAGCGGCCCTAGCCGGAGGCGGCCCCGCTGCTGTGCGCGATGCACGCCACGTCGATCCGGTCCGCGAGCTTCGCCAGCTCGATCGTCAGAGCCGCCACCGTGTCCTCGTCGAGTTCCTCACCCGCCTCCACCAGGTGCAGCCAGCGCCCGCCCACCGTCCGCAGCAGCTTGCTCACATCGGCCGCAGACACCTGCAGGGTCCCGCGGTCGTCGACGATCAGAGGCAGAGTCACTTCGCGGTTCACAACGGGGATGGTAGCCGCGGAACGCTCACGCCCCGTGCCATACGGTGGTGATGTTGCAGAACTCCCGGATTCCGTGTCCGGACAGTTCACGCCCGTATCCCGACCGCTTGACCCCGCCGAACGGGAACGCCGGGTGGGAGGCGGTCATCCCGTTGACGTAGACGGCGCCGGCGTCGAGGTCGCGGACGAAGCGGTCCACCTCTGCGGGGTCCCGGGTCCACACGTTGGAGCTCAGCCCGAAGGGCGTGTCGTTGGCGATCGCGATCGCCTCGTCGAGGTCGGCCACCCGGTACAGCGTGGCGACGGGACCGAAGGTCTCCTCCTGGTGGACGCGCATCTCGGGGGTGATGTCGGCGAGGACGGTCGGCGGGTAGAACCAGCCCGGCCCGTCGGGGCGTTCGGCACCGCACAGCACGGTGGCACCGCTCTCCACGGCCTCGTCGACCAGTTCCTCCAGGTCCTTGCGGCCGCGCTCGCTGGAGAGCGGGCCGACGTCGGTGTCCTCGTCCAGCGGGTCGCCGACCTGCAACGCCTGCATGGCCTCGACGAACCGCTCGGCGAAGGCGTCGTAGACGTCGTCGTGCACGATGAACCGCTTGGCGGCGATGCACGACTGTCCGGTGTTCTGCACCCGGGCCGTCACCGCGATCCGGGCCGCCTCCTCGACGTCGGCGGACGGCATCACCACGTAGGGGTCGCTGCCGCCCAGTTCCAGGACGGTCTTCTTGACCTCGTCCCCGGCGACGGAGGCGACCGCCCGGCCGGCCGGCTCGCTGCCGGTGAGGGTCGCGGCCTTCACACGCGGGTCGCGCAGGATGTCCTCGACGGCGCCGGAGCCGACGAGCAGGGTCTGGAAGCAGCCCTCGGGGAAGCCCGCCCGGCGGAAGAGGTCCTCCAGGTAGAGCGCGGTCTGCGGGACGTTGGAGGCGTGCTTCAGCAGGCCCACGTTGCCCGCCATCAGGGCGGGCGCGGCGAACCGGATCACCTGCCAGAGCGGGAAGTTCCACGGCATCACGGCGAGCACCGGGCCGAGCGGGCGGTAGCGCACCAGGACCCGGGAGGCGCCCGAGTCCTTCACGTCCGCGTCGGACGGCTCCACGTCGGTGAGCAGCACCTCGGCGTGGTCGGCGTACCAGCGCATCGCCTTCGCGCACTTGGCGGCCTCGGCGCGGGCCTGCTTGACGGGCTTGCCCATCTCCGTGGTCATCGTCCGCGCGACGTCCTCGGCGTCCTCGTCGAGGAGGTCGGCGGCCCGGCGCAGCAGCCGGGCGCGCTCCGCGAAGGACGTGGTCCGGTAGGTGCGGAACGTGGCGTCGGCGGTGGCGAGGCGGTGCTCGATCTCCTCCTCGCCCAGGGCGTCGTACGTCTTGAGGGTCTCGCCGTTCGCCGGGTTGACCGTGGCGATGGGCATGCTGGCCTCCTGCGTGGGCTGTCCTTCGACCTTCCCGCGCGACGGCGCACGCCGCAACGCGGACTCAGGACGAGTGCTCCAGGAGACGGTCGAGAAACTCCGCCTGTGCCGGGACGATCACGGCTCGCGCCCGCTCGACGGTGAGCCACTCCACCCGGTCCAGCTCCGGGAACTCCTGGAGCTGCCCGGACCTCGGCGGCCACTCCATGCGGAAGGTGCCCGGCACGACGGTGGCCGGGTCGAGGTCCGCCTCGATCGCCCAGGCCGTCACGATCTTGCCGTTCTTCTGGCGTACCTCGCCCAGCGGTACGGCCTCCCCGTCGGGCGGGGCCAGCCCCAGCTCCTCCTGGAACTCCCGGCGGGCCGCGTCCCAGGCTGGCTCGTCCGGCTCGTACTCGCCCTTGGGCACGCTCCACGCGCCCGCGTCCTTGTGCGCGAAGAACGGGCCGCCCATATGGCCGAGCAGTACCTCGACGCCGTGCTCGGTGCGGCGGTGGAGCAGCAGGCCGGCACTGCGCTTGGGTGTGGTCAACGTGTCACCTCGGGGTGTGCGGCGAGCAGGGTCTCGACCGTATCGGCTTCGGCGGGGGTCTTGTCCTCGCGATAGCGGATCACGCGGGCGAAACGCAGGGTGACACCGGCCGGGTAGCGGGTGGAGCGTTGCAGGCCGTCGTAGGCGATCTCGACGACGAGTTCGGGGCGTACGGTCACGCCCCAGCCGTGCTGCTCCACGGCCAGCTCCGTCAGCCGTTCGGTCTGCCAGGCCAGCAGCGCGTCGGTCATGCCCTTGAAGGTCTTGCCGAGCATGGCGAAGGAGCCGTCGGCGGTGCGGGCGCCGAGATGCAGGTTGGAGAGCCTGCCCGTGCGGCGGCCGTGCCCCCACTCGGCGGCCAGGACCACCAGGTCGAGGGTGTGCACGGGCTTGACCTTCAGCCACGAGGCGCCGCGCCGGCCCGCGCTGTAGGGGGCGTCGAGAGCCTTCAGCACGACGCCCTCGTGTCCGCGTTCCAGCGTGGCGGCGAGGAAGCCCCCCGCCTCGTCGAGGTCGCCGGGGCCGTTCACCAGGGTGCGCCGGACGCGCATCGGCTCGGGGACCAGGCGGGCCAGCTCGGCGTGGCGGTCGGTGAGGGGCAGGTCCAGCAGGTCCTGGCCGTCGACGGAGAGCGCGTCGAAGAAGACCGGCGAGACGGGTACCTGCTCGGCCACCGTCGCCACGTCCAGCCGGGAGCCGACCCGTCCGGCGGTCTCCTGGAAGGAACGCGGCCGGCCGTCCTCGTCGAACGCGATCACCTCCCCGTCGAGGATGAACCGCTCGCCCCGCAACTCCAGTGCGGCGGCGGTGAGTTCGGGCAGCCGGTCGGTGATGTCGTCCAGCGTGCGGGTGTAGAGGCGCACCAGGTCGCCGTCGCGGTGGACCTGGACCCGGATGCCGTCGAGCTTCTCCTCGACCGCGCACGCGCCCAGCTTGGCCACGGCCTCCGCGACGGAGGACGCGCTGTGCGCCAGCATCGGCTGGACGGGTCGCCCCACGGTGAGCCGGAACCCCTCCAGGGCCGACGCGCCCTCCGTCAGCAGTGCTTGGGCCACAATCTGGAGCGAGCCGGCCAGCATCACCGCCCGGCGTACGTCGGCGGCGGGCGCCCCGGTGGCGCCGGCCAGCCCCTCCACGGCCAGGGCGTCCAGGGCGCCCTGGCGGACCTCACCCGTGAGCAGGCCGAACAGATAGCGCTGCTCCTCCTCCGTGGCCGCCGCCAGCAACTCGCCTACCAGGCGCCTTCGTTCGGCTTGCGCACCGGTGCCGGCGACCGCGCCGATCACCGTCAGCCGGGCGTCCACCTCGCGGACCGTGAGGGTGGGGGTGGTGGCCGGCAGGATCTGCTGGTCCAGGACCTTCCAGCCGATACCGAGTCTGCCCTGGGGCAGCCGGCCCGCGAGGTACGGGATGACGATCGGGACGTCCGCGGCGTCGGCGTCCCGGAAGAGTTCGGCGAGCAGGGCGGTCTTGCGGGACCGGGCCGAGGTGGCGGCGATCTCTTGCGACACGCGGGCGAGCCGGGCGAAGAGCATGGAGTCATGGTCCTACGGAGTTGGGCCGGGCGCCTATGGGGGAGTGGTTCGGGTGCGTTGGCGGGTGCGGGTCCGGTGGGGCTTCTCGCGCAGTTCCCCGCGCCCCTGAAGGGCTTACGGCCCTTCAGGGGCGCTCGATCAACCCGCGTCCAGGTCTGCCATCAGGAGGTCTCCGTTGATCGTGGCTCCCGCTCGGTAGCCCGAGGAGGCCGCGTTGATCACCTGTTCCGAGAAGCCCATCGCGTTGCCGGCCGCCCAGACTTCGGGGATCGAGGTTCGGCCGGTCGGGTCGACCACCGGGTAGGCGCCGAACGGGGTCTCGGTCAGCTCGGCGCCCAGTTTTTCCAGGAGGGTCGTCTGCGGGACCGGGCGGGGGGCGGTGAAGAGCACCGAGCGGGCGTGGGTCGTGCCGTCGGCGAGCCCGACGCCGGTGAGACGGTCGTCCGCCACGACCAGGCCCGCGACCTCGCCGGGGACCACCCGGACCCCGGCTGCCGCGAGACGGCGCAGGTCGTCGTCGGAGAGGTCGGATTCGGGGACGGTGTGCAGGAACAGGGTCACGTCCTTGGACCACTGGGAGACCATCAGGGCCTGGTGGACGCTCAGCGGGGTCGTCGCGAGGACACCGAAGGGCTGGTCGCGGACCTCCCAGCCGTGGCAGTAGGGGCAGTGGAGGACGTCCCGGCCGAAGCGTTCGGCGACGCCGGGGACGTCCGGGAGTTCGTCCTTCAGTCCCGTGGCGACGACCAGGCGCCGGGCGCGCACGGTCCGGCCGTCCGCGAGGGCGACGGTGAAGGTCAGGCCGTCCTCGTCCCGCGTCACGTCGGCCGCCCGGCCCCGGACCAGTGCCACGCTGTAGCGGGCGATCTCCTCCCGGCCGACGGCCAGGAACTCCGCCGGGGACATCCCGTCCCGCGACAGGAAGCCCTGCATGTGGGCGGCGGGCGCGTTGCGGGGCTCGCCCGCGTCGACGACCAGGGTGCGGCGCCGGGCCCGGCCCAGGACCAGGGCGGCGGAGAGCCCCGCCGCACCGCCGCCGATGACGATCACTTCGTACTGCTCGGCCATGTCGTGCTGCTCGGTCATGGTGACCACCTCCACGGCCGACGGTCGCGCGCGCACTGCCGTATTGACAAATGTCTTTGCCGAAACTGCAATGAAGGAATGACCGGTACGAGTGACACGAACGAGAGTGCGGGCGGCACGGACGAGGTGCTCGCCGGAGTCGGGCCGCGGCTGCGGCGGATCCGCAAGGAGCGGGAGGCGACGCTTGCCGGGCTGTCGGAGGCGACCGGTATCTCGGTGAGCACGCTGTCCCGGCTGGAGTCGGGGCTGCGCAAGCCCAGCCTGGAGCTGCTGCTGCCGATCGCGCGGGCCCACCAGGTGCCGCTGGACGAGCTGATCGGGGAGCCGCCGGTCGGCGATCCGCGGGTGCGGTCCAAGCCGATCCAGCGGCACGGGCGCACGTACTGGCCGCTCACCCGGCAGCCGGGCGGCCTCCAGGCCTTCAAGGTGCGTGTCGAACCCCAGGGGCGACAGGAACCGGAACCGCGCACCCACGAGGGCTACGAGTGGCTGTATGTGATGTCCGGCAAGCTGCGGGTCGTGCTCGGCGAGCACGATGTGGTGATGGTCGCCGGGGAGGCCGCCGAGTTCGACACCCGGGTCCCGCACTGGTTCGGTGCCGCGGGGGAGGAGCCGGTGGAGTTCCTCAGTCTGTTCGGGCCGCAGGGGGAGCGCATGCATGTCCGGGCCAGGCCCGCACGGTCGTGACGCACGCTACTGCGCCCGGACTGTTCCCCGGAGGGCAAGCGACCGCTTAGTATGCATGCGGCAGTCGGCCCCGGGCCGACGAAGCAGTCCGGAGCAGTCCGTGGAGGCACCGCATGCAGGCATGGCAAGTGCACGAGAACGGCGAGCCGAGCGAGGTGATGCGGCTCCACGACGTGGAGCGGCCCACCCCCGGTGACGGTCAGGTCCTGCTGAAGGTGCGCGCCGCGAACATCAACTTCCCCGACGTGCTGATGTGCCGGGGGCACTACCAGGTCCGGCCGCCGCTGCCGTTCACGCCGGGCGTGGAGATCTGCGGGGAGACGGAGGACGGGCGCCGGGTCATCGCCAACCCGGCGCTGCCGTACGGCGGCCTCGCCGAGTACGCCGTCGCCGACGCCGCAGCTCTGTTGCCGGCACCGGAGTCGCTGGACGACGCCGAGGCTTCGGCCCTGCACATCGGCTACCAGACGGGCTGGTTCGGCCTGCACCGCCGGGCCCGCCTGGAAGCGGGGGAGACCCTGCTCGTCCACGCTGCCGCCGGAGGGGTCGGCAGCGCGGCGGTGCAGCTCGGCAAGGCGGCGGGCGCGACGGTCATCGGTGTCGTGGGCGGCGCCGACAAGGCCGTCGTGGCCCGGGAGCTGGGTTGCGACGTGGTGATCGACCGACGGAGCGAGGACGTCGTCTCCGCCGTGAAGGAAGCCACCGGAGGCCGGGGCGCGGACGTGATCTACGACCCCGTGGGCGGCGAGGCCTACACGCAGTCGACCAAGGTCGTCGCCTTCGAGGGGCGCATCGTGGTCGTCGGCTTCGCGAGCGGGACGATCCCCAGCCCCGGCCTCAACCACGCCCTCGTCAAGAACTACTCGATCCTCGGCCTGCACTGGGGCCTGTACAACACCAAGAACCCGAAGCTGGTCCAGCACTGCCACGAGCAGCTCACCGAACTGGCGGCCCGGGGCGTCGTCAAGCCGCTGGTGAGCGAGCGCGCACCGCTCGACGGGGCCGCGGCCGCCGTCCAGCGCGTCGCCGACGGTGTGACCACCGGCCGGGTCGTCGTGGTGCCCTCGCTGGAGAACGGAGCCGCCGCATGACCGACGCGAGTGACCTCAGGCGCCGCACCGCCGAGTTGCTGGCCGCGTACCCGCCCGCCACCACCGACCGCCTGGACTTCCTGCGTGCCCGCTTCGACGCCGGACTCGCCTGGGTGCACTACCCCGAGGGCCTCGGCGGCCTCGGCGCCCCGCGCTCCCTCCAGGCCGTGGTGGACGCCGACCTGGAGGCGGAGGGCGCCCCCGACAACGATCCGCGCCGTATCGGCATCGGCCTCGGCATGGCCGCGCCGACGATCCTCGCCTACGGCACGGAGGAGCAGAAGCGGAAGTTCCTGCGGCCGCTGTGGACCGGGGAGGAGGTCTGGTGTCAGCTCTTCAGCGAGCCAGGCGCCGGATCGGACCTGGCCGCGCTCGGCACCCGGGCCGTCCGCGAGGGCGACGGCGACTGGGTGGTCAACGGGCAGAAGGTGTGGACGTCCAGCGCCCACGTCGCCCGCTGGGCCATCCTCATCGCCCGCACCGACCCGGACGTGCCCAAGCACCGGGGCATCACCTACTTCATCTGCGACATGACCGACCCCGGCATCGAGGTCAGGCCCCTGCGGCAGGTCACCGGCGAGGCCGAGTTCAACGAGGTGTTCATCACCGACGTCCGCATCCCGGACGCGCGCCGCCTCGGCGAGATCGGAGACGGCTGGAAGGTCGCGCAGACCACCCTCAACAACGAGCGCGTCGCCATCGGCGGCATGCGCCTGCCCCGCGAGGGCGGCATGATCGGCCCGGTCGCCAGGACCTGGCGCGAACGCCCCGAACTGCGCACCCACGACCTCCACCAGCGGCTGCTCAAGCTCTGGGTCGAGTCCGAGGCCGCCCGCCTCACGGCCGAACGGCTGCGCCAGCAGCTCGTCGCCGGTCAGCCCGGCCCCGAGGGCGCCGGCATGAAGCTCGCCTTCGCCCGTCTCAACCAGGAGATCAGCGGCCTGGAGGTCGAACTCCGGGGCGAGGAAGGCCTGTTGTACGACGACTGGACCATGCGCCGCCCCGAACTGGTCGACTTCGTCGGCCGGGACGCCGGCTACCGCTACCTCCGATCCAAGGGCAACAGCATCGAGGGCGGGACCACCGAGGTCCTGCTGAACATCGTCGCCGAGCGCGTCCTGGGCCTGCCCGGCGAGCCGCGCACCGACAAGGACGTCGCGTGGAAGGACCTGTCCCGATGACGACACCGAGCGCACAGCCCGACCTCCTGTACTCGGAGGACGAAGAAGCACTCCGGGCGGCCGTCCGCGACCTGCTGAGCGACCACTGCGACCCGGCCGGTGTCATCGCCCGCGTGGAGTCGGACGCCCCGCACGACCTTGAACTGTGGAAGCTGCTCGCCGACGGCATGGGCCTCGCCGGGCTGCTCGTCCCCGAGGAACTCGGCGGCCAGGGCGCCACCCACCGTGAAGCCGCCGTCGTCCTGGAGGAGTTGGGGCGGTTCGTCGCCCCGGTGCCGTACCTCACCAGCGCCGTCGTCGCCACCGAGGCGCTGCTGGCCGCCGACGCGCGCGACCTGCTCGGGGAACTGGCGTCGGGACGGCGGATCGGCGCCCTGACGGTCGCCCTGAACGTCTCCGCCGGCAGCGCCTACCAGGTCGTACGGTACGAGGACGGTGCCCTGCACGGGCGGCTGACCGGCATCGCGGACGCGGCCGTCGCCGACGTGCTGCTGGTGCCCGCCGACGACGGGGGCCTCTACGCGGTCGACGCCACCGCCGCGACCATCTCCCCGCAGGTCTCGCTGGACCTGACCCGGCCGGTGGCCGAGGTGACCCTCGACGGTGCGCCGGGCCGCCTCCTCGGGGACGCCGAGCCCGCCGTACGCCGCGCCCTGCGGGCCGGGGCCGGGCTCCTCGCCTCCGAACAACTCGGCCTCGCCGAATGGACGTTGACCGAGACGGTCCGCTACCTCAAGGACCGCAAGCAGTTCAACCGGCCCGTCGGCGGCTTCCAGGCGCTCAAGCACCGCCTCGCGCAGCTGTGGCTGGAGGTCGTCAACCTGCGGGCCACCGCCCGGAACGCGGCCGACCAGCTCGCCACCTCGGGCGACGACGCCGACCTCGCCGTGGCCGTCGCCCAGGCCTTCGCGGCACCCGTGGCCGTCCACGCGGCCGAGGAGGCGCTGCAACTGCACGGCGGGATCGGCATGACCTGGGAACACCCGGTCCACCTGTACCTGAAGCGGGCGAAGGCCGACTCGATCGCATACGGCACCGCGGGCTCCCACCGGGCCGCCCTGGCCGAACTGGTCGACCTCCAAGCCCCCTGACGTACAGCGGAAGAAGAGCGTGGAGAAGCCCGCCCCACCTGGGGCGGGCTTCTCCACGCGCGCCCCGCGGCCCGGTGAAAACGGGTGAACGCACGACGGCGGTCCGGCCAACTCCCCGCACGGACCTGCTCATCGGCCCCTTCCGGCTCGCATACTCGCTGGGTCCGCAACCGGCCCAACCGGGAGGCAGAGCATGGCCCTCACCACCCGCCGCAGAGCCCTCACCACCCTCGGCGCCGCCCTCACCGGCGCCGTCGCCCTGCCCGCCACCAACGCGCTGGCCGGCGAACGGCAGCACCGGCCGCGCCCGTTGTGGCGGGCCCACGCGCACAACGACTACGAGCACCCGCGGCCCGTCCTCGACGCCCTCGACCACCGCTTCGGCAGTGTCGAGGCCGACATCTTCCTCGTCGGCGACCAGCTCCTCGTCGCCCACGATCCGGCCGACCTCGACCCCGCCCGCACCCTCGAAGCCCTCTACCTGGAGCCGCTCGCCGCACGGGTGCGCGCCAACCGGGGGTCGGTGTACCGGGGGCACCGCAAGCCGTTGCAGCTCCTCATCGACATCAAGACCGAAGGCTCGTCCACGTACCTCGAACTCGACCGCCTTCTGCGGCGCCACCGGCACCTGTTCACGACGTACGCGCACGGCCGTGTGCACCCGGGCGCGGTCACGGCCGTGATCTCCGGGGACCGGGCCGCCCGGGTGCCCATGGAGACGCAGACCGTGCGGCGAGCCTTCTACGACGGGCGGCTCGCCGACCTCGCGTCCACGACGCCCGCGCCCGCCTCCTTCATCCCGCTGATCTCCGACAACTGGCTGCTCAACTTCACCTGGCAGGGCGTGGGTCCCTTCCCGGTGGCCGAGCGCGAAAGACTCCGGCAGATCGTCTCGACGGCGCACGGGCGAGGGCAGCGGGTGCGGTTCTGGGCGACGCCCGATCTGGCGGGGCCGGCGCGGGACGCGCTGTGGGGTGAGTTGCTGGCCGCGGGTGTCGACCACCTCAACACCGATGACCTCGCGGGTCTTGAGGCGTTCCTGGACGCACGCGGGGTGGCGTAGGCGCGACAAACCCCGACGCGCTCGACACCACTCGTTCGGCGGACGGCTCCGCCGCACGGGCGAACCCTCCGCTGCGCCACACTTGCGGCCGAATGCCGCGAAATGGGCGTGGCGGAGGAGGTTGACGATGGCCGTTTCCATCTCTGTGGTGGTGTTGCTCGCGATCCTGACGGTGGTCTTCATGCGTAACGGCGCGCTGAAGTTCTCGCACGCTGCGGTGTGCGTGCTGCTGGGGTTCTCCATGGCGAGCACGAGCCTGGCGCCGACGATCCACGACGGCCTCACGGCCACGGCGGACATCGTCAGCAGTGTGAAGCCGTGAGGGTGCGTCGTCGGCTGCGGCTGAGTGGGGGCTGGTCGCGCAGTTCCCCGCGCCCCTGAAGGACCCCGGGCGCGCCCCGCTCACGCCTTGGTGAACACGCCGATGCCGTTCGGGACGGCCCGCTCCGTGCCGTCGCTGGGGTGGTTGCGAACGGTGACCGCCGTCGTCCCCGGGGCGCGGGCCACGAGCGTGGAGGAGCCGCCGCCGTCCAGGCTGAACGCGTCGACCGCGCCCAATCCCCGCATGGTGGTGGCGACTTCGGCGATGGTCAGCCCGGTGCGGTAGGCCGCGGCACCGTCCAGGGCGAGCAGCAGCAGGCGGCGGCCACCGTCGGCGACACCCGCGGCCGTGCGGACCGCCGAGGTCGTGGCGTCGAGGCCGGGCAGTGGCAGGCCGCCCCGCAGGACCGGGTAGCCGCCGAGCGCGAAGGCGTACGGCGTGCCCGTCGAGGAGACGAGGAGGTGCCGTACCTCCACCGCGTCACCGGGGGCGAGCTTGCGCAGCTGTTGCGCGCCCGCCTCGCGTCCGACCAGGACGGTCGCGCCGGCGGCGATCGCCCCGCTGCCGGGGGTACCTGCCGTACCGACCACGCGGCCGTCCTCCACCAGCACCTCGTGCGTGTCGGTGCTGCACGGCGCGGCCCGGTCGGTGTCGGTGCCGCAGACCGCGCGCATCCGGGAGACGCTGCCCCAGTCCGACGTGAACGCGCCCACGGAGCCGACCGGCAGGGCGTACTGGTTGAGGCCGCGCAGCGGCAGATCGCCCTCGGCGGTGGTGACGGAGCCGTCCAGGGCGATGCTGTCGAGGCGGGCCGTACCGTCGGCGGTGACACCCAGCACGTCCGTGGTGCCGGTGCCCGGCGGCAGGGCCGGACCGAAGCGCTGCCCCTTCGGCACGGCGGCCTTGAGCGCGTGCCCGGCGGCGATCGCGGGGCCGACCGGCGCCCCGGTGGCGGCGACGCCGGGATGCTGGGTCTCGGTGATGTTGAAGAAGTCGCCGTTTACCCCGGCCACGGCACCCGCCGCGGTGGCCAGCCGGGACACCGTCGCGCGCGAGGCCACCTTCCCCGGGTACAGCAGCCCGACGCCCACCTGGGGATGGCTCAGGTCGACGCTCAGCACATGGGCGTGCGTCAGGCCCTTGGTCGCCTGGATGTCGAACTGGCTGTACTCCACGCCTGGTGCCACCGCGACGGCCCTGGGCGCGCCGCCGGCCGGCGGCGCACCCACGAGGGCAGCCCCGGCCAGCACGCTCCACGCCGAGAGAACCGTCAGTACCGTTCTGAACCGTCGAGCACGACGTGTCACGGTGCCCCCTGATGTCTCGCCAAATGTCCCAGGACTCAGGGGAAGTGCACCAGACGACTACCGGCCGGGCGGGGGCTCCGCCTCGACGACGCGGGAACGGATGAGAAAACGCACCCCTTTGGGTGCCTCCAGCGAGAACCCGCTGCCCCGCCCCGGCACGACGTCCACGATGAGCCGGGTGTGACTCCACACCTCGTACTGGCCGCGGGACATCCAGAACCCCACCGCCTCGTCGACCCCGTCCACGGTCAGCTCCGCGAGGAGGACGTCGGAGTTTCCTGTGCGGAACTCGCCGTCGGGATAGCACATGGGGGCGCTGCCGTCGCAGCAGCCGCCCGACTGGTGGAACATCAACGGGCCGTGGGCCGCCCGCAGCCGCCGGACGAGATCGGCGGCCGCGGGGGTCAGCTCTACGCGCGGGACGACATCCATGCGCACAGTGGACGCCCCGCCAGGTTGCGAGGACGTTGCGTGTCCCACAGCTCCGCGGTCCGCTCGCCCATGGCCCGCTCGGCCACGTACCGGGCGCCCTTGAGGAACGGTTGAGCCGTCCGGCTTCCTGTCTCGTGTGCGGGGGAGGCCGTCGGCCCAGCAGCCGCCGCACGGGGAGAGGTTGCCGTCGGGCGGCGCGCATTCCGGTCGGAGGGACGGAACTTCCGACCGGAGGCCAGTGGCCGAGAATCGACCCTCGGGCCGCGAAGGGAACGGTGCAATCCGCTCGGGTCGTGGCCGCGTCGGCCGTTGACACGTGTGCGCAGGTCAGCGTGGTGCTGTCACAGCAATACATCGATTTCGTTGTTCACTTGACTACCGGGCGTCACACGCGATTGGCTCCGCCCAGCGAAAGTCGGCCAGTCATCGCACGTCATCGCGGTGATGGCGGCTTACTCAGCTCTCCACAGACGTCCCACCCCGGTCGCACAGCGAGGTGCCGCGCCCCCATGAACCCACCCCCCGCGCCCCACAGAATCCGCACGGCGTTCCGTGCCACGGCGCTCGCCGCCGCCGTCTGTCTGACCGTCGCCGGCTGCTCGGTGTTCGGCGGCTCCCAGGCGGATTCGGACAGGGGAGCGTCGGGACCTTCGGGCGGGATGAAGATCGCGCTGATCACGCACGGCGCCGAGGGGGACGCCTTCTGGGACCTGGTCCGCAAGGGCGCGGAGGTCGCGGCGGCGAAGGACGGTGTCGAGCTGACCTTCGCCAGCGACCCCGACCCGGCCGGCCAGGCGGAGCTGGTGCGGGACGCGATCGCCGACAAGGCCGACGGCATCGCGGTGACCCTCGCCAAGCCGGCGGCGATGCGCGGCGCGGTCGCCGAGGCCCGCGCCGCCGGGATACCGGTGGTGGGCCTCAACTCCGGTATCGACGCCTGGCGGGCGCAGGGGCTGCTGGCCTTCTACGGCCAGGACGAGAGTGTCGCCGGCCGGGCCCTCGGCGACGAACTCGACGCCCGCGCCGCCAAGCACGCCCTGTGCGTCATCCACGAGCGGGGCAACGTCGCCGTGGAGGCCCGCTGCGCAGGTGTGCGCAAGACCTTCGCCGGGCAGACCGAGAATCTCTACGTCGACGGCACCGACCTGGACTCGGTGACCGACTCCATCGCCGCGAGGCTCCGTCAGGACCCCACCATCGACGAGGTCGTGACCCTCGGCGCCCAGTTCGCGCTCGCCGCCGTGGACTCCGTGGACGATGCCGGCAGCAAGGCCGAGGTCGCCACCTTCGACCTCAACAAGGACCTGGTAGAGGCGGTCAAGGACGGTGACGTCCAGTTCGCGGTGGACCAGCAGCCCTACCTCCAGGGCTATCTCGCCGTCGACGGACTCTGGCTCCACCGGACCAACGGCAACACCAGCGGCGGCGGAGTCGCGCCCGTGCTCACCGGCCCGGCGTTCGTCACCAAGAAGAACATCGCCGGCATCGCCGGGTTCGCGGCGAAGGGCACCCGTTGACACCGGCAAACGGAACCTTCCGTTCGGACATGACCGCGGCCCGGAAACCAAGCATCCGGAACGGTCGTGTAACGGCGACCCCAAACTTACGGCCACCCCTGCGACGTGCGTTCACTGGTGCGGATAACATCCTGCGCATCCCCAGTGCGCCCAACTGACAGGTGTCCACCCGCCACCCGCGCACCCCTGCCGCCCCCGCCCCCGATCCCTTCCGCTCTCCGCCAACCGCCCAAGGACGACGATGCCCCCACGGACCGGCGCCCGGCGCCGTCTCGGCTCCATACGTCTCTCGCTGATCCTCCTTGCTCTGATCCCCAGCGTCACGCTGGCCGCGAGCTGGGGTGTGACGACGACCCAGATGTTCTCGGAGGGCCTGCGACTGCGGACGCAGACCGGCCTGAGCAAGTCGACCGGTGCGATGGGCACCGACGCGGCCCTCGCCCTGCAGCGCGAGCGCGCCCTGTCGGCCGCCTACATGGGGGCCCGGGGCAGCTCCATGACAGCTTTGGAAAAGCAGCGCCGGGAGACCGACCGGGCGGTCGCCAAACTCGACCGTCGCGCCGGTGAGATCGAGGACGCCCCCGCCCGCATCGGCGATCAGCTGTACGCGGTCCTGGGCGCGTCGAACAGCCTGGAGTACTACCGAGACCAGGTGGACCACCCCACCGACATCACGCCCGAGCAGATCCTGGACCACTACAGCTCGATCATCGACGGCCAGATCCACGCCTTCCAGGCGCTCTCCCAGGTCGACGACGGCGATCTCACCTCGCAGGCCGGTCCGCTCGTCACCCTCGCGCAGGCCGCGGAGCTGGTCTCCCAGGAGGACGCGATCCTCACCCTCAACTGGCCCTCGGGCCGGTTCGACGAGCCGACCCGGGAGCGCTTCGCCCAGGTGGTCAGCGCCCGCCGCTGGCTCGTCGACAACCAGCTCGTCCCCTCGCTGGACGGCGAGGTGAAGAGCTACGTCGAGCGGATCGTCCAGGGCCGGGACTGGCAGCGGCTCCAGGCCATCGAGGACCAGGTCCTCGGGGCCCGTCCCACGGGTACCGGGGCCGCGCGGAAGGCCGAGCTGCCGGACGCCAAGGCCGGCTGGGACGCCTCGATGGCGAAGCTGTCCGTCCAGTACGAGGAGTTGATCCGCAGTCAGACGCAGGCGCTGCTGGACCGCAGTGGTGAGGAGGCGCGCGGGCTGCTGATCACGGCCGGTTCGCTGAGCGCCGGCGGGCTCGGCGCGCTGCTGCTGTGCGTCGTGATGTCCTGGCGCATCACCCGTTCCCTGTCCCGGCGGCTCACCGGCCTGCGCACGGCCACCCTGAGCCTCGCCGAGCACCGGCTGCCCGACGTCGTCGCCCGCCTCGACCGGGGCGAGAAGGTCGACGTGGACGAGGCCGCGGCACCGCTCGACTACGGCACCGACGAACTCGGCCAGGTCGCCAAGGCGTTCAACGCCGCCCAGCGCACCGCCGTGCACACCGCCGTGGAACTCGCCGACACCCGGCGCGGTTTCCAGCGCGTCATCCTCGGCATCGCCCGGCAGAGCCAGAACCTGGTCAACCTCCAGCTCTCCAAGCTCGACAAGCTGGAGCGCCAGCACCAGGACCCGGAGATCCTCAAGGGCCTGTACGAACTGGACTCCACCGCGAGCCAGTTGCGCCGCTACGAGGAGAACCTGGTCATCATCAGCGGCGAGCGCCCCGGCCGCAGCTGGACCGAACCGGTCGCGCTGATCGACATCCTGCGCAGCGCCGTCGGCGAGGTCGCCCAGTACCAGCGGGTGGAGGTGCACACCGACGACGAGGTGTGGATCGCGCCGCCCGCCGTGGCCGACGTCATCCACCTCCTCGCCGAACTCATCGACAACGCCACCTCCTACTCGCCCGCGCCCAGCCCGGTGAGCGTCCGCGCAGCGATCGTCGCCAAGGGCCTCGCGCTCGAGGTGGAGGACCGGGGGCTCGGCATGTCCGAGGAGGACTACGCCTCGTTCAACGCCCAGCTGGCGGTGCCCCCGCAGTTCGACGTGGTCGCGCTCGCCGAAGACCTCCGGCTCGGCATGTTCGTCATCGCCCGGCTCGCCAACCGGCACGGCATCACCGTCACCCTGCGCGCCTCGCCGTACGGCGGCACCACCGCGATCGTGCTGATCCCGGACGAGATCGTGGTGCGCGAGGCCCCCGTCCCCGACGAGGACGGCACCGAACCGGTCGAACCGCCGTCCCGTACCTCGCTGATGGCGGCCCGGGTCGCCGCGACGGCGGAGCCCCGTACCGAATCCGTACGGCAGGACACGGACCGTACGCCGGAGGAGCGATCCGCCACGCACGCGCGGGCCGCCGAGGCCGTCGAGGGGGCGAACGGGACGCGGCCGGCCCCCACGGGCAAGCCGCGGGCGGACAGGCCCCGGGGCGGGAAGAAGGGCGGCCTGATGCCGTTGCCCCGCCGGATACCGCAGACCAGTCTGGCGGCGGAGCTGAAGGAGGAGGCGGGGCCCTGCCCGGACGACGACGCCGACGACTTCACCGCCGAGCGGGCCGCCTCCTCGCTCGCCGGGTTCCAGCGCGGAACGCTCCAGGCACGTGACGACGACGCGGAACCCGATCACGCAGCAGGGGAGGAAACCGCATCCGAAGACCCAGGAGACCGAGTCCCCGCCTCCGGCACCTGACGTCCCCACGACTCCCTCCCCGCAGACCGCTCATTGAAGGACACACAGATGACACGCCCCATCCCCGCCACCCACAGCCAGCTCGACCAGCTGCTCACCGGTTTGGTGGACCGGGTCGCCGAGGTCGACCACGCCGTCGTGCTCTCCGAGGACGGACTGGTCGTCAGCAAGTCCACCGCGTTCCTGCGTGACGACGCCGAGCGGCTGGCGGCGACCGCGTCCGGCCTGATGAGCCTCAGCAAGGGCGTCAGCATGGACTTCCGCGGCGGCCCCGTCCGCCAGTTGCTCATCGAGATGGGCAACGCCTTCCTGATCCTCACCAACGCCGGACCCGGCGCCAACCTCGCCGTGCTGACCCGGCAGGGCGCCGACGTCGGCGTGGTCGCGTACCAGATGAACATGCTGGTGAAGAAGATCGGCGAGCACCTCAGCGCCGCCCCGCGCGCCGGTGTCGTCGCGGCCGACAGCGGCGAGTGAGGTGAACGGAGGCGACGCGGCGGGCCGGCTGGTTCGCCCGTTCACCCTGACGGGCGGCCGGACCCGGCCCGCCCGTGGCGACTTCACCCTCATCACCATGGTGACGGCCGTGGACCCGCAGCCGGCCGGGGGCGCCCGGCCGCAGCCGGAGCAAGCGCGGATCGTCAGGCTGTGCGCGAAGCCGATCGTGGTGGCGGAGCTGGCCAGCAAGCTCGACCTCCCGGTCAGTGTGGTCGCCATCATGCTCTGCGACCTGCTGGAGGCGGGCCGGATCAGCGTCCGCCAGCCACGGCTGATCGCCCGCGCCCCCGACCTGGACCTGCTGAAGAAAGTGAGGGACGGCCTTGGCCGGCTCTGACCCCACCGCACAGGGCACCGCGGCACCGGACACGGTGAAGATCCTCATCGCCGGCGGCTTCGGCGTCGGAAAGACGACCATGGTCGGGTCGGTCAGCGAGATCGTCCCGCTGCGCACCGAGGAACCCCTCACCACCGCCGGGCTCGGGGTCGACGACCTCGACGGCATCCCCGAGAAGAACGCCACCACGGTGGCCCTCGACTTCGGCCGGATCAGCATCGGCCAGGACCTGGTGCTCTATCTCTTCGGCACGCCCGGACAGCAGCGGTTCTGGTTCATGTGGAACGACCTCGCGATCGGTGCCCTCGGCGCGGTCGTCCTCATCGACGTACGCCGCCCCGAGTCCAGCTTCGCCGCGATCGACTTCTTCGAACGCCGCAAGATCCCCTTCGTCGTCGGCGTCAACGGCTTCTACGGCGAGCACCCCTACGAGCCCGACGACATCCGCGAGTCCCTGGCCCTCCCCGAGAACACCCCGGTCCTCCTCTTCGACGCCCGCGAACGCACCTCGTGCCGCGACGTCCTGATCGCCCTCCTGGACCGACTGATCGCGGCGTCGGCCCGCTGACGCCCCGGACCGGCCGTGTCGGAGCGCAGGAGCGCTCCTAGGGACGGACCTCCTCGCGCACCATCCCGGCCACGTGCTCGGTGATGGTGTCGAGGATGTCGGTCCACGCCGCGTCGTCGCCGAGGACCAGGAAGTTCAGGGTGAGGCCGTCGGTCATGGCGGCGAGGTAGCGGGCCAGGACCGGGACGGGCACGGTCAGTTCGAAGCCCATCGACCTGCGCAGCTGCTCGATGAGATCGGCGTAGGTGTCCTGGTACATCTCGTACTGGCGCCTGGCCAGGTGCTCGAAGCCGGGCTCGCGCAGGGCGTACTGGGTGAGTTCGTAGGTCAGCATGTGCTCGCCCGGGTGGGCCGAGACATGGTCCCAGTAGGCCTGGAAACCGGCCCGGACGGTCTCCCTGAGGGTGTCCCGGGGCCGGATCGCCTCCCGTACGAGGGTGACGTAGTGCCCGGCGATGGTGGTGATCACGGACTCGATCAGTTCCTGCTTCGACTCGAAGCAGTAGTGGAAGACGCTCAGTGACACGCCCGCCTCGGCCGCGATGGACCGGGTCGTCGTCCTGGGGACGCCGTCCCGGGTCATCGCGCGGATCGCGGCCTCGGTGAGCTGTCTGCGCCGCTCGGCCGACGGCAGGCGTGCCATGTGCGTTCCTCTTTCCCCCGTGGTGCGCGGTCAGCCGCTGTAGACGCCTACCTCGTAGAGGGAGTAGCCCCAGTCGGTGCCGCGCTCGGTCCCCAGCATTCGAACATATCTGGCCGGCACGGCGGTGAACCCGGCTGTGTCCAGACCACCGTCGCCGGAGGTCGTGGACCACACGGTCTTCCAGGTCGAGCCGTCGGTGGAGACGTCGATCCGGTACGCCTTGCCGTACGCCCGCTCCCAGTCCAGCGTGACCTTCTTGATCACGCGCGACGAGCCGAGGTCGAGCTTCAGCCACTGGCTGTCGCTCCAGTCGCTCGCCCAGCGGGTGGAGCCGTCGCCGTCCACGGCCCGGCCGGGCTGGTAGCTGGTGAAGGGGTTCGACTCGGACGCGCTGGCCGTCGCCGTCGCACCCTTGGCGAGGTTCACGCCCGCCTGGTGGGCCTCGGAGGCACCCCAGGTGCCCAGGTAGGACTCGGCGCCCTTGAACAGGTCGTCCACCACGCCCTGGCCGCCGACCAGCCGGATGTCCTCGATCCAGTCCGGCACCATGCCCACATGGGCGGCACCGTCGGTGTTGTAGTTCCAGGTGCGCTGACCCGTGGTCTGCCTGTCGATCGTCGAGCCGCCGTCGACGCTCTTGAAGGGGTACGTCACGGGGTTGGAGGTGTTCGCGCCGCGCGGGGCGGGGTGGTCACCGATGCCGTTGAAGTCCGTACCGAAGCCGTAGCCCACGTCGTACTTGGCCCGCAGCGCGTCGGTGCGCTTCGCCTCCTCGCTGAACTCCGCCGATCCGTGCATGTACTGGGCGACGAAACCGCCGAGGGAGTAGACCCGCTCGGTCCAGTTCAGGTCCATCCAGCTGTGCGAGGACAGCACGCCCGGGTAGGACGCGGCCTCGAACATGTCCAGCACCTGGCCGGTGGCCTTGACGCTCATGTGGTCGATCTCGAGCATCATCTTGCGCTTCATCATGCCCTGCACGGCGTACTCACCGAGATCGGTCAGCCCGCGCACGTTGCACTGCGCGTTGTCGTCGTACTCCGGCACCTCGGTGCCCTCCGGCAGGTCCTTCTCGGCCTTGGTCGCCGCGTCACCGATCGGGTTGTCCTTCTGCGGGCCCTTGCACTTCTCCGTCTGCCAGAACGTGCCGGTCGACAGGAACTGCCCGACGTTGATGGCCGTACCGAGCCCGTGCTCGTCGAAGCGGACGCCGCACAGGGCGTTGTCGAACTTGTGGCACAGGAACATGCTGCGCACACCCAGGTCGTACAGCTCGTCCAGGCCCTCGTCGATGTCCTCCTTGCTGCACTGCGGGATGTCGAGGATCTGCTTGCAGCCGAACGGCTCGGAGGTCTCCACGCCCAGGACGACGGCGAGCTTGCCCTGCTTGATCACCTCACGGGCCTGCGCGCTGTCGGTGACGATCCGGAACCAGCCCTTGCCCGTGCCGCCGTACTGCGCGTCGATGTACGCCTGGAGGTCGTACGTCAGCTTCGCCTGGAGCCGGATCGAGGTCATCTCGTCGCAGCTGCGGTCCTTGAACGGGTAGACCGAGCAGATCATCCCGTTGGTGACCAGGTCGTTGACCAGCACCCGCTGGCCGCCGCGCCAGGCGCGCTCGATCCAGGCGTAGTAGTTGGCCTGGTGGGTCATCGAGTCGTACGCCGGCCAGTCCTTGAACGTCGGGTAGCCGACCGGGTCGTGCTTGCCGTCGCCGCCGTGGGTGATGTAGTCGAAGATCGCGAGGGTGCCGTCCGGGTAGTGCTCGGGGCAGTCCTTCAGGGCGTCCGCGATGCCGGACGTCGAGAACACCTTGCCGCAGATGAGCCGGCCGCCGAACGCCTCGTTGGAGAACAGGTGGTTGTGCGCGTCGACGAACCCGCGCACGTCACCCGCCGCATCGGTGCCCTTGAACGGCTCGCCCGTCACGTTGATCTGGGAGTCGGGCGACGGTCGTGAGGTGGGCAGCCACCATTCGCCGGTGGCGGCCGAACTCGACGACGGGCTGAGCAGCATGCCCATCGTGGTCAGGAACAGCGCCAGCACCATGAGGGGTCTGCGGCTGCGATGGGCGCGTGGAGTCCTGGTCATACTCACGTCCTCGGTCGGGGGTGCGCGGTCGATCGGCCAGACCGTTCCGGGACACGGTGAACATTCACGACGCCTCAGGCCCGCCCGGGGCGTGTTTGTCATGGCTGGCACAAGCGATGTGACGAGAATCGCCACTGCGGTGATCCGAGTCAATAGTCCGGGACGGTTGACCTGGAGGCGCCCTCCGCCCTACGGCGGGGCGACGCGTCGTCGTATTCCCGTGCGGGGGCCGGGGATTGCCGGGCGGGGGTGGGGGAGCGCCGCGCGGCGGTGTGGGAGTTCGCGTGCGGAGTCGGGGGCTGTCCGAGGTGGTCGCGGCCTCCGCCCTGCGCGACGGGTGTCCACGTTCAGGAAAGCGGGCGTACCGACTGCCGGATCAGCAACTGCGTGCTCAGCACCACGTGGTCGTCGCCGCCCGGACGCTCCACGCGCTCCAGCGCCGACCGCACCGCCGTGCGCCCCGAGACCTTTCTGCCGGGGCCTGCGATCAGTGCGATGCTTCGCCGGCCGGGACCGCGGTGGGCGCGATGCCGTCGGTGATGTCGGCGGCGTCGGTGGGGCCGGGTGCGGCGGGGAGCGGGGCGGGGGTGCGGCGGCGGCCCGCCAGGCGGCAGCCCAGGCAGTCGACGTGGCCGCCGCGGGCGGAGCGGTCGCGGACCCGCAGGCTCCACTGGTCGCGGGGGCGCGGGCCCGGGGGCTTGCCCCAGCCGGAGAGGTGCAGGACCCAGGTGACGACGAGAGCCGCGACCGAGACGACGGCGCCCAGGGCGAACCCCGGGGCCCAGCCGCACACGCCCAGCCCGAGGGCCGTCGATCCCACGGCGCCGATGGCGGTGCCGGTCCAGCCGGCGACGGTGTGGCCCTCGTCGTACAGGCTCATGGTGTCTGCTCCCCTCGAGCGCGGGGGCGCGCCACGGCATGCCGTGGCCACGCCGTGCGGCCGCGCCCCGTAAGATGTCTTAGTGAGTAAGGAATCTAGCCCGCCCCGGAGGTGATTTCAATGCAGGCCGAGCGCCGCCCCACCGTTCCTGACGCGATCGGTGCCATGGACGGCCTGGTCGCGACGATGATCGTCGGTCAGCAGGAGTTCGCCCGGAAGCTCGGGCTGAGCGTCACCGACCTCGTCTGCTTCGCATACGTCCTGGAGGCCGGGGACGCCCCGGTCACCGCCGGTGACCTGGCCATGCGCGCGCACGTCACGACGGGGGCGGTGACCGGTGTCCTCAACCGTCTGGAGCGGGGCGGCTTCGTGACCCGGCAGCCCGATCCGGCCGACCGGCGCCGGGTCCGGGTGATCGCGGTCCCGGACGCCGCGGAGCGGGTGGTGGCCGTCTACGGACCGTTCTACGCCCGCCTCGCCGAACTCTTCGCCGACTACTCGCCCGACGAACTGGCCCTGCTGGTCGACTGGTTCGCGCGGGCGGGTGAGTTGGCGCGGGGGTATCTGGACGAGTCCCGCTAGTACGGCCCGTCGGCTCGGCCTGCTCCCTCGGGCCTCGGAGGGCTCTGTGGCCGTGGAGCCCGTGTGCCACAGTCCGCGCGCGATGGCTTGACGTGTACGCGTTCAGATGGGTTCATGGGAGCGCTCCCATGAATGCTGGTCACTCCCCACGCCACCCCCCACCCATACACCCGCCGTCCGACACTCTCGGCGCTCACCCCCACCTGGAGCCGCAGTGAGACCGACTGGCAGCACCCAGCGCAGGAACCCCCTCGGCAGCCTCCTGGCCGGCCTCGCGAGCCTGGTCGCGCTCGCCCTCCTCGGCGTCCTCGCCCCGGCCGTCGCCCTGGCGCAGTCGGCCCCAGACGTCCGGGCCACCGGCCTGCACATCAGCGACGGCCGGCTGCTGGAGGCAAACGGCAACGACTTCGTGATGCGCGGCGTCAACCACGCCCACACCTGGTACCCGAACGAGACGCAGTCGCTGGCCGACGTCAAGGCGCTGGGCGCCAACACCGTCCGCGTCGTCCTCTCCGACGGTCACCGCTGGACGAAGAACAGCCCGGCCGACGTGGCGAACGTCGTGGCCCAGTGCAAGGCCAACCGCCTCATCTGTGTCCTGGAGGTGCACGACACCACCGGACACGGTGAGGAGGCCGCCGCCGGCACCCTCGACCACGCCGCCGACTACTGGATCGGCCTCAGGGACGTCCTCGCCGGCGAGGAGGACTACGTCATCGTCAACATCGGCAACGAGCCCTGGGGCAACACCAACCCCGAGGGCTGGACCGCGCCCACCAAGGCCGCCGTGCAGAAGCTGCGGGCCGCCGGCTTCCAGCACACGATCATGGTGGACGCGCCGAACTGGGGCCAGGACTGGCAGGGTGTCATGCGCGCCAACGCCCAGTCCGTGTACGAGGCCGACACCACCGGCAACCTGATCTTCTCGATCCACATGTACAGCGTCTTCGACACGGCCGCCGAGATCACCGACTACCTGGGCGCCTTCGTGAACGCCGGACTGCCGCTGCTCATCGGTGAGTTCGGCGGACCCGCCGACCAGTGGGGCGACCCCGACGAGGACACCATGATGGCGGCCGCCGAGCAGTTCGACCTCGGCTATCTGGCCTGGTCCTGGAGCGGCAACACCGATCCGGTCCTCGACCTGTCGATCGGCTTCGACCCGACGCGGCTCAGCGCCTGGGGCCAGCGCATCTTCAACGGCCCCAACGGCATCGCGCGGACGGCGAAGGAGGCCACGGTGTTCGGCGGCGGCGCCCCCGGTGACACCCAGGCGCCGAGCACCCCGGGCACCCCGGCCGCCTCGGCGGTGACGGCGACCTCCGCCACGCTCTCCTGGACCGCCGCCACCGACGACGTCGGCGTCGCCGGCTACGACATCGTCCGGGTGAGCGGCTCCACCGAGACCGAGTTCGCGGCCTCCACCACCAACTCCGTCACCCTCACCGGCCTCACCGCCGACACGGCGTACACCTTCGCCGTCTACGCCCGCGACGCCGCCGGGAACCGGTCGGCGCGCTCGGCGACCGTGAACGTGACCACGGACGAGGGCGGCAACACCCCCGCCGGGAACTGCTCCGTGACCTACCGGGCCACCAACGAGTGGCCCGGTGGCTTCCAGGGCGAGATCGTCATCCGCAACACGGGCGCCACCGCCGTCAGCGGCTGGACCCTGGCCTTCGCCTTCGCCGACGGCCAGAAGGTCACCAACATGTGGGGCGGGACCGCCACGCAGAGCGGGAGCGCGGTGAGCGTCAAGCCCGCCTCCTACACCTCCACTGTCCCGGCCGCGGGATCCGTGACGGTCGGGTTCATCGGGAGCAAGGGCACGACCAACACGGCGCCGACGGCCTTCACGCTCAACGGGGCCGTCTGCGGGACCAGTTGACCTTGTTCTGGACGGGTGACCGTGCTTGCGAGGCGTCGGTTCCTGCCAGGTGGCCGTTCCCTCGCGAGGTGACCGGCGGGGGCCTGCTCGCGGCCCCCGCCGGTCACGTCAGCGTCGTACGAGCGTGACCCGGTAGGCCCGGGTCCGTGAGCCGTCCTCGCTCGTCACCGTGACGACGGCGGTCGTCCGGGCGACGCGGTCCACCGTGACGGTCGCGTACGGATCGCGCGGCGTCGCGGTGACCTTCGCCCGGCCCGGGTCGTCGGTGGCCACCCGGTAGGCGGTGGTGTCGGGGTCGAAGGTCCCGATCGGCCGGCCGGCCACCTCGACGGCGGTGGCGGCGGCGTCCGAGGAGACGCCGGGGCTCTTGGCGAACACCTCGATCTCGCCCATCGTGATGTAGCCGCCCTGACGCGCGGTCATGACCACGCGCACACCGGTCACCGGGCCCGCGTCGAGCGGGACGCCGATCACCGGGTCGCCCTCGGTGCCGACCGCCACGGTGTCGCCCGCGTCGGTCCACGGCCCGTTCCCGGCGGCCTGGACCTGCACCTTCAGCCTCTCCGGGAAGGAGACATTGGTCCCGTCCCGGTGGAAGTGCGCGACGACCCGGGTCAGGTCGCGGGCCTCCGGGAGCCCGAAGGTGATGGTGTCGGACGGATTCTTGGTGCCCGACCGCCAGTTGGACCAGGCCTTCTCCGCGGTGGTGCCGTTGCGCAGCCGCTCGGCGGAGTAACCGCTCTCGGTGTAGGTGGCGCCCACGGAGACCTTCGGGTCGGTCGCGATGTTGCTCTGCGTCGCCTCGGTGACCTGGACCCGGACCGTCGCCTCGACCGTGGTGCCGCCGACGACCTCGGCGCTGCCCGGCAGGGTCACCACCCCCGCCTCGTCGAACGCCCCCTCGGGTGCCGCGTCCCAGCGCACCGGCAGGGTGGTACGGCCGCCGTGCCGGCCGACGCCGACGACCGTCGCCGGCAGCTCCGGGGCGCCGCCCACGTACGTCTTGGCGCGGGCGGGCAGGGTCGAGGCGATCGTGTCGACGGTGACGAGAACCTTCGCGGGGTGCTTCCGGCCGAGGGCGTCGGTCGCCTCACCCGTCACCCGCACCGTCCCCGGCTTGCGCCATTTCCGGTCCGACGGCAGCTCCCACACCACAGGCACGCTGCCGCGTGCGCCGTCCCGGAACACCGGGGTCACCGTCTCCGGCAGTTTCGGCCGCAGCCCGGGGACGGTGAACGCCTCGGCCCGTTCGGTGCGCAGCACGGTCTCGTCGGTCACCGTCCAGCGCTGGTTGGCGGCCGAGGTCGGGGTGTACGTCGACACTTCGGCACCGTCGGCCGAGGACTGTCCGGTGACGTCCACCAGGCGGCCGGTGGCGACGTTGACGAAGGTCCAACTGCCGTCGCCCGTGGTCGACATGATCCACTGGGCGGCCGCGGAGACCGCGCCGTCGGCCGGGTCCTCCAGGACGGCCTGATGGTCGCGGACGGCGAGCCGCCCGCCGGTGACGGCGTTGGTGAGGGCGTACCGCTCGCGGTTGTCGCGGCCCGGGGTCAGCTTCCGGGCCGACCACAGCTGCCGGGCGCTCGCGGCGTCGGTGGTGCGGATGACGACGCCGGTGCCGTCCTCCGACGGGGTGAGCGACTTGCCGCTCTGGGCGCCCTGGAGCCGGTACACGTGGCCGGGCTGGACGAGGGCGGCGTCCTTCGCCACCCCGCTGACGCCGTCGACCAGGAAGGTGGTGACGGACTTGGCCGGCACGTCGAGGGTGGCGGCACGGTCCTTCACCCGCACCGGCGTGCCCTCGACGAGGGCCCCGTCGGCGCTCGTCACGACGGGGGTGACGGTGGCACGGGAGGAGACCTTGCCGAAGCGCGAGAGGTCCAGGGTCACCGAACGCCCGGTCGTGCCGCTGTTGACGTGGACCACGGAGGCCGCGCGGCCGGACTTCCTGACGGCGGCGACGCTGGAGGGATCGTCGACTTTCACGAAGCGGTCGCCGGGACGGATGTGGTGGGTGAAGTTGCGGATCGTGTGGAACTTGGAGTTGGCCCGGACGGGGCAGGTCTCCAGGGTGTCCGTGGCCGTGCAGTTGAACGGTACGTGGATGCTTCCCCAGTTCTTGCCGGCGGCGGCCTGCGGGATCGAGTCCTCGACCGGCTGCCAGAACACCCAGGCGGAGGGCTCCAGTTCCCGCATGTCGTCGACCATGCGGGTCGCGATCCCGAGTCCCGGTTCCATGCTCGTGAAGTCGGTGCCGGTGCCCCAGGTGCCCTCGACCTCGCTCATCCAGAGCTTTTTGTCGGCGCCCTTGGCGATGTCACGGGCGCTGGTGCGCATACCGGTTCCGTAGGTGTGCACGTTCAACTGGGGGACCGCAGCGCGCGCGGAGGCGTCGTACGCGTTCCAGTTCTGCGTGAAGATCGTGGGGTTGGTCTCGTCCATCGCGGAGATCTCGGCGTCGGTCGCCGCTCCCCGGAGCGCCTTGTCGAGCGCGAGGACGACCTTCTGCTGGAGCGCGGGGCCCGCGTGCGCGCCCTCCTGGCGGCCTCCGGTGGGCTGGCCGTTCGCGCCGATCTGGGTGCCCCAGTAGTTGGTGTTGGGCTCGTTCAGCGGGGCGATGGTGTCGAAGTCGATGCCGTGCCGCTTCTCCATCTCCTCGGTGACGCGCACCAGATACGTGGCGAACTCGTCGACGCGGTCGGCCCGGATCTGGTCGGTGTTCGCGTCGAAGCCGCCGGAGACATAGCCGCTGACGGTCTGGAACCAGGGCGGCGAATTGCTGAACGCCTCCCAGGTGTCGACCTTGTCCTTGATCTGGTCGACCCACCAGCGCTGGCCCGAGTCGGCGTCCCAGTCCCAGTGGTCGGGGTTGTTCGGGTCCCACCACTCCATGTCCTGCCGGGTGGTGCCCTCGGGGGCCTTCCAGAAGCCCTCCATGGTCGCACCGGTCTTCATGTAGTCCTTGCGGACGTCCGGGGCGTTGCCGCCGCCGATGTTGTAGCGCGCGATGGTGAGCCCGAGGCCGTCCTCGCCGAACAGCATGTCGACGAGCCGTCTTCGGATGGGCTCCGGGTAGTTCCCGGTCGCGTTGGCGAACCAGACGAGGCTGGTGCCCCAGCCCTCGAACTCCTGCTGCCGGTACGACGGGTCGATCCGCACGGTGACCGCGCTCGACGCCGCCGGGGTCGACGTGGCCGCGCTCGCCGGGGGCGCGGCCATGAGACCCGCGCCGAGGACCAGGGGGACCGTGGCTGCGAGAGCCCGGGCGATGCGATGTCGTGGGGTCACGACACTCCTTCCACAACACAGAGGCGAACGCGATCTCGTTGACATGCCCAAAACACGTGCTTAGCATTCAGGAAACTGAAAGCGCTTTCTAGCCCTTGTGTGCACGGATTCACGCGAATTCGCACGACCCAGGAACGTCCCCCACTCGTCCCGGGAGGAACCACATGAGGTCGTCGTCACGCGTCGTTTCCGCACCACGGGCTTCCGTCGTGGCCAGGGCTTCCACCGAAGCGCGGTCGGCGCCCCTGGCGGAGATCTCCCCCCGGCTTCACGGCCGTCGCCGCACTCGGCCGGAACGGCACCGCCGGTCCAGCGGAACAACGTCTTCACCGGCCCCGGCGCGCGAGACCAACGGCGCCGTCGTCGAACCCCGTACGTACCACGCCTGCACGCCGGACCCCGCCGCAGACGTCCCGGCCCTCGTACGGGCCGGGGCAGGCACCGGAAGGATCGGTGCCTGAACTCCCCACCCCCCCCACGAAAACAGGAGACCCCCATGAACTCACCCCGCAGGAAGGTGGTCATAGCCGCGCTGGCCGCCGCGCTGCTCGCCGGACCCGGCGTCGCGCAGGCGGCCCCACAGGCCGGGCCCGTGCCCGGCGAGCGGGCGGCGGCAGCCACCATCACCTGGACCCTCGTGCGGGCGAGCAACCCGACCCAGGACCAGCAGTCGGCGTACACCGCCATCACGGCCGCCATGAACGCGGCCGTCGCCCGGTACAACAACCTCAGCGACCTCGGCAAGACCATCACCGTCCGCTACGAGCCGGGCGTCCCCACCGCCGACGGCAACATCAACGGAACCATCCGCTTCGGCTCCAACCGCAGCTACATGAAGGAGCGGACCGCGCTGCACGAGATCGCGCACACCATCGGCGTCGGCACCAGCGCGGGCTGGTCGCGGCTGGGCGGCAGCGGCACCTGGACCGGCACGCGGGCCACCGCGCTGGTCCGGCAGTACGACGGGGCGAACGCGAAGATCTCCACCGGGGGCGGCCACTTCTGGCCGTACGGGCTCAACTACGACAACGAGTTCTCCGGCACGGCGGCCGACCGGCACGTCCGTATCGTCTCCGCGATGGTCGGCGACGGGCTCTGACTCCCCTGAGGGCAGCGGCGGTTGGCGCCCGGTGACAAAGGCGCGGACGGTGGCTGCGTTGTTGTGAGCACGGGGCGGTCGGGCCGCGTTCGCGGTCCTACCGCCCCCAGCATGAACACGAGCCATGGCCCAACAACCGCTGGACTTCGCCGAGCAATACTTCCCCGCCAAGCTCGTCACCGACCTCCAACTCGCCACCTCACCGCAGGTGGAGCGCCTCGTCGTCCACCCGGACGGCCTCACCGCCGACCCGACGCTCACCGTCCTCGCGGGCGACGGCCTGCTCGCGGGGCGCGTCCCTGCGGACCTGGACCCCGTCGTCGCCGACGGCTACCAGCACCTGGACGTGCTCACCGCCGCGCCGGTCCAGAACGACGGCCGCCCCGAGCCCGTCTCCACCAGCCTGACGGAGTTCGCGAGGAACCCCGAGTAGTTCCCCGTGTGCCGGCGGGCAGGATGCCGTCACGGACGGGTCCTGCCGCTTGCCGTCTTCGACTCCCACCCCGTTGCTGTTGCTGCCGATGTCGCCGTAGTCGTCGCCGACGTCGAGTCCGGTCCGTCATGATTCTGGGGCTACGAGCATGCGGGAAGGCAAGGGGAGACGATGACCGACGACCGCAAGACGACCGTGCCCGTGTGGACGCTGGCGACCGCTGACGTCCGGGTGCCAGGGTTGACCGCGGGCGAGGTGATGACGGCCGAGCGGCTGGCCGAACTGCGCGGAGTGCTGGCCGTCATGGCCGACGAGCCGATCGTCACTCTTGAGGCGCATCCACTGCCCGACAAGATCGACCGCGGCCGTGGCATCCCGCTCGACGCCGCGAGCCCCTTGGCCCAGCACCTGTCGCAGTTCATCACGCAATCGGCGCGTAGCTCCCTCACGGCGGCCAGAGCCACCACTTCCGGCGAGAACCTGTACCGCATGGTGGTCCCCGCGAAGGTCGCCGCCCAACTCGGGCAGGGGATCCTCCGCCCGATGGCGTCGAAGGCGGTGGCCGGTGGCATTCGCGGTCCGCTCATGGACACGGCCGGCAAGATCGCCGGCGGTGCGACGTTCGTGCCGGTCGGAGGAGCGGCGGCGGTCGGCACGGCCGGCGGGGCCGGTGCGACCGCCGGTGCCGTGGCCGCCGGCGGCACGGTGCTCACCGTGGCCGCTCCGCTCGTGCTCATGGCTGTGGCGGTGGGGGTGAGCGCGCACGCCGACCAGAAGCGTCAGCAGGCCATCGGACACATCACGGAACTGCTGGAGCAGCTTCAGCAGGACAAGCTCGACGACGAGCACAGTGCGCTGGGCGGCTGCCGTGCCGCCATCGACAAGGCCACGGCCATTCTGCTCGACCAGGGCAGGCTCGGTGTCTCGCTGGGACTCGACTCGGCGGTGCACACGATCGACACGGCGCTCAGCAAAGCCGACCTGCGTCTGTCCCGCTGGCGGAGCGCGCTCGACGGACTGCCCGAGGGCGAGGCCGTCGAACTCGGCACGCTGACCGAGTCGTTCCCCGGAGTCGAAGACCAGGGCGGGACGTTCCGCACCCACGTCGAACTCGCTTCCCTGGCGATCGCGTTGATGCGACGGGTCGTGGTCCTCCAGGCCGTCGAGCACGCCCAGGGCGAACCCGGCAACCTCTTCGAGAACTTCACCCGTGCGCTCAAGCATGATCAGCAACGCCTCGACGAGTTGGAGTCGGGCATCGCCGGTGTCCTGGTACGCCTGTCGGCACTGGAACTGGGCCGTCCGAAGAAGCGGCCGGTCTTCACGGCAGGTGACGTCGATCGCCTCATGAGTGCCGCCCACCGCATTCATCGACTGGGCGACGGCGTCACGCTCGACAGCCGCACGACGGACCTGGCGATCGACATGGCCCGCGACAAGGACGGCTCGGTGCTCGTGTTCCCCGCGCTGGCCGCGTAGGCGCGAGCACGCCGCCGTGAGGAAGGCCCAGGAGGATCTCCTCCTCCCGGGCCTTGTCTCTGACTGTGACCGCCGACTGTGGCGGGGGCCTCAGACCTTCGTCGCGGCGAAGGCTGCCGCCGCGTCGGCGTTCGCGGAGCAGCCGAGGTGGGCGCCCAGGGATGTCGTCACCTCTAGCGTGACAGCCACCTTTGAAGTGGCTTACGAATATGGCAGCGCAGGAGTGGCCGACCGGACCGATCCCCGCTCTGTTTGCGGGAGATGAGTCCTCCGGGGCCCGGGTTGGTCCGTGGGTGACAAGGGTCCGGCGCGACGTTCAGCGAACCTGTCGGCGATCCACCGGATCAGGTCACTTCCCGTAGTAGGCGTTGTAGATCGAGATCGTCGACTTGTTGCCCTTCTTGTCGGCGATCTCGGCGTGGAACGAGATCCCCTTGCCCTTGGCCGGGTTCGTGACCGCGATCCTGCCGTTCTTGACGGTGACCTTCTTCCAGGTCCGGCCGTAGTCGTACGACACGTACACCGACAGGGACTTCAGGTTCGAGCCCGCTGCCGAGCCCTGGACGGTCACCGGGACGGAGACCTTCTTGTTCGCCGGGGCCCTGCTGTCCAGGCCGACGGCCGCGTCGAAGCGGATCGAGGACGCGGGCAGCTTGGCCAGGTCGGCCTTCTTGGAGCGGAAGGTCCAGCTGGCGTCGACGCGGGTGGAGGCCGCGGCGACCTTGGCGCTGCGCTTGACCGAGGTGGTCAGTTTGTACGCGGCGTCGCCGGCCGGGACCTCGAAGATGCCGGCCCCTTCCAGTGGGTCGCTGTTCGAGCCGACCTTGGTGCCGTTGCGGTAGAGGGTCGTGGTGGCCGACGAGTAGAACGAGGAGCCGGAGTGGGTCTTGCCGTCGGTGAACAGCGGCAGGGAGCCGTAGATGTCGTTGCCCTCGCGGTAGATACCGAGGCTTGAGCCGACGCGCGGGCCGAAGACCGCCGTGTTGAAGGTCTGCTCGTAGCTCTTGCCGGCCTTGAAAGTCTGCGGGGTGCCGAGCGTGTAGAAGGCCTCGACGATCGGATCGCCGGACTCGTCGACCCCGCCGTGCTGCTCGAAGTCGAGTTTCCACTTCGCCCCGCCCGCGGTGGACAGGCGCAGCGTGCGCGTGCCGGGCAGCGTCTGCTGGACCTCGGGCACAAAGGTGCTCGTACTGCCGGGCAGCTCGCCCCAGGCGTGGATCGCGCCCTTCTTGCCGCTCGACGAGGCGCCCAGACCGGTCTTCACCGTGGCCAGTTCACTCGCCTTGTAGTGCTTGGTGTAGCCGGTGGCGAGCTGCTTGACCTTGCCGCCGGCGAGGGTGTCGTACTCCTCGGCGGGCTTGGTCCAGTGACCGCCCCACTGCTGGAACAGGGTGCCGTCGGTGACCTGCGGGCCGACGTGCGCGGTACGGAAGTTGGCATATGAGTCCAGCCACCAGCCGAACGAGCGGCTGCCGTCCGGCACGCCGACGGTGTACAGCGGCATAGCGGCCTCTGGCTTCGCCTCCGCGTCGGGCACGGTGATGTCCACCGGCTCGGCGGTCCGCGCGTCCACCGTGATCGTGGCCTTCTCGGTGATGCTCAGCTTCGGCTGCGTCACCCAGTCGAAGCCCTTGGCGGAGTCGTCCGGGTCGACGGAGACGGACGAGTTGAAGATGTAACCGCCCTTGGGAACACGGACCTTGACGGTGCCGGACTCGTCGTAGGGCGCATACCACTTGCCCTGTGCCAGTCCGGAGACACCGTCCAGGCTGGTGCCGTAGTACTTCGCCGGATTGCCGTCACGGCCGAGGAACTTCAGCGTGACGTCGTACGACTCCACCTCGCGCTGCACCGTCGCCGCCGTTCGTACGCTCTGGCCGCCACCGGTCGCGGTGACGTACGCGGAGTAGGCGCCGTCGACCGTGCCGCCCAGCTTGGTGTCGACCGTGAGGTCGGCGGAAGCCGAGCCGCCCGCCGGGACGGTCAGCGTCTTCGCGCCGAGCGTGAAGAAGCCGGCCGGTGCGGCCTGCCCCTTCGGATCGGTGCCCGCCACCGCGAGGGTCAGCGTGACGTCGGTCGTCCCGAGGTTCTTGTACGTGAGCTTCTCGGTGACCGGCGTGTCGTCGGTGTGCGGCCACTGCTGGAGGCCGAAGCTCACCGACGACGGGTCGGCGACCACGGTCTGCTCGATGGCCTCGTCGATCTGGATCCGGCCCGAACCCTGCTGGAACGGCGTGTAGGCGCCGCCCTTGGCGGAGCCGGTCAGCACGCCCTTGAGCTGGGTGTACGTCCAGTCGGGGTGCTGCTGCTTAAGGATCGCCGCGGCGCCCGCGACATGCGGGGTCGCCATCGACGTACCCGAGATGCTCACATAGCCGGCCGGCTTCTCGCCGACCGCCTTGGCTATGACACTGCCCGGGGCCGAGGCTGCCGTGATGTCCACGCCGGGCGCGGTCACGTCGGGCTTGATCTGTCCATCGAGGCCGGGGCCCATGCTGGAGAGCCCGGCCAGCTTGTCCTCGTCGTCGACCGCGCCCACGGTGAGCGCGGCTTCCGCGCTGCCCGGAGAGCCGATCGTCTGCTCGGCCCCGTCGTTGCCCGCGGCGATCGTGAAGAGGGTGCCCGTCTCCTTGGACAACTTGTTGACCTGTGCCTCAAGCGGATCGATGTCGGGAGTGTCCACGTCGCCCAGGCTGAGGTTCACGATGTCGGCGCCCTGCTCGACCGCCCAGTCCATACCGGCGATGATGCCGGAGTCGTCGCCGTAGCCGTCGTCGTCGAGCACCTTGCCGCTGAGCAGCTTGGCTCCGGGCGCGACGCCCTTGTACTTGCCCGCGGACCCCGCGGGAGACGCAGCACCCGTACCGGCCGCGATGGACGCCACGTGCGTGCCGTGGCCGTGCCTGTCGATCGCGTCGGCGGCCGTGGAGAAGTTCTTCTCGGCGACGACCTGACCCTTGAGATCGGCGTGGGTCCCGTCGACACCGGTGTCGAGGACGGCGATCTTGACGCCCTTGCCGTCGTACCCGGCGGCCCACGCCCCGCCGGCGCCGACCTGCGGGACGGACTTGTCGAGGCTGGCCTTTCGGACCCCGTCGAGCCACACATGGGCGACACCGGAGGCGGTCCTCGCGCCGTCGGACCCCGCGTCGGTGACCGCGGCCCACAGGTCGGGCGCGTCATCCTTGGGCGTCAGCACCGCGTCCGCGTTCAGCGACCTGAGAGTCCTGCGCACCTCGGTGTCACCCGCGTCACGGATGTCCGCCTTCGCCGCAGCGGCCGCGCCGCGGTAGCCGACGATCAGCTTGAGTCCCTGCTTCTGCGCCTTGCGGTTGGCCGACTTGTTGAGCTCGGTGACGTCGAAGAGCCGCTGGTCGAGCTTGCCGGTGGCGATCAGCCGCGCGGCATCGGCCGGCACGACGAGGGTGTGTCCTTCGGCCTTGCGGATCTGGACGGGTATCCCCTCACGGCCCTTGGCCCGCTCCAGGCCGATGACACGGCCCTTGGCGTCGACGACGACACGGTCGCCGGTGATCAGGGTGATGCGGTGTTTGGGCGCGGTCCGCACGGCCGAGGCGCCGGCCGGGTCATCGGCTGCACGCTCGGCCTCCGCCGACGCCGGGCCGGTCATGCCCGCCGCCAGGGCCACAGCTGCCGCCGTGGCGATCGTGGCCGTGCACGCTCTTTTCACTTGTCTGCGCAAGTCTCCCCCTGGAGGCTGTCTGCGAACTTGTCGTCTTCCGGGTGTAATCGCTGGTCTTCTGCTGGTCAGGCGTACATGTGCCGCCGCCCGCTTCGCCATGGACGCGGCGTTCCTCGTGTCGGCTCGTAAGGGAAAGGGGTTCGCTCTCGCCCGCCCGCTCGGCCTTCCCCTTCGTTCCTGGCCGCGGCGGGGGAACGTTCAGCAACGGACACGTGCGGCAAGGCCTTTCAGCAGTGGCGAAGACACTCCGTCAGCGTGCCGGAACCTCGTTGACCGGATGCTGATCCAACCTGACCGGCCGATCAGGAAGGCGGCCCGACGCTGTGCAAGGCTGCACCGCATGCGCATCCTGGTGGTCGAAGACGAGGTGGACCTTGCCCACACCCTGCACACCGGCCTGACCGCCGAGGGCTACAGCGTCGACCTCGCCCACGACGGGCGACAGGGCCTGTGGATGGCCCGGACCGGCGAATACGCCCTGGTCGTACTGGACTTGATGCTGCCCGGACTCAACGGCTACAACGTCTGCGCCCAACTGCGCCGAGAGGGCAACGCGACCCCCATCCTGGTTCTCACCGCCAAGGACGGGGACTGGGATCAGGCAGAGGCCCTGGACACAGGGGCCGACGACTACCTGGCCAAACCCTTCTCCTACATGGTGCTCGTCGCACGGCTGCGGGCCCTGCTCAGACGAGCCGCCGCGGTCGCACCACCCGTCCTTGCCGTGGGCGACCTCTCGCTGGACGTCGCCGGCCGGATCTGCCGCCGGGCCGGGGCCCGGGTGGAACTCACACCGCGGGAGTTCGCCGTGCTGGAGGTGCTGGCCCGCCGGGCGGGCCAGGCGGTCTCCAAGGCGGATCTGCTGTATCACGCGTGGCCCGACGAAGCCTGGGATCCCAACCTGGTGGAGGCGCGCGTCAGCGCACTGCGCAAGAAGGTCGACGCCGCCTTCCACCGGCAGTCCCTGCAGACCGTGCGGGGTACCGGCTACCGATTGGTGGACGACCGTGAACGCGACTGAGCCGCGACGCCGCCGGTGGCCGGCCGTGAAGGCGGCCTGGCCGCGACGCCGCTGGTGGCCGCGTTCGGTACGAGCCCGCACGGCCCTGGCCGCCGCCGTCATCCTGGCCGGCATCGGCTGGTGGGTACACCACGACGTCTACCGCGCGAGCACAGGGATCGCCCAAGGCCAGACGCAGAAACAGTTCCTGGCTCTCGTCGATCAGCTGGAGAAGGGCGCGGTTCCCGCTCGCCGAAGCACCGTGCCGTACGAGATCGTCGCGACCGGGCGACGGGCCGCCGTCGCCTACGGCGGAGGCATGGAGGAGTTCGATCCCGGCACCCGCCATGTGCTGCCCGCCCCACCGAAGGCCGAGTCGCCCGCCCCACCGGACGAGGGGCCGAACTGGGGCTATACGACCCGTCCCGTGCGCCTGCCGGCGCGCCCCGGCTCCGCACCCGGGGACCGGTTCGGCAAGGACGGCGGAACCTACCAGGTCATGTACGACGATGTCAGGGCCGATGAACTGAGCAGCGGCACGGTCGCCGCTCTGGGTGTCGCCGCCGACGCCCAGCTGCGGGTCTATGTGGTGGTGCTCCCGCACGCAGCCGAGGACATCGCCGGGACCATCACCGAGGCCACCGACCGCCTGCTGCTGCGGGCCGGGCTCGTCAGCCTCGTACTGATCGCCGCCGTCGCCTACTTCGCCGTCCGCATCGCGCTGCGGCCGGTCGAAGCCATCCGCGTCCTCACCGCCTCGGTCACCGCGAACGACCCCCGCGAACGCGTCACCGTCCCCGACACGGGGGACGAGATCGCCGCCCTGGCCTCCACCATCAACACCACCCTCCAACGCCTCGACGACGCCGCCGCCCAGCAGCGCCGCTTCGTCGCGGACGCCGCCCACGAACTACGCAGCCCCCTCACCACACTGCTCGCCAGCCTGGAAGTCGCGCTCGCCTACCCGGAACGCACCGACTGGCCCGCCGCGGCCACCACCGCCGCACGGCAGACCCGCCGCCTCCAGGCCCTCGCCGAGGACCTGCTGCTCCTCGCCCGCCTCGACACCCGCACCCCCGCAGCCGGCCCCGACACCGTCGACCTGACAGCCCTCGCCTCCCGGCTGACCGAGCAATACCCCCTCGCCGAACGGCCGCTGACCCTCACCTGCGACAGCACCGCCCCCGCACACGTACACGGAAACCCCGACGAATACGAACGACTGCTGCGCAACCTCATCGACAACGCCGCCCGCCACGCCACACACCGCATCCAGATCACCGTCCGGAACCAGAACGGCCGGGTCGACCTCACGGTGCACGACGACGGACCGGGCGTGCCCGCCGAAGACGCCGAGCGCATCTTCGAACGCTTCGTCCGGCTCGACGACGCCCGCTCCCGCGACCACGGCGGCACCGGCCTGGGCCTCGCCATCGCCCGCGACCTGGCCCACCGCCACCAAGGCACCCTCACCCTCACCCCCCGAACCCTCGGAGCATGCTTCCGGCTAAGCCTCCCCCAAGCCCCCACCGCAGCCGAGGAATAGCGCGCTCCACCCAGGCAGCACTGGCCACCCGACGAGACACCGGTGGCCGGCCAAGCCGCAGCGAGGGCGGACAACACGGAGAGGGGTGGACCGTGAGGTTCACGGCGGGCTCGCCCTCGGACTCACCACACAGCTCCGCAACCGCCAACAGATCCCGACCGGCGGCCGTCCGTCAGGTCGGCGGCTCCGCGAGGAACTCCCGGGCGCCACGCAGCCGGGTGCGCAGACCCCGGCGGGTGACGCGGCTGTCCAGCCGGACGCCGAGGGCTCCCCGCCGGGCGCCGTCGACCTGGCGTCCGGCGGGCAGCCGCGCCGGATCCAGGCCGTCGCGGCGGGCGACGAGAACGCCCAGCTCGTGCCGGGTGAGGGCGTCCGGCCCGGCGACGTGCCGCACGCCGACCACCTCGGACGCGGCCAGTTCCAGGAGCGCGGCGGCCAGATCGGCCACCTGCACCGGACAGCGCACCACATCCGTGAAGAGCACGCCGTCGCGGGCACCCGCCACGAGATCGTGCACATGCCGTTCGTGCACCGACAGCGAGCGGCCGTCCCCGATGATCAGCGAGGTCCGCACCACGACGGCGTCCGGCGCCAGCAGCCGGACGCCGGTCTCCGCCGCCGCCTTCGCGGCACCGTACGGCGTGACGGGGTCCGGGAGACACGTCTCGTCGTAGTGGCCGGCGTCGCCCGAGAACACGGCGTCGCTCGACACATGGACCAGTCGGCAGCCCCGCCCGGCCACGGCCGCCGCCACACGGACCCCGCCCTCGGCGGTGACCTCCCAGTCCGGGCCGCCGCTCGACGCGTCGACGACGACCGAGGGAGCAACCCGCGTCAGCACCTCGGTCAGCCGCGCGGGGTCCCGGAGGTCGAGTGCGTGCCAGGAGACGTCCGGCGGCACGTTCCGCCGGGTGCCCGGCGGGCGGGTGGCGTAGGTCGCGGACGTCTCGTGGCCCGCCGCCACAGCCCGGCGCGCCAACTCGCTGCCGAGGAAACCGCTGCCGCCGATGATCAGAAGCCTCATGGCGGGCAACGGTAAGCCCCCGGACGTCCTTCAGGACTCCTTGCCGCGGCCGCTCAACGCGTTGCGCATCCGGTCGACGAGGCCGAGGCCCGGCGCGAGGATCCTGTTGGCCGGCGGCTTGACCGGGGCCGCCGGGTGGGGGCGGGTCGGCGCCAGCTTCTTGGCGCGGCGGACCTTGTCCCCGAGGTCGGTCAGCACCGAGGCGGAACAGGCCTTCGCCAACTGCGGGAAGAGATTGCTCTCCTCGTCCCGCACGTGGTGCCGGACCTCGGCCATCAACTGCGTGATCAGCCGGTCGAACTCGGGGTCGTCGGCGGCGCGCCGCTCCAGCTCCTTCATGGTGCGCTCGGCGGCGGTGTGATCCGCCAACTCCCGGTCGGCGACCGCGTCCCCGTTGCTCAGGTGCTCGCGGACCGCCGGGTAGAGATGGGCCTCCTCCGCGACGGCGTGCCGGACCAACTCGATGGTGACCAGGTCGGCGAATTCCTTGCGCTTCGGGTCGCCGGAAGGCAATTCCTCGATTTTGCCGAAGAGTTCCGCCACCTCCCGGTGGTCCGCCTTCAGTTCCTCGATCACGTCTCCGCCGTGTGCCATTACCGTCGCTCCTTGCCTGCGCGTCCCGGCGTTCCTTCCGGTCCGGACCTGTGGAGGTCAGTGAAACCCTCACCGTCCCGAATGCGTCGTATTGGCGTCCGGTGAGTCAGTGCGGCGCACAGGTGTGGCCCAGGACACGTCCATTCCGTGGCCTGCGCCATTTCAGGGCGACCGGCGCACGACTACGTTTTGCCACGCGTTCCCCAGCACCCACGGATGGCCCAGCGTGCTCGCAGATCTCTCCCCCCTCATAGCGGCGACCACCCAGTGGCTGACGCGCGCCTACCCGGCGGGCGGCGGCGCGCTGGACGGTGCGCTCTGCGAGGCACAGGCCCGGCAGGCCGTCACCGTCGCCGCCTGGATCCGCTATCCCACACCGATGGACGCGGCCCTCGTCGGCATGGCCGGACCGGGCGGCTCCGCCCGGCTCGACTGGATCACCGGCGCCGACGAGACCTCGGCCCCCGACGAGTACGCCTGGCGGACCTGGGTCGACGAGGTCGTGGCCAGCTGGGCGGCCTGCCTCCTGGCCGATGCCGAGCTGGCCCACGCCGCCGTGGACGCCCTCGACGGGTCCCCGCACACGGCCGGACCGCCCGCAGCCTTCCGCCGCCTCCTCACCCCGGACGACCTCGACCGGCGGGCCGCCGCCCTCCTGCGCCACCCCGACCTGCTCGCGCCCGTCGCGACGCTGCACCACACGGGGCTGCTCGACGCGCTGCGACCGGGCCGGGCCCTGTCTGCCTGAGCCCAGCCGCGTCCGGCAGCGGGGCCGCGTCCGGCAGCGGGGCCGCGTCCGGCAGCGGGGCCGCGTCCGGCAGCGGGGCCGCGTCCGGCAGCGGGGCCGCATCCGGCCAGCCAGGCCGCATCCCCGCAGTCCCGCCGCCTCGCCTCGGGGCGCGTCACCAGTGCAGCGGCAGCCCCGCCAGGTGGGTGTCCAGGAGGCCGGAGATGATCCGGTGGTCGTGGAGCGAGGGATGCCAGTCACAGCCCAGGAAGTCCAGGCCCGGATCGTCGTAGTACCAGTGGCTCACCCGGCCGTCGCCCCGCCGGCCCCGCTCCTCGACGATCCGCGCGGTGGCGTCCGCCAGCGCCGTGGTGTTCCACAGGCGGGCGGCGGCGACCACGAGGAACGTCCCGCGCCCGTACCGGGCGCGCAGTTCGTCGAGGAACCCGTGGTAGGCGCTCTCGTAGGCGGCGACCAACTCGGCCGTCGTGCTCCAGCGCTCCCCGGGGTTCAGGGGCGTCGAGAAGTCGTTGATACCGAGCCCGACCACGACCACCTGCGGACACCAGCCGCGCGGCCTCCGCCAGACGTCACCCTCGACGTTCAGCAGCGCCCGGTCGTAGTACGTGCGGAAGTCGGTTCCGGGCTCCCCGCCGTTGTAGTTGCGGACCATGCCGCGCCCGGAGAAGGCATTGGTCTGGAAATCGGCGTCCAGCCTCCGCGCGGTGAGCGCGCCGAAGGCCAGATCGGCATTGCTGTTCCGGTGGACCCCGCCGGTGCCGGAACAGTCCCGGATCTCGGAGACATTGCCGTAACCGGCGGTGTACGAGTCGCCGATGAACTCGATCTGCCGACGCCGCGCCCGGGGGCTCGGGAGGATCACGCCGCCCCGGGCCGCGACGAACCCGCCGAATCGGCCGGCCGCCCACGGACTCTCCGTGCGCTTCACGACCCGTACCCGGTGGATGCCGTCGGCGAGACCGTCGACCCAGGAGACGGTGCGGCCCGGGGTGACGAGCGTGGCGACGGTCGCCCCGTCGACCTGGACGTCGTAGTCGTTGTCGGCGTCGTCGAGGACCACCCCGACGCCGGTGCCGTGGAACCGTCCCTCGAAGGAGACACCGGGCCAGCTGTACCGGACGCTCCCGTCGGCGGCCCGCCTGACCCGGCCCACCGTGTGGAAACGGGCCGCCGGGGCATCGGCGGCCCGCGCGGGGGACACGGCCGGTGACACGACGGTGGTGACGAGACCCGCCGCCGCTGCGGCGACCATCGACCGTCGGGACAGGTGGCGCGGTGTCGTCTTCATGACCGTCCCTTCGACAGGGTTCCGGGAGCGCTCCCATGGCGTGAGCGCTATCGAAGGTGACCGCCCCGCGGGCCACCGTCAACCCTCGTGACGACATCCGTCACACAGCCGACCGGTGCGCCCGCAGGCCGTCAGGACGTCGTCAACTCCGTAAGGTCCGCCAGCAGTTCGGAGACGGCCACCCGGTCGCTCTCGCCGAAAGACGACGTGACGTACGAACGCCGCAACTGTTCCGCCACCAGGGGCGCCACCGCCGCGCCGATGCCCTCGGCGACGGTGGCGACCGTCGGCGTCGACCATCCGTCGTGGCTCGGCGCGGCCACCCCACCCAACTGCCGGCTCTGCCGGGGGTCGTCGAGCGAGCAGATCGAAGCCGTGGGGCGCCCGCGCTGGGCGACGTGCACCTCGATGTCGAACAGTGCCACGGTCGCCAGGGCGGCGGGCACTGGTCCCCGTGCCGCTATCGGTATCGCGGAAGTGATGCGAACGCGTGTGCATGTCATCGCTGATCGGGGTGGTGGCTGCGGGATCGGGGGGGGCGTTTGTGCGGCTGTCGTACGTATGGTCCTTCACGGGGTTCGGGACGACATTGATGTTCCGGCCGGGTGCCTGAGGGGGCGAGATGGCGGGTCCTTCAGCCGGAACCCGCGCCGCGTGTAGTTGAGGGTCGCCAGCGCCTCGCGCTCGAACTTCCACTTCGGCATCCCCGGGACATCTGGCGCGCGTACGGCCATCTTGTCCAGGGCGCTCCAGACCCGGTCGTTGGCGCCGGGCTTGGCGAAGTGGTCGCCCCGGGCCGTACCCGAGGCGCGCTCCTCCTCGATCAGTTCGCGGAAGACGTCGGACGCCCCGTCCACGACAACGGGGTCGGGGAACGCGCCTTTGAACACGACGATTCCGGGGCCATCAAGAACACCTCACGGAGGCCTTCACGGGGGCCTTCGGGGAGGGGCACAAGGGGCGAGGAACGCGTGGCGTGCGGCGGGCCCGTGTCGTCGCCCGGCCGGGCACCGTCGGCGTCGTAGCGTGGGCCGGGCAGGTGGCGGTCGAGCCAGAGGCGGCGGGATGTGCTGGAGTGCGACGGCCGACCTCGTGGCGGGTGCCGGTGTCGCCGCGGTCGGGGTGACCGGTGTGGCGCTGGCGCGCGACCGGCGGGATCTGCCGCTCGCCGCGCTGCCGTTGCTGCTCGGCGCCCACCAGATCGTGGAGTCGGTCGTCTGGTCCTCGGGTGGCGGCAGCGGACCGGCGACCGTCGCCTGGGCCGTCGTCGCCCTGCCGCTGCTGGCCGTGTGGGTGCCGGCGGGCGTGTGGTGCGCGGCCCCGGCGAGAGCCCGCCCCCGGCTGGTCGTCCCGCTCGCCGTCGGCGTCGCGACCGCCGTGCCGCTCGCCCGGACCCTCGCCACCGGCCCGGTGACCGCAGAGATCCGCGGCCACACCGTCGGCTACACGATCGACCTCTCCCACCCGGTCCTCCTGGTCGCCGGCTACTTCCTCGCCACCGTCGGCTCCCTGCTCCTCTCCGGCGACCGGCGGCTCGTCGTGCTCGGCGCCCTGGCCGCCGTCGGAGCCGCGGTCTGCTGGGCCCTGTGGCGGCTGGAGTTCATCTCCACCTGGTGCGCCTTCGCGGCCCTGTGCTCGGTGGTGCTGCTCGGCTGGGTGCGCGCCCGTGCGAGAGCGCCCTCGCGGCTGCACCGCAGCGCCTGACCTGACCTGACGTGGGACGGGGTGGCGTGGCGTGACCGGACCTGGGTGGGCCTCGATGATCCTTGGTGAATCATTCATCCACCGAGCTGTTGACTTTCGGCTCGACCAGCCAGAGGATTTCGGAGGTGACACACTCCGCCGCCGGGCCCCTCGGCCCGGTTCTCCCCGCGGCCCTCGACGAGGCAGCCCACCGCTGCCTCGTCGCGGGCTTCGACGGTACGACGACCGTCCCCGACACCCTGAAACGGCTGATCGACCGCGGCCTGGGCGGGGTCATCCTGTTCACCCGCAACATCCGTGACGCCGACCAGGTCCGCGAACTCACCTGCACCCTGCGGACATTGCGGCCGGACCTGCTGATCGCCATCGACAACGAGGGCGGCGGCATCGGCCACCTGGTCGCCGCGGGCGCCCCCGAGGTGCCCGGCTCATGGGCGCTCGGTGCCGCCGACGACCCCGGCCTGACCGCCGCGTGCGCCGACGCCCTCGCCGGGCACCTGCTCTCGCTCGGGATCACCGTCTCGTACGCTCCCGTCGCCGACGTCCAGAGCCGGTCCGAGAACCCGATCGTGCGCACACGTGCCTTCGGCGGCGACCCCGAGCTGGTCTCCCGGCATCTGCGCGCCTGGATCGGGGCCACCGAGTCGCGCGGCGTGGCCTCCTGTGCCAAGCACTTCCCCGGCCACGGCGGGACCGTCACCGACAGCCATCACGAACTGGCCGTGGACCCGCGGCCGTACGAGCGGCTCGACCTCGCACCCTTCCGGGCCGCCGTCGGCGCGGGCGTGCCCATGCTGATGAGCGCCCATGTGGTCTTCCCGGCCCTGGACCCGGAGCTGCCCGCCACCCTCAGCCGGAGGATCCTCTCCGACGTGCTGCGCGGCGAACTCGGCTTCGACGGCGTTCTCGTCAGCGACGCGCTGGAGATGAGGGCCATCGCCGACCGATATGGCGAGGCGGCCGGCGCCCGTCTCGCGCTCGCCGCCGGAGCCGACCAGGTCATCGTGGCCGTGCCGGATCTGGAGGTCACCCTCGCCTGCCGGGACGCCGTGCTCGACGCGCTCGGAGCGGGCGACCTCACGGAGGAGCGGGTGACCGAGGCCGCGGAGCGGGTACGGCGGCTCGCGCTGCGGTACGCGGCGCCGTGCCGGCCGGGTGCCGTGGCCGCGTGGGACGCGCACGCCGGGCTGACGGCGGCGCGGCGGGCCGTACGGAGCGGGGGACCATTGCCGCGGCCGGTGCCGGGCGCGCATGTCGTCGACTGCTTCCCGCCGCCGCACCCCGCCCTCAACTGGGGCGGTGAAGACCTGCTGACCGAGGTCCGCGCGCTCGACCCCACCGCCACAGGGACGGCGGTCGCCGGGGAGCCGGACGACCTCGCGGCGGTGGCGGGGGAGGCGCTGCGGGCCGCCGAGGAGGGGCGCCCGCTGGTCCTCGCCCTGTGCGACGCGGAGCTGTACGCCTGGCAGGGGCGCCTCCGGGACGCCCTCTTCGCGGGGCGACCGGACACGCTGGTGGTCTCGACCGGGCTGCCGGAAGCGGGCGATGAGCTTGCCGCGCATGGGAGGGGGCGGGTGAACCTGCGGGCACTCGCCGAGGTCCTGGCGGGGCGGACGGACTGAGCGAGGCCGGTTCCCGGCGGGGGGGACTCCGCGGTGGACGGGCCCCCGGTCCGGTAGGGGCTTCTCGCGCAGTTCCCTGCGCCCCTGGAACGCACGGGCTGCGCCCCGTGCGTTCCAGGGGCGCAGAGGGCTCATGGCCGTCTGGCATCCCCGCCCGCGCCCCCTTATTTCCCTTCGATCAGCTCCGTGATCCCCCGTGCCGCGAGATACGTCGTGTCCTCCGCGTGCTCCGCCAGGACCACCGCCGGGCGGGTGCCCTCCTGCCGCAGGCGCATCCACGCGTCGAAGAAGGCTCCTCCGGGGCCCGACACCGAGCGGGTCGCCGGTGAGCAGTCCAGCACCAGCGCCGTCGTACGGGGAGCCGGCGGGACGGCGGTCGTACGGAGCTCGGCGACCGTCGTGGACAGGGCCTCGGCGATCGGTTTGGGGCGCCCGGTGGAGTCGAACAGGCCGAGCGTGTACTCCAGTTCGGGGAAGTCGGCCAAGGCGCGGTCCACGTCGTGGGAGCACCACCAGGTGACGCCCCACAGGTGGGTGCAGCCCGCCGCGTTCAGCAGGGTCGCGCGGGCGAAGTCGGGTGCGTCGGGCGCCGGGATGTGCGGTTCGGGGGCGCCGGTCTCCTGGACCCAGACCGGGCGGGCCGGGTCGGTGGCGTAGGCGGCGGCCAGCTCCGTGCCGTACTCCGCGAGGTGGTGCACCTCGGGTGAGCGCGGGCCGTAGCGCCGGGCGCAGTCCGCGGAGAACACCCAGGGGTGGACCGTGGTGAGGTCGCCCTTGCGGGCCGAGGCCTCGGGGGTGAACGGGTGGTCGTCGCCGTACCAGGCGGCGTCGTACGCCGAGTGGGTGACAAGGCCCCCCGCCTCGCCGAGCCCGTCCCGGGCGGCGCCGAGGAGGGTGTCGAGGTAGTGGTCGACCTCGGCCGCGGTCACCGGGTTGTGCTCGACCAGGTTGTTGAGCTCGTTGCCCAGCTGGAGGCCGATGAGGCGGGGGTGGCCGGAGAGGGCGCGGCCGAGCGTGCGCAGCAGCAGCGCCTGGGCCTCGATCGCCTCGGGGTCGGTGAAGACGTTGCGGTGGTGCCAGCTGCGGGTCCACTCGGGGTAGAAGTCGAAGCTCGACAGGTGGCCCTGGACGCCGTCCACGAGGACGTCGAGGCCGCACTCGGCCGCCAGATCCACCAGCCGGACGAGCTGGTCCACGGCCGAGGCCCGGACCAGGGTGCGGTTCGGCTGGAGCAGGGGCCACAGGTGGAAGACCCGGACATGGTCCAGGCCCAGCCCGGCGATCTGGGCCAGGTCCTCGCGTGCGGCCCCCGCGTCGAAGTCGTGCCAGGCGTGGAACCAGCCCTTGCGTGGGGTGTAGTTCACTCCGAAGCGGAGTGCGGGCGTGAGCGAGGGTGGCGTGCTGATGGCGTCCTCCTCAAGAGATGGACCTTGTCTCCGGCGAATGTATCAACCACCATGGACGACAATGAATAGTGATTTGAACCAAGCTTCCGGGGGTCGGGCCGTCGGGACCCGAGCCCTCGGGAACCGAACCTCCGGGACTCACCCGGCGCGCGACCCCCGGTCGGCGTCCGGTCCCGGGCCGGTGGCGGATGAGCGGTCGGCGCCCGGCGCGTGGGCGGACACCGGCGGGTGGGCGGACACCGGCGGATGGTCGGGAGCGAACGGGTGGTGGTCCGTGGCCGACGGGTCTCCGGTGCCCGGTCGGTGGTCGGCGGTCGACGCTCGGCCGGCCGCCAACGCACGGCCGGCCACCGAGGCACGGCCGGCCACCGATGCGGCACCCGCTGCCCCCGGGTGGTCGGCCGCCGGTACGGCCCGCGCTGCCGACGCGGCTCCGGCTGCTGGGGTCGCCCCGCCCGTCCGCGCGTCCCCGGGCCCGGCCGCGTGCACCCCCATCCCCACCCCCACCCCGACCGCCCACGCGACCCCGCCCGCCGCCACGCCCGCCCCCGTCTACGTGGTCGGCATCGACGCCGGTGGTACCCGTACGCGTGCCGTTCTGGCGGAGCTCGGCGGCGGGGCGGTGATCGGTGAGGGGGCGGCGGGGCCGGGCAACTCGTTGACGGTGCCCGGGCCGCTGCTCGCCGACCACCTCGTCGAGGCCGTCGCGCGAGCCGTGCCGGAGGCACTGCGCGGACGGGTGGTGGCGGTGGCGGGCGGGTTCGCCGGGGCCGGTCACCAGGGCCAGGGCGCCGACGAGCCCGGCCGGCTGCGGGCCGGGGCCGCCCTGTCGGCCGCGCTCGCCCGGCTGGGTGTCACCGCCGCGTCGGTGGGCGTGCACAGCGACATCGAGACGACGTTTGCCGCGGCTCCCGGCCATCCCGCCGACGGCCTGGTCCTGGTGGCCGGTACCGGCGCGGTCGCGGCCCGGATGACCGGCCGGGTGCCGACCGCGACCTCGGGCGGCGACGGCTGGCTCCTCGGGGACGACGGCGCTGGCTTCTGGATCGGCCGCGCGGCCGTACGGGCGGCCCTGCGCGCGGCCGACGGCCGCGGCGGGCCCACCGCGCTCGTCCGCGCCCTGGGCCGGGACCTGGGGTTGCCGGAGGACGTGCTCCCGCCGGAGGGCTACGGGGCGAGCGGTGCCGCCGGGTGGAGCGCGGAGCGGCGGACCGCCTACCGGGCCAGGCTGCTGCCCGCCGTCATGGACCGTGCGCCCGTCCGGCTCGCCGACCACGCGCCCATGGTGGTGCGCACCGCCGAGGACAAGGACGCCGTGGCCGTCGGGATCCTCCGGCAGGCCGCGCGGCACCTGGCCGACACCGTCGCCGCCCTGGCGCCCCGCCCCGGCGAACCCCTCGTCGCCACCGGCGGTCTGCTCGCCCCCGAAGGCCCCCTGCTGCCGCCGCTGACCGAACGCCTCGCCCCCCTCGGACTCACCGTCACCCCGGTCGCGGACGGCTCCCCCGGCGCCGTCGCCCTCGCCCGTCTCGCCCACGGCCGGAGCGGCTGACCGGACGGGGCACCCGCCCCGGCGCCGCACGGGGCCCCATCACAGGCCCGCGCACCTCCCTCGGCCACCAGCCCACCCCGCCGACAAGGACCACTCATGCCCCCACAGGACCAGCCGCTCGCGCCGGCCGCCTCCCCCGCGCAGCCGCCGTACCGCGACCCGTCCGCCCCCGTCGAGGCGAGGGTCGCCGACCTCCTCTCCCGGATGACCCGGCGCGAGAAGGTCGGGCAGCTCAACCAGCGGATGTACGGCTGGGACGCGTACCGCCGCACCCCGGCCGGGGACTTCGCACTCACCGAGGCCCTCTCCGCCGAGACCGAGCGCTTCGCGGGTCTCGGCGCGCTCTACGGTCTGATGCGGGCCGACGCCTGGTCCGGCGTCGGCCACGGCGACGGGCCCGGTGCCGCGGACAGCGCCGACCTCGCCGACCTGGTCCAGCGGCACGTCCTGGAGCGCAGCCGGCTCGGGATCCCCACCCTCTTCGTCGAGGAGGTCCCGCACGGCCACATGGCCCTCGACGGCACGGTCCTGCCCGTCAACCTGGCCGTCGGCGCCACCTGGGACCCCGGCCTCCACGAGCGGGCCGCCGCGCACGCCGCCGCCGAACTCCGCGCCCGTGGCGGCCACGTGGCCCTCGTCTCCGCACTCGACACCGCCAGGGACCCGCGCTGGGGCCGTACCGAGGAATGCTTCACCGAGGACCCCCACCTCGCGGCCCGCCTGACCGAGGCCCTGGTCAGAGGCATGCAGGGACCACCGGGTGCACAGGCGGCCCCCGGCGCTCGGCAGACGCCCGGCGCTCAACCGCCCCCCGGCTCGCACGCGGCGCCCGTCCCGGAGCGCTTCGCCGACGACCGCGCCCCCGTCGTCCTCAAGCACTTCGCCGGGCAGGGCGCCACCGTCGGCGGCCGCAACTCCGCCGAGTCCGAACTCGGCCCCCGTGAACTGCACGAGATCCACCTCCCGGCCGCCCTCGCCGGGGTCCGCGCGGGCGCCGCCGCCGTCATGGCCGCCTACAACGAGGTCGACGGCATGCCCTGCTGCGGCAACCGCGCCCTCCTCACCGGGCTGCTCCGCGAACGCTGGGGCTTCGACGGCCTGGTCATGGCCGACGGCCTCGCCGTCGACCGCCTCGCCCGCATCACCGGCGACAAGGTCTCCGCCGGCGCCCTCGCCCTGGACGCGGGCGTCGACCTCAGCCTCTGGGACGAGGGCTTCACGCACCTGGAGGAGGCCGTGGAGCGCGGCTTGGTCGCCGAGGCCGCACTGGACGCCGCCGTCGCCCGCGTCCTGCGTCTGAAGTTCCGCCTCGGTCTGTTCGAGAACCCCTACACCCGGCGTGCGTCGCTCCCCGAGCGCACCGGACGCGCCCGCAGCACCGACCTCGCCCGCGCCTGTGTCACCCTGCTGCGCAACCCGGAAGGCACCCTGCCCGTCGGCCCCTCGGCACGCCGGATCGCCGTGCTCGGGCCGCACGCCGCCACCACCGGCCACCACCTCGGCGACTACACCGCCCCTCAGCGCCCCGGCACCGGCACGAGCGTCCTCGACGCCCTGCGCCGACTGGCCCCACCAGGCACGGACGTCCGTCACGCCGAGGGCGCGGCCCTGACCGGCGCCGACCGCTCCAAAATCCCTGACGCGATCGCCGAGGCCGCCGCGGCCGACCTGGCCGTGCTCGTGCTGGGCGGCAGCAGCGCCCGTACCCCCGGCACGGAGTTCGACGCCAACGGAGCCGCGCGGACCGTGGTGTCGGAGATGACCTGCGGGGAGGGCGTCGACCTCGCGGGTCTACGGCTCGGCGCGGCGCAGGAGGCCCTGCTGGACGCCGTCGTGGCGACGGGCACGCCCACCGCGGTCGTCCTGATGCAGGGCCGCCCGCACGTGCTGCCCGACACCCCGTCCGCGGCGCTGCTGACCGCCTGGTACCCGGGCCCGTGGGGCGGCGAGGCGGTCGCCGAGGTGCTCCTCGGCCTCGCCGAGCCGGCCGGCCGGCTCCCGGTCTCCGTCCCCCGCTCGGCCGCCCGGCTCCCCGTCCACTACAACCACAAGGACACCGAGTACGGCGGTTACGTCGACGGGAGCGCGGAGCCGGCGTACTCCTTCGGGCACGGGCTGTCGTACACGACCTTCGACCACGGCGCGCCCAGGGTGTCGGGGCGCACGGTCGAGGTGGACGTCACCAACACCGGGGACCGGTACGGGCGTTCGGTCGTGCAGGTGTATCTGCGCAGGCTGATCACCCGCACCTGGCCGCGCACCCTCGAACTGTGCGCGTTCGAGGGTGTCGGCCTGGCGCCGGGGGAGAGCCGTACCGTCTGCCTGGCGTTCGAGGTGCCCGCGGGTACCGACGTCGTGGAGATCCGGGTCGCGCGGTCCGCGCGGGAGGCGCTGGACGTCGTGCCCGTCGTCGTGGACCTCCGAGGCGTTGGTGGACCTCAGAGCTTGACGGCCCCGGAGGACACGCCCTTGTAGAACCACCGCTGGGTGATGACGAACAGCACCAGCACCGGGATCACGGAGATCACCGAGCCCGCCATCACCATCCGCTGGTCGTAGCCGAAGGAGGAGGACGTGAGGCGGGACAGGCCGAGGGTCAGGGTGAAGTGGTCCTCGGTGCGCAGCACGATCAGCGGCCACAGGAAGTCGTCCCAGGCGCTGATGAAGGTGTTGATGGTGACGACCAGGATCGCGCCCCACGCGGACGGCAGATAGAGATACCGGAACCGCTTCCACTCGCCCGCCCCGTCCAGCATCGCCGCGTCCTCCACCTCGCGCGGCACGGCGAGGAACGCGGCCCGCATGATCAGGACGTTGATGGCGGCGACGAAACCGGGCAGCCAGACGCCCACCAGGTTGTCGACGAGCCCCAGGTCACGGATGCTCAGGAACAGCGACACCATGATCGACTCGAAGGGGAACATCATGGACGCCATCAGCAGCACCCAGACCAGCTTGCGGCCCTTCCAGCTCGGCTTGGAGAGCATGTAGCCGGCGAGCGTGGAGAAGACCAGCTGGCTGGTGACGGACAGGACCACGACCACCAGGCTGTTGCGGATGTACGTCCAGACCGGGACCTGCGCGAACACCTCGCGGTAGGCGCGCAGCGTCGGATCGTGCGGGAAGAGGGAGGCGTTCTCGCCGAACACGTCCTCGCCGACGCCCTTCAGCGACGACAGCAGCTGCCACAGCAGCGGGCCCACGGTGATGCCGAGGACGAACAGCAACAGCAGGTAGCGGACGACGAGTTCGCGGGGGCGGCCGTAGTCCCTCCAGCGCGGCATCAGTCGCCGCTTCCCGACGGGGGCCGGGGCCGTGGCCGTCCGCGGCTCCTTCACGGCGGTGGTCACGACTCGTCCTCCTTCGTCAGTCGCTGTGCGAGCAGCGTGAGGCCCAGGGTGAGTACGAAGAGGGCGACGCTGACCGCCGAGCCGTAGCCGGCGTTGCCGGTGAGCGGGTCGAGGGCGACGTCCCGGATGTAGAAGGGAAGGGTGCGGTCGGCTCCGCCGGGGCCGCCGGTCGCGCCGCCGAGCATGTAGATCTCCGTGAACACGCGCAGCGAGCCGATACCGGTGAGGGTGCCGACCAGCATCATCGAGGTGCGCACGCCCGGCACGGTGACGTGCCAGAAGCGGCGGACCGCGCCCGCGCCGTCGACGGCGGCGGCCTCGTGCAGTTCCTTGGGGACGTTCCCCAGCGCGGCCAGGTAGAAGATCATGTACCAGCCGAGGCCCTTCCACAGGGTGAGCCCCATCGCGCACAGCAGGATCAGCCAGGAGTCGGACAGGAACGGGATCGCCGACCTGATGATGTGGGCCTTCTGCAGCCAGGTGTTGACCAGGCCCTGGTCGCTGAGCAGCCACTGCCAGCTGAGGCCCACGACCACGCTGGAGGCGAGGACCGGGGTGTAGAACGCGGAGCGGAAGAAGCCGATGCCGGGCAGGTTCTTCTCCACCAGCACGGCCAGCATCAGCGGGAGCAGCACCATCAGCGGGACCACGATCAGCGCGTACAGCACGCTGTTGCGGGTGGCGAGCCAGAAGTCGGAGTCGCCCAGCATCCGGGTGTAGTTGTCCAGGCCCACGAACGAGGCGGCGCCGCCGAGCGGCCTGGCGTCGGTGAACGACAGCAGGAGCGTGTTCAGGAACGGGTACAGACCGAAGACGCTGATGCCGATGATCGCGGGGGACATCCACAACCACGGCAGCCACCAGCGGCGGTACAGCGCGGCGCCGCCCGCGTCGGCGGAGGGGCCCGGTTTGAGGGACCGCAACAGGCGGCGCCGGCCGGTCGGTTGCCCGGGGCGGGGGTCGCGGGCGGAGACCGCGACCCCCGATCCCTTGGTGGGGGGAGAGAGGGTGGTCATACTCAGCTGCCCTGCTCGATCAGCTCGTTGGCCTTCTTCTGGGCCTCGTCCAGGGCGTCCTGGGCGCTCTTCTTGCCCTGCATGGCCAGCTGGATCTGGGCCGTGATGGCGTTCAACTCACCCGGTGTGAGGGCTATCTCGTCGGCGGTCGAGGTCTTGCGGTCGCTCGCGACGATCTTGCGGGCCTCGGCGAACGGGTCGTCGCCCTTGACCGACTGGAAGAAGGGGTCGTCCAGGGAGGCCGTGGTGGAGGGGAAGATGACGACGTTCGGGTCCTTCGCCCACTCCAGCTGGTTCTTCGCGTTCGTGAGGAACTGTGCGAAGGACAGCGCGGTCGCCGCGTTCTTGCTGGTGGACGCGACACCGATGTACTGCGGGGCGCCGACGGTGTGGCCGAGGTCGTCCAGCATGAAGCGGGCGACACCGGTCTTCTTGTAGACGCTCGGGTTGTTCTGCTGGATGAAACGCAGGAAGTTGGGGTTCGTCGGGCCGTAGACCAGCTTGCCCTGGCCATAGACGTTGGCCGGGTCCTGGGTGGAGGAGAGCGAGTCCCTCGGCATGCCGCCGGCCTTGTAGAGCTTCGTCATCGCCTCCACCCACTGCGCGGTCTTCGGGTCGTCGGCGAAGGTGAACTTCTTGCCGTCGGAGGAGAGGACCTTGATGTCCATCTGCTGCCAGTCGGCGGGGATGCGCAGCTGCGGGTTGGCGAGGAAGGCGTAGTACTTGCCGTCCGATACCTCGGCTATCTTCTGCGCGTCCTCGAACAGACCGAGCACGGTCGTCGGAGGTTTGGCCGGATCGAGGCCCGCCTTCTTCATCAGATCGGTGTTGAAGGTCTGCACGATGCCGCCGGAGTACCAGGGGAGCACGCTGTGCACCTCGGTACCGGACGCGTCGGCGTACATGCTCGACTTCCACAGGTTGGGCACGAACGGCTCGCCGGCGCCCGGGGCCTTCTTGTCCAGGTCGAGCAGATAGCCGTTCTTGGTGAGCGCGATCGCCGTGTTGACGTTGATGTTGACGACGTCCGGCAGCGTGCAGCCCTGCGCGTCCGCGACCAGGCGCTGGGTGAAGGTGGCGTCGCCCGGGTCGTCGACCCACTTCACGGTGGTGTCCGGGTGGGCCTGCTCGAAGGCCTTGATGACGCCGTTGAAGTAGCCGCCGAAGTCCTTCTTCAGATTCGTCGTCTGGAAGGTGATCGTGCCCTTGACGTCTCCGGTGAGCTTGCCGGATCCGACGTTGCCCCGGTCGACCTTGCAGCCGCCGGCGGTGGCGTCCCCGCTGTCGGATCCCCCGCCCGACAGGCCGCACCCCGCGGCGGTCAGGGTGAGGGCGATGACGCCCACCACACATCCGGTCAGTCTTCTCGCGCGCATGTCGCCTCCTGCGATCAGTCAGCTGCTGGGTCGAGCTGCTGGATGGAGCTGCTGGTTCAAATCACCAACTTGGACTTCGATTGATGAAAAGGTGGACCAGAATTCATCGGAGGTCAATGCCTGGCCGTGTTGCTTTTCGGTTCCAGGGCGTCTCCGACGGGTCCGGCGCCGGTGGACATGTTCAGTGCCGGTGCTCGTGGTCGGGGTGTGAGGGGTCGCCCGGGTGCTCGTGCCCGGGCGCGTACTCCACGTCGGCCCGCGCCACGTCCAGCCAGTCGAAGAAGGCCTGTCGGCCGAGGGCCCGCCGCAACTCCCGTACGACGTCGTCATGGACCTCGTCGTACGGCAGGAAGTCGCCCGGCTCCGCCCCGCCGTACGGGTCGACGCCGCGCCGCAGCGCCTGCGGGGTGAGGAAGCGGTCCGGATTGCGGTCGTAGTAGTCCCGTACGGCCTCCTCCGGCACCCTCTGTTCGGCCTCCAGCGCCGCCAGCAGGGTGCGCGCGGCGGGGGAGTGGGCGAGCGTCACCGCGATGATGCTGCCCAGGTCGGCGACCTCGGAGCCGGACACCGCGAGCGGACGGGCCGGTGTCTGGCCGGGCGGCGGCGCGAGCCCGCGCGCGGCGCACGCCCGCCGGGCCAGCTCGTCGGCGACGACCACCTGGGTGGCCCACCGCCGCCGCTGCCGCTCCGCCCGCGCCTGCCCCTCGGGCCGGACCTCCCGATCCCGCGCGGGCACCACCGCCAGCACGAGGTCCACCCGCTCCCGGGCGACCGGCTCACCACCGACGAGCGCGGCGGGCACGCTGTCCACCGTCCGTCCGTTCACGGCCCCACCTCCAAAGCGACCGCCTCCGAGTAGGCCACGCAGCCGTGCCAGCCGGCCTTCGCCATCAGCCAGTACGAACCCGCAGGCACCGCCGAGCCGTCGATCTCGATCAGGCACTGCGTGCTCTCCCCGGCGGCCAGGGCGAAGCCCTGGAGGCCCGGTGCGACGCCCGCCCATGTCCCCCACGACGACACCGCCCAGAGGGCTCCGCCCACCGGCCCCCGGGTGGTGTTCCGCAGGCGCACCGGCACCCGCGCCCGCTCGCCCCGGCGCACCTCGACCCGGTCGACGCCCAGCTCCATCACCAGACTCGGCCCGGTCCGCCCGTCCGGCTCGCCCCGGACCGCCGCGCCGGGCACGTCCAGGGCGACCACGTCCTCGAACGTCTGACCGTCGTGCGTGAGCCGGGCGGCCAGCGCGTAACGGCCGGGCACCGCCCCCGGCGGGGGCGTCACGGTGACCTCGGTGAGCGAGAAGCCGCCCGCGCCGAGCGTGTACGGCAGTTCGGCGGGCTCGGCGCTCCAGCCGGGCGGCACCTCCAGGGCGACCGTGCCCGATGCCGACGCGTCGGTGAGCTCGGAGGAGATCCGCACCGTCGCCGTGACCGGGCCGTCGGCGGTCAGCGCGGCCGGCGAGAGGTAGACGGCCACGGGCATGTTGCCCCGGGGCGCCGGACCGGAGTTGTGCAGCCAGTAACGGGTGTGCACGGGCTGGGCGGGCTCGTGCGCGGCGACACCGGAACCTTCACCGGGGGGCGTGCACGCGGGCGGGAGCTGCTCGGTGGGGCTCCCGTCGCCGGGGGCGCCGCAGGAGGTCCCGGCGGCCCGTACGGGCGGCGCGGCGGCCACCGGCGAGGCCAGCACGGTGGCCACCTCGAACCCGGTGAGGTCCAGCTCCAGCGCCCCGTCCGCGCCGGGAACCAGCGCCTCACCGGGCCGTTCCAGGACGTCCGCCCGTCGGCCCCCGGCCCACGCCGCGGGCCCTGTCACCCGCGCCCGCACCGGCCGCCCGTCCACCTCGTGCGCCCGTACGACGACCTCGCGCGCCGGGTCCACGGGCGCGGTGCCGCCCCGGGCCAGCGGCGACCCGGCCGGTTTCAACGCGTCCAGGACGACCCGGCCCTCGGGCTCCAGCGCCAGCAGGGTCACGGTCCTCGGCAGACCGGTCGCCGTCCCCGCGGGCTCTCGCAGCCGTGCCGTGAGCGGATGCTCTGGCGTGCGCAACCGCCCCGTGAGCGGATGGTTGAAGGCGTGGCCGGCGCGCGGCCAGCCCAGCTCGCGCCAGTCGCCCTCGCCCGCGACGACCGCGTACTCGAAGGTGTGCGACCAGCGCTGGAGCTGGAAGCCGGAGCCGTCGGGCGCGGTGCGGCGGGGCGGGTCGACCCAGATGCCGGAGGGCCAGCCGGTGCAGGAGCGCATCAGCGACATGTGGAGGTCGCCGCAGGAGGTGACGACACAGCCCGGGGTGCCCCGGTTCAGGATCGCGAAGCCCCGCCCGTCCCAGGCGTCGCCCGGCGGCAGCGCTTCGCCGCCCCCGGCCGCGGTGGCCCGTACGGTCGCGTCGTCGAGGTCGGCGATCAGCGCGTCCACGGCCTTCGCGTCGTCCTCGGGGCGGGCGCCCGCCACCACGAGCAGGGGCAGCCGTTCCAGGTCCCGCAGGTCGGCGCCGGGCACCCATTCCTCGCGCAGGGAGGCGCGGGGCGCCACCCACACCGCCGCCAGACCGTCCTCGGCGAGTTGGCGGCGCAGCTCGCGGGCGGCCGCCGGGTCCCAGCCGAGGACCTCGGCGACCATGGCGTTGCGCTCGGGCCCACCCACGGCGACCCGGATGTCCGGCAGATTGGAGTCGACCTCCAGATCGCCGTAGCGGGGGCCGCCCGCGATCGTCGAGGTGGCCGTGACGCCGGTGCGGACCAGGGCCGCGGCGAGCGGTGTGCCCAGCTCACCGGCGGCGTCCCAGTCCCCGAAGACCAGTTCGGCGACGCCGATGGACCGGTGGCCGAGCAGGGCGCCGGTGTCGTCGTGGACGGCGACGCGGGCCGTGGAGCCGAGCCCGAACCAGGTGTTGGCCGGGTTGTCGAGCGTCCACGGGAATTGTTCGCTGTCCACCTCGACGAAGCCGAAGCCACGCCCGACGACCGCGTCCGCGACCTCGTGCACCGGCAGCCCGCCGCGCACGTCCGAGGGCCAGCGCACCCGGATCAGCCGGTCGGCGCCGTCGTAGCCGTCGACGGTGGTCGTCACGTCCAGCCGGTCGACACCCGTCCACAGGGTGAGCCGCTGGGTGTACCGGAAGAGGCCCAGGTCGGCGCGGACGGTGATGCGGGAACCGGCGGGAGAGTGCTCGACATCGATGTCAGCCGTCACGTCCCGGCTCCGGGCGGCCGTGGTGCCGGTCGGGGTGAGGTGCCAGGGGCCCTCGCCGAAGCGCGGGTGCCTCGGGTACTCCTCCTGCACCACCAGCTCGTTGCCGATGTCCCCGGGCCGCAGCAGCTCCCGGCCGCCCCCGGCTCCGGCGAGCGCGCGCAGACTGCTGACGCCGCCGCCCCGCGCGGGGTCGACGGTCACCTCGTAGAACTCGTTGCGGATCGTCGTCCCCTCGCCGGCCGTCCAGCCGGGCACCGAACCGTCCGTCAGCGAGAGCGCCTTGAGGCCCATGCCGGGCACGTCCGGTACGACGACGCTCAGTTCGCCGTCCTCGGACACGGCGGGCAGCGGCAGGCCGGTGTGGTCCAGCGGGATCCGGCCCGGGTCGGCTACGGTCAGCACGTCCCTGCGCCGCCAGGTCGCGGAGTTGAGGACGACCAGGTCCGCCCCGTCGCCCGGCAGCGGCGCGACCCGGTCGGCGAGCGCCTGGGTGGCGTCGGCGTGCACCTCCCGTGCCAGGTCGTACAACTCCCGCCAGCCGGTGAGCAGATCGATGTACACCTGGTCCGACTCGGAGCCGGTGATGGCGTCGTGATGGGCGCCGTAGATCAACTGCCGCCACGCCTTGTCGAGGGCCGCGTCCGGGTAGGGGTGCCCGGTGGTGAGGGAGGCGAGGGTCGCCCAGGCCTCGGCGTCGGCGAGGAGCGCCTCACCGTACCGCTGGGCCTGCTTGGTGTCGATGTAGGAGACGTCCTTGCCGGTGTAGACCGGGTTCATGTCCCGGGTCTGCGGGGAGGCCGTACGCCCCTCCTGCTCCAGTTCGGCGCGGACGGCGGCGAAGAAGTCCCGGGGGACGCCGCTGACGAACCGGGGCCAGACGTACCGCTCGTTCCAGTCGCGGTGGATGCCCATCACCCAGCGGCACGGCGGGGCGTAGTCGCCGCCGACCGGCAGCAGGACGTTCCGGGTGAGCGCGACCTTCTTCAGCCCCCGGAAGAGCTTGAGCGCGGCGGCCTCCGCCTCGGGGAGCGTGGGTGCGTTGTCGATGGCCCAGCCGGCGCCGTAGTGGTTGACCATGTAGGCGGTCAGCAGGCCGCGTCCGGAGGGGGCGATCCAGCTGAACTCCGCCGGGAACTGCATCCGCCGCGGATCGCGCGGTTCCTCCCCGAACACCGACAAGGTCGGCCCCCACTGGTGGAAGGGCCCGCGCGCCCAGGAACTCGACGTGATCCCCGCGTCCGCCATCAGCCCCGGGAACTGCGGGTCGTGCCCGAAGGCGTCCAGCTGCCAGGCGGTCTCCGGCGAGGCCCCCATGATCCCGCGCTGGAAGCCGTCGCCGTACAGCGCGTTGCGCACGGTCGCCTCGGCGCCGGTGAGGTTGGTGTTGGGCTCGTTGTAGGTGCCGCCCATGATCTCGACGCGGCCGGCGCGGATCAGCTGCCGGAGGAAGGCCCGCTCCTCGGGGAAGGCGTCCCAGTACGGCTTGAGGTAGTCGACCTCGGCGAGCACGAAGGTGTACGCCGGATCGCGCCGGGCCAGATCGCAGTGGGCGCGGACGAGACTCATGCCGGACTGGCCGCGCGAGTCGAAGGTCCGCGCGGGCAGGCCGGTGACGGCCGGGTCGTCGGCGACGTCCCAGGTCTCGGTGTAGGCGGCCTGCGTGTTCCACCAGACGGGGTCGTAGTGGAAGTGGCTGACCATGAACATGGTCCAGCCGGGCTCGGCGACCGTGAAGCCGGCGGTCCGCCGGGCCACCACGTCCCCGTCGGCGGCCGTGACGGTGATCTCCCGCTGGTCGCCGGGGGTGAGTCCGTCCGTGGCCACGGGTATCTCGGCGCGTACGGTGCCGTCTTCGCCGACGGTGACCTCGATCGGCCCGGCCGTGCGGACGCCCGGGCCTTCCACGCTCAGCCGGACCGGCCGGCCCGCGTCGTGCTCGACGTCCACGGCGACCACCTGGTGCGGCTGGTCCTCCGTCCCGACGAAGAGCTCGGTCGACTCGACAGAGATGACGCGCATGGGGCTCCTACGAGTGCTCGGGGAGCCCCATCCTGGCAGCGCGGGGTGGTTCAATCAACCATGCATCGGAATATTGGTTGATTCATCCATGCATATTCGCTCGGCCGGGCGGTCGCGCCGTGCTCCGGTCAGCGGCTGCGCCGGGACTTCACCGCGTGTGCTCCCGCGATGTGGTCGGTCAGCGCCAGGGAGGCGCTCGCCCGCTGGTAGGAGAGCTGGCCGACGCGGACGTAGAGGCAGTCGATGAGCATCAGCACGGAGTGGCGGGCGCCGATGCTGCCGGTGCGGAAGCTGGTCTCCGACGACGACGCGATCAGCCGGATGTCGGCGGCGCGGGCCAGCGGTGAGCGGGGATCGGCGGTCAGGGCGATGGTGGTGGCACCGCGCTCCCTGGCCAGTTCGAACGGCTCGATCACCTCCCGGGTGGCGCCGGAGTGGGAGATACCGATCGCCACGTCCGCCGGGGTCAGCAGGGCGGCCGACGTGGTCGCCGCGTGCACCTCGGTCCAGCCGCGCACCGCACAGCCGATGCGGAACAGCCGGGTCTCCGTCTCCTGCGCGACCGCGCCGCTGCCGCCGACGCCGTACACGTCCGTGCGCCGTGCGCGGGCCACGGCCTGTGCCGCCCGCTCCACGGAGTCCAGGTCGATCCGGTCGATGGTCTGCTGGATCGCCCGCAGATCGGCGGTGCCGACGACCTGGACGACCCGCTCCAGGCTGTCGTCGGGGGAGATGTCCGGGCCGATCTCGGCGCTGCCCCACTCCGAGGACTCGCCCCGGCCCCGCTCCTGGGCCAGCTCGATCAGCAGGTGCTGATAGGAGTCGAGGCCGATGGCCCGGCAGAACCGGGTCACGGTGGCCTGGGAGGTGCCGGTGCGCCGGCCCAGTTCCGCGGCCGAGCAGTGGGTGACGGCGGCCGGATCCTCCAGGATCAGCTCGCCGACCTTCCGCAGGGAGCCGGCCAGCCGGGGCAGCTCGGTGCGGATCAGGGTGGTGACATCGGTCGAGGGCATGCAGAGAAGGTATCAGCCACCCGTCGGCGCACCGGCTGAATACCAGGACCGGTCTTCGCGTCCGCGCTCGGGGGTGAACTGCGCCATTGCCCCGGATGCCGCGCCTGTGATTCAGTGATTCACTGATAGGTGCGTATGGGGTGGTTCAATCCACCAGTGGGGAGTCTCAGGATGTCCGTCGAGTCCGCCAACGAGTCCGTGACCGAGCCGGTGAGCGCCGACCGCTTCGCGCGCGAGGGCCTGGCCGTCCTGCACCGTCTCACCGAGTCCGCGCGCGCCGACGTGAGCGCCGCGGCCACGCTGATCGCCGACTGCGTCCGCGAGGACGGCGTCGTCCAGGCGTTCGGCACCGGCCACTCCCAGGCCATGGTCCTCGAACTCGCCGGCCGCGCGGGCGGCTTCGTGCCCACCAACCGGATCCAGATGGCCGACCTGGTCCTCTTCGGCGGCGACCACCCCAGCGGCCTCGACGACCCGCTGCTCGAACGCGAGCCCGGCATAGCGGTCCGCCTCTACGAACTGGCGGCCCCCCGCCCGCAGGACCTCTTCGTCGTCGTCTCCAACTCCGGCGTCAACAACGTCATCGTCGAGATGGCCCTGCACGCCAAGGAGCGCGGCCACCGCCTGCTCGCCCTCACCTCCCTCGCCCACACCCACTCCGTCCCCGCCACCCACCCCAGCGGCAAGAAGCTCGCCGACCTCGCCGACGTCGTCCTCGACAACGCGGCCCCGCGCGGCGACGCCCTGCTGGAACTCCCGGGCGGCGGCGCGGTCTGCGCCCTCTCCACCCTCACCGGCGTCATGCTCGTCCAGATGACCGTCGCCGAGGCCGCCGCCCAGCTCCTCGCCTCCGGCGACCGCCCCCCGGTCTACGTCTCCGCCAATGTGCCCGGCGGCTTCGAGGGCAACCTGGAACTGGAGAAGCGGTACGCCGGCCGCATCCGGCGCACCGCCGGCTGAGGCAGGGCAAGTGCGCCGACACGAACCATCCCGGGACCGACCGAGTGGGGTTACGGGCCGTCAACTCGTGGAAACATAGAGTTTTCGAGTTGGGGGAGGCCAGTGTGATGGTGCAGAAGATGACAGAGAAGGACCTGCCGGAGGCAATCCGTCGGCTCTTCGAGTCGAACAACTACCGAGTCCGGACATCGGTCCACGTTTACGGAGCCGAAGTCGACCTGATTGCCGAACCCAAGGGCGACGCCTTCGCATCTCTGATCTACATCGAAGCGACTGTGCAGCATGTGGACAACACGAAGTACGGCAAGGACCTCTCCAAGCTGGCAATGATTCAGCGGAAGGACCCCAGGGCGCGTCTTCTGATCATTTCCTCCGTGGGGTTCACGGCATCCGTCTTGGAGCGCGCCGCGGAGACCGGGGTGGAGTGCCTCACCTACGAAGAGCTCTTCCGGAGGTTCGAGAAGTTCGAGCCGTACATCAGCTATGTCACCAATGCCCATGCCAGTCCGATCGCCAAGGAACTCAGCTACCTCAGCGACATATACCAGCCTCATCGCTTCCGGGACGGAATGGGTACCCACTCCGCAGTGCAATGGCTGGAGCAGTGGCGCGGGGACATCAGTACGTCGGGTCGCTGGCTCGTCACTGTCGGCGAGTACGGCACGGGGAAGACAGCCCTGACGAAGGTGCTTCAGTATCGCTGGACGCAGGACTACATCCGTGATCCCTCTCTGCCCATCCCCTTCCGCATCGAACTGCGCAACTTCACCCGCCAGTTCGATGCCCGCGGTCTTCTGCACTATTTCCTCGACCATAACGAACTTGGCCATGTGCCGATCGATTTTGCCTTCTCTCTGATTCGCAGCGGCAGGGTGGTGCTGCTGCTCGATGGATACGATGAAATGGCCCAGTACCTCAAGTCGCGGGAACGTCGGGAGTGCCTGAGGGCGCTGGCGGAACTCGCCGACGGCGGTGCCAAGGGAATCTTGACGAGTCGGCCCAACTACTTCACCGAGGCCGAGGAACTGCAGGTCTTCGATACGTTGTACCGCTCGCTTCGTACGGAATACTTGCTAACTGCCTCCGATGAGGAGCAGATAGAGCAAGAAAAGCAGATCGACGAGTTCATCAGGAAGAGTTTCCTTGAGCGCTCGGAAAGGTCCTTGCAGGATCTGGACCGGGCGCAGACCCGGGCACTCGTCGAACGCCAGCTGCACGATGACCCGGAAGGCCAGAGGGCTCTCTTCGAGATCCTGGATCGGGTGTTTCGTGAGGAGGGCGGGAAGGACGTATCTCTGTCGGGGAAGCCCGTCATCGTCAGCTACCTCTTGGAGGTGGTGGAGCAGCTCAAGGCGGACAGAGTCTCGGAGATTCCGGAGAAGATCACCGAGTGGTATGTCTACAAACTCATCATCGGCAAACTGATGATGCGTGACCTGCAGAACGGTGGCGAGCTCGCCCCGGAGCACCGGCGTCGCTTCCTGCAGTCGCTGGCTGTCCGTCTGTCAGAACGTGATGCGCCGTCCGCGGATGAGGCGACCATGCGGTCTCTCATCAGAAGTGTGTTCAGCTCAGAGATCCGCAGGTTGGGGAGGGGCTCCTCCGGTGACAATCCTGAGGACGTCTACTTCAACGACCTGCGCCGGTCGTCGACGCTCACGAGGTCGTCCCTCACCCAGGACCGAGGATGGGCTTTCTCTCACAACTCGTTGCGTGAGTTCCTCGTCACCGAGTACATGCTCAACAAGTTGGTTTCGGAGAAGCCACAGAGCGTCAATGTCCCGATCTCCGAGGCGATGCAGCTCTTCGCAGCGACGCAGGGCAAGAAGGACATCGAAGGACAGTTGACGGCGCTGCGCAACGCCTGGCTGTCGCGCAGTACGATGCCGTCGTTCGGTGCGCTGCTCGCCCTCCTTTGGGAAGCGGGCTGCAAGAGTGCAGGACGGCAGGGGAGTCGGAGTCCGGTCCGCTCCTTCCTCGAGTACTGCAGCGCGGAGACGCGTAACTTCAGCGCTGTCCCGCTGCGCAAACTGAACTTCTCCACTCCCGGTGTCACGACCGATCTCAAGGGCTTCGACATGAGCTCCACCGAGATCTCGGAGTGTGTCTTCGAGAAGGCCGACTGCGCCGGAGTGAACTTCTCGGACTCGATCCTCGAATCCACCTCCTTCAAGGATGCCGATCTGAGCGGGGCTCGCTTCACCAATTCCGACCTGATCGACATCGACCTGACCCGAGCAAAGGTTGCCGGTGCGGATTTCCGCAGGATCTCTCGGGACTCCACCATTATCGTCACCACAGGGGATTCCACGGTGGCCGAGATGCTGACCGAGGCGCACGCTATCGGGTACCTCAACTACCACGGCGCTCAGACCGACGAGGTGGGGAGTTACTACGCACTGCAGTACCACCCGTACTTCTTCATCGTCGAGAAGATCTGCACCAAGATGAAAGAATCCAGCCCGAGGCAGCGCCAGGGCGTCGAACAGCGCGGAGTCGCGCAGCGCAACGTGCCGTTCGCCCGCCGGTTCATAGCCGAGATGGAGCGGTGCAATTTCATCTCAGCGCCCGGCGGGCGACTCAACCAGCTGGTCCTGACGCCCGAGGGACGCAACGCCTTCGCCAGATTCGTCGACCATAGCGAGGTCCCGGAAGAGATCGAGCGGTTCCTGCGGGAGAACCCCTGATCCGTGTCCGTCTACCCCACCGGTACGGGCGTCACTGCCGCCGCCAGCGGGTATGCCGCTGTCTTCAGTGACGCACCGACCGTGCCGGTCGCCGTCGCGATCGGCACCAGCTCGCCGGCGTCGGCGGTCGTGACATACGCGGTGGACCCGTTCCAGTCCAACGCGACGTCGAACGCGGACCTCCCGACGGTGATCCGCTTGCCGGGTGCGCCCGTCACGGTGTCGACCGGTGTGACGTGGTCCCCGGTGCTGGGGCTCACCCACAGCGTCCGGCCGTCCGGCGACAGCGCGAGCCCGTACGCCTGACCGGAGACGAGCAGTGTCGGCTCGGTGTCGTTGCTCGCCGTGTCGATCGGAGTGACCGTCGACCCGCCGGAGTTGGACACGTACACCGTCTTCCCGTCCGGCGCGGCGACGACGTTGAAAGGGCGGGGGCCGACCGGGATCGCGGCCCCGGCCCTTCCGGTGCCCAGGTCGACCGGCGAGACGGTGTTGTCGTGGATGTTCGCCACGTACAGCGTGCGCCCGTCCGGGGTGATCGCCATGTTCTCCGGTCCCGACCCGACCGCGACCGTGGCGCCCGCCCGGAGCGTGTCCGTGTCCACCGGCTGCACCGTGCCGTCCGTGTAGTTGGCGACCCACAGGGTGCCGCCGTCCGGTGTCAGCGCGAGCCCGGCGGGGACACGGCCCACCCGCACGGTGGCGGTGACCTCGCCGCGCGCCACGTCGATGACGCTGACCGAGTTCGAGCCCTGGTTCGCGGCGTAGGCGGTGCGGCCGTCGGCGCTCACGACCACTTCCCCGGGGTTCGCGCCCACGGCGATGTCCGTGCTCCTCCCGGACGAGAGGTCGATGGAACTGACCGAGGCCCCGCTGAAGTTGGCCGTCAGCGCCCTCGACGACCCGTCCCCGTCGGTGACCTGGACCGGGATCGCCCGGTCGAGGACGCCCGAGCCGGACACGACGACGGAGTGGACGCCCTCGGTGACCCCCGTGAGGGTGATCTCGGCCGAGGCACTGCCTCCCGCCGGGACGGTCACGGTCCCTTCGGCGGGCGTGGCCGTCACCCCGTCCGGCACGTCGAGTTTCCAGGTCACCGTCCGCGCCTCGGCGGCGGAGGAGAAACGGAGGGCCACCGACCCGGAGGCCCCCGGCTTCAAAGAGAGCAAGCCCGGGGCGAAGGACGTGTCGACGCCCGGGTCCGGCGCGTGCCGGAGCATCGCCTGGTACAGGAACTGGTCCATCACCCCCGGCGACACCTGCTGCGGTATCGCGTCCAGCGCCTTGCGCTCGCTCCGCAGCCGGTTCCAGTACCTCGACACCGCGTCCGCGTCACCCCGCTCGCCGGCCAGCAACAGGTCCACGGCCGTCAGCCCGGCTGTGCCGTAGGAGCCGAGCTTGTCCAGCCAGGGCGAAGTCTCCTTCAGGAAGCCGGGGTTGGCGAGACGGGCGCGCAGCCGCGCGGGCGTGACGGCCATGTCCGTGAAGTACGACCGCAGCGCGGCCGCCGTCTCGTCGAGGCCGCCGTCCTCCTCGTACGCCTCCTGGAACGCGGCGATCAGCTTGGCCAGTGTGGGGGCCTCGGTGGCGTCGAGCTGGGAGGAGTAGCTGTTCTCCGCGAAGATCCGCAGCCACGGCGCCGCGCCCGGCCCCGCCAGATCCCGCACGGAGGCGAGGAAGGCGGCCCGGGGGTCGTACGCGTCCGCGTTCCACAGGTAGGCCGCCGACGTGAACAGCGCGAGCTTGCTCGCCTCGGCCTGCACCATCGGGTTGGCGGTGACACCGACGGACTCGCGCGCCACCCCGGCCTCCCGGCCGGTGTAGGGGCCGAGCAGGAGACGGCTGGTGACGTAGTCGTTGACCGGGTAGTTGTCCCAGACCAGGATCGGATGGCCGTAGACCTCACGGGCCTGCCGCAGCTGCGCGGCGGTGATCGTCGGAGCGATCACCCCGACACCGGTCCACTCCACGACCACGTCCGGCTCCAACCGCTCGCGCAACGCCTTCTTGTACGGGGTGTCCGCGAGGTCCGAGTACTCGGTGGGGACCATCTCCAGCGGGTCGAGCCCGGTGCGTCCGGCGGAGAACTCCTCCCACACCCGGTTCAGCAGATGTGCCTGCGCCGCGCCGGCGGCGCCGCCCCCGCTGCCGAAACGCTCCTCGTCCGCCGCGCAGTTCCACTTGGTGTAGCTGATGTCGTCCAGCGGGATCGCGAAGGACCGCACCCCGATGTCGTACAGCGAGGCGAACTTGCGGACCAGGGCGGTGATGTCACCGGCCGAGGAGTAGCAGACCGACAGGCCGGGCGAGAGGGCGTAGGTGAAGCGGACGTGGTTGGCGGCGGCCCGGTCGACGAGTTCGCGCACCTGGGCGAGTCGGTCGGCCGGGTATTCGTCGCGCCACCGCTCCCGCAGATACGGGTCGTCCTTGGGGGAGTAGACGTACACGTTCTGCTTGGTGCGGCCGTAGAAGTCGAGTTGGCTCAGCCGTTCGGCGTGGGACCAGGGGGTGCCGTAGAACCCCTCGACGACACCGCGCAGTGCGGCCGTCGGCCAGTCCCGGACGGTCACCTCGGGCAGGTGCCCGCCGGTGAGGAGTTGGCGGAGGGTCTGGGCGGCGTAGAACGTGCCGGTGGTGTCGGTGCCGGAGAGGGCGAGCAGGCTACGGCCGGAGCGGCGTCCGGAGGCCAGGACGTACCCCTCGGCGGGCAGCCCGGCCGGGGATCTGACTCCGAGCCGCCGCAGCGCGCTCTCGGTCGCCGGGTTCTCGTCGGGCCCGCCGACGTAGACGGTGAGCCCGGCGGCGGGCGGCCGTTTCCCGGCCGGCACGGTGACGATCCGGTCGGCACCGGCGGCCCGCAGCGCGGCCTCGACGACCCTGCGCGCGGAAGGGTCGGTGCGGGGCCCGACCACCTCCACCACCCGGTCGGGAACGGCGAGTCGACGTCCGTGGCCCTCGATGTGCCGGGGCGTCGGCCACACCTCGGGCACCGGCGGGCGCTTCGCGGAAGACGGCGTGGACAGCGTGGACGGTGCGGACGGTGGGGCGGCGTCCGCCGGGAACGAAGGAAGGCTCAGGCTCAGAGCCAGCAACAGCGCCCAGGGGAGACGCCGGGGGCGTGGGAGGAAAGAGGTGATTGAAGCCATCGGAAGAGGCTAGAGCTGCTGAATCAAGCATTCAAGAGCCCGGAGGTGGCGGCGGCGCTGATCGACGCGCCGGCAGCGTTCCACGCGACGGGCGGGGAACCCGCGCCCCGGCGACGGACGATGCCGAGCCGTATCCGCTCGGCCGGTTGGACGCCGGGGTGGGCGGAGGAAGCCGACGCGGCGCGCGGAACGGTCATATCGTGCTTTCGGGGCGCCGTGCCCTCGCCCTCCCCTGTCCGGTGTCGCCCCGAACCGTGAGGACGTGGACGTATGAGCGCGCATCCCGCCGTCTCCCGTGAGGAGTTCGACGCACTCTTCGCGGCGCTCCGTACCTGGGGTCGCTGGGACCGGGCCGATCGTGGCGCATGGAACCGGGTGACCGAGGACCATGTGCGGCGGGCCGTGGCGGGAGTGCGGTCCGGCGTGGTCGTACCGATGGCACTGCCCTGGAACACCCGGTCGGGCCCGGGCAACCTCAAGCCCGCCCTGCACCACATGACCGACCTCGGCGACGTGGAGGGCCCCGAGCCCACGACCCACAAGGACTTCATCGCCGCCGACTACCACGGCAAGGCGGTCACCCATCTCGACGCCCTGAGCCACATCGCCTACGCGGGACTCCTCTACGACGGCAGGCCGGCCCGTGAGGCCATCGACGCCGCGGGCGCCCGGTTCGGCGCGGTGTCGGCGCTCGGCCCCCTCGTCACGAGAGGGGTCCTCCTGGATCTCCCCGCCGTGCTCGGCGTCCCCTGGCTGGAGCCGGGACACGCGGTGCGCGCCGGGGACGTCCTTGCCGCCGAGGAGGCGCTCGGCGTGACGGTCGGCGAGGGTGACGCGGTGCTGCTGCGCTCCGGGCACGTACGCCGCCGCGCGGAGCTCGGCGCCTGGGACCCCGGTGCGGCGAGTGCGGGGTTCCACGTGGACGCCGTACCCCTGCTGGCCGATCGGGGCATCGCGCTGCTCGGCGGGGACGGGGACAGCGACGTCAGGCCCTCTCCCGTGGCGGGTGTGCACTCGCCCGTGCACGCCCTCGCGGTGGCCGCGATGGGGGTGCCGCTGCTGGACAACATGGACCTGGAGGCGCTCGCCGCCGCGACCGCCGAGGCGGGACGGTACGAGTTCCTGCTCGTCGTGGCGCCGCTGAACGTTCCGGGCGGCACGGGTTCCCCGGTCAACCCGGTCGCCGTCCTGTGACGCAGGGCCCCGGTCACCAAGCGTGACGAGGTCCGTGAACCGTGACTCGTGTTGCTGATGCCCGTATCCTCGTCAATGCCAGATATTTCCGATAAGCGGATTGTCCAGGGCGCGAGTGAGGCCAGCGTGGTGCGGTCCGACGGCGAGCCAACAGGGCGTGCGACAGACGGCACGGGTCCCACCCTTTTCCGTGAGCGGTTTCTGCAGGGGGAGCCGCTGGAGTCGGGCGTGCGCGCCACGATCCTCGACTCCTGGCGGCGGTGCCGGTCCCTGGGGCTCTCCCCGGAACGCTCCGACCTTCCTTTCCGCGACGACTTCGACCGCGAGGACCGGGTCGCCCGTGCCGCCGTGCCGGTCGTCGACCGCCTGGAGTCCACGTTCGCCGGCAGCGCCATGAACATCTCCGTCGCCGACGCGAACGGCACGGTCCTGCTCCGCCGCTTCGGTGAGGCCTCCCTGGCCCGAGGGCTCCCGGACATCCAGACCGTGCCGGGGTTCGTGTTCGCCGAGCGGTTCGCCGGCACCAACGGCATCGGGCTGGCCCTCGCGGAACGGCGGCTCATCCGGGTCTACGGCGCCGAGCACTTCGCCGATCGCTCCCAGGGCAGCGCCTGCCGCGCGCTTCCCGTGCGCGACCCGCTCAGCGGCCGGATCGAGGGCGTCCTGTGCTTCGGATATCCGCGCGACTTCGAGAACCCGGCGCTCACCACCGTGATCCGCAAGGCGGCCGCCGCCATCGAGCGGCGGCTCCTCGGACAGAGCTCCGCACGTGAACGTTCCCTGCTGCAGGCGTATCTGGACGCGGGGGTCGAGGCCGACGCAGGCCCGAACCGCGTCGTCGGCGTCGACGAACTGGCCCTCGGACTGCGCCCCGTCGACCGGGCGGCCCTCCTGGAGAAGGCCGCCGAGCTGATATCGCGCGCACAGCGGGCGGCCGTCGAGGTCTCCCTCACGGACGGCCGCCGTGTCACGCTCGTCAGCCGCCCGATGACCAGTGCCTCCGGGGTGGAGGGCATCGCCGTCGAGGCGGTCCTGCACGCCTCCTCCCCGCCGGAGGGCCGCACCGCCCCGCGCGGGGTCGAGCCGGTACTGAGCCTCGCCACAGGCCCCGCGAGCCCCCTCACTCCCCTCGCACCCGTCGACCCCTCGGTCGTCCACCGTGTCCGCGACACCTCGCTCGTCGTGGCCTCCGGCCCGCTCACCGTCGTACCGGCCCCCGGTCACCTGCGCGAGGCCACGCCGCCCGCGATGCCCGGGTCGGATGGTGAGGCCGTCGCCGCGGAGGGCCACGCCTCCGACACCCCGGCGGAGGCCCTCACCCCTGCCGCCTCGGCGGAGGCCCTCACCCCCGGCGCCCCGCTCACCGGGGAGGGCCCTCCTCCCGCCGCCGACGGCCTGCCGCACGCCCCCGCACCCCCGCACACCCACGTACCCCCGCCCACCACCGACGGCCTGCCCGGTGACCGTTCCGGTCCCCAGGCGTCGGAGCGGGGTCTGCTGATGGTGGGGGAGCCCCACGTCGGTGGCTACGCCCTGGCCGCGCGCCGTCGGCTGGAGCTGCTGTCCGAGGCCAGCGCCCGGATCGGCACCACGCTGGACGTGCGCCGCACCGCCCAGGAACTCGCCGAGACGGCGGTCCCGCGCGTTGCCGACTTCGTCACCATCGACCTGGCAGAGCCCGTGCTGCGGGGCGAGGAGGCCGCCGACCCGCGCAGCGATCTGCGGCGCACGGTGGTCCACGGCATCCGCGACGACCTCCCCTTCAGCCCGGTCGGCAAGCAGGTCGACTACGGCCCGGCCGTCCCGCAGCTGCGCTGTCTGACCAGCGGTGAGGCCGTGCTGGAACCGGACCTGAGGACGGCGGCGGGGTGGCTCGCGCAGGACCCCGAGCACACCGAGCAGCTGCTGGGCCACGTCCACTCCCTCATCGCGGTGCCCCTGGTCGCCCGGGGTGTCGTCCTCGGCGTCGCCGCCTTCTACCGCGCCCAGGACCCCGCCCCCTTCGGCGACGACGACCGGTCACTGGTCCAGGAACTCGCCACCCGGGCCGCCCTGTCCATCGACAACGCCCGGCGCTACACCCGCGAACGCACCATGGTCCTGGCCCTGCAGCGCAGCCTGCTCCCGCAGGGACTGCCCGACCGGGACTCCGTGGAGGTCGCCCACCGGTATCTGCCCGCCGAGTCCGACGTCGGCGGCGACTGGTACGACGTCATCCCGCTCTCCGGGACCAGGATCGGACTCTTCGTCGGCGACGTCGTCGGCCACGGCTTGCTGTCCGCCGCCATGATGGGCCGCGTCCGCACCGCCGCCCGCAGCTTCGCCGAACTCGACTTCCCGCCCGACGAGGTCCTCACCCACCTGGACAACCTCGTGGGACGACTGGACCGGGAGGACCCCGTCTCCGACGGCGGCGGCATCATCGGCGCGACCTGTCTGTACGCCGTCTACGACCCGACCTCGCAGCAGTGCACCCTGGCCCGCGCCGGCCACCCGCCGCCCGCCCTCGTCCGGCCCGACGGCACCGTGACGTTCCCCGAACTGCCCGCCGGGCCCCCGCTCGGCCTCGGAGGTCTGCCCTTCGAAGCCGTCGACGTCCAACTGCCCGAGGGCAGCACCCTCGTCCTCTACACCGACGGCCTCATCGAGGACCGCGAACGCGACGTCGACCTGGTCCTGGACCAGCTGCGCGAGGCCCTCGCCCACCCCGAACACACCCCGGAGGAGACCTGCCGGCTGGTCCTGGACACCGTCGCGTCCCCCCACCCCGGCGACGACATCGCCCTGCTCGTCGCCCGCACCCACGCCTTCGACCCACGCCGCGTCGCCACCTGGGAGCTGCCCGCCGACCCGGCCCGCGTCAGCGAGGTCCGCGCCGCGGCGCTGAGGCAACTGGCCGAGTGGGGCCTCGACGAGGCCGCGTTCGCCGCCGAGCTGGTGCTCAGCGAGCTGATCACCAACGCGATCCGGCACGGCGCCGGGCCCATCCGGGTACGGCTGCTCCGGGACCGCGCCCTGATCTGCGAGGTGGCCGACACCAGCAGCACCGCCCCGCACCTGCGCCGGGCGGCCACCACCGACGAGGGCGGACGCGGTCTGTTCCTGGTCGCCCAGCTCTCGCAGAGCTGGGGCACGCGCTACACGGCGGAGGGCAAGGTCATCTGGGCCGAATGCGGGCTCGACAGCGCCTGAGGCGAGCGGCCCGGCAGCCACGACCAGCCGGGGCGGCCCGACCTCAGCCCGGTCGGCGACGGCACCACATATCGCCAACGGTGCGAAAGGCGCGAATAAAGCGAAACGGGCGGTTAGCATCGCTCGCGCAAGTCGAAGTCGGAAGAACTCGCCAGGCCGACCCCCGGAGCTGTCCGTGCACGACGCTCACGACACCTCTGCGCAGCCCACCCCGCCCGGCGGGGCGGAGCCGCTGGTGCGTGTCCGTGGCCTCACGAAACGTTTCGGCGGCACCCTCGCACTCGCCGGGGTCGACCTCGACGTCCACGCGGGCAGCGTCCTCGCGCTCCTCGGCCCCAACGGAGCCGGGAAATCGACCCTCATCAAGATCCTCGCCGGAGTCCACCACGCCGACTCGGGCCGGATCACCGTGGACGGGCACCCGCTCGGGACCCACGCCGCCACCCACCGCATGTCCTTCATCCACCAGGACCTCGGCCTCGTGGAGTGGATGACGGTCGCCGAGAACATCGCCCTGAGCACCGGGTACGCGCGCCGCGCCGGACTGATCTCCTGGCGGCGCACCGGGGACCGCTGCACCGAGGCCCTTGCGCTCGTCGGCGGCGCCGTCGATCCCGACGCGCCGGTCGCCCGCCTCGGCCCCGCCGAACGGTCACTGGTCGCCATCGCCCGCGCCCTGGCCACGCGGGCCCGGCTCATCGTGCTCGACGAGCCGACCGCCCGCCTCCCCGCCCCGGACTGCGCCCGCCTCTTCCGCGTCCTGCGCGCCCTGCGCGACCGAGGCCACGGCATCCTCTACGTCAGCCACCGCCTGGACGAGGTGTACGAGGTCGCCGACTCCTTCGCCGTCCTGCGCGACGGCCGACTCGTCAGCCAGGGCTCGACGGCGGGGCACAGCCCCCTGCGCCTGGTGCGCGACATCACCGGTGAGGAGCCGGCGGGCCCTCGCCCCGCAACGGCACCCGGGCCTGCCCCGGTGCCGTTCGCCGCCCCGGCGGTGCTCGCCCTCGACGGCGTACGGACCTCCGGCGCCGGACCCGTCGACCTGGAGCTGCGTGCCGGGGAGGCCCTGGCCCTGGTCGGGCTCTCGGGCGCCGGACACACGGAGCTCGGCCGAGCCCTCGCGGGGGCCCGCCCCCTCCTCGGCGGACAGATCCTGCTCGACGGCAGCCCCTACCGGCCGCGAACCGTCACCGACGCCGTCGCCCGCGGTGTCGCTCTCGTCCCCGGCGACCGGCAACGGGAAGGCTGCCTGCCCGAACTGACCGTACGGGAGAACCTCCTGGCCAACCCCCGCGCGGGGGACGGGCCCACACCCCGCTGGATCGCCCCCCGCAGGGAACGCGCCGCGGCCGCCGCCCTGACCGAACGGTTCTCGGTGCGCCCCCGTGACAGCGAGACGACCATCACCACCCTGTCCGGCGGGAACCAGCAGAAGGTCATGATCGGCCGCTGGCTCAGGACCGGACTGCGCCTGCTGATTCTGGAGGAACCCACGGCGAGCGTCGACGTCGGGGCCAAGGCCGCGATCCACCGCCTCCTGGACGAGGCACGGGCCGGGGGCCTCGCGGTCCTGCTCGTCTCCACCGACTTCGAGGAGGTGGCGGGCGTGTGCGGGCGCGCTCTGGTCTTCGTCCGGGGAGCGGCGACCGCCGAGCTGAGCGGCCCGGCCCTCACGGTCGCGGGCCTGACCCGGGCGGCCTCGGCCATGCCCCCCTCCGGCACCGCGACGCGTCCGTGACCGCCCCGCCGTCCCCGCCCGCACCGCGCCCGCGCCGCCGGCGCCCCTCGCACCGGCTCGGCGCCCGAGGCGGCCCCGGCGGGCACCTCGTCGGCGCCTACGGTCTCCTCGGGCTGACCGTCCTGCTCGTCCTGGTCTTCTCCCTGACCCTGCCGCGCACCTTCCCCACCCTGGACACCCTCGACGCGATCCTCTCCACCCAGTCGATCCCGGCCGTCCTCGCGCTCGCCGCCATGGTCCCCATCGTGACCGGCGCGTTCGACCTGTCCATCGGCTACGGCCTCGGACTGGCGCACGTCATGGTGCTGTACCTCGTCGTCGAGGCCGACTGGCCCTGGCCGCTCGCCTGTCTCGCCGTGGTCGTCGGAGGGACGGTGGTGGGCGTCCTCAACGGCGTCATCGTCGAGTTCGGCCGGATCGACTCCTTCATCGCCACCCTCGGCACCGGCAGCATGATGTACGCCGTCACCGGCTGGATCACCGACGGCGGCCGGATCGTCCCGGGCCCCCAGGGTCTGCCGCCCGCCTTCACCGACCTCTACACCTCCACGTTCCTCGGGCTCCCGGTCCCCGCCTTCTACGTGCTGGCGCTCGCGGTCGCCCTCTGGCTGGTGCTGGAGCGGCTGCCGATCGGCCGCTACCTGTACGTCGTCGGCTCCAACCCGCGCGCCGCCGACCTCGTCGGCATCCCCGTCCGCACCTACACCGTCTGCGCCTTCGCCACGTCCGGCCTGATCGTCGGATTCGCGGGGGTGCTGCTCGCGGCCCAGCAGCAGATCGGCAATCCGAGCGTCGGCCTCGACTATCTGCTGCCCGCCTTCGTCGGAGCCCTCCTCGGCTCCACCGCGATCAGACCGGGCCGTCCCAACGCCCTCGGGACCCTCGTGGCCGTCGCCGTCCTCGCCGTCGGCCTCACCGGCATCGCCCAGATGGGCGCCGACTTCTGGACGGTACCGCTCTTCCACGGCGGCACCCTGCTCCTCGCCGTCGGCCTGGCCGGCTACACCGCCCGCCGCCGGATGCGCACCGGCGCCTTCGCGTCCCGCACCGCCCCCGCCGCACCCCCGGACGCGCCGCCCGCACCGCCCCCGGACGGCCCCCCGAAGGACGGCGCCCGATGAACGCCCTTCCCTCCCACGCCCACGTCCCCCACCCCGGCCCCGGACCACCCCTGACCCCGGCCCGGACCGTCCCGGCCCCGGATCCCCCGGCCACAGACCCCGGCAGCGTTTCCCCGCTCGCCCTCCGCGAGGAGTCCCCGTGCACCACAACCGCAAGGCCCGCTCCGGCGCCCGCCGCGCCCGTCGTACGGCGGCCGCCCTGCTGACCGTGGCGGTCAGCGTCGTGCTCGGCGGCTGTGAACGCGGGTCGTCCGGCAGTCCGGAGGACTCCGCCACCGGCGCGAGCGGCTGCCCCGCGGTGCAGGCCAGGGCCGAGGCCGCCGTCGACCGGGCGGAGCGCGACGACGCTCCCTGGAACGGCCCGACCACCGGGCCCAGGGCGGTGACCGGCAGGACCCTCGTCTACGTCGCCCAGACCATGACCAACCCGGGAGTCGCGGGCGCCGCCGAGGGCGTACGGGAGGCCGCGCGGGTCGTCGGCTGGGACCTGCGGGTGATCGACGGCGGAGGCACGCCCGCCGGCATCCAGGCCGCGATGAGCGAGGCCGTGGCGCTGCGCCCCTCCGGCATCGTCATCGGCGGGTTCGACCCCAACTCGACCTCGCAGCAGGTCACCCGGGCCGAGCAGGCCGGCATCCCGCTCATCGGCTGGCACGCCGTGGCCGCCCCCGGCCCCAGCAGGCGCCCGGCGCTCTTCACCAACATCACCACCCAGGTCGAGGACGTCGCCAGGATCAGCGCCCGCTGGGTCATCTCGACCTCGAACGGCGATGCCGGGGCCGTGATCTTCACCGACGCCTCCATCCCCTTCGCCAAGAACAAGTCGGACCTGATCAGGAAGGAGCTCGCCACCTGCGCGGGTGTGGACCTGCTGGCCTACGTGAACATCCCGATCCCCGACGCGAGCAGCCGCACCCCCCGCGAGGTCTCCTCGCTGCTCTCCCGTTTCCAGGACCGGTGGACCCACTCGGTCGCCATCAACGACCTGTACTTCGCCGACGCGGCCCCCGCCTTCCGCGCGGCCGGCAAGGACGGCTCGGGCCCGCCGTTCAACATCGGTGCCGGGGACGGCGACCCCTCCGCCTTCCAGCGCGTCGACAGCGACCAGTACCAGGCGGCCACCGTCCCCGAACCGCTCACCCTGCAGGGCTGGCAGATCGTCGACGAGTTCAACCGCGCCTTCTCCGGCAGCCCCGCCAGCGGCTATGTGGCGCCCGTCCACATCAGCACGGCCGACAACAGCGAGGGCGCCACGAGCTGGAACCCGTCGGGCTACCGGGAGGGGTACCGGAAGATCTGGGGCAGGTGATGCCGCCGGGACCCGACGACAGGGCTCCGGCCGGACCGTGGCGGCCCGCCGGTCACAGCCGCAGGACGATCAGCGCGGTGTCGTCGGTGTTGCCGGCCGGGGGCAGCAGATCCGCCAGCAGGGCGTCGGCCAGCGTCTCCGGGTCCCGCTCGCGGTGGTCGGCGAGGGAGGCCGCGAGGCGTCGCAGACCGCTGTCGATGCTCTCCGTACGGCGCTCGATCAGTCCGTCCGTGTACAGCACCAGGGTGGAGCCCTCGACGAAGGACGTGCGGGCCTGGGGCCGTGGGACCTGGACGGGGCGGGCGGCGAGCGGCGGGTCGGTGGCGCCGTCGAGGAAGGTGACGGTGCCGTCGGGACGCACCAGCGCGGGCGGCGGATGGCCCGCGCAGCTGTAGGTGATGGTGTGGTCGGTCCAGTCGATGAAGGTCGTCACGACGGTGGTCGACTCGGCGCCGTCGACGGAGCGGGCGTAGCGGTCGAGGGCCTCCAGCGCCTGGGCCGGACCGTCCGCGACGCGCGTGGCCCCGCTCAGGGCGCTGCGCAACTGTCCCATGGCGCAGGCGGCGGCCAGACCGTGGCCGACGACGTCGCCGACAGCCACCGCGAGGCTCTCGCCGTCCAGCCCGACCAGGTCGTACCAGTCGCCGCACACGTTCAGCGCGCCGATGGCGGGCCGGTAGCGCACGGCGGCGTCGTGCGACCCGGTGGGGCCGGGCGGGGGCAGCATCGCCGCCTGCAGCGCCAGCGCCACCTCGCGCTCATGGGCGTGCGCCGTGCGCAGCCGCTCGTTGACCTCCTGCAGTTCGCGGGCGCGGGTGTAGAGCTCGGCCTCCAGCACCCGGGCCCGGCCGTCCTCGCCCGGACCGAGGGCACCGCCCCGGACGTCCTCGCCGGCGCCGCCCCGGGCGCGGATGAGTTCGGTGACCTCCTCCACGCGGTGCACGATCAGGACCACCTTGCCGTCGGCGCCCAGGACGGGGGCGTTGACCGGGCTCCAGTAGTGCTCCTGCCAGAGGCCGGGCCGCTGCGGGTCCTCGATGTCGTAGCGGAGCAGCGCCATCGTGTCGCGCTCCCCGGTGGCCACCGTGCGCAGCATCGACGCCTCCGTCTCCCGCATACCGGCGGCGGCCGGTTCGTTCGGGTTCTCGGGGAAGACGTCGAAGATGTAGCGCCCGAGCAGCTGTTCGCGGCTGCGTCCGGCCAGCCGCAGGAAGTCGTCGTTGGCGTCGGCGTACACCAGATCGGGCGTGAGCAGCGCCACCATGCCGGGCAGGGCCCGGAAGACCTCCGCATAGTCGATATGCGGTTCCCTCATGTCCAGCCTGCCTTGGCGCCGAGCGTCGGTGTGTCGTTCCACGATAGGCGCGAACCGGCGGCCGGACCCGCCGCTCCGCGGCACAGGTACCGGAACCTTCCGGATCCGCCACGTGGGTGTCCCACGAAAGAGTGGTGCGCGCCGCGGACCGGCCCGATCCGCTCGCCTCCCCGGGGCGGCGGATCGGGCCGTGGCGACCCGTCAGAAGATGCCCGGGCCGGGGGTCAGGACACCCTGTGGGTCGAAGCGGGTCTTCCATGACGCGAACCGCTCCCAGTCCGCGCCGTAGTGCGCCCGCCAGTCGGCCGCCGTGAACGCGCAGGCGCCGTGCGGGTAGCGCACTCCGCCGACGGCCGCCGCGTCCTGGTAGAAGCGGTAGTTGCGGTCCGTCATCCGGGAGGCGAAGTCCGGGTCGGGGCCGGACCGGGCGGCGTCGGTGAGCACGCTGACCAGCCAGACCCAGGGGCCGCCGGTGGCGTCGGGCAGCCGCAGCAGCGGTCGGCCGTAGCTCGCGCGCAGCATCGGGAAGACGAGGCCGAAGCCGGTCGGGCCCAGGTCCTCGGGGGTCAGTGACGCGAACACCGACGCGACGTACTCCTCGACGGCACCGTCCGGCAGGAAGAGGTCCGACCAGGGCTTGACCTTCGCGTCCCAGTCCAGGTTCGCCGCGAACGCGTCGTACATGTCGGTGACCAGGGATATGTACTCGAGATAGGTGTAGTCCTCGAAGGCGGCGGAGGCCGCGGCGGGGCTGAGCCCGCGCAGGAGGTGGGACGCGTCGGGGGAGTCGCCGGGGTTGTGGAAGACGGTGGCCCACAGGACCAGGGGCTGCGCCGTGCCGGGCTGCGGAATGCTGCCGAGCGAGTCGAACTCGCCCCGGTTCGCCAGCACTCGGATGTCCTGGAAGAAGGTCGGGATGTCGGGGTAGCCGATCCGGTAGGTGCGGGCCAGCCGCTTGGCCGGCACCAGATCGACGGTGGCCCGGGTGATGACGCCGCACTGTCCGAGTCCGGCGAGTGCCGCCTCGAACAGGTCGCTGTTCTGCGTGTCGGTGCACCACGTCGACCGGCCGTCGCCCGTGACCACCTGGAGCCGCCGGGCGTGATCGACCTGAGCGCCGACCCGGTAGGACGACATCATCCCGATGCCGCCCATCGACAGGGTCCCGCCGATCGTCGTCCTGGTGTAGCTGGTGATCGACGCCGGGGTGAGGCCCTCCTCGTACGCGGCCTCGATCAGGTCCTTCCACAGCACACCGGCGTCGACGTCGGCGCCGTCCGGGCCGATGGAGTGGATCGTGTCCAGTGACCGCATCTCGACGACCAGGCCCCCGCTCACGAGGGGTTGGCCGAACATCGCGTGGTGGGCGCCGGCCGGGGCGACCGGGATGCCGTGATCGGCGCAGAAACCGACCATCTTCCTGATGTCGCGCACCGATCCGGGTCGCAGCACCGCGCACGGTGTCCGGAACACGATGTTGCCCTGGTCGTGCGCGTTCGCCGCGAGCGACTCCGCGTCGAAGACGAGCGTCCCGTCGAGGGACGGGGCGGCGGCGAAGGAGGCGCCGTCCGCTGCCGCCGCCTCGGTCACCCACTGCCGGGTGAGCAGATCGAAACCGGCCACGAGCGCCAGGGTTCCGGCTCCGAACCTGGCCAGGAACTGCCGTCTGCCGACGGAACCGCTGGGTCTTTCTGTCATGACAGCCTCCGTGATGTCGACGCGGCGGATCGTCGGCACGCCGCGCCGGGTCTGTCGTCCTGCCGGGGGTGGGAGTCGGTGCGCGACCGGTGCTCGACCGAACCGGCGCGCTGACCCTCCGTGATCCTCATCACCAAGAGCGATCTCCCCCTGACAATCCGCTTACGGCTCATCATGACTTCTCGCAGGTCCCTCGCGCGATGGAATCAGGCGAGCCGGAGGAGCTCGCCGGGGCGGTGGGAGCGCTCACAGAAGTGGATTTGGCGCGAGGCGCGACAGAAAACCCTATTCGGCCTTACTCGTGTGAGCGTCGCAGGGCTCAACCCGCTCAGGGGCGGCCCAGGTTGACGGCCCGTCACCAGGTCGAGTGATGATACGATCACCGCACTTACCGAACGGACGGATAGGTGCAAAAGGAGCACCTCTCGCCATTCGTGGAGGCCTGGGTGGCAACCCCGGAGTGGCTGGCCTTCGGTCTGTGTGAATTGACGGAAATTCAGTAGCTGGCCATCGGCCGCCTGAAGAGGGTCTCATGACGCAATACATACAAAATCCGGCGCTCTGGGCACTCATTGTCGTAACCCTTGCCGCCGTCGCCCTGATCATTCGTCAGCGACGGGCGGCGCGAGCATTACGACAGGAGATCGCAGGGCTCAGAAATCACTACGGTGAATTGGAGAGCCAATACTCGGATTCCGTCCGCGCGGCCCAGCAGGAAGCCGAAGGTGAGACGAGGACGGCCCTGAAGTCCGCGATGCGGACCCTCCAGGGTCTCGCCGCCGAGCAGCAGCGCATCATCTCCGGGCTGCAGCGAAAGTACGGCGACTCCGTCATGCTCCAGGACCTCCTGGAGATCGACCACATGAACGCGCAGTTCGGCCGGCGTGCCCAGTCCATCGCCGTGCTGTGCGAGGGCTGGCTCGGCCGCCACCGCGACGTGGCCTCGGTCTACGACGTGGTCCGCAGCGCCCAGGGCAGGATCCGCCACTTCCAGCGGGCCCACATCCTGTCCAAGGTCGACTTCGGCGTCACCAGCCGGGCCGTCGAACCGGTGGCGCTGGCCCTCGCGGAGCTCCTCGACAACGCGACCAGCTACTCCAGCCCGGACACCGTCGTCGAGATCAACGTCCGCTCCGTGCCCAAGGGCGTCTGCATCATCGTGGACGACGCCGGTGTCGGCATGAACGAGGAGGAGAAGGCGAGGGCCGAGAAGCTCCTGACGAGCGAGCGCGTCACGGGTGTCTCGGGGCTCGGCAACCCTCCGCAGTTCGGCTTCGCGGTCATCGGCGTGCTCTGCGAGCGGTTCGGCTTCACGGTGTCGGTGGACTCCACCTCCCCCTACGGAGGTGTGCGGGCGGTCGTGCTGCTGCCCGACGAGCTGCTCACCGCGATGCCGGAGCCCAAGCAGCCCGCGGCGCCGGTGGATTCGGCCCCGCCGCGGGAGGTCCCGGCCCCCGTGGAGGTCGGGTCGTCCGCGTACGACGCCGCCCCCGAGTCCTCGCTGCCCGTGGGCACGACCGAGGACGGTCTGCCCAAGCGGCGTCGCAAGCGGCCGATGGCCCTGGTCTCCAACGGCCCGTCCGCCGCCCCGGCTCCGCGGCGCCGCAGCGAGGACACGGCAGCGATCATGGCCGCCTTCAAGCAGGGCACGGACGCCGGTCGCGCCACTCACCCGGAGGCGGGGGAGCGGTCGAGCGGCCCCCATGACGCAAGCAGCGAAGGGCACGAGGTCCAATGAACAACGATCTTTCATGGATGCTTGACAGCGCCCTGGAGATCCCCGGAGCTCTCCACGCGGTTCTGGTCTCCTCCGACGGGTTGCTGAGGGCCCGTTCGAAGGGAGTGGACAAGGACGACGCGGACAAGGCCGCCGCCGCGATGAGCGGTATGCAGTCGCTGAGCCGGTCGCTCGCGTTCTTCTGCTCCCGTTCGGATCTGCGCTGGCAGCAGACCCTGGTCGAGTTCGACGGCGGCTGGATCTTCCTGATCTCGGCCGGGGACGGCGCCTACCTCGCGGTGTCGGCCTCCTCCGACGTCGACATGGCCGACATCACCTTCCGGATGCAGCAGCTCGTCGGACAGCTGGGCAAGGTCATGACCGCTCCGCCCAGGGAGAGCAGCGTGGTAGGGCCATGACCGATTCCGACAGGCATGAGCTCGAGGCCGCCGAGTTAGTACGGCCGTATGTCATCACCGGTGGCCGCAGCCTCCCCGGCGAGAGTCAGTTCTCCCTGATCACGCTGGTCACGGCGGTCGCCGACCAGCAGCAGCGACCCGCGCGCCTCTCGCCCGAGGAGCAGGACCTGCTGCGTCTGTGTGTCGGCGGTTACCTCTCCGTCGCCGAGATCGCGGGGCACATCCAACTGCCGGTGGGAGTCGTGAAGATCCTGCTGGCCGCGCTCTCCGAGGCCGGCTATCTCGTCACCCGTCCGCCGGAGACCCGTGCTCCCGTCGCCAACCTGAAGATTCTCGAGGAGGTGCTCAATGGTCTCCAGTCCAAGTTTGGATGAACGGGCGTACGTCCCGGGCGGAGAGACGCAGACCGCCGTGAAGATCCTGGTGGTCGGGCACTTCGCGGTGGGCAAGACCACGTTCATCGGGTCGATCTCCGAGATCTCGCCGCTCTCCACCGAGGAGACGATGACGCAGGCGGGCGAGGCGGTCGACGACCTCAAGGGCGTCCAGGGCAAGACCACCACCACGGTCGCCATGGACTTCGGCCGACTCACCGTCAGCGACCGTGTCGTGCTGTATCTCTTCGGCACACCCGGCCAGCAGCGCTTCGTACAGATGTGGGAGGACATGGCACGCGGCGCCCTCGGGGCGCTGGTGCTGGTGGACCCCGAGCGGCTGGCCGACTCCTTCGCCGTGATCGACCTGATCGAGCAGTACGGACTCGACTACGCGATCGCGGTCAACCATTTCGACGGTACGTCGATACGTGATGCGAGGGCGTTGCGCGAAGCGCTTGATCTCCTCGACGACACCCCCATCGTCACCTGCGACGCGCGGGACGAACGGTCGTCGGCCGAGGCTCTGATCACGCTCGTCCGCTACTTGATGGACCGCGCCCGTTAGGAGCAGAGCAGACATGACCCCCGACCCCACCTTTCCCTCACCCCCGCCCGGTTGCCCGGCCCACGGCAGCGGACTGCGCATCCCGCTGTACGGACCGGAGTACGCGGCCGATCCGCAGGCGTACTACGCGTACATGCGGCACTACGGTCCGAGCGCGCCGGTCGAGATCGCGCCCGGTGTCGACGCGACCCTCGTCACCGACCACGCCGCCGCGCTGAAGCTGCTGCAGGACCCCGGCAACTTCCGCAAGGACGCACGCCGTTGGCGGGACGTCGCCGAGGGCAAGGTCGGCCCGGACAGCCCGGTCGTCCCCATGCTGGGCTACCGTCCCAACGCGATGTTCACCGACGGCGCCGAGCACGCGCGGCTCCGGCAGGCGATCACCGACAGCCTGGCCAAGGTCGACTCCCGCCGGATCAGCGACATGACCAAGCGGGCCTCCGACTACCTCCTCGCCCAGGTCTCCGGCCGCGGCTCCATCGACCTGATGAACGACTACGTCAAGCAGTTGCCGCTGCTCGTGTTCAACGAGCTCTTCGGCTGCCCGGCGGACATCGGCGACCGGGTCGTCTTCGGCATCTCCGGGGTCTTCGAGGGCGTCAACGCGGAGAAGGCGAACCAGGTGCTGGGCCAGGCCGTGTTCGAACTGGTGGCCCTCAAGCGCGCCCGGCCGGCCGACGACGTCACCTCGTACCTGATGCGGCACGAGGCGCGCCTGACCGACGAGGAACTGGTCCACCAGCTGATCCTGCTCCTCGGCGCGGGCGCCGAGCCGCTGCGCAACCTCATCGGCAACACGCTGCACCGGCTGCTCCTGCACGACCGGTACGCCGACGGCGGGCTGATCGAGGAGGCCATCGACGACACGCTGTGGGAGAACCCGCCCATGGCGAACTACGCGCCGCACTACCCCGCGGCCGACATCGAGTTCGGCGGGACCAAGCTGCGGGCGGGCGATCTCGTCCTGGTCAGCATGACGGCCGCCAACACCGACCCGGCCCTCGTGGCGGCCGGCCAGACCGGCGGCAGGCGGGCCCACCTGTCCTGGAGCGCCGGCCCGCACGCCTGCCCCTCCAAGGAACTCGCCCGGCTCGTCACCATGGTGGCCATCGAAAACCTGCTGAACCGCCTGCACGACATCGAACTCGCGGTCCCCGAGGACAGCCTGACCTGGCGCCCGGGCCCCTTCCACCGCGCACTGGCCGCGCTTCCCTGCCGCTTCACCCCGCAGGTCGTCCAGCGCCCGAACCCGCCCCGCGCGACGGAGCCCTCCGCACGCGAGGAGAACGCCCCGGGGGGCCGGAAGGCGGAGCGTGGCGTGTGGGGCTCCTTCCTGCAGTGGTTGAAGGGGTGACGCAGACAACAGTCTGTGACAGCTGGGACTGCATGAGGGTTCAACCAAAGGGGTAGTAACGCGGCGGCATTCGTGGTGACCATTGAACAAAGGGAGGTGTCGTGGACCACATATCCATCGACGCCGCTTCTGCTCGACATCCGGATCTGATCCGCCGCTCCCTGCGAGACATCGACTTACCTCGCGCGGAGACCAGGGGCGTGACCCGCCACCGGTCGCCGCGACACGAGATACCCGCCCAGGCCGGCGGGTATCTTTCTGTGTCCGCGCACACCCTCCGTCGCCGGGGCACAGCGGCCGCGCCCGCGCGCTCCGAGCAGCGGCGGGAGACGTGGTGAGCCCCCTCGGGTCCGGCCCCGGGGACATCCCCGGGGACCGGACGCTCGGTGCTCTGGTGTCCGGCCAACTGCTGCGGCTGTGCGAGGCGTCGGGGCTCGGCAGTGGCGACGCGCGGAACTACGCGCGTCTACTGACCGATTCACTCGGGGCGGTGGCCGAACGGCCCCTGAACCTGCCGCCCCCGTCCCTCAGTTTCCTGTCCGACGACTCCACCCCGGTGGAGTTCTCGCTCTCCCTCACGCCGGAGGCGCCCCCGGCGATCAGGGTGCTGCTGGAACCGGGATGCGGGGCCGGCGGGCTGCGGGACAACGGCCGCGAAGGTCTGCGCGCCGTCCGTGCGATGGCTCGGCGCTGGGGCTTCGCCACCGACCAACTCGACGTGCTGGAGGACCTGTTCCTCCCCACCGACCCGCAGGGCCTCCTGGCGCTGTGGATCGCGCTGGAGCTGCGTCCCGGTGGCGTCCCCAAGATCAAGGTGTATCTGAACCCGTCGGCGTCCGGCGAGGAACGGGCCGCCGAGACGGTGCGGACCGCCCTGGACCGGCTGGGCCACCGGCACGCCTTCCACGCGCTGCCGCCGGCCGACGGCTATCCGTTCTTCGCGCTCGACCTGGGGGACTGGGCGGCACCCCGCGTGAAGATCTACACCGCCCACCGCGACCTGGCGGTGAGGGACGTCGGCGGGCTGTGCCGGATGGAATCCGGCCCCGACCGTACGACGTTGGAGGAGTTCCTCCGCACGGCGGGCGGTTTCGCGGAGGAAGGGGAGGGCTTCCGGGCCCGGCCGGAGGCCCGGTTCGACCGGCGGCCGGTCCTGTCCTGCCATTCCTTCACCCGGACGACCGGAGGCCCCACCGGTTTCACCGTCCATGTCCCGGTCAGGGACTACGCCCGTGACGACGCGGAGGCACTGCGCCGGCTCGGGGCCGTCCTCGGCCGCCACGGGATCGACCCCGGCGCACTCGACCGGCCGCTGGCCGCCGTCACCGGACGCCCGCTGACGGACGGGGTGGGGCTCGTCGCGTACGTGGCGCTCGCCCACGAGCGGCACAAACCGGCCCGGGTGACCGCGTACATCTCCTCGGAGGCCTACGCCGTCCGCCCGCCGAACGGCCGCCCGTACAACGATCACGAACCATTCAGCACCACGTCAGGAGCAAGAACCCCCATGGAGCCCTACCGCATCAAGGTCGTCGAGCCCATCGCGCTCACCACGCGGGAACAGCGCGAGGCGGCGCTGGAACGGGTGCACTACAACCTCTTCGACCTGCGCGCCGAGGAGGTGACCATCGACCTGCTCAGCGACTCGGGAACCGGCGCCATCTCGGCCGCCCAGCTGGCCGCGGGCATGGAGGGCGACGAGTCGTACGCGGGCTCGCGCTCCTTCTACCGCTTCCACGAGACCGTGACGGAACTGACCGGCTACAAGCACATCCTGCCCGCACATCAGGGGCGCGCCGCCGAACGCATCCTGTTCAACACGCTCCTGGAGCCGGGCGGCATCGTCCTGGCCAACACCCACTTCGACACCACCCGGGCCAACGTCGAGCTCTCCGGGTGTCAGGCCCATGACATCCCGTGCGCCGAGGCCCGTGACCTGGACAGCGAGGTGCCCTTCAAGGGCAACATCGACCTGGACAGACTCCGGCAGACGCTGGAGGGCCCGGACGGCTCGCGGGTCCGAGTGGTGATCATGACGATCACCAACAACGGCGGCGGAGGCCAGCCGGTCTCCATGGAGAACCTGAAACAGACCGCCGAGATCTGCCGCCGGCACGGCGTCCCGATGATCCTGGACGCCGCGAGGTTCGCCGAGAACGCCTGGCTGGTGACCCGTCACGAGGAGGCCTACCGGGGGCACACCCCGCGCCAGGTCGCCGAAGAGGCGTTCCGTCTCGCCGACGGCTGTGTGATGAGCGCCAAGAAGGACGGCATCGTCCACATCGGCGGCTTCATCGGGCTCAACGACCCCGAACTCGCCGAGAAGTGCGAACGCCTCCTCATCGCCACCGAGGGCTTCGCCACCTACGGCGGTCTCGCCGGCCGCGACCTCGACATGATGGCCACCGGTCTGCTGGAGGTGACCGAGCCCGCCTACCTCGCCGAGCGCGCCGACGTCGCCTCCCATCTCGCCGACCGCGTCCGCGCGGCGGGCGTCGACCTGCTGGAACCCCCGGGCCTGCACGCCCTCTACCTCAACGCGGGCCGTCTGCTCCCGCACATACCGCCCCACCACTACCCGGGCCACGCCCTCGCCTGCCGCCTCTACCTCGAAGGCGGCATCCGCTCGGCCGAGCTCGGTTCCCTCTACCTCGGCGAGGAGGACGAGGACGGCAACCCCGTCAAGAGCGCCCCGTACGAACTGGTCCGGCTCGCGCTCCCGCGCCGCGTCTACACCCGCAGCCACTACGACCACGTCGGCAGGACCCTGGAACGCATCGCCAAGGAGAGTGAGTCCGTCCACGGCTACCGCATCGTCGAGCAGTCCCCGATCCTGCGGCACTTCCGCGCCAAACTGCAGCCGGTGACCGGCTGAGCCGACGGTGGTCGCCCCGCGCCGTGCGGGGCGACCACCGCCGGGCGCGATGTGCTCCACCCTTCCACCAGGGCGCCCAGGGTGTCAGGCGTCGTAGACGTGGAAACCGCGTCCGCTCTTGCGGCCGAGGTGGCCGGCGGCGACCATGCGGCGCAGAAGGGCGGGAGGCGCGTACAGCGGCTCCTTGAACTCCTCGTACATCGACTCCGCCACGGACTGCGCCGTGTCGAGGCCGATCAGGTCGAGCAGGCGCAACGGCCCCATGGGGTGGGCGCATCCGAGTTCCATGCCCCGGTCGATGTCCTCCGGCCGCGCGGCGCCCGACTCCACCATCCGTACCGCGCCGAGCAGGTAGGGCACCAGGAGGGCGTTGACCACGAAGCCGGAGCGGTCGGGCGCCTGGATGGCCTCTTTCCCCAACTGCTCGGTCAGGCCGCGGGTGCGCCGCACGGTTTCCGCGCCGGTGGTGAGAGCGGGAATGAGCTCGACGAGCCGCTGTACGGGCACGGGGTTGAAGAAGTGCATCCCGATGACCTGCGCGGGTCGCTGGGTGACGACGGCGAGATCGACGACGGGGATCGAGGAGGTGTTGGTGGCCAGGACCGCCGCGGGGTCCTCGACCGCCTTGTCCAGGGCGCGCAGGACGTCGGCCTTGATGTCGCGGTTCTCGGCGACGGCCTCGACGACGAACTGACGGTCGGCCATGTCGCCGAGGTCATGCGTGAAGGAGAGCCGGGCGAGGGCCTGCTCCCGCTGCTCCTCGCCGAGCTTGCCGCGCCGTACGCCTCGGTCCAGGGACGCGGTGAGCCGGCGGCGGCCTGCCTCAACCGCGTCCGGCGTGGCCTCGGCCACGCGGACGTCGATGCCGCGGAGGGCGGCGACTTCGGCGATGCCGGAGCCCATGAGGCCGCAGCCCACGACGCCGAGCCGGGTGACGGGATCCATCCGAGGTCCTCTCTGACGAGCCGCTACACGGTCCACGGGCGGGATCACACGTTGCGGCGGTACTGGCCGCCGACCTCGAAGAACGCCTCGGTGATCTGCTGGAGCGAGCAGACCCTGGCGGCGTCCATGAGGACGGCGAAGACGTTGCGGCCGTCCATGGCCGCGTCCTTGAGAGCGGTCAGGGCCGTGTGGGCGTCGTCGCGATGGCGGGACTGACAGGCGCGCACACGTCGCAGCTGGGACTGCTTCTCGTCCTCGGTCGCGCGCGCCAGCTCGATGACACCGGGCTCGGCCGTGTCGGCGTGGGCGTTGCGGAAGGTGTTGACGCCGATGACGGGCAGGCTGCCGTCGTGCTTGCGCTGCTCGTAGAGCATCGACTCGTCCTGGATCCGGCCCCGCTGGTAGCCGGTCTCCATGGCACCGAGGACGCCGCCGCGTTCGCTGATCCGCTCGAACTCCAGCAGCACCGCTTCCTCGACCAGGTCGGTGAGTTCGTCGATGACGAACGAGCCCTGCAGCGGGTTCTCGTTCATGGCCAGCCCCCACTCCCGGTTGATGATCAGCTGGATGGCCAGGGCCCTGCGGACCGAGTCCTCGGTGGGGGTGGTGACCGCCTCGTCGTAGGCGTTGGTGTGCAGGCTGTTGCAGTTGTCGTAGATCGCGATGAGCGCCTGCAGCGTGGTGCGGATGTCGTTGAAGTTCATCTCCTGGGCGTGCAGGGAGCGGCCGGAGGTCTGCACGTGGTATTTCAGCTTCTGGGAGCGCTCGTTCGCCCCGTACCTGTCCCTCATCGCGACGGCCCAGATACGGCGGGCGACCCGGCCGAGGACGGAGTACTCGGGGTCCATGCCGTTGGAGAAGAAGAACGACAGGTTCGGGGCGAAGTCGTCGACGTGCATGCCTCGGGCGAGATAGGCCTCGACGTAGGTGAACCCGTTGGCCAGGGTGAACGCCAGCTGGCTGATGGGGTTCGCCCCGGCTTCGGCGATGTGGTAGCCGGAGATCGACACCGAGTAGAAGTTGCGGACCCGGTTCGTGATGAACCACTCCTGGATGTCGGCCATCATCCGCAGCGAGAACTCGGTGGAGAACAGGCAGGTGTTCTGACCCTGGTCCTCCTTGAGGATGTCGGCCTGCACCGTGCCGCGTACGTTCGCCAGCGCGTGCGCGCGCAGCTCGGCCGCCTCGTCCGGCGACGGATCGCGTCCCTCGGCGGCTCGGAACCTGTCGGTCTGCTGGTCGACGACGGTGTTGAGGAAGAACGCCAGGATGGTCGGCGCGGGTCCGTTGATGGTCATGGAGACCGAGGTGGTCGGAGCGACGAGGTCGAAGCCGTCGTAGAGGGCCTTCATGTCGTCCAGCGTGGCCACCGACACACCGGAGGTGCCGACCTTGCCGTAGATGTCGGGACGTTCGTCCGGGTCGCGGCCGTAGAGCGTCACCGAGTCGAAGGCGGTCGACAGCCGGGTGGCCGGCTGCCCCTCGGAGAGCAGCTTGAACCGGCGGTTGGTGCGGAACGGATCGCCCTCGCCGGCGAACATCCGCGCCGGGTCCTCGCCGTCGCGCTTGAAGGGGAACACCCCGGCCGTGAAGGGGAAGTGGCCCGGCAGGTTCTCCCGGCGCCAGAAGCGCACCAGTTCACCGTGGTCGGTGAACCGGGGCAGGGCGACGCGAGGGACCTTGTTCCCCGACAGGGACTCGCGGGTCAGCCGGGTGCGGATCTCCTTGTCCCGGACCTTCACCACCTGCTCGTCGCCGGAGTAGGAGGCGATGACGGCGGGCCAGGCGCCGATCTGCTCCCTGACGTCGTGCGGGAGCCGCTTGACGGCGTCGTCGAGCAGCGCCCGGACGTTCCCCGCGTCGGAGCCCGCCTCGACGAGCTCGGCCTCGACCGCCTCCAGTCGCTGCACCCGCCGGGCCGCCTCGGCCAGCCTCCCGGTGTCCGCGTGGTACGTGCGGACGGTGTCGGTGATCTCGGCGAGATAGCGCACCCGGTCGGCCGGCACCACCTGGCGGATGCCCGAGGAGTGGCGCACGTCGGCCGGTGCCAGCGCGCCCTCGGACAGCGGCAGCCCCTTGTCGGCCAGGTCGGTCCGCAGGTGCTGGTAGAGGGCGGTGACGCCGTCGTCGTTGAAGGTCGCCGCCGAGGTGCCGTACACCGGCATGTCCTCGGGCCGCTTGTCGAACGCCTCCCGGTTGCGGACCAGTTGGCGGCCCACGTCGCGCAGGGCGTCCTTGGCGCCGCGCCGCTCGAACTTGTTGATCGCCACGACGTCGGCGAAGTCGAGCATGTCGATCTTCTCCAGCTGCGAGGCGGCACCGAACTCCGGCGTCATCACATACAGCGAGGTGTCCACGAACGGCACGATCGCCGCGTCGCCCTGGCCGATGCCCGGCGTCTCGACGATCACCAGGTCGAACCCGGCGGCCTTCACGACGTCGATCACGTCGGACAGGTGCTCGGGCAGCTCGTGGCTGCCGCGGGTGGCCAGACTCCGGAAGAACACCCGGTCCCCGTCCAGGGAGTTCATCCGGATCCGGTCACCGAGCAACGCGCCGCCGCCACGGCGACGGGTCGGGTCGACCGCGATCACCGCGGTCCGCAGCTTGTCCCGCTGGTCGACCCGGAAGCGGCGCACCAACTCGTCGGTCAGTGAGGACTTGCCCGAGCCGCCGGTACCGGTGATGCCCAGCACCGGTACGACCCGGTTCGCGGCGGCGGCACGCACCCGCTCCAGGAAGTCGGGCGGCAGCTTGCCCAGTTCGGCGCCGGTGATGGCGCGGGCGATCGCGAACCGGTCACCGGCGAGCACGGCGGCCACGTCGGCCGGCCGGTCGTCCCAGAGGTCGAAGTCGCAGTCCCGCACCACCGAGTTGACCATCCCGGCCAGGCCCATCCGCTGCCCGTCCTCCGGGGAGAAGATGGTCACCCCGCTCCCGCGCAGGCGGGCGATCTCGGCGGGCACGATGACACCGCCTCCGCCGCCCACCACCCGGATGTGCCCCGCCCCCTGCGCACGCAGCGACTCGACCAGGTACTCGAAGTACTCGACGTGCCCGCCCTGGTAGGAGGAGACCGCCACACCGTGCGCGTCCTCCTCCAGCGCCGCGTCCACGACCTCGCGCACCGACCGGTTGTGTCCGAGGTGGATCACCTCGGCGCCCTGGGACTGGAAGATCCGCCTCATGATGTTGATCGAGGCGTCGTGCCCGTCGAACAGAGCAGAAGCGGTGACCAGGCGGACGGGGTGCACGGGTCGATGCTGATCGCTCATGAGGGCCTTCCCGGGCAGGGTGGGGTGTGCAGGACGAAGCGCTACGAAGAAATACTAGGACGTCCTAGTAAATTGCCGGGGGTGATCGCTGTCACAGATCGAGGACGAGCCGGGGCCCGCACGAACGGGAGACGCAGATGAACATGGTGTCCCCGGCCGCCCGCTCCTCCTCGGTCAGCAGCGCGTCGCGGTGGTCGGGCGTGCCGTCGAGCACATCGGTCTCGCACGTGCCGCAGGTGCCTTCCCGGCAGGAGAAGTCGACCGCGACGCCCGCCTCCTCCAGGGTTTCGAGCACCGAGCGGTCCGGGGGCACGGTGAGGGTGAGCCCGGAACGGGCGAGTTCCAGCTCGAACGCCGCGGCCGGGGCGGCTTCGTCCGCCGGTGCCGGCGGGGCGAACCGTTCGACGCCCAGCGCGCCGGGCGGCCAGCCCGCGCACCGCTCCCGCACCGCCCGCAGCAGGGGTTCGGGACCGCAGGCGTGCACGAGGGTGTTCTCCTCGGGCTCGCCGAGGTGGGCGGCGAGATCCAGCAGACCGTATTCGTCCTGCGGACGGATGAGCACACGGTCCCCGTACGGGGCGAGGCGGTCCAGGAACGCCATCGAGGTGCGGGTGCGGCCGCCGTACAGCAGATGCCAGTCGGCCCCCGCGGCCTCCGCGGCCTCGACCATGGGGAGGATGGGCGTGATGCCGACGCCGCCGGCGATGAACAGATGGCGGGCGGCGGGCCGCAGCGGGAAGTTGTTCCGTGGTCCGCGGACCCGCACGGTGTCGCCTTCGCGCAGACGGTCGTGGATGTACGCGGAACCGCCGCGACCCTGCGGCTCGCGCAGCACGGCGATCTGCCACGCCCCACGATCGGCCGGGTGTCCGCACAGGGAGTACTGACGGATCAGACCGCCGTGGCCGCCACCGTCGCCGGATGTGCTGAACGCGCCGTTCTCGCTGTTCAGGAGCACGTCGATATGGGCGCCCGGTGTCCAGGAGGCCAGCGGACCGCCGTCGGGGCGGCGCAGGGTGAGGCAGACCACGCCGTCGGCGGCGACGGTACGGCTCGCCACGGTCAGTGTCGTGTCGACGGGGGGCAGTCGGTCGTTCATGGGGATCGGCTCCGGGTTCAGGCGGGTGTCGGTACATGCAGCAACAGCGCGTCGCCCTGGCCGCCGCCCCCACACAGGGCCGCCGCTCCGCTGCCGCCTCCGCGCCCGCGCAGTTGCGCCGCGAGGGTCAGCACCAGGCGGGCCCCGGTCATGCCGACCGGGTGCCCGAGCGCGATCGCTCCGCCGCCCACGTTCACCTTGTCCAGGGGGATGTCCAGCTCCCGCAGCGACGCCAGGGCCACTCCCGCGAACGCCTCATTGATCTCGAACAGGTCCAGGTCGGCGGCCTTCAGCCGGCCGTCCCGGGACAGGGCGTCGCGGACCGCGCCGGCCGGCTGCACCAGGAGCGAGGGATCCGGGCCCGCGACCGTGCCGTAGGCGCCGATCTCGGCGAGTGGCGTCAGGCCCTCCCACCGGGCGCGTTCCGCGCTCATCATGACGACGGCGGCGGCGCCGTCGGAGAGCTGGGACGAGTTGCCCGCTGTGATGGTGCCCGCGCCGGAGAAGGCCGGCCGCAGGCGTCCGAGCGCCTCGGCGGTGCTCCCGGGCCGCACGCCCTCGTCGGTGTCCACCACCGTCTCTCCCCGGCGTCCGGCCACGACGACCGGGGTGATCTCCTCGGACAACGCGCCCGACTCCTGGGCGAGGGCGGCTCTTCGGTGGGACAGCGCGCTGTACTCGTCCTGCTCCTCGCGGGTCAGGGCGAACGGCTGCTGGTAGCGCTCGGTGGCCGCGCCCATGGAGACGCCGTCGAAGGCGCAGACGAGCGCGTCGCAGTCGAGGGCGTCCTCCACCGGGCTCGAACCGTACGTCCAGCCGGTGCGGGCTCCGCGCAGCAGATGAGGAGCCCCCGACATGGACTCCATGCCGCCGGCGACGACGACCTCATGACGCCCGGAGGTGATCATGAGGTCGGCCAGGGCGATGGCGTGCAGACCGGACAGGCAGAGCTTGTTGACCGTGCTCGCGGGGACGGAGAACGGGATGCCGGCGCGGATCGCGGCCTGCCGGGCCGGGTTGGGGCCGGCCCCGGCCTGCACGACATGGCCCATGACGACCGCCTCGACGGCCGCCGGATCCAGGTGCGCGGCGGCCAGGGCCGCGCCGATGGCGTGGGCGCCGAGGTCGACCGCTGACAGGTGGCTCAGGGTGCCCATCAGCTTGCCGATGGGTGTCCTGGTTCCGGCGACGATGACGGATCCGGGCATGGCCGGGACCTCCTTGGGTGATTCAGAGGGATCCGGCGGCCGCGTCGACGGCGCGCTCGGTGATCAGATGGGCCGTCTCGTTCACCGAGTGCAGGACGAGCCGCCCGCCCGGCATCCGCCGAACCCGGCTGACCGAGGTGTAGCCGGGGTGGAACCAGAACATCGTGGGCAGGCCGAGCATCGTCGCGAGATAGGTGTTGATGATTCCGCCGTGGCACACGGCCGCGACCCGTTCGCCGGGCTGGGCGTCGAGGACGGTGTTCATGGCGCGCACGGCACGCGCGCGGAAGGCGTCCCAGTCCAGGTCCGGCACGAAGTCCTCGTACCGTCCCTCGGCGAGCGCCACCGACCGGGGGTCGTCCCGCTGTATCTGCTCGGGCGGCGTGTAGGGGTGCGAGACGTCGGTGTCCCATTCCCGCAGGTCGTCGAGGACGGTGGCGGTCATCCCGGTGAGCCGTTCCAGGGGCGCCACGGTCTCGCGGGCACGCCGGAACGGGCTGGAGTAGAGGGCGTCGATGTGCTCGTGCGCCAGCCAGGCGGCGACGCGCTCGGCCTGGGCCGTGCCCTCCGGCGACAGCCCCGGGTCGAACACGCCCGCCAACGGGAGGCCGTGCCGGACGAGGAGGAGTTCGGTCATGAGTGATCCTTCGAGCGAGGAAAGGCGTACGGGCCGGGAAGCGGGAAGGCCGGGAAGCGGGAGGGGGCGGGAAGCACGACGGGGCCGGCGTGCTCAGTCGGCGTGCTCAGCCGGCGATGGTCCGTTCCGAGCCCCAGTAGGGGCGGCGCATCGCGCGTTTGTCGAGCTTGCCCATCGCGTTGCGCAGGAGCTCGGGCACGAACTCGTAGGTCTTCGGGCACTTGTAGGCGGCGAGGCGTGCGCGGCAGAACAGGTCCAGCTCGTCGGTCGGCGGCTCGTCGGCCGCCGCCACGACCAGGGCCCGCAGGGACTCACCGAAGTCCGGGTCGGGCACGCCGATGACCGCGGCCTCGGCGATCGCCGGGTGCTGCCGCAGCACGGCCTCGCTCTCCGCCGGGTAGAGGTTGACCCCGCCGGAGACCACGACGTCCGCGGCGCGGTCGGTGATGAAGATGTAGCCGTCCGCGTCGACGAAGCCGATGTCGCCGAGTGTGAAGACACCGGGGGAGAGGTAGGCGGACCTGGTCTTGTCCGGGTCCGCGTGGTAGCGGACGCCCTGGTCCTCGGGCGCACGGAAGGCGAGCAGCCCGTGCTCGCCGGGCGGCAGTTCCCGGCCGTCGTCACCGGTGACCAGCACCTCGAACGGGGGCCGGACGCGTCCGACGGATCCCGGGTGGGCCAGCCATTCGGCGCTGCTGATGCGGGCCACGGTTCCCGCCTCGCTGGCACCGTACGACTCCGTCAGCACCGGACCGAACCAGTCGATCATGGCTCGCTTCACGTCCGGTGGACACGCGGAGCCGGTGTGGGAGACCTGCCGGAGGCTGGAGACGTCGTACCGGGCGCGGACCTCGTCCGGAAGGGCGAGCAGCCGTTGGAAGTGGGTGGGCACCATCACCGTCGAGGAGACGCCCCACCTTTGCACCACGTGGAGAAACGCCTCCGCGCCGAACCTGCCCAGGACGACCACCGGTTGCCCCGCCGCCAGGTGCCGCAGCGAGGTCAGCGGCGCGTTGTGCTGCAGGGGGCCGCACACCAGGTGCGGTCCCGGAGGGAACCCGGGACGGGCGGACATCGCGGCGAGATAGGCGGAGGAGTCGGCGACCCGACCGCTCACCCAGCGCACCTCGGTGCCGCGCGCCCGGCCGGTGGTGCCCGAGGTGTAGACGAGCGGAGGACGGGCGGGCCGGTCCGTGGGAAGGGTGCGTCCGGTGGGTGCGGCCGCCAGCCACAGGTCCCAGTCGAAGGCGTGCCCGATCGCGGTGGTTCCGTGCGTCACCAGCGGCAGGCCCAGTTCCCGGGCCGCGTCGAGGGCGGCTCCCGCGCCGGCGGGTCCGGCGATGATCCCGGTCACGCCCGCGTCGATGATCTGGTCGACCAGCTCCCCCGAGGTGAGGTTCCGGGACGTGGCCACGGTCCCGACCCCGGCCCGCAGGCCGGCGAGATGGGCCACCAGCGTGGGGATCGCGTTGTCGCCGAGGACGGCGATCCGGTCGTCGGGGCCGGGGGCGAACTCCAGCAGCCGTGCCGCCGCTCGCGCGACCTGGTCGACGAGTGCGGACCAGCACAGCACGTTCAGGTCGTCCGCGAGGGCGGGCTCGTCCGGTGTCTCCTGGGCGCGACGGTCGAGTGGCAGCAGCGACATGGCTCCTCCGGCGGCTCCTCGGTCCTCTCCCGATTCGAGGGGAGGACGGATGCCGAGACTGTAGCGTTTATCAAGAAAGTGCGGAACACTCTGGTCCCAGAAGGAGCCATTACCGCATGTTCCAAAGGTGTGTGCGAGGAGTGCTCCGCTCTCTCTTACTCAATCTTTCGTCTGGTAAGTGCCCGAGGAGGAGCCATGTCACAGCCCGATCCGGACGCATGGCGCACACAGGTCCGGCAGTGGCTGGCCACCGTGCTCGAACCGGCCCGGACACCGCAGTCCGCCGGGGCGGCCGCCGACCTCGCCGTGTTCCACAACCTCCCGGAGGACGAGGAACGCCTGCTGCTGGAACGCTGCCGCGCCTACCAGCAGGCCCGCTTCGACGCCGGTTATCAGGCGCTGACCCTCCCCGCGGACAAGGGCGGCGCGGGCCTGACCGCCGCCCACGTGGCGGTCTTCGCCCAGGAGGAGTCCGCCTTCGAGGTGCCGCCGTCCACCGAGCTGATCAGCGTCACCGTGCGCCTGGTCGCGATGGCCGTCTCCCTGTTCGGCACGGCCGGGCAACGCGACCACTACGCACGCGCGTTCCTGCGCACCGACCTGCTGGCATGCCAGCTCTTCAGCGAGCCCGCCGCCGGATCCGATCTCGCCGCCCTGCGCACCCGCGCCCGGCAGGAAGGCGACGACTGGGTGGTCGACGGGCAGAAGGTGTGGACCTCGGGCGCCCAGTTCGCCGACTACGGTCTGCTGCTCGCCCGCACCGACCCGGACGTCGTCAAGCAGGCCGGCATCACCGCCTTCCTGGTCCCGATGGACGCGCCCGGCGTGGAGGTGCGTCCCATCCGTCAGATGAGTGGCGGCGCCTCCTTCAACGAGGTCTTCCTGAGCGGCGTACGCGTCCCGGACCGGCTCCGGATAGGGCGCCCCGGCCAGGGCTGGGAGGTCGCCACCGCCACCCTCGCCTTCGAGCGGACCGCCTCCGGCAGTGGCAACCGCCGCAAGGGCGGCACTTTTCCGGACGTCCTCGCCCTCGCCCGCTCCCTCGGCCGCACCGGGGACCCGCTGGTCCGCCAGCGCCTCGCCGACCTGTACATACGGACCGCCCTGAGAACGGCCACCGTCGACCGGGTCGCCAGGACGAGCGCCGCCGGCGGCCGGCCGGGCCCGGAGGCGTCGTTGACCAAACTCATGGCGTCCGAGCTCATGACCCGCACGGGACAGGTCGCCGCCGAGCTGATGGGAGCCCGGATCAGCGCCGACACCGGGGAACCGGGCACCTTCGCCTGGACCCAGCACCTCCTCGGCGCCCCCGGCTACCGGCTGGCCGGAGGCACCGACCAGATCCAGCGCAACCTGATCGGCGAGCGCGTGCTGAAGCTGCCGCCGGAGCCGCGGGCGGACCGGGCGCCCTTCTCACAGTTGCCCGGTGACTGAGGGGCCTGTCCTGGTGCCTGCGGGACCGGGACGCGTTCTGCCCATCACGAAGGTTCTGCCAATCACGAAGGAGTGACATCGATGGATCTGGGACTGACGGGCGCGAAGGCGCTGGTGACCGGGGCGAGCCGGGGAATCGGCCGGGCTGTGGCAGCCACCCTGGCGGCCGAGGGATGCTCGCTGGCGCTGTGCGCCCGCGGCGAGGAGGGGCTGGCCAAGGCCGCCGCCGAACTGCGGGCCGAGGGGGCCACCGTGTTCGCGGAAGCGGTGGATGTCACCGACCCGGCCGCCCTCGCGGGCTTCGTGGAGCGGTCGGCAGCCGAACTCGGCGGCCTGGACCTGCTGGTGTCCAACGTGTCGGCGGGCAACGTGAAGGGCCCCGAGTCGTGGGAGGCCAGCCTGCGCGGCGACCTGATCCCGTTCGCGGGACTCGTCGAGGCGGCCCTGCCGCACCTGGAGGCCTCCGACCGGGCCGCGGTCGTGGCCATCGGCACCACCAACGCCTCCGACACCGCGCGTCCGGCCGGGGCGAACTCCTACTCCGCCCTCAAGGCCGCCGTCGTCCAGCACGCCTCGGCCCTCGCGCACGCCCTCGCCCCGAAGGGCATCCGCGTCAACACGGTCTCGCCCGGCCCGATCGACTTCCCCGGCGGCGCCTGGGAGACCGTCCGCACCAGCCGCCCCGAGGTGTACGAGGAGGTCCTCGCCAAGCTGCCGATCGGCCGTTACGGCACCGCGGAGGACGTGGCCGCGGCCGTGGCGTTCCTGCTCGGGCGGAGCGGCTCCTTCTGCGTCGGGGTCAACCTCGTGGTGGACGGCGGGCTGCTCACCCGCGTCCAGTACTGAGCCGTGACGGGCCCGGCCGGCCGCCTGGACGCCGTACTGGTCTGCGGCGGCCGATGGCACGACTTCGACCACGCGCGGCTGCGGCTGCTGGAACTGCTCGGTGAGCATCCGCGCGTGCGCACCACGGTGTACCAGGACTACGCCTGCGAGGCCGCCCTCGACGAGGCCGACCTGCTGGTCACCTACACCTGCGACGTCCGGCCCCGCCCGGCTCAGCGGGCCGCCCTGGCGCGGTTCGTCGAGCGGGGCGGTCGCTGGCTCGCCCTGCACGGCACCAACGCGGTGATCGAGCCGTCGACGGGCGGCGGGCAGCGTGTGTTCACCACGCCACGGCTCCTCGGCGACCTGGCGCAGGTGCTCGGCAGCCAGTTCCTGGCCCATCCGCCGATCGAGCCGTACCAGGTGCGGGTGACCCGGCCGGACCATCCGCTGGTCGCCGGGATCGGGCCGTTCACGGTCACCGACGAGCTGTACGTGTGCGAACTGCACGGGGAGTTGGACGTGCTGCTGCACGCCGAGTACACGGGACCGTGCCGCGGTTTCGCCGAGGGCGACTCGGCGGCCCTCGACGACGCGCCCCGACCGGTGCTGTATCTCAAGCGGCACGGAGCCGGCGAGGTCTGCTACTTCACCCTCGGTCACTGCAGGGGGCGCTACGACGTGCAGGACCTCGGGGTGGACGACACGGGGCGCGTGGACCGGGGCCCCTGGCAGACACCGGAGTTCCTGACGGTGCTGCGGCGGTGCGTGGAGCGGACGGTGGGTGTGCGGGGGGCGGCCGACGGTTGAGCGCGGCGGGGGGCGGCCGAAGGATGCCGCCCCCCGCCGCCCCCACCCGTTCCCATTCCTGGGAGCCGCGCCCCCAGACCCCCGCTCCGGCCCTGCACGGGCCTTGTCCTCAAACGCCGGACGGGCTCACTGGGCCTTGCGGCAGTACCACCGCGCGGCCGCCGATCTCCCCGGCGTGCAGACGCGCGTACGCCTCGGGCGCCTGCTCCAGCGTGAAGGTCTCGACGTGGGCGGACACGACACCCTGCCGCGCGAGTTCCAGGACATCCATGAGTTCCGTCCGGCTGCCCCAGTAGGGGAAGGCGGCCGACACCTCGAACGGCAGCCCGCCGCCGAACCCGACGGGCAGCGTGCCGCCGCCGAGGCCGACGACGATGACATCGCCCTCCACCGCCACCGACGCGGCGGCCACCGCCAGGGTCGCCTCGGCTCCCACGAAGTCCAGGACGACCTCCGCTCCCGTACCGCCGGTGAGTTCCCGCAGCCGCGCGGCCGCCTCGCCGTCGGAGAGCAGCACCTCATGGGCCCCGACCTCGCGTGCCAGCTCCAGCTTCTCCTTGCCCACGTCGAGGGCGACCACCCGGGCAGGGGTCAGCGCGCGCAGCAGCTGCACGGCGAGGTGTCCCAGACCGCCCACACCGATCACCACCGCCGTGCTGCCGGGCAGCAGCTTCGGCAGTGATCTGCGGATCGCGTGGTACGGGGTCAGTCCGGCGTCGGTGAGGGGTGCGGCCTGGACGGGGTCGACCCCGTCCAGCGCAACCAGGTGGCGGGCCGAGTCCACCAGCATGTACTCCGCCAGGGCACCGGGCCGGCCGAGCCCCGGCGGCGCGATGCCGAGGCCGGCCGCGTACGCGCAGCAGTTCTCCTTGCCCTCGGCGCACTTGCGACAGCGCCCGCAGCCCCACGGGCCGTACACCGCCACCGCCTCGCCCTCCACCACGGCGGTGACCCCGGCGCCCACCGCCGCCACCGTCCCGACACCCTCGTGACCGAGTGTCATCGGCAGCGCGTAGGGGAACTGCTGCTCGGGCCAGCCCATCACCGCCAGGTCGGAGTGGCACAGCCCCGCCGCCGTCACCTTCAGAAGCACCTGGCCCGGCCCGGGTTCGGGCATCGGAACCTCCACCACCTCGGGGGCGTGCCCCACCCGTCGGTACTGAACGGCTTTCATCGTCGGACCTCCTCGATGGTGGTTTCCTCCTGACGGGTCCCCGTCCGGCGGCGCAGCACGGCGGGCAGGGCGACCCTGCCACCCGTGAGGACCAGCGCCACGATGAGGACGGACCCGGTGAACAGGCTCGCGGCCCACTGCGCGCTGGTGGCGAGCCCGAGCCCGGTGATGCCGGTGCCGAGCAGCAGGACGGCGAGGACCGTGCCCCAGGCGTTGAAGCGGCCCGCCCGCAACTGCGTCGCCCCGACGAACGCGGCGGCGTACGCCGCCAGCAGGTACGGGGTGCCCGCCGTGGGAGATCCGGAGCCGACCGACGACGCGAAAACGACGCCGGCGAAACCGGCGAGCAGCGCGGAGGCCACCAGGGTCAAGAAGCGCAGCCGGCCCGTGCGCACCCCCTGCAGCCGGGCGGCGTCCGCGTTGAAACCGGTCGCGTACAAGCGGCGCCCGGTGGCGGTGTGTTCCAGCAGGAACCAGATGGCGACGGCGGCGAGCAGCAGATACAGCACCGGCAGCGTGATGCCGCCCGCGTCGAGCTGGGCGATGCTCGCGAACGGCTCGGCGAGCAGCTGCACACCGGTGATCGAGCTGTCGTTGGTCACCATGGTGATCAGGGACTGGATCAGCGCGCCGGTGGCCAGGGTGGCGATGAACGAGTCGACGCGCAAGGCCACCACCACGATGCCGTTGACGACACCGATCAGCAGTGCGGCGGTCATCGCCAGGGCGATCGCCGTGCCGGGGCCGAGCCCGGCGGAGACCATCAGATAGGCGGTCAGCACGCTGGTGAGCGACATGGTGTAGGCGACCGAGAGGTCGAAGACCCGTGCGGCCAGCGGCGGTACGACGCTGAGAGCCACCAGGCCCGCCACGGCGTTGCCGTTCAGGACCTGCTTGACCGTGACGGCGGTCGGGAACGTGTCCGGCGCCCACACGGAGAAGAGTACGACGATGACCAGCCACACGTACACGGCGCCGATGTTCCGGAACGACAGGGCGGCCACCGCCCGCCGGACCGCCGGCCCCGGTGCGGACACCCTGGATCTCTCCGGTGCGGACGGCGGGAGCTCCGCCGCCCGGGTCGGGGTGGACGTCATGTCACTCGGTTCCTTCCAGGACACATGTCACTCCGTTCCTTCCATGGCGTGCACGAGCGCGGACTCGGTGATGTCCCGGCCGCTGATCTCCCGCGCGATCCGGCCGTCCCGCACCACCAGGACGCGGGTGCACAGCGCGAGCAGGTCCTGGGTGTCGGTGGAGGACACGATGACGCCCATGCCCTCGTCGGCCTGCCGCTCTATCAGGTCGTACAGCTGCAGACGGGTGGCGATGTCCACGCCCGCCGTGGGTTCGCACAGCGCCAGCACCGGCGGGCGTTGTGCCAGACAGCGGGCCATCACGACCTTCTGCTGGTTGCCGCCGCTCAGTGTGGTGATCCGCGCCCCGCGGCCGGCCGTCCGGACACCGACCCGCCGGATCCACTCCTCCACCAGGGCGGACTCGCGGTGTCGGCGCAGCCGCCCGGAGCGGGCGCGCAACCGGCCGAGGAGCGGCAGGGTGAGGTTCTCGCCGACCGAGAAGTCGCCGATCACGCCCTCGCCCGCCCGGTCCGCGGGAACCAGGGGAAGGCCCAGACCGTCGGCGTCGCGCGCCCGGGTCCACCGCTCGGAGCGGCGGGGCAGCCGCAGCCTGCCGCTCACCCGCCCGGGATGGGCCCCGCACACCGCGTACGGCACGATCTCGTGGCCGGAACCGACCAGGCCCGTGATGCCCAGACGCTCGCCGCCGGCCAGGTCGAAGCCGACGCCCCGCAGGGGCCCGGCCCACAGGTCCCTGACCTCCAGCACCGGGTCGGCGCGGCGCGAAGGGGGCGGGGGACGGTGGTCGGTCTCCATCTCCTCGCCCGCCATCAGCTCCGCCAGCGCACGCGGGGTGAGCCCGGCGACCGGGCGGGTGGCGATCCGGCGTCCGCCGCGGATCACGGTGACCCGGTCGGCCAGCGCGAAGATCTCGTCCATCCGGTGCGAGACGTACAGGACGCCGGCGCCCGCGTCGCGGACCTCTCGCACGATGTCGAACAGGCGGGCCACCTCGCCGGGCGGCAGCACGGCGGTCGGCTCGTCGAGGACCAGGACACCGCGCCGGCCCTCCCAGCCCTGCAGCGCGGCGGCGATGGCCACCACCGTGCGCTGGACCGGGGTCGCCGTCGCCAGCGGTCGGCGCACGTCGATACCGAGGCCGAACCGTTCCACGAGGGCACGCGTGCGCCGCTCCATCTCGGGCCAGCGGATGTTGCCGAGGGCGGTGCGGGCGAAGCCCTGCCGCAGCGCGAGGTTGTCGATGGCGCTCAACTCGCCCACCAGCCCCAGCTCCTGGTGGACGAAGCGCAGCCGGTCGTGCCGGGAAGCCGTGACCTGGCCGAGGTCGAAGGGCTCACCGTCGAGTTCGGCCACGGCGCCGGGCTCCGCGTGGTGGTAGCCGGCGAGGATCTTGATGAGGGTGGACTTGCCGGAGCCGTTGGGCCCGATCAGGGCGTGAATCTCGCCCGGCGAGACCTCCAGGTCGACGTCCTGGAGGGCCTGGGTGCCGCCGAATCGCTTCGACAGGGCGGCCACCCGGAGCACCGGCCCGGTCAACTCAGCCCCCAGAGCGCTTTGAACTGCTCCTGGTAGTCCTCGACGATGGGGAAGTCACCGTCGGCCGAGGGCAGGTTGTCCTTGGTGACGAGCATGTTGGGCAGTACGGCCTGCTGGTCCACGTCCATGGGCTGGCCGGTGAAGTGCCGCGCCAGCGCGTCGGCCTGGAGCCAGGCCGTCTCGTGGGAGTTGAGCGCCATCGCGCCGTCCGTGAGACCGCTCTGGATGTACTGGTAGTTCTGCGCGTCACCGACGTTGACGACGATGTGCTTGCCGGTGATCCCGGCGGTCTTCAGCGCGGTCGGCACGCCCACGTTGAGCAGGCCGAGCGAGAACACGACGTGGGTCACCTTCGGGTGCGACCGGAGGTACGACACCACGCGGTCCGGCATGTCCTTGCCCACGGCGGTGATCGGCACGTCGACGTTGTCCAGCCCGCAACCGTCGCACCACTTCTTGTACTTGGCGGCGAAGGAGTCCTTGACGGGCTTGAGGATCGTGTACGCCGGAAGGTCGAAGTAGACGGTGTTCGCCTTGGCCTCACTGTTCGACACCACCCAGGAGGCGAGCATCTCGCCCTGCACGCCGACGTCGTCCGGCCCGTTCTTGAGCAGGGAGATGCCGTCACCCAGCAGGTCGTCGGCGTTCGACTGGATGACGGGGATCTCGGCGGCCTTCAGCCGGGCCAGCTGCTTGGCGTAGACGGCGCGGGGGAAACCGGAGGCGACGACGGCGTCCGGCTTGTCGCGCAGGGCCTGTTCGTAGGCGGCCTGGACGGACTCCGGGGTGCCCTGGGTGGCGATCTGCTTCACCTCCCAGCCGAGTTCCTCGGCGGCCTCGGTGAAGAAGTCGGCGAGGTCCTTGCAGGACTGGACGCCGCAGAGAATGAAGTCGATCTCCTTGCCCTTGGGGATCTTCTTGCCGACGGGCTGGGTCACGGGGATCGCGGTCGGGCGCTCGGAGTACTGCGCCAGGGCCTCGCGGGCCGCCGTCAGGCCGGGCGAGTCCGGCGCGGCCGCCTGCGTCGAGCCGGTGGCGGGTGTGCTGCCGCCGCCGCATGCCGCCAGGGCGAGCAGTGAGGCGGCGGAGAGGCTTGCGGTGAGGGCACGGCGGACCGCGCGACGGGGTCTGGAACTCATCGTCGAGTACTCCCGAGAGGTGTCGCCTGCGCTGCCCGACCCACGTCGCTCCCGCGTCCGCGATGGTCGGGCTCCGGTCAGGCGGATCGATTCTGTGTCGCCCCGGGGCGAGGACGCCGCGGCGCTGGAGCCGGGACGGCAAGGGCCGTCCAGCTACGGAGAAACTTTTGAGGAACTACAGCCTCAAGTGGGTCGGAGTGTGACATGTCCCAGCGGCCTTGGGGAGAGGGCCGCCCCAAGAAATTCCGGTCCCGGCGGCGAATGTCGTGGTGGGGGAGGAAGGCGTAAGAGTCCGTCCCGCGGTACGAGTGTTGCTCCACGCCGTCACCCGTAACTACACTCACTCTAAAGTTTCTGCCGGAGGAGAGATGATGGACGAAACATCGGAGCTGGGCACCGCGCGGTGCCCCGGGCCCAGCGTCCAGGACTACCTCGACCAGGACAGCCGCCCCGTTCCCCCCGCCCTCAGGTTCGAGCGGAACGACCACCTCGGCAGCGAGGACATCGACACCGCCCGCTTCACCTCCCGCGAATGGGCCGAGCGGGAGATGCGGCAGGTCTGGCGGCGCGTGTGGCAGTTCGCCTGCCTGGAGAGCGAGATTCCCGAGGTCGGCGACCACGAGGTCTACGAGATCGGCGACGACTCGCTCATCGTCGTCCGCACGGCGCCCGAGGAGATCCGCGCCTTCGTCAACGTCTGCCTGCACCGCGGACGCAAACTGCGCACCGCGGGCGGCAACGTCGGCGAGTTCCGCTGCTCGTTCCACGGCTTCACCTGGAACCTCGACGGCACGATGCGGACCCCGCCGTGTGCCTGGGACTTCCCGCACGTCAGCCCGGAGAAGTTCGCCCTCCCGGAGGCCCGGGTGGCCACCTGGCGCGGCTTCGTCTTCATCAACATGGACCCCTACGCCGAGTCCTTCGACAGCTACCGCGGCACCTTCGACGACTACTACATCTGGCCCCTGGAGAACCGCTACAAGTCCCTGCACATCGGCAAGGTGCTGCCCTGCAACTGGAAGGTCGCCCAGGACGCGTTCATCGAGTCCTTCCATGTGATCGCCACCCACCCGCAGATGCTGCCGTGGCTCGCCGACGCCAACTCGCAGTACGACGTCATGGCGGACCAGCCGAACTGGAGCCGGATGATCAACATCCAGGGCGCGCCCAGTCCGCACGTGGCGGACTCCGTCACGGAGGAGGACGTCCTGGAGACCTTCTACGACTCCCGCGCGTTCTACTCCGCCGCCCAGGGCCGTGACCTGGTGCGGCAGGAGGGCGACGAACTGCCGGCCATCCCGCCCGGCGGCACCGCCCGCAAGGTCCTCGCCGAACGGATGCGCGCGCAACTGGCGGCCACCTCGCGGCAGGACTTCTCGAACACCCCCGACACCGAACTGCTGGACGCCATCAACTACCTGCTGTTCCCCAACTTCAACCCCTGGGGCGGCGCCAAGTCGAACATCATCTACCGGTTCCGTCCCCACGGCCTCGACCCCGACTCCTGTACCGCCGAGATCATCTTCATGTCGTCCCCGAAACAGCCCGGCGAGCTGCCGCCACCGGCGAAGATCCGCTGGGTGCCGGAGGACATGCTCTTCGCCGACATCCCCGAACTCGGCGTGCTCGGCCCCGTCTTCGACCAGGACTGCGAGAACCTGCCCTACGTCCAGCAGGGCCTGAAGGCCATGCGCAAGCCGGGCATCACCCTGTCCAACTACCAGGAGAGCCGCATCCGCCACTTCAACCGGACCCTCGACCGGTGGATGGAGAAGTGACCCACCGGGTGTCGGTCAGACCCTCCGGCGTCGAGCTCGAAGTCCTCGACGGCGAGGACCTGTTCACCGCCGCCCGGCGACTCGGATACCGCTGGCCCACCGTCTGTGGCGGCCAGGGCACGTGCCGCCTCTGTTTCGTCCGGGTCGACGAGGGCGCCGAGAACTGTTCCCCCGTGGGCCCGCTGGAGCGCGAGGGCATCGAGTCCCTGCGCCGGCCGGTGGACGGCACGACCAGACTCGCCTGCCGGCTCCTGGTCGAGGGCCCGGTGACCGTGACCAAGAGCGGCGTACGCCGCCGAGCGCAGGAGTGAGGCCCCCATGTCCAAGCAAGTGATCCACCCACTGACCGGGCATGTGTACCGGCTCACCGAGGACGGACTGGTCGAGGTGACCGACCCCCGAACGGGGGCACAGGGCGTCTTCGACTTCCAGGCCCGGTGGCAGTCGGGCGAACTGCGCCACGCCGACCTCCAGATGGCCGGCTGGGTCGGCCGCCTCGCCCAGCGGCGCACACCGCCGCAGCCCGAGGCCTGACCCCGTGACGCCCCGCACCACCCGGGTGGTCTGTCTGGTGCGCCGACCGGTCGGTGAGCCGCTCCCCGGTGACTTCGCCGTCGAGGAACGCCCGCTGCCGCCCCTGGAGGAGGGGCAACTGCTCGTGCGCAACCTCTACATGAGCGTCGACCCGTCCATGCGCGGCCGCCTGGAAAGCACCGAGAAGCACTACACGCACAACTTCACCCCGGGCGCCCCGCTCGACGGCCGTGCCCTCGGCATCGTGGAGGAGAGCCGCTGCGCCTCCGTACCGCCTGGCACCTACGTACGCCACCAGCTCGGCTGGCGGGAGCGGGCGGTGCTCGACGGAGGGGACGTGGACGGCGCCGGTCGCATCGACCCCGAACTCGCCCCGCTGCCCACCTGGTTGGGCCTGCTCGGCCAGACCGGCTTCACCGCGTACGTCGGCCTGACCCGGATCGCGCGGCTGCGTCCGGGCGACACCGTCCTCGTGTCGGCGGCGGCCGGCGCGGTCGGCAGCGCCGCCGGTCAGTTCGCGCGCCTGCTGGGCGCGGACCGCGTCATCGGGACCGCCGGAGGGCCGGACAAGTGCGCCCTGCTGGTGAAGGAGTTCGGCTACGACGCGGCCGCCGACCACCGGGCCGGGCCCGTGCGCGACGCGCTGGCCCAGCTGGCGCCCGACGGCATCGACGTGTACTTCGACAACGTCGGCGGCGAACAACTCGCCGCCGCGCTGCACGCGCTGCGCAGCGGTGGCCGGGTCGCGCTGTGCGGCATGATGTCGCAGTTCGGCGGCGACCGGCGGTCCGCGGACATCAACCAGCTGATCCAGGCGGTCCTCAAGCGGCTGACTCTGCGCGGTTTCATCGTCCGTGACCACGACGACCTGCGGCCGGAGTTCGAGCGACGGGTCGGGGGCTGGCTCGCCGAGGGCCGGATCACCGCGCGCGAGACGGTCGTGGACGGCCTGGAGAACGCCCCGGGGGCCCTGCTGTCCCTGCTCGGCGGTGGCAACGTCGGCAAGATGCTGGTACGGCTGGGGGACTGACGGACAGGACAGGAGAACGGCGCCCCCTTCCGGGGGCGCCGTTCAGCGCATCGGGCCGTTCAGCGCATCGGGCGGGTCCGGGCGACCGTGTGGGCCTCCAACGAGACCCCCACCCGGGTCAGTCCGGCCGAGGCGGCCCTGAACTCCTTGATGTGGGCGGTGCCGAAGTGCTCGTCGAGGGCCTGGTGCGAGACCCACCGCTCGTACACCCGGATGCGCCGTTCGTCGACGGGGTCCGCCGTCATGGCGTAGTCGAGACAGCCCGGCTCCTGCTCGCGGGTTTGCCGGCCCAGTGCGACGAGATGCCGCAGCATCTCGTCGCGGTCGCCGGGCTCGTAGTCCATCCAGCCGGCGACGATGATCTCCTCGGCCACGGGCCGTCTCCCTTCGCGGTCGTGCCCGCGGGCCCGTCGCCTCCGCGGGGCGGAGGCGACGGGCCCGCGGAGTGGTCAGGTGCCGAGCGAGGCGGGGACACCGTCCACGGTGACCGTGCCGCGGTCGCCGTCGACCGTGATCACCATGCCGTCCCGCAGCTTCCGCGTCCCGCCCTCGACGGAGATCACCGCCGGGATGCCCAGCTCACGGCAGACCACCACGGCGTGGCTGTTGAGTGCGCCCACGTCCACGACGGCCGCCCCGGCGACCAGGAACAGCGGGGTCCAGGCCGCGTCCGTGATCGGCGCGACCAGCACCTCGCCGGGCTCCAGCGCCTCGCACGAGGCCGGGTCGGTGACCACCCGCACCGTTCCGGTGTAGGTGCCGTGGCTGCCGCCCACACCCGCGAGGACATCGCCCTCGACGGCCGCCGGGGTCCGCTCCTCGGCACGGCGCGGCCAGGTGTCGATCTCGGTCTGCGCGTCGTCGGCGACGAAGAACGGTGGTTCCAGCTCGTGCAGACCCGCGTACTCCTGCAGCCGCCGCGCGATCACGGGGCGGAAGGACTCGGGGGCGGTGACGTAGTCGTCGAGTTCGGTGTCCAGCAGCATCATCACGTCCTCGGGCCGGGCGAAGAGCCCCGCCTCGACGCCGCGGCGGCCGAGTTCCCGTACGGCCATGCGGATCTCGTTGACGACGGTGACGCAGTTCGCCTTGGTCCGCTCCCGGGCCGGGATCCACACCTGGGAGGCGTGCATACCGGCGTCGAACATCGGCCGCGCGTCCTCGGGCAGCGCGGCCCGGATCTCCCGCGCCGTCTCCTCACGCCCCTCGGAGAGCCGCTTGCGGCGGGCGGCCGGGGAGTCGTCGTCGGGACTGTGCCGGATCCGGTCGACCAGGGCCAGCACCTGCACGGGCGCCGCCTCCCAGGACAGCGCGTGGATGTCCCACTCGTTGGGGCCCCGGTCGCCGGACTCGGCCAGGAACTCCTCGAAGGAGTCACGGAACGCCTTCACGTCACCGGTCGCCCCGTCCAGCTCCTGCTCCACCGCGGCCGGGCCCCGGTCGAACAGCGCGCTCAGCTCGGCAGAGGCCGCCACCTGACGCGAGAGGGTCCACAGCCCGGTCGAGGGCGAGGCGGAGTCGACGTCGCCGAGACCACCGATCAGGTCGAGCATGGCGCCGGGACGGTCCACGCTCGCGCACAGCGGGCCGAGGATCGCGGGTCCGACGGACGCCGGCAGCGACGACTCGACGTGCCGCTGGAAGGTCGTCTCCACCTCGTCCAGCAACGACCGTACGTGCGCCACCAGTTCGGCTTCGGACAACCGCGCCAGATCGGGGCGCGAGCGGCGCAGGGCGCGCAGCCGCTCCCGGTCGGCGTCGGCCTCGGGGAACCCGGCCTGGCCGAGCATCCGCTGCAGCGTCGCGCCCGCCTTGGCGGTCAGCTCCTCGTCCCGGTCGTCCGGGTGCGGCACGTACACCGGTGTGTCGGAGCGCTGACCGACGAAGGCCGTGTCGATCTGGTCCGCCGTCTGTCCCATGCGGATGCCGAACAGCCGCATGTGGGACAGGTTGAGATAGAAGTGGCCGCCGAACATGCCGACGAACGGCGGGCGGTCACCGGTGACCTCCTCCTCGCGGTAGATGCCGAACCCGACGAAGCCGCGGCGCCAGCCCTGCAGGCCGCGCCCCCAGACGAGGGTCCAGCCCAGGGGGCTCGCGGGGTCCGGCAGGGTCTCGCCCGCGTTGGCCCGGGTGTAGTGCGGCAGCCGCTCACTGCGCTGCCAGTCCGTGATCCAGCTCTTCATGACCGGGGTCTCCCGCTGTCCGTACCCGTGCCTGTCCCTGCCCGTCCCGCGCTCACCACTGCGCCGTTCCGCCGTCGACGCTGATCAGCGTGCCGGTGATACCCGCCCCGGCCTCGCCGGCGAGAAGCGAGGCGACGGCCGAGATCTGCTCCACGGTGGTGATCTGCTTGGTGGCCGCGTGCTCGGCGAAGCGGTTCAGCCAGACCTCGTAGGTGATGCCCTCGGCCTCCGCCGCGGCCGGGCCGGCGGCCCGCATGAGGTCGGTGTCGACGGCGCCGGGGCAGATGGCGTTGCAGGTGATGCCCTGGGTGCCGTATTCGAAGGCCGTCGCCTTGGTCAGTCCGTGGATGGCGTGCTTGTTGGTGATGTAGTGGCTGATCGCGGGCTTGTTGGCCTGCTTGCCCTCGACCGAGGAGATGTTGATGATCCGGCCCCAGCCGCCCGCCAGCATCTTCGGCAGGGCGCGGCGGGTGCCGTAGAAGTAGGCGTTGAGGTTCAGGTTGAGGGCGTCGTGCCAGGCCTCGTCGCTGAGCTGGTGGACCGGGGCGAAGCCCGAGGTGCCGCCGGCGTTGTTGACCCAGATGTCGAGTCTGCCGAAACGCTCCGCGGCGAAGTCGGCGAGGGCCTCGATGTCCTGCTGGCTGCTCGCGTCGCAGGGGTGGAAGACGGCCCGGTCTCCGGCGGCCATCTCCTCCAGGGCCTGCTTGCCCTTGAGTTCGCTGCGGCCGCTGACGACGACCGTCGCGCCGTCGGCCAGGAACCGTTCGGCGATGGCGCGGCCGATGCTGCGCGTGCTGCCCGTGATCACCGCGACACGTCCGTCGAGGCTGCCCGTAGCCACCATGGTGTTCTCCCGCGAGTGTTGTTGGTTCGTCACCTGGTGGCTCTTGAGGCTGCTGTGGCGCCCGTGTCCAGGTGTCGGTGAATGGTGCGGTGGAAGTGCTGGAGTCCGGGCTCGTTGCGTCCGAAGACGAAGTCGGTCCCGTCGAGGGCCTTCAGCCCCTGCTGGACTCCGTAGGTGGTCGCGTAGTCCTCGTCGCGGACCACCTCGTGGAACCAGGCGCCGAACCGGTCGGCGGCCTGGCGTTCCTCCTCGGTGACCGCCGGTTCCCGCAGCAGGATGATCTGCTGGGTCACCGACTCGGTCGCCGTGCGGGGGAGCACCAGGGAGACGGCGATCTTCTGGCGCCAGCCGCCGGCGATGGCGAGGCCCGGGAAGAGCCAGTAGATGGGGCCGACGCACTCCCCGGGGTCGCGCCGGTCCGGCGGCAGCTCGACTGCCTGCGCGATGGGGCGCAGGGCCGGTGCAATGCGCTGGTGGGGGCCCCAGGTGTCGTGGGCCATCATGTTCGACAGGTTCGTCTCGAACACCGTCTTCGGGTGCAGCGAGGCGAAGTGGTACGTCTCCAGGTATCCGTCGAGCGTGACCTTCCAGTTGGGGCTGGTCAGCTCGGAGGTGGAGTAGTGCTGGCACTCCGCCAGCCTGAGGCCCTCCAGCAGGGGCTGCAGATCGCCCAGCCATTCGTCCAGGTCGGGCTCGGCCGCCGGGTCCAGCGAGACGAAGACGATGCCCGCGCGTTCCCCGGCCGGGAGCCGGACCAGGCTGCGGCCCTCGCGCGGAACCTCGCCGAAGGTCTTCTCGGCGTACACGCCCCGCAGTTCGCCGGCCAGGTCGTACGACCAGGAGTGGTAGGGGCAGGTGAGCCGCCGGGACACCCCGCAGCCGGGTTCGAGGAGTTTGGCGCCCCGGTGCCGACAGGCGTTGATCATCGCGTGCACGGTGCCCTGCCGGTCGCGTGTGATCAGTACGGGGATGCCGAGCACGTCGATCGCCTTGTACGTGTTCGGCCCCGGAAGCTCGCAGGACATGGCGAGCGGCAGCGGGACGCTGCGGTGGACGGCGTCCATCTCGCGCTGCCAGCGGTCGGCGTCGAGGTAGTTGGCCACGGGCTCCGTCCACTGGCCGTCCGACTCGTGCGTCGTGTTGCCGCGGTAGTGCGCCATCACACGCTCGACGAGTTCGGCCGCCTCGCGCCGCATCGCCACGGACGCGGCGTCGGTGGACCGGTCCTGGCTGATCCACGACGTGTATTCGGGGGCCGAGGGGGAGGCGGGAGCCGCCGAGGCCCGCGGCCCGCGGTCGGCGTCTGTCTCCCGTATCTCCGGCGAACTGGTCTGGACCACGATGTCCTCACAATCCTCCCAGCCGTGAGCCGGTGACCGGCTTCGGAGTGCGACAGCTGGGCTGTGTCCGAAACGACAACAGGACTTAGTGTGCTCTGTCAATAGAAAGTGGCGAAGTGGCCGCTCGGTGGCCCGTGGGGGTGGGTGCGATGGTCATGACCCTGCCGTTCGAGGTGGGTGTGGTGGTGCGGGACCTGGAGCTGATGGAGCGCTTCTACGGCGAGGTGTTCGGCTGTCGCGCCGAGCGCCGCACCCGTGTGCCGGAGTCCGTCGGGGTCCCGGCCGGGCTGGGCGGCGAGCTGACGGTCGTCTGGCTGCGGGTGCCCTCCGGGGGGTGCGTCAAGTTGGTCCTTCCCCGGTCGGTGCCGGTCTCGGCCCGCGCGGAGACGCTGCCGGCCGGGCGCCTGGGGCTGTCGTACCTGACCTTCCATCTCGACGACATCGACGCCGTGGTGGCGGCGCTGCCGGCCGCGGGTGCCAGGCCGCTGTCGGACCCCGTCGTCGTCCGGGCGCGGGGCCGGCGGATCAGCTTCTGGGCGGATCCGGAGGGCAACGTCGTGGAGGTCGTGGACGAGCGGGCCGACATCGCGGGGCAGGACCATAGTAATTAGAGAAGGTGTTCAGTAAGGTGCCCCGTGCTGGTTACTGTAGACCGGCACAAGTAAGTCCGATTGCTTGGCAACCTCCCTCGGGCGAAGGGGCGGACGATGGCTCAACGAGCATCAACGGCATCGAAGAAATCCACGCAGGTCAGCGCGCAGGTGATCAGGGATCTGCATGAACGCATGGTGCGCATCCGGCTCTTCGAGACCGAGGCGGGAAAGCTCATGGAAGCGGGCAAGCTGCCCGGTTTCCTGCACCTGTATGTCGGCCAGGAGGCCGTGGCTGCCGGCGTGATGGCGGCCCTGCGCGACGACGACCAGATCACCTCCACCCACCGGGGCCACGGGCACGCCGTGGCCAAGGGCGTCGGATTCCGCGAGATGTACGCCGAGCTGTACGGCCGGGTCACCGGCGCGTGCCTCGGCCGCGGCGGGAGCATGCACATCAACGACCTCGCCCGGGGCATGCTCGGCGCCAACGGCATCGTCGGCGCAGGCGTCCCGATCGCCGTGGGCGCCGCCTTCGCCGCCCGGTACAAGGGCGAGGACAGCGTCGCCGTCACCTTCTTCGGCGACGGAGCCACCAACATCGGCGCCTTCCACGAGGGCGCCAACATGGCCGCGATCCTCGGCCTGCCCGTGGTCTTCGTCTGCGAGAACAACGGGTACGCGGAGTTCACCCCCCAGTCCGGGCACATGCTCCTCACCGACGTCGCCGACCGGGCCGCCGCCTACGGCATCCCCAGCGTGATCGTCGACGGCATGGACGCGGTCGCCGTGCACCGCGCCGCGACCGAGGCCGTCGCACGGGCCCGGGCCGGCGAGGGCCCGATGATGATCGAGGCCAAGACCTACCGCTACTTCGACCACCAGGGCGTCAAGGGCCTGCGTCATCCCTACCGCTCGGACGAGGAGGTCGCCGAGTGGAAGGCCCGCGACCCCATCGACCTCATCGAGGCCCGGGCCGTCGCCGACGGCACCGCGACGCGGGCGGAGCTGGACGACGTACGGCGGCGTACGCGTGAGGAGATCGCCGAGGCCATCGCGTACGCCGAGGCGAGCCCGCTGCCCGACCCCGCCGACCTGCTGCTCAACGTCTACTCGGGATGACCGCCATGACCACCACCGAAGCACCGGCCCTCGCCACGCGGAAACTCACCTACGTCAAGGCCTTCAACGAAGGTCTCGCACAGGCCATGCGAGAGGACGACAACGTCTTCGTCGCCGGCGAGGACGTGGCCGGATACGGCGGAGTCTTCCGCATGTTCGACAACCTGCTCGACGAGTTCGGCCCCCGCCGCATGATCGACACCCCCATCTCCGAAGCCGCCCTGGTCGGCCTCGGTGTGGGAGCCGCCGCCCGGGGGCTGCGCCCCGTCGTCGACCTGATGTTCATGGACTTCATCGGTGTCTGCCTCGACCAGATCGTCAACCAGGCGGCCAAGATGAAGTACATGTTCGGCGGCTCGGTGTCCGTGCCGCTGACCATCACCACCGCCTCCGGCGCGGGCCTCGGCGCCGCCGCCCAGCACAGCCAGAGCCTGGAGGCCTGGCTCGCCCACGTGCCCGGACTCAAGGTGGTGATGCCGTGCGACGCGTACACCGCCAAGGGCCTCACGGTCTCGGCCATCCGGGACGACAACCCGGTCGTCGTCATGCTCAACAAGGTCCTGCTCGGCAGTACGAGCGAGGTGCCCGAGGAGATCTACGGCATTCCGCTGGGCCGGGCGCACACCGCGCGCCAGGGCTCCGACGTCACCGTGATCGCTCTCGGTCGCATGGTGGGCGAGGCGCTCGCGGCCGCCGACGAACTCGCCACCGAGGGCGTGGAGATCGAAGTGATCGACCCCCGCACCGTGCAACCGCTGGACACCGAGACGATGTTCGCCTCCGTCCGCCGCACCAACCGCGTCCTGGTGGTCCATGAGGCCGTCACCTTCGGCGGCCTCGGCGCGGAGATCGCAGCCCAGATCCAGGACGCGGTCTTCGACCACCTGGACGCGCCGGTCCTGCGCATCGGAGCCCCCTTCTCCCCGGTGCCCTTCTCTCCGGTCCTGGAGAAGGCGTACGTGCCCGATCGCGCCCGCATCGCCCAGGGCTGCCGGCGCCTCCTCGAAAGGTCGTGACCGACGTGGCGGTCGAGGTTCTGCTCCCGAAGATCGGCCTGACCATGCAGGAAGGCACGATCGACGAATGGCTGGTGCCCGCCGGCGCGGCCGTCGCGGAGGGCGAGGCGCTGCTGCGGCTGGCCACCGACAAGGTCGACGTGGACGTCGAGGCGGAAGCCGGGGGACTGTTCCACCCGGTGGTCCCGGCGGGCGCCACCGTCCCGGCCGGGGCCCTCATCGGCTGGCTGCTGGCCGAGGGCGAGCAGCCACCGGACCCGGCGGGTGCGCCGATGCCCGCCGGGTCCGGGACCGGCCTGGAGCCGGCCGCCGTGGCCGGTTCCGCCGCCGGTCCCGCCGCCGTGGCACCCTCCGCCGACGGTGCCGGTCTACGTGACCGGCTGCCGGTCTCGCCGAACGCCCGGCGGGTCGCCGCGGCCGCCGGCGTCGACCTCACCGCCGTACGCGGCACCGGGCCGGGTGGCCGGATCGTGTCCGAGGACGTGGAGGACCTCCTCGCCGCGCGCCCCGCCGACGACCTCGCCGCCCCGGCCCCGGCGAACGGCATCCCCTCCTCGCCGCTGGTCCGCAAGCTGGCGAAGGAGCGGGGCATCGACCTCTGCGCCGTCAGCGGCACCGGGCCCGGCGGCCGGGTCCGCCGGGCCGACCTCGACGCCGCCGCCCCGCCGCCCCGCCGCCGGGACGAGGCTCCCCGCCCCGGCGACGTCCTCCCGCTCACCGGAATGCGCGGCACCATCGCCCGCAGGATGCACGCCAGCCTCCAGGAGATGGCACAGCTGACGCACGGCTACGAGGTGCGGATGGACGCCGTGGTGTCCCTGCGGGACCAGCTCAAGCAGGAGTGGACCGACAGCGAACCCCCGGTGCCCAGCCTCAACGACTTCCTGCTGAAGGCCGCCGCCCTCGCCCTGCGCGAGCACCCGCTGCTCAACGCGACGGTGCGGGAGGACGGCGTCCATCTGCTCGAAAGCATCCACCTGGGCTTTGCCGTGGCCGTCCCGGGCGGTCTGATGGTCCCCGTGATCGAGGACGCGGTGGCGCTGCCGCTGCCCGAGATCGCCCGCCGGTCGAGATCCCTGGCCCAGGCCGCGCGCGAGGGCCGGATCTCCCCCGCACAGCTGGACGGAGCCACCTTCACCGTCACCTCGCTCGGCGGATACGGCGTCGACTTCTTCACCCCCGTGATCAACCCCGGCAATGTCGCGATCCTCGGGGTGGGCCGGCTCAGGGACGGCGTCGAGTGGGCGGACGACCGGCCCCTGCGGACACGGGTGCTCACCCTGAGCCTGACCTTCGACCACCGTGCCGTCGACGGTGCACCCGCCGCCGAGTACCTGCGCACGGTCGGTGAGTTGCTGCGCAGGCCCCTGCGCCTGCTGGTGTGATCCGAGGCCGAGAGGCCGCGGCCTATGCCCCCGGGTCGGCGATCCGGTCCGCGAGAGCGCCGACCTCGCGGACGAAGTAGCGGTGCCCCAGCGACCGGTAGACGTCGTCGCCCCGGACCTGCGAGATCGCCGCGGTCTCCAGCAGCGCCAGCAGGCCCAGGCCGATCACCGCCGCCTCGGCGTCGGAGACGGACTCACGGGCCTTGCGGATCAGGCGCACCAGCTCGTTCAGCAACTCCGTACGGCTCTCCTGGCGCAGCGCCTCCGCTTCCTGGCTCATGCCCGCCGACGACACGAAGAACACGGTGGCGGCGGAGCGGTGCTCGCCCAGCCAGGCCAGCAGCGTGGTGACCGCCGCCCCCACGTCCGAGCCGGGCTCGTAGGCCGCCGTGAGCGCCTCCAACTGCTCGCGCAGCCCGGACGCGAACCCCCGCATGGCTTCCGACAGGACCTGGTCCTTGGAGGAGAAGTGGTAGTACACCGCCGCCGAGGTCATCTCGGCGCGAGCGGCGATGTCGGCCACCGTCACCTCGTCCGGCGGCTGGGTGGCGAACAACTCCGTGGCCGCCTCGATCACCCACTGCTTGCGCGACGGGCGATGGGCGGCGCGGGTTCCGGATGTCGTCATGGTGTCAAGTATGCCGTCACCTGGGTCTTCAGGAGGCACGCAGGTTACTGGAATTACGTGGGTGGGACGGCCGGAGTTACTGGATAGAATCATCAGTACCCAGGGCCCGAGGACGCGGGGGCCACGGCAGTCGGCAGGGAGCATGATGGCCACCACGAAGAACGCCAAGCAGCCCGCCCACCGGCCCTCGCGGCGGCAGCACATCATCGGCGCCGCCGTGCGGGTGTTCGGCCGCAACGGCTTCGCCGAGACCAGCATCCAGGACATCGCCGACGAGGCCCAGGTGGTGCCCACAGCCGTCTACTACCACTTCGACGGCAAGGACGAGCTGCTCGAACTCGCCATGCGCCGCGTCTTCGACCAGCTGAACGAGGTCGTGGAGGCGGCCCGGCCGGCGACCGAACCGGGTGACGCGGAGAGCCTGCTCCGTGTCATCGACGCCGTGTGGGAATGGGTGGAGCAGAATCCGGACGAGGCCCGCCTGTACCAGGTCCAGGTCGCCTCCGCGAGCGGCAACGTCAAGGCGCTGCGGGACGAGTTCGAACAGCGTCACATCCAGCGCGGCTACGACTATCTGCCCGAGGGCACCACACGCAACCCCAGAACGGCGAAGGCGCGGCACGCCGCGCAGGCGCTCGCCGTCCGCACGCTGATCAGCACGACCATGCTCGTCACCGCCCTGCGGGCGGAGGGAGGCCCCCTGTCCCAGCTGCCCTCCCGGGCCGTACTGGAGGCGGTCAGGTCGCTGGCCCTGCGCATCGTCGCCGCCGAGCAGACCCCCACGAAGCCGGCCGTGGCACGCGTCTGAGGCGGCGGTCAGGACCCGCGCACCTCACCCCGCAGGAACCCGCACCCTCACACCGTCAGGACCGAGCACGCGCTGATACCGGGCGCCCCGTACACATGGGTGAAGCCCACCCGGGGCCCGCCCGGCACCTGCACACCGGGCGCCCTGCCCTGCAACTGCCGCACGACCTCGTGGAACTGCCGCAGCCCCGACGCGCCGACGGGCTCCCCGCCCGCCAGACAGCCGCCGTCGGTGTTGACCGGAATCCGGCCTGTGGGCTCCGTGGCCCCGGCGGCCAGCAGTTCCTCCTGTTCACCGTGGCCGCACAGCCCGGTCTCCGCCAGGTGGATCAGCTCCGATCCGCTGTCGGTGTCCTGCAACTGGGCGACCTGGACGTCCGTCGGCCGCACCCCCGCCGTGCGGAAGGCCGCCCGCGCGGCGTCGACGCTGGGGCTGTGGTGCGGCCCCGGCGGCAGCCAGGGCGAGAACACCTCGAACGAACCGAAGCGCCGGGTCCGAAACGCCAGCGACGCCAGTCTGACCGGCCGCTCGCACAGATCGAACGCCCGGTCGCCGAGTGCGAGGACCAGCGCCGCCGCGCCCTGCCCGGGCGAACAGAACATGTACTGGGTGAGCGGGGGACTGACCTCGGCGGAGTCCAGGATCTCCCGCTCCGTCAGCGGCTTCCGCCGCCAGGCCAGGGGGTGGTGCGAGCCGTTGCGGAAGGCTCGCGCGGCGACCGTCGCCAGTGCCCGCTCCGAGATCCCGTACTCGTACAGGTACCGCTGGGTCTTCAGCGCGAAGAACTGTGTCGTCAGCATCATCCCGGTCTCGGCGTACCACTCGCCCAGCCCGTAGCGCGCCGCGGAGACATGGAACGCCCCCCGCTCGTGCTTGTCGAACCCGACCGCCAGTCCCAGGGAGGCCTCGCCCGCCCGGAGCGCGTTGGCCACCGAGAGCACCGTGGAGGCGCCGGTCGCGCAGCCGTTCTGCACGTTGACGAACGGCACGCCGGTCAGGCCCAGACGGCCCACCAACGTGTCGGGCTTGCCGGACACGTCGGAGCCGCCGGCCGCGTAGCCGATGTCCTCCCAGACGACGCCCGCGTCGGCCAGCGCCTCGCGCACCGCGTGCTCGGCCATGTCCATTGCGGTGACGCTCTCGTCGCGGCCGAAGGGACGCATGCCGCATCCGACCACGTAGACCTCCTTCGCGCGGCTCACCGCGCGGCCTGCCCGTCGGGTCGGAAGGCGAAGGTCAGTACCTCGGTTCCGTCCTCGTCGTGAAACGCCGGGACCGTGATGAGCCGGACCGGCAGCCCGATCCGGATCTCCGTGCGGGGCACCGCCAGCCGCGTCTCGACCAGCACCGCACCGAGGTCCACATAGCCGACGTGGTACGGCTGGTAGCCCCCGGTCGGCGGCCGGTACGGCGGCTTCGGTGGGAACGCCTGGAGCGTCCACGACCAGATCCGGCCCCGCACCGGCAGCACGTGCGCGGACATGCTTCCGGCCGGACACCGGGGGCAGGAGGTCTGCCGGGGGAAGACGACCGTGCCGCACCGGCCGCAGTGCGCTCCCACGAGCCGCGCCGGATCCACGCTGTCGAACAGGTTCTCGTCGATGAGTCTGGTGGTCCTCATGCGCCCGCCTTCCACGTCACCAGCCCAGCAGTCCGGCAAGCCGTTCCCGATGGTGTGCGGCGCCGCCCAGCAGGACCGCGTCCGACTGGGCGCGCCGGAAGTACAGGTGCGCGTCGTGCTCCCAGGTGAAGCCCATTCCGCCGTGGAACTGCACGCACTCGGCGGTGACGGAGACGAACGCCTCGCCGCACCACGCCTGGGCCACCGCCGCAGCTTCGGCCAGCGCCTGCGGCGATCCGTCCGCCCGGACCGCGCGGACCACCGCCGACCGGGCGGCCTCGACCTGGAGCAGCATGTCGGCGCAGGCGTGCTTGACGGCCTGGAAGCCGCCGACGGCCCTGCCGAACTGGGTCCGTTCGCGCACGTGCGTCACCGTCATGTCCAAGGCGGCCTGTGCTCCGCCCAGTTGCTCGGCGGCCAGAGCCACCAGGGCCACGTCCAGGGCGCGGGAGACAATGTCCGCCCCTTCGCCGCCGACGGTCAGCGGCCGTGCCCGCGCCGCGGAGAAGGTGACCACCGCCTGACCCCGGCTGAGGTCCAGAGTGGGCACCCGGCGCACCGTGACTCCCGGCTCACGGGGGTCGGCCAGGAACACGTCCACACCGTCGGGCCCGGCCGCGGCCACCACCAGCGCCTCGGCGTCGGCGCCGTCGAGGACGAACGGCGCGGTCCCCTCCAGCAGCGGGACGCCGCCGCGCCAACGGACGGCCACCGGCACGGCATCCGCCCGCCACGCCCCGTCGGGCGCGGCCACCGCCAGCGCGTGCACGGTGCCCTCGGCCAGCGCCGCCGACGCCTCGTCGGCGGTACCGCAGCCGGCCAGCACCTGCCCGGCCAGCACGGTGGAGGAGAGCAGCGGCACCGGTGCGAGTGTCCTGCCCAACTCCTCGCAGACCGCGGCGATCTCGGCAAGGCCGCCGATGCCTCCCACCGCCTCCGGCAGGCCGAGCGCCGCGAGGCCGACCTGCCGGCCGAGGGTGTCCCACAACCCGGCGTCGATGCCGGGCGCATCCTCGGACAGCCGGCGTACGGCGGCGGTGCCTCCGGCATCCGCGCACACCGACCGAACGGTCTCGCGCAGGTCCGCCAGCTCTGTCTCCGACAGGGCCGCCGCCCCGGTCATGGTGCTCGTCATCGTGTGCTCCCGCTCTCGTCGCGCCGTTCCGCGTCCCCCCGGCGGCCCAGGGCACTGTGCGCGGCCGCCATCCGGGCCACCGGCACGCGGTGCGCGGAACAGGAGACGTAGTCGAGGCCGAGGTCGTCGCAGAACGCGATCGACTCCGGATCCCCGCCGTGCTCACCGCACACGCCCAGCTTGATGCCGGGCCGCACGTCCCGTGCCCGCTCGGCGGCGAGGCGGATCAGGGCCCCCACCCCGTGCGGGTCGAGTTGTGCGAACGGGCTGGCGGTCAGGAGCCCGCGTTCCTGGTACGTGACGAGCACCTGCCGTTCGACGTCGTCCCGGGAGAACCCGTAGGTCAGCTGCGTGAGGTCGTTGGTCCCGAAGGAGAAGAACTCGGCGTGCCCGGTGAGTTCACCGGCGAGGAGTGCGGCCCGCGGGGTCTCGATCATCGTGCCGAGCCGGTACGGGACCCGCACCCCGGTGCGGGCGGCGACCGTGTCGGCGGCGCCCCGCACGTACGCGGCGGCGGACGCCAGTTCCTCCGGCAGGCTGACGAGCGGGATCATCACCTCCAGCTCCGGCCGGACCCCGGTGGCGGCGACATCCGCCCAGGCGGCGAAGAGGGCCTCGGCCTGAGCCGGGTAGAGCCTCTCGTGCAGCAGGGCCAGCCGCACACCGCGCAGCCCGAGCATCGGGTTCGCCTCGCGCAGCGCGGCGGCCCGCCGCTCCTCGTCCGCGTCCAGGGCCTGCCCGGGGGCGGGCAGGAACTCGTGCAGCGGGGCATCCAGCAGGCGCACGGTCACCGGACGGTTCCCGACCGCGGCCAGCAGCGCGCGGAAGTCCTCGTGCTGGGCACGCTCCAGCGCCGACAGCGCCTCGTCGCGGGCGGCCGGGTCGGCGGCCAGGAGGACGCGCCGGATCAGCGGCAGCCGCTCGCCGAGGAACTGGTGCTCCGTACGGCACAGCCCCACACCCTCCGCGCCCAGGGCCAGGGCCGTGTCCACCTCGGCGGCCGTGTCGGCGTTGACCCGCACGCCCAGCCGGCGCACGCCGTCCGCCCACTGCAGCAAGGTGGACAGTTCGGGTGGCGGTCCGGCCACACTGACGCGCAGCGTCCCCGCGTACACGGCGCCGCTACGGCCGTCCAGCGAGATCGGGTCGCCCTCACGCAGCAGCCGCTCCCCGATGCGGACCGTCCCGGTGGCGAGGTCCACGCGCAGCCCCTCCGCGCCGCACACCGCCGGTGTGCCGGCGCCCCGAGCCACGACGGCGGCATGCGAGGCGATACCGCCACTGCCGGTCAGCACGCCGGCGGAGACCAGCATCCCGGGGACGTCCGCCGGGGTCGTCTCACCGGCCACGAGCACGACCCGCGTGCCGTGCGCGGCCAGTTCGAGGGCACGTTCACTGGACAGCACGACAGCTCCGGTCGCCGCCCCCGGGGACGCGGGCAGACCCCTCGCCAGGAGCTCCTCCCCACCGGTCAGGCGTAGTTGCGGGTGCAGCAGTTCCTGCACCTGTGCGGGAGTGATCCGCCGGACGGCCTGCTCACGGCCGAGTGCCCCGTCACGGGCCAGGTCCGTGGCGAGGCACACCGAGGCCCGCAGCGGCGGGCGGAGCTGCGGGGAGGCGGCGAGCAGGGAGATCTCGTCGTCGCGCACCTCGAAGTCGACCGACACCGGCGCGCGCAGATGCCGCTCCAGGGTGAGCAGGGAGTGCTCAAGGAGCGCGGTGCCACCCGCGAGCCGGTCCAGTGGCTCTCCGGTGTCCGGGGGCGGGGCGCTGCGACGCACCCCGCGGAAGAACGAGCCCTGCGGGGCGAGACGCCCGGTCTCGGGGTCGCGGCTGGTCGCCGTGCCGTAGCCGGAATGGTCGGCCGGCCCGATGCGCAGGGCCTGGACATGCAGGGCGACGCCCAGGTCGGCGGGGAGCCGCTGGGCTCGGCGGGATCTTCTCGCACGCGGTGAGTCCCACCGGGCGAGGAGGGCACGGGCGGCCAGCGCGAGCTGCCCCGCCGGCTCGTCGGGGAACGGGACGGACCCGTGTTCCGCCACCAGCGACAGCAGCACATCCACCCGTGCCCGGGGCGTCGGCGTGTCCAGGAGCGCGTCGTCGAGCAGAGCGCCGGGCACGGCGAGGGCGTACTCGGCGATCATGCGCACGGTGCCGGCCCACACCTCGTACAGCGCGTCCGCACGCCCGATGAGGGCGCACAGGTCGTCGGCACGGGCAGGAGCGACGCCGAGACAGGCCAGGTCGGGCGGCAGTCCGGCGATCTCGGTCGGCGCGCTCGCCGACAGGCGCAGCAGCAGCGGCCGGGACGTGTCCTCGATGCGCCGGCCCGAAAGCTGTTCGACCAGGTCGACGGCGGCTCGGGCGGTGTCGGGATCGCACAGCGACCCGGCGGCGCCGGCGGGCACGGTGAGGCCCGGCACGACCGGCAGACCCAGGGCCACCAGGCGGTCCATCGCCGCCCCGTGCGCGCCCAGTTCGTCGGCTTCGAGGCCCCGGGTGCGTCCCTGACCGTAGGGCACCAGGAGCCGGCCGGCCGTCCCGGACGGCGCGACGGACCCCCGGGACTGTGCGAGCGGCCCCGCCTCGCGGTCGGTGACGCTCACCCCCCGCTCCCGGTGACCAGCTCCTCTTCGAGTGCCTCGTCCTCGGCCCTGCTGATGCCCAGGACGAGCAGCAGCTCCTGGTGCAGCCGCATCCACACGGTGTGGTACGAGTCGCACAGCGGCGAGGCCAGCCACTGCTGCGCGCCGTCGTCGAAGCGGTCGAGGGCCTCCTCCAGAGCCGTCAGGTACCGTCCGCTGCCCGTCAGGCACCGCTCAAGCCTGCGCAGCACGGGCTGAATCGCCTCGTGCACGTCTTCCAGCGACTCGCGCACCCCGGCGTCGTAGACATCGTCGGAGTGGTCGTTGACCGAACCGTCAGGGCGGCACTGCCACGCTGTGCACACGTCACGGATCTTGCGGTTGACCGGCAGGAACGCCTTGTACGCCGCGGTGATCCGGTCCTCCTGCTCGGAGCCCGGGGGCACCCGCAGGATCCGTGCGGCGGCGGTCTTGGCGCGCTCGGTCGGCAGCACCACCGGTCCCTTCACCATCGCCAGCCCGGCGTCGACCAGGGGGCGGTGCTCGGACTCCGGTCGGCCACGCCACATACCGCGCAGAACGAGGTCGAGGACACCTTCGGTGAGGGTCTCGTCGAATGCGTCCGGAAGGTCCACGGCAGCAGATTGCATCGCCACACCATTTCCCCGGTTCTGTGGTGACCGGTTCCTCGGTTCTGTGTTGCCCGGAGGTTACGCCCCGGCGGGCATGTTAGTGAAGAGGGACTCAAGAAACACTTTCCGTCTGCCTGGCTCCCGCCCGGCCGTCATCCGCCTTCGGACGGCTCCCCGCGGCGAGGAACGACGCCATGCGGTCCTGCGCCTGACGGCCGTCGGCCAGGACGGCGATCAGCCGCGCCTCCTCGGCCAGACGCAGGCGCAGCTCCTCCCCGGCGCCGACGCGCAGCAGACCCTTCGAGGCCCGCAGCGCGTCCCCGGCGCCGGCGGCCAGATCGGCCGCGATCCGACGCGTCGCGTCGTCCAGCTCCCCGTCGTCCACCGACCGGGAGACCAGGCCCCAGCGTTCGGCTTCGTCGCCGGTCAGGACGCGATTGGTGAGGATCAGGTCCGCCGCCCTGCGGGGGCCCAGCAGGCGTGGCAGGAACCACGAGGCCCCGCAGTCCGGCGTGAGGCCGATCGCCGTGTACGCCAGCCGGAACCGCGCCGACCGGGCCGCCACGACGATGTCACCCACCAGGGCGAGGCCGATGCCCCCTCCTGCGGCCGCGCCGCGCACCGCCGTCACCAGCGGCACCGGAAGTTCGTACAGGGCCTGTATCGCGGCGTGCGCGGCGCTCGCCACGGCGTGCACGTAGCTGCCGGTCCGCGCACCGCGGCCGGCGAAGGCGCGCAGGTCACCGCCCACGCAGAAGCTGACGCCCGTCGACCGCAGCAGAACCGCGCCGCCCGGGTCCGCGGCCACTTCGACGGCTGTGTCCCGCAGCGCCTCGGCCGTCCCCAGATCCAGGGCGTTTCCCCGGCCGGGATCGTCCAGCCTCAGCTCCACGACTCCGTCGGCGTGCCGGACGATCCTGACCGGCTCAGTACCTGCGAGGACGCTCATCACGCTTCTCCTGCCGTCTTCCCGTCGCCGGGTGCTTCCCGGCAAGATACTGAAGACGCTATACAGTTTCTAGAACGCGGCGGGCATCGATGCCCGTACGCCCGGCGGCGGGAGGCCATGTGCCCATCCAGTTCGATATCGATCCGTCTGTCGCGCAACTCGCCGCGTCCACCACCGAGTTCGTCCGCGAGGTCGTCATCCCGGCCGAGCGCGAGTGCGGCGGGTCCGTGCACGACGCCCCCGAGGCGCTACGGGAAACTCTCCAGAAAGCCGCTCGGGAGGCGGGGGTGTTCGCCCCGCACGTACCGAGGCGCTGGGGCGGACACGGGCTCGACCTGCGCGGCCAGGCGGTGGTGTTCGAAGCGGCGGGCTACTCGCTGCTCGGACCGCTGGCGCTGAACTGCGCGGCCCCGGACGAGGGCAACATGCACCTGCTGGAGAAGGTGGCCACCGAGGAGCAGAAGCAGAGGTACCTGGCTCCGCTCGCCGCGGGCGAGACCCGCTCCTGCTTCGCCATGACCGAACCGGCCCCGGGCGCCGGCGCCGATCCCCGCGCCCTGCGGACCACCGCGACCAGGGTCCCCGGCGGCTGGCGCATCGACGGGCGCAAATGGTTCATCACCGGCGCCCAGGGTGCCGACTTCGCCATCGTCATGGCCCGGACCTCCGGCGGCCCGGGCGACCCGGGCGGCGCCACCATGTTCCTGGTCGACGCGGACACCCCCGGCATGCGTCTGGTCCGGTCCATCGAGACCCTGGACGAGTCGCTCTTCGCCGGGCACAGCGAGATCCTCTTCGAGGACTGCGTGGTGGGGGAGGACCAGGTGCTCGGCGCGGTGGATCACGGCTTCGAAGGCGCCCAGGTCCGGCTCGGCCCCGCACGGACGACCCACTGCATGCGCTGGCTGGGAGCCGCCCGCCGCGCCCAGGACGTCGCACTGGAACGGGCCGGCAGCCGGATGGCGTTCGGCTCCGCGCTGGGAGACCTCGGCATGGTCCAGCAGATGCTGGCCGACTCCGAGATCGACATCGAGGCGAGCCGCGCCCTGATCCTGCGCACCGCCTGGGCGCTCGACACCGGCTCCACCGCCGCCTCTCAGCTCACCTCGGTGTCCAAGACCTTCGTCGCGGAGGCGGTGAACCGGGTCGTGGACCGGGCGGTACAGATCTGCGGAGCGCTCGGCATCTCGGCCGCCGACGCCCCGCTGGCCCGCCTCTTCAGGGAGGTCCGGCCGTTCCGGATCTACGACGGCCCCTCCGAGACCCACCGCTTCGCCATAGCGCGCCGCGCGGTACGGCCCTACCGACAGCCGCGCCCGACCGTCGCACGACCTGACATCGTCGCGTGACCGGGGCGGGCTCGGCCTTCCGCCGAGCCCGCCCCTGCCGGCTCCCTATCGGAGCCGGACTCGTCTCACGCCGTCAGCGTTGCAGTGTCAGCAGACCCGGACGGTAGGGCAAGAGGCCGTAGTCGCCGCCGGAGTTGGGGTTGCGCCCCTGGTAGAGCAACTGCAGATTGCAGGGATCGACGGTCATGGTCTGATCCGCGCTGGTGCGGAGCAGTTCGCCATGGCTGATGTCGTTGGTCCAGGTGGCGCCACTGTTGGCCTTGCCGGCGAAGGGGTTGCTCTCGGTCGCGGCCTGGGGTGTCCAGGAGCCGTTCAGGCTGGTCGCGGTGAACGAGCGGAAGTAGCGCTGCTCGGTCGCCCCCCGGGCCTCGACGATCATCAGGTACTGGTTGCGGTCCTTGACCTTGTAGACCTGCGGTGCCTCGAAGAGGTTCTTCACCGTGTCGCTCATGATCGTCGTGTACGAGGAGCCGAAGCTGCCGGGGAAGTTCCCGATCGGCATGCTCGCCCGGTAGATCTTGCCGTTGTCACCGGCGAAGAACAGGTACATGTTCGTTCCGTCGCCGATGATCGTCTGGTCGATGGGGCCGGTTCCGGAGTCGGAGATGCTTCCGGTGAAGAGTGGCTGCGGTGCTGACCAGCCGTTCGGGTTGGTCGGATCGGTCGACGTCCGGTAGTTGAAGGCGGCCGCGCCCCACTGGTAGGTGAGCACCCAGATGTTCTTCGGCGCGAAGTAGAAGAGCGAAGGTGCGACGGTGCCCGACGACATCGTGTTCTGGCTTGCCGAGGCCATCTCCGACCAGTTGGTGAACAGGCCGAAGTTCATCGAGCCCCACGCCTTGCCCGTCCCCGCGGCGCCGTGTGTCGTCGCGTAGACGAGCTGCTTGCCGTTGTAGGGGGCGACGGTGAAGTCCTTGAGCGAGGCCCACCCGGACTTGGGCTGGGCCAGCGCGCCCGTGGACGACCAGCGGTACGACGACGGAAGGTCACACTGGCCGGGGGTGCCGGCGCCGACCTTGACGAGCTGCCACTGCTGGTTGGTGCCGCCCCAGTCGTCGTACTGGACGACGTTGGCGTTGTCCGCGGTGGAGGAGCCCTGCACTTCGAGCGCCTTGTTGCTGTGGCGTGAGATGAGCCGGACGTAGCCGTCCGAGCTGTCGGCCAGCCGCCACTGCTGGTTGGTGGCGTTCAGGTCGGTCCACTGGACGACCGAGCCGCCGTTGGAGGTGGACCAGTTGTAGAGGTCCAGCACCTTGCCCGAGTGGCGGGACTTGATGCGGTAGTAGCCGCCCCCGGCGTCGACGAACTGCCACTGCTGCTGGCTCTGATCGTTTCTGGTCCACTGGGTGATGCGGGCGCCGTCACTGGTCGCCATGTTGTATACGTCCAGGGCCTTGCCGCTGTTGCGGTTGACCAGCACATACGAGGCGTTGGGATCGACGGTCGCCGCGCTCGCGGGCTGGGCGCCGAGGAAGGTGACCACCAGCAGCAGAGGCGCTAGAGCAGCGAGTAAGCGTCTCACAGGGACCGGGGAGGGGCGGCGAAACCGCATCAGGGGGGCCTCCTTAGGGGCGGAGTGAGGTGGCGCCGATGAACCGCGGAGCGGCCGTATCGAAGGCAGGAGAGCTTCGAAACATTCGAAGCTATTCCCGAACCTTGTCGGCACAAGCTAGGAATGCAAAGCCCTCCGGTCAACCCCTGTCGCCGATCTGACCACAAACCGATCCTCTTGTTTCGGGCGGCACGGGTCGACGCTCCGCAAGGGATCACCCCGGACGCCCGCGGCGCCGCTCGCCCTGGCGAAGGTCGCACTGAGCGGCGGAAGGACCGGCCGGCCGCGGTGACGCACTCGAAAGTTGCGGGCAACGGACGGAAACTTTCTCGTTACCGAGTATTGACGATCCACCGTCAATCGCTCAATCATCCCTCTCTGGGCGACCGGACGCAGTTCGAGATGCCGAACCGTCTCGACCCGGGATCGCCCGTGGCCGCACGCAAGAACCACGCCCCCCACAGATCAGCGCATCGCGCCACCCGCACCACCCCGCTCCGTCCCGGCGAGGCTCGCACCAGGGCATCCGGGCCCTTCATACGTGACCCCCACCGCTGAACCGCGATGAAGTGCCCGCGCCACAGCGCTGCCCCGCCGTGCCCCACCCGACGGCGGACCGGGCGCCGTCCCGGCACCGCGGCTGCAGGCGTGGTCCGTGCTGCGCGGGTTCCGGCCCGCCCCACGGGTCCGCCGCGCCGGCACGACCGCCGCTTCCCCGAGCTCCCGCCCTATCCGCGTTATCCGTGACAGCCGCTTTGGAGGAGAGCCATGGGCTTGTACGCCCTTCCCAGACACCAGGTCCGCCGGAAGATCCGCGGCCTGCAGCTGGCGTTCGTCGCCGGCGTCCTCGGTACGGTCGCCGCGCTGGTCCCGCCGCAGCCCGCACACGCCGCCGAGAGCACGCTGGGTGCCGCGGCGGCGCAGAGCGGCCGCTACTTCGGCACCGCCATCGCCTCCGGCAGGCTGGGCGACTCGACGTACACGTCGATCGCGAACCGCGAGTTCAACATGGTGACGGCCGAGAACGAGATGAAGATCGACGCCACCGAACCGCAGCGGGGCCAGTTCACCTTCGCCGCCGGTGACCGCGTCTACAACTGGGCTGTGCAGAACGGCAAGAAGGTACGCGGGCACACCCTTGCCTGGCACTCCCAGCAGCCCGGCTGGATGCAGAGCCTCAGCGGCAGCAACCTGCGCCAGGCGATGATCGGCCACATCAACGGCGTGATGGCGCACTACAAGGGCAAGATCGCCCAGTGGGACGTCGTGAACGAGGCCTTCGCCGACGGCAATTCGGGAGCCCGACGCGACTCCAACCTGCAGCGCACCGGCAACGACTGGATCGAGGTCGCCTTCCGCACCGCGCGCGCCGCCGACCCGGCAGCCAAGCTCTGCTACAACGACTACAACGTCGAGAACTGGACCTGGGCCAAGACCCAGGCGATGTACAACATGGTCCGGGACTTCAAGCAGCGCGGCGTGCCGATCGACTGCGTCGGCTTCCAGGCGCACTTCAACAACGACAGCCCCTACAACAGCAACTTCCGCACCACCCTGCAGAGTTTCGCCGCCCTCGGTGTCGACGTGGCCATCACCGAGCTCGACATCCAGGGCGCCTCGGGCACGACCTACGCCAACGTGACCAACGACTGCCTGGCCGTGCCGCGCTGCCTCGGCATCACCGTCTGGGGTGTGCGCGACTCCGACTCCTGGCGGCCGCAGCACACGCCGCTGCTGTTCAACTCCAACGGCAGCAAGAAGCCCGCCTACACCTCCGTCCTCAACGCACTCAACGGCGGCGCCACCACGCCCGCTCCGGGTTCCGGCCAGACCAAGGGCGTGGGCTCCGGCCGCTGCCTCGACGTGCCGGGCTCCTCCACCACCGACGGCACCCAGGTCCAGCTCTGGGACTGCCACAGCGGCACCAACCAGCAGTGGACGGCCACCAGCGCCGGCGAACTGCGGGTCTATGACAACAAGTGCCTGGACGCCGCCGGCACCGGCAACGGCACCAAGGTGCAGATCTACTCCTGCTGGGGCGGCGACAACCAGAAGTGGCGCCTGAACTCCGACGGGACCATCGTCGGTGTCCAGTCCGGGCTGTGCCTCGAGGCCGCCTCGGGCGGCACCGGCAACGGCACCCAGATCCAGCTCAACTCCTGCTCGAACAGCAGCAACCAGCGCTGGACCCGCAGCTGATGGGGCCTGCCGCAGACGAAAGGGTGAGTCGATGAAGACCCACGGTGCCGCCTCCGGCGCCCCTCCACGGAAACACCGCTGGTGGTCCCGAGTCGCCGCCGTGGCGGCGGCCACCCTCGCGGTCGGCCTGCTCACCGCGGTCGACCCGCCGCCCGCCGCGGCGGCGACGGTGGACACCAACGCCTGGTACGCCCTGGTCAATCGCAACAGCGGCAGGGCGCTGGACGTCGCCGGCTCCTCCACCGCCGACGGCGCGCGGGTCAGCCAGTGGACGCGCCACGACGGGAACAACCAGCAGTGGCAGTTCCTGGATTCCGGCGGCGGCTACTACCGCCTCAAGGCCCGCCACTCGGACAAGGTCCTGGACGTGGCCGGCGCCTCGACCGCGGACGGCGCCGCGATCCAGCAGTGGACCGACCACGGCGGGGCCAACCAGCAGTTCCGCCTCGCCGACTCCGACGCCGGACACGTCCGGCTGATCAACCGCGGCAGCAACAAGGCCGTGGAAGTGCAGGGCTCCTCCACCGCCGACGGCGGCAACGTCGTCCAGTACGCCGACTCGGGCGGCGCCAACCAGCAGTGGCAGCTGGTCAAGCTGTCGACCGGCGGCGGCGGCGGTGGCGGCTGCGGCAGCGCACCGGGGCTGTCGAGCGGTACGCACACCATCCAGAGCGGCGGCAAGAGCCGCAGCTTCATCCTCAGGGTCCCGGCCAACTACGACAGCAACCGCCGCTACCGGCTGATCTTCGCCTTCCACTGGCGGGGCGGAACAGCCAATGACGTCTCCTCGGGTGGCAGCAGCGGCAGCGCCTGGTCCTACTACGGCCAGCAGGAGCAGTCAAACAACACCGCGATCCTCGTCGCCCCTCAGGGCCTCGGCAACGGCTGGGCCAACTCCGGCGGTGAGGACGTCACCTTCGTCGACGACATGATCCGGCGCATCGAGGCCGGCCTCTGTGTCAACCCCGCACAGCGTTTCGCCACCGGGTTCAGCTGGGGCGGCGGCATGAGCTACGCCCTCGCGTGCAGCCGGGCGAACGTCTTCAGGGCCGTCGCGGTCATCTCCGGTGCCCAGATCAGCGGATGCAGCGGGGGCAGCCAGCCCATCGCCTACTTCGGGATCCACGGCATCAACGACTCCGTCCTCAACATCGGGCAAGGACGGTCCCTGCGCGACAAGTTCGTCAGCAACAACGGCTGCACCCCCCAGAGCCCGCGCGAGCCTGCGTCGGGCAGCCGCACGCACATCACCACCACCTACGCGGGCTGCCGTGCCGGATACCCGGTCCAGTGGGCCGCGTTCGACGGTGGCCACATCCCCGGTCCGGTCGACGGCTCCTCCGGTGAGAGCGGCGTGACCACCTGGACCAAGGCAGAGATCTGGAGGTTCTTCGCACAGTTCCAGTGACACACCCGCACCATGGAGTGGAGCCGGGGCGATCCTGGCTCCACTCCCTCGGCGTCTGTCCCGGGTCGGACGACGGTGAGGTGCACGAGGCGCACTCGCTCGAGCGTCGCGCGGCGAGCGCGACGCGGTGGGACGAGCCAGGGGGCGGTTCGCGGGTCTCTTTCGCCACTCGGCGCGCAAGCCGGGCTCGGCCGGCAGCGGGCTGAGCGAGGGGCGCCTGACCGGGGGACTTCTTCGTCTTCCGCTGGTACGGCAGCCGCACCGTTTCGGACCGCCGCACCGACCGTGCACGAGACGGGCTCGGTCGCCGACAGCGGGCCACACCGCTAGGGGGCAACCGTCCGCGGGCCTTCGACACGCAGCTCTGCCAGCGCCGCAACGTGGTGGAACGCTGCTTCAACCGCCTGAAGCAGTGGCGCGGCATCGCCACCCTCGACAGGACCGCCGAGTCCTACCAGGCAGCCGTCACCCCCCGCATCGCTCCTTGATGTGGGGGGTGACGGCTGCAGACCACTCCTAGCGGGCCCTCACGCCCTCCGGGGTCCGCAGCGGCAGCGAGCGCGCGCCGGTCATCTCCGGAGAGGGCATGAATACCGGCGGATTCCCCGGATCCGTCTGGAACACCGGGAGGCGGTCGAGCAGGATGTTCAGGGCGATCCGGCCCTCCAGCCGGCCCAGCGGGGCGCCCAGACAGAAGTGAACCCCCCGGCCGAAACCGAGGTGCGGATTCGGGTCGCGCGTGACGTCGAACAGCTCCGGCCGCTCGAACTGCGCCACATCACGGTTCGCGGCGGAGAGCGAGACCGCCAGCACCTGCCCCGCCTCGATCCGCTCCCCGCCGAGTCGCACCTCGGAGGTGGTGGCCCGGAAGACGGACGAGAGGGGCGCCAGACACCGCACCGACTCCTCGATCGCCCCGGGCAGCAGCCTACGGTCCCGACGGACCCGCTCCAGCTGTTCCGGCTCGTCGTCGAGGCAGAGCATCGTGTTCCCGAGCAGCATGGTGGTGGTGATGTGCCCGGCGGCGAGGAGGAGCGAGGTGAAGTTGGCGACCTGGGCGTCCGTCAGCCGCTGGCCCTCCACCTCCGCTTGGACAAGCTTCGTCAGCAGGTCTTCCCGGGGCTTGGTTCTGCGCTCCGCGGCGTGCTCGTGGATGTACGCCTGCATCTGCGCGTTGAGCTCAAGTCCTTCCGCGACCATCTGCCGGAGCTCTTCCTCGTCGGAGACCAACGAGACGGTGCTCTCGTTCGAGAACATCTTGTCCACCCACTCCCGGAACAGCGGCCGATCGCTGCTCGGTACGCCCAGCAGTTCGGTGATGACGATCACGGGGAGCGGGAAGGCGAGATCCTCGACGAGGTCGAAGTCCTCCTTGCCCTCGATCTCGTCGAGGAGCTGGTGGGTGATGTCGGCTATCCGCGGCTCCAGACTGGAGATGATCTTCGGGGTGAAGGCGTGGCTGACGATCCGGCGCAACCGGCCGTGGTCCGGCGGATCCATCCGGACCAGGTTGCCTTCGAGCGCCGAGACGTCGACATCGTCGCGGACGAAGTACTTGGTGATGTCGGAGGTGAAGGTCGCCGGGTCGCTGAGGACTTGGACCGCCTCGGCGTAGCCGTAGATGTTCCACATCCCTGTTTCTTCGTCGTAGCGGGCCGGCCGTTCCGGTCGCTGTCCCCGCAGCCAGGGGTGCTTCGGCTGGATGTTCCAGCGGTCGGCGAGAAAAGGCATGAGCTTCCCTTCTTCGAGAGATGGTGGTCGGCCGAGACCAAGGCCGATGTCGACGTGAGGGCCGGGGGCGAGATCAGCCCCGTCCGCCGGGGCGGCGATCACGCCGCGACAGGGGTGGCCTCTGCGCCGGTCCGGGCCCGCGCCGTAGGAAGCGGAATGTCGAAAAGAGAAGGTCAGGCAACGTTTCCGTACCTCTCTCGGTGAAGGTTGAGGATCACTGACCCAGGATTTCGCGGTTCGCGCGACCCCGTGCGCTCCGGGCACTCTCCAGGGAACGTAATCGGCCGCAGACGCTAGGTAACGCCCTGTTCCCCCACAAGCCCCCGGAGGTCGTTCAAGCCACACGGGCGCGATGGCCGAAAATCTAGTTTCATGCTGAAAGTGGCGACAGGTCGCGCCGCCCTCCTTGTTCGGTCCGACCTGGGATTCGATCCTTTTATCTTGAACTATCAACACTCCGGCGGGGGGCCGATGAGCATCGGTGATCTTGAAAGTGGACGGCTGGAACGGCGCATGATGTTGTCCTGAAAGTGCCAACGCCATATCCAAGCCACAACTTGACGAGGTCTTGACTCCTGAGTGATACACGCATCAGGCTTACGGAAGCCACTGAAGATCCGCTCGATGGAGATAATCAGGTGTCTCACACGCGAAAAGCTTCTCTGGTGTCGATGCCCTGGAACAGTGCGATACGCCCATCGATTCAGGTGGGGATATTACGTTCGGTCGCCGAGGCCGAGGGATGGCAAGTGGATTCCCGTTACGCCTACCTTGATTTCTATGGGCTCGCCCGGAAGACGCTCGGCTTCAGTGACGCGGAATGGTCCGATGCCTATGAGCTGGTGTCGGAGAGTCTTTACCACATGGCGGTGGGGGACTGGATCTATGCCTGCCGGGATGCCGGCCCCGAGGCCCGGGCGGCGTACTTCGACGAGTTGCGGGGCAAGCGGGTGGACGAGGAGACCATCGCGCTGATCGATGCGCTGCGCGAGGTCGCCGACCGGCATGTGGAGGAGACCGCGGAGGCCCTGCTGCGGTCCGCTCCGGATGTCATCGGCTTCACCAGCATGTTCAGCCAGAACGGTCCTACTCTGGCGGTGGCCGGGAGGCTGCGGGAGCGTGGGTATGCCGGGGTGATCGTGCTGGGCGGCAGCAACTGCGAGGGCCCGATGGGCCGGGCTCTGCTGGCGAACTATCCGGCGGTGGACGCGGTGGTCGACGGTCCGGGGGAGGATGCGTTCGTCGCGCTGCTGCGGCAGGTGGACGGCGGTGGGCCGGTCACCTCGCAGGGGCGGCTGGTCACGCGGCGGGAGGCGGGTGCGCCGCCGGGTGAGGTGGGTGTTTCGGCGGATTCCCTGCGGGTTCCGATGCCGAACTACGACGGTTTCTTCGAGCAGTTGCGGCAGGCCGGGCTGCATCATCTCGAGGCTGACATCACGCTGCCCGTCGAGTTCTCGCGGGGCTGTTGGTGGGGTGCGAAGACGCACTGTACTTTCTGCGGTCTCAACGGTGCCACGATGGCCTATCGCAGCAAGCATCCCGACACTGTGGCCGATGAACTCCGTCATCTGATGGACCGTTACGGTGTGCTGGACTTCTTCGCCGTCGACAACATCCTCGATCTGAAGTACCTGGACACCGCCCTGCCCATGGTGGAGAAACTCAACACGGATCATTCCATCTTCTTCGAGGTCAAGGCGAACATGGAATGGGCCGACATCAGGAACATGCGCCGGGCGGGTGTCCGTTCGGTGCAGCCGGGGATCGAGAGCCTGAGCACCGAGGGACTGCGTCTGCTCAAGAAGGGAGCCACCGCCTTCCAGAACATACGCTTCCTCCTCGGCTGCGCCGAATACGGAGTGAGAGCCGACTGGAACATCCTCACCGGCTACCCGAAAGAGACACCCGAGTCGATCACCGCGCAACTGGATGCCGTCTCCTCCCTCTCCCACCTGACGCCCCCGCATATAACCCTGATACGGTTCGACCGTTTCAGTCCGTATGTGGAACATCCGGAGTCCTATGGACTCACGCTCTCGCGTCCTCTTCCGGGATACCGGTACGTCTATCCCGACCTGTCACCCGAGGACTTGTGGGACGTCGCCTATCACTTCGAGGGCGACTTTCCCGACGACGAGAGCAACGCCGCCGTCCGGCGCCGGCTCGCCGCGCGTGTGCGGCTCTGGCGGAACCACCATCACCAGGCCCGTTTCACCTACCGGCTCGGCTTCGACTCCGTGGTCCTGCACGACCACCGCCCCGGACTGCCGCAGCGTGAAGTGTTCCTCCGGGACACCGAGGCCCGCCTCTACCGGGCCGTCATCGGAGGAACCCGGTTCCGAGACCTCCAAGGGCAGGAGTGGACAGGCGAACGCTGGGACCAAGCCCTGGAAACGCTCCGTACCTGGCAGCGTGAGCGGTGGGTGTACATCGAAGGCACGAAGGTCATCGCACTCGCGGTCCGCGATCAGCCCTCGGCCTACCGCACCCCACCGCTCAAGGGCACACCCCGACTCGCCCGCAACCCCGTCCCTCTCACCCTCACCACCCGGAGGGAAAGGAGGCCTATCCCAGCACTGAACGCCGGCACGGAAGAGTCATAGGCAGAAAGTCAAGACAGAACGAACAGCTACGAAAGGACTCCGATATGGGCCCCGCAGTTGTATTCGACTGCATGACGGCGGACTTCCTCAACGACGACCCCAACAACGCCGAGCTGAGCGCGCTCGAGATGGCAGAGCTCGAGTCGTGGGGCGCCTGGTCCGAGGACGGCGAGTCCGTCCAGTAACGCCTGGCTCTCGGCAACACCAGGCGTGAAGTCGGCGAGACAGGAACGGAGAAGGGGCGATGATCGAGGGATCAGTGGCTGGCTGCGCAATGCGTGACATCGCCTACCACTCGTACCGGTCAGAGCGAACGGTGACGGTTCGGTGCACGGTGGAGCCCGCCTCGGGCGCGACGCCGGCCGAAGGGTACGGCACCGCGACCACGGAGGCCGTCGCACGCAAGAAGGCTCTGTCGGAGGCCGTGGAACGGCTCATGGCCTGCACCCCTTTCTCTCTGGTCGCCCGTCCGCCGGCGACACGCACCTGTCGGGGCCCGGACTCCCGGCACTGGTCAGGCGGGTTACGCGGCGCACCCGAGGGGTGCATGCTGCGTGCCTACGAGCCGCTGACGGCAGACCGGCCCCGGCAGGTACCACTGTTCTGGTCGTCACCATGGGTGGCAGGCCTGGAACTGAGGTCGTCGAGCCTGACGGCGCAGGCAGCCCGCCTGTCGTGCACGGTGGGCTGGGCTGCCTCGCCGTCCCCCGAAGCCGCGCTGCACAACGCGCTCTTCGAGTTGGCGGAGCTGCTGAACTACAGCGCCTTTCTCTATCGCTGTCTGACCCGTCCTCCGGGGCAGGTGCCGGATGCCGATCCAGCAGGGAGCGGAAAGGCGGACGGCGACTCCTGCGCGCCGCTGACCGTGCCCATCGGCTACGTCGCCCGGACGCCCACCGTCCTCGCCGTGTCGAGAAGCGCCGGCCGGCTGATGCCCGCCACCGGCATCGGATCCGGTGCCACACAGGCCGAGGCGACCGACCGGGCCCTCCTGGAACTCGCCCAGGCCGAGACGCTGTGGCAGGCCAACACCACTGCCGAGGCAGCCGAGCGCCACTTCCTGCGACGGTTCGAGCGATGGCCGCTGCTGAGACGTTGCGCCACCCTGGAGTTCGACCTGCAGGCCGATGACGTGCCCCACCCCACCGAGCCTTTCCCTTCGCCCCTGCAGGAGCTTCAGAGCAGGGGCATAGCGGTGTGGGCCGATACCGGAGCAGTCGACGTCTCCGGCCCAGGGATGCAGCGGACCCGGATCCACTACGCGCACGTGGTGTCGGATCCACAGCCGCTCCTGGGACTTGTCCGCGCGGGCATACCCGTATTCGACACGGCAGAAGTGAGGAAGATCCTTGACCGGTCACGTCGGACAGGACCTGCTGTCCACAGCCCTTCTGAGTGGAGCACTCACGGAGGATGTCCCGCCGGAGCGTGAGACTCCCCTCGCCAAGGCCCTCGGCGCTGTCTCCGAATGGCTCGACTCCGAGAAGCTGACCGCCGACATCTGGAAGCACGGACTCGACGCGACGCCCACCTACGAAGTGCAGTTGAAGGACAGCGACGGCACGCTGTGCTCACGAAGCTCCGGCAAGGGCCTGGGGTACCGCAGCATGGCGAGCGCGCTCTTCGAGAGCGCGGAGCACTACCACCTCGACTGGCGTCGCGACCCAGGGGTGTCCGACGTCGGGTTCCTCTCCGGGCGCGACATCGCCCGGCAGCCGACCGCGCGGCACTCCGCGCTGCTGCAGCGCCTCGGCGGCGCCCTGCCCGACTCCCAGATCCTCACCCGTACCTATCGGCCCGTGGCAGAGGCCCTGGGTGAGCCGGCCGACGGGAAGGAGCCGCACCGGCAGCCGGTCTTCCTGCGGGACGGGGGATACCGCAACTGGCCGCACCCTGACGACGACGGGGCCTTCAAGACGCTGTGGCACTACACCTCCAGCGTCGGCTACGCCGCGGGGGCCACGCTGCACGAAGCACTCGTCCACGCCATCAACGAACTGATCGAGCGCGATGCCTGGTCGTACCAGCTCGCCTGCTCGTACTTCGGCCTGGACAGGGGCGGCTCCGGCATACGCGTCGTCGACCACGACTCCCTGCCCGCCGATCTGCGGAAGCTGGTCGGCGACGTCGAGGAAGTACGAGGCGCGCCGGTCCTCATCGTCTCGATCACCTGCGACACGGGAGTGCCCTCCTACGTCGCGTGCAACGCCGACAGCCACGAGGACATCCGGCTGATCGGCAGCGGCGCGTCACCGGTACAGACGTACGCGCTGCAACGTGCGCTCCTGGAGTACCTCCAGGTGTGCACCATCTTCGAGCACGGCCCCGTCGACGCGGAGCGCGAGGCGAACCAGATCCTCACCGCCCTGGCCCGCTACCCCCGCCACCGTGCCGCGGCCCGTTTCGACATCCACGCCCTTCCCCACGAGCGCGTGGAGTTCAACGCCCACGACGGACTGCCCGCCACCGCCTCGCCCGAGCAACTCCTACGACACCTCATCGGTCAGCTGGATCGCCTGGGCGTGGACGTCCACTACCGCGTCCTGACCCGGCCCGGCTCCGTCACCGTCGTCGATGTCGTCGCCCCGGGCCTGGAAATGCTGGACAAGGCCCGCGCCGGCTACCCGGTCCTGCCGACCGGGCGACTGGGCGAGCTCCTGCTGCCCCGAAAGGGTGAGCACACGTGAAACTCGCCCTCGTGGCGCCCCCCTGGAACAGCCTCTACCGGCCCTCGATCCAGATCGCCACCCTCGCGGCGCTGGCCCCCGAGGGAGGCGGGGATCCCATCACACCGGTGTACGGATACCTCGACTGGTTCGAGTTCGCCGTCACCTCGCTCGAGTACGACCCGCAACAGTTCATCACCGTGTACGACACGATCGGCGAGGAGCTGTACGGGATAGGCGTCGGCGACTGGATCTTCGGTGGCGCGCTTCCGGCCGCCGAAACCGTGGACGAGACCACCGCACGGGCGCAGTACGCGGCCTTCCTCCGCGAGCAGGGAGTCGCCGACAACCTGGCGGACTGCATTCTCTCGCTCCGGGAGATAGCCCCCCGCTTCACCGCGGAACTCGCCGGGCGGCTCCTCGCCACCGGCGCCGAGTGCTTCGGCTTCACCACCTCGTTCAGCCAGCTGGTCCCGGCCCTCGCCATCGCCCGAACCATCAAGGACCTGGCACCCGACCGACTCGTCCTGCTCGGTGGGGCCAACTGCGACCGGCCGATGGGCCAAGCCGTCATGGAGGCCTACCCCTACGTCGACGCGGTGGTCCAGGGCGAGGGCGAGGGCGCGGTCACAGCGATCTCCGCAGCGAAGAGCGTGGAGGACCTGGCCACCGCACCCGGACTCGTCCTGCGGCACGAGGGGGCGCTGCGCGTCTCGTTGCCCATGGTCCAGCCGGCGGAGTCCGCCCCGGTGCCCCGGTACCAGGAGTACTTCGAGCGCTTGAACTCCCTTCCGTGGAGCGACCTGATCGCCCCGCACGTGGCCATGCCGTTCCAGATGTCCCGGGGCTGCTGGTGGGGCGAGAAGATGCAGTGCACGTTCTGCGGGGAGAACGGCAGCGGCATGGTCTACCGGAGCAAACCCGGCGGACAGCTCACCGAGACCCTGCGACAACTGACCGAGCGCCACGGCGTGTTCAACACCTACGCCGTGGACACGATCCTGGCCAAGAAGGACAACGGCCTGGCGGCCCTCGCAGACGCGGAGGTCGACATCACCACGTTCTTCGAGGTCAAGGCGAACCTGGGCCCCAGGGAACTCGGGGAGATGCGGGCGGCGGGCGTCGTCATGGTGCAACCGGGCATCGAGAGTCTCAGCACCGGCGCCCTGAAACTGCTGCGCAAGGGCGCGACCGCACTGCACAACCTGCGTTTTCTCATCCTCTGCGACGAACTGGGGATCGACGCCCAGTGGAACCTGCTCTCCGCGATGCCCCACGAGTCCTCCGAGATGCTGGAGGAGCAGCTCCGGCTGATTCCCTTCATCACGCATCTGGCGCCTCCGTCGACGGTGAGCAAGATCCGCGTCGATCGGTACAGCCCCTACTTCGAGAAGCCCGACGAGTTCGGTATCAAGCTCATCGGGCCGGAGAAGAAATACCGGTTCATCCATGCCGATCAGAAAGTCGACCGGACGGCGCTCGCCTACTCGTTCGAACATGAGGAGGCTGACCGGGAGACGGATGCGGCCACGATGCTGTCCCTGAGGCGCCGCCTGGGCGCGCGCGTAGGCCTGTGGAAGAAGCTGCACGCGCAGTCCCGCTTCTCCTTCCGGCACGGACCCGAGATCACCGTCGTCCACGACCACCGGCCCCATGTGGGATCGGGCAGGCACGTCCTGAAGGGCGCCGAGGACCAGCTCTTCCGTTCCCTCGTCCACGGCGGGCGAGTGGAGCAGGCCGTCAGCCAGGCGAGCGAGATCACCGGGACTCCGGAAGAAGCCGTACGCACCACCGTGGACGCGTGGGCGGAACGCGGCTGGATCCATCTCGAGGGCAGGCGGGGGCTGGTACTGGCCGTACGGGACGGCATGCGGGACGAACTGGGCCGCGCGGTCGAACTGAGGGGGCAGGGTGCGGGACTCTGACAGCCGTACGGGAACGGAGCGCTTCGAAGTGGTCTCCCGGGACGGCACCGTCGTGCGCGGCGTACACCGGCCCGGCCCGGGGGAGACCGTCGTCCTCGTGCACGGCATCGCCATGGACCATCGCATCTGGTGGGAGTCGGGCTTCCTCGACGGACTGCCCGGGGCCCACATCGTCGCCCTCGACCTGCGGGGCCGCGGTGACAGCCCGCACGTCGGCACGCCGGAAGGCCATGGCATGGCCCGCTACGTCGACGACCTCCGCGCTGTTCTCGACCGGTTCGGCCAGGAGCGGTACACCCTGGTCGGCACCTACTTCGGGGGGCGCCTCGCCCTGCACGTCGCCGCGGCGGACACCCGGGTGACCCGGGTGCTGTCGTTCTGCGCGCACGGCGAAGGGGTCGACATACCCCCTGGGGCCGTCGAGGACGAAGCCTCGGCCATCGAAGGGCCGGACGGACAGACGTATCTCCGTGACCACTTCACCAAGGCCGGCGCGCCGCCATGGATGGTCGACGCCTGTGACCGGGTCGACCGCGGCGAACTCGCGGCGGCGACGCGCGGTCTCCTGCACGGTTCGCACCACCAGGCCGAGCGCGGCCGTCCCGAGCAGGACCTCGTGCTGATCACCTCCGCGAGCGACACCGAGATGGAGACGTTCCGGGCGAGCGAGAAGCGGCTCGGTGCCCGCCTCCTGCTCGTCGAGAGTCCGACCCGTGTCCAGGCCGCCGCCCATCTCGGAGACGTCGGCCGGCAGGTGGCGGAACTGCTCGGCCCCGCCGGGGATGTCGCGGACGGAGGGACGAGGCCGCGATGACCATCCCCGTCGAGGACACCCAATGGCGGCATCGCAGGGGGCTGCTGCCCGACGGTGACCCGCTCGTCTCCGCTCTGCGGGAACTGGCGGGCCGGGACCGCACCCACACCATCCGTTCCGTCGCGCTGATCGACGCGCGGACCGGCGACGTCACTCCGCCGCGTGATCTGCGGGTGGCCGACGGGCGGATCACCGGATGGAGTCCGGGGCCCCCGGCCGACGAACGGAGCGCGCGCCCGGACTGGTACGCGGTCCCGGGATTCGTGGACGCCCACGCCCATGTGTCCTCGGTCTCCGACCTCGTCGGTCTCCTGGTCCACGGGGTGACCGCGTACCGCCAGATGTGGGGGGAGCCGGCGCACCTCTACAGCGTGGGTGTCCTCCGGGCCCGCAACGCGGTCCTGCCCCGGGCCTGGGTGACGGCCGGCCTGGTCGACGGCCCGAACTCCCGTATCCCCGAGGCGGTCACGCTCGTGGACGGGGCGCAGGCCGCCCGGGACGTGGTGGAGGATGTGCTCGCCTACGGGTTCGACGGCATAAAGATCTACGACGATCTGGAGCGTCCCGCGTTCGACCTGTTGGTCCGGGAGGCGGAGCGCGCGGGCGTACCCGTCGTGGGGCACGTACCGGAAGCGGTCCCGCCCGGTGCGGCGCACCGGGTCATGCGGTCGTCCGAGCATCTCTACGGGATCGTGCCGAACGTGTTCCGGCTGCCGGCCGCCGACCGATGGAGCGTGCTCGCCGACGCGCTGGAGCGCTGCCGGAGCGACCGGCACGCACTCACCGCAGACGTGGCCGGTCATTTCGTCTGTCCGACGCTCACCGCGTGGCGGGCCCGGACCGGGGAGGTCCGCTTCACCCAGCCGTCCAGAACGGCACTGCAGACAGCGGTCCCGAGCAGGAGGCGGGCCTGGTACGCCGCTGCCCGGAACGCCCTCGAACTCGATCGCGCCGAAGCGGAGAGGCGCAGCGCGTTGATCGACCGACTGGGCCTGGTCGCCCGCGACGTCGTCGAGCGGGGCGCCCGGCTGCTCGTCGGAACCGACTGCGGAAACCCCTTCGTCCTCGCGGGGCCCTCGTACCACAAGGAGATGGCGGAGCTCTCCCGGGCGGGGTTCGGTTTCGGCGCGATCCTCCGGGCCGCGACCGCCGATGCCCATGAGGTCATGGGCCGGCGGGACGAGCCCGGCACAGGTCTGGCGGACCTGGTCCTCTTCCGCGAGTCCCCTGCCGGGGACACCGCGCGGCTCGCCCGGCCCGACGGAGTGCTGATCGACGGTGTCCTCCTCGACAGCGGCGACCTCGACCGGCTGTGGAGCCTCCGGCTCCAGGAAGCGGGACTCGATCCCTCCGTCTGGAGACGGGGCGACCTCAATCCTCCGGTGAACCGAACCCAACAGAAAGAGGTAACGTCCCATGCAGGCTGAAGGCTCCCCCACAGCGAAGGGGAAAACCGGGCCTGACCCCGTGGACTTCAATTTCTTCAGCGCCCCGGCAGAGTACCGAAAAGCCGCTGAGGAGCACGCGCACGAGGGTGCTTTCTACAGCGGGCACGGGGACGGATTCTGGGTCCTCACCAGCTACGAAGGAATATGCCAGGCCTTCAAGGACGAGGAACAGTTCACCGTCGGACGGGTCAGCGCGGCCGAGGGTGCCGAGGAGGACCGCTGGATCCCGCTGACCATCGAGGGACGTCAGCACACGGAATGGCGGCGCAAGCTCGCCGCGTGGTTCACACCCCAGCGGGTACGGGAACTGACCCCGCAGATCCGTGACAACGCACGGCGCCGGATCAAGGAATTCTTCGAGCAGGGCGAGATCTCGTTCAACGAGGACTTCGCCCGGCCCTATGTGATGGAGAACCTGATGACCGCCGTGGGCTGGCCCCTCGACGGTCTCGACCGGCTCCTGACGATCAACCGCGCGATGATCGACTCACGGTACGCACCCAACCCTCGTGAAGCGGCGTACGAGGAAACGGGTATTCCGGCAGTGGAGAAGTACGCCCGGGAGCACGTCGAGCGCAGGCGCGCCGAGCCGGCCGACGACCTCACCACCGCGACGTTCTCCTGGGAGATCGAGGGTGCCCCCATCACCGACGACGACCGGGTGTCGCTGCTGAGCGTGCTCTTCCTGGCCGGGGTGGACTCGACGGTCAACCACCTGGCCAACGCGATCCAGTTCCTCGCCGTCCACGAAGAGCACCGGCAGCGTTTTCTGACCTCCGCGGACACCCGTCCGGTCGCGGTGGAGGAGTTCCTGCGGGTGAACTCCTGCATGTACCCGGGCCGGATGGCGGCGCACGACGGCGCGGGCGAGGTGGCCGACCGCGGACAGACGGTGCTCCTTCCGCTCTCGCTAGCCAATCACGATCCCGAGGTCTTCCCCGAGCCGGGACGCGTGGACTTCGACCGGGAGCGGAACCCGCACATCGCGTTCGGCACGGGACCCCACCAGTGTCTCGGAGCGGCGCTGGCGCGGGCGCAGATGCTCACGGCCCTGGAGGAGTGGCATGCGCTCATTCCCCGCTACGGTCTGCCGTCCGCTGCCGGCGCTCCGGACCTCCCGTTCCTCCGCAATGCCTATGACCTGAGGATTTCCTGGTGAGGAGGCGGGGGGCACTGCCATGCTGGTGACGCTCGTTTCCATGCCCTGGAACAACGTGAGGCGTCCGTCGATCCAGATAGGAACGCTGCGTTCGGTCGCCGAGGCCGAGGGATGGCGGGTGCATTCGAATTACGCCTACCTCGATTTCTATGGGCTCGCCCAGGAGACTCTGGGATTCAGTCGCGCGGAATGGTCCGATGCCTATGAGCTGGTGTCGGAGAGTCTTTACCACATGGCGGTGGGGGACTGGATCTATGCCTGCCGGGATGCCGGCCCCGAGGCCCGGGCGGCGTACTTCGACGAGTTGCGGGGCAAGCGGGTGGACGAGGAGACCATCGCGCTGATCGATGCGCTGCGCGAGGTCGCCGACCGGCATGTGGAGGAGACCGCGGAGGCCCTGCTGCGGTCCGCTCCGGATGTCATCGGCTTCACCAGCATGTTCAGCCAGAACGGTCCTACTCTGGCGGTGGCCGGGAGGCTGCGGGAGCGTGGGTATGCCGGGGTGATCGTGCTGGGCGGCAGCAACTGCGAGGGCCCGATGGGCCGGGCTCTGCTGGCGAACTATCCGACGGTGGACGCGGTGGTCGACGGCCCGGGGGAGGATGCGTTCGTCGCGCTGCTGCGGCAGGTGGACGGCGGGGGGCCGGTCACCTCGCAGGGGCGGCTGGTCACGCGGCGGGAGGCGGATGCGCCGCCGGGTGAGGCGGGTGCGCCGCCGGGTGAGGTGGGTGCTGCGGCGGATTCCCTGCGGGTTCCGATGCCGAACTACGACGGTTTCTTCGAGCAGTTGCGGAAGGCCGGGCTGCATCATCTCGAGGCTGACATCACGCTGCCCGTCGAGTTCTCGCGGGGCTGTTGGTGGGGTGCGAAGACGCACTGTACTTTCTGCGGTCTCAACGGTGCCACGATGGCCTATCGCAGCAAGCATCCCGACACTGTGGCCGATGAACTCCGTCATCTGATGGACCGTTACGGTGTGCTGGACTTCTTCGCCGTCGACAACATCCTCGATCTGAAGTACCTGGACACCGCCCTGCCCATGGTGGAGAAACTCAACACGGATCATTCCATCTTCTTCGAGGTCAAGGCGAACATGGAATGGGCCGACATCAGGAACATGCGCCGGGCGGGTGTCCGTTCGGTGCAGCCGGGGATCGAGAGCCTGAGCACCGAGGGACTGCGTCTGCTCAAGAAGGGAGCCACCGCCTTCCAGAACATACGCTTCCTCCTCGGCTGCGCCGAATACGGAGTGGTTCCGGTGTGGAACATTCTCACCGGCTTCCCGAACGAGACACCGGACTCGTTGCTCACCCAGCTCGAGGTGGTGCCGTCACTCAGCCACCTCGAACCACCGGACAACGACGTTCTCGCCGTGCACTTCGACCGTTTCAGTCCGTATGTGGAACATCCCGAGTCCTATGGACTCACGCTTTCGCGTCCTCTTCCGGGATACCGGTACGTCTATCCCGACCTGTCACCCGAGGACTTGTGGGACGTCGCCTATCACTTCGAGGGCGACTTTCCCGACGACGAGAGCAACGCCGCCGTCCGGCGCCGGCTCGCCGCGCGTGTGCGGCTCTGGCGGAACCACCATCACCAGGCCCGTTTCACCTACCGGCTCGGCTTCGACTCCGTGGTCCTGCACGACCACCGCCCCGGACTGCCGCAGCGTGAAGTGTTCCTCCGGGACACCGAGGCCCGCCTCTACCGGGCCGTCATCGGAGGAACCCGGTTCCGAGACCTCCAAGGGCAGGAGTGGACAGGCGAACGCTGGGACCAAGCCCTGGAAACGCTCCGTACCTGGCAGCGTGAGCGGTGGGTGTACATCGAAGGCACGAAGGTCATCGCACTCGCGGTCCGCGAACAGCCCTCGGCCTACCGCACCCCACCGCTCAAGGGCACACCCCGACTCGCCCGCAACCCCGTCCCCCTCACGCTCACCGGCACGGTGCGGAAGTCCGGCTGAAACACGGCGGGCCGTCGCTCACGTCCCTCGCGGCTCGTTCGTCCCGGACAGGGACCTCAGCGTCTCGAGCAGCGTGCGCACGGCGAAGCCCGTACCACCGTGCGGAGTCTCGTCGTACGGGGCCTCGTTGTTGAACGCGGGGGCCGCGATGTCGAGGTGGGCCCAGACGGTTTCGGGGGCGATGAAGTCCTGGAGGAAGAGGGCTGCCTGGACCGTGTCGCCGTGGCGGTGGGAGCAGTTCACACGGTCGGCCACCGCGGAGTGCAGATGGCGCCGTTCGTGCGCGAGGAGCGGAAGTCGCCACAACGATTCCCCCGCTCGGTCCGCGGCTTCGAGGATCGTGGCAGCCAGACGGCTGTCGGGGGAGAAGAGGGAACCGGTCCTGGTGCCGAGCGCATGGGCGGCGGCCGAGGTGAGGGTCGCCACGTCGATCACGAGGTCGGCGCGGTGCGGACCAGGACGGGTCGCGCGGACCAGGACGTCGGCCAGGACCACCCGGCCCTCGTTGTCGGTGTGGGTGATCTCGGTGGTCGTACCGTCGAGGTGTGTCACGACGTCGCCGACGCGCAGCGCCGCGCCGCCGGGCATGTTCTCCGCCAGCGGCAAGTAGGCGCGGACCGGCACCGGCAGGGCCAGCCGGGGCAGAGCGGCGAGCGCTCCGACCACCGCGGCGGCGCCCCCCATGTCGGCCTTCATCGCGTGCATCTCGTCCGACGGTTTGAGGGACAGCCCACCGGAGTCGAACGTGATGCCCTTGCCGACCAGGCCGACCGTGGGCGCCGAGGAACCGTCCGGCGGCGTGTACGCGACCTCCACGTACCGGGCCGGTTCGCGGGAGCCCCGGGCGACGGCCTCCAGACCGGCGAGGCCGAGTTCGGCCAGCGCATGGTCCTCGTAGACCGTGCAGGTCAGGCCGTTGGCGTCCGCCATGCTCGCGATCCGGCGCGCGAAGTTCCCGGGGGTCAGCGCGCCCGCCGGGCAGTTGACGAGATCGCGGGCCAGGCAGGTCCCGTCGGCGACGGCCAGCGCCTCGGCCACGGCCTTGTGCTCAGCCGTCGAGGGGGTCGCCACGGTCACTTCGGCCAAGGGCCTCGCCGACTTCCCCGAGCGGAACTCGTCGTATCGGTAGAGGGCGAGCGCGGCCCCCTCGGTGACGGCGCGGACCCGGTCGGCTGCCGGGACGTCGCTGTCGTCCGGCAGAGCGAGATCGAGGCGCAGGCTGCGGGCCGGCCCGACAGCCCGTACGGCGGCGGCCGCCGCCGTACGGAAGGCGGTGGCCGTGGCGGAACGGGCCGGCCCCAGACCGACGTTGAGGATGACCGAGCGGCCGTCGGATGACGGTTCGGCGACGACCTGGCCGGGCCGGGCCACGAAACCGCGGCGTCGACAGAACGCGTCGGCGGGCGCGCCCGCGTGCCAGCCCCGCGCGGTGACATCCGCGGCGGTGCGGGCATCGCCGGCCACGACGCGCACCATCGTCAGACGCGCTCGTACATGGTGCCGGACTCGTTCCTGCGCAGCAGACCCTCGTCCACGAGGGCACGGCGCAGAGTCACCCAGTCGTCGAACCATTCGCCGCAGATGGCGTTGACCTTGGCCTCGGAGTACGCCACGCCGGGCTCGAACGAGTCCTTCACCACGGCCAGAACACGACCGCGTACCTCCGCCTTGCCCGGAATGGACGTGATCCGGCCTCGGCGGAAGTAGGAGCCCGCCCCGTCGCCGCCGCCCCGGCCGGAGACCCTGACCTCGGCCTGGACCGCGAGCCGGAACGTGTCGTCGAGCAGCGTGTACGCGTGCTTCTCGCTGTCGAAGGCGGCGATCCGGCCGGCCGTCAGCTTCTGCAGCGCCGCGGCGGCGGCCGCTGGGCGGAGCTTGGCCAGCTCGGCGACCTCGGCCACGGAGGTCGCGCCGAGGGCGAGGGCCGCGTAGGCGGCGCGCCGGTCGTTCTGGGCGAGGAGTCCGACCAGGTCGCGGCAGGAAGGCGAATGGTCCTCGATGGGGGCCGTGTTCATGGTGTCCGTTCCGTCGTCGTTCCGGGGCGCCGCTCGTCGCAGGAGCCTCGGGCGGTCTCTACAAGTACCGCGAGCCGGGAGAGGCGTCGAAATCGGTTTCTGGCGAATGAGTACGTTTTCGGTCAGGCCGTCGGCCCGAGGACGTTGCCCGGAGGGTGAGGGGACGGGACCGCCGAGCCCGTCCGCCCGGGGATCTCCGTCGCTTCCTCCCGGCGCATTCGCACCACCGGAAATCGAGATGCGCCCGATCGGCATTCATCCGCCCCGTTTCCCTGCTCATCGAAACAGGGGAGATGTGTCGAACACCGGGCCCAGAACAATCTCCCCGGGGATATGGTCGCGAGAGTCACCGGACAGCCTGATCGATCACTGACGCCTTGTCAAGGCAGAAAAGGTCCCCTAGGGTCTCGATCAAATGAGGACGCTGACGGAATGCATTTCTCCTCGGCATTGCGAAGAGTTTCCGCCAATATCCCCGTCCCGAGTTTCAGAAGGGCGAAATGATGCTTGACCTGTCCTTTTTCCGGCCGTTACCGCTCCGAATGCAGGACATGCCGGTCCGACGGGGCCGGACATGAAGGTTTCCCTGACCGGCGCGGCCGAGACACTGCTCGCCCCTCTCTACGCACGAGCCCTGGACGCCCGCTCACCCCATCCCCTGCTCGGCGACCACACGGCCTCCGCGCTCGTCGACAAGCTCGACTACGACTTCGGCCGCCTCGGGATGCGGCAGTCGAGTGCCGTCGGCGTGGCCCTTCGCGCCCGTCACTTCGACCGCCGGGTACGGGAGTTCCTCACCGCGCACCCACGGGCCAGGGTCCTCCATCTCGGCTGCGGCTTGGACAGCAGGGTGCAACGCATCGCACCGGGGCCGACGGTGCACTGGTACGACGTCGACCAGCCGGAGGTGATCGAGCTCCGCAAGGAACTGTACGAACCCCTGACGGATCATGAGACCGTCGCCGCGTCGGTGACCGATGCCGACTGGCTCGCCGACATCCCCACGGACCGGCCGGTCCTCGTCGTCGCCGAGGGCCTCACCATGTATCTGGCCGCCGACGAAGGGCCGCGCGCGCTGCGCAACCTCGTGGACCGCTTCTCCCGCGGTGAGATGGTGTTCGACACCTACGCCCGGTTCGCCGTCCGCTCCACACGCTCCATGGCTCTGTTCCGCCAGACCGGCGCCCGGCTGGCCTGGGGCGTGGACGATCCCCGCGAACTGGAGCGCGAAGTGCCGGGACTGCGGCTGGTCGAAGCGGTCAGCGCCTACGCCACCGCCGCCGGCGTCGACCTCCGCCATCTGCCGCGGGGCCTGCGGATCCGGCTCGGGCTGAGCACCGCGGTCCTCTCACGGCTTCCCGTACTGGGAAGGGTCGGCCATGTCTCCCGGTACGCCTTCGGGACGGCCGGCACCTGAAGCGGGAACGCATTTTGAGACGGAACCAGGCGTACCGGTACGCCTGGGCACCGCGCCCGGCCGGGCAAGGTCCCCTCAGGGGCGGAGGGATCCCGCCATCGGGACACCGGAGAGGCTCGACGGCCCTGCCAAACTGACTCGGTGCTGATCCGATACCTCCTCTCCCATGGGTTGTCGCTGCTCGGGAACACCGTGGCGGCCATCGCCCTTCCCTGGCTGGTGCTGCTGCGCACCGGCGACGCCGCGGCAGTCGGACTGGTGGCCGCCGCGAGCGCGCTGCCGATGCTGGTGTCCGCCGTGGCGGGAGGAGTGCTCATCGACCGGGTCGGCCGCCGTCGGCTGTCGATGGGCGCGGACCTGGCCTCCGCCGTCTGCGTCGCGGCACTGCCGATCGTGGACGCGGTTTCTGGGCTCACCGTCGCCTGGTTCGTGGTCCTCGGTGTGGCCGGAGTCGTCTTCGACGTGCCGGGGATGACCGCCAGGGAGGCGCTCGCGTCCGATGTGGCCGCCGCCACCGGAGTCGGCATGGAGCGTCTGGCCGGGCTGCGGGAGAGCATCAGCGGAGGCGTGGTGATCCTCGGGCCCGCCGCGGCCGGGGCGCTCATCATGATCGCGGACCCGACGACCGTCCTGTGGATCACCGCGGCGTGCTCGGCCCTCGCCGCGCTCGTCACGCTGACCCTGCCGAAGCACATCGGTCTGCAGTCCGCGCCCTCGCCCGAGGGCGGCGGCCTTCGCGCCGATGTCGCGCGGGGGTTCAGGGTGCTGCGCCGTGACCGGGTACTGACCGCGATCACCCTGGTGTCGGCGGGCAGCGCGGTCGTCCTCGCACCGCTGGAGAACCTCGTCCTGCCCGTGTATCTCGTCGGCGAGGGATCGCCCGGTGGCTTCGGACTGGTCGTGTCCTGTCTGGCCGTGGGCGGGATCGGCGGAGCGGGCCTGTACGCCGCCTTCGGCTCACGCTGGTCACGGCGCACGGTCTTCGTGACGGCTCAGATCTTGTCCACCATCGGTACCGCGGGACTTGCCCTGCTCCCTCCGGTGCCGGTGATGCTGGTGGCGGCCGTGCTCGCGGGCATCGGGGCCGGACCGATGGCCTCCTTGTTGCTCGTCCTGGTCACGGAGCGGATCCCGGAGGAGGTCCGGGGCAGGGTGCTCGGTCTGCAGAACGCGGTGTCGATGACGGCCATCCCGCTGGGCACCCTCGGTGCCGGCCTGCTTGTCGAGTGGATCGGGCTGCGGCAGACCGGAGCGCTTCTCGCGGTGTCGTGGGGTGTGGTGGCCCTGTCGGCCGTGGCCCTTCCGGCGCTGCGGCAGTTGGACGCGGGAAAGAAGGACGACGGGACGGCCGAGGCAACCGCCGAACTGGCCGACCCGGCTGTGACCGAACGGTAAGGGCCTTCGACGAGGCTGTCGTGCGGAGAGGCCGCCGCGGAGGTCGAGCGAAGGTCGAGCGGACGGCGGTCCGCGCCTGGGGGACGTCGGTCCGCGCCGAGGGGACTCGGCGCGGACCGGCTCGGACGTCAGCGGGTGAAGTCGGCGGCTGTCATGGAGTGTTCGCCGTTCTTCCGGTGCGGGCCCGCCCGGCGCCCCGCGCCGAGAGGGGACCGCACCGACGGATTCAGCGCCGTCGCATTTTGATGGCGGCCAGGTCCGAGGACCTGGAACGCAGATCCTGGCAGTCGGCGCCGAGCCGGCGGATCGCCGAGGTGGCGAGTTCCTCGGCCTTCGCCAGGACGAGGCGCTCGGTGTCGTCGTCGCCGACCGGGATCAGCACGCGGAAGGTGAACGTCTGCGGCGGCAGCTCGTAGGTGACGGTTCCCTCCTCGGTGAACCGGGCGCTCAGCACGCCGTGGTCGTCCGCCTGCGCGACCAGGGCGGCCCGCTGTTCCTCGTCGAGGGGTGCGAACTTGCCACGGGTGATGACCTGATACGTCGAACGGCTCATGCCGGGGGTCTCCAGATGTGGTTCGTGGTGTGGTGGCGGCGTTCGTGCGGGGAGTTCGACGGCCGTACGCCCTGCCCCGGCCCGGCGAGGGTCTCGTCACGCCGACGGTGGCAGGAGCGCTGCGTCTCGGGCGGCTCGCCGAAGGTCTCCGTCCGGGTCCGGCGGTTCAACGTCCGGACCCCGGCCGATGGTGATCGCCCCTTCCACCGGCCATTTCGGATACATGATTGTATCCCTATACGGTCTTGTAGCTGAAGCTGTGGTCACGCGGCTCCCTCGGGCCACCAGTCGCGCTCGCCCGCGCAACGCGCCAGCAGGTACTCGCAGTAGCGCCCGCGCAGGGCCGCCGCGTCGGCGCCGTTCGCGGAGTCGAGGGCCAGCAGGAAGTCGTCCGGAACCAGTGCGAGGACCTCCTCCAGGCGAGCGGCGGTCACGAGTTCCGCCAGTTCGGCGTCGAGTTCCTTGAGCGCCCGCGCGCCGAGGTCGGCCGCCTGTGAGGAGAGGACGTGCGAGCCCAGGCCGTAGTCCCGGTTCGCCCAGCCGTCCACCGCGGGCCACGAGTGCTGGAAGACCAGCGCGGCGCCGTGGTCGATCGCCCACAACTTCCGGTGCCAGACGAGGAGGTTGGGGTTGGACCAGGTGCGGTCCACGTTCGCCGTCAGGGCGTCCAGCCAGTAGATCCGGGCGGCCTCCTCGGCCGGCGCCCGCCACTTGATGCCGTCGTAGTCCACCGATCCCGGCAGGAAGTCCATGCCCAGGTTCCGGCCGGTGCTGGCGAGCAGCAGTTGCCGCACCTCCTGGTCCGGTTCACTGCGGGCGAGTTTGCCGCCCACGTCGAGGAGCACCAGATCGGGTACCCGGACGCCGAGGCGTCGGCCGAGCTCGCCGACCACTATCTCCGCGACCAGCGCCGCGCTGCCCTGCCCGGCTCCTCGGAACTTGACCACGTAGGTGCCGTCGTCGTCGGCCTCGACGATGCCCGGGAGCGAACCGCCTTCGCGCAGTGCGGTCAGGTATTGCGTGCCTTTAACCTCTTGCAACATGTGGATCACCCTATCCGGGGCCGGAACGTGATTCACGGAGGCAGGTGAATTCTCGCCATCGTCGTCGGCCCGCAGGAATGAGGAAGTGGCACCGACCGGGCCTCTCGTGGCTGATTGCAGGGGGCACCTTCCCGTGTCGGAGGCGGTTCTGCTCGATGATTACCGGCCATCCAGCCATGGAGCGCTGAACATATGTACGGGCCGTCGGCAGCTGTTTCTCCTGGCGAGTGCCGTCGGCGGGGCATGGGCTTCACAAGGTGATCCGGCCTGCCTCTGGCTGAAACTCTGCTCCGACATATCCGGAAAAATGCGTCGGACGGCTGGAACTCCATCATTCCCAGCGGGAATTCAATTCCCCCTGTCTGAAATTCCTCGCGAGCCTCGATTCAAGGGACTGCTCGGTGGTGCCGAGGTGCTACGGCAGGCAAATGAATGCTGTAGACAGGCAGATCATCCGTACGTAGTATCCAGCCTGGCCTGAAGGGAGAGGTGCGGGAAGGCGAACCCGGCCGCCCGCTTCTCCGTTCTCTGTAATCGGATCGGTATTCAGTCCATTTGATATCCGGGGGAAATGCATGCCCGACCCCACCGTGTGGAACGTCGTGCGCGATGCGGGAGACGACACCGACATCGTGCTCGCCGCCGACTTTCCGGTCACCGGCCGGAACGAAGGAGGATTCACTGATCTCACACCCGGTCTGAACCTCGACTGCGCGCTGTGGCAGACCGTCGCTCCGGTCCGCAGCCCCGAACACGACGCCCTGGACGAGCGGTACCTCCAGCCCTGGCTGTCGGAGGTGAGGGCCAGCGGGCGCAACGTCCGGGCAGTGCTGGGGTACTGCGCCGGCTCCGTGTTCGCCGGTGTGCTCGCCGAGAAGATCGCCGCTCGGCAGGACACCGCCCCTCACGTGATCGTCTTCGATCCCGAGCTGGTCGACGTCCCGACCGTCCACCTCCAGTTCGGACGCGTCATCGGCAACATGACCACCGTCCTCACCCCCGAGGAGACCGGCGAACTGTCCGACACCGCGGAACGGCTCGCCGCGAAGCCCGACGTCACGCCCACCGCCTTCGCGGCCGGACTCCACGCCGCCTTCCGGCCGATCGGCACCGGGGCGCTGCGCCGCGCCGGACTGGACGAGGACTACGCCGGTGAACTGGTCTCGCTCGTCGGATCGTTCATGGCCTACCTCGCCACCGCCGCCGGCCTCGACCCACGCCCTGGCTGGCGACGCGCCACGGTCATGACCTCCGCCAGCGAACACAGCGGACTGAACCGGATGCGCACCACGCCCGGCATCGCCCCCATCGAGGTCGCCGGTGAACGGCGCTTCGACGTGGCACACCAGGACCTGCTGCGCACGCCCGCCGTGGCCGCCTCGGTGGCGGACGTCTTGGCCGGCCCGACGGGAGACACGGCGTGACCCCCGGCCCCCCGGCCGGCCAGGTCCCCGCGACCCGCAAGGAGAGCACGCTCTGGCTGCTCGACGAACTGGTCCCCGACAACGGCGCGAACAACCTCTCGCTCGCCTTCCGTGTACGCGGACGCCTCGACCCCGCCGCCACCGAGAAGGCACTGCACCTGTTGCCGGAGCGCTTCGAGGTGCTGCGGACGGTCTTCCACCGGGACGGCGCGGACCTGACCAGATCCGTGCTCCCCGCGGTCGCCGTCGACCTGGAGGAGGCCGCGCACCGGGGCACCGACGAGGACGAACGGGCCGTCCTGACCGCCTTCGTGGCCAGGCCCTTCACCCCGGACGGCAGCCCCCTCCTGCGCGCGCTGGTCCTGCACGGCCCGGACGGCGACACCTTCTGTCTGGCTCTGCACCACGCCGTGTCGGACGTCCAGTCGACGGCCGTCCTGCGCGCCGGATTCGTCTCCCTGTACGAGGCGCTCGTCGCCGGGGAGAACCCCGACACCACCCCCGTGCCGATCTGGCACGAGCCCGAGGCGTCCACCGAGAGCCGCCGCTACTGGCACGACCGGATGGCAGGCTTCCACCCCTCGGGCCTCGAACTCGGGTGCGAGCAACGGGAGCAGTCGGTCACCACCCTCCGCGGCGACGAGGTCACCCACGTCCTGTCGCCCGAGGCCCACGCCGTGGTGCGCCGCCTCCAACGCGAACTCCGCGCACCGGAGTCGGTGGTGCTCCTCGCCGCCTATGCGGTCCTCCTCGCCGGCCACGGAGCCGGCCCCGACCTCACCATCGGCTCCCCCGTGAACACCCGCCCGCGCGAGGCGGTCGACACGGTCGGCTATCACAGCAACCTCGTCACCCTGCGCCTGCCGCTCGACCGGGACGCGACCTTCCGGGACCTCACCGCACTGACCCGCCGCACCTTCATGGAAGCGATGGCGCACAAGGACGTCCCCGCCGACGACGTTCTGGACATGGTCCGGCGGGACAGCTCCGGGTGGCGCAACGGCCTCTTCAAACACGTCTTCAACTACGTGCCGTTCACCGACGCGCAGCGCACCTTCACCCTCGCCGGCGAAGACGCCGAACTCCTGGTCGTGGAGAACGGGTTCAGCCAGTTCGACCTGGAATTCTTCGTCTCGGCCAACCGTGACTCGGCCACCGTGCGTGCCGTGTTCTACACCGGGGTGCTGCACCGCGCGGATGTCGAACGCATGGTCCGCCGCTACGACGCCCTCCTGGTCTCGCTCGGCACCGCCGCGGACTCCCCGCTCGCCTCGCTGCGCATCTGGTCGCCGCAGGACCACGCCGTCGTCGACGCGGCCAACGCCACCGAGCGCACCATCGACCTCCCTTCCGTGCTCGACGGGTTCGCCCGCCGGGCCGCCGCCCGGCCCACGGCGCCGGCCGTCCTCGACGGCGACCGTACGACGACGTACGGCCGGCTCTGGTCCGCCGCCGTCGAGACCGCCGCACGCCTGACCGCGGCCGGGGTACGACGCGGCGACGTCGTCGCGCTGCTGCTGCCGCGCGGCGCCTCCCTCGCCGCGTCCGTCCTCGGCACCTGGCTGGCCGGCGCCGCCTACCTCCCCCTGGACCCCCACCACCCGGTGGAGCGGCTGACGTACCAGCTCGACGACGCGGGCGCGCACACCGTGATCGTGGGAGAAGGGAACGAACCGCCGGGGGGCCGGGCCGGTCTGACCGCCGTCGACTGGGACGCCGTACCCGAGACGCCGGTGGACGTGGCGGCGGCAGCGGCCGCGGAACCCGACGGCCTGGCCTACGTGATCTACACGTCCGGCTCGACCGGTCGGCCCAAGGGCATCCCGATCCGGCACCGCAGCCTCGTCAACCACATCGTCGACTACGCCGACCGGTTCGGCGTGGCCGGCTCCACCCGCCCCACGGGATGGCTGAGCACGTACAGTTTCGACACCTCCGCACTCGAACTGATGATGCCGCTGCTGCACGGCGGGCACACCGTGGTCCTCCCGGACGAGGCACGTACCGACGGCGCCGTGCTGGCGGCGGCCGTCACCGCCCACGACATCGGTCTGCTGCAGGCCACCCCGACCACCTGGCGGCTGGTCGCCCGCGATGCCGCCGCGACACTCGCCGGACGCACCCTCCTCACCGGCGGCGAACCGCTGCCCGGCGAACTGGCCGCCACCCTGTGCGCGGCCGGCGCCGAGCTGTGGAACGTCTACGGCCCGACCGAGAGCACCATCTGGGCGACCGCCGGCCGCGTCGATGCCGACCACGAAGGCCGGGTGCACGTCGGCGCGCCCGTCGCCAACACCCGGATCTTCATCGCCGACGCCCACGGCAGACCGCTCCCGGTCGGCGTGCGGGGCGAACTGTGCGTCGCGGGCGTCGGCGTGGCCTCCGGCTACCACCGGCGGCCCGAACTGACCGCCGAACGCTTCGGCGACCACACCGAGTACGGACCGTTCCACCGCTCCGGCGACGTGGCCTGCTGGCGGCCGGACGGCCACATCGACCTGTACGGCCGCGTCGACCGCCAGGTCAAACTGCGCGGCAACCGGATCGAGCTGGCGGAGGTCGAAGCGGTCCTGCTCGACCACCCCGACGTGGAGGCCGCGGCCGTCGTGGTCGTCGGAGACCCCGGTGGCGACGGCACCCTGGCCGCCTTCGTCCGGGTGCCGCACCGCCCCGAGGCCGTCCACGAACTCTGGGACCACGCCCAGCGCAAACTGCCCCGCTCGGTCGTCCCGCACCAGTTCATCGCCGTGGACACGTTCCCCCGCACCGGCAGCGACAAGGTGGACCACCTCGCCCTCGCCGAACGGGCGGCCCGGCACCGTGGCCCCGCCCTCGGCGCCGACACCGCCGTACGGGGCGACGACGGTCCGACACTGGCCCTCGTCGGCCTCTTCACCGAACTGCTGGACCGTCAGGACCTGGACGCCGGCTCCCACTTCTTCGCCAACGGCGGCAACTCCCTGATGGCGGCGACGCTCGCCCAGCGGATCAAGGAGATCACCGGCGTCCGGCTGGCGCTGTCCGACGTGTTCGAGACCCCGACCCCCGCCACCCTGGCCGACCGGCTGCGCCGGCTCGCCTGACGGACCCGGAAGAGAGAGACCCCCATGGAAATCCTCAAGCTCGCCGTCAGCGGATGGTTCGCCCGAGCCCTCGCGGTCGCCGCCCGGCTGGAGATCGCCGACATCCTGGACGGCGGATCCATGTCCTCCGCCGAACTCGCCAAGCGCACCGGGACCGACCCGGATGTCCTGCACCGACTGCTGCAGATGCTCACCGTCCCCGGCGTCCTGGTCCGCGACGGCGAGGAGTTCCGGCTGGGCGAGCAGTTCGCGCCGCTGCGCGCCGACCACCCCTTCACCCAGCGGCACTTCACCATCCTCGCCGCCGAACTGTACGACGACGCCTTCGCCGGCCTGCTGCACACCGTCAAAACGGGCCGCTCCGGCTTCAAGGAGGTGTTCGGGGAAACCCTCTACGAGTACCTCGAACACCACCCCGAGTCGGCCGAACTGTTCGACCAGGGCATGGTCGATCTGGCCGCCCCGGTCGCCCAGTGCCTCCTCACCGTCCACGACTTCACCGGCGCGAGGACCATCGTCGACGTCGGCGGCGGCAGCGGCGGCGTGCTCCCCGGCCTCCTCGCCGCCCACCCCGCCCTCCAGGGCACCGTGGCCGATCGCCCGAGCGTCTGCGAACGCGGCCGGCGCAATCTCGCCCGGGTGGCCGACGAAGGAGTCCGTGCCCGGATCAGCTTCACCCCCAGCGACTTCTTCGCCGAGGTCCCCGCAGGCGCCGACCGCTACCTGCTCAAGAACGTGCTGCACGACTGGACGTACGACAACTGCGTCCGGGTCCTGCGCACGGTCGCCACCGCGATGGCGGACAGCCCCGCGGACGCCCGGCTGCTCGTGATCGAACCGCTGGTGGAGACCGACCTCGACAGCTGGCGGGCGGTGTTCCAGGCCGTCGCCTGCGACGAGGGCACACTCGGCCTGGACGAGCCGGCCCTGCGCCGCGCCCTGGACGAGGCCGGCCTGACCGTGGAGTCCGTCGCCCCGCTGCCCACCGGGCACAAGGCGATCGAGTGCTCCCTGCGTGCCTCCTGATGCTCGCACCGGTCTTCCTCTTCGCGGGCCAGGGCTCGCAGTACCACGGCATGGGCAGATGGCTGTACGGGGCCGACACCGTGTTCCGCGAAAGCCTCGACCGCCTCGACGCGGTGGTGCGCGAGACCCGCGGCGACTCGGTGATCGAGGCGATCCACCACGGCGGCCACGGGCCCGAACGCCCGATGACCCGCTTCGCGCTCACCCAGCCGGCGATCTTCATGGTCGAGTACGCGCTGGCGGACATGCTCAGGTCGCACGGCTTCGAGCCCGCCGCGGTGCTCGGCGCCAGCCTGGGCGAGGTCGCGGCGGCGGCCGTGGCCGGGGTCGTCGACCCCGAGGAGTGCCTGCGCTCCCTGCTGCGCCAGGTCGAGCTGTTCGAGGCGGAATGCCCCCGAGGAGGCATGCTCGCGGTCCTCGCCGACGTCGAGCTCGCCCGCCGTGACCCCGTCCTGGCGGCGGCGCACGTGGCCGCGGTCAACTCGCCGGAGAACTTCGTCCTGGCGGGGACGGCCGCCGACCTGGACCGGATCGAGCGGCACCTGAACGCCGCCGGCACGCTCTGCCAGCGGTTGCCCGTGAGTTTCCCCTTCCACTCACCCCTGATCGACCCGGTGGAGGGGGCCTTCAAGGACCTGATCGGCTCCCTTGCCGCGCGGCCGGCCAGGATTCCGCTGATCTCCGGCACCACCGGCGCGACCGTGCAGATACCCGACCCCGCTCATCTGTGGCGGGTGCTGCGGGAGCCGTTCGACCTCACCCGGGCCCTGGGGCCGCTCCTCGCCCGCGACGACCTGCTCTTCCTCGACCTGGGGCCGTCCGGATCCACGGCCAACCTGGTGCGGGCGGCCCTGCCGGCCGGCAGCGGGTCCCGGGTCCTGCCACTGCTGTCCCCGTACGCCCGCGACGAGGTGCTGTACCGGGCCGTTCTGGACGCCCGCCCCCTCCTCGCCGCCCCCGCACGACGAACCGAGGTGAACCCCGTGACCGCTCCCGCGGCGACCCAGGACCCGCCCGTCGCCGACGCGAAGGCGCTCGACGTCTACGTCTTCCCCGGACAGGGCGCACAGGCCAAGGGAATGGGACGGGAGGTCTTCGACCGCTTCCCCGACCTGGTCGCCCGCGCCGACGACGTCCTCGGCTACTCCCTCCGGGAGCTGTGCCTCGAGGACCCGGGCCGCAACCTGCGCGACACGCGCTACACCCAGCCCGCGCTGTACGTCGTCAACTCCCTCACCTGGCTGGCGGCCTTGGCCGAGGGCGGCCGGCTGCCGGACTACGTCCTCGGACACAGCCTCGGCGAGTTCTCCGCCCTGTTCGCCGCAGGAGTGTTCGACTTCGAGAGCGGGCTGCGCCTGGTCACCGAGCGCGGCCGGCTCATGGGAGAGGTCAGCGGCGGCACGATGGCCGCCGTGTCCGGGGTCGACGCCGCGCTCGTCGAACGGGTTCTCGCGGACAACGGACTCACCGAGATCGACATCGCCAACTACAACGCCCCGACCCAGACGGTGATCGCCGGTCCGGTGCGGGAGGTCGAACGGGCCCTGCCCCCGCTGAAGGAGGCCGGAGCCCGGTGCGCGCCACTCAACGTCAGCGCGCCGTTCCACAGCCGGTACATGGCGGCGGCGGCCGAGGAGTTCGGGCGCCTGCTGGACGCCACGCCGTTCGCCGCCCCGAAGATCCCCGTGATCAGCAACGTCGACGCCCGGCCGTACGAGGCGGGAGAGGTGGCCGCCACCCTGCGCCGTCAGATCGCCTCGCCGGTGCGCTGGACCGACAGCATCCGGCTCCTGATGGGACAGGGCGACCTCCGGGTGCGAGAGCTCGGCCCCGGGCAGGTGCTGACGAAGCTCGTCGCCCGCGTCCGTGCCGAGGCGACCGCGCTCCCGGCGGCACAAGCGCCCGTGACCGCCGCCGCACGGCGACCCGCGACGGACCGTACCCGGACCGCGAGCGCACCGGCGCGCGCCGACTCCCTGGGGTCGGACGCCTTCCGGCGGGACTACGGTGTCCGCCTCGCCTACGCCGCGGGTGGCATGCGGCAGGGTGTCAGCTCCGTCGCCCTGGTCTCCCGGATGGCGCGGGCCGGTCTGCTGGCCTACTTCGGTGCGTCGGGGCTCACGGCCGCCGACGTGGCCGCCGCGGTGACCCGGATCCGCGAAAGCGTCCCGGCCAGCGCGCCGTTCGGCGTCAACGTCACGCACGACCCCTTCGACCCGCGCGCCGAGGCCGACCTGGTGGACGTCCTCATCCGCCACGACGTCCGTTTCGTGGAGGCCGCCACCCACGTGGAGGTGACCCCCGCCCTCGTACGCCACCGCCTGACCGGTGCGCGCGTGTCGCCGGAGGGCACGGTGCACGTGCCGCGCAAGCTGCTGGCGAAAGTGACCCGGCCTGACGCCGCCCGCCTGTTCCTCTCCCCGCCGCCCGCTCCGCTGGTGCGGCGGCTGGTGGCCGAGGGCCTGCTCACAGCCGAGGAGGCGGCGGCCGGGGAGCATGTCGCGCTGGCGGACGACGTCTGCGCGGTGGGTGACGCGGGAGACCACTGCGACCACGCGGGCCTGTGGGCGCTGCTGCCCGCGCTGCGCCTCCTGCGCGCGGAGATCGGCGGCGTCGCCGAACACGTACGCGTCGGGGCGGGCGGGGGCATCGGCTCCCCCGAGTCGGCCGCGGCCTGCTTCGTGCTCGGGGCGGACTTCGTCGTCACGGGCTCCGTCAACCTGTGCACGGCCGAGAGCGGGATGAGCGCCGCGGCCAAGGACCTGCTGCAACACGCCGATGTGCACGACACCGCGTTCGCGCCCCACGGGGACCTGTTCGAACTGGGCGGCAGGGCGCGGGTGCTGCGCCGGGGTGTCCTCTTCCACGCCCGCGCGGGCAAGCTCTACGACCTGTGGCGCAACTACGAGTCCTGGGACGCCGTGCCCGCCGCCGTGCGGTCCAAGGTGGAGCGCGACTACCTCGGTGCCTCGTTCGACGACGTCCACACCCGCCTCGGCGGCCCGGCCGACGAGGCGCTCGACCCCAAGCGGCGCATGGCGCTGGTGTTCCGCTGGTACTGCGCGCAGGCGAGCACTTGGGCGGTCGAGGGGACGCCGGACCGTGTCGCCGACTACCGCATCCCGTGCGGGCCGGCGCTGGGCGCGTGCAACCGGTGGCTGGCGCACACGCCGCTGCGCGCGTGGCGGGACCGGCACGCCGACGAGATCGCCGACCGCCTGATGACCGGGGCCGCCGCGGTGACGGGCTCACCGGTCTGAGATCGCCACGACGGACCCGACCCTTACCGCGGACCCCGACCAGCCGCGGCCGCTGAAGCACACGCACCCCGGCCGCGACGCCCATCCACCGCCCGGGCGTGGGCCTCGACCGGATCGAGGGTGACCCCGCGCCCTCCGCGCTGTTCGAGGAACTCCCGGACCCGCGGCCGGCCGCCGACCCGGCCGGAACCGCACCGCGCCACCCGCCGCCGACGCGGCGGCTCCCCGTGCATCCGACCTCCGGAAGAGAGAAACGATGAGCGACACCGTCCCCACCGTCGAGAATCTGCCCATGACCCGGGGCCGCTGCCCCTTCGACCCCGCCGCCGACCTCGCGGACCTGCGCAAGGACCACCCCGTCGCGCGCATGGTCTTCCCGGACGGCCATGTGGGCTGGCTGGTCACCGGCTACGACCAGGTCCGCCGGCTGCTGGCCGACCGCCGGATGAGCTCACGGGGCGACGCGCTGCGCTCGCCGATCCCGCTGCCCATGGCCGCGGACCGCACCGAGGTGGCGCCGGGCATGTTCACGGCGATGGACCCCCCTGAGCACACCCGGTACCGCCGCAAGGTGGCCGCCTGGTTCTCGGCACGCCGGACCAGGACACTGGAACCGCGACTGACCGCCCTCGCCGCGAAGCACCTGGACGCCATGACCACCCAGGCGGGCCCCGCCGAACTGCTGACACAGTTCGCCGAGCCGATGGCGGCGTCGACGATCTGCGAACTGCTCGGCGTACCCGTCGAACAGCGCGAGGACTTCGCCAAGGCCGTCAAGGCCCTGTTCACCGTGCACTCCAGCGCCGAGGACGCCATCGCCGGATGGCAGGCCGTCGGCGGTCTGCTCTACGGGCTGATCCAGGCCAAGCGGGCCGAGCCCGCCGACGACCTGCTCAGCACGCTCGTCGCCGAGGGCGACCTCAGCGACGAGGAACTGGTCACGGTGGGCAGCGTGCTGCTGATCGCCGGCTACGACACCAGCGCGAACATGATCACCCTGGGCACGTTCGCCCTGCTGGAGCACCCCGACCAGTTCGCCGCACTGGCCGCCGACCCCGCACTGATACCGAACGCCGTCGAGGAACTCCTGCGCTACCTGACGGTCGTGCACGCGGGCTCCATTCGCGCAGCGGGCGAGGACCTGGACTTCGACGGTCACCGGCTGGCGACCGGCGACGCGGTCTCGCTGTCGCTCGCCGCCGCCAACCGGGATCCCGCGCTGTGCCCCGACCCGGACCGGCTCGACGTGACGCGTGAGCCCGTGCCGCATCTGGCCTTCGGACACGGCATCCACCAGTGCGTGGGCCAGCAACTCGCCCGGCTGGAGCTGAGGGTCGCCTTCAAGTGCCTGCTCGGCCGGTTGCCGGGACTGCGCCTCGCCGTACCGGCGGAAGAGATCCGCACCCGCGCGGACATGATCATCTACGGCGTGCACGAGCTGCCGGTGACCTGGTGAACGGAGAGGACATGCTGCTCCGAGAGATGCTCAAGTCCAAGATCCACCGGGCCACGGTCACCCAGGCGGACCTGCACTACGTCGGCTCCCTGACCATCGACGCCACCCTGATGGCCGCCGCGAACCTGTGGCCCGGCGAGAAGGTGGACGTCGTCGACATCGACAACGGCGCCCGGCTCAGCACCTATGTCATCGAGGGCGAGGCCGGCAGCGGGGTCATCGGCGTCAACGGCGCCGCCGCCCGGCTCATCGGTCCCGGCGACCTCGTCATCATCATCTCCTACGCGTCCATGAGCGAGGAGTACGCCCGCACGTACGAGCCCAGCGTGGTGTTCGTCGACGCGGAGAACCGGCCCGTCAGGACGGGCTCCGACCCCGCCGAGGCGCCGGACGGCCTCGGACTGGTGCGCGGCGACACCGTCAGCCCGTGACCGACCCCACCTCGCCGATCGGAGACCGCAGATGAGTACGACCCCGGACGTCATGACCGCCTTCACCAGCGGCCTCGCCGACCTCAACCTCGACGAGGACGGCACGCCGCGCAGCGGCGAGAAGGCCGCCGGCATGAAGTCGGCCAGTGCCACCATCTACGACATGGCCGCCACGCTGTCCGGCAAGGGCGACCTGTGGAACTGGGGCATGTACGACGCCGATCTCGTCGAGGAGATCCGGGCCCGGGTGCCCGGCTTCGGCGAACCCTGGACGGACGGTTTCAGCGAGCAGCTCTACTTCCTCGCCCTGCGCGACCTCCCGATCGACCTGGACGACTACGCGGGCCGGGAGGTGCTGGAGGTCGGCTGCGGCATGGGGGAGGGGCTGAACTTCCTGTCGAGGGTCGTCCCCGGCGCGCGGATGACCGGCCTGGACCTGTCGCCGAAGGCCGTCGCACGGGCGACGGCCACCCTCTCCCGGGGCGACGCGCTCCGCTTCGTCCACGGGGACGCGGAGGATCTGCCGTTCGAGGACGGCTCGGTGGACGTGCTCGTCAACATCGAGAGCTCGCACACGTATCCCGATCTCGGCAGGTTCCTGCGCGAGGCCGCACGCGTGCTGCGTCCCGACGGCGTGCTGAGCCACATCGACGTCTTCACCCGGCAGCGCTCCGCGACCATGCGGCGTGCGGCGGCGGCGACCGAGGGCCTGGAGTGGGTCGCCGACCACGACATCTCGGACCGCATCCGCGCGGCGGTGCGCCGCCGGATGGCGCCGGGCAGCCATTTCCGCACCACGCTGAACCGGCGGCGGATGAATCCGCTGATGCGGCAGATCGTCGCGCACAGCCAGATCCTCATGTTCGGCGGCATGTTCGCCGGCTATCAGCCGCCTCCTGTGATCAAGGTGCTCAGCAAGCTGGGCGTCGTACCGTGGATGAGCGGACTGCCGATGGAGAGCTACCGTCACCAGATCGCCGTCCGCCGATGACGCCGCCGGCGCGAGGGACGGGGGGAGAGGCGGGCGCACGGCTGTTCGCCGTCGCCGCCGACAGCGAGGACCGTCTGCGCGCGTGCCTGGCCGCGCACCTGGAGCGCGTCCGCGCCGGACGAGACCTTCCGTCGCTGGCCCGTTACTGCCACGACGCCCGCCGGGGCGCGGCCGGCCCTCACCGCGTCGCGTTCGCCGTCGATTCGTACGCCGAGCTGTACCGGCAGCTCGACGAGGTGTGCGCGGGTGAGGCTGAGCGCATCCCGCCGGAGGTCACCGCCCGGCGTCCCAAGGTGGTCTTCGTCTTCGCGGGACAGGGCGCCCAGTGGCACGGCATGGGCCGTGAACTCCTCGCCGCCGAGCCGGTGTTCCGCCGGACGATGCACCACTGCGACCGGCTGGTCCGCGAGTTCGCGGGGTTCTCCCCGGTGGAGCAGCTGGGGCTGGACGCCCACGCGGGCCGACTGGACGAACTGGACGTGCTGCAACCGACGATGATCTCCTTGCAGATCGCCCTGGCGGCGCTGTGGCGCAGCTGGGGCGTCGCACCGGACGCGGTGGTCGGGCACAGCATGGGAGAGATCGCCGCGGCTCATGTCGCCGGCGCGTTGTCGCTGCGCGATGCCGTCATGATCGGGTGCCGCCGCAGCGCACTGTTGCGCCGCATCGCCGGAAAAGGGGCGCTGGCCCTGACGGAACTCTCGCCCGCCGAGGCGCGCGCGGTGGCCGAGGCTGCCGGCGGTGGCATCAGCGTCGCCGGGGAGAACAGTCCTCGGTCCACCGTGCTGGCGGGCGACACACGGTCGCTGTCCGCGCTCGTCGAGGAGCTGGACCGACGGGACGTCTACTGCAGGGTGATCAAGGGGACGGTCGCCTCGCACAGCCATTACGTCGAGGAACTCCGTGAGGATCTCCACGCCGCGCTGGACTCGTTGGAGCCGACGCCCACCCGGGTGCCCATGTACTCCACCGTGACGGCGGAGCCGGTGCCCGGGACCTCTCTCGGTGCCGCTTACTGGATGCGTAACCTGCGCGAACCGGTGCGACTGTCCGCCGCGGTGGAGAACCTGCTCGCCGCCGGGCACGAGGTGTTCGTCGAGGTCAGCGCACATCCCGTGCTGCTGAGCCCCATCCGGCAGACGCTGGAGCACGGGGAGCGGCAGGGGTGGCTGCTGCCGTCCGGCAGACGGCGGGCGGAGCGCCGGTCGCTGCTCTCCTCGCTCGGGACGCTGTACGTCTGCGGTCGCGAGCCCGACTGGTCGGCTCTGTCCCCGGCCGGGGCGCCCACGGCCCTGACCCCGTATCAGGCCGCCGTGCTGGACGCCGTACGGATGCCCAGGCCGGAGCCGGCCGCGGCGGCGAGCCGGTAGGGGCGACCAGGACCGACGGACTCGGGCCTCGCGTCGGTCATGACGCGAGGCCCGGTGCCGTCAGGGGGTGGTGACGGGTGCGGTGAGCCGGTACCGGCCGGACTCCCGGTGCAGCAGCCCGAGGTCGACGAGGACGCGCCGCAGGGAGGCGACGTCCAGGGCGCCGTCCTCGCACCACGGCCGCAGCCGGTCTGTCACCGTGCGCTCGTCGTACACGTCGTCGGCGGCGAAGGTGGTCTGCGCGACGTGACGCAGCACCGTGCGACGGGCGTCCTGGTCCGACTCGTCGGGCAGGTTCACCAGGACACCGCCGCGGACGAAGCCGCGCAGCCGGGGGTCGGGCTGTTCGGCCGCGGCCTCCTCCTCCTGGCGGCGGGCGGCCGTCTCCGCGGCCGCCCGCAGGGCGTCGTCGCCGAGGCCGAGCCTGCCGCGGCCCTCGGGCACCAGCAGCCCGGCCCGGGTCAGGCGTCCGATGGCCGGGGCCGCCTGCGGAGCGCCGAGCCCCGAGGCCGAGAGGATCTCGGCGGAGGTCGACGCGCCCAGGGCGACCGCCGAGAAGACACGGCGCACGACCGGATCGGCCATCAACAGGGTGAAGTCATCAGGTGTCATGAGATGTTCGCGTCCTTCCCGGTGCCCGCCCGCCCGGCGCCCCGCGCCGCACGGGCCGGCCCCCGAAGGGTCAGCGTCCCTTCCGTCGGATCTTGATGCTGGCCAGGTCCGTGGAGACCGAACGCAGGTCACGGCAGTCGGCGCCGAGTGCGCGGATGGTCGCGGTGGCGCGTTCCTCCGCCTTCGACAGGACGAGGCGCTCGGTGTCCTTGTCGGTGGCCGGGATCAGGACGCGGAAGGAGAACGCGTACAGCGACCGGTCGTAGGTGACGGTGCCCTCCTCGGTGAACCGGGCACTGAGCACCCCGTGGTCGTCCGCCTGCGCGAGCAGGGCGGCCCGCTGTTCGTCGTCGAGGGGCGCGAACTTGCCCTGGGTGATGACCTGGTAGGTCGTACGGCTCATGCCGGAAGTCTCCCGATTGGCTCGTGATGTGAGGGCGGCCGGCCGGTCGGGCGGTGCCTAGAGGGTCTGCTGCCGTCGTTCCCGGTGGTGCGGCAGGAGGAACAGCAGACCTGTGACCGGTACCAGGCCGCCTGCTGCCCAGTACAGCGTCTCGCTGTAGGTGGACACAAATGTCTTGGTACGGATCTCGCCGAGTGCGCCGTCGATCGCCTCCCGGCTGCCGGGGTCGCTGTTCTCGACGAGGGTGACGCAGCTGGGCGGCACCTTCGTCAGGTCGTTCTGGCCGAGCGAGTCGGTCGCACAGGTCTTGATGGCCTCTGCCTCCCGGGGCGCCACGGACCGCACCGTGGGGACGACCCGGTCGGCCTGGGGTGCGGCGTTGCCGGCGAGCGCGGAGAAGAAGAGGCTGCCGATGACCGCCACGCCGAGGGCGGCGCCGAGCTGCCCGGTCGCGTTGATGACACCGGAGGCGGCGCCCGCTTCCGTCGGGGCGACCTCCCGCAGGACGAGCGCGGTCAGCGGGGGCATGAGCAGACCCATGCCGGAGCCGAGCAGCATCATGGACGGGACCGCGTGCCAGGAGGTGATGTCCGGGCCCGCGTACGTGGCCATCCACGCGTACGTGGCGAGACCGCCGAGCATCATCAGCGCGCCCGCCAGCAGGCAGTAGCGGCCGTACAGCGGGGAGAGCTTGCGGACGGCGAGGCTGCCGACGAGCGGCACGCACACCGAGAACGGGATCGCCGTCAGGCCCGTGTGGAGTGCGGACCAGCCGAGGCCGCCCTGCAGATAGAGCGTCCAGCTGAGGAAGAACCCCGCGGGAATGGCGCTGAAGAGCAGCTGCACGCCGACGCCGGCACCGAAGGCGCGGACCTTGAACAGGGACAGACTCAGCAGGGGCGAGCCGTCCTTGCGCGTCTTGTGGCGTTCGTACACCACGAACAACGCGAGGACGGGGGCGGAGGCGACGAGCGCGACGATGCTCCATGCGGGCCAGTCGAGTTCGCGCCCGAGCGTCAGGGGCAGCATGAGCAGCAGCAGACCGACGATCGCCAGCAGCATGCCGATCATGTCCAGCCGCTTCGCGTGCGGGGAGTTCGACTCCCGCATCCACTTCCAGGCACCGATGAGGGCCGCCAGGCCGATCGGCAGGTTGACCACGAAGATGCTCCGCCAACCGAGGCCCAGCGGGCTCCAGTCGACCAGGGCGCCGCCGAGGAGGGGACCGGAGACGATGGCCAGTCCCACCATGCTCGCGTACAGGCTGACGACCCGTCCGATCTCCTGGGGGGCGAAGGTGACGTGGATGATCGCCAGCACCTGGGGAACCATGACGGCGGCGGTGAGGCCCTGCAGCATCCGGGCCGCGACCAGCATCTCGGTGCTCTGCGCGGCGGCGCACAGGGCCGACGCGATCACGAACCCGGCGACGCCGGTGAGGAACATGCGCTTGCGGCCGAAGATGTCACCGAGCCGGCCGCCGGTGATCAGCAGGACCGCGAAGCTCAGCGTGTAGCCCGCCGTCATCGCCTGTACGGCGACGGCCGATGCGCCCAGGTCGCGCTGGATGCTGGGGATCGCCACGGTGATGATGTTGACGTCGAGCAGGTCCATGAAGGTGGCGACCAGCAGGACGGTCAGCGCAAGCCACCGCTTCGGATCGGGCGGGGGCGCGTCGGGGACGACAGGCGGTTCGGCGGTCGCCGACCGCTCCGTCTGCCCTGCCTTGCTCATGGGTTCTTCTCCAGGTTCTCGAGTGGTGGCGTCCGGCTGGTCTGCTCGACGAGCCGTTCAGATGCAGAACTGTATCCCAATGCATCCCTGTATCTGAAACGAGATTTCAAGGGGATCCTGCTGCCGTACGCCGACGCGGGCACGAGAAAGGGCTGCCACCTTCCCCCTGGGGGCGGTGGCAGCCCGTGGGCGACCGGGATCAGCCGGTCGTCCGTAGCGGTACGCGGAAGCGGTTGATGGCGTCGATGTGCTGGGCGCGCTTGGCGTGGTCGCGCACGCCCAGGCCCTCCTCGGGGGCGAGGCAGAGGACGCCGACCTTGCCCTGGTGGAGGTTGCGGTGCACGTCGTACGCGGCCTGCCCGGTCTCCTCCAGGGAGTAGACCTTCGACAGGGTGGGGTGGATCTTGCCCTTGGCGATGAGGCGGTTGGCCTCCCAGGCCTCGCGGTAGTTGGCGAAGTGGGAGCCGATGATCCGCTTCAGCGACATCCACAGGTAGCGGTTGTCGTACTCGTGCATGTAGCCCGAGGTGGAGGCGCAGGTGGTGATGGTGCCGCCCTTGCGGGTGACGAAGACGCTCGCGCCGAAGGTCTCGCGGCCGGGGTGCTCGAAGACGATGTCGATGTCCTCGCCGCCGGTGAGTTCGCGGATGCGCTTGCCGAAGCGCTTCCACTCCTTGGGGTCCTGGGTGTTCTCGTCCTTCCAGAACGTGTAGCCCTCGGCGTTGCGGTCGATGATCGCGTCGGCGCCCATGGCCCGGCAGATGTCGGCCTTCTGTGCGCTGGAGACGACGCAGATCGGGTTGGCGCCGCCGGCGAGGGCGAACTGCGTGGCGTAGCTGCCGAGTCCGCCGCTGGCGCCCCAGATGAGGACGTTGTCGCCCTGCTTCATGCCGGCGCCGTTGCGGGAGACCAGCTGGCGGTAGGCGGTGGAGTTGACCAGGCCCGGTGCGGCGGCCTCCTCCCAGCTGAGGTGGTCGGGCTTGGGCATCAGCTGGTTGGACTTGACGAGCGCGATCTCGGCGAGCCCGCCGAAGTTGGTCTCGAAGCCCCAGATCCGCTGCTCGGGGTCGAGCATGGTGTCGTTGTGGCCGTCGGAGGACTCCAGCTCGACGGAGAGGCAGTGCGCGACGACCTCGTCACCGGGCTTCCAGGAGTTGACGCCGGGGCCGGTGCGCAGGACGACGCCCGCGAGGTCGGAGCCGATGATGTGGTACGGCAGGTCGTGCCGCGCGGACAGTGGTGACAGTCTCCCGTAGCGCTCCAGGAAGACGAAGGTCGGCAGCGGCTCGAAGATCGACGACCAGACGGTGTTGTAGTTGACCGAGGAGGCCATGACGGCCACCAGGGCCTCGCCCGCGCCGAGCTCCGGCAGCGGGACCTCGTCCAGGCGGATCGACTTGCGCGGATCCTTGTCCGCGGTGGCGAGCCCGGCGAACAGGTCGGTGTCGCTCTTGTGCAGGGTGACGGCCCGGTAGGTCTCGGGAAGGGCGAGTGCGGCGAAGTCCCGCCGAGTCGCGTCCCCGCTCAGGATGGCACTGACGATGTCCTGCATACGATCCTCGGGAGTCGAAGGGGCTACGGCGGCCCGGCAGCGCGAGGTCAGCGCACCAAGCGGTTCATCAACCGGTCGAGTTCGGCCGTCGGGTCGGCGGTGAGACCACCGTGCACCTGGCCCGTCTGGACGACGGCGCTGCGGGGCGCGGTGAGCCAGCCGAAGCGGGAGCGCCGACTGCCCGCCGCGGCAGGGCCGGCCGCCGCAGCGCCCTCGCAGATCGCGCGGATCGCCTCCAAGGCGTCCATGACGCGGTCGAGATCGACCGAGGGGTCCAGCGCGCGCAGGCGCGCGGCGTCGACGTGCACCGCGGCGCCGAGGAAGTCCGCCTCCCTGCAGTAGAGGAGGGCGCCGACGTTGATCCGCTCACCGCGGTCGACGCGGGGGACGGCGTGCAGCAGCGCGTAGTCGAAGCCGAGGGACGGCGTGGGGTGATCGGTCATGCGGCTGCCTCCGGCCACCAGGCGCGTTCGCCCGCGCAACGCGCCAGCAGGTACTCGCAGTAGCGCCCGCGCAGGGTCGCCGCGTCGGCGCCGTTCGCCGAGTTCATGGTCAGCAGGAAGTCGTCCGGAACCAGTGCGAGGACCTCCTCCAGGCGAGCGGCGGTCACGAGGGCCGCCAGTTCGGCGTCGAGTTCCTTGAGCGCCCGCGCGCCGAGACCCGCCACCGGCTCGGACAGGACGTGCGAGCCCAGGCCGTAGTCCCGGTTCGCCCAGCCGTCCACCGCGGGCCACGAATGCTGGAAGACCAGCGCGGCGCCGTGGTCGATCGCCCACAACTGCCGGCGCCAGATCAGGAGGTTGGGGTTGGACCAGGTGCGGTCCACATTCGCCGTCAGGGCGTCCAGCCAGTAGATCCGGGCGGCCTCCTCGGCCGGCGCCCGCCACTTGATGCCGTCGTAGCCCACCGATCCCGGCAGGAAGTCCATGCCCAGGTTCGGGCCGGTGCTGGCGAACAGCAGGTGCTGCACCTCCTGGTCCGGCTCGCGGCGGGCGAGTTCGGGATCCACGTCGAGGACCACCAGTTCGGGCACCCGGACGCCGAGGCGCCGGGCGAGCTCGCCGACGACTATCTCCGCGACCAGCGCCGCGCTGCCCTGCCCGGCTCCTCGGAACTTGACCACATAGGTGCCGCCGTTGTCGGCCTCGACGATGCCCGGGAGCGAACCGCCTTCGCGCAGAGCGGTGAGATATTGCGTGCCTTTAACTTCTAGGAGCATACGGATCACCTTATCCAGGGGTGGAATGGTGATCCATGCGGGCGGATTGATTCCCGCCATTCTCTCGGCTTCAGGCGGTCGGTCCGGCTTGTTTCAGGGGGCAACGGGTCCTTCGGGCACAGTCGGCGTCCAGCGATTTCCAGACATTTCACGAGGGTGGCGAATATCCGTCGCCGGTATTTCGGTCGGTCGGGTTCGAAGGCGCGCTGAAATGTTCAAAGGTAAACTTACTCAGCGCTCCATGGTGCGGTCCCGAGGAGCGGTCGGTGAAATCCAGCCATTCCCCGGCCGGTGGTGAACGTGCTCGACAGGAGGGTGTCTCATTTGGTGTGGCGCGGGCCTTGGGTGAACTGGGGTTTCGGTGATGGGCCGCGCGACAATCTCCAGGGCTACAGCCTATGGGGAGCGCCAAATGAGATGACCTGTAACCGTCCTTCCCGGCGCCGCGGCGCAGTCTGCCCCGGAGGGGACGGGTCCGCCGTGGCGGTCTGGTCCGGCGTGCGGCGACCAGGTGGGGCAGTGCCTGAGGGGGGCTCTGAGGGCATGGTGATGGGGCTGGTTTCGGAGACTCGATCGGCAGGGCCCCGCGCGGCGGAAAGTGGCCCTCGTCGACGGCCTGTCCAAGCCGGAATCCGGCCCGTGAATTTCCGCCCCGGATGAAGATGTACCTTGCAGAAGTTGTCATGGTCGATCAAGATGCTGCTGTCGCGACGCTGCCTCCGACTGTGAAAAGTCGGTTGGTCATCGCGTGACCGATAGTTCTTTCCAAAGGCTCACTGTCATGGCGTTTCAGCGCACTGTACGGAGCCTGTACGGAGCCTGTACGGCAATGCATCGCAAGGGGGATGTGATGATTCAGCGCTGCCTTCGGTCGAGCCCGCATCCAGGTCGGGGAACCCGCAGTTCCATGCCGCGATTCCGGCCGGACCGTGTGTCCGCATGCTGACGCGGCCGACTGTTCTGGGACTTCCCGCGCTCTCCGTCGGAGGTCTTTCCGAGAACTGGCTGTTGCGTGAGGCGGGCGACCTCCACTGGTCCCTCATCGGCGAGCACTTCGACGTCCCCGTGGCCGACCTCACCGACGCGGACGGCACCCGTCTCCTGCCCGCGTTCGTCCGTGCCCGCGTCACCGCCGGAGACTCCCTGCGGTCCTTCGCCGAGCACGACGAAGGAGAGCTGAGCGGCAGTCTGACCGGCCTCGACGACCACACCTTCGTCAGTGACATCCGCTTCGCCACGGCGACGGCACACCTCGACGTCCGGCTGCTCACGGTCTTCGTCCGCCGCGTCACCGGCAACTGGCTGGTCCCCGGCACACCGCGGCACGAGGGCCGTGGCCCGGTGGCCCGGCCGACCGACGAACACCTGGAGTTCCTGCGCGAGTTCCGCACCCGGTCCGGTCCGGTCCCCGACGGAGCCGGGCTGTTCAGCGACACCTACGAACTCAATCCGTTCGCGGACGTCAACGCCGCAGGGCTGCTGTACTTCGCCTCGTACCCGCACATCAACGACCACGGCGAACGCAAGTACGTGAAGGCGCACGCGCCGGACGGGGAGTGGGCCGCCGAGGCCGTCACCCTCAGCCGGGACGTCGTCTACCTCGGCAACTGCGGCCTGGACGACACGGTCCGCTACCGCCTGGACGAGTGCCGGCCTGAAGCGGACGACCGCGTGGTCCTGACCTCGTCGCTGCTGCGGGAGCGCGACGGACGACCGCTCGCCCGCCTGCGGACCGTCAAGCGGCTTCTTCGGCCGAACGCCTTCGCGGTCCTGTGGCCCGCCGGGAACACGGCCGTGGCCCCTTCACCACCGCCCCGCCCCGGAAGGGACGTCCACGCGCCGACGGCCTCCGTGCCCGACGACCTCGACGCCAGGCTGCTGGCCCTGATGGAACGCGTGCTCGGGCAGCCGGTCGGCTCGCTGGGCGCGGACGACGACCTGCGCCAACGCGGACTGGACAGCCTGTCGCTGACGGAAGCCGCCGTCCGGGCCGGCGACGAGATCGGGCTGGAAATCGATCCCAGCACCATGTTCCAGGCTTTCACGGTCGCCGCCATGACCCGGGTGCTGCGCGGCGAGCACCCGGATCACGGCACCACCCTCCCGGCGGCGGCCGTGACCGCGCGGGACACGGGGGCGCCGATCGCCGTGATCGGCATGGCGGGCCGGTTCCCCGGCGCGCAGAGCGTGCCCGAACTGTGGGACCTGCTGGGCAGGGACGAGGACGCCGTCCGTGACATCCCCCTCGACCGATGGGACACGGCCGCCCACCCCGGCCTCGTGGACAAGGCGGCCCTGCTCGACGACATCCGGCGCTTCGACCACGAGTTCTTCTCCATCAGTCCGCGTGAGGCCGTGCTGATGGATCCTCAGCAGCGGTTGCTGCTGGAGGTGGTGTGGGCGACGGCCGAGGACGCCGGACGGGATCCGACAACGCTGTCGGGCAGCCGCACGGGCGTGTACGCGGGTGTGTGCCACTCCGACTACGCCGCGGTCCTCGCCGAACACGCCGGCCGGGACGAGCCGCACCTCAGCGTCGCGGTCTCCCCTTCCCTGGTCGCCAACCGGGTCTCCTACGCCCTCGGGCTGCGCGGCCCGAGCATCGCCGTCGACACCCTGTGCTCGTCCTCCCTGGTGGCCGTCGCACAGGCCGTCGCGGCACTGCGCGCGGGCGAGTGCGACCAGGCGTTCGCCGGAGGCGTGAACGTGCTGTGCGACCCGGCCCGGCAGCACGCCTACCAACGCTCCGGTGTGCTCAGCCCACGCGGCCTCTGCCGCACCTTCGACGACGACGCAGACGGATACGTCCGCGGCGAGGGCGTGTGCGCCCTGCTGCTCAAGCCACTGGACCGCGCGCTGGCCGACGGCGACCGCGTCCACGCCGTGATACGCGGTGCGGCCGTCAACCACGGCGGGCAGGCGCAGTCCTTCACCGCGCCCAACCCGGACGCCCAGGCCGACCTGCTCGTGGCCGCGTACAACGAGGCCGGCGTCGACCCGGCGACCGTCGGCTACCTCGAGGCGCACGGCACCGGCACGCGCCTGGGCGACCCGATCGAGTTCTCCGGTATGGCGACGGCATTCGAACGCCTGTACCGCCAGTGGGGCCGTCCCCTGCCGGCCGAACCCCACTGCGGTGTCGGCTCGGTCAAGACCAGCATCGGTCACCTGGAGGCCGCCGCCGGGATCGCGGGAATGATCAAGGTGATCCTGGCCATGCGCCACCGGACACTGCCCGCCAGCCGCAACGTGCACCGGCCCAACCGCATGATCAGGCCCGACGGGACCCCGCTGCGGCTCCAACTCCGGCGCACGGCCTGGGAGGCGCCCGCGGGCGGCGGGCCGCGCCGGGCAGGGATCAGCTCCTTCGGCATGGGCGGGACCAACGCCCACGTGGTACTGGAGGAGGCACCCGACGCGGCAGCCGTCCCGCCCCCGTCCGGGCCGGTCGCCGTTCCCGTCTCGGCCCGCACACCGCAGGCCCTCCGGCAGGCCGTGGCCGCCCTGCTGGACGCGGTCCGCGCTCCGGACGCCCCGCCGCTGGCGTCGATCGCCCGCACGATGCAGACCGGACGGGCGGCCCTGCCCCACCGCGTCGTCGTCGAGGCGGCCGACCTGGAGGAACTGGCCGACAAGCTCGCCGCCGTTCTCGACGGCGCCGAGGCGTTCGACCACGCCTGCGCAGCCCCGGAACCGGCCGCGCGACCCGAGCGGGCCGTCTCGGCCGCTCCGCCGGTGTCGCTGCCGACCTACCCCTTCAGCCGCGACCAGCACTGGGCCGGACCCGCCGCGGGGGCCGAGTTCCTCACCACCGCGTGGCAGGACGCCCCCGTGCCGGCCGGTGACGCGCCCGCGCCGGACGGCGTCCACGACGGCCGGCTCCTGGTGGTCACCACCGATCCGGAGCTCGCCCGCACCGTGCTCGGGCACCAGGGCGTCGTGCATGTCCTGGGGGATCCGCCACCCGAGCCGAGCGGACTGGCCGGTGTCGTGGACCTCGTCGACTGGTCGGCCCCCGGCACCCACACCACCGAGCGGATCACCCTGCTGCAGCGGGTGCTCGCCGCGAACCCCCGGACGGGCCTGCGCTGCGTGCACGCCAGCGGCACCGAACGGTCCGTTCTCGCCGGCTTCTACCGCGCGCTGGCCGGTGAGTTCCCCGGAGTCCTCGGGCGGACCGTACGCGTGGACGGCACCGTGGCCCACCTCGCGGACGCCGTCGGGGCCGAACTCTCGGCGACCGACCGGGAGACGGAGGTCCGCTACGAGGGGACGCGCCGCCGTCGTCCGGTGGCCGTCTTCGCCCCCGCACCGGACGGCGACGATCCGCTCACCGGCCTCGGCGAGGGCCCGGTGCTCGTCACCGGTGGACTGGGCGGCATCGGGCTGCGGCTCGCCGCCCATCTGGCCGACCGCGGGGCCCGCCACATCGTGCTGGTCGGCCGCTCCCGGATGCCGGTCCGGAACCAGTGGGCCGCCCTCGCCGCCGACCCCTCCACGGACCCGGCCCTGCGTGCCCGGCTCACGGCGCTGCTGGCCCTGGTCGAGCGCGGCGTCACGCTCACCGTGCGCACCCATCCCCTGGACGACGTCACCTCGCTGCGCCGGCTGATCGGCCGGGTCAGGAAACAGTCCGGCCGGATCGACGCCGTCTTCCACTGCGCCGGGGTGATGGACGGGCCCACGTCCTTCCTCTCGCGCACAGCCGAGGACATCTCCCGGGTACTGCGACCGAAGACCGACGGCCTGCGCGTCCTGTGGTCGGCCCTCGGTGCCGAGCCACCGCGGCTCCTGGTGCTGTTCTCGTCGGTGGCCGCGGCCTCGCCGGGGCTCGCCGCCGGCCATCTGGACTACGCGGCGGCGAACACGGCGCTCGACGACTTCGCCGCCGCCCGCACGGGCGAGACCGGCTGCACGGTGCGTGCCCTGCGCTGGCCGCTGTGGCGGGGTGTCGGGATGGGGACCGACCGGACCAGCGCCGCCGGAGCGCTGGGCCTGCCCGACCTGGACACGGACCACGCACTGGAACTGCTGGACCTCGCCCTGCGGCTGCCCGGCGAACCCGTGGTCCTGCCCTGCCGGACGGAGCGCGCGTCGGTGGACGTGGACGACCTGTTCCGGGCACCGCTGCGCACCCCTCGGGCGGGGGCCGAGGCGGTGGCCGGGGCCGGGGCGGAACGAGTGGTGTCGCGTCCGGCACCGGTCGCCCCACGTGCCGGTGGCGTCGGGACCGCACCGGCGTCCCCGCCCGCCGTCGGCGCCGGGACCGTACCCGACCGCACGCCGGGCGCGGCCCTCGGTCTCGACCGGCTGGTCGCCCTGGTGGCCCGTACGACCAGGGTCGATCCGACGCTGCTGCGTCCCGACACCGTGCTCGGCGACGTCGGTGTGGACTCCCTGCTGATGGCGGAACTGGTCCGGGAACTCGAGACGGAACTCGGCCGCCCGGTCGACCCGAGCCTGCTCCAGGAGCACCCGACGCTCGCCGGACTCGCCTCCGCGCTCGGCGCCCCCACGGCGTTCCGCGCACCCGCGCCCGCCGGGCGGCCCGCGCGCGCCGACGCGACGGAGCCGGCGCCCGACGGCAGGCCGGTGCCCATCGCCGTGATCGGCATGGGGTGCCGCCTGCCGGGAGCCGAGGACCCGCGGCAGCTGTGGGAAGCGCTGCTCGCGGGACGCGACCTCGTCACCGAGGTGCCGGCCGACCGCTGGGACGTGGCCTCCCTCTACAGCCCGGCCGGCGGGCCGGGACGCAGCCAGAGCAAGTGGGGTGGGTTCCTGGACGACGCCGCGCTCTTCGACCCGGAGTTCTTCGGCTTCGACGACGAGGAGGCGCGGCACCTGGACCCCCTGGCACGCAAGGCACTCGAGGTCTCCGCGGAGTGCCTGCGCGACGCCGGCTACCGCGAGGACGAACTGCGCGGCAGGCCGGTGGGGGTCTTCGTCGGCGCCCGCACCGGCAACCACCGCACCCACCTGCAACCCCCGCGACGGCAGTACATCGCCGGTGTCAACCAGAACTTCGTCGCCGCGCACATCTCGCACTTCCTCGACCTCACCGGACCCAACCTCGTGGTCGACAGCGCCTGTTCCTCCTCGCTGGCGGCCATTCACCTGGCGGCGCAGAGCCTGGCGACGGGCGAGTCGGCGCTGGCCCTGGCCGGGGGAGTGGACCTGCTGTTCGACGAGGAGCCCTACCTCATGCTCAGCGCCGGCCAGGCGCTGTCCCCGACCGGCCGGTGCCGCGCCTTCGACGAGTCGGCCGACGGTCTCGTGCCCGGCGAAGGCGCCGGGATGGTCCTGCTCAAGCGGCTCTCAGACGCCCGGCGCGACGGGGACCGGGTGCTCGCCGTGATCGAGTCCTCGGGCGTCAACAACGACGGCAGGACCATGGGGCACACCACCCCCAACGGGCGCGCCCAACGCGCCCTGGTCTCCGGCGTACTCGCCCGCGGCCGCATCGACGCACGCACCCTCGGGTACATCGAGGCGCACGGCACCGGCACGATGATCGGCGACCCGATCGAGCTCCAGGCGCTGACGACCGTCCACCGGACCTACACGGACGACCGCGGCTACTGCGGCATCGGCAGCATCAAGAGCACGATGGGCCACCTGCTCAGCGCGGCCGGCGTCGCCGGGTTCATCAAGGCCGTACAGATCCTGCGGCACGGCCGGCTCGTGCCCACCCTGCACTGTCCGCGACCGAATCCGCGCTTCGCCTTCGCCGAGTCGCCGTTCTTCCCCGTGACCCGGGTCATGGACCTGCCGCCCGGCAGCCGGGTGGGGGTGAGCGCCTTCGGTTTCGGCGGCACCAACGCCCATGTCGTCCTGGGGCCCGGCACGCCCGGTGAGCCGGGCCGGCCCCCGCTGCCCCCGCCCGTCTACCGCCCCAGACGCTTCTGGCACCTGCCCGCTCCGGTCGGTCCGGCGCAGGGGTCCGTGCGCTCGGCCCGGCTCGATCTCGTCCTCACGTAACCCGGTCCTTCCTCACGCGCCCCGGCGCGCTCGTTCGCACGCCCGCCCGCGCGCCGGACCGTGATCAGGCTCCGCCGCACCGCCGATCACCAGGAGAGAACACGTGGACCGTCGGTCCGTACGCTGCGTCTTGCACCTGAAACGGGACAACCCGATCGTCGAGGACCATCGGGTGCACGAGGTGCGCACCCTGCCGGGTGTCACCTTCCTCGACATCGTCCACCGGGTGCTGGCCGAGCGCGGTGTCCCGCTGGACGAGACCGAGCTGAGCGACGTGCTGTTCGTGCAGCCGGTGGTGACCACCGACTCCTTCGACCGCGAACTGTCCGTCCGGCTGGAGCCCGACGGTGCCGTGTTCCGGGTGACGGCCACCAGCCGCCGCACGCAGGACGGCACCCCCCTCGACGACTCGGTGACCACCCACCTCCGGGCGACCCTGCGCGCCGGCCTGCCCCCGCTCACCGGCGTCCTCGGTCCCGCGCCGTCCGGCACGCCGCGCGAGGTGGGCGAGGTCTATGCCGTCGGCCGGTCGGCCGGGATCGAGCACCGGGACTTCATGCGGTGCACGGGCACCCTGCGGGCGACGGCGGGCCGCGTGCGGTCCGAACTGGCGCTCGGCGAGGAGGCACGGGCCACGGCGGCGGACTTCCTGCTCCACCCCGCCCTGCTCGACGGTGCGACCATGCAGGCGTACGCGCTCGCGTTCGACGGCGCGGAAGCCGACGGTCGCCCGCTCATCCCGCTGCACATCGAGGCCTTCCGCGTCGGCCGCACCCTCGGCGACGCCTGCACCGTCGACCTGCGCCTCGGCCCGGCCGGAGCGGGTGACGACGTGATGAAGGCCGACATCGACCTGTTCGACCGGTCGGGCGCGATCGCCGCCCGGTTCACGGGTCTGACCTTCAAGCGGGTCCGCTCCACGGCCGCCATGACGCGCCTCGCCGCGTTCACGCCGCCCGTGGAGCCGGAACGGGGCACGTCCGCCGCGACCGCCAGTCCCAGCAGTCTCGGCAGCCCCACCAGCCTTGGCAGTCCCATGGTCCCCACTTCTTCTGCGGGTTCCGCCAGTCCCGCAGTCCCGGTCGCGGGCGGTCCGACGACCGGACTCCGGGCGGAGATCGTCGACCTGGTGCGCAAGGCCGTCGGCGACCCCGCACTGGCGGTGGACACCGATCGCGGGTTCTACGACCTCGGACTGGACTCGACCCACCTGCTGGCGCTGGTCCGCGCCTTGGAGGAGCGCTGGGACATACCGCTCTACCCGACCCTGCTGTTCGAGCACCCGACGGTCGACGCCGTGTCGGCCCATCTCGAAGGGCTGCTGCCCGAGGACCGGCGCCCCCGGTCGGCGGTCGTCGCCCAGGCTCCGGTGGACGACATCCCCGCCCGCACGCAGTGCCTGACCGGGGTGTGGCAGGAGGCACTCCGGCCCACCGCACCGGCCGTCGGAACGCTGCTCGTGATCGGCGACCTCCAGGTCCGCACCGGACAGATCACCGTGCGCCGCGGGGCGGCCTTCCGCCGGATCGCACACGGCGCTTACGAGCTGCGCCCCGATGCGGCCGACGACCTGCGGCTCCTCCTCGCCGACCTCGGCGCCCCGCCCGACGCCGTCCTGCATGTCGCCGAGCAGGACCGCGCCGACCTCCCCGCGGCCGTGGAAGCGGCCTGCCGCGAGGTGCTCACCCTGGCGCAGACCCTCGGGGACCGACCGCAGCCGATCGTGCACGTGGGGCCCGCACCGGTCGCCGCCGCCGTGGCAGGGCTCGCGCGCACCGTGCGCCTGGAGCAGCCGCGTCCAGGGATCACGGCCGTCGAGTGCGACGGTCAGGCCGACCCGGACGCCCTGCTCGCGGAGTTCGGCGACCACGACGAGGTCTGGGTGCGGCACACGCCGGGCCGCCGCCACGTCCGCCGCTACCGCGAGGCGGACCCCGGCGGCGCGACCCCGGTCCGGCGCGGCGGGGTGTACCTCGTCACCGGCGGGGCGGGCGGGATCGGACGCCGGCTCGCCGCGTGGCTGACCGAGCGGGGTGCCACGGCCGTCCTGACCGGGCGCTCCCCGCACCCGCAGCCGACGCCCGGCCGCTACGTCCGCGCCGACGTGACGGTGCGGTCCGAGGTGGACGCCCTGATCACGGGCATCCTCGACGAGCACGGCCGACTGGACGGCGTGATCCACGCCGCCGGAGTGCTCCGGGACGGTCTGTTCGCCGCCAAGCCGACGGCGGACCTCTCGGCCGTACTCGCCCCCAAGGTGCGCGGGACCGTGCTGCTCGACGAGGCGACCCGCCACCTGGACCTCGACTTCTTCGCCGTGTTCTCGTCGGTCACCGGCGTCGCGGGCAACACGGGCCAGAGCGACTACGCCGCCGCGAACGCCTTCCTGGACGCCTACGCCCGCGAGCGCGGACTGATCTCCTTCGCGTGGCCGCTCTGGGCCGAGGGCGGCATGCGCACCGACGCGCCGGCCGAGGCGCTCTTCCGCCGTCAGGGGCAGGTCCCGTTGCCGACCGAGGACGCCCTTGCCGTGTTCGTGGAGGGGCTCGCGGCCGCCGGCACCGAGATCGTCGTGCTCCACGGCGACCCCGAACGGGCCCGCGAGGCACTCGGCCTCTGCGCGGCGGACACGCGCGCGGCCCACGGCGACACCGCGCGCCCGGGGAGTGGCGGCACTACTCCGCGCCGAGGTCGCGACCTGCCGGACGACGACCGGGACATCGCGGTGATCGGCGTCGCCGGCCGCTATCCCATGGCCGACGACCTCGACCAGTTCTGGAGCAACCTGCGGACGGGACGGGACTGCGTCACCGAGATCCCGGCCGAGCGGTGGACGGCGGCGGGCTTCTACGAGCCACGGCCCGCCTCCGGGCGTTCGTACAGCAAGTGGGGCGGATTCCTCGACGGCATCGACGAGTTCGACCCGGCCTTCTTCCGGATCACGCCGCGCGAGGCCGAGGGCATGGACCCCCAGGAGCGGCTGTTCCTGCAGACCACCTGGCACGCCCTGGAGGACGCCGGCCTCACCGCATCCGACGTGGCCGGGCGCCCGGTGGGTGTCTTCGCCGGAGTGATGTTCGCCCAGTACCAGATGCTCGGACTGGGTGCCGAGGAGCGGCTGCCGGTACTGCCCACGTCCTTCTCCTCCGCCGTCGCCAACCGCGTCTCCCACTTCCTCGACCTGCGCGGCCCCAGCCTGGCGCTGGACACGATGTGCTCGTCGTCCCTGACCGCCCTGCACCTGGCCTGCGACAGCCTCAGGTCCGGCGACAGCGAACTGGCTCTCGCCGGCGGTGTGAACGTCATCGTGCACCCCTACAAGTACCTGCACCTGAGCCAGGTGGGCTTCGTCTCCTCCGACGGCCGTTGCCGCGCCTTCGGCGCCGGCGGGGACGGTTACGTGCCCGGCGAGGGGGTCGGGGTCGTCGTCCTCAAACCCCTGGCGCGCGCCCTGGAGGACGGCGACCGCGTCCTCGGCGTCATCAAGGGCAGCGCCGTCAACCACGGAGGGCGCGCCGGCGGATTCTTCGTACCGAATCCCGCGGCCCAGGCCGACGTGATCCGGCGTGCGCTGGACAAGGCGGACGTGGACCCCGCATCGGTCGGCTACATCGAGGCCCACGGCACGGGCACCGCGCTCGGTGACCCCGTCGAGATCGGCGCCCTCGCCCAGGTCTACGGCGACGCGGGGTGCCGGGTGGGATCGGTGAAGTCCGGCATCGGCCACCTGGAACCGGCCGCGGGCATCGCCGGGCTGACGAAGGTGCTGCTCCAGCTGCGCCACCGCACCCTGGCCCCGTCCCTGCACGCCGACCCCGCCAATCCGGGCATCGACTGGGACGCGGTGAACCTGCGGGTGCAACGCGCGGCGGAGCCATGGCCCGCCGGGGGCGCCACCCCGCGCCGCGCCGCCGTCAGCGCGTTCGGCGCGGGCGGGGCCAACGCCCATGTCGTCGTCGAGGAATTCCCGCAGCCGTCGGTGCGGGACACGAGCGCGGCAGGGCCGCAGGTCGTGCTGCTGTCCGCACGAACCCCGCAGGCCCTGCGGGAGCTGGCCGCGCGGTACGCGGACCTGCCGCTCGCCGACCGGTCTGCGGAGATCGCCGAACTGGCCGGAGCGACCGGGGCAGACCCGGACACCGAGCTCGACGAACTCGGCCTGGACGCGGACGATCTGCGCAGGCTCGCGCTCGCGCTCGCGGACCGCTTCCCCGGTGCCGTGCCGCTCGTCGACGCCCGCTCCACACCGGCCGGCCTCGCGGCGGCCCTGGCGGCCGACGGCGGATCGGACACCACGCTCGCCGACATCGCCTACACCACCCAGATCGGCCGCGAGCCGATGCCGGAACGGCTCGCCGTGGTCGCCTCCGACCTGGACGAACTACGCCGCACGCTACGCGCCTTCCTCGACGGCTCCACGACGGCCGGATACCGCGGCACGGTCACCGGCACCGGCACCGAGCCCGCCCCGGACTCCACCGACCCCCACGCCATGGCGCGCAGCTGGGCGGCCGGGGCGACGCCCGACTGGCGTGCGCTGCACCGCGACAGGAAGGCACGCAAGGTGGCACTGCCCCCCTACCCGTTCTCCCGCGTCCGCTGCTGGGTCGACGCCACGCCGGCCGAGCCGGCGTCCCGGCCCGTCCCCGAGGCACCCGCCTCGCCCACCGCCCGACCAGCGGTCGACCAGCCGCCCGGCGACCGGGTGACCGAGGCGGCGCCGTTGGACGTCCCGGTCTGGCAGGTGTGCCCGGCACCCCCCGTCCCCGCCCCGCCGACCGGACCGGTCGTGGTGCTGCACGCGCCCGGCCGGGCGGGCCTGGCCCGTGAACTGGCCGCCCGTCACCCCGGCGCCGTTCTCGCCGAGTTGGGCGGACCGGTCCCCGTGACGCCGGGCCAGGTGTACGTGCTCACCGGGGCCACCGGCGCCGACGCGGCCGAGGCGGGCCGGGTGACGCGCACGGACGCCGCCGAGGCGGACCGGGTGACGCGCGCCGAGGCCGCCGGCGTCAGGGCACTGGCCCGTCACGCGCGCTCGTGGTCCCGCCTGCCCGCACTCCACTGGGTGATCGTCACCACCGGCGCCGCCCCGGCCCCCGGCCGCGGTGTGAGTGATCCCTATGCCGCCGGAGCGGTGGGCTTCGCCCGCGTCCTGGAGAACGAACACCCCGGCTGGTCCGTCGCCGCGATCGACCTCGACCCCGCCCATGCAGCCGCCGAACTCCTCGCACCGGCGCCCCGCGGGACCCGGATCGCCTACACCGGGACCGTCCCGCACACCCAGGTGCTGCGTCCCGCCCCGCGCTTCGGCGGCCCCGTCCCGCTCCGCCGGGGCGGCACCTACGTGATCATCGGGGGCGCGCACGGGATCGGCGCGGCGATCGCCCGCCGGCTCGTCGCGGAGTGGGAGGCGCACGTCGTCCTCATCGGTCGCCGGGAGCCGCCCGGCATCGACCTCGGCGACCACATCCGCTACGTACAGGCCGACGCCACCGACGCGGTCCGGCTGGCGGCCGTCCTCGACGAGGCGGGTCCCGTCCACGGTGTCGTGCACGCGGCGCTGGTCCAACGGGACCGGTTGGTGCGCCACCTGTCCGACACCGACCTGACGGAAAGCCTGGCGGCCAAGTCGGGTGTGGCCGCGGCCCTGACCGACGCCCTGCGCGGACACGACCTGGACTTCCTGGTCTTCTTCTCCTCCGCACAGTCCTTCCTCGGCGATCCCGGACTGGCGAACTACGCCGCCGGCTCCACCTTCCTCGACGCCTACGCCCACGCACTCGACGCCCGCCTGCCCTACCCGGTCCGCGTGATCGACTGGGGCTTCTGGGGCACAGTCGGCGCGGTGGCCGGCACCCACCACGAGCGGCTGACCGCGGCCGGGTTCCGGTCCATCACACCCGAGACCGGATTCGCCGCACTGACCGAGGCGCTGCGGCGGCCGGCACCGCAGACCGTCGTGGTGCCCGGCACCCGGGAACTGCGTGAACGGCTGGGAGCGCCCCGCACCACGGACCTGGGCCCGGTGGACGACTTCCACGACCTGAACCGGCGGATGACGGCCGTCGCCGGCAGCGCGCTGCTCGCCCTGCTCGACGAGCTGGGCGCCTGGAACGGGCCGGACCCGGACGCCGAGGAGATCGCCGGCCGCACCGGCGTCGCGCTCCGCCACGAACGCCTGCTGCGCACCCTGCTGACCATGCTCGCCGACGCCGGCCTGCTCGAGACCGCCGACGGCCGCTACCGCCCGGCCCCGGCCGCCCTGGCCGAGGCACGCACCGGCGGCCACGCCCGGCGCCTCGACGAACTCGCCCAGGCGCACCCCGGGTCCGCGGTCTTCGTCCGGCTGCTGGCCCTGTGCCTGGAGCACTACCCGAAACTGCTGCGGGGCGACCTGCTCGCCACCGACCTGCTCTTCCCCGCGTCGGGCACCTCCCTCATGGAGAACGTCTACCGGGGCAACCCCATCAGCGACCTCTACAACGACCTGCTCACCGAGCGCCTCGTCGAACACGTCGAGCGGCGCCTGACCGACCTGCCGGACGACGCCGAGGTGCGCGTCCTGGAGGTCGGCTCGGGCACCGGCGGCACCTCCGCGGGGCTGTTGCGCGCGCTGAGCCCGTACGGGGCACGGGTGGAGTACTGGTACACCGACCTGTCGGTCACCTTCCTCGCCCACGGACGGCGGGAGTTCGGCGAGCGGTACCCCCAAGTTCGGTTCAAGCGCCTCGACCTGGACTCCGATCCCGTCGCCCAGGGCTTCCCCGCGGGCGGATTCGACCTCGTCGTCGGCGCGAACGTCCTGCACGCCACCGCGGACGTGGGCCGCGCCGCCCGCCACCTGCGCGAGGTGCTGCGCCCCGGGGGGGAACTGCTGCTCAACGAGCTGACCACGGTCACCCTGCCCGCGACGGTCACCTACGGACTCTTCGACGGCTGGTGGGCCCACACCGACACCGCCGTGCGGCTGCCGGGATCGCCGCTGCTGGACGTGCCCGGCTGGACCGGGCTGCTCACCGAGGCGGGCTTCGACACCGTGTCGGCGACACCGGACCCCTCCCGGACCACCCGCAACTTCCAGCACGTCGTGGTCGCCAGGGCCGACGGCCCCGCTCCACCCGGCGGCGAACCCGGCGCCTCGTTCACCGACGCCCTCCTGGCCCTGACGTCGGACGCCTCGGGCATCCCCCTCGGCGACCTCGACCTCGACCGTCCCATCGGGGACTACGGGTTCGACTCGGTGAGCTACAGCCTGCTCGCCGGCCGGCTCAACGACGCGTTCGGCCTGGACGTGACCCCCGCGCTGTTCTACGAGACGCCCACCCTGCGCGATCTGGCCGACCGTCTGGCGCGGGAGGGAGCGGAGCCGCCGCGCGGCCGGCACGCCACCACCACGCCGCCCGCCGACACGAGGGAGCCGAAGGCCATTCGGCTTCCCGGCCCCGCACCGGCCCCGGCGGGGGAGCCCCCGGCCGGCCGCTCGGCGGAGCCGGAGGGGATCGCCGTCATCGGCATGTCCGGGCGGATGCCCGGGAGCCGAGACCTGGACGAGTTCTGGGAGCACCTGGTGGCGGGCCGTGACCTGGTGACCGACGTGCCCCCGGACCGATGGGACCCACGCGCGGTCCCGGACGGCGTGCACGCCCACCGCGGCGGCTTCATCCACGACGTCGACATGTTCGACCCGTTGTTCTTCGGCGTCTCGCCGGCCGAGGCCGAGGGCATGGACCCGCAGCAGCGGCTGGTGCTGCAGGGTGTGTGGGCGGCACTGGAGGACGCCGGACTGGCCCCGGGCGCACTCGCGGGCTCGGACGTCGGCCTGTTCGTCGGGGTCGGGTCCAGCGACTACGAGGAGGTGCGCAGGGCCGCGGGAGTACCCCTCGACGCCCACGCGGCCACCGCCACCACGCACTCCATCCTTGTCAACCGGGTCTCCTACCTGCTCGACCTGCACGGGCCCAGCGAACCGGTCAACACCGGCTGCTCCAGCTCCCTGGTCGCGATCCACCGGGCCGCGGAGTCGATCAGGTCGAAGGAGTGCGACATCGCCGTGGCCGGCGGCATCAACCTCCTGCTGTCGCCGCACAACCACCTCCTGCTCAGCGAGACCGGGATGCTCAGCCCGGCGGGCCGATGCCACACCTTCGACGCCCGGGCGGACGGGTTCGTCCGCGGCGAGGGCTACGGCCTCGTGGTGCTCACCGCCGCGAGCCGGGCCCGTCGCCACCGCGTCCGGGCCTGGCTGCGCGGCACCGCCGTCAACCACGGGGGACGGTCCCGGTCACTGACGGCACCCAACCCGGCGGCCCAGGCGGCGATGATCGTACGAGCCCACGAGCGTGCCGGGACCGACCCGGCCGCGGTGGGCTACGTCGAGACCCACGGCACCGGTACCGAACTCGGCGACCCGGTCGAGATCAACGGGCTGCGGCTGGCCTTCGAGGAGATGTCGAGGCGACAGGGCACGTCGCCACCGGCGGAGCCGCACTGCGGAGTCGGCGCGGTCAAGGCCAACATCGGCCACCTGGAATCCGCCGCGGGCGTCGCCGGAGTGATCAAGGTCCTCCTCGCCCTGGAGCACGGCGTACTGCCGCCCGTGGCCGGCCTCCGTGAGCAGAACCCCCATCTGCGTCTCGACGACACCCCCTTCCACCTGGTCCGCTCGGCGCAACAGTGGCCGCGTCCGGCCGACGGGGCGCGGCGGGCGGGCGTCAGCTCCTTCGGGTACGGCGGCGTCAACGCGCACGTCGTCCTGGAGGAGGCCGAGCCCACGCCGGAGCCGCGGCGCTCGCCGGGGCCCTGGGTCTTCCCGCTGTCCGCCCGTACCCCGCAGGCGCTGCGCCGGTACGCGGCCGCACTCCTCGCCGACCTGGAGCGGATCCCGAACCTGGCCGACGCCGCGTACACGCTCCAGCACGGGCGGGACGCCATGGCCGAACGGCTGGCGGTCACCGCGGGGGACCGGCAGACGCTCGCCGCCGCCCTCGCGGCCGCCGCCGAGGGCGCAGACCACCCCGCGCTGGCACGACCCGACGGCACCGCACCCGCCGACCGCTGGACCGCCGGGCAGCCGGTCGACTGGCCCGACGGCGGCATGCTCGTCCCGCTGCCCACCTACCCGTTCGAGCGCCGCCGTTGCTGGGTCGGCTCCCGCGAGCCGGAACCCGCGGCCGCCGCCCCGGCGGGGATGTACACCCCCCGCTGGCAGCCCGTCGCGGACGCGGCCGACCGCGGCCCGGTCACCGGCCCTGTCTGGGTGCTCGGCTGCGACGGCTTCCCGGCGGCCGACGTCCACCACATCGACCGGGTGCCCTGGGAGACCCTGCCGGCCCCGGCCGCCGTGCACGTCGTGGTCGGCGCGGGCGAGACCGGCGTCCTCGACCTGTTCCGCGTCGTCAAGCACCTCCAGTCACGCCCCGGCGCGGCCGGCGAACTCGACCTCACGGTCGTGACACGCGGTGCGCTCGAAGTGGACCGCGCACCCGCCGATCCGATGGCCGCGGCCGCGCTGGGGCTGGCCAGGTCGGTGCGGCACGAGTGTGAGCGCTGGCGAGTCACCACCGTCGACATCGGGCCCGACGACCCGGCCGCCGTCCGGGCCGCCCACCCCGGCGACTACGCGCTGCGGGCCGGGCGGTGGTACCGGCAGGTGCTGCGCCCCCTGGACGACGCACCCGCCGCACCCGCGCTGCGGGACGGAGGCACCTACGTGATCGTCGGCGGCACCGGCGACCTGGGGCTCGACATCGCCGAGCAGCTCGTACGACGGCACCGGGCACGGGTCGTCCTGGTCGGGCGCACCGCGCCGGACGCTGCCAGGGCCGCCCGGATCCGGGCCATCGACCCGTCCGGCGGCGCGGTGGAGTTCCTCGCGGCGGACGCCGCCGAACCGGCGCGGCTGCGCACCGTGTTCGACCGCGTCGGCGTCGTGCACGGGGTCGTGCACTCGGTGACCGTGCCGAGCGACCGGTCACTGGCGGCCATGGACGAGGAGTGGTTCACCCGGGGGCTGACCGCGAAATGCCGCACCACCGCCGCGCTCGCGGAGGCTCTGGGTGACCGGCCGCTCGACTTCCTCGCGGTGTTCTCGTCGGTCCAGTCCTTCCTCGGCAACCCCGGTCAGGCCGCCTACGCGGCCGGATGCACCGGCCAGGACGCCGTCGGGCGCGCGCTCGACGCACAACTGCCCTACCCCGTCCGGGTCGTGAACTGGGGGGCCTGGGCGGGCTCCGCGCTCACCGAGCGCCATCGCGACCGGCTGGCCGCCGCGGGAGTCCACCCGCTCTCACCGAAGGCGGGATTCGACGCGCTGAGCCAGGTGCTCGGCCGACAGGAGGTTCAGGTGGCAGTGGTCTCCGGCACGGACGACTTCCTCGCCCGCCTCGGTGTCACGGCGGCCGACACGGACCCTCGTCCGTCCACGCCCCCGGGCGCGGCCCCCGCCGGGGAACCGTGGCGCGCCGCCGTGGCCGGCGAACTGCTGGCACTGCTGCGCCAGGTGGCGGGGATCCGGCCGGGCGAACTCGCGGCCGACGACCCGCTCAGCCGCTTCGGCTTCGACTCGATCATGTACACGAGGCTGAGCCACCAGGTGAACAAGCGCTGGGACCTCGACCTGACTCCGGCCGCGTTCTTCGGCGTGGCCACCGCGAACGAACTCGTCGACAGGATCCTCGACAGCCACGGGCCGGCCATCGCCGCGCACCTGGCCGGGACCGCGCCCCCGGCGGCGCCGCCCTCCCAGCCCGCTCCGGTCCCGCAGGCGCCCGTCGCCGCCGCACCCACGACGGTGCCCGTAAGGGCCACCACCACGGCCACGGCTGTGACCACCCCGTCGCCGGCCCCCGGCGATTTCGGCGCCGTCGCGATCGTGGGCATGGCCGGCCTGCTGCCGGGGTCCGACGACCTGGACGAATTCTGGGAACGTCTGTCGAAGGGTGACGACCTGGTGGACGAGGTTCCGGCGGACCGCTGGGACTGGCGGCGCCTGCACGGGGAGCCGGAGCCCGGGAAGTTCCGGACGACGGCCAGGTGGGGCGGGTTCCTGCGCCGGATCGACCTGTTCGATCCGCAGTTCTTCGGCATCTCGGCGCGCGAGGCCGTGGCGATGGATCCACAGCACCGACTGGTGCTGGAGACCGCGTGGACCGCGATCGAGAACGCCGGCATCCGCCCCTCCGCGCTCGCCGGCACGGACACCGGCGTCTTCATCGGCAGCAGTACCTACGACTACTTCGAGGTGCAGCACGCCCTGGGGGTTCCGCTCGACGGGTACAACACCGTGGGCCGGGCGCACGCGATCATGTCCAACCGGGTGTCCTACCTGCTGAACCTGCACGGTCCCAGCGAGACCATCGACACCGCCTGCTCGTCCTCGCTCGTCGCCGTCCACCGGGCGGCCGAGGCGATCCGGCACGGCGACTGCGAGGTGGCGCTGGCGGGCGGCGTGAACGTCATCGCCTCGCCGACGCTGTTCGTCGACATGAGCCAGGCCGACATGCTGAGTCCGGACGGCCGGTGCCGCACCTTCGACGAGCGCGCCAACGGCATCGTCCGTGCCGAGGGCGTCGGCGTGGTGGTTCTCAAACGCCTCGACACGGCGATCGCCGACGGCGATGTGATCCACGCCGTCCTGCGGGGCAGCGCCGTCAACCACGGCGGCCGCACCAACTCGCTGACCGCGCCGAACCCGCACGCGCAGGCCGCCTGTGTCGTCAAGGCGCACCGCCGCGCCGGAGTGGACCCCCGGACCGTCACCTACGTCGAGACCCACGGCACCGGAACGGAGCTCGGCGACCCGGTCGAGACCGAAGGACTCAAGGCGGCCTTCGCCCAGCTGTACGTCGATCACGACGCCGTGTGCACGGAGCAGCACGTGGCGCTCGGGGCGGTGAAGACGAACACCGGCCACCTGGAGGCAGCGGCCGGCGTCACCGGACTGATCAAGGCGCTCCTCGCGATGCGGCACCGGGAACTGCCCGGGAACGCGCATCTGAACACGCTCAACCCACATCTGCGTCTGGACGGCAGCCCTCTGCGGGTGCTGCGTGGCCGGGAGCCGTGGCGGCGGGTCCGCACACCCGACGGGGCCGAGGCGCCGCTGCGCGCCGGAGTGAGTTCGTTCGGGCTCGGTGGGGTGAACGCCCACGTGGTGGTGGAGGAGTTCCGGGAGGAGCAGGCCGCAGGGACCACCGGTGCCCAGCTCTTCGTCCTCTCGGCCAAGGACCCGGAGCGCCTGCGGGCATACGCGCGCCGCCTCGCCGCCTGGGCCGGCCGTCACGAGGAGGTCGGCCCGGCCGCGCTCGCCCACACCCTGCGGACCGGCCGCGACACGTTCGCCGAGCGGCTCGCGATCGTCGCCGACTCGCTGCCCGCGCTGGTGGCGGGCCTGGAGTCCTGGCTGGCCGGTGACACGGCCGCCGGTGTGTTCGCGGGCGACGGCGCGGACGCCACCACGGCCCTCCTGCTGGACGGGCCCGAGGGCCGCAGGTACCTCGGGGCGGTGGTGGACGCCGGCCGGCTGGACAAGGTCGCGCGGCTGTGGGTGGGCGGCGCCCCGATCGACTGGGCGGAGCTGTGGCCGGGGACGCCACCGCGGCGGGTGCCCGCTCCGACGTACCCCTTCGCCCGGGAGAGCCACTGGCTGACCCCCGGCGCGAGGTTCGACACCGTCCAGGCCGCGGAGGCGGGCCTGATCGCCGACTCGGAGCCCGATCCGGGCGCCGACCTGGATCCCGATCCCGATCCGGGCTCCGACACCGACGCCGGGTACGGGGCGGCGACTGCCGTACCCGACGTACCCGACGGGCCGTCCCGTACCGCGCCGTCCGCGCGGGCCCAGGCCGCAGAGCCCGACAGGCCGACCGTACCCGCCCAGCGCACCGCGCCCCCCGCCTCCGCCCCGTCCGTGGTGGACCCGGCGCCCGACCAGGGCGACCCGGAGAGCGTCGTGCGGGAGCACGTGCGCGCCGTGCTGGCCGCCCACCTGGGCACCCGGCCCGAACGGCTGCCCGTGGACCGGGTGCTGTCCGATGCCGGGGTGGACTCGCTGGGACTGCGGCGGCTCGGCCGACGCCTCGGTGCCGACTACGGCGTGGCCGTTCCGGCCCGGATGTTCGGTGTGGCGCAGACCGTACGAACGCTGAGCCGGGCCGTGTTCGAGACGTACGGGCCGCTCCCGGCGAGCGAGCGGAGCGGACCCGGACCGGCCCTCGCGCCCGCTCCCCACAGCGTTCCCGCACCCGCCGCCGACGGGGCCCCCGCACCCCCCTCGAACGCATCCCCGGCCCCCGCCGTGGAGGGAGTCGCCGCTCTCCTGGCCGGCCTGCGCGACGGCACCGTCCGCGTGGACGACGCCCTGGCCGCACTGAAGGGAGGGACGGCCCGATGAGCACCGAACTGCGCGAACTGCTGACGGCGATCGCGGCGGGAGAGGTCCCCGACGACGTGGCCGAACTGCTGGTACGGGGCCTGGTCGAACCCGTGTCCGCGCCGGAACCCGAGCCGGCGGCGCCGACGGCCCCGGTGGGACCGTACCCGCTCAGCCGCGGACAGGCCGCGCTGTGGGCGATCCACGCGAACAACCCGCGGGCCGTGTCGTACAACCTCCCGCTGGGCCTGTGGCTCGGCGACGGCATCGCCCCCGACCGGGTCGCCGAGGCCCTGACCGCCGTGGTGCGGCGGCATCCGCAGCTGCGCATCGTCGTCCGGCCGACGGACACCGGACCGGTGCAGGAGACAACCGGCCGCCCCGCCGAGGTGACCCGGCTCGACCTCGGCCATGTGACCGACACGGAATTCGCCGAGCGGGTCCGGGCCCTGGTGCGCCGCCCCTTCGACCTCGGGCACGACCCGCTGTACCGGATGTGGCTCATCACGGCGCCCGGTGGCGCGACGCTGCTCCTGCTGGTGTTCCACCATCTGATCACCGACGGCGTCTCCAGCCACCTGCTGCTGCGCGACATCGTCGCCTGCCACGACGCACTCGCCGCCGGGCGTCCGCTGCCACCGGTGGAACCCGCGGCGCCGTACGCCGAGTTCGTGCGGTGGCAGCGGACGATGCTCGCCGGGGAGGAGGCCGAACAGGACCGCCGCTGGTGGCTCGACCGCCTGGCCGGTGCCTCGTCCACGCCGGTGCTGGACGCGATCGCCGACCGGCGCCGGGTCGCACCGGCCTCCCACACGTCGGGCGCGATGGTGCAGACGCGGCTGCCGGACGCCACCTGGACCGCTGTCCAGGACACGGCCCGCGCGGCCGGGGTGACGCCCTTCGCCGTCGTGTTCGGTGCCTTCGCCGCGCTGCTGCACCGCCACTCCGGGCAGCGCGACATCAGCGTGATGGTGCCGACCGACGGCCGCCCCTCGCACCGCTTCGACCGCACCGTCGGCTACCTGATCAACCCTGTGGTCCTGCGCCTGGAGTGCGCCTCCGACCAGAGCTTCACCGAGCTCGTGCACGAGGTCCGCACCCGCATGGCGCAGGCCGAGGACCACAGCGCGTACCCCTTCGCCTCGGTCGTCGACGGCCTGCGCCGTACGGCGGACGGCGCGACGGCCTTCGACATCGGCTTCTACCTCCAGCAGGGAGTCGGCGGCGACCAGGACATGGCGGCCGGGCAGACCGTCTTCCGCGACGCCCTCGACCTGACCCAGGAGGGCGAGAACGACCTCGTCGTCGAGGTGGTCGTACGCGACACCGGGACGCTCGTGTACGTCAAGTACGACCCGGAGCGTTTCGACCGCCCCACCGTCGAGCGGCTCTCCGAGCACTACCGGCTGCTGCTGGAGGCGGTGACGGCCGACCCCGACCGGCGTGTCGGCGACCTCGAACTGGCCACCCCCGGCGAGCGGCGCCTGGTGCGACGGGCCAACGCCACCCGGGCCGACCGACCGCGCGACGTGACCGTCGCCGACCTGGTGCACACCCGCGCCGAGCACAGTCCGCTGCGCACGGCCGTGGTCGACGCGGTGGGATCGCTGACCTACGCCGAACTCGCCGGCCAGGTGCACGCCCTCACGCGGGTCCTCACAGCCAGGGGAGTCCGCCCGGGTGACCTGGTCGGCGTCCTGGCGGACCGCCGCGCCGCGCTGATCGTCGCGCTCCTCGCGGTCCACGCCGCGGGCGCCGCGTACGTCCCCCTCGACCCGGACTTCCCGCCCGCCAGACTCGCCCATGTCGCCACCGACGCGGGCCTCGCGGCCGTGGTCCTCGACCCGGACCTCGCCGACCGGCTCCCCGCAGGCGCACCGGGCACGCGCATCCCGCTGACCGGTCTCGAACCCGCGGCCCGGCCCGACCCGGTCGCGTGCCGCGACACCGACCTGGCATACGTCCTCTACACCTCCGGATCGACCGGAGAGCCCAAGGGCGTCGAGGTCGGCCACGGCAACCTGGTCAACCTGCTCACCTCGATGGCCGAGCGTCCGGGCTGCGCCGAGGACGACACGCTGCTGGCCGTCACCACCGCCGGCTTCGACATCTCGGGCCTCGAACTGCTGCTTCCCCTGACCCGTGGCGCCACGGTCCACATCGCGCCCACGGAGGTGGTGCGGGACGGGTTCGCGCTGGGCGACCTGATCGAGGCGTCGGGCGCGACGATCGTCCAGGCCACACCGGCCACCTGGGAGATGCTGCTGCACGCCGGGTGGACGGGACGGGTGCGCAGGCTGCTGTGCGGCGGGGAGGCGCTGACCGCCGAGCTCGCGGACCGGCTGCTGGACCGCTGCGACGAGCTGTGGAACATGTACGGACCCACCGAGACGACCATCTGGTCCTCCACGCTGCCGGTGCGCCGCCACCGGCCCGTGACCGTGGGCACCCCGATCGCCAACACCACGTTCCGCGTGGCCGGCCCCGACGGCGTGCCGTTGCCGTTCGGCGCGGTGGGCGAACTGCTGATCGGCGGCGAGGGCGTCGCCCGCGGCTACCGCGGCAGGCCGGAGCTGACGGCCGAGCGCTTCGTGGCCGACCCCGCGAGCGGTGAGCGGCTGTACCGGACCGGTGACCTGGCCCGGTGGTCGGCCGAGGGGGAGATGGTGCTGCTCGGGCGCGCCGACCGGCAGGTGAAGCTGCGCGGCCACCGCGTCGAACTCGGCGAGACGGAGGCCGCCTTCCGCCGCACCGGCGAGGTCGGCGACGTCCGCGTGGTCGTCCGCGAGGACCTGCCAGGACAACCGCGTCTGGTCGCCTTCGTGACGGCCACGGCGGACGCGGCGCAGGCCGCGGCCCGGCGCATCGTCTCCTGGCTGCCCGACTACATGCTCCCCTCCCGTACCGTGCCCCTCGCCCGGTTCCCCCTGACCCCCAACGCGAAGGTCGACACCGGACCGCTGACGGCGCTGCCGCTCGACGAACTGGTCCGCCTCTTCGGCCACGCCGAGCGGCCCGCCGAACCGGCCCCGCCGAAGCCGTCCACGGTTGACGGCGGCCTCCTGGCACGGCTGCGGGAAGCGACGGCCGCCGTCGCCGGACGCGGCGCCGAGGACATCCCCGTCGACCGGCCGCTGGGCGAGGCCGGCTTCGACTCCATCGGCTTCACCCGGCTGGCGGTGGCCCTGCGGGAGCGGTTCGGCATCACGGTGCGGCCCACCGTCTTCTACGCCCACCCGGACCTCACCTCCCTCGCCGCCTTCCTGGCCGAGACGCACCCCGGGGTGGGCGCCACCCCCGCGCGGGTGTCCGCAGCACGGGTCGCCGGACCGGCTCCCGACGCCGAGCGCGGCTACCCGCCGGTGGCGGTCGTCGGGATCGGCGGACGGCTGCCCGCCTCGGCCACCCTGGACGAGTTCTGGGACCACCTCGCCGCCGGACGCGATCTGACCCGGCCGTATCCGATGGAGCGGGGTTTCTCCGAGCGAATCTTCCCGGAGAGCTTCCGGGGTTCCTTCGTCGACGACGTGGACGCGTTCGACGCGCCGCTGTTCCGCATCTCCCCCCGTGAGGCGGCGCAGATGGACCCGCAGCAGCGGCTGCTGCTGCACGCCGCGCACGAGGCCGTGCTGGACTCCGGCCAGGTCCCCGCCGCGCTCGCCGGGAGCCGCACCGGGGTCTTCGTCGGACTCAGCGGCGCCGACTACCTGAGCCTGCTCGGACCCGGGTCCCCCGAGATGGGCGACCACTTCCTGCTCGGCAACGTCGCCTCGATCGCCGCCAACCGGATCTCCTACCTGTTCGACCTGCACGGTCCCAGCGCCGTCTTCGACACGGCCTGCTCCAGCTCCCTGGTCGCCGTCCACCGCGCGGTGCGCGCCCTGCACCTCGGAGACTGCGACCTGGCCCTGGCCGGCGGCGCGAACCTGCTGCTGTCGCCGCACGGTTTCACCGGACTGCGCCGCGCCGGGATGCTCAGCCCGGACGGCCGCTGCAAGACGTTCGACCAGCGCGCGGACGGTTACGGCCGGGGCGAGGGTGTGGTGCTCCTGGCGCTCAAGCTGCTCGACCGGGCGCTGGCCGACGGCGATCCGGTGCACGGCGTGCTGATCGGCTCGGCCGAGAACCACGGCGGACACACCCATTCGCTCACCGTGCCCAACCCGCAGGCGCAGCGCGAGGTCGTGCTCGCCGCACACCGGGCCGCGGCGGTGCCGCCGGACACCATCGGCTACATCGAGGCGCACGGCACCGGCACCCCGCTCGGCGACCCGATCGAGATCGACGCCCTCAAGGGGGCGTTCGACCGGCTGTACGCCGACTGGGGGATGCCGATCGTCCCGGAAAGGACCGGTATCGGGTCGGTCAAGACGAACATCGGCCATCTGGAGGCCGCCGCCGGCGTCGCCGGCATCGTCAAGGTCCTGCTGGCGATGCGTCACCGCACGCTCCCCGGGCTCGTGGACCTGCGGGTGCCCAACCCGATGATCGACCTCGGCGGCAGTCCCTTCCGGCTCCAGGCCGAGGCACAGACATGGCAGACACCCGACGGCACGCCGGCCCGAGTCGGCGTCAGCTCGTTCGGCATGGGAGGCAGCAACGTGCACGTGGTCGTCGAAGAGGCGGGGAAGCGTTGATGGACAGCATCACCGAGGACGGCGCCGGTCGACTGATCGTGCTGTCGGCCGACGGCCGCGAGCAGTTGGACCGGTACCGGGTGGAGCTGGCGGGGTGGCTCGACGCCCACCCGACCGCCTCCCTCGACAGCGTCACGCACACGCTGCGGGTCGGCCGGGAACCGCTGCGGGAGCGGTTCGCCGTCGTCGTGGCGAGCGTCGCGGAACTCGCGGCGCGGCTGCGCGACGGTGAGGGCGCCGTGACCGGCACCGCGCCGGGCGACGCCGCAGGCGCCCACAGCGGCGACGGCGCCGCCGGCACCGACGACCTGGGGCTGGCCGCCCGCCTGTGGGTCGCGGGCCAGGACGTCGTCTGGCCAGAGCCGCCCGGCGGCCGCCCGGCCCGGCTGTCCCTGCCCCACCCGCCCCGGTCGACCCGCCGCTACTGGATCAGCCCGCCCGCCGCCCTGTCCACCGCCCCGGCCGACCCGCCCGGCGTCCCGACAGGCGCCCTGGCCGCCCCGTCCGGCGTTCCGGCTGCTTCGTCCGGCGCCCTGGCCGCCCCGTCCGGCGTCCCCGCCGCCCCGCCCGGGGCCCCCGCCGAACGGCTGCTGACCGGCGCGGAGTTCTACCTGCGTGACCATGCCCTGGGCGCGGTGAAGATCCTGCCCGCCGTGGCGGCGCTGGAGTTCGCGGTCGCCGCCGCCGCGCGGCTCGGGCACGGCCGCGCGACCGGCGTCGAGAACGTCCTGTGGGCTCGCCCCGTGCTCGTCGAGGACGAGCCGGTACGCCTGCTCCTGAGCCTGCGACCGGGCCCCGACGGCGTGTCCTACGAGGTACGGCAGGACCACGGCACCGCGGCGGGCGCGCTCTGCTCCACCGGGACGCTCCGCTTCGACCCCCCTCCCGCGGCACCCCACCTCGACCTGGACGCCGTGCGGGACCGGCTTCCACGCACGGCGTCCGCCGACGAGTGCTACGGGGTCTTCGCCGCGCTCGGCGGCGGCTACGGCCCGAGCCTGCGAGGCCTGCTGTCGGTGCGCTCCACACCCGGCGAGGCACTCGCCCACGTCGCGGTGCCGGCCGCCGCGGACCTCCCCTTCAACGACTTCACCCTGCACCCGTCCCTTCTCGACGCGATGCTGCAGGTCTGCCTGTGGACCGACGAGGATCCGTCGGCCCCCCGCCCCCGGCGGCTGCCGTTCTCGGTGGACGCGGTCGACATCCTCGGCCCGATGCCCGAGCAGGGCCACGTGCACGCCGTCGCCACCGCCACGGGCCACGACGTGGCACTCGCGGACGACCAGGGACGTGTGCGCGTGCGGCTGCGCGGTGTCGTCACCCGTCCGGTCGACGGTGCCGCGGGACTCGACGGGGCCGTCGCCACGCACCTGTTCGCCCAGCGCTGGCACGCGGCCCCGGCGCCCGTGGACGGCCGGGCGACGACGCCGCACGTCGTGCTGCTCGGCGGCGGAACGCTCCCCGGTGCCGAACCGGCCACCGAGGACACCGTCTTCCCGTGCCGCGAGGAACTCCTCGTCGTCCGCGCCGTGGACGGCGACCCGCTGCCCGGACTGCTGCGGCTGTTCCGTGCCTGGACGGAGCAGCCGGCCCGGCGGCCGGTCAGGGTGCTGCACGTGTTCCGCCCGAGCGGCGGGCCCGAGGACGCGCGGACGTACGCCCTGGACGGATTCGCCCGCGCGCTCGCCCACGAACACCCGGACTTCCGCGTCGCGGTGGTCGACGCGGGCCCGGCCGACCTCGCCGACATCGTCGAGGCCGAGGCGCGAGGCGCGCACGAGTTCCGGGTCCGGTACACCGCCGACGGCCGGCAGGCGCCCCGGTGGGAGAGCGTCGAGCCGGACGCGGCCCCCCTCGCCCCGCGCGGCACCGTCCTGGTCACCGGCGGCACCGGCGCCCTCGGCCGGCACCTCGTCACGCACCTGGGGGGCACCGCGCGCTACGTCCTGACCGGCCGCTCCGCGCAGGCAGACCTCGCCGACCTGCGCGGGGCGGGCCTCGATGCGCACTACCTGCCGGCCGACCTCGGCGCCCCCGGGGCCGCCGCCGACCTCGTGGAGCGTGTCCACACGACGTTCGGGCCGATCCACGGTGTGCTGCACCTCGCCGGGGTCACCCGCGACGCCCTGCTCATCCACAAGACCGACGAGGACAGCGCTGCCGTCCTGGGGCCCAAGGTGCGCGGGACCCTCGACCTCGACCGGGCCACCGCCGGCGATCCGCTCGACTTCTTCGTCACCTTCTCCTCCATGTCCGGTGCCGCAGGCAGCCCCGCACAGACCGACTACGCCTACGCCAATCGCTTTCTCGACGCCTTCACGGCATGGCGGCGCGGCAGCGACCGGCCGGGCCGCAGCCTCTCCGTGCTGTGGTCGCTGTGGGCCGACGGCGGCATACGCGTCGACGCCGACGACGCCACCGCGGCCCGGATGGCCCGCCAGGTCGGGTTGGTGGCCCTGCCGACCGACGCGGCCCTGGCCGCCTTCGACCGGGCGCTGGGGCACGACGGCGACCACGTCCTCGTGGCGCACGGCGATCTCGCCCGCCTGCAGGAGGTGCTCGACGCGCCGGCACCGGAGCCGACCGCCCGTCCCACGCCGGTGAGCGCACGGCCGCACACCGCGACCGCGGCCGAGGACCTGCTGCGTGACGTCCTCGCCGAGGTGCTGGAGTTCCCGCCGGAGGAGATCGGCGCGGACACCGCCTTCGAGCAGTTCGGCATCGACTCGTTGCTGATCATGGACCTGACCCGCCGGCTGGAGGAGCACTTCGGGTCGCTGCCGAAGACGCTCTTCTTCGAGTACCAGAACCTGCGCTCCCTCGCGGAATGGTTCACCGAGCAGCACGGCACCCGGATCGCGGAGCTGAGGCCGACGGCCGTTTCCCCAGCCCCCGCCGCCGACACCGCCGTACCCATCGACAACGCCGCGCCCACCGACGACGCCGCACCCGTGGGCTCCGCCGTGCCCACCGCCTCCGCCCCGGCGGTACGTCAGGGCAGTGCGGCGCCCCCCGCCGCGGCCGGGCCCGTGCCCATCGCCATCGTGGGGATCGCCGCCCGGTTCGCCGAGTCGGACACGCCGGAGGAGTTCTGGGCCCATCTGAGGGCGGGCCGGGACCTGGTCACCGAGATTCCGGCGGACCGGTGGGACTGGCGTGCCTACGACCGTGCCACCCCGGCGGACCGGGCCGCCCGCTACAGCCGGTGGGGGAGCTTCCTGCGCGGTGTCGACCGGTTCGATCCGCTCTTCTTCGGGGTGTCGCCCCGCGAGGCGCAGATCATCGACCCGCAGGAACGGCTGTTCCTGCAGACCGCCTGGCACGCCCTGGAGAACGCCGGACACACCCGCGCGGACCTCGCCTCCCGACGCGTCGGTGTGTACGTGGGGGCGATGTACGGGCTGTACCAGCTCCACGAGGCCGAGGACGGCCGGATCGGTGCCTCCTCGCACGCGTCGATCGCCAACCGCGTCTCCTACACCCTGGGCCTGACCGGCCCCAGCCTGGGCGTGGACACGATGTGCTCCTCCTCGCTGACCGCCATCCACCTGGCCGTGCGCGACCTGCGGTCCGGCGACGCCGACCTCGCCGTCGCGGGCGGGGTCAACCTGCACGTCCACCCGTACAAGTACCGCTTCCTCGGCCAGGGCGGCTTCACCTCCAGCGACGGCAGATGCCGCAGCTTCGGCGCGGACGGCGACGGCTACGTCCCCGGAGAGGGCGTCGGGGCGGTCCTGCTCAGGCCACTGCCGGACGCGGTCCGCGACGGCGACCACATCCACGGCGTCATCCTCGCCTCCGGCGTCAACCACGGCGGGCGGACCAACGGCTTCACCGTGCCCAGCCCCGTGGCCCAGGGCGACCTCGTCGCGCGGGCGCTGCGGGAGGCCGGCGTCGACCCGGCCTCGCTCGGCTACCTGGAGGCGCACGGCACCGGCACCGCCCTCGGCGACCCGGTGGAGATCCGCGGCCTCGCGCGGGCCCTGGACCGGGCGGGCCTGCCGGAGCGGAGCCTGCCGATCGGGTCCGTGAAGTCCAACATCGGCCACCTGGAGTCCGCCTCCGGCATGGCAGGGCTGTGCAAGGTGCTGCTGCAGATGCGGCACGGCGAACTCGTGCCCTCCCTCCACGCCGACCCGCCGAACCCGAACATCGACTTCGACTCGACCCCGCTGCGCGTGCAGCGCGACCTCTCCCCGTGGCCGCGCACCGGTGACACCCCCCGGCGCGCCGGTATCAGCTCCTTCGGTGCCGGCGGAGCCAACGCCCACCTCGTCGTCGAGGAGTACCTCGCGCGGCCGTCGCCCCGGAACGAGGACGAGGACGAGGCCGGGCCGTGGCTGTTCCCGCTGTCCGCCCGGACACCCGAGCGTCTGACGGCGCTCGCCGCCCGGCTCGCGGACGCACTGGGCGGCGGTGAGCGGCACCGCCTGGCGGATGTGGCGTTCACCCTCCAGCGGGGGCGCGAGGAGTGGGCGGACCGGATGGTCGTCCTGGCCTCCACCGTCACCGAACTCGTCACCCGGCTGCGGGGAAAGGACCCGGACGGGGTCTGGACCGGCAGCGTGCGCGGCCGCGCCCCGTCCCGGGCGACGGTGCCGGCGAGCGGCGACCCCGAGCACCTCGCCGCCGCCTGGGTGGCCGGGAACGCGGTCGACTGGCCGGCCGGCGGCGGGCGGCGGACGCCGCTGCCCGGATATCCCTTCGAGGAACTGCGCTGCTGGCTGACGGACACCATCTGGTCGCCGCCCCAGGGCAGCACGCCGGAGCCGGCGCACCCCCTCCTGGACGCGATCGATCCGGCCGACAGCCTGGACGGACTCACCCACCGGACGACGTTCGGCCCCGAACACCCCCTCATCGAGGGGCACCGGGTCGGCGACACCCGCCTGTTGCCCGCCGCGGCCGTCCTGGAGATGGCCCGTGCCGCGGCCGAGGCCGCGGGAGCCGGACAGCGCGTCCGGCTCTCGGGCGTGCGGTGGCTGCGCCCCTTCGTGGTGACCGACACCGAGCGTCCGACCAGGACGCGGCTGCGTAGCGGCGACACCGGCCTGGTGTTCGACCTGCGGGACGGCGACGGCGCCCTGCTCGCCGAGGGCCGCGTCGAAGCCCTGACCGCGCCGACCGCGCCGACCGCGCCGACCGAACCGACCGCGTCTGCCGCGCCGGCCGCGGACACGTTGGACATCGACGCCGTCCGGGGCCGCATGACCAGTCGTCACGAGGGAGCCGACCTCTACGCCGACCTCGCGGCTGCGGGACTCGTCTACGGCCCCGTCCTGCGGGCCGTCGAGTGGGTCGCCGCCGGCGACGGTGAGGCCCTGGCGCGGCTGCGGATCCCGGCCGAGGCCGCCCGCTTCGCCGACTGCGCCCTGCACCCCTCGGTCGTCGACGGAGCCCTGCACGCGTTCGCGGTCCTGCGTGACCGCACCGCCGGTCCCGCCATGGTGCCCTTCGCCCTCGGCGCCGCCGAGGTGCACGGCCCGGTGACGGACCTCGGCTACGCGCACGTACGGACGGTCGGCGCCGACCGCTACGACCTGACCCTGACCGACGCCACCGGAGGCGTTCGCGTACGGCTCCGCGACCTGTCCCTGCGTCCCGCCCCCGGCCGCGTCGCGGCCCCGCCGCCCGCGGCCTCCGCGGCACCGGCCGAGCCCCGGGCGGCGCTGCCGGGCACCGGCGCGGACCTCCCGGGGAGCACGGTGGTGTCGGCGGACCACCTGATGTACGTTCCGCGCTGGTCCGCGCTGCCCCTGCGGCCCTCGCCGCCCGCCGACGGCAGGCGGCCCTCGCCGCCCGCCGACGGCACCGTCTGGCTCGTGCGGTCCCCGGAGTCCGCCCGCCTCGCCGGCGTCCTGAAGGAGCGTCTGGGCGGCACCGTCGTCGAGCTCGACCCCGACCGGATCGCCACCGCGACCGGCCGACCCGGCCACGTCGTCCTGCTGGCCCCCGGTGCCGGTGCCCGGACCGACGACGTCGACGCGCTGGAAGCGGCCCAGGACCGGGGCGTCCTGTCCCTGTTCCGGCTCGCCAAGACACTGCAGCGGCTCGGCTCCGCCGTCCGGCTCACCGTTGTCACCGAGGACGCCCTCACCACGTCCGGGGAACCGGTCGGCAACCCGTACGCGGCGAGCCTGCACGGACTCGCCCTGTCGCTGGCCCGGGAACACCCCCGGTGGCGGGTGGCCGTCGTCGACCGGACCCGCGCCGACGAGCCGTCCGCCGACGTGCTCGACGTCCCGGACGGCGGCCCGTACGCACTGCGCGGCGGAGTGCTCCACACCCGCAGGCTGGTCCCGGTCGAGGCGACGCCGCCGCGTGAACGCTTCCGGCACGGTGGCGTCTACCTGATCCTCGGCGGAGCCGGAGGCATCGGCCTGGAACTGACCGAATGGCTGGTGCGCACCTACCGGGCGAAGGTCGTGCTGCTGGGCCGCAGCGAGTTGGACGCCGTGCGGCGCGACCGGCTGCGTCGCGTCGACCCCGACGGCACCCATGTCTCCTACCACAGGGCCGACGCCACGGATCCCACCGCGCTGCGCGAGGCGGTCTCCCGCACCCGGGCCGCCCACGGTGCGCTGCACGGGGTCTTCCACGCCACGATCGTCCTGCGGGATCGGACGGTCGCCACCATGACGGAGGAGACCTTCCGCGCGGTCCTCGACGCCAAGACCCGCACCTCCGTCGCTCTGCACGCCGCGCTCGGCGGCCTGACGGACCTGGACTTCGTCCTGTTCCTCTCTTCCGCGGTGGCCCTCTCCGGCAGCGCCGGCCAGGGCAACTACGCCGCCGGATCGACCTTCCAGGACGCCTTCGCCCATCACCTCGACGGGCTGCTGGACGCCCGGGTCGCCGTGATCAACTGGGGTTACTGGGGGACCGTCGGCATCGTCGCCGACGAACGCCACCGCAGCCGGCTCGCGGCCACCGGAATCCACTCGATCACCCCGCAGGAGGGGATGGCGGCCGTGCACGCCGTGCTGGGCCGCCCGGACCGGCAGGTCGTCGTGGTCAAGGCGGACGCCTCCGCGCTGGCCGCCGTCGGCGTGGAGCCGTCCCCGGCCGTCCCGGCGGACGGCTCGGGGACCACCGGCCGCGGGACGCCCCCGGACGACCCGTCCCTGGTGCCCGCCCTGGCGCAACTGCCTCCGGTCGCCCGGCTGCTGACCGAGGCGGACGACACCCGCCTCACCGAGATCATGTGCGGCTGGCTCTGGACGCTCTTCCGGCAGGAGGGCGTGTTCCTCACGCCGGCCGAGCGGTGGACCACCGAGGCGCTCGCGGACCGGCTGGGTGTCGTCCCCGCGTACGGCAGGCTCTTCGCCGAACTGCTGCGGCAGCTGACCGCCGCCGGCTTTCTCGACGAGCGCGACGGGCACCTCGTCCCCGCCGGACGCCCGTCCGCCGAGGATCCCGAGGGCGACCTGGTCGCCCTGTGCGAGCGGCGACCGGCCCTGAACCGCTTCGACCGTCTGCTGGTCCCGTGCATGCGCAACCTGTTCGGCGTGGTGCGGGGCGATGTCCGCGCCACCGACCTGATGTTCCCGGGCGGATCGACCGCCCTGGTGGAGGGCGCCTACCGGGGCAGCCCGGTCGTCGACCGTGCCAACGACCTCGTCACCGGCGCGGTGATGGACCACCTCGACCGTCACGAGGGTCCGGTCACCGTCGTCGAGATCGGGGCGGGCACCGGTGGCACCACCGCGAGCCTGCTCCCGGCGCTGGCCTCCACGGGCACGGACGTGACCTACGTGTACACCGACGTCTCCCGCGCCTTCCTGCAACACGGCCGGGAACGCTTCGCCGCCGCACACCCGTTCGTCCGGTTCGAGCAGCTCGACATCTCGCGCGACCCGGCGACGCAGGGCTTCCGGCCCGGCAGCGCCGACCTGGTCGTGGCTGCCAACGTGCTGCACGCGACCGCCGATCTGCTCGACACCCTGCGGGCCGTGGCCCGCCTCCTCAGGCCCGGCGGGCGGCTGGTGCTCAACGAGGCCAGCGGCAACGTCCTGACCGCCACCCTCACCTTCGGCCTGCTCGACGGATGGTGGCTGCACCGGGACGCCGAGCTGCGCCTGCCCGGTTCGCCCCTGCTCTCCGCCCCCGGCTGGCGCCGGGCCCTCGCGCTCGCCGGGTTCGCCCGCAGCCGCGCCCTGCCGGCCGACGAGGGAATGACCCAGCACGTGGTCGTCGCCGAGACGACCCCGCAGACCGCCCGGGAAGCCGTGCCGGAACCAGCCCAGCGGCAGCCGACGCACGCGGCACGACCCCCGGTGACGGCGGACGACGACACCGACGCGCTCGCCGAGGCCGCCCGGGAGTACGTCAAGGACGCCTTCGAACAGATCCTCCAGGTCCCGCGCGACCGGCTCTGGCTCGACGAGACCTACGAGAACTTCGGCATCGACTCGCTGACCGTGCCCCGCATCGTCGACCTGCTGTCCGAGCGCATGGGAGAGTTGCCCGCGTCCCTGCTGTTCGAGTACCCGACGATCCGCGAGGTCGCCGACCACCTGACCGAGCACCACGCCGACCAGGTACGGCGACTCCTGCCGGAGGCACCCGCCCCGGCGCCGCAGCCGACCGCGCGGGCCGCGGAGCATGCGACCGGGCATGCGACCGAGCGGAGGCCGGCGCAGCACCCCGCGGTGGACCACCGCATCGCCGTCATCGGCCTCGCCGGCCGTTATCCCCTCGCCGACGACCCCGAGGCGTTCTGGGCGAACCTGCGTGCCGGCCGGGACTGCGTACGCGAGGTGCCGGCCGACCGGTGGGACCATCGCGCGCAGACCGCCGCGGACGGACAGCGGGTCAGCCGCTGGGGCGGCTTCCTCGACGGCATCGACGAGTTCGACCCGCGGTTCTTCCAGATGTCGATGCGGGAGGCCGAGCTGACCGACCCGCAGGAACGGCTGTTCCTGCAGACCTCCTGGCACGCGGTGGAGGACGCGGGCTACACCCGCGCCCGCCTGCGCGACAGCCGAGTCGGCGTGTACGTGGGCGTCATGTACGGGCACTACCAGCTCTTCGAGGACGAGCGGGGCCTCGCCGGAGGCATGGGATACGCCTCCATCGCCAACCGGGTGTCGTACTTCTTCGACTTCCACGGCCCGAGCCTGGCTGTCGACACGATGTGCTCGTCCTCGCTGACGGCCCTGCACCTGGCCTGCGAGGCCCTGACCGCCGGACAGGCCGACTACGCGCTCGCCGGCGGTGTCAACCTCGCCCCGCACCCGCGCAAGTACCGCCAGCTCGCGGCCGGCGGCTTCACCGGGGAGAGCGGGCGGTGCCGCAGCTTCGCGGCCGGCGGCGACGGCATGGTGCCCGGTGAGGGAGTCGGCGCCGTCCTGCTCAAGCCGCTCGCGGCGGCCGAGCGCGACGGCGACCGCATCCTCGGTGTGATCCTCGGCAGCGCCGTCAACCACGGTGGCAAGACGGGCGGGTTCGCGGTGCCGAGCCCCGCCGCCCAGAGCGAGGTCGTGGCGCAGGCGCTGCACACGGCCGACGTGGCCCCGGCGAGCATCTCCTACGTGGAGGCGCACGGCACCGGAACCGCACTCGGCGACCCGGCCGAAGTCGCCGGTCTGGTCCGGGCGTTCGGTGACCTGCCGGCCGGATCGGTCGCCCTCGGCTCGGTGAAGTCCTCCGCCGGCCACCTGGAGTCGGCAGCCGGCATCGCCGCCCTCACCAAGGTCCTGCTGCAGATGCGGGCCCGCGAACTGGCGCCGTCCCTGCACGCGGACACCCTCAACCCCGCCGTCGACTGGAGCACCGTACCGTTCCGCGTCCAGCGGGAACTCGCGCCGTGGACGGGCGCCGAGCCGCTGCGCGCGGGCATCAGCGCCTTCGGCGCCGGCGGTTCCAACGCCCACCTCGTGGTCGAGGAGTACCGGCAGGCCCCGCGGCCCGCGACCGCGGCGGGACCGGCCGTCTTCCCCTTCTCCGCACGGGACGCGCAGGCGCTGCGCCGTGTCGTCGCACAGATGCTGGACAGGCTGAGGCCGGCCGGCACCGGCACCGGCCCGGAGGACCTCGCCGCCGCGGTCGGCGTCCCCGTCACGGCGGTGGACGAGCCGCTCGACGAACTGGGTCTGGACCCCGCCACGATCGTCCGGCTCATCGGCCTCGGCGATCCGGTGCGGCCCGGCGCCGTGCACGGCGGCACGACCCTGCGCGAACTGGCGGCCCGCACCCCCGGCGCCCCGGACATCGACCTCGGACGGCTGGCGTACACGCTGCAGACCGGCCGCGAGGCGATGGCCCACCGGTACGCCGTCGTCGCCCGGTCGGTCAGTGAACTCACCGGCGCGCTCGCGGACTTCCTCGCGGGCCGGCCCAGCGGGTTCAGCGGCGTCGTGACCACGGAGCCCGGTGCGGCCACGGCGCCCCCCGCGACCGATCCCGACGACGTGGCGCGTCGCTGGGTCGCCGGCGCGGTCTGGGACTGGGCGGCCGCCCACCCGGGCCCCGTGCGTCCGCTGCCCCTGCCGGGATACCCCTTCGCCCGGACCCGCTGCTGGATCGACGCCGTCGCCCCCGCGGGCCCGTCGACCGGGCCGGCCCGTCCACGGGGCTCCGGCGTGCTGGACGGGGTCCTACGGCTCCTGGGCACGGTCAGCGGCTACCCGGTGACCGACCTCGACCCGGCGGCCTCCTTCCAGGAGCACGGCCTGGACTCGCTGAGCCTGATCCGTCTCGCCGACGACATCTCCCACACCCTCGGCGTGCCCCTGGGCCCCGACCAACTGCTCGCCACCCCCACCCCGAAGGCACTCGCCGACTGGCTGGAACACGAGCATCCGGAGGCTGTGGTCCCGTCCGCCGCCCTGGCACCGGCCGGGCAACCGGACGTCGTCACCTCGTCCTCGCACCCGGACTCGGAACCCGACTCGGAACCGGGCCCTGACCTGGATCCGGACCGGGTCCCTGACCGGGCCCCGGTCCCGGTCCGGCCGGACGAGCGGCATGCCGACGACCCGGTCGTGATCGTCGGTATGGCCGGGACCCTCCCCGGCGCGAGGGACCTGGACGAGTTCTGGGCCCGCCTGCAGGAAGGCGGTGACCTGTTCACGGAAGTACCCGCGGACCGCTGGGACAGCCGGGCGCACTACGGCGACCCGGCGCGCCACCCCGACCGGACCCGGATCACCCGCGGCGGCTTCATGCCGGACATCGACCGGTTCGACCCGCTGTTCTTCGGCATCTCCCCGCGCGAGGCCCGCTGGATGGACCCCCGCCAGCGGCTCATGCTGCGCACGGTGTGGACCGCGCTGGAGGACGCCGGCATCGACCCCGCCCGCCTCGCCGGAACCGACACAGCTCTGTTCGTCGGCGTCGGCTCCTCGGAGTACGCCGAGCTGGTGCAGCGCACCGGCACCGCCACCGACGCGTACTCCTCGACCGGCCTGACCCCGTCCATGCTCGCCAACCGCATCTCCTACCACCTCGACCTGCGCGGCCCCAGCGAACCCGTCGACACCGCCTGCTCCAGTTCGCTCGTGGCCCTGCACCGCGCGGCGGAGGCCCTGCGCCTCGGCCACTGCGACACGGCCCTCGCGGGCGGCGTCAGCCTCATGCTGTCGCCGGTGACCTTCGCCTCCCTCGAACGGGCGGGGATGCTCAGCCCGGACGGTGTGGGCCGGGCCTTCGACAAGGACGCCAAGGGATATGTGCGCGGCGAGGGCGTCGGCGCCGTCGTGCTCAGACGGCTCAGCCGCGCCCGTGCCGACGGTAACCCGGTCCTCGCCGTCCTGCGCGGCACCGCCGTCAACCACGGCGGACGTTCCGGTTCGCTGACGGCGCCCAACCCGCGCGCCCAGGCGGAGGTCGTCGTACGGGCCCACCGCGAGGCGGGCGTGGACCCGGCGACCATCGGCTACATCGAGACCCACGGCACCGGGACGGTCATCGGCGACCCCGCCGAGACCAACGGCCTGCGCCAGGCGTTCGCCGAGCTGTACCGCGCGTGGGGCCACACTGCCCCGGCCGCACCGCACTGCGCCCTGGGCGCGCTGAAGAACACCATCGGCCACCTCGAACCCGCGGCGGGCATCGCGGCGGTGCTGCGCGTGCTGCTGTCGATGAGGCACGGGCGGATCACCGGCGACCCGCACGGTCCGGAGCTCAACCCCCACCTCGCCCTGGAGGGCACGGCGTTCGAGGTCGCGGCAGGCGGCCGCGACTGGGCACCCCACGCACCCGGCGTGCCGCGCCGCGCCGGGGTGAGCTCGTTCGGCTACGGCGGGGTCAACGCCCACGTCGTGCTGGAGGAGTACCCGGCCGACGAGCCGGTGTCGTCGCTCGGCGGCCCGGACGTCCTCCCGCTCTCCGCCCGCGACCCGGAGCGGCTGCGCGCCTACGCCCAAGCTCTGTTCGACAGCCGGGACTCCTGGGCGCACGACCTCGCCGGTACGGCGCACACCCTCCAGACCGGCCGCGGCGAACACGCCGAACGCCTCGCGTTCGTCGCCGAGTCGGGAGAGCACGCGGTGGCCACCCTCCGGCGCTTCCTCGACGCGGACACCTCCGGCATCCACCTCGGACACGTCGACCGGCACGCCGACCGGACACCGTACGACGGGCACGACGACGACAAGACCGCCGCCGCCTGGGTCCGCGGCGCGACGATCGACTGGGCCGCCCGCCGGACCCGCCCACCGAAGCGGCGGTCCCTGCCGACCTACCCCTTCGCCGCCGAGCGGTACTGGTTCACCGATGCCCCTTCCGAGCCTCCGGCGCCACCGGGACCTGCCACCGGCGACGCCCCACCTGTCAGCCTCTTCACGGCCGGTTGGCTGCCCGAACCCGTGCCGCCCCCGGCGCCGTTCACCGGCCGGGTACTGGTCTTCGGCGATCTGCCCGTGCCCGGAGCCGTCCATGTGCGGGCCGGCTCCGCGTACCTCGACCATGGCGCCTCGGTCACGATCCGCCCCGGCGAACCCGACGACTACGCACGGCTGCTCGCCACCCCGGCGGACCGGATCGTGCACCAGTGGCCCCTGCTCGAACCGGACCGCGCGGATCTCGGCATCGAGTCCGCCTACCTCCTCGTGCGGGCCATGACCGCCTCCCGTGCCGCGTCCCGCATCCAGGTCCTGGTGCCCGACGGGGCCATGGCGGAGGCCTGGGGCGGGTTCGACACCTCGCTGCGCGCCGCGCTGCCCGGCACGGCCTTCGGCGTCGTCCGCGTCACCGGCCAGGTCGAACAGGCCGCCCTGCTCTCCGAGGTGACGGCCGAACGGCTCTCCGCGAGCTCGGTCCGGCTCACGGCCGACGGCCGCAGCGTGCGCGTACTGTCGCAAGCCGCCGCTCGGCCCGTCCTCCCGTCGCCGCTGCGTGCGGACGGCGTTTACCTGGTGACCGGCGGCGCCGGCGGCCTCGGGCTGCTGCTCGCCCGCGCGTTGCTGGCGCGGGGGGCCCGAGTGGCCCTCACCGGCCGGTCGCCCGCCACGGACCGCGCCCGGGATCTCGCCGGGCTGCGCGCGCTCGGCGACGTGGAGTACTTCCAGGCGTCCGTGGACGACAGCGCCGCCATGCGACGGGTGGTGACGGCCGTCAAGGACAGGTGGGGCGCGCTGCACGGCCTCTTCCACCTCGCCGCGACCGCCTCCCGAACGCCGCTGCCGGGCAAGGACCTCGCGGAGTTCCGTGCCCACCTGCGGGCGCGCGTCGAGGGCAGCCGTGTCCTCGACGAGGTGACCCGCGACGAACCGCTGGAACTGTTCGTCCTGTACTCGTCCCTGGCCGGTTGGCTCGGCGACTACGGCCTCGTGGACTACGCGGTCGGCGCCCGCTACCTCGACGGCTTCGCCGAGGAACGCGAGACGCTGCGCGCGGCCGGCCACCGCAGCGGCCGCACGGTCTCGGTCGACTGGCCGATGTGGCGAGCCGGAGGCATGCACGTGGACGCCGAGGACGAGCACCGCTACCTCGCCGGCACCGGCTTCCGCTACCTGGAGGCCGACGAGGGCGAGCGGATGCTCGACCTCGTGCTGCGCCTGGGGCGCCCGCAGGTCGCCGTGCTGCCGGGGGAGCCGGCGCGTATGCGTGAGCTGGTCGACGCGATGCGGATCCGGGAGCCCGTCCGCCCGCCCCTCCCGGCGACGCCACCCGCTGCCGGGCCGTCGGCCGTCATCGAACTGACCGGCCGGCTCCGGACGTTGATCGCGGAGCTCGTCGGCCTGGCGCCCGAGGCACTCGACCCGGAGGCAGGGTTCGGTGAATACGGCCTGGACTCCTTCGGGCTCCAGTCCCTGTCCGTGCGTCTGGAGGAGTGCCACGGCGTGACGGTGCCGACGACGACGCTGTTCGGCGCCAACACGATCGACAAACTCGCCCACCACCTCTTGGCCGAGCATCCGGCCTTGCTGGAGCCGGAGCCGAGGATGGCGACGGAGCCGGGGCTGAGGCCGGAGCCAAGGACGGAAACGGAGCCAGAGCCGAGGACGGAGCCAGAGCCAGAGCCAGAGCCGGAGCCGAGGACGGCACCGGCCACGGGACCCGACACACCGGCCACGGGACCCGAAGCACCGGCCACTGGCCCCGACGCGCCGCAGATCACCGCACCGCCCCCGGCCTCCCGTACCCACGGCGCGCCCGCCACGGCTAGCGCCGCACCGCTCCTCGACGGTGCCGTCGCCGTGATCGGCATGGCCGGGCGGTTCCCGGGTTCGCCGGACCTGGAGTCGTTCTGGCGCAACCTCGCCGACGGACGGGACCTGATCACCGAGACCCCCTCCGACCGGTGGGACTGGCAGGAGGTGGCCCGCCGCTTCGGAGGCACCGCCCGGTGGGGCGGCTTCCTGACCGACGTCGACCGCTTCGACGCCCGCTTCTTCAGGATCTCGCCCGCCGAGGCCGAGGTGACGGACCCGCAGCACCGTCTGTTCCTGGAGCAGACGTGGGCGGCGCTGGAGGACGCCGGCTGCCGGGCCGACCGGCTCGCCGGCCGCCGCGTCGGCGTGTTCGCCGGCGTGCAGTTCAACGACTACGAGGCGATGGTCCTGCGCGGCGAGCGGACCAACCCCCACTCCGGCACCGGGCTGGCCCGGACCATGCTGGCCAACCGCGTCTCGTACCTCCTGGACCTCAGGGGCCCCAGCGAGAGCATCGACACCGCCTGCTCCAGCTCCCTGGTGGCACTGCACCGCGCCGTGCGCGCACTGCGCACGGGAGAGAGCGAACTCGCCATCGCCGGCGGCGTGAGCCTGGTGCTGTCACCGCAGACCGTGGTCGCCGGCAACCAGCTCGGCGTGCTCTCCTCCGACGGCCGCTGCAAGGCGCTGGACGCCCGCGCCGACGGATACGTCAAGGGCGAGGGCGTCGGCGTCCTGGTGCTCAAGCCGCTCGCCCGCGCCCTCGCCGACGGCGACCGGGTGCACGCGGTGATCCGCGGCAGCGCGGTCAACCACGGCGGACACGCCTCCTCGCTGACCGCGCCCAACCCACTGGCCCAGGCCGACCTGCTGGTCGACGCGTACCACGACGCCGGGGTGCCGATCGAGACCGTCTCCTACACCGAACTGCACGGCACCGGCACCGCGCTCGGCGACCCGGTGGAGATCGACGGCCTGGTCCGCGCCCGGCGGACCCTGACCGCGGGCCCGGCGACCCCGTGCGGCATCGGCACCGTCAAGAGCAACATCGGCCACCTGGAACCCGCGGCGGGCATCGCCGGCGTGATCAAGGTGGTACTGGCCATGCGTCACCGCGCGCTGCCGCCCACCCTCCACCTGCACACGCTCAACCCGCTGATCGACCTCACCGGCACGCCGCTGCGGCCGGTACGCGAGACGACGCCGTGGGCACCCACCGACGCCGCCGGAGCCGCCCTGCCCCTGCGCGCCGGCGTCAGCTCCTTCGGCTTCGGCGGCGTCAACGCGCACGTGGTCCTCGAAGAGGCGCCCACCACGACACCGCCCATCCCGCCGCGGGGCGAGGAAGGCGAGGTGTTCGTGCTGTCCGCCCGGGACGAGGACGCGCTGCGCCGGTACGCCGCGTCGATGGTGGAGTTCCTCGACGCCGAAGCACCGCCGCTGTCCTCGGTCGCGTACACCTCCCAGGTCGGGCGTGTCCCGATGGCGGTACGGGTCGCCGTGGTCGCCGCGTCGACCACCGAGCTGCGCGCGCGGCTGGCGGCCTTCCTCGACGGCGAGCGCGCCCCTGGCGCCGCGCCCGGCGATCACACCTGGCTGACCGAGCCGGAGGGAGCGAGCTACCTGGCGCGGCTGGCCAGGGAGGGCAGGCTGGAGCGGATCGCACAGCTCTGGCAGGACGGCGCCGACCTCGACTGGAACGCGCTGCGCGCCGACCGGCCACCGCTCACGTCCCTGCCGACCTACCCCTTCGCTCGCGAGCGCCACTGGCTGCCCGACGGCCCGGGTACGGACGTGGCGCAGGACGCGCGGGAGTCCCAGCTGCTCCTGGTGAAGGACTGGGAGGCCGCGCCGCTGCCCCCGGCCGACCTGCCCGACGGTCTCCTGGTGCTGGTGAGCGCCGAGACCGAGCCGCTCGCCGCCACGGTGTTCGGCCCCGGGGCCACGGTGGTCCGGCTGGACGCCGACGACGAGACGGCCATCGCGCGGATCACCGGCGCCGCCGGGCGGGCGGCCGCCGTGATCGACATGGTGGACGTGTCGGAGGTTCCGCTCGCGACCGTGCGCGTCGACTGGCCCCGGGTCGAGCTGCTGCGCGACCTGGTCGCCGCCCACCGAACCGGGGGTTTCAGCTACCTGCACCTCACCCGCGGCCTGACGACGTTCCGAACCACGCGCCCGACGCTGCGCGGCGCGGCGTTCGCGGGCCTGGTGCGGATGCTCACCGCGGAGTACCGCGGCGTGTTCGCCCGCACCCTCGACCTCGACACCCTGGAGCCGGCCGCGGTGCGGGCGGCGGTCGCCGCCGAGCTCGCCGCGACCGACCCGGTGACCGAGGCCTGCGTCAGGGCCGGGGTACGGCATCGTCCGGTGCTGCGCCCGGCGGCCGGCCCGGCCCCGGCGTCCGCCGACTGGTCGGCGGACCTCGCCGGCCGCACGGTCGTGATCACCGGCGGGACGGGCGCGCTGGGCCGCATGGTCGCGGCCCGGCTCGTCGAGCGGGGCGCCGACCGGCTGCTCCTGCTCGGCCGCTCGCCCCTGCCCCCTCGGCACGAGTGGCCCGCCCTCGTCGCGGACCCCGCCACCGCCCCGGCCCTCGCGGCGCGGCTGCGCGACCTCACGGCGCTGGAACGCCCCGGGGTGCGGGTGTCGATCGAGAGCGGACCGCTGGAGCACATCGCCGAGACCCTCGACCGCGCACGGCGCGACCTCGGCCCGATCGCCGGGATCGTGCACTGCGCCGGGCTGGGCGTGATGCGCGACCCCGCCTTCGTCGGCAAGCGCATCGAGGACGTCCGGCGGGTCCTGGAGCCGAAGACGGCAGGACTCCAGGCCGTCCTGGACGCGTGCGCGGACGACCAGCTGCGATTCGTCGTGCTGTACTCCTCCGTCGCCGGCCAGGTGCCCGCCCTGGCCGTCGGCATGAGCGACTACGCGCTGGCCAATTCCGTGCTGGACCGGGTCGCCGAGTACCGGGCCGCCACCGGCGGACCCGTCGTCAGGTCGCTGCAGTGGCCGAGCTGGCGGTCGGACGGCATGCCCGAGGTCGACACCCCGGCGTACCGGGACCTCGGGCTGCGGACGCTGGACGCCGGGACGGCGCTGGCCCTGCTGGACCGGGCCATGAGTGAGCCCGACCCGGTCGTGCTGCCGTGCGCCGTCGACGCGAGGCGCTTCGACGCCACCCGGCTGCTCACGGTCCGCGCGCCCGAACGCCCGGCCGGCACCCCGGCGGGGCCCGCGCCCGGACCGGCCCCGCACGCCGCCTCGTCCGACGACGGCCTCGTCGCCCGGGTGACCGAGGTGATCGCCGCGACGCTCCGCCTGGACCCCGCGCGGATCGGACCGGACGAGGACTTCGCCGATCTGGGCGTGGACTCCATCATGGTCGCCCAGATCCTCGCCGGGCTGGAGCGCGAACTCGGCGTCGTGGCGGAGCCGTCCGCCGTCCTGGAGAACCCCACGGTCACGCTCCTCGCCCGAGTGCTGCGGGACCAGGTCACGCCCGCGCCGCGCTCGGCCCCGCCCGGCGTTCGGCCCCGGCCCGCCCCCGAGCCCGCCCCGGAGGACGCCACGGCCGCGGAGCCCACCGGAGCGTCCGGCCCGCCCGCCGAGGCCGCGACGCCCGTACCGGCATCGGCCGCACCGTCCGAGGCCGTGGCCGCCCGGAGGGACGACATCGCCGTCATCGGCATCGCCGCACACTTCCCCGGCGCACCCGATCACGCCGCGTTCTGGCGGAACCTGGTGTCCGGGACGGACTCGGTGACGGAGGTACCGGCGGCGAGGTGGGACCCCGACCGCTTCTGGCGGCCCGAACCGCAGCCCGGGACCACCGTCAGCAAGTGGGGTGGATTCCTCGACGGCATCGAGGACTTCGACCCCGAGCACTTCCGCCTCGACCCTGACGCCGCCTCGCACATCGACCCGCTGGTCCGGCAGGTCCTGGAGACCGGCGCCGAATGCCTGGCCGACGCCGGACTCGTCCCCGAGCAGGTCGCGGGCCGGCGCGTGGGCGTGTTCGCGGGTGCCCGTGCGGCCAACTTCGGTGCCCACCACGGCGAGGCCGGACCGCACTCGATCAGCGGCATGGCGCAGAACTTCATCGCCGCCCAGCTCTCCCACTACCTCGACCTCCGCGGCCCGGCCGTCGTCGTGGACACCGCCTGCTCCAGCGCTCTCGTCGCGGCGCACCTGGCCGCGCGGAGCCTGCGCTGCGGGGAGTCGGACCTGGCGTTCGCCGCAGGCGTCGAGATCCTCCTCGACGAGGTGCCGTTCGTCGGCATGAGCGGAGCGGGCGCGCTGTCGCCGACCGGCCGGTGCCACACCTTCGACGAGCGGGCCGACGGCATCGTCCTCGGCGAGGGCGCCGGCATGCTGCTGCTCAAGCGCCTGCCCGACGCGCTGCGCGACGGGGACCGCGTCTACGCGGTGATCGAGGGCAGCGCCGTCAACAACGACGGCCGCACCATGGGCATCACCACGCCGAACCCGCGCGCGCAGCGGGACGTGATCGAAGCCGCGTGGGCGGACGCCGGCGTGCGGCCGGAGCACATCGGCTACGTCGAGGCACACGGTACCGGCACCATGATCGGTGACCCGATGGAACTCAAGGCGCTCACGGACGCCTTCCGCGCCTCCACCGACGAGATCGGGTTCTGCGGCGTCGGCAGTGTGAAGACCAACATCGGGCACACGCTCAGCGCGGCCGGTATGGCGGGTCTGATCAAGGTCGTCCTGTCCGTCCACCGCGCCCAGCTGCCGCCGACCCTGCACTGCGCCACCCTCAACCGGCGCTTCCGGTTCGAGGAGTCCCCGCTGTTCCCCGTACGGGACCCGCGGCCTTTCACCGGCCGCGAGGGAACACGCCGGGGCGCCGTGAGCTCGTTCGGGTTCGGCGGCACCAACGCCCACATGGTGGTGCGTCAGGCCCCCGACGGCCATGTGCCCGTACGTGCACCGCTGGACCCGCCCCGCTACCGGCGGCGGCGGTTCTGGTTCGACACACCCGGACCCACGCCCGCCGAGGCGCTGCGGCCCGTGACGGCGGACTCCCCGCCCGACCTGTTCTTCGAGCTCGAGTTCTCGGCCGTGCCGGAAGGGGAGAAATGACAGCCTTGGATGGTCTGACCTGCACCGTGGTCGTGCGCGGGACCGACCCGGTGCTGAGCGACCATCGCGTGCACGGCACGCGCATCCTGCCCGGCGTGTCGTTCCTCGACATGATCTACCGGATCCTGCGCGCACGCGGCGTCGACACCACCCGGGTGGAGTTGCGCCGGGTGCTGTTCCGCAACCCGGTGGCAGCCGCGGCGGAGTTCGACACCGCGTTGCGGTTCGCCTTCACCGGGGACGGCGACGGCTACCACGTGTCGGTCACGGGCACCCGCCGTCCGTCCGGCGAGACCGAACCGGTCCTGGACTGCCGGCTGCTCCCGGACGTGCCCTTCCCGGCGGAGTCCACGGACCTGACCGCCCTGCGCGCACGAACACCGGACACCACGGACATGGCGGACCTGTACGCGACCGTGCGACGCACCGGTATCGAGCACGGGGACTTCATGCGCGCGCACGGCACGCTGCACGTCGGCGAGGCCGAACTGCTGGCGGACCTGTCCCTGGGCCCACAGGCCGCGCGGTACGCCGACTACTTCCACCTGCATCCGGCCGCCCTGGACTCCTCGACGCTGCTGCCGACCCGGTTCGCCACCGCCGGAGCCGCGGCGTCCGCGCGACCGTACATCCCCATGCTCATCGACTCGTTCCGGGCACGGGGGCCGGTCGGGGCACGGACCCTGGTGCACGCCACCCCGCCCCGTCCGGCCGGCCCGGACGGCGACCTGACGACATGCGACCTGCGCTTCCTCGACCCGCAGGGCGGCCTTTTGCTGTCCTTGCGGGGCCTGACGTCGAAGCGGGTACGCGACGAGGACGCCATCACCCGGCTGAACGGCGCCCCGCACCCTCGGGAGTCGGCCGAGACCGTGGTGCGCGGGCTGCTCGCCGGGCGCCTGGACCACCCGGAGTTCGACGAGACGGCCGGATTCTACGAACTCGGCCTGGACTCCACGGCCTTGCTGGGCATCGCCGCGGACCTGGAGCGGGCGTACGGTACCGACTTCTCGCCCACCCTGCTCTTCGAGCACAACACCTTCGCGTCGCTGGTCGACCATCTGCGCGGCCACCGGCTGCCTCCCGCCACGCCGTCCCCGAGCACGACGCGCGAGACGGCCGGAACGACAGCCACAACCACAGCGGCAGCCGGAGCCAGTGGCGGAACCGGTGGCGACGCCCGGGAGGAACCGCCCGCCGAGGTCGTTTGGTTCGAGCCGCACTGGCGTGCCGCGCCGCTGTCGCCGGCGCCGACACCGGCCTCCGTGCTGACCGTCGACACGTCGACCGCACACGACTGGCCGGCCCTGCTCGCGACGAGCGACGCCCGCGATGTGCTGTGGACCCCGGCCGACCCGGAGGACCTGGAGGCCGAGGCGGTGGCGCTCACCGGGTTCGCGGCGGCCGTGCTGCGCGCCCGCGCGAACGGGGTCCGCCTCGCCTACCACCTCCCGGCCGACGCACCGGCAGCGGCGGTCGCGGGCCTGTTCCGCACGCTCCGCAGGGAACAGCCGGGCGTACGGGCCGCCGTGGTTCGCTCGCCGCACGTGTCCGACGCCCTGGCGGAGCTCGCCGCGGGCGCCCCCGACACGGACGTACGGTACGAGGCGGGGGAACGTCAGGTGCTCGACGTCCGGCCGATGCCCGCCCCGCCCGGTCCGGGCCGCCCGGCCAGGCTGCGCGAGCGCGGCGTGTACCTGATCACGGGCGGACTCGGCGGCGTGGGCCTCGCCCTGGCCCGACACCTCGCGCGCACGGCGCGGGCCCGCCTGGTGCTCTGCGGGCGTACGGCCGCGCCGTCGCCGGTGACCGACGAACTGACCGCTCTCGGAGCCGAGGTCGCCGTCCTCGCCGTGGACGTCACCCGCGCGGCGGACGTGCGCCGTGCCGTCGACGACGCGCTCACCCGCTTCGGCGCGCTCCACGGTGTGGTGCACGCCGCCGGTGTGCTGCGCGACGGACTGATCGCGGGCAAGAGTGCCGAGGACGTGCGCGCCGTGCTGGCGCCCAAGGTCACCGGGGCACGCCACCTCCACGAGGCCACCCGGCACCTCGGGCTGGACTTCCTGGCGCTGTGCTCGTCCACGGCGGCCGCCTGGGGCAACCCCGGCCAGGCCGACTACGCCTGCGCCAACGCCTTCCTCGACCGCTTCGCGGAGAACCGGCCCGGAGTCGTGTCGATCGGGTGGCCGGGCTGGGCGGACGGCGGCATGCCGCTGGACGCCACCACGCTGCGCGCGATGGGCCTGACGGCCATGGACACGGCGACCGCGGTGGACATCCTGCTGCGTGCCGTCGGCAGCGGCAGGCCGCACCTCGTCCCCCTGGTGGGGTCGGCGGCCACGATCACCGAGCGGTTCGCACCGTCGACCGCGGTCCCCGGCGCGGCCCCGGTGCCCAGCGCCGCCGCGGTTCTCAGCGCGGCCCCGGTGCCCGGCGCCGCCGCGGTTCTCAGCGCGGCCCCGGTGCCCGGCGCCGCCGCGGTTCCCAGCGTGGCCCCGGTGCCCGGCGCCGTCCCGGTGTCCCCGCACACCGTCGTCCCGGCGTCCGCGCCGGACGACGACACCGCCGACGACGCGACCGAAGCGATCGCCATCGTGGGGATCGCAGGCCGCTATCCGATGGCCCGCACCCTCGGCGAGTTCTGGGAGAACCTCCGCGACGGCCGCGACTGCGTCACCGAGGTGCCGGCCGACCGCTGGGACCACCGCGCGATCCACACCGACGTCAAAGGGGTGCCCGGCCGCTCGTACGGCCGATGGGGCGGCTTCCTCGACCGCGTCGACGAGTTCGACGCCGGGTTCTTCCACATCTCCCCGAACGAGGCCGCCGTACTGGACCCCCAGGAGCGGCTGTTCCTCCAGGAGGCGTGGCACGCCTTCGAGGAGGCCGGACACGCCCCCTCGGCCTGGCGCGGGCGGGCCGTCGGCGTGTTCGCGGGCGTGATGTACAACCAGTACCAGCTGTACGGCGTCCGAGAGGAACCCGGCCTCGTGCCCTCGTCGTTCAGCGCGTCGATCGCCAACCGCGTCTCCTTCTTCCTCGATCTGAAGGGGCCGAGCATCGCGCTGGACACCATGTGCTCCTCGTCGCTGACTGCGATCCACCTCGCTGTCGAGGCGATCCGGCGCGGCGAGTGCGAGGCCGCCCTGGCGGGAGGCGTCAACCTGCACGTCCACCCCAACAAGTACCTGCTGCTGAGCCAGTCGTCGTTCCTGTCCACGGACGGCCGCTGCCGGGCCTTCGGCCAGGGCGGGGATGGCTATGTGCCCGGGGAGGGCGTCGGCGTGGTACTGCTGCGACCGCTGCGCGACGCGCTGCGCGACGGCGATCACGTCCACGCGGTCATCCGCGGCACGGTCCTCAACCACGGCGGCCACACCGGCGGCTTCTCCGTGCCCGACCCCGCCTCCCAGGCCGCGCTCGTGGCGAGGTCGCTGGCCGGGGCGGGCGTCGACCCGGCCGACGTCGGCTACGTCGAGGCGCACGGCACCGGTACCGGGCTGGGCGACCCGATCGAGATCGCCGCCCTGGAACGGGCTTTCGGCCAGGCCGGCGCCGGGCGCGGCCCCTGGCCGGTGGGGTCGGTCAAGTCGAACATCGGCCACCTGGAGTCGGCGGCGGGCATCGCCGCGCTCAGCAAGGTCGTCCTGCAGCTGCGCCACCGGGAACTGGTGCCGTCCCTGCACGCCGAGCCGCTCAACCCGGCGGTGGACTGGGCCGGTTCGAGGTTTCGCGTGCAGCGCGCCACCGAGCCGTGGGTGTCCCGTGACGGCGCGCCGCGGGTCGCGACGATCAGCTCCTTCGGCGCCGGCGGCGCGAACGCGCACATCGTGCTGGCCGACCACCCCGCCCCCCTGACCGCGCCGGAACCGGCCCGGTCCCGGCTGTTCGTGCTCTCGGCGAGGGACGGCACCCGGCTCGACGAGACGGTCACCGAGCTGCTCGCGCACCTGGAGCGGGCCGGTGCCACCGACGTCGGTGCCGCCCTGGAGAAGGTCCTCATCGAGGTGGTGGGCTTCCCCGCCGACCTCCGGGAACCGCTGGCCGAACTCGGCCTGGACTACCCCCGGCTCACCCGACTCGCCCGTCGCGTCGAGGAAACCTTCGGCGTACGGGTGCCCGTCGACGGGGGTACCACGCCCCAGGCCCTGGCGGACCGGATCGCCGCCGCGGCCCCGACGGTCGACCCGGCGGCACTGGCCTTCACGCTGTGGGCCGGACGCGACCACCTCGACGAGCGGCTCGCCGTCGTCGCCACCACGACACGGGAGTTCGCCGAGGCCCTGCGCACCGGAACGGGTTGTCACCGCGGCCGGCGCGGACGCTCCCCGGCCCCGCCCGCCGGGGACGACCTCGACAGCCTGGCGCGAGCCTGGGTCGAGGGCGCCCGCATCACCGTCCCGGGACCGGACCGCCCCCGCCGGCTGTCGCTGCCCGGCTACCCCTTCGCCCGCGAACGCCACTGGATCACCACCGCCCGGGCCGTCGAGCGGCACCGGCCCGAGCCGGCCGAACTGGTCGATCTGCCCGACCGGGACGTGTTCACCGCGCGGATCTCCCCACAGGGGCAGCCCTGGCTGTCCGACCACACCGTCGACGGCACGGTGCTCGTCCCCGGCACGTACTTCGTCGACCTGGCCCTGCACGCCGGAGCGCGCCTGGGCCGACCCCGCGTCGCCGAACTCGTGACCCACACACCGCTGCCCTCGTCCGAAGCGGACCTGCGTCTGGTCGTCCGGCCGCCCGCAGCGGACGGACGACGGGACTTCGAGGTCCACGCCCGCGTCCCGGGCGCCTCCTGGACCAGCCACGTCACGGGCACACTCACTTCCGCCACCGAGGACACGCCGAGCACACCGCCCCTGCCCGCCGACGCCGAGGAACTCGACGTCACCCGTCTCTACGACACCCTGACCGGATACGGCCCCGCCTTCCGGGGCCTGCGCCGCGCCTGGCGCACCCCGGACGCGGTGTGGGCGGACGTCGTCGTACCCGACGGGGACCCCGGGCCCCACGCCCTGCACCCGGTGCTCCTCGACGCCGCCCTGCACACGCTGGCCCTCACGGCCACCCTCGACGGCACGCGGCCGCACCTGCCCTTCGCCTGGTCCGGAGTACGCGTGCACGTCCCCGGCGCCACCGAGGCCCGCGTGCGGGTCGCCCACCGCAGGGACGACACGGTCGAGATCCGGCTCACCGACCCCACCGGCCGGTTGGTCGCGTCCGTGGACTCGGTCACCCTGCGCCCGGCCGGTGGCCCCGCCGACCCGCTCCACCATCTCGAGTGGGTGCCCGTCGACGTGCCCGAGCCCGCTCCGCGCACCCGCTGCGCGGTCCTCGGACCGGACCACGACGGGCTCGGCGCCGCCCTGGAGGCGTCCGGCGCGGAAGTGGTCCGGGCCCGGGACCTGTCCGCGCTCGCGGACGTCCCGCCGGTGATCGTCCTGCCGGTCGCGTCCGAGGGGACGACGGCCGAGGCCGCCCGGGCGCTCGTCGGCCACGTGCTCGCCCGGCTGCAGGAATGGCTGGCCGACGAGCGCCTCGCCGCCGCCCGGCTGGTCCTCGTCGCCGCCGACCCCGACCTGGCCACCGCCGCGGCGTGGGGCCTCGGGCGCTCCGCCCAGTCCGAGCACCCCGGACGGCTGACGCTCGTCGCCGCGCACGACCTCACGGTGCTGCCCCGCGCGCTGGGCTGCGACGAACCCGAGCTGTCGCTGCGCGACGGGCGGGTGCTGGCCCCCCGCCTGGTCCGCACCCGGGCCGCCGAGCCCACGACCGGGGCACCCCGCCGCGGCACGGTCCTGGTCACCGGCGCGAGCGGCGCCCTCGCCGGGCCGGTCGTCCGTCACCTCGTGGAGCGACACGGCGTGCGCGAGGTGCTGCTGACCAGCCGCACCGGCCGGACCCCGGCGGATCTGGCCGGGCTGGACTGCCGCATCGAGTCCGCCGCCTGCGACGTGACCGACCGCGCCGCGCTCGCGGCACTTCTGGCCGGCCGGAACGTGACGACGGTGCTGCACGCGGCGGGAGTCCTCGACGACGGGGTGGTCACCACCCTGGACGCCGAGCGTCTCGACCGCGTGCTGCGGCCCAAGGCGGACGGCGCGATGAACCTGCACGAGCTGCTGCCCGACGCCGAACTGGTGCTGTTCTCCTCCGTGGCGGGTGTGCTGGGCGGCCCGGGCCAGGGCAACTACGCCGCGGCCAACGCCTTCCTCGACGCCCTCGCCCGGGACCGGGTGGGGTCCGGCGGGCGCGCGGTGTCCGTGGCCTGGGGGCCGTGGGCGGTCGACGACGGCATGGTCGCCGACCGCGCCCGGCTCACGCGCGCCGGCATCGAGCCGCTGCCGACCGAGGCCGCGCTGCGCCTGCTGGACGCCGCCCTCGCCGCGGAGCACCCGGCGGTCGCTGCCGTGCGGTTCGCCCCCGGCCCCGCCACCGCCGTACCGAAGATGCTGAGCGGCCTGGTGACGCCGACGGCATCCGCCCCGGCCGCGCGGGCCGACCTCGCGGATCTGGGACCGGAGGAGCGGCGTGCCCGGCTGTCGGCGCTGGTCCGTGGGCAGGCCGCGGCCGTGCTCGGTCATCCCGACGCCGCCGCGATCGAACCCGACCGCTCCTTCCAGGAACTCGGGTTCGACTCCCTGAGTTCCATCGAGTTCCGCAACCGGCTCGGCGCCGCCCTGGGCCTGTCCCTGGAAGCCACGCTCGTGTTCGACCACCCCACCCCGGCCGATCTGGCCGCTCACCTCGACACCCGGTTCGCCGACGCCTCGCCGGCGGAGGACGACCTGCCGACCCTGTTGGCGGCCTTCGACCGGGTCGCCTCCGCGCTCACCGCCTCGGCGAGCGACGACACGACCCGCGAGCGCGCCACGGAACACGTCCGCGACCTGCTCCGGCGCCTTTCGCCGCACACCGCGCCGGGATCCGACCCCCTCGAAACCGCGACCGACGACGAGGTGTTCGCCCTGATCGACGCCGAACTCGGCACCCCGCTGCCCGGACCGGAGGACCGCACCCGATGAGCAACGAGGACAAGCTGCGCGACTACCTGCGGCGGGTCACCGCCGAACTGCGGTCGACACGCCGGCAACTGCACGACGTCCAGGAGCGGGCCGCCGAACCGATCGCCGTCGTCGGCATGGCCTGCCACTACCCCGGGGGCGTCGAATCGCCCGAGGACCTGTGGACACTGGTCGCCCAAGGTCGCGACGGCATCACCCCGTCCCCGCCCGGCCGCGGCTGGGACCTGGACACCCTCTACCACCCCGACCCGGACCACCCGGGCACGACCACCGTCCGCGAAGGCGGCTTCCTGCACCACGCGGCCGAGTTCGACGCCGCGTTCTTCTCCATCTCCCCGAAGGAGGCCCTCCACACCGACCCGCAGCAGCGGCTGATCCTGCAGACCGCCTGGGAGGCCGTCGAACGGGCCGGCTTGGACCCCACCGGTCTGCGGGAGAGCCGCACCGGCGTGTTCACCGGGGTGATGCACCACGACTACCCGGGCGCCCAGGGAGCGGGCAGCGTCGTCTCCGGTCGTGTCGCCTACCAGCTCGGTCTGCGCGGTCCCGCCATCACCGTCGACACCGCCTGCTCGTCGTCACTGGTCGCCCTCCACCTGGCGGTCCGCTCCCTGCGCCGCGGCGAGAGCGACCTGGCCCTCGTCGGCGGCGCGACCGTGATGGCCACCCCCACCGCCTTCGTCGAGTTCAGCCGCCAGCGCGGTCTGGCGCCGGACGGCCGGTGCAAGCCGTTCGCGGCCGGCGCCGACGGCACCGCCTGGTCCGAGGGGGTCGGTGTACTCGTCGTCGAGCGGCTCTCCTCGGCCGTGGCCGCAGGCCACCGCGTACTGGCCGTCGTCCGCGGCACCGCCGTCAACTCCGACGGCGCCAGCAACGGCCTCACCGCGCCCAACGGCCCCGCCCAGCAGCGCGTCATCCGGGACGCCCTGGCCGACGCCGGCCTGACCCCCGAACAGGTCGACGCGGTCGAGGCACACGGCACCGGCACCCCGCTGGGCGACCCGGTGGAGGCACAGGCGGTGCTCGCCGTCTACGGCGGACGGCGGCACACACCGCTGCGCCTGGGCTCGGTCAAGTCCAACCTCGGGCACACCCAGGCCGCCGCGGGTGTCGCCGGAATCATCAAGATGGTCATGGCGATGCGGCACGGCATGCTGCCGCGGACCGCGCACATGGACGCGCCCACCCCGTACGTCGACTGGTCGGCGAGCGGCGTGGAACTCCTGCCCGACGACGTGCCGTGGCCCGCCGACGGCTATCCCCGCCGTGCGGCGGTGTCGTCCTTCGGCGTCAGCGGCACGAACGCCCATGTGGTGCTGGAGGAACCGCCGCCTACCGGCGACAAGAGGTCGGCCGGGGACGAGATGCCGGCCGAGGACGAGAGGTCGGCCGGCGACCGGAATCCGCCCGCGGTGGACACGCCGGGCGCGGCCGACACCGCCACGCCGGGACCTTTTGCCTGGCCCCTCTCCGGCCGGACCGTCGCCCACCTGCGCGCCCAGGCCGCGGCGCTGGCCGACTTCCTGTCCGACCGCCCCGAAGTCCCCACGGCGGACGTGGCCTTCTCCCTTGCCACCACCCGTGCCGCGCACGAACACCGCGCCGTCCTGCTCGGCGCCGACCGCCCCGCACTGGTCGCGGCACTCGGCGAGCTGGCCGAGGGCCGGGCATCGGCGGCCGTGGTGGAGGGTGTCGCGGGCCCGCCGGGCGGAACGGCGTTCCTTTTTCCCGGTCAGGGTTCGCAGTGGCGCGGGATGGCCATGGGCCTGCTGGAGACCAGTGAGGTGTTCCGAGAGCGGCTCACCGCCTGCGAGTCCGCGCTCGCCCCGTACACCGACGTCGACGTCGACCTGGCGGCCGTGCTGCGCGGCGAACACGACCTCACCCGGGTCGACGTCGTCCAACCCGCCCTGTTCGCCGTCATGGTCGCCCTCGCGGAGGTGTGGCGTTCGCTCGGCATCCGGCCGGCCGCCGTCGCCGGGCACAGTCAGGGGGAGATCGCCGCCGCCTGTGTGGCCGGAGCGCTCACCCTGGAGGACGCCGCCCGGGTGGTGGCCCTGCGCAGCAGGGCGCTGACGGCCATCTCGGGCCGTGGCGGCATGGTGTCGGTGGGACTGCCGGCCGACCGGGCCAGGGAGCGGCTGCGGCGTTTCGACGGACGGCTGTCGCTGGCGGCCGTCAACGGGACCGAGTCGGTGGTGGTCTCCGGGGACACGGACGCGCTGGACGAACTCCTGGCCGCCTGCGAGGCCGACGGCGTACGGACGCGGCGCGTCGACGTCGACTACGCCTCCCACAGCGGCCACGTCGAAGACGTCCGCGGCGAACTCCTCGAAGCCTTGGCGGCGGTGACCCCGCGCACCCCCGACATCCCCTTCTACTCCTCGGTGGAAGGCCGCTGGATCGACGGCGACGACGCTTTCGACGCCGACTACTGGTACCGCAATCTGCGGGAGACGGTCCGTTTCGACGAAACGGTCACCGCCCTGGTGGAGCGGGGCTGTACGACCCTGCTGGAAGTCAGCCCGCACCCGGTGATCACGGGCGGCGTACAGGAGACGGTCGATGCCCTGGGCGCCGATGTGGCGGTCGCACACACGCTGCGCCGCGACGAAGGGGGCCCCGCACAGCTCCTCGACGCGCTCGCCCACTTGCACGTCGGGGGCGCGAGCCCCGACTGGACGGCCGTGTGGCCGGGCGCCCGCCGCGTCGAGCTGCCCACCACGGCGTTCCTGACCCAGCCGTACTGGCTGCGCGGCGCCCCCGGCGAGGGCGAGGCGTCCGTGCTGGGCCTGGACGGGGTCGACCACCCGTTGTTGCGGGCCGCCGCGCCGGGTGCGGAACAGACGGTGCTGACCGGGCGGCTCAGCCTGGCCGACCAGCCCTGGCTGGCCGACCACACGGTCGACGGCCACGTGGTGCTGCCCGGTGCGGCGTTCGCCGAACTGACGTGCCGCGCGGGGGACGAGGTCGGCTGTGCGGCCGTCGAACAGCTGACCCTGCTGACCCCGCTCGTCGTGCCCGACGACGGTGAGGTGCGGTTGCGCGTCGACATCACCGGCCCGGGCGAGGACGGAGCGCGGGGACTGACGCTGCACGCCCGGACCGGGTCCGGGCACTGGACCACGCATGCCACCGCAGTCCTGCGGCCCGCGGACACCGGCCCACCCCTCCCGCCCGCACCGCCCGCCGCCTGGCCGCCGCCCGGCGTACAGCCGCTCGACGTCGAGGAGTTGTACGCGCGGCTGGCGGAGGCCGGCCTGCTGTACGGGCCGGCTTTCCGGGGCGTACGGGCGCTGTGGCGGGGCGCCGACGGCGAACTGTTCGCCGAGGTCGCCCTCCCCGGCACGGACCACCCTGGCGGCGCCGACGCCGGCATCGGCGGTTTCACCCTCCATCCGGCGCTGCTCGACGCCTGCCTGCATCCGGTGGCGCTCGGCGACTTCCTCACCGAGACGGGGGGCCGCGCGTCCCTGCCTTTCGAATGGCAGGGCCTGAGGGTGCACGCCGTCGGCGCGGACAGCGTGCGGGTGCGCATCGCGGCCGCCGGACAGGACGCCGTCCGGCTCAGCCTCAGCGACCCGGCCGGGGCACCGGTGGCGTCGGTGGAGACACTGGTGCTGCGTCGGCTCCCTCAGGGACGTCTCTCCCGCCCGGACCGCGGTGACCTGCTGCGCCCCGAGTGGGTGGCGCGGCCCCTGCCCGGCGGCGCGGTCGGCGGCCACGCGGTCCGCGATCCGGATCTCGCCCGGCTGCTGGGCGCCGAGCCCACGGTCGACGCCCCGCGGTTCGTGCTGGCCGCGGCCCCCGCCGGCGAGCCCGCGGCCGCGGTGGGCGAAGCGCTCGGCCTGGTCCAGGACTGGCTGGCGGACGAGTCGAACGCCTCCTCGACGCTCGTCGTGGTCACCCGCGGCGCTGTCGACGACCCCGCACAGGCCGCAGTGGCGGGCCTGGTGCGCTCCGCTCGGCTCGAACACCCCGGTCGCTTCGCGCTGCTGGACCTGGCCGACACCGAGGAGGCCACCCTCGCCGCGATCCCCGCCGCTCTGGCGGCCGACGAGCCGGAGATCGCCCTGACCGCCGGAGCGGCCCGGGTGCCGCGGCTGGTTCGCGTCGCCGCGTCCACCGGCGAGCCCGGCGACCTCGGCAGGACCTTGGTGACCGGGGCGACGGGGACACTGGGGCGGCTCGTCGCCGCTCACCTCGTGCACCGGCTCGGCATCCGGGACCTCGTCCTGGCCGGCCGGCGCGGGTCACAGGCGCCCGGCATGACCGGACTGGCCGCAGACCTCACACAGGCGGGGGCCCGGGTGCGGGTCGTGGCCTGTGACGTCGCCGACCGGAGCGCGCTGGCCCAACTGGTGGAGGGGGCCGGTTTCGCGACCGTCGTGCACGCCGCCGGTGCGCTGGACGACGGCCTGGTGACGGACCTGACGCCGCAGCGGCTGGCCGGGGTGCTGGCAGCGAAGCTCGACGCCGCCCGCCACCTGCACGAGCTCCTGCCCGAGGCGCGGCTGGTGCTGTTCTCCTCCGCCACGGGTGTCCTCGGCGGGCTCGGGCAGGCCAACTACGCCGCGGCCAACGCCGGCCTCGATGCCCTCGCCCGCCTGCGCCACGCGCGGAACCTGCCCGCTGTCTCCCTGGCCTGGGGCCTGTGGGACGCAGGCAGCGCCATGACGGACGGCGTCGACCGCGCCCGCCTCGCCCGCTCCGGTTTCCTGCCGCTGCCGGACGCGGACGCGCTGGCCGCGCTGGACGCGGCACTGGCCTCGCCCGATCCGGTGCTCGCTCCGATCCGGCTCGACCCGGCCGCCCTGCGGGCCCAGGGCGAGGCGGTGCCCGCCCCGCTCCGTGATCTGGCGGGGGCGCCGCACCGCCGCACCGCCACCCCGGCAGGCTCCGCCGCCGGCTCCGCACTGGCACTGAGCCTGGCCGGGAGGCCGGGGCCCGAGCGGGAACGCGTCCTGCTCGACCTGGTCACCGCCCACAGCGCCGCCGTGCTCGGTCACGCCTCGTCGGACCGGGTCGAGGGCGACCGGCCCTTCAAGGATGCGGGGTTCGGCTCGCTGACCGCCGTCGAACTGCGCAACCGGCTCGCGGCGGCCACCGGGCTGCGGCTGCCGGCCACGCTGGTCTTCAACCACCCCACCCCGCTGGCGCTCGCCCGCCACCTGGACGATCTACTCACCGGGACGGCCCCGGCGGCGCCCGCCGCGAGCGCGGCGTCGACCGGAGCGGACGACCCGGTGGTCGTGGTGGGCATGGGATGCCGCCTGCCGGGCGGCGTGCGCAACCCCGACGACCTGTGGGATCTGCTCGTCGCGGAACGCGACGGGATCGGCCCGTTCCCCGAGGACCGGGGCTGGCCGCTCAGTCGCCTGTACGATCCCGACCCGGCCGCCGCCGGTACCTCCTACACCCGGCACGGCGGGTTCCTGGACGACGTGACCACGTTCGACGCGGCCTTCTTCGGAGTGTCGCCCCGAGAGGCTGTGGTGATGGATCCGCAGCAGCGGCAGCTGCTGGAGACGGTGTGGGAGACCTGCGAGGACGCAGGGATCGACCCCACCGAGCTGAGCGGCACCCGTACGGGCGTCTACCTGGGTGCGATGTACCAGGACTACGGTCGGCTCCTGGAGGGCGCCGCGGCCGAGGGCTTCCTGGCACCGGGCGTGGGCGGCGGGGTGCTCTCCGGCCGGGTGGCCTACACCTACGGCCTTCAGGGCCCGACAGTCACCGTCGACACGGCCTGCTCCTCGTCGCTGACCGCGCTGCACCTGGCCGCCCAGGCGGTACGGGCGGGGGAGTGCGAGCTGGCGTTCGCCGGCGGGGTGACGGTGCTGTCGACGCCGGCGTCGTTCGTGGAGTTCAGCCGGCAGCGGGGGCTGGCCGCCGACGGCCGCTGCAAGCCGTTCGCGGCGGCGGCCGACGGCACGGCGCTGGGCGAGGGAGTGGGGGTGGTGCTGGTGGAGCGCCTGTCCCGGGCCCGTGCGCGGGGCCATCGGGTCCTGGCGGTGCTGCGTGCCAGTGCGGTGAACTCCGACGGGGCGAGCAACGGGCTGACCGCGCCCAACGGCAGCGCTCAGGAACGGGTGATGCGGGACGCGCTGGCCGCGGGCGGCCTGCATCCGGGCGACGTGGCCGCCGTGGAGGCGCACGGGACCGGCACCGCGCTGGGCGACCCGATCGAGGCGCAGGCCGTGCTCGCCGTCTACGGCCGGGACCGCCAATCACCGCTGTGGCTGGGTTCACTGAAGTCGAACATCGGCCATGTCCAGGCGGCCGCCGGTGTGGCCGGCGTCATCAAGGCCGTTCTGGCCGTTGGGCACGGGCTGCTGCCGCGCAGTCTGCACATCGACGAACCGTCCCCGCACGTCGACTGGGCCGCCGGGGAGGTGGGTCTGCTGTCCTCGGCTCGTCCCTGGCCCGAGCGGACCGGTCCGCGGCGCATGGGTGTGTCGTCCTTCGGTATCAGCGGCACGAACGCGCACCTGATCGTCGAGGAGGCGCCGCCCGGCGAGCGGCCCCCGGAGCCGCCCGCCCCGCGCGGGGCACCGTGGTTGCTGTCGGCCCGGTCGCCGGAGGCGCTGCGAGCGCAGGCCCGGCGGCTGCTGGACACGGACACCTCCGATCCGGCCGCGGTGGCGCGGGCGTTGTCCACGACCCGGGCCGCACACCGTCACCGTGCCATGGTGACGGGCGCCGACGAGCAGCATCTGCGCCAGGGCCTGACGGCACTCGCGGACGGCCGCGGGTACGGCGGCCTGCGGCAGGCGACGGCCCGACGGCAGCGGCTGACACTGCTGTTCACCGGCCAGGGCAGCCAACTGGCGGGGATGGGACGGGGGCTGTACGAAGCGTTCCCCGTGTTCGCGCGGGCCTTCGACGAGGTGTGCGCGCACTTCGAGTCGGAGACCCCGCTGCGGGAGGCGGTGTTCGAGCGGCAGGACCTGCTCGACCGTACCGACTACACCCAGCCGGCCCTGTTCGCCCTGCAAATAGCCCAGTTCAGGCTGCTCGCGTCCTGGGGGGTGGTGCCCGACGCCCTGATCGGCCACTCCATCGGCGAGGTGTCGGCGGCCTGCGTCTGCGGACTGCTGTCCCTGCCCGACGCGGCCGCACTGGTGGCGGCCAGGGCCCGTGCGCTCGGCGCGCTGCCCGCAGGAGGCGCGATGGTCTCGGTGCGGGCGGCGGAAGCGGAGGTGCTGCCGGTGCTCGACGGCCGTACCGGGCAGGTGGGGATCGCCGCTGTCAACGGACCGCGGGCGGTGGTGCTGTCCGGGGCCGAGGAGGCGGTGCTGGAGGTGGCGGGGGAGTTGGCGGCCCGCGGTCACCGGACCCGCCGCCTGAACGTGGGCGTCGCGTTCCACTCGCCGCTGGTGGAACCTGCCCTGGCGGACTTCCGGGAGGGGGTGAAGGGGCTGACGTTCGGCCGGGCGGACATCCCCCTGTTCTCCACGGTCGCCGCCGATCGGCCGATGGACACGCCGGACTACTGGGTCGACCAGTTGCGCGACCCGGTCGACTTCGCCGGCGCCGTGGTGCGGGCCTGCGAAGCCGGCGGGACGGCCTTCCTGGAGCTCGGGCCCGACGCGGTCCTGACGCCGGCGGTGGAGGCGTGCCGTCCGGACATCGCGGTCCGCCCCGTCTCCCTGCTGCGGCGGGGCCGCGACGACGTGCGCAGTGCGACAGAGGCACTGGGGCTGCTGCACCTGCACGGGGCCCGGGTCGACTGGCACGCCGTTCACGGGGGCCGGCCCGACAGCGGGCCCCGGCTGCCGACGTACGCCTTCCGCGGCCGCCGTTACTGGCCCGAACCGCCCGCGCCCGCTGTGGGGGAGGGCGAGCGGACAGCACTGGAACCGTTGTGGTCGGCCGTCGACAGTGCCGACCACACGGCCGCCCTGGAGATGCTCGACCTGCGCGGGGACGAGACGCCGGCGGAGGTGCTGGCGGCTCTCGCCCGGCTGCGCTCCGGTGCGGCCGCCGCGGTGGTGCAGCGGGCGTGCTGGAAGCGGATCCCGGACGCGGAGGTCCCGCCGGTCCTCGCGCGGGACGTGCTGCTGGTCGTCCCCGAGGGCGACGACGCCGACGCGGATCTGGCTGACGCGATCGCCGGGTCCCTCGTCCGGCACGGCGCCCGTGTCCGGTCCGGCGGTGCGCAGCGGCCCGACCTCGTCGTGGTGCTGCCCGGCGCCGACCCCGACGTCGGACCGAGGGACGGAGCCGGGTCGGGTGTGCCTCGGTGGGTGCTCACCCGTGGCGGCGGGGCCGTCGAGGGCGAGCACGTCGTGGTCGTGCCGGAGGTGGTCGATGCCCGGGCCCGGGCGCGGATCTGCGCGGCGATCGCCGGGGGCCACCGGGAGTCGAGGGTCGGGCCGGACGGCTTGTCCGTCCGCGAGTACGAGCCGATGACACCGGTGGGCAGGTGGCGGCCCGAGGGTGATGTCCTGGTGGCCGGCCCGTCGGACGGGCTGACCGAGGCGATGGTGGAGGCCGTGCTGCACTCCGGTGCCCGCTGTCTGGTGGCGGGAGGAGTGACCTGTCCACCCGGCGCCGTCGCCCTCGCGGACGCGGTGGAGCCGCCGCGTCTGACGGCGGCCGTCGTCCGGGCCGGGACAGAACTGGTCGACGTCCGGGCATCGTTGGTGGCGGTCGTCTCGGTGGGCGACCAGGTGGGGGTGACACCTCCTGGGCCCGCCGGGGGCGACCCTGCCCCGATCGCCGTGGCGGTCGACCCCGACCTCGATCCGCGCGCCGCCGTGGTCGGCCTGTGGCAGGCCCTGGCCGGCGACCGGACCGCCGTCCGGCTGCTCGCTCCGGGCCGCACGACGGCCGAACCCGCCCCCCTGCCCGCCGATGACCAGAAGGCGGTCACGGTGATCCCGGACGAACCGGAGCCGGCGGACGTGCGGTCCACGGCCACCGGGGAGCCCGGCGACGGCGACGCCGAACTGAGGCGGGCTCTGGTGGGGCTGCCCAGGGATCGCTGGTCGCAGGCGGTGCTCGGTGGTGTGCGGACCCTGGCATCGGCCGTGCTGGGGTACGACTCGGCGGACGACATCGGCCCGGAGGCGGAGTTCCTCGATCTGGGCCTGACCTCGGTCACCGCTCTGGAACTGCGCGATCATCTCGGCACGTTGACCGGGCTGGACTGGGCCGCCGACGTGCTCTACGAGTGCCCGACGCCGCAGGCGCTGACCGACGCCGTGGTGGACCGGTTGGAGGCCGAGATGGCGGGAGAGGTATTCCCTCCATCGAAAAGGGCGGCTGAAACCGATGCCGGCCGGATCCGGCCCGATGCCGGCTCGGCCGCCGCAGCGGAATAACGGCCGTTACGTTTACCGGAGTCGGAAGCCAGGCGAAATGGGGGGCAGGTGAGGGGGCACCCGATATGGGGAGGTATGCGAAATGCGGAGCGTGAATCTGTGCCGGGTGCCATTTCGGCCCGCGGTCATTTCCGGCAGCGTTGCGGCGCCGAAGACGAACGGAAACGTGGCGAGGTCGACGTCTCGGCGCCGGAACAGCAGCGGGCTGCTCCGGCGGCGTCGCCCGGTGACCCTGTGGCGCGGCCGACGCAGGGAACGGGACGCGGTGACCGGGCGCGGCACGGGCGAGATCTGTGCCGGGTACGCCGCCGGAGCGCTCGCCCTCGACGACACCCTCCGACCGGCCGGGGCCTCAGGCAGTGGTGCCGCTCTCCGGGGCGGGCCCGGTGGGTTCGGTGGCCCCCGCGCGGGCCAGTGCGGTCCACGACCGCATCAGCAGATCCACCACGTCCATGACGCCCCCGGCCGGGCTGTCATCGGCCGACAGCACACGCTGGATGGAGAGGCCGTCGTCCAGCGCGTGCACGATCAGGGCCAGCAATTCCACCGGTGCGGGTGGCGTGACCGAACGGGTGGCGAAACCCTGCGTGAGGGCCTGGGCCATCGCCTCGCGGGACCGGCGCTCGCGGTCGGCCAGCAGGGCCAGCACCGCCGGATCGCGCATGCCGTAGAGCCATAGTTCGGTGCGCAGCGCCAGCCAGCTCGCGAAGTTCTTGTCCCGCTCGCGGTGCCAGCTGCGCAGGTGCTCGATCGTCTCCTCGAACGAGCCGGCGTTGGCGCTGAGCGCCTGCACCTCGGCCAGTTCGCGCTCGGTGCGCTGCTCCAGGAGGGCCAGGACCAGCTGTTGCTTGCCGTCGAAGTTGCCGTAGAAGGCGCCGCGCGTGTATCCGGCTCGTTCCACGATCTGTTCGACGGATGTGCCGTTGACGCCGTATTCGGCGAACAGTTCGGCCGCCGCCTGCAGCAGTTCCTGGCGAGTGATTTCCCGGCTTTCCTGCCGGGTGAGTCGTTTGCTGATGACGGCCTCCGAAAATGGGATACGGTATTGTATTCTGATACAGTACCGTATCTGAATGTCGCGTGGTTCGACCCCGGGGTGTGTCGCCTCGCCGAAACACCCGGATCAGCGTAGTGAAGCTAGCGATTGGGGATGTTGGTGACCGGAACGTTCGACTGGACAGACGTCGAGTTCGACCTGTCCGACGTCAATTTCGTGACCGACCGCGAGGCGGGGGAGCGTTGGACGGGCGCGCCCCGACCGGTGTGCCCGGGCCGCTTCTCCGACGGCAATGACGTCTACGTCGTCACACGCTACGAGGCGGTCCGCGGCCTCTTCGCCGATCGCCGGGTCAGCAACCACCCGCCGGAGGGCGTCCACCTCGACAGCATGCGCCGACGGGGCGTTCCCGAGGAACTGCTCAAGTACTTCGACTCGACGATCATGACGATGGTGCCGGAGGACCATCGGCGTGTGCGTTCCCTGATCGACAGGGCGTTCTCGGTGCGCCGGGTCAAGACCTTACGGCCCCGGATCGAGCTGCTGGCGGACGAATTGCTCGACCGGATGGACGCCGAAGGCGAGGCGGACCTCGTCGCCGAGTACGCCCACCCGATCTCCACCACGGTCATCTGCGAACTGCTCGGCGTCGACGACGAGTACCGCGACCAGTGGCTGAAGTGGGCCGAGGCGTTCACGACCTTCGTCCGCCCCGACCCGGTGATCCTGCCGCCCGCGCTGCGCGGCATGGTCGACACGGTCACCAGGCTGATCGGCGCGCGCCGCGCCCGGCCCGGCGACGACCTGATCTCCGACCTGGTCCAGGCCAGCGACGAGACCGAGAAGCTCGACGAGGTCGAGCTCGTCGCCCTGGTCCTGGTCCTGGTGCAGGCCGGCCTCGACACGGTCAGGCACTCGATCTCGCTCAGCGTCTTCAACCTCCTGACCCACCCCGATCAGCTGGAGCTGGTCAAGGCGCATCCCGAGAACACGGTCCGGGCCGTGCGGGAGCTGATGCGTTACTCCGGTCCGATCAAGATGGCCCTGCCGCGCTTCGCCACGGAGCCGATCGAGGTCGACGGGGTGACCATTCCCAAGGACGGTCAGATCCAGCTCGTGGTCGGCGCCGCCAACAACGACCCGGAGCGGTTCACCGACCCGCGTGTTCTGGACGTCACCCGCACCGACAACCCGCAGCTGAGCTTCGCCGCCGGCGACCACTTCTGCCCGGGGGCGTCACTGGCCACGGCGGAGACCGAGATCGCGCTGAACAAACTGTTCGCACGCTTCCCCGACGTGCGCCTGACCGCCGACCCCGACGAGGTCGGCCCGCGATTCCTCAAGGCGGTCACACGACTGCCGGTCCGGCTCTCGAACCCGGCATCCGACGCCCCTGCGTGACGGGGGCCGCTGCTCGCCCGGCGTGATGCAAACCGGCTCAAGGGCATCGCGGCCCCGCACCCCACGCCTTCATGGAGGGGAAACACATGAGCGACACGAACCTCGTCCCGGTCCGCTCGGACGCCGATCTGGACCGGGTCTGCCACCTCCTCGATCAGCATGGCGCAGTCGTCGTGGAGGAGTTCCTGGACGCCGACACCCGACAGGCGCTCTGGGCCGACCTGGGGCCCGCGTTGGAGAAGTTCGGCTACGGCGACAACGAGTTCTCCGGCCACAAGACCAAACGGATGTCCTCGCTGTTCGCCCGTAGCCGGCACATGGCCGCCGTCGCGCTGCACCCGTTGTTCCTCGGGGCTGCCCGCCGGCTCATTCAGCAGCCCGTTCCGGTGTGGTTCAGCGGTCAGCAGGTGAACCTCTCACCCAACATCCAGGTCAGCGCGACCCAGGTGATCGAGATCTGGCCCGACGAGGGCGCCCAGGTGCTGCACCGCGACGACACCTCCCACCTGCGGCCCTACCCCGCGCCCGTCAGCCGGGTCCAGGTCATGGTCGCGATGACTGATTTCACCGCGGAGAACGGCGCGACCATGACGATCCCGGGGAGCCACCACTGGGACGACGAGCGGGCACCGCGGCACGAAGAGGCGGTGCCGGCCGAGATGCAGGCAGGATCCGCGCTGATCTGGCTCGGCGGTCTCTATCACGGCGGCGGACGCAACGCGTCCACCGAGCCGCGCACCGGGCTGACCCTGTCCTATATCGCCGGCAACATGCGACAGGAGGAGAACCAGTATCTCGCGGTGCCGATGGAGGTGGTCCGCGAGTACCCGGAAGAATTGCAGCGCCTCCTCGGCTACGACGTCTGCCCTCCCTTCCTCGGCTGGTACGAATCCCGCAACCCGCACACCCTGCTCACCGAGCACACCGATTGAAGCTGCGCCGAACCGCCCGGATGCTCGGCCTCGACCACGCCCTGGCCGTCAGGGCCGACCGCTAGAAGTCGGCCTGTACGGCGTGCCGGGCCTCCTACCGTTTGTCGCTTCCCGCCGCCCGTGGGTCCGGCTCGTGTTCGCGGATCGCTGCGGCACGCTGGATGTGTGCCGCCGTCAGTGCGCCCGCCTTCTCCGTGTCACCCTGGAGAACGGTCTGGAGGATGAGGTCGTGGTCGTTCCGGAGGGCGGCGGAGTGCTCGGCGGTCCAGATCGTGGCCGCCGGGTGAAACGTACCCAGAGGGTCTACGACCCGTCGACGTACCTGCCCGCCTACGAGCTTGCGGGGCTCTGGGCTTGCTCGGGCAGCAGGTCACGGAGATGGCCGAAGCCCCAGGTGTCGACGGCGTCGGGGTAGCCGTTGATCCAGTCCGTGGGCGGCGGGTCGTGTGGTACAGCCAAGCCGTGGCACCACTGCGAGACGATGCGGCCGCGGTCCGCTGACCAAGTGACGCCGATCGAGGCTCCTTCGTGGGCGATGCAGTTTCGTGGGCGATGCAGTCGGTCAGGCGGAGCCGGACCAGCCGGCGTGCGCCAAGCTGCCGGTGCGGCCCACGTGGTCCTTCATGGCGCGCTCGGTCTCTCCGAGCGTGTGGCGGTCCGGCACGCGGTCAGGGTAGCCATGTGCCGCCGACAGAGATGGTCGTTCGGGCGCAAACATTTTCTGGAAAACTTCCCGCAGGGATGGTGTTCCCGGGCAAACCGCCGCTATCGTACGGGCCCGAACGACCTGGTGGCAGGGTGCCGGTGACCGGCAGCTCCGGCCGCGCGACAGCAAAGGGGTCCCGATGTCGGACACCGTCAACACCACACTCCGCAGGAATGCGCTCGGCGTCGGGGCCATCGTCTTCCTGGTCCTCGCGGCGGTGGCGCCACTGACCGGCCTGGTCGTGGTCGCCTCGTTGGCGATGCTCTTCGCCATCGGCTACGGCAAGATGTCGAGCGAACTCGTCAACGCCGGCGGCTTCTACGCCTTCGTGGTCACGGGGCTGGGGCGGCCCGCCGGCCTCGCCGCCGGCTTCATCGCCATGCTGGGCTACAACTTCTTCGTCGTCGGCACGATCGGCACCAGCGGGTCATCCCGGCGACCGCCTGATGTCCGGGGCGCCTGCCATCTCGCTCACCGTCCACCCGGGGACCTCGTCGAGGTCGAGGGCCTCGGCACGCAGCGCAACCACATGGCCGAGGGCCCCACGCCGACCCGCGGTGACGCCGGCGCGCAGCCGACCGAGAGCGAGAAGGTGCTCTCGACCGCCGAGCCGGCGACCGGGAGTTCCGCGGCATCCGCGAGCCCGACTTTTCCCACACCCACTGAGCCCGGAGGACACCCCCGTGCCCGCTCCTCACATGTTGATGATCCTCAGCGAGAACTGGACGATCACCGACGGCCGCAACCTGAACGACCTGGTCACCTGGGCCCGGATCGCCGAGGACACCGGCTTCGACTCGGTGATGATCTCCGAGCACGTTGTCCTCGGGCCGGACGCCAGCGACAAGGGCGTGATGGGCAACCCCCGCGACTACGCGATGCCCGGCAACCAGGACCCACTGATGCCCTGGCCGAACTCCCTGATGCTGTTCTCGGCGATCGCCGCCGTCACCTCACGGATCCGGCTCGTCGGTGCCTCAGTGCTCGCGCCGCTGCGACACCCGCTGCTGCTCGCGCGGGAGCTGGGCACGCTCGACCTGATCTCGGAGGGCCGGCTCGTCGTCCAGCCCAACGTGAGCTGGAGCAAGGACGAGTACGCCGCCCTGGGCGTGCCGTTCCGCGAGCGCGGCAGGATCCTTGACGAGCAGCTCGAGGTCATGAAGCTCGTCTTCGAGCAGTCGCCCGCGACGCACCACGGGCACTACTTCGACTTCGAGGACATCTACCTCGAGCCCAAGGCATTCCGGCCGGAGGGACCGCGGATGTGGTTCGGCGGGCAGAAGGCCCACGGCGCCGTTGTCGAGCGGCTCGTGAAGTACGGGCACGGCTTCCACCCGCTCGGCCGTCCGACGGACGAGGACCTGGAGATCATCCGGGGGGCCATGGCCGAGGCCGGACGCGACATGGCCGAGCTCGAGATGGTGGGCGGCGTCCGCTACCGCTTCCCCGACGACCACTCGCCGGCCGACCTCGCGGAGTCGATGGACTCGATCCCGGAGCAGCTCGAGCGGGGCTTCACCACGATGTGCATCAAGCCGTCGATGTACATCGACGACAAGTCGAAGATGGAGGCGTTCTGCAAGGACGTCATGAAGCGCGCAGAGGCGATGGCCTGATGCCGCGGCTGCTGATGGTCGCCCACGATCACCTCTCCCCGGGTGGCGCGGTCTCGGCGCGCTTCGAGGAGCGGGGCTACGAGATCACCGAGCTGCTCGTCGTACCGGAGGACAGGTTCGACGACCCCGCGGTCGAGGTGACCTTCCCCGACCCGCGCGAGTACGACGCCCTGCTGGTCCTCGGCGCCAAGTGGTCGGTGTACGGCGACGAGGTGGCCGGCTGGGTCAAGCCCGAGCTTGAGATGATCCGCACCGCCGACGACGCCGGCGTCCCGGTCTTCGGTATCTGTTTCGGCGGCCAGCTGCTCGCGCAGGCTCACGGCGGCTCCGTGGAGCCCAGTCGGGCGCCCGAGATCGGGCTGCACGCCGTCCAGGGGGAACCGGCCGTCGACGGGCTCTGGTTCGAGTGGCACTTCGACGGCTTCACGCCGCCGCCGGACGCGACCGTCATCGGCCGCAACGCGGCCGCGCCGCAGGCGTTCGTGCTGCGCCGCAACCTCGGCCTGCAGTTCCACCCCGAGGTCGACGCGGACGGCCTGAAGGGCTGGCTCGGTGCCGGTGGCCGCGAGGGTGCGCAGGCACTCGGGCTCGACTCGGACGTCCTGGTCGAGCACGTCCGGGCAACCGACCCGGCGACCCGCGCACGCGCCGCCGCCTTGGTCGACCACTTCCTCGACGTCATCGCGGTCCGCTGATGACCGCGGACCAAGGACACGTCGTCCTCGTCACCGGTGGCGGCACCGGCATCGGCGCCGCAATCACTCGTGCTCTGGCGGACAGCGGCGACCGGGTCGTGATCTGCGGGCGACGCGAGGCACCGCTGCGCGCTGTCTCCGAAGAGACCGGTGCCCACGTCGTGGTCGCCGATGTCAGCGAACCGGCCGGTCTCACGAAGGTCGTCGACGACACGGTCGCGATGTTCGGCCGGCTTGACGGCCTCGTCGTCAACCACGGCATCATCCACGTCGGGCGGGTCGACGAGGTCACCCCCGAGCAGTGGGACGACACGATCCGGATCAATCTCACCTCGCCCTTCCTCCTCGTGCGGGCCGCGCTCCCTCCCCTGCTGGCCGCTCGTGGCGCAGTGGTGGCCGTGTCCTCCGTCGCCGCGCTGCGGGCGAGCGAGGGAATGGCCGCCTATTCCGTCAGCAAGGCCGGCCTCCTCCTGCTCACCCACTCATTGGCGGTCGACCACGGACGGGACGGGCTGCGCGCCAACGCCGTGTGCCCGGGCTGGACCGCGACCGAGATGGGCGACATGGAGATGGCCGAGCTTGCGGGTCACAAGCGGCCGGTAGGGGGTGAGGCCGGGGCTACTACTTGGTGCCGACCGTGCGCAGTGTGGCGAGCACCAGTGCCCGGGTGACGGTGACGATGTCGCTCACGCGGACCTGTTCCTGCGGACCGTGGGCGAAGCGTACGTCGCCGGGGCCGTACTGCAGCGTGGGGATGCCCGCCCCGGAGTACAGTCGCAGGTCGCTCCCGTAGGGGGCGCCTCGCTCGGAAGGCCGCGGGCCGCCGGTGACGTCGGCGTGCGCGTCGGCGACCTGGGCCGCGAGCGGATGCCCGGTCGGCAGCCGTCCGCTGGCGAACTGTCCGCCGGGCCACGTCACCGTGGCGGGGTGGGAGCGCAGCCAGGGGTCGGCCGCGCAGGCTTCGGCCACGCACGTCTCCAGTTCGGTGCGTGCCTGGGCCGGATCCTCGCCCAGCCGGACGCCCAGTCTTCCCTCGGCCACCAGGAGGTCGGGCACGCTGCTGGCCCAGTCGCCGGCATGGACGGTACCGACGGACAGCGGGTAGGGGATGGGGTATTCGGACATGAGCGGGTCGGCGCCGACGTTGCGGCGGGCTTCCAGATGGGCGAGCGCGCGGTGGATGGGCAGGTAGGCGTCGATGGCGCTCACTCCCACGTATCTGGTGCTGCCGTGGGTGGCCCGGCCGGGTACTTGGATGCGAAAGGTCAGGGCGCCGGCGTTCGCGGTCATGACCGCGCCGCTGGTCGGTTCGGCGATGATGCAGGCGTCGCCGGTGTGCCCGCGTTGGAGGGTGCCGAACGCCCCGAGCCCCCCGTCCTCTTCACTGACTACGAAATGCGCGGACACCTGGCCGCGCAGCCTTGCGCCCGCCTCCCGTATCGCGGCCAGGGCGGCGAGTATCGCCACCACCCCCGCCTTCATGTCGCACGCTCCTCGTGCGTGCACCACGTCCCCGGTGACCCGAGGACGGAAAGGGTCGCCCGACCAACGCGCCAGGTCTCCGGAAGGGACGACGTCGACGTGCCCCTGGAGGATCAGGGTCGGCCCGTCGCCCCGGGGCGCCGTGCCGCCCACCAGGCCCCACGCCTCGGTGCGCGGGGCTTCGCTGCCGGGGAAACGAGGATGGTCGCGTAGCTCGGGCAGGTTCATGGACCACAGGTCGACATCGAGGTCCATCCGCTTCAGATGCCGGGCAAGGACGTGCTGAACCTCGGACTCCGCGGCGCTCCCCGTCACGCTCGGAACGGCGAGAAGTTCCAGCAGCAGCCGGGCGATGGCTGCCTCGTCCACCGCGGCCAGGGCCGAGGCCTCCACATTGCTCAGGCTTGCTGTCATCTCACCACTGCTCCCAGCACGTGACATCAGGACAAGCCGGAGACTATGTTCGACGGACAACGCAAGCAATCGCCATTTAATGCTGTCTACTGTTGCTTTCTTGCAATATCGGCGAGTCCATGGTTATTTCTTGCGCCGGGCCGCAGGTTCTGACGTCTGGAGTGAGGTCATGGACGCCATCGATCAAGCGATCATCCGATACGTGCTGCACGACGCGCGGGCCACATACGCCCAGATCGGCCAGGCGTCCGGACTGTCCGCGCCTGCCGCCAAGCGGCGTCTCGACCGCCTCGTGGCCACCGGAGCGATCCGCGGTTTCACCGCTCTCGTCGATCCTCAGGCGTTGGCCTGGCACACCGAGGCTTTCGTCGAGGTCTACTGCACCGGCAATCCCACCCCCACCGAACTGCGCCAAGCCCTGGAGGCCATCCCCGAGGTCGTCGAAGCCTGCACCGTCTCGGGGGCCGCCGACGCAGTCGTCCACATGCTCGCCAGAGACATCCCCCACCTGGAACAGGCCATCCAACGCGTGCGCGCCACCGCTCCCGTGGAACGGACCGAGAGCGCCATCGTGCTCTCCCGGCTGTTGAACCGGCCTCGCGTGTGATCGACGCCGTGGGATTACCGCGAGTGCCGAGGCCGGCTCTACGGCGTCGCGCGATCGGGGTCCACTTCGGTCACTCTCGTGTGTGACTGCCTGGCGCACCGGTTCGGGAACGCCAGCGATCACGGGGTTCGCTCAGAACTCCTGACGGCGGCTGCTCAGCTCGCCGACAGCATCGGAACCCAGTGCGCCATCACCTGGTGCAAACGCCGCTGGTGATCTGCAATCCAGTCGTCCGGCGGGACGAGCGGCACTCGCACCGTGACCATGGACCCCGACTCGTCCTCCACCACCACCTCCGGACAGTCACGCTCGCCACTGAGCTGGATCCAGATGGAAGGCCCCCTGTCCCACTCCATCCAGGCGGAGATGAGCTCCCTCGGAATGATGTCGCCCATAGTTGCCCCTTCACCGGCGAGTACCGAGAGATCGTCGCCCTGTCACGAGTGCGTCCGCCACTCCATTTCGTGAGGAGTCATGGAGGGCATCTGATCGGCGTTCATGTCGATTCGAACGGCGCCGAGCCCCAACCGCTCTGATACGAGGGCAGCGGCCATGCCAGGCCCGGCTGCTGTGAAGAGCCGTTCCCCCGGGTCTCGTCCGGCGACGCGCATGCGATCCGCTGATGCCGGCTGACGCCAGGAGCAGGTGGCCCCGCTCGTGAGAGGTGGTGGCCACCAGCTCGGCCATGGCGCGATAAGACGTGGCATCGATTCGTCCTGCCGTCTGCTGTGTGCGGCCACGGAGGTCGTCGACGACGACCTCGCCGCGGGGGAGCCGGCCGCGTCGGCCGCCACCGCCGCCACGGTCCTCGGGCTGCTCCTAGGGTTCGCGCCCCAGCTCGTCCTGTTCATCGCCGGTGGCCGGTGGTCAGCCGCGCACGTGCAGCCCAAAACCGGTGCGGCCGGCCGGCTCCAGTCCCTTCTTCAGGTGGAGGGAGGGGATCTCGTAGTCGCCGAAGTTCTGGGGCCGGAACGCGATCGGCTCGGTCGACTCCAGGGTGAGCAGGCGTTGCTTCCAGGCCTTGGCGACGTCCTCATAGTCCTCGGCGGTCATCCGGTCGGTGCCGTAGAGCACGAACGGGGGCAGCACCTCGATGCCCGGGTAGTAGAGGATGCCGTGGTGGATCGGGAACAGCAGATCGTCGATGGGGCCGTTGATCCCGCGAGGGGCGTAGTGCGACTCCGGGCCGCCGACGGTCACCGACAGCAGGGCCTTCCTGCCCGCGAGGGTGCCCTCGCCGAACCGCTCGCCGTACTGGGTGTCGCTGTGCTCACCGACGCCGTACGCGAAGTGGTAGGTGAACACGCGGTCCACCCAGCCCTTGAGGATCGCGGGCATGGTGTACCACCACATCGGGAACTGGAAGATGATCCTGTCGGCCCACAGCAGCTTCTCCTGCTCGGCGCGCACGTCGGGGGTGAGCGTCCCGGCGTCGAAGGCCCGGCCCGAGTCCGCCGCGACCTTCAGGGGGCTTGAGGCGTCGGGGCCGTAGTCCGCGGCGTCCACGACCGCCTTCCAGTTCATCGCGTACAGATCGCTCACCCGCACCTCGTGCCCGGTGGCCTCCAGGGTGGACACCGCGAGGTCCTTCAGCGAGCTGTTGAGCGACTTCGGCTCCGGGTGCGCGTAGACGATCAGCGTCTTCATGGGAACTCCTGCTCCTTCGGATCGGATGCCTTCGATCCTGGGCGCCGCGGCGCCCGGCGTTCAGGTGCTCCTCTTCCGTCGGACGGGACTTCCTGGTACCGGCAGGGCCACCCTCAGGGGCGCCGGCGCGGCCATACTTCGGTGCATGGACGACCTCGCCAGCTTCCTGCGGACCCGGCGTTCCCGGGTCGACCCGGCCGCCGTCGGCATTCCTACCGACAGCCGCCGCCGGGTCGAAGGGCTGCGCCGCGAAGAGGTCGCGCACCTGTCCGGAGTCAGCGTCGACTACTACGTACGTCTGGAGCAGGGCCGCGCGACCCAGCCGTCCGAGCAGGTCCTCGACGCGCTCGCCCGAGTCCTCGGCCTCGACGAGACCGAACGCGAGCACCTCGACCGGCTCGCCCGGCAGCGTCGCCGCCGCGCGAAGGCGCCGGTCGGGCGGGTCCGGCCGGAGCTGGTGCGCGTCCTCGACCTGGTCGCCGACGCACCCGCGCTGATCATGAGCCACCGCCTGGACGCGCTCGCCGGGAACCGCCTCGCCGTGCTCCTGTTCGGCCGGCCGATGCCGGGCCTGAACATTGCCCGGCACATCTTCCTCGAGGAGGCCGAACACGGCCTCTACGCGGACTGGGAGGCATGCACCCTCGACGTGGTCGGGCACCTGCGCCTGGCTGCAGGAAAATACCCCGAGGACCCCCAACTGGCTCTTCTCATCGGCGAGTTGTCGCTGGGCAGCGAGCGCTTTCGCCGCCTCTGGGCCCGTGCGGACGTACGCGCCCGCACACACGGACGCAAGGCGTACCGGCACCCGCTGGTCGGACTGCTGGAACTGCACCAGGAGAACTTCGCACTACCGGACGAATCAAGCACGGAGCTGCTCGTATTCTCCGCGGCCCCCGGTACTCCCGCCGAGGACGGTCTGCGCCTGCTCGCGGGCCTGGGCACGGACAGCGGTGACACGCATCCCACTGCGGACGCTCAGATCCGCGAGTGACCCGACAACTCCGACCCACCGCCGGGAACGCCTCAACGCCTCGGGGCTGACGGCTTTCCGCAGGGAAGGTGTCGGCCACTGTCGTGCCGGCTGGATGTGTGGGGGACGGCCTCGCCGAGGCCGGAGGATCAGTGGCCCGCGACGACGCCGGAGAGTTCGTTGGTGCTCTTCGGCAGGGTCACAGAGGTGATCTTCTTGCCCGATTCGATGTCGACGGCGTGCAGTTGGCGCTTGCCCGGCTCGGAGACGTACGCGGTGTCGTCGCGGACGAAGAGGGTGGGCCGGGGCTGCTGCCAGTCCAGTGGCTCCTGCCACTCGCCGACGACGGGGATCTTCTTGTCCACCTTGCCCGTCTCCGGGTCGATGACGTGGAGGGCACCGTCGGTGCCGAGGACGAGAGCCTCGCCGTCGGGTCCGCGGCCGAGTGAGCGGAAGGAGTAGCTGGCGCCCAGATCGACCAGGCGCAGTTTCGCGGTCTCGGTGTCGATGAGGGAGATGCGGGTCGGCCGCTCCAGTTCGGCCTCCGGGTCGGTCTTGTAGTCGCCCAGGAGGACGGGCGAGGTGTCGCTGCCGCGCTGGTTGCCGATGCGGGCGTACTCGTCGGGGGCGTCGACCTTGGTGAACTCGCCGTCCTTGTAGATCAGGATGCCGTCCTCGCAGCCGATGCCGACGGCCTCGCCCTTGGCGGCGGCCTCGCCGTGGACGCCGGGGCAGTTCTCGCTGCGCTTGATCTCCTTGTTGTTCTTGTCCAGGACGAGGGCGCCGGTGCGCTTCTCCTCGGTGCCGAGGGTGGTGAGCAGTTCGCCGTTGGCCAGTTCGATGGCGACGCCGTGGTGCGGTTCGGCGGAGGTGTAGCTGCGGCCTTCCGGCTTCTTGCCGTCCTTGAGGTCGGCGGGGTCGAAGACGTTGACCTCGCCGGTGCCGTCGGTGAACAGCACCGTCTTGCCGGCGTGCAGGACGACGTGGCCGGGCTTGGCACCCTTGTACTCGATCCCGGGGAAGGTCTGCTCGGCGACGTTCAGGACGCGGAAGCCGGCGTCGGTGGAGACGACGACATGGGAGTCGTCGCCGGCGGGGTTGAGACGGTTGAAGCCCGGCAGCTCGATCGTGTCGGCCAGCTTCAGGGTCTCGCCGTCCAGGACGTACAGTCCGCCGTCGAACGTGGCGACCACAGGGTCCTTGACTGCAACGGCCTTCTTGTTCGACGCCGCCTTGGCCTTCGCGTCGGAGGAGGGGGCGTCCGCTCCTCCGCATGCGGCCAGGACCGCGGAAGCCGCCAGGGCGAGGGCCGTGCCCGTGAGAGCTCGGTTGCGTATCGGCGTGTTCACCGGTGTGTTCCTTTCAGTGCCGCGCGAGCACGGCGGGAGGTGGGGTGGGGGAGTGCGTGAGGGCCGTGGCCGGCCGGTGCCCAGGTCAGGGGCGCGGGTTCAGGCGCCGGTCAGGCCGTCGGTCATGGCGGCGGTGTTGGCGCGCATCATCTGCAGATAGGTGCCGGCGCCCTTGCCCTTCTCCGTCAGGGACTCGGAGTAGAGCTCGACGACGCGCACCTGGCCGTCCAGTTCGGTGCGCAGGACCTCGGCCAGCCGCGTGGGCTGGGAGGAGTCCGCGAACACGGTCTGCACGCCTGCTTTCCGCATCGCCTCGGTGAGCGAGCGCAGGTCGGAGGAGCTGGGAGAGGCCAGCGTCGTGCCGCTCGGGATCACCGCGCCGATCACCCGGAAACCGAAGCGTTCGGCGAGGTATCCGAAGACGTGGTGGTTGGTCACCAACGCGCGCCGCTTCTCGGGTATGCGGTCGAAGGATTTCTCCATCGAGGTGGTCAGGTCGGCGAGTTGTGCGTCGTAGCGGTCGGCGTTGGCGTGGATCGTCTTTTCGTCGACGCCGTCCACGTGCTCGGAGACCTGGTCGGCGATCAGGCCGGCGGCCTTGCGGACGCGGTCGGGGTCGGTCCAGAAGTGCGGGTCGGGCTGCCCGGCCTCGTCCTCGGGGCCGCCGTCGTCCTGCGCCTGGAAGGTCAGGGGGTCGACCGCCTTGCCGGCCTCGAAGGTGGGCACCCCTGCCTCACGGGCGGCGTCCACGTGCCGCAGCACGTTCTCCTCCAGACCCAGCCCGTTGAAGACGACCAGGTCCGCGCGCTCCAACTCGCCGGCCTGCACGGCCGACAGGCCGAAGGAGTGCGGGTCGGCGTTCGGCTTCATGAGCACGGTGACGTCGGCCTCGTCGCCGACGATCTCCTGCGTGATGTCACCCAGGATGTTGGTCGTCACGACCACCCGGGGCCGGTCGTCGCTGCTCGTACATCCGGTGCCCGCGCCGGCAAGGGCGAGGGCCAGCAGGACCAGCGGTAGGGTGCGCGGTCGCCGCGACCCTCGCGTCCGTGTGGTCATCGTCCCGTCTCCACCATCAGGGCCGGCTCGACGTCCAGGGCGAAGGTGCGCGCGATGCGCAGGTTGTCGTTGTAGTCGATCTCGTACACGCGTGTGCCTTTGGGGTCGTTGAGGTAGGCGCGGCTGCGGTCCACTTCGATGACCGGTCCCGCATCGCTGCCTTCGCGGCCGGCGTCGGGGACGCCTGTCAGAAGCCGCTTCGTTCTGGAGACCTTCTTGCCGGTGGCGATGTCGTAGCCGTGGAGTGCTCCGTCGGTCTCCAGGACGATCAGGACGGAGCCCTCACCGGCGGTGTTGGCGCAGACGACGGACCCGGTCTTCACCCGTGTCCACGTGCGCTCGCCGACGTTCAGGACCCACGCGGCCCGCTTCCCGGACGGTGCCGTGAGCGTGTCGCTGCCGGGCCGGTGCCGGAAGGCCGTGGCCCGTTCCGCTTCGGCCACGTCGCTGCCGTAGGGGATCTTCTCGGCGGTGAAAGTGCCGTCGTCCTCACGGACGAGCAGGGCGCCGTCGGCACAGCCGAGGACGACGCCGCGCCGGGTGACGGCGTCACCCCGGGGGTTCTCGCACTCCTCGTCCGGCGACTCGGCCCGCCGGCCTTCGCGGTCGTACACTGCGACCTTCCCGTCGTCCGTGACGCCGAGCAGGTGCTCCGCGTACGGCACGACGGCTCCCGCGTGCGTCCCGGGAAGTGTGCGGCCGGAGCCGACCTTGCCCTTCTCCAAGTCGGCCCGACGGTAGATCCTGGTCCGACCCTCCTCGTCGGTCACCACTGTGACAGCGGCATCGCTGCGGACGCGGCTGCCCGGCCCTCCGGGCAGCCGTCCCACGTCACGTATCGCCGCGCTGTAGTAGTGGACGTGGTCGCCGTGGTCCACCATCCAGGCGCCGCCGTCGAGGACACGCGTGCCGCCCGCGGTGTGGAAGTAGCCGAAGCGGCCGTCGGTGGTGAGCCCGGTGGTGCCCGTCGTCCGGGACACCTTGTGCGTCGTGCCGGTGATCAGATCGAGTACCCGGGTGTCGCCGGTGGCCGGGTCGTTGAGCAGCAGCCGTGACTGCTGCTCGGCCTTCTCCTGGGCCCCCTCGACGTAACCGTGCGGAGCCGAGGCCGACGCGGTGGTCTGCGGGGCGGACGCGGTGTCCTCGTGGCCCGCGCAACCCGTGGTGAGCAGGGAGATCACCACAAGCGCGGCGGGCGCCCAAGGTATGACGTTGCTTCGGACGAACAAAGGGATCGCCTCAGGTTCTTTCAGTCGGTCGCTGCGGCGTGAGCGCCGAGAAGGCGCGCACGGCTGCGGTGGACGAGGCCGGATGCCAGGTGGGAGAGGAAGAACAGGCTCACCGCGAGGGCAGAGATGGTCGCGCCGGCCGCGGTGCTCAGATGCCAGGACACCAACAGGCCACCGAAGACGGCGGTGATGCCGAGGAGCGCCGCGAGGGCCATGACGCCCCGCACACTGCGCGCCCAGGGCAGCGCTGCGGCCGGCGGGGCGATGAGCAGCCCCAGCACCAGCAACGTTCCCACGATGTGGAAGGAGGCGACGATGGCCAGCGCCAGCAAGCCGAGCAGCACGGCGTGGGCCAGACGGGGCCGCAGGCCGAGCGTTTGGGCCTTGCGGGAGTCGAAAGCCAGCGCGAGGAAGGCCCGATGGCCGAGGACCGACACGGCCAGAGACAGCAGTAGCGCCCCACCCAGCAGCAGCAGATCCTGCTCGCGGACGGCGAGGACGTCACCGAAGAGGAACCCGGTCAGGTCGACAGCGAAGGACTGCGACCGCGACACGATGATGACGCCGAGCGACAGCATTCCCACGAACAGCAGCCCGATACCGGTGTCCTGGGACAGCCGCGGGGTGCGGTGGAGAGCCGTGACGCCGGCTGTCATGACGGCCGCGCTCAGCAGCGCCCCCACCAGCAGGTTGCCGCCGAACAGCGCGGCGAGCGCGATTCCCGGCAGCAGCCCGTGCGACATGGCGTCACCGAGGAAGGCCATTCCCCTGAGCACCACCCAGGTGCCGGCCAGGGCGCAGATCGCCGCCACCAGCATCCCGCCCCACAGGGCACGCTGCACGAAGGTCACCTCGAAGGGACCCGTCAACCACTCCATGTAAACGGACTATAATGAAAACCATGTTCAAACAACAGGGGCACTCTCCCGCCGTCGCCGAGATCCGGACGCCACGGGTCCGCTTCACGGACCTCTCCGCCGGGTATCCCGGCCGCCCCGTTCTGCGTCAACTCGGCGCGGAGATACCGGCGTTGGCGGTCACCGCCCTCGTCGGCCCCAACGGAAGCGGGAAGTCCACCCTGCTCGGAGTCATGGCTGGAGTGATCCAACCCACATCAGGCCGGCTCCACCACAGCGGCGACCGGCCGCCGGCGTTCGTCCCGCAGCGCAGCTCCGTCCCTGACGCACTGCCGCTCACGGTCAGGCAGACGGTGGAGATGGGACGCTGGAGCGACCGCGGGCCGTGGCGCCGACTGACCCGGCAGGACCATGCCACCGTGGACCAGGCCATGGAAAGGCTCGGCATCACCGAGCTCGCCACCCGCCAACTCGGAGAACTCTCCGGCGGACAGCGGCAACGCGCCCTGATCGCCCAAGGGCTCGCCCAGGAGTCGGACTTGCTCCTCCTGGACGAACCGACCACGGGCCTGGACCCCGAAGCAAGGGCCCGGATCGCTGGGTTGCTGACGGAACTGGTCACCGACGGAGTCACCGTCGTGCAAGCCACACATGACCTGGAAGCCGCACGCTCGGCGGACGCCTGCCTGCTGCTCCGCGACGGTCAACTGGCTGGGAAGGGACACCCCGAGCACGTTCTCACCGCCGCAACGCTCGCCCGGATCTGGCAACCGGTGTAAGGCACCGGCCCACGCCCGGGTACTTCCTGGCCGCGGCCCACGCAGTGGCGGATACCCGGCGCGGGGAATCCGCGTCACAGCGTGCGGATCCGGCGCCGGCCGAATGGTGAATCACGCGCGGTTCGTCGCTACGGCCAACCCGCTCGAACACCGGCGACTGTTCGAACGCCGTGAGCGGGCTGCGCAATCAGTTCGAGGGTCGATGCGGTGGTTCAGGGCAGACGCGAACTGCCGTGAGACTCGTGAAGCCTTCTCAGGCAGCTGCCGTCAGGGAAAGGGGCGGTGTCCGGCAGGCCAGAACGCAGCTCGCACGGACAGTGCGCCTTCGGTGACCAGCGATACGGGTGCGACGAGCGCACCATGCGGTCAGTGGGCCGTCTCGGCCGCGTCGCACGTGTGGCATACCACCCTGCGTGCCGGGAAACGGCCCGACGCGGCGCCCATGCCGACCTGGCGGGCGACCTGCACCTGGCGTACGCGGGCGTGGTTCTCGCAGGTGGCCAGGCCGCAGCGCGAGCACACGCCGATGCCGGTGGTGTCGCTGCGGGCCTCCTGGAGGCAGTCGTAGCACCTCATGTCCAACTCCGATGTCAGCAGGGCCGGGTGTGGCGGCCAATCGGCATGGACAAAATCACCCAGGCCACGCGCACCTACTCAAGTGGCTTGAAAAGTAGGGCCCAGTTTAGACTTTGTCAAGAATGAGATTTCATCGGGCCTGCTCGTATGGTCAGCGCGCGATGCGGTCAAGAGGCTGACTTGATCTTCAGTTTCGCCCGGCAGGCCGAAGCCGGCGGCAGAAGGGGTGATGGCAGTGACTTGCCTGGATGATGCCAGGCGCGCCGAGTCGTATCGCGTCGCGTCCACCCCGCTGAACGAAGTGTTCCAGGGATGATCGAGCGCACCTGGAGCCGAGGCCGACTCCGCCGCATGAGAAGCCGCGCGTAGGGCAGAAGGCCGCCACGTCCTGCCCTCTCATGGAAGAACAGCCCGCCCGCGTAGTTGTAAACGCCCTTACCGATCTCACCGCGCCGGCGGCCTGAACGGTCCGCTACAGCGGGCTCGAACGCTGCACGCAGGCGGCATGGCCTCATGCGTGCCGGTGTGGGCGTTCCCCTGGATCTGCCGTCTGGGCCCCCAGCCCCATGGGGAAATGGGCAGCCAATTCCTGGCGAAACGCCTCCGTGTCGCCTTCCAGGGCGACCTTGGCCAACCTCTCGTGCTCGACGACCAGTTGCTGCGGGTTGTCGCTGTAGGTGCGGTGGTCGACGCTGAGGTGGAGGCGCAGCTTGGTCTCCCAGCCGTTCCAGAGACTCTGCAGGACGCCGTGCCCCGAGAGGTCGTAGAAGAGCCTGTGGAAGCGGAGGTGCGCGTCGATGCTGGCCGGAATGTCGTCCTCCTCCATTGCCCGACGGAGATCCTCGACGGTCTGCAGCAACTGCGGCCGCTCAGCTCCGCGCAGCGCCTCGGCCGAGAGCTCGGCGGCGTACGGCTCGACACGTAGCCTGATCGAGTCGATCTCGGCGACCTCGCGAGCGCTCACCTCCACGACGAACGCCCCGCGGTAGGGGATCTTGACGACCAGCCCTTCCTCCTCCAGCTTGGTCAGCGCCTCACGCAGCGGGGACCGGCTGATCCCCAGATCAGCGGCGATGTGCGCCTCGCGCAGCTGGCCACCAGGAGGCACGGCCCCATCGAGGATGGCGGCACGCAACGTGCGGTAGACGCCATCCGGCGTCGTCATCCGCTGCTCCTGCCATGCGAACTTGTGGTCCACCCGTCGCCCTCTCCTGCTCACGCCGCGCCGACCACCTGGTCGTTTGTCGACTATACCGCTGCTGATTTTTCTGCATCCACGCCTCAGGAGGTGTCATGTGGGCTCAGCCGACGCCGGACCGACGACACCGATGCTTGTGAATCTGCAGCGTTGCCTCACCCGTTCTGGAAGTGGACCAGTGCCGGGGGCTGCCTGAGGGCACTCCTTCGACGTGCTTGACAGGCGAGACTCATTTGGTCGACAATCGACTAACCGGATGGTCGATTGTCGACCAAAAGCATGGAACTGCTCCACTGACGCACTAGGGAGAAACAATGGGATTCGATGTGAAGCCCAAGTTCGTGACGTTCGACATGAACGGAACGTTGATCAAGTTCAGCATCAACGACACCATGCGTGAGGTGCTGGGCGACCGACTGCCGGCCGAGGTCGCCGACGAGTTCCTGCGGATCTGCAAGGCGTACCGGATCGACGAGTGCACGGGCGCGTACCAGCCGTTCCACCAGGTCGTCGCCCGTTCCATGGAGCGCGCCCTGCACAAGGTCGGTCTGGAGTACCGCGAGGACGAGGCGCGGGCGGTGTACGAGACCATCCCCACCTGGGGCCCGTACCCCGGTGTCACCGAGGCGCTGAACCGCCTGGCCGAGGAAGTCCCGCTGGTGATCATCACGAACAGCGACACCGCGCACGCAAAGCGCCTCTCGGAGAACCTGAAGGCCCCGTTCGAGGTCGTCATCAGCGCCGAGGAGATGGGCGTCTACAAGCCGCGACTCCGCGCCTTTGAGTACATGTTCGACAAGCTCGGCGTGACACCCGACGAGATCGTCCACGTCTCCGCGAGCCCCATGTACGACCATCGTCCCGCGGCGATCATGGGCATCGAGAACAAGGTGTACATGGACCGCGGCTGGGAGCACGACGAGCACTGGCTCGGCTACGAGCGGATCACCGACATCGCCGACCTCCCCGTCCTCTTCGGCCTGCCGCGCCCCTGACGCCGGAGGGCAGATCCTGCTCGCGGCGCGAGGGGCAGATCCCGCTCCGGCGCCTCGCCCTTCCCGAGGAGAGCGCCGACGCCGTCCTCTTCCTCCCGTCGCCGGAATCCTCGTACGTCACCGGGCAACCCCCTCTCGATCGGCGGCGGCTACGCGGTCTTCCAGCAGCGGCCCACGCGGTTCCCAGAGACAGAGACAGACAGTGAAGGACACGCCATGAACGCCCTCGCGGCACCACCCCGAAACGGAGAGCTCGGCTTCTGGGTGGCCCAACTGGCCGACACAAAGCCCTCGTTCCCCCGTTTCACCGGCCAGGACTCCGTCGACCTGGCCATCGTCGGCGGCGGCTACACCGGCCTGTGGGCGGCGTACTTCGCCAAGAAACTCGAACCGTCGCTCTCGGTCGCCGTCTTCGAGGCCGAACAGGTCGGCTACGGCGCATCGGGGCGCAACGGTGGCTGGCTCTCGGCCATGCCTGCGGGCAACCGTGCCGCCTTCGCGCGCGCCGGGGGCGGGCTGGAGGCGAGCCGGGCACTGCAGCAGGAATTCGTCGCCGGCGTCGACGCGGTCCTGGACATCCTCCAGGCCGAGGGCATCGACGCCGATCAGCACAAGGGCGGCGCACTCGTCGCCGCCCACACCCGGGCGGGGCTGGGCCGACTGGTGGCCAGGCGGGACGCAGACCTGAAGTACGGGCTGACCGCCGACGACGTCCGCCTGCTCGACCGGGACGAGTTCCAGTCCCAGGTCAACATCTCCACCGTCCACGGCGGGCTCTTCTACCAGCACTGCGCACGGATCCACCCCGCGAAGCTCGTCTACGGCCTCGCCGGCACCCTGACCTCCATGGGAGTGAGGATCTACGAGGGCAGCCGGGTGAACAGTGTCGAGGGCAGGACCCTCACCCTGGCCGACGGGCGTGTCACCGCGGCGAAGACGTTCATCTGCACCGAAGGGTATTCGGGACCGCTGCTGGGCCGCCGGACCCTGATCCCGGTCAACTCCTCGATGATCGTGACCAAGCCCCTGCCGGAGGAGGCGTGGCAGCAGATCGGCTGGGACGGTCCCCAGTGCCTCAACGACTCCGCGCACACCTTCATCTACGCCCAGCGGACGGCGGACGGCCGTATCGCCATGGGCGGGCGCGGTGTCCCCTACCGCTTCGGGTCCGGCACCGGGGGAGCCGGCGCGACCGCCCGGTCCACCATCGACCTGATCTCGCACAAGCTCAGCACCTTCTTCCCCGGCATCCCCTTCGAGGTGGATCACGCCTGGTCGGGAGTCCTGGGCGTCACACGGGACTGGAACGGCGGCGTCCTGTGGGACCCGGCATCGGGGATCGGATCGTCCTCCGGCTACGCGGGACACGGCGTCACGGCAGCCTATGTCGGCGGCAGGACCCTCGCGGAGCTCGCCTTCGAGAGGGAGACCGAGCGGACCACTCTCCCCTGGGTCGGCCACCGGGCACGCAAGTGGGAACCGGAACCCCTTCGCTGGCTGGGTGTGCACGCCATGTACCGGCTCTTCGGCCTCGCCGACCGGTGGGAAGAACGCAAAGGCTCCAGCACGACCTCACTCCTGGCCCGATGCGGCAGCCGCCTCGCCGGACTGCACGAGTAAACGAAAAAGGAAACGGCATCCATGGACGCACAACTCGCCGTCATCGGCCTGGGCAGCATCGGAAGCATGGCCCTGTGGCAGGCCTCCCGGCTGACCGACTCGGTGTTCGGTTTCGAGGCCGCCACCCCCGCCCACGGCCGCAGCGCCGTGGGCGGGGACACCCGCCTGTTCCGCATGATCTACCTCGGCAGGCCCGAGTACTACCCCATCATCGAACGCTCCCGCGGCCTGTGGGCCGAACTCGAAGCCGAAACCGGGCAGGACATCCTCACCACCACCGGAGGCCTGTCCATCGGGACCGCGAACAGCAACTTCATCAACAGCCTCCTCGAGACCACCCGCAGCAACGGCGCCGAGCACAGCGTCCTCAGCCGGGAGGAGATGGCGGAACGCTACCCCCAGCACAACCTCCGCCCCGACGACTGCGCCGTCTACGACCCCCGCGCCGGCGTTCTGCGCACCGACCGCGCCGTCAGCGCCGCCGTCACGGCAGCCCAGGCGAACGGCGCCACCGTCCTGCAGAACACCCCCGTGGACAGCATCACCGAGACCGACCACGGCATCGTCCTCACCTCGGGCGACAGAACCTGGACGTTCGAGAAGGTCATCGTCGCCTCCGGCGGCTGGTCCCGCAGACTCATGCCCGACCACCTCAAGGCCGCCACCGAAACCCACCGGATCGTCCTGACCTGGTTCATCGCCCGGAACGGCACCCAGTTCTCACCGGAGAACTTCCCCGTCTTCAGCCGGTGGTACGAGGACCGCTCCCTGTACGGCGCACCCGCCGTCGACGGCGTGACGGTCAAGGCATCGATCGACGGACCACTGGCCGGACGCGCACGGACAACCCCCGACCCGGACGCCGTCCCCAGGGAACTCACCCGGGCAGAAACCGAGAAGGTCACCGAAACCGTCACCGAATTCTTCCCCGGCCTGATCCCCACCATCGCGCGCGCCGACGCCTTCCCCGACCTCTTCACCCAGGACAGGCACCCCCTCCTCGGCCGACTGGATCAGAACAGCAGCATCTACTGCGCCACCGGATTCTCCGGAAAGGGCTTCAAAATGGCCACCGGCTACGGCCACATCGCCGCACACGAGGCACTCGGCAAACAGACCATCGACGGCCTGGACTTCGTGCGGCCGGACCGGTTCAGAACCAGGTAACCGCCCACTCCCGCCGCCACAGCGCAGTGGCCGCGGTGTCGGAACGACGCGCACGCCCGCACTCACACCACCCAGGAACCGACGGACACCACCATGCCCGATCTCATCTCCCGCACACTGACCCCCGAACTCTGCGTGGGCTGAGGTGCTTCTGCCGCCGTGCACCGACGGGGAGTCTGCGTGGACGGGGACCTGATGCGACAGGCATCGCGGGGCTGCTCCGGCGATGCCCGTCGCGCAGTTGGACAAGGTGCCCCGGCAGGACCCGTCTGTGCAGCCCGTGCCGATCAATATCGCAGCGGACCCGTATCGGGTTCGAATACGACGTTCAGCATCTGCTGTCGGGTGTCCCTGGGGTCGAGGTAGCGGACTTCCGTAGGAAGGTTCCACCTTCCACATGGCGTCTTTCATCTTCTGCAGTCCCAGCTCGTGCTGGGCTGATCACTCCTCGCGGCGGGCGATCACCCGGAAGGCGTTGGAGAAGCGGCTGCGGCGGACCAGCGGGGCGAGGAGCCGGTCCAGGGCGTACATCGGGAAGCAGAACGGTATGCCCGCCCAGAAGACCGTCTTGGTGACCGCGGCGCCGAGACGGCCCGGAGGCTCGGGCAGCCAGGGCTCGTCGCGGAACGGCAGCAGACGCAGCACGTACAGCCCCACGAGCGCGGTGAAGTCCACGGGGATATGGGACTCCTCGCGGTCCGTCGCCACCACCGTGAAGCCCAGCTCGGTGAGGGCCCGGCGCAGGTTCCCCATGGTCACGAAGTGCTGGTGCTGAGGCTGGAACCACGGCAGCCAGTACCGGCCGAAGAGGCGGCCGAAGGGCGACTCCGGGTTGGGTACCTCGATGATCAGGTGGCCGCCGGGGCGGAGCACGGTGTGCACCGCGGCCAGTTGGGCCTGCGGGTCCGTGGTGTGCTCCAGGCAGTGGAACATGCTCACCGCGTCGTACTGGCCGGCGAGTTCGTCCGCGAGGTCGGGCAGAAAGCCCTGGAAGGCCCGCTCGATGCGCCCCGACTGCTGCGCCCCGAGCACATGGGCGCCGATGTCGAGTCCGTCGAAGGCGGTGCCGGGCAGTGCTTCCTTGGCCGCCAGGCAGAAGTCACCGCCCGCCGTGCCGACGTCCAGCCAGCGCTTCGGCCGGGCGTGCCGCCGCATGGCCACGGCCCGCTCGTGGTTGCGTTTCCTCGCGGCGTCGCTGTCCAGGGCGCCGCCGATCTTCTCGGCGTACAGGCCGTCGTAGAAGTCCCGGTAGTAGAAGTCCAGCCCGGCCGGGCTGAGCTGCGGGTTCTGGAAGGTGTGTCCGCAGTCGCGGCACTGGTCCAGGGTGAAGATGCCGGGCTTTCGCTGCAGGTGGTCCTTGGTGCGCAGGCGGCGACGCAGCTGCTGCGCGCCGCACCAGGGGCAGTCGGTGCGGCGCGGCTCGAAGAACCGGGCGATGCCGTCGGCCAGCTCTGCCTGGTACGCGGGGCGCAGGCGGGCGACGCGTTCGGCGTCGGAAGCAGGGGGCGGTGGGGCGGGTATGTCGGGGGTGTCAGCGGGCTGGTTCGTGGTGGCCATGTCCGTGGTCTCCTCTCGTTCCACTCTTCGGCACGGCGGTCGCCCTGCCGGTCGGTCGCTCACCGCTGCCGTGACTCCTGCGGCTCCCGTGGCTTCTGTGCCGCGAACTTCTCCAGGTACGCCGCCGCGGCAGCTGCCCCGCCCGCCGCACGGAAGGAGTCCCCGACGCGCCGGGCCGCCGCGCGGTAGGCGGGCTCGTCGAGTACGGCGTCGAGGGCGGCACCGATCCGCCGGCGGTCGGCGTGCCCGAAGCGCACCCGCACTCCGGCGCCGGCGCCGGTGACCTGGCCGGCGATCAGTGGCTGGTCGTCCCGGATGGGCGCGACCACCAGCGGTACGCCGTGCCACAGGCACTCGGCGACGGTGTTCTGCCCGGCGTGGCTGACCATCGCGGACGCCCGGCGCAGGAGCGGCAGTTGGGGGATCCGGGGCAGCACCAGGAGGTCGGCGTCGGACTCTTGGCCGAGTACCCCTCCGGGGTCGGCGACCACCGCCTGCAGCCGCCGCCCGCGCTCCCGCGCGGCGGCCGCGCACTCGGCGAGGAAACGCGCCCCCAGGTCGGTGTTGGCGGTGCCGAGTGAGACCAGGACGGTGGCCCGGTGCTCGTCCAGCCACTCCCAGGGGAAGTCGGCCGCCGGGCGCCCGGTGAACGCCGGACCGACGTACCGCAGCTGCGGCAGCCGAGGGCCCGGGCCCGCGAGTTCGGGGGTGGTGAAGGAGAGCACCAGGTCGGGGGAGAAGCGCGGATCGTGGGTGCGCCCCGGGTCGCCGAGGCGGGCGCGCAGCTCCGCGACGAGCCCGGCGGTCCACTGAGCCACCTTCGGCATGCCGTCCAGGGCGTCGCTGAACTCCGCCGGGGTGGTCGACGCGGTGGCGTACGGCACCCCGAGGCGCTCGGCGACGAGGGCACCGGCGAGGGTCTGCTGGTCGGCGACGACGACATCGGGCCGGAACTCCTCGACCGCGCGGCGCACACCGGGCGCCATCGCCCCGGCGAGCGGCACGAGGAACTCCTCCCACAGGAAACGCAAGGCTGCGGCACCGCGCAGGTCAGCCGGACGTTCCGGGAGCGTGGGCACGTCGCACGGGTACACCTCGGCGTCGGGCCCGGCCAGTTCCCCGACGAACCCGGGCAGCCCGGCCCAGGCGGCCCGGTGCCCGCGTCCGGTCAGCTCGGCGGCCACACTGACCGCCGGGTTGACGTGCCCGACCAAGGGCGGCACGACGAACAGAAAGCGGCTCACGGCGCGACCAGCTCCCGGTGGCCGTCCCGTAGCCAGTCGAGCACCAGCGGGACGACCGTCTCGGGGGTGCCGACGAGCACGGAGTGCCCGTGCCCGGGCACCGTCACGGTGCGGCAGCGGGGCAGCAGCGATTCCAGCCAGGGCGCCGTGTCGGCCAGGTCGGAGGTGGCGCCGTACACCGCGCAGACCGGCACGTGCAGGCTCTGCCAGGACTCCTCGCCGGGGACGGGGCAGGACGCGATGTCCTCGGCGATGGAGGTGCCGTGCAGCAGCCGGGTGGCCCAGCGCACCAGGCGGGCCTCGTGGCGGCCGTAGGTCTCCTCGATCCACGGCAGGGTGCGCTCGTCGTGGAGCTGGTGGGCGGAGCCGGCCAGGATGCCGCTCATCTTCTTCGCCCAGGCGGCGGTCGGCGGCTCGGACTCGAGCATCAGGATGCCGGCGACCCGCTCCGGGCGGCGCAGCGCGTAGGCGAGGGCGACGGTGCCGCCGAAGGAGTTGCCGATCAGGTGGACGGGCCCTTCCAGGGCGAGGGCGTCGAGGAGCGCGTCCAGGTCGCCGCTGAATTCATCGATGCCGTAGCCGCGCGGCGGGCGGGAGCTGCGGCCGTGGCCGCGCTGGTCGTACATCACGACGTCGTGTCCGGCTGCGGCGAGCGCGGGCGCGATGGTGAAGTAGTAGCTGGTCAGGTTGTCGGTGGCGATGCCGTGCACGAGGACCACCGTCTGGGGCGGGCCCGGTGCCGGGGTGGGTGCGCCGCTCAGCCGCTCCACGTTCAGCCGGATCCCGCCCGCCTCGATCGTGGTCACCGCAGGCACCCCGCGATGTACTGGACGAGTTGTCCGACGGTCAGTCCGATGATGTCGGAGAGTTCGAGCGAGGCGAACCAGGCGGGGAAGTCGACCCGGTCGCCGTAGCGCCCGCCCAGCTCGGCGGTGAGCGTGACCAGGTCGATGGACTCCAGGTCGAGGTCCTCCACGAAGCGGGTGTCGGGGGTGATCGGGGTGTCGTCCAGTTCGAGGTCGTCGAGGACCGTGTGCAGAGCGTCGGTGACCTCGGTGAGGACGGTGGCGTACGCGTGGCCGGTGGTGGCGGGGCTGGTCATGATGGGCTCTCCTCGGTCCAAGCGACGGTGTAGGTACGGGTGGGCAGCCCCGGCGGGTTGGTCACGTCGGTGAGCCGGATGCGCCGCAGCCGGCCGGAGGGCGCCCGGACCGTGAGGGCACGGGCGCCGTCTTCGACCTCGACCGCCGTGAAGTCCCGCGGTCGGCCGCCCAGTCCGTTGCCCTCGGCCTTGGCCGCGGCTTCCTTGGCGGCCCAGAACCGGGTCAGCGGGCCGGGGCCGCCGCCGAGCCCGGTGAAGAGCACCCGCTCGTCCGGGGCGAGGATGGCGTCGTAGGCCGTTTCGGGGCGCTCGACGATCTCCTCGATGTCGATGCCGGTGCCCGTGCCGGGGCTGTCGGCGGCGGGGCGGACGAGTGCGACCGCGGCCTCCCGGCAGTGCGCCAGCGACAGTTCCAGCGGCGGGAGTTCTCTGCCGTGGACGCCCTCGGGGCGCGGTCTGCCGCCAGGGTCGTTGACGACCCGTATCTCGGCGGGGAAGACGGGGCCCGCGCCGTGCGCCCACAGGTGGCGGCGTACGGCGTCCTTGGCGGCGATCCGGCCGAGCAGCCACGGGCGCCGGCCGCGCGGGGGGCGCCCGGCGTACTGCTCGCGCTCAGGGCCCGCGAGCTGGCTGCGCATGTATATCTCGCGGGATGCGGGGTCGGGCCAGCGTTCGAAGAGCAGCTGCCAGCCGCCCTCCTGGGTTTCCGAGAGAGTGTTGTGCTCGGGCCATCGTTTGACCGAATCGGCCTCGGGCGGCGAGTCGAAGCGCCGGTCCCGCCAGCCGCGGATCTCGGCCCAGACCTCGCCGTCGCGGGCGAGCTGCGCGTCAGCCACCAGGGCGGTGTCCGTCACGGTGGTGACCCTGATGTGGCAGTCGAGTGCGGTGCCCTGTTCCGGGGGCGGGCCGTGGAAACGGATCTCGTCGACGCCCATCGGGAAGACGATGGTGCGGTCGGGGTGCGTGGCCATCAGCCAGTAGCCGAGCAGCTGACCGACGTTGTCGAGGAGCGCGCCGGGCGCGGACGGGGTGGTCAGGACACCGCGGACGTGCCGCTCGCCGAGCGCGCCGATCTCGGTGACGCCGCGGAACCGCGGCCCGTGGAACATCCAGCGGTCGTCGTACATCTGCCGCGCGGACACAGCCGGACGGCTCTCCGGGGCGTCCGTCCGCCACGGCCGTGGGCGGGGCTTGGTGTCGTGCCCGTGGGCGGTCTCGACCGTGGCGCGGGCGAAGCGCCCGAACTCCACGGCGTACCGCCCCTGTCCCTCGGGCCGGGCCGTGACCGTGGCCTCGGTGGGCGGGGCGGCGACGGTCCACTGCAGGAACCGGGCGTCGTGCACGGCCACGGCCCTCCCCGGGCCGGGCACGGCGTCGATCATGTGCTGCACCAGGGTGGTGGCGGGCACCACGGGCCAGCGGTCGGCGATCTCGGGCCAGTGCGCGGGCTGCCGGAAGAAACAGTGGTCGGTGAGGTACGGCATGGTGTCGAGTGCGATGCGCAGGGTGATGGCGCGAGGGGTGAGGGCAGGCGGCGGCACCGCCCCGGTCGCCGAGGGCTCGGGGGGCGGCGCCGCGGGCGCGGTGCGGCGCGGGGCCGCCGCCGCGGCGAACAGCTCCGCCAGTTCCGCTGCCGTGTCCGCCGTCTCGCCGAGCAGCGAGCGCAGTTCGGCCGCCACGGGGCTCCGCGCGGCCACGGCCGCGAGCCGGTCCATCCCGGGGGCGGGTGCCGCGCGCAGGGTGCTGCGGAGCCGGTCCCGGGTGGCGGCGTCGAGCGAGACGAGCCCGGAGCCGAGGGTGAGGGGGACGGTGACGGGGGTGGGGGCGGGGACGGGGACGGCTCGCGGGCTGTCCGCGGCCGTACGGACGGTCTGCGCCGTAGGGTCGGTCTCCGCCGTACGGGCAGGCGCCGCCGTCGACCGAGGCGTGGCCCCCGCCCGCAGCGCCGCGAAGTCCGGCTCGGCGCCGTGCGACCAGAGTCCGGCCGCCACCCGGTACAGCTGCGAAAGCCCGCTGTGCCGGGGCGTGTTGGCGCTGAGCGTCAGGCACGCGCGGCTGGTGAGGGTGTCGTCCACGAGAGCCGGCAGCTGGCCCTGGCCCAGCTGTACGAAGGCCCGGAACCCGGCGTCGTACAGGGCCGTGGTGAGCTGCCGGAAGCGGACCGGTTCGAGCAGGTGGCGCAGGAAGAGCGTGCGGGCCGCGGCCTCGTCGGCCGGGAAGGGAGCGGCGGTCGTGGCGGACCAGACGGGCACCCGGGGCGGGTGCAGCGTGAAGCCGCGCGCGGCCTTCTCGATGGAGGTGAGGTACGGGGCGAGCATCGGCGTGTGGAAGCCGGACTCGAAGGGCAGCAGCCGACCGAGCACTCCCGCGCCGCGCAGCCGCCCGGTGAGCGCCTCGACCTGGTCGTGAGGCCCGCAGACGACGGTCTGGTGGGGCGCGTTGTCGTGCGAGACGACGACGTCCGGGTACGCCGCGAGCTCGGCGTCCACCTGGTCCGCACCGGTGCCGAACGCGGCGAAGGCGAGCCCCGGGACGCGTAGCGTGGCCGGGTCGAAGTCCCGCAGGAAGGCGTCGACCTCGGCGTCGGCGTACATCCCGCCGACCGCCATCGCCGTCCATTCCCCCACACTGTGCCCGGCCAGCGCGTCCGGCCGGACGCCGATCCGGGCGAGCGCTCCGGCGAGCAGCCGGCCGAGGCCGACGACGGCCGCGCCGTGCCGGGCGACGTCGCCCACGCGGGCGTCCGGCCAGTGCGGTGCGGGCAGGCCGAAGTGGCGGGCGACGTCCTCGGCCCGCGGCTCGAACTCGGCCTCCAGCCCCGGGCACAGGAAGGCGATCTTCCCGCCGCCCGTGCCGAGCACCGGCCGCGGCGCGCACCAGACGTCGCTCCGGCCGCCCCAGGTACGGGCACGGGCGACTGCCTTGCGGGCCAGGGCGAGGCGGCGGTCGGTGGGGTCCAGGACGGCGACGCGGGCGCCCCCGGCTCCCCTCGCTCCGCCCTCGGCGGCGGCCCCGCGCAGCTCGGTGTCGTCGGCGTCGAGCAGTTCGGCGAGGTCCTGCGGGGTCGCGGCGGCGAGCCGCAACAGCCGGGGCGGCTCGGCCACTTCGGCACGGTCCGCGCGGGCAGCAGGCCCAGCGCCCGGGCCGCCGGGCGCCGGGGCCGCAGGCGCGACGGCCGAAGCCGGTGCGGGAGCCGACGCCGGGGCAGGCGCCCATGCGGGGGCAGGTACGGACTCCGGTACCGACTCCAGGACGACGTGGGCGTTGATCCCGCCGAAGCCGAAGGCGCTGACCGCGGCACGTCGGACGTCCCCGTCCCAGGGCCGTGCCTGCCGGGCCGGAGCGAAGCGGGTGACGCGGAGCGCCGGGTGCGGGTCGTCGCAGTGCAGGGTCGGCAGGAGCATGCCGTGGTGCACCGCCAGGGCCGCCTTGACGAGGCCCGCCACACCCGCCGCCGGCATCGTGTGGCCGATCATCGACTTCACGGAGCCGATCACGGCTTCGGGCCCGGTGTTCGGGTCCGGCGGCCCGAACACCTCGGCCAGCGCGGCCAGTTCGGCCCGGTCGCCGCCGGGGGTTCCGGTGCCGTGCGCCTCCAGGAGGCCGAGCGACCCCGGTGCCGCCGGGTCGAGCCCCGCCGCCGCCCAGGCGAGCCGGACGGCGCGGGCCTGGCCGCCGGGGTCCGGGTTGACCAGGGAGCCGGCCCGGCCGTCGCCGGCCACGCCGACGCCGCGGACGACGGCGTAGATCCGGTCGCCGTCGCGCCGCGCGTCCGCGAGCCGTTTGAGTACGACCACGCCGGTGCCCTCGCCCATCAGCACGCCGTCCGCGTCCCGGTGGAACGGGCGGATCCGCTGGGACGGCGACAGCGCCCGCAGCCGGCTGAAGACGGACCAGAGCGTGATGTCGTGGCAGTGGTGCACGCCGCCCGCGAGCATCACGTCGCAGCTGCCCGCGGCGAGCGCGCCGACAGCCTGGTCCAGTGCGACGAGCGAGGAGGCGCAGGCCGCGTCCACGGTGTAGGCGGGGCCACGCAGGTCGAGCCGGTTGGCGACCCGGGACGCCGCGAAGTTGGGCACCAGGCCGATCACCGACTCGGGGCTCTGGTCCCCGCCGAGCGCGGCCGTGAACGCCGTCCGTACCGCGTCGAGCCGCTCGCCGTCCAGCTCGGGGAGCAACTCGTGCAGGGTGCGCACCAGTTGGGCGGAGGTACGCATGCGCTGGTCGAGTCGGGCGAGCCCGTCGCTCAGATAACCGCCGCGGCCGAGCACGACACCGACCCGGGAGCGGTCTTCGGGCAGTGCGGCCTCTCCCGCGTCGGCGAGCGCGGCCGCGGCGGTGCGCAGTGCGATCAGCTGGTCGGGTTCGGTGCCGGGCACGGAGTCCGGCATGAGTCCGAAGACGGTCGGGTCGAAGGCGGCGAGCGCGTCGAGCCCGTCGACGAAGCCGCCGCGGCGGCAGTAGACGCCGTCGAGGCCGCGCCGTCCGTCCGGGTCGTAGTAGGTGTCCGCGTCCCAGCGGGCCTTGGGCACCTCGGAGATGGCGTCTGCGCCGGTGACGAGGTTGTGCCAGTACGCGCCCAGGTCACAGGCGCCGGGCAGGGTCACCGCCATGCCGACGATGGCGACGGGCTGCCGGTGCTGCGGGGCGGTCGGTCGCATCGTGGGGCTCACCGGCCCGACGCCGTCAGGACGACCTCGTCGGTCTCCGGCTCGCCCCAGGCCAGCTCCCGCAGCAGCGCGAGCACGCCCTCCTCCGGGTCGATCAGCTCGATGCCGCGGCGCGCGTACTCCCGGCCCAGCTCGGGGCCGACCATGCCGCCGTGCACCCCGGCCGGTGCCCACGGGCCCCAGTGCACGGTGACGGTACGGCTGCCGGTGTCGGCGCGCCAGCGGCGGGCGAGGCGGGCGAGTGCGTCGTTGGCGGCGGCGTAGTCGGCCTGGCCGCGGTTGCCGTACACCGCCGCGACGGAGCCGAACATGACGGTGAAGGCGGGCAGTTGGGGAAGTCGCCGGAGAGCCGAGAGCAGTGCGCGGGCGCCGTCCACCTTGGTGCCGTAGACCCGTTCGAAGGAGACGGGGTCCTTCTCGGCGAGCAGTCGGTCCTCGATCACTCCGGCGGCGTGTACGACCCCGTCGATCCGGCCGTACGCCGCGTACGTCTCCTTGACCGCCTGCTGCACGGCCTCCGCGTCCCGCAGGTCGAGTGCCCGGTACCCGGCCCGGCCGCCCGCGTCGTGTACCTCGGCCAGGGTCGCGGCGATCTCGCGGCGGGACAGGATGCGGCCCGCTTCGCGGTCGATCTCGGCGGTGCTCAGACCGCCCCGGGCGGCGAGCGCCGCACGCAGCGCGGGCAGGTCGGTGGCATGGGCCGGCTCGTGGTGCCCGCCCGTGCCGTCGTCGAGCGGCGTACGCCCGATCAGTTCGACCCGGCAGCGTGCGGCGGCGGCAAGGGCGAGGGTGAACCGGGCTGTGATGCCGCGTGCGCCGCCCGCGAGGACGACGACCGACTCCGGGCCGAGCCCGAGTGCCGCGGCAGCGGCGGCGCCGGAGGAGGCGGGCCCGGCGCCGAGGGAGACGGGCGGGCCCAGAGGGCTCTCGTACGGTACCGGGGCGCGGCGGAGCCCGCAGGTGCGCAGCACGACGGGCTCCCGGTCGGGCGCCAGCAGTTCCCCGACGAGCGCCTCGGCCTGCTCGGTGGCGGGCTCGTCTGGGTCGAGCTCCACGGTGCGGACCGCGGTGTCGGGGTATTCGCGGGCCGCGGTGCGCACGAAGCCGTCGATGCCGCTGGTGTCGTCGGGGAGGCGGGGGCAGAGCAGCCGGCGCGGGCCGCGCAGCAGCAGTTCCTGGAGCACGGTGAGCTTCGCGGGCAGCAGTTGCTGTTCCGCACCCGCGAGAGCGCCCAGGTGCAGCACTCCGTCGACCGGGCCGGTGTGCCCGGCGAGCTGTGCGGTGTCCGGGCCGCCCCGGGCGGCGAGCGCGCCGAGTGCGGTGAGCCGGGTGACGAGTGCCCGTGCGAGGGGCGTGTCGTCCGCGACGATCAGGAACCGCTTCCCGCGCAGCTGTACCGCGCCTTCGGCGCCGGGCACGGGCGCCGGGGCGAGCGGGGCGGGCCGCAGCAGATAGCGGCGGGGAGCCCGGCCGGTGAGCGGGGCGGGGGACTCCTCGGCCACGGGGGCCGAGGTGGCGAGGGCGGGTGCCGGGTCCGGGTCGGCGGGCGCCTTCACGCGGGCCCGCAGCCAGTCGGCGATCCCGGCGGCGGTGCGCTCCCGGGTCAGCTCCTCCAGGTCCGCGTCCGGCAACGACCGCAGATCCGCACCCGAGCCCAGCAGCCGCCGTCCCAGCTCCCCGGCGATCTCCGTCCGCTTGATCGAATCCACACTCAGATCCGCCTCCAGATCCGCCTCCGCACCCACCATCTCCACCGGATATCCCGTACGTTCCGCGATCACCGCCAGCACCTCGGCCAGTACATCCACCCCTGCCGGAGCGGGAGCGCGGGCCGGAGCCGGAGCGAGAGCGGCCGGAGCCGGGGCCGGAAGGGGCTCGGGGGCCGGCGGAGCCGCCTGCGGCGCGGGCGGAGCCCCGAGGTAGCCGAGGAGCACGTCCCGTTGTGCGGCCAGCATCTCCCGGCTGTTGCGCAGGAACTCCCGGAGCAGTTCTTCCCGTTCGCCTGTCGTCGTCGCCTCACCGGTCCGCTCTCCGGCCCGTGGGATGCCCGAGATGCGCCGGGCCGGGCGCAGGGCTCCCGGAACCGGCCGGCCGTCCGCCGTGCGTACGAGGTGGCCGTCGACCGTCCAGCCGGGCCGCTCCGGCACGGCGGCCGGGTCGGCGATTACCGTGTCGCGTCCGGTGAAGAGCCGTGCGGGCGCCACCGGGACACCGGCCGCGGCGAGCCGGGCCAGGGCTTCGAGGTGGCCGCGCAGGCCCGCGTCGGGGCGGGGTTCGAACGGGACGGCGACGTGCGGCCGGTCGCCGAGGATCTGGCCGACCAGACCGGTGAGCACCGTGCCGGGCCCGCACTCGACGAAGATCCGGGCCCCGGCGTCGTACATCGCCTCGATCTGCTCGGCGAAACGGACGGGGGCGGCGATCTGCTCGGCGAGGTCGGCCCGTATCCGGGCGGGGTCCCCGGCATGGCGGGTGCCGGTGAGATTGGCCCAGACCGGGAACTCGGGGCCGCGCACGGTGTACGTCGTCAGGATCTCGGCGAAGCGGGACACGGCCCCGGCGACCAGCGGGCTGTGGAAGGCGCAGGCGACGGGCAGCGGGCGGACGGCGAACCCGGCGTCGGTGAGCGCGTCGACGGCTTCGGCGACGGCGTCCCTCGGGCCCGAGAGCACGCTCTGCGCGGGCGCGTTGTGGTTGGCGACGACGACCCACTCGGCCAGGCCTGCCCCGGCGAGCACCCGGGTCACCTGCTCGGCGGAGGCCACGGCGGCGGCCATGGTGCCGGGATCGGACCCCTGTGCGCCGATCGCGGCGAGGATCGCCTCGGCCCGCTCCCGGCTGAGGTCACCGAGCGTGTCGGGGTCGAGGGCGCCCGCGGCGCAGAGCGCGACGAGTTCGCCGTAGGAGTGCCCTGCGGCCATGTCGGGGCGGACACCGACCGCGGTGAGGGTGTCGTACGCGGCGAGGCCGACCGCCCCGAGCGCGGGCTGGGCGTGGCGGGTGTCGGTGAGCCGGGCGACCTGTGCGGCGCGTTCGGCGGCGTCGAAGGCGGCGGGCGGGAAGAGGGCGGCGGCCGGGGCGTGGTACAGGTGGCGGCCGAGTTCGGGGAAGGCGGTGAACAGCTCGGCGAACATGCCGGGGCGCTGGCTGCCCTGGCCGGGGAAGAGGAACGCCACCTTGCCACCGTCGTTGCTTTCGCCACGGTCGTCGCCGTCGGCCGTCCCGGCGGGGGCGCCTGTGGCCGGGAACACTCCGCTTCTCCCGGGCGTGCCGTCGAGGAGGTCCCGTATCAGGTGCGGGAGTTCGGTGACGGACTCGGCGACCACGGCACCGAGGAGCGGGCCCGGGCCGGTCTCCGCGCGCTGTGCGGCGGTACGCGCCAGGTCCCGCAGCCGCCAGTGGCCGCTCGCCGCGAGGCCGGCGAGTTCCTCGGCCGCCGCGCGGGTGCGGAAGACGAACAGCTCGGCGGGCCAGACGTCGTGGCTCTGGCGCGGCGGCGCTCCGGCGTCGGCGTGGGCCCGCAGCACCACGTGGAAGTTGGTGCCGCCGAATCCGAAGGCGCTCACCCCGGCGACGCGGCGGGCGGCGGGCTCGGCCCAGGGCCGGGCCTCGTTGTGGAAGACGAATGGGCTGTCGGGGCCGGTCCAGACGGGGTTGGGCACGTCGATGTGCAGGGTGGGCGGGCGCACCCCGGTATGCAGGGCGAGCGCGGTCTTGATCAGTCCGGCGAGACCGGCGGCGCACTTGGTGTGCCCGATCTGGGACTTGACGGAGCCCACGACGCAGCTGCCGGGCGCGGCCCCGGCCTCCTCGAACAGCCGGGTGAGCGTGCTGAGTTCGGTGCGGTCGCCGACGACGGTGCCGGTGCCGTGGGCCTCGATCAGGCCGACCTCGGCGGGCGAGACGCGGGCCTGCGCGTAGGCGCGTTCCAGGGCGGCGCGCTGGCCCTCGGGGCGGGGCGCGGTCAGGCCGAGGGAGCGGCCGTCGCTGGCGCTGCCGACGCCCTCGATGACGGCGTAGATCCGGTCGCCGTCCCGCTCGGCGTCGGCGCGGCGCTTGAGCACGAGACAGGCGACGCCCTCGCCGAGTGCGATGCCGTCGGCGGCCGCGTCGAACGTGCGGCAGCGGCCGGTGGGCGACAGCGCGTGCGCGGAGGAGAAGAGCAGGTAGTCGTTGATGCCGTTGTGCAGGTCGGCGCCCCCGCACAGGGCCACATCGGCGGCACCGAAGGCCAGTTCCTTGCAGGCGGCGTCGACGGCGGCCAGGGAGGAGGCGCAGGCGGCGTCGACGGTGTAGTTGGCGCCGCCGAGGTCGAGCCGGTTGGCTATCCGGCCGGCGATGACGTTGGCGAGCATGCCGGGGAAGGAGTCCTCGGTGAGCTTCGGGAGCTGTTCCTCCAGGTCCTCGGGAAGACGGCCGATGTACGAGGGCAGGACGCTGCGCAGCGTCGCGGCGCCGGAGATCTCGCTGCCCGCCTCGGCACCGAAGACGACGCAGGTCCGCTCGCGCGGAAAGGCCCGGCGGTCGAGCCCGGCGTCGGCGAGCGCCCGCCTGGCCGCCTCCAGGGCGAGGAGCTGGACGGGTTCGATGGCGGGCAGGGAGGCGGGCGGGATGCCGTAGGCCAGCGGGTCGAAGGGGATCGGGGGCAGGAAACCGCCCCACTTGGACGCGGACACGTCGTCCGCCTCGGCGTCCGCGCCGAAGTGCAGCGCGGGATCCCAGCGGGTGTCCGGGACCTCGGTGATCGCGTCGGCGCCGGCGAGCACCTGGGCCCAGTAGGCGGGCAGGTCGGCGGCGCCGGGGAACATGCCGGCCATGCCGACGACGGCGATGTCGAGCCGTTCGGGAGCGGGGGCCGGGTTCCGTGCGGGTACCGTACCGCCCGCGTCGCGGACGTCTGCGGCGAGTTCGGCGGTGCGGCGCCCGTAGAAGTCGGCGGCCCCGTCGGTGACCGCGTGGTGCAGGGCGGCGACGGTGGTGACGGCGGAGCGGAGCACGGCGACCTCGCCGGCCATGAACATGCCCGCTTCGCGCTGGCGCTCCTCGTCGACGTCGAGCAGCTCGTCGCCGACCCGCTCGACGCCCTTGCTGGCGATGCGCAGGCGGCCGACGTTGAGCCGCTCCAGCTCCTGCCAGACCTGCCGCTCGGGTATCCCCTGAGTCCGCAGCTCGTCCTTGACCTGCTGGTACGTGTCGCTGAACGCGCTGGGCAGGCAGCGGGTGGTGTGGCCGGGCGCGGTGTGCAGGAGTGCGGTCGACGTGGCGTCCAAGGCCGCGCGCTGGAACAGCGGCCGGATGGCGCCGCACTCGACGGCCTCCTCGGTGAAGAGGTAGCCGGTGCCCATCAGAACGCCGACGACGGCACCGCGGGTGGTGAGCGGGGCGGCGAGCGCGGCGACCATGGCGGCGGAGCGCTCGTCGTGGATGCCGCCCGCGAACAGCACCTGTAGGTCCTGTGGGTCGGCGGCGTCACCGCCATCGGTGTGACCGACGTCGGCCGCCGCGTCGAGGAAGTCCTCCAGGACGGCCAGTTGCGCCTCCCAGAGCGGGAAGCTGTTGCGCGGCCCGATGTGCCCGCCGCACTCGGCGCCCTCGAAGACGAAGCGCCGGACGCCGGCCGCCAGGAACTGGCCGAGCAGCCCGGGTGACGGGACGTGCAGAAAGGTACGGATGCCCTCGGCCTCCAGAGCGGCCGCCTGGGAGGGACGGCCGCCCGCGATGACGGCGTGGCTGGGGCGCAGCTCACGGATGGCCTCCAGTTGGGCGGTGCGTATCTCTTCCGGAACGAAGCCGAGGATGCCGACGCCCCAGGAGCGGTCGCCGAGAGCGGACCTGGTCTGCTCGAGCAGGGTGCGGGTCTGCTCGGGCCCGGCCAGGGCGAGCGCGACGATCGGCAGTCCGCCGCCGTCCGCGACGGCCGCCGCGAACCGCGCCTGGTCGCTGACCCGCGTCATCGGGCCCTGGACGACCGGCAGCGCGGTGCCGAGCGCCCGGCACATCGGCGAGCCGCCGCGCAGCACGGCGCCGTCGTCGGCCACGGCGGCGTCGATGCCCTCCGTGACGGCGGCGAGGGCGCGGTCCACGGTGCCGTACCGCTCGGCGAACCGGGCGGCGAGAAAGGCATCCTGGCCCAGCGGCAGGGGCCGGTCGCGCAGGACGGCCGGGAGGCCGGGGCGGCTCCGGTCGAGCACCCGGCGGCCGTCGACGACGACGGTCTCGGTGCCGTCGGCGGCGCGCAGCAGACCGGCGGCCGCGGGGGCCGTACCGGCCTCGTCGAGCAGCGCGAGCTGGATGTCCAGTACGACTCCGCGGGCGCCCGCGAGCACGGCGGCGGCCGCGGTGTGCGGCCCGATGCCCCCGCAGGCCCACACCGGCAGGTCGGCCGGTACGGCGCCGAGGACGCGCTGGAGCAGCACGAAGGTGGAGTGTTCGCCGCAGGGGCCGCCGGACTCCTCGCCGCGCACGACGAGCCCGGTGACACCGGCGGCCACGGCCCGGACGGCCTCGTCGGGACCGCGAACCTCGGCGAGCACGGCGGGGTCCGCGGCGGCGGCGCGGGCGGCGGCCCGGACCTCGGCGGCCACGGCCCGGACGGCCTCGTCGGGACCGCGAACCTCGGCGAGCACGGCGGGGTCCGCGGCGGCGGCGCGGGCGGCGGCCCGGACCTCGGCGACGGTCCAGGGCGCGTCGGGGGCGAGGAGCACGGTGCACGGTCCGGCGGCGGCCGGGTCCGCGGTGCGCCGCGTTCCGGCGGGCGCCGGGGCCCACAGCTCTTCGGGGCGCAGCGCACAGTCGGCGGGGACCCGCACGCCGTGGCGGCCGGGCGCCCACTGCCGCAAGAGGGTCAGGGCCTCGCGGGCGGCGCGGGCGCCCGGGCCGAGGTCGAGGACACCGGACCCACCGGCCCGGCAGACGGCGGCGACGAGGCGGGGGTCCGGTGCACCCAACGGGCTGACACCGATAACGGTGTGCGTCATGGGGGGAGGCTCCTCTGTGCGATCGAGGGGGGTGTGCGATCGGGCCGAGCGGATTCGGCGCACGCCGCGCGCTCTGGAGCTGATGACCCGTCAGATACTAATGGGTAGTCAGTTATCTGGCTGCACCCTCGACATCGATCTCAGTGAAGAGGAACCGCAACGAGCCGGACCCGGTCGCCACAGAGCTCGGCCATGTCGTTGATGTCGGAAATCGGCATGACCGCCGGCCGTGACCGCCCGCCTGTCCGCGCGGCCTCTCGTAGCTGACCTCGCCTCCCGGGTTCCATGCACAGATCCGGAGGTCACCCGCGAGAGACCACGGACCCCTGCCGGCGCCGTGACCGATTCGCCCCTGCCCGCCGCCGCCCCGGTCGCGTTCGCGGCAGGCACGGATGACCGTGGGGGCCCGTGCCTGCCGCGCTTTCGCTGGGTTGCATCCGCTGGGGTTACAGCGGGCAGGTGATCTGGAGGACGACCGTGTTGGGGTCGTTGGGGGTGGGGCAGAGGAACTGGTCGTAGCGGGTGTCGTTGTCGACGAAGCGCTTCAGCCAGGAAACGCTGTACTGGGCGATGGTGGTGTTCGGGTCGGTGAAGGTGAAGTGATCGGCGTCCTTGAGCACGATGAGCGACTTGTCGGGGGCGTTGGCCAGCCCGTTGTAGAAGGGCAGGGCGAAGTCGTCGACGGAGGCGACGGTGTCACCGTCGGCGCCGAAGATCATGGTGGGCACCGTGACCCGGCTGGAGACGTCGCCGAGGTCCCAGGGCGCCAGCGGGATGGCCGCCTTGAGCGACGGGGTGCTCGCCGCGCTCTGCAGCGAGCCGCCGCCACCCATCGACCAGCCCATCACGGCCAGCCGGCCGGGGTCGATCCGGTTCTTCACCGTGCTCTGGGCCGTCAGATAGGTGAGTGCGGCGAGTTGCTGCCTACTGCGGTCCGCGGGGAAGTCCCACAGCGCATTGGTGTTCAGGGTCATCACCACGAAACCCTGGGAGGCCAGCCGGGGTCCGTACCAGGCGATGTCCGACTGCGAGGCGAGGAAGCCGGGCATGATGACGATGGCACCGAAGGTGCCCTGGCTGGTGTCGGTGGGGTAGTAGACGGTGCCGCTGTTGAAGCCTTGGCCGCTGCCTGCCGGCACGGTGACCGAGGCGATGGCGAAGGGACCGGTTTCGGCGGTGATGCTCTCCAGGGTCGGGATCGGGCCGCGCTCGTAGGGGGTGTCGGAATCAGCCTGGGCCGGGGTGGCGAGGGTGGTCGCCATGACGACCGCCACGATCGCCATGAGTGCTCGGAACGGGAGCGGTTTCACGGGGGTCCTCTCGGACAGGCTGTCAGTTGGTGTAGATAGCGGGAGAGCCGCTGACGCTGCTGTCGACCACGGGGGCGTAGGTGGCGGTGAAGTAGCCGTTGGCCGTGCACAGCGCCGAGCCGGAGACCTTGGTGAACTTCTGGTTGGTGAAGGTCAGACTGTTGTCGCTGTTGGAGCTCACCGCGGAGAGGCTGGGCGCCTGGTAGACGCAGGTGATGGAGCCCAGCAGAGTGGAGAGCGCCACCGTGGTCTGGATCGCGCTGCCCGGGGCCGCGGTCACCGTGACGGTTCCGTCGGAGGAGGCGGCTGTGTTGTAGGGCAGGCCGTCGACGGTGATCCTCTGCACCTCGAAGACGCCGAAGACGTTGCTGGTGCAGCCGTTGAAGGTCTGGGAGGTCGCGGACTCGGTGGCGGTGCCCGGGGCGGCGGGGTTCGCCGTCACCGTGGCGGAGAGTGTCGATTCGGTGCAGGTGATGCCGGAGGTGCCGTTGCTGCTGGTGGCGAGGGTGGCGTTGGTGCCGCTCGCCAACGACGCAGTGAGTACGTCGCCGACGGAGACGGCGTTGCCGCCGGCACTGCCGTAGGTGAGCACGGCGGCGTCCGCCGAGGCGGCGGTGGCCGGGAGGATGGCCAGGGCCGTCGAGGCAGCTGCGGCGATCAGGGTGGAAAGGGCGTATCTGCGCATGCGGGTTCCTCTGCTACTGGCATGGGTGACGAGCAGGGCCGGGCCGCTGCCTCCGGGGGAGTGGGGCAGCGGCCCGCGCATCGCCGTTCCCGGGTGAGATGAGTGAGAGGGAACGGCCGGACCGGCCCGGTCTCTGGCTGGGCGTCAGAGATCCGGTGCACTTGTTGCGGCCTTGCAGGGTGCGTGACACTGACGGGCCCCGGCCGCTCTACGACCGCGGGCCGCACGAGAAGAAAACCTGTGAGAGTTGTAAACCTGACGGGTATTCAAGTCAAGGCACGCGCACAAGAAGGCGCGCGCGAGTTCGAGAAAGGATGCGGAATGGCAGCAGGCTCGTCGGCGCGGCCTCCGCTGGTGCTGCCCGGTACCCGCGCGGGACGCGATCCGGAGCGTTCCCTGCGGCGTGGACCGCGCCGCACCCCGCCCGAGGTGGTCGCCGCCAACCAGCGCGACCGGCTCCTGGACGGCTTCGTCCGCACCGTCGCCCAGGTCGGCTACGCCCGCACCCGGGTCAGCGACATCTGCCAGGCGGCAGGCGTGACCAGGCCGGTCTTCTACGAGCTGTTCAAGGGCAAGGAGGACGCCTTCCTCGCTGCCCACCAGTACGGCACCTCCCTGGTCTTCGGCGCCATGGAGGAGGCCCACGCCCAGGCCTCCGACTGGCCGGGCCGGGTGCGCGCCGGGCTCGGCGCGCTGCTCGGCATCCTCGCCAACGCGCCCGAATTCGCCGCCATGGCCATCGTGGAGATCGACGCGGTCGGCCCGGCCGGGCGGGAGGCACGCGAGGAGCTGCTGGCCCGCTTCCGGGACTTCTTCACCGACCTACCCGAGGTCGAACTTCCCATCCCGGCCGAGGAGTTGGTCGACATGGTGATCGGCGGGGTGTACTCCGCGATCTACCGGCGGATCGCCGCCGGCCGAACCGCCGAGCTGCCCGGCCTGCTGCCCGGCCTGGCCTTCTCCGTACTGGCCCCCTTCCTCGGCCCGGAACGCGCAGCTGCCGACCTGGCCGACCCGGCACCCTCCGCCAACCCCGTCCCGGCCTGCCCGGCCCCGGAGACCTGATTCCGAATACAGCGGAAGATCGCGTCATCGCCCCGGAACGGCCCACGCCCGTCGCACGCGCAAACTGTGACACGCGTCCACCGGAGCGATGACGCACCAGCCATCCCAAGGCCCCGCACCCAATGAGCGACTCCTCACCGCATGTGGGATGGCCACGTCGGCCTGGTACAAGGCCCGATTGCGTGCGAACTGATCGCCGGGCGGCAGGACGGCCTGCTCAGCCCCGGCCGCGGCCCTCTCGTGCTGGTCGAGGTCTGCCCGCGCGGGGGCTTCGAGCCCGGCCGGTTCGGCGGGCGTGCAGAACTCCAGCACGTCAGGATCGGCGTCGCTCGGCCCCTTGGCGTACAGGCGGTGAGCACGCACGATCGCTTGATCAGCGGCGCTCGCCTCGCCCAGGAGCGGCGCCCAGCCACCGGCCTCCCGCATCGCGCATCGCACATCCGCGCCGAGCCGTACGACTTCACCACTGTCTGCGCGCCCCTTGGCTCCCGAAAACACCGTCTGCACAAGCTCGTTGACACCCATCACATGAAGGTCAACGACCCTGACAACTCTCCGTCACCACCGAATGTGAGACAGGCCAAATCAACGGCGGATCTGACGATCAAGGAGACAGGTCTGATGCCGGAGGCCGCTGTGGAGAACGAGCAGGCCGAGCAGGTGGTTGAGGCGCCGTCGGGTGCGGTGTCGGACGAGCAGCTCGTTGCGATGCTGGTTGACCGGGCCCGGAACGAGGGCTGCAGCTGACCGGCGAGGGCGGGCTGTTGCAGATGCTGACCAAGCGGGTGCTGGAGTCCGCCCTGGAAGGCGAGATCACCGACCACGTCGGCTATGAGAAGCACGACCCGGCCGGGAAGAACAACGGCAACAGCCGCAACAGCCGCAACGGCACCCGGGCCAAGACCGTGGATGACCGATGTCGGCCCGGTGGAGGTGAGGGTGCCCCGCGACACCGCCGGCACCTTCGAGCCGCAGGTCGTCAAGAAGGCAGAACCGCCCGCTCGACCGCGTCTACCCGGTCCAGTTCGTGGACGCCATCAACGTCAAGATCCGGGTTCTGTCGACGATCTTGTGATCCGGTGGGTTGGGGCTCATCGTGTGAGCAGGACGCGTTTGCGAAGGAGATCGAGGCCGGCGCGGCCGAACACCTGGCGTTTCAGCATTTTCAGTCGGTTGATGTTGCCCTCGACGGCGCCGGAGCTGTGGGGCAGGGACAGTCCGTTGCAGACGGCGTCGAAGTCGCGGCGGAGGTTGCGGGGCGAAGCCCGCAAGCGGAGCCAGGCTGTCCCGTTCGACGTTGGTGATCCATCGCGCCCTTACCACCGGTTATGGAGATTGATAGGTGCCCCGGAAGGGGCTGCCCATCAACTCTGAGAGCACTGAAGTTGGTGGCGTTCACCCCGTGTCGGGGAGCTCGAGGCCCTTGACACGTGCTGTCCAGCAACTCCATCGCCAAGGTGTGCTTGCCTCGATCGGCCACGCACACCGCCAAAGGGAGGGTTCGTGAAGTTCGTCAAAGGTGTCCTCGCCGCCGTCATGGTGGCCGGGATGATGTCGGCTGCCGCGCCATCGGCCTCGGCACAGCCGACGGTGACCGAGATGACAGGCCAGGCCGGCTCGATAGAGGTGGTCGGCCATGACGGTCGGCCGTTGTCCGCGGAAAGCATCGGGTACGGAGCGACCGGGTGGGCGCAAGCAGCCAATCCGCCGCTGGGCAGCAGCTTCGACGGGTACGTCAGCGGGGTACGGGTTCACTTCAGTAACGCCTACCAGTGGCTCGACCGCGGCGGCAGCTGGAGGTTCGGCAACGCACGGCTGTCCATGCAGTCCGACGGCAACCTGGTGTTGTACGACGTGCGGAACAACACTGCGCGCTGGGCAAGCAACACCAGGGGCTCCGGCGCCACCCGGATGCTGTTCCAGCCTGACGACAACCTGGTTCTCTACACCGCTAGTGAGGCCGCCCGGTGGGCGACGAACACCACCAACGACTGCGGCAACCTCGTCCCGCTGCTGGCACTGCAAGAGGATTCCAACTTCGTGATCTACTGCGGCCAGGTCAGCGGCGGCACCCTGCGCGTTCATCCGATCTGGGCCACCAACACCAGGTTCTGACAAGCCAGCGGAGCAGCCTCAGCGGAGGCTGCCTGGCGTAGTCCACGCGAGAGCGGATCGGCTCGACGGTGTCTGGCGGCGGTGCACCGGCGTACTCCACGGTTGGTCTGCATCGCCGAGCAGTCGATACACCGACCCATCGTGATCAACAGCAACGTCAAATCAACCGCAGGGAGAAAGGCAGAAGATGGGCCGCCGAGAGAGTCCGCTGGATCCGGGTGCTGGGCCTGTCCAGCGTTTCGCCCATCAGCTGCGCGCCCTGCGCCAGACGGCCGGCGGGATGACCTACCGCGCCATGGCCGAGCGTGTCGAGTACTCAGCCCCGACCCTGTCGGAGGCCGCCGCGGGAGAGCGGCTGCCTTCGCTCCCGGTGGTCCTGGCCTACGTGGCCGTGTGCGGCGGGGATCCTGAGGAGTGGGAACGGCGCTGGCAACAGGCGCTGGAAGAGTCCGTACAGCCGCCGCAGGACGACGCTTCGGGGGCGCCGTACTCGGGTCTGGCCCGATTCGAGCCGGACGACCATGACCGGTTCTTCGGTCGTGACCGTCTCATAGCGGCTCTGGTCCAGTTGGCGGGGGCGCACCGCTTCGTCGGTGTCGTCGGTACGTCCGGCAGCGGCAAGTCATCGCTGCTGCGGGCCGGGCTGATACCGGCCCTGCGCTGCGACCGCCCCTCCCAGGACCGTCCCGCTGCCATCAGGATCCTCACCCCGGGTGAACATCCGGCCACCGAGCACGCGCACGCCTTCAACCCTGTGGAGGGCGACGCGGATACCTGGGTGGTCGTGGACCAATTCGAGGAGGTCTACACCCTGTGCCAGGACGCCACCGAACGCGACCGGTTCATCGGTCAGTTGCTGAGCGCGCTCGATCCGGACCGCCGACTGCGGGTAGTGATCGCGGTGCGGGCGGACTTCTACGGCCACTGCGTCGACCACCGTGCCCTCGCCGACGCGCTGCAGAAGGCGCACTTACTGGTCAGACCGATGAGCGCGGAAGAGCTGCGGGAGGTGATCGTCAAGCCGGCGATGGCCCACGGCCTGACCCTTGAGCGTGCACTGACCGCCCGGATCATCGCCGATGTCGACGGTCAACCCGGTGCTTTGCCGATGATGTCCCACGCCCTGCTGGAGACTTGGCGCCGCCGCCGCGGAAAGACGCTCACGCTGCAGGCCTACGAAGCCGCCGGTGGCGTCCTTGGTGCCATCGCCGGCACGGCGGAACAGGTCTACACCCACCTGTCCTCCGAGCAGGCCGCTTTCGCCCGGCGCCTACTGCTGCGGCTGATCACACCGGGCGAGGGGGCGCAGGATTCCCGTCGCCCCGCCCGCCGCACCGAACTCGCCAGCCGCGGAGCCGAAGGTGCCGACGCCGCCCTGGTCCTGGACCATCTGGCCCGCGCCCGCCTGGTCACCCTCGATGACGGCACCGTCGACCTCGCCCACGAAGCGCTCATCACCGCGTGGCCCCGGCTGCGCACCTGGATCAACGAGGACCGCGAACTCCTGCACCACCACCGCCGCCTCACCGAGGCCGCGACCGCGTGGCAGGAACTGAACCGTGACCCCGGAGTCCTGTACCGCGGCTCGCGCCTGGCGTCAGCCGCCCAACTCGCGCGCATCTCACTGTCCACGGGCGAGCAGGAATTCCTTGAGGCCAGTCTGGCGGCGCAAGCGGCCGACCACACGGCGGCGGCCCGGAGCGCCCGGCACCGTCGGCAGGCGGTCGTGCTACTGAGTGTCCTTCTCCTGTTGACCGGCACCACTACTGTCTGGGCGCTACGGGGACAGCGAGCGGCCGAGCGCCAGCGCGATGTCGCGGTGTCCCGGGAACTCGCGGTGCGGTCGGACGCGCTTTTGTCCCAGCGGCCGGAGGCGGCGATGCTGCTGGCCCTCAGGGGATTCCGGCAAGCTCCCACGGTGGAGGCTCGCGGCAGCCTGTTCAGCGCCTACGGCATGTACCAGGCCACCGAGTTCACGGGACACACCGCGAGCGTGGAGACGGTGGTGTTCGGACCTGACGGCCGCACGCTCGCCACCGCCGGCGCCGACCACAGCGTCAAGCTGTGGAACACCACCACAGAACAGCTGCTTCGCACGCTGAGGGGGCACACCGACATGGTGACTTCGGTGGCGTTCAGCCCCAACGGCCGCACGCTCGCCACCGCCGGCGCCGACCACAGCGTCAAGCTGTGGAACACCACCACAGGGCGAGAGACCGCCACCCTCACAGGCCACACCGGCTCCGTCAACGCGGTGGCGTTCAGCCCCGATGGGCGCATCCTCGCCACCGGTGGCAGCGACGGCACCACGCGTCTGTGGAGCATGTCCACCCGCCGGACGGTTGCCAGGCTGACCGGGCACGACAGAGCGGTCAGAGCGGTGATCTTCTCACCCGACGGGCGCAGGGCGGCAACAGCCGGCACCGACGGCACGGTGCGGTTGTGGGACGTGACGTCGCGCCGCACGGCGGCTGTTCTCACCGGGCACACCGACGCCGTCGGTGCGCTGGCCTTCTCCCCGGACGGCCGCATCCTGGCATCGGGCGGCGACGACTCCACCGCCCGGCTGTGGAACGTCACAGCGAGGCGACCGGTCGCCGTCGTCCTACGAGGCCACGACAACTCCGTGGAATCGGTGGCCTTCAGCCCGGACGGCCGCACCCTGGCAACCGCCGGCGCAGACCAAGGACCCATGCTGTGGAACCCGCACACGCACCGCCGGAAGCACACTCTCCCCCGCTATGAGGACGTCGCCATGAACGGGGTGGCGTTCAGTTCCGACGGCCGCACCCTGGCAACCGCCGGCAAGGACGGCACGACGCGCCTGTGGGACACCGCAATACGTGAATCAACCGCCGTCCTCGGCGGGGAGAACGCCCTACGGTTGGCTTTCAGCCCTGACGGCCGTACCCTCGCCACCACTTCCCACTTGGGCACCGTCACATTGTGGGACCCCAGGCGCCGACGGGAACCGACGAAGCTCACTGGTCACGAGAACGCCACCTACGCCGCGGCCTTCAGCCCTGACGGCCGCACGCTTGCCACGGGCGGTGCCGACCGCACCGTCCGGCTGTGGGACACCGCCACGCACCAGCAGATCGCTGTCCTCACAGGACACACGAGCACCGTGCTGGCGGCTGCTTTCAGCCCCGACGGACGCACGCTCGCCACGGGCGGCTACGACCGGACCGTACGCCTGTGGAATGTGGCCGGACGGCGTACGTCCGCCGTGCTCAAGGGGCACAGCGACGGCGTCTTCGCTGTGGCCTTCAGCCCTGACGGGCATACGCTCGCCACGGCAGGCAGCGACCGAACAGCCAGATTGTGGAGCGTCACGAGCCGTCAGCCCGGTGCTGTGCTTGCAGGGCACACCGACGCCGTACACACCCTCGCGTTCAGCCCGGACGGGCGCACCCTCGCCACCGCCGGCGCAGACCGGACAGCCAAGCTGTGGAACACCGCCACACACGAGGTGACCGCCACCCTGACCGGTCACACCCAGGCAATCTCCGCTCTCACCTTCACCGGGGACGGGCAGACCATCATCACCGGCAGCCACGATCACACGCTGCGCCTGTGGCATGTGACGACACAACGCATTGAGGCCGTCATCTCCAGCGGAACGGACGACCGCATCGGCGCCCTCGCACTCAGCCCCGACGGTCACACCCTTCAAACCATCAGTGAGGGAAAGCGCCGCTCTTGGCTCCTCGAGACCCGACAGATCACCCAACGCATCTGTCAAGCCAGCACGATCCACCACTGGCCCACGCTCATGGCCGACTACCCCGGCGAAGCAATCTGCGCGTGAGCACGACCACCACGACGTCGGCCCAGCTTCATGTGCGGACGGCGCCCAGACCTCAACCAGGCCCACCGCGGGCCGACCCGAGGTTCTGCTTCCACGTGAACCTGCGCCTCGGGGCGGATCCAGCGGGCATCCGCACCGTCCCCTGCCATCCGTCCCTACCCACAGAATCTGGAGTGCCCGAACCCATGAAGCCCACCCTCAACCGCTGCCGCACCGCGACGGCGCTCGTCTCCCTCGCCCTGTTGGCCGGTGTGACCGGCAGCGGAGTCCTCGCCGCCGCGCCCAACGCCGCAGCGGCCACGGTCTACGCCTGCAACGTCACAGGCGGATTCGGACCGCTCAAGGTCGGCTACTACAGTGGGTCCACCGTGATTCCGTCCACCACCCAGGTGACTGCCGCAGGCAAGGAGGCGCAGTGCCTCCTGAAGCACCGGGGATACAACCCTGGCGCCATCGACGGCGTCTTCGGCGCCACGTCCCGAGCGGCGGCCAAGGACTTCCAGGAGAGCCGTAACGAACTGTGCGACGCGGGTTTGGCCGAGGACGGCAGCGTCGGCCCCAAGACCTGGCCCTGGCTTCGCTTCACAGGCTGCTGACCGACCGTTCGCACCTCTTCCTCGCACTGCGGAAACCACTCAAGGAGACTCGAATGAAAATGCCCCCCATCCTCACCCGAGGGCGCCGCGGCGCTGCCGTCGTCATGGCGGCGCTCGCCACGATCGGCCTCGCGTCGACCCCGGCATCCGGCGCACCCGTCAGCATCTACGCACGCAGCACCACCCCGGACTCCTACGCGTACGCCAGCTTCCAATGGAGCGACAACGGCGGTGTCTACAACATCGACATGAGCGTTCACGACTGGGAATGCGACGGTCACCCCACGTACGCGTACTTCCAGACCTACAGGGCCGGATCACAGACCTACGGCACCACGGTCCGCCGGTACGATCACAGCGGCTGCGACACGAGCGACTCAACGAGCTGGTCGAACCTGTACATCCCCGACAGCGGCGACAAGATCACCAGCCTGCGGCTGCGGGTCTGTGTGGACGACGCGGGCTCGGACACCTGCAAGTGGGGCAACCCACGCCAACGCCCACGCGCCTGAGCTTGACTCTGTCGGGGATCTTGGAGATGCCGGGGTCAGGTGCCCAGGGTGCGCCAGGACTTCGGCCGGGGGAGGGTCTGTACGGTGACCGGCCCTGTCCGCGAGGTCGGCCGCTGCCCTCGGGGACGGACGTCCTTCTGGCCGCCTCGGGTGCGCCACACTGGAAGGAGGCGGCCGACGTCGCCGCTCAACCCTCCCTGACCGCCGCCAAGTTGCGGGAGATCACTGGTGTACTCGCCTCCCCCTGACCCGGACACTGAACAGCGCATGCGCGTTCACCACGCTCACGCCGCCACGGCTCTGTCCGTCCAGACGGAGCCGGGCGGGGAGTTCAGGGGGTGGGCCGGGCGCACTCTGGGTGCCCCGGTCCGCACCGCCGACGGAGAGCCCGCCTGGCTGCGGCTGGTGTCCGCACCGGAGGCCAAAGCCGAGGGGAAGCTGTGGGACGGCGCCCCGGACGCGCAGCACGCCTGCTTCGGGGGTTGAGGAACATCCATGTCACATCGTGCGCTAAGTGAGCGTTTGGTTCTCGGTTGTCTGTTTCATTTGGTTGATGCGTCGCGCCAGTTGGTTGTGGCTTCGTGGGTGAGGCGGCGGGTCATGAGGTTGATGGCGGCCAGTTGGATCATGGCGGCTGATCGGTGGGGGTGGGTTTCGTAGTCGCGGGCCAGGCGGCGGTGGTGCATGAGCCAGCCGAGGGTGCGTTCGATGACCCAGCGGCGGGGCTGAACGTGGAAGCCGCGGGCGGTGGGGTCGCGTTGGACGATTTCGAGGTCGATGCCGAGGTGGGCTGCGTGTTCGACGGCTTTGGTCTTGTAGCCGTTGTCGGCCCAGGCTTTGGTGATGGTGGGGTGGCGTGCGGCGACGTTGGCGAGGAGTTGGGTGCCGGCGGCGGAGTCGTGGACGCTGGCGGCGGTGACGGCGACGGCCAGCAGGAGGCCGAGTGTGTCGGTGACGATGTGCCGCTTGCGTCCGATGATCTTCTTGGCTGGGTCGACGCCCTGGCTGGCCAGGTGGACGGTGGCGGAGGTTTTGATGCTCTGGCTGTCGATCAGGCAGGCGCTGGGCTCGCTTGAGCGGCCTTCGGCTTGGCGGACTTTGCCGCGTAAGAGGCCGGTGAGCTGGTCGAAGATGCCGTCGGCTTCCCAGTGGGCGAAGTAGCCGTAGACGGTCTGGTGGGGCGGGAAGTCGTGGGGCAGGTAGCGCCAGGGGATGCCGGTGCGGTCGACGTAGAGGATGGCGTTCATCAGGGCACGCAGGTCGTGGGTGGGTTTGCGGATGCCGTTGCGGGCCTGGCGCCAGGCTTCGAGGGTGGGGCGGATGAGTTCCCAGCGGGCGTCGGAGAGGTCGCTGGGGTAGGGCCGTGAGGGCTGCATGATGCCTGGGTATGCGGTGGCGGTCGGCCTGAGCAGGGCGTGTGCCGGAGGTGTTGGGTGCACCGGGGCGTGCGTCCCCAATCTCACGTGAACCGGTAGGTACCTAAATGAGACAGGAGCTTTTGCAAAGAAACCGGCGCATAACTGGTCTGCTGATTACCACAGAAGCTGTTTTTCCGGCGTATCGCTTGCTTCCATGCTTGCGTCTGGCCGCTGAAATTCTCCATGAAACATCCGATAGGAGAACCAAACGCTCACTAAGAGGGCATCTGATCAACGTTCAGGCCGTTGTGGCGGTCATGTCCGTTTCGATTCGCCAGGTTGGCGTGGATTCTCCCGTCAGTTCGCGGGACATTTTGTTAGCCATCGCCCAGTGGATCATTGCTCGAGATCTCTGGGGCAGGGCTTCGTAGTCCCGCGCCAGGCGGCGGTGCTGCATCAGCCAGCCGAATGTCCGCTCGATCACCCACCTTTTTGGGAGGGGCTCGAACCCCTTCGCTCGAGGTCGCTGCACGACCTCCACGTCGATGCCGAGGAGGGCGCCGTGGTTGACGACGCTGTTCTGGTATCCGCCATCGGCCCAGACCTTGGACACGCTTGGGTGGTTCGCAGCCACCTCGTTGAGCAGGAGCTTGCCGCCGGTGTCCTGCACGTTCGCGGCGGTGATGACGACGGCCAACACGAGACCGAGCGTGTCCGTGAGCAGGTGCCGTTTGCGTCCTTTGATCTTCTTGCCGGCGTCGATGCCCTGGCTGGTCTCGGCCACGTTTGCCGAGGTCTTCACGCTCTGCGCGTCGATCACGGCCGCGGTCGGCTCGGCAATGCGACCGTGGGCTCGGCGGGTCTTGTCACGTAACAGGTCATGCACCTGCTGGGTAGTGCCGTCCGCTTCCCACTTCGCGTAGTAGTCGTAGACGGTCTTGTACGGCGGGAAGTCGTGGGGCAGGTACTCCCACGGGATGCCGGTGCGGTTGACGTACAGGATCGCGTTGACGATCTCCCGCAACTCATGCACCCGGGCCGCCGTACCGGGACCTGTCCGTCTCGCCCGCCAGGCGGCGAAGACCGGCTCGATCAGAGCCCAGCGGGCATCGGACACATCACTGCGATACGGATGGCGAGAACTCACGCACCGTGCAACGACCGCCGACGTAGCCAGTCACAAAAACATCCCAGAACACCAACTACCTAGATCAGATGCCCTCTTAGTGAGCGTTTGGTTCTCCTATCGGATGTTTCATGGAGAATTTCAGCGGCCAGACGCAAGCATGGAAGCAAGCGATACGCCGGAAAAACAGCTTCTGTGGTAATCAGCAGACCAGTTATGCGCCGGTTTCTTTGCAAAAGCTCCTGTCTCATTTAGGTACCTACCGGTTCACGTGAGATTGGGGACGCACGCCCCGGTGCACCCAACACCTCCGGCACACGCCCTGCTCAGGCCGACCGCCACCGCATACCCAGGCATCATGCAGCCCTCACGGCCCTACCCCAGCGACCTCTCCGACGCCCGCTGGGAACTCATCCGCCCCACCCTCGAAGCCTGGCGCCAGGCCCGCAACGGCATCCGCAAACCCACCCACGACCTGCGTGCCCTGATGAACGCCATCCTCTACGTCGACCGCACCGGCATCCCCTGGCGCTACCTGCCCCACGACTTCCCGCCCCACCAGACCGTCTACGGCTACTTCGCCCACTGGGAAGCCGACGGCATCTTCGACCAGCTCACCGGCCTCTTACGCGGCAAAGTCCGCCAAGCCGAAGGCCGCTCAAGCGAGCCCAGCGCCTGCCTGATCGACAGCCAGAGCATCAAAACCTCCGCCACCGTCCACCTGGCCAGCCAGGGCGTCGACCCAGCCAAGAAGATCATCGGACGCAAGCGGCACATCGTCACCGACACACTCGGCCTCCTGCTGGCCGTCGCCGTCACCGCCGCCAGCGTCCACGACTCCGCCGCCGGCACCCAACTCCTCGCCAACGTCGCCGCACGCCACCCCACCATCACCAAAGCCTGGGCCGACAACGGCTACAAGACCAAAGCCGTCGAACACGCAGCCCACCTCGGCATCGACCTCGAAATCGTCCAACGCGACCCCACCGCCCGCGGCTTCCACGTTCAGCCCCGCCGCTGGGTCATCGAACGCACCCTCGGCTGGCTCATGCACCACCGCCGCCTGGCCCGCGACTACGAAACCCACCCCCACCGATCAGCCGCCATGATCCAACTGGCCGCCATCAACCTCATGACCCGCCGCCTCACCCACGAAGCCACAACCAACTGGCGCGACGCATCAACCAAATGAAACAGACAACCGAGAACCAAACGCTCGCTTAGTGCGCAAGGCGGACTCGGTGCAGAGTGAGCCGCGCTGCAGGGCGCCTGACGGGTGAAAGCCCAGGTCAGGCGCCCTTCTTCCTGCGTCTAGAAGGGTCACGTCCGCTGGAGTGGTGTATCGACGGCCACTCGGTGATCTCGTTTTGAGGCTATGCGGTGAGTTCGGTGGGCAGGGTGGTCTCGTCGTTTTCTGACTCGATCGGGTGGAGGCGGGCCTTGGCGAGGAGTTCACGGCCCATGTAACGGCGGGCCTCGGTCCACTCGTCGTTCTGCTCGGCCAGGACCGCGCCGACGAGCCGGATGACTGCTGTGCGGTCGGGGAAGATGCCGACCACGTCGGTGCGGCGGCGGATCTCCTTGTTCAGTCGCTCCTGCGGGTTGTTCGACCAGATCTGCCGCCAGAACTCGCGCGGGAACGCGGTGAAGGCCAGCAGGTCGTGCTGAGCGGCGTCCAAGTGGGCTGCTGCCTTGGGGAACTTGGCTTCCAGGGCGTCCAGGACGTGTCGCATCTGGGCCCTCACGGCGTCGGTGTCGGGCTGTTCGAAGACGGTTCGCAGCAGGGTGGCCACCCATGGCTGGGCGGACTTGGGGACCTGGCTCAGCAGATTCCGGGCGTAATGCGTGCGACATCGCTGCCATGATGCGCCCGGCAGGACCGCGCCGATCGCGTTCACCAGGCCGGCGTGGGCGTCGGAGACGACCAGTTGGACGCCGGACAGGCCGCGGGCGACGAGCGAGCGCAGGAAGGCGAGCCAGCCCGCACCGTCCTCGGCCGTGGCGACGTCGATGCCGAGGATCTCGCGGTGTCCGTCCGCATTGACGCCGACCGCGATCAGCGCGTGGACGTTGATGATGCGGCCGCCCTCGCGGATCTTCTGGGTCAGTGCGTCGACCCAGACGAACGTATAGGGGTCAGCGTCCAGAGGCCGGTTGCGGAACGCGGCGACCTGCTCGTCCAGGTGCTTGGCCATCGCGCTGACCTGGGACTTCGACAGCTGGGTGACACCGAGAGACTCGGCGAGTTTCTCGACCCTGCGGGTGGAGACGCCCAGCAGGTAGGCAGTGGCGACGACCGAGATGAGGGCCTGCTCGGCCCGCCGCCTGCGTTCCAGGAGCCAGTGCGGGAAGTAACTGCCCTGGCGCAGCTTGGGGACGGCGAGTTCGACGGTGCCGGCCCTGGTGTCCCACTCGCGTGGGCGGTATCCGTTGCGGTGGTTGACGCGTTCGTCGCTGACCTGCCCGTATTCGGCGTTGCAGAGGGCATCGGCCTCTGCGGACATGAGCGCGTCGGCAAACGTCTTGACCATCGCGCGCAGCAGATCGGGACTCGCCGCGGCGAGGTTGTCCTCGGCGAGGGCGTGCAAGGGCACACTGTCAGGTGCGGTCATCGTGCTGATCTCCTTCGAGGCTTCGACACTTCGAAGATCAGCCGGTGGCCGTTCGTCTATGCGGGCACCACCCCGATGCCGGAGCAAACCCCCGGATCAGGTCGAACCCGTACACCACTTCCCTGGACGCAACCGAAGAAGATTCAGTCCACGAACCCGCTGGAGCGGATCAACCGCGAGATCAAACGCCGCGTCGATGTCGTCCAGGTCTTCCCCAACGACGACGCACTCCTGCGGCTGGTCACCGCCGTGCTCTTCGAGATGCACGACGAATGGATCGCCTTCCCGCGCCGCTACCTACCCGAAGGCAGCATGGACCAGATCTACCCCACCGAGCCTAGCGAAAGCGCCCCCGCACTACCCAACACCACCAACACGACCGACGATTGATCGCCTACACCACTCCAAGGGACACGACCGGCAGCGATCCCACCGCCGCGAAGTGCAACACCGCAGAGTCGGGCATCGGCGGCACGACACCCATCACCCGCTACCAGTCCGGAGTAAGTCCCTACGGGGTTTCCGACCTGTGCGGAAACGCATGGGAGTGGTGCTCTACGCCAGGAACCGACGGGCCGGGCCGGTACCAGTTGCAAGGCTCGGCGTTCAGCAGCCGTTCGAGCGTGCCGCGCCGGCGCTCGAGAACGCGGCCAATTCCACCCCGGCAGGCGTCGCCTCCGCCGGGCGGAAGGACGTCGCCGATCCGTGGCGGCGCCAGCGCGAGACCCAACTGTGCGGCGTGCCTGGGTTGACGCCGAGTTCCTTGGCAACCTCCGGGATCGGCTTCCCGGTCTCGATCACGATGCGTACAGCATCCTCACGGAACTGCGCGTCGTAAGCGCGTTGCTTGGACCCCATGAATCCCAACTTCCCCTGCAATCACGGGCTTCACGCTACGAGGGGAGGGACACCAGCGGCATCACCCGGGACCTGAAGCAGCACGCCGAACAGAACCAGGCGACACCTGCGCCGAAGATCACGGACAGTCAGTACGCCGTCCTGGCCCGGCTGTCCGCAGGGGGCGGTACCCGCTACGTGATCAGCCGGTACGGCGTGCTCAAGGCCATCGACAAGGACCGGGCCACCGTCAACGTCTCCACCCACAACGCCCTGATCAAGCGAGGGCTGGCCAGCGCCTTGACGTCACCGCCGAAGGCCAGCGTGCCCTCGCCCAGCACAAGCCCGCCACGACCCCCGCCCGAACAGTGGCCGTGACGCCTCTTGCGACCGCGCAGGCCGCTGTGGAACGCACGCGATGACCGGCTTCGCCCCGAGGGGCGAGAGGCGAGGGGTGCGAGGCGATGGAGAGCGCCGGGAGCGGTTGATCAGCCCGTGCAGGGCGGTCCCTGGGTTTCGCTCGACTCGTCCTGGCGGTAGGCGCCGCAGGCGAGGACGGCCTCCGGGTGGTTCCCCGACTGGCGCAGCAGGACGAGGGTCTTGTCGTGGGGCGGGGCGTTGGCGCCGTCGTAGGAGACGTAGCCCGTCGCTCCGTCAAAGGCGATGCCGCTGCCGAGGACCAGCAGGACGGACTTGCGGTCGATGTCCGGGTCGTGCAGTCCGGCCTCGCGCACTGCCTGCGACAGGACGTGGAAGGCGTCGTACGAGACAGCTGAGTGCCCGTCCTGCCGCCAGGGGTCCGTGCCCTCGGTGGTGGCCTTCACGTAGGCGTCGTATTCGGCCACGAACTGGCGGGTCCTGTCGCTCGCGCCCGGAGCGTCGGCGGGCAGCCGGTGCGCGGAGTAGTACAGGCGCAACCAGTCCTTGTTGGCGAAGGCCCCGGTCTGGGCCACATTGGTCAGTTCGTTGCCGCCGAGCACGGTCAGGTCGCGCCCGGTGCAGGTCCCGGCGGTGTCCATGGAGTTGATGAGCGCGGTAAAGTCCTTGGCCCGAGCTGACCAGTACAAGACCGAGTCCGGCTTGTCCTCGAACACGTCGCACAGCGCCCGCGCCAACAGGTCGGCATCGGGCTGGCTGATTGCGCCGCTCAGCGGAGCGGAGCCGAAGTCGCCCTCCTGATTGAAGTCGAACACCTGGTGCGTGCCCTTGAACGCGCTGATGAACTGGCCGGCGAGGCTGTGGCTGTACAGGTCCACGGAACTCTCGATCACGATCGCGTGCCGGGCCGGGGTGCAGGCGTCCTCAGCGCCCGGCTCGGCCACGAGGTTCTCCGTGTACGCGAAGTCCGCCTCGATCCTGGCCTCGCGCGAGTTGAACGGAGTGGACGGCCAGTAGGTCCGGGTGGCCGGGCCGGAGAGCATCTCGTCGGCGGTCGCGGTGGTGCCGATCGTGGGGATGCCCGCCTCGCCGAGCACCCGGAGAGCGGCCCGGGTCTCGTTCCGGCTCTGCGCGAAGGCGAGGACGCCGACGACCCGCTCGCGCGCCGGAACGCTCTCCTCCTGTTCCATTTCCGCGACGAGCTTCTTCGCCTCGCTCTCGGCGTCGTGGAAGGCGACCCCTGCCTGGCGTACGTCCACGTGCAGGGGTATCAGGGCGTCGTCCGCGGCCGCCTCCTTGTTCAGCTTCTGCTGCCACATCGCGATGCCGCGCAGCTCCGGGATCGTCCCGTCGAAGCGCGTCTCGTCGTCGCTTTTCGGCGGGTCGGACACGAAGGAGACGACGGTCCGTACGGTCCGGCCCTGGTCGGCGTACTGCGCGACCCGCTTATTCTGCTCTTCGATGGTCTTCACGGCCGCCTCGTACCAGCCGGTGGTATCCACCTGTATCGGCTCCGCGGGGGCGGACTCCGCCACGGACGCGGTGCCGCCGACGCAGTCCCGGGGAGCGGGGAAGACGGGCGGGAGTAGCAGCGCCACCGCGAGCAGGGCCAGGGCGGTGACCCCGCTCGCGATCGAGGTCGGAACATACCGGCTGAATCTGAACGTCCGCGTCGTCGCGGGCGGGACGGGTACCCCGCGCGCCGCGAGGGCTCTTTCCGAGATGGTAACGAGGACCGGGGGTTCGCCTGCGGAGGCATGGTCGGCGAGGCGCACGCTCGCATCCGGAAACGTGCTCTCGGACGGATTGCCCAGCTCCTGCAGCAGCGTGTCGGAGGGCACACCCACGGCGATGACGAGCGGGCCCGGCGGCTTCGCTGTGCCCTGGGCCCGATGCAGAGAGCGCAGAAAGCGCTCCGCGGCGCGGGCGCCGGGCTCTCCCCCCGGAGGGATCTTCACGAACAGGACCGGGCGGCAGGTCCGACGGCGCCTGCCTGGCAGGATCCGGCCGATCACGGGTCTGCTCAGGTCCTCCATGAGGGCCCGCAGGACGAGCCAGTCGAACTCCTGCAGCGCCTCCTCGTCGGCCGGGTCGGCCATGAGCTGCATTGAACGTATCGCGGCCACCTGGTCCATCACCCGGAACAGGTTCTTGCTGCCCTGGGCCACCCGCTCCGCGCCGAGCCAGCTCCGCACGACTGTGCGGGAGATACGGCGGGCCCAGAGCCACCGGGGCAGCAACTGGACGAACGACAGCCAGCTGAGCTTCGCCAGGAAGCCGGCGATCCCGCCCCCGTCGTCCGGGCCCTGCATCCTGGTGAACGCCAACAGGCCGCCCCGCTGGGCCCGCAGCTCACCGGCGTCCCTGCGCAGCGCCGCTTCCATGTCGTCGGTGGTGGCCCACCTGCCCGGGTTCGACCTGATGTACTCGACCAGGCCGCACATGACGTGGAACTGCGGGAAGCGGTCGGGTGTCATGTGCTCCGGAGCACTGCGGAACAGCTGTCTCCCCGCGTCCACGGAGGGCAGACCGGAGTCGGGGTCCGCCCTGACAGAGCCGGAGTCCTCCCTGGTACCGATGGGCAGATGGGCGTAAGGCACGCGCTGACTGAGTGCCCCAGTCAGGGCGGCCACGACGCGGTTGACGCCGCCCTGGTACGACGCCTGCGGCACGCGCAGGATGAACAACGGCGGACTCGTCCCCAACTTGGCCCGGTTCGCGTACGTGGGGGCCACGGTGGCCTGGAACTCCCGCACGAAATCGGTGGCCTGGTCGTTCGGGAATCCGGGGCCGTCGAGAGGTGCAGTCATGAGGAACTCCCCTGGTCATCCTGATGAACCGCGCCACGAGACGACACTGGCTCCTGGCCGACTGGGCATGCTGTGAAGCGAGTTGAAAAATGGATGCGGAGAAAGGGAAGTTGAAGGGTAGCTGCGGTATGCGCTGGGTCACAATAGGTTGCCGGAAGCGCTTCGACGCTCTTCACAAGTGCCAGCAGGATCGTGTGGAAGTTGTGTGCAGGGTCGATCCGGCGGGACACATCCCACCTCCGTCGGGTTGAGCGGCCCCAGCGCCCCTCCCGTCCGCGCTGGTGGAACGGGCGCGACCTGGGCGAGATCGCGGAGACCTTGGACCACTTGGCGGAGTCCCACTTCTCGCACGGCGACAGCACGGAGGCGGCGGCGTGCTGGCGGGAGGCCCTGGAACTCCTGGAGCGGCTGGGGCACGGGGACGCGGGGCGGGTGCGGGAGCGGATGGGGCCGTTTTCCTCGCCTCCGCCGCCCCCGAACCTCCGCTCCTCAATCGCCGGAGGGGCTGATTTTCAGCCCGTCCGGCGTTTGAGGAGAAGGCCCGTTCAGGGCCGAAGCGGGGGTCTGGGGGCGCAGCCCCCAGGGATGGGAACGGGTAGTACTCCAGCAGGATTTCGCTGTTTGACCTGGTCTTTTCGCCGGGTGGCGGGAGTGTAGCGGGACTTCGATCGTGCGGGGGCGGTCTCACGGAGACCGCCCCTCGATCGTGCGACAACGCCGCAGGTAGTGACAGCGGCGGGGCAGCCTCAGAGGGTGATCACCGAGTCTGCCGCCGCGCAGTGGGACCTCGAACTGGACGATCTCTTCCTGACCATCGGGCACCGCTTCGGCCGGGTCGAGCTCCGCCGCATGCGGGACTACGTGCGCGGGCTGCTCGCCCCGGTTGCCCGCAAGAACAGCTGGCAGCTGGCCGAACAGGCCGGCCACTGCACCCCTGACGGCCTGCAGCACCTCCTCGCCGGATCGAAGTGGGAGCCCGATGACATCCGCGACGACCTGCAGGAATACGTCGCCGCCAAGCTCGGCGAGGCCGACGGCGTCCTGGTCATCGACGACACCGGGTTCATCAAGAAGGGCACCACCTCGGCCGGAGTCCAGCGCCAGTACTCGGGAACCGCAGGCCGCACCGAGAACTGCCAGATCGGCGTCTTCGCCGCCTATGCCTCCGCCCGCGGCCGGGCCCTGGTCGACCGTGAGCTCTACCTCCCGAAGTCCTGGATTGGGGACCGGGAACGCTGCCGCACCGCAAGGGTCCCCGACGAGCGGGAGTTCGCCACCAAGGGCGAACTGGCCCGGCACATGGTGCTGCGGGCCCTGGCCTCGCCGCTGCCCATTACCTGGGTCACTGCGGATTCCGCCTACGGCCAGGACAACCGATTCCGCCGGCTGCTGGAACAGTCGGGTGTCGGCTACGTACTGGCCGTGCCCAAGTCCCAGTTCAGCGTGGGCTGTTCACGGATCGAGGGGCTGTTCGCGCAGGCCCCGGACGAGGCATGGGAGAAGATCTCCTGCGGTGACGGCGCAAAGGGGCCCCGCGTCTACCACTGGGCAGCGGTGCGGCTGCCGGCCGTCGCCGAGTTCGACTATCAGGGCGAGGTCCCTCACCGGATGCGGTGGGCGCTGGCCCGGCGCAGCATCAGCAAGCCCGACGAGATCGCCTACTACCTCGCCTACACACCCCTTCAGGTCACCGTCCAGGAACTGGTGCGGGTCGCCGGGGCGCGCTGGGCGATCGAAGAGTGCTTCCAGGCCGCGAAGAACGAGTGCGGCCTGGACCAGTACGAGGTCCGCCGTTACGTGGGCTGGTATCGGCACATCACTCTGGCCATGCTCGCTCACGCCTTCCTGGCCGCCACGGCACACCAGCCCTGGGAAAAAAGGGCGGAACAGGTGAGACACCCGGGGTCATCGGGCTCACAGTGGCGGAGGTTCGGCGACTCCTGGCAGCTTGTCGTGCCCGGCCCCCGCACCTGAGCGGACACCGCGGACGACACCACGCGCTGAGCTGGTCGAACTGGCGCCGCAAACGCCAAGCGGTCGCCCGCCGCTGTCACTACCTGCGGCGTTGTCGCACGATCGAGGGGCGGTCTCCGTGAGACCGCCCCCGCACGATCGAAGTCCCGCTACACTCCCGCCACCCGGCGAAAAGACCAGGTCAAACAGCGAAATCCTGCTGGAGTAGTAGGGGCGGGGGCGAGATCCCTCAGTCCTTGCCGCCCACCGCGTCCGCCGATTCCGGAACCGGCGGACGCGCCGCCGCGCTCCCGCTCCCGTCCGTGTTCACGCTCTCAATGATCGCCAACCGCTCCGGCGTGTCCTCGGGCCGAAGGAACCCGATCAACACATACAGCACCAGCGACACCGCCAGCGGTATTGACACCTGGTACTGCAGCGGCACCCTCGTGCCCAGGGCTTCGGCGTAGTCGCATGACGTCCGGTTCGTGACCATCCGAGGCCGAGGAGTGCGAGGGGCTGCGAGGGGCGCCGGCGTTGCGGCGGAGACCGGCCGCGATGTTCTTCACTCCGGCCGTGCGTAGGGCTCCGGCGGCGAGGTTGCGCCAGGTGGAACATCCCCCTGACGTGGGCATGATGCAAGGCAGGGACAACACCGGCACATTCGGGGGCGCATGCTGAACAGCATCAAATACAACCTCAGGCTGAGAGATTGCACCCAGGGATGGTTCTGGGTGGAGGTGTTCGACGCGGTGTCCGACTTCATACGGTCCCGCTCAGTGTGGGTGGTAGCGGGCAACGCGGGCACATTCCTCAGCGCCCTGGCCGGGTTGGTGTACTACTGGTCGCGCCCGCTCTCATTCGCGGGCTATGCCGTCGTCCAACTCGCCTGCCTGGTCTGCCAGGCGGTCGCCCTGATCCCGGTCGCGTGGCCGGGACGGGCGGCGACGCCACGGGACGCCGGCCATTTCTCCGATCTCCACCAGAACGTGACGACGGCTACCGTCGGCGTTCCGTGGATCTTCGGTTTGCCCCCGGGCGTGTTCCTGCTCATGTTCTTCGACGTGGACACCAGCAGCCCACCGTGGACCGCCCTGTTCTTCTCGGGGTTGGCCCTCATGATGGCCTGCATAGCGGGCGGGATCACCGGGGTATTCCTCTCCGGCAAGGTGAGCGCACAGCTCCGCGAAGCGGCCGGGCCGCCGGGCGGGCCCGACTCGGGGGACAGCGGAGACAGCGCCGACGTGGACTCGGGCGGCTTCGACAGCGACTGACCGGCCCTGCTTCCAGGCTTCGACGTCGTCGTGTGGGGCCGGTTCATGGCGGTCTGCCAGCTCGGTGGTACCCGGGACGTGGCAGGCACGGGCTTTGAAGATCATGTGGTTCTCTGCGCCCCGTGATCCGAGTGGAAGACCGTGCCTGTCGACGCATCATCGCTGGTCCCGCGTGCCCTTGACCAGCTCCGCAAGCATCCCGAGGTCGTATCCGACGAGGTCCCGCGCCTGCTGGAGCGGCTGGCCGAGGTGCCCGACCCACGAGTTCGACAGCCTCGGATCCGGACGCGTTCTCACTGGTCATCGATGCATCTTCCATGATCGGGAGTTACACCGAACGTCTTACAGTCCCGCCCCTCTGCGGGCGGCGCGGATGACGTCGGCGAGGGGGGTGGCGGGGTGGCCGGTGAGGCGGGGGACCGCGTCGCTGACGCCGTCGAGTTGGCCGGCCGCGATGGCCGTGTAGGTGGACACCCAGGCGTCGAGCTGCCACTGCGGGGCACCGTAGGAGGCGCGGGAGGCGTATGCCTCCTCGACCGTCTCGGGGTGGTAGGTGATGGTGTGGCCGAGCACCTCCGACACGATCGCCGCCGCCTCGTCCAGGGTCAGGGACTCGGGACCGGTCAGGTCGTAGACGGCACCGGCGTGCCCGGCCGGCCGGGCGAGGACCGTGGCGGCGGCGTCGGCGATGTCGTCGTGGGAGACGAAGGCCGCACGTCCCTGCCCGGCCGGACCGCGGATGACACCGTCCTCACCGGCCAGGTCGGGGACGAACCCGGCGTACAGATTGTCGCGCAGGAAGGTGTACGCCATCCCGCTGGCCCGGATGTGCTCCTCGGTGTGGAAGTGATCGCGGGCCAGCGTGAACACGGCGTCCGGCGCGGCGCCGAAGAAGGACACGTAGACGAGGTGCCCGACGCCCGCCTCTGCCGCGGCGTCCACGAAGGCCTTGTGCTGGTCGAGCCGGTCGGCGCTCTCGGAAGCGGACACCATGAACACGGTCTTCGCCCCGCTCAGACCGCGGACTACGGCGTCATGGTCGTGGTAACTGCCTCCGACCGCCGTGGCACCGGGCAGCTCGGGAACCCGCTCGGGGTTACGCACCAGCAGCCGCTGCGCGATGCCGCGCTCGGCCAGCCGGCGGGCCACGCGCCCACCCAGGCGTCCTGTTGATCCGGTGACCACCAGCGTTGATTCAGGAAAGTCGGTCATGGTTGGCGTCACCTTCGGTTGGGTGCGTTTGCAGTCCGACCGAGTCTCACATGTGCGCCACGGGCGCCGCCTCAGGGCCACGGCGCCGAATCCGGCATCGCCGCGCTCGACGTGTCTGCCTGACTATCCCCGGCATCCGCAGCTCAGGGCGTCGTCAGCTCGTAGAAGCCCCTGCCGAACGTCGCCGCCACCAGGCGGTGCTGTCCCGCGTCGTACTCGATGTCGTCGACCGGGACCTGTGGCATTCCTCGGCCGAGGCGGAGCCACCGGCCGCCGCGTGTGGCGCTGGTGAACACGCCCTGGTCGGTGGCGATGTAGAGGATGCCGCCGCGCGCTACGACCAGGTCGCTGACGGGTGAGTCCGGGAGGTTGCCCGACAGGTTCCGCCAGTGCCGGCCGCCGTCGGTGCTGCCGTACACATGGGGGAGCGGGGAGCCGGAGCGGTAGCCGGAGTGGGTGGTCCACACCCGGTTCGGGTTCTTCGGGTCGACCGCGACCCGGGTCACCCATGGTCGTCCCTCGGCCAGCTTCGTCCAGGTGGCGCCGCGGTTCCTGGTGACCCAGACGCGGCCGTCGTCCGTGCCTGCGTAGATGGTGCGTCCGTCGGATGCCGGGGCGATCGAGGTGATGGTGCCGTAGTTGGGGTAGACGGGGTCGGTGCCCGGGCCGCCGGACAGGTCGGGGCTGATGGGCTGCCAGGTCTCGCCGCCGTCCGTGGAGCGGTTGACGACCTCGGAGCCGTAGTAGAGGACCTTCGGGTCGCGCGGGTCGAACTCCATCGGCATCTCCGGCGTCGGCGCGGGGGTCAGGTTGCGCGAGGGCCGGGATCCGGGACTTCCTGATCATTGAGGCCGCCGACGACTTCGGCGGCACGTGGCGGGCCAACACCTATCCGGGCTGCCAGCGCGATGTGCCGTCACGGCTCTACAGCTACTCGTTCGCGCCGAACCCGGAATGGACGAGGGTGTACGCGCATCAGCCGGAGATGCTCGCCTACGCAAAGCGGTCGCCGACCGGCACCGGCTGCCCGAGCACACCCGGTTCGGCGTGCGCATGACCGGGGCGCGCTGGTAGCCCGACGCGGCACGGTGGCGGATCAGCACCGATGCCGGCGAGCTCACCGCCCGGTCCCGGCCTGGGCACCGGACACAGCTCCGCGGTATGCGCGCATCCACGTTACCGCGGTCCCGGTCAGGTCGAAGTCCTTGGCAACCTGACCGACCGAGCGGTCCCCGCGCTGGCACAGCTCGACGATCTCGGCCTTGAACTCCGGCGTGAACGAGCGGCGAGGATGCGGCTTCTTCTTCCCCATGCTCTCCATGATGGACATCATCCTTCCGGGGCCGAAGCCCCTGATCTTCGATGTCCGTCAAAGCGGATCAAGCCCAGGCACCGCAGACGACGACACCGCACCACGATCCCCGACCCGCACGCGGCCACCCGCCCCGACCTGGTCGTGCGCGACTTCCGGCCCGACCCGATGGCGACCGACGCCCGCTGGTGCGGCGACATCACCTACATCCCCACCGACGAGGGCTGGCTCTACCTGGCCACCGTCATCGACATCGCCTCCCGCCGGGTGGTCGGCTGGGCCACGGCCGACCACCTGCGCACCGAGCTGGTCGCCGACGCCCTGCGAGCCGCCTGCCACCAGCGCCGCCCCGCCGGGTCGGTGATCTTTCATTCCGACCGCGGCTGCCAGTACACAAGCCATGAATTCTCCCTGTTCACAAGCGAGTTGGGCATCCGGCTGTTGGTCGGCCGCACCGGCCAGTGCTGGGACAACGCGCTGGCCGAGTCGTTCTTCGCCACCTTGAAGAACGAGCTGATCGGCACCCAGCCCTGGCCCAGCAGGTCCGCCGCCCACACCGCGATCTTTGAGTGGATCGAGAGCTGGTACAACTTGCACCGACTACACAGCAGCCTCGGTTACCGCAGTCCCGCCGAATACGAGGCCGCACTGGCGACCTGACCACCACACCGATGGTGTCCGTCAAAGCGGAACAAGCTCAGCCTGGCCGTGGACCCCACCTCTACGCCTTCTTCGGCTGCATGTACTACGCGTCCCTGCGCCCGGCAGAGGTCATTCACCTGAAGCGGAACCAGTGCCGTCTGCCGGCGAACGGCTGGGGTCTGCTCAATCTCAAAGGCGGTGTAGTGACCGCCGGCAAGGAGTGGACGGATGACGGTGCCGTCCACGAAATCCACTTGCTGAAACGGCGCGCGAGCAAGGCCACGCGCCCTGTGCCCATACCTCCAGTACTCGTCCGCATGCTGAGCGAGCACATCCAGCGCTTCGGCGTCGCGGCCGACGGCAGAGTGTTCCAGAACGCAGCCGGGAACTGCATCGATTTCGCGGCATACAGCATCACCTGGAGACGAGCACGCGAGGCCACCCTCACGCTTGAGGAGCACGCCCTCGAACTTGCCAAGCGCCCCTACGACCTGCGTCATGCCGGCATCTCGTTCTGGCTGGCATCCGGTGTCGACCCCGCAGAGTGCGCACGCCGAGCGGGACAGAGCATCCAGGTTCTCTTCCGCTACTACGCCAAGTTCCTGGCCGAGGCACGGGACCACGCCAACCGGATGATCGAGGAGTCGATGAAGCAATGGGAGGCACCGGACGGCGGCCGTGAAGGCGCGTAAGCGGGATCTGGCCCGGATATACCCCGGAACAGCTGGTCAGACGTGGGATACCTGCGGGAGATATTGGGAGTAGGGGTACATAACGACTCGGTACCTGAGTCCAGGCATCGAAGGGCGCCTGACTCGTGTTTAACCAGGTCAGGCGCCCTTTTTCTGTGCCTAGAAGAAGCCCAGCTTCTTCGGCGAGTACGACACCAACAAGTTCTTCGTCTGCTGGTAGTGATCCAGCATCATCTTGTGCGTTTCGCGGCCGATGCCCGACCCCTTGTAGCCGCCGAACGCGGCGTGCGCCGGGTAGGCGTGGTAGCAGTTCGTCCAGACACGGCCCGCCTGGATGGAACGGCCCGCGCGATAGGCCGTGTTGCTGTCGCGCGTCCAGACTCCCGCGCCCAGCCCGTACAGGGTGTCGTTGGCGATCTTGATGGCGTCGTCGAAGTCGTTGAACGAGGTCACGGAGACGACCGGACCGAAGATCTCCTCCTGGAAGATCCGCATCCGGTTGTCACCCTCGAAGATCGTCGGCTGGACGTAGTAACCGCCCTTGAGCTCGCCGTCGTGCTCGATGCGTTCCCCGCCGGTCAGTACCTTGGCGCCCTCCTGCCGCCCGATGTCCAGATAGGAGAGGATCTTCTCCAGCTGGTCGTTGGACGCCTGAGCGCCGATCATGGTGTCGGTGTCCAGCGGGTGCCCGGTCTTGATCTGCTCCGTGCGGGCGACTGCCGCCTCCATGAACTCGGCGTAGTTGCCGCGCTGCACCAGCGCCCGCGACGGACAGGTGCACACCTCGCCCTGGTTGAGCGCGAACATCGTGAAGCCTTCGAGGGCCTTGTCGCGGAAGTCGTCGTTCGCCGACCACACGTCGTCGAAGAAGATGTTCGGCGACTTCCCACCGAGTTCGAGCGTCACCGGAGTGATGTTCTCCGAGGCGTACTGCATGATCAGACGTCCCGTCGTCGTCTCACCCGTGAACGCCACCTTCGCCACCCGCGGACTCGATGCCAGCGGCTTGCCCGCCTCGACCCCGAACCCGTTGACGATGTTCACCACACCCGGCGGCAGCAGATCCGCCACCAGGCTCATCCACACATGGATGGACGCCGGGGTCTGCTCCGCCGGCTTGAGCACGACCGCGTTGCCCGCCGCCAGCGCGGGCGCGAGCTTCCAGGTCGCCATGAGGATCGGGAAGTTCCACGGGATGATCTGGGCGACCACACCCAGCGGCTCATGGAAGTGGTACGCCACCGTGTCATCGTCGAGTTCCGCCAGCGAACCCTCCTGCGCGCGGATCGCCCCCGCGAAGTAGCGGAAGTGGTCGATGGCGAGCGGGATGTCCGCGGCCAGCGTCTCCCGCACCGGCTTGCCGTTCTCCCAGCTCTCCGCGACCGCCAACTGCTCCAGGTTCGCCTCCATCCGGTCGGCGATCCTCCGCAGTACGTCCGAACGCTCGGTCACGGACGTGCGCCCCCAACCCGGCGCGGCCGCGTGCGCCGCGTCCAACGCGCGCTCCACGTCCTCGCTCGTACCCCGCGCGATCTCCGTGAACGGCAGCCCGTTCACCGGACTCGGGTTCTCGAAGTACTGACCGCGCGCTGGCGGCACGTACTCACCCCCGATGAAATGGTCATAACGCGCCTCGTAGGAGACGACCGCGCCATCCGTACCGGGCGCTGCGAAACGGGTCATGAATACCTGCCTCCCCAGAAGCGCCACCCGCCGTTGGGCGGCTCTCGGGAGGAGGCTAGAAACCGGAATGTTGCAACGACGTTGCGCCCCCGCCCCGCCCCGCCCCGCCCCGCCCCGCCCCGCCCCCAGCCCTCCCTGCCCTCCGCCCGAAACGTCCCTACTGCCGCCGAGGCCGAGGGCGTGCCCACGACGTCGGCACCGACAGCTCCGACTCCAGCTCGCGCAGCCGGGACCGTACGGCCGGTGTGGGGCGCACGGCTGCCAGTGCCCGCCACACCTCCAGGTCGTCCTCGCCCCACGGGGCGTGCGCCCAGTCCGCCAGGAGGTCGGGGTCGCGCCCGGCTATGAGCGCCGTGCGCAGCCCGTCGGCGAGCCTGCGCCGCAGCCGGGCGACGGCCGGCGCCTGCGAGCCCGGCAGCAGCGGGCCCGCGTACGCCGACGCGGCCGCCGTCACCGCACCTGTCTCCAGTCTCCTTTCCACCACCGCCACATCGGACTCGAGGGGGACCATCAGCCGGTACGGCCGTGACCCCAGCAACCCCGGCCCGAGGAGACGGCGCAGCCGCGCCAGCTCGGCCCGCAACGTCACCGGCGTCACGGACTCGTCCTCGTACAGCGCGCAGAGTAGCTCGTCGCCGGACAGGCCCTCCGGATGGCGGGCGAGCAGTACCAGGATCTCGCTGTGCCGGCGGCTGAGCCTGATCTTCCGCCCTCTGACCAGTAGTTGGGCCTCGTCCCGGCCCAGCGCGGCCAGTTCGAGCGCGTCCCCCGACGCCCCGGGCGGGGTGAGCAGCGCGAGCTGGGACTCGGCGGCCCGCGCGACCGCCTGCACGAAACCCAGGCTGTGCGGATGCGCCAGGCCGTCGCCGCCGGTGATGTCGATCGCACCGAGCACTCGCCCGGTCCGTGGATCGTGCACCGGCGCCGCCGCGCACGTCCAGGGCTGCACCCGCCGTATGAAGTGCTCGGCCGCGAACACCTGCACGGGCCGGTCCACGGCCACCGCGGTGCCCGGAGCGTTCGTCCCGACAGCGGACTCCGCCCACCGCGCACCCGGTACGAAGTTCATCCGGTCGGCCCGCCGTCTGGTCGCCGCGTCCCCCTCGACCCACAGCAGCCTGCCCTGTGCGTCGCAGACGGCCAGCAGATGCTCGCCGTCCGACGCGAACGTGCCCAGCAACTCGCGCACCAACGGCATCACCCGGGCCAGCGGATGCTCGGCGCGATAGGAACCGAGGTCGCCGTCCGTCAGTTCCACCCGGGCGGTGCCCTCCGGTCCGACACCCGCCTTCGCCGAACGCCGCCACGAGTCCGCCACCACCGAACGCACCGGTCGCGCCACCGTGCCCCGCAGCGTGAACGCCTCGTGCGCGCGACGCAGCACCCGCACCCGCTCGACGGGGTCGGCTCCCGGCTCCAGAGCCACCCAAGGATCGGTCAACTCGGCCTCCCGGACACGTGCGCGCGGCTGGAACCCATCGTCACCGCCGGACCCGCACCCCGACAAGCCGTGCGCTGCGACAAGCCGTGCGCTCCCGCTCCGACGACCGTGCGCTCCGACCAAGCCATGTGCGCTGCGACAAGCCGTGTGCGCTCCGGCAGGCCGCGCGCTTCGGCCATGTCAGGCGGCGGCGACCAGGCGTATGTAGCGGTCCCAGTCCCAGTGCGGCCCCGGATCGGTGTGGTCGGTGCCCGGCACCTCGTAGTGGCCGATGATGTGGGCGCGGTCCTTCGGGATACCGTGCCTGTCGCAGATCGCGGAGGTGAGCGCCGCGGACTGCTCGTACATGGCGGAGGTGAAGTACTCGGGGCGGTCGATCCAGCCCTCGTGCTCGATGCCTATGCTCCGCGCGTTGTAGTCCCAGTTGCCGGCGTGCCAGGCGATGTCGCGTTCCCGGACGCACTGGGTGACCCGTCCGTCGGCCGACCGGAGCAGGTAGTGCGCGGAGACCTGCTTCGCCGGGTTCCAGAAGACGGGCACTGTGTTCTTGTACGTGGTCTGCGTGACATGGATGATCACCATGTCGATGGGCCGGCCGGCCGGACGGTCGGCCGCGGTGTAGTTGGCCGTGCTCGCGGGCTCCCATCGGGCGGGTGAGTGGTCGAGGTGTGGCGACTGCGCGCCGGCCCGTGGGCCGGGGAGCAGCGCGTAGGGGATCGCGGCGAGGGCGGCGCCCCGCAGCAGCCGCCGCCGGCTCGGCAACGGTCTGGTTCGCTCCATGTGGCTCTGCCTCTCCGGTCGGTGGGTGGTCCTTGTGCTTGTGCCGGTCGACTCGCATCCGTAGTCGAAGACGCAGTCGCACGTCGAACGGCTGCGCCTGACGTGGATCACGGTACGGCGAATGCCGGTCGGGCCGATCGAGCGTCTGGATATCGGTGGAAAACCAGTGAGTTGTGGATAACTCCGTCACCCGGCAGAGGGAACGAGCAGCGACCGTGTTACGGGCGCACCCCGGCCGTCGCCGGATCGTCCAGCACCGCACGCACCACCGAGTGGGCCGCACCCAGCAGTGGGCCCTGCGGGCCCAGCCGGGACACGGTCACGGAACACGAAGGACCGGCCGTCCGCCGAGCCAACTCCCGCTCCAGCGAGGGCAGCAACCAGGGCGCGAGAGCGGCCAGGGCCCCTCCCAGCACCACCGTCCGAGGGTCCAGCAGATTCACCGCGCCGGTCAGTGCCACACCGAGCGCGGTGCCGGCGCCGCGCAGAGCCCGGTGCACATCCTTGTCGCCGGCCGCCGCCCGCTCGGCGAGGAACTCGACGCGGTGTTCGCCCGTTTCCAGCCCGGCCGCCCGGAGCACGGCCTCCTCACCGGCGTACTGCTCCAGGCAGCCACGTCCACCGCAGGCGCAGTCGGGGCCTTCCGGCTGGACGGGGACGTGCCCCAACTCGCCCGCGAATCCGCGTGTCCCGCGAAGCAGCCGGCCGTCCACGACGACCGCGCCGCCGATGCCGATCTCCGCGGAGACGTGCAGGAAGTCGGACGGTGTGCCGTCCCCCAGCCAGAGTTCCGCGAGGCCGCCGAAGTTGGCCTCGTTGTCCACGATCACCGGCAGGCCGGCGGGCAGCAGGGCGCCCAGGTCCGTGTCGTGCCAGTCGAGGTTGGGGGCGCGGACCACCGTGCGGGCGTCGCTCGCCACCAGCCCGGGCACGGCGACCGCGAGCCCAGCGGGCCACAGGCCTTCGCCCTCCGCCTCGGCGACCACCCCTCGCACCAGCTCGGTCAGCTCCTCGATGACCGGCTCCGGCGCCCTGCCGCGGTTCGTGCCGTGCCGCACCGCCCGAGCCCGTACCTCGCCCCGCAGGTCCACGGCGCAGACCGCCAGGTGGTCGACACCGATCTCCGCGCCGATACCTGCGGGGCCGCGTCGGCTGAGGGCGAGCGCCGAGCCGGGCCGTCCGACCCGTCCTGGACGCTCGGGGCCCAGCTCGTCCAGGAGTCCCGCCCGGATCAGCTCGTCCACCAGCGTCGACACGGCCGCTCGGGTCAGTCCGATGTGAGAGGCGACGGCGGCCCGGGACAGCGGCCCCTCGGCGTTGACGGTGTGCATGACCCGGGAGAGATTGCGGCGCCGCATGCCCTGCTGGTTGTCGGGCAGGCGGCGGCCGGAGCCGCTCGGGCGGGTCTCGTGCAGCGGTGCGGTCATGCCTCCCTCGGCTCCCGTCGGTGCGTCCCGGTGGGTGTCCCTGTGTGTTTTCCTGTCCGTGCTCCGTAGATCATGCCGGAATCAGATTTTCCCACTCGGGACACCCCCCTCGCCGGTCAGTCGCTGTCCGGTGCGCGATCCAGCAGCGGGGCCGCGTCGGACAGCACCCGGGAGATCCTGGCGAGCGTCTCCTCGTCCCGCTCCACGGCCTCCAGCACCGGCCCCCGGGTGGTGTCCCAGCGGCGGGCGACCGCGGCCGGGTCCTCGCCGGTGAGCAGCCCGGCGGCCTGCGCGGCGGCGCCCAGCGCGACCAGTTCCTTCGCCTCGGGGACCTGCACGGCACGCCCCGAGAGGCGCCGCACGGTCTGCTGCCAGGCGGTGCCCCGGGCGCCCCCGCCGATGAGCAGCAGCGGTGCGGAGGTGTCCGCGTCGGAGTCGAGCACCAGGTCCAGGGCTCCGAGCAGGGAGTGGACGGCTCCGTCGTACGCGGCCTGCAGCAGCTGCCCGCCGGTCGTGTCGTGGCGCAGCCCGTGCAGCAGGCCCGAGGCGTGCGGCAGGGCCGGGGTGCGTTCGCCGTCCAGGTAGGGCAGCAGGGTGACGTTCGTGCCGGGCTCCACGGCCTCGCGGTCCAGGCCCAGCAGGGCGGCCACCCGGTCGACCGCCTGGGTGCAGTTCAGGGTGCAGGCCAGCGGCAGCCAGTCCCCGTGCGCGTCGGCGAAGCCCGCCACCGTGCCGGTGGGATCCGCCGGGCGGCGCCTGGAGACGGCGTACACCGTGCCAGAGGTGCCCAGGCTCAGCACCGGGGTGCCGGGGCGCAGCCCGAGTCCCAGTGCGGCGGCCGCGTTGTCGCCCGTACCGGCGGCGACCAGCGTCCCCTTGGCGAACGGCAGCTCGTGGGCGTCCCGTACGGTCCCGGCGACCTCGCCAGGCCGGACCACGCGGGGCAGCAGCGCCGGGTCGAGCCCGACATGGGCGAGCACCTCGGCGTCGTACTGCTCCGTCGCCGACGCCCACCACCCTGTGCCGGAGGCGTCACCGCGATCGGTCGTGCCCTGGCCGGTGAGACGCTCGGTGAGATAGTCGTGCGGCAGGCGCACGGCTGCGGTCGCGCGGACGGCCTCGGGCTCGTTCTCCGCCAGCCAGGCCCACTTCGTCACAGTGAAGGACGGCCCGGGCACGCTGCCGGCACGCTCCGCCCATGTCTTCGCGCCGCCCAGTTCCTCGACCAGGCGGGCCGCCTGCGGCGCGGAGCGCACGTCGTTCCACAGCAGCGCCGGACGTACCGGTTCGCCCCGGGCGTCGAGGGTGACGAGGCCGTGCTGCTGACCGCCGACGGACACCGCCGAGGCCTCGCGCGCCGCCTGGCCGCACTGGCGCAGCGCCTCGCACAGCGCGTCCCACCACTGGCGGGGGTCGCTCTCCCGGCCGGCGCCGGAGGACACGGTGTGCGGCGCCTGCCCGCTCGCCACGACCCGGCCGGTCGCCGCATCGACGACCAGGGCCTTGGTGGACTGTGTGGACGAGTCCACACCGACGACGAGCGGACCCTCGGCAGCTGACATCGGGCTCTCCTTCTCACGCGGCTCATGACCGCCGCTGACGCGGCTGACGTCTCCGTCCGGCGACACCTTGTCTTCCCAGAGACGCGTCCGCATACTAATTTGTAAATCGCCATGACGAAATAGTCGGAGCGCAAGGAGCCGCGGCATGAACTACCAACCCACTCCCGACGACAGGTTCACCTTCGGCCTGTGGACGGTCGGCTGGCAGGGCCGGGACCCGTTCGGCGACGCCACGCGGCGCGCCCTCGACCCGGTCGAGTCGGTGCAGCGTCTGGCGGAGCTCGGCGCCTACGGTGTGACCTTCCACGACGACGACCTGATCCCCTTCGGGTCCTCGGACGGTGAGCGCGAGGAGCACGTCAAGCGCTTCCGCGCGGCCCTGGACGCCACCGGCATGACCGTGCCCATGGCCACCACCAACCTCTTCACGCACCCCGTCTTCAAGGACGGCGCGTTCACCGCCAACGACCGCGACGTCCGCCGCTACGCGCTGCGCAAGACGATCCGCAACATCGACCTGGCGGTCGAGCTCGGCGCCAAGATCTACGTCGCCTGGGGCGGCCGCGAGGGCGCCGAGTCCGGCGCCGCCAAGGACGTCCGGGACGCGCTCGACCGCATGAAGGAGGCGTTCGACCTCCTCGGCGAGTACGTCACCTCCCAGGGCTACGACCTGAAGTTCGCGATCGAGCCCAAGCCGAACGAGCCGCGCGGCGACATCCTGCTCCCGACTGTCGGCCACGCCCTGGCCTTCATCGAGCGCCTGGAGCGCCCGGAGCTCTACGGCGTCAACCCCGAGGTCGGCCACGAGCAGATGGCCGGGCTGAACTTCCCGCACGGCATCGCACAGGCCCTGTGGGCCGGCAAGCTCTTCCACATCGACCTCAACGGTCAGTCCGGCATCAAGTACGACCAGGACCTCCGCTTCGGCGCGGGCGACCTGCGTTCCGCGTTCTGGCTGGTCGACCTGCTGGAGAGCGCCGGTTACGCGGGGCCGAAGCACTTCGACTTCAAGCCGCCGCGCACCGAGGACTTCGACGGTGTGTGGGCGTCGGCCGCGGGCTGCATGCGCAACTACCTCATCCTCAAGGAGCGCGCGGCCGCCTTCCGCGCCGACCCGGCGGTCCAGGAGGCGCTGCGTGCCGCGCGCCTGGACCAGCTGGCCCAGCCCACGGCCGCCGACGGACTGCAGGCGCTGCTCGCGGACCCGACGGCCTTCGAGGAGTTCGACGCCGAGGCCGCCGCCGCGCGCGGCATGGCCTTCGAGCAGCTCGACCAGCTGGCGATGGACCACCTGCTGGGTGCGCGCGGCTGATCGCGTCGCTCGATCCGGCCGGACCTGGTTCGGCCGGCTCTGCGCCTCCTCCGGTTCGGTCTCTGCGCGGAATTCTCCGGAATCATGCGGTCCATGGCATGAATCCGTAGCAACTCCCGCGCGGGGCTCGCGCCTTGGCCGTTTCGCGGCGACTCTGGACGGTATGGGCCTGCCTACCCCACCGCCCCAGCCGCCGCGACCGCCGGACGGCACACCGCCGTCGAACGGCGGAGGATTCGGGCCCCCGCCAGGGGGCCACGGTCCGCCGCCGGGCGATCCGACCGGAGGCGGAGGTGGCTGGCAGCCCCCGAGTCAGGGCGGGGGCTGGCAGCCGCCCGATCCGCCCGGTGGACCCTCGTCCGGCGGGCGTCGCAGGCTCGTCCTCGTCGCACTGGCCGTGATCATCACCCTCGGCGCGGTCCTCGCCGTGGTGCTGGTGGCCGCCAGGGGTGGGGGACCGGCGGACGACGAGCCGTCGGGCGGTACCGGTGGTGGTACCAGCCCCTCGCCGACCCCGTCATTGAGCCTTCCGTCAGGGCTGCCCAGTGATCTTCCGACGCTGCCCTCGGGCTTCCCCAGCGATCTGCCCAGCGGGATGCCGAGCGATCTGCCCAGCGGCTTCCCGACGGGGCTGCCCAGCGACCTGGACTCACTCTTCCCCGACCCGGTCGGCGACGCCGGCTGAAGGGTCGCTCTCGCGCGTCAGCCGGGGGGTTCGCCGACGACCGATGCCAGAGCCGTCGCCGGATCATGGGCCGCCGGACCCGCCGGTGCCCAGCGGCCCCGCTCCTTGCGGTAGGGCCACCAGCGGCCGTCCCGCCCGAGGCGCAGCTGGGCCGATCCGCCCACGACCGTCCAACGGTTGTGCGCGGACCGCAGCGAAGGCCGCTCGCCCTCGTCCCACGCCGTCTCCAGGGCGGCACGCGCGCGTGCGAGCGGCTCCGCCGGTACGTGCCACTCCTCGTCCAGTACGGCGAGACCCGCCGCCCCGCCGTACCGCCAGGCGCGGACGGCCAGAGCCAGTCCTTCCCGGCCGCGCCCCGAACCGTCGCCGAGCCGGGCTTCGATGCCCGGCCCCGGGGCACCGGCGGCCAGCCGCACCAGGTCCTGGTCGAACGTCAACCCGTCGTCCAGGGGCTGCCGCTCGTGACTGGGGCGCAACGCCTCGGCCAGCAGCCGGTGTGCCTCTCGGGCCGTCTGCGCCGCCAGGAACTCCAGCGCCTCCGGGTCGAGACCCGGCGCGGTCCCGGTCTCGGTGTGCAGGGAGGGCGGCAGGCCGGGCTCCACCGGCGGCCCGGGCGGCTCGGGCAGCGGCGGCAGGATGTCACCCGCCGCGAACACCTCGGCGGCGTCCACGTCGTCCCCGTGATCGTCCGCGAGGCTGCTCCCGAGGCCGCTGGACACCCTCCCGTCGTCCGCGGCGGTCGCGGTTGCGCGCAGGTGGATCTCGTCCAGCAGTGCACGCTCGGCACGGCCGCGCATCAGCAGCAGGACGAACGGGTCCTGATCCAGCAGGCGGGCCACCTGGTAGCAGAGCGCCGCGGTGTGTCCGCAGTGGTCCCAGGCACCGCAGTCGCACGCGGCCTCCAGATCGCCGAGCCCGGGCAGCAGTTCGACTCCGGCCGTCGCGGCGTCCTCGACCAGATGCGGCGGCATCTCACGGTCGAGCAGGGCGGCCACGTGCCCGGCCCGCTCGACCGCCATGTCCAGAAAGCGGTCCCAGTGTTCCCCCGTCAGCTCCTGCAGCAGGACGTCAGCACGGTGGCCGGTGCCGTCGCGGTCCTGGACGACCGCGGTGACGCGCCCGGGGCGCACCGACACCGCGCCCACGGCCCCCG
>NZ_JAAVVL010000001.1:4389139-4577406 GCF_018728545.1 Streptomyces sp. ATCC 21386
GCCCACCCCGACGTGCCCGCCGGGCTGTCCCTGACCCTCGCCCTCGTCCAGGCGCTCGGCGACACCGGCACGGACGCCCCGCTGTGGTGCGCCACCCGGGCCCTGGCGGCCGTGGGCGGCGGCGAGCGGCCGGGAGCGAGTGCGCAGGCCGCGGTGGCCGGACTGGGCCGGACGGTCGCCCTGGAACGGCCCGGCCACTGGGGCGGCCTCGTCGACCTGCCCGCCGTGCTGGACGAGCGGGCCGCGGACCGGCTCGGCGCGGTCCTGGCCGCCGTCACCGACGAGGACCAGGTCGCCGTGCGCTCCTCCGGCGTGTACGGCCGCCGCCTGCTCCCGGTCGGTCCCGGCCGCCCGGCCGAGGCCCCCCACAGCCCGAGCGGCACCGTCCTCATCACCGGCGGCACCGGCGGGATCGGGGCCCAGGTCGCCCGCGAACTCGCCGAGCGGGGAGCGGCTCATCTGCTGCTGCTCAGCCGCCGCGGACCCGACGCCCCCGGCGCGGACGAACTGCGCGCCGAACTCACCGCGCTCGGCGCGCGGGTGACCGTCGCCGCCTGCGACGTCGCCGACCGCGCGCAGCTGACGGCGGTCGTCGCCGCGATACCCGAGGAGGAGCCGCTCACCACGGTCGTGCATGCCGCCGGGGTCCTCGACGACGGCACCCTCGACGCCCTCGACCCGGCCCGCCTCGCCACCCTGATGCGCGTCAAGGTCACCGCCGCCCGCACCCTGCACGAGGTCACCGACGGCATCGGCCTCGCCGACTTCGTCGTGTTCTCCTCCTTCATGGGCGTCCTCGGCAGCGCCGGCCAGGGCAACTACGCCGCCGCCAACGCCGCGCTCGACGCCCTGGTCGCCGAACGCCGGGCCGCCGGACTGCCCGGCACGTCCCTCGCCTGGGGTGCCTGGGCCGGCGGCGGCATGGTCGACGACCGGATCGCCGACCGCCTCCGCCGCCTCGGCATCACCCCCATGGAACCCCGGGCGGCCGTCCGGGCCATGACCGCCGCCCTCGCGGACCACGACGAACTCTGCGTCGTCGCCGACGTGGACTGGCAGCGCTTCCGCGAGGCCGTCGGGCTGCGCGCCACGGCGCTGCTGAGCGGCCTGCCCGGAGCCGCCGACGCGCGGACCCCGGCACAGGACGCACCCGCCGAGCAGGACGGGCAGGTGCGCGGGGAGCTCGCCGCGCTCCCCGCCGCCGAGCGGTCCCGTCACATCACCGACCTCGTGCGCACGCACGCCGCGACGGTTCTGCGCCACGGCGCGGCCACCGACATCGCCCCCGGCCGGGCCTTCGCCGAACTCGGCTTCGACTCGCTCACCGCCGTGGAACTGCGCAACCGGCTCGGCACGGCCACCGGACTGCGGCTGCCCACCACCCTGCTCTTCGACCACCCCACACCGCAGGCACTCGCCGCCCATCTCCTCGCCGAACTCGCCCCGTCGGGCCCCCCGGCCGAGGAAGCCACCGCTGCCCTCCCCGGGGCAACGGCCGCCGTCGACGACGACCCGATCGCGATCATCGGCATCGGCTGCCGCTTCCCCGGCGCCGTCCATGGCCCGGACGCCTTCTGGCAGCTGCTCACCGAGGGACGGGACGTCATCGCCGACTGGCCGGCGGACCGGGGCTGGGACACCGACCGGCTCTACGACCCCGACCCGGACCGCCCCGGCACCACCTACAGCCGGCGCGGCGGATTCCTCCACGACGCCGGAGGCTTCGACGCCGCCTTCTTCGGAATCTCGCCCCGCGAGGCCCTGGCCATGGACCCGCAGCAGCGGCTGCTCCTGGAGACCTGCTGGGAGACCGTCGAGCACGCCGGTATCGACCCGACCGCACTGCGCGGCCGCCCGGTCGGCGTGTTCGTCGGCACCAACGGCCAGGACTACCCCGGCGTCCTCGACGGCGCGCCCGGCGTCTCCGAGGGCCACGTCATGACGGGCAACACCGCCAGTGTGATGTCGGGCCGGATCTCGTACGAACTGGGCCTCGACGGGCCCGCGCTGACCGTGGACACCGCGTGCTCCTCCTCGCTGGTGACCCTGCACCTGGCGGCCCAGGCCCTGCGCCGGGGCGAGTGCGCGCAGGCCCTCGCCGGGGGCGTCACCCTCATGACCACGCCCAAGCTGTTCGTCGAGTTCAGCCGCCAGCGCGGACTGGCCCCGGACGGCCGCTGCAAGGCGTTCGCGGCCGGCGCCGACGGCACGGGCTGGGCCGAGGGCGTCGGCATGCTCCTCCTCGAACGCCTCTCGGACGCCCGCCGCGAAGGCCACCGGGTGCTCGCGGTGCTCAGCGGCACCGCCGTCAACCAGGACGGCGCCAGCAACGGCCTGACCGCGCCCAGCGGGCCCGCGCAGCAGCGCGTCATCCGGGCCGCGCTCACCGACGCCCGGCTCACGGCCGCGGAGATCGACGCCGTGGAGGCGCACGGCACCGGCACCCGGCTCGGCGACCCCATCGAGGCCCAGGCCCTCCAGGCCGTGTACGGCGCCGGACGGACCGCCGCCGAGCCGCTGTGGCTGGGCTCGGTCAAGTCCAACATCGGCCACACCCAGGCCGCCGCCGGCGTCGCGGGCGTCATCAAGATGGTGCTCGCCATCGGCCACGGCGAACTGCCCCGGACCCTGCACGCCGACGAACCCAGCACCCACATCGACTGGGACACGGCGGGCCTGCGGCTCCTCGGCGAGCCCACCCCGTGGCCCCGGACCGGGCGCCCGCGCCGCGCCGGCGTCTCCTCGTTCGGCATCAGCGGAACCAACGCCCACGTGATCGTGGAACAGGCACCCGACGCGGGCGAGGCGGAGGGCACGGGCGAGGCACCCGACACGGGCGAGGCGGACGGCACGCCCGCAGAGACCGCGACCGGCGGCGCGGGGCGGACACGACCGTCCCCGGCCCGGACGCTGCCCCTGCTCCTGTCCGCCCGGACGCCCGCCGCGCTGCGCGCCCAGGCGGCCCGGCTGCTCGCCCACCTCGACACGAGCCCCGGCACGCCGCTGCCCGACGTGGCCCTGGCGCTCGTACGCGGACGGGCCGCGCTGGAGTACCGGGCCGCCGTGCCCGGGGACGACGAGACGGCCACGCGTCGCGCGCTGGGGGGGCTGGCCGCCGGGACGTCCGACCCGGACCTGGTCACCGGCCAGGCGGCACCCGGGCGTACCGCGCTGCTCTTCCCCGGTCAGGGAAGCCAGCGGGCCGCCGCCGGAGCCGCGCTGTACCGCGACGAGCCGGTGTTCGCCGACGCGCTGGACGACGTACTCGCCCACTTCGCCCCCCACCTCGACCTGCCGTTGCGCGACATCCTGTTCGCCGCCGAGGGCGACGAGCGGGCCCCGCTGCTGGACCGCACCCGGTACACCCAGCCCGCGCTGTTCGCGCTGGAGGTGGCGCTGTTCCGGCTGCTGGACCACTGGGGAGTCGTCCCGGACCTGCTCATCGGCCACTCGGTCGGCGAGCTCGCCGCCGCGCACGTCGCCGGGGTGCTGGACCTGCCCGACGCCTGCGCCCTGGTCGCCGCCCGCGGCCGTCTGATGGACGAACTGCCCGGCGGCGGCGCCATGGTGGCGGTCGAGGCCGGTGAGGACGAAGTGCTCCGGGTACTTGGCGAACTCGGCCTCCACGGAGAGGCCGCCGACGGCACGGTCGGCATCGCGGCCGTCAACGGACCGGCGGCCACCGTCATCAGCGGTGACGAGGACGCCGCCCTGCGCGCGGCCGAAGAGTTCCGTCGCCAGGGCCGCCGGACCCGGCGGCTCACCGTGAGCCACGCGTTCCACTCCGCCCGGATGGACGGCATGCTCGACGCCTTCCGCGAGGTGGCCGAGGGCCTGACGTACGCAGAGCCCCGCATCCCCGTGATCTCCAACCTGACCGGTGAGCTCGCCCCCGCCTCCGAGTTGTGCTCCCCGGAGTACTGGGTGCGGCACGTGCGCGGCGCGGTGCGGTTCATGGACGGCGTACGGCGTCTGGTGGCCGAGGGCGCGACGACGTTCCTGGAGGCCGGGCCGGGGGGAGTGCTCTCCGCCCTGGTGCCGGCCTGTCTGCCGGAGGACGGGCCCGGGGCGCCAGGCGTGACGGCGATCCCGTTGCTGCCCAAGGACCGGCCGGAGGCGGCCTCGGTCGTCGCGGCCCTCGCCCGCCTGCACGTCCGCGCGGTCGCCGTCGACTGGGCCGCCGGGTACGGGGACACCACCGTCCCGCATGTCGACCTGCCCACCTACCCGTTCCAGCACGAGCGGTTCTGGCCGCGCCCGGCCGCGCGGAAGGGTGAGGACGGCGCACCCACGGGTTCCGACGCCTTCTGGGACCTGGTCGGCACGGCCGACGCAACCTCGGTCGCCTCGCTGCTGGGACTCGACGAGCGGGCGCCGCTCGGAGACGTACTGCCCGCGCTGTCCGCCTGGCGTGCGCGCCGGGACCAGGAGGCGGCCGCCGCCCGGCACCACTACCGCGTCGCATGGCAGCCGCTGGCCCTGCCCGCCCACGTCCGGTTGTCCGGCTCGTGGCTCCTCACGGTGCCGGACGACCCCGCGGTCGCGGAGACGGCCGCGGCCGTCGAACGAGCCCTCGCGGAGCACGGCGCCGAGACGACCGTCGTCCGGATCGGTGCCGGCACCGGGCGCGCTGAGCTGGCCGGACAACTCCCCACCGGGGTCACCGGTGTGCTCTCCCTGCTGGCCCTGACCGACCTCCCGCACCCGGACCACGCGCCACTCGGGGCGGGGCTCGCCCTCAGCCTGACCCTGCTCCAGGCCCTCGGCGACACCGGCAGCCGCGCCCGGCTGTGGTGCGTCACCTCCGGCGCGGTCGGGGCGGGCCAGGACACGCCGCCGTCGCCCGCCCAGGCCCGGGTGTGGGGACTCGGCAGGGTCGCCGCCCTGGAACACCCCGACCGCTGGGGCGGCCTCGTCGACCTCCCCGAACGGCTCGACCCCGCCGCCCTGCGCGGCCTGTGCGCGTGCCTGGAGGGCGTGGACGGCGTCGACGCCGGGCGCGGCGACGGTACGACGGACGGGCTCGCCGGTGAGGACCAGATCGCGATCCGCCCGTCCGGCCTGCTCGGCCGGCGGCTGGTAGGCGCCCCGGAGGGCCTCCCGGTCTCAGGCGGCCGTGTCATCCCCGGCGACGATGCAGCGGCCACCGGCGACGATGTCACCCCCGGCCGCCAGGACGCCCCCGACGCCGTACCGGCCACCCCTGGCGCCGTACCGGCCCCCACCGGCTGGCGCCCCCGGGGAACCGTTCTGGTCACCGGCGGCACGGGCGGTATCGGTCGGCACGTCGCCCGCTGGCTGGCCCGGGAAGGGGCCGAGCACCTCGTGCTGGCCGGCCGGCAGGGACCGGCCGCCCCCGGCGCGGCGGCGCTCGTCGCCGAGCTGGAGCAGACAGGAGCCCGGGTCACCGTGGCCGCCTGCGACCTCGCCGACCGGGACGAGACGGCGGCGCTCGTCGAGCGGCTCCGGGCGGCCGGGGACACACCGCGCGCGGTCTTCCACGCCGCGGGCACCGTCTCCGACACCCCCACCGAGCAGTGCACCCCCGCACGACTCCACGCCGAACTGGCCGCCAAGGCGGACGGAGCCGACCACCTCGACGCACTCCTCGCCGACGAACCGCTCGACGCCTTCGTCCTGTTCTCCTCCATCGCGGGCACCTGGGGCAGCGGCGGCCAGGCCGCGTACGCCGCCGCCAACGCGCATCTGGACGCCCTCGCCGCCCGGCGCAGGGCCCACGGGCGCACCGCGCTCTCCGTCGCGTGGGGCCCCTGGGAGGGCACCGGTATGGCCGAGGGCGACGCCGGCGCCGGACTGCGCCGGCACGGCCTCGTCGGCCTGAGGCCCGAAACGGCGCTGACCGCACTCCGCCAGGCGCTGGACACGGGGCGCACCGAGGTCGTCGTCGCCGACGTGGACTGGCGGCGGTTCGTCCCCGTCTTCACCTCCGGACGCCCCAGCAGGCTCCTGGGCGCACTGCCCGAGACCGCCGCGGCGGCCGGGGCCGCCGAACCCTTCGAGGGCGGGCCCGCCGCCGGCACCGCCGTATCCGAGGACCACGCCGACCGGTGGCGCGACCGGCTCACGGCTCTCCCCGAGGCGGAGGGCGACCGGCTCCTCGTCGAACTGATCACCACCGAGGCGGCGGCGATCCTCGGCCACGGGTCCGCCGGACGTGTCGACCCCGAACGCCCGCTGCGCGACATCGGCTTCGACTCCATCACGGCCGTCGAACTGCGCAACCGGCTCGTCGCCGCCACCGGCTTCCGCCTCCCGGTCACCGGCCTCTTCGACCACCCCACGGCGACCGGCCTCGCCCGGCACATCCGCGAGGGCCTCACGGGCGCCGCACGGCCCGCCGTCGGCCCGGACACCACCGCGCCCCCTGCCCAACACGCCACCGATCCCGCCGACGACCCGCTCGCCGTGGTCGCGATGGCCTGCCGCTTCCCCGCGGGCGTGCGCGCCCCGGAGGACCTGTGGCGGCTGGTGGCCGACGAGGTGGACGCCATCGGCGCCTTCCCCACCGACCGGGGCTGGGACCTGGACTCCCTGTACGACCCCGACCCGGACCGGCCGGGCACCTTCTACAGCTCCGGCGGCGGATTCCTCGACGGGGCGGGCGACTTCGACGCCGGCTTCTTCGGGATCTCGCCCCGCGAGGCGCTGGCCATGGACCCGCAGCAGCGGCTCCTCCTGGAGACCTCCTGGGAGGTCCTCGAACGCGCCGGGATCGACCCGCTGTCGGTCCGCGGCAGCCGCGGCGGCGTCTTCGTCGGCGTGGCCTCCCAGGGCTACGGCACCGGACCTGGCACGTCGACCGACGGCGTCGAAGGGCATCTGCTGAGCGGCAACGTCACCAGCGTGGCGTCCGGCCGGATCGCGTACACGCTCGGCATCGAAGGCCCGGCCGTCACTCTCGACACCGCCTGCTCCTCCTCACTGGTCGCCCTGCACCTCGCCGGTCAGGCGCTGCGCGCCGGTGACTGCTCCTTCGCGCTCGTCGGCGGCGCCGCCGTGATGGCCGCCCCGGACGTGTTCGTGGAGTTCAGCAAGCAGGGCGGTCTCTCGCCCGACGGCCACTGCCGCTCCTTCGCCGACGGCGCCGACGGCACCGGCTGGGGCGAGGGCGCCGGCATGATCCTGGTCGAGCGGCTGTCCGACGCCCGGCGCCTCGGTCACCCCGTGCTCGCCCTGGTCCGGGGTACGGCGGTCAACCAGGACGGCGCCAGCAACGGCCTCACCGCCCCGAGCGGCCTCGCCCAGCAGCGGGTGATCCGCGAGGCGCTCGCCCACGCCCGCCTGACCACGGCCGACGTCGACATGGTCGAGGCGCACGGCACCGGTACCGTCCTCGGCGACCCGGTCGAGGCCCAGGCGCTGCTGGCCACCTACGGCCAGGGCCGCCCGGCGGACCGGCCGCTCTGGCTGGGCTCGCTGAAGTCCAACCTCGGCCACACCCAGGCCGCGGCGGGCGTCGCGGGACTGATGAAGACCGTCCTGGCCATGGGGCACGCGACGCTGCCCAGGACCCTGCACGCCGACGAGCCCACCTCCCGGGTCGACTGGTCCGGCGGCGCCGTCCGGCTCCTCGACCGGGCCCGCCCCTGGACGGCCCCCGGCCGCCCCCGGCGCGCCGGAGTCTCGGCGTTCGGCATGAGCGGCACCAACGCCCATGTGGTCCTGGAGGAGGCGCCCCCGGAGCCCGCCGTCCCGGAGCCGCCGACCGCCGCTCAGGACACCGGCGCCCGGCCTGACGCCCCCTCGTCGCCCGCGCTGCCCTGGCTCCTGTCCGCCCGCTCGCAGCCGGCCCTGCGCGAACAGGCAGCGCGGCTGCACGCCCACCTCACCGACCGACCCGAACTGCGGCCGGCCGACGTCGCCCACGCGTTGGCGACCACCAGGTCCGCCCTTCCGCACCGGGCCGTCGTCGTCGGCACCGGCCGCCGTGAACTGCTGGACGCGCTGGCCGCCCTCGCGGACCGGTCGGCCGCGTCCGGAGCCGTCGAAGGGCAGGCCCGCAGCGGCGGCCGTACCGTCTTCGTCTTTCCCGGCCAGGGTTCGCAGTGGGCGGGGATGGGGTCGGCTCTGCTGGACTCGGCCCCGGTCTTCGCGGAGCGGGTGGCGCAGTGCGAGCGGGCGCTGTCGCCGTACGTGGACTGGTCGTTGACCGGTGTGCTGCGCGGCGAGCCGGGTGCGCCGTCGTTGGAGCGGGTGGACGTGGTGCAGCCCGCGCTGTGGGCGGTGATGGTGTCGCTGGCCGCGCTGTGGCGCTCGTACGGTGTGGAGCCGTCGGCGGTGGTCGGGCACAGCCAGGGGGAGATCGCGGCCGCCGTGGTGGCGGGGGCGTTGTCCCTGGAGGACGGGGCCAAGGTCGTCGCCCTGCGCAGCCGGGCCCTCGTGGCGCTGGCCGGGGCCGGCGGCATGGTGTCCCTCGCCGTCTCCGAGGACCGGGCCCGCGCCCTCCTGGCCCCCCACGGCGACGGCGTCTGCGTGGCCGCCGTGAACGGCCCCGACGCGGTGGTGGTGGCCGGCCGGCCCGACGCGCTCACGGACCTTGTCGCGGCCTGCGAGAGGGACGGTGTACGGGCCCGGCGCATCCCCGTCGACTACGCGGCCCACTCGGCCCAGGTGGCCCGGGTCCGCGACGACCTGCTCGCCGCGCTCGCCGACGTGACGCCACGCACGGGCAGGACACCGCTGTACTCCACGGTCACCGGCGAACCCCTCGACGGATCGCTGCTGACGGCGGACTACTGGTACCGGAACCTGCGGGAACCCGTCGAGTTCGCGCGGGCCACCGAACGGCTGCTGGACGCCGGATTCGACCTCTTCGTCGAGGCGAGCCCGCACCCCGTGCTCACCGCCGGAGTCGAGGGAACCGCCGAACGGGCGGACCGGACCGTCACCACCGTCGGGACGCTGCGGCGCGACGACGGCGACCCCGCACGGTTCCTCGCCTCGCTCGCCGAGGCCTGGACCACCGGAGCCCCGGTGGCCTGGCCGGACGTCGTGTCCGAGGCCGCGCCCGGCGCCCGACCCGTCCCCCTGCCCACCTACGCCTTCCAGCGGACCCGGTTCTGGCTGCCCACCCCGGGCCGCACCGCCCCGCCGGCCGGCGGGGCCGACGGCGGCGCCGCACAGGACCGCTTCTGGGCGGCCGTCGACAGCGGCGACCCGGCCGGGCTGGCCGCCGCCCTCGGCGCGGACGCCGACGCCACACCCGAGGGCTTCGCCCCGGCGCTGCGCGAGGTGCTGCCGGTGCTGTCCGGCTGGCGTCGCGCCCGGCTCGACCGGGACGCCGTACGGTCCCTCGGCTATCGGGTCCGCTGGCAGCGGGTGCCCGACCCGGCCGCCGCGCCGCTCGACGGCGACTGGCTTCTCGTCGTACCGAAGCAGCACACCGACGACCCGCTCGTCGGCGCGTGCCAGGACGCGCTGCGGCTCGGCGGCGCGCGGGCCCGCACCGTCACCGTCGACGCGGGCGACGCGGACCGGACCGCGCAGGACGTCGCCGACGCCGTCGCGGACGCGGCCCGGCCGGTCTCCGGCGTGCTGTCCCTGCTGGCCCTGGACGAACGTCCGGCGGCGCAGGAAGCCCGGGTGCTCGCCGGGACCGCCGCCACCCTCGAACTGCTCAAGGCCCTGGACACCCTGGGGATCGACGCCCCGCTGTGGTGCGTGACCGGCGGCGCGGTCACCGTCCACGCCGACGAGCGGCTCACCCGTCCGGGCGGGGCCCAGCTGTGGGGGCTCGGCCGGGTCGTCGGCCTGGAACAGCCGAGGCGCTGGGGCGGCATCGCCGACCTGCCGCCGAGCCCCGGCCCCGACGAGGCGCGTCGCCTCGCCGCCTTCCTCGCGGGCGGCCACGAGGAGGACCACCTCGCCGTACGGCCCACCGGCGCCCACGCGCGCCGCCTCGTCCACGCCCCGGCCCCCGACGCCTCGGCGGGCCGGGACTGGACGGCGGCCGGAGGCACCGCCCTGATCACCGGCGACACCGGAGTGCTGGGCGCGGACATCGCCCGCTGGCTGGCCGGTCGTGGCGCCCGCCAGGTCGTCCTGGCCGGGGACCGGAGCGCGGACCAGGTGGCCGTGGCCGCCCTGCGCGACGAACTCGCCGAACTGGGAGCCGAGTTGACCGTGCCCGACGGCCCGGACCCCCTGGCGGGCCTGCCCGGCGGGGCACCCCTGACCGCCGTCGTCCACCTCGCCCGCGCCCATGACCCCGGCGCCTCGCTCGCCGAACTCACCCCCGAGGACCTGGAGGGCGCCCTGCGTTCCGCCCTCGGCCCGATGGCCGACCTCGACGCGCCGGTCGCCGGCCACCCGGCACCGGACTCCGTCGACCTCGCCGTGCTGTTCCCGCTGAGCGGTGTCTGGGGGGCCGCCCGGCGTGGCGCCGCCACCAGCGCGTACGCCGCCCTCGAAGCGCTGGCCCGCGACCGCCGGGACCGGGGCGGCCGCTGCGTCACCCTCGCCCTCGGCGGCCTGGAACCCGCGCCCGCCGGATCCGAGCCGGTGGAGCGCCCGCTGGACGCGAACACCGTCCTCGCGGCCCTGCAGCAGTCGCTGGACCACGACGAACCCGCCGCGATCCTCGCCGACGTCCGCTGGGACCGCGTCGTGGCCGCCGTGCCCGACCCCCGAGCGCTGCGGCTGCTCGGCGAACTGCCCGAGGCGGCCTCCGCCCCGGGCGACGCCACGCGGGACGACGAGGACGACGCGGCCGCCGAACTCGCCCGCCGGCTCGAACCGTTGGACGAACCCGCGCGACGCCGTCTGCTGCTCGACCTGGTCTGCGACCACGCGGCCGCGGTCCTCGGCCACACCGGCCGCCAGGCCGTCCCGGCCGACCAGGCGTTCTCCGCCGTCGGGTTCGACTCGATGCTCGCCGTGTCCTTCCGCAACCGGCTGCGCACGGCGACCGGCGTCCCCGTCGCCGCGACGGTGGTGTTCGACCATCCCACCCCCACCGCCCTCGCCGACCACCTGTACGACGGGTTGTGTGCCCGTCCCGGCCCTGCCGTTCCCGCGCTCGCCGAACTCCGGGCGCTGGAGGCGGCCCTGACCTCCGCCGACCCCCGCGCCCAGGGCGCCGACGAGCTCGGCGCGCGCCTGCAGGACCTCGTACGGACCTGGGCCCGGCGCACGGCGCCCGACACCGGCCCGGCGGACGCCGACGCGATCGGTTCGGCCAGCGCCGACGAGCTGTTCGACCTGCTTGACAACAACTTCGGAATGGCCTGAGGAGCACCGCGAAGATGCCGGACGAACAGAAGCTTCTTGAGTACCTCAGGCGGGCGACCGCGGACCTCGGGCAGGCCCGCCAGCGGCTGCGCGAGGAGGAGGACGCCAGGCACGAGCCGATCGCGATCGTCTCGATGAGCTGCCGCTACCCCGGCGGGGCCGACGACCCCGAGCAGCTGTGGGACCTGGTGTCCTCCGGCACCGACGCCATCTCCGAATGGCCGGCCGACCGGGGCTGGGACACGGCCGCCCTCTACGACCCCGACCCCGACCGGCCGGGCACCTCCTACACCCGGCACGGCGGATTCCTGCACCGGGCGGGGGAGTTCGACGCCGCGTTCTTCGGCATGTCACCGCGCGAGGCCCTCGCCACCGACCCGCAGCAGCGGCTCCTCCTGGAGACCTCCTGGGAGACACTGGAACGCGCGGGCATCGACCCGGCGGCCCTGAAGGGCACCGCGACCGGCGTCTTCGTCGGCGCCATGACCAACGGCTACGGCGACGGCTCCCGAGACCAGTCCGACGTCCAGGGCCTGCTCCACACCGGCACCGCCGGCAGTGTGATCTCCGGCCGGATCTCCTACACCCTGGGCCTGGAGGGCCCGGCGGTGACCGTCGACACCGCGTGCTCGTCCTCGCTGGTCGCCCTGCATCTCGCGATACGCGCGCTGCGCTCCGGTGAGTGCTCCCTCGCCCTGGCGTGCGGTGTCACCGTCATGCCGCACCCCGACCCCTACGTCGCGTTCAGCCGCCAGCGCGCGCTGGCACCCGACGGCCGCTGCAAGGCCTTCGCGGCCGGGGCCGACGGCACCTCGTGGTCCGAGGGCGTGGGTGTGCTGCTGCTGGAGCGGTTGTCGGACGCGCGGCGCCATGGCCGCCGGGTGCTGGCGGTGGTGCGGGGCAGCGCGGTGAACCAGGACGGCGCCAGCAACGGTCTGACGGCGCCGAACGGCCCCTCGCAGCAGCGGGTGATCCGGGCGGCGCTGGCGGACGCCCGGCTGCTGCCGGGTGACGTGGACGCGGTGGAGGCGCACGGTACGGGAACCCGGCTGGGCGACCCGATCGAGGCACAGGCGCTGCTCGCGACGTACGGCCAGGACCGGCCCGCCGACCGGCCCCTGCTGCTCGGCTCCCTCAAGTCCAACATCGGGCACACCTCGGCCGCCGCCGGTGTGGGTGGCGTCATCAAGATGGTCCAGGCGCTGCGCCACGAGGCGCTGCCCCGGACCCTGCACGTCGACGCGCCGACCCCGCAGGTCGACTGGTCGGCGGGCGCGGTCGAACTCCTCACGGAGGAACGTCCCTGGGCCTTCGACCCCGACCGCCCCCGCCGCGCCGCCGTGTCCGGCTTCGGCGTGAGCGGCACCAACGCCCACGTGATCCTGGAGGAGGCACCGGAGTCCCCCGAGACCCCGGAGGCTCCGGAAACCGCCACCCCCCTGCCGCTGGTGCCCTGGGTCCTCTCCGCCCGTGGCGAGGACGCCCTCACCGACCGGGCCCGCCAACTGCTGGCCCTCGCCGACGCGGACGCCTTGATCCCGGGCGCCGTCGCCCGTGCCCTCGCCACCGGCCGCTCGCCGCTCGAACACCGCGCCGTGGTGGTCGCGGGCGACGCCGAGGGATTCCGTACGGGACTCACCGCGCTGGCGACCGGTGGCGAGGCCGCCAACCTGGTCCGAGGGCTCGCGGGACCCGCCGGCCGGACCGTGTTCGTGTTCCCCGGCCAGGGGACCCAGTGGACCGGCATGGCCCTCGAACTCCTCGACTCCTCACCGGTGTTCGCCGCCCGCATGATCGAGTGCGAACGTGCTCTCGCCCCCTACGTTCCATGGTCCCTGGCTGAGGCTCTGAACTCGTCCGAGGGCCTGGAACGCGTCGACGTGGTCCAGCCCGCGCTGTGGGCCGTCATGGTCTCCCTGGCAGCACTGTGGCGCTCGGCCGGTGTCGAGCCGGACGCCGTGCTCGGCCACAGCCAGGGCGAGATCGCCGCCGCTGTCGTGGCGGGTGCGTTGTCCCTGGAGGACGGCGCGAAGGTCGTCGCCCTGCGCAGCCAGGCCATCACGGCCATCGCCGGCCGCGGCGGCATGGCCTCCGTGCCGCTGCCGCCGGGGGAGTTGGCCGACCGTCTCGGCCCGTGGGGCGACCGGCTGTCCGTCGCCGCCGCCAACGGCCCGGCCTCCACCGTGCTGTCGGGCGACACCGAGGCGATCGACGGCGTGGTGGCCGCCCTCCAGGCCGAGGACGTACGGGCCCGTCGCATCCCCGTCGACTACGCCTCCCACTCCGCGCACGTCGAGGAGATCCGCGAACGGCTCCTGGAGTGCCTCGCGGACATCGAGCCGACGGCCGGCCGGGTGCCGTTCTTCTCCACCGTGGACCTGAACTGGCAGGACTCCGGCGCGCTGGACGCCGAGTACTGGTACCGCAACCTGCGGCAGACCGTGCGGTTCGAGGAGGCCACCCGCACCCTGCTCGCCCAGGGCTTCCGCTTCTTCGTCGAGTCCAGCGCCCACCCGGTGCTCACCGTGGGCATCAGCCAGACCGCCGAGGCCGAGGAGTCCGACGCCGTCGCCGTCGGCACCCTACGCCGCGACCAGGGCGGCCTGGACCGGTTCCTGCTCTCCCTCGCCGAGGCCCACACCGGCGGACTCGCGCCGGACTGGGACACCTTGCTCGCCGGGCACCCGCGCGACACCGTCGACCTGCCCACGTACCCCTTCCAGCGGCGCAGGTACTGGCTGGAACGGCCTTCGGCCGACGCCGAGGACACCGCCGCCACCGACCCGGCGGACGCCGCCTTCTGGGAGAGCGTCGGAGGACAGGACCTCCCGGCGCTCACCACGACGCTCGGCGTCCGCCCCGAGGATCCGCTGACCGTCGTCCTGCCCGCCCTGGCCGACTGGCGCAGGCGGCGCGACGAACGCGCGACCGTGGACTCCTGGCGCTACCGGATCGACTGGCGGCCCCTCGCCGACGCCCCGGCCGGCCGCACCGCCGCCGCCCCGACCGGCACCTGGCTGGTGGCCGTCACCGACGGCACGGAGGGCGACCCGGCGCGCGAAGCCGTGGTCCGGGCGCTGCGCGAGGCCGGCGCCGACCCCGTGTCCGTCGTCCTGACCGAGGCCCACACCGACCGGGCCACGCTGACCGCGCACCTCTCCGAGGCGAGCACCGGCCCCGTCCACGGCGTCCTCTCCCTCGTCGCCCTCGACGAGCGCCCCCACCCGAGCCACCCCCACCTTCCCCTCGGCCTCGCGCTCACCCTGACCCTCGTGCAGGCCCTGGGCGACGCCGACGTCAGCGCCCCGCTCTGGTGCGCCACCCGGGGAGCGGTCACGACGGGCCGCGACGACGCGGTGACCAGTCCCGGACAGCACATGGTCTGGGGCCTCGGCCGGTGCGCCGCGCTGGAGCACCCGCAGCGCTGGGGCGGTCTGGTCGACCTGCCCGACACGCTCGACGAGCGGGCCGCCGCCCGGCTGTGCGGCATCCTGGCCGGCCGGGACGACGAGGACCAGGTCGCCGTACGCCACTCCGGCGCGTACGGCCGGCGGCTGGTCCGCGCCCGGCCCGCCGACCCCGCCCGCGCGGACGCCTGGCAGCCGCGCGGCACGGTCCTGGTCACCGGCGGCACCGGCGGCGTGGGCGCGCACCTCGCGCGCTGGCTGGCCGAGGGCGGCGCCGAGCACCTCGTGCTGGTCGGCCGCCGGGGCGCCGACACCCCCGGCGCGGCCGACCTGACCGCCGAGTTGACCGCGCTCGGCACCCGGGTCACCGTCGCCGCCTGCGACGTCGCCGACCGCGACCGGCTCGCCGAACTGGTGGCCGGGCTCGAACAGGACGGCTCCCGGATCAGGACCGTCATCCACGCCGCCGGCACGGGCCTGCTCGTGCCGCTGTCCGACACCGACCCCGACGAGTTCGCCGACATCCTCTACGCCAAGGTCGCCGGCGCGGAGAACCTCGACGCCGTCTTCGACCGGGACGACCTGGACTCCTTCGTCCTGTTCTCCTCCATCTCCGGCGTCTGGGGCAGCGGTGACCACGGCGCGTACGCCGCCGCCAACGCCCACCTCGACGCGCTCGCGGACCGTCGCCGGGCCCGGGGCCGCACCGCCACTTCCGTGGTGTGGGGCATCTGGGACCCCGAGGGCGGCGCGGGCATGGCCGCCAACCTCGTCGAGGAGCAGCTGCGCGGCCGGGGCATCCCCTTCATGGCCCCCCGGGTCGCGCTGACCGGGCTCCAGCAGGTCCTGACCGACGACGAGACCGTCGTCCTCGTCACCGCCGTCGACTGGGACCGCTTCGCGCCCGTGTTCACCTCGGCCCGGCCCAGCCCGCTCATCGGCGACCTGCCCGAGGTCCGCCGCGCGCTCGACGAGGAGACCGCGCCCGGCCAGGACGGCGACGACACCGCCTCCTCGCTGCGCGACCGCATCGCGGACCTGCCCCCCGCCGACCGGGACCGCCTGCTCACCGACCTCGTACGCACGCACGCGGCAGCCGTGCTCGGCCACGGCTCCGCCGACGCCATCGCCCCCGAACGCGCCTTCCGTGAACTGGGCTTCGACTCACTGACCGCGGTGGAGATGCGCAACCGGCTCAACGCCGCCACCGGTCTGCGGCTCCCGCTCACCGTCCTCTTCGACTACGCCTCGGCCGACGCGCTCGCCCGGCATCTGCGCGAGGAACTCCTCGGCCCCGACACCGCCGCCCTGGCCGGGCCTGCCGTGCCCGCCCATGTGCCCGCCGACGCCGACGACCCGATCGCCATCGTCGGCATGAGCTGCCGCTACCCAGGCGACGTCCGCACCCCGGAGGATCTCTGGCGGCTCGTCGCCGAGGGCCGGGACGTCATCTCCGCACTGCCCGCCGACCGCGGCTGGGACCTGGACGGCCTCTACGACACCGACCCCGACCGGCCCGGTACGACCTACAGCTCCGAAGGCGGATTCCTCTACGACGCCGGGCAGTTCGACCCCGCCTTCTTCGGGATCTCGCCGCGCGAGGCGCTGGCCATGGACCCGCAGCAGCGGCTGCTCCTGGAGACCTCCTGGGAGGCCCTGGAGCGGGCCGGCATCGACCCCGCCTCCCTGCGCGGCGGACAGGTCGGCGTGTTCGCCGGCGCCGCCTACCAGGGCTACGGCGGCCTGAGCGACGTACCCGAGGAGGTCGAGGGACACCTCATCGCCGGTATCTCCACCAGCATCCTGTCCGGCCGGATCGCCTACACCCTCGGCCTCGAAGGACCGGCGGTCACCGTCGACACGGCCTGCTCGTCCTCGCTGGTCGCCGTGCACCTGGCGGCCCAGGCCCTGCGCTCCGGCGAGTGCTCCCTGGCACTCGCGGGCGGTGTGACCGTCATGGGCACCCCGTTGTCCTTCACCGGCTTCAGCAGACAGCGCGGTCTTGCCGCGGACGGCCGCTGCAAGTCCTTCGGCGCCGACGCCGACGGCTTCGGCATGGCCGAAGGCGTCGGGCTGCTGCTCCTGGAGCGGCTGTCGGACGCCCGCCGCAACGGCCACCGCGTGCTCGCCCTCGTACGGGGTTCGGCCGTCAACCAGGACGGGGCCAGCAACGGGCTGACCGCCCCCAGCGGCCTGGCGCAGCAGCGGGTCATCCGCAGCGCGCTGGCCGGCGCGGGCGTGGCCCCGGCCGAGGTCGACGTCGTGGAGGCGCACGGTACGGGCACCCGGCTCGGCGACCCGATCGAGGCGCAGGCGCTGCTCGCGACGTACGGCCAGGACCGCCCCGCGGACCGGCCGCTGCTGCTCGGCTCGCTGAAGTCCAACATCGGGCACAGCCAGGCCGCCGCGGGCGTCGCCGGGATCATCAAGATGGTCGAGGCGATGCGCCACGAAGAACTGCCCCGCACCCTGCACGCCGAGGAGCCGACCCCCAACGTCGACTGGTCCGTGGGCGCCGTGGAACTCCTGACGGAGCCCCGGCCGTGGACCCGGGGCGGCCATCCGCGCCGCGCCGGCGTCTCCTCCTTCGGTCTCAGCGGCACCAACGCCCACGTGATCATCGAGGAGCCGTACGGCGAGGAGCCCGCGCCGCAGCCCGAGGGGGACGCACCCGCGACGGCCGTGCCGTGGCTGCTCTCCGGCCGGACCCCGGAAGCGCTGCGCGAGCAGGCCGCGCGGCTGCACGCCCATCTGACGGACCGTCCGGAACTGCGGCCCCACGACGTCGGCCTCACCCTGGCCACCGCCAGGTCCGCCTTCGAACACCGTGCCGTCGTCGTCGGCGCCGACCACACCACCCTGCTCACCGGCCTGGCCGCACTCGCCGCCGGAGAGAACCACTCCGCCGTGGTCCAGGGCACCGCGGCCACCCCGGGCCGTACCGTCTTCGTCTTCCCCGGTCAGGGTTCGCAGTGGGTCGGCATGGCGGTCGGGCTGCTGGACTCCGCGCCCGTCTTCGCGGAGCGGATCGCCGAGTGCGAGCGCGCCCTGTCGCCATACCTCGACTGGTCGTTGACGGACGTGCTGCGGGCCGCCCCCGACAGCCCGCCGCTGGACCGGGTGGACGTGGTCCAGCCGGTGCTGTTCTCCATGATGGTGTCGCTGGCCGCGCTCTGGCGGTCGTACGGCGTCGAGCCCTCGGCCGTCGTCGGGCACAGCCAGGGCGAGATCGCCGCCGCTGTCGTGGCGGGGGCGCTGACCCTGGAGGACGGCGCCAAGATCGTCGCGCGGCGCAGCCAGATCCTCACCGCGCTGGTCGACCGGGGCACGATGCTCTTCGTCGCCCTCCCCGACGAGGAGGTACGCGAACGGCTCGCGCCCTGGACGGGGAAGCTGTCCGTCGCCGCCGTCAACGGGCCCGCCGCCGTGACCGTCTCCGGTGACCCCGAGGCCCTGGAGGAGTTCGGCGAGCGGCTGTCCGAGGACGGCGTGATGCGCTGGACGATCCCGGGCGTCACCTTCGCCGGACACTCGCCCCAGGTGGACGAGGTGCGCGGGGAACTCCTGGACGCGCTCGCCGGTGTCGCGCCGCGCCGCACCGACATCGCCTTCTACTCCACCGTGACCGGGGGCGTCGTCGACACCACGACCCTGGACACCGAGTACTGGTACCGCAACCTCCGTGAGCCCGTGGAGTTCCACCGGACCGTCGCCGCGCTGATCGAGGACGGCCACGACACCTTCGTCGAGACCGGCCCGCACCCGGTGCTGACCGTCTGGATCGAGCGGAACCTGGAGGCCGCGGACGTCACCGGCCGGGTCACCGGCACTCTCCTCACCGACGACGGCGGCCCCGACCGGTTCCTGACCGCCCTGGCCGCACCGCACGTCCACGGCGTCCCCGTCGACTGGTCCGCCGTGTTCGCGGGCACCGACGCCCGCCCCGTCGAACTGCCCACCTACGCCTTCCAGCGGCAGCGGTACTGGCTGGAGCCCACCGCCACGGCCGCCGACACCGCCGCCGGGGCCCCGGGCGCGGACCGGCCCGGCGACACCGCCTTCTGGGACGCCGTCGAGCGAGGCGACCTCACCGCCGTCGCCACCGCGCTGAACCTGCCCGACGAGGACGACAGCGCCCGCACCTCCCTGGGCGGAGTCCTCCCCGCGCTCGCCGACTGGCAGCGCGGCCGCCGCAGCCGCACCGCCATCGACGGCTGGCGCTACCGCGTCACCTACAAGACCCTGCACCCCGCCCCCGGCACCCCCGCCCTCACCGGCACCTGGTGGGTCGTCGTACCGGCCGACGCGGCCACGCACACCGTGGTGACAGGCGCGCTGCGGGCCCTCGAACGGCACGGCGCCCTGGCCGTACCGGTCGAGATCGGCGCCGCCGACACCGACCGGGCCGCGCTCGCCGCCCGGCTGGGCGCACTGACCGCCCCGAGCGGCGGCGTGCTCTCGCTGCTCGCCCTCGCCGAGCAGCCGTACACCGACGGGACGGCTCTGCCGACCGGGCTCGCCCTCACCACCACCCTCCTCCAGGCGCTCGGCGACGCAGGCATCAACGCCCCCCTGTGGTCCGCGACCTGCGGCGCGGTGTCCGTCGGACGCTCCGACGCCCTCACCGCACCCGCCCAGGCGACCCTGTGGGGACTCGGCGCCGTGGCCGGCGTGGAGTACCCGGAACGCTGGGCCGGACTGGTCGACCTGCCGGCCGACCTCGACGACCGCTCCGGCGGTCGGCTCGCCGCCGTACTGACCGGCCTCGACGGCGAGGACCAGGTCGCGATCCGCCCCTCGGGGATCTACGGCCGCAGGCTCGTCAGGGCCCTGCCCGGCGACGAGACGGCCCCGGTCGCCTGGACACCGGACGGCACCGTACTGATCACCGGCGGCACCGGCGCCCTCGGCGCCCATATCGCCCGCAGGCTCGCCCGCTCCGGCACCCGGCACCTGCTGCTCACCGGCCGCCGGGGCCCCGACACCCCCGGTGCCGCCGAACTCGTCGCCGAACTCGCCGACCTGGGCGCCGAGGCACGGGTCGCCGCCTGCGACGCCGCCGACCGCGACGCGCTCGCCGCCCTCCTCGCCGGCATTCCCGACGACCGCCCGCTGCGCGCCGTCGTGCACGCCGCCGGTGTCCTCGACGACGGCGTCCTCGACACCCTCACCCCCGAACGGGCCGCCGGTGTCCTGCGCCCCAAGATGGACGCCGCCCGCAACCTGGACGCCCTCACCCGCGACCTGGACCTCACCGCGTTCGTCCTGTTCTCCTCGCTCGCCGGCACCCTCGGCGGCACCGGTCAGGGCAGCTACGCCGCCGCCAACGCCTACCTCGACGCCCTCGCCGAGCACCGGCGCTCACTCGGCCTTCCGGCCACCGCCGTGGCCTGGGGCCTGTGGGCGGGCGACAGTGCCGCCAACTCCGCCCGCGAACAGCTCGTACGCAACGGCATCCCGCCGATGGACCCGGAACTGGCCGTCACCGCCCTCGAACAGGCCGTGGAACAGGGCGAGAACAGGCTGATCCTCTGCGACTTCGCCTGGGACCGGTTCGCCCCCGCCTACACCGCGCTGCGGCCCAGCGCCGTCCTGCGCGAACTGCCCGAGGCCCGCGACATCCTGGCCGCCGCCGGGGCCGATGGGCAGGACACCGAGGCGGACTCCCTCGCCGGACGCCTCGCCGCCCTGTCCGTACAGGAGCGGCAGGAGGAACTGGTCCGGCTGATCCGCACCGAGGTCGCCGCCGTTCTCGGCTACGCCGACCCCGACGGCATCGACCCCGACCGCGTCTTCAAGGACCTCGGCTTCGACTCGCTCACCGCCGTCGACCTGCGTAACCGCCTCTCCGAGGTCACCGGACTGCGCCTGTCCGTCACCCTGGTCTTCGACCACCCCACCGTCACCTCCCTGGTGGACCACGTACGGTCCGAACTCGGCGGCACAGCGCCGGTGTCGACAACCGCCCCGGTGGTGCCCGACTCGCCGGCCATGCCGGTCGTCGACGACGACGCCATCGCCGTCGTCTCGATGAGCTGCCGCTACCCCGGCGGTGTCACCACCCCGGAGGAGCTGTGGCGGCTGGTGTCCTCGGGCGCCGACGCCATCACCGAGTTCCCCACCGGACGTGGCTGGGACCTCGACGAGCTGTACGACCCGGACCCGGAGAAGATCGGCCGGACCTACGCCCGCCATGGCGGATTCCTGCACGACGCCGACCACTTCGACCCCGCGTTCTTCGGGATCTCCCCGCGTGAGGCGCTGTCGATCGACCCGCAGCAGCGCCTGCTCCTGGAGATCTCCTGGGAGGCCTTCGAACGTGCCGGTATCGACCCGTCGTCGCTGAAGGGCAGCCGGGCCGGCGTCTTCGTCGGGTCCAGCTACCGCGACTACGGCTCCCGCGTTCAGGAACCCACCGAGGAGACCGAGGGCTACCTCGGCATCGGCAGCGCGGGCAGCGTCGCCTCCGGCCGGATCTCCTACACCTTCGGCCTGGAGGGCCCGGCGGTCACCGTGGACACGGCCTGCTCGTCCTCCCTGGTCGCCGTGCACCTCGCGGCCCAGGCCCTGCGCTCCGGCGAGTGCACGCTCGCCCTCGCGGGCGGTGTCACGGTGATGTCCACCCCCGGCGCGTTCATCGAGTTCAGCAGGCAGCGCGGCCTGGCCGCCGACGGCCGCTGCAAGCCCTTCGCCGAGGCCGCCGACGGCACCGCCTGGGCCGAGGGCGCCGGCATGGTCGTATTGGAACGGCTCTCCGACGCCCGCCGCAACGGCCACCCGGTGCTCGCCCTGGTCCGGGGCTCGGCCGTCAACCAGGACGGCGCCAGTAACGGCCTCACCGCCCCCAACGGACCCTCCCAGCAGCGCGTCATCCGGCAGGCACTCGCGTCCGCCGGGCTGAACAGCGCCGACGTCGACGCGGTGGAGGCGCACGGTACGGGCACGCGGCTCGGCGACCCGATCGAGGCGCAGGCCCTGCTGGCGACGTACGGCCAGGACCGGCCCGCCGAACGGCCGCTGCTCCTCGGCTCCCTCAAGTCCAACATGGGACACGCCCAGGCCGCCGCCGGCATCGCGGGCCTGCAGAAGATGGTGCTGGCCATGCGGCACGGAGTCCTGCCGCGCACCCTCCACGTCGACGCGCCGACCCCGTTCGTCGACTGGTCGGCGGGCGCCGTGTCGCTGCTCACCGAGGACACCCCCTGGCCGGACAACGGCCACCCGCGCCGCGCCGGCATCTCCTCCTTCGGCGTGAGCGGCACCAACGCGCACACGATCCTGGAACACGTACCGGACGAGTACGCCCCGGACGGCCTGGCGGAGCCGGACACCGACGGGACCCGCGACGGCGACGACGGGACCGTCCTGCCGTGGCTGCTGTCGGCCCGCAGCCGGGCCGCCCTGCGCGCCCAGGCCCAGCGGCTGCTGGAGCACGCCGACGCCCGGCCCGGCCTGCGTCCGGCCGGCATCGCGCACACCCTGGCGACCGGCCGCAGCGCCTTCGAGTACCGGGGCGCCGTCGTGGGCGACAGCCGCGAGGCGCTGACCGGCGGACTGAAGGCACTCGCCGCCGGCGGCAGCGCGTCCGGCGTCACCCAGGGCACGGCCGTGGCGGGGAAGGTCGCCTTCCTCTTCGCCGGACAGGGCAGCCAGCGCGCCGCGATGGGCGCCGAACTGTACGCCCGGTACCCCGTGTTCGCGGACGCCTTCGACGAGATCTGCGCCGAACTGGACCCGCTGCTCGACCGCCCGCTGCGCGAGGTCGTCTTCGCCCCGGCCGGTTCCGACACGGCGGCCCTCCTGGACCGTACGGAGTACACGCAACCTGCGCTCTTCGCCGTCGAGGTCGCCCTCTTCCGGCTGGTCGAACACTGGGGCGTGGTACCTGACCTGCTGCTCGGCCACTCCATCGGCGAACTGGCCGCCGCCCACGTCGCCGGGGTCCTCACCGCGCCCGACGCCGCCGCGCTGGTCGCGGCCCGGGGCCGGCTGATGCAGGCACTGCCGGAGGGCGGCGCCATGGTCGCGCTGACCGCCTCCGAGGAGGAGGCCGGCGAGCTGCTCGCCTCCCACGAGGGCCGGGTCGCGGTGGCCGCCGTCAACGGTCCGGCCTCCGTCGTCGTCTCCGGCGACGAGGACGCCGTCCTGGACATCGCCGAGCAGTGGCGCGAACGCGGCGGCAAGGCCCGGCGGCTCACCGTCAGCCACGCCTTCCACTCGCCGCACATGGACGGCATGCTCGACGAGTTCCGGCGGGTCGCCGAGCGCCTGGACTACCGGGCGCCGCGCATCCCGCTGGTCTCCGACGTCACCGGTGAACTCGCCACCCCCGAACAGCTGGGATCGCCCGAGTACTGGGTGCGGCACGTCCGCGAGGCGGTCCGCTTCCACGACGGCATGCGACGGCTCGCCGCCGAGGGCGCCGTGACCTACCTGGAACTCGGCCCCGACGGCTCACTCACCGCCATGGGCCGCGACTGCCTCGCCGAAGCCGACCCCATCGGCTCCGACGACCCGGTGGACCCGTCCGCCGCCGGCCCCCTCGTGCCGCTGCTGCGCAAGGACCGCACCGAGACCCGGGCCCTCACCGAGGCTCTCGCCCAGCTGTACGTCCGGGGCACGGCCGTCGACTGGCCCACGGTCCTGGAAGCCACCGGAAGGGGCGGCCAGGTCGAACTGCCCACCTACGCCTTCCAACGCGAGCGCTACTGGCTGGAGGCCACCGCGGCATCCGGAGGCATGGCCGCCGCCGGGCTCCTGTCGGCGGACCACCCGCTGCTCGGCGCCGCCGTCCCGCTCGCCGACACCGACGGAGTCCTGTTCACCAGCAGGCTCTCCGTACGCACTCACCCCTGGCTGGCCGACCACGGTGTCTTCGGCACCGCCCTGCTCCCCGCCACCGCCTTGCTGGAGCTGGCGGTCCGGGCCGGCGACCAGGTCGGCTGCGGCCAGGTCGAGGAACTCACCCTGGAAACCCCGCTGGTGATCCCCGCCCAGGGCTCGGTGGCACTGCAACTGACCGTCGGCGCCCCGGACTCCACCGGCGCCCGCACGCTCAGCGTCCACACCCGCCCGGGAGACACGGACGACATGGGCTGGACCTGCCACGCCCGGGGGCTGCTCGTCCCCGCCGCCGACGAGACGGAACCGGCCGACTCCGTGACCTGGCCGCCGGCCGGCGCGCAGCCCGTGGAGATCGACGGGCTGTACGAGCGGTTCGCGGAGGGCGGCTTCGGATACGGGCCCGCCTTCCAGGGGCTGCGCGAGGTGTGGCGGCTCGGCGACGACGTGTACGCGGAGGCGAGCCTGCCGTCCGAACAGCAGGCCGAGGCCGCGAAGTTCGGGCTGCACCCCGCGCTGCTCGACAGCGCCCTGCACTCGCTGATCTTCGGCGTCCTCGAAGGCACCGAGCAGGGGTGGCTGCCGTTCTCCTGGAACGGCATACGCCTGCACGCCTCCGGGGCCCGCGCCCTGCGCATCCGACTGACCCCCGTGGGCAACAACGCGGTCTCCGTCCAGGCCACCGACACGGCCGGGCAGCCGGTCGCCTCCATCCGGTCCCTCGTGCTCCGCCCGGTCTCGCAGGACCAGGTACGCGCCGCCCGGACCGCGCACCACGACGATCTGTACCGCCTCGAATGGCCCGCACTGCCCCAGCCTGCCGGCTCCGGCTCCGACACCTGGGCCGTCATCGGCGCCGAGGCACCCGACTGGGCGGCTCACGGCGTCACCCGCTCCGCCACCGACCTCAAGGCGCTCTCCCGGGAGATCACCGAGGGAGCCGCCCGGCCCACGGCCGTCCTCGCCCACGTCCCCGCCGCACCGGAAGGGCAGGGCAGGGCCGACGCCGTACGGCATGTCACCGGCCGAACCCTCACCCTCGTGCAGGACTGGCTGGCCGACAGCACGTTCGCCGACGCCAAGCTGGTGCTCGTCACCCGGGGCGGCGTCCCGACGAGCGCCGACGGCGACGCGCCGGACCTGACCCACGCCGCCGCATGGGGGCTGGTGCGGTCCGCGCAGACCGAGAACCCCGGCCGTCTCGTCCTCGCCGACCTCGACGGGACGGAAGGCTCCAGGGACGCTCTCGTCGCCGCCGTCGCATCCGGCGAACCCCAACTGGCTCTGCGCGAGGGCCGTGCGCACATCGCCCGGCTCGCCCGCGTACCCGCCGCCGAGCAGTCGCGGACACCCGACTGGGGACGCCCCGGCACGGTCCTGATCACCGGCGGCACCGGCGCCATCGGCTCCGTGCTCGCCCGTCACCTGGTCGCCGAACACGGCGTGAAGCGCCTGCTGCTCACCAGCCGCCGGGGCCCCGCCGCCGAGGGCGCCGCCGAACTGGTCGTCGACCTCGCCGCACTCGGCGCCCACGCGGAGGTCGTGGCCTGCGACGCCGCCGACCGGGACGCACTGGCCCGGCTGCTCGGCTCGCTGCCGGACGCCCACCCGCTGACCGCCGTCGTGCACGCGGCGGGAACCATCGCCGACGGGGTCGTGGACGCGATGACGCCGGCCCAGCTGGACACCGCCCTGCGGCCCAAGGTCGACGCGGCCTGGAACCTCCACGAACTGACCGAGGGCATGGACCTGTCGGCGTTCGTGGTGTTCTCCTCCATCGCCGGGATCTTCGGTGGCATGGGCCAGGGCAACTACGCGGCGGCCAACGCCTTCCTGGACGCGCTGGCCCACCACCGCCGGGCGAACGGACTGCCCGCCGCGTCGCTCGCCTGGGGCCTGTGGGCGAACAAGGGCGGTATGAGCGGAGGCCTCGACGAGGCCGACTTCCGGCGCATCGCCCGCGGCGGCATCGTCGCCTTCTCCCCGGCCGAGGGCGCCGCCCTGTTCGACACGGCCAACGCCACCGGCGAACCCGTCGTCCTGCCGCTGCGGCTGGACACCGGAGCCCTGGCCGCCCAGACCGGCACCGGCGGCGTTCCCGCGCTGCTGCGCGGACTCGTACGCCCGCCCGCCCGCCGTAGCGCTGCGGCCGGCGAGGCGGCCCCGGACGCGGCCGACACCCTGCGCCGCACCCTGGCCGGCCAGCCCGAGCAGCGGCGCGAACGGACCCTGCTCGACCTGGTGCGCGGGCACGCCGCCACCGTGCTCGGCTTCCCCGGCCCCGCCTCGGTGGACGCCGAACGCGGCCTGCTGGAACTGGGCTTCGACTCGCTGACCGCGGTCGAACTGCGCAACCGGCTCGGCGCCGCCACCGGCCTCAGGCTGCCCGCCACCCTGCTCTTCGACCACCCCACCTCGGCGGCCATCGCCCGCCAACTGTCCGTCGAACTCGCCCCCGAGAGCGCCGGAACCGATCTCGCCGCCCACACCGCGGGCCTGGCCGAACTCGGCCTGCTGGAAGGCGCCCTGGACAACGGCACGGCCGGGCCGGAGCTGCTCGGCCGGCTCGAGGAACTGATCAGCAGGCTGCGCCCGGGAACCGGTGACGCGGCGCAGGACCGCCTGGAGGAGCGGATGGACACGGCCAGCGACGACGAGCTCTTCGAGTTCATCGACAACGAACTCGGCATGTCGTGAACCCCCTGCCCCCATCCGCGCGACGGCGGCTCCCCACGCCCGGCCCCTCCCGCACGAAGGCCCCGAAGGTGACGGTGCACAGTGACTGACGGCACACTCAACGACGACAAGCTCCGCGACTACCTCAAGCGGGTCGCGGCCGACCTGCACCGCACCCGGCGCCGGCTGCAGGAGGTGGAGGCCCGGCAGCAGGAACCCGTGGCCATCGTCGGCATGGGCTGCCGCTACCCGGGCGGCGTCATGTCCCCCGAGGAGCTGTGGCAGCTCGTCGCCTCCGGCACCGACGCCGTCGCCGGCTTCCCCGCCGACCGTGGCTGGGACCTCGGCGCCCTGCACGACCCCGCCCGGGAGCGCCCCGGCACGACCTACGCCGCCGAGGGCGGTTTCCTCACCGACGCCGCCGACTTCGACCCCGGCTTCTTCGGTATCTCGCCCCGCGAGGCGCTCGCCATGGACCCGCAGCAGCGGCTGCTGCTGGAGACCACCTGGGAGGCCTTCGAACGAGCGGGCCTCGACCCGGGCGCGCTGCGCGGCAGCGACACCGGGGTCTTCGTCGGCGTGATGTACCAGGACTACGGGCTACGGCTGCGCCAGGTCCCGGACGACATCCAGGGGTACATCGGCAACGGCAACTCCGACAGCGTCGCCTCCGGCCGCCTCTCCTACACCTTCGGCCTGGAGGGCCCGGCGGTGACGGTGGACACGGCCTGCTCGTCCTCCCTCGTCGCCCTGCACCTGGCCGCCCAGGCCCTGCGCCGGGGGGAGTGCGGGCTGGCGCTGGCCGGCGGGGCCATGATCATGTCGACACCGGTGCCGTTCGTCGAGATGAGCCGGCAGGGCGGGCTCGCGGCCGACGGCCGCTGCAAGTCCTTCGCCGCCGGGGCCGACGGCACCGGCTGGGGCGAGGGCGTCGGCATGCTCCTGCTGGAGCGGCTGTCCGACGCCCGCCGCAACGGTCACCCCGTGCTCGCCCTGGTCCGCGGCACCGCCGTCAACCAGGACGGCGCGAGCAGCCGCCTGACCGCCCCCAACGGGCCCGCCCAGCAGCGGGTCATCCGACGGGCGCTAGCCGACGCCGGGCTCACCCCCGCCGACGTCGACGTGGTCGAGGCGCACGGCACCGGTACGCCGCTCGGCGACCCCATCGAGGCACAGGCCCTGCTGGCAACGTACGGGCAGGACCGGCCCGCCGACCGGCCCCTGCTGCTCGGCTCGCTGAAGTCCAACATGGGCCACACCCAGGCCGCGGCGGGCGTCGGCGGTGTCATCAAGATGGTGATGGCGATGAGCCGGGGCGTCGTGCCGCCCACCCTGCACGCCGAGCGGCCCACCCCCACGGTCGACTGGTCCTCGGGCGCGGTGGAACTGGTCACCGAGGCGGTGCCCTGGCCGGAGACCGGCGCACCGCGCCGGGCGTCCGTGTCGTCCTTCGGGATCAGCGGCACCAACGGACACGTCGTCCTCGAACAGGCCGGACCCGAGCCCGAGTCCGACCCCGAGTCGGCCACGGCTCCGGGAACCGAGCCCGGTACCACCGATGAGCCCGACACCGCCGACGAGCCCGCCCTCCCGACCGCCCTGCCCTGGCCCGTCTCCGCCCGCAGCCGCGAGGCCCTGCGCGCCCAGGCCCGTCGCCTCGCCGCCCACCTCGACACGCACCCCGGACAGCGGCCCCTCGACATCGGCCACGCCCTGGCCACCACCCGGGCCGCCCTCGAACACCGTGCCGTCGTGGTCGCCGCCGACGAGGAGGGGTTCCTGCGCGGCCTGCGGGCCCTGGCCGAGGACACCCCCGAGCCCGGACTGGTCCGCGGGACAGGCGTCCCCGGGGGGGCCGACACCGCGTTCGTCTTCCCCGGCCAGGGCTCGCAGTGGACCGGCATGGCAGCCGAACTCCTCGACACCGCCCCCGTCTTCGCGGAGCGGATCGCCGACTGCGAGCGCGCCCTGGCCCCCCACACCGACTGGTCCCTCACCGACGTACTGCGCGACGCCCCCGGCGCCCCGCCGCTCGACCGCGTCGACGTGGTCCAGCCCGCGCTGTGGGCCGTGATGGTGTCGCTGGCCGCCCTGTGGCGGTCCTACGGTGTCGAGCCGTCCGCGGTCGCCGGGCACAGCCAGGGCGAGATCGCCGCCGCCGTGGTCGCCGGGGCGCTGTCCCTGGAGGACGGCGCCAAGGTGGTCGCGCTGCGCAGCAGGGCCATCGTCGCGCTCGCCGGGGCCGGCGGCATGGCGTCCGTGCCCTTGCCGGTCGACGAGGTCCGCGCCCTGCTGAGCGACGGGGACGGCCGGCTGTCCGTCGCGGCCGTCAACGGGCCCGCCTCCGTGGTCGTCTCCGGCGACCGGTCGGCGCTGGACGACCTCATCGACCGGCTCACCGCCCGCGACCTCAGAGTCCGGCGGATCCCCGTCGACTACGCCTCGCACAGCGCCCACGTCGAGCGCATCCACGACGAACTGCTCCGGCTGCTGGCCGACATCACCCCCCGCCCCTCCGACATCCCCTTCTACTCGACCGTCACCGCCGAACCGCTCGACACCACCGGCCTCGACGCCGGCTACTGGTACCGCAACCTGCGCCGTACCGTCGAGTTCGAACAGACCACCCGCGCCCTGCTGGCGGCCGGTCACCACGTCCTCGTCGAGGTCAGTCCCCACCCGGTGCTCACCGTCCCGATGGAGGAGACCGCGAGCGCGGCCGGGGCCGACGAGGCCGTGGTCATCGGCACGCTGCGCCGGGACGACGGCGGCCGGGCCAGATTCCTCGCCGCCGTCGGCGAGCTGTACGTCCACGGAGTACGCGTCGACTGGCGTGCCGCCTACGCCGCATGGCGCACCCGCCGGGCCGACCTGCCGACGTACGCGTTCCAGCGCCGCCGGTACTGGCTGGAGGACTCCGCCGCGCCCCAGGGCGACATGGCCTCGGCCGGGCTCGCCGCCGCCGACCACCCGCTGCTCGGCGCGGTCGTCGCCCTCGCCGACGGGGACGGACTGCTCCTCACCGGCCGTCTCTCCACCCGCACCCACCCCTGGCTCGCCGACCACGCCGTCCGTGACGCCGCCCTGCTGCCGGGCACCGCCTTCCTGGAGCTGGCGGTCCGCGCGGGCGACCAGGTCGGCTGCGGCCAGGTCGAGGAACTCACCCTGGAGGCCCCGCTCGTCCTGCCCCCGGAGGGTGGCGTCGCCGTCCAACTCGCCGTCGGCGCCCCGGACCGCGACGGGCGCCGCCCGCTGAGCCTGCACGCCCGCCCGGACGGCACCGACGACGTGCCGTGGACGTGCCACGCCCGGGGGCTGCTGGCTCCCACCGCCGAGGAGGCGGAGCCGGAGACGGCGGCCTGGCCGCCTTCGGGCGCGGAGCCGGTGGAACTGGACGGGCTCTACGAGCGCTTCGCGGAGGGCGGCTTCGCGTACGGGCCGGCGTTCCAGGGGCTGCGTGCGGCGTGGCGGCTGGGGGAGGAGGTGTTCGCGGAGGCGAGCCTGCCGTCGGAGCTGCAGGCCGAGGCCGCGCGGTTCGGGCTGCATCCCGCGCTTCTCGACGGCGCCCTGCACGCGACCGGCCTCGGCGAGGCGGCCGAGGGCCGGATGCCGTTCGTCTGGACCGGGGCCGTCCTCCACGCGCAGGGCGCGACCGGTCTGCGGATGCGCATCACCCCCGCCGGCCCCGACACGGTGACACTGCGCGCCCTCGATCAGGCCGGACGGCCCGTCCTGACCGTGGCGGGCCTGGCCCTTCGGCCGGTCGGCACCGGGAACTTCACGGCTCCGGCCGCCGGCCGCCACCACGACTCCCTGTTCCGCCTCGACTGGACGCCGGTCCGCCCGGTGCCCGGCCCCACGGCGGCCTCCTGGGCGGTCCTGGGCCCCACCGAAGACACCCAGGGAGCCACCCACCACGCGGACCTCGCCGCGCTCCGCGACGCCGACGGGCCACTGCCGGAGTTCGTCCTCGCCGACCTCGGCGCGGCCCCGGACGACCAGGCCGACGGGCTCGCCGACACCACTCGCACCGCGGTGCACGACGCCCTCGCCCTCGTCCAGGACTGGCTCGCCGACGACCGGTTCGCCGGGACACGGCTCGTCCTCGTCACCCGGGGCGCGATCGCCACCCGGCCCGGCGAGGACGTACCGAACCTGCCGCACAGCGCGGTGTGGGGGCTGGTGCGCTCCGCGCAGACCGAGCACCCGGACCGCCTCCACCTCGTCGACCTCGACCCGGACGCCGACCTGCCGGCCGCCCTCGCCGCCGTGCTCACCGCCACCGGCGAGCCGCAGTTCGCGGTGCGCGGCTCCGAGGTCCTCGTCCCCAGGCTGGCCAGGATCCCCGTACAGGACGACGACGCGGCCCCGCCCCTGGACCCCGACGGCACCGTCCTGATCACCGGCGGCACCGGCCTGCTCGGCGCCCGCGTCGCCCGTCACCTCATCACCGCACACGGCGTACGGCACCTGCTGCTGACCAGCCGCAGCGGCCCGGACGCCCCCGGTGCGGACGGGCTGCGCGAGGAACTGGCCGCGCTCGGCGCGGAGGTGAGCGTCGTCGCCTGCGACGCGGCCGACGCGGAGCGGCTCGCAGAGGTCCTGGCCGGCGTACGGCGTCCGCTGACGGCCGTCGTCCACGCCGCCGGAGTGCTCGACGACGGCGTGGTCTCCTCGCTCACCCCCGAGCGGGTCGACGCCGTCCTGCGGCCCAAGACCGACGCGGCACTCAACCTGCACCGCCTCACCGCCGGCCTGGACCTCGCGGCGTTCGTGCTCTTCTCCTCCGCCGCCGGTACCTTCGGCGGCCCCGGACAGGGCAACTACGCCGCCGCCAACGCCTTCCTGGACGCCCTGGCCCACCACCGCCGGGCCCAGGGCCTGGCCGGGCGGTCCGTCGCCTGGACGCTGTGGGAGCGGCGCAGCGCCATGACCGGGCACCTCGGCGACGACGAGGTCCGCCGTATCGCCCGCTCGGGCCTGCCGCCCCTGACCGACGCGCAGGGCCTCGCCCTCCTCGACTCCGCGCTCACCGTCGACGAACCGCTCCTGGTGGCCCTCAGGCTGGACACGGCCGCGCTGCGCGCCCGCGCCGAGAACGACCCCGTACCCCGTCTGCTGCACGGCGTGGTCCGGCTGCCCGCCCGCCGCCAGGCCGCCCCGGCCTCCGCCACCGACGGTGACGGTGACCGCGGCCCCCTGGCCGAGCTGCTCGCCGCCCTGGACGCCCCCGGCCGCCGCCGCGAACTCCTCGACCTGGTCCGGGGTCAGGTCGCCGCCGTACTCGGCCACCCGTCGCCCGAGGCCGTCGAGGCGGGCCGCGCCTTCCGGGACCTCGGCTTCGACTCGCTGGCCGCCGTCGACCTCCGCAACCGCCTCGGCAACGCCACCGGACTGCGGCTGCCCGCCACCCTCGTCTTCGACCACCCGACCCCCGAGGTCCTCGCGGCCCACCTCGGCGGCGAACTGCTCGGCGCGGACACCGGCCGCGTGGCGACCGCCGTCCCGGCCGCCACGGGCGGGGGCGCGGCGACCGACGACGACCCGATCGCCGTCGTCGCCATGGGCTGCCGATACCCCGGCGGCGTCCGCTCGCCCGAGGACCTGTGGAACCTGGTCTCCTCCGGCACCGACGGCATCGCCGCCTTCCCGGCCGACCGCGGCTGGGACCTGGATGCCCTCTACGACCCCGACAGCGAACGCCACGGCACCTCGTACGCGCGCGAAGGCGGCTTCCTGTACGACGCGGCGGAGTTCGACGCGGGCTTCTTCGGCATCTCGCCCCGCGAGGCCCTCGCGATGGACCCGCAGCAGCGGCTCCTGCTGGAGACCTCCTGGGAGACGCTGGAACGCGCGGGCATCGACCCGGCGGCCCTGAAGGGCACCACGACCGGCGTCTTCGTCGGTGTCATGCACCAGGACTACGCGGCCCGGCTCCTGCCCCACATCCCCGAGGAGGTCGAGGGCTTCCTCGGCGCCGGCAACTCGGGCAGTGTCGTCTCCGGCCGCGTCGCCTACGTCCTGGGCCTGGAGGGCCCGGCGGTGACCGTCGACACGGCGTGCTCGTCCTCGCTGGTCGCCCTGCATCTCGCGGTGCGCGCGCTGCGCTCCGGCGAGTGCGGACTCGCCCTGGCCGGTGGCGTCACCGTCATGTCCAGCCCCGAACTGTTCGTCGAGTTCAGCCGCCAGCGCGGCCTGGCCTCCGACGGCCGGTCCAAACCCTTCGCCGCGGCCGCCGACGGCGTCGGTTTCGGCGAGGGCGTGGGCATGGTGCTGCTGGAGCGGTTGTCCGACGCCCGCCGCAACGGCCACCGGGTGCTCGCCCTCGTGCGGGGCAGCGCGGTCAACCAGGACGGCGCCAGCAACGGGCTCACCGCGCCCAACGGTCCGTCGCAGCAGCGCGTGATCCGCGCGGCGCTCGCCGACGCCCGGCTCTCACCCGGTGACGTGGACGTCGTCGAGGCGCACGGCACCGGGACCCGGCTCGGGGACCCGATCGAGGCACAGGCGGTGCTGGCCACCTACGGTCAGGACCGTGAAGAGCCGCTGTGGCTCGGATCGTTGAAGTCCAACATCGGACACACCTCGGCCGCCGCCGGCGTGGGCGGTGTCATCAAGATGGTGGAGGCGATGCGCCACGGCGTGCTGCCCCGGACGCTGCACGTGGACGCGCCGACCCCGCAGGTCGACTGGTCCGCCGGCGCGGTGGAACTGCTCACCGAGGAGCGCTCCTGGCCCGCCGGCCCCGACCGCCCCCGCCGCGCCGGAGTCTCCTCCTTCGGCATGAGCGGCACCAACGCCCACCTGGTGCTGGAGCACGTCGACGAGGACGTCACGGAGTCCGCGCCCCCCGAGGAGCCCGCCGTCCCCTGGGTCCTCTCCGGCCACACCGCCGAAGCACTGCGCGCCCAGGCCGAACGGCTCGCCGACCACGCCGACGCCCATATCGAGCACGGCGCCGCCGCCATCGGCCTGGCCCTCGCCACCACCCGCACCCGGCACGACCACCGAGCCGTCCTCGTCGGCGACCGCGAGCAACTGACCGCCGGACTGCGGGCCCTGGCGGCCGACGCACCCCTCGCCACCGTCGCCCGGGGCACCGCGACCACCGTCGGGCGCACCGTGTTCGTCTTCCCCGGCCAGGGCGCCCAGTGGACCGGCATGGCACTGGACCTGCTCGACTCCTCACCGGTCTTCGCCGCCCGCATGGCCGCCTGCGAACGCGCCCTCGCCCCGCACGTCGACTGGTCCCTGACCGGGGTCCTGGCCTCCGCCACGGACCTGGAGCGGGTGGACGTGGTCCAGCCCGCGCTCTGGGCCGTCATGGTGTCGCTGGCCGAGACCTGGCGGTCCTGCGGTGTCGAACCGGACGCCGTACTCGGCCACAGCCAGGGCGAGATCGCGGCGGCGGTCGTCGCCGGGGCGCTCACCCTGGAGGACGGCGCCAAGGTCGTCGCCCTGCGCAGCAGGCTGCTGCGCGCCGTCGCCGGACAGGGCGGCATGGCCTCGGTGGCGCTGCCCGCCGACCGCACCCGCGAGCTGCTGGCCGGCTGGGGCGAGAAGATCTCGGTCGCCGCAGTGAACGGCCCGCGCTCCACCGTGGTCGCGGGCGAGGCCGCGGCCCTGGCGGAACTCCTCGCCTCCTGCGAGAAGGACGGCGTACGCGCCCGCCGCATCGAGGTCGACTACGCGTCCCACTCCGCCGAGATGGACCCCCTGCGCGCCGAACTGCTCGACGTCCTCGCCGACATCACCCCCTGCGCGGCAGGCACCCGGATGTTCTCCACCCTGGAGGCCGACTGGATCGAGGGGCCCGAACTGACCGCCGACTACTGGTTCCGCAACCTGCGGGGCACGGTCGAGTTCGAGCCCGCCGTACGGGCCCTGACCGGCGCCGGATTCACCACCTTCGTCGAGTCGAGCCCGCACCCCGTGCTCGCCCCGGCCGTCCAGGAGGTCCTGGAGGACGGCGCCGTCACGGGTGTGGTCGTGGGCTCGCTGCGCCGCGACGACGGAGGCTGGGAGCGGCTGCTGCTGTCGCTGGGCGAGGCCCATGTCCAGGGCGTGCCCGTCGACTGGCCCGCGGCCCTCGGCCGCACGGGCCGGCCGGTGGACCTGCCGACCTACGCCTTCCAGCGCGCCCGCTACTGGCTCGACGCCCCGGTCCGCACCGGAGACGTGGCCGCCGCCGGGCTGGGCGCCACGGACCACCCGCTGCTGGGCGCCCGCGTCGATCTGGCCGACTCCGGGGAGCGGCTGCTCACCGGGCGGCTGTCGTCCAGGACGCACCCGTGGCTGGCCGACCATGTCGTCTCCGGGACGAACCTGCTCCCCGGCACCGCCTTCCTGGAACTCGCCCTGCGCGCCGCCGACGAGGCCGACAGCGCCCTCGTCGACGAACTCACCCTCCAGGCCCCGCTGATCCTCCCCGAGCGGGACGCCGTCCACGTCCAACTGCGCCTCGGCCCGCCCGACGACACCGGCAGGCGAACCCTCGGCCTGTACTCCCGCCCCGAGACCGACCCCGACGCGGACTGGACCCCGCACGCCACCGGCACCCTCGCCCCCGGCGACGGCGCCGACGGCCCGCCCACGCCCGCCACCTGGCCGCCGGCCGGCACCGAGCCGGTCGACCTGGACGGCGTGTACGACCGTTTCGACGAGGCCGGTTACCGCTACGGCCCCGCCTTCCAGGGGCTGCGCGCCGCCTGGCGCGACGGCACCGACGTCTACGCCGAGGTCGCGCTCGAACGGCAGTCGGACAGCGACGGTTACCTCGTCCACCCGGCGCTCCTGGACGGCGCCCTCCAGGCGTCCGCCCTCCTCGACGACCGGCCCGGCCCCGCCCGGCTGCCCTTCTCCTGGAACGGCGTCACCGCCCACGCCACCGGGGCCGCCGCACTGCGCGTCCGGATCGGCCCGGCCGGGCCCGACGCGGTGAGCCTGGACGCCTGGGACCCGACCGGGCAGCCGGTGCTGTCCGCCGTGTCGCTGGTGCTGCGCCCGCTCTCCCCGGACCTGCTGGCGGCGGCCGTGGCGGGCCGGGACGGCCTGTACCGCCTGCACTGGACACCGGCCCCCGGCGCCGGGGCCACCGGCCCGCTCACCGGCTGGGCGGACCTCGACGACACCGGCTCCGGCGCGCAGCCCACGGCGGTCGTCTGGACCTGCCCCACCGCCACCGGCCCCGACGAGGCCGCCCGTGTCAGGGACACCGCGACCGCCACCCTCGCCGTCGTCCAGCGGTGGTCGTCCGACCCCCGCTCCGGCGACGCCCCCCTCGTGGTCGTCACCCGCCACGCGGTCGCGACCGGGCCCGGCGGACACCTCGCCGACCCGGCACAGGCCGCCGTCTGGGGACTGGTCCGGGCCGCCCAGACCGAACACCCGGACCGCTTCGTCCTGCTGGACCTGGACGACACCGCCGACTCGGCGGACGCCCTGCCCCACCTGCTCGGTCTGGCCCTCGCCACACGGGAACCACAGCTCGCCGCCCGCGCGGGGAACCCGCTCGTGCCCCGGCTGGCCCGGGCAGGGCGCCCCGGCACGCTGGCACCGCCGGCCGGCGAAGCGGTCTGGCGGCTGGACACCACCGGTGAGGGCAGCCTCGACGCCCTCGCGCTCGTACCGTCCCCGGAGGCGGGCGCCCCGCTGGCCCCCGGCGAGGTCCGGGTGGCCGTCCGCGCCGCCGGCCTGAACTTCCGGGACATCGCGGTCTGCCTCGGCCTCGCCCCCGACCAGCGGATCCTCGGCAGCGAAGGGGCGGGCACCGTCCTGGAGACCGGCCCCGGCGTGAGCGACCTCGCCCCCGGCGACCGCGTGTTCGGTGTCTTCGGCGGCGCCTTCGGCCCTGTCGCGGTCGCCGACCGGCGCACCCTCGCCCCGATACCGCCCGGCTGGTCCTACGCCCAGGCCGCCACCGTGCCCATCGCCTTCCTCACCGCCCACTACGGCCTGTTCGACCTCGGCGGCCTGAAAGCGGGGGAGACGGTCGTGGTGCACTCCGCGGCCGGCGGTGTCGGCATGGCCGCCGTCCAGCTCGCCCGGCACGCCGGGGCCGAGGTGTACGGCACCGCGAGCCCCGGCAAGTGGGACGTCCTGCGCGGCCTCGGCCTCGACGACGCCCACATCGCCTCCTCCCGCACCCTCGACTTCGCCGACCGCTTCCTCGACGCGACCGGCGGACGCGGCGCCGACGTCGTACTGGACTGCCTGGCACGGGAGTTCGTCGACGCCTCCCTGCGGCTGCTGCCGCGCGGCGGGCGCTTCCTGGAGATGGGCAAGACCGACATCCGCGACGCCGACACCGTGGCCGCCGCGCACCCCGGGGTCCGCTACCGGGCGTACGACCTGGCGGAGGCGGGCCCGGAGCGGATCGCGCAGACGCTCGACCTGATCCTCGACCTGTTCCGGCAGGGCACACTCACCCCGCTGCCGCTCACCTGCTGGGACGTACGACGGGCGCCCGAGGCGTTCCGGTACGTCGGCCAGGCCCGGCACACCGGCAAGAACGTGCTGCTGCCGCCCGCCGCCCCGAACCCCGACGGCACCGCCCTGATCACCGGCGGCACCGGCACCCTCGGCCGTCTGGTGGCCCGTCACCTCGTCACCGAACACGGGATACGGCACCTGCTGCTGACCAGCCGCAGTGGCCCCGACGCCCCCGGCGCGGCCGAGCTGTGCGACGAACTGGCCGCGCTCGGCGCCGAGGTGAGCGTCGTCGCCTGCGACGCCGCCGACCGCGACCGGCTCGCCGAGGTCCTGACCGGCATACCGGCGCAGCACCCGCTGACCTTCGTGGTGCACGCCGCCGGTGTGCTCGACGACGCCGTGGTCTCCTCCCTCACCGCCGAGCAGGTGGAGCGCGTACTGCGTCCGAAGACGGACGCGGCGGTGAACCTGCACGAGCTCACCCGGGACCACGACCTCGCCGCCTTCGTCCTGTTCTCCTCCGCCGCGGCCCTGCTCGGCGGTGGCGGACAGGCCAACTACGCGGCCGCCAACGCCGCCCTGGACGCGCTCGCCGAACGCCGCCGCGCCGAGGGCCTGCCGGGCCTCTCCATCGGCTGGGGCATGTGGGAGGAACGCAGCGGCATGACCGGCCATCTCGGCGACGTGGACCTGCGGCGGATGAACCGCAGCGGGGTCACCCCCCTGACCTCCGAGGAAGGGCTGGCCCTCTTCGACGCGGCCCTGTGCTCCGAGGACGCCTATCTGCTGGCCGCGCGACTGGACACCGCCGCGCTGCGCGCCGGCGGCGGGCAGGACGTACCGGCGCTGCTCAGCGGACTGGTCCGGGCGCCGCGCCGACGGGCCGCCGCGGCGAACGGCGACGGCGGCGGCCGGGCCGCGGGCCTCGCCGAACGGCTCGCCGGGCTGTCCGAGGCGGACGCCCACGCCGCGCTGCTGGACCTGGTGCGCGGCCACGCGGCGGCCGTCCTGGGCCACCCCTCGCCCGAACTGGTCCAGCCCACCCGGGCGTTCAAGGAACTCGGCTTCGACTCCCTCACCGGCGTCGAGCTGCGCAACCGGCTGTCGTCCGCGACCGGCGTCCGGCTGCCGGCGGGCATGGTCTTCGACCACCCCACCCCCGACGTACTGGCCCGCCACCTCGTGGCCACCACCGGCCGGCCGGGCCCGGCCAAGGCGTCCGCGCCGCTCGTGGAGCTGGACCGGTTCGCGGAACTGGTCGCCGGCCTCGCGCCGGACGCCCCCGACCGCGACCGGCTCTCCCAGCGGCTGCGCGAGGTGCTGGCCCGCCTCGAAGCCACCGAACCCGACGGCCAGGTCACCGCGGACCACATCGAGTCCGCCTCGCACGACGAGATCTTCGACCTCATCGACAACCAGCTGGGCATCTCGTGACGCCCCGGATGCACGTACAGCCGTTTCCAGGAGAAGGCGAGACCGCACAGTGAGCGACCGGACCGAGCAGAAGCTCCGCGACTACCTCAACCGCGTCACCATCGACCTCCAGCAGACCCGGCGACGGCTGCGGGACGTCGAGGAGCGCAGCCGTGAGCCCATCGCCGTCGTCGCGATGAGCTGCCACTTCCCCGGCGGGGTGCACAGTCCGGAGGACCTGTGGGAGCTGGTGGCGGACGGCCGCGACACCTACTCCCAGATCCCCGCCGACCGGGGCTGGGACGCCGCCGGGCTGGCCGGCTCCGGCGTCCCTGTCACCGGGGCCTTCCTGGACGAGGCCGGCGGCTTCGACCCGGCCTTCTTCGGCATCTCGCCCCGCGAGGCGCTCGCCATGGACCCGCAGCAGCGGCTGATGCTCCAGACCTGCTGGGAGGCCGTCGAACGCGGCGGCATCGACCCCGTGTCGCTGCGCGGCAGCCGAACCGGCGTGTTCGCCGCCTCCATCGACCAGGGCTACATGTCGCTGGCCGACGGGGCGCCCGAGGGCGTCCAGGGCTTCCTGATGACCGGCAACGCGATCAGCGTCATGTCCGGGCGCGTCTCCTACGTCATGGGCCTGGAGGGGCCCTCGGTCACCGTCGACACCGCCTGCTCCGCCTCGCTGGTGGCCCTGCACCTCGCGGCGCAGTCGCTGCGGGGCGACGAGTGCTCGCTCGCGCTCGTCGGTGGCGTCAACGTGATGGCCATGCCGGGCGCCTTCGTGGAGATCTCCCGCCAGGGCGGCCTCGCCGGGGACGGTCGCGCAAAGCCCTTCGCGGCGGCGGCCGACGGCACCGGCTGGGGCGAGGGCGTCGGCGTGCTGCTCGTGGAGCGCCTCTCCGACGCCCGCGCCAACGGCCACCCGGTCCTCGCGGTGCTGCGGGGCAGCGCCGTCAACCAGGACGGCGCCAGCAACGGCCTGACCGCGCCCAACGGTCCCTCGCAGCAGCGCGTGATCCGCGCCGCGCTCGCCGACGCCCAGCTGACACCGGCCGACGTCGACGCCGTCGAGGCACACGGCACCGGCACCCGGCTCGGCGACCCCATCGAGGCCGACGCCCTGCTCGCCGCCTACGGCCAGGACCGCGCCGAGGACCAGCCGCTGTGGCTCGGCTCGATCAAGTCCAACATCGGCCACACCCAGGCCGCGGCGGGCCTGGCCGGTGTCATCAAGGTCGTCATGGCGATCCGGCACGGCGTCCTGCCGCAGACCCTGCACGTGGACGCGCCCACCCCGCACGTCGACTGGAGCTCCGGCGGCGTGCGGCTGCTCACCGAGCGTCGCGACTGGCCCGTCGCGGGCCGCCCGCGCCGCGCGGGCGTCTCCTCGTTCGGCATGAGCGGCACCAACGCGCACGTCATCATCGAGCAGGCACCCGAGGCCGAGCAGCGGCCCGCCGCCGAGCAGGCGCCCGAGGGCGGCCCGCAGAACGCGACCGTGCCGATACCGGGTGCCGGGGCGCGTACCGCGCCGGACGCCGGCTCCGGTTCCGCGCCCGCCGCCGCACCCCTGCCGGCCGCCGTGCCATGGCCGCTGTCCGGCCGCAGCCCCGAGGCGCTGCGCGACCAGGCGGCCCGGCTCGCGTCCTGGCTCGCCGACCGGCCCGGACTCCGCCCGGCCGATGTCGGCCACTCGCTCGCGACCACCCGCTCCGCCTTCGAGCACCGGGCCGTCGTGGTGGCCGACCGGCCCGAGGGCTTCCTGCGCGGGCTCGCCGCCGTCGCGGCGGGCACCAGCGCCGCCGAGACGGTCACCGGCCGCACCGGCGCGGGCGACCGCAGGACCGTCTTCGTCTTCCCCGGCCAGGGTTCCCAATGGGCCGGTATGGCCCGGGAGTTGCTGGACGAGTCACCGGTGTTCGCCGCCCGCATGGCCGAGTGCGAGCAGGCCCTCGCCCCGCACCTGGACTGGTCGCTGTCGGCGGTCCTGCGCGGCGAGCCCGACGCGGCGCCGCTGGACCGTATCGACGTCGTCCAGCCGGTGCTGTTCGCCGTGATGGTCTCCCTCGCCGCCGTGTGGCGGTCGTATGGCGTCGAACCCGACGCCGTCGTGGGCCACTCCCAGGGCGAGATCGCCGCCGCGTACGTCGCCGGCGCCCTGTCGCTCGACGACGCCGCCCGCATCGTCGCCGTACGCAGCCGCGCCCAGCTGGAACTGTCCGGCACCGGCGGCATGGCCTCCGTGGCGCTGCCCGCCGACACCCTGCGGGACCGTCTGCGCGCCTGGGAGGGCCGCCTGTCGGTCGCTGTCGTCAACGGCCCGGCCTCCGCGGTCGTCTCCGGGGATCCTGAGGCTCTGGAGGAGTTCCTCCGCCAGTGCGAGGAACGCGAGGTGCGGACCCGGCGGGTCGCCGCCGACGTGGCGGGCCACTCCGCGCACATGGACCGGCTGCGCGACGGCATGCTCGACGCGCTCGCCGGCGTCCGGCCCACCGCCGCCACGATCCCGTTCTGCTCGACGGTGACCGGCGGATCCCTCGACACGACCGGCCTGGACGCCGACTACTGGTTCCGGAACATGCGGCAGACCGTCGAGTTCGACGCCGCCGTGCGCGACCTCGTCCGGCGCGGCCACAGCGTCTTCGTCGAGATCAGCCCGCACCCCGTGCTCACCGTGCCGACGCAGGACACCCTCGACGACCTCGCCGACCCCGACGCGGCGGTCCCGTCCCCGCCGACCCTGGTCACCGGCACCCTGCGCCGCGACGAGGGCGGCCTGCACCGGGTGCTCACCGCCCTCGCCCAGGTCCACGTGCACGGCGTGTCGGTGGACTGGGCGGCCGTGTTCGCCGGCCACCGGCCCGAGCGGGTCGAACTGCCCACGTACGCCTTCCAGAACCGGCGCTTCTGGCTGGAGCCGCAGACCCGGCCCGGCACCGCGCCGGACACCACCGACCCCGCGGACGCCGCCTTCTGGGCCGCTGTCGAACGCGAGGACGTCGCCGCGGTCGCCGCCACGCTCGGGGTCGAGGCCGCCAGCTGGAGCGACGTCCTGCCCGCTCTGTCCGCCTGGCGCCGCGACCGCCGTGACCGGGCCGTCCTCGACGGCTGGCGCTACCACATCTCCTGGCAGCGGCTCACGGCCAAGGCCGCCGGACCGCTGCGGGGCCGCTGGCCGGTCCTCGTCCCGGACGGCCACACCGCCGACGCGGCGGTGACCCGTGCCGTCGAGGCCCTGCGCGAGCGCGGCGCCGACCCCGAACTCGTCGTCCTCGACCACACCCACACCGACCGGGCCCGGCTCACCGACCACCTGCGCGAGCTGCTGGCCGCCGGGCCCGGGGCGGAGGCCGCCCCCGCCAAAGTGCTGTCCCTGCTGGCCCTCGACGAGCGGCCCCACGAGGGCCTGCCCGCCCTGCCCGTCGGCCTCGCGCTCACCACCGCGCTCGTCCAGGCGCTGGACGACCTCGGGGTCCGGACCACGTTGTGGTGCGTCACCTCCGGCGCCGTCCCGGTGCACCCGTCCGAGCCGGTGCCCCACCCGGTCCAGGCCCTCGTCTGGGGCTTCGGCCGCACGGCGGCCCTGGAACACCCGAGCCTGTGGGGCGGTCTGATCGACCTGCCCGAGCAGTGCGACGAACGCGCCGGACACCTGCTCGCCGACCTCCTGGCCGGAGCCGGCGACGAGGACCAGCTCGCCGTACGGTCCTCCGGGGCGCACGCCCGACGACTGGTCCGCGCCACCCCCTCCACCCCCGCGCCGTCGGCTCCCTGGCGGCCCTCCGGCACGGTCCTCGTCACCGGTGGGACGGGCGGGCTCGGCGCGCACGCCGCCCGCTGGCTCGCCCGGGGCGGCGCCGACCACCTGGTCCTCGTCAGCCGCCGGGGTGCCGACGCCCCCGGCGCCGACGAACTGGCGGCCGAACTCACCGCCCTGGGCACCGGTGTGACGCTGGCCGCCTGCGACATCACCGACCGCGAGGCGCTCGCCGGGCTCGTCGACCGGGTCGCCGCCGAGGGCCACCCCGTCCGCGCCGTCCTGCACACGGCCGCGGCCGCCCAGCTGTTCCCCGTACGCGACGAGAACCCCGCGAGCATGGCCGCCACCCTGGCCGCCAAGGTGCAGGGCGCCGCCAACCTCGACGCCGTCTTCGCCGACACCGACCTCGACGCGTTCGTCCTGTACTCCTCCGTCTCCGGGGTGTGGGGCAGCGCGGACCACGCCGCCTACGCGGCGGGCAACGCCTACCTCGACGCCCTCGCCGCCCACCGACGCGGCCGGGGCCTCGCCGCCACCTCCGTCGTCTGGGGCATCTGGAGCGCCGAGGGCGGCGGCCTCGCCACCAGCGACCTCGAACGCGCCCTCCTCGAACGCGGCATCCCCTTCATGGACCCGCGGCTGGCCGTCGGCGGGCTCCAGCGCGTCCTGGACGACGACGAGACCGTGGTCGTGGTCGCCGACGTCGACTGGGCCCGCTTCGTGCCCGTCTTCACCTCCGTACGGCCGAGCCCCCTCATCGCCGACCTCCCCGACGTCCGCGCCCTGGCCACCGCCGAGGACCGGACCGAGCCCGACCCGGACGACTCCGACGGCGCCTCCGCGCTGCGCCGCACCCTCGCGGGACTGGCCGAACCCGAGGTCCGCCGGACCCTGCTGGAACTCGTCCGCACCAACGCCGCCGCGGTCCTCGGCCACGACTCCGCCGACGCCGTCCTGCCCGACCGGGCCTTCCGTGAACTGGGCTTCGACTCACTGATCGCCGTCGAACTGCGCAACCGGCTCAACCAGGTCACCGGCCTGCGGCTGCGCGCCACCGTCGTCTTCGACTACTCCTGCGCCGCGCTCCTCGCCGAGCACCTGCGCACCGAACTCCTCGGCGACACCGCCCCGGCCGCCGCCACGGCGGCCGTCGTCCCCGTCGCGGACCCCGACGAGCCCATCGCCATCGTCGCGATGAGCTGCCGCTTCCCCGGGGGCATCGACACCCCGGAGCGACTGTGGCAACTGCTCGTCGACGGCGGCGAGGTGCTCTCCGGCATGCCCGCCGACCGGGGCTGGCCCCTGGACCGCCTCTACCACCCCGACCCCGACCATCAGGGCACCTCCTACGTCCGCGAGGGCAGCTTCCTGCACGACGCGGGCGACTTCGACCCGGCCTTCTTCGGTATCTCGCCGCGCGAGGCCGTCGCCATGGACCCGCAGCAGCGGCTGCTCCTGGAGACCTCCTGGGAGGCGTTCGAACGGGCGGGCATCGACCCGGCGTCCCTGCGCACCACCCCCACCGGTGTCTTCGCCGGCGTCAACTACCAGGACTACACCTCGCTCGCCGGCTCCTCGCCGGAGGGCGGCGAAGGACACCTCGTCGCGGGCGGAGCCGCCAGCGTCGTCTCCGGCCGCGTCGCCTACACCCTCGGTCTGGAGGGCCCGGCGGTCACCGTCGACACCGCCTGCTCCTCCTCGCTGGTCGCGACGCACCTCGCGGCGCAGGCCCTGCGCGGCGGCGACTGCTCGCTCGCCCTCGCCGGCGGTGTCGCGGTGATGGCCACCCCGGGCGTCTTCGTCGGCTTCTCCCGGCAGCGCGGCCTCGCCGCCGACGGCCGCTGCAAGGCGTTCGGCGCCTCCGCCGACGGCATGGGCCTCGCCGAAGGCGTCGGCGTGGTGCTCCTGGAGCGGCTCTCGGACGCCCGCCGCAACGGCCACCCGGTGCTCGCCGTGCTGCGCGGCAGCGCCGTCAACCAGGACGGCGCCAGCAACGGCCTGTCCGCCCCCAACGGCCTCGCCCAGCAGCGGGTCATCTGCCAGGCCCTCACCAACGCCGGGCTGACGGCGGCCGACGTCGACGTCGTCGAGGCGCACGGCACGGGCACCACCCTCGGCGACCCCATCGAGGCGGACGCCCTGCTGGCCACCTACGGGCAGGACCGCCCGCACGGCCGCCCGCTCTGGCTCGGCGCACTCAAGTCCAACATCGGCCACACCCAGGCCGCCTCCGGAGTCGCCGGAATGATCAAGACCGTGCTCTCCCTGCGGCACGGTGTCCTCCCGCGCACCCTGCACGCCGACGAGCCCTCCCCACACGTCGACTGGGCCTCCGGCGAGGTGGAGCTGCTCACCGAGGCCCGCGACTGGCCCGACACCGGCGCACCGCGCCGCGCCGGCATCTCCTCCTTCGGCTTCAGCGGCACCAACGTGCACGCCATCCTCGAACAGGCACCGCCCGCCTCCGACGCGGACGCGGACGCCGAAGCCGGCTCCGACGACGACGCGCTGGAGCCGCAGCCCGCGCCGGTCGTGCCCTGGGTGCTGTCCGCGAGGTCGCCGCAGGCACTGGCCCACCAGGCCCAGCGGCTGCGCGGCCACCTCGCCGGCGACGGCACCCCCGACCCGCTGGACACCGGCTACTCCCTGGCGACAGGCCGCACCCCCTTCGAACACCGCGCGGTGCTCCTCGGCACCGACGGCGACGCCCCGTCGGCCGCCCTCGACGCGCTGGCCGACGGCGAGGACACCCAGGGGCTGATCCGCGGCGTGGCCGACACCGACGGCCGCCGGGTGTTCGTCTTCCCGGGCCAGGGCGCGCAGTGGGCCGGCATGGCGGTGGAACTCCTGGACACCTCCCCGGTGTTCGCCGCCTCCATGGCCGCCTGCGAGCAGGCACTGACGCCGTACGTCGACTGGTCGCTCGACGCCGTGCTGCGCGGCGCCCCGGACACGCCACCGTTCGAACGGGTCGACGTGGTCCAGCCCGCGCTGTGGGCCGTGATGGTTTCGCTGGCCGCGCAGTGGCGCTCCTGGGGCGTCGAGCCCGACGCCGTACTGGGCCACAGCCAGGGCGAGATCGCCGCCGCCGTGGTCGCCGGGGCCCTCTCCCTGGACGACGGCGCCAAGGTCGTGGCCCTGCGCAGCCGCGCGATCCTCGCCCTCGCCGGGCACGGGGGCATGGTCTCCGTGGCCGTCCCGCGCGAGCGCGCCGTGGAACTCGTCGCCCGGTGGTCCGGGCGGCTCTCCCTCGCCGCCGTCAACGGACCGTCCGCCGTCGTCGTCTCCGGTGACACGGAGGCCCTGACCGAGCTGATCGCCTTCTGCGAGGAGGAGGGCGTACGGGCCCGCACGATCGCGGTGGACTACGCCTCCCACTCCGCGCACGTCGAACGCATCCACGACGAGCTGTCCGAGGTGCTGGCCGGTATCGAGCCCGTCGCCGGACAGGTGCCGCTGTTCTCCACCCTCACCGGCGACTGGCTCGACACGACGGAGATGGACGCCGGGTACTGGTACCGGAACCTGCGCGAGACCGTCGAGTTCGACGGTGCCGTGCGCGCCCTCGCCGACCAGCGCCACCAGGTCTTCGTCGAGGTGTCGCCGCACCAGGTGCTCACCATGTCCGTGCAGGAGACCATCGAGTCCGCCACAGCCGCCGAGTCCGCCGAGACCCCGCGGACCGTGGTGACCGGCACGCTCCGCCGGGACGAGGGCGGCCTCGCCCGCGCGCTCACCTCGGCCGCCGAACTGTGGGTGCGCGGCGTCCCCGTTCAGTGGCCGGTCCTCTTCGAGGGCACCGGCGCCCGCCGCACCGACCTGCCCACCTACCCGTTCGAGCACAAGCGCTACTGGCTCCAGGGCGCCGAACCCACCGCGCGGACGGGCACCGGGGACGAGGCGGACTCCGAGTTCTGGCGGATCGTCGAGCGCGGCGACGCCGAGGAGGCCGCCGGAAACCTCGCCGTCGACGCCGAGACGCTCGGCACGGTCCTGCCCGCCCTGAACGCCTGGCGCCGCAGGCAGCGAGACGGCGCCGCCGTCGACAGCTGGCGCTACCGCGTCGACTGGCAGCCGGTCACCGACCCGCCCGCCGCCACCCTCTCCGGCACCTGGCTGGTCGTCCTGCCCGAAGGCCACCAGGACGACCAGCTCGTACGGGACGCCCTCCTGACCGTCACCGAAGCCGGTGCCGAGGCCGTCACCGTGCTCCTCGCGGACACCGACGTCGACCGGGCAGGCCTCGCGGACCGGCTCGCCGTCGCCCTGGACGGCCGTACCCCGCAGGGTGCCCTGTCGCTCCTCGCGGTCGCCGGACACCCGCACCCCGAGCACCCCGCCGTCTCCGCGGGCTCGGCGCTCACCCTCGTCCTCGTCCAGGCGCTCGGCGACCTCGGTGTCGAGGCCCCGCTGTGGTGCGCCACCCACGGCGCCGTAGCCACCGGCGACACCGACACCCTCACCGCCCCCGACCAGGCCCTGATCTGGGGCACCGGCATGGTCGCGGCGCTGGAGCACCCCACCCGCTGGGGCGGCCTCGTCGACCTGCCGACGGGCCTGGGCTCCCGCTCCCGCGACCGCCTCCGCGCGGTCCTCGCAGGCGCCACCGGCGAGGACCAACTCGCCGTCCGCTCGACCGGACTGCTCGCCCGCCGTCTGGTCCGCGCCCCGCGCCTGCCCGGCAACCGGCCCGTCTGGAAGCCCCGGGGCACCGTCCTCGTCACCGGCGGCACGGGCGCCCTCGGCCCCCACGTCGCCCGCTGGCTCGCCCAAGGCGGCGCCGAGCACCTCGTGCTGCCCGGACGGCGCGGCGGCGACGTACCCGGCGCGGACGAACTGCGCGCCGAACTCGCCGAGCTGGGCACCGAGTTGTCCCTGCCCGCGTGCGACTTCGCCGACCGCGACCAGATCGCCGGACTGCTCGCGGGACTGGAGGAGCGGGGCACACCGGTCACCGCCGTGTTCCACGCCGCCGCCTACATCCAGCTCGCCTCCCTGGACGACACCCCGCTCGACGCCTTCGCCGAGGTCGTCGCCGCCAAGGCGGACGGCGCCCGGCACCTGGACGAACTGCTCGACCACGAACTCGACGCGTTCGTCATGTTCTCCTCCATCGCCGGCGTCTGGGGCAGCAGCAACCACGCCGCCTACACCGCCGGCAACGCCTACCTCGACGCCCTCGCCGAACACCGCAGGGCCCGGGGCCTGAGCGCCACCACCGTCGACTGGGGTGTCTGGTCGGCCGCCAACCCCTGGACCGTCCGCGACACCGTCGACGACTCCGACTTCTACCGCGTCCAGAAGCAGGGCCTGCCCCTCATCGAGCCCGACCTCGCGCTCACCGGCCTCCAGCAGGCCCTCGACGACGACGAGACGGTCATCGCCCTCGCCAACGTCGACTGGGAGCAGTTCGCGGACGTCTTCGGCTCCGTACGCCCCAGCCGCCTGCTCACCGGCGTACCCGAGGCCCGGCGGCAGCTGGAGGAGGCCGCCGCGCCCGGCACGGACGCCACCCCGGCCGCCAACGTGCTGCGCGAGCGCCTGGACGGGCTCGCCGAAGCCGAGCAGCGCCGCATCACCCTGGACCTCGTCCTGACCCACGCGGCGGCCGTCCTCGGGCACGACTCCCCGCAGGAACTGCGCCCCGGCAGGGCGTTCCAGGAACTCGGCTTCGACTCGCTCACCGCCGTCGAACTCCGCAACCGGCTGCGCACCGCCACCGGCCTGCGGCTGCCCGCCACCCTCGTCTTCGACTACCCGTCCGCGGCCGTGCTCGCCGACCACATCCGCGCCGAGGTGCTCGGTGAGCACCGGACGCCCGCCACACGCGAGCCCGCGCCCGCCGGCACCACGGCGACCGACGAGCCGATCGCGATCGTGGCGATGAGCTGCCGCTTCCCCGGCGGGGTGCACACCCCCGAACAGCTGTGGCGAGTGCTGGAGGAAGGCGGCGACGTCGTCTCGGAGTTCCCGACCGACCGCGGCTGGCCGCTGGAGTCCATGTTCGACCCCGACCCGGACCAGCCCGGCACCAGCTATGTGCGGCACGGCGGATTCCTCTACGACGCCGGTGAGTTCGACGCCGACTTCTTCGGCATATCCCCGCGCGAGGCGGTCGCCATGGACCCGCAGCAGCGACTGCTCCTGGAGACCTCCTGGGAGACCTTCGAACGCGCCGGGCTCGACCCGGACCGCCTGCGCGGCACCGACACCGGTGTCTTCACCGGCGTCAACTACCAGGACTACGGCGCCTCCGTGGCCCAGACCCAGGAGAACGAGGGCCACCTCCTCACCGGCAGCGCGGCCAGCGTGATCTCCGGCCGGATCTCCTACACCCTCGGCCTGGAGGGCCCCGCCGTCACCGTCGACACCGCCTGCTCCGCCTCCCTCGTCGCGGTGCACCTGGCCGCCCAGGCGCTGCGCGCCGGGGACTGCTCACTCGCCCTGGCCGGGGGCGTCGCGGTGATGTCCAGCCCGGGCGCCATCATCAGCTTCGCCCGCCAGCGCGGCCTCGCCGCCGACGGCCGCTGCAAGGCGTTCTCCGACGCCGCCGACGGCATGGGCATGGCCGAGGGCGTCGGCGTGATCCTCCTCGAACGGCTCTCCGAGGCACAGCGGCACGGGCACCCCGTGCTGGCCGTCCTGCGCGGCAGCGCCGTCAACCAGGACGGCGCCAGCAACGGCCTGACCGCCCCCAACGGCCCCTCCCAGCAGCGGGTCATCCGGGCCGCCCTCGCCAACGCCCGTCTCTCGGCGGCCGACATCGACGTCGTCGAGACCCACGGCACCGGCACCAGGCTCGGCGACCCCATCGAGGCCCAGGCCCTGCTCGCCACGTACGGCCAGGAACGCTCCGACGGGCGCCCCCTGCTGATCGGCTCCCTGAAGTCCAACATCGGCCACACCCAGGCGGCCGCGGGCGTCGCCGGTGTGATCAAGACCGTCCTGGCGCTCCGGCACGGGCAGGTGCCGCGCACCCTGCACGTCGACCGGCCCTCGACCCAGGTCGACTGGACGGCCGGTGCCGTGGACGTGGTCACCGACACGACCCCGTGGCCGGCGACGGGCCGCCCGCGCCGTGCCGGGATCTCCGCGTTCGGCATGAGCGGCACCAACGTGCACGCGATCGTGGAGCAGGCTCCCGAGCCGGCTCCCGAGGAGAGCCCGCAGGAGACACCCGACGAGGTGACGGCCGGGACCGTCGCCTGGCCGCTCTCCGCCAAGTCCCCGGACGCCCTGCGCGGCCAGGCCGAGCGGCTGACCGCCCACCTGGCCGACACGCCGGGCCTGTCGCCCGCCGGCATCGGCCGGGCCCTGACCACCCGCACGGCGTTCGAACACCGCGCCGTGCTGGTCGGCGACGGCACCCGGCTGCCCGCCGCGCTGTCCGCCCTCGCCGACGACGGCACCGCCCCCGACCTGGTACGCGGCGTCGCCGGCACCGTGGGCCGCACGGTCTTCGTCTTCCCCGGCCAGGGTTCCCAATGGGCCGGTATGGCAGGGGAGTTGCTGGACGAGTCGCCGGTGTTCGCGGCCCGCATGGAGGAGTGCGAACGGGCTCTGGCACCCTTCGTCGACTGGTCGCTGCTCGACGCCGTGCGCTCGGGCAGTGCCTGGGACCAGGTGGACGTCGTCCAGCCCGCGCTGTTCGCGGTGATGGTGTCCCTGGCGGAAGTGTGGCGGTCGCTCGGTGTCGTACCGGACGCCGTCGTCGGCCACTCCCAGGGCGAGATCGCCGCCGCCGTCGTGGCGGGCGCGCTGTCCCTGGAGGACGGGGCCCAGGTGGTCGCCCTGCGCAGCAAGACCCTCGACGCGCTGGCCGGGCGTGGCGGCATGGCCTCCCTGTCCCTGCCCGCCGACCAGGCCGAGGCCGCCCTCGCCCCCTGGGCCGGCGCCCTGTCGGTCGCCGCGCTGAACGGCCCGGCGACCACCGTGGTCGCGGGCGACTCCGAGGCCCTGGCGGCCCTGCTCGCGCAGTGCGAGGCCCAGGGCGTGCGGGCCCGGCGCATCGACGTCGACTACGCCTCGCACTCCGAGCACGTCGAGGAGATCCACGGCATCCTCATGGACGCCCTGGCGGGCATCAAGCCGCTGCCGAGCGAGGTCCCGCTGTACTCCACGGTGGACGGCGGCTGGCTCGACACCACCGGCATGCACGCCGGTTACTGGTACCGCAACCTGCGGCAGACCGTCGGCTTCGACCCTGCCGTCCGCGTCCTGGCCGCCGAGGGGTTCACCTCCTTCGTCGAGGTCAGTCCGCACCCCGTGCTCACCATGGCCATCGAGGAGACCACCGAGACCGCCGGCCGCGAGGCCGTCGTCCTCGGCACCCTGCGCCGCGACGAGGGCGGCCTGCGACGCGTCCTGCTGTCGGCGGCCGAACTGTGGGTGCGCGGAGGCACGGTCGACTGGACCGCCGCGTTCCCCGGCGAGAGCACCGCCGAGCTGCCGACGTACGCCTTCCAGCGTCGCCGCTACTGGATCCAGCCGCCCGCGGCGACGCCCCGCGGGCCCGGTGCCACCGGGCACCCGCTGCTCGGCACGGCCGTCGAGGTCGCCGACACCGGGGATCTCGTGCTCACCGGCAGTCTGTCGACCCGTACCCACCCCTGGCTCGCGGACCACGCGGTCTCCGGTGTGGTCCTGCTGCCCGGCACCGGCTTCGTGGAACTGGCCGTACGCGCCGGTGACGAGGCGGACTGCCCCCAGGTCGAGGAACTGACCCTCCAGGCACCACTGGTGTTCGACCGGGACGCCGCCGTCCAGATCCAGGTGCGGGTCGGCGCGCCCGACGACTCCGGGCGGCGCACCCTCGGCGTGTTCTCCCGACCCGAGGACGGCGCCGGCACTGCGTGGACCGGGCACGCCACCGGTGTCCTCGCCCCCGCCGGGTCCACCGACCCGGCGGCCCACCCGTACGGCCCGGCCTGGCCGCCCGCCGGGGCGGAACCCGTGCCCGTCGACGGCCTCTACGAGCGGTTCGCGGACGCCGGCTACGGATACGGCCCCGCCTTCCACGGCCTGCGCGCAGCCTGGCGTCTCGGCCAGGACGTCTACGTGGAGGTCCGGCTGCCGGAGGACCAGCACACGGGGGCCGCCGGCTTCGGTCTGCACCCCGCGCTGCTGGACGCGGCCCTGCACGGTCTGTGGCTGGCCGCCCCGGACGGTGCCGACCAGAACGACGCGCCCGGCACCGCCAGGCTGCCCTTCTCCTGGGAAGGCGTCCGCCTGCACGCCTCCGGCGCGACCGAACTGCGCGTGCGGCTGAGCTACGACGACACCGGTTCGGTGGCGCTGTCCGCCGCCGACCCGGTCGGCCGCCCGGTCGCCGACGTGGCCGCGCTCGCCATCCGCCCGATCGCCGTGGACGCCCTGCGCGGCGCCGCGGCCCAGGGACGCGACTCGTTGTTCACCCTGGGCTGGACCGCACTGCCCGCCACCACCGAGCCGCCCGTCGGCCGGTGGGCCGCCCTCGGCACCGGGCAACTGCTGCCCGAGACCCACGAGGACCTCGACGCGCTGACCGCCGCCGTGGACGGGGGCGCCGCCGTGCCCGACGTGGTCGTCACGCTCTGCCCGCCCGGCGGGAACAGCGCGGACGCGGCCCGTACCGCGCTCGCCGGCACCCTCAGCCTGCTGCAGACCTGGCTGGCCGACGACCGCTGGGCCGACACCCGCCTGGTCCTCGTCACCCGGGGCGCTGTCGCCACGGAACGGGGCGAGGACATCGGCGACCTGGCGGCCGCCGCCGTGTGGGGGCTCGTGCGCTCCGCGCAGTCCGAACACCCCGACCGGTTCGTCCTCGTCGACGCCGAGGACCCGGCCGAGGCGCTCAAGGCCCTGCCCGCCGCGCTGTCCGCGACGGAACCCCAGCTCGCGGTACGCGACGGGCGGACCCTCGCACCCCGCCTGACCAGGACCCCGCCGACGGATGCCGAGGCCGTGGCCGGCAAGCCGTGGGACCCCGAGGGCACGGTGCTCGTCACGGGCGCCTTCGGCGTCCTCGGCGGCCTGGTCGCCCGTCACCTGGTCACCGAGCACGGGGTACGCCACCTGCTGCTGACCGGGCGGCGCGGCGCCGACACCCCCGAGGCGACCGCCCTGGTCGACGAGCTCACCGCCCTCGGCGCCCGGGTGGAGACCGCCGCCTGCGACACGGCCGACCGGGACGCCCTGGCCGGACTCCTCGCGGGTGTCCCCGACACCCACCCGCTCACCGCCGTGGTCCACTCGGCCGGCGTCCTCGACGACGGGGTCATCGGCTCGCTGACCCCCGAGCGCCTCGACCACGTCCTGCGCCCCAAGGCGGACGCCGCGCTCCACCTGCACGAACTGACCCGCGACCTGCCGCTGGCCGCGTTCGTGCTCTTCTCGTCCGCCTCCGGCACCGTCGGCAGCTCCGGGCAGGGCAACTACGCGGCGGCCAACGCCTTCCTGGACGCGCTCGCCCAGCACCGGCGCGCCCAGGGCCTGCCCGCACAGTCGATCGCCTGGGGCATGTGGGCCGAGCGCTCCACCCTGACCGGCACCCTCGACGAGGTCGACCTGCGGCGCATCGCCCGGGGCGGCGTGGGGGCACTCACCTCCGAGGAGGGACTCGCCCTGTTCGACGCCGCGCTCGAACGGGACGACGCGGTCCTGGTCCCGGTCCGGCTCGACCTGGCCAGGCTGCGCGCCAGGGCGGGCACCGGCCCCGTACCCGCTCTCTTCCGCGCCCTGGTGCGCGGCGCCGCCCGCCGGGCGGCGGCCACCGGCGGCGCCGCCGACGCGGCGGACACCCTGCGCGGGCGGCTCGCGGGCCTGGCCGCCGACGACGCCCGCGCCGTCCTCGCCGACCTGGTGTGCGCGCACGCCGCCGACGTGCTCGGGCACGCCGGAGCCTCGGCCGTCGACCCCGAACGTGCCTTCCGGCAGCTCGGCTTCGACTCGCTGACCGCGGTGGAACTGCGCAACCGCCTCAACGCGGCGACCGGACTGCGGCTGCCCGCCACCCTGGTGTTCGACTACCCGAGCCCGGCGGCCGTCGCCGGGTACTGCGCCGACCGTCTCGCCCCGGCCGGCCCCCCGCAGGCTGCGGAAGCGACCCCGGCCGACGACGAGATCACCCGCGCGCTGTCCACGATCCCGCTGGACAGGCTGCGCGACTCCGGCCTGCTGGAGGCACTGCTGCGCCTGGCCGGACCGGACCGGGACGGCGGCACACCCAAGCCGTCCGAACGGACGGCCGACATCCAGGAGATGGACGTGGACGGCCTCGTACGGCTGGCACTCGGGAGCGAGAGTGTCTGACCGCGTACCGGCCCGGAACGAGAGGTGAGGAGAGGGATGTCCACGGACAAGGTGGTCGAGGCGCTGCGCGCCTCCCTGCTGGAGAACGAGCGGTTGCGCGGCGAGAACACGCGGCTGCGCGACGAGTCCCGGGAACCGGTCGCGATCGTCGCCATGAGCTGCCGCTTCCCGGGAGGGGTCCGCACCCCGGAGGACCTGTGGCGGCTGCTCGCCGAAGAACGCGACGCGGTCAGCGAGTTCCCCGCCGACCGGGGCTGGGACGCCGCCGCGCTGTACGACCCCGACCCCGACACCCCGGGTACCTCCAACACCCGGGAGGGCGGCTTCCTGCACGACGCCTGCGCATTCGACGCCGGCTTCTTCGGGATCTCGCCCCGGGAGGCCCTGGCCATGGACCCCCAGCAGCGACTCCTGCTGGAGACCTGCTGGGAGGCCGTCGAGCGCGGCGGCATCGACCCGCTGTCCCTGCGCGGCAGCCGCACCGGCGTCTACGCGGGCGTCATGTACAACGAGTACGGCGCCCGGCTGCAGCGGATACCGGAGGACGTCGAGGCGTTCATCGGCACCGGCACCGTGCCCAGCGTGGTCACCGGCCGGATCGCCTACACCCTCGGCCTGGAGGGCCCGGCCGTCACGATCGACACCGCGTGCTCGTCGTCGCTGGTCGCCCTCCACCTGGCCTGCCAGGCGCTGCGGGCGGGGGAGATCTCCCTCGCCCTGGCGGGCGGTGTCACGGTGATGTCCACCCCGAGCCTGTACGTCGGGTTCAGCCGCCAGCGTGGCCTCGCGCCCGACGGCCGCAGCAAGTCGTTCGCCGCGGCCGCCGACGGCGCCGGCTTCGGCGAGGGCGTCGGCGTGCTGCTCCTCGAACGGCTCTCGGACGCCCGGCGCAACGGCCACCCTGTGCTCGCGCTGGTCCGGGGCTCGGCGGTCAACCAGGACGGCGCCAGCAACGGCATGACCGCCCCCAACGGCCCTTCCCAGCAACGGGTGATCCAGCAGGCCCTGGCGGCGGCCGGCCTCTCGCCGGCCGAGGTCGACGCGGTGGAGGCGCACGGCACGGGGACCCGCCTCGGCGACCCCATCGAGGCTCAGGCGCTGCTGGCCACCTACGGCCAGGACCGCCCGGCGGACCGGCCGCTGCTGCTCGGCTCACTCAAGTCCAACCTCACCCACACCCAGGCCGCCGCCGGGGTCGGCGGCGTCATGAAGATGGTGCTCGCGATGCGCCACGGCCTGCTGCCCCGCACCCTGCACATCGACAGCCCCACCCCGCAGGTCGACTGGACCGAGGGCAACATCGCCCTGCTCACCACGGCCACGCCCTGGCCGGAGACCGATCACCCCCGCCGGGCCGGCGTCTCCTCCTTCGGCGCCAGCGGCACCAACGCCCACACCGTTCTGGAGGCGGCGCCCGCCGACCCCGGTACACCCCCGGACACCGGGGAAACGGCCCCCGCCCCAGTCGCCTGGCTGCTCTCGGGCAAGGGCGAGGCGGCGCTGCGCGGCCAGGCCACCGCCCTCCACAGCCACCTCACCGACGACCCCGAGGCGCGTCCTGTGGACGTCGGCCTCTCACTGGCCACCGCCCGGTCCCGCTTCGCCGACCGCGCCGTCGTCGTCGGCGACGACCGTCCCGCCCTGCTGTCCGGCCTGGCCGCGCTCGCCGCCGGACGACCCCATCCGGCGGTCGTCACCGCCCGCGCCCAGCCAGGCCGCAAGGCCGTCTTCGTCTTCCCCGGCCTGGGCTCGCAGTGGCCCGGCATGGCCGCCGAACTGCTCGACGAGTCACCCGCGTTCGCGGCCACGATGGCGGACTGCGCGCAGGCACTCGCCCCGTACATCGACTGGTCGGTCACCGACGTCCTGCGCGGCGCGCCGGGCGCACCGTCGCTGGACCGGGTGGACGTCCTCCAGCCCGTGCTGTTCTCCGTGATGGTGTCGCTGGCCGCGCTGTGGCGGTCGTACGGCGTCGAGCCCGCCGCCGTCGTCGGCCACAGCCAGGGCGAGGTCGCCGCCGCCTGTGTCGCGGGCGCTCTCACCCTGGAGGACGGGGCCCGCGTGGTGGCGCTGCGCAGCCGGGCGCTGGCCGGACTCGCCGGTGGCGGCGGCATGGCCACCGTCGTGCTCTCCGCGGCCGAACTCGCCCCGTACCTGGAACGCCGCTCGGGCAAGGTCACGGTCGCCGCCGTGAACGGGCCACGCGTGCTCGTCGTCGCCGGACCCGGCGACGAGGTCGGCGCCCTCGTCGACGAACTCTCCGCCGAGGGCGTGATGGCCTGGCGCATCCCGGTGGACTACGCCTCCCACTCGGACGACGTGAGCACCGTACGGGACCGGCTGCGCGAGGACCTGTCCTCACTCGTTCCCAAGGCCCCGGCCGTGCCCCTGGTGTCCACGGTGGACGCCGACTGGATCGGTGCCGGCGACCTCACCCACGAGTACTGGTACCGCAACCTCCGCCAGACCGTCCGCTTCCACGACGCGATACGTCTGCTCCTCGACGCCGGGCACCGCACCTTCGTCGAGGTGAGCCCCCACCCGCTGCTCACCTACGGCATCGGCGACACCGCGGCCGACGCGGGCGCGGACGACGCCGTGGTGCTGGGCACCCTGCGGCGCGACGAGGGCGGTATGCACCGGATGCTGCTGGCGCTCGGCGAGGCGCACGCGAACGGCGTGGCCGTCGACTGGCGGCGCGCGTTCGACGGCACCGGGGCACGCCGCACCGACCTGCCCACGTACGCCTTCCAGCGCACCCACTACTGGCTCGACGTGCCCGCGCACGCCGGGGACCCCGAGTCGGCGGGCCAGACGGAGACGGGGCACCCGCTGCTGACCGCCGCCGTGGATCTGCCGGACGGCGACGGAGTGCTCTTCACGGGGCGCCTCTCGCCGCGCACTCATCCGTGGCTGGCGGACCACGCGGTCTCCGGCACGGTGCTGCTGCCCGGCGTCGCCTTCGTGGAGATGGCCGCGCACGCCGCCGTCCACGTCGGCTGCACCACCGTCGAGGAACTCACCCTGGCCGCACCCCTGGTCCTCGCAGCCGACGAGTCCCGACGGCTCCGCCTGACCGTGGACGGACCCGACCCCGACGGCCGCCGGGCCGTGGCGCTGTACTCCCGCCCCGACGACCCCGAGTCCGCCGAACCATGGGTACGCCACGCCGCCGGAACCCTCGCCGAGACCCCCGTACCTGCGACCGGTGACCCCGCGCAGTGGCCGCCCCGCGACGGCGCCGAGCGGCTCGAACTCGACAGCCTGTACGCCGACTTCGAGGCGGCCGGCGTCCACTACGGCCCCCTTTTCCAGGGCCTGCGCGCCGCATGGCGGGTCGACGACGAGATCCACGCCGAGGTGGCTCTGCCCGAGGCGCCGGGGACCCGCGAGAGCGGCTTCGCCGTCCACCCGGCCCTGCTCGACGCCGCGCTCCAGACGGTCGCCCTGCGCCCCGACTCCACCGACCCCGGCCGTACGGGAGCCGTGCCGCTGCCCTTCTCGTGGCACGACGTCACCCTCGCCCCGGCGGCCGACCCGGTCCTGCGGGTGGTGCTGGCCCCGGCCGACCAGGGCGGCGACGCGGTGTCGGTACGGATCACCGACCGCACCGGGCGCCCGGTCGTCACCGTCGGCGCGCTGACCCTGCGGGCGGCGGCGGGTGCTCCGGCCGCCGCCGAGCGGTCCCTGTTCCGCCTCGACTGGACCCGGCTGCCCGGCACCGAGCCGTCCACCGGAACCTGGGCCACGCTCGGCACCTCCGACGGCGGCCTCCTGCCGACCGGCTTCCGGGCCGAGGCGTGCCCGGACCTCGCCGACGTGCCCACCACGTCCGACGCCGTGCTGGCCCTGTGCCCGCCCGCCGAGGGCACGGGCCCCGAAGCGGCCCGCGCCACCGCGGGCGCCGTGCTGGACCTGCTCCGACGCTGGCTGGCGGAGCCGAAGTTCACCGACACCCCCCTGGTGCTGCTCACCCGTGGCGCGGTCGACCTCGACGGCGCCCCCGCGGACCTCGGGGGCGCCGCCGCCTGGGGGCTGCTGCGCACCGCCCAGCTGGAACACCCCGGCCGCTTCGTCCTGCTGGACACCGACGGCGGCGACGGCCTCGAAGCGGCCCTCGCCACCGCCCTGGCCGAGGGCGAACCCCAACTGGCCCTGCGCGACGGCACCTTGTACGCACCCCGCCTGGTCCGGCCGCCCGCCGCCGGCGTGCCCGCCGGATTCGACCCGGAGGGCACCGTCCTCGTCACCGGCGGCACAGGCACCCTGGGCGGACTGGTGGCCCGTCACCTGGTCGCGACCCATGGCGTACGGCATCTGCTGCTGCTCGGGCGCCGGGGCGCCGCCGCCGAAGGCATGGCCTCCCTCACCGAGGAACTGAGCGCGGCGGGAGCCGAGGTCACCGTCGCGGCGTGCGACGTGGCCGACCGGGAGGCGCTCGCGGGCTGCCTCGCGGCGATCCCTCCGGAGCATCCGCTGCGCGCCGTGGTCCACACGGCCGGCGTGCTGGACGACGGGCTGCTGGAGGCTCTCACCCCCGAGCGGCTGTCGGCCGTCCTGCGCCCCAAGGCCGACGGCGCCTGGAACCTGCACGAGCTGACCAGGGACCAGGATCTGACGGCGTTCGTCCTGTTCTCCTCCTCCGCCGGAGTCTTCGGCAGTCCGGGCCAGGCCGCCTACGCCGCCGCCAACGCCTTCACCGACGCCCTGGCCGCCGCCCGCCACCGGGCGGGGCTGCCCGGCACCTCCCTGGCCTGGGGGCTGTGGGAGCAGCGCACCGGTCTCACCGACGGCCTCGGCGACACGGACCTGCGGCGGATGGCACGCAGCGGGGTGCGCGCCCTGCCCACCGAGGAGGGCCTGGCCCTGTTCGACGCCGCACTGGCGGGCCACGACCCCGTCCTCGTCCCGGTGGGCCTCGATCTGCGGGCCCGGTCGGGCGGTCCGGTGCCCCACCTGCTGCGGTCGCTGGTCCGGACCCCCGCCGTACGCCGGCGTGGCCCGCAGACCGACGCGTCGCTGCGGCCCCGGCTGGCCGCCGCGCCGGAGGCCGAACAGGGCCAGATCCTGCTGCGGCTGGTGCGGACCCAGGCGGCCGAGGTGCTCGGCCACGCCGACCCGGACGCGCTGTCCGGGGGTGACGCCTTCCTGGAGAGCGGGTTCGACTCGCTGACCGCCGTCGAGTTGCGCAACCGTCTCGCCGCCGCGCTCGACCTGCGGCTGCGCCCCACCGCCGTACTCGACTCGGGAACCCCCGCCCGGCTGGCCGAGCACCTGCGGGCGGAACTGGCCCGCGCCACCGCTCCCGGAGCCGGGCGAGGGGCCGGTGAACCGCCGCACGACCCGGTCAGCGCCCTGTTCCGGCAGGCGTGCGAGGTGGGCCGGATCCACGAGGGCATCCAGATCCTCCAGCAGGCCGCGAAGCTCCGCCCCGACTTCGGGTCCGGCCCCGAGCTGCTGAGCTCGTCCGGACGGCGTCCGGAGCTGCTGCGGCTGCACGTGCGCGACGACGCGCCCGAACTGGTCTGCTTCGCCTCGGTGGTGGCGCTCGGCGGAGCCCATCAGTACAGCCGCTTCGCGTCCGCCTTCGAGGGCCGATACGGGGTCAGCGCGCTGGACGCGCCGGGCTTCGCCCCCCACGAGCCACTGCCCGCCGACATGTCCGCCCTGCTGGACTTCCAGACCGAGGTCCTCCTGCGGCGCCTCGGTGACCGGCCGAAGGTGCTGCTCGGCTCCTCGTCGGGCGGCACCCTCGCCCACGCCGCCGCCGCCCGCCTGGAAGCCCTCGGGGCAGGACCGGCCGCCGTGGTGCTGCTGGACACCTATCTGTCCGGGGACGAGGCGATGACCCAGTTCGACGACGTACTGGTCAGCGGCATGTTCGAGCGCGAGGACCGGGCCGCCCCGATGGACGGCACCCGGCTGACCGCCATGGGCCGCTACTTCCAGCTCCTGGACGACTGGGTGCCGCCGCCCGTCGAGGCACCCGTGCTGCTGGTCCGCGCATCGAGCCCCCTGGCGGAGCCGGCACCGGACAGCGACGTCGACTGGCGGGCCTCATGGCCGTCCGCGCATTCCGTCCTGGACGTTCCGGGAAATCACTGGTCGATGATGGAACAGCATCTCAAAACGACGGTCGAAGCCGTCGATGGATGGCTCGGCAGAACTGTGAAAAATGAAGGGGAGTGAAATGTCGGAAAACAATGCTGGTGGTGCCGGAAAGGCGCCTCGCCTCACTGTCCTGGGCGCAGGCGTCATGGGTGTCGGCATCACCACACTGGCGGTCGGTCACGGTGTGCCGGTGACGCTCGTCGACGTCGACCAGGCCAAACGTGAGGCTGCCGAAGCCCGTATCGCCCACGAACTGAGGATCGCGCGGCTGATGGGCGCGCTGCCGGACGACCTTCCCACCGGGGAACTCGTCATCGGCGATTCCGTGTCCGAAGCGGCCGGTTCCGCCGCTGTCATCGAGGCCGTCACGGAAATAGCGGAAATCAAGGAGAAAGTGATCGCGGAGGTTTCCGCGGTCGTTTCCCCTGGTACTGTCCTGGTGTCCAACACATCGTCCATTCCCATTGACGAACTGGCCTCGGCCGCCGTGCGTCCGGCGGAACTCGTCGGCACGCATTTCATGAACCCGTCCTATCTGATCCGCACGGTCGAGGTCATCCGCGGCGCCCGCACCGGCGAGGCCGCCATGGACTCCGTACGGGCCCTGCTCACCACCCTGCGTCGTCAGCCCGTCGTGGTCCGGGACGCCCCCGGCTTCGTGACCAGCCGGGTCCTGCACCCGATGATCAACGACGCGGCCCGGGTGGTGCAGGAGGGGACCGCGACCGCCGAGGACGTCGACGCCCTCATGCAGGGCTGCCTGGGACACGCCACGGGTCCGCTGCGCACCGCGGACCTCATCGGCATCGACAACCTCGTCGACTCGCTGAACGTGCTGTACGAGCGCACAGGTGACAGCGGCTGCCGTCCCTGCGACCTGCTGCTGGAGAAGGTCCGGGCGGGCCACCACGGCCGGAAGTCCGGCCGTGGTTTCTACGAATACGAGGGATGAAAGACATGACCATGCCATCCGAGGGCACCGTGGAGAAGGAACTCCTCGACTTCCTGCACGTCCGCACCAAGACCGTCTGGGAGGAGGACACCGACCTCTTCGCGGCCGGCGGGCTGTCGTCCCTGTTCGCCATGGAACTCGTCGTCCACCTGGAGAAGTCCTACGGCATCGCGATCCGGGGCGCCGATCTGCGGCTGGACAACTTCCGTACCGTCACGGGAATGGCGGCACTCGTCCACCGTCTGCGCGCGGCAGCCGGGGACGGCGGTGAGTGAGCCCCTCGCCGAGGCGACGGCCTCGGTCACCGGCCTCGTCGGTGACCGGGCCGGTGACTGGGACCGCTCTGGCCTGCTCCCCGCCGAGCTGCTGAGAAAGCTCGGCGCCGCCGGGCAGTTGTGCACCGGCGTGCCCACCGAGTACGGCGGCCTCGGCTGGGACAGCCGCACCGGCGGCGAGTTCACCGCCCACGTCGGCAGCCTGTGCAGCTCCCTGCGCAGCGTCATGACCTCCCAGGGCATGGCCGCCTGGACCGTCGAACGGCTCGGCGACGAGGCGCAGCGCCGCGCGCTGCTGCCCCGCCTCACCTCGGGCGAACTGGCCGCCGTCGGCTTCAGCGAGAGCCAGGCCGGCAGCGATCTGTCGGGCATCGACACCCGGATCACCGTCGACGGCGACACCGTCGTGGTCGACGGACACAAGGTGTGGATGACGGCCGCCCACTACGCCGACCTGCTCATCGTCTTCGGACGGATGGGCGACGGCGCCGCCGCCGTGGTCGTGCCCGCCCGGGCGCCGGGCGTCGACGTACGGCGCGTGGCCGACCCCCTGGGCTGCCGCGCCGCCGGACACGCCGAGGTCCGCCTCGACTCCGTACGCCTTCCCGCCGACAGCGTGCTGGGCGGCGAGGGCCTGTCCCTGCCGCTGCTCGTGACCACCGCCCTGGCCTACGGGCGGATGTCGGTCGCCTGGGGATGCGTCGGAATCCTGCGCGCCTGCCTGGCCGCGACGACCCGGCACGCCGCGTCCCGCGAACAGTTCGGGCAGCCGCTGGCCCGCCACCAGCTCGTCGCCAAGCACCTCGCCGACCTCTTCGTCGCGGAACAGGTCGCCTCCCGCGCCTGCGAACACGCCAGCCACCGCTGGGACAACGGTTCCCCCGACATGGTCGTCGCCACCATCCTCGCCAAGCACGTCAGCGCCGGCCACGCCGCCCGCGGGGCCGCGTCCGCCGTGCAGGTCATGGCGTCGGCGGGAGCCCAGGACGGCCATCCGGTGGCCCGCGCCTACCGGGACGCCAAACTCATGGAGATCATCGAGGGCAGCAACGAGATGTGCGAACTCCTGCTCGCCCAGCACGCGTTGACAAGTGTGGAGCCGACATGAGCGACAAGACCGGCGCCGACGCGCCGGCTCTCGTGAAGTGCCTGGTCTGGGACCTGGACAACACCCTCTGGCAGGGCACGCTGCTGGAGGACGCGGAGGTGCGGCTGCCCGACGCGATACGGGCGGCGATCGTCGAACTCGACTCGCGGGGCGTCCTGCAGTCCGTCTGCAGCCGCAACGACCACGACCTGGCCTGGGCCCGTCTCGAAGAGCTGGGCGTCGCCGAGTACTTCGTGCTGCCCGAGATCGGCTGGGGGCCCAAGTCCGAAGCGGTCCGGCGGATCGCCGAGGGCCTGAACTTCGCCCACCGGACCATCGCCTTCATCGACGACCAGCCCGCCGAACGGGCCGAGGTCGCCTACCACCTGCCGGACGTCCGCTGCTACCCCGCCGAGGAAGCGGTCACGCTCACCGGCCTGCCCGAGTTCAGCCCCGCCGTGAGCACGGTGGACTCCCGGCGCCGGCGCGAGATGTACCAGGCCGGTTTCCGCAGGGAGACCGAACGGTCCGCCTACGACGGCCCCGACGAGGAGTTCCTCCGCTCCCTCGACCTGGTCATGCGCATCGCACGGGCCACCGAGGAGGAGATCACCCGGGTCGAGGAACTCACCCTGCGCACCAGCCAGATGAACGCCACCGGGGTGCACTACTCCGACCGGACGCTGCGCGAGCTGTCGGCGGACCCCGGCCATGAGGTCCTGGTCACCACCCTCACCGACCGGTTCGGACCGCACGGGGCCGTCGGCGTCACGCTGGTCGAGAAGCACCCGGCCGTGTGGCACCTGAAGCTGCTCGCCACCTCCTGCCGTGTGGTGTCCTTCGGCGCGGGATCGGTCATCCTGAACTGGCTCGTGGACCAGGCCGCCGCGGCCGGCGTCCACCTCGTGGCCGACTTCCGGCGGACGGACCGCAACCGCATGATGGAGGTCGCCTACCGGTTCGCGGGCTTCGACGAGGAGCCCTGCGCCTGCCGCGACGCCGTGCGGACCGCGTCGGCACGGGCGGCGCAGGGAGCGGAAGAGCAGGAGACGACGGAGGTCGAACGGCTGCATCTCGTCGCCGCACCCCGGCCCCCCTCCACGACCGTCCGTCTCATCGCCCCCGATCTGACGGCGCAGCCCGCCGCCGACCCCTCGGTCGTGGCCCCGGCGTGAGGGTCCCCCCACCGAAGACAGCTCACGGCGGGCTCCCGGACCACCTCGTCCAGGAGCCCGCCGAGGACTCGTACGACGTGGCGGTGGCCGGTCCGCCGAGAGGAGTACGCAGCGTGCTCGTGGTCGCCGGGTTCCGCCGTCCGGCGATATTCGGACGCTATCCGTCCCGCCTAGGCTCGGCCCGGCCGGGACTGCTCCATGGCGGGCGGGCCGTCAGCTCATCGACGGGCGAGGACCACTGGCAGCACCGGTACCTGACGCTGACCCCGGCCTGACGCCCGTCCGGCGGAGTGCGGACTCGAGGAGAACGATGCGGATCGTCCTGCTGACCATCGGTTCGCGCGGTGACGTGCAGCCGTTCGTGGTGCTCGGCGTCGAGTTGAAGGCTCGCGGGCACGAGGTGGTGCTGGCAGCCGGGGCGGAGTTCAGGAGCATGGCCGACCGGGCCGGTCTCGGCTTCCGGGCCCTCGAAGCACTGCCCGCCGGCTACGCCGATTCGGTGCTGCGCGATCCGAAGGTGCAGGCCGCCCTGCGGCGTGGGCCGTCGATGTACCGGATGGCCATGGCGGCGCCACGGCTGACCGGTGCCCAGCAGCAGGCCCTGATCGACGAGATGGTGGCCGCCGGCGAGGGCGCGGACATGGTCGTCAACACCACGCTGACCCGGATCGGCGCGCTGGCCCTGCCGGACGTGCCGTGGTGTTCGGTCGCGTCCTGGCCGGTGACCGAGACCGCCGCGTGGCCCGCGCTGGGCGCGCCGAAGCTGTCGCTGGGCGGCGGTTACAACCGGTTCACCCACCGGGCCATGGGCGCGCTGGAGTGGCTCGTGTACCGGCCCAGCGTGAACCGCGGCCGGGTTGCCGCCGGGCTGCCGCGACTCGGGTTCCGCTCACCCTTCCGTGACGACGGGGTCACCCGGCCGCTGCTGTACCAGTTCAGCCCACACGTGTTCACGCCGCCCGCGGACTGGCCGGAGAACTGTCACATCACCGGGTACTGGTCGGACAACGTGCGTTGGGACAATCCGGCGGAGGTGACCGAGTTCGTCGAACGCGGCGATCCGCCGCTGGTGGCCACCTTCGGCAGCTCCTGGGCGGTGGACGGTCCCGGCCTGCTCGAGGCGAGCGTGGCGGCAGCGGCGGCGACCGGGCACCGGCTGGTGGTCGTCGGCGGCCCGGACGGCCCGCTGCCCGCCGGCGTCGACGCGATCCGGACCGAGAGCGCCGACTTCGTCTGGCTGCTGCCCCGCGCCGCCGCGGTACTGCACCACGGCGGCCAGGGCACCACCGCGTCCGTGGTGTCCGCCGGCGTGCCACAGGTCGTCGTACCTTGCTATGCGGACCAGCCGGTGTGGGCGAGCCGGATGGCCACGCTGGGCGTCGCACCGCCGCCGGTGCCGTTCTCCCGGTTGACCGGCGACCGGCTGGCCGCCGCCGTGCGAGCCGCCGTCGACGATCCGGCGATCGCCACTCGGGCGGCGGCGCTGGCCGCGGCGGTGCGCGCTGATCGAGGCGTGGCCGCCGCCGCAGACGTCATCGAGAAGCACGCCGTCACCTGGCGCTGACGGCTTCCGGTGGCAGCCACTCCCCAGCCGGAACTGGAGGAACCTTGACCGCTCTCCTGGCTTCAGCAGGGAGATCCGACCCCCGCGCGTCGCACTTTCCGCCGCACGGCGACGTTCGTTCTCTTCCCGGCCCGAAGGTCGTGGTGTCCACGAAGGAGTCCGCATGACCGCATCCCCGGTCGCCCCCGGTGGTCTCTTTCGGACCCACGACCCGTCGGCGGCGCTGCGAGTCGCGCGATCCGCACTGTCCACCCAAAGCACCGTGACGGCCGCACCGGACTTCCGGTCCTGGTTCGCCGAACGGCTGGCCGTGGCCAGGACCACCACGGTCACCGGTATCGACTTCGCCGACCTGGTCGGCTGGCGTTTCGCCGACGACACCGGAAACCTGGTGCACGACAGCGGAAAGTTCTTCGCCGTCGAGGGCCTGTCCGTGGCCGCCGCTCACGGCCCGGTGGCGAACTGGTCGCAGCCGATCATCGATCAGCCGGAGACCGGCGTGCTGGGCATCCTGGTCAAGGAGTTCGACGGGGTGCTGCACTGCCTGATGCAGGCCAAGATGGAGCCGGGCAACTGCAACGTGCTGCAACTGTCCCCGACCGTACAGGCCACGCAGAGCAACTACACCGCGGTACACCGCGGCCGCCCGGTGCCCTATGTGGACATGTTCCTGTCCGCGCCACCGCAGTCGGTGCTCGCCGACGTGCTGCAGTCCGAGCAGGGCTCGTGGTTCTACCGCAAACGCAACCGCAACATCGTCGTGGAGGCCACCGGGGACGTCGAGGTGCTGCCCGGCTTCTGCTGGCTGTCAGTGGGCCAGGTGCACGCGCTGCTCACCGAGGACCACCTGGTCAACATGAACACGCGCACCGTGCTGTCCTGCCTGTCCTTCTCCGGACCGAACCTCGTGGGCGAGCTGGGCTGTGACACGTCCGGGTTCCGGGCGGCCCTCGTGCGGTCGCTCGGAACGGAATGGGGCGCACTGCACACGGACGGCGAGATCCTGAGCTGGATCACCGACCTGCGGTCCCGCCGCGAGGTCCAGGCCACCCCGATCCCGCTGCGCGAGGTGCGCGGCTGGCGCCGGCAGCCCGACCGGATCACTCACGACACGGGCGCCTTCTTCGACATCCGCGCGGTCGCGGTGGACGGCGGGGGCCGCGAGATCGACAGCTGGACGCAGCCGGTCCTCGCCCCGCACGGGCTCGGCGTCGTGGCGTTCCTGGTCGCCCGGTTCTCCGGGGTGCTGCACATACTGGTCGGCGTCCAGGTGGAGCCCGGGCTCGTGGACTTCGTCGAGCTGGCGCCGACGGTGCAGTGCACACCGGACAGCTACGAGCACCTGCCGGCCGAGGCCAGGCCGGCCTTCCTGGACGACGTGCTGGCCGCGCCGGCCGACCGGATCCGGTTCGACAGCGAGCTCTCCGAGGAGGGCGGCCGGTTCTTCCACGCCCGTACCAGGCACATGATCGTCGAGGTCGACCCGGTGGTGGCGAACGGCGCCGGACCGGCCCGGCACCGGTGGATGACCATGGCCCAGATCGTCGGGTTGCTACGGCACAGCCACTACGTGAACGTGCAGGCCCGCAGTCTGGTGGCGTGCCTGCACAGCCTCGTGGCCGGCCTCGACGACGACAGTCCCGTCGCGCAGGGTGGGGGCGCCTGATGGTACGGCCTCTCGCGGAACCCGCCCCCGGAGCGGACTTCGACCCGGCGGCCACGGTGCGGATCGGTGTGCTGGGGGCGGCATCCATCGCGTGGCGGCGCATGCTGCCTGCTCTGACCGGTACGGCCGGGGTGGCGGTCGCGGCCATCGCGAGCCGGGACCGCTCCAGGGCCGCGGCGTTCACCGAGCGGTTCGGTGGCGAGCCGATCGAAGGGTACGCGGCGCTGCTGGAGCGCGCCGACATCGACGCCGTCTACGTCCCGCTGCCGAACTCCCTCCATCACGAGTGGGCTGCGGCCGCGCTCACGGCCGGAAAGCACGTCCTGGCGGAGAAACCGCTGACGACCTGCGCCGCCGACACCGCTGATCTGGTGCGCCTGGCCGAAGTGAACGACCTCGTGCTGCGGGAGAACTTCACGTTCCTGCACCACCCGGTGCACGCCGTCGTGCGGGACATGGTGACCGCAGGTCGAATCGGCGAGCCTCGGCACTTCACCAGCTCGTTCTGCTTCCCGCCGCTTCCCGCCGCCGACGTGCGTTACCGGCCCGAACTGGGCGGCGGGGCGTTGCTGGACGCCGGTGTCTACCCGATCCGGGCGGCACAACTACTGTTCGGCAACGGGATCGAGGTCGCCGGCGCGGTGCTGCAGGTGGATCCGGTCAGCGGAGTCGACGTGTCCGGCAGCGCGCTGCTCACGACCGGCGACGTGGTCGTCACGGCCGAGTTCGGCTTCCGGCACGGCTACGGTTCCCGCTACCGGCTGTGGGGCTCGTCCGCCCAACTGCTGCTGGAGCGCGCGTTCACCCCACCCGCGACCCACCAGCCGGTGCTGCGCATCGACGAACAGGACCATGCCGAGGAGATCGTGACGCCCGCCGCCGACCAGTTCGCCCGAGCGGCCGCCGCTTTCGCCGCCGAGGTCCGAGCCCGCCGAGCCGGCGTACCGAACTCGGCGGCGGCGTCCAACGCCGACACCCTGTGCACCGCCGAACTCCTTGACGCCATCAGGGCATCCGCTCGCGTCGTCACCGTGTCCGGAGGACACTGATGCTCGTCATCGGCCGGGGCTTCCTCGCAAGCCACCTCAGCACGATCGCCGACCGGCACCCCCACGCCGTGGTGGTGGCTGCCGGCGTGTCCAGCGTACGGGTGACCGATCCGGCGGAGTTCGCCAGGGAGCGGGCGCTCATGGCCGATGTGACGCAGCGCTGCCTGCGAGAGAACCTGACCGCGGTGGTGCTGTCGACCGCGTCGCACGCGATGTACGGCTCGACCGACCACATCGTGGAGGAACGGGAACCCGTCTCGCCGAGTTCGCCCTACGGGCGGCACAAACTGGAGCTGGAGCGGCAGGTGGCGGACTCGGGCGCGAACTGGCTCGTGCTGCGGCTGGCGCACGTCGTCGGCGCACGACAGCGGCCGCACCAACTGCTGCCCGCGTTCGTCGAGCAGGTACGTTCGGGAACCGTGCGCCTCTACCGGGACACCTACCGAGATCTGGTCGACGTGCGCGACGTCGTGTCCATCGTGGACGGTCTGCTGACGGCCGGCGTGCACGGCGAGGTGGTGCACGTCGCCTCCGGCACACCGGTTCCGGTGACCGCGATCGCCGCCGGGGTGCGGACTCGGATGGGCCTGCCGGCCCGGTTCGAGGTCGTCGACGCCCAGCCGGTGCGCACGACGGTCTCCACCGCCCGGTTGCGCGCCCTGCTGCCGACCGCCGCCCTGCCGGGCGGTGCCGGCCACCTCGATCGGCTGCTCGACCGGTACGTGGCCGACTACGCCGGCTGAGCTCGCGCCGGGCATGGCGCGCCGAACTGCTAGTCGCACTCGGTGAGGCCGAGCTCCGCAGCCTCGAGAGCGGGGCCGAGCGGGTCGCCTTCATGGCCACACTGCCGGACACGGACGCCACCGGGAGCCCTGATCCTGCCGTGTCGGCTTCCGCTGCCGCGCCACGGATTGCCGTCCTGACCAGGCATTTCCGGCCCATCCGTCGGCGATATTCATCCGCTATGCGTCCCACCTAGGCTGCTGCAGAACTCCCGGGACCCGCATCCACTCAGTGTCGTGGTCCGGCAGGGGCCGCAGCCTGACGGCAGGCGGGTCGGCAAGTCAACGACGAGTTGGGGTGGTCACGATGTTGGTGCTCGGGCTGAGCGGAAACTTCTCCGCGCGGGACTCGGATCTGGTCCCCCTCATGCCGGACCAGCTGTTCCACGACTCGGCCGCGTGCCTGGTGCGGGACGGCGAGGTGATCGCCGCCGTCGAGGAGGAACGGTTCAACCGGATCAAGAAGACCACCAAGTTCCCGGTCAACGCGATCCGTGCGTGCCTGGATGTGGCGGGGGTGACGGTCGACCAACTCGACGGCGTGGCGTACTACTTCCCCGAGGACTTCGTCGACACCACGCTCAACTTCTTCTACACCGTCCACCCGAAGGTGCCCACGGTGTACTGCCGCCAGCTGATCAAGCAGTGGTTCGCCGAGGAGTTCGACTGGGATCTCGACGACGACAAGCTCGTCTTCACCCCGCACCACGACGCCCACGCGATAGCGGCGGTGGCCCGGTCCGGAATTCCGGAGTCGCTGGTGCTGGTCCTGGACGGCCGCGGCGAGGAGAACTCCGGCACCGTCTACCGGTCGGGCGAGGGACGGCTGGAGAAGCTGGCCGACTACCCGGTCTTCAAGTCACTGGGCATGCTCTACCTCAACGCCACCCAGCTGCTCGGCTACGGCTTCGGCGACGAGTACAAGGTGATGGGCCTGGCACCCTACGGCGACCCGGCGACCTTCCGCGACGCCGTCAGCTCGCTGTACCTGCTGGGCGACAACGGTGATTACAACCTGCTGCCGAACATGTCGGTGCCCGACCTGGTCGGCCCGTCGATGCTGGCGAGGGGCATCACGCCGCGCCGCAAGGGCGAGCCGTTCACCCAGCAGCACAAGGACTTCGCCGCCGCGACCCAGGAGGCGCTGGAGAAGATCGTGCTGCACGTGCTGACGCACTGGGCCGAGTCGACCGGCCTGACCCGGCTGTGCTTCGGCGGCGGCGTGGCCCACAATTCCACCCTGAACGGCAACATCCTGCGCTCCGGGCTGTTCCGCGAGGTGTTCGTGCACCCGGCGTCGCACGACGCCGGCGCGAGCGAGGGTGCCGCATTCCTCGCGGCCGACCAGCTGGGCGGTGCGGCCCGGCCGGTCCGCCGGTCCCGCACCGCGAGCTCGGGCCCCGCCCTGGGTACCGAGGCGGAGGTCCGCGACCGCCTGGGCGCGTGGGGTGCGGTGGTCGACTTCGAGCGGCACGAGGACATCGTGGCGGTCGCGGCCGGACTGCTGGCCGACGGCGCGGTCCTGGGCTGGGCGCAAGGACGTTCGGAGTTCGGCCCGCGGGCGCTGGGCAACCGGAGCATCATCGCGGACGCCCGGCCGGCGGAGAACCAGACCAGGATCAATGCGATGGTGAAGCAGCGGGAGAGCTACCGGCCGTTCGCGCCCGTGGTCACCGCCGAGGCGGCCGCCGACTACTTCGACCTGCCCGCCACCGAGGCGAACTACGACTTCATGTCCTACGTGGTTCCCGTCCGCGAGGAGCGCCGGCCGGAACTGGGCGCGGTCACCCACATCGACGGCACCGCGCGGGTGCAGGTCGTCGACCCGGTCGCGAACGAACGGTTCCACCGGCTCGTCGCGGCCTTCGGCGAGCGCACCGGGACACCGGTGCTGCTCAACACGTCCTTCAACAACAACGCAGAGCCGATCGTGCAGACCCTCGACGACGTGGTGGCGTGCTTCCTCACCACCGATCTGGATTGCCTGGTGGTCGAGGACTTCCTGGTGCGCCGGCGTTCGGCGGACCCATCGGCCGACCTGGACGCACTCGTTCCCCGGTTGCGGCCGGTGACCAGGCTGGCGCGCCGGCTCGGCACCGGGGCCGCCGCAGCGGGTCCCGCCTGGCACGAGATCTCCCTGGACTACGCCGGAGCTCCGGAGACCAGGGTGTCGGGGGAGCTGTTCACGCTGCTCAGCGTCGTGGACGGTGTGCGCACCGTCGGTGAGCTGGCGAAGGAGGCCGGCGTCGTCCTCGACGAGGTGCGTGCCGAGCTGTACGAAGTCTGGCAGCAGCGGTACCTGACGCTGACCCCGGCCTGACGTTCGTCCGGCGGAGCGCGGACTCATGGAGAACGATGCGGATCGTCCTGCTGACCATGGGTCCGCGCGGTGACGTGCAGCCGTCCGTGGCGCTGGGCGTCGAGCTGAAGGCTCGCGGGGAGACGGGGCCCGGCGAACCGGACCGATCCCGACCATGCGACGACCCTGCTCGAGGTCCCCCGCGCCGGTCGTCGGCCTCGCTCCCCGAAGCGCGCAGGAGAACGGCTCAGGACGGGCCCCGACGATGCCCAGACACCGATCACGAGGAGCGTGGAGCGCATGAAGGGGATCATTCTGGCGGGCGGCAACGGCACCCGCCTGCAGCCCCTCACCTTCGCGGGTTCCAAACAACTCGCGCCGGTCTACGACAAGCCGATGATCTACTACCCGCTCTCCGTGCTCATGCTGGCGGGCATCCGGGACATCCTCATCATCACGCGTCCTGCCGACCTCCCCGCCTTCCAGGCGCTTCTGGGCGACGGCCGGCAGCTGGGGCTGTCCCTCGACTACGCCACGCAGGACAAGCCGCGCGGTATCGCCGACGCCTTCCTCGTGGGGGAGAACCACATCCGCGGCGAGCAGTGCGCGCTGGTCCTCGGTGACAATCTCTTCCACGGCGCCAACCTGCCCGCCATGCTGCGGCGTACCGCGCTCAAGATGGGTGGCTGTGTGCTGTTCGGCCACGAGGTGGCCGACCCGGAGAGGTTCGGAGTCGCCGAGATCGACGCGCAGGGCGAACTCGTCTCCATCGAGGAGAAACCCCGCAATCCGCGCTCGAAGCTCGCCATCCCGGGGTTGTACTTCTTCGACGCCCAGGTCACGGACATCGCCAGAGACCTGGAGCCGTCCCCCCGGGGCGAGCTGGAGATCACCGACCTGCTGCGCGTCTACCTGGAGATGGGCACCGCCGAACTGGTGTGGCTCAGCAGGGGGGTCACGTGGCTGGACACCGGCACTCATGAATCCCTGCTCGAAGCGGGCACTTTCGTGAGGGACACGCAGCGCAGGCAGGGCACCCGCCTCGCCTGCATCGAGGAGATCGCCATGCACATGGGATACATCGACCCGGACGACTGCCAGGCGCTGGGTGCGAGCATGGGCAATTCGCCCTACGGCGAGTACGTCATGGAGCGGGCACGCCTGTCCAAGGCGGGCGTGCTGCCTCCGCTTCCTTCGGAGGGGCTGTGAATCTGCTGGTCACCGGCGCCGCCGGCTTCATCGGCTCCGCCTATGTACGGATGCTGCTCGCGGGCGACACCGCACAGCGCGGCGGGGTGTCCCAGGTCACGGTGCTGGACAGCCTGACCTACGCCGGGAGCCTGGACAATCTCGATCTCGGCGATCCCCGGCTGACGTTCGTCCGGGGCGACATCTGCGACGCCCCCCTCGTCGACAAGCTGATGCAACAGGCCGGCCAGGTGGTGCACTTCGCCGCCGAGTCCCATGTGGACCGCTCGATCGCCTCCGCCGACGCTTTCGTGCGCACCAACGTCTCGGGCACCCAGACCCTGCTGGACGCCGCGCTGCGACACGGCGTCGACCGCTTCGTGCACGTGTCCACGGACGAGGTCTACGGCTCGGTGGAGAGCGGCTCGCGCACCGAGCGGGACCCTCTCGACCCCAACTCCCCCTACGCCGCCTCCAAGGCGGCCTCGGACCTTCTGGCCCTGTCGTACCACCGCACCCACGGCCTCGACGTGCGGGTCACCCGGTGCAGCAACAACTACGGGCCGCGGCAGTTCCCCGAGAAGATCATCCCGCTGTTCCTCACGACGCTGCTCGACGGTGGTGACGTCCCGCTGTACGGCGACGGGCTCAACCGGCGCGACTGGCTGCACGTCGAGGACCACTGCGCGGCCGTCGAGCTGGTCCGCGCCGGCGGTGTCGCGGGCCGTGTCTACAACATCAGCGGCGGTATCGAGCTGAGCAACCGGGAATTGACCGAGCGGCTGCTCGCGGCAGTCGGCGCGACCTGGGCGCGCGTACGGCAGGTACCGGACCGCAAGGGCCACGACAGGCGCTATGCGATCGACTGCACCAGGTTGCGGACCGAGCTGGGCTACCGTCCGCGGCACGACTTCGAGTCCGGTCTGGCCGAGACCTTCGCCTGGTATCGCGACAACCGGGACTGGTGGGAGCCCCTCACGCGCCGGCAGCCCGCCTGAGAACGCGTGGGGGGCGCGCGCCGCACTTCCCCAAGGGCACCGACCTGAGCGCCCATATCCCCGACCACCCGGAGGTCGTGGCCGCCGAACTCGACAGCGTCCCACGCAAAACGCTCGGCCGGTAAACCCCAGCCGAGCGCCTCGCCGAGCCACTGGACCAGGGCCCGCTGACCGGCAGTTTTGCAACGACTCCTCGCATGTGCCCTCGACCGGAGCCCGGCGCCGTCAGGCGTCCTTGCGCCGGGCGAGCGTGATGCCGTCGGCCATGGTGAGCATGCTCAGGTCCACCCGCTCGTCCGCGCGCAGGCGGGCGTTGAGTTCACGGATGCCCTCGGTGTCGGCGTCGGTGAACTGCGGATCGGTGACCCGGCCGAAGAAGAGCGTGTTGTCCACGACGACGAGGCCGCCGGGTGCGAGCAGCTCCAGGGACAGCTCGTAGTAGCGCGGGTAGTTCGCCTTGTCCGCGTCGATGAACACGAGGTCGAAGACGCCCCGGCCCTCGTCGGCGAGCAGCTTCTCCAGGGTCTCCGCCGCGTCGCCCACCCGGAGGTCGATCAGGGAGTCCACCCCGGCCCGCTTCCAGAACTCCGCGCCGATCGACGGCCAGCGATCGGTGATGTCGCACGTCACCAGTCGTCCGTGGGCCGGCAGGGCGCGCGCCATGCACAGGGTGCTGTAGCCGGTGAAGGTGCCGACCTCCAGGACGGCGGCCGCCCGGGTGAGCCGGACCAGCAGCGCGAGCAACTGCCCTTCCTCCGCGGGCACCTGCAGGGCCACGCCGCCGGGCAGCCCGGCGGTCGCCTCGCGCAGTTCCAGCAGGATGTCGTCCTCGCGCAGCGAGGTGTGCCTGACGTACTCCAGAAGCTGTGGCGTCATGCCGATCTGCTCAGCCATGGGGGATCTCCGTCCCGGTGGGAGTCGGTGTGAGCGGCACGCCGGGCGCGGCGGGGGAACGCCGGACGACGAGCCGTGCGTGCTCGGGTACGGGCCCGCCTCGGCGTCGTTCCGCGCGGTCAGAGCCCGGCGGGCCCGGGGGTGGGGGGAACCTGGCGGCCGTGGCCGCCCACGCCCTCGTCGTCGGCGCCGTGCCACAGCCTGGCGTCGTAGGGGATGTCGGGCACCGGAATAGTGGCTCGTTCTCCGGCCGGCGGGCGGGCCGGCACAGCGTCGGCAGGTTCACCGACGAGCGCGCGGACACGGAGGCGCAGCCGTTCCACATCGTCGGCCAGTCCGGTGAGCGCGGGAGGCTCGCCGAATCCGGAGGACCGCAGTGAGCCGACGCAGCGCGCCAGCCGGTCGACGGTGCCGAGCAGTTCTCTGATGGCGGCTGGGGGCATCGAGCTTCCTCCGAGTCTGCCTAATGAGTGCCCGCGCCGAAGACCGGGAGCGAGCTCAGGCGATCGCGGACCGTGCTGTGCACCGCGTCCGGGTGATCATTGAGAAAGAAGTGACCGCCCTTGAACACCTGCGTGGTGAACGGCCCCTCCGTGTACTCGCGCCACGCCTCGACCTCCGCCACGGCCGCACGCGGGTCGGCGTCCCCCGTCAGCGCCACCACCGGGCAGCGCAGTGGCGGCCCCGGCACATGTACATACGTCTCCGCCGCGCGATAGTCGCCGCGTATGGCGGGCATGACCATCTGAAGGATCTCCGGGTCGGCCAGCGCCACGGCGCCGGATCCGCCCAGCAGCTCCAACTCCCGCAGGATTCCCCGGTCGTCGCGCTGGTGGATGTACTCACTGCGTTCGAAGCGCGGCGCCCGGCGCCCGGAGAGGAACACGGTGACCGGGCTGTTCGCCCCGCCCTCCCGCTCCAGCCGGCGCGCCACCTCGTAGGCGAGGGTGGCGCCCATGCTGTGCCCGAACAGCGCCAGCGGACGGTCGTCGGCCGATGCGGTCAGGACCGACACCAGCCGTTCGACCAGCTCCGGAACGTTGTCGACGCACTTCTCGGCCCGCCGGTCCTGACGGCCCGGGTACTGCACGGCCAGCACCTCGGCCGTGGGCGGCAGCGCGTTCGCCATGGCGTGGTAGGCACTCGCCGATCCGCCGGCGTGCGGGAAACAGACGAGTCGTGCCCGGGCCCGCGGGGCGGCCACGAAGCACCGGAGCCACAGGTCCGGTTCCTCGGCGCTTCGATCCATCGTCCGTCCTTCGCCGTGGTAGGTCGTGTGCCTGGCGGCAACGTAACGGAGGTTAGGCAGCCCGAATCGGTGGCGGCCACCCCTAGCCACCCCCTACAACCCCCAGAGATCCTCCCAGCCACCCCAGATCCGCTGCGTCGGCGCGGGCAGCAGCCGGTAGAAAGTGCTGCATGAGATCTTCCGGACGGGTATCAGGCAGGCTCATGGCAACAAGTGATCTTCATGTGGCCTATCCGGAGAACCGGCACATCGTGGCCGGCATGCGTCCCCAGTCCGACGACGACTGGCTCATCGTGGCCGGCGACGTCGGTGAGATTACCGAGGACTTCACGTGGGCGCTGACCCTGTTGCGAGAACGATTCGACACTGTGATCTGGGCACCGGGGAACCACGAACTCTGGACCCCTCCCAGCGACCCTGTCCAGTTACGCGGGGAGGAACGCTACCGCCATCTCGTGGACATCTGCCGCGGGCTCGGCGTCCTCACCCCCGAGGACCCGTACCCCGTGTGGGACGGACCGGGCGGCCCCGTCACCGTCGCACCCCTCTTCGTCCTCTACGACTACAGTTTCCGCACCCCCACCGCCGCGACCAAGGAGCAGGCGCTCGCCCAGGCCTACGAGGCCGGTGTGGTGTGCACCGACGAGATGCTCCTGCACCCCGACCCCTACCCGACCCGCGAGGCGTGGTGCCACGCCCGGCTGGTGGAGACCGAGCGCCGGCTCGCCGAGCGCGATCCCGAGCTGCCGACCGTACTGGTGAACCACTTTCCCCTGGTGCGGGACCCGACAAGGGTCCTGTACCACCCGGAGTTCGCCCAGTGGTGCGGAACCGAACAGACCGCCAAGTGGCATGTGCGGTTCGACGCCAAGGTCGTGGTCTACGGGCATCTGCACATCCCCCGCACCACCTGGCACGACGGAGTCCGCTTCGAGGAGGTCTCGGTCGGCTATCCCCGCGAGCACCGGCAGCGCGGCATGCCCCGAGGCGTCCTGCGCCAGATCCTTCCGGCGGTGACCGCCCCGTGATCGACCAGTTGCTGCCCGCCACGGTCGCCTCCGCCTGGGCCCGGGAGGATCTCCCCGGCACCCGTCTGTTCCTCGAGGAGGAGGCGGCACTCGGCGACGCCGTCGACAAACGCCGCCGCGAGTACACCACCGTACGGGCCTGCGCCCGCAGAGCCTTCACCCAACTCGGCATGGAACCGGCGCCCGTCGTCCCCGGGCACCGCGGGGCGCCGCAGTGGCCGGACGGCCTGGTCGGAAGCATGACGCACTGCGCCGGCTACCGTGCCGCCGCCCTCGCCCGAGCGTCCGACGCCCTGGCCCTGGGCATCGACGCCGAGCCCCACGAGCCACTGCCGGAGGGGGTCCTCGACGTCGTGGCCCGGCCCGAGGAACGCTCCTGGATCGCCGGGCAGGGCAGTGGTACCGGAGTGTGGTGGGACCGGCTGCTGTTCGGCGCCAAGGAAGCCGTCTTCAAGGTCTGGTACCCGCTCACGGGTCGCGAACTGGACTTCGACGAGGCCGTCGTCGATTTCCGTCCCCGGGAAGTCGCCCCGGGACACGCGTCGGGTGTCTTCGACGCCCGGCTGCTGGTGCCCGGTCCACGCGTGCTCACGAAGCTCTCCGGTCGCTGGCTGGTGCGGGACGGCCTGTCCGTCACCGCGATCGCCCTGCCCGCTCGGCCACCCGTGCACGGGTGACGGCTGCGGAAAGGGTTCCACCCACTGTCGCGTCGCGTGGTGCGCGCCCAGCGTGCCACGGGGGACCTCGCGATCGACGGAATCGCATCATGTTTTCGTAGGGGTGAGGCAGTTATGGAGTTCTTGTTGCTAGGTCCCCTGGTCATCCGGTCGGGCGGGAACGAGTTGAGAGTCCCCGCCGCGAGGCAGCGGGTGATCCTCGCCGCCCTCGTGCTCAACGCGAACCGAGTGGTCCCGGTGGACAACATCGCGAGCTTTGTCTGGGACGGCACCCCGCCGCCCAGCGCCGTCGCCACGATCCGCACCTATGTCATGAGGTTGCGTCAGGTCCTGGGCATGGCCGGGAGGGCGCGGATCACCACCCGGGCGCCCGGCTATCTGATCGAACTGGAGGAGGACGAGACCGACCTCGGACGGTTCACCGCCCACCGGAAGACCGCCGACGCCCTCGTCCAGGCGGGCCGCACCGCGGAGGCCGCCGAGGAACTCCGCAAGGCGCTCGCCCTGTGGCGGCACGACCCGCTGATGGACGTACCCTCGCGCACCCTTCAGGACATGGAGGTCTCTCATCTGCAGCGGCTCCACCTGCAGACCCGTATCTGGTGCGTGGACCTCGACCTCGAACTGCAGCGCCATGCCGAGATCCTGCCCGAGCTGTGGCAGATGGTGCGGGAACACCCGCTCCACGAGGGGCTCATCGGCCGTCTCATGCTGGCGCTGTTCCGCTCGGGCCAGCAGCCGGAGGCCCTCGACCTGTTCCAGCGGACCCGCGCCGCGCTCATCGACCAGCTCGGCACCGAGCCCGGCACCGAACTGCGGGCCGTCCAGCGGCGCATCCTGCGCGCCGAGGACGAGCCGCCGCGGCACCGGCCCGCCTTCGAGGAGCGCCCCGAGGTGCACGGCGGCCCCGGCCGGGCCTGGCCCGGCTGGCCGACCCCCGCCCAACTGCCGCAGGGCGTAACGGACTTCACTGCCCGCAGCCGGGAGACCGCCGTGCTGGGACGGCTGCTGCGCGGCAAGGCGCCCGCCGTGGGCCCGGCCACCACGGTCGTGATCAACGGTGCCGCCGGCATCGGCAAGACCGCGCTGGCACTGCACGCGGCCCACGCCGTCCGCGGTGACTTCGCCGACGGACAGGTCTACGCGGACCTGGAGGGCAGCACGGGGAACCCCGCGCAACCCGCCGAGGTCCTCGCCCGGTTACTCGTCGGCCTCGGGGTGCCCGACGTCGCGGTGCCGAGGACGATGGTCAACCGCACCTCCCTCTTCCGGTCCCTGGTCGCCGACCGCCGCATGCTCATCGTGCTGGACGACGCCGTGAGCACCGCCCAGGTCCGCCCCCTCATCCCCGGCAGCGGCGGAAGCCGGGTGATCGTCACCAGCCGCCACCGGCTCGCCGACCTCGACGGGGTCCTCGACGTCACCCTGGACGCGCTCGACGAGGAAGCCTCGCTGCAACTGCTGGAACGATTCGTCGGCCGTTCCCGCATGGACGCCGAACGCGCCGCCGCACACCGGCTCGTCGAAGCGTGCGCCGGCGTGCCGCTGGCCCTGCGCATCGTCGGCACCCGGCTGCGCTCACGACCCCGCCGCAGCCTCGGAGCCCTGGCCCACCGCCTGCTCGAACAGCGTCGCCTGCTCGACGAACTGCACATCGGCGACCTGTCGATCCGCACCGGACTCGACGCGGGATACGCCGCCCTGCGCGGCCGGTCCGTGCACGGCATCGATCTCGCGGCGGCGTTCCGCACCCTCGGCGCCGCCAACATGCCGTACGTCCGCGGAGAGACAGCCGCGTTGCTGCTGGGCTGCTCCCAGGAGAACGCCGAGGACGTGCTCGACGTCCTGGTCGACGCACACCTGCTGCGCGAGCACGACCACTTCCGCTACCACCTCGACGCCCTGGTGCGCGCGTACGCCCGCGAACGCGCCGAAGCCGAGGAGCGTCCGGAGCACCAGGTGGAGACACTGCGCTGCCTGCTCCGGTGGTACCTGCACACCCTGTTCCGGAGCGTCCGTCCGGGCCGGACGGGGGAGCCGGAAGGGACGTACCTGCTGCGCCCGCCGACCGTGGAGTGGACGGACGACGACCGCGCCGGACTCGTCGAGGCCCTCGCCGAGGCGGAGCGGACCGGCGTCGACCTGATCGGCCGCCGACTGGTCGGTGAACTACGGGTACGGCTGCCACCGGTCGCGGCGCCCCGGGCCGCGTCCGGGTGAACCCCGGGCAGCCGCGAACCGCCGCCCGGCCCGAACTCCCGGACGTCGCCGCCGTCCCCTCTCCCCAGCCCCTCGCCGTCCCCCTCCCACTTCAGGAGCCCCCATGGACCCCTTGACCGAAGCGGTGCTCGCCGGCGCGCCCCCCGACCGGCTGGCGAAGGAACCCTTGCCCACCGAGTACACCGCCGCGCATCTGCGCGCCGAGGACGTGGACGTGTTCGGCGACGCCGCCGACCGGGACGTACGCCGCACCCTCCGGGTCGGTCCCGTACCCATGCCCGAACTGGCCGTGGACGAAGTGCTGATCGCCGTGATGGCCAGCAGCATCAACTACAACACCGTCTGGTCGGCGACCTTCGAACCCGTACCGACCTTCAACTTCCTGCGCAGACTGGGCCGCCAGGGCGGATCCGCCGCCAGGCACGACCTGCCCCGGCACGTCGTCGGATCCGACGCCGCCGGAGTAATCGTCCGCACGGGTGCCGGGGTACGGCGCTGGCAGGTGGGCGAGCACGTCGTCGTCAGCTGCGTCCAGGTGGACGACCAGGAACCCGCCACCCACGCCGACGGCATGCTCGGTGCCGAGCAGCGCATCTGGGGTTTCGAGACGAACTTCGGCGGACTGGCCCACTACGCGGTGGTCCGGGCCAGCCAACTGCTCCCCAAGCCGGCCCACCTCACCTGGGAGGAAGCCGCCTCGACGATGCTGTGCGCCGCCACCTCCTACCGGATGCTCGTCAGCGACCGGGGCGCCCGGATCAAACAGGGCGACATCGTGCTGATCTGGGGCGCCACCGGCGGACTCGGCGCCTACGCCGTCCAGCTCGTGAAGAACGCCGGCGGCATCGCCGTCGGTGTCGTCAGCACGGAGGAGAAGAGCCGACGGGCGCGGGCGCTCGGCTGCGACGTCGTCATCAACCGCGCCGACATCGGCCTGGACGGCGATCTCGCCGACGACCCGGACGCGACCATAGAGGCCGGCAAGCGCCTCGGCAGGATCATCCGCGCCGAGACCGGCGAGGACCCGCACGTCGTGTTCGACTACATAGGCAGGGCCACGTTCGGCATCTCGGTCTTCGTCGTCCGCCGCGGGGGCACCGTGGTCACCTGCGGATCCAGCACCGGCTACCAACACCGCTTCGACAACCGGTACTTGTGGATGCACCTCAAACGGATCGTGGGCAGCCACGCCGCGAACCTCCAGGAACAGGCCGAGTGCAACCGGCTGTTCCGCCTCGGCCACCTCGTTCCGGTGCTCTCCGCCGTCCACCCGCTCGCCGAGGTGGCGGAGGCCGCCCGGCTCGTACAGACCAACCGGCACACCGGCAAGGTCGGCGTCCTGTGTCTCGCGCCCCGGCCCGGTCTCGGGGTGACCGACCAGGCCCTGCGGGACCGCGTGGGCGAGGACCGGCTGAACCTGCTGCGCGACGCCGCTCCGGCGACCCCCGCGCCCGAGCCGGCCGTCGCCGGACGAGGGGGGACCGGGCGATGAGCGCCATCCAGAAGGTCGCAGTCGTGGGCTGCGGCGTCATGGGCGCGGGCATCGCCCACGTCTGCGCCCTCGCCGGAGTCGACGTCGTGGTCGCGGCGTCCTCACCCGCGTCGCTCGACCGGGGCAGGGCGCGGCTCACCGGCTCGCTCGACCGGGCGCTGGGCAAGGGCCGGATCACCGACCGGGACCACGAGAACGCCCTGGCCCGGGTGTCGTACACCAGTGACCTGGCGCAACTCGCCGACCGGCAGCTGGTCATAGAGTCGATCAGCGAGGACGAGCAGGCCAAGCGCGAGCTGTTCGCCAGGCTGGACCAGGTGCTCCAGGACCCCGAGACCGTCCTCGCCTCCAACACCTCCTCCCTCTCGGTCCTCAGACTGGCCCGGGCCACCGCCGACGGCGGCCGGGTGCTGGGCGTCCACTTCTTCAACCCGGTGCCCGCCCTGCCGCTGGTCGAACTGGTCCCCACGCTCCTCACCCGGGAGAAGACCGCGGTACGGGCCGAGGAGTTCGTGACGGACACGCTCGGCAAGCGCGTCATCCGGTCCCCGGACCGCGCAGGCTTCACGGTCAACGCCCTGCTCATTCCGTACCTCCTGGCCGCGATCCGCATGGTGGAGGCGGGCCACGCGTCGGCGGAGACGGTGGACGACGCCATGACGCTGGGCTGCTCCCACCCGATGGGCCCGCTGCGGCTCGCCGACCTGATCGGGCTCGATGTGGTCACCTCCATCGCGGAGGCCCTGCACGAGGAGTTCCGCGAACCCCAGTACGCCCCGCCACCGTTCCTACGGCGCCTGGTCGAGGCCGGCATGCTGGGCCGCAAGACGGGCAGGGGGCTGTACGACTACGCCCCTTGACCGACGGCGCGGAGGGGGTGGGCGCCGTCCACGAGCCGATGTGCGCCTCCGCCCGTCAGCACGTGCTGGCCGCGCCCGGCTCACCCGCCCGCCCGGAGCATCTGGCTCGCGGCGAGCTCGCGATAGAGGGCACTGCTGACCAGCAGTTCCTCGTGGCGTCCGGCGGCGGCTGTGCGGCCGTCCTGGAGCACCACGATGTGGTCGGCGTGCTGCACGGTGGACAGACGGTGGGCGATGACCAGCAGGGCGCACTCCTGGGCGATGTCCTTCATGACGGTGGTGAGCGCCGATTCGTTGATCGCGTCGAGGTGGGAGGTGGGCTCGTCCAGGAGGAGCAGCGCGGGGTCGGCCAGCAACGCGCGGGCGAGGGCGACACGTTGACGCTCGCCGCCGGAGAGGTTGCCGCCGCGTTCACCGACGGCGGCGGCAAGGCCCCCGGGCAGCCGCTCGACGACCTCTTCGAGCCGGGCCAGTTCGACGACGCGACGGATCTCCGCTTCCGTGGCGTCGGGTACGGCGTAGGTGATGTTGTCGCGCAGGGTGCCGTGGACGACATGGGCGTTCTGGTCGACCACGGCGATGCCTTGGCGGCAGGCGCCACGGGTGAGTTCGGTCGCGGGCCGCCCGTCGAAGAGCAAGGTGCCCGCGTCCGGCTCGTAGAACCTCGCGGCCAGCGCGAACACCGTGCTCTTGCCGGCGCCGGACCGGCCCACCAGGGCCACGTGCCGGCGCTGCGGGACGGCGAACGAGACACCGCGCAGGACCGGTCGCTCCGGGTCGTAGCCGAAGTGGACGTCGTGCAGGGCGAGGACGGGGTGTTCGCGGGTGCCGGACGGCCCGGTCGGCCGCGGTGCGGGCGCCGGGCCCTTCGGCTTCTGGGGCGTCGTGGGCTCCACAGGGAGGCGGAGTACCTCGTCGATGCGCTGGTAGGCGCCCATCCCGCGTTGGACCAGGCCCATGGCGCGGAAGACGGAGGACAGCGGCAGGACGAGGTAGGAGGCGTACAGCAGGAACGCGACGAGGTCACCGAGGGAGCCCGCATGGCCGCCCACGCGCAGGCCGCCGACGACCAGGACGATGAGGAAGGATCCCTGGACGGCGAGTTCGACGGCGGAACTCATCACGGAGGCGAGCTTCGCGGTGCGCACCCCCGCGCCGTAGGCCGCGTCCACGCGGGCGCCGATGCCGGCCGCCTCGCGCTCCTCGGCGCGGTGCACGCGCACCATCGGCAGGGAGCCAAGGACGCGTTCCATGTCGGCGGCGACGGCGCCGACCGAGCCCTGCATGTGTTCGGACGCGAGCCTGATGCCGGTGAGCAGCGAGGCGACCACCACGGCCGCCGCTGCCACGGTGACGGCGACCAGGAGCAGCAGCAGAGGGTCCAGCCACGCCATGAGGGCGATCGCCCCGGCAGCGACCAGGCTTCCCGTCACGAGATCGACCAGGGCCTGCGAGACGACCTCCCGCAGCAAGGTGGTGTCGGCCGTCACCCGGGAGGTGAGGTCGCCGCCCCGATGGCGGTGGTACTCCCTCATCTCCAGCCGGAGCAGCCGGCCCACCAGTCCGTGCCGGAGTTGCCGCACGACGCCTTCGCCCATCCGTTCCAGAAGGAAGCGTCCTGCTGCCCCCACCGCCGCCTCGACGGCGAACAGCGAGCCCAGGAGCACCAGCAGCGGCCAGATGAGCTGTCCGCGGCCGCTCGCGTCGACGACCTGCTTGGCGACGAGCGGCTGGGCCAGCCCCAGGGCGGAGCCCACGAGGGTCAGCAGGCTGGCGACGGCGATGGCCCTCCGGTGCCCGGCGGTGAGCCGGTACATCGTGGCCACCGCCGCCAGGGTGGACTTGCCGGTTTCGGGCGCGGCTTCGGCGTCGGTGGCCGCGGCCCGGCTGTCGTGCGAGGCCGTCGCGCCGGTCATCGGTCGGTAGGTCGTGGCACCGGCCCGACGGCCACCAGCCGGGCGAAGTAGCCCTGTGGGACCCCTTCGCCGACGGGTCGGCCCTCGGCCTCGATCCAGGCGTGTGCGGTGAAGGGCGGGGTGACCCGCACGCCGGTGCACCAGGTCGCCCAGGTTCCGCCGAGCCGGCACAGCAGCGCCGCTCCCAGGGAGCGCGGCAGGCAACCCTTAGGCCCGGCACAGCGCAGGCTGGCGGCACACATGGCGTCACGTGCGTTCTGTGCCTGCGCGGGCGTCGCGGGCGTGGCGCCGCGCCGCAGGATGCCCAGCACGGTGCGGATGTGGCGGGGCGGCAGCAGGGCGAGGGCGACGGCGGGGAGCAGGACGAGTCGGGCGGTCAGGCGTCGGGCCAGGGGGACACCGGTGGGCCGCTCCAGCGCGCTGGGCGTGGTCATGAGGCGAGCCCCGAGCCGCGCAGCTCCCGTACGAGCGTCTCGACGTCCTGCAGGGCCTGCGCCTGATCGATGTCGAACTCCCGGACCAGGGCGGCGGCCGCGTCCGCCTCCTCACCGCCGTCCAGCAGGGTCCGCACCACCAAGGTGGCCGTCGGGTTCAACTCCCAATAGGCGCCCGCCTGTTCATCCAGCAGGACGGTGCCGTAGTCGGTCTCGGCCGTGGAGACGTTGTCGCCGAACCGCAGGGACATGTGAGGGCCTTTCTGGCGTGTGTGACATGGGCGCGATCAGGGGTGTGGAACACCGGTGCGGCCGTGGGTGAGTCCGCGCAGCCACACCTCCGCGGCGATCGTGGAGTAGAGGATGGCGTCGGAGAGCCCGGGGGAGGCGGGCCGCCGGGCGAGGCGGCGCAGCTCGGCGCCGTTCACCAGGCCCAGCTCAGCCAGCCGTGAGTCCTCCCACAGGGCCAGAAGATCGGCGCGGTGTTCCCGCAGTCCGTTGGAGGCGTCCATGGAGGCCGTGGCCTTGTTGCTGCGTCGCAGGCACTCCTCGGGCACGATCCCGCGCATCGCGGCGCTCAGAGCGGGCTTGTAGCGCCAGGGCGTGACGCGTTCGCTGGGGCGTACGGCGAGAAACGCCTCGATGACGCGGTCGTCGAGGAAGGGAGAGGCCATCGGCAGGCCGGCTCGGGCCGCCATCCGGTCCCACTGCCGGATGACGCGGGTGCACGAGCGGATCTGCTCCAGGTCGGTGTGCAGTCCACGGTCCGGATGCAGCGGGGAGGCCGTCGTCGCGGCATCGAGCAGGGCCCGGCGGGCCATCCGCTCGGCCTCGGGGGTCACCCAGTCGAACAGGCGCGGGGCCATGCCCCAGCCCAGCCCGGTCGTGACGGAAGGGGGCAGCGGGCCTCGCAGGCCACCGGCGGCGTCGGCAAGCCATTTCCCGTACGGCCGGGAGTCGGCGAGAGCGCGCAGTGTGCCGCCGATCGGCCATTGCCACAGCGCCCGGAACCCGCGCAACTGGCGCAGTGCGAACAGCGGACGGGTGCGCAGCAGCCGGTGGTAGTACGCCTCGGAGCACCATGCCACGTGGTCGCCGCCGATCCCGGTCAGGTGCAACCGGCTGCCGCGTGCGGCGAGGCCGGGAAGGTGGTGCAGCACCCTGGAGCGGTCCATGACGCCGATGGTGGGTTCGTCGAGGAGGTCGTCGATGTCGAGCAGGTCCTCGTAGACCAGCGGCGAGGCGTCGGCGTCCCAGACCACGTGTTCGACGTCCGGCAGGTGCCCCACCGCCCGCTTCGCCCAGAACAGGTCGGTGTCCGCCGGATCCCGTCCCGGCCAGGTACTGGCGACCACGCGGGCGGGGGAGCGGTCGGCCAGGAAACAGAGGGAGGTGGAGTCGAGGCCTCCGGAGAGGTCGCAGCTCAGCACTCCGCCCTGACGGGTGCGCGCACCGACGGCCTCCTCCAGCGCCGTCCGGATCAGGGGCGCCGCTTTGCCCAGCGGCCGGACCGGCTCCGGCGGTGTCCACCACCGGGTGTGCCGTACGGTGCGGCCGTCCGCGGCGACGACCACGGCTTCCTGCGGAGGAACGGCGGTGACCGCACGCCACATCGAGGTCTCGAACAGCGGGTACGGGGCGGGCCAGAGCAGCCTGACGGCCAGTTCCTCCACGTCGGGGTCCTGGCCCAGGACGGCGGCCAGGGTGTCGGCGCGGGTGGCGGCCACGCGTACGCCGTCGATCTCCGCGTGGAAGACGAGTCGCAGTCCGGAGGCCGTGCCCTGCACCCTGATCCGTCCGTCGAGGGCGCCGACGAGGTGAAAGCTGCCGGAGAGCGACCGGGCCAGTGCGTCGAGCTCCGCGAGATCGCGCAAGCGTGCGGCCCGGCGCCGTAGTTCGTCGGCGTCGATCGGGCAGCAGCCGACGACGGCGAGGGAGGCGCCGCCGACGCTCGCCGCGACGACCTCGTCGTCGTGCCAGTGGCCGACCAGCCAGGGCCGGCCCGACGCATGCGCGAGGGTCCGGCTTCCAGGACGGGCGAAGGAGCGGGCCGCGGCGGCCGTGTCCGCACGGTCCGTGAAGACCGCGAAGTGCGCGTCGCCGGGGCCCGTCCCCGCACTTTCGTGCAGTTCAGTCATGACGTCGGGTCAGGGACCGTCGGTCGTCAGTTCTTGCTCAGGATCAGCCGGTCGTTGCCGGAGCGCTGGAGGAGCCCCGTCTCCTTCCGGAAGGTACCGAGCCGGACGAGCGTCGGCGCCTCATAAGCCTTCTTCATGACCACTCCTCAGGTGCGGGATCGCGGCCACCTCCCTGACCGACGGCCCAGCGGGCTGAGCCCGTGTGCGGTCGGTCGGCTCAGGGCTCATCGGGAACCCGGGCCGGGAAGCGGACACAACACCAGGTAGCTGCAGAGCGGGGGGGCCAAAACAAGAGCCCTTGCAAAGTTCGGATGGTATGGAAACTTTGCATGCCCTGGGTTGTGCGCCCGCTCTCGTCCGGGTTGCCGTCGGCGCAGTATTGCTGTGCGGCCCGGGTGGACACATGCACGAATGCGCGTTTTGACGTGCCGTCCGGCACTTGCTCACCGCACCTGCCAGGGCGTGCTTGCCGGCGGCCTCGGGTGGGGCGCCGCCGGGGCGCCATCACGCGCTCGACGTGCTCCTCCTCGCGTCCCCGCGGCTTCCCGGAAGCCATCGAGGGCTCGCCTCCTCCCGGCGTGGTCGATCTCGGACAACCCCCTTCTCACCTCTGTGGACATTCTTCCGAATCGACCCTCTAGGATGTCGGCCGCACATCACGTCACCTGCGGTGACGTCCGGTCCGTCCGGCGGTTGCCGGGGGCAGAGGCTACGGGGGAGATCTTCGGTGTTCGGAATCATCAGGCCATGCCGTCATCGCCTGGGCGAGGGCATGCGCACCGAGTGGATGGCGCATCTGTGCGGGCTGTGCCTGGCGCTGCGCGGAGAGTACGGGCAGTTCGCGCGGGTGGCCACCAACTACGACGGACTGATCGTCTCGGTGCTGACCGAGGCGCAGTCGGAGCGCACCGGCGACCGGCGGCGGGGTGCCGGTCCCTGCCCGCTGCGCGGGATGCGGTCGGCGGACGTGGCGCAGGGCGAGGGCGCGCGGCTGGCGGCGACGGTGTCGTTGGTGCTGGCGGCGGCGAAGATACGTGACCATGTGGCCGACGGCGACGGCCTGTTGGGGCGCCGCCCGGTGACACTGGCGGCACGCCGCATCGCCCGCGGCTGGGACCGCGCGGGCGCCGTCGGCGGCGAACGGCTCGGCTTCGACACCGCGGTCCTGCTCGGCGCGGTCGAACGCCAGCCGGAGATCGAGCGGTCGACCGGTCCCGGCGGCTCGCTGCTGACGGTCACGGAGCCCACGGAGACGGCGACCGCCGCCGCCTTCGCGCACACCGCGGTGCTCGCGGGCCGCCCGGGCAACGCCGAACCGCTGGCGGAGGCCGGCCGTCTGTTCGGTCGCCTGGCGCACCTGCTGGACGCGGTGGAGGACCTCGACGCCGACGAGGCCTCCGGCGCGTGGAACCCGATCGCCGTGACCGGCGCGGACCGCGCCGAGGTGCGCCGGCTCTGCGACGACGCCGTCCATGGGATCCGACTCGCCCTGTCCGACGCCGAGTTCGTCGACGGCCGGTTGGCCCGGGCGCTGCTGGGCGAGGAGTTGCAGCGCGCCGTCGACCGTGTCTTCGACCCCCGGCACCGCCACCACCAGCGCCGCCACCAGGCGCGGGGCCCGCGCACGCTGCCCTGGCTGGGAACCCGAAGGACGACGGAACTGCCCTCGCAGACCGCGACCGGAACCACCTGCGGCGTGGGGGCGCTCGCGGGCGCCGCCCCCGAGGGCGCCGCGATGGCGTCGGACCGGCCACGGGAAGGGGAGTGCCGGCGCTGTGGCCGCTGGCGGCAGTTGTGCGGCCGGTGCGGACTGTGCTTCAGCTGCTGCACCTGCAACGACGACGACGGCGGCCCGGACGAGGGAGAGCCCTGGCAGTTCGGCGAGGGGAACCGCGGCGGCGGCTCGGGGCAGAACGGTTCCGGGGGTGACGGCTGGTTCGGAGGTTCGGGCAGCGGCAACTCGGGCGGATCCTCCGGTGGCTCCGGTGGCTCCGGTGGCTCCGGTGGCTCCGGCGGTTCGGGCGGCTCCGGTGGTTCGGGTGACGGCTGCGGCGGCGGTGGTGGCGGCTGCTGCAACCCGTGCAAGTGCTGCTGCGACTGCTGCGACTGAACGGCCGACGAGGCGGGCCGGCCCTGGAGCAGCGGTCGGCCCGTCGCCTACTGAGAGAGGCTGCCGTTACTGAGAGAGGCTGCCGTGTCGACCGTGCCGGCGCCGCCGCTCGTGCACATGGCGGCCCAGCAGCGCGCCGCCGAACACCACGAAGCCCACTCCGATGAGCCAGGACTGGATGATCAGAACGGTGCCGACCGCCCCGTAGGTGATCGCGTTGCTCACGATCAGCGGTGAGAACACCTGGTCCGAGAACCAGCGCAGGCCGCCCAGGCCCGCCACCGTGGCCAACGCGCCCGGGAACAGGGCGGCCCACGGCACCCGCTCACCCAGCAGGAAGTGCTGGCCCCACCAGAAGAACAGCACCCCGAACAGCAGGGCGAGGAAGACGCGTACGGCCGACTGCGCCGCCCCGTCCCGCAGTACCGCCCCGCTCCGCGTCTCGGCCAGCAGGTATCCCAGGAGCGCGGCCAGCCACACGACGCGGCGCCACGCATGGTGCCAGGGGCCGGCCGGCACCTCCCAGATCCTCTCGTAGCCGTTCTGCACACTCGCGGCGAAGCTGACGCCGAACAGCGCGACGAGCAGCCCACTGAGGAGGCTGGTCGCGCTGAGCACCTTGCGTGGTGCGGCGAACAGGTCGAGCACCACGTCGGCCGGGCGCCCGGACAGGCTCATGGCGTCGATCACCCACAGGGCGAAGCTCCGCTCCTGGAAGGGCAGTGCCGCCGCCACGACGATCAACAGGGGAACCAGCGTCACCAGGCCGAACGCGGAGAAGCCCATGGCCCGGTGCAGCAGTTCCAGTTCGCTGCCGTGCCGCCAGAGCCGTCCGGCGGCCGAGTCGTGCCACCGGGACCGCAGTCGGTGGTGGCGCGGCCGCGGCTCCCGCGCGGAGCCGGAGCCGTTGGGGTCGGTCACGTGCGCCTCACTTCCCGGCGCGCCCGGAGGGGCGGGACGGGGCCATGACCCAGCGGATGGTCCGCGTCACGGCCTGGCCGGTGGGGTGTACGGCGAGGTTCTCGACGACCGGCACGCGGGGCAGCCACAGCATGCCGCGGGCCCAGTGCGGGAGCAGTGCGACGGCGTTCACGGCCAGGGCGCCGTAGAAGGGTCTTACCGCGAGGGGCAGGGGAGGCTGGAACAGCAGGAAGCGGGCGGCGGCCCTGGCCTCGGGCGTCGCCCGCAGTTCGGGCCGGTAGGCGCACAGGCGCTCGGACAGCTCGTGGCGGTCACGCGGCGGGTCGGTCACCCCGAGCGCCTCGGCGACACGCGCGGTGTCGGCGACATAGGCGTCGTAGCCGGCGGTGTCCAGGGGGCGGGCGCCGTAGCGTTCGTGGGCGCGCAGGAAGCTCTCCGTCTCGGCGGCGTGCACCCAGCCGAGCAGATGCGGATCGGCCGCGTGGTAGGGCACCCCCTCGGTGGTGGTCCCCCGGATCCGCTCGTGGATGCCGCGGACGCGATCGACCGCCCGCTGGGCGTCCGCGGCGGTGCCGTAGGTGGTCATGGCCAGGAACGTGCTGGTGCGCTGCAGCCGGCCCCACGGGTCGCCGCGGTAGCCGGAGTGCCCGGCCACTGCCGCCATGGCGAGCGGGTGGAGGGACTGCAGCAGCAGTGCGCTCAACCCGCCGATGAACATCGAGGCGTCACCGTGAACCGTGCGGATCGGGCGGTCGGGCCCGAACCAGCGCGGCCCGGGGGTGTCGTGTATGCGGGCTCGCACCGCCGGTCCGTCGGGTCCGGCGACACGGCGGAACAGGGCCTGGCTCAGTTGGTCACGGACTGCGGTCAGCACGCTCGGCCTCCCCTCTCCTACTGCCCAGTGTCCGACATACCATCTTCAAACGGTGATAAATGCGCATTCCGTGCACGGGTGGGCGTGTGTCGAGCGGGGAAGCGGCAGCCGCTCCATGCGTCGAGGAGGGCAGGGGCCAACGTCGCGCGCATGGTCGACCACGATGCTCCCCATCTCGACGATCTCCGTGCCACCCGCGAGGCCTACGACGCCGCCGCCGTCACCTACGCCCGGCTCTTCCACGACTCGCTGCGTGATCTCCCTCTGGACCGAGCGATGTTGGGAGTCTTCGCCGAGGTGGTCCGCGCGGCCGGGGGCGGCAGGGTCGCCGACCTGGGGTGCGGGCCCGGCCATGTCACCGCTCACCTGGCCGAGTCGGGGCTGGAGGCGTTCGGGGTCGACGCCTCTCCCGCGATGATCGAGTTGGCTCGGCAGGCCCATCCGGAGCTGCGGTTCGAGGTGGGTTCGATGACCGCGTTGGACATCCGCGACGGCGAGCTCGACGGCGTGCTCGCACGATGGTCCGTCATCCACACTCCGCCCAGCCGACTCCCCGTCGTCCTGGGCGAGTTCCAGCGGGTGCTGGCACCCGGCGGCCACCTGCTGATCGGCTTCTCGGCGACCGACGGCCCCGCCCACCCGACGCAGGTCTTCGACCACGCCGTCGCGCCGGCCTACCGGTGGTCGCCCGATCACCTCGCCGCGCTGCTGCGCGAGTCCGGGCTGGCCGAGACGGCCCGGCTGGTGCGCGAGCCGCAGCCCGCCGACCGGCGGCAGTTCCAGGAGGTTCACCTGCTCGCCCGCAAGGCCTCGACACCGCCCGCCTGACGGAGGCGGCGGGCCTCCGGGCGGGGCCTGTGTTCGGCCGGATGCGGTCTGTGCACGGTGGGGCGAGCCCCAGTAGCTTGTGCGACCGTCGCGTCCTGGGAGGTCTCGTGAACGGTCTCCGTGCGGTGATGGTCTGTCTCGTACTCACGTGCGCCGCGGTGACATCACCCGCCGTGGCCGCGAAGCCTGCCTGGTCGGAGCTGGCGGTGCCGGCGGCGGCCCCGCCGGTGGCGGTGGCCGATCTCGCCGCCCGGGGGTCACACGAGGCCTGGGCGACCGGCTCCGAGCAGACCGCAGACGGCCCGCGGCCCACGTTGTACCGGTGGGACGGCACGGCTTGGAGCCGTGACACCGCCTTCCCCGGCGCCGACGCGACGGGCCGGCTCGGCAAGGTGCGGTGCGTCGACGACGAGGTGTGGATCCTCCACGTACGCGACGGGGCGGGGGAGATCCTGCGCCGGTCGGCGGCGGGCGCGTGGAGTGCCTTACCGCTGCCGCAGGAGCTGCGCGTCCACCAGGACTTCACCGCCGTGCCCGGCGCGGCGTGGGTGGTCGGCGAGGACGACACCGGCCTGAAGGTGCTGCGGTACGACGGCTCGGACTGGACCGCGCAGCCCACCCCGGACGGTGTGCTCTACCTGATGGGGATCACCGCGCGTGCCGCCGACGACGCCTGGGCCTGGGCGGACACCGCCACCGGCACCACCGTCCTGCGCTGGGACGGTACGGCCTGGCGGGACGCGAACGTGCCCCTGCCGCCGGACAGCAACGTGCACACGGTCCTGCTCGAACCGTCGGGGCGGGTCACGATCGGCGGCACCCGGTACGCCGACGGCGTGCCCGGCACCTACCTGATGACCTTCGACGGACACTCCTGGCGCACCAGCCACCCACCGCTGGGCGACACCCACACCGCGGGCATGGTGCGCGGCCCGGACGGCGCACTGTGGCTGCCGGTGCGCAGCGACCGCGCGTTCCGGTCGAAGTACGCGCGGGTGGACGGCCGCCGCACCACCTACTCCTACGGCCCCGAGCGCACGAACGCGATCGACGTCCGACCGCGGGCCCTGGCGAAGGCCGGGACCTCGCTGCTGGCCTTCGGGACCGTCGAGATCTACGGCTCGAAGCCGAATCTGATGAGCGAGCGGCTGGGAGGCTGACCATGGCACGCCGACCTCTCGTCACCGCTCTCGCCGTCACCATGGCCTTCCTGACCCTCATGACCGGGGCCGCGGCGGACACCCTGTCCTGGAGACACGTTCCGGTCCCGGCACAGGTGCGCCCGCAGGCCAGCCTGAACGAGGCCGTGGCGTTCGGACCGGACCACGCGTGGGCCGTGGGCGCCGACGCCGTCGGCCGGGAGGCGCCGGGCTTCCCGCTGGTCCTGCGCTGGGACGGAACCGCGTGGCGGCGCCACACGCTGTCCGGCGTCGGGTGGCAGGGAGAACTGCTCTCAGTCGCCGCCGTCTCGTCGACCGACGCCTGGGCGGTCGGCCGCGACTCGGCGGGCGGCGCCCGTCTGCTCCGCCACGACGGCACCGGCTGGTGCGAGAGCCGCCCCCCCGAGCGGTGTCGACCTGACCAGGGCCGTCGCCGGCGGCGGCGAGACCTGGCTGATCGGCTCCCGGGACGGCGCGCAGGTGCTGCTGCGCCGGGACGGGCGCGGCTGGCAGGACGTGCCGGCGCCGCCGGGATCGGTGTCCGGGCTGCACATCCTGGCGGCCGACGACGTCTGGGCCGCGGGCGCCACCGGCTCGGGCGCGGCCGTGTCGCACTGGGACGGGCGGACGTGGCAGCAGACGATCGTGGACGGGTTCCCGCGCTCGGCCGTCGGCAGTGTGCTGGCGGTCTCGCCCACGGAGGTGTGGGCGGGCGGCACCGCCGGATTCATCGGTGGCCCGGCGGGCCGCCCGATACCGCCGCTGCTGGTCCGCTTCGACGGGCAGACGTGGCACCGGGTGACCGTCCCCACCGACTTCGGCGGGATCACTTCACTCACGCCCACCACGTCCGGGGCGCTCGGCTGGGTCGCGGTGTCCCGTTCCCAGAAGTGGGGCCCGCCGGGGAGCAGCCCGCCGCTCGTTTCGGGCCCGGACTTCCTGCACTGGGACGGTCAGGCCTTCACCGGGTACGACGAGCCGACGGTGGCGGGGGAGGGCAAGTCCTCGGTGCTGCGGTCGGCGCCGGTGCCGGGCACCGGGTCGGTGTGGTCGGTCGGGCGGGCCGCCGGACCCGAGGGCACCTTCGCACCCCGTGTCCTGCGCTTCGGCTGAGCCGCGTCACGAGGCCCGGTCACACCCGCGTTCTGCCTGCCAGGGGCTGCGGGGCGAAGGAGCGCAGCAGGTCCGCGCCGGGCCGGACCATGCCGTAGCTGCTCTCGGGGACCTCGTTCCAGGCGCCGGGCAGATCGCCCAGGGGCTCGGAGACGATGAGGCGGGTGTCGTCGGAGACCTCGCGCAGGAAGGCCAGGTCGGGGTGGAGCGAGCGCAGCGTCTCCACACGGGTGCTGTAGAACAGCGAGCGCGACGTCTTCTGGCTGGAGTAACGAAAGGCCCACACCGACTCGCCGTCCGTGACGGCCACCGTCATCTGCAGCGGGTACTCCACCCCGTGCTCGTGACCGACCTGCTCCACCAGACCCGCCATCCTCGCCACGGCACCAGGAGGGTCCTCCTCCAGGCCGTAGGTCAGCGCCAGACGGAACATCAGCTCGGAGTCGGTGGACCCCTCGATGCCGGCGAAGAGCTCCGGGTCCACGGCCAGGGAAAGGTCCCGCCGGACCAGATGGAAGTCGGCGATCGCCCCGTTGTGCATCCACATCCAGCGGCCGTGGCGGAAGGGATGGCTGTTGGTCTGCTGCACCGCCGTACCGGTCGAGGCCCGGATGTGGGCGAAGAACAGTGGGGATTCGACGTGGTCGGCGATCTCCCGCAGGTTGCGGTTGCTCCACGCCGGACCGATGTCGCGGAAGATCGCCGGGGTCCGCAGACCCGGCGAGTACCAGCCGACGCCGAACCCGTCACCGTTGGTGGTCTCCACGCCCATGCGTGAGTGCAGACTCTGGTCGATGAGGGAGTGCGTCGGCCGGTAGAGAATGGTGTCGAGAAGGATGGGCGTTCCCGAGTAGGCGAGCCACCGGCACATCGACCGACCACCTCCTGCCGAGCGGGTAGCCGGCATTCCCACGCCGGCCTTCCCATGGTGGTGCGGCCGTCCGGTGATCGCCACACGAGGGGACACACGCCGGGGCGTACGGCGGGAGGCGTACGACGGGACACACGCCGGACCGGACGGGCGCGGTCGGCTGTCCCCGCGTCGGCGCACGCGGCACCGCTGCGCGCCCCTCAGCTCCGATAGTCCCGCAGCTTCCGGTACAGCGTGGCGCGGGCGATGCCCAGGGCCGCCGCCGTGCGGGCCTTGTTGCCACCGTTGCGGCGCAGGGCCTCCAGGATGGCGGAGCGTTCGGCGTGCTCCATGGGGCTGAGCCGCCGGGCCGCCGGGCCCTCACGGACGTGGTCCGGCAGTTCGGCCCGGCGGACGGGCCCCGACGCCCGCCGTTGCTCGGCCAACGCCCGGACGACATGCACGAGTTCGGTGACGTTGCCGGGCCACGGATGCCGTTCCAGGGCGCGCAGGGCGTCCAGTGTCCAGGTGAGCGGAGGCTGCCCGGGCGCCGGCTTCGGAGCCAGGGCCTTCAGCAACTCCCTGATGTCCTCGGGGCGTTCACGCAACGCGGGCAGACTGACCGAGCGGGCGGCCAGTGTGTCCAGGAGCCGCTGGAGGCAGGGGCCCGGGGGCGCCCCGGGCGTGTAGGTGGCCAACAGGGGTGCGCCCGGGTGTGCTTCGAGGAGTGAGTTGAGCGTCGCGATGTCGGGTTGCGCGAGACGCTCGACATGGCGGATCAGGAGCGCATGCCCCTCCTTCAACGCCTCGACCGCGGAGCCGAGTTCGCCCTCCGCCGCGTCGACGACCAGCGACTCGGGGGCGAGGGCGTGGGCTAGCGCCGTTTTGCCGGTGCCTCGTTCGCCCACCAGCAACAAGGGCTCCGGTGACCGGGCCAGCTCCGTGGCCCGACCGACCGCGTGCCGCCACGGCACCGAGCGCCCGGCCGGCGCCGCGACATCCCGGTCGCCCTGCCCGGCCCGCCCGCATCGCCCGACCGGCGTGACCGTGTCGGCGCAGAGCGGCTCCAGGACGGCCACCGCGCCGATGACCGCCCCACGGTGCCAGACCGGGGTGACCGTCGCGGAACACCGGACGTCCTCCGGCAGCCGGACCCGCCACGCGTCCGAGGCCGCACCGGTCCCGGACGGGGCCTCGCCCGGCGCCGGTTCACCCCCGGAGGTCGGTGCCGCCCTGTCCTCCGCCTCCCGCAGCAGCACGACGGCACCCCGCTCCAGCGCCTCCAGCCCCTCCGGTGACAACAGCCGGCCCGCGGCCTCGCTCACCAGCCGGTTGCGGCCGTCGAGGGCGACCACCGCCCGCCCCCGCTCCCGAGCGGCCCGCAGATACGCGTCCAGCAGCACCCGCTCGGCCGGCCGCGACCGCGCCAGCAGCTCCGCCTCCACGGCACCGGCGGCCGCCTCGGCGAGGGAGGCCCACGGATGCGGGGCGCACGCGGCGCACAACTCGGAGGTGACCGTCACGGTGCCCACGGTGCGTCCGGTCTCCGGCCCGAGCACGGGCACGCTGACCGCGGACATGTCCTGCCACAGATCGAGGAAGTGTTCCGGGCCGTGCACCTCGGCGCGACGGCGGGTGCGCAGCGCCAGTGCCGCGCTGTTGTGGCCGACCACCTGCTCGGAGAGGTCCTCGTGGTACGGATCGCCGGGCGCGCGCCCGGTCGCCCACAGCACGCGCAACCGCTCGTCGGTCAGCAGGAGCGCCGTTCTCCCGGTGCCCACCGCGGGGGCCAGCCGTTCGAGCACGGGCCGGGCCGCCGCCAACAGGTCCGACTCCTCCGGCGGTACGCCGCCGGGGCCGTCACCGTCAGGCAGTGCGCCGCCGCGCTCCTCGTCGGCCCGTACGGCGTCGTGCCGTACGCCGAAGAAGCGGGCACGCTTCCAGGCGGCGACGGTCTCCTCCGGCACCCCGTCCGGCAGCCGGCGGCCTTCCAGGAACGACTCACGGGCCCTGCGCAGCGACGCCATGGCAGGGTCGACGGGGAGATGATCTGCGGTGGTCACGACCCCCTCACCGTACCCGTCATGCTTGAAGGAGCAACAAGCACCCCGAGCAACCACCCGACGCGCCGCCCCGAGCAACCACCCCGCCCCACCACCCCGAGCGCGACGCACGCACTGTCTCGTATTGAGACACCCACGCTCCCGCGCCGCCCTCCATGATCTTGAACGGTCGGTGCCTGTCCTCATTCCCTGGAGCGTTTCCCGTGCACACCGTCGAGCCGGTCGCAGAGCCGGATGTCGTGACCGACGTACTGATCGTGGGCAGTGGCCCGGCAGGCGCCTCCGCCGCGCTAGCCCTGAGCACGTACGGCGTCCCGAACATCGTGGTCACCCGCTATGCAAGTCTCGCCGACACGCCCCGGGCCCACATCACCAATCAGCGCACCATGGAGGTGCTGCGGGACCTCGGCGTCGAGGACGAGGTCGTCGCGAAGGCCACCCCGCAGCGGCTGATGGGCGACACGACCTTCTGCACCAGCCTCGCGGGGGAGGAACTGGGCCGGATCCGCTCCTGGGGCAACGACCCGCTCGTCCAGGCCGCGCACGAACTGGCCAGCCCCACCCGCATGTGCGACATGCCGCAGCACCTCATGGAGCCCGTCCTCGTCGACGCGGCCGTCGCGCGCGGCACGAACCTGCGCTTCAGCACCGTCTACAAGTCCTTCGTCCAGGACGACGACGGCGTCACGGTCACCGTCGAGGACCGGCTGCGCGGCGACGAGTACACCATCCGCGCCAAGTACCTCATCGGCGCCGACGGCGGCCGCTCCCAGGTCGCCGAGGACGCCGGGCTGCCGATGGGCGGTCAGATGGGTGTGGCCGGCAGCATCAACATCGTCTTCGACATGGACCTGTCGAAGTACACCGCGCACCGCCCGTCCACCCTCTACTGGGTGCTGGCCCCCGGCGCCACCGTCGGCGGCATCGGCGCGGGCCTGGTGCGGTGCGTGCGCCCCTGGAACGAGTGGCTGATCGTCTGGGGCTACGACGTCGCCGCGGGCGCCCCCGACCTGACCACCGAGTACGCCGAGTCGATCGTCCGCAGGCTGGTCGGCGACGACGAGATCCCCGTGACGATCAAGTCCTCCTCGGCCTGGACCGTCAACGAGATGTACGCCGAGACCTACTCCCATGGGAGGGTCTTCTGCGCCGGCGACGCCACCCACCGCCACCCGCCGTCCAACGGCCTCGGCTCCAACACCTCCATCCAGGACTCCTACAACCTGGCCTGGAAGCTCAAGCTCGTCCTCGACGGCACCGCGTCCCCCGCGCTGCTCGACACCTACACCGCCGAACGCGCCCCGATCGGCAGGCAGATCGTCACCCGCGCCAACAAGTCCATCGGCGAGACCGCCCCCGTCTTCGAGGCCCTCGACGGGCTCTCCCCGCAGACCCCCGACCAGCTGTGGGCCAACATCGCCGCCCGCAAGGACGACAGCGAGGCGGCCGAGAAGCAGCGGGCGCGGCTCCGGGAGGCGATCGCGTTCAAGGTGTACGAGTTCAACGCGCACGGCGTCGACCTCAACCAGCGGTACTCCGCGACGAGTTCCACGGCGGTCGTCCCCGACGGCACGCCGGACCCCGGCTTCGCCCGCGACCCCGAGCTGTACCACCAGCCGAGCTCCCGCCCCGGAGCCAAACTCCCGCACGCCTGGATCACCTCCGGCACCCGCGCCCTCTCCACCCTCGACACCGTCGGCCGCGGCCGCTTCACCCTGCTCACCGGCATCGGCGGTACCCACTGGCTCCGGGCCGCAAAGGCCCAGGACCTGGAGATCGCCACCGTCGTCATAGGCCCCGGCCAGGAGTACGAGGACCCGTACGGCGACTGGGCACGGCTCAGGGAGGTCGCCGACGGGGGAGCGCTCCTCGTGCGGCCGGACGGTTACGTCGCCTTCCGCCACGCGACGCCGGCCGCGACCCCGACGGACGCCGAACGGCTGTTGACCGGGGCGGTGCGGCGCATTCTCGGGCACGGCTGACCGGGGGATCCTTCAGACATGACCACCGAATTCACCACCCGCGTCACGGAGGCCGTCGTCGCCAGCCTCGACGGCACGGCCGATCCGCGCCTGCGCGAGCTGCTGACCGCCCTCACCCGCCACCTCCACGCCTTCGTCCGCGAGACCGAACCCACGACGGCGGAGTGGGAGCGGGCGATCGCCTTCCTCACGGCGACCGGGCAGGCCTGCACGGACACCAGGCAGGAGTTCGTCCTCCTGTCGGACGTCCTCGGCGTCTCGATGCTCGTCGAGACGATCAACAGCGACGAGCGCGGCGGCGCGACGGAGTCGACGGTCCTCGGCCCCTTCCACATGACCGAGTCACCGGTCCGGGAACTCGGCGCCGACATCGACCTGGTCGGCGGCGGCGAACCGTGCGTGATCAGCGGCCGCGTGCTGTCCGGCGACGGCACCCCGCTGCCCGGCGCGACCCTCGACGTCTGGCAGGCGAACGCCGAGGGCTACTACGACGTCCAGCAGCCCGACGTCCAGCCGGCGGGCAACGGCCGCGGACTGTTCACGGCGGACGGCGAGGGCCGCTTCTGGTTCCGCACCTGTGTGCCGAGCCCGTATCCCATCCCCACGGACGGCCCGGTCGGCGACCTCCTCCGGGCGACGGCCCGGCACCCCTACCGCCCGGCGCACATCCACTTCATCGCCTCGGCCGAGGGACACACCCCGGTCACCACGCACATCTTCGTGGCCGGCAGCGACCACCTCGACTCCGACGCGGTCTTCGCGGTCAAGGACAGCCTCGTGCAGGACTTCGCCGAGACCGACGACCCGTCGCTGGCACGACGGTTCGACATCCCGAACCCGTTCCGCCACGCCCGCTTCGACCTCGTGCTCAACACGTCGGACGTACCGGCCGAACGCCACCCGGAGCGGTCGTGACCGCGATGGAATTCGTGTACGAGGCCCAGCCCGTCCGGGTCGTGATGCGCCCCGGCGCGTCGGTGACGGCGGTGCCGGGGGAGGCCGAACGGCTCGGTCTGCGGGCCCTGTTGGTGGTCTGCGGACCGAGGGGCACCGAGACCGCGGAAGCTGTCGCGCGGGCGCTGGGCGACGCGTGCGCCGGGGTGTTCGCGCGGGCTCGCCAGCATGTGCCGGTGGAGGTGGCCGACGAGGCGGTCCACGCGGCGCGCGCCGCGGGCGCGGACGGCCTCGTGGCGGTCGGCGGCGGCTCGGCGATCGGACTGGGCAAGGCGATCGCGCTGCGCACCGAACTGCCGCTGATCGCCGTGCCTTCGACGTACTCCGGCTCGGAGATGACCTCCGTCTGGGGCCTGACGGAGCACGGCGCCAAACGCACCGGCCGCGCCCCGTCGGTCCTGCCGCGCAGCGTCGTCTACGACCCCGAACTCACCCTCACCCTCCCGGTGCCCCTCTCCGTGACCAGCGGCATCAACGCCCTCGCCCACGCCGCCGAGGCCCTGTACGCGCCGGACGCCTCGCCGCTGGTGTCGCTGACGGCGGAGGAGGGCGCCCGGGCCATGGCGGGCGCGCTCCCCGCGGTGGCGGCCGACCCCGGGGACCTGGAGGCACGCGGCCGCGCCCTCTACGGCGCCTGGCTCTGCGGCACCGCGCTCGGCGCGACCACGATGGGCCTGCACCACAAGCTGTGCCACGTCCTGGGCGGCACCTTCGGCCTCCCGCACGCCGAGACCCACACGGTCGTCCTCCCGTACGTGCTCGCCCACAACGCCCCGGCGGCCCCCGAAGCCATGACGGCCCTCGCCCGGGCACTGGGAACCGACAACCCCGCCGAAGCCCTCCAAGACCTCGCCGGCGGCCTCGGAGCCCCCCGATCGCTCGCCCAACTCGGCCTCGAAGAGGCCGACTTGGCGACGGCAGCGGCTCAGGTGACGAGCCAGGCCTACCCCAACCCACGCCGGACCTCCACAGCGGAAGCCCTGAAGATCCTGAGAGCGGCGTACACCGGCGACCGCCCTCGGGCATGGTCCTGACCATGCCCCGCCCCGCCCAGCGCCGACGCACGCACGACTGACTGCCGACGCGCGAAGAACCGACGGCCGCCGCACAGGCGACGACGAGACTCGAAAGGTGAACACCATGCCCCTCGCACTGCTCCGGCGGCGACGCGGGAATGCCCCCGGAGGCGCCGCGGGCGCCCTGTTCCCGGTGCCGGACGGCGCGGGTGTCGTCCTCCGCGAGGTACTGGACCCCGTGAACCAGCCCATGGCCGCGGCGGACGTCACGGTGACGGAACTGCGCACCCACCGCGTGGCGGCCCGCGGCGCGACCGACCCGTACGGCTTCTTCACGGCCGCTCTGCCGCCGGGCACCTACAGCATGCTGATCATGGCCGAGGGGCTGGAACCGCACCGGGAGACGATCGAGGTCACCTCGGACAGCGGTGTCTCCCGGGAACGGGTGTGGCTCCAGTCGGCCCGCGCGCTCGAACTCCCGCCGCCCGGAACCTGGCTCTTCGACCCGCCGCACACCGCGATCCGCTTCATCGCCAAGCACGTCGGCATGGCCCATGTGCACGGCCGCTTCGAACGCTTCGAGGGCGGCCTCGCGGTCGACCAGGACATGACGCGCTCGCGCGTCCACGTCCGCATCGACGCGTCCAGCATCAACACCGGCAACAACACCCGTGACACGCACCTGCGTTCAGCGGATTTCCTCGACGTCGAACGCTTCCCGTACATCGACTTCACCAGCACGCGCTTCGCCTACCGCGGCGGCAGCAAGTGGACCCTCCAGGGCAGCCTCACCATGCACGGCGTCAGCCGCTCCGTCGCCCTCGACACCACCTACCTCGGCACCGTCAACGGCGGCTACGGCGAGGAACTCCGCTGCGCCGCCCTAGCCAAGTCCGAACTCCACCGCGAGGACTACACCCTGAACTGGCGCTCCATGCTCGCCCGGGGCATAGCGGTCGTGGGCCCCACCATCCAACTCGAACTGGACGTCCAGGCGATGTACCGCACCCACGACACACCTACGCCGCCGGAGTAGGGCGACCCGGGACGTGGCCGTCGGGCGTTCACTCGGTGGTCGCCCGTATGTCTGAGAGCGGCGGGGGCAGGGTAGGACCACGGTGCCGTCGATGCGGTGCGGCACGCTGGGGGGCGCCTTGGATCAGCCGTACTTCTTTCTCAGTTACGCCAGGCGGGACGACCGGGCGGCCTACGTCGGGCGGTTCTACAACGACCTGCTGCACGCCCTCGACCTGCCGGGCACGTTCTCGGCCCGCCAGCCCACCTTCCGTGACGTCGAGAACATCCTGCTCGGTGACGACTGGCTGCTGGAACTGAGCCGCGCGGTCGGTTCGTGCAAGGCCATGGTCGCGCTCTACTCGCCTGCCTACTTCCGCAGCGAGTACTGCGGCAAGGAGTGGACCCACTTCGCCGCACGGGTCAAGCGCTACCAGGAGAGGACCTCCGTGCAGCCGCGTGCGCTGGTCCCGGTGCTCTGGGAACCGGTGCCGCAGCGCAGGATGCCCGCCGAGGTCAGGGCGGTCCAGTACACCGAACCGGGCTTCGGCGAGGAGTACCTCAGACACGGGTTGCTGCAGCTGATGCAGTCGGATCCCGGCGGAGCCGCGTACCGGCACGTGGTCGAGGAACTGGCCCGCCGGGTACGCGGGGCGGCCGATCCCTTCAACCTGCCCACCGACGAGCCTCCCGCCTTCGACCTGTCGACGGTACGGGGCTGCTTCCCGGTCAACGAAGCACCGGAACTCACCGGGCACGTCCGGATATTCGTCGCCGCCTGCACCAAGTCACAGCCTCCGGTGGGCCGTTCGCACACCACGTACTACGGGGAGGCGCCGTGGATGTGGGCGCCCTACAGCCCACCGCGCGTCCCCACCGTCGTGGAGCGGGCCAAGCGGGTCATCACCGGCGACGGACACACCGCCAGCGTCGAGGCGGTGAGCCCCCAGCTCATCCGCCACCTCAACCGCGCCCGCAGCCTCAACCAGGCATGCGTCCTGCTCGTGGACGCCTGGTCGGCGCGCGAAGCGCCGTACCGGGGGGCGCTCGTGCGCTACGACGAACTCCACCACCCGACGACCGCGGTGCTCGTCCCCTGCCACGAGCACGACAGGGAGTCGGGCACGGACAACGAGACGCTGTGGGACGCGGTCAAGGAGGTCTTCGAGCGCAACTGGCTGCGGCGCAACGACCCTCACGACCCTGTGTTCTGGGCCCCTGTCGACCAGCACGAGTTCGACGACATGCTGGCCCGGGCCGTGACGGTGACCCAGAACCGGATCGCCGCCAGCGGCCAGGTCCGGCGTCTGCCGCCGGGCGGACCGCCCCCGACGATGCCCCGTCTGTGACCCGTCCGACCGACCACGACTGCCCAGGAGACCGGATGAGCACCTCCAGCGCGCCGGACGGCCGAGGCCAGGTCGTCACCTTCTACTCGTTCAAGGGCGGTGTCGGCCGCACGATGGCCCTGGCGAACGTGGCCTGGATCCTGGCCAGCCGGGGCAAACGCGTGCTGGCCGTCGACTGGGACCTGGAGGCCCCGGGCCTGCACAGCTACTTCCATCCCCTGCTCACCGACCCCGAGCTGCGCGACACCGACGGGCTGATCGACCTGCTGCGCGCCTACCAGCAGGCGGTGCTCCTGCCCGGCCACGAGGAGGCCCCGCAGGACGAGGGCTGGTTCCGCCGGACACTGGACCTGAGACCGTACGTCGTCGGCCTCGACCTCAAGTTCGCGAGCGGCGGACGGCTGGACTTCCTGCCCGCAGGCAGGCAGAACGCGGCCTATTCGGACTCCGTCACCACCTTCGACTGGCACGCGTTCTACGAACGACTCGGCGGCGGATCGTTCCTGCTGGAGATGCGCGAGGAGATGGCCGCCCGCTACGACTACGTCCTGATAGACAGCCGCACCGGTGTCACCGACAGTTCGGGCATCTGTACGGTGCTGCTCCCCGACACCCTCGTCCTCGGCTTCGTCTACAACGTGCAGAACATGCGCGGCTCCGCGCACGTCGCCCGCGCCGTGACGAAGGGCTCACGTCGCCCGATACGGCTGCTGCCGGTCCCCATGCGCGTCGAGGACGCGGAGCGGGAGCGACTGGAGATCAGCCGCGACCGTGCCAGGGAGGTCTTCGGCGGCCATCTCGCGTGGCTGGACGAGGGAAGCGTCGAACGCTACTGGGGCGACGTGGAGATCCCGTACAAGACGTTCTACGCCTACGAGGAGATCGTCGCGCCCGTCGGCGACCGTCCGTTGCAGGAGGGCACGGTCCTCAAGGCCTGTGAGCGGCTCACGGACTGGCTCACCGACGGCGAGGTCCGCAGGGGCGTTCCGCTGCCGGACGAGGAGCGACAGCGGCTGCTCACCGCCTATATGAACAAGAGCAGGGCCATCAGCGCCTGCCTCTTCGTCAGTTACGCGCCCGGGGACCGGATCTGGGCGGAGTGGGTCGCCTGGCACCTGGAATCCGCCGGGTTCCGCGTCACCCTGCACGACGTCACCGCCACCCGCCCCGGCGAGACCGCCCCGGAGGTGGTGCGCGCCCTGGCGGAGGAGGGCAGAGTCCTCGCGCTGCTGTCCGAGGAGTACGCGGCGGTTGCGCAGTCGGCCGTGCTCTGGCGTGCGCTGACCGGCCGGGAACGCGCCCTCGCCCCCGAACTGATCGCCGTTCGGATCCACGGTGGCGAACGGGCCCTTGAGCCGCCCTTCGACCTCGCCGCCGCCCCCAGCATCGCCCACCTCACCCCGGTGAACGCGGTACGGCGCCTGCGGCAGAGCGTCGGCCCGCCGCCCTCGGCCCCCACCCCCGGGCGCGGCACACCCGCGCTGCTGACTCCGGAACCGCCGCGCTATCCGGGAACGAATCCGTCCGTCGAGTCGCTGCTGCCGCGCAACACCGGCTTCACCGGCCGGAACGCACTGCTGCACGAACTGCGCGACCGCCTCACCTCGGCGGATTCCGGCACCCCGCAGGTCCTCGTGGGCCTCGGCGGAGTCGGCAAGACACAGACGGCACTGGAGTACACCTACCGATTCCGTGGTTCCTACGACGTGGTCTGGTGGGTCCCGGCGGCCGAACCCACGGTCATCGCCAGCGAGTTGGCACGCCTCGCGCCGCAACTCGGCATCGAGCACGGGGAGGACACGGCGCTCACCGCGGGGCGGGTGCTCAGGGCCCTGGCCGGCGGGACCCCCTACCGCAACTGGCTGATCGTCTTCGACAGCGCGGGCTCACCGGAGGAGACGGCCGACTGGCTCCCCGCCGAGACCTCGCAGGGCGGACATGTGATCGTCACCTCCCGCGACCGCACGTGGGAGGAAGCGGGGAACGTACTGCCGGTCGAGGTGTTCAGCCGGTCCGAGAGTGTGGCGCTGCTGGGGCGGCACAACCCGGGACTCGACCCGGACAGCACCCAGCAGATCGCTCACGAACTCGGCGATCTCCCGCTCGCCGTCCACCAGGCCGCCGTGTGGCTGAGCGCCACGGCCATGCCCGCCGACCGTTATCTGCAACTCCTGCGCACCCATGCCACCGAGCTGCTCAAGCGCACGGAGAAGCGCTCGCTGGAACTGGCCGGATGGCTGGTGTCGTTGGAGGAGATCCGTGCCAACAGTCCGGCCGCCGCAGACCTGTTGGAGATCTGTTCCTTCTTCGGCGCCGACCCCATCCCGATGGACCTGCTCTACACCCGTTCCCTGATGGACGCCCTCACGCTCGGCGAGGACGAACCCCGGGACGAGGTGACCATCAGCGAGGTCTTCCAGGAGATCAACCGGTTCGGGCTGGCCCAGGCGGACCAGGAGGAGGGCACGCTGGTCGTCCACCGTCTGGTGCAGGCCGAGATCCGCCACTCGATGCCGGTGGAACGGCGCCTGGCACTGCGCTCGGTGGTGCACTCCGTACTGGCGGCGGGAAATCCCAAGTCCCCCGGAGCCCCGGAGAGTTGGGCGCGCTACGCGCAACTCCTGCCCCACCTGTGGCCCAGCCGCGCGGCGCGCAGTGACGACCCCGCCGTGCAGCAGTGGATCATTGACACGGTCCGCTGTCTCTGGCGCCGCAATCTGCTCGGCCCCGGGCGGGACACCGCCGAGCGTGTCCTCGCCGAGTGGACCGAACGCCTGGGCCCGGACAGCATCCAGGTCCTCGGTCTGCGCACTCAGCTCGGCAACATCCTGCGCTCCCAGGGCGCTTCGCGTGAGGCCTGGCGCAACGACCTCGACGTCCACACGCGGCTGGCCGCCCTGGTGGGCCCGGAGCGTCGCCGTACCCTCATCGCCGCCGCGAACGTGGCCGCCGATCTCAACGCCCTGGGCCGTTACGCGGAGGCCAGGGAATGGGACCGCGCCACCTACGAGGCCAGCAAGGCGGCCTGGCCACCCGACGACCTGCGGTTGTCCATGCACGCCAGCAACCTCGGCGTATCCGAGTACCTGTGCGGAGACCGGCTCGCGGCCCTGGAGATCCACCGGCGTGTGTACCGCGACCGACTCGACCTCAAGGGCCCCACGGACATCTACACCCTCAGCGCCGCCTCCAACTACGCCCGCGACCTCCGCGAGACCGGTGACCTCCGTGCGGCGCTCGTACTCCTTGAGGAGACCTGCCAGTTGCTGTGGGAACGGCTGGGCCCCCGCCACGCCCAGACGCTGTCCACCCAACGCAATCACGCGGTGGCACTACGCAGGTCGGGCCGCTACGAAGAGGCCCGCGACCTCGTCGCGTCCGTCCACCTGATGTACGCGGAGGACCGTGGCCCCGATCACCCGGACACGCTGGCCGCCCGTGCCGACCTGGCCAATGTGCTCGCGGCTCTCGGCGACGTCGACAGGGCTCGTGATCACGCCGATCACATCCTGGCCCGCCAGCGGCAGACCCTGGGGGAGTCGCACCCCTACACACTGGGCTGCCAGAACAACCTGGCGATCTATCTGCGGCTCGGCGGCCACGCGGCGGCCGCCCGAGCGACCTCGAAACGTGCTCTCAGGGCATTGACCGACACGCTCGGCGCACGGCACCCGTACACCCTGGACGCGATGATCAACTATGCCAACTGCCTGGTCGACACAGGCGAGACGGAGGCGGCCATCGCCCTCGAACGCGAGGCGCTCGCAGGGGTGTTGGAGACTCTGGGGGCCGACCACTACGACGTCGTCACCCTGCGCTCCAACCTGTCGATCGATCTCGCGGGGGTGGGAGTGACGGAGGAATCGGAGGAGCACTACAGTGGGGCCCTGCAACTCGCCGCCCGCACCTTGGGCGTGAACCACCCGACCTACGAGGCGGTGGACAGCGGGGTGCGGCTGGACGCGGACATCGAGCCACCCTTCACTTTCTGATTCCGCGCCCCGAGAGCGGTATGTGCCTTACCGGAACAGTGAGGTTCTCTTTACGGCGCTTTGTGTTGGTTCCTGCCGTTTTCCTTTGTTTCGCTGCTATTCTCCGCTCACCGCCGCAGGCGTCTCCCGCCAAGCGGCCCCCGTGTCAGCTTGGCCCCCCTAGGAGTGCGGTGTCACCCTTCTTGTCCCCGTCGGATACGTCTGCGGGCCGCGCCCCCTCCGGCGCGGGCCCGATCGGGCCCGCCGAGGACTGCCCCGATACCGTTCCCGAGAGCAGCGCGCTCGGTCACGTACTGCGCCGCCTCGCCCAGGAGGCCGCGTATCCGGACGCCCCGCACCTGGCCGAGTTCGAATCCTCCCTCGAGTGCGAAGCGCCGATGTAGTGACGCTCCCGCCGGTCCAGCCGAGTCACGCGTCCCTGCGCCAGTTCATCCTCAAAGTGCACAGCCGCTGCAACCTCGACTGCGACTACTGCTACGTCTACCACTCCGCCGACACCAGCTGGCAGGCCAAACCCCGGGTGATGGAGCCGGCCGTCGTCGAGCGGGTGGCGCGGCGGATCGCCGAGCACGCCGTGGCGCATCGGCTGCCCGATGTGCGGGTCGTGCTGCACGGCGGGGAGCCGCTGCTGCTCGGGGCAGGGCGGCTCGGGGAACTGCTCGGGGTTCTCGAACAGGGGCTGACGAAGGCGGCGGTGCCCGTCCGCTTCTCCCTCCAGACCAACGGCGTGCTCCTGACCCCCGACAACCTGGACGTGCTGCGGCGGTACCAGGTCGGCGTCAGCGTCAGCCTCGACGGCACGCGCGTCGCCCACGACCGGCATCGCGTCTTCCCGCAGGGCCGGGGCAGCCACGGGAGGGTGCTGGAGGGCCTCGCTCGGCTCGGAGCGCCCGAATCCCGGCACCTGTACGCGGGTCTGCTGTGCACGATCGACCTGGCCAACGACCCCGTGGAGACCTACGAGGCCCTGCTCGCCTCGCATCCTCCCCGCGTCGACCTCCTTCTGCCGCACGGCACTTGGGAGACCCCGCCCCCGGGTGTCGCCGAGCGCCGTCGGCGGATACCCGACGTCCCGCCCGTGACCGCTCACCCCAGGACGGTCCACCAGGAAGGCACACCGTACGCCGACTGGCTGCGGCGCGTGTTCGACCGTTGGTACGACGCGCCCGTACGGGAGACGGGCATCCGGCTCTTCGAAGAGCTGATGGCCGGCGTCCTCGGGGGCACGATGCGCACCGAGTCCGTCGGTCTGGCCCCGGCGACACTGGCCGTCGTCGAGACCGACGGCTCCATCGAGCAGTCCGACTCCCTCAAGGTCGCGTACGAGGGGGCGCCGGAGACGGGGCTCGACGTGTTCCGCCACAGCTTCGACGACGTCCTGGACGAGCCCATGGTCCGTCAGCGGCAGTCGGGCACCGGCGGACTGGGGGCGACGTGTGGACGCTGCCCCCTGGTCACCGTGTGCGGGGGCGGGCTCTTCGCCCACCGGTACGCCGCCGGCAGCGGCTTCCGCAATCCGTCCGTGTACTGCGCCGACCTGGCCGCGCTGATCCTGCACATCCGGGACCGCGTCCGGGCCGATCTCGCCGGGACGACGCGGGAGCTGCCCGAACTCGGCGTCAGGGCTACGTAGGGTAGGGTTTACCTGCGCGTTCACACGGAACACCGTGCCGAGCGCGACGGGACGTGGCGCAGCTTGGTAGCGCACTTGACTGGGGGTCAAGGGGTCGCAGGTTCAAATCCTGTCGTCCCGACTTGTGAAGCAGCAGGTCAGAGGTCATCTCCGATGGATCGGAGGTGGCCTCTTCGCCGTTTCCGGGGCACCGCGGCTGATGGATCCAAGCCGACGGATCGAAGCCGACGGATCGAAGCCGACGGATCGAAGCCGACGGATCGAAGCCGACGGATCGAAGCCGACGGATCGAAGCCGATGATCTGCTGCCTTATGTGCTTGATCTTCCTTTATGTCCTCTTTAGTGTTCGTCCGGGAGGGAGACGCTGCGAGGTCCCAATCCCGTGCCACCGTCCGGAAGCGAGGTGTGGAGCGCGTGCACGCGAGGTACGGCTGTCGGCCCGTTCCGGGGCGCAAGGGTCGCACGGGATGCCGCGGACGGAGGCGATGGCTGCGGGCCTTCGCCGTACTGCCGTTGCTGGCATCGGTGCTCGCCGCTTGCGGCGATGACGAGGGCTCCGGCAGACCCACTCTCGACTGGTACAACTTCCCGGACGACTCCGGTGCGCTCCAGAAGGCGGCCGACCGGTGCAGCCAGGCGTCGGGCGGCCGTTACAGGATCAGCTACCACAAGCTTCCGCGTGCCGCGGACGGTCAGCGCCAGCAGCTGGTCCGCAGACTCGCCGCCGAGGACGACTCGCTCGACATCCTGGGCCTGGACGTCACCTGGGCGGCGGAGTTCGCCGAGGCACGCTGGATCCGGGAGTGGACGGGGGCGGCGAAGCGGCAGGCCGTGGAGGGCACCCTGCGCGTACCGCTGCAGACCTCGACGTGGAAGGGCAAGCTGTACGCCGTCCCGTACAACACCAACACCCAACTCCTGTGGTACCGCAAGGACCTGGTGCCCACCCCACCCACGACCTGGGCCGAGATGCTGGACATGGCCGAGGCGCTCGCCAGGCAGGGCAAACCGCACTTCGTGGAGATCCAGGGCGCCCAGTACGAAGGGCTGACCGTCTGGTTCAACACACTGATCAACAGTGCGGGCGGCTCCATCCTCAATGCGAGCGCGACCGAGCCCTCGCTCGGTCCTCCTGCCGTGCGCGCCGCCGGGATCATGCGCGATCTGGCGAAGTCCGCGGCCGCGGACCCTTCCCTGCCCAACCAGATGGAGGACCAGAACCGCCTCGCCATGGAGTCGGGGACGGCCGCGTTCGAGCTCAACTACCCATTCGTCTATCCGTCGATGAAGGCGAACAACCCCGAGCTGTTCAAGAACTTCCGCTGGGCGCCGTACCCCCGGGTCGACGCCGGCCGCCCGGCACGGCCCACGATCGGCGGCATCGACCTGGCCGTGAGCGCCTACTCGCGCCACCCCGATCTGGCCTTCGAGGCGGCGCTGTGCCTGCGCAACCGGGAGAACCAGCTCGCCGCCGCGCTCGAGGGCGGTCTGCCCCCCACCTTGCGAGCCCTGTACGACGAGCCCGCGTTCATGAAGGAGTACCCCTTCTCCAAGGACGTGCTGGCCGCCCTGGAGTCGGCGAGCGTGCGCCCGATCACTCCGGTCTACCAGAACGTGTCGATCGCGGTCTCCCACACCCTGTCGCCGCCGTCCGGAATCGAACCGGAGAGCTCCGTCGACACCATCGGGGAGCAGATCGACGATGCCCTGCGATCCGAGGGTGTGATCCCGTGAACCACTGCCCACCGCACCACTCCGCCGGCCCGTGCCGCATCGCGCGGGCGTCGTACTCGGGCGGGCGGACATGAGCACGCGGGCGCGACCCGCCGGAGCGCCGACGCCCCCCGAGTCGGAGACGGGGCGGGTGAAGGCGGACCGGGCGGCGCTCTCGGCGGGTGCCCGGCAGGAGCGGCGTCTCGGCTGGCTGCTCTGCGCGCCCGCGGTCGTCGTCATGACGGCGGTGACCGCCTACCCCATCGGGTACGCCGTCTATCTCTCTCTCCAGCGGTACGACCTGCGCTTCCCCGGCCGGGCGGAGTTCGTGGGCCTGGACAACTACGGGGCGGTGCTCTCCTCGCCGTTCTGGTGGGACGCCTTCTGGGTCACGCTGTTCATCACAGCCGTGTCGGTGGCGATCGAACTGGTCCTCGGAATGGGGCTCGCCCTGGTGATGCACCGCACGATCTTCTGGCGCGGCGCCGTCCGCACGGCGGTCCTCGTCCCGTACGGGATCGTCACCGTGGTCGCCGCCTTCTCCTGGCAGTACGCCTGGACACCGGAACTCGGGTACCTCGCCGAGCTGTTGCCCAGCGGAGAGGCTCCGCTGACCGAACAGTGGCCCGCCCTCTGGCTGATCATCCTCGCCGAGGTGTGGAAGACGACGCCGTTCATGGCCCTGCTGCTGCTCGCGGGCCTCGCACTGGTCCCCGAGGAGACCTTGAAGGCGGCCATGGTGGACGGTGCCACCGCCTGGCAGCGGTTCACCAAGGTCATGCTGCCGCTCATGAAACCGGCGATCCTGGTGGCGCTGCTCTTCCGCACCCTGGACGCGTTCCGGATCTTCGACAACATCTACATCCTGACCGCGGGCGCCCAGGGGACCGGCTCCCTGTCGATCCTCGGGTACGACAACCTGTTCACCGCCCTGAACCTGGGCATCGGGTCGGCGATCTCGGTCCTGATCTTCATCTGCGTCGGGATCATCGCCTTCGCCTTCGTCAAGATGTTCGGCACGGCGGCGCCGGGCTCGGAGGTGCGGAACTGATGGCCGAGGCGGGAAAGACACATGCCGCCCGATGGGGTGTCATCAACCTGGTGGTGGTCCTGTACGCCCTGTTCCCGGTGTGGTGGATCGCCGCGCTGTCGTTCAAGGACCCCGCCACCCTCACGGACGGCGACTACATCCCCAGGGACTGGACCCTCGAGAACTACCGCGGCATCTTCGAGACCTCCGAGTTCACCCGCGCGCTGATCAACTCGATCGGAATCGCCCTGATCGCCACGGTGATCGCGGTGGCACTCGGCACCATGGCGGCCTACGCGGTGGCCCGGCTGCGCTTCCCCGGCAAGCGGGTGCTCATCGGCATGTCCCTGCTGATCGCCATGTTCCCCCCGATCTCCCTGGTGTCACCGCTGTTCAACATCGAGCGGATCATCGGGATCTTCGACACCTGGATCGGGCTGATCATCCCGTACATGACCTTCTCCCTGCCGCTGGCGATCTACACCCTGTCGGCGTTCTTCCGGGAGATCCCCTGGGATCTGGAGAAGGCCGCCAAGGTCGACGGGGCGACGCCCGCGCAGGCGTTCCGGATGGTCATCGTGCCGCTGGCCGCGCCGGGCGTGTTCACCACGGCCATTCTCGTGTTCATCTTCTGCTGGAACGACTTCCTGTTCGCGATCTCCCTGACGTCCACCGAGTCCGCGCGCACCGTACCGGCCGCGATCGCGTTCTTCACCGGAAGCTCCCAGTTCCAGCAGCCCACAGGATCGATCGCCGCCGCCGCTGTGGTCATCACCATCCCGATCATCGTTTTCGTCCTGTTCTTCCAGCGGCGCATCGTCGCCGGACTGACCTCCGGGGCGGTCAAGGGGTGAACGGGCAGACCGCGGTGGACGGGCCCCCGGTCCGGGACACGGACAGCGGTACTCGGACCCGGAAGGCATGAAGGCAAGGAGGCACCAGCCATGGCCGAGATCATCCTCGAGGGAGTCACCAAGCGCTTTCCCGACGGGGCCGTCGCCGTGCGGGACGTGGACATCGAGATCGCCGACGGCGAGTTCGTGATCCTGGTCGGTCCGTCGGGATGCGGCAAGTCCACCACCCTGAACATGATCGCCGGACTCGAGGACATCACCGAGGGCACCCTGCGCATCGGCGACCGAGTCGTCAACGACCTGGCCCCCAAGGAACGCGATGTCGCCATGGTGTTCCAGAGCTATGCCCTGTACCCGCACATGAACGTCCGGGAGAACATGGGCTTTCCGCTGCGTCTGGCCAAGGTGGACAAGGCCACCATCGACGCCAAGGTGACGGAGGCCGCCCGGATCCTCGACCTCGCCGATCACCTGGAACGCAAACCCGCCAACCTCTCGGGCGGACAGCGTCAGCGGGTGGCCATGGGGCGGGCCATCGTCCGTGACCCCAAGGCGTTTCTGATGGACGAGCCGCTCTCCAACCTGGACGCCAAACTCCGGGTGCAGATGCGCACCCAGATCTCCCGGCTGCAGCGGCGCCTCGGCACGACCACCGTGTACGTCACCCACGACCAGACCGAGGCGATGACGCTCGGCGACCGCGTCGTCGTCATGCGACAGGGACTGGTCCAGCAGATCGGCACACCGGCCGACCTGTACGACCTGCCGCGCAACATCTTCGTCGCGGGCTTCATCGGCTCCCCGGCGATGAACTTCCTGAACGCCACCCTGGAGGGCGGTGCCCTGCGCTCGTCCCTGGGCGACCTGACCCTCGACGACCGTACAAGGCAGGCCCTGGAACGTCAGAACGCGCCCCGCGAGGTCATCGTCGGGCTGCGGCCGGAGGCGTTCGAGGACGCGGCCCTCTCGCCCGACCGGGACCGGACGGGCCCGGTCTTCACCGCCACCGTGGAGGTGTTGGAGTCACTGGGATCCGACGCGTACGTCTACTTCACGGCCGAGGGCGGGCCCGCGACGACCACCGAACTGGAGGAACTCGCCAAGGACTCGGGCCTGCGCGACACCGGCGCCGACACCCACAACATCGTGGCCCGACTGGACGCCGCCACGCGTGCCCGCGAGGGCGAACCGGTGCAGTTGCGGGTCGACATGGCCAAGGCTCATGTGTTCGACCCGGTGACCGGAGCGAATCTCACGCATCCGACGAGGGAGAGAGCGGACTGACGACGCGGCAGGCGGAGGCGGCACGCGGCGGCAGGACCGAAGCCGTACCGGTGCGACCGGTACGGCTTTGTCCGTTCAGGAGGAAGGCTCCGAGGAAGAGGGCCCCGAGGAGGGCTTTGAGGAGGGCTTCGAGGAGGAGGACTCGGTGTACGCGCGCTCGCAGTAGGGCCAGTCACCGAAGTCGCCCGCGCGTTTCCACAGGCGGTGGGCCGCCTGGATGTTCCACTCCGGTTCCAGGGCCTTGCGCGGTGTGCCGCCGAGTTCGCGCAGCCGGGTGTCGGAGATCTGGAAGACGCCCCAGTTCCTGGTGCCGTTGGTGTTCGGCAGGATGTGGAGAGGGTCGAGGAAGGACTGGCAGTCGGCGATGGCGACCGCGTGCTCGGGGTCCTCCGCGAACACCTGCCGGACGCGTTCGCGTACCTTCTTCGGCGACCAGCTCCGGATGCGCACCTTCGGGTCGTAGAGCGCCTGCTTGGTCCGCAGGCCGACCACGCCGTCCGGGTCGAGGCCGTGCAGCACCTGGAACGCGGTGACGCGGCGCAGGGTCTGCGGTCCGAAGGAGCTGTCCACGGAGATGTCCGCGCCGGCCGCGGCGAGCAGTCGCTGCACCTCCTTGACGCAGGTGTCGTGCTGCCCCATGCCGACCGGTTCCGCGCACGCGGCGGAGAACAGCAGGCGTCCGTCCTCCGCGTTCTCGGCGGCGGCCCGCTGACGGGTCGCCAGCGTGATCCAGGTCCCGCCGGCCACCAGCAGGAGAAAGCACAGACCGAGGATCGGCAGCGCACGCCGGCGCCAGGGGGTGACCGTCACCGACCCGGCCTGCGCCCCCGCGCTCCCGGCCGCCGTCGGCACCGTCCCGGCCGCGGTGGCCGCGCTCCCGGCCGCCGGAGGTGCGGTCTCGGCCTCGGTCGCCACGGCCTCAGTCGCCGGAGGTGCGGTCTCGGCCGACGAGGCCACGGTCCCGGCCGTCGACAGCACGGTCCGGGCCGCCACAGGCCCGGCTTCAGCCGTCGCCGTCGACTCGGATTCCCTCGCCGCCACCCCGGGCTCCGCGACCGCCGTCGGAGCCGGTTCCGTCCCGTCCGGTCTCGTGGTGGGCCGACCCGCGTCCGGAGCCTTCCCCTCCCCTTCCGCTTTCCCTTCCCCCTCGGCTTCCCTCTCGCCTTCGCCCTCGGCGGGCATCCGGCTCATGTCGGCCACTGCCCAGAGCCGGTGGAGTTCTCGTAGTTCGGTCGGGGAGGCTCCGCAGACCAACGCGAAGCGGTGCACAGGGCCGTAGTCCGGCGGCACGTACGAACCCGAGCAGTAGCGGTGGAGGGAGGATCTGCTGCTGCCGGTGCGTTGCGCGAGCGCCTCGTAACTCAGGCCAGACCGCTCCTTCAACGACCGCAGGAACGCCGCGAATCGTTCCGGATCGACGGTGGCTTTCACAAGGTCCCCTAGTAATCGGTCAGTTGGAGATCGGACCCTAGAGCATTTTCACCCCGTGCGCATCTTGTGTTCGCCGTGTGCGTGTTCGGTGCACGCCTCACCGGATGTCCCACCGGCGTCCCAGAGCCACGGAAACGCCCAGGCAGCGCGGACGACGGCATCCCACTCTCCCGTGACCTGCGGTTTTCCTTGCCGCGCCGGCTCCCTCGTCGCCAGAGTCTGCGGTGCTCGCCGGGCCCCGGTCCGGCAACTCGAAGAGAGGACTCCCATGAGCTTGCGCACACGATTCAAGCTGGCCGCCTGCACCGTCGGCGTCGTGGCCACGGCCACCCTCGCGCTCGGGACCACGCCGGCCGCCGCGAGCGGGACGTACAGCGGGCTCGCCTACGTCTACGGTGCCGACAGCTACACCGACGACTGGGGCAACGAGGGCATCCTGTCGACCGGCACCAACACCAACTCCAACGCCACCTGCCTGTGGCAGAAGATCCTCTGGGCGGACGGCTTCCTCGACTCCGCCGCGCACATCGACGGCAAGTTCGGCTCCCGGACCAAGGCCGCGACCGAGGACCTCCAGAGGTACTTCGCCCTCGGTGTCGACGGATCGGTCGGCCAGGAGACCTTCGGCCACATGGACAAGTGGCTCTACTTCGTTTCCGGCAGCACCGCCGACGGTCACACCGCGAACCTCCGCTACGACGGGATCGTGCGCGACTTCAACCTCAGCCGCAACGCGGACGGCAACTACAGCTTCCCCGACGGCGACGGCAACACGCGGCTCGCCGGCTACAACTACCTGTCCTGCACCTGAGCCTCCTGCGCGTCCGACGGCGCCCGACCGCGGCCAGGGGGGTGCCGCGGTCGGGCTCAACCGCCTCCGTCGAGGTCGTCACGGCGGCGTAGCACCCGCAACTCGCTGCCGGCGAACTCCATTTCGTAGAGCTTGCCCCGGGCGTTCTCGAAGGGGCGGTGGACGATCAACATCAACCGCCCGTCGAACGTGCGGAACAGCATGCCGTGGCCGCTGTCCTCCCGGACCAGCGGCCGCCGTTGGTCCCACGGCCCGGTGAGGTCGCCCGACCTGGAGACCGCGTAGGTCTGTACGTAGCCGCCGCTGATCGTGCCGTCGTCACCGGCCACGTTCTTCTCGTACGTCGACCACAGCATCAGCAGGGAGCCGTCGGGCGTCCGGTACAGCTGGGGGCCGTCGGTGATGTACGGCGCGAGCTGGTGCGGCACTCCGCCGGGGATCTGGTCGGTGAGCCAGGACGCGTCGGAGGCCTTGAACAGGAAGACCGGGTTCCCGAGAGTGCGGGCCAGATCCGGGGCCAGCCGGATCGCCTCCACCGTGCCGTCGACGGTCTGCAGCCACTCGTGCGCGTAGACCATCCAGGGCTGCCCGGCCGCGTCGACGTACAGCGTGCCGTCGAGAGTCATGAGGTGCTCGGGCGGGGTGGGACGCGTGGGGTCCACGACGGTGAACGGGCCCAGCAGCGAGTCGGACACCGCGGTGACCGTGCCGCGCATATGGTTCGGGAGCTGGAAAGGCGTGCCGTACCGGCCGGCCGGTGGCACCTTGAGCGGCTTCCCCTCGTCGTGCAGCGTGGTGAACAGGTAGTACCTGCCGTCCCACGCGTGCACCTCCGGCGCCCACGCGCCGTCCGTCGCCCAGATTCCCTCCTGCTCGGCCGTCCGGAACACCACGACCGGCCGCGTCCAGTCCCGCAGATCGGTGCTGCGGTAGACCATCGTGCCGGTCCCGTCCACACCCGAGACGGCAGGATCGTTGGACGTGTAGAGGTGATACGTACGGGTCTCGGCGTCGGCGACGACGAACGGATCGTGCAGCGGCATGTCAGGAAGCCGCAGGTCCGCGAGGCGAATGGGTTCGGTTTCGGTCACGGCCGAAGGATAGTGACCGGAGATCGGCCAGCGAAGGGCGTTGACTTCGCGTGCGCTTCAAGTTGAAGACTCCCCTTCGGGCCCGAGAGCCGGGCGGAACGGGAGACGGCAGCATGAAGTACCGCACGATAGGCAGTGATCCGGCGACCCGCCGCGAGGTGAGCGTGCTCGCGCTCGGCGCGATGCTGTTCGGCTCGCGGACGGACGAGAAGACCTCCTTCGCCCTGCTCGACCGCTATGTCGAGGCGGGCGGGAACTTCATCGACACGTCCGACAACTACGCGTTCTGGATCGACGGCGGACAGGGCGGCCAGAGCGAGGAACTGCTCGGCCGGTGGCGGCGCAGCCGGGGCGTCGGCGAGGAGATCGTCATCGCCACCAAGCTCGGCGCCCGCCCCCTCGCACCCGGCACCGGGTACGTCGACAACGCCGAGGGCCTGTCGGCGAAGGTGATCCGGGAATCGGCCGAACGCAGCCGGGAACGCCTCGGCGTGGAGCGGCTGGACCTGCTCTACGCCCACATCGAGGACCGTACGGTGACGGCGCGGGAGACCGTCGAGGGGTTCGCGGAACTCGTCGCCGAGGGCCGCGGTCGGACTGCTCGGCGCGAGCAACCACGCCGTCTGGCGGGTGGAGCGGGCCCGCGCCCTCGCCGCTGCGGCCGGGCTGCCCGGCTACGAGGTGCTCCAGTACCACCACAGCCATCTGCGCCCGCGCACCGACGTCCCCAGCGATCTCTGGGCCGACGGCACCCTCGGCGCGGCCACCGCCGAACTGCTGAGCTATCTGGAGGCCGAGCCCGGCCTCACCCTGGTCGCCTACTCGCCCCTGCTCAAGGGCGGTTACGTACGGCCGGACACCCTTCCGTCGGACTACGACCATCCCGGCACCCCCGCCCGGCTGAAGGTGCTGGGCCAGGTGGCACGGGAGACCGGAGCGACCGTCAACCAGGTGGTGCTGGCCTGGCAGTTGAGCGGCCGGTTCCCGATCGTCCCGCTGGCGGGGGTGTCGTCGCTCGACCAACTGGAGGAGAACCTGGGCGCGGTGGAGCTGGAGCTGACGGAGGAGCAGCGGGCCCGGCTGGACGCCGCACACTAGTGCCGCGACAGGCAACGTTCGCACCGTCGCGACGCCCGGCACGCTCCCCCAGTCTCGGCTTCGCTCGACCGGGAGGTGCCCCCACCGCCGCACCGGGCACAAACCCAAGTACATCCAGTACGAGGACTTCCGGCCGGCACGCCGAGGGCACGCACCAGACGCCGCTCCTTCTCCCACGGAGATCCATCAGAAGGGCCCTAGCCGTGTCCGGGTCAGCCCTGGCTGACGTTGGCCGTGAGCAGCCGCAGCAACTGCTTGGCCATGGTGTGCTGTTCGGGGGACAGCCCCATGGCCTCGCCGATGTCCACGGGGACGGTCCGGGCCCGCTCCTCCAGCCGGGCGCCGGCGTCGGTGAGGCGGATGGAGACGGAGCGCTCGTCGTCCGTACGGCGCTCGCGGCGCAGCAGGCCGGCGGCCTCCAGGCGCTTCAGGAGCGGGGAGAGGGTGCTGGACTCCAGCTGGAGCGCCGTGCCCAGGTCCCGCACGGAGATCGAGTCCTGCTCCCAGAGCACCAGCATGACCAGGTACTGCGGATAGGTCAGCCCCAGCTCGTCCAGCAGGGGCCGGTAGCGGGCGGTCACCGCGCGCGAGGCGGCATACAGGGCGAAACAGAGCTGGTCGTCCAGGAGCAGTGTGTGCCCCCGGGTCGGTTCCGCCCCGGCAGCGGTCGCGATGTCGCCGGCTGTGCTCACGGTGTCGCTCCTCGGTCCCGTGCTCTCGCATGACGATCTCCCACCCTACCCGCGGGTCATCCCACTCTATCGGGCGCTAAGGGATCGAGCGAGAGTTAATCGTGCACGTATTGATTGTGCACGATTTAATTGAGCGCTACTGTCTTGCTTGTGCCACCCATACGGCGAAGGGCATGGCCCCAACCTGCCCGCCGCACCCGTCGCACCTCTCGCGAGGAGATCGTCATGACCGAGTCCACCGCCCCCCGTCCTGTCCTCGAACCCGCCGCCGCGGCCTTCGTCGAGGCGACCGCGAACCCGCCGTACCTCTTCGACCTCGGGCCGGTCGAGGGCCGCAAGGTCGTCGACGAGGTGCAGTCGGGCGACATCGCGAAGCCGGCGGTGGACGAGGAGTGGGTGACCGTGTCGGGCGGGCCCACCGGCGAGGTCAGGGCCCGTGTCGTCCGCCCGGCGGGCGTCGGGGGCGTGCTGCCGGTGATCCTCTACATCCACGGCGCGGGCTGGGTGTTCGGCAACGCCCACACCCACGACCGTCTGGTGCGCGAGCTGGCCGTGGGCGCGCGGGCCGCGGTCGTCTTCCCCGAGTACGATCTCTCGCCCGAGGCCCGCTATCCGGTGGCCGTCGAGCAGAACTACGCGGTGGCCCGCTGGATCGTCGCCGAGGGTGCCGGCCGGGGGCTCGACGCCACCCGGATCGCCGTGGCCGGTGACTCCGTCGGCGGCAACATGACCGCCGCGCTGACCCTGATGGCCAAGGAGCGGAGCGATGTGCCCCTGGTCCAGCAGGTGCTCTTCTACCCGGTCACCGACGCGGCCTTCGACACCGGTTCCTACCGCCGCTTCGCCGAGGGCTACTTCCTGCGGCGTGACGCCATGCGGTGGTTCTGGGACCAGTACACGACCGGCGAGGAGGAGCGCGCCGAGATCACCGCCTCACCGCTGCGCGCCACGGCGGAGCAGCTGCGGGGGCTGCCGCCGGCCCTCGTGATCACCGCCGAGGCCGACGTCCTGCGCGACGAGGGCGAGGCGTACGCCGACAAGCTCCGCGAGGCCGGGGTGCCGGTGACCGCCGTGCGCTACCAGGGGATCATCCACGACTTCGTCATGCTGAACGCCCTGCGCGGGACGCACGCGGCCGAGGCCGCCATCGGCCAGGCGATCGCCACCCTGCGCACGGCGCTCGGCACGGTCTGACCGTCGTACGCCCCCGCGACAGCACGCCGCCCCGGCCGGGAGTGATCCCGGCCGGGGCGGCGGTGTGCGGACCGGAGGGTTCGCACGGGGTTACGGCGAGGCTCAGGCGAAGTTCGCCAGCGCCTCGTTCCAGGTGGCCGACGGGCGCATGACCGAGGCGGCCTTGGCCGGGTCGGGCTGGTAGTAGCCGCCGATGTCGGCCGGCTTGCCCTGGACGGCGATCAGCTCGTCGACGATTCGCTGCTCGTTCGTCGTGAGGGTCTCGGCGAGCGGGGCGAACGCCTTGGCCAGGTCGGCGTCGTCGGTCTGGGCGGCCAGCTCCTGGGCCCAGTACAGGGACAGGTAGAAGTGGCTGCCGCGGTTGTCGATGCCGCCGACGCGACGCGAGGGGGACTTGTCCTCGTTGAGGAAGGTCGCCGTGGCGCGGTCCAGGGTGTCGGCGAGGACCTTGGCCTTGGTGTTGCCGGTGGTCGTCGCGTACTGCTCCAGGGAGGGGACCAGGGCGAAGAACTCGCCGAGCGAGTCCCAGCGCAGGTAGTCCTCCTTGACCAGCTGCTGGACGTGCTTCGGGGCGGAGCCGCCGGCGCCCGTCTCGAAGAGGCCGCCGCCCGCCATGAGCGGGACGACCGACAGCATCTTGGCGCTGGTGCCCAGCTCCAGGATCGGGAACAGGTCGGTGAGGTAGTCGCGCAGCACGTTGCCGGTGACCGAGATGGTGTTCTCGCCGCGGCGGATGCGCTCCACCGACAGCTTGGTGGCCTCGACCGGGGCGAGGATACGGATGTCCAGGCCCTCGGTGTCGTGCTCCGGCAGATAGGCGTTGACCTTGGCGATCAGGTTGGCGTCGTGCGCGCGGGTCTCGTCCAGCCAGAACACGGCCGGGTCGCCGGTGGCGCGGGCACGGGTGACGGCCAGCTTGACCCAGTCACGGATCGGGTCGTCCTTGGTCTGGCAGGCGCGGAAGATGTCACCGGCGGAGACCGTCTGCTCGATCACGACGTTGCCGGCCTGGTCGACGAGGCGGACCGTGCCGGTGGTCGGGATCTCGAAGGTCTTGTCGTGGGAGCCGTACTCCTCGGCCTTCTGCGCCATGAGGCCGACGTTCGGGACGGAGCCCATGGTCGACGGGTCGTAGGCGCCGTTGGCGCGGCAGTCGTCGACGACGACCTGGTAGACACCGGAGTACGAGGAGTCCGGGAGCACCGCGAGGGTGTCGGCCTCCTGGCCGTCCGGGCCCCACATGTGACCGGAGGTGCGGATCATGGCCGGCATCGAGGCGTCGACGATGACGTCGGACGGCACGTGCAGGTTGGTGATGCCCTTGTCGGAGTCGACCATCGCCAGGGCCGGACCCTCGGCGAGCTCGGCGTCGAAGGAGGCCTTGATCTCGGCGCCCTCCGGCAGGGCCTCCAGACCCTTGTAGATGCCGCCCAGACCGTCGTTCGGGGACAGGCCGGCCGCGGCCAGCGTCTCGCCGTACTTCGCGAAGGTCTTCGGGAAGAAGGCGCGCACCACGTGACCGAAGACGATCGGGTCGGAGACCTTCATCATCGTGGCCTTGAGGTGCACGGAGAACAGGACGCCCTCGGCCTTGGCGCGGGCGACCTGCGCGGTCAGGAACTCGCGCAGCGCGGCGACGCGCATCACGGAGGCGTCGACGACCTCGCCCGCGAGGACGGGTACGGACTCGCGCAGCACGGTGGTGGAGCCGTCGTCGCCGACCAGCTCGATCTTCAGCGAGCCGGCCTCGGAGATCACCGCGGACTTCTCGGTGGAGCGGAAGTCGTTCTCGCCCATGGTCGCGACGTTCGTCTTGGAGTCGGCGGACCAGGCACCCATGCGGTGCGGGTGGGTCTTGGCGTAGTTCTTGACCGAGGCGGGGGCGCGGCGGTCCGAGTTGCCCTCACGCAGGACCGGGTTCACGGCGGAACCCTTGATCTTGTCGTAGCGGGCGCGGATCTCGCGCTCCTCGTCGGACTTCGGGTCGTCCGGGTAGTCCGGCAGCGCGTAGCCCTGGCCCTGCAGCTCGGCGATCGCGGCCTTCAGCTGGGGGATCGACGCCGAGATGTTCGGCAGCTTGATGATGTTCGCCGCGGGCGTCTTGGCCAGCTCGCCCAGCTCGGAGAGGGCGTCGGGGATGCGCTGGCCCTCCTCCAGGTACTCCGGGAAGACGGCGATGATGCGCCCGGCCAGCGAGATGTCACGGGTCTCGACGGAGACACCGGCCTGCGAGGCGTACGCCTTGATCACGGGCAGGAACGAGTGGGTCGCCAGGGCGGGCGCCTCGTCAGTGTGCGTATAGATGATGGTCGAGTCAGTCACCGGGTGCTCCGCTCCACGTCTGCAACATTGCTCGACATCAAGATATCTCGTACCGGGGAGGTACTCGACAGGGGGCGGGGAGAGGGGCGCGTTGTCGGGTGACCGTGCGCGGGGCTGAAGAGCAGGGGGCGCAGCCCCCGCTCTTCAGGGGCGCGGGGAACTGCGCGAGAAGCCCCACCGGGCCCGCACCCGATCACCGTCCCTCACGGCGCCACGTCGACGGCGGTCCCTCGCTGATGAGGGATCTCCACGCTCCCCCCACCCGTCTGGAGCGTGATCGCCCGGCGCGGCACCGGCACGCTGATCCCCTCGGCCCGGTACCGCCTGTGCAGGCGCTTGATGAACTCGTGCTTGATCCGGTACTGGTCGCTGAACTCCCCGACCCCCAGGATCACGGTCATCCCGATGCGCGAGTCACCGAACGTGTGGAACCGCACGGCAGGCTCGTGGTCGGGAACCGCGCCCTCGACCTCCTTCATCGTCTCGGCGATGACCTCGTTGGTGACCCGCTCGACGTGCTCCAGGTCGCTGTCGTAGCCGACACCCACCTGCACCAGCAGGGTCATGTCCTGCTCGGGCTGGTTGAAGTTGGTCATGTTGGTGCCGGCGAGCTGGCCGTTGGGGATGATCACCAGGTTGTTGGAGAGCGACTTGATCGTCGTCTGGCGCCAGTTGATGTCGACGACATAGCCCTCCTCGCCGCTGCTCAGCTTGATGTAGTCGCCCGGCTGGACCGTCTTCGAGGCGAGGATGTGGATGCCCGCGAAAAGGTTGGCGAGGGTGTCCTGGAGTGCCAGCGCCACCGCAAGACCGCCGACACCGAGGGCGGTGACCAGCGGAGCCACGGGGATGCCCAGGGTCTGGAGGATCACCAGGACGCCGATCGCGAGGACCGTGACCCGGGTGATGTTCACGAAGATCGTGACCGAGCCCGCGACACCGGCCCGGGACTGGGCGAGCGTGCGCACCAGACCGGCGATCACCCGGGCCGCCGTGACCGTGGCGACGAGGATGAACAGCACCGTCAGTGACTGGTTCACGTTGTGCTGCACGGTCTTGGTCAGCGGCAGCACCGCCCCGGCGGCGGCCGCCCCGCCGACGAACGCGCTCCACGGCACCAGCGAACGCAGCGTGTCGACGATGACGTCGTCACCGCTCCAGCGGGTCTTCGTCGCGTGACCACCCAGCCAGCGCAGCAGCAGCCGCAGCAGGAACGCGGCCAACAGGCCCGCGACCAGGATGATTCCGGCCACGAGACAGTCGTCGAGGGTGAGGGTCCGGGTCATCGCTCGCCTCCCGTGGGACGCGGGGAGCGGCCGGGGAACCGTATGTCGTGTCCCGAGGGCCGTATGTGATGTGTCGTCACCTTGCCACCTGCTCGAATCAAGAGTGCGTGTTCTCGCCCGCCCCGACGCGTGTACGACGTCGGGCGCGATCGCTCATCCTGCCGTATCCGCACGGCTGATCGGCACCGGACCTGCGCGGATCGGCCGACGAGGGCCCCCGCGCCTCCGGGAATGTCCGGATGTGCTCGGCGGTACGACAGCTTCCTCCTCAGATCACCTTCAGCCGGACCAGCGCGCCGAGCGTCAACGCCCCCGGCAGCAACGGAAGCCAGAGCGTGACGATCCGGAACGCCAGCACCACCGCCGTCACCACGGCCACGGGGCCACCGGCCGCCACCAGCGCGACCACGAGCGCGGCCTCCACCGAACCGAGGCCGCCCGGCGTGGGGACGACGGCAACCGCGACGGTGGCGGCGAGATAGGCGAGCGCCATGTGCGTCACCGGGACGCGGAGCCCCAACGCCAGCCCCACGGTGACCAGTACGCCCGCCTGGAGCGCGGGGAACGCCAGCGAGCCGCCCCACAGCGCCAGCACCCGTGCCGGTCGCGCGTGCACCGCGCGGGCCTCGCCCAGCGCGGTGCGGACGAAACCGAACACGGCCGCACGCAGCCGCCGTACCAGGAACACCGCGGCCACGGCGCCGCACCCGACGACAACCGCCGTCACCAGCAGGGGAGTCGGGGTGCCGACGGGCAGGAGCGGGCCGATGCGCAGCGCCCGGGGGAACGCCACCAGCAGGGCCAGCAGCAGGCCGACCCGGGCGACGGACTCCGCCAGCAGATACAGCGCGAGCGCAGCCGACGAACGGGACAGGGGCACCCCGCACACCGTCATGAACCGCAGGTTCACCGCGCTCGCGCCCAGACCCGTCGGCAGCAGATGGTTCGCCGCGCCCGCCGCGAACTGGGTGGCCAGCAACCGCCCGGCGGGCAATCGCTCGACGAGCGCCCCCTGCCGCGTCACGGCCGCCGCGACCCAGGTCAGACAGGTCACGCCGGCCGCCGCGACCAGCCACGGCCACCGCGCGGTCGCGAGATGCCCGAAGCCCTCGACGAGTACGGAACGGTGCCGCACGGCGACCACCAGGACCAGCGCGAGGGGGAGCAGGCAGAGGATCCGCCGCACCGGAACACGGTGGGTGAGCGGTCGTGGGAGCTGTGTCGCAGTCACACCGCAAGAGACTCTCCGCGCCCGGCCAACAGGGGGTTGCGGGCGCGCGGACGGCGGTCGACCGGCGGCGGACTTCACCGCACCCGGGCGTGCGCCGAAATACGGTTGACCTCAACTTTGGTCGAGGTTCTAGCTTCTTCCCCATGAGTATGGAGACCACCGCCTGGACCCAGTTGCAGGGCATGATGACCGCCCAGCGGCACAGCCGCCCCCTCGCCCGGACCACGCTACGGCGCGTCGGAGCCTTCGCCCGTCCACATCGTCGCCGTATCGCGTGGTTCGTCGGCATCGGCGTCGTGACCGCGCTGCTCGCCGTGGCGACGCCGGTGCTCGCGGGGAACGTCGTGGACGTGATCGTCTCGGGCGGGGACGAGAACCACGTCGTCCGTCTTGCCGTGCTCATCGCCGTCATCGCCGTCGCCGAGGCGGCGCTCGGACTCGTGGGCCGACGCCTGTCGGCGACGCTCGGCGAGGGCCTCATCCTCGATCTGCGGACCGCCGTCTTCGATCATGTGCAGCGCATGCCGGTCGCGTTCTTCACACGTACTCGTACGGGAGCGCTCGTCAGTCGTCTCAACAACGACGTCATCGGCGCCCAACGCGCTTTCAGCAACACCCTGTCCGGAGTGGTCGGCAACGTGGTCACGCTGCTGCTCACCCTCGCCGTGATGCTCACGCTCTCCTGGCAGATCACCCTGCTCTCCCTGGTCCTGCTGCCCGTCTTCGTGGTCCCCGCCCGGCGCATGGGCCGGCGCATGGCCCGGCTCCAGCGGGAGGCGGCCGACCTCAACGCGGCCATGGGCACCCGGATGACCGAGCGCTTCTCCGCACCCGGCGCCACCCTGGTCAAACTCTTCGGCCGGCCCGACGACGAGTCCGCCGAATTCGCGATGCGGGCCCGCCGGGTACGGGACATCGGCATCCGCACGGCGATGGCACAGTCGGCGTTCATCACCGCCCTCACCCTCGTCTCGGCCCTCGCGCTCGCCCTGGTGTACGGCCTCGGCGGCTGGTTCGCGCTGCGCGGCACCCTGGACGCGGGCGCGATCGTGTCCCTGGCCCTGCTGCTGACCCGGCTCTACGCCCCGCTGACCGCGCTGGCCGGGGCGCGCGTCGAGGTCATGAGCGCCCTGGTGAGCTTCGAGCGCGTCTTCGAGGTACTGGACCTCAAGCCGCTCATCGAGGAGAAACCGGACGCCCGCGAGGTTCCCGAGGGCCCGGTGGCCGTCGAGTTCGACGACGTCCGCTTCGGCTACCCCTCCGCCGAAAAGGTCTCCCTCGCCTCATTGGAGGAGGTCGCCTCGCTCGACACCCGGGGCGGCACCGAGGTCCTGCACGGCGTCTCCTTCCGCGCCGAGCCCGGCCAGACCGTCGCCCTCGTGGGCTCCTCCGGCGCCGGCAAGTCCACCGTCGCCCAACTGCTGCCCCGGCTCTACGACGCGGACGCCGGCACGGTCCGGATCGGCGGCGTCGACGTCCGCGACCTCAGCGCGGCGTCGCTGCGCGGCACCCTCGGCATGGTCACCCAGGACGGCCACCTCTTCCACGACACCGTCCGCGCCAACCTGCTCCTCGCCCGCCCCGACGCCGGCGACGAGGACCTGTGGGACGTCCTGCGCCGGGCCCGCCTCGACGACCTGGTGCGCTCGCTGCCCGACGCCCTCGACACCGTCGTCGGCGAGCGCGGCTACCGCCTCTCGGGCGGCGAACGGCAGCGCATGACGATCGCCCGGCTGCTCCTGGCCCGTCAGCGCATCGTCGTCCTCGACGAAGCCACCGCACACCTCGACAACACCTCGGAGGCCGCCGTGCAGGAGGCGCTCGCCGAGGCGCTGGAGGGCAGGACCGCCGTGGTCATCGCCCACCGCCTGTCGACCGTGCGGACCGCCGACCAGATCCTCGTCGTCGAGGCGGGCCGGATCGTGGAGCGCGGCCGGCACGAGGAACTGCTCGCGGCGGACGGACGGTACGCGGAGCTGTACCGCACCCAGTTCGCGAGGCCGACGGACCACGACCCCGAGTCACAAGCACCGGTGGCGGCGGTCTAGAAACCCGCGTTTCCCGGGGTTCAGCCCTCGACGCCGGTCGTCGCGTGGGCGGCGCCGACCGGCTTGGACTCCGGGGAACCGCGCTGGCGCAGATAGAACGAGAGGATCGCCATGGAGGATGGTGAGGAACTCGGACTGCCAGTTCTGCATCACGTCGACCGCGAAGTCCGACGACGTCACGTACTCGCCGAGCGAGATCCGCTGGAGGTCCTCCGCGGCGAGCTGGTTGTCGAAGTCGGCGTGACCGGCGAACGCCTGGCCGACCAGGGCGAGGGCGAACAGCGCCAGGAAGGTGAGCCCCAGGCCGTTGTCCCGGAGGAACCGCCGTACGGATCCGGTCATCGGTGCAGCACCCCCAGGGCGACGCAGTAGGCCAGACCGCCCGCGATCACCAGCAGGCACAGGGCGAACATGACGCGCACGACTCCCTCAGTCACCCTTCAGCAGGCACCGGTAGGGCCGCTCGGGACGCGGGGCGCACCCGGCGGCGAGGACCTTCCAGCCGTCGGAGAACCGCGACAGGAACAAGGTGTCCGCCGAGAACTCCACCCGGGCCTGGCGTCCGGCGACATCGACGCCCTCGACCTCGTCCTCGGCCGCCGCGACGAACGGAACGCCCTCCTCCCGAATTGCCTCCTCGCACGGCGTCCCCGAGGACTGCTCGAGCTCGTCCCGGACAGCCGGCGCCAGCACCGCGCACACGGCGGCCCCGTCCTCCGCGCCCAGCGCCCGCTCGAAGCCGACGGCCGCGTCCCGGGCCGCTGTTCGCCGCTGCTCGACCGATCCGCAGCCGGCCGTCAGCAGCACCACGGCACCCGCCGCGACGCCCCATCGCCACCGCCACGGCATCCGGGACGTCTCGTCCGGCCGTCCGCCACCCATGTCGAGGGACGGTAACCCCGCCGCCGGACCCGCACCCGGGTGCCGCGCGCCGGGGCCCGCCCGTCGTCCCCCGGCCGGGGCCAACCGGCCGCTACGAACCCGCCCCGCCCGCGCCGCGCTCCCCGTCCACCGGCAGCCGGTACACGGCGAAGGCACGCCGGATCACCGGCTGGGCGACATTGCGCACCCGCACCCCACCGCTGGTGATGCCGTGCTCGGTGCCCAGGTGGGCGTGGCCGTGGACGGCGAGGTCGGCACCGGACTCGTCCATCGCCTCGGCCAGCAGGTAGCTGCCCAGGAACGGATAGATCTCCAGCGGTTCACCGACGAGTGTGTCCGGTACGGGGGAGAAGTGGGTGAGCGCGATACGGACGGTGCAGCCGTCCTGCGCCAACTCGTCCAGCGCGCGGCGCAGACCGTCCGCGAGCCCTCGGGTGTGACGGACGAAGGCCTTCATCTCGGGCTCGCCGAACTCGCTGCCGCTGCGCCCCGCGAAACCGCCGCCGAACCCCTTGGTCCCGGCGACCCCTACCCGTACGCCGTCGACCGGGACGACGGTGGCCTCGCCCTCCAGCACGGTCACCCCCGCGTCCCGCAGTACGGCCGTCACGTCCTCGGGGCGCTCGGCGTGGTGGTCGTGGTTGCCGAGGACGGCGATCACCGGCACCGGCAGCCCCGCCACCTCGTCGGCGACGACCCGCGCCTCCTCCGGCGTGCCGTGCCGGGTCAGGTCCCCGGCGAGCAGCAGCAGGTCGGCGTGGTCGGGCAGGGTGTCGAACGCCGGGCGGAGCAGGCCCCGGCTGTCCGGCCCCAGATGGATGTCCCCGACGGCCGCGACCCGGATCACGACAGCTCCTCGGGACGGTCCGGGGCGGTGACGTCGGCCAGCGTGATGTCCGCCCGTACGGGCACGCCGGGCAGCTCCTCCGCCGCCAGCCGCAGGATCGCCTCACGGTCGGCCGCGGTGGACGCCGTACCGGTGATGTGCACGGCGTCGCCCCGCGCCTCGATCCGCATCCCGAGCTCGGCCAGATCACTCCGGGCGAGCCGCTCCTCCAAGTGGGCTATGCGGTACTCGGTGTGCGCCGGCGGGTGTGGGTGTTCCGGGCCGTTCGGGCCGTTCGTCCGCGGGTGGTCATGTCCTGTCGCCATCGCCGGTCTCCTCCGGCTCGATCACGTTGAGGCGCTCCAGCAGGAAGAGGAACGCGGCCGGCATCGGCTCGTCACCGCACTCCTGGCGCACCCGGCCCCAGTCGATCTTCTCGCGCAGGGTCCGGGCGAGCGGCAGCACGGCACCGAAGTCGCAGTAGTGCTCGGAGAACGCCAGCAGACGCCCGATGAGCAGGTCCGTCACCGCCAGCACGGGCATCCACACGGACTGGACCGACAGCACCTCCGCCCGGTCCAGCAGCTCACGGCTGACCGGAGCCCGCGACGGCCGGAAGATCAGATCGACCTCCTGGCCCTGGCTCCGGGTCTTCACCAGCCAGTCCTCGGGCGGCTCGACCACGCTCAGCCCGGCCGCCTCCAGCGTGCGGGTGACCGCCCCGACGTCCTCCGGCAGCACACAGAAGTCGACGTCGTGCTGGAGCGTCTCCGGGCCGCCGTGGGCGTACACCGCGACGCCGCCCGCCAGCGCGAAGGGATGCCCACCGGCCTTGAGCAGCGAAGCGACCTCCTTGGCCGCTTCGAGGATGGCCTGGGTCCGATCGGGAGGGAGCCCGTCGTCGTCCGGGCCGGCGAGATCGCCCATGCCTTCCACGATAGTGCGACCCAGGCCGATGGCCAGACGTGCGCACACCTTCACCCTGCGTCATCGCGGCCGGTGAAGGTCATGACGCTCGCACAGGAGGGACGAGCGTGTCCCGGACCCCCGGCACTGTTGGGCACTGCGGAGCGGAGCGGAACACAGTGCCGCGGATCCGGGACATGCGCGGAAGGTGCCGCCTACTCGGCGATCCGGGTACGGCCGACCCACCGGAAGGTCGGGTTCTCGGATCCCTCACCGTCGCCGGCCCTCGACGGCGCCGGACGGACGGTCTCGAAGTGTTCGTAGCCATTGCCGTAACGAATCTTGATCTTCTCGTCCGAGAAGATCACCTCGTCCAGTTCGGTGAGATCGACCGTCCCGGACAACTCGTGGGGACCGCCCTCCAGCTGTACGGAGCTCAGCGCGATGGCGGAGGAATCGTGGGTGACTCTGCGCATGGGCCTCCTCTCGTCTCGCACCGATTCTTCGTCGCACCGCGGTCCCCGGCCACCCCTGAAGTCCCCTATATATCGGCCTGTTGGACCACGATCCCCCCAGAGGCTCGAAGGGGGTCTTAGGGGTAGCCGCGGCAGAACCCGGGCTCCCTGTCGTCGGGCGATGCGGCGGACGTGACGACTCCGTCGGGGGCATGCGGGTGCTGTTCGACGGCATCCCGTCGCACATCGATCGGCTGTCACTTCGGGGCGAAGGAAAGCCTGGCCGGTCCGGAAGGAAGTATGGACGTGGTCGGCTGAAGCCCTCTAGCCTTGTCGGTGTACCGTCATGGTCGTCGATGTGACCCGACAGCGCGGTAACCATCGACTTCTCCTGCTTCCGAGCTGTTGCCCCCGCTCGGCATAGTGGCCTGCCGAAGCACACCCGGCGGGCCGAAGCGACGCATCCCGCTACGGCATCGGCGCGGCAGCGCGCGCCCCAAGCCTGGCAGCCACCTGTTCAGGAAGGGGACCGCATTGTCATGTTCGCGAAAATAAAGAGGGCTCCCGCGCGTTGGCCGGCCATCGGTTCGGCTCTGCTCCTGATCGCGGCCGTTCTCACAGCGGCCTTGTCCAGTGCGACCCCGGCCTCGGCGCACCCGATCAACGGCGCCGACTTCCAGCAGGTCCAACTGGCCCGCGGGGTCGCGGAGGTCGGTGAGCCGATGTCGCTGGCCGTACTCGCCGACCGGTCGGTGCTGCACACCGCTCGCAACGGGACCGTGCGCCGCACGGACGCGGGCGGCACCACCACGGTGATCGGCAACATCCCCGTGTACGCGCACGACGAGGACGGCCTGCAGGGCATCGGCATCGACCCGGGCTTCGCCACCAACCGGCACATCTACCTCTACTACGCCCCGCCGCTGTCCACGCCGGGAGGCGACGCACCGACCACCGGCAGCAACTGGTCGGCGTGGCAAGGCGTCAACCGGCTCTCCCGCTTCACGCTCAACGCCGACTTCACGCTCAACCAGTCCAGCAAGGTGGACATCCTCGACGTGGCGGCCGACCGGGGTATCTGCTGCCACGCCGGCGGGGACATCGACTTCGACGCGGCAGGCAACCTGTACCTGTCCACCGGCGACGACACCAACCCGTTCGAGTCCGCCGGATACTCCCCGCTCGACGAACGGACCAACCGCAACCCGGCGTTCGACGCGCAGCGCACCGCCGCCAACACCAACGACCTGCGCGGCAAGATCTTACGGATCAAGGTGAACGAGAACGGGTCGTACTCGATCCCGGCAGGCAACTTGTTCCCGGCCGGCACGGCCAGGACCCGCCCGGAGATCTACGCGATGGGCCTGCGCAACCCGTTCCGGATGAGCGTGGACAAGGCCACCGGCATCGTCTACGTCGGCGACTACGGCCCCGACGCCGGCTCCACCTCGGCGCGCGGGCCGCAGGGCCAGGTCGAGTTCAACCGCGTCACCGGCCCGGGCAACTACGGCTGGCCCTACTGCACCGGCACGAACACGAGCTCCGAGACGTACGCCGAGTGGGACTTCGCCGCCAACTCGGCGGGCGCGAAGTACAACTGCTCGGGCGGGCCGACGAACAACTCGCCCCGCAACACCGGCCTGAGCGTGCTGCCCGCAGCGAAGCCCGCCTGGATCCGGTACGGCGGCGACGCCGGCAGCCCGTCGGCGTTCGGCGGCGGCTCGGAATCGCCGATGGCGGGCCCGGTGTACCGCTACGACCCCGCCGTCACCGCGCCCACGAAGTTCCCCCAGTCGTTCGACGGGCAGTTCTTCGCCACGGAGTTCGGCCGCGGCTGGATCAAGCCGATCCACCTCAACACCGACGGCACCCCGGGGACCATCGACAGCTTCCCCTGGACCGGCAAACAGGTCATCGACTCGGCGTTCGGACCGGACGGCTCCTACTACGTGCTGGACTACGGCTCCGGGTTCTACCAGGGCGACCAGTACTCCGCCCTGTACCGCTTCGACTACGTCGGCGCCGGCAACCGCGCGCCGACGGCAGTGGCCGGCGCCAACCGGACCTCCGGCACGGCACCGCTGACCGTGACGTTCTCCTCGGCCGGCTCGTCCGACCCCGAGGGCGGGGCACTGACCTATGCGTGGAGCTTCGGTGACGGCACCAGCTCCACCGCCCCCAACCCCACGAAGACATACAGCACGAACGGCGAATACACGGCCACGCTGACCGTGCGCGACCCACAAGGTGCCACCGGCACCGCCGATGTGCGGATCACCGTCGGCAACACCGCGCCGACCGTGACCATCAACAGCCCCGCTGCGGGGGAGATCTTCGCCTTCGGCGACACCGTGCCGTTCAGTGTCACCGTGACGGATCCGGAGGACGGCACGGTCGACTGCGCCAGGGTCAAGATGACGTACATCGTCGGTCACGACAGCCATGGCCACCCGGTCACCTCGAAGACCGGTTGTTCCGGCACCATCACCATCCCGGTCGACGGTGAGCACGACGACGCGGCGAACATCTTCGGGGTCTTCGACGCCGAGTACACCGACGACGACGGGCTCACCACGCACACGCAGCACACCCTGCAACCGAAGCACCGGCAGGCCGAGCACCACAAGACATCGTCCGGCGTCACCACCTACGACAAGTCGCCCGCCGAGGGCGGCAAGTCCGTCGGCGACATCGAGAACGGCGACTGGATCGCGTTCGAGCCGTACAGGCTGAGCAACGCCACGTCATTCAGCGCCCGGGTGGCGTCAGCCGGCGCGGGCGGCACCCTTCAGGTCCGCGCAGGCTCGCCGACCGGCACCGTCCTCGGCTCCGCCACCGTCCCGGTCACCGGCTCGTGGACGACGTTCACCACTGTCAACGGCACGGTCTCCGGGGCACCGGCCGGCACCACGACGCTCTACCTGACCTTCGCCGGCGGTTCCGGATTCCTCTTCGACGTCGACGCGTTCACCTTCGAGACCGGCGGCGGCCCGGCCCCTGGCGCGGGTCCGGTCACCGGGCTGGCGGGCAAGTGTCTGGATGTCCGCAACGGCGGTTCGGCGGACGGGACGGCGGTGCAGATCTCGTCGTGCACGGGTTCGGCGGGGCAGCGGTGGACGGTGGCGCCGGGGTCGACGGTCAAGGCGCTGGGCAAGTGCCTGGACGTCAGTGGCAACGGCACGGCGGACGGCACGAGGGTCGTGCTGTGGTCCTGCAACGGGGGCGCCAACCAGAACTGGCAGGCGAACGCGGACGGTTCACTGCGCAATCCGCGGTCGGGCAAGTGCCTGGACGTGTCGGGCGCCAACTCGGCGGACGGCACCCTCGTGCAGCTGTGGACCTGCAACGGCGGAGCCAACCAGAAGTGGACCCTGCCGTGATCCCTGTCACCGAGAAGAGAGCGACGGACATGCGCAGAAAAACCCGATCCCTGCTCGGTGGGGCGGTCGCGACACTCGCCGCCCTGGCCCTCCTCGGGCAGCCCAGCCCTGTCCATGCCGCCGACACGGCCTACGACGTCCTCGTGTTCTCCAAGACCGCCGGTTTCCGGCACGACTCGATCCCGGCGGGGACCCAGGCCATCCGTGACCTGGGCGCGGCGAACAATTTCACGGTGACGGCCACGGAGGACGGCAACCAGTTCACCACCGCCAACCTGAGCCGCTACGAGGCGGTGATCTTCCTCAACACCACCGGCGACGTGCTGAACGACGCCCAGCAGTCGGCGTTCCAGTCGTACATCGGCGCGGGCGGCGGCTTCGTCGGCGTCCACTCGGCCGCGGACACGGAGTACAACTGGCCGTTCTACGGTGAACTGGTCGGCGCCTACTTCGCCCGGCACCCCGCTGTCCAGCAGGCCGCCATCAAGGTGGAGGGGCGGGCGCACGCGGCGACCGCCCACCTGCCGCAGACATGGACCCGCACCGACGAGTGGTACGACTACCGCACCAACCCCCGTACCACCGCGCGCGTGCTCACCACGCTCGACGAGTCGTCGTACTCGGGTGGGTCGATGGGCGCCGACCACCCGCACAGCTGGTGCAAGACCTTGTCGGGAGGCCGGTCCTTCTACACCGGCGGCGGGCACAGCCAGGCGTCGTACGCGGAGCCCGCGTTCCGGGCACACCTGCTCGGCGGCATCCGGTACGCGGCGGGCCGGACCAAGGCCGACTGCCGGCCCGAGACCGGCTACACGGCCCTCTACAACGGCTCGACCACCGGCTGGTCGCAGGCCGGTCCGGGCGGCTTCACCAACTCGGATGCCACCCTCGCCTCCCACGGCGGCATGGGCATGCTCTGGCACAGCGCTCGGCAGTTCACCAACTACTCGCTGAAGCTGGACTGGAAGATGCCCGGCGACGACAACTCCGGCGTGGTCGTGGGCTTCCCCCCGACGACCGACCCGCAGTCGGCGCTCGACAACGGCTACGAGGTCCAGATCGACGCCACCGACGCGCCCGACCGCACGACCGGCTCGATCTACGCCGTCAAGGGCCCGGACACGGCCGCCCGGGACATGGCGCTCAACCCACCGGGCGAGTGGAACACCTTCGAGGTGCTGGTGGAGGGCGAGCGGCTCCAGGTCTGGCTCAACGGCGTGAAGATCAATGACTTCACCAACACCGACCCCGCCCGCTCACTCGCCGGCCACATCGGCATCCAGAACCACGGCACGGGAGACGACGTGTCCTTCCGCAACATCCGGATCAAGGAGCTGGGCGGCGGTCCGGCCCCTGGCGCGGGTCCGGTCACCGGGCTGGCGGGCAAGTGTCTGGATGTCCGGAACGGCGGTTCGGCGGACGGGACGGCGGTGCAGATCTCGTCGTGCACGGGTTCGGCGGGGCAGCGGTGGACGGTGGCGCCGGGGTCGACGGTCAAGGCGCTGGGCAAGTGCCTGGACGTCAGTGGCAACGGCACGGCGGACGGCACGAGGGTCGTGCTGTGGTCCTGCAACGGGGGCGCCAACCAGAACTGGCAGGCGAACGCGGACGGTTCACTGCGCAATCCGCGGTCGGGCAAGTGCCTGGACGTGTCGGGCGCCAACTCGGCGGACGGCACCCTCGTGCAGCTGTGGACCTGCAACGGCGGAGCCAACCAGAAGTGGACCCTGCCCTGAGCCGACGCGGCATGACGGAAGGGCCACCGCCCCTGGGCGGTTTCTAGGGATCGTCGCAACACGTGGTTGGTTTGATCAGGCCGCGAGTAGCTTATGCAGGCGCTCGGCTGGGGTTTCCCAGCCGAGCGTTTTGCGTGGGCGGCCGTTGAGCTCGGTGGCCACGGCGGTCAGGTGCTCGGGGGTGTGGAGCGAGAGGTCGGTGCCCTTGGGGAAGTACTGCCGCAGCAGGCCGTTGGTGTTTTCGTTGGAGCCGCGCTGCCAGGGACTGGCGGGGTCGCAGAAGTAGACGGGGATGCCGGTGGCGATGGTGAACCCGCCATGCGCGCCCATCTCGCTTCCCTGGTCCCAGGTCAGGGACCTGCGGAGGTGGGAGGGCAGGGTCTGCACCGTGGTGACCAGCGCGTCGCGGACGCTCTCGGCGCTGTGGTCGCCGGGCAGGTGCAGGAGCATGACGTAGCGGGTGGCACGCTCGACCAGGGTGCCGATGGCCGACTTTCCGTCCTTGCCGATGATGAGGTCGCCCTCCCAGTGGCCGGGCACGGCCCGGTCCTCCGCTTCGGCGGGCCGTTCGCTGATCATGACCATGGGGGTGGAGAACCGCGGCTGGCGCTGCTGGGCCTGGCGGCGCGGCTTGCGCCGGGTGCGGCCGGTCCGCAGGGCGCGGGCCAGTTCGCGGCGCAGTTCGCCCCGGCCTTGGACGTAGAGGGGCTGGTAGACCGTCTCGTGGACCACGTGCATCTCCGGCCGCTGGGGGGACTGTGCCCGCAGAGCCTGGCAGATCTGCTCCGGACTCCACCGTAGGTCCAGGTGGTCCTGGATGAAGTTCCGCAGCTCGGGGTTCTGGCCGGTCCTGCCCGGCTTGGGCCGGGGCCTGCGGGCGTCGGCGCGGGCCTGGGCGGCGTGCGGGCGGTACTGGCCGTTGCCGGGGTGCCGGTTGCGGCGGATCTCCCGGCTGACGGTGGACGGGCTGCGGCCCAGCTCGGCAGCGATCGCCCGGACTGTCGCCTTCTCCCGTAGCCGGTCGGCTATGTGGATCCGGTCGGCCTCACGCAGATACCGGGACGGACCGGAAGGCGGCACCACCGCATTGATCGGTGGTGCCGCCTTCTGTCTGCGGTCGGCGCTGCGGCCGTTACGCCACTTCCTGCCGGTTCGAGCGTCGATCCCGACGAGCCGGCAGGCTTCCTTGTTGCTGTAGCCCTGCTGCACGAGCCGGGAGTATTCCGCACGCTCCCGCCTCAGCCTCACAGGGCCCTGAGCCGTCCGATCCCTACGGATCTCGAAGTCCATTGCATCCCCTGAGCTGGGGTGTTGCAACGACCACTAGAACCCAAGGGGGAGTGAGGGCGGCCCTTCCGGGTTCCCGGGCCGGGTGTGGCCGGCGGCAGGCCGTGCCGCGTCTCGGCGCGGGCGGCGACTCAGCGGTAGCCGGCGGCGACGATGTTGGCCTGTATCGCGCTCTCGGTCGTGTCGGACGGGTATCCGGACACCATCGCGCCCTCGTAGAACGTGCCGGCGCTGAGGTTCGCGCCGCCGCCGGGCTTGCAGCAGTCACCACCGCTGCCGAGGATGATGGCGCCCTGCTTCTTCATGGGGCTGTAGCCGGGCGGAAGCGCGCCGTCCCAGAGCGTGGTCAGGCTTCCGGTCTGGGCGTTGCCGCCCTTGAGCGCGAAACGGCTCGTCCCGTTGTTCTTCAGCATCGCCGTCACGAACTTGCTGGTGAAGGCCCGCTGGTTGGGGTTCCACGTCTGACTGCCACCGGAGTAGAGCCCCCATTCGAGGTCGGCCTGGACCCATGGGCCCCGGCCGGCGCACCCGCCGAACCAGCACTGGGTGCTGAAATTGATCGCGTCCATCGCCCCGGCCGCATCGGCCGCCCGGGTCGTCTCACTGTTGCCGTAGTCGAAGCAGCAGCCGCCGTTGACATGGGTGCCGCTGGTCACCATGTACATGCCTTCCGGGGCGCTGCCGGTCGGAACGCCGGTCAGATGGCCGTCCCGCCAGTAGCTGTTGCCGGGGTTGATGTACAGCGAGTAGGCCTTGCTGCCGCCGACCGCCAGCGACTCCGACGTCGCGATCGCCGGGCGGCTCTGGGGGGAGCCGGGAACCACACTCGATCCCTGGTACCACAGGTCGTTGCCGCGGCCGGACTGGTCGTAGACGACGGTGATGACACAGGTGGTCCCCGCGCAGAACGAGTCCTGCGCCGCCGCATCGGCGGAGCCGCCCGCGCTCAGGACGCGGATGTTCCGGGTCGTGCTGTCGGACGAGCGCCGGACCTGGTAGAGGTTGCCGTTGTAGGTGCCGTAGAGCGCTCGTACGGTGCTGTGGGCGGCGATGCAGGGGGTGCCGCCCGAGGCGTAGATGTCGCACGTGCCCGCGCCGCCCGGCACCGGCGGGGTCGGCTGCGTCGGCGAGTCCCACTGCTGGTTGGTGCCGCCGTTGCAGGACCAGAGGATGATCCTGGTGCCGCCCGCGGTGCCGGCGGCGTTGGCGTCGAGGCACAGTCCGGACTGGACGCCGGTGATGGTGCCGTTGGGGTTGACGTTCCACTGCTGGTTGTTCTGGCCGTTGCAGTCCCAGACGACGACGGCGGTGCCGTTGGTGGTGCCGCGTCCGCTGGCGTCGAGGCACTTGTTGCCCTGCAGGGTCAGTTGTTTGCCGGCGGTGTAGGTCCAGGTCTGGCCGACCGCGTCGGTGCAGTCCTGGAGTTGGGTCTGGGTGCCGTTGGTCGTGCCGGCGCCGGGGACGGTCAGGCAGCGGCCGGACTGCACGCCCACGACGGGGGCGCTCTGCCCGGGCTCGATCGGTGCCGCCACCGCGGTGGCGCCGACGGCGACAAGCACCAGGGCGGCGCCCAGTGCGGACAGCCGTCCGGACCGGCGGGGCCGAATTCTCCGAAACACCATGACGGTTCCTCACCTGTTCGTAGGGAGGGATGCCCGGCGCGCGACCGCGCCGGGCATCCCCGTCCGGACCGGGCTATACCGCGGTGAACCGCCACTGTTGGTTGGTGCCGCCGTGGCAGTTCCACTGCAGGAGTCGTGCGCCGTCGGCCGTCGAGCCGCCGTTGACGTCCACGCACAGTCCACTGGGGAGGCTTTTCACCGTGTACACACCCGCCGTGCCGGTCGGTGTGACAAGGAACTTCTGCGCGTTGCCGTTGTCGCAGGTGGACTGCTGCAGGAACGCGCCCTGGGCGGTGGACCCGCCCGTGACGGCGAGGCACTTGTCGCTGTGCGCCGCCTTCAGGTGGACGGCGCCCCCGCCGGCGTCGACGGCCTGCCACTTCTGGTTGCCGGCGCCGGTGGCCGGCCACTGGACGATCTGGGCGCCGTCGGCGGTCGAGGCGCCGTTGACGTCCATGAATTTGCCGCTGTGCTGTGCTGCGACCGTCCAGGTCCGACCGGCCACGCCACCGCCGCCGCTGCCCGGTTCGCCGACCCCGTTGCCGCCGAAGGTGAGCGAGTCGAGGTCGAACCAGTTGTTCGAGGTGCCCTTGAACACCAGGTAGAGCGCGTGCGAGCCGGAGAGATCGGCTGTGTTCACCGCTGACGTGGACTGGTAGGTGTTCCAGCCGCCGGTGCTGGGCACTGGTGTCGTGGCCAGGAGCGTGCCGGTCGGGGAGTCGGCGCGCAGTTCGATCGTTCCGCCGCCGCTCGGCGACGACAGGCGGTACTTCACGCTCGTGACGCCCGACAGGCTCATCGGTTTGAACGCGATCCAGTCGCCGTCGGAGACGTTGCCGACCCGCTTGCCGCTCTCCGCGCCGGACTGCTCGACGACCTGCACACCCGAGTGGTCCGTGTAGAACTCGGCCTGCTTGTGCTTGGGCTGGAGGACCGCTTGAGCGTATCCGGTGAGCGGGTCCGCACCGCCGGAGCCGCCGTCGTCGGTGTAGCGGGCGTTGAGGACGTAGTAGAGGTTGGCGCCCTCAGGGTGCCCGCCGAGCAGCGTGGTGTCGATGGTGCCCGAGCACCCCGGGTAGTCCCTGGTCTCATGCTGGTGGTCGTCGTGGCCGAGGGCGGGGTTGACGAACACCTTGGCGCAGTCGATGGGCGCGCCGCCGGGGTCCGAGACGGACACCTTGTACGAGACGCGGTCGCCGAAGTCCAGCATGCCGCCGTTGGACGGAACCGTGATGGTGACGGTCGGTTCGGTGTTGCCCACGGTGATCGGCACGTTGGCGAAGGCTGTCCTGCCGGTGTTGTCGGTGACTTTGAGCTGGGCGGTGTAGTTGCCGTTCGCGGTGTAGGTGTGTGACGGGTTGGCCGCCGTGGACGTGGTGCCGTCGCCGAATGTCCAGTGGTGGCTGAGCGTGTTGCCGGGATCCGGGTCGTTGGACCCCGCGCTGCTGAACTGCACGGTCAACGGCGCGTTCCCGCTGGTGGGCGTGCCGGTGGCCTTGGCGATCGGCGACCGTCCGCCGTGGTTGTAGTCGATGCGGTAGAGACCCGAGTCGTTGTTGCCACCGGAGAAGTTGTTGCCCCACTCGAGCAGGTACAGCGAGCCGTCGGGCCCGAACTCCATGTCCATCGGCTTGAGGAACTTGGCGGCGGGCAGGAAGGGGTTGGTCCGGGTGACCGCGGTCGCGGAGTCGAAGTGGACCTCCTTGACGGTGTGGCGCGACCACTCGTAGAAGAAGTGGACCCCGTCGTAGTAGGGCGGGAACTTCGTCTCGGACGGGTTCGCGGCGCTGTACCGGTAGACCGGTCCGCCCATCGGCCCCGAGCCGCCGGAGCCGAGTTCGGGGAAGTTCGACGAGACGCCGTAGCCGTACCACATGTTCGGCGCGACGATCGGCTTGAGGCTGGTCAGGCCGGTGTTGTTCGGCGAGTTGTTGACCGGCGCGTTGCAGTTGAACTTGGCGCCGACGACGCCGGTGCTCGGGTTGAACGGCGCGTAGGCCTGGTTGTCGCCGTGGCAGAACGGCCAGCCGTAGTTGCCCGGGGCCTTGATGACATTGAGCTCGACGAGCCCCTCGGGGCCGCGGTTCGTCGCGGGCGGGTTCCGGTCCGGGCCGTAGTCGGCGAGGTAGACCCACCCGGTCTCCGGGTCGATCGAGAAGCGGAACGGGTTGCGGAATCCCATAGCGTAGATCTCCGGCCGGGTCTGCGCCGTGCCCTGCGAGTAGAGGTTGCCGGCCGGGACGGTGTAGCCGCCGTCGGCCGACGGCCGGATGCGCAGGAGCTTGCCCCGCAGGTCGTTGGTGTTGCCGGCGGTGCGGGCGGCGTCGAGGTTGGCCTTGCCCTGCCGCCAGTCCAGCGGGGCGTAGCCCTGCCAGTTGGAGTCGAGGTTGGGCGGGACGTCGTCCCCGGTGCCGATGTAGAGGTTCTTGTCGGGCCCGAACTCGATGTACCCGCCCGTGTGTCCGGGCTCGGCGAACGTGCGGTCCCGGGTCGCGGGGATGTCGATGATCGTCACCTGGCTCGACATGTTCAAGTTGTCGCCGGTGAGCGTGAACCGGGAGACGCGGTTGATGTCGTTCGGGACTCCGGCCGGGGAGTGATACAGGTACACGTAGCCGTTGTCGGCGAAGTCGGGGTCGAGGGCCAGTCCGGTGAGGCCGTCCTCTCCGCCGGTGTACACGCTGAGCGTGGCGGCTGTCACGGTCCGGTTGGTGGTCGGTTTGAAGATCTTCAGCTGCCCGCCCCGCTGGACGTAGAGCACTCGCCCGTCCGGGGCGACCGCGAGGGCCATCGGGTCCGCGGTGTTGTCGTCGAGGGTGCGCTTCTCGAAGTTGCTCCACACCGTGCCGCCGCAGTCGCCGGGTTCGGCGCCGGCCGCCCACTTGACGCCGCCGAGGACGTGGTTGCGGAAGTGGGTCTCGCTGTAGGCCGCGCTGGTGTGCCCCATGCCGGTGGCCCACACGCGGCCGCCGCCGGTGTTGCGGCACCAGGAGATGGGGTGGTCCGGCCCCATGGCGCGGGGGCCCGGGTTGTACGTGCGCTCGTCCGCGGTGACGAGGACATGGACGTCGCCGCGGGGGTTGCGGTCGAAGTTGTACCACTCCTCGCTGCGGTTCCACCGGTCCGGCAGGCCGGCCGTCGACGGATGCTTCTTGTCCGCGACGATGGCGGTGCCGCCCAGCACTCCGGGGGAGTGCTCCGGCATGTGCGCGCCGCCGTTGACGGTCTGGTCCCACCAGGGGTACTCGTTCTCGATGCCCATGTCCGTGGCGTTGTGGATCGCGACGATGCCCTTGCCGCCGGCGAGGTAGCCCTCCATCGCCTGACGCTGGGCCGCCGTGGTCCACACCATTCCCGAGGTCTGGAACATGATGATCACGTCGAAGGTGGCGAGGTTCGCCGGGGTGAAAACGCTCGAATCCTCGCTGTGGACCAACTCGAAGTTGTTGGCCGCCGCCTGCTCCCGGAACATCGTGAGGCCGGCGGGGATCGAATCGTGTCGGTAGCCCGCGGTCTTCGTGAAGACCAGGGCTCGGAAGGCCGGCGCCGCTGACGCCGGTTGGGCGACGACGAGCGACAGGAGCACGCTCGCGATCACCCCGAAGACAAAAATGATGCGACGCATGCCGTCTCCCATTTCGGCGGAGCAACGATGGCATGACCACGGGCACGCGCCGGCCGCACCTCCGATGCGTCGGAGTGCGCGAGCGCGTCGTAGGCACACGTGTGCCGTCAGCTCGTCGTCCGTCCGCCGTGACGGACAGTCAAGTCCCTACGGAAGCAAGGGGAGTCACACCGGATGCGACCGTCTCCCGTGGTCTGCGGGCCAGCATGCAGCGGCGTGTCACAACAGTCAATATGAATCGGGTGCGGCCGATTCCATAACACATTTTGCGCATCAATCGTGGTCGGTTCGGCGCGCGACTGTCGTCGGGTGGATTCCGTAACGCATTTTGGACACCGATTTTCGTGGTCCGGTGTGCGACTCCGGGCGGGCCGATTTGATAACAGATTTCGACGCATCGATCGCGGCCGGCCGATCGCCGGTCCGCATTGAGCAGTTCGAACGGCGAATATCCTGCTGCGATGTCCGCTGGTATTGCCAGGTGCTGATCGAGGCATTTACCCTCGGGGCCGCGATGTCGCCATCGCGTCCGGCGAAATTTCGCGGTCATTCGACCTGACGACGCGAATGCAGAGGTTTCCACGATGTCTGGCCTGCTGCCGTCGCCGCTGCTCGCTCTGCGAGGCATCGGCAAGTCGTTCCTCGGTGTGCGGGTGCTCGACGGCGTCGACCTCCAGGTCCGGCCGGGCGAGGTGCACGCGGTCGTCGGCGAGAACGGCGCCGGCAAGTCCACGCTCATGAAGGTGGTGTCCGGCGTCCACCAGCCCGACGAGGGAACCGTCGAGTTCGCCGGCGCACAGCAGACCTTCCGCAGCCCGCGCGAGGCCCAACAGGCCGGTATCGGCATCGTCCACCAGGAACTGACCCTGCTGCCCGAGCGCACCGTCGCGGAGAACGTCTGTCTGGGCCGCGAGCCCTTGCGCCGCGGGCTCGTCGACCGCAGGGCGATGCTCAGCCACACCGCGGAGCTCCTCGCCTCGATCGGGGAGGGCTCGATACCGCCCGACACGCGCGTGGGACGACTCGGCGTGGCGCAACAACAGGTGGTCGAGATCGTCAAGGCGCTCGCCCTCGACACGCGGCTGCTCATCATGGACGAACCCACCGCGGCTCTCGCCGACCACGAGGTCGACCAGCTCTACGCGCTCGTACGGCGGCTGCAGGCGCAAGGGATCGGCGTGCTGTACGTCTCGCACCGCCTCAAGGAGGTCTTCGACCTGTCCAGCCGGATCACCGTGCTCAAGGACGGCCGGGCGGTGGCCGCATTGGACACCGCGGACACCGGCCCGGATCAGCTGGTGCGCCACATGGTCGGCCGCGAGCTGTCGAGTTACTACCCCGACCGGGCGAAGCCGCAGGAGCTGGGCCCGGTGCGGCTGACCGTCCGGGGCGGAGGCAACCGGAAGCTGCGCGGCATCGACCTGCGGCTGCGCGCCGGCGAGGTGCTCGGCGTCGGCGGCCTGCAGGGGTCCGGCCGGTCGGCGCTGGCCCGCGCACTGTTCGGCGCCGCACCGTTCGGCACCGGCCGGGTGACCGTCGACGGAGCGCCGGTCCGGCTGCGCTCGCCCCGCGCCGCGATGCGGGCCGGTATCGCCTACGTCTCCGAGGACCGCAAGGGAGAGGGGATCGTCGCCGAGCATTCGGTGCTCGACAACGCGCTGTTGGCCGGCCGCGCCGTCCGCCCGGTCCGGTTCGGCCGACGTGCCCGGACCGCGCGGATCGGGGAGCTGCTCGCGGCCGTCGAACTTCGCGGCGCGAGGGAGGACCAGGAGATCCGTTTCCTGTCCGGGGGCAACCAGCAGAAGGTCGTGTTGGCCAGGTGGCTCGCGCTCGCACCGGGGATCCTGCTCTTCGACGAGCCGACCCGCGGCATCGACGTGGGCGCCAAGTCGGCGATCCACGATCTCGTCCGCCGACTGGCCCGCGACGGCGCCGCCGTGCTGATGGTCTCGTCCGAGCTGCCCGAGCTGCTCGGCATGAGCGACCGGATCATCGTCATGCGCGACTGCCGGATCGTCGGCGAGCTGCCCGCCGGCGCGACGGAGGAGGACGTCGTCGCCCTGGCGGTCGGCACCGCGCGGGAGGCGGCCGGATGAGCGGCGCGCTGTCCCTGCCGGCCCGGTGGACCCCGCCCGGCGTGTTCGTCGCGCTGGTCCTCACCCTGGCGACCGGCTGGATCGTCGTCACGGTCGACGGCGGCCGGCTGTTCAGCGTGCCGACGACGGTGAGCCTGCTGCACGTCGCCGCCGGTCTGGGCCTCGTCGCGGTCGGCCAGACGCTGGTCGTCGTCGGAGGCTCGCTGGACCTGTCCGTGGCGTACGTGGTCAGCCTGAGCACCCTCGTCGCCGCCGAGACCATGGCCGGTGACGACGGTGCGCTGCTGCCGGCGATCGGCCTGACGCTCGCCGTCAGCGCCACGATCGGCCTCGTCAACGGCCTGCTCGTCACCGCCGCGCGGATCAACCCCTTCATCGCGACCGTCGGCGTCGGACTGCTGTTGAAGGGATACCTCGACAACGGATACGACGGCCCGGCCGGCAAGACCGCACCGGCCCTGGTGCAGGGCCTGGGCTACCAGCGCATCGGCCCGGTGCCCCTGTCGTTCCTGCTGCTGCTCGCCGTCGCCGCCGCGGCCTGGTTCCTGCTGGCGCGCACCCGCTTCGGCCACCACCTGATCGCCGTGGGCGGTGACCCGGAGGTCGCCCGGCTCTCCGGCGTGCGGGGCGGCCGGGTCCTCGTCACCGCCCATGTGCTGTGCGCCCTCTGCGCCGGCCTCGCCGGGGTCTATCTCGCCAGTCGGCTCGGCGCCGGCGCACCGAGGGTCGGCACCGAGGGACTGTACGACCTGGAGTCGATCGCCGCGGTGGTGCTCGGCGGCACCGCCCTGGCCGGCGGGCGCGGCGGCGTCGCCGGCACGGTCGGCGGCGTGCTGCTGCTCGCGAGCATCGACGCCATCTTCAACCAGCTCGAGGTCGACGTGTTCTTCAAGCAGGTGATCCGTGGCGTGATCATCATCGCGGCGGTCGCCGTCTACGCCCGCCGGGCGCTGCGAAAGGCGTCATGACATGCGGATCGCGCGCCCACTGCGGCTCCTCGAGCTCCGCTCCGGCAGTCTCGCACCGATCATCGTGATCCTGGCGGTGTTGCTGGTTCTGCTGACCGCCCGCCAGCCGGACTTCCTCTCGCCGCCGTCGCTGATGTCGTTCCTCGGCCGCTCCGCGCCGGTCGTGCTGCTCGCCGCCGGCCAGTACTTCGTGATCGTCTCCGGCGAACTGGACCTGTCCGTCGGCTCTCTGGTCACCGCGCAGGTGGTCGTCGCCGCCCGGCTGATCGACGGTGACCCCTCGGCCGGCTGGCCCGTCGTGGTACTCCTGCTCGCGTTCGGCATCGCCGTAGGCCTCGTCAACGGCCTCGTCACCACGTGGCTGCGGGTGCCGTCGTTCATCACGACCCTCGGGATGTTCCTGATCCTCATCGGCGCCGTGTACCTGTGGTCCGACGGTGCCCCGAAGGGCGGCCTCTCCGAGAGGTTCCGTCGGCTCGGCCGGTCGGCGTTCGAGGATGTGCCCGTACTGGGCCGGATACCGTACGCCCTGGTCGTCCTGCTGGCGGCGGCCGCTCTGGCGCTGGTGCTGACGCGTTCGGACTTCGGCCGCACCCTGGTCGCCGTCGGCGGCAACCCGCGGACCGCCGAGCTGAGCGGCGTGCGCGTGTGGCGCGCCAAGACCCTGGCGTTCGTCCTCAGCGGGCTCGCCGCCACGCTCGCGGCGGTGCTCATCGGCGGGTACAGCGGAGTGTCGTTCCAGGCCGGTGCCGGCCTGGAGTTCGGCGCGATCACCGCGGCGGTCCTCGGCGGTGTCGCTCTGGGCGGGGGCCGCGGTTCGGTCGTCGGCGCGATGCTGGGCGCGCTGACCCTCGAGACGCTCTTCACGCTCATGAACTTCTACGGCGTCTCCGGCGCCCTCGAACCGACCGTCCAGGGCGCGATCATCCTGTTCGCCGTGGCGGCGGCGTCCTTCCGTTTCCGGTCCGGATGAAGGGGATTCAGTGAGGCATTCCATGACGGTGCTGGCCGTCAGCACCCTACTGGTGCTGGCCGGCTGCTCCACCGACGAGCCCACCACCGGCGCATCGGGTTCGCCCTCCGCGGGCACCGGGTCGGGCACCGGCAAGCAGTCGAAGTTCTTCGTGCGGGCCGACTACGAGGAGCAGCTGGCGCTCCTGGACTCCACGCCCACCGGACCGGCCGGCAAGCCCTGGGAGCAGGCGCTCGACCCGGAGATGGTGCAGACCGCGAAGTTCAAGAAGCCCGGACCGTACAAGATCTGCTTCTCCAACGCGGGGCTGAACAACCCCTGGCGCCAGGTCGGTTTCAAGACCATGCAGGCCGAGGTCGACACGCACCGCGGCCGGATCTCCGAGTTCGTCCACGTCGACGCCGAGGGCAAGGACCAGAAGCAGATCGCCGACATCAACGACCTGCTCGGCAAGGGCTGCCACGCGCTCATCGTCTCGCCGAACACCACCGCGACGCTCACCCCGGCCGTGGAGGCCGCCTGCCGGAAGGGCCTGCCGGTCGTCGTCTTCGACCGCGGCGTCGACACGACCTGCCCGGTGACGTTCGTCAACCCGATCGGCGGCTACGGATTCGGCCACGTCGCGGCGGAGTTCGTCACTCAGAAGATGAAGAAGGGCGGCAAGGTGCTCGCGCTGCGCATCCTGCCCGGCGTCGACGTGCTGGAGACCCGTTGGTCCGCGGCGAAGGTCGCCTTCGACAAGGCGGGCGTCGACGTCGTCGGCGTCGAGTTCACCGACGGCGACCCGGCCAAGACCAAGAAGATCGTCAACGACTACATCCAGCGGTACGGCACGATCGACGGTGTCTGGATGGACGCCGGGGCGGTCGCGGGCGCGGCGGTCGAGGCGTTCGAGGACGCGGGCAAGCCCGTGCCGCCGATCAACGGCGAGGACCAGCTCGACTTCCTGAAGCTGTGGAAGGACAAGAAGCTCACGGCGATCGCGCCGACCTACCCGACCTACCAGTGGCGCACCCCGATCATCGCCGCGCTGAGGATTCTCGACGGCGAGCAGGTGCCGAACCCGTGGAAGCTGCCGCAGCCGACCATCACCCAGGACAACCTGGACGAGTACGTCGACCCCACCATGCCGCCGCTGCACTACGCGATGTGCGGCTGCACCGACCTGCCCGGCTACCCGAAGCGCTGGAAGTAGCCCGGTGTACAGCGTCGGTGTCAACCCGTGGGTCTGGGCCTCGCCGGTCGACGACGAGGCCCTGGCCGAACTGGTGCCGCGGATCGCCGCGTTCGGCTTCGACGCGGTCGAGCTGCCGATCGAGCGACCCGGCGACTGGGACCCGGCCCGCACCCGGGACCTGCTGGCGGCGTACGGCCTGCGCGCGGTCGGCGTCTGCGCGGTCACCTCGCCCGGACGTGACCTCGTGAACGCCCCGCCGGAGGACGTGGCCTCCACCGTGGAGTACCTGAAAACGTGTGTGGACAGCGCGGCGGCCGTCGGCGCGGCCTGTGTCGGCGGGCCGGTCTACGCCGCGGTGGGGCGTACCTGGCGCATGACACCGCCTGAGCGCGCGGCCTGCTACGCGGAGGTCCGCCGCGCCCTGCGGCCAGTGGCCGACCACGCGGGGGAGCGGGGCGTGAGCATCGGCGTGGAGGCCCTCAACCGCTATGAGACGAGCGTCGTCAACACGGTCGAGCAGGCGGTGGAGCTGATCGACGGCCTGCCCGCGAACGTCGGTCTCATGATCGACACCTATCACATGAACATCGAGGAGGCCGACCCCTACGAGGCGCTCGTCACGGCCGGTCCGCACCTCAAGCACGTCCAGGTCAGCGGCACCGACCGCGGCGCCCCGGGCGCCGACCACTTCGACTGGCCACGCTTCCTCGCCGGTTTGGCCAAGACCGGCTACGGGGGCGCGGTGTGCATCGAGTCGTTCACCGCGCAGAACGAGGCCATCGCCACCGCGGCCTCGATCTGGCGGCCGCTCGCCCCGTCGCAGGACACCCTCGCCCGTGACGGGCTGTCCTACCTCCGAACTGTCCTGCGCGGACTGGAAAACGCTCCCTCGACCGGGTGATGGGGATGGGGTCGCTCTTGCCGTCATCCCCTTCGGCCCGGGAACCGCCATAAGGAGAAAACGTGTTCAGCACTCTCAGTCTACGAAGGCGGCTTCTGGCCGGAGCCGCCACAGCCGGTTTGACCGCGACCGCCGTAGTGGCGTTCCCCGCGCCCGCGTCCGCGGCTCCCCGCACTGTGTACGTCTCCCCGTCCGGCACCGGCACCGACTGTTCCAGCGCGCAGCCGTGCTCGCTGACAGCCGCGCAGGCGGCGGTGCGATCGCTCAACGACGCCATGTCGGACGACATCGTGGTGCAGTTGGCCGACGGTGTGTACCGGCTGGCCCAACCCTTCCGGCTGACGGCGGAGGACTCCGGATCGGGCGGTCACACGGTCCGGTGGCAGGCCGCCCCGTCGGCGCGCCCGGTGATCACCGGTGCCCGTGCGGTCACCGGCTGGTCGGTGGCCGACGCCGGCAAGAACATCTGGAAGGCCGACGTGCCCGCCGGTCTCGACACCCGGCAGCTCTATGTCGACGGCGCCGTCGCCACCAGGGCCCGCACCCAGGTCAACAGGGCCGATTTCACGGCCTCCAGCGCCGGAATGAGGTTCTCCAGCAGCGCCCTGAACTATCTGAACAACCTCTCCAACCAGAGCCGGGTCGAGGTGGAGAGCGTCAACTCCTTCACCGACCGGTACTCGCCGGTGCAGAGCATCAGCGGGAACTTCATCACGATGCAGCAGCCGGCGTGGAACAACAACAACTTCGGCTACGACACCCTCATGAAGCCGCACCGGGCCGGGCCGTTCTACCTGTCCAACGCGTACGAATTCCTGGACGCGCCCGGCGAGTGGTATCTCAACCCCACGACCAGAGCCCTGTACTACATCCCCCTGGCCGGTCAGAACATGAGCACCGTCAGCGTGGAACTGCCCACGCTGCAGTCGCTGGTGAACCTCGGGGGCACGTACGGCGAGCCGGCGCACCACATCGCGTTCAGCGGGATCACCTTCACCGGCACGAGCTGGCTGGGCCCCAGCAGCAACCAGGGTTACGTGGACCAGCAGACCGGCGCGTACCTCGCCGGCAACTGGAACTGGCCGGGTTTCGACTCCTGCCACAACGGCTGCACGCAGTTCGAGGCCGCCCGGCCGCACTGGCAGCAGATGCCGGCCGCCGTGCAGATCTCCGCCGCCAACACCATCACCTTCAGTGACTCCCGGTTCGTCAACCTGGGCCAGACGGCCATCGGCATCGGCAACGACGCGAACGCGCACGCCAGCGGCGTCGGCCTGGGCGCCGCCGACATCACGGTGACCCGTTCCGAGATCGCCCGCAGCTCGGCCGGCGGCATCCTCGTGGGCGGCGTGCGCGCCGACGCCCACCACCCCGGCGACCAGCGCATGGTCAACAGGGACATCACGATCAGCAACAACCGCATCCACGACCTCGGGGCGGACTACCGGGGCATCGTCTCCGTCCTGACCACGTACGTCACGGGCAGCACCGTCGCCCAGAACGAGGTCTACAACATGCCGTACTCCGGCATGTCGATCGGGTACGGCTGGGGCGCCAACGACGCGGGCGGCAGCACCCACTACGCGGGCCGCGGCCTGTACAACTACCAGCCGCGCTACACGACGCCGACCACCGCGTCCAACAACCGGCTCATCGGCAACTACATCCACGATGTCATGCAGCAGATGAACGACGGCGGCTGCATCTACACGCTCGGATGGAACCCGGGCGCGCAGATCAGCCGGAACCACTGCCTGCGGACCAACGGCTACTTCGGGGTGTACTTCGACGAGGGGTCGAAGTACTACACGGCCACCAACAACGTCTTCTCGAACACCGGTACGTGGGCGACGGCCAACTACTGGGGTGGCGAGAACATGGGGAACTGGACGGTCACCAACAACTGGTCGACCAACGGCAGCACGAACATCACCAACGGGGACCGCGGCAACGTGGTCTCCGGCAATGTCACGGTCACCAACGGCAACTGGCCCTCCGGTGCCCAGGACGTGATGGCGTCCGCCGGACCGCAGGGCACCACCCCGCCGCCCACGGGGCAGCAGATCGTGGGCGTGCAGTCCGGCCGCTGCCTGACCGTCCCCGGCGCCGGCACGACCAACGGCACCCAGACCCAACTCCAGGACTGCACCGACGCGGTCGGCCAGACCTGGACCTACACCGCCGGCAAACAACTGACCCTGCAGGGCAACAAGTGCCTCGACGCCAGCGGACGCGGCACCACCAACGGCACCGCCGTCGTCGTCTGGGACTGCAACGGCCAGAACAACCAGCAGTGGAACGTCAACCCCAACGGCACCATCACCGGCGTCCAGTCCGGACTGTGCCTCGACGCCAACGCCGCCGGCACCGCGGGCGGCACCAGGATCATCCTCTGGTCCTGCAACGGCGGCACCAACCAGCAGTGGGCATCGCGATAGCGGAACGCGTCGGTCTCGCTCGCGGCAGGGGCCCCTGGGCCGCGAGCGGGGCTCGCCTCTAACGCCGCAGCCAGGTCGGCTCGCCCGGCCCGCTGCGGCGTACCACCCATGCCTCGGTGATGTGGGTGAACATCGCCTCGGCCGCACCCTTGGGGTCGTGCGCGGCGATCCGCTCGTAGATGCGCCGGTGACCGTGGTTGGACGCGACGCAGAAGGCGCGGCCGGTTCGGCCCGTGTAACGGGCGGAGTTGATGACCTGCCGCTCCAGGGAACGGACCACGGCACGGCCGATGCGGTTCCCCGACGCCTGCATGACGGTGTCGTGGAAGGCCCGGTCCTCTTCGTGGTAGGAATCGGGGTCGTCGACGAGCTGGTCCATCCGTTCCACCAGTCCGCCCAGTTGGTCGATCACCTCGGCGTTCGCCAGGCGGGCGGCGACGTTGGCCATGTCGGACTCCAGCACGCGGCGGGTCGCGACGAGGTGGTCGAGGATGGCCAGGCTCTCGTCCTCGGCGATGGTCGCGCCGAGGACCAACTCGTCCAGCATGTTCCACATCGCCGGCGGGGTGACCATCGTGCCGGCGCCCTGGCGGACCTGCACCAGCCCCTTCTCCTGAAGGATCTTCACCGCCTCGCGCACCACGGTACGGCTCACCGAGAAGGTCGCGCAGAGCACGGGCTCGGGGGGCAGCGGCGAACCGGACGGATGGACTCCACTGACGATCCGCTCGACCAACTCGGCCGTGACGGCTGCGGCGAGATTCGCCGGGCGCCGGCTCCAGGCGGGGGCCTCGGAGGCCTCTGCGGATGACTGCGGTACTGCCGTCATGACACTCCCCGGGGGCCGTGCCGTACCACGGATGCTCGCCAACTATACGGCATCCCTGTTGACGTCATACGTCATACGAGTTACATACGTCATACGAGTTGCGTTCCTCCTCAACCTCAATTGCCGGACAGCCGGCCACCTCAGGAGAGCGGGGCAGCAATGAAGCAGCGAACACTGTGGTCGGCGATCCCGGTTGCCGGACTCGTCGTGCTGGCCGGCTGCGGAAGCGCCGCCGACCCGGATGCGGCGTCCGGTGGTTCGAAGGGCAAGCTCGTCGTCTGGGACTGGAAGTCCGGCGACGCCGCGGCGTCCACCTACATCAAGAAGGCCAAGGCCGACTTCGCCGAGCGACACCCCGGTGTGACGGTCGAGTTCGTCGCGCAGCCGTTCGACCAGTACTACACCCTGCTCGGTGCCGCCATCCAAGCCGGCAAGGGGCCGGACGTCATGCTCTTCAACGGCGGCGGGCAGATCCGTGACCGCGCGGACTCCCTACTGCCGTTGGACGAGTACGTCCGTGATGACAAGAAGCGGCTGGCCGGGTGGGAGGCCTTCACCAAGGACAGCAAGACCTACGCCGCTCCGGTGACCTTGCAGGGCCACCCGATCTACTACAACAAGTCGCTCTACCGGAAGGCAGGGCTCGACCCGGAGCAACCGGCCACCAGCTGGGACGAGTTCGTCGACAACTGCCGGACCATCACCGAGGCGACCGGTGCCAGGTGCTTCGCGCAGGGCAACAAGGAAGGCATCGGTATCCAGTTCTTCCTCTCCGGGCTCGGCTCGGGCGTCCTGTCGCCCACGGAGTACGACGACTGGATCGCCGGCGAACGAGACTGGTCCTCACCGGCGGTCAAGCGGGTCTTCTCGCTCTGGAAAGAGACCGACGACAAAGGCCTGAACAACGACGGGGCGAACTCGACGGCGATGTTCAACGACGCGTTCGCGGTGTTCGAGTCCGACAAGGCCGCCCACGTCATCGGGTTGATGTCGGACATCGGACACTGGAAGGACTTCGCCGAGTTCCTCGGCGCCGACGATGTCGGCGTCATGAAGTCGCCCATCGTCACGGCCGGCGCCACGCCGAGCCTTCCCTACGACGGCGGCATCGGCTACGCCGTCGCGAAGCGGACCAAGGACCCCGAGGCCGCCGCCGACCTGGTGCGTTCCCTGACCTCGACCGACGCACTGAAGTCGTTCCACGCCGACGCGGGCGCCATCGCGTCCGACCGTACCGTGGACGTCTCGGGCGCCGGCCCGGCCGTCGCCGCCATCGTGTCCGAGATCGACCGCGGCAAGCCCGCCCTGCACGTGGCCCTGCCGTCCAAGACCGTGGACCTGATGGGGCGGCTGTCCCAGCAACTGTTGAGCGGATCGGTCACGGTCGACGCGGCGGTCGAGCAGCTGGCGGCGTCCGACCAGGCGGGCTGAGGCCATGTCACCCATGGGTCCACCGGCCCGCGCCGCTCAAGCAGAGCGGACCGACGGGGCACGAGCAGGCGCGGCGGTGGGTGACCGCGGCCCCGCGCCGACATCCGCGCGAGTGCGCAGCGGCCGGCGCGCCGAACGCCTCGCCCCCTACGTCCTGGTCGCTCCCGCCGTCCTGATCATCGTGCTCCTCCGGCTCTGGCCCCTGGGACTGGGTGTCAACTTCTCCTTCACCGGCGACGGCGAACACAACGGCGCCACGGTGGGGCTCGGCAACTACGCCGAGCTCATCGACGACCCGCTGTTCCGCACCGCGCTGGGCAACGTCGGACTGCTGGTGCTGCTGCTGCCGGTCGCGGTCGCCGTCCCTGGACTGCTCGCCACCTTCATCTACCTGCGGGTGCCGGGACACCAGGTCTTCCGGAGCGTCTACTTCTTCCCGGCCGTGCTCTCACCGGTGATCGTCGGTGCGATCTTCAACCTGCTCCTGGCCTTCGACGGACCGCTGAACGCCGTGCTCGGCGGCTCGGGGCTCGGCCCGGTGGACTGGCTCGGCGATCCCGACGTAGCCATGTTCACCGTCGTCGGCGTGCACATCTGGGCGACATCGGGGATGGCGCTGGTGGTGTTCCTGGCCGGGTTCTCGACCCTGGACCCCGCGCTCCTGGACGCCGCCCGGGTCGACGGCGCCTCGCTCGCGCGGATGATCTGGCACGTCATCATCCCGGGTCTGTCCCGCACCATCCAGTTCGTCGTCGTCACCACGATGATCGGGATGCTGACCTCGATGTTCGGTCTGCTCTACGTCATGACCAGCGGTGGCCCGGAAGGGTCGACCTACCTGCCGGAGTACTACATCTGGGTCCAGCAGGGGCAGATGAGCCGCCCGGCGCTCGCGTCGGCCGCGTCCACCGTCCTCTTCCTCATCATGCTGGTCGTGGGCCTGCTGCAGGTCGGCCTGCTGCGCCGGGCGGGGAGGGAGGACTGATGTCCCGCCTGGGACCGAGCAGATGGCTGATCGCCGTGCCGATGGCGCTCCTCGCCCTGGCGACGGTCTACCCGCTGCTGTTCACCGCCAACGTCGCGATGAAGACCCGCCGGGAGTACATCCTCGACCGGTTCTCCCTGGCAGGCACTCTGCGGTGGGACAACCTCGGCGCGGCGTGGAACAGCGACGGCATGGGGCGGTACTTCCTCAACTCCGTGATCGTGGTGGCCTGCGCCGTGGCGCTGTTGCTGCTCTTCGGGTCCATGGCCGGGTTCGCGCTGGCCCGGGTGCGGTTCCGTGGCTCGTCCACGCTGACGCTGGTCTGCCTCGCGGCACTGTTCATCCCGTTCCAGGTCATCATGGTGCCCCTGGCCAGGATCATGGCCGACGGCGGTCTCATCGACACCTATCCGGGGCTGGTCCTCGCCTACGTCGCGCAGTTCCTGCCGTTCACCGTCTTCCTGATGACGAGCTACTACCGAGCGGTGCCCGCCGAACTCGTCGACGCCGCACGGATCGACGGCAACACCCTCTACGGCGTCTACCGGCGGATCATGCTGCCGATGGGTGCCCCGGCACTGCTGTCGGTGGGCATCCTCGACGCGCTGTTCTGCTGGAACGACGTGCTCATCTCGCTGCTGATGATGCCGTCGGCCGACCATCGCACCCTGATGGTGGGCATCACCGCACTGCGCGGCCAGTACTCCGCCGACATCCCCACCTTCGCAGCCGGCGTCCTGATCGCCGGGCTCCCCGTGTTGGTGACCTACCTGTTCCTGCAGCGCCAGATCGCCGACGGCGTGACGGCCGGCGCGACGAAGGGATGACGCATGCGCATCACCGGGTACAGAACCCTGACGACGGCACAGCGATGGGGCCGACCTGTCGGTGACGCCAACGGCGTCTACCCCGACGGCGTCGTGCCCGTGCCGGTCGTCATCGTCGAGACCGATGAGGGGATCACCGGAGTCGGCCTGGGACCGCACGTGGAAGCCGAGGCGATCTTCGCCGCCATCGACGGCCGGGACCCGCGTGCGGTGACCGCCCTCTACGACCGCATGCTGCGGCACACCTTCAAAGCCGGGCACGCCGGCGTGGTGTTCGGCACGATCGGCGCGTTCGACACGGCTTTGTGGGACATCAAGGCGCAGGCCTTGGGCGAGCCGCTGTGGCGGTTGCTCGGCGGCTACGACCGCGTGGTCCACGCCTACGCCTCCGGCCTGGACATCGGCCTCACCGACGACGAGCTCGTCGCCACCTACCAGGCCTATGCCGACCGCGGTCTGAGGGCGGCGAAGCTCAAGGGCGGCCTGGACATCGAGCGCGACCGGCACCGACTCTCGCTCGTACGCGAGGTACTGACCGAGGCCGCGCACGGGACCCGGCCAGGGCTCATGCTGGACGCGAACGAGTCCTGGAGCCGCAAGCAGGCGGTGCGCCACGTCGGTGAACTGGAACGCACACTCGACCTGACCTGGATCGAGGAGCCGGTCCGGCGCTGGGACGCCGACGGCCTGGCCGCCGTCAGCCGTGGCGTACGGACGGCGGTCGCCAGCGGGGAGAACCTGACCGGCCTCGAGCAGTTCCGCCCGCTGATCGCGGCGGGAGGCGTCGACATCGTCCAGACGGCCGCGGTCTGGGGAGTCACCCACTTCCTGCGTGTCGCCGCGCTGGCGCACGCCTACGACCTGCCGGTCAGCCCGATCGGCAACACGCCTGTCGCGCTGCTGCACGCCGCGACGTCGGTGCCCAACCATCTCGTCAGCGAACTGCAGGGCCTACAGCCGCCGATCGGCGTCGCGATGGACCTGCACGTCGAGGACGGCGCCTTCGTGCTCGGCGACACACCGGGCCTGGGCATCCGGATCGACGAAACGGTGATGACCGCGGCCGGTCAGCGAACGGCACACGCACCCGACGGACCGCACATACGGCCGGAGCGGGCCGGCCGACGACTGCTCGCGGTCACCCCTGGACCATGCCGATCCACCGCGGAAGGGACGTTCGACACCATGAGGCTGGAGGATCGATGAAAGCGGCTGTCCACCGCCGGGCCCGCGCCCTCGACGCCAACGCCAACGCCGTCGCACCGGGCCGCATCGCCGCCGACGACACCGAGGCGTCACGCGCGGACCCTCGGCGCGACCGGGCGCTCCAGGGCCGGATCATGGCCGGTCGCCGGAGACCCGCCGACGGTCTCGCCGGGGCCGCGTTGTTCCTCACCTCCCCGGCGTCGGACCACGTCGACGGAGTCGCTCTTCCCGTCGACGGCGGAGGGCTGGGGCGATTATGAGCCGCCGAGCATTACCAGCCGGTCACGCCCGCGTCGATGGCGCGTGTGAATCCGATGGTGGCGACGTGCGCGGCACCCGGGCGGTCCTGCCCGCGGCACCATGTACGGACTCGTGATGCGCGCCGGCCGAGTCGACGAGACGAGCCTGGTCGTCGCCGCACAGGCCGGCGATCCACGAGCGCTCGACGACCTGGCCGCGACGTACCTGCCGATGGTGTACGCGATCGTGCGCAGGGCACTGGGTGAGCTTGCGGACGTCGACGACGTGGTGCAGGAGACGATGCTGCGGGCACTTCCCGAGCTGCGCACGTTGCGCGCCCCGGAGTGCTTCCGGCCCTGGCTCGCCACGATCGCCACGCGACAGATCAGCACCCATCTGCACCGGCGGCGGACGGACGCCGAACGGACGGCCCCCCTCGACGAGATGACCGACCCGCCGGACGCCGACGCCGACGCCGAGAACCTGGCCCTGATCCACGTCGAGCTGTCCGGGCATCGCCGCAAGACCGTACGCGCCAGTCGATGGCTCGACCCGGGCGCCAGGAAGCTGCTGTCGCTGTGGTGGCTGGAGACCGCGGGCCGGCTGACGAGGGCGGAGCTCGCGGCGGAGCTGGGAACGAGCGTGGCTCACGCGGGTGTGCGCGTCCAGCGGATGCGGAACCAGCTGGAGTTGAGCCGGTCACTCGTCGCCGCGCTGGAAGCCAGCCCCCGGTGCCCACAGCTGACCGCCGCGCTGGAGGGCTGGGACGGCGTACCGAGCACGCTGTGGCGCAAGCGCATCACCCGGCACACCCGATCCTGCGCGGACTGCGCCCTGGCCGCTGACGAACTGGTACCCCTTGAGCGGCTGATCGTCGCCCTGGCTCTGCTCCCCGTCCCTCCGGCGCGGCAGACCACCGTGCCGGACGAACCCGCGCGCGCCGGGGCGACCGAGAATGCCGTCGTGCGGGGAGCCGAGTCGGCACCCAGGTCATCGCGTTCGGCGACGGCGCCATGCTTTTCGGCGCTACGGCGACTGCGACTGTTCAAGCCGATCGCCGATAACGAAAACTTCCTCGATATACACGCGCCCGTCACTCAAATTCGCCGCCTGGAAACGTTATGAGAGGAGGCCGTCAATAGTCCCGCTTCTCCTGTTGCTTGTACGACGGCTCAGGCGGGATATGTATCGATGATTCCCTCTTGAATAGGCCATGGCAATCTGTCAATCTTCTAGTCGTTCGACGCGTGACGTTCCCCATTCATGACCTGTGAAAGCGGAATCCGAAACCGATCTACGGATCGCGAGTCGCAGTTTCCGTACCAGGACATGGACCCCGACGCCGGCGGCAAAGATCCGGGCCGAGCCGGGGAGCAAGGCTTTCCAGGCGCCACGGCAGCGGCTTGACGCTGACATGCTCGCTGCGCGAGCGATCTGGGAGGGGGCCGGCGCGGAGAGGGCAAACTCCGCGCCGGCTCGGCCCCCGCCGAGTCCCGGCTGCCACAGGCGTCAACGGCTCCCGCACAGCGCAGACGTGACCACACCGCCGACCGGGAAGACACGACCATGCCCCGCACCCATCGCCGACGCTACCTCGCCCGGGCGCTCACCTGCGTCCTGACCGCGCTCAGTACGCTCGCGATCGTCGAACCCCAGAGCGCCTCTCCGGCCGCCGCCGACACCGCCCAGTTCCGTGGTGTCAACTGGGCCCGGCTCGGTGACAACTTCCACGATGGCCCGCTGGTCCTGCACGGGTTGAGCGGCTCCGACAGCTACCGGACGGTCGTGGCGAAGGCCAACGCCGTCTATGCCGGCTTCGAGAACAACCTCGGCGCCAACACCGTTCGACTCCCGATCAACACCTACACGGTCGGGACGAGTTGGTGGAGCGCGTACACAGGTGCGATAGACGCAGCGACCGCGAAGGGATTCAAGGTCGTCCTCTCCTACTGGGAGGACGGGGTGGCCGCCCGCGGTGGTCGCATCGTCAACCCGAGCGCCTTCGACACCATGTGGAACACCGTGCTCGCCCGGTACGGCAGCAACAACCTCGTCCACTTCGAGCCGATGAACGAACCGGCGGGGCACAGCGCCGGTGAGTGGGCGAACCTGGTGAGCAACTGGATCGGCAGCCACTCGGCGATCCCACGGAACCGCGTCTTCGTCAGCGGCGCCGGCCTGAACACCGACATCAAGTCCATGTGCGCCGACCGCCGCCTCGACGGGACGTTCCTGTCGCTGCACCACTACACGTTCTTCAGCGGTGCGAAGACCTACGACCAGTGGGTGGCGTATCTGCGGGACGCGATCGGCTCCTGCGCCGACCGCACTGTCGTCGACGAGTTCGGCGCGCCGATGGACACCGGGCTGAACTACCACGACGCCGGCAGCACGGACAACTTCGTGCGCTACTTCCGGGCCACCACCACGGTGCTCCGGGAACTGCGGATCGGCTCCGTCTACTGGCCCGGGCTGGGCGGAAAGATACGCGCCGGCCAGAGTGACGACTGGTATGCCATGCAGAAACTGCACGGCACCGGTACCGACCTCACGCTCAGCACCCCCAGCGCCAGCGGCCGCGAGCGCCTCCGGTACGGCTGGGGCCTGGACGGCGACGCCCCGGCCCCGACGAACTCGGTGCGCAACGTCGGCACCGGGCGCTGTCTGGACATCCCCGGCGGGACCACGGCGAACGTCCAGGTCCAGGTGGACACCTGCGCCGACACGGCCGGTCGGCAGTGGACCTTGACGCCCGGCGGACAGATCACCGCACCGGGGGGCCAGAAGTGCCTGGACGCGTACGGCAACGGGACGACGAACGGCACCGTCGTCGGCACGTGGGCGTGCAACGGCGGCGACAACCAGAGGTGGACGGTGGGCACTGACGGGACCATCCGCAGCGATCACTCCGGCCTCTGCCTCGACGTGAACACCACCACCTTCAAGGTGCAGCTGTGGGCGTGCTGGGGCGGCGACAACCAGAGATGGCAGATCCAGAACACTGACGCGCGACGCGACGCCCGACACGGCGGACACGGTGAACGGTGACCGTCTGCCGCGGCGCGCCCCGCGTACGGCCGTCGCCCTCCTCACCGGCGGATTGTCATCAGCCAAGTCAATGACCTGCTCCAGTCCGTGAAGGGAGTACGACATGTCCGAGGTGACACGCAGACGGTTCCTCGCCGCCGGGGCGGCGGCTGGAGCAGGGATCGTGCCGGGTGGGTGGACGGCCGTCGCCAGGGCCGGCACGGCCGCGCCGCCGGAGGTTCTGGCCGCCGACGGCCTCGCCCTGTGGTACGACAAGCCGGCCGGCACGGACTGGCTGCGGGCACTGCCGATCGGCAACGGACGCCTCGGCGCGATGGTGTTCGGCAACGTCGACACCGAACGGCTGCAGCTCAACGAGGACACCGTGTGGGCCGGCGGCCCGTACGACTCCGCCAACACCCGCGGCGCGGCCAACATCGCGGAGATCCGGCGGCGGGTCTTCGCGGATCAGTGGGGACCGGCGCAGGACCTGATCAATCAGGCGATGCTGGGCAGCCCGGCCGGACAGCTCGCCTACCAGCCGGTAGGAAACCTTCGGCTCTCCTTCGGCAGCGCCACCGGTGCGTCGCAGCACAACCGGACGCTCGACCTCACCACCGCCACGGCCACCACGACCTACGTGCTGAACGGCGTGCGGTACCAGCGTGAGGTTTTCGCCAGCGCACCCGACCAGCTGATCGTGACCCGGCTGACGGCCGACCGCGCCAACTCCCTGACCTTCACCGCCACCTTCGACAGCCCACAACGCACCACGGTGTCCAGCCCGGACGGGGCCACGATCGCCCTCGACGGCACCTCCGGCACCATGGAAGGCATCACCGGGCGGGTCCGATTCCTCGCCCTGGCCCATGCCGCCGTGACGGGCGGCACGGTCAGCAGCTCGGGCGGCACTCTGCGGGTCTCCGGCGCCACCAGCGTGACGGTGCTGGTGTCGATCGGCTCCAGCTACGTCGACTTCCGGAACGTCGGCGGCGACTACCAGGGGATCGCGCGGCGCCACCTCGACGCCGCCCGCAACGTCGGCGTCGACGAACTGCGCCGTCGGCATCTCGCCGACTACCAGGGGTTGTTCAACCGGGTGTCGATCGATCTGGGCCGCACGACGGCTGCCGACCAGCCGACCGACGTACGGATCGCACAGCACGCGCAGGTCAACGACCCGCAGTTCTCCGCCCTGTTGTTCCAGTTCGGCCGGTACCTGCTCATCTCGTCCTCGAGGCCGGGCACCCAGCCGGCGAACCTGCAGGGCATCTGGAACGACCAGATGGCTCCGTCCTGGGACTCGAAGTTCACCATCAACGCCAACCTGCCGATGAACTACTGGCCCGCCGACACGACGAACCTGTCCGAGTGCTTCCGCCCGGTCTTCGACATGATCGACGACCTGACGGTGACCGGCGCCCGGGTGGCCCAGGCGCAGTACGGCGCGGGCGGCTGGGTGACGCATCACAACACCGACGCGTGGCGGGGGGCCTCGGTCGTCGACGGAGCGCAGTGGGGGATGTGGCAGACCGGTGGCGCGTGGCTGGCCACCCTGATCTGGGACCACTACCTGTTCACCGGTGACATCGACTTCCTCCGCTCGAACTACCCGGCCCTGAAGGGTGCCGCCCAGTTCTTCCTCGACACGCTCGTCGCCCACCCGACGCTCGGACACCTGGTCACCAACCCGTCGAACTCTCCGGAGCTCCCTCACCACGCGAACGCCACCGTCTGCGCCGGGCCCACCATGGACAACCAGATCCTGCGCGACCTCTTCAACAGCGTCGCCCGCGCCGGTGAAGTCCTCGGCGTGGACGCCGCCTTCCGGGCTCAGGCGCTGGCGGCCCGGGACCGGCTGGCGCCGACGCGGGTCGGCTCCCGGGGCAATGTCCAGGAGTGGCTGGCCGACTGGGTGGAGACCGAGCGGACTCACCGGCACGTCTCCCACCTGTACGGTCTGCATCCGAGCAACCAGATCACCAAGCGCGGCACACCCCAGTTGCACGAGGCCGCGCGGCGGACGCTGGAGCTGCGCGGTGACGACGGGACGGGATGGTCGCTCGCATGGAAGATCAACTTCTGGGCCCGGTTGGAGGACGGCGGCAGGGCCCACAAGCTGATCCGGGATCTGGTGCGCACGGACCGGCTCGCGCCCAACATGTTCGACCTGCACCCGCCGTTCCAGATCGACGGCAACTTCGGCGCCACCTCGGGCATCGCGGAGATGCTGTTGCAGAGCCACAACGGCGAGCTCCACGTGCTGCCGGCGCTGCCGGCCGGCTGGCCGACCGGGCGGGTGAGCGGACTGCGCGGCCGCGGCGGACACACCGTCGGCGCCGAGTGGAGCAGCGACCGGATCGAGTGCGTCGTCACACCCGACCGCACCGGTGCCGTCCGGGTGCGCAGCCGGATCTTCGCCGGTGACTTCACGCTGAAGGATGATGCGAGCGGCGAGCCGGTCCAGCCGAAGCGGCTCGAGACCGATCTCATCGAGTTCACCGGCCAGGCCGGCCACACCTACCGCGCGTCCGCACGCAGGTCGGGGCCGGTGGAGACCGGCGTGGCCTATCGGCTGGTGGCCCAGCACAGCGGCAAGGCCGCCGACATCAGCGGTGCGTCCACGGCCGCCGGTGCGCGGCTGATCCAGTGGCAGATCACCGCCGGTCCCAACCAGCACTTCGAGTTCCTGCCCTCCGACGGCGGGCACCACAAGATCCGGGTCGGGCACAGTGGGCTGTTCCTGCAAGTCGCCGGCAGCGGCAGCGGCGCCGACGTCACCCAGCAGCCGGAGAACGACACCACCGGCCAGCAGTGGCGGACGGTCGACCACGGCGGTGGCGTGATCAGCGTGGTCAACCGGCAGAGCGGCCTCGCCCTGGACGTGTGGGAGAGCTCCACCACCGACGGAGCCCGCATCTCCCAGTGGGCGGCCACGGGCAGCACCAACCAGCGATTCCGACTCGACCGCGTCCAGCCCCAGGGCGAACCGCGGTCCCGCCGACCAGTCAGAGCCGTGTCACCGAGCAGCGAGGGAGTCGCATGATGTCGATCCACAGATGGTTGTTGGGGCGAGCGGTGTGGGCGGCCTTGCTCGTTCTGGCCATGGCCGGCGGGGCAGGAGTCAGCGTCGCGGCCGACACGCCGCCCACCGCCGGGGCCACCCTTGCGGGGACCCCCGGATGCGGACGTGCCCCCACACTGACCAACGGCACGCACACGATGCAGAGCGGCGGCAAGAGTCGCTCCTTCATCCTGAGCATCCCTGAGAACTACGACAACACCCGCCAATATCGACTGGTCTTCGGATTCCACTGGTTGGGTGGCACCGCCGGGCAGGTCGCCGGCGGCGGAAGCGACGGCGATGTCTACGCCCACTACGGCCTCCGGCGGCTGGCGAACAACAGTACGATCTTCGTTGCTCCGCAGGGCCTCAACAACGGCTGGGGCAACTCCGGCGGCGAGGACGTGACCTTCGTCGACGACATGATCAGGCGTATCGACAACGATCTCTGTGTCGACACCACGCAGCGCTTCGCCCTCGGCTTCAGCTACGGCGGAGCCATGAGCTACGCACTCGCATGTGCCAGGCCGAACGTCTTCCGCGCGGTCGCCGCGATAGCCGCGCCCGGAGGGATCAGCGGCTGCAGCGGTGGCACCCAGCCCTTCGCGTACATGGGAATCCACGGCATCAACGACAACATCGGCGCCGGTCGCGGGATGCGGGACAGGTTCGTCCGGAACAACGGCTGCACTCCCCAGAACCCGCCGGAGCCCGCGTCGGGCAGCCGCACCCACATCACCACCGCCTACTCGGGCTGCCGAGAGGGGTATCCGGTCGTCTGGGCCGCGTTCGACGGAGGTCACCAGCAGGGCCCCGTGGACGGGTGCGCCGGCTGTGAGAGCGGCGCCAGGAGCTGGGTCAAGGAAGAGGTCTGGAAATTCCTCACGGGTACTGACCCGAACCCGAATCCCCCGAACCCGACCACGTTCCGGCTCCGGAGCCAGTCCGCCGACCGATGCCTGGACGTCAGCGGTGCCAACTCGTCCAACGGTGCCCAGATGGTCGTCTGGGACTGCCACACCGGCACCAACCAGCAGTTCACCCAGACCGGACACACCCTGCGGGTGATGGGCAGATGCCTGGACGTGCCGAGCAACGCCGCCTCCGGTGCCCGAGTACGGATCTGGGACTGCACCGGCGGCGCGAACCAGCAGTGGAACGTGAACACCGACGGAACCGTCAGCAACGTCCAGACCGGACTCTGCCTGGACGTCAACGGCGGCAGCACCGCCAACGGCGCCGCGGTGATCGTGTGGAACTGCCACACCGGCGTCAACCAACGCTGGGCCCGAGGTTAAGCAGAAACGTGAAGGCGGCCGCAGTGGTCGCGGCCGCCTTCATCTCCAGCGGGCCCAGCGGGCTGCTACGGGCCGCTGAAGCGATGTTCCTCACAATCATCGACTCCGACGCGTGCCCCTGTAAAGTGAAGACCGCCTTTGACCTGCACAAAGCAGGCAGGGAGCCGTCTTCCAGGAGTTCAACATGCTGCGCACCATGTTCAAGTCCAAGATCCACCGCGCCACCGTCACCCAGGCCGACCTGCACTACGTCGGGTCCGTGACCATCGACGCCGAGCTGCTCGACGCCGCCGACCTGCTGCCGGGTGAGCTCGTGCACATCGTCGACATCACCAACGGCGCCCGGCTGGAGACGTACGTCATCGAGGGCGAGCGGGGCTCCGGCGTGATCGGGATCAACGGGGCCGCGGCCCATCTCGTCCATCCGGGGGATCTGGTGATCATCATCAGTTACGCTCAGGTCTCCGACGCCGAGGCCCGCGCCCTGGAGCCCAGGGTCGTGCACGTGGACCAGGACAACCGGATCGTGGCGCTGGGCTCGGACGCCTCCGAGCCGGTGCCGGGTTCGGACCAACGGCGCAGCCCGCAGGCCGTCACCGTCTGAGGCCCGGGGGCGACCACCGTCCGAGCCCTCGGGCGAGCGCCCGGCGTCCCCGATCCGCACGCGAGGAGTGCCATGAGCGACGTACAGATCCGTGACGACCGGGCGGCCGGCCGACTGGAGGCCTTCGCCGGAGACGAACTGGCCGGTCACATCCAGTACTTCGTCCTCGCTTCCCCGCAGGAGGCGCTCGTCCCGGTCCACACGATCGTCGAGTCCGCGTACGAGGGGCAGGGCATCGCGGGCTCGCTGGCCCGGGAGCTGTACGGCATCGCGGCCCGCGAGGGCGTCGTGGTCGCCCCCCTCTGCCCGTACGTCGTGAAGTGGGCCGAACGCCACCCCGAGGAGGCCCCGGCCGCCGATCCGGAGCTGCTGCGGGCCGCGAAGGACTGGCTGATCGCCCACCCCGAGGGCTTCTGAGGGGCACGTCGGCGGGGCGTGGTCACCGCTCTCCGCCGACGGGGTGACTGCCGGTGCGGACGACGGGTACCCGTGGCATCAGTCCATGGCCGACGTATCCCTGGCTGGAGGACGCGATGACGCATCCCGACCCGGACCCCGTGAAGCCCGGCCCCACCCCGGGCCCGGGCCCCGACCGCCCGGAACCCTTCCCGGAGCCCCCCTTCCCCGACCCCGTTCCCACCCCCGACCCCCGCCCCACCCCGGAACCGGACCCCATCCCCAACCCGCCGGGCCCGGACCCGGTCCCGGGGGAGCCCAGGCCGGGCCCGCTGTCGTAGCGGAGTGAGCGGAGCGGTGGACAGAACTGTGGCCCGGCGTGAACGTCTCACGCCGGGCCACAACAACGAGCGTCAGGGGCGCGGGGCTGTGACATGCGTGGCTCCGCCGCGCGGGCGCGACCAGCCACAGCCGACCCGCGGCCGCCAACCGGTCAGCACCCCCACCCGCTCGCGCGATCCTCGGTCAGCCGACCTCAGGCCTCGACCTCACCGCGGCCCTGCCCCCACAGCGTGTGGAACGACCCCTCCCGGTCGACCCTGCGGTACGTGTGCGCCCCGAAGTAGTCCCGCTGCCCCTGGGTGAGCGCCGCGGGCAGCCGTTCGGCGCGCAGCGCGTCGTAGTACGCCAGCGCCGCCGCGAACCCGGGCGTCGGCACGCCCTGCCGCGTCGCGGCGACCAGCACCTCGCGCCAGTCGTCCTGCGCCGCCTCGATCTCCTGGGCGAACGTCTCGTCGGAGAGCAGGCTCGGCAGGTCGGGCCGGGCGTCGTAGGCCGCGCGGATCCGGTCCAGGAACGCCGCCCGGATGATGCAGCCGCCACGCCAGATCGAGGCGACCTTGCCCAGGTCGATGTTCCAGTCGTACTCGTCACGCGCGGCGTCGATCTCGTGGAAGCCCTGGGTGTACGACACGATCTTGGAGGCGTACAGCGCCTGCTCGACCCGGTCGGCGAAGGCGCCGGCCTCGGCCGCGCTGAGCGGGGTGGCCTTGGGGCCGGCCAGCGAACGCGAGGCGTCGCGCAGCGCGGCGTGGCCCGACAGGGAGCGCGCGAAGACGGCCTCGGCGATACCGGACACCGGAACACCGAGGTCGAGCGCGATCTGGACGGTCCAGCGGCCGGTGCCCTTCTGCTCGGCCTGGTCGACGACCACGTCCACGAACGGCTTGCCGGTGGCCGCGTCCACGTGCGCCAGTACCTCGGCCGTGATCTCGATCAGGTACGAGTCGAGACGCCCGGTGTTCCAGGTGCGGAAGATCTCCGCGATCTGCGCGGGGGTGTAGCCGGCCACGTCGCGCAGCAGCTGGTACGCCTCACCGATCAGCTGCATGTCGGCGTACTCGATGCCGTTGTGCACCATCTTCACGAAGTGCCCGGCACCGTCGGGACCCACGTGCGTGACACAGGGCGCGCCGTCGGCGGCCTTCGCGGAGATCTTCTCCAGCATCGGGCCGAGGGAGTCGTACGACTCGACCGGGCCGCCGGGCATGATGCTCGGTCCGTTGAGCGCGCCCTCCTCGCCGCCGGAGATGCCGGCGCCGACGAAGTGGATGCCCTGCTCGCGCAGCGCGGCCTCACGGCGGCGGGTGTCGGCGAAGTGGGCGTTGCCGCCGTCGATGATCATGTCGCCGGGCTCCAGGAGCGGCGCGAACTCCTCGATCACCGCGTCCGTCGGGCCGCCCGCCTTCACCATGACGACCAAGCGCCGGGGGCGCTCCAGCGCCTGGACGAAGTCCTTGGCGGTCTCGGCCGCGATGAAGTCGCCCTCGTGCCCGTGCTCCTCGATCAGCGCGTGGGTCTTCGCCGCGGAGCGGTTGTGGACCGCGACCGTGTAGCCGTTGCGGGCGAAGTTGCGGGCGAGGTTGCTCCCCATGACCGCGAGGCCGGTGACGCCGATCTGGGCTGAAGTGCTCATACGGTTGGCTCCTATGGATCCTGATATCGGTGGTGCCGTTCCTGCCCGCCAGTATTGTCCTTCCGGCCATCCTGACGCGCACCGGCCCTGTCCGCACTGCGCGGCCTGCCGGGCTTGAGTACGCAGGAAGGGCCCTACCTGCCTCAATGGGGCGCGCAACCCGATGCATTGCGCGCCGTCCCTGGTCACTCGTGCGCCGGACGGGCGCACTTACGCGCCGGATCAGGTCGCTTACCCGCCACACACGGGACGGGAGCGGCTGAATTTTCGTCTTGTCCTGGCCGGTTCGCGGCGCTTACTTTTGCGGCTCACTGGATAGGCGAGGGGGATACTCCATGGCCGTACGCGGTCGGCACCGGCGGTACCAACCGAACAGGATCAACCGCGCCTCACTCACCGTCACGGCGGGCGGCGCGGGGATGGCACTCCCGCTGATGGGCACCGGCGTCGCGGAAGCGGCCGATGTCGAGACCTGGGACAAGGTCGCGGCATGTGAGTCCACCAACGACTGGAACATCAACACCGGCAACGGCTACTACGGCGGCCTGCAGTTCAGCCAGTCCACCTGGGAGGCCTTCGGCGGTACGGCGTACGCCGCCCGTGCGGACCTGGCCACCAAGGAACAGCAGATCGCGATCGCCGAGAAGGTCCTCGACGGCCAGGGCCCCGACGCCTGGCCCGTCTGCTCGCAGCGCGCGGGGCTCACCCGCGGCGGCGACGGGCCCACCCGCCAGATCGAGGACGTGAAGCCCCAGACCACGCCTCAGTCGCAGGCCGGCAAGGTCGAGATGTACACGGTGGTCCGTGGCGACACCCTCTCCGAGATCGCCGACTCCCAGGACGTCAGGGGCGGTTGGCGCAAGCTCTACGAGGCCAACCGCAGGACCATAGGGTCCGACCCGGACGTGATAATCCCTGGCCAGCGCCTGAGCCTGCACACGGCCGGCCAGAAGAAGGAACAGAAACAAGAACAGAAACAAGAACAGAAGCAGGAGAAGCAGCAGGAGAAGAAACAAGAAAAGAAACAAGAAAAGAAGAAGGAGCAGAAGCAACAGAAGCAGCAGGCGTCCGACAAGCGGCAGGAGTCGGCGTCCCTCGTCGCTCCCGTGAGCGCTTCCCTCGGCACCCCCTACCGCGCCTCTGGTTCCTCCTGGTCGAAGGGTTACCACACGGGCGTGGACTTCCCCGTGTCGACCGGCAGCACGGTGAAGTCCGTGGCCGCGGGGGAGGTGGTCACCTCGGGCTGGGGCGGCTCCTTCGGCTACCAGGTGGTGATCCGGCACGCCGACGGCCGGTACTCGCAGTACGCCCATCTGTCGGCTATCTCCGTGAAGGCCGGACAGAACGTGAGCGCCGGACAGCGCATAGGCCGGTCCGGTTCCACGGGCAACAGCTCGGGCCCGCATCTGCACTTCGAGGTGCGGACGGGGCCCGGCTTCGGCAGCGACATCGATCCGATCGCCTATCTACGGGCGGGAGGGGTTCGGATCTAGCGTGGTGCGGGAGGCCCGGTCCGGGCCTCCCGCTCAGGATTTCACGCGGTCGCGATGCCGGTCCAGGAGTGCCCTCGGCACGTACGGCCCGCCGTGGAAGGGCAGCGGCAGCAGGTTGCCGGGCAGGGCGTCGCCCTCGTGCTCCGGCTCGTACTCCGGCGTCCGCCCCAGGAACAGGGCCGGTACGACCACGGGACTGTCCAGGTCGATCCCGCCCTCGACCCTCTCCTGCGCCCCGAAGGTCTGGTGCGGCAGACCCGCGAGCAGCTTCTCGACGGTGAGCGACTGCGGGTCGACGCCGAGCGTCGCACGCCCGGAGATCGTCGCCGCCGGTTGCCCGACGGAAGGGACCGGCAGACGCTCGTCGTCCCGTTCCGTGTCCCGTTCCGTCCGCACCTCGTCGCCGAGGCGCTCGGTGGTCAGCAGGATCAGACCGCCCGCCGCGACGACACCGCAGCCCAGGGCGAGCAGGGTGCCGGTCGTGCCGTAGCGGAACGTCTCGCCGAACATCGTGATGCCGACCGCGGCCGCCACGACCGGGTTCACCACGGTCAGGGTGGCGAGCGGGGCCGCCAGGCCGCCGCCCCGGTAGGCGGCCTGGGACAGCAGCAGACCGGCCGTCGCGAAGACGCCGATGACCGCGAGGGTCGGCAGATCGGAGAGCGTGACGCCGTCCGTCCAGTCGACGGCGACCGTCTTGGTGAAGACCGAGGACATGCCGAACGCGACACCGGAGGCGACCGCGAGCAGGATGCTGCGGACCGCCGGATGCCGGTGCGCGGCGCGTGCCGCCACCATCAGCGCCGCCACCGCGCCCCCGCTGACCACGGCCACCAGGACCCGCTGGGCGTCGCCCAGGGACTGGACGTCTGCCGAGCCGACCAGGGAGAGCAGGCCCGCGAGACCCACCGTCGCCATGATCGCGCCCCGCCAGGCCGTCGCACCGGCCTGGCGGCCCACGAAGAGCGCCGCCATGGGCAGGGCGAACACGATGGTCAGCGCGCCGAGCGGCTGCACCAGGCTCAGCGGGCCGTAGGCGAGGGCCACCACGTGCAGCAGTCCGCCGAGACCGTTGAGGCCGACGGCGGCCCACCATCCCGGCCGGCGCAGCGGCGCGTAGGACTGGCCGGGCAGGGACACCGCGACGCGCTCCTGGACGATCGCCCCGCCCGCGTATGCCACGGCGGAGACGAACGACAGCAGTACGGACAACGCGAGGGCGCTCATGTGCGGCTCCTCAGCGAGGCGCGGGGGCTCCCGGCCCGGCGCGGCGAACGCTCGGCTTTCATAATGACCACGATGCCTCGGATGGGCGTCGGCGTCGTCGTACCTGAGCACTCAATGGGTCCTACTACCGTTGGAGTACGAGGGGCCTCCCGTCATCCCTCAGGGGGGCGACACGGGGTGCACTCCACCGGCTGGACGGGTACCCGGCCCCTGGTACTACTCGTCCTCGTGGATCACGACCCCGGCCTCGGCGCCCTCTCCTCCCTCGGCGGCTTCTTCGTACTACGCACGGGGCGACCACCGCACGACGGACCGCCGACGCTCGCGGAGGCCTACGCGGCACGGGATGCCGATGTGAAACAGGAGGTTTACGCGAATCCCGTAATTTTCCGTGTCCGGAAGGTCGCGCGCAGTCTCCGGGCGCCCGAGCTCCGCGTGGCCGCGTCCATCGCCCACCTCGGCTTCGCCGCCCGCCTGTGGTCGGTGGCCCTGGGGTCGGCCGCCCTGTACGGCAGCGTCCCCGACCTCGACCCCCGTCTCCTGCGCTGGGACGCCGACGCGAGCGCCCCCGACGAACTGTGGCTGGCCGAGGTGCGCGGCCTGCCCGCCGAGCGGATCGGCGAGGTCGTACGGGAGGCCCACCTGGTACCGCTGGCGGCGGCTCTCCGCGCTCAACTGCCGCTTTCCGAGCGGCTGCTGTGGGGGAACGCGGCCTCCGCGCTGATGGGCGCCGTGCGTCAGATCGACCGGTGGGCGGTCGACAACGGCCGCACGGACGTGGCGAGTCGGGCCCGGGCACTCGCCGCCGAGCTGTTCGCGCACCCCACTCTGGCCGGCGCGCTCGACCCGGCCACCCTGCGCCGCCGCAGCTGCTGCCTCTACTACCGGCTGCCCGGCGGCGGGCTGTGCGGCGACTGCTGCTTCGACCGGCCGCCCGGTACCGACGCCCGCCGCGGCCCTCGCTCCTGACACCGGGGCGTGCGCCCGCGCGAACATCGTGGTCTTCCCCAACTGCCCCTTCTGGGTGACCATGTGGGAACCAGCCGCTGAGACAGGGGGTTCCGGGTGCGAGTCGGCCTGCTGACCCGGGAGTATCCGCCCGACGTCTACGGCGGCGCGGGCGTCCATGTCGAGTTTCTCGCCCACGAGTTGAGATCTCTGGTCGATCTCGACGTGCACTGCTGGGGCGAGGGCGCCGCCGGTGGTGTGGTGCGCCACCGACCCTGGTCCGCGCTCGACGGCGCCAACGACGCGCTGCGCACCTTCTCCGTGGACCTCTCCGTCGCCGCCGGCCTCCAGGGCCGCGAACTGGTCCACTCCCACACCTGGTACGCCAACCTGGCCGGCCACCTCGGCAAACTGCTGCACGGTGTCCCGCACGTGATGACCGCCCACTCGCTGGAACCGCTGCGTCCCTGGAAGGCCGAGCAACTCGGCGGCGGTTACGCCCTGTCCAGCTGGGCCGAGCGCACCGCGATCGAGTCCGCCGACGCGGTGATCGCCGTCTCCGGCGCCATGCGCGACGACATCCTCGGCTGTTACCCCGCCCTGGACCCGGCGCGGCTCCACGTCGTGCACAACGGCATCGACACCTCGCTCTACCGGCCGGACCACGCCACGGACGTCCTCGACCGCCTCGGCGTCGACCCCGGCCGCCCGTACGTCCTGTTCGTCGGCCGCATCACCCGGCAGAAGGGCGTGCCCCACCTGCTGCGCGCCGTGCGGGACATCGATCCTGCCGCGCAGGTGGTGCTCTGCGCGGGCGCCCCCGACACCCCGGAGATCGACCAGGAGTTCCGCGACCTCTTCGCGGAACTGAGCCGCGTGCGCAAGGGCCTGTTCTGGATACCGCAGATGCTGCCCCGCCCGGACGTGATCCAGCTTCTCACCCATGCGGCGGTGTTCGTCTGCCCGTCGGTGTACGAGCCGCTCGGTATTGTCAACCTTGAGGCCATGGCCTGCGGCACGGCCGTGGTGGCCTCGCGGGTCGGAGGTATACCGGAAGTGGTGGAGCACGGTGTCACGGGCCTCCTCGTACCGACCGAGGAAGACTTCGGACACGGACTGGCCCGGGCCCTGGACTCGGTGCTCGCCGACCCCGCGACGGCCGCCCGGATGGGCGAGGCCGGCCGGGAGCGTGCGGTGCGGGAGTTCGGCTGGGATGCGGTGGCCCGGCGGACCGTCCGGCTGTACGAGAAAGTCCTCGAACAGGGGTAGTCACAGAGCAGTCAGGATCAGCGTTCGGCACGACCGGGCGTAGAGGGGCGGCGGCATGCGGCGCGGTGGACCTTCGGTGCTGGGAATCGTACTGGCGGGCGGTGAGGGCAAGAGGCTGATGCCCCTCACGGCCGACCGCGCGAAACCAGCGGTGACCTTCGGCGGTACGTACCGCCTGGTGGACTTCGTCCTGTCCAATCTCGTCAACGCGGACATCCTGCGCATCTGCGTGCTCACGCAGTACAAGTCGCACTCGCTGGACCGGCACATCACCACGACCTGGCGGATGTCGAGCCTGCTGGGCAACTACGTCACCCCGGTCCCGGCCCAGCAGCGGCTCGGCCCGCGCTGGTACCTGGGCAGCGCCGACGCCCTCCTGCAGTCCCTGAACCTGGTCCACGACGAACAGCCCGAGTACGTGGCCGTGTTCGGCGCCGACCACGTGTACCGCATGGACCCCCGCCAGATGCTGGCGCAGCACATCGAGGGCGGCGCGGGTGTGACGGTGGCCGGTATCCGGGTGCCGCGCGGGGAGTCGTCCTCCTTCGGAGTGATCACGCCCGGCTCCGACGGCCGGACCGTCGAACGCTTCCTGGAGAAGCCGTCCGACCCCCCGGGCCTGGTCGACGACCCCGAATGCGTGTTCGCCTCGATGGGCAACTACATCTTCACCACCAAGGCCCTGGTGGAGGCGCTCCAGCGGGACGCGGAGGACGAGGACTCCGTCCATGACATGGGCGGCTCGATCCTCCCCCAGCTCACCGAGCGGGGGGAGGCCCAGCTGTACGACTTCAGCGCCAACCACGTGCCGGGCGAGACCACCCGTGACCAGGGCTACTGGCGGGACGTCGGCACCCTCGACGCCTACTACGACGCCCATATGGACCTCATCGCCGAGCGGCCCGCCTTCAACCTCTTCAACCGCAGCTGGCCCATCTACACCAGCTCCGGCCAGCTCTCCCCGGCCCGTTTCAACGCGGGCGGGATGGCGAGTGAGTCGATCATCAGCGCGGGCTGTCTGATCCGCGGCCAGGTCACGCGCTCTGTGCTCTCCCCGGGGGTCGTCGTGGACCCGGGAGCGGTCGTGCAGGGCTCGGTCCTGCACGACAACGTCCACATCGGGCGGGGCGCGGTCGTCCGGGGCGCCGTGCTCGACAAGAACGTCCAGGTGCCTCCGGGGGCCACCATCGGAGTCAACCCCGAACGGGACGCCGAGCTGTACACCGTCTCCGGGGGCGGCGTGATCGCGTTGGGCAAGGGGCAGCAGGTCTCCTAGTCGGGGCGTCTAGCCCTTCAGGGTGACCGCAGTGCACACAGATGTCCCATGGGTCCCGCCTTTTCTCGGAGGCGGGACTTAACCTGTTGTTAACTGTGCGTAGCTTGATCGTACTTGACCGTAATCGGGCAGCAGCGATTGACTACCGACTCACCCGTCGTCGACGCGAGGCAAGCCATTGACTTCTGACCTGCTCGCCCCCCTCGACCTTGCGTTCTGGAACATCGAGTCCGCCGAACACCCCATGCACCTGGCCGCCCTCGGCGTCTTCACGGCGAACTCGCCCACCGCGGGCGCCCACGCCGCCGAACTGCTCGCCACGCGCGCCGCCGCGGTGCCCGCCCTGCGGATGCGGATCCGGGACGTGTGGTTCCCCGACGTCCGGCTGCCCCTGGCGTTCGGCGGCGCGACCCGGGAGCCCGTCGCCGACTTCGAGCCCTTCGACCACGTACGGCTGCACGCTCCGACCGTCGACTTCCACACGGTGGCCGGACGGCTGATGGAGCGCCCGCTGGAGCGCGGCCGGCCGCCCTGGGAGGCGCATGTGCTGCCGGGGGAGGACGGCACCTCCTTCGCCGTGCTCTTCAAGTTCCACCACGCCCTCGCCGACGGACTGCGCGCGCTGACGCTCGCCGCCGCCGTCATGGACCCCATCGACATGCCCGCGCCCCGGCCGCGCCCCGCGGAGCCTCCCCGCGGCCTGCTCGACGTGCGCAAACTCCCCGACCTGGTCAGGGGTACCCTCTCCGACCTCGGGCGCGCCCTCGACATCGGCGCCTCGGTCGCCCGCACGACGCTCGACGCGAGCCTCGGCGCCCGGTCCCCGGCCGCGCTGACCTCCGGGGCGAGCGGCACCCGCCGTACCGCCGGGGTCCTCGTGGACCTCGACGACGTGCACCGGATCCGCAAGACCGTCGGCGGCACCGTCAACGACGTCCTCATCGCCGTGGTGGCGGGCGCGCTGCGCCGGTGGCTGGACGAGCGGGGGGACGGCAGCGAAGGGGTCGCGCCGCGGGCGCTGATCCCGGTCTCCAAGCGCCGGCCGCGCACGGCGCACCCGCAGGGCAACCGGCTCTCCGGGTACCTGATGAAACTGCCGGTGGACGATCCGGACCCGCTGCGCCGGCTGCGTACGGTGCGTGCGGCGATGGACCGGAACAAGGAGGCGGGGCCCAACCGGGGCGCGGGCGCGGTGGCCCTGCTCGCCGACCACGTGCTGCCGCTCGGCCACCGGCTCGGAGGGCCGCTGGTCAGTCAGGCCGCGCGCCTCTGGTTCGACATCCTCGTCACCAGCGTCCCGCTGCCGAGCCTCGGCCTCCGGCTCGGCGGCTGTCCGCTGGCCGAGATCTACCCCCTCGCTCCGCTGGCCCACGGACAGTCCCTCGCCGTGGCGGTCTCCACGTACCGGGGGAGCGTCCACTACGGGCTGGTCGCCGACGGGGAGGCCGTCCCGGACCTGGAGCGACTGTCCGCGGCGGTCACACGGGAGGTGCGGGAGCTGTTGGTGGCGTGTGAGGTGTGACGTGGCCTGAAAGACCACGGCCCTGCCGGCCTGAAAAGCAGGGGGCGCAGCCCCTGCTTTCCAGGGGCGCGGGGAACTGCGCGACCAGCCCCCACCGGACCCGCACCCGAAGTTTGGTCACCACGCCCCCCGCTCCGTACAATTCCCCGTTCGACAGCGGATGCGGCAGGCGCGCCGCATGTGATCAGGGAAACGGCAGCGCGATGACGGTGACAGAGGACGGCCCCGCGGCCACGGACGAGGTCGTGTACGGCCCCGGCATCGACCCGGACCGGCTCGCCGTGTGTCTCAGCGTGCTGGAGGAGCTCGACAAGCTGGACGTCGACCACCCGGACGCGATCGCCGTGCGCCGGGCGACCGCCGGCGTCTACCGCACGGTCAAGCAGCGCCGCCGCCAGGAACGCCGCGCCGCCAAGACCGCCCACGACAAGGCGGTCACCGAGGCCACGGCGACCGGCTCCGCCCAGCGCATCGACGACGAGACCGAGGGCATCCTGCCGTCGTCCGTCACGGAGGAGGGGAAGATCGCGGGGATACTCCAGCGCCCGCGCTCCTGCTACACCTGCAAGACCCGGTACGTGGAAGTCGACTACTTCTACCACCAGCTCTGCCAGGACTGCGCCGCCCTGAACCGCGCCAAGCGCGACGCCGGCGCCGACCTCACCGGCAAGCGCGCCCTGCTCACCGGCGGCCGCGCCAAGATCGGCATGTACATCGCCCTGCGACTGCTGCGCGACGGCGCGCACACCACGATCACCACCCGCTTCCCCAAGGACGCCATTCGCCGTTTCAAGGCCATGGACGACTCGGGGGACTGGATGCACCGGCTGGAGGTCGTCGGCATCGACCTGCGCGACCCGGCGCAGGCCGTCGCCCTCGCCGACCAGATCGCCGAGGCAGGCCCCCTCGACGTCCTCATCAACAACGCGACCCAGACCGTGCGCCGGCTGCCCTCCGCGTACGCCGCCCTGGTGGAGGGGGAGAGCGCCCCGCTGCCCGTCGGTGAGCTCCCCGCGCACCACGTCATCGGCGCCTTCAACTCCGGCGCCGTCGGTGATCTCGGCGGGCCCGCCGCGCTGCCCCTCGGCACCAGCGGCCTCGACGCGCAGCAGGTCGCCGACCTCGCCCTGGTCGCGGGCAACGCCAGCGTCGCCCGGCACCTCGACGGCACCGCCATCGACGCGGGCGGTCTCGTCCCCGACGTCGTGGACACCAACACCTGGGTGCAGACCATCGAGCAGATCTCGCCGGTGGAACTGCTGGAGACCCAGCTGTGCAACTACACGGCACCGTTCATCCTGATCAGCAAGCTCCGCCCGGCCATGGCCGAAGCCGCCCGCAGGGCGAGAAGCGGACGCGCGTACGTCGTGAACGTCTCGGCGATGGAAGGCGTCTTCGGCCGTGGCTACAAGGGCGCGGGGCACCCGAACACCAATGCCGCCAAGGCCGCGATGAACATGGTCACGCGGACCAGCGCCCAGGAGATGTTCCAGACCGACGGCATCCTCATGACCTCCGTCGACACCGGCTGGATCACCGACGAGCGTCCCCACTTCGACAAGCTGCGCCTCGCGGACGAGGGCTTCCACGCCCCGCTCGACCTCGTCGACGGCGCGGCCCGCGTCTACGACCCCGTCGTCCGTGGCGAGCAGGGCGAGGACCTGTACGGCGTCTTCCTGAAGGACTACGCGCCCGGCAAGTGGTGAGCCGCCCTCGCCCGGTCCGCCACCAGCTCCAGTACTGTCCGCCAGTCCTCCAGGACCCCGGCGTCCATGCCGGGGGTCCGGCCCGCCTCGTCCACGTGCCGCAGGGCCAGCACGTCCTCGACGAGCGTGGCGTCCGCCCACCCGCCGGCGTGCAGCCGCACCAGATCGTCCGCGCCGAGGGCGTGCAGGCGTACGAGCCGGGCCACCCGCTCGCCGAGCAGGGGGCGCACCGTGTCGGCGGCCAGGTCGGCGTGGCCGGTGTCGTCACCCGGACGGAGCAGCCGTCCGATGACGAGCACCAGGCCCGCCACCTGGAGTTCCTTGTCGGCGGGCCGGCCTCGGCGCAACAGCGCGGCGGTCTGCAGCGCGTGTTCGTACGGATCGACCGCGGCGCCCCCGCGGCGGTCCGCCGTCGGGCCGCCGCCCCGGCAGGCGTGCAGCAGGTCCATCAGCTCCTCGACGCCGCGCAGTTCCATCCGCCGGTCCTCCCGAGTCCGCCCGCGAGAAAATGCCGTTGCGGCACATGAGCAGATCATGGTCGGCTTGCGATTCGGCCAACAGGACCTGAACTGCGCACCGGGCACGGCGATCCGATGGGTCGTCGGGTCGGTGCGGGGGGCGAGTACTGAGCCGAACGGGTGATGAGAAACCGAACAAATGGGTCAAATTGCCCTAGGGTAGGGCTTGCTGGGCGCTGAACGACTCAAGACAGTTACCTCTTGTTTTCAGCCCCATCGAGCGGCCGCCCGCTCATTTGGTTACTCTGTACCGGACGGACAGCCTTATATGGGTCCCACCCACACCCACGGTCCGTCCCGGGACAAGCCGGTCACCACGGCCTGCTCTCAGCTCCAGGCAATCCGGCGCCACCGCGTCCGAACTGACAACGACTCAGACCCGAGCGGACGTCAGGCGCGCAGCGGCAGGCTGGGCCGACGTCCCGAGGGTGACCCGACACATAAGGAGTGCGCGGTGACACCAGAGAAGACGAATCGCGAGCCACGCCCCGAGGAACACACCGAGGGCGGCGGCCGGTCGAAGAAGGAACTGGGCAGCCTGGACGTGTGGGCCAGGTCCGCCCCGATCCGGCTGGCGGGCTACGAGGACGACCTCGCCGAGCCCCACATCCTGCCCAGCGTGGACTGAGCGGGAGCATCGCGATCGCCGTCTGCATGGGCGTGCCAGACTCGCGCCCATGCAGATCAGAGAAGCCACCGCCGACGACTGGCCCGGCATCTGGCCGTTCTGGCACCGTGTCGTCGCCGCGGGCGAGACCTACACCTGGGACCCGGACACCTCCGAGGAAGCCGCCCGCGCCCTGTGGATGGCCCCCGCCAAGCGCGTGTACGTAGCCGAGGACGAGACCGGAACGCCGGTCGGCTCCGCCTACCTCACCCCCAACTACGGTGGCCCCGCAGCCCATATCGCCAACGCGGGCTTCATCGTCGACCCCGACCACGGCGGCCGTGGCATCGGCCGCGCCCTCGCCGCACACGTCCTCGCCGAGGCCGCGGCCCAGGGCTTCCGGGGCATGGTGTTCAACGCCGTCGTCGAGACCAACCCCGCCGTACGGCTCTGGACCTCCCTCGGCTTCACCGTCCTCGCCACCGTCCCGGACGCTTTCGAGCACCCGAAGGACGGCCTGGTGGGACTGCACATCATGTACAAGGCGCTGTGACGGGGGCCGGTCACGTCCGTCCGGAAGGTGCCGTTACGCGGCCCGGCCCCGGGTGCCGCTACCGATCCGGCCGGTCGAGGGGCGCTGTCCGCGACCAGGGGTTCAGCTCCTCCAACCGGCCCGCCACCGACAGGAGTTCGAGTTCGCAGCCCGGGCGGGCCACCAGCTGCACCGCGCACGGCGCCCCCGAGGCGAGCGAGCCGAACGGGACGGACATCGCGGGCCAGCCCGTGAGGTTCCACGGCGGTGTCAGCGGTGAGTAGTTGGTGTTCACCAGCAGATTGCGCAGCCACCCCCGCTCGTGCCAGTTCGCGGCGGCGGGCCCGCGCCGGGCGAGCGCCGGGGTGAGGAGCACGTCGTGCTCGGCGAAGAACGGCTCCAGACGCCGGCGCAACTGCTCCCGACGGTCGCCCGCGCGCACCCCCTTCAGGAAGCGCCGCCCCACGGCTGCGTGCACCCGCGTGCGCCGGGTGAGCAACCGTGGATCGAGGCCCTCCGCGTCCACCGCCGTCCCCGCGGTCCAGTGCGCCAGCGACGTCGTGCCCAGCCAGAGGGGGTAGGGCGGATCCGCCCGCCGTACCGTCAGCCCTGCCCCGGCCAGCATCTCGGCTGCCCGGCGCGTGGCATCGGCGTACGCGCGGGTGACGGTCACGCCGACCAGGGGGCTGCGCACGGACACGGCGATGCTCGGCGCGGGGGACGCGGACCCGGGCGGGTCTGCGGCGGCCGTGCCCGCCAGTATCCCGAACATCAGCCGGGTGTCCTCGACCGTCGTCGCGAGCGGCCCGTTCTCGGACATGCCGAACCAGTCGCCGTGCCCGATGTCCGCCGGGACGACACCGAAGCCCGGCTTGAGGCCGAGCACCCCGCAGTTCGCGGCCGGTATCCGCAGCGAGCCCATGCCGTCGTTGCCCAGGGCCAGCGGCACCAGCCCGGCGGCGACGGCGGCCGCGCTGCCGCCCGAGGAGCCACCGGTGGTGCGCGCGGTGTCCCAGGGGTTGCGGGCGGTGCCGTGCACGCCGTCGGTGGTGCCGAAGACACACAGCTCGGGCACGTTCGTGAGCCCCACGACCACTGCGCCCGCCGCCCGCAGCCGGGCCACGGTCACATGGTCCTCCCCGGCCGGCGTCTCGGAGGTCGCGGCGGACCCGTTCCGGGTGGACTCGCCCCGTACGGCGAGGTTGTCCTTGATCGCCACCGGCACGCCCGCCAGGGGCAGTTCGGCCAGATCGGCCCGGCCGGCCACCTCGTCGGCCTCCGCCAGGGCCGCCTCCGCCCGGACCGTGCGGAACGCCCCGACCCGCCCGTCCAGGGCCTCGATCCGCGCCAGATGCTCCGCCACCACCTCACGCGGCGTGGCCCGCTTCTCCCGTACGGCGGCGGCTATCTCGACGGCGGTCCGGCCGACCCAGCTGGTCACGGGCGCTCCCTGACGGTGTCGTGCGCGTCGGTGTCGTACGCGACGGAGGGGCGTACTCGTGAGTAGTGATCGAGTACGGCAGCACTGTGCCCTGTGGGTCGGCCCCGCGTCGAGAGTCCGCCGTGAAGAAGTCCGCCGTGAAGAAGTCCGCGCCCGGCCCGGTCAGGCGTTCCGCGCGGGCGACGCGGCCAGCCGCGTCGGGGGCAGGAACTCCCGTACGTACGTCCGCTCCCAGCACGCTCCGGTCTCCCGCAGCTCGCGCCAGGTCGTGTAGCGGTAGCGGAAGAGGCGGGCGCGGACGAAGCGGGGCGGCGCGTCGGCGGGGAAGGGGGAGCGGCGCAGCAGGCGGAGCGTGTCGCGGTCGTTCTCCAGAAGGCGTTCCACCAGGGCGCCGAACCAGGAGCCGGCGTACGCGGGGGAGAGCGCGGCGAACCACATCAGCCAGTCGAGCCGCAGATGGTAGGGGGCGAACTGACGGGGCCAGTGCCGCGGATCACCCGGTTTGCCCCGGAACTCGTACTCCCGCCACTCGGAGTCCTCGCGCGGCACGTCGTCCGCCGTGCCCTCGACGACCACCTCGTACCGCACCCGGCTGACGCTGCCGAACGCCCCGTAGGTGTTGACCAGGTGCAGCGGGTCGAAGGAGCGGTTCATGACCTGGCGGCGGGAGATCATGTTGCGGACCGGGTGGTAGCTCAGTCCGAGGACCAGCGCGGCGACGGCGAGCACGATGACCGTGTACCAGAGGGGCGGGCCGGGGGTGTCCGGCGCGCCCGTGCCGAAGTCGACGGCGGACAGGGCCAGCACGATGGTGATCCAGTTCAGCCAGGAGAAGTTGCCGGAGAGCACCAGCCACAGCTGTGTCGCGATCATCAGCGCGGCGGCGGCCGTCGCGACCGGCTGCGGGGTGAAGAGCAGGAACGGGACCACGAGCTGGGTGACGTGGTTGGCGGCCACCTCGACGCGGTGCAACGGCTTGGGGAGGTGGTGGAAGAACCAGCTGAGCGGGCCGGGCATCGGCTGGGTCTCGTGGTGGTGGTCGAGGCAGGTGAGCTTCCGCCAGCACTCGTCGCCACGCATCTTGATCAGTCCGGCCCCGAACTCGACCCGGAAGAGCACCCAGCGCAGCAGGAACAGCACGACGACCGGCGGCGCCACCTCGTCGTTGCCGAGGAAGACGGCCAGGAAACCGACCTCCAGCAGCAGCGACTCCCAGCCGAAGGAGTACCAGGTCTGGCCGACGTTCACGATCGACAGGTACATCGCCCACGGCACGAACCACAGCGCCATGCCCGCCCAGAGCGGCAGCAGCGAGTCCAGTCCGGCGACCAGCGCCACCGACACCGCGCAGCCCGTCCAGGCCCACGCCGCGAAGAAACGGTCCGAGTAGTGGCGGTGGAACACGCTCGGCGCATGCCGGAACGGCACCCGCTCGACGAAACGGGGCACCGGCAGCATGCCCCGCTCGCCGATCAGCGCGCGGAACTGCAGGGCCGCCCCCAGGAAGGCGACCACGTAGATCACGGCCAGGGATCGCTGCAAGAGCAGTCGGCTCAGCCAGAGGTCGGGTGCGGTGAACCAGTCCACGCTACCGACGATAGTGAGCGCGTCGAGGTCCGGTCCGATATCGACCCCTCCACTCGAATAATCGGGCAAATGCTGTCAAAGTGTCCCCATGGTTGATCGGGGAGCGAGCGACTCGGACGTCCCGGACGACTGGCTCTCCCACCCGGACCCCGTCCTGGCCCTCAACCTCATGGGCACCTTCGACTGGGACCTCGACGCCGGTGCGTTCCACATGGACGCCACGGCCCACGAGATCTTCGACGTGCGCCCGGAGGAGTACGACGGCAGACCCGAGAGCCTGTCCGCGCGGGTGCCCCCGATGGAGGGTTACAGACTCGACGCCCTGGTCTCGCAGGCCCTCAAGGACGGCAGCGAGAACTACGGCGCCTACTTCCGCATCCGGCTGCGCGACGGAACGCTGCGCTGGACGCACACCCAGGGCTACATCCGCCGCGACGCCACGGGGCGCCCGTACCGGGTCATCGGCATCGTGCGCGACGCCACCCGCGAACTGGACGAGATCAGCTCCCGCACCGAGCAGGCCGCCCTCGACGAGGTCCGCAGCAAGCAGGCCAACGTCGTCCAGGTCGTCACGGCCGCCCTGGCCCACGCCCGGACCGTGCAGGACGTGATCGACGTCCTGGAGGACACCGACGGGCTCACCCACCTCGGCGCGACCAGCCTCGTCATGGGCCTGGTGGAGGCCGGACGCGTCCGGATGGTCGCCGCGGGCCCCCAGGACAGCTATGTGCCGGGCACCCGGATCACCCGCCTCGACGTGAAGTACCCGATGAACGAGGTCGTACGGCACCTCGCCCCGCACTTCATCGAGTCACCGGAGGAGTTCGCCGAGTCCTATCCACTGCTGTGGCCGCACATCACCGACCTCAAGATCACCTCGGCCGCCTATCTGCCCCTGATCGTGCAGGCCCGCCCCATCGGGGCCATGGGACTGCTCTACAACGACCGGCGCGGCTTCAGCTCCGAGGAGCGCGACATCCTCATCGCGCTCGGCAGCAGCATCGCCCAGAGCCTCCAGCGGGCCATGTTCTACGAGCAGGAGAAGGACCTCGCCGAGGGGCTCCAGCAGGCCATGCTGCCCCGGTCCATCCCCAGCGTCCCGGGCGCCGACATCGCCGTCCGCTACCGCGCCGCGTCCTTCGGGGGCTCGCTCGGCCGGGACATCGGCGGCGACTGGTACGACCTGATCCCCCTGCCGGGCGGGCGCGTCGGCGCGGTCATCGGCGACGTCCAGGGCCACGACACGCACGCGGCGGCCGTCATGGGGCAGCTGCGCATCGTCCTGAAGGCCTACGCCACCGAGGGCCACACCCCGGCCACCGTGATGGCCCGCGCCTCCGCCTTCCTGCACGAACTCGACACCGACCGCTTCGCGACCTGCCTGTACGCGGAGGCCGACCTGTCCACCGGGGTGGTCCAGGTCGTCCGGGCCGGGCACATCGACCCGCTGATGCGGCACACCGACGGCTCCTGCCACCGGGTCGCCGTGGAAGGAGGGCTGCCCCTCGGGCTGTCCGCGGAGTTCGGCGGCCTGGAGTACCCCGTAGGCACCGTCGAGATGTTCCCCGGGCAGACGCTGCTGCTCTGCACCGACGGCCTCATCGAGCAGCCCGGCGCCGACCTCGACGACGGCATGCGGACGCTGAGGACGCTGATCGCCACCGGCCCCGACGACGTCGACGATCTCGCGGACCGGCTGATCGACGTGGCGGAGGAACGGGGCGGCGACGACGACGTGGCCCTCCTGCTGCTGCGCCGCCGCAGCCGCACCGCGGAGCCCGGGGGGCGGCTCCAGCAGCATGTCGCGCCGGGTGACCCGGAGGCGCTCACCGAGGCGCGGCACATGATCGGCGCGGCGGTCCGCACGTGGGGCGCACGGGATCGGGCCGACGAGATCGAACTCGTCGCCGACGAGCTGATCACCAACGCGCTCATGCACACGGAGGGCTCCGCGATCGTGACGCTGCGGGCCCTCGCGGGATCCGACCGGCGGTTGCGGGTGGAGGTCGAGGACTCCTCCAGCGCGCTGCCGCGGCGGCGGGAGGCGGGGGAGGCGCCCACGGCCCCCGCCCGAGCCAGCCTGCGCCCCGCCTTCACCTGCTCCCCGTCCAACGCCGCGTCCTCGAGCGCCCGCAACCAGGCCCGGCCCCACCACGTCCGTGCGAAACCCCCGCCTCGTACGGGCGCCAGTGCGGCGAAGGTGCGCTCCTCGTCATGTCCCGTGCGTTCCGTCATCGCGCGTCCCTTCGGAGCTCCACCAGATCGGCCAGTTCGGCGTCGGACAGCTCGGTCAGCGCCGTGTCGCCCGCGCCGAGCACCGCGTCGGCCAACTCCCGCTTACGCACCAGCATGTCCGCGATGCGGTCCTCGATCGTGCCCTCCGCGATCAACCGGTGCACCTGCACCGGCCGCGTCTGTCCGATGCGGTACGCCCGGTCCGTGGCCTGCGCCTCGACGGCCGGATTCCACCAGCGGTCGTAGTGCACGACGTGCTCGGCCCGCGTCAGGTTCAGACCCGTGCCGGCCGCCTTCAACGACAGCAGGAAGACGGGCACCTCGCCTTCCTGGAAGCGCTCGACCATCTCCTCGCGCTCGGGTACCGGTGTCCCGCCGTGCAGGAAGCGGGTGCGCACCCCACGCGCCGCCAGGTGACGTTCCAGCAGCCGGGCCATACGGACGTACTGCGTGAAGACCAGAACGCTCGCCCCTTCGGACAGGATGGTGTCCAACAGTTCGTCCAGCAGCTCCAACTTCCCTGATCTGCCCGGGATCCGCGGCCTGTCCTCCTTGAGGAACTGGGCGGGGTGGTTGCAGATCTGTTTGAGCCCGGTCAGCAGCTTCACGATCAGACCGCGCCGTTCCATGCCGTCGGCGGCGGCGATCTCCGCCATGGTCTCGCGCACCAACGCCTCGTACAGGCCCACCTGTTCCCTGGTGAGCGACACGGCACGGTCGGTCTCGGTCTTCGGCGGCAGCTCGGGCGCGATGCCCGGGTCCGACTTGCGGCGCCGCAGCAGGAACGGCCGTACGAGCCGGGAGAGCCGCTCCGCGGCGGCGGGATCCCGGGCGCCTTCGACGGCCTGCGCGTACCTGGTGCGGAAGCTGCCGAGGCGGCCCAGGAGGCCGGGCGTGGTCCAGTCGAGGATCGCCCACAGCTCGGACAGGTTGTTCTCCACCGGGGTGCCGGTCAGCGCCACGCGCGCGCGTGCCCCGATGGTGCGCAGTTCCCGAGCCGTGGCCGAGTAGGGGTTCTTCACGTGCTGCGCCTCGTCCGCCACGACCAGGCCCCAGGGCACGTGGCCGAGTCGGGGCGCGTCGAGCCGCATGGTGCCGTACGTGGTGAGGACGAACTCCCCGTCGGCGAGTCCGTCGAGACCGCGCCGTGATCCGTGGAAGCGGCGCACCGGCACGCCCGGCGCGAACTTCTCGATCTCGCGCTGCCAGTTGCCCATCAGCGAGGCCGGACAGACCACCAGGGTGGGGCCGGCGGACGAGGCGTCGGACTGCCGGTGCAGATGCAGAGCGATGAGAGTGATCGTCTTGCCGAGCCCCATGTCGTCGGCGAGACAACCGCCGAGCCCGAGGGAGGTCATCCGGGCCAGCCAGTCGAGCCCTCGCAACTGGTAGTCCCGCAGCGTCGCGGCGAGCGCGGACGGCTGTCCGACCGACGCCTGCCCCTCGGGGGCCGACAGCCGTTCCCGCAGCGTCGCCAGCCACCCGGTGGGCAGGACGTCGACCATCCGGCCGTCGACCTCCGTCGAGCCCGTCAGAGCGGCACCGAGCGCGTCGACGGGCGACAGCTTGCTGTCCTGCCGCGCACGGGCGTGGCGGATCTCAGCCGGATCCACCAGGACCCACTTGTCACGCAGTCGCACCATGGGGCGGTTCGACTCGGCGAGAACGTCGAGTTCCTGTCGGCTGAGCTGCTGATCGCCGAGAGTGAACCGCCAGTCGAAGGAGAGCAACGCGTCGGCGGACAGGTACGACGGGGTGTCCGACGCGTTCCGAGCGGGGCTCTGCTCGTCGTCCGGCGGGCCGATGACCGCGCGGGCGGTCAACCCGCGGGCCAGTTCCCTCGGCCAGTGCACCTCGACACCGGCCGTCGCCAGCAGCCGGGCCCCCTCGCCGAGCAGTTCGGTGATCTCCTCGTCGGCGAGCTCCACCGCGTCCGGCACCGCCGCCGACAGCAGCGGACCGAGCGGGGCCCAGGCGCGGGCGGCCCGGCGCAGTGCCAGCAGGGCGTCCGTCCGCGCGCGCGGGCCGAAGGCGGTGGCGTCGGCCCACACCGCGGAAGCGTCCGCGACGAGCGCCGGATCGCTCACGCTGTGCAGCTGGGGCACGACACGGAACACCGGCTGCGTCCCGGCCGGATCGTCGGCGCGGAGCGATGCGAGCCCGGGAATCTCGACGCGCAGGGAGACACGGACCCCGGCGTCGTGCCCGGCGGCCACGTCCGCGGCCCAGGCACGCAGTTCGGGAACGGATCGAGGCTCACGGGCGGCGAAGGCAGGGCCGCCCGCCGCGACGCCCGCGGCGGGGGAACGGGGCAGAGAGTCCACGACGGCGTCGAGGAACGCGCGCAGCAGCCGCTCCGGATCGGGCAGCCGGGGCGGCTCGCCGTGCTCCACGGGCAGCGCGTGCGCCTCGGGCGGCATCGCCGCCGCCAGGTCCCTGACCCGGTCCAGGTCCTCCGCCCGCAGCGGCCCCGCCCGCCAGGCGTCGTGCCCGTCCGCGGTGACGCCGGGCAGCAGCAGGCCTCGCGCGGCGAACTGGAGCGCCAGCAGGGCGGCGGCCCCCCAGAAGGCCGTCGACCGGTGGACTCCGGTGGCGGCACGCGCGCGCGTGAGCACCGGAAGCGCGGCGTGCACCGGCAGCGACACGACGGGCACCGTGACCCGTCGGACTCCGGAGCCGCCGGGCCGGACGAGCGGCAGCTCCCCTTCGCAGCCGTGGGCGACCCGGGGCGGTGCCGCGCCGTCCGGCCGCCAGAAGGCGACCTGGCCGGTGCGGGCGGGGTCCGCGGCCACGAAGACGGCGCCGCACCGGGCCAGTTCGGACACCTCGGGAAGGGTTGCCTCGGGATTCGACGGCACAGGGATACTGAACTCCTCAAATTTGACTACCTAGCCAGAATCGCCGAGGCTACCTCACTTCAAACCTTCATCTGGCACTCGAAGAAGTGATGTGGGTCACTTTTCCAGTGGGGCGGTGAGGGCATCTCAGGGTTGTGCGGGGGTTCGAATCAGGGACGCGTCAGGGCCGTGGTCCGGAACCACGGGGAGTCCGATCCCGTTTTCAGGACAGAGAGCGGCAGTGGCCGCGAAGGAGGCGACGGAGATGTCGAAGAGCACGAAGATCGTCGCAGGGGGTGCGGCAATCGGGATCGTCCTGCTGATCCTGCTGCCCTTCCCCTTCTGGGCCAACCTGCTGATAGTCCTGGGGATCCCCACGGCCGCTTACCTGGCGCTGGACCCCTCACAGCGGCGCAGGCTGCGTCGCGCCGGACGCAAGGAACTCGGCCGCTGACCTGCCACCGGCCCGCGCGAGCGGGCCGGTGCGGCGGACGGGGATCAGTTCGGACGTACGGCGATCTTGTCGAGGGACTCCAGGAGACCGGGCAGTTCCGGTCCCCTGCCCACTGGCAGTACCTCGCCGGGTTCCTCGTCGAGGAGGACGAACGCGATGTCGTCGGTTCTGGCCACCATCGACCAGCCGGGACCGTCGGCACGAAGGGTGCGGGCGTCTCCCGGCGCGAACGAGGAACGCACCCGCCCCAGGGGCGGAGGGGAGGCCACGTACGCGCGCGCCTCCGCGAGCACGCGGCGGATGCCCGTGCGCGGAGCGACGTCGTCCTTCCCGGCACCCGGCCCGGCTTCCGTCGTGCCGCCTGTCGTCGACGTCGCCGCCCCGTCCGAGCCGCCCTGCCCGGCGAACGAGGCGTCGTCGATCTGCTCCCGCCACATGGACCACTGCAGAGCGATCTCGTCGGCCCCCAGACGCCGCTGGGCAGGACCCCAGACGGTGGTGTCCGGCGGGCTCAGCGGCGGCCGGTCCGACACCTCGGGATCGGGGTCGTGCGGAGCGGGCACCCCCGGAGCCGACACGGCGACCGCGAGGGGCCAGCCCGGCAGCGCGGCCACCACGGAGTCCTCGTCGGGCGACAGGTCGTACTCCATGCCGCAGTCCCACGACGCGATGGCCACGGCGACCAGCGACACGTCGTCGACCGCCACCGTCCACCTCGCTCCCTCGCCGTCCTGGCCCAGGACGATCCCGTAGCCGTCGGCGAGCGGCGCGAGGTCCAGAGCCGCGCACGCCTCCGGGTAGTCGTCGCCCAGCACACTGGGGAAGTTCGCGGGCGTGAGCAGTACCGCCGTCAGCACATACAGTGCGTCGTCGTCCCCGGCGGTGACGGCGTCCTCGTCCGTCCCGGCCATGCCGGCCTCCCATCGCTCTCGCTCGTCCGTCGGCGCACCCTAATGCGCTCGGCGGGCCCTTGTCACGAGCGGGAACCCCGTGCGGAGCTGCGGATATCCCGGGCGAGCCGCAGGTATCCGGGTGGACAGGGGCGAAACGACCCGACACCCTCACTCGTTCAGGCGGCGGGCAGCCCCAGAAGTGACCGCGCGACCGTCTGCGGCGACTCGTCGCGCTCCCGCGCGAGGGCGATCACCGCCCGGCACGCCAACTCGCTGACTCCGAACGACAGGGCCTCGGGCGACACCCAGGTCGTGGCCTCGTCGATCTGGTCCTGATCGTCCTCGGCGCACGCCGCGATGTACACGGCGGCCGCCTCGAACAGGTTGTGCGTGCGTTTCGCCTCCCGCGCGGTGGGCTCCGCGCGCAGCGAGTCGAGGAATCTGCCGAAGGACTTGCGAACGTTGCCGAACATATGGGCTACCTACCCCCCGCGTCGGTATCACAGCTCGTCCTACTCAACGTAGAGACGGACTCGCGGCCACAGAAGGGGGACGGCGGGGTGAAGGGCTGTGAACGGCGCGTTCAGGACCTTCCTCGGCGCGATCCGCCGAGCGAGGGCAGGGGTCAGCCCACACGCGTGGCGAGCGCCAGGAAACGGGCGTCCTCGTCGGCGTACGACGTCATGCGCCAGCCCGAACCGGCCAGCAGCGGCCTCAGGTTCCCCTCGGCACGCAGATCCTCCGGGGTGATCTGCCGCCCCTGGCGCGCGGCGAGCGCCGCCCGGCCGATGGGGTGGAACAGCGCCAGCGATCCGCCCGGCCTGACCACCCGGGCCAGCTCCTGCAGATCCTGCGCGGGGTTCGGAAGGTGTGCGACGAGCCCGGCGGCGAACACCGCGTCGAGCGACGCCGTACGCAGCGGCAGCCGGCCGATGTCGGCGAGCACCAACTGCCCGTCACGGTCCCGGCCCGCCCGTACGGCGGCCTCCAGCATGGCGGGCGTCAGATCGGCCCCGAGGACCACTCCCGAGGCCCCCACAGCGGCACGCAACGGCGTCAGGGCCCGACCCGTGCCGCACCCCGCGTCGAGCACCCGCTGGCCCTCGCGCAGGCCGAGCTCGGCGACGGCTGCGGCGTAGGCGGGCCCGTCGTCGGGAAAGCGGGCGTCCCAGCGTGCCGCTCGTGCCGTGAAGAACTCCTGGACGTGTGTGTGGTCCTCGCTCATGCTCCGCATGATCCCTCACCGGAACGACGGAGGAGACACGCGCACGTTCGAGCGGGAGGCGATCGTTCCTGCGCATATATGCGGCATATTGCGGCAGCTTTCGAAATGCGCCCCCTCCGTGCTTCCGTGCCCCCACTAGCGTCCCGGGGCCATGGGACACCTGGACCACGCCACCTTCGGCTGGCTGACCCCCGCGCTGTCGTATGCCATGGCCTGCATCGGCGCCGCTCTCGGACTGCGCTGCACGGTCCGCGCCCTCGCCACCACCGGCCGGTCCCGTCGCAACTGGCTCGTCACCGCGGCGTCGGCGATCGGCACCGGCATCTGGACCATGCACTTCGTGGCGATGCTCGGCTTCGGCGTCAGCGGCACCGAGATCCGTTACGACGTGCCCCTGACCGTCCTGAGCCTCCTGGTCGCCATGCTCGTGGTCTGCGGCGGCGTCTTCGCCGTCGGCTACGGCCGCGACCGCGCCCGGGCGCTCCTGCTGGGCGGACTCACCACCGGCCTGGGCGTCGCGAGCATGCACTACTTGGGCATGGCGGCCGTACGGCTGCACGGCGAGGTGACCTACGATCCCGCACTCGTCGCCCTCTCCGTCGTGATCGCCGTGGTCGCCGCCACCGCCGCCCTCTGGGCTGCCCTCAACATCGAGTCGCCCGTCGCGGTGACCGTCGCGTCCCTCGTCATGGGCGGCGCGGTGAGCAGCATGCACTACACCGCGATGTGGGCGGTGCGCGTGGAGGTCACTCCGTCCGCGGCGGCCCTGCCCGGGGCCACGGCGATGCAGTTCATCTTCCCCCTCGCCGTCGGCCTCGGGTCCTACCTCTTCCTCACCTCCGCCTTCGTCGCACTGTCGCCGACGGCCGGGGAGCGAGAGGCATCCGCGTCGGCCCAGCGGCCGCTCGAGAACGCCGCCGCCCACTAGCCGCGTGACGGCCTCCGAAGCCCGCCCCCGAACCCTGATCGAGGAGGCCATGCGTACACCCCGCAGGACCCCGACAGCCGCCGCCGAGGCGCCGCCCCGACCCGCGATACGCGGGCGCCGCGCCCACGCCGGACCACCGGCCGAGGAGCACCTCGCGACCGACGGCACCGGCGCCCCGACGACCGGCCCGCCCACGCGCGCGGGACGCCGTCGGCTGCGCCCCCGTACCGTCCGCGCCAAGATCGTCTGTCTGCTGATGGTGCCGGTCGTCTCCCTGCTCGCACTGTGGGCCTACGCCACCGTCACCACCGCCCAGGACGTCGCCCGTCACCGTCAGCTGCAACGCGTCGACGCCTCCGTGCGCGGCCCGGTCGCCGACGCCGTCGCGGCCCTCCAGTCCGAGCGCGCGGCCGCCGTACGGTACGCCACCGCACCCTCCGCGGAGCGGGAGAAGACGCTCCGCGGACTCGCGCGGCGCACCGACCGGGCGGTTGGCGCCCTGCGCCTCGGCGACCGCCACACCGTCGCCGACGGCACCGACCTGCCCGCGGGGGTCGCCGAACGCCTCGCCGGCTTCGTGACCGGGGCCGAAGACCTGCGTGCGCTGCGGACGTCGGTCCTCGACCGCCGCAGCGGCTGGGCGGAGACGTACGAGCGATACACGGCGACCATCTCCACGGCCTTCGGCGTGGGTGGCGCGCTCACCGGCATCCAGGACGCCGAACTCGGCTCCGACGCGCGCGTGCTGCTGGAGTTCTCCCGCGCGGCCGAGGCGCTGGCACAGGAGGACGCGCTCCTGTCCGGCGCCCACCTCGCCAAGACCCTCGACCGCGCACGGCTGCGCCTGTTCATCGGCGCCGTCGACACACGCCGCACGCTGACCGAAGCCGCCGGAGCGGACCTGCGCGGCGCGCAGAACGCGGCCTGGCAGGAACTCGCCGGAGGGGACGCCTACGCCGACCTGCGCGCCCTCGAAGACGAGGTGGTCACGAGCCACCCCGGAGCACAGGTGCTCCACGCCGTCCCCGAAGCGGCCTGGACGTCCGCCCACGCGCGCGTGCGGGACGACATGCGCGGCATCGAGGTGGACGCCGGCCACGGGGTCGCCGACCGGGCCGACCCGTTCACCCGCGCACTGCTCACCCCGGCGGGAGCCGCCGTGCTCCTCGGCCTCGCCGCGGTCGCCGCCTCCCTCGTCATCTCCGTACGCATCGGACGCGCTCTGGTCGTCGAGTTGGTGAGCCTGCGCAACGGCGCCCTGGAGATCGCCCGCCGCAAACTGCCGCACGCCATGCGCAGACTGCGCTCCGGCGAGGAGATCGACGTCGATGCCGAGGCCCCGCCCGGCC
>NZ_JAAVVL010000001.1:4577506-5372827 GCF_018728545.1 Streptomyces sp. ATCC 21386
CGCCCGGCCCGCCCGCGGAGGACGAGACCGGTCAGGTGGCCGAGGCCCTCGGCACCGTGCACCGCGCGGCACTCCGCGCGGCGGTCGAGCGCGCCGAACTCGCCAGCGGCATCTCCGGGGTGTTCGTCAATCTCGCCCGCCGCAGCCAGATCCTCGTGCACCGCCAGCTCGGTCTCCTCGACAGCATGGAACGCCGCTCCGACGATCCCGACGAACTCAGCGACCTCTTCCGCCTCGACCACCTCACCACGCGCATGCGACGCCACGCGGAGAGCCTGATCATTCTCTCGGGTGCCGCCCCCGGTCGTGCCTGGCGCATGCCCGTGTCCCTGACGAACGTGGTCCGGGCGGCAGTCTCCGAGATCGAGGACTACGCGCGCGTGGAACTGCGGCAACTCCCCGAAGCGGAGATCGTCGGCACCGGGGTCGCCGACCTCACCCACCTCCTCGCCGAACTCGTGGAGAACGCCGCCCAGTTCTCACCACCCCACACGCGCGTACGCGTCACCGGCGAACCGGTCGGCAACGGCTACGCCCTGGAGGTCGAGGACCGGGGCCTCGGCATGGGCAAGGAGACCCTCGCCGAGGCCAATCGCCGCATCGAACAGTCCGAGGCCCTCGACCTGTTCGACAGCGACCGGCTCGGCCTGTTCGTCGTGAGCCGTCTCGCCGCCCGCCACGGCATCAAGGTCCACCTGCGGACCTCCCCCTACGGAGGCACCACGGCCGTGGTGCTGCTGCCCACCACGCTGCTCCACAGCGGCGTGCCGGAACGTTCCCCCGAAGCGTCCGCCGAAGCGCCCCCGGAGTCCGAGGAACGCGAGTACGCGCGCGTGACCGCGGCCCCGCGTCAGGAACCCGTGGAACAGTCGGCGAACCGCCACGCCCTGACGGCGCCCATGGCCTCCGCCGGGCGGAACACGGGGGAGCAGGGCCCGACCGAGGCGCTGCCCGGTGTGACCACCCTGCGGCCGAACCGCAGGGCGCCGGACCCGGAGGAGACGGAACGACTGCCGCGCCGCGTTCGACAGGCGCACCTCGCGCCCCAACTGCGCGAGCGACACACCGGGCAGCCCGCGTCGGTTGCGCCGCCCGGAGCGGACGACGAGCGCACGCCGGAACTCGTCAGGGACCGCATGGCGGCCTACCGCGACGGCTGGGCACGAGGCGGCGGCAGGGCACCCGGCAGAGGAGTCGCACAGGGCCCCACGACGGGCCGCGACAGCAGCGAAGGAGACCCCGCATGATCCAGGACCCGAGAACCACGGCCACCGAACGGTCCGGTGAACTCGACTGGCTGCTGGACGACTTGGTTCTGCGCGTGCACGAGGTGCGGCACGCCGTGGTCCTGTCCAACGACGGCCTGGCGGTCGGCGCCTCCAGCGATCTCAGGCGCGAGGACGCCGAGCACCTCGCCGCGGTCGCCTCCGGCTTCCACAGTCTCGCCAAGGGCGCGGGCCGTCACTTCGGCGCAGGGGGCGTACGCCAGACGATGGTCGAGATGGACGACGGCTTCCTCTTCGTCGCCGCCGCCGGAGACGGCTCCTGCCTCGCCCTCCTCACCTCCGTCACGGCCGACATCGGGCTGGTGGCGTACGAGATGGCACGGCTGGTGAAACGTGTCGGAGAGCACCTGCGGACACCCACCCGCGCCGGGGCACGCCCGCCCACGGCCGGATGAACCAGGGACGGGCCGTGCTCATGACCGAAGGCAGTGACACCGGTGCCCCGCACGAACCGGCGGGCGGTCGTTGGTACGACCACGAGGCCGGGCCACTCGTTCGCCCCTACGCCGTGACGGGCGGCCGCACCAGACCGGGCCACGGCGGACCGCGCTTCGACCTGATCGCCCTGGTCTCGCTCGACCCCGGCGCACGCGGCCCCGACGACGCGTCGCTCGGTCCGGAACACCGGGCGCTCCTGGAACTGTGCCGGACCGAGACCCAGTCGGTCGCTGAGCTCGCCGCCGGCGCCGACCTGCCCGTGGGTGTCGTACGGGTACTTCTCGGGGACCTCGTCGAGACGGGCCGAGTCACCGTCAGTCGCCCCGTGCCGCCCGCGCGACTGCCGGACGAACGGATCCTGCGGGAGGTGATCGAGGGGCTGAGGGCGCTGTAGATGAACACGCACTCGGTTGCGACCCGTACCGACTTGCGCACCCAACCCGGCACCGAACGGGCACAAGCGGTCGCTGGGAAGAAATACCGGTCCAACGCCCCACGAACGGGTGGCAGTTGCCAAGATGCTGACTCCTCACGGCCGTACCGATGTCGATTACGGCCGACACTCCCGAGAGAAGTGATCGATGGTCTCCGAGCATTCCGATGAGACAGACGACGACACGGGCGCCCTGGCACTGAAGATCCTCGTCGCCGGCGGATTCGGCGTAGGCAAGACCACGCTGGTCGGCGCGGTCAGTGAGATCAAGCCGCTGCGCACCGAGGAACTCCTGAGCGAGGTGGGCCAGTCGGTCGACGACACCGACGGGGTGGACCAGAAAGTCACCACCACCGTCGCCATGGACTTCGGCCGCATCACCATCAGGTCGGGGCTCTCGCTCTACCTGTTCGGCACCCCGGGGCAGGACCGGTTCTGGTTCCTGTGGGACGAGCTGGCGCAAGGGGCGTTGGGCGCCGTCGTCCTCGCGGACACGCGGCGACTGCAGGACTGCTTCCCCGCCGTGGACTACTTCGAGCACCGGGACATCCCCTTCGTGGTCGCCGTCAACTGCTTCTCGGAAGCACGCGCCCACGGCGCCCAGGACGTCTCACGCGCCCTCGACCTGGACCAGGGAACCCCGGTGGTCCTCTGTGACGCCAGGGACCGCGACTCCGGCAAGGAAGTGCTGATACGCCTCGTCGAATACGCCGGGCGGATGCACACCGCCCGGCTGCTCGACTCCGTGGGCTGAACCGGCGCCTACACGCCTGTACCTGGCCGGATACTGTCCCTTGACACCGCTGTTTCGGGTGGGGAAGCACCCGTTGTCGCTGTTCGCGCGGAAGGACCGGCATGCCTTGTCGGTCATCTTCCCTGCCATGTTCGGATCCTGCTTGCTCCGACAGCAGCCGTGGGGAAGGCTGAATCGTCGGATCCTCCGTGTCCGGGGGAACGACGAAACGGGGAGTGCGAACGATGTCGCAGAACGCGGGGCTCGGTTGGCTGCTGGACGACCTGACCGAGCGCGTGGAACCCATACGACACGCCCTGGTGCTGTCCAACGACGGACTCGTCACCGCGGCCAGCACCGGCCTGCGGCGCGAGGACTCCGAACACCTGGCCGCGGTCTCGTCGGGTCTGCACAGCCTCGCCAAGGGCTCGGGCCGCCACTTCGGCGCCGGTGACGTACGGCAGACAATGATCGAGTTCGACGACGCGGTGCTCTTCGTCACCGCCGCCGGGCCCGGCAGCTGCCTGTGCGTCCTCAGCGCGGCGGAGGCGGACATCGGGCAGATCGCGTACGAGATGACGCTGTTGGTGAACCGCGTCGGCGAGCATCTCCGAGTGGACGCCAGGCACCCCGAACGCTCCGCCGCGATGGACCGCTGACCTGCGGTTCTCTCTGTAGCGGGAAGAGTTGTCCACAGGCCCGCCACGACTTTCCGCGAACGGGCTACGGTTTTTCCCGAAGCGAGCGCGAGACCAGCGCGAGCACCACACCGCACGGGGGAGAACCGCCATGTCCGGCGACACCGTCACACAGTCGGCCACGCACACCACAACCGCCACGCACACCACGACCACCACGACCACCGAGCCCGGCACACCCACCACACGGGGCGGCACCCCGGCATCAGCGAGGGCGGCCGGGGCAGTCAGGACCGCCGGGGCGACCGGCGCCACCCTGGCACTGAGCCGAGCCGCCCGCGAACTGGGCCTGAAACGCAGCGAACTCGACCTCGCCGTACAACTAGGCTGCCTGCGAACGGTCGTCGACGACGGAGGCGGAGGCCGTCGCGTCACAAGGGCGGAGGTCGACCGGCTCCGTGCCGAGAAGGGCTTCCCCGAGACCCTGCGGGAACGGGTCGATGCCGTGGGCACCAAGGCAGCCGCCGAGATCCTGGGCGTGCCGCCCACCCGGTTCACACGCCTGGCACGCCTGGGACTGGTCACGCCGGTCAAGTTCTCCCTCAACCGCTACCGCGCCGTGCTCTGGTTCTATCCGTCGGCCGAACTGCGGCAGTTCGCGGCCGACGAGAGGAACGCCCCCTGGCTGACGGAGCGTGTCCCGGAGGACCTCAGGCGCCGACTGGACGGGGGCCTGGACCTGCGCCCCCGGAACTGGCGCGGGCGCCACCTCGGAGCCCTGCTGAGGCAGGCGGACGACCCCTGGAGCCGCGCGGCCGCCACGGCCTCGCTGCTCGACCCCGTCCAGGTCGCCGCGATCGTCCACGACCCCTACGAGCGCGCCCACCTGCATTTCCACCGGCCGGCGCGAACCGACCACGGGACGCCCGACTCACCCGCCGCACTGATCACCGCGCGGATCATGACCGCGGACGACCCCGATGAGATCGCCTGGCTGCGGGCGGACCTCCAGCGGTCCCTCGGCGAGGCCCGGGCCCACCGACTCGCCCCGAGGCCCCGCCGGAAGGTGCCGTGGTCTCCGGCCTGGGACGAGACGCCCGGCGCGACGCCCCGCCCCGCAGCGCGGCCACCCCGGGGCCGACGACGCCCCGGGCCGCCCGCGCCCGGCGCCGGCCCAGCTGCCGAAGGACGCCGCGGTCTGCTGGGCTGGCTCCGGCGCAGACACCACTGACCCGCTGGTCACGCCTCGAGCTTTCGGAACAACCCTTCCTGGACGACCGACACGAGCAGACGTCCTTCCAGGTCGTAGATACGGCCGCGGGCCAGTCCGCGGCCGCCCACCGCGATCGGGGACTCCTGGTCGTACAGGAACCACTCGTCCGCGCGGAACGGCCGGTGGAACCACATCGCATGGTCCAGCGACGCCATGTCGAAGCCACGAGGTCCCCAGAGGGGCTCCACCGGAATGCGGACGGCGTCCAGGAGCGTCATGTCGCTGGCGTACGTCAGCGCGCACGTGTGCACGAGCGGGTCGTCGCCGAGGGGACCCACCGCGCGCATCCACACCGCGCTGCGCGGCTCGGCGTGCTCGACCTCCTCGGCCGTCCAGCGCAACCGGTCGACGTACCGGATGTCGAAGGGCTGCCGCCGGGCCATGCGCTCCAACTGCTCGGGAAGCGTGCCCAGATGCTCGCTGATCTCCTGCGTCACCGTCGGCAGCGACTCGGGGTCGGGCACCTTTCGGGCCGGCGGCAACTGGTGCTCGAAGCTCCCCTCTTCAGGCTTGTGAAAGGAGGCGGTCAGATTGAAGATGGTGCGGCCCTGCTGCACGGCGGTGACCCGGCGCGTGGTGAACGACCGCCCGTCCCGCACCCGCTCGACCTGGTACACGATCGGCACCCCGGGACGGCCGGGGCGCAGGAAGTACGCGTGCAGTGAATGCACGGGCCGGTCGCCCTCGGTGGTGCGTCCGGCGGCCACCAGTGCCTGGCCGGCGACCTGCCCGCCGAAGACCCGCTGCAGGGACTCCTGCGGGCTGCGCCCGCGGAAGATGTTGACCTCGATCTGTTCCAGGTCGAGCAGGTCGACGAGCCGCTCGGCGGGGTTGGTCGTCATGTGCTGGCCTCTCCTGTGCTCACAGCTGACCGACGTCGGTGACCTTGACGACGGCGCGTCCCTCGGCGTCGGAGGCCGCGAGATCGATCTCCGCGCTGATCCCCCAGTCATGATCGCCGTTCGGGTCGGCGAAGGTCTGCCGGACCCGCCACAGCCCGTTCTGCGGCTCCTCCTCGATCATCAGCAGCCGCGGGCCACGGGCATCGGGACCGGTGCCGAGCTCCTCGTACTCGTCCCAGTACTTGTCCATTGCCTCGCCCCACCGCTCGGCGTCCCAGCCGGCCTCGGCGTCCATCTCGCCCAACTCGTCCACCTGGTCGAGCGCGGCCAGTTCGACGCGACGGAACATGGCGTTGCGGACGAGGACCCGGAAGGCACGCGCGTTGGAGGTGACCGGCTTGACCTGGTCGGCCCGCTCCTGGGCCTCCTCGGCCGTCATCTCCTCGGGGTTGGCCAGCTGCTCCCACTCGTCGAGGAGACTGGAGTCGACCTGGCGCACCATCTCCCCGAGCCAGGCGATCAGATCCTCCAGATCGTCGGACTTCAGATCGTCGGGGACGGTGTGGTCGAGGGCCTTGTACGCGCCGGCGAGGTAGCGCAGCACGATGCCCTCGGTGCGGGCCAGCTCGTAGTGGGACACCAACTCCGTGAACGACATGGCCCGTTCGTACATGTCACGGATCACGGACTTCGGCGACAGCGGATGGTCGCCGACCCAGGGGTGGCTCTTGCGGTACGTGTTGTACGCGTGGAAGAGGAGCTCCTCCAGCGGCTTGGGGTAGCTGACGTCCTGCAGCCGCTCCATGCGCTCCTCGTACTCGACGCCGTCGGCCTTCATCGCGGCGACGGCCTCACCGCGCGCCTTGTTCTGCTGGGCGGCGAGGATCTGCCGCGGGTCGTCCAGCGTCGACTCGACGACGGACACCATGTCGAGGGCGTACGACGGGGACTCAGGGTCCAGAAGTTCGAACGCGGCCAGGGCGAAGGTGGACAGCGGCTGGTTGAGCGCGAAGTCCTGCTGGAGATCGACCGTCAGCCGGACGATACGGCCCTCGGCGTCCGGCTGGTCGAGTTTCTCGACGATGCCGCCGTCGAGGAGCGAGCGGTAGATCGCGATCGCGCGGCGGATGTGCCGAAGCTGCTGCTTGCGGGGTTCATGGTTGTCCTCCAGCAGATGACGCATCGCTTCGAAGGCGTTGCCCGGCCGGGCGATCACCGACAGCAGCATGGTGTGCGTGACCCGGAAGCGGGAGGTCAGCGGTTCCGGGTCGGAGGCGATGAGCTTCTCGAAGGTGTTGTCGGTCCAGCCGACGAACCCCTCGGGAGCTTTCTTGCGGACCACCTTGCGACGCTTCTTCGGATCGTCGCCGGCCTTGGCGAGGGCCTTCTCGTTCTCGATGACGTGCTCGGGTGCCTGCGCCACCACGAACCCCGCCGTGTCGAAGCCCGCCCGGCCCGCGCGGCCCGCGATCTGGTGGAACTCGCGGGCCCGCAGGGTCCGCACACGATTGCCGTCGTACTTGGTGAGGGCGGTGAACAGCACGGTGCGGATGGGGACGTTGACGCCGACGCCGAGCGTGTCCGTGCCGCAGATGACCTTCAGCAGACCGGCCTGGGCGAGCTTCTCCACCAGGCGTCGGTACTTGGGCAACATGCCGGCGTGGTGGACGCCGATGCCGTGCCGTACGTAACGGGAGAGGTTGCGGCCGAACTTGGTGGTGAAGCGGAAGTTGCCGATCAGCTCGGCGATCCGGTCCTTCTCCTCCCGTGTGCACATGTTGATGCTCATCAGCGCCTGCGCCCGCTCCACGGCCTGCGCCTGCGTGAAGTGCACGATGTAGACCGGAGCCTGCTTGGTGGCGAGCAGCTCGGTGAGCGTCTCCGTCAGCGGGGTCAGGACGTACTCGTAGGACAGGGGCACCGGACGCGTCGCCGAGCGGACCACGGCGGTCGGGCGACCGGTGCGCCGGGTGAGGTCCTTCTCGAACATCGAGACGTCGCCGAGGGTCGCCGACATCAGGATGAACTGGGCCTGCGGCAGCTCGAGGATCGGGATCTGCCAGGCCCAGCCCCGATCGCCCTCCGCGTAGAAGTGGAACTCGTCCATCACGACCTGACCGACGTCCGCGTGCTTGCCGTCGCGCAGCGCGATGGAGGCCAGCACCTCGGCGGTGCAGCAGATGACGGGGGCGTCGGCGTTCACGGAGGCGTCGCCGGTGAGCATGCCGACGTTCTCGGTACCGAAGATCTTGCACAGCTCGAAGAACTTCTCCGAGACGAGCGCCTTGATCGGAGCCGTGTAGAAGGTGACCTCGTCACGGGCGAGCGCCGCGAAGTGGGCACCCGCCGCGATCATGCTCTTGCCGGAGCCGGTGGGCGTCGACACGATCACGTTCGCGCCGGAGACCACCTCGATGAGCGCCTCCTCCTGGTGCGGATAGAGGGTGAGACCGCGTTCCTGGGCCCACGACTCGAAGGCTTCGTAGAGGGCGTCGGGGTCGGCGGTCCGCGGCAGCTGATCGATGAGGGTCACGCCCCCATCTTGCCTGCCCGCGCACCCGATGGGGGAATCGGCTGCGGGACCGAAGATCGCGAACGCTACGCTGTGGCGCCGACGGAACGTCAGCGCACCTGGACAACTGGACAGCGGCACAAGGCGCCTGGACAGCGACACGAACAGAACGGGACGGGGCACGGCCATGATGGGACCAGCACACTCACTGTCGGGAGCCGCCGCCTGGCTCGGGGTGGGAGCCGCGGCGGCCGCCGCCGGGCACACGATGCCCTGGCCGGTGCTCCTTGTCGGTGCGCTGATCTGCGCGGGTGCCGCGCTCGCCCCCGACCTGGACCACAAGGCGGCGACGATCTCCCGTTCCTTCGGTCCGCTGTCACGCTGGGTGTGCGAGATCGTCGACAAGCTGTCGTACGCCGTCTACAAGGCGACGAAGAAGCAGGGCGACCCGCGCCGCTCCGGTGGTCATCGGACGCTCACGCACACCTGGCTGTGGGCGGCGCTGCTCGGCGCCGGTGCATCCGTCGCCGCCATCACCGGGGGCCGCTGGGCGGTGCTGGCCATTCTCTTCGTGCACCTGGTCCTGGCCATCGAGGGCCTGCTGTGGCGGGCGGCCCGGGGTTCGAGCAGCGATGTGCTGGTGTGGCTGCTGGCTGCGACGAGCGCCTGGATCCTCGCCGGTGTCCTGGACAAGCCGGGCAACGGGGCGGACTGGCTGTTCGCACAGCCGGGCCAGGAGTATCTGTGGCTCGGGCTGCCGATCGTGCTGGGGGCGCTGGTGCACGACATCGGGGACTCGCTGACCGTCTCGGGTTGCCCGATCCTGTGGCCGATACCGATCGGGCGCAAGCGCTGGTACCCCGTGGGCCCGCCGAAGGCGATGCGGTTCCGGGCCGGCAGCTGGGTGGAGCTGAGGGTGCTGATGCCGGTGTTCATGGTGCTCGGGGGAGTGGGCGCGGCGGCGGCGCTGAACGTCATCTGACCGGCCGCGGGCACTCCCGCCGAGGCTACGGCCGGCCCGCCCCGGGCGACCTGCTCGCGCGGCGGTCAGCTCGGCAGGGAGTCCTCGTCCACGATGTGCATGGCGGCCTCCTCGGCGGAGGCGGCGGCCCCGTCGATCCCCACGTCGGTGGCGATCATCCCGCTCTCCTCGTCCTCGTGCGCGCCCTCGTCGGGGGCGACCAGACGGCCGGAGCGGAGGTCGCCCACCTCGTTGTCCAGCGGCTCGCCGTCGGTGTCCTGGGAGTCGCCGATGCCGTCCCCGGCGGGGTAGGTGATGTCCGGGAGCTCTTCGGCGAGGCGCTGCTCCAGCGTCTCACCGCGCAGCCGCTCCGCCGCCGTCACACCGGTGTGCTCCACCGCCCATGGCCGCTCCGGTGGGGACCAGCCCCGGTCGAGGGGGTCGGCCACACCGTCGGCGACCAGGGTGTCCTCGGCGTCCAGCAGCCCCGCGTCGTCCTGGATCTCGGATCCGTCTGGCTGGTAGACGTCGTCTCCCCATCCGCCGGCTCTGTCCACGGGTACCTCCAGTGGTGGGGCGGGCCCGGTGCCACCGTTCGGCGACGGTGGGCGCACGGACCGCTGGGCCACGGCCCGAACCCCGCGAACCGGGCGGTTCACGGGCGTCCCCCGAATCAGTGCCCACCACCAGCCTTCCACTCGCGTTCGGCACCGCGCAACGGCAGGGCGACGGCAGCCGCCCTACCCCGCCGGAGCCGGCCCCCACTGCCGGGGCCCGCGCGTCGGTCAGCCGTGCCACGACCTCCACAGCGCGGCGTACGCGCCGTCCGCGGCGACGAGCTCGTCGTGGCTGCCCAGCTCGCTGATGCGGCCGTTCTCCACGACGGCGATGACATCGGCGTCGTGGGCGGTGTGCAGGCGGTGGGCGATGGCGACGACGGTACGGCCGTCGAGGACGCGGGCGAGGGATCGTTCCAGGTGGCGGGCCGCCCGCGGGTCGAGGAGCGAGGTCGCCTCGTCCAGGACCAGCGTGTGCGGGTCGGCGAGGACCAGCCGGGCCAGCGCGATCTGCTGGGCCTGTGCCGGGGTGAGCGTGAATCCGCCGGAACCGACCTCGGTGTCCAGCCCCTCGTCCAGCGCCCGCGCCCAGACGTCGGCGTCGACCGCGCCCAGCGCCGCCCACAGCTCGGCGTCCCCGGCGTCCGTGCGGGCCAGGAGCAGGTTGTCGCGGAGGGAGCCGACGAACACGTGGTGCTCCTGGTTGACCAGGGCGACGTGGGAGCGGACGTCCTCGGCGGGCATCCGGGACAGCTCGGCACCGCCGAGGGTGACACGGCCGTCGCGGGGCGCGTAGATCCCGGCGAGCAGTCGGCCCAGGGTCGACTTGCCCGCGCCGGACGGGCCGACGAGGGCGAGCCGGGTGCCGGGCGCGACCTCCAGGGAGACCTTGCGCAGGACGTCGACGCCTTCGCGGTATCCGAAGCGCACCCGGTCGGCGTGGACATGCCGCCCCTCTGGGGCCACGGCCGGGTCGCCCGCGTCGGGCTCGATGTCCCGGACCCCGACCAGGCGGGCCAGCGACACCTCGGCGACCTGCAGCTCGTCGTACCAGCGGAGGATCAGGTTGATCGGGTCGACGAGCATCTGGGCGATGAGCGCGCCGGTGGTCAGCTGCCCGAGGCCGATCCAGCCCTGGAGGACGAACACCCCGCCGATGATCAGGACGGACCCGAGGACCGTGGTGTGCGTGAAATTGATGACGGGGAAGAGCACCGACCGCAGCCACAGGGTGTACTGCTCCCAGGCGGTCCATTCGCGGACCCGCTGGTCGGAGAGGTCGATGCGGCGGGTGCCGAGGCGGTGGGCCTCGACGGTGCGGCCGGCGTCCACGGTCTCCGCGAGGACGGCGGCGACGGCGGCGTACCCGGCGGACTCCGAGCGGTAGGCGGAAGGGGCACGCTTGAAGTACCAGCGGCAGCCGACCACCAGCACGGGCAGGGCCAGCAGGACGGCGAGGGCCAGTGGGGGCGCGGTCACGGCGAGGCCGCCGACGAGCAGAACGACCCACACCACGCCGATGGCCAGCTGGGGCACCGCCTCGCGCATGGCGTTGGCGAGCCGGTCGATGTCCGTGGTGATGCGGGAGAGCAGGTCACCCGTGCCGGCGCGTTCCAGGACACCCGGCGGCAGGCCGACCGACCGGACGAGGAAGTCCTCGCGCAGGTCGGCCAGCATCCGCTCGCCGAGCATGGCGCCGCGCAGCCGTACCTCCCGTACGAAGACGGCCTGGACGACGAGGGCGACGACGAACACCGCCGCGGTGACTTCCAGATGGAGTTCACGCGCCCCCTCGGAGACCCGCTCGACGAGTGCGCCGAGCAGGTAGGGGCCCGCCATCGAGGCCACGACCGCGACCGTGTTGACGGTGATGAGCAGGACGAAGGCCCGGCGGTGCCGGCGGAACAGTTCTGCCACGTAGGCGCGTACGGTCGCGGGGGCGCCGACGGGCAGGGTGTTCGCCGTCGTCGGGGCGGCCGGGTCGTAGGCCGGGGGCGCCACGCCGATCATGCGGTCTCCTCGATCTCTTCCAGTTCGTCCAGCACGTCGCTGAGAGCGGTCCTGTGGTCCTGCGGCCGTGCGGTGAAGGCGGTCTTCTCGGCGGCCTTCTCGCCGGTCTTCTCGCGGGTCTCCTCGTCGGTCTCGCGGGTGACGACGGCCCGGTACCGGGGTTCCTTGCGGATCAGGTCGCGGTGCAGGCCGACCGCCGCCACCTCGCCGTCGTGGACGAGGACGACGCGGTCGGCGAGGTCGAGCAGGAGGGGCGAGGAGGTCAGCACGACCGTTGTGCCGCCCGCGCGCAGCGAGCGGACGCCGGTGGCGATCCTCGCCTCGGTGTGCGAGTCGACGGCGGAGGTCGGCTCGTCGAGGACCAGCACGTTCGGGTCCGTGATCAGGGAGCGGGCCAGGGCGAGTCGCTGGCGCTGGCCGCCGGACAGGGACCGTCCGCGCTCGGTGATCCGCGCGTCCAGTGGATCCTCGATGTCCAGTGACCCCTGGACCAGGGCTTCCAGCACGTCGCCGCACTGGGCGGCGGTCAGCGCCTCCTCGGCGGTGACGTGGCCCGAGGCGGGGACGTCGAGGAGTTCGCGGAGGGTGCCGGAGAGCAGCACCGGGTCCTTGTCCTGGACGAGGACGGCCGTGCGGGCGGAGTCGAGGGGCAGTTCGTCGAGCGGTACACCGTCGAGGAGCACGGAAGTGCCCTCCTCGGGGGCGTGGCCGCCCAGCCGTTCCGCCAGTCGTCCGGCCGCGTCGGGGTCACCGCACACCACCGCCGTGAGACATCCGGCGGGTGCGAGCAGCCCGGTGGCCGGGTCGTACAGGTCTCCGGTGGGCACGGTGGCCTCGCGGGACCCCTCGGTGTCCGTGCTCCGCTCCAGCGACAGCACCCTGGCGGCCCGTTTCGCGGACGGACGGGAGAAGGAGTACGCCATCGCGATCTCCTCGAAGTGTCTGAGCGGATACGTCAGCAGCATGACCGCGCTGTACACGGTGACCAGTTCGCCGACCGTGATCCGGCCCTCGCGGGCGAGACCCACGCCGTGCCAGACGACCGCGATCATCAGCAGCCCCGGCAGCAGCACCTGGATGCCGGAGATGAGGGCCCACATACGGGCGCTGCGGACGGCGGCGTGCCGGACCTCCTGGGAGGCACTGCGGTAGCGGTCCAGGAAGAGCTCCTCGCCACCGATGCCGCGCAGCACGCGCAGGCCCGCGACGGTGTCGGAGGCCAGCTCGGTGGCGCGGCCCGCCTTCTCGCGCTGGAAGTCGGCGCGGCGGGTCGCGCGGGGCAGCAGCGGAAGCACGGCAAGGGCGAGGACGGGCACCCCGACGGCGACGACGACGCCCAGGGCGGGCTGGTACACGACCAGGCCGACGCAGACCAGCACCACGGTGAGCGCGGCGGCGGTGAAGCGGGAGACGGCTTCGACGAACCAGCCGATCTTCTCGACGTCGCCGGTGGAGACCGCGACCACCTCTCCGGCCGCGACCCGGCGGGTGAGCGCCGAGCCGAGCTGGGCCGTCCTGCGGGCCAGCAACTGCTGGACGCGGGCGGCGGCCGTGATCCAGTTGGTGACCGCCGACCGGTGCAGGAAGGTGTCGCCCAGTGCGATGGTGAATCCGCACACCAGCAGTACCACGCCCGCGAGGGCGAGTCGGGAGCCGGAGCGGTCGACGACGGCCTGGACGGCGAAGCCGACGCAGAACGGAAGTCCGGCCACGGAGGTGAAGTGCAACAGCCCCCACGCCAGCGCCTTGAACTGTCCGCCCAGTTGATTCCGGCCGAGCCACCACAGGAATCGTGGGCCCGAGCGAGCGTCCGGCACGCCCGGGTCTTCGTACGGAAGGTCTTGAATCTGCATGACGTCCCAGAGGCTCGAGTCAGGGGTGGGGGAAGTGGGGGAGGAGTGGGGAGAAAAGGGGCGGCGCGGTCCAGCGACCGGCTGTGAAAGGTTCGCGTCGCGTCGCGGTCGGAGGCAAACGGTTTTCCGGGGCCGGGCAAAGTTTCGGCCTGAACCGTCCGTTGGAGGCCCGATGCGCGCGGCGGCGGGCGCTCGCGTCCGGTGAGCGGTGCGACGATGGATCGCATGCGAATAGGCGGTACCAGGCGGGGACGAACCGGCACGGTGAACGAAGAAGGTGTGGGCGGCGCGGGTGGTGCGGACGACGCGGGCGCGAGGAGGGGCGCGGCTCGTGTCGGGCTCGCCGTGGTGGTCTGTGGCGCACTGGTGATGTCGGCCGCGGCGTGCGGCGGTTCGGGTGACACGAGCGAGGCCGCCAAGGCCGACAGGAACGCCACGGCGTCCGGGGGCGGCACCGATCGCGCGGCGCCGGAGGCCGAGGACCCGACCCGTGTCCCGGGCGTCGGCGACCGTCTGCAGAAGCGGATCCCCGCGGAGTCCCGCCAGGTCGTGGCCGTCTACGGAGAGGGCAGGGACGACGCCGACGCCACGGTCGTGCTCTACACGAAGAGCGGCTCCACCTGGAAGAAGACCCGCAGTTGGGAGGGCCACAACGGAAAGAAGGGGTGGACCACCGACCATCGAGAGGGTGACAAACGCAGTCCGGTCGGCGTGTTCACGCTGAGCGACGCGGGAGGGGTCCTGGCCGACCCGGGATCCAAGCTGCCGTACAGCAGGTCGGCGTCGTTCCAGGCGCCGCACTACTGGGCCGAGTCGCACTGGCACGACTTCGACTACGTCATCGCGATCGACTACAACCGGGTCAAGGGCACCTCGCCGATCGACCCGACGCGTCCCGAGGGTCAGTCCAAGGGCGGGAGCATCTGGCTGCACATGGACCACGGCAGCGGAACCTCGGCCTGTGTCAGCCTGTCCAAGTCGGGCATGGAGTACCTGCTGCGTACTCTCGACCCGGCTCAGCACCCGGTGATCGTCATGGGGGACAAGGCGGCGCTGGAGGCTTGAGGCGCCCGGTACGCACTTGAGCGCTTGTGGCCGGAGATGCCATTGCGGCGGGGTGTCGACTCCCCGTAGAACTCCGGCCATGAGAAGCCGGATCATCATGTCCATGCTCAGCGGAGCGACCCTCCTGGCGAGCACCCTCCTCGGGGCCACCCCCGCCCAATCCGTCGCCATCTCCTCCCCGGCCGATGGATCCACCGCCGTCCCCGCCGAGTTCGGGTCCGACTGGCACGATCCGATCACCGCCGCTCCGCCCGTCTCCCGGCCCGAGAACGCGAGGTCGTGCGAAGTGACGGTCGCCGAGGCGCAGTTCAGGGACTTCACGCCGTACCGGGGGACCTACACGCCGCCGGGGGAGTGCGGGAAGAGATGGAGCAAGGTCGTCCTGCGGCTCGACGGCAAGGTGAAGGGCCGGCAGTTCGATCGCCTCGGCCATCTGCACATCGGCGGCGTCGAGGTGTTCCGGACGTCCACGCCGCAGCCTTCGCCGGACGGCATCGCGTGGTCCGTGGAGAAGGACGTCACGCGCTACAGCGACACCCTGCGCACCGAGCAGCCGGTCGAGATGCTCATCGGCAACGTCGTCGACGACACGTACACCGGCGTCCTTGACGTCAGGGTCACGCTGACCTTCTACGTGGGCAGGCCCGACACGAGGACGGCGGGCACCGTCCCCGACCGCGTGCTCACGCTCCAGGACGGCACCGCCCTCACCACCCCGCGCAACAGCGAGCGCGTCATCGCGGAGGTGTACGCGACCGGGTCCGGCGGCGGCTGTGAGGAGTACTGGTATCTGACGGTGCCCGACGAGGCGCCGTACTCCTGCAAGGCCGACGACGGGCCCTACCGTGAGGTGCGGATCTCGGTGGACGGGCAACTGGCCGGAATCGCCGCGCCGTTCCCGAACGTGTGGACCGGTGGCTGGTCCAACCCCTTCCTCTGGTACGTCGTCCCCGGTCCGCGCGCCTTCGACATCCAGCCTCTCCGCTACGACCTCACCCCCTTCGCGGGACTCCTCAACGACGGGCGGCCGCACCGGGTCGAGGTGTCCGTCGCCGGCGTGCCCGAGGGGCAGAGCGGCTGGAGCGCCCCGGTCAACGTCCTCGTCTGGCAGGACGAGAAGAAGGAGCACGTCACCGGCGCCCTCACGAAGGTGCGGGAGGGCGACTTCGCCAACGCGTCCACGTACACGCCGGGTACGGAGCACCGCCTCGACACCGAGGGGAGCCATCGGCTGAGCGTCGCGGGGTACGTCGACACCTCCCACGGCCGGGTCACGACCACCGTCCGCCGCAGCCTCCTCAACACCTCCACGCACACCTGGTCGGACGGCGAGAACCCCGACGCGCTCGACGCGAGGTGGAGCGACGACGAGACGGTCACCGTGAGTGGGGGCGGGGGCCGAGGCGTTCGTGGTCAGGACCGGACGACGCGCGTGCAGCGGTCGTACACGATGGACGGAACGACCACGCTCGGCGCGGGAGATCGGCTGCGGACCGTGCTCACGCTCGGCGACCGGGCGACCGTCACCGAGACGCACGGCGGGCGGCGCACGGCGTGGTCCCGGCTCGACGACACCTACACCGGTGATGCCACGTACACGGCGAACGTACCGCGGGACCAGCGGCACGCCGTCGGGACGACGAGCGAGCGCTACCGGACGTACGGGTCGGACGGCTGCTACGACCGCTCGCTGGTCTCCGTGCAGGGAGTGCTGACGGTGGACCGTACGGGCTGCTGATGCCCCATGCATGCGATGTGACGGCCGTTCGATGATTTACCTCCGTGAAACACGGCGGTCTTCCCCACGAGCGACGCCTCCCCGATAGTGATCGACGCGGAAGCGCTTTTCCGCATGACAGAAGATCCCTCGGAGGAGTGCCCGTGCCGCAGTCCGTACCGTCCCTGCCGCGACGCGTCGCACGCATGCTGCGTACCTCACTGTTCGCGCAAGTCGGAGTCGCGCTTGTGCTCGGAATCGTCGTCGGAAGGTTGTGGCCGGACACGGCCACGACCTTCCAACCGCTCGGCGACGGTTTCATCCGGCTCATCAAGACCGTCATCTCGCCACTGGTGTTCTGTGTGGTCGTCGTCGGTATCGCCAAGGCCGGCAACCTGAAGGCGTTCGGGCGGATCGGGCTCAAGGCCCTGATCTGGTTCGAGATCGCCTCGACGGCCGCGCTGCTCATCGGCCTGATCGCCGCCAACGTGTTCGGCCCCGGCTCGGGCATGAACGTCGACCCCGCGAAGCTCGACACCTCGGCGGTCGACGCGAAGACCGCCGGCGGCGAGCTGCCGACGACGAGCGAGTTCATCCTCAACGCGCTGCCGCAGAGCGCGATCGGCGCGTTCGCCGAGAACGCGCTGCTCCAGGTGCTCGTGCTCGCCTGCCTCACCGGCGCCGCGCTGCTGCACCTCGGTCACACCAAGGTGCCGAAGATCCTGCCCGCCATCGAGCAGGCCCAGGAGGTCATCTTCGCGATCGTCGGCTTCGTCATGAAGCTGGCCCCGCTCGCCGTGTTCGGCGCGATGGTGCACCTGGTCGGTGAGTACGGCCTCGGCGTGATGAAGACCTACGCCAAGCTGATCATCCTCTGCTACGCCGTCGCCGCCGTGTTCCTGGTGCTGCTGGGCGTCGCGCTGAAGCTGATGACCGGCCTGAGCCTGTGGAAGTTCGTCCGCTACACCCGGGCGGAGATGCTGCTCGCGCTCGGTACGGCCTCCAGCGAGTCCGTCATGCCGCGCATGATGCAGAAGCTGAGGCAGGCCGGAGCCCGTGACGACGCCGTGGGACTGGTGCTGCCCACCGGGTACTCCTTCAACCTGGACGGCGCGTCCATCTACCTCTCCATCGGCACCCTGTTCATCGCGCAGGCCGTGGGAGTGGACCTCAGTCTGAGCCAGCAGGTCACCGTCATCCTGGTCCTCATGCTGACCAGCAAGGGTATGGCGGGCATCCCCGGTTCGGCCTTCCTCGCCCTGTCGGCGACCGCCGCCTCGCTCGGCGCCATCCCGGCCGGCGCCGTCGCCCTCCTTCTCGGGGTCGACCGCATCATGGACTCGATGCGCGTCGCCACCAACCTGCTCGGCAACTGTGTCGCCGTCTTCGCGGTCTCGAAGTGGGAGGGCGCGCTGGACACCGACCGCGCGAAGAAGATGCTCGACGGCGAGATCGAGTTCGTGGAGGAGGACGACGAGTCCGGGTCCACGGCCACGAAGCCGGAGGCGAAGGCAGAGGCAGAGGTTCAGGGAGCGGCCGGGGACGCGGCAGGGGGCGAGCCCGAGAAGCCGGAGGCTCCCGCTCTCTCCAAGGCGGAGGCCTGATCTCTGGGGCCTGCTCTCTCCTGCTCCACACTCCGTACGGGGAAGGGCCCGGCGCGAACTACGCGCCGGGCCCTTCCCCGTACGCCTGCTCGGCGCCTCCGCTCAGCAGCGCCGCTCCGCCGTCGGCGCGCCGTCGACCAGCGTGTCGAGCAGGCCTTCGAGGACCCCCCGCTGGTCGTCCGACAGCGGCGCCAGGATCTCCTCCGCCGCCGAGCGGCGCGCGTGGTGCAGCTCCCGCAGGACCTTGAGGCCCTCGTCCGTGACCTCTATCCGGATGACTCGCCGGTTGGTGGGATCGGGCGCCCGGCGCACCCGCCCGCTCTCCTCCAGCGCGTCGACGAGGGTCGTCACGGCCCGTGGCACGACCTCCAGCCGCTCGGCGAGATCGGCCATTCGTGGCGGCGCGTCGTAGTGGGAGAGGGCGCGCAGCAGTCGCGACTGCGCAGGGGTGATCTCCAACCCGCTCTGCTGGAGATGGCGCTTCTGGATGCGGTGCACACGGCGGGTGAGCCGCAGCAACTGCTCGGCGAGCAGTCCGTCGCCGTCGGGGTCGGTCATACCGGGAACAATATCAGGACGATGTTCATTGTGAGTATAGGTAACAATGAGCTAAGCTCCGCAAGGCTTCGAGAAGTCCCCTCATCGCGACTCACCTCGTACCTCCCCATCCGCCTCACCTCCCGTAGGAGCCCATGCATCCCGACCACGAACCCCACGCACCCACCCGGGCGCCGTCCGCCGACACGCGAGACCAGCCCCGACAGGTGCGCCGCATCCTGAAGCTCTTCCGCCCCTACCGGGGTCGGCTCGCGATCGTCGGACTCCTCGTCGGCGCCGCGTCGCTCGCGTCGGTCGCCACACCGTTCCTCCTCAAGGAGATCCTCGACACCGCGATCCCCGAGGGCCGCACCGGGCTGCTGAGCCTGCTGGCCCTGGGGATGATCCTGAGTGCCGTCCTGACCAGCATCTTCGGCGTCCTGCAGACGCTGATCTCCACGACCGTCGGTCAGCGGGTCATGCACGATCTGCGCACCGCCGTCTACGGCCGACTGCAGCGGATGTCGCTCGCCTTCTTCACCCGGACGCGGACGGGCGAGGTCCAGTCCCGCATCGCCAACGACATCGGCGGCATGCAGGCAACCGTCACCTCCACGGCCACCTCCCTGGTGTCCAACACCACCAGCGTGGTCGCCACCGTCGTCGCGATGGTCGCCCTGGACTGGCGGCTCACCGTGGTCACCCTGCTCCTGCTGCCTCTCTTCGTGTGGATAAGCCGCCGGGTCGGAGACGAGCGCAAGAAGATCACCACGCAGCGGCAGAACCAGATGGCCGCCATGGCCGCGACGGTCACCGAGTCGCTCTCCGTCAGCGGCATCCTGCTCGGACGCACCATGGGCCGCGCCGACTCGCTCACCAAGTCCTTCGCCGAGGAGTCGGAAGGGCTTGTCGACCTGGAGGTCAGGGCCAACATGGCCGGGCGCTGGCGCATGGCCGTCATCACGGTCGTCATGGCCGCCATGCCCGCCGTCATCTACTGGACCGCCGGCATCGCGCTCCAACTCGGCGGCCCGTCCGTCTCCGTCGGCACGCTCGTCGCCTTCGTCTCGCTGCAGCAGAACCTGTTCCGGCCGACCGTGAGCCTGCTGTCCACGGGTGTCCAGATCCAGGCATCGCTCGCCCTCTTCCAGCGGATCTTCGAGTACCTCGACCTGCCGATCGACATCACCGAGTCCGAGCATCCGGTCCACCTCGACCGGATCAAGGGCGAACTCCGTTTCGAGAACGTCGAGTTCCGCTACGACGCGGAGGGCCCTGGCGCCCCTGGCGGCCCCGGCGGAGCCGGTGGCCTCGGCAAGAACGGCAGCCCCGGCGGCTCCGGCGGCGAAGCGAAGCCGCGCCCCGTCCTCGACGGCATCGACCTGATCGTTCCGGCGGGCGGCAGCCTCGCCGTCGTCGGGCCGACCGGTGCCGGCAAGTCCACGCTCGGCGCGCTGGTGCCGAGGCTGTACGACGTCACGGGCGGCCGGGTCACCCTCGACGGGGTCGACGTCCGCGACCTGGACTTCGACACGCTGGCCCGCGGCATTGGCGTCGTCTCGCAGGAGACGTACCTCTTCCATGCCTCGGTCGCCGACAACCTGCGCTTCGCCAAGCCGGACGCCACCGACGAGGAGCTGTACGCGGCGGCGCGGGCGGCCCAGATCCACGACCACATCGCGGCCCTGCCCGACGGCTACGACACCGTCGTCGGTGAGCGCGGCCACCGCTTCTCCGGTGGGGAGAAGCAGCGGCTCGCCATCGCCCGGACCATCCTGCGCGACCCGCCGGTCCTCATCCTGGACGAGGCGACCAGCGCCCTGGACACCCGTACCGAGCACGCTGTGCAGGAGGCCATCGACGCCCTCTCCGCCAACCGCACCACCGTCACCATCGCGCACCGCCTCTCCACCGTCCGCGGCGCCGACCAGATCGTCGTGCTCGACTCCGGGCGTGCCGTCGAGCGCGGTACGCACGAGGAACTGCTGGAGAGCGGTGGGCGGTACGCCGCGCTGGTCCGGCGGGACGCGCGGCTGACGCCCGCCCGCGAGGTGGCCAAGGTGCCGAAACTGGAGCCGACAAGATGAAGATATGCCGGGTCATGCCGGTTTTGAGGTGATATGCGGGTTACCGTGCCCGCATGCAGATGAACACTCCGCCACGGAGCACGATTCGACTGACGCGTCGGGGCCGGGCCGCCCTCATCGCGGCGGGGGCCGTCGTGGCGGCCACCGCCGTGGCGGTGCCGCTGCTGAGCGTGGGGGGAGGCGGCGGCGCGGAAGAGCGCCCGACGTCCCTGGTGATCCCGGAGGGCTGGCGCTCCGGCCAGGTCTACGAAGCCGTCGACAAGGCCCTCGCGCTGCCCGCCGGATCCACCAGGAAGTCGCTGTCCAAGGCCAGCCTGATGCTGCCCGACGACGCCGAGGGCAACCCGGAGGGCTATCTCTTCCCGGCGACGTATCCGCTGCGGGAGAAGTCGACCCCCGAGTCCCTGCTGGCGGTCATGGTCGAGACCGCGAACAAGAAGTTCAACGGCGGCCAGGTCACGGCCGGGGCCCAGCGCAACGCGATGAACGTCTACCAGGCGGTCACGATCGCGAGCATCATCCAGGCCGAGGCGGCCACCGAGGAGGACATGGGCCGGGTGGCCCGGGTCATCTTCAACCGCCTGGAGCGCGGGATGCCGCTGCAGATGGACTCCACCATCAACTACGCCCTGAACCGCTCCACGCTGAACACCACCGTGGACGACACGAAGATCGACAGCCCCTACAACTCGTACCGGCGCATGGGGCTGCCGCCCACCCCGATCGCCAACCCGGGTGAGGCGGCGATGCGTGCGGCCGTCAACCCGGCAACGGGCGATTGGCTGTACTTCGTCACGGTCAAGCCGGGCGACACCCGCTTCACGGCGAACTACCAGGAACACCTGCGCAATGTCGCCGAGTTCAACCAGAACCGCAGGAAGGCGGCGTCACCGGGGGCCGGGGCGGTCACCGGGTCGCCCTCGGCCTCCTCCTCACCCGCGACCGGCTGAGCCGAGAGGTCGGCCGACCGAGACGCCGGGCGAGCTGAGAAGGTCGGCTGAACCGAGGGCCGGGCGAGCCGAGAGGCGCGGCCGGGTCGGTGGGGACGTCAGGCGGCGGCCGGGTCGTTCGCCAGGAGCCGCCGGATGTCCCGCACCGCCGCACGGCCGGCACGATTGGCGCCGATCGTGCTCGCCGAAGGGCCGTAGCCGACCAGGTGGACGCGGGGGTCGGCGACCGCGCGCGTGCCGTCGACGCGGATGCCGCCACCGGGCTCCCGCAGCCGCAACGGGGCCAGGTGGTCCACGGCGGCTCGGAAACCGGTCGCCCACAGGATGACGTCGGCTTCCACACGGCGGCCGTCGTCCCACTCCACGCCGTCGGGGGTGATCCGGTCGAACATCGGCAACCGGTCCAGGACGCCGTCCGCGATGCCCTGCCGGATCGCGTCGTTGAGCGGCAGCCCGGTCACCGACACGACACTCCTCGGCGGCAGCCCCTGCCGCACCCGCTCCTCCACCAGGGCGACCGCCGCCCGTCCCGCACCCTCGTCGAACGGTCCCTCGCGGTACACAGGCGCACGCCTCGTCACCCAGGTCGTCGCGGCAGCGTACGGCGCGATCTCCAGCAGGTGCTGGGTCCCGGACGCGCCTCCGCCGACGACAACCACCCGGAGGCCCGCGAACTCCTCGGGTCCGGGGTACTGGGCGGTGTGCAACTGCCGTCCCCGGAAGGTCTCCTGGCCGGGGTAGCGCGGCCAGAACGGCCGGTCCCACGTCCCCGTCGCGTTGATCAGCGTCCGTGTCGACCACGAACCGTCCGAGGTCTCGACGTCCAGCCGCCCGCCCTCGCCCTCCCGCACCGCGCGGACGTCCACGGGCCGCCGTACCCGCAGGTCGAAGGTGCGTTCGTAGGCGGTGAAGTACTCCCCGACGACCTCGGAGGACGGCCGGGCCGGATCGGCTCCCGTCAGCTCCATGCCGGGCAGCGCGTGCATCCCGTGCACCTTGCCGTACGTCAGCGACGGCCAGCGGAACTGCCAGGCGCCGCCCGGCGCGGGGGAGTGGTCCAGCACGACGAAGTCGCGCTCCGGCTCGAAACCGGTGCGGCGCAAGTGGTAGGCAGCGGCCAGACCTCCCTGGCCGGCGCCTATGACGACCACCTCGACCTCACGCATGTCGTTCATGCTTCTACCAACGGGGAGGGGGTGCCGGATCTTCCCGGGGGACCTGCCGCCGTGGTGGCCAGCCTTCAGCCGTCGCGGCCCAGCAGGGCTACGAACTCGTCGAACTGGCCGTGGCGTTGGAGGCCGTCGAAGGAACGGGTGAGCCCTTCTACGTGCATGGCGAGCCGCGCGGATGCCAGGGCAGCAGCCTTGCGGGGGACTCCTGCGGCGGGAATCCAGCTCTGGGGGAGGGGAGGAGCGCCCTGGGCGCAATGCCGCGGAGCGACGTGTGGCGCCGCCGCTCGCGGAGCGGCTGTTCACGGCGCCTGGTCACTGACGCGTCGGCGGGTCCCCGCTGGCACCCACTCGGTGCGCGAGGATGGAACCATGTCCGATGCCTTCACCACCCGAGTCCTGAACGTCGCCTCCGGCTCTCGCGAGCGGATCGTCGACCTCACCCGAGACTGCGAGGCGTTCCTCCGCGAGGCCGCGGACGGCCGGGACGGCCTCCTCAACGTCTTCGTCCCGCATGCCACGGCCGGCATCGCCATCATCGAAACGGGCGCCGGCAGCGACGACGACCTCCTCGCCGCCCTGCGCACCCTGCTGCCCGCCGACGACCGCTGGCAGCACCGGCACGGCAGCCCCGGCCACGGCCGCGACCATGTCCTCCCCGCCATCGTCCCGCCCCACGCGACACTGCCGGTCATCGGCGGGAGGCTGGAACTGGGGACGTGGCAGTCGGTGTGCCTGGTCGACACCAACCGGGACAATCCGAACCGCCAGGTGCGACTGAGCTTCCTGGGCTGAGCAAGATCGTCCTGGGCGCGGCCGCCAAGTCTCCGTACCTAGCGTGTTCGAAACAGAGAAGTCTTGCGCGGTACGGACCTGAACATGATCGAACGCCCTTAATGGCGGATGCGGAAAGTGCCTGCTCGGCGTGCGACGGCTGTCGCGGATGAAGCCAGCTACGTCGGATGACCCGGCCGAAGTTGGGCCCTTGGCTCCACGATGAGAGGGGTCCGTACGACGGATCGGTGGCTGCCGCCGTGGACCGGCTCGGCCGCAACGTCGTGGACTGCCTCAACACCGGCTACCGAATATTTGCCCAGTGCTCCACTCAGGACGCGGCTGGCGTGACGTGGGGTGGTGACGGGGCGGTCGCCTTCGGCGCGGCCCTGGTTGAGGTAGCGGACCAGCGGGTTGGCGCTTGCCGGTGCAGCCCAACTCCCGGATCTCTTCGAGGAGGTGGGTGACCGGAACGGCGGGTTCCTCGGCACGGCGACGCGGTGGTGGACTCGGCCCGGACCCGGGGCGTGGCCGTGCCGTTTCCCGGAGTACGCGCTGCGCCATCCGCGGCGCCTGCCGCTGCCGCAGTAGGCCATCCCGCGGTTGATCGGCGTGGACGATTTCGCCCTGCGCCGCCGCCACCGCTACGCCACGATCATCACGGATGCCGAGACCGGCCGCCGAGCCCTGTCCGACGCAGTGCAGGTCAGCGACCGATGGCACCTCTGGCGAAGTCTCTGCGACAAAGTCCAGCTCGAGGTCCGCGCCCACGACGGATGCTGGGCCACCATCAACCCGCCCCGCCCCGCCCCGCCCCGCCCCGCCCTGCCCCGCCCTGCCCCGCCCCGCCCCGCTCCGCTCCGCCCCGGCGGAGTACGCGAGCAGACCACACCCGAACGCTGGAACAAGATCCACGATCTCCTCGGCCAGGGCGTCGGCCTGCTCGACTGCTCCCGCCGCCTCAAACAGGCACTGAACACCGCCAAACGCTACGCCCGCATGCCCGAACCCCAGGCCCTGCGCATCGCCCCCGCCTTCCGGCCCACCCCCGTAGACCCCTACCGCGAGCACCTGCGCCGACGCCGCCGTCCGCCATGTCCTCGACGACCAGCGCCGAAAGCCCCGAAAAAACCGTCCCCATAAGGGAGTTGCTATCCACCACAGGATCATGATCAAGGACTGCTGCTCGGCGTCACCACCGACTACGGGCCAGAGCCGAACGATTTACAGTCCCGCCGGTCCTCATCTTCAGAGGTCGCTGTCCAGCAGCGGGATCATCTGCTCTACCGCGCGGCGCACGTCGAGCAGCGCCGCCTCGAGGTCGACCTCGTCGGGCTCGAGCAGCCATTGATAGGCCGCGCCGCACAGGCCGCTGACCAGGAGCCGCGCGACTCCGTCGGGGGAGACGGCCCGACCGATCGTGCCGTCGTCGATGCCTTGCTGCAGGCTCATCGCCACGTCGTGCCGGAGCGTGCGATGCAACCGCCGAATGCGTTCGCGCAGGGAGGCCACGGAATTGAGCGCCTCGAACATCAGTGCGCAGATGCCGCGCATCGCGTCGGGGGAGCGGCGGTATCCGTACAGGACGGAATCGATCACGACGAGAGCGGCGTCGCGTCCGGTCAGCCCGGTGGCCTTGGCGTGGCCCTCCCGGTCCCACCAGGTGAGCGTCGCACGCTCGATGAGGGCGTGGAGCAGGTTCTCCTTCGAGCCGAAGCGCCGGGTGATCAAGCCGTGACTGTAGCCGGCCCGGTCGGCGATCAGTGCCAGGGTCGCGCGTTCATAGCCCACTTCGGCAATGAGCTCCTGCGCGGCATCGAGGAGCCGCCGCGTGGAGACCTCGGCGCGGGCTTGCTTGGTAACGGGCAGAGCGGGGGGCGGAGTCGGTGCGGAAGCCACGGGGAGACCCAAACCTTAGGGAATTTGACTGTCAGTCACCTCCGGCCCCCGTCGCGACGCGGGCGGCCGAAGATGGTCATCGTCTCATGGCGCTGTGGTAAAGGTTTGTTGCTGGCTACCTACTTTTTTGTTTGACTACTTTCGCCCTGGATCCCTATCAAGGAGAGCCCTCATGGCCGATCGCCACCCGGCCGTCGTTCTCAGCAACTCCACCCCGGGGCGAACCGCACCCGATCTCGGCCGATCCGGCCTCCCAGCACCGTGAGCTGATGACGCAGCGCGAGGTCTCCGCGTCCCCGTCCCGGTGGCTCACCGGCGGCAGGCGCGGCAGGGCGAAAGCCGCGGCAGGGCGAACGCGTTGGCCACACCCAGACAGGCAAGTCGAAGCAGCACGACAGATCATCCTGCTCGGTTCATCAGGTGCCCAGAGCACCGCACCCGCCCAAGGGCCCGCGCTCGACGCCATCGGTGCACCAGCCCTCACGAGGACGGATGAGTTTTGGCCAAGGACACCGGTGCTCGACGCACTCACCGTCATGGGCGGCAGGGGCACCGCCGCCGTCGATCTGCAGGCAGACACCCCGCTGCCCGTATTCGGCGACGTCACGCGCGCCCGATGACGGGCGGCCTGGGTCTGCTCGGAGGCCCGTCCGAGCGTCCACCCCCGCGGAGGGGATCGTCGAGGCCGTCGGCACTGGGGCTACGTACAACGAGGCCGAATGAATCGCAAAGGATGTTCTCAGCGTGGAAAATCTCAAGGGCACAGTCGAAGCTTTGACCGATTGGCTTGTAAAGAATCAATGGGTGGTGGTTGAGGACATCCTCACTGCGGTGTGGCGTGATGGAATTCCGGACAGCCCCCTCAGTAGGGATCCCGCGTTGGTGACGGTGGTGCGGTCGGAGACCAAGATGCTTTTCGCGCGCACTGTACGAGGGATCCGGGACTCGTTACAGGAGCCGGTCCGGTCACCCGAGGCACGGCACATCGCCCGCATTGCAGCACTGCACGAGACGCCGCTGAATGACCTGGTCGCCAGTTACCGGATTGCCCACGGGGTCGTTCAGGACGCGTTCTTCCAGGCCGCGCACGAGGCGGACCTTCCGGAAGCCGACGTACTGCCCGGCTTACAGCATTGTTGTAGCCGGCTTTCCCATCTGATGGCGTTGGTCACCGAGCTGGTGACGGATGAATACACGGAGGCTGTTCGAGCGAGCACCATGGACGAGAACACGTTACGGCTCCAGGCAGTACGGACCGTCCTGAACCACGCCGACTCCGCCGCCGAACTCCCCTTCTACGACCTGAACGCCGAGCACGTCGCCGTCGTGGCCTCGGGTGCGGCGGCGAGAACGCTCGCCGAGTTCGCACGCGAACGCGGAGACTCCGCCCTCTCCGTCTTCGTCGACCGCGGCGTGGTGTGGGCGTGGTTCAGCTCGGTGGGGCCGGAACAGGTGCACGAGGCGGTTCTGGAACGCACGCCGCACATCCGGCTGGGAACCGGCGGGCCCGGCAAGGGAGTTCGGGGTTTTCGTCAGGCCCACCGAGAGGCCCGATCCGCCTATCACGTGTGCGACCAGACCGAGCGCCGGAGCGCGCACTTCTACGAGGTTGCCCCCGAGGTGATCGGAATGGCCGACGTGGACGCCGCACGCAGTCTCGTCCACCGGCACCTCGGCCAACTCGTCGGCGGCGGCAGCAGACACAGCGTGCTGCGCAAGACGCTCGAAACCTATCTCGCGTCGGGGCAGTCCGCGCGCTCCGCCGCCCTCAAGCTGGGGCTGACGGAGCGGACCGTCGCAAACAGACTGCAGGCCGCGCGGGCGCTGCTGCCGCCGCACACGGAACTGTCCTCGCTCGAACTCGCGCTCTCGTTGCGGCTGCGGTCCCTGGTCACGGGCCAGTCGTCGGATACATAGCCCGTTCGGCAGCCCGGCCGTACGAGGAATCGGCTCCGTCCCGGTCCGCACCGCGGGCACGCGCCGCACGCGCGGTGCCCGTGAGACCCGGCCGGGACAGCCGCAGGTCTCGGGAACCTGCAATGGCCTTCCTGAATCGAGAAGATCACGGGCGGATATTTCTCACTGTTGTCATTGTCCGCGAACAGCGCGTGATGGCAGGCTGAATCAACAGGGGAGGCGCCCCGATATCACTGTGCAGCACCCTGGAGGCTGCCACGAAACGCTTCCCGACCGGTCGGGCCTGAACGGCGTACGGAGACCGGGATCACACAACAGGTATTCCGGCCATCACCCCAGGATTCGGATACGGCGTACATGACCCCTGACTTGAGCGCGACGTTTTTCACCGGACCTCGAATGCCCGCCCATGACTCCCCTCCGGGGATCTCCGTTCCCGTTCCGTCCGGCCGATTTCGTGCCGATCGTCCTTCTCCGCGGCTGCGCTGTCGTATCACTCATGACATGTGGACGGGAACATGGCGGACAGGCCCCTGCTGAATCGCGGCCTGCGCCGTGCGATCGCCGGGCACCAACAGCGCTTCTATGGGCTGGAGTACGACCCGGAGAGCGGGGTGGCCGTATCCACAGGCGCCATCCAGGCACTGGCGGCGCTTCCGGGGCTCCTGGAGCCCGGCGACGAAGTGATCGCCCTCGACCCCTGCCACGACTCCTGCGCCGCCTGTATCGCCATGGCCGGAGCCCTCCGCGTCCCGGTCATCCTGCGCCCGTCGGCGTTCCGGCCCGAACCGGCGGAGCTTCACCGGGGCATCACGCCCCGCACCCGACTGCTGCCGCTCAACTCGCCGCACGATCGGACCGGTTCGGTGCTGCAGGACGAGGACCTGACGGCGATCGCCCAGCTTGCCGTCGAACGTGACCAGCTGATCATCTCGGACGAGGTGTACGAACACCTGGTGTACGACGGCGTCCGGCACCGGCCGAGCGGCTCTCTGCCCGGTATGCGTGCGCGCACGGTGTCCGTATCGTCCGCCGGGAAGACCTTCTCGTTCACCGGCTGGAAGGTCGGCTTGGTCACCGCGCCGCCGAAGCTCGCCGCGGCCGTGCAGACCGCCAAGCAGTACCTCACCTTCACTCGGCCCTTCCAGCACGCCGTCGCCGAAGCTCTCCGCCTGCCCATCATGTTCCACGCCGATCCGGAGGCCGGTCGCTCGCTCGTCCGCTTCGCCTTCTGCAAGGGGGCCGACGTGGTGCGGGAGCCCGGCGCACGGCAGGAGGCACTGGCCGGCGGACCCGTCCCGCCTTCCGTCATTCCCTGAGCGCGGCTGGGAGCAGTCCGCTCGGACCAGAGGAGGATCATGACTACCCGTTCCGCCCACTCGGCCACGGTGCCCGGGCCCGAGACGTCTTCACCCGATGGCCGGACCCCGTCCGCTCCCGCCGCCTCGCTCACCTGGTCCGACGGGGCCATCAGCATCGTCGACCAGCGGGCCCTGCCGCACGAGATGCGGTGGCTGCGGCTGGAGACGGTGGACGAACTCATCGACGCCATCCGCTCGCTGGCGGTGCGAGGTGCTCCCGCGATCGGACTGGCCGGAGCGCTGGGCGTGGCCCTGTCCGCGCACCGGCACACCGCACCCGGCGGCACCACTGACGAGGCCGCGGTGCGCGCCGACGCCGCGCGGATCGCCACGGCACGGCCCACAGCGGTCAACCTGGCACAAGCCGTCGCCCGGGTGGTCGAACGTATTCCCGAAGGGCCCGACGTGGTGCTCGACACTGCGCTGCGGGCGATCGACGAGGACATCGCCACAAACCGTGTCTGTTCCGTCAGCGCCGCCGACCTCGTCGCCGGACTGCTGCCGGGCCGGCCGCTGCGCGTGCTCACGCACTGCAACACCGGTCGTCTGGCCACGGCGGCGGGCGGCACCGCTCTCGGCGCCGTCCTGGAACTCGCCGCACGCGGACGGATCGCCGAGGTACTGGTGGACGAGACGCGCCCCCTGCTGCAGGGAGCCCGGCTCACGGCCTGGGAACTCGAGGAGGCCGGCGTGCCGTACCGGCTGTGCCCCGACTCCGCGGCCGCCGCCGCGATGTCGGGATCCCTGGTGGACTGCGTCCTCGTGGGCGCCGACCGCATCGCGGCGAACGGCGACACCGCCAACAAGATCGGCACCTACGCCTTGGCGGTGGCGGCCGCGAGGCACGGCATCCCGTTCGTCGTCGTGGCGCCGGAATCCTCGTGGGACCCGGAACTGCCGGACGGCTCCGGGATCGTGATCGAGGAGCGGGCGGCGGACGAGGTCACCACGCTGGCCGGGGTCCGGATCGCCCCCGAGGGCGCCCGGGTGTTCAACCCGGCGTTCGACGTGACGCCGCACGAGCTGATCACCGCGCTCGTCTCCGAGGAGCGTGTGCTGCGACCAACCGCCTCCGTCGCGCCGACCGCCTCCGCCGCGCCGTCGGCTCTTCCCCCGGATGGCGCGGCCGAGCAGCACCGGGTACGTGCGGCCGCGGCTCTCGCCGAGCAGTCCCGCGATCTCTACCTGCGCGGGTGGATGCCCGGGACGTCCGGCAACCTCTCGGTCCGGCTGCCCGGCCCGTACTCCCGCGCGCTCATCACCGGCAGCGGCCTGGACAAGGGCACCCTCAGCCCGCGGGACATGGTGCTGGTGGACACCGCCACCGGGCAGGCCGCCGGACCGGCCGGTGACGGGCCGCGGCCCTCCGCGGAGACCGCTGTCCACACCGCCGTCTACCGGTCCGTCCAGGAGGCGGGCGCCGTCGTGCACGCGCACTGCCCGTACTCCACCGCCCTGGCCCGTCGTATCGGCGCCGTCGGCCACCTCTCCTGGCTGCCCCTGCGGGACCTGGAACTCCTCAAGGGACTGGGCCTCGCAGACCCCAGCCACACCGCGCTGCCCGTGTTCCCCAACTGGCCCGATGTCGCCCGTATCGCCCAGGACGTGGCCGGTCATCTGACCCAGCACCCCTCTTCACCGCCGGCGCTTCTCATCGCCGACCACGGCATCACGGTCTGGGGAAGCGACCTGGTACAGGCCCGCAACCGGCTGGAGTGCGTCGAGGCCATGTGCCAACTGCTGCTGCTCACCGGCGAGTCGGACCCGATCCACCTGGCCGCTTGACGCCTTCCGGAAAGGAATCACCTCCGTGACCCTGCTCCAGATCATGCCTGAGGACGCACCCGAGAAGGTGCTGCTGCATACCCGCGACGAAGCGGACATCATCCGCGAACTCGCCCCTCACGGCGTCACGTTACGACGCTTGCCGCTGCGCACCGACGACACCCCCTCCCTCGACGACCAGGCCCTGCTGGACCTCTACCGCGAAGAGATCGAGGAGGTGTGCGCCCAGGACTCGATGAAACTCGTCGACGTGGCCCGGCTGCACCCGGCCCCGACCGAGGAGTGGCGTGAGCGCGCCGCAAAGGCCAGGTCGACTTTCCTCGAGGAGCACCTGCACAGCGAGGACGAGGTCCGCTTCTTCGCCCACGGCCGCGGCCTGTTCACCCTGCACCTGGACGACCGGGTCTTCGCCGTGTTGTGCGAGGCCGGTGATCTGCTGTCGGTGCCGGCTGGTGTCCGCCACTGGTTCGACATGGGCGAGCACCCCGATTTCGCCGCCATCCGCTTCTTCCAGGAGGAGGACGGCTGGGTCGGCGACTTCACCGGCGTACCGATCGCCGGCGGTTTCCCCGGGCTGGACGACCTCACCGGGTCCGGCCGGTGAACGGTCTTCGCGCGCATGCGGTGGTCCTCGACATCGAAGGCACCACCGGGTCCCTGACGCACGTACGTGACGTGCTCTTCCCGTACGCCCGCAAGCGGCTGGAGGACTGGTTCCGGCGCCACCGTGACGACCCCCGGCTCGCGGCCCTGCTGGACGCCGTACGCAAGGAGGCGGGTCGTCCGGAGCTGGATGCGACGGGCGCTCTGTCGGCACTGGCCGCATGGTCGGACGCGGACGTCAAGGCGGCCCCGCTCAAGACGGTCCAGGGATGGATCTGGGCCGAGGGGTACGCGAAGGGCGACCTGCACGGGCACGTCTACCCCGAGGTGCCCCGCACGCTGCGCCGGTGGCGGGCGGGCGGGATTCGCGTCTTCACCTACTCATCGGGCTCCGCCGAGGCCCAGCTGGACTGGTTCGGCCACACCGTGTACGGAGACCTGACCGGGCTGCTGGACGAACGGTTCGACCTGGAGAACGCGGGTGCCAAGAACGATCCCGACTCCTATCGGCGGATCGGCCGTGTGATCGGTGGCTCCGGCCCGCCGCCCGTCTTCCTCAGCGACACGGCGTACGAACTCGACGCGGCGACGGCCGCGGGCTGGACCGCTGTCGGCGTACGCAGGGACCACGACCCCCGCGGACCCGAGGTGCCCGGTCACTTGACGGTGCCCGCCCTCGACCAGCTTCGTCTGCGGCCGCTCCACGCTGCCGCCGGCGGCCACAACGGAAACGTCGGAGAGGTGTTCTTCTCATGAGCACAGCACAGCGGTCCGCCGCCTCGGCCGAGATCGGGGTGATCGGCGGCACCGGCTTCTACGAGTTGCTGTCGGATGCCACCGAGATCACGGTCAGCACCCCCTACGGCGACCCGACGGACACGCTGACCGTGGGCACGGTGGGCGAACGCCGGGTCGCCTTCCTGCCCCGGCACGGTCGCGGCCACGACCACCCCCCGCACCGCATCAACTACCGTGCGAACCTCTGGGCGTTGCGTTCGATCGGTGTCCGGCAGATCCTCGCCCCGTGCGCCGTCGGCTCGCTCCGCCGCGATCTCCCGCCCGGCAGTGTCGTCGTCCCCGACCAGGTGGTCGACCGAACCAGCGGCCGGACGGGAACCTTCTTCGACGACAGCGTCGCGCACGTGTCCTTCGCGGACCCGTACTGCGACGCGGGCCGCTCGGCCGTCCTGAAGGCGGCCACCGACTGCGGGGTCGAACCGGTCACCGACGGCGGCACGATGGTCGTCATCGAGGGCCCGCGCTTCTCCAGCCGCGCCGAGTCCCGCTGGTACGCGGCGGCGGGCTGGTCACTGGTGAACATGACCGGTATGCCCGAGGCCTCCCTGGCCCGAGAGCTCGCCCTGTGCTACACCTCGGTGGCCCTGGTCACCGACATGGACGCGGGCGTCGACTCCGAGGAGAGCGTGGCCCAGGAGGACGTCTACGAGGTCTTCGCCCGCAACATCGAGCGATTGCGCGGTCTCGTCCTGAGCACCGTGCCCCGGCTCCCCGAGGACCGAGCCTGCCGCTGTGCGCAGGAACTGGACGCGGTGGACGCGCTCTTCGCTCCGCCCGCCGCATAACCCCACCCCGCCTGCGGATCCCGGTGACGCGGTGCGGGGAGAAACGCGGGCAGAACAGACGCACCCCGGTGTCCTCGTCGCGATGGCGACGACACCGGGGTGCAGCCCGGTGTACGGGCGACCGCCCGCCGGGACGACTCGGTGGCCGCCGCACGCGGGCAGGTGGGAGTCAGACGAGCTGGCTGCGCGGATCCGGCGAGCGGTCCGCCGACGCCGACGAGGGCCGGTGCCAGCCACGCCGGTAATGGATCAGGGGTGGTGCGCCGGTGAGCGACACGGTCTCCAGTCGGCCGACGAGAATGTTGTGGTCGCCTCCGGGCAGAACGTGCTCCCGCGCGCAGAGGAACCTGGCCGACGCGCCGGGCACGCCGGGCACACCCCCCTCCAGAGGAACGAGACCGGCTTCCGCCGCGGCCCGCTCGTGCCGCGCGAAGGCGATCGCCACGTCGGCCTGTTCGTCGGTCAGGACGTTGATCAGGAAGCGGCCTGCCGCTGCGAACACGTCATGGGTGCTCCCGGTCCGGTTCATGCAGACCAGGAGCAGGGGCGGTTCCGCGGACAGGCTGCAGACCGCGCTCGCGGTGAACGCACGCGGCTTTCCGTCGTCCCCCGTGGCGGTGACGACGGTCACCGGAGAGGCAAGATGGGACATCGCCTCCCGGAAAACCTCCGCGGTCACGGCCGTCACGGGCGCGGCGGGGCCGTCACCGAGCAGGACGGAACGCATCCGCTCCGCGATGCCGACCGCCCGGCCGTCCCCCGTGTGCGGTCCGCCGCTCACCTTCAGCCGCGTGACCGGGCCCATGGTGAGCCTGGCCCACAGCTCCGCGTCCCGTTCCGCGTCGCCGGCCTCCTCGTCGCCGGTGAACATCGTGACCGGGCAGCCGAGCGGCAGAGCCCGGTCCGCCTCGCCGTACCGGCCGGACCACTCCCGGTCCCCGCGGGTCCGTGGGCCGGCGCAGGAGCGGTCGTCGTCGAACTCCAGGAACTCCTCGGGCACGCAGACCGCCCCCACCAGGGCTGACAGGAACGTGAGGTCGGGGCGCGTCCGCTCCCCCGTGCTTGCGTCCTGGCCGCACCGGCCCGGCGGCCGGGCTCCGGCGAACACGAACATGTGGCGCGGAGACCGGTGCCCCGCCCCCACGAGCCGGCGCGCCGCCTCGTACCCGATCAGACCGCCCCTGCCGCAGCCGTAGACGGCATAGGGAGCGTCACCGACCTGCCGCCGAAGGCGGTCGACGACGATGTCGACCGCCTCGGTGAACTTCCTGTACGACCTGTCGTCCTCCCGGTCTCCGGGGCCGCCCGGCTCGATCGTGACGATCTCGACCTCTGGGCCCAGCGCGGCCGTCAGAAAGCTCAGGGAATGATCCGGCTCATCTCCGCAGGGAATGCAGCAAAGTTTCATATGCACGTCCGAAGTGATGTCGGGGGCAGGTAACGAGTCCGACGCGGCCGTGCCGTCCGCCACCCATGACGGCGGACGGCACGCACGCGCCCGTGGTCACGGGCGCGTGCGTGCCGTCACGGCATCACGAGGGGCTCGCCGGAGATGAACCGGTCGAGAGGCTCGGCCATGGCGCTCCTGGCCGGAGGGTGGAACGCCATGGCCCGGGCGGACGTGAAGAACATCGTGCTGAAACCGCTGATCATGTAGGACGTACCACCGAGGAGTTCGGTGGCGTGCGCAGCCACCCGCTCCACGGTCCGCTGCGCCGAGTACCGCACGTACAGTGCGCGAGCCACGCCCAGCGGGTCGTCGCCGCCAGGCGTCGCCGCCCTGGCGACCGCCTCCAGGGAGGCCATGGTGGTCTCCAGGTCACCGACGAGCTCCATCCTCTCGGCGGCGGAACCCCTGCCCTGCTGGAGCACCGCCTCGACCAGACCGCTGGCCGCGCCGACGTAACTGGCCGACATCAGCAGCTCGAAGACATGGAACACCGTCGCGAGCGCCGTGTTCAGGGACTGCGGGTCTCCCAGTGACGATATGCAGTCGTCCGGGACGTCGACATCGGTCAGCACGACCTCGCACGTCTCCGAACCGGGCAGCACGGGCGAGTGCCCGAGCGGCCGCACCTCGATGCCTTCGGTGTCGGCCGGGACGATCGCAAGAGCCATCTCGGTCTCTCCCGATTCCGGCGACGTCAGCATGACGCTCGCCGTGAGGTAGTCCATCGACTTCGACAGGCTGCACGGCTTCTTGACGCCGTTGAGACGCCACCCGCCGCCGTGTCGTTCACCCTTCATCAGGGGTTTCAGAATGCTGGCGGCAGGCTTGCCCTCGCCGAACCCCGACGCGAGGTAGAGGTTGTTCTCGGCGACCGCGCCGAGCAGTTCCTCGGTGGCGGGACACGGCGGCATGGCGATCACCGTGCACACGTGCATGTTCGCCGCGACGGACAGCGACGGTGACCGCGCGCCCAGCACACGTTGGACGTGCAGTGCGTCCACCAAGGTGGCGTCCAGCCCGCCCAGTTCCTCGGGAACCATGAGAGCTGGCCCGCCGTGCTCGCGGAAGATGGCCAGTCCGGGGGACTTCTCGGATTCCAGCTCCGCCACCGGGACCTCGCGGAGCCGCTGCTCGAGACCGGGGAACAGCCGCTCGACGGTGGCCAGTTCCGGGACCATGAAGTTGATGGACATGTTTCAACCTCTCATCTCACATGGCATCGTCCGACGGTCCGTCGTCGATGAACTCAGTGATGCGCTCGACCAGCCAGTCGGGCTCGTCGAGCGAGACGAAGGCGCGTGAGTGCTCGGCGATCACCACCGAGCTGCGCGGGAAGCACGCCGCCAGCCGCTGCGCGTGCTCGAACGGGAAGAGGGGGTCCTTCCGGGACCACACGACGAGTACACGGCCCCGGAACCGGTGCAGTTCCCCGGCCACCGCGCGAGTGACCTCGGGGCGAAGGCCCCTCAGGAGCTTGGTGAAGTCCCTTTGCACTGCCCGGTCGTGGGGCAGCGCGCCGATCAGCTCCCCGATCGTCGCCGGCGCCACCCTGCTGCGCGCCACGAGCATCATCATCAGCCGCTTGACGAGGCCCAGACGCAGGGAGAGTGACACGGCCCTTATGACGCCGGGGACGGCCGCCAGGGCGGGCAGCGGAGCCAGCAGCTTCGGGGGGCAGTTGTCGAAGGCGTCCGAGGGGAGGAGCACCAGACGATCGAACAACCCCGGTTCACGCGCCACGGCGATCTGGGAGATCGCCCCGCCGGTGTCGCTGCCGACGAGTACGACGGGCCCCGGCAGTTTCCGCGCGATCTCGATCACGCGTGCCGCGTGTGCCTCCAGGCTGCAGTCCGCGTCCGGTTCGAGCGGTGTGCGGTGCCCGCCCAGCGGCAGGTCGGGCAGCACCATGTGGAACCGGTCGCGCAGCCCCGCGACGAGCGGGTCCCACACGTGCCCGTTGACCATCAGCCCGTGCACGAAGAGCAGAGCCGGACCCTGTCCTGTGCGCCGTAAGTGGATCGGGCCTCCAGAGGTCTCCACCCGAACCGTCTCGTCCTGCATAACGGACTCCGTCCCTTCGCTCAGCTTTTCAAGGTGAGCACCTCGATGTCGTAGACGAACGCCTTGTCGTCCTGGGTGAGTGACGAACTCAGCATGTCGTCACGGACCAGCCTGGAGCGTGCGTCCTGCGGCACCTGGTGCTTGGCCAGGAAGTTGCGGTAGCACACCCGCCCATCGACCCTGCCGGCGCGCACTATATGACGCATGATCAGGTCGAACCCCTCCTGGTCGATGCAGCTTGTCACATCGGACAACGAGAACTTGTCGAGCGAGCCCTCGGGGGTCTTCGCCATGTAGTCGATGAGGTTCTCGGTGATGATCTCGACCTTCGTGCGCGCGGTTCGGATCGCCTCGTAGTTGTCCCGCAACAGGTAGTGCGGCAGCGTCTCGCGGTCCGGGTAGCGCCCGAGGAACGTGAACGCGAGCCAGTGGTTGTCCTTCGCCAGGTGGTTCATGAAGGAGTGGTGGACGCGTTCGAGCACGTAGCCGCCCACGGAGTCCACGTCGATCGTGATGCGGTAGCCGGGGTCGTTCAGCACGGTTTTCAGCACACGCTCGGAGAACCCGTACCGGACCAGCGACCGCCACAGGACGCCGTCGATCTTGCCCAGATAGACGGCCCGCTGCTCGTCCAGCGTGCGGGCCGAGAACAGGTCGCGCATGGCGCGGCCGTACAGGACCCGCATCGCCGGGGCGACGACACGCCGGTAGAACTTCTCGTGCCGCCCCGACATCACCAGGCCGCTCTCGACCTCGCCGCGGTGCCGCGAGAAGTAGCGGAACGCGTTGTGGCTGATCTTCCCCTCGAGTTCCGAGAACAATCGCCACCGGTCCGGGCACGGGTCGATACCGAGGAACGCGAGCAGCGTGTCGTACTCGAAGTGCCTGATCGCTGCCAGTTTCACCTCGAGGAGGTAGTTCTGCCCGGGCGCGGTGTCCACCGACACCACCGAACGCGGGTCGTTGGCGACCAGGCTCAGGGTGCGGCAGCCGCTGCCCGTGACGCTCAGTACGTCCTCGCCGGCCGAGACACCCAGAGCCCGCATCTCCGAGTCGGAGTCCTCGTCACACGTGCTGTACAGAATCCACTTCTCCGAGCCCTTCGAGCTCATCATCACCATTCCCCATTCGGGATTGACAGGACAGTCCGCCGACGCCCGGCGGTCACGTCACGAAGAAGCCGTCGTTGGCCATGTCCGCCACACTCAGGTCGAACGCCTTGCCGGTGGTGGCCAGGTCGTCGTCGGTATGCGCGGTACTGAGCAGGAAGCTGTGCAGTTCCGGCATGTACACCCCGTGCCGGCGCATGTAGTAGGCGAGCGCGATGGTGGCCTTGAAGTTGCTGCCGGCCATCCGCTCCCGGTAGACGCCCGCCGATCGGTGGCTGAAGTTGAGCGAGAAGATCGACCCGCGGGCGTTGATGCGGCAGGAGATGTCGCGTTTGCGGGTGCTCTCCAGGAAATCGGCGCGCAGCCTCTGTGTCTTCGCTTCCAACTCGTCGTAGAGGTGCTGGTTGGCCCGCAGGTGGGCGAGGACCGCGGTGCCTGCCCGGCAGGTCATGGAGTTCCCGCTCAGCGTGCCGCCGGCGAACGCCTTCTGCTCGTAGTCGATGAACGGGTCCTCGGAACTGCGGCTCATCTCGACCAGTTCGGCCCGGCCGACCACCGCACCACAGGGCAGACCCCCGCCGATGATCTTGCCCAGACAGGTGAGGTCCGGCTCGATACCGGCCAGGGTCTGGGCCCCGCCGTACGCCACCCGGAAGCCGGTGACGACCTCGTCGAAGACCAGCGGGACACCCGACTCGGTGCACAGCTTCCGCAGGGCCGCCAGGAAGTCCTGGTCGAGAGTGGTCGTCGAACTCGGCATCGGTTCGACGATGACGCAGGCCACGTCATCGAGCCGCTCCCTGAGCCGTTCGAGGCCGCCGATATCTCCGTACTGGAGCACCAGGGTGCTCCGCACGACGTCCTCGTTCGAGCCGAGGGTGCCCGCGATCGGATCGGGCGCGTGCTTGTCCCCGGTGAAGCGGAACCACGAACTGACCATTCCCTGGTCCGAGAACCCGTGATAGTGACCCTCGAACTTCACCACCGTCTTGCGCCTGCGGTACGCCCGGCACAGCCGGATCGCCAGCAGCACCGACTCGGTGCCGGAGTTGCACAGCAGCGCCCGTTGTGCGGAGGGGAACGCCTCGACGAGTGTCTCGGCCAGTTCGACCTCGGGCTCGTTGCCGATGCCGTTGAGCAGGCCGGCCGCGATACCTGTGCTGATCGCCTCGTTCACCACCGGGTGGGAGTAGCCCAGGATGTGCGGACCGTACCCGCCGGAGAGGTCGACGTACTCGTTGCCGTCGAGGTCGCGGACCCGCCCGCCCTGCGCCTCCTTGACGAAGATGGGGTAGGTGCTGGGGAAGAAGTAGCGGTGGATATGGGTGGGCGCGACGAGCGAGCGGTTCGCACGGTCCCGCATCTCGAGGGAGCTCGGGATCTGGTTCTTGAACTGCGCGTCGAACCGCTCACGGACCTCCTTGCTCATGTAGGGGGAGTATCGGTCCGTGAACTTGCGGGCGTTGTCCCAGATGTTGATGTCCGGGTCGAGCTGGGTGGCGAAACCCTCGCAGGACAGGAACACGAGCTCGACCTTGGTGAAACTCGTGGTGTACCGGGCACCGTACTTCCGCAGGATGGTGCTGACATCACGGAAGTAGCTGATCGTCGACCAGCGGTTCGAGACGGTGTCGAAGTGATGCTCCAGCGCCGCCACGAGCTCCTTGCGGTATTCGTCCCAGCGCTCGGTGAGATTCTCCTTGCCGGTGACGAAGTGAGCGGTGAACCGCTCCACCGCGATGTCCCACTCCTTGCGGGTGCACGCGTAGTAGAAGGACGACAGGCCCCACTTCTCGTCCTCGCTGAGCTCGACGGTGATCCCGTAGTCGAGCAGGATCAACTCGCCCTGCTCGGAGAACAGGATGTTGCCCGGGTGCGGATCACCGTGGGACAGGCCGTGCATGTACAGCATGGTGTAGATCGTGTCCTGCAGACGCCGGGCCAGCTGTGCGGGCGGCAGACGCACCCGGTGGCCCTCGTTCCCGCGGATGCCTTCCATGAACTCCATGGTGAGCATGCGGGGCGTGACGAAGTCCGGTATCACCTGCGGCACCCGCACGTAGGGGTGGCCCTTGAAGTTGCGGTACACCGTCTTCTGCCGGGCCGCCTCCTGGAGCATGTCGGCTTGCGAGCGGAACAGGTTGGCGACCTCGGTGAAACGGCGGACGCCGTCGGACTCGGCGACGGCCGGGATCATCCTCTCCGCCAGGCGGACCCCCCTGCCCATCAGCCGCAGATTCTGGTCGATGTGCTCGGGCACCCCGTCCTTCACCAGCTTCACGGCAACCTGCCGGCCGTCGAGCAGCCGGGCCCGGTGGACCTGGGCGACCGAGCCGCTGGCGACCGGTTCGAGGTCGAACTCGCGGAAGACGCTGTTCATCGGGGCGCGCAGCTCCCGCTCGACCACGGCCCGTGTGGTGGCCGCGTCCATGCGGGGAGCGTCGTCCTGGAGCGTGCGCAGGGTCTCCACCCACTCGCCGGGCACCAGGTCGGACCTGGTGGCGAGCAGCTGGCCCATCTTCATGTAGATCGGGCCTGCCTGGACCAGACAGTCCAGCAGCCGCTCGGCTTCCTCGGCCTTGAGATCCTCGCGTGGGTTCCGCAGACGGGACGCGGAGTATCCGAGGAGATGGCCCAGCACGTTGGTGACGGGTTTCATCGGCATATTGGCCATGGTGCTGTTCGTCCTCCAGGTCAGTACACGAAGGAGAAGGCGCTGAACGACATGCCCGCGCTGCCGACCCATCCGACCGCGCGGTCACCGCGCTTGAGGCGTCCCTCGTTCACCGCGGTGGCGATGGCGGTCGGTACGGAGGCCGAGACAATGTTTCCGGTGTTCTGGAAGACGTGGAAGATCTTGTCGCCCAGGCCCACGCCGTCGGCCATCTCCTGCCAGAACCGCTTCGCGGAGGCGTGTGTGAACACCGCGGCTGCCTCCTCCTTGGGGGCGTCGAGCCGCTTGAAGACCTCCACGGCCTCGCTCCGGGCGGCCTCGTGCAGTTCGAAACCGAACGACGTGAAGCGGTGGACGCCGTTCCTGGCGATCTTCTCCGAGGGCCGGCTGAAGTCCGCGTAGCCGTCCATGGGGATGTTGCACAGGTCGGCGAGGTCGGGGCGTGAGGAGAACGCGAAGGACCACGGTTCGTGGTCGTCCGCCGTCAGAATGGTCGCGGAGGCGGCCTCGCCGAGGGTGTAGGCGGGGAAGCTCCAGGTGACCGCGTCGGTGTTGGGCAGTGCGAACACGCCCGGGTAGACCGGCCCGGTGGGACGCATGTTGAACTCCGCGTTGACGAGCATCGCGGTGCGGCACGCTCCCGAGGCGAACAGGCCCTGGGCGATCTGGAGCGCTCTGGTCCAGCTCATGCACGCGTCAAGGACATCGAAGCACTGGGCACGTTGGATGCCGAGCGCCGCGGCGGCGTGGTACGACCCTCCGGGTTCGAGGAAGCCCCTGCCGATGCCGGTGTAGATGACGACGTCGATACTCTCCCGCGTCACCCCTGCCTCGTCGATCGCCTCCTCCGCGGCGCGGACGAGCAGGTCGATGGGGCGCTCCCCCTCATCGGCCCAGAGGCGGCAGTCCGACCCGGAGTACGCGAGCCAGAAATTGATCTTCCGTAGGGCGTCTTCGATGTCACCCTCGAAGACGCCGGCACTGTGTTCGCGGACGAGGTCGAGGATGTCGTCGTTGGTGACACGGCGCGACGGCAGGGCAGCGGATACGGCGGCGATCCTCATCGGCCCGCCCCCGCGGTGAGGTCGGCGGCGGGGGTTGTCAGACGTGCCACGACGAGCGTGGCCAGCTCGTCGATCGACTCGGACTCCCACATCAACTCGGGGGGCAGCCGTAGCCCCGTCCAGTCCTCCAGGGTCTGGTGCAGTTCCAGCATGTCCACCGAGGAGAGCCCATGGGCGGACAGTGGTTCCCGGGCGTCGATGCTGCTCGTTCCTTCGCCGGCTTTTCCGGCGATCCAGTGCTCGATGTGTGTACGGCAGTTCTCGTGGAGCGACTGGAGCGCGGAGGTGAAGGCCGGCTGCGCGGCCGGCCCGGGCGTCTCGGCGCCGGACCGGACCGGACCTGCGTCCACGGCACCTGTGTCCACGGCACCTGCGTCCTTACGAGCCCTGACGACGAGCCGGCCCTCGAGGAAATCGGCCTTGCAACGGGTCCGCTGGATCTTGCCGCTGGTGGTCACGGGGACCGTTCCGGTCTCGGCGACCACCACCGTGGCGGCAAGGTCGTGGCTGCGCCAGACGGCCTGGCGGATGGCGAGGGCCACGTCCGCAGGGGAACTCTCGTCGCGCCGGGCGCATTCGGCGACCACGACGACGCTCTCCCGGGCCCCTTCGGTGACGCCGAAGGCCGCGGTGTGACCGCGCCGGACGGCGGGGTGACTGTCCTCGACGGTCCGTTCGATGTCCTGGGGGTAGTGGTTGACCCCGTTGACTATGACGACGTCCTTGATCCGTCCGCATATGTAGAGCTGCCCGTCGTGGACGAACCCCAGGTCTCCCGTCCTGAGGTGGGGGTCGGCGCCCTCGTCCAGGACACGCGCCCGGAAGACGTCATTGCTCTCCTGTGGCCGGTCCCAGTAGCCGCGGGAGACGATGGGGCCGGTGACCCAGACCTCTCCGGCGTGACCGTCGGGAAGACGTTGCCGGGTCTGCGGGTGCACGATGGCGACGCGGGTGTCGGCGACGGTCGTGCCACACGAGACGAGCGGACGCACGACCTTGTCGGCAGGCAGCTCCACCACCGGGCTCCCTGGAGTGGCGGGACCGAAGGTTCCCCAGGTCAGCGGTTCGTCCGGCATCTTGTTCGTGACCTTCAACGTGGCCTCGGCGAGACCGTAGGAGGGACACAGGGCGCCGGTCCGCAGGCCGTGTTCGGCGAACGTCCGCTGGAAGCGCTGCTGGGTGTCGAACTGCACGGGCTCCGCGCCGTTGCCGGCCGTGACCAACGAGCTCAGGTCCAGCCCTGCACGCTGCTCCTCGGTGGTGCCCTCGACGCAGAGGTCGTAGGCGAAGTTCGGGGCACCGGTATGCGTACCGCGATACTGCGAGATGGCCCGCAGCCATCGGATGGGCCTGCGGACGAACGTGGCCGGGGCCATCAACACGCAGTGGGCGCCGGCGAAGACCGGCAGCAGGATCGAACCGATCTGACCGTAGTCGTGGAAGTGAGGCAGCCACGACACCCAGCGGCTGTCGGCGTCGACCTTCCACGACATCGCAGCCTCGGCGCACTGCGCGACCATGTTGGTGTGGTCCACGATCACCCCCTTGGGGGCAGAGGTGGAACCGGAGGTGTACTGCAGATACGCGACCGTGTCCGGGGCGACACCGTCGAAAGCCGACGGGCCGGTGACGTCGCGCGCCGGTCCGGTGACGTCGTCCGACGACGCGTCCGTGCCCAGCCAGGGCAGGTTCGCCACCCGGGTGTCCTCGCCGAACAGCGACTTCCGGCTCGCCCCCCGCTCCGTGGTGAGCACGGCAGCGGCCTGGCAGTCCCGTGCGATCGCCTCGACCGTCGAGGCGGTGCGGTGCTGCGGAACGTACAGCGGAACGCCGATGATCCGGGCGTACAGGCAGGCGTAGAACGCGACGACGTAGTCGAGGCCCGCCGGGTGGAGCAGCAGAACACGGTCGCCGGGGGAGACGACCGACAGCAGCCGGGCGGCCAGTACGAGGGCTCGGTCGTGCAGTTCCCCGTAGGTGAGCGTGCCCACCACGTCGAGATCACCCTCAAGAAAGGTGAACGCCGAAACATCCGGGTCGTCTTGGGCGCGCTTCTGCAGAATTCGGACGAAATCGGTTTCCAGCACGAGTTCCACGTGGTGTTACCTCATTCTGACGGTGACGAGTGGATATGCAAATCGGCTGCGACCGGCTGAACGTCGCGGCATGCGACGCACAGCCGGTGAGGCGAGAAGAAAAGAGACCGGAGACGGAGAGCCACCCGCCGCGGCGGGTCCTTTCGCCTCCTTGCGGTGAACGCCCACATCCGGGGTCGGCTTCTTGACCAACGAGCCTGCCATCACCCGGCGCGCACGGGCAATGACAACAATGCGAAAGATCTTCGGCGTGATCTTCGTAGTCAGGGAATGCACCTGCAGAGTGGGCGGCGATCCCTGGGGCGCTTCGCCGATATCCTCGACACGCCTCGGAGATGTTCCGATGCTCAAAGCTCCCGAGCGCGCGTATTTCCTGTACTGGGAAAAGGGGAGTCGGGCGTTTTCCGATTCCTGACCTTGTTCGCCCGCGCCCGCCGGTGGCAGGCTACTCGTGCCTCGGAGCCACGCCGTTTCCCCGGGCCCGGCTCCATGAGGCACATTCGCCCCGGCGGCGCCCGGTTCGCGCGTCATTGCATGCCGATCCTGATGAACGGCAGCCTTGACGCATCGCCCGTGCATCGAGAGGACTTGGCCACGGAATCCTGCCCGGCACAGAACAGGACGCAGTTCCGTGTTGCTCCCCCTCGGACGCATGTCCTGTCGCCAGTTCCTGAGCCGGCCGTCGAGCCGTTCCGACGAAGACCTCACCGCAGCGGCCGGCGCGGCGAGGCCGGGCGGTCCGGCCTTCTGCCGCGGCGTCGCCCCTGACCACCTCCACCGGCCACCCCGCCCCCCCCAGATCCTCAGGACCAGGGAGTCACACTGGTATGACGTACCGATCCCCTCGTGCCGCGGTCCTCACCGGCCTCGGCTCCTGGCTGCCGCCCGACACAGTGACCAATGCGGACCTGGAGGCCACCCTCGACACCAGCGACGAATGGATCCGCAGCCGTACCGGCATCGCGACCCGCCGTCGGGTCTCGCCGGGCGTGTCGACGTCGGACCTCGCCGTGGAGGCCGGCCACAAAGCCCTGAAGTCCTCCGGCTCCGGAGGGGCCGACGCAGTGGTGCTGGCCACCACTACGCCCGACGAGTTGTGTCCCGCGACGGCGCCGGACGTCGCCTCCCGGCTGGGCCTGTCGGGCGTGGCCGCGTTCGACGTCTCCGCGGTCTGCGCGGGCTTCGTCTACGGGCTGGCCACGGCCGCCGGCCTCGTCGCCACGGGCGTCGCCGACCGGGTTCTGCTCATCGGGGCCGAGGCGTTCAGCACCCTGATAGATCCCGGCGACCGCTCCACGGCGGCCATCTTCGGCGACGGCGCCGGAGCCGTCGTACTGCGCGCCGGCGAACCCGACGAGCCCGGCGCGATCATCTCCCTCGTGCTCGGGAGCGACGGTGGCGGGAACGACCTTCTGAACGTGCCCGCGGGCGGTGCACGACGGCGCGTCCCGACCGAGGAGCACTCCCGGTACCTCCGGATGCAGGGGCGCGAGATCTTCCGCTTCGCCGTCCGTCACATGGCGGCCGCCTGCGCCACGGCCGCCGAGCGGGCGGGGTGGCAACTCTCCGACATCGATCGTCTGGTGGCCCACCAGGCCAACGCACGCATCAGCAACGCGCTCGGCCACGCACTGGGCGTCCCGCCGGAGGGCCGCGCCTCGAACATCGAGCACGTGGGCAACACGGCCTCGGCCTCGGTGCCGCTGCTGCTCGACGAGGACAACGCGTCCGGTGCCCTGTCCGAGGGCCAGCGGGTGATGATCACCGCGTTCGGCGGCGGACTCGCCTGGGGCGCGGCCACCCTCGTCTGGCCGTCGCTCACCACCGTCACCTGATCCGGCGTCAAGCCCCTGCCCGCGGCCGGTCGCAGGACGCCGCCGCAGGACTTCCCGGTCGCCCGGTCCGCCCGGATTCCCCGATGCCACCGACAAGGAGCTGACATGAACGGTTACGACACGCTCAAGAGGATCATCATCGAGGACCTGAAGGTCCCCTCCGATCTCGTGAGCCCGGGAGCCTCCCTGGATGACGTCGAGTTCGACTCCCTCACCCTGGTGGAGCTGACCGTCATCCTGGAACGAGACCTCGGAGTGGACATCCAGGACCAGGAGTTGCGGGACCTGGCCACCTTGTCGGACATGGGCCGCCTGGTGGAGGACCGGGTTGCCCAGGGCCAGTCATGACGATCCGCGCCGACATCGCGGTCACCGGTCTCGGGCTGGTCACTCCGGCCGGAGTCGGAGTGGAACGCAACTGGTCCGAGGTGTGCCGGGCACGCGGCACCGCGGCGGCCCTCGATCCGGAGCTGGACGGCGTGCCGGTCTCCCTGGCGTGCCGCGTTCCGGACTTCGACGCCGAGGCACTGCTCGGCGGCCGGCGTGCCCATCGACTTGACCCCTTCGTCCAGTTCGCCCTGGTCGCAGCGTATGAGGCCCTGGCCGATTCCGGTCTGGACCCCGCCACCTGGGACGGCGCACGGGTGGGGGTCGTACTGGGCAACGCCGGAGCGGGCCTCCAGACCTACGAGGGGCAGCACAGGGTGATGCTCGACCAGAAGCCCCAGCGTGTGACACCCCTGCTGCTCGCCATGTATCTGCCCAACATGATGGCGGGCCAGGTGGCGATCGAGTTCGGTGCCACGGGCCCGAACCTGGTGGTGGCCACGGCGTGCGCCTCCGGGAACACGGCCATAGCCACCGCCTGCGACCTGCTGGCCCTCGGGCGCTGCGACGTGGTCCTCACGGGTGGCAGCGAGGCGATGGTCACCCCCCTGGCGATGTCCGGATTCGCGAACATGGGGGCCCTCTCCACGCGGACCGACGCCCCGGAGAGCGCCTCCCGGCCCTTCGACGCCGACCGCGACGGCTTCGTCGCCGGGGAAGGGGCTGGACTGCTCGTCCTGGAGCGCGCCGGGGACGCCCGAGCCCGCGGCGCGCGGATCCGGGCGCGGATCGTCGGGCACGGCTCGACCGCCGACGCCCACCACATCACCGCACCGCACCCGGACGGCCGCGGGCTGGAGCAGGCCATGCGGCTCGCGCTCGCCGACGCCGACGCCGCCCCCGCAGACGTGTCCTACGTCAACGCGCACGGAACGTCGACTCCGCTGAACGACCTTGCGGAAGCCAGGACACTGCGCCGGGTACTGCCCGCCGGCCCGCTCGTCAGCTCCACCAAGGGAGTCACCGGGCATCTCCTGGGGGCAGCAGGGGCGATCGAGGCCGCCTACACCGTGCTCGCCCTCGAGAACGGCCTGGTCCCGCCCACCGCCAACCTCCGCACACCGGACCCGGAGATCGACATCGACGTCGCGGCCACTCCGATCCGCCGCGACATCGAACTGGCACTGAGCAACTCCATGGGCTTCGGCGGCCAGAACGCGGTCCTGGCGCTGAGCCGGGCGTGACCGTACCCCGGGCACGGCGGCCGGAACGCGGCTCACGCCGCCCCGCGCAGTCCACGCCCGCCTGCTGGTCCGCGAGGAGACCGTGCACCGCATCGCCGCGGCCAAAGGCCCCCATCCCACCCTCCGCCCGCTTCCCGAAGCCCTGTTCCGGCGGGGCCATCGACGTCCCTTCACCTGCGAGGTCACTTCCATGAGACAGCCGGTCGCCTTCCCTCAGGACCGCACGTGCCCCTATCACCCGCCCGCCGGCTACGAGTTGCTGTCCCGCCCGCTGTCCCGGATCACTCTCTTCGACGGCAGCGAGGCGTGGCTCGTCACCGGTCATGGCGCGGCCCGTGAACTCTTCGTCGACCAGCGGCTGTCCTCCCGCAGCGACACGCCGGGCTTCCCGATCCCCAGCGCACGCCTCGCCGGATTCCGCGAGGTGGTGCCCGCCCTGATCGGCGTGGACGACCCTGAGCACGGCGCCCAGCGGCGGATGCTGATCCCGGGCTTCACCGCCAAACGCACCGCCGCCCTGCGGCCGCGGATCCAGGAAACGGTCGACCGCCTCCTCGACTCCATGGAGGCGCAGGGCTCGCCCGCCGACCTGGTGAGTGCCTTCACGCTGCCCCTGCCGTCCATAGTCCTCTCCGCGCTGCTAGGCGTCCCGTACTCCGACCACGAGTTCTTCGAGGTCCAGTCGCGTCGGTTGCTGCGTAGTACGAATGTCGCCGACGCAGTGGACGCGCGTTTCCAACTGGAGGAGTACCTGGGCAAGTTGATCGACCGCAAACAGCACGAACGCGGCGACGGCATCCTCGACGAGCTGGTCCACAACCAACTGCGCGAGGGCAAGACGGACCGGGAGGAACTGGTCGCCCTGGCCCTGGTCAACCTGGCCGGCGGGCACGAGACGACGGCGAACATGATCTCGCTCTCGACCTTCACCCTGCTGCAGCACCCGGAGCGCCTGGCCGAACTCCGTGCCGATCCCGGTCTGCTGCCCGCCGCCGTGGAGGAACTCCTGCGGTTCCTGTCCGTCTCCGACTGGCTGCTGCGGGTGGCGACCGCGGACATCGAGATCGCCGGAGCAACGATCCGGGCCGGCGACGGTGTCGTCTTCTCGACCTCCGTCATCAACCGGGACCCCGAGAAGTTCCCGGCCCCGGACACACTCGACTGGGGCCGTTCGGCCCGTCACCACATGGCGTTCGGCTTCGGCACCCACCAGTGCATCGGCTCGAACCTGGCCCGCGCCGAGATGGAGATCGCTCTGCACAGCCTCTTCACCCGCTTCCCCGGACTGCGGCTGGCCGTGCCCGCCGAGGAGATTGCTCTCAATCCCGGCGACACGGTCCAGGGGATGCTCGAACTTCCCGTCGCCTGGGGATAGCGAATTCACCGCGATACCGGGTGCCCTCGGGCAGGGTGTCGAACGAAAAGGGAGAACTGCCGACGTGAGACAGAACGACATCGCAGAGAGAAACTACGTTCACGGCCACGCACCTGCGGAGCAGCAGCGTCTCATAGACCAGGCCGCACTGTGGCAGGACAGACTGATACTGGACGGTACGACCCTCCTCCCCGGCACCCGTCTGCTCGAGGTGGGCTGCGGGGTCGGCGCGGTACTGGGCACCTTGGGGCGTGCGTTTCCCGATGTGCAGCTGTCCGGTGTGGACATCGAACCCGCCCAGATCGGTTTCGCTCGCAAGCATCTCGCCGACTGCGGGGTGACCGCCGATCTGCATGTGGCTGACGCCCGGGAGCTGCCGTACGAGAACGCGTCGTTCGATCATGTGTGGATGATGTGGGTGCTCGAGCACATGACCGAGCACGACGCCAAGGCGGCGCTGCGCGAGGCACGACGGCTGCTCCGCCCGGGAGGGACGATCACCTCCATCGAGCTCGACTACGCCACCATCAAGGTCGGCCCGCCGACCGCCGGCCTGGACGCACTGATGCCCGCGCTGGTCCAGGCGATGCGAACATTCGGCCAGAGCGACGCCGGAACGCAATTGTGGGGCTGGCTGGAAGAGACGGGCTTCTCGGGCATCGACCCCGGCGAGCGGCTGTATTCGTTCAGGGGCGCGGAGGCAGAGCCGATGGCTCGCTATCTTGCCGATTCGGTGGAAGGCGCCATGACCGCCATCACCTCGCTTCCGTGCACCCCTGACGAGGAAACACTGCGCCAAGCGCTGACCGAGCTACGCGGATTCGGTGCCGAGTCATGGGTGCGATGCGTCGTCCACAAAGCACAGGCGACCGCCTGACACTCCGTCGTCCGGGACGCACCACGGAGTGGTCACGTTGTGGGAGCCGTCCTGGGCGGCTCCGCACACGCGGACCGGCCCCGTACACGCGGACCGGCCCCGTACACGCGGACCGGCCCCCGTCGTCGCCGGAGCGGCTACTCACCGCTGTTCGCGCTGTGCGCACGGACCGAAGGGTCGGCATCCACCACCTGACTGGGCCCAGCAATGGCCCAGCGAGGAGATCTGGAAAGCCCGGCTGGCAGGCTGACAGGCCGTCGGGGTCACCGCGTCGGACAGTCCGGCGCTCAACTTCTCTCGCCCGGACGTGGAAAGACCGCCACCGCCGACGCGCTGTCCTCGCACTGTACGACGTACAGGCGGGAACTGCCGTGGCAGTGGCGGCCGGTCGCCTCTCTCAGCGGGTTGACCGCTCGCAGGTGACGTCCGCAACGGGCAGGCGGCCGGTGGCGAGGTAGGTGTTGACCGTCGCGTCGACGCAGGAGTTGCCGAAGACGCCGTACACGGCGTGCTGGTCCGCGCCGCGGAGGGTGACCAGGCGGGAGGAGGGCCACATGCGGCGCACCGTCTGCGCGTTCCGGTAGATGGTGCGCGGGTCACCGGTGGCGTTGACGAGCAGGGCCGGAAGGTCGCCGCGGATCGTGGTCGGGCGTTCGCGGGGCGGGTCCCAGAACGCGCACGGCCCGATGTTGTCGGTGACCGGGCCGAACAACGGGTCCCGCGCGCGGGCACGTTGGACATCGCGCCAGTACGCCTCGGGGGAGCGCGGCGCGGACACGTCCCCGCACAGGATCGCTGTCTGGACACTGCCGTACGCGGAGTCGGATCCGTTCAGCAGGAAGTCGAGTGTTCCGGCCAGCCACGGCGAGGGGGTGACCGTGTGGCCGCCGGCGGCGCGACGCATGTCCCGTACGGCCTGCGCGAGATCGGCGTAGGCGGCGTCGTTGTCCTGTGAGAGGCCGCTGAAGACGACGACGGGCACCAGATGCTCGTCCACCCGGTGGGCGCCGATCAGCAGGGGTGTCCGTCCGGCCGCGGTCTGGACGCTGTCCACGGCTGCCAGCACCTCGCCCTGGGTGCGGCCCAGACCGTAGACGGTGTCGCGGGCGGCCGCCCAGGTGGCCCAGCCCATGAGAGCGTGCCGGTTGGCCGGTTCCGTGCCGCGCAACAGCCGGGGGCTGTAGCGGCCGGGGGCGACGAGGCCGTCCAGTACGACTCGGTCGGTGCGGCCGGGGAACATCGTGGCGTACACCTGGCCGAGGTAGGTGCCGTACGAGTAGCCGAGGTAGGAGATCCTGCGCTCGCCGAGCGCGCCGCGGATGATGTCCATGTCGCGCGCGGTGTTCCGGGTGGTGGCGTAGGGCAGGACGTCACCCTGGGACGTCCTGCAACGATCGGCGAGTTCTCTGGCGAACCCCACCGCGCGGTCGAACCCCGCCCGGTCCGTCCCCGCACCGCGTATGAAGGAGCCAGTGGGCCAGCGGCAGTCCAGCGGCGTGCTCCGGCCGACGAAACGGGGGTCGACCCCCACGACGTCGTAGCGCTCACCGACCTGCTTCATCGTCGTGCGCACCCACGGCGGGTCGCCGATGGTCTGCCCGCCGGGGCCACCGCCGTTGAGCATGAGCGTGCCCGTGCGACGGGCCGTGTCGGTGGCCCGGATCCGCGAGATCGCGACGGTGATCGTGCGGCCGTCCGGATCGTCATAGTTCAACGGGACGGTGACATCGGCGCACTGGGCACCCGCCTGCTGGAGTTCCTTGCCGGTCTCGTCGTCGGGTCCGAGCAGGCAGCTCTTCCAGTCGAGGTGCTGTCGGTAGTAGTGGGCGAGGGGGTCAGCGGTCGTACGGGCGGGTTCCGCCGCGGCGGGCGACCCGGGGACGGTGAGCGCCCCGACCAGGCACAGGGCGGCGCCTGCCGCGGCGCGCGACACAAGCCGGCGCAGGCCGTCGGCCGCGGTACCGCGCGGGCCGGCCGTGCTCGCGGCTGCGGGACGGGTGGAGGCAGGCGGCGGGGCGGCGGGGGAAGGAGCCGCACCGGTCGAGGAGGTGGGGGGCGAAGCGGCACCGGACGGTGTGCCGGGGGAGGGGGAGCCGGTCATGCGGAAGTCCTTTCGGAAGGCCTGCCCTCGCAGAGGGACTTGTCGACGAGGTCCAGGAAGGCAGCCTCGGCCTGGAGCGAGGCGGGCACCTCGTTCAGGGCGACGGCGACGCTCCGGCCGCCGGGACCGACGGCGACCAGCGCGCGGTGACCACCGGGCACCGTGCCCGCGTGCCCCCACCACGTCCCCCCGCAGGACAGTGGTGTCGAGATCAGCCCCAGCCCATAGCGGGCGCCCGGCCAGAGCCGGTCGACGTCGACCTCCACCGTCCGTCGCATCTCCGCGAGCTGGGCCGCCGGCAGGAGGCGGCCGTCGAACAGGGCGGCGGCGAACCGCGTCAGGTCGCCCGGTGATGACACGAGGGCGCCGCCGACCCCGCCGAAGGTCATGTTCCAGGCCGTGCCGTCGACGCGCCTGCCGCCGCCGTCGGTGAAGTAGCTGCGGGAGTGCGCTCCTCGAAGGCGGGTGTCGTCGCCGGGCCAGTAGGTGTCGTGCAGCCCGAGGGGCTTGATGATGCGGCGCGTGATCTCCGCCTCGGGGCTACGTCCCGTGACCTCGCGGACGAGCATGCCGAGGATGAGGTAATTGGTGGTGGCGTAGTGCCAGGTGCCCTGCGGGCGCGGCAGTTCGAGAGCACGCGTGACGAGGTCGCGCGGCTCGAAGTGGCGGTACCGCTGCCGTTCGAGATGCTCCCATTCGGGAGCGTCGAGATAGTCGGGCAGTCCACTGGTGTGCTGCAGGAGTTGTCGTACGGTGATCAGGCGGCCGTCGTGACCGTTCCCCTGGATCAGGCCGGGGAGATAGCGGTCGACGGGGGCTTCCAGCGAGAGTCGGTGCTCGGCGACGAGTCGGAGGACGAGTGTCGCGGTGAACGTCTTGGTGACGCTGCCGACGCGGAGCCGGTCGGTGGTGTTCGTCGGGCGTCCGGTGCGCAGGTCCGCCGTTCCGGCTGTCTCGGTCCAACGCCCGCAGGGTCTGCCCGCGGTGGGGTCGACCACCAGGACCGCGGCACCGGTGATGCCGTGGTGGTCGGCGAGGCTGCGCAGCGCCTTGCGGGTCCGGTCGTGAGTGCCGCAGTCCACGGCAGAGCCGGAGTCCGGCGCCTGCGCGGTCGCCGCCGGGCCGGTGGCCAGCAGGACGGCCGTCACCAGCGCCGCGAGACCGACGCGCCTGCCGGTCTTCGAAGTCGGTAAGAAGGTTGACATGCCACATCACGGTAGGCACGGGCCGTCCCGTGATCACTCCGGCAGGCATGTGCTTCCGAGTTGACGCCAGCCCGAGCAGAGAGCAGGGAGGAGACCCCCTGGACGGGTTGGACCTGCTGTTGGTACGGGCGGGCCGGTGCGGCGGTTGCCCCCGTTCCCACGACGACGAGCGGCAGTGCGAGACGGCCGCAGAGCGGGACGAGATACTGCGCCCGGAAAGCTCACGGGCGGCGGGTGCTGGACGCGTTGTGGGGCTTGCGTACGGGTGGTTCGCAGGCGTCGGCCCGGTCGCGGTACGAGGGCCGCGTCGACACGGTGATCGCGATGTGCCGGCCGTCTGGAACCGAGTCGTGGAACCGGGTAAGTCCGAGGCCGCCCCAACGGAGTTTCGTGGATACGAACACGAGTGGCACGGACCGTCGGGTCCGAGTGAGCTTCGTCGGTCAGGTGCCTTGGCCGGACTCCGGGGGGCACGGTCCGGCCGTACCCAATGCCCTCAGGCCGGCAGGGCGGTGAAGCCTCCGACGATCGCTCCGAAGCCGACATGGGCCAAGACGGTGACCACAGGGGTTCCGGGCCCGTAGTTGCGCATCAGGAAGCCAGGAGGTTCGAGCAGGGCCACGTCAGGGGCGCTGGTCAGCGGGCTGCCCATGCGGGGGTGGACGAGCGGCAACAGGACGTTCACCAGGGCCGTGCCGGCGAACAGGCCGTGCGCGAGTCCGAACAGCGCCCCCAGCCACCAGCCGCTGTGGTCGATGGCGAGGAAGACGGCGAAGTAGACGAACCCGAATATCTGTCCATTGAGGAAATGCATCAAGTAGCCGATGGCCTTCGCGCGGGTGCGGTTGACGGTCACCGCGGTGCCGAGGAGGAAAGGCAGGTCCATCCGGGTCAGGCTCAGCTCACTGGCAGCGCGCAGCGCCGTCGTGAGCGCCAGTGTGCCGACGAAGGCTCCCGCGGCGGCTGACCAGGCGCTCATCGCGAGACGTCCTCAGTCGCCCCGTCGATGGCGCCGGCGGCGCTGATCAGCGCCAGATGGCTCAGTCCCTGAGGAAGGTTTCCCAGGAAGTCGCCGGTGGCAGGGTCGATCTCTTCGCTGTAGAGGCCGACGTCGTTGGCCAGGCCGACCAGCTCGTCCATCAGCTCGATCGCCTGGGGAAGGCGGCCGGTGCGGGCGAGGGATTCGGCGAGCCAGAAGGAGCAGGAGAGGAAGGCGCCTTCGCCGCCGGCGAGTCCGTCCTCGCCCGAATAGCGGTCGACGTACGGCCCGTGACGAAGGTAGCGGTCCAGCGTGGTGATCGTGGACCGTATGCGCCGCTCATCGCCGTATCCGTAGAGGTTCCCCAGCAGGACGGCGGCGTCCAGATCCTCGGCGTCGGCGGCGCGAACGTAGCTGTCGCGGGCGGATGAGAAGCAGCGGGTCTCGATGAACGCGGTGATCTCGTCACGTGCGGCGTGCCAGCGGTTCACATGCTGGGCGGGGACCAGTCCGCGGCGGGCGAGGTCGGCGGCGCGGTCGAGCGCGACCCAGCACATCATCTTGGACTGGGTGAAGTGCCGAGGCGGACTGCGCACCTCCCAGATACCCGAATCGGGTTGCCGCCACTTCGTACAGACCAGGTCGGCGAGCTCCACGAGGCGTCGCGCGACGTCCGCGTCCAGCCGTCTGGCGGCCTGGGCGTACAGCCAGGCGGTCTGCACCAACTCGCCGTAGATGTCGAGCTGTGCCTGGCCGGCCGCGGCGTTGCCGATGCGGACCGGGCCCGAGCGCCGGTAGCCCTCCCAGGGCAGGGTCCGCTCAGGGGTGCGATGGCCGCCGTCCAGCCGGTACAGCACCTTGAGGTCGGGGTGGGTGAGCTGGGAGGCGTGCATCAGCCACCAGAAGTAGGCGTGCGCCTCCGCCGGGCAGCCCAGCCGCAGGAAGGCCGCCAACGTGAAGGCGGAGTCGCGCACCCAGGAGAACCGGTAGTCCCAGTTGCGCTCGCCGCCGATCTCCTCCGGCAGTGAAGTCGTCGCCGCGGCGGCGATCGCACCGGAAAGGGCATGGACGAGCAGCTTCAGGACCAGCAGGCTGCGCATCACCGCTTGCTGCCACCGCCCCGTGTACAGGCGGTCCTCGGCCCAGCTCCGCCACGCCGCGCCCGTGCCGTCCAGGCGCGCCTCGCACTCGCGGCGGGCGGGCAGGACGAGTGGCTCCTGTTCGGCGAACGGCATCGCGATCATGGCGCGTCGGCCCTGTGGCAGCTCGAATCGGCCGCTGATCACGCCCCTGTGGCATTCGGGTTCGCCGGCATCCCACGCGCAGACGGCGAGAGCGCTGCCGCCGGCTGTCGCCACCGGGACGCCCGCGCGCCGCGCGAGCCGTGTGCGGTGGGTGCCGTAGGCGAAGCAGGGCTTGACGCTCCACCGCAGCGGCACGGACCCGGACAACCCGTCGACACGCCGTAGCAGTTCCCGCATCGGTGTCAGTGCGGTGTCGTCGTGCAGGGCGAGCGCGTCGGTGACCCGCACCGAGCCGGTGTGGGTGACGAAGGTCGTCTCCAGCACATTGGTGCCGGGCAGGTAGCGGCGCTCCGTCCGGTAGGGCACGACCGGCTCGAGCCGGAACCCGCCCCCGCCGGAGGCGTCCAGGAGGGCGCCGAACACGGCGGGGGAGTCCAGATCGGGCAGGCCCAGCCAGTCCACCGACCCGTCACGTGCCACCAGGGCGGCGGTGCGGCCGTCGCCGATCACCGCGTACTCGCGCAACGGAACATAGCCACCCGTCCGTGAGCCCCCGGCCCGGAGGCCAGGCCCAGGCGATGGTCCCGGAGAACCGCTGAAGGTTCCCAAGACACCACCGTCCCATCGGCTTCCGTGCCTCGTCGAGGGGCTTCAGCGCGACTTGCGCGCGCCGTGATAGCGCTGGGCGAGCCGGGCGAGGGCCACCGCGCCGAGCAGGAGGCCGAAATCGCGCAGCGCGATGTCGTAGTAGCCGGGGATGCTCAGCAGATTGACGATGATCCCGACGAGCCATCCGGCCACCAGCCAGCCCCCGAAGCGCGGTGCGAGGGCCACGACGATGCCCGCGACGATCTCGATGACACCGACGGCGTACATGGCGGCCTGCACACTGCCCGGAACGACGTCGTCGATCCACGGCGCCAGGTAGGTGGGCCAGTCCACGAGCAGGTTGGTGAACTTGTCCAGCCCGAACAGGATCGGCGCCACGGTGAACCCCGTGCGCAGGATGACGAATGCCTGGTAACCGGGGTCGGTGAGCACGGAACGCCGGGGGGTGGCGGTGGTGGTGGTTGTGGTTGCGGACGACATGGCGCCTCCTTCTATAGGCAACTCTCGCTATCAATAGAAGCGGGCCGGCCTTCTTTAGTCAATGGCTGTGGGTTTTACACTGGTGTTCGTGGACCGTCCGAAGGAAGCACCCCGACCCGACATCTCCGCCGTGGCCGCTCTCGACGAGCCGACCCGCAGGAGGCTCTACGACCATGTCGTTCGCCAGCCGGAGCCCGTCAGCCGCGACGAGGCCGCCGGAGCTCTCGGACTGGCACGTCAGACCGCGGCCTTTCACCTGGACCGGCTGGCTGACGAATCACTGCTCGACGTGGTCTACGAGCGGCGCAGCGGCCGCAGCGGGCCGGGCGCGGGCAGGCCGGCCAAGCTCTACAGGCGCTCCACCAAGCAGGTCACCGTCAGCCTGCCCGAGCGTCACTACGAGCTGGCCGGACGGCTCCTCGCCCAGGCCGTGGAGGAATCCGAGGTCAGCGGAGAGCCGGCCCGCGCTGTCCTGCACCGGACAGCCCAGCAGCTCGGCGAACAGCTCGCGGGCGAGAACAGCCCAGGTGTGACAGATGTGGTGGAGCTGCTGGAGCGGTACGGGTTCGAGCCGCGCCAGGACGGTGACGGCATCGTGCTGGGCAACTGCCCCTTTCACGCGCTCGCCCGCCTGTACACCCAGACGGTCTGCGGCATGAACCTCCACCTGCTTCGCGGCGTCCTTCTCGGGCTGGAGGAAGACGGCCTCCAGGCCTGCCTGGAGCCCAGCCCCGGCCACTGCTGCGTCCGCCTTCGGCCGGCCACCCCCCGGCCTGCGACCCCGAGCTCCTGAGGGCGGCAGCGGGCGAGGGCAGGGCGCAGGAAATTCGCAGGGCGCCGCCACGGCTTGGACACCGGAGGCCCGAGTTGCTTGTCGAGCTTGGGCAGATTGCGGGAACTGGCGACGGATCGGGGACGACGCCCGAGCCTTGGCCCGGCAGCTCATCGGCGTCGGCCACACCAGTGTCCCGCAATGCCTCGCTGTGATTTGGGATAGGGCGGGGTCGCAGACGAGTTTCGGATCGAAGCGTGGTGGATGCATGGGCTGGAACCGGATGGCACTCCCGCGCAGTCATGCCGGTAGACGACTCAGAACTTCCGGAAATCCACTGTGCGAAGGTAATTGTGCCGACGGAACGGCCGGTATCGAGAGCATGGTGCCGGCACGGCAACGCGACGTCCGAGGCACCGAATGGCGTCTTCAAGACGGAATCGATCGAAATGTGGGACTCCTGATGGGTGTCGACCGAGTCGAGCCGGTGGTCTTTCAGGGAATCATGTGGCAAACGAAGAACCTCTCGCCCCTCCGCACTCGACTGCACGGTGCATGCACTGCAGGACCGCCGGCGGAGTCCGGAAGTGTGACTGCCGACTCGGCCGCTGGTTCGGCGAGCTGAGGTTCAACTGCCTGGCCGGACCCCGGCGAGGTCATCGGGGCGACTGGCCGCCACGCCGAGGCCGGCTCTCGGTGCGGATCTGTCACGGGCGCTCGGAGGAGGAGATCCTGATGCCGCGCTGTCCCTTTCCGGTACATGTCTCGATTGCTTACGCCCTCCGTCAGGAAAAACGGCACCGGGCTATGTTGTGGTGCATCCGAAGTCGCAATGTGACGGGCGAGCCGCCTGGGCCGATGATGCGCAGGTCGGAAATGGGACTCCTTTGTCTGTTCCGTAGAACTCCGTCCGGCCAGTGTGTCCTCCCTCACGTCCGGTGATGTTTGGCGGGCCTTTTTTACCTTTTTCCGGCACTTTCTGCTTCCTCTTTGAAGCTTTGACAAGCCTGACCGTCGGTTCTTATTGTTGGCGCGCATTCGGAGTCCCGATGTCGTGGCTCCGGGGACTGTTCTGGTCGGCGGGGGACGATGAACAGGTGCTTGCCCAATCGGTCGGTGAAAATCGGATCACACCCTTCCGATTATTGGCTCTCCGGCGAGAGCCAACGCCCGCCGCGCTGCCTCCCTGCTTTCCCGGCCGCTGTCACCGCCGCCCTTTCCGTGCGCGGTCGAGAGTGGCTCACCAGCACGTCCGAACGACTGTCAGTACGCCGTTCGGCACGCCGTTCCGGCGATCCCGGGCACGACGGCCGACGAAGAGGAAGAAGGCATCCCTCATGACCACAGCCGTGACGAGGACGCGGACCATCGTGGACCTGTTGTGCGACGCCGCCCGGGACCACACGAAGTCCGGGTTGCGCTACCCGCGGGGCGCGGACGACCGGGACGCACCCTTGCAGAGCTATGACGGCCTCCTCGACGAGGCGCGCTCGGTCCTCACCGGCCTCAGGGAACGCGGCCTCGTGCCGAGGGACAAGGTCGTCCTGCTCCTGGAGAAGCCGAGGGAGTTCCTCGCCGCGTTCTGGGCCTGCCAGCTCGGCGGGTTCGTGCCCTGCCCCATGGCCGCCCTGGGCGGGGACCCGGAGCGGTGGGCGGCCCAGCTGACGCACGTCGACACCCTCCTCGGGCACCCGCTGATCGTCACCAGCGCCACCCTCGCCGCCGAACTCCCGCGTGCGCAGGGCCTGTCCGTCGTCCCGTTGGAGGACCTGCGCGCCGAGCACCCCGCAGACTCCTTCCACGAGGCCGATCCCAAGGACGACGCCGTCCTCGTGCTGACGTCCGGCTCCACCGGCAGTTCCAAGGCCGTGCGGCTCAGTCACGCCAACCTGCTCGCCTCCATGGCCGCCAAGAACGGCTACCACGGGCTGACCGCCCAGGACGTCAGCCTCAACTGGGTCTCCTTCGACCATGTCGCCGCCCTGCTCGAATGCCACCTGCTGCCGCTGTACGCGGGCAGCACCCAACTGCACGTCGAAGCGCCCGTAGTGCTCCAGGAGCCGCTGAACTTCCTGCGGATCATCTCCGGATTCGGCGTCACCATGACCTTCACCCCCAACTTCCTGCTGGGGTTGATCAATGCGCAGGCCGACCGGCTCGACGAAGTGACCGGCGCCGAGACCGACCTGTCGCGGTTACGGCACATCATCAGTGGTGGCGAGGCCGTCGTCCGCACCACCGGCGAGACCTTCCTCAGCCGCCTCGCTCCGTACGGGCTGCGTGCTGACGCCCTGTGGCCCGCATTCGGCATGTCGGAGACCTGCGCCGGCAGCATCTACTCCGTCGATTTCCCGGCCGCCGACCAGGGGCAGGAGTTCGCGAACCTGGGACGGCCCGTCGAGGGGCTGCGCATCCGCGTCGCCGACGAGACGCACCGCGAACTGCCTGCGGGCGGAGTGGGCGAGCTCCAGCTCAACGGCCCGATGATCACGGCTGGTTACCACAACAACGAGCAGGCCACACAGGAGGCCTTCACCCCCGACGGCTGGTTCCGCAGCGGTGACCTCGGCAGGATCGACGACGGCCGGCTCACCCTCGTCGGGCGCACCAAGGACAGCGTCATCGTCAATGGTGTCAACTACTTCAGCCACGACATCGAGACCCTCCTCGAAGGACTCGACGACGTGGCCCCCTCGTTTGTCGCCGCCTTCCCCACCCGCGCCCCCGGCAGCGACACCGAGCAACTCGTGGTCGCCTTCCATCCGGAGTGCGCCGAGGGTGACGAGCTCGCCCTGTACCGGGTGCTGAGCGCGGTGCGCAGCAGCGTCGTCATGCACTGGGGTTTCCGGCCCGCGCTCATCCTGCCGCTGCCGAAGGACGCCTTCCCCAAGACGAGCCTCGGCAAGATCCAGCGCGCGCTGATGCGCAAGCGGCTGGAGGCAGGGGCGTACGACGAGGTGAAGGGCGTCGTCGACGACCTGCTTCTGCGTCGACTCGGCGGCTACAGCGCCCCCGAGGGCGACACGGAGAAGGTCCTCGCCGGCATCTACGCCGAGATGTTCGACACCGACCCCGGCCGGATGAGTGTCACCGCCAACTTCTTCGACCTGGGTGGCACCTCACTCGACATCCTGCGTCTGCGTTCCCTGGTCGCCCAGCGCCTCGGCGCGGACGGCCTGCAGATCATCACCGTGCTGCGGGCGCCCACCGTGCGCGCCCTGGCCGCTCACCTCGACGGGACCGCGGACGGCGAGGGGGAATACGACCCGATCGTGCCGATGCAGGTCACCGGCGACAAGACCCCGCTGTTCTGCGTCCATCCGGGCGTCGGCGAGGTCCTCGTCTTCGTCAACCTCGCCAAGTACTTCGTGGGCGAACGGCCGTTCTACGCACTGCGTGCCCGCGGCTTCAACCCCGGCGAGAGGCCCTTCGAGAGCTTCGCCGAGATGGTCGACACATACGTCGGAGCCATCCGTTCCCGCCAGCCGCACGGCCCGTACGCCGTCGCGGGGTACTCGTACGGCGGCGCGGTCGCCTTCGAGATAGCCAAGGTGCTCGAGGCGCAGGGTGAGCGCGTCGACTTCGTCGGCAGTTTCAACCTGCCGCCGCACATCAAGTACCGCATGAACGAGTTGGACTTCGTCGAGACCGCTGCCAACCTGGCGTTCTTCCTGGAGCTCATCGACAAGAAGCAGTCCCTCGAACTGCCCGCACAGCTCCGGTCGTCGTCCAAGGACGAGCAGCTCGCCTACTTCATCGACCATGCGCCAGAGGGCCGTCTCGCCGAACTCGACCTCACCTTCGAGAGGTTCAAGGCATGGGCGGAACTCGCGGACGGTCTCACGAACCTCGGACGCGACTACTCGCCCGCCGGCCAGGTCCGCTCGATGAGCGTCTTCTACGCCATCCCGCTGCGCGGTACCAAGGAGGACTGGCTCAACAACGAGCTGCGCCGCTGGGACGAACACGCCACCGGCGAGAACCACTACATCGACGTACCCGGCGAGCACTACACGCTGATGGGCCCGACCCACGTGGCTGCCTTCCAGTCGATCCTGCGCAAGGAGCTCGACCGCGCCCTCGGCGACGCCTGAACCCCACCGATTCCCGACCCCCGAGGAGGGGCAGTACGTGAACCGCAAGAAGATCCTGGTGACCGGTGCCACAGGACTGGTGGCGGGACCGGTCGCCGAGGCGCTGGCCGAGGGCAACGAGGTGTGGGCGCTGGGGCGCTTCGGCGCCCCCGGGGCCGAGGAGAAGCTGACCCGCCACGGCATCCGCACCTTCCGCTGGGACATGGACGACACCGGCGGCGGCTCCCTGAAGGGCCTACCGGAAGACTTCACCCACGTCTTCCACTCCGCGGTCAACCGCGGCGAGGACGGCGACTTCAACGCGGCCGTCGAGGCCAACTCGGTCGCCGCGGGGCGCCTGATGACCCATTGCCGTACCGCCGAGGCGTTCCTGTACGTGTCCACCGGCGCCCTGTACGCACGCCAGACCCTCGACCACAAGTACACCGAGACCGACCCGCTGGACGGCAAGGCCGACTGGCTGCCCGTCTACCCCGTGGCCAAGATCGCGGCCGAGGGCACGGTCCGGGCGTTCGCGCAGACCCTCGGCCTGCCGACCGTCATCGCCCGCCTCAACATCGCCTACGGGCCGTCCGGTTACGGCGGCGTGCCGATGCTCTACTTCAAGCGCATGCTCGCGGGCGAGCCGATTCCGGTCCCGTTGGAGGGCCAGAACTGGACCTCGCTGCTGTACATCGACGACCTCGTCGAGCAGGTCCCGCACCTGTGGAGCGCGGCGAGCGTCCCGGTGACCCTGACCAACTGGGGCGGCGACGAGTCCGTCGGCATCACCGACTGTGTCCGCTACCTGGAGGAACTCACCGGGGTCGAGGCGAACCTCGTACCGAGCGAAGTCACCCGCGAGACCTACCAGTTCGACCCGACGCTGCGCCGCTCGCTCACCGGGCCGTGCAAAGTGCCGTGGCGCGAGGGCATCCGGCGCACCCTCGCGGTCCTGCACCCCGACCACCTCGAGAAGTGAGAGGACGGCTCCCGTCATGACCGACAGCAGCGGCGGTACCCACAGCACGGATCCACTGGCACCGATCCACGCCGCCTACGCCGCCTTCGCGGCCCGCGATGTGAACGCGCTCCTGACTGTCTTCGACCCGGACATCGAGTGGGTGCACCCCGAGGGGATGGACAAGTACGGCCTCGGCGGCACCAAGCACGGGCACGCCGGTGTCAAGGAGTTCCTCGCGCGGGTGCCCACCGTCCTCGGCGGCATACGGCTGCACCCGGGCGAGTTCATCCGGGAGGGCGACCGTGTGGTCGTCTTCGGCCGCCGGGACATCACCTCCCTGAGCGGTCACACGGAGACCCAGCCGTTCGTGCACTCCTGGGTCCTGCGCGACGGGCGGGCCGTCCGCATGGAGGACATCTTCGACACCGTCGCGTTCCACCGAGTGATCGAGAGCTGACGGGCGACGACGACGCACGCCCGACCGGGTCCGGAGGAGACCTTCACACAGACCGCGCTGCGCCTGCCGCTGCCGACGGTCCCTCCGGGCCGGGAACCGGCGCACGCACCCGGCTGCCCGGGGCCCGCATCCGGACCGCCGCCTCCACCGCCACGGCCGCCCGCGAGGTCACCGAGGCAGGGCTCCCCGACCACGCGGCCATCGCGGCCGCGTCGCCGCGTCGGGCCGCCGACATGTACGTGCTGCGTATCCTCACCCCGGGCCTCGGCCCGGAGGTGCGGCCTGGGCAGCCATCCTCGCTGACCGCCGCAGCCGGCTGACGCCTGCGGCCGGGGCGGCGCCGGGAGCGAGCCGGTCGCGGGGGCGGAAGCGGGTGGTCGGTCGGTGTGGGGGTGGTCGGCCGGTCTGGGTGCGGTCGGTCAGGTGACGGCTGACGAGCCGTCACTCCGTGGGCCGAGGAGGTTTCCCCGGCCGTCGGCCGACCCGGCTCGTCGGCTGCGGGCCGGGGGTGTCGCCGGCCTCGCCTCGGCGGAGTTCGCCGGCCCCCAGGGAGCGGAGTTCGTCCGTCGTGGGGTGGTGGTTCTGGCCTGCCGAGGATCGACGCAGTTCGTCGGCCGCCTCCCGTACCGCCGGCAGCAGGGCCGCCACCGGCGGGCTGTCCAGGGCGCCCTCACGTACCACGAGGGTGATCCGGCGGCTGGGCCGGATGCCCTTCAGCGCGATGCGGGCCACCGGATGCCCCGGCCGGTCGGGCACCAGATCGGGGACGAGCGCCACGCCCCAGCCCATCGAGACCAGTCCGAACACGGCCTGCATGTCCCCGATGTCGGAGACGATGTCGGGGGCGAAACCGGCGTCGGCGCACAGGTGCAGGACCAGCTGTCCGAGCCTGGACGTCCGGTCCAGCAGCCACGGCTGCTCCGCGAACTCGGCGAGGGCACGCGGCTCCTCGCTCCGGGCGAGCGGGTGACCGGGCGCGACGGCCAGGCGGATGCGGTCACTGAGCACCTCCTCCTCGTACAGCCCCGGCACCCGTGGCTCGGGCACCTGCGGGTAGCCGGAGGCCAGGACGGCGTCGAGCCGCCCGAGCCGGACCGTCTGCCGGCCCTCGTCGGGGTCGACGCCGTGCAGGGTGATGCGCAGTTCCGGATGACGTACGCGCAACCGGTTCAAGGCCGGCACCAGCAGGGCCGGACCCTCGTGGAGCGGTACGCCCACCCGCAGCTCACCGGTGACCTTGCCGTCTCGGGCATTCAACTGTGCCTCTGCGGCCTCGAGTTGGGCGAGGACGCGCTCGGTGTGCGCCACCAGCAGTCGTCCGGCGGCGGTCAGCTCGGCCCGTTTGCTGCCACGGTCCAGCAGCGCGGCGCCGGTCTCCGACTCCAGTGCGGACAGCTGCTGGGAGACCGCGGAACGCGTGTAGTTCAGTGCCTGCGCGGCCGCGGCGATCGAGCCCCGGGCCCCCACCTCGCGCAGCAGCACCAGTTTCCGTACGTCCAGCACCGTCATCCTCGCTAACGCTTCTGGTTAAGAAGTAACACGCCAGATTACGGGACAACGGTCCTGCCTGCGACTTCAATGGAGATCGACACCCCCTCAACGCGCCTACCGGACAAGGGACTTCCGCCATGCCCGTACTGCTTCATCTCGACTCCAGCCCCCGCCGGGGCTCGGTCTCCCGCCAGATCTCGGGTGAGTTCGCGGAGACCTGGCGCAAGGCCAACCCCGACGGCCGCTACGTCTACCGTGACCTGGCCGCCGACCCCGTACCGCATGTCGACCACGCGCAGATCGAGGTCATGCACCGCCTGGAGACGGAGGGCATACGCGACTTGGCGACGGCCCGCGCGGCCGCGCGCACGCCCGAGGAGGAAGCGAGCTGGGCGGTGACCTGGCCGCTGATCGAGGAACTCCTTACGGCCGACACCATCCTGCTCGGCGTGCCGATGTACAACTTCTCGGTGCCGTCCACGTTCAAGGTGTGGTTCGACCGCGTCCTCATCGCGCCGCTGATCGCCGACCCGGCCACCGGCCAGGGCCCGCTCTCCGGCAAGAGGGTCGTGGTGGCCTCCGCTCGCGGCGGCGCCTACGGGCCGGGCACGCCCCGTCACGAATTCGACCACCAGGAGCCGTACCTGAAGGCGGCGCTCAGCATGGTGGGCCTCGCCGGCGACCTCACCTTCCTGCACGCGGAGCTGACCAAGTCGGCGCACGTGCCCCGGCTCCAGCAGTTCAAGGAGATGGCGGCCACGTCGTACCAGGCGGCGATCGACGGCGCCCGCACACACGGCGAGGCCTGAACAGCCCGTACGCCCCGGAGACCGCTCTCACCGCAGCGGGAAGTTGCGGTCGAACACGTTGTCCGGGTCGTACCGGGCCTTGAGCGCGCGCAGCCGGGTCAGGGCCGACTCGGGGAACGCCTCGGCGAGGGCCTCGGGGGAACGGCGGGTGTCGAAGCTGAGGTACACGCCGTTCACCTCCGGGGCGAGCCGGGCCCAGTGGGCGTCGAGGGAGCGCTCCCGGTCGGGCACGGTCGCGGAGAGCAGGTGGAAGTTCTGGGTCCGGTGGGGGTAGGCGGTGGCCGAGGCACTGACGTCGTTGACCGCGCAGCCCACCGAACGGAACTGCCCCATCAGCACCTGCTCCGAAGCCAGCGCGTCCGCGAGGGAGCGGGCGGTGTGCGTGGAGACGCGGTCGAGCAGTCCCGAGCGGGTGGCACCCAGGCCCTGGCCTCGGTGCGGGGCGCCGCCGACCGGCACCAGCGCCGGGTACGGGGCGAGCACCGCCTCCTGGTGCAGCATCGGGCCCAGGCCGAGGAGGGGAGCCAACACCCGCTGAGCGGCGTCCGGGCGGTCTCCGGCGTACACCGCGGCCACGTGAGCCATGGCCGGGCGGCCCGGTGCGGCGGGCATGAGGGTGAGGAAGCTCGTGAGCTCGCGGGGCGCGGCCTCGAGAACGGCCGCCCACTCCTCGACGAGCGACGCGGTCTCCCGCGCGTCGAAGACCAGGTTGGCGAAGACGACGTCACCTGTCTCGGACGCCTCCAGCTCCACCGCCGTGACCACGCCGAAGTTGCCGCCCGCGCCCCGGACCGCCCAGAACAGATCGGGGTGGTGCTCCGCGTCGGCACGGACGAACGTGCCGTCGGCCAGGACGAGTTCGACGGCCGTCACATGGTCGATGGTCAGCCCGTCCCGCCGCGCGAACCAGCCCATGCCGCCTGCGGTCACCAGCCCGCCCACGCCCACGTCGCCGGTGTCTCCGGAGCTGACGGCGAGCCCGTGCGGGGCGAGGAACTGCGCGACTGCGCCCCAGCGGGCGCCCGCTCCGATCCGGACCCGGCGTCGCGTCCGGTCCAGCACCGCGACGTGGTCGAGGCGGGAGACATCGACGACGACACCGCCGTCGTTGGTCGACCGTCCGCTGATGCCATGCCCGCCGCTGCGCACGGACACCACTGTGCCCTTGCCGCGGGCGTACGCCAGTGCCTCGGCCGTCTCCTCCACGCTCTCGGGGAAGATCACCACGGCCGGGGCGCCCCGGTGCACGTATCCGTGGCGCACCCGCTCGTAGCGAGTGTCCGACGGCAGGACCGCCCGGCCGGTGAGGGACGCGGGTAACGCGACGTGGGCGAGGCCCTGTTCCGTCATGACGGGGAGGTCCCTTCGAAGGACTCGGGAGGATCGACGGGCTCGAGAAGGCACCGGATGGTGCGCGTCAGGTACGCCACGAGCCGGTCCGGCGGCATCTCGGCTACCGGGCCGTCGCGCAGCACGTACCGGCTGAAGATGACGCCGATGAGCTGGGAGGCCAGCAGGTCGACACGCTCGTCCGCGTCGGGCCCGCTCAGCACCGTGCGGTATGCCTCCATGCTGCTGCGCCGCATCGCCGCGTACAGGTCGGTCGCGGCCTGCTCGTCGGAAGCGGCGCTGCGGATCAGCGCGAGGAACGGATCGTTGCCGTCGGCGTGTTCCATACGTTCGACGAAGGCCCGTGCGATCCGGTCCGGCATGGTCTCCGGTGGGCCGGGGAGCAGTTCGGGCAGGTCGCGGGGGCCGGGCACGGCCGCGAGGAACAGCTGCTCCTTCGAGCCGAAGTGCCGCATGACCAGACCGTGGGTGACACCGGCCCGCCCCGCGATCTCCCGGATGGTTGCACGGGTGTAGCCCCGCTCGGCGAACGCGGCCCGCGCCGCCTCCAGGATCGCCTCGCGGTGGATTTCGGGGGCGCGGACGCGTCTCCTCGCGACGGCAGGGACGCCGGGCGGTTCACTGCTCACTCTCTTAATGTACATCTGGTCATTAGTGCGGCCGATGGCCGACCCGCTCAGGTGAGGACGCGGTTCAGCCAGGCCAGCAGGTCGCTGACGATCTCCTGTTTGTTGGTCTCGTGGAACAGTTCGTGGCGGGCTGCGGGATAGATGAGGTAGGTCACGTCGGTGACGCCGGCCTCGCCGTAGCGTTCGACGAGCAGGTTGCTGAGGGAGAGACCGGCGTTCAGCGGGTCGTGATCCCCGACGAGGACGCAGACGGGCAGCTCCGCCGGGATGCCCTTGGGCCTGGCCAGTGACGCCGAGGCGAGGGTGATGCCGGCCATGCCCTGGGCGTCGAGGCTGAAGCCGCACAGGGGGTCGGCGAGGTAGGCGTCGACGGCCGGTTCGTCCCGGCTCAGCCAGTCGAACGGCGTACGGCCGGGCTCGAACGCCCTGTTGAGCGCGAGCAACGGGTCTTCTCCTGCCGCGGCCTCCTGCGCCTGTGCCGCGAGCATGGCGTCGACCGCGGTGGTACCGGCGAGGGCGAGTGCGTCGATCAGGTGGGCGTGGTCCAGGACGTACTGCTGCGAGGCGAAGGAACCGAGGCTGTGTCCGAGCAGCACCAGGGGCAGGCCGGGGTGCTGTTCGCGGATGGTCTCCGACAGGGTGACCATGTCACCGACGAGTCGGTTCCAGCCGTCGTCACCGAGATGACCGGGCTCGGCGTGCCTGCTCAGCCCGTGTCCGCGGTGATCGTTGGCATAGACGGCGTAACCCTGGGCGGTCAGTGCTGCCGCGAGGGGGGCGTAACGGCCGGCGTGCTCTCCCATGCCGTGGGCGATCTGGACGACGGCGCGCGGGGGCGTGTCCGGCTTCCACTCGTGCACGTGGATCTGGACGCCGTCTTCGCTTTCGAAGGTGAACATCGGGTTCCTTGTCTTGGGTACGCGGGCAGCCCTGAGAGCCCGGCCGAGCGGCAGAGGGTGGGCCGGCCCGAGTGGTTCAGGCTCACGGCGGGTGTGGTGTACGGCGGTTGTGCCCGCCGGCCGGGTCAGGCGTGCTGCTCGCCGAGGTAGCCGGCGATGATCCGGGACTGGTCGGCCCGGAGTTCCCGGGCGGAGGCGTGCGCGGTGATCTCGCCGTGGGAGAGGACGTAGCCGCGGTCGGCGATGTCGAGGGCGAGGCCGACGTGCTGTTCGACGAGCAGCACCCCGCAGCCGGTGTCGTCGGCATAGCGCCTGACGATGGGCAGCAACTCCTCGACGATGATGGGTGCAAGGCCCAGGCTGAGTTCGTCGAGCAGGAGCAGCTTGGGGCCGCGGGCCAGCGCTCGCCCCATGGCGAGCATCTGTTGCTCGCCGCCGGAGAGCAATCCTGCCTTGCGGTCCTGGAGGCGGGACAGGGCGGGGAAGTAACGCTGGGCGGCCGCCTGGTCGAGGCGCTCGCCCCGGTGACCGAGGCGCAGGTGCTCCGCCACCGTGAGGCCGGAGAAGATGCCGCGTCCTTCCGGGACGTGGGCGATGCCGAGGCGGGCGCGGGTCGCTGCCGGGGTCCTGCCGAGGTCCGTCCCGTTGAAAGTGATCGTGCCGGCGAGGGGGCGCAGCAGCGCGGAGACGGTCTTGAGCGTGGTGGTCTTCCCCGCTCCGTTGGCCCCGAGGAGGGCGACGACCTCTCCCGCGCCCACTTCGAGGTCGAGCCCGCGGATGACGGCGGCTCCGTCGTATCCGGCGGTGAGTCCGGCCACCTTCAGGACTGGGGTGCTCATGCTGTCTCCGGTGTGCTGGTGAGGGCCTCGGCGGAGCCGTCGGCCGAAGTGCCGGACGTGGTGGCGGGCTGTACGGCGGATGCCCCGAGGTAGGCGGTCACGACGGCGGGGTCGGTTCGGACCTGTGCCGGTGTCCCGGAGGCGATCACCTTGCCGAACTCCAGGACGACGACGTGGTCGCAGATGCCCATCACGAGGCTCATGTCGTGGTCGATGAGGAGCAGCGAGGTACCGGCGTCGGCGACCGCGCGCAGTCTGTGTCCGAGTTCGGCGCTCTCCGTCGTGTCCAGGCCGGCCGCGGGTTCGTCCAGACAGATGACGCGGGGACGGGCTGCCAAGGCCCTTGCCACACCGACGAGTTTGCGTCTGCCCTGGGACAGTTCGTGCGCCGAGGCGTCGGCCAGGTCCTCGAGTCCCAGGGCCGCGAGGGCCTGAGGGACGGCGGGGTTCGGGGAGGGGCGGCGGCCGAAGGTCTCGCCGAGCGCGGTCCACCACGTCGAGGGGTCCGCCGTGACCTGGAGGTTCTCCGCGACCGTGAGGTCCTCGAAGAGTTCGCTGCTCTGGAAGGTGCGGGCGAGCCCTCGGCGGGCTCGTACATGGGGCGGCCGTCCGGTCAGGTCCTTGCCGTCCAGTTCCACCCGTCCCCGGGCGGTGACGAGACCGGTGACCGCGTCCACGAAGGTGGTCTTGCCGGCCCCGTTGGGGCCGATGAGCCCCACGAGTTGGCCCTCGCCGACCTCCAGGGAGACGTCGCTGAGCGCGTGGACGCCGCCGTAGCTGACGCCCAGCTGCTGGACGGAGAGTACGTTCACGGTGCGACCTCCTTGGTGTCGGCGGGAGTACGGCCGAGGTGGATCTCCGGGGAGCCGACGGCGGATGCGCCGTCGGCCGGTGGTCCCGTCGTGGCCGCCGCGCGTCTCGCCCTCTTCGCCGCCCTGCGGCGGTGGGCGGCGCCCGCGATGCCGTCGGGGTTGGCGATCAGCGTCACGATCAGGGAGACGCCGCCGAAGAGCAGGGCCCAGGTCCCCTTGATCCCGAACCACTTGTCCAGTGCGTGGGGCAGCAGCGCCTCGGTGGACATCAGCCCCGCGAACACGGCTCCGGACACCATGGTGATGCCGCCGATGTAGGCGAAACCGATCAGGCCGAGTGCGGCCAGGGCGGTGAACCGGGCGGCGCTGACCGAGCCGAAGTTGTAGCCGTAGAGGGTTCCGGCGGCGCTGGCGATGAAGGAACTGATGGTGAACGCGGCGATCTTCACGGCCCGGACGTCGACACCGGCTGCCGCGGCGGCGCGCTCGTTGGAGCGGACGGCGAGCATCCGCCGCCCGAGTCCGGTGCGCCGCAGGTGGGCGACGTACAGTCCGAGGGCGACGGTGACGGCCAGGACGAGGAAGCCGAACATGGGGCTGGGTTCGTTGCCGTCCAGGCCGCGGAAGTCCGCTTTCGGACCGAGGTCGATCCCGAACAGGCTCGGCGGGGGTACGGACACTCCGGCCGTTCCGCCGAACGAGGTGTTGTTGAACAGTGCCTGTTCCATGGCCAGGGCCGCGGCCAGGGTGACGACGGCGAGGCTCACGCCCCGCACCCGCAGGGCTGAGACGCCCGCGGCCACCCCGAGCAGTGTGGCCAGCACCATCGCGCCGATGGCGGAGAACGGGAACGGGATGCCCCACCCGACCGAGAGGCGGGAGAGGACGAAGCCCGCCGTTCCGGAGAGCGCGAGCTGCATCACGGAGATCTGTCCGACGTAGCCGGTGATGACGACGTAGGACAGGACGATGACCATGCCGATCAACGAGTTCGTGAGTGCCTGGCGGAAGTCGAACGGGAGCACTATCAGTGCGGCGGCGGCGACCGTGGCGGACATCAGAGCGGGACGCAGCAGCCGCTCCGGCAAGGGCACCGCGGGCAGCCGCTGTTCGACGAGTTCACCGCGGCGCGGCAGACCGGCGCCCCGCACGTACAGGGCGACGACCATCAGGGCGAAGACGAGAAGCTGCTGGAGGCCGGGCATGGCGTTGCCGTTGTCGGTCGGGAACCAGCTCTGTGTGGACAGGTAGTACACGATCGACTGGAGCACTCCGATGAGGATCCCCGCGCCGCAGGCGATCCACAGCGAGGTGAACCCGGCGAAGAGGGCGGCGGCCAGGGCCGGGACCACCTGCAGCGGAAGCGTCATGGAGTCGACCTGGACGATGGGCGCAGCCAGGACACCGAGCAGCCCGGCGACCAGGGCGGCCAGGAGCGTGTTGGCCATCGAGACGCTGTTGGGCGACAGGCCTGCGAGCAGAGCGGCCTGTTCGTTCTCCGAGGCCGCGCGGGTGGCCAGGCCGAAGCGGCTCCACCGGTACAGGGCCCCGAGGACCAGGGCGATCACGACGACCAGTCCCGCCAGGACGAAGCGGTCGGAGGGTGTGGTGATGCCCAGCATGGTGACGGTGCCGGCCGGAAGGATGCTCGGTGCCTGCTGCGGCTGCACCCCGAAGACCAGGAGCACGGTGGCCTGCAGGGTGAGCAGGACGCCGAGGGAGGCCGCGAGTTTGGCCAGGGGCGAGACGGTGCGCAGCGGCTTGAAGACCGCCACCTCTGTCAGCACTCCGACGGCGAGCGCGACCGCGAGGGCCCCGACGAGAGCGGGCACGACGGGCAGCGTGAGCCCGAAGAAACCGGTGGTCAGGGCCCAGAAGGCATAGGCCGAGGCCATGGCGACGGCGCCGGTGGACAGGTTGATGATGCCCGAGCCCCGGTAGGTGACCACCACGCCGAGCGCGATGCCGGCGATGAGTGCCCCCTGGCCGAGGCCGAGCACGGCGAAGAGCAGGATCTGTTCCAATTCATGACTCCTGTCATGAGTCCGCGGGTCCGCGAGTCCGCACCGCTGAGGCTGCGTCAGGGGAGGCGCGTGGCCTCAGCGGTGGCGGCGGGGGAGGGCGGGTCTCACTGGGGCGGGCGGATCCAGTCGGTCAGGGGCTTGAACTGGCCCTTGCCCTCGTACTGGTAGAACCTCGCCTGGTCGTTGCAGACGGCGGGGGCGTCCGGGTACTTGCCGCACTCGACCTCTGCGGCGCCCATGACGACCGGCCCGGGGAACTTCTTGAGCTGTTCGGTCACCGACGCGGGGGTGATCTTGTCCGGGCCGATGGCGTTGAGCACCTTCGCGTACGTCAGGATCGTGCTCCAGCCCAGCGGCGCGAAGACCTTGGACTGGTCGTCCTTGCCCAGCCCGGCCTGCGCCGAGGCCTTCAGGTACGCCTTGGAGTCGGCGGCCGAGTTGTCCATCGGCAGCGTCTGGGCGACGCCGTACGTCCAGGTGGGCAGATCCCCGCCGAGCCCTTGGGCCACATCGGGGGACATGCACAGGGGCGTGGAGACCACCGGCTTGGTGACATTGAGCTGCTTCAGTGCCTTGGCTATGCCGACGCATCCGCCACCGATGGAGATGGGGACCACGACGTCCGCGGTGTTCGCCCCGGCCGCGGTGACCGGGCCGATCAGGTCGGTGGACTGCGCGTCGAATCCGACGGACTTCACCTTCAGGCCGGCGGCCTTCAGGCCCTTCACCGCCGCCCCGGAGGCGATCTTGTCGCCTGGGGTGCTCGTGTGGATCACCGCCGCGGTCTTCGCCTTCAGCACGTCACGGGCGTACGTGCCCCAGGTGCCGAAGATGTGCGGCAGGTCGCCGAACGTGCTGAAGGTGTTCTTCGCGGTGGGCATGGTCGGCCCCGTGGCCACTCCGACCAGCACGGGCTTCTTCCCCGCGATCACGGAGTTGAAGGAGGCGTCGCCGAGGTAGAGATTGCCGACGCCGATGGCGGAGACCTGCTTGTCGCCCAGCAGTTGCTGGCCGCACTTCTGTCCCTCCTCCTCGGCGGAGACCACCGTGCAGACGTTCAGCTTCAGCGGGTGTCCGCCGATGCCGCCCAGCTCATCGTTGACGTACTTCACGGCGGCACGGGCACCCAGGGTGGCTTCGGGGTTGCCGCCGGGGCCGCCTTCGACGTTCACCCAGCCCAGGGTGACCGGGGCGAGGCCGGCGTCGGCCTTGCCCGCCTTTCCACCGACGTAGCCGAGGTAGTCGGTCACGACGTCACTCGCCGAGCGGGAGTCCGACGTCGCGGAGGAGCCACCTCCGGAGGCGCCGGACGACGAAGGTGCGCCGGTGCCCGATCCGCTGCACGCGGCGACGCCCAGCAGGGGCGCCATGGCGGCGGAGACGAGGCCGAGTCTGAGGGGACGTGAGATTGCGGGCATGCGGGATCCTCCAGGATCGGAAACGGCAGGGCGGTGCCCGGCACGGCATGCGGGGAGAGTGCGGAAGGCGGAGGAGAGCAGGGCGGCGCACCGGGACGACCGGTGCCTCGGTCCAGCCCGAGGAGCTTCGAAAGGCCAGGTGACCGGCGCTTTCGAGTTTCGTAACTTTCTTACGGATCGGGAATCTAGGTGTACGCTGGCGCCCTGTCAACGCCTCGGTTCACACCGAATTAACGATCATGAAATGGGAGGAGAAGGACATGACGGAGCGCGCCGCGAGACGCAGGCTCCCCCGGCGCTCACCCGAAGAGACTCGGGCCCTCATGCTGGAAGCGGCCACCGAACTCGTCTGCGCCGGCGCCTCCGACACGAGCGAAGAGGCCGTCTCCGCGGCCCTCGCTCACATCCGCGTCAAGCGGGTCACCGAGGAGGCCACCCGCATCATGCGGGAGAGGCTGGGCGACGACACGGCACCGGCGATCACGACCGGATCCATCTACCAGATCTGGCCCGCGCAGGCCGACTTCCAGGCAGATCTCCTCTTCCACCTCACCAGCCGGCAGGCCGAACTGGTCCCGGGGCTGCCGGAGAGCATCCGCCGTTTCAAGGAGGCGGTCGACAGCGGTACGACCTGGCAGGAGGCTCTCAACGACGTCCTGACGGACAACCACGAGAACCACCGTGTGGACCCGGTCTACCGTGTGCTGCTCGGCTTCTACGCCAGTGCCGCCAACCCGCGCGTCCGCGACGCCCTGGGGCACTACGGCGAGTCGTTCACCGAGGTCGCCTGCGAGGCGTACCAGGCGCTGCTGGACGCCTACGGGCTGCGCATGCGCGCGCCCTACAAGATCGAACATCTCGCCACCACCATCGCCGCCCTGCTCGACGGCTTCCACATGCGCTGGATCGCCGGACATCCCAACCTTGAGGACCCGGAAGGACGGGACCACTGGTCCCTCGCCACCCGGGCCGCGGTGATGGTGTTCGACCAGTTCACCGAACCGGCGTAGACGGGTGCGCACGTCCCTGCGTCGATGAGCGGAGCGTCCGCGCATCGGATCGGCGATCTGCCGCCGACATGATCGCCCGTGCGAGCGGTCACGGATGGTCGATGCCCCAGGGGTTCGGGGTGGGGTCTGCGGGTGTGCCGCACGCGGTCTTCGGTGGGAGGAGGCGCTGGGCGGCGATTCGGGTGGTGCGGAACGCCGTGTCCGCCGTCGTGGAGGCGGGCGTCAAACGACTTGTGGCGGAGGGGAGTTCGGTCCGCCCCAGAGGCCTGCCCGGGTACGCCGCCATGAGGAGGCCGGTGCAGTCGTCGCGTTCCCCCGGTGCGAGGCCCGCGGGGAAGCCGATGGTCCGGGGGCTGCTCCCGTCGGTGGCCAGGCGGAAGCGCAGGACGGACCTCAGGTTCGTCCCCGCCGACGTGGCGGTGGCCTCCCAGAACTGGACCTGCACCGTGATCGGTTCGCACAGGGGCGCGCCGGTGTGCGGACCGATCACCGCCGCCGCGTCCTCGGCCGCCGCCTCGTCGGGGAACGACACCCGCAGCCACTCCGCCCGCCTCTCGGCCGACCAGCCGCCGGCCGCCCGGCAGGCATCGGCGTTCGCCTGCACTCCGTCGGCCTTTGCGGCCTGTTCCGCGCAGCCGGTGGTCAGCAGCGTGAGCACCGCCGTCAGTGACGCCAACGACCCGTGGGCGAGCTGGGGCCTGGACATGGTCTCCCTCGATCGGCGCGGGCGAGGCGCCGGCGGCCTCGCTCAGTGGAGGCAGTCTTCGCGGAGCACGACGAGGGCCGGGGGACCGGAAAGGGGCATGTGGCCGACTTGTGATCAACAGGCTCTCGCGGGGCCGGGCCGTCCGTCTCGCGGGAACGGCTCCGGCGGGGGTCCGACGGGACTACTTGCTGGTACAGGCGCGGCCGATCGACAGTCTGTCGCCTGATTTCCCATTTTGTTGAACGGGTGTCGATCGCTGTCCACGATTCTCCTGTCCAGTGCCCGGAGGCACGACTTCCGGCCCCGTCGCTGCAGAAGCGAGTCGAGCATGGTGCGCGTCCGTTCGTCCCTGGCCCAGCTGCCCGCCTACGTCCCTGGCCGCAAGTTGCCCGGCGCGGTCGCGCTGGCGAGCAACGAGTCCCCGTACGGGCTGCTGCCCGGTGTCGCGGCGCGGCTCGCGGAACTGGCCCAGGGGGTGTCGCGGTATCCCGACATGAGCGCCGCCGCACTCGTCCGGGCCCTCGCCGAGCACCACGACGTCGACCCCGAGCGGATCGCGGTGGGCGCCGGTTCCTCGGAGGTCTGCGCACAGCTGCTGCACTCGGTCGTCGGGCCCGGCGACGAGGTCGTCTTCGGCTGGCGGTCCTTCGAGGCGTACCCGATCCTCACCGCGGTGGCCGGCGGTACGGCGGTGCGGGTCCCCCTGCGCGCGCACGGGCTGGACCTCGACGCCATGGCCGAGGCGGTCGGTGACCGGACCCGGCTGGTGTTCGTCTGCAACCCCAACAACCCCACCTCCACCGCGATCGGCGAGCAGGCGCTGCGCGACTTCGCGGACCGGGTGCCCCAGGACGTACTGATCGTCGTCGACGAGGCGTACCGGGAGTACGCCGACCCGGAGCTGGTCCCCGACGCCCTCGCTCTGCTCGGCGACCGGCCGAACGTGGTGGTGCTGCGGACCTTCTCCAAGGCGTACGGCCTGGCCGGCCTGCGGGTCGGCTACTGCGTGGGCTCGCCCGGCATCGCGGAGCACGTCCGCAAGACCCAGATCCCGTTCAGCGTCAGCGCCCTCGCCCAGGAGGCGGCGGTGGTCGCCCTCGGCGAGCACGCGGAGGTCGTCCGGCGGGCCGCCCTCACGACCGCCGAACGGCAGCGGGTGACACTGCGGTTGCGCGACCTCGGCTTCGAAGTCCCCGACTCCCAGGCCAACTTCGTCTGGCTGCCGCTCGCCGGTGACAGCGCGGACTTCGCCCTGCACTGCCTCGGCGGCGATGTCGTCGTACGCCCCTTCGTCGGCGAGGGCGTCCGGGCCACCATCGGGCTGCGGGCGGAGAACGACGCCCTGCTCGGGCTCGCCGCGAGCTGGAGAGGCTGACGGCCATGCGGGTGGGGCCGTACGAGCGGCATCGCGAGCTGCTGCAGCAGGCGGTACGGGCAGTGGCGGCCGGTGAGTGCTGCGCACCGTTCACTCGCGCGGGGCGGGGCGGCGCCGACGCGGGCATGAGGTCGGCACGGACCGCGGAGAAGGTGTTCGGCTCGCTGTCGGGCCGCGCCTTCGAACTCGGCCAGCCCGGTGAACTCGGCCGGGTGTGCACCGAGTCCTCGCCGTACGGGGTCGTCATGGACATCGGCTATCCGCGGTGCGACCCCGCGGCGCTGGTGGCGGCGGCCGGCCGGGCGATGGCCGGCTGGCGGGCCGCCGGGCCCTACCAGCGGGCCGGGGTGGCGGTGGAGATACTGCGCCGGCTGAACACCCGCAGCCACGAGCTGGCGCTCGCGGTGCACCACACCACGGGCCGGTCCCTGGCGGCCGCGTTCCGGGCCGCCGGGCCGCCCGCCCAGGACCGCGCCCTGGAGGTGGTGGCCCGCGCGTTCGCCGAGTCGGAGCGTGTTCCCGCGGACCTGCGCTGGGAGAGTCCGCGCGGCCGGAAGGAACCGCTGGCGATGGCGGGCACCTGCGCCCTGGCGCCGCGGGGTGTGTCGCTGCTCGTCGGCTGTCCCGAGCATCCCACCTGGAACGGCTGGCCGGCCCTGTTCGCCAGCCTGGTGACCGGCAACCCGGTGATCGTGGCCCCGCATCCCCGGTCCGTGCTGCCGCTGGCGATCACCGTGCGCGTCGCGCGGCAGGTGCTGACGGAGGCCGGGCACGACCCCGACCTCGTCACCCTGGCCGCCGCGGCACCCGGGGAACCCCTGTGGCAGCGGCTGGCCACGGACCCGGCGGTACGCATCGTCGACTTCACCGGTCCTGCCCGGTTCGCCGACTGGCTGGAGCAACACGCCCGACAGGCCGCCGTGTTCGCCCACCGGACCGGACTGAACACTGTGGTCGTCGACTCCACCGAGGACTACCGCGGCCTGGTGCGGGGCCTCGCGCTCTCCCTGTGCCTGTGCGGCGGAACGGTCCGCACGACACCGCAGAACATCCTGGTGCCGACGGCGGGCATCGCGACCGACGAGGGCCACAAGACCCTCCGCGACCTCGGCGCCGACCTCGGCGACGCCGTCGACCGGCTGCTCGGGCACCCGGTCCGCGTGGCCAGGCTGCTGGGCGCGATCGTCGACAACGAGGTGCGCACGGGACTGACACAGGCCGCGCGGTACGGTGCGGTGGTGCACGCCTCCGGGGCGCTGCACCACCCGGATCATCCCGGCGCCGACCTGCGCAGCCCGCTCGTGGTCCGGCTGGCGGCGCGGGACGAGCGGGTCTACGCCCGGGAGTGGCCCGGGCCGGTCGCCTTCCTCGTGGGCACCGACTCGACCACGCACAGCCTGGAGATCTTCCGCCGCACGGTCGGCCGCCACGGTGCGCAGTTCGCCGTGGTGCACTCGACCGATCCGCTGGTCCTGGCGGCCACCGAGGCGGCGGCGCTCGACGTCGGCGTCCACCTGGTGGAGAACCTCGCCGACGACCTGCCCGCCGACCCCTCCTCGGCCGCGCCCGAACCGCCGGGCGGCGGGGCGCACTTCGTCACCGGACGGTTCCGGGTCGTGCGCTCACGCGGCCGCAGCGCCACCGCCGTACGCCCGCCCGGGCGCGACTCCGGGGAGCTCGTCGGCGCCTGACGGGCCGGCCGCACTCCACCGGCCGCACTCCGTCGGCCCGGCCGGACGCCAGGGGGCCCGGTCGGGGCGGCCCGAGGACCGGTCGGCGTGGTCGGGGCCGGTCGGCGTGGCCGGTGCCGGTCGGCAACCCGGTCAGCCCGTCCAGTCCGCCCCGCGCCCCCGCACTTCGTCGAACACCAGCCAGGTCCGCGTCGAACGCACCCCGGAAACCCCCTGGATCCTCTCCAGCACGACCGAGCGCAGCGCCTCGTTGTCCGGCGCGCGCACCAGCACCAGGACGTCGAAGTCGCCCGTCACCAGGGAGACATGCTCCACGTACGGGATCTCGCGCAACTCGCGCGAGATGTCCCGCCAGGCGGCCTGCTCGGTGCTCAGGGTGACATAGGCGCTGGTGCCGAGGCCGGCCCGCTTGGGGTTCAGCTGCGCGGTGAAGCCGGTGATCACCCCCTCGGACAGCAGCCTGGCGATGCGTGTGTAGGCGTTGGCGCGCGAGATGTGCACCTGTTCGGCCAGCGCGCGGACCGACTGGCGGGCGTCCTTCAGCAGCCGGGCCAGGATCTGACGGTCGGTGTCGTCGAGCGGGACGGCAGTTCGTCCGGGCACGGGCCCCGTCGGCGAGTCCATCTCAGACACATTGTTCTCCAGAAGCTGAGAATTCGGCACTTCATCTGCGGTTCACGCGAAGTCTTGAACACATATTCCCTCGTCGTCACCATTCTCCTGTCAAGCGTCCAGAGAAAGCGAGCGCCCTCCATGTCCGTGAAGAGCCTCCGACAGACGGTCCAGGGCCTCCTGCCGTCCCTCACGCCGGTGCGGTTCGTGGCCGAGGACGGCACCGCCGTGGCCAAGCCCCCGGCCGGCTACCGCGAGCCCTCGGTGGAGGTCCTGCGCGAGGCCTACCGGCGGATGGTCCTGGGGCGCCGCTTCGACACCCAGGCCACCGCGCTCACCAAGCAGGGGCGCCTCGCCGTCTACCCCTCCAGCCGGGGCCAGGAGGCCTGCCAGGTCGGCGCCGTGCTCGCGCTGCGCCCGGACGACTGGGTGTTCCCGACCTACCGGGACTCCGTCGCCCTGGTCACCCGGGGCATCGACCCGGTCGAGGTGCTCACCCTGCTGCGCGGCGACTGGCACTGCGGCTACGACCCGGCCGCCACCCGCGTCGCCCCCCAGTGCACCCCGCTGGCCACCCAGGTGCTGCACGCCACCGGCATGGCCGAGGCGCAGCGCCGCAAGGGCGAGGACGGCGTGGCGATGGCCCTGATCGGTGACGGCGCCACCAGCGAGGGCGACTTCCACGAGGCGCTGAACTTCGCGGCCGTCCTCCGCGCGCCGGTCGTCTTCTTCGTCCAGAACAACAAGTACGCGATCTCCGTCCCCCTGGCCAGGCAGACCGCGGCACCCGCCCTCGCCTACAAGGGCATCGGCTACGGGGTGCGCTCCGAGCAGGTCGACGGCAACGACCTGGTCGCCGTGCTCGCGGTGCTCACCGACGCCGTCGCGCACGCCCGCGCCGGGCACGGCCCCGTCCTGGTCGAGGCGCACACCTACCGCATGGACGCGCACACCAACGCCGACGACGCGACCCGCTACCGCGACGCCGAGGAGGTCGAGCGCTGGGGCGCCGCGGACCCCCTCAGCCGACTGGAGACACACCTGCGGGCCCGCGGCGCCCTCACCGACGCCGACACGGCGGCCGCACGGGAGGAGGCGGAAGCCCTGGCCGCGGACCTGCGTACCCGCATGAACACGGACACCGCCCCCGACCCGCTGGAGCTGTTCGACCACGTCTACGCCGAGCCCACCCCGCAACTGCGCGAGCAGCGCGCCCAGTTGGCGGCCGAGCTCGCCGAGACCGCCCTGACCCAGGAGGACTGACCCATGGCCGAGACCACCGAGGCCACCGGCCCCACGGAACCCACCGGGCCCACCGAGCCCACCAAGGTCACCATGGCGCAGGCGCTCAACACCGCCCTGCGCGACGCCCTGCGCGAGGACGACCGCGTGCTCGTCTTCGGCGAGGACGTCGGCCCGCTCGGCGGCGTCTTCCGCATCACCGACGGACTGACCCGCGACTTCGGCGAGGAGAGGTGCTTCGACACCCCGCTCGCCGAGGCCGGCATCGTCGGGCTCGCCGTCGGCATGGCCATGGGCGGCTTCCGGCCCGTGGTGGAGATGCAGTTCGACGCCTTCGCCTACCCGGCGTTCGAGCAGATCGCCTCCCACGTCGCCAAGCTGCGCAACCGGACCCGGGGACGGCTCTCGCTGCCGCTGGTGATCCGCGTCCCGTACGCGGGCGGCATCGGCGGGGTCGAGCACCACTGCGACTCCAGCGAGGCGTACTACGCCCACACCCCCGGCCTGAAGGTCGTCACCCCGGCGACGGCCGAGGACGCGTACTGGCTGCTGAGGGACGCCATCGCCGACCCCGACCCGGTGGTCCTCCTGGAGCCGAAGAAGCTCTACTGGTCGCGCGAGGACACCGATCTGGCGCGGCGCGGCGCGCTGCCGTTCGGGCGGGCCGCCGTACGGCGGGAGGGCCGTGACGCCACGGTCGTCGCCTACGGGCCGTCGGTCCCGGTGGCCCTGGCCGCGGCCGAGGCCGCGGCGGCCGAGGGCATCGAGCTGGAGGTGGTCGACCTGCGCACGATCGTCCCCTTCGACGACGAGACGGTGTCGGAATCGGTACGGCGGACCGGGCGATGCCTGGTCGTGCAGGAGGCTCAGGGTTTCGCCGGGGTCGGGGCGGAGATCGCCGCGCGCGTCCAGGAACGCTGCTTCCACTCGCTGGCCGCACCCGTCCTGCGCGTGGCCGGCTTCGACATCCCCTACCCGCCGCCGAAGCTGGAGCACGCGCATCTGCCCGGCGTCGACCGGATCCTCGACGCCGTCGACCGCCTCCAGTTCGGCGACGAACCGGACACCCGGCATCTTGTGAAGGGAGCGGTCGCATGACCACCGCAACGCGTCCGGAGCAGCTGTTCCGGCTGCCCGACCTCGGCGAAGGGCTGACCGAGGCGGAGATCGTCGAGTGGAAGGTCGCCGTCGGCGACACCGTGACCGTCGACCAGGTCGTGGTCGAGGTCGAGACCGCGAAGGCCGCGGTCGAGGTGCCGGTCCCGTACGCGGGCACCGTGCTCCGGCTGCATGCGGAGGCGGGCACGGCGCTGCCGGTGGGGGAGCCGTTGATCACCGTGGGGGAGGGGGCACCCGCCGTGGCCGACGGGTCCGCGGGCGGGCCCCGGACCGAGCAGGCGGGTGGCGCACCGGAGCCGGGGAGGGCGGCCGACGCGGCGGCGGAGCGTTACCGGGAGGAGGAACAGGCCGGATCCGGCAATGTGCTGATCGGTTACGGCACCGGCCACGGTCCGACGACCTCGCGCCGCCGCCGCCGCGCCGCAGCGGCGGCGGGCCCGTCCGTGGGCGCCGCGCCTGCCGGAGCCGCCGGAGATGCTGCCGGTGCCGCGCAGCGATCCGGAGCGGTCGAGAGTGCCGCACCGGCGGGCGGCTCCGCATCCGCGTCGCACGCCGCACCGGACATCTCGGCCACCGCCACCGCCACCGCCACCGCCGCCCCGGCGCCTGCCCCCCGGGTGATCTCGCCTCTCGTGCGGAGGATGGCCCGGGACCACGGCGTAGACCTCGGCGGCCTTTCACCGTCCGGGCCGGCGGGCGTCGTGCTCAGAAGGGACGTCGAGCAGGCCGTCGCCCGGGCCGCCGGGCGGCAGGCCGCGAGCCCGAGCCCGGCGCACGAGGCCGCGGCCCCGGCTCCCGCACCGTCGGAGCCGACCACGGCGGCCGGTCCCGAGCGCATCCCCCTGCGCGGAGTCCGCCGCGCCGTCGCAGACAAGCTCTCCCGCAGCCGGACCGAGATCCCCGACGCCACCACCTGGGTCGACGTGGACGCGACCGGGCTGCTGGAGGCCAAGAAGGTGCTGGAGTCCGCCGGTTCCGGCACGCGCATCGGTCTGCTGGCGCTGTTCGCCCGTATCTGTGTCGCCGGGCTGCGCCGCTTCCCCGAGCTGAATTCCACGGTCGACACCGAGCGCCGGGAGATCCTCCGCCACGGCCAGGTGCACCTGGGCTTCGCCGCCCAGACCGAACGCGGGCTGGTCGTCCCGGTGGTCCGCGACGCCCACCTCATGACGACCGTCCAACTGGCCGCCGAACTCGCCCGGTTGACCGAGCTCGCCCGCGCCGGGAACCTGCCTCCGTACGCGCTGACCGGAGGCACCTTCACCCTCAACAACTACGGGGTGTTCGGCGTCGACGGATCCACACCGATCATCAACCACCCGGAGGCCGCCCTGCTCGGCGTCGGGCGCCTGGTCGACAAACCATGGGTCGTGGACGGCCGGTTGACGGTCCGCAGGGTCACACAGCTCTCCTTCAGCTTCGATCACAGGGTCTGTGACGGGGGAGTGGCCGGTGGCTTCCTGCGCTTCGTGGCCGACTGCGTCGAGCGTCCGGCGACCCTGCTCGCGGACGTCTGATCCGCCGGCCTCACCCGTAGGCGCCCACCCCGGTCCCTCGCCCGCTCCGGGGCCCGACGCCTCGCGGCCCCTGCCTCACAGGCCCTGCATTCCAGGCCCTGCCTCCCGACCCGCCCCGCATCCGCCGCCTGGCGGACCGCACCCACCGACCTACCGAACGTTCGGCCAGGAGTTCCCGATGCCCACCGATTTCCACGCCCGCCACGCGGACCTGCTCCAGCAGGCCGTGGAGCACGCCGCCGACCGCGGCCACTGGACGCCCTACCCGGAGACACCCAGCACCTCCGCCTACGGAGCCGAGGCGCCCCACCAGGGCGAGGCCGCCTTCCGCGCCCTCCTCGGCAACCCCTTCCCCCTCGAAGGACACCCCGGCGCGGGCACCGTCCCCGCCACCGAGTTCTCGCCCTACGGCTTCCCGCTCGGCATCAGCTACCCCTACCTCGCACCCGACACGGCCGTCACCACGGCCAAGGCCGCCGCCACGGCATGGCGCGCCGCGAGCCCCGACACCCGGGCCGGGGTCGCGGCCGAGATCCTGGCCCGGCTGAACGCGGCGAGCTTCGAGATCGCGCACGCCGTCCAGCACACCACCGGCCAGCCGTTCGTGATGGCCTTCCAGGCCGGCGGCCCGCACGCCCAGGACCGAGGGCTCGAAGCGGTGGCGTACGCCTGGTACGAGCAGAAGCGCCACCCGGCCACCACCCGCTGGAGCAAGCCGCAGCGCCGGGGCGGCCCCCTCGCCATGGACAAGACCTACACCCCGGTCGGACGCGGCGTCGCCGTGCTGATCGCCTGCAACACCTTCCCCACCTGGAACGGCTACCCGGGCCTGTTCGCGAGCCTGGTCACCGGCAACCCGGTCATCGTCAAGCCGCACCGGCGGGCCGTGCTGCCGCTGGCCATCACGGTACGCATCGCCCGCGAGGTCCTGGCGGAGGCCGGATTCGACCCCGACGTGGTGCTGCTCGCCGCCCAGCGCCCCGGCGAACGCACCGCCCCCGCCCTGGCCACGCACCCCGACGTGCGCATCGTGGACTTCACCGGGTCCAGCGAGTTCGGCGACTGGCTGGAGACCAACGCCCGCCAGGCCGCCGTGCACACCGAGAAGGCCGGACTGAACACCGTTCTCGTCGACTCCACCGACGACTACGCCGGACTGCTGCGCAACCTGGCCTTCTCGCTCGCCCTCTACAGCGGTCAGATGTGCACCACCCCGCAGAACATCCTGGTCCCGCGCGCGGGCTTCACCACCGACCAGGGGCCGCGCACGGCCGACGCGTTCGCCGCCGACCTGGGCACGGCGCTGGACAAGCTGCTCGGCGACCCCGCGCGTGCCGCCGCCACCCTGGGCGCGATCGTGAACGAGGGCGTCCTGAACGGGCTGGAGGAGGCGGCGACAGTCCTCGACGGCCGTATCGCGCACCCCTCCCGGAAGCTGACGCACCCCGAGCACCCCGAAGCCCTCGTCCGCACCCCGCTGGTGGCCCGGCTCGACGCCGGGGCCGACGAGAAGACGTACACCAGCGAGTGGTTCGGACCGGTCTCGTTCGTCATCGGCACCGACTCCACCGCGCACGGCCTGCGGCTCCTGCACGACACCGTCCGGCGCCACGGCGCGCTGACCGCCTCGGTGTACACCACCGACGCCGACGTGCTGGAGGCGACCCGCGAGGCCGCGCTGGACGCGGGCGTGCACCTGTCGGAGAACCTGACCGGCGCCGTCTTCGTCAACCAGTCCGCCGCCTTCAGCGACTTCCACGGCACCGCGGCCAACCCCGCCGCCAACGCCGCCCTCACCGACCCGGCCTTCGTCACCGGCCGCTTCTCGGTGGTCCAGTCCCGCCGCCACGCCCCCGCCGAGGAGCCCGCCCATGTCTGACGACGTCTTCCTGATCGACGGCGCGCGCACTCCCCAGGGCCGCTACGGCGGCGTACTGGCCTCCGTACGTCCCGACGACCTGGCCGCCCTGGTGGTGGGTGAGGCCGTGCGCCGCGCGGGGATCCCGTCCGAGGCCGTGGACGAGGTGGTCCTCGGGGCCGCCAACCAGGCCGGTGAGGACAACCGGGACGTGGCGCGCATGGCCGTACTGCTGGCGGGGCTGCCGCACACCGTCCCCGGCTACACGGTCAACCGGCTCTGCGCCTCCGGGCTGACCGCGGTCGCGAACGCCGCCCAGGCGATCCGCTCCGGGGAAGCGGACCTGGTGGTCGCGGGCGGGGTGGAGTCCATGACCCGCGCCCCCTGGGTGATGGCCAAGCCCGGCACCCCCTGGGCCAAGCCGGGGGAGGTGCACGACACCTCACTGGGCTGGCGCTTCACCAACCCGCGCTTCGCCGCCGCGGACCGGGCCGTGCCCCCGGGGGCCGGTCCCGAGACAGTCAGGGTGACCCTCACGATGGGGGAGACGGCCGAGGAGGTCGCGGCCCTGGACGGCATCACACGTGCCGAGTCCGACGCGTTCGCGCTGCGCAGTCACCAGCGGGCCGTGGCGGCCCGGGAGGCGGGGCGCTTCGACCGCGAGATCGTGCCGGTCCCGACGAAGGACGGCGAGGTCACCCGTGACGAGGGGCCGCGCCCCGGCACGACCCTGGAGAAGCTCGGCGCGCTGCGGACCATCTTCCGCGAGGACGGCATCGTCACCGCCGGTTCCTCCTCTCCGCTGTCGGACGGCGCCGCCGCGCTGGTGGTCGCGAGCGCCGAAGCGGTACGGCGGTACGGGCTCACCCCACGGGCGCGGATCGTCACCTCCGCGTCGGCCGGCGTGCAGCCCCATGTCATGGGCCTCGGCCCGGTTCCCGCCACGGAGAAGGCCCTGGCCCGCGCCGGATGGCAGGCCGGGGACGTGGACGCGGTCGAGCTGAACGAGGCGTTCGCCGCGCAGGCGCTGGCGGTCATGCGCCGACTCAAGCTCGACGAGGAGAGGGTCAACGCCGACGGCGGCGCCATCGCGCTCGGCCATCCCCTCGGCTGCTCCGGCGCCCGCATCCTGTTGACGCTGCTCGGCCGGCTGGAGCGCGAGGACGCCCGCCGGGGCCTGGCGACGCTGTGCGTGGGAGTCGGCCAGGGCGTCGCGATGCTCGTGGAGCGCGTATGAGCACCGCAACCGCCTACGAGACGCTGCTCGTCGAGGAACGCGAGGACCGGGTCGTCGTCACCCTGCACCGGCCCGAGGCGCGCAACGCCATCAGCGGCCGCATGATCGCCGAACTGCACGAGGTGTGCGGTTCTCTGGAAGCCGATCCGAAGCTGCTGCTGCTCACTGGGCACGGCGGTGTCTTCGCGGGCGGTGCCGACATCGCCGAACTGCTGCGACGCGGCCGCGACGAAGCCCTCCAGGGCATCAACAGCCGCCTGTTCGAGCGCGTGGGCCGACTCCCCATGCCCACGCTCGCGGCCGTCGACGGCTGGGCCCTGGGCGGCGGCGCCGAACTGGCGTACGCCTGCGACCTGCGCATCGCGGGTCCGGACGCCGTCTTCGGCAACCCCGAGCCGGGGCTCGGCATCCTCGCCGCGGCCGGGGCCTGCCGACGGCTGCCCGAGCTGGTCGGCGAGTCCGTCGCCAAGCAGGTGCTGCTGGCGGGGCGGAACCTCGACGCGGCCGCGGCTCTGGCGGCGGGGCTGGTCATCGACGTCGTACCGGCGGAGAAGCTGCTGGACGAGGCGCACGCCCTGCTCGACCGGATGGCCCGCTCCTCCGCCACCGCGCTGCGGCTGACGAAGCTCGTCGTCGACACACCGGGCGCCCATCCGGTCGTCGACGACCTCGCGCAGGCCGTGCTGTTCGAGGGACAGGACAAGAAGGACCGCATGACACGCTTCCTGGAGAAGAGGAGCCGGGCATGACCTCAGCACCCGCAGTCGTCGGCGTCGTCGGCGGCGGCCGCATGGGCGCCGGCATCGCACAGTCCTTCGCGACGGCCGGTTCGGCCGTGACCGTCGTGGAGAGCGGCGACCAGGCCGCGGCCGCGGCACTGGACCGTGTCGCCGCCGGACTGAGCAGAGCAGCCGAACGCGGAGCCCTCGCCGAGCCCGTGGAGGAGGTGCTGGCCCGGGTGACGACGGTTCCGTCCGTCGACGCCCTGCCCTCGCACGCCGACCTGGTCGTCGAGGCCGTCCCCGAGGACGCCGCGCTCAAGGCGCGGCTGCTGGCCGCCGCCGAGCGGGCGGTGAGCCCCGGCACCGTACTGGCCAGCAACACCAGTTCCCTCTCGGTCACCGATCTCGCCGCCGTCCTCACCCGGCCCGACCGCTTCCTCGGCATGCACTTCTTCAACCCGGTGCCCGCCTCCGCACTGGTCGAGATCGTCGTCACGCCCGACACCGGGACCGACACCGTGGAGGCGGCCCTCGACTGGACCCGCTGCCTCGGCAAGAAGGACATCGTCGTGCAGGACACGCCCGGGTTCGCCAGCAGCCGCCTCGGCCTGGCCCTGGGCCTGGAGGCGATCCGCATGGTCGAGGAGGGCGTCGCCGAACCGGACGCCATCGACGACGCCATGCGGCTCGGCTACAAGCACCCCATGGGGCCCCTGCGCCTCACCGACCTGGTCGGACTCGACGTACGCCTCGCCATCGCCGAGCACCTGCACGCCACACTCGGCGAACGCTTCGCCCCGCCCCGGCTGCTGCGCGACAAGGTCGCCCGCGGAGAGCTGGGGCGCAAGACGGGCAAGGGGTTCCACACATGGGAGTGAGCGGCACGGCCGCGCCCGCGGGCGACGAGGCGCGCAGCGGCGGCGTCGGCTACACCCTGGACGGCGGGGTCGCTGTCATCGCGCTGCGCAGACCCTCGGCGGGAAACGCCCTGGACACGTCGGCGCGCGCCGGACTGATCGCCGCCGTGCGCCGGGTACGCGGCGACGGCGACCTCGTCCGGGCGGTGCTCCTCACCGCCGAGGGCCGGCACTTCTGCGTCGGACAGGACCTCAAGGAGCACGCGCGGGCACTGGAAGCCGCACCCGCCTCCGCCTTCGCCGTCGTCCGGGACGAGTACAACCCGCTCGTCGAGGAACTGCGCACGCTGCCGCAGCCCGTGGTCGCGGCCGTCGAGGGCGCCTGTGTCGGAGCGGGACTGGGGCTCGCGCTCTGTGCCGACCTGCGGGTCGCCGGATCCGGGGCCCGCTTCGCGACCGCGTTCACCGGGATCGGCCTGGCCGCCGACAGCGGTCTGAGCGCGGCCCTGGCGCAGGCGGTCGGTCCCTCGCGGGCCGCCGCCCTGATGCTCCTCGGCGACCGCTTCGACGCGGAAGCGGCGCAGCGGTGGGGCCTGGTCCACACCGTGGTGCCGGACGGCGGCGCCGCCACGGAGGGTCTGGCTCTCGCCAAGCGCCTCGCCACCGGTCCCACCGCCGCGTACGCCGAGGTCAAGGCGCTCCTCAGGGCCGACGGAGCGCCCCTGCCCGTTGTCCTGGAACGCGAGGCGGCGGCCCAGGAGCGACTGGGCGCCACCGAGGACCACCGGGCCGCCGTACGGGCCTTCCTCGACGGCCGGCAGCCGTCCTTCGACGGCCGCTGACCCGACTGCGGCGCTTGCCGTGACACGAAGAACTCAACCGTGACGCACACCGAGCCAATGTTCGGTGGGGAAGGCAGGAGAGATGCCAGCGACACACGCCGACGCGTCGGCGGACCGTGCAGAGCCGGAACTCCAGGAGCATTTCGATGCGACGATCGCGCGGGATCAGCGGATCGAGCCGCGGGATTGGATGCCGGAGGGGTATCGCCGGACGTTGGTGCGGCAGATCGCGCAGCATGCGCATTCGGAGATCATCGGTATGCAGCCGGAGGGGGAGTGGATCACGCGTGCGCCGTCGCTGCGCCGTAAGGCGATCCTGTTCGCGAAGGTGCAGGACGAGGCGGGGCACGGGCTGTATCTGTACTCGGCGGCGGAGACGCTGGGTGCCGATCGCGCGGATCTCACGCAGTGGCTGATCGAGGGGCGTCAGAAGTACTCGTCGATCTTCAATTATCCGACGGTGAGTTTCGCCGACGTGGGGGTGATCGGCTGGTTCGTGGACGGTGCGGCGATCTGTAATCAGGTGCCGTTGTGCCGGTCGTCGTACGGGCCGTATGCGCGGGCGATGGTGCGGATCTGCAAGGAGGAGTCGTTCCATCAGCGGCAGGGTTATGAGCTGTTGCTGACGTTGATGCGTGGTACCGACGCGCAGCGGGCGATGGTGCAGGACGCGGTGGACCGCTGGTGGTGGCCGTCGCTGATGATGTTCGGTCCGCCTGATGACGCCTCGCCGAATTCGGCGCAGTCGATGGCGTGGAAGATCAAACGGCACAGCAACGACGAACTGCGCCAGCGGTTCGTCGACATGACCGTCCCGCAGGCCGAGAAGCTCGGTGTCACCCTGCCCGACCCCGAGTTGAGCTGGAACGCCGAGCGCGGCCACCACGACTTCGGCACCCCCGACTGGGCCGAGTTGACCAGGGTGATCTCCGGCGACGGGCCCTGCAACGCCGAGCGCGTCGCCCGGCGCCGGGCTGCCCATGAGGAGGGCGCCTGGGTGCGTGAGGCGGCCACGGCCCACGCCGCCAGGCAGGCGTCCCGTACGCGGAAGGGAGCGGTGGCATGACCGCCGGGAAGAACGACTGGCCGTTGTATGAGGTGTTCGTGCGGGGCAAGCGTGGTCTGAACCATGTCCATGTGGGTTCGTTGCACGCCGCTGACGACCGTATGGCGCTCACGCACGCGCGTGACCTGTACACGCGCCGCAACGAGGGCGTGTCGGTCTGGGTCGTGCGCTCCGAGTACATCGCCGCTTCCACCCGTGACGAGAAGGATCCCTTCTTCGAGCCGAGTGCGGACAAGGTGTACCGGCATCCCACGTTCTACGACATCCCCGACGACGTCCCGCACATCTGAGGAGCAGGGTATGAGTGACGACCACGTCTACCTGAGCCTCGCCGAGGGGCACGAGGACGACACCCGCTGGGCGTACGGCACCGGTTTCGAGGACCCTCTGCACGGGGTGGACACCACGGTGCCCGAGGGAGTGGACACCGGCGAACTGGCCGCCGTCTGTGTGGCGTTGGCCGACGACGCTCTGGTCAGTGCGCAGCGGCTGGCCGAGTGGACCACCCGTGCGCCCGAGCTGGAGGAGGAGGTGGCCCTGGCGAACATCGGGCTCGACCTGCTGGGTCAGGCCCGTCTGCTGTATGCCCGTGCCGGGCAGGTCGACGGTACCGGGCGGGGCGAGGACGCCTACGCCTACTTCCGTGACGCCGGCGACTTCCGCAACGTGCGCCTGGCCGAACTGCCCTGCGGGGATTTCGCGTTCACGGTCGTCCGGCTGCTCGTGCTGTCCAGCTGGCGTCTTGCGCACTTCGAGCGGCTGGCAACGCACCCGGACCCGGTGCTCGCGGCGATCGCGGCGAAGGGCGTCAAGGAGCTGAGCTATCACCGGCAGTACGCCGCCGAATGGGCCGTACGCCTCGGCGACGGCACCGCCGAGTCGCGTCACCGGATGCGGGACGCGCTGGAGCAGGTCGCGCCGTACCTGGAAGAGCTGTTCACCGCGTACGACGTCTGGGAGCAGGTCGGGGCGGTGCTGAAGCAGGTCACGGAGGCGGCCGGAGTGCCCTTGCCGGTGTGCCGACCGCTGCCCGGCGCCGGGCGCGACGGCGAGCACGGCGCGCACCTCGCCCCGCTGCTCGCCGAGTTGCAGAGCGTGGCCCGCGCCCACCCGGACGCGACATGGTGACCGCACTGACGGATGAGCGCCGTGCCCGTCGCATCGCCGCGTCCGTGCCGGACCCCGAGCTGCCCATGCTCACCCTGGCCGACCTCGGCGTGCTGCGGGGCGTCGAGACCGGCGAGGACGGGACGGTCGTCGTCAGCCTCACCCCGACCTACTCCGGCTGTCCGGCCATGGCCGAGATGCGCGCCGACGTGGCCGCGCGCCTGGCAGCGGCCGGATACGCGGTCCGGGTGCGCACCGTGCTCGACCCGCCCTGGACCACCGACTGGATCACACCGAGCGGTCGCCGCACCCTCGCCGAGCACGGCATCGCGCCCCCGGGGCCGGCGACGCGACCCTCCTCCGGGCCGGTGCCGCTGACGCTGTCCCCCACCCGCCCCGCGGTGCCGTGCCCCTTGTGCGGCTCGGCCGACACGCAGGAGACCTCCCGCTTCGGCGCAACCTCCTGCAAGGCGCTGTGGCGCTGCAGTGTCTGGCGCGAACCCTTCGAGTACGTCAAGGAGATCTGATGGAGGACCAGCTGCCACCCGGCACCTCCGCCCCCGTGCCCGTGCGGCGACGCCGCCCGGCTTTCCACCCCTGCGCGTGGCCGCCGTGCAGCGGCTGTGCGAGGACGCGGTCGCGGTCGGCTTCGACATCCCGGACGACCTGGTGGAGGAGTTCGCCTTCGCCCCGGGGCAGTCCCTCACCCTGCGCCGCGAGATCGAAGGGCGGGACGAGCGTCGCTCCTACTCGATCTGTTCGCCGGTGGGCGCTCGGCCGCGCATCGGGGTGCGCGAAATGCCCGGCGGGCTGTTCTCCTCCTGGCTGGTCCACGACGTACGGCCCGGCGACACCCTGGAGGTGATGGCCCCCACCGGCGCCTTCACCCCCGAACTCACCGCGCCCGGCCACCATGTGCTGATCGCCGCCGGCTCCGGCATCACCCCCATGCTCTCCATCGCCGAGTCGGTCCTCGCCGCCGACGACCGCTCGCGGGTCACACTGTTCTACGGCAACCGCCGCACCGGATCGGTCATGTTCGCCGACGAACTCGCCGACCTGAAGGACCTCCACCCGGCCCGCTTCCAACTCGCCCACGTCCTCTCCCGCGAACCCCGCGAGGCCGAGATGCTCTCCGGCCGCCTGGACACCGACCGCCTCTCCGCCCTCATCGGCGGCCTCGTCGATGTCACCGCGGCGGACCACTGGTGGCTGTGCGGACCCCACGGCATGGTCCGCGACGCGCAACGGGTCCTGGCCGGTCTGGGGGTGCCCGACACCCGTATCCACCAGGAGCTGTTCCACGCGGACGACGCACCGGTACGGCAGACGCGGCGGCACGAGGAAGCCGTCACCGAGGGCCCCGTCAGCCTGGTCACCGTCACGCTCGACGGCCGGTCCACCACGGCCGCGCTGCCCCGGGCGGCCACGGTGCTGGACGGTGCCCAGAAGACGCGCCCGGACCTGCCCTTCGCCTGCAAGGGCGGTGTGTGCGGCACCTGCCGTGCCCTGGTCACCGCAGGGGAGGCCGACATGCGCCGCAACTTCGCCCTCGAAGCCGCCGAGGTCGCGGCCGGCTATGTGCTGACCTGCCAGACCTTCCCCGTCTCCGAGACGCTGACCGTCGACTTCGACAGCTGAGGAAGCCCATGTCCGTGCATCTGGAAGTCGCCGAAGGTGTCGGCACGATCCGCCTCGACCGTCCGCCGATGAACGCCCTCGACATCGCCACCCAGGACCGGCTCGGCGAACTCGCCGCGGAGGTGACCGAGCGCGACGACGTCAGGGCGGTGATCCTCTACGGCGGCGAGAAGGTGTTCGCGGCCGGCGCGGACATCAAGGAGATGAAGCCCCTCGACCACGCGGGCATGGTCAGGCGCTCGCGGCCGCTCCAGGACGCCTTCACCGCTGTCGCTCGCATACCCAAGCCGGTCGTCGCCGCGATCACCGGCTACGCACTCGGCGGCGGCTGCGAGCTGGCCCTCTGCGCCGACCATCGGATCGCTGCCGACCATGCCAGGCTCGGCCAGCCCGAGATCCTGCTCGGACTGATCCCCGGCGCGGGCGGTACCCAGCGCCTGTCCCGGCTCGTGGGCCCCTCCAAGGCCAAGGACCTCATCTTCACCGGCCGGACGGTCAAGGCTGACGAGGCCGTTCGGATCGGCCTGGTGGACCTCGTGGTTCCGGCCGCCGAGGTGTACGCGCACGCGCGGGACTGGGCCGCCCGGCTGGCCAAGGGCCCCGCACTCGCGCTGCGGGCCGCCAAGGAGTCGATCGACCGGGGCCTGGAGACCGACCTCGACACCGGTCTCACCATCGAGCGCAACTGGTTCGCGGGCCTGTTCGCGACGGAGGACCGCGAGCGGGGGATGCGCAGCTTCGTCGAGGAGGGCCCCGGCCGGGCGACGTTCCTCTGACACACGGCTCGCAACGGTTGGATCGCGCGGCTTTCCCCGGCCGACATGACGGGTCGTCCCGCCGGCCGGAGGTTGCCAGGCAGGGGCGGCGTCACTCTTCCGTCGCCGGCCTCTGCGCCGTGGCCTCCGCGCGCCCGGGCCAGGTGAGCTCCTGATGCGCTCCGACCCCGCGGGCACGAGGAGTTGTGACCTAGCGACAGGCGACCTCAGGTGCTCCAGTGTGAGGGCGGAGCCTCGAAGGGGCCCAGAAGACCCTGATCAAGTCGTCGCGGCTCCTCCTGCGACGGCGATGGGGTGCACCGTGCCGTCGCGCAGGACCCTTACGCGGGCGCGGCGACTCGCCTCGTAGGCGTGATGGTGGGCCTGGGGGAAACGCATGCTGTCGAGGTCGCCGCCGGGAAGGAAACGGACGAGCCAGGCGACCGACTCGGGGCCCTCGGTGGCGGCCGCGGCCACCGTCAGCAGCTTTTCGTAGTCTCTGCGGAGGGTGCCGAAGCCTGCGCTAGGGGTGCTCTGGAAGTACTGGAAGACGGCTTGGACCCGCGAAGGAGGTATGACGTTGGGGATCTCGTAGGGCTGCAAGTGTTTACCGCTGCTCAGCTGGTCCAGGCATCCGTCCACTTCGTCCTCGGGCGAGAACGCGTACAACCAGTCCCGTGCCTTGACGCCCTCGGGGCCCTGCAATGCGGCCCGGGCGCGCAGGTCCTCCACGATCCCGGTGACGCCGTACGGCACCAGGACCGAGACCAGGCGATGTGGGGTGGACACGGATTCGTCCATCTCCTCCTGGACGTTCCAACGGTCCAGCAGTACCACTTCGCCGTTCACGATCGCCGTGCGGATCACGTCCAGGACCACCGGCACCCCCCACGCGGCCAGCGTCGCCGACGCTGCCACGCGCAGGCTCGCGTCGGGGTGGCGGACGAACCTGTCGAGTTCCTGGGGGTCTCCAGGGCTCTCGTCCAGGCATTCGAGCGCCAGGCAGCGTGCCTGGATGGTCACCGTGTTGTCCCGGACGAGGGCGAGGAGTTCGTCTCGCGGAGCGCGTCCGTGACCTGCGGCGACATGGTCACGTACGGCCGTGAGCAGAGCCGTGCCGCTGCCCATCGAGCGGAACCGGTCCAGCAGTGTCCGCACCCCCGCCTCGCCCGCCGCGTCGAGGTAGGCACCGGCCACGTCTTCGTCGTCGAGGGCCTGCTGCAGGAGGCCGAGCAGCCGTTCGGCCGTGCCGGGGTCCCGATTGTTTTTGAGCGCGTCCCGTACGGCCGCGGCGACGACCTCGAACCATTGCAGGCGCACACGTCTCTCCAGCGCGTCGAGGAAGACTTCGGCCGGAGCACCCGCCTGACCCAGTGCCCGGACGACCAGAGCGATTCCCTTGGCCGCCGACCAGGTGCCGCGTCTGGACCCGTCGCCCACATGTGTAAGCCGCCTCTCCAACTCCGCACGTAGCGCAGGAACCGCAGCCTCCACCCGCAGGGTGCCCAGCGCGGTGATCAGGGCCTCCCTCAGGTAGTGGACAGAGTCGACCCCGCCCAGGGAGAACGCGCCCAGCAGCCGTTCCCCCACCCGTCTTCCTCCGTGCGCCCCCAGCGCCTGGATCAGTGCGAGCCGGGCCTCGCCGTCGCGTTGGTCGTCACAGATGTACGCGATGACCTCGTCCAGTTGCTCGTCGGACCGTGCCATCCCGACCAGTGCCTCGGCCGCCCGGCGTTTCTCGTCCAGGTGAAGGGAAGCGCCCAGCAGATGCCAGACGGTGGCCACGATCTCCCGTCGCAGGGCCACGTCGGCCACGCGGGGGCTGCCCGTCAGGCAGCGGGCTGCCAGCAGCAGGTCGGTGTGGAAGAGGTCGTCGTCGGGCAGGACGAGGAGCCCGGAGCCGTCGGTACGAGGCTGGTCCGGGTCCAGTTGCAGGAGCCCGGACAGCAGCGGTGACGTGTCCGGCAGAGCCCCCGCCAGCAGCAGGATCACTTCCTCCCACCACGGGTCGTAGCGTGCCGTCACCGCCTGCCTGATCCCCTCGGCGCCCCGCTCCAGCAGGGCCGCGGCGGTGAAGTGTTCCTGGAGGGTGAGATGCAGGAAGCCGTACCAGCCGTGCGCCTGTGGCTTGAGCAGGCCGTACTGTGCGGCGATCTCCTCGAGGATGGCGCGGCTGTCCTCGGGGGCGATGTCGATCGTCGGCAGGAAACGGGCGATCTGGTCGAGTAGGTCGTCCTCGGGGAAATAGCGCAGACCGCGCTGGTGGTAGTGGCGGGCGATCTCCTTCAGCAGGTCCTGTTTGCGGTCCGTGGTGAAACGGCTGTAGCGCGAGATCTTGCGATGGGCGTCCCACTCGCGGAGCAGGACCTCCACACACCGCTGGTACAACGCCGCCCGTCGCTCCGGAAGTTCGAGATCCCGCTCGTAGACGATCGCGATCAGACTGAGCAGCAACGGGTTCGCGGCCAGAGTCTGCAGTCGGCCGTTGGCCGAGAGGGCCCTGGTCAGGCCCCCTCGGCGACGGTCACCGGGGCCGAACCAGTTGCTGACGAACATCTCGATCTGGGGCCACTCGAAGTCGAGGGCCTCCAACACCTGGAACTGGGGCAGCCCGCCCCGCCAGCCCTGCCGACGGCACGTAGTGGCGATCGGAGCCCGGGGAAACCGAGTTGCCAGGCGCGCCAGTTCGGTGGTGACGCGGTGATAGGCGCTCTCCGCCTCGCGTGCGCTCTCACCGCCCAGCACCTCGTCCAGGCCGTCCAGCAACAAGGCCGCACTGCCCTCGGTGAGCTTCTCCACGATGTAGTCGCGGGCCTCCTCGAAGCCGTACTGATCCGCCCAGTGTTCGGCGAGATGGTCGAGCAACGACGCGTGCCCGCTCTCGATGAACCGGAACAACTCGACGTACGCCGGCAGCACCGGCAGCGACTCGTGCTCCGACTGGGTCGCCATGCGAAGGGCCAGGTGCCGCAGCATCGTCGTTTTCCCGGCGCCCGGGTCACCCACGACCACGATGCGCCGGTAGCGCTGGAGAGCGTCGACGGGCGCGTACGTGTGGACGACGGCCTGGGTGTCCGCCGCGGCGCGGGCCTCGGCGCGCTCCGCCTCCGTGCGCCAGGTCCGGCGCTCGGCGTCCGTACGACGAGCCTGGCGCTCGACCTCGTCGGCGGACAGGAACCGCAGCGGCTGCTGCTCCTGCACCCCCACCTGCACGTACAACTGCTCCAGTCGCAACGGTCGCGACATGTCCAGGATGCGCATGGTCGACAGTTCCTGCACCAGCCGCGCACAGTAGGCCGCCGCACCCGCCTCCAGCGTGGAGCGTCGGGCTGCCACTCGCTGGACAGCCCGTTCCCGCTCCTGTTCCTCCTCGCGGGCGGCGCGCCGACGTTCACGCTCCGTCAGTTGCCGTTCGTGCTCCCATTCCTGCTCCTTCAGGCGCATCTGGGCGGCGGCTTCGAGTTGGATCCGCTGCCGCTCCAGACTCTGTACGCGCTGCGACTGCCACAGTGCCACCGCCGCGGCGACCATCGCCGCCAGGATTCCTCCGAGTGCGGTGATGACGGACGCGCTGTCCAGCGCGAGGTGTTCACCTGACAGCGACACAGGCCCCCGCCCCTCCGTACGACTTCTGTCGATTCTGGCAGCGGGGGCGGCCGTTGAAACCCTTTCGGACTCCTTTCCAGCGAGGGGCGTTGAGGGGGACGGTGACGCTGACGCGGTGGAGTGGTGCGCACGGCGTAGGTGGAGAGCCGGGGGGCCTCCGCCTCGACCTGCCGAACACGCGCCCCCCTCGGCGCGTTTCGCGCGATCCGGCGGGCGCGTGCGCCGGTCGCGTCTGTGTCGTCGGAGCGCCGTCCCCAGCGGCGATCTTGACTAGGGTGGAGCTCCATGTCGACCACAACGCCCGAGCAGCCGCCCCTCGTCGATCCCGCCGAACTCGTCGCGGACCCCTACGCGGTGTACACGCGGCTGCGGGAGACCGGGCCGGTGCACCGGATCGCCGGGACGGACGGACTTCCCGCCTGGCTGGTCACGCGGTACGACGACGTGCGTCAGGCCCTCGCCGACCCCCGGCTCTCCCTCGACAAGCGCAACGCGACCCCCGGCGGTTATCACGGGCTCGCGCTGCCGCCGGCGCTGGACGCGAACCTGCTGAACATGGATCCGCCGGACCACACCCGCATCCGGCGCCTGGTGTCCCAGGCGTTCACCCCGCGCCGTGTCGCCGGCCTGCGCGACCCCATCAGGCGGACCGCCGACGCACTGCTCGACGCCGTCGAACCGCACGGGCGCGCCGACCTCATCGCCTCGTACGCCGCGCCACTGCCGATCGCCGTGATCTGCGACCTGCTCGGCGTGGCCCCGCACGACCGGCACGACTTCCGGTCCTGGACCGACACTCTGATCGCCCCGGACCCGACACGACCGGAACGCGCGAAGGGGGCCGTCCGTGACATGCTGGGCTTCTTCACCATGCTCATCGCGGGCAAGCGCGCCGAGCCGTCGGACGACCTGCTCTCCGCGCTGATCGCCGTACGCGACAACGGGGACCGGCTCAGCGAGGACGAACTCATGTCCCTCGCCTTCCTGATCCTGTTCGCGGGATACGAGAACACCGTCCACCTCATCGGCAACTCCACCCTGGCCCTGCTCCGCCACCCCGAGCAACTGCGCGCCGTGCGTGCCGACCCCGGCCGACTGGGCGGCGCGATCGAGGAGTTGGCCCGCTACGACGGTCCCGTACCGCTGGCCATCCGCCGCTTCCCCGTCGAGGACGTCACCATCGGCGGGGTGGTCGTCCCGGCCGGTGAGACCGTCCTGCTCTCCCTGGCCGCCGCGCACCGGGACCCGCACCGCTTCACCGACCCCGACCGGCTCGACATCGGCCGCGACGCCACCGGGCACCTCGCCCTCGGCCACGGTATCCACTACTGCCTCGGCGCGCCGCTGGCCCGGATGGAGACCGAGATCGCCCTTGCCGCGCTCCTCGACCGGTTTCCCGGTCTGGCCCTCGACATCGCGCCGGACGAGGTGCGTTGGCGGCCGTCCATGCGGGCCCGCGGTCTGCTCGAACTGCCGGTGCGGTTCTGAAGGGTGCGCCGGGCGCCCTCCGACGTGTGCCTCGCGGGTGGGGTGCTTCATGAGGTAAGGCTGGCCTAACTTCGATTAGTGTGCGGGTGCACCTGTCTTCTCGCGTACACCTTGGGGGTCCGCCTTGCCGCGCACGATCGAGACCAGCACCGGAGAGGGGCCGGCGCCGGAGAGGGGCGGGAGTCCGTGATTGGCGACGGGCGGGACACCGGGACCGCCGACGGGCGGCGCGAGGAGGCGTGGGTCGAACTGGAGTCGCGCGAGGCGTTGCGCGCACTGCTGGGCGAGCCCTGGCCGGTGGTGATCGAGAAGGTCCATGACCGGCTGACCGACCAGGACCGGGGCATTCTGGCGCGCTCCCCGTTCTGCCTGCTGGCCACCTCCGACGCCCGGGGCGGCTGTGACGTCTCCCCGCGCGGGGACGCCCCTGGGTTCACCCATGTCGTGGACCCCGGTGTGATAGCCCTGCCCGACCGGCCGGGCAACCGGCGCGGCGACAGCTTCCACAACATCCTCGACAACCCGCACGCCGGCCTGCTCTATCTGATCCCCGGCTCCAAGGAGGTCCTGCGGATCAACGGCCGGGCGCGGATCCTCACCGACGCCCCGTTCTTCGACGCGATGACACTCGACGACCGGCGGCCCGCGCTGGCGCTGGTCCTGGAGATCGACGAGATCTATCTGCACTGCCCGCAGTCCCTGCGCCGGTCGGGCGTGTGGGATCCGCGGTCGTGGCCGACCGGCTGAATCCGGCCGACGGGGCCCCTTGTCGGCCACTATTTAGGTTAGGCTAACCTTCGCATGTGAGATCTGGTGAGGAAGCAGCCGACACCCCGAGGCTACGCGGGCATGCCCTGTCGGCCACGGGCGTGACCGTGTCGTACGACGGCGTCGATGTCGTGCACGACGTCGCGATCGCGCTCCGGCCCGGCGAGGTGACCGCACTGGTAGGTCCCAACGGCAGCGGCAAGTCGACGCTGCTACGGACCGTCGCCCGGCTGCAACGGCCGCGCCACGCCGCACTCCGGATCGACGCCGACACCGACGGACTCGCCCTGACCTCCCGTGAGTTCGCGCGACACGTCGCGCTGCTGACCCAGGGTCGGCCCACGCCCAGCGGACTGACCGTGCGTGACGTCGTCGAGTTCGGCCGCTACCCGTACCGGGGCCGCTTCGGCCGCAGGGACCCCGACGCGACGGCCGCCGTCGACCGGGCTCTCGCGCTGACCGGCGTCTCTGACCTCGCCGAGCGCGGAGCCGACCACCTGTCGGGCGGGCAGTTGCAGCGGGTGTGGCTCGCCAGTTGTCTCGCCCAGGAGACCGGCGTGCTCCTGCTGGACGAGCCGACCACCTATCTCGACCTGCGCTACCAGGTCGAACTCCTCGACCTCGTCCGCGATCTGGCGGACGACCACGGCATCGCCGTCGGCGTCGTCCTGCACGACCTCGACCAGGCGGCCGCCGTCGCCGACCGGATCACCCTGCTCGAAGCGGGCCGGATCGTCGCCGAGGGCCGTCCCGAGGACGTCCTGACGCCGGAACGTCTGACCGCCGTCTACGGCATCCGCATCGATGTCGACACCGACCCCCTCACCGGCCGACTGCGCACCCGCCCGATCGGTCGTCACCACACCCGCACCACCCGAAGCGAAAGGCTCCGCACCACCTCATGAGACGTCTCCTGCTCCCCGCGGCCACCGTCGTCGCGGCCCTCACCCTCGCCGCCTGCGGTACCACCGAGCCCGCCGCCGACAGCACCGAGAAGACCTCCGAGGCCATCACCCTCACCGACTCCACCGGCAAGAAGGTCGAACTCGACGGCCCGGCCACCAAGGTCGTCGCCACCGAGTGGAACGAGGTCGAGTTCCTCCTGACCCTCGGCGTGGACCCCGTCGGCGTCGCGGACGTCAAGGGCTACCGGACCTGGGACCAGGCCGTGCCGCTGAAGAACGAGCCGAAGGACATCGGCACGCGCGGCGAGCCGAGCATGGACACCATCGCCTCCCTCAAGCCCGACCTGATCGTGGCCTCCTCCGACCTGGCGCCGGCCGCGGTCAAGCAACTGCGCGAGATCGCCCCGGTGCTGGGGATCCAGTCCGCGGACGCCTCCGACCAGATCGGGCAGATGCTGGACAACCTCGACCTCATCGCCAAGGCGACCGGGACCACCGACAAGGCCGAGAGCGCGCGGAAGAGCTTCGAGGCCAAGGTCGCCGAGGGCAAGAAGGCCCTCGCCGACGCCGGTCTCGACGGCACGGACATCGCCTTCGCCGACGGCTACGTCGCCTCCAACCAGGTCTCCCTGCGCCCCTACACCAGCGGTTCGCTGATCGGCGCCGTCAACGAGCGGCTCGGTCTGAAGAACGCCTGGAAGGTGAAGGGCGACGCCGACTACGGGCTCGGCACCACCGACGTCGAGGGTCTGACCGGCCTGCCGAAGGACGTCCAGTTCGCCTACATAGGCAACGACGAGGACGAGAGCAGCAACCCCTTCGGCAACGAACTGGCGAAGAACGCGGTCTGGAAGTCCCTCGCGTTCGTGAAGTCCGGTGATGTGCACCGACTGCCCGATGGCATCTGGATGTTCGGCGGCCCCGGCTCGATGGAGGCGTACATCGACGCCCTCGTCGACGCGCTGACGAAGTAGCAGAGCCGAAGAGAGAAGAAGAGCAGAGCACACGAAGCAGAAGCACGGAGCCATGGCCGTCACCGCGACTTCCCCCGCCACCCGTCCGTCGGCAGCGGCGACCCGGACGGGCGCGGCCGCGGTGACGGCCGCGCTCGTCCTCCTGGTCGCCGCGCTCGCCGTCGTCGACCTCACCCAGGGCACGGCCGCCGTCGGGCCCGCCGAGGTGCTCAAGGCCCTGACCGGGCGCGCCGACCCCGGCGACGCGTCCGTCGTGATCGCCTCCCGGCTGCCCCGGATGGCCGCCGGGATCCTCGTCGGCGTCCTGCTCGGTGTCGCCGGGGCCGTGCTGCAGGCCGTCAGCCGCAACGTGCTCGCCTCGCCCGACACCCTCGCCGTGAACGCCGGCGCCTACCTGGCGCTCGGTATCGTCGGCGTCACCGGTGTGTCGCTGCCCCTGCTCGCCTCCTCCGGCGTCGCGTTCGTGGGCGGGCTGCTGGCCGCGGGCGTCGTACTCTCCCTCTCCGGCCTCGGCACCGGCACCGTACGGCTCGTGCTCGCGGGCACCGCCCTGATGCTGGGCCTGAACTCCCTCACCGAGGGCCTGCTGCTGCTGTTCCCCCAGCAGACCGAGGGCCTCTACCAGTGGAACCAGGGCAGCATCGGCCAGAACGGCTTCGACGGGGTCCTGCAGATGCTGCCGGTCGCCGCGATCGGGCTCGTCGGCCTGCTGCTGACGGCTCGTCGGGTCGACGCGCTCGCCCTCGGCGACGACGCCGCGCGCGGGCTCGGCGTCCCGGTCCGCGCCACGCGGGTGACGGTCGTCGTCCTGGCGACCCTGCTGTCCGCGGCGGCCGTCACCCTCGCCGGGCCCATCGGCTTCGTCGGCCTGTGCGCACCGGCGCTGGTGCGTCCCCTCGCCCGCGGCTTCCGGGGCTTCACGCGCTCACGGGGCTTCCTCCCCGCGGCCGGTCTGGTCGGGGCCGCGCTGGTCCTCGGGTCGGACGTCCTGCTGCGCGCCCTCGTTCCCGCCGACACGGCGGTCGCCGTGCCCACCGGCGTCGTCACCAGTCTGATCGGCGCCGTGTTCCTGGTGGTCATGGCGCTCCGGCTGCGCGACACCTCCGGAGCCGAGGCGCCGGACCGACTGCGCATCCCCAGCCGTACGGCGTTCCTGGTCACGGTGGCTGTCCTCGTGGCCGTGACGGTGGGCGTCATCGTCGCCGGCGTCCTGCTGGGCGACAGCAAACTCCTGCTCGGGGATGTCGCGAACTGGGCGCAGGGACGGGCGGGCCGCACCGTGTCCTTCGTACTGGACACCCGGGTGCCGCGCGTTCTCGCGGCCCTCTGCGCGGGCGCGGCCCTCGCCCTGGCCGGCACGCTGGTGCAGGCCGTGACCCGCAACCCTCTCGCGGAGCCGGCGATCCTGGGCGTCTCCGGCGGTGCCGCGCTCGGCGCCGTCCTGCTCGTCACCACCGTGCCCGTCGTCGGGGGCTGGGGCATCGCGGGCGCCGCGTTCACGGGCGCCGCCCTCGCCTCGGTGATCGTCTTCGGGCTCGCCGCCCGGGGCGGCTACCAGCAGAACCGGCTGGTCCTCGTCGGCATCGGCGTGGCCGCCGCCGCGACGGCACTGATCAGCCTGCTCATCGTGCTCACCGACCCCTTCAACGCCACCAAGGCGCTGACCTGGCTGTCCGGTTCGACGTACGGCCGGACCATGCCGGACGTGCTCCCCGTCGCGTGCGTGGTGGCGGTGGGGCTCGTCGTCGCGGTCGCCCGCCGCACCGAACTGGACCTGGTCTCCCTGGACGAGCACACCCCCCGCCTGCTGGGTCTGCCGCTGTCCCGGGCCAGACTCGGATTCCTGACGATGGCAGTCCTGCTCAGCGCGACCGCCGTCGCCTCCGCCGGCACCATCGGTTTCGTGGGTCTCGTCGCACCGCACGCGGCGCGGGCCCTGGTGGGCCGGCGGCACGTGCGGGTGGTCCCGGTCGCCGTCCTCCTCGGGGCCACCCTCGTCTGCACGGCGGACCTCCTGGGCCGCACGGTGATCGCCCCCGCCCAGCTGGGCGCCGGCCTGATGACCGCCGTGATCGGCACGCCGTACTTCCTCCACCTGCTGATACGGACCCGACGGTAGCCGCCGCGGCCGTCGTCGGGAGGCGCGCGTCGGCCGACCTTCTTGAGGGTGGCCGGCCGTCCTTGGGAGGTGCTTGTCGGCGGAGGTCTCGACGTGCGGGCCGGTTGTCGTCCGGGGCGCGGGTCGGTCGACGTCCGGGGGATCGGGGCGGCCGGAGTTCGGACGTCCGGGTCGGTCGACGTCCGCGGGTTCGGGGCGGCCGGAGTTCGGACGTCCGGGCCGGTTGTCGTCCGGGGCGGGGCAGTTGTCGTCCGGAGTCGCGGGTCGGTCGTCGTCCGGAGGTGTCGGCCGCCCCGGTCACGCCGCGCTTAATCGATCGCGGCGGCTGACCCCGCCCGGCACAATCGGCGCATGCCGACCACCGCGGAGCAACTGCTGTCCGCCCTCGAACCGTTGCCGTTCCCCGCACGCCTCACCCGGACGGCACGGACCGCCCGTCGGCTCGCGGACGAGGGGGCGCTCGCCCCGTTCCTGACCGACCTGGACGGACGCGGGCCCTACGAACGGCGGCTCGCGGCGCTGGCGGCCCTCGTCGGACGGGACGTGGAGTTCCTCGCACAGCGGCTCGCGGACCCGGACCCGGTGGTCGCCGGGTACGCGCGGCGCGCCGCACGCGACCTGCCCGTACCGGACCGCGCGATGGAGGCCGCCTACGACGACGCACCGGCCGTGCTCCGCCGGCGCCTGGCCCGTCTGCTCGCCACCGGAGGCCGCACCGCGCTCGCCGAGCGGATGGTGGCGCGGTTGCGCGCCGACTGGGGCGACGCCGAGGCCGCGCGGCTGCTGCCGGCCTGCTCCACCCCGTTCGTGGCACGGGAGCTGCCCGCACTCGCCCACGCCGTGGACGGCTGGACCCGGCTCGCGACCCGGCACCCCGACCCGGTGCTCGACCACGCCGAGCGGACCCTGGCCGACCGGGCCGGCGGGCAGCAGCGGGACGACTGGTGGGCCCTGCACGCCACCACGGTCGCGGCGCTCGCGCCCCTGCGCCCCGAGCGGGTGCTGACCCTGCTGGAACGGTACGGCCCCGGTGGCCTGCCGCCCGCGCTGAGCCGGGCACTCGCGCCCCTGGCCACCGCCGACGTCGAACGCGTCATCCGCTGGCTCACCTCCCCCGACCGCGAGCGGCAGCGCCACGAGAGGGTGCCGCCGCCCGGAGTGCTGCGCGCGCTCCTGCGGGCCGAGCCCGCGTCGCTCACCGCGTTGGGCAGGCACTGGCTGCGGCGCGGCCCGCACTTCGCCGCACTGGTCAGGGCCATGGCCCCCGGCCGACGCCCCGCCTTCGTGGACGCGGTCGGCGGCGGGACCGCTCACGATCCCGCCCAGGCCGTCCTGGAACTGCTGCCGCGCGAGCGCCGCTGGGCGGAAGTGCGGCGCGCGGCCGCCACGTTCGACGGCACGGACTACTGGTGGGACGACCTGGACATCCTCGCCCACGGCCCGCTCGACGAGGCGCGCTCCGCGCTGCTGGCCGCGATCGGGCGGTCCCACGCCGCCGACCGGGCCGCCGCGTGGCCACTGTACGTGGCCTGCGCCGCCCGGGACGGCGGCCCCGGCGCTGTCACCGAAGTGCTGACGGCGGCGGGACGGCGGCTGCGCAACGAGCGGGACACCGTCCGCGCCGCGGCGCTGGGCGCGTTCGCCGAAGCGCACCCGCGGGTCTTCGCCCCGGCCGACGTACCCCTGCTCGACGCGATCGCCACCGACGCCCTGGAGGCCAGGGACACGTCGACCGCCACCCTGGCGGCCTTGCGCACGCTGGCGATCGGCCTGCTCGTCGAACACGCCGGGGCCGCCACGGGTGACGCGCCGGGCCATCGTGGCGAGGCGGCAGTGGACACGGGGACCGGCCTGCGGGAGTGGGCGCTTCGTACACTCGTGCGTATCACGGAGCGGGTCGGGGTGCCCGACTTCGGGCCGCTCCGTCGTGCGCTGCGAAGGGGACAGGAGCAGCACCTCCTCGACGCCCTGCGCCCCTCGCTCGACGCCGGGGCCGGACGGGCCGACTTCCGGCTGCTGCTGGGATTCGCCGCCGCGCTGGGACCGCGCGCCCGAGGGCTGCCCGAACTCCAGCACCGGCTCGCCACGGCGGTGGAACGCGGCGACGACGAGACCTTCGAGGCGGCCGCACGGCTGTGGCTGGCCGCACCGGCGACCCGCGACGAACGGGCCGCCCGCATCGTCGCCCGGGAGCCGTCGGCGGTCGTCCTCCCTCCCGTACGACACGTGCTGTCCCGGCGGCGCACGGACCTGCTGGACGCCCTGCTGGCCGATACCCCGCCCCACGGCCGTTTCCTGGTGGACGGCGCCCGGCGCCCGCTGCCGGACCTCGCCGACAGCGACCGGTGGCTGCCACGCCAGCAGCGGGCGGCGGTCCGCCTGGCCGGGGAGGCGATCGCGGACCGTACGCTCCCGCTCGACGACCGGGCCGCCCTGATCCGGGCCGCCGCGCCGGTGCCCGAGTTCGGGCGCGCCCTGGCGTTCGCGCACGAGGACGACCCCGACGTGGTCGTCGCCGAGGCCGCGCTCGGCGCCCTGCCCCGTACCGACCGGCCGCACGACGCCCTGCCGACCCTGCTGGACCGGGCCGACGGCGACCGGGCCAGGGTGGCCGTGTACGCGGCGGCCCGCGCCGCCCGCTTCGCCGCCCCGTCCCGACTCGCCCACGCCCTGGGCCCGTTGCTCACCGGCGAGCGGCCCGCCAAGGTCACTTCCCGCAAGGAAGCCGTACGGCTCGCTGCCCGCTTCCTGCCGGCCCGGATCGCGGTGCCCCTGCTGGCGCGCGCCTTCCACGCCCCCGACCGGCACCCGGACGTGCGGGCCGCCGTCGTCCGTGCCCTGCCCCCGCTCCTCGGTGAGCCGCAGGCCCGGGGCCTGATCGAGGACGCGGCACGCGACGACACCGCTCCCGTGCACGAGGCCCTACTGGCCGTCACCCCCTGGGAGTTGGCCGAACCGCACCGTCGCGCGTACGCCGCCGTCGTCTGCTCGGCCTACGACACCTCCCTCGCGCTCATGGAAGGCTTCGCCGGCCACACCGTGCTGCACGCGATGGGCGTGTGGTGCCGCTACTCGCCCGAACTCGCCCGCCGCATCTCCGGAACGGTCGGCGACCTCGGTGACCGGGCGCGCTGGAGCTACGCGGCCTGGGCGCTGCGTGACCTGGCCGTCTCCGAACTGCCCCACCCCGTGGGCGGTGCCGCGCCCGGCAGTGTGTTCCACAGCACCGTGGCCGCGCTGTTGGCGGCGACGCACACCCCGGAGGGCGGCTGCGACGCGCTGGAGAACCGTGACGTGCCGGCGCTGCAGCGACTGCGGCATCTGACGTCGTTCTCCTACGCCGCGAACGTCCGCGCCGAGTTGCTGGAGGCGGTCGCGGAGCAACTGGCGGGCGAACCACTGCTCGCGCCGGAACGCGTCGAGCTGCGGGGCCTGTTGGTCGGCCTCGCCACGGAGCCGGCCGCACTCCTCGAACGACTGCGGGACCTCGCGGCGGAGTTCGAGGACGTCGGGGTGAGCGTCGCGACCCAGACCTCCGAACGGCTGCGCCTGGCCTCGGTGCATCGCGCTCCGGGGTGCGCCGAGGCCCTGCTGACCGCCGCCGACGGGTTCGCCCGCGACGGCCGCACCGCGACCGGCCTGCTGGCGGTCGGCCTGGTGCGGGGGACGGGGCAGTCCCTCGGCTGGACCGAGGAATGGCGCTCCCTGCTGCGCCTGCTGCGCCGCCATCGGGACCCCGACGTGCGCCACCAGGCGTACCGGACCACGACGCACAGCGAATGACCCGCCCGGACGGTCGGCGCCCCGCCGCCGACGACCGCTCGCATCCCACCGACGACGTCGCGGACGGCCGCTCGCATCTCACCGACGACGGCGGCGGCCGCTGGCTTCTCACCGACGACGTCGACGACTTCCTCGCCCGGGTCGGAGGCTTCCTGCGCTCGCGCCCTGCCCCGCACACCGTCCAACTGACGGTCACCGAGACACTGCGCACGTCCGGGCCGCACGCGTACGGTGCCGAGGCCCCGGTGCTGGGGCGGCTGGAGCGGGCGGGCGAGGTCCGCGCCACCTTCTTCCGCACCCCGCCCCACCGTCTGAGCCTCACCCCGCTCACCCCCGAGCAGGCCGACGCCCTCGCCGACCACCTGGCCGAGCTCGGCCACCGCCTCCCCGGGGTCAGCGCGGATCGCGACACCGCCTCCGCCTTCGCCCGCGCGTGGCACCGGCGCACCGGCGCGGTGCCGACACGGTGCGCACGTCAGCGCCTGTACCGCCTCGGTACGCTCACCCCACCACAGCCGCTGCCGCCGGGCCGGAGCCGGGTGGCCGGACCGCGGGACCGCGAGCGACTCGTGCGGTGGTACCACGAGTTCGCCGCCGATGTCGGTGAGGCGCCCTCCGAGGCCGCCGCCGCCCGCTTCGCCGACGGGCGCGTCACCCTGTGGGAGCACCCCGAGGGCACCCCCGTCTCCCTGGCCGGGGTCACCCCGGTGATCGCCGGGCAGGTGCGGGTGACCACCGTCCACACCCCGGTCCATCTGCGCGGTCGTGGATACGCGGGTGCCGTGACCGCCGAGGCGAGCCGCGCCGCGACGGCCGCAGGCGCCCGACAGATCCTGCTGTTCACCAGCCTCGACAACGCCACGAGCAACGCGCTCTACCTGCGCCTCGGTTATGTCCCCGTCGGCGACTTCGCGGCGTACGACTTCTCGCCGGTACCGCTGTGACGAGGAACCCCCGGGAGGGGTTGGCCCGGCCCCGGGGTGGAGGCTGTCGGTTTGCGCAGCAGCAGGAGGGCCGCGTCGTCGTGCAGGCGGCCGCCCACATGTTTCAGCACTTCGTCGTGGAGGGCCGTGAGGGTGCGGGCCGGCTCCTCGCAGAGATGGTGTGCAAGTCGCTCCGCGAGCGGGTAGAACTCGCGGTCACGGTCCCGGGCCTCCGTGACCCCGTCGGTGTAGAGCAGCAGCTGGTGACCGTCGGCGAAGGGCAGGGTCTGCAGCGCGGGGGTCTCGCCGGTGAGGGCGCGCAGCCCGAGGGGCGGCGCCGGTAGGGCCGGCTCGACGGGGACCACGTCGGCGCCGCGCACCAGCAGCGGCGGCGCGTGTCCGCAGTTGACCAGCTCCAGCCGATCCGGCTCGGGGTGCCCGGCGACCACGGCGGTGACGAAGTCGTCGCAGCGCAGATTGCGGGCCAGGCTCCGCTCGATCCGGTCGACCACGGCGAGCAGGTCGGGCTCCTCGTACGCCGCCTCCCGGAACACCCCGACCACCAGGGCGGCGACCCCCACCGCGGGCAGCCCCTTGCCGCGCACGTCGCCCACGATCAGCCGCACCCCGTAGGGGGTGGGCACGAGCGCGTAGAGATCCCCGCCGATACGGGCCTCGGCGGCGGCCGCGCTGTACCGGACGGCCACCTGGAACGGGCCGACGACCGCCGGCACCGGCTGCAGCAGCGCGTGCTGGGCGGCCTCGGCGACCGAGCGGACGGCCGCCAGGACCCGCTCGCGGCGCCCGCGCAGCGCACCGGCCAGCCCGCTGGCCAGGGTGACGGCCGCCAGCGCGGACAGCACCGCGGCCAGCTCGTGTCCCCGCGCGCCGTCCCGGACGCCGAGCATCGTGCCCAGCACCCCGGCGAGCAGCCCGACACAGAGGACGCCGCCCGGCCCGCTGGTGGTGGCGGCCAGCGCCGGCCCGGCCGCGAGCAGCGGCAGCCAGGTGTGCCCGGCCCCGCCGAACAGACCGACGACCACGATGACGGACACGATCAGCACGAGCACGACGGGCAGGACGGGCGTACCGGAGGCGAGCTGCGCGGCGACCCGGTTGCGGGCCGCCGCTTCCGGGGCGGCCGCTCGTCCCGGGGACGGCCGGATGGGCTCCTGGTTGCCGTCGAGCTCTCGGGTGTGCCTCATGTTTCGCCCGCAGTCCTCACCTGTGCGTGGAGCATCCGCTCCGGAATTGTCTGTTTGATCCAGGAAAGAGGATGGGTGCGGGCGCCACAAGGAGCCGATTTTCAGATAGTGAGCGACAGGCCTCTGGTCACCCGGCTCGCGGTCGGGAGCAGCCTGGCCCGGACCTCGTCGAGGCGGGAGAGCCGGTCCGCCCGCAGCGAGACCCCGAGCGAGCCGAGAGTGTCCCCGCTGTACACGGGCACCGCGACACAGACCGTGCCGAGGGAGTACTCCTCCAGATCCGTGACGGCCGGTGCGAGGGGGGAGGAGTCCAGTCGGCGGAGCAGTTCCGGGGCGTCGGTGATGGTCCGCGGAGTGAGGTCCGCCAGGCGGTGCCGGGAGAGATAGTCCTGGCGGGACTCCTCGTCCAGCTCACGCAGCACCGACTTGCCCAGCGCGGTGGCGTGCCCGGCGTCCTCGAAGCCCACCCAGAGGTCCACCCGGGGCGCCCGGGCGCTGTCCACGATCTCGGCGACCCGGATCTCACCGTCCTCGTAGAAGGTGAGGTACGCGGCGCTGGTGAGCTCGTCCCGCAGCGCGGCGAGCGTCGGCCGGACCCGGCTGAGCAGGGCCTGCCCCCGGCCGGTGGTGTGCAGGGCCGTCACCTTGTCGCCCAGGACGAAGCCGCCGTCGGCCAGTTTCCGCAGGTAGCCGTCGTGGACCAGGGTCCGCAGCAGATGGTAGGCGGTGGCCAGGGGCAGCCCGGTCTCCCGTGCCAGCTGTTTCGCGGGCGCGCCGTTCTCGTGGGCGCTCACCGCCTCCAGCAGGCGGAAGGCCCGCTGCACGGAGGTGATGAGTGTGGGGCCGGGGGCTTCGTGCGCAGCCATACGACCAGCGTGCGCCGGGCACGCGACCTCGGCAAGCTCCGCCCGGGCAAGCCACGTCCGGGCGAGCTCCGCCCGGACGTGGCACTCGCGCCGGGCCCCTCGACCGGGACGATCACTTCCACCCGTACGCGTAGGCCGCGACCCAGGTGATGTCGAGCTGGGCGCTGCTGCCCGGCTCCGCGCCCGGTCCCTCCAGGGCGCTCTCGTTCTGCAGCACCCACGACAGCGGCCGGTCCGGCACGTCCCGGGTGTCGTGGCCCACCTGCCGCCCGTCCACGAAGAACCGGACATGGCCCGGCGTCCACTCCGTCGACACGGTGTGCCAACGGGTCCAGTCGTCGCTTCCCGGGAAGTACCCCTGTTCACCGCCGCCGCAGGGATGGTGGAAGGCGGTGAGGTCACCGGTCCACTCACCCTCCGGATGATCCATCTCGCAGCCGCCGCCGTAGTGCAGCCAGGCCGACTTGTATCCCGGGGCGAGCTTCGTCACCTTGATACGGGCGCTGTACTTGCCGTACTTCATCTGCATGACCGCACGGGGTACCACCGCCGCAGCGTGCACGGGACCTCCGTCGGCCGGCCGCCACATCCGGATGAACATCCGGCCGTCGCCGTTCTCCGCAGGGCCCACACTCACGGTGTCCTCCGGGTGGTAGACGCCCACGACCTCCCGGCCCCGGTCGTTGGCCGTGTCACGCCAACCCGTCGGATACGCCCACCAGTTGTCGCGGTACGCGCCGGTGAGGCCCCCGCAGTGGGCGGCGGAGGTGTCGACCCGGTGCTCGCAGTCGCTGAACCCACCCAGCGGCACCCGGTCGCCGTCGAAGTCCTCCGCGAGCACCTGCCAGAACGGCCCGCAGTCGCCCCGGGGCAGGTCGGTGCCGGCGACACGGCAGGCGTCGGCCGACACCGGCGCTCCCTCGGCGCGGGGAACGCCGAGGAGCGTCACCAGCAGCAGGAGACCCACGGAGGGCCACACCGCGCGTCCACGACGTTTCGGTGCCGCGTGCGAACCCATCGGACAGCCCCCTTCGTCCCACCGCGGGATGCGTGGTGCGAGGGAGCATCGTCACCGCACGGCCTCTCCGGCGCCATCCCCCCGGCAGGGGGCCTACCGGAGGGGCATGTTCCGCCCGCACCGAGGTGAATCGGTGGTTTCGGGTACTCGGGGCCCGGAGCCGGACGCGGCGCGTCCGGGACGTCTGACCTGAGGAGGTATGCGATGCGGCTGCGGGAGCACGTGGTGGTGGTGACGGGAGCGTCCAGCGGGATCGGCCGGGCCACGGCCGAGGCCTTCGCCGGCAAGGGGTGCGCCGTGGTGCTGGCCGCCCGCCGTGAGGAAGCGCTGGAGGCGACCGCCCAGGAGTGCGAGAAGCACCGTGGCGCGCGGACGCTGGTCGTGCCGACCGACATGACGGACGCCAAGGCGGTCGAGGACCTGGCGAGGCGCGCGGTGGAGGAGTTCGGCCGGATCGACGTCTGGGTCAACAACGCGGCCGTCAACGCCTTCGGCCGGTTCGAGGACGTACCGCTGGAGGACTTCCGGCGGGTCCTGGACGTCAACGTGATGGGTTACGTCCACGGGGCGCGCGCGGCGCTGCCGGTGATGCGCGCGCAGGGGCGCGGGACGCTCGTCAACATCTCCTCGATCGTGGGAGCCGTCGCGCAGCCCTACAGCCACCCGTACAGCATGTCCAAACACGCCGTGCAGGGCTTCGGATCCAGCCTGCGGCAGCAGCTGCGGGTGGAAGGGGTGAAGGGCGTGCGGGTGTGCACGGTGATGCCCGCGACCATCGACACCCCGCACTTCGAACAGTCGGCGAACTACACCGGGCGCAAGGTCGTCGCCATGCCGCCCGTCTACAGCCCCGAGCGGGTCGCCAAGGCCGTCGTCGACCTGGTGCGGCACCCGCACCGGGAAGTGGTGGTCGGTCCGGCCGGGCGGGCCCTGGTGCGCAGGGCGCGGAAGAACCCGGCCCTGGCGGAGCGGGTGATGGCCAAGCAGACCGACAGGACCCATCTGTCCCACGACGAGGCCGCACCGGCCACGCACGGAACACTGCACGTCCCCGCTCCCGGCGAGGGAGCGGTGCACGGAGGCTGGGGCGGCAGGCGCCGCACGGCGCTGCGCCGGACGGCGGTCGTCGCGGTGCTGGGCGCGGGCGCGGCCGCCGCCGGACGCCGGATCAGCCGGGAAATGGCCGCCTGACCGGGCCGGCCGCCTGACCGGGCTGACCGACGGGCTGACCGCCTGACGGCACCCGGCCGGGCTGCTCGGCCTGGCCGAGCGGACGGGGCGGGGGTGCGGGCGAACGGCCCGCACCCCCCCGCCGGGTCTCAGCGCGACGCGGGTTCCCGCTCCGGTACCCGGACGGACTCCATGACGAAGCCGCTGCGCACCCGCGCCGGCATCCGGGTCAGCGGGATCCGCAGATCCTGCGCGGGCACCTCGTACTCCAGCCGGGCCAGCCGCGGCCCCAGGGCCCGCAGCAGCGCGACGGTGACGTCCTCGCCGGGGCAGCGATGACCGGTGGCGCGGTCGCCGCCGCCCTGCGGCACCAGGTCGTCACGGCCGGGCGGCCGCTCCAGGAAGCGCTGCGGTTCGAAGGTGTACGGCAGGTCCCACAGGTCGGGGTCGTGGTTCTGCCCGTACAGGTCGAGCAGGACCATGGTGCCCGCCGGGATCGGCTCGCCCCGCCACTCCAGGTCGGTGACGGCCAGCCCGCCGACGAAGGGTGCGAACGGGTAGAAACGGCGCAGCTCGTGGGCGAACGCCACGGCGTACTCGGGGTCGTCCTCGGCCAGTCGTTCCCGGACGTCAGGTCGCAGCCGCAGCGCGTGCCCGGCGTAGGTGACGAACCAGCACACGGCGACGGTGGGGCGGACGATGTTGAGGAGCTCCACCGCGGCGGTGTGCGGGTCGAGGGGCAGGCCGTCGGCGTCCTGGTGCCGGACCACCACGTCCAGCGGCGATCCTGGCGGCGCGGTGGCGGCGCCCTCCCGGACGTCGCCCACCAGACCTGCCAGCCAGGCCTCGCAGCGGCTGCGGGCCCGGCGGGCCCGCCAGTGCCGGGGCCCCGCCGTGGCGAAACCGTCGACCATGGCGACCATGTCCCGCGCCGTGTCCTCGGCCGCGGACTCGTCCAGCGGGATCCCGGCCCAACGGCAGACACCCAGCGTGAGCGCCCGGCTCGCCTCGTCGAACAGCACGACCGAGCGCCGGCCGGGCCACGACCGTACGGCCGTGTCCCCAGGCGTCGGCGACGTGTTCCACCAGGTCGGCGACCGCCTTCGGGCCGGTGAGCAGCGAGAGGAACAACTCCTTGCGCAGGCGGTGGGCCGGACCGTCCAGGGTGTGCACCGCCCCGTGGCCGAACAAGGTGCTCAGCACCGGGCCGGGCAGCGCCGTCGCTCGCTCCACGTGCCGCTCGTCGTAGAAGAACCGGACGGCCTCCGGGCCCCACAGGGCGACGGTGTGGCGGCCCGTCAGGCGGGCGCGGACCAGGGGACCGGCGGTGCGGCGCCGACGGTCGGGCAGCCAGGTGTACCCCTTGACCAGGGCCGCGAGCGAACTGTCGACCAGCGGGGTGCGAGGACTCGGATTCATGCCGACCCGAGTGCCCGCCCCGGTCCGCCGGTAACGCGGGGAGGCGGGCACTCGCAACGGTGGGCGAAGCGCGCGTCGGCCGCCGACGCGACCGGCGGCGGTCGCGGCACAGAGGTGTTACACCCCACGGAACTCGGTACTCCGCACGGAGACCACCAACCGGCCGAACACCCCCGGAGGCGAGCATGAGCGACGAGAACATGGCGGACGACGCCTACCAGCCCACCGGTGGCAACGAGGAGCAGGAGGACGCCGCCCCCCTGGATCTCCAGGATGCGCTCGACGAACGTACGTACGACGACATGCTGGACGAGGGCTATTCGCCGCCGGAGAGGCCGCTGGGCGTCACCAAGAGCGGGACCACGGCCGCCGAGCAGCACGAGGGCGAGTCCCTCGACGACAGACTGCGGCAGGAGGTGCCCGACGTGGAGGTGCCGGCGGGGGACGGTATCGGCGACCTCCCGGGCGGGGAGGGCGAACCCCTTGATCCGGAGGCCGGAGCGGACCGCGCCGGCCGTCTGGTCGCACCCGACGAGGGCGCCCGGACGGACACCACCAAGGAACTGATCGCCGAGGACGAGGGCATCGACGGCGGAGCGGCGGGCGCGGAGGAGGCGGCGATGCACGTCGTCCCCGACGACGCACTGTCACCGACGGACCCGCCGGAGGCCTGAAGGGCTCGCGTCGGCTCGCGTCGGCCGTCGTGATGGCCGGATGGGGCGGTGGGCGCGGCCGGCGAGCGTCGGCGGCGGGCCTGGCGGCGCTGACGGTGGCGCAGGTGAGCTCCAACGCGATCGGCAAGCAGCTGGTCGACCGGCGCAGGCCCCCGAGGGAGTGGTTCCCGCACGCCGAGGTCGACGACCGTCCCGCGTCGTCGTCCTTCCCGTCCGGCCACACCGCCGGCGCCGTCGCCTTCACGGCCGCCGTGATCGGCCTGGCCGGTGCCTGGGCCGCCCGCAGTCTCCCGCGCCTGCTGCTCCTCGCCGTCCGCCGACTGCCCTGACGCGCGAGGAGTCGGCGGATCACGAGGATGACATGAATCGGGCGGCGGTCTACTCGGCGATGTGGCGCTGGAGCCAGTCGGCGGCGGTCCGACGGAAGATCCTGCGGCTGTCCGCGCGCAGGAAGTCGTGGCCCTCGTCGCGGAGCAGAAGCAGTTCCGCCCGCAGACCGCGCTCCCGGGCCGCGCGGACGAACTGCTCGGACTCGCCGAGCGGGACATTGGTGTCGTGCTCGCCGTGGACCGTGAGGACGGGGACGCGCAGGGCGTCCACGCGGGTCATCGGGGACAGCGCGTGCAGCAGTTCACGGTCGTGTTCCGGGTGTCCGTACTTGTGTGCGGCCGACTCCGCGATCCACGGCTCCGTACCGGCGTAGAAGGTCGCGAAGTCGGACATGCCGCAGGCCGCGACGCCGGTGCGGAAGAGGTCCGGGTGCCACACGAGGGACGCCATCACCAGGTAGCCGCCGTAGGAGCGTCCCATCACGGCCAGCCGCCGGGGATCGGCGAGACCGGAGACGACCACATGGGCCGCGCAGGCGGCCACGTCCTCGATCGCGGCGAACCGGCCCGTCCCGAGGTCGGCGTCGACGAAGGACCGGCCGTGCCCCGACGAGCCGCGCACGTCCGGCGCGAAGACGTCGAGGCCCCGGCCCAGCAGCTCGTGGTAGAGCGGGTTGAACACCGGCCGCTCCTGCTCCTCCGGTCCGCCGTGCAGGTGGATCACACAGGGCGCGGGCTCGCCGGCTCCCCGGTCGGGAGCCCGGTAGTACCAGCCGCTCAGCGGCAGTCCGTCCCGCGCGACGGGCCGCAGCGGCACGGGACGTACGGGCGGGCGGCCGGGCGGGACCGCGTCCTCGTCCCGGGACGACCACGCGGTCCGTCGCCCGGTGCCGTCGGGGAACCACCACACGCCGGGGCGGCGCTGCGAGCCGGACAGGGCCAGCACGAGTTCCGCCCGGCCGCCGACGCGCGGGATGCGCGTCACGACCTCGTGCGGCAGCGACACCGTCCGCGACGGCCCCACCCGGGCCTCCCCGGCGGACGTCGGCGACACGGCGGTCACCTCCAGCTCGGTGGCGCCGCGCACGTTCCAGGCGAGGGCAGCCGTGTACCCGTCGTGGCCGAGGGCCAGCAGCTCCAGTCCGCAGTCCGCGCGCTCGGCGGCGACGCTCCACCCCAGGGCCGCGCCCTCGGCGTCGAGGCGCACGGCGAACAGCGCGGCGAACTCACGGGCCGCGTCGCTGCGCAGCCAGAGTGTCGTACCGTCCGGGGAGAACCGGCCGATCCACGGGTCCCCGTCGGCCACGTGCAGGGCGAAGGTGGTCCGTAGATCGCCGGTCCGGACCACGAGGGCCTCACGGCGGCCGCGCGGCCCCCGGCGCAGGAGGGCCAGCCGCCCGTCCCTGCTGATGTCGCACACGCGCAGGGTCGCCGCGCCGCGTTCCACCGCCAGCAGGGTGGGCGCCGCCACGCCCAGGGGGTCCACCAGATAGGCGGCCAGCCCTCCACCCGACGTCCTCTCGCGGGCCGTCTCGCCGTCCCTCTCGTGGGCGCCGGGCGGCCCCGTGTCGCCCCGGTCCTCGGGGTCTCGCGTGTCCCGGCCGGACCCGGGGCCGGCCTCGCCGTGGTGCGGGCCGCCGAGGAGCACGGCCCGGCCGTCGCGGGTGGCCCAGCCCGGCGGGCGGGGTGCGGTGTAGGTGTCCGGATCGGCGAGGCCGGGGCCCGTGGGAGCGACCCCCTCCTCCCCTTCGGCCGCGCCTGGCATGCGGACCGGCTCGGCGACGGTGACGGCGACGGCCGTTCCGTCGTGCTGCCAGCAGCCCAGATACGCGGAGCTGCCCGGTTCGGCTCCGGCGAGGATGCGCCGCCCGGTTCCGTCGGGCCGGACGCACAGCACCCTGGTGTGCTCGCCGCCTCCCGGGGCTGTGGTGTAGGCGATCCAGCGACCGTCGGGCGACCAGGCCACCTCCTTGACCGGGTGGGGATCCGAGTCCAGCAGATGGACCTCGTCCCCGTCGACCGGCCCGGTCCACAGCTGGGGGACCCCGCTCCGGTCGCAGATGAACGCGACGTACCGGCCGCTCGGGTCCACCGACGGGTACCAGCAGCCGTGCGACCGCAACGGCTGTGGCGTGTCCAGCGGGGCGGCGGTGTCCGGCAGCGGGACCGGCACCGGGGCCGTGGCGGCCGCAGGCGTCGGCACGAGGGCCGTGTCTGCCTGACCGTTCGTTCCCGGCGCCCCCGGGGCCGCGGCGGCCGGGCTGTGCTCCTCGGGGCGCCATGGGGTGCCGTCGACGAGGTCCTCGCCGGCGGGGGAGGGGCGGGGGGAGCCCGTGAGGGGGTGCGCCCCGGTCACCTGATTCCGTGCGTTTGCAGCCATATCTCCAGCAAAGCTACCTGCCACAGCTCGTTCGCCCCACGCCTGGCGCGGTGTTCGTCCGGGGCCGCCAGCAGCCGGGCCACGTAGGCGTCCCGGAAGATGCCGCGTGACCTGGCCTCGGGCGCGGACAGGGCCTCACGGACCCGCCCCAGCACGGGTCCCGCCATGTGCTTGACGGCGGGGACGGGGAAGTACCCCTTCGGCCGGTCGACGACCTCGGCGGGCAGGACCTCGCGGCCCGCGGCCTTGAGCACCCCCTTCCCGCCGTCGGCGAGCTTCAGCTCCGGTGGGCAGAGGGCGGCCAGCTCCACGAGTTCGTGGTCGAGGAACGGGACACGGGCCTCCAGGCCCCAGTCCATCGTCATGTTGTCCACGCGCTTGACCGGGTCGTCGACGAGCATCACCTCGGCGTCGAGCCGCAGTGCCGCGTCGAGCGCGGTCTCGGCCCCGGGGCGTGCCATGTGGGCGCGCACGAAGCGGCCGGATACGTCGTGATCGGGCAGCACGTGCGGTTGCAGCATGCCGGCGAGGTCGGAGTGCGACCGGTCGAAGTACGTCTCGGCGTACGCCTCGGCCGCCCGCTCTCGCGGGGCGGCGGCGATGTCCGGGTACCAGTGGTAGCCGGCGAAGACCTCGTCGGCGCCCTGGCCGCTCTGCACGACCTTCACCTCCTTCGCGACCTGTTCGGCGAGCAGGTGGAAGGCCACCACGTCATGGCTGACCATCGGCTCGCTCATCGCCTCGATCGCCGCGTCCAGGGCCGTCGACACCCGGTCCGAGGGGACCATCAGCTGGTGGTGGTCGGTGCCGAAGTGCCGGGCGACCAGGTCGGAGTAGGGGAACTCGTCGCCCTCCTCGCCGCCCTCGGACTCGAAGCCCACACTGAACGTCGCCAGGTCGCGCTGCCCCTCGTCGGCCAGCAGCGCCACGATCAGGCTGGAGTCCAGGCCGCCGGACAGGAGGACGCCCACGGGCACGTCGGCGACCATGCGCCGGCGGACGGCGGTGCGCAGCGCATCGAGCACCGCGTCCCGCCAGTCGTCCGCGTCCATCCCCGCGTCCGCGGGCCGACGGGTGTACGGCGGCTGCCAGTAGCGGATGTCGCGGTGGCTGCCGTCGCTCTCCACCACCCGCACGGTCGCCGCGGGAAGCTTGCGCACGCCCGCGAGCACGGTGTGCGGTGCGGTCACCGTCGCGTGCCAGCTCAGGTACTGGTGCAGCGCGACCGGGTCGAGCGAGGTGTCGACGCCGCCGCCCGCCAGGAGCGCCGGCAGCGAGGAGGCGAACCGCAGCCGCCCCGGCGCCTGGGCCAGGTACAGCGGCTTGATGCCCAGCCGGTCGCGGGCCAGCACCAGGCGCCCGGTGGCCTGTTCGACGATGGCGAAGGCGAACATGCCGTAGAAGTGGTCGACGCAGGAGGTGCCCCACTGCTGGTAGGCCTTGAGCACCACCTCGGTGTCGGAGCCGGAGAAGAAGTGGTGGCCGAGGCCGCGCAGTTCCTCGCGCAACTCCTTGTAGTTGTAGACGCAGCCGTTGAAGACGCCGGCGATCCGGCCCGCCGGGTCCGTCATCGGCTGGGCCCCGCACTCGGACAGGTCGATGATCTTCAGCCGGCGGTGACCCAGGGCGACGGCGTTCTGCGACCACAGGCCCCTGCCGTCCGGGCCCCGGGGTGCGAGTCGGTCGGTCATGCGCTCGACGGCGGCCAGGTCGGGCCGCCCGCCGTCGAAGCGGATCTCTCCGCTGAGACCGCACATCAGACCGCACCTCCTCGCAGGGGGTGACCGCCGGCCGGGCCCGGAGGCGGTGCCTCGCTCGGGCAGGAGCCGGTGCGTTTCGGATGCGTCTGCGTCTTGCTGCTGGGCATGCGAGCCACTCCTTGATCACGGTGGCACCGGCACCACGGCGCGGACGACGGGTTCTCCGTCCGGGTCTCCGCGCCGTGACCTGTCGCGGGGCGGTGGCCGGTGCCTGTCTCTCCGCACCGCCCCGCGGACGGGTCAGCCGCCGACGGACTCGACCGAGTACGCCGCCGAGGTCCCCGCCGGGCCCGCCCCACCGCCACCACCGGCCGCGGCGACGGGCCGGCGGACGGCCCCCGGGCCGGTGCCCTGTCCGTGGTCGCCCCGGGTGTCGGCGACCGCCGCCTTGACACAGGCGAGCAGGCCTTCCCGCTCGGCGACCTGGCGCAGCCGGTGGGCCGCGCTGCCCCGGGCCAGGGCCTCCTCGGTGAGCGTGCGGACGGTGTCCCAGTCGCCGAGGGCCTCCAGGGCCGGGCGCAGCCTGCGGACCATGGTGTGCACGACCTCGGGGGCGGGCGCCGCGACGCGGGTGACCGGGTCGACGAGGGTGCCCTCCAGGCCCGCCTGTGCCGCCCGCCAGACCGCTGCCCGCAGCCACTCGTGCCTGCCGTCGCAGCTCGCGCCGGGCCGCTCCAGGCCGGCCCTGGCGTCCTCCACGAGGGCGCGGAAGAGACCGGCTATCAGTACGACCGTCTCGGCGCGCGGGCAGGCGTCGCAGATACGCAGCTCCAGGGTCCGCTGGTGCTCGCTCGGCCGCAGGTCGTAATAGACCATGCCCGGGTCCTTGATCACGCCGGAGCGGATCAGGTCCTCGACGGCGGCGTCGTAGTCGGCGGCCCCGGCGAAGCAGCCGACCGGTCCCGCGGTGGGCCAGCGCTGCCACAGCATGGTGCGCCAGCTCGCGTAGCCCGTGTCCGAGCCGAGCCAGAACGGCGAGCTGGCGGACAGGGCCAGCAGCGGGGGCAGCCACGGCGACACCGCGCACATGATCCGCACGGCCGTGTCCCGGTCGGGCACGTCGACATGGACCTGCGCGCTGCACACGAGCTGCTCGTCGGCCACCTTCCGGTACTCGTCGACCAGGGCCCGATAGCGGAAGTCAGGGGTGGCGTCACCGGGTGTCACCCGCGCGAACGGCACGGTCCCGGCCGCCACGACGGCCAGACCGAGTCCGGTGGCCGCCTCGTCCAGCCGCCGCCGTGCCCCGCTCAGATCCGTGTGCAGGGAGTCGAGCGCGGAGTGGACGGGGCTGTTCCACTCCACCGCCGACCGCTGGAGCTCGGCCTTGAACTCGGGGCCGGGCAGTCGGCCGAGGACCGCGCCGGCCCCGGGGACCAGTCGCCCGTTCTCCGCGTCCAGAACGTGAAACTCTTCCTCTACGCCTACACGAACGGTCACGGCTTCTCCCTCATCCGTACCCGAGATCGCCCGCCGGGCCGAGGCCCTTCGGCGACCGCTGCGTGGTGCGAGTTCCCGACAAACGCACAAATAGTCCCATCTCTGCACGTCCGCCGCCAATGCGTCATGTGTCAGCGGTGCTCCGCCGGTCGTGGCGACGGATGCGGCGGCCGGTGTCGAAAGCGGCGTTCGCCGATCGACGTGGGAGTGGAAGCAGTACGACCCAGGACTTCAGGAGTACCTCACCGTGACCGTGACCGTGACTGCGGATTTGGCCATCTCCCTCGACGGCTTCATCGCCGGCACCGGCGTCTGTCCGGACAATCCGGGGGGCGACGGCGCCGAGCCCCTCTTCGAGTGGATCCACAACCTGGCGAGCTGGCGCGAGCGCCAGGGCATGACCGGCGGCGAGGAGAACCGGGACTCCGAACTGATGCGCGAATGGTTCGACGCCACCGGGGCGGTGGTCATGGGCCGCACGATGTACGACCTGGGCGAGGAGTTCTGGGGCGACAACCCGCCGTTCCGCACCCCCGTCTTCGTGCTGACCCACCGGCCGAGGCCCACTCTGGTCAAGGAGGGCGGCACCACCTTCACCTTCGTCACCGACGGTGTCCACGGCGCCCTCGACCGGGCGCGGGCCGCCGCCGGAGGCCGCAACGTCGACATCGCGGGCGGAGCGGACACCGTGCGGCAGTACCTCCGGGAAGGGCTCATCGACGAGCTGCACCTGCACGTCGTGCCCGCGCTCCTCGGGGACGGGCTGCGGCTCTTCGACGATCCGGCCGCCGGACGGAGCGACCTCGAGGCGGTCGGGGTGGTCCACACCCCGCTCGCCACCCACCTGAAGTACCGCTTCGTACGGTGATCGAGCACCCGGACGAGTGCCCCCGCAACCGAGGCGTCGAAGCCCCCAGCGGCGTGTGACGGGGATCACTCCGGACGGAAAACCCATCCCGCGGGCGTCACGTCTAGGGGGTGTGAGATCAGTCAGGAAGGCAGCGGGAGAGCCGGACGAGGAACGCCTCGTCCGGCTCGTGGCCAAGGGCGACCGCGCGGCGTTCGACGAGCTGTACCGGCGCACCGCGCCATGGCTGGCGGTGCGGTTGCGGCGCCGCTGTGCCGACGAGCAGATCGTCGCCGAAGTCATGCAGGAGACGTACCTGGCGGTGTGGCGCGCGGCGGGCGCGTTCGCCGGGGCGGCCGTCGGAGGGACCGCCGTCGGCTGGCTGTGGACCATCGCCGCCCGCCGGCTCGTGGACGCCTTCCGGCGCAGGGCCCACCACGCGGAACCCCCGCCCGCGGCCGCCGCGCACCCCGTGGCGCCCGCCGCCGAGGACGAGGCGCTCGCGGCCACCGTCGGCGGCGACGTCGGCGACGCGCTGCGCCGCCTCGCGCCCGAACTCAGGGCGGTACTGCAGGCCATGGTGCTCGACGGACTGACCGTCCGGGAGACCTCGGTCCTGCTCGGCGTGCCCGAGGGCACGGTCAAGACCCGTGCCCGCCGGGCCCGGACCGAGATGCGGAAGGCCCTGGCATGAGTGTGGATCACGCGTCGACGCGGCTCATCGACGGTTACGCGCGCGGGGACACCGACCTCGCCACCGACGAGGTGTGGGCCCTGGAAGCACACCTGGAGGCCTGCCGCACCTGCCGGGACCGGCTGTCGGCCGCCGTCACGGCGAGCGCGCCCGCCGTGACCGCCCTGGTCGGCACCGTATGGGCCGACCTCGAACCCCGGCTGGCAGCCACCGCCACCATGCCCCGCAGGCGACGGCTGGGCGCCCGGCTGTCGACCTGGCTGACGCCCACGACGGTTCCGTGGCTGGCCATGGTCATGAGCGTCACCCTGATCGCGCTGCTGTCCGATCTCGCCGACCCCGGCACGGGACCCGGCTCCCGCGAGGTGTCGCTGGTGCTGCTGTTCTCCCCCGTCCTGCCGGTGCTGGGCGTCGCGGCCTCCTGGGCACGCGGCCTGGACCCGGCGTACGAGCTGACGGCCTCCGTACCCCGAGCCGGGCTCGCCCTGGTGCTGCGGCGCACCGTGGCCGTGCTCGTCCTGGTCGTGCCCGCGCTGTTCGTGGGCGGATGGGCGACAGGGGTGACGGCCGCCCAGTGGCTGCTGCCCTGTCTGGCGTTCACCTCGACGACCCTGGCACTCGGCGGAGTCGTCGGCGTGACCCGAGCCGCTCTGGCGCTGGTCGCGGTGTGGGCCACCGTGATCGTGGCGCCGACCCTGGCCACCGGCCGCACACCCTTCGCTCTCCAGACGGACGGCATGCCCGTGTGGGGGCTGATCCTCGCGCTCGGCATCGGTGTCGTGATCGCCCGCAGGGGCGCCTACTCCGTGCTGGGAGCCCATCGATGACCCCCAAGACCCCCAAGACCCCCAAGACCCCCAAGACGACCAAGACGACCAAAACGATGAAGACGACCAAGTCGACGACCTACGGGAAGGAACCACACGTGATGACCGCGCTGACCGCGGCCGACCTCGCGCCGACGCCCTACGCCTGGGAGATCCGGGCCACGGGGCTGAAGGTGAGAGCTGGGCGGAAACGGATGGCCGTCGACGGGCTCGACCTGTCGCTCGGCACCGGCGTGCACGGCCTGCTCGGACCCAACGGGGCCGGCAAGACCACCCTCATCCGGGCGCTGGCCACCGTGCTGCGCCCCGCCGAGGGCACCCTGGAACTGCTCGGCGAGTTCACCGGCGGGCTCGGCGAACACCGGGCACTACGCCGCCGGATCGGCTACCTGCCGCAGGAGTTCGGCTACTACAAGCGCTTCACCGTGCGCGAGTTCATCGAGTACATGGCATGGCTGAAGGAGGTCCCGAAAGCGGAGATCCCCGGCGCCGTGCAGCGGGCGATCGAGCGGGTCGGCCTCGCCGACCGCGCCGACGAGCGGATGAAGGCCCTCTCGGGCGGCATGGTGCGGCGCGTCGGGATCGCCCAGGCCATCGTCAACGACCCGGCGATCCTGCTCCTCGACGAGCCGACCGTCGGCCTGGACCCCGCCCAGCGGCTGCGCTTCCGCGAGCTGTTGCAGGAGTTGGGCACGGACACCTGTGTGGTCGTCTCGACCCATCTGGTGGAGGACGTCGCCGCCGCCTGCACCGACGTGGTCCTCTTCGCCGAGGGCCGACTCGTCTTCCAGGGCACCCCCGACGAACTGGCCGCCGCGGGCGGACCCGAGCACGTCGGCGACAGCCCGCTGGAGCGCGGCTACTCGGCGCTGCTGCTCGACCCCCGCCAGGAGAGGGGCACCTGGTGAACGGCCGTGTCCTGCGCATCGAGCTGAGGCGCTCCGTAGCCCCCTGGGCCGGCGTGGTGTCCCTCTGCCTCGCCCTGGCGTTCCTGTACCTGGTGAGCGGACCGTGGTGGAAGGGCTCAGCACCATGGACGAGCCAGTGGACGTCCCTGGCCCTGTGGACCCGGTTCCTGCTGGCCGTCCTGTGGCCGCTCGCGCTGGCGCTCGGCGCCCTCCAGGGGCTGCGCGACCACCGCTCCCGCATGACCGAGCTGCTGACGAGCACCCCACGGCCCGCCCGGCAGCGGGCGGCCACGACCGCGGGTGCCACGGCGATCACGCTGACCGCGGCCTTCACACTCCTCGTCCTGCTGGGCGCGGTCCAAGTGATCGGCAACACCGAGTACTCGCACCTCGGCTGGCTGCCGATCTCGCTGGTCGCCGTGCTCGCGCTCGTCGCGGGGGCCCTGCTCGGCATGGGGATCGGACGCAGCCTCCCCTCCCCGCTGACCCCGCCCGCACTGGCCGTGGCCGCCTTTCTCTTCGTCAACCTGCTGCGCATGTCGACGGAGACGGCCGTGCCGACGGCCGTCTCGGGGCCGACCGGCGTCGCCCTGTTGTCACCGGCGGTGGACGAGACGCTCAACGTGTTCCTGACCCTCTCCGCCCCCGTGCACCTGGGCCAGACGGTCTGGCTGCTCGGCATGGCCGTGACCGGTTTCGCCCTGCTGGCCGCTGCCACGCCGCGCGCCCGGCTGCTCGCCCTCGCGCCCGTCCTGGCGGGCGCTGTGATCGCCCTGCTCGTCCTGCCCGCCGACCCCCGCCGGGTGTACGTCGTCGACGAGGCCGCCGCGGCCCAGGTGTGCGACGGGCCGGTGTGCGTGGCCGCCGTCCACCAGGAGCGCCTGCCGGACTTCGCGGACCCGGGGAAGAAGGCGCTGCGCCACCTGCGGGACATCCTCGGCGGCGAGGCACCGACCACCGTCCGGGAGAGCACCGCGCAACGGGGGATCTTCGATGCGCCGGAACGGTCACGTACGGCCGTCCTCTTCGACTTCGGCGACAGCGTGATCGCCGACGCCGAGGGCGAGCAGCTGACACGGGCCCTCCTCGGGCAGGGCATGGCGCCGGTCTGCTTCGCCCGCAGCGCCAACGAGAGCGGCACGGTCGGTGAACTCGCCGCACAGGGCGTCGTGGCCGGCTGGGTCCTCGGCGATCTGCGGCCCTTCGAGGGCGCCATGCACCCGCAGAGAGCCCAACTTGCCACGGCCGGACCGGTGTTCAAGGAACTCAAGGCCCTGCCCTGGTCCGAGCAGGTCGCCCGCGTCAAGGCCGCGCACACCGCCGCGGTCTCCTGCTCGGGTGACCCGCTCAGCATCCTGGACGGCGGTACGGCCCGATGAGATGGCTGACCTTGTACGCGCGCTCCCGGCAGGTGCCCGCGTCGCTCGCCGCCGTGCTCTTCAGCGCGGCCGCGGTGTGGGCGCTGGTCGCCCGGGACGGCGGCGGGGGAGCGGTCGATCCGAGGACGCCCGTGTTCGTCCTCGTCGCCGGGGTGACGGCCGCCTCGATCGGGCTCGGCGGGCAGGACCTCGCGCTGGACCGCACGGCCGCGATCGGCTGGCGGCCCCGCAGGGCGGGCCATGTGCTGCTCATCGGCACGGTCGTCGCCGCCGTGCTCCTCGCGGTACGGGCGACGGGCACCGACCTGGCCGCCACCGCGTTCGTCGTCCGCGACAGCGCGGGGCTGACGGGGCTCGTCGCTCTCGGAGCGGTCGTGTGCGGGGCACCGTACGCGTGGACCCCGGCGGTCGGCTGGCTGTCGTTCTCGGTCTTCGCCCCGCCCCCGACGAGCGTGCCGACGGAGATCGCGGCCTGGATGCTGCTGCCGCCCGGTACGCCTGCGGCCACCTGGACGGCCGTGGCCCTCGCGGTCACCGGCACCACGGCGTACGCCCTCGCGGGCCCGCGCCGGTAGCCGCCCGGGCCGACGGCGGGAGCACGGAGTTCGGGGCTCATATCCAGGTGTCGAGCCACATCCGGACCTGCCAGTCGGGGTACGGGATCGTGAGGCCCGTGTAGATCGGGAAGAAGTAGACGAAGTTCCAGACGACGAGCAGGACGAGGGTCCCGACCGCCACCGCTCCCCGGTTGCGGCGGTCGGCGCCCGCGCCCGGCGGACCCAGCAGGGCGCCCAGCGTCATGGCCACGGCCAGGCACACGTACGGCACGAACACGACGGCGTAGAAGGCGAAGATCGTGCGGTCCTGGTAGAGGAACCAGGGCAGGTAGCCGGCGGCCACCGCGCACAGCACCGCGCCCGCGCGCCAGTCCCGGCGCAGCGCCCACCGGAACAGCAGGTACCCGAGGGCGCAGCACGCCGTCCACCACAGCATCGGCGTCCCCAGGGCGAGGATCGCCTGGGAGCAGCCGGTCAGCGCGTGACAGCCGGCCTCACCGGGCTCGGGCGACCGGTACGAGAACAGCACGGGACGGCCGAGGACCAGCCAACTCCACGGGTTGGACTCGTACTTGTGGTAGGTCTCCAACCCCACGTTGAACCGGTAGACGGCGGACTCGTAGTGCCACAGGCTGCGCAGCGGCGCCGGGATCCAGGACCAGACGCCGCCGCGGCCGTCCGCCCAGTGCCGGCCGTAGCCGTCGTCGGACAGGAACCAGCCGGTCCAGGTCACCAGATACGTCACCGCGGCGACGGGGGCGAGGGAGAGCACGGACCGGCCGAGGTCCTTGCGCAGCACCGCCCGGTACGGGCGGCGTGCCCCCGCGACGCGGCGGGCACCGACGTCCCACAGCACGGTCAGGACCATGAAGAAAGCCAGGAAGTAGAGGCCGTTCCACTTGGTCGAGGCGGCGAGACCCAGACACACCCCGGCCGCGAGCCGCCACGGGCGCCATCCCGTACCGGCGTGGTCCCCGGTGTCCCTGTCCGGGCGGACATGCCCGTCCGGGGCCACCGGCAGCGCCGCCGCGAGGCGGGCCCGGGCGTGGTCCCGGTCGAGGAGCAGGCAACCGAACGCCGCCAGGACGAAGAACATGACGATCAGGTCGAGCAGCGCGGTGCGGCTCATCACGAAGTGCAGACCGTCCACCGCCATCAGCACGCCGGCCAGACAGCCCAGGAACGTGGAACGGAACAGCCGGCGTCCGACGCGGCACAGCATCAGGACCGACAGGGTGCCGAGGAGCGCCGTCATGAAGCGCCAGCCGAACGGTTCGAGACCGAACATCCACTCCCCGACGGCGATCACCCACTTGCCCGTCGGCGGGTGCGCGACGAAGGCGCCGGTGTCGGAGAGCGGGATCACCTGCGGGTCGGCCAGCACCTGAGGGTCGGCGACCTTGCGGTCCGGCCAGGTGCCCTCGTAGCCCAGGCGCAGCAGCGACCACGCGTCCTTGGCGTAGTACGTCTCGTCGAAGGCGAGTTCGTGCGGCTGTCCGAGGCGCCAGAAGCGGAGCGATCCCGCCAGCAGGGCCACGAGCAGCGGCCCCAGCCACCCCGTCGCACGCGCGATCCGGTACGCGGACGCCGGCCCGAGCCCGACCCGTTCCCAGATCCGGGTCCCCGGCTCCGGGAACGGCGGCACCAGCCGCTCGCGCAGGTCGCTGAGAGGCCGCCCCGCGTACCCGAACGGGCGCAGACGGTCGATCCGGTCGAGGGACGCCGTCGTCCGACGGGGGCCGTGGAGCATCGCGGTGACAGAGTCCTTCAGGAGTGTGTACGAACATGGCCTCGCCGCTCACGCGGAGCGGTGCACCCGCTCACGCACCCCCGCGCGTTCGTCTCCGGAGATCGTAATGGGCGAACGTCCGCCCCCTTCGGGCCGGTGCGTCTCGCACACCGACGCCCCCCCCGACGACCAACTGCCCACCACCGCCCACGAATCCGGATGCGGGACGGTTTCGCCCCGTGCGCCCCGCGACCACGGGGTGCGCACCGCCGGCGCGGCCGACGGGTCCGTACGGACGCTGCGCCCGCCGACACGGCGCTGAGCTCGGCGAACGGGCTTCGGGGACATTGCGCGAGGGCCGCGTGGCTGGGCCGTTCGCGGGTACTCGGGGTCGCGCCGGGGGCCCGACGAGGCTCGCGGGTACGGATGGCGCAGGCGTCGTTTCGAGGAGAGGAGCGGGAGACATGGGACACGGTGGAGATGTCATCGACGAACTGACCGCGGACCACGGGGAAGTGGAGGAGATGTTCGGCCGGATCGAGGCACTGCCCTCCGGTGACCCCCAGCGCAAGCAGCACATGGACCAGGTCACCATCGAGCTGGTGCGTCACTCGGTCGCCGAGGAGGCCTACCTCTACCCGGCCGTGCGCGAGCACCTTCCGGACGGCGACGCGATCGCCGACCGTGAGCTGGAGGACCACGCCGAGGCCGAGCGCACCATGAAGGCGCTGGAGCGGTGCGAGGCCGGCGACCCGGACTTCGACCTGTTGGCCACCCAGCTGATGACCGAGATCCGGTCGCACATCCAGGACGAGGAGAACAACCTGTTCCCCAGGCTGCGCGCGGCCTGCTCGACCGACGCCCTGAACAGCCTCGGCGACAAGGTCCGCACGGCCAAGAAGACGGCCCCGACCCGGCCGCACCCGGCGGCCCCGGACACCCCGCCGGCCAACAAGCTGCTCGCCCCCGGAATGGGCCTCGTGGACCGCATGCGGGACGCGCTGACCGGCCGGGGCAAGGACGACTGAGACGGCTGACAGGGCGGACGGCGGCGGGCCGGTGGGGACCAGGATCACCTGGTGGCCACCGGCCCGCCGCCGTCGGGGACTGCTTCGGGGACTACTTCGTTCGGGACTCGCCACGTCGCCACGCGGGGCGATGTCCGTCGTCAGTCGTCCCCCTTCACGATGTGCGAGTCCGGCCCGCCGCCCGCCGCCTGCGTGCGCTCCCGGTCCGTCACGGCCGGCAGGCACAGCCGCACACCCTTACCGCGCCGGCGCCGGGCCTCGGCCCAGCCGCTCTCGCGGACGACGAGTTTTTCGACGGTGTGCGTGCTCACGGCAATTCATCTTCTTTCCGAACCCGAAGGTGAAACGTTTCTTGGCGTGCGCCCACGGGTGCCCAGTGGCGCAGCACTCAAACGGCCCTCACGGCAGCGGGGTGCCGCCGGTGGCGTTGAGGATCTCTGCCGTGACGAAGCTCGCCCGGTCGGAGGCGAGGAACACGTACGCCGGTGCCATCTCGGCGGGTTGGGCGGGCCTGCCGAGCGGCGCCTGCTTGCCGAACTCCTTCGTGTCCGGGAGCGTCGCCGGGATCAGCGGTGTCCACACCGGGCCCGGTGCCACCGCGTTCACCCGGATGCCGTCCGCGGCGACCATCTGCGCCAGCCCCTGGGTGAACGTCACGATCGCGCCCTTGGTCATGGCGTAGTCGAGGAGGTGCGGACTCGGCTTGTACGCCTGCACGGACGTGGTGTTGATGATCGAGCCACCCGCCGGGATGTGCGGCAGGGCCTCCCGGCACAGCCAGAACATGCCGTAGAGGTTCGTCCGCACCACCCGGTCGAACTGCTCCGTGGTGATCGCGCCGATGCCGTCGGACTGCGCCATCTGGTACGCGGCGTTGTTGATCAGCACGTCGATCCGGCCGAACTCGTCGACCGCCCGCTCGATCAGACGACGGCACTGCTCCTCGTCGCGTACGTCGCAGGGGACGGCGATCGCCTTCCGCCCGGCCTCCTCGACGAGCCGGACCGTCTCCCGGGCGTCCTCGGCCTCCTCCGGCAGATGGGTGAAGAGGACGTCCGCGCCCTCCCGGGCGTACGCCAGGGCGACCGCGCGGCCGATACCGGAGTCCCCGCCGGTCAGTACCGTCCTGCGGTCCTGAAGCAGTCCGCTGCCCCGGTAGGAGTCCTCCCCGTGGTCGGGCGGCGGGTCCATCGGGCCGGTCCAGCCGGGATGTTCCTGGTCCTGCTGGGGGAGGTCCGGCCGGGGATGTTGCTCGACCGGGTTCCGCACGTCGTCGTCGTTCATGGGTACGGCCCTTCGTCGGGTTAGAGGGGCGGAGGACGGTCGCCCCCGCGTGCCCGTGCCGGGTACCCGAACGGACCTGCTCGACTCCGCGTGGAGACGTCCGGACGTGCCCGCTCGACGCCGCGTGGCGGTGCCCGCACCGGTCTGCTCGACGTCGTGCCGGCCGTCGGGCTCGGCTGTGGGCGAACCCGTTTGAAGTGGCCGGTGGTTCGGGGGTGTGGGTAGCCGAGGCGGGGGGACTTGGTGGGGAGGCCGGGTACGACGGCGCTCCCCTGGGGGTCGGCCCGGCCAGGCTTCTCTGGTTCTGACAATGTGCCGGAGGAGCCGTCCCCTGGACGCGTCAGGGGCCCATCCGCCCTGGTGTCACGGGCCGGCCCACGCGCCGTGGCATCAGAGGCTTCCCTGCTCGCAGACCCGGCGGGCGACCTCGCGGAGCTTGATGTTGTGCTCCTGCGAGAAACGGCGCAGCACGTCGAACGCCTGCTCCTCGGTCAGGTGGTGGCTGCCCATGAGGATGCCCATCGCCTCGCCGATCACATGGCGGGTGGCGACGGCCCGCTCCAGCTGGGCGTGGGTGCGCGCGCTGGAGAAGGCGACCGCCGCGTGCGAGGCCAGCAGCCAGCCGGCCAACTCGCTGACCTCGCTGAACGCGCCGGGCCTGCGTGAGTAGAGATTCAGGGCACCGAGGTCCTCCTCCTCGGTGAAGAGCAGGAAGCCCATCATGCTGCCCACCCCGAGACGGCGGGCCTCTGGGGCGTAGACGGGCCAGCGCGGCTGCTCGCCGGAGAAGTCGGAGATACGGAAGACCCGCTCGCCCTCCGATTCACGGGCGGCGTCGAAGCAGGGCCCTTCCCGCAGCCGCTCCTGCAGCCGGTCGCTGGCGACGACCAGCTGGTCCGTGGGCGCGAGAGTCTCCACGGACGTGCCGTGCAGCACGAGGATGCCGGCCGCGTCGCAGCCCTCCACCAGCTCGGTGGCCGAGGCCGTGATCCGCTCCAGGGTGGCGTCGACCGAAGGCTGTGCAAGCAGGTCGCGTGCCATCGACGCCATCTGCTGGGCGAACCGATCCCAGTCCACACCGTCCTCCGTTTCGCCGCACCGGGGAAGTCGTCGTCGTGTCCAGCCTCGCACGCGACCCCGTGGAGAGGTGGCTACGACAGCCGCCTTCCCGGGGCGGCGCGGAGGTACGCCACCGTCTTCACGGTGGGCGGGGGTCACCGACGACGAGGACTCGAGGACAAAGCGGATGACGGACCGAGCCGATGACGATGCCCCTAGCCGGTGCCGGACCAAACCGGTGCCGGACCGAGCCGCCCACCGTGGCCGGCCGCCGCGGAATCACGATCGGCAGGTGCGGGTCGCCGCTGTCGTGGCACTTGGTGTGGCATGGAGTGGACCGGCAGGGTGATGCGGGCGACACGGCGGCGCGGCGCGGCGGCCGTACGGACGGGACGGCTGGCGTGGGCCGGACCGGGCCGGGAACGGGATCTGGTGGCGCAGGCCGGCAAGGCGGCGCTGGCCGCCTGGTTGGCGTGGGCGGTCGCGGGCTGGTGGCTCGCGGCCCCCATGGCGTTCGTGGCGCCCTGGGTGGCGGTCGTCCTGGTGGAGTCCACCGTGTTCCGGTCGCTCGCCCACGGGTTGCAGCAGCTCGGGGCCATCGCGGTGGGCACGGCGGTGGCCACCGCCGTGGCCCTGACACTGGAGAACACGCTGGTCACGATGGCCCTGGTGCTGCCGACGGTGCTGTTGCTGGGCCAGTGGCAACGGCTGGGGAGCCAGGGCGTCTACGCCGCCACAGGCGCGCTCTTCGTGCTGACCGGCGGCCAGGTCACCGTCGCCGCGTCGGCCGCCCGCATCGCGGAGGCCGTCTTCGGCGCCGTGGTGGGCGTCGCGGTCAACGCGCTGATCAGGCCCCCGGTGTATCTGCGCGACACCCGCGCCGCGCTGCGGGACGCGGCCCGGGAGGCCGAGTCGATCCTGGACGCGGTGGCGGAAGGGCTGGCCGCCGGCGAGTGGGAAGGGCGCCAGGCGGGGGAGTGGCACGAACGCGCACTGCGGCTCGGGCGGCTGGTCGACCAGGCGCGACAGGCCATCGGCTGGAGCAAGGAGAGCATGCGGGTCAACCCGTGGGGGCGCCGCAGGCACGCCGTCGCCCCGCCCGGCAAGGCGTACGCGGACGCACTGGCCGTGCTCGACCAGGTGGCCGTCCACACCACGGGCGTGACCCGGACGGTGTGGGAGGCCGCCGACGGCGGGGGGAAGGCCGCCCGTCCGGCCGAGGCGATCGCCCGGCCCTACGCGGACTTCCTGTACCGCACCGCCCGCGCCGTCAGCCTCTACGGACGGACCCGGTTCGCTCCGGGCGGCCACGACGACGCCGGCGCGGAGGAGCTGCGCGAGGCCGTCGGGGAACTCCACCGCACCCTCGACGACTTCCGCGGCCGGCTGCCCGCCGCAGTCGCCGACGACCCCGACGCGCTGGCGACGTACGGGACGCTGCTGGCCCAGGCCCACCGCCTGGCCGACCAGCTCGTCCCGCACTGAGCCGGCGACGGTCACGGTGGGCCGCCCGGTAGTTATCCGGTACTTATCCGGGTAGTAAACGGTCATTGTCGATGGATACCGCTCAACTTAGGCGCAGTTGACGAGGCGTCACTACCCTTCGGATACCGAGCGTCACCGAAGGGACGCCTGTCGGTCCATGTTCAGCAGGGGGGCATTCATGGGTTCCGTTGAGCGACCTCGCCGCGTCGTCGTCCCTCCGGGCACGTCCGTCGCGCACAGCGGTGCCCGGATCACCGCGCCGTCCACGACCGGGCCGGCCGCGTCCCGGCAGCTGTTCGCCACCCGGACGCCGGAACTCCTCGGCCGGTTGCGCCGGTTGGACGCCGCCGTGGACGACGCCTCGGTCCGGGACATCGCCTCCTGGCTGCACGAGCAGTACGTGAGCCGGGGAGCGCCGGTGCCCGTGGGCTTCGTCGCGCCGTGCCTGCTCGGCTCCCCCTATGTGGACCATCGGCTCGGCCTCGACGGGCGGATCCTGGGGCACTGCGCGGCGCACGACGAGATGCCGCCCCCGTTCGACGCCGCCCGCATGCTGGCCCGCTCGGGCGCGTACGCGTTCGTCGAGGTGTACGCCGACGGACTGGTGCTGCCCGTGCTGCCCGACGGCAGCGTCGTCAGGCCCTGAGCCGGCGCACAGACGGACCGCGTTTCACCAGAACGACACGGCACGGAACGGAGACCCGCGTGAGCGACACCAACCTCGGCCAGATCATGAGCAGCCTCGACAAACTGGAGCGCAAGCTCGACCGCTCCGTCCGCTCGCTCGGCGGTCAGATCGAGCAGGTGGACGAAGAGGTCCGCGACGTCAAGGCCGTACAGGCGCAGACGAAGGACCGCCTGGACGTGCTCTACGAGAAATTCCTGGAGTTCGTCGGGAGATCCGAACGCATCGCCGCCGCCCAGCGCGCCGAGACCCGGATCGTCCGCATCAACGACGAGATCGAGCACACCTACGGCCATCACAAGGTCGTCCGCCGCTCCGCCACCGGCATCCTCCAGGCCTTCGACACCGGACTCGTCCAGGAGGAGACCGTCCGGCAGGTCAGCGAGGAGCTGATGATCCAGACGCCACGCTACTGGCTGGCCCCCGCCCTGGTCGGGCTGGCCGCCTGGGCGGGCGACGACGAGGCGCTGTGCGCGCGGGCCGTGGAGGAGGCGTTCCGGCGCTCGACCTCGAAGACCTCGCTCTTCTTCGCGCTGATCCTGCGCAGACAGGGGCGGCAGGACGCGTCCGTGCGCTGGTTGCGGCACTATCTGGAGGAACAGGACCCCCGGGTGCTGGGCCGGGAGTTCCAGGTCGTCCTGGAATGCGTCTCCCAGGGCGCCTTCGGGGTGCGGGGACGTCAACTGCTCGGCGAGACCCTGGAGGAGTGGCGGCAGCGCCTCCTCGACGACGACGCCGTACGCGCGGCCCAGGTGGCGCGCTGGCGTCAGGAGATCGACTCCCTGCGTGCTCCCTCGGCCGCCGACGACTTCCCGCGCCTGGCCGATGTGTGCCCGCAGTGGCCGGTGCTGGACGACCTCCTCGCCCGCGCCCGCGCTCACGAGGCCCTCCTCGCCCGCTTCCGCGCCCTCATGGAGAGCGAACTCCTGCCCCCCTCCCACCTGGAGGACACCGTCGACGACATCCTCGACGGTCTGGTCCGCAACTCGGACGAGGAGGAACTCCCCCTGCAACGTGAGTTGTTGCTCAACGAGGCCATCGTGCGCCACGAGGGGGACGAGGACGCCGCCCGCCAGGAGGCGGACATGCGGTCCGAGGCGCTGGACGAGACCCGCAACTACCTGAGCGTGCAGTCGGTCGCCGCCCTCGACCCCACGGCCGTGGGCGCCTCGCCGGCGGCGCAGCGGATGGCCGTCGCGTCGTGCCAGGAGTGGTTCGCGCAGGCGCACGCCGGATTCAGCCGCGACTACCGGGCCGCGATGCCCCCGAAGATCGAGATCTCCCTGCGCAACACCTACGGCGTCAGCCACGGCACCCAGCGCTTCAAGCTCACCACCTGGACCAAGCCGCTCACCGACGACCTGCCCGACCTGGAGGCGTCGTTGACCCGGCACTGGAGCGGCTACGTCGACCTGTACGTCAAGTCGCTCGCCTACAACTACACCTCCCAGCTCGCCCTCCTCGGTGCCACGGTCGCCGCCGTCCTCATGGTCTTCCTCGGCGTGAACGTCGGCTTCGCCTTCCTCGCCGCGATCGCCGTCGGAGGGATCTGGGGGATCGTCCTCCACAACCGTGCCGCAGCCGGGCGCACCGCGCAGGAGAAGGCCCGTGAACTGCTCAGCCGACACATGGCGGAGGCACTCGGCCGGCTCCGGGGCGCCCACGCCGAACTCACCGACTGGCAACAGCAGTACTGGGCGGCCGACTTCGTCGAGGCCGAGGCCCGCACCTTCATCGCGTCCCTGAACACCGCGACCAACGCGCCCTCCCCGTTCGAGGGCCGCGTCGTCGGAACCGGCGACTGAGACCACCGGGACCACCCCGGGTGGCCGAGACCACCGAGAGGAAACGACCATGAGTGACGACCTCGCCTTCTCGTCGGACGGGACGCCGCCCTGGCTCAGACCGGAGATCCCGGAGCACCTGCGCCCGCTCGCCGCGCCCCCCAGGCCGGCCCAGCCACCGGACGTCCCCGACCAGCGCGGCCCCGCCGCCCCACCGCCGCCCGGCCCCGCGGCACCGCCCGCCGCACCCGCCCCATGGGCCTCGGGGCCGGCCAGGCCGCCGGGGCAGCCCACGCCCGATCCCGTCACCCGACGACTGCGACGGACCGTGACCGACCTCCCGGCCTGGGACCCCCTGCCGCCCGGTGAACAACTCGTACGACGACCCCAGAGGGACCTGTGAACCCCGCCCGGTGGGGAGGCGACAGCGACTACCTGAGCTGGGCCCGCACCCTGGACGAATGGGCCGACGGCACCCGCCCCGATCCCCTCCAACTGCCCCCGCTGTCCCCCGAAGACCTGCCCGCCGACACCTGGCAGCGCCTGCTCGCCCGCATCGCCTCCGCCGTCGACCGCCGCCTCCAGGGCGGACTGGACCTGATGGTGCGCGAGGTGAACGACGCGGCCGACGAGTTCTCGGTGGGCCGGGCCCTCACCCGTGGCCGCGACGTGCTGCGCTCCGTCCGCTCCGTCGTCACCCACCCGAGCCTGCCCGCCGACTTCCGCGCCCGCATGGCGACCCTCATGGACGAGCACACCCGCCGACTGCAGGAGGAACTCGAACGGGGCGTGCGGGCCCTGCTCGCGGACGGAGCCGATCCCCACGCCGTCGAGACCCGGCGCCGCACCCTGCGCGACAACCCCCTCACCGCCGTCCTGTCCGAACCCTCCGCCCCGCCACCGGCCGGCTGGTACGAGCCCACCGGACGACGGCGCATCGTCACCCCCGACTGACGGCAACGTCACCCCGGAGACCCACCATGGCGAACTACTCCGACAGCAAGCGTGACCTGGACAACTACCTCACCGCCCGGGTGCCCGTAGTCGGACTGCGCACCATCGAACAGGCCCGCGCCCTGCGCATGCTCAAAGAGGTGGCGACCCAGCCGCGGCGTGCCAACCAGCAGTTCTGGATCCACACCAGAGCCACCGGACTGCGTGATCTGCGGTCGGGAGCGGCCGTCCTCGACGACCGGTCGCTGACCGGCGCCATGGACTTCGCCGCCGCCCAGTTCGCCGCCCGCCCCCACGCCACCCTCGTCCTGGTCGACCCCGGCGAGCTGGAGTCCGACACCCCCTTCACCCGTAACGTCGCCGAACTGGCCAGGATCGCCGACACCCACGCCGGATGCGTCGTCCTCATCACGGACAACCCGATCTGGAGCGGTCTGCAACGACTCGGTATGAGCCTGCAGTTGGACCTGCCGAACGCCGACGAGATGTACGCCACCATCAGCGGCTTCCTCACCGACCACCGGGGCGTGGTCTCCATCGCCTGGACCGAGCACGACGCCCGCCGGGCCGCCGAGTTCCTCCAGGGCGTCACCGAGGGCGAGGCGGTGAACCTCATGGCCACCCTCATCGCCAAGGGGTCCGTGGAGGCCGCCGACGTGCTGACCCTCGCCAGCTCCAAGGACCGCATCTTCAACAACCTCGCCGGACTCGAACGCCTCGCCCTCAAGGACGTCGACTACTCCGTCGGCGGCCTGACCAACCTGCGCGGCTGGCTGGAGCGCAAACACCGGCTCATCCACACCGACCTGCGCGGCACCCAGCTGCGCCCGCCGCGCGGTGTCCTGCTGGTCGGCGTCCCCGGCTGCGGGAAGTCCCTGTCGGCGAAGGCCATCGCCCAGCAGTGGCGGCTGCCGCTGTACCGACTGGACATGGCCAGCATCCACGGCCGCTACCTGGGCGAGTCCGAGGGACGGATGCGGGAGGCGCTGGACGCCGCCGACCGGGTCGCTCCCTGCATCCTGTGGATCGACGAGATCGAGAAGGGACTGGCCGGCAGCCACGACAGCTCCGGCGTCCAGCAGCGCATCATCGGGCAGTTCCTGTTCTGGCTCCAGGAGTCGGACTCCCGGGTCTTCGTGGTCGCCACCGCCAACGACGTGCGCAGCCTGCCGCCCGAGCTGCTGCGCAAGGGACGCTTCGACGAACTGTTCTTCGTGGACCTGCCGGACGACCAGGACCGCAGGGAGATCATCGCCCTCTACTACCGGCGCTACGTCAAGGCCGAACCCCACCCGGACCAGCTCGACCGTCTCGTCCACCTCTCCGAGGGCTTCGCCGGCTCCGACATCGAGTCGGCCCTCCACGACGTGGGCGCCGAGGTCCTGCTCGGCGGCGGGGTGGAACGGCTCGACGCGTCGTTCGTCGAGGACACCTTCGCCAACACGGCCCCCCTCAGTCGCAGCAACCCCGAACAGATCGAGGAGATCCGCGCCTGGGGCCGGGAACGCGCGGTACCCGCCGGACGGCCCGGCCCGGCCACCACCACCCCCGGAGCGGGCACGCCGCGCAGGGTGGTCGTCCTCGGCGACACCTGACATGGGGGACGCGTGGGTCGCCCTGGCGGTCGCCACGGTCGGCGTCGTCGGCACGCTGGGCGCCGCCCTGCTGACGCAGAGCCGGGCCGACCGCACCAAACGACTGGAACTCCAGGCGCTGGCCCGGCAGCAGGGCGAGGAGCGCGAGCACGCCGAGCGGGTGCGCCGGGCCGAGCTGGTCGCGGCCCGGGGCCGCGAACGGTACGAGCTGCGGCGGGCCTGCTGCGTCGCCCTCAACACCGCCGCCCGGCAGTACCAGACCGCCCAGGTCAACCTGTGGCACGCCCTGCGGGACGGCTCCGAGGTGGAGGACTGCGCACAGCGACTGGACGAGCGCCGCGCCGCCCACCGGGAGGCCTACGCCGAGGCCCAGTTGATCCTGCCGACCGCCGTGCTGGTCTCCGCGGGCGCCGCGAGCAGGCAGCTCAACAGCGGATACGGCACGCTCCGGAAGTTCCTCGCCGCCGTGCCCGTGGACGCCCGGACACTGGACGCGTTCGACCCGGAGGTCCGCAAGGCGTGGTCACTCCTGGCCGACATGCGCCAGGAGATGCGTCGCGATCTGGGCGTCGACGCCCCCGATGGCTGACGCCCCCTACCGACCGTGGTGCGTGAACGACGCCCAGATCTCCAGCTCGTCCGGCGGCCCGGTCGTGGTGTCCGCCAACAGCGGCTCGCACGCGGCCAGTTCCGCAGGCAGCACCCGGTCGGGGTCCAGCATCCACAACTGGGCCGCCCGCAGCGCGTCCCGGGGTGGCGTGCCCTGTTTCATGTGGTGGTGCACGAGGAGCACCAGCAGCGTCGTCCGGGGGTCGTCCGCGATGGCCCAGCGGGAGCCGACGACCGCCGTGGCGCCCGCGCCCAGGAAGGCCGTCGCCAGGGTCAGGGCCTCGTCGTGGTCGCTCAGGGTCAGATCGCTCGTGCAGTTGGCGAGCAGCACCGTGCCACCGGGCATCCCGGGATCGCGGCCCGCGGCGCCGGTCAGCAGGTCCTGCACCGACACCGTGTGCGTGGCGTCCAGTTTGAGGACGGAGTCGTTGGAGGTCGTGCCGGTGTCCGCGTGACAGTTGACGTGCAGCAGCGCGGTCGGCGAGGGCCCCCGTCCCGGCAGGAACGGTTCGAGCGACCGCGGCTCCGGCGGCAGCGCCGCCCCGCCGGTGCCCGGGCCCCCGCCCATGCCGCCGATCACGGTGACCCGCGGATGCAGGGAGGCCACGAGCGCCGCCTCACGGTGCATGGTGGGCGAGCCGTCCGGGTCGACCACGACGGCCACGGCGCCCCGGCCGAGGACGGCCGTGGGGCGGGCAGCGACCTCGATGAGCTGACGGGCGCTGGCACAGTACGAGATGACGGCCCGCTCGCACGCGTGGCCGGTCTTCGCCGTCTCCCGCCCACCGGGCGTCGAGGCCGTGGACACCGGCCGGCGGGCCGCGTGCCAGGGGACGATGCCGAGGGGTCCCACGGGCGCGAGGACGATCCGTGGGACACGGCCCGGCCACCAGGTCTCGGCCGCCGCCAGGAGCGGTTCCATCGCGACGTCCCCGGCCCATGAGCACAGCCGTCCCAGGGCCGACCGCCACCTGCCCTCCAGCAGGAGCAGCGCCTTGCGACGGCGTTCGTGCATGACCAGCGGGTGGTGCGGGGCGGGCGACTCCCGACGGCCCTCTTCCTGGAAGGCCTGCAGAGCGGCGTCGTACGCGCCGACGGGGCCGGTGGGCACCGAAGTCAGCCCGGGCAGCCGCAGCGAACGGACCACTCCGGTCGCCGTGACGATCACCGCGTGGCCGCAGGCCCCGTCCTCGCCGGGCACGAGATAGACCAAGGCGTCGGTCCCCATCCGGCGGAGCGTGTGCCCGAGCACCCCCGGACGGGGCGCGGACAGCAGCCGTTTCTCGGCGGCGCCGCCCGCCAGCGCCTCCAGGACGCGGCGCCGCAGATCGTCGGGCACCTCGCTCAGCCGGCCGCCGTCGGCGGCGGCCCGCACCCAGGCGTCGGCCAGCTCCGCGTGACCGGCTTCGCGCAGCAGGTCGGGGACGGTGACGTTCATCGTCGTCGCGTTCAGCACCAGCCCGCGCCCGAGTTCGAGCGCCTCGAACGCCGCCTCGGGCAGCCCGTCGGCGAGGCTCCAGCGAACCAGCCGCAGCATGTCCGGCGCGATGGCCCGCGCGGCTTCGAGCCCGTGGTCCGCGCCCGACTGCAGCAGCACGGAGCGGCCGTACGCGGTCAGCGCCGATCTGCCCGTCTCACGGGACTGCCGCCGGTGTCCGGCCTCGTGCGGGCCGAAGGCGCGATGGGCGAGGGCGATCGTCCGGATCAGCGCGATGGCGAAGGGGTCACCCGGGCTCGCGTTGAGCACCACCCGCGCCTCGCGCAGGACGGCGACCGCCTCCTCCAACTCCTCGCGTCGCCCCGACTCCAGGTGCCGGGTGAGCAGCAGGGTGCCCAGCCCGTACAGACACCGCCCGCGCGAACCGTGGAACTCGTGCGGACCCTCCTCCGCCGCACCCCTCAGCAGGGCGATGCCCCGACCGAGGGCGTCGAGCCGCTCCGGCGCCGCCCGCCCCGCGACGGCAGTCCTTGCGAGGGCCGCCGCCGCGCGCAGGCGCAGCGCGGGACGGTGCGGACTCCCGGCCGGACAGGCCGTCGCCGCCTCGACGAGGGCGCCCACGGCGGCCTCGACCGCCTCGGTGTCCCCCGTCCCGCGAGCCTCGCGCAGGGCGTGCGCCGCCAGTTCCGTACGGACCGCCGGCATCCGGGGATGGTCCGCGGGCAGTGTGCGCCCGGCCTCCTGCCAGGCGCGCACGGCGTCGGCGGCCAGCGTCGGGGAGGGCCGCCGGCGGGACCGCGCGAGCAGGAGCCACGCCGTGCCCGCGGCGGCCAACAGCTCACCCCTGAAGGGGGCGCGGCCGCCCGTCGGCTCCGAGGCGCGGAAGACGTGCGGCGGCACGCGCGGATCCCCGGCCTCGGCCAGCACGGTGTGCAGCGGCGGACGGACGAGGTCGGCCGGCGTGCGGTCGAGCAGCACGTCGTACTCGTGCACGGCGGCGTCGAGGTCGGCGTGGTCGCCCAACAGGACATGCCGGTCGAGGAGGAGATGGGCCAGGAACTCGGCACACCGGTCGGCCAGTGCCGGTGAGGCCGGTGGCGTCCCGTGCTCGTTGCGGTTGCGGTTGCGGTTGCGGTTGCGGTTGCGGTTGCGGTTGCGGTTGCGGTTGCGGTTGCGGTTGCGGTTGCGGTCGCGGTCGCCGTCGTCCGAGGTCGTGGCGTGTGTGGCCGCCGCCGCGTCCCCTGCCGTGTCCGGGGCGGAGAGGGCCCGCCGGACGAGGGCGATCGCGCTCGTCAGGTCCTGGCCGTCGCGCTCGCGGAGCCAGCGGCGGTAGTGCAGCAGCGCCCGTGCGGCGGCCACGGCCGCGCTCGCCGGGGCCTCGTCGCCGCCGAGGATCTCGGCGACCCGGCCTGACGGCAGCGCGAACGGGTCGGGCGTGCCGTCCCCGAGCAGTACGGTCGCGGCCGGGTCGATCGTGGGCGGGGCGAGCGCACCCTCGTCCTCCTGCGGCTCCGCCGGGCCGGAGGCGCCGGGCGCGGTGCCCTCCGGACGGTTCCCCGGCGCCGCGTCCGCCCGTTGCCCGCGTGCGGCGGCCGGGAACAGCGTGCCCAGCAGCGTGCGGACGTCGGCCACCGCCCCTTGCCGCAGCGCCTCGTCGACCAGCACGCGCGTCGTGGATCCCGGCGGGAGCAGGGCTCGGGCCTGACGGAGCGTCGCCGTGGTGGTGGCCCGGTCCGTGAGCGTGGCCTCTCCCGAACGGTCCAGGACGAGCCCCAGAGTGCCCGCGACGGCCAGCATGATGGCCTTGAGGCCCCAGGCCTCCGGTTCGAGCAGCGGTGCGGCCCGCCGTAACCGGTCCGACCAAAGGCGGCAGTCCGCCGCCGACGGCATCCCGTCCGGTGAGCGCAGGAAGCCCACCATGACGGAGAGGAAGACGAAGTACGGTTCCTGCTCCGTGGCGGCCGGGTCCAGCAGTCCGGCGAGCAGGTGCAGATCGTCCTCGACGGTGGGGAACCCGGTGACGTCCGGCACCGGCCGGTTCCCGGAATCCTGGGGCGCGGTGAACGGGTCCGTGTACCAGACGCGGTAGAGCATCGCGGTGCGGAACGAGGCGTGCAGGTTCTCGTCGCGGAACTCGCTGTCGGCCGGGGCGCGTTCCAGGACGACGCGCAGGATGCGCAGGGCGTCGCGGAGGGACTCGTGCCGTACCTGCGGCAGCGCGCAGGCGAAGTCCAGCAGCAGGGCGACGCCCAGCACACACTGGGCGGCCAGGTGGAGTTCGTCCTCGTGGTGGTAGAGGCCGGTCGCCGTGCGCAGCAGACCGATGGCCTCGCGCAGGTCCGCCACCATGCGGGGCGCGGCGCTGGCGGGCGACAGGGCCGGGTCCGCGGTGCCGGTCGTGAGCACGTTGTTGGACAGGTCGTACGCGTACGGCGTTCCGCGGTCGACCGCCCGCTGGTTCAGGGTGATCGCGGTCTTGAGGACGAGTTCGGCCCGGTCGGTGTCGTCCGGCGCGACGAGGGAGGCGAGTTCACGTGCGCGGGCCGCGAGCCGGTCGACGCCGTCGTCGTCCAGCAGTCCGTTCGACAGCTCGATCCAGAGCAGGTCGACGATCCCCGCCAGACACGCCACCCTCGCCTCACCGGTCCCGGGGAGGCGGGTCAGCGCCTCCTCCCAGAGGGCCCCCGCCTCGGCACGGTCAAGGGCCGGTGCCGGGTCGTCGGGGTGCTGGGCCGCGCGGTTGCGTTCGGACCGTTCCGCCAGGGCCAGCCCCAGGTTGGTGGCGATCCGGTGGGAGGCCTCCTCGGGCAGCGCGGGATGGGCGAGGGCGGTCCGGTACCAGTCCACGGCGATCGCCTGCGCCCGCTGACCGGTGTCGTACTGCGTCAGCGCGTCGCACGCGTCCGCGCCCAGCTCGGCCGCGTCGCCGCCCCCGGGGCCGGGGTCGCTCAGCAGCGGCCGTAACACGTCGAGCACGCCACCGAACTCGGCGGCGGGATGCGAGGGTTGAGTGCCCGAAGGGGTTGACTGTTCGTAGCGGTCACCCAGTTCGAGCAAGGACAGCATCGCGAGGTCGAAGGCCACGGCGGGGCGCAGGTCCGCGTCGAGGTCCTCGGAGTCGTGTGCCGACCGCAGGAGTCCGACGGCCGCGCGGCGGTCCGCGAGCCGTTCCGGACTGGCGTGGTCGGGGCAGCGGCAGCGGTCCGAGAGGACGAGACCCAGTACCGCCCGGCACAGGGTGGCATCCGGCAGGTGGTGCACGTCCGGGCCGTCGAGGATCGGGCCGAGCAGGTCGACGACCCGGTCCGCGTCGGCCGACCGCCGGGTGCCGGGCTCGTTCGTACGCCAGCGTTCCGCGAGATCGAGGGCGAGTTCGCGGCGGACGAGCACCAGGTCGGCGTGGTCGGGCGGGGTTCCGGGCCCGGTGGAGGAGTACGCCTCGGTGGCCAGGGAATGTACGAGGTCCAGGCGGGCGATCGTGTCGTCCAGGTCCGCGGGTGCCTGTCCGTACGTGTAGCGGAGCCTGGCCGCGTCGGCGGACATCCCGAGCAGCAGCCGGAGTTCGGCCGGGCCGGTGGCGGTGTCGGTCAGCTCCGTCAGGTTCCGCTCCACCTCGTCGAGGAGGTCCACGACGTGCTCCCGGCCTTCCCTCTCCAAGGCGTCCTCGGCCGCTTCGAGGAGCTGTACGACGAGGTCGATCCGAGCGAAACGATCCGACATCCCGGATTCCCCGGAGTGATCATCGATTCCCTGATTCCCGGTGTACACGAAATCCCCCTGCGCGCTCCGGGGAATGATCCCCGTACCGGCTCTCGAATTGCCAATCGGATCGTAGCTCACTAGCGTACGGCCGCATCCGGATTCCGGATTCCAGGAGGGGAACGAATGGACGAGTACGAGCAGCAACTAATCGCCGCGCTCGTGTCGGAACCGCAGTCGATCCGGGAAAAACTCGACCCGGAGGACCGGGAACAACTCGACGTCCTGCTGGACCTCGTCGCCGAGGGCGGGAGCGAGGAACGGCTGCGGGGGATCGCCCGTGCCGTCGCCGCCCATCTGCGCGCGGCCCTGCCGGGCGACGAGGGGCGGGCGGTGAGCCGGCGCTACACCTCCTCGTCGCTCGTCCGGCGGCCGCCGCACGACGTGCTCCTGGACCGCTTCGCACCGGGCGGGACGGGCCTGCCGGGCAGAGCGGGCCTGCCGGGCGGTACCCCTGAGCCGACCCGGGGGTCCCGTGGCGCACCGCCGGGCGCGGTGCGGTGGGCCTCGGCGCGCGAGCGGCTGCTGGCCGAGCCCGCCCTGACGGAGACGGACCTGACGGAACTCTTCGGCGTCGCGGCCGACCAGCCCGGACTGATCAGACTCCGCGCGCCCGCGGGGCCCGAGCAACTGCCCGCGTTCCAGTTCGACGGCGAGGGCCGCCCCCGGCCGCTGGTGCTCGCCATCAACGCGATGCTGGGCGCGGCGGCCGACCCGTGGGGGGTGGCCGACTGGTGGCTGGGGCCCAATCCGTGGCTGGACGCCGTGCCGGCGACCCTGCTCGGCACGGGGCTGGACGATCAACTGCTCGCCGCCGCGAGCGTGGTGGGGGAGGACGACTGACATGGCTCGTGGAGCGAAACTGCCCGAGAAGGGCACGGCGACCGCCAGGAAGGTGGTCCGCCGGGCGGGCGAGGTCTTCTACCGGGTGCACTCACGGCGCCGCAGGGCGCACCACTTCAATCCGGAGCCGCAGGACCACCACTTCGGCGGTGGTCGCTTCGACAGCACTCCGAACGATTCCTACGCCTACCTGTACGCGGCCCCCAAACCCGAGACCGCGATCATCGAGAGATTCGTCCGCACCCTGCGCTTCGACGGCCAGGGCAACTCCCGCGTCCTGCCGCGGAAGGAACTGGACGGCAGACTGCTGTCCCAGGTGCGGCTCACCCGGGACGTCGAGCTGGTCTCCCTCTGCAGCATCGTCCACCTCAACGCCGTGCAGCAGAGCGACTGGTGGCTGGTGGAGTCCGACCCCACGGAGTACGCGTTCACCCGGCGCTGGGGGCACTGGCTGCGCGGCGAGGCGGACTGGGCGGACGGCTTCGTCTGGCGGTCGCGGCTGGACGGCCCCAACGAGTCCCTGGTCCTCTTCGGGTCCGCCGCCGAGAACGACCTGCTGACGGAGACCGACGAGCCGCCGAGGATCCTCGACGACGCGGACGGTCTGCGCTGGCTGGCCGAGACCCTGGAGGACTATCGCGTCGAGATCGGGACGGTCGACGCCGCGCCGGGCATCGGCTCCTGACACCGCCCGCCCCCACCCTGCCCCGACCGTCCCTCCCGGGCGTTTTCCGGGCGGGAACCGGTAGCTTTCCGGATTTCCCCGGGGATCGGTGAAAAGGGGTTCCGGCGTCCCTGGCGCCCGTGCATACTTCTGGTCGGAAGGCCGCAGTGAGAACACGGGGAAAAACGGGGGAACGTCGGGGGAATGCGGCAGGAACAGAGCACGGTATTCGAGATTCCCGGGCGAGAGAATTCGAATACCGTGCTCCCTCGTGTCGGCCGAAACGCACGTCGGATTCAGGGCCGCCTGTCGCTCAGCACGTCGAACACCGCACGGGCACTGACCGGATTGCGCGTCACCAGATGCACCGACCAGTCGGGATCGTCCCCCAGTACCTGCTCCAGCGTTCCGACGACCGTCTCGGCGCTGGTCCGCGCGTCGAGACCGCCCCGGCCCGCCCCGAGCAGGGGCAGGGCGATGGACCGCAGCGGGACACGGCCCGCACGGCGTTCCGCCGCCGCCAGCTGGAACACACGCCGGACGGCCGTCGCGACGGCGTCGGGCGCGGTCTCGTACCCGTCGCCCGTCGCCGAGGGCGTGGCGACCGCCGCGTGGAGGATCCTGCGCACCCCCTGCGCCGAGAGGGCTCCCGGTGAGGTGACGGCCACCGTGCCCGCCGCCACGGGCAGCCCGGGTACCCCGAACTTGCGTACCCAGGCGCCGAGTTGGCGTGCTATCACGTCGTCCGTGATACGGCCGACGGAGTCCTTGGTGGCACCGGCCCGTCGCAGACTGCCGGAGACCGTGCGACGGAACGTCTTGGACATCTCGAAGTAGATGTTCTCCGAGGAGACCAGGACGTCCACGCCGGTGAGGAGTTCGATGGGCGCCACATGCACGGTGAGCAGGACGTCCCCGTGGGAGAAGGCGGTCCGCACCACGTGGCGTCCCGCCCGGACGGGAAGAACGGCATCCGTCGGCGGTGCCGCGCCGACACCCTCGCGGGGGCCCTCCCGGGCGCCCGGCACGGCCGGGGCGTCGTGGCCCTCCCCGTTCAGGAGTGCCCGAGCGACCTGTTGGAGCATCAGCTTCTCCTGATGCTTGCGGAACCGCTCCGCCCCGACCCGGTAGACATGGGCCGCCCGCTCCCGGCGTTCCTTGCCCGACAGGTCGCGGGTGCCGGAGGCGAAACCGAACGAGTGCAGGGCCGCGTCGCGCAGCAGCGCCCCGTCGAGACCCAGGACCACGGTGTGCAGCAGACGCTCTACGGCCTCCGGTTCCACACGGGCGTCCGGTGCGGATGCCGTCTCCGCCGTCTCCGCACCGGGCGTCCGGCCCGCGACGCAGGCGTGCAGCGTGTCCAACTCCGCCTCGTGCAGCCGCAGCAGCCCCAGCGCGCGGACCCGGCCCAGTTCGTCCACCAGCCTGTCCAACACCGTCGGCACACCGAGGGCGGCCCGCTCCTGCTCATCGGTCACCGCTCAAGGATGAGCAGGGCGTCCGCGCCGGGCAAGCGGTTTGGGACGATCGGGAGAAAACGGTCCGCCCGCCGGGCCTGTCACCTACCCGACGGCGCCGTCGGGCTGACCTCCGCCCCGACCGCAGTGGCGACGTCGGGTGTGCCGTCGGCTTCGGCCCCGGTTCGGTGCGGTTCAGTGGCGTGGCGACCGGCGGACCGTCAGGACGGCCACGTCGTCGTGCCGGCCGCCGCCGCCCGCGTACGCGCGGGCGTCCTCGTACAGGGCCCGGGGCAGCTCGGTGGGGGAGAGGTCGAGATGCTCGGCGAGGCGTTCGTCGACGGGGTAGAACGTGCCGTCGGCGGCCCGGGTCTCGGTGAGGCCGTCGGTGCTCAGCAGCAGCGTCGCACCCGCCGGGAACGCGAACCAGCCCACGATCGTGGGCTCCAGGGCCAGTTCGGCGAGGCCGAGCGGGACCCCGGAGTCCAGCGCGGCCGTGGTGACCGTGCCCTCGTGCAGCACATGCGGCGGGACATGCCCGCAGTTGACGGCCTGCACCTCGTCGCCGTGCGCGTCGATGCCGATCACGAGGGCGGTGACGAAGCGCTCGTCGTCACCGGTGTGCTCGGCGTAGGAGTTGTGCCGCACGACCGCCGCGTCCAGGGCGTCGACGAGGGCGGTGAGCGTGGGCTCGCGATGGGCGGCCTCGCGGAAGGTGCCGATGACGGCGAACGCGGCGCCCACCGCGGCCAGTCCCTTGCCCTGGACGTCTCCGATCAGCACCCGGGTTCCCCAGGGCGAGTCGACGACGTCGTAGATGTCCCCGCCGACCAGCCGGTCCTCCTGCAGGGGTTCGTAGACGCCGTTGACCAGCACGTCGTCGGTGAGCAGCGGGAGAGGGTGCAGGATGTGGCGCTGCATGGCCGCGGCCGTGGAACGCAGCCGGAACACCTCGTGCTCGCGCCGGATCCGCCGGTGGCAGGCGTACACCGACGCCACGCCCAGGGCGAGGGTGAGCAGCACGAGGAGGAGCCGGTCGAGCCAGCGGTCGGCGTCGACGTTGCGGACCACCGCCGTGGTGGTGACCACGAGTGTGGTCCACGCGGCGACGAACGCCGTCTGACGGACCGTGCACAGCGCGGACGCCGTGCCCGGCAGGAACACCAGCAGACCGAGCAGCCACACCTCGGACCCGGACAGCACCCCGAGCGCCTCCACCGCGGCGGTGACCGCCAGCACGCCGAGGATCAGTTCGGCGTTGCGCGGCGGCTCGATGGTCTCGAAGGCGTCGACGGCCTGGACAGGTCTCTTCCGGCGGATACCGGCCATGCCAACTCCCGGGCAGATCGTGATCTCCCCGTACGTTAAGCCGGGTCCTCCCACGGGCGGGGACCGCCCCGCCGGTGCGGCCGGAGCCGGGGGTCGACATGGACCTTCGGCCCGGCTCCGGCCCCGGCCGGCCGCTCACCGGCGAGCACCGGGCCGACATCGTCGAGGGCCACCGTGGCGGCGACCAGCGGCCGGGGGTCGACCACGCCGGTGGCGTACGCGCGGATGGCGGCGTCGAGTCCGGGGGAGGCGGACAGGACACCGACGGCCGTGACGTCCTTGAGGACGAGCGCGCGGGTGTCGATCCGGCTGGGCACGGCGGCCAGCCCGATGTAGACCACGCGGCCGCCCGGCTCCACCAACTCCACCGCGCGGTGCGGCAGTCGGGCCGCGTTCGTGGCGTCCACGACGGCGTCGAAGGGGAGGTCCGGGAGGGAGTCCTCGGTCCAGGTGTGCTCGAATCCCAGGCCGCGCGCGAAGGCGAGGGAGGGGGTGTTCTCGCCCATGAGGTGGACCTCCGCGCCCGCGGCCCGGAGGAACAGCGCGACCAGCAGTCCGATCGTCCCGGGGCCCAGGACCAGGGCCCGGTCCCCCGGCCGGGTCGCGGCCGCCTCCGCCGCGCGCAGCGCGTTGCCGCCGGGCTCCACCAGCGCGCCGAGCACCGCGTCCACGGAGTCCGGCAGGCCGTGCAGGGACGTGGCCGGTACGGCGAGCCGCTCCGCCAGAGCCCCCGCCAGGCCCCCGCGGATGCCGACCTCCAGGCGCCGCTCACAGACGTGCTGGTCGCCCCGGAGGCAGCGGCGGCAGCCACCGCAGCCCAGCATCGTGTCGCCCATGACGCGCCGGCCGACCCAGCCCGGGTCGACACCGTCCCCGGCCGCCGACACCCGCCCGGCCCACTCGTGGCCGATGCGCATCGGATAGGCCGCGTGCCCCTGGTGGAGGTAGGCCATCGTGCCGGTGAAGAACTCCATGTCGGTACCGCACACCCCGACCCGCTCCACGTCGACGACGACCTCCCCGGGTCCGGCCACCGGCGCCGGGAGCTCCTGGACCTCGTACGAGCCGGGGGCGGTGAGGACGAACGCGCGCATGAGGTCCATGGGTCTTTCTCCAGGCTGGTCGGATGCCGTGCGGTCGGGGCCGGGCGGGGCCGGGGTCTTCAAGGGGTGCCGGGCGTCGGCGGGGTCTCAACGGGGTGCGGGGCGTGGGGTCGCATCGGCGCGGGGCCTCATCGGTGCGGTTCGCCCAGGGGCCCGAGCAGCGCCCGGATCTCGTCGAGCGCGCCGACCAGGGCCGCCAGGGGCGTCCGGTACGTGAGCGCGCTGACGCTCACGGCCCCGGACGGGACGGTCGGCGAGGTCAGGAACACCGGCAGCGCCACGCAGTTGACCCCGGTCTCGGTCTCCTGGTCGTCGACGCCGTGGCCCCGGGCGCGGGTGGCCGCCAGCTCCCGGTGCAGCGCCGCGGCCGTGCACAGCGTCCGGGGCGTTCGACGCTCCAGGGGTGAGCCGCCGACCCACGCGTCCACCTCCGTCGGGGTGCCCAGCCGCTCGGCGAGCAGCAGCTTCCCGACGGCGGTGGTGTGGGCCGGGTTGCGTCCGCCGACCGTCGACGTCAGCCGGACCGCGCCGCCGGGCGGGTCGACCTTGGCCCGGTACACGACCTCCCGGCCGTCGAGCACCGCGTAGTGCGTGGTCTCTCCGAAACGGTGAGCCAGAGCTTCCAGCACCGGGCGGACGCGGACGTGCTCCGGCCGCGCCTCGTGGTGTGCGAAGGCCATGCGCAGGAACTCGTCGCCGAGCCCGTACCGCCCCCGCGCGTCCTGGTCGGCGAGCCCGGCCCGGCGCAGCGCGACCAGCGCCCGGTGCACCGTCGGCTTGGGGCTGCCGACCACCCGGGTCAGTTCCTCCAGACCCACCCCGCCCGGATACCTGGCCAGCTCCTTCAGGACCGCCAGCACCCGGTCCGACCCCACGAGCCGGCCGCCCCCGGCACCCGACGGGCCGTCCTCCGCGGGGTCTGTCGCGCTCCCGTACGCCTGCGTATGCTTCATCGCGTTCCAGACTGTAGACCGCCGTACCGACAGTCGGAAGGGAGTCCGGGTGACGCTCCGCAGCGCGCAGTGGTACGGGGGACAGGACCGCAACGCCTACATCCACCGGGCGTGGATGCGACGCGGCGTGCCGGGCGACGCCTTCACCGGACGGCCGCAGATCGCCATCGCCAACACCGCATCGGACCTCACCCCGTGCAACGCGCACCTGGACGAGGTCGCCGCCTCGGTGCGCAACGGCGTGTACGAGGCGGGCGGCATCCCGCTGGACCTGCCGGTGGTGTCGCTCGGCGAGACGAACGTGCGGCCCACCGCGATGCTGTGGCGGAACATGGCCGCGATGGCCACGGAGGAGATGCTGCGGGCCAACCCCGTCGACGGCGTGGTGCTCCTCGGCGGCTGCGACAAGACCATCCCCTCCCTGCTGATGGCCGCCGCCTCGGTGGATCTGCCCGCGGTGGTGGTCCCCGGCGGACCCATGCTCAACGGCACCTTCCGCGGCGCCCTGCTGGGCTGCGGCACCGGCGTGTGGCAACTCTCGGAGGAGGTGCGTGCGGGCACGCTCTCCCAGGAGCAGTTCGTCCGCTCCGAGTCGGCGATGATCCGCAGCCGGGGCCACTGCAACACGATGGGGACCGCGTCGACGATGGCGCTGGTCGCCGAGGCGCTGGGCACGGTGGTGCCCGGTCTGGCCGGAACCCCCGCCGCCGACAGCCGGCTGCTGGAGGCCGCGCACCACACCGGCCGGCTGGCCGTGGACATGGTGCGCGCCGACCGGCGGCCGGGCACCTTCCTGACCGAGGCGTCCTTCCACAACGCGATCGTCGCGCTGGCGGCGATCGGCGGTTCGACCAACGCCGTCGTCCACCTCCTGGCGATCGCGGGCCGTGCGGGCGTCGACCTGACGCTGGACGACTTCGACCGCGTCGGTTCCCGGGTGCCGGTCCTGGTCGACCTCCAGCCCGCGGGCCGCTTCCTGATGGAGGACCTGCACCGTGCCGGAGGGCTGCTCGCCGTCCTGCGGGAGGTCCGCGATCTGCTCGACCCCGACGCGCTGACCGTCACCGGCCGACCGCTCGTCGACTTCCTCGACGACGCCCCGGTCTGGGACGCAGAGGTCATCCGCTCCCGCGCCGAACCGCTCGTCGCCGAGGGCGGCATCGCCGTCCTGCGCGGCAACCTCGCCCCCGACGGCGCGCTGATCAAACCCGCCGCCGCCTCGTCGCACCTGCTCCGGCACCGGGGCCGGGCCGTCGTCTTCGACTCCATCGAGGACTTCCGCGCCCGTATCGACGACCCGGACCTCGACGTCGACGCCGACTCCGTCCTCGTCCTGCGCGGCTGCGGCCCCAAGGGCTACCCGGGCATGCCCGAGGTCGCCAACATGCCCCTGCCGAAGAAGCTCCTCGAACGAGGCGTCCGTGACATGGTCCGCGTCTGCGACGGCCGGATGAGCGGCACCGCGTACGGCACGGTCGTCCTGCACGTGGCGCCGGAGGCCGCGGCCGGCGGCCCGCTCGCCCTCGTCCGGACCGGTGACGTCGTCGTCCTGGACGTGGCGGCCCGCCGCATCGACGTCGACGTACCCGCGGACGAGCTGGCCGCCCGCACGCCCGACCGGGCCACACGCGACGGGTTCGCCGCACCGCGCCGCGGCTGGGAACGCCTCTACGTCGACCACGTCCTCCAGGCCGACACCGGCGCCGACCTCGACTTCCTCCTCGGCTCCAGCGGCTCCGAGGTGAGCCGCGAGTCCCACTGACACCGGACCACGGCCCCCGCGCGCCCCTCCGCGGCCGTGCGACGGGCGGACACGGGGGAACGCTGGGATGCTGAACGAGGAACGCTGCCCGAGTTCCGACGGCTGCTGGTGGTGAACGCCATGGTGAGGTCCGGGGAGAGGGGGCAGGGGTCGGCATCCCGCGCCGATCCCCAGGGCGACCCGTTCCTGCCGACCCGCTTCGCGGTACCGGCCCGGCCCGCCACGTTCCTGCGGCGCGCACGTCTGGACGACCACCTCGACCAGGCCCTGAGCACACCACTGACCGTGGTCAACGGGGCCGCGGGCGCCGGCAAGACCCTGCTGGTCGCCGACTGGGCGGCCCGGCGGGACCGGCAGGTCGCCTGGTTCACCACCGAGGCCGGCGACCAGGGCCCCGGCATGTTCTGGGCCTACGTCCTGCAGGCGCTCCGCGCGGCCGGGGTGCCCCTGTCGGCCGACATCGGCTGCCCTGCCGACGCCGGCCGCGTGGACCGCACCCTGCTGACCCGGCTCGCCGCAGAGCTGGGCGCCCTGGAGCGGCCCGTCATCGTGGTGCTCGACGAGTACGACCGGGTGACCGACCCGGAGATCGCGGACCAGCTGGAGTTCGTCCTGCACCACGCGGCGTCCGGTCTCCGCCTGATCCTCGTCACCCGCACCGAACCCCTGCTGCCGCTGCACCGCCACCGGACGGCGGGCGACATCACGGAGATCAGGAACGCCGAACTCGCCTTCACGCCCAAGGAGGCGGCCGTCCTGCTGGACCTGCACGGCCTGCGGCTCCCGGTACCCGTCGCGGAGGCGCTCGTGGAGCGCACTCAGGGGTGGGCGGCCGGTCTGCGGCTGTGCGCGCTGGCCGCGAGCGAGAGCCCGGACCCGCAGACGTATCTGAAGCGGTTCGAGGCGGAACGCTCGGCCGTCGCCGACTTCCTGCTCGCGGAAGTGCTCGAACGGCAGACCCCCGAGACCCAGGACCTCCTCCTGCGGGTCAGCGTCCTGGACCGGTTCCGCCCCGAGCTGGCCGACGCGCTCACCGAACGCGCCGACGCCGAGGGCATCCTCGCCGGGCTGCACCGAGGCAACGCGTTCGTCGAGGACCTCGGGCACGCCTGGTACCGCCTGCACCCCCTCTTCGGGGAGATCCTCCGCGCCCATCTGCGGATGCGCCGCCCCGGCCTGGAACCCGTGCTCCACCGCCGGGCCGCCCAGTGGCTGCTCCGCTCGGACATGCTCGCGGAGGCGCTCGGGCACGGCGCCGCCGCGGGCGACTGGGAGTTCACCGCCGGAGCCCTCGTCGGCGACCTCGCCATCGGCCAGCTCTTCACCGGCCTGCGCTCCGACGACCTCACCGACCTGTTCTCCCACATGGACCCCGAGGCCACGAGCCCCGCGGCGGACCTCGTACGGGCGGCTCGTGAGCTCTCCCGGTGCGAGCTCGACCGGGGCCTGACCCATCTGCGGCACGCGGAACGGAGCCTCGCGGGGGAGGAGGACCGGGCACGGGCCAAGGACGAACCGGGCCCGGCGGCGGCCCGCCTGAGCTGCCTGCTGCTGGAGGCGCTGGCCGCCCGCCTGACCGGCTCACCGGGCAGGGCGGAACAGGCCGCCGGGACCGCCGAGCGGCTGCGCGACCAGGTCCCCGCCCACCTCCTGGACCGGCACCCCGAACTCACCGCCCTGCTCCTTGCCCATCTGGGCTCCACACGGCTGTGGGCCGGGCGCTTCGAGGAGGCGCGCGCCGCCCTGTCGCTGGTCGCCGAAGGCTCCGACAGCGTGTCCACCGCGCTCCCGCGCGAGGACTCCCTCGGCCGACTGGCCCTCATCGACTATCTGAACGGCTGGCTCGGCAGGGCGGAACGCAAGGCCATGGCGGCACTGACCGTCTCCGAGCGGTACAGCCTGCCGCAGCCGTCCGGGTCCGGCGTCGCACGGCTCGTCCTCGCGGCCGTGGCCGTCGACCGGAGCGAACTGCGGCTGGCCCGCGCCCATCTCGACGCGGCGGCCGACTCCCCGCCCGCGATGCGGGACCCGGTGTCCGAGGCGGGCCGGGCCCTCGCCAGCGCCCGTCTGCTGCTGGCCCGCGGCGACACCAGGGCCGCCCTGGCGGCGGCCGAACCGGCCGTGGCCGCCGATGTCGCCTCCCCCTGGGCGGAGGGCAACACGGCCCTGGTCGCCTCCGCCGCCCACCTCGCCCGAGGCCGGCCCGAGGCGGCCGCCGAACTGCTGCACGCCGTACCCGGCCACCAGCCGGTGTGCGCGGTGGGCGAGGCCCGTGCCCGCCTGGCCGCGGGCACGCCCCTCGCGGCGATCGAACTGCTGGACGGGCTGCGCCCCGAGAACCCCACCGGCCCGGCGGTGACCGTACGGGCCCTGCTGGTCCGTGCCGAGGCCGCGCACGCCCTGGGCGACCAGGCCGCCGTGCGCCGACTCGTCGCCCAGGCGCTCCAGGAGGCCCGGCGCGAGCGGCTGCGCCGACCCTTCGCCGAGGCCGGCGGCTGGCTCCGGCCGTTGCTCGACACCGCCCCGCTGCGGTCTCTCGCGGCCGGCTGGCTCACCCCCGAGCCCGCCGGACGGTCCACGCCCACGGGGCCGCCCGCACCGGAGGAACGGCCGCCGGTCGTGGAGGAGCTGAGCGGCCGCGAACGCGATGTGCTGCGGGGGCTGGACCGGATGATGTCCACCGAGGAGATCGCCGCCGATCTGTGCCTGTCGGTCAACACCGTCAAGACGCACCTCAAGAGCGTCTTCCGCAAGCTCGCGGTCAACCGCCGCAACGACGCCGTACGCCGTGCCCGCGAGCTGCGTCTCCTCTGAGACCCGCGCCGCCCCTCGGACCGCTCCAGTCCCGCGCCCCCCGCGCGGGTGTGAGCCTGCTGCTATCGTCATAGTCAACGATGCACCTAGGTTCATCGTTGACTATGACGAGGGGCCGTCGCTGGTGTCGACGGCGTCGACGAGAGGCGGTCGGTCCGTGCCGAGCGGTGCGTATCTGCGCTATGTCGCCCTGGGCGACAGTCAGACCGAGGGGCTCGGGGACGGTGACGACGACCGTGGTCCGCGGGGCTGGGCGGACCGGCTCGCCGAGCGGATCGACGGTCACCACCCCGGCCTGAGGTACGCCAACCTCGCGGTCCGCGGACGCAAGGCCGGCGAGGTGCGCGCCGAGCAACTCGCCCCGGCGCTCGCGATGCGGCCCGACCTCGCCACCGTGGTCGCCGGGGTCAACGACGTGCTGCGCCCGCGCGTCGACCTCGACGAGGTGGCGGGCCATCTGGAGGCGATGTTCGCCGCCCTCACCGCCCAGGGCGCCACGGTCGCGACCCTCACCTTCCCCGACGTGGGACGCATCTCCCCGCTGGCCCGCCCGATCGGCCGCCGGGTGCTCGCCCTCAACGACCGCGTTCGGGAGGCCGCCGGCCGTCACGGCGTGGTGGTCGCGGAGACGGCGGTGCACGCCGCGGCCGCCGACCCACGACTGTGGAGCGCCGACCGGCTGCACGCGGGCCCGTTGGGGCACGAGCGCATCGCGGCCGCCATGGCCGAGGCGCTCGACCTGCCGGGCAGCGACGACACCTGGACCCTCCCCCTGCCGGCCGCGGGGGCTCCCGTCGCCGCCTGGCGGGCGGTGGGAGCCGAGGCGCGCTGGATCGCCACCTTCCTCGGCCCCTGGATCGGCCGCCGTCTGCGCGGCCGGTCCTCGGGCGACGGCCGTCAGGCCAAGAGACCCACCCTCACGCCCCTGGCCGCGCCCCCTCACCAGGCGTCAGGCCGGGACTCCCGCCAGAACCTGCCCGACAGGGCCTAGGGTCCTTCCGTGCGGGGACGCGGCGCGGCCGCGCGCTGGTCGAGTCTGCGCAGGGCCATGTCCCCCCACTGCAGGTTCTCCCGCTCCAGGGACATCCCGCGCAGCAGCGTGAGGTACGGGCCGACACGTTCGGCCTCGGTGAAGTAGGCCTCCTCCGAGCGCCCGTCGAGGAGGCGTTGGCGCAGCCTCTCGTAGTGGGCGAGCTTGGTGGTGGCCCACTCCATGCGCTGGGTGATGGCGGCCCGCACCGCCTCGTTGTCGCCGACGTCCACGCACTGCACCTTGACCATCAGCTCGTCCCGGATCACACCCGGCTTCCCGGGCGGCTCGGCGGTGTAGGCGCGCACGGCCTCGCGCCCGGCCCGGGTCAGCGAGAACAGACGCTTGTTGGGGCGGCGTTGCTGTTCGACGACGCGGGCCGTGACCAGCCCTTCGGCCTCCATGCGTTCCAGCTCCCGGTAGAGCTGCTGGGGAGTCGACATCCAGAAGTTGGCGACCGTCGCGTCGAACGCCTTCGCGAGGTCGTATCCGGACGCCTCGCCCTCCAGCAGCGCGGCCATCACCGCGTTCCGCAAAGCCATGAGCACACGCTAGCAGCGCCGTGATCAGCACTGTGATCAGTCAAGAAAGTGACCGTTCCCCGTCTTTCGCCTGTGGACAAGCGTGCCACGCCCCTCTAGTCTCCCCATCACATACTCAACTTCTTGAATATCAATTCGTGTGAAAGGTGGGTTCATGCACGCCTTCCGTAAGGCCGTGGAGAGCGGGGACATGGAGGCCGTCGCCGCACTGCTGGCCGACGACGTCGTCTTCACCAGCCCGGTCGCGTTCAAGCCGTACCCGGGCAAGGCGATCACCGCCGCGATCCTGCGGGGTGTTTCCCGGGTCTTCGAGGACTTCACCTACGTCCGCGAGATCGCCAACCCCGACGGGCGCGACCACGCCTTCGTCTTCACCGCGACCGTCGCCGGCAAGCGGCTCCAGGGCTGCGACTTCCTGCACTTCGACGACGACGGGAAGATCGACGAGTTCACGGTGATGGTCCGCCCGCTCTCCGCCGCCCAGGCCCTGTCCGAGGCGATGGGCGCCCAGTTCGAGCAGATCGCCCGCGAGGCTGCCGAAGGCTGACCTGCGTTGTCAGCGCCCGTTCGTAGGATCTCGGCATGTCCGATGCCTTCACGGTCCTGTGGACCCACGACACGTGCCGTGCCCTGCGCACGGCGGGGCGCGAGGGTGAGTGCCCGCCCGTCGCCTTCAGCGGTGTCCATTCCTCGCTCCCCGCCTGGTCGGGCGCCCGCCCCGACGACGAGGTGTACGCGCTGCACGTGAACCGGGGCGAGGTGCTGGTGGTGAGCCGGATGCGCGTGGTCGACAGGGAGCGGCGGGACTGCTGCGGCGCCGCTCCGGCGACCTGGAGCGACCCGGGGTTCCCCGGACACCACGCGTGGTCGGCGCTCGGCGCGGGCGGCTGCGGGGCCGAGGCCGTGCACGTGGACGCCACACCGGTGCGCTTCGACATCCCGATACCCGGCGACCTCCTCGGACGCCTGACCTGGCGCAACCGCCGAGGACAGACCAGGGGCCCGAAGTACGTGGTGGACGGACGACTGCAGCGCGCGGTCAGCCTCCAGGGGTTCTACCGGCTCACGCCCGAGTCGGCCGACGACCTCGCGGCGGTGCTCGACGCCGCCGCCCGCCCCGGTCCGCCGGTCAGCCCGCCACCGGGTCCCGCGGGGCCTCCGCCCGCGTGAACGCCTCGCGGCCGTCCTGATCCTCGGTTCGCACGGAGGTGAACACAGCCACGTAGTAAGGGGGTTCGTAGGCCTCGACGGGCGCGACAGCGGATTCCGAGTGATCGCTCATGGCGCTACCGTACGGCGCGCATCGGGCCCAGCCCCTCCCTGGCCACCTGGACCGTGCGGAAGCCCCTGCGGTAGGCCGACGGCGAGATGCGCATGATCTTGGTGAAGTGGTGCCGGTAGGTCACGGGCGACTCGAAGCCGACGGCGGCCGAGACCTCCTCCACGGAGGCCTGTGAGGTCTCCAGCAGCGGAAGGCTCGCGCGGACCCGCTGCGAGATCAGCCAGCGGGGATCCGTACCGCCGAACCGGTCGCTCTCGACTCCTGCGCCGGCTCCCGCCGCACCGGCTCCTCCTGATCGACCCGACGGACGGCACGACGTTCGCCACCGGCATGGCGGACCCGCACTGACCCGCCCCTTCGGCCGAGAAATCCAGGTGCCGGACCCGGGGCGCGTCCCTAACCTGCTCCCCATGCCTCACGATCCCGCCCTGCTGAACGTCATCGATGTCGAAGCCACCTGCTGGGACGGGCAACCGCCGCCCGGCTCCGTGCACGAGATCATCGAGATCGGTCTGACCGTCGTGGACGTGTCGGCGCGGAGCCGTGTGTCCCGCCACCGGATCCTGGTCCGCCCCGCCCGGTCGGCCGTCAGTGACTTCTGCACGGAACTGACCGGTCTGACACAGGCCGAGGTGGACCGGGGTGTCTCCTTCGCCGAGGCATGCCGGATCCTCGTCGCAGAGCACCAGGCGGCCGAGCGCCCCTGGGCGAGCTGGGGCGAGTACGACCGGCTGCAGTTCGCCCGGCAGAGCCAGGCCGACGGGGTGGCCTACCCCTTCGGCTATCCGACGGAGCGCACGCACACCAATGCCAAGGCCGTGTTCGCCACGGCGTACGGGCTGCGCAAGAAGCCCGGCATGAGCCACGCCCTGCGGATCGCCGGGCTGCCCCTCGAAGGACGCCATCACCGCGGCGAGGACGACGCGTGGAACATCGCGGCACTCGTCCTCGACCTGGTGGACCGGGGGGCATGGCCGACGCCGGCGGCCACAGTCGTATAGCAGCGGGTCCCGCGGACCGCCGACCGGTCGCCGAGGGAGTGATCCGGGCACTGCCCCCTGCGGGACAGGCTGGACGCGCTGCTGACCGTGAACGGCTGCGTGTCACGGCGCCCTGCCCGCCGACCGGTCTCGCGCCGCCCGGTCCGATGCGCTGTCACGTGACCGCCCCGGCGGCCGCTCCCGTTCTGAGATCGGGGCCCCATCGGTCGATCGCCGAACGGAGGTCCAGCGGGAGCGGTTTCTGGTTGTCGTCCGAGGCCGGCCAGTCGGCGCGTGGGGTGCGCCACAGCACCTCGAACTCGTTGCCGTCCGGGTCCACGCCGTGCAGGGACTTGGCCGTCAGGAAGTCGGTGCTCCCGGTCAGAGCCTGGCGCGCCTCGAGCAGCTCCGCCGTCTCGGCGAGTTCGCCAAGTGTGCCGACCTCCCAGGCGAGATGGTGCAGTCCGACGCGGTCGCGCCGGGGGCCGGGCGCGTCGGGTCCCAGGGCGAAGAGACCGAGGTCGTGGTCGTTGTCGCTGCCCCGGGCCCTGAGGAAGGCGGCCCTCCCGGGTATCTCGTGCTCGACGGAGAAGTCGAAGACCTGGCTGTAGAAGGCGACAGAACATTCGATGTCACGGACGAACAGGACAGCGTGATTGAGCCGACGTACAGGCATCGGGCCCATCCTTTCAGGTGTTGCCGCAGGTCTGATCGATCTTGCCGAGCTGGGGACGTTGTACCGACCGGAATGAGCGAACTGCTGGACGGAACGGATTGCGTCTCGATCCCCGAGGAGCCGCACCGGGTCCTGCTCGGGTGTCATCTCCCCTGTGCCGGCGACGGCGACACGTCGGCTCACCGGAAGGCGCCTCCCTGTGGGTTCCCCGGGGGCATGCGCCTGTCGGGGTGACGCTCCGGGTGACCTCGGGGGCGGCGGGCCGGTGCGGGGGCGGGCCGGTGCGGGGCTCGGGTCGGGTACGGGCGCTGCGACGGACCGTGTCCATGGCCTGGCCCAGGCGTTACCCGCAGCTCCGGCGGATCGTGGGCGTCGGCCGTGCGATGGCTGCTTCGCCCGTGGCGGGTGAGGCGGTGGCACGGCTTCTGAGCTGCGATGGGGACGGTGGGACGGTCGTCGTCCGGGTGGCGGCGGTGGCGTCCCGTGGCTACTCGGCGAGGAGGAACACCGTGAAGCAGTGGCGGGCTCTGATCGTCCTCGGGACGGCGCAGTTCCTGATGGTGCTGGACACGTCCGTCATGAACGTCTCGATCAGTCAGCTGGTCGAGGACTTCGACACCGAGGTCACCGCCATCCAGGCCGTCATCACGCTGTACGCCCTGGTCATGGCCGCCTTCATGCTCATCGGAGGCAGGTTCGGTGACATCCTCGGCCGCCGCCGGCTCTTCTTCCTCGGCCTGGTGGTCTACGGCACCGGCTCGGCCCTGACCGCCGTCGCGCCCACCCTGTGGGTCCTCGCCCTCGGCTGGTCGGTCATCGAGGGCCTGGGCGCCGCGATGGTGCTGCCGGCCATGGCCGCCCTCGTCGCCGAGTCCTACCGGGGCCGGGACCGGGCCGTCGCCTACGGCGTCATCGGCGGGCTGGCCGGGGCCGGGATCGCCGTCGGCCCGCTGCTCGGCGGCTGGGTCACGACGTACCTCACCTGGCGGCTGGTCTTCGCCGGCGAGGTCGTGGTCGTCCTGGCCGTCCTGTGCTTCCGCCGGGCGATCACCGAAGCACCCCGTACCGGGCCCCGGCCCTCGATGGACGGGGTCGGCGCCGCGCTGTCGGCGGCGGGCCTGGGTCTCGGCGTGCTCGGCGTGCTGCAGAGCAGCACCTGGGGGTGGGTGCAGCCCCGCAACCCGCCGTTCACCGTCATGGGCTTCGCCCCGACGCTCTTCGTCGTCGGCGCGGGGGTGCTGGTCCTGGCCGCCTTCGCCCGCTGGGAGCACCGACGCACGGCCCGTGGCACCGAACCCCTGGTCCACCTGCCCCTCCTGCACCGGCCCCCGCTGCGCTCCGGTCTGCTGGCCCTGCTCAGCCAGAACCTGATCCTGCTCGGGCTGTTCTTCACCATCCCGCTCTACCTCCAGGTCGTGCAGGGCTTCGACGCCTTCCAGACCGGACTCCGGCTGCTCCCCGTGTCCGTCACCATGCTCGCCGCCTCCCTGGTGGCCTCCCGGCTGGGCCGGCGGGCCGGACCCCGACGAGTGGTACGGCTGGCGCTGGCGACCCTGACCGTGGCCATCGTGTGGCTGCTGTCCACCATCGACCCCGTCATCGACGACACCCAGTTCGCGCTCGCCATGGCACTGCTCGGCGTCGGCATGGGGCTGCTCGCCTCGCAGCTGGGCAACGTGGTGCAGTCCAGCGCGGCCGAGGAGGAACGCAGCGAGGTCGGCGGCCTGCAGTTCACGGCCCAGAACCTGGGGTCCGCCCTCGGAACCGCGCTCATCGGATCGCTGCTCATCGGCGCCCTGGCCCATGCCTTCACCTCCCAGGTCGAGGACGACCCGGCGCTGTCGCAGGAGGCCAAGCAGCGGACGAGTGTCGCGCTCCAGGCCGGGATCAGCTTCGTCCCCACCGATCAGGTGCGTACGGCCGCCGAGCGTGCCGGGCTGCCACCGTCCGAGGTCGATGCGCTCACCGACTCCTACGCCTCGGCCCAGCTGGACGGCCTGAAGGCGGCGATCCTCGCCACCGGCGGCATCACCCTCGCCGCGTTCCTGGTCACCCCACGCCTGCCGGGCGGGCGGTCGGACGGCCAGGCGCCACCCGGAACCGACCGTCCGACACCGCCGGGCGCCGAACGTCCGACGTCACCGGCCTCCGCCCCTTCGGTATCACCCGGAACCGGCGCCCGGTCAGCCCCGCGCCGCTCGGAACGGTGAGGCGGAGACGAGGGGGAGCAAGAGCTGAGCGCCTGGGGCAGGGGACCAGGGCCGGCACTGGAACCGGGGCCGGGGGAGAGCGACGAGACGGTCGAAACGGCAACAGGGTGTGCAACCGCCACCGGAGACAGTGACCGGGGCGGTCCCGGACCGGCGCCGGGACCGGCGACGACCACCGGATCGGCCGTGGTTCAGGCGGCCGTACGGGAATCCGTCGGTCGAGTCGGCCGTGTCGGTCGCGTCGGTCGTGTCGGTCGTGTCGGCCCGAGCGGTCGGCGCGGCCGGTGGTCGAGAGGAGGCAAAGAGGATGTCCACGAGCAGGCAGGCCGCGACCCGGGACGAGCGCCACGCGGAGCGACGGGCCCGGGCCGACTACACCGGCGGCGTCTACGGATCGATGCTCGCCTCCTCCGTGATCATCGGCGCCGGGACCCTGGGGGACTACCCCCGCCTCGAACTCGTCCTTCTGCTGCTGCTCACCGGCCTGGCGTTCTGGATCGCGCATGTGCACGCCCAACTGTTCGGGGCGCGGCTCGCGCAACGGCACCCGGACCGCCGGATCGTGCTGGAGGTGTGTCGCGACGAGTGGCCGATCGTCAAGGCCGCGGTCCCGCCGGCCGCCGCCGTCGCGGTCAGCCCCCTCCTCGGACTCGATGTGCCGGGCGCTCTCTGGCTGGCGCTCGCGGTGGCCGTGGTCGGACAGGTGGGGTGGTCGGTGGCGGCGGCCCGCCGCGTCCACGCCCCGTGGGGCCTGGTCGCCGTCACGGCTTCGGTGAATTTGCTGCTCGGCCTTCTGATCATCGCGTTCAAGCTCTACCTGACCCATTGACTCCCTGATCCATCGACTCCCTGACCCATTGACTCCTTTACCCACTGACTCGCTGACCCGTCGACTCACCTCCTCGGGGTGAGGCCGGGCCGGTGCCGCAGGACCGACGATCGAAGAGACGACGAATGGGGGTACACCGCTCATGCGCTATGAGATCCGCGTCGACGGAAAGCTGTCGAAGGCGCTGACCGGTGCCTTCCCCGAGCTGGACCATGTGGTGATGTCCGGCCACACCGTTCTGTTCGGTCACGTCGTGGACGAGGCGCATCTGTACGGGCTGCTGGCCCGTTGCCAGTCCCTGGGGCTGCGCGTCCTGGAGATGCGCCAGCTGCCGGAGTGAACCCGGAGGGAACCGGGGAATCCACGGCTGCGGAACCGGGGGCACACCCTCTGCGGAACCGGAGCACCCCCGGCTGCCGGAGCGCCGGGGGTGAGATGAGGGGTGGGCCGGGGGTGCGTCAGAGGCTCTCCGCACGGACCCGGCCCGTGTGCGCGGCCACGCCCAGCGCCTCGAAGTCCCGGTCGTTGCGGTCGGCGTAGGACTGCGCGAACTCGGCGAGCGCCCGGTCGAAGCGGTCGCTGCCGCCCAGGTAGGCGGCGATGGCGACGGGGTCGCCGGAGCGGGCATGGGCCCGCGCCAGGCTGGCGCCGCACACCCGGGCGAAGAGCCGCAGCAGTCCCGGGTCCCAGGTCTCCGGGCGCGCGATGCCCTTCCAGTCGCGCAACTGCCGTACGTAGAAGTCCCGTTCACGCCCGTCGAGGCCGAGGACATGGGTCCAGCCGAGGAAGATGTCGCTGGTCGTCTGCATCAGTCGCTGCCCCGACACCACCCGGCGGCCCTGGTTGTCGAAGCTGTCGCCGCCGAGCTGGGCGGAGAGCACGGACTCCTGCGCCTCCTTGGCCTGGAGCAGCAGCGGGTCGGTGTCGTCACGGCCGAGCAGCAGGACGATCCAGCAGCGCGTGCCGACGCTGCCGACACCCACCACCTTCCGGGCCATGTCGACCACGTGGTAGCGGCGCAACAGATGCCGGCGCTCCGACGACAGGGTCCGTGCGTACTGGTCCAGCACCTTCCCGAGCTCCTTCTCCTGGCCCTCCACGGCCGAGTCCGCCAGCAGGTCCCGGAGCGGGGTGATCAGTGGAGGGTCGGGGGCGATCAGCCGGCCCTCGGCGGTGACCCGGGTCAGCTTCTCGAAGGCCTGGAGGTGGGTGCGCGTACGGGCCTTCGCGGTCGCCTCGGCCGTACGACGTCGGCTCTTCTCGTCCATCGACGACGCCAGCAGCTCCCGCAGCCGGTCGGCGTCGTCCTGGGCGTACCAGATGTCCAGGGTGGGCATTCCGGCGAACTCGCGCATGCGGCGCCGGTACGTCTTCACACACGTCCGTGCCGCACCGTCCTGCTCCTCGGTCGAGAAGCCGTTGGCCCTGCCCGCGATCACGAAGCTGGCCGCCAGCCGTTTCACGTCCCATTCGAACGGGCCGGGCAGGGTCTCGTCGAAGTCGTTGATGTCGAAGACCAGGTGGCGTTCTGGCGAGGCCAGCAGCCGGAAGTTGAGCAGATGGGCGTCACCGCAGAGCTGCACGGTCAGGCCGGTGTTGGGGAGGGGGCCGAGGTCCGACGCCATGACGGCTGCCGCGCCCCGGTAGAAGCGGAACGGGGATTCGAGCATGCGGCCGTAGCGGATGGGTACCAACTCCGGCACCCGGGTGGCCGACTGACGCTCGATCACCTCGATGGGGTCGGTCCGGTCGGCGTCCGCGTCCGACTCGAACCAGCCGTGGCAGGACCGGGAGGCGCGCTTGCGTGCCTCCCGGCCGTGCGCGGCCCTCTCGGCCACGGTCGGTGACGTCGTGGATGCGCCCGTACTGGTCATGACACACACCTCCTGAACCGCCGGCTCGGCGTTCCGTCCACCCTCCTCGGCCGTGCGGTGCCCGGGGATCACCCGCCGGGGGTGATCCGACCGGCGGCGCGGGGGCGGGACGCTGGCCCGGTGAGGTCACCGCACCGCCGTGCGCCGACGGTGCGCCGGCGGCCCGCTCGGCCGCGAGGACGCGACGCGTGGACGCGACGCGAGGACGCGAGGAGGAGCCATGACCGAGTCCCCTGGCCCGGCACCGCGTACCGGGGCGGACGACTACAGGCCTGGTGGGGCCGGGGCCGGCGCCGGCCCTGGTGCGGGGGGCGGTGTGCCCGGTGGTGCGGGCGATGCGCCCGGTCCGGTGGACCGTGGGCCCGGGGAGGCAGGCCGCGTGCCGGGCGGGGACGCCTCCGCGGTGCTGGGCGATCCGGCGGAGGCGCTGGGGAGGATCGGCCGGTCCTGGAAGTGGATCCTCGGCTCGGCGCTGGCCACGCTCGTGCCGGGCGTCATCCTCCTCGTCTGGCCGGACGGGACCCTGCACGTCATCGCGGTTCTGCTCGGGCTCTACCTGCTCGCGATCGGGGTGTTCCGGTTCGTCGACGTCTTCGCCCGGGAAGAGGCGGGCGAGCGGCTGCCGGGGCTCCTCCTCGCGCTGCTGTACGTCCTGGCCGGTGTCCTGTGCCTGCGGAACCCGCTGCAGACCATCACCGCGCTCTCACTGATCGTGGGGATCGTCTGGCTGGCGACCGGCATCCTCACGCTCTACTCCGCCCTCGCCGCCAAGAACCTGCCCCACCGGGGCTTCGTGCTCGCCGTGGCGGCGCTCGGCATCGTCGCGGGGATCGTGGTGCTGGCGCTGCCGACCGAGTCGGCCACGGCACTGACCCGTCTGCTCGGCCTGTGGCTCGTCCTGCTCGGCCTGGCCGAGGCGACGGTCGCCCTCGCCTGGCGGGCCGCTCTCCGCCGGGCAGGCCTCACGGGCTCCCACGCCCACCCGACCACGGGCACCGTCTGAGCCTCCCGCACACCCCGAGGAGAAGCCATGTTCCCGGGCAACGACCCCGTACCACCCAACTCGGACCCGCCGGCCGGCAGAACCGGCCCGAACGACAGCACCGGTCCGACCGGCGACACCGGCCCTGCCGACAGCACCGGCTCAGGTGGCGGGGCCGCCGCCAGGGGCGGGCAGCCCGGTCGGGCCGGTGAGCCCGGGCCGGACGGCCGGTCCGGGCCGGATGACGTACCCACCCCCGGCGTGGCCGGCCCGGGTGGGACCGAGCCGGGCGGAGCGACCGGACCAGGCGGCGAGCCCGACGAGCCCGAACCGGGCGGGGGCGGCTCGGCGGCCGCGGGCGGTGTGCATGTGATCAGTGCCGAGGAACGGGCCGAGTACGAGCGGCTGCGCCGGCACGCCGGTGTGCGGCACCGACGGCTGCGCAAGGCCGGGGCCGCTGTCCTGCTCGTGGTGACCCTGCTGCTCGCGCCGCTCGCCGTCGTCGCGGCGTGGGTGGAGGACACCGTCGCCGACACCGACCGGTACGTCGAGACGGTCGCTCCGCTGGCGTCCGACCCGGCGATCCAGAACGTCGTGATCGAGCGGCTCACCGACGAGGTCGTCAAGAACGTGGACGTCAAGGCGGTGACGGACGCCCTCACCAAGGTGCTCGCCGAGAACGGCGCGCCGCCGCAGGTCGTGGCCGGCGCCGCAGCCCTCGACGGCCCGTTGCGCTCCGTGGTCAGGACCGTCGTGGACCGCAACGTCACCCGCGTCATCACCAGCGAGCTGTTCCAGCAGGTCTGGGAGGGCTCGAACCGGCGGGCGCACGCGGCCGTGGTGCACATGCTCACCGGCGAGCGGGAGGGCGCGCTGCGCGCCACCGGCGACACGATCCAGCTCGACGTGGGCGCCGTCGTCGACCAGGTGCGGGAGCGCCTCGTGGACGCGGGCTTCGACAAGGCCGCCGCCATCCCCGACAGCGACCGGACGATCACCCTGTTCCACACCGACGAACTGGGCAAGGCACAGGACGCCATGCGGCTGCTGAACATCCTCGGCACCTGGCTGCCCGTGATCACGATCGCCCTCGCCGCCCTGGCGGTGTGGACCGCCCCCGGCCACCGGGTGATGCTGCTGATCACGTCCCTCGGCCTCAGCCTGATGATGGGGGTCCTGCTCGTCGCGCTGGCCGTCGTCCGCCGTGTCTACCTGGACGCCGTACCCGCGGCGACCCTGCCACCCGACGCCGCCGAGGCCGTCTTCGACACCTTCCTGCGCTTCCTGCGCGACAGTACGCGCACCCTGCTCGTCCTCTTCCTGGCCACGGCCCTCGCCGCCTATCTGTACGGTCCGGGGCGGCTCGCCCGCAGGGTGCGGGCCCTGTCCCGGCACGGAACGACGGCGGCCGGGCGGTCGCTGCGGAGCGCGGGACTGAGCACCGGGCGCGCCGGGCGTGGCCTGGCGGCCCACCCCCGCTGGACCACCGGTGTGGTCCTCGGGGCGGGCGCGCTGGCCCTGCTGCTCTGGAACCGTCCCACGGTCGGCGCGGTCGTTTTGGTCGCCGTCCTGGTCGTGGCCGTACTGGCGCTGGTGTCGGTGGTCGCCGCCGCCGCGGACCCCGCCCCGGAGGAGGCCGGTCTCACCCGCCCGGGGTGAGGCCGGGCGGCTCCGGTCGTGGGCACGCTGGGATCGGCGCCGACCGTGGCGCCACGGGCGCGCCGAGGACGGCAGGACACCTGCCGGGCGAACGCCCGGGACGGAGGAGAGACATGAGTGGTCCGACGTACCTCGCCTACGACTACCCGCTGCTGAGCGTCTTCTGGTCCATGCTCCTGCTGTTCCTGTGGATCATGTGGTTCGTGCTGCTCTTCCGGGTCGTCGTCGACATCTTCCGCGACGACGACATGAGCGGCTGGGCCAAGGCGGGCTGGCTGGTCTTCACGATCCTGCTGCCGTTCCTGGGCGTGTTCGTCTATGTGATCGCCCGGGGCAAGAACATGGGCCGCCGCGAGGTGGCGCAGGCGCGTGCGCAACAGGCGGCCTTCGACGACTACATCCGGCAGACGGCCAAGGGCGGCGACGGACGGTCCAGCAGCGTCGACGAGCTCGCCAGGCTGTCCGAGATCCGTTCGCGCGGCGACATCACGGACGACGAGTTCCGCCGCGCGAAGGAACTGGTCCTGAGCGGCCACGGAGCCTCGGCGGGCACGGGCGTCGGCCCGACCGCCGCCGGGCGCTGAGGCCGATCCGACACTCACCGCACGACACCGAATCGAGGCAACGGTATGACCACACACACCGGACACATGCACGCGACCAAGCGGTCACGGCCCTTCGCCGAGGGGCTGACGGCCTTCGCCGCCGTCATGCTCATGATCGCGGGCGTTCTCGACATCTGCCGGGGCGTCATGGCCATCGCCGAGGACGAGGTCTTCGTCTCCACGCGCGACTACGTCTTCCAGTTCGATCTCACCGGCTGGGGCTGGGTCCACCTCGCCCTCGGCGCCGTGGCCGTGCTGGTCAGTCTGGGCCTCTTCCAGGAATCCCTGTGGGCCCGTGTGGCAGGCGTGGCCATCGCCGGCCTGATCATCATCGCCAACTTCCTGTCCCTGCCGTACTACCCCGTCTGGTCCATCGTGATGATCGCCTTCTCGGCCTTCATCATCTGGGCCCTGTGCGTGAGCAGGCGGGACGATTCGGGGTCCGCGCTCCGCTGAGCGGCCGGTCCTCGGTGGAGACAGCTCGTGCAGAGCGGCGCGGCCGAACAGTGCCGCGCCGCCGCCGTCGGCGTCACGGAGGTGGCCCGGGCGCCGCGCACCGAGTCCGGTCCGTGGTCGGCCGGGCCCGCGTTCGAACCTGGAACGGGCCGCCCAACGGGCGCTGTTCGCCGCGCGCGTTCTCAACTCGTCGCCCGGCGGCGCCGGTTGGCGTCGTCCGTTCATCTCCTCGGGCAACTCGGGCGTGCCGACGGTCGTCTCTCCGTACGCGGCGGCGCCTCTGTGACGTTCGGGGGCGCGGGGTGTGGTGAGTCGTGTGAGACGCCGATCCGTATATCTACCTGCATGTAGAGTCCTGCGGGTTCGGTGATCACGACACGCCGGACATGCAGGGGGAAGTCGACCGGCCGGGTGCGGCCGAGGTGGGGGAGGGCCGGTGAGTGGTACGGGTAGGCGGCGCGCGGGTGCCGGCGGCGGGGGGATGCGGCTGACACGGCGGGGCCGGACGGTGAGCTGGCTCGCCGGCGGCGCGGCCCTGCTCGTCCTCGGTGTCGGCGGCGTCGGGGCCTGGGTCTACAAGGACCTCGACAACAACATCACGGGCGCCGACGTCGACGGCAAGCTCGGCGGGGACCGCCCGGTCAATCTGAGCCCGGGTTCGAAGAACATCATGGTGGTCGGCTCGGACAGCCGCGACGGGGCCAACGCGAAGTACGGCAAGGACCTGAGCACCATGCAGTCCGACACGCTCATGGTGCTGCACCTCCCCGCCAACCGGGAGTGGGCCACCGTGGTGTCGTTCCCGCGTGACTCCTGGGTCGAGATAGCGGCGTGCGAGAAGGGCGACGGCACTACGTCGGGCCCGCACCTGGCGAAGATCAACGAGGCGTTCGCGATCGGCGGCTCCAGCGGTGAGGTCGCCGGCGCGGCCGCCTGCTCGATCAGGACGGTCGAGGCCAACACCGGTCTGCGCATCGACAACTTCATGTCCGTCGACTTCCAGGGCTTCAAGGGGATGGTCGACGCCCTGGACGGCATAGAGGTCTGCCCCGAGCAGGCCATCAAGGACGACAACGCCCTCCTCGACATGGAGGCCGGCTGCCAGACCGTCGACGGCGAGACGGCCCTCGGCTATGTGCGCACCCGCTACGCCGTCGGCGACGGCTCCGACATCGGGCGCATCGGCCGACAGCAGGAGTTCATGGAGACCCTGGCGGCCAAGGCCAAGTCCCGGCTGACCAGCCCCACTTCGCTGTACGACTTCCTGCAGTCGGCCACCAAGTCGCTGACCACGGACGAGGATCTCGCCGGTATCGACCCGCTCTACGACCTCGCCTCCCAGCTCAAGGGCATCCCGAGCGACCGGCTCACCTTCCTGACCGTCCCCAACTACCCCCGTGAGGCCGACGTCCCCGCCGACAGGGCCAACATCGTCTGGCAGTACCCGCAGGCCGCCGACCTGTTCACCTCCCTGGCAGGCGACAAGGAGGTCGACAAGAAGAAGCTCCAGGCCCAGGCCAAGAGCGACCTGATCTACGCCTCCGACGTGCGCGTCCAGGTCCTCAACGGCACCGGTGTCTCCGGTCGGGCCGCCGCCGTCGCCGAGAAGCTGCGCGAGGCGGGCTTCACGGTCGTCGGCACGGGCAACGCGCCCGAGAACACCGAGACCACCACGGTCGCCCATCCGGCCGAACTCGCCAAGCAGGCACGGGTGCTCGCCTCACGGCTGCCCGACGTCAAGGCCGCACGGTCCGCGGACGCGGCGGCGGGAGTGGTGACGCTGGTGGTGGGATCGGATCTCGATCTGGAGAAACTGCGGTGACACGCCTGCCATGACACGGTCGCGGTGACACGGCGGAAATGACACGGTCGAAAAGACGCGCGGACTCGCCGCGGTCCGGTGGTGGCCGGGCCGCGGCGAGGGCGTGATGGGGGCCTGATGGGGATCAGGTACCGGTGAGGGAGACGGCCACGTCCGTGATGTTCAGGGGGAACTTGGACTTGGCGGCGTCGTTCACGAGCGTGGCCTGCCCCGTGAAGAGGTTGAGGGTGTAGAGGGAGGGCGTGCTCGCGCCGTAGGCGGTGAGGCTGGCGAAGGCCAAGTTGTCCACCGTCTTGCCGCCGCTCAGCGTGCTGTAGATGTCCGCGCCGGCGTTGATCTGGGCGTCGAGGCCGAGGTTGCCGGTCGGGGACAGCGTGCCGTTGTTGGCCGGGGCCTGGATGACGACCTGGTCGCTGGTCGTGTTGATGTCGAACAGCGTGGTCGCCGTGGTCCCGTCGAGGTCGTTGTTGGTGTAGGCGGCGGCCGAGACACCCTTGGTCGTGCCCTCGATCGGCGGGGTGGTGAGGTTCAGGTCCTGGATGGTCGTGTTGTCGTTGAGGTTGTGCCGCAGGTTCTGGCCGTTGTCGCTGATCACGCGCAGCCGGTCGGCCGCCGGGTTGAAGTCGACGCCGAAGTTCGTGCCGTTCAGCGCGTACTGGAGCTGGGACACCTTGGTGACCACGACGTCCTGGGTGCCCGTCGGGATCTTGATCGTGTAGATGCCGCCCTTGTTGCCCACGCCGTACAACGTGCCGTTCTGCACCCGGAAGTCGATGCCGATCAGCGCCGTGTCGCCGCTGAGGCCGGTGACGGCCCTGACCCAGTTGAGCACGTCCGCCCGGTCGGTCCAGAACGCGGCCATCAGGGTGCCGTCACCGGTGATCCCGTAGGCGCGCAGGCTGGGGGTGGCGGCGGGGGCGGCGGAACCGGTGCCCGGTGTCCCGAGCATGAGCGCGGTCGACGTGACCATGACCGCCATCGCCGCCATGATTCTCTTTCGCGTGCCTGCTTTCATCGGAGTTTCCCTCCCGTTGGGGCGTGCGCCCGTGTCCGGTGCTCGGTCGAGGAATTTCCGTACTCCTGCCCGTACTGATAGCCGGAACCGTTCCGGAGCCGAGCCGGAATGCTTGCGGCGTTCTTCCCCCACGGGCGGGTACGCGGCTCTCATTAAGGACGCTTTACGACTCCTACACAAGCGGAAGCGGTGACGGGAACGACCCGATCCGGGAATTTTGCGCACGGTGACAAAACCCGGTCGGCCCACTTGCCGCCGTTTTATGCGGAGTGATGAACGCCGTCCGGATCTCGACTGTCGGCCCGTTCGCCCGGAATGACATGCTCGCGGCCATGGGGAGCCTCTTCGCCGAACTGGCCCGTCAGGCGCCGACCAACGCCCTCCGGGAGGTAGAGACGTACACGCGCGAGATCGCGGAGTTCGGGTTCCTGGACAAGGACCCCCGGGCGCGGGCGCAGACGCTGGACCAAGCGGTCTGGCTTCGGCACCGCACCGTCGAACTGTCGCCGCACAACAAGGAGTTGAGTGACGGCGATCTCGAATACATCGCGTCCATGGGAGAGCTGCGGGCCGGCGCGGGCATGTCGCTCGACGCACGGCAGCAGGTGCTGCGGGTGCACACCGCGCTCATGCTGCGCGAGATCAACGAGGCGACCGAGGCCCAGCGCGGCGCCGGCGTGGACGAACTCATGCGGATGATGACCTGGTTCGCCCCGCAGGGCGAGCGCGGCATCGGCGCCTACCGGCAGGGATTCGTCCGTGTACTGCGCCGCCGAATGCCGTACGTCGAACAGATCGCCCTGCTGGCCCGGTCATTGCTGAACGGGGATCCCATAGCGGCGGAACTCGCCGAGGCCGTCGACCTGGAACTGCCGGACCGGTATGCGGTGACGGTGTTCCGGCTGCCTGATCCGCCCCCGGTCGACCGCGTCCTGGAAAACGAGATCGAAACACTGGTGAAGAGTCACCGGACCCCGATCGTATGGGGTGCGCGGGGCGGTGACGGGAGCGGTGAGCTCATCGCGCTCGTCCCCGTGAATTCCGGTGGGGCGCGGGCGGAGAATGTGCCGCCGCACACTGTTGCCGACTTCCTGCCCGAGCTCGCCCCGGAGCATGCCGCGGACCTCGTACGGGACGTGGCCCAGGCCCTCGGCCGCCCCTGCGCCGTCGGCACCGCCGACGCGCCGCTGCCCGAGCTGTCCGACGCGCTCGACAGAGCCCGGCGGATCAGTGACACCGCCCCGGTGCGGCGGGCCTCCGCTCGTCTGCGGCCGCACACCCTGGCGGACCTCTTCGTCGAACTCTCCGTCGCGGACGTGCCGTTCGTCGACGCCTGGCTGCGTACGCTGTCCGACCGGCTGGCCACCGGCCCGGACCTGCTGGTCACGCTCGACATGTACTACCGCAACGACATGAACCGCGGCGCCACGGCGACCGCCCTCAACGTCCACACCCGCACCCTCGACTACCGCCTGCGCCGGGTGCGGGAGCTCACCGGCATGGACCCGGGCTCGACCCGAGGGGTGCGCGCGCTCAGCGCGGCCGTCGCCCGGCGCCAGTCGGGAGCGTGGCGCTGACCACGGACGCGCCCGACCGCCGCGGCCGCCGTTCCCGGTGCCGCCCGTGATACGGCAGGCTGGGGCCGTGAGCAACAGTGACCCCCTCTTCATCAAGATCTGCGGTCTGCGGACCGAGCAGGACGTCGACACCGCCGTCGAGGCCGGCGCCGACGCCGTCGGCTTCGTCTTCTCGGCCAGCCCGCGCCGTATCGACGCCGCGACCGCCGCACGGCTGGGCCGTCGCGTGCCGGAGCACGTCCTGACGGTGGGCGTCTTCCGGCAGGAGCCGCTGGGCGACGTGCGCTCCCTGGCCGCCGAGTCCGGGATCCGGGCGATCCAGCTGCACGGCCCCGACGACCGCGCCTACTACGACGCGCTGGCGGCCGACGACAGGACACTGATCCGCGCCGCCGCGTTCGACGACGCCGTACCGCGCTGCGGCGAGTTCGGGGAGGACATGCTTCTGCTCGACGCCCCCGTCCCGGGCTCGGGCATCGCCTGGGACTGGGCGAGCAAGCCGCTGGCGGCCTCCGGGCAGAAATGGCTCCTCGCCGGCGGCCTCACCCCGGAGAACGTGCGTGACGCCGTCGCCGCCACCGAACCGTGGGGCGTCGATGTCTCCAGCGGCGTGGAGCAGCGCCGAGGTGTCAAGGATCCCGCTCTGATCAGGGAGTTCATCAAGGCGGCCCGCTCCGCGAGGTGACGGACGGCGGCCGCGGTGCCCTGTCGACGGCTGTGCGTCACGAGACGGAAGCTGCGAGTGGTGCCGCCCGCCCGTTCCCCCGGAAGTGACCCTGGGGTAGGGTCCCCACGGTCCCGGCTACCGGCTGAAGGTGGGCCGGTACGGGGAGTGTCGGAGGGGCGGCATGGTGAGGGAAACCCAGTCGGGTGAGGGCGTGTCCGTGGAGCTGGACGGGGCGGGGTTGGAGGAGCTGTCTGCCGAACCGCTGCTGACCCGGGACTACGAGACGCGCCCGTCGTTGGTGTACGAGCGGCTGAGGCAGCGGCACGGCGCGGTGGCGCCGGTGGATCTGCTGGGCGTCCCCGCCTGGCTGGTGCTGGGCTACCGCGAGGCGCTGCAGGTGCTCCAGGACGACGCCGGCTGGCCCAAGGGCCTGGAGAACTGGCGGGCCAGGACCGAGGGCCGGGTCCCGGCCGACTGGCCGCTCGGCCCCTCCCTGGAGGTCAACCACGTCCTCATCCAGGGCGGCCCCGGCTACCGGACCCTGCGGACCGCGTGGGACCAGGCGCTCAAGCCCTTCCAGGACCCGCGCAACCCCCAGGCCAAGCGACTGAAGACGGCCGTCACCGCCTACGCCGACGAGCTGATCACCCTGATGGGCCAGGCGGGCGGCACGGGACTGGCGGATCTGTCCGCCCAGTTCTCCCGGCCCCTGCCGCTGATGGTGGCCAGCCATCTGCTGGGCTTCCCCGGCTCCCAGGGCGACGACGCCCTGATGGACATGTGGCGGGTGCTGGACGCGGGTCCCGACGCGGGGCCCGCCCTGGACCGGCTGCTCGGCGCGCTGGCGGAACTGGCCGAGCTGAAGCTGAAGACGCCGGGGGAGGACTTCCCCTCCTATCTGCTGGCCGCCCACCCCGACCTCTCGCTCGACGAGCTGGCCCGCGAACTGTTCATGCTGCTCGGCATGACCTCCGACCACGTCGGCATCCTCGTCTCCAACACGGTCGTCGAGGTGCTCTCCGGCGAGGACAGCGTGCGGGCCAGCCTCTCCGCCGGCATGGTCCGGGAGGCCATGAACCGGGTCGTCATGCGCAAGCCGCCGCTGGTGAACTTCGTGCCGAGGTTCGCCGCCGAGGACACCAAGCTCGGTGACTACACGATCCGCGCGGGCGACCCGGTCTGGGTCTCCTCCGCCGCCGCGCACGCGGACCCGCTCTTCGCCGACCATGTGGCCCCCAGCACCACGGTCAGCACCCGGGCGCACCTGTCCTGGGGCGCCGGCCCGCGCCAGTGCCCGGCCCGCGAGCTGGCCTCGACGGTCGCGGCGGTCGGGGTGGGCCGACTCTTCGAACGGTTCGCCAACCTGGACCTCGCCCTCCCCGTCGACCAACTGCCCTGGCGTTCCTCGCCCTTCATGCGAGGCCTGCGCTCGCTGCCCGTACGGTACGAACTCGCGCCGACGGCCGAACGACCGGCGGACGGCGCTGCGTCGGAGCCGACGGGGGACGGGGAGACGGGTACGGCGGAGAGGGTGACGCCGGACGCGTCCGCCCGCCAGCGCTCGTCGCTGTGGCGCTACCTGACGGGCCTGATCCGCCCCGGCCGCTGACCGCCGCCCCGCGCCCCCGCCGGGCCGCGCCGACCTGCCCCCGACGGCAGGGCACGCGCTGCAGGGGCACCCTCGCGGGTCTCAGTCGGCCGCGCCCGTGAGCAGGCGTCGAGGATTGGTGATGCGGAAGGCGTACGCCGTCGGCCCGCCCAGGCCGAAGCCGGGCTGGCGTGGGGGCTCGGCGTAGGGGCGGTCGGAGCCCTGGACGACGGCGTCGACGCCCAGGGCGTGGACCACGGCTTCGACGGCGCTCGGCCCGTAGGAGGAGGTCTCCACGAAGACGCCCGGGTCCACCCCGGCGTCACGGCCGTCGCCGCGCGCGGCGAAGCGCTCCCCGTGGAGCGGGGCGAGCCCGGCCAGCAGGGCGAAGCAGACCCGCAGCCGGGGGTGGCGGGGGCGGCCGAAGGCGCGGAAGGCGAACCACGCGGAGTGCATCTGCTGGACGTAGGGGACCATCGCGGGCCACCAGCCGGGCCCCTCGCCGCCGCCGGGTGCGGGACCGGGGTGGACGAACAGGGGCAGGCCGCGCTCTTCGAGGAGGTCGAGGAGCGGGGCGCAGCGGGCGTAACCGACCGCGTCGGCCAGGGCGTTCGCCGGGAGCTGGAGGCCGACGAAGCCCTGGTCCAGGACCTCGGCGGTGGCCTTCGCGTCGACGTCCCGTACACAGGCCGCGGCCCACGCGCCGAACGGTTCGGGGAGCGCGGCGGAGCCCTCGTGGTAGGCGTCGAGCAGGGGGCGTGCCTCGGCCGCCGGCAGCCACTCGACGCCGATGGGGGAGGAGAGCGAGACGAGGGCCCGGCCCAGGCCGTCGCTGTCGGCGAGTGCGGCGCGGCGGGTGACGTCATGGTCGGCGGGGGGCAGCTCGTAGGGTGGCTCACCGTCGAGGAAGAGGGTCCAGCCGTCCAGGAACGGCGGCTCGCGGCGTGACCTGAGGGCCGCCACCAGCGAGGGGGTCCACAGATGCTGGTGCACGTCGCAGTTGGTCATGACGCTCCTCCCACCCCGAACCGTACCTCCCCGGCCCTGTCGTCGTGGCCCGTCGCGCAACGGGGCAGAGTCGCGAAAGGCGGTCAAATCGGGCGCGTAGGGTGCGGTTTGGTGTGAACGTAACGTGCTGTTCACGTAATTCCATTGACTGCCATTCAGGCACCGACAACTCTGAATGGCCATATGCAGTCGGGTAAGGGGCAGTCTTGATCAGATTCGACGCGGTGAGCAAAAAGTATCCCAACGGCACGACAGCGGTGGACGACCTGTCCCTGGAGCTGGCCGAGGGCGGCATCACGGTGCTGGTCGGTCCTTCCGGCTGCGGCAAGACCACCACTCTGCGCATGATCAACCGCATGGTGGAACCGACCGCCGGCACGGTGAGCCTGCGCGGCCGGGACATCCGCGAGGTCAACGCGCCCGAGTTGCGCCGGGGCATCGGCTATGTGATCCAGCACGCGGGACTGTTCCCGCACCGCACCATCCTGGACAACATAGCCACGGTTCCGCTGCTGCTGGGCTGGGGACGCAAGAAGGCCCGGGCCCGCGCCGCGGAACTGCTCGAACTCGTGGGCCTGCCAGCCGAGATGGCCAAGCGCTACCCCAACCAGCTCTCCGGCGGGCAGCAGCAGCGCGTGGGGGTGGCCAGGGCGCTGGGCGCCGATCCGCCGGTGCTGCTCATGGACGAGCCGTTCAGCGCGGTCGACCCGATCGTGCGGGCGGAGTTGCAGGCCGAGTTCGTCCGGCTGCAGAAGGAGCTCCACAAGACGATCGTGTTCGTCACCCACGACATCGACGAGGCGATCAGACTCGGCGACAACATCGCCGTGTTCCGCACCGGCGGCAGACTCGCCCAGTTCGACACCCCCGAGCGGCTCCTCGGCAGCCCTGCCGACGACTTCGTGGCCGACTTCGTGGGCCAGGACCGGGGCATCCGCCGGCTCTCCTTCGTCGACGCGACCCGACTGCCGCTGCGCGACGGCCCGGTGCTGTCGTCCGCCGCTTCCGTCGCCGAGGCGCGGGCGGCGAAGACTCCCTGGGTGCTCGTCGTGGACGACGCGCGACGACCGCTCGGCTGGGCCGCCACCGCCGACCTCCCGACGGCCGGTACCCTCGCCGACGCCCCCCTGACCCACCTCGGCCACTCGTTCAGCCTGGCCGGTGACTCCGCGCGAGCCGCCCTCGACTCGGCTCTTCTCTCACCCGCCCGCCTCGCCGTGGCCGTCGACGCGCAGGGCGCGGTCGCCGGAGTCGTGGACGCGCATGAACTCTCCACCGCGGCGACCACGGCGACCGGGGCGACCGCCGCGAAGGAGGCGACGGAGACTGAAGTCCCGGACGTGGACGAGCCGGCCGCTGTCGGCAAGCCGGCCGTCGACACCCGAGGCGGTGAGGACCGATGACCGATGACGAACCGCTGGTCCGGTGGCAGTGGATCGTCGATCACACCGGCGAACTCGCCGAGTACACCGGCATCCACCTCAGACTCGGCCTGCTGCCCGTGCTGTTCGGACTGATCGTCTCCGTGCCGCTCGGCATCCTGTGCCACCGCTGGCGCTGGCTCTACCCGCCGGTGCTGACCGTGTCCAACATCCTCTACTCGATCCCGTCGCTCGCCCTGTTCATGATCTTCGTGCGGTACACGGGGCTGACCGAGCAGACCGTGATGATCCCGCTCACGCTCTACACCCTGTCCGTGCTGGTACCCAACGTCGTCGACGGCCTCGCCTCGGTCCCCGAGCACGTCCGGCTCGCGGCGACCGCCATGGGCTTCGGCGCCGTACGCAGGGTCGTCCAGGTCGAGCTGCCGATCGCCGTCCCCGTCGTCATCGCCGGCGTGCGCGTCGCCGCGGTCTCCTCCATCAGCCTCGTCGCCGTGGGACAGCTGATCGGCCAGGGCGGCCTCGGCTACTACATCACCCGCGGCCTCCAACTCGACTTCCCCACCCCGATCGTCACCGCGATCGCCCTGATCATGCTGCTCGCCCTCGCCACCGACGCGTTGCTGGTCCTGGCGCAGCGACTGCTCACCCCGTGGTCCCGGAACAAGGTGGCGTCGGCATGAACGACTTCCTGAACCAGATGCAGCTCGTGGGCGACTGGCTCACCTCCTCGGCGCAGTGGCACGGCGACGACGGCATCCCCCGGCGGCTCCTGGAACATCTCACCTACAGCGGACTGTCGTTGCTGTTCGCCGCCCTCATCGGGCTGTCGTTCGGACTGCTCGTCGGACACACCGGCCGCGGCGCCTTCGCCGTGGCCAGCGTGGCGAACCTCGCCCGCGCGATCCCCACCTTCGGCCTGGTCGTCCTCGTCGTCACGCTCGCCGGGCTCAGCACCGCGCCCGTCCTGGTCGCCCTCGTCGCGCTCGCGGTACCGCCGATCCTCATCAACACCTTCGAGGGCGTACGAGGTGTGGACCCCGCCACCCGGGACGCCGCGCGCGGCGTCGGCATGACCGAGTGGGAGGTCCTGACGCGGGTCGAGGTGCCGATGGCGCTGCCTCTGATCCTGCTGGGCCTTCGGGTCGCCGCGATCCAGGTCGTGGCCACCGCGACCGTGGCGGCGTACCCGGGCCTCGGCGGTCTGGGCCGCTACATCGTCGACGGACTCTCCCGCAACGACTACGAGTTGGTCATCGGCGGCTCCACGGTCGTCGTCGTCCTCGCGCTCGTCGTCCAGCTCGTCTTCACCGCGTTGCGACGCGTCGTCGTCTCGCCGGGCCTTCGGGTCTCGGCGTCGAAGTCCTGAAACCAGAGAGGAACATTTGATGAGAGGCATCTACCGAGGCGCCGCGTTCGGCCTCATCACCGCGCTCACGCTGACCGCCTGCGGCGGGGGCGGCGAGAGCGACGACAACCCGCTGGCCGAGGGCGGCGACGGCGGCGGCCGGTCGATCGTCGTCGGTTCGGCGAACTTCCCCGAGAACCAGCTGCTCGCCGAGATCTACGCGCAGGCCCTGGAGAGCAAGGGCCTGAAGGTGACCCGCAAGTTCGACATCGGGGCCCGCGAGGTCTACTACGACCAGGTCGTCAAGGGCGGCATCGGCGTCCTCCCCGAGTACAACGGTGCCCTGCTGACGGTGGCGGTCGACAAGAACAGCACCGCGACCAGCACCGAGGACATCAACGCCGAACTGAAGGAGAAACTCCCGTCCTCGGTGGAGATCCTCGACTCCGCAGCGGCCGAGGACAAGGACTCGGTGACCGTCACCGCCGAGACCGCCGCCAAGTACAAGCTCAAGACCCTCGCCGACCTCAAGCCCGTCGCGGGCGACCTGACGCTCGGCGCCGGATCGGAGTTCAAGACCCGTACGCAGGGCGGTGTCGGCCTGGAGAAGGTCTACGGCGTCAAGTTCGGCAAGTTCCAGCCGCTCGACGCGGGTGCCCAGAGCACCCTGGTGAAGCTGCTCAAGGACGACAAGGTGCAGGCCGCCAACCTGTACACCACCGACCCCGCCATCGTCGCGGACAAGCTGGTGGTCCTGGAGGACCCGAAGAACCTCTTCGCCTCGCAGAACGTCACTCCGCTCGTCTACAAGGCCGCGGTGGACGACAAGGCCAAGGAGGCGCTCAACGCCGTCTCCGCCAAGCTCACCACCGAGGACCTGCTGGAGATGATGAAGAAGCTCGTCAACGACAAGGAGGACGCCGACTCCGTCGCCGAGGAGTGGCTGAGTTCGGCCGGCCTGGTGAAGTGAGCCGCGCCGACAGGATCGGCTGCTCCACCACCGTCCACCCCCACCCCTCCCTCGCCCGGCATCACGCACCCCGCCGGGCGGGGGAGGGGACCGAGCACGACGACCGGCTGGAGGACCGGATGACGGACGCCGTCGGCGCGGCCGCGGGGCTTCAGGGGCTCTTCGCAGGACGTCGGCTCACCCCCACCCAGCGCCGCATCGCGGCCTGTCTGATCCGGCGGGCCGCGGACGCGCCCTACCTGTCCAGCGTGGAACTCGCCCGGCTGGCCGGGGTCAGCCAGCCGTCGGTGACCCGCTTCGCGGTGGCCCTCGGCTTCGACAACTACCCGGGCCTGCGCGACCACCTGAGGGCGGTCGCGGCCACGGGGCACGGCTTCGACGTGCCGTCGGCCAACCCCTACCAGCGCGCCGTGCAGACCGAGATCGACAACCTGCGGCACCTGGCGTCCCTGCTCACGGACCCCGAACCCGTCGAACGCGCCGGGCGTCTGCTCGCCGCCTCCCGACCCCTCCCGGTGCTCGGCCTGCGCGCCTCCGCGGCCCAGGCGCGCGGCTTCGCCTACTTCGCGGCGAAGGTCCACCCCGACGTACGCCTCCTCGACGAGGGCGGTTCCCTGCTCGCCGACCGCGTCGACGCCGCCCGCCGGGCCGGCGCGAGCGCGCTGCTGTGCTTCGCACTGCCTCGCCACCCGCGTGAACTCCTCGACACGCTCGCCGAGGCCCGCGCCATCGGCCTGACGGTGGTGACCGTCGCCGACGGCACCTTCGCCCCGGTGGCCGCACACAGCGACCTGCTGCTCCCCGCCGCCGTGGGCACCGGTCTCGTCTTCGACACCGCCGGCGCCCCCCAACTCCTGGGCCAGGTCCTCCTGGAGACGATGTGCGACGCGCTGCCGGACGCACAGGCCCACCTGGAGGAGTTCGACGCCCAGGCCGCCGCGCGCGGCCTGTTCGTCGACTGAGGGGCCCGTCCGCGCCGACGGACGGGCCCGGCTCACCGGGTGGCGCGGCTCACTCGGTGGAGCGCAACGCCTTCCACACACGCGGCCGTACGACGCCGTCGGCGGCCAACAGCCCCTTGTCCTGTTGGAAGCTGCGCACCGCGGCCTCCGTGTCCGCGTCGAACTCGCCGGTCACGGCCAGGCCGTAGCCGCGCTTGCTCAGCATGCACTGCGCCTGGAGCACGCGGTCGCCGCTGTCGCCGAGGCGGGTGCGCCCGTTGCCGTAGTAGTACGTGCAGTCCGTGAGCCAGGCCGGGGTCGAGGGCTCGGTGGACGTGTCGGTCGGCTTCTCGGACGGCTCGGCGGGGGCGCTGCTCCCGGGGGCGGGCGCGGACACGTCGGTGTCCTGGTCGTCGTCCGGGCCCGTGCCTGTGCCCTTGCCCGAGCCGGGGTCATCGGTGTCGGGGCGCTCGGCATCGCCGTCGGCCGATGCCTGCCCGTCCTTGCCGGACACCTCCGCGTCGCTCGATCCGCCGTCGGGTACGGCGTCGGCACCGTCTCGGCCCGGCGACGGCGACACCGTGGCGTCGTCGTCGGGGAGCGCGTCGGCGGACCGTGTCGTCCCCCGCTGCGGCGAGGCGGTCGTGGTGGAGGGGCTCAGCAGGGTGAGGACGACGACACCTGCGGTCGCCGTGCAGACGACCGCACCGGCGGCCCCGACCAGCACCCGTTTGCGGCGGAGCGGGGAGCGGGGCGATGGGGGTGGCGACGGCTGCGCCGGGGCGGCGCCGGCGGGCCTCGGGGCGGGGCCGGTGGCCGGTGCCCGTCCGGCCCGCTCGGGGCCGGGCTGTTCGAGGGGGAGGCGGCGCAGGGTGTCGTAGGCCTGCTGCCGGGCGCGGATCTTGCCGCCCAAGGGTTCGGGCCACGGGGTGTTCTCGCCCCCGCCGCCCCTACCCGTCCCATCCCTCAGGGGCTGCGCCCCTGCGACCCCCACGTGCGGGTCCGGTGGGGGCTGGTCGCGCAGTTCCCCGCGCCCCTCCGGGGGCAGCGAGGGCTGCGCCCTGCTGCCCCCGGAGGCCATCTCCTCCATCAGCTGTTCCGGTGTCGGCCGCTGTTCGGGCTCCTTGGCCAGACAGTCGGCGAGCAGGGCGGCGAGCGGGGCGTCGGCCGCCGCGATCTCGGCGAGCACCTTCGGGTTGGGCTCCTCGAACGCCACCCGGTGCATGACGTCGACGCCGGTGCCGTCACCGAACGGCGCGCTGCCGGTCGCCGCGAAGACCAGCGCGCAGGCCAGCGAGAACACGTCCGAGGCCGTGTCGCAGTCGCCCGTGCGCAGATACTCCGGCGACATGTAGGCCGGGGTGCCGACCCGGTTGCCCGTGCCGGTGATCGCGCTCGCGTCGGCGGCCTTCGCGATACCGAAGTCGATGACGTGCGCGCCCCAGGCGGACAGCAGGACGTTGGACGGCTTCAGGTCCCGGTGCACGATCCCGGCGGCGGAGAGGTCGGCGAGCGCCTGCCCCAGCTCCGCCACCAGCCGCCGGACGGCGGCCACGGGCAGCGGACCGTCCTCGTGGACGGCCGCCGCCAGATCGAGACCCGGCAGGAACTCGGTGGCCATCCACAGCAGTTCGTCCCTGAAACCCGTCCCGGCCAGCCGTGGCATGCGCGGTGTGCGCACGCGGCCGTGGACCGAGGCCTCCCGCTCGAACCGGCGGCGGAACCGCTCGTCCTCCGCGTACTCGGGCCGGATCACCTTCACCGCGACGAGGTGGGGACCGCCGTCGGCGGGACGCGCCAGATAGACACGCCCCATACCGCCGCTGCCGAGCAGCCCGAGCGACACGTACGGACCGATCCGCTCCGGGTCGCCGGGACGCAGCGGCAGCGCCCCCGCCTGCCGTAGCGCCGGAGCCCTGTCCGCTGATCCCGGTGGCCCCGGCCGCTGGTCTGACACAACACCCCCGAAATAACTTTTGGCGTACGTCAGTTCGCCCCCTGGGGCTGAGGCTAGCTCAGCGCGGGCCCGCGGTCCGGCTTTCGGTCACTTCCGGCCCCTCGGCATCCCAGCAGACCGGCTGCCCCGGTGGTCTGCGTGCCCCCGGAGCGGCGCACCCGGACCGGCACCCCCGCGAACGGTGGCGGACGCCCGCGCCGGTGGACGGTCCGTGTGGCACTGAGGGTCACATGAGTCGCGAGGCGTTTGGGGGAGCGGCCGACCATGGACGCGCTGGGCGGGCGGAATGTCCGGCTGGTGTGCAGTCTGGATCGGGAAGTGACGGGGCTCACATGGCACTGAGTGACACGATTCCTGTGGTGCGGCGGCATCATTGCCGGGACCATGGTGTCCTCATGGCAGCTCGAAGGGATCAGGGATGCTCCGCAAGGTACTGGTCGCCAACCGTGGCGAGATCGCGATCCGCGCGTTCCGCGCCGGCTATGAAGTGGGCGCGCGGACGGTCGCCGTCTTCCCCCACGAGGACCGCAACTCGCTGCACCGGCTCAAGGCCGACGAGGCCTACGAGATCGGCGAACCGGGGCACCCCGTGCGCGCGTACCTCTCCGTCGAGGAGATCATGCGCGCCGCCCGGCTGGCGGGCGCCGACGCCGTCTACCCGGGCTACGGGTTCCTGTCCGAGAACCCCGAGCTGGCCCGCGCGTGCGAGGAGGCCGGCATCACCTTCGTCGGCCCCAGCGCGCACATCCTGGAGCTGACCGGCAACAAGGCGCGCGCGGTGGCCGCGGCCCGCGCCGCCGGCGTACCGGTCCTCGGCTCCTCCGAGCCCTCCACCGACGTGGACGAGCTGGTGCGCGCCGCCGACGAGATCGGCTTCCCCGTCTTCGTCAAGGCCGTCGCGGGCGGCGGCGGTCGCGGTATGCGCCGCGTCGAGGACCCGGCGGCGCTGCGGGAGTCCATCGAGGCGGCGTCCCGCGAGGCGGCCTCCGCCTTCGGCGACCCGACCGTCTTCCTGGAGAAGGCCGTCGTCGAGCCCCGCCACATCGAGGTGCAGATCCTCGCCGACGGCCACGGCAACGTCATCCACCTCTTCGAGCGCGACTGTTCGGTGCAGCGCCGCCACCAGAAGGTCATCGAGCTGGCGCCCGCCCCGAACCTCGATCCGGCCCTGCGGATGCGGATCTGCGCCGACGCCGTCCGCTTCGCCCGGGAGATCGGCTACCGCAACGCGGGCACCGTCGAGTTCCTCCTCGACCGCGACGGCAACCACGTCTTCATCGAGATGAACCCCCGCATCCAGGTCGAGCACACGGTCACCGAGGAGGTCACCGACGTCGACCTCGTGCAGTCCCAGCTCCGGATCGCCGCCGGGGCGACCCTCGCCGACCTCGGACTCTCCCAGGAGACCGTCACCCTGCGCGGCGCGGCCCTCCAGTGCCGCATCACCACCGAGGACCCTGCCAACGGCTTCCGCCCGGACACCGGCCGCATCAGCGCCTACCGTTCGCCCGGCGGCTCCGGCATCCGGCTCGACGGCGGCACCACCCACGCCGGTACGGAGATCAGCGCCCACTTCGACTCCATGCTGGTCAAGCTGACCTGCCGGGGCCGCGACTTCACCACCGCCGTCAACCGGGCCCGGCGCGCGGTCGCCGAGTTCCGCATCCGGGGCGTCGCCACCAACATCCCGTTCCTCCAGGCCGTCCTCGACGACCCGGACTTCCAGGCCGGGCAGGTCACCACCTCGTTCATCGAGCAGCGCCCGCACCTGCTCACCTCCCGGCACTCCGCCGATCGGGGCACCAAGCTGCTCACCTATCTGGCCGACGTGACGGTCAACAAGCCGAACGGCCCGCGTCCCGACCTGATCGACCCGTCCTCCAAGCTGCCGAGGCCCACCACGGCCGAACCCGCGGCCGGCTCCAAGCAGAAGCTCGTCGAACTCGGCCCCGAGGGCTTCGCCCGCTGGCTGCGCGAGTCGCCGACCATCGGCGTCACCGACACCACCTTCCGTGACGCCCACCAGTCGCTGCTCGCCACCCGGGTCCGCACCAAGGACATGCTCGCCGTCGCCCCCGTGGTCGCCCGGACCCTGCCGCAGCTGCTCTCCCTGGAGTGCTGGGGCGGCGCCACCTACGACGTCGCCCTCCGCTTCCTCGCCGAGGACCCCTGGGAGCGCCTGGCCGCCTTCCGGGCCGCCGCGCCCAACATCTGCCTCCAGATGCTGCTGCGCGGCCGCAACACCGTCGGCTACACGCCGTACCCGACCGAGGTGACCGACGCCTTCGTCCAGGAGGCCACCGACACCGGCATCGACATCTTCCGGATCTTCGACGCGCTCAACGACGTGGGCCAGATGCGCCCCGCCATCGACGCCGTACGCGCCACCGGGACGGCCGTCGCCGAGGTCGCCCTCTGCTACACCTCCGACCTGTCCAACCCCGCCGAGCAGCTCTACACGCTCGACTACTACCTCCGGCTGGCCGAACAGATCGTCGAGGCCGGCGCCCACGTCCTCGCCGTCAAGGACATGGCGGGGCTGCTGCGAGCCCCCGCCGCCACCAAGCTCGTGACCGCGCTGCGCCGCGAGTTCGATCTGCCGGTGCACATCCATACCCACGACACGGCCGGCGGACAGCTCGCCACCTACCTCGCCGCGATCCAGGCCGGCGCCGACGCCGTGGACGGGGCCGTGGCCTCCATGGCGGGCACCACCTCCCAGCCGTCGCTGTCGGCGATCGTCGCCGCGACCGACTACTCCGACCGCCCCACCGGCCTCGACCTCCAGGCCGTCGGCGACCTGGAGCCGTACTGGGAGAGCGTCCGCCGCATCTACGCCCCCTTCGAGGCGGGCCTCGCCTCCCCGACCGGCCGCGTCTACGACCACGAGATCCCCGGCGGTCAGCTCTCCAACCTGCGCACCCAGGCCGTCGCACTCGGTCTCGGCGACCGCTTCGAGGACATCGAGGCCATGTACACGGCCGCCGACCGGATCCTCGGCCACCTGGTGAAGGTGACGCCGTCCTCCAAGGTGGTCGGCGACCTCGCGCTGCACCTCGTCGGCGCCGGAGTGACACCCGCCGACTTCGAGGCCACGCCCGACCGGTTCGACATCCCCGACTCCGTCATCGGCTTCCTGCGCGGCGAACTGGGCACCCCGCCCGGCGGCTGGCCCGAGCCGTTCCGCAGCAAGGCCCTCCAGGGCCGCGCCGACGCCAAGCCCGTCCAGGACCTCACCGCCGAGGACCGCGCCGGACTGGAGAAGGACCGCCGCGCCACCCTCAACCGGCTCCTCTTCCCCGGCCCGACGCGCGAGTTCGAGAACCACCGCCAGACCTACGGCGACACCAGCGTCCTCGACAGCAAGGACTTCTTCTACGGCCTCGGCCCCGGCAAGGAGTACGCCGTCGACCTGGAGCCCGGTGTGCGGCTGCTCATCGGTCTGGAGGCCGTCGGCGAGGCGGACGAACGCGGTATGCGCACGGTGATGGCGACGCTGAACGGCCAGCTGCGGCCGATCCAGATCCGCGACAAGGCCGCCTCCACCGACATCCCGGTCACGGAGAAGGCCGACCGTTCCAACCCCGGCCATGTCGCCGCCCCGTTCGCCGGGGTGGTCACCCTCGCGGTCGCCGAGGGCGACGAGGTCGCGGCCGGTGCCACGGTCGCCACCATCGAGGCCATGAAGATGGAGGCCACCATCACGGTCGCGAAGGCCGGCCGGGTCTCCCGCCTCGCCATCAACAAGATCCAGCAGGTGGAGGGCGGCGACCTGCTCGTCGAGATCGCCTGACACCGCACGGCTCAGGCGCGGGGGAAGAACTCCAGCACCGCCGTGCCGCCCTGGAGGGACTTCACGCGGAAGCCGAGGCCGTTGAGACCGCCGGTGCCGCCCGCGCCGAGCGAGGAGCTGAGGACGGTGCCGGCTCCCGAGGACCGGAGCACGACCGTGTCGTCGGTGACCTTCGTGACGCGGAGGTCGCCGACGCCGAACCGGCTGTCGACCTCGACGGACCGGGGCCCGGACACGGTGAGTACGCACCGGCCGTCGAAGCAGGCGTCGGCGTCGGGGGCGGTCTCGGTGCCGGGGGCGGTGCCACGGCCCGTGCCGGTGCCGGTGCCGGTGCCGGTGCCGGTGTCGTCCGCGGTGCCTCGTCCCGCGTCGCGGTCTCGCTCGTCGGCGGGGCCGGAGGCGGGGGCCGTCGTCGGCCGTTGTCGTTCCTCCGGCCGTGACCCGTCCCTGCCGCCGTCGCCCACGCCGTCGTCCGGAACGCCGCCCCCGCCGCAGCCGGTGAGCGCCCACACCAGGGACGCCGCCACCGCGACGCCCGACCGGCTCCTGCCCGTGCCCATACCTCAGCCCTTCAACTCGTACGCCCGCACGCCCCGTTGCTCCCCGTTCATGGGACATGTCCCTTTATACGGGGTGCGCGGGCCCGGGCCGGGGCGGCGGGGGCCCGAGGGGTGAGCCGCCCGTACGACCCGTTGACGCGGGCCTCATCCCTGCGGGACGCGGGGCCGGGCCACCGCGGCGACGAGGGACGCCGTGAAGGCGTGCCGGGGTGCGGTGAGGAGCCGGCGGGCGGGGCCCTGTTCGACGATGTCCCCCGCGTCCATGACGGCGATGCGATCCGCGACGGAGGCGGTGTCCAGGTCGTGGGTGATCAGGACCAGCGCCGGTCCTGCGGGCGCCGTGCCGGCGTCCCCGGTGGTGTCGAGCAGGCCCGTGAGGACGTCGAGGATGCCGCGCCGGCTGACCGTGTCCAGGCCCGAGGTGATCTCGTCGCAGATCAGCACGCGGGGGTGGGCGAGCAGCGCTCGGGCCAGGGCGGCGCGCTGGAGCTCGCCGCCGGAGAGCCGGGTGGGCAGACGCCGGGCCAGCTCCGGCAGGAGGCCCAGGCGGGTCAGGGTGGCCTGCGCCTCGGTCTCGGCGGTGACCGGGTCGACTCCGCGCAGCCGGACCGCCGTGCGGGCGACCTGCCGTACGACCGGGCGGTGTTCGTCGAACGCGGCACGGGCGTCCTGGAAGACGTACTGCACGGCCGCCAACTGCCCCCGGGTGCGGTCGCGCAGGCTGCGGGGCAGCGGTGTGCCGTCGAGGAGGACCTCGCCGCCGTGGTCGCGGTGGAGCCCGGCGAGGCAGCGGGCCAGCGTGGTCTTGCCGCTGCCCGAACGGCCGACGACCGCCAGCAACTCCCCGGCCCGCAGGTCGAGTTCGGGAGCGCGCACGGTCACCGCGGCGCCGCGTGTGCCGTCGCGGTGGCGGGCGACGAGATCACGCACGCGCAGGACGGCTCGGTCGCCGGGCGCGGCCGCCGCCGTGCGGGCGGGGAGCGGGGTCCGAGCGGCCAGGAGTCGACGGGTCCATTCGTGGCGCGGCGCCGACCACACGCGCTGTGTCGGGCCCGACTCCACGACCCGTCCCGCCCGCATGACATGGACCTCGTCGGCGAGCGAGCGGACGACGTCGAGGTCGTGGCTGAGCAGCACGACGGCGATGCCGCGCGCCGCGAGCGTCGCCAGCTGTTCGACGACGAGGCCCTTGGTCAGGGCGTCCTGGCCGGTGGTCGGCTCGTCCGCGACGATGATCCGCGCCCCGAGCAGGAGCGCCTGGGCGAGCACGACGCGCTGCTGCTGACCGCCGGAGAGCTGGTGCGGGTGGCGGCGCAACAAGGTCTCGGCGTCCGGGAGCCGGGCGTCGGCCAGGGCCTGGAGCACCTGGGCCCGAGCGGCTTCCCGGCGCAGACCGCGCGGCAGATGGCGTACCCGGGGGCGGGCGATGTCGGTCAGGAGGGCGCTGATCCGGCGGGCGGGGTTGAGGACGGCGGCCGGATGCTGGGGCACGTACCCGACGAGCCCCTCGGCCCCGCCGGACCCGTCGGCCGCACCGAACCCCGCGGCCGCCCGTCGGACCTCGCCGGTGACGTGCGCGCCCACCGGGAACTCGCCGAGCAGCGCCAGCCCGGTGGTCGTCTTCCCGCTGCCCGAGGCGCCCACCAGCGCGGTGACCCTGCCGGGTGGCACCCGTAGGCTCACCCCGTCGACGATCGCCCGCCCGCCCACCTCGACCCGGAGCTCCGTGAGCTCGGCCAGCGGATCCGGCACGGCCGCGCCGCTCCCGTCGTCGTACCGCTTCACGAACGTCGTTCCTTCCGTACCTGCCGCCGACCGAAGCGGCCGAGACCGACGCGGCCGGCGGGCCTCTCCAGCGCCGCGTCGAAGAGGAGATTCGTCCCCGTGGTGAGGGCCACGATCAGCAGCGCGGGAACGACCACGGCCCACGGCTGCACGAACAGGCCCGTGCGGTTGCGGTCGACCATCACCGCCCAGTCGGCGGCGTCCGGGGTCACCCCGACGCCGAGGAAGGCGGCCGTGGCGACCAGGTACAGCACCCCGGTCAGCCGGGTGCCGGCGTCGGCACCGAGGGTGCGCAGGATCGTCCGGCCGACGTAGCCGACGGCGGTGCGCCACCAGCTCTCGCCCTGGAGCCGCAGCGCCTCGACGACCGGCCGGGCCGCGGCCTCCGTGGCGGCGGCGCGCACCAGGCGGGCCGCGTCGGGCACGTTCACCAGCGCGACGAGCAGCGCGAGGCCGACGGCGCCCGGGGTGATGACGGTGGCGACCAAAAGGATCAGCAGCAGCGACGGGACGGCGATCAGGATGTCCAGCGGACGCATCAGCAGTTCCTCCAGCCGGCGCCGGTGCGTCAGCGCGGCGACGAGACCGACCGGCAGCGCGACGAGATAGGTCAGCGCTCCGGCGCCGAGCGCGGTGAGCACGACCGGCCGGCCGCCGTGCAGCACCTGCTGCCACACGTCCCGGCCCACGAAGTCCGTGCCGAGCCAGTGCCCGTCGCCGAGCGTGAAGGACGCGGCCCGTGCGGTCAGCTCCCCCGCGAACACCGGTCCCAGCAGGGCGAGGACGAGGGGGACGGCGATGACCGTGACGCCGAGCGCGAAGCGGCCCGTGGGCCGTCCGCGCCCGGTGCGCGGGGCGGCGCCCGCGCCGGCCCTGTCGAGGCCAGTGCCCGTCGTCACGCCGCCACCCCCGCCCGGGGCGCCAGCCGTCGGGCGACCACGTCCGCGCCCAGGTTGAGCACGACGGTCAGGACACCGAAGACCACGGCCAGGCCCTGGACGACCGGGACGTCGCGTTCGGCGACGGCGTTGAGCAGGACGGTGCCGAGTCCGGGGATCACGTAGAGGGCCTCCACGACGATGACACCGCACAGCAACCAGTCGACGGTGCGGGCGAGTTGCTGGGCGGCGGGAGCGAGGGCGTTCGGGAGGGCGTGGGCGTAGCGGACGCGGGCGCCGGGCACGCCGCACCGGCGGGCGTGGGCCACGTACGGGGAGGCGAGGGCGTCGACCATGCCGGCCCGGACCAGCCGGACGAGGGAGCAGACGGGCCGGGAGAGCAGAACCAGAACGGGCAGGACGAGGGCGGCCGGGTGGGCGAGGAGATCGGTGCCGTAGCCGACGGCGGTCGGCGGCAGCCAGCCCAGATTCAGCGCGAACACGGTCACCAGCAGCACCCCGAGGGCGAACTCGGGGACCGCGTACACGGCGAGCGTCAGGGAGCTGACCAGGCGGTCGACCGGGCCGCCCTCGTGACGGGCGGCCAGTACGCCGAGGCCGAAGCCGATCGGGACGAGCAGCGCCACGGTGAGCGTGGCGAGCAGCAGCGTCGGCCCGAAGCCGTCGGCGATGTACCGGGTGACCGGGCGGCCGGAGGTCAGCGAGGTGCCGAAGTCGCCGTGCAGCAGTCCCGTCGCCCAGTCGGCCAGCCGTTCGTGCGCCGGCCGGTCGAGGTGCATCGCCTCGCGGATGGCGGCGATGCGCGCCGGGTCGGGCTGGTCGCCGGCCAGCGCGACCGCCGCGTCGCCCGGCAGCGCCTCCGTGAGCGCGAAGACCAGCAGCACGACGGCCACGGTCTGCGCGACACCGAGGAGCAGCCGCCGGGCGACGAAGGAGCGTAGCGCTCCGCTGGGGGTGCCGGGCGGGGGTGTCCTGTGGATACGGCGCCGTCGTGGCTGGTCGCGCGTTTCCCCGCGCCCCTGCGGGGCGCGGGTGAACGGTGGGATCACGCGAGCCACACCTTGTCGAAGCGTGCCCAGTCGAGGGTGTTGGCGGGGGCCTTGGTCTCCACTCCCTTCACCGTCCTGGCGGTTCCGAGGATCCAGTCGGCGAACCCCCAGATCAGGAAGCCGCCCTCGGCGTACAGGCGGCGCTGCATCCGCTCGTAGACGGCGGCCCGCTCCTTCTTGTCCCGCGTCGACTGGGCCTGCTGGTACAGGGCGTCGAAGTCCTTGTGGTGCCACTTGGTGGCGTTGGTGGTGGAGTCGGTGAGCAGCCGCTGCGAGATGTGGGCCTCGATGGGCATGGCACCGGACCGGTAGCAGGCGAGGGTGCCGGAGTCGAGGATGTCGCTCCAGTACGAGTCCTTGCTGCCCATCCGCACATCGACGGTGACGCCCGCCTTGGCGGCCTGGTCCTTGAAGATGCTGGCCGCCTCCGTGAACCCGGCGGCCACGGCCGAGGTGTCGAGGGTGACCTTCAGCTTCTCCGCGCCGGCCTGCTTCAGCAGGGCCCGGGCCCGGTCGAGGTCCTGCTCGCGCTGCGGGAGATCGGCGGCGTAGTACTCGTAGCCCTTGCCGAACAGGTCGTTGCCGACGACGCCCGCGCCGGACAGGGCCCCGTCGACGAGTTCCTGCCGGTCGGCGATCAGGAAGAACGCCTCCCGGACGCGCTTGTCGTCGAAGGGCGCCCGGTCGGTCTTCATGCAGAAGGCCTGCATGGCACTGCCCCGCAACCGGACGATCTCGATCTGCCCCTTGCCCTCGTGGGCGCGGGCGGTGGTGGGGTTGAGCTCGTGGGCGTACTCGACCTGCCCGCCGAGGAGCGCGTTGACCCGGGCGGACTCCTCGTTGGCGACGACGAACTCGAGCTCGTCGAGGTGCGGGGCGCCCTCCCAGTAGGCGTCGAAGCGGCGGAAGACGGCCGAGCGGCCGGGGGAGAAGGACACGAAGCGGAAGGGGCCGGAGCCGATCGGCTTCCGGTCGAAGTCGCCGGCGTCCTTCCCGGCGTTCTCCGGCACGATGTACGCGCCGAACGCGGCCAGCACGTTGGCGAATTCGGCGGTCGGCCGCTTCAGCACGAACTCGACGGACCGCTCACCGGTGGCCCGGCTCGCGTCGAGGTCGATGGGTTCCAGGGACGCCTTCGCACGGAACGCCTTCTCGGGGTCGGCGATCCGGCGGTAGCTGTAGAGGACGTCCTTGGCGGTGACCGGGCTGCCGTCGTGGAAGGTGGCCTCGCGCAGGGTGACCTGCCAGCGGTCCAGGGACTTGTTCGACTCCCACTGGGCGGCCAGGCGCGGCCGCGCGGACAGGTCGGCCCCGTAGTCGGCGAGCTTGTCGTAGAGGGCCTTGGCGCGGGCGACGTCGGCGAACAGGTTGGCCAGGTGCGGGTCGAGGGTCTCACTGGCTCCGCCGCCCGCGAACGCGGCCCGCAGCCGTCCGCCCCGCTTGGGGGCGCTGTCGTCGCCCTTCGTCCCGGAGTCGGTGTCGGAGCCGCCCGTGCCGCACGCGGTCAGGGCGAGCGCGCCGAGTGTGGCGGCGCCCGTGGCGGCGAGGAATCCGCGTCGGCGCAGACCGGGGAAACGTTCGTCGTGCATGAGGGTTCCTTGGGTGTCGAGAGGAGGAGGGAGCGAGGGGGACCAGGGATGGGGCGAGGGGGGATCAGCGGGTGGGGGTGAGGCGCGCGACGACGTGCAGACGGTCCGCGTCGGCCGTCCGGCCCGGCAATCGGCCCTCCCGCCACGGCGGTTCGGTGCGCGGCCCCGGCCCGTCGTGCAGTTCGAGCACGTCGAAACCGTGCACGGTCAGCAGGTGGCGCAGCTCCTGCGGGAACAACAACCGCCAGGCGGAACGCTGTTCGACGGGTGCCGCGCCGTCGTCCGACGTCCAGACCCGGGTACGGCACAGGAGTTGGGCGGTGCGGTTCACGGTGAGGGTCGTGGTGGACCGGTAGGCGGTGCCCCGCCAGGTGAAGGAGGCGACGGCCGGGGTGTCGAGCAGGTCGGTACGGCCCAGGAAGTAGGCGCCGTTGCGCATCTCGGCGACCAGCAGCCCGCCGTGCGCCAGGGCCAGGCGGCAGGAGGAGAGGAAGCCGTCGAGCTGGGCGTTGGTGTGGCAGTACAGCGGGGAGCTGTCCAGGCTCACGACCGCGTCGAAGGCCGCCCGGCCCAGGTCGAAGCCGTGCAGATCGGCCCGTACGTACGTCGGACCGGGGTGCCGGGCGCGGGCGTGCGCCAGCATCGCCTCGGAGAGGTCGGCGCCGGTCACCATACGGCCGGCGCCGTGCAGGTGGGCGGCGTCGCGTCCGGTGCCGCAGCCCATGTCCAGCACTCGTGGTCCCGCCCCGTGGCGGCGCAGGCAGTCCTCGGCCCAGCGCCCGGCCAGCCGCTCCGGATCGGGGAAGCGGGCCTCGTACAGCTCCGGGTTGTCGGTGAGGAGGTTGGCGTTCGTCATGCGGTGCTCCGCTCACCGGCCGTGGCGGGCGCCACGGCTTCGGGGTTCGACGGCAGCGCGCCCAGCCGGTGCAGCCGGCCGACACCGGCCGCCGACACCAGACCGAACAGGGCACAGCACACCCACGGCAGCCAGGTGTGTCCGCCGCTCTCCCCGGCGTCCATGGCCCACCCGACGAAGGTGTTGCCGACGGCGGCCGCGACGCCGGAGACGACGTAGAAGATCCCGAAGTACGTGCCGGTCAGTTCCGGGCGGCCGAAGCGGGGAATCAGCTCCATCACGAACGGCGAGGCCACCATGAGACCGAGGTACAGGAGCAGTGCGCCGAGGAGGACGGGCACCGCGCCGGTCCAGCCCGACGTGCCGAGGACGACCCCCAGGGCCGGCGGCAGGAACGCCAGACCGGTCATGGCGAGCCCCACGCTGATCCAACGGGCCCTGCTACCACGTGACTTGAGCGCCCGGGTGATGCGCAGCTGGAGCGCGAGGTTGGCGAGCGTGCCGACGAGGAAGACGAGCCCCGCTGCCCCGTCCCAGCCGGTGGTCTCGCGGGCCCCGGCCGGCAGCAGCAGGTACAGCTGGTTCTCCAGGGTGAACATGCCGACCATGGCGAGCGCGAAGGCCAGGAACGCCCGGTTGCCGAGCACCTCGCGCCAGTCCCCGAGGACACCGCCGCCGCTGGGCTCGACCTTCCGGGCCGGCAGGACGAGGGCCTGGGCGACGGTGAGGACGGCGAAGATCCCGGCGGCGGTGAGCGCCGACGTACGGAAGTCCACCAGCAGCAGGACACTGCCCAGCAGCGGCCCGATCAGCGCACCCGTCGTCGCGAAGACGTTGAACAGCGCGAACGCCTCCGCCCTGCGCTCCCCGGCCTCCTGCGCCAGGTACGCCCGCACCGCCGGGTTGAACAGCGCCCCGGCGAGGCCGCTGAGCACCGAGGCGGCCAGCAGCACCGTCAGCCCGTCGCCGAGCGCGAACAGCCCGAACCCGACGGTCCGCAGGGCGCACCCGGCGATGATGACGCCCCGCGCGCCGAGCCGGTCCGAGGCGGAGCCGCCGATGATGAACAGACCCTGCTGGCTGAGGTTGCGCACCCCCAGGACGACGCCGACGACGGCCGCCGACATGCCCAGGTTCTCGGTGAGGTGCGAGGCGAGGTAGGGGATCAGCAGATAGAACCCGATGTTGACGCCCAGCTGGTTGACCAGCAGCAGGCGGACCGCGAACGGGAAACGGCGTATCTCATGCCACGTCCGCACGGCGTGCCTCCCTCGTCCTGCCGACTGCCACGTCTGCGGGGTGTGACTCGCGCGTCCCGTCGGCCGCGCGCGGCCGAACTCCCAGCCCGGGCACGTCCGTCGTCCGTACGACCCCGTCGGTGCCGCCGATGCCGGTCCACGGGTCGTCGGCGAGCAGGAGGTGCCCGTCGAGGTCCACCCAACGGGCGCGGTCGGCGAGGTGGACGGCCGGGGCGAGACCGAGACTGCTGGCCGTGAGACAGCCGAGCATGAACTCCGTCCCGCTGCCCTCGATCAGCGCGGCGATCCGCAACGCCGCGTGCACACCGCCGCACTTGGCGAGCTTGACGTTGACGCCGTGCACCCGGCCCGCCAGCCGCCGGACGTCCTCCAGCCCCACGGCGTCCTCGTCGGCGATGACCGGCAGCGCAGAGCGCTCGGCCAGGGCGGCCAGCGCGTCCGGGTCGCCCGGGGCGACGGGCTGCTCGACCGCCTCCACGCCCAGCTCCGCGAAGCGCGGCAGCAGCGCCTGCGCCTGAGCCGCCGTCCACGCGCCGTTGAGGTCGAGGAGGAGCCGGACGCCGGGCGCGGCGTCGTGGACGGCCCGGACGCGTTCGACGTCGCTCTCGGGGTCGGGCGCCCCGGCCTTGACCTTGAGGACCTCGAAGCCGCTCGCGGCGAGGCGGCGCGCCTCGGCCGCCGCCCGGGCCGGCGAGGTGATGCCGATGGTCCGGGCGGTCGCGGCCGCCGGCGCGACGGGTGCGCCCAGCAGACGGTGCACCGGGGCCGAGGCCCGTTTGCCGACGAGATCGAGGAGCGCGGCGCCGACGGCCGCGGTCACGGCCGGGGGAGTCTCCGCGGGAGCGGCGACCTCGCCGTTCCGCAGGGCCTCCAGCGCGCTCTCCGGATCAGGGAAACGGCGCAGGTCCGCGGCGGCGTCCGTGAGGAGCCGGCCCAGGGTGTCGGTGTCGAGGCCGTAGTAGACGCTGGTGACGGCCTCACCGTGGCCCTGGATCCCGTCGTCGTCCTGGACGGTGAGCCACACCGCGTCACGCGCGGCCATGGTGGAGCGGGAGATGCGCAACGGCTCGGTGAGTGCGAGGCGTACGGTGCGCTGGGTGACCTTCACAGTCTCTCTTCCGAAGGGGGGACCTCGAGCGGGTCGGCGACCCTGCCGCACCGCACCCAGCCGACGGCCTCGGCCGCGCCGGGACGGGGGATCTCCATGGGCCGCGCGGCGGCGGAGGCCGGGTCGAGGCCCTGGGCGGCGGCGAAGTCGTCGTCGAAGACGCTGCCGAGGTAACGGTGGGGGCCGTCGGGGAAGACGGTGGCGACGACGGCGCCCGGGTGGACGCGGGCCGCCCAGGCGGCGACGAGCGCGACCGCGCCGGTGCTCCAGCCGCCGCTGACGAAGCTGCCCCGGGCGAGACGACGACAGCTGTCGACGGCCTCCGCCGGGCCGACCCAGTGCACCTCGTCGAAGGCGTCGTAGGCGACGTTGCGTGGATGGATGCTGCTGCCGAGGCCGCGCATCAGTCTCGGCCGGGCCGGCTGGCCGAAGATCGTCGAACCGGTGGAGTCGACGCCGATGAGGCGCAGCGCGGGCCAGTGCGGGCGCAGCGGGCCGATGATGCCCGCGCTGTGGCTGCCGGTGCCGACACTGCACACCAGGATGTCCAAGTGATCCAGCTGCACGGCGAGTTCGGCGGCCAGCGAGGCGTAGCCGGCGGTGTTGTCGGGGTTGTTGTACTGGTCGGGCCAGTACGCCCCCGGCAGTACGGCGAGCAGCTCCCGCAGCCGCGCCAGGCGCGCCGCCCGCCAGCCGCCCCGGGCCGCCGGACGGTCCACCAGCTCCAGCCGGACCCCGTGCGAGCGCAGCAACTGCCGCATGGACGGCTCCAGTTCGCTGTCGCCGACCAGCACGACCGGATGGCCGAGGGCCTGCCCGGCGAAGGCGAGCCCGATGCCGAGCGTGCCGGACGTCGACTCCACCACCGGTGCGCCGGGCCGCAGTTCACCGCGGTCCCGGGCGCCCAGCAGCATGGACATGGCGGCCCGCGCCTTCATCCCGCCCGCCGCGAGCCCTTCGAGCTTCGCCCAGAACCCCGGGTGCGGACCGGGCAGATCCGCGGTGATGCGCGCCAGCGGGGTGCGTCCGACGAGGGACAGCAGCTCCGGCCGGGCGACGGCGCGCAGGACGGTCGAGGAGGTCACCGGCCGCCTCCCGGTCGGCGGTCGGCCTCGTCCAGGCAGTAGCGGTGCAGTGTGCCCGCGCCCGCGTCCAGCCAGAAGAAGGGGTACGGCTCCGCGCACACCGCGCTCACCCCGTGCCCGAGGAACCGCGGCAGCACCGCGCTGCCCGTCTGCGCGAACATCACCAGCTGCTTGTCGTGCGTCAGGGCGTGGCGCCGCAACGGCTCGAAGGTGCCGTTGCTCAGCGTCATCCCGGAGACCAGCAGTGCGTCACAGCGTCCGGCCGCGCCGAGCGCGTCGGTGACGACCTCCTCGCCCCACTCCGTGACCCCGCCCTTCAGATCGCACGGCACAGAGCGGAGCCCTCGTGAACGCAGCGCCTCCAGCAGGGAGTTGACGACCCCGACCACGAGCACGGTCGCGCCCGGCGGCAGGTCGAGCAGCTCGACGACGGCCCCGGCCCGCGCCCGTGACTTCTCCAGCGACGTACCGGCCGGGAGGGGGAACGGCCGTGCCCCGTTCTCGGGGGTGTGCGGGCCGACATGCATCAGATAGGCGTCCAGCGCGGCCACCCGCACCGCAGGCAGCGGATGGTCCAGGAGCCGGGCGACATCGGCGCCGACACAGTCGTCGATCGCCGCGTCCGGCAGAGCCCCGGGCTCGACGGCGCAGGACCCCACGGCACCGGAGAGACGCAGACTGAGCACCTCGTTGCGGTAGCCGGTGCCCTGCCCGTCGTGCCGGACGGCCTGCCGGGTCACGAACGCGACCGCGACGCGCAGCGTGCCGGGGTCCGGGCCGAGCCGACCGGCCCGTGCCCGCTCCAGCAGTTCTTCGAACGTGACCGTCCCGGCCACCGGCGCGACGGTGCTCACCGGATCACCAGTCCGGCGCGCAGCTCGCCCAACAGCGCCTCGACGCGCCCGCGCGCGCCCGGTCCGTCCGGGTCGCCCGCCATGACGTGGCCGAGATACTCGTTGTTGCTGCCGGCCGCCTTGACCTGTCGGCCCGGCTCGGCGAGCTGGACCTCCAACACGTGCTCGGCGGCGGCGAGTTCACCGCCGTCCAGGGCTTGGAGTGTGCCCGAGGTCTCCGGTACCAGGAAGCCGACGGCGGCACTGCGCAGGCCGGTCTCCCGGCGCCGCAGGTCGGGTTCGCGGCCGAGGGCGACGTCCACGGCAGCCGCGGCGAGGTCGATGCCGGTGACATGGCGGACCAGCTCGGTGATGCGGTTCCCGGCGGGCCGGGGGTTGACCTGGACCACCCGCGGACCGGCCGGGGTCAGCTTGATCTCGGTGTGGGCCACGACGCCGTCGGTGAGCCCGAGCGCCTTGAGCGCCCCCAGCGCGGTCTGCTCGGCCGCCTCGGTGTCGGCGCCCGTCAGCGCGGCGGGGAACATGTGCCCGGTCTCGATGAACGCGGGTGCCCCGCCGATGCTCTTGTCGGTGACCCCCACGACGTGCACCGCTCCCGCGTGGGACACGGTCTCGACGCTCACCTCGGGGCCGGTCAGCAGCTCTTCGAGGAGGACGGCGGGCACCCGGCGCTGCCCACGCGCGTTCAGCGGGAAGTCGGCCAACGACCGGACGGCCGCGGCAAGTTCGGTCTCGTCGTCCACCCTGCGCACATACATGCCCGCGCACAGGTCGACGGGTTTGACGACCAGCGGATAGCCGATCTCGCGTGCCGCGCGGGCGAGGTCGGCCCACTCCTCGTGGAGGGCGAAGCGGGGGCCGGGCACACCGGCGTCGGCGAGGACCCGGCGGGTGGCGTCCTTGCGGCAGGCGTCCGCCACGGCCTGCGGGCCCGGTCCGGGGAGCCCGAGGTGCCCGGCGATCCGGGCCACCGTCGGCAGGTGGTAGTCGCAGGACGAGATGCCCCCGTCGAAGCCGAACACCGTGTGCAGGCGTTCGGCCTCCGGCAGCAAGGTGTCGAGGTCGTTGGTGTCGGTGGTGACCACGTTCCGCGCGCCCAGCAGCGGATGGGCCGTGCCCTCGGGGGCCGAGCGCAGGTAGTGGTGCAGGTCCCGGGTGAGGAACGTGAACTCGTGCCCGCCCTCCCGGATCGCACGTGGGAGCAGCCTGCTCATCGATCCGACCCAGCCCTCGACCACCAACAGATGAGCCACAGCTCCCCTTTTCGTGCGGTGCGTTCAGGCGTCAGGGCAGCCCGACGGCACCTCGACGAGGAGGTGCCCGGCTTGACATGCCCACCTTATCGATAATCGTTTTCATTGTCATGAGGGAGGGTGGTGGAGGTGAAGAAGGGGCGGGACCCACCCCGGCCTAGCCGATCTGGACCACGCGGGCCCAGTCGGGCGGGTTGTCCGGCACGTAGTCGGGATCGTCCTCGTCGTACCTGGTGTGTGCGTCGTGACGGGGGAAGAGGCCCACCACCGTCCGGCACGGCGGCCGGGAGCTGGGCCAGGGCGTCTGGCCGTCGGTGAGGACCACGACGACATCGGGCTTGGGGTGGCTGCGGAGCGCCTTGGCGAAACCCGCGCGCAGGTTCGTCCCGCCGCCTCCCAGCAGCGGGATGCCCTCCGCCCGGCACAGCGGGTGGGCGATGCGGGCCGCCGCGTCGCACGGGACGACGGTGACGAGGTCACGGCGGCCGCCCACCGCCCGGGAGATCGCGGCGACCTCCAGCAGCGCGCTGCCCAGTTCCGCGTCGCTGACCGACCCCGAGGTGTCGATGATCACGGAGACATGGGGCGGGCGGCGCCGCAGGCTCGGCAGCACCGTGCCCGGCACGCCGGCCGAGCGCCGCGACGGCCGGCCGTAGCTGTAGTCCTCCCCGGCGCCCGGCGCGGAGGCCGCGGAGCGGACCGCCGCGCCCAGCAACGCCCGCCACGGCTGCGGCGGGTGGAACGCCTCCTCCGCCCAGCGCTGCCACCCCTCGGGCGCGGAACCCGGACGGCCCTTGATGCCCTGGGCCACCCGGAAGCGCACCGCGTCCCGTTCCTGCGCGGTCAGACCGTGTGCCCCGTCCGGGCCCAGCTCCCACTCCCGCTCCAGGCCGTCGGCGCCGCTGCCACAGTCCAGCCACGCCAACTCCAGCGTTGCGGCACCGAGTTGGAACTGGCGCAGATAGTCCTCCATCAACTGACCCGTGGGCAGCTTCAGGAACCCCGGTTCGACGACACCCTCGGGCTTGACCAGTCCGTCGCCGAAGATGTCGTCGTTGATCTCGCAGTCGGCGGCGATGTTCATCCGCAGCCGCTCCCCGGGGCCGGTCAGTTCCCGTTCCCTGGCGACCCGGTCGCTGCGCCCGTGATGGTCCCGCAGCAGATGGGACACCTCGTGCACCCACACCCCGGCCAGCTCCTCCACCGGCGTGCGGTCCACGAAACCGGGGGAGACGTAGCACCGCCAGTGCCGGTCCACGGCCATCGTGGGCACCCGCCGGGACTCGACGGTGTGCAGCGCGAACAGGGCCGTCGCCAGATAGGGCCGGGCCCGCGCCGCCTGGAGCCGGGCGGTGAAGAGCTTGTCGAGGTCGAGGGTGCCTTCGCCGGTGTCGTGCCCGGTGGCCGTACTCATCGGCGCACCTTCGTCGCCGTCTTCGCACGGGCCGCCGCCTCGTCCGCCCGCCGGGAGAGGGTGATCACTCCGGCGAGGTTCTCGATCGCCGTCGGAACGTCCCAGTCGTCGCGGCGCAGCGACGCGAGGGTGGTGGCGGGGACGACCACCAGATCCGGCGCCCCCGTCTCCAGCGCCCGGACCAGCAGCGCCCACGCCGCGTCCCAGCGTGCCTTGTCCGGCCGCGACCGGACCGCCGCCACCACCCCGTCGAGCACCGCCTGCCGCAGATCCCCCCGTTGGGGCAGTTCCTCCGCCGTCGGGTCGGCGAGCAGCACCTCGGGGTCGGGGAGGTCCAGCCGGTCCAGGGAGGCCAGCAGCTCCAGCCCCGGCCCGTCGCCCACGGTGCCCCTGACCAGGAGGGACAGCACGTCGCGCGAGACACCGGAGGCGGTCGCGAAGGCGATCAGCCGCAGCGTCATCTCCCAGCTCCGCGGCGACGGCCACGGCCCGCCGCGCCGGGTCTCGCTGTTGGGCAGCTGATGCACGAGCTTGGGCCGCGCGGCCAGCAGCGTGCACACCGCGCGCCGGGCGAACTCCACCGCCTCCGCCAGCCGCTCCGGTGCCAGCCGCGGCAGGGTGGCCCGGGGCCACGTTCCGCCGAGGCCTCGTACGACCACCTCGTGGTCGTGCGTCCACTGCAGGTGTACGAAGCGGTTGGCCAGCGGCGGGCTCAGCTCCCAGCCGTCGGCCGCCGAGGACCTGGGGTTGGCGGCGGCCACGATCCGCACGTCCGGCGGCAGTTGGAGCGTGCCGATCCTGCGCTCCAGCACCAGCCGCAGCAGCGCGGCCTGGACGGCCGGGGGCGCCGTCGACAGCTCGTCCAGGAACAGCAGCCCCCGGCCGGCGCGTACCAGGCGCACCGCCCAGTCCGGCGGTGCCATGGGGACACCCTGCTCGGCCGGGTCGTCCCCGACGATCGGCAGGCCCGAGAAGTCGGACGGCTCGTGCACGCTGGCGATCACGGTCGTCAGCGGAAGATCGAGGGAGGCCGCGAGCTGTGTCAGCGCCGCGGTCTTGCCGATGCCCGGCTCACCCCACAGCAGTACGGGCAGGTCCGCGGCGACGGCCAGGGTCAGCGCCTCCAGCTGGATGTCGGGGCGCGGTTCGGTGGACGTGGTGCGCAACATGCTCAACAGGTCGGCGGCCACGTCGAGTTGGGAGAGCGGGTCGGCGTCGGAGGGCAGGGCGAACGGGGTGCGTGTGGGCATGTGGGATCACCTTGGGGTGTAGAGGGCTGAAGCCGAACGTGCGCGGTCGCAGGCGCGCGAGGGTGTGGTCAGAAGCGTGCGAGGTGGCTGATCGGGGCGTGCGAGATGCGTGTGCAGAGCTCAGAGGCGTCCGAGGTGGAGGTCGCAGACGCGCGAGACGGGTGGTCGGAGGCGTGCGAGGTGGAGGGTCAGAAGAAGGTCGCCACGCGGATGCGGCGCTGGCGGGACGGCCGGCGGCCGACGTTGGAGCGGACCCGGCCGGGGAGCGGTTCGGCGAGACCGGCCCGGTACAGGCCGTAGGCGATCCGCCGGCGCGCCGCGGACTCCAGCTCCTCCCGCAGCGGGCCGTCGCGCAGGACCGCCTCGGGGCCCAGCAGCCCTTCGACGACCGCCAGCGCCCCGGCGACGTCCCCGTGGTCCAGCCTCTCGCGTACGCCCGACAGACAGTCCGGACGGCGATGCGCCTCGTCGATGGCCCGCAGACACGGGAGCGGGGTACCGGTCAGTGCGACCAGCAGTTCCTCACGCCGGAGTTCGTCCGGGTCGTGGTCGAGTGCCACCAGCACGCCGTCGACCAGACCGATCCGGTGGCGCTCTCCCCGGCACTCCACGATCCGCGGCTGCCCCGCCCGGTCCTGCGCCTCGGCCGGACCGGACGGCACATGGTCCGGTACCAGCGCCGACGCGACCAGCGGATGCAACCTATGGACGTCGAGCGCGCCGGTACGGAGCAGTTCCAGGTCGGGCAGGACCCAGGTCGCGGCGTCGGGCAGCACCGGCAGCGCGCCGAGCGCACCGTCGTCACCGGACACGGCCGTGAGCCGCGGCGCGGGCGACGGCGTGCCGTCGTCCGCCTCCGCGTGGGCGCCCTCGCCCGGGGCCCGGTCCGCACCGGCCTCCGGGCCCAGGTCCAGGACGAGTCGCCGTCGGGCGCCGCACCGTACGAGCACGGAGCCGGTCGACCGACCCTCGGCGCGCAGCACGATCGCCGCTTCCGCCGCCCACCGCTCGACGGCACAACCCTGCTCCGCCGCCCAGGTCCACAACTCGTCCGGGGCCGTCGGCAGCGGCGGGTGCGGGTGCACGTGCGAGGGCGAGTGAGGGTCCGTCGGTGGTGCCCCCTCGACCGCCGGCCGATCCGCTCCCGAACGGCCCCGCAGCTCACCGGCCCTGCGCGCGTCCCAGAGATGGCGGTGCAGATCGAACCGATGGCGACGGCTGGGCCGTGGATGGGGATGCCCCCGGGTTTCGGGCCCGGACCCCTCCCACAAAGCGAGGCCGATCCGCTGGCCGGCGTCGGCCCACGCGGGCGGAGTGCGGGCCACCAGATGCACCGGCCCCGGGCCGGCACCCCCGGCCGTCCGGTACCGGGCGAGGGTGAGGGTCAGGCCCGGGCGCAGCAGTCCGTCGGGAGCGATCCTCGGCATGTGCCAACGCAGCAGGTCCGGCGCCAAGTGCCTCAGGTCCGTACGGACTTGGGACGCCAGCTCCGAGCCGTGACGGGCGGCCAGGGAACGCAGGTCGAGATCGATGTCGACGGCCGCGGCGGCACATGCGCCGGCCCAGTCGCCGACGGCACGGCGAGCGGCCGCGGTCTCGATCATGGAGGGTGGCACGGCGAATTCGCGCACGCGCAACCAGAAGGAAAGCCGGGGATCCCCGTTCGCGACATCGGTGAGCATCAGCACTCACCTTGCGCGGACGGAACCCCCGATCTGCTGAGGGAAGGAGTAGTCATCGCCGGGATCGTAACGGCACACGTCCCGCTCCCGCACCTGTTTTTCGATCCGGGTGTGCGCGCCCGGAGTCCACCGTGCCCAAGTGGTGCGGGTCCGGGCACCGGCGTACGGTCGAACAGTGGCGCGGCCGTGGACGCGACCGTGCACCGCACCCTGCTTCAGCGACGCCTTTGCGACACGTCATGAGCGATTCGCAGCCGACTTCCCCAGCGCGGACCACCACCTCGGAAACAGGTGGTGGTGGAAGCGCGATGGCGCTGTTCGTCATCGCCTCGTGCCAGCTGATGGTGGTGCTGGACATCACCATCGTGAACATCGCGCTGCCGGACATCCAGAGGTCGCTGGACTTCTCGACGACGAGCCTGGCGTGGGTGGTCAACGCGTACACGCTCACGTTCGGCGGTCTGCTGCTGCTGGGCGGACGGGCCGGGGACATCCTCGGCCGCCGTCGGGTGTTCATCTTCGGCGTGCTGCTGTTCGTGCTGGCCTCGCTCCTCGGCGGCCTCGCCCAGAACGAGGGCCAACTCCTCGCCGCCCGCGCCCTCCAGGGCGTCGGCGGTGCCATCGCGTCCCCCACGTCCCTGGCGCTGATCAGTACGACGTTCCGCGAAGGACCCGAGCGTAACCGGGCGTTCGGGGTGTTCGCGGCGGTCTCGGCGGGCGGCGGCGCGATCGGACTGCTCGCCGGCGGCATCCTCGTGGAGTGGCTGGACTGGCGGTGGGTCCTGTTCGTCAACGTGCCGATCGGGTTGCTGATCGCGCTGGCGACGCCCCGCTGGATCAGGGAGTCCGAACGGCACCCCGGCCACTTCGACATCACCGGCGCGCTGACCTCCACCCTGGGCATGGTGCTCCTGGTGTACGGCTTCATCCGAGCCGCGCAGGAGGGCTGGCGGGACGGGCTGACGTTGGCGTCGTTCGCCGGGGCCGTGGTGCTGCTCGTGGTGTTCGTGCTGGTGGAGCGGCGGTCCCGGCAGCCGATCACCCCGCTGCACATGTTCGCCGACCGCAACCGCGCGGGCACCTACGGGATCATGCTGTGCCTGGCCGCAGCGATCTTCGGCATGTTCTTCTTCCTGACGCTCTTCACCCAGAACGTCCTGGACTTCAGCCCGCTGGCCACCGGCTTCGCGTTCCTGCCGGTCAGCGCGGTCATCGCGGTCGGCGCCGGACTGGCCTCACGGTTCCTGCCCGTGTACGGACCCAAGCCGTTCATGGTGGTGGGCGCGATCCTCGCGGCGGCCGGCCTGGGGTGGCTGACCCTGACCGACGTGGACTCCACGTACGCCGGCAGCGTGCTCGGCCCGATGCTCGTCTTCAGCCTGGGCATGGGCATGGAGTTCGTCGCACTGACCCTCATGGCGCTCTCCGACGTCACGCCGGCGGAGACCGGCGCCGCCTCCGGGCTGCTGAACGCCACCCAGCAGGTCGGCGGCTCGCTCGGACTCTCCATCCTCGTCACGATGTTCGGCACGGCCAGCACCAACGAGGCGGAGAAGCAGGTCCCGGACTTCCTCTCCCAGGCGACCCCGGCCGAGCGCCTGGAGTTCGAGCGGACCGGGCAGCTGCCGAAGCCCTGGTCCGACGAGGTGCTCACGGCGGGTGTCTCGGCCGCCTTCGTCATGGCGGCCATCTTCACCGTGATCGCGGCCCTGATCGCCGTCCTGGCCATCCAGGTACGGCCCTCCGATCTGGAGCGGCTGAAGGGTGGTGCGCGTCCCGGCGCGCCGCCCGGCTGAGGCGCGGCACGCCGGCGTACGTCAACCGGTGGTGCGGCACGGGCCGGGCAACTGACCGTCCGGGCGTCCTTTGGCGGCGGCGCGACCCTGCGACGGGTACCGGTGGCGAAGAACCGGGCGCTGGTCACGCATCCGGCGCTCGCCACGCCGCCCGCCGAGCACCTCGACCGCAACGGGCACGGCCACGGTGAACCGTGGGAGGGCGTCGCGCACCCGCGCGGCCCTCCCTCGGTGTCTCATCGCTCCGGAGCGCCCGAACGCATGCCGTCCATGACCAGGTCGAGGAGGCGGCCCGCACGCGGCTGCCAGTCCTCGGGGTCGATCTGCCAGAGGCCGGCGATGGCGAGGAAGAAGTCGTCCACGGTGATCCCGGGGCGGACGGTACCGGCCTTCTCGCCCGCGCGCAGCAGGAGTTCGGCGGCCTCGGACACCGGGGTGGGGTCCGGCTTGTCCGGGGCGTCGGGGCCGCAGGTGGCCTGCCGGATGGCGTCCGCGAGGCCCGCCTTGGCCATGGCGAACCGGGCGAGGCGGTCCATCCACTCACGCAGCGCCCGATCGGGTTCGCGGGTGGCGAGCAGTTCGGCGGCGGAGTCGGTGACCTGCCGCATCTCGTGCCGGTAGATCTCCAGGACGAGGGCCTGCCTGGTGGGGAAGTGGCGGTAGAAGGTGCCCTGTCCGACGCCCGCCTCCCTGGCGATCCTGCTCAGCGGTGTGTCGGCGGCACGGGTCAGCTCGACGAGCGCGACCGCCAGGATGCGCTCGCGGTTCCGCTGGGCGTCCGAGCGCAGAGAGCAGTCCTTCTTCCGTCGCACGCGACCTCCCGAGGAATCCGTGACCGAAACCCGCGCTTGTTAAGCGGACAACTGTCCGTTACGTTTCTCGGACCGGACAGCTGTCCGGTTGCCTCATCGTAGCGTCGGCGCCATCCGCGCCGACAGCCGCGCCGTACCGTTTTCCTGATTCGACCGCCGGCCGGAGCGAGTCCCTCCCGACCTGTCCCGGGATACGCGAAAGAAGGCTGATCATGTCCCCAGCCACCTCATCGACGTACAGCGCCATCACCCTGAACATCAACGGAGAGAAGCACACGCTCTCCGTCGACCACCGCACCACGCTGCTCGACGCCCTGCGCGAGCGCCTCGACATGACCGGTACCAAGAAGGGCTGCGACCAGGGCCAGTGCGGAGCCTGTACCGTCCTGGTCGACGGACGGCGGAGCGTGTCCTGTCTGCAGCTGGCGGTGGCCGCCGAAGGGCGTGAGATCACCACCATCGAGGGTGTCGCCGACGGCGACGAACTCCACCCCGTGCAGCAGGCGTTCCTCGATCTGGACGGCTTCCAGTGCGGCTACTGCACGCCGGGTCAGATCTGTTCGGCCATCGCGGTCATCGAGGAGCACGCGGCGGGCTGGCCCAGCGCCGCCACCGACGACGTACGCCCCCAGGCCGGACCGCCACCGCTGACGCCCGAGGAGATCCGCGAGCGGATGAGCGGCAACCTCTGCCGCTGCGGCGCCTACGTGTCGATCGTCGAGGCCGTCGCCCGCGCCGCAGCCGACAGCACCGCGAAGGCCAAGGAGGCCGTGGCGTGAGGGAGTTCGACTATCAGCGGGCCCATGACGTCTCCGGCGCGGTGGCCCTGCTCGGCGCCGATCCCGAGGCGCGCTTCCTCGGCGGCGGAACCAACCTCGTCGACCTGATGAAGACCGGCGTCGAGCGGCCCGCCCGCCTCGTCGACGTCCGTGAACTCCCGCTCGACGAGATCGAGACCACCGAGGACGGAGGACTGCGGATCGGCGCGACCGTCACCAACAGCGACCTCGCCGCGCACCCCGAAGTCCGCCGCCGCTACCCGATGTTGGCCCAGGCGGTACTGGCCGGCGCCTCCGGACAGCTGCGCAACATGGCCACGGTCGGCGGCAACCTCCTCCAGCGCACCCGCTGCGGCTACTTCGCCGACGTCACCCGGCCCTGCAACAAGCGGGTCCCCGGCAGCGGCTGCCCCGCGATCGAGGGCGAGCACCACAACCATGCCATCCTGGGCGCGTCCGGGCACTGCGTGGCCACGCACCCCTCCGACATGGGAGTGGCGCTGGCGGCCCTCGACGCCGTCGTCTCCTACGAAACGGCCGACGGACGCGGCGAGTTGCCGTTCGCCGACCTCTACCTGCCGGTGGGCGACACCCCGCACCTGGAGACCGCCCTGCCGCCGGGCGCCCTGATCACCGGCGTCGCTCTGCCGCCCACCCCGGTGGCCGCCCGCTCCCGCTACCGCAAGGTGCGCGAACGCGCCTCGTACGCCTTCGCCATCGGCTCGATCGCCGCCGCGCTCGACGTCCGGGACGGTGTCGTCCACGACGTGCGGCTGGCGTTCGGGGCGGTCGCGTCCAAGCCGTGGCGGGCCCACGCCGCGGAACGCGCGCTGATCGGCGCGCCCGCCGACGCCGAGGCCTTCGCGGCCGCCGCCGACGCCGAACTGGCAGCCGCACGACCGCTGCCGCACAACGCCTACAAGGTGACGCTGACGCGCAACCTGGTGGTGGCGGTCCTGTCCGAACTCACCTCGGACAACGCCTCGGACCCCACCTCCGCAGCCACCCGTGAACATTCCTCCGCGGCCACCGAGGAGGCCACCCGATGACCACCACCCCAACGGAACGCCGGGGCGCCGTCGGCACCGCGCACACCCGCGTCGAGGGCCGCGACAAGGTCACCGGAGCGGCCCGCTACGCCGGGGAGATCCCGTTCGCCGGTCTCGTCCACGGCTGGCTGGCCCTGTCGACCGTGGCCCGCGGCCGGATCCGCGCGATCGAGACCGCCGACGCGCTCGCGCGGCCGGGCGTGCTCGCCGTCCTGACCCACGAGAACGCCCCACGCCTCGAAACCGACTACACGGGCCTGATGGGGATGAAGCCCGACCCCACCACCGCCGTGTTCCAGCACGACCGGATCCCCCATCTGGGCTGGCCGGTCGCGCTGGTGGTCGCCGAGACCTCCGAACAGGCCAGGGAGGCCGCCGAGGCCCTGGTCGTGCACTACGACCAGGAACCGCACGACGTCACGTTCACCGCCGAGCACCCGGACGCCTACGACGCGGGCGGCTGGGGCCCCGCGGCGACCGGGAAGGGCGACCTGGAGGCCGAACTCGCCGCGTCAGCGGTCGTCGTGGACGCCGAGTACACCACCCCCGAGGAACACCACCACCCGATGGAGCCGCACGCCGTGACGGCCCGCTGGGACGGCGGCCGGCTCGACGTCGTCGACGCCAACCAGGGCACCATGTGGGTCGCCGGCGAGCTCACCAGTCTGTTCTCCCTCGACCCCGCCTCGGTGCGGGTGCGCTCCGAGCACGTCGGCGGCGGCTTCGGCGGCAAGGGCGTGCGCGCGCACCAGGTCGCCGCCGTCATGGCCGCGACCGTCCTGCAGCGGCCGGTCCGGGTGGTCATGACCCGACGTCAGATGTTCTCCCTCGCGGGGTACCGCAGCCCCACCACCCAGCGGGTCCGGCTCGGCGCCGACGCCGACGGACGGCTGCGCGCGCTCGAACACCGCTCGCACAGCCTCACCTCGACCGTCTACGAGTTCGTCGAGCCGGCTGCCAGTCCGGCCCGTGTGATGTACGACGCCGACGCCCATCACACGGTCAACCGGGTCGTACGGCTCGACGTGCCCACCCCGACGTTCATGCGGGCGCCGGGCGAGGCGCCGGGATCCTTCGCCCTGGAGTCGGCGCTCGACGAACTCGCCGAGAAGCTGGGCATCGACCCGATCGAACTGCGTGCCCGCAACGAACCCGAGCGTGGCCCGGTCTCCGGGCTGCCGTTCGCCGACCGCAACCTGCGGTCCTGCTTCCGCGAGGGCGCCCGCCGGTTCGGGTGGGCCGATCGCGACCCGCGCCCCGGCGTGCGCCGCGACGGCCGCTGGCTGCTCGGCACGGGCACGGCGGCGGCCTCCTTCGGCGTGGGAGCCGGGCCGTCCACGGCCGCGGTGACGGCCGAGGCCGACGGCACCTACACCGTGCGGGTCAACGCGGCGGACATCGGGACGGGCGCCCGCACCGCGCTCACCCTGGTCGCCGCCGACGCGCTGGAGGTCGCGGCGGACCGGATCCGGGTACGGCTCGGCGACAGCGACCTCGGCCCGGCCATGATCGCCGGCGGCTCGATGGGCACCCGCTCCTGGTCCTGGGCGGTCACCCTCGCGGCGGGCGAACTACGGGAACGGCTCGCCCTGGGCGGCGGCGTCCCGCCCGAGGGCATCACCGTCCGCTCGGACACCACCGCCGCCATCGGCGCCCTCGCCCAGAAGGAACGGCACTCCTACGGCGCCCAGTTCGCCGAGGTCGCCGTGGACCCCGCCACCGGCGAGGTACGGGTACGCCGCATGCTCGGCATCTTCGCGGCCGGAAGGATCATCAACCCCCTCACCGCCCGCAGCCAGTTCATCGGCGGCATGATCTGGGGCCTGTCCATGGCCCTGCACGAGGAGGCGGTACGCGACCGGGCGTCCGGCGGCCACTACGGCGCCGACCTCGCCGGATACCACGTGGCAGCGCACGCCGACGTCCCCGCCGTCGAGGCCGACTGGGTGGACGACCACGACCCCGAGGACCCCGTCGGCATCAAGGGCATCGGCGAGATCGGCATCGTCGGCGCGGCGGCTGCCGTCGCCAACGCGGTCTGGCATGCCACCGGCGTCCGTCACCGCCACCTGCCGATCCGGCCCGACCGCGTCCTGACGGCGGCCCGGGATGCTTGACCTGGCCACCGAGCTGACCGTCTGGGCCGAGGAGGGCCGCGACTTCGCCGTGGCCACCGTCGTCGCGGTCGGCGGCAGCGCACCGCGCGGCCCCGGCGCGGCCCTCGCCGTCGACGCCGAGGGCACGGTCATCGGCTCCGTCTCCGGCGGATGCGTCGAGGGCGCGGTGTACGAGCTGTGCGAGCAGGCACTGTCGGACGGCGAGACCGTCCTTCAGCGCTTCGGCTACAGCGACGAGGACGCCTTCGCCGTCGGCCTGACCTGCGGCGGGGTGATCGACATCCTGGTCACCCCCGTCACCGCCCGGTCACCTGCCCGAGGGGTCCTGCGCTCCGCGCTCTCGGCCGCCGCCGAGGGCGAGCCGACGGCCGTGGCCCGTGTCGTCCGGGGCCCGTCGGAACTCCTCGGACAGGCGCTGCTCGTACGTGCCGAGGGGGCTTCCGGCGGTGGGCGGGAGGGCGCGTACGCCTCCGACGGTGGTCTCGGCGGACATCCCGACCTGGACCGGACCGCCGCAGCCGAGGCGCGGGCCATGCTGGACGGCGGCCGCACGGGCACGATCGAGCTCTCCGCGGACGGGTCGCACTGCCCGGACGGTCTCACCCTCCTCGTGGAGACGAGGGTGCCGCCACCGCGCATGATCGTGTTCGGGGCGATCGACTTCGCGGCCGCACTGGTGCGGGCGGGCAAGTTCCTCGGGTACCACGTCACCGTGTGCGACGCCCGACCGGTCTTCGTCACCCGGGCCCGCTTCCCCGAGGCGGACGAGATCGTCGTGGACTGGCCGCACCGCTATCTGCGGCGCACCGCGACCGATCGCCGCACCGTCCTGTGCGTGCTCACCCACGACGCCAAGTTCGACGTCCCCCTGCTCAAGGAGGCCCTGCGGATGCCGGTCGCCTTCGTGGGCGCGATGGGCTCCCGCCGCACCCATGCCGAGCGCGACCGGAGGCTGCGTGAAGTCGGGCTCACCGAACGGGAGTTGGCCCGGCTGCGGTCCCCGATCGGGCTCGACCTCGGTGCCCGGACACCTGAGGAGACGGCCCTGTCCATCGTGGCGGAGATCGTCGCGGCCCGGCGCGGCGGCACGGGTGTTCCCCTGACCGGCTCGGACACACCGATCCACCGGGAGACGGGGGAGCGGGGACCCGTGGTGGCGGCCTGAGTACGTCGGACGGGGCGACCTGAGTATGTGGTCCGATACGGGACGCCCCGGCCCGGTGATGCACTGTGGTCATGGACACGCACACCTCGCGCCCGCGCCCCCTCCGCCAGGTCACCGCCACTGCCACCGCCACCGGTTCGGCCCTCGCGGTGGTGCTGGTGCCGCTGGTGGTCGGCGCGTTGGTGGCGCGGTCGGCCGGCGCCGATCCCATGGCGTCGGTCAACGCCCTGATTGCGGGCGGCGGGGAGCGGGCGAAGCTCTCCCGGAACCATCTGCCCGTGCTGCGGACCATGCGTTCCGTGCCCCGCAGGGTGGGCGAGCGGTGGGCGGGGCGACGCCCGGCGACGGACGGCCCGGCGGGCCGCCCGCCGGGCCGCCTGTCAGGGCGGCGGCTACTGCCCGGCCGTGAGGACGTACGTGTTGAGGTTCCCGACGGTCGTCAGCGGTGACGGTGAGCCCAGCTCGTAGCGGTCCACGGCGAGGTAGTTGGGCTTCTTGCGCGCGGCCGGGGTGCAGAAGTTCTGCGCCCGGTTGCCCAGTTTGGCGTTGTCCGTCTCCGCCGTACCGCTCATCGTGTAGTCGCGGAAGTGGTTCATCACGAACAGCGGGTGGAAGGCGGCGGAGTCCGTGGTGAGCGGTCTGCCGGTGCCCCAGCGGCTGTAGCAGGACCAGTCGGAGCCGCCGATCCCGCCGCCCATGGACCAGTGGTTCTCGACGGTCCACTCGCGCTGGTACATCACTCCGAACGTGTCACGGGTGACGTAGCCGGCGGAGGTGTCGCTCGCCCGGGTGCGGTCGCTGAAGATCAGCAGCTGCTTGCCCCGGGCCGCGAGGTCCGCCATTCTCGGCCAGCCGCTCGTCGCCACACCCTCCTGGTCCGGCCGGTACAGCACGTCGGACAGACCGCTCACGGACGCCAGCGACGATTTCAGCACGTCCGAGGAGGTGTAGTCCTCCAGGAAGACGGTGACGAACTGACCCGGGTTGGCCTTGAGGAAGGTGACCATGCGCTGGAGGTCGGTGGCGAGCGGCACCGGGTTGCTCACCCCGTCACAGCTGTTGTGGCAGAGCATCGCCTGCCCGGACACGGTGTACGCGTCCAGCATGAACCCTCGTACCCCGTCGGTGAGTTGGCGGCTCACACCCCGTGACTGGTTCGGGAACAGGCTGACGGGGAACGACGCGAAGTTCCCGTCGGCCCCGTTCGCGTAGGCGTTGTGCGAGGTGAGGAACGAGACCTGGTCGAGCGTGCGGGTGTCGGCGGAGGGCATGGGCGACGTCGCGTACGACACCGGGGTGAGGTGCCACCGGGCGTAGGAGCCGTTCGACCCGATCTGCACGAGGGCGGCGTCGGAGGACGCCCCCGTCAGGTACTGCGAGGTTCCCGGCACGCCGATGGTGTACGTGCTGTTCGCGGCCTCGGTGACCGTCCATGTGGTGCCCTCCGCGCCACAGGTCGCGGTCACCGCGGAGGTGCCGCCGCGTCCGAGGCAGATGCCCGACCGGTCGGTGCTGCGCAGCTGGTGGCCGCCGGTGACCGCGACGGGCGTCCACTGCTGGTGGTCCTCGTTGCCCTTGGGGTTGTGCGCGGTGACCGTATCGCCGGAGGCCGCCGCGTTCAGGCCGGTGACGGAGTTCTGCAGGTACACCGCGGACGTGGGGACCGCCGCCGCGGCGGGGTCCGAGAACACGACGGGCACGCTCAGGGTGAGCGCGGCGACCGCGCAGAGCGCACGGGCGCGGACACGAGGGCGGGAACGAGGACGGCGACGGGGACGGATCTGACTCACGGGGTTCCTTCCGCTGCGGGCACACGGGGTTGATGTCAGAGGCATGACACACCGAGGAACGGGTCGCGCACCAGCCCGACGCGTGAAGTCCTCATGGGCGCGAACACGCCGTCTTGTGGCGGCACTTGAGTCAGTGTCGGCTTCTGGTTCGTGTTTCAAGCAAGTCTTGGCGATTCCGTGGAGAAGATCTGTTTAAATTCTGCAACCCGTTCGAAGAGAGACCACGCGTGAGTGAACCGACAGCCCCTGTCTGCCCGCAGTGCGGAACGCCCCGGGCGACGGACGGCACCCCGGCCTGTTCCTGCGGCCGCTTCGCGTCGGAAGCTCATCGGGACGTGCGCGCGGCACAGGCCGAGGCCGCCGAGGACTTCGACCCGGTGCGCATACGCCCGTTCGTACAGGTCGGTGACGACGACGGCGAACCGCACGGCACGGCCCCGTCGGCCGAGGAGCTGCCTGCCACCGCCGGTGAGGCCGAGCGGGCTGCGGCCGACATTCCGACACCGGTCGACGACGTTGATGCGGATGCGGATGCGGATGCGGATGCGGATGCGGACGTGGACGCGGACGCGGACGCACAGCGCTCGGACGGGCGGGAGTCGGGTGGCCGGCGGCGTCGTCGGGTGGGGCTGACCGCCGGGGTGGGAGCGGCCGCGGCCGCCGTCCTGGTCACCGGTGGGATCATCGGCGGCCTCTTCTTTTACGAGGCACCGTCGCGGGACGGCTCGGACGCCGACGACATCAGGGCCGGCATCCCGGACGCGGTGGCCGCCCAGGAGGCGTCGCGGTCGGCGACCCCGTCCCCCACGAACTCCACGGCCTCCCCGTCCAGTACCGCGGCCACCTCGCCCGGGGCGACCCCGACCACGACCGCGACCGACGCGACACCCGACCCGTCGGCCACCCTGACCAGGGACCCCTCCGGAAGCGACGCCACGCTGACGGCGGCCCCCTCGCCCCCCGTCCCCGACGGGCCGCCTCCCGTACTCGGTCTCGGCGACCGGGGCGCGGAGGTCACCGAACTCCAGCTCCGTCTCCACCAGGTCGGCCTGTACAACGGCGATGCCGACGGCGACTACGACCGCGGGGTCCAGAGCGCGGTCCGCGGCTACCAGCTGACGCGTGTCCTCCTGGAGGACGAGTCGGGCGTGTACGGCGAGGCCACCCGCGCCTCCCTCGAATCCGAGACCACGGAACCGTGACCCCCGTGACCCCCGTGACCCCCGTGACCCCCGTGTCTCACGTGAGCCGCGAGCCGCGAGCCGGGCGTCCGGCCCGTCGCCCGCCTGAGTGCCGTACCGCCCGCCCTCACGGGGACACAGGGGCGAGGTGCCGACGGGCCTGGTCCGCCGTGTCGCTGTGGGGGAACTGCTCGGCGATCTGCTGCCAGATGTCACGGGCGCGGTCGACGCCCTCGGGGTCGTCGCGTGCTTCGAGGGCCAGGGCCAGGTGCGCCCACTGACGGGCATGGCCTCCGGAGTGCTCGACGGCGTCCTGGAGGAGGTCGACGGCCTCCTCCAGACGACCCTGCCGGTAGGCGACCCAGCCGCAGGCGTCCTCGCACAGGGCCATCCGACCGGGCTCCAGCACCTGCCGCGCACTCTTCAGGGCACCCTCCGCCAGGAGCCGGGCCTCGTCCAGCCGAATGCCCTGCTCCGCGTAGAACATCGCGAGCCGCGCGGTGAGCGTGACCAGCGTGGCCCGCAGCGGAGGTTCCTCGTCCGTGCCGCGGAACGCCTCCAGCCGTGCCGCGCAGGCGTCATGTGCCTCGATCAGCTCCTGTTCCACCTCCCAGGGCTGTTCCCGCCCGGCGATCAGATGGGCTATCAACTCGTGGTGCCGGCCTGCCCCCGACCGGCTCGCGGTCTCACCGATCGAGCGCAGCGCGACGACCGCGTCGTCCGAACGGCCCAGCAGATCGAGGACGTCGGCCAGCTCCTCGTGCATCCGGGCCTCCAGGTCCGCGCTCAGGGACGCCTCCAGCGTGGCGTCGACCAGTTCCTCCCGCGCCCGCTCCAGCAGTCGGGCGCGCTCGTCGCCCTGCGTGGTCTCCGCCCGTCGCCGATGGGTGACGGCCAGTTCGAGGCGCGCCAGGTCCCGCTGCTCCCCGGCCGGGAGCAGCTCGATCAGCCGTAGCAGGGTCTGCTCCGCCAGGTCGTACTGGGCCCGCCGGTCGCGGTACAGCCGCGCCAGCGTGAACCGTGGATACGCGTACAGCGGCGCCAGCTTCAGCGCGTCCCGGCAGTCCCGCACGGCGTCGCTCGCCCGCCCCTGCCGCACGTACACCGCCGCCCGTCCCGCGAGGGCCCGCGCCCTGGTGGGCAGGTCCGGCGGCTCGGCGGACAGCTCCGTCAGCCGTTCCTGGCCCCGGCGCCCCGAGCGGTAGCGCGGGCACACGGTCTTCGGCGGCCGGTCGAGAACGGCGTCGTACTGCGCGACGGCCCGCCGGTAGCTCTCCGCGGCCGACGCCCTGTGCTCGGCGTCGGACAGCGAGTCGCCGAGGGCAGCGTGTGCGTCACCGAGGTCGACGTTCCACTGCGGCGGTGCCTCCAGCCCGGCCGGCAGACCCTCGCGGACCGCGCGGGTCAACTCCTCGACCGCCGCCTCCCAGTGGCGACGCTGGCGGTCGGAGGGCCGGATCAGTCCGGCGAGCGCACCCTGCAACAGCCCGATCTCCCGCGCGGCCAGGGAGACCTCGGGCGCGGACCTGCCCGGCGCGGCCCGCAGCGACTGGATCTCGGCCAGCGCCTCCCGCAGCCCGCCTTCGTCGAAGTGCTGCTGCGCCTCCCGGGCATGGGCCCACGCGCGCGCCCAGCGCAGAGTGAAGGGCTTCCGGGCCGGCGCCTCCGCATCGGCGGGCCGCGCGGATCCGTCGGGGCGGCCCTCGACCGCCGGGCCGACGCCGCTGTGATCGGAACGGTCGCCGTCATCGGATCGGTCGCCGTCGTCGGAACGGTCGTGGTCGAAACGGTCGCCGTCGGACTGGTCGGAACGGCCGGCGTGCTCGTCGTCCTCGGCGGCGCCGTACGGTGACGGCCAGTACGCCTCCACGATCCGGCGTACGTCCTCGCGGCCGGGTTGGAGGGCCAACGCCATGCCCGCGAGGCCCCGGGCGGCGAACTGGTTCCCCCTCCAGAACATCTGGTTGACGGCGAGCAGCAGCCAGGCCTCGGCGTCGTCGGGGTGCTGGTGCGCGGCGACGGTGAACAGGGCGGTCGCCAGGTCCCGCGTGCCACCGGCTTCCGGTGATCCGGCCGCGAACAGCCCGACGTCCCGGACCGCCACATGGTGGTTCTGCGGGTCCCGCTGGATCGCCTCCAGACACGCGAAGAGCGCGCCCTCACGGTTGTGCCGTTGCAGCATGCGCCCCCGCAACGCGTGCAGTTCGGCCATGTCGGGCGCCCAGCGGATGGCCGTACGGATGTACCGGTCGGCCTTCCGCCGGGCCCGGCGCCCCGACCGGTCGCAGGCTCCCCCGGCGAGCCGGAACCAGCACTCGGACCGCATCGCGACGACGTGCGCGATCCGCTCGGTCAACGGCCGTACCGCCAACTCGTCCCCGTCCAGGACCAGTCGGCGGGCCCGTTCGTCGACCAGGTCCTGCTCGGTGCGGCGGAAGTGCCGCAGCGCCTCGCGCACCTTGGCGTCGGCCGGTCCCGTCCCGGTGCCCGTCGGCCCCGATCCGGCGTGGGCCGCGTCCGACTCGACGGGCTGCCTCCGCTCGGCGTCCTGGCGCAGCAGGGTCACCCCGAGCCAGTACGAGGCGAGTGCGGCGTCCATGGGGTGACCGTCGGCGGCCTGGCGCAGCGCGCTGCGGGCCGACTGGGCCGCCTGGTCGAGGAGCTCGGCCCGCTTCGGTGCCTCGACGTCCGGGTGCTCGGCCTGTTCCAGCGCGGCTCTGGCGAGCTGGATACGGGCGGGGGCGAGGGTCGGGTCGAGGGTGACGGCCTTCTGCCACATCAGCGTGGCCGCGCTGCGCACCACGGCCGAGGCCCGGAGCCCGATGTCGGTGCGGATGCGCCGCTGCTCCCGGTAGACCAGCCCGAGGTTGTGGTAGGCGGCGGCATAGCCGGAGCTGTGCGAGAGCGCCGCGCGGAAGTGCTCCTCCGCCGCGTCCAGATGGTGCAGCAGCCCCTCGCGATGGAACCGCTGGTAGCTCTCCAGACCGTCCACCAGCCGTTGGAAGCTGTCGACGTCGGCTCCTGACTCCGAGGCGCCGGGCCGGTCCAGTTCGATGCGGTGGGCCAACTCCCGGGCGAGGACGGCACTGGCCCGGCGGATGTCGGCGTCGGCGGGGATGTCCGTCTGCGCCGACCAGGTGCGGCCACCGTGGCCGGACTGGGAGGCCACGACCCGCAGCACCCCGTCGGTCTCCACCAGCGAACCCTGCAGGGTCCGTCCGAAGGCGCGCTCCACGAGCGTGAGCACCGTGCCGACCTGGAGCTGCAACGGGCCCAGGGCGACCGTCCCGATCTCGGTCGCGTTGATGTCCCCGTGCAGCCCGGTCGTCGCGACACCGGACTTGAACGGCACCCGCGTCGACGAGCGCAGCACCATCTCGCCCCGCTCACCCGCCGGGTTGAGCACATCGGCGGGTGTGATGAACGGTTCCTGTCTGACCAGCTCGGAGATCCGCTCGATCTCGCTGTGCAGCAGTTCGGCGAAGCCCGCCGCGACCTTGTCGAGCTCTCCCACGTCGTCCCCGGCGACGAGATTCTTGAAGGAGAGGATCCGCACCGGCCGGGAACGCCGTCGGCTGACCGCCAGCAGCACGAGCACAACGGCCAGGACGAGCGCGATCCACTCCAGCGTGGACCACTGCTCGGAGACGTCCTGGATGACACCCGTCACGGCGAGGACGATCAGCGCGACGGCGAGCGGCACGAAGGCCGAGTTGGCGGTGAGCGCGGTCCTGAGGAGCACGGCGATCCGCCGTGCCCGACGCGCCCCGGCCGGCGGCCACGACCACGCGACACGGCCGGTCTCCCGGACGAGATGCTTGAGCGAGGGCATGACGTCGCGCCCTTCTGCCGCGCCCCCTGTCCGTCAAGGCCCCTCCTCGTTCCAGCGTGCGCCCGGAACCACCTGGCGGCAATTCAGGCCCTGGGGGCCGTTCCCCGCGCCCCTCCGGGGGCCCGGGGCCCAGGGGCGCGGGACCGGCGCGAACGAGTTCCGGGACGGAGCCCCGAGTCGGTCACGGGTGTCGGACGACTCGGCGCGCTACCAGTAGTCGGGCAGGGCGTAGCGCTCGGTGTGGGTCGCGTGCCACTCGTGGTTGCCGGCCACCCACGCGGCGAGCCCGGCGACGTAACGCCCGATCGGCGGGGAGGTCGCGGACAGGGCCGCGGACTCCTCCTCGAACGCCTCCATGATCCGGTTGTGGATCTCGACTGCCTCCAGATAGGCCGCCTTCAACCCGCACCGCTCGTTCGCGGCGATGACGACGGGCAGATTGAGATGGCCCGGATCGTTCGACAGCTCCTTGGTGAAGGAGTACAGGTCGTTGACGACGGTGGCCGCGTTCCCGGCCAGCGCGGTGATCCGCTGGACCTCGGGCCGGGCGTACAGAGACTCCGGCAACTCCCAGCCGTCCACGGCGTCGACCACCGACAGACAGGGCCGGAAGTTGTTGAACTGCCGCATCACCAGGTACTCCCAGACCTGCGGCATATGGTTCGTCTCGGCCCAGGCCGCCTCACCCAGGTAGCCCAGATGGAGCCGGGCGAGATCGTGGACGAGTCGGTCCGTCTGGCTGGGCGTGGCCAGGGCGGCGTAGTCCCGCAGCGCGAAGTGGTACGACCGCAGCGGACCGTCGGCCCGTACGCCCCGCGCCCACCGTTCCTCCGTCTCCGAGGTGGCGTGCAGTGGGTCGAGTGCCGACTGGGCCATCAGCAGCCGGCCCCCGAGGCCGCGCGGCGAACCGCCCTTGCCCTCGTCGGCCTCGCAGTAGACGTTGTCGACCAGATGCTCGGCGAGCAGCAGTTTCCCGGCGGCGGCGAGGTGTTCGAGACCCGCTCCGCCCGGATGCGCCAGCACGATCGCCCGGCCCAGACCGAAGCGCTCGAACTGCCCCCGCCACTCCCGGGGGAACAGGTCGAGGCGCTCCGCCCACTCTTCCAGCCGGCGGTCCACCTCCGCCGCCCGCACCGGATCGGCGGGCACGGCCGGCCGGTACCGCAGCCCGGGGATCGCCCCCGACCGCCGGGCCCGCCGCGCGCGCACGGGACTCGGCGGCTCCGGCAGCCGCGTGCGCGCGGGACTCGCTTGCCCCGGCAGCCGCGTCCCGAGGGCGCTCGGCGACTCCGGCAGCCGTGTGCGGGCAGCGCTCGGCGGCTCCGGGGCCATGCCGGGGGAGGACGGCGCTACGGCCTCCTTCGACGGCTCGTTCATTCCGGCATCCACCCGATCTGCACGTTCTCCAGGATCCCGGCCGCGTCGGGCACCAGGACGGCCATCGAGTAGTAGGCGGTGACCAGATAGCTCATGATCGCGGTGGTGTCGACGCCCATGAAACGCACGTTCAGCGAGGGCTCGTACTCCTCGGGGATGCCCGTCTGGTGCAGCCCCACGACCCCTTGGTCCTTCTCGCCCGTGCGCAGCGCGATGATGCTCGTGGTGTGCTGCTCGGTGATGGGGATCTTGCTGCACGGGAGGAGCGGCACCCCGCGCCACGCCGGCATCTCGTGCCCCTCGACGTTCACCGTCCCGGGCACCAGGCCGCGCCGGTTGCACTGCCGGAAGAACGCCGCGATCGCCTTCGGATGGGCCAGGTAGAGGCGGGTCCTGCGGCGCATGGACAGGAGTTCGTCCATGTCGTCGGGGGTCGGCGGCCCGGAGAACGTGCTGATGCGCTGGCCGTAGTCGATGTTGTGCAGCAGCCCGAACTCACGGTTGTTGACCAGTTCCCACTCCTGGCGTTCGCGGATCTCCTCGATGGTCAGGCGGAGTTGCTGCTCCGTCTGGTCCATCGGGTGGTTGTAGAGGTCGGCGACCCGGGTGTGGACCCGCAACACGGTCTGGGTGAGGGAGAGTTCGTACTCGCGGGGCGCGAGATCGTAGTCGACGAAGCCGCCCGGCAGCGTCAACTCGCCCACGTGCCCCGCCTCCAGGGGGACGTCGGCCTCGCCCTTGCGGTTCATGGGCTTGCGCTGCCGCTCGGCGAACGCCTCGAACTGGGCCGCGAGGGAGGGCGTGCGCTCCACGAACGCCATCAGCACGTCCCAGTTGAGCGCCAGCACCACCCCGGCCGTCTCGGCCCGGACCGAGCTGAGCCACAGCGGGTCGGCGTGTCCGATGGCCTCGTCGCCCAGCCCGTCGCCGTCGCTGATGACGCCGAGCACCTCCTCCTCGCCGTACTTGCCGGTGGTGTACCGGGTGAACCTGCCGTGCACCACGAGATACGCCTCGGTCACCGGCTGCCCGGCGTCCACCAGCACCTGGCCGGCCCGCACCTCCCGCACCCGGAAGCGGCCGGAGATCTCCCTGAGGGCCGGGATGTCGGAGTAGCCGCGCAGCGCCGGGAGTTCGGTCAGTGTCTCCGGGATGACCTTGACGTCGTCGGCGCCGTTCTGGTCGAACTGCACCCGGCCCCGGCCGATCCGCAGCTGCAGACGGCGGTTGACCCGGTAGGTGCCGCCCTTGACGTCCACCCACGGCAGCGTCCTGAGCAGCCAGCGCGAGGTGATGGCCTGCATCTGCGGTTCGGACTTGGTGGTCGTCGCGAGCTGCCGCGCGGCCCGGGTGCTGAGACTGGTGAAGTGCTGCTCGTCGGCGGGCTCCGGTGCGCCTTCGAAGGAGCTTACGGGGGCGGTCACATTCCCTCCCGAGAGGTGAGCGGACGTGCGTGGACGTACGGGGACGCGCCCGGACAGGGGCGGACACCGGACGCTGTGGAGACACGGGACTCGGGTGGCGCGCGTACGACGTGGTCGTGGGCGGATGCCGAGGCGGTGGACGCCGGCGAGGCGGCGAGGTGGGGCGACACGTGCGGATGGGCGGCACGTGTCGCAGGTCAAGCCAAACAGGCGGGACGGCCGGTCGGGGACGGCGTGAAAGGGGCGACTTCGCGTCCCGGGGATGCGGAAACCGCCGACCGAGGCAGAACACCGGCCGGGCCGCGCCCACGCGCCCCTCGCCCACCTCCGACGACCGGCGCGGAGGGCGCACGACGATGCGTGACGGGGGAGCGTACGACGTGGCCGCGCGGACGGTGCACGAAGGCGGGCCGCGCGGACGGTGCACGAAGGCGGGCCGCGCGGACACCGGACGGGACGGACCGATCGGAGGGGAGCGAACCGCCCGCACGACGAGGGGCGCCCGCAGGCGGGCCCTGATCAGCGGTTCACCTGCGGTGCAGCCGCCGGCCGGTGTACCTGCGTCACCGACAGGTGCGTGTCGCAGGAGCGGTCGGCCACGGGGCGCTCCGTTTGCCTGCCGAGGCATGGGTAGGAGATTTCACCGGTGCCACACCCCGCCCCCTGCGGCATCCTGTGGAGCGCCCGAGAAGACGAGGACGGGAGGTGGTCGCCGTGAGTGAGCGCACGGCAGCGGGGGACCTCGCGGCCCGGCTCACCGGCCGCTCGGCGGCCGGTGAACGCCGACTGTCCGGCACCCTGACCGAGGTGACCCTCGACGACGGCCGGAAGGTGCTCGTCAAGCAGGGCGACGGCGCCGGTGCCGCCCGGGCCGAGGCGGCCGGACTGCGCTGGCTCGCCGAGGCGGACGCGGTCCGCGTGCCGACGGTCCACGGCCACGAGGGGAACCGCCTGGTGATCGACCTGGTGGACCAGGGGGCGCCGAGTGTCGGGGCGGCGGTCCGCCTCGGCGCCGAACTGGCCGCCCTGCACGGCTCCGGCGCACCCGCCTTCGGCGCCCCACCGCCCGGCGGCCCGACGGAGGCGTACATCGGACGCGCCCCCATGCGCAACGCCCCCGGCGACGACTGGCCCACCTGGTACGCCGAGCACCGGGTCCTGCCGTATCTGCGCCAGGCGGTCGACGACCGGACGATCCGCCCCGCCGAGGCCGCCCTGATCGAGGAGGTCTGCGCACGGCTGCCCGGCCTGGCCGGCCCCGCCGAGCCACCCGCCCGGCTGCACGGCGACCTCTGGAACGGCAACGTCCTGTGGGGCGCCGACGGCGGTGCCCGGCTCATCGACCCGGCCGCGCACGGCGGCCACCGCGAGACCGACCTGGCGATGCTGGTGCTCTTCGGCTGCCCCCACCTGGGACACGTCCTGGACGGCTACCAGCGGGCGGCACCCCTCGCCGACGGCTGGCAGGACCGCGTCGGCCTCCACCAGCTCTTCCCCCTGCTGGTGCACACGGTGCTGTTCGGGCGGGGCTACGCGGAACAGGCCCTGGCGGTGGCGCGGGCGGCACTCGGGAAGTGAGTCACCGGCGGTCCGCCGCATCGCGGGCCGCACGGACGACAGCGGGAGGCGCCGCGCGGGCGCCTCCCGGTGGAAGCGGAGGGCGAGGAGAGCGAAGGAACTCGGTTTCATTTGGAGTGAATGAGAAGGAAGCCCCTTCATGGCCTCGCCAAGGGCCACGCTAGCACTCAGCCCGGGATCAGGTCGCGCAGATTTTCGAGGGTGATGACCCGGGAGTCCGGGTGCAGCCCCTCGGGCCGCTCCAGACCGATGTACGTCACGGGCTCGACCGGCGCCGACGAGCCGTCCCACAGCTCCATGACCGTGTCCTCACCGGTCATCAGGTCGATCAGGTACCCCACCGTCAGCTGCTCGCGCTCCACCACGGCACGCACCAGCTTCGACACCGACGCCTGGTTCTCCTCGACCCGGTTGGCCGACGAGATGCCCCTGAGATACAGGTGCAGCCACTTCGCGCGCCACCGACCGTCCTCCCCGCGCCGGAACACCAGCGGCAGCGCCACCCGGCCGACCCCGCGCAGCTCCGACTTCATCCGCACCGTGCGCGGCTCGAACGGCCGGCCCTTCTGCTCGCGATCGCGCACCATGAACCCGAAGAACGACTCCTCGACCTCCTCGAAGCCCTCGCCCGCGTAGATGTTGACCTGCGGGACCACGAACGTGCTGCGCACCCGGTCCAGGGCCAGCTCGATGAACTCCGAGGCCCCCTCGGGTGCCTCGGTGACATCGCCCGAGTGCCGGCCCCCGACGGACGTGAGGGACGTGTACGACAGCCAGGAGTCGGTGCTGTAGTCGTCGTGCAGGAGCAGCGCCGACAGGTCGTAGTCGGTGCGGTGCTCGGCCTGCTTCCAGTACACGAAGAACCGCAGGCGCCCGCCGGCGACCTCCGAGACCGAACCGCGCGGCAGCACGCCGAGCCCGGCCGCCGTCGCCCGGCCGCTGAGCGGCAGCGCCACGTCCAGGACGTCGGGGTCGACCAGCAGCTGCCGGGGCACCGGGAGCCGGCGCCGCAGTTCGGCGTCGAGCGCGGCGATCAGCCGGTCCCGGTCGGCGGCGGGAACGGGCGGCCGGTCGTCGGGGGATACCCAGGCGCGGCCCCGGCGGTTGACGAAGACCCGGGGCGCGTCGCTCTCCCGCTCCCGGTTGTGGAGGTGCTCGCGGACCGACAGGACGACCCGGCCGGACACCCCGGGCGCGACTTCGACCGCCGCCGCCAGGACCGCGTCGCGCTCCTCCTGGTCGGCGGCGACGCGCAGCAGGAGGTCCAGGGCGCGGAACAGCTTGCCGGGAGCGGACTTCAGCAGCGCCGCCGCCCCGGCGATGTCGAACTCGTCGAGCAGCTTCTCGACCCGGCTGTCGAAGGAGCGCGCCTCCTTCTCGCCCCGGGCGACGGCGAACACGTCGGCGGCGTGGGGCCAGCGGGGGTACTCGTGCGGGTGGAGGCATTCGCCGAGCCGCTTGAACGGCTCCCGGTGCGCGTGCACATCGGCCAGCCTGGCCGGGTTCGCCGCGATCACGGAGTCGAGGCCCGCGAGCAGCGCCCGGCGCACCGGCCGCGAGAAGGACCGGAACCGCGTCGGGTCCTGGAGCGTCACGTCGCCGTCCGACAGAGCGCAGGCCAGCCGCAGCACATCGGTGACGGTGTCGAGCAGGAGGTCCGCGCCGGCGGCGAGGCGTGCCCTGTTGACCACCGCCCGGTTCTCCCGCACCGGGATCCGCTCCGGCTGGGGGCCGAGCGCGCACCGCTCGGCGAGGAGCCCGAGGTCGCGCAGGTCGTCCTCGCCCAGCGGGGTCGTGCTGCCCGCCAGGGCCAGGTACAGGTCGGTGAGTTCGGCGTCCAGGTCCCGGCCGGGGTGCAGCACGGTGATCCGGTCGCCGGCCGAGGCGATCAGCTCGTCCTGCGCCGCGAGCATCTCCTCGTAGGTGTGCTGGTAACGGCCGTACGTGGGGAGGCCGAGCAGGTCGAGCACCCCGCCCGCCAGCTGGGTCAGCACGCCCTCGCGCGCCTTCTCGTCGCCGAGGGCGTGCGCCACGCACCGTGTCCAGAACTCCTCGGTGCTCGGGACGTTCCTGGGGAAGTCGATGAAGTAGGAGTTGTGCCGGACGTGGTCGCCCACCATCTCGCGCACCGTGCGCAGGGTCTGCCGGGCGGTGAACAGGACCGCCGCCTCGGACAGCCCCGACAGCCTCTCCAGCAGCTCCGCCGAGAGCTTGAAGCCCACGTCCATCAACGCCGCGTCGAACTGCCGCGCGGCGGCGGTCCCGTCACCGGGGGACCCCTTGGGGACGGGCAGGCGGTGGGTGTGCCGGACGACCAGCGATTCGAGACTCTGCGCCATTCCGGGATGATCGCAGAGGTGTACGAATCGGCGCACGGGAGTTTCCGTACGCGGCCGGGCCCGAGCCCGGCCCGCCGCGGTGTCCGCGCCGCGCTGCGTGCCCGTTCCGCCGCCGGCGTTCGCGCCGCGCTCCGCGCCCGTCCCACTACACCCGGGCCTGCGTCTCCAGCCTGTGTCGCGCGTGCGCGAGGAAACCGTCGAGGGCCAGTTCGAAGGCGGCGTCCGCGCGCCCCTCGCCCGCTGCGTCCAGCGCCCGGGCCAGGTGCGGGGTCGCCGACTCGTCGGTGATCTCCCACATGGCCACGGGGGCGGCGAGGTCCATCGCCGAGCCGAGGACGACGTTCTCCAGGGCGACCAGCACCGGCATCACGTCCCGCAGCGGGAAGCCCGCGTCGAGCAGCAGGCTGACGGCCCGCTCGTACTGGTCGAGGACGCGTGGGGCCCGCACCGGGGAGGTCATCAGCAGCGGGATCGTCCGCGGGTGCGCCGCGAAGGCGGCGCGGTAGGAGCGGGCCCACGCGGCGAGGGCCTCGTCCCACGGCCGCAGGTCGAGGGCGGAGACGTCGATGCCCTGGGCCACCCGCTCCCGCAGCAGCTCGACGATGCCGTCCCGGCCGTCCACGTGGTGGTACACCGAGCCGGTCTGCACCCCGAGCCGCCGCGCGATCTGAGGAACGCTGAACTCGCCCTGCGCGTCGAGCAGTTCCAGTGCGGTGGTGGTGATGCGCTCCCTGTCGAGCAGGGGTGTGCGCGGCCGTCCCATGGTGTCCGTCCCCTCCGGGGTCTTCCCAGCAGTCCGAGGTGAAGGCTACATTGCCTAAACCGAAAGCCTTTAGGTTTACGGGCCAGGTCATCCCGCACGGCCCCGCTCTCCCCGTCCCGACCACCGCCGGGCGGCCCCTCGCCCGCAGCTGAAAGGGCCCTCGCCCTCAAGGCTGGAAGGGCCCTCGCCCGAAGTCAGAAGGGCTTTCCCCTCATGACCGTCACCCCCGACGCCACCGCCGCCGACCCGGCGGGGAACGCGGCCACCCCGGCCCCGTCCCTGCGCTCCGGCTCGCTCGGCACCACCGACATCGCCTTCTTCGTCGTCTCCGCCGCCGCCCCGCTCACCGTGATGGCCGGCGTCGCCCCGCTCGCCATCCTGATGGGCGGCATCGGGGCCCCCGTCGGCTATCTCCTCGCCGGACTCACGCTCGCCGTGTTCGCCATCGGTTTCACCACCATGAGCCGCCACGTCCGCAGCGCCGGCGCCTTCTACGCGTACATCACCCGGGGCCTCGGACGCCCCGTCGGCATCGGTGCCGCCCTGCTCGCGCTGATCGGCTACAACGGCATGGAGATCGGCGTCTACGGCCTGCTCGGCACCGCCACCCGGGACACCGCCCGCGCCCTGTTCGGCGCCGACATCCCCTGGCTGCCCGTGTCCCTCGTGGGTCTGTTGCTGATCGGCTGGGCGGGCTACCGCTCCATCGACTTCGGCGCCAAGCTCCTGGGCGTCCTGCTGGTCGCCGAGACCGGCATCCTCGTCCTGCTCGCGGGGGGAGTCCTGGTCGAGGGCGGCGCCGACGGCCTCTCCCTCGCCTCCTTCGCCTCCGGCAACGTCATGGTCCCCGGCATGGTCGCCGTCCTGGCCTTCGCGTTCGCCGCGTTCACCGGATTCGAGTCGACCGTCATCTACCGCCGCGAGGCCCGCGACCCGGCGCGCACGGTCCCCCGCGCCACCTACCTCGCCATCGGCTTCCTCGGCCTGTTCTACGCGTTCATCGTGTGGACCGTCATCCAGGCCTTCGGCGACGCCCGGGTCATCGCGACGGCCGGCGCCAACCCCGCCGACCTGTTCTTCACCGCCATCACCACCTACGTCGGCTCCTGGGCGGCCGATCTGATGCGGATCCTCATCGTCACCAGCGTCCTCGCCTCCCTCCTCGCCTTCCACAACGCCATCAACCGCTACGGCCTCGCCCTCGCCGAGGAGGGGATCCTGCCCAAGGCCCTGGCCCGCGTCCACCCGCGCCACCGCTCCCCGTATGTCGCGGGCATCGCCCAGACCGTCCTCGGCGCGATCGTCGTCCTCGCCTTCGCCGCGGCCGGCGCCGACCCGTACATGCAGCTCCTGCTGTGGGTGAACACCCCCGGAATGCTCGCCCTGATGCTGCTGCAACTGCTCGCCGCCCTCGCCGTGCCCTTCTACTTCCGGCGCGTCACCCACACCGAGGGCGCCCTGCGCACGGTGGTCGCCCCCATCGCTGCGGCAGTGCTCCTGACGGGCGCCATCGCCCTGGTCGTCACCCACCTCGACCAGTTCACCGGCGCCTCCTCCACCGTCAACACCGTCCTCGCGGTCGTCGTCCCCGCCGTCCTCGTCGTCGGCCTGGTCCTGGCCGGGTGGCTGCGCCGTGCCAGGCCGGAGGTCTACGCGCAGTTCGCCGCCGAACCGCCGGCCGGCACCGGCGACTGACACCGGCGACTGACACCGACCCCGCACCCGCCGACCGCCCCCACCCCACCACCGGAGGAGATCTCTCCATGCCCACCGCCGACCTCGTCGTCATCGGCGCCCGTGTCCGCACCCTCGACCCCGCCCGGCCCCGGGCCACGGCGGTCGCCGTACGCGACGGTCTGATCGCCGCCGTCGGTGAGGAGGCGGACGTCCGGGACTGGCGCGGACGCGGTACGGAAGTGGTGGACCTGGGCGGCGGCCGGCTGGTACCCGGCCTGGTGGACAGCCACAGCCACCCCGTCTGGGGCCTGGACATGGCCACCGGCATCGATCTCACGGCCGTGACGGACCTCGACGGCCTGCGGGGCGCGCTCGCCTCCGGCGAACGCGTCGACGGCTGGGTCATCGGCTACGGCCTCGACCACAACGTCTTCGCCGGCCGGACCGTCGACCGCGCCCTCGTCGAGGACATCCTCGACGGTGCTCCCGCCTTCCTGCGCCTCTACGACGGCCACTCCGCGCTCGTCAGCGAGGCCACGCTCAAGGTCGCCGGCATCACCGGGCCGCGCGACTTCGCGCAGCGGTCGCACCTCGCCGTCGACGCCGACGGACGACTCACCGGACACCTCGTCGAGCATGCCGCGATGGCGCTCGTCGAGCCCTTCATACCGAAGCCTTCCTACGCCGAACGCCGCGACAGGCTGGGCGAGTTGCTCCGCGCGATGGCGGCCAGCGGTCTCACCGGCGCCCATGTCATGGACCTCGGCGACCTCGACCTGGTGGGCGCGCTCGCCGAGGAGTCGCCGCTACCGCTGCGGCTGCGCTTCGCCCCTTGGTGCATGCCCGGCGCCGACGCGGACGACCTCGCGGAACTCGTCGCTCTCCAGGGCCGGGGCGGACGGCACTGGCGGGTCGGCGGGGTGAAGTTCTTCATGGACGGCACCGTCGAGGGCGGCACCGCGTGGCTCGACCACCCCGACTGCCACGGCCAGGGCACCGACGCGTTCTGGCCCGACCCGGCGGCGTACAGCGCCGCTGTACGAGAGCTGCACCGCGCCGGGGTGCGTACGGCGACACACGCGATCGGGGACGCCGCCGTACGGCATGTCCTCGACACCGTCGCCACGTTGGGCCCCGGCGGACGGCTCGCGCACCGGATCGAGCACATCGAGTCCGTGCCGGACGAGCTCGTCGGGCGGTTCGCCGAGGTGGGGGTCATCGCCTCGATGCAGCCGCCGCACACCGACTACACACGGGCCGATCTGTCCGACGAGTGGTCGCTGCGGCTGGGGGAGGAGCGTGCCACGCGGGCCTGGCGCCTGCGTGACCTGCGGGACGCGGGCGCGATCGTCGCGCTCGGGTCGGACTGGCCCATCGCCCACTACGACGCGCGGGCCGTACTGGCGACGGCCAGGGCACCGAAGGGAGCGGCGTCCTCAGGGGCAGGGCTCACGGGGCTGCAGGCGCTGGAGGGGTGCACGCGTCACGCGGCGGTGGCCGCGGGCGAAGGAGACATCGCCGGCCGGATCGCTCCGGGGCTGCGGGCCGATCTGACGGCCCTGGGGGTCGACCCTGTGGAGGCACCCGCCGACGAGGTCGCCGACGCGCCCGTGCTCCTCACAGTGACCGGGGGGCATGTGGTGCACCGGGCGCTCTGAGGGAGCCGCCGGGGTCTGAGGAAGCCGCCGGGCGGGGCTTGCGGTCGTGTCCTGACTGCGGGTCTTGCCCGACCGCTCGAATCGCGTCACACTGGTACCGAACGAATGGTCGGTTGGGAAGCTGGTATCGATGACGACGACAGACTCCGCGGGGGCGCCGTCCCAGGACGCCGATGACGCCCTCCAGCAGCATTTCGATGCGACGATCGCGCGGGATCAGCGGATCGAGCCGCGGGATTGGATGCCGGAGGGGTATCGCCGGACGTTGGTGCGGCAGATCGCGCAGCATGCGCATTCGGAGATCATCGGTATGCAGCCGGAGGGGGAGTGGATCACGCGTGCGCCGTCGCTGCGCCGTAAGGCGATCCTGTTCGCGAAGGTGCAGGACGAGGCGGGGCACGGGCTGTATCTGTACTCGGCGGCGGAGACGCTGGGTGCCGATCGCGCGGATCTCACGCAGTGGCTGATCGAGGGGCGTCAGAAGTACTCGTCGATCTTCAATTATCCGACGGTGAGTTTCGCCGACGTGGGGGTGATCGGCTGGTTCGTGGACGGTGCGGCGATCTGTAATCAGGTGCCGTTGTGCCGGTCGTCGTACGGGCCGTATGCGCGGGCGATGGTGCGGATCTGCAAGGAGGAGTCGTTCCATCAGCGGCAGGGTTATGAGCTGTTGCTGACGTTGATGCGTGGTACCGACGCGCAGCGGGCGATGGTGCAGGACGCGGTGGACCGCTGGTGGTGGCCGTCGCTGATGATGTTCGGTCCGCCTGATGACGCCTCGCCGAATTCGGCGCAGTCGATGGCGTGGAAGATCAAACGGCACAGCAACGACGAACTGCGCCAGCGGTTCGTCGACATGACCGTCCCGCAGGCCGAGAAGCTCGGTGTCACCCTGCCCGACCCGGATTTGAAGTGGAACGCGGAGCGTGGCCGTCATGACTTCGGCACTCCCGACTGGGACGAGCTGATGCGGGTCATCAAGGGCGACGGGCCCTGCAACGACCGGCGGATGGAGCGGCGGCGGACCGCTCACGAGGAAGGCGCGTGGGTGCGTGAGGCGGCCACGGCCCACGCGGCGAAGCAGAGCGAGCGAGCCCGGAAGGGGACGGCGGCATGACCGGCACGAACAAGGGCGACTGGCCGTTGTATGAGGTGTTCGTGCGGGGCAAGCGTGGTCTGAACCATGTCCATGTGGGTTCGTTGCATGCCGCTGACGACCGGATGGCGCTCACGCACGCGCGTGACCTGTACACGCGCCGCAACGAGGGTGTGTCGGTCTGGGTCGTGCGCTCCGAGTACATCGCCGCTTCCACCCGTGACGAGAAGGATCCCTTCTTCGAGCCGAGTGCGGACAAGGTGTACCGGCATCCCACGTTCTACGACATCCCCGACGACGTCCCGCACATCTGAGGAGCAGGGTATGAGTGACGACCACGTCTACCTGAGCCTCGCCGAGGGGCACGAGGACGACACCCGCTGGGCGTACGGCACCGGTTTCGAGGACCCTCTGCACGGGGTGGACACCACGGTGCCCGAGGGAGTGGACACCGGCGAACTGGCCGCCGTCTGTGTGGCGTTGGCCGACGACGCTCTGGTCAGTGCGCAGCGGCTGGCCGAGTGGACCACCCGTGCGCCCGAGCTGGAGGAGGAGGTGGCCCTGGCGAACATCGGGCTCGACCTGCTGGGTCAGGCCCGTCTGCTGTATGCCCGTGCCGGGCAGGTCGACGGTACCGGGCGGGGCGAGGACGCCTACGCCTACTTCCGTGACGCCGGCGACTTCCGCAACGTGCGCCTGGCCGAACTGCCCTGCGGGGATTTCGCGTTCACGGTCGTCCGGCTGCTCGTGCTGTCCAGCTGGCGTCTTGCGCACTTCGAGCGGCTGGCAACGCACCCGGACCCGGTGCTCGCGGCGATCGCGGCGAAGGGCGTCAAGGAGCTGAGCTATCACCGGCAGTACGCCGCCGAATGGGCCGTACGCCTCGGCGACGGAACCGCCGAGTCCCACCGGCGGATCCGCAAGGCCATGGAACAAGTGGCCCCGTACGTCGGCGAGTTGTTCACCGCGTACGACGTCCGGGACGAGGTCGTCGGTGTGCTCCGCCAGGTCACCGAGGCAGCCGGACTGCCGATGCCGGTGTACCGGCCGCTCTCGGGCGCGGGCCGCGCCGGTGACCACACGGAGCATCTGGCGCCGCTGCTCGCGGAGTTGCAGAGCGTGGCCCGCGCCCACCCGGGGGCGACATGGTGACGACCCTGACCGACGCCGCGCGGCGCGCCCGGCGCATCGCCGAGCAGGTGCCGGACCCCGAGCTGCCCATGCTGACCCTGGCCGATCTGGGCGTCCTGCGCGAGGTACGGCTGACGGCCGACGGCACGGTCGTCGCGAGCCTGACCCCGACGTACTCCGGTTGCCCGGCCATGGCCGAGATGCGCGCCGACGTGGCGGCGCGGCTGCGCGCCGCCGGCTACGAACGCGTCGAGATCCGCACGGTGTTGAACCCGCCGTGGACCACCGACTGGATCACCGACACCGGCCGCCGCAAGCTGACGGAACACGGCATCGCCCCGCCCGGCGCGGCACCCCGGGGCCCGGTCCCCCTCCAGTTGTCCCCCACCCGGCGGTCCGTGGCCTGCCCCCGCTGCGGCTCGGCCTCCACGGAGGAGACCTCCCGCTTCGCCGCCACGTCCTGCAAGTCCCTGTGGCGCTGCCACACCTGCCGCGAGCCGTTCGAGCACGTCAAGGAGATCTGATGAAAGGCCTCGAGAAGGAGCCGACGAGAGGCCTCCTGGACGCGCCCACCTCGCAGAACGGGGCGGGACGCCCCCGGGCCCGCCGACGGCCGGCCTTCCACAGCCTGCGGGTCGCCGCCCTGCAGCCGCTCTGCGAGGACGCCGTCGCCGTCGGGTTCGAGATTCCGGCGGAGCTGGCTGAGGAGTTCGCCTTCGCGCCGGGACAGTCGCTGACGCTGCGGCGCGAGATCGAAGGGCGCGACGAGCGGCGCTCGTACTCGATCTGCTCCCCGGCCGGGACGACACCGCGCATCGGGGTACGGGTCGTACCGGGCGGACTGTTCTCGTCGTGGCTGGTCAACGACGTACGGCCCGGCGACACCGTCGAGGTCATGGCCCCCACCGGCTTCTTCACCCCGGACCTCACCACCCCCGGCCACCATGTGCTGATCGCGGCCGGCTCCGGCATCACCCCCATGGTCTCCATCGCCGAGTCCGTGCTCGCCGCCGACCCCCGCTCCACCGTGACCCTCTTCTACGGCAACCGCCGCACGGGCACGGTGATGTTCGCCGACGAACTGGCCGACCTCAAGGACCTGTACCCGGCCCGCTTCCAGCTTGCCCACGTCCTCTCCCGCGAACCCCGCGAGGCCGAGGTGCTCTCCGGCCGCCTGGACGCCGACCGGCTCTCGGCGCTGATCGACTCCCTGGTCGATGTCGACACGGCGGACCACTGGTGGCTGTGCGGGCCGCACGGCATGGTCCGCGACGCCCAGCGGGTCCTGGACGGACTCGGTGTCCCCGCCGACCGAGTCCACCAGGAGCTGTTCTACGCCGACGACGAACCGGTCCGCGAGACGCGGCACGAGGAGGCCGCCGCCGAGGGGCCCGTCAGCGAGGTCACGGTCGTCCTCGACGGCCGCACGACGACCGCCGCGCTGCCCCGCGAACGCAGCGTGCTCGACGGCGCGCAACGCACCCGCCCCGACCTGCCGTTCGCCTGCAAGGGCGGGGTCTGCGGCACCTGCCGCGCGCTGGTCACGGACGGCCGGGCCGAGATGCGGCGCAACTTCGCCCTGGAGCCGGCGGAGGTGGAGGCGGGGTATGTGCTGACCTGCCAGTCCTACGCGGTCACGGACAGATTGACGGTGGACTTCGACACGTGAGTGGGGAACGGAGGGGGCCGGTTGTCGGGTGCGGGTGAGTGGGGGCTTCTCGCGCATTCCCCGCGCCCCTGACAAGCAGGGGCTGCGCCCCTTGCTTCTCATCCCGCGGCCCCGCCGCCTTCCAGGCCCGCAGGGCCTGGTCTTTCAGGGGCGCGGGGAACTGCGCGAGAAGCCCCACCGGGCCCGCGGCCGCCGAACTACATGGACCCCCGAGATCTCGGGCGCCGCGGAGCCCGAGTCACCCCTGATGCAGCCGATCCACCAACACATCGATCACCAACGGCGTACGCGGCCCGAAACTCAGCAGCACCCCGTCCTCCAGATCCACCACCCGGCGGTCCATCCCGGCCGGTGTCTCCCTGATCCCGGGAATGTCCACCAGCCCGTCGACCCCGCCTACCGACTCAAGTCCCTTGCTCATCATGAGGATCACTTCGGGCTGGGCCTTGACCAGGGCCTCGCTCGTGATCGGGGTGAACGGTTTGTCCAGCCCGGCCGCCACCCCCGCGTCCTCCGCCCCGGCCGCGTCGATGAGGGAGTCCGCTCCCGACCCCTTCCCACCGATGAGATAGACGGCGGCCGACCCCCGCATGTACAGGAACGCGACCTTCGGCCGACTCCCTTCGGGCACGGCGGCCCGCGCGGCCTTCAACTCCTCGGCGAAACGCTCGTTGAGGGCCTCGCCGGCGGCCGGGACCCCCAGCGCCTCCGCCACCCGGGTCGTGCGTGTGCTCACGTCGGAGAGTTCGTCCGCCGGGTCGAGGACCACCACGGGCACTCCGGCGTCACGGATCTGGTCGACGGCCTCGCTCGGCCCGGTGTCGGTGTCGGCGAGGACCACGGTCGGCTTGAGCGAGAGCACGCTCTCCGCGCTCACGTCGTGCGCCTTGGTCACCTGGGGGAGCCCCTCGGCCTCCGCGAAGGTCGCGGTGATGTCCCGGCCGACGACCTTGTCACCGAGGCCGAGCGTGAACACGATCTCCGCGATGCCTCCGTTGAGCGGCAGGATCCGTGACGCGTCCTCGACGGTGACCTTCCGGCCGTCCGACGAGTCGACGGTGACGGGCAACGTCGGTGTGGGCGGCTCGCCCTCCAGCGGGACGAGCGAGTTCGTCCGCAACTGCTTCTCGGCGGCCGCCGCCCGCTCGCTCGCGGACGACGCCGACGGCTTCGCCCCCGCTGCTTCGCCTTCTCCGGCACTGCCTGCGCATCCGGTCGCGAGCATCGCGAAAGCAACGGTGAGTGCGGCAACTCTCCTTCGAACCAAGGTGAGTTGAGATCCTCCGGACCTTCGCATCGAACCGCCCTCCATGTCTACCGTTCGAACCAGGTGTTCGTTAACTTAGGTTAGCCTTACCTGAGTTTCCTAGGGTGGGAGTGCTGACACCGATGCACAGATGTGGCCTACGAGCCCTGCGCGCAGCCCCGGCGGCCCTCGCCGTCGCGAGCGCTCTGATCCTCTCCTCGGCCCCCTCGGCGATGGCCGCGGCCGGCTCCGCGACCGGTCCCGAGGGGCAGAAGCTCACCGTCTCCAAATCGGTCCGCCTCGACCCGGACGGCGAGACGGTCACCGTGTCCGGCACCGGCTACAACACCGAGAAGGGCATCTACGTCGCCTTCTGCGTGGACAACGGCGCGGGCAGGACGCCCACGCCCTGCTTGGGCGGTGTCGACATGTCCGGCGACTCCGGCGCGTCGGTGTGGGTCTCCTCCAACCCGCCCTCGTACGGGAAGGGGTTGGCGAAGCCGTACCGGGGCAACGGGCACAAGGGCACGTTCTCCGTTCAGCTCGAGGTGCGCGCCAAGGACGCCAACACCGACTGCACCACATCCGGTGTGACCTGCGCGGTAATCACCCGCAACGACCACACCAGGGGCGGCGACCAGAGCCAGACGGTCCGTATCCCGGTGACCTTCGCCGGCGCGGCCGGCGACGCCGGAGACGACCAGGGGAGCGACAACTCCGCGACCCCGTCGGCCGGTACGACCACGACGACCACCGGTGGCACGGGCGGCACGTCGAAGGGCACCGGCACCTCGGGCGACCCGCTGGCGGACACCGGCAGTGCCGCCGTGCCGCTCGGCATCACCGCCGCCGGGCTGGTCGCGGCGGGCGGGACCGCCTGGCTCTGGGCGCGCCGCCGCCGTACCGACGCCGCGCCCGAGGGCGCGAACTGACGCCATGTCACTCACCGACGGCAGATCGACGACGGCCGTTCACAGACCGTTCGGCGCCCCCGGTGCGGGGCGTCCGGCCGGCCACGCGGCCGGCCTTCCAGGGAGGACTTCGAGGTGATGAACAGACCTGGTGCCGCCGTGACGGCGGCGGGCGCGCTGCTCGCCCTGCTGTGCCAGGGCACGGCGGCGGCACGGGACGGGGCCGAGTCCCCGCGTGAGGTGTCCGGTGGATTCGCGAGCTGGGGCCCGGCGTTCGGGGAGTCCACCGGCGCCGCGGCGACCGTGACGGCCGGGGCGCCCGCCGTGCGCGGCCCCGGGGGCCGGACCTGGTTCCCGGTCGATGGCGGCAGCGTGAACCCGGGCGCGGGGGACGCGGACGTCGCACTCGACGGCTCGATCCGGCTCGGCCGACCCGGCACGGACACCCTGACCCTCGACGAACTGCGGCTGAGGCTCGACGACGGCACCGGCACCCTCCGGGTGCGGGCCCAACGGGCGGGGGAGGGCCACGAACTGACGCTGGCCCAGGTCGGCCCGGGTGCCGGCGCGCCGAGCATCCGCAGCGGGGGTGCGACCTGGTCCGGCCTGCGGGTGTCGCTGACCGTCGAGGGCGCCGCGCTGCTCACCCGGTGGAGCGGGCGGTCGTACACGGCCGGGGACGAACTCGCCCCGCTCGACGTGACCGTGGGAACCGGAGCGTCCGGCACCGCCGGTCCGCGGGGAGGGGTGCCCGGCGCATCGGACGGCGACGCCTCCGCGCCCCCGGAGGGCGGAGACGACCCATCGCCAGGCTCCGCCGGGACAGGTGCCGAACCCGGGAAGGATGCCGACGCCGGTGCCGAACAGCAGGCGGGGGCGGCGCCGTCCGCCGCCGTGGACCTCGCGAACCCGGCGGTCGGGGACGGCCGTCGGGTCACCGGTGAGGGCTTCGTGCCGGGTGAGGTCGTACTGGTCGCGATCGACGACGACACCCGCTACCAGGCCGTGGCCGACGAGTCGGGCCGGATCGCCCGTGACTTCCCGGTGTACGACACCGCGAGCGAGGGCGCTCACACCGTACGGCTGTACTCCGTGACCGGTGGCCGCGAGGCCGTCGCGGAGTACACCGTGCGCTCCGACGAAGCGACCTCCTGAGCCGCCCGGCCCGTGTCAACACGGGCCGGGCGCGGGCCCGTTGTGGTTCTTTGCGTTCTGTTGACAAAGAGATCACGAGCAAGCTTAGGTAAGCCTTACCTAAGCTTGCTCGTCCTTGAGAAAGGTGCTCTCCGATGAGAGTCGTTCCCTCCGCTCGTACCGCCGCCCGCGCCGGTCTCGCCGTCGCCGCCTCCGCCGCCCTGACCCTGGGCCTCGCCACCTCGGCCTCCGCCGCCACCGCGACCCGCACGATCGTCGACGGCGCCACCACCTACAACCTGTCCCTGACCGCGCCGAACACGGCCGCCGCGTCGGGCCAGGTCGTCACCGTCTCCGGCTCCGGCTACAACACCGCCCAGGGCATCTACGTCGGCCTCTGCGTCGTCGACGGCGCGCAGGGCGCCACCAAGCCGACCCCCTGCCTCGGTGGCCAGGACGAGTCGGGCTCCACGGGCGCCTCGCACTGGATCAACAACACCTTCGGCGGCCTCTTCGCCAACAGCTCCAAGTTCGGCGCCGGCGGCACCTTCAGCGTGAACATCTACGTCCAGGCCACCCTCGAGGACGGCAGCGTCTGCGGCGAGGACGTCACCTGCGCTGTGGTCACCCGCGCCGACCACTTCGACAGCAACGACCGCAAGTACGACGTCCACGCCCCCCTCACCTTCCAGTAACCACTTCCCAGGCCGGGCCCCCTCGCCAGGGGTCCGGTCCTCGGCGTCCCCCGGGTGCGGGGCGCACCCGACGAATGAGGTACCCATGAGAGACGACACGACGGGAAGGCGGCCGGGGCGTGCGGCCGGACCGCGGCTCGGACGCCCCGCGGCGCTCCTCGGAGCGGTCGCCCTGGTGGCCGCCACCATCACCGCCGTCACGGTGAGCACCGCGGCCCAGGCCGCCGACACCCCGAAGACCGGCCTGGGCGCGAACGGCCAGAAACTGACCGTCTCCGCCTCCGCGAACCTCGATCCCGAGGGCGAGAAGCTGAGGGTCACCGGCTCCGGCTACGACACGGCCAAGGCCGTCTACGTCGCCCTGTGCAAGGACAACGGCGACGGCAGGATCCCCTCCCCGTGCATCGGGGGCGCCGATCAGACCGGTACCGGCAGTTCCTCCCACTGGATCGTGCCCGAGGGCGACCCGTACGAGGGCAGCCTCGCCGTCGCCTGGGGTGAGGGCGGCACCTTCGACGTCGAGATCGACATCGAGGCCGAGGACAACGGGGTCGACTGCACCGAGGTCGTCTGCTCCGTCGTCACCCGCGTCGACCACCGCAACTCGGGCGACCGCTCCCAGGACGTCCGTGTCCCCGTCCGGTTCGAGGGCCAGGACACCGGAGGCGGTGACGGCGGCGAGGGCGAGGACGTGCCTCCGGGCACGGTCGACTACGTCGAGTCGGCCGCGTTCCCGGCGGCCGGCAAGGTCAACGATCTCCTGCTGCACCCGGAGTCCGGGAAGCTGTACGCGGGATCGGACAACTTCGCCGCCTCCGGAGCGGTCGACGAACGAGGACTGCACGCCCTCGACCCGGCGGACGGCAGGAGCCTCGGCCACACCCCCCATTTCCCGGGCACCACCGGCACGCTCGGCCCGCGCGCGGTCGTGCGGATCGCCGCCCCGCTCGCCGGCGACGGCGCCGTGTTCCAGTTCGCGCTGCGCGGCATCGGCACCGCGAAGGCCGGGGACCCGGCGGCCGCGGGCAAGTGGATCGCGGGTGCCAACATCACCGGGATCGGCCCCGGCACCAAGGATTCCACCGTCCTGGTCGCCCAGGGCGCCCAGCTCTCCGAGATCGACATCGCCACCGCCGTCCCCCTGGAGAACCGCACCCTCACCCTGGAGGGCGGTTCCCTCCTCGGCGTCGACGAGGCCCGCGACGCGGCCTGGTCCGTGGGCGCCGGCGGCGGCACCCTGCGCCGGGTCGACACCCGCTCCTTCACCGTCACAGCCTCGGCCGAACTCGCCGCCACGAGCGTCGAGTTCGTCGAGACCGACCCGGCCACCGGCAACGTCTGGGTGGGCAGCGGCGACTCCGTCCTCGTCCACGACAAGGACGCCAGGCTCCTGAAGACGATCGAGGGCCCGGACGAGGCCGCCGACATCGCCTTCGACGCCGCCACCGGCCGGGCCTTCGTCGTCTGGCAGGACGACGGCACCCTGAGCGGCGGCAGCGACGGCGTCAGCAACCTGGCCGTGTACGACACCGCCACCTACGCGGAGGCCGCCGTCCGCACGAAGCTGGACGGCAACGACTCCCAGAACGGCTCCGCCTCCGTCGCCGTAGCCCCCGGCGGCACCATCGTCTACGTCGGCAGCCCCACCGAGGGCGAGATCACCAAGCTCGACCGCCGGATGTCCCCGAAGGTCACCCGGTCCCCGACCGGCCGGACCGTGGCACCGGGCGACGAGGTCTCGTTCGTCGCGGAGGCCGACGGCACCCCCGCACCCACCGTGACGTGGGAGGTCAGCGCCGACGGCGCCCAGACCTGGTCCACCGTTGAGGGCGCGACGAAGAACACGTACACCTTCGAGGCGAAGGCGGCGCACGACGGTCACCAGTACCGTGCCGTGTTCAGCAACACCGTGGGCACCACCCGCACCGCCGCCTTCACCCTCACCGTCACGGAGGCCGGCGGCAGCACCGGCGGCGCCGACGGCGGCGGGACCGGTGGGGACGCCGAGCCCTCCGGCACGAAGACGGTCACCGGTTCCGACGGCCAGAAGCTCACCGTCACCCCGGTCAACGACCTCGCCACCGAGAGCCAGACCCTGAAGGTCACCGGCTCCGGCTACGACGAGAAGAAGGGCATCTACGTCGCCCTCTGCGTCGACAACGGCGCGGGCGAACCGCCCTCCCCGTGCATCGGCGGAGTCGACATGACGGGCGAGTCGCACTCCTCCGCGTGGATCTCCTCCAACCCGCCCGACTACGGTGAGGAGTTGGCCACCCCGTACGAGGAGGGCGGAACGTTCGAGGTCGAGCTGACCGTCGACGCCGAGGACGAGTACACCGACTGCTTCAAGGCCCGGTGCGTCCTCGCCACCCGCGCCGACCACACCCTGTCCGGCGACCGCTCGCAGGACGTGAAGGTCCCGGTCGCCTTCGTCGGCCAGGACCCGGTGGACACCGACGACGACAACCCCAACGGCGGTGCCTCCGGCGGAGGTTCGACGTCCGCAAGCACCGGCACGACAGGCACGACCGGCTCGACCGGCGCCTCGGGCAGCACGGGGGGCACCACGACCGCCGGAGGCGGCGGGAGCCTCGCCTCCACCGGCCTGACCGTCCTCGGCGTGGCCGCCTCGGCCGCCGCGCTCACCGTGACCGGCCTGATCCTGCACCGACGGGCCCGCAGGTCGGGCCACGGCACACCCGACTGATCCGCACAGGGCTGAGACCGGAGTCCGGGCCGCCGACACCCTCGGTGGCCCGGACTCCGCGCGTCTCCGCTCGGCTCGCGTCCCTCCCGCGCCGGATCCCAGCCCGTGGCCACGAGCCACCGGTTCCCGGCGACGGCGGTCGTGTTCCACTGTGGAGACCGTGACCGCAGGGACGGCCGGGAGGCATGGCCACTCCGGTGACCGGGCCCAAGGCGATCCGCTCGGTCGCTTAGGCTGGTTTCCTTGTCGCCGACCAGGAGGCGCAGGCTGCGGCGTGTGTTCGCCGTTCGTCGAGGGAGGGTTCGAGTGGCAGTCGCGGGGGGCCGGTCGAGGAAGCGGCTCCAACGGGGAACTCTTTCCCAAGGGCTGATCGCCGGGACCGCGCTGCGGATCCTCGACGAGGACGGGCCGGACGCGCTGACCTTCCAGCGGCTCGGCAAGGAGCTGTCCGCCTCCGCAACCGCGGTGTACCGGCACTTCGCGAGTCGCGACCACATCATGATCGCCGTCGCGGAGGAGCTCGACAGGATCTCCCTCGAGGAGTACGAGCCGCACGAGTCGTGGGCCGAGTCGCTGCGTGACCTGGCGATCCGTGCCTGGAACACCGCGCTGGACCATCCGGCGGCCGCCGCGCTCTGCATGGGGAGAGTCACCCGGGGCGTGCACGAGTTGCGCGCCGTGGACGCCGTCCTGGAAGCGTTCCACCGCGGTGGCTGGCGCGGCCGGGAGGCCGTCCTGCACTACCAGGCGTTCTCGAACTTCATCCTCTCCATGGCGAGCAACAACGCCTGGCGGCTCGTCAACCAGCGGTTCGGCGCCGAGGTGAACTGGGTGCAGGAGTACCAGCTGGCGGATCCTGACGCGTACCCCTACGCCGAGGCGGCGAAGGAGCACCTGCGCAGCGTCGACATGACCGAAGTCTTCCACCGGCAGACGGACCTCCTCCTCGCGGCCCTTTCGGCGGAGGCGGCGACGCTCCCGCGCGACTGACACGCGTCACTCTTCGCGGCCACCGCCCAGCAGTGTTTCCGCGGCCTGGATCGGCGGCGAGGCCGGCGCGCGCAAAGATAGTTAACGCTATTGACTACGTCGTTCACTTGGCGGCATTCTCTCCACACCGAGTGCTCCACGGCTCGCTTTCGAGCGGCGTCCACCGAGCTCCGCGCGCACCGCCTCCACCCCGAACTGCTCGCGCTCGTCCCGCCCGATCCCGTGCGACCTGCGCAGAGCGCGACATCCCTCCAGGAGCACCCATGCGCCAGACCCGTACCCGTGCGGTCCCTGTGACCGCAGCCGTCGCCGTGACGGCCGTACTCGCCGGCTGTACCACCACGGGATCGACGTCCGCAGACTCCAGCGGCGGTGATGCCGCCACGGCGACGAGGATCCGGACGACGATCGACGTGCCGGCCGGCTTCGACCCGGCCAAGGCTCTGTCCCTGCCGGACTACCAGCTCGCCCGCAACAGTTACGACACCCTCGTGCGCAAGGACGACGGCGGGCTCGTCGGCGGGCTCGCCACCAAGTGGAAGAACACGCCGACCTCGGCCACCTTCACCCTGCGCGCCGACGCGACCTGCGCCGACGGGACGCCGATCACGCCGACGGTCGTCAAGGGCTCCCTCGACCGCTACATCGACCCGAAGACGGCGGCGCCCGATCTGCCCACGATCTTCGGCCCCGGCAACACGGTGAAGGTGACCGCCGACGACGCCGCGCGGACGGTGAAGATCACGCTCGCCAGGCCGTGGGGTGACATGGTCACCGGCCTGTCGGTCGCGAGCACCGGCATCGTCTGCCCGGCGGGACTCAAGGACCTCAAGGCCCTTGCCGCCGGTAGGGCCAAGGGCTCCCAGTCCGGCCCGTACCTTCTCGAGAAGTCCAAGTCCGGCGTCTCGTACTCCTACAAGCTTCGCCCGGAGTACAAGGCATGGCCGGCCTGGCGTACGAAGATCCCCGGCAAGGTCGCCGCGACGATGGAGTACCTGGTCTCGCCCGACCCGACGGCGACCGGCAACCTCGTGACCAGCGGCCAGCTCGACATCGGCAAGATCGACGCCTCCGGCATCCCGCGCTTCGACGGCGTGGCCGGCCACTCCGTGAGCATCAGCCGGTTCTCCGACTTCTACCTGCTCTTCAACGAACGACCCGGCACTGTCTTCGCGGACGTCGCCACCCGCCGGGCCGTCGCCCAGGCCGTCGACCGCGCCGCCTTCACCAAGGTCGTCTCGAAGAACACGGGTGAGCCGTCGACGATGTTCGTGCAGAAGGGCATCCCCTGCAACGACCCCGGCTCCTCCTTCCTCGTGGCGAAGGACAAGGCCGCGGCGGCCGACGTGCTCAAGGGCAAGAAGATCCGCCTCGTCGGCCCCCAGGTCGTCGGTCCCGCCGGCGCCGGAAACCAGTACATCCAGGAGGCACTGCGGGCCGCGGGCGCGGACGTCACCCTCGCCAACGTCGACGTCGGGACCTGGGTCGGGACCGTGTTCGGCAAGCCCGACGCCTGGGACCTCACGGTCTTCGCCGACCTCAACTTCCTCGGCAGCCTCGCCAGCCCGCTCGCCAAGTTCGTGGGCCCCACCATCCCCGAAGGCGGCGGCAACCTCGGCGCGGTGAAGAACCCCGTGGTGGACAAGGCCTTCGCCCAGGGCGCCGAGGCGACGACCGAAGAGGCCCGCTGCGCCGCCTACCAGAAGGCCGCCAAGGCCCTGATCTCACAGGTCGACGCGGTGCCGCTGGTCAACGACCCGTTCATCTACGCGCTGCGCAAGGGATTCAGCGCACAGATGCTCGGCGGCTCGCTCGACGACCCCATCCTGCGCGTTACCGGCTGACGGACAGGCCGCCCGCACGCGGCGGAGACCCACGCGGCCGGACCCGACCGTCCGGCACGGGAAATCCCCGCGCTGTTCGGCGCCCCGCACCGAGACCCTCGCACCATGCCGACAGGAGTCCCCTGGTGATCGACCCATTCAGCACCGCCCAGCAGATCGCCGACCTCGTGCGCACGAAAGAGGTCAGCCCGGTGGAGGTGGCCGAGACCTACCTCGACCGCATCGAGCGGATCAATCCCGCCGTCAACGCCGTCGTCTGGCTCGACGCCGACGCCGTGCGCGCGGCGGCCGTGCGGGCCGAGCAGGCGGTGCTGCGCGGCGATCCGCTCGGCCCGCTGCACGGCGTCCCCGTCCCCATCAAGGACCTCAACTCCCTCGCGGGACAACCCAACACGATGTCCTCACTGGCGATCCGGGACACCCCGCAGACAGTCACGGACCCCGACATCCAGCTCCTCCTCGACGCCGGCGCGATCCCCCTCGGCCGGACGAACTCGCCGGAGTTCGGCGCTCTGACCGTCTCCGAGAACGCCCGGCACGGCAAGACGCGCAACCCGTGGAACCCGGCGCACACCTCCGGCGGGTCGAGCGGCGGCGCGTCGGCGGCCGTCGCGGCCGGGCTCGCCCCGGTGGCACACGCCTCCGACGGCGGCGGATCGATCCGGGTCCCGGCATCGGTCACCGGCCTCGTGGGCCTCAAGCCGAGCCGGGGACGCGTGCCCGCGTTCGTCCGGGGCTGGGAACACTCGACGACCGAAGGCGCGATCACCCGCACCGTGCGGGACGCGGCCCTCATGCTCGACGTCATGGGCCGACCCGACCGGCTCGCCTGGTACAGCGCGCCCGAACCGGGTCGCCCGTACATCGAGGAGGTCGGTGCCGATCCCGGACGGCTGCGGATCGGCCTGCTCCTCGACGCGCCGACCGGGCTGCCGGTCGACGAGGAGTGCCGCACGGCGGCGCTGACGGCCGCCCAGGCACTGCGCGATCTGGGGCACGACGTCGTCGAGGCCCGCCCCAGGATGTTCTCGTACGAAGCGATCATGGGCTTCACCTGGACGATCATCAGTGCCTCCACCTACGCCATCGAGGTCGACGACCCCGACGCGGTGGACCCCTACATCCGGCGCCGCCGGGAAACCGCCCTCGAGGCCACCGCGGGCGACTACGCCCGGACCGCCGCGCGCCTGCAGGCCGAGTCCCGCGACGTGGTCGCCCAGTGGGGCCGGGACTTCGACGTCCTCCTCACCCCGACCACCGCGGTCGTGGCGCCACCGGTCGGCCCCGTGTACGACGAGGCGAACTCCGACCCGGACGGCCCGCGGGCCACCGAGACCCGGATGGTGTCGTTCACCGCGTTCGTCAACATCGCCGGGCTGCCCGCCATCTCGCTGCCCGTCCACACGACCGCGGACGGACTGCCGGTCGGCGCGCAACTCATCGGCGCACCGTACGACGAGGCGACGCTGCTGCGCCTGTCCGCCCAGCTCGAACCACGGTTCCGCTGGTACGAGCGGCACCCGGACGACGCGGCACTCACGGCGGCGGCGCTGTGAGCGCCGGGTCCGCGGTCCCGACCGGGCCGCTGCCCACCGCACCCGCCCGGCGCGCTCCCCGGCTGCGGCTGGGCGGTGGCTGGGCCGGGTTCGCCGTCCGCCGGGCGGGCGGCCTGCTGATGTCCATGCTGCTGCTCGTCCTCGTGACGTTCCTCATCGTGCCCCTGCTGCCCGGGGACCCGGCCCGCGCGATCGCCGGCACCAACTCCTCCCCGGCCACGCTCGCGGCGATACGCGAACGACTGGGCCTCGACGAGCCGATGGCGACGAGGTTCGTCCACTACCTCGGCGACATCGCGTCCGGACGGCTCGGCACCTCGTTCCGGTTCGACACCCCCGTCGCGGACATCGTCGCGACCCGGTTGCCGTACACCGTCCAACTCGTCATCCCGGCCGTCCTGCTCTCCCTGGTCATCGCCGTCCCGCTGGGCATGGCCGTCGGTGTCCTCACCCGTGACGGACGCCGCCGTCGGCTCGGCGTCGGCTTCGGCACGGTCGCAGGTCTCCTCGCGTCGGCGCCGGTCTACGTCGTCGCGACCCTCCTCGTCCTGCTGTTCTCGATCAGCCTCGGGCTGCTGCCGTCCGGCGGCGCCGAGACGCCGAGCGCGCTCGTCCTGCCGATCGCCGCGCTCTGCATCGGCCCGGCCTTCGCCATCGCCCGGGTCGTCCGGCAGGAGACGGCCTCGGTACTCGCCCAGGACTACATGAGGACCGCTCGCGGCCACCGCCTGGGATCCGTGCGTCTCCACCTCCGCCACGCGCTGCCCAACCTGGTGACGAGTGTCCTGACCCTGAGCGGTCTCGTCCTCACGTCCCTGCTCGGCGGGACGATCATCCTCGAGAACGTCTTCACCTACCCGGGGCTCGGCACCGAGGTCGTCCAGGCGATCATCAACAAGGACTACCCGGTGATCCAGGGCATCATCCTCGTCGTCGGCATGCTCGCCCTCCTCGTCAACCTCCTCGTGGACGTCGTCCTCGGCATCGTCGACCCGCGCACGCTGGAGGGAGGTCGTCGTGGCCACTGACACGACCGCGCGCCGTCGGCGCCGCAACCCGTCGCTGCTCTCCGGCGCCGTGATCCTCGGACTGCTCCTCGTCGTGGCCCTCGTGGCCCCGCCGCTGCTGAGCGGTTCCGCCGAGACCCTCACCGACGACGCCCGGCTCGGGCCCGGCGCCGGGCATCTCCTCGGCACCGACGCATTCGGCCGTGACGTCCTCGCCCGGGCGCTCGTCGCGACCCGGCTCACCCTGTTCATGGCCGCCGTCGCCACCGCCGCCTCGTTCGTCGTCGGCGTCGCGATCGGCGCGCTGGTCCACCTGGCCCCCGGGTGGCTGCGCGAGACCTGTCTGCGGCTCATCGACTCCGCGGTGGCCTTCCCGTCGCTCGTGCTCGCCCTCGTCATCGCGGCGGTGCTCGGTCCGGGCACGGTGTCCGCGATCGTCGCGATCGCCGTCGCCGGCGTCCCCGGCTTCGCCCGGCTCACGGCGAATCTCGCCGCGACCGTCGCGGACAAGGACTACGTGCTCACCGCCCGCCTGCTCGGCGTTCCCGGCCTGCGCATCCTGGGCCGGCACGTCCTGCCGAACATCAGCGGGCCGCTGCTGGTGCTCCTCAGTTCGAGCTTCACCCTGTCCCTGCTCGACATCAGCAGCCTGTCGTTCGTCGGCCTCGGTGTGCAGAGCCCGCAGTACGACTGGGGCCGGCTGCTCAACGAGGCGCTGCCGTCGATCTTCGCCCAGCCGTCGCTCGTCCTCGCCCCGTCGATCATGCTCATCGTCACCGGGGTGGGCGCCATGCTCCTCGGAGACGGCGTGGCCTCGCTCGTCGACCCGCGCACCCGCGGCGCGGCACCCGCACCGGCCGGGACGGCGGACGCGGCGGTACCGGCCGCCCCGGCACCGGCACCGGCGCATCAGGCGCTTCAGGCGTCGGGCGGTGCGGGGCCGGCGGCCGGCACGGAGCCGGACGGCCTGCTGACCGTCGCCGGGCTCACCGTGCGGGCCGGAGACCGGACACTCGTCGACGACGTGTCGTTCACCATCGGGGCCGGCCAGATCGTCGGCCTCGTCGGGGAGTCGGGCTCGGGCAAGTCGACGATCGCCATGGCGGTCGCGGGCCTGCTCCCCGAGGGCGTACGGGCGAACGCGTCGCGCCTCGCCCTCGGCGACCTCGACCTGCTCGGAACACCGCCGGAGCAGCGCCTCGCGACCGAGATCGGCATCGTCTACCAGGACCCGATCGGCACGTTCAACCCCGCGCTGAGGCTCGGCACCCAGCTCACCGAGGTGGCCAGGGTGCATCTGGGGACACCCCGGCGTCAGGCCGCGCGGGACATGGTCCGCGCCCTGGCCGACATCCACGTCACCGAGCCGGACCGGAGGCTGCGCCAGCACCCGCACGAGCTGAGCGGCGGCATGCTCCAGCGCGCCTCGATCGCCTCCGCCATGACGACGAATCCGCGGCTGCTCATCGCCGACGAACCGACGACGGCCCTCGACGTCACCGTCCAGGCGGAGGTGCTGCGTCAGTTCCGGCGCATCAACCGCGAGCACGGCACGGCGATGCTGTTCATCTCGCACGACATCGGCGTCGTCGGCGTGCTCTGCGACACCGTCCTGGTGCTCCACGGCGGCCGGGTCGTCGACCGGACCACGGGCGGCGACCTGCGCCGGGGGACGGTCACCCACCCGTACACCCGCGCGTTGCTCGCGGCGACTCCCGCCGCGGTCGAGGCCGGCGAAACCCTCAGCGCGGTCCGGTGGACGGCCGACGCGCACGCGGCGCAGCCGAGCGGGGCGCCGTCGGACGATCTTTTCGACAAAGCCGCGGACCGCCCCCCGGCCGCGGAAGGGAGCCGTTGATGTCCGCCACCGCCACCGCCACCACACCGGACCCGCAGGCGGCCACCCCGCTGCTGCGCGTGGAGGACCTCACCGTCGAGCTCGGCCACGGCGTCGCGGCCCGCAGGGTGCTCAAGGGAGTCTCGTTCGACATCCCCCGGGGCAGCACCCTCGCGCTCGTCGGCGAGTCCGGGTCGGGCAAGACGACGCTCGCGCGGACACTCGTCGGCGTCCACAGGCCGTCGAGCGGCCGGATCCTCGTGGACGACGCCCCGCTGCGCACCTCGCGCGGACGGGCGGGAGCCGCGACGGTCCAGATGATCCCGCAGGACCCGTACTCCTCGTTCGACCCGCGGCGCACCGTCGCGCAGTCGCTCGCCGAGGCACTCGATCCGATCCGGGCCAGGGTCAAACCGGTCCGGACCCGGATCGCCGAACTGCTCAGCCAGGTGAGCCTCGACCCGGACGCCATGGACCGCTACCCGCACGAGTTCTCCGGCGGCCAACGGCAGCGGCTGGCGATCGCACGGGCCCTCGCACCGCTTCCCCGGTTCGTCATCGCCGACGAGATCACCTCGGCCCTCGACCTGACGACCCAGGCCGAGATCCTCAACCTGCTCGCCGATCTGCGCCGCCGGCTCTCGCTGACGATGCTGTTCATCTCGCACGACCTGGCCGTCGTCCGGCACGTGAGCGACTCGGTCGCGGTCCTGCTGCACGGGGACCTCGTCGAACTCGGCCCGACCGGAGCCACCTTCGCCGAGCCGAAGCATCCGTACACCGCTCAACTCCTCGCGTCCGTCCCGGGCGACCCGAGGTTCCGCCTCGACGACGAGCCGGCCATGGCGTGAATCGTCCGGACGCGATGCGTGCCGAAGATTAGAGCGACGTTCTATCTGAGAGAGCTGGGCCAGTGATCTACTGGTGCACTCTCATGCATTCCGTGTTTAGAGTGTCGCTCTAACTTCAGTGAAGCGGAGGAGGGCCCCGCGGCATGAGACTGACTCCCACGGAGCGTGACCGGCTGCTGCTCTTCGGAGCCGCTGAGCTGGCCCGCGCCCGCCGCGCGCGGGGCCTGCGGCTCAACGTGCCGGAGGCGACCGCGCTGATAGCGGACACCGTCTGTGAGGCCGCCCGCGACGGTGCCCGGCTCGCGGAGGCCGTCGAGCGCGCCAGATCCGTGCTCGGCCCGGACGACGTACTGCCGGGTGTCGCGGACATCGTGACCGAGGTGCAGGTCGAGGCGGTCTTCGACGACGGATCGCGGCTCGCGGTCGTCAGCGACCCGATCGGCGGGAGTCTCGGCGGGCGGGCTCCGGGCGCGCTGCTGCCGGGACCCGAGCACACCGAGCCCGAGGCGAGCGTCCGGCTGGCGGTCACCAACACCGCCGCCGTGCCGGTCTCCGTCACCTCCCACTTCCACTTCTTCGAGGCCAACCCCCGGCTCGACTTCGCACGGGAGAGGGCCTACGGGATGCGGCTCGCCGTACCCGCTGGGTCGTCTGTGCGGTTCGGGCCGGGGGAGAGCCTCGAGGTCGGGCTGGTGCCCATCGGGGGCGACCGGATCGCCATCGGCTTCGCCGGTCTCGTCGACGGGGCACTGGACGCGCCGGGTGCTCGCGAGGAGGCACTGCGCCGCGCCGCCGCCTGCGGCTATCTCGGCGTACCGCGGACACCTGGACAGGAGGTCGAGCGATGAGCCGCCCAGGAGGCCACCCCGCCGAGGCCCGCCGCCTCAGCCCGTACGAGTACGCCGCCACCCACGGCCCGCGCGCGGGCGACCGGATCCGGCTGGGCGACTCCGGCCTGACGATCCGCGTCGAGTCCGACTCGCAGCGCTACGGTGACGAGTTCCTCGCCGGGTTCGGCAAGACCGCCCGGGACGGACTGCACCTCAAGGCGGCGGCCGTCCGGGACACCTGTGACGTGGTCATCAGCAACGTCGTCGTGATCGACGCGGTGCTGGGCATCCGCAAGGTCTCCATCGGCATCAGGGAAGGCCGCATCTGCTCGGTCGGGCGGGCCGGGAACCCCGACACCCTCGACGGGGTCGACGTCGTCGTGGGCACCGGGACCTCGATCGTGTCCGGCGAGGGGCTCATCGCGACCGCCGGAGCCGTCGACACCCACGTCCACCTGCTGTCGCCACGGATCATGGAAGCCTCACTCGCCTCCGGTGTCACCACGATCATCGGGCAGGAGTTCGGCCCCGTGTGGGGCGTCGGGGTCAACTCGCCCTGGGCGCTGCGGCACGCGTTCGACGCCTTCGACGCCTGGCCGGTCAACATCGGTTTCCTCGGGCGGGGTTCGTCCTCGCATGAAGCGCCCCTGATCGAGGCCCTCGCCGAGGGCGGCGCGTCCGGCTTCAAGGTGCACGAGGACATGGGCGCCCACACACGTGCCCTGGACACCGCCTTGCGTGTCGCCGAGGAACACGACGTGCAAGTTGCCCTGCACAGCGACGGGTTGAACGAATGCCTGTCGGTCGAGGACACCCTGCGCGTGCTGGAGGGCCGGACCGTCCACGCCTTCCACATCGAGGGCTGCGGCGGCGGACACGTCCCGAACGTGCTGAAGATGGCCGGCGTCCCGAACGTCATCGGCTCCTCCACCAACCCCACCCTCCCCTTCGGCCGGGACGCCGTCGCCGAGCACTACGACATGATCGTCTCCGCCCACGGCCTCAAGACCGACCTGCCCGGCGACGCCGCCATGGCCCGCGACCGCATCCGTGCCGGGACCATGGGCGCCGAGGACGTGCTGCACGACCTGGGCGCGATCGGCATCACCTCGTCGGACGCGCAGGGGATGGGGCGGGCCGGTGAGACCGTCCGCCGTACGTTCGCGATGGCCGGGAAGATGAAGGCCGAGTTCGGCGCACCCGACGACCACGACAACGAGCGCGTCCTGCGCTACCTGGCCAAGCTGACGATCAACCCGGCCGTCGCGCACGGCCTCGCCCACGAGGTGGGCTCGATCGAGGTCGGCAAGCTCGCCGACATCGTGCTGTGGCGGCCGCAGTACTTCGGCGCCAAGCCGCAGCTGGTGCTCAAGGCCGGCTTCCCGGCGTACGGCGTGGTCGGTGACCCCAATGCCGCGACCGACGCCTGCGAACCCCTCGTCCTCGGCCCGCAGTTCGGGGCCCACGGCGCCACACCCGCCGACATCTCGGTCGCCTTCGTCGCCCAGGCGGCCCTCGACCAGGGAGGCGACTCGATGCCGACCCGGCGCCGCAGGGTCGCCGTACGGGGCACGCGCGGCATCGGGCCGGCCGACCTGCGCCTCAACTCCCGTACCGGAGCGGTCGACGTGGACCAGCGCACGGGGCTGGTCACGCTCGACGGAGAGCCGCTGCGCTCCGAACCGGCCGATTCCGTCTCCCTCAACCGCCTGTATTTCCTCTGAATGCCACAGCCTGTGAGGATCACTCATGTCTGCTGCCGCCGACGGCTTCCGCATGCCCGCCGAGTGGGCACCGCACGAACGCACCTGGATGGCGTGGCCGGTCCCGAACCCGACCTTCGACGACCCCGAGGGCCTCGCCACCGCGCGCCTCGCCTGGGCCTCGGTCGCCCGCGCGGTGCGCCGCTTCGAGCCGGTGACGATGGTGTGCGGCCCCGGACAGTCGGCCGAGGCGCGCGCTCTGCTCGGGCCCGGCATCGACACGGTCGAGCGGGACCTCGACGACGCCTGGATGCGCGACATCGGGCCCACGTTCCTCACCGACGGCGCCGGTGAACTCGCAGCCGTGGACTGGACGTTCAACGGCTGGGGTGCCCAGGACTGGGCGCGCTGGGAGCACGACGCGAAGATCGCCGTGTACGTCTCCGACCTCGCGGGCTCGGTGAAGACGTACACCTCAAAGCTCGTCAACGAAGGCGGTGCCATCCACGTCGACGGCGAGGGCACGGTCCTGCTGACGGAGACGGTCCAGCTCGGGCCGGAACGCAACCCGCACTGGACCCGTGAGCAGGTGGAGGCCGAGATCCACGCCCACCTCGGCACCCGAAAGGCGATCTGGCTGCCGCGCGGCCTCACCGGCGACTACCCCCCGCACGGCTTCGGAACCCTCGGCCATGTGGACATCGTCGCCGCGTTCGCCCGTCCCGGTGTGGTCGTGGCCCACGTCCAGCCGGACCCGGCACACCCCGATCACGAGGTGACGCGGGAGGTCGTCGGCCTGCTGAAGGCGCAGACCGACGCGCGCGGCCGCCGCCTGGAGGTCGTCGAGGTGCCCGCTCCGACCGTCCTGGAGGCCGACGGCCGCTGGGCCGACTACTCCTACATCAACCACTATCTCTGCAACGGCGGCGTCGTCCTGTGCGGCTTCGACGACCCCCGGGACGAGACCGCCGCCGACATCTTCCGCCGGCTGTTCCCGCAACGGACGGTGACACTGGTGGACGCGCGGGCGGTCTTCGCGGGCGGCGGCGGCATCCACTGCATCACACAGCAGCAGCCGAGGGCCGTGGTCAGGTAGAACGTACCGGTGAACGTACTGCTCTGCGCCACCTGCGGAACACGGCTGACCGCGCCGGTCCGGCAACTCGACGAGATGCCCGAGTACCCCGGGTGGGACGGCCTTCCGGGCCCCGACGGCCGACGGCACGGCCCGCCGAGCGTTCCGTGCGGGACGTACGTCGTCGACCCGCTCCCGTTCGGGGCGCCGTTCGGGCCGGTCGGTCCCGACGAGGAGTACGACGGGATCGTGCCCGGCGGCACGTGGAAGTCCGACGAGGTCGCGATCGTCGCCGCCGACTGCACGAGCGGCTACGAGACCCGGCTCGTCCCCGGCGCCGTACGGGTGGAGGACGCCGAGTGAACACCCGCCGCCGGACCCCCGCCCCGCCCCGCGAGGACGTCCTCGCCAGCGCCATGGCGATGATCGCCGAGCGCGGTCTGGAGAAGCTCACCATGGCGGCGCTCGGCCATGAGGTCGGGATGAGCAGCGGCCATCTCCTCTACTACTTCCGCTCCAAGGACGAACTGTTGCTCCAGACCCTGGAATGGAGCGAGGGCAGGCTCGGTGCCGAGCGCGGCCGGCTGCTGACCCGCACCACCTCCGCACGCGAGCGGCTTGACGCGTACGTCGACCTGTACGTGCCCGACGGCCACCGGGACCCGCACTGGACCCTGTGGCTGGAGGTCTGGAACCGCTCGCAGAACGCCGACGACGCGGCCCGCGACCGCCAGGCCGCGATCGAGGGCGTCTGGCACCGCGACCTGGTGGCACTGCTGGCGGAGGGTGTGTCGAGGGGGGAGTTCCGACGGGTCGATCCGGACCGTTTCGGCGCCCGGCTGCGGGCGCTGCTCGACGGGTTCTCCATCCAGGTGGCGATCGGGCTGCGGGGTACGGACCGGGCGCACGTCATCCGCCACGTAAGGGAGTTCCTGGACGACAGCCTCCTCACGTCCTCCTGAGCCTGCGTCCGGGTCGTACGCGCAGGTCGTGCGCGCAGGTCGTGCGCGCAGGTCGTGCGCGCAGGTTGTACGCGCAGGTCGTGCGCGACACCGCGGATCCACCGTGCAGCGCTCGCGGGAGCGCACACACGCGATTCGCTCGATTCCATCGTCATCGCACTTGAATCGAGCGCATGGATCCGTCATTGTGCTTGATACAAGCGCAACGCTTGCTGTTCACGCAGGGGAGAGGTATCGCATGGACGACATCGACCGGGCCATCCTGCGGGAGTTGCAGGTCGACGGCCGGATCCCCTACGCCGAACTGGGTCCCAAGGTGGGATTGTCACCCTCGGCGGCGAGGCTGCGGCTGCAGCGGCTGATCGACACCAAGGCGGTCCAGGTCGTCGGAGTGACCGACCCGATGACCATGGGCCGGCAGACGATGGCACTCCTGGGCCTGCGCATCGACGGCGATCCCAGGGCGGTCGCCGAAGAACTGTCCCGGCACGACGAGGTCGTGTACACGGTCCTGACAGCCGGCGGCTTCGACCTGTTCGCGGAGGTGGTGTGCCCCCAGCCCCGGGATCTTCTGGACTTCATCAACGACGTCGTGCGGCCCGTCGAGGGTGTCGTATCCGTGGCGAACTTCCCCTACTTCGGGATTCACACGCACCGCTTCCTGTGGCACGTCGACTGAGGATGTCGACCGAGGCGTCCGAGGGCCGCGACCCGCATCGTGGCGCAAGCGATCGAGGGGCACGGGTTTCGGTACGAGGCCGCCGACGGTCCCCGTAGGCACGGCACCCCAGGAGACCGCTCGGACGAGTCGAGCACTGGCCCTGACGGAGCCTCTGCCCCCGACCTCCGGATTCCGGTGCCTTGAACGGCTGCACCACCTGGTGGAACACCAACCTGTCCGAGCGTCCGAGCCCTGTTCGCCCACACCAGCCGAGGAACCCGCATGCTGCCCGACGAGTACCGCACGATCGACTTCTTCGCCGAGGACGCCCTTCCCGCACCCCGCATGACGCCGGCCGAGGCCGAGCTCATCGCCGCCGAACACCTCGGTGTCACCGCTCGCGCGCAGGCGGTGGGCAGCCAGCAGGACGCCAACTTCCTGCTGCTCGCCGACGACGGGACGCCCGCGACGATCCTGAAGATCGCCAACCCTGCCTTCTCCACGGTGGAGATCGACGCCCAGGACGCGGCAGCCGACCTGATCGCCTCGGCCTGTCCGGAACTGCGCGTCGCCACCGTCCTGCGCCGCCCCGACGGCTCCCCGCTGCGCACGACGGTGGACACCGAGAACGGTCCGGCCGTCGCACGCCTGCTGCGCCACCTGCCCGGCGGCACGCTCTCGGGACCACGGCACCTCTCACCCGGCACCGTGGCGCGCATGGGCACGATCGTCGGAAAGGTCAGCACGGCCCTGCGCGACTTCCGGCACCCGGGCCTCGACCGCGTGCTCCAGTGGGATCCGCAGCACGCCGATCGCGTCGTCGCCAAGCTCGCCCGGCACATCGGCGAACCCGACCGGCGCGCCGCCGTGCGGACCGCGACCGCCGAGGCCTGGGCGCACGTCCGGAAGCTCGCCGCCGCGCTGCCGTCGCAGGCCGTGCACCTGGACCTCACCGACGACAATCTGATCCGCTGCCTCGACAGCCGTCCGCCCATGCCTGACGGGATCATCGACTTCGGCGACGTGACCACGAGCTGGGCGGTCGGCGAACTCGCCGTGTCACTGTCCTCGATGCTCCACCACGACGGCGTCGAGCCTCACCACGTGCTGCCGGCCGTCCGCGCCTTCCACGCCGTTCGGCCGCTCTCCCCCGAGGAGGCCGAGGCGGTGTGGCCGCTCGTGGTCCTGCGCGCCGCCATCCTGGTGGCCAGCGGGCGGCACCAGGCCGCCGTCGACGAGGACAACTCCTACGCCACGGACGCCCTCGACCACGAGTGGCGCATATTCGAGCAGGCCACCCGGACGCCCCTGCCGGTGATGAGCCACCTCATCCGGGAGGCGACCGGCATGACCGACGTGCCTGCCCGGACCGCGCAGGCCGACGTCCCGGCGCACCCGCTCATGCGGGACCTCGCCGCCCACGACATCACCCTCCTCGACCTGTCCGCCGAAGCCGATTCCATGGACCACGGAGCCTGGACCGACGCCGGCACCGAGGCCCGGCTGGTGACGTCCGCGCTCGCGGACGGAGCGGCCGCCGTCGCCACCCGGTACGCCCACGCGCGACTCGCCGAGACACCGGCACTGTCGGCGGAGTCCCCCGCCACGGTGCCCACCGGGATCGACCTCTGGCTCGGCCGGGACGCCGTGGTCCAGGCGCCCGCCGCGGGGAAGGTCCTCGCCGCGACGCCGGGACACGTGGAACTCACCTACGGCGCGCAGGCGCTGTCGTTGTCCTTCTCCCGCGAGATCCAGCCCGTGGCCACCGGCGCGACGGTGCGGGCGGGCGAGGACATCGCCCACCTCCGCTCCGGTGCCTCCCTCCACATCGCGCTGCGCGACCCCGAGGGCCCCGCCGCACCGCGCCTGGTCCGTCCCGAGTACGCCGCCGGCTGGCTCGCGCTCACCGCCGACCCCGCCCCGCTCCTCGGTCTTCCCGCCGAATCCGACCGTGCGAGCGAGGGGCACCTGCTCGACCGGCGTGCCGCCGCCTTCGCCACCGTGCAGGAGCACTACTACGCCAACCCCCCGCGTATCGAACGTGGTTGGCGCCACCATCTGCTGTCCGCCGACGGCCGGTCCTACCTCGACATCGTCAACAACGTCACCCCGCTCGGCCACGCCCACCCCCGCGTCGAGCGGGCGGTCTCCCGGCAGTTGCGGCGGCTCAACACCAACTCGCGCTTCCACTACGCCTCCGTGGTGGAGTTCAGCGAGCGCCTCGCCGCCCTCCTCCCCGATCCTCTGGACACGGTGTTCCTCGTCAACTCCGGTTCGGAGGCGGTGGATCTGGGCCTTCGCCTGGCCGTCGGGGCCTCCGGAAGGCCCGACGTCGTCGCGCTGCGCGAGGCGTACCACGGCTGGACGTACGCCTCCGACGCGGTCTCCACCTCGCTCCAGGACAACCCGAACGCCCTGGCCACCCGACCGAGCTGGGTGCACACCGTGGACTCGCCCAACTCCTACCGCGGCCGCCACCGCGGGCCGGACGCCGTGCGCTACGCACCCGAGGCCGTCGCGGTGATCGACGCACTGGCCGCCGCCGGCCGCCCGGCGGGAGCGTTCATCGGCGAGACCTTCTACGGCAACGCCGGAGGAGTCGCACTTCCCGACGGCTATCTCGCCCAGGTGTACGCGGCCGTACGGCGCCACGGCGGCCTGGCCGTCGCCGACGAGGTCCAGGTCGGATACGGCCGCCTGGGACACTGGTTCTGGGGCTTCGAACAGCAGCAGGTCGTGCCCGACATCGTCTGTGTCGCCAAGGCCATGGGCAACGGACACCCCCTCGGCGCCGTCATCACCTCCAGGGCGGTCGCGGACCGCTACCGCGACCAGGGCTACTTCTTCTCCTCCACCGGCGGCAGCCCCGTCTCCAGCGTCGTGGGCCTCACCGTCCTGGACACCCTGCGCGACGAGGACCTCCAGGGCAACGCGGTGCGGGTCGGCGGCCATCTGAAGAAGCGGCTGGAGGCGCTCGCCGACCGCCACGACATCATCGGTGCCGTCCACGGCTCGGGCCTCTACCTCGGCCTCGAGCTCGTCCGGGACCGCGTCGGCCTGGAACCCGCCACAGAGGAGACCGCCGACCTCTGCGACCGCATGCTCGACCTCGGCGTGATCGTCCAGCCCACCGGGGACCACCTCAACATCCTCAAGATCAAGCCACCGCTGTGCATCGACACCACCGCGGCCGACTTCTTCGCCGACATGCTCGACCTGGCCCTCACCCAACTCTGACGAGGACCCTCACGCCGGGGTGCCGTCGATCAGTTCCGGGCCGGCCGGCCCGCCGCCGAGCCGATCGACTCCACCAACGGCGACAGCCGGTACGGCACCCGCTCCCGCAACGCCACCTCCGTACGGGTGCGCACCACACCCGGCAGACTGATCAGCGCCTGGATGACGTCCTCCAGATGCGCGTTGTCCCGCGCCACTACCCTGGTCAGGAGATCACCACCGCCCGTGATCGAGAATGCCTCGATGATCTCCGGTACGGCCGCCAGCGCGTCACCCACGTCGTCCAGGTGCCCCTGCGTGACCTCGATGTGCACGAAGGCCAGCACCGGGTGGCCGAGCGCGGCGGGGGAGAGCGAGGGACCCGTGCCGGTGATCACACCGTCCCGCTCCAGCCGGTCGAGACGGGCCTGGAGCGTGCCCCGGGCGATGCCGAGGACACGGGCGTACTCCCGCACGCTGGTGCGCGGCTGCTCCAGCAGCAGCCGCAGGATGCGGGTGTCGAGTTCGTCCACGGCCATGGTCCACCGGCCTCCCTGCGTCGTACGTGATCATGAGAACTGTACCGATGGCCCAGTGAACCCCACCTCGCCCGGACCACCGCAACCACAAGGTCCGCGGCTCGCCATGCCGATGATCCGTTGGCCCACCGACGGCCCACCGCGATCCTCCCGCGCTGTACCAATGGCTCAGCCGTGAGAGGCCCTGTTGAGCCATCGGGGCCCGGGATGGTACCTCTGCCGTATCCACGTAACTCAGGGCGCCGTGCGGTGCCGGAGCGGCGACGAAGCCGGATCCGGAGCGCGGCGCCTTCGCCGTGCCCGCCCTCCGCCGGAGACCCCGGCCCTGCCGCGGGCGGGGCGGGCACCACGGCAAGGGGGCGGCACACGGTCATGAAGAGGATGTTCACGGCTCCCGATCCGGGGCTCCTGAGGCTGCGCAACGCACTGCGCGCCGTCATCGGCGTGGGCGCCGCCGTCGCCGCGTCCGAACTGTGCGGTCTCCCGCTCCCCGCGTCGATCACCGGCGGCCTCGCGGCCCTGCTCGCCCTGTTCACCGTCACCGACGCGAGCGTCCCCGCCCAGCGGATCACCACCGCGCTCCTGCCGGTGGCCGGATACCCCGTCCTCGCTCTGGCCGCCGTCCTGCACGACGTCACGGCCGCCCGGGACGCGGCGTTCGTGGCCACCGTCCTCTGCGGTGTCTACGCCCGCCGCTGGGGGCCGCGCGGTCAGGCGCTCGGGATCTTCGCGTTCATGAGCTACTTCGTGGCGCAGTTCCTGCACACCGTCCCCGCGGACCTGCCCGGGCTGTACGCCGCCATGACCCTCGCGCTGCTCGTCGCGGGCGTGGTGCGCTTCGTGCTGTGGCCGGTCGAGCGTGCCCTCCCGCCCGTCGCGCTCCCCGCCGGGCCGCCCGGGACGGGGCTCGCGCGCCCGACCACCCGGCAGGCGTGCCAGGCCGCGGTCGCCTGCGGCCTGGCCCTGCTCCTCGGACAGTTCCTCTCCGAGGACCGCTGGTACTGGGCCGTCGGCACCGCCTGGTGGATCTTCGTCAACACCGCCTCCCGCGGCGAGACCCTGGTCCGAGGCTTCCGCCGCGTCCTCGGCACCGTGATCGGCGTCGCCGTCGGCCTGCTCGTCGCCGTCCCGCTGGACGGGGCACCCGTGCCGTCGGCCGCGCTCGTCGCGGTCTGCGTCTTCGGGATCTTCTACACGGCGGCGGTCTCGTACTCCTGGATGATGCTCGCCGTCACCGTCATGGTCAGCCTCCTCTACGGCCTGCTCGGCGTGCTGGACGCCGGTCTGCTCGCGCTGCGTCTCGTCGAGACGGGGGTGGGCGCGGTGTGCGCCATGCTGGCCGTGGTCCTCGTCCTGCCGGTGACGACGCACGCGACCAACGACGCCTGGATCCAGCGGGCGCTGCACTGTGTGCACGCCGCCGCGGTCGCCACCGCCGCACGGCTGGAGGGCGTCCCCGGGGCCGACCCGGCTCCCCACGCCGCCGAGCTGGAACTGCTGTTCGGTCGGGCGAGGATGGCGCTCGCTCCGCTGGTGCATCCCCTGAACCCCTACCGCGCCCGCAAGGCTCGTGCCCGCGCGGCCCTCCGGCTCCTCGACGACTGCGTGGGCGAGGTACGTGCCCTGGTCTCCGCCACCGCCGACCCGGCCGGTTCGCGCGAGGCCGGCCTGATCGCCGCCTGCTGGCGCGTGAAGGCCGCGGTGGAGGCCCTGACCACCCCCGGAGGGCACGCGTCCGCCCACGGGGCGAAGGCTGCGGTCTCCCCGGCGGAGGCCGGGACCGCCCTGGTGCACCTGCACAACCTGGAGAAGGCGCTGTCGGACCTGGCGATGCCGCTCGGAGCGGCCGCGGGCTCTCGCCCGGCCGCCCCCTGACCGACAGGCCTGCACGGGAAACCGCCGCGCCCCTGTAGTGGCGCGGGGAACTGCGCGAGAAGCCCCCGGCCCGCGGACGAACTCGAAGCGAGCGGCGCCGACGGGGCGCAGCCCCGAGGCGGCTACGGGCAGGGGTGCCCCCGCGCGTCGTGGGCGTCGCGCACGGTGGAGCCCACGACATGGTGGGCGTCGCGCACGGTGGAGCCTAGGACGACTTCAGGGCGCACGCGGCAGATCACGCGCCACCCCAGGGATTTTGGTCTAGACCTACTGCTAGGGTCGCCCCGCACACCGGACGAGCGGGAGGGGACGGCAGTGACGACGAGAGTGGGCGCGGACGGGGGCACGGACGGCGGCTCGACGGACGCGAGCCCGGCGGACGGGTCGCGACGGCGGGCGTACATCGGGTCGTTCACGTCGGCGGGAGGCCCCGGTGTCCTCGTCGCCGAGGTAGACGACGACAGCGGGGCGCTTAGCGTCGTGGGCGGCGCGGACGACGTTCCCGACCCGAGCTACCTGGCCCTCGCGCCGGACGGGCGCACGCTCTACTCGGTCAGCGAGCGCTCCGAGGGAGCGGTGGCCGCCTATCGGGTGACGGGCGACAAGCCCGAGTTGACCGGGCCCCCGGTGGCGGTCGGGGACGGCCCCACCCACCTCTCCCTGTTCGCCGGTCACGTCCTGACCGCCGACTACGGCTCCGGCAGTGTCACCGCCGTCCCGCTGCACCCCGACGGCACCCTCGCGTCCCCCGCCTCCGGGATCCTCCGGCGCACCGGGGCCGCCACCGGGCCTAGCGGTCGACGAAAGCCACGCGCCCACCAGGTGGTGCCCGAGCCGTCCGGTCGCCGGTTCCTCGCCGTGGACCTCGGCACGGACTCGGTTCGGGTGTGCGCGCTGCGGGACGGCGTCCCCGTCGCGCACCACGAGACGGCGCTGCGGCCGGACTCCGGGCCGCGCCACCTCGCCCTCCACCCGGGCGGACCGAACGGATCGTACGTCTATGTGCTGAACGAACTGACGCCCACGGTGACCGTGTGCCGCTGGAACGACCCTGACGGCCCGCTGGAGCCGCTGGGGGAGACCCCGGTGCTCTCGCACGCCCCGGAGGGCGACGCGTACCCCTCGGGCCTCGCCGTGTCCCCTGACGGCCGCTTCGTGTGGACGGCCACCCGCGGCACGGACGTGCTGTCCGTGCTGGCCGTCGAGGGCGACGGACTGCGCCTGGTCACGACCGTGGACTGCGGCGGCCGCTGGCCCCGCGCCCTCACCTACGCGGCAGGCACGCTGTACGTGGCCAACGAGCGCTCCGGCGACGTCACCTGGTTCACGGTCGACCCGCACACCGGCCTGCCGGTGCGGGCCGGCTCGATCGAGGTGCCCGCGGCCTCCTGCGTCGTCCTGGGCACCCTCTAGCCCCAGCGAGATCGCGCGGACCACCGGGGCGCACGCCGGGACGCCGCGCGCGGTACGCGTACGGCCGAGGGCCCGCTCCTGCGAGAGGAGCGGGCCCTCGGCCGTACGGCTCGCGGTGCGGGCGGGCCGGACTCAGCGGACCGGCATGCCCTGCGGCTGCTGCGGCGCGATGCCGAGCGCGGTCGTGTACTTGCCGAGCGCCAGCTTGCCGATCGCCGGGTAGGGGCCGAGCGCCTCGGCGGCGGAGCACCCCGCCTCGTTCGCGGCCGCCTCGATCAGACCGGCGTCGATCTCCGGCCCTATCAGGTACGGGGCTAGCGCCAGCTGCTGCGAGCCCGAGGAACGCAGCTGCTCGGCCACGGAGGTGATGGAGCCCTCCTGGTCGAGCGCGGCGGCCATCACCGGCACGGCGAGGCGCGCGGCCAGCAGCATGCCCGTGATCCCGGCGGCCTGCACCGCTTCCTCGCCGCCCACGGTGGCGAGGACGATGCCGTCCGCGGCGGTGGCGACGGTGAACAGCCGAGCCCGGTCGGCACGTGCCAGTCCCGCCTCGGACAGGCGCACGTGCAGCGCCTCGGCGAGCAGCGGGTGCGGACCGAGGACGTCCGTCAGCTCGGCCGCGATACGGCTCTCCATGACCGCCTGGCGGACCTGGCGGAGCGTGGCGCTGTCCGGACCGGCCAGCAGGGGCACGACGACGGCGACGGGGCCGTCCGGCTCCTTGACGTCCAGACCGGCGGCGCGCGCCTGCTCGTAGCGGGCGGTGCGCTCCTCGGCGGCGTGCGTGAGCACCGACTGCAGCGTGGGGAACTCGTCGGCGCCACCGTCGACGTAACCGATGCGGGCGTCGAGGCCGGGCAGCTCGGAGCGCGCGATGCTCACGACCTCCTCGGCGAGGCTGCGCGTGGCGGCGCTGGGCGTGCCCGGCACCGCGAGGACGAGCGCGGGCGCGCCCTCGGGAGCCGCCAGCGGCTCGGGACGGCGGTGCCGCCCGGGCTGGCGGGGTCGCGGCATTCGTACAGGCAGGCCGGACGCGGGCCCAGTGGGGGAGCTCATGGCGCCGCATGTTACTGGCTTCTTGGGCTCCCCTGTTCGGGGAGGGTGCAGGTGAGCGGTATCCGTCCTGATTTGTCTGATGAGTTACGTGCCGATCAGGACCGATCGATACCGCATTCATCTGCTGAGCGGTGCACTTGGGTGACCCCGACCACGCTTGTCCGACAGGCTGGATTGCTCCCTGTTTCAGGTACTATTTTTCGGCCACCACGTACAACATCCGCTCGTCGTAAGGCAAGCCGGGCTCACCGACCGCCGACGCGGCGGCGATGCGCACCGCACCGACGAGCGGATCCCCCTCCGCCGGCACCAGCGGCGCGTGCGGCAGCCGCGCGGCCAACTCCGCCTCCAGCGGGAACAGCAGCGGGGCGCCCAGCTTGAACAGACCGCCGGTCAGGGCCACTCGGGGCCCGCCGGAGGCCGGGCAGACGGCGGCCGCGGCGTCGGCCATGTGCCGGGCCGCCTCACGCAGGACGGCCGCCGCGACCGGGTCGTCCCCGGCGCAGGCGGCCACCTCGGGCGCGAACGACGCGAGGACCGCCGGACGGTCGGCCCTCGGGTAGATCCGGCCGGGAATGCCGGCCGGCGGGCCGAACGCCTTCTCCGCGCGCGCCAGCAGCCGGGCCGAACCGCCGTCCCGCCCGTCGTGCGCCCGCATCGCCGCCTCCAGCCCGGCGCGCCCGATCCACGCGCCGCCGCCGCAGTCCCCGAGGAGATGGCCCCAGCCGTCCGCCCGACGCCACGCGGTCAGATCCGTACCGATCGCGATCAGCCCCGTACCGGCGGCGATCACCGCGCCCGGCCGCGCCCCGAGGGCGCCGATGTACGCGGCGACCGCGTCGGCCACCAGCGCGACCCGGCGCACCCCCCACGCGCGCGCCAGCGCGGACGGCAGCTCGGCGCGCAGCCGCTCGCCGAGCGACGCGAACCCGGTGGCTCCGACGGCCACCGCCACCGGCCGCGCGCACCCGGCGTCGGTGAGCAACCGCTCCGCCATCGGCAGCAGCAGCTCCAGCAGATGATCGGCGTCGATACCGCCCGCGCCGGTCCGCACCGCCTCCCCGCACACCGCCGGCTCCCCGATCACCTCGGTGCCCCGGGCCAGCACCGCCCGCAGCCCGGAGCCTCCGGAGTCCACCGCGAGCACGACGGGGGCCGGGACCTCCGGGGGCCGGGAGGGCACGGAGCCGCCGGTCACGGCAGACGCCGGTCCAGGGGAGCGCCGCCCTGGCGGACCGGGCGGTCGTCGGCGTGGCTGAAGGGCCGGGAGCCGAAGAAGCCACATTCGGCGGACATGGGGGAGGGGTGCGCGGACCCCTCCCAGCCCTTGCCCCGACGCTCGGCCGGCTTGCGCGGAGCGGTGGTCGGCGCACTGTCGAGCACTGGCACGCCCCGGCCGGAGGCGTCGTGACCGTGACGGAGTGGGCTGATCACCCGTGGCAACGGGCTCCCCTTCCTTCCCGGTGACCGGCTACGAGAGTTGCTGCACCGGCTCGATGACCTTGTTGAGGAGGAAGAGTAGCGGTGTACGTGGCGTCCATGTGCGGTGGCTTCCGTGTGTGCGGGGTGTCGGTGTGTGCCACTAGGGTGACGCCCTGTGGCACGACGACCGTTGCATGAACTTGTGGAAGCGGGCTGGGCTAAGGCTCTGGACCCTGTGGCTGAACGTATCGCCGTGATGGGGGACTTCCTGCGGGCCGAGATAGCGGCCGGCCGGACATACCTTCCGTCCGGGGCGAATGTCCTGCGGGCGTTCCAGCAGCCCTTTGATGACGTGCGCGTCTTGATCGTGGGTCAGGATCCCTACCCGACGCCGGGGATGGCGATCGGCTTGAGTTTCGCTGTTTCGCCTGAGGTGCGGTCGTTGCCGGGCAGCCTGGAGAACATCTTCCGGGAGATGCACTCCGACCTCGGACTGCCCAGGCCGTCGAACGGCGATCTGACTCCGTGGACGCAGCAGGGGGTGCTGCTGCTCAACCGAGCGCTGACCACCGCTCCGCGCAAGCCGGCCGCGCATCGGGGCAAGGGTTGGGAGGAGGTCACCGAGCAGGCGATCCGGGCCCTGGCGGCGCGCGGCAAGCCGCTGGTGTCCATCCTGTGGGGTCGTGACGCCCGCAATCTGCGGCCGTTGCTGGGCGATCTCCCGGCGATCGAGTCGGCTCATCCGTCGCCGATGTCGGCAGACCGGGGCTTTTTCGGCTCCCGCCCGTTCAGCCGGGCCAACGATCTACTGCTGCGGCAGGGTGCACAGCCGGTGGACTGGCGACTGCCGTAGCGCATAGTGCGCGGTGATGGCTTGTTGGAGAGCGGTGGCCCACTGCCGGGGCTGCCGGGCTCTCGCTGGTTACGCTTCTGGTTGAGCGAGAGTCTTCACCACTGTGCTTCAGAGGGCCGTCGACGTGAACCGCTCCGGGTCTGGTGGAGGCTCGATTCCCTGAGGGGATCGAGTCATGGCACGTCCGTCCCCCTACCCTGCTGAGCTTCGCGAGCCTGCGGTGCGTATGGTCGCGGAAATTCGCCCGCACTACCCGACCGAGTGGGCCGCGACGAAGGCGGTCGCGGCCAAGCTGGGGATCGGCGCGGCCGAGACGGTGCGGACCTGGGTCCGCAAGGCCGAGGTGGACGCCGGCCAGCGGCCCGGAATCACCTCCGAGGAGGCCGCGGAGATCAAGCGGCTGCGGGCCGAGAACACCGAACTGCGGCAGGTGAACGAGATCTTGAAGGCGGCCTCGGCTTTCTTCGCGGCCGAGTTCGACCGGCCGTCGAAGCGCTCATAGCGGGCATCGACGCACACCGCCAGGTCTGCGGAGTCCGGAATGTGTGGCCGCAACTGCACCGCGAAGGCATACCGGTGGCCCGCTGCACCGTCGCCCGGCTGATGCGCGACCTCGGACTTGAGGGCGCCCGACGCGGGAAGAAGATCCGCCACCACCATCCGGGACGGCGGACAGGAGCGGGCCGGTGACCTGCTCGGGCGCGACTTCACCGCGTCCCGTCCGTACGGGCGGTGGGTGGCTGACTTCACCTATGTCGCCACCTGGTCCGGAATCGTCCACGTCGCGTTCGTCGTGGACGTGTTCTCCCGGGCGATCGTGGGCTGGTCCGCCGCCACTATCAGCGCCCACCCCGCGCACGGCACGGTGGCCGAGCCATGGACGCGGCCGGACCGCAGGTCTGGGAGGACATGACCGTCGAGGTCGCACTGTCCGTGATGGCCGCCGCCCGTACGGGGCACCTGGTCGTCTGCGACGAGGACGGTCTGTGCACCGGCCTGGTCACCCGGGCCAGGCTCACGGCCGTTCGTGACGGCTCCGGATGCACGGACAGGATCCGCTTGCGTGACATCGCCGACGTCATCGGGCCTTTTGCCTCGCCGCTGACCACGAGGGCCGAAGCCGAGCGGGTGATGCGCTGTCGCCGGCTCGGGGCCCTGCCCGTGGTCGACGGACACGGCAGCGCTGTGGGCATCCTCGCCCCGACCCGCTGAACCGCTTCATGGCCGTCGGCCCCGTCCCTCCTCCCCCCTGTGAGGCATCATGCGCGCTGTGTCATCGCCCGCTTTCCGTTCGACCTGACCAAGAGCGGCGTGCTGGAATCGATGAAGGGCGTCAAGCCCGAACCGGTCACCGGCGAGTTTGTGATCATCGGACGACGACACTCTCCCGTCAAGCCGGTCGGCCAGGCCATCACCCGCCAGGACCGCCGCGATTTCAGCGCCGGCGAAGCCCTCCGGGCCATGTCCCGGCTCGGCTTCACCTGTCGCGCCCTCCCCGAGGTCGCACCCACGCGCATCGAAACCCGTTGCAGCAAGGCTTCCACCATGCTCGGCACCCCCCCTGTCCGTCTGACCGACGGGACAGGCACGAGCCGAACAGAGCGGTGATGGGGGCCCTGTCGGCGCGCCGACAGGGCCCCCGCTGCGTGCCGTGTCGCTCTCGAAGCGGCGAAACGGGTCAGTGGGTCAGTGGTCGGAGTAGCTGAAGTCGCCTACGGTCCAGGCATTCACGTCCTCGATCGCGACGCGGTACATCCCCCCGTCTCCGGGATCCCCACCGTGCCCTGCAAGATCCGGGCGACATGAAAGTGCAGATGCGTGGGCGGCCCGTCCTTTTGCGCAGGGGCGTCGAAGACAGAGGAGAACTCGCCCAGATCGGTGGAGTCTGTCAGAACCTCCGACACCCTCTGCCTCCACACGGCTTCGGGCGCCAGCCGACCGGTGATGACAGCACCACCGGTCACCACGGTCAGGGACATCCGATTGCTCTGCCCGGACTCCACACGGGCGGCGATGTCAATGATCAGCTCGTCAGGCTTCGGCATGGGACCGGATTCTATGCACCGGCCCGTCCGGGTGGGCCTGGTGGTGGGGCTACCGGGCAAGACGGGCGCGCACGGCTCCCCCGGTGCCGCAACACAGGTCAGCGATCCGGCGCACCTTCGGTGCGCGCCGGGGGCGTGGTAATGGCGTTGTGCGCGCCGGGGGTGCTTCTGTCTGCCCTGACGTGGGCTGATGGGGGCAGGGGACGCTGAGTTGGTTCGTTCCGGCCGAAAGCGAAGCCTCTGTGATGCCGATGAGCTCGCAGGTCAGCATGGGCTGGCCAAGCGCAGGCTCCGCAACAAGATCCCCGAACTGACCGAGGCCATGAACGGGCGCTTCCGCGAGCATCACGCGTTCCTCACCCGCCTGCATCTAGACCAGTACGACCAGCTCACCGCCACGATCGGGCAACTGGACGAGCGGATCGAGGAGGCGATGGCCCCCTGTCGAGGCGCCCTGGACCTGCTCGACACCTTCCCCGCGATCAACCAGGCAGGCGCCGAAGTGATCATCGCTTAGACCGCCGCGTCGGCGGATCGTCCAGTCCATCGGCTGCTGCCTGAGGTGAGTGTGCCCGCGGGTATCAGCGGGCCCTCACATCCGCTCGTGGGCGTGCCGTGGCGCGCAGGGATGGTTCATGTGTCCCAGCGGTTGCACTGGCATCTCGCTCGGCCCCGGCCGTGGCACGGCCGCAGTCGTTGATCGGGCCGCGAGTGCGGCGAGAGCACCGTGCCGCCGGAGTGAACACGAGTGAATGCGCCTGCAGTTGTGGTCAGCAGGCGGCGAGGGAAATGGCGAGATCTTCGCCGACACGACCGGGCCCACGGCTCACCCGCGGCAGGCGGCACCGCCTTCACCAGTTGTTGTCCCGGCCGCCGGCGTCATCCCATCGATCCAGGGCGCCCGTCGTGGTGCCCCGGCTCCGTCGAGCGGAAGAGATCGCACCAGTGATGGATCACCACACCCCACTCTCCGGTAACGTCAAGGTATGAGTCATCCGCACCCCGAGCTGAAAGCCGCCCCGCCCCTTCCCGAGGGAGGGCTGCGGGTCGTCGCCCTGGGCGGCCTCGGCGAGATCGGTCGCAACATGACCGTCTTCGAGTACGCCGGCAAACTGCTCATCGTGGACTGCGGCGTGCTCTTCCCCGAGGAGACCCAGCCCGGCGTGGACGTGATCCTGCCGGACTTCACCTCGATCCGGGACCGGCTGGACGACATCGTGGCCGTTGTGCTGACCCACGGGCACGAGGACCATATCGGCGGCGTGCCGTACCTGCTGCGCGAGCGCTCCGACATTCCCGTCGTCGGCTCCAAGCTGACGCTGGCGTTCCTGGAGGCCAAGCTCAAGGAACACGGCATGCGTCCGCGCACGGTGCGCGTGCGCGAGGGCGACCGGCGCGGCTTCGGGCCCTACGACTGCGAGTTCGTCGCGGTCAACCACTCCATCCCGGACAGCCTTGCGGTCGCGATCCGCACCGGCGCCGGGATGGTGCTGCACACCGGTGACTTCAAGATGGACCAGTTCCCCCTCGACGACCGCATCACCGATCTGCGGGCCTTCGCCCGTCTCGGTGAGGAGGGCGTGGACCTGTTCCTCACCGACTCCACCAATGCCGAGGTGCCCGGCTTCACCACGTCCGAGCGTGAGTTGAACCCGGCGATCGAGCAAGTGATGCGCACCGCGCCGCGCCGGGTCATCGTTTCCAGCTTCGCCAGCCATGTGCACCGCATCCAGCAGGTCCTGGACGCCGCCCACGAGCATGGCCGCAAGGTCGCCTTTGTGGGCCGGTCGATGGTTCGCAACATGGGCATCGCCCGTGACCTGGGCTATCTGAAGGTCCCGTCCGGTCTGGTCGTGAGCACGAAGGAGCTGGAGAAGCTCCCGGACCACAAGATCGCCCTGGTGTGCACCGGCTCCCAGGGCGAACCGATGGCCGCGCTGTCGCGGATGGCCAACCGCGACCACATGATCCGTATCGGCAAGGGCGACACGGTCCTGCTCGCCAGCTCCCTCATCCCCGGCAACGAGAACGCCATCTACCGGGTGATCAACGGGCTCACCCGGTGGGGCGCGCACGTGGTCCACAAGGGCAACGCCAAGGTGCATGTCTCCGGGCACGCCAGCGCCGGCGAACTCGTCTACTGCTACAACATCGTCAGGCCCCGCAACGTCATGCCCGTGCACGGTGAGTGGCGCCACCTGCGGGCCAACGGCGACCTCGCCATCCGTACCGGCGTCGACCCCGACCGGGTCGTCATCGCCGAGGACGGCGTCGTCGTCGACCTCGTCGACGGACGCGCGTCCATCACCGGCAAGGTCCCCGCCGGCAACGTCTACGTGGACGGCATGGAAGTCGGCGGCGCCACCGAAGCGTCTCTCAAGGACCGCCTCACCCTCGCCGCCGAAGGCGTGGTCACAGTGGTGGCGATCGTCGACACAGACACCGGCGCGCTCGCCGAGGCCCCTGACTTCCTGGCCCGCGGCTTCGTCCACGACGACGCCACCTTCGAACCGGTCGTTCCCGTCATCGAGAAAACCCTGGCCACCGCAGCCGAGGAAGGTGTCGGGGACGCGCGCCAACTCGAACAGCTCCTGGCCCGCGCCGTGGCGAACTGGGCGTTCCGCACTCACCGCCGCAAGCCCCTCATCATCCCCGTCATCATTGACGCCTGAGCCGCAGCCCGGCAGGTGTCCGGGGGCCGGACGCCTATGTGCAGCACGAGGTGAAACTCGGCGACGAGTAGCTCCTGAGGTTCAGCCACGTCACCGGTCCGCCGGGTGGGCCCGTACGCATCGCGCCGCCCGGACGCGTCCGGGGCGGCCCGATGGCGGCAGCGCTGCGCCGGGAATCTCGTGCAGCCCCTCCAGTGGTTGACCAGCCGCCCGAGCAGCAACATGACAGCCACGAGGCGATCAGAAGCGCGGACAGTCCGGTATACCGGCCGGAAGGAGGAAAGAAAGTCCGTCAGTCATGACGCTCATTTGACGCTCCGGCCGCCTCACAGCCCCTGCAGCTGCGGTTTTGTGCGTGTGCGATATGTGCCGTGTGGGGCGACGCTGGGTTCGGACCGACAGCAGGTCGTTGACCGGTGTAGAGGTCGTTTCGACCGTTCATGCACTGTCCCGTTTGACGTGACCGAAGGTCCCCACGAGGTCCCAGGAGGCGCCCACGCCTCACGGTCATGCGGGATGATGATCGGGCGTGGTGTGGGTGGGCCCAATATCTCGGCGGCATTGCGGCCTCCAGTCTGGATGCCGCCCCTCATGTACATGCTTTTGGTGGGCGCCGTGCTGGATCTTGCCAGCTCTCCTTGATCATCCGCGTCCAGGTGTTGGTGGAGTCGGAAGAAGGTGGCACCGCCACTGCCTCGATCGTCTTCTGCCGCCAGACTGGCCAGTCCTGCGCGCGGTGGTCTTCTGCACGGTCGCCCACTGCGCCCTCGTCTTCCCTGCCTCGGCGGCGGGCGCGCGGAACCCGCCGTCGCGCGGTCGTGGAAGCGATCCGCACCGCCTACCTCGGCGCGGCCTGCCTGATGCTGCTGGTGATGGCGCGTCCGTGGCGCGGCCCCGGTCGATCCTGAGTGCACCAGCCGACCAAGGTCAGTCGAACGAATGGGCGATATCTGTGATCCCCGTGTGAGGGACAGGTCGGTGGAATCGGTCGCCCATGCCGCATGCGGCTGGCTACGCTTCTGGCAGGGACGAGGTCGGTGCGGGCTGCACCCGACCAACAGGGGGACACGTGGCGGACGTTCGGATCGAAACCGTTGCTGTGGATGCGACGGGCAGTCGGCAGATCTCCAGCCGTACGCGGTCGAGTTCCGCTCTCGGTGACCGGGCCGGGGAGTTGGAGGAGGCCATCGTCCAGGCGTCGGACATCGCTCAGCGGTCACTCTCGCAAGTTCAACGCCGCAACGGCTGGCAGGTGGCGAGCATGGAGGTGACGTTCGGGCTGACCTTGGCGGCGGAGGCCGGGGTCATCCTGTCCAAGGCGTCGGCTGAGGCGTCGTTCGAGGTCACCCTCACGGTGGAGCGGGTCCCGGAGTCGCCGTGATCGACGCGAGTTACTGGGTCGAGCTCTTCCACTCACAGCAGCGCCTCGGCGGCGGATTTCTGTTGACCCGCCGCTATGTGCTTACGGCACTTCACTGCCTCCGGGGCCTCACCACGCCGGACGAGCACGTGGACGTGGTCCTGACGGACGGCAGCCGGCTGGCGGGCCAGATTTGCCGCCGCGACAAGAACGCGGACCTCGCTCTGATCATGATCTCTGCTGCTTACGAGGTACTGCTGCCGATACCCCGGGCCGGCGTCGCTCATGGCGGGGACGACTGGCACGGGCCGTACCGTCCCGCGGCGTCCGAAGTGCAACTCAGAGGGCATGTCGACAACGGTATGACGGAGTACCTTTGCGAGGGCGGAGGGGTCATCGAGGCGCTGCAATTGACAGCGCACCAGTTCCTGGGCGACTACTCGGGCTATTCCGGCGGCCCCGTCGTCAAGGGGCTTCCTGAGGATCAGGAGCCTGTGATCGTGGGCATCCTCCTGGAACAGGCTCCCGACCGAGCCGCTGTCAACCGAGCTGCCAACGTGCTCTTCGCCGCCACCATCGGGGAAGCCCTGCGCCGCTTCGACCAGTTCGATGTGGAGCATCTGCTGGATGTGGTCCATCCGGCAAGTGCGCTATCCCAACAGCCTTTGCGCGGGGAGGCGTTGACCATCGACGGGGCGGTTTCGTCGGTGGAGTCATGGTTCGATCGGATCGACGAGTGGTCCCAGCGCGCGCTGCTTGATCCGTCCCAAGTCGCCGAACTCAGGTTCATCGCTGCGAAAGCGGCCATGGAACGCCAGTTACGTGGTGACGAAGTATGACCGACCTCTGGCAGGAAGCCATCGACCAGGCCGAACTCAGCCTGCGCGGGGACACCGGTGCCCGGCGCAGAGCGGCATCGGTCACCTTGGTGCTGAGCAGGTCTCCCGATCTTTTTCTGCGGTCGCACCCGGGCCGGGACCTGGCCTATCTGGTGGCGCTGTCGGGTTCGTCGTGGGGGCGGTCGGCCCCGCAGCACCTGCTCAGCGAGGACCGCGAGGAGTTCGAGCGGATCCTCGACAAGGCGCTGCGCTCCGTAACGCACCGCCCGGAACTGGCTGCTGCAATCCAGCGGCTCAATCCCGAACAGCTTCGTGCCATGGCACTCAACGCCTCCGCAATCATCACCGCGGCGGCGGCCAGGGAGTACGAGTACTACGTGAAGATCCGTGACGAAGTGCGTTCATCGGCGCTGTCCACCCCGTCGTCCGTCAGTGAAGCCAACCGAACGAAGCCGGGCACGAACGAGGAGGGGCTTGCCGCGAGCACAGGAGAAGCCGCCGAATCGGCCGGCGCCGGCGCCGTGGCGGCTGTCCTCGCACCCGTCCTCGCCGGCACTGCCGCGGTGATCTGCCTGCTCGTCGGCTACATCCTGAAGGTGCTCAACCCCAAGCAGGCGATCGCACAGATGATGCTCACCGCGGGATGGGTGTTCGCTGCCGTGGCGGCTGCTGCGATCCTGGTCGGCACCGTCGGACTCCTGCTCGTCGCCCTGCGCAGCCGGCGCTCGCCTGACACAGACCCGTACGGCGGAGACAGTGAGGAAGTGTCAAGGGCCAGGGAAGCCTGGCACGAGGCCCTGCTGGAGCGCGGCGTTCTACCGTTCCTGCGGGACGCACTCGCCGACCCCGAAACTGCTGCGGCACCGCACCGTACGGCACCCCGGGCGACGACCAGCCGCCTCCCGCACCTCGGCTACGGCCCCATTTCCAGCCGCCCGGATGAAGGACCCACCCCGGGAGCCCGTCCGCGCTTCACGAAGCCGGACTACAGCAGCCCGGACTTCGGAGGCCCGGAGCACTGGCCGGAGTAGCTCCTGGTCGGTCAGGGGGGCGGTGCGGCCGTTGTCGAGCAGCACCAGGTGGAAGTGTGTGGGGCCGTCGCCTTCGGTGACGCCCGTCCACAGCGAGGTCTACGGGTTTCATCCAATCGCCGGTCGAGGACCGAGGCAGCAGTTGGAGGAAGACGTCCAGGTCGGCGAAGCAGGGCAGACCCGGCAGGACCCTCTCGATGCCCATGACAGTGATGAGGGTGCCCGGCAGGGTCAGGCGCATCCGACCGTTGTCCTGGCGAGATCGCGTGGATCGTCACCGAGTCCGTCGGGGTCGGTCTGCCCCACTCCGCCGTCTCCCGCAGGAAGAGCTACCGGATCTCGGAGCGGCTCCGGTGGATGGCGGGCAGGAGGATGTACGAGGGGTGGTCACCGCCCAACTGCATGACGAGCTCGGCGAGATCGGTCTCGTAGGTGCGGACGACCGCGTCGGCGAGCACCTCGTCGAGGCCGATCTCCTGGGTGGCTATCGACTTGACCTTGACGACCTCACGCTCACCGGTCGCCTTCACCAGGTGGGTGCCGCTGAGCTCATCCGGCCGGTGCGGGAGCGGGGTTGCCGTAGTAGGCGTCGGGGCCGTGTTTGCGGGTGTAGTGGCGGTCGAGGAGGTGCGGGGGTGGCGGGGCGGTCGGAGACAGGGCCAGGGTGTGGAGGGCGATGTCGGCGACGGCCTCGCAGATGATGGCGTGTTCGAGGGACTTGCGGGCGGTGGCGCCCCAGGTGAACGGGCCGTGGCCCGCGACCATGGCCGCGGGTACCTCCACGGCCTTCTGGTCGTCCTCCTTGAGCATGTCCACGATCACGCGGCCGGTGTTGTACTCGTAGTCCTTCGCGCACTGTTCGGCGGTGAGGTCGGGGGTGCAGGGGATGGGGCCGTTGAACGTGTCGGCGTGGGTGGTCCCCAGCACCGGTATCTCCCGGCGGGCCTGGGCGAAGGCGACGGCGTGGGTGGAATGGGTGTGGGTGATGCCGCCGATGGAGGGGAAAGCCAGATAGAGGCAGCGGTGGGTCTCGGTGTCGGTGGAGGGGCGCAGGTCTCCGTCGACCACCTCGCCGTCGGAGAGGCGGACGGTCACCAGGTGGTCGAGGGCGAGATCCTCGTAGGGCACGCCGGAGGGCTTGATGACGAAGACGCCCGCCTCACGGTCGACGCCGCTCACATTGCCCCAGGTCAGCGTCGCCAGGCCGACCTGAGGGATGGCCAGGTTGGCGTGCAGCACCTCTTGGCGCAGGCCGTCGCGGACTCGTACGGTCATCGGTCGTCGTCTCCTTGGATACGGATCCGGTTCTTGGGCCGCACCGCTGTCACAGGGCCTGGGCGAGGCGGTGGTAGGCGGCGTTCCAGCGGACTTCCTTGGCGAACTCCTCGATGCTGGTGGTCTCGTCGATGGTGAGCAGCTCGACGCCGGACATGGCGGCGTAGTCGGTGAGTGTCTCGATGTCGACGGCCGAGCTGAGCACGGTGTGGTGCGGGGCACCGGCGAGAAGCCAGCTCTCGGCGGACTCCGCGAGGGAGGGGCGGGGCTTCCAGACGGCGCGGGCCACCGGCAGGCGGTGCAGCGGCTCGCTGGGGCTGATGACGTCCACGGCGTTGGCGGTCAGCCGGAACCGGTCGCCGAGGTCGGAGAGACCGACGACGACCGCTTCTCCGGGTGCCGCGTCGAAGACCAGGCGGACGGGGTCCTCGCGGCCGCCGATGGAGAGAGGGTGGATCTCGCAGCGGGGGCGGGCGGATGCGATGGAGGGGCAGACCTCCAGCATGTGGGCGCCGAGGACGCGTGGGGTACCGGGGCCGAGGTGGTAGGTGTAGTCCTCCATGAAGGAGGTGCCGCCGGGCAGCCCGGCGCCCATGACCTTCATCGTGCGCAGCAAGGCGGAGGTCTTCCAGTCGCCTTCGCCGCCGAAGCCGTAGCCTTCGGCCATCAGCCGCTGGACGGCGAGGCCGGGCAGTTGGCGCAGGCCGCCGAGGTCCTCGAAGTTGGTGGTGAAGGCGGTGAAGCCGCCCTCGGTGAGGAAGGTCCGCAAGCCGGCCTCGATGCGGGCCGCGTAGAGCAGGGAGTCGTGGTGGATGCCGCCGGGGCGCAGCGCCGCGACCACGTCGTACGACTCGACGTACTCCTCCGCGAGTTCGGCCGCCACCTTGTCCTCCACCGCGTCGACCACTGCGACGAGGTCGTTGACGCCATAGGTGTTCACGGAGAAGCCGAACCGCAGCTGTGCCTCCACCTTGTCGCCTTCGGTGACGGCGACGTCGCGCATGTTGTCGCCGAAGCGGGCGAGGCGCAGGCTGCGCGAGGTGTGGCGGCCGACGGCGGCGCGGGCCCAGGCCGAGACGCGTCGGATGACGCGCGGGTCGGTGGCGTGCCCGGCGACGATCTTGCGGTCGATGCCCACACGGGACTCGATGTGGCCGAACTCGCGGTCACCGTGCGCGGCCTGGTTGAGGTTCATGAAGTCCATGTCGATGCTCGGCCAGGGCAGCGACAGGTTGTACTGGGTGTGCAGGTGCAGCAGCGGCCGGTCCAGGACACTGAGTCCGCCGATCCACATCTTGGCGGGTGAGAAGGTATGCATCCACGCGATTACGCCCACGCAGGTGTCGGAGGCGCTCGCCTCCTGGCAGATCCGCCGGATGGACTCGGCGTTGGTGAGGACCGGCTTCCACACGATCCTGACCGGCAGCTTGCCGGGGCGGCCGAGGGTCTCGGAGATGTTCCGGGACTGGTCGGCCACCTGACGCAGGACGTCGTCGCCGTACAGGCCCTGGCTTCCGGTGAGGAACCAGATCTCGTGCTCGGGGTAGGGGGTGGTGCTGGTGTTCATGAGGGTTTCCTTTCAGGGTGACGACCACCGAGGAGGCGGGGGTCGTCGGGTACAGGGAGTCGCTCAGGCGGACGCCTCGGCGCGGATCCGGCGCAGTCGGTGCATGACCTCGTTGGCGCCGCGCCCGAAGTAGTCGTGCAGGAGCTGGTATTCGGCGTACAGACGGTCGTAGGCCGCGGCCCGCTCCGGGTCGGGCTGGTAGACGCCCGCACGCGCCTTGCCCATGGCCCGGGCGGCGGCCCGGATGTCCGGGTAGGCCCCCGCCGCGACCGCCGCGTGCATCGCCGAGCCGAGAGCGGGTCCCTGGGCTGAGTCGATCACGCCGAGGGGGCGGCGGGTGACGTCGGCGTAGATCTGCATGAGCAGCGTGTTCTTCGTCAGGCCGCCCGCGATGATCAGTTCCTGGACCGGCACGCCCGCGGTCTCGAAGGTCTCGATGATGGTGCGGGTGCCGAAGGCGGTGGCTTCCAGCAGCGCTCGGTAGACGTCCTCCGGACGAGTGGACAGGGTCAGGCCCACGAGGACTCCGCTGAGGTCGTGGTCGACCAGGACGCTGCGGTTGCCGCTCTGCCAGTCCAGAGCGATCAGTCCGTGCTGGCCGATCTTCTGTTCGGCGGCGAGGGCCGTCAGGTGTTCGTGTGCGTTCCGTCCGAGCGCGGCGGCGTCTTTGGCGTACGACTCGGGGAAGCCGGTGCGGATGAACCAGCCGAAGATGTCGCCGACGCCGCTCTGCCCGGCCTCGTAGCCCCACAGGCCCGGCAGGATGCCGCCGTCGACGACCCCGCACATCCCCGGGACCTCGGCCCACTGGTCGGAGCTCATGACGTGGCAGGTCGAGGTGCCCATGATGGCCACCATCCGGCCCGGTTCGACGGCCGTGGCGGCGGGCGCCGTCACATGGGCGTCGACGTTGCCGACGCAGACCGCGATGCCTTCCGGAAGACCCGTCCACGCGGCGGCCTCGGCCGTCAACGTCCCTGCCAGGTCGCCCAGTTGACCGATGGGGTGATCCAGCTTGGTGGTCACGAAGTCGGCGAAGTCGGGATTGAGTGCGGCGAGGTACTCGGGGGAGGGGTAGGTGCCGTCCTGATACTGGCCCTTGTAACCGGCGGTGCAGGCGTTGCGGATGTAGGTGCCGGACAGCCGCCACACGATCCAGTCGGCGGCCTCGATCCAGCGGTCGGTCAACTCGTAGAGCTCGGGGTCCTCCTCCAGCAATTGCAGGGCCTTGGCGAACTCCCACTCCGAGGAGATCTTCCCGCCGTACCGCTTCAGCCACGGCTCCTCGCGCTCCGCGGCCAGGTCGGTGATCCTGTCGGCCTGGGCTTGCGCCGCGTGGTGACGCCACAGCTTGACGTAGGCGTGCGGGCGGCCGGCGAGGTGCGGCAGTTCGCACAGTGGGGTGCCGTCGCTGAGCACCGGCAGCATCGTGCAGGCGGTGAAGTCCGTACCGATCCCGATGACCTGTTCCGGCCGCACACCGGCTCGAGCCAGCGCCTGCGGTACGGCGATACGCAGGACGTCGATGTAGTCCGAGGGCACCTGCAGGGCCCAGTCGGGCGGGAGCGGGGTCCCGTCGGGCAGCTCCCGGTCGAGGACGGCATGGGTGTAGGGGTGGTCGGCTGAGGCGAGTTCGGTGCCGTCGGACACGCGAACCACGACGGCCCGTCCGGACAGCGTCCCGTAGTCGACTCCGATGACGTAGGTGTCGGAGTGCGGCTGTGGCGTGTGTTCGACGTTCACCATCTTGCGTCTCTCTGTTCGGTGTTTCGTACGTTGTTCGAATTGACGGACAAGCGGGGGAGTGGATCCAGGAGGGGGGCGCCGGCTGGCGTCGGGATCAGGCCCCGGCCGACGCTGTGTCAGTCGTTGAGCGGCGCAACGGTCATCGTGCCGACGCTGGGCGCGAACGCTGGGGGCAAGGGGGCAATGGCGTCGTCGCCGACTGTGGGTGCAACCGGGGCCGCGACGGTCCGGAAGTTCGACCAGTCGCAGGAGTGCCGCCGCCATGCGGGAGAGTGCCACCTGTCACCCCTTCGGCGAATGTTCGATATCCCGAACGATGTGCGTAACTTCGAACCTGCGAGTGGAAAGATAGATTTCCAGCCACGAGACCGTCAATGGAACTGGTCGGTAAGTTTCGAATGCTTCCTGCCGCACCCGTTACCCGGACAGCGCTCGCAAGGCAGGGTGGATCGGCGCATCGCGACGCCGCGCCACAGCTTGCCTGGAGCGAATTCTCGGGCTTCGTGTGGGCCGCTTCTCAGGCGCTGCCGCAGGCCTTCGACCGTCAGGTGTTTTCTGTTACGGGCGACGAGCCGGTGCGTCTCCTGTAGCAGGACGGCCCTGAGGTCGGGACGGAGGTGACAGGGAAGCCGCGCCGTTTCGCGGTCTTCAACCCTCTTGACGCCCGCCTTTGCCGAGTCCTAACTTTTGCCGAACTCACGAACAATGTCCGACATATCGAACGGGATGTCGCCCGCCAGAACCCGCCCGGCTCGCCCTCACTTCCGCTCCGCGACGTGAAACAAGGATGCTCTGTCATGAGCGCTGCTCCCGCCTCCGCCGGCGTGACCCGATCGTCCGCATGCCCTTCGCCGAGACGAAGGCGCGTGTCGTCCTCGTCGTCTGCGCCGTCCTCGCCGACGGCGCGACGGCCGCGACGGGGGAGGCCGGTTTCGTCGCGCAGTCAGCCGGCACCCGGCTGAACCCGCTCGCCGACCCCGTCGCCGCTGCCACAGGCAGCAATCCGGTACCCGCCCCTATGTCGTTTCGCCGCCTCGACCGCAGACCCCGCCCTGCTCGCACGACGCACCAGCGGCACAGCCTGCGGCTTGCGTGGTCACGCGTCCCGCTCCCTGCTTCCACCCCGTCCCGGCACCCGCAACAGAGACAGGACACGCACATGGCAAGACTGTTCACCCGGCTCGCGGCGATATTCCTCGCCGTGGGCCTCTTCTTCACCTCCCAGTCGCTGGCCGCACCTCAGCGGGCGGAGGCCGCCGACCCGGGCTATCTGATGCTGCACTTCACCGGTGAGGGGTCTGGCGGTCAGCAGATGTACCTCGCTCACAGCGCGGACGGCCTGCGCTGGAACGACCTCAACGGCGGAGCACCGATCCTGCGCTCCACGGTCGGCACGAAGGGGGTGCGCGACCCCGCACTCGTGAGATCCCCCGACGGCAGCAAGTACTGGATCATCGCGACCGACCTGTGCTGGGGCTGCGGGTCGACCGTGGACGGCTCCATCAACAACGGCAGCCGCAGCATCGTGGTCTGGGAGTCGACCGACCTGGTCAGCTGGTCGGAGCCGTGGCTGCTCAACGTCGCCGGCGCAATCCCTGACGGCCGCAACGCCTGGGCGCCGGAGGCGATCTGGAACCCCGAGACCAACGACTACGTCCTGTACTGGTCGACGAACGTGCCCCTCAACGGCAAGACCAAGCACCGCATCTTCTACGCCCGCACCAGCGACTTCCGCACCATCACCACGCCCCAGATCTACATCGACCGCCCCGGCACCCAGGAACTCATCGACACGCAGATCGTCGAGGTGCCCTCAGGCGTCGGCGACTACCGCTACGTACGCGCCTCCGGCGACGGCCAGATCACCATCGAGGGCAGCAACTCGATCCTCGGGACGTGGACCCACCTCGGCAATCTCTCCGGCATCGGCCTGACCGGAGCCCAGGTGGAGGGCCCGATGTGGATGAAGTTCCGCGACCGCAACGCGTGGACCCTGTACCTCGACCAGTACGCCTCCCGCGGTGGGTACATGCCGGTGGCCACGACCGATCCCGCCGCCGTCGGCACCTACCAGCTCCCGGCATCGGGGAGCTACAGCATGGGCGTCAACAAGAAGCGGCACGGCTCGATCATGAACCTCACCGCCGCCGAGGAGACCCGGGTCCTCGCCCGGTACGCCAACACCCCCGCCCAGCGGCTCCAGTCGTTCAACTTCCAGGACCGCTACGTACGGCACGCCAACTTCGACGTGCTCATCGACCAGAACGTCACCAGCGACGACGCCAAGTTCCGGCTGCGGCCCGGCCTTGCGGGCACCGGCACCGTCTCCTTCGAGTCCGTGAACAACCCCGGATACTTCCTGCGCCACGCCAACTACGACTTCCAGCTGGTCCGCAACGACGGCACCGCCCAGTTCGCCGCCGACGCCACCTTCCGCAAGGTCGGCGGCCTCGCCGACTCCACCTGGTCCTCCTTCCAGTCCTACAACCACCCCGACCGCTACATCCGCCACTACGCCTACAAACTGAGGCTCGACCCGATCACCACCGCCACCGGACGCGGCGACGCCACCTTCCGCGTCACGAACTGACCCGCACGGAACAGGGAAGCCGGCGCCCCTGCCGCGCCTTTCGCCCTCCAACCCGCCGCATCGGCGGGCGGTGCCGGCTTCCCCTGCCACGAGCCATCCCGATGCACCTCCACTCAATAAAGCCGTCCGACACATCGAACCTTGTTCGAACTCATAGGGATGTGAACCCCATGCGCAGCCTGAGACCTCAGGTCCGCAGGAGCTTCCGGCCGGGCGCTCTCGCCGCCGTGACCGCCGCCTCGCTCCTGGTGGGCATCGCCGGCCCGGCGGCCCCCGCCCAGGCAGCAGACATCACCGAAGGTCTGGCTCTCTGGTACAAGCTCGACGCCACTTCGGGCACCGTGGCGCCGGACGCCTCGGGCAACGGCCGGAACGGAACCGTGAACGGCACCGCCGGCTGGTCGGGTTCCGGCGAAGGGCTCACGTTCAACGGCTCCGACACCTACATCAAGGTGCCGGACAACATCATGAGCGGCATGAACTCGATCACCGTCTCGATGGACGTGCAGATCGACGCCGACCAGGCCACGCCGTACTTCCTCTACGGCTTCGGCAACTCCGCCAACGGAGCAGGCAACGGGTACCTGTTCACCACCGGCAACACCTTCCGGACCGCCATCGCCTCCGGGTCCTTCTCCACCGAGCAGAACACCCGGACCACCACCGAGCTGCCGCGCTCCGTCTGGAAGCACGTCACCTACACCCAGACCGGCACCACGGGCGTCCTGTACCAGGACGGCGTGGAGGTGGCCCGCAACACTTCGGTCACCACCACTCCTGGTTCCATCGGATCCGGCACCACCACGGCCAACTACATAGGCAAGTCGCTCTACAGCGGCGACAAGCTCTTCAAGGGCAAGATGCGGGACTTCCGGGTCTACAACCGCGCGCTGGCGCCGGGTGAAGTCCTCGAGATCAGCGGGAACACCACGCACATCGCCGCCGCCACCCATCCCTCGCTGAAGATCGACGCCCTCATCGACGACGCCCGCAGCAAGATCACTCTGCCGGTGAAGGAGGGCACGGACCTCACCGCGCTCGCCCCGCAGTTCACCCTCGCCCAGGGCGCCTCCATCAGCCCGGCCTCCGGCACCCCGCGCGACTTCACCCGCCCGGTGACGTACGAGGTGACCGGCTCCGACGGGGCCAAGCGCACCTGGACGGTCTCCGCCCAGATCATGAGGAGCCCGGTCCTGCCGGGATTCACCGCTGACCCGGACATCGTCCGGTTCGGCGACACCTACTACATCTACCCGACCACCGACGGCTTCGCGAACTGGAGCGGTACGCAGTTCAAGGCCTACTCGTCCAAGGACCTGGTCCACTGGACGGACCGTGGCGTCATCCTCGACCTCGGGCCCGACATCAGCTGGACCAACAGCCGGGCCTGGGCGCCGACGGCGACCGCGAAGAACGGGAAGTACTACTTCTACTACTCCGCGGACACGAACATCGGCGTCGCCGTCTCCGACTCGCCCACCGGTCCGTTCACGGACCCGCTGGGCAAGCCGCTGATCGCCCGCGGCGCCCACCCCGGCCAGATGATCGACCCGGCCGTCTTCACAGACGACGACGGTCAGTCGTACCTGTACTGGGGCAACGGCCATGCCTACGTGGTTCCACTCAACGACGACATGGTCTCCTTCGACCCGTCGAAGGTCACCGAGATCACCCCGAGCGGCTTCAGGGAGGGCTCCTTCGTCGTCAAGCGCAAGGGCACCTACTACTTCATGTGGTCGGAGAACGACACACGTGACGAGAACTACCGCGTCGCCTACGCCACCGGCCCCTCGCCCACGGGCCCGTGGACCAAGCGGAGCGTGATCCTGGAGAAGGACCTCTCGCTCGGCATCAAGGGCCCCGGCCACCACTCCGTGGTGCAGGTACCGGGCACCGACGACTGGTACATCGTCTACCACCGCTTCGCCATCCCCGGCGGGGACGGCACCCACCGCGAAACCACCATCGACAAGATGGAGTTCGACACAGACGGCCTGATCAAGAAGGTCGTCCCCACCCTGAGCAGCATCGACCCGGTCACCGGGGGCGTCAGCCTGCCGACGAACACCACCCGCTCGCTCCAGTCGGTCAACTTCCCCGGCCGCTACATCGCCGTACGCTCCGACAGCCTCGGCCACCTCGACCCGGTGACGTCCTCCAGCACGACGGCGGTCAAGCAGAGCGCCACCTTCACGATCGTCCCGGGCCTGGCCGACGGAAGCTGCTACTCGTTCCGTGACGCGTCCGGCCGCTACCTGCGCCACAAGGATCTCCGGATCCGCGCCGACGCAAGCAACGGCACAACCCTCTTCAACAAGGACGCCACCTACTGCGCCCGGTCGGGCTCGGCCACCGGTTCGGTCAGCCTGGAATCGTACAACTACCCCGGCCGGTACCTCCGCCACTACAACTACGAGCTGCGCCTCGACAGCTTCCAGGACAACGCCACCTTCCGCGCCGACAGTTCCTTCAAGGCGGTCAGCCCCTGGGCCTGATCGAATCCCTCCCTCATTCGGTGGCCTGCAGCGCGAAGCCCTGCAGGCCACCGGCTCGTCAAGGTGGCGGCGTTGCCCGCCTCCGCGACCGAGCACCGTCCGGCCCAGCGAGAGGCTGGAGATCTCTGCCGTCCAGGCTGACTGCGCGGCACGCGACGACCAATGGTCAAGACCTGTGGTGGGGAGCCGCGCCGACCCATCGGTGGTAGGCGTCTACGTCGACGTTGCTGCCGCACACGATGGTGACGACGTGCCGGCCGGCGAAGCGGTCACGGTCTTCGAGGATCGCGGCGATGCCGAGCGCGGCCGAAGGTTCGACGACCAGGCCGGCGTGGTCGAGGAGCATCCGCATACCGGCGATGATCGACGCCTCCTGGACCAGGACGGCGTCGTCGGCGACCAGCAGGAGGTCGTCCAGGACGGCCGGGATGGGACACCGGCCGGCGACGCCGTCAGCGATGGTGTGGGTCGAGTCGGTGGTGACGATACGCCGCCGGTGCCACGAGCGTGTCAGCGCCGGTGCGCCCAGCGGCTGGACGCAGATCACCTCGACTTCGGGTGCCAATGCCTTCATCACATGCCCCACGCCGGTGGCCAGCGCCCCGCCACCGAGAGCGATCAGGACGGTGTCGAACGAAGGCGCAGCGTTCACCAGTTCCAGGCCGATGGTCGCCGCACCCTCGCAGGTCTCGATGTCCAGGCTGTCTTCGACCAGCCGGATGCCGTCGTACCGTGCGATGTCCGCCGCCCGCTCGCGGGCCATCTCGTGGTCGCCGTCCACCAGTTCCAACACGGCGTCCAGTGCGCGGATGCGATCGAGCTTGGCCCGAGTCGCAGAGCGGGATGCCACAACGGTGACGTCCAGCCCTCTGCCGCGGCCCGACCACGCGAGGGCTTGGCCGAGGTTGCCCGCGCTCGCGCACACCGCGGCTCGCGAGGCATTGTCGGCGAGGAGGCTCGTGACCACCTCGGTGCCGCGGGCCTTGAAGCTGCGGACCGGGTTCGCCGTTTCGAGCTTGATGCTCACTGTGCACCCGAGGCCAGGCTCCAGCGCCTCGCAGTGGTACAGCGGAGTGTCGAGAAAGACCGGGTCGATCACCCGGCGAGCCGCCCGGATCCGAGCAGTGTCGAGACGTGTCTCCTTCACGGCACAGCAGCGTAGCGCCACCGGCGCTGGTTCCCTGGGCAACTGTGAGGAGTGGTGGGCCGGTTGAGCCGCATCACGCTGCGGCAAGTGCCTCGGGGCGTTCGAGGTAGCGGCTGCGCAGGTGACTGGGGCTCGCCATCCCACCGGGTGGAGCTGGCCACCCGTCGTCCGCTCCTCCACGGCCCCGCCGCCCGCCTATTCCTGAGCGCCCCCGCCTCTTCCCGGACCGCCGCCCGCCTCGTCCTGATGTCAACTTGCCTCTATAAAGCGCGAGTTGATGGACAGTAACCGGCTGGGCATCCCCGCCATCGCCCACGTGGAGTGCCTGACCGGGTTCACCGCGCACGACGCGACGGTCTTCCCCACCGCCCTCGCCTGGGCCGCCGCATTCCACTCGAACTCGTCGAACGCAATGGCAGGCGCCATCGGTACGAGCATGCGCAGGGTCGGCGTCCACCAGGGGCTCTCACCGGTCCTGGACGTCGTCCGTGACTACCGCTGGGGCCGGGACGAGGAGACCCTGGGCGAAGACCCGTACCTCGTGGCGGTCAATGGCAGCGCCTATCTGCGCGGCCTGGAGAGCGCCGGGATCATCGCCACTCTCAAGCACTTCGCCGGGGGACGGCGGCGCCCGCGCGCACGATGCACCGTATCGGCGAGACGTACGGCGAGGCCGGCGCCCGCGCGCTCGAAGCCGGCATCGACGTCGAACTCCCCGACACCCTGTGCTACGGCGAGTCCCTCGCCGAACTCGTCCGTGCGGGCGCCGTCCCGGAGGACCTGGTCGACCGCGCCGTACGCCGTGTACTGCGCCAGAAGGTCGAACAGGGACTCCTGGAAGCCGACTTCGACCCGGATACCCACACCGCCGACGAGCCGGTCGACCTCGACCCGCCCGAGCACCGCGCACTGGCCCGCGCCCTTGCCGAGCAGAGCGTCGTCCTGCTCGACAACCGCGCCGGCATCCTCCCCCTGACCGCCGGCACCGCCTCCCTCGCCCTCGTCGGCCCCTGCGCCGACGACCCGAACGCCTTCTTCGGCTGCTACTCCTTCCCCAACCACGTCCTGCCCCACCACCCCGGCCACGACAACGGCGTCGAGGCCCACTCCCTGCTGGACGCCCTGACCACGGAGCTGCCCGGGACCCTGATCGCCCACGAACAGGGCTGCCCCGTCAAGGAAGCCGACCGCGACGGCATCGACGCGGCCGTGGCAGCGGCCCGGAACGCCGCCGTCCGAAGGAGGGCACGGGCCGCCAATGGTGCGCCCCGGTCACGATCCCGGCATTGGGGCGTACCGCTGGCCACCGGTTCCAGGGCCACCCCTCCCCGGCCCGCTCAGCCGACGACCGCCGCCCGCACGCACAGCACGTCCGGCAGGTGCGACGCCAACTGCCGCCAGCTGTCGCCGTCGTCGGCCGACGCGTACACCTCGCCGTTGCGGTTGCCGAAGTACACGCCCGCCGGGTCGGCGTCGTCCGTGCACATCGCGTCGCGCAGCACCGTGCCGTAGTGGTCCGCGGTCGGCAGGCCCGCAGCCAGCGGCTCCCAGCTCTTGCCCGCGTCCGCGGTGCGGAAGACCCGGCAGCGGTGGTCGGCCGGAACACGGTCCGCGTCGGCGTTGATCGGGAAGACGTAGGCGGTGTCCCCGCGGTGCGGATGGGCCACCGCGGCGAAACCGAACGTGGAGGGCAGACCTGCGCCGATGTCCTCCCAGTGCGCTCCCGCGTCGTCGCTGCGGTACACGCCCCAGTGGTTCTGCAGGTACAGCCGGTCGGGGGTCACCGCGTCCCGGGTCACCTTGTGCACGCACTGGCCGAACTCCGGGTCCGGGTCCGGCAGGAACACCGCCGAGACACCGGAGTTGGAGGGCGACCAGCTTGCCCCGCCGTCCTCGGTGCGGAACACCCCGGCGGCGGAGACGGCCACGGTCAGCGCGCGCGGATCGCGCCGGTCGGTGAGGATCGTGTGCAGTCCCTCGCCACCGCCGCCCGGGGCCCACCTGTCGCGTGTCGGGTGCTCCCACAGCGGCCGTACCAGCTCGAAGGTCTCGCCCCGGTCCTCGGAGCGGTACAGCGCGGCCGGTTCCGTGCCCGCGTACACCACGTCCGGTTCGGCGGCCGAGGGGTGCAGCTGCCAGACCCGCTCCAGCGAGGCGCCGGTGTCCTTGGGGAACTTGACCGCGGGCCGGGCGGGTTCGGTCCAGGTGCGGCCGAGGTCGTCGGAGTGGAAGACGGAGGGCCCCCAGTGGGCGCTGTCGCCGCCGACCAGCAGCCGCGGGGTCGTGGAGCGGGTGTCGATGGCGACCGCGTAGATCGCCTGCGCGTTGAAGTACGGCGTCTCGTCGAACTCCCAGGAGTCCCCTCGTCGCCGTCCGATGAACAGCCCCTTGCGTGTGCCAACGGTGAGCAGTACTTCGGCCATCCCGGCCACCTCCCGGACATCGTCGTCCCCAGTCACCGGCCAGTCTGCACCCCACCACTGACAGTCACCCCTCGAAACGGCTCCGCCGCAGGTCAGCGGGCGCGGGCGGGGGCCGGACGGGCAGCCGGCGCCGACCGGGGCCGGCGGGGGTGACCCACATCGCATGAGCGGTGCGGGGACCGCCGCCGTATGGGAGAGCGGTCCGGCAGTCCTGCGTGTGCGAGGGAGGGTGCCCCCGATGGTGGCATTCCGTGGTCCGAAGGTGTGGCTGTGGCGATGGCGGCGCAACCCGCTCAGACGGCGCAGCGACCGGCTGGAGTCCTGGGTCGTGCTGATCACCTGGGCGCTGACGCTGTTCGGCGGGGTGGCCGCGGGCCTCCTGGCCGCCGACTCCGTGGAAACCGGCCTCGCCCGGCAGCGCGCCGAGTGGCGCCCGGTCGGCGCGGTCCTCACGGAGGACGCGCCCGAGCCGTCCGGCGAGAGCGGCACGGCCGCGGAGAAGGTGTGGGCGAAGGTCCGCTGGACCGCGCCGGACGGCTCCGAGCACGAGGGCCAGGCCCGCGTCGACCCCGCCGGGCTGATGGGAGAGCCGGTCACCGTCTGGACGGACGCCGAGGGGCTGCTGGTGACCAAGCCCGCCAGTGAGTCCCAGGCCCGGTTCCGCGCCGCGCTCGTGGGCGGTTTCGCGGGTCTGTTCGTGGCGGCCGTGCCCTTCGTGGGCGGCCGGCTGGTGCGCGGCCGGATGGAACGGCGGCGGATGGACCAGTGGGACGAGGCGTGGGAGCGGATCGGTCCGCTCTGGGAGCGCAAGATCTGGTGAGCGCGGGCGGGGCGTGGACGTGACGGCGATCGTCCCGCGCGAGGCCGACGGCCGGACGAGGCCCGTGGGGGGTGGCTCCGTCCGGCCGCCGGGGGGACTCACCGCTGGGTGACGAGCGCTGTCACCGGTAGGTGATGTCCGAGGTGGAGTACTTGCAGTTGGTGCTGTCGGGCCCGGTGCCGACAGCGGAGTTGTTGTTGTACTTCTGGCACGGGATGACCTTGCGGCCGCTGTCGTTGAGGATCGTGATGCCCCGCAGGGTCGCCACGTCGCCCCGGTTGACGTTGATGCCGACCAGTCGCGCCGTGGAGCCCGTCCCGGTCACCTCGATGTTGCTGAGGTTCACCTTGCGGGTGTACTGCGTCGAGCAGTCGCCGCAGGAGCGGTACAGCGTCTTGAACTCGCTGACCGCGAAGTTGGAGATGTTCAGGGTGCCGGGCCCGTTGTGCTGGAAGACCTTGTCGGCCGCCTTCCTGGCGCCGCCGCCGGTCACCGTGTAGGTGGAGCCGCCGCGGAAGGTCGCCGCGTCCTCGCCGACGTCCTCCCACCAGACGTTCTGCAGGGTGCAGTTGCCCTCGCAGTGGATGCCGTCGGCGCCGGGCGCGCCGATGATGACGTTCTTCAGCGTCGCGCCGGCCGCGAGCTTGAAGATCGGGTCCTGGCCCTCCTCCTGGCCGTCGCCGGCCAGTGCGCCACTGCCGTAGTAGCGGACCATTCCGCCGTCGCGGGTGCCCGACACCGAGATGGTGGAGGACACCGGCTGACTGCCGTTGGCGGACGGCCAGGTGGCGGCGTTCGCCGGAGTGGCCCCACTGGTCATGATCATGCCAAACGAAAGGCTGAACGCGGCGAACGTGCCGGTCAGCGCGCGCGTGCGGGCACGCGGACGTGCTGCAGAAGTCATGTCCCGATTCCTTCTGTGGTCCGAGCGGATGGGGGGTTGGCGGGTTCTCAGAGTTTCCCGGCGCCCGCACCCGAGGTCACCGAGGCGGCGACGGAGGAGGCGGGCTCGGCGCTGTAGCCGTAGGGCGGGGTGGTGAAACTCCCCACCCGGGAGATCTCGGTGGCGGCCCCACCGAGATCGTTGCCGCGCAGATTCGCGTAGCCGTCCACGTCACTGCTGCGGTTCGTGGTGACCGCGACTCCCGTGTTGCGGAAGACGTTGTGCTCCACGAGCATCTGGGCGCCCATGCGCGAATGGCAGGCGGTCTCGGCGCCGTTCACGTAGTTGTTGTAGAAGTGCCCGGTGCCGAAGCGCAGGCTGGGGATGCGTGAGTGCACGTTGCTGAAGTGGTTGTGGTGGTACGTCACCTTCAGGCGGCCGGTGTCCTCGGAGGCGTTGTTGTCGCTGTGCCCGACGAGCGAGCCCTTGAAGTGCTCCTTGAAGGTGTTCCACGACACCGTCACGTCGTCGGAACCGTGGTTGACGTCCAGCAGACCGTCGTAGTGGTCCTTGTCGTGACTGCGGTCCGCCGAGAAGGAGTTGTGGTCGATCCACACCCTCGTGGACTCCTGGACGGTGATCCCGTCGGCGGGCGCGACCGGCTTGCTGATGTTCAGGTTGCGGACGACGACATTGGTCCGCTCCTTGATCCGTAGTCCGCCACCGGTGAACCCGGACGACGAACCCACGCCCAGCACCGTCGTGTTGGAGCCGATGTCGACCTGGCCGCTGAGCGAGATCAGGCCGTTCACACGGACGACCTTGGCCGTGTTCCCGGTGACTGCGGTCCGGAAGGCGGCGAGCGTGGAGACCGTGACTGCGGGGGCGCTGCCGCCGCCGGTGGTCCCGGCGCCGAAGCCGATGGGCGAGATCTCCGCCGCGCCCGCCGCCTGCGGCAGGGCGAGCACCGCGGTCGTCGCCAGCGCGGTGGCCGCGACCACCAGCGCCGATCTTGGCGCGTGTGTACGTGGGGGGACGGTACGCATGCGGGTGCGTCCCTTCAGGGGAGAGCCGATGACCATGTACATGAATGATGTTCGCTACTCTGATCGTGGTGTGGCCAATAGAGAGGAGTCGCGCCGCGATTGGTTCACATCACTGAACGGAAAGTAGAGGGTAAGCGCTTTCTGGTCAACGCTTTGCGCAGAAGACATCGGGTCGGCCCAGGTGAGGGGCGGTCACCCGGTCCGGGCGGGTGCGGCCGACTGGTCCGAGGGTCGGTGCGAGCGAATTCTTTCGACGGGTGGGAGCGCTTCCATGGCCTCCATGTCCATGTCACGATGCCCTTCCCGCCGACCTCACGGGAAGGCACAACGACGTGACCCCCACCCCCCGCCACCGGACACGCCGACCACGGCGTCCGATGTTCGTCGCACTGCTGGGAGCGCTGACGGCGCTGCTCGCCGCCACACTCCTGACCGCCCCCGCGGCCGCCGCCGCGGACGCGGGAACCGAGGCCGCCCCCCGGGCCGCGCTCACCGAGATCACCGGCTTCGGTACCAACCCCAGCAACCTGCAGATGTACCTGTACGTCCCGAGCAGCGTCACCGCGAAGCCGGCGATCGTGGTCGCCGTGCACTACTGCACCGGCTCGGGACCGGCGATGTACAGCGGCACCGAGTACGCCTCGCTGGCCGACCGCTACGGGTTCATCGTCGTGTACCCGTCCGTCACCCGGAGCAGCAAGTGCTTCGACGTCGCCTCCCCGCAGGCACTGACCCGGGGCGGCGGCAGTGACCCCGTGGGCATCAAGTCCATGGTCGACTGGACCGTCCGCACCTACGGCGCCGACACCGACCGGATCTTCGCCACCGGTATCTCCTCCGGCGCGATGATGACCAACGTCCTCCTCGGCGACTACCCCGACGTGTTCGCCGCCGGCGCCGCCTTCGCGGGCGTGCCCTTCGCCTGTTTCGCCACCACCAACGGCTCCGAGTGGAACAGCGACTGCGCGAACGGCACCGTCATCCGCACCCCGCAGGCGTGGGGCGACCTCGTCCGCCGTGCCTACCCCGGCTACACCGGGCCCCGGCCGCGCATGCAGCTCTGGCACGGCACCACGGACGACGTGCTGCGCTACCCCAACTTCGGCGAGGAGATCAAGCAGTGGACCAATGTGCACGGTGTCGGCCAGACACCGGCCGCCACCGACTCGCCCCAGTCCAACTGGACCCGCACCCGCTACGGCGGCACCGGTGACCGCGCCCCCGTCGAGGCCATCAGCCTCCAGGGCACCGGCCACAACGTCTACGCCCGGGGCATGGGCGAGCGCGTGCTCACCTTCTTCGGCCTGGGCGCCTCCGGCCCTGCCCCCCAGCCTCCGGCCGGTCCCTGCAAGGTGACCGTCACCACCAACGCGTGGAGCAACGGTTTGACCGCCTCGGTGACCGTCACCAACACCGGTACGACGGCGGTCAACGGCTGGAAGCTGGGGTTCACCCTGCCCTCCGGACAGACCGTCACGGGCGGCTGGGGCGCGACGTACAGCCCGGCGAGCGGGGCCGTGACGGCGACGAACGCCACGTACAACGCCGCGATCGCACCTGGAGCGAGCGTCGGCTTCGGCTACCAGGCCACCCACGTCGGCAACAGCGCGGCCCCCTCGGCGTACACGCTCAACGGGGCTGCCTGCACTACGGATTGACGCCCACGGACGGGGCGGAGGGCTCGGTCCGGGACGGTGCCGCGTGCCGAGCGGACGCCCCCAGCCCTTCCGGCTCTTCCGGCCCTTTCCGGCTCTTCCGGCCCTCAGCCCTGTCCCCCCGTGCTCCGCCCGCTTCCTCCCCCTTCCGAAGAGAGGCACCGTACGTGCACCCGATCGACAGCCCTCAGCCCGTCCGGCCGTCCGGCAGGGCGCCGTTCGCGGCCGTGCTCGCCGCCTGTGTCCTCGCCCTGGCCCTCGTGGTGGCCTCGTCCGCCGTGGTCGCCCTGGTCAGGAGCCCGCACCGGGCGGACGGGACCGGCGCCGGAGACACGGCGACGGCCGCCCGGCACTGGGTGAACACCTGGTCCGCGATGCCGCAGCTCACCGAGCCGCACAACATGCCGCCCGCGCCGTTCACCGGGGACCGGGCCGTGCTGGTCGACACCACCCTGCGGCAGACCGTCCGTGTGACCACCGGCGGCGACCGCCTGCGGCTCCGCTTCTCCAACGCCTTCGGCGGCAGCGCGCTGCCCCTGACCGCCGTACGGGTGGCCCTCCCGCTGGACGGGCGGGCGGGCGTCGGCGCCATCGAACCCGGTACCTCCCGGCCGGTCACGTTCAGTGGGCGGAAGGCCACGACCGTGCCGGTCGGCGCCCAAGTGGTCTCGGACCCGCTGGACTTCGCGCTGAAGCCCGGCACCAATCTCACCGTGACGGCGTACCTCGCCGAGGGGCAGGCATCCCTCGCCCTCACCTCGCACCCCGGCTCCCGCACCACCTCGTACCTGCTGCACGGCGACCACACCGAGGACGCGGACCTGCCCGGCGCGACCCCGACCAACCACTGGTACCTGCTCAGCGACGTCGAGGTGCTGTCCCGGCCCGCCGCGACCGCCGTCGCCGTCCTCGGTGATTCGCTCACCGACGGCCGGGGCTCCACCACCAACGGCAACAACCGCTGGCCGGACCAGCTCTTCGACCGGTTGCAGCGGCAGCCCGACACCCGGCACATCGCCGTGGTGAACCAGGCGGCGGGCGGCAACCGCGTCCTCAACGACGGGCTCGGGCCGGGCGCCCTCGCCCGCCTGGACCGCGACGTCCTGGCCCACAGCGCGGTCGGACAGCTCATCGTCTTCGAGGGCGTCAACGACCTGGGCACCGCCGAAGCCACCCCCGCCGCCCAGCAGCGCGTCGCCGCCGACCTCATCGCCGGCTACGAGCAGATCATCGTCCGCGCCCACGCGCAGGGCATCCGCGTGTACGGCGCCACCCTGCTGCCCTTCGGCGGCAACACCCCCTACGACGACGCCGCCGGGCACCGGGAGGCCGCGCGGCAGACCGTCAACAGCTGGATCCGCGGCAGCGGCCGCTTCGACGCCGTCCTCGACTTCGACCGCGCGGTCCGCGACCCCGCCGACCCGAGCCGCCTCCTGCCCGGCCTGCACGACGGCGACTGGCTGCACCTCAACCCGGAGGGCTACCGCATCCTGGCCGAGGCGGTCCCGCCCCGGCTGCTCCGGCGGGGCTGACCGGCACGGGAGGCATGCCTACGGGTGGCCGGGCGCGCACCCGTACCGGTGCCCGGCCTAGACCGAACGGTGGTACTGCTCGGGGACACGCACCTCGCCCCCGAGTTCACGGGCCGCCTGTCGGGCCCAGGAGGGGCTGCGGAGCAGTTCCCGGCCGAGCAGGACCGCGTCGGCCTCGCCATTGGCGAGGATCTTCTCAGCCTGCTCGGCCTCCGTGATCAGGCCGACGGCGGCGACGGGCAGCGCGCTCTCGTTCCTGACCCGGGCGGCGAAGGGCACCTGGTAGCCGGGGCCGACGGGGATGCGGACCCCGGGGGCGTTGCCACCCGAGGAGACGTCCAACAGGTCCACGCCGTGCGCCTTCAGCTCGGCGGCCAGACGGACCGTGTCGTCGGCGGTCCAGCCGCCGTCCTCCAGCCACTCGGTGGCGGAGACCCGGAAGAACAGCGGCTTGTCCGCCGGCCACACCTCCCGTACCGCGTCGACGACTTCGAGCGCGAGACGGATCCGGTTCTCCCACGAGCCGCCATAGGAGTCGGTGCGCCGGTTGGAGTGCGGGGAGAGGAACTCGTTGATCAGATAGCCGTGTGCGCCGTGGATCTCGACGACCTCGAACCCGGCGGCCAGTGCCCTGCGGGCCGCCTCCGCGAACCGCCCGATGACGTCCTGGATCTGATCGACCGTCAACTCGTCCGGTACCGGGTGCCGTTCGTCGAAGGCCAGCGAGCTGGGCGCGACCGGCTGCCAGCCGTGCGCGTCCGCGCCGACCGGCGCACCGCCCCGCCACGGCTGATCGGTCGAGGCCTTTCGCCCCGCGTGCGCGAGCTGTACCGCCGGCACGGTCCCCTGCCCCTTCAGGAACCCGGTGATCCGGCGGAACGCCTCGACCTGGGTGTCGTTCCAGAGGCCGAGGTCGTACGGAGAGATGCGGCCCTCGGGGGAGACGGCGGTCGCCTCGACGATGATCAGGCCCGTGCCGCCGGTGGCGCGCGCCGCGTAGTGCGCGAAGTGCCAGTCGTTCGGGGCGCCCGCCAGGGGGCCCTCGGGCGCGGCCGAGTACTGGCACATCGGGGGCATCCACACCCGGTTCGGGATGGTCAGTTCACGCAGGCGGTAGGGCTCGAAGAGCGCGCTCACGGCGACTCCAATCGTCATGGGATGCCGTCACGGAACGGACGGTGCACGGCTCGTACGATAGCCATCGTAGTACGGAAGATGTCAAACTACGATAGGTCTCGTACAATGGGTTCTCCCTGAAGGCCCGACGCAGTGGAGCCGCCGTGACCTCGCCCGCCGTCAGCAGCCGCGACCTCCCGCACCCGGCACGTGCGGAGATCCGGCTGGAGTCCGTGCTGCACGCGCTCTCCGACCCCATGCGGCTGCGCATCGTGCGCGAACTCGCCGCCGACGGCGACGAGCTCTCGTGCTCGTACTTCGACCTGCCCGTCACCAAGTCCACGACCACCCACCACTTCCGGGTGCTGCGCGAGAGCGGGGTGATCCGGCAGGTCTACCGGGGCACGGCCAAGATGAACGGTCTGCGCCGGGACGACCTCGACGGTCTCTTCCCGGGGCTCCTCGACACCCTCGTCGACGCCGCCGCCCGGGAGGCCGCCCGCCTCGGGGCCGACTGAACCCACGACGAACACCGACCGAACCCGCCCCCCGGGGACGCCGACCGAACCCGCCCCCGCCCCTCAGGGCGCGGTGCCGCCGCGCGCGGCCGTCATCAGGGACTCCCAGTCGGGGATCTTCACCACGCCTCTGCCCAGGGAGGCTCCCAGGGCCGCCTCGGCCCGCTCTATCGACTGCCAGCCGGACCACTCGACCGGCTCGCAGCCCGCTGCCCGCAGCAGCGCCACCGGGTCGTCCGGCAGGCTCCTGGCCGCGAGCTCCGGCGCGTCCTCCAGCAGCGAGGTCGCCGTCTCCTTCGCACAGGGGCGGTTGGTGCCGATCACTCCGGTGGGGCCGCGCTTGATCCAGCCGGCCACGTACTCGCCCGGGGAGGGCACCCCGTCGCGGAGCACGCGTCCGGCGGCGTGCGGGACCGTGCCGTGGACCGGGTCGAAGGGGAGGCCGTCGACCGGGACGCCCCGGTAGCCGACCGAGCGGAGGACCAGCTGGGTCTCGATCTCCTCGTACCGTCCGGTGCCGCTCACCCCGCCGTGTCCGTCGGGCTCCGTGCGCTCCAGGCGTACGGCGCGGACGCGGTCCCCGTCGGCGAGGATCTCGACGGGCCGCAGGAAGAAGCGCAGTCGGATGCCGTGGCGGCCGGCCGGGGCGGGCGCGGTGGCCCAGCCGCGCAGCACCTCGACGTTGCGGCGCTGCGCGGCGGGCAGGGACGACGGGTCGGCATAGCCGGGATCCAGCTCCAGCTCGGCCGGGTCGACGGTCACCCGGGTGTCGGGGAGGGCGCCCAGCTCGCGCAGCTCCTTGGTGGTGAACCGCGCCTGGGAGGGGCCCCGGCGGCCGATCATGTGCACGCGGGTGACCGTGCCGACGGCGAGGGAGTCCAGGGCGGCCTGGGGCATGTCGGTGGGCGTCAGTTCGGCCGCCCCGCGCGCGAGCATCCGCGTGACGTCCACCGCGACGTTGCCCACCCCGACGACGACGGCGGTACGGGCCCCGGCGAGGAAGCCGTCGGCCACCGCGTCCGGGTGCGCGCTGTACCAGGCGACGAACTCCGTCGCCGACCAGCTGCCGCGCAGTTCCTCGCCCGGGATGTCCAGCCGTCTGTCCGTCGCGGCGCCCACGCAGTACACGACCGCGTGGTACAGCTCCCGCAGCCGGGCGACGGGCACCCCGCCCGCGCCCACCCGCACGCCGCCGAGGAAACGCACCCGCTCGTGCTCCAGGACGGTCCGCAGGTTGTTCTGCAGCGACTTGATCTTCTCGTGGTCCGGGGCCACCCCGTAGCGCACCAGGCCGTACGGGCACGGCAGCCGGTCCAGCACGTGGACGTGCACCCCCGGGTCCTGCTGGACGAGGCTCTGGGCGGTGTAGCACCCGCTCGGCCCCGAACCGACGACGGCGACTCGCAGCACGGCGGAACTCCTTGCGCGAGGAGATGCGCTGATGCCTCAAGGATCCCACCGCCGGGCCCGCCGGGGGAGGTGGGAAGCGAGGGCGGGATGCTGCGCCGTCGGGGTGCCGTGCATCCCCGGCACGCGTGGCTGCGCGCAGAGAATGTGATCATGCGTTTACGTTGCGTGGGTGCTGGAAGCATCCTTTCTCAATCTCTCCGACCGCCACTGGCAGGACGGCGCGGTGTCCGTGTGGCCCGCGTGGGAAGTGCAGGAGCACGACGGCGCCACGGCCTGGTTCAACGCCCGGCTCTCGTTCCCGGACGGTGCCGGGGTCGAGGTCCTCGCGGTGGTCTGCGGGGGCCGGCTGTCACTGGAGGACGTACGCGCCCAGCCACCGCTGTCCCTGGACGACCTCTCGGAGCTCGCCGACTGGATCGAGGGGCCGCTGTTCGAGGCGTGCGGCACGGTGCCGGACCTCGTCGAGGAGGAGCCGCCGCGGACCTCGTACGGGCCCGGGCGGCGGGCCCGGCCGGCGTGGCCGCGCGGTGTGGAGGGGCGGCGGCTGGTGGCCGAGGAGTATCTCGCCGCGCAGCGGAGCGGCTACGACCCGGTCCTCGCGGTGATGTGCGCGACCGGGCACAGTCGCCGCAAGGCGCTGCGGCTGATCGCCGGGGCGCGTGACGAGGGCCTGCTCGGCCCCCGTCACGCCCGCCGCTGAGTCCGGGGCCGGGGACGCGGGGGAGGGCGGCCGGTCACTGCGTCAGGTCGCGCATCCGGCTGATCTCCGTGGTCTGCTGGGCGATGACGTCGTCGGCCATCTCCTCGATCAGGATGTTGTTGCCCTGCGCCTTCACATCCGTGGCCATGGTGATCGCCCCCTCGTGATGGGTGATCATCAGTTTCAGGAACAACTGGTCGAACTTCGCCCCGTCGAGCGTGCCGAGTTCCTTCAGCTGGGCCCCGGTCGCCATGCCGGGCATCTTGTCGTGGTCGTGCGAAGTGTCCTGCCCGTCGTCGCCGTTGGCCTTCAGCCATCCCTCCATGGCCTCGATCTCCGGCTTCTGGGCGGCCGAGATGCGCTCGGCGATCCGCTTCACCCCGGTCGACTTCGCGTGGTCGGGGGCGAGTTCGGTCATCTCCAGGGCCTGGGTGTGGTGCTGGATCATCATGCGGGCGTAGTCGAAGTCCGCGGAATTCGGGGAGTCGTCCTCCGCCCGCTGCTTCTCGGCGTCTTCCGGCGAGAGGGTTCGAGCGGCCTCACCGGGTTTTCCGGGCGCGATCACCGCCGGTCCGCTCGACCCGCCCGATCCGCCGTCCGGGGCCGCCTCGGTCCCCGAGTCGCAGCCCGCGAGCACCAGCAGGGCGACCGTCAGCGAGGCCGTGACCAGCGGCGCGCGGGATGTGCGGCGAACGAGCACAGTGACCTCCTGGGACACAGTAACGGGCGTACACCTCGTGAGTGTTGACGAACGTTCCTAACACGCTTTCGCGTGCGGGTGATCAAATTTGTTCGTTACAAATACATTTCCGTCTGTTGATCTGTGCATGATGAAGACGATACTGCGGAGGTGCTCGAACCGTTCAACTGCGAACGGCCACAAGGGAGGACACAGTGACCCTGTTGAACAACCTTCGGACGCGGCGCAGACGTCTGGGAGTCGCCGCGACTGCGGCCGGCCTCCTGGCCGCGTTGCTCACCGCCGGTCCGGCGGCCGCGACCCCCGACCCCGGGGACTCGCCCGCCGTGCGGGAGAAGGTCTCCAAGAGCGATGCCGCCGAGGCGCGGGAGGCGATAGCCGCCGGCGAGATCCCCGGCCAGGACGAGATCGTCCACTCCAGCAACATCCAGCACCTGACCAACATCCCCAAGGACGCGCTGCCGGGCACCAACTCGGACCTCGCCTTCCAGGGCAAGTACGCCTTCGCCGGCAACTACGACGGCTTCCGCGTCTTCGACATCAGCAACCCGAGGGCGCCGAAGACGGTCGCCCAGGTCCTCTGCCCGGGCTCGCAGAACGACATCTCCGTCTCCGGGAACCTGCTGTTCCTGTCCACGGACTCCTCGCGCAGCGACAACTCCTGCAGCAGCACCACGCAGCCCGCGACGGAGAAGTCGTCGTGGGAGGGCATGAAGATCTTCGACATCAGCGACAAGGCGAACCCGAAGTACGTCGCCGCCGTGGAGACGCCCTGCGGCTCGCACACCCACACCCTGGTGCCCGAGCGCAGGAACGTCTACGTCTACGTCTCCTCGTACTCGCCGAACGCCGCGTTCCCCGACTGCCAGCCCCCGCACGACGGCATCTCCGTCATCAAGGTGCCGCGCAAGTCCCCGGAGAAGGCGGCCGTGGTGGGCTTCCCGGTGCTGTTCCCCGGTGAGGGCCCGGACGGCGGCGGCAACCCGGGTTCACCCACGAACCCCGGCGTCTCCAAGACCACCGGCTGCCACGACATCACGGTGCTGCCGTCGAAGGACCTCGCCGCCGGCGCGTGCATGGGCGACGGCATCCTGTTCTCCATCAAGGACCCGGAGAACCCGAAGGTCATCGACCAGGTCCAGGACAACGTGAACTTCGCGTTCTGGCACTCGGCCAGCTTCAACCAGAAGGCGAACAAGGTCGTCTTCACCGACGAGTTGGGCGGCGGCGGCGCGGCCACCTGCAACGAGGCGACCGGCCCGAACCGCGGTGCCGACGGCATCTACGACATCGTCGGCAAGGGCGATCAGCGCAAGCTCGTCTTCAAGAGCTACTACAAGATCCCCCGCCACCAGGCCGACACCGAGAACTGCGTCGCCCACAACGGCTCGCTGATCCCGGTCCCGGGCAAGGACATCATGGTCCAGGCCTGGTACCAGGGCGGTGTCTCCGTCTGGGACTTCACCGACTCCTCCAAGCCCAAGGAGATCGCGTACTTCGAGCGCGGCCCGATCTCCACCACCACCCTGGTGGGCGGCGGCTCCTGGTCGGCGTACTACTACAACGGCTACATCTACTCGAACGACATGGTGAAGGGCTTCGACGTCCTGAAGATCAACGACAGGCGCACGGACCCGGCGAAGTGGGTCCCCATGCGTGAGCTCAACGTCCAGACCCAGCCGGACTACTACGGCTTCGACTGGTAGGAGGCAGCGGCACCGCGACCGCCACCGCGGTCGGGTCACCCGTCCCGCCGGGCCCTTCGGGGACCGGCGGGACACCGCGCTCCCGGCGCCCGCGTCGACCGGGGCGCCCTGCGAGGACATCCTGTAACTCCCGCGCGGGCGACGATCGGCGAACTATACTCAGCGCCTCCGGGCGGCGACCCTGTGTGCGCCGGCCCGGCCGTTGTTCGTCCCGGGCCGCACGGGGGACGGTCCGGGACGGACGTCCGGCGGCGACGAACAGCCGTGCGGCGCACCGGACACGGGCGGACGGCCCCCGCACGGTGAGACGGCCGACGGCACCTCAGTCCAGCAACTCCAGTACGGGCCGCAGCCCGTCCGGCCGCCCCGCGATCGGCAGATGGTTCACGAAGTGCACCCGGCACCCCAGCGCCGCGGCACCGCCGTCGGCGCGCCGGTCGTCACCGACCATGAGGGTGTCCCGCGCGTCCACACCGAGCTCCGCGCAGGCCAGCGCGAACAGCCTCGGGTCCGGCTTCTGCGCACCGTGCTCGTACGACAGCACGTAGACGTCGACGTACGCGTCGAGGCCGTGCGCGCGGAACACCGGCCGCAGGTCCCAGCCGATGTTGCTCACCACACCGACGGCGACCCCGCGCCGCCGCAGGGCCGCGAGCACCTTGGCGGCGTCCGGGTAGGGGCTCCAGGCCGACGGTGTCATATGGCGGTCGTACAGCGCGTCGTGGAGCGAGGGGGTCGGGAGCGCCACCTGCCGGGAGAGGCCGGTGAACGCGGCCCGGTGCTCCTCGGCGCTCCGGTCCCGCAGCGCCCACAGGCCGGCCAGTTCGCCGGTCGGCGCTTCCGCCGGTGGCGCCCCGCCCGGCAGGGCGCCCGCACGCTCCAGCGCCTGTGCCGTACGAGTCAACTCGGCCTCGGGCAGGGTGAGCGAGGAGTCGGTGAGGGCCGCGCGGAGCCAGGACTCGGTGGACTCCACGCGGAAGAGCGTCCCGGAGAAGTCGAACAGCACTCCTTTGACCGTCATGCCGTCGATCCTTCGTGACCGTGCGCGCCCGGTCAAGGACGCCTCGGCGCACCCCACTTCTCGTACGCGAGCAGCGCCAGCGCGATCGTCAGGCCGCCCAGCAGCCAACCGGCCAGCACGTCCGACGCCCAGTGCACGCCCAGCCAGATCCGGGTCAGCCCGACGCCCACGACGGAGACGACGGTCACCACCACCGCCGTGCGCACGACGGCGCGTCCGGCGCCGTACCGGTGCAGCAGCCACACCAGCAGTCCGAGGACGACCGTGGCCGTCATGGCGTGACCCGAGGGATACGCGGCGTAGTGGGCGGAGTCGACGGGATCGGGCCACGCGGGCCGTTCCCGGCCGACGGCCGCCTTCAGTCCCTGCTGGAGCGCCGTGCCCGCCGCGCAGGTGACCGCGAGCCAGAGGGCGAGCCACCACTCCCGGTGGCGCCACACCAACCAGATCGCGGTGGCCGCCACCAGCAGTCGCATCGTCACCGGGTCCCAGACCCAGTCCGTCAGGATGCGGAACGCGTGGGTGACGCCGGGTTCGTCGACGGCCCATCCGTGCGTGGTGTTCGCGATGTTCTCGTCCAGCGCCATGAGCGGCGCCCATGAGACAGCGACCAGGACGAGCAGGACGACGGAGGACGCCGCGCACCCGGCGGTGGCGCGGACGGTGCGGTGGGTCGACGGCCGGTGGGGCGGCGAGTCGACGGTGGGGGTGTGCATACAGCGATCCTGGCCGACTCCCGGGGTCTCGGGCCAATACCGAGGCGTGAGATCACTGTCACGCCGTGCGACCGGAGCAAAGTCCTCGCGCCGCGCGTTGTCCTTGGGTTGGTCTTGATCACCTCTTTGCCGAATCACAACCTGTCGAGTGCCCGCAATGCCGGGACGAAAGCCACCGGACCGGTCGGGGTGTGGGGCCGGGCAGCCGCCGGCGTCCAGTCGCGCCCTCGACCACGACCAGCCGGTCGCCGTCCGGCTCCTCGCCGGGCAACGGCGGGGCGCGCAGCCGGAGTTCGCTCGCGGCGGTTCAGACCGTCAGCAGCATGGCGAACATCCCGATGCCCATGGAGAGCCGGCAGGCCCGCGCCAGCTCCGGCCGGTCGCCCCAGCCGGCCGCCCCGGCCCGAACCGGCGCCCCGGGGGCGGCCGCCAAGGGCACGAGCCGGAGCCCCGCCCGCACCACGTACCCGGCGAAGTACACCAGCAGCGCACCTGTCACCAGGGGCAGGCCCGTGCCGCCGTGACCGCCGTTCGGCGCGGCGGCCATGACCGCGGCCATGTAGACCATCGCCAGCGCGCCCACCAGATGGTGCAGATGGTGCGCGTTCCCGCGGGCCGCCCACAGCGCGCGCACCGCGGCCGCGCCGAACACGAGCGCGTAGCAGAGCCACGCCCAGCGCGGCGGAGTCAGGGCCGCGGCGGGCACGGCCATCGCCGCCATGCCGAACCCCATGAGCGCCTCGCCGCCGGCGGCGCGCCGCTGCTCCTCCACGGCGCTGCGCATCCGCAGCAGGCAGTACCCCCCGGTCACCGCGCACAGCGCGACCAGCAGCCAGCCGGCCGAAACCGGTCCGTGCACCAGTACCTCCCCGTTCGACGACGTAGGTCGGGCCGAGAGTGAGGTCGGACAGTCGGTCAGGGCATGCCCGGGCCCGATGGCGCGCATACGAGCGCAAGGGTGTACGCGGGGGAGCGCGCGGGAGTGCGCGATGGCGGGCGGGTGCCACCGAGAAGCGCGAGACGAGTGCCACAGCTGCATATACTTCACAAGTAAAACACCAGCTAAGGTTAGGGGATGCGCAGCGTCCGACCACACCGTGCCCGCCGGCTCCCGCTCTCCGGCGTCCTCCGGTTGAACCGCCCCTCCGAGATCTGGTTCAAGCCCGCGCTCAGCGTGGTCGTCGCGATGGCACCGCCGAACCTGGCGCTGCTCGCGCTCGGCCGCCTCGACCTGGCCATGTACGCGATGGCCGGTTCCCTGTGCGCGCTCTACGCCCACCACCGCCCCTACGCGGACCGCGCCCTGACCCTCGCCCGGGTCGTGCTCGGCATGGTCGCCGGACTCGCGGTCGCCCTCGTCACCGCCTCGCTCACCACGAACGCGGTGGTGCTCGTGACCGTCGGCGCGCTCCTCGCCGCCGCGCAGAAGGCCCTGAGCGACGCGAGCCGGATCGGGCCGCCCGCCAACGTCATCTTCACCTTCGTCACCTCGGCGGCCCTCTTCACGCCCCAGAGCCTCGCCCAGGTCCCCGGCCACCTCGCCGTGGCCGCCCTCGCGGGCGCCTGGGCCTGGCTCGTGTGCATGGCCCCCGGCCTGGTGCGCCCCTACGGCCCGGAGTGCCGCGCCACCGCCCAGGCGCTGAACGCGGTGGCCGCCCACGCCGAGGCACCCGAGCGGCCCGGGTCCCGCGCGGCCGCCGCGGCCGCCGTGCACACCGCCTGGCAGACCCTGCTCGCCGCCGGCGCCCGCACCGAGCCGCGGCGCGCCCTCGCGGCGCTCCTGGTCCGCGCCGACACCGCACTCGCCGCGCCCGCCGAGGCGCACCCCGGCCGGCTGCGCGCGCTCGCACCGCGACCGCGCACCGCTGCCCACCTCGGGCGGGCCGCCACCTCGGCGGAGGAGGCCGACGAACCACTCGACACACGGCCAGGACGGCGGCCCCGCCGTCCGGCGCTGTGCAGCGCGCTCGGTCCGCTCGCCCCCCTCGCCGTCCGCACGGCGCTCGGGTGCGCCCTCGCCGGGTACGCCTCCCTCGCGCTCGGGGTCGGCCGCCCCTACTGGGCCCTCGTCACCGCCGCCTCGCTCTACCAGGCGAACCTCACCCTCACCTGGAACCGGGGCGTCCAGCGCGTCGTCGGAAACATCGCCGGGGTACTCGCCTTCGCCGCCCTCGTCCCGCTCGCCCACCTCGGCCCGACGGCGCTCGTCCTGTGCTGCCTCGCGCTCGGCTTCGGCGCCGAGGCCCTGATCAGCCGCAACTACTGGCTCGGCACGGTCTGCGTCACCCCGATGGCCCTCCTCGCCACCGAGTTCATCCGCTTCGCGGACCCCGGCGAACTGATCACCGCCCGGCTCCTGGACACCCTCGTCGGCGTGACGGTCGGCTTCCTCACGGCGGTCGTCGTCACCGACCGGCGCTCCGGCGACCGGGTCGCCCACGCCCTCGCCGCCGTGGAGCGCGCCCGCGCGCACACCCTCCGCACCGCCGCCGACGGGGACGCCACCCCCGGCGCCCTGCCCGCCGCACGGCACGCCCTGGCCGCGGCCCTGGTCGAACTGCGCGCCGTCACCGACACCGCGAGCGGCGAATGGTGGCAACGCGCCCTGCCGTCGGAGCGGGTGACACACGTCGAACGGGCCGGACACCGTACGCTCGCGGCGACGGTACGACAGCACGGGTTCCGGGAAGCGGAGGGCGCACGGGCATGACGGCAGGCAACGGGCGGGCGGGGGCGGGGAGCGGCGCGGCTCTCGGGGACACGGTCGCCAAGGTGGTGCGCCAGTGGCAGACGGTGCACCCCGGTCTCGACACGGCCCCGATGGAGATCATCGGCCGCGTCAACCGGTGTGCCGCCCTCCTTCAGCAGGCCGAGGACGCGCCGTTGCGTCACGCCGGGCTCACCCGCCCCGAGTTCGACGTCCTCGGCACGCTGCGCCGCACGGGCCACGAACTGACGCCCAGTGAGATCGCCCGTGAGACCTTCGCCTCCGGCGCCGCCGTCACCAAGCGCCTGAAGCTGCTCACCGAGCGCGGCCTCGTCGAGCGGCGGGGCGACTCCCGCGACCGGCGCGTCGCCCACGTCCGGCTCACCGACACCGGCCGGGACCTCGTGGACAGCGTCATTCCGGAGCAACTGGCGTACGAGGAGACCGTGCTCTCGGGGGTGGACACGGGAGACCGCCGCGAACTGGCCGTACTGCTGGGCGAGTTGCTGATCCAACTGGAGGGCCGACTGGGACTGCCGCGCGCCTGAGCCGGCGCGGGGCCGCGCCTAGGTTTCCGCCCCGCGGGCACCGAACACGGCCCCCTGGGGATCCCGCAGCACCGCGATCCGCGGCCCCTCCGGCACCGTGGTGGGCTCCATGAGGAGGGTGCCGCCCGCCTCGGTGACGATCCGGGCGGTGTCCTCGACGTCCTCCACGGTGAAGTACGGCAGCCAGTGCGAGGGCACCTCGGGCGGGAACTTCTCGTCCATCGTGATCATGCCGCCGAAGCGGGCGCCGTCGATGTCCCACCGTGGGTAGTCACCGGTGCTCACGCCCCAGCCGAACACCGCGGCGTAGAAGGGCTGCGCGCGCTCCGGCGCACGGGTCAGCAGCTCGACCCAGCCGAGTGCGCCGGGCGCGTTGAACAGTCCGGCGCCGGGAAAGCTCCGCGCCTGCCAGAGCTGGAAGGCCGCGCCGCCCGGGTCGAAGACCACGGCGAACCGCCCAAGGTCGAAGACGTCCACGGGCTCCAGCGCGACGGTCCCGCCGGCCGCCCGCACGGCCGTCACCGCCGCGTCCGCGTCGCGCACCGCGAACGACACGTTCCAGGCCACCGGCTGCGATTCCTGGTACAGCGGCGCGAGGGCGGCCACCGCCGCGTCCCCGAGGTGGGCCACCGTGTAGCCGCCCGCCTCCTGGCGCGGATCGGTCTCGGGGCGCCAGCCGAACAGCTCGGTGTAGAACCGCTCGGCCGCCTCCAGGTCGCTGGTCCCCAGCTCGGTCCAGCAGGGCCCACCGGTCACGGGCCGCTCGAGCTCCATGGCGTCCTCCCGAAGGGAATCGGGCGCGGTGCGCGTGTCCCCCTCCAGCACGCTATGCCCGCGCCCGGGCCCCGGCCACCGGGGTGTGCCCTCAGATCCCGGGGCGATAGCGCAGCGGATGGTCCGCGGGGATCTCCACCAGCACGATCTCTGTCCCGTCGGGGTCGGCGATCCACATCTCGATCAGTCCCCAGGGCTCCTTCACCGGCTCTCGCCGTACCTCCACCCCGGCCGCCAGCAGCTCCGTGTGCGCCGCCGCCACGTCCGCGACCTGCAGCCACAGCTTCAGCGCGGGCGACGGCGGAGTCGGCGAGCGACCCGCGACCTCCAGGAAACCGCCGCCGAGGAAGTACACGACGCCCCGGTGGTCGCCCGTACCGAACTCCCGGTACACGGGGAGCCCGAGCTGCTCGCCGTAGAACACGCGGGAGCGCTCCGGGTCGGTCGGACGCAGGAGGGTGCGGCTGCTCAGTACGTGGATCATGTGGACGAGGGTAGGCGCTCCGCCGGGGCGGGCTGTCGATACCCTCTTCGGTGTTCGAGCCCTGCGGAGACCGACCAGGAGCAGCCCGTGGACACCACCACCGACCTGACCTTCCGTGACGCCACCGACGCGGACGTGGACGTCCTGGTCGCGCTGATCGAGTCGGCGTACCGAGGGGACTCCAGCCGGGCCGGGTGGACCACGGAGGCGGACATCCTCGACGGGCAGCGGACCGATCCCGAGGGTGTCCTGGCGGTCGTCGAGGCACCGGACAGCCGGTTGCTCGCCGTCGAGCGGGACGGCACGGTCGTCGCCTGCTGCCAGCTCGAACACCGTGGCGCGCACGCCTACTTCGGGATGTTCGCGGTGAGCCCGGCCCTCCAGGGCGCCGGCCTCGGCAGGGTGATCATCGCCGAGGCCGAGCGGATCGCGCGCGAGACCTGGGGCGTGCGCGAGATGCACATGACCGTGATCTCCGTACGGGACGACCTCATCGCCTGGTACGAGCGGCGGGGCTACCGCCGTACGGGACGGACGACCCCGTTCCCGTACGGCGACGAGCGCTTCGGCATTCCGCGCCGCGACGACCTGCGGTTCGAGCTCCTGGTCAAGGAGCTGGCGTAGTGGTTCAGGCCGTGAAGCGGCCCGTGCGTTTGATGTCCGGGTAGTCGGTCGTCGCGCCGTCCAGCTGGAGGGCGCGGACCAGGCGCAGGTGGTCCTGGGTGTTCACCACCCAGCCGATGATCCGCAGGTTGGCCTTGCGGGCCTTCTCCACGACCTCCAGCGTCAGCCGCCGGATGTTGAGCACCAGGGTGGCGGCTCCCACCGCCACCGCCCGGTCCACGACGTCGGTGCCGTAGCGGCTGGCGACCAGCGCGGTGCGTACGCCCGGCACGAGACGGGCGATCTCCGCGACCGCCTCGTCGTGGAAGGACAGCACCTCGACCCGGCTCACCAGGTCGCGCCGGTGCATGACCTCGGCGAGAGCGCGGGCCGCCGCCGTGTCCTTGATCTCGGCCTGGAGCGGCGCCCGCACCGCGTCCAGCACCTCCTCGAAGGTGGGCACGCGCTCGCCGCGGCCCGCGTCCAGCGCGCGCAGCTCGGCGAGGGTCTTGTCGGCGATCGGGCCCGTGCCGTCCGTCGTCCGGTCCACATCCGCGTCGTGCATGACGACGAGGGCGCCGTCCTTGCTCAGATGCAGATCGAGTTCGATGACGTCGAGGCCCGCGCGATCGGCGGCCACGAAGGAACGGAGGGTGTTCTCGGGTTCGACACCCATGACTCCGCGGTGACCGATGGTGAGGAAGTTCAAGGTGGACTCGCTTCCGTCGACGGCGGCTCGGCCCGCGTGACCGGGGGAGGGGCGGCACGCGGCTGGGGCGCAGCGTAGTCCTCCCGCCGTGCGATGCATCCGCATGTGCACGGGCCCTTTCGGGTCGTGTCACCCCGTGTCGGCCCGGGGAACAGGACCGTTTCCGCACCTGGCCCGCACCGATCAGGTCATCCCTGAGTGGGCGAGTCCGGCGCGCGTTGACCCCGAGTGCCATGGGCACCGAGGGCGTGACGCACGAAGTGTGATCTACGACGCGTGTGACAGGAGATTCAGCGGTTAGGTGCGGGGAGTGGCGGGAAGATTTCCGGCTGGGCCGCTCAAGATCGGTCTTGCGGTGAGGAACCCTCGCTACGTACGGTGTCACTACGAAAGGTTCTCCCGTGGAGGATGGGTCATGACGGAAATTCTTGTGCAGATGGCTGCGGAGGACGTTGTTCCTTCGGTCGGTAGGGTGGTGGAGCACCCGGCCTGGCCCGTGCTCAAGGATGCCGTGGAGCGGATCCGGCCATGGCAGTCCAAGGACGGTTCGATCGACTTCGGCGCCGAGCGGGCCCCCGACCGGGGTGCCGCCGAGCAGGCCGTGCGGGACGTCGTCGGGGCTGTCGAGGCGCTGTCCCCGCTGCTGCCGCACGACGCCGCCTACCACCGGGCCCTCGTCGGGGACCTGCGGCGCTGGGCCGACCAGGGCTTCGAGGTGCCCGACTTCCTCGACTCGCTGCTCGCCTTCCAGCCCGCCGCGAACCGCGCGGACGGCCTCCAGCACCTGGTCGTCTTCCCGATGTACACGCAGAACGGAAACCCCGACCGCAACCTCGAAGCGGTCGTGCTGCGCATGGTCTGGCCCGAGTGGCTGGCCGAGCTGGAGCGCACCCGGTACGACAACCCGCTGTTCTGCGGCATCAAGTTCGAGGACTTCACGGCGGGCTACGACACCAACTCCGCCGTGCTCTTCCCGGAGACCATCGCCGTGCGCGAGGCGCCGGAACGATTCTCCTGGGGTGGCATCTTCTGCGACCGCGAGGCCGCCCGCTTCCGCCGGGTGACCGACGCCGCCGTCGACATCCTCGGCCTGGAGCTGCCCGAGGACATCGCCGCGATGGTCCACGACCAGACCCGCTGCGAGGAGGCCTTCGTCCTGTGGGACATGGTCCACGACCGCACCCACAGCCACGGCGACCTGCCCTTCGACCCGTTCATGATCAAGCAGCGCCAGCCGTTCTGGATGTACGGCCTGGAGGAGCTGCGCTGCGACCTGACCGCCTTCAAGGAGGCCGTGAAGCTGGAGGCCGAAGGCGTCGCGCAGGCCCGTGACGTGCAGTTCGCGGTCCTTTTCGACCGGATGTTCCGTTTCCCGGTCACCGGTGAGCGCGTCCGCAACTACGACGGCCTCGGCGGCCAGCTCCTCTTCGCCTACCTGCACAAGCACGACGTCGTCCGCTGGACCGACAACAAGCTGCACATCGACTGGCAGCGCGCCCCGCAGGTCACCAACCAGCTCTGCGCCGACATCGAGCAGCTCTACCGCGACGGCATCGACCGTCCGAAGCTCGTCCACTGGTTCGCCGGGTACGAGCTGGTCTCCACCTACCTCGCCCCGCACCCCGGCTCCCGCTGGGCCAAGGGCCCGGACGCCCTGGATCTGACGCAGCCGCCGCGGAAACTCGTCGACGACGTGCTTCCGGACGAGTTTCCGCTCAGCATGTTCTATGAGGCGCTCGCCAAGAAGCTGAAGACCGTGATCGCCTCCACCAAGGGCATCACCGCGGCGGACACCGAGCGGGTCGCCGCGTGACCGCCCGGCTCGCAGGCGTCACAGTCGCTGCCCAGGAGGCGAAGACCATGCAGAACGGCAACGGTGCACTGAGCGGCGCGGTGATCGCGGTGGCCGGCGCGGGCGGACCCGCCGGCCGGGCGGCCCTGCTGCGGCTGGCCGACGCGGGAGCGATCGTCGTCGGCTCGGACAACGACCCCGAGCGGCTCTCGGAGGCCGTGGACGCGGCCCGCTACGCGCACGGCGGCGCCACCGTCGTCGGCGACACGGTCGATCTCCTCGACCTGCAGTCGACCCGTGACTGGGCCACCCGCATCGAGAAGGACTTCGGCCGGGTCGACGGTCTCGTCCACCTCGTCGGCGGCTGGCGCGGCAGCGAGACCTTCACCCGGACCAGCCTCGACGACTGGGACTTCCTGGAGATGCTGCTGATCCGCACCGTGCAGCACACCTCCCTCGCCTTCCACGAGGCCCTCCAGCGCAGCGAGCGCGGCCGGTACGTCCTGATCAGCGCGGCCGGCGCCAGCAAGCCCACCGCCGGCAACGCCGCGTACGCCGCCGCCAAGGCCGCCGCCGAGGCGTGGACGCTCGCCACGGCCGACTACTTCCGCAAGGCGGGCGGGCCGGAGGGACCGACCTCCGCGGCTGCCATCCTGGTCGTGAAGGCGTTGGTGCACGACGCGATGCGCGCCGACCGCCCCAACGCGAAGTTCGCGGGCTTCACCGACGTCAAGGAGCTGGCCGAGGCCATCGCCGGGGTCTGGGACAAGCCCGCCGCCGAAGTGAACGGAAACCGTCTGTGGCTGACCGACAAGCCGTGAATCCTCCGAAGACCGACGCCCGACGCCATCACGACCCGGAGGTCCGCGGCTTCGCCAGCGACAACTACGCGGGCGTCCACCCCGAGGTGTTCGCCGCCCTGGCCCTGGCCGACGGCGGGCACCAGGTCTCCTACGGCGAGGACGACTACACCGAGAACCTCCAGCGGATCGTGCGCAGCCACTTCGGCGCGACCGCGGAGGCGTTCCCCGTCTTCAACGGCACCGGCGCCAACGTCGTCGCGCTCCAGGCCGTCACCGACCGCTGGGGCGCGGTGATCTGTGCCGAGAGTGCGCACATCCACGTCGACGAGTGCGGGGCGCCCGAGCGGGTCGGCGGCCTGAAGCTGCTCACCGTGCCCACACCCGACGGCAAGCTCACCCCCGAGCTGATCGACCGGCAGGCGTACGGCTGGGACGACGAGCACCGCGCCATGCCGCAGGTCGTCTCGATCACCCAGAGCACCGAACTCGGCACCCTCTACACGCCCGAGGAGATCCGCGCGATCTGCGACCACGCCCACGCGCACGGCATGAAGGTGCACCTGGACGGCTCGCGGATAGCGAACGCCGCCGCCTCCCTGGACGTGCCGATGCGGACGTTCACCAACGCGGTCGGCGTGGACCTGCTCTCCCTGGGTGGCACCAAGAACGGTGCGATGTTCGGCGAGGCGGTCGTCGTGATCAACCAGGACGCCGTCCGCAGGATGAAGCACCTGCGCAAGCTCTCCATGCAGCTCGCGTCCAAGATGCGCTTCGTGTCGGTGCAGTTGGAGGCCCTGCTGGCGAAGGATCTGTGGCTGCGCAACGCCCGCCACTCCAACGAGATGGCCCAGCGGCTCGCCGAGGGCGTCCGCGCGGTCCACGGCGTCGAGATCCTGTACCCCGTGCAGGCCAACGCCGTCTTCGCCCGCCTCCCGCACGACGTGAGCGAACGCCTGCAGAAGCGTTACCGCTTCTACTTCTGGGACGAGGCGGCCGGTGACGTCCGCTGGATGTGCTCCTACGACACGACGGAGGAGGACGTGGACGGGTTCGTCGCGGCGCTGAAGGAGGAGATGGCGCGCTGACGGCCCTAGGAAGGTCTGCATAGATATACGGTCACCCGAAAAGTCATTGACTCCCGGGTGATCGTTTTTCTATGCTCTGCGGGCATGGAGCTGATCCAGCACAACCCCGACCTTTCCGCCTACTTGGCCGCTGACGAGGTCATAGACCATCACCATCCACAGGTGCGGCAGACGGCCGCGCGGCTGGCCAGGGAAGCGACGGACTCGTATGACTATGCGCGTGTCGCGTTCGAGTACGTCCGCGACGGCATCCCGCACTCCCAGGACGCCGGCGATCCGCGCGTGACCTGGCGCGCCTCCGACGTCCTCGAACAGCGCACCGGGATCTGCTACGCCAAGGCCCACGCCCTGGCCGCCCTGCTGCGTGCCGAGGACATCCCGACCGCGCTCTGCTACCAGCGGCTGGCGCACGACGACGGCGAGGGGCACGTCGTCCACGGCCTGGTCGCCGTCCGCTTCCACGGCGCCTGGCACCGCCAGGACCCCCGCGGCAACAAACCCGGCGTGGACGCGCGGTTCTCGCTGGACGGGGAGCGCCTGGCCTTCGTACCCGATGCCGCGGCGGGCGAGTCGGACGACCCGATCCTCCACGCCGCGCCGCACCCGGCCGTGCTCGGCGCCCTCCGGGCGGCCCGCGACCGGGCGCACCTGTGGAGGACGCTCCCCGTGGCCCTGTAGGGCCGGGTCAGCGGGCCTCGGCCTCGCGGACCTGCTCCGGGGTCGGGGCCGTGCCGCCGAGGTGGGCGGGCATCCACCAGGTGTCGTCCGGGCCCTTGGGGCGGACCGGGTAGGCGCGCTGCGCCGCCTCCAGCAACTCCTGCACCCGCTCGCGGAGTTGGCGGGTGATGGCGCCCGCGTACTTGTCCTTGGAGGCCTCTATCGCCTCGCCGACCCGGATGGTGATCGGGATGTGGCTGCGCTTGAAGTTGCGCGGGTGGCCCTTGGTCCACAGCCGCTGGGTGCCCCACACGGCCATGGGGATCAGCGGGACGCCCGCCTCCTGGGCCAGCCGGGCGGCGCCCGACTTGAAGCTCTTCAGCGTGAACGACTGGGAGATGGTGGCCTCGGGGAAGACGCCGATGATCTCGCCGGAACGCAGCGAGTCCAGCGCGTGCGCGTAGGCCGCCTCACCCTGCTCGCGGTCGACCGGAATGTGCCGCATGTTGCGCATCAGCGGACCGGAGATCTTGTGCCGGAACACCGACTCCTTGGCCATGAAGCGCACCAGCCGCTTCTGCGGGAGCGCCGCCAGGCCGTCGAAGATGAAGTCCAGGTAGCTGATGTGATTGCTCACCAGCACGGCGCCGCCCTGGCGCGGGATGTTCTCCGAACCCTTGCAGTCGATCTTCAGGTCCCAGACCTTGAACAGGGTGTGGGCGAGACCGACAGCGGGACGGTAGACAAGCTCTGCCATGGGCGGAGTGGACCCTTCTCTCTGCCTGGGAAGAGGGGCTCCCGGCGGGAGGTTACGCAGCCGTAGGTTTACGGCATCTCGCAGATCGTGCCCCAAGAACGCACGAGTAGCCAGTCCTGGCACCGGCCGCGGGCGAGATTCTCGTCACGTCGGACACACGATCGACCGCTGGTCGTTCACCAGGACGTCACCGCGCGCGTATGGTCGCCCGCCGGACCAGCAGGTACATCTCGCACCCCAGGCAGTACCCGAACACCGCGTTCAGGAAGGCCGCGGCGAGCGCCGCGCCGGTCGCCGCCAGTCCCAGCCACCCCGGCCCGACCGTGAAGCCGACCAGGCCCACCAGCGCGAAGACCAGCCCGACTCCCTGGGCGAACCGCGGCGGCTCCGGCGCCTCGAACTCCGTCGGCGGCCCGAGACGCGGTCGGACGAGCGCGCGGAAGACACGGCCGTACGGCGAACGCCCCACCCCGCCCGCCGCGCCCAGCGCGAACGCGAACGTCTGCCAGGCCAGCAGCCACGCGCTGCCGGTGATCAGCACGACCGCCAGCACCGCGGTCGTCACGGCGGCCCCGAAGCGGGGTCCCCTCACATCGATGTCCATGCGTCAAGCATTCCGCAGGCCAATCTCCGTGGGGAGGCGGGAATCTTTGCAGTCTCGTGAACGCTGAAGCACGCTGTGACCGGACTTGTGGTGTGTGGACTGGTGCTCGCGGCGGCGAGCGCCTACGGAGTGCTGCATCGGCGGCGGAGCGGGAGGGTCAGGGTGCGCGGGCGGGACGGCGACAAGCGGCTCGGCGCGGCGGAGTTGGGGGAGGAGCTCGGGGGCCGGGCCACGCTGGTGCAGTTCTCCAGTGCCTTCTGTGCCCCCTGCCGGGCGACCCGCAGGGTCCTCGCCGACGTGGCCGCGATGGTGCCGGGCGTCGCCCATGTGGAGATCGACGCCGAGGAACACCTGGACCTCGTGCGCCGGTTCGACATCCTCAAGACGCCGACCGTGCTCGTGCTCGACGCCGATGGCCGGATCGTGCGCAGGGCGACCGGACAGCCGCGCAAGGCGGATGTGATCGCCGCGCTGGGCGAGGCCGTGTGACACCGCATACCGGAACGCTCTTGACGATACGTGTCACCCGTCGTCAGCCTGACCGTATGCCACCGGAAATCCTTCTTTTCGAGCGCGTCCATGTGGACCTCGTCCGCACGGCGGGTTCGCGCTGTCCGGGAACCTGAGCTCTTCACGGACCAGCCCGTCGACTCCACCAGAAGGACATCTCCATGACGGCCACCTCCGGCCTCGGTTCGCCCCGGCTCGCCTCCCCCGACCTCCTGCGCTCCGTCTTCCGGCGCCATGCAGCCGGTGTGGCGGTGATCACGGCCCAGGGTGCCGCCGGACCCGTCGGCTTCACCGCCACCTCGCTCAGCTCGGTCTCCGCCGATCCCCCGCTGCTCTCGTTCGGTATCGGCACCGGCGCCTCCAGCTGGCCGGTGATCTCTGAGGCGGAGCACATCGGCGTGCACATACTCGGGGAGCACCAGCGGGAGCTGGCGGCCACCTTCGCCCGCAGCGGCGCCGACCGGTTCGGGGCGCCCACCGGATGGCGTAGCGGCCCGGAGCGAGTTCCGGTCCTCGACGACGTGCTCGCCTGGCTGGTCTGCCGGGTGGTGGCGCGGGTCCCGGCCGGCGAGCACCGCATCGTCCTCGCCGAGGTGGTGGTGGGGGATCCCTCGGGCGCCGGCCGGCCGCTGCTGTATCACCAGGGCCGCTTCAACGGTCTGCGAGACTGATTCCCGCGCGATTACGCAGGGTTGCCTAACTCACAGTTCAAAGCGCTTGCTTAGCGGGCACGAGATGCGGGAACGTAAGCGTCGTACTGGCGAGTAATATTTCGACCGGAGCGCAGGTCGCCCCGATCGGGATCGGCCGCTTCAGGCGCCTATGCTGCCTGGAAGAAGGCAGCCCAGAAATGACGATGCAGTAGGAGAGCCGGCGTGAGCTTGAGGATCGTTGTCACTGTGAAGTACGTGCCCGACGCCACTGGCGACCGGCACTTCGCCGATGACCTGACCGTCGACCGTGACGACGTGGACGGTCTGCTCTCCGAGCTGGACGAGTACGCGGTCGAGCAGGCGCTGCAGATCGCCGACGAGGCCGACGACGCCGAGATCACCGTGCTGACCGTGGGTCCGGAGGACGCCAAGGACGCGCTGCGCAAGGCGCTGTCGATGGGTGCGGACAAGGCGATCCACGTCGAGGACGACGATGTGCACGGCACCGACGCCATCGGTACCTCGCTGGTGCTGGCGAAGGCGATCGAGAAGGCCGGTTACGACCTGGTGATCTCCGGCATGGCCTCCACCGACGGCACCATGGGTGTCGTCCCGGCGCTGCTCGCCGAGCGGCTGGGTGTCCCGCAGGTCACGCTGCTCTCCGAGGTCTCCGTCGAGGACGGCGTGGTCAAGGGCCGCCGTGACGGCGACGCCGCCTCCGAACAGCTTGAGGCATCCCTGCCGGCGGTCGTGTCGGTCACCGACCAGTCGGGCGAGGCGCGTTACCCGTCCTTCAAGGGCATCATGGCGGCCAAGAAGAAGCCGGTTCAGTCCTGGGACCTGTCCGACCTCGACATCGAGGCCGAGGAAGTCGGTCTGGAGGGCGCCTGGACGGCTGTCGACTCCGCGGCCGCGCGCCCGGCGCGTACCGCCGGCACGATCGTCAAGGACGAGGGCGAGGGCGGCAAGCAGCTCGCTGAGTTCCTCGCGGGCCAGAAGTTCATCTGAGCCCCGCACCCGCCGACCGCCCCTCAACTTCGTTTCGCAGGAGAGCAATCCCATGGCTGAAGTTCTCGTCTACGTCGACCACGTGGACGGTGCCGTCCGCAAGCCCACCCTGGAGCTGCTGACCCTGGCCCGTCGCATCGGCGAGCCCGTCGCCGTCGCGCTCGGCGCCGGTGCCGCCGACACCGCCGCCTCCCTCGCCGAGCACGGCGCGGCTCGGGTCCTCACCCACGACGCCGCCGAGTACGCCGACTACCTGGTCGTTCCCAAGGTCGACGCGCTGCAGGCCGCCGTCGCCGCCGTCTCCCCGGCCGCCGTGCTGGTCTCCTCCTCCGCCGAGGGCAAGGAGATCGCCGCCCGTCTCGCGCTGCGCATCGGCTCGGGCATCATCACCGACGCCGTCGACCTGGAGGCGTCCGACGAGGGCCCGGTGGCCACGCAGTCGGTGTTCGCCGCCTCCTTCACCACCAAGTCCCGTGTCTCCAAGGGCACCCCGGTCATCACGGTCAAGCCCAACTCCGCCGCCGTGGAGGCCGCCCCGGCCGCAGGCAGCGTCGAGGCCCTGGACGTCACCTTCGGCGCGCTGGCCACCGGCACCAAGGTCACCGGCCGCACCCCGCGCGAGTCGACCGGCCGCCCGGAGCTGACCGAGGCCGCGATCGTGGTCTCCGGCGGCCGCGGCGTCAACGGCACCGAGAACTTCGCCCTCATCGAGGCCCTCGCCGACTCCCTCGGCGCGGCCGTCGGCGCCTCCCGCGCCGCGGTGGACGCCGGCTGGTACCCGCACACCAACCAGGTCGGCCAGACCGGCAAGTCGGTCTCCCCGCAGCTGTACATCGCCAACGGCATCTCCGGTGCCATCCAGCACCGCGCCGGCATGCAGACCTCGAAGACCATCGTGGCCGTCAACAAGGACGCCGAGGCCCCGATCTTCGACCTCGTCGACTACGGCGTGGTCGGCGACCTCTTCGACGTCGTCCCCCAGCTCACCGAGGAGATCAAGGCCCGCAAGGGCTGAGCCTCACCGGTCCTGCCGAGGCCCCCACGACCGTTCGCGCGGTCGCGGGGGCCTCGGCTCATCCCAGGGTCAGCGAGGCCTGCACCGGCAGGTGGTCGCTCGGGTATGTCCCGCCCCTCGAGAAGGTGTTCATCGCCGCCCAGTGCGTGGTCACCCCGGGCGAGGTGAGGATCCAGTCGATGCGCCTGCCGTCGGGCTTGAGCGCCCGGTAGCCGTGGTACGTCCCGTACGCCTCGGTGCGCGAGGCGGCGGCGTCCCAGGCGTCCACGAGGCCGTTGCCCAGCATCAGGTCGTACACCCGGTTGTCGTGGGCGGCCGCGTTGAAGTCGCCGGTGACGACCACCGGTGCCGAGCGGTCCCAGCCGGCGATCGTCTCGCCGATCAGCTTCGCCGAACGCTCCCGGGCGTACTGGCTGACGCTGTCCAGATGGGTGTTCAGGACGTAGAACTCCCGGCCCTCGTCGGCCAGATCGGCGAATTTCACCCAGGTCACCATGCGCAGCCAGTCCGCGCCCCAGGTGTTGGAGGCGACCGTGTACGGGGTGTCGGACAGCCAGAAGTGGTCGAACTCGATCGGATCGAGTCTGCGGGTGTCGTAGAAGATCGCCATGAACTCGTCCTTGCTGCCGCCCCCTCGGCCGGTGCCGATCCAGTCGTAGTGCCCGCCCAGATCCTTCTCGATCATGCGCAGCTGCTGGTAGAGCCCTTCCTGGGTGCCGATGACGTGCGGTCGCTCGCGACGCAGCAGTTCCCGCATCACCGGGCGGCGAACGGCCCAGCGCGGTGTGCTGTCGACGACGGTCGCGAAGCGCACGTTGAACGTCATGACGTTCAACGCGCCCGCGTACTCACCGGCGGACGCCGGTTGTGACGAGCCCGCCGTCGTCAGCAGTGGCACAGCGATGGCGGCGGCCGCCGCGGACCTGAGTCCCTGGCGGCGCGTCACTCCGACCTCTTTCGGCACGCGAAGTCCTCCCCTGCGAGTCACCATGAAGCTTGCCTACTGATACGGATGAAGAGGCCAGATCGGCGGTGACCAGGCAAAGAGCTTGGGTAATCCCACATCCGGAGGGTGTTGACCGTGGCGAAGATCGACAGTTAGCTTCGTTATGCGGATTGTTGATTCCGTACTGCGGAAAGCGGAGGGTTTGGAATGGGGCAGGGCCGACAGGAGAACGTGGCGACGAGTCTCGCGGGCGCCGTCAGCGAGGAGATCAGCGCCGCCCTCGCCCCCGTCGACGCGGAGCTGGAGCGCCGCTACCCGGGCGACCCCGGCACGCGCCAGCCCGTGCACACCGTCTACGTCCCCGGCGACGTCTTCGCCGCCGACACCCTGCGCACCTGGGGCGACCGGGCCCTCGCCGCCCTCGACGAGCACGCCCCCGACGCGGCGTCCTTCGCCGCCGTCCTCGGCCTCCGCGACGACCTCGCCGAACCCGTGTACGACCGCGTCCGCGCCAAACTGGAGCGCGAACCGATCGAGGACCTCCGGGTCGACTTCGAGGACGGCTACGGGGCCCGCCCCGACGCCGAGGAGGACGAGGCCGCCGCCCGCGCCGCCCGGCTCATCGCCCGGGCTCATGCGGACGGCACGGCCGCCCCGTACATGGGCATCCGCATGAAGTGCATGGAGGCACCGGTCCGCGACCGGGGCATCCGCACCCTCGACATCTTCCTCACGGGCCTCCTGGAGGCCGGCGGCCTGCCCGACGGACTGGTCCTGACCTTGCCCAAGGTGACCTACGCCGAGCAGGTCACCGCCATGGTCCGGCTGCTGGAGGCCTTCGAGAAGGCGCGCGGCCTGGAACCCGGCCGGATCGGCTTCGAGATCCAGATCGAGACCAGCCAGTCCATCCTCGCCGCCGACGGCACCGCCACCGTCGCCCGGATGATCGGAGCCGCCGAGGGCCGTGCCACCGGGCTGCACTACGGCACCTTCGACTACAGCGCCTGCCTCGGCGTCTCCGCCGCCCACCAGGCCAGCGACCACCCGGCCGCCGACCACGCCAAGGCGATCATGCAGGTCGCGGCCGCCGGCACCGGCGTACGCGTCTCGGACGGCTCGACGAACGTCCTGCCCGTCGGCCCGACCGCCCAGGTCCACGACGCCTGGCGACTGCACTACGGCCTCACCCGCCGCGCCCTGGCCCGCGCCTACTACCAGGGCTGGGACATGCACCCGGGCCACATCCCGACCCGCTACGCGGCCGTCTTCGCCTTCTACCGGGAGGGGTACGCGCAGGCCGCCGCCCGCCTCTCCCGCTACGCCAACCGCGCGGGCGGCGACGTGATGGACGAGCCGGCGACCGCCAAGGCGCTCAGCGGCTATCTGCTGCGCGGCCTGGACTGCGGCGCCCTCGACCTCGACGAGGTCTCCGGGGCGACCGGCCTGACCCGCGCCGATCTGGAGGGCTTCGCCGCGCCGAGGCGGGCGGATCTGACCGTCTCCGGCCACTAGGAACCGGTACGGGACGGTACGGACGGGTGGGTCGGCGGCGGGGTGCGTAGCGGTCCTGTGACAGCCGCCGCCGACGGTCAGGAGCGCCCCCGACCACCGCTTAGGCTTACGCCATTCATCGGTGTGTCACAGGAACGAGGCGCGGGTGTCTTCGGGGGCGAACGAACAGACGGACGATGCCGGGCGGATCCTCGCCGGGCGGTACCGGATCGTGGAGCAGCTCGGACGCGGCGGCATGGGCGTCGTCTGGCGGGCCGTGGACGAGGTGCTCCACCGCGAGGTCGCCCTCAAGGAACTGCGCACCTACACGGACGCCGGGGCGCCCGAACTGGCCGACCTGGGGCTGCGCATGCAGCGCGAGGCCCGGGCCGCCGCCCGTGTCCGGCACCCCGGAGTCGTCGCCGTGCACGACGTGGCCGAGGTCGACGGCCGCCCGCTGATCGTGATGGAGCTGGTCGACGGGCCGTCCCTGGACGACGTCCTCAGCGACCGGGGCCTGCTCGACCCGCGTGAGGCCGCCGCCATCGGCGCCAAGGTCATGGACGCCCTCGCCGCCGCCCACCGGGTCGGTGTGCTGCACCGGGACGTCAAACCCGGCAACATCCTGCTGGACCGGTCGGGCCGCGTCGTCCTCACCGACTTCGGCATCGCCACGATGGAGAACCCGGGCGACGGCTCAGCCACGCACCTCACCCGCAGCGGCGAACTCGTCGGCTCCCTCGACTACCTGGCCCCCGAACGCGCCCAGGGCAACGACCCCGGCCCCGCCTCCGACGTCTGGGCCCTCGGCGCCACCCTCTACGCGGCCGTGGAGGGCTCGTCCCCGTTCCGGCGTACGTCCACCTGGTCGACGCTCACCGCGATCGTGACCGACGAGCTGCCCGAACCCCGGCGGGCCGGGCCCCTCGGACCGGTGCTGCGGCAACTCATGGACAAGCGGCCGGAGTTCCGCCCGGACGCCGACGCGGCCCGCGCACTGCTGGAGGCCGTGGCCTCCGGCGGCCCGCTCGACCCCTCGACGACCGGGGCCACCGCGCCCGCGCCGCAGCCCAGGGCGGAGACCCAGCACAGTGTCCCCTCGGTGCCGCCCGGGTTCGGGCCGCCGACCGCGGAGACCCCGGCGGCCGGGACGGCCGCGGGATTCGGCGCGCCCGCACCGACCCCCGGCTTCGGACCTCCCCAGCCGCTCGCCGGTCCCGGCACCGGCGCCTCCCCGGCCGTCGGGAGCCCCGCCGCGGGCACGCCCGCGCCCCCCTCGGGTCCCGTCACCACCGTCTCCTCCACCGGCGGCCGTCCGCGCAAGGGCCGCGCCCTGCTCGCCGCCGTGGCCGTCACCGTCGTGCTCGCGGCCACAGGAGTCACGGTCGCCCTGCTGAACGGCGACGACAGCAAGGAGACGGGCGCCCGCCCCTCCGTCGACGCGACCGACAGCGGCACACCTTCCCCGGGCCGCAGCCGGGGCACGGTCGACCTCACCGACGACTCGGCCGCGAAGGAGAAGGACGACAAGAAGTCCGCGAGTCCCGACGAGAAGACCGACGAGGCCGAGAAGGACGGCAAGGCGCCTGAGGCGTCCGCGTCGCCGACGAAGAACGCGAGCGGCGGCACCACCGGCGCCGGCACGGGAGGCTCCGACACCTCGGGCGGCACCACCGGCGGGAGCACGACCGGGGGCACGACCGGCGGCGGGACCACCGAGGAACCGGTCTGCCACTCCATCGGCGGCGGCAAGTACAACTGCACCGTCTGGACCACCGCCAAGTCCTACACGGCCGCCGGGACCGAGGTCGGCATCCTCAGGCAGGGCATCAACTACTTCTACTGTCAGTCCAACCTGGGCCGCCGCGAGACCTCCGGCGAGTGGACCAACGTCTGGTGGGCCAAGACCGACGACGACAGCGGCAACACCGATGTCTGGGTCAGCGACGTCTACATCCAGGGCGGCGACAACGACGCCCCGGTGCCCGGCCTCCCGGTCTGCTGAGGCCGGTACCCGCCGTCACGGCCGCACCCGGGTCCCCGGGTGCGGCCGTACGTACTGCTCCAGGCCCGACACCGTCGTCCACCTCCGCTCGGCGAACAACTCCCTGCCCCGGACGCACAGTTCCCGGTTGCCGCGCGCACGGGCGGCGAACTCCTCGGGCGTGGTGCCGAACAGCTCGCGCAACTCGGCCGAGGCATCGAGGAGTTCGGTGAGCAGCGGGCGCTGACGGCCGGGATGGGGGCGGGGGTCCGGGCCGCCGTCGCGCAGCACGCCCCACCGGTTGACGTAGATCCAGGCGTGGTCGAGGACCTGGCCCGACTCCAGCTCGACCCGGAAGTCGGCGGCGGGCAGGGCGGCCCGCTGGAAGTTGCCGGTCGGTGAGTCGACGCCCTCGCTGGCGTCGACCACGGCGAGCTGGGCCTCGTCGAGCCAGGTGAGGAACAGGTCGGCGGTCGAGCCGGGGGAGTGGAACGGCGACCCCGAGAGGTAGCCGAGCAGGCTCACATGGGCGGAGACACCGATCCCGATGCCCGTGACCCGGGCCTTGACCATGGGGATCCGGCACGCGACCCCGCGCTCCGCCATCTTGTGGACGAGCTGCGCCGGACAGGCGTTGGAGCCGACGGAGAGCACCGGCAGCCGGTCCTCGAAGACCAGCGTGTCCAGCGGCAGCATCCGGTTGCCGTCCAGGAGTGCGGACTCGGCCGGCCACGTGCCGGGATAGCTCAGCGGGTCCTCGCGCGGCGCCACGGCGAGGCCGAGCGCTTCGAGCGTACGAGGGTCGGGGGCGTCCAAGGGTCAGTCCGCGGGTGGGAGTTCGCCCGAGCCGCGGACGATCAGCCGGGTCGGCAGCTCGATGCGCTCGGGGGCGACGAGGGAGCCGTCCAGCTGCTGGAAGAGCCGTTCGGCGGCGGTGCGGCCGAGCCGGGAGGGATCCTGAGCGACGACGGTGATGCCCGGCCGGAGCAGATCGGCCAGCTCGAAGTCGTCGAAGCCCACGAGGGCGACCGGACGGGTGTGCTCGGCGAGGACCCGTACGACCGTGACCGTCACCCGGTTGTTGCCGGCGAAGACCGCCGTCACGGGCGAGGGGCCCGACAGCATGTCCTCGGCCGCCCTGCGGACCCGCTCGGGATCGGTGACGCCCAGCGACATCCACGCGTCCTCGACGGGTATGCCGGCGTCCTCCATGGCCGCCCGATAGCCGCGCAGCCGCTCGGCGGCGGTGTGGATACGGGGCATGTCGCCGATGAAGCCGATCCGGCGGTGGCCGTGGGCGATGAGATGGGCGACACCGTCACGGGCCCCGCCGAAACTGTCCGCGAGCACCACGTCGGCGTCGATCCGCCCGGCCGGGCGGTCCACGAACACCATGGCGACGCCCGCCCTGATCTCGGGCTCCAGGTACCGGTGGTCGTCACCGGCCGGGACGATCACGAGCCCGTCCACCCGGCGGGCGCACAGCGCCAGCGCCAACTCCTGCTCGCGGTCCGGGTCCTCCGCGCTGGACCCGTTGATCAGCAGCGACCCGTGGGCCCGGGAGACCTCCTCCACCGCCCGGCTGAGCGGGCCGTAGAACGGGTCGGCGAGGTCCTCCAGGACCAGGCCGATGCTGGCCGTGCGGCCCTTGCGCAGCACCCGGGCGCTGTCGTTGCGCCGGAAGCCGAGCGCCTCGATGGCCTCCTGGACCCTGCGCTCGGTGTCCGGGGTGACGCCCGGCTCGCCGTTCACCACCCGGGAGACCGTCTTCAGGCCCACCCCGGCCCGGGCCGCGACGTCCTTCATCGTGGGACGGTTGCCGTAGCGGTTCTCGGGGCGGCGGCTGATGCCGGCTGCGGTCTCGGGCACGTGCGCTGTCCTGTCCTGTCGTCCACGGGGGCGGTCGCGGGTGCGGCCGCGGTCCGGTCGGTGGCGCGGGTGCGCCGGGGTCGGCGCCGCGATCGGTGGTGCGGTTGCGTCGCGGTCGGTGGTGTCGTGTGGAAACGGTGCGGCTGTTGTGGATACGCCGTCGAGCATAGAGCCTGGACAACGTTGTCACAGCCGGGGGAGACTGTCTATCGCATTCTCTGGCCGGCGCCCCCCACCAGGCGATCGTCGTGCTGCCGGTTTTCCGGCCGGAGAGCCGGGTGTCGCAGGATTCGGGCGCCCGGTAGGAGACTCGCAGCGGGAGAACTGACACTGATGCAGACCGACCTCGTGGCCGCGCTCGACATAGGCGGCACCAAGATCGCCGGGGCGCTGGTGGACGGCCACGGCCGGATCCTGGTGCGCGCACAGCGCCCGACGCCCGCGCGGGAGGACGGCGACACCGTGATGCGGGCCGTCGAGGAGGTGTTCGGCGACCTGGCCGCCGATCCGCGGTGGAGCGGGGCGACGGCGGTGGGCATCGGCAGCGCCGGACCGGTGGACGCCTCCGCCGGAACGGTGAGTCCGGTGAACATCCACGGCTGGCGTGGCTTCCCTCTCGTCGAGCGGGTCCGGGGCGTGACCGGTGGGCTGCCCGTCGAGCTGATCGGCGACGGCGCGGCCATCACGGCGGCCGAGCACTGGCAGGGTGCCGCGCGCGGCCACGACAACGCGCTGTGCATGGTCGTGTCGACGGGCGTCGGCGGCGGCCTCGTCCTCGGCGGGAAACTGCACACGGGCCCCACCGGGAACGCCGGGCACATCGGTCACATCAGCGTCGACCTCGACGGTGACGCGTGCCCGTGCGGCGCCCGCGGTTGTGTCGAGCGCATCGCCAGCGGGCCCAACATCGCCCGCCGCGCCCTGGAGAACGGCTGGCGGCCCGGGCCCGACGGCGACACCTCCGCCGCCGCGGTCGCCGCCGCGGCGCGGGCCGGCGACCCGGTCGCCGTGGCCTCGTTCGAACGGGCCGCGCAGGCCCTCGCCGCCGGGATCGCGGCCACCGCCACCCTCGTCGAGATCGATCTCGCGGTCATCGGCGGTGGCGTCGCGAACGCCGGTGACGTTCTCTTCGCCCCGCTCCGCACCGCCCTCAAGAACTACGCCACCCTCTCCTTCGTCCAGGACCTGACCATCGCCCCCGCCGTGATGGGGACCGACGCGGGCCTGGTCGGCGCGGCCGCGGCGGCGCTGACCGGACGACGGAGCGGGCCGGGATCCGGGACGGAGTGACCGGCGCGAGAGGAAACGCGGAAACCGGGCGTGACCCCTCGGGGGCTTGGGCAGTTGAGCGGGGCATGAAGAAGCGCAGCATGCTCGCCATCGCCTCCCTCGCCACCGGTTTCGTCGTCGCGGCCGTCACGCCGTCGCACGGTCTCGAAGCCGCCGACACGCTCGGCAAGACCGACGCACTGAGCAAACTGGACGTCGAGGGCACGCTCGGCGAGGTCGGCCAGACCGTCTCCAGCGACAGCCTGGCGGTCGACGACGACGCCCTGGGAGGCCTGGGGCAGGAGGGCAAGGACGGCAAGCAGGGCTGACGTCCTGGTGGCGGGAGGCGGATCCTCCGTCCGCCGCCCCACGCACCGCGCACGGCGGGCCCGCTTCGGCGGGCCCGCCGTCGTCGTATTCCGGCTCCTCATCAGCGGCTGGTTTCCGTGGCGGAGTGGAGGGCAAGCCTCAGGGGGTCAACAGAAGAGGGGGAACCGTGATCGTCTGGATCAACGGTGCGTTCGGTGCGGGGAAGACCACCACCGCACGGGAACTGATCGAACTGATCCCGAACAGCACGCTCTTCGACCCCGAGGTCATCGGCGGCGCCCTGACGCACATGCTGCCGGCCAAACGCCTCGCCGAGGTCGGCGACTTCCAGGACCTGCCGAGCTGGCGACGGCTGGTGGTCGAGACCGCCGCCGCACTGCTCGCCGAGCTGGGCGGCACCCTCGTGGTCCCCATGACCCTGCTCCGCCAGGAGTACCGCGACGAGATATTCGGCGGCCTCGCCTCCCGCCGCATCCCTGTACGGCATCTGCTCCTGGCCCCGGCCGAAACGATACTGCGGGAGCGAATAGCCGGGCGGGAGATTCCGCCAGACCTCCCCGACGGCGAGATGCGGCTGCGTCAATGGGCGTACGACCACATCGCGCCGTACCGCGCCGCGCTGAGCGGCTGGCTCACCTCGGACGCCCATCTCGTCGACACCGGCACCCTCACCCCGTACGAGACCGCGCGGCGCATCGCCGATGCCGTGGCCACCGACGGCGTACCCGTGTGCGACATCGTGCAGACCCCCGAGCCGACCGCCGAGACGGTCGCCGCGGGGGTTCTGTTGTTCGACGAGCAGGACCGGGTGCTGCTCGTCGATCCGACCTACAAGCCCGGGTGGGAGTTCCCCGGAGGGGTCGTGGAGGCGGGAGAGGCGCCGGCCAGGGCGGGGGTGCGGGAGGTGCTGGAGGAGACCGGGATACGGCTCGACGAGGTGCCCCGGCTGCTGGTCGTCGACTGGGAGGCGCCGGCGGCACCGAGGTACGGAGGGCTGCGGCTGCTGTTCGACGGCGGGCGACTGGACGTCAGTGGTCCGCAGCGGCCCGTGCTGCCGGGGACCGAGCTGCGTGACTGGCGGTTCGTCACGGAGGAGGAGGCCGCGGATCTGCTGCCGCCGGTTCGCTACGAGCGGTTGCGGTGGGCCCTGCGGGCTCGGGAGCGGGGCGCTGCGCTGTACCTGGAGGCCGGGGTTCCGGTGTAGGGGGCTGTTAGCGCCCCCGCCGTTTCGGGTCGGTCGTGCGGAGGGTGCGGGTGGGTCCTGGTTGCTCGCGCCCACACGGCGGAGCCGCATATGTCACAGCCCCGCGCCCCTTTCGGGGCGCGGGTTCGCTCAGCTGTTTGCGTAGTTGCGCAGGAACAGCGCCTCCGTCACCGACATGCGCTCCAACTCCTCCGGGGACACGCTCTCGTTGACCGCGTGGATCCGGGCCTCCGGTTCGCTGAGCCCGATGAGGAGGATCTCGGCGTCGGGGTAGAGGGCGGCAAGGGCGTTGCAGAGGGGAATGGAACCGCCGTGCCCGGCGTACTGCATCTCCTGACCCGGGTGGGCGACGGCCATGGCCGTCGCCATCGCCTCGTACGCCGGGCTGGAGGTGTCGGCGCGGAACGCCTGGCCGTGGCCGATGAGTTCGCAAGTGACCCGGGCGCTCCACGGGGTGTGGGCCACCAGGTGCGCTTCGAGCAGCTTGATCGCCTGCTGGACGTCCACGCCCGGCGGGACGCGCAGCCCGATCAGGGCGCGGGCGCTCGCCTGGATCGACGGGGTCGCGCCGACCACGGGCGGGGCGTCGATGCCCAGCACGGTGGCGGCGGGGCGCGCCCAGATCCGGTCGGCGACGGTGCCGGCGCCGACCAGGTCCACACCGTCGAGCACCTTGGCGTCCTCGCGGAACTGTGCGTCGGCGTACCGCAGGCCGTCCCACGTCCCGTCGCTCGCGAGTCCGTCGACGGTCGTCGTGCCGTCCTCGGCGCGCAGGGAGTCCAGGACACGGATCAGCGCGGCCAGCGCGTCGGGGGCCGCGCCGCCGAACTGGCCCGAGTGCAGGTTGCCTTCGAGGGCGTCGACGCGGACCCGCATGAGGATCATGCCGCGCAGGGAGGTGGTGACCGTCGGCAGGCCCACCCGGAAGTTGCCCGCGTCCCCGATCACGACGGTGTCGGCGGCGAGCAGTTCGGGGTGCGCCTCGGCGTACTGCTGGAGGCCGCCCGTGCCCATCTCCTCGGAGCCCTCGACGATCACCTTGACCGTGACCGGCACCCCGCCGTCGGCCTTCAGGGCCCGCAACGCCAGCAGGTGCATGATCACACCGCCCTTGCAGTCGGCGGCGCCCCGCCCGTACCAGCGGCCGTCGCGCTCGGTCAGCTCGAACGGCGGCGACACCCAGGCGGCCTCGTCGAGCGGTGGCTGCACGTCGTAGTGGGCGTAGAGGAGGACCGTCTTCGCGCCCACGGGTCCCGGGAGGCAGCCGTACACGGACTGGGTGCCGTCGGGGGTGTCCAGCAGGGCCACGTCCTGGAAGCCCTCGGCGCGCAGCGCGTCGGCGACCCAGCGCGCGGCGCCCTCGCTCTCGCTCCTCGGGAACTGGTCGAAGTCCGCCACCGACTTGAAGGCCACCAGTTCGGCGAGCTCCTGCTTCGCCCGGGGTATCAGCGAGGCGACGGTCTCGGCGACCGGGTTCGACGGCATGGGCACGCTCCTGGTGGGTGCGACGTTGTCCTTCTGGGTACGGGGTCGCACACGCTCCTGCCCGGTGTGTCGGTGTAGGGCGCATGCGCTGCCGATCCTCCCACAGCGGCCCGGGGCGTCACCCGCCGTAGGATGCGGGGGACAGGTGCGGCAGGCGGCTGGATCGGGAGCAGTAGACCATCGTGAGCAGCGAGAACTCTTCGGCGGACGACGTGCAGCGGGTGTGGGACGTCGTCGTGGTGGGCGCGGGCCCCGCAGGGGCTTCGGCCGCCTACGCGGCGGCGGTCGCGGGACGCAGCGTCCTGTTGCTGGAGAAGGCGGAGCTGCCGCGCTACAAGACGTGCGGCGGCGGCATCATCGGCCCCTCGCGCGACGCGCTGCCGCCCGGTTTCGAACTGCCCTTCAAGGACCGGGTGCACGCGGTCACCTTCTCCCTCGACGGCCGCTACGCCCGCACACGCAAGTCGAAACAGATGCTCTTCGGGCTGATCAACCGGCCCGAGTTCGACCAGCAGCTCGTCGAGCACGCCCAGAAGGCGGGCGCCGAGCTGCGGACGGGCGTCACGGTCACCCGTGTCGAGCAGCACGGCTCGGCGGTGCCCGACCGGCGTACCGTCGCCGTCGTCCTCCAGGGCGGTGAGACGCTGCTCGCGCGTGCGGTCGTAGGCGCGGACGGCAGCGCCAGCCGCATAGGGGCACATGTCGGGGTGAAGCTCGACCAGGTCGATCTCGGCCTGGAGGCGGAGATCCCCGTTCCGGAGACGGTCGCCGAGGACTGGAAGGGGCGCGTCCTCATCGACTGGGGCCCGATGCCCGGCAGTTACGGATGGGTCTTCCCCAAGGGCGACACCCTGACCGTCGGGGTGATCTCCGCGCGCGGTGAAGGCGCCGCCACCAAGCGGTACCTGGAGGACTTCATCGGGCGGCTCGGCCTCGCCGGCTTCGAACCGAGCGTCTCCTCCGGGCACTTGACGCGCTGCCGTGCCGACGACTCGCCGCTGTCGCGGGGCAGGGTGCTGGTCTGCGGGGACGCGGCGGGGCTGTTGGAGCCGTGGACCCGGGAGGGCATCTCCTTCGCGCTGCGCTCGGGGCGGCTGGCCGGTGAGTGGGCGGTGCGGATCGCCGAGGCCCATGACGCGGTGGACACCCGTCGCCAGGCCCTGAACTACGCGTTCGCCGTGAAGGCGGGGCTCGGTGTCGAGATGAGCGTCGGCAAGCGGCTGCTGATCGCCTTCGAGCGGCGGCCGGGGCTCTTCCACGCGGCGCTCACCGGATTCCGGCCCGCTTGGCGGGCGTTCGTCGACATCACGCGCGGGTCGACCTCCCTGGGGGAGATCGTCCGCAGCCACCCGATCGCCCAGCGTGCGCTGACCGCGTTCGACAAGTAGGCCCACGCCGTCGCTCGTGTCGCCACCGGCACCCCGGCCGGTCACCGCTGGACGGTGATCCGGAACACGGGGTGCTTCGGCGCGGCGGCGAGCAGTTCCGCGTCGCTGGAGTCGGCGTCGACGTCACCGAAGAACCGGCCCACTTCCCAGCCCCATTTCTTCAGGTAGGAGCGCAGCACGGCGGGCTTCTCCTCGTCGGGCAGCTCGACCGCCGTGAACTCCCGCACCCGGCGGCCCACCTGGAGCCGTCCGCCGCCCGCCGCCCGCATGTTGCGCACCCACTCCGAGTGGCCGCGCGCCGAGACCAGGTAGGGGCCGCCCTCGTACGGCAACGGATTGACCGGAAGCCGACGCCACTCGCCGCTCCTGCGGCCGCGCACGGAGAGTTCGGCCGTGCCGAGGAGGCTGACGCCGTGGCGTGCGAGCCAGCCGATGAAGCCGTTGAGCGCGCGGTCGACGCGGTTGGCCTTGATGTAGTGGGGCGACGACGACATGGAGTTCCTCCGTGGGCGGGCGAGCGGGTCGGTGGGTGCGCGTTCCAGAGAGCACTGCTCTCGCTTGAGAGCAGTGTGCACGAGATCAGTGCTCCGCGGCAAGAGCAGTGCTCTCATTTGTGTGCAGTGCTCTTGATCTGTGGCACACTCCTCTTCATGAGCACCGCACGAGGGGTTCGCGCCCGTGCCCGGATCGAGGTCACCGCCGCCATCAAGGACGAGGCACGCAGACAGCTCGCCGCGGAGGGTGCCGCCAAGCTGTCGCTGAGGGCCGTCGCACGCGAACTCGGCATGGTCTCCTCCGCGTTGTACCGCTACTTCCCGAGCCGTGACGAGCTGCTCACGGCGCTGATCATCGACGCGTACGAGTCCCTGGGCGAGGCTGCCGAGGCCGCGCACGCGAAGGCCGCCGGGGAGAGCCCGGCCGGGCAGTGGGTCGCCGTGTGCGAGGGGGTGCGGGCGTGGGCGCTGGCGCGGCCGCACGAGTACGCGTTGATCTACGGCTCGCCGGTGCCCGGGTACAGCGCGCCCGAGACGACGGTGCCGGCCGCCGCCCGGACGGGGCAGGTGCTCATCCGGATCCTGCGGGACGCCCATCTGGCCGACGCGTTGGCCTTGCGGGAGCTGCCCGCCGAGCTGCGGCCCGAGGCGGTGCGGATGGCCGAGGACTTCGCGCCCGATCTGCCGCCGGAGGCGCTCGCGGTGCTGGTCGGGGCGTGGGCCCAGTTGTTCGGGCTGGTCAACTTCGAGGTGTTCGGCCAGTTCAACAAGGTGGTCGAGAACCGTGAGGTGTTCTTCCGGCACGCGGCGCAGGGGCTCGCCCGGCATGTGGGACTGGCCGACGTGGTGCGCCCGGAGTAGACGTGATCACCGACCGGGCGGGCGGCGACTGGGCGCGACCGGGCGACCTCGCCGCGACCGCGCCCCCGGATGGTCGCCCTGGCCTACGAGGACTACGAGTTCGGGTGGTTGCGGCCGGGTGGGCCGGGCTGAGCCGCGCCGGGTCCGGCGGGCGGTGCGGCAGCCGGCCGGCCCGGCCGGAGGGCGTGCCTGAAGCGGGTCAGCACGATGGTGACGACCGCGATGAAGACCACGACCGTGGCGGCGGTCGAGAGGTGACGGAGCAGGTCCTCCCGGCCGCGCAGGGAGCCGACGACGTCCGGCAGGAACTCGCTCACGCCGAAATAGGCCGCGCCCGCCATCACCGCCCCCGCGAAGAGGGCGAACCCGATCTCTGTCGTGATCGCGTCCCGCTCGGCCTGCGTCCGTCTCCCCATGGACCGAGTGTGGGGGCGGCGGGCGTACCGGACAAGAAGGCCGACGCGCCCGCCGGTTCGGTTTCAGACGATGCCCGAGGTCTCCCGCCACAGCTCGGCGAGTGTGGGGTCGCCGGTGACGGAGGGGAAGGGGAGCCGGTTCCACAGAGCCAGGTAGAGCCGGGACGCAGGGCCCGTGATCTCGCAGTCGGCGTCCGGGGCGTGTGAGACGTCCACGCGTTCCGCCGCAGGTGGTTCGGACGACAGCCGTACGGTCCAGAGGGCGTCCGTGTCGGTCGCGCGCACCCGCAGGACACGTGGTGCTTCGGTGCGTACCCGGCTCTTGGGGCGGGCGTGGAAGCCGAGCAGCAGTTCGTCGATGCCGTCGACCGCGAAGTCGACCGCGAAGTCGGTGGCGAAGTCGGTGGTCAGGGTGGGGGCCATGGTCGCCGGGGGGTCGTCGGTGGGGTTCGCGGTGGGGTCCAGGACGGCCTCGGCGAGGTGAGCGCGCGGTGCGTCGCCGAGGGCGGACTCCGCGTCGGCGCGGTGCACGGCCGTCTCGTGGGCCTGGCGGCGTGCCCAGAAGGCCGGTGGGGAGGGGGCGGGCAGGAAGCTCCAGCAGTCCAGGTCGGCGGGGGCGGCACGCAGGGTGTCGAGGAGGCGCCGGTGACCCTCCTCGAACCAGGTCAGCAGCGCGTCACCATCCAGTTCTCCCGGCCCGTCCGGGAGGGGGCGGGGCGTGGGGTGCCCCTCGGCGACGAAGGCCGTGGCCCAGCGGTGCACGGCTCCCGTGTGGCGTACCAGGTCCCGTACCCGCCACGACGGACAGGTCGGGACCTCGGCGTCCGCGCCGGCCTTGCGGGCGGCCGCGGCGAGCAGTCGGCCTTCCTCGTCCAGGGCTCTGATGTGCTCAGCGGTCTCCATGGGAGGAGTCTGCCGGACGAACCGCGCACAGCGCCCGTTCCGGGCCGACGCATGTGCCTACGCCGAGGTGTCGGCCGGGGCCGAAGTGCCTGTACCGGGCCGACCCATCTGCCGAGCCGACGTGAGTGCTCCGGCTCGACGCAGTTGCCGAGTCGGCGTGTGCGCCCCGGTAGGCGCGATGCCCGGGGTGTCGAGCCGGCCGGAGCGACGCGCATGCCTGGCACCGCGTGGCCGTCAGCGAGTGGAGCGCCCGCGCCGGTCGGGCGGGCGCTCGGGGTGTGCCGGAGTCGCCGGTGGGCTCAGGGGGACGCGCGGATGCAGCTGTGGTGGCGGTCCCTCACCCTCGGTTCCCCCTCGGCCAGCCACTCGGCGACGCTGCGGGCGATTGGCTGGCCGGTGTCCATCTCCACGAACCCGAACTGGCCGGACTGGTTGCACTCCAGGAACCACCAGACCCCGTCCGCGTCCTCGGCGAAGTCGAAGGCGCCGTAGGCGAGTTCGGCGTCCCGGAGGTAGGCGCGCACGGCGGCGGCGGTACGCGCCGGGACCTCCACCGGCCGCCAGGGCGTGGTGGAGGCCGTGAAGCGGACGTCGACGTCGTCGGGATGCGCGTCCGGGGCGGCCGCCTTGCGGGCGGCCAGCATGCGGCCGCCGACGGCGGTGAGCCTGATGTCCGCCGCCTTGGCGATCCGGCGCTGCAGCAGCGTGGGTCCGAACGCCACGGCGGCGAAGTCGGTGCCGGGCGCAACCCTGCTCGTGGGGACCGTGCGGGCCGGCTCCTGCGGGTGGGTGCCGGAGACCGGCTTGACGACCAGGTCCGGGAAGCGTTCGGCGAAGTCACGGGCGGCCTGCGGGAACGTGGTGATGAGCGTGGCCGGTACGGGGAGACCGCAGCGTTGGGCGTGCCGCAGCTGCCACGGCTTGTGACGGGCCCGCCGGGCCGCGTCCGGGTCGTTCATCCAGCGGGCCCCCGTGCCGCGCAGCATGCCGTACAGGGCCTGCGAGGACTCCTCGGTCAGCCAGGCGGAGGGCTCGCCGACCCGGCTGGCCGGGACCCCTGGTCGGCGCAGCCAGATGGAGCGCAGTCCGCTCATGCTCACCAGGCGTCCGCCGGCGGACAGGTGCCCGCGGAAGGCGCCGTGCACGTACTCGCCGGAGAGGGCCACCCCGCCCGGAAGGTCGGCGGGGTCGAGCCGGACCACCGGGACGCCGGTCCTGTTCAGTTGTGCCACCACCAGGTCCGCCGTCACATCCTGTTCGGAGGTGAGGATCAGCACCGTCATCGTCGCCGGTCCGCGTTCAGTCGTCGAAATGGGTCTTCGAACCCGCGGTGGACGTCGTCGCCCCCAATTCCCGCATAAGACCCTGGTCGTGAGCGGCTATCCGCCCATCGGCGAGCACGTTCAACTGCAGCCCGGAGTCGTAGGTGTACGGAGCGCTGAACTCCAACTGCTCAGCGGAGCGAGCGTAGTTGAGCACGAACAGTCGCATCGTCTCTCCTTGTTCGGGACCATCCGGAAAAAGCGGATGGTGACGCTCCGGCCGCCTCTGTTCGGCCGGGTCGCAGTGTCTCCAGGGAGTTATACGAATCGAACGACTGAATGGTTGCCTCATGTTCTCGGAGGGCTGACTTCATACACCGCGAGGGGTCAAGGGGCAACGTAGAGTGGTCAATTCGCGGCCGAGTGGCGCGTGGCGAAGGCGATGACGGAGGCGAACGCGGCGAGTACCGCGACGCTTGTGAGGGCGGTGGGCAGGGAGAACCACTCGGCCATGAAACCGATCGCGGGCGGGCCGAGGAGCATGCCGAGATAGCCGAGCGTGGAGGCGGTCGCGACACCGCCCGGACCGGCCAGCGCCCCGGCCCGTTCGATGGCCACCGGGAAGATGTTGGCGAGGCCGAGACCGGTGACCGCGAAGCCGAGGAGGGTCGCCCAGATCGAGGGGGCGAGGGAGCCGAGCAGCATGCCCGCCGTCGCGGTGGCCCCGCCGGCCACGAGCACCGTGGTCCTGCCCAGACGTTCGAGCAGGGTGGTTCCGGTCAGTCGGCCGACGGTCATGGCGAGTGCGAAACACGAGTAACCGATCGCCGCGACACCGGGTGAGGCGTCCAGGTCCGCCTCCAGGTGCAGGGCGCCCCAGTCGGCCAGCGCCCCCTCGCCGTAGGCCGTGCAGCCGGCGATCAGGCCGAGGACGACCACCAGCGCGCGCGTACGGGCGTCCAGGCGGCCGGGGGCCCGCGGGCCGGTCTCCCGGGCGGGGGGGCCAGGGGCGCGGTCGAGGGGTGCGGGGGGTTCGTGGCGCAGCAGGGCGGGCGCGGCGACGGCGGTCACCAGGAGGCCGATCACGGTGATGCCGAGCAGATGACGGGTGGGGGAGAGCGAGCCCGCGACGAGGCTGCCGAGCCCGGCCCCGACCATGCCGCCGAGACTGAACGCGGCGTGGAAACCGGGCATGACGGGTCGCCCCAGCGCGGCCACCAGGTCGACGGCGGCGCTGTTGAAGGCGACGTTGATCCCGCCGAAGGCAGCGCCGAACACCAGGAGCACCGCACCCAGGGCGAGCGCCGAGTGGGTGAGTGGGGGCAGCGCCACGCTGAGGGACAGCAGCACGGCACAGGCGACCGTCACCGGGTGGCTGCCGAAGCGGCGGCAGAGGCGGCCGGTGAGCATCATCGTGATCACCGCTCCGGCGGACACGCCCAGCAGGGCGAGCCCCAGCGCGCCGGGGGAGGCGCCGGTCTGTTCCTTGATCGCGGGGATTCTGACCACCCAGCCGGCGAAGACGAAGCCGTCGAGGGCGAAGAAGGCGGTGATGGCGATACGGAGGGTTCGCAGATGTGGGGGGCCGGCGGGGTGGCCCGGCACGGCGTTGTGCGATCGGGTTTTGTTTATTCGCGGCACAAAACCAGGCTAAGTGGGGGTCGAAGGTGGGGCAAGGTGGTTCGCCCGACGGCCGCCGGACGGCCCGGGAACGACCTGCGCATCCTGCCCGGAACCAAGATCGTCATCGGGCCGCCGAGGAGGGGGCGCAGGAGAAGAAGCGCTGGACCATCGCCAACAGGTCACCACCGCCACGGCGTTGGGCGTCACCGGGCTCCTGAGGAACAGGGGCCTCTCGACCGGGACGCGGACGGGCTGCTGCCGAAGTTCCTCGCCCGCCTCGGCAACCGTCACCCTCAGTGATCGCTCGCGTCGAATTCGATCAGCGGTGCCGGCGGCTTTCCGCGGCCCCGGTGCGGAATTCGGCAAGGGCGCGGTATTCGGGCGCGATCTCCCGGCCGTAAGCGATGTGATTCACGGCACAGTTCCGCGATTTGCCACCCGGTCGAACCGGAACCGGTAATTCGGCGGCGATTTCGTCCGAGGTGACGCGGGCGTGGCCTTGAATCGCTCGGCGCCCCGGTCCGGGGGCGTGACCTCGGTGAATTGGCCAAGGCCGCGAATTCACCGAGGTCACGCCCGGCGGGGAACGGCCCCACGGGTAGGGCCGGTCGATTCAGCCGACCGCCCGGAACGTGCGCAGGCGAAGGGAGTTGCCGACGACGAAGACCGAGGAGAAGGCCATGGCCGCCCCCGCGATCATCGGGTTGAGGAGACCGGCCGCCGCGAGCGGCAGAGCGGCCACGTTGTAGGCGAACGCCCAGAACAGGTTGGACCGGATCGTGCCGAGGGTCCGGCGGGCGAGGCGGATGGCGTCGGCCGCCGCGCGCAGGTCGCCCCGTACGAGGGTCAGGTCGCCGGCCTCGATCGCGGCGTCCGTGCCCGTGCCCAGCGCCAGCCCCAGGTCGGCCTGGGCGAGCGCGGCCGCGTCGTTGACGCCGTCACCGACCATGGCGACCGAACGGCCCCGCGCCTGCAGTCGCCGGACGACGTCGACCTTGTCCTGCGGCAGCACCTCCGCGACCACGTCCTCGGGCGCGATCCCGACCTCACGGGCGACGGACTCGGCGACGGCCCGATTGTCCCCGGTCAGCAGGATCGGGGTGAGGCCGAGCCCACGCAGCCGTGCGATCGCCTCGGCACTGGTCTCCTTCACCGCGTCGGCGACTTCGAGGACCGCGCGGACCTCGCCGTCCCACGCGACCACGACGGCGGTGCTGCCGGCGGCCGCGGCCCGCTCCTTGGCCTGCCGCAGGTCCGCCGGCAGTTCCATGGCCCACTCGGCGAGCAGCCGTGAGCGGCCGACGAGCACCGCGTGGCCGTCGACGACGCCCTGGACCCCGAGGCCGGGCACGTTCGCGAAGTCCTCCGGCGTGGGCAGCGAACCGTGGCGGGCCAGGGCGCCCTCGGCGACGGCACGGGCGACCGGGTGCTCGGAGGCGTGCTCCAACGCGCCCGCCAGGCGCAGCACCTCGGCCTCGTCGGTGCCGTCGGCGGGGCGCACCGCCAGCAGGGTCATCCGGCCGGTGGTGACGGTGCCGGTCTTGTCGAGGACGACCGTGTCGACCCTGCGGGTGGACTCCAGCACCTCCGGGCCCTTGATCAGGATGCCCAGCTGCGCGCCGCGTCCGGTGCCGACCAGCAGCGCGGTCGGTGTGGCGAGGCCCAGGGCGCAGGGGCAGGCGATGATCAGTACGGCGACCGCCGCCGTGAAGGCGGCCGTGAGCCCGGCGCCGTTGCCGAGCCAGAAGCCGAGGGTGCCCAGGGCGAGGGCGATCACGATCGGCACGAACACGGCGGAGATGCGGTCCGCGAGCCGCTGGGCCGAGGCCTTCCCGTTCTGCGCGTCCTCCACCAGCTTCGCCATCCGGGCCAGTTGGGTGTCGGAGCCGATCCTGGTGGCCTCCACGACGAGACGCCCGCCCGCGTTCACGGTGGCGCCGGTGACCGTGTCGCCGACCGCGACCTCCACGGGCACGGACTCGCCGGTCAGCATGGACGCGTCCACGGCGGACGAGCCCTCGACGACGGTGCCGTCGGTGGCGATCTTCTCGCCCGGCCGCACCAGGAAACGGTCGCCGACCCGCAACTCGGCGACGGGCACCGTCCGTTCGCCGCCGCCGGGAGTGAGCACGGTGACGTCCTTCGCGCCCAGCTCCAGCAGTGCCCGCAGGGCCGCGCCCGCCTTCCGCTTGGAGCGGGCCTCGAAGTAGCGCCCGGCGAGGATGAAGGCGGTCACCCCGGCGGCCGCCTCCAGATAGATCGAGCCGGCGCCGTCACCCCGGACGATGGTCAGCTCGAAGGGATGCGTCATCCCCGGTGTGCCCGCCGTTCCGAAGAACAGCGCCCACAGTGACCAGCCGAAGGCGGCCAGGGTGCCGATGGAGATCAGGGTGTCCATGGTGGCGGCCCCGTGCCGGGCGTTCTTCCAGGCGGCTCGGTGGAAGGGCCACCCGGCGTACGTCACCACGGGAGCCGCCAGCGTCAGGGACAGCCACTGCCAGTACTCGAACTGCCACGCGGGCACCATCGCCATGGCGACCACGGGGACGGCCAGGGCCACCGCGGTGACCAGGCGCTGCCGGAGCAACCGCAGCTCGTCGTCCGCCGCCTCGCGGGTGCCGTCCCCGCCGTTCTCGCCGTCGGCGCCGAGCGGCTCGGTCCGGGCGGGCGGCGCGGGTTCCCGTGCCGTGTAGCCGGTCGCCTCCACGGTGGCGATCAGGTCCCGCACCGAGAGGCCGTCCGGATAGCTGACCTTCGCCTTCTCGGTGGCGTAGTTGACCGTCGCGGAGACGCCCTCCATCCGGTTCAGCTTCTTCTCGACGCGTGCGGCGCAGGAGGCGCAGGTCATGCCGCCGATGGTGAGCTCCACCTCCGCGGCGGTCCCGGTACCGGTGCTGGTGACGGTCATGGCTGCTCCCTCGTACGTGGTGGGCGGCGATCTGCTCGGATACGGGGCGGGGGTATCCTTGCGCACTGCTGTCTGTATACCCCTCAGGGGTATTGATGGCAAGCGTGAGCCGACGTTGACTCTATACCCCCTAGGGGTATGGTGAGCTGTGTGAAGACCTGGACCTCGAAGGAGACGGCCATGAACACCGGTCTGAGGATCACCGCGTTCGCCGCCGCGCTGGCCGCGACGTTCGGCGCCGCCTACGGCGTGGGCAAGGGCGTCGAACCCGTCGTCTCGGACACGGCGAGGAAAGAGCCCGCGCGCCACGACGGCCACACCGAGAAGTCACCGAGGCCCGGAGAGGGCGCCGGCGCGCACGCGACCGCCCCGGCCGGCGGACTGCAGATCTCCGAGGGCGGCTACAGCCTCGACCTGCGCACCCCGAGCGTCACCGCCGGAGACCGCTCCGACCTGCGCTTCGTCATCAGGGACGCGAAAGGCCGCGCCGTCACCGCGTACCAGCGCGAGCACGACAAGGAACTCCATCTGATCCTCGCCTCACGCGACCTGGTCACCTATCGCCATCTGCACCCCACCCGCGCCGCCGACGGCACCTGGAGCACCCCCGTCGACCTGCCGGAGGCCGGTGACTACCGAGTCTTCGCCGACTTCACCCCGGCCGGCGAGGACGCCGAGAACCTCACCCTCGGCGCCGACCTCGCCGCCTCGGGGACGTACAAGCCGCGCAAGCTCCCGGCGCCGGCCGTCACCGCCGAGGCCAACGGCTACGAGGTCGAGCTGGACGGCGGCCTGCGCCCGGGCGCCGCGAGCGAACTGGAACTGAAGGTCTCCCGCGACGGCAGGCCCGTCACCGACCTGCAGCCCTACCTCGGTGCGTACGGCCACCTGGTCGCCCTGCGCTCAGGTGACCTCGCCTACCTGCACGTCCACCCGAACGGCGAGCCCGGCGACGGCACGACCGCACCCGGCCCGGACATTTCCTTCACGGCCACCGCTCCCAGTGCGGGCAGCTACCGGCTCTTCCTGGACTTCAAGCACGACGGGAAGGTCCACACGGCGGCCTTCACGGTCGAGGCCGGGGCAGCGGCCACGCCGGACGCGGCTGAGGAACCTCCGGCCGAGCACACGCACTGACAGCCGGGCGGCGCGTCACGGAGATCAGGTGCGCCGAGCGCATCCAGTCGAGAGGGGTCTCCACCGGGGTGCCCTCCACGACCGTCGGGTACGCCCCGTGACAGCCCTCAGGCGGTGACGACCCGTACCCCGGCCTCCTCGAAGCGGCGCACCGTCGCGGGCGCGGCGGCCGAGTCCGTGACCAGCGTGTCCACGGCCTCCGTCGCACAGATCCAAGCGAAGGCCCGCCGCCCCAGCTTGCTGGAGTCGGCCGCGACGACGACCCGCTCGGCACGTTCGCACAGCAGCCGGTTGACGGCGGCCTCGGCCTCGTCGTGCGCGGCGGCGCCATGGGTCACGTCGAGGGCGACGACACCGAGCACGGCCACGTCCAGGGTGATCCGTTCCAGCACCCCGTCGGCGAGCGGGCCCACGAGTTCGTACGACTGGGCGCGGGCCACTCCGCCCGTCACCACGATCTTGAACTGGGGGCGCACCGCCAGTTCGCTCGCGATGTTGAGCGCGTTCGTGACGACGGTCAGCGCGGGCGCGCCGGACGCCAGATCGCCCCGCAGGGCCAGGGCCCGCGCCACCTCAGTGGTCGTCGTGCCACCGGTCAGCCCCACCGCCTCGCCGGGCGCCACGAGATCCGCCACCGCCTTCGCGACGCGCTGCTTCTCGGTGGCACGCCGGGCCGTCTTGTAGCGCAGCGGCAGCTCGTACGAGACGCCGTGCACGACCGCCCCGCCCCGGGTGCGCACGAGCATCTGCTGCTCCGCGAGCCCGTCGAGGTCGCGCCGGACGGTCGCGGCGGACACCCCGAGCTCGACGGCCGCCTCCTCGACGGCCAGCCGCCCCCGTTCGACGAGCAGTTCGAGCAGTGTCTGCCAGCGTTCGGCGCGGGACATCTGTCTCCTCGTGCTTGAAGATGCTCGAAAGAAGACTCTATCTTGCATAAACAAGCATGAGCCCTGCGAATCCCGGGGAGGGTTCCCGCATGACCCATGTCGAGGACGAGCTGCACAGTCAGCCCGAATGCTGGGCCCGCGTCGCCGCCGACGCGCCCGGACACGCCAGGGCCCTGCCGGCGCCGGGGGAGCGGGTGGCGCTCGTCGGCTGCGGAACCTCGTACTTCATGGCGCGGGCCGCCGCCGGCTTGCGCGAGCGGGCCGGGCAGGGCGAGACCGACGCCTTTCCGGCCTCGGAGTTCCCGCACGGGCGGGCCTACGACCGCGTCGTCGCCCTCACCCGCTCCGGCACCACGACCGAGGTGCTGGACCTGCTGGGCGCGCTGCGCGGCCGTACCCGCACCACGGCGGTCACGGCCGACCCGGACACTCCCGTCATGACGGCCGCGGACGACCTGGTCGTGCTGGACTTCGCCGACGAGAAGTCCGTCGTCCAGACCCGCTTCGCCACCACCGCCCTCACCCTCCTGCGCGCCCACCTCGGCCTGCACCCGGAGGCCGCCGTCGCCGACGCGCGTGCCGCGCTGGAGGCGCCGCTGCCCGAAGGGCTCGTCGACAGCGCCCAGTTCACCTTCCTCGGCCGGGGCTGGACCGTGGGCCTCGCCCACGAGGCCGCCCTGAAGATGCGCGAGGCCGCGCTGGCGTGGAGCGAGGCCTACCCGGCGATGGAGTACCGGCACGGCCCGATCAGCGTCACCACCCGCTCCACGGTGACCTGGATGTTCGGTGAGGCGCCCGACGGCCTGGCCGCGCAGGTGCGGGAGACCGGCGCGACCTGGGTGGCCGGCGGGCTCGATCCGCTCGCCGAACTGGTCCGTGCCCAGCGGCTCGCCGTCGCCGTGGCCGCCGCCCGCGGCCTCGACCCCGACCGTCCGCGCCATCTGACGCGTTCGGTGATCCTCGACGCGAACGACCGCTGAACCAGGAGGAGTCGTGCCCCTGACGACGACCGGTGCGCTGATCACCGAGGCCGCCGCCGCGCACTCCGCGGTGGCCGCGTTCAACGTCATCACCCTGGAACACGTCGAGGCGATCGTCGCGGGCGCCGAGTCCGTGGCCGCGCCCGTGGTCCTCCAGGTCAGCGAGAACGCCGTCAGGTTCCACGACGGTGACCTGCTTCCGCTGGCCCGCGCCGCGTCGGCGGCCGCCGAGCGGGCGGCCGTGCCCGTCGCCCTCCACCTCGACCACATCCGCGGCGACGACCTGCTGCGCAGGGCGGCCGACGCAGGCTTCAGCTCCGTGATGTACGACGCCTCCCGTCTGCCCTACCTGGACAACCTCGCCGCGACCCACGCCGCCGTTCAGTGGGCGCACGGCCAAGGGCTGTGGATCGAGGCCGAGTTGGGGCAGGTCGGGGGCAAGAACGGCGCGCCGCCGCTCGACGCGCACGCGCCGGGCGCCCGTACCGACCCCGAGGAGGCGCGGGCCTTCGTGGCGGACTCGGGCGTGGACGCGCTCGCCGTCGCCATCGGCAGCGCCCACGCGATGACCACCCGCACCGCCGCCCTCGACCACGTCCTGCTGAAACGGCTGGCCGCCGCCCTCGACGTCCCCCTCGTCCTGCACGGCTCCTCCGGAGTCCCGGACGGCGAACTGCGCGCGGCCGTGGCGGGCGGCATCGCCAAGGTCAACATCGGCACCGCGCTCAACATCGCCCTGACCGGCGCGGTCCGGGACCACCTCGCCGCCCACCCCGACGCGGTGGACCCGCGCACCTACCTCGCGGCGGGCCGGACGGCGATGGCGGACACGGTCGCCCGGCTGATCGGCGTCCTGCGGACGGAAGAGACGCTTCCGCCCGCGTAGGAAGCCCGTACGTGTCCGTCCCGCGTGGGAATGTGACCGTCTCGCGAAGCGCCCCTCCCCAGGAGCGAAGTGTGACGCCCGTCACTGATACGTTTCCGGTCATGCGGGAGATGGAGATCCACCTCGGTGAGCCACCGGACGTCGCCCTCACCGGTGTCGGCGTGCACGGCGTCGCGAGCCGCACGGACGTGTTCCGGCTGCCGGAGCTGTGGCAGCTGCACCTCTACCAGTACGACGCCGAACTGACCGTCGACGGCACCACCCACGCCATCCGCCCCGGCCGGGTCAGCCTCGTCCCGCCCGACACCACCGTCCACTACCGCTACCGGGGCCGCTCCGAACACCTCTTCGCCCACCTGCGCATCGCCCCGTCCGGACCGCCCCGCACGGTGCCGGTCGTCCAGGACGCCGGCGCCGAACTGCCCGCGCTCACCGGCCTGTTGCTCCAGGCGGTGGCCGCCGCGCCGAGCGAGCCGGACCGCACCCGGGCCGAACTGTGGACCGCCCTGTGGCGGGTGGCCCAGCTCACCCCGCCCGTCGCGGCCGCCCCCGGACCGCACCCGGCGGTCACCACCGCCATCGCCCACATCGAGGCCCACCTGGCCGCCCCGCTCACCATCCCGGAGGTGGCACGCGTGGCCGGCGTCTCCCACAACCACCTGACCCGGCTCTTCCACGCCGAGACCGGCGGCACCGTCGTCGCCTACATCCGCCGCCGCAGACTCGAACGCGCCCACCATCTGCTGCGCGCCACGACCCTCTCCATCCCCGCCGTGGCCGCCTCCGTCGGCATCCCCGACCTCCAGGCCTTCAACAAGGCATGCCGCCGCGAACTGGGCGCCTCGCCGCGCGCCCTGCGCGGGGCCACCTTCGCGGCGGGGGTCGCTAGGTCCGCCTGACCGCCCTGAGCACCACGAACTTGGCATCGCTCGCGACGAGTTCGCTGTTGCCGAAGATCCGCTGCAGCGTCACGTGATAGCCCAGATGGCGGTTGCCCACCACCCACAGCTCACCACCGGGCCGCAGCGCCCGCCGCGCCCCGGTGAACATCCGCCGCGCCGTGGCGTCGCTCGTCGCCTGGTGCGAGTGGAACGGCGGGTTGTTCAGGACCAGATCGACACTGCCCGGCGCGAACCCCTCCAGTCCGTCACCGACCAGGAACTCGGCCGCCCCGCCGGCCTCGCCTCCAGCGGCACCGGGTGCCCTACCGCGGACCGCTGCGCCGCCCTTCCCGTCGGCGTCCGGCAGATTCGCCCGGTAGGTCGCCTCCGCCGAGGCCACCGCCTGGTAGGACTCGTCGACGAACACCACCTCGGCGTCCGGATCGGCCAGCGCGACCGCCGTACCGACCACCCCGTTGCCGCACCCCAGATCGACGACCCGCCCGCCGCGCGGCGCCTTCGGCAACTGCCGCAGGAAGAACCGGGTGCCGATGTCGAGCCGGTCGGCACAGAACACGCCGGCGTGGTTGACGACGGTGCGTCCGGCCAGCACACCTATGTCGTCCGGCAGCCGGTAGGCGTACGGCCACGGATCGTCCCCCCGGGCCTCGAGCGTCGCCGTGTCCGGGGTGCAGTGGATCAGCCGCGCCTTCTGCCGGGCGAGCGAGGTGCGGGTCGGGCCGAGGATCCGCTCGAAGAGCTTCAGCGTCGAGGTGTGGATCTCCTTGACCATCCCGGTGCCGACCACGACCGTGCCCTCGTGCACGGCGGGCGCGAGCCGGTGCAGCTGGTCCTCCAGGAGCGCGAGGCTCTTGGGGACCCGTACGAGGAGCACGTCGACGCGGTCCGGGGGCGTGTCCCGGGTGGTGAGCAGCCGCGGGCCGTCCGCCTCGACGCCGTTGCGTTCCAGGTTGGCCCGCGTCGCCTGCCGGCCCAGGAAGGAGTCGGTGATCTGCGTCGGCCGGTGCGCGGCGAGCGCGGTGGTCAGCGCGCCCCAGCGGTCCCCGACGACCACGAGGGTCCCGTCCAGCCGCGTCCCGCTCTCCGCGAGGTGGCGCAGCAGATACGCGTCGGACGCGTCCCAGGCGCGCAGCGGGTCACGAGGGTCCTCGGGAAAGCGGGCCAGGTCGTACTCGCCCTCGGGCGCGGTCATACGGTCGCTCATCGTGCGCCCAGGCTAACCGAGCACGGCCCCGCTCCCGGCCCCGAGCAGCCGTGGGGGCGAGGGCCCCGCCGACACCTGGCCGGCGTGCGGGACGATGGTCCCATGGACGCCGAGCTGTTCCCCCGGAGCCGGACGGAGATCGCGCCCGGCGCGGTCCACGTGCCCGACTGGCTGGACGCCGAACAGCAGCGCCACCTTCTGGACGCCTGCCGCGCGTGGGCCCGGCCGCCCGCCGGGCTCCGTACCGTCCGCACACCGGGCGGCGGCACGATGACCGCCCGGCAGGTCTGCCTCGGCCGGCACTGGTACCCGTACGCCTACGCCATGATCGTCGTCGACGGCGACGGCGCGCCCGTGAAGCCGTTCCCGGACTGGCTGGGGGAGCTGGGCCGGCGCGCCGTCACGGACACCCTCGGCGCGCAGGCGGCGACCGCCGCGTACGACATCGCCCTGATCAACTTCTACGACGGCGACGCGCGCATGGGGATGCACCGCGACGCCGACGAGAAGTCGGACGCGCCGGTGGTGTCGCTGAGCCTCGGTGACAGCTGTGTCTTCCGTTTCGGCAACACGCGGACCCGGACCCGGCCCTACACGGATGTGGAGCTGCGCAGCGGTGACCTCTTCGTGTTCGGCGGGCCGGCCCGGTCCGCCCACCACGGGGTGCCCCGGGTGTACGCGGGGACCGCGCCGGCCGGGCTGGGGCTGGTAGGGCGGCTGAACATCACCCTGCGAGTCGGCGGGTTCGACGACGGCTGAGGCAGGCCGGGCGGGGCTCGACGCCGAGCGGATCATGGGAGACTCGCCCTCATGGACGGGAAGGCGGCCCCCAAGGCGGCGGGCGAAGGGACGACGGCACGGGCGCGGCTGGACCGGGGCAGGGGCGCCCTCGGTCCGGCGCTGGAGCTGGTGCACACCGGGCGAGCCCCGACGAGGGCCGTGCTCACCGCCGAACTGGGCGTCACCCGGGCCACCGCCGGTGCCGTGGCCGCCGAGCTTGAGGCCCTCGGACTGATCCGGGTCGACGCGCACCCGGGGGCCGCCGCCGGCTCCCAGGGCCGCCCCTCCCACCGCCTGGAAGTCGCCGAGGAGGGACCCGTCGCGCTCGCCGCCCAGGTGCACTCCGACGGCTGGCGCGCCGCGCTGGTCGGGCTCGGCGGGCAGATCGTCGCCACCACACCCGCCTGCGAGATCGTCGACGCCGACCCGGCGAAGGTGCTCGGCTCGGTCGTCGACGCGGGCGCCGAACTGCTGGCGGAGACCGGACGCCGGTGCGTGGGGTCGGGCCTGGCCGTGCCGTCGGCCGTCGCCGAACCGGCGGGGCTGGCCCTGAACCCGCTGCACCTGGCGTGGCCGGCCGGGGCGCCGGTCCGGCAGATCTTCGCGGAGCGGGTCCACGCGGCCGGGATCGCGGGGCCCGCGTTCGCGGCGAACGACGTCAACCTCGCCGCCCTGGCCGAACACCGGCACGGCGCCGGGCGCGGCTCCCGCGAACTGCTGTGCGTGGCGACCGGGCACCGGGGCGTCGGTGGCGCGCTGGTCCTCGACGGCCGTCTGCACACGGGCAGTTCGGGCCTGGCCCTGGAGGTCGGTCACCTCACCGTCAATCCCGAGGGCCGGCCCTGCCACTGCGGCAGCCGGGGCTGCCTCGACGTCGAGGCCGACCCGCGTGCCTTCCTGTCCGCCGTGGGCCGCGATCCGGGCCCCGAGGGTTCGCTGCTGCAACAGGCAAACGAACTGATCCGCACGCAGTACGGCGACCCCGGTGTCCGTACGGCCGCCGAGGCCGTCATCGACCGTCTCGGCCTCGGGCTCGCCGGGCTCGTCAACATCCTCAACCCCGACCGCATCATCCTCGGCGGCATGCACCGGGCCCTGCTCGACGCCGACCCCGACCGGCTTCGGGCGGTCGTCGCCGAGCGCAGTCTGTGGGGACGGCAGAGCGGGGTCGCCCCGATCCTGGCCTGCACCCTGGATCACAACAGCCTGGTCGGAGCGGCGGAGTTGGCGTGGCAGCCGGTGCTCGACGACCCGCTGGGCGCGCTGGCCTGAGGCGGCTCATCCGGACCCGGAATCCCGCAGCATGATCGTGCGGGACACCAGGAACGTCACCGGGATCGCCGCCCCGGACGCCAGCAGGGGCGCGAACCTGCTGCCCGCGTGCAGCACGTCCACGATCACGTACACACCAGCCGTCGTGAGCAGGAAATTCGTGGCGTTGGTCAGCGGGAACAACAGGAATTTACGCCAGGTCGGACGGGTGCGATAAGTGAACCGCGCGTTGAGGAAAAACGAGCCCGTCATACTCAGGGCGAATGCGAGAACATGCGCGGCGAGATAGGGAAGCCCGTTGAGGAACAACAGATAAAGGCCGTAATAGACCCCGGTGTTGACGACCCCGACCAGAGCGAACGTCATGATCTGTCCTGATATACGCCGCTCGGGTGCCGGGTGGGCCGCGGGGTGCGGCGGTGTACGCGTCGCCGTCCCCATCAGCGAATGAGGTCCTTCGTCGTGCCGCACGCGGCGTGCCCCTCCGTCTGTTCCGCGTTGGTCGCCTGCACCAGGAAGTGCGGGCGCCCCTTCACCTCGTAATAGATCCGGCCGGTGTACTCCCCGATCACCCCGAGCATGATCATCTGCACTCCGGCGAGGGCGGTCACGGCCATGACGATGGTGACATAGCCCGGCGTCTCCACGCCGTTGACGAGTGCGTCACCCACGATCCAGGCCGTGTAGAGCCCCGCGCACACCAGCAGGCACAGACCGAGGTGGAGGGCGGCACGCAGCGGACGGTTGTTGAAGGAGAGCAGCCCGTCCAGTCCGTAGTTCAGGAGCGACCGGAAACTCCAGGAGCTGCGCCCGTGCCGGCGCACGGCGTTCTCGTACTCGAAGGTCGTCCCGGGGAAACCGACCCAGGCGAAGAGCCCCTTGGAGAAGCGGTTGTACTCCGTCAGGTCCAGGACGGCGTCGACGACCCGGCGCGACAGCAGCCGGAAGTCCCCCACGCCGTCGACGAGTTCCACGTCGACCAGCCGGTTCACCAGCCGGTAGTACAGGCGGGCGGTGGCGGTGCGCAGCAGACCGTCGCCGGTCCGGGTGCGGCGCGCTATGACCTGGTCGTAGCCCTGCTCGCGCAGGCCGACCATGCGGCGGATCAGTTCCGGCGGGTGCTGCAGGTCGGCGTCCATGACGACCACACAGTCGCCCGAGGCGTGCCGCAGCCCCGCGAGCAGTGCGGATTCCTTGCCGAAGTTGCGGCTGAACGACACGTACCGGACCCGCGCGTCGAACTCCGCCAGCCCCTTCAGAACGGCGAGCGTACGGTCCCGGCTGCCGTCGTCGACGTACACGAACTCCATGTCGTGTCCGAGCGGCAGCAGTTTCTCCGCGACCTTCTGGATCTCCTCGTGGAACCGTCCGACGACGGCGTCCTCGTTGTAGCAGGGTGCGACGATCGAGATGAGCATGGAACTCCCCCAGGGGTGCGGTTCACGGAGCGGTGGTCACGCGCTCGCGTACGGTCGGGTCGTCGGGCGCGGGGTGAGCGGTGTCCGGGGTCACGGGGCGCGCCTGCCCCCGCAGCCGACGGCGGCGGAGCGACCCCGCGGCCGCGATCACCAGGACGGCGGTGAGCGAGAGCGCCCCCACCGCCGTGCCCAGACGCAGCCCGGGCGGATGGAACGTGCAGGTCACGCTGGAGGCCGAGCCGTACAGCGGTACGGCGACGAGGCCGTGGTGGCTCTTGGCGGGCAGGGCCGGGGCGCCGTCGGCGGCGCAGCGCCACCCCGAGATCCGGGGCGTGGCGAGCACCGCGATCCCCGTGCTGTGGGCGGGCAGTTCGGCCCGGACGGTGCCGTCGTCCACCCGCACGCGCGTGGCGCCGGTGGCCTTCAGCCCCGCCACGGCGGTGCGCAGCCGTGCGGTGTCCAGACAGCCCACCGCGCCCTTCGGGACCAGGCTCGTCCGGTTCGGCGACAGCTCGATCCGGAACCGCCCGGAGTCCCCGACCGTGCCCAGCCGCTGCATCGGGGCGATCTTGGTGACGGGCTGGTCGGACCGGAACCGCCCGGTCGGCTCCCCACCGGGTCCGACTCCTGAGGCTCCGCCGTCGGCGAGCCGCGCCGTGCCCGACAGATGCGGCGCCCACAGGTACAGCTCGGACCCGGCCGGACAACCGCCCGTGATCGTCGGCTTCTTCGGCGCGCTCGTGTGGGGCAGCGGGCCCACCCGCATCCCCGGCCGCCCGTCGTCGCCGGGCGACGGAGACCTCCCGGCGGCGGTGCGCACGGTGATCCGGGGCACGGTGTACACCCGCGCGCCCAGCAGCAGTTCCTGGTTGCGGTACGGCGAGGGACCGAAACCGGAGTGGTCCCCGGGGCCGTCGGCGCGATCGGCGTGCGGTCGCACCGTGACCAGCGGCGGCACGTCCTGCCGGGTCACGGTCACCCCGCTGCCGTCCTGCGGGAACCAGTCCTGGTGCGGGTCCGGCGGGGAGTGCACCCGGGCGCCCACGGAGAAGATGACGTCCGTCACGGCGTTGTCCAGGCTCTGCACACTGCGGCCGCGCGAGGTCCAGCCGCCCCCGAGGGCGGTGAGCGTCCGGCTGAGCACGTCCGAGGTGAGACTGCTGTAGTACTGCGCGCCCTGCCCGCCCACCAGCAACGGGTCGTTGCCGACGGTCTGCTCCCGGCCCGGGTCGGTCCGGTGACGGGGCCAGCCGTCGGCCCCGGCGATCGCCGCCGCCTGCTCCCGCTGCCGCGCGCCCCAGGGGGCGTAGTCGTCCATGTGCCCGAGCCGCAGCCGGGTGTCGGCGGCGGAGGTCACGGCGGTCTCGCCGAACTGCGTGCACACCAGCAGCGCCACCGCGAGGACGGCGACGCGCCGGCCGTCCCCCCGCCTCCGCCCGAGCAGGAGCAGACCGCCCAGCGCGCCCACGGCGGCGAGCAGCGCGAGCGGGAGGGTGAAGGCACGGGTGGTCCGCTCACTGCCGCTCGCGACCACGATCACCAGCGTGAGCAGCGCCCCCGCCGCGCCCAGCGCACGCGGGCCGGGAACGCCGTAGGACAGGGTGTGCCAGGCGGTGATCACCAGCAGCGCGCAGAGCACGAAGACCTGACGGTACGAGCCGCCCTGCGGGGTGGCGAAGGCGTGCCAGACCAGATGTGTCGGCCCCCACTGCGTCGACAGGGCCACCGCCACCACCAGCAGCGTCCACCCGGCACGTGTGCGTACCGGGGCCTCCCTGTGGAAGGGCAGGGCGAGCGCGAGCAGCAGCGCGGTGGTCCCGACGAAGACGGCCGGCGTGCCGAAGCTGTAGGTCCCCGGCAACAGGCGGGCGAGCAGGTCCTCCGTCGGCACGGGCACGAACTGCCGGACCCGGCCCGGACGGGCGTGCCGGGTGCCGAAGTAGACGACGGCCACCACAGGGGCGGACAGACCCATGCCGAGGACGGTGATCAGGGCGGCGCGCCCCGCGGCCCGGAGCCGCTGCCGGCGCGTGAGGTCGCCGAGCCACAGCCGGAGCAGCAGCACCAGGCCCGCGCCCAGGGTGGCCATGTACGCGGTGTAGAAGTTGGCCGTCCAGGCGAGCGCCACGATCAGCACACCGAACAGGGGCCGCCGCCCCCGCCGCGCCCACTCGCCGACCAGGCACAGCAGCGGCAGGAAGACCAGACCGTCGAGCCACATGGGGTTGTAGACCGCGTCCGCCAGGGTCCAGCCGCACAGCGCGTACGACGACCCGAGCAGCCCCGCCGCCCACCAGCGGCCGGGACGCAGGGCGAGCAGCAGCCAGGCCATCGCGGAGGCGGCCGACGCCACCTTCAGCAGGGTGATCACGTACACCGCGAGGTCGATCTCGTCGCGCGGGAACAGCGCCACGAGCGGGGCGAACGGGCTGCTGAGGTAAGTCCCGAGGTCGGGCAGGAAGGCAGTGCCGAAGCCCGACTGCCAGTTGACGAACAGGCCCCCGTCCGCCCTGCCGTGCAGCAGGTCCCACAGGTGCGCGTGGAACGGCACGTACTGGTTGCCGAGGTCGTTGACGCTGCGGGTGCGCGGGCCGAAGGGATGGCTGCGGGCCACGGCATCGGCGGTGCAGAGCACGGCGAGGGTGAACGTGGCGGCGAGCAGCGCGGCTTTCCCCCGCGGTCCGACTCCCGCCGCGGAATAGGCTTTCGGTTTCACACCCCGACCCTGTCCGCTCGCCACATCGAGTTCCGCTGAACCAACCACTTCATTTTTCCGACGGACCTTCCTCTCGGCTCGCCGGATTAGAGGCTCGCGACTCGTTGAAGGTTGTGCCGCCGACGAAAAGTGAAAGCGGTAGTTCCGAATTCCGCAGAGGAGGGGAAAGGGAGAATTGAATTCATGGATACGGGAGTTGTCACCCAGATGATCGACGGGTGAACTCGGCCGTGAGACTCCACAGCGCGGCCACCTGGGGCCGCCGCAGATCCGCCCGTCGCACGCACAGCCCGATCAGGAACGGCCGCGGAGGCGTGTGGGTGGGGATCACCGCGAGCCGGTCGCGTACCGCGCTGTGGTCCAGCACCAGGCGGGGGACCACGCCCGTGCCGCAGCCCAGTGCGACGAGGGTCAACAGCGCCTCGTGACCCTCCGGTTCGGCCGCCAGGTCGGGGGCGGTACCGCGGGCGCGGAACCACCGGTCGGCCGCGTCGCGCACGGCACCTCGGTGGGGGAGCACGAAGGGCCCGTCGAGACCGGGGTCGGGGCGGTGGTGCGCGGTGACGAACACCAGGTCCGTCGTCGCCACGGTCCGGCTCACCAACGGCTCCGGCAACCGCGCCGGGAGTCCCGCGACCGCCACGTCCACCTCGCCCTCGTCCAGCCGGGCCAACGCGGCCGCCGCGTCTCCGGTGCGCAGGTCCAGCCGGACCTGGGGATGCGCCGCCCGGAAGGGCGTCAGCAGCTCCGGCAGCAGCGCCTGACACGCGGTCACCGTCGCGAACACGGTCAGCCGACCGGTGAGTTCGGCCGGGTCCGGGTGCTCCTCCCGGTACGCCCGCCACAACTCCAACGCCCGGGCGGCATATTCGCGGAAGCGATGCCCCTCGGCCGTCAACGAGACACCCTTCGGCCCCCGGTCGAGGAGCCGGTGCCCGAGGTCGGACTCCAGCCGCTGCACGGTCCGGGTCAGGGTCGCCGGGCTGACGTGGCAGTCCAGGCTGGTCCGCCCGTAGTTCAGGGTCCCGGCCAGATGGAGGAAGAGCCGAAGCTCGCGATGGTCGTCCCGCACACCGCCACCTGCGCCTTTCGTTCTCCGCAACGCCCCGCTGCAAAGGTTGCGCTTGTCGCAACACTCGCCGGGACCCTACAACTCCACCATGACCACCTCCACCGTCTTCGCCCTCGAAACCATGGACGTGCCCGGCGGTACCGAGACCGTCCTGCGCGGCGGCCGTCACCTCTTCCCCCTGTTGCCGCGTGCCTTCGCCGGGGTCCGGCGCATCGGGGTCGTCGGCTGGGGACCGCAGGGCCGGGCCCAGGCCCGCAACCTGCGCGACTCCCTCTCCGGCACCGGTATCACCGTCTCCGTGGGCCTGCGCCCCATTTCCGCCTCCGCGGCCGATGCCCGAGCCCACGGTTTCACCGAGGCGGACGGCACCCTCGGCGACTGGCTCGCCGTCACCGCCGAGAGCGACCTCGTCATCCTGCTGATCGCCGACGCGGCACTCGCCGCCCACCACCGGGAGATCTTCGCCGCCCTGAAGCCCGGCGCCACCCTCGGCCTCTCCCACGGCTTCCTCCTCGGCCACCTCCGGGCGACCGGGGGCGACTTCCCACCCGGCCACGGAGTCATCGCCGTCTGCCCGAAGGGGATGGGTGACTCGGTCCGCCGCCTCTACGAGCAGGGGGCCGAGATCAACGGCGCCGGGATCAACAGCAGTTACGCCGTCCACGCCGACCCCGACGGCCACGCGACCGACCGTGCCCTCGCCTGGTCGGTCGCCCTCGGCTCCCCGTACACCTTCCGCACGACCCTGGAGAGCGAGTACCTCTCCGACATCGTCGGCGAGCGCGCCATCCTGCTCGGCGCCGTGCACGGCATCGTGGAGAGCCTCTACACCCGCCACCGGCTCGCCGGCGACGACGAGGTGACCGCGTACGAGCGTTCCTGCGAGAACATCACCGGCCCGATCGCCCGCACCATCTCCCGTGCCGGGCTGCGCGCGGTCCGCGAGGGCCTCGACGCGGACGGCCGGGACGTCTTCGACCGCGCTTACACCGCCACCTACGGGCCCGCCCGGGAGATCGTCGCGGAGATCTACGACGAGGTCGCGGACGGCACCGAACTGCGCAGCGTCGTCCTGGCCGAACGCCGCCTCGGTGCCCGCCCGATGAGCGTGATCGGTGGTTCACCGATGTGGTCGGTGAGTGCCAGGGCCCACGCCCGCCGGGAAGGGCGCGACCTGCCCGTCGACCCGTTCACCGCGGGGGTCTTCGTCGCCACGATGACCGCGCAGATCGACGAGTTCGTCGAGCGCGGCCACCCTTGGTCGGAGATCGTCAACGAGTCCGTCATCGAGGCCGTCGACTCCCTCCTGCCCTACATGCGTGCCCGGGACGTCGCTCACATGGTCGACAACTGCTCCCGCACGGCCCGCCTCGGAGCCCGCCGCTGGGGCCCCCGCTTCCAGGCCGCCTACACGCAGATCGCCTACCCCGCCGCCGAACAACCCGCCGACGAGGACCTGTTGGCGTCCTTCACCGTCCACCCCGTGCACCAGGCCCTGGCTGCGGCGGCGAAGCTCCGGCCACCGGTGGACATCTCGGTGGCCTGAAGGCCTGAAGGCCTGAAGGGGCCTGAAGGGTGGTCACCGCCCGGTCAGCCTGCGACGGTCGACCGGGCGGGAGCGTGTTCGGACCGGTGCCCACGCGTGGCGGGCCTGCGTCCGGTGTCGTACGGCGGGGCGGTGTCGAGCGTCAGTCCGGTGTCAAGCGTCAGCCCATTGTCGAGCGTCAGGCCCGTGTCGTACGGCGAGATCTTCGGTACCGCGGCCGAGGACGCCGGCAGGGTGAACCACACGACCTTCCCCGTCTCGCCGTGCGGCCGCACACCCCAGCTCTCGCTCACCGCTGCGACCATCGCGAGCCCCCGGCCGCAGGTGGCGAAGGGGTCCGCGTCCTGGACGACCGGGAGACGGGGGTCGTGGTCGTGCACCGAGACCGTGAGCCGGCCGAGGAGCAACTCCATCTCCACGGTGCACGTCTTGTCCGGCTCCGCGTGCCGGTGGACGTTGGACAGCAGCTCGGTCACCCCGAGTGCGGCCCGCTCTATCAAGGGATCCAGATGCCAGTAGCGCAATTGCGCAGATACGATTCTGCGGACCTGGCCGATCCGCGACGGCAGGGCTTGGAGCTCCACCGTGCAGTGCCTGCTTTGCTGGCTGATCACGGCTGCGACTCCCCGAATTGAGTCCGGAAGAAGATCGGAGTACGGATCCAGCGAGGTGGCTGGGCGAAAAACGCCGCCTGCTGAGGTGCGGCCGCCTACGACTGCCGCCTGGGGCGGAGGCCTGAGCCGCCGCCTGCTCGTGGGTGGCTGTCGACGACCGCCGCCCGCTGACGTGGCCGGCGGGCTGGTTCGCAGCGTTATCGCCGGTAAACCCAGAGTGACGTGAGACCAGAGTGACCCAGGGGGGCCGCTCCCGCAACTCGCGATTCGTCAGCCGCTGCGACCGGCCGCCCTGCGCACCGCCTCTATGAACCGGCGCGCGGACGGTGGACCGGGCTTGCCCGGAGCGGGGTCGTGCTCGTTCAGCGTGAGCGTGTAACGGGTGCCGTTGACATCGGCCAACGCCCGGTCCTCGTTGGCGAACCAGGGCTTCGAGGCCCGGACCGCCTGCACCGGGGCGCTGTCGATCTCGCTGCCGTAACTGGTGAGCAGCTGCAGTCGGCCGTCCTCGATCCGGACCTGCCCCGCCCGGGTGAGCTGCCGCAACCTCTTCCCGATCCGCACGCCCGTGGCCGTGAACTCCGGCTCGGCCATGTACCCCGCCCCCTAGTGCGCTCCGACTGTGCCCTGTCGTCTGATCCGTCGCGGACCGTGATCCAGTGTGCCCGAGGTCGCCTCCCCCTGGACGGCTCCGGCGGCGTCGACTCGGCCCGTGCGGTGAAGTCTGCCCGTCCCCCGCGTCGAGCACCAGTGCGCACGGTGGACCGGGGGCGGGGTTCCGGCGCATGCGCGGCATGCGCCCCCCATGCGCCCCGCGCATCCTCACCACAGGAGTCTCTTTGAGGGGCTCAAAGGCATGTTTATGCAGGTGAGAAGCGTGCGGAAGGTGTCTATCATCGGGACGTCCGACGCCGCGATCCGCCGTCGGCGCAATGCGTGAGGAGCACGCCGTGACCACCGCCCACCCCACCCGTCCTGGCGCCACCCTCGACGTCGATCACAGCGACACCGAGTACCGCGGCTGGCTCAAAGAGGCCGTCCGCAAGGTCCAGGCGGACGCCAACCGCTCCGCCGACACCCATCTGCTGCGCTTCCCACTGCCCGAGAGCTGGGGGATCGACCTGTATCTCAAGGACGAGTCCACCCACCCCACCGGCAGCCTGAAGCACCGCCTCGCCCGCTCCCTGTTCCTCTACGGCCTCTGCAACGGCTGGATCAGGCCTGGCCGCCCCGTCATCGAGGCCTCCAGTGGTTCCACGGCCGTCTCCGAGGCGTACTTCGCCAAACTGATCGGCGTCCCCTTCATCGCTGTGATGCCCCGCACGACCAGCGCCGAGAAGATCCGTCTGATCGAGTTCCACGGCGGACGCTGCCACTTCGTCGACGACTCACGCAGGATGTACGAGGAGTCGGCCCGCCTCGCGGCGGAGACCGGCGGCCACTACATGGACCAGTTCACGTACGCCGAGCGGGCCACGGACTGGCGCGGCAACAACAACATCGCCGAATCCGTCTTCCGCCAGCTCCGTCTGGAGCGCTTCCCCGAGCCCACCTGGATCGTCGCCACCGCCGGGACGGGCGGCACCTCCGCGACCATCGCCCGCTACGTCCACTACATGCAGTACGACACCCGCATCTGTGTCGCCGACCCGGAGAACTCCTGCTTCTTCGAGGGCTGGACCACCGGCGACCCCGACGTCACCTGCGACTGCGGCTCCCGTATCGAGGGCATCGGCCGTCCCCGCATGGAGCCCAGCTTCGTCCCCGGGGCCGTCGACCGCATGATGAAGGTGCCCGACGCCGCCAGCGTCGCCGCGGTCAGGGCCCTGGAGAGTGCCATCGGCCGCAAGGCCGGCGGCTCCACCGGCACGGGCCTGTGGAGCGCCCTGAAGATCGTCGCCGAGATGGTGGCCGAGGGCCGCCAGGGCAGCGTGGTCACCCTGCTGTGCGACCCGGGCGACCGCTACCTCGACAAGTACTACTCCGACGAGTGGCTCGGGCGTCAGGGCCTGGACATCGAGCCGTACGCGGCGGCCATCGAGAGGCTGCTGACGACGGGTGTCTGGACGGACTGAGGCGCGCTCGGCCCCGCCGTGCACGTCCGCGCCCCCTCAGGGGCGCGGGAACCGCGACCGGCGGCCACGAACGCCCGGGCGTCTCGAACCGACTCATCCGTGGCGGCGCTCAGAAGGTCCGCGCGCCCAGAGGTCCACGCGCTCAGAGGTCCGCGCCGTCGTCCTCGTCCTCCCCGGCCACCACCAGCCGCCGCAGATGCTCGGAGATCTCGGCCCGCGCCTGCGCGGCCAACCCCGCGTCGGTCACCAACGTGTCGACCTGCTCCAACGCGGCGAACGAACTCAACCCCACCGTCCCCCACTTGGTGTGGTCGGCCACCACCACGACCCGCCGCGCCGACTGCACCAGACGCCGGTTCGTCTCGGCCTCCGCCAGGTTCGGCGTCGACAGGCCGGCCTCGACCGATATCCCGTGCACACCGAGGAACAGCACATCGAAGTGGAGCGCCGCGATCGCCTGATCGGCCACCGGCCCCACCAGCGAGTCGGACGGCGTCCGCACCCCACCGGTGAGCACGACGGTCGCCGCACCCTGCCGGGGGCCGGTCGTGCGCTGGGCGGCGTGGAAGACGTCGGCCACCCGCACCGAGTTGGTGACCACGGTCAGATCCGGCACGTCCACGAGCCGGTGCGCCAGCGCGTACGTCGTCGTGCCGCCCGACAGGGCGATCGCCGAGCCCGGCGCCACCAGTTCCGCGGCCGCCCGTGCGATGTCCTCCTTGGCGGTCAGCTCCAGCCCGGACTTCGCCTCGAAACCCGGCTCGTGGGTGCTCGCCTCGGCCACCGGCACGGCGCCGCCGTGCACCTTCTCCACCGCGCCCTGACGGGCCAGCGCGTCCAGATCGCGGCGGACGGTCATGTCCGACACACCGAGTTTCCGCGTCAGCTCGTTGACCCGGACCCCGCCCCGCCGTCGTACCTCGTCGAGGATCAGGGCCCGGCGCTGCTCCGCGAGGAGGTTCTGGTTCTCACTCACGTTCGCTCCGGTCCTCTCGCCCCATCACGCCCGACACGCCTTCCCTACCCCCTCCGACGAGGACATTTCCCCGTCCCCGGTCCCGAGGACGTCCCATATTCGCACGCTCCACCACAGGTGACGCCATTCCCGGCACAGTCGCGTGCACGTCACGCTCCGTTTCTCGCGCCCGCCACTATCACACGGATCGGGGAGATTCGGTGATCACAGGTGTATGACGTCCGATCAGGGGCGATCATCAGTGCCTGCACATCACACCGACTTGTGGCGCGTCACGGGGGAAGCGGAACAGTGGATCGTGCGAGGGAACATACGACACACACGGAACCCAGGGAACAGCCGGCATCGCGGCACGGAGGCCGACACCCCTGTTCCGGCCGCTCCGCGACGGACGCGACCGCCCTCGAACTCCTGGTCCACGGCGTCGGCGGCACCACCCCCGAACGCATGCTCGACGATCCGCGCACGGTCCGCGTCACCGGCGACGACACGGCCGCGGTCTTCCGGCGCATCGACGACGCCGACGCGGAGAAACGTCCCGCCGACTACCGCGGCAAGCCCGTCCCCGAGGCCTACGTCTGGTGCAACCTCACCTCCGGGAACAGCTCTCGGGCCCTGTGGCTGTTGCTGCTGCCGTTCATGGTCGTCAACCTCGCGCACTGGATGCGCCCCAGCACGCGCGGCCGCCGCCGCACGGTACGCCTCTACGGGCTCCTCGTCCGGCTGGCCGGCCTGACCCTGACCGTGCTGCTCGTCGCGGCGGCCTGTGAGGTCGCGCTCGACCTGACCGCCTGGCAGTGCGCCGGCGCACGCGCGTGCGCGGACGCGCACACCTGGCTCGGCTTCCTCTCTCCCGCCGTCTCGGGCGACGGCTGGTGGAGTCAGCCCGGCCGCCGCCTCGCCGTGGCGGCCGTGGTGCCCGCCGCGCTGACCGGCCTGCTGTGGTACCTCTCGCACCGCACCTGGAGCGCGTACGAGTCCCAGCGCCCCATGGACCGCGACGACGGCCGCGCAGAGGAAGAGGAACCGGCCCCGGACTCACCCGAGGGCGACGGCAGGACCCACATCGCACCCGACGTCGGGCAAAAGGCAGGCGCCACAGCCGATGTCCAGGAGACGGCCCGCGTCGCACCCGACGTCGAGGACACGGCCCGCGTCGCGCTCGGCCGACCCGGCTTCTGGTACGGGCGCCGTCTCGTCGCCAGGCTGCGCGCCGCCCACGCGGCGGCCGGGTTCCTCACCGTCGCGGCGGCCGTCGGCACCTCGGCGGCCCGCCACGACCGCCGAGCGGGCGGACCGGCCCTCCTGGAGCTCCTGGGCTGGCTGCTGAACTCGGCACTCGTGCTGCTGGCGGTGAGCGTGGTCTGGGTGGTCTGCCGCCGAGGCCGCAGCGAGCGGCGCCTCGACAAGGAACTCGACGAGAACCTGGTCCGCCGCCTCCCGGCCTGCTCGATCGCCGTGCTCGTCCTCGCCGTGGTGTACGCCGGGTGGTCGCGCCCCGGCTGGAGGTCGACGGGGCGACTGCCGGGCGACCTGGCCTTCGGAGGGATCACCCTGGTGCAGGGCTTCCTCGTGGTCGCGCTCGGTGTGGTCGCCCACACCCTCCACCGCTCCCGCCCCGACCCGCGCACCGCCATGTACGGCCTGGCCGGCCCCGCCGTCGCGATGCTCGCCTGTGCCCTCGGCGGCGTGATGTCCGCCGGTGTCGCCCAGCGGGTGGCCGACTGGCTGGGCGGCACGCAGGACGCCCTCTCCGGCCCGCCCGTCCTCCTGACCTGGCAGGCCTCCGTCATCCCGCCACTCCTCCTGGTCCTCCTCGCCCTCCTGGGCTGGCTGACCCACCGCACCTGGGTCCTGCGCGAGGCGGAGACGGCGGCGGTGGAGCGCGAGTACGGCCTGCTGCGAGAACCGCCGCAGGAGCAGCACGAGCCGCAGAAGTCCCCGGCACCCGGAGCTTCCGGTCCGGCGGCGAACGGGGAGCACGAGGCACAGGACGCCGGTCGCACCCGTCGTATCGCGCGGACCCGCGCCGTGGCGGCCCTCACCGACCGGGCGCCCCGTGTCGTCGCCGTCACCTCCACCGTGACCCTGCTGCTCGGCGCGGCGGCCCTCACCGGTGCCCTGGTGACGGGCGAGACACCGGCGGGGGCCGCGCACGGCTCGTACGACGTCGTCGCGGGCGCCGCCGAGACCGCGCAGGCGCTGGGGTCCTGGCTGATCGGCGTGGGCTTCCTGCTGTTCGTCACCTGGGGACGCCGGGCCTACAAGGACGCCTCCGCGCGGCGCACGATCGGCATCCTCTGGGACGTGGGCACCTTCTGGCCCCGCGCCGCACACCCGTTCGCACCGCCCTGCTACGCCGAGCGGGCCGTACCCGACCTGACCTGGCGCATGGCCACCTGGACCCGCTCCACCGGGGGCCGGCTCGTCATCTCCGGCCACTCCCAGGGCAGCGTCCTCGCGGCGGCCGCCGCATGGCAGCTCACCCCGTCGGTGCGCCGACGCGTCGCGCTGCTCACCTACGGATCACCGCTGGAGCGGCTGTACGGGCGCTGGTTCCCGGCCCACTTCGGCCCGGAGTCGCTCGCCGCCCTGCACCGCGAGGTCGACTGCTGGCGCAACCTGTACCGCCGCACCGACCCCATCGGCGGCCCCGTGCGGCTGACGAGCCGGCACGGACCGCAGGTCGACGCCGAGCCCTTCACGGACCCGCTCGCCTACGGCCGCACCGGCGCCCACCCGCTGCCCGCCCCGATCCTCGGCCACTCCGACTACCAGGCCGACCCGGCCTTCGTGGCCGAACGCAAGCACCTGCTGGACAGGCTCGGCACCGACCTGCCGGGCCCACGAACCTCGCCCTAGTCGCCGCAGCTGACATCCCGCGAGGGACGCTCGCCCGTGGTCAGGAACGCGGTCACGGCACGGTTGCCGCAGGCGTTGCCCGTACCCAGGTAGACGCCGTGACCGCCCCGCTCGACCGTGACGAGCCGCGCCCGGTCACCGAAGGCCGTACGCATCCGCAGCGCGCCGACGTACGGGGTCGCCGGGTCCCGCCGGTTCTGGATCATCAGGATGTTGGACGGGCCCCGGTCGGTGAGCCGGGTGGGCTTGTCGGCGGGGGCGTCCTTCCAGAAGGCGCAGGGGAAGATGTTCCCCGGCAGCCCGGCCGTGAGCGGGTACCGCGCCCGGTTCGCGGCCACCGCCCGCTCGTACCCGGCCACCGACTTCGGCCAGCGCACATCGTTGCAGACCACGGCCATCGTGACGGCGGCGTCCTCGTCACTCAGCGGTCCGGCGACCTCCGGCGGCAGCACCGGGGTCGCCCCCGGCGTCAGAGCCGCCCGCATCAGCCCCGCCAGGCGGGGAAAGGAGGCGTCGTTGTAGAGGGAGTCGTACATGACCTGCCGCAGCACGTTGCCGGTGAGCGGCACACCGGGTGTCGTCGACTCCCTCGGGGCGCGGTCCAGCGCCGCCGCCAGGGAGAGGAACAGCGGCCGGATCTCCTCGGTCCGCGCGGCGAGCCGCAGGCCCTCCGCGTCCCGGGCCGGATCGGCGGCCCAGGCCGCGAAGTCGGGGAAGCGGTCCTCCGTGCCGACGGCCATGTTCGCCACCCAGGCCCTCTCGACGAGGCGGGGATCGGGGTCGTCGTTGCTGTCCAGCACCCAACGGTCCGTGTGTTCCGGGTACTTCTGCGCGTACACGGCGCCCGCATAGGACCCGTACGAGACGCCGTACGCCGACAGTTTCTCCTCGCCGAGGGCCCGGCGCAGGAGGTCGATGTCGCGTACCTCGTTGGCGGTGCTGAAGCTGCGCAGCAACGCACCGCCGTTGCGGGCGCACGACTCCGCGGTGCGGCGGGAGCGGGCGACGTTCTCCGCGATGGTGCCGTCCGGCGCGGGCCAGGGCCGCAGGGTCACCAAATGCCGGTCGGCTGCGGGCAGTTGGCAGGATGCGCGGGTGCTGGCGCCGACCCCGCGCGGGTCGAGGCTCACGATGTCGTACGTGCCGCCGAGTTCCCGGCGCAGTGCCTCGCCCTGCCGGGTGAGCCGGGCGATGCCGGAGCCGCCGGGGCCGCCGGGCAGCACCAGCAGGGTGCCCCGCCGGGCCTCGGGGCGCTCACTGGGCAGCCGGGACACGGCGAGGCTCAACCGGGGGCCGTCGGGGGCCCGGTGGTCGATCGGTACGGCCAGCTCGGCGCACTCCTGCCCGGCCGGGCCGCCGGGCTGGGCGCACGGGCGCCAGGCGAGCGACGGTGAGGACGGTGAGGCGAGGGCGGGGGTCGTGGCCGTCAGCGCGGTGCCGACGACCGAGGCGGTGAGAGCGAGGACCAGGGCGTTCCGGGTGCGAGCTGTCATGGCCCCATGCTGTCCGGGGGACCACTGCCGCCCCATCCGGCAGCCCGGTCACCCGGAGGTGGGGTTTGCCCCCGGCCCTCGGCCCGCTACCCCCCGGCCCGCGAACCCGTGCCCTACGGCAGCTCCGGCAGGTCCTCCGCGTAGAGCAACGTCAGGTCGTCCGTGCTCGGTTCGTCGACCTGGGCCACCCGGCTCGCGTGCCGCTCGACCATCGCCTCGAAGGTCTGGCGCGCGGTACGGCCGTTGCCGAAGGCCGGGCCCTTGGGGAGGGCGGTGAAGTACTTCAGCAGGGCGTCGCCCGCGCCCGGCGCCAGCCGGTACTCGTGCTCCTCGGCCTGCTGCTCCACGATCCGCAACAGCTCGTCGGGGACGTAGTCGTCGAAGGTGATGGTCCGTGAGAAGCGGGACGCCACACCGGGGTTGACGGTGAGGAAGCGCTCCATCTCGACCGTGTAGCCCGCGACGATGACCACCACCGCGTCGCGGTGGTCCTCCATCAGCTTCACCAGGGTGTCGATGGCCTCCTTGCCGAAGTCCCTGCCCGAGTCCTCCGGCGACAGCGCGTACGCCTCGTCGATGAACAGCACCCCGCCGCGGGCCCGTTCGAACGCCTCCTGGGTGCGGATCGCGGTGGAGCCGATGTGCTCGCCGACCAGGTCCACCCGGGAGACCTCGACGAGATGCCCCTTCTCCAGGACGCCGAGCGAGGCCAGGATCTCGCCGTAGAGGCGGGCCACCGTGGTCTTGCCGGTGCCGGGGGAGCCCGTGAACACCAGGTGCCGTTTGACGGATGCAGCCTTGAGACCGGCCTGCTGGCGGCGGCGGCCCACCTCGATCATGTCGGTGAGGGCGCGGACCTCGCGCTTGACGCTGTCCAGGCCGACCAGGGCGTCGAGTTCGCCGAGGACAGCCTTCGAGGTCCGCGCCGGCGCCTCGGGCGCCGTGGCGGGCACGGCGGTCGGCGGCTGCTCGGCGGGGCGCTGACCCGGGATCGAGCCCAGCACGCCGGTCGTCTGAGCGGTGGTCCGGGTGGCCGTCTCCCGCGCGACGGGGGTTCGCACGCCGGCGCTCTCGTCGCTGGTGCAGTCCTCGACCACCGGACCACCGCCGGCCGTGCCGGGGCCGCCGTCCGCGAACTCGTAACCGCCGCGTGCGCAGCGCTCCGTACGGCACTTGCGCAGCGTCGCCCGGCAGCCGTCGATGACGTGGAAGCCGTAGCCCCCGCTGCCGGTCACCCGGCAGTTGAGGAAGCTGCCCCGGCCCTCGGCGGAGACGTAGAAGCCCGCCTCGGCGGGCGAGGTCACCGTGCAGCGCTCGATGGTCGGGTCGGCGCCCTTGGTGACGATCACGCCGGTCTGGGTGCCGTCCACGGTGCAGCCGTTGAGGGTGCCGCCGCTGCCGTGGTCGCGGAACCAGGCGCCCGTGGCGGCGTCCCGGATTCGGCAGTCGTCGAGCTGCGCGGTGGCGCCGTCGCTCACCGACACCGCCGTGTTGCGCACCTGCGACAGGTCGCTGTCGACGACGTCCGCGCGGGAGCCGCGGTCCAGCACGAACAGCGCGTCCGGCACGTCGTGCACCCGGCAGGACTCCAGCACCGCCGTCGCGCCGTCGCTGACCCAGACCGCCGGGTAGTCACCGGTGCTGTCGAAGATCTCGCACTGGTTGGCGTCCACCCGGGTGCCCGGGTCCCACACCGACAGGCCGTTGCGCCCGAACTGCCGGACCGACGTACGGGTCAGGGTGAGGACCGAGCGCGAGCGGAGGTCCACCGCGTTCTCGGGGATGTCGTGGATGCGGCAGTCCGCGAGGGTGAGCACGGCGTCGGTGTCGAGGGTGACCCCGTCGGCCGTGGTCCGGTGCACATCGCAGTCGGTGAGATGGGCCGTGGCCCGCCCGGTGATCTGTACGCCGCTGCCGCGGACCTCGTAGATCTCGCAACCGACCGCCTCCAGCGCGGAGTTCTCCCCGGTCGCCGTCAGGCCGGAGCCCGAGGTGTGGTGGATGCGGCAGCGCTCCAGCCGGGGGTGTCCGCCGCCGCGCACCGCGACTCCGGCCTGGCCGGCCGCGACGACCTCGCACTCCTCGAACACGCCCCCGCCGCCGTCGACCACGGCGATGCCGATGCCGGCCGGGTTGTCGACCGTGCAGCGCCGGACCGTGGGGCGGGCGCCGCCGCGCACCTCGATACCCGCCGCGGAGCGGGTGACGATCCGCAGGTCCAGCAGCTCGGGGGTGCCGTCCTCGACGAGCAGTGCGGGCGCCGCCGCGTCCTGCCCCTCCACATGCAGGTCCTGGACGACGGCCGAGGCGGAGACGGTCAGCGGTACCCCGTCCACGGGCGCGATGCGCACCGAGCCCGGCGAACCCTCCGGGCCGCGCAGCGTGACCCCGCGCCGCACCACGAGGTTCTCCCGGTACGTGCCCGGAGCGACGATGAGCACGTCCCCGTCGCTCGCGGCCTCCAGGGCCGCCGCGAGCGACGAGTACTCACCCGTGCGGCGCCGCCACCGCGATGTACCGGTGTGCGTCACCTGGACCGTGCCCTGTGCCATGGCGTTGCTGTGCCCCCACCTCGTGGAACGCGGGTCGATGCCGAACAGTTCGGCTGGTCGGTCCACCGTAGCGTGCGCGGGCAGGGGGAGTTGACCGGAGTGGGAAGGCGGTCAGCTGCCGGCGCCCGTCCTGCCCCAGTCCGGCCCGGCCTTGTCCCATGCCTGGTCCCACCGGGTGTAGCGATGTCGGATCATGCGCCAGAGGATCAGCCGTCGGATCCCCTCGACGAGTCCCGCGGCGAGCACGGTCGAGCCGAATCCGGCCAGCACCGCGTGGGTCGTCGCGGTGGCGGTGTCCAGGGGGCGGCCCACCGTGCGGCCCTGGCCGTCCGTCCACAGCGTGAAGTGGTCGCCGGGCCGAGGGGTCTTGAGGTTCGCCATGACCGTGCCGTGCCGGGCGGTGCCGTCCGGGCCGGTCCAGTCGGCGACGACCCGGCTCTGCCGGTCCCGGGTCGTCGCGGTCTCCGGATCCGGGTCCAGAGGGGAGCCGTCGACCTTCTTGACGACCGTGGCCGTGACCCGGTGGCGACTCAGCTGCTGGTCCCGCACGGACTGCTGCAGGGCGCTCTGGGCGCTGGTGCCGACGACGGTGCCGATCAGCGGCGCGGCGACGAGGATCAGGAGGAGGGCGGCGAACGCCAGCCAGGCCTCGACCAGATCGGTCGTCCGCCGCAGCGGGTTGTGACGCCAGCGCCACAGCCCGCCGAACGCCCGTAGCCCACCGATTGCCCGCACTCGCCCCACACCCCCTTACGCGTCCGTGATAGCCCCGGGCGGAGCCGTCCACGCGCGATCCCGGTCCAGAGAGAGGGAAATCACCCTCCGGCCGGCCTTCTCATGAACTTCTCATCAAGACCCAACGGCCGGACCCGCGGCGCGTGTTCCCCGCACGAACCGAATCGTAGGCCGAATCGTAGGAGATTGAATTTTCAAGAGGGGATCGGGGGTTCTCTCAGGACCGCTCGGAACCCCTCGGGACGGAACTCGCTATTCGAGCACCCTGACCGGATCGCCCACCCGAACCGTGCCCGGGGATTCCGGGACGAGGTTCTGTCCGAAGACCAGCTTGTCGCCGAAGCGGCGGTGGCGGGCCAGGGTCCGCAGCGGCTCACGGCCGCGCTCGGCGGTGTCCTGGTCCGTGGTGGTGACCACGCACCGGCCGCACATCTTGGCGACCCGGAAGCTCACTTCGCCGATGGCGACCCGCCGCCATCCGTCCTCGGCCCAGGCGTCCGTGCCGTCGACGACGACGTTCGGCCGGAAGCGGCTCATCGGCAGCGGGCCCTCCTCGGCGTGGTCGCCCCGTGCGATCAGGTCGTTGAGCGCGTCCAGCGAGGCGAGCGTGGTGAGCAGCAGCGGATAGCCGTCGGCGAAGCTGACGGTCTCGCCGGGGCGGGCGTACTCGGGGTCGATCGGCCGGCGGGTGGCCGGGTCGTCGAGGTGCACGAGCCGGACCGGGAGGCCCAGGTAGTCACTGAACCAGGTGTGCGCCGCCACGCCGGCGGGGACGCCCTCCACCTTGTCCCGCCAGATCTCCACGGTGGCCGTGTCGGAGGGGGCGGGCACCGGGACGGTGAGGGGCTCGCGGCCGGGCGCGGACAGCAAGAGGCCGCCGCCGGACTGCTGCCCGGCGGCGGCCAACGCCATACGCGGATGCGGACGTTGAGTGATGACCTTGCCCGAGTCGTCGACCAGCACCCAACGGCGGTCGCCCGCCAGCCCCCAAGGCTCCACGACGGCCTCGTCGGGGGCGAAGCCCCGGGCCGCCTTCAGCGGGTGGACATGGATCGAGTGCAGTGACGGATTCCCCATGGGGTCATCCTGCCAGCAGGCTGTGACAACCCCACGCGAAAGGTTCCAGATGCCTCAGTACCCGCGGTACTGCTGCCCGTTGTACGGGTCCTGCTGGTACGGGGCCGCGGGGGCCGGGCGGGGGGCCGCCGGGCGCATGGCCTCGTAGCCCGCCATCGGACGTTGCTGCTGCGGCGGCTGGGCGCCCGGGTAGCCGCGCGGGCCGGCGGCCTGCTGCGGGATGTACGCGTTCGGCGCCTGCTGGAGCGGCGAAGGCTGCTGGGCCTGCGGATAACCGTAGGCGGGCTGGGAGGGACCGGCCGGCAGCGCGGGCAGCGCGGACGGGAGGGCGGGCAGGTTGCTGCCCGGCGTGTCGTACGCGGCGGGTACCCGGATCGGGGCGATCTGAGGGGTTCCCCGCTCGGCGACGAGAGAGTCGTAGATCGGGGTGTCCGCGAAGGACGAGGCGGAGTAGTAACCGCCGCCGTAGGTGGAGCGGGGGGAGGTCATGGCACATAAGTTAAGCCCACGATGTGCTGGTTGGGGAGACCGATAAGAGGGTTGTTTTCCGTGTCGGCAGTGACGCCGGATCCCCAATGCGAGCGAACTCGGCGAAAAAGGGCAGCAAAGCGCGTTCTGATCGTGTAATGGGCGAGTTACCGGCGGTTGACCAAGGATCTTTCGGTGCGGGTCCTGGGGCATCCGGGCCCCGGGGGAATAGGTTGGGCCGACAACGGATCCGGCCGGATCCGACGGACTGCGTGGGACGCGGCCTGGTGACGACCTTCTGGATGACCATCTGATGGGGGCGGACATGTCAATGCCGAAAGGATCGAACACCGCGGTGCCGACGACCGCGCTGCGCGTGGAGCTGGGCTGGCGTTCCGGACCGGGCGTCCCCGACGCGGACGCCTCGGCGTTGTTGCTGGTCGGCGGAAAAGTGCGCTCGGACGCCGACTTCGTCTTCTACAACCAGCCCGCGCACTCCTCCGGCGCGGTCCGGCACGAGGGCAAGCGCGACGCCGGGGGACAGGTGACCGACGCGCTCCTCGTCGACCTCGCGCGCGTGGAGCCCGCCATCGAAACCATGGTGCTGGTCGCCTCGGCGGACGGCGGCACCTTCGGACAGGTGCCCGGACTGCACATCCGCGTGCTCGACGAGCGGGCGGGCACCGAGGTGGCCCGCTACGACAGCGCGGACGCCGGCGTCGAAACCGCTTTCGTCCTCGGGGAGTTCTACCGCCGCCAGGGCGCCTGGAAGTTCCGCGCCGTCGGCCAGGGCTACAGCACCGGGCTCGAAGGCCTCGCCACCGACTACGGCATCACGGTGGACGAGCCCCAGCAGGCGGCGGCACCGACGCCCGCTCCCGCCCCGGTCGCCCCGCCCGCGCCCGTCGCTCCCGTCGCCCCTCCCGTCACCGTGCCGCCGCCGGTCACGACCGCCCCGCCCCCGCCTCCCGCCCCGCCCGTGGCGCCCCCGGCCCCGGTCCGGCTGACCAAGGTGACGCTCACCAAGGAAGCCCCGGCGGTCTCCCTGACCAAACAGGGCGGCACATCCGGCGCCATGCGTGTGAACCTCAACTGGGAGGTGCGCAAGCAGTTCAAGGGATGGGGCAGCAAGCTGGGCCGGGCCGTCGCCATGCACGCGGACCTCGACCTCGACCTGTGCGCCCTGTTCGAACTCTCCGACGGCAGCAAGGGCGTCGTCCAGTCACTCGGCAACGCCTTCGGCTCCCTGCACCAGCCGCCCTTCATCCACCTCGACGGCGACGACCGCACCGGTGCCGTCAGCAGCGGCGAGAACCTCACCGTCAACCTCGACCACAAGCAGTACTTCCGGCGCATCCTCATCTTCGTGACCATCTACGAGGGCGCCCGCTCGTTCGCCGACCTGCACGCCACGGTCACCCTCCAGCCTCAGCACGGAGCACCCATCGACTTCTCGCTCGACGAGTGCACGGTCCCCTCCACCGTCTGTGCCCTCGCCCTCATCACCAACCAGGGCGGCGACCTCATCGTCCAGCGCGAGGCCCGCTACCTCGTCCCCGAGCGCGGGGTGAGCCCGCAGCGCACGGTCGACTACGCCTACGGGTGGGGCATGAACTGGACACCGGGCCGGAAGTAACCGCGCATGCGAGGAAAGGGTTCCGCACCCGAGGCAGGTCCCGGTGCAGACCTCTAACCCTCGTCCGGCACCGGCTCGGGGCGGGCGTAGGTGCGGCCCTTCCAGGCCGCGCCGCGCCCCCGGTGGTGCCGCACCGCCGAGTCGACCGTCATCAGCAGGTACAGGAACGCGGTGAACGGCAGCAGGAGGGCGAGGCTCGGCGGCTGCCCGTAGTGACGGATCATCGGCACGTACGTCACCGTCATCACCAGCCAGGCGAGCCCGCCGGGCAGCGCCGCCGCCGGGTCCGCCGTGACCAGGCCCGTCACGAGCGCGACCGGCGGGACGAGATAGACCAGGGCCAGGCCGAGGACCGTCCCCGCGAGCAGCAGCGGACTGTGCAGCAGCTGGGCGTAGGCGCTGCGCGCCACCATGTGCCACAGGTCGCGCAGCCGTGGGTAGGGCCGCACGCTCTCCACACGCTCCGCCAGCCCGAGCCAGATGTGGCCGCCGCTCCTCTTGACCGCGGCGGCCAGCGCCACGTCGTCGATGACGGACTGCCGGATCGCGTCCGGGATCCGCGCCCGCCCGGCGGCCTCGGCGCTCAGCAGCACACAGCCGCCCGCCGCTGCCGCCGTGCGCGAACCCGGTACACCGATCCGCCGGAACGGATAGAGCTGGGCGAAGAAGTACACGAAGGCCGGAACGACGAGTTTCTCCCACACGCTCTCGGTACGCAGCCGGGCCATCTGGGACACCAGGTCGAACCCGCCGGTCCGTGCGGCCGCCACCAGCGCGCGCAGGCTGTCCGGGCGATGCGCGATGTCCGCGTCCGTCAGCAGCAGGAACTCGGGTTCCCGCGCGCGTGTCAGCGCGATGCCGTGGCGTACGGCCCAGAGCTTGCCCGTCCAGCCCGCCGGCGGCTCCCCGGGCGAGGACACGGTCAGGGGCAGGCCGCCGAACCGGCGGGAAAGCTCACGGGCCAGCTCACCGGTCCCGTCCGAACTGCCGTCGTCGACCAGGAAGACCTCCGCCCGGCCCGGATAGTCCTGACCCAGCAGCGAGGGCAGGCTCTCGGGCAGGACGGCGGCCTCGTCACGGGCGGGGACGACGACACAGACACTTGGCCATTCGCCGGGGTCCCGGCGGGGTGGCAGGCGCACATCCGTGCGCCAGAAGAAACCCTGGCCGAGCAGCAGCCACAGCCAGGCGGCGAGTGATCCGACGGCGGTCCACGCGATGGCGCTCACGCCCGCAGTCTGCCCCACGGCAGCGGCCGTACCGAGGCCATCGTCTATCGTGGCCGGGTGAAGATCGCGCTCATGGACTCCGGTATCGGTCTGCTGCCCGCCGCCGCTGCGGTACGGCGGCTACGGCCCGACGCGGACCTCGTGATCTCCTCGGACCCCGACGGCATGCCCTGGGGACCGCGCACTCCCCAGGACCTGACCGAGCGCGCGCTCGCCGTCGCCGAGGCGGCCGCAGCCCACCGGCCCGACGCACTGATCGTCGGCTGCAACACCGCCTCCGTGCACGCCCTGCCCGCCCTGCGCGCCCTCCTCGAACCCGGTCTGCCGGTGATCGGCACCGTCCCGGCGATCAAGCCGGCCGCGTCCGGCGGCGGCCCCTTCACCATCTGGGCGACACCCGCCACCACCGGCAGCCCCTACCAGCGCGGCCTCATCGAGGAGTTCGCCGACGGCGTCCCGGTCACCGAGGTGCCCTGCTGGGGACTGGCGGAAGCGGTGGAGCACGCCGACGACGCGGCGATCGACGCCGCCATCGCCGCGGCGGCCGCGCTGACGCCCACCGATGTGACGACCGTCGTCCTCGGCTGCACCCACTACGAGCTGGTCGCCGAACGCATCCGCGCGGCCGTCCAGCAGCCCGGCCTCCCGCCCCTCGTCCTGCACGGCTCCGCCGGCGCCGTGGCCGCGCAGGCGCTGCGCCGCATCGGTGAACTGCCCAAGCCCGAGGCCGACTGGACCGGGTCGACGCTGACCGTCATCCTCAGTGGACGCGAGGGCTCGCTGCCCGCCCCCGCGCTGGCCTACGAGGAGGGCCGACTCCTCGGGACCGCCGGCGCGACGACGGCTGTCATCGCCGAGCGGTAACGCTCCGCGACCAGGTGCCCGCGCAGCGGAACCTGAGTACTCTCAAGGCCATGAGGGACCACCCCCACGGCGAGCCGGGCACCCCCGAAGGCCCGCACCCCGAGGTCTGGACCGGCCGCGCGACCAACCGCGGCCAGTGGCTGCTGGCACTCGGCGGCGCCGCCTGCATGGCACTGGGCATCGAACTCGCGGTCGACTCCGCGTGGGCGTCCGGTGTCGCTCCGCTCGTCATGTCCGTCGTCGGCTGCATCGCGGCCGGGCTGCTCGTCCTCTTCGGCACGCTCGCCTTCGTGCACGTCTCCGTGAAGGTCGACGAGGACTGCCTGGAGGTCCGCTGCGGTCACATCGGTGTGCCGCGCCGTCGCATCCCCCTGTCCCAGGTCGCCGACGCCGCCTTCGCCCCCTGCGTCACGCCCCACCAATGGGGCGGCTGGGGCTACCGCTGGCGGCCCGAGAAGGGCACCGCCGTCGTCGTACGACGTGGCGAGGCCGTGGTGCTGAGCCTCTGGGACGGTCGCACGTTCACGATCACCGTGGACAACGCGGAGACGGCCGTGGACGTCATCCGCGCCCGGCTCACCCCCCAGGCGTCCGACGCCGCGCACTGACGCCGTTTACGTCCGCCGGTCGCACAGAGTCTGTCGTGCCTGGCGTCGTGAGGCAGGCGGGAAGGTGACGACAACCCCTAACGGCCGTCGAGGTCCGGCGTCCCCGCCGTCTCCCCGTCCGGCAGGGGCCGGGCCGTCGCCATGCCCGCGAGCAGGCCCGCTCCCGCCGTCACCGTGGTGAAGCTCAGCGCGTTGCCCACGGCGGCGATCGCGGCCACCGCCGTCAGAGCGGCGCCCGCCGTGAGCACCACCGGCGTGGAGCGCGGGGTCCGCCACAGGACGTACAGAACCCAGCCGAACACGGCGGCGAGCAGCGCCACACCGACGATCCCCTGCTCGGCGGCCAGCTGAAACAGCGCCGAATGGGGCCGGTCGTCGGTCGACAGCGACTCGGCGACCGTCGGGCTGAGCTCGCCGAAGCGGCCCGGTCCCGCGCCGAGCAGCGCGTCGTCGTGGACGAGGACGAGCGCGTCGTGCCACAGCAGGATCCGGTGCGGCGTGAGCTGGCCCTCCAGCGAGTCGGTCAGCCCGGCCGGCAGGGCGTTCTCGGCGACGGCCCAGACCGTCGCCGTGACCAGGGCCGTGGCGAGGGCGAGGCCCACGAGCCCCGGGCCCCGGCGCATCCGGGCCGCCGCGAGCGAACACAGCAGCACCCCGGCGCACGCGGCGAAACCGGTCGTCGAGCCGAGCACCGCCGCGGTCACCGCGATCCCGCAGGCCAGCAGCCGCAGCGTCAGCCTCAGGCCGGGCGACCGGGTCGCCCAGGCGGCACAGCAGGCGGCACCCGCCGCCAGGACCAGCAGCGCGGCGGTCGCCCCGGTGTGCCCGAGCGGTGAGACCAGCGGCGAGCCCGTCATGGTGTGCGGGTCGGTGACCGCCAGACCGAGGCCGGCCAGCGCGCCCGCGGACGGTGCCACCACCGGCAGCAGGGCCCCGCAGATCCGGCCCGCGGCATAACCGGCCGCCACGGCGAGCACCGCCAGCAGCACACCCTCAGGACGGCCGCCCCGCGCCGCCGCGGTGATCAAGGACCAGGCGGCGCACGCCCCGAGCAGCAGCACTCCCGTGACATCGGAGACGTTCCGTCTCTCGTGCGAGGCCGACGCTCCGGCCGCGGACTCCGTCCCCGTGGACCCCAACGTGTCGCCCCCCGACTGTGCCGGGCCTCGACCGCCCGGACCGCATCCGGCCGCACGTCAGAGGCTCGCGCACACCGTAACGGGTGATGCGCCGGTTTGTGGACGAGTTATGCAGGAACGATGCGGCCGGCGGGCGACAAATGCCGCACCCGGGACGTGCGGACCGCGCTGTCGGCGCCGGGGTGACGCGCCGTACACTCCCCGAGTGACCGTCACCGCCACTCCCGTAGACGAGCCGGAGCAGCTCGAACCCCAGGCCACGCCCGTCTCCCGGGTGTCCCGATGGGTCGGCCGGCTCCTTCCGGCCGTCGTCGCGGCCCTCTCCGGGGTATTGCTCTACGTCAGCTTCCCGCCCCGCACCCTGTGGTGGCTCGCCCTGCCGGCCTTCGCCGGCTTCGGCTGGGTGCTGCGCGGACGCGGCTGGAAGGCGGGCCTCGGTCTCGGCTACCTGTTCGGTCTGGGGTTCCTGCTGCCGCTGCTGGTGTGGACCGGCGTGGAGGTCGGCCCCGGTCCGTGGCTCGCGCTCGTTGCCATCGAGGCGGTGTTCGTGGCGCTCGTCGGCGCGGGCGTCGCCGTCGTCTCGAAGCTGCCCGGCGGGCCCGTGTGGGCCGCCGCCCTGTGGATCGCGGGTGAGGCGGCACGCGCGCGTGCCCCGTTCAACGGATTTCCCTGGGGCAAGATCGCCTTCGGCCAGGCGGACGGCGTCTTCCTGCCGTTGGCCGCGCTCGGCGGCACACCGGTCATGGGGTTCGCGGTCGTCCTGTGCGGGTTCGGCCTTTACGAGGTGGTGCGCCTGGTCGTGGAGAACCGGCGCACCGGCGAGGCCGTACGCCGGGGCACCGCCGCCGTGGCGGCGCTCTCCGTGGCCGTACCCCTGGTGGGCGCCTTCGCCTCCCGCGCGCTGGTGAGCGACAAGGCGGAGGACGGCACCGCGACCGTCGCGGTCATCCAGGGCAATGTCCCGCGCCTGGGGCTCGACTTCAACGCCCAGCGACGGGCCGTCCTCGACTACCACGCCCGGGAGACCGAGCGGCTGGCCGCCGAGGTCAAGGCCGGCAAGGTCGCCCGGCCCGACTTCGTGCTCTGGCCGGAGAACTCCTCCGACATCGACCCCTTCGCCAACGCCGACGCCCGCACGGTGATCGAGGATGCGGCCACTGCCATCGGCGCCCCGATCTCCGTCGGCGGGGTCGTGGAGCGGGACGGCAGGCTCTACAACGAACAGATCCTGTGGGACCCCGAGAAGGGTCCCGTCGACACCTACGACAAGCGGCAGATCCAGCCGTTCGGCGAGTACCTGCCGCTGCGGTCGCTGATCGGCGCCATCAACAGCGAGTGGACGTCCATGGTCCGTCAGGACTTCAGCCGGGGCACGAAGCCCGGCGTGTTCACCATGGACGGTGCCGAGGTCGGTCTCGTGACCTGCTACGAGGCGGCCTTCGACTGGGCCGTGCGCTCCGAGGTCACCGACGGCGCGCAGCTGATCTCGGTGCCGAGCAACAACGCCACCTTCGACCGCAGCGAGATGACCTACCAGCAGCTCGCCATGTCCCGCGTCCGCGCCGTGGAGCACAGCCGCACCGTCACCGTCCCGGTGACCAGCGGGGTCAGCGCGATCATCATGCCGGACGGGCGGATCACGCAGAGGACGGGCATGTTCGTCCCGGACTCCCTGGTGCAGAAGGTCCCGCTGCGGTCCTCGCAGACGCCCGCCACCCGTGTCGGCATCGCGCCCGAGATGCTTCTGGTGCTGGTCGCGGCGGGTGGACTCGGCTGGGCGATCGGGGCCGGTGTGCGCGGGAGGCGCGCCGGTGGCGTGTAGCCGTACGCCTCGCGTGCGCGTGGTGGATGCGGCGGGGTGAGGGGACGGGCCCGTTAGGGTCGGCTCCATGGCTACCCCTGATTTCATCCGCACACTCCGTGCTTCCGCCGGCAACCAGCTCCTCTGGCTCCCCGGAGTCACCGCCCTCGTCTTCGACGACGAGGGCAGAGTGCTGCTGGGCCGCCGGTCCGACACCGGCAGGTGGGCGCTGATCGGCGGCATCCCGGACCCGGGGGAGCAGCCGGCGGCCTGTGCCGTGCGGGAGGTCCACGAGGAGACCGCGGTGCGGTGCGTGGCCGAACGGGTCGTTCTCGTACAGGCGCTGGAACCGGTGCGGTACGACAACGGGGACGTCTGTCAGTACATGGACATCACGTTCTCCTGCCGTGCCGTGGGCGGGGAGGCGCGGGTCAACGACGACGAGTCCCTGGACGTCGGCTGGTTCTCGTTGGACGCCCTGCCGCCGGATCTGTGCGAGTTCGCGTTGTTCCGCATCAAGCAGGCCATGTCCGACACGGCCACGTGGTTCGACCCAACCGTCTGAGACCGCGCGGGACGCCGGGGCCTGGTCCGTCCGCGTGGTGCGCGCGCTCGCCGCGCGGGCGTGCGCCCGGGCACCGGCCCCGACCGTCCCTTCCTTCGGTGGCGTTGGCACGGTCGAACGACGGCTCCCGGAACGGGCCGCGACTACCGGGTCCGCACGGATGCGGGCGACCGGGTCCTCGAGATCCTCATTCCCGCGACGGATCCGGCGGCGCTGGGCGCCCGGGACGTCAGTGGCGCCCTGGAGCCGCAGCGCTCGCACACGGCGTCACGTCGATCACCATCGCGTCGGCGGACTCCTCGACGTCCGCCGGCAGCCGCCCGCCGATCGCCGTCATGTCGGCCGCCCGCTCCAGGAAGTGGACCTGGAACCCGGCCCGCGCGGCGAGGCGAACTGGCCGACCTCGGGCACGAGGACCGCGTCCGTCAGAGTCTCGGCCGACGTCCGACGCTGTTCCAGGCTCAGACGCCCCTGTGCGGTGTTCACGGTGATGACGGTCATGACCGCCCTTCTGTAGCGATCGTTATAGAAGCCGCCGTACACAGCTCTATGGCGACTGTTCTCATCCGTCGCCGTGGCGGAAGGGGGACGTTCTCGCTGGTCATGGCGCGCGGTAAGGTGCGCCTAAGTGGACGGTTGTCCATGAAGGTGAGGGGACGGTGAGTCGTGTCGAGAGGCGAGGTGCCGCAGCGGTCGGACGCGCAGCGCAACCGTGAGCGCATTCTGGAGGTGGCACTCGCCGAGCTGTCGCGCTCCCCTGACGTCCCCCTCAGTGCGATCGCCAAGAAGGCGGGTGTCGGACAGGGCACCCTCTACCGGCACTTCCCCGACCGCGAGGCGCTCGTCCTGGAGATCCACCGCCAGGAGGTACAGCAACTGGCCGACAGCGCAGCCGAGTTGCTGCGGACCCGGGAACCCGACCGGGCCCTGCGGGAATGGATGGACGGCCTCGCCCGGTACGCCATGGCCAAGGCCGGCCTGGCGGACGCGCTCAGGCGGGCCGCCGCCGTGACGGGTGGTGCGGCGAAACCGGGCTATCCGCTCTTCGTCGCCGCGATCGATCGTCTGCTGGCCGCCAACCACGAGGCCGGTACCATCCGCCCCGGCGTGACCACGGACGACTTCGTCCTCGCCATCGCGGGCGTCTGGCAGATGGACCCCGCGGGCGATTGGCGCCCTCGGGCCGACCGCCTCTTCGACCTGGTCATGCGCGGCCTGCGCACGGGGGCGCCGGGCCGGGGCTGAGAGTTGCGGCCCCGAGCGGTGAGAAAGGCCTCGACGGCGCGCTCCGCCCGGCCGAGGGTGATCGCACGGGGGCCGCAGAGCCAGGACTTCGGTGAGGGGCAGGGCGAGACGTGCCTGCTCACCCGGTGAGTGCGTCCAGGAGCAGGTCCGCGCCGAACGGTACGGTCAGGGCCCGGGGCGCCAGGTCGGCGGGGGCCTCGGGACGGTCGGGCTTCCGTCGTCCGTGGCGTCGTCCGTGGCGTCGTTCTGGGCGGTCATCTGTGGGGTCCTTTCGAGCGTCCTCCCAACGTAGGGCGGGGACCGGCCGGGGCCCGGGTCGGTTCGGGACCGATGATGGTCGGAATCCGACAGCCGCTGCCCTCTCGCCTGCCACTCCGCCGCCCCCTCGCCCGCCGCCCCGCCGCCCCGCCGCCCCGGCGGTCCCCTTCGGCCGTGTCACTCGTTGTGCAGCACCTGCGCGATCGTCAGCCGGGCCGCACGGCGTGCAGGGACGTACGCGCCCATGACGGCGATCACGACGCCCGCGACGGCGAGCGCGGCCAGGGCCGGGGCGTTCCAGACGTCCGTCATGTACGACGGCAGGGTGAGGTCCACGGCGTCCGCCATACGCGGAACGACCACCTGGTGGCCCGCCATGCCGAGCGGTATGCCCAGGAGCGAGCCGAGGGCGCCGAGCAGCGCCATCGAGGCCACTGTCATCACCGTGACCTGGCGCGGTGTCATCCCGATGGACTTGAGCATGCCGAGGTCGCGGCGGCGGTCGCGGGTGTTGAGGACGACGGTGTTGAAGACACCGAGCGACGCGACGGCGGCGAGCAGGAGGGTGAGCGCGGTGGCAGAGCCGATGATGGTCCGCGTGACGGAGTCGGCGCCGGTCGCGGACGGGCTGAGCCCCGGATCGGCCGCCGCGGCGGCACGGGCGTAGGCGCCCGCGTCGGCCCCGTCGCGGAGCTTGACGTGGTAGGCGATGGGATTCTCCGCCGGGGCCACGGTCCGCATGGTCGCCCAGTCCGCCACCACGACACGCGCGTTGGTCTCCATGTACTCGCCGACGACGACCACGTCCGCGTCGCGATCGCCCTTCTCCATCCGGAACCGGTCGCCGACGTCCAGACCGTGACCGCGCAGGAAGGCGGAGCCCGCCACCACCTCACCGGTGCCCCGGAGCCACCGGCCCTTGGTGAGCACGCTGCCCATCGGGGGATTGTCGCCGCGGCGGGCTTCCAGCCAGAGCTTCTCCGTGGAACCCGCCAGCCGGACCTCGGTGTTCGCCCGGGCGGTGACCTCACGCGCGTCCGGCAGCGAACGCAGCAGGGAGTGCAGGGCGAGGTCGTCGTGGACCGGCCTGATCTCCTTGCCGTCGTGATACTTCCCCACGTAGACCGTGACCTGGTAGGCGTCACGGCCCGCATTGCCGAACCGGTCCATCGTCGTGGCCAGGCCGGTCGCGAACGTCACGGTGGTCACGCCGAGGACCACGGCGGCGAGCGTGAGGGCGCTGCGCCCCGGCCGGGCGAACGGCAGCCCCATCCCGAGGCTCACCGAGCGCGGCAGCCGGCTGCCCGCCAACCGGCGCTGCACACCGAGCGCCCGGCCGGCGCGCGGCGCGCTGCCCGCGCTGATCGCCCGCGCGGCGGAGAGCCGGTGGGCGCGCACCGAGGGCGCTAGCGCGGCGAGGAGGCACACGGCCGGCATGCCGGCCAGGGCGAGGACGTTCACCCAGGGGGCGAGCGAGACACTGTTGTGGAACACCCCCGCGTCCGGACCCGTGAACGCGAACTGGAGCAGGGGCCGTGCCGCCAGATTGCCGGCGACCGTCCCGAGGACACAGCCCAGCACCGCCGGGACGGAGATCATCACCAGATAGACGGCCACCACCTGCCCCGGGGTGAACCCCAGCGCCTTGAGGATGCCGATGTGCCGGAAACCGGAGATCACCGCGCCGCTGACGACGTTGGCGACGATGAGCACGGCCACCGCGACGCCGAGGACTCCGAAGGCCAGCAGATAGGGCGCGTACGCCCGCGCCGCACTGCCTATCTGGTCCTTGAGGGTGAGGTAGGACCGTGAGCCTGCCAGTGCACCCGTCGGCAACTCCTCGGTCACCGCGTTCAGTTGGCTGCCGAGCCGACGGTCCGACGAGGCGTCGTCGAAGCGGAACAGCATTTGCGTGGCCGTCGGGTGCAGGGCCTCGATCTGCCCGGGGGAGACCCAGGCGTCGGCGGTGAGGCTCAGATCGAAGGCGAAGCCGACGATCGTGAGCGTGGGTCCGGAAGGCAACCGGAGCCTCTTGCCCAGGTCGTCCTCCGTCCAGCCCGACTGCCGGTTGAGGACGACCTCGCCGGGCCCGGTGGCCCAGCGGCCCGCCCACAGGTCCAGCCGGTCCACCGGGCCGCCGGGGCCGGACCGGCCCACGACGGTCAGCTCGCTGCCGAGGCCGTAGCCCATGGCCTCCCGCGGCAGCTCGACGGTGGCCTGCGCGAAGGGGCCGGCGGTCGCCGCGACTCCGGGCTGCCGGGCCGCCCGTCTCAGTTGACCGTCCGAGACCTTCGCGGCATCGAACGCCGCGACCACGTGCGGCCCGCGCTGCGCGCCGAAGGCCTTGTCGAACGGGGACGAGGCCGCGTCGACGAGACCGAGTGCCACCACGATCGCTGCCGTCGAGGTCAGGGTGACCAGCCCGATCACCAGTGTCTGGAGCCTGCGCCGCCGTACCGCCGCGCGCGCGGCCCGCCACACGGCCCTCATACGGACGGCTCCAGGGTGTGCTCGCCGCGCACGCGGCCGTCGGCGAACTCGACGAGACGGCTGGCGCAGCGCCGCGCGAGACGCTCGTCGTGCGTCACCAGGATCAGCGTCTGGCCGATCTGGTTGAGGTCGAGCAGCAGGTCCATCACCTGCTCGCCGGCACGGCTGTCCAGCGCGCCGGTCGGTTCGTCGGCCAGCAGCAGGGCCGGCCGGTTCATCAACGCCCGTGCCACCGCCACCCGTTGCCGCTCACCGCCGCTGAGCACCGCCGGGTAGGCGTTGCGCCGGTCGGCGATGCCGAGTTCGTCGAACAGCTCCAGAGCGCGGCGGCGGGCCTGCCGGGCCGGGGTACCGGTCAACTGGGCGGCCAGGGCCACGTTGTCGAGGGCCGACAGATCGTCGATCAGGTTGAAGAACTGGAAGATCATGCCGATGCGGCGCCGCCGGTACAGGGCGAGCCCCTTCTCGGTCAGTTCCCCCACGCTCTCACCGTGCACCACCACCGTGCCGCCCGTCGGACGGTCCAGGCCCGCGATCATGTTCAGCAGCGTCGACTTGCCGCACCCCGAGGGGCCCATCACCGCGACCGCCTCACCGGCCCGGATCTCCAGTGACACCCCGTCCAGCGCCGTCGTCTCCCCGTACTCCTTGCGCACACCGTCGAGTCGTACGACGGCCTCCGCGCTGCTGTTCTCGTTCTTCTCGGTGACCATGCACCGGACGCTAGGCGAGCGGCGCCGCCGGGACATCCCTCCTCGGACGGCACCGTGGCCCGTGCCTCATCCCGCAGATGCAGGGGACCGCATCCCGGGGCGGATGCGCGGCGGCGGGCAGGTCTGCGAAGGTGAACCCCATGCGGGAGTGGGGGACGAACGGACCGTTGGTCGCGCTGGGGGTGGTGGCAGCGGTCGCGGTGTGGCTGGCGGTGGCTCTGCTGCGCACCCGGCGCCGTTGGCGGAAGACCATCGGGGAGCGTGGCTGGTTGCTCGAACGGGAGCGGGAGAGCGCCGCGCGGGCCGCGGTCGCGGCCGAACGGGACCGTATCGCCCGGGAGTTGCACGACATCGTCAGCCACAACGTCAGCCTGATGGTGGTTCAGGCGAGCGCGGCCCGCGAGGTGTTGGACACCATGCCGGACGAGGCGGCGGCGGCTCTGCTGGCCGTCGAGGACGCGGGGCGCGGGGCGATGACCGACCTACGGCATCTGCTGGGCCTGCTGGCGCCCTCGCAGGACGGCGAGGACCCGGAGGAGGGGACGGCCGCGCGAGGGGACGCGGTCCGGGAGGCGGACCTGGCGGGGGGTGCGGGCATGGCCGGGGGTGCGGACATCGCCGGGGCCGACCGTGGGGCGGGGGAGGGAACACGGCGGGTGGTGTGCCTGGAGCGGGCGGAGGGAGCGGCGCGGGCGGAGGTGTCGGAGCTGGCGCCCCAACCCGGACTCGACCGGCTGGGGTCGCTCGTCGACCGGATCTCGTTCGCCGGTCTGCCCGTCGAGGTACGGATCTCCGGTGAACCGCGTCCGTTGCCACAGGGCATCGACGTGACGGCGTACCGGATCGTCCAGGAGGCGCTCACCAACGCGCTCCGACACGGTGACGGCGGAAAGGCCGAGGTCACCGTGCGCTATGCCGACCGTGCGCTGCGCGTGGAGGTGCTGAACAGCGGCCCCAGCGTGCTGACCGGCGGCACCCCCTCCCCACCGCGTCCCGCACGGCCCGCCCCGCGCCATCCGAGCGGTACCGGGCGCGGGCTGCTGGGCCTGCGCGAGCGCGTCGCGGTGTACGGCGGCGACCTGGACGCCCGACGTCGCCTCGGCGGTGGCTACCGGGTCCGCGCCCGCATCCCCCTGGACCGGCCATGACACCGGCGGAGGAGCCGGTGACGAGGCCGGTGGAGAGGCCGGTGGAGAAGCCGGTTGAGAGGCCGGTTGAGACGTCGGCCGGGACGTCGGCCGGGATGTCGGCCGGGACCGAAGCGGTGGCGCCGCGGGTGCTCGTGGTCGACGACCAGACGTTGATCCGGACCGGGTTCCGGCTGATCCTCACCGCCCGGGGCATCGAGGTGGTGGGCGAGGCCGCCGACGGCGCGGAAGCGGTGGCGATGGCCCGCGAACTGGAACCGGACGTCGTGCTGATGGACATCCGGATGCCGATCATGGACGGCCTGGAGGCCACCCGGCGCATCCTCGCCGCGAACCCGGAGTGCCGAGTGCTCATGCTCACCACCTTCGACCTCGACCGCTACGTCTACGCGGCCCTGTCGATCGGCGCCAGCGGTTTCCTCCTGAAGGACGTCACACCGCGGCATCTCTCGGCGGCCGTACGCCTGGTCGACACCGGCGACGCGCTGCTGGCCCCCTCGATCACCCGACGCCTGGTGGAACGCTTCGCCGCGGAAGCCGCCGAAACGCCCGCGGTCCCCGCGGACCTCCAGGTCCTGACCCCGCGCGAACTGGAGGTCCTGACTCTCCTCGGGCGCGGTCTGTCCAACACGGAACTCGCGGCCGAACTCACCCTGAGCGAGGCCACCGTGAAGTCGCACGTGGCCCGCATCTTCGCCAAGCTGCAGCTGCGCGACCGCGCCCAGGCCGTCGTGATCGCCTATGAGAAGGGGCTGGTCAGAGCCAGGGAGCCCTGAGGGGCGAGGGCGCCGCGCCACGGGCCGACCCCCGTGGGCTCGTCCGACGAGCGCCGCCGACGCCGTGCTCGGTCCGGTGGCCGCCCTCGTCCCCACCGCCGGGACCGGTTGTTTCGTCGCCCAGGAGTTTCGTCCACGTCTCCGCCGACCGGACACGGCGCGAACCTCTGAGGGGATGACGGCCCACCGGGGCCGCCGGGCGCCGGGGCCCCGGTGGGCCCGAGGTTCCGGCGCCCCGGTGGGCCGAGGGCCCGGAGCGGTGCGATGGCGCTCGGCCGTGTTCGGCCGAGGGTCAGGTGGTGGGGGCCGGGAGCCGCCAGGTGGACCGGATCAGGGCGCGTTCGGTGCCGGTCAGGTAGACCGCGGTGGCGAGCCAGGCGCGGGCATAGCGGTCCGGGTCGGGGTCGGTGACGCGTCCGAAGACGTCGCGGGAGCGGCGGTCCGCCTCTGCGGTGAGCGCGGTCGCCAGGTCCGCGCCCGCCTTGAACCCACTGCGCCGCAGCGCCGTGCCCGCTCCGTCCCGGTCGCCGTCGCGGGCCGGCTCGGCGACCGCGCGGCGGCCTCCGGAGACGGCGACCTCGACCAGTCGGCGCAGCCGCCACAGCGGAGCCTCGGCGAGCGGGTCGGCCGGGGCCCCGGCCGGGCCGTCGACCTCGGGCAGCGCGTCCTGCGGCGGGAAGTGCGCGCCCCGCAGGCGGTCGTAGCCCAGGTCGGCGTGACCCTGCCACTCGTCCGGCAGCCGCAGCGTCGCCTCGGTGCCCGGGACCGGGCCGATCGCGAGCGGGCGGAGCGTGGCCGCTCGGTCGGGTTCCAGGCGTCCGAGCACCCGTATCCGCAGCCCGGGACGGCCGGCCAGCTGACGGAAGTTCGCGGTGTGCGCGAGATCGGTGTGGCCGTTGGCCGGGGTCAGCCGGACGAGGAGACCGCTGTCGGCCGACTCCCCGGAGCGGGACACCTCGCGGGCGAACAGGTGGTCGCCCGCCGCGCCGACGAGGACCAGGTCGCAGCCGATCAGTCTGCGCGCCTCCAGCTCCGCCTGCTCGGGGTCGGCCCCCGGGTCGCCGGTGAGCCGCTCGGCCACCGCCTCCGCGAGGGGGCGGGCGAACAGGGCGGCGAGCGGGCCCGCCGTCCAGGAGAGACCGGCGAGCGGAGTGGCCCGCACGCCCTTGCCGGAGCCGAGGCGGCCCTCCGGCGAGACAGTGGCGCCGGAGATCAGCAGTCCGCCCCGGGAGAGTCCGGCGTGGTCGAGGGTCCCGGAGCCGAGGGCGACCGTGGCCTTGGCGGCGCCCCGGGCGCGGGCCGGACCGCCAGGCTTCACATCGGCGATCGAGTACCAGCTCCCGTCGTCGGAGACGAGATGCGTGACGACACCGCCGTATCCGGTGGCCGAGATCACCGGTTCCCGGCACACACCGTGCACCCGCAGACCACCGCCCGGCCGATAGGCGCGCCGCGCCGTGCCGACGAGGGCGGGGTCGGTGTCGGACGCCGCCAACAGGCCGGTGGTGAGCAGCAGTTCGCGCACGGCGGCGACCAGGTCGGTCAGCCGGTGGCCGTCGTGCCGGGCGCGGGCCCCGCGCAGCCCGCGGACGACCCGCAGAGCCGCCGCCTCGGCGCGGTGCAGTCCGGCGAGGCGCGCGGTGTGCGCGGCCCGCAGCAACTCCGCCTGTGGCACCGCCCCCGCCGCCGGGACCCCGGCGGCCAGCACGGCCGCGGTGGCCGTCCACAGACCGGCCGCGGCGGCGACCTGGGCGGGGGAGGGGGCCTTGCCGCCGCCACGGCCTCTGTCGCCGGCCCCGCCGACGGGGCCCACACCCGCGCCGACGCCGGTGCCGGTGCCGGTGGTGCCGGGTTCGGCCGGTCCCTTCGCGTCGGCGGGGGCGATGGGATCGGCCTGCCTCGGGCCTTCGGCCGGGGTGACGGTGGCGGAGGAGCCGTCCGCTGTGCTGGAGCCATTGGCCCTGCCGGCTGAGCCGGACGCCGGAGCCTCACCATCGCTCCCGTGGAGGTCGTCCGCCGCCGGCTCGGCCGCGGCCGTGTCCTCGGCGTCGGCCACCGGGCAGGCGCTCAGGACGGCGGCACGGTGCAGACAGCGGGGTGCGAGCAGGCAACTGCACACCGCCCGCTCGGCGTCGGTCACCGCGCCCGAAGGACCGGGCGCCAGCGTGACTTCGGCGTCCTCGCCGCACCGGACGCGCAGGACACCGTCGTCGACCTCGACGGGCAGGGCCGCGTACGTCTCGACCGCGGCGTCCAGTTTCTTGCGCAACCGGGAGGTCAGGCTCTCCACGGCGGCGGCCACCACCTCGGGTGCCACCGGGGGCAGTTCGGCGTTCATCGGCTCTCTCCGCGCAGGCGGTCCCCCACCCAGCGGGCGAGGGCGAGGGGACTGAGGGCGGCGACCGGCATGCCGGCCGCGACGAGTTGCTGGGCGACGGGCACCGAGTAGCGCGGGGTGCCCGTGTCGTCCAGGGCGGCACAACCCATCAGGTGCACACCCGAACTCGCGAGGGCCCGCACCTCTCCCAGGAGGCCGCCCAGCGGGTAACCCTCCTCGAAGTCGCTCACCACGACCACGAGGGTCCGGCTGGGCACGGTCACCAGGGAACGGGCGTGCGCGAGCCCCGCCGCGATGTGCGTGCCACCGCCGACCCGGACCTCCAGCAGCAGCGACAGCGGGTCGTCCACCCGGTCGGTCAGATCGATCACCTCGGTCGAGAACGCCAGGAAGTGCGTCGACAGCGTGGGCACGCCGCCCAGTACGGCCGCGGTCAGCGCCGACCAGATGACGGAGGCCTCCATCGACCCGGACACGTCGACGACCAGGATCAGCCGCCAGTCCGCCTCCTTGCGGGACCGGGTGCTGAACACCGGCCGCTCCGGTACGACCATGGTCCGGCCGTCCGCCGTACGGTGGGTGCTCGCCAGGTTGGCCCGCAGGGTGCGCGGCAGATCGAGCCTGCCACCGGGTCGCCGGGTCGGACGCGGGGTGGCCAGGCCGGTGAGCGCGGGGCGCATCCGGGTGGCCAGCTCCTTGGCCAGTTCGTCGACGAGCCGCCGTACCAGCGGGCGCAGCCTGGCCAGTTGCTGTTCGGGCATTCCGCCGGCGAGGTTCAGCACGGAGGTCAGCAGGTCGACCGACGGGCGGACGGCCTTGGGGTCCAACTCGGCCAGTACGTCCGTACGGCCACGGTCGGCGGCCCGCGCCAGCACCTCCTCACGGACTTCGGTACCGAACAGCGCGTCCAACTCCTCGCCCCACTCCCGGGCCGTGGGGAACGACGTCTCCTGAGAACCGCCCTGACCGGGGCCGCCCCGGCCGAGGTCCGAGGAGCCCTCGCCCCGTCCGGTGCCGTACAACTCGTCGAGCGCGTGCGCGTAACGCCGGGCGTTCTGCGGCAGCTTCTCGCTCTCCCGGCCGAGGAGCAGCCGCCAGCGGTCGGTGGGGGAGAGGTGGAGGGGCTCGACGGACGGCTGAGTGGTGGGGTGGGGTGCGTCGGCGGTGGCAGGGCGGGCGGCGTCGGCCGTGACTGCGGCCTCGGCAGTTTCGGCCGACGCAGCGCTCTTGCCGACGTCGGGCGCATCCTTCGGATCACCGGTGACAGCCGGGGGCCGCGCGACGGTGGTGTCGTCGGCAGACCCCACCGAGGTCGCACCGATCGGCAGCCGGAGCGAGTCGACCGCCATCAGGCCCGCCGTGTCCGCCGCCGTCCACAGCGCGAGGAGTTCCGGGGAGGCGCTGAGGGACAGGTCGAGGCGGTCGCCGAGGCGTTCGGTGACCGTACCGAGCAGACGGTCGCGGCCGGCCGGGGTGAGCGTGTCGAAGCCGCCGCGCAGGGCGGGCAGCCGATCCAGGAAGCCCTGGTCCGTGAGCGTGTCGATCCGGTCGAGCAGTGGGTCCAGCGCGGTCGGCGCGGACTGGAGCAGCGGCGCGGCGCCGCTGAGCAGACCGCTGAGCCGAAGGGCCAGCGCGAGGCGGCCGTCGGGCCCGGTGGCCGTGTCGATCCAGCCTGCCGCACGCGTCCCGACGGTGTCGGCGCCGTCGAGGTCGAGCAGTACCCGCGCGGCGAGGGCTGCCCCTTGGATCAACGGGGAGCCGGAGCGCGCGAGCGTGCCCAGGGCGTCGTCCATGCGCAGTCCGAGGCGGTGTTCACCGGCCCGGGACGCGAGCGCCACGAGTGCGGCCGCGTCCTCCGGCTGGTCACTGCCCGCGAGACCGGGCAGCGCGCGGACCGCCGCTTCCAGAAGGCCGACGGCCAGCTCGGCCGCCGCCGACCTGCTCTCGGGCGTGGTGCCGGGCAGGTGTCCCCGCCGCAGTGCCTCCAACAGGTCGAGCCCTTCCAGCAGTTCGGGCAGGGTGGCCGTGGACGGGAGCACGACGGCCGCGTCCGCCAGCCGGTCGGCGACCAGCGCGGGCAGGTCGCAGCGGGCCGCCGCCCGGAGCCCGGCGAGGACCAGGGCACAGGTGGGCCCGCCGTCCGCCGACTCCCGGCGGAAGGTCTCCCGCAGGGTGCCCTCGGCGGCCAGGGCCGCGGTCACACCCCGGATCCCGGCCAGGTCGAGCCGGACGGGGACGGCCGGGGTCCACGACACCCGCCACCGGGTGGTGAGCGCCGTGCCGTCGCCCGTGCCGGTCACCTCCACGGATTCGCCGTAGCCCGCACCGCACACCGCGAGGCGCTGCAGCAGGATCTCGCGGCGGCCGTCGAGGGCGGAGCGGAGCGGGTCGAGCCGGAGTTCGCGCGAGGCGGGGTCCTCCGGGCCGGGCAGCCGCAGCGCGGCCACCTCCGCCTCCACGGACGGGCCGAGGCCGGAACGAGGGGTGCCCGGTGCGATCCGGCCCCGATCGGTGCCGACCAGCACCACTTCGAGCGCCCGGGCGAGAGCCCGGCCCCGGCCGAGCGGCTCGCCCTGGCCCAGCACCGTCGTCAGCGCCTCCAGGACCTCGCCCCGGCCGGGGGCCGCGAGCCCCCGGAGACTGGCCAGGTCGCCCGCCACCCGCAGGGCCTCGGTCGCCTCGCCCGTGCCCGCGGTGTGCCCGGCAGCGCGCAGCTCCCGGCACACATCGGTGACGGCCCGCGCGGCGGCGCCGTACAGCTGCTCGGGGTCGCCCCCGGCCGTGAACACCGCCTGCTGCCAGCGCGGGTCACGGATGCCCGCCGGATACCCGGAGCGGGAGTCGAGCAGGTCGAATGCGTACGGGACGAGCGAGGTGACGACCGGCGGGTGGTCCCCGACGAGGTCCGCTCCCCGGGCCCCGGCCGCGACGCCGTCCGCCCTCGCGGCCGACACCGCACCACCCGTGCCGGCCGTCTCCTCGCCGGCGAGTGCGACCGTTCCGTCCTGCGCGCCGGCCGGGTCGGCGTCCACCTGGGCCGCGTCCGTCAGCGCCGGGGCGTGGAACGCGCCGATCACGGCCGCCACCCGGCGCCCACCCGCCGCCGCGCGGGCGATCGTGTCCCGCATGTGCGCCTCACGGGCCAGGTCGACCGACGGCACGCCGCCCGCCGTCCGGGCGTCGCTGCGCAACGCCCACCCCACGCCCAGAGCCGCCCGGCGGATCGCCTCGGGCGTACAACCGGGAGCGAGTACCTCCACACACCGGTCCCACAGATCGTCACCGTCACGGCCGGTTCCGGCGGCGGTGAGCGCCGCCGCGAAGGCGGTGGGCGAGACGAGGGACGCCCTCGGCCGGTCCGCGTCCGTCGCCGGTCGGTCCGTGTCCGTCGCCGGTCGGTCCGTGTCCGTCGCCGGACGACCGGTGTCCGGGGAGGGCTCTCCGGTGTCCGTGGTCGCACAGTCGGTGTCCGTGACGGGATCCGCCGTGTCTGTCGCCGGTCGGTCCGTGGCAGGGAGGAGCTTCTCCGTCACAGTCCCAGGTCGGCCGATGTCCGTGCTCGGTCGGTCCGTGCCCGGTCGGTCCGTGTCCGTCCCCAGTTGGTCCGCGCTCCACGCCGGATGGGACATCGGCAGGTCGCAGCACACCACCTCCTTCCCCCGCTCCCGGGCCCAGCGGAGGGCGGCGAGTTCGGGGGAGAAGTCGGCGAACGGGTAGAAACCGAGGCGGCCGCCCTCGCTCGCCCCGGCCAGGGCCACCGGCGCGTGGGTGCCCGGCGCGGCGAGGTGAGGCAGCCAGTGCTGGAAGTCGGCCGGCAGCTCCACGCAGACGACATCCGCGCCGGACGCGTCCAGCAGGGCGGGCACGGCCGCGGCGAGTGCCGGGCTGTGGTGTCGTACCCCCAGCAGGTACGGCGCCGCCGAGTCGGCGAGGACCGTGACGGCGGCCCTCGGGTCCTGAGTGGTCGTCACCGAAGGTTCTCCCGCAGGTCCCAGAGGCGGCGCCACATCGCCGAGCCGTCCTCGGCGCGACGGCGCACCGGGCCGTCCCAGTAGCCGAGCAGCCGGGCGTGGTCGGCCGGGTCGTCCTTGCGGACCACGCCCAGCAGGTGCCCGGGGACGAGGTCGAGCGCGTCCCCGCCGGGCAGGTACGCGGCGGCCACCCCGAGCGAGGCCGCGACCGACACGGCCTCGGCGGTGGACATCACCGTGCCCGGACGCTCCACGTCCCATCCCTCGGCGGAGCGCCCCGCACGCAGATCGCGGAAGACGGTGACCAGCACGTCGAGCACCGCGTCGTCCACGCCGAAGGCCGCGCCCGCCCGCTGCACCGCCGCCTCCGCCTGCCGCCGGACCAGGGCCGTCTCGGCGTCGACGTCGGCGATGGGGTGCACGGTCTCGAAGTTGAAGCGGCGCTTGAGGGCGGCCGACATCTCCGAGACACCCCGGTCGCGCAGGTTGGCCGTGGCGATGACCGTGAACCCGGGCGCCGCCGCGACCTGGGCGTCGTCCGTGCCGGACAGCTCGGGCACGCTCACCCGGCGGTCGGACAGGATCGACACCAGGGCGTCCTGCACCTCCGGCAGACAGCGGGTGATCTCCTCGACCCGCGCCACCCGGCCTGAGCGCATCGCGCCGAGCACCGGCGAGTCGACCAGCGCCTGCGGGGTGGGCCCCTGGGCGAGCAGCAGGGCGTAGTTCCAGCCGTAGCGGAAGGCGTCCTCGGTGGTGCCGGCCGTGCCCTGCACGGTGAGCGCGCTGGTGCCGCACACGGCGGCCGACAGCAGCTCGGAGAGCATCGACTTGGCCGTGCCGGGCTCGCCGACGAGCAGCAGGCCGCGCTCACCGGCGAGGGTCACCACGCACCGTTCGACCAGGGCGCGTTCGCCGACGAACTTGGGCGCGATCACCAGCTTGTCCGGCAGCGTCTCGTGCGGCTTGGCCAGCTTGAGGGCCTCGCCGCCGCTGCCGCAGACGAAGGTGACCACGGAACGCGGGGTCAGGCGCCAGCCGGGCGGCCGCGGACCCTCGTCGTGGGCGGCGAGGAAGTCGAGCTCGGTGGCGTGGCGCTCCTCGGCGGGCAGGATCTGCCGGGCCGGAAGGGCCGTCGCCGTGTCGGTCGGGGTCATGAACGTCCTTGCTCAGTGGGTCAGTGGGTCAGTGGTCAGTAGGTAAAGGCGTAAGCAGGAATGCCGGTGAGTGCGTGGAAAGGGGCGAGGTCGGGCCGGGGCGCCCGGTGGCCGGGCGCCCCGGTCCCGATCAGCGGCGGCGGCCCCGACGCACCTTCAGTTCCTCGAACCGTGGCGCGTCGCCGTCCTGGATCCGCTGCCAGGCCCTGCGGTACAGCTCGGCGGCCGGTTCGGAGGGCACGATCACGCCGAACGTGGCGTGCTCGTCGGTCATCAGGCCGTCGAACAGCGGCAGCTTCCACCGCTCCAGCGGCAGCCGCGGCGCCTTCGGGTCGACCCAGCCGCCGGGCAGGAAGAGCGAACGCCCGGCCCTGGCACGGCTGGCCTCCACCACCAGCTCGCCTCCGGCCAGTTCGGCACGGGCCGCCTTGAGCCGGGCCGGCTTCCACCCCGTCCAGCGGGCCGTCATACGGTCCGTCGGGTCGGGCATGGCGAGCAGCATCAGATACAGCGTGGCCGCGTCCTCGCCGATGCCGTACTCCTTCGCCACCTCGGTCACCAGCTCGGGCACCGAACGGCTCGGGTCCTGCGGCCACCAGGTGCCGTCCTTGCCGCGCTCGCCCGCCACCGGGTCGCCCGGGTCGGCCAGCAGAGCGGCGTACGGGGCGGAACGGGCCAGCCGCAGCGCCACCTCGACGGCGTAGGGCCGCTGGTTGTCGATGCGCAGCGCGGGCAGGTACGGATCCTCGCCCGCCTCGTCGAGCAGCGCGACCCGGATGCCCGGCGCGGGCTGGTCGTCCTGGGTGGCCAGGATCACCGCGCCGTACCGCTCGAACCCCTCGCCGACCTCGGTCGGGGTGCCCGCGGTCTTCCGGAACTGGGGGAGGCCGATGTACCGCCCGACGTCCAGGACGAGCCCGGGGTGCGCGAGCCGCTCGCGTACGGCGGTCAGCGCGGTGGGCAGCGCGGCCCGCAGCGGGTCGCCGGCGGGCAGCCGGTGGGCGAGCCAGGCGGCGAGGCCCACCGAGCCGACGAGGGTGTCGGCGGTGAACCCGACCGCGCCGTCGTCGACGGGCCGGACCCGGTCGCCCCTGACCGCCCATTCCAGGTCCCGGGCGAGGCGGGGTTCACCGGCCGGGCTGAGCAGCGCGGGCAGGGCGCTGCGGAGTTCCCATGGGGAGTGCTTGACCGCGCGGGTCGCGTCGGCGAGCAGTTCCTCGGGGATCGCGATTCGCCTGCCGACCCTGCTGTTCCAGACCTCGGCCGCGGCGGCCACGTCGGGCCCCTCGGTCCACAGCCGGGCGGGGTCGGAGGGCAGCAGCGCGGCCACGACGGCGGCGCGGATCTCGCCGTCGACGCCGCGCAGTTCGTCCTTGGCGACGGCCGCGGGAGCCTGCTTCACACCGATGGCGTTGCGGGTCTCCGTGGACAGGAACGCCCGCTGGTAGACGTCGACCTGGGGAAGTCCGGCGACGATCAGCCGGGCCATCGTCTCGGTGACACCGGTGCGGCGCGCGAACTCCTCGGCGGCCTCCGGGAACCAGGGGGCCGGGCCACGCTCGGCCAGTTCGGTGAGAAACGCGCCGAGCCGGGCGGCATGCGCTTCCCCGGCCAGTCGGCAGGACTCGCGGAGGGTGTACGGCTCCGGGATCTCGAAGCGTCCCGTCGGGTCGTGGAAGAACCCGGTGAAGACGGCGCCGTCGTCGTCGTTGAGGGAGAGGCGTCCCACGACGGCGAGGAAGGCGCCGTCGCCCAGTGGCAGCAGGCCGTTCCACGAGCCGGCGCGCCAGTCGCCGGACGCGGTGCGCAGTTGATCGGCCTTCAGGCCCAGTATCACCGCGCGCCACCGCTCGGAGGCGGCACCGATCCCCAGCCCCAGCGTCGCGAACCGGTCGAGCAGGGCGCGCAGCGCCTCCCGGTGCTCTTCCGGGGTGGTGAGGGCAAGGGCTCGGAAGACGATGGCGCTCGTGCGGTCGGCCAGCGACCACAGATCCGGCCGTCCGCTCGGCAGTTCGGTCCCGTCGATGTGGAGGCGGACCGCCCCTCCCTTCGATGCGGTGGTGGCGGGGAGGAGTCCGGCGGCCCTGCTCATCACCCGCAGCGAACGGAAGACGGTGTCGGCCTCCTCGTCGCGGTTCCACCAGTGGTGGGGCGGCTCGCCGAGGCCGCTCAGGGCGCTCTGGAGGACGGTGTCGGCGGGGCCCGCGGGTCCCTCCGGCTCGTCCACTCCCTCGTCCAGCGCCCGGGTGAGGCGGGCCGCCGCCGCGTCGAGGACGGCCTGCTGCCCGGCGGCGTGGCGGACGACTCCGGCGATGCCCGCCACGAGGGCGTCATGGGTGACCGGCAGCAGCGCGCGGATCGCGTCGGGCAGCGCGTCCTTGTCCTCCTGCGCGGCGGCGGCCAGCAGGGCCGTCGACGTGGCCGCGTCGATGCGGCGCAGCGCCGCGGAGCCCTCCGGGTCGCGGGGCGTCATGCACTCCCAGAACTGCACCGGAGGCAGCAGCAGCGTGCCCTCGCCGAAGACGCCCGGGGTGCGGTCCGTCTTCGCGACGGAGGTGACGACGCCGTCGGTGTCGACGATCTCCAGCTGCCAGCCGTTGCGGACGACGGCGCGGGCCCGGTCGTCGCCCGGGAAGACGACCAGCGCGGACGGCCGGCCCTTCCCGGTGGGCAGGGTCACGGTGTGCCCGGCCAGGTCCTGCGTGCGGTAGGCGCCGTCGGGCAGCCGGATCGTGCGGAGGCCGACCACACCGTCGACGGGTGCGCAGGCCGGCGCGTGGCCGACGGTCGGGGAGGGGCCGAGCCAGCCGCCGTCGTACACGCTGCCCTCGGGGGCGTCGCGCAGCGCGTCGGCGAGGAAGGCGGGCATGCTCATGCGCCCGCGCCTGTGCGTCGCCGGGTCGTACTCGTAGAAGCCGTGTGTCTCCCGCTCGCCCTCCGCGTGCCAGACCCAGTACGAGGCGCCGTCGAACATCAGCCACCGCTCGTCGGGGATCGTGGTGTCCCCGGCGTGCAGCACCCCCGCGCCGGTCGCGCGGCCGCCGCCCGGCAGGGGCAGGGTGAGCTTCAGGTCGGCCTTGTACCAGTCCATCTCGGTGCTCCGGGTGCCGCCCGGACCCTCCATGGGCTGGGGGCTGTCGGCCCGGGTGTGCCAGTAGCCGCGCAGGCCGTTGTCGCGGGACCGCCAGTAGACGAGCAGCTCCCCGTCCACGTGGTGGAAGCCCGGGTCGCCCCACCTGTCGTCCGCGGAGACCCGCAGGTCGTGGGTGAGGAGTGTGCCCTCCGCACCGATCACCCGGGCCTGGGCGGCGCCCGCCACGACGAGGTGCGGCCAGGCGTCGGCGACGACGATGTCCTCGACGTCGTCCTTCGGGACGAGCGTGGCCGTCGCGTCCTCCCAGGCGGGCCAGCCCAGTTCGTCGAAGAGCCCGGCGCGCAGCGTGCGCGACAGCACCGGTGCCAGGTCGGTGGAGACGGCACCGCGCACCTCGTCCTCGGCGAGCGCCAGCGCCTCGGCGGGCAGCCACTTCAGCCGGGCGAGCGCGTCGGGCAGCTGCGGCAGACCCACGGCGGCGAACCGCCGGACGACCCCGCGCACCCACTCGGCCAGCAGCGGCCGCCCGCCCGGCGACGCGGCCAGCATCCGGATCGCGCGCCGTCCCTGGTCGTCGTCGCCGAACCGGTCCGCGCCCCGCCGGAAAGCCTTGTGGAAGCGGGAGTCGGCGGCCAGCGACAGCAGCTCGCGGTGTCCCTCACCCGGGGCCCACTGCTCCAGCGGCAGCGCCGAGTCCCCCGGCGGGGCGGCCACGGGCACGTCCAGGGAGAGCAGCAGATCCATCAGGTCGATGTCGTGCGTGACCCGCAACTCGCGTCCGGTGCTGGTCAGTTCGGCGCGCAGCCGGTCCGCCGTCCGCTCGACGAGCGGATACAGCTCGGGCATCCGGGTGGAGCCGCGCCAGGACCGTGCCCGCTCACGGTAGGTCAGGAACCGCTCCAGCCAGCCCGCCGTGCCGTCGTGCGGACGCTGCTCCTCGGGCAGGGAGCCGTCCCACAGCCCGGCCGTGGCGCCGGAGGCCTCCAGCATCTCCAGCCACATCGCGGGCATGTCGTCGTCGTGCGACGAGGGGAGCGTGTCCAGCAGGGTGCCCCGTACCTTGGGCTCGCGCTCCGCCAGCGCCACCAGTGCCGTACGGTGCCCCTTCCACCAGCCCGCCGCAGCGCGCAGCGTGGACGGCAGGACCAGCAGTTCGGCCAGGTACTCCTGTTCGGTCCGGTTCGCGTCCCGTCCGGCGGCCCGCGCCAGCCGGCGCAGGTCGTTCGCCATCTGAGCCGAGGGCGGCAGACCGCCTGCCGTACGGCGCAGGCACAGCTTGGTGAAGCGCCGCAGCGCCTCCTCGGCCGGGACCCGCGCGGCCAGCTCCTTCGCGTACGCCGACAGCACCTTCACCGGGAGGGCGCCGGCCAGCGCGAACTCCAGGAACACGGCGTCGAGCCGCTCCTCCTCCACGACGAGCCCGTGTTCCGCCTCGGCCCTGCGGGCGCGGGTGAACAACTGGGCCGCGTACGTGGCGTTCTCCTCGGCGAGGAACACCCGCCCGGCCTGCTCGAAGAAGGTCGGCAGGAAGTGCGGCACCGACGCCGCAAGCCGCTCGCCGAGTTCCAGATAGGCGTCCATGGCCGTCTTCGGCTTGGACTTCGCGTGCCGGGCCGCCTTCTCCAGGTCCGGCACGATGCCCAGCGCGTGGTGCCCGTCCGCCGGGTGGTGGACCAGTACCCACTCGGGGAAGCCCAGCGACTGCCGCAGCCCCAGCCCGACGACCGCCGGCTCCGCGTCCTGCTCCAGGCCCAGGAACCCGGCGGCCAGATCCTCCGCCGCGCCCAGCTCCCCGGCGACCAGCTGCACCACCACCCGGTCGTCCAGGCCCGGATGACGGTACGTCCGCGCCGTCAGCGGCACCGCCCGCTCCCCGGCCCCCTCGGTGTCCGGCGGCAGCACCCCGCCCGCTGCCAGCACATCCTCGTACGACACCCGTGTCCCCCCGCTCATGCGTCCTTGCCCTCCTCGATCACGCGCCCGGCGTACAGCGCTGCGGCCATCCGCATCCCCTCCGACCACGCCACCGGGCCCACTTCGCCGAGCGGCAGGGCGTGGCCGTCCTGGTCCTGCCAGGTGAGGCTGCCGGTCTCCACCTCGTCGTCCCAGTACGGCTCCCCGATCCACACGGAGGCCTCGACGGTGCGCCCGCCGTCCCGGACCCGGGCGGTGGCGTACCCGCCGGAGACGCGGTACCCCAGGGACGTGGCCCGTGCGGCGAGCGCGAACCGGGAGCGGTACCGGCCGCCGGTGAACTCCCGCACCTGGGTGGCCTTGGCGGCCAGGTCCTCCGGGCGCCGCCAAGTGGCCCGGTGTATCTGCTCGACGCGCTGGACGATGCCGAGCTCCGCCGCGAACTCGCGGATGTCGTCGAGGTCCGGCAGCAGCACCGGGTGCGGCAGGGTCACCGTGCGCGGGGAGAGACGGACCGTCTCACCGTCCAGGTTCACCACGCGCAGTTCGCCGGAGTCGGTGGCGCCCCGCAGGAAGCCCACCTCGTCCGGGTCGTCACCGACCACCGCGAGGTCGCGAAGGGCGACCTGCCACGCCTCGTCCGGCCACACCCGGGCCAGGAGGCCGGTGGGTACGGGCAGTGACGACACCATCCAGGCGTCCACCTGTTCGACGCACGCCGTTGCGTGCCGATCCAGCCATTCGGCGAACCGGCGCAGCCGGTCCACCTCGGGATGGTCCTTCAGCGCCCTCGGCAGCGACTTCAACTGCCGTCCCGCCGCACGGCCCGAGGTGGCTCGTGCGGCCACCCGCCCCTCCACAAGAGCGACTTCGTACCCGTCGCCCGCCGACAGCCATCCCACGAACCCCAGCCCCTAGCGTCAATTGCACAAGAAGAAAGCACAGTTCAGCCGGGGAATCCCGGCCCAAGTGCGACCATGTGCGGAACGCTAGCGGCAGCCACTGACAATCGGTCCGGCGCCTCCCCCCGAGGCCCCCTGCGGCACCTCGGGAAGCCCGACCGCGCAAGGGGCACGCGAGAGGATCCCCCCGGCGCCCGGCAAGCCAATCGAAGCGAACAGGGCAGACGCATCCGTAGACCTACGTAACCGGAGTACGTATTACCGGCCAGTCGCCGTAGGCGGCGCCGCGCGGCCGACGTGGGTCCGTCGCGTTCACCCTCCGCAGTGACACGTGCCCTGGCCGGCGGTCGCGCCGGGGGCACCGATCGCCCGACGGGCGGCGTCCCCCTCCGGGGGTGGCCGACCACCGGGCGCGGCCATGCCGCGGGCGATGCCCCGCGGCGTTCCCACGGACAGGGGCCGGAAATCGGCGGATGGCCGAGATCCCGCGCACCGCGCGGTGGCGGGAGAGCGGCGCGCGGTGTGCGATACGCGCCAATGCCGTCCGGATGCCGCCCCGCCCGCCGGACGGCCCGAACGGGTGGCGCCGGCCCCGCCCGTACCCCCTGTCACACCGTGGTTACCGTGCGCTGATGTGGGCTCGCGGGGTGGATGTCCCAGCTCCGCCGTACCGTCTTCACCCGGCGTGCACTTCCGGCCGGGCCGCGGCCGACCGCCGCCCGTCGGGGCAGACGGTGCGCCCGGCGGATGCCTAGCCTCCCGGCCCATGCGATCACCACTGATGAGACGCTTCGGCCTCGGTGCCGTACTCGCCCTCGCCCTCACCGTGTTCGGTACGGCCCCCGGCGCGAGCGCGGCCGCCCCGGCCCCCGCGGAGCTGACGTTCGCCACCGACAGCGCCACCACCACGCCCGGCGGCACGGTCGACCTGTCGATGACGATCACGAACAACCACACATACGACGTCTGGTTCATCTACCAGACCATCGAGCCCACCTGGCTGACCAACCAGCGCCCCGACCTGAAGTACTCCTTCACCGGCTGCAGCCTCGCCACGGCCTCCGGCGCCACCCCCTGCGCCGGCACCGGTCCCGCCAACCTCGGTACCAACTACGGCGCCACCATCCCGCCCGGCCAGAGCCGCACCGTCACGCTGACCCTCCAGGTCGCCGGTGACTCCGGCTGCAACGGGAACATCGGCTTCTACTCGTACTACTACGCCGAGTTCAGCGACAGGACCAATGTCAGCGCCGGTCCGGTGTTCACGCCCGAGACCCGGGTGCTCTGCGCCTGACGGCCGTCGGCCAGGTGTGCGGTCGTGACGGGAGTGACCTGAAATGATCTGCGGTCAGGCTTCCGTCATGGTCTGAACCACTGGCGAACGATCTGGCGGACCCCGGAGGTCCGCCGACCCGCCCCGCAGGGCCCGGACCAGCGCGCCGGGCCCTCGCGGTCGTCGTGCGCCCATTCGAGGGCGGATGAGAAAACGTTCAATTCGGTTCCAGATGTGCCCACTTGGACACCTGCGCTTTTCCGTCATGTTTCGCGGCATGACCACGAAAGCCACACACAGACACCACTATGTGACGCGACGGATGCGTCGACGACTGGGTTCAGAGGGGGACGCCGGCGTCACGCAAGGGGGTGCGTCCGCTCCAGGAGGCGTGCTCACCCCTGCCCGGGGAGGGGACTTCACCGCATGAAGCGGACTTCACGCACCACCGTGCTCACGGTGGGCGCGCTCATCGCCGCACTCGGCCTGCCCGCCGGTCCGGCCCAGGCCGACGACCCCGCACCCCGCATCGATCTGCGGGTCCTGGTGGTCAGCGACGGTGGCCCGTCCACCGACGCGATAGCCGCCGAACTCACCACCGCCGGCACGCCGTACACCGAGGTCGACCTGACGAGCTCCGACCGGCCCGTGATCGACGCCGGCTTCCTCGCGGACACCGTCGACGGCCGCCCGCGCGCCAAGTACCAGGCGGTCGTCCTGCCCAACGACAACCCGTTCCCGGCCGGCTCCACCGAGATGACGGCGCTCGCGGAGTACGAGCGCACGTACGCGATCCCCCAGGTCGACGCCTACACCTACGCGCGTCCGGAGGCCGGTCTGCAGTACCCGGTGTACGGCGGCTACTCCGGCGGACTCGACGGCGCCGAGGCCCAGGTGACCGACGCCGGGAAGGCGGGCCCCTTCGGCTACCTCGACGGTGCGGTGCCCTTCGAGGACAACGACCCCGCCGTCGGCGAGAGTTACGGCTATCTGTCGAGACCGGTGGCGGGCGCCGACTTCACGTCCTACGTCGACGCGGCGATCCCCGGCGGGTCCACGCGCGGCAGCCTGGTGGGCGAGTACCGCCACGACGGGCGGCGCGAACTCGTCGTCACCTTCGTGTACAACCAGTACCAGCAGCAGTTCCGGCTGCTCGCCCGCGGCATCGTCGAGTGGATGACCGCCGGGGTGCACCTGGGCGCCACGCGGAACTACTTCGCCGTGCACGTGGACGACGTGTTCGCCGCCGACGACCGCTGGAACACCGCACTCAACTGCACCCCCGGCGACGTCGACTGCGCCGACCCGAACGTCGAGCCCGACCCCATCCGCATGACCCCGGCCGACGTCGACCACGCCACCGCCTGGCAGACCGAAAAGGGCTTCACGCTCGACCTCGCCTACAACGGTGCCGGCAGCGTCGACCACCGCGAGGACAACAACGGAGACGACCCCCTCACCGACCGGTTCGTCGCGGAGCGCAACCGCTTCCGCTGGATCAACCACACCTACTCGCACCCCTTCCTCGGCTGTGTCCAGGACACCAGCGTGGTCCCCTGGCGATGCGCGACCGAAGCCGACGGCTCCACCCGGTGGGTGAGCCGCAACGACATCTCCGACGAGATCGCCACCAACCGCGTCTGGGGCGAGACGGCCGGACTCCCCCTGGAGGACGGCGAGTTGGTCACCGGTGAGCACTCAGGCATGAAGGTGCTGCCGCAACAGCCCGCGGACAACCCCAACCTGGCGCTCGCCCTCGACGACAACGACATCACCTGGCTCGGCTCCGACAACTCCCGCGAGCCCGTCCAGCGCGAGGTCGGCCCCGCCACGACCGTGCCCCGCCACCCGATGAACGTCTTCTACAACGCCGGCCGCGCGGCCGAACAGGTCGACGAGTACAACTGGATCTACACCGGCCGAGCCCAGGGCGGCAGCGGCATCTGCGAGGACAACCCCGCCACCACCACCTGCCTCACGGCACCGCTGGACCCGGCCACCGGGTACGAAGAGGTCATCGTGCCGCTGGAGAAGCGGATCGCCCTCGGCCACGTCCTCGCCGGCGACCCCAAGCCGCACTTCATCCACCAGTCGAACCTGGCCGAGGACCGCATCGCCTACCCGGTGCTCGACGGCGTCCTCGACGGCTACGCGGCCCTGTTCGCCGAGAACACCCCCGTGGTCAACCTGCGGATGAAGGACATCGGCGCCGAACTCCGCCGCAGGGCCGCCTGGCAGGCCGCGCTGCAGGCCGGTGACGTCACCGCCCACCGCATCGGCGACACCGTCACCGTCGAGGCACCGGACGGCCTGGCGGTCACCGTCACCGCGCCCACCGGCACCACCCTCGCCGGTTCCGCCTTCGGCGATCCCTACGCGGGCGCCGTCTCCGGCTGGACCCCCTCCACGGGTGCCCCCCTCTCCCTCGGCCTGCCCGCCTCCGTCGGCCCCTCGGCCACCGACGCCACCGGGCCCGTCGAGAGCACGGCCCCCGCACCGGACACCCGCGTTCCCGCGGGCGTGAACGAGAGAGTGCCGTACACCGCGGACTCCGTCACCTCGGGCTCCACCACCGCGGACGACTGACCCGCGGCACCCGCCCATCGAGCCGTCCCGGCCGCACCACCCGGCCGGGACCGGCAGGAAGCACCCCACACCACGGCCGTGGAGCACACCGATGCCCGTTCCCCACGACGCGCGCCGACTCGGCGCGGCGCGCGTCACCCTCCTCACCGAAGGCACCTATCCCCACAGTCACGGCGGCGTCAGCGTCTGGTGCGACCAACTCGTCCAGGGCATGCCGGACGTCGACTTCGACGTCATCGCCGTCACCGGCACCGGACGCGAACCCCTCGTCTGGGACCTGCCCGCACACGTGTCCCGTGTGCTGTCGGTCCCCATGTGGGGCGACCCGCCCGAGGGCCGCGCGGCCCGGGGCCGTGCCCGTCACCGACTCGCCGGCGCCTACGAACGGTTCCTCACCGCCCTGCTCGACCCGGCGGCCGAGGCCGGCTTCGCGCCCGCCCTGTACGAGCTGGCCCGAGCAGCGGGGGACGGCACGCTCAGCCCCTTCCTGCGCTCGGACCGGGCCATCGCCCAGCTGACCGCCGTCTGGAACCGCCCCGGCCTCGCCGTCCGCGAGGCCCGCCCCACGCTGCACGACGCGCTCACCGCGACCTCCCTGCTCGAACACGCCCTGCGCCCGCTCGCCGCACCGGCTCCCGAGACCGGCGTCGCCCACGCGGTCAGCGGCGGCGTCGCCGTCCTGCCGGGCCTCGCCGCCCTCGAACGGCACGGCGTCCCCCTGCTGCTGACCGAACACGGTGTCTATCTGCGCGAGCGCTACCTCGGCTACCGCACCGCGCCCTACCGCTGGCCCGTGAAGGCGGTCGTCCTCGGCTTCTTCCGCCTCCTCGCCGAGGAGACCTACCGGCGGGCCGCCCTGATCACCCCGGGCAACCGCTACAACCGTCTCTGGGAAGAACAGGGCGGCGCCGACCCCGAGTCGATCCGTACCGTCTACAACGGCGTCGACCCCGCCGCGTTCCCGCCCGCCGGGCCCGAACCGGAGGCGCTCACCCTCAGCTGGGCGGGCCGCGTCGACCCCATCAAGGACCTGGAGACCCTCATCCGGGCGTTCGCCCTCGTCAGGGCGGAACTCCCGGACGCGCGACTGCGGTTGTTCGGCGGGACACCGCGCGGCGGCGAGGCCTACCGGGAGCGCTGCGAGGCCCTCGCCGCCGAGCTGGGCCACGGCGACGCCGTCACCTTCGAGGGCCGCGTCGACGACATCAAGGACGCCTACGCCGCCGGTAACGTCGTCATGCTCTCCAGCATCAGCGAAGGCTTCCCGTTCACCCTCATCGAGGCCATGTCCTGCGGGCGGGCCACCGTCTCCACCGACGTGGGCGGTGTGCGCGAGGCCGTCGGCGACACCGGGCTCGTGGTGCCGCCGCGCGACCCGGAGGCGATGGCGAAGGCCGCGCTGGAGCTGCTGGGCGACCCGGCGCGCCGCCGGGCCATGGGGGAGGCGGCCCGGCTCCGGGTGATCGAGCAGTTCACCCTCCGCCGGACCATCGACACCTTCCGCTCCATCTACCTCGAACTGCCCACCCTGGAAGAGCGATCGGCGGCCGTCGTCCTCCCGGCGCCGACGCCCGCCCCGATCAGCACGGTGGCCGGATGAGCGGCCCCCTGTCCCTCGAACCCGGCGGCGTCGAACACGACACCCTCGCCATCCGGCTGGCCGACCGGCGCCGCCCGCGCCGCCGCCCCAGCTGGGCCCTCGGCGACGACACCACCCTCACCATCCGGCTCCCGCACCGGGGCCCGGACGAGGAAGCGGTCAACGCACTCGCCGCCGAACTGGCCGACCGCGTCGGCCCCGCCGTCCACCCGTACGAAGTGGCCGCCCTGCTGGAGGCGGAGGGCCTGTCCACCTCCCTCATCAAGGAACGCTACGGCCACCCGAACCTGTTCTCGCTGGCCTCGGCCCTGTACGAACGGGTGCCGAGGACGTTCCCGGAACCCGCGCCGGGCCCCGACCCCTGGCGCCCGGACACCCTGCGCTGCCTGCTGCGGGGCGTCCTCTTCGCCCTGCCCGGCCTCGCCTATCTGCTGACCGCCCCGCTGTGGAACCCCGGCGCGCACGCCCCGGCGCTCATCGTGGCGGGACTCGTCTCCTGGGCCTGGGGCCAAGCCCTCGGCCACCGCGCCCACCTGCGGTTGGCGACCGGGCCGCGCGAAGCGGGCCGTACGCTCCTGATCGGCGCGCCCGTCGGAGCGCTCGTCGCCACGGCCGTCGCGGCACTGCCCGCCGACGGCGGACCCGTGACCCTCGTGGCGGCCGCCCAGTCCGTGTACCTGGCGGCGGCCGGCGTCCTGCTCGTCCTCGGCCGGGAGCGCCTCCTGCTCGCCGCGCTCAGCCCGTTGACCGCCGGGGCCGGCGTCCTGCCCTGGTGGGAACCGGGACCGTGGCTCCGCGCCGCACTGCCCCTCCTCGCCCTGGCCGCCACCCTCGCCGCCACCGGCCTGACCCTGCGGACCGCCCTCGCCGCCCCGGCCGTCCCGGACGCCCGCCGCCCCCGCCCGCTGTGGTCCCTGCCGTACGGCCTCTTCGGACTGGCCGCCGGCGTCCTCGTGCTGCTGGAGGGCAGGCAGGAGCCGTACGCGGTGATCGTGCTGACGGTGAGCATGGGCCCGGCGGAATGGCTGCTCCACCGCTACCGGGGACTGTCCGTCTCCGCGCTGCGCGCCGTCGCGACCCCCGCCGGGTTCCTGCTGCGCTCGGCCGGGATCCTCGGCCTCTGCCTGCTCGCCCACCTGCTGCCGCTGCTGCCCGCAGCCCTGCTCACCGGGGCCGACCCCGTCCCACTGCTGCTGCTCGCCGCCGTCCTGTGGACCGCGCTGCTGCTGCAGGCCTTCGGCGTGGCCTGGCCGTCGGCCGCCATCTGTCTCGCGGCGGCCGGCGGCGCCGGGACGGTCACCCTGCTGCGCCTGCCACCGGGCGACCTGGCGCTGCCCCTGTGCTGCGCCGCCGCCGCGCTCTGTCTGTCGGCGTGCGCGCTGCGGCTGCTCGGCCGGCCCGCACCGCACGCCTGAGCCCCGTGCTCACCACGACCACCGCACACCCCCCCGTGCCACCCCCACACAACCGACCGACCGGAAGGACACACCAGTTGACCTCCGCACCGCTCGCCGCCGTCACCGGAGCCGAGGGCTTCATCGGCTCGCACCTGACCGAGGCGCTCGTCGCCTCCGGACACCGGGTCCGGGCCATGGCCCAGTACAACTCCTTCTCCTCCTACGGCTGGCTGGAGACCCTGCACCCGGATGTCCTCGACCAGGTCGAGATCGTCCTCGGCGACGTCCGCGACCCCGGCTCGGTCCGCGGCCTCCTCGACGGCGCCGACACCGCGTACCACCTGGCGGCCCTCATCGCGATCCCGTACTCCTACCAGGCGCCGCACAGCTACGTGGACACCAACGTCACCGGCACCCTCAACGTCCTGGAGGCCGTCCGAACCCTCGGCACACCCCGCCTGGTGCACACCTCCACCAGCGAGACCTACGGCACCGCGCGGACCGTGCCGATCACCGAGGACCACCCCATCAACACCCAGTCCCCGTACGCCGCCTCGAAGGCCGGCGGGGACCGACTGGCCGACAGCTACCACGCGAGCTTCGACACCTCGGTCGTCACCCTGAGACCGTTCAACACCTTCGGGCCCCGCCAGTCGATGCGCGCGGTGATCCCCACGGTGATCGGGCAGGTCGCGGCGGGGGAGCGCAGCATCACCCTCGGCGATCTGCGTCCCACCCGGGACTTCACCTTCGTCAAGGACACCGCGCACGCGTTCCTGACCGTCGGCACCGCGCCCGCCGACAAGGTCGTGGGCCGCACCTTCAACGCCGGCACCGGGGGCGAGATCTCCGTCGGCGACCTCGTCGCGCTGATCGGCAAGGTCATGGACCGCGAACTCGACGTCCGCGAGGACGAGGCTCGCATCCGGCCCGCGAACTCCGAGGTCATGCGGCTGGTCGCGGACGCGAGCCGGCTGACCGCCGCAACCGGCTGGCAGCCCGCCCACACGCTGGAGGAAGGCCTCGCGCACACCGTGGAGTTCTTCCGCGACCCGGCCAACCTCGCCCGCTACAAGACCGGCATCTACAACATCTGACTCCCGTCCACGCACGGCACGAAGCATGAAGGAGGAGCACCATGCACGCAGTGATCCTGGCGGGAGGCAAGGGCGTCCGGCTGCGGCCCTACACGACCGCGCTGCCGAAGCCGCTCGTCCCCATCGGCGACCAGCACGCCATCCTGGAGATCGTGCTTCGCCAGCTCTCCACGGCCGGCTTCACCCACGTCACCATCGCCATCGGCCACCTCGGCGAGATCATCCGTGCCTACGTCGGCGACGGCTCCCAGTGGGGCCTGACCGTCGACTACGCCCCCGAGGAGAGCCCGCTGGGCACCATGGGCCCGCTGCTCAACCTGCGCGAGAAGCTGCCCGAGTCGTTCCTCGTGATGAACGGCGACATCCTCACCGACCTCGACTACGCCGACGTCCTGCGCCGGCACCGGGATTCCGGGGCGCCGCTCACCATCGCCACCTACACCCGCGAGGTCCACATCGACTTCGGTGTCCTGACCACCGACGACAGCAAGGTCGTCGCCTTCACCGAGAAGCCGAGCATGGACTACCGCGTCTCCATGGGCGTCTACGGCGTCTCCCGCTCCACCCTGGAGGGCTACACCCCCGGCCTCCCGCTGGGCTTCGACGAGTTGGTGCTCGACCTGATAAGGGCTCAGAACCAGCCGCACGCCTACGACTTCGACGGGTACTGGCTCGACATAGGCCGCCCGGACGACTACGACCGGGCCAACGCCGAGTTCACCACCCGCAAGTCGCTTCTGCTCAAGGGAGCCTGAGCACCACATGCGCATTCTCGTCCTGGGTTTCACCGGCTATCTCGGTTCTCATGTCGTCGAGGGGCTGCGTGCCCTGCCGGGCGCGCTGGTCCTCGGCGGCGGCCGTGCGCCGGCCGCCGACCACGCCGTCGACGTCGCCGTCGACCTCGCCACGGTCAGCCGTGCGGAACTGGCGAAGAGCCTGGCGTCGGCCGCGCCCGACACCGTGATCAACTGCGCGGGCGCGACCGGCGGTGACCCCGTCACCCTCGCCGAGGTCAACGCCAGGGGCGCCGCCGTCCTGTGCGCGGCGCTCCGCGAGGCCGCGCCCGGCGCCCGGCTGGTGCACCTGGGCTCGGCCGCCGAGTACGGGCCCGGCGTCGCGGACGTGCGGGTGACCGAGTCGGCGGCCACCCGTCCGGTCGCCCTCTACGGCGCGACCAAGCTCGCGGGGACGGTCGCCGTCACCACCTCCGGCCTGGACGCGGTGGTGCTGCGGGTCGGCAACCCGGTCGGCCCCGGGGCACCGGCCACCAGCCTCCCCGGGCGCATCGCCACCCTGCTCCGCGCGGCCGGCCCCGACCCCGAGGCCGTTCTGCCCCTCGGTGACCTCTCCGCGTACCGCGACTTCGTCGACGTCCGCGACGTCGCCCGAGCGGTCGTCCTCGCCGCCACGGCCACCGGCCCGCTGCCGCCCGTCCTCAACATCTCCGGCGGCCGAGCCGTGCCGGTCCGCACCCTGGTCCGGCTCCTGTCCGAGAAGGCCGGCTTCCGAGGACATATCACCGAGAACGCGACGGCCGGGCGCGCGGCCGACGCTCACGCGGCCGGGTCGGTGCGGTCGGCGGAGGTGTCGTGGCAGTGCTCCGACATCACCGCTGCCGAGGCTGCCCTCGGCTGGCGTCCGGCCCACAGCCTGGACGACGCGCTCACCGCGCTGTGGGAGAGCGGCGAAGACACCGGGGAGAACACAGGCATGGGGAAGGACCAGGCTGTCGGCAAGAACAAGGCCGCAGAGCAGAACGAAGCCGTCGAGACCGAGGCGGTCGGGGAACGGCACGGCCCCGGGGAACGGCACGGCGTCTGGGAACGAGACGGCGTCGGGGAACGCGGGGGCGGCGAGAAGGGTGTCCGTACGTCGTGAGTCTGCTGATCCCGCTCTACGTCCACCCGGCCGAGGACCCGGGCGCCTGGCACCGCCTCATCACGGCGGCGCCCCGCACGTACGCCGTCGTCCTCAACCCCGCGAACGGCCCCGGCGACGTCCCGGACCCCGCGTTCACCGCGGCGGCCGGGGCCCTGCGCGTGGCCGGCGCCCGGCTCCTCGGCTACGTCGACACCGACTACGGGGTGCGCGACCGAGCCGAGATCGCCGACGACGTACGCCGTCACCGGGAGTGGTACGACGCCGACGGGTGCTTCCTCGACCAGGTGACGGCCACCCCGGACGGCCTGCCCGACTGCCGCAGGCTCGTCCGGGCCGTCCGCCGGCTCGGCGCCGCCACCGTCGTCCTCAACCCCGGGGTCCACCCGGCCCCGGGCTACGCCCGTCTAGCCGACCTGACCGTCACCTTCGAGGGCCACTGGTCGACGTACGTCTCGGCGTTCAGCCGGCCCGCCTGGGCCGCCCGCCACCCGCCCGAGCGGATCTGCCACCTCGTCTACGGCGTCCCCGAGGCACTCGTCCCGCTCGCCGTGCGCACCGCGCACGACCGGGGCGCCGCCGTCTGCGGTCCGGTGACCGGGGAACCACCGAACCCCTGGGCCCAGTTGACGCCCGCCCTCACCGGGACGGACCGATGAGGAGGCCGACGTTCGCGTACGTGGCGCTGCTGACCGCCCTGCTGGCCTCGACCCTGGCGGGCTGCGGCGACTCCGAGCCGGACACCGAGTCCACGACCGGGCCGCGCTGGAGACCCCGGCCCGGTCTCGCCTGGCAGTGGCAGTTGGACGGCAGGGTCGACCCCTCGGCGGACGTCCCCGTCTACGACATCGACGGCTTCGAGAACTCCGCCGGGGACGTGGCCCGGCTGCACCGGGACGGCCGCAAGGTCATCTGCTACATCAACGTCGGAGCCTGGGAGGACTTCCGGCCCGACAAGGACGCCTTCCCGCGCTCGTTGCTCGGTGAGGAGAACGGCTGGGCGGGCGAACGCTGGCTGGACATACGGCAGGTGGACGTCCTGCGGCCCCTCATGGAACGCCGCTTCGACATGTGCCGGGACAAGGGCTTCGACGCGGTGGAGCCCGACTTGATGGAGGGCTACGGCGACGACACCGGCTTCCCCCTCACCGCGCGCGACCAGCTGACCTACAACCGCATGATCGCGGACATCGCCCACGAGCGCGGGCTGGCGGTGGGCCTGAAGAACGACCTGCCCCAGATACCCCAGCTGCTGGCCGACTTCGACTTCGCGGTCAACGAGGAGTGCGCCCAGTACGACGAATGCGAGCGGCTCTCGCCCTTCGTCGAGGCAGGCAAGGCGGTTTTCCACGTCGAGTACACGGAACCCAGGAGCCGTTTCTGCGCGGAGTCCCGTCGGCTCGGGCTCTCGTCCATGGTCAAACGACTGGAGCTGGGGGTGTGGCGCCAGCCATGCTGAGCGCGGCCAGCCCGGTCGGCGCCCTCGCAACGAAATCCTCACCCTGCGTGACCCGTGCGAGGACGCCCGGCACGCGGGGACCGACATCGGTCCCTCCGCGGGAGGTCGCCGAGCTGTCCCGTCACGAGGACGGGCACGGCTGGGCCCGACGCGCGACATCCTCCTGCGCACCGCCCGCTGACGACCTCCGGCGGCGCCCCTCGCGCCCGCGACGCTGTGTCGTCGCTCGTGCAACCGTGCGTGACCGGGTTGTTCTCCTGGAACGAGAAGCGCGCCCACACGGCTCTCGGCTCCTATGGTGGAGTTCTCAGGCTGGCACGGACGCTGAGGCGGCGACCATGGCGGATACGGCGATCGACTACGCGGCGGTGTTCCAGGCGCTGCCGGGCATGGTGGCGCTGCTGACACCCGAGCTGGTGTACGCGGACGCGAACGAGGAGTTCCTGCGGATGTCGGGGCGCACCCGCGAGCAGGTGGTGAACCGGTACCTCTTCGACGTCTTCCCCGACAATCCCGAGGACCCGTCCGCGAACGGGATGCGGAACCTGGCGGCCTCGCTCAACCGTGTGGTGACGACCGGCGAGCGCGACGCAATGGCGTTGCAGCGCTACGACGTGGAGTCGGCGGAGCGGCCGGGGGAGTGGGAGGAGCGGTACTGGAGCCCCGTGAACGCGCCCGTGTGCGACGCCCAGGGGAAGGTGGTGCTGCTGATCCACAAGGTGGAGGAGGTCACCGAGCTGATCCGCGCCCGCGAGCGCGCCCCCGGCGACCGGGCCCGCGTGCTGGAGGCCGAGCTCTACACCCGCGCACGGGAGCTGCAGGAGGTCAACGAACGACTGCGCGAGTCGCACGCCCACGAACGGGAGGTCGCACTCGCCCTGCAGAAGGCGATGCTGCCCGCGCCCGACCCGATCGGGAACCACCGCGCGGCCGTCCGCTACCAGCCGGCGACGGACGCCCTGAACGTGTGCGGCGACTGGTACGACCTGGTCGACCTGGCCGGCGCCGACCGTGTCGGGATCGCCGTCGGTGACGTGGTCGGTCACGGTCTGGCCGCCGCCTGTGTCATGGGCAAGCTCCGCAGCGCGCTGAGCGCCGCGTCCCTGGTGGCCGACGGCCCCGCCCAGGCACTGGACGCGCTCGGCCTGTACGCCCGCTCCGTCGACGGCGCCGAGAACACCACCGCCGTGCAGACCTGCGTCGACTGGGACACCCACACCATCACCTACAGCAGCGCGGGCCATCTGCCGCCCGCCCTGCTGTGCCGTGACGGCACGGTCGTCTTCCTCGACGGGGCCACCGACCCGCCGCTCGGCGCCCGCCCCGAGCACATCCCCCGTCCCGAGGCCACCCTCGACTTCACCGAGGGCGACATCCTGGTCCTCTACACGGACGGTCTGATCGAACGCCGTGACGAGGACATCGACGTCAGCCTCGGGCGCCTCGCCACAGCGCTCACCCGCCATCGCCGCTCCGCCCCCGAGCTTCTCGCCGACGCCCTGCTCCTCGACCTCCTCCATCACGGCCGCGTCACCGACGACACGGCCCTCGTGATCCTTCGGCTGTGAGGCGTACACCCGGTGGCCACGGCGAGCACCGCCCGCCGAGCCACCCCGAGGCCCTGCCGCGTGACGCCGCTCACCGCGCCGTCACGAACGGTCAGTCCAGGAAGTCGGCCACCAGCGCGGCGAACTCGTCCGGGTCGGCCAGGCGGATGCCGAGGGCTTCGGCCTTGGCGCGCTTGGAGCCGGCGTTCTCCCCCGCGACGACCAGGGACGTCCGCTTGGAGACGCTGGAGGAGGCGCGGCCCCCGGCGCGTTCGACGAGTTCGTTCATCTGGTGGCGGCTGAGCTTCTCCAGGACGCCGGTCATCGCGCCCGTGACCACCACCGCCATCCCGGCGAGCGGCCCGCCCGCGGCCCCGGTGCCCTCCTCGGCGCCGGCGGAGCTCTCGGTGCCGGGGGAGTCCTCGCCGGCCGGCGCGGGAGGCGTGGCGCCCGGCTCGGTCATGTTCACCCCGGCCGCCACGAGCTTGTCGATGAGCGGGGCGAGTTCGGCGAGTTCGGCCACGATCGACGGGGCCTTCTCGGTGCCGATGCCCTCGACCCGCTGGATCGCCTCTGCGTCCGCGGCCCGGATGTTCTCCATGGTGGCGAAGTGGCGGGCGATACGGCGGGACATGGAACGTCCGGTGCCCCGCACCCCCAGCGCGCACAGCACCCGTGACAACGGCCGCCCCTTGGCCGTCTGCAGCGCGGCGAGGAGATTGTCGGTGCTGGTCTCCCCCATGCGCTCCAGTCCGAGGAGCTGCTCCCGGGTGAGGGCGAACAGGTCCGCGAGGTCGGCCACCAGGCCCGCCTCGACGAGCTGGACGACCCGGGTGTGCCCGAGCCCCTCCACATCGAGCTGGTCACGGCCGACGGCGTACGACAGGGAGGCGACCAGGTGGCAGTTGCGGCCGTTCTCGCAGCGCCAGCGCTGTTCGCCGGTGTCGATGCCGGAGCCGCATCTGGGGCACACTTCGGGGAACGCGATGGGCTGTTCGTCGCCGGTGCGCAGATGGGCGACGGGCGCCTCCACGCGGGGGATCACGTCACCGGCGCGGTGCACCATGACATGGTCGCCCAGCCGCAGGTCGCGGCGCGTGATGTCGGCCGGGTTGTGCAGGGTGGCGTACGTGATGGTGGAGCCGTCGATCTCGACGGGCTCCAGCACGCCGCGCGGCGCGATGATGCCGGTGCGGCCGACGTTCCACTGCACCTCCAGCAGCCGTGTGATCTTCTCGACGGCCGGCAGCTTGTAGGCGATCGCCCAGCGCGGGGCGCGGGAACCGGATCCGGCGGCCCGCTGGTCGGCGGCCAGGTCGGCCTTGACGACGATCCCGTCGATCCCGAAGGGCAGCCCGGCCCGCAGCGCGGCGATCTCCGTCACCCGGGTGAGCACTTCCTCGACCGAGTCGGCGGTGACACCGGGCACGGCCGTGCTCGCGGTGGTGTTGACCCCCAGTTCGGCGGCGCGGGTCATCAGCTCGCTGTGGGCGAGTTCGGTCAGCCGGGCGGCGTCGGCGGCGTCCGTGCCCGGCAGCGCCAGGAGCCCGTACCCGAAGAACGTCATCGGCACGGTGTAGGCACGCTCCTTGGCGCGCAGGGTGCCCGCCGCGGCGTTGCGCGGGTTCGCGAACGGCTGCCCGCCGTGCCCGGTGCGTATCTCGTTGGCGTGCTCGAACTGGGCGGTGGTCATGAGGACTTCGCCCCGCACCTCGACCGTGACCGGCTCGGTGAGCGCGTCCGGCAGCCCCTCGATGGTGCCGATGGCGTGCGAGACGTCCTCCCCGGCCGTCCCGTCGCCACGGGTGATCAACCGCGTGAGCCGGCCCCGTGTGTAGCGTGCGGCGACCGCGAGCCCGTCGAGCTTGGGCTCCACGCTGAACCGCTCCACGTCGTGCCCGATGCGCCGGGCCAGCGACGCCGTCCACGCGGTGAACTCCTCATCCGAGAAGACGTTGTCCAGGCTCAGCATCGCCACCGTGTGGGGCACGTCCCCCTCGACCGCGCCACCGGCGACCTTGCCGGTGGGCGAGTCGGGCAGGATCAGATCGGGATGCTCGGCCTCCCACGCCGCGATGCCGCGCACGAGCCGGTCATAGGTGTCGTCGTCCAGCGCCGACGTACCACCGGTGTAGTAGGCGGCCGAGGCCCGCACCGCGTCCTCGACGGCCTGTGCGTAGGCGGCGGCATCCACGATCACTGCAGCTGATGTCGTCATGCCCCCATCCTGCCGCCCACCACTGACAACGCCCCCGAACCGGCGCAGCGCGGGGCTTCAGCCCTTGGGCTCGGTGAAGCGGATGCTGTTGCCGAAGGGGTCGCGCAGACCGCAGTCGATGCCGTAGGGGCGGTCGGTGGGTTCCTCGGTGAACTCGACGCCCTTGCCGAGGAGGGTCTCGTAGGTCTTGCGGCAGTCGTCCGTGCTGAAGATGAGGTGGCCGCCCATGGCCCCCTTGGTGAGCAGCTCGCGGACCTGTGCCGCGGTCGCCTCGGAGAGCGCCGGCGGACCGGGCTTCTCCAGGAGGATCTGGCGCTCGGGCCGGCCGGGCACCTGGACGGTCAGCCAGCGCATGAAGCCCAGGTCGACATCGGTGTTGACCTCCAGGCCGAGCTTGCCGACGTAGAAGTCGAGGGCCTCGTCCTGGTCGAGGACGTAGATCTGCGAGTGCGTGATGGCGGTGAACATGGGTTTCACGCTACCGAGCGGGCGGCGCGGAAACTTATCCAGAACTGCTCAATCACCAACTGCTCGATCGCCGACTGCTCGATCGCTCGGCCGCGTCCACGCCTTCGCGAAACACGTCGGTACGGGCAGCGGCGGCGCTTCCTTGCGGTACTGCCGCGGCGAGGTGCCCACGATGTCGCGGAAGGTGCGGCTGAAGGTCCCCGGGCTGGCGAAACCCACGTCGAAGCAGATGTCCGTCACGCCGCGGTCGGTCTCCCGCAGCAGGAACATCGCCCGTTCGACGCGACGGCGCTGCAGATAGCGGTGGGGTGTCTCGCCGAACGTGGCCCGGAACGTCCGCGCGAAGTGAGCCTCGGAGACATGGGCGATCCGGGCCAGCGCGGGCACGTCCAGAGGGTGCGCGTACGCCCGGTCCATGGCGTCCCGGGCCCGCAGCATACGGCGGTTGGACTCTTCTGACGCTCGGCTCACCAGGCCATCACACCATGCGGGCCGGACGTACAGGTGGGCCGGTCGACCGGTGGGCCGGAGCCGTCAGCCGGCCGCAGCGTCGTCGAGGGGCCCTATCCCGAATCAAGACGTTCCGAGGGGTTCCGTGGAACGCGAACCGCCCGCCGGGCGGAAGGCCCGGCGGGCGGCCGGTGTCACGTGAGAGGGCCCTGGGCCCGGTGGATCAGACCGCCGGAGCCGGGTACGTCGGGTACTCCACCCCGGAGACGTGCTGGACGACCCGGATGACCTGGCAGGAGTAGCCGAACTCGTTGTCGTACCAGAGGTAGAGGATCGCGTTGTCGCCGTCGACCTTGGTGGCACCGGCGTCGACGATCGAGGCGTGACGGGAGCCGATGAAGTCGCTGGAGACCGAGTCGGGCGCGTTGGTGAAGTCGATCTGGCGCTTGAGCGGCGAGGTCAGCGAGACGCCCCGGAGGTAGTCGAGGACCTCCTCACGGTCCGTCTCACGGCCGAGGCGCAGGCTGAGGATCGCGATCGAGACGTCCGGGACGGGGACGCGGATCGAGCTGCCGGTGATGGGCGCCTTCAGGTCGGGCAGCGCCTTGGCGACGGCCGAGGCGGCACCTGTCTCGGTGATGACCATGTTGAGCGGCGCGGAGCGGCCACGACGGTCCGACTTGTGGTAGTTGTCCAGCAGGTTCTGGTCGTTGGTGAACGAGTGGACGGTCTCCACGTGACCGCGCAGCACACCGAACTCGTCGTCCATCGCCTTCAGCGGCGGCACGATCGCGTTGGTGGTGCAGGACGCGCAGGACAGGATCTGCTCGTCCGGCTTGATCGTGTGGTGGTTGACGCCGTGCACGATGTTCGGGACGTCGCCCTTGCCGGGCGCGGTCAGCACGACCTTGTCGATGCCGGGACGCAGGTGCTTCGACAGGCCCTCGCGGTCGCGCCACTTGCCCGTGTTGTCGATGAGGATGGCGTTCTTGATGCCGTACTCGGTGTAGTCGACCTCGGACGGGTCGCCGGCGTAGATCACCTTGATCTCGTTGCCGTTGGCGTTGATCGTGCTGGTGGCCTCGTCGACGGTGATCGTGCCCTGGAACTGGCCGTGGATGGAGTCCCGGCGCAACAGAGAGGCACGCTTGACGATGTCCTGGTCCCCGCCGCCGCGTACCACGATGGCCCGCAACCGCAGGCCGTTGCCGGAGCCGGCCTTCTCGATGAGCAGGCGGGCGACGAGGCGGCCGATGCGACCGAAGCCGTAGAGGACGACGTCGCGGCCCTCGCCGCCCTCGATCTTGTTGGCGCCGGTGGCACCGGCGACGGCCTCGGCGGTGAATTCCGCGACCGACAGCCCCCGGTCGTCGGCCTGGTGGGCCTCGGCGAGCAGGCCGATGTCGATCTGCGAGGGGCCGAGGTCGAGCGTGGTGAGGGCCTGGAGGAACGGCAGGGTGTCGGTGACCGAGAGCTCCACGCCGGCGATCTGGCGGGCGAACCGGTGGGTCTTCAGGATGCTGACCACCGACTTGTTCACCAGGGAGCGGCTGTGCAGCAGAACCGTCACGTCCCGCTCGCGGTGCAGCTTCCCGATGATCGGGATCATCGATTCCGCGATCTCCTCGCGGTGCTTCCAGGCGGTGAACGAGTCCTCGTTACGAGTCACAGGTTTATCTTTCGAGCTAGGCGGCGCTCATATGCTAAACGGTCGCCGAAAGTGCCATGCCACCGGGGTCCGACCCGGTGGCATGGCCTCCAACGAGTTCAGTGGCTCATCACGAGACACGCCAGGACACGGCGTAGGGCTGGGCGAACTGGGTGATGCGGTGGGCGCGCACGACGACCTCCGCGTCACCGGCGGGGACACCGCTCCAGTTGACCTGCTCCACGTTGTTGACGCGGTCGAAGCCGGACCCCGTGCCCATGTTGCCGTGGCGCTCCTGACCGCCCGCGCGGACGATCAGATCCAGGTCGTTCTGCAGAGCCGCGCCGGGCGGGTCGGTCCACACCAGGGTGACCTTCAAGGTGCGGGCCGTCCCCTGGGGCACCGGCACGCGGAAGGAGCGTTCGTCGCCCTGCTCCAACTCCTCCTCGTCCGCGAAACCGGCCCGGTCGTCGTCACCCGGGAGGACGACGGAACGATCGAGGTTCACCAGGCCGAAACCAGAGTTGTTGTTGGGGGACGGGCCGGCCTCACTGGGGTTGTACTGGCCCGGGAGCTCCTCCGCGCCGTTGATCAGCATGGCTTTCAGGAGGGCTGCGCTGGGGTCGGGAGTGCCGTTCCGCACCAGGGTCTCGCGGAGTACGGCCACACAGCCCGCGACGAGGGGGGTGGCCATGCTGGTGCCGCTGAGGAAGGAGTAGGCCGGGTCCGAGGAGACCCCGAACCGTGAGTCGTCCGGAGCCACCTGGGAGCGGGCCGAGAGGATCGACGTGCCGGGGGCGACGACATCGGGCGCTATCCGGCCCTCCTGGGTCGGCCCGCGGCTGCTGAAGGCCGCCATCCCGGACGGGTTGTCGGCCTGCGGGTCGTCCCGGATCGGATTGGCGGGGAAGGCGACGATGCTCAGGTCGCCGTACGTCAGCGGGATGCCTGGACGTTTGCTCTCGCTGGCGCCGACCGTGATCGTGTTCTTGGCCCCTGCCTGTCCGCTGACCGAGGACTGGTTGATCCGGCCGTCGCGGTCCCGGTCGTGCCCCTTGTTGCCCGCCGAGAAGCAGATGACGAAGTCCTTGTGGTCCCAGACCATCCGGTCGGCCTCGAACGCTCTGCTGTCGTACGGCAGGCTGGGGGACTTCGGCCCCCACGAGTTGGTGTGGATCCTCGCCCCGCGCTGGAACGCGGGCTCGAACAGGTCGCTCAGGTCGGTCGGGACTCCACCGAGGCCGCCGCCGTCGTCGAGGAGCGACTGCAGTACCAGTTTCGCCTCGGGGGCCGTGCCGGTGACGGCGCCGCCCATCGACGGGGAATTCCCGTTGCCGAGGACGGACCCCGCCACATGGGTGCCATGGCCGTCGGGGTCGTCCACCGCCTGCGAGAGCGGGCGGCCGAGGGCGGCCAGGTGCTGGACCCGGCCGGTGAAGGCGGGATGCACGTTCGTCGTGGAGCCGAGGTCGAAGCCGGTGTCGGCCACCGCCACCACCTGCCCCTTGCCCCGGAAGGACGTCCCGTTGAGAGAGATCCTGGCGTGCATCAGCGTCGCGGCGACGTTGTTGTGCAACACCAGCTCCGGTACTTCCTCGACGTGGCGCACCTCGTCCAGCGCGGCGAGCGCGGGGAGGTCCGTTTCCTGGACCGTCAGTCGCACCTTGTGGCGGTTGGTCTCGATGCCGTCGGCAGAGGCGCCGACCGCTCGGGCGATCAGGTCCCGTACCGCGCCGTTCGTCGTATCGATGTCGTCGTGCAACACGACGTCCACGGTGTGCGTACGGGACGACGTGGTCTCGACGGGCTCGGCCAGCAGGGCGAGAGCGGGCTGCAGCCGGTCCGGCCTCAGCGACGGAGCGATCTTGAAACCATCGAGATACACGTCGGCCCACGCGACGAACGGCAGTGCGCGCACCGCCTCCAGGTCCGTGGGCCGGTAGCCGCACAGATACGTGCTGTCCGGAACATATTCGTGGATCACCACGCCGAGTGCCGCGAGCTGTTCCTTCTCCTCGGCGGTGGGGGGTCGCGTGGTCTGTACGAGCAGATAGTTGGACCGCGAGGCGTCCTCCGACACCAGGGACGCGGCGGCGAGTTCGGCGGACTGCGCCAGAGGGTCGATGCTCACGCCGTTGATGGTGATGCGAGCCATGAGGCACTCCTTGGGGATGGTGGGGCGGTTCGGGCGGGCGGTTCAGGGCCAGACGCCGGAGAGGCCGTTCTTCTGCGCCCATTCCGGGCGGTCGATCAACGGGTGGTGGTTGCCCTGGAGTTCGGCGACGGCGGCGTTGCGGTGGCGTTCGTATTCGCTCACCGGTTCACCGGCGTGCACGGGACCAGTCGGTGCCCAGGAGGTTCAGCCGCTTCTCGACACGCTCCGGTTCGTCGGCGTACAGCACGCCGCGGGAGGGAGAGGAGTTCCGCCGTCGTCATGGGTCCGCCTCCCATGTGAAGGGGTGGGGAGCGCGGCGCGTCACGCCACGAGTCGTGTGCTGCGTGATGCCTCGTCGGGGTGCGTGCCGAGGCAGCCGTGCGCCGAATTCCACAACTCCTGGGAGGAGCCGCCGACTTGGTTCGATACCAGGGTGGTCCCGGCCGCTCCTTGTGTGTGCAGCCCCCTCTTCGATGCTGACAGCTCGGGCAAACGCACGCAAAAGGTGCAAGTGTTTCTCGTCGGAGATCACGGCCGACTACGGCGACCCGGATCTCGGAGTACAGCGGCGCCGCCGCCGACAACCGACCGACTGGAGAACGCTGTCGGCCGAGGGAGCATGTGTCGCGTCACGCCGGGCCGGGCACCCCAACCCATACCCGGCTCAGACGCCGCCCTCGCGCAGCTCGTCGCGGGTCTGGAGGGCCGCCAGTGCCGCCCGGGACGTGACGCCCGTCTTGCGGTAGATGCGGGACAGGTGGGTCTCGACCGTGCGCGGGCTGAGGAAGAGCTGCTCGGCGATGGCGGGACTGGTCAGGCCCTTCGCGACGAGGGCGGCGATCTCCCGCTCCCGCGCGGACAGCACGGCCAGCTCCTCGGCCGCCCCGGCGCGCGAGGGGGCGGCCGAGGAGCCGGCCGTGCCCTGCGACGTCGCCGACTCCACGAAGACCGCCGGGCGGATCACCTCCGCGAGGCCCGTCAGCAGGTGGGCGCCGGTCCCCTCGCTCAGCCGCACGGCGCGCTCCCACATGGCGCGGGCGCGGGCCGGGCGTCCCGCCGACGCGGTCAGGGGCGCGCCCATGAGCAGGGTCTGCGTCTCCCACAGCGTGCCCGGCCCCCGGGCCGCCTCCTCGGCGGCCTGCTCGAACAGCTCGGCCGCGGCGACCGGATCGCCCTCGGCCAACGGCACCTGCGCCCGGCTGCGCAGCGCCGACGCCCGCTGTGCGACCAGCCCGAGCCGTTCCGCCTCCTTGCGGGCGCGTTCCGCCCACTGCCGGGCCTCGTCCGCGTTCCCTACGGCCACGGCGGCGAAGACGAGGGTCTCGATGAACAGGGGCCGCATGCTCGGCTGCAGCCCGGCCAGATCCTCCCCGCCCGCCCGCAGCACGGCCGCCCGGGCCCGCGCCGGATCTCCGGCGTGCAGCGCGGCGAACCCCAGCATGCACCACGCGATGGACGCCCACCAGCCGGTGCCGGCACCGGCCCGCGCGACAGCCTCCTCGGCCACGGCCAGCGCACCACCGTCACCCGGCGCGAGCGCGGGGATCAGCGCCTGGGCCTTGGACGCCAGGACGAAGGCGAGCAGTTCGTCGCTGCCGATGCCCCGCGCGATCGTCTCCGCCTCCTCCGCGAGTTCCAGGGCCGACCCCAGCCGCAGCGTCATGACGTGGAGGTGGGACCGGCACAGCAGCAGGTGCGGCACCACATAGAGCAGACCGCCCCGGCGGGCGATCACGAGACCGCGTTCCGCGTGCCGTTCGGCGTCGGCGTACCGCTCCAGGAACGCCTCCGCCCAGCTGAGCCGGGCCAGAGGTTCGCACAGGCCCGCGAGATCCTGGTCGGTGAGGGAGTCGATGAGCGCGGCCGCCCGGTCGGTCGCCTCGGTGGCGGCCTCGATGTCGCCCTCGTACGCCCTCCCGAGCGCGGTGACGGCGAGCGCTCCCGCCTCCGCGACCTCGTCACCGAGCGACCGGGCCAGCTCCAGGGTGCGGGCCACTTCGTCGTGCACGTCCGGGTACGAGCTGGCGTGCGGAGCGGACGAGCCCAGCTCCAGCCCGAGCCGGACGGTCTCGGCGGGGGAGAGGTCGGCCCCCCGGGCCAGTTCACGGCGGAGCAGGGCCACGGCCTCCGTGTACCGGCCGAGATGGCGCTCCATCACCGCGCACAGGGTGACGGCCAGGGCGCGCGCGCCGTCGTCGGTGCCCGGCGGAGACAGGCTGATCACCTCGTGCAGCAGGTCCCGGCTCTCACGCAGTCCGCCGCAGACGCCGAGGGCCTCGGCCCGGCGCAGCATCAGATCCCGGCGCGGCACGCTGTGCGCAGGTCCCTCGGGCAGCTGGGCGAGGGCGACGCCGAGCCAGTGGGCGCTGCTCGCGGGCGCGGTCGCGGCGGCCTGCCGGGCGGCCTCCGTGAGCACGGCCACGGCATCCGGGTCGAAGCCGGTCAGTGCCAGCTCCACGTGGTGCGCCCGCTCGCTGGCCGGCGCCCCGATCCGGGCCAGTTCGACGGCGGCGAGGTGGTGCATCCGGGTGCGCAGCGTGGGATCGATGCTGTCGTGGACGAGGGACCGCAGCACCGGATGCCGGAGCGCCAGGCGGCCGTCGGGCCCCGGCCGCGCGAGATCCCGGGCGGCCAACTCGCTGAAGTCCGCGTCGAGTTCGTGCTCGGGTCGGCCGGTGACGGCCGCCACCAGAGCGGGTGCGGCATGGTCGCCGAGCACGGCCACGGCCTGCACCGTCCGGCGTGGCCCGTCGGTGAGCGGCGTCAGTTCGTCCAGCAGCAGTGAGCTGAGCCCTGCCGGCCTGCCGGCCTGGAGCAGAGCGAGGAAGTACAGCGGGTTGCCCTCGCTGGCGGTGTACAGCTCGGCGGCGAGACCGGCCGGGCGGCCGGGGGCCAGGGCCGCGAGGCAGGCGTCCCGGTCCAGGGGGCCCAGTTCGAGCCGGAGCACCGTCCCGGCCTCCACTCCCCGGGTGAGGGAGGCCGCGAGCCGGGGCGCGGTCTGCCGTTCACGCCGGGCCACCACGATCACCACGGGGGCGCGCCGCGGCGGATGCCGGACGAGGTGGTCGAGGAGTTCCAGCGAGGCCGGGTCGGCCCAGTGCACGTCGTCGAGGGCCACCACGAGACCGTCGCCCGCGCGCGCTGTCCGGGCCAGGAAAGCGGCCGCCGCGCGTTGCAGGGCGAAACGGTCCATGGTGTGGATCTCGGTGAACGGCGACGGGATCCCGGTCTCGGTGTCGAGGTCGGCGAGGGCATCGGTGAGCGGCTGGTAGGGCAGGTGCCGCTCGTACTCGGTCGCCCGGCCGCGCAGCACCGTCATGCCCCTGTCCCGCGCCCGTGCGCAGAACTCGGAGACCAGCCTGCTCTTGCCGATGCCCGCCGCACCGGTGACATCGACGACCGCGGGACCGGCCACGGCCCCGCGGTCGGGGCCCGCCCCGGTGAGTGCGTCGAGTACGCCGGTGAGGCGGGCAAGTTCGGTCTCCCGGCTCACCAGAGGAGCCACGTCCCACGGCACTGCGATTCCCCCCGAAACGGGCCCGGGGCCGTCCCGGGCCGGTCCGGAGGTTCATGAACGCGAACCTCCGGTCGATTCCCGAGGATTGTACGTAGCCGCCGACAGGCCCCCGCCGAGGTGTCCCCGCCGGTCAGTCGCGCCCCGAGCCCCGGTAGAGGTCCAGCTCTCCCTCCAGCTCCACGGCGAGGACGGTCGCGTACGGATCGAGGTCGGCCTGGGCGGGCGCGTCGATCCACGTCACGCCGGGCACCGCGTCGAGACCGCCGACGACCCGGTGGCCCAGCTCGGTGCCGGCGCCGAGGACGGTGACCCTCTTGACCGGGTTGCGCAGCCCCCGTACCGCCACGGACTCACGCGGTACGTCGAAGCACATCAGGTACAAAGTGCGCCGGTCGGCGGAGAGGGTGCTCGGACCGTAGTGGTGCCCGGCGGGCAGCCCGGCGACCGTGCCGTACACGGCGTCGGAGTGCCGCCCGATCCACGCCCCGAGCCCCTCCAGCCGCTCGACCTGCTCGGCGGGGATCGTCCCGTCCGCCCTGGGGCCGACGTCCAGCAGCAGATTGCCGCCCATGCCGATCGTCTCGGCGAAGTAACGCACCAGCTGCCGCACGGATTTGTGGTTGTGGTCCGCGTGCTGGAAGCCCCATGAGTCGTTGATGGTCAGACACAACTCCCAGGGCCCTCCGGGTGCTTCGAGGGGCACGCCCTGTTCCGGGGTGGCGTAGTCGCCGTACGAGAGCATGCGGGCGTTGAGCACGGTGTCCGGGTGCTCGCCGAGGATCAGCTCGGCCAACTCCTTTGTCCGCCACTGCTGTTCGGTACGTTCCCACTCGCCGTCGAACCACAGCAGGTCGGGGTGGAACCGCTCGACCAGCTCGCGCACCTGGCCGTCCCGGTAGGCGAGGTAGCGATCCCAGGCGGCCGGGTCCTCCTCGCCGGAGGCGGCGTGGGAGTAGGGATTGGCGTCGTTGCCGCCTGGGTGCTCGTTCGTCCACCGGTCGATCTCGGGGTGGCGGGCACTGGCGTAGTCGGGGTGGTTCCAGTCGGAGTGCGAGTAGTAGAGGCCGACCTTCAGGCCCCGTTCGCGCAGCGCGTCGACGTAGCCGGTGACCAGGTCCCGGCCCGCCGGCGTACGGCGGACGACGCCCAGGTCGCCGTGGGCGGTGTCCCACAGGGCGACACCGTCGTGGTGACGTGCGGTGAGCACCGCGTACCTGGCGCCCGCCCGGGCGAACAACTCGGCCCAGGCCGTGGGGTCGTACGCGGACGCGGTGAAGCCGTCGAGCTGTTTCATGTACTGCTCGTGCGTGACCTCGCCCCAGTAGAAGGACCAGGACTCCGGCACGCCGTCCACGGCGTAGATGCCGTAGTGGATGAAGATGCCCAGCTTGGCGTCGGGAAACCAGGGTTGCATGGTCATGCGGCCACGCTAGGACCGGGACCCCGGCGGGCGCGTGGGCGCGGGTCACCACTACTGGTTCATTTTCACCTGCCTCGGGAGCCGCCGAGGCCCCCGGAACGCTTCGGCGGAGCAGAGGCCGGGTGACCTCCTCGCGCGGCGGTCCCGGCTCGCCCGGAGACGGCATCCGCGGTGTCTCCGAGATGACCGCACCCGTCGTGACCGGGGCTCCTCGGGCCTCAGCGGTCCCTCGTGTCCCGTATGCATCGACCAGGCAGAGGAATGCCGGCCTCGCCCTCGGGTACGCGAGGGGCGCAGCGCCCGGGACGGACGCCGTCCCGGGCGGCCTTTCCGCTACTAGCTGGGATCTTCCGATGGACATACCCGCCAATGGCCACACTCCGCACCAGGCCGCCTCGCCGGCCCAGCGGGCGCTGACCGCGCTCGCCTTCGACACCCACGACACGGCCGCGCTCCACACGCTCGCCGACACCGACGTGCTGATCCCGGTCCCGGACGACGCCGACGAGGCGGCCGTCAACGATCCGACGGCCGTGGCGCTGCCTGTGCTGGAGCAGCCCGGCGGCGAGCAGATCGTGCCGGTCTTCACCTCGGAACCCGCGATGGCCGAGCTCCTGCCCTATGTGTCGCGCTACCGACTGGTGCCCCTGGGCGCCCTGGCCTCCCAGTGGCCCGCCGACGCCGACCTCTCCCTCACCATCGACGCCGGCTCCCCGCACGGCCTCACCCTCGACGCCCACGACGTGGGCACCCTGCTGGGAGGTCAAGGGATCTGATCCGCACGGGGGAAACTCGCCCGACGGACGAGGGGACGGCCCGCAGAGCGTTCCCGCGGCCCCGAGGGCGGGTCAGTCCTGCCGCAGCATGCGCGCTAGGACCTCACGCTGCAGGGGCTGGACCTCTGTGTGCAGCTCGCGGCCCCTGTCCGTCAATGCCACCCACACGCCCCGTCGATCCTCCGCGCACACCGTCCGCTCCACCAGGCCGTCCTTCTCCAGCCGGCCGATCAGCCGGGACAGCGCGCTCTGGCTGAGGTGGACCTTCTCCGCGATGTTCTGCACCCGGCACTGGTCCCCGGAAGCGCTCGCGGCCGCCATCCCCGACGCGAGGATGTCGAGCACCTCGAAGTCGCTGGCGCCCAGCCCGTGCGGATGCAGCACGCGGTCGATCTCGCACATCGTGCGGGCGTGCACGGACAGGATGTCCCGCCACTGGTCCTCGAGCCGGACACCGGTCGTGTTCGCTGCCATGTCTGCACGGTAACAGAGGGCGAAGTGTTCTTTGTCCGTGCAACTAGTGCAGACGCAACCATCGCGGGCGCTACGCCACCTCCGTGTCCTCCATCAGCCCGATCAGATTGCCGTCCGCGTCCTTCACCGAGGCGATCAGCCGGCCGCCGCCCACGTCGTGGACGTCCTCCAGCGTCTGCGCCCCGGCCTCCAGCAGCGCCGCGAGCCTCGTGCGGATGTCGGTGACGTGCCAGTACGGCACCGGTCCCGTCATCCCCTTGGCGTGGCCGTTCGGGTCCAGCCCCACGTCCTGCCCCGCGTCCTTGAAGCCGACGTAGTACGCCGAGTCCGCGTACGGCTCGACCTGGAGCAGGGCACTGAACAGGGCCTTCGCCCGAGCCAGGTCCTTGACGGGGTAGATGACGGTCTTCAGTCCGGCAGTCATGTCGCACTCCTACGGGGTGATGTCGGGTGATCCCCGGTCGCTCGGATCAGCCCTCACGCTAGGGCGCACCGGCGCCGCCGGGCTTCTCCGATCCTGATCGGTCGCCCCGGGGGCGGGCGACGGCTCGGGGAGGAGCCAGACCGTGGCCAGCGGGGGCAGCGTCAGCCGGACACTGGCCGGCCGGCCGTGCCAGGCGTGCGGCTCGGCCTCGACGGGGTCGGGGTGCGTGACCCCGCCGCCCCCGTAGACGGCCGCGTCGGTGTTCAGCACCTCGTGCCACACCGCGACGCCGTCCGGCACCCCGAGTCGGTAGTCCTCCCGCACCACCGGGCTGAAGTTCGAGACGGCCAGCAGCGGTGTTCCGTCCGCGGCGAGCCGCAGGAACGCGAAGACGTTGTCCTCGGCCGCGTCCGCACTCACCCACTGGAAGCCGGCCGGGTCGGTGTCCCGCTGCCAGAGGGCCGGCGTGCGGCGGTAGGTCGTGTTGAGGTCGCGGACGAGGTCCCGCACTCCCCGGTGGTCGGCCTCGGCGCCGTACCCCGGATCGAGCAGCCACCAGTCCGGCCCCTGAGCCTCCACCCACTCCCCGCCCTGGGCGAACTCCTGGCCCATGAAGAGGAGTTGCTTGCCGGGGTGGGCCCACATGAAGCCCAGGTACGCGCGGTGGTTGGCGCGCTGCTGCCACCAGTCGCCCGGCATCTTCGACACCAGAGCCCGCTTGCCGTGCACGACCTCGTCGTGGGAGATGGGCAGGACGTAGTTCTCGCTGTACGCGTACACCATCGAGAACGACATCTCGTTGTGGTGGTACTTGCGGTGCACGGGTTCGTGCTCCATGTAGCCCAGCGAGTCGTGCATCCACCCCATGTTCCACTTCAGTCCGAAACCCAGTCCGCCGCTGTCGGTCGGGCGGGTCACGCCGTCCCAGGCGGTGGACTCCTCCGCGATGGTCACCACACCCGGCGCCCGCCGGTACACGGTGGCGTTCATCTCCTGGAGGAAGGCGACCGCGTCCAGATCCTCGCGCCCGCCGAACACATTGGGCGACCACTGTCCGGAGTCCCGCGAGTAGTCGAGGTAGAGCATGGAGGCGACCGCGTCCACCCGCAGCCCGTCGACGTGGTACTCCTCGCACCAGTACACGGCGTTCGCCACGAGGAAGTTGCGCACCTCGGTGCGGCCGAAGTCGAACTCGTACGTACCCCAGTCCGGATGCTCCGCCCGACGGCTGTCCCCGGGCTCGTACAGCGGCTCCCCGTCGAAGCGGCCGAGCGCCCAGTCGTCCTTGGGGAAGTGGGCGGGCACCCAGTCCACGATGACCCCGATCCCGGCCCGGTGCAGGGCGTCGACCAGGTACTTGAAGTCGTCCGGGGTGCCGAGGCGGGCCGTCGGGGCGTAGAAGCCGGTGACCTGGTAGCCCCAGGAACCGCTGAACGGGTGCTGGGCGACCGGCATCAACTCGACATGGGTGAACCCGAGGTCCCGCACGTAGCCGGGCAGCACATCAGCCAGTTGACGGTACGTCAGTCCCGGTCTCCAGGACGGGAGATGGATCTCGTACACGGAGAACGGCGCCTCGTGCACCGGGACGTCACCGCGCCGGGCCATCCACTGCGCGTCACCCCACTCGTAGCGCGAGGCGTGGACGACGGACGCCGTCGCGGGGGGCACCTCCGCGCGGCGGGCCATCGGGTCGGCCTTGAGCAGACGCCGGCCGTCGCGCGCGGTGATCTCGAACTTGTAGAGGGCGCCCTCGCCCACCCCCGGAAGGAACAGCTCCCACACCCCGGAGGAACCGAGGGACCGCATCGGGAACGCCGTCCCGTCCCAGCAGGCGAAGTCCCCGACCACCCGTACCCCCTGGGCGTTCGGTGCCCAGACGGTGAAGCGGGTGCCGGTGACGCCCTGGTGGGTCATGGGCTCGGCCCCGAGCGCCTTCCACAGCTGCTCGTGCCGCCCCTCCCGGATCAGGTGCAGGTCGAGTTCACCCAGCGCGGGCAGGAAACGGTACGGGTCGTGGACCTCGTGGTCGGCGTCCTCGTAGGACACGAACAGCGTGTACGCGGGCACGGCGTCGAGCGGCAGGAGGACGGAGAAGAGACCGTCGCCCTCCGAGGCGAGGTAGGTGCGTTCGCCCTCGATCACGACGCTCACGGCGTGCGCGTACGGGCGCAGGGCCCGTACGGCGACCCCGCCGCCCGGCACCGGATGGGCGCCCAGCAGGGCGTGCGGATCGTGGTGTGCGCCGCAGAGCAGCCGTGCGCGCTCCTCGGGGGGCAGGGGAGGGGCGGCCACGGTCAGCCGGGGGCGGCGCCGGGGCGGACCGGCGGACTCGGGGGGCGTGGTGTCACGCAGAGCCACGGATTCAGTCTCCTCTCACGGCGAGACGCTCGATCGCCGCCATCGGTACGGGGAGCCAGTCGGGCCGGTGCCGGGCCTCGTAGAGGACCTCGTACACCGCTCGGTCCGTCTCGTAGGCGCGCAGCAGACCGTGCTTCTCGCGCGGGTCCCAGCCGGCGCGGGCGGCGTAGCCCGCGCAGTACTCCTCCCGGCAGCGGCGCGCCCACTCCGGGCGCCAGGGCCGGCGCTGCCGGGCGGCGTAGTCGAAGGAGCGCAGCATCCCGGCGATGTCCCGCACCGGAGACTGCGTGCCGCACCGCTCGGCGAGCGGACGGGACGGCTCTCCCTCGAAGTCGATGACGAACCAGTCCTGGCCGGCCCGCAGCACCTGTCCGAGGTGCAGATCGCCATGGACGCGCTGCGCGGGCGGCCCCGGGTCGCAGGCGAGCAGGGCGCGGAAGGCCGTTCGCAGCCCGGGGACGTACGGCCGCAGGGCCGGTACGGAGCGCGCGGCGGCGTCCAGCCGTTCGGTCATCGCGGCCGCCGTCCGCCCGGTCTCGTCATGGGCGCCGGTGGGGAAGGCCGAGGCCAGCGCGAGATGCACCTCCGCCGTGGCCCGGCCCAGCTCACGGGCCTGTGCCGTGAAGTCCTGCCCGGCGGCGAGCGCGCCGAGCGCCAGCGTCCAGCCGTCCGACGCGTCGGGCAGGAACGGCTGCAGCACACCGAGGGTCGCCGGGAACGGATCGATCGTCCGGAACCAGGCCACCGGCGCCGGCACCCGGCCGCATCCCTGCCCGGCCAGCGCGCCCGGCACCTCCAGATCGGGGTTCACGCCCGGCTGGACGCGCCGGAAGACCTTCAGGATGTACGCGTCCCCGTACACCAGCGAGGAGTTGGACTGCTCGGCGTCCAGCAGCCGGGGCGCCAGCCCGGCCGGTACCCGGGCGCCGGGGTCCGCCTCGAAACGCAGCGGGCCCGCCGAGCCGGGATGCCGCAGCCGTTCGAGGAGCAGCTCGGCCGACCGGGGGTCGTACAGCGCGTCGTACACCGTCAGACCGGCGAGCGGTCCCTCGTGGGCCTGCCCGATGAGCGCCCGGGCCAGGCGCGGCACCGGATGCTCACGCACTCCGAGCAGGAGCTGGTAGCAGTCGCCGGCCGGGGGTGGTCCGCCCGGCGCGGGCACCCCGCCGTGCGCGGGATGGCTCGGCTGACCGGTGTGCACGAGCAGATGCAGGCAGCCCGGATACAGCTCGGTCATCGACAGCAGGGCGAGCTCCGTGACCGGCCGGTCCTTGCCGGCGAACCAGCGCTGCCGCGGCAGCCACTCGCGCAGCAGTCCCGCCAGCGAGGTCATGAGACCGGCGGCGACCTCTTCGCCACTCGGGCGGAGCAGTGCGATTGCGGTCTTCGACATGGTGACGCGTCCTTTCGCCGGCCCGCGCTTCAACGCCCTAGGGCAGCGCGGGAGAGGACTCGGGAGAGCCGGAACCAGTAGAAGCCGTGGCCCGCGAGGGTGAGGAGGTAGGGCAGTTCACCGATGGCGGGGAAGCGGACTCCGCCGATGAGTTCGACGGGGTGGCGTCCTTCGTAGGCGTGCAGGTCGAGCTCGGTGGGCTGGGCGAAACGGGAGAAGTTGTTCACGCACAGCACCAGGTCGTCCTTGTACTCGCGCAGGTAGGCGAGCACGGACGGGTTGGAGGAGGGCAGTTCGGTGTAGGTGCCCAGGCCGAACGCCGGGTTCTGCTTGCGGATCTCGATCATCCGGCGGGTCCAGTGCAGCAGCGACGACGGCGAGGACATGGACGCCTCGACGTTGGTGACCTGGTAGCCGTAGACCGGGTCCATGATCGTCGGCAGTGACAGTCGCCCCGGATCACAGGAGGAGAAACCGGCGTTGCGGTCCGGGGTCCACTGCATGGGGGTGCGGACGGCGTCGCGGTCGCCGAGCCAGATGTTGTCGCCCATGCCGATCTCGTCGCCGTAGTAGAGGATCGGCGAGCCGGGCAGGGACAGCAGCAGGGCGGTGAAGAGTTCGATCTGGTTGCGGTCGTTGTCCAGGAGGGGCGCCAGGCGGCGGCGGATGCCGATGTTGGCGCGCATGCGCGGGTCCTTGGCGTACTCCGCGTACATGTAGTCGCGTTCCTCGTCGGTGACCATTTCGAGGGTGAGCTCGTCGTGGTTCCGCAGGAAGATGCCCCACTGGCAGTTCGAGGGGATGGCGGGGGTCTTGGCGAGGATTTCCGAGACCGGGTAACGCGATTCCCGTCGTACGGCCATGAAGATGCGGGGCATGACGGGGAAGTGGAACGCCATGTGGCATTCGTCGCCGCCGCTGGCGAAATCGCCGAAGTAGTCGACGACGTCTTCCGGCCATTGATTGGCTTCCGCGAGGATGACCGTGTCCGGATACAGCGCGTCGATCTCTTGGCGGACATGTTTCAGGAACGCGTGGGTGGCCGGGAGGTTCTCGCAGTTGGTCCCTTCCTCCTGGTAGAGGTAGGGGACGGCGTCCAGCCGGAAGCCGTCGATGCCGAGATCCAGCCAGAACCGCAGGGCGGCCAGCATTTCCTCCTGCACGGCCGGGTTCTCGTAGTTGAGATCGGGCTGGTGGGAGAAGAAGCGGTGCCAGAAATACTGTTTGCGGACGGGGTCGAAGGTCCAGTTGGAGGCTTCGGTGTCGACGAAGATGATGCGGGCGTCGGGGAACTGCTTGTCGTCGTCGGCCCAGACGTAGTAGTCGCCGTAGGGTCCGTCGGGGTCTTTTCTCGATTCCTGGAACCACGGGTGCTGGTCGCTGGTGTGGTTCATGACGAAGTCGATGATGACGCGCATGCCGCGCTGGTGGGCCGCGTCGACGAATTCCACGAAGTCGGCGAGGTCGCCGAATTCGGGGAGGACGGCGGTGTAGTCGGAGACGTCGTAACCGCCGTCGCGCAGGGGCGACTTGAAGAACGGCGGGAGCCAGATGCAGTCGATGCCGAGCCACTGCAGGTAGTCGAGTTTGGCGGTGAGGCCCTTGAGGTCGCCGACGCCGTCGCCGTTGCTGTCCTGGAAGGAACGGACGAGGACCTCGTAGAAGACGGCGCGTTTGAACCAGTCCGGGTCCCGGTCCTTCTGCGGCGTGTCCTCGAAGGTGTCCGGAACGGGCTCGTTGACGATCATTGTGTGGGTGACCCCCCGATCTGCGGGTTGGACGGTCGCAGGACGGTCAGTACGTGGGCGGGCGAGCGGCCCGGTTCCAGACGTACGTAGTTGTTCCTGCCCCAGGTGTAGACCTCGCCGGTGAGCTCGTCGCGCACCAGCACGGACTCATGCCAGTCCAGGCCGAGTCGCGGCATGTCCAACGAGACCGTGGCCTCCTGGGTGTGGTGGGGGTCGAGGTTGACCACCACCAGAACCGTGTTCGAGCCCGCGCGCTTCGAGTAGACGATCACCGCTTCCTGGTCGGCATGGTGGAAGTGCAGATCCCGTAGCTGACGCAGCGCAGGGCTCCGACGCCTGATCTCGTTGAGCTTGCCGAGCAGGGGCGCGATGGTGCGTCCGTCGCGTTCGGCGGCGTCCCAGTCGCGGGGGCGGAGTTGGTATTTCTCGGAGTCGAGGTATTCCTCGCTGCCGGGTTTGAGGGGGGTGTTCTCGCAGAGTTCGTAGCCGGAGTAGACGCCCCAGGTGGGGGAGAGGGTGGCGGCGAGGACGGCGCGGAGTTCGAAGGCGGGGCGGCCGCCTTCCTGGAGGAAGGCGTGGAGGATGTCGGGGGTGTTGACGAAGAAGTTGGGCCGCATGTAGGCGGCTGCTTCGCCGGCGAGTTCGGTGGCGTAGTCGGTGAGTTCCTGTTTGGTGTTGCGCCAGGTGAAGTAGGTGTAGGACTGCTGGAAGCCGGTGGCGGCCAGGGTGTGCATCATCGCGGGGCGGGTGAAGGCCTCGGCGAGGAAGATGACGTCGGGGTCGGTGGCGTTGATCCGGGCGATGACCTGTTCCCAGAAGACGACCGGTTTGGTGTGGGGGTTGTCGACGCGGAAGATGCGGACCCCGTGGTCCATCCAGTGCCGCAGGATCCGGACGGTCTCGGTGATCAGGCCGGGCATGTCGGCGTCGAAGGCGATGGGGTAGATGTCCTGGTACTTCTTGGGCGGGTTCTCGGCGTAGGCGATGGTGCCGTCGGGGCGGTGGTGGAACCACTCGGGGTGTTTGTGGACCCAGGGGTGGTCGGGGGAGCATTGCAGGGCGAAGTCCAGGGCCACTTCCATGCCCAGGGCGCGGGCCTGGGCGACGAAGTGGTCGAAGTCCTCGAGGGTGCCCAGGTCGGGGTGGACGGTGTCGTGGCCGCCTTCGGGGGAGCCGATGGCCCAGGGCACGCCGACGTCGTCGGGGGTGGGGGAGAGGGTGTTGTTGCGGCCCTTGCGGAAGGTGGTGCCGATGGGGTGGATGGGGGGCAGGTAGACGACGTCGAAGCCCATGGCGGCGATGGCGGGCAGGCGCCGTGCGGCGGTGCGGAAGGTTCCGTGGGGCTGCTCGGGGGTGCCCTCGGAACGGGGGAAGAACTCGTACCAGGAGCCGAACAGGGCCCGTTCGCGTTCCACCAGCAGGGGCAGCGGCTCGGAGGAGGTGACCAGTTCCCGCAGGGGATGGCGGGCCAGGACCTCGTCCACCTCCGGCGCCAACGCCGCCGCCAGCCGGTCGGCGGCCGGCAGGGTGTCGTCGCGGAGCTTGCCGACCACCGTCACCAGGACCGCGTGGAGGTCCGCCTCCGGCACCCCGGCGGCCGCCCGCACGAAAAGTTCGGCGCCCTCCTCCAGGACGAGCCCCGTGTCGATGCCGGCCGGGACCTTGATGCGGGCGGTGTGACGCCAGGTGGCGACGGGGTCGCTCCAGGCCTCGACGCGGTACGTCCAGCGGCCCTCGGAGGTGGGGGTGACCAAGGCACCCCAGCGGTCGGTGCCGGGAGCCAGTTCGCGCATCGGGGTCCACGGGGCCGGACGGCCCTCGGGGTCCTTGAGCACGACGTTGGCGGCCACCACGCCGTGCCCCTCGCGGAACAGCGTCGCGGTGACCTCGAATGTCTCGCCGACGACTGCCTTCGCGGGACGCCTGCCGCACTCGACGAGCGGGCGGACATCCCTGACGGGGACGCGGCCGACGGCCGGGGCCGGAGTCGGGCTCATGGGTCTCACCTCCGCCGTGCTCGGGGATCGGCGCTGGGCCGAACGGATGCTCTGCGGGTCCTACAGCCCTGCCGTGGAACGCCGACCGGACGGCGGACCACCTTTGGCGGAACGGCCCTCGCCGGTCCGGGGCGTGCCGCTCCCCTGACGGGCCCGGTCCTTACGGGTCTTGCCACCGGGCTCCTGCTGAGGACGGTCGCCCTGCTCCTGGAGACGGGCGGGCGGGCTCGTCTGCAGATAGCGCTCGGCGGCCGCCACGGCCTCCCGGGCACAGCGTTTGCCCATGAGGACGCAGAGCGTGTAGCCCGAGTCCTCGAAACTGTCCCGGGCCGCGCGGTCGGTCGGGGACGCGAGCATCACGCGTTCCCAGGTGCGGTAGCGCCGCAGATGTCTGGCCACCTCGTTCTTGGCGGGCAGCAGCATGTGCTGGTCCCTCCCGGCACTCTCGGCGGAGCACGCTTCCCGGGGGAGGTCGTGCACGGAGGGGCATCGACCCCTCACGGAACCGATGCCTTCACTCATGGTGCACGCGCAACCACCAGGCGTCTTGTTGGTTCTTCAACAACCTCGGGCGTCGCTCGTGTTGCACGAATGGCGTAGCCCTCCCACTCTGTAGGTGACTCAGAAGTAATCGGTGCTCACGCTTCGTGCATGCGCGGAGGGAGCTTCGCCGGTGAGGAGCCCACGACGATGAAGACCGCAGTGCCTCGCTACTACCACCTCGACGTGGAAGTCAGTCCGGAGCGGGTCGGGCAGGTCAGCCGCATCCTGGCCGCGCACCTCCGGTTCTGGGACCTGGAGACGCTCGTCCAGCCCGTCTGCCACAGTGCCGAACTCCTCCTGCACGCCATCGAGGAGCACGCGACGGACAAGAACACGTCGATCGAGATGTGGTGGAACGGTCAGCACCTCATCTCGGCGGTGGCCGAGAACGACCGGGAGCTGCGCCCCGACCGGGAGTTGCGTCCCTGCCTGACCCGTATCGCCGCGCTCAGCGACGGCTGGGGCTGTTGCTCCACGGACAACGGCAGCACGGTCATCTGGTTCACCCAGCGGGCCCCCGTCGACCAGAGCGCGCCCCTGGTGCCGACGACACCCGAGCCGGCCCTGCGCGCGATGCTCCAGGTGCCCCGCGAGACGCCCGTCGCGACGCTCGCCGGTGTGCCCGGCGGCGAGGCCCCGGACATCCTCGAAGACGCGCGGTGACCGTGCGCCCGGACCGCGAAGGGGTGCCCGTGTGGAGCGGGCACCCCTACCCGCTGGGCGCCTCCTACGACGGCACCGGCACCAACTTCGCGCTCTTCAGCGAGGTCGCCGACCGCGTCGACCTCGTCCTCGTCGACGACACGGGCCGCCATCGCGCCGTCCCGCTCACCGAGGTCGACGGGTTCGTCTGGCACGGCCGGCTCCCCGGCGTCGGCCCCGGGCAGCGCTACGGCTACCGGGTGCACGGCCCCTGGGACCCCGCCGCGGGTCACCGCTGCGATCCGGCGAAACTGCTCCTCGACCCGTACACCACGGCCGTCGACGGACAGGTGGACAACCATCCCTCCCTCCGCGAACCCGGCGCCGACAGCGCCGGGCATACCATGCTCGGCGTCGTCACCGACCCGTTCTTCGACTGGGGGGACGACCGCCCGCCCCGACGTCCCTACGCCGACACCGTCATCTACGAGGCGCACGTCCGCGGCCTCACCCGCACCCACCCCGACGTACCCCCTGAACTGCGCGGCACCTACGCGGGGTTGGCGCACCCCGCCGTCGTCGAACACCTCACGTCGCTGGGCGTGACCGCGATCGAGCTGATGCCGGTCCACCAGTTCGTGCAGGACGGCGTCCTCCAGGACCGGGGTCTCGCCAACTACTGGGGCTACAACACCATCGGCTACTTCGCGCCCCACAACGCCTACGCCGCGCACGGCACCCGGGGCCAGCAGGTCACCGAGTTCAAGTCGATGGTCAAGGCCCTGCACGCGGCTGGCCTCGAAGTGATCCTCGACGTGGTCTACAACCACACCGCCGAGGGCAACGAGAAGGGGCCCACCCTCTCCTTCCGGGGCATCGACAACAGCTCCTACTACCGCCTGGTGGACGGCGACTGGGCGCACTACTACGACACCACCGGCACCGGGAACAGCCTCCTGATGCGGCACCCGTACGTCCTGCAACTGATCATGGACTCGCTGCGGTACTGGGTCACCGAGATGCGTGTCGACGGCTTCCGCTTCGACCTCGCCGCCACGCTGGCCCGGCAGTTCCACGAGGTGGACCGCCTCTCGGCGTTCTTCGACCTGATCCAGCAGGACCCCGTGATCAGCAGGGTCAAGCTCATCGCCGAACCCTGGGACGTCGGCGAGGGCGGCTACCAGGTCGGCAACTTCCCGCCCCTGTGGTCCGAGTGGAACGGCAGATACCGTGACGCCGTACGGGACTTCTGGCGCGGCCGCCCCCATATGCTCGGCGAGTTCGCGTCCCGGCTGACCGGCTCCGCCGACCTCTACGAGCACAGTCGGCGCCGCCCGCGCGCCAGCGTCAACTTCGTCACCGCGCACGACGGTTTCACCCTGCGCGACCTGGTCTCCTACGACGACAAGCACAACGAGGCCAACGGCGAGGGCAACCGGGACGGCGAGAGCGTCAACCGCTCCTGGAACTGCGGCGCCGAAGGACCCACCAGGGACCCGCGGGTCCTCGCCCTGCGGGCCCGGCAGCAACGCAACCTGCTGGCCACCCTGCTGCTGTCCCAGGGCATCCCGATGATCTGCCACGGCGACGAGTCGGGCCGCACCCAGCGCGGCAACAACAACGCCTACTGCCAGGACAACGAGGTCTCCTGGCTCGACTGGCGGCTCGACGACGAACGGCGCGCGCTGCTCGCGTTCACCCGCGACCTGATCGCCCTGCGCGCGGCACACCCGGTGCTGCGCCGACGCCGCTTCTTCCGGGGCGACACCCCGACCCGCGCGGACCAACCGCTGCCCGACCTGGTGTGGCTGCGGCCGGACGCCCACGAGATGACCGACGCCGACTGGGACCGCTCCGACGCGCACGCCGTGGCCGTGTTCCTCAACGGTGACGCCATCGCCGAACGCGACCACGGCGGCAACCCCGTCGTCGACGACTCCTTCCTGCTGCTGCTGAACAGCCACTGGGAGCCACGGGTCTTCCGGCTCCCCGGCGCCCCGTACGGCGAGCGCTGGACGACCCGGGTCGACACGACCGCGGAACCCGACGGCGTCCCGGACGAGTCGGAGCACAAGGCGGGTGCCGAGATCACCTTGGCGGCGCGGGGGCTGATGCTGCTGTCCCGGCCCTCCCGGGCCGACTGATCCCCGGCCGTCCCGGTCAGGGTTCGCCGCGCGACGTGATCGTGAACTGGGCGCCGTCCGGGTCGCGGAGGACCGCCTCGTGCGCGTCCTGGGTGAGGACCGTGCCGCCGTGGTGCGTGGCGGCCTGGACACGGGCCGCCACGTCGGAGACGGAGAAGTGGACCTGCCAGTGCGGGCGGATCGTGGGATCGGGAGCGGCCTCCAGCGCGCCGGAGGTGATCCGGGCGACCACCTCGCCCTCGCTGCGCAGGACGACCTCGTTCGCCTCGTAGCGCACCTCGCAGCAGCCGGGCTTCTCGGTGGCCCACTCCAGGACCTCGCCGTAGAAGATCGCCGCGTCGAAGGCGTCCCGGGTGTGCAGCCGGATGAAGGCCGGGGCGGCCTTGCGCCAGGTGTCCCAGTCGGTGAAGAGCGCGCCCTCCCAGATCCCGAAGGAGGCGCCGTGCCGGTCCGCCAGCAGGGCGGCGCGTCCGGGCGGGAAGGAGAGGGGGCCGACCGCGACCGTGCCGCCGCGTTCCCTGGCCCGGGACGCGGCCGCGTCGGCGTCCGACACGGCGAAGTACGGGGTCCAGGCCACCGCCATCTGCCACAGGGAGGCCACCCCGGCGATGCCGGCGACCGGCACCCCGTCGGCGAGCGCGATCCGGAAGTGGTCGCCGAGCTTGGCGGTACGCCACTGCCAGCCGAGCACGGCGGCGTAGAAGTCCTCCGTGGCCGGCAGGTCCCGGCTGGTGAGGCTCACCCAGCAGGGCGCGCCGAAGACGGAATGGCTGGAGACGACGTTCTCGTCGTCCCGGTGATTGCTGTCGCAGTTCATGGCAGTCGTGTCCTGGTCTCGTCCCTCGGCGCAACCCGGCCGCACTCCAGTGTCCAACCGGATCCGGGGCCGGTGCGCGTCGAGTACCCCGGGACGGGCTTCCGACCCCGGTGGCGGCGCGATCTTCGGACGGCCGTTCGGGTGGTGACTCAGAGTCCCCGGTCCTTACGGAACGTCGCCGCCGAGCGTTGGCCCGGGAAGCACCCGGGCATCCGAGGACATGGACGCCCGAGGAGGAACGACGCCTGAGGAGAAACAGACGCCCGAGGAGACACGGACGCCCGAGCGGGGGCCCGCGCACCGCTGACGTCGGCGAGCGCCCGTGCGCGGCCGCGTCCTACGTGGACTCCCGCCGCACCAGCTCCGTCGGCAGGATCACGGCGGCCGGGGCCTCGCCGCCGATCTGCGCCAGCAGGACCCGCACCATCTCATTGCTGATCCGGTCGTAGGGCTGGCGGATGGTGGTCAGGGCGGGGACGGACTCCGTCGCCGCGGCCGAGTCGTCGAAGCCGCCCACGGCCACGTCCTCGGGGACCCGGCGGCCCGCCCGGCGCAGTGCCGTGAGGGCGCCCTGCGCCATCAGGTCGGAGGCCACGAACACGGCGTCCATGTCGGGGGCCCGCTCCAGCAGCAGGTCGGTGCCCGCCTCGCCACTGGCGCGGCTGTAGTCGCCGGAGGTGACGAGCCGCTCGTCGATCTCGACGCCCGCCTCGGTGAGCACCTCCTTGTAGCCGGCGAGGCGGTCGACACCGCCGGGCGAGTCCAGCGGACCGGTGACCACACCGATCCTCCGACGGCCCAGCGACAGCAGATGGCGCACCATGTCACGGGCGCCGTCGCGGTCGTCGGCGGCCACGTAACTCACCTTGGAGCCGGGAGTCATGGGCTTGCCGCACTGGACGAGGGGAATGCCCGCCTCGCGGAGCTCCTGGGCGACCGGGTCCGCGGAGTGGCTGGAGACCACCAGCACACCGTCGACGTGGCCCGCCGTGATGTACCGCGTGATCCGGCGCCGCTCGTCCTCCGTGCCCGCCACCATCAGCAGCAGCGGGATGTCGTGCGCCGCCAGCGCCTGGGTGCAACACCGCAGGAGGACATTGAAGTTGGGGTCCTCGAAGAGCTTCTCCTGCGGTTCCGTCAGCAGGAAGCCGACCGAGTCGGAACGGCCCGTGATCAGCGAGCGGGCGTGCCGGTTCACGACGTAACCCGTCTTGCGGATCGCCGCGTTGACCGCCTCGGCCGCCGTCGGGCTGACGTAGTGACCGCCGTTGAGCACGCGCGAGACGGTTCCCCGGGAGACTCCCGCCTCGCGCGCCACGTCGTGAATGGTCGGCGGTTTGCGCCTGCCCCCCGTGTTGCTCATGGTCATGACTTTACGGCTCCGGAGAGCAGATCGAGACTCCAGAACCGCTGGACCACCAGGAAGAGCGCGATCAGCGGGATCACCGCGAGCAGCGCGCCCGTGATCACCAGGGTGTAGAGCGCCGGGGTGTTGGAGCCCTGTTCGAGGAGGGTGAACAGGCCCAGGGCGATCGGGAACTTCTCGTCGTCGCTGAGCATGATGTACGGCAGCAGGAAGTTGTTCCACACGGCCACGAACTGGAACAGGAAGACCGTCACCAGACCTGGGATCATCATCGGCAGCGCGATCCGGGTGAAGATCCGCCACTCGCTCGCCCCGTCCATCCGCCCGGCCTCCACCACGTCGGAGGGGACGGCGGCAGCGGCGTAGATCCGGGACAGATAGACGCCGTACGGGGAGAGGACCAGCGGTAGCAGCACCGACCAGTAGCTGTCGGCCAGGTCCGCCTTCGCCATCAGCAGGTACTGCGGGATCGCCAGGATCACCGGCGGCATCAGTACGCCCGCCATCAGCACGTTGAAGACGGCCTCGCGGCCCTTGAAGCGGTAGATCGCCAGCGCGTAGCCGCTGATCGCGGAGACGGCGGTGGACAGCAGGGCGCCGACACCCGCGTACAGCGCGGAGTTGCCCATCCACGTCCAGTACACGCCGTCGCGGTAGGCGTTCAGGTCGGACAGGTTCTCCGTGAAGCCGGTGCCCGGCAGGAAGGTGAACGTGCTGAACAGCTCGCTGCCCGACTTGGTGGCCGCGATCAGCACCCAGGCGACCGGCAGCAGACAGTAGAGCGCGCCCAGCAGCAGGGTGAGCGTCGGGACGAGTGCGATCCGGCGCCGCAGCGGCGGGCCCTGGGCGGTGCCGGGTGCGGTGCCGGGTGCGGTGCCTGGGGTGGTGCCGGCCGCCGGGGCGGCCTTGCGTACGGCAAGAGAACTCATCGTGCTGCCTCCTGCTTGCTACGGGAGTTCGCGGCCTTCAGGAAGCCGAAGGAGAGGACGAGCGTCGCCACGGCGATGATCACGGCACCCGCGGCCGCCGAGTGGATGTCGCCCTCGCCGAACGCGTCCCGGTACACCTTCATCAGCGGACTCCACGTCGTGGAGACCGAGTTGGTGAGGGGCTTGAGGGTGGTGGGTTCGCTGAAGACCTGGAGCGTGGCGATGATCGAGAAGAAGAAGGTCAGCACCAGCGAGGGCGCCACCATCGGGACCTTGATCCGCAGCGCGATCTGCAGCGGCGACGCGCCGTCCAGCCTGGCCGCCTCGTACACCTCGGCGGGGATCGCCTGCAGCGAGGTGTAGATGACGATCATGTTGAAGCCGGTGCCGCCCCAGATCGCGATGTTCGACAGCGCCGCGTACAGGCCGCCGCCGTCCAGCAGGTCCGGCTGCGGCAGACCCAGCCGCTCCAGTACGAAGGAGAAGGGGCTGACGTCCGGGAGGTAGAGGAAGCCCCAGAGCAGGGCCGCCACGACACCGGGGACGGCGTACGGCAGGAAGATCGCCAGCCGGGTGAAGGGGGCCAGCCGCACCTTGTCGTTGTCCAGCATCAGGGCGAGGACCAGGGCCAGACCGAGCATGACCGGGACGACGATCGCGCCGTAGCCGAGGACGCGCAGGGTGCCGTCGAGCAGTTCGGAGTCGGTCAGCGCGTCGGTGTAGTTCTCCAGGCCCGCCCACACCTCGCTGCGCGCGCCCGAGCCGAGGCCGAGCCCCTTGACCTGCACCTTGTGCAGGCTGAGCCAGACCGCGTAGCCGATGGGCAGCGCGAAGAAGAGGGCGAACAGGATCGTCGCGGGGAGGAGGAACACGTAGGGAGCGCTTCGCGCTCGTTCGAGGGTGGTGGTGGGAGAGGGGTGGGCGTACGGGGCCCCCTCGACCCCGTGCGCCCTCCGGCGTGCCGTCGTCACCGAGCGACCTCGAAGCCCTGCTTCTTCATGTCGGCGACCGTGTCGTCCTGCATCGTCTTCAGGGCGGTACCGAAGTCCGACTTGTTCTTCGCGGCGGCGCCGAACGCGTCCTTGAAGGTGGTGTAGGCGACGTTCACGTTCGGGCCCCAGGCGGACGGTGCGGTGGTCTTCGCGATCTCGGAGGCCACGGTGTAGAAGTCGGCCTGGTTGGAGAAGAAGGCCGGCGGCTGGGCGAACACGTCACTGGTCTGCGCGGTGGTGGCGGCCGGGTAGATGCCGCCCTCCTTGGCCAGCGCGGTCAGCGCCTCGGGGTCCGTGTTCAGCCAGGTGGCGAACTTCGCGGCGGCACCCTTGTTCTTCGAGTCCGTGGTGACGGCGGTCGAGGAGCCGCCCCAGCTGCCGGTGGTGTTCTCGGAGGCCGACCACTGCGGCAGCGGCGCCACCTTCCACTTGCCCTCGGTGTCGGGCGCGGCGGTGGTCAGCGTGCCCGGCGCCCACACGGCGCTGACCCAGGCGATCTGCTTGCCGGTGTTCAGGGCCTTGTTCCAGGCCGGGGTGTACATCGGCTGGTTGTCGATGGCGCCTTCCTTCACCAGCCCGCCCCAGAAGTCTGCGACGCGTCGGGTGGCCGCGTCGTCGATGCCGACCTTCCACTTCTGGCCCTCGGTGGTCCACCACCGCGCGCCCGCCTGCTGGGCGAGACCGGCGAAGAGACCGGAGTCGTTCGCGGAGAACGTCGTCAGGTCGACGTCCGCGTCCTCCTTCTTGAGCTTGCGCGCGGTCTCGGCGAACTCGTCCCAGGTCCTGGGGACCGTGAGGTCGTACTTCTTGAAGAGGTCCTCGCGGTAGTAGAACATCATCGGCCCGATGTCCTGCGGTATCGCGTAGACGGCGTCGGAGCCCAGCGTGGTCTGCTGCCAGACGCCGGTGGCGAACTTGCCCTTCGCGTCACCCGCCTCGCCCGCGATGTCGGCGACCGCGTCGTTGCTGACCAGGGTCGGCAGCGCCTGGTACTCGGCCTGCACCAGGTCCGGGCCCTTGCCCGCCTTGTGCGCGGTGAGGATCTTGGTGACCAGGGTGTCGCCGGAGGCCTGCTTCTTCACCGTGACGGTGATCTGCTGCTTCTTGCCGGGGCCCTCGTTCCAGAGGTCGACGACCTTGTCCATGCCGGGCGTCCAGGTCCAGTACGTCAGCCGGGCGGGCCCCGACTGAGCCTCGCCGTCCTCGTCGGACCCGCCGCAGGCGGCGAGTGTGGTGGCGCCGAGCGTGACGGCGACGGCAGTGGCCACAAAGCGCCGGTGCTTCGTGATGTCGGACATGGATCGTTCTCCCCTGACCTGGGTCCTCGTCTACTGCGAGGACCATGCCATGCTTCTGTGAGCGTTCACAGTAGAGAAACATCCCGGACACTTGTCAATGGTTGTTGCTGTGCGGTTATGTAGGGCTCCGCACCGCGCCGACGTGTGTGCACGTTCCCAGATGATCGACAAAACGGGAGAGATCCATGCCGGAGACCACCCCCACCGGCCTGACCGGGCTCGCCTTCGGTGGGGACTACAACCCCGAGCAGTGGCCGGAAACCGTCTGGCGCGAGGACGTCCGGCTGATGCGTGAGGCCGGCGTCACGATGGTGAGCGTCGGCATCTTCTCCTGGGCCCTGCTGGAGACCTCACGGGGCACCTACGACTTCGCGTGGCTCGACCGTCTGCTCGACCTGCTCCACGACAACGGCATCCGCGTCGACCTCGGCACCCCCACGGTCGTCCCGCCGGCCTGGTTCTACCGCGAACACCCCGGGGCGCTCCCCGTGGCCGCCGACGGCACCCGCTACGAGTTCGGCTCGCGCGGCGCCATCTGCCACAGCAACGCCGACTACCGGGCCGCCGCCGGCGGCATCACCACGAAGCTCGCCGAGCGCTACGCCGACCACCCGGCGCTCGCCCTGTGGCACGTCCACAACGAGTACGGCGTCCCCGTCTCCGCCTGCTACTGCGACTCCTGCGCCGTGCACTTCCGCCGCTGGCTGGAGCGGACGTACGGCGACGTAGCGGCGGTCAACGAGGCCTGGGGCACCGCCTTCTGGGGCCAGCACTACACCGACTTCGCACAGATCAACCCGCCGCGCGTCACCCCCACGGTCGGCAACCCCGGCCAGGCCCTCGACTACAAGCGGTTCGCCGACGAGACGATCCGCGAGAACTTCGTCGCCGAACGGGACATCCTGCACCGCCTCGCCCCCGGCATCCCGGTCACCACCAACTTCATGACCGCGCTCAGCCAGTGCGACTCCCTGGACTACTGGGCCTGGGGCCGCGAGGTCGACCTCGTCACCAACGACCACTACCTGATCACCGACGGCCGCCGCACCCACGTCAACCTCGCGATGGCCGCCGACCTCACCCGCTCGGTCGGCGGCGGCGCCCCCTGGCTGCTCCTGGAGCACTCCACCTCCGGCGTCAACTGGCAGGCCCGCAACCCTGTCAAGGCCCCCGGTCAGATGGCCCGCAACTCTCTCGCCCACGTGGCACGCGGCTCCGAGGGCGCCATGTTCTTCCAGTGGCGGCAGTCCCGGCGCGGCGCCGAGAAGTTCCACTCGGCGATGCTGCCGCAGGCCGGCACCGACTCGCGCGTGTGGCGCGAGGTCGTCGGACTGGGGGCCTCCCTGGACTCGCTGAGCCAGGTCAAGGGCAGCCGGACCGTCGCCGACGTGGCCGTCCTGTGGGACTGGCACTCCTGGTGGGCGCAGAACCTCGCCTGGCGCCCCAGCGAGGACCACGAGGCCCGCGAGCGCGCCGACGCCTTCTACGAGGCCCTCTACGACCGCCACCTCACGGTCGACTTCGCCCACCCGGAAGCCGACTTGTCGGCTTATCCCCTTGTCGTCGTTCCCGCCCTGTACCTGATGACGCGAGCGGCGGGGGACAACCTCAAGGCGTACGTCGAGAACGGCGGCACCCTCGTCGTCTCCTACTTCTCCGGGATCGTCGACGAGCACGACGCCGTCCACGAGGGGCCCTACCCCGGCGTCCTGCGCGACGTACTCGGCCTGACCGTCGAGGAGTTCTCGCCCCTGCTGGGCGGCGAGAGCGTCCGCCTCACCGGCCCCGACGGCTCCGAACTGACCGGCGACGTGTGGACCGAGTTCGTGGTGCCGCGCGGTGCCGAGCCCGTGTGGACCTACGCCGACGGACTCGCCGCCGGCCGGCCCGCCGTGACCCGGCACCGGCTCGGGGAGGGCTCCGCCTGGTACGTGTCGACCCGTCTCGACGCACACGGCCTCGACGCGCTCCTCGGCTGGGCCGCCGACGACGCGGGCGTCGCACCCCGCGCCGACCTGCCGCGCGACGTCGAAGTGGTCCGCCGCGCGGGGGAGTCGGGCGACTTCCTCTTCGCGATCAACCACACCGCGCTCGACGCGAAGGTGCCGCTGGACACGGCCGGCACCGAACTCCTCACCGGCGAACGCGCGGCGGGCCGCCTCGTCGTACCCGCCGGCGGCGTCAGGGTCGTACGTCTCGACCCCTGATCAGCAGATGTGGGCGGCAGCCCGTCACCGAGCCGCACGGGTGACGGCCGCCGCTCCCCGCCCGGGGGCGTTTCCCCGCCCCGGGGCATCCCCGACCCCGACCGGATCTCTGGGGACATCCGGTCGGCCCCGGCGGCGCCGCGCCCACGGCCTTCGGGCGCGGCGCCGTCACAACACCGCATCACCCGGCTCCCCACCTTCGTCGAAGGGACGACGATGTTCCACGCGAGACGTGCCCTCAGGGCCCTGCTCATACCGCTGTTCGCGGGTCTGGCGCTCACCACCGTGCCCGCCGGCTCGGCACACGCCGCCTCCACCCTCACCAACGGGGGCTTCGAGTCCGACGGCACCGGGACCGCGACGCCGGCCGGCTGGTCGACGTACTCGGCGGGCGGGCAGAACGCCGCCTCCTTCACCGAGTCCGGTGGCCACGGCGGCAGTCACCGCCTCACCCACTGGTCGTCCTCCGCCTACAAGGTGGAGACGTACCAGTACCTGTCCGGCCTGACGAACGGGAACTACAAGCTCACCGCGTGGGTGCGCTCCGGCGGCGGCCAGAACTCCGCGTACCTCGCGCTGAAGAACTGCGGCAGCGCCGAACAGCGCACCGACATCCCGGTCTCCGCCAGTGGCTGGATCCGGATCGTCACCTCGATCGCGGTGACCAACAACCAGTGCACCATCAGCGTCAACTCCGACGCCAAGGCCGGGAACTGGATCAACGTCGACGACCTGACCTTCGCGTCCGGGACGACGGGCGTGCCCATCAAGGGCTCCGACGTGTCCTCGCTCGTCAAGAGCGAGGCCAAGGGCGGCGTCTACAGGAACAGCTCCGGCACCACCGGCGACGCCCTCGCCGTCCTCAAGGGCGCGGGCCAGAACTACGCACGCCTCAAGGTCTGGGTGAACCCCGCCGACGGCTACAACAACAAGACCCGCGTGCTCGCCGCCGCCAAGCGCGTCAAGGCGCAGGGCATGAAGCTCCTGGTCGACTTCCACTACTCGGACACCTGGGCCGACCCGGGCGCCCAGACCGTGCCGTCCGCGTGGGCCGGTCACTCCTACAGCCAGCTGCGGACGGACGTCTACAACCACACCTACGACGTCCTGGGCGCCCTCAAGGCGCAGGGCTCCACCGCCGACATGGTCCAGGTCGGCAACGAGATCAACGGCGGCATGCTGTGGCCGGCGGGCTCCACCTCCAACTGGTCGCAGCTCGCCGGACTGCTCAACTCCGGCTACGACGCGGTCAAGGCGGTCAACTCCTCCACCCAGGTGGCGCTGCACCTCGCCAAGGGCGGGGACCTGTCCGGCACCCGCAGGTGGTTCGACAACGCGGTCTCCCATGGTGTGAAGTTCGACGTCATCGGCCTGTCGTACTACGGCTACTGGCACGGCACGCTCGCCGACTTCCAGAGCACGCTGGACGACGCGGCGTCCCGCTACGCCAAGCCGGTGTTCGTCGCCGAGACGGCGTACCCGTTCCGGCTGGACAGCGAGGACGCGCACGAGAACATCATCGACCTGAGCAGCGAACTCGTGTCCGGCTACCCGGCCACGACCGCCGGTCAGACGCGGTGGATGAAGGACATCGCGAGCATCGTCGAGGCCGTCCCGGGCGGGCGGGGTCTCGGGATCTTCCACTGGGAATCGACGTGGACCGCGGTCGACGGCAACGGCTGGGACCCGACGGACGCGGCCTCCGGGAACGGTTGGGAGAATCAGGCGCTGTTCGGGTACGACGACAGGCTGCTGCCGGCGGCGGCGTGGTTCAGCCACCGGTGAGGAGATCACCGGTTCGGGCCGTGGTGATACCGCGGGCCGGTGGGGGCTGGTCGCGCAGTTCCCCGCGCCCCTGAAGGGCGCGGTCGTGGGGCCGTACGTGATTGCGTGCGGCCCCTCCTGATGTTTTCAGCCGCCGAGGAACGCGTGCAGCGAACCGGTCATGGCCGTGACGAAGGTGTCCCGGACCCGCTCGGGGAGCCGGTCCAGGGAGAGGTAGGGATTGAGGTCCTCCAGTTCGACCAGGAGGAGGTCGCCGTCCTGCGTTCGGCAGGCGTCCACGCGCTGGATGCCGTGGTCGAGGGTGTTCCAGTCGATGAAGCGCCGGGCGAAGGAGAGGTCGGCCTCGGAGGCCTCGTAGGGCTCCAGGACCCAGCGGCGGTCGGGGTCGGGCGCGTGGAGGGCGTACTGGAAGGTGTCGTCGACGTAGTAGAAGGACACCTCGTAGCGGAAGTCGACGCGCGGCTGGACGAGGAGGTCGCCCCCGGCCAGGCCCGCCAGCTCGGGGCCGGTCAGGAAGCGCAGGCCGACGGAGTCCGCGCCGGCCTTCGGCTTCACCACGTACGCGGCGGACTCCGGCAGCCGCGTGAGGTCCTCGGGCCGGTCGACGGTGGGGATGACCGGGTACCCGGCGGCGGTGAGGTCCAGCAGGTACTGCTTGCCGCCCATGTCGGCGCGGCCGGTCAGCGGGTTGTAGACGCGGGTCCCGAGCGCCGTCGCCCGCTCGCGGAAGGCGTCGTACGCCTCTTGGTGGTGCAGGACGGGCCCGCTGTTGCGGACCACGACGGCGTCGAACCCGTCCATCAGAGCCACCGTGTCCAGGGGGTGGCACAGGGCGATGTCGAACTCCGCGCGCAACCGGGAGGTGAGGAAGATGTCCTCGTCGCAGTACCGCCGCCCTCGGGCCGGATAGGCGAGGTCGGTGACGTACAGCAGGCGGGGGCGGACGGGCACGGCGGTCTCCCTGGTCGGCGACGGCCAATCTAACCCGGGCCACCGGTGGGGCGGCGCGGCCCCTGCCAGGGTGGAGCGGCGCGGGCGATCGGGCGCAGCACCTGTTGCCGCCGGGCGGCGTGCTCCGGCCCGAGGGTGCGTCGTAGGCGGGCCGGAGGGGCCGCGCCGAGTCCGGAAGTTCGGCGAAGGCGGACCGAGCCGTCCCCGAGGCGCGGGAGGCACGGTCGGGTGCTGTGGTCCGTCGTGCCTTCCGCCGGTCATGTGGAGCCCGGGGGTCGGCACCCGGCCACCGGCGAGACACGAGGCCCGACCCAGGGGACCGGTCCGGTGCGGCCCGCTCGTGCGCGTGCGGTGCGAGCGTTGCACCGCCGAGTGCGGCGGCGAGGACGGGCGCGTTACGCTGTCGGCCGAGCCGCGATCACGGTCGCGGCGCGGCGGTGGGGCCCGCCGTACCCGAACCGCGGCGACGACGCCGACAACGGTCCCTGCTTGCGACGGAGCACGCCCGGCGACCTCCGGGCCCGGCGAGTAGGAGACCCGCACCCATGCCGCCCCCACCCCCCGACAGGCCCGGATCCCGGCCGTCCTCCGGTGAGCCCGAAGTCCCGCCGCCCGGCGGGTCACCGGATGTCCTGCCGCTCCCAGGTGGGCCGCCGGGCGTCCTCCCGTCCGTCGGCGACTCCGAGGTCCCGCAGTCTCCCGACGCCCCCGTCCCCGATCCGCCCCGGCCCGCCCCCTGGCACGGTCAGGCACCCGTGGTCGCGGTCGTGGCGGTCGGTGGGGGTCTCGGGGCCGCGGCCCGCCACGGTGCCGCGCTGCTCTGGCCCACCGGGACCACGGGTTTCCCCTGGACCACCTTCTGGGTGAACGTCGTCGGCTGCTTCGTGGTCGGCCTCTTCATGGTCGCCGTCACCGAGGCGTGGACGGTCCACCGCCTCGTCCGCCCCTTCTTCGGCACCGGAGTCCTCGGCGGCTTCACCACCTTCTCGACGTACGTCGTCGACATCCAGCGCCTCATCGAGGAGGGCCGCCCCGAGACCGCCCTCGGCTACCTGGCCGTGACCCTGCTCGCCGCCCTCACGGCGGTCTTGGTCGCGACGGCGACGGCGCGTCGCGTGCTGCGCCCCACGCCCGTCCCGGCACATGAGAAGGGTAAGAGTCCGTCGTGAACTGGCTTCTCGTCGTCGTCGGCGGAATGGTGGGCGCCCCCCTGCGTTACCTCACCGACCGCGTGGTGCAGTCCCGCCACGACAGGGCCTTCCCCTGGGGTACCTTCACCGTCAACGTGGCGGGCTCCGGCGTCCTCGGCTTCCTCACCGGTGCCGTGGCGGCCGGCGCTGTCGGCTCCCACCTGCAGCTTCTCCTCGGCACCGGCCTGTGCGGAGCGCTCACCACCTACTCGACCTTCTCCTACGAGACCCTGCGCCTGGCGGGAGCCGGCGACCGCTTCCACGCCGCCGCCAACGCGGTCGCCGGCGTGACGGCCGGCCTGGGCGCGGTCTACGTGGGGCTCGCGGTCGCGCGGGCGTTCTGGTCCTGAGCGCGGGCCTTACCCGGCCGTAGTACGACTGCTGTCCCGGCGCGATCACGGTCGCCGTGACCCGTGGCGCCCGGCCGATCCTCAGCCGTGCCCCCCGTCGGTCATGCCCTCGCGAAGCAGAACTGGACCTCATGAGCACCATCAGCGTCGGTCAGGCAGTCGTCCTCGGAGCAGTGGAGGGGGTGACGGAGTTCCTGCCGGTGTCCTCCACCGGTCATCTGAAGATCACCGAAGGGCTGATGGGGATCCAGGTGGACGACAAGGCGGTCGTCGGGTTCTCGGCGGTCATCCAGGTCGGCGCGATCGCCGCGGTGCTCGTGTACTTCCGTCACGACATCGCGCGCATCGGGTCCGCCTGGTTCCGGGGGCTGTTCGACGCGGACAAGCGGCAGGAGCGGGACTATCGCTTCGCGTGGTGGGCGATCGCCGCGACGATCCCGATCGTCGTCGTGGGGCTGGCCGCCCGGTCGCTGATCGAGGGGCCGCTCGCCTCCCTGTGGGTGGTGGCCGGCTCCCTGATCGTCGGCAGCGGAGTGATGTGGCTCGCCGAACAGGTGGGCCGGCGCGGGCGAGCCGAGGAGGACACCCGGTTCCGGGACGCGATGCTCGTCGGCGGTTCGCAGATCCTCGCTTTGCTGTTCCCCGGTTTCTCCCGCTCCGGCGCCACCATGTCCACCGCGCTGCTGCTCGACCTCGACCGCGTCGCCGCCACCCGACTCTCCTTCTTCCTCGGCATCCCCGCTCTCACCGGCGCCGGTCTGTACGAGCTGAAGGACGCCCTCGGCGCGGGCGTGGGCGCGGCCCCGCTGATCGCCGGCACCACCGTGTCGTTCGCGGTCGCGTACGCCTCGGTCGCCTGGCTGCTGAAGTTCGTGACCAGGCACTCCTTCCAGGTGTTCGTGTCCTACCGGATCGTCGTCGGCGTGCTGCTGTTCGGGCTGCTCGCTGCCGGTGGCCTCAGCTGACGTGGTCCGCGGGGTGCGGCCGGCACCCGACGCACGGTCGATCCACCACCGCCCATGACCTGGAAGATCGAATACGCACCCCCTTGACAGCCCCCTCCGGTCACCCGCAGGATCACCCCCGTGAACCTGTCAGACAGCCAGACAGGTGGCTCGGCACCCCGGCGCGTCAGCGCCATGGAAGCGGTGCTCACCCACCTCCGCGACGCGATCGAGCGCGGCAAGTACGCCATCGGGGAGAAGCTTCCCTCGGAGGCGGAGCTCTGCCGGCAGCTCGAAGTGAGCCGTCCGGTCCTGCGCGAGGCGCTGCGCGCCCTTCAGGTGATGGGGCTGACCCAGTCCCGCACCGGCAAGGGCACCTTCGTGATCGCGAACGCCGTCGAGGACCCCACCTTCGGCGACTACGCGGCGAGCGACCTGCTGGAGGTGCGCCGGCACGTGGAGATCCCGGTCGCCGGGTACGCGGCAGTGCGCCGCACCCCGGAGAACCTGGACCATCTGGCCCACCTGCTGGACCGGATGGAGCGGGAGACCGATACCACCGCCTGGGTCGCGATGGACACCCTCTTCCATCTGGCCGTGGCGGAAGCCGCCCAGAACCCGGTGTTCCGCCGGGTGATCGAGGAGATCCGGGACGCACTGGCGCGCCAGTCGGCCTTCCTCAACGAACTGGGCGGACGGCGCGAGCAGTCCAACCGCGAGCACCGGGCCATCGTCGAGGCGCTGATCGACGGTTCCGAACACGACGCGGTGGAGGCCATGTCCCACCATCTCGACCGCGTCGAGACCACCCTCACCGACATCGTGCGTTCCCCGCGCACGGACAGTTCCACGGAAGGCGGACCCGAGGCGTGAGCGAGCAGTCCCTCGAAAAAGACGCCGTACAGGCCGGGCAGCCGGCGGCCCACGTCGACGCCGGAGACGCCGGCTACAGCAAGTCCCTCAAGTCCCGCCACGTCAACATGATCGCCATCGGCGGCGCGATCGGCACCGGCCTCTTCCTCGGCGCCGGCGGACGTCTCGTCGACGCGGGACCCTCCCTCTTCATCGCCTACGCGGTCTGCGGAGTCTTCGCCTTCCTCGTCGTCCGCGCCCTCGGCGAGCTGGTCCTCTACCGGCCCTCGTCCGGCGCCTTCGTGTCCTACGCCCGGGAGTTCCTGGGGGAGAAGGGCGCCTACACGGCCGGCTGGATGTACTTCCTGAACTGGGCCACCACCGGTATCGCCGACATCACCGCGGTCGCCCTCTACACCCACTACTGGGGCATGTTCTCCGACATCCCCCAGTGGGTGATCGCGCTCATCGCGCTCGGGGTCGTCCTCGCCGTGAACCTGATCTCGGTGAAGATGTTCGGCGAACTGGAGTTCTGGTTCGCGATCATCAAGGTGGGCGCGCTCGTCACCTTCATGCTGATCGGCATCTTCCTGCTGGTCACCCAGCAGCCGGTCGACGGCCACACCCCCGGGCCGTCCCTGATCACCGACAACGGCGGCATCTTCCCCAACGGTCTGCTGCCCATGCTGCTGATCATCCAGGGTGTCGTCTTCGCCTACGCCTCCGTCGAACTGGTCGGCGTCGCGGCCGGCGAGACCGAGAACCCCGAGCAGGTCATGCCGAAGGCGATCAACTCGATCATGTGGCGCGTCGGTCTGTTCTACGTCGGCTCCGTGATCCTGCTGGCGATGCTGCTGCCCTGGTCCTCGTACAAGGCCGGCGAGAGCCCCTTCGTCACGGTGCTCTCCAACATCGGCGTCCCGGCGGCCGGCGGCATCATGAACCTGGTCGTGATGACCGCGGCCATGTCCTCGCTCAACTCGGGCCTGTACTCCACCGGCCGCATCCTGCGCTCCATGGCGATGGCGGGCTCCGCCCCGAAGTTCACCGGCGTGATGAGCCGCAACCAGGTCCCCTACGGCGGCATCCTGCTCACCAGCGGTATCTGTGTGCTGGGCGTCGGGCTGAACTTCGTGGTCCCGGCCGACGCGTTCGAGATCGTGCTCAACTTCGCCGCGATCGGCATCATCTGCACCTGGGGCATGATCATGATCTGTCACCTGGTGTTCTGGCAGAAGACCGAGAAGGGCGAGCTGACCCGGCCGAGCTACCGGTTGCCCGGCTCCCCCTGGACCGAACTGGTGACCCTGTTCTTCCTGGCGTCGGTCCTGGTCCTGATGTACGCGGACGGCGGCGCGGGCCGCACGACCGTGCTGTGCCTGCCCCTCATCGTGCTGGCGCTGATCGCGGGGTGGTTCGGCGTGCGTCGCCGGGTCGCCCAGCAGTCGGCCGGAGTGAAGAAGTGATCCACGCAGTGACGTACGACCCCACGACCACCGGCGCCTCGGCGACCCCTGCGGCTCCGGTGGCCGCGGCCCCCGCGATCCGGGAACCGCTGCACGCCCCCGTCGCCCACCTCGTACGCGGAGGTGTCATCGAGGGCATCCACCACGGCTCCGTCGTGGTGCTGGGTGCCGACGGGGAGGTGGAACTCCAACTCGGCGACATCGAGGCGGCGTTCTACCCCCGGTCGGCGCTCAAGCCGGTCCAGGCCGTGGCGATGCTGCGCGCCGGACTTCCCCTGGACGGCGAACTGCTGTCGCTGACCGCCGCCAGCCACTCCGGCGAGGAACGCCACCTCGCCGGAGCCCGGCGGATCCTGGAGCTGGCCGGCCTCACCGAGGCCGCCCTGCGCAACGTCACCGACATGCCGTACGACCCGGCCGTCCGCGACGCGTGGATACGCGACGGGAGGCAGCCCTCCCGTCTCGCACAGAACTGCTCCGGCAAGCACGCCGCCATGCTGTACACCTGCAGGCTCAACGGCTGGTCCCTGGACGACTACCTCGACCCGGCCCACCCCCTGCAGCAGGCCATCGCGGAGATCGTCGAGGACCTCACCGGGCAGGCCGTCGCCCGGGTGACCGTCGACGGCTGTGGCGCGCCCCTGTTCTCCGTCTCCCTGCACGGTCTCGCCCGCGCCCTCGCCCGGATCACCACCGCCGCCGAGGGCACCCCCGAGCGCACCGTCGCCGACGCGATGCGCGACCACGCCGAGATGGCCTCCGGCGCCGGACGCGACGTCGCCGAGCTGATGCGGGCCGTGCCCGGACTGCTCACCAAGGACGGCTTCGAGGGCGTCCAGGTCGCCGCGCTGCCCGACGGCCGGGCCGTCGCGGTGAAGATCGCCGACGGCGCGAACAGGGCGCGGGTGCCGGTGACCGCGGCGGCGCTCGTACGGGCCGGGATCGATCCGGAGACTCTCGCCGGGTTCTCGGGTGAGGCGCTGCTCGGGGGCGGGCGGGAAGTGGGGCGGGTCAGTGCGGTGCGGGCGCTGGATCCGATGCCGCGTCTGCCCTGACCAGAGTCTGCGTCGTCGGGCGCGGGCCCGGTGGGGCTTCTCGCGCAGTTCCCCGCGCCCCTGAAAAGCGGGGCTGCGCCCCTGCTTTTCCGTGCCCGAGGAGCACGGGGCGCAGCCCCGGCCCTTCAGGGGCGCGGGGAACTGCGCGACCAGCCCTCACCCACCCGCACCCGACGACGCACCCACCCCACCCCGACCACCGACTCACCCGCAGTTCACGAAAGAAGGCCCCCTGCCATGACCGCCGCCGCAGCGACCCGCAGCGAACACGATCTGCTCGGAGACCGTGACGTCCCCGCCGACGCGTACTGGGGCGTCCACACCCTGCGCGCCACGGAGAACTTCCCCATCACGGGCACCCCGATCTCCGCCTACCCCCACCTGGTCGACGCCCTGGCCGCCGTCAAGGAGGCCGCCGCCCGCGCCAACGAGGAACTCGGCCTGCTCGCCCCGGAGAAGGCCGCCGCGATCATCGAGGCCTGCCGGGAGATCCGCGACGGCAAGCTGCACGAGCAGTTCGTCGTCGACGTGATCCAGGGCGGCGCCGGCACCTCCACCAACATGAACGCCAACGAGGTGATCGCCAACCGGGCGCTGGAGCTGCTGGGCCACCCCAAGGGCCGGTACGAGCACCTGCACCCCAACGAGGACGTCAACCTCGGCCAGTCCACCAACGACGTCTACCCGACCGCCGTCAAGGTCGCCACCGTCTTCGCGGTGCGCGGGCTGCTCCAGGCGATGGCCGTCCTCCAGGACTCCTTCGCGGCCAAGGCCGTCGAGTTCCGCCAGGTGCTCAAGATGGGCCGCACCCAGCTCCAGGACGCGGTCCCCATGACGCTCGGCCAGGAGTTCTCCGCGTTCGCCGTCATGATCGACGAGGACCGCAGCCGCCTCGCCGAGGCCGTCGAGCTGATCCACGAGATCAACCTCGGCGCCACCGCCATCGGCACCGGCCTCAACGCCCCCGCCGGCTACGCCGAAGCGGCCCGCCGCCACCTCGCCGAGATCACCGGGCTGCCGCTGGTCACCGCCGCCAACCTCGTCGAGGCCACCCAGGACTGCGGCGCCTTCGTGCAGATGTCGGGCGTGCTCAAGCGCATCGCCGTCAAGCTCTCCAAGAGCTGCAACGACCTTCGTCTGCTCTCCTCCGGCCCGCGCGCCGGCCTCAACGAGATCAACCTGCCCCCGGTGCAGGCCGGTTCGTCGATCATGCCCGGCAAGGTCAACCCGGTGATCCCCGAGGTCGTCAACCAGGTCGCCTTCGAGGTCATCGGCAACGACGTCGCCATCACCATGGCCGCCGAGGCCGGACAGCTCCAACTCAACGCCTTCGAGCCGATCATCCTGCACTCCCTCTCGGAGTCCCTCACCCACCTCCGCGCGGCCTGCCTCACCCTCGCCGAGCGCTGTGTCGACGGCATCACCGCCAACGAGGACGAACTGCGCGCCGCCGTGGAGAACTCCATCGGCCTGGTCACCGCCCTCAACCCGCACATCGGGTACACGGCCGCCACCGACATCGCCAAGGAGGCCCTCGCCACCGGCCGGGGCGTGGCCGAACTCGTCCAGGAGAAGGGCCTGTTGCCTGCCGAACGCCTGCGGGAACTGCTGCGGCCCGAGGTCCTCGCGGGCAGCGGCGCACCGTCGGCCTGATGGAGACCCCCGCCTTCGGGCCGATCCTGGAACGCATCGCCGAGGAGATCGAACGGACCCCGGGCCGGGGCCGGCCCGCCGACTACATCCCGGCGCTCGCGGCCCGCGACCCGCGCCGCTTCGGCATGGCCGTCGCGGAGCCCGACGGCACGGTGTACGGCGTGGGGGACTGGCGTGAGCCGTTCTCCACGCAGTCCATCACCAAGGTCTTCACCCTCGCGCTCGATCTGGAGCGCGAGGGTGACGCCCTCTGGGAACACGTGGGCCGCGAACCCTCCGGCAACCCCTTCAACTCCCTGGTCCAGCTGGAGTACGAGAACGGCATCCCGCGCAACCCGTTCATCAACGCGGGCGCCCTCGTCGTCACCGACCGCCTGCACACCCGGACCGGCGACGCGGCGGGCACGCTGCTGTCCTTCCTCCGCACGGAGAGCGGCAACCCCGACCTCGACTTCGACCCGCAGATCGCCGCCTCCGAATCCGCCCACGGCGACCGCAACGCGGCCCTCGCCCACTTCATGGCCTCGTACGGCAACATCGACAACCCCGTGCCGGTCATCCTCGACCAGTACTTCCGCCAGTGCTCCCTCAGCGCCTCCTGCGCCGACCTCGCCCTGGCCACCGGCTTCCTGGCGCGCCACGGCGTCCGCGCCGACGGCACCCGGCTGCTGACCCGCAGCCAGGCGAAACAGATCAACGCGGTGATGCTCACCTGCGGCACGTACGACGCCGCCGGTGACTTCGCGTACCGCGTGGGCCTGCCCGGCAAGAGCGGGGTGGGCGGCGGCATCATCGCCGTCGTCCCCGGCCGGTGCACGCTCTGCGTCTGGAGCCCCGGGCTGGACGAGCGCGGCAACTCGGTGGCCGGGGTGGCGGCCCTGGACCGGTTCACCACCCTGACGGGGCTGTCGATCTTCTGACCCTCCCACCCCGGGCCCGCCGCCGAGAGCCCGCAGCCCCGGTACCGCGGTCGCCGACCGGGGCGGCGGGTTCGCTCCTGGTCACGTCCCGGTACCCGGCCGGAAGGCGCGGCGTCGCTTCCCCGCCACCCGGCGTTGACAGCCTGACCGAGTGTTGGCCATCGCTTTTCCCGTCGACCTGCGCCGCTGTCAGGCACTCGGCCTGGCCGGAACCGCCTTCCTCGCCCTCGGAGGTGAGACCGCCGGAGCCCTGCCCGTGCGGGAGCTGCTGTCGCCGACCTCGGGGCGCGGCGCGCTGGGGCTCGTCGGCGTCTACTTCGGCGTCGTGCTGCTGACAGCCGCCTGGGCGCTGCTCGGCAAGGTGATACGCGGCCCGGAACCACCGACTCCGCGCGCCCTGCTGCTCGTTCTGGCCGTCTGGGCGGCGCCGCTGCTGCTCGCGCCCCCGCTGTTCAGCCGGGACGTCTACAGCTACCTCGCCCAGGGCGCCATGGTCGACGCGCACATGGACGTCCATCTGCACGGGCCCGCCCGGCTCGGCGGACCGCTCGCCGACGAGGTGGCCCCGATGTGGCGGCACACCCCGACCCCCTACGGCCCGGTCTTCCTCGCCCTGGCCTCCGGGCTGTCCGCGCTCACCGACGGCCGGATCCCGGCCGGGCTCATCGGGATGCGCCTGATCGCACTGCTCGGCGTGGCGCTGATGGCCGTGGCACTGCCCCGCCTCGCCCGGCACAGCGGAACCGACCCGGCGGTCGCGCTCTGGCTCGGCGCGCTCAACCCGCTCGTCCTCCTGCACCTGGTGGCCGGGGCCCACAACGACGCGATGATGCTGGGACTGCTGGGCGTCGGGCTGGTGCTCGCGCGGGGCCGCTGGTATCCGGTCGGCGTCGTCCTGGTCACCCTCGCCGCGCTGGTGAAGGCACCCGCCGCGCTCGGGCTGGTGGCGGTGGTGGTGATGCGCGGTCGTACGGGACGGGTCCGCACGGCGGCGGCGACTCTGGCCGTCGCCGCCGGCACCACGGCCGCCGCGACCGCACTGGCCGGCACGGGGTACGGCTGGATCGCCGCGCTGCGCACCCCCGTGTCACCCCAGAACTGGTCGCCCACCACCGTCCTGGGCCGCGCCACCGCCACCCTGCTGCACGACCTCGGCAGCGACCTGGCCCCCCTCGCCCTCCCGGCCTGGCGCGCCGCCGGACTGCTGCTGACCCTCGCCGTCGTCCTCCACATATGGTTCCGGCTGCGACCCGGCCCGGTGTACGCGCTCGGCCTCAGCCTGGCCGCCGTGGCCGCGCTGGGCCCCGCGATCCGCCCCTGGTACGCCCTGTGGGGCCTGTTCCTCATCGCCGCCGCCGCCCGGGACGTCTCCGTACAGCGCCGGGTCGCGGCCGCCAGCGGGGTTCTCGCGCTCGCCGTCCTGCCGAGCGGCGACCCGGCGGACACCGAGCAGTTCGTCCTCGCGGTGTGCGGGGCCGTGCTCGCGGTGGTCGTGCTCTGGCAGGCCGAACTGGCCTCCCGTGCACCGGCCCTGGAGCGCACGGCATGAGCGAACCGCGCCCGAGGCAGGTTCGGCCACGCACCGAGCGGACCCGCGTCCTCCTCGTCCTCGCGTCGGCCCTCGCCGTCACCGCCTTCACCGCGACCGTCCCGCTGCTGCGCGGCTTCTTCGACCTGCGCGTCTACCACGGCACGATCGACCACTGGGTCCACCACGACGGCAGCCTCTACGACTACCTGGTGCCGGGCACGACCTACGGCTTCACCTATCCGCCGTTCGCGGCCGTCGTCATGCTGCCGATGGCGCTGGTCGGACTGCGCACCGCGATCGTGCTGTGCCTGGGGCTGAACCTGGCGGCACTCGCGGTCGTCCTGCGGGTACTGGCCGGCCCGGCACCGAGCCGCCACGGCTGGTTCGGCTTCTCCTTGCTTCTCTGCGCCCTCGCGCTGTTCGAACCGTTGCGGGACACCTTCAGCTTCGGGCAGGTGAACCTCCTGCTGCTGGCCCTGGTCCTCGCCGACGCCAGGCTGCTGGCCACGGGCCGGGGCCGCTGGGCGGGCGTCGGCATCGGCCTGGCGGCGGCGGTCAAGCTGACGCCCGCGATCTTCATCGGACTGCTGCTGCTCGCCCGGCGGTGGCGGGCCGCCGGGCTCGCGACGGCCGTCGCCGCGGCCGCCACCGCGGCGGCGGCCTGGATCGCCCCGGCCGCCTCGCGCTTCTACTGGACCGAGGCGCTCTGGGACACCAGCCGCGTCGGCCGCCTCGACTACGTCTCCAACCAGTCGTTGCAGGGTGTCCTGGCCCGGCTCGTGGCGCCGCACGAACCGAGCCGCGCCGTCTGGGCGGCGCTGGTGCTCGTGGTGCTGTGCGTGTGGGCGTGGCGGACCCGTGCCGCGGTGCGCGCCGCCGACTGGACCGCCGCCTTCGCCCTCACCGGGCTGACCGGCGCCCTGGTCAGCCCGATCACCTGGGTGCACCACCTGGTCTGGCTGCTGCCGGCCTTCGCCGTCCTGCTCAGGCACCGCCGGCTGCTGCCGCTCACGGCGGCGCTGTACGCGGTGCTGTGCAGCAGCGTCGTGTGGCTGTGGTTCGACGACGCGTCCGGCGTCGTCGGCTTCGTCGGCAGCAACACCTACGTGTGGATCACGCTCGGGCTGCTGCTGTGGCTGCCGGTCGGTCAGCCCCGGGCGGACCGGCCGGTCCTGAGCCGCAGCGCCAGGGCCACGGCCGCCGCGCCCACCCCGGCCGCACCCGCGATCGCACCCACCACCGGCCAGTCGGGAACGGTCACCTCGGCCGCCTCCGCGCGGGTCACGGGCCGCGGTCCGGGGCCGGCCTGAGGCGCCGCCGCCGGGCGCGGCGGCAGCAGGGAGCCCACGGCGTCCACCTGCCCGGCGGCGTCGAACCCCCAGTCGAGCAGGGAGCGCGTTTCCTCGTACACGGCCAGGCCGCCGGACTCGGGGCGCATCACCGTCACCACGAGGGTGCGCCCGCCCCGTTTCGCGGCGGCGATCAGCGTGTTGCCCGCGTTGGTGGTGTAGCCGTTCTTGACGCCGATCAGCCCCGGATACCGTTCCACTCCGGCGCCGGTGAGCAGCCGGTTGGTGTTCTGGATGCCGTACGACCAGCCGCCCGCAGGGAACTTCGCGGTCGCCGTGGCGCAGTACCCGGCGAACTCGGCGTTGCGCAGCCCCGCCCGTCCGAACACCGCCAGGTCGTAGGCGGACGACACCTGACCGGGCGCGTCGTAGCCGTCGGGGGAGACGACGTGTGTGTCCCGGGCGCCCAGCGCGCGGGCCTTGTCCCGCATCTGACGGGCGGTCGCCTTCCAGCCGCCGTTGAGGTGGGCCAGGACGCGCACGGCGTCGTTGCCCGAGCTGAGGAAGACCCCGCGCCACAGGTCGGCGACGGTGTACGTGCGGCCCTCCTTGACGCCGACCAGACTGCTCCCGGCGCCGATGCCCGCCAGCTCCTCGCTCTTCACGGTGTGTCTGAGACCCGACGGGAGGCCCGGCAGCACGGTGAGCGCGAACAGGGTCTTCAGGGTGCTCGCGGGCGGCAGTCTGCGGTGCGCGTCGTGCGCGGCGAGGACCGCGCCGCTGTCGGCGTCGGCCACCAGCCACGACACCGCGGTCACGTCCGGCACCTCGGGCGCCCCGGCCCGCGGCCGCACCTGTGTCCCCTGCCGGTACAGGATCGGCGCCCCCTGCGCGGCCTTGGCGTCCTGCGCGTCCGTCGCGGACCGGGGGCCGGTGGCTTCCGGGTCGGTCACGACGGCCAGGGCCCCGAGCGCGCAGACGGCGGTGCAGCACACGGCGAGGCGGGCCGCACGGGAAGCGCGGGCGGCACGGGGAGCACGAGGACCGCGGGGAGCACGGGGTGAGAATCCGATGGTCATATCGCAAACGTAGGAAAGGGGGGTGCCGTACTCCCGGGTGCCAGGGCCGAGCGCACGGATCGAGCACCCGGATGCCGCATGTCATGCCGCCGGCAGCGTGGGCCGCACCTGCCGCAGGAAGGCGGTGTTGTCCGGTGTGGCGCGCATCCGCTCCAGCAGTGTCTCCAGGTTCGCCTGCCCCTCGCGTGACCGCAGGACCTGCCGCAGACCGCGTACGGCCGCCAACTCGCCCGCTGTCAGGAGGAGTTCCTCGCGGCGGGTGCCGGAGGGGGTGATGTCGACGGCGGGGAAGACCCGACGGTCGGCGAGGGCGCGGTCCAGGCGGAGTTCCATGTTGCCGGTGCCCTTGAGCTCCTCGAAGAAGAAGCCGTCGGCGCGGGACCCGGTCTCCACCAGGGCGGTGGCCAGGATGGTGAGGGAGCCGCCCTCCTCGGTCAGCCGAGCGGCGCCGAAGAGCCGCTTGGGGCCGTGCAGGGCGGCGGCGTCCACTCCGCCGCTGAGGGTGCGGCCACCGGACGCGGCCGCGTTGTTGTGGGCCCGGCACAGCCGGGTCAGGGAGTCCAGGAGGATCACCACGTCCTCGCCCTGCTCGACGAGCCGCTTGGCGCGCTCCACGACGAGTTCGGCGAGCGCGATGTGCTGCTTGGGGGACCGGTCGAACGTCGAGGCGTACACCTCGCCCCGCACGGAGCGCCGCATGTCGGTCACCTCCTCGGGCCGTTCGTCGAGCAGCACCACCATCAGGCGGGCCTCGGGGTGGTTGGCGGCGATCGCGGCGGCCACCTGCTGCAGCAGGACGGTCTTGCCGGTCCTGGGCGGGGCCACGATCAGCCCGCGCTGCCCCTTGCCGACAGGGGCGACGAGGTCGACCAGACGGCCCGTCAGACCGCTCGCCGGGTGTTCGAGCCGCAGCCGCTCGCGGGGGTGCAGCGGCGTGAGGTCGCAAAAGTGCGGGCGTGCGCGCAGCTCCCCGGGCGTACGGCCGTTGATCCGCTCGACCTCGGTGAGGGTGCGCCGGCCGTCGCGCAGGCCCTCGACGGTGTCGCCCTTGCGCAGGCCGTACCGGCGGATGAGCGCCGCGGGGACCTGCGGGTCGGAGGGGGTCGGCAGACAGCCGTCGACGCGCAGCTGCCCCTGCCCGCCCTGTGTGGTCTCCAGGACGCCGGTGACCCGGACCGGCGGCCGAGATTCGGTGGAAGTGCGTTCGAGAGTGGTGGTGGTCATGGGGGGAGGTCCTTTCGAGGACGTGAGGAAAACGCGAGAGGGGGGAGGGGAAGGCGCACACCCGGAGCGTGGCCGAGCCGTGCACGGCCGCGTTGCGAGAGGCGGCCCGTGCGTCGCGGGTGGTTGCGCTGAAGCCGACGGCCGGTCGGGGATCGACGGGCGGTGCGGCGAGAAAGACCTCAGGATCCATGGGATCCGAGAGAGAGTGGCAACGGCGCCCGAGAAAGGGCGATACACACGTGCCGACTTGAGCATACCACCATCGGTGGCTGGCTGTGGAGAGTTCCTTACCGACGGCTTACCCGTGGTCGTTGAACTGATCTCGCGGAGCTCCCGTACAGATGGGGGCACCGCCAGCGGTCTTCGCACGGAAGGAACGTCGCGTGTCGCTCTTCACGCGCTCCAGCCCCTCGTCCGACACGGACGAGACGAGCAAGCCCTCGACCGAGGACGCACCGCCGAAGGCCGTCGACCCCGTCCGCCGATGGCACGGTTACCGGACTGCGTTGCGGACGAAGTACCCCGTCGCGGCGCGGAGCGTGTCGTGGGGCGTCACGGGACTGGCCGCCGCCCTGGTCCTCTTCGCGCTGCTGATGCCCGGCAAGGCCGAGTACTTCGAGGCACGGCAGTTTCTGCGGCTGCCCGTGGAACCGATCCTCGCCGCCGCCCTGATGCTGGTGCTGCCCCGGCGGCCGAGGCTGGTCGCGGCGGTCGTCATCGGGCTCGGCCTGGCCGCGCTGGTGGTCGTGAAGGCACTCGACATCGGCTTCAACCAGTTCCTCGGCCGCGGCTTCAACGTGGTCCTCGACTGGGGCCTGCTGGACGACGCCGAGTCGTACGTCCAGGACACGCTCGGCCCGACGGGCGCGACGGCCGCCGTGGTCGGCCTCGTGGTCCTCGTGCTGCTGCTGTTCGCCGTCATGGCGCTGGCGGTCGTGCGGCTCGTCGCCCTCCTGGTCCGCGACCGGGACCGGGCGACCCGGGGCACCATCGTCGCCGGGACCGTGTGGATCACCTGCGCCGCACTCGGCCTGACGCCGATCCAGAACACGGCGGTCGCCTCGAGGAACACCATCGGTTTCGTGCAGGACCGTCTGGACCGGGTGCGGGAGACCCTGCGGGACGAGGCCGCGTTCGCCAAGGAGGCCAAGAAGGACGAGTTCGCCGATGTGCCCGCCGACCGGCTGCTGACCGGACTGCGCGGCAAAAACGTCATGATCACTTTCATCGAGAGCTACGGCCGCGCGGCCCTGGAGGACCCGGCCGTCGCACCGGGCGTGAACGCGGCCCTCGACGAGGAGGGCAAGGCCCTGACCGACGCCGGGTTCGCCGCGAGGAGCGGCTGGTTGACCTCCGCGACGTACGGCGGCAGCAGCTGGCTCGGCCACTCCACGTTCCTGACGGGCCTGTGGATCGACAACCAGAGCCGCTACCGCACGGTCACCGCCGGCGAACGCCTCACGCTGCCCGGCGCGTTCCACAAGAGCGGCGCCTGGCGGACGGTCGGCATCGTGCCCGGCGTGCAGAAGAACTGGCCGGAGGGCGACTTCTACGGTCTCGACAAGGTCTACGACTCCCGTGATCTCGGCTACCAGGGGCCGAAGTTCAGCTGGTCGACCATGCCCGACCAGTACGCCCTCACCGCCTTCGAGCGCCTGGAAGCCGCCAAGAAGGGCGACAAGCCGCTGATGTCGGAGATCATCCTGACCTCCAGTCACCAGCCCTGGGCACCGCTGCCGGAGATGGTCGGCTGGGACGAGGTCGGCGACGGCTCCGTCTACCGGGACATCGAGAAGGCCGGCAAGGACCCCGCCGACGTCTTCACCGACCCCGTCAAGGTCAAGGAGGAGTACGGCAAGTCCGTCCAGTATTCGCTGCACAGCCTCCTGCAGTACGTGGAGAAGTACGGCGACGAGAACACCGTCCTGGTCTTCCTCGGCGACCACCAGCCCATGGCGAGCGTCAGCGGCAACGGCGCGAGCCACGACGTACCGGTCACCGTCGTGGCCCACGACCCGAAGGTCCTCGACCGGATCGCCGACTGGGGCTGGTCCGACGGCCTGCGGCCCGGCGACGACGCCCCGGTCTGGCGCATGGACACCTTCCGCGACCGTTTCCTGACGGCGTACGGCGAGGAGCCGAGGACGGCCGGCTCGCCCGCGCCGTAGAGGTGCCACCCCGGCGCGGGCATGCGTGCCGCGCCGGCTAGTCGGCGAGCTCGAAGATTCCGTGTCCGAAGCCCTGTGCGGTGATCGTGCCGTCCGTGATCTCCACGCCCCGCCCCTCCAGGGCCCCGCGGACGGCGCGCCCGTACGACCAGCCGGCGGTGTCGCGCCGGGGGTTGACCACCACCAGATAGCGCCCGCCCCGGACGTACACGAACGGACTGCCGGTGTGCAGCACCTCCACCGAGCCGCCGGAGCCCAGTTCGGGGGTCCGGCGGCGCAGGGCGATCAGGCGGCGGACGAGGTGGAGGAGCGAGGCGGTGTCGGCGCGCTGGGCGGCGACGGTCGGGCGGTCGGGGGAGGGGTCGAGGGGGAGGTAGAGGCGGTCGGCGGGGGCGGTGGAGAAGCCCGCGTTCGGGGTGTCGTCCCACTGCATGGGGGTGCGGGAGCCCGCGCGGTTGTAGTCGGCGCCGAGGACGCTGCCCTCCTTGTCGGGCAGGCCCGGAAGGTAGCGCATGCCGATCTCGTCGCCGTAGTAGATCGCCGGGAGCGTCGGCCAGGTCAGCTGGAAGACGAAGGCCGCGGGCAGCTGTTCGGGCGTACGGGGGCCGCAGTTGAGGCGGGAGAAGTCGTGGTTGGCGCTGGGCAGGGAGATGAAGCCCGTGTCGCCGACGGCCGAACTCGCCTGCCGCCAGGCATCCACGAACGGGCCCGGTGAACCTCCACCGCCCGCGTCGAAGAAACAGTCGAGGGGGTCCCAGTTCCCGTGGACCGTGCCCGTGCTGTTGTTCCACAGCGAGCGCAGGGCGAGACCGTCGGTGGGGCCGCCGAAGTGCAGGAAGAAGTCGGCGTGGAAACCGGCCGGGATCGACACCTCCGGCTCGCCCCACTCGGCGAGCAGCACGGCGTCCGGGTGAGCTGTGTCCAGCCAGTGCCGCAGTTCGGTCCAGACCCGGGCGGTCTCGGCCCGGTCCGGATCGTCTTTCACGAGTGAGGCGGCCATGTCGACCCGGAAACCGGAGAGACCGAGGCGCAGCCAGTGGTCCATGATCGTGCGGAGGGCCTCGCGGTTGGCGCGTGGCCCGTCGGCGTCGACCGGCAGCCGCCACGGCTCGGCCGGATTGCCGCGTGCGTAACCGAAGTTGAGGGCCGGCTGGGAGTCGAAGAAGTTCGGCAGGTACGCGCCGGGCCGGGTGCCGGGGGAGGCGACGAAGCCCTCGGGCCGGCCCTCGGCCGTCCAGATGTAGCGGTGGTCGTCCGGGTCGTTCGCGGAGGCCCGGAACCACGGGTGGTCGATCGACGTGTGCCCGGCGACGAGATCCAGCAGGATCCGGATGCCCCGGCGGCCCGCAGCGTCGACGAGCCTCGCCAGGTCGTCGTTGGACCCGTAACGCGGGGCGACGTTCAGATAGTCCGCGACGTCGTACCCGGCGTCACGGAACGGCGAGACGAAACAGGGGTTCAGCCAGACGGTGTCGACGCCCAGCCAGGACAGGTGGTCGAGACGGTCGGTGATCCCGGCGAGATCCCCGATGCCGTCCCCGTCGGAGTCGGCGAAGGACTGCGGATAGATCTGGTAGAAGACGGCGTCGGCCAGCCAGGTCGGGGCGGGACGGAACGAAGTCATGCTCCGGACCCTAGGCGAGAGTCCGGGCCCGGCGCTGCCCCGAGTCAGGGCCTAAGCTGAGGTGATGTTCACCCCGCAAGGCCCCAGCCTCCGCGAACTCGCCGTTCAGGCGCTCTCCTCCGTCGAACACGGCTACGACCTGCTCGCGCCCAAGTTCGATCACACCCCGTTCCGTACCCCGGACTCCGTCCTGGAGGCGGTCGAGGCGGCCCTGTCGTCGATGGGCCCGTTCGAGGACGGCCTCGACCTCTGCTGCGGCACCGGGGCCGGGATGGAGGTGCTGCGCGAGGTCTGCCGGAAGAGCGTCACCGGCGTGGACATCAGCGCCGGGATGCTGGCCGTGGGCAGGGAGCGGGTGGGCTCCGGCACCACCCGCTCCCCGGGTCCCGGGGAGTCCGCCGACAGTCGATCGGGCTCCGGGGGAGCCTCGGCCGCAGGCGAAGGCCCCGGCCTGTCCTGGGTGCGGGGAGACGCCCTTGCCCTGCCCTTCGCCTCGGCCTTCGACCTGGCCGTCAGTTTCGGCGCGTTCGGGCACTTCCTGCCCGAGGAGCTGCCGCGCCTGTTCTCCGAGGTCCACTCCGTCCTCAGGCCGGGCGGGCGCTTCGCGTTCCCGCTGCCCGCCCCCGCCCCGGCCCGCTCCCCCTGGTACTGGGCAGCCCTGGGCTTCGATGCCGCGATGCGGGTGCGTAACGCGGTCTGGCGGCCGCCGTTCGTCATGTACTACCGGCCGTTCCGGCTCGGGCTCGTGCGGAGCGAGCTGGAACGCGCCGGCTTCGAGGTGGAGCTGTTCGTGCTGCCCGAGTTCGGCCGACGGTCCGACGGCAGCCCCCGCTGCCGCATGGTGGTGGCCACCCGCAGGGGCTGACGCGGAAGCGTCGGGCCGAGCCTCAACGAGTGGACTTCGCCGCCGACTTGATCAGTGCGGTCACCTTGTCCGGGTGCGACATCATCGCCACGTGCGAGGAGTCGACCTCGATCGTGTGCGAGCCCGCCCGCTTCGCCTGGAAGCGCTCCAGCGCGGGGGAGATGGTCTTGTCCTGGGTGGCCACCAGGAACCACGAAGGGATCGAGCGCCATGCCGCTGCCTGCGCGGTGGATTCGAACGCCCCTACGCTGACCGGGCGTTGGGACACCGCCAGCACCGACGTCGTGGAGCGCGGCAGATCGGCCGCGAACACGTCGTGGAACTTGTCGGGCTTGATCGCCACGTCGTGGTGGCCGGCCCCGTCCGGCAGCGCCTCCAACGCCGGGTCGAGCTCCGAGCCCGGGAAACGGTTCGCCAGTTCGCCGAGCACCTCACCCTTGTCGGGCATGAAGGCCGCCACGTACACCAGCGCCTTCACCTCGGGCACGGACGCGGCGGCCTCGGTGATGACGGCGCCGCCGTACGAGTGCCCGACGACGGTCTTCGGACCGGCGATCGTGCCCAGGAGCGAGGAGAGGTACGCGGCGTCCGACTGCAGGCCCCGCAGCGGATTGGCCGGGGCGACGACCGGATAGCCGGCCTTCTTCAGCCGTGAGACGACGCCGGACCAGCCGGAGGCGTCCGCGAACGCGCCGTGCACCAGGACGACCGTGGGCTTCGGTGACGTCCGGCCGGCGGAGGGGGCGGCGGCCGACGGGATGACCGTGGCGGCGAGCACCCCGACCGTGACGGCGAGGCCCAGGACCAGAGGACGGTGATGTCTGCGCATGCGTGTGTCAGCTCCTGACGAAGACGAGAAATCGGCGTCGAAGGACCGCTGTTCGCCGCGGGAGCGGCGATGGACCGCAGTTCGCTCGGGGTCGATACTGGCACCGGACGAGGGGCGGGAATCGACTGAGCGTGCACTGCCGCCGGACTCTCCGTGCAGGGTGAGCACACATCCCGGACCTAGGCGGGGCGGGTCGCCCCTTGGGTCACAGCGCGCTGTAGAGCGCGTCGACGAGCGCCATCTTGCGTGGGTCGTCGGCGATGTGCGGACCCATCCGGTTCATGACGTAGCCGAGGGAGACACCGGCCTCCGGGTCGGCGAGACCGCAGGAGCCGCCGTAGCCGTCGTGACCGAAGGCCCTGGGATTCGGCCCGTACGAGCCGTGCGGGCCGCTCAGCCACAGCCCCAGCCCGATCTCCGTGTCCCGGCCGAATCCCGCGCCGAGCACCAGGTCGCGGCAGGCCCCCTGTCCCTCGCGGACCCGCTCGGCCGCCCGCGCGGACAGCACCTTCCGGCCGCCCCAGGTACCGCGCAGCGCGAGGATCCCGTACAGCGCGGCCACCGCCCGCGCGGTGCCGTGGCCGTTGGCGGCGGGCACCTCGGCGGCCCGCCACTCGGCGGTGTTGGCCTCGGCCGCGCCGACCAGCGGGTTGGCGAGTGCGGCCAGCGCGGTGGGCGTCAACTGGGCGAAGGCCGCCGCCTGTTCGCTGGTGGTCGCGGCCGGCGGATGGACCAGCTCGGCCGCCCGTGACTCCTCCGTCTCCGGCAGCCCGACGGTGAAGTCGATGCCCAGCGGACCGGTCACCTCCCGCGCCAGGAACGCGCCCGGCAGCAGCCCCGACACCCGCCGGACCAGCTCGCCGACGAGGAAACCGAACGTCATGGCGTGGTACCCGGACCCGGTGCCCGGCTCCCACCACGGCTCCTGGGCGGCGAGTCGCTTGACGGTCAGCTCCCAGTCCAGGAGCTGCTCGAACGACAGGGGCTCACGGGGCCCGGCGAGCCCCGACCGGTGCGAGAGAAGATGCCGGACGAGGACGCCCTCCTTGCCGGCCGCCGCGAACTCCGGCCAGTACGTGGCCACGGGGGCGTCCAGGTCGAGCAGGCCCCGGTCGGCGAGGAGGTGCGCGCACAGTGCGGTCGGGCCCTTGGTCGTCGACCAGACGTTGACCACGGTGTCCCGCTCCCAGGGACGGGTCCGCGCCGCGTCGGCCCAGCCGCCCCACAGGTCCACCACCGGCTCTCCCCGCAGTGTCACGGTGACCGCCGCCCCCAGCTCGTCGCGCTCGGTGAAGTTCTCCTCGAACGCGCTGCGCACGGCCTCGAACCGCGCCTCGCAGTGACCCCGCACGTGAGACATGAACCCTCCGTCGTCCGCGGCCGTGCGCCGGGATCGCCGACCCCCCTGAACGTACCGACTGGTCGGACAGGAGGGAAGGCGTGCGACGGAACCGCGGCTACCGCTGCGGCCGCCCAGGCCGCCCGAGCAGGAACATCGGCGGGGCGGGCTCCGTGTGGACCGGGACCAGATGCCAGTAGTCCCGGGACTCCACCGCCAGGCCGGACGCGTCGAACCGGACGAAGACACAGCCCGCGAGGGTCTGCGGGTCCTCCTTGCTGACCTGGGACAGGACCCGGAACTCGGCCACGGCCACGCCGTCCGGGCCGACCATCGGCTCCGAGAACCGCACGTCCTCCACCCGCTCGTCGGTGAACGACCAGCGCAGGTACTCGGCGAGTTCGTCGTGGCCCCGGTGCGGCTCCCGGAAGGGCATGGACCGGTGCACGCAGTCCCGCGCGTACAACTGCAGGATCGCGTCGACGTCATGAGCCGCCCACGCCCGCTGCCACACCCCCACGAACCGCTCCGCGGCCTCGGCCGTGTCCATCAGGTCCCCCTCAGATCTGTGCGGCCAACCAGCGCAGCTTGACCGCCTCCTGGAACGGGCCGCCGCCCTCGTGGTCGTTGAAGTCGTAGACCTCGATGCGCTTGTTGGCCTCGGCCCACGCGTTGAAGGCCGCGAAGACCGTGGACGGCGGGCAGGTCTGGTCCTCCAGGGCCGCCGAGAACAGCGCGGCGGCCCGGCCGCGCGCGGCGAAGTGCACGGCGTCGAAGTAGGCGAGGGTGCGCCCGACCTGCTCCGTGCGGCCGCGGTGCGTCTTGAGGTACTTGCCGATCTCGCGGTACGGATCCCGGTCGGTGATCGTCGTGGAGCGCGGGAAGTCGCACAGGAAAGGCACGTCGGGTGCGACGGCCACCAGGTCGGGGACGAGTCCGCCGACCGCGATGGCGATACCGCCGCCCTGGCTGGTACCGATCACGGCGGTGCGCGCGGCGTCGGTGCGCGGATGCGCGCGGGCGGCCTCCACCGCGCGTACGGCGTCGGTGTAGACCCGGCGGTAGTAGTAGTTCTCGGGGGCGTCGATGCCCCGGGTCATGAAGCCGGGGAAGGCGGGCACGCCCGCCACCGGGTCGGGGGTGTCGCCGCCCCCGCCCCAGGCGCTGCCCTGGCCCCGGGTGTCCATGACGAAGTGCGCGTAGCCCGCCGAGGCCCACAGGAGATGGGTGTGGGGCAGGTCGCGCCCGCCGCCGTAGCCGATGAACTCCACGACGGTGGGTAGTGGTTCGGTCGCTCCGGCCGGGAGGACCAGCCAGCCCTTGACCGGGTGGCCGCCGAATCCGGAGTAGGTGACGTCGTGGACCTCGACCGTCCGCAGATGGGTCTCGACCGGCTCGAAGCGGGCGTCCAGGTCGTGTGCGCGGGCCTCCTGGAGCGTCTTCGCCCAGAAGGCGTCGAAGTCCTCGGGCTCCGTTGAAGCGCTTCGATAACCACGGAGCTCGTCCAACGGCAGGTCGAACAGGGCCATGAAGGACCACCTTCTGGGTTCTGGGGTGCGGATGATCACACCGTACGTGGGGCGTCGCGGCCCGCCAAGGGGGCTTTCCGGGGGTGCGACGCCCCACGGTTCACCCGTGGCCGGTACCGGCGCCGGTGCTCACCTCAGGTCGGCCGACCAGGGCTTGGACCTCGAAGTCCTCGTAGACGTTCTCCCGCTCCCGGGGGCCGAGACGGGAGCCGAGCCATCCCAGCAGGAAGCCCGCGGGGATCGAGACGATGCCGGGGTTCTGCAGCGGGAACCACGCGAAGTCGGACTGCGGATAGACCGACCCGGGGGTGGAGGAGACCACCGGCGAGAACAGCACGAGCAGTACCGAGGTGGTCAGACCGCCGTACAGGCTGAGCAGGGCGCCGCGCGCCGTGAACCCCCGCCAGAACAGGCTGTAGACGAGGGTCGGCAGGATGGCGGACGCGGCGATCGCGAAGGCCAGGAACGCGAGCGTGGCGGTGTTGGTGCCCCAGGCGAGGAGGGCGAACAGCATGCTCAGGACCCCCAGGATCACCGCGGCGATCCGGGCCACGGTCAGCTCCTGCGTCTCCTTGGCCCTGCCCTTGCGGATCACCTCGCCGTACAGGTCGTGGGCGACGGACGAGGCCGCGGCCAGCATGAGACCGGCGGCGACCGCGAGCAGGGTGACGAAGGCCAGAGCCGAGACGATCGCGGTGAGCACCTCACCGCCCAGTGCGTGGGCGAGGAGCAGGACGGCCGCGTCGCCCTTGTGGTCGATGTCGACGATGGCCTTGCGGCCGACGACGGCCGTGGCGCCGAGGCCCAGCACGCCGGCCAGCAGGCACACGAACCCGACCAGGCCCACCGCCCACACCACCGAGGCGCGCAGCACCCTGGTCCGGCGCGGTGCGAACAGCCGCATCATGACGTGGGGGAGCGCGGCGAGCCCCAGCACGATGGCCAGTTGGAGACTGAAGAAGTCGATCTTGCTGATCGGTCCCGCCCCGTAGCGCAGACCGGGCTGCAGGTACTGGTCGCCCAGTCCACTGCCCGTGGTGGCGGACGCCAGGAGGCCGTCGATGTTCCAGTCGAAGCGGTTCAGGACGAGGAACGCGAGCACCGTGACCCCGGCGACGAGCATCACGGCCTTGACCACCTGGATGAACGTCGCGCCGGGCATTCCGCCGATGGCCGCGTAGATGGTGACGATGGAGCCGATGATGATCACGGTCATCATGCGGGTGTTCGGGCCGGGTTCGCCGACGAACTGTGTCATCAGCGCGATGCTGCCGACCAGTTGGGCCACGAGGTACAGGGTGCACACGGAGAGCGTGCAGACGGCGAGGGCCAGCCGGACCTGCCGCTGCCGCAACGGGAGCCGGCGGGCCAGGGCGTCACCGAGGGTGAACTTCCCGGCGTTGCGCAGGGGTTCGGCGATGAGCAGCAGCACCATCATCCAGGCGACGACCGTGCCGCCGAGGTAGAGCAGACCGTCGTACCCGGTGAGGGCGACGAGGCCGGTGCTGCCGAGCAGGGTCGCCGCCGAGAGGTAGTCACCGCACATGGCGAGGCCGTTGCGCAGGGGCGACATGTCACGGTTGCCGAGGTAGAACTCGCCGATCTCGTCCCGCTGCGGCGCCGTCAGCAGGGCGGTGAACAGGCTGATCACGACGACGGTCAGGAACAGCACGAAGGTCAGCCGCAGGCTGAACGCGTCGGCCACGGTCGCGGAGACGGTCACCATGCGCCGAACCGCCGTCCGGCCGGAACCTGACGCCGCTCGGTCTCCTGCTCCTCCATCCGGGCGCGGAGCCTGCGGACGACCGGGTCGATGTTCTCGCGCATGTGCCGGACGTACAGGAACGCGGTCAGGCCCATGACGGCGAACTGTGCGAGGCCCAGGGCCAGCCCGAGCGTCAGATGTCCGGTCAATCGCTCATTCATCACCCCTGGCGCGAAACTCGACAGGAGGACATACGACAGGAATGCGCCGACGGACAATGCGGTCGCCGTTATCCCGAATCTGCGAAATGACGAGCTTATTGAATGAAATTCAGGGTCGGCGTGGATGGGCTGTCGGCTTGTCCGTGCGGGGGGCGGTGAGGCCGAACTCCCGTACCGTGCCGCGTGGTTGGACACAATGCACCCTCTTCGCTGCCTTATTCCTGTGGGGGGGAGGAAGCGGAGTATGGCAGCAAGGCAATTGAAGTATCAACTGCGTTGGACAAGTGGATTTTGTGGATGTTCCGGGGTGGCCTACACGCGCTGCGCAGCTATGAGCCGAGAATTGTTCGTGCTCCGCGTCAGGCCCAACGGTGTCCCCAGTCGGGCCCCGTCCGCGCCCACTCCCGCTCCCATTCGGCGAGCCGGTGCCGAATGGCGACCCGGCGGACCACGACGTGCCCGAGCAGCACCACGGTGACGGCGCCGCCCGTGGCGCAGGTCCCCATGGCCAGCGCGTGCTGCCAGACGGCGGTGTCGGACGGTGGCGGCGGGACGCTGCGCCCGGCCTCGTCCAGCCACACATCGGCACGGTCGCCGCGCTCGGTGCCCGCCGGGACCCGGGCCTCGCCGGTACGGGAGCCACCGTCGGGTTCGGTCCAACGTGCCCCCACCCAGTACCTGGGCTGCCTGTCGCCGTGCGCCGACGGCACGGACGCCGGCGCCCTCTCGACGACCACGGCGCTGACCCGGTCCAGCGTGGCGCGCTCGGCGGCGGCGTGCGCCCGCGCGTCCCCGTGGGCCCACCGGCCCACCACGACCCCGAGGGCCGGGGCGCCGAGGGCGAGCAGCAGCACGACGCACAGCACCGTCCACGCCTCGACGACGTCCGATCGTCGCCGCAGCGGGTTGGCGCGCCAACGCCACCCGAAGACCTGGCCTCGCATCTCGCCCTCCCTCACCGGCGCGGCCCTCTGATACGAGAACCCCGGTTAGGACTGGTCCGCACTTCCGGTGTACCCGAAAGAGGCCGGGATGGCATGGTTTGCGCCATGGATCAGGGTGGAAAGGCCGGATCCCGGGGCGTGCGGCACCCGCGTCGGACGGTCGGGCGGGGCAGCCCGGCCCGGCTGCCCGGGACGCGTGAGGGTCAGCCGAACCGTTCGATGCGGATGCGGTCCACCGGCTGTCCCGCAGCCACCAGCAGCCGCGAGGCGTGCTCGGCGAACGCGTTGGAGCCGCACACGTACGCCTCCCACCCGCCCGGTGGCCGCTCGGCCAGCACCGGCGCGACCTGCGCCGCCGACAGCCGCCCCACCGGCACGCCCTTGGGCGCCCGCCTGGTGAACACGGCCGTGGTCTCCGCGCCGTACTCCGCCGCGTAGATCAGCTCCTCCGGTCCGCGCGCGGACACCAGCAGCCGCAGGGGCACGTCGAGCGCCCGCCCGCGATGGTGGCGGAGCATCGACATCAGCGGTACGACACCGGAGCCGGCGCCGATCAGCAGCGCGGGCCGGTCCCCGGGCCAGGCGAAGAAACCGCTGAGCGGGCCGCGCACCTCCACCACGTCGCCCGGCCGGGCCTCGGTGTGGAACCAGCCGGAGACCTCACCGCCCTCGACGTGGTCCAGGGTCAGCTCGATGTGCCCCGCGTCGTCCGGCGGTGACGCCAGCGAGTAGTGGCGCTGCGCCGTGTAACCGTCACCGGCGGTCAGCCGCAGCATCAGGTGCTGCCCCGGCAGATGTCCCGCCCACCCGGGCACCGCGAACCGGAACGTGGACACGGCCGGCGTCTCCCGCCGGATCTCCGTCAGGGTGGCCGTCTGCCACCGGGCCGCCTCCCGGGTGCTCACGGCGATACGGCCGGGCACGGCGAACCGGGTGGGCGGCGAGAAGGGCGGGTGTGCCGCTGTCGTCTCGGCCGGTGCGGTCGGATCAGTCACCGATGTCGTCCCGGTCGCCGTTGTCGTCCCGGTCGACGTTGTCGTCTCAGTCACCGGAGTACCGCTGTTCCTCCCACGGGTTGCCCCGCGCGTGGTACCCGTTCTGCTCCCAGAAGCCGGGCTCGTCGTGGTCGAGGAGCCGCAGGCCGGCGATCCACTTGGCGCTCTTCCAGAAGTACAGGTGCGGCACCAGCAGCCGCGCCGGACCGCCGTGCTCGGCGGGCAGCGGCCGACCGTCGTACTCCCACGCGATCCAGGCACGTCCGCCGGTGAGGTCGGCGAGCGGGAGATTCGTGGTGTAACCGCTGTGCGAGTACGCGACCACGTGCGTGGCGGACGCGTCGGGCCGGACCGCGTCCCAGAACGCGTCCAGCGAGACGCCCCCGAAGCGCACCCCGAACTTCGACCAGCTCGTCACGCAGTGGATGTCGCCCTCGTACACCGAGGCGGGAAGTGCGTGCGCCTCGTCCCAGTCCCAGGTGCGGGGCTCCGCCACCAGACCGTCGATCCGAAACGTCCAGTCGGCGGGCGCGAGGTCGGGGGTGACCTCGGCCGACAGCACGGGCCAGTCGTCGCCGGCGTCGTACTGGCCGGGCGGCAGTCCTGGGTGGTGGACGCGAGGGCGTCCGGTGAAGCCTCGGGTGACGTTCATGGGGGTCCAACGTGACGGCGGCGGTTGCTGAGTCGTACAACCGTACGCGCCGCCGAGGCTGGCCCCGGCCCCGGGGCGGGGGAGGAGCCGGTGGGGGTGCAGAGCGGGAGCGGCACCGGGGGCGTCCGCCGGACCGGGTGGTTCGGGTACGGGCACGCCGGTGCGGCTCGGGCTCCCCGACCTGGCGAACGGCCTCGTCGCCCCCGGCGCCGTGCGCGGGGCGGGCGTTGGGCGTCACACCTCATGCCTCCCGAGGGTCGCGGCGGCGCCGCCCGGCCCCCGTCGGTCGGTCGTGACCATGGGGTAGGGTTGCCGGGCCAGTCAGTACGTGGACCCGGGAGGTGAGACCCATTACCGCTGTAGCAGGTCGGGTGCTCTCCCCTCGACGCGGCGCGGTGCCTCGCCGATAGGTCACCGCGGAGCGCCCTTCGGCCCACCGAAAGGCTCTTCGGCTGTCATGCCACTTCTCTCCCTCGCCTCCGTCGTCTCGGCACTGCGCGCCGCCGGTTGCGTCTTCGCCGAGGACGAGGCGGAGTTGATTCTCTCGACCGCCCGCACCCCGGACGACGCCGCCGCCATGGTGGACCGGCGTGTCGCGGGCCTGCCCCTCGAACTCGTCCTCGGCTGGGCGGAGTTCGCCGGCCTACGCATCACCGTGGAGCCCGGCGTCTTCGTCCCCCGCCGCCGCACCGAGTTCCTCGTCGAGCAGGCCCTCGCCACCGCCCCCCGCGCCCGTGTCGTCGTCGACCTCTGCTGCGGCTCCGGCGCGGTGGGTGCCGCCCTGGCCGCATCGCTCGACGGCGCCGAACTGCACGCCGCCGACATCGACCCGGCGGCGGTCAGCTGCGCCCGGCGCAACCTCGCGCCCTACGACGGCCACGCCCATCTGGGCGACCTCTACACCGCGCTCCCCGAGCGCCTGCGGGGCCGGATCGACATCCTCGCGGCGAACGTCCCGTACGTCCCCACCGGCGAGGTCCCGCTCCTGCCGAGCGAGGCTCGCGACCACGAGCCCCTGGTCGCCCTCGACGGCGGCACGGACGGCCTCGACGTCCTGCGCAGGGTCGCCGCCGAGGCCCCCGACTGGCTCGCCCCCGGCGGCTGTCTCCTCGTCGAGACCAGCCGCCGCCAGGCCCCGCCGGCCCTCGAAACCTTCCGCCGCTCCGGCCTGACGGCCCGCACGGCCGTCGCGGCGGAGGCGTACGCCCACGTGGTGATCGGCACCAGGGCCTGAGAATCCGCCGGTTCCCACGCGCCGACCCCGCCCGCCCGGCCCCTTCGCGGTCCTGCGCAACCTGATGTGGTCTTGCCCTCAGTCATTGTGCAACTAGTTGCATAATAGTCGTGGCGTCGTCTACAACCTTGCTGACGACGCCACGCACGGAGGGCCCCATGAGCCGTTACCCGCACCTGCTGAGCCCGCTGGACCTGGGCTTCACCACGCTCCCCAACCGCGTGCTCATGGGCTCCATGCACGTGGGCCTGGAGGAGGCCGAGCGCGGCTTCGAGCGCATGGCGGAGTTCTACGCCGCCCGGGCGCGCGGGGGAGTGGGCCTCATCGTCACCGGCGGCATCGCGCCCAACGAGGCCGGCCGTCCCTACGAGGGCGGCGCCAAGCTCACCACCGACGCCGAGGCCGACCGGCACCGCGAGATCACCGACGCCGTACATCGCGAGGGCGGCCGGATCGCGATGCAGATCCTGCACTTCGGCCGGTACGCCTACCACCGCGACCTCGTCGCGCCGAGCGCCCTGCAGGCCCCGATCAGCCCGTTCGTCCCGCACGCGCTCACCGACGCCGAGGTCGAGCAGACGATCGACGACTACGCGAACGCGGCCCGCCTCGCCCGCCGGGCCGGGTACGACGGCGTGGAGATCATGGGCTCCGAGGGCTATCTGATCAACGAGTTCATCGCCGCCGGGACCAACCGCCGCGACGACCGCTGGGGCGGCTCGTACGAGAACCGGATGCGCTTCCCCGTCGAGATCGTGCGCCGGGTCCGCGAGGCGGTCGGCGAGGACTTCATCGTCGTCTACCGGCTGTCGATGCTCGACCTGGTCCCCGGGGGCTCCACGCTCGACGAGGTGGTCACGCTGGCGAAGGCCGTCGAGGCGGCCGGGGCGACCATCATCAACACGGGCATCGGCTGGCACGAGGCCCGTATCCCCACCATCGCGACCTCGGTGCCGCGCGGCGCGTACACCTGGGTGACGAAGAAGCTGATGGGCGAGGTCTCCGTCCCGCTCGTCACCACCAACCGCATCAACACCCCTGAACTGGCCGAGGAGTTGCTCGCCGACGGTCATGCCGACATGGTGTCCATGGCCCGCCCGATGCTCGCCGACCCGGACTTCGTCAACAAGGCTCGCGAGGGCCGCTCCGACGCCATCAACACCTGCATCGGCTGCAACCAGGCCTGCCTGGACCACACCTTCAGCGGCAAGATCACCTCCTGCCTGGTCAATCCGCGCGCCTGCCACGAGACGGAACTCGTGCTCTCCCCGACCCGGCGGCGCAAGCGCGTCGCGGTCGTCGGCGCGGGCCCGGCGGGACTCGCCTGCGCGGTGAGCGCGGCCGAACGCGGCCACGAGGTCACCCTGTTCGACGCGGCGAGCGAGATCGGCGGCCAGCTGAACGTCGCCCGCAGGGTCCCCGGCAAGCAGGAGTTCGACGAGACGCTGCGCTACTTCCGCACCCAACTCGACGCGCACGGCGTCGACGTACGCCTGGGCACCCGGGTCACGGCCGACGACCTCGCGGCGACGGCGTACGACGAGGTCGTCGTCGCCACCGGTGTCACCCCCCGCACCCCCGAACTCCCCGGCGTCGACCACCCCAAGGTCCTCGGCTATCTGGACGTCCTGCGCGACAACGCTCCCGTCGGCGACCGCGTCGCCATCCTCGGCGCCGGCGGTATCGGCTTCGACGTCGCCGAGTTCCTGACCGACGGCGGGGAGAAGACGAGCGAGGACCCGGCCGCGTACTTCCGGCAGTGGGGCGTCGACATGGACTACCGCGCCCCCGGCGGTCTCGCCGCCCCCGAGCGGCCCGCGCCGCCGCGATCGGTCCACCTGCTCCAGCGCAAGACCACCAAGGTCGGCGCCGGACTGGGCAAGACCACCGGCTGGATCCACCGCACCGAACTCAAGCACCGCGGCGTCACCATGGTCCCCGGCGTCCAGTACGACCTGATCGACGACGCCGGGCTGCACGTCACCGTCGACGGCGTCCGCCAGGTGCTGGAGGTCGACACGGTCGTCCTGTGCACCGGCCAGGACCCGCGCCGCGACCTCTACGACGACCTGATCGCCGCGGGGCGCTCCGCACACCTCATCGGCGGGGCCGACGTGGCGGCCGAACTGGACGCCAAGCGGGCGATCAAACAGGGGACGGAGCTGGCGGCGGCACTGTAGGAGGGGGCCGCGGGCGTCCGGCCGAGGCGGCGCGAGCGGCCGTGGCCGGCCTCCGGCCTTCCTAGGATGGGCCCATGTCACTCCCGCACGCGATTCTCACCGCCCTGCTCGAGAAGCCCTCGTCGGGCCTGGAGCTGACCCGGCGGTTCGACCGGTCGATCGGCTACTTCTGGTCGGCCACGCACCAGCAGATCTATCGCGAGCTCGGGAAACTGGAGGGCGAGGGCTACATCCGGGCCCTGCCCTCCGAGCGGCCCGCCCGGGGCCAGAAGAAGAGCTACGAGGTGCTGCCGGCCGGCCGGGAGGAACTGGCCCGTTGGACCTCCGCGCCCCAGGACCCCAAGCCGTGGCGCGACGCGCTCTTCGTCCGGCTGCGCGCCGCCGCCGTGGTCGGCACCGACGGCCTGGAGGACGATCTGCGGCGCCATCTCACTTTGCACCGGAGGAAGTTGGCGGAGTACGAGCAGATCGAGAAGCGGGACTTCGGGCCGGGCCGGGACACGGCCCAGGACCGTCTCCAGCATCTGATCCTGCGGGCGGGGATCGATCTGCAGACCTTCTGGACGCAGTGGCTGACCAACGCCCTGGAGGAGTTCTCGACGCTGCCGGGGGACACCGGCGGCGGCGAGGACAGCGGTGGGGCGGGCGCCGCGGAAGAGGTCGGCGCGGAAGACATGAGCGGGAAAGACCTGAGCGTGAAGGACGTGCGCGCGGACGGCGGCGACAAGGTGGGGGACGGCCGCGCTGAGGAAGAGCGCGCGAGGCAGGAGTAGCGGGCCCCGTGGTCACAGACGGTGCGGCTTGGCCCGGCGGCGCAGGTACCAGACGGCCGCCCCGCTGCCCAGGGCCACCAGCGCCCCGCCGCCGACGAGGGTGACGGTGCCGTATTCCCGGGTCGCGCCGCCGACGCCGCCCATGACGCCGCGCGCCGGCGATGCCGTCGTGGAGATGGTGGGGGTCGCCGCCGTCACGATGACGGACTGGGTGCCCGCCGTGGTCCCGTCCTTGCACACCACGATCACGGTGTACGTGCCCGGGCCCACGTTCTCCCACGACGCGGACTGGGCGGTGCTGGTGCCGGTCAGGGTCACCTGACGCCCCTGGGAGAAGTTCGCCTGCCCGCCGGAGAGCAGCGAGGCGGTGCCGAACGTGCCGTTGGTGCTGTCGGGGCAATCGCTCGTGGTCACGCTGACCGAGGAGCCCGTGGTGCTCACCGAGATGCCCGTCGGCACCGCCGAGGCCGGCTGCGCGGTCAGGGCGATCGGCAGCGCGGCGGCGGCCACCGTCAGGCCGGAGCGGAGGAGTAGCTGAGACGTACGCATGGTCTGCCCTCCAGCGGCACGGTCGCGGCACATCCCTTGCGCCGCCGAGGTTCGGGGGACCCGTGCTGCCTCAGGGTGAGCCAACGTGCCCCGCGCCCCGCCCGCATGCGGACGACACCCGGGCAGGTGACGGATACCGCCGTGCGGGGGAACCGCGGCCCTCACCCGCCGGTGGTGACCGTCCGCTCCACCGAGAACCCGCCCCAGGTCCCGTCCGGCAGCTTGGCCCGGATCCGCACGCGGTACGTCACCCCCGCCTCCCGGCCCACATAGAAGTCGTACGAGGCCCGGCCCCGGGGCGGTGCTCCGCCCCACACGAGGGTGGTCGCCGGCCGCCCGTCGAGCTCGATCTCGTACTCCGTGACGACCCCGTCGACGAGCGGAGGAAGCCAGGACAGCTCGACGGAGTACGCCCCGTCGTGCCGGCGTGCTTCCGCACGGAACCCGGTGGGCGCGGTGCCCCGCCCGTCGTCCGCTCCCGGACGGGTGCTGAGCCGGACCTCCGCGCTCGCGGGCGAGACGTTGTCCGCGGCGTCCCGGGCCCGCACGGTGAAGGAGTACCGGGTACCGGGCCGCAACCCCGTGACCACGGCCGACGTCCGCTCCCCGCCCACACCGTGGATCTTCGAGCCGCCTTGCAGGATGTCGTACGACTCCACGTCCCGGTCGTCCCTCGACGGCTCCCACGACAACCGCACCGTCCCGCTCCCGAGCACCTTCCCGTCGAGGCGCTCCGGCCGACTCGGGGGTCGCCGGTCCGCCGGGCCGGCGGCGGGCGTCGTGGCGCGGACCTCCGCACTCGGCGGCCCGAGGTCCCCGGAGGTGCCGCGGGCCCGCACGGTGAACACGTACGTGGTGGAGGGCCTGAGCCGGGTGATGTCCACCATGTGCTCGTCGCCCGGCACATCCTTGACCTTGGTCCTGCCCCGGTACACCTCGTACGCGGCGATCTCCGAGTCACCGGGGGCCCGGTTCCACATGACGTGCACGCTGGTGGCGCTTCCGGAATCGGCGGTGACGCCGGGCGGGGCGGGCGGCGGGCGGCCGCCGGGGCGCTCCTCCACCGCGCAGCCGACGGTGAGGAGCAGCGAGCCACTGAGCGTGGGCACCAGGACGAGTGCCGACACGAAAACGCGTCGCACGATCTGCCCCCTCGATCGATGCGGGATTGGTCTGTACCTATCTCCATGTATGACATGACTGACGCGGTCACATCAAGAGGTGCGTTCGAGGTGGACGCGGTTCACGGCTCCGTGGGCGGCTACGTATGCTGGTGCTCCGACACGGCGTGAACTCGCCTCTGTGCCAGGCCCGTTCATGCCGTACGGCGCGGGCCGCTGTCGTCGCCGAACCCGCGCCGACGAGAGCGGCCGAGTGGCCGGGGCCGAGGCGAGCCCGGGCCCTCGGCCGCGCCCGTGGTCCGTCCGGCCCCCTCCCGGTGGCCGTTCTCTCCGACCCGCACCACCTTTGGGTGAGTGTCCGTCATGTCCCCCCAGGAGAGGGTTCCTCATCGTGCGAGTCCGCTCGTTGACGCTGGCCGCGGTCGGCGCCGCCCTGCTGGCCCCGGTCGCCCTGCCCGCCCTGGCCCATCCGCAGCGCCCCGCGCAACACGAGGGCGGCGTGACCGCCGCCGAGCTGCTGGCCAGGGCGCGCGGCTGTGTCCGGGTCTCCGAGGGGCTGTACAGCAGTGACGCCGGGAAGCCCGCAGTGATCCCGGTCTGCGGTGTCGACGGCGCGGTGCACTGGAAGGCGGACATGGACATCGACTGCGACGGCCGGCCGAGCCCGCGCTGCAACCGCGAGACCGACCCGTGGTTCCAGCCCGCCACGTCCTTCCTGCAGTCCGACGGGCGCTATCTCCGCTCCGAGAGCCTGCCGTTCGTCGTCGTCCCCGCCCCGAGCCGCGTCTGGGACTTCCGGGTGCACGGCATCAAGGGCGGCTCCGTCGCGGCTGTCGTCCACGGGGACCGGGTCCAGTACGCCGTCGTGGGCGACACCGGCCCGCAGAACATCATCGGCGAGGCCTCCTACGCCACGGCCAAAGGGCTCGGCATCCGCCCCGACCCGCGCACCGGCGGCACCGCCTCCGGGGTCACCTACATCGTCTTCGAGGACTCCGAGGTGACCCCGATCCAGGACCACGGAGCGGCGGTCGAACTCGGCGAGGCACTCGCCCGAAAGTGGGTGGAGGGCGCGGGGCTGCGCCGCGGGGCGGCGATGCGGGGCGGGGCGACGAACTGATTCCGCCGACGCTGGGGAGGCGCCGAACGGCCCCGCGTCCGCCGCCGACCGCCTGGCGGCACCGCGCCGACCGTCCGACGGTGCCGCGTCGTTCGCCTGGCCTCATCGCGGGGATCGTCCGACGGTGCCGCGTGGATCCCCCGATGCCACCTCGTGGATCGTCCGACGGTGTCGCTCCGTCCGCCCGGACGCCATCGCGCCGGGCGGACGAACGGCTCCCATCTTCCCGGCTCGGCCCCGGTCGCCGGCAGGTCGGGCCCCGTGGGGCCCGAGTGGGCTCGCCCACGTTAGTTTCGATCGCGGTGGGCTCGACCCGCGAGTTTCGATCGCTGGTGGGATCGGCCCGGGGGTGTCGGTCGCTGGTGGGCTCGGGCCCCCGGGGGTCGCCCTCCGGTCCGCCGGAGGGTCAGTCCTTCCGATACGTGTACGCCTCCGCGGCCGCGGCCGCCACCGTCGCGAGGTCCGCGCCCGTCGACGCCGTGACGACCGCAGCGACCGCGCCCTCGACGAACGGGGCGTCCACCAGGCGTGTGTCCGCCGGGAGTTCGTCGCCCTCGGCGAGCAGCGCCTTCACGGTGAGGACCGCGCTGCCGAGGTCGGTCAGGACCGCGACCCCGGCACCCCGGTCCACGGAGGCGGCCGCTGCCGAGATCAGTTCGGCGCTGGTGCCCAGCCCCCCGCCCTCGGTGCCCCCGGCCGGCGCGACGGGAACGGAGACCCCCGTGCCGGCGAGCCCCTGTGCCAGCTCGGCCACCGAGGCGGCGACTGCGGCACTGTGCGACACCAGCACGATGCCGACCCGCTTCTCCTCAGACATCGGCGGCCTCCGGGTCGGCGGTGGCGGCGAGGGCCGCGATCAGCAGCGCGGCGGAGGTGGCACCCGGATCCTGGTGGCCGATGCTCCGCTCACCGAGATAGCTGGCCCTGCCCTTGCGGGCCTGCAACGGCGTGGTCGCGAGGGCACCCTCCTCGGCCGCGGCCCGCGCGGCGGCGAACGACCCCGCGAGCGCGTCGACCGCCGGGATCAGCGCGTCGATCATGGTCTTGTCCCCGGGGGCCGCACCGCCCAGCGTCATGACGGCGTCGACCCCGACGCGCAGGGCGTCCGTGAGCTGGGCCTCGCTCACCTCGGCGGCGTCGCCGAGCGCCTTGCCCGTCCGGCGCAACAGAGTGCCGTACAGCGGGCCGGACGCGCCGCCGACGGTCGAGATGAGCTGCCGCCCGGCGAGCACGAGGACGGCGCCGGGCGTGTCCGGGGCCTCCTTCTCCAGCACGGCCGCCACGGCGGTGAACCCGCGTTGCAGGTTGCTGCCGTGGTCGGCGTCCCCGATCGGCGAGTCGAGCGCCGTGAGCCGCTCGGCATCGCGTTCGACCGAGGCCGCGGTGGCCGTCATCCAGCGACGGAAGAAGTCGGCGTCGAGCACGGAATCTCCTTGCGTGGTCAATGAACTGACGGGCAGTGAGGCATTCTGCCGCGGAGGGCGGTGCGAGCGCGGCCGTCGGTGCGCCCCGCTCACACGCCCCAGCGCAGACCCGGTGTCCGCACCGGCGCGTCGTACAGCCGCAGCAGCTCCTCGTCGACCTGGCACAGCGTCACCGACGCGCCTGCCATGTCGAGGGAGGTGACGTAGTTGCCGACGAGGGTGCGGGCCACGGCCACGCCGCGCTCGGTGAGCACCCGCTGCACCTCGGCGTTGAAGCCGTACAGCTCCAGCAGGGGTGTGGCACCCATGCCGTTGACGAGCAGGAGCACCGGGTTGCGGGGGCTCATGTCGTCCAGAATGGCGTTCACCGAGAAGTCGGCGATCTCCCGCGAGGTCATCATGGCGCGCCGTTCACGCCCCGGCTCGCCGTGGATTCCGACGCCCAACTCCAGCTCTCCGGAGGGGAGTTCGAAGGTGGGGCTGCCCTTGGCCGGAGTGGTGCAGGCGCTCAGGGCGACCCCGAAGCTGCGGGAGTTCTCGTTGACCTGCCGAGCCAGCGCCTCCACGCGCTCCAGCGGCTGCCCCTCCTCGGCGGCGGCCCCGGCGATCTTCTCCACGAACAGCGTGGCGCCCGTGCCACGCCGCCCGGCGGTGTAGAGGCTGTCGGTGACGGCCACGTCGTCGTCGACGAGGACCTTGGCGATCCGGATGCCCTCGTCCTCGGCGAGCTCGGCCGCCATGTCGAAGTTCAGCACGTCGCCGGTGTAGTTCTTCACGATGAACAGCACTCCGGCGCCGCTGTCGACGGCCGCCGCGGCCCGCACCATCTGGTCCGGCACCGGGGACGTGAACACCTCCCCGGGACAAGCCGCCGACAGCATCCCGGGTCCCACGAACCCACCGTGCAACGGCTCGTGCCCCGAACCACCCCCGGAGACCAGACCTACCTTCCCGTCCACCGGCGCGTCCCGCCGCACCACCACCCGGTTCTCCACGTCCACGGTCAGCTCGGGATGCGCGGCCGCCATGCCTCGCAACGCATCAGCGACAACGCTCTCGGCCACGTTGATCAGCATCTTCACTGCTACCTCCTGCAGACGTTCTCGGGCGAGCCGCTCAATTATTGATGGTGACGATCGACGGCGGTCGTAGGCGAGCTCCGGCGGTACTGACGCTGACTCCATACTGACCTCCATGACGGGACGTCAGGTGTCAGGGGTTGGCGGACAGGGTTCGGCGCATTCGCATCTGCAGGAAGTATCGACCGAGCAGCGGCGAAGGTCACGTGCCTGAGCGCGCATGAGCGTGCCGGGGCTCTCGAGCCCTCTGTCAGTCGCAGCGTGGGAGGTTCAGGACCGGCATGATCGCGATCCGCGGCCGGAGACCAGGTCGGTCGGTGCGGTGAAGGCGGTGCGGTGAAGGCGGCGCGCCGGCTCTTGAGCGGGCCGGGTCGGGCCGGCTTCGGGCCGGAGGCGCGGTGTCCCCGGCCGGGACGGGGGTCGCGTCCCGGCCGGGGGCCGGTTCAACGGGCCACGGGCCGGCCGAGGCCTTCCAGAACCGGCGTTGGCGTCATCAGTCGCTCAGGCCGGGGAGGAAGGAGACCATCCTGCTGCCGCTCCGGGCGATCAGTACGTCCTCGTAGAGCAGGGCCTGGGGCATGGCGCCGTACTTGCCGGCGTCGACGTGACCGCGCCAGATCCGCTCACCGGTGTCCGCGTCGAGGCCGGACAGATCGCCGTCCGGGCCGAAGAAGTACACGACGTTCCGGTGCGGCGACACCACCGGCGTCGCCAGGTCGGTCCAGTTCGCCTCGCTGTCGGGCACCTTGATGCCGACCGGGGCGGTCCACAGGGTCTTTCCTGTCGTGAGCGAGTAGGAGGACGACTGGCCCGCGCGGGACACGGAGATCAGACGGTCCCCGACGAGGGCCTTGGCGACCGGCGTCCCCTGGACCGGGTAGGTCAGCGGGGTCTGCCTGCCGGAGCTGTCGACGACCGTCAGCCTCTCGGTCCTCGCCTTCTGCTCCTCCTTCTCGAAGACCACGCTCGTCCGCTCCGGCATCCTGGTCAGGACGATCCGGTCCCCCCAGATGCCGACGATCTGCTGCCTGCCGGGGACGGCCGTGACCTTGGTGGTCCGTCCGGTGGTCGGGTCGAGACGGAGGACCTCGGTCGGGCCGGGCTTCTTGCTCTCCGGCGAGCACAGCAGGTAGGGGACACCGCTCAGCGCCACCCGGTCGCACCAGATGCCCTTGGCCCAGCTGTGGCGCCACTTCACCTTGCCGGTCCGCGGATCGACGGCCGACAGCGTCCGGTCCCTGGGGGTGTTGGCCAGGACCGCGCCGTCGATGAGCAGGGCGGCCTGGTCGTCGCGGTTGTCACTCGCCAGCTCCACCGACCACAGCACCTTGCCGCTGTCGGTGTCCACCGCCATCAGGTCGGTGCCGGGGGCGTAGTTCCCGTCCGGCCCCTTTTCGGCGGTGTGGGCGCGGTAGGCGTAGAGCACGCCGTCGCGCACGGCGACAGGCCGGCTGGACACGGACACGGGTCCCGAGCCGTCGCCGATCGCCTTGAGCTTCCACAGCCGTTCGCCGGTGTTCGCGTCGAACTTCACGGCGTCGTACTTGTACCCGGCGCAGTACAGCGCGGAGCCGTCCACCAGACAGCCCCGGTCGACGGCGCCACGGGCGTCGGTCCGCCACGGCTGCCAGCCCTCCGGCGACTGAGCCGCCGGCCGCACAGGCCGGTCCTGGTCGCCGCCCCCGCCGCCCCCGAAACCGAACACCGCACCCACGGTGATCGCGGCCACGGCCGCCACCGTCCCCGCCACCTGCGACAAGCGGCGCCGCGCGCGCCGCCGCAGCACCTTCTCGACCAGGTCGCCGGGGGCCCGTACGCGGTCCAGGTCGACGGCGTGCAGCGTCTCCCGGACCTTCTGCTCCATCAGTTCCGTCGTCATCCCTGAACCCCCTTCGGCGTAAAGCTGAGCTGCTGCACCTGTTCCTCCGCGAGCCCGGCGGGCCCCAGTTCCGGTACGAGGGCCCGGAGCTTGGCGAGCGATCTGTGTGCCGTGCTGCGCACGGTGCCGACCGGGCACCTCAGCAGCGCCGCGACCTCGGCCTCCGGCAGGTCCTCGAAGTAGCGCAGGACGACCACGGCCCGCTGCCGCTTCGTCAGTCGCGCGAGCGCCGCCCACAGCGCGATCCGCAGCTCGGACTCCGCCCCGGCGTCGGCGTCGGTGCCCGATTCGGGCAGTACGGGCACCGTCGTCTCCGCGCGGTGCCCGCGCAGCCGCCAGCGATTGACCTGCTGGCGGTACATGACCTGGCGCACATACGCCTCGGGCTGCTCGATGCTCGACCAGCGCCCGTAGACCTTCATCAGCGCGATCTGCAGCAGATCCTCGGCTCCATGCCGGTCTCCGCCCGTGAGCAGCACCGCGAGCCGCAGCAGCGCGGTGGAGCGCATCGCTACGAACTCCCGGAACTCGTCGTGACTCGACGCTTTCATCAACCCTCCCCCTTCTCGGCACGCCTTACGACGTGCCGAGCCGCGCACGGCTATCCCTCGTCGAGGAAGATTGTGCGTCCGCTGCCGGGGACAGAAGCACGCGGCCGCCGAACGCACGGGTCCCCGCACCCCGAATGACGGGTGCGGGGACCTGTCCCACGTCCTGCTCGCCACGAGGGCGGGCGCACATGTGCCCCGGGCCCTGGTCGGCGGCCGGGTCAGCGCAGTCCGGCGAAGAGGTCGTCCTCGGGTGTGGCCGCGCCGGTGGTGTCCCGGACACGTACGAAGGTCTCCATGCCCATGAACTCGCCGAACCTCTCCTTGCCCATCTTGAGGAAGAAGATGTTCTCGCCCTGACTGGCGTGCGCGGCCAGCGCGTCGTACTTCTGACCACTGAACGCGGTGGTGTCCACCCACGTGGTGATCTCGTCGTCCGGGAGACCGATCTCGGCCATGGCGGCGGCCTCGGCGGGATCCGGTTCGGGCATGTCCGGATGGAACTCGCGCATGAGCTCGCCGAATCGCCGCATCATCGAGCGCGGCGCCGTGGTCCAGTACACCTTCGGCGTCAGCGCGGTCATGTCCAGCGCCGCCATCGTGATGCGGTGGGCCTGGATGTGGTCGGGGTGGCCGTAGAACCCGTTCTCGTCGTAGGTGACGACCACATCGGGCCGGTAGTGCCGCATGAGCTCCGCGAGGCGGGCCGCGCCCTCCTGCACGGGCGTCCGCCAGAACGACCGGGGGGCGTCGTTGCTCGGCCAGCCGATCATCCCGGAGTCGGCGTAGTCAAGCGTCTCCAGATCGCTGATCTTCAGGACGTCACAGCTCGCCTCGAGTTCCCGGCGGCGCAGCGAGGCGACCGCCGCCGGATCGTGGCCCGGCTCACCCGGTTTGACGCCTCCTGGTCCGTCACCGCAACCGCCGTCGGTACACGTCACGAGAACCGTGCGGATGCCTTCCGCCGCGTACCGCGCGAGGACTCCTCCGGTTCCGGTGGCCTCGTCGTCGGGGTGAGCGTGTACGGCCATGAGCGTCAAGGGGTGGTCAGTCATGCAACAGCCCTTCTGCAGAAGTACGTCTTGATCTCGGTGCGCGGTACGAACCTCGCGCGCCCGGAGCTCGGATCGCGAGGGAGCGGACGGACCGGTGATCCCGCGCTCCCGCCCCTCTGCCGATGCAACCGGCCCGCCGGACGCGCTGTTCCCGGCGAGACCGCTTGATTTTCCGCTCAGGGCCGGCTTTCCGCGGGCAGGCAGTCGCCGGAGGTGAAGAGCTGGGGCCATGCGCTGTTCCCCTGGTACGCCGCGACGGTCCAGTGGGTGTAGTTCCAGCGCTTGTCGCGCTTGTACTCGGCGAGCAGCCTGGGGCACGCGGTTCTGGTGACGACGTCCTGGAAGTGGGACTGCTGGGCGCGGCCGGAGAGCACCCCGGAGCCGTCCAGCGCCCACACGTACACCATCTTGTCGACGGGATCGAAACCGAGGGTGATCGCGTCGTCGTGGTCGAAGGGTTCCAGGCCGTGGCCCTCGGCGACGCGCGTGTCCCAGGCGGCGGTGATCGCTTCGACCGTGTCACCGGCGACACGGATCTCGTCCCGGTCGGCGCTGGGCAGCTCGGCGGTGACGATGCCCTCGTCCGTGCCCTGGCGCCGTCCGGCCTCCTCGCTGTAGCAGCCGGTGGTTGCTCTGCCGAAACCGAGGATCGTGGCCTCGTCCTGGCCGTCGTAGTCCTTCCAGTAGACGGAGAACCTGCCGTACGGCCAGCTGCGCGGCGCGTCCTTGAGCCGGTGGGCCAGGGTGGTGCACGCGGCCATCTCGCTCGCGCGCCGGAAGACCTCCTTGTAGTCGTCGGTGAGGGTGGAGATGGGGCCCCCGGTGACCATCACCGTCTGCGCCCGGCGGTTGAAGGTGACCGTGGGTTCCATGAACGACATGTCCTTCGTGGTGAGCATGGCGGTCACCTCGTCGACGATGTCGGCCGCGGCCTTCCGCTCCGCCGCGCCGGTGGCGTACCGGCTCGCGCCCCACTCGCCGGGGACGGGCTGGGCCTCGTCGTCCGCGCGGGTGAAGGCGGGATCGGCCACTCCGGCGAGCGGGTCGGCCGGGACGGGCACGGCCCGTGGATCGGTGACCGCCGGGCCGGTCGCCTCCGCGTCGGACACGCCGGAGGGCGACCGGGCGGCTCCCGCACCTGAACCGCCCGCACCTGAACCGCCCGCGCCCCTGGAGGCCGTCGTTCCGGCACTGGTCGCCGAGTCCCCGCCGCTCCCGTCCTGGCGGAAGGCCAGTACGCCGCCGACGACCGCGCCGACGACGGCCGCCGCGACCACGACAGCGACAACGGCCCGGCGTCGGGAGGGTTTTGCGGCAGGGACGGGTGCCGGTACGGGCCAGGAGGGGTCCTCGGGGGCCGGTACGGACCACAGCGCGGTGACCAACTCGCCGACGGACGGCAGAGCGTCACCCTCTTCCACCGCCTTGTCGTCGGCGAGCAGTTGAGTGGACTGCGCGGCCAGCAGCCGCGCGCAGGTGTCGGCGGCCTCGGCGGCGTCCGGCCGCTCGGCGGGTTCCTTGGCGAGGGCCCTCTCCAGGATCTCCCTGAGCGCGTGGGGGACACCGTCGAGATCCGGCTCGCCGGACAGGACACGGTAGGCCACCGCCTCGGGAGCGCCGCTGCCGAAAGGGAGCCGGCCGGTCGCCGCGTGGGCCACCAGCGCGCCCCAGGCGAACAGGTCGCCCTCGGCCGCGGTGACGCCGTCGCGGTAGTGCTCGGGGCTGATCCACCCGGGGGTGCCGGTCAGGATGCCGGTCCGCGTGACGCTGGTGCCGTCGGCGGCGTGTGCGATGCCGAAGTCCAGGACGCGGGGTCCGGCCGGCGTCAGCAGCACGTTCTGCGGTTTGACGTCCCGGTGCACGACGCCGGCGGCGTGGATCGCCGCGAGGGCCTGCGCGGTGCCGGTGGCGAAGGCGTACAACGTGCCCTCGCTCAGCGGTCCGTGGGCGGCCAGATGCTGGGCGAGGGTGGGGCCCGGGGCGTAGGCGGTCGCCAGCCAGGGGGCGTCGGCATCGGGGTCCGCCGCGAGGAGCGGCAGCAGGAACGGGCCCTGGACCCGGGCGGAGAGCCGCACCTCACGGCGGAACCGCGCCCGGAACTCCGGGTCCCCCGCCTGCACGGGATGGATCACCTTCACCGCCACCCGGGCGCCGTCGTCCGTGAGCGCGGCGTACACGGTTCCCATGCCGCCCGCACCGAGCCGGCCGACCACGCGGTACGGGCCGACATGGGAGGGATCACCCGGGCGAGCGGGCTGTATCCGCCCGACCGGTACAGCAGCGCTCACAGACAGTCCGATCGGTCGTGCGGGAGACGTTCGAGGCTGGATGATATCCGGCCGCCGTGCGTCTCCTCGGCGGCCGGAAACCATTGAGCACCACCACCGGCTCGTCGACATCTGCGCCGGAGGCGACGCACACGCCGCCGAACTCACGGTCCACCACTGCTCCGAACCCGGCGGTCACATCAACGAGCCGTTCGGCACCGGCCAGTTCGGCGAGACGCGCACCGGTCGACGCGTGGGTCCCGGCGCGGGAACGCTTCGATCACCGGCGCTGCAACCACGCGAACGAACGCACGCGGCGAAGCAGTCACACCCTGCGGACGCCTGCCGGGCTACGGCGCGGCTACGAGCTGGGCGGGACGGGGAAGACCATGCAGCTGCTGGTGGCGTGGGCGAGCAGCCGGTCCTCGGAGTCACGGAGCTCGGCCTGGGCCAGGGCGGTGCGGCGGCCGCTGTTGAGGACGGTGCCGATCGCGCGGACCTTGCCGGTGTCGACGGTGACCGGGCGCAGGAACTTCAGGGTCAGGTCGAGCGAGGTGTAGCCCGTGCCCCGCGGCAGCACGGACTGCACCGCACAGCCGGCCGCCGAGTCCAGGAGGGTGGCGTACACCCCGCCGTGGACGCTCCCGATCGGGTTGTAGTGCTCCTCGCCCGGCACCAGGACGAAGACCACCCGGCCGTGCTCGGCCTCCTCCAGGGTGAAGCCCAGGGTGGCGGCCACCGGCGGGGCGGGCAGCCGCCCGGCGAGTATCTCCCGCAGGAAGTCGAGGCCGCTGTGGTCACCGACGGCTCGGGCGGAGACGGTGGGGTCCTCCCACGCGAACGTACGTGACCTGCGCATTTCCACTCCCGGAGTAGCTGGCTTCTTAAAATGAAGCTAGCTGGCCACGCATCTGGCTGTCAATCGCGAAGTCAGCCTAGGATGAGCGCATGAGGTGGCTGGAGACGAGCGCGGAGAACTGCACGGTCCACCGGACGCTGGATCTGGTCGGCGAGAAGTGGTCCCTGCTGCTGCTGCGGGACGCCATGAACGGCGTACGGCGTTTCGACGACTTCCGGCGCCACGTCGGGTTGTCCGAGGCCGTCCTCGCTGACCGGCTGCGCAAGCTGGTCGCGGCCGGGATCCTGGAGACCGTCGCCTACCGCGAGCCCGGCAGCCGCACCCGGCGCGAGTACCGGCTCACGCGCAAAGGCTGGGACCTGTGGCCCGCGATGATCGCCCTCAAGCAGTGGGGCGACCGGTACACGGCCGACCCCGAGGGGCCGCCCCTGGAGGTGAGTCACGCGGACTGCGGCGACACCGTGCGGGCGGTGGTCGTCTGCGAGGAGGGTCACGGACCGCTGACCCCGCGGGAGGCCCGTACCCGCCCCGGACCCTCGGCGCGGCTCCTCGCACGGGCGGACGTCCGAGGTGACGAGGACCGGCCCGCTACGGACCGGGGTCGACCGTCTTCATCGTGAAGTGCGAGGTGACGTTCTTGAGCAGGCGAGTCAGCGTGGCCGTCGCGCTGGTGCTCACCCCGGGCGTGGATGCCGGTCGGGATCCTCACCATCCCGGCGATGACCGCCCTGCACGGGACGTCGTCACCGACCGGCACCCTCTGACGCATCAGGGCTTGACGTAGGTGCAGATGGCGAGCGGTGAGTCCGGGCCGTACGGGGCCGCGTCGGACCAGTCGCCCAGACGGCGCTCCGGTTCGAGGCCGGCGGCGCGGGCGTAGGCGTCGAACTCCTCCGGGGCGGTCAGCCGGGAGATCTCGGTGCCGACCCGGGTGGTGCCGTCGGACTCGTACCAGACGTGGGAGAGGTGCCACAGGGATCCCTCCGGCAGGAGGACGGAGTGGCTCTGCAGACCGGTGCCCGGCTCCGGATAGGGCGAGAAGTACGTGGCGCGGGCGCTGCCCTCGTGCAGGGCGATGACGGCCGGCTTGTTGTGGGTCTCGACAACCAGCCGGCCTCCGGGAGCGAGCAGATCGGCGGCGCGCTCCACGGCCTGCCGCTGCTCGTCGGGAGTCAGCAGCATGGAGAGGGTGGCGCAGATCGCGTACACGAGCCCCACGGTGCCGTCGGCGGTGTAGGTGCGGATGTCGGCGTGCACGGGCTCCACGGGGGTGTCCTCGGTGAGGTCCCGGCGCAGCAGGGCGAGCATCTCCGGTGAGGAGTCGACGCCGGTGATCCTGCCGACCCGGCGGGAGAGCGGGAGGGCGATGCGCCCGTTCCCGACGCCGAACTCGACCGTCCCCGAGGCAGGGTCGGGGTGCAGCGAGGCCAGCAGCTCCACCTCGGCGACGACGGACGCGTCGTCCGGGAAGAGACGGTGGTACCAGCCGTCGAACTGCCGGCCGTAGCCGATGTCGTCGACGATGTCTGACGTGGTGGAGGTGATGCGCTTGGTGGACGTGGTGGACGTGGTGGATGGAGTGGATGTGCTCATGGGTGGTGCCTCCGCTTCTTGGGTGTCGTGGTCCTCGGATGGGCGTTCCGTCTGGCCTGGGAGCAGGCACCGAGCAGCACCACGAGGGCGACGCCGAGAACGGCGGGGGTGCTGACGGCTCGGGTGGCGATGAGGAATCCGACGATGCCGAGGGCTACCACGGACGGGATGAGCAGAAAGTCGTTCATGAACTTCTCCTGTCGGGATGTCTTCTCCTGCGGGGGTGTCAGGACGCCAGGTCGCTGAGTTCCTGGAGCCGGGCGAGCCTGCGGTACAGCTCGCTGTGCCGGTGGAGTTCGTCGTGCGTGCCCACGGCGTGCACCCGCCCCCGGTCGAGCACGACGATCTGCTGGGCCTCGGTGACCGTGGACAGCCGGTGGGCGATGGCGATGACCGAGCAGAAGCCCGAGATCATCGCGATGCTGTCGCGCAGCGCGTTCTCCGACTCGGTGTCGAGGTTCGCGGTGGCCTCGTCCAGCAGCAGGAAACGGGGGGCCTGCAGCAACGTACGGGCGATGGCGAGGCGTTGGCGCTGGCCGCCCGACAGCCCGGCACCGCGGTCGCCGAGCGGAGTGTCCAGGCCCTGCGGCAGCGCGGCGATCACCTCGGTCAGGTTGGCCATGCGCAGTGCTTCGGCGATGTCCTTGTCGTCGGCGTCCGGCGCGCTGTAGGTGAGGTTCTCCCGGACGGTGCCGCGCAGCAGCGTGTGGTCCTGGTCGACGTAGCCCACGATGGACCGCAGCCGGTTGAGCGGCAGGTCGGTGATGTCGGTGCCGTCGATGCGGATCGTGCCGGAGACCGGGTCGAAGAGCCGCTCGATCAGCTGGAAGACCGTGGACTTGCCGCCGCCGGAGGGACCGACGACGGCGGTCAGCCCCTCGGCCGGGACGGTGAAGGAGACCCCGTCGAGGACGAGCTTGTCGCTGCCCGGATAGGAGAAGCGGACACCGTCGAAGGTGAGGCCGGGCTCGTACCCGCGCCCGAACGAGCGTGCGGCGCGGGGCCGTTCCGCCGGCCGGCCGTTCTCCGGTTCCGTCTCGACCTCGATCTTGCCCAGTTCCGCGAGCCGTTCCACCGACGCCCTGCCGATCTGGAACTGCGCGATCGACTCGAACAGCGTCAGCAACGGCGCCACCAGATAGAACAGATAGAGGATGAACGCCGTCAGATCGGCGGTCGGCATGGCCCCGGTCGCGGTGCGGGCCGCGCCCAGACCGATGACGACCGTCAGGGCGAGCTGTGTGCCGATGCTCATGGTCGGGTCGAGCAGCGACGACATCACCGTCACCTTGATCCCCGACTTCCGGGCCCGCCGCGCGATGGCCGCGATGCCCTCGGCCTCCCTCGCCTCGGCCCGCGACGCCTTCACGGTGGGCATCGCCCCCAGCACCCGCAGCAGGGCGGTGCCGAAGGTGCCCAGGTCGGTCTGGTTGCGCACCGACACCCTGCGCACCCCGCGCGCCAGGAAGAGCGAGACGACGCTGGTCGCGCCGAGACAGACCAGGGTGGCGGCCAGCAGCACGGTGTCGATCCAGGCCATCAGCACGATCCCGCCGACGACCAGGAAGCTGTTGTTGAGGATGCTGTCGATCGCGTGGGTCATCGTGGAGCGGGCCAGCATCGTGTCGCTGACCATCCGGGAGAACACATCGCCCTGCTGCATGCCGCTGTAGGCCTTGAACCGGGACCGCAGCAGCCGGGCGGCCAGGGTCCGGCGGATGTCGTAGACGATGTTCTCCCCGGCCAGCCCGATGACGTACGAGTGGGCCGCGCCGAGGAGCGCGTCGGCGATGAACAGGGCCGCGCCCACCATGATCGGGCCGGTCAGCGAGCGGCCCTCGCCGACGGCGGCGACCAGTCCACCGATGACGGCGGGCTGGGCCAGGGACGTGGCGGCGCCCACCAGACCGAGGAAGATGCCGAGCAGGACCAGGCGGCGGTGCCGCCCCATGGCCCGCCATGGTTTGGCTCCCTCACCCCACAGCAGATGCAGGTCGAGCTGGGGAACCGCCCGGTGGGCGGCGCGCCGCCCACCGCCGGGGCCGGTCTCCTTCTCCAGGTTCACCGGCGGGCCCTGCGGGCGAGTGTGCCGTCCCCGGCCGGCCGGCCGGTCACTCATCGCGTGCCCCCGGTCCCGCGGTGGCCGCCCGCTCCCGGTTCACTCGTGCTCCCTGCCGTCCTCGTCCGGTTCGGCGCGGTCCTTGGCGAGCCGCAGGCCGGCCTTGAGCAGGCCCACCGCGAGTATCAGGAGGCCGAGGAGGATGAAGGGGGTCGCGTTGTCCATGGTCACACCTTCGCGGGGGTCTTGGCCGGGGTCCGCGTCAGCGGGGTGCCCGGGGCCTGCGGATCGAGGGGAACGAACGGGGAGACGAACATCAGCTCGGGGCGGTGACGCGTGTCGAAGCCGGTGGCCCGTGCCAGGGCGAACTGGAAGCCCCGGATCTCCTCGGCCACGGGGCCCTCGGACCTGATGAGGACACGCAGGTGCTCGGTGACCATCCGGTACCCGGGTGTGCGTGCGGCGGCCTCGAAGCCGCCGAACTCCAGGGTCGGCATGATGTCGGCGCACGCGTCGAACACCCCCTTGTCCGCACGGCGCGTGGGGAACCACACGATGTGCTGGGGCTTGCGCGTCTCGGTCGAGAACGCGTCCCGCCAGGGGGAGGCGCTGCCGTCGGCGTCCACCGTGCGGTACAGGAAGTGGCTGTCGTGCATGCACGGATTGGGAGCGAAGAACCTCCAGTTGGGCACCAGCGAGAGGACGTCCTTCGAACGGAACCGGGAGAACTGCTCGAAGGGGTGCTGGCCCGCGACGGTGACGAGCAGCATGGCGGCTCCGGCGATCCGCCAGGCCGCGCCCTCCCCGGTGAACGGGTTCCGCGAGGGTGGACGGCTCGGGGTGTTCATCGTGCGGTCTCCTTGTCGAGCGTGACGGAAGGGCTGCGCCGGGGCGCCCGGGGGCCCTCGTCGAGGCGCTGGAAGAACGCGAGGACGCGGTCCGTGACCTGGCCTGCGAGACGGCTGTTGAGCAGCAGCGTGTCGTGGCCCGCCCCCTCGATGACCACCGTCTCGCTGGGCGCCCCGCGGTGCGCCTCGGCCAGTTCCCGGTGCATCAGCAGCTGGTCGGGGTCGCGGTCCACGGTCCGCTGCGCGGAGATCACCAGGCCGGGTACGCCCTCGATCGTGGGGAGTCGGCCGGGGAACGCCGCGAAGTCCTCCTGCAGCGCCTTCCATTCGCGGCGGGCCGCGTACCACATCCGAGCGTCGGCGTACTGGGCGAAGACCTTCTCCTGGTAGGCGGCGGGCAGTTCACGGATCCACCACGGGCGGGTGAGAAGGGCTCCGGTGCCCAGACGCAGGGCCCGGCTCATGGACGCGAAGGTGCCGCCCAGACCGGCGCCGGTCACCCGCTGCTGGGCGGAGCGGTTGAACTGGTCCGGGTGCGAGGAGTCGAGGTACACGACACCGTGCACCCGGTCGCCGAGGCGCTGGGTGGCCCGGCGGACGAGCTCCCCGCCGATCGAGTGGCCGACCAGGATCACCTTGCGGTGCGGTGCCACGGCGCCGTTCACCAGGTCGACGAGGTCGTCGACCGACTCCGACAGCCGGTAGACGGTGGTCGCCCTGCGGCGACTGCCCGCGTATCCGGCGCGGGCGTAGGCGATGACGCCGTACGGGGTCTCGTAGGACAGGCGCTCGCTGATCCAGGCGTAGTGCTCGCTGGTGGACAGCAGGCCCGCGGCGAGCACGAACACCGGGCGCTCGCCGTCACCCACCGACATCTCCTCGTACTGGAGCCGGTTGCCGTGCCGGGTCGTCAGGACGCGGGAGGTCCGCCAGCCCTCGGTGGCGCGGATGCGCCGCTGGACGGCGGTGCCGGCCGCCACCGCCGTCGCCCCCGCGAGCAGGGTGAGAGCGGCCGGCAGGGCGCGGTCGTCGCGCCCCGCGACGGCCGGGTGACTGCGGGGGGCCGCCGTGTAGGCGATCAGGGGGTGCATCGCGGGGAAGGCGGTGGCGAACCTGCCGAGCCCCATGAAGTAGCCGTTGGCCAGGTGGAACGCGGCGGCGCTCGCGAGGACGGGACGGGTCAGCCGGCCCTCCTTGAGATAGGCGAGCGGGAAGAGGCACTCCAGTGCCAGCACACTGTGGGCGAGCAGCCTGGCGGCTCGGGGGTTGTTCCGGATCCACGAGTGCATGCCCTCGTGGCCGTAGGTGTGGGTGCGCATCACGCCGGACAGGGCGGAGCCGTCCCGCCAGTCCGGGCCGAGCAGCTTGACCCAGCCGGAGACCAGGTAGGAGAGGTTGGACTGCAGGGCGACGTACCAGAGCAGCGCGTCCTTGGCGGCCGGGGAGGGCACCAGTCGGGCGCCGCCGGTCGCGAGCTGGACAAGGGTCGCCACCTGGTCGGCGCCGTCGCTGCCGTAATGCTGACGGGGGCCGAGCAGAGCGGAGGTCGCTCCCAGGAAGAGGCTGCCCGCCCCGCGCCAGTTCGACCTGCCAGGCAGCAGCATCGCGGTGGCGACCCCGGCCCGGGCGAGGTGCAGGGCCGTCGTGGTCCGTGGCCCACTGGCGAGGTCGACCAGCCGACGCAGCAGGGGATTCGCGTGCGCGATGCTGTCCTTGGCGATCTCCCAGTCGTTCATACCCCCCTTGTCCATCTCGTGGCGCTGGGTGAGGTATTCGAGGGACGAGGTGAGGCTCGTCGCGGCGGCCAGCCGCTCCGACGGCCCCAGCGCACGGTCCCGGCCGACCGGCAGCGGGCTGAACACCGCGGAGGCGACCTTCCTCGGCACCGCGGAAGTGATCCTTCGGACGCGTTTCATGGAACCTCTTCTCCTGATACTTTTGAGCACGTTTTTTCGCGTGCGACGGAACCCGCCGCCGGACCAGAACAGCCCTCTGGTCCGACAGCGGGTTCCTATGCGTTCACCGCCGGTCGTCAGACCGCGGGCGGCGGGCCACCGGCGGCGGCGAGAGCGGCCGCGTTCTGGGCGTTGGCCTCCGCCGCCAGGTTGTTCGCCTCCGCGGCCTGGGCGACACCGACCGTGGCGCCGACGCCGGCCAGGGCGGCGCCGACGCCCTCGGCCGCCTGGGCGACCCGGCCGATCCGCGCGATGCGCGGGGTTCCCAGGGTCGGGCGAGCGGCGACGTAGACGACACCCTCGACGGGGATCTCCACGCTGTTCAGCGCGTTCTCGGTGCTGCTCATTTCATTTTCCTTTCGCGTTCGAAGCCTCGGAAGTTCTTTTCTTCCGGTGCCCTTCTGGAGAAAACATTAGGCTCTCGCCGATCCCCTCCGCATCGATAAAAATGCCTATTCTCGGCACCGTTCTTCTTCGGGTGGCCTGAATTCCGTGGCAGCGGAGAACGGAAAAGGCCTGGACCGAATCGGTCCAGGCCTTTCAGGAATGGTTCGCTCAGTCCTTGCCCCGCCGCCGCCCGAGATGACGCAGGGCGGACGCGGCGGCGTTCGCGCCGCACATGCCGTGGGCGCCGGCGCCCGGCGGTGTGGCCGCCGAGCAGATGAACATGCCCGGCACGCCGGTGCTGTACGGGTCGAGCGCGGCGCGGGGGCGCATGACCAGCTGGAAGGCGGTGTTCGCCCCGGCGACGATGTCACCGCCGACGTAGTTCGGGTTGTACTCCTCGAACGCGGCCGGCGGGCGGACGGCCATGTCCAGGACCCGCTCGCGGAAGCCGGGCGCGAAGCGCTCGATCTGCGCGACGATCGCCTCCGTGGCGTCGCCGTCGTAGCCGTGCGGCACGTGCGCGTACGTCCACACGGGATGGAGGTCGCCCTTCGAACGCCGGGGGTCGGCCAGATACTGCTGCCCGACCAGGACGAACGGCCTCTGCGGCATACGGCCGGCATGAACGGCCCGCTCGGTGGCGGCGACCTCCGCGTAGGGCCCGCCGAGGTGGACGGTGCCCGCCCGGCGGGCCGCCGGGTTGGTCCAGGGCACTCCGTCCTGGACGGCGAAGTCCACCTTGAAGGCGCCGGGGCCCTGGCGGTAGCGCCGGTAGGCACGGGCCACCCGGCCCGGCAGCAGATCCCCCAGGATGTCGGCCACCGCCCCGGGGGCCACGTCGAAGAGGACCAGGTCGGCCGGGGGCAGGTCGGCCCGGGAACGCACGCGCGTCCCGGTCTCGACGCGCCCGCCGAACTCGGTGAGCTGGGCGGCCAGCGCGTCGCTGATCGCCCGGGAGCCGCCGGCCGCCACCGGCCAGCCGTGCCGGTGGCCGGCGGCGATGATCGTCAGACCGATCGCGGCGCTCGCGGGCCGGTCGAACGGACGGAAGGCGTGTGCGGCCACGCCGGCGAAGAGGGCACGGGCACTCTCGGACCGCCATCGTCGGGCCACCGCCGCGGTCGGCAGCAGGGCCCGCGGTCCGAAGGCCGCGAGGCGCACGGGATGGCGCGGCACGTGCGCGAGGGGTCGCATGAGGTCCTCGGCCAGCGCGTCGTAGCCGTCCACGAGTGGCCCGAAGGTCCGCCGCCACCTGCGGCCGTCGCCCTCCGGGAGGCCGTCCGCCGTCTCGTCGACCGACCGGTGCAGGACCCCCGCCTCGCCGGAGTCCAGCGGATGCGCGCAGTCGATCTCCGGCAGGCACCAGGTCAGCCCGTGGCGGGCGAGGTCGAGGCTCCGCAGGAACGGCGAGCCGACGGCCATGGGGTGGGTGGCGGAGCAGTGGTCGTGCAGGAGACCCGGCGTCAGTTCGCTGGTGCGGGTGCCCCCGCCGATGGAGTCGGCGGCTTCGAGGACGGTGACCTCGACGCCCTCCCGGGCGAGGAACACGGCCGCGGCGAGACCGTTGGGACCGCTGCCCACCACGACGGCCGTAGTCATACGTCTCCCGCGTCCGCTCGACGATCGCGCCGGTCCGCCCGGCGCGCGGTGGTGCACGGTGCACGGTGGTGCACGGAAAAGAATGGAACGGGCCCCGCGAAGGGCCCGTCCGGCCGATTCACCACTCTGCGGGACGTAGGAAAACCGTCCCGGCGCCTTTGGCTCTTCCACGATAGGGCGATCGGCCCTCCCGGCGCGATTCGCAGAATTGCCTAATTCGCGGACCCGGATCACCTCATACTCCAGCCGTAGATCGTGATCTCGCTGGTCGGAGCCGGCACAGCCGTAGCCAGGTGCTGTCGCTGCTACGGTCGGGCGCATGCTGATTGTCGAACTTGCCTTGACCGCTTCCCCTGAACGCCTCGCGGCACGTCCGGCGCATCGCGCCCTCCTCAGCCGCCTTCACGAGGAGGGCTGTCTCGTCGCCGCCGGTCCGTTGGCCGACGACACAGGTGCGCTCCTTGTCTTCGATACGGAACGCGCAGAGCTGGACCGCATACTCGACGCCGATCCGTACTACCGCACCCCGGGTGTCGAGGTGGTTGGTGTGCGCGAATGGGCGCCGGTGGTGGGTCTGGAGCGGCGGTGACGGCCAGGAAGGCGTCACCAGTGTTCACACACGGATGATCAGCGGTGGCCGCTCCCGTGCCCGGGCCGGCTCCCAGCCTCAAGATCACGATCTACGGCTGCTAGGTGGCGTCCCAGCTCATGTCCGGTTCGGGTTCGGAGGGCGCGTGCGGCTTCGCATGGCGTCCGGAGGTTCGACGGGAGACCGGACCCGATGCGGAACCCGGTGCGGCGCCCTCCTCGGATTCCTCGGGCTCGGCTTTCGGCAGCACCGGGAAATGCGCGATGAGCCACCAGCCGCCCTCGTCGTCCGGGCCGGCCGTCAGGGAGCCGCCGACCGCCTCCGCCCGCTCCCGCAGCCCGATCAGGCCGTAGCCGCCGCGGCCTCCCGTCGGACGGGAGACCCGCCCGGCGGGCCCCTCGTTGTAGACGTCGACCCGCAGCAGGTCGTCGCGGGTGCGGTGGACGCGCACCGTGGCCTGGGTGCCCGGTGCGTGCCGCCGCACGTTGGTCAGCGCCTCCTGGACCACGCGGTGGACCGCCGAACCCACCTCGGGCAGCAGAACGCTTCTGCGGGCGGCTCCGGTGATCTCCAGCTGGGCGGTCGAGCCGTCGCCCTGGCCGCTGAACTCCGAGACCAGCTTGGTGAGTTCACCGTACGGCTCCTCGGGGCGTTCGAGGGAGACCTGTTCGCCGTCCTCGCGCAGCACCTGGATCAGGCGGCGCATGGAGTCCATGGTGCGTTGCCCGGCCTCGGAGATGTTGCCCAGGATGGGGCCGACCTGGTGGGGCGCGCTCTCGTGGATGACACTGGCGGCGTGCGCCTGCGCGATGATGCCCGTCACGTGGTGGGCGACGAAGTCGTGCAGTTCCCGGGCCAGTTGGATCCGCTCGGCGAGCCTGACGGCGGCGATCGTGCGACGGCGCCGGGCGTCCAGGGTGCGCAGGTAGCACCCCGCGCCGACAGCGCCTCCGACCGCGAACGTCAGCAGGAACGGGTAGGTGAGGGTGATCCCCGTGCCTCCGGTGCGCAGGGGTTCGTCGATGACGCTGGCCCCCACCGCGGCGGCCAGCGCCAGGGCGACCCGGGGCCGCGCCACACGGCGGCAGATGCGGACGAGCAGGACCAGCATGCACGCCGTCTCCAGCAGCCCCCACCCAGGCATGGCCCAGCCCGTCAGGGAGATGCTCAGGGTCACCGTCGTCGAGATGGCCGCGCAGAACCCCGTACGCCAGGTGATGCTGAGCCGTGATTCGGGCACGAGCACCAGGACCAGGGCGACGGGGCCCGTCACCAGCGGCAACCAGTCGAGAGGGCCACGATGCCGCGACACGACGATGCCGATGTCGAGCAGCCACAGCACGCCCAACGCCGGGTACAGGGCGTGGTGGTCCAGCCGTCGCGCTGATAGCCGGGGGCGGCCGTGGTGGTGCGGCTGGGTTGCTCGTGCCGACAGTGCCGCGAGTGACGAAGGTGTCATAGAACCGGAGGCTAGGCATGCACATGCCTCCCCGGCAGCGGGTGGATCGATGTGTGGGGAGCGTCATAGATCCCTCACAGGGTGTTCGCGCAATCCCCGTCAGTGCCCGTTCCGTACCGTCCCGTTGGCCCAGGCCCAGGCGGCCACCTCGACGCGGTTGCGTACGCCGAGCTTGTGGTGGATGTGGCCCAGATGCGTCTTCACGGTGGACAGCGACAGGCACAGCGCGTCGCTGATCTCCTGATTGGTCCGGCCCACCGCGACCAGGCGGGCCACCTCCAACTCCCGTGCGCTGAGCGAGGATTCGGGCACACCGGCACCGTCCGCCGGGGCCGCCGACCGCTCCTCCAACTGCTTCAGCAGCCGGACCGTCACCGCGGGCGACACCAGCGCGTCACCTCGGGCCGCCGCCCGCACCGCCTCGATCAGCAGCGCGGGCGCCGCGTCCTTGAGGAGGAAGCCGCACGCTCCGTTGCGCAGGGCGATGTTGAGGTAGTCGTCCTGGTCGAAGCTGGTGACCACCACCACCTGGGTCGGGTGCGTTGCCCCCGGCCCGGCCAGCAGCCGGGTCACCTCCAGCCCGTCCAGCTTCGGCATCCGGACGTCCACCAGACACACATCCGGCCGCAACGCGCGCGCCATCTCCACGCACGCGAGTCCGTCGGCTGCCTCTCCGATCACCTCGATGCCCTCCTGGGCGTCGAGGATGAGCCGGAAACCGGCCCGGATCAGATCCTGGTCGTCGGCGATCATCACACGCGTGGGGGTGCTGCTCACGCGGCCGAGCATGCCACGGATCATCCGCCCGGTCCGGCGGTCCCGGGAAGCCGACGGGCTAACTCCCCTGCCGAATCGGGCGGTTGGCGCTTACCCGACGAAAGATCTGCCCCGGAACGAGGGGCCGAGGCCGATCGGCCGATGATTACCGCCGGGTATCGGTCGAATGGTCGATGGCCGGTGCCCGGGTGTCACGGGAGAGTCACAGCGCAGGCAACGGACGACTGCGGGTCCTCGACCCCCACTTTGAACAAGGCAGGCACTCATGACAGTGGACAGCTCCGGCCGACTCAGCGCCCGGGAAATGGAGATCCTCCTTCTGGCAGCCCACGGTATGTCGGACGCGGACATGTCCCGTCAGCTGTCGATCTCACCCCGCACAGTGGCTGCCCATATGCGTAGCATCCGGGAGAAGTTGTGCGCGAAGAACCGTACGCATCTGGTGGTCACCGCGTTGCGGGCGGGAATCCTGGCGCTCCGCACGGACCGCACGGACCGGGCGGCCCGGACGGACGGCCTGGACGAAACGTTCCGCTTGACGGGCCGGAGCGGAGTCCGGGCCCGGCCCGTCGGCATTGCGTGGCAGGTGGCTGAGCGTCGTATCTCCGAGTATCGGACGAACCGCGTGCGCCAGGCGTAGCGCGGCCCGCGGCGCGTACGAGTCAGTCGCCGAACCGAGGCGGCGGCTTCGATCGCTGCCGTGACGGTGTTCGTGCTTCCTTTTTGACAGCAGAAAACGATCAGGGCGGGACGGTACGGGCTCAGGGTGCACCGTCGACCGGCAGTTCCAGTCGCAGCTCGTAGCCACCGTCGCCCAGATGCCTGGAGGTCACCGTGCCGCCGAGGAGTTCGGCCCGCTGGCGCAGGCCGATCAGGCCGTGGTGGGCGCCCGGCAGCGAGAGGGCCGGGCGGCTCGGCGCGGTGTTCGTGACGGTCACCCGCAGCGTGCCGCCTTCCTGGCGCATCCGGATGGTGGCGATGGCACCGGGGGCGTGCTTGCGGATGTTGGTGAGCGCTTCCTGCACGGTGCGGTAGACGGCGCGCTGGACGGGCGGCGGCAGATCGCCCGGCAGGTCCGTCCGCAGGTCGGTGTCGATGCCGCTGCCGGCGACCAGCCGGTCGAGGTCGGCGAGCGAGGGCTGCGGGGTCAGTTCGGTGGGGCGGCTGCCGGAGGCCCGCAGTACGCCGACCATGTGCCGCAGCTCGTCCAGGGTCTGCACGCTCAGCCGCCGTATCGTGGCGGCCGCCTCCCTCGCCTCCGTGTCCCGGCTGCCCACCTGGAGGGCTCCGGCGCGCACGGCGATCAGACTGACCTGGTGGGAGACGGCGTCGTGCATCTCCCGGGCGAGCTGGGCGCGTTCCTTCGCCAGGACGCCCTGTGCGATCAGCAGCCGTTCGTGCTCGCGTGCCTCGGAGACCTCGACCAGACGCAGCGACAGCTCCCGGCGGGCATGGACGAGCCGGCCGAGGAAGAGGGGCGCGGTCGCCTGCGCCACGCTGTAGGAGAGCGGGATCAGGGCCTGGCGGTCGTCGATGTCGGTGAACTCCGGTGACGGCCACGACCACCAGGTCAGGTCGCAGACCGTGAACCCCAGCGCGCACACGGCCAGCAGCACCCGGTGGTGGGTGCGCGAGGCGAGGGTGTACAGCGCCACCAGCGTGGCGAACACGGCGTCCGTGAACAGTGCGGTCGGCAGGGCGAGCAGGAAGGTGGGCAGCGGCAGCCGGCGGCGCACGACGAGCGCGAAGGCGGCGAGCAGGGCGGCGGCCAGCTCCTGGGGGTGATGGGGGCCCACGTCGTGGATCCACACGTCGGCCAGGGAGACCGTGATGAGCAAGGCGTCCGTGATCCAGGGACTCGGAACGCCGGAGAGGGCCCTCGTCCGGTGCCGCGGGCGCGGGGCGTCGGAGAGGGCCCTCATCCGCCCTCCCGGCCGTGTCCGCCGCCGCCGACGGAGCGCGACCGCCTGAGCAGGCCCGCGCGTTCGGCCAGCAGCGCGGCCTGCACCCGGCTGCCCACCTCCAACTTGGTGAGCAGCGCGCTCACATGGTCCTTGACCGTGCCCGTGCTCAGATGCATCCGGTCAGCGATGTCGGTGTTGGACAGCCCTTCCGTGATGAGGACCAGGACGTCCCGCTCACGTTCGGTCAGCCGGTCCACGAGCCGGACGGCGGTCTCCCGGGGCCCGTTGTCCAGATAGCCGTCGACGACGGTCCGGGTCACCCGGGACGACAGCACGACCCCACCGGCCGCCAAGGTGCGTACGAGATACGGCAGTTGCTCCGGATCGGTGTCCTTGAGGAGGAAGCCCGCGGCTCCCGAGCGGAGAGCGGCCGCCACGTACTCGTCCATGTCGAAGGTGGTGAGCATGGCCACCACGGGAGGGCGGGGGAGTCTCCTGAGTTCGGCGAGGACGGTCAGCCCGTCCACGTCCGGCATACGGATGTCCAGCAGGACGACCTCGGGGCGCAGCTCCCGTACGGCGTGCACGGCCCGGCCGCCGGGGACCGCCGCGACCACGTCGATGTCGTCCGCGGAGTTGAGGATGTGCTCGAAGCCCGTACGGATCAGGGCTTCGTCGTCGACCACCAGTACCCGGATCACCTGTGCCCCGCTCGTCGTCGGACCACCACTGGACTTCTGCTGGAACCGCTACGACGCCCGAAGTCGCCGCCGGGTTCCCATTCCTCCCCATTTCCGGTCACCTGGCGGGGAGGACCCCGGCTGGTCGGCGGGGGCCCTTCCAGTCACCCGCCGGATGGGAACGCGCCCCTCGCGCCCCCGACGCTGAAGGCCATGACACCAGACACGTCACCGGACCTGTCGTCCCCGCCGGCCGCGGCCCCGGCGCTCGCCCCCGTCGCGGCCGCGGCTCCCGCCCCGGCCCGTGTCCTCTCTCCCGCCCCGGTCCCCGCAACCGTGGAAGGCCGCCGGGGGCCTTCCACCGGGCGGCTGGTCGGCATCGATCTGGCCCGGGGGCTCGCGGTCTTCGGCATGTATGCCGCGCACGTCGGTCCGGACCCGGCGAACGGCGGGCCGCTCGGCTTCGTGATGGAACTGGCGCGGGGCCGCTCCTCGGCGCTGTTCGCGCTGCTCGCCGGATTCACCCTCGTCCTGATCACCGGCCGGCCGCACCCCCGCACCGGGCGCGCCGGACGGCAGGCCGTCGCCCGGATGGTCATCCGTTCCCTCGTCCTGATCGTCCTCGGGTTCGCCCTGACCGCCCTCGACACCGACGTCGACGTGATCCTCGCCTTCTACGGGCTGACCTTCTTGGCCGTCCTGCCGTTCCACCGCCTGCGCGTCCGGACACTCGCGCTACTGGCCGCCGCGGGCGCCCTCGTCATGCCCCAAGTCCTGTACGGGGTGAGGCTGTCGATCGAGCACGGCGACTGGGCGGACGCGCTCGTCGCCGCCGACCCGCTGGCCCGGGTCAGCGACACGGACGGCTTCATGGAACTGCTGTTCACGGGCGAGTACCCGGTGCTCACCTGGATGTCGTTCATGCTGGCCGGCATGGCGGTGGCCCGGGTCGACCTCACTCGGAGCGCCGTCCGCCCCCGACTCGCCGCGGCCGGGGGCGCGTTGACCGTCCTCGGCCATGGAGGCTCCTGGCTGGCCCTGCGTCTCGTCCCGCACGCTCGGACGACCGTCGCCGCCGCCACGGACGGCGACGGGGCCGCCTCGGCCTGGTGGTCCGACACCGTCGGCCACCTCGTCGACGACACCCCGGCGGCCTGGCTCCTGGTGGGCGCGCCGCACAGCCAGACGACCTTCTCCATCCTCGGCAACACCGGTGTCGCGCTGCTCGTCGTGGTGCTGTGCGTGACGGCCGTGGAGCGGCTGCCGCGCTGCGCGCGCCTCGCCCGGCCCGTGTGTGCCGTCGGCATGACGGCCCTGACGGCGTACGTCCTGCACATCCTCGCCATCCGGGAGTTCGGCATGGAGGAGGAGACCGGCCCGGCCCTCGTCGACCTCTTCCTCCACAGTCTGGTCGCCCTGGTGCTCGCCACTGCCTGGACCCGGTGGTTCCGCCGTGGACCGCTGGAACACCTGCTGCATGTCGGCACGCTCCCGGCGCGCCATGTGAAGTGACCGGGACGGGGCGACGTGCGGGCGAACTTCGGCCAAACCATGCTCGTTCCACGACGTCCGCATGGACAGCCCACGTCCGTCTGCGCGCAAGCTTCTCTCCGCACCATCGACTCGACCCGATCATCGACCCGGCCCGCCCTCGACGGCAGTCGGAAGCCTGGACGGTTGTCGAAAGCCTCGACGGCAGTCGGAACTTTCGACGGCAGTCAGGACCATCGACTGCAGTCACGACGGTAAGGAAGCGAACGCCTGTGAGAACGCCCCGCACTGCTCGAAGCGCCGTCCTTCTCGCCTCGGTCACCGCGCTCACCACCTTCCTCGCGACGACCCCCGCCGGAGCGGGAACGGTCGCGCTCCCGACGGTGACCGCTACCAGCGAGTCCGCCGCGCTGTACGACGACGAGGCCGGCGGCAACTCCGACGCCGACGACCCGGCGATCTGGCGTGACCCCGCAGACCCGGACCGCAGCCTCGTCGTCGCCACCGCCAAGGAGGGCGGCCTGCGCGTCTACGACCTGGACGCCCGCCTCGTGCAGTCCCTCACCGCGCCGACGCCGCCGACGCCGGACGACGCCCCGGGCCGCTACAACAACGTGGACCTCGTCACCGGTCTGCGCACCGCCGCGGGCCGGGCCGACGTGGCCGTGGTCAGCGACCGGGGCAACGACCGGCTGCGGATCTACCGCATCGACCCCACCCGACCGGACGGCCCGCTGACCGATGTCACCGACCCGGCGGCCGCTCCCGTTTTCTCCGCCGACCAGGCCGAGATCAACGACCAGCGCACCGCGTACGGCCTCGCCACCTGGACGGACAGGGCCACCGGCCGGTCCTACGCCCTGGTCAGCCAACGCGAGCGCACCCGTCTCGCCCTGCTCGAACTCCTCCCGGCGGCGAACGGCAGGGTCGGCTACCGCAAGATCCGCACCCTCGACCTGCCCGCCTCCTTCCGGCTGCCCGACGGCACCCGATGGAGCCCCTGCGCGGAACCCGGTGAACTCCCGCAGGTCGAGGGCATGGTCGTCGACCCCGCCACCGGCACCCTCTACGCCGGCCAGGAGGACATCGGCATCTGGCGGCTGCGCGCCGACCTCACCGGCAAGCCCGTCCTGATCGACAGGACCCGGGAGTACGGCGTCCCCGGCACGTACGACGAGGCGACCGAGGAGTGTGTGCCCGGCACCGACCCCGGCTACGGCGGGAAGCGGCTGTCGGCCGACGTCGAGGGCCTGACGCTCTATCAGGAGCGCGATGGGGACGGCTACTTGCTCGCCTCCAGCCAGGGCGACGACACCTTCGCCCTGTACGACCGTGAGGTGAGCGAGCGCAACGAGTACGAGGGCGGCTTCCGCGTCGGGGCCGCGTCGGACACCCTCGACGGGGTGCAGGAGTGCGACGGCGCGGCCGTCCTCAACGCCCCGCTGGGCAGCCGCTACCCGCGCGGCCTGCTCGTCGTCCAGGACGGCCACGAGACGCCCGGGGCTCCGGACGGTGAGGGCGGCACGCGCACCGCGACCGGCTTCAAGTTCGTCGACCTCGGTGAGCTGGTGGACGCCGCGGACCTGTAGCGCGGTCAGTCCTCGACTGTCCGTGAGTGCCACGAGGTGCCGCCCTGTACCGGGACTGCTCCCGCTTCTCGCCGGAGGCGAAGCGGGAGCAGTCCCGGTACAGGGCGGCGATCATGAACCCGGTGAACGAGCAGCGGAGTTTGAAGGGCCACTACCTCGGTGGATGCGGTGAAGTGATTCCTCCGATGTATCTAGGACGTCGAGGGTGCTACGACGGCAATCTCCGGGGCTGATGAGGGGTTGTTCCAAAGGATTCGACCATCTGTCCGGGCGGCGGTGCTCGCACTCCGGGGGGCAGTGAAGTCGCACATGTCGGACTTATGAACTGCGGGAAGTCCGGCTGCAGCCACATACATCCGAGGAATGCGTTGCAAGGGCGTGGATCTGCACCTAAAGTCGCGGTGCGCCATTCCTCCGATGAATGAATGAACCCCATGGCAAGGGAGCTACCCCAGTGAAACTGCTACGCGTCGGCGTCCCAGGAGAAGAGCGGCCTGCTGTCCGCACCGACGACGGCACGCTGCTCGATCTGTCGTCCGTGGCCCGCGACATCGACGGCGCCTTCCTCGCGTCCGGGGGAGTGGACCGGGCCCGCGTGGCGATCGAGGACGGCTCCCTTCCCGAGCTCGACCCCGACGGGCTGCGGATCGGCGCGCCACTCGCTCGCCCCGGCAAGGTGATCTGCGTCGGACTGAACTATCGCGACCACGCCGCCGAGACCGGTGCCGCGATCCCGCCCCGCCCCGTGGTCTTCATGAAGGATCCGAGCACGGTCGTGGGCCCGTACGACGAGGTGCTGGTCCCGCGCGGCTCGGTCAAGACCGACTGGGAGGTCGAGCTGGGGGTCGTCATCGGCCGGCGGGCCCGCTATCTGGAGGGTCCCGAGGAGGCGGCCGGGGTGATCGCCGGGTACGTGGTCAGTCATGACGTCTCCGAGCGCGAGTTCCAGCTGGAGTACTCCTCGCAGTGGGACCTGGGCAAGTCGTGTGAGACCTTCAATCCGATGGGGCCCTGGCTGGTGACCGCCGACGAGGTCGGCGACCCGCAGGATCTCGGGCTGCGGCTGAGCGTCAACGGTGTCGAGCGCCAGCACGGGCACACCCGCGACATGATCTTCCCGGTCCGCGAGATCGTCGCCTACCTCAGCCGGTACATGGTTCTTCAGCCCGGCGATGTGATCAACACCGGTACGCCCGCGGGCGTGGCCCTCGGTCTGCCCGGCACCCCGTATCTCCGCCCGGGTGACACCGTCGAGTTGGAGATCGACGGGCTCGGGAGCCAGCGCCAGACCTTCGGCCAAGCGTGAAAGGCACCCCCTTGACTGCAACCCACGCCCGGATCACCGCGGTCGACACCTACGACGTCCGGTTCCCCACCTCACGGGAGCTGGACGGGTCGGACGCCATGAACCCGGACCCCGACTACTCCGCCGCCTACGTCGTGCTGCGCACGGACGCCGGCGACGGTTGCGAAGGCCACGGCTTCACCTTCACCATCGGCCGCGGCAACGACGTCCAGGTCGCCGCCATCGGCGCCCTGCGGCCCCACCTCCTCGGCCGCTCGGTCCAGGAGCTGTGCGCGGATCCCGGCTCGGTCAACCGCGACCTGATCGGCGACAGCCAGCTGCGCTGGCTGGGCCCCGAGAAGGGCGTGATGCACATGGCCATCGGCGCCGTCGTCAACGCCGTGTGGGACCTGGCGGCCAAGCGCGCCGGGCAGCCGTTGTGGCGGCTGCTGGCCCACGCGGAGCCCGAGTGGCTGGTCTCCCAGGTCGACTTCCGTTACATCGCCGACGCCCTCACCCCCGAGGAGGCACTGGACCTGCTGCGTGGGGGCCGTGCCGGGCTCGCGGAGCGCGAGGCCGTGCTGCTGGAGCGCGGCTACCCCGGCTACACCACCTCACCCGGCTGGCTCGGCTACCCCGACGAGAAGCTCACCCGGCTGGCCAAGCAGGCCGTCGCCGACGGCTTCACCCAGATCAAGCTGAAGGTCGGCGCCGACCTGGCCGACGACGTCCGCCGGATGCGCACCGCCCGCGCCGCCGTCGGCGACGGCATCCGCATCGCCATCGACGCCAACCAGCGCTGGAACGTCGGCGAGGCGATCGAGTGGACCCGTGCCCTGGCCGGCTTCGACCCCTACTGGATCGAGGAGCCCACCAGCCCCGACGACATCCTCGGCCACGCCGCCGTGCGCCGTGGCGTCGCCCCGGTGAAGGTCGCCACCGGCGAACACGTCCACAACCGCATCGTCTTCAAACAGCTCCTCCAGGCCGGCGCCATCGACGTCCTGCAGATCGACGCCGCCCGCGTCGGCGGCGTCAACGAGAACCTGGCGATCCTGCTGCTCGCCGCCAAGTTCGGCGTGCCGGTCTGCCCGCACGCCGGCGGCGTGGGCCTGTGCGAGCTCGTCCAGCACCTGTCCATGTTCGACTACCTCGCCCTCTCCGGCACCACCGAGAACCGGGTCATCGAGTACGTCGACCACCTCCACGAGCACTTCACCGCCCCCGTGGTGATGCGCGAGGGCCACTACACCGCCCCCCTGACCCCGGGCTTCTCCGCGACCATGCGCGAAGAGTCCATCGCCGAATACCGTTACCCGGACGGCGCGTTCTGGGCCGCCGACCTCGATGGACGGGAGGAAGTCGCATGACCGGGCAGACAGGTGAACTGACGGGTCTTCGCGCGATCGTCACCGGTGGCGCGTCCGGGATCGGGCTCGCCACCGCCAGACTGCTGACCGCACGGGGCGCCCGGGTCGCGGTGCTCGACCTCGACCCGTCCGGGGCCTCGGCCCCGCTGCTCGCCCTCAAGGCCGACGTCAGCGACGACGCCTCCGTACGGGCCGCCGTCGCGGAGGCCGCCCAGCGGCTCGGCGGACTCGACATCCTCGTCAACAACGCCGGCATCGGCGCGCAGGGCACCGTCGAGGACAACCCCGACGCCCAGTGGCAGCGCGTCCTCGATGTCAACGTCCTCGGCATGGTCCGCACCAGCCGTGCGGCCCTGCCCCACCTGCGCGCCTCCTCCCACGCGAGCATCGTCAACACCTGCTCCATCGCCGCCACCGCAGGCCTGCCCCAGCGCGCCCTGTACTCCGCCAGCAAGGGCGCCGTCCTCTCCCTGACCCTGGCCATGGCCGCCGATCACGTCCGCGAGGGCATCCGCGTCAACTGCGTCAACCCGGGCACCGCCGACACCCCCTGGGTCGGCCGCCTCCTCGACGCCGCCGACGACCCCGAAGCGGAGCGCGCCGCCCTCAACGCCCGCCAGCCCATGGGCCGTCTGGTCGCCGCCGACGAGGTCGCCGCCGCCGTCGTCTATCTGGCGAGCCCCGCCGCCGCGTCCGTCACCGGCATCGCCCTCGCCGTCGACGGCGGAATGCAGGGCCTCAGGCTCCGGCCGGCGGGCTCATGAGGACCACGACCCTCGGCCGCACCGAGGTGCGCGTCACCGAGCTGGCCTACGGCGCCGCGGGCATCGGCAACCTCTTCCGCCCGGTGTCCGACCAGGAGGCCGCCGCCGCGATCGACGCCGCCTGGGACGCCGGGATCCGCACCTTCGACACCGCCCCCCACTACGGGCTCGGCCTGTCCGAACGCCGCCTCGGCGCCGCGCTCCGCGGCCGTCCCCGGGAGTCGTACACGATCTCCACCAAGGTCGGCCGGCTGCTGGTGGAGAACGAGACCGCCGAGGGCGACGACCTGGGGAACGGCTTCGCGGTCCCCGCGACCCACCGCCGCGTCTGGGACTTCACCGCCGACGGCGTCCTGCGCTCCCTGGAGGCCAGCCTGCGCCGGCTCGGCCTGGACCGGGTGGACGTGGCCCTCCTGCACGACCCCGACGACCACGTCGAACAGGCCCTGCGGGAGGCGTACCCGGCGCTGGAGCGCTTGCGCGACGAGGGAGTCGTCGGCGCCATCGGCGTCGGCATGAACCAGTGCGCCGTGCCCACCCGCTTCCTGCGCGAGACCGACATCGACGTGGTGCTGCTGGCCGGCCGCTACACCCTCCTCGAACAGGAGGGCCTGGCGGAACTGCTGCCCGAGGCCACCGCCCGGGGACGCAGCGTGCTCATCGGCGGCGTCTTCAACTCCGGACTGCTGATCGACCCGAAGCCGCAGGCCACGTACGACTACGCCCCCGTGCCGAAGCCCGTGCTCGACCGCGCCCTGCGGCTGAGGACCGTCACCGAACGCCACGGGGTACCGCTGCGCGGCGCGGCCCTGGCGTTCCCCTCCGCCCACCCGGCGGTCGCGGCCGTACTGACGGGCGCGCGCTCCGCCGAGGAGGTACGCGACACGGTCGACCTGCACGGCCGTTCGACCCCGGCCGCCCTCTGGGACGAGTTGCGTGCCGAAGGGCTCCTGAGCCCGAACACCCCCGTCCCGCAGCCGAAGGAGGCGTCGTGAGGGTCGCCCTGCACACCAAGGTCCGCGCCGACCGCGTCGAGGAGTACGAGGCGGCCCACCGCGAGGTGCCGGAGGAACTGACCGCCGCCATCCGCGCCGCCGGGGTGAGCGCGTGGACGATCTGGCGCAGCGGCACCGACCTCTTCCACCTGCTGGAGGTCGAGGACTACCCGGCGATGATCGCCGAACTGGAGAAACTGCCGGTCAACATCGCCTGGCAGGCTCGGATGGCCGAACTCCTCGACGTCGTCCACGACTACTCGGCCGAGGGCTCCGACGCCGGACTGCCCGTGGTGTGGGAACTGTGACCGGCACGGACGACACCGACGCCTGGACCGTCGACGCCCACCACCACGTCTGGGACCTCTCCGTCCGCGACCAGGACTGGATCACCGGGCCCGAACTGGCGCCGCTGCGCCGCGACTTCACCCTCCGCGAGCTGGAGTCCGCCGCGAGCATCGCCTCCGTCGCCGCCACAGTCCTGGTCCAGACGATCACCGTGCCCGAGGAGACCCCCGAGTTCCTGGCACTCGCGGCCGGCAGCGACGTGGTCGCCGGGGTCGTCGGGTGGACCGACCTCACCTCTCCCGCCGTCGCCGACGCGCTGACCGATCTGCGTGAGGGCCCCGGCGGGGAGTACCTGGTGGGCATCCGCCACCAGGTGCAGGGCGAGCCCGACCCCCGCTGGCTGACCCGCCCGGACGTGCGGCGGGGCCTCGCCGCGGTCGCGGACGCGGGACTCGTCTACGACCTCGTGGTCCGGCCACACCAGCTCCCGGCCGCCGTGGAGGCGGCGGCCCGCCTGCCCGAACTCATCTTCGTCCTGGACCACTTGGGCAAGCCGCCCATCGCCTCCGGTGAACTGGAGCCGTGGGCGGGGCAGATCCGGCGGCTCGCCGCCCTGCCGAACACCGTGTGCAAGCTCTCCGGCCTGGTCACGGAGGCGGACTGGCACTCCTGGCGGGTCGCGGACCTCGTCCCGTACGCCGACACCGTGCTGGACGCCTTCGGCCCCGAGCGGCTGATGTACGGCTCCGACTGGCCGGTCTGCGACCTCGCCTCCGACTACGTCGAAGTCCTGGACGTCGCCGACGCGTTGATGTCCGGACTCGGTGAGGCCGAACACCGGCAGGTCTTCGCGGGCACGGCCGTCCGTGTCTACGGCCTGCGGATCTGAGGCTGCGGCAGGAACGGCCCCGGCCCGGTGTCCGACCCCGCCAGGGCCGCCAACTCGTCCGGTGTGCGCGGACCTGACTCCTCATCCGCCAACAGCCCCTGCTCGCGCAGGAGTCGGGCCACCACGACACCCCAGGGGAGCCGAAGTCCCGCCTGCTGGAGGAGATCCGTACGGGCGAGCATCTCGGCCACCGGGCCCGTGCGCGCGCCGGAGGGGGTGAGCAGCGCCGCGTCGTCGGCCCAGCGCAGCGCGAGGTCGACGTCATGGGTGGCCATCACGACGGTGGTGCCGGACCGGCGCAGCTCGTCCAGGGTGGCGAGGAGCCGCTCCTGTCCGTCCGGGTCGAGCCCGGCGGTCGGCTCGTCGAGGATCAGGACCCGGGGCCGCATCGCGACCGCCCCGGCGATGGCGGTCCGCTTGCGCTGGCCGTAGGAGAGCAGATGGGTCGGCCGGTCGGCGAGGGCGGCGATACCGAGCGCGCCGAGTGCCTCGTCCACCCGGGCCCTCACCTGCGCGTCGGGCAGCCCTAGGTTCAGCGGTCCGAACGACACGTCCTGCGCGACGGAGGCCGCGAAGAGCTGGTCGTCCGGGTCCTGGACGACCAGCTGGACCGTCGTCCGCAGCCGGGTGAGGCCCTTGCGGTCGTACGACACCGGCCGGCCTTCGACCGTCAACTCGCCCGAGTGGGGCCGCAGTCCGCCGCTGAGCAGGCGCATCAGCGTCGTCTTGCCGCTGCCGTTGCGGCCCAGCAGGGCGAGCGCGCGCCCCGCGCGCACCTCGAAGTCGAGTTCGCTGAGCACGGGCGGTCCGTCCTCGTACGCGAACGACGCGCCCCGCAGGGCGACGAGTACGGGCTCGCTCATGTCAGCGGCCTTTCCAGGACGAATCCAGTACGAGGGTGAGGGCGGCCACGGCCGCCAGCAGCGCGGCACTGGCCATGGTGAATCGCACGGACACCCGGGCCTCGGGCACCAGGACGCGCAGGGTGCCGTCGTACCCGCGCCCGGCGAGCCCGGTCTGCAACCGCGCCGCCCGGTCGAAGGCCCGGACGAACGCGGTGGCGCCGAGCCCGGCCAGGGAACGCCAGGTGGCGGCCCGGGTGGTGTGCCCCAGCCGCGCCGCCTGCGCCTCCCGGATCCGGCGCACCGAGTCCAGGAGGAGGAAGCTCATCCGGTACGTCACCAGCGCCACGTCCACGACCGGCGCGGGCACCCCGGCCCGGACCAGCCGGGGCAGCAGGTCCGACATCGGGGTGGTGAAGGCGAACAGGAGGACGCCGAGGGAGGCGGCCGAGGTACGCAGCAGCAACTCCCCGGCGCGGACCGCTCCGCCGTCGGCCGGGGTGACGAACCCGTCCGGCCCGCCCACCTGGACGAGCAGCGGCAGCGCGCCGGTCACGCAGAAGCCCAGCGGCACCCGGTAGGCCCGCCACAGCCGACGGCCGGGCACGCCCGCGGGGCCCAGCAGCACGACGAGCGAGGTCAGCAGCACCAGGGCCGCGCCCGGCCAGGGCGGCAGGGAGATCGCGAGCACGGTGAGGCCGAGCCCGAGGACGGCCTTGTCCACGGGATGACGGCGGCGCCAGCGACTGCTGTGCGCCGCCGCGTCGATCGGCAGCACCCGGGTCAGCCCCGCCCGGCCGGGTCGGCCCCGGAGCGGCTGGAGGAGCCTGCGTCGCCGGTCGGGTCGGAGGCGCCGGACGCCCCCGACGCGCCCTTCGCCACCGCGGCCGCCGGCACATGCGCCGCCGGGCCGGACGCGCTCGCGGTCGGGGCCGCTACGGTCGCGTCCACCGGCTTCTGCGCAGCCTTGTCGGCCTCCCCGGCCGCGTCCAGCAGGGCCCGCGCCCGGGCCTCGCCCTGGCGCCGGCCCCGCCGGACGCCGAAGTAGTAGGCGAGGACGCCCGCGCCGAGGGCGGCCTGGAGGGAGAAGAGCGCCGACTCGATCTCGCCGGAAGGCGGTTCGTAGAGAGGGGAGAACCACGGCTCGTAGTCCGGCTCGATCTCGGTGATCGCCGTCTCCGCCTCGCCGTCGGCGCCCGAGAACGGCTGCTCCTTGTGGTCGCCGAGGCCGAGGGCCAGCGGCAGGACCGCGAGCGCCGCCACGACGAGCAGCAGCAGTACGTTGATCTTCGTGTTCCGGCTCATCGGGCCACCGCCTCGGTCTCGTTCTCCGTCCCGGCACCGGCGCGGCTCCGCCGGTCGGTCAGGAGCACACCGAGCCGGGTGAGTTCGCCCTTGCTCGACTGCACCAGCAGGCGCATCACCAGCACGGTGAGCAGACCCTCGCTGACCGCGAGCGGGATCTGGGTGACCGCGAAGATGGAGCCGAACTTGCCGAGCGCGCCCAGGAAGCCGCTGCTCGGGTCGGGGAAGGCGAGCGCCAACTGCAGGCTGGTGGCGCAGTAGGTGACCAGGTCGGCGACGAACGCGCCGAAGAACACCGTCACCATCAGCGGCACGCCGAAGCGTCGCAGCAGCCGGTAGACGCCGTACCCCGCCCAGGGGCCGGCGATCGCCATGGAGAAGACGTTGGCACCGAGCGTGGTCAGACCCCCGTGGGCGAGCAACAGGGCCTGGAAGAGCAGGGTGATGGTGCCGAGGACCGCCATGATCGGCGGCCGGAACAGGATGGCGCCGAGACCGGTGCCGGTGGGGTGGGAGCAACTCCCGGTGACCGACGGCAGCTTCAGCGCGGACAGGACGAAGGTGAAGGCACCCGAGGCACCGAGCAGCAGCGTGCTCTCGGGGTGCTCCCTGACCTCACGGGTGAGTGCCCGTACTCCGTGGACGACGAACGGCGCGGACGCGACGCCCCAGGCGATCGCGTGCGCCGGAGGAAGGAAACCCTCGGCTATGTGCATGGCTCAGCAGACCCTCTCCAGCACCTCGTGGATGGTTGACGCGCCTTGGCCGGTCTCCTGGCTTACGGGTGACACCGCCCGTGCTCCGCCTTCCCGGGTCCGAAGACCCAGTGGCTGTCCGTGAGGACCGGAGCCGGACTTCCCGATCACAGTGGCGAGGGCCGCACCGGCATCACACCGGATTTCCCGTTCACCAAGGCGTGGTGACAGTAGTGCCCCGACAAGGACGCTGACAAGCGGAGGCGAGGGGTGCGCGGGCGCCGTGCGACAGCTCACACCCGGGCGCACGCTCCGGCGCACGCCTCGCGCGTCGGTGGGAGCTCGCGGCCTGACCGACGGCCCTGCCCGTCCTGTTCGCGGCCGGGACGTCGCTCCTCGACACCGTGGACGGCTCGTTCATGAACTTCGCCTACGGCTGGGCGTTCTCCCAACCGGTCCGCAAGGTCTACTACAGCCTCACCGTCACGGGCCTGTCCGTGGCCGTCGCCCTCGTCATCGGCTCGGTCGAACTCCTCGGCCTCGTCGCCGAGAAGGCCCCTCTGCACGGCACCTTCTGGTACCGGGTCGCCGGCCTCGACCTCAACACCGTCGGCTATGCCGTCGTCGGCCTCTTCCTCGTCACCTGGGCGGTCGCCCTGCTGGTCTGGCGGTTCGCGCGGATCGAGCAGAAGTGGACGACCGGCTGGCCGCCGCACCACGGCCCACACCCTGGTACGCGTGCAGCCCGTCAGTGCGCGTGCAGCCCGTCCGCGAGATGGCCGTGGCTGTGCCGCCACCCGGCCCGGACGTGTCGGGCGCCCACCAGATGGGGGTGACCGGAGGGCAGCCCGGCGTGCACGTGGGACGTCGACGACGCCGGCCACAGCCGTACGGCCGTCAGCGCCGCGCCCAGCGCGAGCGAGCCCAGGGCGAGCACCGCCCAGTTCAGCCCGGCCGCAGCCCCCAGCCATCCGGCCAGCGGATACGTCACCAGCCAGCAGCCGTGCGAGAGGGAGAACTGGGCGGCGAACGCGGCCGTACGCTCCCCGGGCGCCACCGAGCGGCGGACGAGACGCCCGGCCGGAGTGAGCACCGCAGAGCACGCGGCACCGAACGCGGCCCAGAGCGCCAGTAGCGCGGGCAGCCGCCAACTCCCGCCCTGTGCGGCGGTGACGGCCCCGAGCCCGGCGAAGACGCCGGCCAGCGACAGGGCGCCCGGCAGCATCACGGCACGGTCCGGGACCTTCTCCAGCACCCGGGGCAGCACCAGCGCCACGGCCATCGACCCCGCCCCGTACGCCCCGAGCGCCAGTGGCAGGGCGCCCGCGGACAGGCCGAGCACATCACGGACGTAGACGACGGAGTTCACCGTCACCATCGCCCCGGCCGCCGCGACCGCGAGGTTCAGGACGAGCAGGGCCCGCAGCTCGGGGACGCCGAGGAAGAGGCGCGTCCCGGCGGTGGCCCTGGCGTACGCGCCGCCCGCGCGCGGGGTGGTGACGGCGGCCCGCTCGGGCAGGGCGGTGGAGACGACCAGCGCGGCCGAGGCGAGGAACCCGAGGACCGTGCCGGTGAACAGCCCGTCGTAGGTCGTCACGGACAGCAGTGCGGCCGCGAGCGCGGGGGAGAAGAGGCTCTCCAGGTCGTAGGCGAGCCGGGACATCGACAGGGCCCGGGTGTAGTCGCGTTCCTCGGGCAGCACATCGGGGATGACGGCCTGGAACGTGGGAGTGAACACGGCCGACGCGGACTGCAGGAGGAACACCAGGACGTAGACCTGCCAGACCTCGCCTACGAACGGCAGGGACACGGCGATCCCCGCGCGCACCAGGTCCGCCGTCACCATCAGGGTCCGGCGCGGCAGCCGGTCGGCGACCGCGCCCACGACGGGGGCGATCACCACGTACGCCACCATCTTGATCGCGAGTGCCGTACCGAGGACGGAACCGGCGTCGGCGCCCGCGAGGTCGTACGCCAGGAGCCCGAGCGCGACGGTCGCGAGCCCGGTCCCCACCAGGGCCACGACCTGGGCGGCGAAGAGCCGCCGATAGGCACGATGACGCAGTACGGCAAGCATGACCAGATGATAACCATCATGTGCGCACCTATGCACATGATGGCGGGAGGGGAGCCCGCAGGGGCGCAGGGATATGCGCGACCAGCACCCACGGACCCGCACCCCAGAGCCCACCTCCCCGCACCCTCGGCGGAGCGCCTACGCTGGGCGCATGCCTGAACGCCATGCCGTGTCACCTGCGTCCGGTGCGCATCTGCGCGCCCCCGACGGCGCACGGCTCACCGAGGCGACCGGAGTGTTCGCGATGCTCTCCGACGTCACCCGGCTGCATCTGCTGTGGCTGCTCGCGCAGGGCGAGTCGGACGTCGGCTCACTGGCGGACCGCTGCGAGGCGTCCCGCACGGCCGTCAGCCAGCATCTGGCGAAGCTGCGGCTCGCCGGGCTCGTGGACACCCGCCGCGAAGGCCGTCACATCTACTACAGCCTCGCCGACGGGCACCTCAAGCGCCTGGTCGTGGAGGCGCTCAGCCACGCAGACCACCGGGTCAGCGGCCAGGCACCGCACGACTGAGATCGGCTCATGACCGCCGGACATCCACCGTCCCCTCCGCCGTCTCCCGACCGCGTGCGGCCGGACCGCCCCGGTGCCGGACGGGTCGGCGCCGTGGCGGCCGGGCTGACGGCCGGGCTCCTGCTGTTTCCCGGCCTGGTCCCCAACTCCGGGGGCCGGCTGGGCAGTCTGCTGGAGGCGTTCCTGCCCTGGCTCGGCCTGGTGGTCGTGGTCCTGCTCGGCGTGGGGCTCCTGCACCGCTCGGCCGTCACGCTGCTGGCGCTCCTGCTTCCGGCGGCGGCCTGGACGTACACCTTCGGCGGTCTGCTGCTGCCCGCCGCGTCGGCCGGGGCGCGGGACCTCGTCGTGGTCCAGCACAACGTGAGCGACGAGAACACCGACCCGGCGGGTACGGCTCGCGCCCTGGCCGATGCCGGGCCCGACCTCATCGCGCTGGAGGAACTGGTGTCCTCGGCGCTGCCGGTCTACGAGAGGACACTTGCCCGGGAGTACCCGCACCACGCGGTCCGCGGCACCGTCGGACTCTGGTCGCGGCATCCGCTCACCGGGACCCGTTCGCTGGACATCAAGCCCGAGGGGATCGAGGAGGACTGGCGCCGCGGCCTCAGGACCTCCGTCCGTACGCCGCACGGCGACATCGCGGTGTACGTCGCTCACCTGCCGTCCGTCCGCCTCGGGGCGGGCGGGCTCGCGTCGCGGTGGCGTGACGAGAGCGCCGGCCTGCTGGGCCGGGCCGTCGCCGCCGAGACGCGGAACCCGGTGGTCCTCCTCGGCGACCTCAACGGCACGGTCGACGACCGCGGCCTGGCACCGCTCACCACGCGCATGAACGTGGCGGAGCGCGGCTTCGCCTTCAGCTATCCCGCCGGTCTCCCGCTCGCCCGGATCGACCAGGTCATGGCCCGCTCGGCGACCGTCGCCGACATCCGTGCCCTGCCCGCGACCGGCAGTGACCACCTGCCCGTCGCCGCCCGGATCACCCTGGACTGACCACCGGCCCGATGGACTCCAGCGTCGGCACGACCTCCTCGATCGAGCCGTCAGCCGCGAACACGAGCCGGTCCAGGGTGGATTCACGGCGGACGCCGTCACCGCGCGGGGTGCCGGGGCCCGGAATCGCGAACCGGTGGTAGCAGATGAACCAGTCGTCCGTGCCGGGGACGTTCACGACCGTGTGATGGCCGGTCGCGAGGATCCCGTGCTCGGGGCGCTTGCGCAGGATCACGCCCTTCTCGGTCCACGGGCCGAGCGGAGAGGGGCCGGTGGCGTAGGCGACGCGGTAGTCCTCGCTGCGGGTGTCGTCCTCCGACCACATGTAGTAATAGACACCCCGTCGCTTGAGGACGAAGGCGCCCTCGCGGAAGTCCTTGGGTGTGAACCGCCTTACCTGCGCCGGGTCGAAGGAGACCATGTCCTCGTCGAGCGGGACCCCGTACGCCTCGCTGTTGCCCCAGTAGAGATACGCGGTGCCGTCGTCGTCCGTGAAGACGGCCGGGTCGATCATCTGCCCCGCGTAGTCGTCGCGCCCGATGAGCGGCCGGTCCAGGGCGTCCCGGAAGGGGCCGGTGGGGCTGTCGGCGACGGCCACACCGATCTGCTGGTCGGCGCAGAAGTAGAAGTAGTAGGACCCGTTCCGTTCCCCGGCGGCCGGGGCCCAGGCGTGGCGCTCCGCCCAGCTCACGTCCGACTCCAGGTCGAGGGCGACGCCGTGGTTCTCCCAGGTGACCAGGTCGTCGGAGGAGAACACCTCGAACCGGGTGCCGCCCCAGCCCTCGAAGCCGTCCGTCGTCGGATAGATGTAGTAACGGCCGTGGAACTCCTGGATGTTGGGATCGGCGTACAGCCCCGGCAGCAGGGGGCTGCGCATCGGCACCGCCTCGACCGTCCAGGTGCGAGCGGTGCCGTCGGCCGCCGTGACGGTGTAGCTCCGCGGGGTGCGGAAATCGCGTTCGGTGCCCGACGGCGGGTCGATCCGTGAGTCCGCCGACAGATCGAACTCCGGTGCCAGACGGGTGAGTTCGGTGCCCGGGTGCAGAGGCAGGACTACCTTCGACGCGGTGTCGTCCACGAGCGCGTATGCCTTCATCCCGTCCGGCACGGTGGCGTCGACCACGGACGCCGGCGGCGCGTACCCGGTGAGGAGCCGCTCGTATTCGGCCCGCGTCACGGGCAGCACCGAGCCGTGCCGCGCACCGGGCGGCAGCGCGAACTCCTCGCAGGGCGTCCACTTCCCGGAGTCCAGATCGGTGGTCTCGAAGGGCACGTAGCCGCGGCCGCTGAACTCGTCGACGAACAGGTACCACCTGCGGTCGTCCGAGTTCGACCTGAAGACGATCGGCCCCTCACCCTGCTCCACGGCCCCGTGACCGATCCGGTCGGCCACGAAGTCGTACGCGGTGTCGCGCAGCCCCGGCGACTTCTCCGCGGTGATGAACTTGCCGCCGGGCGCGGCGGGGGAGTGGGCCCGCTCGTCCTTGGTGAAGCGGTAGTAGGTGCCGTCGTGCCGGACGACGGTCGAGTCGATGACCGAGTGGCCGGGATCGTGCCACAGGCGGGGCTCGCTGAAGACACGGAAGTCACGGGTGGTCGCGTACAGCATCCTGTTGTGGGTGTCGGCGGTGTGGTCCGGGTCGTCCTCCGCGTACAGCTTCGACGCCCAGAAGACGACGAACGCGCCGAGCTCCGGGTCGTGGACGGCCTCGGGCGCCCAGACGTTGCCGGCCGTGTCGGGGGCGACGCGCACCAGCCGGCGGTCGGTCCAGCGCACCAGATCGGTGCTCTCCCAGACCATCAGCGAGGTGCTTCCGGTGCGCTGCACCCGGTCCCAGTCGCCGTGCGGCTCCCCGTGCATCCTGAGGTCGGTGGCGATCAGATAGAACCGGTCGCCCTCCGGGGCGCGCACGAGGAACGGGTCGCGCAGCCCGCCCGTCCCGAGGTCCGAGGAAAGCACCGGCGCCCCGCCGTTCAGTTCACGCCAGCGCAGCGGGTCGTCGCCCCGGCTGAGCGCGAACCTGATCCGCTCGCCGTCCGGGCTGCCCTCGCCGGTGAAGTAGACGAAGACGTATCCGGCGTACTCCTGCAAACCGACCTCCAGCGCTGCGGCCTTTTGGTATGTCCTGTGGGAAAGCCCATCGAAGAGTGTTGCTATCTGAGCCGAGTGGCGTCAATCGGCTCAGAGGTCCGCGGTGGCAGCGAAAGTTTCGGCGCGGGGGCTTCCCGCGCGGTCAGCCCTCCAGCCGGCGCAGCCGTTCCGCGTCGCAGGTGCGCGGGCAGGTGGAGCAGGCCTCGGCCGGGCGGATCGTGTAGTAGAGGCAGCAGCCCAGACGGGTACGGGTCGGGTGCTCACGGCCGTCGCTCGTGCGCAGGGAACGGAAGTCCGCGCCGCCGGGGAAGGGCGCCCGAGCGCCGGGCAGGACGGCGGCAGCGGCCCGGATGCCGGCGGCCTCGTCGCCGCGTGTCCGCCCGAGGTACCAGAGGCCGGAGACCAGGTCGTCGGAGACCAGCCCCCACAGCGCGCGCGAGCCCCGGCGGACGTACGGGCCGAGCGCCTCCAGCACCGGACCCATGTGGTCGGCCACTGCGGACCTCAACTCGGCGCCCAGCGCCTCCTGGTGGGCGACGACCCGGGTGCCGGGGAGGAGCGCGGCCGGATCGCCCGGGAGGCAGACGAGCTCGGTGCCCGGGGTGACCTCGAAGGTGCCCGATCCGAGATCGACGCGTATGTCGCCGGGGGCGACCCGGGGCACGCGGTGCTCCAGGAGCCATACTCCGCTCATCAACAGGCCCACCGACCAGGCGTAGTCGTGCAGAGCGCGGGAAGCGGCGACGTGCCGGGGCGCGATGTGGTCGTGGTGCTCCCGGATGCGGGCGGCCTCCGCCTCCACGAAGGCCTCGACGCTTTCCTGGCCCTCCGTCAGGCCTACGGTGCGGGCGGGCGACGTCCCCGGTTCGGCGATCCGTACGGCCAGCGCCTCGCACATCGCGTCCAGGCGGCGGTAGGCGGCGGTGAGGAGTTCCGGGACGGGTGTGGCGGTGTCGGCCTGGGCGGTTTCCAGGTGGGCCACGGTCATCGGTAACTCCAGAGCGTGAAGGGTTTGGCGTAGGAGGCAGGTAAGCCTTACCTTAGCGGCAAGATCACGCGGCGCCGACCAAGCGGGGTGTGAAGTAGTCGTGTACATCGTTGACCAGCGAAGTTACCGGCTGGTTGATCAAGGGCGTTGTGGATCACAGTGAACTCACAGCAGTTGAAAACTAAAGCATGCCTAACCTAAGCTCACGTTTCGTGACTGCGACCGAACGGGCCGCGCCGACCGGCGTGCCCCCGCGTGCCCTGAGGCACCTGACCCTGCTCCTCGGCGGAATCGGCGCGCTGACGCTGTGCGCCGCGCTGAGCCTCGCCATCGGAACCCGTTCCGTCCCCCTGCCCACGGTGCTCGACGCGCTGTCGGGGCACGCGGAGGGCCGGGACGCCCTGGTGGTGACGGGACTTCGGCTGCCGCGCACGGTCATCGGCCTCGCGGTCGGCGCCGCCCTCGGAGTCGCGGGCGCCGTGGCCCAGGGCATCACCCGCAACCCGCTCGCCTCCCCGACCACCCTGGGCATCAACGCGGGCGCGGGCTTCGCGGTCGTCGTCGCCATCTTCGCGCTGCGACTCACCGACCCCGTCGAGTACGTCTGGTTCGCGTTCGCCGGAGCCGCCGCGGCCGCCGTCCTCGCCCAGGCGCTGGCCCGCCGCGCCGGGGACATCGACCCGGTACGGCTCGCCCTCGGTGGCACGGTGCTCCAACTGGTGCTGCTGTCCTGGACGTCGGCCGTCATGCTGGCAAGCCAGCGCACCCTCGACGAGGCCCGCTTCTGGCTGGCGGGCTCCCTCGCGGGACGCCAACTCGACACGCTCTGGCCGGTCCTGCCGTCTCTCCTGGTCGGGCTCCTGCTCGCCGGGGCCGTCGCGCCCGCCCTCAACGCCCTCGCCCTGGGCGACGACTCGGCCCAGGCGCTCGGCGTGCCCGTCACCCGTGTCCGGCTCACCGGCGGCCTCGCGGTCGTCCTGCTCGCGGGATCCGCCGTCGCCGTGGCCGGCCCGGTCGCCTTCATCGGACTCGCCGCGCCCCATCTCGTCCGCCCGCTCCTCGGCGGCGATCACCGCCTGCTCGTCCCCGGCTGCCTCCTCGCCGGCCCGCTGCTCCTCCTCACCGCCGACATCCTCGGCCGCCTGGTCATCCGCCCCGCCGAACTGGAGGTCGGCATCGTCACCGCGTTCCTCGGCGCGCCCCTGCTGGCCCTGCTCGCCCGGAAGGCCGCCCGATGACACTGACGTACAAGGCGGCCGTACGACGCGGCACGCACCGCCCGCCCGGCCGGGCCCGCCTCCTCGCCTACGGTGCGACCGGTCTCCTCACCCTGCTCGCGCTGGTCACGGTCGCCGTCTCCACGGGGGAGATGGGCATGCCCGCCTCCGTGGCGCTCCGTGCGCTGGCCGGGTTCGGCGATCCGGGCGATGTGCTGGTGGTGCGGGAGTTCCGGGCGCCGCGCGCCGTCGCCGCCGTGGTGGCCGGCGCCGGACTGGGAGCGGCGGGCTGCGTCCTGCAACGGCTGTTCCGCAACCCCCTCGCCTCCCCGGACGTGATGGGGGTGACCGGCGGGGCCTCGCTCGGAGCGGTCGCCCTGCTTGCCGCCGGCGCCTCCCAACTGCTCATCCCCATCGGTGCGTTGGCCGGTGGCCTGCTGGCCGCGCTGCTGCTCGGCGTGTTCGCCTGGCGCTCCGGGCTCGCCGTCACCCGGCTCGTGCTGACCGGCCTCGCCGTCCAGGCGGGCCTGGCCGCCGCGGTCAACCTGATGATCGTGCGCTTCCCCGCCGAACTCGCGGGCTCGGCGCTCCAGTGGACGACCGGATCGGTGTACGGCCGCACCTGGACGGAGGTCTGGGGCGCGGGCGCGGCCGTGCTGCTCGCCCTGGCCGTCGCGCTGGTCACCCACCGCCGTCTCGCCGTGCTCGACCTGGGCGACGACTCCGCGGGCGCGCTCGGCCTCGACACGTCCGCCGCACGCCTCCAACTGCTGCTCGTGGCCGTCACGTTGGCGTCGCTGGCGGCGGCCCTCGCCGGGCCGGTCACCTTCGTCGCCCTCGCCGTCCCGCACATCGTCCGTTTCCTCACCGGCCCACCCACGGCGGCGACGCTCGCCCTGGCGGCCCTCACCGGGGCGGTACTGCTGCTCGCCGCCGACCTCGTGGTCCAGCACCTGCTCCCGGTGGAGGGCCTGCCGGTCGGGGCCGCGACGGCGACGTTGGGGGCGCCGTGGTTGCTGGTGCTGATGTTCCGTCAGAGTGCGGCGGTGCGGGGGTGAGGGGGCGGCCCCGGGGTACGTCGTCGGGTGCGGGCCCGGTGGGGGCCGGCCGCGCAGTTCCCCGCGCCCCTGAGAAGCAGGGGCTACGCCCCGTGCTTTTCACCCTGCGCGACAGCCGCCTGTCGAACCGCCCCGACCGTCGCCGTTCGGGCCCGGGGGACGGCCGCCTGTCGGGTCGGCGGGACGGCTGTCTTTCGGGCCGCCATGACTGTTGCCTTTCGGGTTGGCGCGACCGCTGTCTTTCGGGCCCGGGGGACGGCCGTCTGTCGGGTCGGCATGACCGCTGTCTTTCGGGTCGCCCCGGCCGTCGTCTTTCAGATCCGGAGGACCGTCGTCTTTCAGGCCCGCAGGGGCCTGGTCTTTTGGGGGCGCGGGGAACTGCGCGAGAAGCCCCACCGGACCCGCACCCGACAACGCACCGGCCAGCACCGTATCCGGACCTACCCGTACCCCGACTCCGCGTACCGCACAACGAACCGCTCGCCCCCAGGAGCCCACATGCCCCCCACCAACGAACTCCGCACCCGGCGCCTCGACCTGCGCTACGGCGACCGGCTCGTGGTCGGCGGGCTGGACCTGACACTGCCCGGCGGCGCCGTGACCGCGATCGTGGGCCCCAACGCCTGCGGTAAGTCAACCCTGTTGCGAGGCCTCAGCCGACTGCTCGCCCCCACTGCCGGCACGGTCACCCTCGACGGCTCCGACATCCACCGCATGTCCGCCCGCGCCCTGGCCCTGCGGATGGGCCTGCTGCCGCAACAGCCCGTCACCCCCGAGGCGATCACCGTCGAGGCACTCGTACGGCTCGGCCGCTTCCCGCACCAGCGCCTGCTCAGCCCCTGGTCGACCGCCGATCAGCGCGCCGTCGACGAGGCACTGGACCGTACCGGCACGACGGCGCTGCGCGACCACCCCGTCGACAGACTCTCCGGCGGCCAGCGCCAACGCGCCTGGATCGCCCTGGCGTTGGCGCAGGACACCGACCTGCTCCTGCTCGACGAACCGACCACCTTCCTCGACCTCCGGCACCAGCTCGACGTCCTCGACCTGGTCGCCGCCCTGCACGCCGAGGCCGGCCGCACCGTGGTGATGGTGCTGCACGACCTCGGACAGGCCGCCCGTTATGCCGACCACATGGTCGTGCTCAAGGACGGGCGCCTCGCCGCCGCCGGCCCACCGGCCGACGTGCTCGACGCGGACCTGGTCAAGTCCGTGTTCGACGTGGACTGCCGGGTCATCCCCGACCCGGAGACCGGCACCCCGCTGGTCATCCCGAAGAGCGGCGCGACACGTCACGGCACCGCGCCCGCCACCACCTGACCGCCCGTCAACTCACTTACACCTTCCTCCTTTCACTCCTTCACCCGTTCACTCCTCACCCCTTCACCCCTTCACCTGTTCATCCCATCTGCCGATCAAGAAAGACTCCTCCCTCATGCTCAAGCGATCACCCCTGCGCGGATTCGGCCGCCCCGCCGCCGCACTGCTCACCGTCGTCCTCGGCACGGGCCTCCTCGCCGCCTGCGGCGACTCCGGCACGACGAAGGCGGACGACGCCGCCCAGGCCGGTGCGGACAGCGCCGCCTTCCCCCGCACCCTCAAGACCGTGATGGGCGACGTCGAGATCCCGGCGCAGCCGAAGAAGGTCGTCGTCCTCGACACCGGTGAGCTCGACGACGTGACCCTGCTCGGCGTCGACCCCGTCGGCGCCGTCGCCCCGCACTTCAAGACGGAGGGCGGCTTCCCCGCGTATCTGGAGGGCGACCTCAAGAACACCACGGACGTCGGCCCGCTCCTGGAGCCGAACCTGGAGAAGATCGCCTCCCTGCGGCCCGACCTGATCCTGTCCTCCAAGGTCCGGCACGAGAAGGTCTACGACAAGCTCAGCGCCATCGCCCCGACGGTCTTCACCGAGACCACCGGCGGTGTCTGGAAGGAGAACCTCAAGGTCCACGCCGAGGCGCTGGGCCTGGAGGACGAGGCCGCCGCCAAGCTCAAGGAGTACGAGACGCGGGCCGAGGCGCTCGGCGAGGCGATCAAGAAGAAGGACGGCGCCCTGCCGACCGTCTCCGTGGTCCGCTTCGTCGCCGGCCCTACCCGGCTCTACGCCTCCAACTCCTACAGCGGTGTCGTCCTGAACGACGTCGGCTTCCGGCGCCCGGAGTCACAGATCTCCGACGACCCGGCCGTGACCATGAAGGACGTCGGCCCGGAGGAGATCGACCAGGCCGACGCCGACCTGATCTTCGTCACCACCGCCGACACCCCGGACAAGACCCAGCAGAAGCAGGTCACCTCCAACCCCGTCTGGAAGGATCTGCCCGCCGTCGAGGACGGCAAGGTCTTCGAGGTCCCGGACGAGACCTGGATGTCCGGCATCGGCGTCCAGGCCGCCGAGGAGATGCTCGCCGACATCGCGAAGGCGACCGGCGTCGAACTCCCGAAGCGGTAACTCCCGCGGTACCCGGGGCGGGCCCCACCACGAGACGGGCCCGCCCCGCCCCACCCCCCACCTGCTAGCGGAAGCCGTGCACCACCCCATGCGCCTGTACCTGCTCGCCCTCAACCCCACCGACTCCGTCACCGAGGGCTTCCTGCCCGCCGCCGTACGGCTGGGCCTGGACGTCACCCTCCTCACCGACCAGCCCGACGCGCATCGCGCGGCCTACCCGGAGCACCCCGGGATCGAGATCCTCGACTGCGACGTACGGGACCACCGTGCCGTCATCTCCCGGATCTCCACCCGTCACCGGCCCGACGCGGTCTTCACCAACAGCGACCACCTCCAGACCCAGGCCGCCCTCGCCGCCCACTACTTCGACCTCCCCGGCAAGGACTGGCGGGCCGCGCTGCGGGCCAAGGACAAGGGCGAGATGCGGCGCCACCTCGCCGTGGCCGGCGTGGACACCGTGTGGTCCGCCGAGATCACCTCACCGGCCGACCTCACCGGCTCCCTCGTCGCCGATGCCCCGTACCCGTGCGTCGTCAAGCCCCGCGAGGGCGTCGCCAGCGAGGACGTCGTGCTCGTCGACAACGCCGAGGACCTCGTGGCACGCGCCAAGGAGATCCTGGCCCGCCGACCGGGCGGCACCCTGGTGGTCGAGGAGTATCTGCCCGGGGAGCTGTACACCCTGGAGACCCTCGGCGACGGCCGCGTCCGGCATGTGCTCGGCGGTTTCCACACCGAGTTGTCGCCGCCGCCGTACTTCATCGAGGAACGGCTCACCTTCGTCCCGGCCCACCCCGAACCGGTCGTCGCGCAGGTGCTCGCCCAACTCGACGCGCTGGGCGTCGGGTTCGGCGCCTGTCACACCGAATTCGTCGTCCACGACGGACGGGCCCGCGTGATCGAGGTCAACTACCGTGCCATCGGCGACCAGTGCGACCTGCTGCTCGCCCAGCTTCTCGACCTCCCGCTGTTCGAGCACATCCTCCGGGCCCACCTCGGGGAACCGCTCCCCGCCGACCTCGGCGTCGGGCGCGACGGCGCGGCCCGCCTGGAGTACCCCTGCGCCGACCGGGCCGGCACCCTCATCGCCGCACCGGCCGCGACCGACGTCACCGTCGAGGGGGTACGGCTGACGTACCGCCCGCTGCGCGCACTCGGCGAACGCCATGAGCTGTACCGAACCAACCGCGACTACCTCGGCGTCCTCCGCGCCACCGCCACCGCCACCGCCACCGCCACCGCCACCGCCACCGGCACCGGCACCGGCAGCACCGGTCAGCGGACCGTGGACCGGGTGGTGGCGGACTTCCTCGCCGCCCAGCGTTGGGAGATCCAGCCGTGACCGCGATCACTGCCATGACCGCACCGACCGCCATGCCGGCCCCTACCGCCGCGACCGGCATGACCGGCATGACGGCCGGACCTGCTGCGCCTGCTGCCCTTCCTGCACATGCCGTGCCTGCCGTGCCTGCCGCGTCCGCAGCGGACGCCGCCGAGGCCGAACTGCTCACCCGGGTGCTCGGCGCCCTGCTCCGCGAGGACGTGGTCGGCCTGCGTACCCGCAGCACGCCCGTCGACCTCCCGGACGGGGCCTGGCTGCGCCTGCCCACCGCCGACGGCGACGACGCCCTCCTCCTCCCCGTCACCGAGGACGGCTTCCAGCACACCCACGCCGCCCGACTGCCCCTCCTCGTCCGGGAGTCGGACGGCACACCCCTCCCCACCTGCGACACCGTCCTCGCCGCACTGCGCACCCTCGCCGACCCCGTCGACCGCGACGGCTTCGACGCCTTCGCCGAGGAGTGCCGCCAGACCCTCGCGACGATGCGGCTGCACGACGACACGGCGGAGGAGATCGCCGAGGGGCTCACCGACCTCTACGGCGCCGACCTCGCCGACTGGACGGGGCTGCGCGGCGGCCTGGCGTACGAGACGCTCGCGGCACGCCTCGACCACCCGGTCTACCCGACCGCACGCGGCCGCGCCGGACTCGACGAGGACCAACTGCGGCACTACGCACCCGAGTTCCACCCGACCTTCGCGCTCCAGTGGCTCGCCCTGCCCAAAGAGTCCCTCACCGTCACCGGGGACCTCCCGGACGGCTGGCCCACCCCCTCCGGGCTCGGGCTCGCGGACCTCGACCACACCCATGTCACCCTGCCCGTCCACCCGCTGACCGTCGGCGCGCCCCTGGACGCGGCACTGCGCGAGGCGGGGCTCGCGGACCGGGCCGTACTCGCCGACCGGGCGTACCTGCCGGTCGTCCCCACCCTGTCGATGCGCACGGTCGCACCCGCCGCCGCACCCTCCCTGCACCTCAAACTGCCCCTGGCCACCGCCACGTTGGGCCTGCGCAACAAGCGGTCCATCAAGCCCGGGACCCTCGTCGACGGTGCCGCCGGGCAGCGGCTGCTCGCGGCCGTGACCGACCGCGAGCCCCGCTTCCGGGGCCGGGTGCTGCACGCCGACGAGACGGTGTACGCGCACGCCGGCCACGAACTCCTCGCCGTCCTGTGCCGCCGCTACCCGACGGACCTCGACGACTGTGCCGTCGTGCCCATGGCCGCCCTCCTCGCCCAGGCCCCCGGCGGCCGACTGGTCCTGGACCACCTCGCCGACCGCTACCACGGCGGTGACCCGACCGCACTGCTCGACGCCGTGCTCACCCTGTTGTTCGACTGGCAGACGACGCTCTTCGGCTACGGCATCGCCCTGGAGTCGCACCAGCAGAACGTCTCCCTCGTGTTCGGCCCCGGCCCCGGCGACCTGCGGCTGCTGCTGAAGGACAACGACGGGCCCCGCGTGAACCTGGCCCGGCTGAGCGCCAAGCTCGGTGCGCATCCCGCGAGGTGGGGATTCGACGACGCCCGCACCTTCACCACCGGCGACCGAGCCGTGGCCGACCTCTTCACCACCATCACCGTCCATCTGTGCGCCGGCGCCTACGCGTTCGGCCTGGCCCGCCACGGCCGGGCCCCGCTGCCCGAGGTGCTGCGCCTCGTCCGGGACCGCCTCACCGAGGCCGTCGACCGCCTCGGCGGCGACGCGGCGGCTGTCCTGCGCGAGCGGGTGCTGAACGCCCCCGAGCTGCCGGTGAAGGCGATGGTGACCGCCGGGACGCTGCTGAGCAAGGAGCGGTCGGGCGCGGCCGACATCAACAAGCACTACACCACCGGGCCCAACTACCTTCTTGGGGAGGGGAGTCCGGTATGACCACCGAGACGCTCGCGGTGTCGCGCCCCGCGTTCGGCCGTCGGCAGGTCCACGCCGTGGCCGCCTGCTACTTCGTTGCGTCGTTCGCCGCGCTGGGGCTGCCGCCGTACTTCACCGAGATACTGCCCGGCCTGGGCGACCGCGCGGCCCGCTGGGCGGGTGTGCTGTACGTCGTGCCCACCGTGTTCAGCGCGCTCGCGGCACCCCTGTGGGGGCGGCTCGCCGACCGCTTCGGACGCAAACGGCTCCTGCTGCGGGCCCAGTTGGGCCTCGCCGTCTCCTTCCTGCTGGCGGGCTGGGCCGACTCGCTCACCATGTTCACGGTGGCGCTGGTGCTGCAGGGCATCCTGGGCGGCACGTTCGCGGCCTCCAACGGCTATCTGGGCGCCGCTCTGGACGGCCCGCGACTGTCGAGGGCGCTGACCCTGATGCAGGGCAGTGCGCGGGCCGCACTCGTCTTCGCGCCGATCGTCGTCGGCGCGCTGTCGCCGTGGCTGCCTCCGCACCGCCAGTACGCGCTCCTCGCCCTGCTTCCGCTCGCCGCCGCCCTGCTGCTCGCCGCGCTGCCCGAACCGGCCGAGGCCGAGGCCGAGGAGCCGGCGGAGCGGGAGCCGGAGGCCGCCGCCCCCGCCCCGAGGGCCGCACTGCGCCGGCTCTACGCCCTGGAGTTCGCCTTCGTGTTCTCCACGGTGATCTCCTTCCCCTATCTCATAGCCCTCGTCGAGGAACGCCTCCCCGGCGCCTCCGCCGTACTCTCCGGCCTGCTCTTCGCACTGCCGCACCTGTGCTACCTGCTCACGGCCCTGGCCGTGCACCGTGTGCTCCACGCCCGTCCCCGGCACGGCATCGCCCTCGGCTTCGCGCTGATCGCCCTCGGCCTGTCCGGGCACGGCGTCGCCGACACCCTGCCGGCCCTCGTCGTCGTACGGCTGCTCCTCGGCGCCGGTCTCACCCTCGGCATGGTCGGCCTGTCGGTCCTGGCCGCCGACTGCGCCCGGGGCCGCGCCCCCGGCGGGATGTTCGGCTCACTGGAGTTCTTCTCCAAGGCCGGCGCCGTCGCCGCCGGCGTGACCGCCGCCGTGGGCAGCGCCCGGTTCGGGTCCGCTGCCCCGGTGCTCATAGGCGGCGGCATGGCCGCCCTCACCGTCCTCGCGACCCTCCTGCCCCCACATCCGCGTACCCGCTGGAGCCACTGAATGCCCCCGCTCACCGACTCGCTCGGTACCACCCAGTTCCCCACCGCCGACGAGGCCGTGGCCCGCCCCCTCCCCACCGCCGACGACGCGGTGGCCCACACCCTCCTCAACTGCCTGCTGCGCGAGGTCTCCGGCCCCGAGCACCAGACCGCCGTCATCGACGGTCACCTCCTGGTGCGTCTGCCCCGCCGCGGCCTGCTCCTCCGGGTCGCCCTGCGCCGCAGGTCCCTGCTGGGCGCCCACCGTTTCACCGGCCCCGTCCAGGAGCAGTCCGACACCGGCTGGACCGCACTCGCCTGGCGCCGTCTCGCCGAATACGCCCACGACGAACTGTCCCTGCGGACCGGCGTCCGCAACGACGAGTTCCTGGACCAGATCGACTCCAGCCACCGCACCGTCGCCACCGCGCTCGCGGGCCGCGAGACCGGCGAGCGCACCGGGACCCGTGGGGCCGCCGCGCCGGGCCCGCACGCCTCCGCCTCCCACGGGCATCCGGACTATCTCGCCTCCGAGCAGTCCCTGCTCTTCGGCCACCGCTTCCACCCCACCCCCAAGGCCCGCACGGGCGACGCGGACGCCTGGCGGTCTTACGCCCCCGAGGCAGGCGCCTCCTTCCCGTTGCGCCGCCTCGCCGTCCGCGACCACCTGATCGCCGAGGAGACCGCCGAAGCGGGCGCCACCGCCGTGCTCGACCGGGAACACGGCGGCGTCCCCGACGGCTACCGACTGCTGCCCGCCCACCCCTGGCAGTACGCGATGCTCCGCGAACACCGTCTGCTGCGGGAGGCGTTGGGCAGCGGTGACATCCTCGACCTGGGCCCCGGCGGTCGGGAGTACGCGGCGACCGCCTCCGTCCGCACCCTCTTCGACGGTGACTCCTTCCTGAAGTTCAGCCTCAATGTCCGCATCACCAACTGCCTGCGCAAGAACGCCAGTTACGAACTCTCCGGCGCCGTCGCGCTCACCCGTGTGCTCGCGCCCGCCCTCACCGACCTGGAGACCCGCTTCCCCGGCAGCGCGATGCTCCGGGAACCCGCCTACCGCAGCCTCGCCGTCCCCGGCCCCGACGGCACCCCCGACCGGGCCCTCCTCGAAGGCTTCGGCGTCATCGTCCGCGAGGGCCTGTCCCGGCGACTGCTGCCCGGCACGACCCCGCTGCTCGCGGCCGCCGTCGCCGACGAGTACCCGACCAGCGCCGCCCATGTCTCCCGTCTCCTCGGCGGAGCGGGCCCGCGGACCGCGCTGCACTGGTGGCAGGCGTATCTGCGCCTCCTCGTCCCGCCCGTGCTCTCCGCCTACTTCGACCACGGCCTGGTCCTGGAACCCCACCTCCAGAACGTGCTGATCTGCGTCGACGGCGACGGGATGCCCGCCCAGGTCCTCTTCCGCGACCTGGAGGGCACCAAGCTCGTCCCCGACCACCACGCCGACACCCTCGCCGGGCTCCCGCCGGAGGTCGCGGGGCCGATGTCCTACGACGCCCGGCGCGGCTGGGACCGTGTCGTGTACTGCCTGCTCGTCAACCACGTCGCCGAACTGCTCGCCGCGCTCGCCGATCTGCACCCCGAGAGCGAGGCCGATCTGTGGGCCGCGGTCCGGGAGACCCTGCGGGACTACGCCGACGAGGAGGGCTGCCCGCCGCGCCTCGCCGCCCTCCTGGCGGGGGTCCCGCTCCCCGCCAAGACCAACCTCCTCACCCGCTGGGAACGCAAGGCCGACCGCGAGGCCGGCTACGTCCGTCTCCCCTCCCCGCTCGCCGAGGACGTCCTGCGCTGGAGCTCCCGGTGAACCGCGAACCCCGGACGAGCCACCGGCGCGTCACGAGCCAGGAGTCCTCGATGCCCCACCCCACCCCCGCCGTCCGCGACCGCGTCCTGACCCTCGCCCCCGCCGAACTGCCCGCCTACGTCTACGACTTGGCGGCGCTGCGGGAGCACGCCGCGCACGTACGGGCCGCCCTCCCCGAGCGGGTCGAGCTGTACTACGCGGCCAAGGCCAACCCGGAACCGGCGATCCTGGCCGCGCTCGCCCCGTACGTCGACGGCTACGAGGTCTCTTCCGGCGGCGAACTCGCCCACGTCGCCGAGGCGGTCCCGGGCCGTCCCCTGGCCTTCGGCGGGCCCGGCAAGACCCCCGACGAGATCCGGGCCGCCCTGGAGCGGGGAGTCGAGCGCTTCCACGTGGAGAGCCGGCACGATCTGCGCATGCTCGCCGAGCTGGCACGCCAGGTGGCACCGGACACGCGGATCGGGGTGCTGCTCCGCTTCAATCTCGCGGTGGCGGACGGCTCGCTGGCGGGCAGCGCGCTCGCCATGGGCGGACGGCCCACCCCGTTCGGCCTCGACCCCGAGAGCGCACCGGACGTGCTCCGCCCCCTCACGGACGGCACCCACCCCCATCTCGAACTGCGAGGCGTACACGCCCACTTGGCGAGCGGACTCCACGCACCCGAACAGCTCTCCGTCGCCCGCACGATCGTGGAGTGGGCGACCGGCCTGGGCGTACCGATCGCCGAGGTGAACGTGGGCGGCGGCATGGCCGTCGACTACACACGCCCCGAGAGCCGCTTCGACTGGCAGACGTACGGCAAGGGCTTGGCCGAACTCGCCGACGCACACCCGGAACTGACGCTGCGTATCGAACCGGGCCGCGCGCTCACCGCCTACTGCGGCTGGTACGCCACCGAGGTGCTGGACGTGAAGCGCAGCCACGGCGAGGAGTTCGCCGTGGTCCGGGGCGGCACCCACCATCTGCGCACTCCCGCCACCAAGGGACACGACCAGCCGTGCTCGGTCCTGCCGGTGGAGGAGTGGCCCCACCCCTGGCCGCGCCCGGCGGCCGAGGGGGAGCGCGTCAGCCTCACCGGACAGCTCTGCACGCCGAAGGACCTCCTCGCCCGGGACACCCTCGCTCCCGGACTGCGCGCGGGGGACCGGGTGGCCTTCGGCCTCGCGGGCGCGTATGCCTGGAACATCTCGCACCACGACTTCCTGATGCATCCGCGCCCCGGTTTCCACTTTCTCGACCGAACCGATGGGGGAGTGTGACCGTTGACAGGCGGGCGGGTCGGGCGCAAACTCATCCTCGATAAGTGAAGTGAAGTTCACTAGACGAACAAGGTCGGGGCCCGGGGGACGGGCGCGGCTCGTCCTCAACGACGAGGAGTACTCAATGCACACCACCGTCGGCATCATCGGCGGCGGCCCCGCGGGGCTGCTGCTGGCCCGTCTGCTGCACAACGCGGGAATCGACAGTGTGGTCCTGGAACGCAAGGACCGCACCTATGTCGAGCAGCGTCAGCGCGCCGGAATCCTGGAACAGGCCACCGTCGACGTCCTGCGCTCCGCCGGGGCGGGCGCGCGGCTGGACGCCGAGGGCATCCCGCACGACGGCATCGAGCTGCGTTTCGACGGCCGCGCCCACCGCGTCGACTTCCCCGAGCTGACCGGTGGCCGCCGGGTCTGGGTCTACGCCCAGACCGAGGTGGTCAAGGACCTCATCGCCCTCCAGCTCGCCGACGGCGGACCCCTGCTGTTCGAGGCGCAGGTGCACGCGGTGGAGGGTGCCGACACCGACCGGCCCGTGGTCCGCTACACCCACGAGGGCCGCGAGCAGACGCTGACCTGCGACTACGTGGTCGGATGCGACGGCTTCCACGGGGTGGCCCGGGACGCGGTGCCCGAGGGGGTGCGGACGTCGTACGAGCGGACGTACCCCTACTCCTGGCTGGGCATCCTCGCCGACGCCCCGCCCGTCTACGACGAGCTGATCTACGCCCACTCCGAGCGCGGGTTCGCGCTGGCGAGCATGCGCTCCCCGTCCGTGAGCCGTCTCTACCTCCAGGTCCCGAACGGAACCGACCCGGCCGACTGGTCCGACGAACGCATCTGGGACGAGCTGGACGCCCGCTTCGCGCTCACCGCCCAGCCCGGGTGGCGGCTCAAGCGGGGGCCGATCACGTCCAAGGCGGTCCTGCCGATGCGCAGCCACGTCACCGAGCCGATGCGCCACGGTCGGCTCTTCCTGGCCGGGGACGCGGCCCACATCGTGCCGCCCACCGGCGCCAAGGGCCTCAACCTGGCCGCCACGGACGTCATCGTGCTGGCCCGCGCCTTCGCCCGGCTCAAGGAGACCGGCTCGACCGAGCTGCTCGACGCCTACTCCGACACCTGTCTGCGCCGGGTCTGGCGGGCCGAGCACTTCTCGTACTTCATGACCACGACGCTCCACGCCGACCCCAGCCAGTCCCCGTTCGAGACCCGGCTCCAGCTCTCCCAGCTCGACCGCGTCGCCACCTCACGGCACGCGGCGGCCGAACTCGCCGAGAACTACACGGGGCTGCCGCTCGACACCGATCTCGGGTCGTCGTAGCCGCGCGACCGCACGGCCCGCTGCGCGACGGCACAGCGAGGGGCGCTCCCCCTGCCACGCGCAGGGGGAGCGCCCTGAAAAGCCGTAGGTGCCTCGATGGTGTCAGTGGGCGCCGAGGCCGCCGCTGCCGAAACCGCCGCTGCTGTTCTTGCTCCAGCGCGGCCGCTTCTTCTCCGGGCTCGGCCGGGTCCCCTGGTTGCCGTGCACCTCGTACGGTGTCAGCCGGCGGTCGCTCTGGGGGATCTCGTCCGGTTCGCGGAGCAGCCGCTCCTCGTGGACAGGGCCCCCTTCGGGGATCCGGGGCTGCTCATCGGGGCGCGGCCGGCGCGGCTCACGGGCGCGTACACGCGCGCCCAGCCAGAGTGCGCCGATCAGCATGGCCACCACCACGACGCCCGCCAGGAACGGTGCGATACCGCCCAGTACGCTGCGTTCTGCGGCTATATCAGTCCATTCCATGTTCATAAGGGATGAATACCCCCAATGTGTAGAGTGAACCGGCCCTGTTTCGCACGAGCTGACCGGGGGCGGACGGGTGCCCCGCCCCGGACCGTGGGAAACGGAATCGGGGGAACCGGTGCGGGCGGACGTCGCGCCCCGTGTTTGGTGGGAGCGGCTCCGGCTACCCGCCCCGGGTGACCACGACGACATCCCACCAGGAACTCATCCGGTTCCTCGAGGACCGCTTCGCGTGCGCTCAGGCCTGCACCGAGTGCGCGCGTGCGTGCGCGCTGCGGGCGAGCCTCGCCGATCCGGACGGCCCCGAGGGCCAGGAGAAGATGCGACGCAAGGGCATCATGTGCGCGGAGGTGTGCGACGCCACCTGCAGAATGCTCTCCGAGCAGACCAGCCTCGACGAAGCCGCCATCCGCCTCCAGGTCGAATGGTGCCGGACCGTCGCGCTGGAGTGCGCCCGTGTCTTCGACGACACCCCCGGCGCCGAGGACGGTGCGAAGTCCTGCCGCGAGTGCGCACAGGCCTGCACGGACTTCCTCGCCATCCTCCGCTGAGCCGCCCGGCCGGGTCCGGCGCGCGGTGAACGGGGCCGCCCCGCCTGTTCCCAATTACTGGAACACGTTCTAGCGTGTGCGCCGTCAGGTCGGCCTTGGGGAGCCTGGAGGCGCCGTGCACCTCGAATACACGCCCGAGCAGCAGCGGCTGCGCACCGAACTGCGCGCCTACTTCGTCGAGTTGGTCCCGGACGGCGCCTACACACGCCATGCCGACCCGGCGGCGCAGAAGCGGTTCTACCGCGAGACCATCCGCCGGCTCGGCGGCGACGGCTGGCTCGGCGTGGGCTGGCCGAAGGAGTACGGCGGACGCGGCCTGACCGCCATCGAACAGTTCATCTTCTTCGACGAGGCCGCGCAGGCGGGCGTGCCACTGCCTCTGATGGCGCTCAACACGGTCGGCCCGACGATCATGCAGTACGGCAGCGAGGAGCAGAAGGCGTACTTCCTGCCGCGGATCCTCTCCGGCGAGCTGGACTTCGCCATCGGCTACAGCGAACCAGACGCCGGCACGGACCTGGCCTCGCTGAAGACCCGTGCGGTGAGGGACGGCGACGAGTACGTCGTCAACGGGCAGAAGATCTGGACGACCAACGGCGACACGGCCGACTGGGTGTGGCTGGCGACCCGCACCGACCCCGACGCCCCGCCCCACAAGGGCATCACCATGCTCCTCGTCCCGACGACGGAGCCCGGCTACTCCTGCACCCTCATCAACACCCTCGCCTCCCACGACACCACCGCGAGCTACTACGAGAACATCCGGGTCCCCGTCTCCCTGCGCGTCGGCGAGGAGAACAAGGGCTGGCGGCTGATCACCAACCAGCTCAACCACGAACGTGTCACCCTCGCCGCCCACGGCACCATGGCCATCCGCTCCCTGCACAACGTCCAGCGCTGGGCCATGGAGACCAAGCTCGCCGACGGCCGCCGCGTCATCGACCTGCCCTGGGTGCGCCGCCGCCTCGCCCAGACCCACACCAGGCTCGACGCCCTCAAACTCCTCAACTGGCGCATGGTCAGCGCCCTGCAGGAAGGCACCCTCACCCCGCAGGACGCCTCCGCCGTCAAGGTCTACGGCTCCGAGGCCCGCCGCGACGCCTACGCCTGGCTCATGGAGATCGTCGCCGCCGCCGGCGTCCTCAAGGAGGGCTCCGCGGGCGCGGTCCTCCACGGCGAACTCGAACGCGGCTACCGCTCGGCGGTCATCTTCACCTTCGGCGGCGGCAACAACGAGATCCAGCGCGAGATCATCTCGTGGATCGGCCTGGGCATGCCCAGGGTGCGGCGCTAGCGTCAGGGGCGGACACCGTGGTGCCGGGCGTGTGGATCCGGACCGCCGCTGTGGACAGGAGCGCCTCCCGCCGCGAGGGCGGGAAGGTCGAGAAGAAGCGCAGGTCGACGAAGTGTTCCAGAGACAACCAGATGCCATGGGCGCACCTGACGGGGTGGACGCCCCCGCTCGCCCCGCGCCGGGCGACCCCGGCCTGTTCGGGCCGGCCTCCGTGACCTGGCAGGTCCACGGCGACCCCATGATGTGGATCGCCGGGGTCCGCGCGCTGTACCTCCAGGCCCTGCACCCGCGCGCGGTCCGCGGCGTCATGCAGAACTCCGACTTCCGCAAGGACGCCTGGGGTCGGCTGATGCGCACGGCGAGCTTCGTCGGCACGACGACGTACGGCACCACCGAGGCCGCCGAGCACGCGGGCGCCCGCGTCCGGAAGATCCACCGTCTGCTCTCGGCGACCGATCCGGACACTGGGGAACGGTACGGCGTCGACGAGCCCGAGCTGCTGCTGTGGGTCCACTGTGCGGAGATCGACTCCTATCTCCACATCCTGCGCCGCTCCGGCTACCCCCTCACCGAGGCAGCCGCCGACCGGTACGTCGGCGAACACCGCGTCAGTGCCCGCCTGGTGGGCCTCGACCCCGTCGAAGTGCCCGGGAGCACGGCTGAGTTGGCCGCCTACTTCGAGCGGGTGCGGCCGCAGCTGGCGGCCGGCCCCGAGGCACGGGAGGTCGACGACTTCCTGCGGCGGCCGCCCACCCACCCGTTGCTCGTACCGGCACGTGAGGCACTGTGGCGGCGCGTGGCGAACCTGGCGTACGCCTCCCTGCCGCCGTACGCCCACGAGTTGTACGGCCGACCCGGCCCCGCACCCGCCGTGGCCACCCGTCGCCTGCGGCTCACCGGAACCTTCCTGCGCTGTGTTCCCGCACGTCTGCGCTGGCAACTCCCGCCCAAGCACATCCTGCGCGCCATGTCACGGCTCGGCCCCGGGTCCCGCCCCGCACCGTACAAAGTCGGCAGATAGGCCGCCATACTGGACGGGCCAGGGGAGGGCGGGTCCGTTCGGATACGGGGGCGATCGTCGGCGATGGGGGACACCAGGCTGATCCAGGGCCGGTACCGGCTGCTCGATCTGATCGGGCGCGGGGGAATGGGCGAGGTCTGGCGGGCGAGGGACGAGTCACTGGGGCGGCAGGTCGCGGTCAAGTGCCTCAAACCCCTCGACGCCCAGCCCGACCAGTCCTTCACCCGGGTCCTGCGGGAACGCTTCCGGCGCGAGGCACGCGTCGCGGCGGCCCTCCAGCACCGGGGCGTGACCGTCGTGCACGACTTCGGCGAGTCCGACGGAGTGCTGTTCCTCGTCATGGAGTTGCTGGAGGGCCGCAACCTCAGCCAGCTCCTGGAGGACAACAGGCACCATCCGCTGGCCGTCCCCGTGGTCGTCGAGATCGCCGACCAGGTGGCGTCCGCCCTCGCCTACACCCACCTCCAGGGCATCGTGCACCGCGACCTGAAGCCCGCCAACATCATGCTGCTCACCGACGGCACTGTGAAGATCTGCGACTTCGGCATAGCGCGCCTGGGCCGTGACGTCACCTTCACCTCCCGCCTCACCGGCACCGGCATCGCGATGGGCACCCCGCACTACATGTCGCCCGAGCAGATCATCGGCGGTCAGGTCGACCGGCGCAGCGACCTCTACTCGTTCGGCTGCGTGCTCTACGAGATCGTCACCGGTGTGCCGCCGTTCGACCTGGACGACGCCTGGGCGGTGCTCATGGGCCACCGCGACACCGTGCCGACACCCCCGCGCAGCCACCGCGACGAGGTGCCCGAGTACCTCGACCGGATCATCCTCGACCTGCTCGCCAAGGAGCCGGAGGAACGTCCCCACGACGCCCGTGAGCTGGCCCGGAGGGTCGACGAGGGGCGGGCGGCGACGGCTCCGGCGGCCGCCCGCGCCCACGGCCCGACCGCGGCCCCGCCCTTGTCCGCCCCCGAAGCCGCTCCCGGCCCGCCCCGGCCCAGGGCACGCCCCGGCCGACCGCCGTCGCGCGAACCCCGGCTGCCCTCCTGGACACGGGGCATGACCACCGGTCACAAGGCCGCCGGAACCGGACCGGGCCTGCCCCCGCCGGACCCCTCCGCAGGGCTCACCGGCGACTGGATCGCCCGCCCCGCCACCGGCCGCGTCGAACACCCCGCACAGGACGAACGGCCCGCCCCGCCAGCGGAGTTGATCACCATCCTGGCCGGCCGGCACAGCGCGGGCCTGAGTCTCGGCCGCCTCGGCCGCTGGACGGAGGCCGGCGAGGTGCACCGCGCGGTCGCCGCCGAACGCGAGCACGCCCTCGGCCCCGACCATCCCGACACGCTCTCCAGCCGCTACGAGGTGGGCTTCACCCTGAGCCGCACCGGACGCCCCGCCGACGCGCTGCGCGAGTTCGCCCACGTGGCCCGCGCCCGCGAGCAGGTCCTCGGCCCCGAGCACCCCGAGACCCTCGCCGCCCGGCAGGAAATGGCTTATGTGCTGGGCCAGTTGGGCCGTCACCTGGAAGCCCACCAGGCCTACACCTCGGTCCTCGCCGTCCGCGAGCGCCTGGCCGGCCCCGACCACCCGGACACCCTGCGCTGCCGCCACAACCTGGCCTTCAACCTCAGCAGGCTCGGCCGCCTGGAGGAGTCGTACCGCATGGCGGACGACGTGGCCGCCGTCCGCGCCCGGGTGCTCGGTCCCCATCACCCCGACACCCTCGTGACCCGGTACGAGGTCGCCTACGCCCTAGGCCAGTTGGGCCGCTGGCCCGAGGCCCTGCGGACCTACCAGGAGGTCGCCGACTCCCGAGCCCAGGCCCTCGGCCCCGACCACCCCGACACGCTCGCCGCCCGCCACGAGGTCGGCATCAGCCTCGGCAGGCTGGGCCGCAGCGCCGACGCGCTCGGTCTCTACCGCGCCCTGGTCGACGACCGCACCCGCGTCCACGGCCCCGCCCACACCGAGACGCTCCGCGCCCGCCACGGCCTCGGTGTCAACCTCGGCCGCCTCGGGCGCTGGGAGGAGGCGCTCGCCGAGTCCCGTGACGTGTGCGCCCTGCGCGAGCGCGTCCTCGGCCCGGACCACCCCGACACCCTCGTCAGCCGCCGTGAGGTCGCCGTCGGCCTCGGCTGGCTCGGCCGCTGGGGCGACGCCCTCACCGAGTACCGGCGGGTCGCCGACGCCCGCGAGCGAGTCCTCGGCCCCGACCACCCCGACGCCCTCGCCAGCCGCAACGACGAGGCGCACTGCCTGGAGCAGCTCGGTCGCGGCCAGGAGGCGGTGGAGCTGTACCGACGCGTCGCGGAGTTACGCCGAGTGCGGCCGACCGGCCACCGCTGAGCGCCGCCCACCGGACCGGGCCTCCGCCACCGGGTCGGACCCGCCACCGGGCCTTGCCTCCGCCACCGGGGCCGGACCCCGCCACCGGTCCGCCGCCCCGCCGCCCGCCGTTGATCCGCCTGACCCGTTCCCCTGGCCGACCCCGATCGGCGCGTGTTACCAAGAGCCATGCCTGCCACCCCCGGACCCTCAGCACGCCCCGCACGCCCCGCACGCCCGAGCGGGCCCCGGTCGCACGACTCCTACGACGCCGTGATCGTCGGCGGCGGTCACAACGGTCTGGTCGCCGCCGCGTACCTCGCGCGCGCGGGCCGGTCCGTCCTCGTGCTGGAGCGGCTGGACCACACCGGCGGAGCAGCCGTCTCCACACGCCCCTTCGCCGGGGTCGACGCCCGACTGTCGCGGTACTCCTACCTGGTCAGCCTGCTGCCCCGGAAGATCGTGCGGGACCTGGACCTCGACTTCCGGGTCCGCGGCCGCACGATCTCCTCCTACACCCCCGTCGAACGCGACGGCCGGCCCACCGGTCTGCTCGTCGGCGGCGGCGAGCACCGCACCCGCGAGGCCTTCGGGCGGCTCACCGGTTCGGGCCGCGAGTACGAGGCCTGGCAGCGGTTCTACGGGATGACGGGCCGGGTCGCCGAACGGGTGTTCCCCACACTCACCGAGCCCCTCCCCACCCGGGACGAACTGCGCCGACGCGTCGACGACGCCGAGGCGTGGCGGACGCTCTTCGAGGAGCCGATCGGGGCCGCCGTCGAGTCGACGTTCACCGACGACCTCGTACGCGGTGTCGTCCTCACCGACGCGCTCATCGGCACCTTCGCGGACGCCCACGATCCCTCGCTGCGCCAGAACCGCTGCTTCCTCTACCACGTGATCGGCGGTGGTACGGGCGCCTGGCACGTGCCCGTCGGCGGCATGGGTGCCCTCACGGACGCGCTGGCCGGGGCCGCGCGCGACGCCGGTGCCGTCATCGCCACGGGCCACGAGGTCCGGCGGATCGCCACGGACGGCCGGTCCGCCGAGATCACCTACCGGACCGCCGACGCGGAGGGCACGGTCGCCGCCCGGCATGTCCTGGTGAACGCCTCGCCGCAGCAGCTGGCCGCCCTGACCGGCGACGAACCGCCCGCTCCGGCCGAGGGCGCCCAGCTCAAGGTGAACATGCTGCTCAAGCGGCTCCCCAGGCTCCGGGACGAGTCCGTCGATCCGCACGAGGCCTTCGCCGGGACCTTCCACATCGCCGAGGGGTACGGCCAACTGGCGGCCGCCCACGCCCAGGCCGCCGCCGGAACACTGCCCGAGGCCCCGCCCTCCGAGATCTACTGCCACTCCCTCACCGATCCGACCATCCTCGGCCCGGACCTCGTCGAGCAGGGTTACCAGACGCTCACTCTGTTCGGTCTGCACACACCCGCGCGGCTGTTCGAGGCCGACAACGACGGCGTACGCGAGGAACTCCTCAAGTCGACCCTCGCCCAGCTGGACGCCCATCTCGCCGAGCCCCTCGCGGACTGCCTGGCCACCGACGCCGACGGCCGCCCCTGCATCGAGGCCAGGACCCCCCTCGACCTGGAACGCGACCTGGGCCTCCCGGGCGGCAACATCTTCCACGGCGACCTCGCCTGGCCCTACGCCCAGGAGGGCATCGGCCGCTGGGGCGTGGCGACCCGCCACGCCAACGTCCTGCTGTGCGGCGCGGGCGCGGTACGCGGCGGCGGCGTGAGCGGCGTCCCCGGACACAACGCGGCGATGGCCGTCCTGGGGGAGTGAGGCGGCGAGGCCCCCGACCGCCTTGACCAATGTCCGGTCGCCCGACCCCCCCTGCCAAACAATGCGCCGTGCGCTGAAATCGACACCGCGAGCGGCAACGGGGGACCGCTCACGGGGGAGAGGCCCTGCTGATTGCCCGCGATCAGCAGGGCCACACCCCGTCAGGGTCGCGCCCGCAAGGGGCGCGGGGAACTGCGCGCCCAGCCCCACGCACCCCCGCACGAGACCGACGGCCCTTCTCTAGCACCTCTCTATGCCGAGGGTGAGCCGCCGCAGCCCGGACGCGCTGGCCGACGGGAGTACGACGGGCAGCCCGGGATCGCCGCGCCGTCGTGGATGAACCTGGCCTGGCTTCTGGAAGACCTCGCTGCCTTGGTCCGGCAAGGCCGACGACCACATCACCGTGGTCGGTCTTGAAGCGCCGGAGCCTGACTGGTGCCACGTGCTCATCCTCGCGTGGCGGTGACCGCGGTGGCCGCAGGCGCTGCGCACAGTGACACGAACACCCGTCTCATGAGCCGATCCCCCTGCTCTCACTTGGTCGTGGTTGCCGCGTGCTGACGTGTCCAGAGTGGTCCCGCCTCTCCGGGCGGTCGGCGGGTTTACCGTTGCCCGCCGTCACGTCGGCCAGGAAAACAAGTGGTGACCTGGGAGGACGTCGGAGTGGAGAGAACGCGGGGGCGTCTGTGGGGGCGAGGTGGCCACGGCGGGGCCACGGCTCGGTCACAACGGACACAAGCGGAATCACATCTTGCAGAAAATGCGCAGAATGCATTGACGCATGCATACGTCCCTCTTATCTTCTGATCGAACTTTCGCACAGTGTGCGTAATTTCGAACACATTCATGCCTCAGGGCAGTTCGCGCAGAAATGGGACGAGCGTTGAACAGAACCCTCAGAGCAGTCCTCGCCCTGCTCACCTCGGTGGCCGCCCTGCTGGGCCTCACTACCGCCCTCGCCGGTCCGGCCGGAGCCGACACCCCGCCGCCGGGACAGGTGACGCGGTACACGATGACCGCCTTCACCAAGACCAGCGAGTCGAACATGTACGTCTACGACTCGCCGGACGCCACCACGTACACCCTGCGCAAGGGCCCGGCGTACACCCCGCCGTCCGGTCTGATCCGTGACCCCAGCATCTTCAAGCACACCGACGGCTTCTACTACCTCACGTACACCACCAACTGGACCGGCAACACGATCGGCATCGCCCGCAGCGCCGACCGTCTGAACTGGACCTTCCTGTACAACTACACGGTCCCGATCAGCGGGATCACCCGCACCTGGGCGCCCGAGTGGTTCATCGACACCGACGGCAGCGTCAGCATCATCGTGACCCTGACGTCGGCGAGCACCGCCGTCCACTTCGCCCCCTGGAAGATCACGGCGACCGACTCCACGCTGACCAACTGGTCCGCGCCCACGCGGCTCGCCGGCATCGGCCCGAACCACATCGACACCTTCGTCGTCAAGATCGGCTCCACCTACCACGCCTTCGCCAAGAACGAGACGACGAAGCTCCTCGAGTACGCCACCGCCTCCAGCCTCACCGGCCCGTACACCTTCAAGAAGACCGGTGACTGGGCGGGCTGGGGAGACTGGGTCGAGGGTCCCGCGCTGGTCCAGCTCGATGACGGCGGCTGGCGCATCTACTTCGACGGCTACCGCGAGGGGAAGTACTGGTACAGCGACAGCTACGACAACTTCGCCACCTGGACCCCCAAGAAGGAACTGCCGGGCCTGAGCGGCTTCGTCCGCCACATGACCGTCCTGAAGGAGCGGGTGCCCAGCGGCGCGACCCTGCCGACCAACACCACCCGGTCGCTGCAGTCCGTCAACTTCCCGAGCCGCTACGCCGTGGTCCGCTCCGACAGCCTCGGCTACCTCGACCCGGTGGGCGACTCCAGCACCACCGCCGTGAAGCAGAGCGCGACCTTCACGATCGTGCCCGGCCTCGCCGACGCCACCTGCTACTCCTTCCGTGACTCCGCCGGCCGCTACATGCGCCACTGGGACTACCGGATCCGCTTCGAAGCCAGTAACGGCACCGCCACCTTCAACAAGGACGCCACCTACTGCGCCCAGCCGGGCAGCACGGCCGGCTCGGTCAGCCTGCAGTCGTACAACTTCCCCGACCGCTACCTCCGCCACTACGGCTACACACTCCGCATCGACCCCTTCCAGGACACGGCCGCCTTCAAGGCCGACAGCTCCTTCACCGCAGTGACCCCCTGGGCCTGATCCAGGACGGTTCCCCGCGCCCTCCGACAGGGGCGCGGGGAACTGCGCGACAAGCCCCATGACCCCGCATGGCCCGACCCCGGACACGCGGAGTCGGGCCCGTTGCCCGCCCGGACGGACTAGGTCCACGTTCCGGCTCTGGTCAGCGCTCCACCGGGTGTTCGCTCGCCTACGTGATCGTTGTCGCCGGGACCGTCGTCTGTCCGTTCTGTGCGGGCTTCCGAGGCACCGGAAGAATCCGACTGCTCGACTGCAGCAACGGCTTCGTCAGAACCGCCTGGCTGGTGCAGGTCGGCGGAGATATCCAGTTTGGGCATGGAAGCCGCCATTTGTCGGGCGAGGCGTTGCGCTGGTTTGTCGATCAACGCCATCTGGTCTGCAACCTAGCGGCACCGGCTGTGAAGACGCGCCTTGCGGGCGGCCGCATGCTCCAGTCGTTCGTCCGGCACGATCGGCTGCTCGTAGGAGATGGCCGTCCGCGCATGGACAGTACCGCGTCCCAGCCCGGGGGCCTGGCCCGCCGGCACCGTCATCTGCGCCAGTAAATCTGACGATGCATCAGAAAACCCCTTCCCTCGTCCGGAGGACTACGGCATCCTGCGCACCATGCAGACGGAGCTGAGCAACACCCTCGGAGTCCAGTACGCCGTCTTCGGCTTCACCCCGTTCCCCGCGGTCGCGGCCGCCATCAGCCGGGCCGGCGGCTTCGGGGTGCTCGGCGCGGTCCGCTACACGGCCCCCGACGACCTCAAACGCGACCTCGACTGGATCGAGGCCCATGTCGACGGCATGCCGTACGGCCTGGACGTCGTGATGCCGGCCAAGAAGGTCGAGGGCGTGACGGAGGCCGACATCGAGGCGATGATCCCCGAGTCGCACCGGCAGTTCGTCAAGGACACCCTCGCCCAGTACGGCGTCCCCGAACTCGCCGAGGGGGAGGCCTCCGGCTGGCGCATCACCGGCTGGATGGAACAGGTCGCCCGCAGTCAGCTCGACGTCGCCTTCGACTACCCGATCAAGCTGCTCGCCAACGCCCTCGGCTCCCCGCCCGCCGACGTCGTCGACCGTGCCCACGAGCAGGGGATCCTCGTCGCCGCGCTCGCCGGCAGTGCCCGCCACGCCCGCAAGCACGCGGACGCCGGTATCGACATCGTCGTGGCCCAGGGCTACGAGGCCGGCGGCCACACCGGCGAGATCGCCTCCATGGTGCTGACTCCCGAAGTCGTCGACGCCGTCGCCCCGTTGCCCGTGCTTGCCGCCGGAGGCATCGGCAGTGGACAGCAGGTGGCCGCCGCCCTCGCGCTGGGCGCCCAGGGCGTCTGGCTCGGCTCGCTCTGGCTGACCACGACCGAGGCCGAACTGCCCTCGCCCCGGCTGATCGAGAAGCTGCTCGCCGCGGGTTCCGGGGACACCGTCCGCTCCCGTGCCCTCACCGGGAAGCCGGCCCGCCAGCTGCGTACCGAATGGACCGATGCCTGGGACGACCCCACCGGACCGGGCACCCTCCCCATGCCCCTGCAGGGCCTGCTCGTCGCCGAGGCGGTGTCCCGCATCCAGAAGTACGAGGTGGAGCCGCTGCTCGGCACCCCGGTCGGGCAGATCGTCGGCCGGATGAACAGCCAACGCAGCGTCCAGGCCGTCTTCGACGACCTCACCCGGGGCTTCGAGAAAGCCGTGGACCGCATCAACCGGATCGCCGGAAGGAGCGAGGGACAGTGAGCCAAGACTCCCAAGGCCAAGACTCCCAAGGCCAAGACTCCCAAGGCCAGGTATCCCAGGGGCAGGCCTCTCAGGGCCAAGCCCCGCGAAGCGGGCCTCCCCAGGGCTTCTGGGCCCAGGCCACCGCGGACCCCGACCGTACGGTGCTCGTCGCGCCCGACGGCGAGGAATGGACCGCCGGACGGCTGCACGCCGAGACCAACCGGCTGGTCCACGGACTGCGCGCGGCCGGCCTCGAACGTGGCGACGCCTTCGCGGTGGTCCTGCCCAACGGCGTCGAGTTCCTCGTCGCCTACCTGGCCGCCACCCAGGCCGGCTTCTACCTCGTGCCCGTCAACCACCACCTCGTGGGCCCCGAGATCGCGTGGATCGTCTCCGACTCCGGCGCCAAGGTCCTCATCGCGCACGAACGGTTCGCCGAAGCCGCCCGGAACGCCGCCGACGAGGCGAAGCTCCCCGAGAGCCGACGGTACGCGGTCGGCACGGTCGAGGGATTCCGGCCGTACGCCGAACTCCCGGACGGGCAGCCCGAGTCGGTGCCCGCAGGGCGCACCCTCGGCTGGGTCATGAACTACACCTCGGGCACCACGGGCCGCCCCCGGGGCATCCGCCGCCCGCTGCCCGGCAAACTCCCCGAGGAGTCCTACCTGGGTGGCTTCCTCGGTATCTTCGGCATCCGGCCGTTCGACGACAACGTCCACCTGGTCTGCTCGCCGCTCTACCACACGGCCGTCCTGCAGTTCGCCGGAGCGTCCCTGCACATCGGACACCGGCTGGTGTTGATGGACAAGTGGACGCCCGAGGGAATGCTCCGCGCCATCGACACCCACCGCTGCACGCACACCCACATGGTGCCTACCCAGTTCCACCGGCTCCTCGCTCTCCCGGAGGACGTGCGCGCCCGCTACGACGTGTCGTCCATGCGGCACGCCATCCACGGGGCCGCGCCCTGCCCGGACCATGTGAAGCGGGCCATGATCGAGTGGTGGGGCGAGTGCGTCGAGGAGTACTACGCGGCCAGCGAGGGCGGCGGTGCCTTCGCCACCGCCGAGGACTGGCTGAAGAAGCCCGGCACGGTCGGCAAGGCCTGGCCCATCAGCGAGCTCGCGGTCTTCGACGACGACGGCAACCGGCTGCCGCCCGGTGAACTCGGCACCGTCTACATGAAGATGAGCACCGGCGGCTTCTCGTACCACAAGGACGAGGGCAAGACGCGCAAGAACCGCATCGGGGACTTCTTCACCGTCGGCGACCTCGGCGTTCTCGACGAGGACGGCTATCTCTTCCTCCGGGACCGCAAGATCGACCTGATCATCTCCGGCGGCGTCAACATCTATCCCGCCGAGATCGAGGCCGCCCTGCTCACCCATCCCGCCGTCGCCGACGCCGCCGCCTTCGGTATCCCGCACGACGACTGGGGTGAGGAGGTCAAGGCCGTGGTCGAACCGGCCCCCGGGTTCACACCGGGGCCGGTCCTGGCCGAGGAGATCCTGGCCCACTGCGCCCGCAGACTGGCCGGGTACAAGCGCCCGAGGAGCGTCGACTTCACCGAGGCGATGCCCCGCGACCCCAACGGCAAGCTCTACAAACGGCGGTTGCGGGAGCCGTACTGGGAGGGCCGGGAGAAGACCGTCTGAACCCCGGACGGCATCGGCACCGGAACCGGTATCGGCTGCGATGCCGGGGGCAACGGCGTCGCGGCGCCGCCAGCGGCGTCGGCACCGGCGTCGCGACCCCGCCACGGGTGTCGGCGTCGGCGTAGGCATCGACGTCCCGTCACGGTTTGCGCGCGACCCCGCCCAGTGCGATGACCTCGCCGTGGACCGGGGTCGCCGGGCCGGGGCGCCAGTCGTTCAGCGGGACGACCCCCGGTGCCAGCAGCTCCAACCCGTCGAAGAAACCGGCCAGTTCGGCCGGGCTGCGCAGGAAGTAGGGAGCCGCTCCACTCTCGTTGTAGCGGCGGGTGGCCTCGGCGTTCGCCTCGTGCGTGTCCACGCTGTCGTTGAACGCGAACCAGCTACCGGACGGCAGCGCGTCCATCAGGGCGCCGACGATGGCACGCGCCTCGGCGTAGTCGGCGATGTGCCCGCTGACCTGCATCATCGTCAGCCCGACCGGCCGGGAGAGATCGAGCGTCTTCGCGGCTTCCCGCAACACGGTCTCGGGGTCGTGCAGATCGGAGTCGATGTAGTCGGTCGCCCCTTCGGGCGTGCTGGTGAGGAGCGCCCGCGCGTGCGTCAGCACCAGCGGGTCGTTGTCGACGTAGACGACCCGCGCGTCCGGGGCGGTCCGCTGCGCGATCTCGTGCGTGTTGTCCGCCGTCGGCAACCCGGTGCCGATGTCCAGGAACTGGCGTATCCCCGCCTCACCGGCCAGGAAGGCGACCGCCCGGCCGAGGAACGCCCGGGAGTCGCGGGCGAGATCGGTGATGCCGGGGAACACCGCGCGGAAGGCGTCGCCGGCCGCGTGGTCGACCGGGTAGTTGTCCTTGCCGCCCAGCCAGTAGTTCCAGATCCGGGCCGAGTGCGGCACCGACGTGTCGATCATGGTCGTCGAATCCGTCTCCGGACGTAACGAGTCCTGAGCCACCGGGGGGCCTCCTCATGGGGATGGTGATATGCCAATGGCATGGTGCCGTCAGAAGAATGGTGCCGCCCCGAGCGGGACGGCACCACACCCCCTCGCTCATTGGCTCACACGCACCACCTTCAGCTTCGGCGAGGACAGGATGTCCTGCTCGCAGAACCGGGAGGTCACCCACCTCTCCGCCGAGAACAGCCGCGTCTGGTCCAGGTAGTGGGGTGAATTCGGGTTCGACGACTGCGAGTACGTCAGCAGCGTGCGGGCCACCGGGCAGCGGCCGCCGTCCCAGCCGACCGCCTGGATGTGGCTGGAACCCGACGAGACCTCCGCGTAGCCGCCCTCGGCCCCGCGCCACGCCGACTCGATCTTGTTCCACACGCCCAGCGACTCCGTGCCGCCGGACACCGGGACGCGCAGACCGTTGCGTACGACGAACTGGTGGTCACCGAGCTTCGCGTCCAACGCGACGCCCGCCGCTCGCAGTTCCGTCACTGTCTCCGCCAGGGCCGTCTCGAAGCCGGGCGCGTCGGTGTTGAGCGTGTTCGGGGTGCTGACCGGGTCCGCCGCCGAGAACGGCACCTTCCACAGCTGCGGGCGCGGCACCGTGGCGTTCAGCCGCCGCCAGAAGCGGTCGAACAGCAGCGCGCCCCGGCTGTCACTGTCGACGGTCCGGTCCCAGCTCCGCAGCACCCGGCACGCCCCGGACACGTCCACCTCCTCGCCGTCGCCGGCCGTCGCCGTCCCGCCCGGCAGCGCGGCACACGCCCGGGCCACGTCGTCGGCCGCGAGATCGGCCGCGGGCACCCGGTTCGCGAACTGCTGCCGCTGCAGGTCGCGCACGGTCAGGCCACCCCTGTCGGCCATGGCCGCCACGTCCTCGATCGCGCCGCGGGTCCGCAGCGACCGCTGGGTGCCGACATTGCCGAAGACCCGCTCGTATCCCGTCAGCGGCTGGTCCGCGTTGGCCAGCCACGCGCTGTCGTTGGAGTTCTCCGCGTACGGCGCGTCCTTCAGCGTCGGCATCCTCGCGGGCCCGAAGATGCCCGGCTGCACGGCGTCGGCGTCGCTGCCGAGCGCGCAGTCCGAGCGCGAGCCGTCCAGGACCGCCACGCCCGCCGAGGGATAGGTGGCCCTGCCCAGCGGGGTCGAGCAGCGGGCGGCGAGGTCGTCGGTGATCCGGGGGAGGGTCTGCGACTGGGTGAAGAGGGTGTGCCCCGCCGAGTCGGCCGCGACGGTGTTCACCCACGGCAGGCCCTGGTGCCGGGCGAGGGACCTCAGGACGTCCGCCGTGCCACGCGCCTTGGCGAAGCCCAGCGAGGTGTCGGTGAAGCGGATGTTCGCCGCGTTGGGGTCGTTCACGGCGTACGCGGTACCGGCGGTCCAGGGCAGCGGAAGATCGGCGCCGAGCGAGACGACGACCGGGCCGTACCGGGTCCACCACTGGGTGCGGGTGACCGGCGTGCCGTCCTTCACCCCGACGGTGACGGTCCGCTTCGTCATCCGCTCCGGCTCGCCGTCCACCAGGTACACGGTCGGGTCGGCCGGGTCCAGCGTCAGCTGATGGACGTTCATGGGGACGCCGGTCGCCACGGTGTGGCTCCACGCCACCTTCGTGTTGAACCCGATCTGGGTGATCGGCGAGCCGAGCAGCGCCCCGCCGGAGACGTTCAGCTCACCGGGGATCGTCTGCTGCGCCTGCCAGAAGCGGCGCCCGCCGGCCCAGGGGTAGTGCGGGTTGCCCAGCAGCAGACCCCGGCCGCTCGCCGTGGTGTCACCGCCGAAGGCGACGGCGTTCGACCCCATGTCGGCGTCGGCCGCGTCGAACAGCTCGCGCGCCGCGCGGGCGGCGGTCTTCGCGTCCGGAGCGGCGGCGCTCTCGTCGGTGGCGCCGGGGGCGGGCGGCTGGGCGGTGGCGATGGTGTCCACGAGCCGTCCCTCGCCGCCGAGCACGGCCAGGGCGTACGCCCGGGAGAACACGTCGAGCGTGGAGACCGGCCGCACCCAGGCGGCACCCCTGCACGCGGGGTCGGTGATCCGGTTCTTCCTCAGCCAAGCGTTGTACCCGGCCGCCCAGCCCCGCATCAGGTCCTTCACCGCACGGCTCGGCCCCAGCGGCTCGGGCCGCTCCAGCTGCCGTCGTACGGTGCCGGCGTCCCGGACGCCCCGGAAGTACAGGTCGCTCGTGAGGTTCCTGGAGGCGGAGGAGAGCGAGAAGTCGGGGGCGGCGTCGGGCCCGAAGTGGCGGGAGCGCTCCCCCCGTACGGTCACGAAGCCGTCGGCGAGCACGCACACCTGGTCGGCTGCCTGCGCCCAGCCGGTGCCGAATCCCAGGTTCGCGTAGTCCTTCGCGACGATGTGCGGTATGCCGTACTCGGTGTAGCGGATCACGGCGGACAGCCCGCCGTGGGAGGTCCGTTGCCCACCGGCCCGTCCGTCGTCGGTGGCGGCGGTGGCCGAGGGCAGTACGGCCGAGGCGGTGAAGAGGGCGACGGCCGAGACCAGCAACTGTCTCAGACGGGTGCGCATGGCGACTCCCAACGTCGTTGGAGGAAGAAAGGGTTGAGCAGGTCGACACGTGTCCACGTAGTCCATACGGGTGATGGATCTTTCCTCAAGGTGACTCACCGTACGAAGGCCCGGGTTGAGCGACTTTCCGCCATGTGCGCCGGACGGCGGCCACGGGGGCGATGCGCTTGACCTGGCTCGCGCGACGGAACGAGGATCGCGGCAGGACCTGGACGAAGGAGAGCAGGACATGACGGCTGGTCGCAGCGTGACGGTCGACGGGACGCTGCGGCGCAGCGCCCGGCGGACCCCCGCCCGCACCGCGATCCACTACGGCGAGCGGTCCTGGACCTACGCCGAACTGGACGACGCCGTCTCCCGCGCCGCGCGCGCCCTGCGCGACACCGGCCTCGCACCGGGCGACCGGGTCGCCGCCTACGGCCACAACTCGGACGCCTACCTGATCGCCTTTCTGGGCGCCGCCCGAGCCGGCCTGGTGCACGTCCCGGTCAACCAGAACCTCACCGGGGACGACCTCTCCTACATCCTCGACCAGTCGGGCAGCACCCTCGTCCTCACCGACCCGGACCTGGCCGCTCACCTCCCCGACGGCACCCGCACCCTCGCGCTGCGGGACACGGACGACTCGCTCCTCGCCCGCCTCGCGACCACCGAGCCGTACGACGGCGAGGAGCCCCGCGCCGAGGACCTCGTCCAGCTCCTCTACACCTCGGGCACCACCGCGCTCCCCAAGGGCGCGATGATGACGCACCGCGCGCTGGTGCACGAGTACCTCAGCGCCATCGCCGCCCTCGACCTCCAGGCGGGCGACCTGCCCCTGCACTCCCTGCCGCTCTACCACTCGGCGCAGATGCATGTGTTCCTGGTGCCGTACCTCGCGGTCGGGGCCACCAACACGATCCTCGACGGGCCCGACGGCGACCGGATCCTCGACCTGGTGGAGGAGGGCCGCGCCGACAGCCTGTTCGCCCCGCCCACGGTGTGGATCGCCCTCGCGAACCGCCCCGACTTCGACACCCGCGACCTCGGCGGGCTGCGCAAGGCCTACTACGGGGCGTCGATCATGCCGGTGCCCGTCCTGGAACGCCTCAGGGAGCGCCTGCCGAAGCTGGCCTTCCACAACTGCTTCGGACAGAGCGAGATCGGCCCGCTGTCCATGGTCCTCGGTCCCTACGAGCACAAGGGCCGGATGGACTCCTGCGGGCGTCCCGTCATGTTCGTCGAGGCGAAGGTCGTCGACGAGGACGGCGAGGAGGTGCCCGACGGCTCTCCCGGCGAGATCGTCTACCAGTCGCCCCAACTCTGCGAGGGCTACTGGGAGAAGCCGGAGGAGACCGCCGACGCCTTCCGCGACGGCTGGTTCCGCTCCGGGGACCTCGCGGTGCGCGACGCCCACGGGTTCTTCACGGTCGTCGACCGCGTGAAGGACGTCATCAACTCCGGTGGCGTCCTGATCGCCTCCCGCCAGGTCGAGGACGCGCTCTACACCCACGACCGGGTGGCCGAGGTCGCGGTGATCGGCCTGCCCGACGACCACTGGATCGAGGCCGTCGCGGCGGTCGTCGTCCTCAAGGGCGAGGCGACCGAGGAGGAACTGATCGCCCACGTCCGCGAGAAGCTCCCCCACTTCAAGGCACCGAAGCGGGTCTTCTTCGTGGACGAACTACCGCGCAACGCCAGCGGAAAGATCCTCAAGCGCGAACTCCGCGACCGTTTCGCGCGCCCCTGACCGGACGCCGCGACCCCGGTGGCCGGCTCACGCGTCCGCCGCCACCGCCACCGAGCGCGCCCAGCGGTAGTCCGCCTTGCCGCTGGGAGACCGCTGGATGGCGTCGGTGAGGACCAGCTGGCGGGGGATCTTGTAGCCGGCGAGACGGGTGCGGCAGTGGGTCTGGATGTCCTCCAGCGACGGCCGGGCGGCACCCTCGCGCAGCTGCACCACGGCGGCCACATGGTTGCCCCACCGCACGTCCGGCACTCCGGCGACCAGCGCGTCGTAGACATCGGGATGGGCCTTGAGCGCCTGCTCGACCTCCTCCGGATACACCTTCTCGCCACCGGTGTTGATGCACTGCGACCCCCGGCCGAGGACCGTGACGACACCCTCCTCGTCGACGGTGGCCATGTCGCCGAGGAGCACCCAGCGCTCGCCGTCCCGCTCGAAGAAGGTCTCGGCGGTCTTCCGCGGGTCGTTGTAGTAGCCGAGGGGGACATGGCCCCGCTGCGCCACCCGGCCGGGCACACCGACCGGGACCGGCTCGTACGTCGCCGGGTCCACGACCTGCGTACGGGAGTGCACGCGGATGCGGAAACCGTCGCCCGCGCCCGCGTCCTGCGTGGCTGTGCCGTTGAAACCGGACTCCGACGATCCGAAGTTGTTCAGCAGCATCGCGTTCGGCACCAGGGCCTGGAACTGCCGCCGGACCGTCTCGGACATGATCGCCCCGGAGGACGACACGCTGAACAGCGACGAGCAGTCGGTGCCCTTCAGCGGCCCGTCGAGCGCGTCGATCAGCGGGCGCAGCATCGCGTCGCCGACCAGGGACACACTGGTGACCTTCTCCCGCTCGATGGTGCGCAGAACCTCCTCGGGCACGAACTTGCGATGGATCACGACCCGTTGGCCGAAGTTGAACCCGATGAACGCGGTGAGCGTGGACGTCCCGTGCATCAGCGGGGCCGTGGGGAAGAACGTGATCCCCTCGCCCCCGGCGGCCACCCGTTCGGCCAGCTCCTCCGGGGACTTCACCGGCTCGCCGGTCGGCGCGCCGCCGCCCAGCCCCGAGAAGAACAGGTCCTCCTGCCGCCACATCACGCCCTTCGGCATGCCCGTGGTGCCGCCGGTGTAGATGATGAACTGGTCGTCGCCCGAGCGGGCCGGGAAGCCCCGCCCGTCGGACGCGGCCGCCTCCACCTCGGTGAAGGCGGCCGCGTCGAGGGCGGGCGCGTCCGACGCGGGGGTCCCCACCCGCACCAGATGCCGCAGCTTCTCCGTCCGCGGCAGCGCGGCGGCCACCCGCCCCGTGAACTCCGCGTCGAAGACCAGCCCGGCCAGGTCCGCGTCCCGGTAGAGGTAGACCAACTCCTCTTCCACATAGCGGTAGTTGACATTGACCGGCACGATCCGCGCCTTGAGGCAGCCGAGCGCGGTCTGCAGGTACTCGACGCCGTTGTAGAGGTGCAGGCCGACGTGCTCGCCGGGCCGTATCCCGCCGTCGAGCAGATGGTGGCCGATCCGGTTCGCCGCCGCGTCCAGTTCGGCGTAGGTCAGCCGGCGTTCCGCGCCCGTACCGGGGATGTCGAGGTACGCGAGCGCCGCTCGGTCGGGGACCACGTCGACGACCGACTCGAACAGGTCGGCAAGGTTGTACTCCACCGCACTCCTCCTGACCCCGCTGCCCCTCGGTTGCCGGTCATCAGAGCAAAGGGCGGCACAACTGTGAAGAGTCCACGCACAGAAATCTGACTGTCTGTCAGAAAACCCTTGAAGTGCCGACCCGGCTCCTGCAACCTGTTCTCGTTTCCTGTGGACGGAGGACACCCGATGGGCGGCACCGAACACCTCACCGTGCGACGCGAAGGCGCCACACTGGTGCTCACGCTCAACAGGCCCGAGGCCAAGAACGCGCTCTCGCTGCCGATGCTGGTCGGCCTGTACGACGGCTGGGTCCAGGCCGACGAGGACGAGGAGGTCCGCTCGATCGTCCTCACGGGAGCCGGCGGTGCCTTCTGCGCCGGGATGGACTTGAAGGCCCTCGCGGGCAAGGGGATGGAGGGGCAGCAGCACCGGGACCGCCTCAAGGCCGACCCCGATCTGCACTGGAAGGCGATGCTGCGTCACCACCGGCCGCGCAAGCCGGTCGTCGCCGCGGTCGAGGGGCACTGTGTCGCCGGTGGTACGGAGATCCTCCAGGGGACGGACATCCGTGTCGCGGGGGAGTCGGCGACGTTCGGCCTCTTCGAGGTCAGGCGCGGGCTCTTCCCGATCGGCGGCTCCACGGTCCGCCTCCAGCGGCAGATCCCCCGTACGCACGCGTTGGAGATGCTGCTCACCGGTCGGCCCTACAGCGCGCGGGAGGCGGCCGGGATCGGACTGATCGGTCATGTGGTGCCCGATGGCTCAGCCCTGACCAGGGCCCTGGAGATCGCCGAACAGATCAACGCGTGCGGGCCGCTGGCCGTCGAGGCGGTGAAGGCGTCCGTGTACGAGACCGCCGAGATGACCGAGGCGGAGGGGCTGGCCGCCGAGTTGAAGCGGGGGTGGCCGGTCTTCGACACGGCCGACGCGAAGGAGGGGGCTCGTGCCTTCGCCGAGAAAAGGCCCCCTGTTTACAAGCGGGCGTAGACGTATTGCTCAGGTCGTGTGTCGGCCGCGGGTCCGTCGTGGCTGGTCGCGCAGTTCCCCGCGCCCCTCGGGGGCGCTCCTGTCGCCCCCCTTCCGAAGGAGGCAAGCCCCGATGTCCGCGATCCTCAAAGCACCCCTCACCGTCGAGTTCCCCTTCACCCGTTCCCTCGGGCCCGTGCAGAGCGCCTTTCTCACCGGACTGCGGGAGCGAGTCGTGCTCGGGGTGCGTACCGGGGACGGGCGGGTGCTGGTGCCGCCCGTCGAGTACGACCCCGTCACCGCCGAGGAGATCCGGGACCTCGTCGAGGTCGCCCCCACCGGAACCGTCACCACCTGGGCCTGGAACCACGAACCCCGTCGCGGGCAGCCCCTCGACACCCCCTTCGCCTGGGCGCTGGTGAGACTCGACGGCGCCGACACGGCCCTGCTGCACGCCCTCGACGCGCCCGGCCCGGACGCCGTCCGCACCGGAATGCGGGTCCGGGTGCGGTGGGCCGAGGAGCGGTCCGGCGCCATCACGGACATCGCGTGCTTCGAACCGTACGACGGCGCACCGGTGGAACCGGCAGGGCACAGCGGAGAGTTCGAGGAGGCGATCACGGGCATCGTCGCCGCCGCCCGCCTCGACTACACCTACTCGCCGGGCCGCGCCCAGACCGGTTACATCGAGGCCCTCGGCGACCGGCGCATCGTCGGCGAACGATGCCCGTCCTGCCGCAAGGTGTACGTCCCGCCCCGCGGCGCCTGCCCGACCTGCGGGGTCGCCACGGGGGAGCGCGTCGAGGTCGGCCCCGGCGGCACGGTCACCACCTTCTGCATCGTCAACATCAAGGCGAAGAACCTGGACATCGAAGTCCCGTACGTCTACGCCCACATCGCCCTCGACGGTGCCGGGCTCGCCCTGCACGGCCGGATCGCCGGCATCCCCTACGACCAGGTGCGCATGGGGCTGCGTGTCGAACCGGTGTGGACGGAAGGCGCCCGCTATCCCGACCACTACCGGCCCACCGGCGAACCCGACGCGGACTACGACATGTACAAGGAGCTGCTGTGACGCGCGAAGAAGCCCCGGGTGCCCGTGACATCGCCGTCGTCGCCTTCGCCCAGACCGAGCACCGGCGCACCAGCGACGAGGTCTCCGAGGTGGAGATGCTCATGCCGGTGCTCCACCAGGTCCTGGCGCGGACCGGGTTGAAGACCGCCGACATCGGCTTCACCTGCTCCGGCTCCAGCGACTACCTCGCCGGCCGCGCCTTCTCCTTCACGCTCGCCCTCGACGGCGTGGGCGCCTGGCCGCCGATCTCCGAGTCCCACGTCGAGATGGACGGGGCGTGGGCGCTCTACGAGGCCTGGGTGAAACTCCGCACGGGGGACGCCGACACCGCGCTCGTCTACTCCTACGGCAAGTCCTCGCCGGGCGCCGTACGGGACGTCCTCACCCGGCAGCTGGACCCGTACTACCTGGCCCCGCTGTGGCCCGACTCGGTAGCCCTGGCCGCCCTCCAGGCCCAGGCCCTCATCGACGCGGGTGCCACGGACGAACCGGCCCTGGCGGCGGTCGGGGCGCGCAGCCGTGCGGACGCCGCCGGCAACGCCCACGCACAGCTGCGGGGTGCGGTGCCGCAGGGCGACTACCTCGTGCGGCCGTTGCGCACCGGGGACTGCCCGCCCATCGGTGACGGGGCCGCCGCCGTGATCCTCGCGGCGGGGGAGCGGGCCAGGGAACTGTGCGAGCGGCCCGCCTGGATCCGGGGCATCGACCACCGCATCGAGGCACACGGCCTCGGCGTGCGCGACCTGACCGACTCACCGTCCACCCGGCTCGCCGCCGAGCGGGCGGGAGCCTACGAACGGCCCGTCGACACCGCCGAGTTGCACGCACCGTTCAGCTCGCAGGAGGTCGTCCTGCTCCGGGCCCTCGGGCTCGACGAGTCCGTGCGCGTCAACCCGTCGGGCGGGGCCCTGGCCGCCAACCCGATCATGGCCGCCGGGCTCGTCCGGATCGGCGAGGCCGCCGCCCGCATCCACCGGGGCGAGTCCGACCGGGCGCTCGCGCACGCCACCTCCGGCCCGTGTCTCCAACAGAACCTGGTCGCCGTACTCGAAGGGGATCCCCGATGAGCAAGGAGCCCGTGGCCGTCGTAGGGGTCGGCCAGACCAAGCACGTGGCGGCGCGCCGGGACGTCTCGATCGCCGGGCTGGTCCGGGAAGCCGCCCGAAGGGCCCTGGACGACGCCGAGTTGAGCTGGGCCGACGTCGAGGCCGTCGTCATCGGCAAGGCGCCCGACTTCTTCGAGGGCGTCATGATGCCCGAGCTGTACCTCGCGGACGCGCTCGGCGCGGTGGGCAAGCCCATGATGCGGGTGCACACGGCCGGCTCGGTCGGCGGCTCGACCGCGCTGGTCGCCGCGAGCCTGGTCGCGGCCCGGGTCCACGGCACGGTCCTCACCCTCGCCTTCGAGAAACAGTCCGAATCCAACGCCATGTGGGGGCTGTCCCTGCCGATCCCGTTCCAGCAGCCGCTGCTCGCGGGCGCGGGCGGCTTCTTCGCCCCGCACGTGCGCGCGTACATGCGGCGCAGCGGTGCCCCCGAGACCGTCGGTTCCCTGGTCGCGTACAAGAACCGCCGCAACGCGCTGAAGAACCCGTACGCCCATCTCCACGAGCACGACATCACGCTGGAGAAGGTGCAGGCCTCGCCCATGCTGTGGGACCCGATCCGCTACTCGGAGACCTGCCCGTCCTCCGACGGGGCCGTGGCGATGGTCCTCACCGACCGGGCGGGCGCGGCGCGCGCGCCCCGGCCCGCCGCGTGGATGCACGGCGGCGCGATGCGCAGTGAACCCACCCTGTTCGCGGGCAAGGACAGCGTGTCGCCGCGCGCGGGGCGGGACTGCGCGGCCGATGTGTACCGGCAGGCGGGCATCGCCGATCCGCGCCGGGAGATCGACGCGGTGGAGATGTACGTGCCGTTCTCCTGGTACGAGCCGATGTGGCTGGAGAACCTGGGTTTCGCCGCCGAGGGCGAGGGCTGGAAGCTCACGGAGTCCGGGGTCACCGAGCTGGACGGGGACCTGCCGGTCGACATGTCCGGCGGTGTCCTCTCCACCAACCCGATCGGCGCCTCCGGCATGATCCGGTTCGCCGAGGCCGCGCTCCAGGTGCGGGGTCTCGCCGGAGAACACCAGGTCGAGGGCGCCCGGCGGGTCCTGGGGCACGCCTACGGCGGCGGTTCGCAGTTCTTCTCGATGTGGCTCGTGGGCGCCGAGCCGCCCGACTCCTGAACCCTTCCCCTCGCACGGCCTGTGCGCGGTGGGGGCCGGTCGCTAGTCTGGCGGGCGGACGACGAACCGGGAGGAGCACGGACGTGGCCGAGACCACCATGCAGCAGCGATCCCTCGATGGCTGGCACAAGCCGGCGGAACTGGACCTGAGCAACGCGGACTGGCGGTCGAGCAGCCAGGGGCGGGGAGATGTCCAGATCGCCTTTGTCGAGGGTTTCATCGCCATGCGCAACAGCGGCAGCCCCGAGAGCCCCTCGCTGATCTTCACCCCCGCGGAGTGGGGCGCCTTCGTGTCGGGGGCCCGGGAGGGCGAGTTCGACCTGACCTGAGCCGCCGTACGCGCCGTGGGGTGGGCGGCCCGGCCGCCGACCCCACGGCTGGGTCAGCGCAGGGTGACCTCGCGCGGGCCGTTGTAGGGCGCCAGTGACAGCACGGTGCGCGGTGTCCGCAGGCCCTCGCGTTCCGCGAACAGTTCGCGTGCCGCGGCGAAGCACACTTCGTCGCCCATCACCGGGGCGACCTCGTCGTAGAGTTCGCGGACCGGGTCGACGAGCTCTTGGCCCGCCTGCGTCTCGGTGCCCCAGATGTCCCACAGCAGCGTCTCGACCTTGTTCAGCGCCGCGAGATCGAGCCGGACGTTCCCGGCCACGAACCACTCCCCGTTCAGCGGCCCGTCCTGCGGCGGGTGCAGGCCGAACGTCCGGGCGTCCGCCTCACCCGCCCGGACGGCCCGCCATGCCTTGCCCGCCACCAGGAAGCGGTCGCGCGGTACGTCCATCGGGTCGAAGTCGATCCCCCACTCGTCGGCGACCAACGGCTCGGCCAGCTGCGCGTCGGCGAACAGCCAGCCCCGCGCCGGGTCCCAGTACTCGGTGACCACGTGGTCGCAGTGGAACCCGTTCTCCCCGAAGTACGTGGCGAAGCCCGAGCGCAGTCGGGCCGGCACGCCGAAGTGCCGCAGGAGCGAGCAGTGCAGCAGCGCGAAGTCGCGGCACACACCGACGAACCGGTCCCCGGGCTCACGGCGGTGCGTCAGCGGCGCGTCGTTGCGTCCGACGACGAGTCGCAGGATGTCGTCGAGGTAGCGCGTCTCGGCGTCGTCGTGCAGCCGTTCCCGCGCCAGGGTGTGGCCGAACGTTGCGCCCTCGAGCCGATGGATCATCAGATCCCGTGCCACGCGGGCGAGTCGGGCCGGATCGCGTGGGAGGCCGTCGTAGAGCGGGGCGAGGTCGCCCGGGTCGGTGAACGCGCTCTGCTCGGTGTAGAAGGCGGCGACGTCCGGTGCGAGCGGTACGGGTGGCATGAGCGAACCCCCAGAAAGAATCGGCCGCGTGTTCGATTTACGGGCCGCTCCGCCTCACCGTGCCAAAATTCACCAGCAACTGTCCACAACGCACGGGGAAGTGCGGGGGAATGCGGGTGCCCGGAATTCTCCGCATTCCCCGCACGCGTGTCACTCGACGAGGATTAATGGATGCGGGCTCACCTATCATTAGCCGCATGGAGTACTCGATCAGCGGGGACGCCCGGCTCGCCCTGGATCTCGCCCTGACCGTCCGCCACGACGGCAGCGGCGGGGTCGCCGACGACCTGACCGATGTCATGGGCCTCGCCACCTGGGTCCGCGCCCACACGGACGACCTCCCGGCCACCCTCGGCCCGGCCGTCGACGAGGCCACGCTCACCTCCGTCCGCGACCTCCGCGCCGCCGTCCGCACCCTCTTCGCCCGCGCCGTCGCCCCCGGCGAGCCCAGCCCCGCCGACGCCACCCGCCTGCTGCCCGTACCCGAGGCACTGGCGCGCCTCAACCAGGCCGCCGCCCTCACCCCGACCGTCCCGGTCCTGACCTGGGGCCCCGGTGCCGACCCCGTCGTGCACCACCGGCCCGCCACCGGCGAGGACCCGCTCACCGCCGCCCTCGCCCGCGCCGCGCTCGCCTTCCTCGCGAGCCCCGAACGGCAGCGGCTGCGCGCCTGCCACGCCCCACGCTGCGTGCGCTACTTCCTCAAGGAGCACCCCCGCCAGGAGTGGTGCAAACCCGCCTGCGGCAACCGGGCCCGGGTGGCCCGCCACCACGACCGCCACAGGAAGACCTCGGCCTGACCGCCGGGACCGTCCTCCCCGGCGCTCCCTCGGCTCCACCGTGGGACGACACGCCGTACCATTGCGGCATGTCCTTCCTCCGCCGCCGCAGCGCCACTCCCGCCGGACCCGATTTCGACGTACTGGCCATGGACCCGGGCGACTGGCCGGGCAATCTCGGTGCCGGTCTGCTGCCCGCCCCCGACGGCAGCTGCCAGGGCGTCTTCCTGCGCTACGACCTCTACGGCGGCCGCGGCCCCGCGATGATCATCGGCAACCTCCCGGAGGGCTCCCCGGCGCGCGAGGTCGCCGACGGCGAGATCCCCTTCGAGGTCGCCCAGCTGCTGGTCGCCCTGGAGAACGAGGAGGACATCACCGTCGTCGGTTCCGAGGACATCCCGGTGATGCAGGGCGACAACCTGCTGATCGTCCGCCGCCTCAAGCTCTCCGAGTCCCGGATCTCCTGCGTCCAGTTCGACCGCAGCGACAACGTCCTGGTGACCATCGCCGCCTGGGACCGCCCCATCACCGACGACCTCTACGCGCTGCTCAAGCCGCTCCCGGCGGAGCTGTTCCAGCAAGGCTGAGAGCGCGCGCGACGTACGAAGCCCGACCGGGTCGTGACCCGGTGAGGACGAGACGAGAAAGGGCCGGGTACGCACCCGGCCCTTCTTCGTGCCCTACGGGCGGCCGGCCGCTCACCCGGCCGGCAGTACCCGCACATCCGCCGCCTTGACGAACGCCACCCGGTGGCCGAACTGGATCTCGTAGTAGAGGTCCTTGCCGACCACCACCCGGTGTCCGCTCGTGTCGAAGGTGACGGCGTAGTAGTACTCGCCGGGCACCAGGCCCCCGGTGACGTACTTCTGCCCCTTGAGGAGCTTGTACGGCCACGGCGACACCGCCTGCGCGGGCACCCCCGCCGGGTACGCGGACGCCTCCGGGTAGGCGCGGCCGTACACCGGGATGTCCGCCAGGCCGTCCCGGGGCGTCACGACCAGCCCGGTCGCGCCGACCGCCGTCGGCTCGCCCGGCGGGTTCTGGAACCAGGCCTTCTGTCCCAGGAACCAGATCGCCGTCCAGTCGCCCTGCCGCTCCGCCACCGCGTACTGCTGCCCCGTGGAGACCCGGGACCCGAGGTCGTTCACATTGGTCGTCGAGCCGCTGCCGTCCGGCCGCAGCCCGATGTCCTTGATCAGGGGCGAGGTCACGTCCGGGCGGCTGTAGAGGCGTACGGCGCTGGAGCCGTGCACCGCGCAGGTCGCGCCGGCGGAACCGCAGCCGGTGAACACCGGCCGGTTGGCGGCGTAGTCCGGGAGGATCGTGACCATCGTGCTGTCGGCGCCGGACGTCGCTCCGAGCGGCTTGCCCAGCAGCTCGAAGTAGTGCCGCCAGTCCCAGTACGGACCCGGATCGGTGTGCATTCCCGGGATCGTCGCCGTCGTCGGACCGGGCACGGTGTCATGGCCCAGGATGTGCTGCCGGTCCAGCGGGATGCCGTACCTGTCGGCGAGGTACCTCACCAGCCGCGCCGAGGACCGGTACATCGCCTCCGTGTACCAGGCGTCCGGCGAGGCGAGGAACCCCTCGTGCTCCAGACCGATCGAGCCCGCGTTGACGTACCAGTTGCCGGCGTGCCAGGCCACGTCCTTGTGCTTGATGTGCTGCGCGATGTGCCCGTCCGTGGAGCGCAGCGAATACTGCCACGACACGTACGTCGGATCCTGGACCAGTTCCAAAGTGGTGTCCCAGTAGCCCTCGGTGTCATGGACGACGATGTACCGGATGGGCTGCGAGTTCGGCCGGTCGGCCAGGTCGTGGTTGCCGTAGTCGTTGTCGCCGAACTCCTGGTACGGCGCCGGGATCCACTCACAGGCCACCGTGGTCGGGCACTCCGCCCCGGCGGCCGCCGCGCGCAGTCCGGACCGGGACAGCTGCCCGGTCTCGGGCGCGAGATCCGGGTCGGCCGCCAGGGCCACCCGCTGACCGGCGTCCGTGACGCGCTCGGCCCCGGCACGGATGACCGCGAACACCTCGTTCGCGTACGCCGCCGCCGTGGCCCGGTCGTCGGCGCCCGAGAAGCGCGCCACCGCCCCGTACCAGTCCGCGGGATCGGCGCTCGGTTCCGCGCCGAGCTGCCGCTGTGCGGCGGCGAGCAGCGCGGCACCACCCGCCACGTTCGCCTCGGCGTCCGTGCGCAGCTTCCGCGCGGGCAGCCCGGTCAGCTCCGCCGCCCTCGTCAACGTCCGCAGCCGGGCCGGGAGTTCGGCGGGCTCCGGCAGTTTCGCCTCCGGCACGGTCAGCGGGCGCGACTCGTCGCCGCGCGCGTCCTCCGTGCCCTCGCTGTGGTGCGGGGCCTCGGCCAGGGCCGTGCGCGCGTCGGTGAGATGCATGGGCCCGTAGCCGCCGGTCACGCTGGGCGCGCCGCCGTGCTCGTCCCAGCGGGACTGGAGGTACGAGACGCCGAGCAGGACACTGCGCGGTACGCCGTACCTCTCGGCCGCGGCGGTGAAGGCGCCCTGCAGACCGCCGGAGGCGGAGGAACCGCTCTGAGGCGGGGCCGCGCCCAGCAGGGGCAGCAGCAGGACGGCGGGAGCCGCGGCGAGCGCCGCGCGGCGGACACGTCTGGGACGGGGGGTGGGCCTGCGGTCGGTGGGGGATCCTCGCAAGGCGGGCCTCCTCTAACGGTGGGGCGTTGGCGGAGTGGCAGACCAAAGGCTCCTCCCGCGGGCGGAGCCACGTGCGGAGGAGCGCTTCTGTGCTATCGGTCGGCCGACGATCCGTCAATCATGCCCCCGGAAGGCCGTTTCCCCGGTGATTGCCGGCCGCACGACCACCCCATGGTCATGACGAAGGCCCGCGGTGCGGCCCTTGCGCAGGCACACCGCGGACCTTCGTATCCCCTCAGCGAGTGCCGACCGCCGCCCGTACGGCCTTGCGGGCCAGCTGGCAGTCGTCGTGCAGCCGCCTGAGCAGCAACCGCTGTTCCTCGCCGGACGGCGCAGCAGCCGGGTGGGCCTGACCCGGTGCCGCCGGGGTCGAGTCGTGCATCGAACGCTGCACGGCCGTCTCGTAGGTACGGATCTCACGGGTCAGTACCAGCATCAGGTTCACCAGGAACGCGTCCCGGGAGGCCGGGCCCGCCGACTGCGCCAGCTGGCTGATCTGCCGCCGTGCCACCGGTGCGTCCCCGAGCACCGCCCACAGCGTCGCCAGGTCGTACCCCGGCAGGTACCAGCCCGCGTGCTCCCAGTCCACCAGCACTGGACCGGCCGGTGAGAGCAGGATGTTCGACAACAGGGCGTCGCCGTGACAGAACTGGCCCATGCCCTGACGGCCGGACGCGTGCGCGATGCCGTGCAGCAGCTTCTGCAGATCGCCCATGTCCCGGTCGGTGAGCAGACCCAGCTCATGGAAGCGGGAGATCCGCTCCGCGTAGTCCAGCGGGGCGTCGAACGTTCCCACCGGCGGCCGCCACGCGTTCAGCCGGCAGATCGCGCCGAGCGCCGCCCGGATGTCGGCGCGCGGCGGCGCCTCCACCGGATGCCGCTGCAGGGCCGCCACCCGGCCCGGCATCCGCTCGATGACCAGGGTGCAGTTGTCCGGGTCCGCCGCGATCAGCCTCGGCGCCCGCACAGGGGGGCGGTGCCGGACGAACGAGCGGTATGCGGCTATTTCGTGCCGGATCCGGTCCTCCCAGATGGAGGAATGATCCAGTAAACACTTGGCGACAGCCGTACTTCGCCCCGTGGTACCGACGAGCAGCACCGAGCGGCCGCTGCGGCGCAGCACCTGGACCGGAGTGAACTCCGGACAGATGCGGTGCACGGAGGCGATCGCCGTGCGCAGCTGTGCGCCCTGAGGGCCGGACAAGTCGATTCTCCCGCTGAGCGGTTGGGTGCCGAGGCCCGGCACGCGCCGCGTCCGGCCGCCGAGCACCGGGGCCGTCGTACGCGTGGGGTCGAGGTAGGGGCCGCCGCCGCCCGGCTGGCGGGGGTGCAGCGACCGGGGAGGAGCGGACACGGAGGACGATGCTGCGTACATGGGAGAGGACAGATCCCTTCGTGTGCCGGCAGGTCACGTGCCACCCGCCCCGGCCGTACCGGGGACACCCTGGGGAGTGCCCGTCGGGGCGACCGGGTCGGGGTGGCGCTTTCCTACCTGACACCGGATGGACCCTGGCACACCATGTAGCGCACCCTGGCGAAGCCTGGCGAATAGTCCCCGAGCAACTGACAGCGGGCTACATTCAACTCAGCCGAGAACCTGGGGGCTTGACGTGAGCGGACAACCCAACACCCGACTCGCAGACCTGTTCGGCCTGGCCGGCTGGTCGAAGGGAGAGCTCGCGAGGCTGGTCAACCGGCAGGCGGCGGCCATGGGCCACCCCCAGCTGGCGACCGACACCTCACGGGTACGGCGGTGGATCGACATGGGAGAGATCCCGCGCGATCCCGTGCCACGGGTGCTGGCGGCGCTGTTCACCGAGCGTCTCGGCCGTGTCGTGACCATGGAGGACCTCGGTCTGGTCCGGCACGGGCGTGCGGGGAAACGGCAGGGCGGCGGGAATGTGGAACATCCCGACGGCGTGCCGTGGGCGCCCGAACGGACTGCCGCGGTCCTCACCGAATTCACGGGAATGGACCTCATGCTCAACCGACGCGGCTTGGTGGGTGCGGGCGTCGCGCTCACCGCGGGATCCGCACTCAGCAGCGCCATGCACGACTGGCTGCACACCGATCCGGCCCTCACGGCCGACGCCCCCGACCTCGACAACCCCCTGCACGCCGACCCCGCCGGGTTCGACCGTTACGAGGCCGCCCCCATCGGGTCGCAGGAGATCGAGGAACTGGAGCGCTCGGTCGAGGTGTTCCGAGCCTGGGACGCGGCCCGCGGCGGCGGGCTGCAACGCAAGGCTGTCGTGGGACAGCTCAACGAGGTGGGGGGCATGCTCTCCTACCGTCACCCCGAACACCTCCAGCGGCGCCTGTGGGGCGTCGCCGCCAACCTCGCCGTACTCGCCGGCTGGATGTCGCACGACATCGGCCTCGAACCCACCGCCCAGAAGTACTTCATCATCGCCGCCCACGCCGCCAGGGAGGGTGGTGACCGGCCCCGCGCCGGCGAGGCCCTCTCCCGGGCTGCCCGACAACTGGTGCACCTCGGGAAACCCGACGAGGCGCTGGACCTCATGAAACTCGCCCAGTCCGGCTCGGGCGACCAGGTCCTGCCCCGCACCAAGGCCATGCTGCACACCGTGGAGGCCTGGGCGCAGGCATCCATGGGCAAGGGCCAGGCCATGCGCCGCACCCTGGGCCAGGCCGAGGACCTGTTCGTCTCCGACCGCGGGGACGTGCCGCCGCCGAGCTGGATGCAGATGTTCAACGAGGCGGATCTGTACGGCATGCAGGCCCTGGCCTACCGCACCCTCGCGGAGCACGAACCTGCGGCGGCCCAGCACGCCCGGCACTACGCGGAGAAGGCGTTGGACCTCAGGACGAACGCCCAGGGGAGGTCGCAGATCTTCGACTACCTGTCGATGGCCTCGGCCTGCTTCATCGGCGACGACCCGGAGCAGGCGAGCGGGTACGCGCGTCTGGCGCTGGCGTCGATGGGCTCCAACTCCTCGCACCGCACTTGGGACCGGCTGCGTGAGATGTACCGGCTCACCGGTCAGTACTCCAGCTATCCGAAGATCCAGGATCTGCGGGAGGAGATCAAGCTCTCCCTGCCCAAGCCCCAGCCGAGGGCCTCGCTGCCCAAGAACAGGGGCGACATCGCCCCGGCGTGAGGGCAACACCCCCAGGCGCGAGGGGGAGGGGCGGCGTGCGGGTGAGTGGCCCGTTCCTCAGGAGCTGACCCGGGCGACGAGCACGCACGCGTCGTCCGTACGCTCCCTCTCGCCGAACTCCTCCACCACCGTCCGGACACATTCCTGGGCCGTACACGCCTCGCCGAACCGGGGGGCCAGGTCCAACAGTCGCTGGACGGCTGCCTCTCCGTCCCGCCGGGGGACCAGTCCATCGGTGTGCAGGAGCAGCAGATCGCCCTGTTCGAGCGTCACTTCGGCCTGCCCGTAGACGGCTCCGGAGGTCGCTCCGAGCAGGACTCCGTCCGGCGGGGGCAGCACGCGCCCCGTCCCGTCGCGGAACAGCAGCGGGGCGGGGTGCCCGGCCTGCGCCCAGACGAGGGTGCGGGTCGCCGGCCGGTAGCGGCAGCAGACCGCGCTGCCGAGCGCGGGCTGCACGGTGGCGTCCAGTAACTGGTTGAGGCAGGCCATCAGCCGGCCCGGCTCGGTTCCCGACATCGCCATGCCGCGCAGCGCGCCGATCAGCATCGCCATGCCCGAGGTCACGGTGACACCGTGACCGGTGAGGTCACCGACGCTCAACAGGCTTTCGCCGCCCGGTAGTTCGAGGGCGTCGTACCAGTCGCCGCCGATCAGTGCGCTCGTCGAGCAGGGCAGATAGTGGGCGGCCAGGTCCAGCCTCTCGGGGCCCCGCTGCGGGAGCCGCAGGGGGCCGCGCCACGGCGGCAGCACGGCCTCCTGTAGCTCGACCGCGAGCCGGTGCTCGGTCTGCGCGATGTGCCGCTCACGGTGCAGCGAGTCACGGCTCTCGCTCACCGCCCGCTGGCTGCGCCGCAGTTCGCTGACGTCCCGCAGGACGGCCCACATGGAGGCCGTGGCGCCGTCGTCGTCGAGCACGGGCTCGCCCATCATGTGCACGGTGCGCACCCCGCCGTCGGGGAGCACGATCCGGAACTCCCCGTCGATGCGTTTGGCGTCGATGAGGCAGTCCGTGACCATCGCGGTCAGTCGCGGACGGTCCTCGTCGTAGACCAGCGACGGCAGTTCGTCCAGGGTGAGCGGCGGGGCGGCAGGGTCGCGGCCGAGGATCTGGAACAGCTCGCCGGACCAGCTCGCCTCGTCCGTCAGGAGGTTCCACTCGGCGCTGCCGACGCGGCTGAGCAGCGACTCGCGCCGGGGGGCCGGGGGTGGCGCGACCGGGAGGCCGGCCGTGGCCGGGGGGGCGGGCGGAGGGGCCGGACCGTCCCGCAGCTGCGCCAAGTGGTCGTCGAGATCGCTCAGTTGATGCAGAGCCAGCTCGCAGAGCGCCCGCTGCCAGCGGATCTCGGGATCGGCTTCGTCGGCGGCCGCGTCACGTCGTACGGCGTCCACGTCGCCCCGCAGCCGCCGCGTCTGCGAGATGAGCGCGTCGACCGTGCCGCGTCGGGGCGGCTGGGCGGCGGGACGATCCGCAGAGAGAGGGGACGGCATCACGTACTCCGATGGGGGACGGTACGACCAACGCTGACGTAAGGGCCGATTACGACTGTTGCACAGGCCCGGACGCGCTGTAAGGGCTTTGGCAAGACACGATACGGCGGTGCTTCCGGCATATGCCACCGTCCTCGCGGTCGGGGGTGCCCACTGTGGTTCGATGCGCGCCCTGGAGCCCCAAGTCGTAGGAATCGTAAGTGACTTGACGGGTCGTCGCCTGCACTCACTTGTCTTTCATTCCCCTGTTCGAGGGGCATGTGTGCGAGCGATTCCTCGGGTCGGCGAGTGATATGGGTCACAGAGATGAATCCAGGACGTCGCGTCCTGCGAAACCTCTCGGCAGGAGAGCTTCATCCGAAACGGAGACCGTTCATGACCGTCACGCTGGAACAGCCCGCCCGCGCGCTCCTCGTCACCGAGGAGGACCGGGATGTCCCGGTGCCCGCGAGCCTGCGCTATTCCTCCGACGATCCGCTGGCCGTGCACCTCGACTTCCCGGCCGACATCTCGCTGAACGGCTCCATGGTGACCTGGACGTTCTCCCGCGGGCTGCTGGAGGAGGGCGTGCGCGCCCCCGCGGGCGCCGGCGACGTGCACATCCGGCCCGACGGCCGGTTCCGCACCGTGGTGGAGCTGCACTCCCCGTACGGCATGGCGCTGCTCCGGTTCGAGAAGGCGGCACTGCAGCGTTTCCTGCTGCGCAGCTACACCGTCGTCGCCGCCGGGAGCGAAGAGGTGGGCCCCGCGCTCGACCGGGGACTGACGTCCCTCCTGCGGGGTGTCTGACGTCCCTGCCGGTGGCGCCGTGGTGGACGCCGGGCTCGGCTCAGTAGCGCAGGACGCCCGCGATGCCCCGGGCGTCGCCGAGCATGCCGTCGGGGACGAAGCGGACCTCGGCACCGGTGTCCAGACAGCGCTCGACGATCTCGTCCACGATGTCCTCGCGGACGTCGAGGTCGCCGCTCTCGGCCGGCACGAGATGCCCGTCGGCGCTGCCGCCGTCCGCGCGCACGGCCGCCCGGAAGTTCTCCTCGACGGCGAGGAGCTGGATCCGGCCCTGCCGGGCGTTCTGGCGGACCTCGTCGACGCCCGCGGCGAACGTCTTGTGGCCGCGCGCCGCTTCGAGCCGCCGCGCCACGGTGTCGACGCTCCTGCGGTCCTCGGCGGCGACCACGGGCCCCACCGCCTGCCACACGGCCTCCGGGGTGCCGTGCGCGAGACCGCCGTGCGGGACGTGGGTGGCCTCCCTGGTGACCGTGCCGATCTCGTCGAGCAGGGACAGCGCCGCCGTCTCGCCGGTGACGTACAGGGGGCGCTGCCGGGTGCGCAGCACCCGGGCGAGCGCGGTGTCGGCGTCGCGGAGGAAGTGCCGGGTGTCCTCGTCGCGGTAGGCGGACGGCAGGTCGCCGACCCGTTCCTGCCGCTCGGCGTCGAAGTTGTCGCGGTCCCTGGTCATCGGGAACCCGCCGACGTGCGCCTCGGTGACGCGGTCGCCGCCGCCGTTCCACAGGGTGACCCGGTCGGCGGAGACCGCGAGCACCCAGAACGGCCGCTCGGCGGCCTGCGCCGCCACCAGGTTCCGGGTGAGGAAGGTGTCCGAGAGCACCACACGCTCCGGCACCGGGCGGGTGAGCGACCAGACCTGGTGCTCACCCGGCGCGGCGAAGATCACCAGGCCGTCCTCGGTGTGCGTCAGGTCCACCTCGGCCAGCGCTCGGTCCAGCTGTTCGACGACGTCGTGGCGCCGCTCCCGGGTCACGGCGGGATCGTGCTCCAGCCGCTTCTTGGCCTCGGCCACGACATTGCGCAGCCGGACCGGATCCTGGGCGTTCTCGGGCTCTCGGCGGTGCGTCGGCGTCAGTACCGAGACCGCCGGGTAGGGCCGCGGGCGGCGCAGTTCGATGAGGGTCGCGGGGCTGAGGGCATGCTCCATCTCTTCACGATAGGACTGATTCGCGTATCGGGCATTTGGGGTATCGAAGCCCCTGTTCGGACCTCCCCGACAGGCGTGGCGGAGCAGCGAACGAGTCCGCCGGAGCGCACCGATGAGGGTGCGCGCCCGCGGGGTCCGCGGCGCGGCGGCCGCCGCGCGGGTCAGCCCACTTCCTTCTTCAGTGCCTTGTCGGCGGCGGCCTTGGACGGCTTCCACCAGGTCGTCACCGGCTCCCAGACCTTCACCTTCTTGGTGGCGCCCAGCTCCTTCAGCGTGAACGTGCGGCCGTAGAGGTTGGGGTTGGCCGACACGGTGATCGTGCCGACGCGACGCGCCTCGGGGTCCCCCAGGTCGGCGATCGTGCGGACCGCGGCGTACACCGTCTTCCCCGCGCCGACCTTGTACGGGCCGCTCTCGCCGGACGGCACCGGCTGGGCCGCGCCGTCGAGGTCGCCGAAGTTGACGACGGGAAGGCGGTCGACCGTGCAGGCGCGGGTACCGGTGTTCTTGACGCTGATGTGCACGATCCGCGTGTCCTTCGCCTGCTTGGCCCCCAGCTTGAGGACCTTCGACTTGCAGACCGGGGTCTTCGCGGCGGGCTGGGCCGCGAGCCCCTGAGGGGCGGCGGTGAGCAGGAGCGCGGCGCCGGCGGTGGCCACGGTGGAGACGGTGAGCAAGGAACGGATGCGCATCGGTGGATTCCCCCAGGTTCAGTCACATACGGGTACGGCACGCGCAAACGTGACGTCTGCCCAGTGTGACGAGCGAGATGCGCCCGGGGTTGTACCGATTGCGCCCGTGTTACGGGCCCGATGCTCAGTCGTCGACTCCGCATGAACTTCCGTCGTCGGGCAGTGTCCCGAACAGCAGGAAGTCGTCGACCTTCGCGTGCACGCACTTCGACGACCCGTACCCGGTGTGCCCCTTGCCCTTGTTGTCCAGGACGACCGCCGAGGGGCCCAGCCGCTTCGCCGTCTCCACGGTCCAGCGGTAGGGCGTGGCCGGATCGCCGCGGGTGCCCACGAGCAGCATCTTCGGGGTGTCGACGTCCCGCACCTCCTCGCGGATGTAGTCGCTGCCTGCGGGGCGGCCGTAGCACATCAGCACCTGGGTGAGCCGGAACCGGCCGAAGACGGGGGAGGCGTCCTCGTAGGCGGCGCGCAGGTCCCGCAGATTGTCGGTGATCTTCCTGGCGGAGGGCCGGTCGGGGTCGTCGGCGCAGTTGATCGCCATGAGCGCGGCCGGGAGGTTGTCCAGCGGGATCTCCTCGATGTCGACCAGCCCGTCGTGCGGGGTCGCGGAGGCGGACGGAGTGGGATCCGGGGGTTCGTGCGGGCGGCCCGGCGCCGCGACGCGGTACGACGCCGCGACGCGGTACGGGGTGGCCGGCGGGGCGAAGCCGCCGCCGGTGAGTGCCATGACGCCGCGCGTGTCGCCGTCGTGCACGAGCATGTTCAGCGCCTGGGTGAGCATGGGCCACAGCTGTTCGCTGTAGAGGGCGTGGCCGATGGCGCCCACCAGGTCCTGGCCCGTGAAGTCCGGCCCGAAGTCCGACGGCAGGGGGTGCTCGTCCAGCGAGTCGACCAGCGCCACGACCTGCTCACGGGCCGAGCGGGCGTCCTGTCCGAACGGGCACGTCAGCTCCTCGGTGCAGGCGTCGAGGTAGTCCTCCAGCGCCTTCTGCTGTCCCTGGGCGCCCACCAGGCCCCGCTCGGTCAGCGGTTCGCTCAGGGTGTCCACCCCGTCGAGGGCCATCCGGCCCACCCGCTGGGGGAACTGCGCGGCGTACACCGCGCCCAGCCGGGTGCCGTAGGAGAAGCCGAGGTAGTTGAGCTTCTTGTCGCCGAGGGCGGCGCGCATCACGTCGAGGTCGCGGGCGGCGTTGCGGGTGCCTATGTGCGGCAGCACCGGCCCCGAATTCTCGCGGCACTCGGCGGCGGCCCGCCGCAGCCTCGCGAGCGCGGTCCCCGGGTCGTCGGCGTCCTCACCGCCGTCGGTCGCCTCCAGGGCCTCGTCGGTGCCGTCGCCGCAGCTGACCGGGGAGGAGCGACCGACCCCGCGCGGGTCGAAGGTCACGACGTCGTAGCCCTTGGTGAGATCCATGAAGTCCTCGCCGCCGTAGGCGAGTTCGGGCACCCCCGGGCCGCCGGGGCCGCCGAAGTTCAGCAGCAGCGAGCCGCGTGCGTCGCCGGTGGCCCGATAGCGGGCCATCGCCAGGTCGAGGGTGCCCGCCTCGGGCCGGGTGTAGTCGAGCGGCACGGTGACCTTGCCGCAGCGCAGATCCCGGGGCATCTCCGCGCCCTCGCACTTCGACCACTTGATCCTCTGGTCGTAGAAGCGGCTCAGGTCGGGCCGGGCGTCGTCCTTGTCGTCGTCGGCGCCCGCCGTCACGGCGGGCAGCCCGGCGCCCAGCAGGGCGAGCACCGCGACCGCGGCTCCGGTGAGAGGGCGCCGTCTGTGCGTGGACCGCATGCGTGCCTCCAGGGAAGCCCGGCCAGGGCGGCCGGGGACGACCCCCGGATCACCATAGGCGGCCCGCCGGGGCCACGCCTCCCGGCGGGCGGACCGCCCGGGAGTGCCTTACTCTGCGCCGCGCCAGGAAGTCCCACCGGCGGTGCGCGGCGTCGCTCGTACGTGTGAAACGGGCTGCCGGAGCGGCCGAGGCGCGCCGCGGGCCGGCCGTTTCCGGCGTCGCGGGTGCGAGCGGGCTTCGGCGAGGATGCTGCGGGGCGCGGCCGACCACCGTTGCCCGCGGTCGCGCGGCGGCCGCGCACTCGCGACCTCAGCGAAGGAGCGCAGAGATGACCTCTCCGGGCCATCAGGACCTCGTCGTCACCCGGGCCGGCGTCGACGACTGGGCGGTGGTCGCCCGGTGGGCGGGGGACGAGGGCTGGAACCCGGGCCTGTCGGACCCGGCGTGCTTCCTCGCACAGGACCCCGAGGGCTTCTTCATCGGCCGGCTCGACGGGGAACCGGTCTCCGCCGTCTCCGTCGTCACCTACGGCGACGACTACGCCTTCCTCGGGTTCTACCTGGTCCGCCCGGACCTGCGCGGCCGGGGCCACGGCCTCACCACCTGGAAGACCGCGCTCGCCCACGCGGGCGACCGCACCGTGGGCCTCGACGGCGTGGTCGCGCAGCAGGACAACTACCGCCGGTCCGGCTTCGAGTCCGCCCACCGCACCTTCCGGTACTCCGGCGTGGTGCCGCGGACCGCCGTCCCGGCCGATGTCCGGCCCGTCGACGACGCCCGGCTCCTGGCGCCGTACGACAGGGCCTGCCACCCGGCCGACCGCCCCCGCTTCCTGGAGCGCTGGCTGACCGCCGACGGACACCGGGCCCTCGCGCGGATCGTCGACGGGCGGCTCACCGGCTACGGCGTCATCCGGCCCGGCCGGGACGCCCTGCGCATCGGTCCCCTGTTCGCGGACACCGCCGAGGACGCCCGTGCGCTGTTCGCCGGGCTCGCCGCCGAGGCCGCCGGCCGCGAGCTGGCCGTCGACGTGCCGGAGCCGAACACGGCCGCCGTGGCGCTCGTCGAGGAGTACGGGCTGACGCCGTCCTTCGAGACGGCCCGTATGTACACCGGCCCGATCCGGCCGTACGCGGCGGAGCGGGTCTTCGGGGTCACGACCCTGGAGCTCGGCTAGGGGTCTCCCGGCGGGCCACCGCGGAAGCCTCCCGCCGGGCCTCAGGGGGAGCCTCGCGCCGGGCCTGCGCGGAGGCGGGAGCGGCGTCGCCCGGCGGGGCGGCGCCGCTCTTCGAGAACGCCCACTCCATGCGAGGCTCGACGACACAGCGGAGCGCGGCCCGTACGGGGGACGTGCACAGCAGGGTGATGCCGCCGACCGCCACCGCCGTGACCGCGAGTTCCCCGAGCGGGGTGTGCAGCCACTCGACGGCGTACCAGTCCCGGAAACGCGCCCACTTGATCACGAAGCCGTGCAGCAGATAGCCGTACATCGTGCCCGCGCCCAGCGCCGTGAACCACAGGTGCCGACCCGGCACCCAGGCCAGGAAGCAGGCCGTCAGCAGCACCGCCAGAGCGAACAGGGCGGGCGTGGTCAGCAGGCCGGCCCAGCGGGTGACGCCCTGGCCGGTGACGCTGCCCCGGTGGTAGAACCAGCCCGCGTCGAACCACGGCGCCGCCCAGTAGGCCCCCACGAGCGCCCCGAGACCGACCGGGAGCAGCGACAGCCGGACCCGGCGTGTGCGCAGCCGTTCGAAGTGCGAGGCCCGCAGGGTCAGGCCCAGCACGAAGAACGGCAGGAAACCGAGCACCCGCTGGATGGAGACGTCGCCGCCGAGATCCGGTGAGACCGCCGCCAGCGTCGCCAGGGCCAGCGCGACCGGCAGCGGGTGACGCAGCATCAGCCACAGCGGTGTGGTCAGCCGCCAGATGAAGAGCGCGACCAGGAACCACATGACGTACCAGGGGTCCAGCAGGCTCAGCGGATAGCCCGGGTCGTCCTGCGCCCACCGGTAGAAGAGCGTGTACGCCGTCTCGAACACGACGTACGGCAGGGCCACGCCCGTCAGCAGCCGCTTCAGACGGCCGGGCGCCATGTCGAAACTCCGTGAGAAGTACCCGGAGATCAGGGCGAAGGCCGGCATGTGGAACGCGTAGACCGTCAGGTACGCGGCCGTGGCCGCCCGGCTGCCGTACGTCAGCGGCTCCCACGCGTGCCCGCACGCCACCAGGACGATGGTCAGGTACTTGGCGTTGTCGAAGTACGGGTCCCGCGAGGCCCGCCCTGCCCGGCGTTCCTTCCCCTCGGGTGGGGCGGCGGCGGAGGGGCGGGTGTGCTGCACCACGTCTTCGGGCATCGCTGAGTGGTCTCCGGACGACGACGACTGAACCCGGACCGCCTGCCCCGTCCCGCCGGTCCCAGTCGTCCTCGACGACACCACCGACGGTTTTTGGCGTGGAACCGCCGGTGCGAGTCCCACCCGCCCGACCGTCCCGGACACCGGGACCCGCCCGTAGCACCACCGAGTGGTGAGAAAGGGATGAATTCCGTTGCCAGGGCGAACGACTGGTGATGGAGTGAGCACCATGGATCACGCTGCTGTGCTGGCACTGTTCGACCGGGACATGCGAGAGGGCGCCCGCCCCGACGGGCCCGGGGCCCGGATCGAGCGCGTGGGCGGGGTGGTGCGCCAGGTCGGTTCCGAGCACGGCTGGAGCGGTGTCGTCTGGTCCGACCTGGACGAGGCGGGCGCCGACGCGGCGATCACCGAGCAGATCCGGTACTTCTCCGGGCTCGGACGCGACTTCGAATGGAAGCTGTACGGCCACGACCTCCCCGTCGATCTGGGAAGACGCCTGCGCGCGGCCGGTTTCACGCCCGCTCCGGAGGAGACGCTGATGGTCGCCGAGGTCGCCGACCTGACCCTCGACGTCGAGCCGCCCGAGGGCGTACGGATCCTGCCGGTCACCGACCGCGCGGGCGTGGACCTGGTGGCCGACGTCCACGAGAAGGCCTTCGGCACGGACAGCTCCCGGATGCGCCACCAGTTGCTGGCCCAGCTCACCGGCGACACCGAGACGGTCGTGGCCGTCGTGGCGCTCGCCGGGGACGTACCGGTGAGCGCCGCCCGGATGGAGCTGCTGCCCCACACCCGTTTCGCCGGGCTCTGGGGCGGTGGCACTGTCGAGGGCTGGCGCGGCCGGGGTGTCTACCGGGCCCTGGTCGCCCACCGCGCCCGTGTCGCGGCCGACCGCGGCTACCGCTACGTCCAGGTCGACGCGCTGGCCCGCAGCCGCCCGATCCTGGCCCGTCTCGGTTTCGAGCCGCTCACGACCACCACGCCGTACGAGTACGCGGTGGGCAGCGCGGCCGCGGCCTGAGCGCCGGTCACAGGTCGAGCTGGTACTCGATCGCCGTGTGCGTCGGCCGGTAGCCGAGCGCCTCGTTGACCTGGCGCATGGGGAGGTTCTCCTCGGCGGTGTCGGTGAGCAGGGCCAGGTCCGGGGCCAGGGCGTGGGCGTGGCGGATCGCCTCCGCCTTCATCCGCAGCCCGAGACCGTGGCCCCGGTGCTCGGGCAGCACGGCCGTGCCGTAGTGCTGCCCCTCGCCCTTGCCGTCACCCGGCAGGACCAGCTCCGAGAAGCCGACGATCGTGCCGCTCGACGTGTGCACGGCGGCAACCGTGTACAGCGTGTCGCCGCGCCGCGCGATCGCCTCGGCGGCCGCCACGACCCGCTCGACGTCCCAGACGACCTGGCCGTAGTCGGTGTCGCCCATCGGCATGTCGTCCATCGCGCGACGCGAGGCGGCGTAGGTGCGGGCGAGCTCCGGCGGCACGAGGCCCGTCCACCGGGTCAAGTGGTAGCCGGGGCAGGGCTGTTCGAGGATCCGGGTGATGTGGTCCGGGTCGATCCCGGAGAGTTCGAGCCGGGCGTACGTCAGGGTCAGCACCCGGCGGAAACCACGCGCAGCGAGGAACGCGTCGCCGGGGGAGCCCCGGTCGGCCTGGGCTATGACGGCACGGCGCCGGTCCTCCCGGGCCGAGACGATCGCAGCGTCGAGCAGCGCCGTACCGACACCCCGCCGCCGCTCGGCAGGGTGCACGCGGACGTCCAGCTCCGCGAGATGGAGCTGCCCCTCCTTGGTGAACACCCGCAGGAAGGCCGTTCCCAGGGGGGTGCCGTCCTCGCCGGTCGCCAGCCAGGCGAGCCGACGGCTCGACGGGGTGGCGGCTGGGTCGGTGAGATGGGTGACGCGCGGGGACAACGGCCCTCCGGGAAGGTCGACGGGCGAACGGCGGCGCCCGGCGACGCTAGCCGCCGGGCGCGATCACCCGCAACGAGATTATGGACGTGCGCAGGCGCCCGCCGTCGGTCCCGGGCCGCTCAGCGTCGAGCCCGGCCGCGGTCGAGGGCCACGATTCCCAGGGCCGCCAGGGCGATCTGGATCAGCCACTCGATCCAGTCGACGCCGCCGGTGTCGGCCACACCGATCCCCGCCGCGATCGCACTGCCGATCAGCGCGGCGACGATGCCCACGAGGATCGTCAGCAGGATGCCGACGCGCTGCCGACCCGGTACGACGAGCCGGCCGAGCACGCCTATGACAATGCCGATGACGATGGCGCTGATGATGCCGTCGATCTCCATCTGAACTCCGCCCCTTGTCGTCGGGATCCCCGCAACCGTGCGAGTGCCCTTCGAACGCGAGTGCAGTCCGTTTCCGTTTCACCTTCTTCACGGGCCCGGCACCCATCCCGTGACGGCGAGCACCTCCGCCGCGATGTCCATGACGGTGCGCCCGTCCGTCGCGACGCGGACGGTGTCCGCCGGCGCCCGTTCGTCAAGCAGCCGTGCCTTGCGCGCGCTGCCGGTCAGCTCCCGCTCCAGCTCGGAGCCGATCTCCCGCCCCCGGAGCCGTCGCTCGGTCGTCTCGTCCGAGGCGGTCAGGAGTACCCGTACGATCCGGACATCGGCGCCCATCGCCCGCCGGAAGGTGTCCGCCGTCCCGGAGAGCACGCTCAGGGTGTTCGTGTAGACGAGCCGGCGGTGACCGAGGGCCGCGTAGTTGCCCCACACGGCGGTGAGGTTGCGCTCCACGATCGCGGCGCGCTGCGGATCGTCCGCGGGCGCCGGGTGCACCTGTCCCAGGAAATCGCCCTCGATGAGGGCGTGCGGGACCTCGGCGACCCGCAGCCGGTCGGAGATCTCCCAGCCCACGGTCGACTTGCCGACCCCGGCCCGACCGCCGATGAGCAGCACCTCGGCACGATCCAGCTGGTCCACCGTTTCCATCTGCTCCGCCGTCTCCGTCCGGTCCACCATCTCTGTCGAGCCGAGGCCGGGATGCCTCCGGCAGTGAAGGGCCCTGCGGATCGCCGCCGCCGGGTCGCCCTCGTGGTACGGCCGTTCCGAGGGCTCGATGCCGTCGAGGAACTCCTGGTAGCGCACGGCGTACGTGAGGTGTGCCAGCGGCTCGGCCAGGGCGAGTGCGCGGGCCGGGTCGCTCTGCGGGGCGTGCGTCCTCCAGGCGTCGACCCAGACCCGGACGGCCGTGCCGCGCACCGCCTCGGGGAGGAAGTCGTACAGGCGCAGACAGTCCAGTACGGGGTTGCCCCAGTGGGCGTCGGCGAAGTCCATGACGACCGGTGACCCGCCGTCGCCGCGCCAGTTGCCCGGGTGGAAGTCGGCGTGCACCAGGGTGTCGGGGAGGCCGCACTCGGCGAGCCGCTCCCAGCGGCCCGTCAACTCGCGTGCCCCGGCCCGTTCCTGTGCGGTGAGGCCGGGTGCGGCCGGTCCGTCGAGCAGGTCACGCACCAGCCCGGTCAGGACCGGGTCCCGTCGGTCCCGGAGACGTGGCGGCTCGTGGCGGGCCAGGGCGGCCTGCGCGGCGACCGTACGGCGTACTCCCGCCTCGACCGTCGCGGCGTCGGCCGCCCAGCAGTCCTCTCCCGGGACGTGCTCCAGCAGAATCCGGCGCTCGTCCGCGGCGAGGACCGTCGGGACGAGTCCCGCGTCGACGCGGGCGAACGCGGCGATGACGGCGGCCTCGTCGGAGGCGAAGGGCGGTGTCGCCTTGAGCCAGACCGGCCCCTGCCCGGTGGGCAGCCTGAAGAGACCCGCCAGGTTCCAGGTCCGCCGCTGCCGGACCGGTCCCGTCACCGGCCGCCCCAGCGCGGCCAGCGTCCGGGAGGCCCAGCCGAGCAGTTCACGCAGCCCGTCCGCGCGTGCCCAGGGGGAGCGGAGGGCGTTGTCCGTCTCCAGCAGCGCGCGCGTGCCCCGATCCGCGGGACGGAGCGCCGGGCTGTCGGACGCGGGGCGCTCCAACGCCTCGACGTGGTACGTCACATGCCCGTCGCGCCCGCCCTCACCGCCGTCGACACGCAGCAGCCGCACCACGTACACGGTCACGCCGAGCGCGCGTTCCAGCCGCTCCACGACGGGCTCGACCTCGGCCCACCACGGGACGTCGACGGGGAAGGGGCCGGTGACGCCCAGTAGGTCCGCCCCCGAAGTCACCAGGGCGCTGAAGGTTCGGCTCACGGCGACAGTGTGCGGCGCGGCCTCGACGATTGACATGCAGGTAATTACCTGCATAACGTGGGGTGTGCGATCAGAGAGCGATCCCGGCATGGACAAGGTCTTCAGGGCGCTGGCCGACGAGACCCGCAGGAAGCTGCTGGACCGACTGCACGAGCACAACGGGCAGACCCTGGGCGAGCTGTGCGCGCGGATCGACATGGCGCGGCAGTCGGTGACGCAGCACCTGGGCGTCCTGGAGGCCGCCAACCTGGTCAGCACGGTGCGGCGGGGGCGGGAGAAGCTGCACTACCTCAATCCGGTCCCGCTCCACGAGATGCAGGAGCGGTGGATCGACAAGTTCGAGCGCCCCCGGCTGAGAGCGCTCGGTGCCGTGAAACGACGAGCCGAGGAAGCCATGACCGACAAGCCCGCATTCGTGTACGTCACCTACATCGCGAGCACGCCCGAGAAGGTCTGGGAGGCACTGACCAGCGCCGATCTGACCGCCGACTACTGGGGGCACCGCAACGAGTCGGACTGGCGGCAGGGCTCGCGCTGGGCCCATGTCCGCACCGACGGCTCCGGTGTCGAGGACGTCGTCGGCACGGTCGTGGTGAGCGAGCCCCCGACCCGGCTGGTCACCACCTGGGCCTCCCCGGAGAACGAAGGCAGGGAGGAGACCTGCTCGCGGGTCACCTTCGACATCGAGCCGCACGCCGACATCGTGCGGCTCACCGTGACCCACGAGGATCTGCAGGACGAGGGCGCGCTCGCCGAGGTGTCCTTCGGCTGGCCCGCGGTGCTGTCCAACCTCAAGTCGCTGCTGGAGACCGGCCGTGTCCTGCCGCAGCAGCCGTGGGAGGTGCCTGCCCGAGGGTGAGCGGCGGATCGTCGGGCCGGGAACGGCGGTGGCCGCCCGAGGGTGAATGGCGACGGCCGGTCCGCCCGAGGGAAAACGGCGACGGCCGGTCCGCCTGAGCGGACCGGCCGCCGTTACCCCTCGCGGGCGTTCTGGTCACCCCTACGGGGTGCGGCCCCCTCGGGTGCCGCCCTTGGCCGCGACGCCGGCGCACATCAGCCCCAGCAGCAGGGTCAGGCAGCCGATGATGATGTTGTTGACCACGACCCCGGCGTCCGGGCTCTCGCCCACGATCCATGGCGAGATGATCATCCAGACACCCAGCGCGCCCATGGCCCAGCTCAGGCCGTACATCCTCTCCGGTGCGGCGGTGAAGCCGAGGGCCAGCAGTCCGATCGCGATGCCCACGATGAGGTTGTGGGGCACCAGCGCGGGCTGGCTCGTGGTGAAGTGGAGTATCCACGGGGACACGGCGCAGTACAGACCGAGCAGGAACACCGGTCCGTCCACGAGCGCCACGTCGCGACCGCCGAGCATGCGGGCGTACCGAGCCTGCATTTCGGGTGCGTCGGGGTGACTGGATATGTCACTCCTGTGTGAGACGTTGGCCATGAGTCGACTCCTTTGAACTCCGCAGGCCTGACCGCGTCTGGTGGGGTATGCGGTAAGCGCCGCGTACGTTCATTCTGCGCTTATTTTGCCTTTATGTGTAGTGGTCGGGACGGAGTGGACCATGGGGGATGACGGCCGTCCCCGAGGGGCGCCGACCGCACCTCGGGGACGGGCCTGGACGGGGCCGCGCCCTCGACCGGCAGTGGCCCGGTCGTTCGGCCCCGCCCCTTCAGCACTTCCGTGGGAAGCGGGCCTTCGGATGCACAGGGCGGCGATCTCGCCGGATCGGGCTTCGGTTCGCAGCGCTTCTGCGTCGTATAGTCGCCCGCATGGGCGCATACGGGGAGGAAAACCCTGCCGATCCGGGACTCACCAGCGGGGCTCTCGCCCGCAGGCTGGGCGTGTCGCCGACCACCTTGCGTTCCTGGGACCGCCGCTACGGCATCGGGCCCGCGGTCCGCGCCGACGGCCGGCACCGGCGCTGGACCCCGCGGGACGTGACGGTCGTCGAGGCGATGTGCCGGCTCACCGCGGCGGGGGTGCCACCGGCTGAGGCGGCCCGCGCGGCGAAGGAGGGGGCCGGGGGCCGCAGCGCGGAGGAGGACCCCGAACGTACCCGGACGCCGGACGGCGGGCCGCCCCGGCCGTCCCGCGCCGCCGTCCCGCCCGCCCCCGGGGACCTCCGCAGGGAGTGCCGGGGCCTCGCCCGCGCCGCCGTACGCCTCGACGCCCCGGCGGTGGAGGAGCAGCTGGCCGAGGCCGTCGCACGGTACGGGCTGACGGTCGCCTGGCAGGAGGTGATGGTGCCGACCCTGCATGCGGTGGGCCGCACATGGGCCTCCTCCGGGGACCGCTACGTGGAGGTCGAGCATCTGCTGTCCTGGCACGTCTCCACCACACTGCGCCGCCACACCCGGCCGCCCGCGCCCCGGGACGACACCACCGCGCCGGGACCGGTCATGCTCGCGTGTGTGCCGGGCGAGCAGCACACCCTCCCGCTGGAGGCCCTCAACGCCGCTCTCGGCGAACTCGGCCTGCCCACCAGGATGTTCGGCGCGGCCGTCCCCGCCGAGGCGCTCACCGCGGCGGTCGACCGGCTCGGCCCCGCGGCGGTCGTCCTGTGGGCCCAGGCCCGCTCCACGGCGAGCCTGCCCCTCGCCCGTCATGTCGCCGCCGCGCGCTGGGGCGTGAAGGGCGCCCGCCGGCAGCCGCTCGTCGTGTTGGGCGGCCCCGGCTGGCACGGGCACCCCGCGCCCGGCACCGTCCGGCCGTCCTCGCTGGGCGACGCGGTGGAGGTGCTGTCGGGGCTGCGGGGGCAGGTGGGCCGGTCGGAGCCCCCGTCCCCCGGCGCCGGAGCGGCCGATCCGGAGGCTGGGGAAGCGGAGCCTCGTGATCCGCAGCGTCAGGACCTGCGTCCCCGGAGGAACCGTTCCCGTCCCTCGGCCAGATCCACGATCGGCTCCGGATAGTCCAGCGCCGCACGGTCCAACCCGAGCAGCTTCCACGGCTCGTGCACCGCCGGCCCCGCGACGTCCGCCAGCTCCGGTACCCAGCGCCGCACGTACTCCCCCTCCGGGTCGTACCGCTTCGCCTGGGTGACCGGGTTGAGGATCCGGTTGGGGCGGGTGTCCGTGCCGGTCCCCGCGACCCACTGCCAGTTGAGCTGGTTGTTGGCCACGTCGCCGTCGACGAGGAGATCCAGGAAGTGCCGGGCGCCCACGCGCCAGTCGACGTACAGCGTCTTGGTCAGGAAGCTCGCCGTCAGCAGACGGCCGCGGTTGTGCATCCAGCCCTCGTGGCGCAGCTGGCGCATGGCCGCGTCGACCACCGGATACCCGGTGCGGCCCTCCCGCCACGCCTCGACCTCGTCCGGAGCGGATCGCCAACGGTCGTGCCTGGCCCGGTAGTCCACGGACGCCGCCGTCGGCCGCACGGCCAGCACCTGGCGGTGGAAGTCCCGCCACGCGAGCTGCCGTACGAACGCCTCGGCACCCGGGCCGCCCGCCCCGCGCGCCCGGTGGACCAGTTCGACGGGGGAGAGGGTGCCGAAGTGCAGATGCGGTGAGAGCCGCGAGGTCGCGTCGCCCGCCAGGTCGTCGTGCCGGTCCTCGTACGCCGCGATGCCGGACCGCAGCCAGGAGGTGAAGCGTGCGCGGCCCTCCGTCTCACCGCCGGCCGCCAGCTGCGGCGACAGGCCGGACAGCTCCGCCCGCGAGGGCGGTTCCTCCGAGCCGATCCCCTCCGGCACCCGTACCGTCCGCGGCGCGGCCAGCGGGTCGCGCAGCCGCTGCCGGGACCAGTGGCCGAAGTACGGCGTGAACACCGAGAAGTGGTCCGACGAGGCCGGTGTCACCGCCCCGGGATCCACGGCGGTCGTCACCGTCTCGTGCACGTGCAGCCGTACGCCCTCGGCCTCCAGGGCGCGCCGCAGCCGCTCCTCGCGCCGCTGGGCGTAGGCGCCGGCGTCGGCCGCCAGATGCACCTCGTCGGCGTCCGCCTCCGCGGCCACCTTGCACACCTCCTCCACCACGTCGCCGGAACGCACGACCAGGCGGCCACCCCGCTCACGCAGTCCCGCGTCGAGGTCACGCAGACAGTCGGCGAGGAACGCGAGCCGGTTGGGCACGGCGAACCCCGCCGCGGCCACGGCCCGGTCGCGCACGAACAGCGGGACCACCTGCCGTGATCCGTCGAGCGCCGCGCACAGCGGCGGATGGTCGTGCAGCCGCAGATCGGAGGTGAACAGGACGACCGAGACGTTCATGGACGGACTCCGGGGAGGGGGAGGGGGGAAGCGGACGAGGATCGAACGGGTTGGGCGCATTGGACGGATCGGATTGATCGGGCGGATCGGGCGGATCGGGTGGATCGGGCGAATCGGGCGGATGTGGAGCGGGTGCGCGCGGGCCGTGCCGCCGCGCGCCACGGCGTTGCGGGGCCAGGCCTCACCGGAGCGTGGTCGCGCGCGCCCCGCGCCCGGCGTCGTGGCCCTCGACATCACTTCCACCGCGACCGCGGCCGCGGATGCGCCCGGGGAGCATCGCCGCGCGTTCGGGTGATCGGTACGGCGACTACGCTGGCCGCGTGGCCACAGTGAACGATCCCGCTCGGCAGCCGGAGAACGACGGGGGTGCCGTCTCCGGGGCGCCGACCGACCTGCACGCCTTCGCCGTGGCGCTGCGCCGGATGAACGGCGAGATCAACCGGCTGGTGCATTCCTTCGCGGGCGACCACGGACTACACGCGACGGACGTCCAGGCGCTCGCGGCGATCCTGGACGCGGATGCGCCCATGACGCCGAAGCGGCTGCGTGCACACCTCGGGCTGACCTCCGGGGCGGTCACCGCGTGCGTGGACCGGCTGGAGCGCGCCGGGCACGTCCGCCGGGTCCGGGAGAGCGCCGACCGCCGGGTGGTCCACCTGTACTACGCGGCCGACGCGCGAGTCACGGCCCGTACCTACTTCCGGCCCCTCGCGGTGGCGACCGAGGCCGCGCGTTCCCGGTTCACCGCCGAGGAACTGGCCGTCGTCCTGCGCTTCCTCGCGGCGATGAACGAGGAACTGGGCGCGGACGTCGGCGCCGGCGCCGAGCAGTCCGGCTGAGCCGGCCCCGCCGGGTCGATCAACCCCCTGCTGAACCGGCCGAGCACCGGAACCTCTAGGATCAGGCCGCGAAGTAACTCGATTATCGAGATTGTTTTTCGTTGAGTCATCTGTTTGGGTCACTCGTCGAGGCAACTCCGCCCGGACCCTGGAGCACCATGTCCCCCACCCCACGACGCGCCCGCCGGCTCGTCCCCCTCCTGCTGATCGCCGTCTGGCTCGTGGTCGGAGGAGTCCTCGGCCCGTACGCCGGGCGTCTCGGCGAGGTCGCCACCAACGACCAGGCCGCGTTCCTGCCGCGCAGCGCCGAATCCACCGAGGTCGTCTCCGCCCAGCGGGCCTTCCGGCAGGACGAGACGCTGCCGGCGATCGTCGTGTGGACGGGCGACGGTCTCGCGGAGCGGCGCGCCTCCGCCGACCGCGTCCTCGCCTCCCTCGCCGACACCCCCGGGGTCACGGGAGAGCCCTCGCCCGTACTCCTCTCGGAGGACGGCGAAGCCCTGCGGGCAGTGGTCCCGCTCAGGCCCGACCTCGGCGACAGGCTGCCCGAGACCCTCGACCAAATCCGTGCCGCCGCCGAACGCCTGCCCGGCACCACCGTCCACCTGGCCGGTCCCGCCGCGAGCCAGGCGGACCTGTCCGACGCCTTCGCCGGCATCGACGGCCTGCTGCTCGCCGTCGCCCTCCTGACCGTGCTGGTGATCCTGCTGCTCGTCTACCGCAGCGTGCTGCTCCCTCTCGTGATCATCCTCGGCGCGGTGTTCGCCCTGGGCCTCGCCTGCGCGGTCGTGTACGCCCTCGCCGACCGGGGCGTCGTCCGCGTCGACGGGCAGGTCCAGGGCATCCTGTCCATCCTCGTCATCGGCGCCGCCACCGACTACGCCCTGCTGCTCACCGCCCGCTTCCGTGAGGAACTCGCCGACCGCGCCGACCGGTTCACGGCCATGCGGGCCGCGCTGCGGCAGTCCTGGGGCGCCATCGTGGCCAGTGCCGCGACCGTCGCGCTCGGCCTGCTCGCCCTGCTGCTCAGCGACCTCACCAACAACCGGGCGCTCGGCCCGGTCGGCGCCATCGGCATCGCCTGCGCCGTCCTCGCCACGCTCACCTTCCTGCCCGCCGTCCTGGTCGCCCTCGGCCGCGCCGCCTACTGGCCCGCCAGGCCGGGCGCCCGCACGGCCGCCGCGCGCCGGGGCGAGGGCGTGTGGCGGCGGGTCGCGAACCTCGTCGACCGTGCTCCGCGTCGGGTGTGGGCGGTGACCCTGGTCCTCCTCCTCGCCGGCGCCGCCTTCGCGCCGACCCTCACCTCCAAGGGCGTCCCCCTCGACGAGACCTTCGTGGGCGGCGCGCCTTCCGTCGCCGCCCAGAAGACCCTCGGCGAACACTTCCCCGCGGGCTCCGGCAACCCCGCCGTGGTCGTCGCGGACGCGGACCGGCTGGACCGGGTGCTCGTCGCCGCCCGCGACACCGACGGCGTCGCCGCCGCGGCGGCCGCCACCGCGTCCGGGCGCCCCGGCGGCGAGCCGCTGGTCGTCGACGGCCGGGTCCGCGTCGACGTCACCCTCGACGCGGCCGCGGACAGCGACGCCGCGAAGCGGACGGTGGCCCGGCTGCGGACCGCTCTGCACGCCGTGCCCGGCGCGGACGCCCTCGTCGGCGGCTACACCGCCCAGCAGTACGACACCCTGCGCACCGCCGAGCGTGACCGCGCGCTCATCGTCCCGGTCGTCCTCGCCGTCATCCTCCTCATCCTGATCGGTCTGCTGCGCTCGCTGCTGCTGCCGGTGCTGCTGGTCGCCACGGTGGCCCTGAACTTCCTCGCCACGCTGGGCGTCTCCGCTCTCGTCTTCAAGCACCTGTTCGGCTTCACCGGGACCGACCCGTCCGTCCCGCTCTACGGGTTCGTGTTCCTGGTGGCGCTGGGCGTCGACTACAACATCTTCCTCATGTCCCGGGTCCGCGAGGAGTCACTGCGGCATGGCGTACGCCAGGGCGTGCTGCGCGGGCTGGTCAGCACGGGCGGGGTCATCACCTCCGCGGGCGTGGTCCTGGCGGCGACCTTCGCCGCGCTGGGTGTGATTCCGCTGGCCTTCCTCGCCCAGATCGCCTTCATCGTGGCCTTCGGCGTCCTCCTGGACACCCTCGTGGTGCGCTCGCTGCTGGTGCCGGCACTGGTGCGGGACATCGGGGAGCGCGCCTGGTGGCCGGGGAGGGTGGGCTCCGGCGAGGTGGCCGACGACGGCAGGACGCCCGAGGACGGCGAGTCCGTGGGCCGCGAGGCGGCGGGTCGCCACGCCGGCCGGTGAGACGTGATCGCGCCCGGGGCGGGTCATGAGCCCGCCCCGGGCCGGTTCATGAACTCGCCCGGGCGCCCAGCGTCCGCGCCCGCCTGACGAACGCCTCGTGCAGATCCCGCGCCCCCTGCGGCACGGAGTCCGCCCTGCGGCGCTGGAGCATCAGCAGCACCCGTGTCGTGTCGTCGGCGATCGGCCGGTGGACGAGAGCGCCGCGCCGTTCGAGCGGGTCGCCGATCACGCTGAAGTCCGGCAGGACGGTCGCCCCGAGTCCTTCCGCGACCATCAGTTTGCCCATCTCGGCGCCGTCGGTGGAGTACGCGAACGCGGGATCGCGGCCGTCGAGGAGCCGATGGACGTAGCGGTGCATGACGTACCCGGAACGCATCCCGATCAGCGGTACGGCGAGCAGGTCGTCCACCGACACCGCCGCCCGGCCCGCCAGCGGGCTGTCCGGCCGGAGGACCACCACCGGCCGGCCCCGCAGCAGTTCGGTGGTCTCGAACGCGGCCGGTACGTCGTCACCGTCGAGGTGGTTGACGAGCCCGAGGTCGAACGACCCCTCCAGCAGCGCCCGTTGGATGTCGGTCTGCTGGGCCCCGACCACCTCGACCCGGGTGAGCGGGTGCTCGGCGCGGAAGTCACGGATCACCGGGATGAGCAGCGGCACGGTTGCCGCGTTGACCGTGCCCAGGCAGACCATACGGCTGATGCGGTGCTGCTCGCCCGCCGCGGCCCGCAGCCGGTCCACCGCGTCCAGCACCCCGATGGTGTGCGGCAGCAGCTCCCGGCCCGAGGCGCTCATCGTCGCTCCGGACCGCTTGCGCTCCAGCAGATCGACCCCGAGTTCACGCTCCAGATTCCGTACGGTCTCGCTCAACGCGGGCTGGGAGAGCCGTAGTTCGTCGGCGGCCCGGCGCAACGAACCGAGCCTGGTCACCGCCGTGATGTATTCCAGCTGTTCCGTTCGCACGGCAGCAGAATGCGTGCCGATTTCCGGCGTGTTCAAGGGTTTCCCTGTCACACCTTCGTGAAATGCAATGGTCCGGGATACGAGACCGGTCGGGTTCTCCTTGACGGCCGTCGACGGCGGCTGCCACGATCGACGGCATGAAGATGCGACTGGACCTCACGCGGCGACGCCATGTCGACCTCGCGCGCGTCTCCAGCGCCTCCTGTCGCGCCGCGGCCTGATCACCCTCCACGATCCGCCGCGCTTTTCCGCATTCCCCGCTGAATTCATCGCGCCCGCTCACCCCGTGCGGCATCGGCGTGTGCACGGCATTTCCGTGCGCCCACTGAATTCAGCGTGCCCGAAAACATTCCGCGACAGGAGTTCCGCATGCCCGCCGCGCCCGTGAAATTCGCCTACTGGGTCCCCAACGTCAGCGGGGGACTCGTCACCAGCAAGATCGAGCAGCGCACCGACTGGGGGTACGACTACAACCGCGAACTGGCCGTCCTCGCCGAGAACAACGGCTTCGAGTACGCCCTCAGCCAGGTCCGCTACATGGCGAGCTATGGCGCCGAGTACCAGCACGAGTCCACCGGCTTCAGCCTCGCCCTGCTGCTCGCCACCGAGCGGCTGAAGGTCATCGCCGCCGTCCACCCCGGTCTGTGGCACCCCGGGGTGCTCGCCAAGTTCGGCGCGACCGCCGACCATCTGTCCAACGGCCGCTTCGCCGTCAACGTCGTGTCGGGCTGGTTCAAGGGCGAGTTCACCGCCCTCGGTGAGCCCTGGCTCGAACACGACGAACGGTACCGCCGCTCCGAGGAGTTCATCACCGCGCTGCGCCGGATCTGGACCGAGGACCACGCCGAACTCGCCGGAGACTTCTACCGGTTGCGTGACTTCTCGCTCAAGCCGAAACCCCTCAACACCCCCGAGCGGCCCCACCCGGAGATCTTCCAGGGCGGCAACTCCACCGCCGCCCGCGCCATGGCCGGCCGGGTCTCCGACTGGTACTTCTCCAACGGCAAGGACTTCGACGGGGTCGTCGAGCAGATCGAGGACGTCCGCAAATCCGCTGCCGAGGCAGGCCGTACGGCACCCAGCTTCGGCCTCAACGGGTTCCTCATCGCCCGCGACACCGAGGCCGAGGCCCGCGACACCCTCCGGGAGATCGTCGCCAAGGCCGACATCGAGGCCGTCGAGGGATTCGGCGCGGCGGTGAAGCAGGCCGGGCAGTCCACGGGCGACCGGAAGGGCATGTGGCAGGACTCCGGGTTCGAGGACCTCATCCAGTACAACGACGGCTTCCGCACCGGCCTCATCGGCACCCCCGAGCAGATCGCCGAGCGGATCGTCGCCTACAAGCGGCTCGGCGTCGACCTCTTTCTCCTCGGCTTCCTGCACTACCAGGAGGAGGTCGAGTACTTCGGCCGGCGGGTGCTGCCGCTGGTGCGCGAACTGGAGGCCCAGCTCCCCGAGTCCGTCCCCGCCCAGGTCTGAGGAGGCCATCGAGATGAGCACCGCCACCCCCACCGACTGGAAGACCGGCCCCGCCCCGAAGACCGCCCGGGAGTGGATCGCCCGCGCCGGTGAGGTCGCCGCCGTCCTCGCCACCGACGCCGCCGAGCGCGAACGCGCCGGGGCCACCCCGTACGACGAGGTCCGTCTGCTCAAGGACGCCGGCCTGGTCACCCTGCTCGGTCCCGCCGAGCACGGCGGCGGGGGCCAGGACTGGCCCACCGCCTATCGCGTCGTCCGCGAGGTCGCCAAGGCCGACGGGTCCGTCGGCCAGCTCCTCGGCTACCACTACCTCTGGAACTGGGCCGCCCGTCTGGTCGGCACCCGCGAACAGTGGGAGCACGTCGAGGCCGAGGCCGCCCGGAACCGCTGGTTCTTCGGCGGCGCGGTCAACCCGCGCGACCGGGACGTCGTGGTCACCGAGGACGGCGACAACCTCGTCTTCACCGGCCGCAAGTCCTTCTCCACCGGCAGCAAGGTCTCCGACGTCACCGTCCTCGAAGGCGTCCTGGAGGGCACCGACAGCCACGTCTTCGCGATCGTCCCCTCCGACAGCGACGGCCTGACCTTCCACGACGACTGGGACAACATCGGCCAGCGGCTCACCGAGAGCGGCGGGGTCACCCTCGACGGCGTCCGCACGCCGTGGTCCTCCGCCGCCGGCTACGTCGACAAGGAGTTCCGGCCGCGCACGTACAACACCCTCAACGTCCCCACCATCCAGCTCGTCTTCGTCAACTCCTACCTCGGCATCGCGGCCGGCGCGCTCGAGACGGCGGCGACCTACACCCGCACCAAGTCCCGTTCCTGGCTGCACGGCGGTCACGAGCGGGCGGTGGACGAGCCGTACGTCATCGACGTCTACGGTGATCTGACCGCGAAGCTCTGGGCGGTCGAGGCCCTCGCCGACACCGTCGCCGTCGAGGGGCAGCGGCTGCACGACGACCCCGACGCCGTCACCGAGAAGGCACGCGGCGACTTCGAGGTCCGGGTGGCCGCGGTGAAGGCCCGTGCCACCGATGTGGCCCTGGAGATCGCGACGCGCGTCTTCGAGGTGACCGGCGCCCGCTCCACCGCCACCTCCGAGGGCCTCGACCGCTTCTGGCGCGACATCCGCACCCACACCCTGCACGACCCCGTCGCCTACAAGCGCCGCGAGGTCGGCCGCTGGGTCCTCGAAGGCGAACTGCCCGAACCCACCTGGTACTCCTGACCGCTCCCCTCCGGGGTGCCCGTCCGCACGGGCACCCCGGGCCCCCAGAAAGAGGATCCATGGCCACCGTCCTGTCCGTCTCCGGCAGCCCCTCCGTCTCCTCCCGCACCGCGAAGCTCCTGCGCCACCTGGACGCCCGTCTGATCGCCCAGGGCCACGAGGTCGTGCCCCTCGACATCCGCACCGTCCCCGCCCAGGCCCTGCTCGGCGCGGACTTCAAGCACCCCGCCATCGTCGAGGCCACCGAACTCTTCGAGCGGGCCGACGGCGTCGTCATCGCCACCCCCGTCTACAAGGCCGCGTACTCCGGGGTCCTCAAGGCCCTGCTGGACCTGCTCCCGCAGTACGCCCTCACCGGCAAGACGGTGCTGCCCCTGGCCACCGGCGGCACCACCGCCCACGTCCTCGCCCTCGACTACGCGCTGCGGCCGGTCCTCAGCTCCATGGGCGCCCGGCACATCGTCCCCGGCTGGTTCACCCTCGACAAGGACATCACCGTGGGGGAGGACGGCAAGGTCACGGTGGCCCCGGCCACCGCCGAGGCCCTCGGCCAGGTCGTCGACCAGTTCCTGGGCGCGCTGGGGCCGGCACCGGTACTGGCCGCGGCGAGCTGACCCCATGACCGACATCCCCACCGACACCTTCACGGACGTCCTCGGCGGACCCCCGGCCGCGAAGGTCATCGTCGACGAGACCGAGGCGCTGGCCGTCGCCGCCGCGCTCGCCGAGGAGTTCCGGCCCGGGGCCTCGGCGCGGGACGCCGAACGGCGCCTGCCACGCGCGGAGGTGGACCGGCTCTCCGCCTCCGGGCTGCTCGCCGTCACCGTGCCCGCCGCGTACGGGGGAGCGGACGTGAGCCAGGAGACCCTCGCGGAGATCTTCCGGCTCCTCGCCTCCGCCGACGCGAGCCTCGCCCAGATCCCGCAGAGCCACTTCGCCTACGTCAATGTGCTGCGGCGTCAGGGCACCCCGCGGCAGCGGGAGTTCTTCTTCGGCGAGCTCCTGGCCGGGCGCCGCTTCGGCAACGCCCAGTCCGAGGCGGGCACCCGGCACGTCCAGGACATCCGCACCCGGCTGGAACCGCGGCTGGACGGTTCGTACCTACTCGACGGGGTCAAGCACTACGCGACGGGCGCCCTGTTCGCCGACTGGATCCCGGTGCTGGCCCGCGCCGAGGAGGACGCGCTCCACGTCGCCTTCGTGCCCCGGGACGCCCCCGGCGTCACAGTGATCGACGACTGGGACGGACTCGGCCAGCGCACGACGGCCAGCGGCACCGTCCGCCTGGAGCGGGTACGGGTGCCGGGCGACCGGGTACTCCCGCACCACCTGACCTTCGAGGGCCCCCAACTGCACGGAGCCTCCGCCCAGTTGCTGCACGCCGCCATCGACGCCGGGATCGCCGCCGGCGCCCTCGCGGAGGCGGCGGAGTTCGTGCGGACGAAGAGCAGGCCGTGGTTCGAGAGCGGCGTCGAGACGGCGGCCGCGGACCCGCTGCTCATCCAGCGCTTCGGTGAACTCGCGCTCCAGGTAAGGGCGTCCGAGGCGCTGCTGCGGGAGGCCGCGCGGGCGGTGGACAGGGCGGGTGACGCCCTGACGGACGACTCGGCGGCCGAGGCGTCCATCGCCGTGGCGGCTGCCAAGGTGCAGGCGGCCCAGGCAGCCCTGGAGGTGGCGAGCGCCCTGTTCGAGGTGTCCGGCACCCGAGCGGCGCTCGGCTCGCTGAACCTGCACCGGCATTGGCGGGACGCCCGCACCCACACCCTGCACGATCCGACCCGCTGGAAGCTGCAGCACATCGGCCGGTACACGCTGAACGGCACGCGCCCGCCCCGCCACGGCCTCCTCTAACGACCCTTCAGACAGGAGACCCCCCGTGTCCCTCACCTTCCACTGGTTCCTGCCCACCAACGGCGACAGCCGCCATGTCGTCGGCGGCGGTCACGGCACCCCCGCCACCGAGTCCGGGCGGGACCGGCCGCCGACGGTCGGCTATCTGAGCCAGATCGCCCGTGCCGCCGAGGACCTCGGCTTCGTCGGCGCGCTTACCCCCACCGGTGCCTGGTGCGAGGACGCCTGGCTGACCACCGCGATGGTCGCCCAGCACACCGAACGCCTGAAGTTCCTGGTCGCGTTCCGCCCCGGCTTCGTCTCGCCCACGCTCGCCGCCCAGATGGCCTCCACCTTCCAGCGCCAGACCGGCGGACGGCTCCTCCTCAACGTCGTCACCGGCGGCGAGAGCCATGAGCAGCGGGCCTACGGCGACTTCCTCGACAAGGACGACCGGTACCGCCGTACCGGCGAATTCCTGGAGGTCGTACGGGGGTTGTGGGAGGGCAAGACCGTCGATCTGAGCGGCGAGCACCTCCGGGTCGACGACGCGAGGCTGGCCAGGCTGCCCGACCCGGTGCCCGAGGTGTACTTCGGCGGCTCTTCGCCGATCGCCGGGGAGATCGCCGCCCGCCACGTCGACGTCTACCTCACCTGGGGCGAACCGCCGGCCGAGGTCGCGAGGAAGATCGCCTGGATCAGGGAGCCGGCGGCGAAGGAGGGCCGCACGCTCCGCTTCGGGATCCGGCTGCACGTCATCACCCGCGACACCGCCGCGCAGGCGTGGGCGGAGGCGAACCGGCTGCTCGACGGCTTCGATCCCGAGACCGTACGGTCCGTGCAGGCCGGACTCGCCCGCAGCGAGTCCGAGGGGCAGCGGCGCATGCTGGCTCTGCACGGCGGTGGCCGCGACGGCCTGGAGATCCACCCCAACCTCTGGGCGGGCATCGGCCTGGTGCGCGGCGGGGCGGGCACCGCCCTGGTCGGCAGTCACGACGAGGTCGCCGAGCGGATCAAGGAGTACCACGCCCTCGGCATCGACGAGTTCGTCCTCTCCGGCTACCCGCACCTGGAGGAGGCGTACTGGTTCGGCGAGGGCGTCCTGCCGCGCCTCGCCGCCCAGGGCCTGTGGCGCCATCCTGTCGCCGGGCCGGCCGCGCCCGTGGCACAGGTGCCGTTCGCGAGCTGACCCGCCGCGCGGACCCGGCCGGTTCAGTACGCCGCCGACAGCGAGGCGAGGTGGGCGCGGCGAACCTCGGGGGTCTGGCCCTGCACCAGGAGGAACATCGCCTCGCGAGCCAGGCGCTGGGCCCGGCTGTCCAGGTCGATGGCGCGTCCGCCGCCGGCGACGACCGCCGCCGTCGTCGCCGTGCGCATCAGGTCGAACGCCTTCGTCTTGAGGGCCAGCCGCTCCTCCATGTGCTCGTGCGGCGCCGGATGGTCGGCGAGGGCGTACGCCTGCCGCCGCACCTTGTCGAGCCGCAGCCGGAGCGCCTTGGTCGCGGGGTCGTCCTGGTCGAGCAGGCCGAGGGCCGACTCGGCGACCCCGAACACCGCCGGCGAGGCGTTCGTCGGCTTGGGGCGGTCGCTGGCGGCCCACGACTCGTACGGCGCGTGCAGGGCCAAGGCGTCGTCGGGGACCCACAGCCCGTCGAGCTGGAGCGAGACCGTACGGGCGGCGGAGAGCGCCGCGAGCCGCATGGGCGCCGAGGCCCGCAGCCCGGTCTGCGGACGGGCCTGTGTGAAGGCGAACACCACCTCGTCCGCGTCCGTGACGCCGGCCAGCAGCATCACGTCGTTGAGGCCCCAGCCGGTGTACCAGGGGACCGTGCCGTGGAACCGCCAGCCGCCACGCCGGGGCACCGCCCGGACCGGGACCTGCGGATAGCGCCGCAGATGCGCGTACGCGACGCCGGACAGCAGCTCGCCGGTGGCCAGCTTCCCCAAGAGGTTCTCCCGGGCCGGGAGTTCGCTCTTCGCGAGGGTCAGGACGGGTGTGTGGTGCTGGGCCTGCACGAACCAGGTGGAGCAGCAGGCCCCGGCCAGGATCTCGGCGGTCTCCCGCGCCACCGAGCCGGGCGCGCCCGCCCCGCCGTACGCCACCGGCGCGCTCACCCCGAGCAGCCCGGACCGCTTGATCGCCTGGACGGTGCTCGCGGGCACGCCCTCCTGGTCGACGCGCTCCGCCTGGGGCGCGAGGACCTCGGCGGCGAGTCCGCGCGCCTGGGCGACGAGAGGGTGCGGTGACGTGGTCATGGGGTGATTCTCCCCGGCTCGGAGCCCAAAGATCACATCTTCGGGACCGGAAGATCACACGTTCTCCATCCGCCCGCATGGCATGTGACCTGCGCCACGTCGGTCTGTTGACGGGTCGTCGGGCGCGAGCGGCCGGGAGTTGACTGGTCTACACCCTTGACTGGTACAGACCAACGCGCTTGAGTGTGCCTCACACCCCCACCACGGCCGCCCCCACGCCGTGGCCGGCATCGCCGGCACATGCGCGCGAGGTGCGTCACAGCCATGCCTCCGGCCCCTCGCCCGGGGGCGGCCGTGCTCCACGAAGGAGTTGGTCACGTGTCGAGGCGCCGCATATCCGCCCTGCTGACCGCGCTGCTCATCGGCGGTTCCACCCCGCTGCTGCTGCCCGCCCAGAGCGCGTCCGCGGCTCCCTGTTCGAGCTATGCGAGCTGGGTGGCCGGCCGGTCCTACGTCACCGGCGACATCGTGCGCTACACCGACGGCCGGGCGTACATCGCCGAGCACGACAACCCGGGGTACGACCCCACCATCAGCACCTGGTACTGGGAGCCGTACGCCTGCGAGAACGGCCCCACCAACCCCTCCGGGTTCGTGGTGAGCGAGACACAGTTCAACCAGATGTTCCCGAACCGGAATTCGTTCTACACGTACAGCGGTCTGCGGGCTGCCATGAGCGCCTACCCCGCCTTCGCCACCACGGGCAGCGACACCGTCAAGAAGCAGGAGGCGGCGGCGTTCCTCGCCAACGTCAACCACGAGACCGGCGGCCTCGTCCACATCGTCGAGCAGAACACCGCCAACTACCCCACCTACTGCGACTGGGGGCGGCCCTACGGCTGCCCGGCCGGACAGGCGGCGTACTACGGACGCGGCCCCATCCAACTGAGCTGGAACTTCAACTACAAGGCGGCCGGCGACGCGCTCGGCCTGAACCTGCTGGGCAACCCCTGGCTGGTCCAGAACGACGCGGCCGTCGCCTGGAAGACCGCCCTGTGGTACTGGAACACCCAGACCGGTCCCGGCACCATGACCGGCCACAACGCCATGGTCAGCGGCGCCGGTTTCGGACACACCATCCGCAGCATCAACGGCTCGCTGGAGTGCGACGGCAAGAACCCCGCGCAGGTGCAGAGCCGGGTCAGCGCGTACCAGCGGTTCGTCCAGATCCTCGGCACGTCGGCGGGCGGCAACCTGTACTGCTGAGGGGACCCGGTCGTGCGCGCCCGGCTGCGTGGGAGACTGCGGCAGTCGGGCCACGACCGGGGCGGGTGTCCAGGCAAAGCGGCATCAACGGGTTCATATAGGCTGCCGGTTCTGTCCCTGCCGTTCGTCACCATCCGGGAGCGTCACTCGTGAGCGTAACCACCGCCCACTCCGCATCGGCCGTACCACCCGCCGACGAGACACCCGCGACCGGCGCGGCGCCGACCGGGGACGAGGGTTTCTGGGTCGAGCCCGGAGCGGTCGAGACGCGGACCCCCGAGGCCGTACCCGCACCCGAGGTGCCCGCACAGTCCTCCGGGGGAACGGCGCCCGCGCGGCCGACGTCCGACGAGACTGCGCCGGCCGGCCTGGACGGCGCCGCCGAGGAGGCCGTCGACGCCACCCCGGCCGACGGTGTGGACGAGCAAATCGCCCGTGACGCGCGGGAGTTCGGGGTATACGCGCGCACCGGAGGCTGGGCCTTCGCGCTGAAGGTGGCGCGAAGTGTGCGGCCCGGCGGGGAGATGGCGGGCGAGACGCCGAAGGTGTCGGCGAAGCACTTCGCCGAGCTCGCGGGATGCTCGCCGGAGCGGGTGATGCGGTACTACAAGGCCTGGGACAAGGCGGCCGACGACGGCATGGTCCCGCACTTCGAGGCGCTGGCCCCCGGCGAGGAGGTCGACCTCCCGGACGCGGACGTGTGGCTGTCGTACTACAGCTCCCGGTCCAGCGCGACCTCCGACCGGGGCACCGCGATCACGGCGGCGGCAGAGGCCGAGGGCATCCGCCCGACCAAGGCGCTGGAGGTCGCCGAGAACCCCACCGCGCTGCGCGCCGCGATCCTCGCCGACCCCTCCACCGCCCAGGCGGCCCGCACCGCCCTGCTGGACCGCCTCAAGGAGGACCCGGCTCTCCAGACCGAGCTGGCCCGCGACATCGCCCGCACCGACGAGCTGAAGAAGGCCGTCGCCAGCGAGACCCAGGCGGCCAGCCGGATCGGTTACGTCCGGCAGATCGTGGAGAACGGGCAGGTCAAGACCCCGGCCGGGCAGGTCATCGACGCCACCGCCGAACTGCGCGCCGAGGCCGAGCGGCACCTGTCCCTCATCGACGAGCTCGACGACGACGAGGACACCGGAGAGTGGGCGACGGAGGCCTACGACACCGTCAAGGAACTCGTCGTCCAGGCCGTGGAGTCCGACCCCGAACTGCGGGTCCAGGAGCGGCGGACCAAGTTCTACAGCAGCCTCCAGAAGGCGACGAAGGTCTTCGAGGAGCTGACCCTCGACGACGCCGTCGACCTCGACGCGATCTACGAGGACGACATGCTGGAGCGCCTGGAGGAACTTCAGCAGGCGCTGAGCACGTGCATCGCCGCCCTGCGCAAGGCCTCGCCCGGCGAGTGATCGCGGGCCTACGCACTCCCGAGCCCCCGAGACCCCCCGCATCGCGGGGGGTCTCGGTCGTGCCGGGGGCCACCCGGAGCCACGGGAAGAACGCCACTTGCCGTCCGGTGCGTGTTACGTATAACCTCCCGGGAACCCAGAGCGACCCGAGAGGCCCCGATGAGACGCATAGCCCTGGTCACCCTCGTGGTCGACGACTACGACGAGGCCATCCGCTTCTACACCGAGGCACTCGGCTTCCGGCTCGTGGAGGACGAACCGCGGCCCGACGGCGCCCGCTGGGTCGTCGTCGAGCCCGGGAGCGAGGGGCAGGGCGGCGGACTGCTGCTGGCGCGCGCCAAGGACGAGGCGCAGCGCGGCCGGATCGGCGACCAGACCGGCGGACGCGTGGGGTTCTTCCTGCACACCGACGACTTCGCCCGCGACCACGCCCGGATGCGGGCCGCGGGCGTCAGGTTCCTGGAGGAGCCGCGCCACGAGCCCTACGGCTCGGTCGCCGTCTTCGAGGACCTGTACGGCAACCGCTGGGACCTCCTCCAGCCCGCCGTCGACTGATCCCGTCCCCACCTTCGACCCACCCCACCGCACCACCTGCCGAGGAACGAACGCCATGTCTGCTACGCGCATAGACACCGAAGTGATCCGCCGCCTGCCCAAGGCCGTCCTGCACGACCACCTCGACGGCGGCCTGCGGCCCGCCACCCTCGTGGAACTCGCGGCGGAGGTCGGCCACACCCTCCCGGAGACCGACCCGGAGGGCCTCGCCGCCTGGTTCTACGAGGCGGCCAACTCCGGTGACCTGGTGCGCTACATAGCCACGTTCGAGCACACCCTCGCGGTGCTGCAGACCCGCGAGGGCCTGCTGCGCGCGGCCGAGGAGTACGTCCTGGACCTGGCGGCCGACGGTGTCGTCTACGGCGAGGTCCGCTACGCCCCCGAGCTGAACACGCGGGGCGCTCTCACGATGAGCGAGGTCGTGGAGACCGTGCAGGAGGGCCTGGCCGCCGGCATGGCGAAGGCCGCGGCCGCGAGCACCCCGGTCCGGGTCGGCACCCTGCTCTGCGGGATGCGGATGTTCGACCGGGTCCGGGAGGCCGCCGACCTGGCCGTGGCCTTCCGGGACGCCGGTGTCGTCGGCTTCGACATCGCGGGCGCCGAGGACGGCTTCCCGCCCGCCGACCACCTGACCGCCTTCGAGCACCTGCGCCGCGAGAGCGTGCCCTTCACCATCCACGCCGGCGAGGCCCACGGGCTGCCCAGCATCCACCAGGCCCTCCAGGTGTGCGGCGCCCAGCGCATCGGCCACGGAGTGCGCCTGAGCGAGGACATCGTCGACGGCAAGCTCGGCCGCCTCGCCGCCTGGGTGCGCGATCGCCGGATCGCCCTGGAGATGTGCCCCACCTCCAACCTCCAGACCGGCGCGGCGACCTCCATCGCCGAGCACCCGATCACCGCGCTGCGGGACCTCGGCTTCCGCGTCACCCTCAACACCGACAACCGCCTGGTCTCGGGCACCACCATGACCCGCGAGATGTCCCTGCTCGTCGACGAGGCCGGCTGGACCCTCGACGACCTGCGCACGGTCACGGTCAACGCCCTCAAGAGCGCCTTCATCCCGTTCGACGAGCGCAACGCCCTCATCGAGAACGTGGTCCTGCCCGGCTACGCCTCGGCGTCGTCCCGCTGAAGCAGTCCTCGGACGTACGCCGCCTGGCCGACGTGCTGGAGATCGTCGGCCAGGACACTGACCAGGCGGACGCCGAGGGTGACGGGCGGGTTCCACCGCTCGTCCACGACTCGGTCCAGGTCGGCGGGCCCGAGCCCGCGCACGTACTCCACCGTACGGGCGTGCACGGCGTCGAAGTAGCCGGTCAGCAGGTCACCGGAGTCCACCCGGACCTCTGCGACCTGCGCCGGACCGTGCCCGTAGCCCGTGTCCCGGGGCGGCAGCGCGAGTCCGAGGCGTTTCTCCCAGCCCTGGGACAGCCAGACCTGGTCGAAACCGGCGGCGTCGGCCACATGGTCGTCCTGGATCCGGGTGAGATGCCAGACCAGCCAGGCGACGGAGTTGGCCTCGGGGGCGGGGCGGTCGTGGAGCTCCGCCGGGGACAATCCGTCCACGGCGGCGTGGACCTCCCCCTTGATCCGGCCGTACGCGTCGATGAGAACGTCCTTCACATCCATACGTCCACCATCGAGCATCGCGGCCGTGCCCGCACCGCCCCGCCCAGCCGCACCGGTCCCCCGGTCCGGCGCCGCACGGACCCCGTCAGCTCCCCGCGGCACCCTTCGTGCCGATGTGGAAGATCCTCAGGTCGCGGTTCATGTCGTCGACCAGCTCGGTCGTCCTGCCGTTGCCCCAGGTGCAGGTAATACCGGCCTCGGTGTGGTTGGCGGTCCGTTGTCGGTCACCTTCCAGCGCACCGGGGTGTTCTGGGCGTGCCTCACACCGTCGGCGTTGTTCCACTTCTCCCAGGCCTTGAGTTCCTGGAAGCCGGCGATGCGGGTGATCGGGTCGGTCGACCTGCCGGTGACGGTGCGCGGGCCGCCGGCCGACGCGGTGGCCGTCACGCCGAGGTGGTGGCCGTCACGCCGAGGCCGAGGGCCAGGGCGAGGCCGGCCGCCACCGGTCGGACCTCGGTCGGTTGTCGTCAGTGGAGCTTGTTGACGGCGGTGGTCGTCGTCTTCTTGAAGGCCTTCACCGGGGCGTCCTTGAAGCCGCCCATCTGCCCCCAGTCCACGACGGTGACGGTCCGGCCGTCCCGGCCGACCGACAGGAGACTGATGTCCATGGCTCCCCAGGACGTGACCGTGGCCACGCCGTGGACGCGGGCTCCCTCCTCGACGGCCAGCGTCCCGAGGTCGCGGTACTCGGCCTCGACGTCCGGGTCGGAGGACTTGCTCACACAGTTCTTGAAGTCCTTGTTCAGCCGCGCGGCGAGGGCCTTGGCCTTACTGTCACTGCCGGTGACGACGACCACCTGCCGGGCGCTGGTCTCCAGGTCCGTCCGGTAGGAGCGGTGGTTGATGTCATACGCCAGGAACGCGTCTCCCAGGCAGTACTGCAGCTCCTCGGGGAGGCCGTCCTCGATCTTGCCGGCCGTCCAGGAGGACGAGGGGTGCGGCGGGAGCTCGGAGGCCGACAGGTACTTCGGAGCGCCGCTCGCCTTCGCGGCGGCGGCCGGAGCGGCGCCGACGGCGAGTGCGGAGCCCGCGGTGACAGCCGCCAGGGCGAGTGCGGTGAGCGTGCGGGTCAGGGTGTGCTCGGGCATGGATGTCCCCCGTGAACGAGTACTGAGTGCGTACATGGAATGAGTGAGCCGCTTCGCCGACGACGCCGGATGGTCCGTCCGGCCCTGGTCGGTGCGACACCAAGAGCATCGGCCGTCACGGGGCGTGAGCGCAACGGGCTGCGTCCGATCCCCGGCCATGGAACCATCCCAGCCCCTCTGACGTGCATGTATGGGGAGACCCTGGGATGCCGTCCCGGGGCGGGGAGGATGTGGAGAACAGTGTCGGCAGCACCGGACGAAGTGCGGGAGTTCGCGGAAGCGCTCACGCGTCTCAAGGAACGCACGGACCGCAGTTACGGGCAGCTGGCCCGGCGCCTGGGCATGAACACCTCGACGCTGCACCGCTACTGCGCGGGTGACACCGTCCCGCTCGACTTCGCACCCGTCGAACGCTTCGCCGCGCTCTGCGGCGCGACCGGCGCGGAGCGGCTCGAACTGCACCGGCTGTGGCAGCCGGCGGTGGCGGCGCGGCAGCGGGCGCGGACGGGTGGGGGAGGGGCGGCCGCCGCGCCGACAACGGAGCCGGCCGAGCCGGCACAGCCCGCCGAGCCCGCCGAGCCGCCCGTGGAATCGGCGAGATCCGCGGAATCCGCGGAATCCGCTGTGGCCGCCGGTCCGGTCGAGCCCACGGAGCCGACGGAGCCGACAGAGCCCGTCGGGTCCACCGATCCGGTCGGTGCGGTCGGTGGAGTCGGGGCAGTCGGTGCGGTCGGTCCGGTCGAGTCGGCCGACGCGCTCGCGTCGGTGCCTCCGTCCCGGCAGCCCTGGCACCGCCGTCGGCGCACCCTCGTCAGCTCGGCCGTCGCCGCGGTGCTCGTCGCGACGCTGGGCAGCCTCACCGTGATCCCGTCCGGGCGTTCATCGGGTGACGGCACCGCGCCGGGCGGCGAGCCGACCTCCTCCCGTACGACCTCGGCGGCCCAGCGCCCGTCCGCCGCGCCCACGAGCCCGTCCCCCACGCCGTCGGACAGCGGCGGCACCGAGAGCCCGTCCGGTACCCCCTCGCCGTCGCCCACGCCCACCGAGGCCCGTCCCACCGAGGGCGACGACACTCCCGAGCGGCAGCCGCCGGCCACCGGGGTGCCCCTCACCTGGACGGTGAAGTCCCAGCTCTGGGGCCTCGACTGCGGTCATGACTACGTTGTCGCCAAGCCGCCGAAGGAGGTGCCCCCGCCGCCGGCGCCCCAGGACGCGGCGGTCTGGGCCGCGACGCAGCGGGGGGTGCACGGCCGGAACACGATCGTCGAGTTCACGGTTCAGGGACGGAAGTCCACGGACGTCCTCCTGACCGCTCTGCGGGTCCGCGTCGTCGAGCGCGCGGCTCCGGTCAAGGGCTACTCCTACATCATGGGTGGAGGCTGCGGGGGACAGGTCACGCCCCGGTACTTCGACGTGGACCTGGACCAGGGCCGGCCGGTCGCCCGCTCGGTGGACGGCGCGGACCTGGACGTACGGATCCCGGCCGTGAAGTTTCCGTACCGTGTGTCGGCCGAGGACCCGGAGGTTCTGAAGGTCTCCGCCAAGACCGTGACCTGTGACTGCAGTTGGTACCTGGAGCTGGACTGGTCCTCCGAGGGCCGTACCGGCACGGCCCGCATCGACGACGGCGGCCGCCCGTTCCGCACGACCGGGATCGAGGGACTGCCGCGCTACGACTACGACACCCTGAACCGCCGGTGGACCCCCGTCACCGACTGACCTCGGGACATCCCGCCGGCGGGTCGAGGAGTTCCATCAGGGCGCGGGCCGCCGGGCTCATGGCCTGCGGCGGCGGCAGCAGCGCGACCGTCTCGTACACGGTCTCGCCCGTGCCCTTGACGGCGAGCGCGACGAGCGAGTCGCGCTTGTGCCGGAAATGGCGCGGGACGACGGCGACACAGAGGTTCTCCTCGACGAGCTCCAGCAGGCTGTGCACGTCGTTGACCTCCAGGGCGACCGTGCGGCGGACCCCGGCGGCGGCGAACACCGCGTCGGTGGTCCGGCGCGGACCCCAGTCCGGGTGGAAGTCGACGAAGACCTCGCCACCGAGCTCCTCCGGCGTCACCGGGGCGCCGGCGGTGGCGAGGGGATGGCTCGGGTGGCACAGGACGGTCATCGGCTCGCCGGACAGGGGGACGCCCCGCAGCTGGTCGGTGTCCTTCTGCGCCGCCCGCACGGCGAACGCCAGATCGAGGCGGCCGCTCGCGACCTCCTCGGCCAGCGCGCCCGAGCCCGCCTGGCGCAGGCAGATCTCCACATCCGGATGGCGGCGCCGGAACGAGGCCAGCAGCCCCGCCACGTTCAGGCCGGCGACACACTGCTCGGACCCCACCGCCAGCATGCCCCGCAGCACGCCCTGCACGGCGGCCACCGCCTCCCGCGCCGACCGCACCTGCGCGAGGATCCGCTCCGCCTCGCCCAGCAGCGCCCGCCCGGCGGGGGTGAGCATCACTCGGCGCGTCGTCCGCACGAACAGCGGCGTCTGCAGCTCGCGCTCCAGGGCCCGGACGGAGGCCGACAGACCCGACTGGGAGACCAGCAGCCGTTCGGCGGCCCGGGTGAAGTGCTCCTCCTCGGCGACCGCGACGAAGTGCTGGAGATGACGGAGTTCCATGACTGAGAAGCGTAGGCGCTGAATCCCATCGGATTCTTCTGTTGGACCAATGCCCCCAGGTCGCGAAAGAGTGGACACCGGTTCTCAGGGACTCCGTCCCCCCGTGCCGACCTCTGGAGTCGCGTTGTACACCGCACACCCCGACCGCTACGCGGACATGCCCTACCGGCGCACCGGACGCAGCGGCCTGAAACTGCCCGCACTCTCGCTCGGCCTGTGGCACAACTTCGGCCCCGACCGCTCCGTCGAGACGCAGCGCGCGATCCTGCGCCGCGCCTTCGACCTCGGTGTCACCCACTTCGACCTGGCCAACAACTACGGCCCGCCGCCCGGCTCCGCCGAGTCCGCCCTCGGCGAGGCCCTCAGGACCGACTTCGCCCCGTACCGCGACGAGCTGGTCATCTCCACCAAGGCCGGCTATCTGATGTGGCCCGGCCCGTACGGCGAGTGGGGCTCGCGCAAGTACGTGCTCTCCTCGCTCGACCAGAGCCTGAAGCGCATGGGCCTGGACTACGTCGACATCTTCTACTCGCACCGCCCCGACCCGGAGACTCCGCTGGAGGAGACGATGGGCGCGCTGCACTCGGCGGTCCAGCAGGGCAAGGCGCTGTACGTGGGTGTCTCCAACTACTCGGCCGAGCAGACCCGTGAGGCCGCCCGGATCCTGGGCGAGCTGGGCACCCCGCTCCTCATCCACCAGCCGCGCTACTCCATGCTGGACCGGCGCCCCGAGAGCGAGGGCCTGCTCGACGCCCTCGACGAGCTGCAGGTCGGCTCCATCGTCTTCTCCCCGCTGGAGCAGGGCCTGCTGACCTCCCGCTACCTCGACGGCATCCCGGAGGGCTCCCGCGCGGCGAGCGACAGCCCGTTCCTGAACTCGGAGGCCGTCACCGAGGACCTGGTGGGCAGGCTGCGCGCGCTGGACGAGCTCGCCAAGTCCCGTGGCCAGACCCTCGCGCAGCTCGCCCTGGCCTGGACGCTGCGCGGAGGCCGGGTCACCTCGGCGCTCGTCGGCGCGAGCAGCGCCCGCCAGATCGAGGACAGCGTCGGCGCCATCGCCAACCTCGACTTCGACGCGGAGGAGCTGGCCCGCATCGACGCCATCATCGAGGGCAAGGGCTAGCCACTCGTCCGGCCTCGGGTCACCTGCGGCCCGGTGGGGCTTCTCGCGCAGTTCCTGGCGCCCCTGAAGATTCAGGCCCCTGCGGGCCTGAAAGCACGGGGCGCAGACCCGGCTTTTGGGGGGCGCGGGGAACTGCGCGAGAAGCCCCACCGGACCCGCACCCGACAACGCACCCCGACCCGACCATGTCCGTTGAACACTCCGCCGAAGCCATACGTATGGAACCCGAGACGATCACGCCCGGAACCACCTCCGCCCTCCCCCGGCTCACAGGAACCCCGGGTCGGAGGCCCCTTCGCAGCGTTTCGGCCAATCGCGCCCTCGCATATGCCAGGAGACTGGCTGAATTGGCATGGTGACAGAGGGTCAGGAGTGGCGATACTCGACTGACAGGGCGATTGAGTCGTGAACGAACGCGCACTGCCGCGCGCTCTTCACGTCACTGTGTGTGACGTTCTCGTCGCCGGATACGCACGACCAGCAAGTCTGCGAGGCGAGAGCAAGCCCGTGCGGCGCGTGGGGCCGGGCGGGTCCGGCGGTGCGATCGGGGGAGCGAAGCGTGCACGACGAATTCCTGTGCCATGTCACCGCGTACGGCTGGTGCGGCGGTCAGCGCGTCGGCGTGCCCCTCGGTACCTACCGCGCCCCCACCCTGGCGCTCGCCCTGTGGTGGATGCGCGACCGTGCGTTATGGATCGCCGAACGCCTCGACCCGCGTCCCGAGAACCCGAACTTCCCTCCCTACGCGGTCGTCCCGGTCGCCGACACCGTACCCGACGTACCCAGCCAGCTGCGCGCCTGGTCCGCCGACGACGTGCAACAGGATCTCGTCGCCGAGGAGTTGGCCGCCGGGAACCTGGTCCGGATCGCCACCAACGACGACACCACGGAGTACGAACTGCTCGCGGAGTCCGTCGACGCCGTCCGCATGCAGCGCATCGCCCAGCGCATCGCCGCACCCGCCGCCTGACGCAGGGCTCGATCCGGCGCCGGGTCCGGGCCCCACCGCGCCGGGCGCGCATATGGGGACCCATCGGTAGAATTTTCGGCATGGCAGAGCGGTCGATCGCCTCGACTGCGCCCGCACTCGTGCTGGAGACCGAGTCGGGCTCGACCGTGCTGGCCCCGTCCCACGACTACCACGTGGGGCGCGACCCGCTCAGCGACGTCGTCCTCGACGACGACCGGGTCTCGTGGCACCACGCGGTGCTGCGGGCCGACGCCGACCACTGGACCATCGAGGACGAGAACAGCACCAACGGCACGTACGCCGACGGCCACCGGATCCACGAGTGGGACGTCGGCCCCGGCACGGTCATCCACTTCGGCAGCCTGCCCGACGGCCCCCGCGCGGTGCTCACCGGTCTCGCCCCCGAACGCCCCTCCGGCATCCTCCGCCCCGCGTCCACCGGCACCTTCCGACAGCCCACCAGCGTCCATCCGCTGCCCGAGCGGACCGTCCGCATCGGCCGCGCCGCCGACAACGACCTGGTCATCGACGACCTCGTCGTCTCCCGCCGGCACGCCGAGCTACGGGCGCGGCCGGAGGGCGCGTACGAGATCGTCGACCTCGGCAGCCACAACGGCACCTACCTCAACGGCACCCCCGTCGACCGGGCGCCGGTCACTCCGGGTGACATCGTCGGCATCGGTCACTCCGCGTTCTGCCTGGTCGGCGACACGCTCCAGGAGTACGTCGACACCGGTGAGGTCTCCCTCGACGTCCAGGAGCTCACGGTCGCCGTCGACCGCGGCCGGAAGACGCTGCTCGACGGGGTGTCGTTTCCGGTCGGCGAGAAATGCCTCCTCGCCGTCGTCGGCCCGAGCGGGGCGGGCAAGTCCACCCTCCTGAACGCCCTCACCGGCCAGCGCCCCGCCGACACCGGCACCGTCCTCTACGACGGCCGCGACCTCTACCGCGACTACGCGGAGCTGCGCCAGCGCATCGGACTGGTCCCGCAGGACGACATCCTGCACGCCCAGCTGACCGTCCGCAGAGCCCTCTCCTACGCCGCCGAACTCCGCTTCCCCCAGGACACCGCGAAGACCGAGCGGCAGGAGCGGGTCGACGAGGTGATCCGCGAACTCGGCCTGGAACAGCGCGCCGGCCAGCCGATCCACAGCCTCTCCGGCGGCCAGCGCAAACGGGTCAGCGTGGCCCTGGAGCTCCTGACCAAACCCTCCCTGCTCTTCCTGGACGAACCGACCTCCGGGCTCGACCCCGGCATGGACCGCTCGGTGATGCACATGCTGCGCGGCCTCGCCGACGACGGCCGTACCGTCATCGTCGTCACCCACAGCGTCCTCAGCCTCGACGTCTGCGACCGCCTCCTCGTCCTCGCGCCCGGCGGCAAGGTCGCCTACTACGGCCCGCCGGAGGACACCCTCGCCTTCTTCGGCTTCCAGCAGTGGCCGGAGGCGTTCGAGGCCTTCGAACGGGACCGGGAGCGGGACTGGGCGGGGGAGTACCACGACTCGGCCTTCAGGAGCCGGTACGTCACCGCCGCCATGGACCGGCCCTACCGGGCCGACCCGGAACCGGTCGCCGTGGCGCCGCCGCCCAAGCCGCAGAGCTGGGGCGCCCAACTGGGCACACTGGTCCGCCGGTACACGGCCGCGCTCAGCGCCGACCGCACCTTCCTCGTCATCATGATCGCGCTGCCGTTCGTGATGGGGGCGATGGCCAGGGCCCTCGCGGGCGGCACCCTGGACCGTGAGACCGCCATGAACGCCCTGCTCATCCTCTGCGTGGGCGGCGTCCTGACGGGCGCCGCGAACGCCGTGCGCGAACTGGTCAAGGAGCGGGTCATCTACCGGCGCGAGAGAGCCGTGGGCCTGTCCAGATCCGCCTACCTGATGTCCAAGGTCGTCGTCCTCGGCACGGTCACCGTCCTCCAGGCGGTCGTCCTCACCCTGGTCGCGCTGCTCGGCGTCGACCTCAACGCCCCCGGCGGCGAAGGGGTGTTGCTGCCACCCCTGGTCGAGATCACGATCGCCGTGGCACTGCTCGCGTTCACCGCGATGATGCTCGGCCTGGTCGTCTCCGCGCTGGTCCGCAAGGAGGAGGTCACCATGCCGCTGCTGGTGCTCCTCGCGATCGTCCAGGTCGTGTTCTGCGGCGCCCTGCTGGACGTGCGGGGCACGATCGTCCTCGAACAGCTGGCGTGGCTGGTGCCGTCGCGGTGGGCGTTCGCCGCGATGGCCGGCACGATCGGCCTGGAACGGATCGTGCCCGACACCTCGGACCCGCTGTTCGCGCACTCCGCGGGCGTCTGGCTGCTCGACCTCGGGATGCTCGTCGTCCTCTCGCTGCTCTGCGGCTGGGCCGTCGCCCGGCTGCTGCGCCGCCGTGAGCCCGCGGTGATGCGGAAGTAGCCGCCATGACGACCCCCGGCTTCCTGCCCACCCATGTCGTCCCGCCGGACGGCCTGCCCGCCTGGGAGACCCCGGACCCGGCCCACCCGACCGTGGCCCTGGACGCCCTGCTGCCGGTCCGGCTGGTGGAGCGGCGCGGTGACTGGGGCCGGGTCCTGTGCGCCAACGGCTGGTCCGCCTGGGTCGACGGCCGCCTCCTCGTCGCCGTACCGCAGGACCCTCCCGTCGCCGGCGCCGCTCCCGCCCGCACGGCCGACCCGCGCCCGCTGCTGGCCCGCGCCGAGGAGGCCCTGACGCGCTACCGCACCGAGGCGGAGGCGCTGGCCGCCGGGCACCGCGACGGGGAGTCCTTCCGCGAGCGCACGAAGGGGCTGCGGATCGGGGTCGTCGTCGACGGCGAGTCGCTGTGGCTGTTCGACGCGGCGCACGAACGGTGGGTGTACTGCGACGGGACACGGTTGAGCACCTTCGCCGCGGTGGAGGAACCGCGCGAGACCCCGGCCGCCCCCCGGTTCACACCGGCAGCCGCCCAGGCCCCGACACCGACACCGACACCGACACGGGCTCCGTCCCCGGCCCCGGCCCCGGAACCGACGAGGGTCGTGGGGGAACCGGTGCGCGAACCGACGGACCGGCGAGCGTCCGACCCCTCACCCGGCGGGCCTCGGCCCGCCGCCACCAGGCCGGCCGACCGGGGGCCGAGCGACGGCGAGCCCACGCGCGTGGTCCCGCCGGTGACCCGCGATGAGTGAGACGCAGCCGTACGCCGGGCATCCCTCCGAGCTGGTCGGGCGGCGGATCGCCGGATACCGCGTCGAACGCGAGATCGGCCGGGGCGGGATGGCCGTCGTCTACCAGGCGCGGGACCTCCGGCTGGAGCGGACGGTCGCGCTGAAGCTGCTCGCCCCGGAACTGGCCCGCAACGACACTTTCCGGCGCCGCTTCACCCACGAGTCACGGGTGGCCGCCGCGATCGACCACCCCCACATCGTGCCGGTCTTCGAGGCGGGCGAGACGGACGGCGTCCTCTACATCGCGATGCGGTACGTCGCAGGCAGCGATCTGCGGCACCTGCTGGACCGGGAGGGGCCGCTGCCGATCACGACCGCGACCCGCATCGCCGCCCAGGTCGCCTCCGCGCTCGACGCGGCGCACGACCACGGACTGGTCCACCGGGACGTCAAGCCCGGCAACATCCTGGTCGCGCGGGGCACCGACAGCGACCACCCCGAGCACGTCTACCTCACCGACTTCGGTCTGACGAAGAAGTCGCTGTCCCTGACGGGCTTCACCACCGTCGGCCAGTTCGTGGGGACCCTCGACTACGTGGCGCCGGAGCAGATCTCGGGCAAGCCGGTCGACGGCCGCTGCGACGTCTACAGCCTCGCCTGTGTCGTCCACGAGACGCTCGCCGGCCGGCCGCCCTTCCAACGGGACGACGACATGGCCCTGTTGTGGGCCCACCAGTACGATCAGCCGCCGCCGCTGACCGGCGTGCGCCCCGATCTGCCGCCCGCGGTGGACGACGTGCTGGCGACCGCGCTGGCCAAGTCCCCGGACGACCGGTACGACTCCTGCCTCTCCTTCGTGGCGGCGCTCCGCGCCGCCGACACCGCACGCGGCTTCCCGCCGGGGCACGCGCCGACCCGGGCGGTCGCGCCGAGCACGTCCGGTCCGCACGACGCCCCGCCCGAGCCGCCCCGGTGGGCCGCACCCGTGTTCACCCGGTCCGACCGGCACCCCGGCTGACGTCGAGCCGCTCGATGTGGGCCACGTTCTCCCGGTCGTCGGCGTCCGAGCCGGCCTCGGCGGCGAACCAGGCGTCCAGGATCTCCTTGAGCAGGGGCTCGGAGGTCAGCCGCAGCCCGATCGCCAGCACATTGGCGTCGTTCCACCGGCGGGCGCCGTCGGCCGTGTAGGCGTCCGTGCACAGGGCCGCCCGTACACCGGGCACCTTGTTCGCGGCGATCGACGCGCCCGTGCCGGTCCAGCAGCACACGACGGCCTGGTCGGACGCGCCGGAGGCGACCTCGCGCGCCGCCGCCTCGGAGCACACGGCCCAGCGCGGGTCGTCACCGGCGCGCAGCGCGCCGTGCGTCACGACGTCGTGGCCCCGGCCGCGCAACTCCGCGACGAGGAGGCGCGCGACAGGTTCGTCCATGTCGGAGGAGACCGAGATCCGCATGCCTCCGAGGCTACCCGGCCCCTTGCCCCCGGCCGGCCCCTGGAAGCGCGACCTCCGACCCGCTGCCGCCCGGACCGTCCCGAGTGCTGAGAGCCTCACGCCCCCAGGGCATACGCGTGCTGCACGGCGCTCGCGGGAGCTCTCCTGGGGCACCGTGGGCGCCCGCGTCCGGCAGGCCGTACCCGTGGCCGGCTGACCGATCATTCCGCTCGCAGGGCCCGACCGACCTCATGCCACCGCGGCGGTCGGCCGGGCCCTCGGTTGAGCGGGACGCGCCGCGGCGGGATGCTGGAGGCAGCGCCCCCGGTGGGCGCGCAGCGCCGTGCTGGAAACCGGCAGGAACGACGTCGGGATACGCCCATGGACAACGAGCCCGACACGACCACAGGAGCAGAGGGAACCACCGCACCCGACGACTTCGCGGTCGTCGTCGACGCCCGCGGGGTCATCCTGGTGTGGAGCGCCGGGGCCGGGCGGCTGCTCGGGTACGAGCCCGAGGACGTGGTGGGCCGACCGGCCGCCCATCTGCGTTCTGCGAGGCTGCCCACCGCGCTGCGGCGCCATCTGGCCGCCGGTGAGCCCTGGGTGAGTGACCTGGCCCTGCGGAGGCGGGACGGCGACCGGGTCACCGTGCGGCTTCGGGGCACACCCCTGCTGGACGCGCGCGGCCGGATCCACTGGGTGGTCAATCCGGCGGCGGTGACCTACTCCGCCGGGCCGGCGGACCCGGGATCCGCCCAGCTGTGGGACCTCACGCTCGCACAGCTTCCCCTGCCCGTGGCCATCTACGACAGCGAGGCCCGGTTCGTCACCTGCAACCAGGTCATGAGCCAGGCCATGGGGCTGAACCCGGAGGAGATGGGCGGGAAGACGCTGTGGGAGATCTATCCCATGCCGCCCCTGGACGAGATCGACCGGCTCCAGCACCAGGTCGTACGCACCGGCGAGATGATCTTCCGCGAGGAGCAGCCCTTCCGCGCCTCCGGTGAGGTCCGCGACCACGCGTGGTCGCTGTTCCTGTCCCCGGTGAAGGACAGGGCGGGCGCCGTGCTCGGACTGTCGGCCCTGGTCATCGACATCACCGAGCAGTACTGGGCCCGTCGGCGCCTGGCCGTGCTGAACGACGCCAGCGTGCGCATCGGCAGCACCCTCGACGTGACCCGGACCGCCGAGGAACTGGCCGAGGTGGCGGTGACGGGGTTCGCCGACTTCGCCACCGTCGATCTGCTGGAGTCCGTCGTCCAGGGCCATGAGCCGCAGCCCGTGCCCCCGGACGCGTCGGTCGTCTGCCGCCGCACCGCACAGCGGTCGGTGCTGCGTGGGTGCCCGGAATCGGTGGTGGCGACCGGCGACACCGACATCCACCCGCCGGGCTCTCCCCCGGCCCAGGCACTGATCACCGGCCGGGGCAGCCACCACAGCGCGGGCGACCCGCTGCTGCGTGCGTGGACGGCGGCCGTGCCGGGCCGCGCGGAGAACATACGGCGATTCAAGATCCACTCGGTGTTGATGGTGCCGCTCCGGGCCCGGGGTGTCACCCTGGGCGTGATGCAGCTGATGCGCCATCGCACCGAGGACGCCTTCGGTCAGGACGATCTGGTGCTCGCCGAGGAGATCGCCGCGAGAGCGGCCGTGAGCATCGACAACGCCCGCCGCTTCACCCGTGAGCGACGGACTGCGCTCGCCCTCCAGCGGAGTCTGTTGCCGGAGCGGCTGCCCGATGTGGAGGCCGTGGACCTCGCCTACCGCTATCTGCCGGCCGGCCCGGGGGACGAGATCGGCGGGGACTGGTTCGACGTGATCTCCTTGTCCGGGGGACGGGTGGCGCTGGTGGTGGGCGACGTGGTGGGCCACGGTGTGCACGCCTCGGCCACGATGGGACGGCTGCGCTCCGCGGTACGGACCCTCGCCGACGCCGACTTCACACCCGACGAACTGCTCACCCGGTTGGACGACCTGGTCATCCGCCTCGACCGGGAAGAGGGCCCGGACGCGCGGAGCGCGGCGGAGGGCGCCTCGGGCGAGGTGGGGGCCACCTGCCTCTACGCCGTCTACGACCCCGTCGCCGGTGTGTGCGACCTGGCGCGGGCCGGGCATCCGCCCCCCGTTCTGCTGCGCCCCGACGGCACGGCGGAGATCCTGGACCTGCCCCCCGGGCCACCGCTCGGCCTGGGCGGACTGCCCTTCGAGGCGGCCCGCGTCGACATGAGCGAGGGCAGCATGCTCGCCCTCTACACCGACGGCCTCGTCGAGGCTCCTGGTCGCGATGTCGACGTCGGACTCGACCTGCTCACCGAGGCGCTGCGCTGCCCGGCCAGCGACCTGGAGGGAACCTGCGACGAGGTACTGCGCAAGGTGCAGCCCGACCCCCCGGCCGACGACATCGTCCTGCTCCTGGCCCGGACCGCCACGCTCGGCGCCGACCGGGTACGCACCTGGGAGCTGCCCATGGACCCCGCGGCCGTCGCGGGGGCACGCCGGGAGACCGGAGAGCAACTCGACGCCTGGGGACTGGCCGAGCTCGACTTCTCCACCGAACTGATCGTCAGCGAGCTGGTCACCAACGCGATGCGCTACGGCAACGCCCCCATCCGGCTGCGACTCATCCGCGCCGACGCCCTCGTCTGCGAGGTCTCCGACGGCGGCAGCGCCGCCCCGCACCTGCGACGTGCCCGCGTCTTCGACGAGGGTGGACGCGGACTGCTGCTCGTCGCCCAGATCGCCGAGCGGTGGGGCAGCCGCCAGACCTCCGTCGGCAAGACGATCTGGGCCGAGCAGCCCCTGCCGGGCACCGAGACCCCCATCTGACGGACGGCCGCTGGGGCTTCCGGTCCTTAAGGGCCGTCAGTCGGCGCTGAGGGAGACCTGTGGTCGTACGCGGTAGCCGCCTTCGGTGGTCGGGCCGGGTCGCAATGTGCATCCCCGGCGCACGGGCCGCCGCCGACTCCGACGCTGCCCCGGAGGACCGGGAGACGACCACGGTGGAGGTGTCGGATTCCGGCACCTGACAGGGGGCGACGGGGGCGCCCTGGGCGGTCAGCCCGTGCGGCGCAGCAGGGTGGACAGGGCGAGGCGGGAGGAGACGCCGAGTTTGCGGTAGACGCGGAACAGGTGGGTCTCCACCGTGCGCGGGCTGAGGAAGAGCCGCTCGGCGATGTCGCGCGTGCGCAGCCCCTCCGCCGCGAGTTCGGCTATCTCGCGTTCCCGGTCGCTGAGCATGGCCAACGCGTGGGCCGCCGGGTCGTTCCCGGCCAGCTCGGCGCGCAGGCCGTCCACCCGCTCGCTCACGAGCGAAGCCCCGTAGGAGCGGGCGACCGTCCCGGCCACGTCCAGCTGCCGCAGGGCCTCCGTCGGCCCCTCGGCCTCGGCGCACGACGGGGCGCCGGTCGCCAGGGTCCAGGCGTACTGCACCGGCATGTCGGCGGCCCGGAACGCCCGCGCGGCCAGGGCGAAGAGTTTGGCCGCGGCGTCGTGTTCGCCGTCGGCGGCGTGCAGTCGGGCGCGGGCCTCGTGCACGTACGCCTCCTGCACCGGCAGCCCGAGTCCGCCGACCTCCACCTCGGCGGCCTGCACCAGGTGGTGGGCCCTGTCGCGGTCTCCGCACTCCAGGGTGGCCGTGGCCAGCAGGGCGAGGAGGAAGGGCCGGGAGAAGGGGCGCACCAGGGGCAGCCGCTCGCCGCCCACGCCCTCCAGCAGCGTCCGCCGGCATCCGGCGGCGTCACCGGCGAGCAGCCGCGCCTGGGCGAGCAGCCCCGTCGCGGAGGTGGCCCACCAGCTCTGGCCCGGCGGGGTGACCGTGGTCGCCTCCTCGACCAGTGCGACGGCCTCGGCGGCGTGCCCCCGGCCACGGGACCAGACGAGAGCCGTGGTGCGCATCGCGCGCGCCAGGGTGACCGCGCCGTCGGCGCCGATGGCACCGGCGAGGGTCTCGACCTGCCGGGCCCGCCGCTCGGAGGCCTCCAGCCGACCGGTCCACTGCTCGACCATGGCGAGGGCCAGGAGCCGGTGCATCAGGATGGGCCGCCCGGCGTCCGAGTCCGCCGTGTCCGGTCCCCGGCCCAGATGCCGTGCCGCGTCCGCGAACCGTTCCAGGTAGAGCTCGGCGCAGCCGAGCAGGGCGAGTGTCTCCGGTGTGCGCCCGGCGATCGGGTCGGGCAGGGCGTCCAGCAGCCGGGCGCAGTCGGTGATCTCGGGACCGGCCTCGTCGAGGTCTCCGGCATGGGTGGCGCACAGGGCGGAGAGGACGCGCAGCACGATGCGATCCGCGCGGTCCGCCCCGCCCGCCGCCCGCGCGGCCTCCCGGAGCAGTGTCCGCGCCTGCTCGTGGGTGCCGCGCACCACATGGATCAGGCCGTACTCGATGGCGAGGCGGACGGCCTCGGGCGGCAGCGGGTCGGGCAGCGGCCGGGGCAGCAGGCCGAGCGCGGCCCCGACGACGGCAGTCGCCTCCTTGTACCGGCCGAGCTGCCGCTCGGCGTCGGCCCAGACGGTGTGAGCCTGGAGCGTCTGGCTGTCGGTGAGTTCGGCCCGGGGATCGCCCAGCAGCTCATGGGCGTGGGCGCGTGCCTCCTCCGGCTGCCCGGAGGCGATCAGGGCGCGGCAGCAGGCCAGTTCCAGCGCGGTCCGGGCCGCACGGTCGCCCGCCCGGCCGGGCATGGTCTCCAGCGCCAGACGGAACCAGCGGGCCGCGGTCGCCGGTGCCCGCGCGGCGATCTCGGCGGCTCCCTCGGCCAGCGTGCGGGGGGCGTCGAGGCCCTCCGTGCCCAGGAGGTGCTCGGCGTGGCGGGCCCGTTCGGCGGCCCGACCGCCACGGGCGGTGACCAGGTCCAGGGCACGGTGGTGGGCGCGCAGCCGGACCGACGACCCCGCCCGCTCGTAGGCGACATGGCCGATCACGGGGTGGCGGAAGCGCAGGCCTCCGCTCCAGTCGGCCGGCCGGACCAGGTCCGCCCGCTCCAGTTCGGCGAGCACGTCCAGGGTGGCGTCCAGGCCCAGTCCGGAGACCTGGGCCACGTCCTGCGGGCGGAACGGGGAGCCGAGCACGGCCGCCGCGGCCATCGCCGTCGCGGCCGGGGGTGTCAGCGCGTCGAGTTCGGCGATCAGGGGTTTCGCCTCGCGCAGCAGGCCGTCGATGTCGGTCCCGGGCCGGTCGGGCCAGTGGCCGGGACGCCAGTCCGCCGCGACGAGCAGGCGCAGGAGGAACGGATTGCCCTCCGCGGCGGCGCACACCTGACCCGCGAACTCGCGCAGCGCGGCGGGCTCGTGCGGCGGGGCGAGCTCGTGCGCGTGGGGCGTGGGACTCTCGGGCGCGGGCCGGCCGGCGAGCAGGGCAGCGGCCGCCTCCGCGTCGAGGGGGCCCGGTTCGATCCGCGTCACCGTGCCGGCGCGGACCCCGTCCTCCAACGCCTCCCGCAGCTCGGGCGGGGTCTGCCGGGGCCGGTGGGCGAGCGCGAGCACGAACGGGCCGGGCACCACGGAACGGACCAGCCGGACGAGCGCGGCCGTCGACACCGGATCGCATCCGTGCACGTCGTCCAGCACCAGGACACCACCGGCGGCCCAACGGGCGGGCCGGTCGCGGAACTCGGCGAACACCCTCCCGCCGACCCCCGTCGGCCGGGGGAAACCCCGCCGTGCCTCGAAGGCATCACGGAACACCTGGAGCGGGGTCGCGCCGCCGCGCATGGCGTGGGCCCGGGCGACCGGGAGTCCCCGGCGTGCCGCCAGGTCCACGAGGGCCGTCGCGAGCCGGGTCTTGCCGATGCCCGGCTCGCCGGTGATCTCCACCACCGACCCCCGGCCGTTCCCCAGCGCCTCGACGAGGTGCGCGAGCCGCGCGAGTTCGGCCTCCCGCGCGACGGGAAGGCCTCCGGTCTCCGGTACGGGCACCGCGGTCATGCGTGCCGTTCCCCCTCCGCGTACGGTCCGGCATCCCCTGGCGCGTGCCGGGCCCGGGGGATCCTCCGGGCAACCCTACCGAAGTAAAAGAGGGTGATCCGTTTGTGTGATCGGGGGTGGTGGTCGACCCAGGGCGCGCCGGTGGTGCGGTCCGGGTAGGGCCGTGGTGCGGTCGGGTTCGGGCGGTGGCCCGGAGCAGGTTCGGGCGCTGGCCGGTCAGGGCGAGGCGGGCGTATCCAGGTGCCTGACGACGATCGACCACGGTCCGTCGGAGCGGGCGTACAGGAGACAGGGGCCGGTGAGCGCGGCTTCGCCCTGCCAGGGACCCACGTGGTTGGCCAACTCGTCGAGGAAGCCGGTGCCGTCCGGCTCGAAGGTGTCCACGAGGAAGTACCCGCCGTCGTCGGAGCGCGGATCGCCCTCGTACCGCAGCGTCGCGATCCCGGGCCCGCCGGTGTGGCGCAGCACGTCCGAGGCGGGACGCCGCGTGTGGCCCGCACAGGGCAGCGCGCTCGACAGCGGGCTCACGTCGACCGTCCACGGTCCGTCCGCCTGGACGCGGAGCGCCCGCACCGGCCGGTCGTCGGCGTTCACCAGGGCGCGGCAGGAGAAGGGGCCGTAGGTGTAGACGAGTTGGCTCTGCGAGTGCAGCCTGCCGTCCAGGGTGTCCACGACGAAGTGTCCGTTCCCCGAGTGGGTGATGTCGAGGATGACCGGACCCGTCCCGGTGGTGAGCCGGGCGACCGTGTCGCCGTCGCCGCCGATCCGCTGGAGCGCCGGGTCGCCGGCGGTCAGCAGCGGGGGCGCCTGCCTGGGCGGCTCGTCGCTCCCGCCGACCTCGGAGGGCGGCACCACAGGGGTCTGTCGCCGCGCACGGTCGTGTCGGAACCACTTCATGGAGCCCCCCGGTGACGTCTGCGCACAGTATTGGGCGTCCGGCTCTCCACGTATACAAAAAGGACCGCACTTCACCAACCGGCTGCCCGGCGTGGGGGGATCGAAGGCGATCGGCATCGGGGTGACCACGCCGCGCGGTTGCCGCATCGGCCCCGACGGCTCCGGAACCATGTTCCTCGTGCCCTCGGCGGACTCCCCGCGCGACATCCCGGCCCGGCGCCCCCGATCTGACGCGGCGCCCGACGATCTGACCCCACGCCCGCCGCTTCGACCGGGCGCTCACCGATCCGTCAGTACGCGTCCTCGCCCTCGACGAACGTCCGCACCACCTCGATGTCCCCGATCCGGGACACGTCCACCCGGCGCGGATCGTCTCCCAGCACGACGAGATCGGCCCGCCTGCCGGGGGTGATGCTGCCCGCGTCGCCGTCCCAGTGGCAGGCGCGGGCGGCCTCGACGGTGTACGCGCGCAGCGCCTCCTCGACCGTGAGCGCCTCGTCGGGACCGATGAGACGGCCGGACTCCGAGGCCCGCTCCACCATGAACTGGATCGCCCGCAGCGGGGCGCCGTTCGCGACCGGGCGGTCCGAGCTGCCGGCGATCCGGACACCGTGGTCGAGGAAGCCCCGGCCCCGGTACAGCCAGTCGGCCCGGTCCTCGCCCATGACCGTGGCGTAGTCGTCGCCGTAGTAGTACAGGAAGCTCGGCTGGACGACGACGGTGACCCCCAGCGCGGCCAGCCGCGGCAGCTGGTCGGGGCGGACCAGCCCGGCGTGCTCGACGCGATGGCGCGCCTTTGGGCGGGGGCTCAGCTTCCGGGCCTTCTCCAGCGCGTCCAGGGCGACGTCGAGGGCCCGGTCGCCGATCGCGTGCACGGCGAGCTGCCAGCCCGCGAGGTGTCCCTCGACGATCGTGCTCTCCAGGACCTCGGGCTCGTGCATGAGCTGACCGGAACCACCGGGGCCTTGCGGGGTCAGGTACGGGCTGGTGAGGGCCGCCGTACGGGCCATCATGCCGCCGTCGGTGAAGACTTTGAGAGAGCCGAGGGAGAGGGTGCCCTCGCCGAAGCCCGTGCGCAGACCGAGGTCGATCGCCCGGCTCGTGGTGTCCTCGGCGTCCGCGCGGACCGGGCGCAGCGCGTCGGCGGCCACCATCAGCCGCACCCGCAGCGGCAGTCGGCCCGACTCGTGGGCGAGCTGGTACGCGGCGCCCTCGATGGGGCTGTGCCCGAACAGCCGGGCCCCGACGCCCGCTTCGGCGCACCCCGTGATGCCCTCGGAGCGGCAGACCCGGGCGGCGTGCTCGATCGCGGAGGCCAGTTCGGTGAGCGAGTGCGGTGGCCGGGAGCGCAGCGCGGCCCCCATGGCGCCCTCCGCGAGGAAGCCGTCCGGCCTGGCCACCTCCGCCGGAAGCCCCGCGAGGACCGCCGAGTTGACGAGGCAGGCGTGCCCGGAGAGATGACCCAGGTACACCTTGCGACCGGCGCTGACGGTGTCGAGGTCGCGCGCCGTGAGAGGGCGGTCGAGGGTGCGCTGGTCGTAGCCGCCGAAGTCCACCCAGCCGTCCGCCGGGGCCTCGGCCACCGCCTCCGCGACCGCCCGGAGCACGTCGTCGGCGCGCCGACTCGGCGCGACACCGGGCGCCTTGGCCTTCAGGCCCGCCCACGCCAGGTGCACATGGGCGTCGACGAAGCCGGGGAGTACGGTGGCGCCGTCCAGGTCCAGCGTCCGCCGCGCCGCAAGGCCCGCCACGTCCTCGTCCAGGCCGACGACGCGCCCCCGCCAGATCCCGAGCTCCCGGGCGGCCGGGCGGCCCGGATCCATCGTGACGATGCGGGCGTTGGTGATCCTGGTGCTGAGCACGGACGGGTCCTTCCGTTCGGGGGCAGTGCGCCCGGTGTGTTCTCGTATCGGTGAAGTGACTTGTTCTGTCTGTGAGTTGACGGTCGGTTCGGCTACTGTCCCTGCGTTCGGGAGGCCCATCGAGGTCTCGAAGACGTCTCGGGGCTGGTCCAGGACGGCAAATATAGTTAGGCTTACCTAAGTTTCTTTGTACGTATCCTGTGTTGGCGAAACCGGTCCGGAGTGTTGCGTGAGAAAAGCGGACCCACCGGGGCGGAACGTCCTGTGGCGCGCGGTCGGCGGACAGCGTCGGGACGTCGTGCTCGGCGCGGTCCTGGGGATGGGGCACCAGACGGGCGAGGCCCTGGTGCCGGTGCTCATCGGACTGGCCATCGAACGCGGGGTCGTGGACGGCGACGTCCCCGGACTGCTGCTGTGGCTGCTCGTCCTGGCCGCCGTGTACGTCGGCCTCTCCTTCAGCTTCCGGTTCAGCGCGAGGGCCGGTGAACGCGCCGCCGTCACCGCCGCGCACCACCTCAGGACCGCGCTCGTCGGCCGTGTCCTCGCACCCGAGGGCGGCGCCGAACAGGGAAGACTGCCGGGCGAGTTGACGAACATCGCCACCGAGGACGCCAAGCGGGTCGGGGCCGTCGCCATGGCCCTCATCGTCGCCTGCGCGGCCACCGCCGGGCTCGTGGTCAGCGCGGTGGCCCTGCTGCGCGTCTCGTACGTCCTCGGCCTGCTCGTCCTCCTGGGCACCCCCCTGCTGCTGTGGCTGGGACACCTGTTGAGCAAGCCCCTGGAACGGCGCAGCGAGACCGAGCAGGACCGCGCCGCACAGGCCTCCGGTGTCGCCGCCGACCTGGTGGCCGGACTGCGCGTCCTCAAGGGCATCGGCGCCGAGCGGGCGGCCGTCGCCCGCTACCGGCGCGTCAGCCAGGACTCCCTCGCCGCGACCCTGCGCGCCGCCCGCGCCGAGGCCTGGCAGAACGGCGTCGTCACCATCCTCACCGGTGCCTTCATCGCCCTGGTCGCCCTCGTCGGCGGACGGCTCGCCGCACGCGGTGACATCGGCCTCGGCGAACTCGTCTCCTCCGTGGGGCTGGCCCTGTTCATCGTCGGCCCGCTCTCCGAGTTCGCCTGGATCAACACCGAACTCGCGCAGGGCCGCGCCTCCGCCACCCGTATCGCCGAGGTGCTGGACGCCCCCGGTGCCGTACCCGCGCAGGGGGCCGATGCCCTCCCGCTGGCCGGTGTCGAGGGACGGCTGACCCTGCGCGGCCTCACCTGCGGCCCCCTGCGCGGGGTCGACCTCGACATCGCCCCCGGCGAGACCGTCGGCGTCGCCACCACCGATCCCGCCGACGCGACGGCGCTGCTGCGCTGCCTGGGCCGCCACACCGACCCCGACGACGGCACCGTGGAACTGGACGGCACCGCGCTGACCGCGCTCGGACCGGACGACGTCCGTGCCGCGATGCTCGTCGCCGAGCACGACGCCGACCTGTTCGAGGGCACGGTCCTGGACAACGTGACGGCCGCGATCGCCGTCACGGCGCCGACACCGGCGACGACGCCCGCGACGGCGGCCGTCACCGCCGCCATGGCCGCCTCCGGCACCGACGAGGTCGCCCGCGCGCTGCCCGACGGCGTGCACACCGCCGTCACCGCGCGCGGCCGTTCACTCTCCGGGGGCCAACGCCAGCGCGTGGCCCTGGCCCGCGCCCTGGCCGCCGACGCGCCGGTCCTCGTCGTGCACGAACCGGCGACCGCCGTCGACGCCGTCACCGAGAGCCGCATCGCCGCCGGCATCCGGGACGTCCGCGGCGGACGGACCACGCTCCTGGTGACCAACAGCCCCGCGCTGCTCGCCGTCACCGACCGTGTCGTCCTCCTCCACGAAGGCCGGGTCACCGCGACCGGCGACCACGAACGCCTCGTCCACGAGCGCGCCGACTACCGGACGGCGGTCCTCACATGACCGATCACGCCGCATCCGCGGAGACCGACGAGGCCGCGTCCGCGGAGACCCCTCGACCCGCCGAGACCGCGCAGGCCGGGGGCGCCCTCCGGGGCCGAGACGCGGCGGCGCGCGCCGATGCCGGCCCGCCCGCCCAGGGCGCGGACGCGGGGAACGACGCCCGGTCGGTCGGGGCCGCGGACGTCGCCGGAACCGTCCGGCCCGACGAGACCGCGGACGACGCCGAAGCCGGGGAAGCCGGCCATGGCGTCGGAGCCGTCGAGGCCAACTCCCGGAACCATGACCACGCCGGGCCCCTGCTGCTGCCCGTCGCCACGCCCGCCCGTACGCGTGCCGCGGTCGCCGAACTTCTGCGGCCGCAGCGGCGGTTGGCGGTGTCCGCGTTCGCCGTCATGGTCGGGTCCACCGCACTCGGCCTGCTCGTGCAGCCCCTCCTCGGCCGGATCGTCGACCTGGCCGCCGACCGGGGGTCCGCCGACGCCATCACCGTCACCGCGGCGCTCCTGGTGGCCGTCGCCGTCGCGCAGGGCGTCACCGCAGGCTTCGGGTTGTCGCAGATCGCCCGGCTCGGCGAGACCACCCTGGCCCGGCTGCGCGAACGCTTCGTCGAGCGCGCCCTGACCCTCCCTCTGGACCGCGTGGAGAAGGCCGGCGCCGGCGACCTGACGGCCCGGGTCACCGCCGACGTCTCCCTCATCGCCGACGCCGTCCGCAACGCGCTGCCCGCGCTCGGCCGGTCGGTGCTCACCATCGTCCTCACCTTCGGCGCCCTCGCCCTGCTCGACTGGCGGTTCCTGCTGGCCGTGCTCCTCGCGGTCCCCGTGCAGGCGGCCACCGCCCGCTGGTACGTCGCCCGCGCCATCCCGCTCTACGCCGAGCAGCGGGTGGCCGCCGGCGCCCAGCAGCAGCAGCTGCTCGACACCATCGGCGGCAGCTCCACCGTGCGGGCCTTCCGACTGGGCCGTGAGCACACCGAGCGGGTCACCGAACGGTCGTGGTCCGTGGTGGCGCTGACCATGCGGGGCGTACGACTCGTCCTCGGCTTCTACAGCCGGCTGCACATCGCCGAGTACATCGGGCTCGCCGCCGTCCTCGTCACCGGCTACTGGCTGGTCCGCGACGGCTCCGCCAGCATCGGCACGGCGACCGCCGCCGCCCTGTACTTCCACAGCCTGTTCGGCCCCGTCAACGCGGCCCTCGCACTCCTCGACGACGCCCAGTCGGCCACGGCGGGCCTCGCCCGGCTCGTCGGCGTCACCGACGAGGCCGTGGCTCCGCCCCCGACACGCACCGTCGCGGCCGACGGTGTCGACGTCACCGTCCGGGGGCTCGGCCACGCCTACCGGCCGGGCCATCCCGTCCTGCACGACATCGACCTGACGATCCGCCACGGCGAACGCGTGGCCCTCGTCGGCGCCAGCGGAGCCGGCAAGACCACCCTGGCGCGACTCGTCGCCGGCATCCAGCCGCCCACCACCGGCGCCGTCCTGGTGGGCGGGGTCCCGCCCACCGAACTCGGCTCCGCCGCCTCCCGCACGATCGCCCTGATCACCCAGGAGACCCATGTCTTCGCGGGCCCCCTCGCCGACGACCTGCGGCTCGCCAGGCCCGATGCCACCGACGACGAACTGCGCGCCGCGCTCGACCGGGTCGACGCCCTCGCCTGGGCCGAGGCGCTGCCCGACGGCCTCGCCACGGTCGTCGGCGACGGCGGTCACCGGCTCAGCGGCGAGCGGATCCAGGCCCTCGCCCTGGCCCGGCTGATCCTGGCCGACCCGCCCCTGGTGATCCTCGACGAGGCCACCGCGGAGGCGGGCAGCGCCGGAGCCCGCACCCTGGAGAAGGCCGTGGCCCGCGCCGTCGACGGCCGGACCGCACTGATCGTCGCCCACCGCCTCAGCCAGGCGGCGACCGCCGACCGCGTCGTCGTCATGGAGGACGGCCGCGTGGTGGAGAGCGGCACCCACGACGAACTCCACGCCGCGCGAGGCCCCTACGCCGCCCTCTGGGCGGCCTGGTCGGACGCCCGCGACACCGGCCCACGGCCGGCCCCCGAGACCCCCACACGCACCGCTCCGCAGAAACCCGAACCGAAGGACCGCTGATGTTCCGCTCCCGCAGAGCGCCACGGCTCGCCGTCGTGCTCGCCTCCGCCACCCTGCTCCTCGCCACCGCGTGCGGCGGCGGGTCCGACTCCGACGACGCGTCGGGCGCCGGCGCGGAGGCGAGCACCTCCTCCGGCGACTCCGCCTTCCCGGTCTCCCTCGACCACAAGTACGGCAGCACCACGATCAAGGCCGAACCCAAGCGGATCGTCACCGTGGGCCTCACCGACCAGGACGCGGTCCTCGCCCTCGGCAAGGTCCCGGTCGGCACCACCGAATGGCTCGGCGGCTACAAGGGCGCCATCGGCCCCTGGGCCGAGGACAAGCTCGGCTCCGCCGAGGCGCCGACCGTCCTGAAGGACACCGGCACCGGCCCCCAGGTGGAGAAGATCGCCGCCCTCAAGCCCGACCTGATCCTCGCGGTGTACGGCGGACTGACCAAGGAACAGTACGAGTCGCTGTCGAAGTTCGCGCCCGTGGTCGCCCAGCCGAAGGCGTACAACGACTACGGCGTCCCGTGGCAGGAGCAGACCGAGACCATCGGCAAGGCGCTCGGCAAGCCCGAGGAGGCCGCGAAGGTGGTCGCCGACACCGAGGCGAAGATCAAGGCCGCCGCCGACGACAACCCCGGCTTCAAGGGCGCCTCGGCGGTCATGGCGACCCCGTACGAGGGCATGTTCGTCTTCGGCAGCCAGGACGCCCGGTCCCGTCTGCTGACCGGCCTCGGCTTCACCCTGCCGGCCGACCTGGACAAGGCGATCGGCGACAAGTTCGGCGCGAACATCAGCAAGGAGCGCACCGACCTGCTCGACCAGGACGCCGTCGTGTGGATCGTCGGCGACCCCGCGAAGGACGCCGCGAAGCTGCACAAGGACGCCTCGTACAAGGACCTGAAGGTCGTGAAGGAGGGCCGCGAGGTCTTCGTGAACGAGAGCAGCGACTACGGCAACGCCACGTCCTTCGTCTCGGCCCTCAGCCTGCCGTACGTGATCGAGCGCCTGGCGCCGCAGCTGGCCGCGGCCGTCGACGGCAAGACGGACACCAAGGTGGAGCAGCCCGCATCCTGACCCGGTCGGGCCGATTCGGTACGACGAGGGGGGCCGGTCACCGACCGGCCCCCCTCTCGTGTGCCTGGTGTCAGCCGTCCATCGACTCCGCCAGACTGCGCGGCCGCATGTCCGTCCAGTGCGTCTCGACGTGCTCCAGGCAGGACTGCCGCGAGTCGGGTCCGTGGACCACCCGCCAGCCGGCCGGGACGTCCACGAAGTCCGGCCACAGGCTGTGCTGGTTCTCGTCGTTGACCAGCACCAGGTAGGTGCCCTCGGGGTCCTCGAACGGGTTGCTCATGCCACTCCTCTTTCTACTTCGGGTTCCGCTCGGCCCACGCGACGAGTCCCCGTAGGGCCCGGAACCAGGTCTCGGCGAGATCCTGGACCGTGTCGCGCGGCAGCAGTCCTTCCAGATACGACCAGTGCGCGGCCAGCACCGGCCCGTCCGCCCGGTCCTCGGCCACCACGTTGATCTCCAGCGCGTGACCCTCCCGCATCGAGTCCTCCGACCCGATGTCCGCCGCGTCCTCCTCCGGCGCGTACGACCAGTCCGTCTCCTCCGGGATGCCGAACCGGCCCAGGTAGTTGAACTCGACGCGCGGCGGCTCGTAGGCCGCCAGCACCTCGCGGGTACGGGGGTTGAGGTGCCGCAGCATCCCGTAGCCCACCCCGTTCGCGGGCAGCGCCGCCAGATGCTCCCGCACCCGGCGCACGGCTTCGGCCGCCGCCGGGCCCCCGGCGAAGGCATCGGCGGGGTCGGCCGGTCCCGGATCCAACCGGACCGGGTAGACGCTGGTGAACCAGCCGACCGTACGGGACAGGTCGATCCCGTCGCCGCCCAACTCCTCCTCACGTCCGTGACCTTCGAGGTCGACGAGGACCGAGGTGTCCGTGCCGCCGTCCCGGCGTCGCCGGTCCGCGAAGGCGAGCGCGAGCCCGGCGAGCAGGACGTCGTTGACGGCGGCACCGAACGCGGCGGGCACCGCCGACAGCAGGGGGCCGGTGTGCTCGGCGGGCAGCCGGAGGACGACCTCGCGCCGGGTGGCGCTGGTGTCGCGGTCGGGGTCGCGGTCCCGGGACAGCGGCAGGGAGGCGGCGCCCTCGGCGAGAATCGCCTCCCACACGGGGAGTTCGGCCTCCCGCTCGGGACGCTGGGCCAGCTCTGTGAGCAGCCTCGACCAGCGGGCGAAGGAGGTCTCGACGGGCAGCAGCCCGACGGGCCGTCCGGCCGACACGTCCTGCCAGGCCGCCGCGAGGTCCGGAAGCAGCACCCGCCAGGACACACCGTCCACGACGAGGTGGTGGCCCATCAGCAGCAGCCGCCCCGGAGCGTCGCCGGCGTCGAACCACACCGCCCTGACCATGATCCCGGTATCGGGATCGAGCAACGACCGTGCCGCGACGGTGTGTTCGCGTACGGCCTCGCCGAGCGCGGTCGCGTCCAGACCGCGGACGTCGACCCGTTCGATCCAGTCGGCCGGGTCGACCGTGCCGACGCGCGGCACGTGCAGCGACCACTGCTCGGTGTCCTCGACGGAGGGCCGGACCAGGGTGGCCCGCAGCAGGTCGTGCCGGTCGGCGAGCGCCCGCAGCACGGCGGTCAGACCGGGCAGGTCCAGGGCCGCCGGAGTGCGGACCAGGGCCGCCTGGTGGTAGGAGGCGAAGGGGCCGCCGAGTTCGCGCAGCCAGTGCATGACCGGGGTGAGCGGCACCGTGCCGGTGCCGTCGTCCGCCGGGCGCGGCGCCGACATGTCGGCCGCCTCGGCGACCGTGCCCAGCGCGGCCGGGGTGCGGTGCCGGAAGACCAGCCTCGGGCTGATCCTCAGTCCCGCCGCGCGGGCCCGGCCCACGAGCTGCATGGCGACGATGCTGTCACCGCCGAGGGCGAAGAAGTCGTCGTCCGCACCGACCCGTTCGAGCCCCAGCACCTCCGCGAACACCGTGCACAGCATCTCCTCCACGGGCGTCGAGGGTGCCCGTCCCGAGGACAGCGCGGAGAAGTCCGGCGCGGGCAGGGCGGACCGGTCCAGCTTGCCGTTGGCCAGCTGCGGGAACCGCTCCAGCACGACCACGGCCGCCGGGACCATGTGGTCGGGGAGCCGTCCGGCGACATGGGCGCGCAGCGCCGCCGACTCGGGCTCCCGGCCCGGGGCCGCCACGACATGGGCCACGAGCAGCTTGCGCGACCCGTCCTGATGGACCGTCACCAATGCCTGGGCGACCTCCGGATGAGCGGTCAGCGCGGCCTCGATCTCGGCGGGCTCGATCCGGAAACCGCGGATCTTGACCTGGTCGTCGGCGCGGCCGAGATAGTCGATCCGTCCGTCACCCGTCCAGCGGGCCAGGTCGCCGGTGCGGTACAGCCGTGATCCGGCCGGACCGAACGGGTCGGCCACGAACCGCTCCGCCGTCAGACCCGGGCTGCCCAGATAACCCCGGGCGAGACCGCCGCCCGCCAGATACAGCTCACCGGGAACGCCGGGCGGCACCGGCCGCAGCCGGTCGTCGAGGACGTACGCCCGGGTGCCGGCCACCGGCCGCCCCACCAGCGGCCGTTCACTGTCGCGGACGCGTCCCACGAGGGCGTCCACGGTCGACTCGGTCGGCCCGTACAGGTTGAACGCCTCGGTTCCGGGCAGTTCGGACAGCCGCTTCCACAGGGCCACGGGGACCGCCTCGCCGCCCACGCCGACGACCGTGAGCGGGCAGTCGCCGCCCCGCAGCAGCCCGCTGTCGGCCATCTGCGCCAAGAACGACGGCGTGACCTCCAGGAAGTCGAAGCGGTGCCGGAGCACGGCCTCGGTCACCAGCTCCGGGTCGCGCCGGACCTCCTCCGACAGCACATGCACGCAGTGCCCGTCCAGCAGCCACAGCTGGGGCTGCCAGGACGCGTCGAAGAAGAACGACCAGGCGTGGCCGACCCGCAGATGGCGCCGCCCGGCCGCCTCGATCGCGGGCTCGTACAGCGTCCGGCGGTGGCTGTGGAACAGGTTGCCGAGCGTCTCGTGGGTGATCACGACACCCTTCGGGCGGCCGGTGGAGCCCGAGGTGTAGATGACGTACGCCGGGTGGCGGGGCGTCAGCGGCGCGCGGCGGTCGGCGTCGGTGAGGTCGGCCGGGTCCTGGGCCGCGAGCCGCTCCCGGGTGCCGGGATCGTCCAGCCGCAGCGCGGCGGTGCCGGGCGGCAGTCCGGCGCCGGATGCGCGGGTCGTCACGGTGAGGACCGGACCGGCGTCGGCGAGGACGTCGGCCGTACGCTCGGCCGGGGCGTCCGGGTCGAGCGGCAGGTACGCCGCTCCCGCCTTGTGCACCGCGAGGACGGCGGTGAGGAAGTGCGCGGTGCGCGGCAGCGCGAGCGCGACGAACCGCTCGGGTCCGGCGCCCGACTCGACGAGCAGCCGGGCCAACCGGTTGGCGTCCGCGTTGAGTTCGGCGAAGGTCAGCTCCACGCCGTCGGAGGCCGCGGCGGGCAGGTCGCCGTGCAGGTGCGCCCGCTCCTCGAAGAGCGCGGGCACCGTGGTGGGTTCGCCGACAACCGGCGTGCTGTGCCAGCCGCCGAGCAGCCGGGCCCGCTCGTCCGGGGCGAGGATGTCGATGCCGCCGAGCGGGGTGTCCGGATCGGCGGTCACGGCGCGCAGGACGCGCCGCAGCCGGTCCGCGAACGACTGGGCGGTGGCCGGGTCGAACAGATCGGCGCTGTACTCCAGGACACCGTCCACGCCGGTGCCGTCGCCTCGCTCGACGAAGTCGAAGGACAGGTCGAACTTGGCGGTCGTCTGCGCCACCTCGTCCCGGCGGGCCGCCAGACCGGCCAGGCCGGACAGCCCCGTCTCGTCGCCGGACGCGAGATACACGACCATCACCTGGAACAGCGGGTGACGGGCGAGGGAGCGGGCCGGGTTGAGCACCTCCACCAGCCGCTCGAAGGGCACGTCCTGGTGGTCGAAGGCCGCCAGGTCGGTCTCCCGGACGCGGCCGAGCAGCTCCCGGAACGTCGGGTCACCGGAGGTGTCGGTGCGCAGCACCAGCGTGTTGAGGAAGAACCCGACCAGGTCGTCCAGCCCCGTGTCGGTGCGCCCGGAGATCGGGCTGCCGATGGGGATGTCGTCACCCGCGCCGAGCCGGGACAGGAGCGTGGCCACGGCCGCCTGGAGCACCATGAACACACTGACCCCGTTCTCCCGGGCCAACCCGTCCAGCGCGGCGGCGAGCCCGGCGTCCAGCGACAGGTCGGCGGAGCCGCCCCGGTAGGTGGACTCCAGCGGACGCGGCCGGTCCACGGGCAGCGCCAGCTCCTCGGGCAGCCCGGCCAGCGCCTGCTTCCAGTATGCGACCTGCCGTGCCGCGAGGCTGCGCCCGTCCTTCTCGTCGCCGAGGACGTCCCGCTGCCACAGCGTGTAGTCGGCGTACTGGACCGGCAGCGGCTCCCACTCGGGCGCGCGTCCGGCCGTACGGGCGGCGTAGGCGAGTCCGAGGTCCCGGTGCAGCGGTCCCTCGGACCACTCGTCCCCGGCGATGTGGTGCAGGAGTAGCAGGACGGTCCACTCCTCCTCGCCGGTGCGGAACACATGGACCCGCAGCGGGAGTTCACGCTCCAGCGCGAAGCCGTACGCGCCGGCCTCCGCCAGCAGCTCGGGCAGCAGCTCGTCGTCCGTGTCGACGACCTCGAACGGCACCCGGACGTCCTCGGGCGCCAGGACCAGCTGGTGGGCCCGGCCCCCGTCGTCGGGGAAGACCGTGCGCAGCGTCTCGTGCCGGACGACCAGATCGTGCACGGCAGCCCGCAGCGCCTCGACGTCCAGCGCGCCCGTCAGCCGCCAGGCCGAGGGGATGTTGTACGTCGCGCTGGGGCCCTCCACCTGGTACAGCACCCACAGACGCTGCTGGGCGGAGGACAGCGGCAGCCGCTCGGGGCGCTCCCGGACCGTCAGCGCCGGGCGGGCGGCCCCCGCCGCGTCCGCCGTGTCGGCCAGCCGCCGCGCGAGCCGGGCCACCGTCGGCGCGTCGAACACCGTGCGCAGCGACACCTCGGACCCGAACGCGGCCCGGACGCCGGCGACCAGCCGCATGGCCAGCAGCGAATGACCGCCCAGCGCGAAGAAGTCGTCGTCGACGCCGACCCGGTCCACGCCCAGTACCTGGGTGAACAGACCACGCAGGATCTCCTCGCGCGGACTCCCCCCTCGGCCGCCGACGCCGCTGCCCACCGTGAAGTCCGGCGCCGGCAGCGCCCGCCGGTCCAGCTTGCCGTTGGACGTCAACGGCAGCGCGTCGAGGACGACGACCGCCGCGGGCACCATGTGCTCGGGCAGGGCGGCGGCGGTGTGGGCCCGCAGGACCGCCGGGTCGGCGGCTCCTCCTGTGGCGGGGACGACGTACGCGACGAGCCGCTCGTCGTGGGGGACGACGACCGCGTGGGCGACGGACCCGTGCCGCGCGAGCACGGCCTCGACCTCCCCGGGCTCGATGCGCACACCACGGATCTTGACCTGGTGGTCGGTCCGGCCGAGGAAGTCGAGGGTGCCGTCGGGCAGCCAACGGGCCAGGTCGCCCGTCCGGTACATCCGTGCGCCCGGCCCGCCGTACGGGTCCGCGACGAACCGCTCGGCCGTGAGCCCGGGACGGTCGAGGTAGCCCCGGGCGAGCTGGACGCCCGACAGATAGAGCTCACCCGCCACACCGGGCGGCACCGGCCGCAGCGCCGCGTCGAGGACGTAGGCCCGGGTGTTCCACACGGGACGCCCGATCACCACCCGGTCGGCACCCGGCGGCACCCGGCCGGCCGTGACGTCGACCGAGGCCTCCGTCGGCCCGTACAGGTTGTGCAGCTCCGCCGGAAGCACCTCGTGGAAGCGTGTCGCCACCGCCGGCGGCAGCGCCTCGCCACTGCACATCACCCGACGCAGACCCGTGCAGCGCGAGGCGGTCGGCTCCTCCAGGAACACCTGGAGCATCGACGGCACGAAGTGCGTGGTGGTCACGCCCTGCTCGCGGATCACCCGGGTCAGATACGCCGGGTCCCGGTGGCCGTCCGGCCGGGCGACCACCAGCGCGGCGCCGGTGACGAGCGGCCAGAAGAACTCCCACACCGACACGTCGAAGCCGGCCGGGGTCTTCTGCAGCACCCGGTCGTCGGGACCGAGCCCGTACGCGTCCTGCATCCACAGCAGCCGGTTGACGATGCCCTCGTGCGGTACGACCACCCCCTTGGGGCGGCCGGTCGAACCGGAGGTGTAGATCACATAGGCCGGGTTCGCCGGGTCGTACCCGGTGGGGAGTTCACCCTCGGGGCCCTGCGGCAGCGCGTCCTCGACGACGCACACCGGCCGGGCCTCCTCCAGCATGAGCGCCCGCCGTTCCCGTGGCTGGTCCGCCTCCAGGGGCAGATAGGCGCCACCGGCCCGGTGCACCGCCAGCAGGGCGACCACCAGGTCCACCGAACGCGGCAGCGCCACCGCCACCGTGCGCTCCGGACCCACGCCCATCCCGGCCAGCACCCGCGCGGTGCGCTCGACCCGCTCGTCCAACTCCGCGTACGTCAGGCGCTGTTCGTCGTGCACGAGTGCCAGGGCGTCGGGAGTCCGCGCCACCTGGGCGCGGAACAGCTCCGGCAGGGTGGTCGCGGGCACCTCGCGTCCGGTGTCGTTCCACCGGACCAGCACCGACTCCCGCTCGGCCTCCTCCAGCACCTCCAGCTCCCGGACGGGCGTGTCCGGCGCGTCGGCGACCTGCTCCAGCAGCCGCGCCAGCCGCCCGGCCGTACGCCGGGCCGTCTCGTCGTCGTAGAGGTCGAGCGCGTACTCCAGCAGCAGCGTGAGACGGCCTGGTCCCACCTCGTCGACGAAGGTGAAGTGTAGGTCGAACTTGGCCATGCCGGTGTCCATGTCGAACCACTCGGTCGGCATGTCCAGCACGTCCGGGTCGCCGTCGGGCCGGTAGTGGTAGCCGAGCATGACCTGGAAGAGCGGGTTGCGGCCGGTGACCCGGGGCGGGTTCACGGCCTCCACGACGTGGTCGAACGGCAGGTCCTGGTGCTCGAACGCCTGGAGTGCCGACTCCCGGACGCGACCCAGAAGCTGCGTGAACGTCAAGTCGGACGGACCGTCCTCGGTGGCCGACAGATCGGTGCGCAGCACCAGCGTGTTGACGAAGAAGCCGACCACGTCGTCGAGCGCGTCGTCCGTACGCCCCGCGATGGGAGCCCCGAGCGGAATGTCGTCCCCGGCACCCAGTCGGTGCAGCAGCGCCGCCGTGGCCGCCTGGAACAGCATGAACATACTGGTGTTCGTGGCGGCGGACAGCTCGCGCAGCGCCCGCCCCGTGGCGGGGGTCAGCTCCAGACGCACCTTGCCGCCCCGCCCGGTGGGCGCGTCCGGCCGGGGCCGGTCCAGCGGCAGCGCCAGCTCCTCGGGCAGCCCCCGCAACGCGTCTGTCCAGTGGGCGAGTTGAGCCGCACCGACCTGCCCGAGCAGCGCGTCCTGCCAGAGGGTGTAGTCGGCGTACTGCACCGGCAACGGTGCCCACCGCGGAGCGTGGCCCTCGACCCGCGCCCGGTACGCGGTGGTGAGATCGGCGAGGAACGGCCGGTCCGACCACTCGTCGGTGGCGATGTGGTGCAGGACCAACGCCACCACGTGCTCGGCGGGCCCGAGCCGCAACACCTCCGCGCGCACCGGCAGTTCGGTGCTCAGGTCGAAGGGCCGCCGCTGTGCCGCCTCGATCCGGCTCGCCAGGTCCTCCTCGACGGCCTCGACGACCTGGAAGGCGGGCTCGGCGGCGCCCGGCGCCACGATCCACTGATAGGGCTCGCCGTCCTCCTCCAGGAAGCGGGTGCGCAGAGCCTCATGACGGTCCGTCACATCACTGAGGGCCGCCCGCAGCGCGTCGAGGTCCAGCTCGCCGCGCAGCCGGAAGACCAGGGGGAAGTTGTAGGCCACCCCGCCGCCGGCGAGCCGCTCCACCAGCCACAGCCGCCGCTGCGCCGCCGACAGCGGGACACGCTCGGGCCGCTCGGCGACCGTCCGCAGAGCGGGCCGCGCGGGACGTCCGGTGCCCGCCCGCAGCGCCAGCGCCTCCGGGGTGGTCGCCTCGAACAGGTCACGGATGGCCAGCTCGGCGCCCAGTTCGGTGCGGGCGCGGCTGATCAGCCGGGTCGCGAGCAGCGAGTGGCCGCCCAGGTCGAAGAAGTTGTCCTCGGCGCCGGTACGGGGCAGCCCCAGCACCTCGGCGAAGAGCCGGCACAGCACCTCCTCGACGGGGGTGCGCGGGCCGCGCCCGGCCGACAGGGCGACTGCCGGCTCGGCGTCCGGCAGGGCGCGCACGTCCAGCTTGCCGTTGTCGTTCATCGGCAGGCCGGGCAGCACCACGAACGCGGCGGGCACCATGTAGCCGGGCAGCCGCTGTCCGAGGTCCTCGCGCAGCCGCCGGACGAGCGCGGTGTGGCCGCGTCCGGCCGCCGGCGTGTTGGCGTACGGAGCGGTGGCGTCGCGGTCGGCGCGCGGCCGGTACAGGCCGGCCGTGCGGGCGGTGTCGGTGCCGGGCACGAACACGGCCTCGTAGGCGCCGGGTTCGGCGGACCAGGTGGTGAGCAGCCGGTAGCCGCGCGCTGCCGCGGTCTCCCGCAGGTCCTCCGGTTCCACGCCGGTCGCGGCGACGGGTGACGGACGACCGGTGTCCAGGGCCCGCAGCCCGGCGAGGTCACCGGCGGTACGGGCGTCCGGGACGCCCCGCACCCGCAGCGGTCCGCCGCCGTCGAGCCGGTCGAGGAGCGCCTCCCGTCCGGTCCAGTCGACGGCCGGGACACCGTCCAGCGAGAGACCGGCGGGCCCCTCGTAGAGCACCACGTCGTACCGGTAGCGGGTCAGCTCGTTGTGGTGGCGGCCCGCCTTGGTGCGCAGGTCCACGCCGACACCGAGCGTGGTGAACCAGTCCGGGTCGACGAGGAGTTCCTTCTCCAGCGCCAGACCCCGCTCCACGGCCCGGCGCAGGGCCTCGGGCTCGGTGTCCGCGTCGGCGCGGGCGGCCTGGATGCCGGACTGGAACACCCGGGCCTGGCGCAGGTCGCGGACGTCACCGAGGAACAGGGCACCGCCGGGCGCGAGCAGGCCGAGGGCACCCCGGATCACCTGGTGGAGGTGGTCCAGGCTCGGGAAGTACTGGACGACGGAGTTGATGACGATCGTGTCGAAGAACCCGGTGGGCAGGCCGTCGGTCACCTCGGCCGCCTGGCAGCGGAGTTCGACCTTGCCCGCCAGCACCGGGTCGCCGGCCACACCTTCGGTGAGCTTGCGGATCACGGGCGCGGCGAAGTCGGTCGCCCAGTAGGCCTCCGCGTCCGGGGCGAGCTTCGACAGCAGCAGACCCGAGCCGACGCCGATCTCCAGGATGCGGCGCGGCCCCAGCTCGCGGATGCGTTCCACGGTGGCCTCGCGCCACTCCCGCATGTGTTCCACGGGGATCGGCGTGCCGTCGTAGGAGCTGTCCCAGCCCGCGAAGTCCTCGGTGAACAGGGCGGTGCCGATCTCGGTGTACTCGGCGGAGTAGATCTCCCGCCACTCACCGATCTGCTCCCGTTCGGCCGAGTCCCGGGCGTCCTCGTCGAGTTCGGCGGGCACGACGTAGCCCACGAGCCGCTTCGTACCCGGCGCCGAGGTGTCGTCGCGGGCGATCACGGCCGCCTGGGACACCTCGGGGTGCTGGGCGAGCGCGGTCTCGATCTCGCCCAGCTCGACCCGGTGGCCCCGGATCTTGACCTGGTCGTCGGTACGGCCGAGGAAGTCCAGGTTGCCGTCGGCGCGCCGGCGCACCAGGTCGCCGGTACGGTACATGCGCTCACCCGGCAGCCCGTACGGGTCCGCCACGAAACGCTCGGCGGTCAGTCCCGGCCGGTCGAGATAGCCGCGCGCCAGGCCGACACCCGCGATGTACAGCTCGCCCGCCACCCCGTCCGGCACCGGCCGCAGCCAGGTGTCGAGGATGCGCGCGCGGGTGGCGCGGATCGGCCGGCCCACGGTCGGGGTCGCGCTGTCCGCCGTGCCGCCGCCGAGGGTGTTGATGGTGTACTCGGTCGGGCCGTACAGGTTGTAGCCGTACGTGCCCTCGGTGTCCCGCAGGGTGTTCCACACCGTCTCGGTGACGGCCTCGCCGCCGAGCAGCACCAACGGCGGCCGGTGCCCCTCCAACAGGCCCTCCTCGATGAGGAGATGGGCGTAGGTGGGAGTCACGTTGACGACGTCGACCCGGTGTTCCTCGCAGTACGCCACCAGTGCGGTCGCGTCCCGCCGCAGCTCCTCGTCGCAGATGTGCACCTCATGCCCCTCGACGAGCCACAGCAGCTCCTCCCAGGACATGTCGAACGCGAACGACACCGTGTGGGCGATCCGCAGCCGCCGGCCGCCAGCCGACGCGATCGCCGGCGCGAAGATCTCCTTCTGGTGGTTGAGCTGCATGTTCGTCAGACCGATGTACGGCGTCACGACACCCTTGGGGCGGCCCGTGGATCCCGAGGTGTAGATGACGTACGCAGGGTGGTCCAGGCTGAACGACACCGGCACCGGGCCCGCCGGGAAGGCCGCCAGCTCGGCCGCCACCGCCGGGTCGTCGAGCAGCACGCGCGGCGTGTCGCCCGTCAGCGTCCGCGACACGGCCTCGGTGGACAGCAGGAGCAGCGGGCGGGCGTCGGCCAGCATCAGCGACAGCCGGTCGGCGGGGTGGTCCAGCTCCAGCGGCAGGTACGCCGACCCCGTGCGCAGCACCGCGAACAGCGCCACCACCATGTCGATCGAGCGCGGCAGCCCGAGCGCGATCACCTGCTCCGGTCCGGCGCCCCGCGCGAGCAGCAGCCGGGCCATCCGGTCGCAGCGCGCGTCGAGTTCGGCGTACGTCAGGGTCCGCGCGCCGAAGACCAGAGCGGTCGCGTCCGGGGTGCGGGCGGCCTGCGCGGCCAGCATGTCCGCGACCGTCTCGTGCGGCACGGGCTGCCGCTGCTCGGCCTCCTCGCGGGCCAGCGCGGCGGCCTCGGCCGGCAGCAGGGCGTCCAACGAGCCGACGGGGGCGGTCGGGTCCGCCACCAGCCGGCCGACCAGCAGCACGAAACGGTCCAACAGGCCCTGGGCGTACGTGTCTTCCAGCAGGTCGGGCCGGTAGGCCAGCGTCACCCGGACCTGTTCGCCGGGGGTCACCACCAGGTTCGCCGGATAGTGCGTGGCGTCGACATTGGCCACGGCCGTCGCGCCGTGCCGCGCGCGCAGCTCGGCGAGCCGCTCGTCCGTGTCGGCGTTGCGCAGCACGAACAGCGTGTCGAACAGCCGCCGGTGGCCGGTCTCGGCCTGGAGCACACCCAGGCCCAGGTACTCGTACGGCATGACCTCCAGCCGCTCGCCCTGGACCCGGCGCAGCAGGTCCAGGACCGGCTCGCGCGGGTCGAAGGCGATGCGCGCGGGCACGGTGTTGAGGAACATGCCGATGACGTTCTCGACGTCCGGCACCTCACTCGGCCGCCCGGCGACCGTCGTACCGAAGGCGATGTCGTCGCGGCCGGTCGCGCCCGTCAGGACCAGCCCCCAGGCGGCGTTGAGCACGGTGTTGAGGGTCAGACCGTGGGCGCGCGCGGTGTCGCGCAGCCGCCGCGCGACCGCCGTGTCCAGCACGGCGTCCAGCTGCCGCGGGATCACCGGCTCCCGGCCCCGGTCGGAGGCGGCCGGCACCAGCAGCGTGGGCTCCTCGAAGCCGGACAGGGCCGCCCGCCAGGCGCGGGTCGCCTCGGCGTCGTCCTGTCGCTCCAGCCAGGTCAGGTAGTCGCGGTACGAGCCGGGGCGGTCCAGGCCCGCCGGGTCGCCCCCGCTCTCGTACAGCGCGAACAGCTGGTCCAGGAAGAGCCAGGCCGACCAGCCGTCCCACAGGATCAGGTGACGGCCGACGATCAGCCGGTCGCCGCGCTCCTCGCCGAGCCGCACGAGCAGCATCCGGAAGAGCAGCGGGCGGGTGAGGTCGAACCGCTGCGCCCTCGACTCCTCCAGCAACTCGCTCATCCGGAGATCCTGTTCGGCCGCCGGGAGCCCCGCCAGATCCACTTCTCTCAGCGGGATGTCGGCGTCGCGCACGATGAACTGCACCGGCTGGCGCAGCCCCTCACTGGTGAACCCGGCACGCAGGCTGGGGTTGCGGCCCAGCAGCGTGCGCACGGCGGCCGACAGCCGCCCGGCGTCGACGGGTTCGGCGAAGTCGAACGACTCGTGGACGGTGTAGACGTCCAGGGCGCTGTCGTCGAAGTTCGAGTGGAAGAACAGGCCCTCCTGGAGCGGGGCGAGGGGCCACACGTCCTCGATCCGGCCCGGCGCGAGCCCTTCGACGCGCTCACGCTCCTCCTCGGTCAGCGCGAACGCGGACTCGGCGGGGCCGTCCCCGGCGGCCGAGTCGTCCACGGCCGCCGTCGCCGCGAGCGCCGCGGGCGTGCGGTGCTCGAACACCTCGCGCGGGCCGATCGCCAGACCCGCCCGGCGGGCCCGGCTGGAGACGGCGATCGAGCTGATGCTGTCGCCGCCGAGGTGGAAGAAGTCGTCGTCGACCCCGACCTCGGGGAGCTTCAGCACGGCCGCGAAGATCTCGACGAGCACCTGCTCCCGGGCGTTGCCCGGGGCCCGGGTGACGGTGCCGCGCGCGGCCCGCGGGGCGGGCAGCGCGGCCCGGTCCAGCTTGCCACTGGGGGTGAGCGGCAGCGCGTCCAGGACGACCCAGGCGCTCGGCACCATGGGGGAGGGGAGGGTGCCGCCCAGGGCCTCGCGCAGGTCGCCCACGTCGGTGGTGTCTGCGGCGGGCACGACGTACGCGACCAGGGTGTCGTCCCCTACCGTCACGGCTGCCTGCGCCACGACCGGCAGCCGCACGAGCGCGGCCTCGATCTCGCCGAGCTCGATCCGGTTGCCGCGCAGCTTGACCTGCCGGTCGGTGCGGCCCAGGTACTCGATCACGCCGTCCGCGCGCCGCCGGACCAGGTCACCGGTGCGGTACATCCGGCTGCCGGGCGGCCCGTAGGGGTCGGCGGTGAACCGCTCGGCGGTCAGCGCCGGCCTGGCGTGGTAGCCGCGGGCGAGCTGGACGCCCGTCAGGTACAGCTCGCCGGGGACATCGTCGGGAACGGGCTGCAGACAGGTGTCCAGGACCCGGAGCCCGGTGTTCCACACGGGCCGCCCGATGGGCACGGACGCGCCGGCCGGCTCCTCGTCGGGGGCATACGGGTGGTACGTGACGTCGACGGCCGCCTCGGTCGGGCCGTAGAGGTTGTGCAGCGGCACACCCGTCAGCGCGTGCCAGCGGCTCGCGGCGGTGACCGGCAGCGCCTCGCCGCTGCTCAGCACGCGGCGCAGCGACGCCGACCAGGTCGGGTCGCCGGTGACCTCGTCGTGCTGCAGGAAGGCCTCCAGCATCGACGGCACGAAGTGCATGGTCGTGATGGACCGCGCCCGTACGAGTTCGGCCAGGTAGGCGGGGTCGCGGTGGCCGTCCGGGCGGGCGAGCACCACGGTCGCGCCTTCGAGGAGCGGCCAGAAGAACTCCCAGACGGACACGTCGAAGCTGGACGGCGTCTTCTGCAGCACCCGGTCGTCGGGGCCGAGTCCGTACGCGCCCTGGGCCCACGCCAGCCGGTTCACGACGGCCCGGTGGGTGACGACGACGCCCTTGGGCAGACCGGTCGAGCCGGAGGTGTAGATCAGGTAGGCGGGGTCGTCGGGGCGCGCGGAGGCGAGGGCGGCCGTGGGGGCGGGGGAGTCCCCGGTCGGCGCGCTGTCGGCGGTGTCCAGCAGCAGGACGGAAGGAACGTTCCCCCCGGCGGACCGGCTCGCTCCGGGAAGCCGGGCGGCTGTCGCGGCGAGTGTGACCACCGTCGTGGCGCCCGAGTCGGCGAGCATGTGCGCCACCCGGTCGGCCGGGTAGTCGAGGTCCACCGGCAGATAGGCGGCGCCCGACTTCAGGACGCCGAGCAGGGCCACCACCAGCTCCGCCGAGCGCGGCACGGCGACCGCCACGAACGCCCCGGGCCCCGCGCCCCGGCCACGCAGCCGTACGGCCAACGCCTCGGCCCGCGCGTCCAGTTCGGCGTAGCTCAGCCGCTCGTCCTCGAAGACGACGGCCGTCGCGTCCGGTGTCCGGGCGACCTGCGCGGCGAAGACCTCCGCCAGGGTGGACTCCGGGGCGACGCGCTCTTCCCCGGCGGGGTGCGCCCGCAGAGCCTCGTCGGGGGAGAGCAGTTCGACGGAGGCGGCGGCCCGGTCCGGTGCCTCGGCGATGGCCTCCAGGACACGGACCAGCCGGTCGCCGAGGGCGCGGACGGTGTCACCGTCGAGGCGCTCGGCGTGGTGCTTCAGCCTCAGGTCGAGCCGTCGACCGGGCTTGACGACCAGGGCGAGCGGATAGTGCACCGCGTCGTGGAAGGCGTCCCCGGTGATGCGTACGGTGCCCGAGGCGTCCCCGAGGCCCGACTCGGCGGGGTAGTTCTCGAACACGACGAGGGTGTCGAAGAGTTCACCGGAGCCCGCGTGCCCGGTGAGCCGCTGGATCTCCGCGAGGCCCAGGTGCTGGTGGTCGAGCAGCCGGGCCTGCTCCTCCTGGAGGCGCGCGAGCAGGGTCCCGAGGGGCTCGCGGGGTGTCCAACGCAACCGTGTCGGAAGGGTGTTGATGAACAGGCCCACCATGGTGGCGATGCCGTCGACCTCGCCGTCGCGTCCGGAGACCGTGGTGCCGAACACCACGTCGTCCCGGCCGGTCAGCCGGCCCAGCAGCAGACCCCAGGCGCCCTGCACCACCGTGCCCAGGGTGACACCGTGCTCACGGGCCCGCTCGGCGAGCCGCGCGGTGGTCCGCTCGGACAGCTCCACCCGGACGTGCTCGGGCTGTACGGGTGCCCCGTCGGCCGGGGCGACGACCAGCCGCGTGGGCTCCTCCAGCCCGGCGAGCGCGTCGCGCCAGACCTCGCGCGCCGTCTCACGGTCCTGCCCGGCGAGACGGCGCAGGAAGCCGCGGTAGGGAGCGACCTCGGGCAGCGCGGGCGCGTCGGTGCCGTAGTACGCCATGAGTTCGCGGTGCAGTACCGGCAACGACCAGCCGTCCGCGATGATGTGATGGAATGTCAGCATCAGACGGCTGCGCTGCTCGCCGAGCCGGACCAGGGCGCAGCGCAGCAGCGGCGGCGCGGCCAGGTCGAAGCCCCGGGCCCGCTCGTCGGCGGCCACCGCGTCGCCCAGCGACTCGCGGACCTCGCCGTCCTGGGACGACAGGTCGACCTCCCGCCAGGGAAGTCCGGCGTCCCGCGTGATGATCTGCACCGGGGTGCCGTCCGGGCGCTGGCGGAACGCGGCCCGCAGCGGCGCGTGCCGGTCCAGCAGGCGCTGCGCGGCCCGGCGCAGCACGTCGGCGTCGACCGGTCCGGCGAGGTCCAGGACCTGTTGGACGACATAGGTGTCCCCGTCGGCCCCGCCGGTCAGGGCGTGGAAGAAGAAGCCCTGCTGGAGCGGGGTGAGCGGCAGCAGTTCGGCGACGGGCAGCGGATGTGCGCCCTGGATCTCGGCGAGTTCCGCCGGGCCGACCTCGATCAGGGGCTCGTCGGCGGTGTGGTCGGCGACCCGTTCGACGGCGGCCTCGGCCAGCGCCTCGACCGTGCGGTGCCGGAAGACGTCACGGGTGGTGAGCCTGAGCCCCGACTCCCGCGCTCGGATGAGGAGTTGGATGGCGCTGATGCTGTCACCGCCGAGCGCGAGGAAGTCGTCCTCGGCGGTCACCGCGTCGAGGCCGAGCACCTCGGCGTACAGCGAGCACAGGAGCCGCTCCCGAGGGGAGCGCGGGGAGCGTCCGGAGCTCATCGTGGCGTAGTCCGGCGCCGGCAGCGCTCTCGCGTCGATCTTGCCGCTGGGGGTGACGGGCAGGGCGTGCAGCGGGACGAACGCCGAGGGGACCATGTAGTCGGGCAGCCACTCGGCGGCGTGCCCGCGCAGCGTCCGCATCAGGGCGCCCACGTCACGGAAGGGCGCTGGCCGGTTGGCGTGCGGATGGACACCGGCCGTCCGGTACAGCGGGCCGAAGGGACCGTCGAGGACGAACACGGCGTCGAACGCGCCGTCGTCGGCGTTGCCGTTCCAGGTGAGCGCCACCCGGTAGCCGTGCTCGGCCGCCAGGGCGTGCAGGTCCTCGGGGTCGGTTCCGCCCGCCGCCTGCCTGCTGCTGCCCTCCAGCCGTCGCAGGTCCGCCAGGTCGTCCGCGAGGCGTGCGTTGGGCACACCCGTGACGCGGAGCCCGTCCGGTCGCCCGGCGAGCAGCCCCGCCAGTCCGCCGAGGCCGCCGACCTGCGACCAGTCCGCCTCCGGCAGCTCCCGGGCCGCCGTCGGAGTCCCCGGGCGCAGCACGACGTCGTACCGGTACCGGCTCAGCTCGTTGTGGTGGGCGGCCCGCTTGAGACGGATGTCCGCGTCGAAACCGTCGAGGGCGGCGAAGAAGTCCGGGTCGAGCAGGAGTTCGCCCTCCCAGCGCACCGACCGCTCGACGGCCGCCCGCAGCGCGCTCTTGTCGTCCTCGTCACCGCCGGTCGCCCGGCGGGTCTCCACGGCGGCACGCAGCGTGCGCAGCAGACGCAGGTTCCGGACGTCGCCGACGAAGATACGGCCGCCGGGGGCGAGCAGCCCCGACACCTGACGCAGGACGTCGGCGAGGTACTCCTCGCCGGGGAAGTACTGGGCGACGGAGTTGATGACGACGGTGCCGAAGTACCCCTCCGGCAGGCCGTCGGTGTCATGGGCGGGCGCGGTCCGCAGCTCGACCTTCGCGGCCAGCTCCGGATCGGTGTCGACCTGTGCGCGCAGGGCCGCGACGGCCTCCGCCGAGAGGTCGGTGCCCCAGTAGGCCTCGCAGTCGGGTGCGATCCGGGACAGGATCAGGCCGCTGCCGACGCCGATCTCCAGCACCCGCCGGGCCGGGCCGAGTTCACGGATCCGGTCGACGGTCGCGGCGCGCCATTCGCGCATCTCCTCGACGGGGATCGGCGTGCCGTCGTACATGCTGTTCCAGCCCGCGAAGTTCTCGCGGATGCCGGATCCCCCTGATTCCCCGGATCCCTCGAGTCCCTCAGTGTCCTCGGTGCCCGAGTCCTCGGAGCCGGCCGCGCCGTAGAGGAGTTCGTGCAGTTCCTTCCACTCCTCGACGCGCGCGTCGGGATCCGCGTCACGCGGTGCGTCGAGGGCCGGGACGACATAGGCGGCGAGACGGCGGTCGCCCGGGCGGTCCTCGCGGACGACGACCGTGACCTGGTCGACGGCCGGATGGCCGCGCAGCACCGACTCGATCTCGCCCGGCTCGATACGGAAGCCGCGGATCTTGACCTGGGCGTCGGCGCGCCCCAGGAACTCCAGCCGCCCGTCCGCCCGCCAGCGCACCAGGTCACCGGTGCGGTAGAGCCGCTCGCCGGGCTCTCCGAACGGGTCGGCGACGAACCGCTCGGCGGTCAGGTCCGGCCGGCCGAGATAGCCCCGCGCCAGGCCCGCGCCGCCCAGATACAGCTCGCCGGTGACTCCGGCGGGGACCGGCCGAAGGAACGCGTCCAGGACGTACGCCCGGGTCCCCGGGTCGGGCACACCGATCGGGACGATCGCCCCGGCCGGGATGTCCGGATCGCACAGCCCGAGCGTGGAGTTGGTGGTGGCCTCGGTCGGACCGTAGGCGTTGAACATCATGCGCCCGCGCGCGTACCGGCCCACCAGCTCGGGAGAGACCCGCTCGGTGCCCGCCAACAGCGTGGCAGTGGGCGGCAGTTCGATGTCGTCGGGCATGGCGGCGAGCAGCGCGGGCGGCAGGATCATGAAGGTGATGCCGTGCGCGTTCGCGTAGTCGGCGAGCGGCGCCCCGGGCACCCGTCGCTCCGCCGGGACGACGACCAGCCGGCCGCCGGACAGCAGTCCGAGGCACAGGTCCCAGAAGGCGACGTCGAAGCTGGGCGAGGCGAACTGCAGCACCCGGCTGTGCGGGCCGATGCCGAACCGCTCGCTCTGCGTGGCCACCAGCTTCGCGACACCGCCGTGAGCGAGGACGACACCCTTGGGGCGGCCGGTCGAGCCGGAGGTGTAGATCACATAGGCGGCGTTGAGGACCGTGAGGGGCGCCCCGCGGTCCGCCTCGGTCGGATCGTGGACAGGGCGACCCGCCAACTCGGCCGTCGTGGCGGGCGAGTCCAGCTCCAGGAGGGCCAACCCCCCCTCCGGGTCGGGGAGGTCGCGCGCGGTCTCGGCGGTGGTCACCATGCAGACGGGCCGTGCGTCGCCCAGCATGTACGCGATGCGGTCCGCCGGGTAGTCGTGGTCGATCGGCAGATAGGCGGCGCCCGACTTGAGGACGGCCACCTCGGCCACGATCAGTTCGGCGGACCGCGGCAGCGCCAGGGCGACGATCCGCTCGGGACCCGCGCCCCGCGCGATCAGCGCGTGCGCCAGGCGGTTGGCGCGTTCGTCCAGCTCGGCGTAGGTGAGTTCCTCGTCCTCGAAGACCAGCGCCACGGCCTCTTGGCGCCGGCGAACCTGCTCGGCGAACATGGCCGGCCAGGTGTCCGCGGGCACCGTGTGCGCGGTCGCGTTCCAGTCGAGGACGACCTGCCCGTACTCCTCCCGGGACATCAGGTCCAGCCGGGCCACGGGCATCGCGGGCCGGGCCACGGCGTCGGCGAGCAGGGTGCGGTAGTGGCCGAGCAGCCGCTCGATCGTGGTGCCGTCGAAGAGCGCGGGGGAGTACGACGCGCGCGCCGAGTCCCCGTCCACCTCCAGCAACACGTCGACCGGAGCCGGAAGTTCACCGGCCGGGCGGTCCGCCGTGCCGAACGCCGTGTTGCAGAACAGCCCGCCGCCCCGGGTCGGCCGGGGGCGCAGCTCCTCCACCAGCAGGCCGACGGGCACCCGGTGGGTCTCCGCGTCCTCCCACGCCTCGGTCATCCGCCGCACCAGTTCGGCGAACGTCGGCTCGTGCGCGACGGACACCCGCAGCGGGAGCCCGCCATGACCGACCGTCAGGTCCGTCGCACCGGTGTAGCGGTGCAACAGCGCCACGAACGCCGCGAGTCGGACGGTGTCGGGGGCGTCCGGGAGGTCCGTAACCGCCCGCGTGTCCCGTTCGGGCAGCGGATGTGGCGGATGCGGCCGGTCGGAGGGCAGCGCGATCTCGAGCGGGAGCGGTGTCAGCAACCGCCGCCAATGGGACAGAACTTCCTCGGAACCGCACACAGCCGCGAGCCTCCCCAGCGGGTCGGGGTCCCGGACCAGGGGCCGGGGTCGCCGACATACTAAGGTAAGGGTTACCTAATTCCCAGGGTCCGCAAAGAGAGGTACCCGTCCGGACGGGACGGCATTCGACGGAAGACCTACAGTTCACCCCGTGCTCGCCCTACAGTTAAGGCAAGCCTCATCAAAGAAAGTTGAAGACGTGGGGACCTCGACGGTCCGGGCGGCGAAAGGCCCCCGCGCGGTACTGCTGCTGACGCTCTCCGGCATCCTCCTGCTCACACTGTGCGCCCTCTCGATGGCCTTCGGTGCCCTCGGTGTCCCTCTCGACCAGGTGTGGCACACCCTGGTGGGAGAGGCCCCCAGCACCCGGATCGACAACGTCATCTGGTCGGTACGCCTGCCACGCACCGCCCTCGGCCTCGCCACCGGCGCCGCCCTCGGTCTGTCGGGCTCGCTGATGCAGGCGCTGACCCGCAACCCGCTGGCCGATCCCGGCATCCTCGGGGTGAGCGCGGGCGCGGCATTCGCCGTGGTCCTGTCGGTGGGGGTACTGGGCATCGGATCGGTGTACGGCTACATCTGGTTCGCCTTCGGCGGCGCGTTCGCCGCCAGCGTCCTCGTGTACCTCCTCGGCGGACTGGGCCGGTCCGGCTCCACGCCGGTCAAACTCGCCCTGGCCGGTGTGGCGGTGACCTCCCTGCTGTTCTCGCTGACCAGCGCCATCGCCCTGACCGACCCGGACGCGCTCAACCGCTACCGCTTCTGGAGCGCCGGCTCCCTCGCCAACCAGGACGAGGCCGTCCTGCTCCGCGTGCTGCCCTTCCTGGCCGTCGGCGCGATCCTCGCCCTCGCCTGCGCCCCCGCCCTCAACAGCCTCGCGCTCGGTGACGACGTCGCGAAGTCGCTCGGGCTCAAGCTGGGCCTGGTCCGCGTCCAGGGCGTCGTCGCCGTCACCCTGCTCACCGGGGGAGCGGTCGCCGTCATCGGGCCCGTGGTCTTCGTGGGCCTGGTGGTCCCGCACATCGCCCGGGTCCTCGCCCAACTGGCCGGGATCGGCCCGGACCACCGCTGGCTGCTCCCGCTGTCGGCCCTCCTCGCCCCCTGCCTCCTGCTGGCCGCCGACATCGCGGGCCGCCTGCTCGCCCGCCCGACCGAGATCCAGGCCGGTGTCCTCGTCGCCTTCGTCGGCGGCCCCTTCTTCATCGCACTGGTCCGCCGCCGACGTCTCGCGGAGCTGTGAACCATGACCTCACGACCGGGCGTACGCGGGCCCGTGAGAACCGAATCCGTGGAGCTGTGAGCCGATGACGACCGAACTCGCCCCCGTGCCGCCCCCGAAGGACGGCGGGGACCCCACGCCGAAACGGCGTACGGCCGACCGCGTCGCCTTCCGGATCCCCGCCCCGCCCGTCTCCGGCGTCGTACGGCCCCGGCTGCTCGTGGTCGGTCTGCTGCTCGCGGCGGCCGCGTTCCTGGCGTTCTCCGTGGAGATCTCCGTCGGGGACATCGCCCTTCCGATCGGCGACGTGATGAAGGCCCTGGTGGGCACGGGCGATCCCGGTACCGAGCTGATCGTCCACGAACTCCGGCTGCCGCGGGCCCTGGCCGGGCTGCTCGTCGGCATCGCCTTCGGCATCTCCGGCGCCCTCCTCCAGACGGTGACGCTCAACCCGCTGGCCAGCCCCGACATGATCGGCATCACCCAGGGCGCCGGCACCGCCGTCGTCGCGGGGATCGTCCTCGGCTGGGACGCGGGCCTGGGCACCCAGGCCCTGGGCCTGCTCGGCGCGGCGGTCACCGGCCTGCTGGTCTACGCGCTCGCCTGGAAGCGCGGCACCACCGGCTACCGCATCGTCCTGGTCGGCATCGGCGTGGCCTGGATCTGCACCAGCCTCACCGACTACCTCATGGCCCGTGGCCAGCGCTTCCAGGCCCAGGCCGCCCTCGGCTGGCTCGTCGGCAACCTCAACGGCCGTACCTGGGACCAGATCGGCCCGCTCGCCGTCACCCTGGCCGTGCTCGTGCCGCCCGCGATCCTGCTCGGCCGGCAGATCCGTGTCATGCAACTCGGGGACGACGTCGCGAAGGGCCTCGGCACCCGGGTGCAGCTCGTCCGGGTGGCCGTCCTGCTCATCGCCGTCGGCCTCGTCGCCTTCGGCACGGCCACCGCCGGACCCATCGCCTTCGTGGCGCTCGCCGCGCCCCAGGTCGCCCAGCGCCTGGCCGGCACCCCGTTCCCGCCGCCCGTCGCCGCGGGGCTCACCGGCGCGGTGATGGTCCTCGTGTCGGACCTCGCCGCCCGCAAGCTCGTCCCGGACACGGAGCTTCCGGTCGGGGTCGTCACCGGGGTGCTCGGCGCCCCCGTACTGCTGTGGCTGCTCATCCGCGCCAACCGCGCCGGTTCAGGAGGCTGAAGACGTGTCATCGAAGGACGAGCCGACCACGAAGCGCGACGACCGCGCCGACGCCCTCGGCGATTCCCGTGCCGATTCCCGTGGGGGCGGTGCCGTCGACGGTCCCGAACTGCGTGCCGAGGGTCTGCGTCTCGCCTACGACGACCGGATCGTCGTCGAGGACCTGGACCTGGTGATCCCGACGGGCCGGGTCACCGCCATCGTCGGCGCCAACGCCTGCGGCAAGTCGACTCTGTTGCGTGCGCTGGCCCGTCTGCTGACCCCCAAGGCGGGCACCGTCCACCTCGACGGCCGTTCGGTGCACTCCCTCCCCACCCGGGTCCTCGCCCAGCGGCTCGGCATCCTCCCGCAGACGCCCGTGGCACCCGAGGGCCTGACCGTCATCGACCTGGTGGGGCGCGGGCGTTCCCCGCACCAGACCTGGTGGCGCCAGTGGTCCCGGAGCGACGAGGAGGCCGTGCACGAGGCCCTCAGGGCCACCGCCATGGGCGACCTCGCCCACCGTCCCGTCGACGAACTCTCCGGCGGACAGCGGCAACGCGCCTGGATCGCCATGGCCGTCGCCCAGGGCACTCCGGTGATGCTGCTGGACGAGCCGACGACCTACCTGGACCTCGCCCACCAGATCGACGTCCTCGACCTGATCACCGATCTCAACCGGCACCAGGGCCGCACCGTCGTCATGGTCCTGCACGACCTCAACCAGGCCTGCCGGTACGCCGATCACGTCGTCGCGATGAAGGGCGGCCGGATAGCGGGCCAGGGAGCACCCGCCGACGTCATCACCGCGAGGACGGTCGAGGACGTCTTCGGACTGCGCTGCGTGGTCGGGGAGGACCCCGTCAGCCGCACGCCCATGGTGATCCCGATGGGCCGTCACCACGAGGGCGCGGAGGCGGACGCGGTGCCCGTCGCGGGGACGGCCGGCTGACCCCGGGCACCTCGTGGCACGCCGGCCGGCCCCGGCCGCCTGCGGGCACCGCCGACCGGCAGGGGCGTCCTGCGGGCACCGCCGACCGACGCGGCCGACGGTGCCCCGAGCTCACGGACGGGCCGTCAGATAGCCGCCCATCGTGCGGAAGTAGTCCGTCGCCGCGAGTTCCGTGCCGTCCTCCGTCCGCACCCGCTTGACCACCAGCCCCGGCAGCCGCCCGGAGCGTGCCTCGGCACCGGCGACGATCACGACACCGTCTCCCTCCCGGATGAAGATCCGCCCCGGCGTGCCGCCGTAACGGCCCTCGGACACGGCGGCCGAGACGATCCGGACGCGTTGCCCCCGATGGTGGGTGAAGGCGTTCGGATACGGGTCGGACTGGGCCCGTACGAACCGCTCCAGATCCTCGGCGGGCCAGGTCCAGTCGATCCGGCTGTCCTCCAGGGACCGCTTGTGGAAGAAGCTCGACCGCGAGCGGTCCTGGGGCGTCCACACGGCCTTGCCGGAGGCGATGAGATCGAGCGACTCGGTGACGAGCGGGCCGATCAGATCGACCGTGCGGTGGAACAGGTCCGTCGCCGTGTCCTGCGGCCCGACCGCCACCGACCGCTGCAACAGCACGTCGCCCATGTCGAGTTCGGCGTCCATCCGGTGGGCCGTGACGCCGACCTCGGGCTCGCCGTTGATGAGCGCCCAGATGAGCGGGGAGAAGCCCGCGTAGGTGGGGAGCAGCGAGTCATGGATGTTGAGCGTGCCGTGCGGCGGCAGATCGAAGATCTCCGGCGGCAGCCAGGTGCGCCAGTTGTTCGCCACGATGAGGTCGGGCTCGGCCTCCTTGAGCACGCGCAGCAGCTCGTCGTCGTCCGGCCGGTTGCGCAACAGCACCGGTACGTCGTGCTGTTCGGCGAGATCGGCCACCGAGTCGTTCCAGATCTTCTCGTACGCGTGGTCGCTCTTCGGATGGGTGACGGCCAGCACCACCTCGTGGTCGGAATTCAGCAGTGCCTGCAGCGTCCGGTGTCCCCAGGTCTGGTACCCGAACATGACGACCCGCATATGAGCCCTCCTCAGCCGTTGCTAGGTAAGGCTTACCTTATCTAACATGGCTGTGCTTGGGGGAGGCCGTGTTCCGGCTTGGGAGACTCTGTGACCCCTTCTATGAAAGGCAGATGACGCGGTGACGACGCTGCACACCGGGGCGGATTCCATCTACGACGTACTGGGGATCGGGTTCGGCCCGTCCAATCTCGCACTCGCCATCGCACTGCACGAACACTCCGTGGCCTCCGGCGCGCGGGACGGACTGCGCGTCGGATTCCTGGAGAGACAACCCCGGTTCGGATGGCACCGGGGCATGCTCATCGACGACGCCACCATGCAAGTGTCCTTCCTCAAGGACCTGGTGACGATGCGTGACCCCACCAGTGACTTCAGCTTCCTGTGCTACCTGCGCGACCGCGGCCGCCTCGTCGACTTCCTCAACCTGAAGACTCTCTTCCCGCTGCGCATCGAGTTCCACGACTACTTCGAGTGGGCGGCCGCCCGCGTCGCGCACCTCGTCGAGTACTCCTCGGAGGTCGTCTCCGTACGTCCGGTCACCCGGGACGGTGAGATCCGCTACTTCGACGTCACCAGCCGCGTCCCCGGCGACCCGGACAGTCTGACCGTCCGTCGGACCCGCAGCATCTGCGTGGCCACCGGCCTGGAGCCGCATCTCCCGCCCGGTGCCGCCCTGTCCGAACGGGTCTGGCACAACAGCGAGTTGCTGCCCCGCGTCGAGCAGGTCGTGCGCGGCGGACGGCCGGTGCGCCGCGCGATCGTCCTCGGCGCGGGCCAGAGCGCGGCGGAGGCCGTGGACTACCTCCACCGCAACTTCCCCGAGGCCGAGATCTGCTCGGTCTTCGCCAAGTACGGCTACACGCCCGCCGACGACAGCCCCTTCGCCAACAAGATCTTCGACCCCGAGGCAGTCGACCTGTACTACGGCGCGCCCCGCGAGGTGAAGCAGTCACTGTTCGACTACCACCGCAGCACCAACTACTCCGTCGTGGACATGGACCTGATCGAGTCCCTGTCCCGCTCCATGTACCAGGAGAAGGTCCAGGGCCGGGAGCGGCTGCGGATGATGAACGTCTCCCGGCTGCGCGAGGTCGAGGCCGGCCCCGACGACGTCAAGGTGACCGTGGAGTTCCTGCCGACGGGGGAGCGCGAGGTCCTCTCCTCCGACCTCCTCGTCTATGCCACCGGCTACCGGCCCCGGGGCGTCGGCGACGACCTGGGGGAGATCGGCAAACTCTGTCTGCGCGACGACGAGGACGCCCTCCTGGTCGGCCGCGACCACCGGGTCGCCACCAACCCCAACGTCACCGCCGACATCTATCTGCAGGGCGGCACCGAACACACCCACGGCCTCACCTCCACCCTCCTGTCCACCACCGCCGTACGCGCCGGGGAGATCTGTGCCTCCCTCCTCGACCGGCGTGCGGCGGTCCCGGCGCCAGTGGAGGGGTGAGGATCGCGCGAGCCGCCCCCGATGCCGGGGGCAGCCGCTCGCCGCAGCAAATCGGTCATTTGCTTGGCGCGTTGGCGCCGCGCACCCGGAGATCCGGACGAGTGACCTCCGGGGCGCGTTAGCATCACGGTGTGATGACGGTTCGGCCACTTCGACGCATGGCTCGGGCCCGCGCTCTCGCGGGCCCGCTGCTGCGCGTGCTCGGCCTCGCCGTGGTGCTGTTCGCCGTCGCCCTGACACATGGGGCGACCCCGGATAGCGCCGGTGGACACGGGACGACCAGCGCCGTGACCCCCGCTGCCGGCACGACCGGACTCCCGCCCCACGGTGCGGACGTGCCGTCCACGGTCTCTCCGGCCACGGCCGTCGAGGCCCTCGTCGCGCCTCCCGCCGACCCGCACGACCGGCCCGCAGGGCACGGCGACCACGGCGTCGGCAACCCGGTCGAACACTGCGCCGCCGCGCAACCGCAGCAGGGTCCGTCCCTGGCGCAGCCCCGATTCGCGGTGTCGGTGAGCGAAGTCGTCGCACCGGGCTGTGCCCCGTCCGCGCGCGACGCCGGCGAGGCGCACCCGTCCGACCGGTCGTCAGCCGCCGTGAGGGCACTGGTCGTCCAGCAGGTCTAGGCCCCCGGGCTCCTCCCTCCCGCCCGGTTGTCGTTCCACATCCGCGTGCCCTCGTCCGCTCCCGGCCGCCCGCCGCCGAGCCGGGCCTGCCGTGCGCGCGCCCGGAGGACCCCAGTTGCCGCTCCAGTCCCGCGTGCCCGTACCCCGTCGGCGGGCACCGGCCCTCTCACGCCGGTCGCAACCGCTTGCCGCCCTCGTGCACGGTTTCCTGCTGGTCGCGTTCATCCTGTGCGCGTTCGCGCACGGCCCGTCCGACGAGTCGCACCGCTCGTCCGCGGCTGCCGCCCCCGTGGTCACCCCGACCTCGGTGGCCGGGGTCACGGTCGAAGCGACCCCGGCGACCCCGGCGACCCCGGCGACCCCGGCGACCTCGGCGACCCGCGCGACCCCGGCGGCACCCGAGGCCCCGCACGGACCCCATGGCCACCACTCGGCCGAGGAGTGCCTGACCGGCGGCGTCCCCCGGACACCGACCGCCCAGACCTCGCACCAGCCATCGCTCGCCACTGATCCCGCGCCCCTGCTCGCCGGGATCGCCGCCGCGGCACCGGGCCCACCGCGGCCGGTGCGCCGCGGCCCGCACCGACGCCGACACCCCCGCACGGGCCGGACCGTGTTGGTGCGCACCTCGCGGTGGCGGATCTAGACCTCTCGCCCGCGGCCTCCCCCCAAGGCGGCCGCCACGTGCACGCGACCATGTCAACGTCCAGCGAGAGCGACACCATGCGATCCATCAACGCCACCTCCCACGCCCTCCCCGAGGCTGTCCCCCTCACCCCACCCACCTCGACCGCACTCACCGACCGGATTGCCGCGAGCGGCCGTTCGGCCCTGCCGGCGCTGGTCGGCAACACCCCCCTCCTGCGCGTGTCCGAGCCGCTGACCCCGGCCGGACACGGCTTCTGGGCCAAGCTGGAGGGCTTCAACCCCGGCGGCATCAAGGACCGCCCCGGCCTGTACATGGTCGAACGGGCCCGCGCACGAGGCGGGTTGCGGCCCGGCGCGCGGATCATCGAGTCCACCAGCGGAACCCTCGGCCTCGGCCTCGCCCTGGCCGGAATGGTGTACGGCCACCCCGTCACCCTGGTCACCGACCCCGGCCTCGAACCGTCCATGACCCGGCTGCTCGGCGTCTACGGCGCCGCCGTCGACATCGTCACCGACCCGCATCCCACAGGCGGTTGGCAGCAGGCCAGGCGCGACCGGGTCACCGAACTCCTCGGCCGGTACGAGGGCTCCTGGTGCCCGGACCAGTACAACAACCCGGACAACACCACCGCGTACACCCCGCTCGCCCTCGAACTCGCCTCCGCGCTGGGCCACATCGACACCCTCGTGTGCAGCGTCGGCACCGGCGGACACTCGGCGGGCGTCGGACGGGTCCTGCGACAGCTCTACCCGGACATCCGCATCGTCGGCGTCGACACCGTGGGCTCGACCATCTTCGGCCAGCCCGCCCGTACCCGTCTGATGCGGGGCCTGGGCTCCAGCATCCACCCGCGCAACGTCGCCTACGACACCTTCGACGAGGTCCACTGGGTCGCCCCGGACGAGGCCGTACGGACCTGCCGTCTCCTGGCCGCGTCCCACTACGCCACCGGCGGGTGGAGCGTCGGCGCGGTCGCCCTCGTCGCGGGCTGGGTGGCCCGCACCGGGTCCCCGGACACCCGTATCGCGGCGATCTTCCCGGACGGCCCCCAGCGCTACCTCGACACCGTGTACGACGACGAGTACTGCGCCCGGCACGGGCTGCTCGCCGGACCGCCGGCCGTCGAACCCGACGTGATCGGCCGCGCGGACGAGAAGGAAGTCACCCGCTGGACCCGCTGCACCGACGTCGTCGACCCCCTCGCCCTGCCCGCCGCCCGCGAGGAGGACGGCGCGTGAAGGGGACACTCTCCCAGGTACGGTCCTACGACCCCGCCGTCCAGTTGTTGATGGTCAACCAGTTCACCATCAACCTCGGCTTCTACATGCTGATGCCCTACCTGGCCGCGCACCTCTCCGGCACCCTCGGGCTGGCCGGCTGGATCGTCGGACTCGTGCTGGGCGTACGGAACTTCAGTCAGCAGGGCATGTTCGTGGTCGGCGGCGCACTCGCCGACCGCTTCGGCCACAAGCCGCTGATCGTCGCCGGCTGCGTCCTGCGCACCGTCGGCTTCGCGGCCCTCGGCTTCGTCGACTCCCTGCCCGCCCTGCTGGCGGCCTCGGCCGCCACCGGCCTCGCGGGCGCCCTGTTCAACCCGGCCGTGCGGGCCTACCTCGCGGCCGGGGCGGGGGAGCGCAGGGTCGAGGCGTTCGCCCTGTTCAACGTCTTCTACCAGGCGGGCATACTCCTCGGCCCGCTGGTCGGCATGGTGCTCACCGGTGTCGACTTCCGCGTCACCTGCCTCACCGCCGCCGGTATCTTCGCCGTGCTGTCGGTGGTGCAGATCCGCGCGCTGCCCTCCCGGGACCGCGAGGACGGCGGGGCCCGGCGGGACGAGGGCCGAGAAAGCCTGCTCGTCCAGTGGCGCGGCATCCTCGCCAACCGGCCCTTCCTGCTCTTCGCCGCCGCGATGACCGGTTCGTACGTCCTCACCTTCCAGGTCTATCTGTCCCTGCCGCTGGAGGTGCGGCGCCTGGGCGGGGACGGGGAGTTCGGCACGGCGGCCGTGGCGGTGCTCTTCGCGGTGTCCGGGCTGAGCACCGTCCTCGGCCAGACCCGGGTGACGGCCTGGTGCAAGGCCCGCTACGAACCGGGCCAGGCACTGGTCCGGGGACTGGCGGTCATGGGCGCCGCCTTCGTGCCCCTGCTCGTGCCCGCGTTGCTGCCCGTGCCCGACGCCGGACCGGGGCGGTGGCTGTCCGCGGCCCTCCCGCCGACGCTGGCCGCGCTGCTGCTCGCCGTCGGCACGATGATCGCGTACCCCTTCGAGATGGACACCATCGTCCGCCTCAGCGGAGACCGGCTCGTCGCCACCCACTACGGGCTGTACAACACCGTCTGCGGTATCGGCATCACCGTCGAGAACCTGCTCACGGGCGCCGCGCTGGACGCCGCCCGGCAGGCCGGGCTGCCCGCACTGCCGTGGCTCGCGCTGACCGCGCTCGGCCTCGGCTGCGCCGCGTCCGTGCACGGTCTGTACCGCGGGGGCCGGCTGGCGGCACCCGCGCCGGAGCCGTTGACCGTCCGGTCGGCCTGACCGTCCGGCCGGCCTGACCGCCGGACGGCGCTGACCGCCGTCCGTCCGGCCTGAGCCGCCGACAAGGGGCGGACGTCGTACGACGTCCGCCCCGCCTACCGGCGGTCGGCGGCACCCCCGCCTACGGGCGGTCGGCGGCCCTGTCGACCTCGCCCCGCCGTCGTACGCCCTTCGCCAACACCCCACCCAGGAACCCGGTCACGAGCCCCCACAGCACGGCGAGGCCGAGCGCGGACCACAGATGGGGCCGCAGGTACAACTCCCCGCCCAGGTCGCCGCCCAGGTCGCCGATGCCGATGACCGACAGTCCGTAGTGCGCGGAGATCCGGCCCACGAGGCAGATCATCAGCACGGTGAGGGCGAGCGCGGCCGCCATGTGCACACCGTGCTGCCACAGCCGCATCCGGGCCGGGGAGCGGGCCGCCATCACGAACGCGGCGGCGGTCAGCAGCACGGCGTTCACGGCCACCAGCCACCAGACCCGGCCGTCGTACTCGGCGAGGGAGCCCAGGTTCAGCGTCGACACATCGGGGCCGCGCACGACCTCGTCCAGGATCCTGGGCATCGGCAGCCCGAAGGGCCCCTCGACCTGGCTGTCCCAGGTGGCGCCCAGGCCGATCGTGAGGACCAGCCACAGCACGTTCGGCAGCCCCAGCAGGATCACCGCGGCCGTCTCGGCGGCATGACCTCGGGTCAGCGCCACCACCACCGCGATCACCAGCCCGATGCCGACGTACGCCAGCAGCAGGCCCACCATCGCGTACGCGGCGGGCCGCACCGACTCCTGGAAGCGCAGCAGCCGCGCCGGGAGCGGCGCCCCGCGCGACACCAGCAGTGCCAGGACGAGGACACCGGCGAGCCACAGCAGCCCGAAGAACAGGGTCGGCGCCACGGCGGTCTCGAACCCCACCTCGGCGGAGGCACCGAAGAAGTCGCCCACGTCGCCGAGCGGGACGTCGAAGCTCTGGCGGGCCGAGACCGCGAGGCCGATCAGCGCCACGAGCCACAGGACGGCGATCCGGGCGGCCCAGCCCGCGAGTTCGCCCGCTCCCGCGACCGCCCGGTGCCGCAGGGGCCGCAGGAATCCGGCGGCGATCACCAGCGCGCCGACGAGGGTCACCGACAGGGGGACCACGGTCAGGTCCGCCCGCGTCTCGGCGAGGGGCCCGGCGTCGCCGGAGAGTTCGATGGTGCCGCCGACCGCCGTCACCACGGTGGCCGCGACCACCCGGGGGAACGCGCCGTCGGGGAGGTCTGTGGCGCCCGCCGCCCAGAGTCCGAGGGACGCCGTCACGATCATCGCGATCAGCCCGGCCAGCACGGTGGCGAGGGCGTGGAGCCAGCCGTGGCGGGCGACCGCCCGCCCGGATGACGCCGTTCGCCGCGGACGCAGGGTCTGGGGACTCACTCTTGCCACGCTAAGCACGGCCGGGGCACTCCGCGCGGCGAGCGGGCGGGGCATGTCACCGACACCCGTCGGCTTGCGGGGTGCACGGGACCAGGGCACACAATGGGCCTGTTGTGGAGCAGAACGCCGTCATCGGCGTGAATCGCCGCAGATCCCTACGGCGGGAGAAGCCCCGTGAGCGCCGACCAACCGTCCTCCGGCCGTCCGACCGGCCCGCCCTCCGGCCCTCTGTCCGGACCGTCGGGGCCCGGCCCCACCCCACCCGACCCGTCCCACCCGAGCGGCGGGGGACCACCGGAACCCCCGAGCGGACCCTCGGGCGCGGGCGGAACAGGCGACTTCGGCGGAGCATCCGGCGGGTCCTGGGGGCCAGGAGGGCCAGGAGGGCCCGGTGGGTCCGCCGGGGGCTCCGGGGCAGGCCCCGCGGGCCCCGGTCGTCCGTGGTGGCGGTCCGCGCCCCGCATCGCCCTGCTGATCGCCGCGGCCGTCGTCGCCGTGGTCCTGGTCGTCGTCCTCACCCGCTCCGACGACTCGGGCGGCTCGGCGGACGGCGAGGTCTTCCTCCAGGCCGCCGGCAAGTCCGGCCCCGACCCGTTCACCGAGTCGACGGCGACGGACAGCTCCACCCCGCCCGAGACCCCCACCACCACACCGACCCGGTCCGAACCGGCCAACGTGACCCGCGCCGTGGACGGTGCGGCCGCCGGCCTCTACGGCGGCACCCGCAACATCGCCAGCTGCGACGTCGAGAAGCAGGTCGAGGTACTCAGGGCGAACCCCGCCAAGAACGACGCGTTCGCCGCCGTGGCCGGCGTCGAGTCCGCCGGCGTGCCCGCCTACCTGCGTTCGCTCACCCCGGTGCAGCTGCGCCTGGACACCCGCGTCACCAACCACGGCTACCGCGACGGCGCCGCCACCAGCTACCAGGCCGTCCTCCAGGCGGGCACCGCCGTCCTCGTCGACGACCGGGGGGTGCCCCGGGTGCGCTGCGCCTGTGGCAACCCGTTGAAGCCGCCGGTCGCGCTGAAGACCACACCGGAGCCGAAGGGCGACTCCTGGTCGTCGTACCGGGCCCGGAACGTGGTGGTCGTCGAGCCCTCGACGGTGATCATCAACGTCTTCGTCCTCTACGACCCCGACCACGACGACTGGTTCACCCGTCCCGCCGGCGACACCGGTGGCAAGGACGAGAAGACCACCCCGCCCGTCGACCAGCCCTCCCCGTCGGCGTCCACGTCGTTCTCCGAGGAACCGCCCACCAAGTCGCCCGAACCGTGCGATTCGAAGGGGGCCGACGCGGCCGCCACCCCGTGTCCCTCCTCGTCCGCCGTGACACCGTCCACCTCCGTGTCCGAGCCGGAGCCGGAGCCGGAGCCGAAGAGCCCCGAGACCGACGACTCGGCGCCGGACGACACCACGACGACGAGTTCGGCGGCCCTCCGTGATGCCGCGGAGCCGGTCACCCCGAACTCGTGACCGGCTCACCGGCCGGCCCAGGACCCCGTCGGCCCTCGCGGATCAGGGCGAGGGTTGCACGGGAGCACACAGCGACTCCAGCCCGCCCCCGGAGCCGGAGACACGCGGTCCCGACGGAAAACGGGTGGCGGAGCGCCGCGCGGACGGCCGATGCTCCTCCGCATGACCGATCAACGTGGGACACGGACCGACGAACAACCGCTGCCGGAGCGGGTGACCGGGTGGGGCGACCGATTCGTCGGCCCCGACGAGGACCCGCGAGGCGACGGCGGGTTCGACGGGGAACGGGCCACGCTCGTCGGGTACTTGCGCAACCAACGGCTCACCCTGGAGCTGAAGTGTTCCGGCCTGGACGCCGAGGCGCTGGCCCGGCGCGCGGTGCCGCCGTCGAACATGTCGCTGCTCGGGCTCGTGCGCCATCTGGCGGGCGTGGAACAGTACTGGTTCCGCGAGGCGTTGGCGGGCCGGCCGGAGCCTCGCCACTACCGCGCCGGGGAGAACCCCGACGCGGACTTCGACGACGCCGTGGCCGACCCCGAGGCCGTCGCCGACGCCTGGCGGACCTGGCGCGCCGAAGTCGACTTCGCCGAGCGCCTCGTGGCCGCCGCCCCCGACCTGGGCGTCACCGGACACCACGACGGCGAGCCCATCGCCCTGCGCGAGGTGCTGGTCCACCTGATCGAGGAGTACGCCCGCCACAACGGCCACGCCGACCTCCTGCGCGAACGCACAGACGGCCGTATCGGCCAGTGACACCTGGTGCGCGACCGGATTCCCCTCTGGGCGGAACGCCGAGCCCTTGCTCTCCCGCGTGCCGTTCCTAGGCTGGAGAGGTGAGCCGACACGCGTCGAACGAAGCCCGAGTCATTCCACTGCGCCCGGTCCCGCCGGCCGGTCCGCCCGCCAAGGAACCCCTGTGGCGCGACCTCGTCGGCGACGTGCTCCGCCGCGAGCGCCTGGCCCAGGAGCGCACCCTGAAGGACGTCGCCGACGCGGCCCGCATCTCGATGCCGTACCTCTCGGAGGTCGAACGCGGCCGCAAGGAGGCCTCGTCCGAGGTTCTCGCGGCAGCGGCCCAGGCACTGGGCCTGGGCCTGGGAGACCTGCTCTCCCGGGCCCACAGGGAACTGACCCGCGCTACGCCCAGGGCCTCCTCCAACGGCCTGTGCCTCGTCGCCTGACGGGTCGGGGGTCTCAGACCCCCACGGGCCGTCGGCTCAGCACCTCGTCCGCCAGCCCGTAGTCCACCGCCTCCTCCGCCGTGAACACCTTGTCCCTGTCCATGTCGGTCCGCAGTTCCGCGACCTCACGCCCCGTGTGCCGCGCGAGCACCCGCTCGACCTGCGCTCGGATGCGCACCATCTCCTTGGCCTGCAGGGCGAGGTCGGAGACCGTGCCCTGACGGCCCCCGCTGGCCGGCTGCCCCAGCAGCACCCGTGCGTGCTCCAGCACGAACCGCCGACCGGGGTCTCCGCCCGCCAGCAGCACCGCCGCGGTCGAGGCCGCCTGTCCCACACAGAGGGTGGAGATCGGCGCCCGTACGTACGACATCGTGTCGTAGATCGCCATCAGCGAAGTGAACGAGCCGCCGGGCGAGTTGATGTAGACGGAGATCTCGCGGTCCGGCATCGCCGCCTCCAGATGCAGGAGTTGGGCGATGACGACGTTCGCCACCCCGTCGTCGATCTCCGTGCCGAGGAAGACGATGCGCTCGGACAGCAGTCGGCTGAAGACGTCGTAGGACCGTTCGCCCTGGGCGGTCCGCTCGACCACGTTCGGAATCGTGTACGTCCCCATCACTGCAGTCCCATCCGTCGACGCGAGGAGGCCGGCCGCACGTCGTCGAGCGACTCGACGACCCGGTCGACCATCCCGTACTCCCGGGCCTGTTCGGCCGTGAACCAGCGGTCGCGGTCGCCGTCGCGGGAGACCGTCTCCTCGGACTGCCCGGTGTGCTCGGCGGTGATCCGCTCGATGGCCCGCTTGGTGAACTCCAGGTTCTCCGCCTGGATCTCGATGTCCGCGGTGGTGCCGCCGATGCCCGCCGACGGCTGGTGCATCATGATCCGCGCGTTGGGCAGCGCGAACCGCTTGCCGCGCGTGCCGACGCTCAGCAGGAACTGCCCCATGCTCGCGGCGAACCCCATCGCCAGCGTGGACACGTCGTTGGGGATCAGCCGCATCGTGTCGTAGATGGCGAGACCCGCCGTCACCGAACCCCCGGGGCTGTTGATGTACAGGCTGATGTCGGTGCGCGGGTCCTCCGCGGACAGCACCAGCAGCTGGGCGCAGACCCGGTTCGCGGAGACCTCGTCGACCTGGGTGCCGAGGAAGACGATCCGCTGGGCGAGGAGCTGTGCGGCGAGATGGTCGTCGAAGCGCGAGGGCGGGGTGTCACCCTCCTCCGCGCGCGGGGCGAGCAGCGGGGCCCGGCCGGTGATCAGTGGAACCACGGTTCCTCCCTGTGGGTGAACGCGGCCGCGGTGGCCGCTGACTCCACCCTCCCCGTGAACCGCCCCTCACCTGGTCTTTCTCTGCCCACGGCAGATTCGCCGACAGCAGAGCACTCCCGACGCGTCCTCACCCGGCGCCTCTCGCGTCCACGCCACCGATGAGTTTCGGCACCAGGATCGGTCGACACAGGAGACGACACACCCCGCCGGAGGAGGCGCACATGTCCAGCGAAGGATTCACCACCTGCCTGTGGTTCGACGGCCAGGCAGAGGAGGCGGCCGCCCACTATGTCTCGGTCTTCAAGAACTCCCGGCTCGGCCGGGTCACCCACTACGGCGAGGGCGCGCCCCAGCCGGCAGGCACCGTGCTGACCGTGGAGTTCACGGCCAACGGCCAGCAGTTCGTGGCGCTGAACGGCGGCCCGGAGTTCAAGTTCACCGAGGCCATCTCCTTCCAGATCCTCTGTGCCGACCAGGACGAGATCGACTACTACTGGAACAGCCTCACCGAGGGCGGTGAGCCCGGTCCCTGCGGGTGGCTCAAGGACAGGTTCGGCGTCTCCTGGCAGGTCGTGCCGGCCGAACTCATCGACATGATCAGCGACTCCGATCCGCAGAAGGCGGCCCGGGCGACCGCGGCGTTCATGGCGATGGGGAAGTTCGACCTCGCCGCCCTGCGCAAGGCGTACGCGGGCGAGTAGCGGTCCGCGCAGCCCCCCACCGTGGTGGAGGGCGGTCCGGGCTACGGGCTGTCGGTACGCGCGTCGGCGATGGCCCGGGTGATCTCCCGGGCCATCCGCGTGATCCCCGGGGACCGGACCGGGCACGGCCTCGGCCTGGCCGTCGTCGGGGCGAGACAGAAGTGCAGGTAGTCCTTGTCGTGGTGGAGTGCGGTGCGGCCCCGGCCGGGCTGGGTGCAGTAGCCGTCGTGCTCGCGTTCGTAGGCCGTGCACGGCAGGTACTGGGCCCAGGTGTAGCGGTCGGCGGCCGGGCTGACCGCCTTGCCGGCGTCCGCGACCAGGTCGCCGGAGGCCTTGGCCTGCTTCGTGTACAGGGCGTTCACCCGGCGCACCCGGTCCGGGGTCATCGGGTCCGGACCCTGGAGCACCCACACGATCGTCGGCCGGTGTTCGCCGCCCGCGTTCGCGATCTGGTCGGTGAGCTGCTCGGCGGCGGCCGTGTACCGCCGGAAGTACTCGGCGCGGGCCTTGCCGTAGGTGACGCCGTCCATGCACGGCGTGTAGTCCCAGGCGTTGCCCCAGAACTGCAGGACCACATAGTCCGGGCGCAGCCGCCGCACCAGCGCGGCCGCCTTGTCCCGCGGCGGGACGAGCGACCGGTCCGCGGTGCCCTCCAGGTAGTCGCACAGGGTCGTGCCGGAGTAGGGGGCGCTGGTGTAGCGGGCGCCGAGGTCGTCCTTCAGCAGGTCGCCGAGGACGGTCTGGTTCTCCGTGGCGAGGGAGTCCCCGAGGTAGAGCACCCCGGGCGCAGGTTTCGTCGTGCCGGTGCCGGTGCCGGTGCCGGTGCCGGTGTCTGCGTCGGCGCCGCCCGTGCCGCCGCCGGGCGACCCGGTGGCGGCGCGCTGACGGGTGGTCGACGACGGCTCCGGTGCCGCGGCCGACGGCGGCGCCTGCTCCGGTGCGGACTCCGGATCCCCGCACGCGCCGAGCAGCAGCCCGGCGAGCACCGCCCCCGTCACTCCCACGATCCACGGCTTGCGCATACGGCGACTCCCGCCCCGACCACCGAAACGGTTCCCCAGGCAAGCACAGCCCGGCCCGGGGCGGAAGACCCGTGTCGGCCACGAGGGCGCCCGTCGGCGCGGACGCCCCCGCTCCGTCAGATCACGGGGTCATGCCACCCGTGCAGGCGGCCCCCGGCTCCGGTGTCTGCTCGCCCTGCACGTACTTGTCGATGAACTTCCGCACCCGCGGGTCGGACGCCTTGTCCACCTTCAGCTGGTGCTCCCAGGCGCTCAGCACGATCGGCGACGACTGGTCCTCGTAGGGGCTCATGAAGGTGTACGTCGTCTTGTTCACGAGGCCGGTCAGCGACTCGACGTCCGCCTTGGCGGCCTTGTCGTTGTACGTGATCCAGACGGCGCCGTGCTCCAGCGCGTGCACCGCGTTCTCGTTCGGCACGGCCTTGGTGTACACCTGCTTGTCGCAGTTCACCCACACCTGGTTGTGGTCGCCGCCCACGGGCGGGCTCATCTTGTAGTCGACGGTCTCGGTGACGTGGTTCTGGGTGAGCTTCGACCAGCTCTTCACGCCCTCGACGGGCGCGGCCTTCGCCTCCTCCTTCTCCTGCGCGGCGTCGATCAGGTACCAGCCGCCGCCGACCAGCCCGGCGAGGATCACACCGGTCACACCGAGGGTGAGCAGCCGCATGCGCCGCTCACGGGCCTGCTCCGCCTTGCGTATCTCCTCGACGCGGGCACGCCGTGCCGCCTCCCTGGCCTTGGGGCTGTTGTTCCTGCCCTTCGGCGCGCTGTTCTTGGCCTTGGACTTTGATGAAGCCATGGGGTGTCCTTCTCCCGGCCCTGCCCACCCGGGGCACGGCGGTCCTGCGAGTCGTCTGAGGTGGTGTCGTCACGGCCGGTGCCCGGCCTAGACGCGGAGCAACTGCAGTTCGTGGAGATCGGGAGGACGGGCCCGCCCCGGCTCCCCCGCGCCGGACGGCGCGAGCGCGGCCGGAGCCGGCGCGGGCTGCCAGGGCGCGGCCGTGTGATCGGCGCCCGGCAACGGCATGTGGCCGAGCACGGCGGCCGGCTCGGAGGAGTGGCAGTCGTGCTCGCCGGGACTGTGTCCGCAGGGGTCGCGCTCCACGAGGCCGGTCCGCGCGGTGACCGACCGGCTCGCCGCGGACCGTTCCTTCACCGGCGGCCCCTGGGCCGGCCCCGCCGAGACCGGGTGCAGCCGGCGCTCGGACGCCTCACCCGGGGGCGAGCCCGTGCAGAACAAGAGGAACGTGGTCAGGGCCAGCGCGGCCACGAGCACCAGGTGTACCGTCCGGCCCCGGGCGCACGGCAGCGCCGTACGTCGGAACGGTCGGCCGGACATGGCGGCACCTCACGAGTCGAGTCACGAGTCGAGGCGAACGGGAGTGCGAGCGCCGCTGAAATTATCAGACACCGCACGGCCGTGGCCCCGCCCCGAGGAACTCGTGCCGGTTTCACGCGGTCCGTCCCGCTCGGCGCGCGACCGGGACCCGCCCTGGTTAGCGTGAGAGCCGGGAGACCACCCGTCGAACCGAGGAGAGTGGCAGCCATGGCCGCACAGCCCGAGGGAACGCCCTGTTGGGTCGACGCGATGTTCGGCGACGTCGAGGGCGCCAAGAACTTCTACGGCGAGGTCCTGGGCTGGACCTTCGGCGAGTCGTCCGCCGAGTACGGCAACTACACGCAGGCGTACGCGGACGGCAAGGCGGTGGCCGCAGTCGTCCCCCCGATGCCCGGCCAGGAGGGGCAGTCGGCCTGGTGCCTGTACCTGGCCACGTCCGACGTGGACGCCATCGCGGCCAGGATCCGTGACAACGGCGGCGACGTGCTGATGGAGCCGATGCGGGTCGGCGAGTTCGGCTCCATGCTGCTGGCCCGCTCCCCGGAAGGCGTCGTCTTCGGCTGCTGGCAGGCCGGCGTCCACGAGGGCTTCGAGGCGATGGGCGTGCCCGGCGCGTACACCTGGGCCGAGATCTTCACCCGGGAGCCGGAGAAGTCCGACGCGTTCTTCCCGGCCGTCTTCTCCTACCGGTCCAGGCAGATGGAGGACCCCGACGACCCGCACATGGACTTCCGCGTCTTCGACCTGGGACAGAACCCGCTCCTCGGCCGGATGAGAATGACGGCCGAGGACTTCCCGCCCGAGGTGCCCTCGTACATCAACGTGTACTTCACCGTCCCCGACTGCGACGACGCGGTCGCCAAGGCGACGAAGCTCGGCGGTGTCCTGCGTTTCGGCCCGATGGACACCCCGTTCGGCCGCTTCGCCGCGCTCAGCGATCCGCAGGGCGCGTCGTTCTCCGTCATCGACGTCACCAACACCCAGGGCGAGATGCCGGAGCTCAAGGACGTCGACTGAGCGGGCACCGGAACCGACGGGCACGCGCGGCATGGCATGATCGAGCGCATGTCGGAACGTGTTGTGGCCGCCTGTGACGGAGCCTGCAAGGGAAATCCCGGACCGGCGGGCTGGGCCTGGGTGGTGGCCGAGGACGATGAGATCCCCGCGCGCTGGGAGGCCGGCCCGCTGGGCAGGGCCACCAACAACGTCGCCGAACTCACCGCGCTGGAGCGGTTGCTGGCGGCCACCGACCCGGCGGTCCCGATCGAGATCCGGATGGACTCCCAGTACGCGATGAAGGCGGTCACCACCTGGCTGCCCGGCTGGAAGCGCAACGGCTGGCGCACGGCCGCCGGCAAGCCGGTCGCCAACCAGGAACTCGTCGTCCGCATCGACGAGTTGCTCGCCGGACGCTCGGTGGAGTTCCGCTATGTGCCCGCCCACCAGGTCGACGGCGACCGCCTCAACGACTTCGCCGACCGTGCGGCGAGCCAGGCGGCCACCGTCCAGGAACCCGCCGGCACCGAACTGGGCTCCCCGGAGCCGCCGGCCGCGCCCGACACGGTCCCGGCCCGCCGCGCACCGGCGAAGAAGACCGCGAGGTCCGGCAGGGCGGGCGGGCGCAGCGGCTCCTCCGCCTCCTCGTCCCGCACCATCAAGGCGAAGTTCCCCGGCCGCTGTCAGTGCGGCCGCCCGTACGCCGCGGGTGAGCCCATCGCCAAGAACGACCAGGGCTGGGGCCACCCGGAGTGCCGTACGGGAGCGACGGCCGGGGCCGAGTAACCGGCCCGGCGGGACGCCCCGGGAGAGCGTGCGCGTCACACGACGGCGCCGCGCCACTCCCCGGTCTCCCGGCCGCGCTCCTCGATGAACTTCTTGAAGCGTGCCAGGTCGCCCTTGGTCTGCCGCTTCACGACGCCCAGCTTGTCGGCCACCTTCTCGGCGGTGCCCTCCGGCTGGAACTCCATCTGCAGCATCACCTTTGTGCGCCCCTCGGCGAGGTGGTGGAAGGTGACGACGCCGGCCTGCCTGGCCTCACCGGAGACGGTCGTCCACGCGACCCGCTCGTCCGGGATCTGCTCGGTGATCTCCGCGTCGAACTCACGGCGCACACCGTCCACCTTGGTCACCCAGTGCGTCAGCGTGTCGGACCGCTGCTCGATCCGCTCGACCCCGCTCATGAACTCGGGGAACGTCTCGAACTGCGTCCACTGGTTGTAGGCGGTCCGTACGGGGACCTGGACCTCGACGGACTCCTCGATCTGGGTCATCGGTCGCCTCCTCACATCGGTTGCGTTGCGGTCGCGACCGGGTCGCCCCGGCCGCGTCCCGGCGCGAGTACCCAGGTCCCCGGCGGATCAACGTCCTCAGGCCGCGTCGAACGTGTAGTGCGGGGTGTGGTCCAGCAGCGCCGCAGGGGTCGTGTCGCCCCACGGCTTCATCGTCTCGTTCAGGTCCACCACGTTCGGCGTCCCGGAGGCCGGCAGATACGCCGAGTTCGGGTGCAGCCGCTGCCAGTCGGCCCACAGCTTGTCGATGAACGCGTGGTGCAGCCAGAACACCGGGTCGTTGGGGGAGACCCCGGTGCCCATCTGGCCGCCCACCCAGACGTGCACCCGGTTGTGGAGGTTGACGCCCCGCCACCCCTCCAGGTGATTGCGGAACCCGTCCGAGGCACTGTTCCAGGGCGCCATGTCGTACGTGGGCATGGCGAGCACCGAGTCCACCTCGGCCCGGGTCGGCAGCTGCCGCACCGCGCTCCCGAGAGCACGGCGCAGATAGGTGCGGCCGTCGATGCGCACGTTGATGGGCCAGTTCCCGGTGGACGCCGCGAACGGGCCGTCCATCACCTGTCCGTCGCGGCTGCGTCCGGTGCCGCCGAGGAAGTCGGGGGCCCAGAGGGAGGAGCGGGCCGTGCGGTCGGCCGTCCAGTCCCAGTAGGGCAGGGCGACCGTGGAGTCCACGGACTGCAGGGCCCGTTCGAACTCCAGCAGGAATCTGCGGTGCCAGGGCAGGAAGGACGGCGAACGGTGGCCGGTTCGCTCGCCGTTGTCCGTGTCGCCGAGGATGAACGCGTTGTGCGTCGTGACGAACTCGTCGTAGCGGCCGGACCGCTTCAGCGCGATCAGCGCGTCGACGAAGCGCCGCTTCTCGTCGGCGGTCAGGGTCGCCTGGTTCTTGCGGGTGGTCATGGTGCTGCGGCTCCTTGCAGTGAATCCGGTGGTGCGCGTGCGGGCGGCGCGGGTCAGTTGAAGGGGACGAGGCGGGCGCCCTGGAGCTCGTCGACGGCCGCGCGGGCGGCCGCCCGCGGGGTCGGCACGGGGGAGTAGTGGCTGACGACGCTGATCCAGCTGCCGTCGGCGTTCCGCATCATGTGCAGCTCCGCCCCGTCGACGAACACCGCGTATCCGGTGCCGTGGTGGTGCCCCCCGCCCTCGGTGGCACGGCCCTGTATCCGGCGGCCCCGGTAGACCTCGTCGAAGGGCTGGAGCGGCTGATGGCCGTCGTGGTCGCCGTGGTCGTCGTGGCCGGTGCGGTCGTCCGCGGCCGCCGCGGTGAGCGGGGCTCCGACGGTCACGGTGAGGGCCGCCGCGGCCCCGAGAGCGTGGCGCCGGGTGATGTCGGGCATGCGAAAACCTCCTGGGAAAGGGGTGATTGATGACTCGTCATACCTATCGACCTGCTGTGGGGCGGGAGAAATCCCGGGAAACCGGTTGGCTGCGATCAGGACAATCACGTATATGTCGTGCAAGGTTGAACAAAGATGATCTTGCTGTGCCGCCTTCGCGGGGGAGGGGGGAGGGAGATATTCCGCCCGGTGGCGGCGCCGGCGCCGATGATCTTGCGGTGCGGGTGCGTGGTGCGTGGTCGGCGTCACGCGGGCAAAGTGGCGTGAATCCGGACCGCACGCGCACTGCTACTCTTCGTGGTCAATTGATCGCTTTGCGCAGCGAAATGGGAGTGTGCGTGAAGATCGCGTGCGTCGGCGGCGGACCCGCAAGCCTGTACTTCTCGATCCTGATGAAGCGGCAGGACCCGTCCCACGACATCACCGTCCATGAACGGAACCCGGCCGGGTCCACCTACGGCTGGGGCGTCACCTACTGGTCCGAACTGCTGGACGAGCTCCGCGAGAAGGACCCCGAGACGGCCCTCGCCATCAGCGAGAACTCCGTCACCTGGAACAGCGGGGTGGCGTACGTCCGCGACCGCAGCACCGTCCAGCCCGGCGACGACGGCTTCGGCATCGGCAGGCGCCGCCTGCTCGAACTGCTGGCGGACCGAGCCCGCGCCCTGGGTGTCCGGGTGGAGTACGAGGACGAGATCACGGCCGTCGCCCTGCCGGAGGCCGACCTCGTCGTCGCGGGCGACGGAGTCAACAGCACGGTGCGCGAGAGGTACGCGGACCGCTTCGGCAGCGAGATCACGCTCGGCCGCAACGCCTACATCTGGCTGGGCACGACCAAGGTCCACGACGCCTTCACGTTCTCCTTCCAGGAGACCGACCACGGCTGGATCTGGGCCTACGCCTATCCGTTCAGCGACGAGCAGAGCACCTGTGTCATCGAGTGCTGCCCGGAGACGCTGAGCGGCCTGGGCCTGGACCGCCTGGGGGAGGCCGACGGCCTCGCCCTCCTGGAGAAGCTCTTCGCCGACATCCTGGACGGCCATCCGCTGCTGGGCCGGGACCAGGGTGACGGCACCGCCCGGTGGCTCACCTTCCGCACCCTGACCAACCGCGTCTGGCACCACGGCAACCTGGTCCTGCTCGGCGACGCCGCGCACACCACGCACTACTCCATCGGCGCCGGCACCACCCTCGCGCTGGAGGACGCCATCTGCCTGGCCGAGTCCCTCGGCGCCCACCCGGACACGGAGAGCGCGCTCACCGCCTACGAGCGACGCCGCAAGTCCGACCTCCTGCGGCTGCAGAGCGCCGCCCGGTACAGCGCCCAGTGGTACGAGAACATCCAGCGGTACATCGAGCTGCCGCCGGAGCAGATGTTCGCGCTCCTCGGTCAACGGCACTCGCCGCTGCTGCCGTACGTGCCGCCGCAGCTCTACTACCGCCTCGACCGCGCGGCCGGCCGTCTGGAGGCCCTGCGCCGGCTCAAGCGCTGGCTGGGCCCGAAGCTGGCCCGGTCCTCGCAGGCGCGGGCCCTCGCCGGACGGAAGTAGCCGGCAGCGCACCGCGCCGCCCCGCCCCGCCCCGCGGCTCGCCCGCGGCCCCGCCCCGCGGCTCGCCCACGGCCCCGCCCCGCGGCTCGCCCACGGCCCCGCGCCCGGCGGGCGGACTGGCTAGCGGACGCCGCGCGGCCGGAACTGGATGCTGATGCGCGGCCCCACCGCCCGCGTCGACTTGGGTACCGCGTGGTCCCAGGTGCGCTGGCAGGAGCCGCCCATCACGAGCAGGTCGCCGTGCCCCTGTGGAAAGCGCAGGGTCGGTCCACCGCCGCCGCCGTGGGGGCGCAGGGCCAGATCGCGGGGGTCGCCCACGGACAGGATGGCCACCATCGTGTTCTCCCGGGCGCCCCGGCCGATCCGGTCGCCGTGCCAGGCCACGCTGTCCCGGCCGTCGCGGTAGAAGCAGAGCCCCGCCGTGACGAACGGCTCGCCGAGCTCGGAGCCGTAGTGCGCGGACAGCGCCTGCCGGGCCTCGTCCAGGACGGGGTGCGGCAGGGTGTCCTCGGGGCCGTAGTAGGCGAGCAGGCGGGGTACGTCCACGACCTGCTCGTACATCTGTCGTCGCTCCGCCTTCCACGGCACGTCCTCGGCGAGCCGCTCGAACAGCGCGTCGGCGCCGGTCAGCCACCCGGGCAGTACGTCGACCCAGGCGCCGGCCCCCAGCTCACGACGGCGCAGCCCGTCGAGCGGACCGAGGCGGACGTCGTCGGACTGGTCGAAGAGGGAGCCCTGGAGGTGCGCGGCCATACCTGCAGCGTACTCCTGGATTCGAAAACCTGTTCGCTTGGGCTCCCTGTCGTCCGTCGGCTCAGTGCTGCTGGGCCTGCGGAGTCACCTCGCTCGGCCGTACCACCACGAAGCCCTCGCCCTCCAGCTTCAGCTGCACGGCCTCCCCGGAGCCGCCGCGGATCATCGAACCGAAGGACTGGGAGCGGTGCAGGGAGGTGGTGAGGTGGGCCGTCCAGCCCACCACCGCGTCCGTGTCGACGAACACGGGCAGCTGCGGCGACACCGGGATGACCAGCGGATTGCCGTCACAGATGAGACCCAGCTTCCCCTGTCCCGTGAAGACGCTGTTGAACAGGCCGCCACCGGTCATGCCGGCGCCCTTCACCGTCTTGATCTCGTAGGACAGGGACGCGTCGAAACAGAGCACGTTGCGTCCGTTGACGGTGAACACGTCGCCGGGCTCGATGTCGACGATGAAACAGTTCTGCGCCTCGTGCGCGAACCAGGCCTCGCCCTGACCGCGCACCGCCATCAGCGCCAGCCCCTCGCCGGTGACCGCGCGCTTGAGCATGCCGCCCACGCCCTGGCCCTTGCGTTCGAACTGCAGATTCCCCCGGAAGGCGATCATCGCGCCCTGCCGGGCGAGCATCTCGCCGTTCACCGCGTACTTGATCGACTTGGCGTTCTGGACGCTCATCCCCGGCGCGTACGCCGGCTGCACCATGTTCTCGTTGGAGAAAAGATCGCTCTTCATACGGGCATGCTGTCCCGGACCGCCCGATTCCGCCAAGCGACGCGCGCGGCAAGCGAATTGAGATGCCTGACAACGTCTCGACCGCAATGGTAGAAGCGGACGCATGACCAACAAGACCGTCGGAGTCGACGTCCCGGACCGCCGGGGCCGTACCGGGCTCGACCGCACCGGCCGGGACCTGACCGGCAACCCGCGCGTCAAGGTGCGGGACGTCCGCCTGCTGTCCAGCCACTGGTACGTGGAGCGCACGACCACCTTCGACTTCCAGCACACCGACGGCACCTGGAGCACCCAGGAGCGCGAGACGCACGACCGGGGCAACGGCGCCACCGTCCTGCTCTACGACACCGAACGCGAAACCGTGCTGCTCACCCGGCAGTTCCGCTACCCGGTGTACGTCAACGGCCACCCCGACGGGATGCTCGTCGAGACGCCGGGCGGTCTGCTCGACGAGGAGGACGAGCACCCCGAGGTCGCCGTGCGGCGCGAGGTCGTCGAGGAGACCGGTCACACCATCGGCGAGATCCGGCACGTCTTCGACATCTACATGAGCCCCGGCTCCGTCACGGAACGCGTCAGCTTCTACGCCGCCCCCTACGGCCCGTCGACCCGTACCCACGAGGGCGGCGGCCTCGGTGAGGAGGGCGAGGACATCGAACTCGTCGAACTGCCCTTCCGCCGCGCGCTGGAGATGATCCGCAGCGGGGAGATCGCCGACGCCAAGACCATCATGCTGCTCCAGTGGGCGGCGCTGGACGGTCCGTTCGGTACCGGCCGCGACGTGTGAGGGAGCCGCGGGGCCCCGTCAGGGATCGAGCGTCTCGGCGGCCTCCGCGGCGACCGCCTCCGCCACCGCCGTCAGCGCGGGGGAGTCGAGCTTCCACTGCTGCCAGAACAACTGGGCGTCCACGGTCCGTTCCGGTGCCAGGTCGACCAGGCGGCCGCTGTCGAGGAGCCGCTCGGCCTGGGCGGCGGGCACCATGCCCCAGCCCATGCCGGCGGCCACGGCGTCCACGAACCCCTCCGAGGTCGGTACGTAGTGCCGGCGGGGACCGGCCGGGTGGCCCCGCGTCAGCCGCCGGACAAAGGCGTCCTGGAACTCGTCCCGCCGGTCGAAGAAGACCACCGGCGCGTCGACGATCAGCTCCTTCAGCGGTGTGCCCGATCCGAGGCCCAGCCACCGCTCCGCGAAGGCGGGCGTGGCGCAGGGCCGGTAGCGCATCCGGCCGAGCGGCCGGACCGAGCAGCCGGCCACGGCGTCCGGTGCCGAGGTGACCGCGGCCATCACGAGCCCCTCGCGCAGCAGCCGGGCCGTGTGCTGCTCGTCCTCCCGCAGCAGTTCGTAGCAGGGGCGCAGTTCCTCGGGCACCCGGGTCAGGGCGGGCAGGAACCACGTGGCCAGCGAGTCGGCGTTCACCGCGATCGACACCCGCGTGGTCTCCCCGGCGCCCGTCATCCCGAGCGCGGTGTGCGCGTCGTGTTCGAGACGGGCCAGCTGGCGCGCGAACCGGACGATCACCTCGCCGGACTCCGTCGGCCGCACCGGCTTCTCCCGGATCAACAGGACCCGGCCGACCCGCTGCTCCAGCGCCTTGACCCGCTGGCTGACCGCCGACGGTGTCACGTGCAGGGCACCGGCCGCCGCGTCGAAGGTGCCCTCGTCCACCACGGCCAGCAGGGTGCGCACCAGGTCCAGGGGTAGCTGAGACATCACGGTGGCTAATGATACGTAAGAATCTTTAGCTGTACGCAGGGCGGCGCGTTTCCTAGCGTCGTGGGTGTGTTCAGCGAAATGACAGCCCTCGCGGCCGGATTCGGCACCGGCCTCTCCCTCATCGTCGCCATCGGAGCCCAGAACGCCTTCGTCCTCCGCCAAGGCCTGCACCGCGACGCGGTGCTGCCGGTCGTGGCCATCTGCGCCCTCTCCGACGCGCTGCTGATCGCCCTCGGCGTCGCCGGGGTCGGTGCGGTGGTCGTCGCCTGGCCCGGCGCGCTGAAGGCGGTCGCCCTGGTCGGCGGCGGTTTCCTCCTGGTCTACGGCGCCCTGGCCGCCCGCCGCGCCCTGCGGCCCGGCGACGACGCGCTGCGCGCGGAGAGCGGGTCGGCGGGCTCCCGGCGCCGGGCCGTCCTCACCTGTCTGGCGCTGACCTGGCTCAACCCGCACGTCTACCTGGACACCGTGTTCCTGCTCGGTTCCATCGCCTCGGACCAGGGCTCCCTGCGCTGGACCTTCGGTCTGGGCGCAACCCTCGCCAGCCTGTGCTGGTTCGCCGCCCTGGGCTTCGGCGCCCGGCTGCTCAGCCGGCACCTGGCCCGCCCGTCCGCCTGGCGAGTCCTCGACGGCCTGGTCGCGGTGACGATGCTCGTCCTCGGCGGAATGCTGATCGCCGGAGCCTGAGGCGCGGCGGAGGCGGTGGGATCCACGGTCATGCGGAGGTCCCGCCGACAGCATGTGAGACGGCGGCGAAATCGCCTGTCCCGGCGGTGGTGATCTCCGCGATAGTGGTGCCCGTATCGAAAGATGTATCGAGCATCAGGATGCCCGTGGACACCACCCAGAGCAGCACCGGCGACGACACCGCACCGGAGAACGACGCCGGCTCGGAGAACGGCACCGCTTCCAAGGGCGACCCGGCGGCGCCACCCCGCCGGGGCTGGCGTCGCTGGGCGATGGACACCCGGCCGCTGCGCCGCCCCGCCTACCGGCGCCTGTGGTCCTCGACCATCGTGACCGCCGTCGGCAGCCAACTGACCGCCGTCGCCGTCCCCAAACAGATCTACGACATCACCGGCTCCTCCGCCTGGGTCGGCTACGCCAGCCTCGCCGGCCTGCTGCCGCTGGTGGTCTTCGCGCTCTGGGGCGGCGCGGTCGCCGACAGCGTCGACCGCCGCATGCTGCTGCTCGTCACCAACACCGGTATCGCCGTCACCTCGGTGCTGTTCTGGGTGCAGGCCGTCACCGGCCTCGAGTCCGTCTGGACGCTGATGGCCCTGCTCGCCCTCCAGCAGGCGTTCTCCGGCCTCAACTCACCCGCCCGCAACGCCTCCGTGGCCCGGCTGGTCCCCGCCGAGGAACTGCCGGCGGCCGCCGCGCTCGGCTCGACCGTGATGCAACTCGGCCTGGTGGCCGGACCGTTGCTCGCCGGCGCCCTCATCCCGGTGATCGGCCTGGCCGAGCTGTACCTCATCGACGCGCTCGCCCTCTGCGTCACCCTCTGGGCCGTGTACCGGCTGCCCTCCCTGCCGCCTCTGGACACCACCACCGCCAGGCGGGCCGGCCTGCGGGAGGTGGTCGCGGGCTTCCGTTACATCGCCCTGCACAAGGTGCTCCTGCTGTCCTTCCTCGCCGACATCATCGCCATGGTCCTGGGCATGCCCCGCGCCCTCTTCCCGCAGCTGGCCGCCACCACGTACGCGCCCTACGGCGAAGGACTCGCCCTCGGCCTGCTGTTCGCCGCGATCCCCATCGGGGCCGTCGTCGGGGGCCTGATGTCGGGCACCTTCTCCCGCTCCCACCGGCACGGACTCATGGTCCTCGCGGCCGTCATGGCCTGGGGAGCGGCCATCACGGGCTTCGGGCTGAGCACCAGCCTGTGGCTCGCCGTGGCGTTCCTCGTGGCCGCCGGAGTCGCCGACATGGTCTCGATGGTCTTCCGCGGCGCCATCCTGCTCTCCGCCGCGACCGACGAGATGCGCGGCCGGATGCAGGGCGTGTTCACCGTGGTCGTGGCCGGCGGCCCCCGGCTCGCCGACGTCCTGCACGGCACGGCGGGCGCCGCCTTCGGCACCCGTACGGCCGTCGCCGGCGGAGGCCTGCTGGTCATGATCGCCGTGCTGCTCCTGGCGACGGCCACACCGGCACTGCGGCGGTACCGGATCTGACCGATCGGCACACCACCTCTTTCGTACGCTTGTCAGCCCACCCCTCACAGGCAGGAGTTGCAACGATGCAGTACGTGAAGCTCGGCTCGACGGGTCTGGACGTGTCCCGGATCTGTGTGGGATGCATGAGTTTCGGCCTCCCCGACCGAGGCACGCACGAATGGACCCTGGACGAGGAGGCGTCACGCCCGCTGATCCGGCAGGCGCTGGACGCGGGGATCAACTTCTTCGACACCGCGAACGTCTACTCCGACGGCACCAGCGAGGAGATCGTCGGCCGCGCGCTCGCCGAGTTCGCGCGGCGCGAGGAGGTCGTCGTCGCGACCAAGGTGAACGGCGCCATGCACCAGGGCCCCAACGCCTGGGGCCTGTCCCGCAAGGCGATCATGACGGAGATCGACAACAGCCTGCGGCGCCTCGGCACCGACTACGTGGACCTCTACCAGATCCACCGCTTCGACCCCCACACCCCGGTCGAGGAGACGATGGAGGCCCTGCACGACGTGGTGAAGGCGGGCAAGGCACGTTACCTCGGGGCGAGTTCGATGTACGCCTGGCAGTTCGCGAAGATGCAGCACACCGCCCGGCTGAACGGCTGGACCCGGTTCGTGTCCATGCAGAACCACTACAACCTCCTCTACCGCGAGGAGGAGCGCGAGATGCTCCCGCTGTGCGAGGACCAGAGCGTCGCCACGCTGCCCTGGAGCCCGCTCGCGCGCGGCCGCCTCACCCGGGACTGGGGCTCCGTGACCGCACGCACCGAGACCGACAACTTCGGCAGGACCCTCTACCAGGAGGGCGACCGGGAGATCGTCGACGCCGTCACCCGGATCGCCGGTGAGCGCGGGGTGCCCCGTGCGCAGGTCGCCCTGGCCTGGCTGCTGAGCCGTCCCACGGTCACCGCCCCCATCGTCGGCGCCACCAAGCCCCACCACCTGGCCGACGCCGTGGCCTCCCTCGACGTCACCCTGACGGACAAGGAGACCGAGGAACTGGAGCAGCCCTACACCCCGCGCGCGATCAGCGGTCACTGAGCGGCCGCGGGCCTCACAGGCGGGAGTACTCCAGACGCACGGTCGTGGCGAGACGGGCCAGGGCCTCCTCGGCGCCCTCGCGGTCGGTCTTGTCGAGGAGCGCCAGGGCGTCCGCCGCGGCCAGGCGCACCCGCTGGGGCACCTCGTCGAGGGCCGCCATGCGGTAGGCGATGGTGCGGCGGGCCTCGCGTTCCTCCGCGCTGACGCCGCTCGGCCCGGTGCGGGGGAAGACCGCGGCCTCGTAGGCGGTCACGTGGATGAGCACGCCGTGCGCGATGCCCTCGGCGTAACCCCGCTGCCCGGCCTGCCGCTGGGCCATGGCGAAGTGCGCCATGGCCCGCCGCCGCACGATCAGCGAGCCCACCATGCCGACCAGACCGGCGCACACCGCCGCCCCCAGGGCGACGGGACCACCGCCGATCAGCGCACCGATGAGGGCGCCGCCCGCCATCAGCAGACAGGTCAGCCCGGTGGTCAGCATCAGCAGGGCGCGCGCGGGAGTGAAGGAGGCCATGACGTGCAGTGTCTCAGCCTCGCCCGGGTGCCGGAGCGGTGGGCCGGTGGGGGAGGGGAGAGGCGGTACGTGCCGGACGGTCGGGCGGCGCCCGTGGCGGCGGGCCGCCCGACCGCACAGGGGCCGGGCAGCCTGGCGGGAGAGCCCCGCCGCGAGCACCGATTCGAGTGACCTGGCCCAGGTCCGAGGGCGTGGGTGAGGCCGGCCCCGTCGCGCATCACTCCGACCTGGCGGGCGGTGCTCAGGTCGACGACCGTCAGTGGCTGTACCGCTACACGGGCGAGGGCGTCGTGGCCCTCCTCGCCGCGAAACCGGTCGTCGTCGGTGGCACCTTCGTGCGGGCCGTCGGAGGCGAGGCTCAGGACGAAGTCGTGGGGGGTTTCACCGGAGAACCGCACGACACGGAAGTCGCTGAGCGCGGGAGGCCGACGGGCTCTCCGCCGTCGGCGGCAGCGGCGTCGATCGTCGTGGGGTCCGCCGCCGTCGAAGCGTCCGTGCCGGGGCCGCCGGACCTCAGCATGATCACCAGGATTCCGAGAAGGACGGACAGGGCGACCGCGATGAGGACGCTGGTGGGCATGGTGCGCTCCGGTTGTTCGACGTGCGGCGATACGACGCTCGACGCTCACAGCCGGGAGGTTGTCTGGCACGCCCCTGGTGCCGCCGCGTACAACTCCGGGCGACCGGTTTCATGCGTTTTTCGCTGTTTTTCCCGATGGTGGCGGCGAGGAGTCCGACAGCGGCAGCACTCACCGAGCGCCCCCGCCACGCATCAGGCCCCACGGCCGAAAAGACGCCCCTGGGCCGGCCGTGGTCACGCAACGGGGGCGGCTGTCAGGGGCAGACGCGCCTGTACGGCTGGTCCGGGACGTAGGCGCGCCACTGTTCCCGGGTCAGCTCCGTGTTGCCGGCACGGGAGCAGACGAGGGAGACCGCTCGATCAGGATCCACGGCGTACCGCTGGAGCGGCACGTTCACGCCGCCCGCGTACAGCGTGGTGCTGTCCGGGCTGAAGGCGAGCGTATCGACGCTCCCACCAGGGGTGGGCAGAGAAGGGCCGACGGGCTGCCGGGTCGCGAGGTCCCAGAGCTGGACGGTTCCCGAGTCGCCGCCCACGGCGAGCGTGTCGCCGTCCGGGCTGAACGCGAGAGCCGTGATCGTCTCCGCCGAGTCGTAGGTCGGACCGTCGGGCGCCAGGAAGACGTTCCTCAGGATGCCCGCCCGGTGCCGGAGGTCGCCGTCCCAGACGGCCACCCGCCCTGCCCTGTCGCCGGCCGCCAGTCGGGAGCCGTCGGGGGCGAAGGCGATGCGCTCGACGGCGTCGTGCTGGACGAGGTCATGTGCCTGGGACCGGCCCGCTCGGACGACGCGGTTGTCGGTCACGAGGAGCCCGCCGTCCGGGCTGACCGCCAGATGACCGCCTCCCGGGCCGGGGAGGCGGGCCGTCCTCCGCCGGTGCGCGGTGTCCCACGTCTCGTTGACGAAGCCGTCGGGCGTCCCCCGGGCGGTGAGGACAGTGCGACCGCCGGGCCCCAGGACGACCGTGTCCCGGGGCACCTCGTACGCTCCCGTGGGCCTCGGTGTGGCCAGGTCCACCGTGGTCCTGACGTGTCCGGCGGTCACGTCCCACACCGTCAGACGCTGCGACGCCGCGTCTTCGCCGGAAACGGAGATCCCGTAGGCGAACGCGCCTCCGTCGGGGCTGAAGGACAGCAGAGGCTCCGTCTCGTCGGCGAGGGCGAGCGGTCTGTCGGTACGCAGGGCGGGGAGGGCCGGGGGCGGCAGGGTGCGCAGCAGACGGCCGTCGCGTGTGTTCCGCAGGTGGAAGGCGTAGCCGTCACGCGTGCGTTCGGCGGTGGCGAGCGTTCTGCCGTCGGGGCTGAGCCGGACCCCGGCGAGCGGATTCTCGCGCCAGGCACGGGTGAGCGTCGTGGTGAGGTCGAGGGTGTGGACCGTACCCCCTTCGAGAAACCGCAGCAGAGGCCGCGAGGAGTCCCAGGCGAGACCGGAGAGCGAGGCGTTGTCCAAGGAGTGCCGGAGGACGGGGGCGCCGCGGTGGGACAGACGCCACACTTTGATCTCCTGGCCGCCGCCGGTCGCCAGAAACGAGCCGTCCGCGCTCACGACGGCGCCCAGGGCGCCCGGGTGGGTGACGTCGGCGAGTTCTCGTCCCGACGTGGTGTCCCATACACGCACCCGGTCCCCGGAGAGGGTGAGGAGCCGGCCGCCGGTCAGGCCGAGGAGGGTGACGTCACCGTCACAGGCGCCGCGAGCGCTGGTCCAGGCGCCGGGCCGGACGCTGCGCGCGGAGGTGTCCCAGACCTGCGGGGCCCGGCCGCGCGGGCAGACGGCCAGCAGCCGGTCGTCGGCCGCCGCGGCGGGGCGCTCCCCGCTGCCGGCCGACGGGGTCCGGAAGACCAGCCGGCCGTCGGTGGCGGAGTAGAGCCCAGCCCGGTCGTCGAACAGGCTCGTCACCAGGTAATTGCGGCCACTCGCCTCGAAGCTCACGATGTCCCCGAGCGGCAGGGTGTCCCCGATCCACCGCTTAGTCCGGGTGTCCCACATCCGCTGGGTCTGCCGGCCGGTCTGGACGACGAGCACCCGGCCGGCCGGACCCGCGGCGAGTACCGCCCCGTGAGGTACCCGTCCCGAGGCGATACGGCGGTGGGTGGCGACATCCCACACCCTCCAGGTGTTCCCGTCGACGCTCAGCAGGGTGCGCCCGGAGCTGTCGAGGGACCGGGCCGGTCCGTCACCGGGCGCCGGGTCGGTGAAGCTGCCCAGTTCGCGCTGGGCGAGCGCGCCCAGCAGTGCCCGGCGTGACTCCGGCAGCTCGGAGATGCGCCATGCGGCGACGCCGAGCAGCATCGCGGTCCGCGGGTCGGTGGTACGCAGTGCGTCGGCGACCGCGGCAACCCGGCGGGCCGCCGTGTCGGTGGTCTGCTTCTCGCTGTCCTGACGCAGCCGTACGGCGGCCAGGCCGACGACCAGGGCCACCGCCAGCAGGGCGCAGAGCGAGGCGATGAGTGTGCGGCTGCGGCGGCGGGCCCGGGTGGCGGCACGCTCCTCCGCCGCCCGCTGCTCCGCCGCGGCGACCATGAAGGCCGTCTCCTCCGACGTCAGCCCGTCGTGGCCGCCGTCGTCGTCCGCGAACAGTTCCTCGGCCCGCGCCAGGCGGGTGCCCCGGTAGAGGGTGCCCGGGTCGCGGTCGTGCTCCAGCCAGGTGCGGGCGGCGTCGGTCAGCTGCCGGTGGTGGCGCAGCCGCTCCCGGTCCGCCTCGATCCACTCGCGCAGCCGCGGCCAGCAGGAGATGAGCGCCTCGTGGGCGAGCTGCACTCCGTCGTCGTCGGTGGTCAGCAGCCGGGCCCGGGTCAGCCGCCCGGCGACGGCCCGCACGTCGGGGTCCTCCCACCCGCCCATCTCCTCCCAGGTGAGCGGGCGACGGGTGTCGGCGTTGCCCTGGCCGGGCTCGACCATTCGCAGGAGCAGGTGCCGGGCGGCGTGTGCCTGCGCCGGTGCGAGTTCCCCGTACGCCTCTTCGGCGCTGGCCGCGATCGCGCCGCGCACCCCGCCGGCCGCCTCGTACGCGGCGAGGGTCAGCATCCGTCCCTTACGGCGTCGCCAGGTCTCCAGCAGGGCATGGGACAGCATCGGCAGTCCGCCGGGCTCGCCCAGCACGTCCTCGACGATCCGCGCGGTCAGTGTCCGCTCCACGATGAGCCCGGCGGCCTGCGCGGGACCGATCACCGCCTCACGCAGCTCGTCCGCGGTCATGGGCCCGACCAGGAGCCCGCTCCTGTGCAGCGCCTCCGCCAGGCGCGGGTGCTCCGCGCACCGTGCGTAGAAGTCGGAACGCACGGCGATGAGCACGCGCAGCCGGCTCCCCGGTTCGCGGGCGGCGAGCAGCAGATCGAGGAAGCGGTCCCGTTCCGCGCGCTCGCGGCAGAGGGTGAAGACCTCCTCGAACTGATCCACCACCACCCAGCACTCCGGTTCATCGGCCGTCGGCGCCAGCAGATGGCCGTAGGTGGTGGCGGGCCGCGCCCCCGGCGTCAGGATCCGCAGGACCGCCTCCCGCCCCTGCTGCGCGAATCTTTCCCGCAGCAGGGGAATCAGACCGGCCCGCAGCAGGGAGGACTTGCCGCTGCCGGACGCTCCGAACACCACGGCGAACGGGGACCCGCACGCCAGCTCGCTCAGCTCGTCGACCAGCCGGTCCCGGCCGAAGAACAGGTCACGGTCGTCCGCCTCGAAGCGCGCGAGGCCGCGGTAGGGCGGAGTGGCGTCGGCATCCTCCTGCCGCTCCTTGCCTGCCTGCGCCTCGGCCTCCGCCCAGCGCGCCTCCCACGGGGCGGGGTCCTCCTCCCCGCACGCCTCGACGTACGCCCGGAGCACGGCCAACGACGGCAGTCGCTCGCCGCTCGCGGCCTTCGCCAGGGTCGTCACCGAGAAGCCGGCCTTCTGCGCCATGGCCCGGTACGACACGTTGCCCGCCGCGCGGCGCAGCTCCCGGAGATCGTTGGCGAGCCGCTGCACGGGACCGGCCGCCGGGTCGACCGGTAGTTCGGGACGCCCCATGGCAAAGCCTCTTTCACGCACAAGAAGAACAAGCTGATCAGCAGCACAAACTACGTTTCGTCCCCCGCGGACGAAAACCCTTTCCCCCTGTGATGTCCGCCGAGGGTTCGCTGCGGACCCGGACCAGGCCTCGCGGGCCTGGAAGTCGACGGAGCTGCGGGGGCGAAAAGAACAGGGCGCCGTCCCTGGTTTTCAGGGCGCGGGAACGGTGCGAGAAGCCCCACCGGGCCGCTCCCGACCGCGCACCCTCGTCACGCCCCTCCGACCGCGGTCCTCGCAACTCGGTCAACTACCCACCCCGGTACGAAGATCAGGTGACTGCATAGGGTGGGGCCCGTGAGAAGCAGCGACACCGGTGCGGCAGTCGCGTGTCCGAGCGCGACCGAGGGGGAGACCACCGTCCGATGAACCAGATCCTGTACGCCGGGGCCATCGGCCTGTTCCTGACGTTGATCGGCACACCGCTGCTGATCAAGCTGCTGGCCCGCAAGGGATACGGCCAGTTCATCCGCGACGACGGGCCGCGTGGTCATGCGGGCAAGCGCGGTACGCCGACCATGGGCGGCATCGCCTTCATCCTGGCCACCCTCGTCGCCTACGTCGCGACCAAGGTCATCACCGGGGAGAGCCCGACCTACCCCGGTTTCCTGGTGCTGTTCCTCATGGCGGGCATGGGTGTGGTCGGATTCCTGGACGACTACATCAAGATCGTCAAGCGGCGGTCGCTGGGGCTGCGGGCCGGGGCCAAGATGGCCGGTCAGCTGATCGTCGGTATCGTGTTCGCCCTGCTGGCCATCCGGTTCGCGGACGAGCGGGGTCAGACACCGGCCTCCCTGAAGCTGTCGTTCGTCACCGACTTCGGCTGGACCATCGGTCCGGTGCTGTTCGTCGTCTGGGCCCTGTTCATGATCCTGGCCATGTCGAACGGGGTGAACCTCACCGACGGTCTGGACGGCCTCGCCACCGGCGCGTCGGTCATGGTCTTCGGCGGCTACACCTTCATCGGTCTGTGGCAGTTCCAGAACTCGTGCGCGAACGCCCTCGAACTCACCGACCCCGCCTCCTGCATAGAGGTGCGCGACCCGCTCGACCTCGCCGTGGTCGCGGCCGCGCTGATGGGTGCCTGCTTCGGGTTCCTGTGGTGGAACACCTCGCCGGCCAAGATCTTCATGGGCGACACCGGCTCGCTGGCGCTCGGCGGGGCACTTGCGGGCCTCGCCATCTGCTCCCGCACCGAACTGCTCCTGGCCGTCCTCGGCGGGCTGTTCGTCCTCATCACCATGTCGGTGGTCATCCAGGTCGGCTCGTTCAAGCTGACCGGCAGACGCGTCTTCCGGATGGCACCGCTCCAGCACCACTTCGAACTCAAGGGCTGGTCCGAGGTTCTGGTCGTGGTCCGCTTCTGGACCATCCAGGGCATCTGCGTGATCGCCGGCCTCGGCCTGTTCTACGCGGGCTGGGCCGCGAGCTGACCGACGAGCGCCCGACGCCCGACCCGCCGAGCCTTCCGCGCTAGTCGGCGTCGCGCGTCAGCCGGAACACCACGGCGCGGCGCAGCGGTCCCTGCGGCATCGACGGGTCGTCGAAGTCGTCGTCCGGGTTCCGGGTCATGCCGAGGCGGCGCATAACGGCCTGGGAGCGGAGGTTGAGGGCGGTGGTCACCGCGAGGATCTCCGGGAGCCGGAGCTGCTCGAAGCCGAAGTCCAGGACCGCCCGCGCGGCTTCGGTGGCATAGCCGTGGCCCCACGCCGTACGCGTGAGTCGCCAGCCGGCCTCCACGCCGGAGAACGGCATGTCCTCGTTCACCGGATCCAGCCCGGCGAAACCGATGAACCGCCCCGTGGACCGCACCTCCAGTGCCCACCATCCCCAGCCCCGCCGGTCGAGGTCGTTCTGGAAGCGGGCGGCGGACGCTTCGCTCTGTTCCGCCGTGAGGACACCCGGAAAGTGTTCACGCACCTCGGGGTCGGCGTTCATGGCCGCCCAGGGGGCCAGGTCGGACTCCCGCCAGTCGCGCAGGAGGAGGCGTTCGGTTCGCAGGTCGGGCATCGGGCGACGGTAGCGCGATCACGGGGCGGGGGCGATCGGATTTCCGGGCCGGAGTCGCCGTCCGCCTGCGGTGACCACCGCGTAATCCTCGGTGGACGCACGGTTGTTCACAGCCCGCCGCTCGCCCCCAGGTCGACGCGTACCGCCCGTAGATGGTCGGTCAGGGGGCCGAGGCCCACGTCCTGGCGGCGTTCGTCGACGGACTCGGGGTGGCGGATGGGGTACGGGAAGAGGGTGCCGGGGTCGATGCGGGTGCCGTAGAACTGGGGCTGGTTCAGGGCGACGGCGCAGTGGTCGGCGATGTACGCGTGGTGCAGTGCGGGACAGCGGCCGTCCGCGACCGCCTCGGCGATCAGGTCGCGGCACGTGAGCTGGAAGCCGAGGTCGGGGGAGTGCAGCAGGAGCATGAGAGCCGCCGTCGAGGCGGGTTCGCCGACCGACTCGGCGGTGGGCCAGCCGTGACGGGCGACGATCGCGCGCAGGGCCTCGCCATTGCCGGTGTGGCACGCGGCGATGCGGTCCCGGGCCCGAGCGGTGGGCGCGGACCGGGCCTCCCGCGCCAGCCGCCGTCCGTCCTCGGCCCGGCGGATCAGCTCGGCGGCGAGCACCCGCCCGCGGGGCGGACCGGTGCCGGGCGCGGGTCGCGACGTGGGTTCCATGGCCGGGGCGCCCTTCACGCCGGCTCCCGCACGGCGAGCGAGAACCACACCCTCTTGCCCTCGTCCCCCGGCTCCGGCGGCTCGGTGCCCCAGTCGTCGGCCAGCGCGGACACGATGGACAGCCCTCGTCCGGACTCGGCGGACGCGGGCACCGTGCGAGGCCGGGGCGGCACGGGCGAGGGGTCGGCGAGGGTGACGCGCAGTTCGCGCCCGGAGCACTCGAGGACCATGGCGATGGTGTCGGCGGGACCGGCGCTCGCGTGCCGGACCGCGTTGGCGAAGAGTTCGTCGGTGGCGAGGACCGCGTCGTCGAGGATCGCGGACAGCTTCCAGCGGGCCAGCTGCGCCGCCACCGTGCGCCGTACTCCGGCGGCACGCGAGGGGTGCGCGGGTACCGCCATCCGGACGAGGCGGGACCTCTCCAGGGAGATCAAGGCAGTCTCACCGCACCCTGGGGTCGCCCCGCCCCGCCGGACGGGGCGTCGTGCACGCTCCACCCGGGGTCGTGCGCTGCCGCGGCAGGGATCCGTCGGCGGGACGTGCCGACACTGACCGCCGTCATCGAGTTCCTCCACATCCTCGAAGGCGATGTCTCCGGGGTGTTGTTCCCGGGGGTGTTGTTCCTGGGGTGCCGTTCCTGAGAGCGCTGTTTCTGGGGGTGCTGTTTCTGGGGGTGCTGTTGTCGAAGACAACAGCACCGGGCACACAAAACGCCAGGTGGTGGAGGGGTTGTGCAGTTGCGGGCGGGTAGTGGCGCCCGCTGTATAGGTTCCCCACCATGGTGAACGTCGACGAGGGCCCGCCCTCGCGGGAGCGGTGCCTCCCGGCCGGGTGGCCCGGTATGCGCGGCAAGCGGGTGGTGGTCACCGGGGGCACCCGGGGCCTGGGCGAGGGCGTCGTACGCCTCCTGCTCGCCGAGGGCGCCCACGTGGCCACCTGCGCGCGCCGGACGGCCGGACTGACGGCGCTGGGTGACTCCCTGGCCGGGGAGGAGCGGGCCCGGCTGTTCACCGAGGCGCTCGACGTCACCGAGCCCGGACGGCTGGAGGACTTCGTCACGACTGCGGCGAAGGGTTTCGGCGTCCTCGGGGGCACCGCGAAGCGGGACGGCGGGGGCGGCTCCGACGGCATGGACGACGGTGCCGACGCCTTCGACGGCATGGACAGGGCCGACGGCTTCGACGGCCTCGTGGCCTGTGTCGGTGGTTCCCGGGGCGGCGCGTTCGAGCAGGCGAGCGGCGCCGACTGGGCGGCCACCTGGGAACTGAACGTCGGCCACACCGCACGTCTGGTCCGAGCCGCGCTGCCGCACCTGCGTACCGCCGGCGGCGGTTCGGTGGTGCTGATCGGCTCCGTCTCGGGCTGGAAGCCCGGGCCGCCCGCTCAGTACGGGGCGGCGAAGAGCGCCCTGATCCATCTGGCGGCCTCGCTGGCCCGGGAGTTGGGCCCGGACCGCATCCGCGTCAACGCCGTGTCGCCCGGTTCCATGCTGATCCCGGACCGCCGCTGGGACCGGATGCGCCGGGAGGAGCCACGGGCGTACGAGGCGTTCGTCGGGAGGGAGCTGCCGACCGGTGCGCCCGTCACCCCGCACGAGGTGGCACGCACGGTGGTCTTCCTGCTCTCCGACTGGGCGACAGGTGTCTCCGGTGCGCACCTGCCGGTGGACCGGGCCCAGAACGCGCCCTCGCCGGACGGCTACTGAGGCGGGTGGGCGTGACGCTGAGGCGGGCGTGCGTGACGCGTCCATCTCAGGCGGCCGCCCCCAGCACCACCCGCGACCGGCGTTCGAAGTCCTGGACGAGCGGTTCGTGGCGGCGGGAGGCCAGACGGCCCCGGAAGTCGCGGAGCGCCTGGATGGAGCGCTCGCTGTGCACACCGCCGAGCGCTTCGAGCGCGTCCGTGGCGGTGGCGACGGCCTCGTCGAGACGGTTCTGCTGGAGATGGGCCGTGGCGAGCACGGAACGGCTGATGGCCTGGCGTCGGCGACGGTCGGTGTGGGCGCGCACCGACGCGCTCGCCGTGTGCTCGGCCTGCGCGGCCAGACCCAGGTCGCGGAAGCAGAGCGCGGACTCGGCCTGGAGGTAGTGGTGGTCGAGGAACCGCACCCAGGGCGACTCCTCGGTGGCACCCCGGCTCGCGTCGAGCTGCTTCTCGGCGGCTCGCAGCGCCTCGGCGGTCTCACGGGGCCGGCCCAGTGCCGCGTGGCCGCGCGCGGACATGGCGTGCAGCCGCATCAGGCCCAGGGGGCTGCCGGAGTCGTTGGCGGTGGCGACCCCGGCCCGGGCCAGGGCCACACCCTCGTCGGGGCGGCCCAGACTGGTCGCCAGATGGGACAGCCCCGCCAGGATCTGCCCGCCCAGCACATGGTCGCGGCCCTCCGCGCAGAGCCTGAGGCCCTGGGTCATGTACCGCTGGGCCAGGCCGTACTCCCCGGCGTCGTACGAGCTCCAGCCCGCCATGGCGGCCAGCCGGGCGGCGGCCGCGAACAGCTCGCGGCGGTGGTGCGGGGTCACACCGCGCTGCTGGAGCAGGGGGATCACCTCGGTGGTGAGGTACTGCACGATGCTCGTGCGGATCCCGCCGCCCCCGTAGTGGTTGTCCATCTCGTCGAACATGCGGAGCATCGCGTGGACCTGCTCCACCGGCCCGCCACCCGACACCGGCGCGAGCCGGGGCGCGTCACGGCTCTCCACCAGCCACAGCAGCCAGGCTCGCTGAGGGTTCGTCAGGGCGCCCGGCACGAACGGCACCGCGCCGAGCAGACTGCGCCGCGAGATGTCGGTGGAGCCCAGCTCGGCCAGGGTGTGCAGGGTCTCCGCCACGTTCTCGACGTACATCAGTGCCCGTCCCGTCACCGGTCGTCCGCGGTCGAGCGGAAAACCGAGGTCGGCCGGAGTGAGCGCGCGGCCCAGCCGTTCGCCGAGGACCGCGGCGATCAACTCCGGTGTGTTCCCCCGTGGTTGCTGGCCCTGGAGCCAGCGGGTGACGGAGGCCTTGTCGTAGTTGGTCTCCGCGCCCTGACAGCGGCCCAGTTCGTTGACCCGCAGGGCTAGGGACGCGTACGAGCAACCCGCCTCCTTCAGGGCTGTCGCCAGCGGCTTGTTGGGCCCCCCGGTCCCCTTGACCGGGCTCCTTGGTAATCCGTTCGTCACGGCGGCCATCCAGGTGTCGCATCGTGTCGGCGCGCGGCTTGACCCCTGCCCGCCGTGGCGCCAACTCCTGGGCGGGCCGGAGGAGTTCGAGGGACGCTGCGCAGCGTGTGCGGCAGGTCACTCGATCACTATGGTGGCGGAACGACTCAGACCGCAACCTGCGTTCTGATAATTTCAGAATGAACCGCGCGGACCTGTCCGTGTCAACGGATCGCGTGGCACACTGCACGCTGTGAATCCCGCCCGGGGAGGTTGCGCGTGAGTGAGACCCGCGTCGGAGGGACCGCTCCTGCGGCGCCCACGGTCCTGCGCATGGTCCTCGGAAAACGGCTCCGCCAGCTGCGGGAGCGCGCCGGAGTGTCCTTCGACGAGGCGGCCCGCGCCATCGAGGTCACCGCCCTGACGGTCCGCCGTATGGAGAAGGCGGAGGTGGGCCTCCGCATCCCCTACGTGAAGGAGTTGCTGCGCACCTACGGGGTCTCCGGCACGGAGATCGAGGACTTCCTCTCCCTCGCCCGCGAGGCCAACCAGCCCGGCTGGTGGCACAAGTTCCGCGATGTGCTGCCCGAGTGGTTCAGCGCGTACGTGAGCCTGGAGAGCGAAGCCGCCGTCATCCGCCTCTACGAACCCCAGTACGTGCCGGGCCTGTTGCAGACCCACGACTACGCGGCCGCCCTCATCCGGGTCGGCTTCCCCAACGCGAACACCGAGGAGGTGGAACGCCACGTCGCCCTGCGCCTCAGGCGCCAGGACCTGCTGGTCAAACCCGAGGCGCCGGCCATCTGGGCCATCCTGGACGAGACCGTGCTGCGCCGTCCCGTGGGCGGATCGCAGGTGATGCGGGAGCAGATCGACCGGCTCGTCGAGGCCACGGAACGACCCAAAATCAAAATCCAGATCATGCGGTTCGCGGCCGGGCCGCATCCCGGGGCGTACGGCCCCTTCCACTACTTCCGGTTCGGATTCTCCGAACTCCCCGACATCGTCTACACCGAGGGTCTCGCGGGCGCCCAGTACGTCGACCAGCCCGTGGACGTCGTGACCTATCTGGAGGTCCTCGACCGGATGTCCGTGCAGGCGGAACCGGTGGCTCGGACCAGGGACATCCTGGCGGCACTACGCAAGGAGTTGTGACACATGGCAAGGACACCCGACGCCCCTGTCCGCAGCGGCATGCCCGCGCCCGACCTCGGCGCGGAGGGCTGGCGCAAGCCCTGGAGCGGTACGAACGGCGGTTCCTGCGTGGAGGCCAAGCGGCTGCCCGACGGGAGTGTCGCCTTCCGTCAGTCCACCGATCCCGAGGGTCCCGCGCTCGTGTACACGCGGGAGGAGATGGTGGCGTTCCTGGAGGGGGCGAAGGCGGGGGAGGCGGACTTTCTGATCGCCTGAGGGGGTGGGGGTTTCGGGTACGTCGGCGGGTGCGGGTGCGTGGGGCTTCTCGCGCCCATGCGGCGGAGCCGCACAGTGGTACAGCCCCACGCCCCTGAAAAGGCGGGTCCGCGCCCCTGCTTTTTCGGCCCGCCACTCATCACTACGCCCGCACAACCGGACAACCCGCACGCGCACTCCCGGCACCTCCCTGCCCCGCCCAGACTGGGGGCACCTCCCGGCCGTTCACGGGTCCGGGAGGACGACGACCGCCGCGCACCACCCGAAGGGAGCGGCATGCGCACGCCGCCTCGTGCCCCGGGCCGCTCCCGAGGGGTGGGGACGACCCCGCCGTACCTGCCCGCGCTGACCCCGTACCGGACCCTGATCGTCGAGGGACACGAAGGACGCGGCCGGGCCCGTCTGGTCGCCGAGCTGGCGCGCCTCGGGTTCGAGGTCCGGCGGCTGCCGTCCGCCCTGCACCACCTGGACCCCGCCCTGCCCTGCCGTGAACTCCTCGCCGGCCCCGGACGCCTGGCCGTCGACGGCAACCTGATCGCGGAACTCGTCCACGGCCCGCTGAGCCGGGGCCGCTCCCGGGTCACCTGGATACAGGCCCTGGACCTCGCCGACGCCGTGGCCGAGCGCGACGGGGCCATGCTCCACCTGACCACGCCCGAGGTCTCGGAGGCGGCCACCGCGTACGCCCGGGTGTTCCGCACCCTCGCCCAGCACGTACCCGTGGTGACCCTCGATGTCGGCGAGATGAGCGGCCCGTCCGGGCTCTCGCCGCCCGCTCGTCCCAACTCTGGCGTGAAGCAGTGCACTTGACGATAGGTTGGCGACGACCACGCGATGTGAGGCAGGAGAGTCCCATGGCAGAAGGCCACCCCACTCCCGACCAGGAAGCGCTGTCGAAGATCGACACCACGGTGCCCCACTCGGCCCGTATCTGGAACTACTGGATGGGCGGCAAGGACAACTACGAGGTCGACCGTGAGGCGGGCGACGCCTACCGGGAGATCGCCCCGAACATCGAGACGATGGCCCGCGCCTCCCGCGTCTACCTCATCCGCACGGTCACCTTCGTGGCCCGCGAGCGCGGCATCCGTCAGTTCCTGGACATCGGCACCGGCCTTCCGACGTACGACAACACCCATCAGGTCGCCCAGAAGGTGGCCCCCGAGTCCCGCATCGTCTACGTCGACAACGACCCGCTCGTACTGCGGCACGCGCAGGCACTGCTCACCAGCACCCCCGAAGGGGTCACCGACTACGTCGACGCGGACCTGCACGACCCGGACGCCATCCTGGAGGCCGCCGGGAAGATCCTCGACTTCGACAAGCCGGTGGCGCTGATGCTGATGGGCATCCTCGGCCACATCCAGGACTACGAGGAGGCCAAGGAGATCGTCCGCCGCCTCCAGGCCGCCCTGCCGTCCGGCAGCTACTTCGTCCACTACGACAGCACGGACACCGACGCCGAACTCAAGCGCGCGCAGGAGGGCTACGACGACACCGGTGCCGTCCCCTACGTCCTGCGCAGCCCCCGGCAGCTGCACGCCTACTACGAGGGCCTGGAACTGCTGGAACCCGGCATCGTCTCCTGCCCGCTGTGGCGACCGGAACCGGGCACCACCCCGGAGCCGACGGACGTGTACGGGGGAGTGGCCTACAAGGCCTAGCACCGGGAGCACCACGGGCCCGGCGCGCAGGACTCGGGCGCGGCGTCCCGGGAGCCGGTCTGTGGCCCGCCGAGGAGTCGGCCAGGACGGCCGTGTACTCGCGGGCACTTCGGGTAGGCCCCCCGCATGACCGGACCCGCCGACCTCGACCGGCAGGTTCTCGACGCCGTGGAGAACCTGGTGCCGCTCTGGTTCTCGGCAGTGGAGGAGGTCACCCCGCGACTGTCGCCGAGACAGATCCTGGCGCTCCGCGCGGTGCGCGGGCGTCCCGAGCTGAACCTGACCGGCCTGGCGGAGCGGCTCGGCGTCGGGCTGCCCACGGCCAGCCGGCTCTGCGACCGCCTCGAAGCGGCCGACCTGCTCCAGCGGTGCGTCCGGCTCGACGACCGGCGCGAGGTGCACCTGATGCTCACCGAAGGCGGGCAGCGGTTCCTCGCGGAGATCTCCGAACGCCTGTCCGCGCTGCTCGGCGACGCCCTGGCGGCGTTGCCGCCGACGGAACGCGTCCGGGTGGAGCAGGTGCTGCGGGCCCTGGGGGGAAGTGTCAGTTGAGCTGTGCCGTGACCCGATCGGCGGCACTGTGCACATGGCAGAGCAGCAGGCAGACGTCGTCCTCGTGCTCCTCGTCCAGCAAGGGGGCGAGGAGCTGGTCGGCCGACTCCTGGAGGTTCTCGTCCAGCGTCGTGGACGGCAGCCCGCCGAGCGTGGCCGCGAGCTGTTCGATGCCCGGGTCGATGCCCAGGGCACGCCGTTCCACCAGTCCGTCCGTGTAGAGCGCCAGCGTCGAGCCGGGCGGCAACGGCACGGTGTGGTCGGCGATCTCCTGGTGCAGGGGGATGCCGAGCATCGCGCCCGGCTTGGCGTCCAGGATCCGCACCGTCCCGTCGGGTGAGCGCAGCACCGGCGGCGGATGGCCGGCGGCGGCCCAGGTGAGCGTGGGTTCGTGCGGGTGGAACCGGGCGATGACGGCCGTGGCGTACAGGTCGGGCTGGAGATGGTGCAGGAACAGATGGAGATGGGTGAGCAGCTGCCCGGGGCTCTTGCCGTCGACGGCGTACGCGCGCAGCGCCGTCCGGAGCTGGCTCATCATCACCGCCGCGTGCAGACCGTGTCCGGTGACGTCACCGATCACGGTGATCAGGCTGCCGTCGGGCTGCCGGAAGGCGTCGTACCAGTCACCACCGATGTTCAGGCCCCGCGTGGCCGGCAGATAGCGCGCGGCCAGCCGCAGCCCCGGCGTGGTGGGCAGTTCGGTGAGCAGGGCCCGTTGCAGGGTCTCGGCGATGTCGCGGTTGTGCTCGAAGCGCCGGGCGTTCTCCAGCGCGACCCCCGCCCGCCGGGCCAGCTCGATCAGCATGAAGGCGTCGTCGGCGTCCCACCGCTGGTCGTCGGGCGGTGACAGCGTCAGCACGCCCAGAGGCGCGCCCCGGGTGATCAGGGGCACGCACAGCAGCGGCCGGGAGGGGTCGATCGCCGAGGGCGGCTGGTCGTCGACACCGGGCAGCTCGCCGGGATGGTCGGCGGCGTACTGGGGGCGCCCGCGGCGCGCCGCGACGACGGCGGCGGCCGGACGCGGACCGGCACCGGCCGTCTCGCCCTCCCCGTCGAACAGCCACACGTCGGCGCTGCGGGCGTACCGGGGCACCAGCAGCGACGGCAGCAGCCGCACGATCGCGTCGGGGTTGAGGGACGCGGTCAGGGCGGCGCTGGCGTCGGCGAGGAGAGTGAGCCGGCCACGCGCGTTCTCGGCCTCCCTGCGGGCCTTCTGCTCGGCGTCGAACAGCTCGCGCTGCGCCCGCCCGGCCGCGTCCAGCTCGGCGTGCAGGGCGAGGACGCCCTGGTTGGTCTGGTGCAGTTCCTCGCGGTGGAAGGCGACCAGCGCCTCCTTCTCGTCGAGCTTCTCCAGCAGCAGCGCCGCGTCCTCGTCGGCTCCGAACAGCGCCTCCGCCAGCGTCGTCGGGTCACCGGGCACATGCTCGCTGTCCGGCAGCCGCACCTCCTCCGAGCAGGCCACCGTCAGCCGCCACGGCTGCCGGTACTCACCCGGTCGCCGGTTCGCCGACGTCACCTCGACCAGGAACCGGCAGCCACCGGGCCGCGCCGTGACCGCCCGCGCCGTCAGCAGCCACGTGCCGCCCTTGGTCAGGCACTGGCGCAACTGTGCCGAGAGCACGGACACCAGCCGCGCCCGGTCGGTCGGCGACACCCCGTGCGCGGTGGCCAGCCGCGCGGTGGCGATACGTGCCCGGGCGGCGTCGGTGACGGAACGGACAGTCCAGGTACGGGTCATGGGAGGTGGTCCGGCGGGGAGGGGCTCAGTACGGCGACGGTGGTGTCGTCGCGGACCGGCCGGGCGGGGCTGCTCGCGTCGCGCACGATCACGGCGGCGATCACAGCGGGGTCGAGGGAGGGACTGTGGGCGGCGGGGCCCGGGCTCCAGCGGCTGGGCAGACCGTCACTGTGCAGGACGAGCAGCCGGTCGTCCCCCCAGGCCACCTCTTGCTGCGGAACATGGGCGGCCCGGTGGGCGCCGACTATGCCGGGCCGGGACAGCAGCGGCTGCCACTGCGCCCCGGTGCGCAGCCGCGCCCCGATGTTGCCGATCCCCGCGAACAGCAACCGACGTGCGGAGAGGTCGAGCTGGGCGACGGCGACGGCCGCGCCCCGGGTGTCGCGCAGCGCGCCCTCCAGCCGCCGCAGCAGCTGTGCGGGAGGCAGCTCGGGCGCGCGGTACAGCTGCTGCACGGCCGCCGACGACGCGCGGGCCGCCGCCACGCCGTGGCCCAGCCCGTCGGCCAGCAGCAGTGTGGTCAGGTCGCCGGACCGGACCCAGGCCCAGGCGTCGCCGGAGAACTCCGCGCCGGCGAAGGGGACGTTGACACCGCCGGCCCGGACAGCCGGGGCGGGGGAGGCCTGTCTGCCCCGGCGGCCCGCCCGTGCGCCGAGCCTGGCCAGGGCGATGGTGCCCCGGCCCACCGTGCTGTGCAGGTCGAAGTCGTCAGCGACCCGGCGGCAGGTGCCGAGGCCCGCGCCGAGCGACGACGTCGTCGAGAACCCGTCCCGCAGCGCGCCCGCGATGTCGCGCACCCCCGGCCCGTGGTCGATGGCCACGATCTGCACCATGGGCGCCGCGCCGTCCGCCCGGTCCGGGTCGGGGCGGGAGAGGACGTCCAGCAGTATCAGCCCGCCCCCGGCGTGCTTGAGCAGATTGGTCGCCAGCTCGGTGGCCACCAGGGCGCAGCCGGCGGCGCGGCCCTCGTCCAGCCCGGCCCGTGCCGCGGCGGCCTCGGCGGCCACCCGGGCGTCGCGCACCCGGGTCGAGTCGTGCACCGGCACCTCCCAGACGCGTGGCATCACCGCTCCTCGCGCGGGCGCGGCGCACCCGCGAGCCAGGACGTCACGGTCACCGTGGTGCCCGAGCCGGGCCGGCTGTCGATCGCGAAGTCGTGGACCAGTCGCCGGGCGCCGCCCAGCCCCATCCCCAGACCCTCACCGGAGGTGTAGCCGTCGAGGAGGGCCTGGTCGAGGTCGGCGATGCCGGGCCCCTCGTCGCGGAACGTCAGCCGCAGCCCTCGTGCCCCGCCCTTGTCCACGGGAGCGCACTCCATCTGGCCCCCGCCGCCGTGGACCAGGGTGTTGCGCGCCAGCTCGCTGGCCGCGGTGACCAGTTTGGTCTGGTCGACCAGACCGAAGCCGAGCTGGGCGGCCGCTTGCCGCACATGCTGACGTACCCACACCAGATCGAGATCCGAGTGGATCGGCAGGCAGGCGGAGATGCCGCCGGCGGTCTGCATCACGGACTCTCCTGGCGGGCGTGGACTCGGTGGCTGAAGGTCGGGTCCGCTTCGCCGAGGAGGCGCAGCGCGTCCTCGGTGGTGAGCGCGGTGCGCAGCCCCGGCAGGGTCAGGCCCAGCTCCACCAGGGTGATCGCCACGGCCGGACGCATGCCGGCCACGACCGTCCCGGCGGCCAGCAGACTCGTCTGGGCGGCGATGTCGCCGAGCACCCGGCCGAGGAAGGAGTCGACCATCTCCACACCGGAGAGGTCGATCACCACACCCGTGGCGCCGCTGCGGGCGACCGTGTCGCTGATGTCCTGCTGGAGCTGCTCCGCCGCGCCGTCGTGCAGATCGCCCTGGAGGGACACCAGGAGCACGTTGCCGAGTTTGAGCACGGGGACGGGCGCCCCGTACGAGGACGGGCCGCCGTACGCGGCGAACAGATCGCCACTCACCTGGGCCCCGAACCGGCGCCGTCGCGGGAGACGATGTCCGTGCCCAGCTGCCGGAGCGCGTAGGCGAGGGCGTCCGCGAGGCTGGTGCGGGTCAGCACCGAGCTGAGGTCGATGCCCAGGTGGACGATGGTCTGCGCGATGGGCGGCCGGATGCCGGAGACGATGCACTCGGCCCCCATCAGCCGGGCCGCCGCCACGGTCTTCATCAGGTGCTGGGCCACCAGCGAGTCCACGGTCGGTACCCCGGTGATGTCCAGGATGGCGAACCGGGCGTGCTGCTCGACGATGGAGTCGAGGAGCCGCTCCATCACCACCTGGCTGCGCGCGCTGTCCAGCGTGCCGATCAGGGGGACGGCGACGATGCCCTCCCACAGCTTGATGACCGGCGTGGCGACCTCCATCAGCTGCAGCCGCTGCCGGTGGATGAGTTCCTCGCCCTCGCTGAGCGCGGTCTCCAGCACCACCAGGCGCAGGGTGCCCATCAGCACGGTCAGGGTGGTGGTGCACTCCCGCAGATGCACCGCCGGGGCATTGGCGAACTCGGCCAGCAGCACGTCGGTCACGGGCGGCCGCAGCGCGTCCACCTCGGCCGAGATCTGGGTGACCGTGGAGCCGGCCCGCGCGCGGGAGGCGGCCGTCCGCGCGAGCTGTTCACGGACGACCTGGAAGCCGCCGGCGTCCGCGTCCTCCACGCTGTCCACGGCGGCCACGGCGGCGAGCGCGTCCACGACGGCCCGGCCCGCCTCCACCGCCTCGTCCCGGGAGTGGGTGAAGACGGTGCGGAACAGCGCGGCGTCGGCCCAGCGCTGGGCGATCTGTTCCTGGCGGTCGCGCAGGAACCGCGCCACCTCCTGCGTCGGTGTCAACTGCTGGTCTGCCGTGTCCTGTTCCGGCACGGGTCTCTCCTCACGTGCTGTAGTGCCTCCCCGCTCCGGGGAACGACTGCCGGGCTGGTTCATCGGTCGGGCCGGCCGGCACCCCCTCGGCCGAACCAGTCGAGACAGACCACGAGCGCGTCGTCGTCCGCCACGGGTGTGCCGCGGTGACCGGAGAGCTCCCTGAGCACCGCGCCGGGGACGTCGGCGGCGGGCAGCAGCCGGGTGGCGTTGATCGCCCGGGCCAGCGCCCGGTCCCCGTACTCCTCCCCGCCGGGTGTGGCGACGGAGTAGACCCCGTCGCTGACGAAGACCAGCCGGTCGCCCGGTTCGAGCCGCAACCGCTGTGCGGTGTACTCGGTCTCCTCGAACATGCCCAGCGGCAGCTGTGCCTCCAGTTCGACCGCGCTGACGCTCCTGTCGCGCAGCAGCAGCATCCGGGGCGAGCCCGCGTCGACGATCTCCAGGTGTCCGGTGGCGAGGTCCAGGTCCAGCAGGAGCACCGACAGGTGCTGGGCCCCGCCGTACTGGGCGTGCACGGCCTGGTCGGCGAGGGCGGCCTGCTCGGCGACGGGGACGCCGGCCCGGCGGGCGTTGCGCAGCGCGTTGATCCCCAGCTGGGTCAGCAGGGACGCCTCGATGCCCTCGCCCATGCCGTTGGTGACGTACAGCATCAGGTGGTCGGCGTCGGCGGACCAGTCGAAGTTGTCGCCGAAGATGGCGTAGGCGGGTTCCAGCTGGCCGCCGAGCGCGTACTCCGACCGGGTGGAGGAGCGGCCCGGCAGCAGCTCCCACTGCATCTCGGCGGCCAGCGTCAGCCTGGTGGAGCGGCGCGCCCGGAGGTACACGTCGGTGTCCCGCTCCGCGACGACCAGCTCATGGCCCAAGACCTGGGCCAGCTCCGTCAGTTCGGCGAGGCTGTCCTCGGTGTGCGCGGCGGACGGCAGCGTCAGCCGCAGCACGCCCAGGCGGTCACCGCGCACCGTGACCGGCAGATGCACCCGCACCCGGTCGTCGCCGCGCTGGTCCACGTACGGCTCCTGCGCCCCGAACGCCCGGGCGGCCGGGCCGTCGTGCATGGGCAGCGGACCCGCCGGGTCCGGGCGGGCGGACGCGGGCCGGAGCGCGGTGAGCGAGTAGTCGGCCAGGTAGAGCTCGACGTCCCGCGCCGACCAGTCCTCGCCCAGTACGTCGCGGAGAGCGTCCACCAGGTGGTGCGGAGCAGCGGAGCGAAGCGCTCGTCCGGCTGCCACGATTCTGTTCACGATGTCGGGTACGCCATTCTTTCCACAGCTGACAGTGTTCGAAATGCCTGGAAGAGTGGGTGCGTGACTTCCTCCTCCCATCCGCGGCCGGACGAGGTGGCGCGTGTGACCTCCGAGGCGGCAGAGCTGCTGGAGGTCGTGTGGGGACGCGCCTCGACGGCACCCGTGTCCGCCTCCCAGCTCCGTGTGCTGTTCATCCTGGAGCACAACGACGGGATCAATCTGCGGATGCTCGCCGACGCCCTCGGCTCGACGCCGCCCTCCACCAGCCGGCTCTGCGACCGGCTGGAGGCGGTGGGTTTCGTCGAGCGCCACACCAGTGCGGCCAGTAGGCGCGAGCTGTGTCTGCGGCTGAGCCGGCGCGGGCGGTCGTACCTCGTGGACCTGCGCGCCCGGCGCGAACGCGCCCTGCGGTCCGTGCTGGAGCAGATGCCGGCCGCGAAGCGGACCGCTCTGGTGGAGGGGTTGGAGGCGTTCTGCGACGCCGCGGCGGCACAGATCCACGAGGGCGACGCCACCGACGCGCGGAGCGCCTGATCGCCGCCGACCCGGTCCCGGTTCGACAGCCTCATTCCAACCCTTCCCACTCTCGGCCCCCGGCTCACTCTGTTGCCTTCCGGCCATAGTTGTCAAACGACAACCATTGGCCATGGGTGTGTGCCGCCGCGCCGACGGAGATGCCAAGCGGCGCTGCCCGTCGGCGCGTTGACGGGCAGCGGGCTCATTCCTGGGCCGGCGGCTCGTCCGGATGCGGGGCGACCTGCCCGGAGTCCACGGCGGCCAGCGCCTCGTCCACGCTGTCCACCGTGGACACGGTGAGGCTGACACCGGTGAGATCGAGTATGCGTCGCACCGCCGGAGCCGGGGCGATCACGTACACCCCGCCCGGGATCCGGCGCACCTCTTGATAGGTGCGCAGAATGATGTTCATGCCGGACGAGTCCATGAAAGGGACGGCCGACACGTCCAGCAGGAAGTGCTTTCGGCCGTGCCGCAGTTGGTTCGCCAGATGGTGCTGCAGCTCGGTCGCCGTGTCGATGTCCAGTTCCCCCGCGATCGTGAGCAGCACGGCGTCGTCCCGGGGCAGGTCGACCTTGATCGACAGGGGGTTGTGGGCAACGGACACGAGAACCTCCAAGGAGTGGACCGATCGGGGCGGTTGCCCCGATTCACGGATTCGACGCATCGCCCGGCGATGCGCCCGTGCGCATACCCGCGAATCGTGCGGGCACACGGGCCCCGATCAGGCGACTCCGGGTTCCAGCAGTCCCGCGCGCAGCCGCTTGATGATGCGGCTGATCAGCCGGGACACATGCATCTGCGACACCCCGAGCTGCTCGGCGATCTGTGACTGGGTCTGCTCCTCCACGAACCGCAGATGCAGGATCCGCCTCTCACGGTCGTCGAGTTCCGCGATCAGCGGCGCCAGCGAGTGGAAGTCCTCGACGAGCTGCAGGGAATGGTCCTCCTCGCCGATGAGGTCCCCCAGCACGGTGTCACTGTCCTCGCCGCCGTCGGAGGTGAGCGCCGCGTCGAGCGAGGAGGTGTTGTAGCCGTTGGACGCCTTGCGCGCCTCGATGACCTCCTCCTCGGACAGCGACATCAGCTCCGACAGCTCACGCGTCGTCGGCATCCGGCCCAGCCGGGACTGCAACTCGTCCGTCGCGCGGGCCAGCTCCACCCGCGCCTCCTGCAAGCGCCGCGGCACATGCACCGCCCAGCTGGTGTCCCGGAAGAACCGCTTGATCTCGCCGACGATGTACGGCACGGCGAAGGTGGTGAACTCCACCTCCCGGGACAGCTCGAACCGGTCGATGGCCTTGATCAACCCGATGGTCCCGACCTGGACGATGTCCTCCAGGGAGTCCTCGCGCCCGCGGAAGCGCGAGGCCGCGTACCGCACGAGCGAGAGATTCATCTCGATGAGCGTGTTGCGCACGTACTGGTAGGTGTGCGTGCCTTCGTCCAACATGGCCAAGCGGTCGAAGAACTGCCGGGACATCTCCCGCGCGTCCTTGGGCCTTACCTGGGACGGGTCCTCGATCAGGGGCAGGTCCACCCCGTCCGTCATGACCCTCCCCCGTGCCGTGGCCGTAGTACGTGCCGTCACGGCTGCCATGCTGTCCACCCCTCTCGCCCGAAGCCTTGTTGCCATCCCACGCTTGCCCCGCGAAGCGCGTCTCAGTCCTCCTCATTCGGTAAAGGGACCGTGTCGCTCCCCACTCTGGCCAGAAGTCGCCGCCGACCCGAGTGACCTGCCTCAGCGGGTCTGGCGATCCGTCACCAAGAATGCGCGGACCGCTGTTTGCCTCCCGGGTCGCGGGGCAATCGGAGTTCCACGCCTCCGTACGGGAGGCACGCCGACGGAAGCGGTGTTCCGCGCACGGGCCTCGGCCGCCCGCCACCGTTCCCCGCCGCGAAGTCCCTGAAAGCGTCGTTCAGGAGCGATTTCCCATGCTGGTCAATGTGTCCGCAAACGGCTCAGGCACATCCGTTCGTCCCGGTACCTCCGACAGGAGGACGCACGACGACGCCCCCGACACCGCGGGCGACTTCGCCCGGCTCGCGGCGATGGACGAGGGGCCCGAACGCGACCGGGTCCGCGACGAACTCGTCCGGGCCTGGCTGCCCATGGCCCACCGCATCGCCGGCCGTTTCCGCAACCGCGGCGAGTCCCTGGAGGACCTGCGCCAGGTCGCCGCGATGGGCCTGGTCAAGGCCGTCGACCGCTACGAACCCGACCGGGGGGCGTTCGAGAGCTACGCCGTGCCCACCATCACCGGAGAGATCAAGAGGCACTTCCGCGACCGGATGTGGACGCTGCGCGTCCCCCGGCGGGTGCAGGACCTCCGCAACAAGGTGCGCGTGGCGCGGCGCGAACTCAGCCAGACCTCCGGCGGTGCCGCCGAGCCCTCCGTCGCCGACATCGCCGCCCTCGCCGGGCTCACCGAGGAAGAGGTCCACGCGGGGATGGAGGCGCTCGACAGTTTCAGCGCGCTCTCCCTGGACGCCGAGATGGCCTCCGGCGACGACGGCTACAGCCTCGCCGACACCCTCGGCGCCCCCGACACGGCCTACGACACCGTCGTGGACCGCGAGTCGGTCAAGGAAGGGCTGCGCCGGCTGCCCGAACGCGAGCGGGCCATCCTCTACATGCGCTTCTTCGAGGACATGACCCAGAACCGCATCGCCGACCGTCTCGGCATCTCCCAGATGCACGTCTCCCGCCTCATCAGCCGCAGTTGCGCGCGCGTCCGCGAAGAGGCCCTCGGCCGCACCACGCCCACCGTCTGACAACCCCCAGGAGCGACACAGATGCTGATGCCCCACCCCGCGACCCTGCGCCGGCTCGTCGAGGAGTACGAGTCGGTCGTCGCCCACCAGGGCGATCGAGGCGATCCGCAGAGCGTCCGCCGCGCGCAGGACCTGGCATACACGTTGTGCGTGTCCACGGGCACCCGCGACGTCCGCCGGGCCCTGGACGCGGCACGCGCGCAGCTCGCCGCCGCGCAGGCGACCGCGACCGCGGAGCTGTGCGGGACCGGGACGACACTCCCGGGAGATCTCGGCAGCCATGGTCCGGGCGGGAGCGGGTATGCGGCGCTTCATGAACAGTGAAGGACCCAGCTGTCCCGAGTCGTCGACCCCTTACCTGCCATGACATCGATGGAACGCCGCCCGCTCGTGCACCACGACCCCGCTCCCGCGGAAGCGGCAGGACCCGACGGCCGGCCGCCGCGGCCGCCGATCGCGATCACCACCGCCGCGGCCGCCCGCCGTCACGTACGGGCGTTCGTGGGGGAGCGGTGGCGTTCCCCGGCGGGACCACCGACCGAGCAGTCGATGATCGATCTCATTCTCGTCGTCTCCGAGCTGGTCACCAACGCGGTCCGGCACGGCGGCGGGATCGCCGGGTTCGACGTCGCCCTCACGCCTGAGGGCGTGCGGCTCAGCGTCCGCGATCACAGCGCCGCCGTGCCCGTGGGTCCCCACGGGCCCGGCGCGCTGCCCCGCGCCCACGAGGGCAACGGCTACGGCTGGCCGCTGATCAACCGCCTCTCCAGCAGGGTCGACGTCGAGCGCCGCGCGGCCGGCGGCAAGACCATCAGCGTGCTGGTGCCGCTGACCTGAGGGTCGCGCGACCTTCACCGGCCCGCCGCCGGGGCCGAGACCCCGGGGCTTGCACCAGCGCCTTCACCACGGCAGGAAGACGTGGACGTCCTTGCCGTGGTCGTGCACCACCACGCTCACTTCCTCGCACAGCGTCTGGATCAGATACCAGCCGATTCCGCCGCCGCCCTGGCTGGGGCTGAAGGGGCGCGGCGCGGGCGATGTCGTGCTCGTGTCCCCCAGCGTCACATGCACCCCGTCGAGGGTGCGCCGCATCGTCAGCTCGAACCGCCCGGGGGCGTACTGCACCGCGTTGGCGGCCAGTTCCGTGACCACCAGCAGGATGTCGTCCCAGTGCTCGACAGCGGCCGGCGGCGACGTGCGCGAGAGGACGCCGAGAAACCCCTCCGCGGCCGTACGCGCCCCCGTCACGTCGCCGAGTTCTCCGTCGAAGGCGGCGTGGCTGTCGTAAATCTCCTCGGCAGGCAGTTTGTCGTCCCTACGTGGCTCTGTTGACATCTCGTCGTCCCCGGTTCGGCTGCTTGAGGCGGACGCGATGGCGCGTTCCCCTCCGACGCTCGTGTTTCCCGTGCGGAGAGCTGCTACGCGTGCGAAAGCGTAGGGATGTGTGGGGCCTTGGGGAAGACCGTGGCCCTCCGGAGCCCCGGGCCCGCTTCGGCGCTCTACCGGTCACCCGCCTCACCGTCCTCGGCCGGTGTCCGGAAGACCAGCAGGGCGACGTCGTCGTCGTTGTCGACGGGACGCGCGCGCTCCAGCAGCAGGTCGCAGAAGACGTGCAGGGGCCGGTGGACGAGAGCCGCCGCGTGCTGACGCAGCCGGGCCAGGCCCCGGTCGAGCGTGTGCCCGGGGGACTCGATCAGACCGTCCGTGTACAGCACCAGCGTGGACTGCGGCGGCAGCGGGGTGAGGGTGTCGGTGCGTGCCCGGGGCAGCCCCGTACCCAGCAGGTGGTCGTGCTCCTCGTCCAGGAACCGGGACCTGCCGTCATGGGTGATCAGCAGCGGCGGCGGGTGCCCCGCGTTGGTCCACCGCAGGGCCCACGCGTCGTCGTCCCGCTCGACCCGGCCGAAGATCAGCGTCGCCATGGACGCCTCGGTCACGTTCACCACGGCCTGGTCCAGCCGCTCCACGATCGCGCTCGGCGGCTCCTCCAGCGCCCACGCGTAGGCCCGGAGCATGTTGCGGACCTGGGCCATCCCGGCCGCCGCGTCGATGTTGTGTCCGACGACGTCCCCGATCGCCACCGCCATGGACCCGTCGGCCAGCGAGAACGCGTCGTACCAGTCGCCGCCGACCTGCGAGGACTTCGACGCCGACTCGTAGCGGGCGGCCATCCGCAGCCCCGGCACCTCCGGCATCTGGGGCAGCAGATGGCGCTGCATGGTCTCCGCTATGTGCCGCTGCCGCTGGTACAGGCGCGCGTTCTCCAGCGCCAGCCCGGCCCGGCGCGCGATGTCGTCCAACAGGGACAGCTCGGCGTCGGTGAAGGCCCCCGGCCGCTCGCTCAGACCGAGGGTGAGAGCGCCGAGCACGGCGCGCGGCCCCCGGATGGGCGCGATGGCCGCGGAGCGCAGCCCCGCCTCCTTGAACAGCCTCTGCTGGGCGACCGTGATCCCCGAGTCCGCCGGCCCCTGGTAGGTCTCCGGCCCGGCCAGGGTCGACGCCGCCCCGCGCAGTGCCCGGGACAGCGGCATGAGCGACTCCTCGTGCACCGGCGGGAGCGGGCCCTCCAACTCCTCGCGCCGCACCACCACGCCGTCGCGGTGGGTCGCCACCGTGGTCCGCCAGACGTCGTCGCTCTCAGTGATCAGGTCCACGACGGCCCAGTCCGCCAGCCTCGGCACCACCAGCCGCACCAGGCGGGCGACCGCCTCCTCGGCGTCCAGGGTCGAGCTCAGCCGGGTCGTCGTCTCGGCGAGCAGCGCCAGCCGGTCCAGCTGTGACAGCGTCGGCGGCTCGCCGTCCGTGACGACGTCGCTCTCCGGGGCGCACTCGTGGAAGAGCACCACCGCGCCGGTCGCCGACCCGTCGAGGCGGCACTGGGTGACCAGCCACGTGACCGGCAGCAGCGTGCCGTCGCCGCGCAGGAACCATTCGCGGTCCCCGCCGGCAGTGCGGCCACTGAGGAACGCGCGCATCATCGCGCACGTCGCCCGCGGCACGGTGTGCCCGAGCTGGTCCCGGTGCAGCAGCTCGTGGGCGTCCCGTCCGACGAGTCCGTCGGCCGGGCGGCGGAGCAACTCCTCGGCCCGGGGATTCGCCGCGACGACGAGGCCGTTGCCGTCCACCGCGTACATACCGGCGTCCATGAGGTCGGGCAGCCCGGCCGCTGAGCGCACCGCCGGACCCGGCGGCCGCCACTCGGTGTGATCCGGGCTCCACGCGCTCATGTTCGGGCTCCTCCGGCTCCGGTCGCGAACCGGATGATCGTAGACGTCGGCGGACGCTGCCGCCGTATGTGCTGCACGCATTACCCCGTCCTCGACGACCTACGCGCACGAGGTGCTCGACCGCAGGTGGGAGCGGTGCGTTCCGGACGCCGCCGGAACGGACGGGGCCGCCGGGGTCAGGCCTGGGTGTGCCGTACGCAGGCCGCGACGACCTCGCGCAGGCTGCCCGTCCGGGCCATCACCTCACGCTGTACCCGGGCTCCGTTGCCGCGCCCCGTCAGCGCGGCGACGGCGTCCCGGACCAGGTCGGCGTCCCCGTGGTCGGCGAGGGCGTCCGCCACGTGGTCGAGCAGCGAGCGGATCACCTCCACGGCGGGCCGGGGCCGCATCGTGACGGGATCCAGGAGGTTCTCGGAGATCCCGGAGCGGGCGGCCCGCCAGGTGGCCAGCCGCAGCAGCCCCGCACTGTGTCCGAGCGGCTCCACACCGGCCCGCCACTCACGGGCGGCGGTCTCCACGAGCCCCCGGGCGAGGGCGGCGACGAGGACCGCGGTGTCGGGGTGCAGACAGACGTCCGCGACCCGGATCTCGACGGTCGGGTACCGCTGGGACAGCCGGGCGTCGAAGTAGATCATGCCCTCGTCGCGTACGACCCCGGTGGCGATCAGGTCCGTGACGCACTGGTGGTACCGCTCCGCCGAGCCGAAGAGGTCCGTCGGCCCGGCCATGGGCCACATGTCCCAGACCTGGCTGCGATAGCTCGCGTACCGACTATCGTGACCCTGCCAAAAGGGGGAGTTCGCGCTCAGGGCCGTCAGCACGGACAGCCACGGGCGCATCCGGTCCAGGACCGCCACGCCCTCGTCGTCGGACTCGACGGACACATGCACATGGCAGCCGCAGACCAGCTGCACCTGCGTGTGCAGGCCGAACTCGCGGGCCATCCAGCGGTACCGGCTGTTCACGGTGATCGTCGGACTCACCGGCAGCGGCGACGTCGCCAGCGCCACGACCGCGCTGCCGAGCCCCTCGGCATGACGGGCCGCGTCCTTGCGGCAGCGGACGATCTCCGCCCCCAGATCGGCCATCGACGACTGCGGATGGGTCGCGAACTCCACCTGTTCGTCGTGCAGCTCCTTCTCGAACACGTCCTGCCCCGTGCCCTCCAGCGCGACCCGCGCGAGCACCGCCGCGGCTCGCGCCTGCGGCTCGCCGGTATCCGGATCGACCAGCAGGAGTTCCTCTTCGACACCGACGGTACGCACGTCATCCGGCCCTTCTGCCCTAGGTGGTGTGAGCCGTGTGCCCTCGGACGCCGCCGGGACACCTCACCGGACGGCTCGCGGGCCGGGGCCGTGTACGCGGCGGACGCCCGGGTACCCGGGCGGCGCTTCGGGAGCCGCGCCGGACGGGCGCGGGCCCCCTGTCCACGAAACGGAGGAGGAGAACGTGACCAGCACCGCCGAGACCGGCCGCGTGACCGGTACCGCCGACCAGGACTACAACCTGATCTAGTACGTGGAGGCCTGTCTGAGCAACGCGCTGCGCCTCGAGTCGTACATCCAGGACGCGGAGCGGGAGAAGGACACCGAGGTCGTGGAGCTGTTCCGCAAGGCGCAGGCCGACAGCCGAAAGGGCGCCGACCTCGGCAAGGAACTCCTGCGGCGCCGTCTGAGCGACTGACGGTGCTTCCGGGCCGCGTGCGGTCCGGGAGAACATCGCACGCTCCGTTCCCGGCACAGCGCCATTGTGGGCACGCCCCGGGCCGTCACGCGAACCGGAGGGCGACGCAGGAGAACCACGGCGATGCCGGAGAACCGGAGGAGAACGACAAAGGCAAGGAGGTCCAGTCCTCCTTGCCACTCTCAACGTATAGCGCACCGGGGGGCTTGCGGCAAGACCCTCCCCGTGCCGCAGAATCGCCGACCGAAGCGAGAAGCGACGGCACAACTGCGCACATGGGGGTTGAGATGATCGACGTCATCGTCGTCGGGGGCGGACCGACCGGGCTGATGCTGGCGAGCGAGTTACGGCTGGCCGGTGTGGAGACGGTCGTGCTGGAGCGGCTGACCGCACCGACCGGCGAGTCCCGGGGGCAGGGCCTGCACGCGCGCAGTGTCGAGGTGATGGACCAGCGCGGCCTGCTGGAGAGGTTCCTCGCGGTCAGTGAGAAGTTCCGGGTCGGCGGACTCTTCGGCGGCATCATGAAGCCCTGGCCGGAGAGCCTGGACACGGCACACGCGTACGGCGTCGCCACCCCGCAGCCGGTCACCGAGCGCATCCTCCAGGAACGCGCGCTGGAACTCGGCACCGACCTCCGGCGCGGCGGCGAACTGGTGGGGCTCGACCAGGACGAGAACGGGGTGACCGCGGAACTGGCCGACGGCACCCGGCTGCGCGCCCGCTACCTCGTCGGCTGCGACGGGGGCCGCAGCACCGTCCGCAGGCTGCTCGGCGTCGGCTTCCCCGGCGAGCCCGCCACGGTCGAGACACTGCTGGGCGAGATGGGGGCGACCGAGGACCCGGCGACGATCACCGCGATCGTCGGGAAGGTGCGCAGGACCGAACTGCGCTTCGGCCTCGCTCCTCTGGCGAACGGCACCTACCGCGTGCTGGTACCCGCCGACGGGGTGTCCGAGGACCGTACGACCCCGCCCACCCTGGAGGAGTTCAGACGGCGGCTGCGGGACTTCGCGGGCACCGACTTCGGTGTCCACTCACCGCGCTGGCTCTCCCGGTTCGGCGACGCCACCCGGCAGGCCGAGCGCTACCGGGTCGGCCGCGTGCTGCTGGCCGGCGACGCGGCGCACATCCATCCCCCCACCGGGGGCCAGGGACTCAACCTCGGTGTGCAGGACGCCTTCAACCTGGGCTGGAAGCTGGCCGCCGAGGTCAACGGCTGGGCGCCGGAGGGGCTGTTGGACACCTACCATGCCGAGCGGCACCCGGTCGCCGCCCGCGTGCTGGTCAACACCCGCGCGCAGATCACCCTGCTGGGGTCCGAGCCGGGGCCGACCGCGCTGCGGGAGCTGCTGTCGAAGCTGATGGACTTCGAGGAGGTCAACCGGTACGTGACCGGCATGATCACCGGGGTCGACGTGCGCTACGACCTCGGCGACGGCCACGACCTGCTCGGCCGCCGGATGCGGGACCTGCGGCTGAAGCGGGGGCGGCTGTACGAGCTGATGCACGACGGCCGCGGCCTGCTGCTCGACCCGAGCGGCGCGCTCTCGGCGGAGGGCTGGGCGGACCGGGTCGACCACGTGGTCGACTCCGCCGAGGACCTGGACGCGCCCGCGGTCCTCCTGCGACCCGACGGCCATGTGGCGTGGGCCGGCGAGGACCAGAGGGACCTGCTCGACGCGCTCGCCCGGTGGTTCGGGGCCGCGCGCTGAGGAGAGGGGCGGCTGAGCCGAGCCCGGCGCACGGGGAAGCGTGCGTGGCCTCGAGAGACGCTGTCGCTCGGGCGGTTGTGGGGGCGGGCGACACCGCGCAGGATGCTGCGATGACCCCGACTCCCGCAGTCCGCCCGTACCGGCCCGAGGATCGCGACGCCGTCCACGACATCTGCGTCCGCACCGCCCACAACGGCGGCGACAGCCGTCCCGTCCACGCGGACCCCGACGTCTTCCCGGCGACCTTCGCCACCCCGTACACCCACCTGGAACCGGAGCTGGCCTTCGTCCTCGACGACGGCGGCGGTCGAGCGGTCGGCTACATCCTCGGCACCGCGGACACCCCCGCCTTCGTCGCGGACTTACGTGCGAAGTGGCTTCCCCTGGTGGCGGAGCGCTTCCCGCTGCCCGCAGACCGGGCGGACACCCCCGACGCGGCGATCGTCCGGCTCCTGCACGACCCCGAGCGCATGATCCTTCCCGAACTCCTCCCGTACCCCGCCCATCTGCACATCGACATCCTCCCCGCCTGGCAGGGCCGGGGCCACGGCCGGGCACTCATGCGCACCTTCCTGCGAGCGCTGCGCGACCGGGGCGTCCCGGCCGTCCACCTCACCATGGTCACCGCCAACACACCGGCACGCGCCTTCTACGACCGCCTGGGCTTCCACGAGATCGAGGTACCGGACCCCGGGCCGGTGACCCATCTCGGCCGCACGACACGCGACTGACGGACCGTCCGAGCCGACGCCGACCGCACAGGGCGACACGGCTACGGCTTCGCCCGCACCAGACCCGCGTCGTAGGCCATGATCACGGCCTGGACGCGGTCCCGGGCACCGATCTTGGCGAGGACGCGGCCGACGTGCTTCTTCACGGTGGACTCGGTGAGCACGCGACGTTCGGCGATCTCCGTGTTGGTCCATCCCCGGCCGATGGCGACGAGCACCTCGTGCTCGCGTTCGCTCAGGCTCCGCAGCCGGGGGTCGGGGGGCAGGGGCGTGCCGGTCGGGGCGAGGACCTGGTGGGCGTAGGCGTCCAGGAGCCGGCGGGTGAGACTGGGGGCGACGACGGCGTCCCCGGTGGCGACCGCGTGGATGCCGGCGGGCATAACCGGCGGGCATAAGGGGCACCCGGACCGCTCGGCGGCGGCGGTCAGCCGGACGTGCTGGTCGCGTTCCCGGTGGTCACGGCGACCGCCAAGCCCAGCGTCCGCGGAGAACCGTGCAGGGCCAGGCTGTACAGGGCGGCCGCGGGAGCGGTGCGTCTCAGGTGTGCCTCGGGCGTGCCTCAGGTGTCCGATGCGCCGCCGCGCCTTTCGCGGGCCTTTCGGCGGGCGCCCAGCAGCACCCGCAGGGTGCCCGCCACCGGTGGGGACGCGGAACCGCGTGACAGCCGGGCACCACGGGCGGACGCCGCGTCGGCGGTCAGCAGCTCGATCCTGACGACCGCGTCCAGGAGCACTCCGCCGGGCCCTTCCCCGAGCGCCGGCAGTCCGGCGGCGGTGCGCAGGCAGACGCGGGCCGCCTCGACCTGGTCCCGCACCAACTCCCGTACGCCCGCCGACTGCCGGCCCGCGGCGAGGTCCTCGACCGTGACCGAGAAGCGGGCCAGCGTCTCGGCCGGGATGCCGAGACGGCCTTCCGGCAGGTCCTCGGCCAGGTCGTTGACGAAGTCCAGCCGCTGGCTGCCCTCCATGAGCGTCCGGCACGCCGCCCGGAACCGCCCGTCATCGGCCTCCGGGCCCAGCAACGACCCGACCAGCATGAAGGCGGGCAGCGAGTAGGCGTCCACGTAGGCCTGGTAGTCCGCCTCCGTGGCGAAGCCGGTGAACTCCAAGTCGGTGGTGGCGGTGGACAGATACTCCTCTACCGTCCCCCGCAGCCGCGGATGCTCCGCCGTGGTGTGCAGCAGGGCGCGGATCAGCGGATCGTCGCTCGTCCCGGTGTCCAGTGCCTTGCGCACCTCCTGCTCCCACGACGCCCACGCCGCGACCCGCTGCGGCTTCGGGCCGGTGTCCAGCAGATTGTCGCCGTGGTGCATCACGGCCGTCGCCGCCACCGCGTGGGGCAGCAGCCGCCGTGGCAGCAGCAGTCGAGCCGCGAGATACGAAGTGCTCCGGCCACGCGCCACCAAGTCCCGTTGTCCGCCGTAGTCCTTGCGCAACCCGGGATCCCGGATGCCAGCCGCGTCCAGACTCCGCTTCCACTCACTCATGCGTTGATCGTAGGCAACACCGTGACGCCGTCGCTGGAGACGACGCGGGAGATGTGTCGGCCGTAGCGCACGGCGACCGGGACTTGTCCGCGCTCCGCCGCGGCGGGACGAGGGAGCCGGCGCGACATCGATGTCGCGCCGGCTCCCCCCGGGGACGCCGTGCGCCGTTACTTCTGCTTCCAGGCCCAGTGCAGCCGGTCCAGGCCGCTCTGGTTGTTGACCTTCAGGCTGAGGCGGGTGCCGGTGCCCTGGAGGGTGGTGAGGGAGTAGGTGTCGCCGTTGCGCAGACCGGGCCAGTAGACCGAACCGAGGCCCAGCTCCCGGATGATGTCGGTCGCGGCCTGGATGTAGGCGACCTCGTTGGAGCCGTTGACCGGGCCGTTGTAGTTCAGGCCGGTGGTCATGGACGCGCCGAACTCGTCGAGGATGGTGCGCGAGGCACAGGTGCCGATGCGCTCCTTGAAGTCCGCCTTCCACTGGTCGACGCTGGTCCAGTCGGTGTGCCAGAAGCCGTAGTTGTGCAGGGCGATCCGGGTGCCGTTCAGCCGGCTGTCCGCGCAGATCGGCTTGACGTCCTCGCTGTACTTGAAGCCGCCGATGAGGACCCGGTCGCGGGGGACGGCACGGTGGGTGGCCAGCCAGCGCGCGGCGACGTCGCGCCACTCCTCGGAGGTGTAGCCGAACGGCTCGTTCATCGGCTCGAAGTACACCTTGGGGTTGTGCCCGTACGCGGTGGTGATCCGCGCCCACATACGGTCCCAGGCGGCCTGGTCGTCGATCTTGCCGTCCTTGGCGTTGTCGGCCTCCCAGTAGCCCAGGATGACCTTGAAGCCCTTGGCAGTGGCGGCGTCGATCGCGGCCCGGTACGACTTCCAGAAGGGACCGTTCACGGAGGTGGGGTTGACCGGCAGACGGACCGTGTTGGCACCGAGCTTGGCGAAGCCGCCGATGATCGCCCGGGACTTGGCGTACGTGGTGCCGTAGTTCTCGCTGGTGGACAGGCCCGAGGGGACGACCGCGTCGTCGGCGTAGTTGTCGCGCGGGTCGGCCCAGTTGACGCCGCGGAAGTCACTGACCGGCGGCGGTGAGGCGTGGCGGGAGGAGGCGGCGGACGCGGGGGAGGCGAGAACTCCGCCGAATGCCGTGATGCCGGCCAGCGATGCCGCGAGGCAGGCTGTCCCGCGATGGTTCTTTCGTGGCACCAGATCCCTTTCTGGACAGTTGCGTCCGCGAAACCCGGCTGTGCGGGTCGGCGGCTCAGTGGCTCCCGCAACGTAGAAGAGATCTCGAACAGAGGTCAACACATCTGCACACCAAATTTCATCAAGAACCACTGAATCACTGGCCACCGAAGGCCAGTTGCGACCCGGTGAGCCGGACCCGGATACCGTCCTCCTCCACGCGCACGTCGCGCAGCCGCACGTTCCCGCGCTCCGGCTCCGGCAGTTCGAAGGAGAGGGAGAGCCGGTCGGCGAGCGCGGGGCGGGTCAGCCGGGACAGGGCGTCGAGGAGGTCGGGATCGAGGCCGAGACGGCGCAGTACGGCGGGGTTGTCCAGGGCCAGGTCGATGAGGTTGAGGTCCTGGGCCCGGCGGGCGAAACGCGGCGACCCGGTCAGCTCGGTGAGCTTGCCCTCGTCGGCGAGGGCGGCGCGGGCCGTGGCGTCCGACATCCCCAGCCGCCGTACGATCGCCGGCACCGACAGCAGCGCCTTCGCCCTGCGGGTCTCCCGCGCGAGGTCGGCGGAGGCCTTCGGGGTCAGGTGCAGCCCCTCCGAGGGCCGCGTGCCGGGGCGGAACGTGGCCAGGTCCCCGATGTCCAGGCGCATGCCGCCGATCTCCGTGGCGATGCCCCGCTCGCCCTGCCGCTGGATCGTGGCCTCGGCCCGCAGCCGCAGATCACGCCCGGCGACCGGCAGGGTGCCCCGCGCCCGGACCCGGTCGCGGCCCTCGCCGGTGAACGTCACCTGGGACGCGCCGAGTTCGCGGTTGAGATCGGCGAAGGACAGCAGCACGTCGCCGTCGAGCCGCGGGACGTGGGCGCCGCGCACGGAGGTGAAGCCCTCGGCGTCCAGTCGCACGTCATGGGCCGTCGCCGACACCCTCGCCAACGACACCCGGTCGGCGGCGACGTCCGGCACGGTCAGCCGTACCGACTCCAGCCGCTTGTCGACGAGTTGGGTGAGAAAGGGGAAGCCGCCGATCTCCACCTCGGGGGCCGCGGCCAGCTCCAGCCGGTCCTCCAGGGCGTCCGCGGCCCGGTGCTCCGCGTACAGCACCGCCCACCGGTCCGCGAGGCCGGCGAACGCGGCGAGGACCACCAGTCCCACGACCCCCTTCACCGCGAGCGGCAGCCCGGCGAACCGACCCCGGCGCCGCCGTCCGCCCCGCCGGTGCACGGGCGGGGACCACGGCGGCTCCTGCTCCTCCTCGTCACCGCGCCCGGTGGTGTCCTCGTCGAAGAACTCCTCCAGGGAGGTCACTTCGAGGGGGCCGTCGTCGAGGGCGCCGAGCTCCTCGTAGGGGTCGCGCGGCGTGTCGGAGCGGTCGTCGGAGAACTGATGCGGATCTGTGCGGTGGGGGGAGCGCATCGTCTCATCCGAACATGTCCACCACCCCCGCCCGCAAGCTGAACCCCGGGTATGCGATGTAGTTCACGATCGCGACGCCGGGTCGTGGAGGCGGTTCCCCGGTGGCACGAACGGGTGCTGACCGACTGTCACCGAAGGTGCTCGTTCCCGTACAGTCCGTGCTGCGAGCAGTCGAGCAGGGGGAAGACACATGGACACCGAAGCCGGTTCCGGCTCTCTTGCGCACATGCCCGGAGCGGCACCGCCCGTTCCCGAGGCCGAACCGGCGCTGGTGGCCCGGTGGCGGACGGACGGCGGTGAGCTGATCGACCTGCTGACGCTGGTGCGGCAACGGCTCGGCGGGGTCGCGGCGTTCCGCCTCGGGCCGACGCCCACCGTCCTCGTCACCGACCCGCAGGCGGTCCGGCACGTCCTCGTCCTGCGGCCGGAGCGCTACGTCAAACGCTCGCACCGCGCCCGTCTGCTGATCGGCGACGGCCTCCTGGCCGCCGACGGCGCGGCGTGGAAACGACAACGCCGCCTGTTGCAGTCCCAGTTCACCGGCCCCGGGATGCGCCGCTACGAACAACGCATCACCGCCGCCGCCCGTACCACCGCGACACGCTGGGACGCCTGCGCCCGTACGGGGCAGACCTTCGACCTCGGCCAGGAGATGCGCCGGTTCGCCCTCGACACCATCTGGCGGTCCCTCACCGGCCACCCCCTCGACGACGAGACCCAGCGCGAACTGGCGGCCGTGGAAGCCGTGGGGGCCGCGCTGCCGGCCCTGCCCGCCGACGCCGACAAGGCCCGGGAGGCGGTCGCCGCCGACCTCGCACGCATCGACGCGGTCGCCCGGCACGCCATCGACGCCGCCCGCGACGGCGAGGCGGGCCCCCACGGTCCGGGACTGCTGCAGGTGCTGACCGATGCCTCCGCCGAGCACCCCGAATACACCGACCAGCTGATCCGCGACGAGTTCGTCACCCTGCTGGCAGCCGGACACGAAACCACCGCCACCACGCTGACCTGGCTCTACCTGCTCCTCGACCGGCACCCCGAAGCCCGCGAACGGGCACTCGCCGCCGGCGACGAGGACTCGCCGGAGCGCCGACAGGCCGTCCAGGCCCTGATCCACGAGACCCTCCGCCTCTACCCGTCGGCCTGGATCCTCGCCCGCCACGCCGCCGAGGACGACGTCCTCGGCGGTCACACCGTCGAAGCGGGCTCCGACCTCCTGGTCTGCCCCTACCTCACCCATCGCGATCCCGTCCTGTGGCCGGACTCCGAGCGCTTCGACCCGCGGCGCTTCACCTCCCCGGGCGGCCGCCCCACCCACCCGGGCGCGTACTTCCCCTTCGGCATCGGGCCCCGCGCCTGCCTCGGTCTCCAGTTCGCGCTGCGGGAGTCGACCGTCCTCCTCGAACACCTGCTGCCGGCCCACCTCCCGGTCTTCCACTCCGACCCCCCGAAGGCCGTCCACGGCATCACCGTCCGCCCCGACGGCCCCACTCCCGTCAGCCTGAAACCGCCGCGGGACTGAGGAGGCGCCCACCGGCCCGGTCGGTCCGGCCGGTGTGAGGCATCGCAGCAGGGCGTGGGCGCACGCCGGATCGGTGAGCCGGGTGCCGACGCGCAGGAGCGACAACACTCCGAGCCCGTTGCCGTTCCGTCGCTTCCCGTAGCCCCTCCCGGTACCTCGGACGCTGTTGGTAAATCCGGGGGCCTGCGTGACGACGGCCTGCACGACCCCGTTGGGGTTGTGCAGGCCGTCGTCCACCCGCACCTCACCCTTCGCAGCACTCCGCCCCGCTGAATGAGATCCAGCGGGGCGGATTTACCAACAGCGTCCGGTACCTCGGCAGGGGCCTGATGTGCGAATTCGCCACGGACTCGCCCTCGGCCTCGGCCCGGGGAACCGATCCACGGCGTAGCCTGCGGCGGGCCGACGCCTGACGAGGAGCCGCTCGTGACCACCCCTGAAGCGACGAGACCCCACCCGCGCAACTCGGGCCTGCGGGTGGACCTCAACCCGGCCGCCGCCGTCGCGCGCAACGCCCGCCACCATGGCACGTCCGTCGTCATCCGCTACCCGGGCGGCGACCTCACCTGTGCCGAACTCGACGACAGGTCCGCCCGCCTGGCCACCGTTCTGGCCCACGGCGGCGTCGGTGACGGAGACCGGGTCGCCCATCTCGGCCTCAACAGCAGTTCCTTCCTGGTCACCCTGCTGGCCGCCCACCGGCTGGGCGCCGTCTTCGTCCCCGTCAACTTCCGCTTGGCGGTAGCCGAGTTGGAAGCCGTCCTCGTCCGCAGCGGTGCCACCGCCCTCGTCTGCGAGGAGGGGCACCGGGAGAGCGTCGACGAGATCCGCGACCGGACCGCCCTCGCCCGGTTCCTCCTGGTGGACGACGACCCCGAGGTGCCGACCGGGGGCGCGGCCGGCTGGGAGTCCTGGGCGGGTCTCCTCGCCGATGCCCCGCCGACGACCTCCGTGGCCCCGAAATCCGCCGACGACCCGGCGATCCTGATGTTCACCTCCGGCACCACCGGTACGCCCAAGGGCGTCCTGCTCACCCACGGAAACGTCTGGTGGAACGGTGTGAACGTCGACCTCCGACTCGACACCCGCCGCGGCGACGTCACCTACGCAGCCGCCCCGCTCTTCCACATCGGCACCCTGAACAGCTTCGTGATCCGGACCCTGGTGCGCGGGGGCACAGTGGTCGTCAGTCGCGGGTTCGACCCGCGGACGTGTTTCGACGACCTGGTCACCCACCGGGTCAACTCCATGTTCGGCGTCCCCCAGATGTTCGCCGCCCTCGCGAGAGAACCCGGTCTGTTCGACCGGGACCTCGGCCATCTGCGGTCGATCGTGGTCGCGGGCGCCCCGGTACCGCCCTCCCTCATCGAGCTCTACGCCCGGCACGGCGTGCTGCTCCAGCAGGCCTGGGGCCTGACCGAGACCGCCCCGTTCGCCACGCACCTGCCGGTGGAGCGCACCCGCGAGAAGGTCGGCTCGGCGGGCATCCCCATGCCGTTCACCGAGGTCCGGGTCGTCGACGTGGCCACCCACGCCCCCCTGGGGGCGGGCGAACCGGGGGAGATCGTCGTACGCGGCCCCAACGTCACCCCCGGCTACTGGAACGACCCCGAGGCCACCCGCGCCGCCTTCGACGAGGAGGGCTGGTTCCACTCGGGCGACGTCGGCCACCTGGACGAGGACGGCTGCCTGTACATCGTCGACCGGCTCAAGGACATGATCATCAGCGGCGGCGAGAACATCTACCCCGCCGAGGTCGAGCGGGTCCTGGCGGCCATGCCGGGGGTCCTGGACGTCGCCGTGGTCGGCGTCCCCGACGAGGAGTGGGGTGAGAGCGTGCGGGCCGTCGTGAGCGTGGACGGCACGGCGGAGATCACCCTGGAGGCCGTCCACGCCTACGCGGCGGACCGGCTGGCCCGGTACAAGCTGCCCGAGCGCCTCACTGTCGTGCCGGCCGTCCCGCGGAACGCCTCCGGGAAGCTGGACAGGGCCGGCGTCCGGCGCCTGGTCGAAGGCGCGGAGTAGAAAAACGCTCCCGGTCCCCGCGGCCGCGGCGCGGCCGGGAGCCGGGAGCCGGGCGCCGGGAGCCGGGCGCCGGGAGCCGGGCGCCGGGAGCCGGGCGCCGGGAGCCGGCACGTGCGCACGAGGGCACACGTGCCGGTAGGACGGCTCCCGCCGTCCTCCTGGCCACCGGTCAGAAGTCGTCCGGTGTCCTGACGCGCTCACGGACCCACACGCCCGCGGGCTTGAGAGATGACGTGCCGGTCCACGGACCGTTTCCCGCGCAGGTGCCCTGCTTGAAGACGGCGCCGCTGCGCTGGTCGTCGGAGTAGTTCCAGTTGACCCAGCTGATCTTCTTGGCCGCGAGGAGATCGAGGTAGCGCTGCGACATGGCGAAGTCGTTCGCGCCCTCGCCCGCGTAGTTCTGGGTGCCGAACTCGGTGACGAAGACGGGGATGCGGTCGGCCGCGCGGGAGAGGGTCCGCAGGTACTCGTCCCGGTGCGAGTACGCGTAGAAGTGGAAGGTGTACATGATGTTGGCGGCGTTCACCGGGTTGCCGACCACCTCGGACTCGTCCGCGCCCTCCGACACACCGAGCGAGGACCAGGCGCGCGTGCCGACCAGGATCGGGGTGTCCGGGTCCTTGGCCCTGATGACGGGGATGAGCTGTTCGGCGTAGCTCTTGATGCGGGACCAGCTCACGCCGCTGGGCTCATTGGCTATCTCGTACAGCAGGTTGTTCTTGTCGCGGTGGCGCTGTGCGATCTCGGAGAAGAAGGTCTTGGCGCGGGCGAGGTTGAAATGGGGGTCGCCCGGGTCGAGCATGTGCCAGTCGACGATGACGTACATGCCACGGGCCGTGGCCTGCTCGACGGCGGAGTGGACCAGGTCGGTGAAGCGGCGCGGATCGGTCTCGTAGCCGTCCTCCTGGATGTACATGGAGACGCGCAGGACGTCCGCCTTCCAGTCGGTGGCGAGGGCGTTGAGCGAGCCGCCGGTGACGCACTGGCTGTACCACTGCAGCCCGTGGGTGCTCATCCCGCGGAGCTGGATCGTTTTTCCTTGCTGGTTGCAGAGCTTGGTGCCGCAGACCTTGAGCTGCCCGTTGGCGGCCACGGGGGTCGGGGCCTTGGGGGCGGACTGCGCGGTCGCGGGGGTGAGGACGAGGCCGAGGAGCAGCAGCGCGGCGACGAGCAGAACGGATCGTGCCGGTCTCATGGGGGACTCCTGCCAACTGGTAGGAAACTTTCCTAACAGAAAGGGATTAGCAGTTGGTCCGGACCTTTGCAAGGGATGATGCGGAACCGCCCCGGAGCGACTTCCGGGGCGGGGTGGTGTTCGTCAGGGTGGTGTGCGGCTAGTCGGAGGAGGCGTCGAGGCCGTTCACCAGGCCGCGCAGGACGGGCCCGTACTCCGGGTGGGCCAGGGCGAAGGCCATCTGGGCGACCAGGTAGTCGGCCGGGTTGCCGGTGTCGTACCAGCGGCCCTTGATGACCTGCCCGTAGACCGCGCGCGTCGCGGCGTAGGCGTTGATGGCGTCGGTCAGGTAGACCTCGCCCGTCCGGTGCTCGTACCAGCGGCGGGTCTGCTCGCGCAGTTCGTCGATGATGCCGGGGGTGACGACGTAGCCGCCGATGGCCGCGAACGCCGAGGGCGCGGCGGCGGGTTCGGGCTTCTCCACCAGGCCGGTGATGCGTAGCTGGCCGTCGCCGAGGTCCTCCTTGACGATGGGCACGCCGTAGCGCTGGGACTCGGTGGGGTCCATCGGCAGGAGGGCCAGCACCGGGCAGCCGGTCTGCTCGTAGGCGCGGATGAGCTGCTGGGCACGGGGGACCTCGGCCACGAAGACGTCGTCGGGCCAGAGCACGAGCACCGGTTCGTCGCCGAAGGCGCGGGCGGCGTTCAACACCGGCGTGCCGTTGCCGTACGGGCCGTACTGGTCGAGATAGGTGATGTGGCCCTGGCGGGCCAGCTCCGCGACCTCTTCGACCGCGTCGGCGTACGCCGTCTTGCCGTCCTCGCGGAGCTGCTCGACGAGAGCGGGGTTGGGCCGGAAGTGGTCCTGGATGAGGCTCTTGCCGCCGGAGACCACGATGGTGATGTCGGTGATGCCGGAGTCCACCAGCTCACGCACGGTGTGCTCGATGACCGGCTTGTCGCCGACCGGCAGCATCTCCTTCGGGATCGCCTTGGTGAGGGGCAGCAGACGGGAACCGAGGCCGGCGGCGGGGATGACAGCCCTGCGAATCGTCGGGGACATCATGTCTCTCCTGGTCGAGCGGCACTCCGCACCGGTCGGTACGACGGTGCCTGGGCACCACGCGGTCGCGCGGCCTCGCAGGAAGCCTACCCAGGCTCTTCCCGGGGCCCGCGCCTCGTCCCCGATCGGCGGCGCATCTTCGGCGTACCGCTGCGGTGATCGCTAAATCGATTGCCGCCTGCTCTTCCCGCCCGGTAGGAAGCTCGCATGCTGAGAGGTGCCAAGGTCGGGCTCAGGGCCCGGCACGAGGACGACATTCCGATACTGCGGACCGAGCTCTACAACGACGTGGTCTACGGCTCACGGACCGATACCGCGCCGTGGCGGCCGCTCGCCCCCGACAAGGACGCGCGGCTCATGGCGGACGACGAGGAGCAGGCGCGGGTCCAGTTCTCCGTGGTCGAGGCGGAGGGCGGGACCCTGGTCGGTTCCACGGCGCTCTGGGGCATCGACACCCACAATCGGACCGCGCACATCGGAATGGGGTTGCTGCCCGCCTCCCGGGGCAAGGGCTACGGCACGGACGCGGTCGCGGTGCTGTGCCACTACGCGTTCGTCGTGCGCGGTCTGCACCGGCTGCAGATCGAGACGTTGTCGGACAACGTCGCGATGCTGCGCGCCGCCGAGCGCAACGGCTTCCTCCGTGAGGGAGTGCTGCGTTCCTCCGCCTGGGTGATGGGCGAGTTCCTGGACGAGGTCGTGCTGGGGCTCCTCGCCCAGGACTGGAAGCCGGACACGACGGCCTGAACGCCGCCGGGGGCGTGCGACGGCGGGGCGGAGATGCCCCGTGCCTCACCCCTCGCTGCCCGGCCGGAGGCGACCCGGGCCCGTCCGTCGGTGGCCGGCCGACGGCTCGATGGTGACGAGGACGGGACCGGGGTCCGGGCGGGCAGCCCGCCCCTCGCCCGTCGTGTTGTGCAGCAGGGCGCGGGCCACCGCGTGCGCCTTGGCGACGGCGCGCTCGGACACCGGTCCCGCGTGCCGCCGCCGCACCACCGCCGACCACAGCTCCAGCCAGCGGTCGAAGTGCTCGGCGCGCAGCGGGCTCTCGGCGTGCAGGGCGCGGTGCGCCCGCAGGGCGTTGCGGCGGTAGACGCCCGGGGACAGCAGGGCGCTCTCCCAGAAGTCGGCCATCACGGGCAGATGGGCGGCCATGTCGACGCGCGCCACCTCCGTGAAGAACCGGCCGATCAGGGGATCGCCGAGGACGTCGTCGTAGAACGCGCCGACCAGTCGCTCCACGTCCTGGCGGTCGCGGATGTCGGGAAGGTGCCGCGTCCCGTTCACTTGCCGAGCCAGAGGTCGGGGCCGAACACCTCGTAGTGCACGGCGGCGGGACGCAGCCCCTTGGCCAGCAACTCGCCCCGCACCGCGCGCATGAAGGGAAGCGGCCCGCAGAGGTAGGCGGTGGTGTCCGGGGCCGGGGTGAGGTGGTCGAGTGCCGCGCGTCCGGTGAAGACGTTGGCGTTCGGGGAGAGGTGGGCGTCCTGCTCGTACCACAGGTGCAGGTCGGCTCCGGTCAGACGGCTGACGAGGTCCGCCTGCTCGTCCCGGTGCACATGGTCGAGCGGCGAGCGGTCGGCGTGCACGACGGTGACGGGGCGCGTGGAGGAGGTGAGGGCGAGGTGGTCCAGCATCGACAGCATCGGGGTGATGCCGATGCCGGCGGAGGCGAGGAGGAGCGGGGTGTCGCCCTCCGGCAGTACGAGATCACCGGCCGGCAGCGAGACGTCCAGGACGTCCCCCACCTCGGCGTGGGCGTGCAGCCAGGACGAGACCTCGCCGTCGGGCACGGAGCCGTCGGCGGCCCTCTCCCGCTTGACCGTGATGCGCCAGGTCTTGTGGTCGGGGGCCGTGGACAGGCTGTACTGGCGGATCTGGCGGGCTCCGTCGGGCAGGCCCACGCGGACGCTGACGTACTGGCCGGGCCGGAACGCGGGCGTCGCACGCCCGTCGGGCCGGCGCAGGACCAGGGACACGGCGTCGGCGGACTCCTGGCGGCGCTCGGCGATCTCCAGGGGCCGCCACACCTCGCCCTCCGCCACCCCCGCCTCGGTGTACAGACGGGCCTCGATGGCGATCAGGGCATTGGCCATCAGCCAGTAGACCTCCTCCCAGGCCGCACCGATCTCGGGGGTGACGGCGTCGCCGAGGACCTCGGCGACCGCCCCGAGCAGGTGACGTCCCACCAAGGGGTACTGGTCCGCGGTGACACCGAGGGAGACGTGCTTGTGGGCGATGCGCGCGAGCACGGCGTCCGGGCGCTCGTCGGGCCGTTCGACCAGGAGCGTCGCGAAGGCGGCCACCGCACCGGCCAGGGCCTCGCGCTGGGCGCCGGAAGCCTGGTTGGCGCGGTTGAACAGATGCCGCAGCAGCTCCGGACGTTCCTCGAACAGCCGCCGGTAGAACACTTCCGTGATCGTGGTCAGCGAGGCTCCCACCACGGGAAGCGTCGCACGGACGACGGGGGCCGACTGCGCGGAAAGCATCAGACACACTCCTGTATCGAGAGTCGATTCGGTGTCACGGGAACCGAGTCGTCTGGGCATGCAATTGAATTGGTATGTGAGACTCGAATTTTTGGCCGCAGTGGTCGCTCGTGGTCACGATCGCGACCGTGAGTCGCGGAACGGTCAGCCCGGGGGAGCGCCGAGGGCCAGCAGGACCGGCCCTGTCGGTGACGTCACCAGATCGGCCACGGTCACACCGTTCAGCGAGGCGTAGAAGGCGTCCTGAGCCTGTCGCAGCGCTCGCCGCAGCCGGCAGGCGCCCGCGAGCGGGCAAGGAGTGTCGCCCTCGCACACCACGGCTTCCCGGTCGCCCTCCAGCGTCCTGACCAGATCCCCCACGTGGGTGCTCCGGCCCGCCTCGGTGAGTGTCAGCCCGCCGTTGCGGCCGCGTCGCGCCTCGATCACCCCCAGGTGCTGCAACTGTGCGATGGCCTTCGCCATGTGCGTGTAGGGGACGTTCATGGAGTCGGCGATCTGTCGCGTGGTCAGCAACTCCTCGCTCTCCACGACGGCCAGGCGCATCACCGCCCGGAGTGCGAGATCCGTGTATCTGGTCAGCCTCACGGCAGCAGCCTAGCAATCTTGCATCCAAGATGCTTATTAAAAGGGGGAGCTGGGGGAGTGGCATACGTCTCGTCGGACGCCTACGCCTGAAGGCGGCTCAGCTCCCGCATGGCCTCATGCTCCACCCGTGCGAGTTCACCGAGCACCGTGCCAGCCTGTCGCAGGTGCTCCTCCTCGCCCGACGCACCGGCCTTCTCGATCAGCGCCGCCACTTCGGTCCACAGGGTGGCCGCCTCGGCGTACAAAGCGTGGCCGGTGCGGACATGGTCGCTGTCGATCAGCTCGGCGCACTCGGCGAGGAAGTCACGATAGAGATTGCGGAACAGGGCGCCGCCGGTGCCCGCCCTCTCCATCAGCAGTGCGGTCTGCGGCAGGTCCCGTCGCGGATCGCCGGTGCGCCGCATCCATGTCGGTACGAGCCTGCCGGCCTTCTCGATGCCCCGGTGCCCCAGGTTGGCGATGGGCGGGTGGAGGAAGGCGTCGGCGCAGGCGCTGATGGCCGGGGCGATCCGGTCCGCCGGGCCGGGTGTGCCTCCTGCGGGGACGGTGAGCGTGAACGAGCGGTGCCTGGCGCTCATCGGGCCACGCGCGGCCCGGGCCTCGGCGAGGCTCGTCAGGCTGGTGGACACCGCCCCGCCCTGCTGCTCGGTGTCCACCAGCCGGGCGTCGCGGTCGTCGTAGCCGTACAGGGCCACTACGTGGCCGGCGAAGTGCACCTTCGAGGAGAAGTACGGCAAGTGGTAGCTGTCGAGCTGGAGTCCGACCGGGTGACCGGCGTCCAGGGGGGCCTTCACGTTCTCCCACGCCCTGCGGGGTGAGCCGGTCTCCTGGACGACCAGTTCCAGGCCGAGCGCGGCGGCCAGGTTCCTGGTGAGTTCGAACGGCTTGACACGCCCGCCAAGGAACGGGAAGTCCATGTTCTTGCTGTCCCAGTAGATGAAGGACAGCCCGGAGCCGAGGCCGAAGAGCATGGGCTCGGACAGATCGAGCCCTTGGTGCCGCAGCAGCACCCCTAGGGTCGTCGTCTCGCAGTGGTGTGTGTCGCGGACCTCGATGCCTTCCACTGTCGTCATGCGGGCCATCATGGCGGACGCTCGCACCATGGCAGGGCCCGACGGTTCCCTCGGCCCGGAGGTCGCCCCGGTTCCTCCGGGCGCGATCCGCCGGCTACTCGGTGGGCTCCGCCAGCCGCTCCACCTCCGAGGCGGCTTCGCGCGCCGTCCGTTCGGCCCGGGCGAGGGCGTCAGCGGCCTCCTCCCGCTGTTTCTCCGCCGCCCGTTGCTGCCGTTCGGCCCGCTTGAGGTCCGCACGTGCCTCCCGCACCCGCTGATCGGCGGCCCGAGCCTCCTCACGCGCCCGGCGCAGGTGCTCGCGCTTCTCCTGCCGCTCACGTCTTTCCTGGGCGAGCCGCTCTCGCCTCTCTGCGGCGAGCTGCTCCCGTTTCTCCCGGGCGAGCTGCTCCTGTTCCTCCTGGGCGAGCCGTTTCCGTTCTTCCCGGGCGAGTTGCTCCTGCTTCCGGCGGCGCCGTTCGGCCACCTCGTCCCGCGCGTGCTGGCGGGCGGCAGGCCCCTTGGCCGCCGCTCCGGCCGGACCTCGGCGTCGATCGGTCCGCACGACCGTGGGGTCGGGAAAGTCCGACGGAGGGGTGAGGGCGCTCTCCAGGCGGCCGGTGGCCCACCGGTCGGCCGCGTCCTGGTCGGCGAGCACGGCCCGCAGGGTGGCCTCGACGTCTCGCAGGACCGGGTCCGACAGCCGGTGACCCGCCTCGGCGGCGAGCCCGGCGGCCTGCCGGGACATCGCGGAGACGACGCTGCGGCGCTGCTCGGTCAGTTCCTTCACCCCCTCGGCGTCCAGACTCCGGTAGGCGTCGCGCAGCGCGCGCCCGAGGTCCAGGAACGTCCGGCTCTCCTCCGGCCGGGAGCGCAGCAGCAGGTTCGCCGCCCAGGCCGCGAGGGAGGGGCGCCGGGCGGCACGGATCCGACGGGCGTCCGCCGTGCGGCCGGCCGCTCTTGCCTCGCCGGCCAGACCCTCGCGGCGGGAGACGAACGCAGGGGGCGGCGTGACATAGAGCTCGTCGAGCGCCGTTCCCACGGCGTCGCCGTCGCCGCCGCTCTCTTCGGTGTTGCCGCCGCTCTCTTCGGGTTTGTCGTCTCGGCCGTCTTGTCCACCTCTGCGGCGCGCGCTCATCAGGTCCGCCCGGACCGGTCCGCGGCGGGGGCAGTGCCGAACCGGGCCGTGTCGACGCCGCCCTGCCGCAGCAGCTGGGCCTCCCGGAAGAGGTCGTCGGTCCGGTCGGACAGGACACCGCCGAGAAGCAGCTCGGGCGTGTAGAAGGACCGCGCGGCGGCAGCCACCTGTCGTGCGGACAGGTCGATCTGGATGATGCCGGTGCGGCGGATCCCGTCGATCGAGGTGGCCCAGACGACACGCCGCACGTCCGCCCACGCCAGCGCGCTCATACACATCGAGCAGGGCTCGCCCGTCGTGTAGAGGGTGGTGTCGCCCCAGCCCTGGTTGCCCTGCCGCCGTACGTAGTCGTTCATGGCGACCACCTCGCCGTGCAGCAACGGGCTGTCCGCCCCTTCGTTGACCCCGCTCCCCAGCACCTCGCCGGTACGGCTGTCGACGATCACCGCGCCGAACGGCCATTCCGGGTTCCGCCGTGCCTGCTCGATGGCCAGTTCCATGAATCGCTCGTGCTCGGTGCGAGTGCGAGTGCGAGTCTGGGGCTCCGGTTGGGCCTGGGTCTGGGTCTGGGAGTCGAGCGGCTGGGCGTGGCTCTCACGGAGCGCGGGCCGGGGGAGGGCGACGGGCGCCGCGGCTCCCGTCAGCACGGCTCCCCACCTGCCGAGAAACTGCCGCCTGCCCGCATCCATCCGTCTCTCCTCACGTCGCGCTGACGATTCCGGAGAGTATCGGTTCGGATCTGCTGTGTAGTTGATGCAGGGGGGTGGCCGAGGGCCGTGCCGTCAGGACGTCGCGTCGGAGCGGCCCCCGGGACCCAGGAGGCCCGTAGGACGGAGTGGGGTCTCGGATTCGAGGCGGGGGAGGTTGCGGCGGGTCGCGCGGAGGACCAGGGGTGGGATCGCGGCTCGGGTGAGCTGGGCCAGGCGGAGCCAGCGGGGGATGTAGACGGCGGTCCGGCGCTGTTCGACAGCGTGTACCAGGCGCGCGACGACGGTCTCGACGGTCTGGACGTGCCTGGCCGGCGGCGGCATGTGCGCCCGCAGTTCCCGCACGGCCGGGTACCGGTCGGCGTCCCGGATCAGCTCGGTGTCGGTCCAGCCGAGGTAGGCGATGCCCACGGCGACACCGTGGTGTGCAGTCTCGGCGCGCAGGGTGTGGGTGAACGCCTCGACCCCGGACTTGGAGGCGCAGTACGCGCTCATCATGGGCGCGGCGCCGATGGAGGCCAGGGAGGCGATCTGCAGGTGGTACCCGGCGGTCCGTACCAGGTCCGGCAGGAACGCGCGGGCCGTCTCGGCGCTGCCGATCAGGTTGACGTCGATCACCCGGCGCCAGGTGCCGGGGTCCGACCGGGCGAAAGGGCCGCCTTCGGCGATGCCCGCGTTGGCCACGACGACCGAGGGCGGGCCGAGGCGTCCGCGGATGGTCTCGGCGGCGTCGTCGAGGGCAGCACGGTCGGTGACGTCGACCCGCAGGGCCAGCGTCGTGCCGGGCAGGACGGCGGCGGTCGCCCGCAGCGCCGGCTCGTCGTGGTCGAGGAGGGCCAGGCGGGCGCCCCGCCGGGCGAGCCGGTGGGCCAGCGCCGCTCCGATGCCGCGTGCGGCCCCGGTCACCACGACGGTGCGGTCCTTGAGCGGACTGTCGGCCATGGAACCCTCCCTTCTGTCTTCCTCGTGCGGAGAGACCCGTTCAGCGGTCGGGGCCGGGTTTTCGGCCGGTGCGGTCCCGGTGGGCGAGGACGCGTTGGGCGCGGGTCAGGCCGGGCAGCCGATGCCGGCGCAGGGCCGCGCGGGCGGCGTTGGCGCCCGGGGCGCCGTGGACCCCGCCGCCCGGGTGGGCGGAGGCGGAGGCGAGGTAGAGCCCGTCGACGGGCGTCTCGGGACGGCCGGTGCCGGGTGCGGGGCGGAAGACGAGCTGCTGGTGCAGGGCGGCGGTGCCGCCGTTCAGGGCCCCGCCGTGCAGGTTGCGGTCCAGGGACTGGAGGGTGGGCGGGGCCAGCACCCGCCGGGCGCGGACGCGGGAGCGGAAGCCGGGCGCGAACCGCTCGACCTGACGTTCGATGCGATCGGCCATCAGCTCCTGCTCCGTACGGCTCCACGTGCCGGTCAGGCCCTCGTCGCCCGCGTCGGACTTGATGACGTGCGGCACATGGGTGTAGGCCCAGGCGGCCTCGGTGCCCCGGGCCGAGCGGGACGGGTCCGCGGTGGTCATCTGTCCGAACAGGGCGAAGGGACGGTCGGGTATCTGGCCCATGGCGATCTGGGCGGCGCAGCGGGTGAGTTCGTCGACCCCGTCGGCCAGGTGGACGGTCCCGGCCCTCGCCGCCGCCTCGGCCCGCCAGGGCACGGGCCCGTCACAGGCCCAGTCGACCTTGAACGTGGCGAAGTCCCACTGGAAGCGCCTGAGATCGACCAGCACCTGGGAGGGCAGGTGTTCCGGGCCCACGAGTTCGCCGTAGAGGGCAGGTGCGGACACGTCCGCCAGGACGGCGTTGCGTGCGCCGACCGTCTCTCCCTCGGCGGTGAGCACCCCGGCGGCCCGTCCGTCACGCACCAGGACCTCCCGGACGCGCTGCCCGCAGCGGACGCCGCCGCCGCGCGCTCGCAGCCTGGCGACGAGGGCCGCCGTCAGGGCTCCGGCGCCGCCGGCCGGCACCGGGAAGCCGTACGTCTGTCCGAGCATGCACAGCAGCCACCCGTAGCCGCCGCTGCCCGCGGCCTCCGGTGCGAGGTCGGCGTGCTGGGCGTTCCCGGCCAGCAGGAGTCTGCCGCCCTCCCCCCGGAACTCCTCCTCGCCCATGCGGCGCACCGGTGTCGCCAGGGTGCGGGCCATCCGCAGGCCCCCGGCCGCCCGCAGCCTGACAGCGAGGCGGGCCGCGGCGCGCAACGGCGGGAAGGGGGTGAACAGGGCGTCCACGATGTCGGGGCCGAGGCGTTCCCAGGTCGCGTGCAGACGTTTCCAGGCGTCTCCGTCGCCGGGGTGGAAGGCGTCGAGAGAGGCGGCGGTGACGTCGATGTCGCGGGAGAGCACCGCGCACCTGTCGTCGGTGAGGGGGTGGGCCAGGACGTGCGGGGCGTGGCTCCAGCGCAGCCCGTGCTCGTGGAGACGCAGACGCGCGAGGACCGGTGACGCGGCGGCCAGGGGATAGAAGGAACTGAAGAGGTCGTTGACGAAGTCGGGGTCGACCTCCCGGTCGTGGCGCACCGCGCCGCCTGGCTCGGGCTGTTCCTCCAGGACTTCGACGCTCCATCCGGCGTCCGCCAGCAGATTGGCGGCCACCAGCCCGTTGGGACCGGACCCGATGACGACGGCGTCAGGCATGGCCGTCGGCGCTGCCGTGCGCCGCCGCCCCGCGCAGCCCACGCGCCCTCGCGGGCCGTTGCGTCCCGGCGTCATCCGGGGCCTGCGGCTCGGGCGCGCCCTGCGCCTCGCAGAGCCGGGCGAGCCGGGCGAGCATCGCGCGGTGCCGCAGCTGGATCAGCGCTTCCGCGCCCACGTTGTGGAGCTTTCCGCCCAGGCCCTGCAGAGGGTGCTCGTCGGCGATCACCAGGCAGTACCGCCCCCAGGGGCGCAGTTCGAGGGAGATGCGCGCCGTCCCCAGCACGCCTGCCCGGGCCTCCAGGCCCAGCGCGGAGCCCTCCTCGCAGGAGCGGACGACCGTCTCGTTGCCGAGCCGCACGGGGCCCACCCGGATTTCGTAGGCGAGCGCCGAGCCGACCTGCGGCCACTGCCCCCGCACCGGCTCGGTGTCCGAGGTCCCCACCACCCACTCCCCGTACCGGCTGCCGTCCGCGAGGACGTCCCACACAGCCCGCGGGCTCACCTTGATCAGACGATGCCGTACCGCCATCGCGCACCTCCAGCCGTGTCCCGCCTCGGTCGACGGCCGAGTGCCCGGCCCGGGCGGAACCACACCAGACACGCGCACCGCGCGATGTCCGCTGTCCCATGGGCCGCCGACCGCGTCCGATGGTTGCCCGATCGGATGCCGAGGTCTGCCCCTATGGACCTCGTCGAACAGGGCGGCGCCGGTGTAGCAAGGAATTTCACGCGTTGGTCACGGGAGAGGGCTGTCAGTGCGGACACGCAGGAGCGACAAGGCAGGCGACGACAGGAAGGAGAACCGGGGCCCGGCCGTGACAGCGGCGTCACCCGCGCGGCAGCACCCGGATCTGTCGTCGCCGCAGGGACTGCTCGCACTGCAGAACGCCACCGGCAACGCCGCGGTCGTCCAGCTGCTCCGCCGGGCCGGTCATTCCTGGGCCCAGGAGGAGCACCGGCACAGTGCCGACTGCGGGCACCGGGGTGCCGCCGAGCCCACCGTGCAGCGTTCGGCCGTCCACGACGTCCTGCGCGCGCCCGGCCAGCCCCTGGACGATGCCACCCGTACGGACATGGAGGCGCGGCTCGGTGCCGACTTCTCGGACGTCCGCATCCACGACGACAGCGCGGCGAGGGCGTCCGCCGCCGAGGTCGGCGCCCGCGCCTACACCTCCGGCAGCCATGTGGTCATCGGGGACGGCGGAGCCGACAAGCACACGCTCGCCCATGAGCTCACCCATGTCATCCAGCAGCGCCAGGGACCGGTCGCCGGCACTGACAACGGCGGCGGGCTGAAGGTCTCCGACCCGTCCGACCGGTTCGAACAGGCCGCCGAGGCCAACGCGCGCCGGGTGATGTCAGGCCCCGCGAGGCCCGAGGTGCAGCGGGCGGCCGACCCGGGGCGGGTCTCGGCGGATTCCGCGCGTGGGCTTCATTCCGCGCCGGCGGTCCAGCGGACCCTCGGCGATCCGCAGGAAATGCTCCAGGAGAAATACTGGAAGGACAAGATGACCGCCGCCGGTCATCCGCTCCTTCCGCCCAAGACGAAGAAGAAGGGGAAGGCAGGGGCCGCCCCGAAGCGGAAGCTGGAGGACATTCTCCACACCGTCGGACCCCAGCTCCTGGCGCAACTGGCCGACCTGGGCGACAAGGGCAAGGGGCGTCTGAAGCTGTACCGGACCATGTTCGTGAGCGAGGCCGTCCAGATCATGGAATGGAAGGGAAAGGCCACCGCCACCGAGGACTGGCTGAAGACCGAGAGCAAGGACGGCGAGGGGATCGCGAAGCGTTTCCGTGCGGCGGTGGCGGACGGCGCCGGCGACGTCGGAGTCATGCCCGTCAGCAACCACCTCGGTGACTCAGGTCAGGCTGCCGAGTACTTCCACGACGAGGACACGCAGGTGATGGTCGAGTTCACGCTCAAGGAGGGCGCGCACGAACTCCTCTTCCATCCGGAGTACATGGCGATCTCCGGAGACAAGGGAACTCCCTATCACATCAGGAAGACCCGCGAGGAGGAAACGGGAAGCACCTTCCCGACGGCCGCGGGCGGCGAGGGAAAACTCCCCGGATTCATCGGGCTCAAGCCCGAGGCGAAGGAGCCGTTCAGCCTCTCCCTCGGAGACAGTGACATCACGCGTCTGCTCTTCCAGTTGTTCGTGGAGGACGTCAGGCCGGTGAAGGGCGAGAAGAACGTGTAGGCCCCGGAGCATCCGTGAGGGGATCCTGAACGTCCCGGGCGAGGGGGGTGGACCCGCCGCCTCGGCGGAGCCGATCATGGGCCTCATGAGTGACATGCCCGTGGGGGAGGAAGCCGCCGAGGTCCGCTGTTTCTGGGAGGCGCTCGCCCTGCCCGGACTGGTCGACGTCCATACGCACTTCATGCCCGAACGGGTCCTGCGCAAGGTGTGGGAGTACTTCGACGGGCTCGGACCCCTGACCGGCGGGATGGAGTGGCCGATCACCTATCGGCACGAGGAGGCCGAACGGGCCTCCCTGCTGCGGGAGTTCGGGGTCCGGGCCTTCACGGCGATGCTGTATCCGCACAAGCCGAGCATGGCCCGGTGGCTCAACGGCTGGGCGGCCGACTTCGCCCGCCGCACCCCCGACTGCCTGCACACCGCGACCCTCTATCCGGAGCCGGGCGCCGAGGCGTACGTCCGCGAGGCCGTCGAGGCGGGCGCGCGTGTCTTCAAGGCGCATGTGCAGGTGGGCGCCTACGACCCCGCCGACGAACTCCTCGATCCCGTCTGGGGTCTGCTGGCCGAGGCCGGGGTCCCCGTGGTGATCCACTGCGGGTCCGGACCCGCGCCGGGCAAGCACACCGGCCCCGAGCCGATCGCCCGGGTGCTGGCGCGGCATCCTCGGCTGCGGCTGATCGTCGCCCACATGGGGATGCCCGAGTACGAGGAGTTCTTCGGGCTCGCCGAGCGGTACGGGGAGGTGCGGCTGGACACCACGATGGCGTTCACCGACTTCAGTGAGGGGTTCATGCCGTTCCCCCGTCGCGCCCTGCCCCGGCTGGCGGACCTCGGTGACCGTGTCCTGCTCGGCTCCGACTTCCCGAACCTCCCCTATCCGTACGTGCACCAGCTCCACGCCCTGGAGCGGCTGGGCCTCGGCGAGGAGTGGCTGCGGGCGGTGTGCCACGACAACGCGGCGAGGCTGTTCGCGCTGTAGGGCTCAGGGCACGTGTCGCCCAGTCACTTGATAGGCAAGTGGAGACTTGCCTATGCTGGGGGTGTGGCCGACGATCTGTTCAAAGCCCTGGCCGACCCCACGCGCCGGGTCATCCTCGACGAGCTCACCGAGAAGTCCGGGCAGACTCTGTTCGAGATCTGTTCCCGACTGAGCATGAAGCACCAGCTCGGGATCTCGCGCCAAGGGGTCTCCCAGCACCTCGCCGTGCTGGAGTCCGCGGGGCTCGTCGAGACCAGACGCGAGGGCCGCTACAAGTTCCACGACCTCAACACGGCCCCACTGCGGCGGATAGCCGAGCGGTGGCACATGACCGACACCCCCGCACCGCAGCAGGAGAGCACCCCATGAAGATCCATCTGACCAGTGTCTTCGTCGACGACCAGGCCGAGGCCGAGCGGTTCTACACCGAGATCCTGGGCTTCGTGAAGAAGCACGACGTCCCGGTGGGCGAGAAGCACCGGTGGCTGACCGTCGTCTCGCCCGACGAGCCCCACGGCACCGAACTGCTCCTGGAGCCCGCCGGTCATCCGGCCGCCAAGACCTACCGCGACGCGCTCGTCGAGGACGGCATCCCGCTGGCCCAGTTCGCCGTCGACGACGTGCGCGCGGAGTACGAGCGCCTGCGCGGCCTCGGTGTGCGCTTCGTCCAGGAGCCCGTGGAGATGGGCCCCGTCACCACCGCCGTCTTCGACGACACCTGCGGCAACCTGATCCAGATCGCGACGGAGCCGCAGTAGGGGCGTAGGGGCACCGCTCGCCAGGCTGGGCGGACCGCGCGGCCCGGCGGGTGGAGTTCACCGGCCGGACGAGCCCGGCGGCACGACCCTCCGCCGGTCGGCGGACTCAGGCGGGCGAACCGGTCACGGTGCCGCCCGACTTGGTGACGTGGTACGTCGCCCTGGCACCGCTCCAGAAGTGGAAGGTGAGCGTCACCCGCGCACCCTCCCGCAGGGAGGTGACGAACTCGGAGGTCAACTTGATGGAGTCGTCGGTGTAGGCCGAGAACGCGGTGTCCCACTGCTGGTACGGAGTCCAGCTCGCCGGGCCCGCGTCGCCCCCGTCGTCGTACCGGGCCTCCATGGTGGCGAGCCGGTCGCCCCGGAACCGGGTCGGGACGGACAGACCGCTGCCGCTCCCCGAGGCCGCCGAGAGCTCCGGGCTGTCGGCGGTGATCACATCGATCCGCCAGGGCACGCCCCGGGAGAACCGCGCCTCCAGCGTCGCGTTGACCCCGTACGCCCGATCGCCCGCCAGTTCCGTCAGGGCGGTCGCCGTCAGCGTGAGTCGGTTGCCGGAGAGGGTGTAGTCGCGGCCCTGGAGGAGGTTGCGGGAACCGTGCCGCAGGCCCTGGAAGTCGGTTCCGTTCGGGTTCAGGGTGAGCTCCCGGGCGGTGACGGCACCCGACCGCGGGAGGAACACCTCGTCGCTGGAGGCGGCGCCGGAACGGGTGGTCCAGCTCGATCTGATCTGCCGGAACAGTTCCGAGTCGCGCCACTGGAGGGTGTTGCGGTTCAGGAACTGACCGGCGTCCCACAACATGGTGGTGAAACCCTTGCGGCGGGCGTAGTCGCCCAGGAACTCGAAGTACTTGCGCTGCTCACCCCGTTGGATGATCCCGGGGCGGTTGTGGTCGTAGGCCAGCAGGGCGTACTCGCCGATGACGACGGGGATGCCGCGTGCCGTGAACGTGGTGTGCACACGGTCGAAGGTGGCGGTGAGGTCCTGCTCCGAGGTGGCGTCGAACCGGGTGTATCCGGCGATGTTCACACTGAACGGCCACCAGCCGTAGAAATGGACCGTCGTGGCCACCATGGGGTCGCGCAGCTCCGCCAGTTCGGCGGCCAGCGCGTCGAGGCGGCCCTGATCGGCGTTGGTGTACAGGGTGGGCAGCACCAGCAGCCGGTTCGCGTTGCCGCCGCCGGAGTCACGGACGATCCGGTGGAAGACCCTGTTGAGCTCGGCCAGCAACCGGTAGTTCTCGTCGTCACCGGAAGTGCCGGTGAACGTGGGCTCGTTGATGCTCTCCAGCGCGAGCCGGGGCGACCGGTCGCGGAACTCCGCCGCTATCTGGGTCCAGGTGGCGCGGTACCGGGCGAGGACGGCGTCGTGGTCCGTGGGGAGGGTGTTGACCCACATCCAGGAGTCGTGGTGCATGTTCAGCAGCACGTACAGGTTCTCGTCCAGCGCGAGATCGACGACCTGGCGCACCTTCGCCATCCAGGCCGGGTCGACCGTGTACCCGGGGGCCGCGCCCTGGTGGATGCCCCAGGTGACGGGCAGGCGGATGCTCTTGAACCCCTGGGACCTGACCTTCTGGAAGAGGGCCCGGGTCACCGGGGGCCCCAGGACGTCTCGTCGGGGATGGCGTCGTAGGTGTTGCCCAGGTTCCACCCGGGCTGCATGGCCGCCACCGCGCTGCGGGCGGCCGGTGAACCGGCCGGGGGGACGGGGGGATCGGCGGCCCGGGAGGTCGCGGGCATCAGCGGGAGCAGGACCAGCGCCAGGAGAAGCGCCGTCAGTCCGCTCGCGAGTCTTCTCGCATCACGTGCACCTTCCGAAGTGGGGGTGTGCGACGCGCGGGATCGGCCCGAGGCCGAGAGACACAGGAGAAAGAAACTTTCTCACTTGGCGGCGGAAAAATTAACATGAGGACGCTGTGGAGGCCACCGTCGCGGCGACAAGTGGTGCCAGAATGAACCGGGTGCGATCAGGAGACGGGCGGGCGACCTTGGCGGACCAGACGGCCGACGGGCCTGCGGACAGCAACGACGGACAGGGCGACACGTCCCGGCCGGTCACGATCGCGTTCATCGCAGAGTCGGCGGGAGTGTCGGTCCCCACCGTGTCCAAGGTGATCAACGGCAGGTCCGGCGTCTCCGCCGACACCCGCGCCCGCGTCGAGGAACTGGTCGACCGCTACGGCTACCGCAAGCCGACCGGCGCCCAGCGCAACAACGTCCTCGAGCTGGTGTTCCGCGAGTTGGAGCACCTCTGGGCGGCCGAGATCATCCGGGGTGTCGAGCGGGTGGCCCGCCGCCACCGCGTGGGCGTCATGGTGTCCGAATTCGGACTGCACGACTCGAACCCGCTCACCTGGGACGACACCGTCTCCCGGCGGCCCCACTGCGTCCTGTCCGTGGCCCAGCTGTCCGAGGCCGAGCGGGAGCAGCTCACGGCCAAGGGCATCCCGTTCGTCGTCTTCGACCCGGCCACGGAACTGCCCGACGACGTCCCGTTCGTGGGCGCCACCAACTGGTCCGGTGGCCGCGCCGCGACCCGCCACCTCACCGAACTCGGCCACCGCCGCGTCGCCATGATCGCCGGCCCGCCGGACCAGCTGTACTGCAGCGCCCGGTTGGACGGATACCGCTCCGCGATGGGGGCGGCCGGTCTGCCGGTCGACCCCGAACTCGTCGTGCACGCACCCCTCACCGGGGAGGACGGCCGGCGCGCCGCACGCGCCCTGCTGGCGCTGCCCGACCGTCCGACGGCGATCTTCACCACCAACGACCTCCAGGCGCTGGGCGTCTACCAGGCGGCACGCGAAGCCGGTCTGCGGATCCCCGACGACCTGAGCGTCGTCGGATTCGACGACCTGCCGGTCGTGGCGTGGGTCGACCCGCCCCTGACGACCGTTCACCAGCCCCTGACGGAGATGGCGGTGGCCGCGACCGAACTGGCGCTCACGCTCGGCCGGGGCGAGGCCGCCCCCCAGTCCGGGATGGAGATCGCGACGACCCTGACGGTCCGGTCCAGCACCGCCCCGCCGCCGGAAGCCGACCGGCCGGGCCGTTGACCGTCGGGACGATCGGTAACTAGCCTGCTGCAGAAACTTTCTACAAATTGATACGAGACTTTCGTACCTGCGAAAGGACCCTGAGGGTGACCAGCGTGTCCGAGACGGACCACACCGTCAGCAATCCGGTGATCCCCGGCTTCTACCCCGACCCCTCCGTCTGCCGGGCCGGCGACGACTACTACCTCGCGTGCTCCAGCTTCGAGTACTTCCCGGGCGTCCCCCTCTTCCACAGCCGGGACCTGGTGCACTGGACCCAGATCGGCAACGCCCTCGACCGCCCGAGCCAACTACGGCTGCCGCCGGACGCGGCCTCCTCCGGAGGGATCTACGCGCCCACCCTGCGCCACCACGACGGCCGTTTCTGGCTGATCGTCACCAACGTCAGCGGCGACGGCAATCTGCTGTTCACCGCCACCGACCCGGCCGGACCCTGGTCCGACCCGATCCGGCTGCCCGGGGTGCACGGCATCGACCCCGACCTCGCCTGGGACGACGACGGCACCTGCTGGTGCACCACCGCGGGAGTCGGACAGATCCGCCTCGACCCCCACACCGGCGAGACCTCCGGCACCCGCCGACAGCTGTGGTCCGGCGCACCCGGCGCCAAGGCCCCCGAAGCACCGCACCTCTACCACATCGGCGACCACTGGTACCTGCTCATCGCCGAGGGCGGCACCGAGCGGGGCCACGGCGTCTCGATCGCCCGGGGCACCAGTCCCACAGGCCCGTTCGAGCCCTGCCCGGACAACCCGATCCTCAGCCATCGCGGCACGGACCACCCCATCCAGAACACCGGCCACGCCGATCTCGTGCAGGGGCCCGACGGCTCATGGTGGATGGTGCTGCTCGGCGTACGTCCCGGTGGCGGCACCCCGGGCTGGCACGTACTCGGCCGCGAGACCTACCTCGCACCCGTCGAGTGGGCCGACGGCTGGCCCGTCGTCGGTGAACTGTCGACCGTGCTGCCCGCACCGCCCTGGCCCCTCGACCCGCCCGCCGTCGCCCCGGAGGTCCGGGACGACTTCGACGCCGCTGAACTGGCGCCGCACTGGATCTCGTTGCGCAGGCGTCCCCCCGAGGACGTCACCACCAAGGAACGGCCCGGTGCACTGACCCTGCGTGCCCGTGGAGGGTCACTCGACGACGCCGAGGTGACGTTCGTCGGACGCCGGCAGCAGCACGCGTCGTGCCGGGTGCGCACCCTGGTGGACGTGGCGGGCGGGCAGGGCGGCCTCGCCGTACGCCTCGACGAACGGCACCACTACTCCGTCGAGACGAGCGCGGGAGAGGTGCGGGTCCGCGCCCGTATCGGCCCGTTGAACACGGTCGTGGCCTCCCTGCCGGTGCAGGCAGGACCCGTGGTGCTCCGCGCCGAGACGGTCCCCGCGACGGTGAACGACCCGCGTACCGGGCCCGACCTCGTCTCGCTCGGCTTCGAGGAACCCGACGGCACCTACGTCGAACTTGCCTCGCTGGACGGCCGATACCTGTCCACGGAGGTCGCCGGAGGGTTCACCGGACGGGTGTTCGGCATGTTCGCCTCCGCGGCCTCCGCGCACTTCGACTGGTTCGACTACGAGCCGCTGGAGAGCTGAAGCGACGACCGCTGCCGCTGCCGCTGCCGCTGCCGCTGCGGATCCGGGTCCGGCACGGGTGCGGCCGCCACCAGACGGCGGGTGTACTCGTGCTCGGGCCGGTCGCACACCTCGACGCTGTTTCCCTCCTCCACGATCCTCCCGTGCTGCCGGACCGGGGTGCGGTCCGCGAACTCCTTGATCCGGCTCCGGCGGCCGCTTGGGGAGTGACGCCGGCGCGGTGCCGAGAGCCCGGCGAGGCGTTCATCAGGAGCGTGGCAGGTACAGGGGCGTCCCCGTCCGTTCGACCTCGACGTCGTCGGCGAAGGCCCCGGTCGCCGTCACACCACCGAAGAGCATGATGGCGACCGCCGCAGCCACCGCGAACGTCCTCCGGCGCGGCCGCACCCGCCTGGCACGCCCGCTCCGGAGGACGTCTTCCGCTCCCTCCCGGTGGCGCGGGTCCGGGTCGGCCGCGACCGTGCGAGAAGGCACAGCGGTCTCGGCGGGCGGCCCGCACGCGATGGCCACGCGCGCGTCCAGCCACGCCTCCGCCTCCTCCGCCCGCACCCCGCACGCCGCCACGAACGCCGCGACCAACTCCTCACGGGGCAGGCGGTCCCGGCCGAGCATGGTCGCCGCCGTGGAGTAGGGCAGGGTATGACCCGCTTCGGTCGCGCGGCGCTCCAGTTGGCGGTAGCTCAGGCCCGACCAGGCCTTGAGACGGCGGAGCGCCGCGACGAAGGCGGCCGCGTCGGTTTCCGGCGGTGCGGGCGGTGCTGTGGTCATCGTGGTTCCCCCTGGTCGACCTGGACGTACACGGGCTCGCACAAGCCCGAACACCATCATGGCTTGAGGAGCGGCGGTCATGACGGTCAACATCGGGACGGATTCCCGATGTTGGAGGTCATATGGGCACGACTCCGTCGCCCCTCAGCCACGACCACAAGCACAGTCCCGACCACAGCCATGGTCACGGTCACGGTCACAGCCATGGTCACGGCCCCCGCCGCCGTACGGCCATCGGCACCGCCTTCGCCGCTCTGCTGGCGATCGCCGGGTGCGCCGAGAAGCCCGGTGCCGAACGGTCGGAGGGGCGCGCCCCCGAGGCCCGGCACCGCGAAGCGGAGTCGGTCGCCGACTTCCTCCGCCGTACCCTGCCCGCCGGGCCCGGTGGCACCGTGATCGCCGCCCGCGGCGACCGGCTCGTGCACTGCGGCGGATTCGGGGCTGCGGACCGTGCCGCCGGCACTCCCGCGAGCTGCCGGACCGTGTACGACGTCATGTCGATCACCAAGCAGTTCACCGTGGCCGCGATCGTGAAACTGGAGGTGCGGGGCCGGCTCCGGGTGAGCGATCCGATCAGCCGGTTCCTCGGACGAGGGCGGGTCGTGCCTGAGGACAAGCGCGGCATCACCGTCGAGCACCTGCTGACGCACACCTCGGGCCTGGTCGAGGGGCTCGGCGACGACTACGACCCCGTGTCACGGGAGGAGTTGGTGCGTGGGGCCCTCTCGTCGCGGCTGCGGTCCGCCCCGGGAAAGGAATTCCACTACTCCAACACCGGTTACAGCCTGCTCGCGGCGATCGTCGAGGAGGCGTCCGGCGAGACGTACGAAGAGTTCCTGGCCCGGCACTTGTTCCAGCCGGCCGGGATGGAGCAGACCGGCTATGTGCTGCCCCGCTGGCCCAGGCACCTGGTCGCGGTGGAGTACGACAGCCGAGGGCGCGCCCAGGGGCGGCCCTTCGACCACCCCTGGGCCGCCGACGGACCGTACTGGAACCTGCGTGGCAACGGCGGCATGCTCTCCACCGCCCACGACATGTTCCGGTGGCACCGCGCGCTCCTGGGGGACGAGATCCTGCCGGCGCGGGCCAGGGACAAACTCTTCGAGCCCCGCTTCCCGGAACCAGGTTCGGAGAGCTCGTACGGATACGGCTGGAGCCTGCGCGACACCTCGGATGGCCGGCTCGCCTGGCACGACGGCGGCAACGACTGGTCCCTGGGGCTCCTGAGCCGGTCCCTGCGGGACGGCGTCCTCGTGTTCTGGATCAGCAACCATGCCTCCCGCGACGGGAAATGGAACCTGGAGGACCAGGCGCAGGCGCTGACACTGGGCATCGCGGACCGTGTACGCGCGGAGGGCGACTGACGCGCCCCGGGCGAGCCGCGTCAGCCGCCCTCCGCGTGGCGTCGCGGTGCTCAGGGCAGTCGGGTCCTCCCGGCCTCAGTCGGTCGCCGCCGCGGGCTCGGAGGTGGACTGTGCCGGGGCGGCGGGCTCCGGAGCGTCGGGACCGGTGTAGTACACGGAGGAACCCTGCTTGACGCGCTGGGCGTTGCTCTTGGCGACGAGCCCTTCGAGGGTGGTGCGCACGACGTTGGTCTGCACGCGGCGGTCGGGGTGGGCCTGGGTGAGCGCGGCGGCGACCTCGGCCGCGGAGCGCGGTTCGCTCTGCTCGGTGAGGTGGCGGCGGATGAGTTCGACGAGCGTGGGCTGCGCCTTCTCGGCGGTCGCGGTCTTGGTCGCCGTCGTCTTGGCCGCAGCCGTCGTCTTGGTGGATGCCGTCGCGGTCTTCTTGGCCGTCGTGCTGCCGGACTTCGTACTCGCGGACTTCGTGCTCGCCGTCTTCGTGCCCGCCGACTTCGTGCTCGCGGACTTCGCGGTCGCTGACTTCGGAGCGGCGGTCTCGGTGGCGGCGGTCTTGGTGGCCGCGGCCTTGGGAGCGGCGGTCTTCGTGGCGGTCGACTTCTTCGTCCGCCTGCCGTCCTGCGTGGGCTCGGCTTTCTTCGCCCGGGTGCGCCTGCCGGCTCCCGGGGAGGGAGCGGTCTTCTGGCGGGGCACGGAGGGAGCTGCGGGCTCCTCGGTCACGGCCGCGGGCTCGGATGCCGCGACACCGAGGGCCTGCTGCATGTTCACCAGCACGGCGTGGTCCTGCCGCAGACCGAGGAGTTGCTCCTGCAGAGCGTCGATCTCCCCGATGAGACGGTCCTGTTCCTTGGCGTTGCGCTCCAGGTCGGCTGCGACCTGGGCGGTGTACTGCGTCTTGAGATCGGCCGACTCGGATGGTGTCTCGGTCATGGCGGTTCCCTTCCCGACAACAAACGTGATGTGTGCGGATGGTACTCACCCATGTGCCCTCACAACCCCTGCATGAGCAGTTGTTCCCACGGAGAGGTGGCTTCCGTGCGGTGTGCGAATCTCGGTTGCCGCGGTGGTGCTCCGGCCACGATGCTGAGGTGATGAGGCACCCCGTATGCGGCTGAGGCTGCGCGAGTTCAGGCCCCGGATCGGGCCCCACGAGCACCGTGTCGTCCAGCCCCGACAGCCCCTGCGCCACACCTCGTTGCGCGCGCCGGAACCGATCGGAATTCTGCTCGGCGACCACGACGGGCTGAACCGGCTGGCCGGACTGTTCTCCTTCGCCGCCTACTCCCGGCACACGATCGTGCATGTGCCGTTGCGCGACGGTGTCCCACCGGACGAGGGCGTCGGCGAGCGTGTGGACCTGGTCCTGGCCCACCACACGCTCGGTCTGCGCTCCAGCAAGTGGCCCGAACTGCGACGCAAGCTGGTCGACGGCACTCCGCTGACCGTCCGCACCGACGAGGCGCGCACCGTTCGGGACGCCGGTTCCTGGACCGAACGTGAGCAACGGGCCGACTTCCGTGACGGGTTGCGGCACGCCACCCATGCCAGGACGTTCTTCCTCTTCGGCAGCCGTGACGTCTTCGCCGAGACAGCGACGTACTTCTCCCACGCGGCGGGCTGGGGCCCTCACCAGAAGGGAGTGGCCAAGGGCCACTCGGCTCTGATGGCGGCACTCCCGTCACTGTCCCAGCCACCCGGAGGCGGCCACCCCCTCGAAGTCCTGATCTGCTTCAAGCGGGTCTGCGGCCCCAGGCGGTGAGCATGCCGGCCGACAGCGCCGCGCACTCGTCCGCGCCCAGGTACCGGATCGCCGCGTCGACTGCCGCGTCGTCGACCAGGCCGGTGGCGACCATCGCCGCCCTGCTCCGGTCCCATGTGTCCGCCCAGAAGCGGCTGATGGGGCTGTCCGGCAGCAGCGGCGGTACATGGACCTCGGCGGCGACGGACTCCAGGCCCGCGCCCCGCAGCAGCCGGGGGTACGACGGCACCCAGGAGACATCCGTGCCGATGGTGGTCCGCAGCCCCTCCCACATGGCCCGCATCGCCACGCCGTACGGGGTGTCGGGTGTCCGCTCGCCCGTCAGGTCGACCGCGTCGCTGAGGACCAGCACACCACCGGGCGCGACGAGTTCGGCCAGCGCCGTGATCAGGCGCTCGCGCTCGGGGAGGTGCATCAGCACGAAGCGCGCGTGGACGAGCCGGAAACGGCCCGGGGCGAAGGACGGGGCCGAGATGTCGGCCTCCAGGACGTCGAGCCCGGGTACCGGCCGGGTTTCGAGGAACCGTACGTCGCGGTCCGCGGCCAGCACGCTGGTGACCCCGGCCTCCTCCAGCAGCCGTCGGGAGACGGTGCCCGTGCCGGCGCCCACGTCGAGGCAGCGCCACCCCGGGCCGACCCCGAGGTTCCGCAGCCGCGCCAGGGTGATGTCGTCGTAGGCGAGGGCGCCGTAGTCGATCCGCTCGCTCTCTCCCGCCTGGTCGGGGCGGAAGGCGGCCTCGCCGTAGCGTCCGCCGTCGGGCGAGTCGTCGAACCCGGTCATGCGCGAACCCCTTCGCACGAGGGACAGGTGCCGGGCGGCTCCCACGAGGCCGCCGCCCCACCCGATCGTCCCCGGCCCGCGCCCCACCGGCCCGAGGCGCGCCGCACCACCGACCCCTCCCACCCGGTCGCCGACCGCCGGACCTCCCACCCGGTCGCCGGCCTCCGGCGCGTCGCGGAGGCTTGTTCCGATCCCGCGTCCCTCAACCCCCGAGGCGTTCGCTGTACGCCTCGGTCGGTGGATACGGGGCGGACCGTGTCATGCCCACCGACCAGAACGACCTGGTGCCCGGAACGGACGTCACGTCGTTGAGATACGGCGCCGGTGCCGGGCCCGCCGGGCCCCGGGCGAGGGCCCAGGTGTCCCCGTCCCGGCGCAGATACGTACTACGGGCCTGGTCCGAGAAGTTCCAGCCCGATATCCACGCGGCGCGCCCCCGGACGTCGCCGGCGATCCCGGTGAGCGACCCGAGGGTGAAGCCGGCCTCCAGTCGGCTCCATGCCGTGCCGTCCCAGTGGCTCAGGGCGGGGTTGCCGGGGCGGCCGATGGGGCCGCCGACGCCGGCCTCGGTGCCCACGGCCCACACGTCGTCCGGAGCGGCGCAGTGCACGTCGGCGATGCCGAGCCGGAGGCCCGCGACCGGGGGGAGAACCGTCCAATCCCCGTTCCAGCGGGCCACGAGGCCGGACCAGCCACCTCCGTTCGACCGGTCTCCGCAGACCCACACCTCGCCCGGCCGACGGACGACCACCCGGTAGAGGTTCACGCTCGCGACGGGCAGCGGGTCCAGCCAGCGCCACCTCCGTCCCTCGCCGAGCAGCAGACGGGCGGCGCCGTCCCGCACGCCGCAGACCCACACGCGGCGGTCGCGGCCGACCGCCACCGCGCTGATCGTGACGTCCGGTTCACCCCTGCCGGGGAAGTCGGCCTCGCGCCACGTGGTCCCGTCCCAGCGCAGCAGGGGGCTGCCGTCACCGGTGGGGTGGGCCACGGCCCACGCCGCGGACGGGCGGACACCGGCGACGTCGACGATCCTCGTGTGCGAGAGGTGCGACAGGTCGGCCTTCGACCAGGCACCGCCGTTCCACACCATGGTCAGGGCCTGTTGCTGGGCCTGAGGGGCCAGGTTCTCCTCGCCCACGGCCCAGGCCAGTCGCGGCCCCGCGGCGGCGATCCGCCGCAGCTGCGCGGCGGGAACGCTGCCGGGTGCGGGCACGGCCTGCCACTCCCGCGGATCCCGCGGACGGGGTAGCGGCACATCGGCCCGGGACGCGGCCCCGCCGAGTACCGTCCCCGAGAGGACACCGATGCTCCCTGCCACAAATCGCCTACGTCTCACTGCGGGATCCCTCCGGGCGGTCAGGGCGGACAGGAAGAACCACCGTGAACCTGCGCACCCCAGAGTTCTAGCCACCCGCATGACAAAACGCGCGGACCCGCCTTACCCGATCGGGTGACCGACCAGTGGCGTATGTGCTCGGTGGGGGAGTAACAACTCCTACGAGGCACCAGGCACGAGGCACCAGATAAGAGACACCAGACAAGAGACACCAGACATGAGGCACGACGCACGGCATGAGGCGCGGCGTGCGGACCGGGCGAGTGGGGAGACAGATGCGTGTTCCGATGACGGTGGCCGACTTCCTGGACCGGGCGGAGGCGGGGTTCGCCGACAGTCCCGGGGTGATCGACGAGCCGAGTCAGCCCGCGGTGCCGCTGGCGCCGTCGACGTACGGACGACTGGGTGAGCGGGTGCGGGCCTGGCAGGCGGGACTGGACGCGCTCGGCGTGGGGGAGGGCGAGCGGGTGGCGGTGGTCAGTCACAACTCGGCCCGCCTGCTGGAGCTGTTGTTCGCGGTGCCGATGAGCGGACGGATCTGTGTGCCGGTCAACTTCCGTCTGAAGGCGGAGGAGATCGAGTACGTGGTGCGCCAGAGCGGTGCCTCGGTGCTGCTGGTCGATCCCGAGGTGCTGGACACGGTCGCCGACGTCAAGGTGGCGCACCGGTTCACTCTGGGGGAGCAGACGGACAACGAGCTGATGCGGTTCGGGGTGGAGCCGAGGCCCTGGTCGAACCCGGACGAGGACGCCACCGCGACGATCAACTACACCTCCGGAACGACCGCACGCCCCAAGGGAGTTCAGCTCACGCACCGCAACATCTGGGTCAACGGCCTGACCTTCGGGCTGCACACACGGGCCTGGGAGCGGGACGTGTATCTGCACACGCTGCCGATGTTCCACTGCAACGGGTGGGGGATGCCGTTCGTGATGGCCGGGCTCGGCGCCAAGCAGGTGGTGCTGCGCAAGGTCGACGGCGCCGAGATCCTGCGCCGGGTGGACGAGCACGGGGTGACACTGATGTGCGGCGCCCCGGCGGTGTGGAACGCGGTCCTCGACGCGGCGACCGGCTGGAAAGGGCCGGTGCCGGGGCGCGACCGGGTGCGGATCGTGTGTGCGGGAGCGCCGCCGCCGAGCCGGATGATCCAGCGCGTGGAGGAGGAACTGGGCTGGGAGTTCACCCAGATCTACGGCCTGACGGAGACCTCGCCCCTGCTGACGTTCAACCGGACGCGACCCGAGGACGACGCCCTGGGAGGCGAGGAACGGGCGCGCAAGCTGTCGCGGGCGGGTCTTCCGGCGCTCGGTGTGAAACTCGAAGTGGCGGACTCCGGTGAGGTGTTGGCGCGCTCGAACGTGGTCCTCGACGGGTACTGGGAGAAGCCGGAGGAGACCGCCGCCGTGCTGGAGGACGGCTGGTTCCACACGGGCGACGGCGGGAGCCTGGACCCCTCTGACGGACATCTGACGATCTCGGACCGGAAGAAGGACGTCATCATCACCGGCGGCGAGAACGTGTCGTCGATCGAGGTGGAGGACACGATCTTCAGCCACCCGGGGGTCGCCGAGGTTGCCGTCATCGGGGTGCCGGACACGAAGTGGGGCGAGACGGTCAAGGCGCTGGTCGTACGGGCCGGGGGAGCGGCCGTGACCGAGGCCGAGATCATCGCGTACTGCAAGGAGCGGCTCGCCGGGTACAAGGCCCCGACGAGCGTGGAGTTCCGCGAGGTCATCCCGCGCACGGCGACCGGGAAGGTCCAGAAGTTCAAGCTGCGGGAGCCGTACTGGGCCGGGCGGGCCCGGGAGGTCAACTGACCGGCTGCCGGCAGCGGTACGACGATGGTGTACGGCGACGACGAAGCACCGTCGTCGCCGTACACCACGGGTGTCGCAGCGGCGCCGAGGCAGCGGCGGGTGCCCGGGGCGGTCCGAGTGCCCGGGCGCGGCGCGGTGAGCTCGCTCAGGCGCGCACCGCGTGGAAGAAGTGGGTCGGCTGCTGCACGGCCACGCTCTCGTGAACCTCGGCGCAGACGGCCGTGCCCGGTCGCTCGAAGAGGCCGGGCGGCGGCTCCGCGACCTTGATCACCGAGCGGCCGGACTCCAGTAGACGCGCGGCCATCGCGAAGTCGCCGACCAGCGCGGAGCCGGGAGCGACATGGCGGTGGCGGCAGATCATCACCTTCTCGCGGGCGAGGTCGGCCAGCAGGCTGCCGGAGCCCACCAACTCCCCGTAGTAGTCCTGGGGGTTGATCATCAGGGCGTGGCCGGTGCCGCCCTGCTGCTCTATCTCGTTGAAGGCGGCGAGGACTCCGGCGGTGTAGGAACCGGTGTACGGCAGGGTGGCGACATCCGGGTGGTCCACGACGTCCAGGGTCAGGGCGCGGTTCTCCGCGGTGCCGAGCCGGACCATGAGCCGGTGGTCGATGAACTGGGCCAGCGCGTCGGGCTGTTCGCCGAGTGCCTCGGGAATCTGCACCCACGCCGTGATCGGGCGCACTCCGTAGGTGGCCGCCTCGAACCGGTACGCGCTCTCCCGCAGCCCGCCGGAGGCGTGCGGCGCGGCCGGCCGGGTCTCGAACCACGACCGGACCGTCTCGCTCGTGACGCGTTGCTTCTTGAACAGGTTGCGGGCGGTCAGCCGCGGCCGGTCCTTCCCGGGCTGGAAGGAGTCGGTGATGGTGTGGTCGAACCGGACCTCGGCCTTCTCCGGGTCCTCGGCGAAGGCCCGGGCGAACTGCTCGCCCGGGGAGGCGGTTGCGGTCGTACCGGCGGGGGGCGTCGTACCGGCGGTCGTCGTCATCGGGGCGTACGTCCTCGGGATCGGTGGAGCCGATGTGGGTCGGCGGCAGGCGGTGGGCACGTCAGAGCGCGTGCTCGACCAGGCGCTCGTAGTACGGAAGGTGGTACTCGTAGTAGCCGCGCAGCCGTGCGTCGTTGTAGACGGTGGCGGGGTACTCCTTCTCCGGAGCCCGGAACCCCGCACTGGCGATGGCGTCGAGGTGCCAGCGACGGTTCTGGCGCCACTCGGAGCGCTCACCGGGCCGCCAGTTCAGCGCCTCCGGCAGGAAGGGCAGGCCCACCCGGTCGCAGTACGCCGCGACGACCCGCGCCGGGTCGGCGAGCAGTTGTTCGGCCGTGATGACCACCGGGCGGCGGCCGGTGATCTTCCACGCCAGTTCGAACAGGGCGTACTGGTGCTCGTAACCGATCTCCCGGCAGGCCAGTTCGGGCTTGATCGCGTGGTGCGAGGCGATCGTGCGGGCCGGATGGCGGACGATGAAGGTGTGCTCGAAGTCGGCGATCCGCTCAGGATGGTCGAAGAGATGCTGGTGGTGGTACTCCAGGGTGTCCTTGAAGAACACCGGCCGGCGGGCGCCGAGTCGGGCGAGATGTGCCAGCAGCTCACCGGCGTCGCGCAGGGTCGCCGTACCGCCGTCCGGGTCGGGGACGGACACCTCGCCGTGGTCGGTGAGCAGGACCAGCGGCTCGTGCACGACGGTCACGTCACCGCGCTCGACCATCATGCGGAGGAACGCCGTGGAGACCGCTCTCGGGTGCGCCCACAGGGCGATGACCGTGGGGCGCGACGCGGGGCGCGACGCGGGGCGAGGGGCCTGGCTCGGGGGCGGGGCCCCGGTCACATCGACCACTCCGTCGGCTGCCGGTCCCAGCGGTGTGCGCGCAGCTCCGCCAAGAGAGCCGGGTCGAGCGGCGGAGCGCCGGAGACGGCGAGGTTGGCACGCGCGTGCTCGGGTGTGCGCATGCCGGGGATGACCGTGCTCACGGCGGGGTGGTGCAGGATGAAGCGGAGCGCGAGTTCGGGCAGGGTGACGCCCTCGGGGAGGATCTTCTTGAGGAGTTCGGCGCGTTCGACGGTCGGGCCGAGGTTCTCCGGGCCGAAGTAGACGGCGCGCCAGTCCTCCTCGGGGAACGTCGTGTCCCGGGTGAGCCGGCCGGTGAGGCCGCCCTCGTCGAACGGGACACGGGCGATGATGCCGATGTCGTCGCGCAGCGCCCGTTCGAACAGCTCGTCCTCCGGGGCCTGGTCGAAGATGTTGTAGATGACCTGGACGACGTCGACGAGCCCGGTGTCGATCGCGCGCAGGCAGTTGGCCGGCTCCCAGCGGTTGACGCTGAGGCCGAAGCCCTCGATGACCCCCTCCGCCTTGAGGTCGGAGATCACCTGCTGCCAACGTTCGTCGTCGCTCCAGCGGTCCTCCCAGACGTGGAACTGGAGCAGGTCGATGCGGTCGGTGCCGAGGTTCTCCAGACTGCGGTGGACGTACTCCCGAATGTGGTCGGAGGGGAAGACGTCGTCGAGGGTGTCCTGCGGGCGGGGCGGCCATTCACGGTTGAGCGGCGGGACCTTGGTGGCGACGCGGAGGCGACGGTCGGGGTGCCGGCGCAGCAGGGCGCCGAGCATCCGCTCGCTCACGCCCCGGCCGTAGACCCAGGCGGTGTCGAAGAAGGTGCAGCCCTCCTCCACCGCCAGGTCCAGACAGTGGGGTGCCGTGTCGTAGTCCCAGCCGGTGAAACCGCCGGGGCCGCCGCCGATGCCCCACATGCCGTAGCCGATCTCGCTGATCCGCCAGCCGAGCCGGCCCATGGTGCGCTGGTGCATGTCGTCCTCTCGTGTCACTGGGTGAGGGTGGTGCGGTAGGCCGCGAGGGCCGCCTCGAGCGGCTGTTCCCGCAGGCCGTGGCGGGCGTCGAGCGCCGAGCAGGACTCACGGGTGAACAGGCCCGGGTTGTCGGTCAGCAGCCGCCGGAAATCCGGTGTGCCGTCGGGCCCGGACGCCGGCAGCAGGGTCAGCACGGCGTCCAGCACGGCCGCCGGGGAACCTGCGTCCTCGGCTGCCGCGGCCCGCAGAGCCGTCAGGAACTCCCTTACGGAAACGGTCCGTTCGCCTTCCGTGAGTGCGATCGCGGCGAAGTCCGCACCGCCGTCGCGGAACACATGGTGGACCGCGCCCCCGGCCGGCTCGGCGAGCCCGGCGACCAGCCGCGCGGCCGTCTCGTCGACGGGTGTGTAGTCCGATCGCATCGGCACGTCGGGCCGCAGGCCCAGCCGACGGAACGCCGACAGCAGCAGATGGGTGAGCGCCTTGGGGTTCGGCACGCCGTTGTCGGCGGCCGGCATGATCTCGCCGAGCCGGTAGAGGGTGACCGGCGCGCCGAGTCGCCGTGCCGAGAGCACCAGCCGTTCCGCGACCCACTTCGAACGGCTGTAGCCGCTCGTGGGCGTCGCCGCCCGCGCGGGATCGAAGTCCTCGCCGAGACGGCCCCGCGCACACTCCCGCGCACGCGCCGCCTCCCGGTCGAGCACACCCAGGGTCGACACGTGATGCAACGCCTTGACCCGTCCGGACAGCGCGAACCGCAGGACCTCGGCCGTGCCGGTCACATTGGCGGGGCGATGGGCCCGGTAGTCCAGCAGGAAGTTGACGAGCGCGCCGATGTGCAGGACCGCGTCGCACCGGGCGGCGTACGCCTCCCAGGTCTCGTGCGTCCAGCCGAACCGGCGCCGGGCGAGGTCGCCGCGCCGGGCGTCGAGCCGCCCGGCCAGGGACTCCTCCCACAGCCCGTGCGCACGCAGGGCTCCGACGAGCCGGTGCCGGGCGTGCGCGTCGTCACGGGCCCGCACCACGCACACCACCCGGGCCCCGGTGGTCGTCAGCAGCCGGTGCACGGCCCTGGCCCCCACGAAGCCCGTGGCCCCCGTGACCAGCACGGTGCGCGGCGGCGCGGCCGGGCGGGCGGCGCCGGCCCGGCGGGCCAGGGCGGCCAGTTCCTCCGGCAGCGCGGCGTCGCGCTCCATCAGCGCGGCCTCGTCCTCGGCGGAGGTGACGGTGGCCGCACCGTTGCCGAGCATCGCCGCGGCGAGCGCCGCAGGGGTGCGGTGCGCGTAGAGGTCGGAGATGCCGACGCGCATGCCGAGCGTGTGCCGGATGCGCAGGGCCGTGGTCAGCGCGGTGAGGGAGTCCCCGCCGTGGTCGAGGAAGTCGTCACGGACGCCGAAGCCGGGCCGGTCGAGCACGGCCCCCATGACCTCGGCGACGCGCTCGGCACGGGTGAGCCCGGCGCGGTCCCCGGCACCTGTGGTCGTGGCCGGGCCCCTCTCCGCGCCGGTGCCGGTCCTCGTGCCTGTCGTCGCCATGCCTGGCGTCCCCGTGCCGGAGCCGAGTTTCTCCTCGACGATCGTCGTCAGCGCCCGCAGGTCGACCTTGCCGTTGTCGGTGAGCGGCAGCGCCTGGAGGACGAAGCAGTGGCGCGGCACCTGGACGCGCGGTAACACGGAGGCCAGGTGCCCGCGCAGGGCGGCCGGGGTCGTGCCGTCCTCGGCCGCCACGGCGACCACCAGCCGGGTGCGGCCGGATCGCCGCAGGGTCAGCGCCTTGGCCTGGATGACACCGGGACAGGACTCGGCGGTCGTCTCGATCTCCCGGAGCTCGATCCGTACGCCGTCGACCTGGGCCTGCCGGTCCCGGCGGCCGACGAACCGCAGCAGCCCCGAGTCGTCGATCCGGCCGAGGTCGCCGGTGCGGTACAGCCGCTCGCCGGGCACGCCGGGGCAGGGGTTGGGCACGAACGCCCCCGCCGTGAGTTCCGGGGCGCCGAGGTACCCGGCACCCAGACACGCGCCGCCGATGAGGATCTCCCCGACGCCGTCGGCGCCCGCTCCGTCGATGAGGGCGTAGCAGTTGTCGATGGGCCGCCCGAGCGGGATGTGGTCGCCCTCCGTGCCGTCGACGCGGTGGAAGACCATCCCGATGCTCGCCTCGGACGGCCCGTACCCGTTGGTGATCCCGAGCCCCGGCACCAGGTCCCTGAGCCGGTGCACGGCGTGCGGGATGATCTCCTCGCCGCCGACCACCAGATGGCGCAGCGAGGCGACCCGGGCGACATGCGCCGGCTCGGCCTCCAGCAGGGCCACCAGCATGCCGAGGATGGCCGGCACGAAGTCGGTGACGGTCACCCCGTACCGGGCGATGGTGTCCACGGTCCGTTCCAGATCGAGGAATTCGCCCTGGTCGGGGATGATCGTGCGGCCGCCCGTCGTCAGCGGCCACAGCAGCTGCCAGATCGCGGAGTCGAAGGTGTGCCGGCTGTTCTGCAGCACCACCTCGTCGCCGGTGGCGGCGAAGTAGCGGGACATGAAGCGGAACCGGTTGGTCAGTCCGCCGTGCAGATTGACGGCGCACTTCGGGACGCCGGTGGTGCCGGAGGTGAAGACGCCGTACACCGGACGACCGGGACCGGGCCGCACCCCGGGGCGCTCGGTGCTCGGGACGACGGTCCGGTGGGAGACGACAAGGGACCTTCGGTCCGTGGGGACGAGAGACCCCGTGGTCAAGCACAGCGGGGGGTCGAGCACCTTCAGCACGGCGCGCAACCGCTCCTCCGGCCAGGCCGGGTCACAGAGGACGAACACCGCGCCCAGTTTCATCAGGGCGACCATGCACAGCGGGAGTTCGACACTGTTGCCGATCATCAGCGGGACGAGATCGCCCTCGCGCACACCCGCCCGGGTCAGCTCCGCCGCCAGCCCGTTGGCGAGCGCGTCGAACTCCGCGTAGGTCAGGGCCGTCTCGGTCTCGCCCCGGTGGACGAGCGCGGTACGGTCCGGGGTTCGGTCGGCCTGTTCCTCGATGAGGGTCGCCACCGGACGGTACGGTCCGTGGTCGACCTCCGCGCCGGCGACCTGCCAGTTCGTTTCCGACATATCCTCCGAGCTCTCTGCTGATGCTGATGTGGGTGGGGGCGCCAGAGAGATGGCTGTTCACGACCGGCCGGCGCGGGCGGGGGTGGTGCCCGCGACGGCCACGGTGAGCCCGGGTGGCGGCTCGTTCCCGGCGATGAGCGCGGCGAGCAGGGCGCCCGCCGCGGGGGCTGTCTGGATCCCGTAGCCGCCGAGTCCGGCGAGCCAGCAGAAGCCGGGCGCCTCCGGATCGGGGCCGATCACGGGGGTGTCGTCGGGGGCCGAGCTGCGCAGTCCGGCCCAGGCGCGGCGGACGTGACGGACCGGCAGGTCCACCACCGCCCGGAACCGGTCGAGCGCCAGCGCCACGTCACGCTCGTCGGGCCGTACGTCACCGGGCGGGACGGGCGTGGCATCGGCGGGCGAGACCAGCAGGCCGCCGGACTCGGGGCGGGCGTAGAACGTGTCCGCCACGTCGGCGATCATCGGCCAGTGGGCGATGCCGGCTGCCGCTGTGCCCGGCAGGTTCCCGTCCCCGGGCGCTCCGTCCGCCGGAACTCGAGCCGTCGGGACCCGAACCGCCCGGTCCCGATCGGCTGGGGCCCTGTCCGCAGGGACCCGGTCGGCCGGGACCCGATCCGTCGGGACGGAGACGAGCGCCGCCGTACGGCGGTACGCCACCAGGCCCTGGGTGGGGACACCGGCCGACTCCGCCACCTGGTCGGCCCAGGCGCCTGCCGCGTCCACCACGACCGGCGCGGAGAACTCCCCGGCCGACGTCGCCGCGTGCCACCGCCCCCCGCGCCGGGTCAGGGCGTGCACCCGGGCGCCGGTCACGACGCTCCCGCCGGTGGCCTTCAGACCCCGCAGAAAGCCCTGGAGGACGGCGTCCGTGTCGATGTCGCGGGCACCCGGCTTGTACAGCGCACGGTCGAAGGCGCTCGGCCGCAGCGCCGGGCACAGGGAGAGCGCCTGCTCGCGATCCACCTCGACGACCGGCTGCGGGGCGCTCGCGCCGGAGGCCTTCGCGGCGTCGAACTGCCGGCCGGTGCCCGGGGTCCCGAGGGCCAGGACACCGCGCGGTCGCAGCAGTTCGGCGACGGGCGAGAATCCCGCGGGGGGAGTCTCGTAGAAGGCGCGGGAGGCCCTGGTCAGCTCCCGTACGACGGCGTTCCCGTAGTACTCGGAGAAGAGTGCCGCCGACCGGCCGGTGGCATGCGTGCCCGGAGCGCTCTCCGCCTCCAGCAGCGTCACCCGGCCGCCGGAGCGGCCCAGGAAGTAGCCGGCCGAGGCACCCGCGACACCTCCGCCGACGACCAGGACGTCCGACTCCCGCACGGCGTTCACCGGCCCTTCCGGGGCAGGGTGAGGGCCGCCACGCACAGCGCCAGCAACGTGAGACCACCCGCGACGGCGAACCCCCGGGCGACCCCCGTGGACAGTCCCGCGGCCGTCCCGCCGGACGCGGCGGCACCGGACGACCACGCCACCGCGCCCAGCACGGCGAGACCGATCGCACCGCCGATCTGGCGGGCCATGTTGACGAGTCCGGACGCCGCGCCCGAGTCCTCGTCGGCGACCTTCGCGAGCGCGGTCAGGGTCAGCGGCACACCGGTCACGCCCAGGCCCGCGTAGGTCAGCAGGGTCGGCACGAGCATCCCGGTGGTGTAGCCGCCGGAGTCACCGATCCTCGCCAGCCACAAGATCCCCGTGGTGGCCACCAGCAGGCCGCCGCAGACCACCGCACGGGTGCCGAAGAGCGCCAGGAGCGGGGAACCGGCCTTGGCCCCCAGGATCAGCAGACAGGTCAGCGGGAGGTAGACCAGCGCGGTGCGCAACGGGCTGTAGTCCCACACCTGTTGGAGGAAGAGGGTCAGGAAGAAGAAGATGCCGAACACGGCCGTGCTGATGAGCGCCGTCACGGCGTAGCTGCCCAGACGGGTGCGGTCGGCGAACAGCCGCAGCGGGACGAGGGGTTGGGCGCTGCGCCGCTCGACGAGAACGAACACGGGCAGCAGGAGGGCCGCCGCGCCGAGCGCCCCCAGCACCACCGGCGATGACCAGTTGCCGCCGCCGGAGGCGCCGTCGATCAGTCCGAAGCACAGCAGCAGTGCGGCCAGGGTGCCGGTGACCGCCCCGAGGACGTCGAACGCGCCGCGAGTGCGCGGTGTCTCGCGCAGCACCCCGGCGCCGACGGCGAGGATCGCGACGCCGAGCGGCACGTTCACGAACATCACCCAGCGCCAGGACAGGTGGATGGTGATCAACCCGCCCGCCAGCAGCCCCACACCGCCGCCCGCCGTGGCCACCGCCGTGTACCAGCCCACGGCCCGATTGCGTCCCGGGCCCTCGGGAAAGGTCACCGCGATCAGCGACAGGGCGGCGGGCGAGGCCGCGGCGGCGCCCACCCCCTGCGCGGTGCGGCAGACGGTCAGCAGCCAGGCCTCGGTGGCGAATCCGCCGAGCAGCGAGGCGACGGTGAAGACCGCGACGCCCGTCATGAACACGCGCCGCCTGCCGAGGATGTCCCCCGCCCGGCCGCCCAGCATCAGCAGTCCGCCGAAGGCGATCGAGTACGAGGCCACGACCCACTCCAGGTCGGAGCCCTGCAGGCGCAACGACCTCTGGATGTCGGGCAGCGCCACATTGACGATGGTCGCGTCCAGCAGGAACATCAGCTGCGCCGAGGAGATCACCGCGAGCGCGACCGACCGCCGCCTGCCGACGTGGCCCTCCTCGGGGTACTTCGAGGCGTCGGCGGCGGTCCGCGCGGACGCTGTCATCGGCGGGCGGCGTGTTCGATCTCGAGACGTTCGCGCAGCGGGTGCCGCAACACCTTGCCCAGCGAGTTCTTGGGAAGCTCCCAGACGAACTGCACCCGGTCGGGCCAGAGCACCTCCGCCATCCGCTCCTGCGCGAGATGGCCGTGCAGGGTCGCCAGGGTGGGCGGCTCTCCTTCCGGCACGACGACGGCGCAGACCAACTCGCCGCCGGGGATCCGCGGATCGGGACAGCCGACGAGCGCGACCTCCTTGACGGCCGGGTGCCGGGTCAGTACGGCCTCGACCTCCAGGGTGGAGACCTTCTGGCCGCTGCCCCGGGTGATCTGGTCGACGCTGCGGCCGACGATACGGATGCCGCCGCGACCGTCGTCACGGGCCAGGTCGCTGGTGTCGAACCAGCCGTCCTCGTCGAGGCACGCCTCGTAGACCTCGCGCCGGCCCAGGTAACCGAGGCACTGCGAGGCCCCGCGCACCAGCAGCCGGCCGGAGTCGCCGCCGTCCTCGACGGCGATCCGCACTTCCATCCACGGCTCGGCGCGACCGTCGCTGTGGCCCGCCCAGCCCTCCGGGTCGTCGTCCCGGGTCACGGTGACGGCGCCGTTCTCGGTCATGCCCCACAGGGCGCGCACCGGGATGTCGAAGACCTCACGGACCTGGGCGATCAACCCCGGGTCGATGGGGGCGGAGCCGGACACGATCTGTACGACGCTGGAGGTGTCGCGGGGCTCCTTGCGCTGGGCCTCCAGCAGGTCCACGAGGTACGCCGGGGAGGCGTAGGCCCAGGTGACACGGTGGGCGGCGACGATGTCGAGCAGCAGTTCCATGTCCCGGTTGGCCTCCTGCATCACACAGGTGCCGTGCAGGAGCAGCGGCATGTAGCAGGCGTAGGTCAGACCGGCCATGTGTGTGGCGAAGTTGGGGATGGAGATGACGTCGTCCCGGGTGAGCCGGTGCGGCTCGGACACCGCGAGCACCGCCGCGTGCAGGGTGTTCTGGCTGTGCACGACACCCTTCATCCGGCCGGTGGTGCCGGAGGTGTAGAGCAGCAGGGCCGGGTCGTCGGGGCCCGAACTCCGCGCCGTGTCGACGTCGTGCCGCTCCTCCCAGGGGGTGCGGACGAAGAACTCGTCGAAGTCGACCGCGCCGGTGGCGGCGGCGTCGCCCACCACGATCCGGTGGGCGAGGGCCGGGGGAGCGGCCTCGGCGAGCCGGGCGCCGTAGTCGATGTCGTTGAAGCGGTCGACGGTGACGCAGATCCGTGCGGCGCTCTCCTGGAGCACCTGGGCCAGTTCCCGCACGTCCAGAGCGGGGATCACCGGGCAGGCGACGGCCCCCACCCGGTGGCAGGCCAGGTACAGGGGGGTGAGGACCCAGCGGTTCGGGAGGTAGAGCGCGACCACGTCGCCCGTGCCGACGCCGAGTTCGGTGAGCGCGGCGGCGAACCGCTCCACCAGCTCGGCCAGTTCGGCGTAGCTCACCTCCCGGGTGAGGTCCCGGCCCTCGTAGGCGATGACGGCGGGATGCTCCGGTCTGGTACGAACAGCTTCGGCCAAGTCGGCCAGAAATGTTTCCTCTCGCCACCAGCCGGCCGTCCGGTATTTCGCGGCCGTCTCCGGTCCGGGAATTACCAGCGTGTCCCATTTACCCACTGAAGCGCCCCCGCTCTTCGTACTTCGAGATTGATACCTGCAGCACGAATCCGATGGCAGAGCCTAGAGGATGAGGGAAGGCCGCGGTAGGCGGAACGGTGAAATCCGATTCTGTTTATCAAACACACGCCGTCATCACCGTTCGCGCAAAAGCGCGCAGTGTCCAGGATTGCGGCGATCCGTGTTCAACGGGTCCCGGAGATAAAGCACTTGACAGACGGCTGCTGCGAGAGTGAGGCTGCGACGGCGTCCGCTCTGTCCACGGCAATGCGCGAGAGCACTGGAGGCACGGTGAAGATAGGCCTGCTCGGCTGGGACTATTCGGGAATCGATCCCGATGGCATAAGCCTGGTGGAGTACGGTCGGGAGCGCGGGCATGAAATGTCGTTCTTCACGCTCGAGGAGCTCGCCTATCGCCCCGGCCCGTCCGGCGTGACGCTCACCCTGGGAGGGGAGCCCGCGGAGGCCTTCGACGCCGTCATCAACCGCTCCAAGCTGTACGGGGACGACTGGCAGGACCGCGTCGAACGGCTGACCATGCTCAGCAACGTCCCCGGGCTGCGGCTCTTCGACCCGGCGGACGTGTGGGTGACGGGATACAGCAAGTTCCTGATGGCCCAACGGCTGGCCGCGGCCGGTGTGCCCGTACCGCCCACCCGCTCGGCGACCTCCCTCGCGGACGTCGAGGCGGCCTGCGAGGAGTGGGGCGCGGTCATCCTCAAGCCCTCCTTCGGCTACCGCGGCACCGACGTGGAGCGCGTCGCCGACTTCGCGGCCGACAAGGCCGTCGCCGAGGAACTGCTCTCCCGCTACCCGACCCTGGTCTGCCAGCGCTTCTACCCGACCTCGGGCGGTGAGTACCGGATCACGGTCGCCGGGGAGGCCACCCCGATCAACATGCTCAAGCTGCCGGCACCGGGCTCCTGGCGCTGCAAGACCATGGAGGGCGCCTCCTTCGAGCGGTTCGAGGCCCCCGACGACCTCGTGGACCTGTCGCTGCGCGCCACCCGGGCCATGGGCATCACCCTGGCAGGCCTGGACATCCTGCCCGCCCCGGACGGCTATGTGGTCCTGGAGGTCAATCCGGTCCCGGGCTACCTCTCCATGCTGGGCAGGGACCAGCACCGCCAGGTGCTCGGCGGTGTCTTCGACTGGGTCGAGGCGAAGACCTCCGCCTGAAATCCGGGCCCGCGCCGCTCCCGGGCCCGCGCCAGGGCCGCCCCTTCCGCCCCGCCACCCCGTCCCTCGACTCCGTACCCGTCGGCACTCAGGAGAGTCATGCGCTACACCACCTTCGGCCGCAACACCGGGCTGCGCGTGTCGGAGTTCGCCCTCGGCACGGCCAACTTCGGTACGGGCGTCGGCGCGCACCCCGAGGCCGCCGGGTTGATGTGGGCCCGACGGGGCGACGGCGCCGGACGGGAGGACGCGCGCAAGATCTTCGACCGGTTCGCCGAGGCCGGCGGCACCCTCATCGACACCGCCGACTGCTACCAGTTCGGTGAGTCGGAGAAGCTGCTGGGCGAGTTCCTCGCCGCCGACCGCGACCACTTCGTCCTGTCGTCGAAGTACACCAACAGCGACTCCGTCCGGCCGGGTGTCTCCGACACCGGCAACAGCCGCAAGAACATGATCCGTTCGGTCGAGTCCAGCCTGCGGCGCCTGCGCACCGACCACATCGACCTGTACTGGGCCCACTTCCCCGACACGCTCACACCGACCGAGGAGATCCTCACCGCCGTCGACCAGCTCGTGCGCAGCGGGAAGATCCTCTACGCCGGTCTCTCCAACTTCCCCGCCTGGCGCGTCTCCCGCGCCGTCACGATCGCGGAACTGCGCGGCTGGGCCCCCGTCATCGGCATCCAGACCGAGTACAACCTGGTCAACCGCACCGGCGAGCGCGAACTGCTGCCCATGGCCGAGGCGCTCGGTCTCGGCGCGGCCCTGTGGTCCCCGCTCGGCGGCGGCCTCCTCACCGGCAAGTACCGGCGTACGGCGGCCGGCTGGGTGAGCGACCAGAACCGCCGTCACCCGCGCAACGACACCGACCGGATCGAGGCGGTCGTGAACACCGTCCTCGCCGTGGCCGAGGAGACGGGACTCTCCGCGCCCCAGGTGGCACTGGCCTGGCTGCGCGACCGTGCGGCACGGTCGACCACCGCGCTCGTGCCGGTGATCGGCCCGCGAGACGTGAACCAGCTGGAGGAGTACCTCAGGTCGCTCGACGTCACGCTCACGGACGAGCACCTGGCCCGGCTGGACACCGTGAGCGCCGTGGAGCTGGGCAGCCCGCACGAGATCGGCCGTCTCGTGCGGAACTCCCTCATCGGCGGGGACCCGGACCGGATGAGCACACCCGTCGTGCCCGTGGCTTGATCGCCGACCGCCCCCGCCGGCTCGGGCCACGGGGGCGACCGGCGATCAGTCCGGGGCCGCCGGCCGGTGGTGGACGGTCGCCGGGTCCAGGAACGGCGCGGTGTACAGCTGGGCCTCGGCCGGCTCCATCGGCTTCTCGCTGATCAGGTGTGCCGCGAGGCGCCGCCCTGCGTACCCGAGGACGAGCGTCGGATCGCTGAGTGCCGTCAGCCGCAGGACGAGATCGGCCTCGTCGGAGGCCTGGGGGTCGGCGCACTCGTGCGAGGGGACCGCGCGGAATCCCAGAGCGGTCTTGAAACGCAGCAGCCCCGGCTGCGTCAGATGCCCCATGAGATTCGGCTCGTTGCCCAGCGTCGCCCGCCCGTAGCCCCTGGCGCGTGCCGCCCGCAGCACGGAGAAGTAGATGACGCGGGGCAGGCTGGAGCGCCGGTACGCCGCGCTCACCGCAGAGAACCGGAGCACCAGCGTGTCCACCGCCGGGCATTCGAGGGCCAGACAGCCGCCGACCAGCTCCTCCCCGTCGTACGCGAAGACCCCGAAGAACTTCCGTGGGCCGTGCAGGACGGCGTCCCGGTGGTCGAGCGCGAACGGGACGCCGAACGGCATGTCGGCCACCCGCTCCCGGTAGAGCGCGAGGAACCGGTCGAGGGTGGCCGGTGTCACCGGGTCCTCGACGGTCTCGCGCACACCGGCCGCGACCGCCTGGCGCTGGGCGCGCCGGACGGTCTGGCGTGACGAGCGGTCGAGACCCGCGAGGAAGGCGTCCTCGTCCGCGCCCAGCTCGGCCACCCAGGTGAGCAGGGACGGTTTGCGGATGAACCCCCGGCGCGTGAGGTCGTCCCAGGTCCCGGCCGGTGGGTTGGGCAGGCGGACGACGTCGATGGGCTGATCCGTCCTGGTCCAGGGTTCGTCGGCCAGTTCCGAGGGTTCGATCAGGGCGAGCGCCAGGCCGTAGCGGTCCACGATCTCCATGCGCCGGGCGGGTCAGGCACCCGCGGCGACGGGGTCCGTGGCACCGGGGACCCCGTCGGACGCCGACGCGGTGCCGGTCAGACAGTCGGCGAAGCAGGCGAGGGCACGGGACCAGTTCTCGGAGTACTCCCGGACCAGCGTGACGAACTCGGCAGCCTGCGCCGTGTCCGTGACCACCCAGGTCATACCGGTCTCGTCGTCGCTGACCTGCGCCGCGTGCACCGTCTCCGCCTTGATGTGGGAATCGATCCAGGCGAACTGGTCGGTCTCACCGAAGACCCGTTCCCCGTCCACCCAGACCTTCGCGTACAGCCGGCGGAAGGCCACGGCGATGTCCAGCGCTATGGTCTCCACCACCCGCAGTTGGATCGCCGCCCCGAGCGGAGAGCGTCCGAGCCGGTCCATGTTGGCCAGCAACTCCGTGATGGTGTCGGGCAGTTGGGACGCCGCCCGAACCTCGTCCGCGCCCAGCGCGGCCGCCAGCGGGGCGACGATGGTGTCGTCCCACCACACGTAGTGGATGCCGGCCGGACCCTGCGGGGCCACGGCCCGGAACTCCGGCGCGGCGTTGTCCAGGTCGTCGCCGATCACCCGGTAGACGGTCTGGAAGGCGCCGAGGATGTCGTGCGTCGGCGCGTCCTGCGCCGAGAACACCCGGGCCATCTCGCCCATGCCGGCGATGGTGCTGAACATGAAGCTCTTCGTCATCGACCGCCACCACACGCCCAGGGTGAGCGCGGCCCGCGCGGAGACGGATTCGGCGGCGCGCGCGTTCCCGAAGAACGCGTGGTCCGCCCGTCGCAGTCCCGCCCGGTCGATTTCCTGGTCCACCCGCTCGTCGAGTTCGGTCCGGTCGGCGAGGGAGAACTCGGTTGCAGCAGTCACGATCGCTCCAGAGAAGTATGAGGACGACGAGGTTCGCTGAACAGGCCGATGCGCGGCCGAGGTCATACGCCGAGTCGCTCTTTCACATCGGCGAAGAACGGGATGTAGCGGTAGTCGCGGGCCACCGGGTCGTAATCCGTGTAGCGGTTGGTGAATTCCAGCAGACGCCGACGGACGGCTTCGACGGGTTCGTCGTGGATCCTGCGCTCGATGTCCTGGATCGCGCCGAGGAAGCGGGCCAGCACGAGGGGGAGGTCGGGACTCAGCTCGATCCTGCCGCCGGCCACCCGGATGCCGTCGTGCTCGCTGAGGTACCCGAAGAGCAACTGGGAGGCCACGGCGTCGTAGTTGGGCCGTGGGATGCCTTCGACGGCGTAGCGCAGGAGGCGTTCGGCGAGGATGTACTCGTAGGCGGTCCGCGCCTGTTCGGCCGGGAGGGCGGGGTCGTTCAGCAGGACCAGCATGGCGGAGACGTCCACGCGCAGCTCTTCGAGTCCCGCGAGGGGTTTGTACTTCTTCGCCGACAGGAACGCGGGGATCGGCATGTCGCCCTGCCGGTGGTGGTATTCGTGCAGTCGTACCCACCACGACGAGGCCTGTTCCACCTGTTTGTCCGTCGCTTGCTGGATGAGCGGGAAACTCCCCGCGGCCATCACCGCGTCGATCATTTTCCGGGTGGTGCGGTTGTGCCGTTCGACGAACTTGTCGATGAAGTAGAAGATGAGGTCGTCCGGGTCCTGGATCCCGTCGAAGTGGTTCTCGGGGAAGAGCGCCACGACCACCCGCGAACGGAATCCGTCGGACTGCCCGGTGACGGTGACCGGAGCGGTGGGACTGGCGTACCGTTCCGCCAGATGCGGATCGGTGGGCAGCATCTCGTACGTGAGGTAGTCGAGGGACAGCGACGGAAAGTACGAGGCGTCGAACAACGAGAAGATGTGGTTGTCCCGACGGCTGTTGATGTGTTCCTTCGTGGCCCGCAGTCTGGAACCGGGAGCGAACGTGCGCAGATCCTCCAGAAAGGCCTGGACTATCGGCTGCCGCCGTAGGTGAGTCGATCCTTCGAGTCGACGGGCCAACTCCTTCTGGGTGTCCGCCTCACGGAACGAGGAGTGACTGCCGAACTCCCCCCGTAATTCATTGACTTCCGCGAACACCGAGCCCATGTCGATGTCGATCAACAAATGCTCCTCCCCGTCAACTCCGGTGCACGCTACCACGCCCGGATGTTCGAATCTTTGCGTTTTCGGAATGGCCGCAATAGGTCCCGCAATTCAGCGGGAGCCGTACCGAGGCGCGGCCGCGAGAGTCGCGCGCAGAACCGCGTACGGCGGGTCCGCGATGAGGTAGAAGTGATCGCCCGGGACCCCGACCTCCCGGACGGGCGACGTGCTGAGCGCACTCCAGGGGCGGCGGTCCGCGTCGTCGTCCCGGTCGCCGACGAGGGTGGTGACCGGACACGTGAGCAACGGCTCGGCAGGCATCACGTAGTCGTGGAACATACGGCCGTCGGCGATCAGGTAGGGCAGGACCACCTCCTGGAAGATCGGGTCGGCCGCCATCTCCGCGTCGGTGCCTCCCATCCTGACCAGATCGTCGAGCAGCCGGTCCGGGTCCTCCTCGGCGACGAGACCGGTGGGCAGCGGAGCGTCACGCGACCCCGAAGCGAACAGGTGCTCGATGTGGATGTTCCGGCGTTGCAGCGCGCGTGCGGTCTCCAGGGCTATGGGCGCGCCCAGGCTGTGCCCGAAGAAGGCGAGGGGGCGGTCGGCGAGCGGTTCCAGCGCGTCGGCGATGTCGCCGGCGAGCCGGACGAGGTCGTGCGGAGGCTCCTCGTCGAACCGGTCGGCGCGCCCCGGGTACTGGACGGCATGCACCTCCACCTCGGTCAGCGCCCCGCCCCAGTCGCGGTAGAACGAGGCCGACCCGCCGGCGTGCGGGAAGCACACCAGACGCATCCGCGCCTCCGGCCGTGCGGTGTCGCACGTCAGCCAACGAGAGGTACCCCCGGTCACCGGCTGACCCCCTTCCGGGCGCGCTGCTGCCGAAGCCTCGCGGTACGGGCCCGGCGGGCGGCCTCGGCCGAGGAGCCGGCCCGGGCGTCCTCCCCCTGCACGCGGCCGGCGCGGATGAGCGCGACCTGTGCCGTCACGGTGGTCTCCTGGAACAGGTCGACGATCGACGGCCGCAGGCCGCAGTGCTGCTCCAGCGCGTCCTGAAGCTTGAACATGGCCAGTGAATGACCGCCGAGGTCGAAGAAGTTGACGTCCGAGGGCACCGTGGGCCTGCCGAGCACCTCAGCCCACGCGGCGGTCACCTGGGCGGTGAGCGGGTCACCGGTGAGGTGCGCGGCCGGGGCCCGGCCGATGGATGTCTCGGCGGTGGGTGTCTCGACGGCGGGCGGCTTGGTGGGCGGCTCGGCGGTCGGCTCGATGGCGGGCGGCTCCGAGGCGAGCGTCCGCAGCAGCGCGCGGTCGAGCTTGCCGTTGAGGTTGCGCGGCAGCTCCGGCAGTACCCGCAGCTCACCGGGGACCATCACGGAGGGCAACTCCTCCGCGAGGGCCCGCCGCAGCCCGACCGGATCAGCGCCCTCCCGTGAGGCGACGAAGCCGACCAGGCCCGTGCCTCCCGCGTCGGGGAGCACGACCGCCTCCTCGACGCCGTCCAGCCCGCGGAGCGCCGACTCGACCGCACCGGGCTCCACCCGGTGCCCCCGGACCTTGATCTGGTCGTCCTTGCGGCCGACGAAGTCCAGCCCGTGGTCGGAGTTGCGGCGCACGATGTCACCCGTGCGGTACATGCGCGCGCCCGGCTCGTCGGCGAAGGGGTCGTCGAGGAAGACCGCCGCCGTGGCCTCGGGCCGGTCGAAATAGCCACGGGCCACTCCCGGCCCGCCGATGAACAACTCGCCTTCCAGGCCCGGGGCCACGGGCCGGAGCTCGTCGTCGAGCACATGGAGCCTGGCTCCGGGGATCGGTCCGCCGATGTCGACCGGCGCGGCGCGGGTGAAGCGGCGGAAGGTGGCCCACACGGTCGTCTCCGTCGGGCCGTACTCGTTGACGAGGTCCACCCCGTGGGGATGGACGGTGAAGTGCCGGTCGACCAGCGACTGCGGCAGGGCCTCGCCCGCCACGATCACCCGCCGTAGGGACGCCAGCCGGCCCGGACCGGTGCGCCGGGCGGCGTCGAGCAGCAGTCCGTACAGCGCGGGCACACACAGGAGGCGGTCCACCCGGTGGCGGTCGACCAGGGTGACCAGTCGCTCGGGGTCGCGCAGTTCCTCCTCGGACGCGACGACCAGGCAGCCGCCCGCCTGGAGCGTCCCCCACATCCCGGCCACCGACGAATCGAAGGCCGGAGGTGAGACCAGGAGGAAGGTCGGGCTGCCCGGATGAACCATGAGCCGCGCCCGGGTCGACGCGTCGAGGTTCCTGTGCTCCACGACGACGCCCTTGGGCTCACCCGTGCTGCCCGAGGTGTAGATGAGATAGGCCGGGTCCCTCGGACCGACCTCGGCGGCGAAGGCGCCCGGGTCCCTTCCGGGCTCCGGGTCGGGGTCGTCCGGGACGGTGATGACGGGAACGGGGGAGACGGTGGTCGTCCGCGGCCCCGTACGTGCCGTCGCCACGACGGCCGTCACCCGGGCGTCGTCGAGGATCGTGGTGAGACGGGCGTCCGGCTGCGCCGGGGCGACGGGTACGTAGGCGGCTCCCGCGCCGAGCACGCCCAGCACGGACGCGATCACCGTCACCGAGGGCTCGGCGACGAGGGCGACCCGGTCGCCGGAACGCACCCCGGCAGCGGCCAGCCGGTGGGACAACCGCCGGGACCAGGCGATCAGTTCGCCGTAGGTGACCTCGATGTCACCGCAGCGCACGGCGACCTTCGTCGCCCGGTCGGCGGCCACCTGGGCCACCGCCTCGTGCGCGGGAACGAACGGGACGTCCGGCAGCGGTTCGCCGATCTCTTTCCTGTGGTGCGTTGACGACAACTGAGAAACTCCCCCGTGCAATAAGCGGAATTTGGTGATCCGTGTTGCCGGGCGGTCGAATTGTGTCCGGTCGCCCGTGGTTGGGAATGCGTTCAGCGGGTGGATTCGTCCTGGATTCGGCGAACCACCGCGATATGGCCGTCCAGTGTTCTTCGGGCCAGCATCTCGCGTACGGGGACACGGATCTCGAACTCCGTGTTCACCCTCCGGATGAGCCGGGTGATCAGCAGGGAGTCACCGCCTTCCTTGAAGAAGTCGGCGTCCGCCGGGAAATCGTCCCGGCCGAGCAGTTCCGCCCAGATCCGGGTCACTCCTTCGGTCGCGTCGAGGGGCACCGGGTGCTCACCGGCCGGTGGTGCCGGGGTCGCGGCGGCCGGTGGTTCCTGTGTCGCGGTCGATGGTTGCGGCGTCGCGCCGCGGGGCGGCTCCTCGGCCGAGGCGAGTGCCTCCGGGGCCACCGTGCGTGGTCCGCGGAAGGGATAGCCGGGCAGCCGGGCCCTGCGGCCCACGCCGGTCAGCGCGTCCACCGCGACCGGGTGGCCCAGTGCCCAGAGCGCGCCCACACCCGCGAGCACCGTCGACGCCGGGGCGTCCCTGGCCCGGTCCAAGGCGATCACGGGGAGTCCGGCGGCCTCGGCCGACGGCGACAGCGGACGCCCCGGACCGATCTCCACGGCCACGGCGTCCGGGACGTGCTCGGTCAGCGCGTCGAGCGCGGCGCCGAACAGCACGGGCCGTCCGACCTGCGTGACGAACGTGTCGGGCGGCAGGACCGTACCGGCCGCGACGACCCGGCCCGACTCGTTGAGCGCGATCGGAAGAGCGGACGGCCGCAGCTCGATCCGCGACATCGCCCGGCTCAGCGCGGGCAACGCGGGCTCGATCAGACGGGAGTGGCCGGCGTGGGAGTAGCGCAGACGCCGTACGAAGCAGGTGTCGCCGATCCGGCGCAGATACGCGTCGACCTGCTCGGCCGGACCTCCCAGTACACAGGAGTCCGGTCCGTTGACCGCGGCCACGTCGAGGTCGAGACCCCACTCCTCGGCGAGCGCGAGTGCCTGCTTCACGTCCGCGCCGACGGCCACCATCGCGCCCTCGGGGCACTCCTGCATGGCCCGGCCCCGTTCCGTGATGAAGGCGGCCGCGTCGTCCAGGCCGAGGACGCCGGCGACCGCGGCGGCGGTGATCTCGCCGGAACTGTGCCCGCACACCGCGGCGGGCCGGACCCCCAGCTCCCCGAGAGCGGTCGCCGCCGCGTGGCCCACGGCGAAGAGCGCCGGCTGCGCCAGCGCGGGCCGATCGAGCTCGTCGGCGGGGAAGTCCGGGTCGCGGACGGCCTGCCGGATCCTCGCGGCCAACGGGGAGTCGAAAGCGTCGAGACACCGGTCGAGCGCCGGGTCGAAACCGGGGAGGGCGGTGAAGGGCGCGGCCATTCCCGGGCGTTGGGTACCACCGCCGGGGAAGAGGAGGACCACCGGGGCGGACCCACCGGTCATGGGCACGGTGCCCCGGGAGGTCCCGGACCGGGCGGCGAGGCGCTCGGCGACCTCGGCACTCGTCCGACCCGTGACGGCCAGCCGCTCGCCCAGGGCCGGGCGCCCGTTGACCAGCGTGCCGCAGACCTCACCGAGATCCGGATCGTGCTTCCGGAGATGAACGGCCAGTCCGTCCACCATCCGGTCGAGCGCTTCGGAATCACCCGCCGACAACAACACGAGCCGCTCACGCGGTTCCCACGGCCCCGGCGCGGGGGAGGGGCCGGCCGGCCGGGGCGGTGTCCGGTCCGCCTCGGAAGCGGCGGTTCCGTGCGGCCCGGGGGACTCAGCAGAGGCCTCCGCGAGGACCTTCGCGCGGGCCTCCCCACGGGCCCACTCGTGGGAGGCCACAACCCTGGGACCGGCCGCCCCGCGCGGGGCCGCTGCCTCGGGGCCGCGCGGCACCGGCACCGGGCCGGCCTCCTCGGCGGCCGACTCGCGCGGGCCGTCGGTCCCCGGGGCGGTCGGCTCGCGTGGCGGTGCCTGTTCGATCACGACGTGGGCGTTGGTGCCGCCGATGCCGAACGCGCTCACCCCGGCGCGTCGCGGGCCCTCGCCGGGCCACGGGACGGCCTCCGTGGGGATGTACAGCGGGCAACCCGCGGTCTCCAGCAGGGGGTTGCGCTCGGTGAACCCCGCGACGGGCGGGATCACGCCGTCGCGCACCACGAGCAGGGCCCTGATCAACGCGGCGACTCCCGCGGCGGCGTCGAGGTGGCCGACGCTCGCCTTCAGCGCGCCCACCGCCACGCTGCCCGGCCGGGCCCCGCCCTCACGCAGCGCGGCGCCGGCCGCCGTCCACTCGATCGGGTCCCCGATCCGGGTGCCCGTGCCGTGGGCCTCCAGGAAGCCGATGGAGCCGCCGTCGACCTCGGCCGTGTCCAGTGCCGCGCCGATGACCCGCCGCTGCCCCGCCGCGGCGGGCGCGTAGTAACCGGCCTTCGCGTGACCGTCGTTGTTGATCGCGCTGCCCAGGATGACACCGTACGGTTCGGGGTCGTCGTCGGTGACGTCGGACAGTCGGCGCAGCACCACCGCGCCCGCGCCCGACCCGGCGATCACCCCGTCCGCGTACCGGTCGAACGGACGGCAGACCCCCGTCGCGGACAGCACACCCCCCGGCTGGTGCAGATGGCCCGCCTGGGGGTAGCCGAACCCGGCCCCCACCACCAGTGCCTGGTCGCAGTCCCCGCCGAGCAGCGCCTGCACCGCCAGGTGCACGGCCACGAGGGAGGAGGAGCACGCCGTCTGCACGGCGAAGGCGGGCCCGGTCAGGCCGAGCCGGTAGGCCACCCGGCTCGCCATGAAGTCCGGCTCGGTCCCATGGATCACGTCGTCCAGCAGTCCGGGGTCGAGATGGCCGCCGCGGACCATCGCGCGCATGTAGCCGCTGCCGGTCATCGACGCGTGGACGCTGGTCACCAGGGTGTCGTCGCGGGGTGGAACCCCGGCGTCCGCGAGGGCGTTGTACGCGACCTCCAGCATCCAGCGATGCTGGGGGTCCATCAGCTCCGCCTCGCGACCGCGGATCTGGAAGAAGTCGTGGTCGAAGCGGTCCCAGTCGTCGAGATGACCGCGTACGGGCACATAGTCCGGGTCGGAGGCCGACGTGGCGGGCACGCCGGCCGCGAGCAACTCCTCCCGCGTGTATCTCCGGCTGTGCACACGGCCCCGGAGTTGCGAGTCCCACCACTCGTCGATTTCCCGGGGGCCCGGTAACCGTGCCGCCATACCGACGACCGCGACGTCCAGGGAACGATCCCGACTCGTCACAACGTCCCCCATCATGCCGTTGGAAATCGGATATTCCATCAGATGCTGCGTCGGTGCCGTGTCGCCTCGTGATCATATTCATGATGCAGGCAGTCTCAACCCTATTTTGGGAAAAGGAGGTTGGCAGGAAACGATCAGACATGGCAACGTCGGACGCCGCTGATTGCGAAGGGGGCGACGAGTTGCAGTCGAGCAAATCGCCGGGGGAAGGACTGCACGATGTCTTCGCCGCGTGGGCGGCCGCTCAGCCGCGCCGCACGGCGCTCATTGCGGGAAACACCCAGGTCTCCTACGGGGAATTGGACACCCGTGCCGAGCGATGGGCCGACCGGCTCGCCGCCGCCGGTGTCGCGCCGGGGCATCTCGTGCCGATCCTGATGCCGCGCTCCGTGGACCTGGTCGTCGCCCTGCTCGCCGTCCTCAAGTGCGGCGCCGCCTACGCGTTGCTCGATCCCGACTGGCCGGCCACCCGGCTCGACGCCGTGGTCGACCGGCTCCACCCGCCCCTCGTGGTCGCCCGACCGGGCACGGCGGTGCGCTTCTCCGCACCGCTGTGGTCCCCGTCCGACGACAGTCCGGAGCAGAGCCACGCCCGTCGCGCCGCCGTGAGGGTGCGGGACAGCGACGCGTGCTGTGTGTTCTTCACGTCCGGCACCACGGGACGGCCCAAGGCCGTGGTGAGTCCGCACCGGGCCACGGCGCGGCTCTTCCGGCCCGGCACCTTCGCCCGCTTCGACCGGGACACGGTCGTCCCCCTCGCGGCGGCACCCCCATGGGACGCGTTCTCCCTCGAACTGTGGGCCGCGCTCCACAACGGCGGCGCCTGCGTCCTGATCGACGAGCCGTTCCTGACGGCCGAGACCCTACGGGCGCTGGTCACCGACCACGGAGTGAACACGGTGTGGCTGACCAGCAGCCTGTTCAACCTGATCGTCGACGAGGACCTCTCCGCGCTGAGCGGCCTGTCCCAGCTGATGATCGGCGGTGAACGCCTGTCCGCCCGCCACGTCGGCCGCTTCCTCGACCGGTTCCCCGGCACGGCCCTCGTCAACGGCTACGGCCCGGTCGAGAGCACGGTGTTCACCACCACCCACCGCGTCACCCTCGCGGACACCGCCCGCCCGGGTGGCATCCCGCTCGGCCGGCCGGTGCCCGGCACCTCCGTCTTCGTCCTCCGGGGCGACCGGCCCTGCGCTCCCGGGGAACCTGGGGAGATCTGCGTCGCGGGCGACGGCCTGGCCCACGGCTACCTCGATGAACCGGCCCTCACCGCCGAGAAGTTCACGGACGTCGACATCCTCGGTGAACGGGTCCGGCTGTACCGCACCGGAGACCTGGGAGTCCTCGACGACAACGGGATCATGGAGTTCCGCGGGCGGCTCGACCGGCAGGTCAAGGTCCGGGGCAACCGCGTCGAACCGAGCGAGGTCGAGCGGCAGATCGTCGACCTCGTCCCCTCCGTAGCCGACTGCCGGGTGGTACCCCGCTGGAACGAACTCGAGGGCGCCCTCGACCTGGTCGCCTTCTGCGTACCGCACCGACCCGCCGACGCACCGCCGGAAGCCTCGACCGGCGCGAGCGCGGAAGGACCTACGGGCACACGGGCCGACGTCTCCGAGGACCCGCCGACGGACGTCCTCGCGGAAGCGCCGACGCACGCCCGCGCGGACGCAATCGCGCCCGTCCCCACGGAAGTGACCGCACACGTCCTCGCGGAAGTGTCTGCGGTGCTCGCCCGCTATCTGCCCGCCCACCAACGTCCCGCCGCCGTAGCCGTCGTGGACGCCTTCCCCCTGACCGGTACCGGAAAGCTGGACGACAAGGCCCTGCTCGCGGGTCTGCCCGATGCGCCGGGCGAGGCCCACCACGGCCCCGTCGACGACCCGCTCGTCCGCCTCGTGTCCCAGGCGTTCGCCGCGGTACTGGGCCGACGGTCCGTACCACCGCACACCCCGTTCTTCGAGCTCGGCGGCTCCTCGCTCCAGGCCGCCCGCGCCTGCACCCGGATCGGAAGACACACGGGTCGCCCGGTTCCCCTGTCGAGCCTGTACGAGCACCCGTCGGCCGCACGTCTCGGCACCTGGCTGCGGTCGACGCCGGCCCCCGACCCCGTCGCGCCACCGCCGCGCGGTGACATCGCGCCGACCCCCATGGAACTGGTCTTCCTCACGCGCCATCTGACGGCGCCCCAGGACCTGTCCCAGTACTGCCTGATGACGTGGCACCTCGACGACCGGCTCGACCCGGAGGCACTGGAGGGGGCCGTCGCCGCCGTCCACGCCCGGCACCAGAGCCTGCGCACCGCCTTCCGCGTGGACCCCCGGCCGCGTGCCGAGGTCACCGACGTGCCTGCCCCGCCCCTGGAACTGCTGGACGCCCGGCCCACCCTCGACGAGGCGGTCGTCGCGCTGCGGGCGCTCTTCGCGGAGCCCCTCGAGCCGAGGGACGCCGACCTGTGGCGCACCGCGCTGGTCCCGGTGACCGACCGGGGCGGCTGGCTCTTCGGGGTCCTGGTCCACCACATCGTCTTCGACGGGCGGTCGGAGTCCGTCCTGGCACGCGACCTGTCGGACGCCTACGCCGGACGCGAGCCGGGCCCCGTCCCGCCCACCCTGGCCGAACGGACGGCGCTGACGACGGCGGCCACCGCCGTGACGGACCCGGCGGCGCGTACGGCGCGAGCACGGCAGGAGTTCCGGGACGTGCCCGAGCTCCGCTGGCCCGAACCGCCCGGCCCCGGCGAGAGCGGCACGCGCCACCTCGACAGGTCCGTACCCCGCCCCCTCGCGGCAGGCCTCGACGCACGGGGCACGGCGCTCGGGGCGAGCAGGTTCGTGGTGCTGCTGTCGGCCTGGGCCGACACGCTGGCCGAGATCTGCGGGCAGCGGGACTTCGCGGTGGGCGTCCCCGTCGCCGAACGCAGCCTCCCCGAGCTGGACCGCGCTGTCGGCTGCCTGATCGACATGGTGCCGGTGCGCCTGCGCGGCCGGGCCGTGGCCGGCGGCGACGACGGCATACGGGAGACGGGCCGGCTGGTCCACCAGGCCCTCGGCCGGGGCGCCGTCCCCTTCACGGCCGTCGCCGAGGGCGCCACGACGACCCCGGGGCGACCTCCGGTGTTCCAGACCCTCTTCGCCCTCCAGGACAACCCGCCACCCCGCCTCGACCTCCCCGGCGTCGCCTCCACACATCTGCGCCAGCCGTACCCGGCCCTCCCGTTGGAACTGCACCTGGAGGTGTGGCCGGACGAGGACGGTGCCCTCGACGTGGTCCTGTCCCACCGACGCGAAGCCGTCGCCGACGTCACCGCCCGGAAACTGCTCGACGGCTTCCACGACCGTCTGACCCGCATCGCGACCGGAGCCCCCGCATGACCGTGGTGACCTGCGACCCCGCCGGTGTCGTCGACCCGGAGCTGCACGCCTCCGGCGAGGTGCACGAGGTGTGGCGCTGGATGAGACGGCACGCACCGGTCCACTGGCACGAACCGGGCGACCTGCCGGGCTTCTGGTCGCTCACCCGGTACGCGGACATCCGGGACGTGTACCAGAACCCGGCCGTCTTCAGCTCCGCCCGGGGCGTGCTGCTACGGCCGGCCGAGCTGGGGGAGGACCCCGGCAGCGGCCTCACCATGGCCCTCACCGACCCGCCCCGGCACCGCGCCCTGCGGGGGCAGCTGGCCGACCGGTTCAGTGAGCGGTGCGCCCGCTCACTGGCGGACGAACTGCGCGCCGAGATCCGCTCGGTGGTGACACGCGCCGTCGAGTCGGGCACCTGCGACGTCGTCCACGACATCGGTGCGCGGCTCTCCGGCCTCAACATCGGCAGACTCCTCGGCGTGCCGCCACGGGACCGGGAGCGGTTGCTGACCTGGACCACGGAGGCGTTCGCATCCGGCAGGCCACTCACCAGCCACGTCCCCCTCATGCGGTACTTCATCGATCTGATGTACGCGCGGATGGAGGAGCCCGCCGACGACGCGATGAGCAGGTTCGTCACCGAGGAGGTGCAGGGCGAACTGTCGACCGAGACCGAGATCCTGCTGGGTGTCGAGAACCTCGTGGGAGCCTCGGAGAACGCCGGTCTGTCGATGGCCGCCGGGATCCTCGCCCTCGCCGCGCATCCACGGCAGTGGGAACGGCTGGTGCGGGAGCGGGACGACGGACTCGTCAGGACCGCCGCGGAGGAGGTGCTGCGATGGACCAGCAGCGCCACGCACAGCATGCGGACGGCCACCGTGGACACGGTCCTCGGGGGCCGGCGGATCGCTGCCGGCGACCGTGTCGTGCTGTGGATCCCGTCCGCCAACCGGGACGAGTCGGCCTTCCCGGACCCGGACCGGTTCGACCTCGGCAGACAGCCCAACCGCCATCTGGCCCTGGGCACGGGCGAACACGTCTGCATCGGCAGCACCATGGCGCGCCACCAGACCCGGATGCTCCTGGAGACGCTCGTGGAGCGGGTCGCCGTCGTGGAACTCGTCGGTGACGCGGAGCCGCTGCGTTCGATCACGGTCAACGGCCCCGCTCACGCCGACGTGCGCCTGATCGCCCGCTGAGGTCACACGGGCCCGGTAACCCGCTGAGGTCACACGGGCCCGGTCGCCGGCGCGTTCTCCGTGGGGCCGGGCTCCGTCCACCGGGCACGCTGCCGGTGTTCCGCCCAGCGGACGGCGAACGGCGCGGCCAGGCCGGTCAGGGCGAACAGGACCCCGACGACGTACCACCCGGGGCGGCCCCAGGTGATGCAGAGCGAGATGATGAGGGCCGGTCCGAGGGCGTCGGCCAGCCCCGCGCCCAGGCCGAACACGCCCAGGTACTGGCCCGTGGCGTGTCGCGGGGCGAGGGCGAAGGACACCTCGAAGCCCGCGGCGGAGTACCACAGTTCGCCGATCGTGTGGATCACCGCGGCCGTGAGGAGCAGGGCCACGGCGGCCCACGCCGGTACGTCCGCCGCCGGCGAGATCAGCGAGCAGGAGACGAGGAAGGCCGCGCCCGCCCGGCGGTAGGCGTCGCCGCCGGCGGCGGGGGAGACGACGCTGCGGCTGGCCCGCACCTGGAACGCGATGACGATGACGGTGCTGGTGAGGATGGTGCCCGAGATCAGCCAGTGCGGCGCCGTGGTGGCGCCGACCAGCCAGAGCGGGATGCCCACGGTGAGCACCTTGAACTGCACGGCCATCACGCCGTCCAGGGCGGTGAGCAGCAGATAGGGGCGATCGCGCAGCGCGGTCCAGCGCGGCCCGTCGACGGCGGGGAGCGGCGCGACCGGCGGGAGGAGGACCAGGACCGCCGCCGCGAACACGAACGCGATCGCGTTGCCGACGACCATCAGCTGGTAGGCGGTGAGCGTGCCCACCTGCACCACCCAGCCCGCCAGCACGGCGCCGAGGGAGATGCCGAGGTTGGTCACCGCGCGCAGATAGGCGCGGAACTCCTGCGGCCGGTCCCCTCCGTAGTGCCTGATGAGCGGGGAGCGGGCGGCGGTCCCCGCCGTCTTCGCCCCCGCCGCCGCGCAGACCGCGAGCACGAACGGCCAGAAGCTGTCCGCCAGTACGAAACCGGCCGTCGCCGCGGCCTGCACCGTGAGGGTGACCGCGAACACGCCGCGCGCCCCGAACCGGTCCGCCAGATGACCGACCGTGACACCCAGGGCCAGCGCGACCAGACCCGCCAGCCCGAGACCGAGTCCCACCTGGTCCGCCGGAAGGCGCACCGCCTGCGTGAAGTACAGGACTCCGGCGGTCAGATAGAGGCCGCTGCCGATGGTGTAGACGAAGTTCGAGGCCGCGAGCACGCGTTGCGGGCGGGTGTCCGGGATCAGGCGGGGCACGGCGCGACTCCACATCACGGTCGGCGAGTACGGGCCCGGCAAGCTTTGTTGTGCAGTACCTGCCAAAGCAAGGGTGCCGTGCCGCCGGGCCGAACCATACCGCGCACGGCGCGGAAACCCGCTCGCGAGCCCGACGTCCGCCGACGACAATGCTGACCGACGACATGGCCGGCCGACGACATCGCCGGCCGACAGCATTGTTCCGGCCTACAGCATTGTTCCGGCCACTCCACCACTGACAGGAGCGTTCCGATGACCAGCCCGCAGCACGCCCACGCCGGCCTGGACGGCCTCGTGATGGGTGACGCGTTCGGCGACAGCTGGTTCACGCGCTCCGACGAGAACGCCGAGGAGCTCTGGACCGCACGCGCGCTCCGCCCCCGACCCTGGCCGTGGACGGACGACTCCGCCATGGCCTTCGTCCTGTTCGCCCATCTGACGGCCCACGGCGAGATCCGGCCGGACGCCCTCGCGGAGGAGTTCGCCGCCGAGTACGACCGGGACCCCGGGCGCAAGTACGGGCCGTCGATGCACGGTGTGCTGCGGGGCATCCGCGAGGGCGGTGACTGGCGGGCCGTCACCACCGCACGGTTCGGCGGGCAGGGCTCCTACGGAAACGGCGCCGCGATGCGTGTGGCACCGCTCGGCGCGTGGTTCCGCGAGGACCTGCCCGCCGCACGCGACCAGGCCACGCTGTCCGCGTTGACGACGCACGCGCACCCCGAGGCCGTGGCGGGCGCCGTCGCCGTGGCGGTCGCGGCGGCGCTGGCGGCTGCCGGCGAGGGCCAGGAGGCCCCGTCGCGCCCGGAGTTCCTGCGGGAGGTCGCCGACCACGTGCCGGACAGCGACGTGCGCTCCCGGCTCCTGGTGGCCGCCGGCTTCCCCGAGCGCACATCGGTCCGCCACGCCGCGACCGTCCTCGGCTCCGGGACACTGATCTCGGCCCCGGACACGGTCCCGTTCGCCCTGTGGTCCGCCGCGGGCCACCTGGACGACCTGACCGAGGCACTGTGGCAGACCGTCGCCGGCTGGGGCGACCGCGACACCACCTGTGCCATCGCGGGCGGCGTCGTCGCGTCCCGCACCGGCACGGCAGGCCTCCCGGCGTCCTGGCACGACGCCCGCGAGCCCATCCCCACCTGGAGCCGCTGGACTCCCCGGCGGCGATGACGACACGGCCCCGCCCCCGACGGCCGCGGCGAGTACTGACGGCTGCGGCCCTTGCCGCGGCCGTCAGCCCAGCCACACCCCGTCGCGCATGACGACCCTCCCGCGGAGTTCCGGCTCGCCACGCCAGGCGCGTACGGTCTCCGAGACCGCCCGACCTGCCCGCCCGCACGGCAGAGGGTGGCGCACCGCAACCGCAGTGGCCGAAAATGTGTCTCTCATCGCGCGCGGCGATTCGCCGGGGGGCGGGGCTTCGACGCACGGCGGCCTTGGGGGGCTGGAATGAACACATGGACACTGCCCGGATACACAGAGTCCCTCGAGCTCGGGTCCGGAGCGAGCGGGCGGGTGGTCCTCGCCGTGCACGAGGAGACCGGCGTGCCGGTGGCCGTCAAGTACCTCAGCGAGTCGCTGCGCGGTCGGCCGGGCTTCGTACGCGACTTCCGTACCGAGGCGCGGCTCCTCGGCGGGCTGGAGAGCCCCTTCGTCACCGAGCTCTACGAGTACGTGGAGGGCCCGGACGGTGCCGCCATCGTGATGGAGCTGGTGGACGGCGTCTCGTTGCGCGCCGTGCTGAAGCGGGAGGCCCCGCTCGGCCCCGAGGCCGCGCTCGTCATCCTCAAGGGATCACTGCTCGGCCTGGCGGACGCGCACCGCGTCGGCGTCGTCCACCGCGATTACAAGCCGGAGAACGTCCTGGTCGCGCCGGACGGATCCTCCAAGCTGGTCGACTTCGGCATCGCGGTGGACGCGGGGACCAGCCGAGGCGTGGCGGGAACCCCCTCCTACATGGCCCCGGAGCAGTGGACCGGAGCGCCCGCCTCTCCCGCCGCCGACGTGTACGCGGCCGCCGCCACCTTCTTCGAATGCCTGACCGGCCACAAGCCGTACCGCGGCGACAACCTCGCGGCGCTCGCGTTGCAGCACGTCGACGCGCCCGTTCCCGCCGACGAGGTGCCGCAGGCGGTGCGTGAGCTGGTGCGCCGGGGGCTGGCGAAGGATCCGGAGGATCGGCCCGCGGAGGCCGAGGCGTTCGTCAGGGAACTGGAGGCGGCCGCCCTCGCGGGCTACGGGCCCGAGTGGGAGGAACGCGGCCGTGGGCGGCTCGCCGCGCTGGTGGCCCTGCTGCCGTTGCTGCTGCCCTCGGCCCGCAGCAGCCCTCGAACCACCACCGACACCGCCCGCACGGTCCTGCACCGGGAACCGGGCCCCGGCGGCGCCCGGGCATGGCTGCCCGGCCGGTCCGGCATGCTCGTCTCCGGTGCCGCGTTGCTCCTCGGAGGCGTTCTCACCTTCGGACTCCACCACACCCCCGGCGACAGCACCGGTCAGGTGGCCCAAGCCCTGGCCACCACCAGCGCCGAAGGGAGTACGGGCACGGCGGCGCCGCCCCCGACGGACTCCGCCTCCCCGTCCCCGACACCCTCCGACTCGGCCGATGAGTCGCCGTCGCCCAGCCTGTCGCCCTCGGACGACACCCCCACCCCCACCGACGAACCCTCGCCCTCCGCCACCACGGAGGCGACCACCCAGACGACCGAGCCCGGCGCGGCGACCACCACCCCGGCCCCGACGACGACCTCCCCGACCCCGGTCAAGGACCCCGCCGTCAAGGATGTGGCGGTGTCGGGCTTCCGGCAGACCGGTCCGGCGACCGCCACGGCGACCATCGACGTCGTCACGGACGGCACCGGACCGATCTCCCTCACCGTCTCGTGGTTCGTGGGCGAGTCGAGCGGACAGTACGGCGCACAGGACGGCACGTCCCAGATCTTCCGACGCAGCGGCGCCACGCGGTACACGCTCACCGTCGACCACGCCTTCCGGGGCAGCGGTTGCTACTGGGCGGTGCAGGCCACGACCACCCCCGCCGCCGCGGACGGTGGCGCCTCGCAGCAGCTTCTGACCAGACGGTGTGTCATCGGATGACCCGGCACGACGACACCACACCTGCTTCGACGGGGGCCGACGAGCCCACGATGATGCTGCCTGATGCGCTGGCGCTGGTGGAGGACATCGACGCCGTCACGCAGGTGCCGGGGCGCCAGGCGTCCGACGAGCCGACCCAGGTTCTCCCGACCGCCGGCCGGTCCGCCCCCACCCTGGACCTCGGCCCGGCATCCACCGTGCGGCTGGGCCCCGCCACCACCCTTCACCTCGGCCCCGTCGAGGACGCCGTCCCCGATGCCGATGCCGATGCCGAAGCCGAAGCCGATGCCGAGGCGGACGCCGCCGAGTACAGCGCCACTGTCCTGGCCAGCCACTGGATCCAGCGACCCGAGACCGACGACACCCTCCCCGAGGCGACGCTCGCCGAGACGACCGTCGCCGAGAAGACCGTCGAACAGCCCGCCACAGCCGCGGTGAACGGCTCCACGCCGCCCGACCGTGTCGACGGCACGCTGCTGCGTTTCGGCCCCGGCGTGACCAATGTCGTCGCGCAGCGAACCCACCGCACGCTCCCCGCCCTGCAGCCGGCCCCCGTACCCCGGCGTCGACGGCTGCGCCGGCACGCCCTGCCCGTGCTGGTGCTCCTCTGCGTCCTCGCGTTCCTCGCCTGGCAACGGCTCGGGCCGCCCCTCCAGGTCGAGGCGGTGACGGTCACGGCCCGGCCCACGGTCCTGCGGTGCGACAGCACCGCGGACATCGTCGCCGTCGTCGCGACGAACGGCCGTCCGGGCACGTTCTCGTACCGTTGGATCCGCAGCGACGGGACCCGCTCGGGGGTCCTGCACGAGGTGGTGGTCCGGGGACAGCGTCAGGCACGCCTGCACCTGCGGTGGACCTTCCAGGGCGAGGGAGACCGCACGGCCCGGGCCGAACTGCGCATCCTCACCGCCGGCCCGCACACGGCCACCACCCGCTTCACCTACGACTGTTCCTGAGACGGTCCCCGACCGGCCGTGCGACGCGTCAGTCGCAGCTGGAGGCGCTCTGGATCATGACGCCGGTCACGGTGAAATAGGAGGGGTACTGGCGTCCCGTGCTCGGCTCGATGCATTCGTAGCCGGTCACGCCGTTGCGGAGGTACCTGAGCATCACCCGGTCGTCGTTGCGGGTGTTGAACACATAGGCCGAGCCCCGGCTCCTCGATCCCAGGTTCTGGTAGTGGTCGGTGACGTCCTGGTACGCGGCGGTCGGCGACTGCGACTCCCAGTGGGCGGCCGTGAGGTAGAAGCACACGCGAGGGTACGCGCACCCCTTGTAGGAGTCGGCGTGGGCCTGGGGCGCGGCGAAGATCGCCGAGCCGGCGACCATGGCGCCGACCATGGCGAAAGCGCGCTTGCTGAGGGAAAGGCGCATGTCTGCTTCCTTCTGTCGATGGGATGCCACGGGTCCCTGGCTCCGGTGATCGCGGAGAGGCCCGGTGGGCACCAGACATTGCCGACGATGATCCTTCTCAGCAAGGCGAACCGGGGTCCGGGGGACGGTGGGACACCGCGGTCGCCGCTGCCTGCCAAGTTCCAGGGACGCTGGGACGCCCGTGGGACGCCCGGCGGCCCCACTGCGTGGCGCTGCCGGCCATCCGCCTCACCATCGGGTTCCTCCTGATCGGCCGTGGCCGTCCCCGGCCGTATCGCCGCCGATCGCTTCCTGCCCTTCCTGCGCGCCCACCGGCTGGCACGGAGTGGGCGCCGCCGCCCGCACCCGCGCCCGTGAAGGGGAACCGCGAAAGGCAGACTGTCCGCATGACCCTCCACTGCATCGTGCTGGACGACTACCAGGACGCCGCCCTGACCCTGGCGGACTGGAGCCCCCTCGACGGGCACGTCGAGGTGCGCGCGCTCCGCGAGCACATCGCCGACCGGGACCGGCTCGTGGCCGAACTCGCCGACTGCGAGATCGTCGTGGCCATGCGGGAGCGCACCCCTTTCGACGCCGACCTCCTGCGCCGACTGCCCCGGCTCCGCCTGCTGATCACCACGGGCATGCGCAACGCCTCCATCGACCTCGCGGCGGCGCGGGCCCAGGGCGTGACCGTCTGCGGGACGGCGAGCAGCCCCACCCCGCCCGTCGAACTGACCTGGGCGCTCCTCCTCGGCCTCGCCCGGCAGGTCACCGTCGAGAACCGCGCCCTGCGCGAGGGCGGCCCCTGGCAGTCCACCGTCGGCCAGGACCTGCACGGCCGCACCCTCGGCCTGCTCGGACTCGGCAAGATCGGCACCCGGGTGGCCCGCGTCGCCACCGCCTTCGGCATGGAGGTCCTGGCCTGGAGCGAGAACCTCACCGCCGAGCGGGCGGCCGAGGCGGGAGCTCGACTCGCCGCGGACAAGATGGATCTCCTGGGCCGCAGCGACTTCGTCTCCGTCCATCTCGTCCTGTCCGACCGCACCCGGGGCCTGCTGGGGGAGCCGGAACTGCGCGCCATGCGCCCGCACGCCCACCTCGTCAACACCTCCCGCGCCGCCGTCGTCGACCGCACGGCACTGCTGCGCGCCCTGCGCGAGGGCTGGATCGCCGGCGCCGGCCTCGACGTCTTCGACAGCGAGCCCCTCCCCGCGGACGACCCCTTCCGCACCCTCCCCAACGTCCTCGCCACCCCGCATCTCGGCTATGTCACCGAGCGCAACTACCGCACCTTCTACGCGGAAGCGGTGGAGGACATCACCGCGTTCCTCGCCGACGCCCCCGTCCGGCAGCTGACGGGCGCGTAGCCACCGGCGCGTCAAGTCTCACGGAACGTCAACATCATCGGAGAGCAAGGCTGTTCGCCTGTCTCATGACCCGCCCGGACACATCCCTGATCCAGCAGCCGACCCCGAGGCCCACTCGGTGAAACCCCGTTGCCGACGGTGATCTCTCTCACTACGGTCGGCCCATGGCGGACGACGAACCCACACGCGCGGCACGGCTGCTGGACGCCCAGGCGAAAGCGGTACGGCTCTTCGCGGAGTTGGAGGAGCGCGGTCTCGTCGCCCCCGGCGAGGGCGAACGCGCGGTCAGCGACCGGATCCGGGACCTGGCGAACGAACTGTTCGGCACCACCCGGCACTGGCACAAGAGGATCGTGCGCTCCGGCCCGAACACACTGAAGCCCTACCGGGAGAACCCGCCGGACCGGGTGATCGCCGCGGACGACATCGTGTTCGCCGACTTCGGTCCCATCTTCGAGGAGTACGAGGCCGACTTCGGCCGGACCTTCGTCCTCGGCGACGACCCCGTCAAACACCGCCTCCGCGACGACCTGCCCCGCGTCTTCGCGGCGGGCCGGGCGTACTTCGAGGCCGACCCGGACATCACCGGGGCGCGGCTGTACGCCGAGGTGGAGAGGCTCGCCACCGGGGCCGGGTGGGAGCTGGGCGGCTGGCACGCCGGCCATCTGGTCGGCGAGTTCCCGCACGAGTGGATCGACGGCGCGGACGTGGAGTCGTACATCACCCCCGCCAACACGACACCGCTGCGCCGCACCGACAAGGCCGGGCGCCGCTGCCACTGGATCCTGGAGATCCATCTCGTCGACCCCGTACGCGAGTTCGGCGGCTTTCACGAGGAATTACTCACCCTCTGACCGGGCCTTTCATCCCCTTCGCGAACCTCGATGGCAGATCGGGGCAACCATCCGTGCCACTCGCGGGTCACATCCAGTGAGAGCAAAGCGCTCTCATGGCTACAAGGGGGAAATATGCGAAAGGTACGCAATGCCGTGACGGTGGGGGCGTTAGCCGCTCTGGCGGTGGGCGCCTCGACCGCGTTCGCCACGACGGCCTCCGCCGCGCCGAACGTCACCCCGCAGGGTGTCTGCGGCAAGGCCTACAAGACGGTGAACTCGGCGCCCGTCGGTTCGCTGGGCACCGTCTACCTGACCTACAACTCCTCGAACGGCGAGAACTGCGTCGCGACCATCCGTAAGAACCCGGGCACGCTCAAGCCCATGTCCACGTGGATCTACGTCCCCGCCACCGACGAGTACGCGGGCGACGCCGACGACTACTCCTCGTACGCGGGGCCGGCCTACGTCTACGGCAAGGGCTTCTGCGTGAGCTGGGGCGGCAGCATCGACAACGTGTACGTGTCGGTGGAGAACTCCAACTGCAGTTCCCTGAAGGAGACGCGGGTCACCGAGATCCGCTGACCCGGCTGACGCGCTGACTCGACCGGTCAGCTGATCAGCCTGTCACCGAGCCGTGAGTTCCCGAACCGGCCGCCTTTCCTGAGACGGACCCGGCGCGGGGACTCACGGCGCGTTGTTGAACGCGTTCAAAAAGAGCTACCCTGAGGTCGAGTCGATCGAGGGGGTTCAGATGAAGGTCGTACTACCCGGGGGAACCGGACAGGTCGGTGCCCTTCTCGACCGCGCGCTGACAGCGGCCGGCCACCAGGTCACCGTGATCACCCGACGCCCCACGCGGGCCCACGACATCGGCTGGGACGGGGCCACGCTCGGTCCCTGGGCCAAGGCGATCGACGGCTGCGACGTCGTGATCAACCTGGCCGGACGCAGCGTCTCCTGCCGCTACACCCCCGAGAACCTGCGGGCCATGATGGACTCCCGGGTGGATTCGACGAGGGTCGTCGGCGAGGCGATCGCCGCCGCCGCGCGGCCACCGCGCGTCTGGCTCCAGATGAGTACGGCGACGGTCTACGCCCACCGCTTCGACGCACCCCACGACGAGGCGACCGGCACCGTCGGCGGTTCCGAGCCCGGTGTGCCCGACTACTGGGCGTACAGCGTCGAGATCGCGAGGAACTGGGAGCGGGCGCAGGCAGAGGCGCCGACCTCCGCGACCCGCAAGGTGGCCCTGCGCTCGGCCATGGTGATGAGCCCGGACCGGGGCGGTGTGTTCGACGTGCTGTCACGACTGGTGCGGCTCGGGCTCGGCGGCCCGGTGGCCGGTGGCGCGCAGTACGTCTCCTGGATCCAGGACGAGGACTTCGTGCGGGCCGTGGAGTTCCTGATCGCCCGGGACGACCTCGACGGACCGGTGAACCTCGCCTCGCCCGGCCCCCTCCCGCACCGCGCGTTCATGCGACAGCTGCGCACGGCCTGGAACGTCCCGGTGGGACTGCCGGCGACCCGCTGGATGGCGGAGCTCGGCGCGTTCGCCCTGCGCTCGGACACGGAACTGCTGTTCAAGAGCCGCCGCGTCGTGCCGGGCCGGCTGCTCACCGCCGGGTTCTCCTTCACGCACCCCGACTGGGAGAGCGCCGCGGCGTCCCTGGTGCGGCGGGCCCGATCGGGACGACCCGCCGTGCCCCGCCAGGAGTCGTGACGGGGACGCGGCCGGTCGGCTCCGCTCCCGGTACCGCTGGTCGGACTCCCACGATCCGGGAGCGGATCGCCGCGCACGAGGGCCGACGGCACCCCGAATATCGCGTGCGGTGGCGTCGGCCGGCGTAGCAGACTCCCAGCCATGGTGGACATGCGCATGTTCCGGGACGAGGTCACCCGCTGGGCGGGCGGTGGCTCCGGCGGAGCCGCGAGGGAACTGGCGGAACCGCTCGGGGTGCACACGGTCGTCCTGCTGGAAGGGCTGAGCGACCTCGCCGCCGTCGAGGCGCTGGCCGAGCGACAGGGCCGGGACCTGACCGCCGAGGGGGTGTGCGTCCTGTCGATGGGCGGTGCGATGAGCGTCGGCCGCTATGCCGCGCGCCTCGGACCCTCCGGCCTCGGCCTGCGTCTCGTGGGTCTGTGCGACGAGCGCGAGAAGCCGTTCTTCGACCGGGGCCTCGCCCCGGACTCGACTCCGTGCCACGCCGTCTTCGTCTGCTCGGCGGACCTGGAGGACGAGCTCATCCGCGCGCTGGGCCCCGAGCGGGTCGAGGAGATCGTCCACGCCGAGGACGAGTCGCGCCCCTGGCACACCTTCCTGCAGCAGCCCGCCCAGCACGGCCGCCCCCGGCACCAGCAGCTGCGGCGGTTCATGAGCACCAGGAAGGGGCGCAAGATCCGCTACGGCCGCCTCCTGGTCGAAGCCCTCGCGCCCGAGCAGGTACCCGCCCCGCTGGACGATCTCTTCGCGCGCCTCTGAGACGGGGCACCGCGGTCCGCCGACCGGTCCCGGCCTGCTCGCGCGCCCCGGACCTGCTGTGACTTCGCCCACCTGCCCTTGCCCGGGCACGTGGCGCCTACCTACGTTCGGTCGCATGTCCCCCCTTCACCGAGCCCTTCCCGGCGGACCGGACGAGCCCGAACCGGACGAGCCCGAGGCGGCGGGCCCTCCCACCGCGGACGGCCCCGACGCCTCCCCGACGGTCGATCTGGACATCGATCTGACCTCGCACGAGATGCTCCGGCGCGCTCACGTCCTGGAGGCACTCGGCCCGGACTGGGACCCCGTCGCGGCCCTGCGCGACGAGCAGGCGGCGAACCGACTGCTCTACTCCGGTCTCGACGCCGATCAGCGGCGCGTGTACGACGAACTGGTCGCGGCCGGTGTGCTGCCGGGCGACGGGCCGGAAGACGGCGGCCGTCATGCTGCCGCTTGACCCACAGGCCGACATCGGGCGCCGCGCCTGGGTCGCCTGCCCGAACTGCGCCGACCACCAGGGATGCGCCACCTGCGAACAGGGCCGCACCTGCACCGCGCACTGGCGCTATCTGCTCTCCAACGTCGGCAGCCTGCTGCATCTGCAATGCCCGTCGTGCACCCACATATGGGCCCACGAGACCCACTTCGGCGCCACCCGCACCCCCTGGGAGCGCATCCGCAGCGGACTGCGACGCCACTGACCCGCCCCCGCCGCCGAGCCGACGCGACGGGGGCGGCCCGATGAGGCCGGACGGCGCAGGGGCGCCCGCTTTCGGATGACCTCACCGTCTGTCGCCGGGGACGGCGCAGGGCCGTGGCCGAGGATCTCGGTCGGCGGACATCCCTGCCTGCCGTTCGTCCGCCCGGAGGCAGCCGTGCACATCCTGCTCCTAGCCAGCGCTTTCAACAGCCTCACCCAGCGCGCCCACGCCGAGCTGCGCGACCGGGGCCACACCGTGGCGGTCGAACTGGCCCTGCCCGGCAACCCGTTGCCGCAGGCCGTACGGCGTCACGCGCCGGACCTCGTCGTCGCGCCCATGCTCAGGACGGCGATCCCCGACGAGGTGTGGTCGGCACACACCTGCCTCGTCGTCCACCCAGGGCCCGTGGGCGACCGGGGACCGTCCTCCCTGGACTGGGCGATCCACGAGGGCGCCGACCGGTGGGGCGTCACCGTCCTCCAGGCCGACGCGGAGATGGACGCCGGTGACGTGTGGGCCTCCGTGCCCTGCCGGGTTCCTCCGGTGGCCAAGAGCGAGCTGTACCGGGGCGAGATCGCCGACGCCGCGATCGAGGCCGTGCTGCTCGCGGTGGAGCGCTTCGCCGACGGCACGTACGTACCCCTCAAACAGGCCGGGTCGGGCACCTCCGACGCCCGCACGTGTACCGGGGCCGGTGCCGACGCGGACGTAGCGGCAGAGGGCGGAGCGGACGCCGAGGCCGAGGTCGGTGTCGCCCCGCCCGCCGGCCCCCGCACCCGTCCCTACCTCGACCAGACCGTCCGCCGGATCGACTGGGACGAGGACTCCACCCAGGACGTCCTGCGCAAGCTGCGGGCGGCGGACTCGCAGCCCGGCGTCCTGGACGTGCTGCTCGGCGGGGAGTGGTACCTGCACGGCGGCCATGCCGAGGGAGCACTGCGCGGGCGCCCGGGGGAACTGCTGGCCACGCGTGCCGGGGCGATCTGCCGGGCCACCAGGGACGGTGCCGTGTGGATCCCCGAGCTGCGGCCCCGGCGGATGCCCGGACAACCGCCCACCTTCAAGCTGCCCGCCGTACTGGCTATCGGCGGCCGGTTGCCGCCGCTGCCCGAGCACGCCCTGCCCCGCCTGCCCGAGAACCCGAGGCGGACCTGGTCGGACATCCGCTACCGGGAGGAGGGGAACGTCGGGCACCTGTCGTTCTCCTTCCCCGGCGGAGCGATGAGCACCGAGCGCTGCCGCCGTCTCCTGGACGCCTACCGCGAGGCATGCGCACGGCCCACGACGGTGCTGGTGCTGGGCGGTCAACGGGACTTCTTCTCCAACGGCATCCACCTGGGCGTCATCGAGGCCGCCGACGACCCAGCCGCGGAGTCCTGGGCGAACATCAACGCCATCGACGACCTGGTCGAGGCGGTCCTGACGACGACCGACCGGCTGGTGGTCGCGGCGGTCGCGGGCAACGCCTCCGCCGGAGGCGTGATGCTCGCCCTGGCGGCAGACGAGGTGTGGTGCCGCTCGGGCGCCGTACTGAACCCGCACTACCGGCTGATGGGCCTGTACGGCTCGGAGTACTGGACCCTCACCCTGCCGCGCCGCGTGGGGGCCGCGACGGCCGGACGGCTCATGGACGAGGCCCTTCCGGTGAGTCCGGCGAGCGCACTGCGACTCGGGCTCGTCGACCGGATCGTCGACCGAGACCCCGACGCCTTCGCGGGCGAGGTCGCCGGACTGGCGGCCCGGCTGGCCTCCCTTCCGGCGACGGCAGCACGGATCTCCGCGAAGAAGACCGAGCTGGACCGGCTGGAGAGCACGACCCCCCTGGCCGGCTTCCGCGAGCGGGAGCTCGCCCTGATGCGCCGGACCTTCGACGACCCGGACGCCCCCTACCACGCGCTGCGCCGCTCCTTCGTCCACAAGGAAAGGCCGTCGCACACCCCGTCGCATCTCGGCACGGCCCGGGTTGCGCGAACCCCCGCGATGCCCTCCGCCCCCCTCGTCACCGGAACGGCCCCTGCTGTCGTCCCCTCGCGGCCCCACGGCTGATACGAAGAAGAGCGACGGCCGAAATACAGGCTTTCATCCCTTACCTCCCCAGGAGGCTGTCCCATGACTGAGGCGACGCCGGGCACGATCGATGCCGCAGACGCGGGCGCTGCGCCCGCCGAAGAAACCCCCACGATCCACATCCTCTGGATCAACGCGGGCCTGAGCTGCGACGGCGACTCGGTCGCGTTGACGGCGGCCATGCAGCCCAGCATCGAGGAGATCGTGCTCGGTGTGCTGCCGGGGCTGCCGAAGGTCGCCGTGCACTGGCCGCTCATCGACTTCGAATGCGGGCCCATCGGCGGCTCGGACACATTCATCGAGTGGTTCTTCAAGGGCGAGCGCGGCGAGATCGACCCGTTCGTGCTGGTCGTGGAGGGCTCCATCCCCAACGAGTCGATCAAGCCCGAGGGCTACTGGTGCGGCTTCGGGGACAACCCGGAGACCGGTCAGCCGATCACCACCAGCGAGTGGATCGACCGACTCGCCCCCAAGGCACTGGCGGTCGTCGCCATCGGCACGTGCGCCACCTACGGCGGCATCCACGCCATGGCGGGCAACCCGACCGGCGCCATGGGCGTGCCGGACTACCTCGGCTGGGACTGGAAGTCCCACGCCGGCATCCCCATCGTGTGCGTCCCGGGCTGTCCGATCCAGCCGGACAACTTCTCCGAGACCCTCACCTACCTGCTCTACCAGGCGGCCGGCGCCGCCCCCATGATCCCGCTGGACGACAAGCTGCGCCCCACCTGGCTGTTCGGGGCGACCGTGCACGAGGGCTGCGACCGGGCCGGCTACTACGAACAGGGCCAGTTCGCGATGTCGTACGACTCGCCGACCTGCCTGGTCAAACTCGGCTGCTGGGGTCCGGTCGTCAAGTGCAACGTGCCCAAGCGCGGCTGGATGAACGGCATCGGCGGCTGCCCCAACGTCGGCGGCATCTGCATCGCCTGCACCATGCCCGGCTTCCCCGACAAGTTCATGCCGTTCATGGACGAACCCCCCGGCGCCAAGGTGTCCAGCGGCGCCAGCGGGGCGTACGGCGCCGTGGTCCGCAAACTGCGGTCGATCACCGCCAGGACCGTGGACAAGGAGCCCAAGTGGCGCCGTACCGGAGAGAAGATCACCACCGGCTACCGGCCCCCGTGGTGAGCGACCCCCAGGAGCGGCCGGTTCCCCTCCCCGCGCACCCCACCCCAACTCCCGCGCAGTGACGCAACGAAGGGCATCCACCCAGATGGCACCGAAGACGAAGACGGCCGACGACGGCAGTGGCCTGGTGGAGATGGCCTGGGACCCGATCACCCGGATCGTGGGCTCCCTGGGCATCCACACGAAGATCGACTTCAAGCAGAAGCGGGTCGCCGAGTGCTACAGCACATCGTCGGTCTTCCGCGGCTACAGCGTCTTCATGCGCGGCAAGGACCCCCGCGACGCCCACTTCATCACCAGCCGCATCTGCGGCATCTGCGGCGACAACCACGCCACCTGCTCCGTGTACGCCCAGAACATGGCGTACGGCGTGAAGCCCCCGCACCTCGGCGAGTGGATCATCAACCTCGGTGAGTCGGCGGAGTACATGTTCGACCACAACATCTTCCAGGAGAACCTGGTCGGGGTCGACTACTGCGAGAAAATGGTCAAGGAGACCAACCCCGGTGTGCTCGAACTCGCCGAGCGCACCGAGGCCCCGCACGCCGCCGAGCACGGCTACCGCACCATCGCCGACATCATGCGCTCGCTCAACCCCCTGGAGGGCGAGTTCTACCGCGAGGCGCTCCAAGTCAGCCGCTACACGCGCGAGATGTTCTGTCTGATGGAGGGCCGCCATGTGCACCCCTCCACGCTCTACCCGGGCGGCGTCGGCACCATCGCCTCCGTCCAGCTCTTCACGGACTACATGAGCCGCCTCATGCGCTACGTGGAGTTCATGAAGCGCGTCGTCCCTCTGCACGACGACCTGTTCGACTTCTTCTACGAGGCCCTGCCCGGCTACGAGGAGGTCGGCCGCCGCCGCGTCATGCTCGGCTGCTGGGGTGCGCTCAACGACCCCGAGTACTGCGACTTCACCTACGCCAACATGACCGACTGGGGACGGAAGATGTTCGTCACCCCCGGTGTCGTCGTGGACGGCAAACTGGTCACCAACGACCTCACCGAGATCAACCTCGGCATCCGCATCCTGCTCGGCAGCTCCTACTACGAGGACTGGCAGGGCCAGGAGCAGTTCGTCACCCACGATCCGCTCGGCAACCCGGTGGACCCGCGCCACCCGTGGAACCAGCACACCATCCCGGCCCCGCAGAAGCGGAACTTCGACGACAAGTACAGCTGGGTCATGTCCCCGCGCTGGTTCGACGGCAAGGACCACCTCGCCCTGGACACCGGCGGCGGCCCCATCGCCCGCCTGTGGTCCACCGCCCTGTCCGGGCTCGTCGACATCGGCTACATCAAGGCCACCGGCCACAGCGTGGTCATCAACCTGCCCCGCACCATGACCAAGCCGGAGACCACCTTCGAGTGGAAGATCCCGAAGTGGTCCAACGCGCTGGAACGCAACCGCGCCCGCACCTACTTCCAGGCGTACGCCGCCGCCGTCGCCCTGCACTGCGCGGAGAAGGGCCTCGCCGAGGTCCGCGCCGGACGCACCCAGACCTGGGAGAAGTTCGAGGTCCCCGACCAGGGCATCGGCGTCGGCTTCACCGAGGCGGTCCGCGGCGTCCTCTCCCACCACATGGTCATCCGCGACGGCAAGATCGCCAACTACCACCCGTACCCGCCGACCCCCTGGAACGCCAGCACCAGGGACACCTTCGGCACACCCGGCCCGTACGAGGACGCCGTGCAGAACACGCCCATCTTCGAGGAGAACACCCCGGAGAACTTCAAGGGCATCGACATCATGCGCGCCGTCCGCAGCTTCGACCCCTGTCTGCCCTGCGGCGTCCACATGTACGTCGGCGACGGCAGGACCGTGAAGTCGATGCACGTGCCCACCGGCCTGAGCGGACTGGGCGGATGAGCGCGCCGACGGCGACGGCGCCGGTGAACGCGGAGCAGACCGGACGCAAGGTCGAGGAGGTGCTCGACCGGCTCGCCGAAAGCGGCGACCCGGCCGTCACCGCTGCCGCCGAGGAACTCGTCCGTTGCCTCATGGACTTCTACGGGGCCGGCCTGGCCCGCATTCTCCACCTGCTGTCCTCCGCACCGGGCGACCCGTCGGCACGGCTGCTCGGTGACGAACTCGTCGCGAGCCTCCTGGTCCTGCACGACCTGCACCCCGAGGACCGCGACACCCGGATCGCCCGCGCCCTGGACACCGTCCGGGAGCACGCCCTGGACGTCATGGACCTGGACGAGACGACGGGCACGCTGAGGGTGCGCGCCCGGGCGTCCGGCGGCTGCGGCTGCGGCTCCGACGCGGACGCCCGGCAGGCGGCGGAGACGGCACTCGCCTGCTTCGCGCCCGAGGTCAGGGCCGTCCACGTGGAGACCGCCCCCGTGGAACCCCCGCTCCTGCAGATCGGCTCGGCGCCGACGGGGGCCCGATGACCACGACGACCGCGCCCACGCCGAACGCCGGTCCCGGGGCGGGCCTGCGGCGGTTCCTCACCGAACGTCCACCGCGCCAGGAGAGGTGCGAACTGTGCGCGGTGGTGGTGCCCGAGGACCACCGCCACCTGGTGGACACCGAAAAGCGCGCCCTCGTCTGCGCCTGCGGCGCCTGCGCGCTGCTGATGGAACAGCCGGGCGCCGCCGCGGGCCGCTTCCGCGCCGTCCCCGCCCGCTACCTCACCGACCCCGCACATCAGTTGGACGACACGGCCTGGGAGGCGTTGCAGATCCCCGTCGGCGTCGCCTTCCTCTTCCGCAACGCCGCGCTGGACCGGCTGGTCGCCCTCTACCCGAGCCCGGCCGGAGCCACCGAGAGCGAACTGGAACCGGCGACCTGGGAAGCCGTCCTCGGCGGCAGCCGCCTCGCCGGACTCCTCGAACCCGACGTGGAGGCACTGCTGCTGCACCGCACCGACGGCGGCGGCGAGTGCCACCTCGTCCCGATCGACATCTGCTACGAACTCGTCGGCCGCATGCGCCTGTTGTGGCAGGGCTTCGACGGCGGAGCCGAGGCCCGCGCCACCCTGGACACCTTCTTCGCGGACGTCGCACGGCGCGCCCGTCCCGTGGACGAGGCGGTGCGCCCATGACGGAGTTCTCCTTCGCCTGCACCGGCGTCCGCGCCGACCGGTACGCCGCCGGACCCACACTCGTGTTCCGGCTGCGCGTCACCGCCGCCGACAACGCCCATGTGCACGCCGTCGCGCTGCGCTGCCAGATCCGCATCGAACCGGCCCACCGGACGTACGAGCCGGCCGAGGCCGACGGGCTGACCGACCTCTTCGGCGAGCGCTCACGCTGGGGCAGCTCCCTCCAACCGGTGCAGTTCGCCCAGGTCGCGCTCATGGTGCCCAGCTTCACCGGGGAGACCGACGTCGACCTCGTCGTGCCCTGCACCTACGACATGGACGTCGCCGCCACCCGCTACCTCACGGCCCTCGCCGACGGTGAGGTCCCGCTGCTGATGCTGTTCTCCGGCACGGCGTTCACCGGCACCGGCGGGTTCCGGGTCGAACCCGTCCCGTGGGACCGCGAGGCCGCCTTCCGCATGCCGGTCGCCACCTGGCGGGAGATGGTCGAGCAGCACTTCCCCGGCTGCGGCTGGATCCGGCTGCCCCGCGACACCATGGACGCCCTCCTCGCCTATCGCTCCCGGCACGCGCTGTCCTCCTGGGAGGCGACCCTCGCGTCCTTGCTCGACGAGAGCCGCGCCACGGACGTGCCCGCGACAGACCCGTTCCGTGCGCTCACCGGCACCACCGGAAGGACCGACACGTGACCCTCACCGCGTTCGCCGCCGAGACCGAGGAACGGTTCGCCCTCGCCCGGCAGGTGGCCGACGCCGTCCTCTTCGAGGGCTATGTGCTCTACCCCTACCGCGCCTCGGCGGCCAAGAACCGGCTGCGCTGGCAGTTCGGGGTGCTCGTGCCGCCCGCCTGGGGCGCCGAGTGCGACGAACACGACTTCCAGCACACCGAATGCCTGATGGAGCCGAAGGCGGGCGCGACCCTCTCGGTGGAGGTGCGCTTCCTGCACGCCCGGCGGCGCACGGTGCAACGGGCGCGCCCGGACGGCGGCTTCGACACCGTCCCCGAACTCGACCTCGACGACCGGGTGCTGGTGCCCTGGGACGAGGGCGTCGAGGAACGCGTGGAGGTGATCGCACCGGTGGACCGACTCCTCGGCGACGGCGTCACCCACCCCTTCCACCTCCCGGCCCGGGAGGACACCGCGCCGGTCCTGGACGCGGCAGGCCGTACCGTCGGCCGACTCCTCCGGCGCCGCGAGGAGATCCACGGGACGGTGCGGTTGTCCGCCCGCGAACTCGACGGCCCCTACCGGACGTTGCGCCTGACCGCCGTCGTCGAGAACACCAGCGGCTGGACACCGCCCGAGGGACACGGCGCCGACCGGGACGCCGCGCTGCCGCACTCCCTGGTGGCCACCCACCTGCTCATGGCCCTCAGCGCCGGATCGTTCCTGTCGATGACCGATCCCCCCGAGTGGGCCAGGGACGCGGTCGCCGCCTGCCGCAACCTGCACACCTGGCCCGTACTCGCGGGGGAACCCGGCCGCGCCGACCTCGTGCTGTCCTCACCGATCATCCTGGACGACCACCCGGCCATCGCCCCGGAGAGCCCCGGCGCGCTCTACGACGCCACCGAGATCGACGAGATCCTCGCACTGCGCACCGCGGCCCTCACCGACGAGGAGAAGCGTGAGGCCCGGGGCACCGACGAACGGGCCGCCGCCGTCATCGAGTTGGCGGACTCGATGCCGCCCGAGGTCCTGGAACGGCTGCACGGCGCGGTACGCAGCCTGCGCGAGGTCACCGGCCCCGACCCCGCCGCCCCGGGCCCCGGCTTCACGGCAGTCGCCCCCGGTCTCGGCGTCGGCGGCGACGGTTTCCCCGACGAGTACGGGGTGCCGCGCCCGGACACCCCGTGGTGGGACCCGGCGAGCGACGCGGGCTTCGACCCGACGCGGGACCGCGTGGTCGTCGACGGCCGGTCGGTGGGCAAGGGCAGCCGCGTCGAACTGCGCCCGGGGCTGCGCCGCACCGACGCACAGGACATCTTCCTGCGCGGCCGCACCGCCGAGGTCGAGGCGGTGCTCCACGACGTCGACGGCGGGGTGCACCTCGCGGTCACGGTCGAGGGCGACCCGGGCGCCGACATCCGGCGCGAGCAGGGACGGTACCTGTACTTCCAGCCCGACGAGGTCACCCCGCTGGAGGACGACGCATGAGTCCCTCCCCTCTGCCGGGGCTCAGGACCCTGGTCGCCGGCATCGGCAACATCTTCCTCGGCGACGACGGCTTCGGCGTGGAGACCGCCCGCCGCCTCGCCGAGCGCGACCTGCCCGGCCACACCGAGGTCGTGGACATCGGCGTGCGGGGGGTGCACCTCGCCTACCAGCTCCTGGACGGCTACGACACCCTCGTCCTCGTCGACGCCACGGCACGCGGCGAGGCCCCCGGCACGCTGTACATGATCGAGCACGACGACACGGCGCCGGACCCGTCGCCGGGCACCCCCGCCCTCGACGGCCACCGGATGACCCCCGACACCGTCCTGGCGCTGCTGCACACCCTCTGCGCCGGGACCGGCGGCGACCCACCCCGCCGCGTCCTGGTCGTCGGATGCGAACCGGCCTCGGTGGACGAGCGCATCGGACTGAGCACACCGGTGTCCGCCGCTGTGCCGGAGGCCGTCCGGCTGATCGAAGAGCTGCTGCGGAACGGCGAGCCGTCCGTGGCGCGGGCCTCAACCGCTGAGGCCCCGACATGAGGAGAGACGGGATGAAGAAGATCGTCATCGGAGGAGCGGCCATGGCCGCCCTGGTCGCCGTCGCCGCCGAGGTCCTGCCGGACCTCAGGCGCTACCTGCGCATCCGACGGATGTGAGGGCACGGCCGTCGGCGGGTGTGCCGAACGGTTGCGTCGAACGGCGTACCCGCCGTGCCGTGACGGCGCGGCGGGCCGCGGGAGCGGCGCACGCACACCTGTAATGAACCCCGGCGCAAGGCAGGCGGCGGAAGGACCACAGACCCATGCACGAGATGTCCGTCGCGCTGGCCGTCGTCGACCAGGTCGCGGAGGCAGCCGGCCGGGCCGGAGACGTCACGGCGGTGCGTGCGGTCCGGCTCCAGGTGGGTGAACTGGCCGGTGTCGTCCCCGACTCACTCGCCTTCTGCTTCGAACTGGCCTGCGCCGGAACCCTGCTGGACGGTGCCGAACTGGTCACCGAGGCGGTGCCGGGGCGGGCCCGCTGCACCCCCTGTGCCCACGAGTGGGCCGTCGGCATGCCGCCCCGGCTCACCTGTCCCGTGTGCGGCGGTACCCGAACCGAACTGCTGGCGGGCCGCGAACTGCAGATCGTCGACGTGCGCTGGGAGGACGGCGGCCCCGCGCGTCCGGCCCCCCGCGAACCGATCTCCGAGGAGAGCTGAACCATGTGCCGTGTCGCCGACCTGCGCCAGGCCGTACTCGCGAAGAACGACGCGAGCGCCCACGAACTGCGCGCCGCCCTCACGGCCCGGGGCACCGCGGTCGTCAACCTGCTGTCCAGCCCGGGCAGCGGCAAGACCGCGCTGCTGGAACAGGAACTGTTGCGGGCCCGCGAGCGGTCGATCCCCGTGGCGGCGCTGAGCGCCGATCTCGCCACCGAGAACGACGCGATGCGCCTGGCGCGCTCGGGCGTGCCGGTCAAACAGGTACTCACCGACGGACTGTGCCATCTGGAGGCGGGGATGCTCGCCGGGCATCTGGACGGCTGGCTGCCCGACGACGTCCGGCTGCTGTTCGTGGAGAACGTCGGCAACCTCGTCTGCCCCGCCTCCTACGACCTGGGGGAGACACTCCGGGTCGCCCTCGCCGCCGTCACGGAGGGCGAGGACAAGCCGCTCAAGTACCCCACCGCCTTCGGTCTGGCCCAGCTGGTCGTGGTCACCAAGACGGACCTCGCGGAGGCCGTCGAGTTCAACGAGGTCGCGTTCCGCAAGAACCTGGAACAGGTCAACCCCGGCGTCGAGGTGATCCTGACCTCGGCCCGCCGGGGGTGGGGTGTCGGCGCACTGCTCGACCGGGCGCTGGCCACGGCGGACGGCTCACCGGCCCACGCGCCGGTCATGGCCCGGCAGTCCCACCACCACGGGCACACACACAGCCACGGCCACAGTCACAGCCACGACCACGCTCATGGTCACAGCCACGGCCACGGCCACGCGCACGGCCCTACGCCCACGCACCCGGAGGCCCCCGAAGCCATGGCCCACCCCCAGTCGTGAGCGCTCCGCAGGCCCAGGCCGTCGTCACCGAGGACACCCGGCTGCGGCGCCGCGTCACCGTCCGGGGCGTCGTCCAGGGCGTGGGCTTCCGGCCCTACCTGTACAGCCTCGCCACCGACCTCGCCCTGACCGGCCACGTGACCAACACCCCGGAGGGCGTGGTCGTGGAGGTCGAGGGCACCGCCTCGGCCGTGGCCCGGTTCTGCGACCGGATCGCCGCCGAGGCACCCCCGCTGGCCCGCGTCGACTCCGTCGACCATCGCGAGGTGCCTCCCGTCGGCGGCACGACGTTCACCATCCTCGCCTCCCACTCCGGGGGACCGGCCCGCACCCTGGTCTCCCCGGACACCGCCACCTGCGCCGACTGCCTCGCCGAACTGGCCGACACCACGAACCGTCGGTACCGCCACCCGTTCGTCAACTGCACCCACTGCGGCCCGCGCTTCACGATCGTCACCGGCGTCCCCTACGACCGGGCCCACACCACGATGGCCGGCTTCGCGATGTGCCTCGACTGCGCCCGTGAGTACGGGGACCCGGCCGACCGACGTTTCCACGCGCAGCCGGTCGCCTGCCCGGCCTGCGGCCCCCGACTGCGGCTGCTCGTCGCCGACGAGGGCGGACCGAGGAGCGCCGACGGCGGGGACCCGGTCGTCGAGGCGCGCGCCCTGCTGGCGCGGGGCGCGATCCTCGCCGTGAAGGGCCTGGGCGGCTACCACCTGGCCTGCGACGCCACCAACCAGGCCGCCGTCGACCTGCTGCGACGCCGCAAGGCGCGCGGCGACAAGCCGTTCGCCGTCATGACCGGGGTGACGGACGACATCCGGCACCTCGTGCGGCTCGGCCCCGAGGAGCAGCACCTGCTGGAGAGCCGGGCCAGACCGGTGGTCCTGCTGAGGCGGCGGCCACGACCGTCGTACGCCGTCGATGCCGTGCGGCCCGCCGACGCCGTCGCGCCCGGCAGTCCCGACCTCGGCGTGATGCTGCCGTACACGCCCCTGCACCATCTGCTGCTCGGCCTGCCCGGCGACGCGGACGGCTCTCGGCTGCTCGTCATGACCAGCGGCAACGTCTCCGGGGAACCGATCGTCACGGACGACACCGAGGCACTGCAGAGGCTCGCGCACCTGGCCGACGCCTGGCTCACCCACGACCGGCCGATCCACGTCCCCTGCGACGACTCCGTGGTCAGGGTCTGCGACGGCGAGCCGCTCGTGCTCCGCCGCTCCCGCGGCTACGCGCCGCTGCCGCTCACCCTCCCCCTGCCCGTACGGCCGGCCCTCGCCGTGGGCGGCGACCTGAAGAACGCCTTCTGCCTGGGCTCGGGCCGCCAAGCCTGGCTGTCGGCCCACATCGGCGACATGGACGACCTCGGCACCCAGCGCGCCTTCGAGCACGCGACGGCGCAGCTGGAGTCGCTCACGGGGGTGCGGCCCCGGACACTGGCGTCCGACCGGCACCCCGGCTACCGCTCCGCGCGCTGGGCCGAACGGAACGCGGCCGACCGGCCCCTCGTCCGTGTCCAGCACCATCACGCGCACATCGCCGCCGCGATGGCCGAGCACGGGCTCGACGGCACCCGGCCCGTCATCGGCGTCGCCTTCGACGGCACGGGCCACGGCGACGACGGCGCCGTGTGGGGCGGGGAGTTCCTGCTCGCCGACTACGACCGCTTCACCCGGTTCGGGCACCTGTCCTACGTCCCGCTGCCCGGCGGCGACGCGGCCGTACGGCGGCCGTACCGCATGGCGCTGGCCCATCTGCGGGCGGCCGGGATCGGCTGGGCCGACGACCTCGCCTGCACCGCGGCCTGCCCGCCCGACGAACTGCCGTTGCTCGAAAGGCAGTTGGAGCGCTCCCTGAACTGCGTCCCCACGTCCAGCATGGGCCGGCTCTTCGACGCCGTGTCCTCCCTCGCCGGGGTCTGTCACCGCGCCGGCTACGAGGCGCAGGCCGCCGTCGAGTGGGAGGCGGCCGCCCTGATCGCACCGGTCGAGGACACCACGGCGTACGCCTTCGCCCTCCACGACCCGGAGAACGGCAAGGCCGGCGCGGACGGCGAGGCCGGTGCCGTACGGGCCGATCCGGCGCCCGTGCTCGCGGCGATCGTCGACGACCTGCGCGCGGGCGTCGCACCGGCCCTGATCGCGGCACGTTTCCACCGGGGCGTGGCCGCTCTGGTGCACGCCATGTGCCGGCGGGCGCGGGAGCGGCACGGGCTGGACACGGTCGCCCTCACGGGAGGCGTGTTCGCCAACATGCTGCTCTCCACGGCCTGCGCCCGCGCCCTGCGCGGGGACGGCTTCACGGTCCTGCGGCACCGGTTGGTGCCGCCGGGCGACGGCGGGCTGGCCCTCGGCCAGCTGATGGTGGCCGCCCGGACCGCTTCCACTCCCACCGACTGAGCGACGCGCGACCCACAGCGAGGAGAGGTACATGTGCCTGGCGGTACCCGGCAGAGTGCTGGACATCGAGGAACGGGACGGCACCCGGATGGCCTCCGTCGACTTCGGCGGGGTGGTCAAGGAGGTGTGCCTGGAGTATCTGCCCGACCTGCGGGTCGGTGAGTACGCCATCGTCCACGTCGGCTTCGCCCTGCAACGGCTGGACGAGGAGTCGGCGCGGCAGACGCTCGAACTCTTCGCCGAACTCGGCATGTTGCAGGAGGAGTTCGGCGACGCCTGGGAGATGGCGGCCGCGGAGGCCGGCATGGACCGGAGGGCGCTCCCCTCGGAAGGGGCGCCCGCGGCGCAAGCTGCGGTGGCGGAGATGGCGGTGACGGAGATGGCGGTGGCACAGGCGGCGGTGGAAGAGGTGCGCGACCGGTGAAGTACATCGACGAGTTCCAGGACCCGGAGCTGGCGCGACGGCTCCTCGACGACATCCGTGCCACGGTGACCAGACCGTGGGCCCTGATGGAGGTGTGCGGAGGGCAGACGCACAGCATCATCCGGCACGGTATCGACCAACTCCTGCCCGACGAGGTCGAGTTGATCCACGGGCCCGGTTGTCCCGTGTGCGTGACCCCGCTGGAGGTCATCGACAAGGCGTTGGAGATCGCCTCACGGCCGGAGGTGATCTTCTGTTCCTTCGGCGACATGCTCCGGGTGCCGGGCACCGGCCGGGACCTCTTCCAGGTCCGGGGCGAGGGCGGGGACGTACGGGTGGTCTACTCGCCGCTCGACGCGCTGCGGATCGCCCGGCGTAACCCCGACCGCGAGGTGGTGTTCTTCGGCATCGGCTTCGAGACCACCGCGCCGCCCAACGCCATGACGGTCCATCAGGCCCGGAAGCTGGGCGTCGAGAACTTCAGCATGCTGGTGTCCCACGTCCGCGTACCGCCCGCCATCGAGGCGATCATGTCCTCGCCGAGCTGCCGGGTGCAGGGCTTCCTCGCGGCCGGACACGTCTGCAGTGTGATGGGCGTGGGGGAGTACCCGGAGCTCGCGGAACGGTTCCGTGTCCCCATCGTCGTGACGGGCTTCGAGCCGCTGGACATCCTCGAAGGCGTACGCCGGGCCGTCCGTCAGCTGGAACGCGGCGAGCACAGCGTCGACAACGCCTACGCCCGTGCCGTCCGCCCGGAGGGCAACCGGGCCGCGCGGGCCATGCTGGAGGACGTCTTCGAGGTCACCGACCGGGCCTGGCGCGGCATCGGGGTGATCCCCGACAGCGGGTGGCGGCTGTCGCCGAAGTACCGCGACCACGACGCCGAGCACCGCTTCGCGGTCGGCGGGATCCGGACGGTCGAGCCCGCCGAGTGCCGCAGCGGAGAAGTCCTCCAGGGGCTGCTCAAGCCGCACGAGTGCGAGGCGTTCGGCACCCTGTGCACACCGCGTACGCCGCTCGGGGCCACCATGGTCTCCAGCGAGGGAGCCTGCGCCGCGTACTACCTCTACCGGCGGCTGGACATGCCCGCTGCCAAGGCCTGGGAGGCGAGCCCCGTTGTCTGACACCACCGATCTCCCCGCCCCCGCCCCGCTCGACATCGAGGCGTGGACATGCCCGGCCCCCCTGCGCGACAGGCCCCGGGTCGTCATGGGCCACGGCGGCGGGGGAGCGCTCTCCGCCGAACTCGTGGAGCAGATCTTCGCGCCGGCCTACGGCGGCGATGTGCTCTCCCAGATGGGTGACGCGGCCGTTCTCGCGCTGGGCGGGGCCCGGCTGGCGTTCTCCACCGACTCCTACGTGGTGCGGCCGCTGTTCTTCCCCGGCGGCAGCATCGGCGACCTCGCGGTGAACGGCACCGTCAACGACCTCGCGATGCGTGGCGCCCGTGCCGCCTACCTCTCCTGCGGATTCATCCTGGAGGAGGGCGTCGAACTGGACGTGGTCACCCGGGTCGCCCAGGCGCTCGGCGCGGCCGCGCGCGCCGCCGGCGTGGAGGTGGCCACCGGCGACACCAAGGTGGTGGAGGCCGGCCACGGCGACGGGGTCTTCGTCAACACGGCCGGCATCGGTCTCGTCCCGGCCGGCGTCGATCTGCGGCCCCAGCGGGTCGTCCCCGGCGACGTCGTGATCGTCAGCGGCGCCATCGGCGTCCACGGGGTGGCGATCATGAGCGTGCGGGAAGGGCTGGAGTTCGGTGTCGAGGTCGAGAGCGACTGCGCGGCCCTCGGCGGTCTGGTCGACGCGATGCTCGCCGTCACCCCGGATCTCCACGTTCTGCGCGATCCCACCCGAGGCGGTCTCGCGGCCGCCCTCAACGAGATCGCGGCGGCCTCCGGCACGGGGGTCGTCATCAGGGAACGCGACGTCCCGGTGCCGTCGGCCGTGGCCAACGCCTGCGCCATTCTCGGCCTGGACCCCTTCTACATCGCCAACGAGGGCAAGCTCGTGGCCTTCGTCCCGCGCGAGCACGCCGACGCGGTACTGGAGGCGATGCGCGCCCACCCCCTGGGTGCCGACTCCGTGATCATCGGTGAGGCCGTCGAGGACCATCCCGGCATGGTCGTGGCCAGGACCGGCCTCGGCGGCACGCGGGTGGTCGACCTGCCGATCGGCGAACAACTGCCGAGGATCTGCTGACGCGGGCCGCGGTTCCGCGGTTTCCGCACGGCACCCACCGCCCCCGCGGCGGCCGCCCGGCGGTCTACGGGTCCTGCGGGTCCACGCCCGTCTTCGAGGCGGCGTCCTTGGTGCCGCTGGGACGCTGGGAGCGGCCCTTGCGGCCGGTGTCGCGGCGGCCCTTCTCGTCGGTGTCGCCGTACTCCTCGCCGCGCGCCCCGTGACTCTTCGCCGTGTCACCCGGGACGGATCTCGTCTCCTCGGCGGACTTCTTGCGTCCCCGGCCGGCCGCTTCCGCGTGCTCGGCCGTACGGAAGGAGCGCGGGGCGCTCGGGTTGTCCTGCTGACGGGTCTCGTCCACATCGGGCGACCAGCCGTGCTGCTCGGTGCCCCGGTGACGGCTCGGGCCCTTGCCGTGCGGCGGTTCGGACGAGCGTGGTTTCTTCGACATGGTCCCGACCTGTCTGTTCGTGGGCGACGGGGCGGCGCTCATGCGGCACCGCGATGTGTCGATTGTCCCTCTTTGTCATGGTTGGGGCACATCGAGTCCTGTGACCGCCGGGGTCAGGGGGTGAAGACCTCGTCGAGGCGGTCGATGGCCCCGTCGTCGCCGAGGTGGTACGTGAAGACGAGGCCCGAGTCCGGGTGGGCCTCCAGCCAGTCCAGGAACTCCTGGACGCCGATGGGCTGATTCGTCGTGCTTTCCACGATGGGCGTGGTCACGGTGATGTTCGCGGCCTGGTCCAGCGGGATGTACGTCTCCTTGCCGACCGTCTCGAAGGGGGCGCCGTCCGAGTCCGGGGTGCCGCATCCCCAGTTGCCGTGCTTGACGATCAGGCTCAGGGTCCCGCCTTCGGGCGTGTAGCGGTAGACCGCGATCTCGTCGGGGGAGATGGGCATCTTGTGATCGCAGTCGTCCCCGGCGTCACCGCCACCGCTGCCGTCCGCGCCACCCGAGCCCGTCGAGCCCGTCGTTCCGGAACCGGACTGCTCGGAGGAGGTGTCGGAGGCGGCTCCGGACTTCTCGCCGTCCTCCGCGCCGGCGGACGCCTTCGCGTCGGGCGTCCCGGCGGTGCCGCCGCTCTTCCCGCCGTCCTCGCCGTTCTCGCCGTCCTCGGCGTGCGAGCCGCTCGTCGCCGTCGCGCTCGCCTTCGCATCCCCGTCGGAGGCCTCCGCGCCGCCGTCACCGGAGCAGCCGCTGAGCCCCAGCGCTCCGGCGACACAGATGCCCAGCACGACCGAACGGGCGGCGCCGGGTCTGCGGCGGGTCTTCCTCGGCGTCTCGTTCATGATTCGTCCCCCTCCTGCTTGTTCGCGATCCCCGTGAGCCCCGTCGGCTCGGGAGAATGGGACGATTTTCGGCCGTCGGCAGTTGCACGTCCTGGCCGAATTCTGCACCTCGGCTTGCGCGGTGCCACCGGCGGGGCGTCGCGGGGCCGGACCGCGGCGCTGCGCGGTCCGGCCCCGCCGTGTCACCTCACGCCTCGCAGGCGGTCTTGGTGTCGCTCGTGTCGGCCCTGCAGGTGTCGGTGTTGGTGCCCCCGTTGAGGGAGTCGTTGCCGAACACGCCGTCCACGGCGTCGAGGGTGTCGTTCCCCGCCCCTCCGCTGTGGCTGTCGCTGCCGACACCACCGACCAGGGTGTCGTTGCCCGTGCCGCCCACCAGGAGGTCGTTGCCTCCGAAGCCGGACAGGACGTCGCCCGCCGTGCCGCCGGTGAGCGTGTCGCCGAACGGGCTGCCGTACACGATCTCGACGTCCGTGAGGACGTTGTCGCCCTCGCCGCCGATGCCGTCGTCGGCGGCGTTGTCGATGTCGACGACCACCCCGGAGGTGCTCTCCAGGTAGCTGGCGATGTCGCTGACGCCGCCCCCGCCGCTGAGCCGGTCCGCGCCCGTGCCGCCGATGAGGAGGTCGAAGGTGACGCCGCCGTTCAGGGTGTCGTTGCCCGTACCGCCGTTGAGGATGTTGCTGCCCGGGCTGGGGCCGCCGTTGATGACGTCGTTGCCGGACTCGCCCTTGAGGTCACCGCGGACGTTGCCGGTCTTGGTGATGATGTCGTTGCCGTCACCGGCGTTGACCACGACCGTGTCGGTGTTGAGGCTCACCGGGCAGGCCACCGAGCCGTTGACCTGGAGGGTGCAGCCGAGACCGGCGGTCAGGGTGTCGGCGGTGTCCTGGATGACGACATTGCTCCCGGACAGGCTGACCGTGATGTTGTTGGCGCGCCCCGCCGCCGCGTTGACGACCACGTTGGTCCCGCTCTTGGACACACCCGTGGCCGCGCTCGCGGGCCCTCCGGCCACCGTCACCGCGGAGGCGGCCGTCGCCGCGACCACCAGGACCCTGAGTAACGCTTTTCCTGCCATGGACTCCCTCTCGATTGCGTCCGTCGACCTGCCCGAGCACCGCCGGTGCTCGGGCGCCCCTACGGTCCCCGGCGGGCGCGGGCGGCGCATGGGGGAAGAGCCCCCATCTATCGGCGGAGTCGGGCCTGGCCCGCCGGGGGAGGGGACGGCGGCGCGGGGATGGGTGAGGGCCCTCTGAGGGCACTCGGCGGCGAGACGGCCGCCCGCGCCCGCCGGCGCGGAGCCGTGGACCTTCCGGACGGACCGGGGAGGGGGGTAGGAAGACGGAAGGAAGACAACGGGACGGGTGGCCGGAGAGGCGGCGCCCCTGCGGCACGAAGAGCGCCCTGGCAGGTGGCCCCGCAGCGCCCGGCGGGCTACCCCGGAGCGCGTCGGACGGCGGCGTGAAAACTTCTGCGAGTGCCCCGCGCGCGGGCTTGTATTCCGCCTGGGACGGTATCTTTTCGGGGCGGCAGGGATCTTCGCGACCGGCTTTGGTTGTCGGACGACAACTGCGTTAACCTTCACCGGATTTTCTCATCCGGCCGATCCGTGAACTGCGGAAACTCGGCCGGTGAGCGGGCCTTTCACGGCCCGGCGCGGGTTCCGAGTCCTCGGCGCGAGGGCTCTTGGGGAGCGGAACGAGGGTGCGCATGAGCGGCAAGACGACCGAGACGGTCGAACGGGCCCCGGGAGAGCAGGAGCTACGGCAACTCCTGGCCGGTCTGACGGCCGTGCGGGACGGCGACTTCGGCACCCGGCTGCCGTCCGACGGCGAGGGGCTGCTCGGCGACATCGCCACCGTCTTCAACGGCATGGTCGACCAACTGTCCGTGTTCACCTCGGAGGTCACCAGGGTGGCCCGCGAGGTGGGCACCGAGGGAACGCTCGGCGGTCAGGCCGAGGTACCGGGCGTCTCGGGCACCTGGGCCGATCTCACCGACTCGGTCAACGCCATGGCGGGCAATCTGACCACCCAGGTGCGCGACATCGCCCAGGTGGCGACGGCCGTCGCCAAGGGCGATCTGTCGCAGAAGATCGACGTTCCCGCGCGCGGCGAGATCCTCCAGCTGAAGGAGACCGTCAACACGATGGTCGACCAGCTCTCCGCGTTCGCCGACGAGGTGACGCGGGTCGCCCGCGAGGTCGGCAGTGAGGGACGCCTCGGCGGCCAGGCCCAGGTGCCCGGTGTCGGCGGGGTCTGGCGCGACCTGACCGATTCGGTCAACTTCATGGCCGGCAACCTCACTTCCCAGGTCCGCAACGTCGCCCAGGTCACCACGGCGGTGGCTCAGGGCGACTTGTCGCAGAAGATCACCGTGGACGCGCGGGGCGAGATCCTGGAGTTGAAGAACACCATCAACACGATGGTGGACCAGCTGTCCGGCTTCGCCGACGAGGTCACGCGCGTCGCCCGCGAGGTCGGCACCGAGGGACGGCTCGGCGGACAGGCGGACGTCCAGGGCGTCAAGGGCACCTGGCGCGACCTCACGGACTCCGTGAACTTCATGGCGGGCAACCTCACCGCGCAGGTCCGCAACGTCGCGCAGGTGGCCACGGCGGTGGCTCAGGGTGACTTGTCGCAGAAGATCACCGTGGACGCGCGGGGCGAGATCCTGGAGTTGAAGAACACCATCAACACGATGGTGGACCAGCTGTCCGGCTTCGCCGACGAGGTCACCCGCGTGGCCCGCGAGGTCGGCACCGAGGGCAACCTGGGCGGGCAGGCGATCGTCCGGGGGGCCTCGGGCACCTGGAAGGACCTGACCGACAACGTCAACGTCATGGCGTCCAACCTGACCGGCCAGGTCCGCTCGATCGCCCAGGTCGCCACGGCCGTCGCACGCGGTGACCTGTCCCAGAAGATCACCGTCGAGGCCAAGGGCGAGGTCGCCGCGCTGGCCGACGTCATCAACACCATGGTCGACACCCTCTCCGCGTTCGCCGACGAGGTCACCCGCGTCGCCCGCGAGGTCGGTACCGAGGGACGCCTCGGCGGCCAGGCCCACGTCCCCAACGTCGCGGGGACCTGGAAGGACCTCACCGACAACGTCAACTCGATGGCGAACAACCTCACCGGCCAGGTCCGCAACATCGCCCTGGTGACGACGGCGGTGGCGGGCGGTGACCTGTCGAAGAAGATCGACGTCGACGCCCGCGGCGAGATCCTGGAGCTGAAGACCACCATCAACACGATGGTCGACCAGCTGTCGTCGTTCGCCGCCGAGGTCACCCGGGTCGCCCGCGAGGTCGGCAGCGAGGGCCGGCTCGGCGGACAGGCCGAGGTGGAGGGCGTCGAGGGCACCTGGAAGCGGCTCACCGAGAACGTCAACGAACTGGCCGGGAACCTCACCCGGCAGGTCCGCGCGATCGCCGAGGTCACCAGCGCCGTCGCCGAGGGCGACCTGACCCGCTCCATCACCGTGGAGGCCTCAGGCGAGGTCGCCGACCTCAAGGACAACATCAACTCCATGGTGGAGTCCCTGCGCGAGACCACCCGGGCCAACCAGGAACAGGACTGGCTCAAGACCAACCTCGCCCGCATCTCCGGCCTGATGCAGGGCCACCGCGACCTGCCCGTCGTCGCCGAGCTCATCATGGACGAGCTGGCACCGCTGGCCTCGGCGCAGTACGGCGCCTTCTACCTCGCCGAGGACACCGAACGCGGCCCCGAACTGCGGCTGGTGGGCTCCTACGGCTACCCCGACGACACCGACCGGCCCGAGCGCATCCCCGTCGGCCGATCACTGGTCGGGCAGGCCGCACGCAACCGCCGTCCCATCAGCGTCGAGGAACTGCCGCCGGGCTATGTGACGATCTCCTCCGGACTCGGACAGGCCGAGCCCAGCGCCCTCGTGGTGCTGCCCATCGTGGTCGAGGACCAGGTCCTCGGCGTCATCGAACTGGGCTCCGTCACCCCCTTCACCCAGATCCACCAGGACTTCCTCGCCCAGCTGATGCCGACCATCGGCGTCAACCTCAACACCATCGTGGCCAACGCCCGCACCGACGAACTGCTGGGCGAGTCGCAGCGGCTGACCGCGGAACTCCAGGCACGGTCCGAGGAGTTGCAGGTCCAGCAGGACGAACTGCAGCGCTCCAACGCCGAACTGGAGGAGAAGGCCTCCCTGCTGGCCTCGCAGAACAGCGACATCGAGGCCAAGAACCTGGAGATCGAACAGGCACGGCAGGAGCTGGAGACACGCGCCCAGCAGCTGGCCCTGGCCTCCAAGTACAAGTCGGAGTTCCTGGCGAACATGAGCCACGAACTGCGCACCCCGCTCAACAGCCTGCTGATCCTGGCCCAGTTGCTCGCCCAGAACCCCTCGCGCAACCTCACGCCCAAGCAGGTCGAGTACGCGGGCATCATCCACTCGGCGGGCTCGGACCTGCTGCAGCTGATCAACGACATCCTCGACCTGTCCAAGGTCGAGGCCGGCAAGATGGACGTCGCCCCCGAGCGGGTCCCGCTGCGCAAGCTCCTCGAGTACGTCGAGGCCACGTTCCGCCCGATGACGACCCAGAAGAGCCTGGACTTCACGGTGGCCACCGCACCGGGCACACCCGCCGACCTGCTCACCGACGACTCCCGGCTGCGGCAGATCCTGCGCAACCTCCTGTCGAACGCGGTCAAGTTCACCGAGGAGGGCGGTGTCACCCTGCGCATCGAACCCGCCGTGGACCGCGAGATCCCCGTGGGCGTCCTGCGCGGCGGTCCCGTCGTTGCGTTCCGGGTCGAGGACACCGGCATCGGCATCCCCCAGCAGCAGCTGGAGACGATCTTCGGGGCGTTCCAGCAGGCGGACGGCACCACCAGCCGCAAGTACGGCGGCACCGGCCTCGGCCTGTCGATCACCCGGGAGATCGCCCATCTGCTCGGCGGCGCCGTCACCGTCGACAGCACACCCGGTCAGGGCAGCACCTTCACCCTCTACCTGCCCGTGGCCCGCGACGACTTCGAGGAACAACTCGACGGCGACCACCGGCCGACGGAGCACCCTGACCCCGCCGGCCGTGAACTCCCCTCCGCGTCCCGGCCGGACACCGCGTCCCCCGCGGTGCCCGAGCAGCGCCGACGCCGTCTGCTGGTCGTCGAGGACCGCCCCCGCGGACTGCTGACCCTCGTCGCCGAACGCGCGGTCGCCGACCTCGCCTCCGACGGCGACCCCCTCGGCGCGATCGACATCATCACCGCCGTCGGAGCACAGGAGGCCGCGAGCACACTGGCCGCCGAGCCCTGCCACTGCGTCGTCCTCGAACTCGCCATGCCCGACGACGAGGGCGCCCGGCTGCTGCAGGCCATGGAGGGCGACTCGGCGCTCTCCAGCGTGCCCGTACTGGTCCACACCGGCCACCGGGTGGACCTGGCGCACGAGCAGACGCTGCGCTCCCGCGCGGACGGCCGGCCGCTGGACTTCCTGTCCAGCCTGGACGAACTGCGTGAACGCATCACCCTGCACCTGTCCGCCGAGGAGCCGGGAGACGTGCTGTCCCTCGTGCGCGCCGAGGAGACCCAGCTACCGGCCGCGCAGGTCGTCGACGGCGCCTTCCGCGGCCGCAAGGTCCTCGTGGTCGACGACGACGCCCGCAACCTCTTCGCGCTCAGCGGCATGCTGGAGCTCCACGGCTTCCACGTCCTGCACGCCGACAACGGCCGCCGGGGCATCGAGATGCTGCTCGCCCACCCGGACGTCTCGCTGGTCCTGATGGACGTGATGATGCCCGAGATGGACGGCTACACCGCCACCTCGGAGATCCGGGAGATGCCCCAGTACGCCGAGCTGCCCATCATCGCCGTCACCGCCAAGGCCATGCCCGGAGACCAGGAGAAGAGCCTGGCGTCCGGTGCGAACGACTACGTGACCAAACCGGTCGACATGGGTGACCTCATCGGCCGCGTCCGACGGTGGCTGGCCGTATGACCGGGCGCCGCACCGCCGCGCGCACCAGCCCACCGCGTGGCGTCCCGGGACGCCCGAGCCGAGGAACAGGTCAACCGTGAGCAACCCCAGCCAGTCGGCCGAAGCGCAGCACGCCGACGCCCCGCCCGACGAGCCGTCGGTCGACGCCGCGTGTGAGGAACCGTCGGCCGGTGCCGCGCTCGGCGAGCCGTCCACCGGAGCTGTGCCAGGCGGGCCGTCGGCCGACGACCCGCCCACGGCCGGCCCGGCCGCCCTGGAAACGAAGGGGCAGTCCACGCCCGTCGGCCGGCTCGCCGCGACCGTGGAACGGCTGCGCCGCGAGGTGCAGGCCGCCCACGCGGAGGCGGACGGCCGTGCCGTGATCGAACTGGCCAAGGGCATCCTCGTCGAGCGGCTCGGCTGCGGACCGGCCCAGGCCGCCCTGCAACTCGCCGAACTGACCGAACAGGCGGGCGTGACGCCTCTGGAGTTCGCCGTCGAGGTCATCAACCAGGCCGCCCGCGACCGGCTCTCCGAGATGACCACCGCCCTGCTCGCGACCACCACGAGCCGGGACGACGCCGACGACCCACCGGGCGGCGGCTCCCTCGCCGTACGGTTGCGGACCGCCGAGAGCGCCGCACTGGCCGCCCACGACGCCCAGGCCGTGGCCGACTCCCTCCTGGAACACGCCCTGGCCCCGCTCGGCGCCGAAGCCGTGGCCATCTGGGCGCTGGGCGCCGACGGCTCCCTGACCCTGGCCGGCAGCGCCGGCTTCTCGGCCGCCGAGGCGACACGCTGGCGGTACGTCCCGCCGGGCGTCGCCACCGTCGCCCGTCGCGGACTCGGGGACCGAGCCGGCCAGTGGATCGGCTGCCTTTCGCAGACCGGCCTGCCCTCCATCGGCCGCCACCACCATCCCGACGGCGGCCGGGCCGCCGTCCCCGCCGGCACCGGCGGCCGCATCCACGGAGTGCTGGAGATCGTCTGGCCGACGCCGCTGGAGGCCCAGCCCCCGCAGATCGTCCGCCAGGTCGAGGCCCTGGCGGAGCTGTGCGCCCACACGCTCGGCACCTTCGTCCCGCCCCACGGCGAGGCCGAGGCGCGGGCCGCCGGGATCCTGCCCGACGTCGCCGAACTGATGGACCTCGCCGACGGGCTCCACGACCCCGCGCTGGTGCTCGTCCCGCACCTGGACGGCACCGGGGAGCTGGTCGATTTCCGCATCCACCACGCCAACAGCCGCTTCCTCGACCCGGCCGGCCGCCCCCGGGGTGTCGTCAACGGAGCCCTGCTCCTGGAGACGTATCCCATGGCCGCCGGCGAGAGCGAACTGTTCGATCAGGTCGAACGTGTCTACGCCACCGGCGAGCCCTTCCGCGCCCGCCGGATGCGGCTCACCTCCCTCGTGGAGGACGTCCCGCTGGCGGCCGTCGCCGACATCAACATCACCCGCCACGGCGGCAGCGTCCTGCTCATCTGGCGGATAGAGGACGAGACCGCGCGGCTGGCCAGCCTGCTGCAGCACGCCCAACGCCTCGGCCGTATCGGCGGGTTCGAGGAGAACCTCGTCACCGGCGAGATCACCTGGAACGGCCAGCTCTACAGCCTCTACGGCAAGCCCTCCATCAGCGGACCCGTCCCGCTGGAGGACCTGCCCGCCCACGCCCACCCCGACGACGCCGTCGCCATCGGCCGGTTCCTGCGGACCCTGCTGCACCACCGTCGCTCCGCGTCCGCCGCCTTCCGGCTCCAGCGGCCCGACGGCGTCACCCGGCACATCCGTGTCGTCGCCGAGCCCGTCCTCGACTCCGACGGCCGGCTCCTCCTCGTCCGGGGCGCCTACCAGGACATCTCCGCCCACCACTGGACGGAGGTCGCCCTCGCCGCCACCCGCGACCAACTCGCCCACTCCGAGCAGCAGGCGAGCGAACGCGACCGGCTCACCCTCCAGCTCCAGCACGCGATCATGCCCCCGGCCCAGGCCCCCCTGGAGGCCCCCGGACTGCGCGTCGCCGTCCGCTACCGGCCCGCCGAGACCCAGCACCTGGTGGGCGGCGACTGGTACGACGCGGTCGTGCTGCCCTCCGGGCTGGTGCTGCTGTGCGTGGGAGACGTCGCCGGCCACGGCATAGAGGCGGCCACCAGCATGGTCGTCCTGCGCAACGCCCTGCGCGGTCTCGCCGTGACCGGCGCCGGACCGGGCCAGCTGCTGGCCTGGCTCAACATGGTGGCCCACCACCTGACGGGCTCTGTCACCGCCACCGCCGTCTGCGGCCTCTACGACCCGCACCGCCACACCCTGCGCTGGGCCAGGGCGGGCCATCTGCCGCCGGTCCTGGTACGTGCGGCCGAGGCGACACCGCTCCCCCTGATCAAGGGCCTGCTGCTCGGCGCCCTGCCCGAGGCGACGTACGAGGAACACGAACTGCAACTGGCCGTCGACGACACCCTGCTGATGTACACCGACGGTCTGATCGAACGCCGTGACCGCTCCGTGGAGGAGTCCCTGGCCCAGCTGCTCACCGCCGCCCGGACCGTGCCCCCCACCCTCGACCAGCAGCTGGACCGCCTCCTCACCTACAGCAGGTCCGACACGGACGACGACACCTGTCTCGTGGGCGTCCGGGTGGCCCAGGTCCTGCCGGCCTGATCACCGCCGACAGGGTGACCGCCGGGCGACGGAACGTCTGCGGGCGCCGTCGGCGGGCACTCGGTGTGTACAGAGTCGGCGTCGGACGGGAGAACGGGGAAGTCGGTGACGAGCAAGAAGACGGACACCGGGGCGACAGGTGTCAGGGCGAAGGGCTGGGCGCATTCGTTTCCCGTGTCGGGAGGCGTGCACGCCGGGCGGCGGTGGACACGAAGGCAGCTGGAGTTCCTGCCATGGACCGCGGACGAGCCCGAGACGGTGGACTCCGTCGTCCTGGCCGTGTCCGAACTCCTCACCAACGCGCACGTCCACGCGCACAGCGACGCGCGACTGATCCTCACCTGGGACGGCGACTGCCTGCACGTGAGCGTGCACGACGAGGACCCGACGCTGCCGCGCCAACGCACACCGAAGCCGGGGGAGGCCTCCGGTCGCGGCGTGGGCATCGTACGGATGCTGGCGGACACGCTGGAGGTGAGGTGCCAACGTCACGGCAAGACGGTGTCGGCCTGCTTCCGTCCGGCGAGCGCCGCCCGCCCCGCTGCCGACCCGCCGGATGCCGACCCGCCGGACGCCGACAGGCCGGACGCCGGTCGTCTGGACGCCGATCGTCTGGACGCCGATCGGCCGGGCAGCGACCCGCCGGACGTCGGCTGATCGCTGTCGCACCGGCGGGTTATACGATGACGTGTCTGCCGCCCGCCGTCGCGTAGGGACGGTGAGCGGGGGCCGGTAAGCGCCGTACGGCGGCGCATGGGAAGCAGGGGGAGAGAACGTGGATGCCTCCCATGACGCGCACGAGCCGGGGTCGGCACGGTCGTCCGAGGGCACGGCGCTGGAGATCCGCGCTCTGCCGGGCCGCCCGGGGATCCGAGCCGCTGGAGAGATCAACGTGACCACCCGCTCTTTCTGGGAACACGCTCTGAAGGACCTGGCGAACGCCCACACGGACGTCTCCTTCGTGGAGCTGTCCGAGCTGATGTCCATCGATGTGGGCGGTGCGGCGGCGCTGGCGGTCACCGCGCAGCGACTGCCGACGGGCCGGATCGTCGTGGACCGTCCACCGCCGGAGCTGGAGCGGATCCTGGACATGTTCTGGCCCGGCCTTTCGATGATCGAGGTGGCGGGGCGATGAGTACGGCCACGAGCAGTGAACACGAACCCTTTGTGCACCCTGCGTTGTTCTACCGGGGCAGGGAGCAGTACACGGCGGGCACGGTGCCGTTCCTGCTGGCGGGACTGTCCGCCGGCGAGGCGGTCGCGGTCGCGGTTCCGGGCCCCAACCTGCAGCTGATCAAGGCCGCGATGGGCGCGCGCGGCGCCGAGGTCGAGTTCCTGGACATGACCAGGGCGGGCCGCAACCCGGGGCGGATCATTCCCGGGGTGCTGCGCGCCTTCGCCGACGCCCACCCGACCGGCCGGGTGCGGATCATCGGCGAACCGATCTGGGCCGACCGCTCGGCCGTGGAGTACCCGGCCTGCGTCCAGCACGAAGCCCTCATCAACGCGGCCTTCCAGGGCCGGCACGTGACGATCCTGTGCCCGTACGACGCGGACGCCCTCGCCCCGGAGACGCTCGCCGACGCCCATGCCACCCACCCCGTCGTCATCGACGCCGGTGTCGAACGCGCCAGCGACACCTACGATCCCGAACGAATCGTCGCCCACTACAACCAGCCGCTCGCCCATCCGCCAGGAGCGGCTGCCCTCTCGTTCGACGCGGACGCACTCCCGTCGGCCCGTTCCTTCGCGGTCCAGGAGGCGCGGCAGTTGGGCCTGACCGGTGACCGCTTGCAGGATCTGACACTGGCGGTGGCGGAGCTGACCACCAACAGTGTGGTGCACGGCGGTGGAACGGGCACGCTGCGCGTCTGGGCGGAGGGGCTTCAGGTCGTGTGCGAGGTCCACGACCGAGGCCGCCTGGCCGACCCCCTGGCCGGCCGCAAACCCCCGGCACGAGACCAGTTGGGCGGCCGCGGTCTCCTGCTCGTCCACTACGTCGCCGACCTTGTGCGCCTCCACACCACCGAGGCCGGCACCACCGTCCGCTTCTACCTGGACCTCTGACCGCGCCGCCCGGCTCGCGAACCGCGCGGGGTCAGTAACTCAGCGCGTCCTCCGCCGTTCCGAGGAAGCTGGTGACCGTGCCGTCGTTCACGGTGACAGGGCCGTCGGTGATCGTCACCGTAGCCGGGCTCTCGGCTGCGGTGAGCGCGATCTCCACCTGGTGGGCGGTCTTGCCGCCCTCGGTGCCGAGGCCCGCGAACAGGATCCCGGCGTAGGCGATGTCGCCGGCGTTCAGCAGCCAGTCGTCGACGGTCGGGCCGCGGTGCTCCGCCGCCCCGTCGAGCTCCGGAATCGTGATGACCAGGTCGTTGGCCGCCAGCAGGCAGGGGTCGCCGCTGTTGTTGGTCGCGGTCAGCAAGGCGTGGTTCGCCTCCTTGGAGGCGACGGTGACGTTGTAGCTCAGGTCGGTCGTCTCGCACATGCCCACGCCACCGTCCTGGTCGTCGTCCGTGCCGGACCCTCCGGACCCGGATGTGCCGGTCCCGGACTTCCCGGTCCCGGACTTGCCGCTGCCCGACTTCCCGGATCCGGACTTCGACGGCGGCGGGGTGCTGCCCCCGTCGGCGGAGTCGTCGCCCTGGCCACCCGGTTCGGCCGTCGCGGACGCCTCGGCGTCCGTGTCCGAACCGGCTCTGGACGGGCTCGCCGACGCTCTCGGCGAGGCCTTGTCCGTGTCCTTGCCCGTGTCGCACGCGGTCAGTGCCACGATGCCGAGCGAGCAGGCGGCGAGTACGGCGGTGAGACGGCGCGAACGAACCGTGTGAATCATGAGGAACCCCCCGAGAGTGTGAACGTCCGGGTGATCGTGCCTCATGGGAGCGCTTCCTCCACCCGCTCGCACCGAGAGGAAACTGTCTGCGGACAGCACTGTGACACTGTGACCGAGCCGGCGGATCGACAACGCCCACGAGATCGACGGCACGGTGGATTTCGGCCGATCCGGTCGGCCTGATCGTTTCTGAGTACGCGTACTCAGGCCCCGCGACGATCACTTGGGCAGACTGTGGCGTCCATGACAGGCGAGTGAGGGAGTGGACGTGAACAGGACGAGAGAAGCCCTGGCTGTGTCAGTGCTGACGGTCTGCGTGCTGGCGGGATCCGGCGTGGGGTCCGCCGCCGCGGCCGGGGACCCCCTGCTGCCCCACCCCGGCCCGGAGGGCCTGGTGTGGGTGGAGGAACAGGTCGGCGACGGTGGGGTGGCGTCGGGAGGCGCCTGGGAGAGGCTGCCGACCGTCCTCACGGTGGCGTGCGAGGGCGGCGGTGACGTGCGGGTGACGATGAGATCGCGGGAGACGGAGGTCGCCGCGTTCACGGTCGACTGCCCGGCGGGAACCGCCGGCGTCGGCTCGGTGACCATGGACCCCGGCGTGGTCCGGAACGGCTCCTTCACCATCGGGGTCGACGCGTCGTCCGAGACGATCCGCTGGGCACTGACGGTGACCCAGCCGGAATAGCCGGAATAGCCGGAACGGGGGGCTAACCGTCGGCATAGTCGGAGCACATCGGAAGCGACCCGGCGGCGTGCGACGGCACGGAGGTCTCATGTCCCGGCTCCCGCGCCCCGGTTGGACCGTCGACACCGCATGATGGGCACATGAGCGATCACGAACTCCCGGCAGCGGTGGACTCGGCGGCGCTGCTCGACCTCTCCCGAGGCCACCATGGACGCACCGTACAGCCGGTGGGCACGCGGGAGGTGGGCGGCCATCTGGTCAAGGTGTACTCACTGGAGGCGCCGGGCCGCAGCGTCACCGAGCAGGACACGGCCGGCGCCCTGCGGGTCGCCGCGGCGCACCTCGAACTCGGGCGCGTCCGCGGGTCGCTCGGGCTCGCCACCCTGATCGTGCACGCGGGCGGCGACGGCGACTACGTCCTGGTCCACACCTGGATCGAGGGCCACATGTCCGACCTGGCGATCTTCACCGGCCCGGCCGGGCGGCCCGACCTGCTCCGCCCGGGACGTGCCGGCCTCGCCCCCTGCGTCTGGGAGGCGGCCGTCATCGCCCACGAACGGGACGCGTTCTCCCGGCACGTCCTCGACGGCACCGCTCCGATCGCCGACCGGCTGGCCGCCTGGCAGGACGACACCCTGACGGGCGGCCTCCGGTGACCGGTGCTCCGGTGGGGCGGCGGAGACGCGCGTGGAGGGCGGTCGGGCTGGTCGCCCTGACCGGTGCGGCGGTCGCCCTGAGCGCCTGCGGTCCGGAGGGCGTCGACGCCGACGCCTCCGGCGACCGTGAGACGAGGTACAGACGGGTCATCGAGGATCCTCACCCCAGCCCCGCCGACGTGATCGAGGCGGCCGGGGCTCCCTCCGGTGTGGCGAGCGCGGACGACGGCTCGCTGCTCCTGACGTACGAAGCCGACAACGTCGAGGACGACGAGGGCCCGGCCGCGACCGCCTGGCGCATCGTCGGCCCCGACGGCCGTACGGTCGCCGAGCACGCGGAGCATGCCGACGCGGAGGATGTGACGCCGGCCTTCACGGGGGCGAGCGGCGGATTCGTGCAGGTACCGGGGGACGGGGGAGCGTACCTCCTCGACGTCCGGGGGAAGCGGCACGGGCTCACCCTCAGCGAGACCCCGTTGCGCACCCGCCCCGGCGACGTCCTGCTCTCCGAACGGGAGCCGGCCCTCGTCTACCGTCCCGCCACACGCACCGCGGCACCACCGGCCGGACTGCCGGAGGAGGCCGTCGACTTCGCCGTGGACGAGCGGGGCACGGTCTGGAGCCTGGAGCAGTCGCTGTCCGCGAAGCCGCACCGCGTCGTGTGGCAGCGGGCGGGCCGCACGCTCGGCTCCGAGGCGGTCCCGACGTCGTACGGTGTCGCCGCCCTCGCGGCGCGGGGTGGCACGGCGGTCGTCGCCCTGGAGACGGACCAGGGTCTGCGCGGCCTGCTGCTGACGTCGGACGGCGGCCAAGAGTGGCGCACGGTCCTCGCGGGCGGAATTCCCTGGGCCGATCTGAGCCATGGCCCGGGGTTCCTGGTCCTGGAAGTGCTCGCGGACGGACGGGTCCTGGTCGGAGGGGAGGGCGGCCGTCACTGGCTGGCCGACGACCCCGCCGGAACTTCCTTCCGCGAGATCAGGACCCCGGCGAGGTTCACGTCGCTCACCGTCGAGGGCAACACCCTCCACGGCATCGTGGACGCGACGACGGCGACGTACGACCTGGTGCCGGACGAGGGGCTGTGGACCTCCCGCGACGGCGGACGTGCGTGGCGGCGCGCGGCGGGATAGACGCACCGCGACGCCCGGCTGTCCGCCCGCCGAAGGACGCCGGGCACCCCGTTCCGGGGCCGGTTCAGTCGTGGTCGGGGCAGGGCGGACGGTGGTCGAGGCCCGGGAAGTGGCGGGTCCACTGGGCGGAGGTGAGAGGGGCGTCGACGTGGGTGCAGGCGTGGGCGCGTACCCAGGAGACGTCGGTGTTCCAGATCTCGATCGTGTGGTCGTTGCTGAGGGTGGCCACGGTGTCGGACCCCGCAAGGGGCAGGACGACCGCGAGGCCGCCCGAGAGTCCGGTCAGCAGGGCTCGTTCGCTGGGGTGTGAGCGGTCGGTCGCCTTCCACAGGCGTACGGTGCCGTCCTGTCCGGCGGTGATCACCTCACGGCCGTCCCGGGTGAACTCCACGTACCCGATCATGCCGGTGTGGGCGTGGAGCCGGCCGAGCCTGCGGTGCGCGCGCGGATCGGCGACGTCCCAGAGGCGCGCCGTGCGGTCGTCGCTGCCGGAGACGAGCGTACGGCCGTCCCGGCTGAAGGCCAGTCCGACGACGAAGTCGTCGTGGTCGCGGAGCACTGCGGTCGTGGAGGCGTGGCGCGGGTCGGTGACGTCCCACAGGCGGACGGTGCGGTCGTCGGAGCCGGAGGCCAGGGTGGAGCCGTCGGGGCTGAAGGCGACCGGTTTGACGTTGAGCGCGTGGCCGGTCAATTCTCCCAGGAGGCGGGGGCGGCCGAGGTCGCGGACGTCCCACAGCCGGACGGTGTCGTCGTAACTGCTGGTGGCGAGCGTGCGGCCGTCCGGGCTCACGGCCAGGGAGAAGACGAACTCGTCGTGGCGGCTGGGGGTGGTCGACCGCAGGCGCGGTCGGGCGGGGTCGGCCACGTCCCAGAGCCGGATCGCGCCGTCCTCGCCGATACCGGCCAGTACCCCGCCGGGGCCGAAGGCCAGCGTGTGGGCGCCCTCGGGGTCGCCGTCCTCCGTGCCCAGCGGACGGGGGGCACGGGGGTCTGCCATGTCCCACATCCGGAGACTGCCGTCGTCGTGCGCGCTGGCGAGCCTGCGGCCGTCGGGGGTGACGGCCAGGGCGTGGACATGGCGGGCCAGGGTGTACGGGGCGACGCTGAGCAGCCCGTTGCGGGTGGCCCGGTTGGCTTCCAACCGGTAGGCCGCCAACGCCAGTTGCACGGCGAGCGAGCGGTCGCGAGTACGCAGGGCCGCCGCGTTCTCGACGGCCTGGAGTGCGAGGAGATGGTTGCGCTGCGCGGTGACGGTCTGCTGGGAGCGCAGCGCGTGACCGACGGCGGCCGCGGCGCACAGAAGCAGGACGACGAGGGCCGCGACGAGGCGGCGCAGCCGGCGGACGCGGTGGCGGGCACGCCGTGTCTGCGCCTGTTCCGCGGCCTCGCTCGTCTCCAGGAAGGCGCGTTCCCGGGCGGTGAGCGTCTCCTTCGGCAGGTCCCTGGCGGCGGCCAGACGCAGGCCCCGGTACAGGGTGTCCGGGTCGCGGTGCAGGGACTCCCAGACCGTGGTGGCCTCGGTGAGCGCGCGGTGCAGGCGCAGCCGGTCGCGGTTCTCGCCCAGCCAGCCGCCGAGCCTGGGCCAGCAGCGGATCAGGGCCTCGTGGACGATCTCGACGTGGTCCCGGTCGACGGTCAGCAGGCGTGCCCGGGTGGCTTGTTCGAGGACGAGCGCCGTGTCGTGGCTGTCGTCGAGCTCATGGCGCGGCACACGGCGTTTGGTGTCCTCGGTGCCCTCGCCCAGGGCGATGAGGCGGAGGAACAGCAGTCGGGCGACGGTCTGCTGGGAGTCGTTCAGGGACGCGTGGAACGCCTCGGCGGTCTGCGCGAGGGCGCCCTCGAAACCGCCGGCCGCCTGGAATCCCGCGAGGGTGAGGGTGTTGCCGCGCCTACGGCGCCAGGTCTCCAGAAGGGCGTGCGAGAGCAGGGGGAGAGCCCCGGGTCGGCCGTGGGCGTCGGCGGTGAGCGCCGCGAGAAGGGCGCCCTCGACGGTCAGCCGGACGCGGGCGGCCGGCTGGACGATCGTCGCCCGCAGCTCGTCGAGCGTCATCGGACCGACGGGGACGTGCGCCTCCGCCAGGGCATCGACGAGTGCGGGCAACCGGGTGCAGTGCGTGTAGAAGTCCGACCGTACGGCCAGTACGACGCGGCAGCGGCTGTCGGCGGCGTGCGCGGCATGCAGAAGGGCCGAGACGAACACGTCACGCTCCTCCGCGTCGGAGCAGAGGGTGAACACCTCCTCGAACTGGTCCACGACGACGAGGAGTTCGTCTGCCGAAGCCGGTGAGCGGGCCAGGATCTGGCGTACGACACGGTGCAGCGTGCGCGGCTCCGAGGCGAGTTCGTCCGCGACGGCTCCCGGCGTGAGACGGGCACGGGCCGCCAGCTGGATCGCACATTCCTCCAGGGGGCGCGCGCCGGGAGTGAACACCAGGGCCGGTTCACCGGGGAATTGGGGGAGCACGCCGGCGCGCAGCACCGAGGATTTCCCGGATCCCGAGGCGCCGAACAGAACGAGAAATCTCTTTCTGTTCAGGTGTTCGAGGATTCTTCCGGTCAGATTCTCCCGGCCGAAGAAAGCGTCGGCGTCCGACTGTTGGAAAGGGGCCAGACCGGCATAGGGCGAGATGGCCGTGGTCTCCTCGACACCGGGGGGCGCCGAGGCGGGGATGTCGCTCCCGGTGGCGCACGCGGCGGCCGTGGCGTGCCAGAACAGCTCCCATTCCCGCACGTCACCGCCACAGGCGCGGACGTAGGCGAGGGTGACCGCCAGTGACGGCAGTTGACGTCCCGACGCGGCCCCGGAGAGGGCCGCGATCGAATAGTGCGCCCGCCGTGCGAGGTCCCGATAGGTGGGACTTCCGGACTGCTCCCGCAGTTTTCGCAACCGCGCCGCGAAATCCCGCAGTGGACCACTCTCCGCTTCCAGCGGTCGCTCTCCCCGTGGCACCCGAAAACGCACCTCCCTCTGCGCCATTCGGGATTGTTCACCATGCGTTTGTTCAGCGCCAGCCCGCCGATCGTGAACAACGCACGGCGGCTACAAACGGACCGTCGACTCCCGCACCGGGGAAACGGCGCGTCGACTCCCGCACCGGGGAAACGGACCGTCGACTCCCGCGCCGGGGAAACGGCGCGTCGACTCCCGCACCGGGGAAACGGCGTGTCGCCCTCCCGCACCGAGGAAACGGCGTGTCGCCCTCCCGCACCCAGGGCCCGATCCGTGCCGCCGTCCGGTGCCGCGACCACCACCACAACCGATCCAGGAGGACCTCATGAACGCCTACACACGTCACTGCGCCGCTCGAATGCTCGGGGGCGCGGCGACCCCGCCCCCGCTCTCCGGCCCCGATCCGGTCGAGAGGAGCGAGCGCCGCGACGCCCCTGACCGGCTGGGGCACTTCACCGCCGATCAGCTCGGACGGCTGTGTGAGGTGGCCGGCATCGGAGCGCGGCAGCGGGCCACGCACCAACGGGTGCTGTCCGAACTCCTGGGCCCGGCCGCCGCGCTGCCCCTGACCGACCCGCCGCCCTC